>NZ_JOJP01000001.1:0-67500 GCF_000710775.1 Endozoicomonas elysicola
ATGTTCTGGAGAGTATCGGTTTCGCCGAACTGGTCGGTGGCAGTACCTGTGGACAAATCAATGACAAGGTCTTCGCCAACTGCAGCAGCACTGTAGTCCGCGGTATCACCATCGGTCTCACCGCCTTCACCACCGTTCAGAGTATCGGCACCGTCACCACCCACCAGGGTGTCATCACCGGCTTCACCCAGCAGTTCATTTATATTGGCATCACCGGTCAGGCTGTCATCACCCGTGGTCCCGGTCAGGTTCTCGATGTTCTGAAGGATGTCGCTGCCACCTTCACTGTCCGTTGCTGTTCCAGCGGACAGGTCGGCGGTTACACCATTGGTACCATCAATGAAGTCAACCGTATCACCACCAGGACCATGAGTTCCCCCGTCCAGAGTGTCATTACCCAAACCACCAATGAGAGTATCGTCACCGCCACCACCGGTGAGCTCATTGCCAATAGTGGTACTATCAGTTCCCGTTAAAGTGTCATCCCCGCTGCCACCAATAGCATTCTCGATACTGATGAGCGAGTCATTACCACCACTTCCATCATTTCCGGTGCCATTTTTCAGGTTCACCGTAACATCAAGGGAAACACCGTCATAAGTGACTGTGTCAATGTCAGCACCACCATTTATGGTATCGCTGCCAATTCCACCAGCAAGGATGTCGTTACCTGCATCCCCCTGTAGATTATCCGCCCCAGCACCACCGCTCAGCGTGTCATTACCACCATCCCCCGTCAGCACATTGTCAGCACTGTTACCGGTTAATGTGTCGCCATACCCTGAAGTACCGGTGAGATTTTCAATATTTCGAAGAGTATCGGTTTCAGTACCACCCGCATCCGTTGCGGTGCCATCACCTCCATCCACCAGTGTGGCAATCACACCTCGACCATAACCTAAATAGGTTGCAGTATCGGTATTGGCTCCCCCATCAAGAATGTCATCACCTGCAGCACCATAAAGCAGGTCATTCCCATCTCCGCCTTCCAATGTGTTGGCATCTGCAGAACCACGGATATCATCGTTACCCCGACTACCAGTGACATTTTCAATGCCAGTCAGGGTATCTTCACCACCATCACCATCATTTGAAGCACGACCTGCAGCCAGATCCACCGTAATCGCATTACTAGCATCACTGTAATCAGCATAATCACCAGTACCAGCGCCACCATCAAGGGTGTCGTCTCCTGCTCTGCCGGCAAGGATATCGTCGCCACCCTCCCCTCTGAGCTCGTTATCAAAAACATCACCGGTAATATCATCATTACCACTACCACCGGTAATATTTTCAATGCCATAGAGGAAGTCCCGATCCCCAAAACCATCATCACTGGCCAGCTGGCTCCCCAGGTCAACGGTTACATTGCCAGTGGCTTGAGAATATGTGACGGTATCACTACCTTGACTGGGAGGGTTGGTGCCTGCGGACTCGGTTTCACCATAGAAAGTATCATCACCAGCACCACCACTGATGGTGTCGTCACCGGTATTACCACTGAGAATATTGTTGTCCGCATTACCAATGAGAATATCGTTGTTACTACCACCGGTAGCGTTTTCAATGTCGATGAGTGTATCGATTCCAGAGTCGATACCATTTGTGTTTGTCAGTGAACCATCAAGAGCGACTGTAACAACACCAGTACTGCCAGAATAATCAACCGTATCTCCCCGGGTCTCGTTACCTTCTCCTCCATTGAGCGTGTTACTCCCGCCAAGTCCACGGAGGGTATCGTCACCAGACCCACCAAGCAGCTGGTTATCGGCACTGTTACCATAGAGAGTGTCATTACCACTGCCTGCGGTGACGTTCTCGATACTGGTTAATGTATCACTGCCACTGAGCAGGCTGCTTGCAGTCCCTGCAGCAAGGTCTGCAGCAAGGTCTGTAGAGTCGGAACTATAAATGGCCGTATCACCATTGGTTTCGCCGGTAGTTCCGCCATTTAAAGTATCGTTACCACTTCCCCCAGTCAGCTGGTCATCTCCTGATCCACCCAACAGTGAATCAGCACCATCTGCACCAATGAGGACATCATTACCATCATTACCGGTCAGGGTATTGTTGTCGGCATTACCCGTCAGCTGGTCTCCCGCAGAGCCACCAATAACATTCTCGATTCCGGAAATCGTGTCCTGCGTACCAAAACCATCATTGGCAACATTACCGCTGGTCAGATCGACCTGCAGTGAAATGGATGCGGAGCTGTAATCTGCAGTATCACCATTGGTTTCATCACCTTCCCCACCAAAAAGCTGATCTGCTCCAGCACCACCAATGAGAGTGTCGTCACCATCATCACCATACAGAGCATCAACACCACCACCACCGGACAGCTGATCATCTCCAGCATTGCCCCGTAAGACATTGCCTTCTGAACCGGTATCTGCGGCGGTAATCACATCATCACCGGAACCACCGGTTACATTCTCAATACTGGTCAGGGTATCGGTATTGTTAAACCCATCATTGGTTGCTGTGTCATTTTCAAGGTCAACAGCAATGGCTCCTGAAACTCCCGAATAATCGACGGTATCGCTTTCAGCGCCTGCTCCACCATTGATGATGTCACTGCCATCACCACCGATAAATGTGTCAGTTCCATCTCCACCCTGAAGGATGTTATTTGAAGCATTTCCTATCAGAACATCATTACCTGTAGAACCTGTTGCATGCTCAAGATTCTGAAGACTATCTGTGCCTCCCTCACCGTCCAGCGCGGTATTGGCACCAATACCGTAAGAAGCGGTGTAGTCTGTTCCAGAAAGGTTGACCTTTACATCAGAAGTCGCGTTGCTGTAATCAACTGTATCTCCAGAGGAACCATCATTACCGCCATCAAGGGTGTCATTCCCTCCACGCCCTTCAATAACATCATCACCATCCCCACCTCTGATGACATTGTCTGCCGCGGTACCCCGAAGTTCATCATTGCCGAAACCACCGGATACATTTTCAATGGAAACCAGTGTGTCCTGACCAGTTGCTGTGATTACAGGGTTAGAAGTGTCATTGAGATCAACTGTGATATCTCCGGTTTCACCGGCATAGCTCACAGTATCACTGCCCGTACCACCATCCAGGGTATTTGTACCGCCACCACCACCGAGGACATCATCACCATCAAGGCCGAAAATCTCGTTATCGGAAGCATCCCCCAGCAGAGTATCCCCCTGGGCAGAGAGGTTTGTACCTTCCAGGTTTTCTATAGAGCTGATGGTATCGGTTCCACCAAGGCCATCATTGGAAATACGCCCATCGCTTAGATCAACACTGACCGCATTACTCAGAGCAGCAAAGCTGACGGTATCAACTCCATCACCACCCCGGAGGTCATCATTACCGGCACCTCCATCGAGAGTATCGTCACCATCTCCGCCTTCAAGGATGTCGTTTCCGGCACCACCAGACAAAGTGTCATTTTCGGTTCCGCCCTGAAGTGTATCCTGCCCCTCACCACCACTGAGCGTGTCGTTACCTCGGCCACTGATCAGAACATTATTGAGGTCGTTACCGATCAAAGTATCATTGCCATGATCAGTAGTAATATTCTCAAAACCGGTAACCGTATCTGTACCAGTAAAAAGCCCCCCTCCGTAACTTTTATTGACTGTTACTGGGCCAGAGCCATCAGGAGAAGCACTCAAGTCAACAGTAATATCATCAGGCGTATCATTTGGACCGGTAACATTCCCTACCATGTCCAACGTATCAATACCGGCTCCACCATTCAGAGTATCATTACCAAAGCCACCGTGAATGGTGTCGTTATCTGCACCACCATTAATAACATCGTCGCCCTGATTACCATTAAGCTCATCGTTACCAGCACCGCCGTTGATGGTATCAATTCCATCTCCACCAAAGATGTCGTCATCGCCACCCAGACCATTTAAGACATTAGCGCCAAGGTCTCCAAAAATCTGGTCGTCACCCTCAGTTCCGGTTGCATTTTCGATGTTACTGAGAGTGTCTACATCACCAGTACTTGTGGTAGCGCTGCCAGTGGTAAGATTGAGGATGACAAAACCACTTTCATCACTGTAATCAATTGTGTCCGTATCAGCGCCACCATCAATATCGTCGGAGCCAGTCCCACCTTTCAGGGTATCTGTTCCAGCGCCACCAGATAGTGTATCCGCATCATCGCCACCATCCAGGAGGTCATTACCATCTCCTCCATTGAGCGTATCAAGGCCAACGCCCCCTAAAAGCTGATCATCACCACTCAACCCAGTCAGTGTGTCATCACCCGTTAAGCCTGTGAGTGTATTGGCACCAGTATCGCTTGTATCTACATATTCACTGCCGATGATAGTGTCGTCATGGGAAGTCCCTACAACATTCTCAAAATTACTGATCGTATCAGCAGTACCATAACCATCATTTGCAACAGTACCTGCTCTGAGATCAACGGAAACTCCACTGTCAGGGCTATAAGTAGTGCCTTGATACTCAAAGCTGTACTGAATGGTGTCTGAGCCAGCCCCACCATCAAGCTGATCGTTACCTGAACCACCGGAAACAAAGTCATCCCCTCCAGCAGCATTAACAATGTCATCACCGACACCTGCGTGGATAGTATCTCCCTGATCTCCGGTAATAATCTGATCATCCGTAGGGCTGGTGTCGAGAACCAGTGGATTCAGTCCTGTTGAGGTCAGTACAAGTTCATCAGGGGTATCAGCATCCCTACGAACAACTGGTATTCCATAGTCATTTGAGGTTCCATCGTTGAAAACAACTTTGAAAGAAAGGTCAACAATCTGACTGTCAGACTGTGAGGGAAAGGTAAGAACAAAATTGGTCAAACTGGGCAGTAACCAGCTGCCTTCGCCCTGATCAGCACCACCAGCTACGCTCCAGCCATCGGGTATATTTTCAACATAAATCGCTGCAATATCGGTGATATTGGCATCATTTTGAAGAACAAGTTCTTTACTGTTTAAAGAGTTACTGAAAAGTGCCGGATCATCCCCATATATCTCCAAGCCATTGTTTTTATTAAGAGAATTATCTGGATCTTCGCCGTTTTCACCTTCACCAGCACCACCAAAATATTCGGCACCCAAGTGAATTTCCGGATCAGCCTGAGTCACAGAGGGACTATTACCACCACCACCAACAACAAGCTGTCCAGCTACTTTAGAGCCTACATTGGTAACAGAAACGGAAAACGAAATATCAATATTAGAGTCAGCAAGAGAAGGTGCGACATCCTCTTCATTTGAAGAGGCTGATGAGGTGCTTGTCGATACTTGCACCTCTTCTGCATCACCATCTCTGGGCTCAACTTCTTCTACAGGCTTTTGCTTAAATTCTTCTTCGTTTTTCTTTATTTCTTTTGTGGACTTTGATTGTTTTTTGGAATCGCCTTCGCTGTAAGCCTGCTTTTGCTGCTCGGTTGAATCCTCTTCAGATTCTTCTGATTCTCCCTCCTCCCCTTTGAGCGTATTTACCGGAACCCCTTCAGACTCAGCAAAGTTAGCCTTTGCAATAAAATCATCACCACTAACAACGGTTCCATCAGCAAATTTAAACTCAATAGCTTTCTCTGTTGCAGTCATTACGCCTGCAAGTAGCAGCGTTACTTCAATTCCACCAGGAAAAACAAGGACAAAGTCAGGCCCTCTGACCTCCATTTGAATGTCATCTGGATTGACATCAAGCAGATACTGAGTATCACCTGAGGCAGTCTTAACTACCGATTTTGATAATGCGTCATAACTAACTTTTTCTACTTTTTTGTTATTATTTTCAGTACTTTCCTCTGAACTTCCAGCGGCTTGCGACTGCTGATCACCACTGGCGCCGTTCTCTTCGGCCATGGCAACTTCCCTGTATATTCTTTTTCACTAATTGCAAAGAAAAGGAATAACCTATCAATATTGATTAATTATTGATCTTTTAATTATCGATAATTCCCGCCGGCACTATTAAATAGAAAAACTCCCTTTTAAACTACAGGCATCTTAATAAGGTATAGTTATTCAAGGCCATTAATTCAAAGAATAAAAATAAGTGCATTCTCCAAAACATGATTCATAATTAAAAAATATTTTTAATAATTATTATTAATAAATTAGTGTAAAAAAATCATGCCCAATCGATCTCCTTCCTGGGGGGAGCCCGCTCCCTGGTTTCATGCTCACACGGTTTACAATCCTCGTTTTGCCTTTTCAAGTGTTGCGGGACGCTTTGTTGGACTAGTTTTTCTGGGTAACTGTTCAGCACCGCCGACTATAAAATTCCAAGAAGCAATTAAAAATTCAAAATTAATTACTAATGATAATAAAAGTGTCCGCTTTGCTGTTTCACTGAACGACAAAGATCTTAATAATTCGCTCACACTATCCGCATTTCCGAAACAGCGCATATTTCACGATAAAGATGGCAGTATTTCCAGAGAATACGGAGCACTGGGTTATGATCATGCCTCACAGAAAGAAACCTTCTCCCCATACTGGCTAATCCTCGACCCAACCTTACGCGTTTATGCTAAAGGCGGCATTGACCAACCTGAAGCGTTTATCAAAGTCATGCAGAGCTTACCTGAGCCTGCACGCCATGTTTCTCCAAGTATCGACCTCTGGGCTCCAGTGCTACTGGTACCACGAGTACTGGAAACCGAACTCTGCGAGACCCTTATCCACTATTACCAGGAAGGACAGGCAGAACCCTCAGGTTTTATGCGTACGGTAGATGGGAAAACGCTTGAACTCAGAGATAATAAGGTTAAACGTCGTACCGATGTTAATATTGATGATGAAACGCTACAAATTGCACTACGACAAAGAATTAAGTCCCGGCTGGTTCCAGAAATTGCCAGAGCTTTCCAGTTTCAGGCTACACGCATAGAACGCTATATTGTGGCCTGCTATGACGAAAACAATGCGGGCTTCTTCAAGGAGCACAGAGACAACACGACTAAAGGCACTGCTCACCGCCGATTTGCAATAAGCATTAACTTGAACAGTGACGATTACGATGGTGGGGAGCTCTGGTTTCCCGAGTATGGAATTCGAAAATATAAACCACCCACGGGTGGTGCAATTGTTTTTTCCTGCTCATTGATGCATGCAGCAACCCCTGTGACCAGAGGAACGCGCTATGTGACTCTTCCTTTTCTCTATGATGATGCGGCAGCAAAAATACGGGAAGCCAATAACCGTTTTCTAGGGGATGGTGTCGAGCCTTACCAGTGTGATGAGTAAAACTATTTGTGTTGCTCATATCTATACGACATAAGAAGACTGAATAGCTAACTCCCAGACACAAAAAAGCCCCAGACAATGCTGAGGCTTTTTTGTGCCTGATTTCTCAGGACTTTCGTATGGTGCCGGCACCAAGAGTCGAACTCGGGACCCACTGATTACAAGTCAGTTGCTCTACCAACTGAGCTATACCGGCAAGGAACGTGGTGAATAATATTTATGCTGGATGTGTTTGTCAACTTCCATATGCAGCCTAATCCTTATTTTATGTCAGGTACTCTCGAAACCCGCTATTCTGACCTGCTATTACGCACACATAATCCAAATGACCACCAACGACTTTCGCAGTCGTAAACCAGCCTGCCTCGCTCCCCGTGCTGCATATCCAGCAGTTTCAAGGCATATTCCGGAGGCATACCTGGAGCAGCTTTGGCCTGTAGTTTCTCTAAAGGTACCGGGTAATCTGCCCAGTCCAGAGGCGCACGCCAACCTGGAGGGGGCACCAGCTGGGAGCGACGCCCATTGACAGGATAAAGCGACTGCCACTGGCGCATCTGACTGGAAAGTTCAGCTACTATCTCAGGATGCTGATCTGCCAGATTATTGTATTCATAGGGGTCTTCAGAGATTTTGAACAGATGATTTATGACGGTCGTTGTGATCTGCTCCTGATCAACCACCTGAACCAGCTTCCATTCATCATTAAAGAGGGTCAGGTTGAAGTGACCGTATATCGGCGTCTCAGAAGCGAAAAATACATACTCATCCCTGGGAGCTTCTTCACCTTCGATAATGGATGGCCATAAGCTGCGGCCATCCAGCGCTCTTGTATTTCCGGTTTTAATCCCGGCAGCTTCAGCCAATGTTGGAAAAACATCCATTATCGTCATGATCTGATCCATCTTCTTTCCGGATGGAATCTTTTCTGGCCAGCGAATCACTGAAACAACACGAATACCACCTTCAAATGCATCCCCCTTACCACCCCGCAGAGGCGCATTATTGGCACCACCAACACTATAAGCGGCTCCCCCATTATCGCTGAAAAACATCACAATGGTGTTATCAGCAATGTCCTCGTCTTCAAGGCTCTTCAGTACTTTTCCTATAGCCTGATCCATTCCGTCAACAACAGCGGCATACATGGGTCGAGCACTGGGCTGAAGCAGCAGCTTTGAGATCGTCCGGGTATTATCGGTATCCGGACTTCGTGCTGGCGGTAGATCGGTATTGATGTCTTTGTATTTGTCCTGCAGTGCTTGCGGTGCACTCAATGGGGTATGAGGAGCAATAAATGGCATATAAACAAAGAAAGGCTTCTCCTTATCTCTTTCTTTAATGTAGCGCGACACCTCATCCGCCAGAAGGAAAGTCTCATAGTTCTCCTCACCAAGGGCATCATCTGGAATGGACTGACCATTAACCTGAAAGTCTCGCCCATTTTGACTCGCAAACGGTGGATAGTAGCCAACCTCACTGTGCAGGTGGCCATAGAAGTGCTCGAACCCCCGATCATTGGGATGGTAACTCTGCTGAGCATGACCAAGATGCCACTTGCCAACCATTGCCGTTTGATAACCGGCATTCAGAAAACTCTCCGGGAGAAAATGCTCATCAGGATGAATGCCTGCCGTATCCCAGGGCATGAAGACCCCGTAAGCCACACCCAAACGCATGGGGTTTCGGCCAGTCATCAGCGCGGCACGAGTTGGCGAACAGATAGGTGTCGTATAAAAACGACTTAACTCCATACCTTCTTCAGCCAGGCTATCCAGCGAGGGCGTATCAATGTCACCACCATGAAAGCCAACATCTGCCCAGCCAAGATCATCCGCCACCATAACGATGACATTGGGTCTTTCATCGGCGATGGATGATAATGAGAGCAGTGATGACATAAGCAATGGAAGCCATCTGTTGGCATGATTCTTTGATGTTTTTCTTTTCATATCAGACTTCCGCTGCCGTTTTTATAGCAACTTTCTTATGCTTTTCTTGTTTATTCTTTTCTGACAAAGCAGCACCGTGCTTCCCGGCTCTTCGGCCAAAGAAGCTTGCCTCACCGAGGCAGGTACCACTTGAGTAACCCGCACCATCCTGAGCAATATTTGAGGCACAGGCTCCTGCCGCATAAAGCCCGGGAACAGGCTGGCTATTTTCATCCAGCACCTGACCATCAATAGAAACCTTTAAGCCCCCAAGGGTAAAGCCTACATAGATGGACTGATTGAAACTGCACTGAATGGCAGCAAAAGGAGGCTCAACAATGGGCTGAAGCCAGTCTGAGTGTTTGTGAAACTCAGGATCTTCACCCTGTTTCGCAAAGTCATTATAACTGGTCAGGGTTTTCTGCAGTTCCCCTCTGGGGAGTTTGAGATCTTGCTCCATCTCTTCGACCGTTTCCCAAGCATCGACTAGCTCCTGCATACCAAACAATGGTCGGCCAAAAATAGCATTATCACAAATCAGCCAGGCCTTTCCCTCTGCCTGCTTTAAACAGGCATCTGTCGTACGTGAGTGATAGCAATCTTCATTGATGAATCGATTGCCATGCTTATTGACGAGAATACCTTTGATTAAACTTTCCGGAGGATAAAAGGGAGAAGTAATCAGAGCTCCATCCATATGGGCAGTAACACCGCCTACCGATACTCCTAACTGGATACCCGTACCATCATCATTAGGGTTACCCTGTTTCATTACCCCTTCTTCAGCCAGCCGGGGACAATGCTCTCTGAGCATTTCAGAGCTCATGGTAAATCCGCCGGCAGCAAGAATGACCGCCTTATTCGCTCTGACGAAGTAAGACTGTCCAAATTGAGAATAGTGGACGCCGACCACTCGACCGCTAAGGTTGATAACAAGCTGCTTCACTGCTGCATTATATTGAAAGCGCACACCTGACTTTTCAGCGGTCTCAAGCAGCTTTTTCATGGCAAGGTTGCCACCACCACTCCCTTCTATAGCCACCTTATGACCACGAGGTGCCGGCCTGGCCTTTTCACTGACAGGCCAGGCTTTTTCATTGCCCGACCATATCAGGCACTCATCCGTCGGCTGCTCAACATGCTTCTGTTGATAGAAACCATCATTAAAGGGGACGCCCTGCTTCTCCAGCCAGGTAAAGTGATCAACGCTTTGTTCACAATAGAGTCGGATTTTCTCAACATCCGGATCTGGTGTATTGGCCATAAGATAATTGAACATATCTTCAATACTGTCTTCTATATCATTAGCTAACTGTGGTCGCGTACCTCCACCAAGATAGAAATGACCAGCTGCGATTGTCGTTGTGCCATTTATACCGCTCCCCTTCTCCAGCACCAGCACACTGGCGCCGGACTCACAACCACCCAATGCTGTAGAAGCCCCTGCTATACCAAAACCAACAATGACAAGGTCAGCACTATCCTGCCATTCAGAAACCTCTGGCTCTCGAATAGGAGAAAACTCTTTACCATCCATGTCTATTCCTTATAGCGAGATGAGTCGATATGGGTTGCTACCATCCCAACTTGCAGCCTCTCTGGCACAAAACTCATAGCCAGAAACAAAACTGTCATTAACCTCCATCAGTTCAATAACCGTATTACCCAGCCAGGGAGCATTCAGATAGTAAAATCGTTGCAGTGGTGTCTTGCATAAGCCGACTTCAACAAGCCCTGCATTTCTGGCCTTTTCCAAAGCCAGTTCTATATCAGGCGCAAAAAAAGCAATTTGGTGAAAAACCTGTTTCTCATCGGAATGAAGAAAAAAGTCACTATAGGGAGAGGGTACGTTATTAGTTTGCTGAATAAGCTCTATCTGCACACCATTCTGGAAAGCAAGCCCAACATCCATTCGAACTTCATAGGCCTTTCCATTGACTTCAGTTTCAAGAGGAACATTGCGATAGCCCCACCAAGGCCCGACACCCATCACGTCATGCCACTGACTCATGGCATGGTCGAGATCCTTCACCAAAAAGCCCCACTGTCGTACTGGGCCAAACAGATTTTCTGCAATCATTGTGAGCCTATTATTATTGTTTAACCAACTGGCCGATCGAAATTACGAGCAAAAAATGTCTCAATTCGTGATTAGTGTGACATCACAATGACACAATTTGCAAATAATGTGACAATAAAGGCAATAACCCCATGGGAAGACGTTATTGATGGCAAACAAAACACCCGAGCGTATTCTGAATGCAGCCAAACGCTGCTATCAACAAACAGGCATACTGAAAACATCCATGGAGGAAATTGCACTAGAAGCTGAAATCAGTCGAAGAACTCTATACAGGCACTTCTCCAGCCACCATGAAATACTCAGTTATGTGATTCAAGAGGCTGCGAGAGAGTTTCTGGATGACATGTCTCAAGCGCTCAGACAGACCCAGAGTTTTGATGACTTCTTTATTGAGGCACTACTGTATAGCATTGAAAGAGGCCCTGAAGTCTCATCCCACTCATTTCTATTCGGGCAAGACATTCTTCCCATTATGAATGATCTGTACCTTTGTTCTGAAAATTTCAGGGTATTTTCCATCAGATTCTGGGAAAAAGAGTTTTTAAAGCGTTACAGTCAGAATCCAGCTCATCTGGATATGGAGATAACCTCTGAGCTGTTTAACAGGATAGTCCTTAGCTATCTTGCAACACCAAGCCCTTTGTATAAAAGTAGAACTGAGTTACAAAAGCTATTCTCGGCAACAGTAAAACCTGTTTTGGGCAATCAAATATCAGGCCATATTAAATAATGATGGAAAGGCCAACCGATACATCTATAAGGAATACTGCAAACTACACAACAGAGTTATTTTCCTGGAAGTTTCGGGAATTCAATCCATAAAACAGCGCATTACCAGCAACACTACTGGTAAATATATTAAGTAAAACAACCAGAATATTTACATAATTATCGACCATCACAGGGTCAGAGATAACCGTTCGTAAGCCTTCCACTTCAAGTGCAGCAAGATCAGCAATAATCGCCTCTTTTGATACCACAATATCCAAAGATACAACGGCTCCAAAGAGAATTAATGTGCCACTGATTGCAATGTAGTGCCATTTTAGGCAGGCCCTGGACAGGGTTGTCAGCAATAACAACAACAGAATCGAGTAACCTATAAAACCAAAAGCTGGAAACCAACGGTAAATTTCAAACTGCAGGGACAGAACACCCAAAATAAAAAACAATGACACAGAGATTAGCCATAAAAACAAAAAGCTGCGATTTAAGGCCGATTCCATAACAATATATCCCCACCCGATAACTTTTCGTGATATATCGGCTAATGATGGGACAAGCTTAAAATCGTTTTGATTCAATTATTTGTAGCGCTCAGCCACTGAAAAAAAACTGTTACGGCCTATTCACTAGCACATCAAGAAGGGGAATATGACAAAATATTAAACGACAGTTACAAACTGGATATACAAGTACTCAGGCAACTAAATATTCCAAACCCATTTAGAGCATTGTGTACTGCACAGAGATACAAGGGATCTGACAAATTATTGTATGACGGGGAGGTGAAAGGCAGCGCAAACAAATGTATAGGACTTAACCGTCAATACAAACAAAAACAGACCCTCCCTGGATCTGTCCTTATGACTCCCTGTAGATAACTTCATCCTGAAGTTTAGGCATCCTGCCCGAAGAGTCTCCCTGCTTTCCCTTTATCCATCATCCCGAATGGTCTAGGACATCCTGCCCACTGGCTCCCTGCCAAAATACATCCCTGATGTGCCAGCCGTTTGCCTCCATGGCTTCGTTTGACTTCCTGTCTCAGCTGACGATTACCATGTTGCGGTTTTTACGTATTCTTTGCAGTCGGGAAAAAACCATTGTTCGTGTGAGATATTCGCCATAGATGACACTCGCCTTTTAAATGACGACTTGATAAAAGCACAAAAGAATTAAGAAAGAAGCATCAGAAGTTGAGGAGAAAATGACACATACAAAAAAGCCAGACTATAAAGTCTGGCTTTTTTGTGAGAATTGGTGCCCAGGAGAAGACTCGAACTTCCACGCCCTTTCGGACACTAGCACCTGAAGCTAGCGCGTCTACCAATTCCGCCACCTGGGCATAGCTGAAAGCATTGTTGATTTTAATGACAAGACAGAAATCATTTGATTTGGTGCCCAGGAGAAGACTCGAACTTCCACGCCCTTTCGGACACTAGCACCTGAAGCTAGCGCGTCTACCAATTCCGCCACCTGGGCCTTGTCACCGCCGTCCAACAACTCAGCGATGCGGCGCATAATAGAGATCAGCCGATAGACTGTCAACCTCTTAAAATAAGTTTAACTAAGGTTCAGGGAATACACTGATACTTGATTCGGTTATTCACATAGCCAAAGAAACCATGGATATTAACAAACCCAATCCATGGCCATTATTTTGTACTTTCCAGAAGTGAAACAATAGAAATGATTACCCTGAATAATTATCTCGCAAGGAAGCATCAGCCTTTCATAGCGGAAGTCATGGTTTGAAACCACATCATTTTGCTGAGATCACCTGTCGCGACGATATTCTGCTCCTGAACACCTCGCATAAATGCTTCCTGTGAATTCTTAGCCGTTAAAATCTCAAAACCTTTGGAAGCAGAAGCAAAGGATAGTTCGAATGTTGGGTCTGTAATGGCACCGGATACCGGATACACTTGCTCATCTTTCACAATATAATGACGTGCAACACCATCCTTACTGCTCAACTGAAAAGTCAGATCCTGACCTTCGAGTGTTTTTCGGAAAGTCTGGCTCTTCCGGCTGGCTCGTTTCATCATGAAACCAAGTGCCCATAACAACAATCTGAACTTCAAAATACAGCCCCCTCTGGTTTGCAGGTTTATCTAAAAAATCAGTCTAAGAACATAAAAAGAAAACATCTTCCCAGCGCACTGCCTTAATCAGGCTGAACAATAGGAAAATGTTTTCTGGGAAGTGTGTGCAAGCAATACATAAATACGCAGAGATAGCCTGAGTCAGGCTATCCACAAATAGACATCTGTAGTCAAATTGCTACAGAAGGCCGAGCATGAACTTAGTTAACAGCGTCTTTTAACGCTTTACCAGGCTTGAAAGCGACCGTTTTACTGGCCTTAATTTGAATAGTTTCACCGGTTTGAGGGTTTTTACCGGTACGAGCTGCCCGGCTCCGCTGCTCAAAAGTACCAAAGCCTACCAGGTTTACCGTGTCTTCTGATTGCAAAGCACCAGTAATCGCTTCCAGTACAGCATTCAGAGCTTGTGTTGCTTTGTCTTTGGTGATGTCCGCTTCATCAGCAATAACATTGACCAGATCAGGTTTACGCATAGTGAATACACTCCGTTTTGTTTTTCTTGTTTCTTCCCTTGAATCAAGGGTTTTTTCCCTTCCTGAGCAAGGACAACACAAGCTCTTGGCTTCAGGCGTATGGCTCACAGACAAAAACAGACTAAAACACCACCGCCTTCAGGGCAATAGTCTGGAACAATAGATTCAGGTATTTTTCCCTGAAACCGACTATTTTTCCCAGTTAGCTGACCTCCAGCATTTCAAAATCAGCCTTGCCTGTACCACAGTCAGGGCAAAGCCAATCCTCTGGGACATCCTCCCAGGCAGTTCCGGCGGGTATGCCATCTTCAGGCCATCCGGCAGACTCATCATAAACAAAACCACAGATAATACACTGCCATTTTTTCATCATTCTCTCCGGCTCATACCTTCTGAAAACTGTTTATTTCTGGTATGTCTTGTGCTTAAAAAGATGTCTCAGGAGCTCAACAGGTAAGCATACAAAAAAAGATTCACACCAAGGACTGCCAGCATAAGTCTTTTTTGGGTAGTAAAAAACCGTGATCTTCTGGCAAAATGCCCACCCTGAGTTTTGCATCATTGGCTTTCCAGTAGCATTTCAGCTCTTAACATGAAAAGAGCACTGCATACAGGGGATTAGACTATGCAAGCAGTTAGATGCAACAGCATTACGTTTAGCAAAAATAACAAAAAAAGCGCTGTATTGAGCAGACTCCAGTGATGAATGGAATCATCAAGAAGAATAAAGATAAGTCATCAGAGATTATAATGCCCGCAAGTCATGAGCCAGAATCCAGCCGGTCACTCCGCCTGGAAAGCACAGGCGCTGTTTTTGAAAACAGCAGAAGTGACAACCACTTCTACCGTATTCGCTGTGAAGGAATCACCAAAGTCTATCCGGGTGTGGTTGCCAATGATCAGGTAAGCCTTGCCATCCAGCCCGGCGAAATCCATGCCCTGCTGGGTGAAAATGGTGCAGGAAAAAGCACCTTGATGAAAATCCTCTACGGTGTGACCCAGCCAGACAGTGGACATATCTGGTTTGATGGCCAGCCGCAGCCCCTTAAATCTCCAGCCCATGCCAGGCGCCTTGGAATCGGCATGGTGTTCCAGCACTTCTCACTGTTTGAAACATTAACCGTGGTAGAAAACATCGCCCTGTCCATGGACAAAAGGGAAGCAGGCTCACTCAAGGATCTTGCCCGGCGAATCGAGGAAATCTCCAGCCATTACGGTATGCCTATTGACCCTCACCGTCATGTGCACAGCTTATCTACTGGAGAACGCCAGAGGGTTGAGATCATTCGCTGCCTGGTACAAGACATCAGCCTTTTGATTCTGGATGAGCCCACCTCTGTGCTGACACCGCAGGAAGTCAGCAGCTTGTTTGCAACACTAAGAAAGCTAGCAGCAGAAGGCTGCAGCCTGCTTTTTATCAGTCATAAGCTTCAGGAAGTGAAAGCCCTGTGTGATAGAGCCACTGTACTGAGACATGGAAAGATTGCTGGAACCTGTGATCCTAAAACCACCAGCACTGAGGACATGGCCAGTATGATGGTGGGCAGTCAAACTACACTGGGGCAGCGCTACAGCTTTTCATCGAATAAAGTGGAAGATAAGCGTCTTGCCGTCCAAGGGCTGACGGAAGCCGCACTGGGTGACTTTGGAACAGCATTGCAAGACATCCATTTTTCCGTAAAGCCTGGGGAAATTCTTGGCATCGCCGGTGTTGCCGGAAATGGCCAGAAAGAATTGATTCAACTGCTCAGTGGAGAAAGGCTGGCTACCTCACCGGATTTTATCACTCTGGATGACCAAGCCATTGGAAAGTTAACGCCCGGCAAACGAAGACGCCTGGGAATGGCTGTAGTGCCAGAAGAGCGCCTTGGCCGGGGAGCTGTGCCGGATATGTCGCTTTCCGAAAACGGCCTTCTCACCGGCTTTTTACAAAACCTGGTATCCAGAGGGTTCTTAAGACAGCGACGAATTCACGGATTTGCCAACGACGTAATCAGCAACTTTAGGGTAAAAGCTCACGGGAACTTAGCTGATGCCAAAAGCCTTTCCGGCGGTAACCTGCAAAAGTTCATCATTGGCCGTGAAATACTGCAAAACCCCAAATTGCTGATCTGTGCCAGCCCAACATGGGGCGTTGATGTTGGGGCTGCGAACCTCATCCATCAATCTCTGATTGACCTCCGAGACAAAGGTACAGCCATCGTCGTGCTTTCTGAGGATCTGGACGAGCTTTTTCAGGTTTCTGATCGTATTGGCGCTCTCTGCCACGGCAAACTGTCACCAGTAAAACCGGTAACGGAAACATCCATTAATGAAGTGGGTCAGTGGATGGCAGGAGTGTTTACTAATCCGGAATCGGAAGCGTCAGAACAAGCCTATGCTCTCCCAAGAGGAGTCGAACCGGAAATGGAACAAAACATACAGGAAAAGGAGTTTACCCCCTGATGAAGATTTCCATTGAACGAAGGCCTCAAGACTCAAATTTGATGAAATACCTGTCTCCCCTTCTGGCAGTGTTGCTCACCCTGATGGCAGGTGGTGTGATTTTTACCTTGCAGGGACAGGATCCATGGACAGGCCTGTATACGTTCTTCATTCTGCCCATAAGCGATAGCTATGGCCTTTCCGAGCTGGGTGTCAAAGCAGCCCCAATACTGCTCTGTGCCATGGGGCTGGCGGTGTGTTTTAGAGCCAATATCTGGAACATCGGAGCAGAAGGGCAGTTACTGATGGGGGCTCTGATGGGCAGTTGGGCAGCCCTGAGTTGGATGGACCTGGAGGGTATCTGGGTACTCCCCGCTGTACTGATGTCTGGTGCTGTTGCCGGTTTACTCTGGGCCTTGATCCCTGCGTTGCTGAGGAATCATTTCAATACCAATGAAATCCTCACCACCATCATGTTGAACTATATTGCCCTGAACCTTCTGCTGTATGCGGTGCATGGTCCTCTAAAAGATCCCCATGGCTTTAACTTTCCGGAATCTGCGCTGTTTACGGAGGCTGTCACACTGCCACTGTTGCTGGAAGGAACCCGACTTCATATTGGCCTGGCATTCGGGCTGTTTGCCGGGGTGTGCATCTGGGTCTTGATGACAAAAACCTTTCTGGGTTTTCAACTGAAGGTTATTGGTCTGGATGTCAGTGCTGGACACTTTGCCGGTTTCCGTGAGCGACGCCTTGTTTATTTCAGTCTGCTGCTGTGCGGTGCCCTGGCCGGGCTTGCAGGCATCTCTGAGGTCAGCGGCCCCATTGGCCAGCTGGTTCCATCTGTCTCCCCCGGTTACGGTTATGCTGCCATTATTGTTGCCTTTCTTGGCCGCCTGCACCCAATCGGTATTTTACTGGCCAGTCTGCTGATGGCGCTGGTTTATATGGGTGGCGAGATGGGCCAGATTGATCTTGGCCTGCCGCTGGCAATGGGCAGCCTGTTCCAGGGGATGCTGCTGTTCTTCCTGCTGGCCTGTGATTTTTTGATCAGTTACCGCTTTCGAATTAGAACAATGTCCAATCAACCCCCAGCTCATGGACGTAATGCGGGAGTCAACTGCTAATGGATATGGACCTGATCACCAACATTCTTTTTGCTATGGTTCGAACCGGCACCCCACTGCTGCTGGTTGCCCTCGGGGAACTGGTCTGTGAAAAAAGTGGCGTGCTTAACCTGGGACAGGAAGGCATGATGCTTATGGGCGCTGTAATAGGCTTTATTGCAGCAATCACCACAGGAAGCCTAATATTCGGGGTAATAATGAGCCTGATAGTTGGTATGGCCATGGCGCTTCTGTTTGGCCTGCTGGTTATCCAGCTGCGGGCTAACCAGGTCGCCACAGGTCTGGCTCTGACCATTTTTGGTGCGGGCCTGAGTGCTTATGTAGGCACTGACTACATTGGTCAGGCACTGGCAGGATTCCAGCCCGTTTTGATTCCGCTTTTATCGGACATACCGGTTCTGGGCAAAGCCCTGTTCAGTCAGGATATTCTGGTTTACTGCTCGCTGGGTATCGCGCTGGCTATCTGGCTATTCTTCCGCTTCAGCCGCCCCGGCCTTGTAGTGAAAGCCATCGGAGAAAGCCCACACTCAGCCACTGCCGTAGGCTTACCGGTCATACTGACGCGCTGGCTGGCACTCCTGTTTGGCGGTGCCATGGCCGGCCTCGGGGGAGCTTATCTGTCATTGGCCTATACGCCGCTGTGGGCGGAAGGCATGACCGCAGGACGCGGGTGGATTGCACTGGCACTTGTCGTATTTGCCAGCTGGAAAGTAGAACGGGTATTGCTGGGGGCCTGGTTGTTTGGCTTGGCAAGCATTATGCATCTGGTACTTCAGGGCATGGGAGCCTCCATCTCCTCCAACCTGCTGGCAACCTTGCCTTACCTGGCAACAATTATTGTTCTGGTGCTTCTATCAAGTAACCAGTCCAGAAGCCGGCTGCTGGCCCCCATGTCACTTGGCAAACCCTACCATCCGACGGGGTAGTCTCTAATTAATGATTCCACTCTGGCTTGATACGGAATTCAGGCCATTATTCTAATGATAAAACAGACCTCTAAGGAGCTGATCATCCCATGAAATCCCTTATCAAAAAGGCCATCGTCTCCGTAATAACGGCAGGATTGATGACCCTGTCCACACTCTCTTCGGCTGTAGAAAAGCCTCTAAAGGTTGGCTTTGTCTATGTCGGCCCTGTCGGTGATGCCGGCTGGACCTATGGCCATGATGAAGGCCGACTGGAGATGGTTGAGAAGCTGGGTAAGAATATCGAAACCACTTATGTTGAGAGTGTTTCTGAAGGTGCGGATGCAGAGCGGGTCATCCGTAAACTGGCACAGCAGGGACACGACCTGATCTTCACCACCTCATTTGGTTACATGAACCCAACGCTGAAAGTAGCCAAGCAGTTTCCCAACGTTAAATTCCAGCACGCGACTGGTTACAAGCGAGGGAAGAATGTTGGCACCTACTCTGCCCGTTTCTATGAAGGACGCTACCTGACTGGCGTTATTGCCGGACACATGACCAAGAACAATGTGATTGGCTATGTTGGTTCATTCCCGATTCCTGAAGTGGTCCAGGGGATCAATGCCTTTACGCTTGGCCTTCGCAGTGTAAACCCTGACGCAACGGTAAAAGTGGTCTGGATCAATAGCTGGTACGACCCAGCCAAAGAGCGTGAAGCGGCTGAGTCACTGATTGCCCAGGGTGCCGACATCATCAATCAGCATACCGATTCACCTGCTCCGGTTCAGGCCGCCCAGGACAAAGGAGTGTATGCATTTGGCTATGACACGGACATGACCCGCTTTGGCCCCGATGCTCACCTGACCGGCAGCATGGTTCACTGGGGTGGTTTCTATACCGACACAGCCAAAGCGGTACTGGATAAGCAATGGAAGCCAGAAGATGTATGGGGTGGCTTCTCTGCAGGCATGGTTGAAATGGCGCCTTATAACAAAGCCATTCCCGAAAAAGTCATTGCCCAGGTCGAAACCTTCAAGGAACAGATCGCAGATGGAACATTTACTATTTTTGAAGGTCCCATCAAAACGCAGGATGGTTCCATCAAAGTTTCAGAGGGTACAAAGCTGAACGATGGTGATATTCTTTCCATGAACTGGTATGTGGAGGGTGTTGAAGGCTCATTGCCTAATTAATCCCCACTTGATTGACAGGTCCTGGAGTCGTTGGTTCGACTTCAGGCAGGATGTACTGCCGATGCCCCTTGCTGATTTTGCTGATATGAACTGGCAACCCGCTCAAGAAGCCAAAACGATTCCCGATGCACTTCGTGAAATGATTCTGGATCAACACTCGCTTACCCGGCGGCTGAAGCAAGTACACAACAACGAATTTTTTGTACGAGTTATCACCCATGACTGGCAGGAACCTGATGCATCAGAGAAGGCCTTTCTTCATTGTGATGATCAGCGAGCCAGCATAAGAGAAGTCCTACTATTTGGCTCAGGTCAACCAGTTGTTTTTGCCCGCAGTGTTTTACCTGAATCAAGTCTGTCTGGTGAGAATAAAGTACTTCTGGAACTGGGAGAGAAGCCATTAGGTGAATACATCTTTAGTCAGCCCGGCCTGCGCCGCGGCCCGATAGAAGTTACCAACATGAAAGCCAGTCAATTTAACTCACATCTCGATTTCGATTTTGAAACAGAAATCGCCTGGGCCAGGCGATCCCTGTTTTATTTGAGAGAGAAACCTATCTCAGTTTGCGAGGTTTTTCTACCTGAGCGTGAACAACGCTAAGCGTTACCCTCATCAATAGTCTCAGCTTTGGCAGCCCCCTGCTGCTCTTCAGCTGTAACTCTGTCCATTTGCTCCTCAAGACCATCCCAAAATCGTACCCGGGATGAGATGGCCGCTTTAGCTTTATCAACTGCAGCCTTCTCTGCAGTTTTGTCTCCATTAATACACTGTCTCAGCAGGCTCTCAGCAGCAGGGCCATGCTCATTCCCGTCAAGGTCGATATGTCTCTCCAGATAGTAGGTCATGGAAGGAACTGACTTCGGAGGGATCTCCCAATGATTCAACAGGGAAGAAAACATCTCCGGAATGGCATCTTCACGCCCAAAAAGAAAATAACTGGCCACTTCCGGTAGCGAACCATATTGGGCTACCTTCAGCGTATCCGAAACAAATGCCTGAATGTATTCTGGCACTTCAGCAGCAACCAGGGCCTGCTGCCAGGGAACACCAGTCTTAATGCTATAAATAACCTGCTCAATTTTGCTGGTGTCTGCTGACACTTCACGCATGGCAGCAAGATACATTTCCAGATGGCTCATTGGCGTGCCATGCAGATCCTTATCCGTCTCTTCATAGAGAATAATTTCATTTATAAAGCGGGCAGACCGGGCGTCTGGCACAGGCACCCAGGGCAACTGCATGGAAGTAAACTCAAGCTGCAATCTTTTCGCCAGCGACATAAAATCCCATACAGCAAATACATGAGCTTCCATAAAGACAGACAACTTTTCCACACTGTCAATTTTCTGGTAGAGGGAGTGATTGAAAAGTTGTTCTCGAAGAGGGCGTAAGTCTTTTGTAAACATGATAGTCTCCTGCTGTAAGCGATTGGCTCTGGCAGGCCGACAAAACAAAGACTACATAGACATTGGACACATGGCAGCCTGGCTGCACATCTATTGATATCGGCAAAAAAATAATCGACTGGAAGGTCGTGCCTATTACTCATAGACAGTTTTTACGAGAGCAGATGAAATTTCTACAATCTATAACAGGCTCTAATAAGTGCGCAGAGCTACTGCATCAGCATCTGCCACGCTGGAAAGACTTTATTCAACTGGCTCGTCTGGATCGCCCCATTGGCATCTACCTTTTACTGTGGCCAACGCTCTGGGCTCTCTGGCTGGCAGCAGATGGCGTACCAACAACCCATAACCTTGTGGTATTCATTGCTGGCGTTATCCTCACCCGAAGTGCAGGTTGTGTTGTTAATGACTATGCGGATCGACATTTTGATGGTCATGTTAAACGAACCCACCAGCGCCCCTTGGTTACCGGGAAAATTACGCCCAGAGAAGCACTGATTTACGCAAGCAGCCTTTTTCTGATTGCCTTCTTGTTGGTACTGACAACCAATGAACTGACCATCACTCTCTCCTTCGCTGCTTTATTTCTGGCATCAGCCTATCCTTTTGCCAAGCGTCATACCTATCTCCCCCAGGTGGTGCTAGGTGCTGCCTTTGGCTGGTCCATACCCATGGCATTTGCTGCAGAGGCAGGAGTGCTGACAACTCAGGCATGGCTATTGTTCACTGCTAACCTTTTGTGGACTGTCGCCTATGATACGCAGTACGCCATGGTCGACAGAGACGACGACCTGAAAGTAGGTATCAAATCCACAGCAATTCTATTCGGTGAAATGGACAACCTGATTATTGGCTGCTTCCAAGCCATAACTCTGATTGCTATGGTGATGCTTGGGTTGCAACTGGAATTAAACTGGCCATTCTATTTAAGCCTTGTTGCTGCAGCTGCAGGTTTTACCCATCAGCAATGGTTGACCCGCCACCGTGAAAGAGATCCTTGCTTCAAAGCCTTTCTTTCTAACCATTGGGTTGGTGCTGTTATTTTCCTTGGTATTGCCTGCTCTTTATGATTACTGATGAGCCTTAGGTGGCGTTGACAATTAGACATGTGCCCAGCCATCAGAGCTTTTAGGGTTCTAAGGTTTGCCATAGCGCTGTATTGAAAACACACTTCAGGGAAAGCCAAAGCTATAAAAAACAAAAGGTTAAGTATAGTTTCAACATCAGTTGCCGTTATCCACAACAGTACAAACTGCTTTTATCAAGTTGCTCCCAGCGATTCGGGTGGGAGCAAAAATTTTGCCAGGGGTGTTATCAACACAGCTAAAACAAAGGCATCATCCTGCTCAAAAAATCTTTATCTAAGATCTGTATTATTGATTGAAACGTGCAGGCCATATATAAACTCGATATCCGTGAGCCTGATTGCCCTTAAAAACTACTCCATCCGGTTAGTTATCTGCTCAACCGCCATCGTCAAAGAAACCACCATTGGACTTGATTTGGGGCTTGCGGCAGGCACAGTCTCATTTTTTCTACTATCTCCATTTCCAGCAATAGTTGTTATTACACCATCCATAAAACTTGCAGCTACAGTTGTTGGCGGGATAGTGGGCTTCATATATGGCGTGGAAATAGCGAAAGATAAATGGGAAGAACGTATTGAGAAAGAAGGTTGTCAAAATTGACCTAGCCAGCTCAGGGCTTTCTATTTCACAGCAATAATTTAAATACTGTTTTCAAAAAACGAACGAATGTCATTTCATTGATTTTTTCTCTTCACCTCGTAATTTCAAGTATACAGAGCAACTATTATCAAACGCTTGTCTTTAGACCAACGTCAATGATGTCATTTAAGAATGATCAAGTTTCGATGTTAGTATCACTAACCGTCTTGTTATCAGCTTGTAAAACTATTTCAGCCTTCCAAAATCTAAAATATTAAAATGGCACATTTGTACCATTTAAAGTGGAGGTTGAGTATGGTCATCACGCCGAGTTATGCCATCTGCAACCAGGGAAGTTATTACCACCAAGACAGTCCCTGTTTTCTGGGTAGAGCAGTACGCTTGAGCAGGAATGTCGCCAAATCCATCAAATCAGCAGTTATTGACGCTGCAAGCCATATCAAGCAAAGAACAATTGAAATTGTTCGCGCTTGCAAACCCTACACTCAAAAGATATCGCATGCACTTTGGGTTCTAAAAAACTACGCCATTCGTGTCGTTATCTGCGCCACAGCACTTGTAAAAGAAACCACTATCGGACTGGGTCTTGGCCTTGCAGCCGGTACAGCATCATCTTTTTTGTTATCCGCACTTCCAGCAGTGCAGATAATTGTACCAACGATACAGATCGCAGCGACTGTCATCGGTGGCGTTGGAGGGTTCCTATATGGAATTGAAATTGCAAAAGAGAAATGGAATGAGCGCATTGAGAAAGAAAATAGAACCTTAAAAGAATGGGAGCACAAGAAAAGGATTAAGGCAGAGATGGAAAATTTGCATAAAAACAGTTTTACAGTGGATCAACTAACGCTTGCTCCCAGTCTGATGAAATAACTCGACTGAAGGCTGAGCCAAGAGCGCTCAGCCTTCATTTTTTACTCATCATCTAGCAAAGTATTTTCGTTCCCTTCCCACTGAACTACCTGAAAAACACCGGCTCAGGTCATGGCCAAAGAACAAAAATTCTGTCAAATTTTCTTGAACGTCATTTTTCTGTAACATTCCCTCGCTGTAATACCTGAAATATAGATCAATGGTTACCTAATAAATCTGCACTCATTCAATCTCGGGGTATTCTGATGTCTGGCAAAACAATTCTAATTGTGGATGATGAAGCACCTATCAGGGAAATGATCGCTATGGCCCTTGAAATGGCTGGTTACCAGTGCTTGGAAGCAGCTGATGCAAAGCAGGCCCATTCACTGGTGGTTGATAGCAGGCCAGACTTGATCTTACTGGATTGGATGTTGCCAGATATCTCAGGTATTGAGCTGGCCAGGCGGCTCAAGCGTGATCAGCTGACAGCAGAAATCCCTATCATAATGCTGACGGCCAAAGGAGAAGAAGACCATAAAATTCAGGGTCTTGAGACAGGTGCAGATGACTACATCACTAAACCATTCTCCCCCCGTGAGCTGGTAGCCAGACTGAAGGCCGTATTACGTAGAACTCAGGGTATGGATGAACAGTCACCTATTGTCGTCAAAGGTCTGGAGCTTGACCCTGTCAGCCACCGGGTCAGTATTGATGGCAACCCGGCAGAAATGGGTCCAACAGAATACCGCCTTCTGCAGTTCTTTCTGACCCATCAGGAGCGCGCGTATTCCCGTGGACAGCTGCTTGACCAAGTCTGGGGTGGCAATGTTTACGTTGAGGAAAGAACCGTTGACGTCCATATCCGTCGCCTGAGAAAAGCCTTGGGCATTGGTTATGAAAACTACATTCAGACAGTCAGAGGCACTGGCTACCGCTTTTCTACCAAAGCGTAGGATCTATTCACGATTTTATTTAAAGAATTGAAAACAGCAGAAGTCAGAGACGCTTTATCGACATTTTCAGCTCGTAATAGGATCATGAACAGGCTCTTAGATTCTATTGACATAAAATACGGCTTTACGAACAAGTGGACTTGGAATCTTATGTCAGCAGAACCTAATAGCCACCAGCTGAACAAACTCCGGAATTACATGTGACAACCTCTATACGATCCTGGTTTACCGGTCGAATGATGTCAGTTCTTGCAATAGGGCTGTTTGCAGGCTGGTTGGCCGACCAGGTTTTTCTGGGTCTTTTTATTGCCACTCTAATTTATCTGGTTTGGAGCCATCGCCAGCTTCACCGATTACTTGGCTGGCTTGATCAGGCAGCTCATAAAGAACAGGATCCCCCAGAGAGTTCAGGTATATGGGGTGAGATTTTTGACGGGATCTACCGGATACAACGCAGACATAATCGTTCAAAGCAGCGACTAGCTAACGTTATAGAACGAATTCAGGAATCTACTGCAGCATTAAACGACGGAATAATCATGGCAGACAAACATGGTTGTCTTGAGTGGTGGAACCGTGCTGCTGGAGAACTGCTTGGCCTGCAGATGCCTGATGATCAGGGTCAGCCTCTTACCAATCTTGTTAGAAATCCCAAGTTTGCCAGCTATATGGAACATAGCCGAGGAAAAGACCCTATTAAGATTGACTCTCCGGCTCATGAAAACCGGCAACTGCAAATAGCAATTACTGTTTATGGTCAGGGTAACCGGCTTCTTTTAGTACGAGATGTCAGTCGCTTACATCAGCTTGAAACCATGAGAACGGATTTTGTTGCCAATGTCTCTCATGAGTTAAGAACTCCTCTGACCGTTATTTCCGGGTACCTGGAGACATTGACTGATGGTCTGGAAATGAATCCGGATACACCGCCCGTCTTTAAGCGAGCCCTGAGCCAAATGCAAGAACAGGCATCAAGAATGCAGCGCCTGATCGAAGATCTTTTACTGCTGTCTCGTCTCGAAGCGACAGAGCCTGAAAGATTGAGTCAAGCTGTTGCACTCTATCCGCTGCTTTCTGGAATAGTGAACGATGCCAAAGCGCTGAGTGGCGAGAATCAGCACCAGCTCCAACTGGAGTGTGACGATGGCAGCTCAGTTACTGGTGATACAATGGAACTACGTAGCGCCTTTTCCAATCTGGTATATAACGCAGTGCGTTACACCCCAGCAGGAGGCAAAGTTCTTGTGAAGTGGTGGCAAGATCAGGAAGGTGGACATTTGATGGTTCAGGATAATGGCGTCGGCATAGACCCTGTTCATATCCCAAGACTAACAGAACGGTTCTATCGTGTGGACAAAAGCCGGAGTCATGTAACCGGAGGCACTGGTCTTGGTCTGGCGATAGTTAAGCACGTACTATTGCGGCACGAAGCCCGTATAAGCATTAGCAGTCATCCTGGTAAAGGTAGCCGGTTTATTTGTCACTTCCCATTATCAAGAATCAATCAGACCAAAACTATAAATGTTTAATAGCCAAGCATAGTTGAAGCTTGGCTTTTTATTCAAATAACTCAAGATATTAGTCAGTAAACAGCTGACATTGTCAGAACAAGTGAAAAGAGCATTAAAAAAGGGCCAGACAGGCCCTTTTTTATGAAAGACATTTACAGACATCTTTCTTCGTAAGATTAAACTTACTCTGCGATCTGCTCCAAAGCGCAATCCAGACGCTTCTTGCCGGTACGCTCCAGGTAAGCTTGGAAATCACGTGGCAGACGACCAGTAGTAGCACCTTCCCACTTAATACGCTCACCAGTTTCGTTCTCGTATTCAAAAGTGTACTTTTGAATATTTCTACGACGCTTAGGAGCTACTTCATCCAGGTCCAGATTACCCAGGCCCAAGTCATTCATGGAAACACCACGATCAGCCATAATCTGCTTGATGGCTTCAATGCTTTCCTGCTTCTTCTGACGCTTTTCGTCGTCTTTAGCACGCGCTTCCTGCTTCTCAACCAAAACGTCATTCAGTCGAGAAATAATGCGTTCCAGGTCTTCAGCATGTACATCTTTAAACAGGGAACGGATACGGGTTTTGCTGCTGAGACGATGCAGAACTTCTTCAAAAATATTCATTTACTTTACGACTCCTTGGTCTTGATAGAATTTCCCACTCAGGAATAAAGGCGTTCAATTCGATGATCTTTATACAGCAAGATTTTTTTAGATGGAAGTACCATTATATAAATATTAAAAATAATGTGAATGGATAATACTAAAAAATGAGGACCTATTAACCCTGACATAGACAACTAATCCTTTCAGTCAGGTTGTTTTTTTGAACAAGTCATTATTAGTTCTAATAGGAATAAGTTGTATAAATCAGAGGGATAGTTCAAATGAACTATTTTGACTCAAAAGCAGTAGATCCTGATAACCAAATTTATTGGCATACCATTTTCAAGCACAGCTAACAGTCGCACCGGGAAGTCACTTGCCATCGCTTTTACTGTTTATTCATATGACCATTCAGGATGACTAATATTTTTTATTCTCCCAAACAATGCAGTCCTAATAGACAAATGACTACTTACGCTTGGTATTTTCACTGCACTGCCAGCTCTGAGTAACTGCGTCATGCTCGAAAGATTCAATTTCCACATCAAACTGCCAGATTCTGTGTATGTGTTTGAGTAGTTCATCCGTTTCTTTACCCAACGGCCTTCCCTGATGTTGATAATGACGAAGCGTCAACGTTCTATCGCCTCGAACATTCACATTAT
This sequence comes from Endozoicomonas elysicola, assembly GCF_000710775.1. Taxonomy (GTDB): domain Bacteria; phylum Pseudomonadota; class Gammaproteobacteria; order Pseudomonadales; family Endozoicomonadaceae; genus Endozoicomonas; species Endozoicomonas elysicola. Next base: position 27,866 of record NZ_JOJP01000001.1, read on the forward strand.
AAACCTGAATATTGGGTTCACGGTTTCCCAGGTTGTATTGGGCAGCCAGAGACTCACGAATAGTTTTATAGCCTATTTCATCATGAATACTATCCACCTCCAGATAAGAGCGGGATTCATCATCCAGAATGGAAAACAACCTTAAATCTCTCATAATCTTAGGAGAAAGAAACTGCAGAATAAAACTTTCATCTTTAAAGTTTTTCATAGCAAAGTGCACAGTATCCAGCCAGTCACTCCCAGCTATATCCGGAAACCACTCTCGATCTTCATCAGTAGGATTCTCACAAATACGCCGAATATCCATGAACATACTGAAGCCAAGTGTGTATGGATTGATACCGCTGTAGTGCGGACTATCAAAAGGTGGTTGATAAATAACACTGGAATGAGAGTGAAGAAACTCCAACATGAAGCCATCAGACACTTTGCCTTCATTGTAAAGCTCATGAAGAAGGTGATAGTGCCAGAAGCATGCCCAGCCTTCATTCATCACCTGGGTTTGTTTCTGAGGATAATAGTATTGGGCAATTTTTCTGGCTATTCGTAAGAGCTCACGCTGCCAGGTCTCAAGGAGTGGGGCATTCTTTTCAAAGAAATAGAGCAAATTTTCTTCAGGATCTTTTGGGAACCGCTCTTCTTTTTCTTCTTCTGTTTTCTCAACTTTTGGAATGGTTGTCCATATATCGTTTAATGTTCGCTGTATGTATTCCGCCCTGTCTTCCTGCCTTGCTTTTTCCTGCTCAGCCGAAAGGGGGCTTGGTCTTTTATACCGGTTAACTCCCTGATTCATTAATGCATGGCAGGCATCCAATATTTCTTCAACTGCCTCGATGCCATATTTCTCTTCGCACTGGGCAATGTAGTTTTTCGCAAATAACAAATAATCAATGATGGACTCAGCATCTGTCCACGTCTGGAATAAATAGTTACCTTTGAAGAACGAGTTATGACCATAACTGGCATGAGCTAATACCAATGCCTGCATCGTGATCGTATTTTCTTCCATCAGATAGGCAATGCAGGGATTTGAGTTAATCACAATTTCATAAGCCAGCCCCATTCTACCCCTCTGATAATTCTGCTGGGTATGGAGAAAGTGCTTACCAAAGCTCCAGTGATTGTACATTAATGGCATACCTGTAGAAGCATAGGCATCCATCATCTGCTCTGAGCTGATAATCTCAATTTGATTTGGATAAGTATCCAACCGAAAACGATCCGCAAGACGAGCAAGCTCCTTATCGTATTGTTGAATCAGCTCAAAGGTCCACTCAAGACCCGTAGAGATCAACTTGCTACTCATGCATTTTCCTTCTTCTCAAACAGTTTTCGGAAAACCGGATAAATATCATTGGGTGATTTGATCTGCTGCATGGCAAAGTGATCTTTAAACTTCTCCGCAACACTCTGGTACTCACGCCATAAATTCTGATGGGCACGATCAGTGATTTCCACATAACAGTAGTACTGAACCTTTTGCATGATCTGCTCAGTCAGAATCTTGGTACAGACACTGGAGTCGCCTTCCCAGTTATCTCCATCAGATGCCTGGGCAACATAGATATTCCAGTCAGCTGGGCTGTAGCGTTTGTTAATAACATCACGCGTCATTTCCAGAGCACTGGAGACAATAGTTCCACCAGTTTCTCTTGAGTAGAAAAAGTCATCTTCATCTACCTCTTTTGCCGCTGTATGATGACGAATGAAAACCACTTCAATCTCTTTGTAATTACGCTGTAGAAACAGATAGAGCAAAATGAAGAACCGCTTCGCCATGTCTTTGATATCCTGAGTCATTGATCCAGACACATCCATCACACAGAACATAACGGCTTTATTACTTGGAGAAGGCACTTTGACCATGTTGTTGTATTTCAGGTCAAAATCATCAATAAAGGGTAGTTTTTTCAGCTTGGCATTAAGCTCTTTTATTCGTTCCCTTAACTCAATTACTCTCTGCTGATCCGTTTCATCAGGGCTTACTTCCATCTCTCTGAGCTCTTTTTTAAGTGCGCGTATTTCACGACGATCTCCGCCAGATAATGCAATACGGCGAGCATGCGCTGAACGCAGGGAACGTACTACATTCAAGCGATCTGGAGAACCTGCGGTCGTATACCCTGCCTGCCGGATCTTAAACTCCGTCATGTCCTCCAACTGTTTCCTGACTAGATTGGGCAGCTCCAGGTTGTCAAACATATGCTCCAGAAACTCGTCATGATTAATCTGGAAACTGAATTCGTCCATTCCTTCGCCGCTGTTGCCAGCTTTACCCTTACCACTACCAGAACCACTGCCACCGGATGGCCGTTTTATACGGTCACCACTGACAAACTCCTTGTTACCTGGATGGACCTGCTTATAACGTCCACCCTGACCATGATGGAAAGTCGGCTCGGATAGATCTTTGGTAGGAATGGTGACTTCACTTCCAGAAACAACATCAGTGATGGAGCGTTTATTCACAGCATCAGACACTGCTTTCTTGATGTGCTTCTTATATCTTTCAAGAAACCGCTGACGATTGACGGTACTTTTATTTTTTCCATTCAACCGTCGATCGATAATAATACTCATGAACACGCTCCTTGTGCACTTCATAGGTATAACAGGGCGGGCAGAGCAGGCAGGGTGGAAGTCCTTTCACCCTGGATAATCGCTCACTCTGCCAGAGCAACCTTACTGCGACTTGCGGACACGAATATACCATTCCGCCAGTAGTCGAACCTGCTTCTCGGTATATCCTCGCTCTACCATACGTTTAACAAACTCATTGTGTTTTTTCTGGTCGTCATTACTGCCTTTGGCATTAAAGGAGATAACCGGCAACAGATCTTCAGTATTTGAGAACATCTTCTTCTCAATCACTGAACGCATTTTTTCATAGCTGAGCCAGCTGGGATTCTTCCCGTTATGGTTAGCCCTGGCCCTCAAGACAAAGTTGACCACTTCATTACGAAAATCCTTTGGATTGGCGATACTGGCAGCCTTCTCTATTTTCTCCAACTCATCATTAATCGCTGAACGATCAAGAATGTCGCCAGTTTCAGGATCCCGATACTCCTGATCCTGAATCCAGAAATCTGCATAGGTAATGTATCGGTCAAAAATGTTCTGACCATACTCTGAATATGACTCAAGATAAGCAGTCTGTATTTCCTTACCCAGAGACTCAATGTACTTAGGCGCCAGAAACTCCTTTACATACCGCAGATAGCGTTCATGCACTTCTTTGGGATATTGCTGCTGCTCTATCTGTTGTTCCAGTACATACAGCATGTGAACCGGATTGGCAGCAACTTCTGTAGGATCAAAGTTGAAGACCTTTGAGAGAATTTTGAAGGCAAAACGGGTTGAAAGGCCTTCCATCCCTTCATCAACACCCGCTGAATCCTTGTACTCCTGCAGCGGCTTGGCATTAGGATCCGTATCTTTCAGGTTTTCACCGTCATAAATCCGCATCTTGGAATAAACGTTGGAATTTTCCGGCTCTTTAATTCGCGATAAAACTGTAAACTTTGCCAACATTTTCAACGTATCAGGCGCACAAGGCGAGTCCTTCAGTGAGCTGTGAGCAAGAAGCTTCTCATAGATATGGATTTCTTCCGTAACCCGGGTGCAGTAGGGCACTTTGACGATATTCACCCGGTCAATAAAGGCCTCATTGGTTTTATTATTCCTGAACGTTTGCCACTCTGATTCGTTGGAGTGGGCCAGAATAATCCCATTATAAGGAATAGCCCCCATACCTTCGGTACTGTTGTAGTTACCTTCCTGAGTAGCGGTCAGCAACGGATGAAGCACCTTGATTGGTGCCTTGAACATTTCCACAAACTCCATCATGCCCTGGTTGGCACGACAGAGCGCACCTGAGAAGCTATAGGCATCCGGATCATCCTGGGAATATTCTTCAAGCTGACGTATATCGACTTTACCGACCAGGCTGGAAATATCCTGGTTGTTCTCATCACCAGGCTCCGTCTTGGCAATCGCTACCTGATTGAGAATACTGGGGTGGAGCTTAACCACCTTGAACTTGGTAATGTCGCCACCAAACTCATTCAAGCGTTTCACCGCCCAGGGCGACATAATCCCACCCAGATAACGGTTAGGAATGCCGTACTCTTTTTCCAAAATATCGGCATCTTCTCCGGGGTTAAACAGGTTCAAAGGAGATTCAAAAACTGGCGACCCCTTGATGGCATAAAGCGGTACTTTTTCCATCAAAGCCTTGAGTCGTTCTGCCAGAGAGGATTTACCCCCACCCACTGGACCGAGCAAATAGAGAATCTGCTTCTTTTCCTCAAGCCCCTGAGCCGCGTGCTTAAAATAAGAAACAATCTGATCTACAGCATCTTCCATTCCATAAAACTCACGGAAAGCCGGGTAACGTTTGATCAGTTTGTTGGAAAATATTCGACTGAGTCTTGAGTCCCTGGAGGTATCAACCATCTCAGGTTCACCAATGGCCATCAACATGCGCTCGGCCGCACTAGCATATGCAGAAGGATCCTGCTTACATAATGCCAGATATTCCTGAATGGTCAGCTCTTCCTGCTGTGTAGATTGAAATCTCTGCTGATAGTTATTGAAGATATCCATGCCTTCACCCGCCTTTGTCTGCTTGATTTCCTGAAACAGTTACCAGGAACGTTTGACCGATAGCCATACTGGAAGCCCACCCCTCTCAGCATTAGGTATCGGCAGAGTCAGAACTTTGACCACATTTTTTTATAACTTTTATCAATCACTCTCAAATGACAAAAAAGCAATTGAAACCGATTCTAAAAGCTATAGAAAAACATGACATAAAATACCTGCCAGACAATCCAGAGTGTCGTGACCGGCAAAAGCGGGATACAAAATTCAGTCTAAAAAATCTGACCTACATCCATGCATTTTTTCAAATAACTGGCTTCAATTCAGCATGCTGGCAGAGATATTATTCTTCATTGCTCGCAACTTCTGATGGTCTGGCACTCAGCTCTCTCATCCTGAAAAAGCTGCCTGACAAGTACCGCCCAGCCAAACACCCATTATTTACAACAGTGATTTGGCAGTGCAGTTTTTCTTGCCCCAGATTTTATAATGTGGATTTTTCCTTACTTCTGCAACTGTTGAATCATTGCATGGAGAAAACGTGTTGCTTCACCGCCCGTCGCAGCCCGGTGATCAAACGACAGTGACAGCGGTAACATTCGGTGACTTTCAGGTTTACCCGAAATACTGACAATTTCATTTCTTAAGCGCCCAACACCGATAATGCAAACCATTGGGGGCACAACAACCGGCGTTGCATACTTTCCAGCAAAAACGCCAAAATTACTCAAAGTAATAGTGGCTCCCTGAAGCTCTGAGTTTGGAAGACTTCTGTCTTTCACACCCTCTCTAAGTTCATTGATCCTTGTGCGCACCTCCTCTTTTTCCATACGAGCAGCATCACGTATAACCGGCACAAATAAGCCTTCCTCACTATCCACAGCCAAGCCAAGATTAACCATTCCATGAAGCTGTCGACTCAATGTTGAGCCGTCAAACCAGGCATTGAGGGCTGGTTCCACCTCACAGGCAGCAGCAATTGCCTGTATGAGCCGAACCGTAATATCTTCTTTATCCTGCCAATGGTCGATATCCACATCGTCAAACAGTGTCACCGGAACCACGGCTGCATGTGACTCTGCCATGGTTCGGGCCATATGCTTTCGAACCCCCTTTAGGGGCTCAGGGTTCTCTAAGGAATAGGAGACAGGGCTTTCTATAGACACGGCATTACGACGACTGGCAGCAGAGCCCAGATCGACACTGAATTGCTCAGCGAGTGCCTGAAGGTTTTGTTGAGCCTTACTGGGTGAAGATGCCTGTTGCTCCTGCCCCTCTGATGGTGATCCAATAATAAAGGATTCATCACTATTGGCTCTGGAATCATCACTGGCCAGCTTACCAACAACAGTGCCACTATCTTCCTGATCCGAAACAAACTCCACTAGAGGAGCCCCTGTCAGGATGGTATCTCCAGGCTGACCATATAAACGGGCAATGACGCCTGTACATGGAGCCGGAACCTCCACTATTGCTTTGGCCGTCTCTACCGAAACCATTGGCTGATCTTCTTTAACACTGTCACCTTCGTAGACATGCCACTCAACGATATCAGCCTCAGGAATGCCTTCCCCTAAATCAGGTAAATTAAAAAAACGCATGACTATACCTTTTTATTCTGAAAATGGTTCCACTATTACTCTCTTCAAAGTTGCCAGCATTTTGCCGCTCAGGGCTGCTTAAAATAATTGTTCTGTTAACCTTTTAATGTCTGGCCAAAGTCCGGATGGCAGCTCTCACAATATCATCAGCCTGCGGCAGGTAATGATCCTCCATCCGATAGTAAGGCATCGTAGTGTCAAACCCAGTGACTCGTTCCACAGGTGATTTAAGTTCATCAAATGCTTTTTCCATCAGACCTGCGGCAATCTCTGCCCCTACTCCGAAGCTTCGACAAGCTTCATGCACCACCACACATCGACCAGTCTTCCTGACCGATTTCAGAATGGTTTCCATATCCAATGGCTTAATAGTGGCAACATCAATTACTTCCGCAGCAATTCCATGGTTTTCCAGAATATTGGCTGCCTCCGTAGTTTCTCTGATGGAAGCGCCCCAGCTCACCAGTGTGACATCCTGCCCTACTTTCAATGTAAAACAGGTGTCCAGGGGTAAGGGATCACTGGATATATCTATGCTCTGTTTGCTGGCCCTGTATATACGTTTTGGTTCAAGGAAAATCACCGGATCCGGTTCACTAATGGCTGAGCGCAGCAAACCATAGGCTCTGACAGGGGAAGAAGGGATAACTACTCGTAGCCCGGGGATATGAGCAAAGAGTGCTTCTGTACTCTCGGAGTGATGCTCCGGTGCATGAATGCCGCCACCAAACGGTGCTCGTAACACCATCGGACAGGCCAGACGTCCACGGGTCCGGTTCCTCATGCGTGCTGCATGGCAGATCAGCTGCTCCATGGCAGGAAAGATAAACCCCATAAACTGTATTTCAGCTACCGGCTTCATCCCCTGGGCAGCCATACCAACACTGATTCCGGCAATCAGGGTCTCAGCCAGCGGAGTATCCATTACTCGTTTTAAGCCATATTTATCCCGTAACCCCTGAGTCGCCCGAAAAACGCCTCCATTGACGCCTATATCTTCTCCCAGAAGTACTACATCAGGGTCTGATGCCATCGCGTGATCAAGTGCCAGATTAACAGCCTCAACCATGGTCAGTTTATTATCCATTATGATGACCTCCGGAAGCATTCAGTTTTTCCTGACGTATCTGCTCTCTTGCCAGTGCCTCTTGCTTCTGATGAGCCAGCTGGGCCGGCATGTTTGCATAGTGATAATCAAACAGATCTTCAATTTTAGGGAGAGGAGTATTCAAATACGTTTGGACAGCTGCATCAATCAAGCGATCAGCTTCTTCTTTTAAAGCCTGCTCTTTACGCTCATCCCATAAACCACGATGGTGTAAAAAGTTACGCAGTCGTTTGATGGGTTCTTTTTTCCAGGCATCTTTGAGTTCCTCACTCCCCCGGTAGCGACTGGCATCATCCGCAGTAGTGTGATCACAAAGGCGGTAGCTGATGGCTTCAATAACGGTCGCGCCCTTACCCTGCCGAGCCCGTTCGATTGCCGCACTGATCACATCATGAAGAGCAATAACGTCATTACCGTCCACCTGAAAAGAGGGTAAGCCTGCAGCCACCCCCTTCTGAGCCAACGTTGGTGCACCTGACTGTATCTTCCGTGGAACCGAAATGGCCCATTGATTGTTGTTAATGATATAGACCACCGGTAGCTGCCATGCACCCGCCAGATTAAGCGCTTCACCAAAATCGCCTTTCGATGTTGCACCATCACCCAAGGCACACAATGCGACCCCCAGAGGATCACCCGCCTCATGTCGGATTTTAATAGCTGTAGCGATACCAGCGGCATGGCCCGCCTGAGTTGCGATGGGGACACAATTAGGTAGGTCCTGTCCCCAGGCAGGACTGGCACTACCTCGCTCATCCCCTCCCCAATAGAGCATGACATCACTCAAAGGGATACCTCTTCTCATCAACCCTGGGAGGTCTCGATAATAAGGTATCAGCACATCATCTTTTTCAAGCAGTGCAGCACAGACAGTACTGATGGCTTCCTGACCAAGGCAGGAAGGGTAAGTCCCCATCTTTCCTGTTCGTTGCAGAGCCACCGCTTTCTGATCCCCCTGCCGGGCAATCACCATAGTACGATAGTAATCAATGAGAATATCTTCGTTGTTCACCCATGCCGGAAGATTTTTGAGAACTTCTCCTTCGGCATCAAGAAACTGTTCCATAGGAAGCATGTTATTTTCGGTAGAATCCATTATTGCCCCCTCCTTTATGCCGTCAGCTGTGAAGCGTCATCACCATAAACAATGGCTTCGGCCATTTGGTCAGCGATAACACTGGCTGGTAAACCAGTCTGGTTCTGGCGACTGAAAATCTGCAACAGCGTATCGTGAATGCCTTTAAGTCTTCTTTGCATATCACTCTGACTACTCTGCAAATACGTCATGGCAACAAAAATCAGCCCACCAGAATTAATCAGGTAGTCAGGCGCAAAGAGAATCTCTCGATCGAAAAGAGCAAGCCCATCCTGCTCAGTTAACAGCTGATTATTGGCTGAGCCTGCAACAGCTGCACATTGAAGCTGACCAATCGTTTGGCTATTCAGCACACCACCAAGTCCACAGGGACAGAACAGGTCGCAGGCAACTCCGTATATCTCATCCGGTGCCACTGCTATGGCACCAAATTCTCTGACACACTGATCAACACGCTGTTGATTGATATCAGCCACAATCAGTTGAACGCCATCGTTGTACAACCGTTCACAAAGTGCGTATCCCACATTACCCAACCCCTGCACGGCGACTCTCAATCCTTTCAAGTTATCGGGCAGTGCGGGGTGGGCTTTCAGGCAGGCAAGCACACCGAAGTAAACACCTTCAGCAGTAAACGGAGCGGGGCTTCCACAGGAAGATGTGCAGGTTACATGGGGAGACTGGGTAGCAATGGTGTCCATATCTGCGACCGTTGTGCCACTATCCATAGCGGTGGCATAACGTCCCCCAAGTTCGTTGAGAAATCGCCCAAAAGCTTCAAAAAGGGCTTTTCGGTCATAGTCACCCTCAGGTTCCATAATGACTGCTTTACCTCCCCCGAGCTCAAGGCCAGCAAGGGCAGACTTGTAGCTCATTCCACGGGCAAGACGAATGGCGTCAGTAATAGCTTCGTTTGAAGAAGAGTAAGGAATAATTCGACAGCCACCGAGGGCAGGTCCCCTGCGGGTACTGTGAATGGCGATGACGGATTTGAGGCCGGATGCTTCATCAAATTTGCAATGCAGGTCATTGATGCGCGCCTCAGTAATCTGTCTGAACATGACGGGATCCCTCCGTATGTTGCAGAGCAGTAGGCTCTGGTTCAATGCCTTATCTATCGGCCTTCCCGGGGTGAGGGTAAGCTAACAAACAGGGCTATTTATTTTTATTCTATACGGTAGAGCTTTAATCACGATCAGCTTATAAAGCTCAATTAACCACCAGGCTTTTTTATAATGCCTTATTCGATTACAGAGGAAATTCTGTACGGTTGTCAACAGCCAAGAAGTTATAAAAAACTTTACCCCCTCCCCTCATTGGCCGCTATTTAAATTCAGTAATTATCCTCATAGTTCCCGGTTCTGACAGTATAGTTTCACTGGAACTGGTTACCGGAAAGTTATGTAAAAGATGCATTTTGAAAACAAAAAGTGATAACGTAGTTCTTCCTTCCCGCTAATGCACGGAGGCTAAAATGTCGCAAAATACGCAGGAAAAGCGCCGATTTCCGAGAAAAGCACTGGAAAAAACCGCTGAAGTTCTCGATAACGACACCGGTCTATCCATTGGCATTCTTGAAGATGTCTCAAAGGGAGGCTTCAGCATTCTGACAGATCAGGGTGTACGTCCTTCAGAAACCAGAAATGTAACCCTGGTACTCCCTGGCCCGCAAGACAGCGCCTATCGAGTATCGCTGACAGCAGAATGTGTCTGGTGCCAAACCATCAGTGAACGAGCCGATTTTGCTGCTGGCTTTGTGTTACGGACGATTGAAGATCAGGACGAAGTCGCTCTGAATTATTATATTCGGGACTATCAGGTAGCAGGTGAGCCTCAGGAAGCTTGATAAGCCTTTCTGGGGACACCCAAAGTTAGCGCCAACTAACTATAAAGGTTAATCTGCAATAGGGAGACTCAGCGTTTCCTTAAGCTCTTCCATTACGATATAACTCTTCGACTCTCGAACACCCGGCAACTTTAAAAGAATATCGCCTAACAGCTCTCGATAAGAGGCCATTTCCGAAATCCTCGCCTTAACCAGATAATCAAAATGGCCTGAGACCAAATGACACTCCAACACGTTAGGCAGCTTGATCACAGCCTTGCGGAAGTCATCAAAGATATCTGCTGACTTAGTGTACAGGCTGATTTCAACAAAAACGAGAAGCCCTGCCTGAAGGTACTTCGGGTTCAAGCGCGCGGAATAGCCCTGAATAATACCTTCCCTCTCCAGGCGCTTGACTCGCTCCATACAGGGCGTGGTACTCAACCCGACCTTATCCGCCAGCTCTACATACGATATACGCCCCTGCTCCTGCAAGGTACGGAGAATATTGCGATCGATACGATCCAACTGGCGGACAACTTCTTTTCGGCTTCTCATGATTTCAGTCGTTTTTTGACAATGCGTGATCAGGCACTAATAAAAGTGGAACACGATAGAATAAGGGATTGGTGAGGTTTGTATTCATCTTTTTTAAGACAGCCCTGATAAGACAACCGTTCTTCTAATGTCAATGGGCAAATCACCTCCAGCTGAGGGAGGTTAGGGCACGAATGATGAATCTGCAAGTGAGCATTACTAATATCTTCTATCAGGGTTTATCGCAAAACCATTTTCAATCTTTGCATTTTTATGGACAATGCGCGGGCTTTTCACTTCCTTGAGGGTTTGAAGGCTCTTTTCATAAGACCAAAACGCATTATCGCTACAAGCGATCCCGTGTTTCTGACGATAAACTTATGTCAGCTGAGCCTATTAAAGCACAATCACTGGGTTCTACCCTGTTCTTTATATTCCGGGCTGGAGAAAATTTTAGATGAGTACAGCATCTGTCTCCCCGAAACATTCCCCAATGCCATCGACTCCACAGACAAAGGGTCGCTCAGGCAATGAGATACTGGTCAGAATTGACCAGGTCACCAAAAAGTTTGATGACGTTATCGCTGTTGATAATGTCAGTCTAAACATTAGAAAGGGTGAGATTTTTGCGCTGCTGGGTGGCTCGGGATCTGGAAAATCTACATTACTGAGGATGCTGGCGGGTTTCGAAACACCGTCAGAGGGTAACATTTACCTCGATGGGCAGAACATTACCCATCTGCCTCCGTATCTGCGTCCAATCAATATGATGTTTCAGTCCTATGCACTCTTTCCTCACATGACCGTGGAGCAGAATGTTGCTTTCGGGTTAAGACAGGATCGCTTGCCGAAGGATCTTATTGCCGAGCGCGTTGAAGTGATGCTGAAACTGGTGCATATGGAAAAATATGCCCGTCGCAAGCCACACCAGCTCTCAGGCGGTCAGCGTCAGCGTGTAGCCCTGGCGAGAAGCCTGGCAAAACGCCCCAAGCTGCTGCTGCTGGACGAACCTATGGGTGCGCTGGATAAAAAGCTGCGCAGCCGCATGCAGCTCGAGGTGGTGGATATCATCGAAGAGGTGGGCGTAACCTGCATCATGGTGACTCATGATCAGGAAGAAGCCATGACCATGGCTGAACGTATTGGCATCATGGATGCAGGCTGGATTGTGCAGGTGGGTACGCCCATCGATATCTATGAAAACCCAAATAGCCGCATGACTGCCGAGTTCATTGGCTCCGTCAACATGTTCGAAGGTGAGATCACGGAAGAAGAGGCCGGATACGTCATTATTCAATCGCACCAGATCCAACAGCCTATCTATATTGGCCACGGCATCATGGCACCACTGGAAGACCGCAAGGTCTGGATTGCAGTGCGCCCTGAAAAAACCATGGTGACCAGAGAGCAACCGGAAGGCAACTACAACTGGAGCCGAGGTGTTGTTCATGACATTGCCTATCTGGGAGGCCACTCGGTTTATCATATCCGGCTACCATCCGGCATGATGGTTCAGTCAAATATGGCCAACGTTATTCGTACCGCCGATAACCCCACCTGGGGTGATGATGTATTTATCAGCTGGGATGATGACAGTGGTGTCGTCCTGAATAGCTGATCAATCAGCGCTACCCTTATTCAGTAGTTTCTAAAAAGCTGTCTGAAAGCTTTCCATTCGCTAATGGCTTCTTATCAGCTATGAGCGTCTCCAAGCTGAAGGCTTTCGACTTCGCAGGCATTTACGGCTAAGCACATATTACTTTCAGCCGCTTGTAACTGATATTTGTGGAACCTGTCATGTTCAACTTGTTAACAAAAGGTCTCTCAGCTTCTGCGCTGGGACCAGAGAGGCTAAACGCCTTAAGGGAGCTTTGGGGACGTCGCCTCGTTCTTGGCGTCCCCTACCTCTGGCTGGTGCTGTTTTTTCTTGTCCCATTTCTGATTGTGGTCAAGATCAGCTTTTCATCGGCAGAAATTGCCATCCCACCCTATTCGGCCATTGTTGAGTACTTTGACGAGGTACTTACCTTTAACCTGAACCTGGGTAACTACCTGTTCCTGGCCGAAGATGAAATGTACCTGCAAGCCTACCTGACCTCCATCAGGCTCGCTCTGGTTGCAACCCTCTTCTGCCTTATGCTGGGCTACCCAATGGCCTACGCCATGTCTCAAGCGCCCGGAAGAAAACAAAGTTTCCTGCTCATGCTGGTGCTACTGCCATCATGGACTTCTTTCCTGATCCGCATCTACGCATGGATGGGAATACTGAAAAATAACGGTCTGCTGAATAACCTGCTGATATGGTGCGGGATTATTGACCAGCCTCTGCAAATACTGAATACCAATATTGCCGTTTACATAGGCATCGTTTATGCCTATCTGCCATTTATGGTGCTCCCCATTTATGCCAACCTGACCCAATTAGATAAGTCTCTGCTGGAAGCTTCTAACGATCTCGGTTGCCGCCCCTGGGAAACCTTTTTCAGAGTCACACTACCACTGTCAAAAGGTGGCATCATTGCTGGCTGCATGCTGGTCTTTATCCCGGCCGTTGGCGAATACGTGATCCCAGAGCTGCTGGGCGGGCCTGAGAGCCTGATGATTGGTAAGGTACTCTGGCAGGAGTTCTTCAACAACCGTGACTGGCCACTGGCGAGTTCTCTGGCCATGATCATGCTGCTAATACTCTGTCTGCCCATCGCCTTCTTTAATCGCCAACAAGCGAAGCAGTTGGAGGCAAGCCTGTAATGACTACCTCAACCGAGCACACTTCATCTTTCAGGCGACTAAAAAAGCCAGGGTTTTCCACCATCATGCTTATCATTGGGCTGATATTTCTTTATCTGCCCATGTTCATTCTTGTCCTGTATTCCTTTAATGCTTCGCGACTGGTTACCGTCTGGGCAGGCTTTTCTACCAAGTGGTATGTGGAACTGTTTCGGGATGAACAGCTAATGGGCGCAGTCTGGACAAGCTTGAGAATTGCTTTCTATAGCGCCTCCATGGCCGTGATTCTGGGTACGGTATCCGCCTTTGCTCTTGACCGTTTTGGCAAATTCCGAGGCAGAATGGCTTTCAACAGCATGCTGACTGCACCCCTGGTTATGCCAGATGTCATCACCGGTCTGTCACTGCTGCTATTGTTCGTTACTATGGCCGATCTGATTGGCTGGCCCATGGAGCGGGGCATGCTGACCATCTGGATTGCCCACGTCACCTTCTCAACCGCATATGTGGCCGTTGTGGTGGGGGCAAGATTGAGAGAAGTAGACCGCTCCATTGAAGAGGCAGCAATGGATCTGGGTGCTACGCCATTGCGGACATTTTTCCTGATTACCATTCCCACCATTGCCCCGTCTCTGGCGGCGGGCTGGTTGCTGGCGTTTACGCTGTCGCTGGATGATCTGGTAATTGCCAGTTTTGTCTCAGGCCCGGGCTCAACCACTCTGCCAATGGTGGTGTTCTCATCCGTTCGACTGGGGATCTCACCCAAAATCAACGCCATGGCAACACTGATTATTTTGGTGGTGTCTCTGGCAGCCCTGTTTGGATGGTGGTTTATGCGCCGCTCAGAAAGGGAAAGAAGGGCCAGTCTGGAAAGGTTTGGTACCAGTTAAATAAAAACCGGGCTTAGCCCGGTTTTTATTTATGCATTAAAAAGAAATTTTCAGGCGCTAATATATTCAGCGGTTTCCATTACAGCCACACTGTTTTTGTGGTACTCAACGGGCACCCTATTCAAATTACACAGCAGCTGATAGGGAATAGTATTGGCAAACCCTGCAACCTCAGCAACCGATAGGTCTTTACCCCACAAAATCGCACGATCACCAATCTGAACATTGGGTATCTCGGTTAGGTCCACAGTCAGCATATCCATCGAAACCCTGCCCACCAGAGGAACCCGGTAGCCATTGATGCTAATTGGTGTGCCATTAACGGCATGCCGGGGATAGCCATCCGCATAACCGATGGCAACAACACCAATTCGAGTTGGACTCTCGGCCGTCCATTGACTGCCGTAACCGACAGAGCTTCCAGCAGGAATATCTTTGATGCTGATAATGGCTGAACTCAGTTCCATCACAGGCTGAATCTTGGACTCAAAACCATGAGCTTCAGTAAACGGGGATACGCCATAAAGCAATAATCCTGGGCGATTCCAGTCTCCCCGGGCGTCTTTCAAAGCAAGCAGCCCCGCAGAATTACAAAAACTGCGCTCACCTGGTAAACCTTGGGTGTAAGCATTGAAGGTCGCCAGCTGCTGCTGTGCATGCTCACTGTCCGCTTCATCCGCACAGGCAAAATGGCTCATTAGAACAATATCTTTAACGCAGGACAAAGCACAGAGCTGTTCCCAGGCTGCCCGATAGGTGTCTGGGGCAAAGCCAACTCTGCCCATGCCAGAATCCATCTTTAACCAAATACGTACCGGATGATCCAGAGGCTCCGCAACTAACGCATCGATCTGATATTGATGGTGGATAACCGTATCCAGACGATACCGGTCGATCATGGCAAGCTCGGAAGGTTCAAAAAAACCTTCCAGTAAAAGGATTGGCTGTTTGATGCCTGCAGCACGGAGTTCCAGGGCTTCCTCAATACAGGCAACTGCAAACCCTCTGGCAACATCGGCAAGTGCGGTTGCGCAGGCGGTTGCACCATGGCTATAGGCATCTGCCTTAACCACAGCCATCACCTGGCCACTACCAGACAATTGTTGGGTAATACGATAGTTATGACGCAGCGCATCAAGGTTTATCGTTGCTGTTGCTGGACGACCCATGCCTTTAGAGATTCCCCCGGAAAATGCCAGTTAAAAGCAGCATCCTAACAGCTAATAACTATCGGCTCTTTATGTGTTTATCGAAATCTTTATATTGAATAAATAATACCCTTTGGTCGTATTTATCCATAGCCTTGATTGCTTTTTATTCTTAAATGTGTGGAGAAACCAGCTGATTGGAGTGGCTTTTTAAGTACTGCGAAAGGGTTCTAACCAACGGACATTAAGTTGCTACGCGAATGCCAGTATACGAAGCCCCAAGAGCTTGAATTTTTATATGGCAGGGCTTGTCTCGCACACCAGTGAGAGCACAAAGCCACACTTTCCAGCTCGAAGGGTCTGGCAAGACGCGAGAAGATAGAGAGCTACGTCCTGATGTATGCGCTCTTTGTAAGGGAAGGGATGATCATTACTCGGTCGTCGTGCTGGTTTTCTGAAACTGGGCTTCCAGTGACGACAAAATATTTCTTGCGAGGCGTCCAACCCCTGGCCTCTGGTCGTCTGCAAAAGGGATTGGACGACACAATACCATAGCTCTGAGCCCAATACGGGCAGAATAAATACCAACCCCCACACCACTGGCGACTTGACTACTGACTACTCCAAGCAGACGATTGGAGGTGAAATCCGCCAGTTGGTCTGATAAAAGCTCAGTAGCTCCGGCAAGTGTCATCTGCTCCAGAATCAGTCTTAATAAATGGGTGCGCGCAGGCAGAGAAGGCCGGACTCCATAGATCTGACAAATTTCATCCAGCATCCGAACACTACGCCAAACGGACAGCAACATATCTATAGCGGCAAAAGGGCTGAGAGCGACCATTAGAGCCACCTGTTGACTGTGTTGTGAAATACGACCCAGTGCCTGCTGATCCAGCTTCTGGAAGAAATGTGCATCCAGATGAGCCAATACCTCACTGTCATCACTGTAGTCAGGCATCACAGCCAGTGATTGCTCCAACATCGCTTGCTGAGGCTTCCCGTGATAGAGCGTCTGCAGTTGACAGACCCACTGAGTTTTCAGAGTAGTCGCTCTCTGATCCCGAAACTGCACTGCCTGCTCTTGCAACTCAGCAATCTTTCTAAAGTCACGCTGATACAGAAAGAATTCAACCAGTGCCTTACCAACAACAACGGTCAACATCAGCAAGAGTGCAGAAAATATCAAGACCAGGGACCAGTGCAACTGATAAAGGAAGAACCCCAGCTCTGCCGTTTGCCAAAGTACAAGCACCAGCACCAGTATCAAAAGCCCGGCAAAAGCCTTCCCCAAAAAACGCAGGGGTTTTGTCGTCAGCTCTGTTCCTGCCAGCAACTGCTCCTGAAAATCACCACTGATAGAATCCGGTGTATCCAGAGTCTTCTCTGTTGCCAGAGGAATAAAATAAGGGTCATGATGCCTGCTCATGAAAATCGGTCTCCCAGCAGATCATTGAGGATACTATCAAGGCGAATATGGGGTAACCGGCCACCAGCAGCCAGCTGCAAGCCTTCTGGAGGTATCAACCGACGCAACTGCCACTGCCCCAGCCCCTGCCAGTCTTCTGAGTTCGGAATCTGTTCCGGAATTGCCGGATGCAGCAGCATACCTGGCCCAGACTCAGTCATCCCCTGCAATGCCTGTCTTCCCTGATAATCGACATAGGTCGTAGAGCGAACGGCGGCAACCGCCTCACAGCGGATATCAACCGCATTAAATGCCGCCCTGCGCCTTGCGTCCTGAACCAGGTTTGCAGTCAGCCCTCTGACCGCTTCATGCTGGTCTGGCAATACCTGATCAATTTTGCTGGCAGCAAAAACGACTCGATCAATCCGTGGCTGTATCAACCTCCTCAACAGGCTGTTACGTCCATAGTCAAAGCTTTGCAGTACCTGAGCCAGGGAGAGGCGAAGATCATCAAATGCTTCCTGGCCACCATTGAGTGACTTAAGCACATCAATCAGCACCAGCTGTCGATCAACCTTCTGAAAGGTATTTCGATAAAAGGGTTTGACCCATTTATCCTTATAACGCTGATAATGTCTCTCGCACACTTTAAACAAAGCGTTCTCAGGTGCATTCTTCAGCTGATCTTCTGAAAGGTTGGTTCTCAAAAGCAGGGGGAGAAAAGGCAGTTGGCTCTCAGCCCCGGAAGGCACGGCATGAAGCCACCTTCCCGGCTGAATCATGGTAAGACCAGAGCGCTGACAATCCTGAAGAAAAACCAGCAATTCCTGCCACAGTGCCTGTAAAGCAAGGTCTGACATAGGCTCCATCGGGTCAACTGCTTTCAGCTTTTCCATCAGCTTCCTGCCAATGGATAAACGCAGATCACTGTTAATCAGCGAATTAAACTGGCGGCACCAGGCAAGGTAGTTCATATCCAGCAAAGGAAGATCCAGCAGCCACTCCCCGGGATAATCACGGATTTCCAGAAAAAGACGACTAACGCTCGATTTTCCCCGACGTAGCAAGCCAGGCTGATTGCGAAATTTGATTTCCAGCAAACCCCCAGACTCGTGACGTGTCGCTTCTGGCCACCGCCCTCTTGATAATGACTCAATCCCTTCTTGATAAGGAAACAGTGGCAAACCATTCAGCGTGGACAGTTGTACGCCCAGCAACCGATCCTGAAGTACTGGCGGGAATGCAGCCAGAAGTGCTTCTGGATAGTGCTGCAATTGATGAATCAGGCTGGTAATAAACGTGGTTTTACCACTGCCACTGAAGCCAGTAACACCAAGGGCAATTCGTCTATTCAGAAGCCGGTCAACACTGCCCTCTATTGAGCTGGCGGTTGATCTTGCAAGGTCCAGAGCTTTATCCTGCCCTCGCTGTAGAGACTGCTGAACCTGATGTTTTATAGGTTTCATAGCATGATTATTTATCGTCGATTATTCCGACAGGCGTTGCGCATTGAATTGTGGAGGATTCATCAATTTATCCTGAGCCTCAATAAGCAACAGATCTCGACTGCCTTGCTGACAGGCATATTCAAACAATGCGAACATAACTCCGGCAGTATATTCAAGTGCCAGCTTTAGATCTTTACTCAACAAGTACCTTGCAAGAAACACCGCGGTAGCCACATCGCCTGAACCACCGATCGCCCCTGGCTTCTCAAAGAAAGGGGTCTGCACATACCAGGTATCATGTTCGGTGAGGGCTATCATGCCAATGACATCGCTATCCATATCACTGACAGCAACACTGGTCACCAGCACAACCTCAGGACCAGCTGCCAGCAATTTCCGGCCGGCCTCCAAAATGCTCTTGAGATTAGAAATCGAGCAGCCGGTTAGCAGCTCCAGCTCAAACTGGTTAGGTGTCACCATATCTGCTAGGGGAATCAGTGTATTTAAAAATAGTGCCGGTAAATCTTCATCAACATAGACCCTGCCATCATCCCCCATCACTGGATCACAGCAATACAGCAGATCAGGGTGTTGCTGCTTCATACTGCTCACCGCATCAGCCAGCGCGTCTGCAGTGCCAGGCTCCCCAAGATAACCCGATAAAATGGCATTACATTGCGCCATAACACCAAGGGCATCAACGCCAGCCAGAATCTCTTTCACCCACCCAGCCGATACGGTCGAACCTTTGCGGCTTGCACCTGAGTTAGAGAAAAGGACTGTATATACTGGCCAGACATTAATTCCCATTCTCTGGAGAGGGAATACTGCTGAAGCGTTACCGGCATGCCCCACTGAAACATGGGACTGTACAGACAATATATTCATATCCGAACCATAGCAGAGCACAACTGCGCTCAATGTAGATCACTGACACGTTATCTCAGCTGCCACTTCTCTGAAGAGGCGAGATAGCCATTGGTGTAGACCGTCGTTTCTATCTGCAGAGCTCGCCCCTTAATCACCAAATGACGAACCACCTCGTTCAGAACACCGCCAGGACTGTACACAACCTCTTCCTCCTGCTCATCTTCCGCAGGTCGGGTGTTTCGCTTACGACCGTCTCTGGGCTGAGAAGGGCCTATAGGTAAGGTCGTCACTTCATCCACAGGCTGAATGGAAGGCAATGGATTAATGGGTATTGCAGGCAGTGGTTGAATGGATACCGGTGGAACAGGTTTGACCGGCTTATCTTCTTCGGGTTTGGCGGGCTTGAGCTTTCTGACAAAATACCGCTGCAGGAATATCAGCTCATTGGTAGCAATACGCATAATTTCTATATCACCATCCGGCCCACGGCTATCCATCCGCAGAAAATCATCGATCAGATAAAGGCTGAATTTTTCTGAGTAGCGAGTCTTTCTTTCAGGGTTATAAATCTCGGAACGAAACGTCATATCTCTTCGATAATCGCCGTCTGCTTCCATTGAGAT
This sequence comes from Endozoicomonas elysicola, assembly GCF_000710775.1. Lineage (GTDB taxonomy): Bacteria > Pseudomonadota > Gammaproteobacteria > Pseudomonadales > Endozoicomonadaceae > Endozoicomonas > Endozoicomonas elysicola. Next base: position 47,746 of record NZ_JOJP01000001.1, read on the forward strand.
ATTGGTTTTTCTTTTTACCTGACGAGCATTCAGCTCACTGCCGACACAGGTCACCCGATTTGCAGAACCCTGCCATTGACGGTCAATCTTCTTAAAAAAAGACTGGAGCGTTCTTTGTTCGGATAGAGAGAGGGTCTCTGCTTTTTTATATTCAAAAATGTTATCCCCTGCCACCACAGAAGGCGATGGCTCATAACAGGCAATAGCAAAGGCTGGTAAAGGGATCATCAGCAAGTAAACAAAAGCAGTCATCAGAAACGGCGACACACAGCCTTTGCCATAAAGAAACTTGCTCACAAATACTCCCCCAAATAGCCAGCAGACACTTCTCATATAAGGATTTTCACCCAGCCATATGGGCAGCCGGTATTTTCATAATTAAGACGACCATCGAACTGTACTTTCCAGCCAGCCTTCGGGCAAGCATGAATAAAGAGACAGTGGTCGTATAAATGCAGTCACGGACACTATGGCTTGAGCCCGAAGGGTGGCACGTAAAGCCTCCTTCCAGCTTCGTTGAGGCGATTCAATGTAGAACCACTACACCTTCACCACCTCGCCTCGTGAAAGGAGGCTTTACGTGCCACTGAGCGCGACAACCTTATGTCAACAGAGCCTAGTACGTATTGTCCAACATGCACATTATATGTACAGTCGGTCAACATTTTTCATGCCAACCCAACATACCGAGATGTTCTATGGGCTTCCTGCGTAAATCTACCCTTGCTGCAGCCATGATTGCTGCGGGTTTCTCTACTGCCGCCAGCGCTGACTATCAATACGGTTTTGGTAATATCAGCATTAACTACCTTGACTGGTCCAGCGGCACTGAAAGTCGCGCCAAAAAGAAAGACTTCATGTTCCTGGAACTGGAAGGTGGCGCAGGGTTTGACTGGGGTGAAGTTTACGGCTTTTTCGATCTGGAAAACCCTCATAAAAACAATGAAGAGTCTGATGGTAATGGCCGTCGAACTGCCATGAAAGGCACTATGCGTTATTACCTGGGAAATACTGGTTTTAACCTCTATGGTCACATCTATGATGTTGACACAGCCGATTTCAGCGAACAAAACCGTCTGGTTGGTGTTGGGTTTAATTATCAGAATGCTAACTTCTTCTGGAAGCCATTCTTAGCGATCAACAATACCAACAAAACTGGCAACTTTGGTCATTTCAGCGGCTACAACGGTCTGGTTGCAGGCTGGGTAATGGGCTATGGATTCAAACTGGCAGGTCAGGACTTTATGTTCAGTAACTGGCATGAGTATGAGTTTGACCGCGACAAGCAATACCATCAGGGTAAGAAAGATGGTAACAACGGTGCAGCTGCCCTGTGGTGGAATGCCAACGAGAAAATCACTGCTGGCATCCAGTACCGCTATGCCGACGACAAGCTGGGTTCCAACAGCTTCCAGAACGGCCTAGTTTACACTCTGAAGTACAACTTCTGATTATCAGTGTAGACTGCTCTCCTGTCAGTTCGCTTTCATGGTGAACTGACAGTCTGAAGTAAATTTATTACTAGAAGCCACGAATAAAAAAACAAGTACCCTCTTTATCGTCTACTGTTCCTTACGGCGCTCCTGCCGCAGCATCAACATTTATTTAGAAAATCAATTTAAGAAAATAATACTAAGGGGCGTTCCCAATTAGCCATGAGACCAGTTGATAACACAAGATCTCAGGCAAGGCGAACGACGCAGGGCATGGTGGTTCCATGTTCAAGTTGTTCAACACAGCATGAGTGCTTGTGTTATCAACCCGAAGGGCCGCCCACGGTTTGCGCCATTCTGCGTTGCTAACTGCTTATGTGGAATAACCACACCGCGCAGTTCACGCCTTGTCTGACGAAAACCGTGGGTGGCTGGTCACATGTCTAATTGAGAACGCCCCCCAGGTTCTAGTTACAGCTGTGGTTACGACCGCTAATTCAATTTCATTTAATGAATGGTCCGATACCCATGAAACGATTCTCCTCTTTACTCAAGCCCATAGTGCCAATGTCATTGTGCTCACTTGCACTGCATTCTATGGCAACGCCCTATTTCGATATGCCTCCAAGTTATGAGGATGCCACAGCAAACACCTACACGATTTATTTAAAGCCCGGAGATGACAAAGAGATCAATATGAATGAATTCTTTCGTCTTTCCAGTGAAGGTTACACTTCTATAAGAATCAAAGTTGCCGGTACCAGCAACAAGGGAAGAACAAAACCAGCCAGACTGTATCCGGTTCTTCATGACTACGCTGCTGAGCGAACACCTCATTGCCGGTTATTAAGGCAGCATGACTACGATGATCATTACCGGGTATTACTGGACAACACCATTTATGAGTCCAATCTCAGTTATGATGATGCAATGTTACTGATTGGCAAGCTTGTATCTGTGAACTCGTGTACGTTTTGATAGGTCCAGGCTACACAATAGGGGAGCCATAGCAAGGCTCCCTGCTCAGGCACTCAACTACGTTGAAGCTCGAGTTTTTTCATTACAGCGAAGCTCCCTATGTTTAACCTTGTAAAGCATCTGCTCAAGTAGCCAGAAAAATAAGATTTCATATGACCAATTACTTAACTGGTGTCACCAGATTCCTCTACTTATTAATCCTGCTGATTTTCGAGCCTTCCAGAGTCAGGTTATACATTAACCCTTTATTATCCAGAATAAAGCCAATGATAGGTGCTTTTGCCGTTTCAGTAGTGATTGTGCCACCGGCACCAAATTCAGCGATAGCCACACTTCCATCAACACCTGCTTCCCAGCCATCACTATTCTGGAAGTTCTTTAACGCGCTACTGGTCATAAACATAATGACCTGTGATCGTGCCTGAGCACCAAGCTGAAAACCTATGGATGCAGAAATAGTTCGGTAATAAGCGTTTACTCGATTATTCACCAGGAGTGCCCCATCACCAAACTCACCGCCAATACCGATTCCTCCTTTTACTACTGTAGGAAACACCAGAATACCTTTGGCTTTTCTACCCAGTTCCTTCGCTGCCGGCCTTTCCTGATACAGTTTTTTCAGGGTTGCCCTGACTTCTGCATCCAGCTCCTCCTTTGAGGCGGCTTGCGCACTCATCATGGGGAATGCTAAAGCCGTAACCAGAAAAGCAGTCAGTATTGATCTTATCTTGAGTTTCATGACGAGTTTCTTTTTCTGAGATGAAAGATGCTGAGCATTAAACGCCTCATCTCAGAAATTATCAATCTTCCATAACCTCTCAAAGAGGTAACGCTGTTGTGTATTTCATCTGTTCCATCGCAAAACTGGAGGTAACATCTGTTAGGCCATCCACTTTATTGACCAGCTCTTTATAGAACTGGTCAAATGACTCAATATCTTTCACGACAACCCTGAGCAGGTAGTCATATTCACCACTCATTCGATAACACTCAGCAATTTCAGGATAACTACTCACCGCCTTACCAAAAGACTCCAACCACTCACTGTTATGATGCCGGGTTTTGATATGTACAAAAACAGAGACCCCCAGCCCGACTTTAGCAGGGTTCACAAGAGCAACGCGCCCTGTGATATAACCTTCGGCCTCCAGACGCTTAATCCGCTTCCAGCAAGGAGTAGGTGACAAGCTCACTTTCTCGGCCAGTTCCGCCAGAGAAGGCGTCGTATCTTCTTGTAACTCCCGAAGTATATTGCGGTCAGTCTTATCCATTAAATTCCCATTGATGTGCATTCAAATAGCAGAATAGGCCGATTAATATGGACACTGCAGAGTCGATATACAACCACCAAGCCACTATTACAAAGATAAATGGATACAATGTATGAAATCAGCCGCCACTCTTTTTGCCATTTTATTTTCAATTACCACCTTCCAAACAGCCCTGGCTAAGTCTCTTACTGCTGAAGAAAAAAAGGGCATCCAGAGAACAATAATAAACAACATAAAGATCAAGACAAAAGCCAGAGTGCTGGAAAACAGCTCAATACAAAAAACATTCTCTGCAAAATTTTATGATGTAACGATTACACAGCACGATATCGCGGAGGGCTCTTCCTCAGCCCACAATAGAACGCTAGTAAAGCAGGGAAATAAATTTATTTATCTTGAGTCACCTACCACTGATGAGCCTCTGCCAAAACTATTCAGCATGCTGAACAAGCAGTTTATGCTCAAGAACCAAAAGGATGCACAAATTCTTGAAGAGGCGCTGGACACTATCTACCCCATTAGCACATCTTTTGGTACAGAGGACCTCGATAAAAAGGCAATCAGGCAAGAGGGGAACCAATGGATTTTTATCAGGGGTGGGTTCTTCGACAAACTTATGGGATTTGTATTTCAAACAGACTCAGGTGGTCGAATCCAATCAGTATCCTATTCATTAAACATTGATGGATAAATTAATAAGCAGAATAATCATGATACATGGATGAAGGATCATAACGAGCGTGGGTATAGGTCCAACCTATACCCGGATAAATCAGGCTCAAACACTATCAATCGTCAAAAGCCCTACCACGTTCTGGTCACGGTCTTTCACCACCAGCGTATGAATCCCCTGTTCTTTCATCAAGAGTCGAGCTTCCTCAGCGCTGATATTTTCCTGAACGCAGATAGGCGTACCGTTCATGATATTTCTTGCGTGAATCCCCTGAAGGCTCTCTGCCCCGGCCAGATTTCGCCGTAAATCACCATCCGTAATAATGCCACACAACAAGTCACCTTCCATTACCAGACACAAATTAGTCCGATGACTGGTCATGGTCTGCATCACTTTACGAAGACTGCAATCAGGCGAAACCACTGCAAGATCTCCCCGCTGAACAACATCCCGAACCCATACCATTTTCTGGTCGCTCTGCTGAGCTTCGGGTGAACTGAACATCCGTCGACGAATCAATGTTTCAGCCAGCAAGTCACCAATGGCCAGCAGAACGGTGGTATAAGTAGTCGGAGCCTGCTCACGGTCTTCCCTGCTCTCAATTACGCTGGCATCAAGCACAATATCGGCCTGCCCAGCAACCGGTCCCGCAGGGTCTCCAGTAATGGCAATAACTTTATTACCCATTTGCCGAATTGCCGGATAAAGACGCAGCAACTCTTCTGTTCTGCCACTGTATGACAGCATGATAATGACATCACCGGGACCAATCATGCTCAAGTTGTCTTCCCAGGTTTCTGCCGCGTTCAAAATGTGGGTCGACAGGCCGGTAGCATAAAGCGTTGCAGCGATTTTCTGTCCAACCAACCCAGACTGCTTCATGCCAAACATGATGGCTCGCCCACGGCACTCGGCCAGCAACTCCAGCGCAGCACTGAAGCTTCCGTTTATTCTCGCCTCCAGCGACCGGAGAGCCTCAATCTGACCGGCAACGCTATTACGCATCACTTCGGAAACCAGCTGATTTTGGTCTAAGTTCATAGTCCATCTCTTCTAATCATTTCCCGTCAGTTTGACACAGAGGGCCTGATAGATAATTGATCAGGAGCATGGATCCTGGACCTGTACCCGTTGAATTTTCAATAGCCTCTATTTCAGGTAGACAACACCTTCACTAACTTCGCAATCCAGCACAGTAAGCATATCTCCAGGACAAGGTCCTGCTATACATTCACCTGTCTCAATCAGAAACTGCGCTCCATGAGTTGCACACTGAATCAGCCGCTTTTCAGAATCCAGAAACTGGTCCGGCTGCCACTCAAGGTTAATCCCGAAATGGGGACAGCTATTTTCGTAAACGTACACTTGGTCTCCCTTGCGCACCGCAAAGACATGTCCACGCTCATTATGGAATCCTTTACTGCCAGGATCTTGAAGTTCATCAATAGAACATAAACGAATCATTATTTTCCCATGAGTTACGGGTTTGCCGAAAAAGTCGATACAAATATGATAATACCATTCATGAATACAATACCCGATGCAAACCCTGAAGCTTCTGACCAATGAGCAAGTTGTAAAAGTTATAAACCAGATCGATACACTCTCTGATCAGTGGGAACAACGCAATGCACTACTGCCGTTCTTTACCCTGGGAGCTGCCAGTTATCTGGATAGCTCCAAAGTGAGCAATAGACGATATTACGAGAAGGCAGCTCGACTGAACCCAGCCCTGATGAACCAGTTTGGCTGGTTGTACGATCTTGTTATTGATGGGCTGCAGCAAGCCACAGGTAAGCAATGCCAAATGGCTGATGGTCAGGCCCTGCCAGGATTTCATATTTTCAAGGCGCATCAACAGTTTCTGAATCCTGTTGCCAGCATGCACATCGACCTTCAACATAAAGCATTGCAATGGCAGGAGGCACAACAGGTTGACCTCGAAACCAACACCCTGTCCTTTACTCTGGCGCTGGAACTACCAAAAAGCGGAGCAGGACTTAACACCTGGCCCGAAAGCCATAAGGATCTTATGGCGATGCCGTTCTGGTCCAACCTGCTTGGTCATACTGAGGTTCAGAGTAAGTGTACCTTTATTAAGTATCAGGCTGGCCAGATGGTGATCCACTCCGGTGAGCTTTTGCATCAGATAGCTCCTCTCAGTGAGTTTAATCCTGAAGACCGGCGGATAACGTTACAGGGGCATGCTGTCCTGAGTCATGGGGATACTTATCTGCTCTACTGGTAATATTATTTATCCGGTGTCTCTTCCGGCAGGCACACCTCAAAAGGCATCCCACGATGTAAAACGATCTGACTGAAATAAAGATTTATAGCCTGAGAGGTTGTTAACCCCAGCTGACGAAGAATCTCTTCCGCCTCTTGTTTTAACGACTCATCTATTCTTGCCCGTACAGTCGTTTCTTTTGCCATAAACACTGCGCCTCATTTATAGAATTATTAAAGCAATTATTGAAATACTAAAAAAATATAAGAATTTTCCACCAGCAACTTAGCTACCGGCTCTCACTTGTCGCCCAAGAGCCCACGGCTTTTTCCCCACCTTTCATCTATTCCCTGATATCAATCTGCCGATTGACTGGTATCAGCCTGCAAAATATAACAATGTATAAAGAGTTACCATGAATCGTTCATCAAGCTTTCAGAATAAGCGGATGTCATAACGATAAAGGTGAGGCTTTTACCAAACATAAAGAGTAAAACAGGACGTTTTACGCAGTTATTAACAGGGACCATTGAGATTGAAGCGCTTTTATTATGTTAAAGAACTTATCTAATAGCTTAATCTGTTTTTCACTTGCCACATCACTTTTGCTCCCGCAATCCAGCTTGGGAAATGACCTCAACCGGCAGCAAATGCTCTTTAATCACGTTGAAAAAGCACTAAAAAAAGGCAATTATCAGCTGTATCAGAAATACCGATCCGAGCTGAATGATTATCCTCTAGCACCTTATCTGGAGTATCTCAGCCTCTCAGGCAACCTGAAAAACCTGAACCAGAGAGATATTGACCGGTTCTCCAATAAATACCCTGACCTTCCTCAGGCTGATCGCCTCCAGCACCAATGGCTTCGCTATCTGGCTGATCAAGAAAACTGGAAAGCCTATCTTCAGGCCTATCAACAGGATGACGGGAGTCGCTTTCAGTGTCTGAAAGGCATTGCTCTACAAAAACTGGGGTATAAAGAAAGATCCTGGAAGGAAGCCAAAGCCCTCTGGTTAAAAGGCAAATCCCAGAACAAGGCCTGTGACCCTTTATTTGCAAGTTGGAAGTCAGCAGGAGAGCTAACTCAGAGCCTTATTATTGCCCGCTTCTGGATGGCTGCAGAACAGAACAATCTTTCCCTTGCCCGCTATCTGGACAAGTCAATAAAAGACGCCGCCTTCAAAGTTTCTACTGAGCTGTTCTGGGAAGTACATAAAAATCCCGAATTACTGAATACTGCCCGCTTTAATGGCCAGCTGGAACACCAGCGGATCATCATGGTTCACGGCATTAAAAAACTGATTTCAAAAGACCTGAACCTCGCTGTCAGCACCTGGCTGCAACTACGTGACAGCCACCCTTTCTCTCTGGAACAAAGGTCCATTATTGACCAGAGGATAGGAATGAAAGCTGCCAAGAACTTTCTTGAGAATGCCGAAGATATCATTTCCCGCATTGATCCTGACTTTCACTACCATAAAGTAACCGAGTGGCGAATAAGAATGGCATTAGCCAAGCAGGACTGGGAAAAAGTCCTGACACTTATTGAGCGTCTTCCAAAGTCCTTCCAGAACCAGAGCCGTTGGCGCTATTGGGGTGAAGTTGCGCTGCTCAAGTATCAGGAGCAAAGCCAACTCATGCTGGGTATTCCATTCTCAAGAAAGCCTACCCTGTTAAAAACACCGACTCTCAGAGCTCTCAGTCAGGAAAGAAACTTCTACGCTTTTCTGGTAGCCGATCTTAAAAGCCAGCCTTTTCAACTAAACCACCAGCAAAGAGCAATCCGTCAGCAGGATCTACAAAGGCTCAAACAGTATTACCCGGGCTTTAAGCGTATTCGTGAATGGATACATCACAATCGCTTTTATAACGCTCAAATGGAGCTTAACCGAATTACCCCGAGTCTGGACGATTCGCAAAAGAAATTAATCCCCTATCTGGCCCAGCAATGGGAATGGCATCATCAGGCAATTATGGCTGCAGCCCAAGCAACCCTATGGGATGACCTGGATCTTCGCTTTCCTGCCCCAGAAGCTGATCTTTTCAGTGAGCACGCAGATAAACGTGAACTGGATTACCCATGGGTTCTGGCCATAGCTCGTCAGGAAAGTGCATTTCACCCAAGAGCTCGTTCACACTCGGGCGCTATGGGTCTAATGCAGCTGATGCCAGCGACTGCCAAACAGGCAGCAAAACAGGCAGGGATACCGTATCGCAAGAAATCAGAACTTTATAAGCCGGAAATCAATATCGCCCTGGGAACCACTCATCTGGCCTGGCTGTCAAAACGGTTTGAGGATAGCCGGATTCTGGCAACAGCGGCCTATAATGCTGGCAGTACCCCTGTCAAACGCTGGCTGAAACAGAGAGGCCATTTGCCACTGGATATCTGGATTGAAACCATTCCCTATGACGAAACTCGTAAATATGTACAGAATGTTATGGCTTTCCGTGTGATATACAGCCTTCTGGAAAACCAGCCTGCACGTATGTTCTCACCACAGGAAGTGGCTTCTCTAAGCCTGAACCAGCAAGAGTCTCCGGTGATTGCCCAGAGAGAGCAGGGGAAACCATGATAGAATCCTTCGGTTTATCGCTCAGGACAAATTATCAGGTTCTGATAAACTGATTTGTTCGAATTTTAATTAACTGGAGAACAACGTTTATGGACAGGCGTCATAAAACCCATGCTGTTCAGGTTGGACACGTCACCATTGGCGGTGATGCTCCCGTAGTGGTTCAGTCAATGACTGACACGGATACCGCTGACGTCCAGAGAACCATTGATCAGATTCGCCTGCTGGCAGATGCCGGCTCTGAAATCGTTCGTGTTACCGTGAATAGTGAGGAAGCGGCAGCGGCCATTCCTGCTATTTATGAAGGCCTGGCCAAACATAACTGCAATGTACCGATTGTTGGGGACTTCCACTACAACGGGCATCTGCTACTGACAAAGTACGATGAAACCGCCAGGCTACTTCACAAATATCGTATCAACCCAGGCAATGTTGGTTTCGGCAACAAAAAGGATGATCGTTTTAATGCAATGATTGATGTTGCCATTAAATATGATAAACCCGTACGTATTGGGGTTAACTGGGGTAGTCTTGATAAAGAACTCTCCACCCAGCTAATGGATGAAAATGCCAAATCTGAAAACCCAAGGCCATCCCAGGAAATACTCCATGAAGCCCTGGTACTGTCCTCTCTGACCAGTGCAGATGCTGCAGTTGAGCGAGGACTTGGAGCGAATAAAATCGTTATCTCCTGCAAGGTTTCCCGAGTACAGGACCTGATCAGTGTCTACCAGATGCTGGCTGCTCGTTGTGAGTACGCCCTGCACCTCGGGCTTACTGAAGCGGGCATGGGTAGCAAAGGCATTGTTGCTTCCAGCGTCGCCATGGGCATTTTGCTTCAGGAAGGCATTGGTAACACTATCCGTACATCACTGACCCCTGAGCCTGGCGCAAGCCGAGATAAGGAAGTCATTGTATCCCAACAAATTCTACAGGCTCTGGACGTCCGTAGCTTTGCTCCGGAAGTGACCGCGTGCCCCGGTTGTGGCCGAACCACCAGTACCTTCTTCCGGGTTCTGACCGATGAAGTGGATGGCTTCCTGCGCAGTAAAATGGTGAACTGGCGTCACCAGTATATCGGTGTGGAGAATATGAAGGTTGCCGTGATGGGCTGTATTGTCAATGGTCCAGGTGAGAGCAAGCATGCCAATATTGGTATCAGCCTACCCGGTACCGGTGAAGCGCCTTCTGCACCGGTATTCATTGATGGTGAAAAGTTCACCACATTGAAAGGCGAGAATATCGCTGAAGACTATAAAAAGCTGATCGAAGAGTACGTTCAGAAAACCTATGCTCCCCGGGAAAAGCTGATTGCCAGTCACTGATAAGCTGAGTACGGCCACAGAGCACTGTTCTGTGGCTATTTAACAACACTATTCTCTGTTTAGCTTAATTTTCCAACCCCAAGAAAATTATTGGTAGAACATGGATAGATCATTATCTGGAAATGGCCTTTTAATCCAGGAAATCATTGACCTGACCTCTCAGTTAGTGGGCATACCGGCGCAAACCGATCTGAACTCAGAGAAGAATATTGCCGGGTTCATCCATACATGGCTCAATGAAAATGGCCTTCCTTCACAAATTATCGGACCAGAGCAACACCCCTCAGTACTGTGTGTGCTGAAAAAAGGCAACGGAGCTGTACTCTGGCTCGAAAGTCCTCTGGATACCGTTCCCGCTGGTGATCCAGCTAACTGGCGAACTAAATCACCATTCAGAACCGAAATTATTAATGGTCGAATGATCGGTCGGGGAGTCGCAGATGCCAGGTTGGCTATTGCGATGTTTTCGATTCTCGCCAGAGAAGTTTCTCAGGACCACACTTTCAAGGGAACGCTCGTTCTGGCATTTGATGCAGATGAACAGTCAGGGCGCTTTACCGGTATTAAACAGATCATCCAGAGGGCCCCCAAAGCTGATGGTATTATTCTTGGGTATCAGGGGGCTGGAGAAATATCCATTGGAGCCCGTGGCATCTTACGGCTCTGGATACATATTCAAGGAAAATCTGCACACCCCGGCTCCCGAAGCTGCAGGGGAGTTAATGCTATTAATCAAATGGCACAGGTGTTATTAGCGTTGAGCGAGACCGCCCTGGCCAACCATACCGAGCCCCATTTCCCCTTTGGCAGTCAGCTTCAACCAACGTTGATCAAGGGTGGTGATGCCCTTAATAGAGTACCCGATCAGTGCTCAGCCTTTATCGATGTCCGCCTGCTGCCATCCATGGATAAAGCTCAAGTTATCAATCAGATAGCGGCCGTTATTGATGATATACACGATGGCCATTACACACTGGAAGAGGTTCAGTACTACCCGGGATTCCTTACTCCTCCAGATTCACAACTGGTTCAAATCGTACAAGAGGAAGCGCAACAGGCTGCAGGTAAAGCGCTGCCTCTGGTTGCCAGTGGACCAACCAGCGTTGGCTGCGTGCTCGCTGACCAAGCGCCTGTGATAAACTGCTTCGGTGTTGAATCAGGCAATGTACACGCAGATAACGAGTGGATATTACCAGACGACATACCCACCGTTTATCAAACCTGGTACCGAACTGTTATCAGGTTCTGCTCTGAATAATTGGCCAGAGATACAAATTTCTTCCTCGCAAAATTGACAAAGCAGATAGCCCATCTAATTTCAAAACTGGCTGGATTTTTGTCTTTCCAATCAATTCTCCCAGCTTCATGTAAATAAAAAAAACAGGTTCTTCTATGAATTTAACACTTCGCCTAAGGGTGGTGACCACTCTCAGTGCGACACTGGAATTTTATGATTTTACCCTGCTGATTTTTCTGGCAAATGCGATATCACTGAACTTTTTCCCAGCGGCATCAGGCATAGGTAATGTTATTCCTGTATTGGTTGTTTTTTTTGCTGGTTACCTTGCCCGCTTTCTTGGTGGCCTTATTTACAGCCATGGTGGGGATAAACATGGACGTAAACCTTATTACATGAACTCTATGCTTCTTATGTCATTGAGTACTTTAGGCATAGCGCTGATTCCAGGGCATGATTTAATTGGAAACCTGGCTCCCGCTTTACTCCTGCTCTTTCGAATACTGCAAGGTGCATCCCTTGGAGGTGAGGTTCCAGGCTCTGTTGTTTATGCATCAGAGTTTTCAAAGGAAAATAAAAGAGGTCTGGTCACAGGGCTGATTGTCAGCGGCCTGACATTTGGCAACATTCTGGCCAGTGGAGCAGTCTGGCTTATTCATATCGGATTTGGTGAGCAGAATGTTAATGCATGGGCCTGGCGCATACCTTTCGCTACTGGCTCATTAATTGGCCTTATTAGCCTCTGGCTGAGATACTCATTAGCTGAGACACCGGTTTTTAAATCATCCAGCCATTTCAAGCGCGCTCCGATCCCCATCGTATCCCTGATTAAAGATCACAGGCTACAACTAATTCGCGGTGTCAGCCTTGCTGCTGCACCGGCTGTAACGGTATCGGTTCTGTTTTTCATGCCCAGATTCCAACAGGAATACCTCTATCAAACACCATCCTGGTTTATGGGAAGTTTTATTTTCTTTTCCACTCTGGCAACGCTGAGCTTTGTTTTTGCCGCCCTGTCAGACCGCATTGGCCGGTTGCCACTGATTCGCTACGGCACCATCATAATAATCACACTGGTTCCCATTTCTATTTACTTGCTTCTCCACGGTGTTCTCCCCGTCATTCTTGCCTTATTGCCACTGCTTATCGCACAAGGCATGATCAATGGGGTTTATGAAGCAAGCATGGTCGAACTGTTCCCAACAGAAGCACGATATAGCGGTGTTGCTTTTTGCCACAACCTTGCCTTCTGTATATTTGGTGGCGCCACTCCCATGTTACTGGAGTGGCTATGCAAGCATGGTTGGCTCTTATCACCAGGCCTCTGGCCTGCCGTAGTCTGTTTTGTCCTGATGATCCTTTCATTTCAGTGGAAGGATCGCTATCAGGAAAAGCTTAGTGACATTTAAGGGCTCAGGGTCAAGGTATACTTTGCCTCGCCTGGTAAGAATGGGCTGGCCTTTCCTTCCACCCAGTCCATATAACCAGCTGCGAAGAAAGGAGAAAGAGGGTGACCACTCTGACCACCAGGCATATGGAAAATCGCCTCGCTTTCTCTTCCAGGAGAAACCACCATTCGCTCTGATACACCTTCATTTGCTCTCTGAGCCTTAGGCAACCAGACATCTCCCGTGAGCGGCACCCTGGGCATATCCAGCAGTTTACCAAACACCGGGATGGCACCGCTCAAGGGGTGACGAACATCAGCCATATTTCTCTGACCCCAGGTTGCACTAGCCAGCTGTTCTGCACCACCCAGATCATGAATAACGTCATCAACGGTTTCTATCAGAAGCTCATCCCAACTTGTATAACGGGGATTCAGCCAATTGATCGGGCGCTCATCAAGAAGGCGCCATACCATCTCTGTTTCATGATTCAGCTTCTGCATAAAGCCATCTTCTACGTCATCCTTAGCATCCGGAGCCAGGGACAGGAAGTAACGTCCCAGTGAAGACATAATCTTCAGCTTTAAGGCATCGTTATATTCCCTGACCAGACGATAGCCCACATCATCCGTCGCAGCCTTACCTGACCAGTTTTTCACATAGTCATAGAATTTCTGCCGTGCTGAATGCTCTTCTCGAACATCCTCAGTGAGTGTATCCAGAATCAGGCGACGCCAGTTATCCATGTAGAGTGCCCGGTGATCCAGAGCAACATCCAGCAGAGCCTGCTCATCTGCACTTTCCAGAACCATCAGGGCATCACGAATCTGAATCTGACGAGGACCAAGTGCATAGCCACCATTACCCATCTTGTCATAGTCATCACCGCTGGCAATACGGGCATTCGCCGTCCAGACGCGCTGATTGGCAGGGTTATATACACGAGGGTAATCCACATCCGGTAGCCAGCCATTCCAGTTATCATCTGCTTGCTGCCAGGGCAGTGGGTAAGTGGAATCAATACCGGATCGATTTGGAATTTGTCCGGCAACAGTCCAACCAATATTTCCTTCACGGTCACCCACCGTAAAGTTCTGCGGTGGAATACCGCTGCGATTAGCAATGGCCATTCCCTGCTCAGCGTTACGGGCAACCTCCAGGTACATCAGATTGACATTAGTTGCCTCTGGACGATGGGCCGTCCAGCGCAGGGAGTACTGGGTATTATCATAGACTGAGTCGACCACTGGTCCCCAATGTGAGCCTGAATACTCAACGGTAACTGGCTCCTGCCCTTTCACATTGATCGTCTCAGTCCACGTTTCCAGAGGCTTCAGGCCATCGGAGGTCATATACTGACCATCGTCAATATCCAGCTCTACAAGATCGACCCAATCACCAGCCGTATTGGTGAAGCCCCAGGCAATGTGTGTGTTACTGCCAACGACAACAAATGGAGTACCCGGTAATGTCACACCGGTAACGCTAACCATTTCTTTGGGTTGATCGGGGTGTGGATAACTCAAAGAGGCTCGATACCAGATAGTTGGTACTCGATGGCTCAAATGCATATCATCCTGAATGATTGCACCGCCATGAGCCGTTAATTCACCGGAAACGGCCCAGTTATTACTCCCAATCAGACTATCCTCCAGTGTCGTACCACCAAGGCTGGCATACAACTCTGCATCCTTACTTCTAAGATCAACCAGCTCTGGTCCAGGCGTTGGCGCATCGGCTAGCTCCCCTGACTGCAATGGTGAGTCCCAGCGGGTTTTCAGAGGAGAAAGAAAATCAATCACTACAGGGGCAGTAACACGACTGAGAAAGCCTTTCAGGTTATCCAGTTTCACTTCATCATCATTGAGATCGATGTACATACTGAAGATCGACAGATAAGCATCTTCATTTCTCCAGGGCTGAGGATCAACACCCAAAAGCAGGTATTCAAACGGCTTTTGGCCAAGATCCTTAAGGCCCTGATTAACACCACTCGTGTAGGCATCCAGCAATATCCGATGATCAGCGGCCATCAACTCAACAGCCTCCTGAGCCACCTTACGGAAGCGGTGCTTTCTCTGACGCTGGTCGTGTTCCAGAGCCAGTTTACCCACCAACTCAGAGAGCTCGCCCGCCGAGTTCCGCCGGTTCAGATCCATCTGAAAAAAGCGTTCCTGAGCGTGGAGGTAGCCTGTAGCGAAAGCAATATCGTTACGATCACTGCCCGAAATCAGTGGGATTCCCTGGGCATCTCGTTCAATGGTGACCGTAGAATTCAGTTGAGGTGCTTGAATCTCTCCATCCAGAACAGGGAGGCTTTGGCGAAGGAGAACAAAAACCGTAAAAATGATAAGCAGAGATATTGAGACAAGAAGAAAAAAGCCTCTCCTTAACCAGATCAGCATTGAGTTACTCCTTTATTCTTATTATATGAGGATGGGAAAATAACATAATTTTACAAAGCTGCCTAATGAGTGCGGAACACACCCCAGCCTCTTTGACTCTCATTTCAAAATACTCATTAACGTTATTGGCTTTCATCAAAATAGCATCATGCAGTATCAAAAATTATCACTTTGCTCAATGGCTCAAATACAGATAGGATATTGCCCGTTTTTAATGGTGCTAATGTACAAATTTAGTACCTGAGTTCCCTCACCTCAGCTAAAAAGGACTTGCAATGCAAAGCAGCAATCGCGGCCTGAAGATCCTGTTTTTATTGTCGATATTCCATATCGTCACCATCACTGCCAGTAACTACCTAGTACAGATCCCTTTCCAGTTTCTGGGCATGCACACCACTTGGGGCGCATTCACATTCCCATTTATTTTTCTGGCGACAGACCTGACCGTAAGAGTTTATGGCTCTGAGCAGGCTCGGAAAATCATCTTTATGGCGATGTTCCCAGCCCTTTTGATCTCCTACCTGGTATCAGTACTGTTTGTGGATGGTACTTTCATGGGACTGGAAAGCCTTACTAACTTTAATGTCTTTGTTGCCAGAATTGCGGTTGCCAGCTTTGCTGCTTACTTGATTGGCCAGATCATGGACATTACAGTCTTTAACCGTCTGCGCCAAAATGCAATGTGGTGGGTGGCACCGGCCTGTTCGACCATTGTAGGTAATCTGATTGACACTCTGAGCTTCTTCAGTCTGGCATTTGCCGGCTCATCTGACCCATTCATGGCAGCTCACTGGATGGAAATTGCCCTGGTCGACTATGGTTACAAACTGGCAATCAGTATGTTGTTCTTCCTGCCTATGTACGGTGTACTGTTGAACTTCCTGGTCAATAAACTGAACATCCCTATCAATATGGCACCTCAACAAACGGCGTAAAAAGCTTTAAAAAAAGCCCCATTAACGGGGCTTTTTTATTAACTGGCAGAAAACCAGGTTCGATCCTCTGCTGAAGCTGCTTCATAACACTCCCCATGTATTTGATAGGAAGAACCAGAAAAATCACTGCTCAACTCAATATAACCTTCACGGCAGTACCCCGTCATAGCCACCTTATTATCCAGCATGGTATAAATCTGATGATCAATCGTATCCCACGGTGCTATCCAGCTTTTCAAGGGTTCTTCCCAAGAGTCTGGCAACTCAGGCCTTTCATCCATAATGGGCTGGACATGGTAAGTAAATAGCTTTGTACCATCTTCGGTAATATTGGTTACAAAAGTCTCATTCATTCCTGAAGAGCTTTCCGTCATGCTTACACAGCCAGCCAAAACTGATACCGCCAAAATTAAAGCAGAACGCTTATAAATCATCATCCCCGTCCTCTGGTTATGAAACCGTATTATTTTAAAGTTTACTGTTTAAATAAATATAACAACCCGTTTCCCGGAAAATATCTCAAAACAATGACACAATTGTCTTAAATTGTAATGCCTATTTTTAGGGTGACTTGCCAAGTTCTGCTAAATATCAAACCTGACCCCAGATATCTCATCTAGGGGGCGTTCTCAATTAGACATGTGATCAACAGGTCTAATTGAGAACGCCCCCCAGCATACAGAGTGATAAACTGGGTTATTTATTACCGTGAATATATTGAAGAATGACGATTTCAGTACTGGCAACCCGGTTAACCAAAGGTACCGATCTCAAGATCGCTGTTCAGGAGATGGTACATAAACACCACATTACAGCAGGCTCAATTGCTTCCTGTGTGGGCTGTCTGTCAGAAATCAATCTACGTCTGGCCGGCGCTGAAAAAATATTAGCGATTGTTGCACCTTTTGAGATTGTATCTGTAATGGGAACACTGACGCCCGATCACCAGCACATTCACATCTCAGTAGCGGATAATCAGGGGTATGTTCATGGCGGACATTTAATGGAAGGAAACATCATCGACAGTACTGCAGAGGTAATAATTCACAGTTATCCACAGCTTAGCTTTTCAAGAGGCTTTGATCCATCTACAGGCTACTCTGAGCTGATCATCAAGAATAACTAGTTTTTAATCAGCCGGATCATCTGAAGGCTTTGAAACATTTTTTTCTTATCACTCTCTGACAGATTGGTCACATTAACGGTTCTTACGAACGTCTTTTGCATTTTATTATCGAAAGTGCCTCCTCCTTTCAGGTAATCACCAATCCTGATAATGATTTCATCGCCAAGCTCCAGAAGTTTTGGCCTGACCTCAGAGGCCAAATCTCGATATTCATCACTATCAGGCTGAGTAGACAGCCAGTCGGCCATATAGCGATATTGAATGGCCTTAGCTGCATCCATTTGTGCCTGAAAGAAACCGGCAATAGATTCAGGCTGTAAGCCAGCTTGCTCAGCATCTATTAATGCTTTTTCCAGAACCTGCTTTTCTCTCTGTATATCTTCAACCGCACTATGATTTTTAGCCTTGAATAAGGCAACATCCTGCATGTACGTTAGCCGCTGATTAATTAATTGGAAGATTCCATTCGACATTGTATCTGCAACCGTCAAGGTAGAGAGTGTCAGACAAAGCAATCCAGTTACAAAGAGCTTCATAACTTTCTCAATAAATACCTGAGCCTAGAACCAGCATCCATGCCACTGGATTGATATCGACACTCAATTTATTTTATGTCCAGTACCTATTAGAGTATCTGCCAGAATCATCAGTGCTTAAGATTCGAGCCAGCTGGCCCCTCTGATAAAGTTAATCCAAGGCCATAAATACGCATCGTTAATGACTAACATAACAAAGTTGGGAAAGTGTAGCAGGTGTTTCTAACGTGGGTGGAATTTCTGGTTTGATAAGCTTGGTAAGGTAAATTAAGTACCCAACTCTATGGGTCATATTTTCTGACTCATTGATCAGGTAATCACGGCAACTACTCCTGCGTTGCTCCAGCTCCTGTATCCATTCAGTCTTGCAGCATTATATGCTCTGATCACATAACTACAGCTATGTTCTCACCATCGCGCCTTGAATAGCATCAGCCCAATAAACCAGAAATATTCGATTTCATATGGCTGGATACTTATAAAATATTTGCAGCGATTTTTTTCCACACATAGCAAAAACCCCGACAGATTGCTCTATCGGGGTTCTCTAATTAGTGCCTGGCGATGACCTACTCTCACATGGGGAAGCCCCACACTACCATCGGCGATCGGTCATTTCACTGCTGAGTTCGGGATGGGATCAGGTGGTTCTAACCTTCTATGGTCGCCAGGCTTAACTGGTTGAACTCAAAGCCTATCGGCTCTCAGTTCCGGAATCCTGTCTTAAGCTGCTTCTTGCTTCACACTCTTGCGTATGGCTGTGTATCTCTACACTCTAAATCGCTTTGGCGTTATATGGTCAAGCCGCACGAGTCATTAGTATTGGTTAGCTCAATGCCTCACAGCACTTACACACCCAACCTATCAACGTCATAGTCTTTAACGGCTCTTCAGGGGCATCTGGTGCCCAGGGAAGTCTCATCTTGAAGGGGGCTTCCCGCTTAGATGCTTTCAGCGGTTATCCCGTCCGAACATAGCTACCGGGCAATGCGTCTGGCGACACAACCCGAACACCAGTGGTCCGTCCACTCCGGTCCTCTCGTACTAGGAGCAGCTCTTCTCAAACTTCCAACGTCCACGGCAGATAGGGACCGAACTGTCTCACGACGTTCTAAACCCAGCTCGCGTACCACTTTAAATGGCGAACAGCCATACCCTTGGGACCGGCTTCAGCCCCAGGATGTGATGAGCCGACATCGAGGTGCCAAACACCGCCGTCGATGTGAACTCTTGGGCGGTATCAGCCTGTTATCCCCGGAGTACCTTTTATCCGTTGAGCGATGGCCCTTCCATTCAGAACCACCGGATCACTATGACCTACTTTCGTACCTGCTCGAGATGTACCTCTCGCAGTCAAGCTGGCTTGTGCCATTACACTAACCGTACGATGTCCGACCGTACTTAGCCAACCTTCGTGCTCCTCCGTTACTCTTTGGGAGGAGACCGCCCCAGTCAAACTACCCACCACACAATGTCCCCGATCCCGTTTCAGGACCTGGGTTAGAACCTCAATATTGCCAGGGTGGTATTTCAAGGATGGCTCCACGCAAACTGGCGTTCACGCTTCAAAGCCTCCCACCTATCCTACACAAGCAACATCAAGATCCACTGTGAAGCTGTAGTAAAGGTTCACGGGGTCTTTCCG
>NZ_JOJP01000001.1:72500-176655 GCF_000710775.1 Endozoicomonas elysicola
TGGACTGTCATCCTCATCCATCGAATGCTGCAGCATTTCTCTTACTTTACTTACAACAGGCGCCTCCTCCGATAGACAAATCTCCTTGTAGCGCTCTTTATTGCCACGATTTACAGTCAAAAGCGCTTTCTCTAACACTGACAACCAAACTCTGCCTTCCGAGTTTGATGAGAAAATTTCAACATCCTTACTATCAGGATCCTTACTATATACTCTGGATTTACTGACAACTGCCTTGACCACGTGCCCATACGGGCTTCCTAATGTGACAGCTACATATCCTCCTTCTTTTTCCTCAAACATCTTTTCCACTACATGGCAGGTTTTCGGCGAGTTAAGAAAAGAGATCATTACACTATGTATTGGGCAAGTATGGCGCTCATCACTCTGGCTTATATCTCTTAGCATGGGTCCCTCTGGACCGAACAGTCTTTCAAGCCTCGCTGGGGATGATGAGAACTGTTTATAGCCAAGCGTTCTTACAAGTTGCGCATCCTCTCCAATGATATGAGCACAACCTTTTTCAGTAGGAAGGGATGCTTCTATATCTACTGTGCGAAATATGCTCGCGACATCTTCCCAACCGTCTTCACAGGATGAACAAGAAGCCGCCTCTGCTTTATCATTCAAGCCTTCCTGAATCCCCCGTCTTTCAGAATGCCCAATGGAAGCTTTAAGCTCTCTTAGCTTGTCGACAGGGTTTAGCAGGCTCGACCCGAGCCTTAGCATCCACCTTTTAGTAACAGGAGTTCGAACGCTTGTAGGTAACTGCTTTGTATCAATAGCAACATCACCTTCAAGGACAGTCACAGAATGTCCATGAAAGTCACTAACAATCTCACTTGCAATGACTTCAGCCTCGTCAACCCCAGAAAAAGCATGGCTACTCAGATCTTCATAGCTACTGCCAAGGGAAGATGACCCAGAACGAGATAGAGGGGATGCCATACTAAAGCTGACCTCGTTTAATTATAATTATCAAAAGGATCCGACTCTTTCAGACAAGTACGCTTCTAATAAGTTGCCACGTCTTTTTATGCCCTGCCAAAATCAAATGCCAGCACATCAGCAATATTACCCGTACCCAGCATCAACATGAGAAGGCGATCAATACCCATTGCCACCCCTGCACAGTCCGGCATTCCATGTGCCAACGCATTCACCATGTTCTTGTCATAGGGGTAGATGTCATACCCTCGCTCCTGACGCATTTGCTGCTCTTCTTCAAACCGCTTCTTTTGTTCCTCTGCGTCCAACAGCTCATGGTATCCATTCGCCAGCTCAACACCATTAACAAACAGCTCAAAGCGTGACGCGACCTGGTGACCATCACGGTTCGTGGATAACTTGGCCAGTGCCGACATTGTTGCCGGATAGTCATACACGAAGACCCCTTCCAGCACGTCAGCATTTGGCGATCCTAGGTTGGGCTCAACAAATTTGGAGAACAGCAAGTCCAGACAGTCGCTCCGCTCAAGCCCCTGAAGCTTTGCATCTACCCGATCACTGACGACCTGACTCAGCTCTTCATCATTAGCGGTATAAGGATTTAGTCCGAGATACTCTTTAAATAGTTCCCCATAGCTGCAGCGTCGGACTTCTTTAAAGTTACATACGCTGCTTAGCAGGCCAGCTATATCATCCATCAGCCTCCGGTCATCCATCCCAATGCGATACCATTCCAACATGGTAAATTCAGGGTTGTGGCGTCCACCCGCTTCACCATTCCTGAAAACTCGACCCAAAGAATAGATATCACCACTGCCTGCGGACAGTAGCCTTTTCATCGCAAACTCAGGGGATGTATGCAAGTAGCAGAGCTGAGACGTACCATGACCAATGGGGCTGAATTCAGTCGCAAAGCTATCAATGTAAACATCGACCGTAGCACTGCGGGACAGCATTGGAGTCTCTACTTCCATTATTCCCTGGACATCCAGATAAGCTCTGACCTTACGTAATAAAAGAGCTCGCTCTCTGAGAGCCATCATCGATGCGGACGGTCGCCAAGTTTCCGTAGTCACACAAGTCTCCAGTTCGAAGTAAATAAGGTAGTTCTGCCATAGTGATGGAGGAATGTACGAAATAGCAGACTATCAATTAATCCACTTTAATATAAACGAATGCTGAATGTATTTATCTGCCAATTCCTGCGAGATCAACTGTAGTCGTAGTTTCAGAATTGGAAGATTTTATTGGAAAGAAACTGCCGTGATATCAGCAAGAGGATTTCAGGCTTTAAGAAGGCAGGAAGAGAGTACTTCCTGCCTGATAAACATTTATTTCACACGACCAACATATTCGCCGGTACGGGTATCGATTTTCAAAACTTCGCCTTCTACGATAAATAAAGGCACTTTAACCGTTGCACCAGTGCTGAGCTTGGCTGGTTTGGAACCACCTTGAGCGGTATCACCTTTCAACCCAGGATCGGTTTCAACAACCTGCAACTCAACAAAGTTTGGAGCGGATACTGACAATGGAGAACCATTGTAAAGAGTTACAGAGTACACGCCTTGCTCTTTCAACCAATCGATAGTGTCACCTACCGCTTCTTTACTGGCAGCATGTTGCTCATAAGAGCCATCAGTCATCATGAAGTGCCAGAACTCTCCATCGGTATAGAGATATTCCATGTCCAGATCCATAACATCTGCGGCCTCCAGACTTTCACCAGATTTGAAAGTACGTTCCCAGACGCGACCAGACATAAGATTGCGGAATTTAACTCGGTTGAATGCCTGACCCTTTCCAGGTTTTACAAATTCGTTCTCAATGATCGAACAGGGATCACCTTCGAGCATTACTTTGAGACCTGAACGAAACTCATTGGTACTATAACTAGCCATTGGACCTTACCAGGAGATCAAAAAACCCTATGATAACCCGTTCCGAGCTCAGTGTGCAGACCATCAACGATTTCGGTTGCTGGCAGGAACAGCTCGCAGGCGCAGTCACCTCACCAGAGCTGTTGCTATCTATGCTGCAGCTGAGCACCAAGCTATTACCGCCGGCATTGAAAGCCTGTCAGGAGTTCCCCCTGAGAGTTCCCCATGCCTATATCAATAGAATGGAGCTCGGTAATCCCAATGATCCACTGCTTCGACAGGTACTGCCTATTGGCGAAGAGTGTGAACACATTGAGGGCTTTGGTCTGGATCCTCTTGCGGAGCAATCGCAGAATCCAACCGATGGCGTTATCCATAAATACCATGGCAGGCTTCTGCTTATTGTCGGGGGTTCATGCGCTGTAAACTGCCGCTTCTGCTTTCGTCGGCATTTTCCTTATCAGGACAATCGACTGGACCGGGACAGTTGGAACAGTGCCATGGAGTACATTCGCTCAGATACCAGCATAAAGGAAGTCATTCTCAGTGGTGGAGATCCATTAGCCTCAAATGACCGGCGATTGGAGAAAATAGTGACTGAACTGAACCATATCAGTCATGTTGAGACACTGCGAATCCATACTCGTTTGCCCGTTGTTATTCCGGATCGAGTCACGGATGATCTGATCAACTGGTTTGCCAAGAAGCGTCTGCAACCCGTGATGGTCATTCATGCCAATCATGCCAATGAGATTGATGAAAGTGTTCGTGAAGCCACGTTCCGGCTCAAACAGGCTGGCGTGACACTATTGAACCAGGCCGTTTTGCTTAAGGGAATCAATGATAGCCCTTCGGCTCTTATTCAGCTGGGCGATGCATTATTTAAGGCCGGAGTACTGCCTTATTATCTGCACCTGTTGGACCCAGTTCATGGTGCCGCTCATTTCGATGTACCAGAGGCGAAAGCTAAAAGCCTTATAAAAGAGGTTATGGATAGCAGCCCTGGCTATCTGGTTCCCAAACTGGTTCGTGAAATTCCCGGGCGACCAGGGAAAACATGGATTTCCTGACGCTTTTAACTAAAGTCAGGCATTAATTGCACCGTTAGATAATAGATATATAGTCTATTGAGGTGTTGCCAGCAGCGGCATCTCAAGAGATAAAGTACTACCATACTGGAATATTAGACTCAGCAAATTTATTATAAGAATTAACTGCCAGACAGCCATGAGCAAAAAGTGCCTCGGACCACCAGACCTTGAATAGAGGCTGTAAAGCCAGGAAGAAGGGCACTTTTATAGTAAATAGCATTGATAATGCGCAGTACCTGACAGGATGTCAGTGCCCTGATATTGGGATTAAAGAATGGAATCTACAGATACTCTTCAACTGGAGCTACCCAGTCGTAGCCTTGGATCTTTATCATTTTGCTCCAGTGGATCCGGGTCGAACGTTGACAAACTGGGGCTTTGGCTAAAAGAACTCTCTATTACTGACTATCAGAAAAATGGAGAACGTCTGTCCAGTGCTCTGGATGAACTGACACAACTGGATTGCCCTCCCAATGAGTTATACACGCTTGCAGAAGCGGTTCGCTCCCCCACACTCTCAACAGCAAACAACCTCTATCAACGATATCTAAAGCGATACATTACTTTTGAATCAGGCCAGCAAACCTGGTTTGATCTTTGCCATCGACTGCATTTTGGGCTCGCAACAGCCTATAAAGCAGTAGTTCAATCCTGTCTGGATAGTAGTGAGAATGGAGAAATACTCGCAACTGCACTGCATCGAGCCATTTCAGAGAGCGCAACAGCCTACTTATTTTACTGCCTCCTTTACCGCCCTGCGCCTGAACGCCTGTGGCTTGAACTTCATACTTTATACCAGATTGCCACAACACATAATCACCAGAGCTTCCAGCAAGAAGACCCTTATGAGAGCAAGCGCAAGCCCATGTCGGCAGAAAATCTCTATAAACGGGTATTACTACTCTCACACAGTGACACTAACAAGTTATCGCCCAATGAAATCCAACAGGTCTGGCAAATTTTAAGCGTCTGGATCAATCACTGTAAAATTCAGCCCCAATCTGGTCTGAAGACCTATTTTTCTGCGAATCTTAACAATGATGAAGGCCTTGAATATGCAGCACCAGAGCCAGATAAGGCCAGACCAGGCATGATCGGCTTGAACGTCAGAGTACTTACAGCACATCTGGACAAAATAAAAAAAGACCCAAAAGTTTCAAAAGTTCTTCCAACCGAGTTAATTGAACATCTGATGCTAAGCTGGGGACAAATTCAAAAGCGGTCCAGTCCCCGAAGATCCTCCTCAAACCATTGTGAAACTTGCTTTGGTTTCACTGGGCTTCATTATCACTTATCCGGTAAAAGGAATTTTGACGATATTATTGCAATACATTCCGATGCTGCCGGAAAAAGCAACTTTGCAGAACAGTCCGGTGATGTCTGGTCACAGGCCCATGATGCAGAGATCAGAGATGAGGATAAACAAAGCAGTCCTTCGGCCGGTGAGATAATTTCATTTAACACCGAAGAGTTTTTAGATAACAAACGCCTTTCAGCACTGAAAACCGAAATCATCAATACCAGTCATACCGGCTTCTGCCTCAAAATTAATGGAGTGCTGCCTCAACAGTTTCATGCTGGTGAATTGATTGGAATCAGGCAAAGCAAGGAGTTGCCATGGGCTCTTTACAGTGTACGCTGGTTAGGCGTTTCAGCACAAAATGAAGTGACCTTTGGCGTCAACCTCATAACAGATTCGGTAGATGCTACAGCCATATCACTAATACATAAGACTCAGGAATCAAGCCACTTCCAGAGATCTCTCCTGTTGTCTGGTTCAAAGGAAGCCTCCCTTATAGTGCCAAACTTCGCTGATAAGGAAGGTGTCAAATTCGATCTGATCCACCATGATGTTCTGCAAAAAGGACAGCTCATGAAATGTATTTATACAACCCCGACATGGTGCCAGTATCAATTCAAGCTTTTTGGCTAAGGGTTGTTGAGTAAGACCAATTGAGTTTTCTAACTACCATAATGAGTCTCAGAACAAGGTGGAGCGACGAGTAGATAGTGAGCTATTGCGAGGAGTTGCAACACAAGGCTGTTGTTCATACCACCAGGTTCTGTTGACATAAGGATCCTTTCTCAGCTCAAGCCAGAAGGGTCGTTAGAATGTTCAATTGGTGTTACTTGCAACCAAGTAACCAATGCCTGTCACAATTCAGTGAAGGCACTCTATACCTTTTAATTCCGCTTGTCGTATGATGGTGAAACAGGCTCATACAGTTGTAGGTTCTGCTGACATAAGAGCTCTTTTCTTCAAAAAACAGTGATCACCCTCGAATGGATTACCGCAGACAAACCATACGCTTGCTCGCCCTGGAAGACTCCCCTAATGATGTCGAACGCTGGGTAAAACTGTTTCGCAGTGCGGGCATGCCTCCTCGAGTCCAACATATCTCTTCTATCGAGACGATGGAGGATGCCCTGAAAGAGGACCAATGGGATGTCGTACTCAGCTCTGAAGAAACGCCCAAACTTAATGCACAACAAGTGCTTACCATCATAGAAAAACACCAGAGAGATATTCCAGTCATTGTGACCTTACCGGAATACAATCCTCAGCGAGCTTCTACCTGGCTATCTGCAGGAGCCAGAGATGCGATTCCCAGTTTCAATGAAGAACATATACTGCATGCTGTTCTCCGTGAAATCACAAATCTGGAAGACCGCAGGAATCTAAGCTGTACTCGCCGAGAGCTGGATGAGTCCAACAAGCGATGTCAACTTCTGCTGGCCAATGCATCTGAAGCAATCGCCTATATCCATGATGGTATGCATGTCGATGCCAATGCTGCCTACCTACAGCTTTCTGGATATGACTGTGCCGATGATCTGGCAGGCATACCATTAATAGACATGCTTGCTACACATCATCAAGCTGAGATGAAGCAGATGTTAAAGCGGTTTGACACTAACAAGAGCACCGACCCAATCGAGTGTGAATTGATTCATACCGATGGACACAGTACACCGGTGAGTCTCCGTTTATCTGAAGCGCAATACGATGATGAGCCTTGCATTCAGCTCACTTTACTGCCAGTTATGGTACCTGTCCTAAGCCAGCCAGTGGAGCAGGAAGCCAGTACAACGACAAAAGAGCAGTTTCTTGAAAAGGCCGAAATAACTGTCAAAGAAGCAACAGAAGCAACACTGGTCTGGATACAGCTGGATGACTTCCAACACATACGCAAGGAAGCCAGTATTGAAGGCATCCTTTCCATACAAAAAAACATCGCACAGATGATTCGGGAATTCTTTCCCAAGGCAGATACCTATCATTATTCAGACGACAGTTTTTTATTGATAGAGACGGAAGACACTCCAGATAGCATCAATACACGCCTCATCACTCTGCAAAACGCTATTGATGGCCATTTATTTGGCAGTGCAGATGAAACACTAACAGCAACAGTAACTATCGGCTTTGCTGTTAAAGAGAGAAACCAAGACCTGACAACACTCTTGAGTAATGCGGAAAGCGCCTGCCAGCTTGCTCTCAAAAACGATGAATCACGGCTTTGCCGTTACTCAAAAACGGAAGAGCTCAAAGACAAGGCCCAGGAGGGTGATGTGCAAGCCATGATCCGTCAGGCGCTGTCACAGGACTCATTTCACCTGCTCTTCCAACCTGTAATCAACATTACAGGTTCAGAAGAAAAGCAGTACGAAGCATTCCTTCGTCTTCACTCTCCCCAGGGAGAAGTGGTAGAAGCCGGCACATTTATGGAAGCTGCAGAGTCATCAAGCCTGATGCCCCATATTGATCGCTGGGTTCTTCGTCAGTGTGTACGTCAGCTGGCCCAAGTCCACAAGCAAGGACAAGCTGTTCGGTTGCTAATTCACTTGAGTCATCTGTCCATTCAGGGAACTGAGCTGGTGCAATACCTTTCTGGTTTGCTGAAAGCAACCGATCTGCCAGCAGACAGTATTGTTCTGCAAATGCCAGAGTCTATGGTTTTACAGCAATTGAAACGAGTAGTGGATTTTGCCGAAGCTATTCACAACATTGGCTGCCAGCTGGCTATCACCCGTTTCCAGGGTGATTCACGCTCGATGAAAATACTGAAACATCTTGATATTCAGTTTGTCCGACTGGATGGCAGTTTCACCAGTAAACTGGATGAAAATAACGATGAGGACATCATCAAAATGCTGGATATCCTCAAAGAACAGAATATTCGAAGTATTGTACCAAAAGTGGAAAGTACACAGACCTTGGCCCACCTGTGGCGATTAGGTGTCGACTATGCTCAGGGATATTATATTCAGGGGCCAATGGAAACTTTGGACTTCGATTTTGGCTAGGAGCCTGTTGGGACATAGCCAACTGTAGCGAGAAAAAGTTCGATTTGAGTCAGTTTTTATGCACGACGGCATGGATGCAGGAGCTAGTGCAACGCAAGGAGCAGTTGCCGTAGGTCAGTGGTAACCCCGGAAGGCTCCTAGTTCAACCTGATCACGCCGCCTTTATCCGGAATATCCTGCTCATCGTGGGTCACCATAAGAGCAGGTATCCTGCGACTCTGAACCTGTTGAAAAACGAAATGCCGAAAACTGTTTCTAAGCGTTGTATCCAATCTGGAAAAAGGTTCATCCAACAGTAAGGCTTTTGGCTCAGACAGCAAGGTTCTCATCAAGCTGATTCTTGCTTTTTGCCCACCAGACAGCATAGATGGATTTTGCCCGGAAAAACCTGACATCCCGCAGTCGACCAACGCCTGCTCAACCCTTTCCCTGCGCTCAGCTTTCCTGTAGCCACCGGGTAATGCAAAGGCCAGATTTTCACCAACAGTCATATGGGGGAACAGCAAGTGATCCTGAAACTGTAATCCAACCTGTCGTTTATGCGGAGGCAGGTGATTAAGAACCACATCCTCTAAAATAATCTGTCCTGAGTACTCAAAATTAGCTGGCAATGTGCCACAAATCAGATTTAATAAACTGCTTTTACCACAACCACTGGGGCCCAGAACTGATAACACTTCCCCGCCTTCAACGCGGCAACAGATGTTATTCAAAAGCCTCTGGCAATTAAGGCTGATGTCAATTTTATCAAGAACCAGACTCAACTATTCAGCCTCCTCACAATGCGTCCATTTCCAAGTGTCCAATGACTCAGGAAAAAAGCCATAGCATAAGCAATGAAAGGCATGGCCATCTGAACAAGCCCATAAACGCCAATCAAACGACGATTTCCCCCAGCAACCAACCCAACCGCTTCGGTTGTTACCGTCGTTACTCTTCCTGCACTGGCAAACAGTGTTGGCAGATATTGAGCAATACTGACAGCAAAGCCCAGGGCAAGACTGGCCATCAATGGCCGCCAAAGCACTCCCAGCTTTACTTGCAGAAATGTTCTCAACCAGGATCCGGATAACAGCAGTCCCTGGTGACTATGCCGCCGGTCATAATGCTGCCAGGGACCGGTCAAACTCAGAAAGCAGTATGGCAATACGAACAGCAAATGCAGACCGGCCACTGTCAACCAATGACCTTCGGCTCCCCACTGAAGCAACAGAATCTGAACACCAAACAAAAAAGTCATCTGTGGCACGAGCAGCGGAATATACATGGCGCCACTGGTGACGAGAGATAGCCACCTGCCAGCTGATTCATTTTTTTGTCGTTGATGATCGTTTAGTTCAAGCAATATGACCGAGATAATGTTGGCAATAATAGTGGCGGTTAAACCAATCACGAGTGAATTTGCAATAGGTTCACTCATGCCTCCCCAGGCTCTCTCCCAACTTCGTAAAGACCAGTCTGGCCAGAGGGAAGGAAACCGCCAGCGCCAGACAAATGACCATATCAGCAGAGCCCCTCCTCCACACAGAAACAGCATGAGTAATGCCTGCCAGGCTTTTGTGGCCAACGACAGCCAGAAAGAACTGAATCGACCACGATGACCATTGGTCAACCAGTTTCTCGTCAGCTTATTCAAGAGCCATTCTGCCAGATAAAATGCTCCGACAACCGCAACCACCAGCAGCAGTAGCAACACGCTCCCAGAAGCCGCCAGCAAACTATTGGCCAGATTCGGGTCCTGTATCCACTGAAGAATTTGCACTGCAAAGGTTGGTGGATTTGCTGGCCCAATAACCAGAGCGATATCGACAACCGAAATTGAAAACGCCAATACCGTATACACCGGCAAACGAATCATCGGGTAAAGCTGTGGCCATATCAGCTTTAACCAGGTCACTCCTGACTGGAACCCGAGACTGCTCCCAAGCCTGAGTGTGTCTGCCACAGGCAGCTGAACAATAGAAGCGGCCATCATAAAAACCAGAAAAGGTGCTTCTTTGATAACCAGCAATAATATAAGGCTTATGCCGTATGGATCCTGAACAGTCTGCCAGTCTGGAGGATAATCCCAGCCAACAAAAGCAGCAATAAGTCGAGCTAACAAGCCACTTGGCATAAGCACAAACGCAATACCAAAAGCCAGAGCTACATGAGGAACAGCCATCAGCGGTGACAACCAGTGCTGCACTTTATACCAAAGCGGTGTCCCCCATGAAAAGCAGATGACTCCGAAAGCAAGGAGCAGTGACAGCAGGGTCGATAAAATAGAGGTCTTTAGACTCAGCAATAACATCTCAGCCAAACCAGGAGTATCCAGAAGCCTTTGCCATGGTGTCAGGCTAAAAGTGTCAAAACCCAACACAGGCATATAGCTAAAGGCGGGCAACATGATGCTGCCTATCCCTGCTAATACCGGGAGCAAAAACAGTCCTGTCAGTCCCAGCGAGAAGAATGATGAGAAGGACGCTCGCCCCCTGAGAGTCTGCCTCAAAATAACTGCCCCGGTTTAAAAAAGGGAAGCGACAAAATTACGAAAGCACAAAGAAAAAAAGGCATTGGATGGCTCCAAAAACAACATGAGAACAACCAAACAAAACTTTGGGCCTTAGTGACTTTGTGGTTCATATCTTAATATTCAGTGTATGCAGAAGTTATTGATCGACTATACCCGTCACCTTTCAAGTTGCTACTTTGTTGGCTGCGTAGCAACTTGAAATCCTATGGGTATATTCCTGAAGGAGTGAACAAAACTCACTGGCGATATCTTGTCTTCCAGGCTTCCTCAAGTGCAGCAACCCAGGAGCTATGAGGCTCTGAAAGTGCTTTGCCTAAAGCTTCAGGAGACAGCGTTGCGGGGCCCAGTGGCAAACTCGAAAAACGTTTACGCTCCAGACTGTTTAACTGGCTCATACTGAGTACGGTAGGGTCTCCCCAGACATCCGGATTGGCCTTATGTGCCTGAGCTTCAGGAGATAGCAGAAAATTAATAGCCACTCGGGCTCCTTCCGTAGCGTTGCTATTAAAAGGAATGGCTAGAAAGTGTGTATTCCCAAGCGTTCCCTTATCGTGAACATAGGTTTTTACCGTTTTAGGTAATTCACCACTGGCAATGGCTGAGCTCGCATATGCGGGGTTAAACGTCATTGAAAGTAAAATTTCACCGTCGTCCAGCATGGGGGTCAGTGCCAGATTATTTGCCGGAAACGTTTCTCCCCCTCTCCACAACAGCGGGTGAATCTCATCAAGATAGCGCCATAAAGGTGATGTAACTGCTTCAAAATCAGCTTCAGAGACCGGCTTCAATAACGCACCAGGCTCTGTCGTCAATTCACTCAACAACTGCTTGAGAAATGTCGTTCCAATGAAATCTGGCGGTAAGGGATAGGTCACACGCCCTTTATGCTTTCTGGCAAACTCAAGGAGTTCAGAAGCATTAGCTGGCGGTTTATTTACTATTTCGGTGTCATAAATAAACACCAGTTGCGCCATACCCCATGGAGCCTCCAAGCCATCAACCGGCTCCCCAAAGTCCAGTATGGTGGTAGGATTCTGCTGCGGGTCTATCCCCTGAAATGAAGGTAACTCTCGAACAAAGGGCCCGTAAAGCAACCCGTTATGCTTCATGGACCGGAAGTTTTCACCATTAATCCAGATCAGGTCGACGGTACCCCTGTCTTTGCGTCCAGCCATTTTTTCAGCAAGAACACGGCTGACAACACTGGACGTATCACTGACTTTGACATGCTCCAGAGTGATACCGTAGCGTTCATCGATCTGCTCTGCAGCCCAGTCAATATAATCATTGATCTGCTCACTGCCCCCCCAGGCATTAAAGTAAACAGTTTGACCTTTTGCCTTATCGACTGTCTGTTGCCAAGTCGTGGTCTTTGCCTCGGCTTGACTTATAGCTGCAGTACTGTGTGTTAAAAGTGCCATTGCCATGACCGCAGTAGTCATCAGACTTTTGCTCCATGTCCGTATGCTTTTCATTTCGCTCCTCATTTCAAGCGTCAGACTCCGTCTTTAATTGACAGTAAAAGCTGCCCTGGTCATCGATAGAGAGCATTACAACAATGGGCCGACAGCATACCTGACAATCCTCAATGTATATCAATGATTCAGTACTGTCGTTAAGACCCGCATCCAAAAGCAATTCGATGCGCTCCCCGCAATATGGGCAATGGTCCTGCCAGCTTATCCACTCATCCATCGCAAACACCTTGTTATAGACTGCATCAGGAACTATCCCCCCAGAGAATCAAGGTCCTTCTCACTGAAACCAAGAAGATAAAGAATGCTGTCTAAGCCTAATGTAGAAATTGACTGACGGGCACTCTGCTTCACCATTGGCTTGGCCCGAAATGCAATCCCCAGCCCTGCCACGCTAAGCATAGGCAGATCATTAGCCCCATCACCCACGGCAATCACCTGATTAAGGGAGATCCCCTCTTCCGAGGCAATCTGCTGCAACAGTGTTGCTTTCCGTTCACCATTAACAATCTCACCTGTCACCTGCCCGGTAACCTTGCCATTAACAACTTCCAGCTCATTAGCATGGATATAATCTATACCCAGCTTTTCCTGAAGGTAGCGGGCAAAGTAGGTAAACCCTCCAGACAGAATGGCTGTGCGGTATCCCAGTGAACGAAGCGTCCGAATCAGCGTTTCTGCACCTTCCGTCAAAGGTAATTCTCTGGCAATACCCGCCAGAACAGATTCATCAAGACCTTTTAACATAGCCAGGCGTTCACGGAAGCTTTCATTAAAATCCAGCTCTCCCTGCATCGCCCGTTCAGTAATTTCAGCAACCTGATCACCTACACCAGCCGCTTCCGCCAACAGATCAATGACTTCAGCTTCGATCAGGGTGGAATCCATATCAAAGACAACCAGTCGGCGGTTTCGACGATAAATACTGTCTTCTTGAAATGCTACGTCTGCATCGAGGTCAGCGGTTAGATTAAGAAAGTCTGCCCGCAACTTATCAAGGTTCGGGGCCGTTCCCCTGACCGAGAATTCCAGGCAAGATGAACGGCGACTGTCATTCTCTCTATTTTGCAGGGCAGTTTTCAGTGAACGACGACCGGAAAGACGGGAAATATGATCAATATTCAAACCATGAGCCGCAGTAATACCTGATACTCTGGCAATTTGCTCCGCCGTCACATTGCGTGATAGCAACGTCAATATATAGCGATTCTTGCCTTGTTCCGACACCCAATGTTCATAATCATCTTCGGAAACCGGCTGATAACTGAACTGCAGGTCACTTTCATGGAAATGGAAAAGAAGATCTTTCAGCACCGCAGCAGAATGACCATTACCTGAAGCCAGGTCCGGAAGGCGAACAAGGATCCCCCAAGTCAAGGTATCGTGGATCACAGACTGACCAATATCCAGAATTTCCAGACCGTAGTCGGCCATGATGGAGGTGATGGATGAGGTGAGTCCCGGCTTGTCTCGGCCAGTAACATTTATCAGTATTATATCGCTCACTGGGTAATCCAATTCTCTGGTCGATGCAGGGCATCAGTTTACCACAGGGATTTTACTGAAAGCAGAAAGAGTTCTGATAGGATATAACTTCCACTTATTTTTCAGCCTGGCTCTTTCCAAAGTCGAGACGTTTCTACCCATGTATATACCCGTCGCCTTTAAAACTGCTACTACGCTGGCTTCGCTTACTTGCCACCTTGTAGCAACTCAACATCCTTTGGGTATAGTAAGAGCAATATTACATTACGATCATTGGCTTTGTGTTCAGGAGCTTAACTTTTGAAGAAGCGTATCTTCACGCCAGATCTGTTTACACGG
The DNA here is from genome assembly GCF_000710775.1 of Endozoicomonas elysicola. Lineage (GTDB taxonomy): Bacteria > Pseudomonadota > Gammaproteobacteria > Pseudomonadales > Endozoicomonadaceae > Endozoicomonas > Endozoicomonas elysicola. The sequence continues at coordinate 86,542 of NZ_JOJP01000001.1, forward strand.
TTCATATCCCGTTTTTCCATTCGTACCCAGCTTATGCTTCTTTTCGGGTTGCTGATGGTGACCCTGACCATAGGAATGTCACTGGTAATCAGCAATGAGATTGACTCGTCAAGTCAACACCAGGCTGACAGCATTGGCCAACTGCTAAGCGAACAGACCGCTAGTGCCGCAACTGACATGCTAGTCACAGGAGACAGACTCAGTCTCAATGTTCTGCTCAGCCAGCTTGTACAGAATCCCTATGTTGCTGAAGCCAGTATATACAGCATCGACAACCAGAGAATTGCCAAGGCCATTTCCAAAACGGCCGATGAAGACATCCGGCATCCGGTTTATTCATCCCCCATTCACTATCAAGATGTCATTGCCGGTTATGCCCGCTTATCACTCAATGAAGATCTGCTGAGCCAGAAGCCCAAAGAAGCCCTGTTCGTTATTATCGCCATTAGCCTTCTGCTGCTTCTGGCTGGGCTGATTGCTCTACAAATCTATGCATCCAGCATAGCCTCTCAGCTAAGCCTGATTGAAAGACAGTTGCGTTCTATTTTACCTCCTGGCAATCCAACGCCTCCGGTGACTGGTGAAATTGCCAGAGTTTCCGCCTTTGTGGAGCAGCAACTGCTCGAAAAGAAAATGGCCGAGCCGGAAGAAAAAGTGGAAGACAAACCGGAAACAGCGATGATCGCAGCAATCAAAGTCAAAAATCTGGGCAGACTTCAGCAGTTACTGGCTCCCAGGGACTTACAGGACATCCTTCGAACCCATAGCCAGATCATCAATGAAGCCGCAAACTATTACGACGGGGAGATTACTTATACGCCTGAAGGCAATGCCTATCTGCGCTTTTCCAGTAAAGAGAGCCAGACATTTACGTCAGATGCCTTATTTTGCTGTCTCATGATCGAAGCACTGACTGAAAAAGCCGGAGCGATCAATATTGCCAGGGCTCATATTGGTATTGGCCTCAGCGTTAGTGATCAGCAGACAGAATTCCCTGAAGAACAGCACCCAGCCTTGGGGGACAGCGCTGCCAGCCAGGCACTGACTCTGGGCAACCTCCCAGATATGGATGGTATTTATATGTACCGTTCAGAAGCCAGCTGGCTTCCATCAGACCTCCCTGACTTTGAGGCCCTGGATAGCGAAATCATCAAAATCAAGGGCATCAAAAATGAGCAGGCCAATGAGCTGAGAGGTCAGATTTATGAGATGGAGTCCATTCTGGAGTAGACCCTGTTAACGTTCGGCGACTCAGAAAAATGCCAACAGAGCCTAGGAGCCTGTCGGACTTACCACTGACCTACTGAGAAAAAGCCGAACCTGTCCATTTTTTATGCTGTTTTTCGTTGAATAGCCCCGCTATTCGCCTAAAATCAGCATAAAATCTGCCTCAAACCGGACTTTTTCTCGTTACGGTCGGCTAAGTCCGACAGGCTCCCAGGGGGCGTTCACACTTAGCCATGAGACCAGTTGACCAGTGAGTCCTCCTAAAGCCTCATCTCAATCCCCTGATTGGCCATATACTGTTTGGCTTCAGGAATAGAGTACTGACCGAAGTGAAAAATGCTGGCAGCCAGTACTGCATCCGCCTTGCCTTCCTTGATGCCATCAACGAGATGATCCAGGTTTCCGGCACCGCCGGATGCAATCACGGGAATACCCACCGACTCTGAGATAGCCCTGGTTACTCCCAGGTCGTATCCATTTTTGACGCCATCCTGATCCATACTGGTCAGCAGAATTTCTCCTGCGCCAAGCTTTTCCATCTTCAAGGCCCATTCCACAGCATCAAGGCCTGTAGGTTTCCGTCCACCGTGGGTGAAGATCTCCCAACGATCTCGCTCTCCGAATTTGCTCACCTTCTTGGCATCAATTGCCACGACAATACATTGTGAGCCAAATCGGTCAGCGGCTTCCTGAACAAATTCAGGATTAAAAACAGCGGCCGTGTTGATGCTGACTTTATCTGCACCCGCATTGAGCATGGTACGAATATCTTCCACTTTCCGAATACCACCACCAACGGTGAGAGGGATAAATACCTCACTAGCCATACGCTCAACAGTATGTACTGTTGTGTCACGATCTTCATGACTGGCCGTAATGTCCAGAAAGGTTATCTCATCAGCGCCCGCTTCATTATAGCGACGGGCGACTTCTACCGGGTCACCTGCATCACGGATATCAACAAACTGTACACCTTTTACAACCCGGCCATTTTCGACATCGAGACAGGGAATTATTCTTTTAGCCAGCCCCATTACTTCAACCTTTTTGAAATCTAATTGACCAAGCGTAGTGACATTGGATAACGATAGAACTCACCACTACCTGCTTTCATGGCAGCCCTGACCATGAAAACCAGTACTACAATGGCAATCACCGGAACCAGTGGCAATAACAACAGCCCTACCAGCATTAACTTGAGGATAACCCAGAGAGTAACCAGCAGAGTGATAGTGATCTGAAAATTCAGGGATTCTCTGGCATGATGCTCGATAAAGAGCGATTTATCCCGTTTCATCAGCCAGATCACCAGCGGTATGACAATATTCAACCCAGGAACCATAAAGCCGAACAGCGGCAGAAGGTGCGCCAGCACGGCCATATTTTTATCATCCCGATTAATAGAAGGCGTGTTCATGGGGGGAATACCAGAATCATTCATCGCAGTAGCTTTGAGCCTCGGACAAGCTAAGTGTCCCTTCATAAATGGCACGACCGGTGATCGCCCCTTCAATCCCTTCCCTGGCAACTGCTTTCAGGGCACGTATATCATCCATGTTAGTGATACCGCCTGAAGCAATCACGGGAATCGACATGCTGTTTGCCAATTGCCGGGTTGCTTCAACATTCACACCCTGCATCATGCCATCCCGGGCAATATCGGTATAGACGATGGCAGAGACACCATCCTGCTCGAACTGACGTGCAAGCGAAATGGCTTGAGTGTCGGTAACTTTGGCCCAACCATCCGTTGCTACCAAACCATCACGTGCATCAATACCTACGATCACATGACCAGAAAACTTCTGGCAGGCTTCTCTGACAAAGTCAGGGTCTGTAACCGCTTTAGTACCAATAATGACCCAGGAAACGCCGGAGTCCAGATAGGCTTCTATTGTGGAAAGATCGCGAATGCCCCCACCAATCTGCACTGGCAGGTCAGGGTACTCTGCAGTAATGCCACGAACTGCATCAGCATTCAGGGGCTTGCCGGCAAACGCGCCATTCAGATCAACCAGGTGAAGCCTGCGACAACCGGCATCAACCCACCGACTAGCCATGGCAACCGGATCATCACCAAAGACAGTGGCATCATCCATTTCCCCCTGACGCAGTCGGACACAGGCACCATCTTTCAAATCAATCGCAGGAATTATCAACATCGTTATGGCTTCCACTTCAGATAATTTTCGAGTAGCTGCAGTCCATTTGCGGCACTTTTTTCAGGGTGAAACTGCACAGCAAAGATATTTTCATGGCCAAGGGCAACATCGAAACCAAGGCCATACTCACTTCTCCCCACCACCATAGCTTCACTGGCAACATGAGCATAATAGCTGTGCACGAAATAGAACCGGGCATTGTCATCAACACCCAGCCAGAGAGGGTGCGATGGCTCAACCTGGCTGACCGGGCTCCAGCCCATATGAGGGACTTTCAACCGGGATCCTTCGCTATCACGAAGTTCTTTACCAAAAAACTTCACATCTCCAGGCAAGAGCCCAAGGCACTCAACACCACCATTCTCTTCACTGTGATCAAGCAGCACCTGCATGCCAACACAAATGCCAAGCAGTGGACGGGTAGCGACAACTTCACGAACAACCTCATCAACACCATGGCGCAAAATTTCAGCCATACAGTCACGAATTGCACCAACTCCAGGAAGCACAGCCTTATCTGCAGCCAGTATTTGCTCAGGATCGGATGTGACAATTACCCGGGTATTTGCATCTGCAACATGTTCCAGTGCTTTACTGACGGAGTGAAGGTTTCCCATACCATAATCAATGACAGCGACCGTCTTCATGGTTACAACGACCCTTTTGTAGAAGGCATCTGGCCCGCCATTCGCGGATCCAAAGCGACAGCCATCCGCAGGGCTCGACCAAAGGCTTTAAAGACAGTTTCTATCTGATGATGGGCGTTACGTCCCCGAAGGTTATCGATATGGAGGGTGACACCGGCGTGATTAACGAAGCCCTGGAAGAACTCGTAAAACAGGTCAACGTCAAAACGGCCTATCATGGCCCGGGTAAATTCGACATTAAACTCCAGGCCGGGTCGACCAGAGAAATCGATCACAACCCTGGAAAGGGCCTCATCCAGAGGAACGTAAGCATGCCCATAGCGATAGAGTCCTTTTTTATCGCCGATCGCCTGAGCAAACGCCTGCCCTAGCGTAATGCCGATATCCTCAACGGTATGGTGATCATCAATTTCATTATCTCCCACAGCCTTGATATCCAGATCAATAAGGCCATGACGGGCAATCTGATCCATCATGTGATCAAGAAAAGGCACCCCTGTATCAAAAGATGCCTTACCGGTACCATCCAGATTGATGGCCACACGAATCTGGGTTTCCAGGGTGTTTCTTTCAACACTGGCCTTGCGCTCAGCCATGAACTTCTCCGGTTGGATTGTCATCTATTTTGTTTGCCGGGATATATGGCGAGCATTATATAGAGACTGGTTCCAAGCTGCTAGGAGGCTACCCTTTATTGAGACCGGACCTGCTCATAGAGATTACCTTCGAGACTATCCAATAGCTTATCTACCCGTTGTCTCTGGATTTGTGCTGGCTTTGCTTTCAATGGGTGCAGCCGGTCATTCACCCAGTGCGACGACCAGTTCCAGGTAGTCGCCACACACTCCTGAGCGAAAGACTTCAGCTTAAAGTGCTCCGATTGCTCAATACAGCCGGTCAGGAACTCATCCACATCAGACATCAAAATAGGATAGCTGCCTGCCGGTTTGCCGCTGTACTTATTCTGGGTCTGATAAAGCCAGAACTGGCCATCCTTTGGGATTTTTTCAATATTCATCGAGTTTAATTGCCCAGAATTTACCAAAACGCGGCACATCAATTTTTGCTGACGATCGATTGATTTGATTTTATTAGGCGGCATCGAGATCAAAACACCATTAAACCGACCGCCAACTAAAGGTATGACACCCAGTTCCGTCACTTTCACATTATTATCCTGACGTGTACGGGTCAGCCAGCCTCTTCTGAATCCATCAACCCATACTGGTACTTCAGGCTCAAATCCGATATTGGTTAATTTTCTTGCCTGTTCGTAGAGCAGGCTTCCGTAACCGACAATATACTGAGGCTTAGTTTTATCAAATGGAGGAAAACAATCATTCGCCATACTCAGCGAGGAAGATATAAATAAAATTGCCAGCAGCCCTATTGCAAAAAAAATTTGGCAATTCGTTCTCAAAACAGGACTTTTCACTTTCCACATTATTTTTTCCTCAACAACCCCTAATTAAATCTGAGGGAATGAAAAAAACATTTAAAATATAAAGAACTGTATTTTTAGACAATTTAATCAAATTAAAATACAAGAGCCTATTTTTAAAGACCAAACCTCACCACTAAACAAAAATAGCCCTTATTCTCCGAAGAAAAACACGAACTCATTCAAAATAATAGCTCCCATTATGAAAACCGAAATCAAATATAAAAATATTTAATAAAAAATAAATCATTATAATGGTTGATTTAGTTTACCAGTCAGGTATTGTGTAATTTAACAGAGAAGGATCTGATTACCATGCCCGGTCAACTGTTGTTTAAGGAAAAACAACTCAGGCTTTGTATCGTGGCCGCCCTGTCGTCAATGGCTGCTCCTGTAGCAGAAGGGCTTTTGTTGCCGCCAAAACCACTGGCCTCAAACTTATCCTGGAGCTGTCAGTCAGGCATTAGCAATGACTGGCTCTGCAATAGCATTAGCAGGCAGAGTTACAAGTCCAAAGCCAACTTGCAATATGCTGAGAGATTAACATCTGAGCTGCCTGACTCAAAACAGCCATCTGTAAATTCTTATTCTGATACATATCAGCCATTACCTATTGAAGTTGGAGATTCAGAATCATTAGTGAGTTTCCTGGAAGCTCCCGGAAATCATTACGTGCTTCAATGGATGGCAGCAAAAGAACGCGGCCAGTTGGAAGCGCTAAAACAGCGTTACCCTGTATTACAAAATGCGACGATTGCTCAATACAAAAGATCCGGAAAGGTCTGGTATGTTCTTCTTGATGGCCCATACCCAAGCCGAATCGCGGCAATGGCTGAACTGGACACCCCGCCCAGATCACATATGGCTCGGGAACTTTATCCGTGGACAAGGTCACTGGCCAGTATTCAGAAGCTGGATATCATTAGACCGAAATATCCGGCTGAACAATTAGCTGAAACCTATCAGCCAGAATATCCTTCGGAGCTCCCGGTTCACGAAAGCAATAATACTCCTATTAACTACGATATTTCCTATAGCACTGAGGAAAACACTCAGCTCTCACGGTATCAACAGCAAGCTCACTACTCTCAGCAAACACGACCTGAAGCCAGTCCTGATAATAACTACCCATCTGTTCAACCTGAATATGGTAAAAGGCAATCTGTTGATGATGTAATGCCTTATGGAAGTGAATTTAGTAGCAGCACATACTCTGATTTCAACAGTGATCAAAGCTATCGAATTTTACCTGAACAAGCGAATCCTCAGGAGATGTACGTCAGTATTACACCGGCTTACCGGAGTAGAATTCCTCAGCAACATCTCCAAAAGGATGTTGATTACAATGTTCAGGATATTCCAGTATCAGCTCCATCCGAATACAGAGAGCAACGGGTTTATGAAGAGCCTGAATTACCCCGGCCTTCAATCAATGTTCTAACTGCCAACCCAAAGAGCTATACCATTGAATGGATGAATGCCAGCAGGAAAGCATCACTGGAAAGAGCAAGACTTCGCTACAGTGAATTGCAAAATACTCAGATCATCCATTACAAGAGGAGTAACAGGAATCGCTATGCCTTAGTCAGCATGCTTTTCGTGAACCGCTCAGATGCCCTGGACGCACTGTTAACGCCCTCATTATCCAGAGTATCTGCCCGATTTTCTCCTAAGGTGAGACAAGTGGCCTGGTTGCAGTCTTTGGTAGGTTCAATCCCACAGGCTACCCATGCATGGGCCAAGCCTAGAGTGGAGCCCTCTATTCATAAACGTCAGTGGATTGGGCAAGAGGATCCAGGGGAGAAAACCTATATTGTCAGCCGAACAGGCTTGAACCAGCGACCAATAGACACAAGGTTAGTAGACTCTTACAAAGTAGACACACCTACGGTGCACCAACAAATGGTTACCCATGAGAGCCCCAACGGAGACCAGACTCCCAGGACTGGCGGAGCTTATCAGCCAGACAACACCTATGAGCAGTCTGACAGCCACAAACAAATTAATACACTACTGAACAGTCCTGAGAACAGTTATACGATTCAGTGGTTCTCATCCAGTAACCGCCAGTCGATAGAAAAGCTGAAACAGCGCTTCCCCGAACTTGCTTCAGCTGTGACAGTTCATATACAGCGGAACCAGAAGGACTGGTATGTTCTGGTTCAGGGACAATACAGAAGCAGTCAGGACGCTATAATGGCTTTGAAGTCACCCGCTATGAAAAATATTGCCATGGTACTTCATCCATGGACACGCCCACTGCAATCACTGAAAAAGATGCAAATCGCCAGCCTGTGATTCTGACCTCCTTCCTACAATAAACCTGTTTTACCCTTGATGACATTAAGTATCAGGGTAAGATAGGTGCCTGTTACTATAACTCTTCCAAACTTCAGATCCTGAGGCTTCCCATGAACCGCATTCTCAAGTTCATTGCCGTTCTGCTGGCGGCGGTGGTTTTGCTGGGTGTTATCGCTGCGGCACTCCTGCCACGCTTTATCGATCCAAACCAGTATCGCGATGAAATCACCCAGCTTGTCTATGACCAGTCGGGACTGAAAGTCAGTATTAACGGGCCTATTGACTGGTCAATATTCCCATGGGTTGGTCTTTCTCTTGAGGATGTATCTATAGAAGGAGCGAATAGCTCCCAGCTAGCTCAACTGGGCTCTGCTGGCGTCAGCGTCAAGTTGATTCCTTTGTTAAGCAAACGCATTGAAATGCAAACCCTTGAACTGACAGGGCTTGAATTAACACTGGTAAAGAATGCCAAAGGCAAGGGAAACTGGCAGGTCAGTGCTCCAAAACCCTCTGAACAACAGACTTCCCGAGGGCAGGAGCCATCCTCTACTTCAACTCCCGAGTCAGCAACAGCCTCGTCTCCTCTTAAACTGGATATTGCCAGTGTCAATGTCAGTGGGTTACTGATCAGCTACGATGACCAAGTATCCAAACAGAAATACATTATCGATCAGGCCAGTTTAACCACCGGTGCTATCCGCAATCAGCAGCCTTTTGATTTTAAATTAAAGGCCCACATCACAATTCCAGATCTCGTCATAAATTCACTGATCAGTGGAGAGGTGACGTTTAACCTGGAAGCTGGTCGTTATGACATTCAAAACCTGAAAGTCAGTGCTACACCTGATGTAAACAAAGGTGAAAGCCTGAGCATTGTGGGTAATGTTCAATATCAGCAAACCCCAATGCTGGTTAAAGGCAACCTGGGAGTGGCAGAGTTCAATCTTGCCAACCTGTTAAACCAGATAAAGATACAGCTTCCTCCCATGGCCGACCCAAAAGCCTTAAACAAGCTATCTTTTGACAGTCACTTTAGTACCGATGGTGAAAGCCTGACCGCCGATAAGCTGCAGCTCCAGCTGGATAGCTTTACCCTTGATGGTAATTTCAGGATGAGCAGCATTGACCGCGGTGATATGCAGTTCAGCTTTACCGGCAATGATCTCAATCTGGATAACTATCTCCCCCCTGCCACTGATAATGCAGAAGCTCCTGACGAAGAGCAGTCAACTCAATCGGGCTCAGAAAAACCATCATCAGGCAAAGAGCACCCTCTGATTCCGGAAGAAATGCTTCGCGGCCTGGATCTTGATGGCTCAATGAAGCTGGCCTCTCTCACCGTTGCCAAATTCATTTTTGAACAGCCGTCTGTGGATATAAAGGCAGCCCAGGGTAAGCAGGAAGTAAAAATTGGTTCCCGCTTTTATCAGGGCACTATTGATATGACGTCTAACCTGGATGTACGTCAGTCAGGTAATCCAAAAATGGCAGCCTCCGCAGTGCTGAAGAATATAAGCCTTGAAGCTCTGTCAAAGCCCATTCCTGACCTCGCGTCACTGCAGGGCGACGTGAATGCCGGTATGAAGGTTCATACACATGGTCAATACGCCAGTGTTCTTACCAAAAATCTGAATGGCAACATCGAATTCAAAATTGATAAAGGCGTATTCACTGATGCCAATTTTGACAAAATGGTGTGTGAAGGCGTTGCCAAAATACGTAAGAAAGAGCTGAGAGCAACCGATTGGGGCTCATCAACCGAGTTTACTGACCTGAGCGGCACTTTCGTAATCAAAAATGGTATTGCTTCCAACGATAACCTGATCGCAGCTCTCGCTTATATGAACCTGAAAGGTGATGGATACGTAAATCTTGTTGATCGTCAACTGGACTATCATATGGGCCTCAACATTCGTGGAGAAGAAGCTCCTGACAGTGATCCTGCATGCCAGATCAACAAGGAGTATGTCAACGTCACCTGGCCTGTTCGTTGCCATGGTGATCTTGGTGACCTGAAATGTGGCATTGATGTTAAACGGCTTACTGAAACGATTGCGGAGATTGCAGAAAACCGCCTTAAGAAGAAGATAGAAGACAAAGTACAGGGGCCTGTTAAAGACCTACTCAAAGGCTTCTTCAAATAGCTTTTCTGCTCACAGCTACTTTACTGCGGTCAGCCAACAGGCTGATCGCAAACCTGATTTTGTAATTTAATGACTCAAAAAGACGCATATACAGACAATAGCTTCAGCCAGAGACTCTTGAAATGGTTCGATGCCCATGGTCGCAAGCATTTGCCATGGCAGCAAAATAAAACACCTTATCGCGTCTGGATCAGCGAGATCATGCTGCAACAGACTCAGGTAACGACCGTCATTCCTTACTACCAGAAGTTTATGGAGCGATTTCCAGAAGTCACTGACCTTGCCGTAGCGAGTGAAGATGAAGTACTCCATTTCTGGAGTGGACTCGGTTATTACAGTCGCGCAAGAAACCTGCATAAAGCCGCAAAAAAAGTTGTGAGTGAGTTCTCAGGAACATTTCCCCGCTCAGTTGAACAACTTATGGCGCTTCCGGGAATTGGTCGATCCACAGCTGGAGCCATTGCATCCATTAGCATGGGGATCAGGGCTCCAATTATGGATGGTAATGTAAAAAGAGTACTTACCCGGTACTTTGCTATCCATGGTTGGCCCGGACAGACACGTGTCGCCAATGATCTATGGGAGATTGCTGAAAAACTCACACCTGAAAGTCGAACAGGAGATTACACTCAGGTGATGATGGATCTGGGGGCTACTGTTTGCAAAAGAAGTAAACCGACCTGTCAGGCTTGTCCGCTTGAAGACAGCTGTATAGCCCACAAACTTGGGCAGGAGAGATTATTTCCTGAATCAAAGCCTAAAAAAGACAAACCGGAAAAATCTACGATTATGCTTATGGTAGTCAACCAGAACGGTGAGATTCTCCTTGAAAAACGCCCGCCATCTGGTATTTGGGGAGGTCTCTGGAGTTTTCCTGAAATTTCAGATCCTGAACAGATTACGGAAGAGGCTCAGGATAAAACAGGTCTGATGTTAAGGGACTATGACATCTGGCAGCCTTTTCGCCATACATTCAGCCACTACCATCTGGACATTACTCCGGCACTTACCTTTGTTGAATATCCAGAAGAAAATACGAATTGTGTGATAAAAGACAGTGACGCCTATTGCTGGTTTGCACTGACTCGACCTCCTGAATTAGGACTGGCAGCTCCGGTAAAGAAACTTTTACAAAAGGTAGAGCGTACACTGTAATTCTGCTTACCTGGCAACCATATTTGTTACCAGGTATTAGCTTCATATACGGAGAGAAGATTAATTCCTCTGCTCGCCTACAATCACTTAAGCAAAAGGCGCGGTAGAATTTAAGTCACTAATACTATTTCACCTTAAACGATGCTTTTTATAAAAAAACAAAACAAAAAACTCAGTTTTAAAGCAGAAACAATATTTTGTAAGAAAAAGCCTTTTCCATACCATTCATATTTCAAATGACCATTGGCCTGACTTTCATACACCTCCCAACCTTCTCCAAATAAGTACAATCAGAGTTCAAAAGAACTCTGAAGCTATTTTTATAAGTACCCGATTATATAGAATCAAATATTTCTGACACATTGGGCAGTCAGAATGAAATAAAGCGGCAGCCCAACAAATCAGACAATATTATTTTATATATTCTGGTACTTAAATACGGTTAGGAGTTTCAGCCCTATGGTATAACCCATTGGTTGAGGTATCTGTAGAATGAGTTGTTTCGACATTGAGACATTCCATAAAAAAATACTTGCGATCGCCATTACTTCAGCAATTACGACATTGATTCAAAGTAGCTATGCAGCAATTGAAAAAGATGACTCTGGTAATACCTCCACGGTTAATGCTGAATTTCAGAAAAGGCCACTCACTCAGCCTGAAAGTTCAGACAAAGATCAAGCTAACGTAAACTTCACTCAATACCACTGGCCACCTGAACAAACGAAAACGATCGGTACAGGCAATACTGAGACGATTCCCAAACAGGTTACCATCACACCAACAAGCAAAGACGGAGCCTTACACAATATTCAATTGAGTTCAGGCAGTACATCTCAGCCAACAATACTAAGAAACCATGGCGCTATTCGAGGTGACTTCTCGAAGTCAACTCAAAGGCAAGATACCCTTATAAAGGCTTCTGGTGATCATATTGAGGTGCATAATGAAACCACTGGAGAAATTCATACCACCTCATCATCCGACCAGCCAGGGCTTCATACTGGAATACATATAAAAGGTGACAACAGCCGTTTTCTCAACAAGGGTTCAATTTATTTACTGGGTGCAACGCAAGAAATAATCGATAATTCTGCAGGTATAAGAGCTGAGTCAAATGCCTCTGTAATTAATGTTGATTCCGGCACGATCTTTGTCTCAACAGAAGGCGTTACGGCAATAGAGGCTCAGGGAGGTACAGCATTAAATAATGGCAATATCGAGGTTAATGCTCCAGCTACAGGCATCAGAGCTACTGCAGGACTTCATGAAACGGATAACAAAACGACAGCAACCAACCATGGCATCATTCTTCTAAACCATCCCGAAAGCACAGGAATGGTCAGCAATGGGCAAAATATTGAGTGGTTCGGGACAGGCAAGGATTGGGATGAGCACAGTAATGACTATAAGTCAGGAGCCATTAACGATACGCATGGTGCGATTAAAGGACAGGGAACCGGAATGCTGTCCTATAACAGCGGTCTCATCAAAAACCACGGCAACATTCAGATATCGGGCTCGTACTCAACCGGAGCCAGAGCGCAATCCAATGATCCAGATAATGTAGATGTCGGTGCCGGTCTTATGGCGAATACCGGCACAATAACCGCTATTGATGGGGCAACGGGCATCCACCTCCATAAAGGTGGACTTAAAAACTCGGGCACAGTTATCAGTGATAATGCCGCTATCCGCGGATCAGGCCCTTTTAATATCGCTATTTTAACGCCCGGCAGCTATATCAAAGGTAAACATGCTTCGGTACTTCTTGAAGGTTCCGGTAATGATATGAACCTGATTGAACTTCGCGGAGGGACTCTGCAGGGAAACCTGATTGGTAACAGCCCCATGGATATCCTGAGGATCAATCCTGCGGATACCCTGACCGAAGAGATCAACCAGAAAATTTCAGTTAATGGAGAAATCAGAGATTTTGAACTCATATATATTGCTGGTGATAAGTGGGCAGCCTCCCGGCCAGCCATCAACCCAAAATCCCTCATTGCCGGAGGAACCGTAAATTTTACGTTAAGTGATATAAGTGAAGACCAGGAACAAACTTTACAGCTGAGCTTTACCGACAAATTCCCGCCTGCCAACGGCTTTGATATCAAAGTTAACGAAGCAGGAATTACCAATATTGATTTATCCGATACCAATAACCGTCCTGCCGCCAGAATATCCCTGGAAGGGGGAAGCATGAGCCAGATGACGGGTCACCTGAAAGGCAATGATGAGTTGTCTCTGGAAAACGGGATAATCAACATTATTGAGGATGTGCATCGAATCAGAGCCCAAACCGATGGCGACTGGCAGGTAAAAGCGCCTGTCCGAGGCGTAAAACATCTGGTCACTGAAGTAGGTGGTGACTCAGATATGCCTGCGCTTGAACAGACCTCACTTATTCTCAGGGACTCTGCTTTTTCATCAGAAGATGGTCCCACAGCAAAAGCAAATACCCTTGTTGTAGCAACACCTTCAGAGTCCGAGATTAAAATAGGTCAGCCTATTCCAGAGTTTGATGGTTCAGAGGGGAAAGCTGAAGTCACTATTGCCAATGGCGCCCGTTTTGGCCAGCTGGTCTCTCCGGAAAAACTGACCGTCACCGCCTCTGCTGAGCAACCGTTCCACGCTTACGGCCCAGTTCGTGATGCAAAACACATTGAAGTGTCACCTTCTGCGCATGTACAAGGGCTTACACTCGGAACATCTGCTACCAGGCACGAAGGTAACCTCGGGCTTCTCTTCAGCGAGACAGAATCTGACGAACCAATAAGAATCATCAATAACGGTACAATCACTGCGGTTGATGCCTCTCATGGCAACCAGAGACCAACCCTAAACTACATTCACAATAGTGATACGCCGGTGGATCTCAGGGGAAACAAAGACAGAAAAGATGAACTGACGCTTAAAGGGGGATCTCCAGAAACCGTTCAGGCAGTTACCAGTTCCGCTCTGCAGAATGGCGTTTCTAATCTTAACCTCGACGGTGTAGCAGCCCCGGTTGAACTCCCTGCTGACCTTGAATCATTGACGCTGAGCAGCACTCTGCCCATTGGGCATGTTTATGCTGTCAGTGTTGATGATCTGGAAAAAGAAAAGGTCGATAAGGCACATGAGACACCTAATCCTACCTTCATGCCATTCTCCGACAGAATGCCAGAAAAAACGATTCTGAAAACTGATGTCGTGACTCCGGGGCTTAATTTCAGTCTTAAAGAACGACCCGATATGCGGTTTGAGATTATTGATGGCGAAATAGGTGCACTGACTGGCAACCCTGAAAAAGGTGACCAGCTGGTCATCCACGGAGGTCAGTTGAAAGGTGATATTGATAACCTTCAATCCGTTGCCGTGGCAGGTAAAGACTGGGGAGCTCATGGTGAGTTCAGTAACACCAGAGAAATACTCGTTGATGAAAACGGGATTTTAACATTGTTACAGATTTATGGGCCTCAGGAACCTCCACATACAACAGAGAATGACCTTACCCTTCAGGTAAAAACCACTGCCGGACAGAGAATGCCTGTTAATGTTGCAAAAGGTGGAGCATTGGGCCTGTTAGAGGTACACGACCAAGCCAGCCTTGGAGACCTATCACTGCAAGGTGGTGTTGTGCATATAATGCCCAATGATAACGAAGCTCTGGAACTGGGCCGAATAATTAATGCCGATGGAGTCTACGCCCCAGAAACCGAATTTGGCTATGTATTGGTTGGGAACAACCCACAACTCTGCCCACTGGGAAATAACCTGGTGCTCGGTACACCTGAACATAAATCAGTCAGCGTATTCAGCAAAAAAATTGATAGTCTGCAGCTAACAGAAGGCGCAAAGCTTAAAGGTGAAACACCAGCGGTGGAGCAACTGTTGGTACATACCTCTGATTTCTCATCTGAAGGCTGGATCAGCGCCCGTGATTTAACCGCCGACGCCCCTATTGCCGAAGTCAATGTTTCCGATAACTCCCAAAGCAAGCCAACCTCAGACACATCAGATACCCCCTCGAAGCTGAATATCCAGACATCGCCAGATCGTCCACTGAATATCAAAAGTAATCAGCCAAAACCTCAAGTACAACTGGTCAACATAAACGACGGAGCCAATCTGGGCTACGTTGACTCTGTAAAAAATATCTGGATTCATGGTACTGACTGGCACAATTGGGGACTGGTTAACAACCCGGAAACACTCACCATTGCCCCCGATGGATCAACAGACCTTATTATTGCTGACGGTGCACTACCAAGCGAGCAAGATGCAAATAGACATCAGGCACTCCATCTGTATTTTTCTGATGATTCACCCTATGACCAGAAAAAAGCATTTGTTGTGACCAACCTTGGTGAAACCGGTGCCGATGAATTCCTCGACAATCGGGGTGAGTTAAACGCTCTGGATTTCTCAGCAGATACCCAACGCCCTTCTCTGTACTTTATTCAACACGGTGGTAATACGGGTGAAGTAAAAGGCCGTCAAGATAAACAGGACACTCTGGCCCTGGTAAATGGGCGACTCAAAAAAGCCTCAGGATTTGCCAATATCGATATTTTCGGCTCTGACTGGAACAGTGTTCAATTAACTAACCCGAAAAACATCAACATTCATGAAGGTGCCAGCGCTGCTAACATTCTATTCTCTGGCATGACACCCGAAGGCAAAGGTGTGCTGGCTACTGACTTCACTGACGACCATGACAGAGTATATGTAAACTCCAAAGGAACACTTGGAGAGATTAACCTCCTTCCTGCTCATAGCCGGCCAGCATTCACGATAGAACAGACTGGCGGCACAATTGGCTCAATTAAAGGAGCCAACGGGAAAGACGACCTCTTCATTGCCACCGATACAAGAGTGACAGAGCAGTTATCCGATATCGATAATGTCACCTTCAATGGCACGAATAGCTATGAAGGAAACCTGCTTCAGTCCAATGGTCTTGTTGGCGTCAATGGCAACCTGCATTTTCTGGCCGACCGTATGGCAATCGTTTCCAGCCCATCAGCCAGCAGGGAGGCGGTACAACCTGAGTCATCTCCCACATTTCATATTCGACAGGGAGCCACCGTTACGACGCCTTCAGAAATAACGATTGATGGTAACTATCAACATGATGGTCGTCTGGTGCTGACCGAGCACGACCCCGAATCGGCAAGGCTTCAACCGCTGGTAGATGGTACAACACAGCAGGCACCAATAGTCAGTGCCAATACTATTGGCGTTGGCCCTACTGCTGATTTTATTTTTGATAGCTCTATCATTAAAGATCCAGCAATCGGCAAACAATATCTTCTGATGGAGGCAACGGAGTCCAATATTAACCGACCTGTCAACGTCGATGCTGAAAATGAGCTGTATGTTCATTACGACGCAATAGTTGACCCACACAATGCGAAGAGAATGTTGCTTACCAGCACCAACCAGGCTGACCACCGTGCAAACCAGGTACCTGGCCGATTTCGGTCTATGATGCTGGCAGCCACTAAGCCCGCTGATAAAGAAGAGACTGAGCACCCAAAAGCTGACAGCAACAGCGCAAAATTAACCCAGCATGTTGTTCAAAACGTAAAAGCTGGTAAGGACAGTGCAAAAGCTGCAGAACTTGCTCCTGCTATGTCTCCTCATGCTGTCCACAATGCCAACCTCGCACTGAAAGCCGCAGGCAAAACCCTTGATGATCGGATGTCCGGCAAACGGACAGGCATCAGTACCGGAGATATATTTTCTAGTGGCGGAGCCTGGATTCAATACTCTTACAGCAAGGCAACACAAGACCTTAAGGACAATGTTCCAGGGTACCATGCCAAAACTAATGGATTCTCGATCGGTGCAGACAATCCTCTCGAGGAAGATCAGGACATTGAAGTGGGTATTGCTTACACCTATGCAAAAGGGAAAGTGGAAGGAAAAGATGGCTCAAGAAACAAAATCGATACTGATACTCATATCTTCAGTCTTTACTCATCATACATAGAAGATGACTTCTTTTTTGATGGCCGAATGAGTTACTCCTTCGGCAAGAACAAAGGACACCGCTACGTTGGTGGAAACCTGCATGATGCAAAGTACGATACCCAAAGCTGGGGAGTAGGCATGATAGCAGGGTACACATACCCTCTGGGCTATGAGTGGAGCTGGCAGCCTCAGGTAGCCTTTAATTATTACACCATCAAAACTGATGACTATACCGAGTCTGCCAGAGATCCTGCCCAGACATTTTTATCTTATGACCAGGTCAACAATGGAAAATATGACATCATGGAGCTGGGAGCTGGTCTGAAACTGATCGGAGATATCAATACCGATTCAATGGTCATCAAACCAGAACTTGGGTTGATGGGCTTTCATGATTTCAAAAAGGATCCGGTTGCCATCACTGCTCACTTTGTTGCAGGCGGTGAAAACTTTCTGATCAATGGTGCTGACAGGGATGCCAACCGCTATCAATTTGATGCAACGATTAATATGGAGCTTCAGAACAATACCACGATTACTTTCAGCTACTCACACCACTGGGCAGACAACTTCAAGGTTGATGGGTTCATCGCAAGAGTTCGTTATGAGTTTTAATTAGTCTAACCGCGCTGCAGACAACACGACTCTAACATCCAAAGAAAGCCTCTATATATGGGGCTTTCTTACCCGAAAACTGCAAGTAATTTTTTAATACAACTCTTTTAACAGCTCAGCTGAAAAAGGTTTTATAGCGTCATAATTCCCTTGTCTGACTTTATGCGCCCATTCAGGGTCAGCAATGAGTGCGCGTCCTATTGCGCAGAGATCAAAGTCTTTGTTATCCAAAGCACCTACAAGGCGGTTCAAATCAGACTCAACACCAGCTTGCATAAATTGCCCAGCCTGATCCTTACTGAATGGACGGCTCAAGCCAATACTACCAACCGCAATGACAGGCTTACCAGATACCTTTTTAACTAATGTAGCCAATGTCTCAGGCCCATCATTAAAAGCGGGTTCCCAGAAACGGCGAGTGCTGACATGAAATATATCCACTCCGGCTTTTGCCAGAGCACGCAAAATAATAGTCAGCTCCTGACAGTTCCAAGCAATATGTGCGGAATAGTCAAAAACCTTCCATTGAGACAGTCGAAAGATAACCGGGAAATCTTTGCTGACCGCCTGCCTTACAGCACTCACCACTTCAACCGCGAATTTCAACCGATTTTCAAGCATTCCACCATACTCATCGGTGCGTAGATTGGTGTGATGCCATAGAAACTGGTCAATAAGAAAACCATGAGCACCATGCAATTCTACGGCATCACAACCAATGGCTTCTGCATCGCAAGCGGCCTGAGCATAAGCAGAAATAATCTCTTTAATTTCCGGCTTTTTCAGTGCTCGTACAACATGTATTCCATTTTCGTATATATCCATTGGCCCAACCCCGGGCTCAGATGGAACAGGCCCCATACCAGGCCTTCGGTGTGAACCCACATGCCATATCTGCGGTGCAAAGTGTCCACCAGCCTTGTGTATTGCTTCAGCTACCTTTTTCCATCGACTTAAAGCATCTTCTCCATAAAACCTTGGCACCCTCTCAAAGCCATTACTGGCCTTATGATTTATGGTTGCCCCACCACAGATTACCAGTCCAACCCCACCTTCTGCTCTCCTCCGGTAATAGGCCTCAAGAGCCTCTGTCGGCAGCCAGTGGTCTGCGAAGTTACGTGTCATGGGTGACATGACAATTCGATTAGGTAAATGTAGTTTTCCACAGGTAAAAGGGCTAAACAAAGCATGCGTATCATGAGACATAACGACAACCAGTCACTTCATGAAAGTGTATGACACGACATAAGCATAGTAAGACTGCCAGCTTTTCTTAATACAACTCGTTTAATAACTCTGCAGAAAAAGGCCTTAATGATTCAAAATCGCATTGCCAAACTTTATTTGCCCAATCAGGATTGGCAACCAGTGATCGCCCAATCGCACAGAGATCAAACTCTTCATTTTGCATCGAACTAAGAAGAGGCTCCAGATTACATGTCGTCTCCGCCCCGATAAATTGCCCTGAAGGGGCAAGAATCAACGGACGGTTCAAACTAATGCTTCCGACTGCAATCACCGGTTTTCCAGATAACTTTTTAAATAAGTGTGCCAGTGTTTCAGGGCCATCGTTAAAAGCAGGCTCCCAAAACCGACGTGTACTGACATGAAAGATATCAACACCCGCCTCACTCAATGCCCGAATGATTACAGCCAAGTCACCTCTGGTTAAGGCCGTATGGGCAGAGTAGTCATCAACCTTCCACTGTGAAAACCGGAAAATAACCGGAAACATTTCACTCACCGAATTTCTGATAGCTCTGACAACCTCCACTGCAAGCTTCAGACGGTTGATCAACTCCCCACCATATTCATCTGAGCGTTGATTTGAACGGTGCCACAAAAACTTATCAATCAGGTAGCCATGGGCACCATGAATCTCTACTGCATCACAACCAATAGATTCAGCATCATGAGCCGCCTGAGCAAAACTATCGATAATCTCCTGGATTTCAGCTTTTTCCAAACCTCGAACAACCCGTTCTCCCTCCTCAAAAACATCAACAGGTCCAACGCCAAGTTCCCCATATGCTGGGCCAATGTTTGACCTGCGTTCAGGTCCTGAATGCCAGATCTGTGCCGCAAACTTACCCCCTGCTACGTGAACCTGATCAACTATTTTCTTCCACTGTTCAAGCGCCGCCTGCCCATAAAAGATGGGCACACCTTCATAAGCATTGCTGGCGCGGTGATTTATCGCTGTACACTCACTGATGATAAAGCCCGTGCCTCCTTCGGCCCTGCGACGGTAATATTCTCCCATTTCTACTGTCGGCAGCCAGTTGTCAGCAAAATTGCGAGTCATTGGCGCCATGACAATTCGATTCGGCAGTTGTAGTTTTCCACAGGCAAAAGGGGTGAACAGAACGCTTGTATCATAGGCCATGACAACAAATAGTCCCTTCAAGAGAATGTATGACACATAGAAACATAGTAAAATAGTCAACTTTGAGAGATCTTGGGAGTACAGGGATGAATAGCCTTGAAGACAAGAATTTTAATAACACCTACTCACGCTTGTCAGAATGTTTTTATACAAGGCTTAATCCAACGCCTCTGGAGAACCCGAAACTCGTTGCCTACAGTTCATCAGCCGGACAGCTTCTGAACCTGGAAGACTCAGCAGAAAATAGGGAAACACTGACCCAGATCTGCTCTGGAAATACTGCGTGGCCGGGTTCAGAACCTCTGGCCATGATTTATTCCGGACATCAGTTTGGCTCTTACAATCCTCAGTTAGGTGATGGCAGAGGGCTGTTACTGGGGGAGCTGGTTAACGCTGAGGGAGAAAAGTGGGATCTTCATCTGAAAGGAGGCGGACAGACACCCTACTCCCGATTCGGTGATGGTAGGGCTGTACTCCGCTCGTGTATCCGGGAATTTCTCGCCTCAGAAGCACTTCACCACCTTGGTATTCCTACCACTCGAGCCCTGTGTGTGGTGACCAGTGACACCCCTGTTTACCGGGAAAAGACTGAAGCAGGCTCAACATTGTTGAGACTGGCCAGAAGCCATATCCGCTTTGGTCACTTTGAATATTTCTTTTACACCAAACGGTACGAAGCCCTGAAAGAGCTGGCAGATTACACCATTGAGCAGAACTTCCATGACCTTGAAGGTATGAAAGTGCTATCAGGAAGTGATCAGGGCTATCAACGCTTCTATTCAGAAGTTATCCGTCGTACAGCAACATTGATTGCTCAATGGCAGGCTTCAGGTTTTGCTCATGGCGTCATGAATACCGATAACATGAGCATCATTGGAGACACCTTCGATTATGGCCCTTACGGCTTTATCGATGACTTCAACTGGCATTATATCTGCAATCATTCCGATCATTCTGGTCGTTATGCCTTCAGCCAACAGCCAGAGATCGGCTACTGGAACCTCGGTAGACTCGGGCAGGCCCTTACGCCTCTTTTTGAGGATGGAGAACTGATTCAGACAGCCCTGGATCAATACCCTCAGCTTTATAGTGAAACCTATACTCGTCTGATGCTTGATAAACTGGGGCTGGTTGAAGAAGAAGAGGAAGATACAGACCTGATCCGCGATCTACTCCAGCTATTACATGACAGTCGTTGCGACTACACACTGTTCTTCCGAACACTTTGTAACTTTCCTTCAGACCATGCCAGTCAAAGACTTCATCAACTGGTTAATCATCCATCGTTAGCAGCATGGCTGGATAGATACAGCCAACGAATAAAAAGAGACCTGACGGGTAACGAAGATCGACAAAGACGCATGAAGCGAGTCAATCCCAAGTTTATTCTCAGGAACTATCTTGCCCAACAGGCCATCGAACTGGCCGAGCAGGGCAACTATCAGGAAGTAGAAAACCTGATGACCGTACTTGGGGCCCCTTTTGATGAGCACCCTGACTTTGAGCACTATGCAGCAGAACCTCCGGAATGGGGAAAAAAGCTGGAAGTCAGTTGCTCTTCCTAGAATGGATTTCTATCCAGCACCGTTATCGCTAAGATACCCTCAATCCACATTAACTGACGCAGTGAGAAAACAATGGCCAGAATGGTTCAATGTGTAAAACTGAAAAAAGAAGCTGAAGGCCTGATGGTGCCACCATTACCCGGTCCAAAAGGACAGTGGGTCTTTGACAATGTGTCTCAGGAAGCATGGACCGAATGGCAGTCTCACCAGACTCGCCTGATCAACGAAAAACACCTGAATCTGCTGAAGCCTGAGGCTCGTCAATACCTGATGGAACAGATGGATAAGTATTTCTCCGGTGAAGATATTGATGCCGCTGAAGGCTACGTACCTGAAGATAAATAATCATATCAAGCCTGTCTCATTGGCTATTCTCTATTCGCTCAGCGTATAACGAGAATAGCCAATGCCTTTCCCTAGAAATACCCCAATCCTCAGATATGCTCTTATTACTTTATTCTCTTCTCTGGTCTGGATGTATATGAGCATCACCAGTAGTGCCAACGGCTCAACCTTTGTTATGCCAAACCTTGCAGAAATGATCAGACTGGTTCTTGAATTCGGTGATATTGAAGCCATTGTCGGACAACGCCACTACACTGGAGCACCTGTCCTGCAATGGGACCGACACTTTTCTGCCAGTCATGAAATACCCGTTTTCCATGCTTATGGTTTTGGCGGTTCAGGTCTTACCCTTGCTCCATCGGTAGCCGAATACATTGCAAGCCAGGTTGGAGAGCAGGTTTTATCTGATCACAGCCCGCTAACCGACTCATCAGAGATCGTCATTCTCGGCGCTGGCTACATTGGTATCTTTACAGCCCTTGAAATCAGACGATTTTTTAACCGGAACAATAAACCACATATACCCGTTCGGCTCGTTGCCCAAGCCTACCCCAAAGGCATCACTGATATTATGTCGGATAAATCAGAACCCACCAGGGCGGATAATTACTCAAGCATGACTGCCGGAGGCTGGGTAATGCCTGTTTCTATTGAGCCTCTGGCAAACAATACGCTCTGGTGCAGCCTGATTCAACGTGCTCAGGAGCTATGGCTTAACTGGTCTCAGACGCCACCTTTAAATACAGCAACCCATATTACCCGAAGTCTGGTGTTTTATGACCAGCCCCTAAATGAAACAACCATGGAAGATAAATCAGGTATCCGAACCATCAACCAGTTATGTCCATTAAACCTCTACCCGGAGCATCCGTTTCAAGGCTCGTTCTATAGCTTAAGTTACAGTGGGAGCGCTATAAGCCCTCTGCACTTTGATCAGGTCGTTGCTTTTGACAACGTCATTCAAACAGACACCGTCTCTGTTCTGCAACACATGACCAAAAGGCTATCTGAAGAAGGGGTAGAGCTGGTTCAGACTGAAGCGCTGATGGATAGTTTTGAACAACTCAGCCAGCACTTTAATACTGGCAGCAAGACGATTGTGATTAATGCCAGCGGACATGGTGCCTGCTCTATCTTCGGCTGCAAACCTTCATCACCGATCCGTGGCGATCTTGTTTTATTAAAAATCCCTACCAAGCAGCTAACCGAACAAGTGAAGGAGATCAGCCGGTATGGGTTCTGGGCCGGAGGATCCAATTATGTGTTTCTACGCTATACGCTGGATGGCCAATGGATGGAAGTGGTACTGGGCGGTAGTTTTATAAAAGGCGACCATGATCTTTCAATCAGACCCAAGACCATTCGCCGTATTGTCAGCTTCTGGCTGGACTTCTTCCATAAAGCCCCTGAAAACAAAGGTGACAGCATTCAGAAAGATGCACTCATAAAGAGTGTATTAAAAAGAGCGCTGTCTCAACAGTGAGGATAAATAACTTTATTCCATCTTTATCGAGGGAATAACTATAAACTAAAGAGCCGCCCTGACTGATTCACTCATAGGCGTAGTTGCCCGTCCAATAAGCATACTCAGTGTGTGGCTGTCATTCGCTAACCAGCCATTTCCCGCCTGCATTTCAGCATCAGCCAGAAAAACAGCATACTCTTCAGGAATTCCTGCCTGCTTCAAGAAGTCGGTATACTCCTGACAACTCATATCTTGATACACAATATTCCTGCCAGACTGTCTGGAAATTTCTGCAGCATACTGTTCAAGGGTAAACCCCTGATCACCAGCCAGCTCATATACCTTGCCAATCTGGCTCTCTGACGACACCAACACAACGGATGCTGCCTCTGCATAATCCTCACGGGCAGCAGCAAAGACTTTCCCATTACCTGCAGCCCCATAAACAACACCGGTACTTAATACAGAATTCAAACTCCGGGTATAGTTTTCGGTATACCAGCCATTGCGCAAAATCACTGCAGGCAGGCCAGCCGCCTTAATTGCCTCTTCTGTCAGTTTATGCTCTTCAGCCATCGCCATTGCTGAATGGTCAGCCTTCAAAAGACTTGTATAAGCAAATAGTTCTACACCGACCTCTTTTGCTGCTGTAACCACTGCCTTATGTTGAGCAACACGATGACCGAGATCATTCCCTGAAATCAGCAGTAATTTCTCAACACCTGACAATGCCGGAATCAGTGTCTCCGGGATATTGTAATCAGCTTTACGAACGTGCACGCCAGACGTTTTCAGATTCAGTGCATTTTCAGGTTCTCGGACCAGAGCAACAATATTACCGGCATCTGTTTTGCTCAGCAGACTACTGATAACAAGACTTCCGAGCTGACCATTTGCACCTGTAACCGCTATCATAACCTGCCCTCTTATCTCAGCGTTTTTATTCCGGAATAAAAGCAAGACATCCGTCGTTAAGTTATAAATTAATACAGATAATTCAAAATAAAGAGTTCGAGATATTTATATCTGCTTATCGCTCACCAAATACCATGAGTATTTGAGAGCTCATCAGTACATTTTCTTACCCAATTGTAGTCAAGACATAGTGAGAGCTCCGAAAGCTTCACTATTCAACAACCATAATCCTCTATTTGTAACCCTATCAAGCTATTCACAGTGGCTCATTTATCCTCCTATGCAATGAATCAAAAATACCTTAATTCTGCGTTAAGTTTGCTCAGTTACGCTGCTGAGACTGATGGATAAAACCATCACTCCAATTTCTGATGACAACTTCAATTACAGGCTCAGCAGGCTTATGTCTTGTCAACTATGCAACAGCGATGTTCTGGAACTGATATCCAGTAAGGATGCAAAAAGCTCTGAACCACTGAACATTTCCATCTGTAATACCTGCGGGCTTATCCAGCAGACCAGCATTCCTGATGAGGAAGAACTGAACCGGTATTACCATCATGAATACCGGCAGGATTACAAAGGTGTTTATACGCCAAAAGCAAAGCATGTCTATCGAGCAGGAAAAACGGCATTACAACGTCTGAATTTTCTGAAAAGTGCCGGTGTAAAAAGTGGTCGTATGCTGGATGTAGGCGCTGGAGGGGGTGAGTTTACCTACCTTGCGGACAGAACCGGTTTTGCCGCCAGAGGCGTAGAGCCGAACAAGGGCTATTCAGAATATGCCCGGAACGAATATCAGTGCAATATCAGCACCGGCAACCTGGATCGTATAACCGGACAGTATGATGTGATCACGCTGTTCCATGTACTGGAACACCTGCCTTCACCACAGAGCGCTTTTCAGCAGCTCTACCAATTGCTGAGTGAAGAAGGATACCTTCTGATTGAAGTACCGTGGATTGAGGCTCGGGATGCATCACCCCATAATATTTATTTTAAAGCCCACCTCTACTATTTCAGTATTGATACGCTGACGGCAGCAGCCAGTCAGTATTTTGATGCCATTATGATAGACACAGCGTCTAATCTGAAAATTCTGTTCCGGGCTAAACAGGCACCTTCAAGACTCAGGCTTCCAGAGACAACATCTGTCGTAAATATCAGGCAACGCCTGAGCCAGAAAGGCTGGCTTGAATATCTGTTTCAAGGGCGTGGACTGGTTAAGCCATTCAGAAAGCTGGCAGAACGAATGAAGGAGCGTAAAGCAAGAAATTTTCGTCCCAAAGAGATTCTGGATCAATTCTTGCCAGCTCAGATGGGTAGTACAACACTGCCCCGATTAAATGAGCTGAAAGTACCGTTAACCCAGAACGGATAAAATGGTAGCAAAGCCTCAAGCGACATTTCTTAACCATAAAGGTCATTAGCTATGAACATTCTTCTGATTGAAGATGATGACTTACTGGCCCGTGGTATTCAGAGTGCCCTTGCGGATGATAACTGTTCAGTCACTTTGGCTACGCTTGCACGACAGGCTTTACAGATAATTCGTAACCCGGATTCTCGACCAGACCTGGTTATTCTTGACCTCGGATTGCCCGATATGGATGGTGTCGACCTGCTTCAGCTGATCAAGGGGAAACAGAGTGACACGGCTACACTGCCTGTTCTGGTACTCACCGCCAGAGATACCATTGGCGACAAAGTGCTCGGACTGGACAGTGGTGCAGATGATTACCTGACCAAGCCCTTTGATGTTGAAGAGTTGCAGGCACGCTTGAGAGTACTTGAACGCCGGCTGAAACCAGTCTCCTCTGACATCATGACTGTTGGCTCTGTGTCCCTGGATACCACACGCTACTCCGTGTCCGTTAGCAATAAAACTTATTCCCTGCCAAGGCGCGAATTTGCCTTGCTACGCACATTGATGAACAGTCCTGGCCGGGTATTCTCACGTGAACAGCTTATAGACCAGATGTATGAGTGGGACGAAGAAATCACCAGCAATTCAGTGGATGTTCACATCCATAACATTCGTAAAAAAACAGGCTCTGACTTCATTCGCTCTATTCGCGGCGTTGGCTGGCTGGTTGTGAAATAGCGTGTTGTTTATCCCTCTCATGGCTGTCCTTATACCCAAAGGATTTGGAGTTGCTACGCGGCGGCAAGTGAACGAAGCACCAGGAGCCTAGACACACTAAGTGACAGGGCCGGGCTGGCGCTCCAGTGAGCGAATGCAGCCAACAAAGTAGCAACTTCAAAGGCGACGGGTATATGAAGCAAAATTCGATTCGCAGATTCCTGATTGTGGGCCTTCTGTCTACGATGGCACTGGCTCAGCTGGTCACGATGACCTGGAGTTACCATAAAAGCTATCTAGAGGCAGAAGAGTTGCAGGATGCCCAGCTGGTTCAATATGCCCGGGCACTGAGTCTACTGCTCGCAGGAGACCTCAAGGAAAAGAAAGTTATTACGGTTCCGATCCAGACTCAGCCTGAAGACTGGCAAGGTGCAGCCGCAGGGACCAGCGGACACAAATATGAGGGAAAACTGTTCTTCAAAATCTTCACAGAAAATAAGCAGCTGCTGGCTCATTCGGAAAATACGCCAGATTTTTGGGAGTTCCCTCTGACTGAAGGTTTTCGCAACATCACCACCGATGGACATGACTGGCGAGTTTTTACCCTGCACATCACCAGCAAAAACAGCTGGATCATTACCGCTCAACGAGGAGACATTCGTGGTGAAATGGGTGGAATCATTGCCCTGAAAAGCATTCTCCCATTCCTGTTCACACTGCCTGTTGTTTTTCTAATGATCGGCTGGCTGGTCAGCAAAGGCTTGCAACCTATCACGGTTTTAGCAAATGAACTGAAACGTCGAGAGGCCAATGACCTTCACCCGGTTCCCATCAATAATCCGGTGAAAGAGCTGGTTCCCTTAATCAGCTCGATCAATCAGCTGCTTAAAAGACTTTCCGATGCGTTCAATAGAGAGCGACGATTTGTAGGCTATGCAGCCCATGAACTGAGGACACCACTGGCCGGTTTAGGGGTGCATTTGCAAAATGCCCAACGCAAGCAAGGGCATGAAAGAGAAGAAGCCATTGCACTGTCCCTGAAAGGGCACCATCGCATGGTTCATTTGGTAGAACAACTGCTCGTCCTGGCCAGAACCACACCGGATGCTTACTTTGCCAGTTTTCAGGAGTCCGACCTTTATAAAATTTGCCAGAAAGTAATCGCCGATAATATTCAACCGGTTCTGGATAAACGACAGACGATAATGCTAGAAGGTGATGAACCAGCGGTCACTCAGGGTGATGCCTCAGGGCTTTCAATTATGATCAGCAACCTTGTCAGAAACGCGATCCTCTACACACCGGAAGAGGGCACGATCAAACTGATGATTACCAGCCACAGTGAACAGGTTACCCTGAGCATCAGTGACTCTGGCCCAGGAATTCCAGAAAAGCTGCGACAAAGAGTGTTTGATCGCTTTTACCGTGCCGATACCGACAGACACACTTCCGGCGTGGAGGGCGCTGGTCTTGGGTTATCGATTGTTGCCCATATTATTGAGCTTCACAGCGCGAGCATTGAACTTGGTACTTCAAGACTGCTGGGTGGGCTGGAGGTTATCGTGAAGTTTAATACTTACCCAGCCAAGAGCCAGTGAGCGTTTGTTAGGTAGCCTGTTTACACAAACTCTTTTCGTTAGAAAACATAGACAATCACACAACGAAAAAAGCCTCAAAGCAAAAATGCTTGAGGCTTTACTCTTTTTCAGTTCATGGCTGTAATATGGTGCCTAGAGACGGAATCGAACCATCGACACGCGGATTTTCAATCCGCTGCTCTACCAACTGAGCTATCCAGGCAAAATTTGCACGTAAATCTTATCAAACTTGAGAATAATGGTGCCTAGAGACGGAATCGAACCATCGACACGCGGATTTTCAATCCGCTGCTCTACCAACTGAGCTATCCAGGCACAAACTGCAAAACGATGTGCGAGGCGTATTAAACGGATTTCATCTGGATGAGTCAAGTCATATATAAACTTTTATGGTCATCCGAAGGGGAGAGAGGGAAGCAAAAACACCAGATAATCCTAGGTCACTTCCGAGCAAGCAGCTCCCCTGAACTCTAAATACCGCTCTCGCAAGGTAGCACGTATCTGTTTCAAAGAGTCCAAAAACTGATGTTGAGCTTGCTCATCAAAAACACATTTAATTCTGTTTGCCAGAGTCCCTTCCCTACCTACAAGACTTATTTCACGCTGCATATACATGTAAACAACCTCAGCCTCAGAAAAATGCCTTTGGGTGGTTACAAAAGAGCGATCAACAGCATCATCTAAATCAACTCCGATGGGGGGAAGCTCAACCAAAGGGTAGGACTCTACTGTTTTTGCCTTCACATAACTTAGAAACTGCTGCGTATCCTTTGATTCAATGCTTGTCAGACTTAGTTTCTGGGTCGCTGGTATCAAAGATTGTATTAAAAAACCGTAATCCCATAAGCGAGCATGGAACTTTAATTTGGACTTAAGTTGAACGCTGTATTGATCAATACCGGCTAGCGCCTCACACCTTCTAAATGAATCGTCATGAGGCTGTTGATACTGCTCCAAGAAATAACTTACATAACCATTTGGTTGTCCTTTCGCTATTTTGGAGACAACAGCCTGCCTGGCACGAAGAACTAAAGCATTTCCCTCTACACAAAAGGAAGGAGCAGAAACATGGGTACTGATTTGTTGCTGATTGATCGATAGTCTTCCGGCTGAAGTTACCCCATGAACACGACGAGATGCCCAATCAGTGCCAGCAGCACAATAAGAAGCAGCAGTATCCCGAGAAGAAGTCCCTGATAATGGTGTAAGTGTTACGGTTGTATCTAGTGCAGAAGGCATTTACTGACAACCCGAATATTTTTCTAATTAATCACTGATCTATTCGTAAAATTTGCGATATCCCTAACGAAAGAAGCTCTTTGCACGTAAAATGCAAAACATAGTATAGAAGAAATAGGACTGCATGCTACCAACAAGCAAGCACTCAATAGCTTTCGCGAAGATACATTCCGGGAGACTTCTGCAACCCACATATCCGGTTCAATCCTGTAACTTATCCCAAACTTCCTGATCCCGATCTGCAGTCCATATTCTTGGCCAGTCGATACCATCAAATTCATCCCAGAGGCGCTGAACGTCAAATGGCAGGCAGTGCTCAAAAATGGGCCAGCCACCATACTGAGGAGCCAGACTTCTATGAGAGGCAGCAAACGCTTCTTTTAACGTCCCCTTGTTGCTATAAACCGCTCCTACCTGATCAATCATGGTCTTGAGAAAAGTACGGCTTTGTTCGATAGCGGCATCAACACGATCCCGGCCATGAACAACCGCTCCACGGCCACCGACCAAGGTCTCTGCACCGTAGGCTTTTACCTTATCCAGGGTGGTTGTGGACCAGTCAAAATGAAAAGCATCGCCGGTATAGAGTGCAGCCTGTGCTTCAACAAGGTCACCGGTAAACAGAATGTTATGCTGAGGCAACCAGGCACAAATGTCTCCGGCCGTATGGCCTCGCCCACAGTATTCAAGCACCAGACTTCCCCGAAGCCCACCCAGCAGGATTTCCAATCGATCGTTAAAGACAATATCAGGGTGGGTCAGCCCCGGAATTCCCTCAGGCTCCCGGAACAGTCTGGGCATACGGCGAAACTCACTTTCCCAGTCATCCATACCTCGCTCGTCAATCAGGAATCTGGTGTTCTCGTGGGTAATAATCGATTCAGCTGAAAAGGCGGACGCACCCAACACCCTGACCGCATGATAATGAGACAAAACCAGGTACTTAATAGGTTTGGTCGTATGCTTTCTGAGTTCATTCAGCCAGTCAGACGCAGCTCTTGGCGTTGCCCGAGCCTCAAACGCAATGAGAAAGTCTTCCGCCTCAATGGCCCCGACATTGGGATCACCTTCGGCGGTAAAGGCATAAACGCCATCCGCCAGCACTTCCAGTGTCTCTTTTTTTTGTTCAAGGTCTCCTGAAGATGCAAATGCTTTTTTCGTCATTAGAAATTGCCTTTCTGAGATGGAAGCTTTTATTACCCAGCTCAATATAGCCCAGCCAGTTTGATCATGAGGCAGTGGTAAAAAAGGCACCATCAATAGTGCCTTTTTTATAATCAAAGCATCTCGAGTCAGAAACCAAACTTACCGTTGTTGTTTTTCCACTCTGACTCCGGCGGTATCGTTTCTATCACTCCCCAGTGTTCTACTATCTTATTGTCCTCAAGACGAAGCAGGTCATAATACGCCACATGATTGCCTGCGAACTCTCCCTCGCTGACACTCAATGCAAAATTACCTTCACCCAGCACTTTATGGTTTTTCTTATACTCCATGGTAACCCCCTGCTCTGCCATGTGCTCTATTGCAGCCTGTAAACCCTCAACTCCATCGGTAATGAATGGGCTGTGCTGAATGTAATGAGTGGTTCCGGGGGTAATGTACTCGCTGATCTTATCGAACTGCCCTTCCATCAAAACGTTTTTTACAAAGCTTGCTGCCCGTGCTTTGTTTTCTGACGTTCTGTCCCGATCAGTAATCTCTGTTGAACCATCCGTCTGGGTGTGACCACTGGCATTGGGAGAAGTCGCTTTTTCCATTAGGTTATCCCAGTGTTCAACAATCAAACCATCTTCCATCTTAAGAATATCAAAGCCTACCTTAGGCCCAAAAAAGTCATAATCCATGTGGGTAAAGACATAATCTCCATCTTCGAAGACCCGCTTCACATCCACTTTTGTACTGCCCTTCGGAAGGTCAGACATCAATGCCTTGAATCCATCAAAACCGTTCGCAACACCAAGGTTATGCTGCACATACTTCTGGGGATTTATATATGTATACGCACTGGTGTCTCCTGTTTCCAGCCCCTTCAGCAGTTGTACCACTTTTTCTTTGTTGGTCAGCGTCATCTGTACCTCCTGTGCCATCAACAGGCAATGGTTTTTAAGGAAATCCATCAACACATCAAAAGAGGAAAATGATGACCATCAGCTCATCTGATGGTGAAATCATTCATATAGAGAGAAAAATAGAATAAATAGTATGAACAAAGGCTAGACGAAGCAGAGAGAAACTCAAACCAAACGCTTGATCAAGGTGAGTCGAACACCAATGATTTCAGCTTGGTCTCAGCATAGGCTTTGTTCCAAGATACCTTGCCCAAGCGTGGCTAGACAGTGGAGTACTGGTTGAGAAAGCCTGTTCACGGCCTCAACCAAACCACAATCATGTCCCAGGACAAAAACAGTGGATATGGAATCAGCGCCCAGCCCCCTCTGGTAAGATACCCAATGACACCCAGGCACACCTCAAAAACTGCCCAAATATTGATCCAGGTTAATTTTCTGATTTCTGGAAAACTGACTTTCGTCAACTGAGCTTTTCAACCCCTGTATTAATGTTCAACCTTGAAATTTCGAGCCCAACCATTTTCCGGGAGTATGGCAAGTGCTGATTGGCAAGGTAACTGGCAACATCTGGGCCACCCGCAAACAGGATGGTCTCAGTGGCTTCAAATTAATGATCGTCGAGCTGATCAACCCCAGCGAACAGGAAACCGGTCAGTCACTGGTTGCCGTTGATACCGTTGGCGCCGGCATTGGTGACATTGTTCTAGTCGCCCGAGGTGGTGCTGCCCGAAGAGCCATACGCCCTTCTGAAGGCCCGGTTGATGAAGCCATTGTTGGTATTGTGGACAACATGGAGGTGAGCCGATGAGCCGCCTCATCACCCGCAACAATCTTCACGACTTCGTTTCTGATGGTTGCCTCATCCTTGAAAAAGGCATGCTGCTTTCTCCTGGAGCCGATGATCTGGCAAAAATTCAGGGCATTCAGGTTATCCGAAGCTCCCAGTCCAGCTCAGTAGAAGTATTGAAAAAGCGCATTCATCAGCTCCTTATCGGGGAATTCCATATCTCTTCCCCAGAGCATATCGAACAAGTTCAGCAGGAAGTATTAAAGCGCCTGCTCAAATAATCCTGTTTTTCACATCGTATTCAAGAGATTGACCATGAATCAGATTACCCCGGAAGCACTGGAACAAATCATCCGTAAAGTGGTGGCTGAACAGCTGACCAAGCAGGCCGCTGCCCCTGAGTTTGAGAAGCACGCCGATCCTTCCGGTGTTGCGGTGATCAAGGCCCCAACCGTCAAGTGCAAACCTTTTGACACAGGCAACCCTGGTGACAAAGTGTTTATCACCGACATCCTTGATCTGGATGAAAGCCCTCGTCTGGGCTGCGGCATGATGGAAATCCACCAGACCACATTTGAGTGGACTCTGGAGTACGACGAAGTGGATTACATCGTAGAAGGTACGTTGAAAATTATTATTGACGGCCGTGAAGTGGTTGGCCATGCCGGCGATGTGATGTTTATTCCAAAGGGATCAACGATCCAGTTCAGCGCCCCGGACTTCGCCCGCTTTATGTTTGTCGCTTACCCTGCTAACTGGGAAGAGATTGCACGCCAGAAGCAACAGTAATGAATCGTATATGGCTGGCGTTTCGTCAGCCATATCAATTGCAAGAAAAGAGTCGTAAATAATCATGAGTGGCAACTTCCAGGAAAACCTTCTCGACAAGAAAGAGCGCATCATTCAGGAGTACGTACCGGGTAAACAGGTCACTCTGGCGCATCTGATTGCTCACCCTCAGGAAGACCTGGTCATCAAACTGGGCCTTGATGCTGAAACCATCAGCGCTATCGGCATTATGACCATCACCCCCAGCGAAGCCTCAATGATTGCAGCAGATGTTGCAACCAAAGCGGCTGGTGTTGAAATCGGTTTTCTGGATCGTTTCTCTGGCTGCCTGGTGATTACTGGCGATGTAGGCAGTGTTGAAGCTGGACTGAATGCAGCCATGGATATGCTCAGGGACAACCTGAAGTTCTCCCCTACGCAGGTTACCCGCTCCTGATGAAAAAGATGATGTTGGTGGGCTCGACCACCTCAGGCAAAACCACATTAACTCAGGCTCTCTATGGGCAGGAGTTGAAGTACAAAAAAACCCAGGCCATGGAGTACAGCGATTTCATACTCGATACACCTGGGGAGTTTATTGAAAACCGTCGTTTTTATGCCGCACTGATGTCATCGTCTGTTGACTACGAACTGATTGCTGTCATTCATGATTGCTCAAGAAAGCAGAACCTGATCCCTCCAGGCTTTGCCAGTATGTTCAATCGTGAAGTAATTGGCATTATTACCAAGATCGACAGTGAAAAAGCCGATCCGGAATTCTCTCGAAAAGCACTGACAGCGGCGGGTATCAAAACCCTGTTCGAGATCAGCTCTGTGACGGGAGACGGTATGGATGCCTTAAAAGCCTTTCTCCAGGCCAATACATGAATTTACTCATGCAGTGGTTTTTAAACAGCTGACTTCACTCTAGAATCACAACCCTCAATGTTTAAAACATCAGGGAGGGTGATGTGAGCAGTGAAACCCGTTTGACTCCCAGACAGGCTCGATCAATAAAAACCGTCGAAGCAATTCTGGATGCTGCAAAGAAAATACTGGCGGAAAAATCCTATGAAGGGTTGAACACCAATGCCATTGCAGAAGTAGCTTCAGTCAATATCTCAACGCTGTACCGCTATTTCCCCAACAAGAATGTCATCATTCAAGAACTGCTACAGCAATACAACCAGCAGCAGCTTGATCAGATACAACCATTACTATCCGCCCACTCCGATAAAAACAAGCGGGTTGAGCTGATCATTGATGCTCAGGTTATGCAGCTGGTCAAAGCCCCCTGGATGATTGCACTGAAAGATGCGCTCCGATCCGTCCCGGTATTAAAAGCGGTTAAAGCCGGTGCGGACCAACATCTGATTGATCTGGTGGTGCACTCCATTCCTCAGAAAGCAGCGGGCCCAAAAGTCAATGGCAAGCATCAGCAGGCCGTGATGCAGGTTCTGGTGGAACTGTTCAGTAATTCTGTGCAAATGATCGTTAAAGCCCCTGCCTCCATGCGCAGCCTTTTAAAAGCTGAAAGCACACTCCTGATCAACAGCTACCTCAATAACTACCGCTGAATACGTCTGGCAGGGTTCAGAAACTGACTTGTTTTTGATGGAACACACGAATACCCTTAAAACCAAGCATTTACTTGGATAATAAGAATAAGGTTGTTTTATGGGATATATTCGGCTTTTCCTGCGCAGTACTCTATGGTTTCTGGCACTTGCCACCCTGCTGGCACTGTCACTATTGCTGTGGTTTACCCGCAACGTTGAGGGGCCAATTCCTGAAGACCCGGTTACGGATATCGCCAGCACTGTTCCAACGTTTATCGGACAGCCCCATCAACCAAAACCGATTACGGCACCCGCTGTTCCACAACACCCTTTTCTTGCCAGGCAGGGGTTAAACAGCATGCACAACGACAGCCACCAAAGTGATAGCTATCCGTGGGGTGGCCCTCAGGGACACAACACCCAGATTGATTCCGAACAGTTCCACCCGATGGTGGGTAACTGTGTCTCTTCGGTAATGGATGACCATGGCCGATTACTGTCCACCTGCGTAACCCCCTTTGGAGTTACCCTGGTTGCAAGAGATCCGGAAACCCTGTCGATTATTGCCCGTAAAAAAATCACCCACTGGCTGCCTTTGGGCAAAAAATTTGGAGGTGGCGTTTATTTCCATGTCGACCACCAGAACCGGGTTCTACTGGCCAGCAACAGCCCCGCTATCGAAATCTGGTCACTTCAGGGAGAAAGTGGCCTGCTTCAATGGCACAAGGAAAGCAGCATTGATTTGGGAGGAGCTCTCAATACCGTACGCAGGGAAGATCATCGCGTTATCGATCTGATGCCCGACTGGGATGGCAACTACTGGTTTATTACACGTACAGGTTTGGTGGGGGTCAGTGATCGCAATGGTCAGCAGATCAACGTCATCGAACTGAACAAGGAACATATTGATAATGCGATGGCGGTTGGCCCCAATGGGGTATTCATTGCATCAGACCATGCTATGTACCGTTTCACCCTTAACCAGAAAGGAGAACCTTCCATTCTATGGCGTAAGGCTTATGATCGTGGTTCTGCCCCCAAACCGGGCACCATGGGTCATGGCACAGGCACAACCCCTACCCTGATAGGTAATGAGTATGTTGCCATCACCGATAATGCCGATGGTCAGATCAATGTCATGGTTTATAAACAAACGACTGATAATGATCAGTCAGTCGAGCTCTGTAAGGTTCCGGTTTTTAAGGCCAATCTGGGCACCAGTGAGAACTCCATGGTCGCCATGGGTAATAGTCTGATCGTAGAGAACAACTATGGCTATGAAGGGCCATTTGAAAATTTCAGCGCCGAACCCGGCATTGCCCGGGTTGATATTGATCCTGAGTCCGGTACCTGCTCAAAAGCCTGGGAAAATCTTGAGATCAGCTCACCTTCCGCCGTACCCAAAGTCTCTCTGGCCAATGGGTTGATCTATCTCTATACACGTGACGAAAAGAATCCGGACAATATGCATGCCTGGTACTTCACCGCAGTAGACGCCCATACCGGCCAGCTGGTTTATAAGGTATTGACCGGGATTGGCAAGGGCTATAACAATCACTACGGAAGTATTTCACTAATGCCCGATGGCACTGCCTATGTAGGCACCATTGCTGGCATAGTGAAAGTCTGGGATAAGCATTAAATACACGGGCCAGGGCTGGCTTAATGAACCGTGGCGCCCTGCCTCCCGTAAACAATAAAAAAGTTTTAAGCCTGAATATCATCAGGTTTAAAAAACATAAAGCATGATGAGGTAATCCCATGTCTGAGAAATCGTTTGATTCTAAGAAGCGTGGACCCACACGACGTCGGTTTTTACAACTGGCTGCGGCTTCTGCGCTTATCCCCCTTCTCAACATTCCCAGTCGACAGGCCCGTGCTGATGCACTTCCTGCCTTAGACGAGTCAAACCCTACTGCAATGGGGCTTTCCTATAAGAAAACACAGGAAGCCGCCAAATCGATAGACGGTTATCAGGAAGGCCGGAAGTGTGAGAACTGCGCGCTCTATACCCCTGACAACAAAGGATGCAGGCTTTTCCCGGCAAATTCCGTAGAACCTGCCGGCTGGTGTAAGGCCTGGGTTCCAAAGCCGGCATAGGTTCTTTCCGACAAAGTAGAACAATGTGGAGTATCAACAATTCATTGGCGATACTCTTCATTGCAACACCCCCTTAAAGGCTGTTCAGATTATTAACGCACCACTTCGCTCGTTTTAGAATGGCATTCCTGTCCGCCAACATTTTTTTATCCCATCCCTTGTACACCAGTGCAGTCCTAGGGTTCTTATGCAATAACTCCCGGTGCTTTTCCATAAAGTGCCAGTAGAGACTGTTTAAGGGACAGGCGCTTTCTCCCTCTTTTTCCTTCACGTTGTAAACACAGCCTCCACAATAGTCACTCATCTTATGCACATAATTGCCACTGCCAGCATACGGTTTCGATGCCACCATACCACCGTCCGCATACTGTGACATGCCCCGGGTATTGGGCAGCTCTACCCACTGAATCGCATCAATGTAAATGCCCAGGTACCACTGATCGACCTGATCAGGATCAATACCCGCAAGCAGGCAGAAGTTACCGGTGATCATCAACCGCTGAATATGATGGGCATAGGCATACTGCAATGATTGAGTGATGGCATGGTGCATACAGCTCATCTGTGTCTGCCCGGTCCAGAACCACTCAGGCAAATCCTTTTCCGCTTTCAGGAAGTTCAGGGATTCGTAGTCTGGCATATTGCTCCAGTAAACCCCCCGGATATATTCACGCCACCCCAGAATCTGACGGACAAAGCCCTCTATTTGCGCCAGAGAAATAGCATCAGGATTTTCCTGCCAGGCTTTGATGGCCTTATCAATCACCTGTTTCGGGTGGAGCATTTTGGTATTCAGGGCAAAAGAGATCCTGGAATGGTAGAGGCTCCACTGATGATCACTGTTTGCAGTCATCGCATCCTGAAACTGACCAAATCGTGGCAGGCAATGGGTACAAAAATAATTAAGTAACTTCAATGACTGCTGACGTGTAATTGGCCATAGCAAATGAGTACCGATCTCTCCAAAACTTTGTACATTATGGCGTTTTAATCGCTCCAGTACTGACGAGGTTGAACTGGCAAAAACTAACGGTTCTGGAATCTTCTCAAGGTCTGCAGCTTTGAGCTTGGCGCGATTTTCAGCATCATAATTCCATTGCCCTCCTTCCGGCTGGTCATCACACATCAGGACATTGTGCTGTTGCCGCATCTTTCGGTAGAAGGTTTCCATCCTGCCAGGCTTACCGGGCTTGAACCGTTTGGCAAGCTCATCAAATGGGACCAGAAAATGTTCGGTATCCCACTCTTTTTTAGAGATGGTTTTCTTAAATGATTTATCGACTTCAAAGTCTCTTAACTGTTCCAGCAAACGGTATTCATCAGGCCGCTGATATTCAAAACAAATTATTGAATATTGCTGGCAGAGATGGGTGATCAGTGAAGGCAGGTCTTTAAAGTCTCTGGTTTCATCCAGCGTTAGGTGAAGCACCTGATGACCCGCTTTCTGCAGCGCCATAGCAAACTGTTCCATGGCGAGAAAAAAGCCGCAGATCTTCTGCACATGGTGCTTTACGTAACCTGTCTCCTGAAGCAGCTCAGCAATCACATAAACACACTCATCGTCTTGTTTGCTAAACCAGCTATGGCGGGCATTGAGCTGGTCTCCAAGAATGAGCCTAAGGGTAGAGTAGTGTTTATTTTTCTTCATCCATCACCCGATTTCGTTGAGATCGGCAACGCCTTGAACAGTAGCGAACCTCTTCCCAGCAGCGTTCCCATTTTTTTCGCCAGGAAAAAGGGCGACAGCATACAGCACACTGCTTTTGTACAGATCGATCAGTCTTATTGTCGGCATTTCTTGGTTTTTGAGAGTACTTCATGCCCTTTTTACGTCAAATAACTTCAACTGGCTCTGCAGAACCTACAATGGAGACTGCGCAAACTGTCATCCCAATGGATATATCGCCGTATGCCGGTTATCCCGAAAATCTGGTAGATTCCGCCGCCCCTTCAAAAAGGCACGACTTCCATCTATCTCAGGGCTTTCAGACCTCATGCTGAGCTATCAACACCACTACCACGCGGGCAATCATGCCGATGTACTCAAGCACTGGCTGTTGCTGGCCTGCGTGCGTCATATGCAGAAGAAAGATAAGCCTTTTGATTACATTGACACCCATGCTGGTGCTGGTCTCTACCGGCTAGACTCAGCAATGGCCCGCAAGACGGCGGAGAGTGATGAGGGTGTCCTTAAGCTGGACTGGAAAAAACTGAAAGGTCTGAAGGACTACCACGGCCAGATTGCCGACGATATCCGTTCGAAACGTTACCCCGGCTCTCCATTGCTGGTAAAGCGGCTGTTAAGACCCGGTGACAAAGCCTGGCTCTATGAAATGCATCCGCAAACCGTTAATGAATTACGCGAGCATTGTGAACATCGACGCCTGTGTCATGTTCGTCAGGAAGACGGTTTTAAGGCACTCCCTGCCATTCTACCCACTGCCAGCCGCCGTGCTCTGGTATTGATTGACCCCTCTTATGAGATCAAGTCAGACTATCAGACCGTGGTTAAGGTTATGGAAGCCGCTTATCTGAAAATGCCTCAGGCAATGCTGCTGTTGTGGTATCCCGTGGTGGATCTGCACCAGATTCGACAGATGGAAAAAGGGTTTGCCAAAAGCAAGATGCGCAATGTTCACCTGTTTGAAATGGGTATTGCCGAGAACAGTGAGCCCGGAATGACCGCGTCAGGCATGGTGGTAGTGAACCCACCCTGGACACTCGCTGATGACTTTATCCGAACGATGCCAGACGTTTCGGCCCATCTGGCAAAAGACCATAAACCCCGCTGGCGTCACCAACTATTGGTAGCAGAGTAATACCAATAATCTAAGGCATGATAGGCCAGTCGGCGGCATCGACACTGTCGAGAGGGTAAGTTTTATTACCCTCCCAACGTTTTACATAACTGCCATCAGGGTCAAACTGCCGGGTCTGCTTATCCAGATCAAAATGGCGACATCCTTGCGGATCCGCACCAACACCCGCCAGATACTGCCAGTTGCCCCAGTTACTGCCCACATCGTAATCCACCAGTTGCTGCTCAAACCAGGCTGCGCCGTAACGCCAGTCCATTCCCAGTTCATGGATAAAACAGCTGGCCACTATCTGCCGCCCACGGTTTGACAGGTAGCCGGTTGCCTGCAGCTCTTTCATACAGGCATTCACGATTGGCCAGGGGGTATTACCGGCGCACCACTTCTGAAACCGCTCCGGATAAAAGCAAGACAATTTGCATTTATCCTTGATGCCTCTGGATGAAAACAACCGTACGCCATGCTTCAGGGCATACCATTGAAAATATTCACGCCACAACAATTCAAATTGAATCCAGTAGGTGGACTCATTGGCCATGATCATGGATTCAAAATGCCTCAGTGCCTGGGCAATCTGTCGAGACGAGAGGCAGCCATGAGCCAGCCAAGGGGAAAATTTCGTAGTGGTTTCCCAACCCTGCAGGGCATTACGCGTCTCTTTATAGGTGGTTGGCTGCATCGTTGAGAAATATTGCTTTAGATGCCCTGCTCCAGCTGTTTCACCACCTTTAAAAGGACTGCCAGTTTTGCCGGTTGCTGGTAGCCAGTCAGAACGGTAATTCAACCCAGGCATTGGCCTTGGAATAATATCCGGCGCAGTGACTGCCTCTGAGATGTGCAGATTTTCTATCTGCTTTCGAAACTGGGTAAATGTTGCCGGTAGATCTTTAAGCTCAAATGGGAGTTCCTCCTGCTGAAACAAGGAGTACGTTGCCACTTCTTTAAAGGTCACTGAAGGAAAAAGCTGCTTCAGAGTTTGCCAATACTTAACCTCCTGGTACCCCATATTCTGACTGCGATAGACGGTATCAATTTCATGAGCTTTCAAGAGCCGCCCGACAGCCTGTAGCGGGTTATGCAAACGAATCAGTAGTTTCTGCCGTCGCTGTTCAAGCTGTGATTCAAGACTTTCAATGCTCTCCCTCAGGAAACGCCAGCGATGATCCCCCATCACCTTTGACTGATAACGGCCGGGCTTGAACCATGCAGGGTCAACGCAATAGACGCACACCAGATTCTTGCAGCTACCAGCTGCTTCCATAAAGGCCCGGTTATCACTCAGCCTCAAATCATTTGTAAACAGAAACAGTGTTGTTCCCTGCAAGAGCAATACCCTCCAAACCTACTAGCCCTACCACTCATTTATACGTTAGTTTTCCCAAACCAAGACAAACAACATCCAACAACCGATAACTCTATGTAATTTATAAAAATTTATTGTTTTATTATTAAATACATCAAATCTATTTTGGTTTTATGCCCTCTCAGGTAAAGTAGCCTTCACCGCAAAATGATTCTTGTATTCCTCCCAGCCATAGACCGAAATGTTCAGACACTTTACCGGTAATCAGTCTGTAATGATGATTGGCCTCGACTTTGGTTCTACCACCAGTCGCGCCATGATTGCCTCTGCACACCTTGAACGTAATCCGATGACTGAGCGGATGGAGCTGGGAGAGCCTGAGCTGATTTATCGCTCTGACGCCATACTGACGCCCTTCGAAAATGGTGAACTCTGCACGGAAACCATTAATACCTGTCTTGAGCAATGGCTGGAAGAAAGCGGGATTGATTGTGACCAGCTCTTTTCAGGTGGGGTCATTATCACTGGCCTGGCGGCAGAAAAGCAAAATGCCCAAGCCATCGCCCGCTCCGTTCGGGAAAAAGTGAATCAGGCCATTGTTGCTACTGCAGACGACCCATGCATGGAATCCTGGCTCGCCTTTATGGGCAACAGTCTTGAGCTTTCACGGGCAACGCCGGAAATCCCCTTCATCAATCTGGATATTGGCGGGGGAACCACCAATCCAGCGCTGGGAATAGACGGTAACATCACAGAGTCTGGATGCTACTACATTGGTGCCCGACACTTTCAGTTTGAACCAGGCACCTACCGGTTACTGGAAGTATCCAACCATGGCCAACAACTTCTGGTACAACTGGGTCTACAGTTAACCATCGGTGAAGAATGCAGCCAGAACAGTATCGACAAGATCGTCAGTTTCTATGTCCAGGGGCTCGAAGCCATGGTCACGGGCGATCATAGCTGGTTCGACCAGAGTGATGGACAGCAGCTTTGTCAGGTAGCCTTTCAACCGAATGCCCAAGCCCTGCAACAGGCTGCAATTACCTTTTCCGGCGGAGTCGGCGAACTGCTTTATCAGTACACAGCGACAGGCAAACTGCCAGATACCACGGCCTTTGGTGATCTTGGCATTGACCTGTGCAAAGCAATTGCAAACTCTAAAACTCTCTGCCGCAGTCTTAGCCAATATATTCCCGAGTATAAGGGACGCGCGACCGTTTATGGTCTGGCATTGCACAGTGCCGAACTGTCCGGTAACACCCTGTTTATGCCAAAGCCTGAACAGCTGCCGGTTAATGACCTTCCCATTGTTGCCCGCCTGGCGCTTAATGCCGATGGGAACCGAATCAAGCGGGCCATCGAACTGGCCAGAAAGACCCATAATGGCGGTTGCATACGTATAACGCTTAAGGATGATAATTATCCGGGCTTTAAAGAGTTAAAAAGCTTTGGTGAGAAGCTGGCCGAGACAATTGAACTGTCCGGTTTTCCTTCAGAGTTACCTCTGCTTCTACTGGTACCCAAGGACTTTGGCAAAGTGATTGGCAGCTACGCCAGCCGCTGGGGAAAGCTGCCAGTCAACCTGATGGCAGTGGATGAAGTTCCCGATCGTAAAGCAGGGTTCGTTAGCTTGGGCAAAGTGAAGAACTTTGTCATACCCGTTTACTTCTATGGGATGCATTAAAATAAGGATAAAGCGCTTTGAAAGCTTTTAAAATTCTGTCACTGATAGCACTGCTTTCTGGTTGTACTGGAATACCTGAAGGCGTTACACCAGTAAAACCATTCGAAGTACATCGCTATGTTGGAAAATGGTATGAGATAGCCCGACTGGATCATCGATTTGAACGGGGCCTCTCCCATGTCACTGCAGAATACTCAAGTAACCCTGATGGCAGTCTCCGCGTAATCAACTCAGGATATTCTGTGGAGGCCGATGAGCGTAAGCAGGCCGAAGGCAAGGCAAAGTTTGTCAGAGGGCATGACGAAGGCTATCTCAAAGTTTCTTTTTTTGGCCCCTTCTACGGTTCATACATCATTTTTGAGCTGGACCAGAAAGGCTATGAATTCGCCTTTATCTCAGGAAATGACAGAAACTATCTCTGGCTGCTGGCCAGAACCCCTACCGTCACTGACAAGGTTAAATCGGACTTTATAAACAAAGCCAAAGCACTTGGTTTTGATACCAAACAGTTGATCTTTGTTGATCAGAGCAATCCTATCCAATAGCATCTCTCCACCATTTCGTACGTAAACAGTGTATATCTACGGAATGCAATCCCTCTCTTTTTGTAGTCATATAGCCCAGTCTGTAAGCCTCTAACACAGACGATCACTGAGGTGAGTCAATACCCCAGCAAGCAACATTCTATACCATGCCGGATTTTGTGTTCGGCGGAGTGAGAGCCATGCCCAAACCACTGATGACCCCACTGGACCAGATACCGGTTCCTGCACCAAAAGCGGATGAAATTTACCGCACCCGGGTCATTGGGCAAAGCTTCAGTTTTATCGGACTCAAAGCCCTGCTGGGGGCTGCGGGCTTCCATACCAGTGGCGATCAGGTTGCCGGCCTGGCTGCAGACGATGAAGTCAGCCGAGAGGCAGCCAGGGCAATACTGTCCGACCTGACGCTGCAACATATTTACGATCACCCCCTGACCAACGACCGTGGCGAGATTGATGACATCATGCGGGTCAACTATGACATTGACCTGAGCATTTTTGATGATATGGCCATGATGACCATCGGTGAGCTTAAAGACTGGATTCAAAAAGCCTCAGGAGCCCAGATCAAGCGGGCAGGCAAAGGGCTGACTGGCGTCATGATATCCGCAGTCACCAAGCTGATGAGTGTACACGACATGGTGTACAACACTCGCAAGATCGAATGCCCGACACAGGCTCGTACTCACCTTGGCCTTGCTGGTTCTCTCTCTACCCGGATTCAACCCAACCATCCTACCGATGACCTGAATGCCATCACTGCTCTCACCTGGATGGGACTGTCCATGGGTAACGGTGATTTGTTGATTGGCCTCAACCCTGCTGATGACACAATTGATAATATCGGCGCCTGCCTGATCCATCTGGATAAAATACGACGACAGACCGGTGCTCCTACCCAGGTCTGTGTGCTTTCCCATATCCGTACCCAGCTGGCCTGCCTGGAAGAAGGTGCGCCTCTGGAAATACTTTTCCAGTCCCTTGCCGGAACCGACGCTACTCTGCGCGAAGCCTTTGATGTCAGCGTCCCTTATCTCGATAAGGCCTGGCAGAC
Organism: Endozoicomonas elysicola; assembly: GCF_000710775.1. Lineage (GTDB taxonomy): Bacteria > Pseudomonadota > Gammaproteobacteria > Pseudomonadales > Endozoicomonadaceae > Endozoicomonas > Endozoicomonas elysicola. Next base: position 130,479 of record NZ_JOJP01000001.1, read on the forward strand.
AATGAAAGAGAAAGGCGTACTGAATCAGCACCAGTTTATGTACTTTGAAACCGGTCAGGGCAGTGAAGTCAGTTATGGCAAACACTGTGGTATTGATATGTCTACCACAGAAGCCCTGACTTACGGCCTGTGTCGTCGATATGACCCCTGTATGGTCAATAGCGTTACCGGTTTTATTGGCCCGGAAACCCACAAAGACAGCCTGCAGATTATCTGTGCCAATCTACAGGATCTGTTCATGGGTAAAATGATGGGACTCCCCATGGGTGTTTCCCCCTGCTTTACCCTGCACGCCGATGCCTCAAGTGAGGGTCAGGAGATTGCAGTAGAGCTGCTCACCGTAGCGGGTGCCAACTACTTTATGGATATCTACATGGGTGTGGATCGTATGCTGGCCTATGCCGATACCAGCGGCCACGATGATCAGACCATTCGTGAGATCCACAACCTTAAACCATCCCCCGAGTTCTATCACTGGGCCCTGGAAAAAGGGATTTTCAAAGAGTCTCGGGATGGGCAGATCACCCGCGGTCCCAACTGGGGAAACCCAGCCATCTTCGCTGACTCCAAACAGGCATGGAATGACCTGATTAGCCGGGTACCCATGTGCTATGGCACCAGTAATGCTGGCCCAAGAATGGCTAATCATGTTAATCGCAAACTAAAGCAAAACATTGCTGTTGCCAGGGTTGCAGCAAAAAGTAAGCTTCGTTTTGACGAGTTGGAAGAGATCGATTTTCGCCTGATTCGCTCTCAGGCCAATAATATTGAACGACACCATGCGGATCCTGATGCCGGAGCACATCTCTGCGAAAAAACCCGCAGCCATCTGCAGCCTGAAAATCGAGATATTCAGATCCTGATTACTGATGGTCTGAGTGCTGAAGCCGTGCACCAGAACATCAATGAGCTGCTTCCTGTTCTGGAAGATGGCTTACAAAGCCATGGTTACTCACTGGGCCAAACCATGGTTGCACCACATGGTCGTGTAAAGCTGGCGGAGGATATTGCCAGAATAGTGAATGCCAAGCTTGTTATTGTCCTGCTGGGAGAGCGCCCCGGGGCGGATGGAAAGTCATCCCGGAGTCTTTCCGGTTATTTGATCTATCGTCTGGAGGATGAGCAAACACAGAAACTGGCTGCTGACTTCAGTAACATCGCTGAAATAGAGTTTGAGAATACCGTGGTGCCCAATATTTACTACGGCGGTATTCCCCCCATGGAAGCAGGCTCCCTGCTGGCAGAACGTGCCATGCAGATTCTGGATAACAAAGCGGCTGGTAACCGTCTGAATGCCATTCTTGGTAGTCGAATGGGGCTCTCAGACATTATTCGTGAGAGTAAAGTTGAGCCACAGAAAACGGCCAGTACTATCCGGGTTCATGACTTCCTGGGTCAGAAGTCAATCTCTGAAGCCGATGTGATGATGTTGATTCACTGGGGAGTTAAAGAGATTCTGCTCAGCCAGAGAACCATTATTACTCCATTGGCGGGTGATCTGCTGAAGCAGGAAGGTATTAAACTGCGTTATAATGACGCCCTATCGTGAAGTACTCAACATATTTAAGAGTTTTGCTGAAGCCAATTGCTATAATTTTTAGATATTCGAAAATCACGGATGATAATCGAAATGGACAGCAGTGGAATTGGCTCCCTCAGCACTTCGCAAATCAATCAAATCAACAAGTTAGCTTCTAAGAAAGGTGCTGACAATCAAGTATTAATAGCAAAGCATAAGGGCCGGGAAGTCAGATTTGAGGCAGTAACTCCAAAGGTGAGCTCCAAGGCCAAACAAAAAGAACTCGATTCTGGATCCAGATTAGCAGTTGAAACGCTTGGCTTAAAAGACCGAAAGGTCTCTCCTTCAATGGCTCAGACAATCCTAAACATCAGGGAAAAAGTTAACAGTTCAACGCACGCCAGCTTTAAGGATTTGGACTTTCTTAATGAGCACCTTGTCAGCAGCTATAACTCACTAGAGTCTGATCTCAATATTTCCTTAGAAAGTCTGGATAGTGGGATCGAAAGCGATTTTTCGGGTAGTACCGAGTCTTTAGATTCTATAGTCAGTGATATAGATAGTAACTTCTCTGGAAGTATTGAGTCTCTGGACTCACTAGATGCAGAGGGACAACCAATTTTTAGGACGTTCCCATTTAAGCGTCCCTCAGAGCAAACAGATATAGAACAAAAGGAGAGCCAGCCTCGCTCAGAACTGAAAAGAAGAGGTGCCATTAGAAGAGAATCCATTGTCCCACCTGATTTGCCCCCAAAACGCCAGAAACAAACTGCACCTCCAAGACCTGATAAACCTGAGCACCTCAGCCGTCCTGAGCTGCCGCCAAAACGTAAAAATCTACCCGGACCTCCAGTTCCACCCAGACAGCCTCTAACATCAAAAATGAAGGCATATGTCCCTACCGAGCGCCCACTTCCAGACTTACCGTCAAGCTCAACAAAGTCACCATCAACAAAAGTGGAACCAGCACCACGAAAAGAGTCGCTTTTAGAAGTATTCTCCAAAGCACCTGAACTGAACAAAACTGGTTTTGCTTCTTTAGACTCCAAGGCTCAAATAGCAGAACTCAAGACTGCCAAAAATGCCGAACAAACTGGAAAATTTCTGGACCAATGCACAGCCAAACAGAGAATGGCACTCTCGAAAAATAAGAACTTCCCCAAGCACTGCTGGCCTGCCATGAACCAGCGTTTACTTGCAGATGCGCTTGAAGCACATTCATCCAAAAACACAGGAGGCATGTATCGAGTTGGAGGTAGCCAAACAGCACTCACAAAAGCTGTTGAAAACTTCAACAAAAAACGTGTTCCCGATTCAGTTCTTAATGATCGGATAGATGCCGCCCAGCTCTTTAAAAGAACCCATGACTCACAAAAGCTGTTCAGCGCTGATACTTTCAGAAAGTTTTCAGCGGTTGTCCAAACAGATCCCATTGACTATCAACGTTTTAACCAGGAACTAGATGATGCTCTAGCAGGTATGCCGCCAGATAGTAGAGATCAGGCGATGATAAGCTTAAAAGTAATGAGAAATGCGTATCTTGCGGCTCCTCAGGAAAGAGCCTCCAATACTGCCCCTGATGCACCTGTTGCAAAAAATGATCTTGCGTCACTATTTGCTGAGAGTACGCTTACATTCCAGAAAACGCCTGCAGCAGCAACACAGGAGGAAGCTTTACAAGCGATGGCCATTGCTGCAAAAGAACAGGCCGCTGGCCTTAAGGTGATGACAACACTACTAAGCCAACGTTGAAACGAAATGCCTGAATATATCTTTTAGAGTTGGCAGCTTCTCACTAAAAAGACACCGTTTGCTAAACCCTTTTATTTATTGACCAATGTCATCAAAATGAAAACCTGTTGACTTGCGTCAAGTCATAGCCCTCATGCATCCCTGCTGATAGCCTTGCCCCAATTGATACACCACCCGGAAACAGCCTCCAGAAAGAGGCCAACACTCCAAACTTCCGACTGCCAACTCAGATTCAAAAGCAAGAGAACCATTATTTCACCTTTGGCGGGTGACTGACTTAAACAGGAAGGAGTTAAACTAAGATATGATAGTTTGGCAAAATAAATGATAGATAATTTTTAATTTGCCGTTTTTTTCTTTTCAGAAAAGATATATCAATGGAAGCAATGAAATTGGGTTGTTTGCCCTTACCAGGGTCACTCATCGATAAAGCCGCCGTTACATTGAGCAGGGCTTTTGCACAATATCCTCTGAGTATCTTGTACCGAGGCTCTCCTCCCAGTGTAGAAGATATGCAGGAGTTCCTCCGGCAATCCATATCCACCGGTCAGGTTTATATCAGCTCACCTGAAGTGGAAAGTGTCGCTATTTGGTACGGGCCAGAACAACAGCCAAAATTACCTGACCAGCATTCAACACTGAACTCGCATAGCCGTGCGGAAACCAGAATGAAGGCATTTGCTCTATTTGCTGAATCCCAGAGGCAGTTCCACTTGCCGGTTCCCCATTGGTATTTGATGATGGTAGGCGTTGATCCACTTTACCACGGAAAAGGTGTTGCCAAAGCTTTATTGAAGCCGGTTCTGGATACAGCAGATAAGGACCAAAAGCCGTGTTATCTTGATACCCATAATCCTGTGAATGTTGAAATTTATAAACGACTGGGGTTTCACGTTGCAGAACAAACAAAGGTTCCTGGTGGCGAACTGAGTCATTGGAGTATGATTCGCACACCTGAATTTATCAGCTAGAAAGTGCTCAATAAACAGTCTCTTCAGGTCACTTAGACGACCTCTTCCTGTTGATGTAAGTCATGACTTTTCAGCCATTAAGTTTTATTGATTAAAGTCAATTAATTGAGTGGTGACTGACTTGCGTCAGGTCATCATCATACCTTCCCTGCACTGATAGCCTTCTCACAACTGATACGCCGCCTGGAAATGACCTACGTTCTCCAACTTCCGGCTGCTATTTCAGAATCAAAAGCAATCGCAGTTGCGAGGAAGTCATGAGTATCAACGATATTATTCTCTATATCATGGTAGGGTTCATGGTGCTGGGCGCCGTGGATAAAATGCTGGGTAATCGCTGGGGCTATGGCGAAAAGTTCGAGGAAGGCTTTATGGCCATGGGTGCCCTGGCACTGGCCATGATCGGTGTTATCTGTCTGGCTCCCGTACTGAACACCGTTCTGACACCAGTTCTGGCGCCCATCTATAACGCCCTGGGTGCTGACCCAGCCATGTTTGCCGGTACGCTTCTGGCGAATGACATGGGTGGCTACCCACTGGCCAAAGAGATGACCACAAACCCGGACATCGCCAACTTCTCCGGCCTTATCCTTGGTGCCATGATGGGGCCAACCATTGTATTCACCATTCCCGTTGCACTGGGCATTATCGCTAAAGAAGATACTCAGTATCTGGCTCGTGGTGTACTGATCGGCTTGACTACCGTACCTGTCGGTGCGCTGGTCGGCGGCCTGATTGCCGGTCTCGGTATCGGTACCATTGTTGTTAACCTGATTCCGGTCATTATCGTTGCCGCTGCTATCGCTCTGGGCTTGAAGCTGGCTCCACAAAAAATGATCGGTGGCTTTGAAGTCTTCGGTAAGGGTGTGGTTATTCTGATCACTGCCGCCCTGGCTGCCGCTGTGATTGAAGCTCTGACCGGTTTCGTCGTTATTCCTGGCATGGCTCCATTCTCTGATGGTGTTGCTACCGTTGGCCATATTGCCATGGTTCTGGCGGGTGCCTTCCCACTGGTACACTTCATTACCACCAAGTTCAACAAGCCTCTGATGGCCGTTGGCCGTTCCATGGGCATGGGTGAAACCGCTGCTGCAGGTCTGGTAGCCACACTGGCTAACAGTATCGCCATGTTCAACATCATGAAGGACATGGACAACCGCGGCAAAATCATCAACGTTGCCTTCGCCGTCAGTGCTTCTTTTGCCCTGGGCGATCACCTGGGTTATACCGCCGCCGTCAACAGCGAAATGATCTCTGCCATGATCGTTGGCAAGCTGGTAGGTGGTGTTACTGCAGTAATCATCGCCATTCTGGTCACCAGAGATATGGCTGAAAAGCAGGGCTCACTGAAAGCCAAGCACGCTTAATCCCCATTGAGTGCTGTCGGCTCGCTGACAGCGCTCTTTTTCATTTCGTCTGTTTCAGTTTTTCTATTGCCTCATTTCAAGTCGTAGAAAAACTCAAGCAGATGCCTCTAACCCGGAGCAGCCATGCGCGAAGAAATTCTCAGTGCCGGCATTGATATTGGTACCTCAACCACTCAGCTGGTCTTTACCCGGATGTTCCTGGAGAACGTCTCCCCGGGCGCCATGATTCCCAAAGTGGAAATCGTCGATCGTCAGGTTATTTACCGTAGCCAGGTTCACTTCACCCCACTGCTTTCGCCAACCATGATTGATGCCGAAAAAGTTCGGCAGCTGATGGAGCAGGAGTTCATTAATGCTGGCGTCAATGCCGCTGATATTGATACCGGCGCAGTCATCATCACCGGTGAAACAGCACGCAAGGAAAATGCACGACAGGTTGCTGATGCATTGAGCCTTCTTGCCGGTGATTTCGTGGTTGCCACTGCTGGCCCGGATCTTGAAAGCATTATCTCCGGTAAAGGTGCCGGTGCCGCAAAACAGTCCTTTGACAGAAACAGTATCGTAGCCAATCTCGATATTGGCGGAGGCACCACCAATATCGCTACCTATGATGTCGGTGAAGTCATTGATACCACCTGTCTGGACATTGGTGGCCGCCTGATAAAATTTGAGAAAGGTGGCACTGAAGTTACTTACATTTCCGAAAAATGGCAGGAAATGACCCGCCGTATGGGCATGCCGGTGAAGGTCGGCGATCAGCTGAATCGAAACCAGATTGACCGGATCGTTCAGCGAATGGTGGAGGTTCTCGAAGAGGTCATGGGTCTCAAGCCTGCAACGGATGACCTCGCATTTCTTATCGGTCGTGGCACCAGTGACCTGCATCGTAACTACCGTCTGGATCAGATCTGCTTCTCCGGTGGCGTTGCCGTTCATATCTATGATCAGGAGCCTTCTGCTTCCGACTATCAATACGGTGATTTAGGCGTACTGCTGGGCAAAGCCATACATCAATCGTCGTTGTTCAAACAGATTTCTGTTTTTGATGCGGTGGAAACCATTCGTGCGACGGTAATTGGCGCAGGTTCTCATGCCACGGATATCAGTGGCAGCACCATCAATTTTTCCCGTGACGTCTTTCCCATCAAAAACGTTCCGGCATTGAGACTTTCCCTCAAAGATGAGGCACTGCCAGCCGGTGAACTGGCAAAAACCATCCACGAAAAACTGGCCTGGTTTGACCTTGAAACCGGTGCGCAACACGTTGCCCTGGCACTGAAAGGGCCCAGAAATCCGGATTTCCAGTACGTTCAGGAGCTGGCTGATATCATCATCAAGGGCATGGACGTGATGATTAAATTACCCCAGCCACTGATTGTGATTGTCGAAGAAGACTTTGGCAAAGTGCTGGGACAGAGTATTGAGGCGAAGCTGAAATACAGCAAAGACGTCATTTGTATCGACAGTATCAGTGTCAAAGACGGTGACTATATCGATATTGGCAAGCCTCTGGCAGACGGCAAAGTCCTGCCCGTTATCGTGAAAACACTGGTATTTGGTTATTGAGGTTCATCTGATGTCTGAGCAAGAACACAATCGGCTGTCCAAAATTTACACGCGTACCGGCGATAAAGGCACAACCGGATTGGGAGACCAAAGACGTGTATCAAAAACCCATGAGCGTATTGAAGCGATTGGAGCCGTTGACGAACTGAACACCTGGATGGGGCTGCTGATCAGTGAGTTGAAAGAAGTTCAGCTCATGCGTCACCGACTTCAAAAGCCATTAGAGAATATTCAGCACCGCTTGTTTGACCTGGGTGGTGAACTGGCCATGCCAGGCTACCAGTTAATCCAGGCTTCCTTTGTTACGGATCTTGAAAAAACACTGGATGAATTTAACGACAACCTGCCACCTCTGAAGAATTTTATCTTACCCGGTGGATCCCGGTTAGCCTGCTACTGCCATATGGTCAGAACCATTTCCCGCAGGGCTGAGCGCAGAGTGATCGCCGCTAAAGAAGCGGGTGAAGCCATCAATCCTCCCCTGATGCAGTATCTGAACCGGCTTTCAGATCTGATGTTTGTACTGGCCAGAGTGGTTGCCAGGCAGTCCGGTGGCGAGGTGCTCTGGCAGCAGTCAGAGAAGCAAAAGATTTAGTCATACATTTGAAGGCCACACTGTGAAAAAGCAGTTAATCAGAGAGTCAAACCTGCAGTCATTCTGTCAGGGGGATCAGCTCTACCTACAGCCCGGTTTCATTCTGTCACCAGGGGCGTTGGATAAAGCACGGGACCTGGGCATCAAAATCGTTCGTGATAACGCTGATTGCAACAGTGATGGAATAGTCAGCCAGAGCCAGCAAAAAGCCATCTCAGAAGCGCCTTCGTCAGCATCACCTGCTGGCCACGAATTTATTATGCCCCGCCAGAGCCTGCTGGGCTTTGGGTGTCTGAACCAGGGCATTGAACGACTAAAGGCGCTTAATTGTAAAAAAGTGCTGGTTGTCACCGATGCAGTGCTGAATAAAACAGGTCTGGTGAGCTCGGTAACGGACCGCTTTGTTGCCCAAGGCATTGATGCTGTGATCTATGACGGTACTCTGCCTAACCCAACCACCGCCAATGTCAGCGAAGGGCTGGCCATGCTCAACCGTCATCAATGCGATACTGTGGTGTCCCTGGGCGGTGGTTCACCTCATGACTGCGCCAAAGCCATTGCCCTGCTGGCGACCAATGGTGGGGAAATCAAAGATTACGAAGGTGTGGATAAGTCCACAAATCCCTGCCTGCCCCTGGTCGCTATTAACACCACAGCAGGTACTGCTTCCGAGATGACTCGATTCTGCATCATCACCAATGAGCAGACCCATATCAAAATGGCCATCGTTGACCAGAATGTAACGCCAGCCATTGCCATTAATGACCCGGAACTGATGCTTGGCATGCCCGCTGGTCTTACTGCCGCAACAGGGATGGATGCCCTGACCCACGCCATTGAAGCCTTCCTGTCCGCCAATGCAAGCCCTGTCACGGATGCGGTAGCCAGTAAGGCCATAAAGCTGGTTGCCCAATATCTGCCTCGTGCGGTTAAAGATGGCACTGACCGAAAAGCCAGAGAGCAAATGGCTTATGCACAATATATGGCAGGTATGGCCTTTAACAGCAGCGGCCTTGGCTATGTTCATGCCATGGCGCATCAGCTGGGGGGAAAATATGGTCTGCCTCATGGGATTTGTAATGCCATTCTGCTTCCCCATGTCATGACCTACAACCTGCCGGTATCCGCCGAGAAGCTCTCGGATGTTGCCCGCTATCTGGGTTGTGATGTCTATGGGCTTGGCGCTCAGGAAGCAGCTGTGCTCGGTATAAAAGAAGTTTGCCGTCTATTGTTGGAAGTTGGTGTGCCAGCCAGCCTTACTGAGCAGGGCGTCAAAGTAGAAGATATTCCAGAGATGGCTATCAATGCGTTGAAAGATGCCTGTGCAGCAACAAACCCAAGACAGGGAACCCAGGCAGAGATTGAACAGATCTTTAAAAATGCCCTGTGATTAACTCTCTTATTTGATAAGTCCCTAATAAGCCTCCAGCATTTACTGTGAGGCTTTTTTATCTGTGCAAAAAAACAATATAAAAAAGATATAGGAAGTCTTATCACTTAATCATCGCTCACATCAGGCATCGCCATGAAGTCTTTTGCCCATTTTTCTGCTTTCGAAACGCTCTGATCACCAGACAAACTGTGATTTGTTGCAGTACTCGCCCTAATAGCCATCGCTGCCGGTAAAGCCGCAAAATTTTTAATGATATGAATCGGCAATGAAATCAAAACAGCTGGAAGCCCGCCATCACTTTCATGATGCTTATTTTTTTCTTTTTGTCTCTTATCACTTTCTTGACCCGATCCAACGGCATCAATAAAGCCTTTAAATGGAGCAGCAGCAATACCAGCTATAAATCCGACAGTTCCAGCTAAACCAGCCAGCGTTGCTGTTCCGGCTTTTTTTGCTCCTGTCGCCAAAGCAGAAGAATCTGACACCTTGCGCTCATTTGAAGCTTTCTTTACAGGCATATTAGGTTGGAGAGCTTGCTTATCCAACTTGACCTTTTGTTTATCCACACTTTTCGTTGATATCTTACCTGCAGTATTCGCTTCAGTTCTGGCAAACCGAACTTCTCTTTTGGTTTGCACCTGAGAATTTGATTGGGGAGCTTCTTGTAATTTCGACATTTTTGGAGGCTGACTCGAATTCTCTGCTCGGCTTAATGTTGCTGCCTGAGTCCCCACCCCTTTCAGGGATTTAATCTGATCAGGATTATTGTCTGTGCTACTTTCTCCTACAGTCACATCCTGGATGGACATCGAGAAGGAACTACTTATATTCTCCCTGACAGTATTTATTCTCTTCGATGCAGTGGAGTTAGAATCTATCCCTTTAAGGCTATTCTGATATTCTGGAGTTTTATCAGGATTCAGCTTGCTGGAAATATTCGAACGGACTTCTGAAGACCTCTCAGAGAGACTTGGGGCATTTTTCACGCCGCTTTCAGCAGTCTCATTTGGTGGTAATTGTGGCGATACTTCTGGAAGGTCCATAACTTGACGTGAATTGTGCTTTCCTATGCTCGGAGAACCCCCCCTATTCGGAGCATTACTAAGCTGACCTGAATTTACACTTCCCGCACCTGATGATATCTCCGTCCCCATAATTAAGCTTCCATGCTTTCTTACTAGCTTGAAATAACCTTAGCACAGTCAATCAACCTGGCTTTTAGCCAAAGAAACGGACTAATTACAAAAAAATCATATAGTTATACAAAGTCAGTTAACTATAAATTGCCCAAGCTTATAAACGAGGTCAAATAATTAAAAGCCATGATTAAAAAGTCAAAACCAGTACAAGGCTATAATTAAGAAATAACTTAAAGGTCAAGGATGACAGTCATTATGGGTAGCAATGGCGGAATCAACTCACTCAGTGCATCTCAAATTAGTCAAATCAATAAATTAGCATCTAAGAAAGGCGCAGAGAACAAAGTACTGGTAGCAAAATTTAAGGGTAAGGAAGTTAAATTTTCTGCAGAAAAACCTAAAATCAGCTCAAAAAACAAGCAGGAAAAGCCAGTTAAAGGTGCTGACTTAGCGGTTAAAACCCTGGGATTAAAGGACAGGAAAGTTTCACCGGCAATGGCTCAAAAGCTCATCATCGCCTGGAAAGCATCAGAAGGAACCCACGCCAGTTTGCCTGATATTCAACTCCTTAACGAACATCTCGCCAGTAGCGATAATCCCCCCCCAGACTGGGGCTCAACAACCAGTCTCGATAGTGCTAAAGGCAGCAGTATTTCCGGAAGTCATACATCATTAAATACATTACATTCTGGTTGGAGCTCAACTTCCAGTCTCGACAGTGCTATAGGCAGCAGTATTTCTGGCAGTACGCAATCACTGGATTCTCTGGATGCAGAAGGTGAGCCTATTTTTGGAACCTTTCAGCCAAAACCACACTATGACAAAGAAAGCAGTCTCTCCGGCAGCACTGGCTCAATCAATACATGGTCATCTGACTGGGGGTCAACTTCTAGCCTTAATGGTAGTATTTCTGGCAGTACTCAGTCACTGGATTCTTTAGATGCTGCTGATATAGGTCTGCAAGTCAATACTGGCAAGCCAGAAATTACTTTTGAACCAGCTGGTGATTTAGACCTGCCTCCTGACTATCCCGCACCACCGCCACCGCGCCCCCCCAAAGGAAAGGCTGGTAAACAGCCTCCACTCCCCCCTCGACCACCAAAAAGTAGTTCCAGAACCCAGTTAACACCTCATACTGAGTTGAGCCGTCTGCATAAAAAATTTGGGATCAATATAAGACCGATTGAAATAAACGGTTCGCCAGTGGGCTATATATTCAGTAACCCAAGAACCCAGGGAGAGCCAAGACCAACGACACTTCTCGTTGAAGCACATGGAGGAGGATACTATGCCGGCGGGGAGAAAATCCCTCCATTCACTACACCAGTCAATACACGATTTTTGATGTCTGCCAGAAGAAATCAAACATTTGAAGTCGCCCCATGGATGCAGGCTGATGCGATCTCCAGGGGCCAAATCGATTTCAGTCATGATGACCAAATATACGGAAGTATGGATCATGGGAGTGGCATAAGTATGACAAACTATCACTTGTCACCAATCACCAAAGAACAGGGTGACAAGTATGATTTAAGCTTGGAAAAAACCGCACAATTGATGCAATTCTTTAAACTATCGGCAAAAGCAGATGGTCGTATCAACAATTTCAATATGTTTATGCTTGACCCCAATATGTCCGGACACGTATCTACTCAAGATTTAATGAAAGCGTTTTCCCAACAGGGTGTTGAGTATAAAAATATCATTATGAATGTATGCCGCCCTCAACAAAAAGGTGAAGTTAGTATGACAAAAGCCCTTGATAATATTGAGAGAGCAAAGCAGAACCGCCTTTCACAAATGGGGCCACGAGTGAGGTAGAAGCATTTCTACTGAGCAAACTCCTCTCTCAAGGCGATAAAATAATCAGCAGCCAATCGTAGATGACTGCCCGTCCAGCAAAACATTTCACCATCCACCAGTTGAGTTCTGGCAGAAACACCCAGTTCGGTAAACTCCTGACAATGCTTCTCTTTAAATGGATAAGGTTCAGAAGATAAAAGCAGCATATCCGGCTCCACTGCTTTTAACTGCTCAATGGTCACTTCAGGGTAGCGGTTCAAATCCGCAAATACATTCTCCATACCACAAAGCTTCAGCATCTCATTGATGAAAGTATTACCTGCTGCAACGCGATAGGGTTTTCGCCAGATAAAATAAGCAACACGAAGCGTCTTTTCAGAGCTCAACAGAGCCATTCTGGATTTGATGTCGCTGACGATGGCGTTGGCTTTGTCTTCTGTGTTTGTTAACTGGCCCACTGAAGCAATCATGGCCAGAGCATCATCCAGATTGTGAATATCACAAAGCCATGTTGGGTATTTCTGCTGGAGTTGCTCAATGCCTTCTTTGTAGTTCTCTTCCTTGTTACCGAGGATCAAATCTGGCTGCAAGGCATCTATAACTTCAAAATCAAACGTCTTAGGCCCACCAATGATCGTTTTTTCTTTGCGTGCCCGCTCTGGGTGAACACAGTAACGTGTTACACCAACAATCTGGTCTTCCAGACCGAGATCAAACAACAGTTCGGTCATCGATGGAACCAAGGAGATAATCCTCATCGGCTTATCACTAACGTTTACTGAATACTGCATCTGATCAATGAACTGGCGGGACATTCTCATGACCTCAATGTTGATTTGCCGGACTGGATATTAAAAAGCCCACTTGCCAAAGGCAAATGGGCTTTGCTGTATCAATTAAAGCGTTGTTTAAAGCAGCTTCTGGAAAAACTCTTTAGTGGGTGATGGTATTACGGTCTTACCAATCAACATACCGGCATCCCTTGCCGCCATCACACCAGCATCAACTGCCGCATTAACAGCAGAGAGCTCACCGGTCATCACGATAAATGACTTACCACCAATGGCCATGGCCAGACGTACTTCAATCATTTTAACGTCGGCAGCCTTGGCAGCAGCATCAGCCGCAATCACTGCAGAGGCAACACTGAAGAACTCAATAACGCCAACAGAATTCACATTACCAATGTCGTTAGATCCATTCAGCCCTGCCAACAGCTCTTCATGAATACTGGCAATCAGCAGACGATCAACGATTGTTTGTCTGCCAACCGCTTCTCCCGCTTCGACAGCAGCGCTTACTGCAGCCACATCGCCAGAAACAATGATCAGGTATTTGCCCGGACAAATAGTTTTTGCTTCTTCCAGACGAATGTCTGCAGCCTTGGTCATGGCGTCCGCAGCTTCCATCCCTTTTGCAATGCTGGTGAACTCCAGCATACCCAATGCTTTACTCATACGGTTATCCTCGGGCAATCACTACCTGGCGCTCATTGACTTCAACCACCTGACCATTAATGCTGGCATGGATCATCGAACCCAACTGCCCTTCCGGTGTTGCCCCGATTAACTGCCCTTTAACAACGGTATCCCCTGCACTGACGACAGCCTCACTGCTGGCACCGATATGCTGTCGCAGGGAGATACTGACTTTATCCATAATGACTTCGCGGAATTCATGAAGTGGCTGATGGTCATAGTCATTCAGATCCAGGCGTGAAACCAGTCTTGTGGGCGGAACCTTTCGAAATTCACGACCATCGCGGGCAATGATTTCGCTGCCATCGTGCTGATAACGAATACCCTTTTCACGCAGTTTACCGGCAATGTAGAGATTCACCTTGCGAGGCGAAATACCCATTGGGCAGGAGTACATCTCACAAACACCACAACCACAGCACAGCAGTGCTTCTTTATGAGACTCATTAATCTCTTCTGCATATTTCACCGCTTTCATCATCTTGTGCGGATGCAGAGGGTGACCGATCAGATAACGAGGACATTGCTCTGTGCAAAAACCACACTGAATACAGGTTTTAGCCCGGTTCAATACCTGCGCTTCTGTTTCCGTGGCGCGGGTCACCAGGTAATGATCGGCAGGGATAACAATCAGGGCACCATCCGTTTTGGTGATGGTCATGCCTGGAAGCTGGTCTTTACTCACCATGCCACCCATCATTGGACCACCACGAATAATGCAGTAATCACTGATGGTGGTTCCACCAGCGGCAGCCAGACAGTCTTCAAACGGTGTTCCCAAAGGCACACGTATCAGGCGAGGCTCTTTCACTTCACCTAGAATGGAGACATATTTGTCCGTCACTGGCTGGTTCTGGCTGGCTTCAAAAACATTGATCATGGTCATGACATTGGAGACCACACAACCAACATTCAGAGGAATCCCACCTGGTGGCACTGAACGACCAGTAACTTCAAATACCGTCATCTGTTCATCACCGGCAGGGTAAAAGTTCTGCAGGTCATGAATTTCAACATCGGCTTCCAACCGGGCAATGGTTTCCTTCAGGCAGGCAACTTCACGGGCGTATTTCCCCTTAACGGCGATAACTGCTTTACGTGCCTTAACCTGTGCTTTGGTCAGAAGGATACCGCCGATCAGTTCAGCGGTTCTTTCCCGCATCAGAAACTGATCGGTCTGCAGCAAAGGCTCACACTCTGCGGCATTGATAATCAGATATTCAGCTTCAGCGTTTAATTTGACGTGGGTAGGAAAACCGGCACCACCGGCACCGACCACTCCGGCCTGTCGGACAAGTTCAACTAGATCCATGGTATTTCCGGAATAGTGATAAAAAAAGAAGGTGAGGCCGCAGAGCACGAACCTCACAAAACAGGGTTAACAAAAAGTGAACAGATAATATCGTTTGTGAGCCCGGGAGCCCCTGTGTCAGGTCAATATCAGGGCATTATCAATTATTGATCTGTATCAATAGCCATAAAGGCTCGGAAATTAGAGTTGAATCAGGCGCGAAGCAGGAAAAGAAATAGAATAGACTTCATGCACATTACTAATTATGCAGCAATGATTAATTTATAAGGTGCCATACCTTCAAAGAAACAATCCCAATATGAGTTACCTTTCTGCCCAGGATGTAGCTCAACTTCTCGCCATTGCATACTCATGCCAGCTTCCCTGAATGCCCACTCATACACTTCTGGAAATAGATGATAATTTCTTATCGGGCTGGACATCCCGTCAATATGAACATCAACCCAACAGCCAGAGTAGTCACCTTCGAGGTCGGCACCATATTCTTTCCAAAAACCATATTGCTTATACTGGCGACCACCAGCCCTTTCAAAAGGGTTATTCATATAGCCGATAAATACTCCTGAAGGCGATAAATGGCTTGCAATGGCCTGACAATATAAAACGGCTTCCTCTGCAGTTTTGGGATAGTTCATTAAATACGTCCCCAGCACCAATTGGCAGTTTGCCCTGCCACTGGTATTTTCTACAGGTGCATTTTCATATTTGATAAGAGGGTTATAGAGGAGACTCTCTTTCCTTGCTGTGCCGATCATACCGGGGTCGGTATCAATAGCGATAACTCTGGCAGCTCCCATATCAATCAACATACGAGTGTAATAACCAGTCCCAGAGCCAAAGTCGCCAACCATAGAGCCATTCAGCTGAACATTAGAACTGATAACCGCTTGGTAGATATTCCAGCGTTCAACCCAAAGCCGAAGCGGCAACAGCTCAGTTTTCGAAAATTCCTGGGCATCATACCCAATCGTTGATCGATGCTTTTCCAAGTAAACCTCCTGAAAAACGCGAGACCATTTACATCAGCACTGTTGAGAAATAATCAGTCATTGATCAAATATTCATCAGCTCAACCACATAGAAATAAGCACCATAAAGACGGAAGAAGGACAACTGAATGCTTACACAGCATAGACCAGACAGAAGAGTCCGCCTGTAACATGGACAATAGGAATAGTTGTTTTTTATTGGGAGTAAACAAGTAAGCCTACCAACGATAAGCTAGACGCAATCATTGGCAAGCCTGTTGGGGGGTTTGCGAAGGATTAAACTAATTCTAAACCATCTTTCATTCGCAGAAAGTCTTTTGCCAGCGGGGTAATCAGGGCTCTTTCCTGAAGCCTGATTTTCCGATACCCCTGTTCATAACAGGCTCGAAGATCCTTTTCCCCAACAACTCGCTGCTCAAGGTTAAAAACACCCTTATCTGCAAGCTTTGGCTCAATATAGGATCTTTCTTTCGGAGCACTGACCTGGTAGACCACTTCATTAATAGAAGCATTTTCTGGCTTCTCTGGTGTATCAACACCAGTCAGAGCATCAGATAGACTGTCCAGTGTCACTACTGCCATACCAAAAGAGCAAAGCGTTGCTTCCTTATTCTGGAAAACCTGGTAAAAAGCAGGATTAGCCGTATCACGAAAACGACGATAGACAATACCCTCTTCCAGAATATGAACTGTTTTACCCAGCAGCAGGCTCTCAACAATCACACAGCCTTCACTGCCCCGTTCCAGCCCAATCGCCAGAGCTGACAACAGACTGTTGGACAGGCTGGCCAGAATAATATGGTCATACTTTGCCAGTTCCAGACGTGCCGGTTGCGGACATCCATCATTCTGTCGATCAGCAGTAAACGACAATGAATAGTTATTGCCCAGAGTCTGTTCCAGCTGCTGCCGGTTATCGCAGTCTCCTACAACCAGAACGGATTGAAGAGGCTTATTGATTACCGATTGCCCCTGCAGAGCCAACAGCTGCTCCATTACCCGTTTGGCAATCAATTCAACCAGTACATCGGTATTCATTATGGCTTTCCTTATGATTCCAAAAGGTTCTCGGCTTCTAATGCGCTGATTGCAATGCCCAGTGGCGTCACCAGGAATGGATTTTCCGGCTTCCAGGTGGTAACACCGGTCTGCTTTTCGACAATTTGCTCAAACTCCGGCAGGCAGGTTGTGCCACCTACTAGATAGATATCTTTTACGTCGAAGCCCTGAATGTGCTGATGAACAATGGAGCCCATCTTCTCAATCACCGGACGGACAATGGCCACCACATCACGATGGTTCGCAGAATCTTTTTTCTGCTCTTCTGCTTCTTCAAAGCTGGTTTTATAGTGACCCGCCAGTACAAGTGACAGATGCGTGCCACCGGTCGCTTCGTCTGCGGTATAGATCACTTCGCCGTCTTTAAAAATAGAAAGTCCGGTTGTCCCACCACCAATATCCACCACAGCGCCATTTCGAATACCAAGTACCCGGTTGGCAGCGGTGGGCTCATCCAACATATTCACCACTTCCATACCTGCGCCCTCCACTACATATCGATGAGTTTTGCAGACTGACTCTGGCGTATTGGAAGGCATGGCAATGGCTGCTTTTTCCAGGGAGACCTGCAGACGTGTCTCCAGCTTTTCCTTGAGCTGACGGACAATATTCAGCGCACCGATGTAATCAACGACCAGACCATCCTTCAACACCTGGGCAAACTGCATTTCCGTGGCAACTGGCTCACCATGATGATCCAGCACCACCAGAACGATGTAGGCAGTACCAAGATCTACACCCACCACCAGCTTGTCAGCATCGGTAACCTGTGCAGTGTGTGTCAGACTATTCTCCACTTTCTGGATCAGCTTGCTGACGCGCTCAGGATTAAATTCAGACATAGTCGTTTATTACCGTTAAGCTATTAACTCACCTTTTGCATTGGCCGGTAGACCAACCGCATTGGCTTCATCAAAATCAATATGCATTGCCAGAGAAAAGCTGTCTTTTACCCTGACCAGAACTCGATGGAAGGTAACCGGACGATCCGTTTCAATCCGAACATCCACTTCCTGCTTGTCCTGAACTCCAAGACGCTGGGCATCGGCAGTGGTCATGTGGATATGGTTACGGGCAACAATGACGCCCTTATCCAGCTGTACCATACCTTTGCCGGAATAAAGGAATACTCCGGGGGTACCGGAAATATCTCCGGACTCTTTCAATACTGCATTAACACCCAGCTGACGGGCATCAGTGCGGGAAATTTCCACCTGACTTTCTGGGCGAGCTGGCCCAAGTACCGCTACCTTCTCAAAGGTACCCTTTGGGCCAATCACAGTGACACGTTCTTCACACAGATACTGACCTGGCTGGGAGAGTTCACGAGCGGGGGTCAACTGGTGACCAGCACCAAATAACGCTTCTACGTCTTTCTGGCACAGGTGAACATGGCGGGCAGAAGTTTCAACAGGGATTTCTTTCTTACTGCTTTCAGCCTCTAAAGACGACAGAGTCTGCGCAGTGCATTCAACAATCACCTGATCAATAATTTCTTTCAGGAGTTGTTCGTTAACGAGGGTATTCACAGCGATGTCTCACAATCGGCATTGGCCATATGGCCAATGTTAAGCTGAAGAGCAGAAGCACAAAGACTGGGAAAACCGCTTTTCTACGTGTCTTTATGCTCCTGCAGTGAGTAATAGAAAATTACTCGCCTTTAGCCTGAGGCAGGATCACTTCAACTTCGCCGTGTGGACGCGGGATAACGTGTACGGAAACCAGTTCACCAACACGCTCAGCAGCCGCAGCGCCAGCATCAGTAGCCGCTTTAACAGCACCAACGTCACCACGAACCATGATGGTTACCAGACCACTACCGATGTTCTCTTTACCAACCAGAGTCACGTTCGCAGCTTTAACCATAGCGTCAGCAGCTTCGACAGCAGCAACCAGACCTTTAGTTTCAACCATGCCCAGAGCGTTAGAGATAGCCATTATTTGTTTCTCCTGATGGTCTCCCGGGGGAGACGTTTTAATACGTTAAAAAGTTATGTTTCATCTGAAAGCACTTAAAGTGCTTTCAGCTTTTCAATCACCATGCGGGTGATTGCTTCAATATCCAGTTCTGTTACTGCAGCAGGCACCTGAGCAACTGGAGTTTCTGGCTCACAGATGCCATAGGCGACATAGCGCTTGTTAAACAGATGCAGAGGTGTCACGTTGTCTGAAGTGGCTGAACCACCCACACTGCCACAACCCAGGGTAAAGGCGGGTGGAAGACCGGTGGTTGCTCCAACAGCACCATGAGTCGATGGTGTATTCACCACTAATCGGGAAACCGGCTTCTTCAGTGCAAATTCACGAACCAGATCATTGTTCTGAGTGTGAATCGCCAATGAGTGACCAGCACCTTCGTAATTCAGTAACTCAAGGCAAAGTTCACAGGCTTCATGAGCATCATTTGTTCGGTAGAAACCGAGCAGTGGCGACAGTTTTTCCCAAGAGAATGGATGTTGCTTACCAACGCACTCACGCCCCTGTTCAGCCACCAGCACACGGGTAGCAGCTGGAATTTCCAGACCAGCCATGCGAGCGATTTCTACCGCTGGCTTACCGACGATACGAGCGTTCAGTGTGCCTCTTGGACCAACAATCACTTTCTCAACCCGAACGGTTTCTGTCTCGTTCAGGAAGTAGCAGCCCTGGGCAATCATTTCTGCCTTAACCTGATCAGCGATCACATGTTCAGTAACCACATGCTGCTCAGATGCACAGACGGTTCCGTTATCGAATGTCTTGCTCATCAGGATGTACGACACTGCTTTCTTGATATCTGCAGTTCGTTCAATAAAGGCCGGTACGTTACCCGGACCAACACCCAGAGCAGGGTTACCGGAGCTGTAAGCAGCCTTAACCATGGCAGAACCGCCAGTGGCGAGAATGATGCCTGTGCCTTCATTCTTCATCAGTTCACTGGTGCCTTCCAGCGTTGGCTGAGTCATTACAGAGATCAAGTCAGCTGGTGCGCCCAGACTCTGAAGCGTTTCTCTCAGCAGGCGCACGGTTTCACCGATGCACTTCAGCGCCGATGGGTGTGGGCTGATGATGACCGCATTACCTGCCTTGATGGAGATAATGGATTTATAAATAGCAGTCGACGTTGGGTTGGTCGATGGCACAAGACCAGCAACCACACCAAAAGGCACAGCAACTTCCTGCATTTTCTTTGCAGGGTCTTCAGCAATGATGCCGATGGTTCTCATGGAGCGAACAGATTCAGCAAGATGCTTACTGGCAATCATGTTCTTGGTGATCTTATCCTGAACTTTACCAAAGCCAGTTTCTTCAACCGCCATTTCAGCCAGACGGCTGGCATTGGCTTCACCGGTACGAGCCATTGCTTCGACCAGAGCGTCCACCTGAGCCTGGCTGTAATCTGCCAGTACTCTCTGGGCTTCTTTGGCCCGGCGGATCAGGTTTCTTACTTCCTGAATGGAAGCAAGGTCTTTATCGAGCAGTTCCAATTTACTTCACCCTCTGGTGATATTCGACCATCGCCTGAATCAGCGCATCCTTCTTGGCAAACTTGATTTCCTGTTTGCTCATTGGGAAGTCAGATAACTGTCTGGCCATGTTTCTCAATTCAACGGTTCTGAAAGCCTGTAATTCATCCATCGTTGGTGCAGATGAACCATTAGTCTCCATCGTCCCTTCAGTAACCACAGTTTCTGGCTGTGATTCTGCTTCTGGTTGCGAAACGACAGGAGCCGTTTTTTCGGTCGTTCCAGCCAGAAGAGCATTCAGCTCAGTGACTGGTCGGGCAATCACGTGGGTAGATACCACCTTGCCAACACGATCCGCTGCCATCGTTCCGGCTTCAATAGCCGCTTTAACGGCACCGACATCCCCCCGGATGATGATCGTAACCAGACCACCACCGGAGTTCTGTTTTGAGACCAGGCTGACATTGGCGGTTTTCAGACAGACATCCGCCGCTTCCACCGCCGGGAGGAAGCCAAATGTTTCAATAAACCCTGCTGCCTCTTGTGTTCTCATCGCCAGCCCCTCCATCGTGTACTCTTAAAGGCCAATCAGAAGTGCTTTGGGTTATCTGCAACAAACTTCACCGCATCGGCGAAAGCATCACAGGCCGCTTTACAGGCAGACTGGCTGCCAGTGAGCAGAGCGCCACCAAAGTTGGTCTCTGAAGGAGGCTCAAACAACTGGCACAACTGGACATCCGCCGCCTTCATGGCTGCATCCAGTGCGTACATGGCTTCCAGAGGCGGTGCAATCAGGTAAGCAAGAGCTTCACCTTCATTAATTTCAGCCAGACCGGACAGGAAAGAACCGGTACGTGAAATGCACTGGGCGAAATAGGCAATGCTGTCGTCTTCATTCGCGCTGTAGAATGAAAACTCATTTTCAATAAAATCGATGGCGACATTCAGGCCACTGCGAACTTCGGCCGGACTTGGGCCTGCCAGCATACCGATCACTTCACCAGCCAGCTTGCTGTTTGCGTTGGCAGCACCACCATAGAAGCTCTTGCCCATGACAACACTGACTTCAGCGTTCTTGCACGCTTCATCCAGTGCGCAGTAAGTCACGTCATCCGCATCAGCAGTCAGGATACCCAGACTCTTCCAGCCTTTTGGCATACCCAGCTTTTCAGCCATTTTTGCATCGACGTTGGGAATCATTTTTACGGCCAGTACACTGGCACCCAGACGATCACCTTTCATTGTTCTACTCCTCTATACCCAAAGATCAGAAACGGAAACCAACACCGCTGCACTTCTGCTCAAACATCTTCTTAACGATGTTGGCAATGTGCGCACCCGCTTCAGCAGCAGGGGTTCCGCGACGATGGATATTGGAGATTACGGTACGGCCTGCTTCGGCCATGCCCACTGTGCCTTCATAGGTGATGTAGGCACCCATGGATTCACCCGTAGCCAGACCTGGACGCTCACCCACCAGCATGACCGTTACCTTGCTGTTGGTCAGATCAGTCAGATGATCCATGGCACCCACACGGCCAAACTTGATGAATACGGTGTCACCAACACTCAGGCCATAACCTTCCAGACCCTGCTTCATTGCAGGCAGGATATTTTTCAGGTTGGCGGTAATGGCACTGGAGGACAGACCGTCAGCAATCACAATCTGAACATCCGCACCCTTGCGACACTCAGACTGAATTTTGGCCACACCCTCATCACTGATCATACGACCCAGGTCAGGACGGGTGACGTACATGTCTTTGTCTTCACAGCGTGAGGAAACGGCGACCAGGCCGGCTTCAGAAACGAACTCTTCAACGACTTCGTTGAATACAGAGTCGATGGCAACGGCATGGTCAGCACGAAAACGCAACATGGTTTCCGTCTTGTAACGTGGACCGGCCTTACCAATGCCAAGGCGAGCTGGAGTCTTGGCCTTGAGCTTCATGTACTCAGCCTTGTTCTCCGCATTTTCTACGGCGAAGAAGTCAGACATTTCAGTAGCGGTAATGTCATACAGCTCGCTGTCATCAACGTTAGAGACAGCGGTTTCTACCTGACTGGTGACAGAGCGAACAACCTGTTCCTTGCCGGCATCAGAAAGGTCAATTTCCTTCAGGACTTTGCCAATCAGGTCTTTCAGATCATTTTCAGAAATCATGGTGAGCCCTCATTACTTCAGGAAAATAGAAGCGTCGCCTGCTTTCGCAGTCAGACGGCCATTTTCCATAATGCCCATACGCTCACACCAGGCTTCGAATTCTGGAATCGGGCGCTTATTGAATAGCTCACGCATGGTGGCCACATCGTGATAACCGCTGGTCTGGTACATCAGCATGATGTCGTCACCGGCAGGAATACCCATGAAGTAGGTACAGCCAGCAGCAGTCAGCAGTGTCATCAGGGATTCGTTATCGTTCTGGTCGGTCTTCATGTGGTTGGTGTAACAAACGTCGACACCCATTGGCAGACCGTGCAGTTTGCCCATAAAGTGATCTTCCAGACCGGCACGGATAACCTGCTTACCGTCGTACAGGTACTCAGGACCGATAAAACCAACTACGGTATTGACCAGGAATGGCTTGTAGCGACGGGCAAAACCGTAGCACCGGGCTTCCATGGTGACCTGATCTGCGCCGTGGTGAGCATCAGAAGACAGTTCAGAACCCTGACCGGTTTCGAAGTACATAACGTTAGGGCCAGTACAGGTACCCTGCTTGAGCATCATGTCGTTGGCTTCTGCCAGGTGACCGGCATTAAAACCAAAGGCTTCGTTACCTTTCTGGGAACCAGCAATAGACTGGAAGATCATGTCGGCAGGCGCACCGCGCTCAACCGCTTCCATCTGTGACAGTACATGGGCCAGTACGCAGTTCTGGGTCGGGATCTCAAACTTCTGCTTGATCTCTTCGAACTGGTGCAGGCAGCGGTAGATACTGTCGGTAGTGTCGTCTACTGGGTTCAGACCGATAACCGCGTCACCAATACCGTAGGAAAGACCTTCCAGAGTAGAGATACGGATACCGTCTACGTTATCAGTGGTGTGGTTAGGCTGGAGACGGGCGGCCAGAGTGCCACGACGACCAATGGTGGTATTACAGGTGGCAAGCACATCCATCTTGCTCGCTGCGTAGATTAGGTCGCCATTGGTCATTAGCTTGGCAACGGCAGCGATCATTTCCGAGGTCAGACCACGGCTGATGCGACGGATATCAGTGCTCTGGGCTTCATAAGAAAGCAGCCATTCGCGCAGTTCACCGACAGACCAGTTTTTAATTTCGTTGTAGATGGTTTCGTTGACATCATCCTGAATAATCCGTGTAACTTCGTCGTCTTCATAAGGAACGACCGGATTATTGCGGAGATCAGACAGCAACATTCGGGACAGGACGTCCTTAGCCGCTACCATTTCAGTAATTGATTCGGCGGCTATGCCCGCCAGTACGTCGCCAGAACGCTTTTCGTTGGCCTTGGCGAGTACTTCTTTAATGCTGGAAAAGCTGTACACCTTCCCAAACAGTTTGGTTTTAAGAAGCATGAGGAGCCTGTGCCTCGAGTTTGAATGAGTTAGCGCAGCAAGGCTACCCAAATGAGCACGAGACCGGCTTGATATGCGTCAGCGAGCACCCCTCAATAAAAAGTGACGCAGATCAATAAAATTGGAGCATGAATATCAATTTTTCCCAGCAAGGAAACAGAAATGATCAGGATCAAGCTCTGACAGACAAAACGACACCGATAAACGCTTAAAAACATGATCTACGTCAAATCGAGCACATCAAAAGATCTTGTTCAACGCTATCAAGCCAGTAGAGAGCGGCGTTATTTCATCAATTCAAGGCTTCAAATAACCTTAATATAAAATTAAGCAGTCACTTTTGAGCGAGCGGGCGGATGATTATTCTTCGGAGAAAAAGCAGGAAAACCCTTCATTCAATACGTTAAATTACGAAAGCTGGTGTTATATAAAGAAAAATAATGATTCAAAGAAATGATGGAGAAGTAGCATTGTCTGCATCATGTCAATAACTGCCCAAAAAAACAGCCCATTCATCAATGATTATCAGACAATTCATTGCACGATGGTTTTTAATTAAGTATATATCCACGCTCAAGAATTTTGCTCAACACTCGCGATAACAATAAAGCCCCATGGAGCTTCGGAAGTATGTTTAAGCGACTATCGTCATTTGCTCGCCCCTTGTTTTTATCTGCCCTGGTATTGATGGCAGGCTTTTCAGCCACTAACACCATGGCCACCACCTCGCTCGACAACTTCAAACTGACGGTTCTCACCGAGAACTATCCTCCCTTCAATATGAGCATTGCAGATAAGAACTTTGCCAGAGATTCCGAGATTGATGGTATTGCTACTGATATTGTCCGCGAAATGCTGAGCCGTGCCGATGTTGATTACACCATGACCCTGAGGTTCCCATGGAGTAAAGTCTATGGCCTGGCAGTGAACGGCAAAGATTTTGCTGTTTTCTCTACTGCACGACTGCCAGAGCGTGAAGACAAGTTCAAATGGGTTGGTCCTCTGATCGAGAATAAATACAAGGTATTTACCCTTGCCAGCAATAAAATCACCATCAAGAGCCTGAAAGATCTCAACAAATACAAAGTAGCCAGCGTTAAAGGTCACGCTGTTACCAGCCTGCTAAAGAAAGAAAATGTTCAGTTCGAAGAGAGCCTGAAAGAAGATGCCAATGCCCGCAAGCTGGCAAGAGGTCAAATTGATCTCTGGGTTACCGGTGAATTCAGTGGTTACTATTATGCCCAGAAGGAAAGTATTCCAACCATCAAGCCAATCTTTGAAGTGGGATCAACGAATGATTATCTGGCACTGAATCCCTCAGTACCCGATGAAGTTGTGAAGCGCCTGCAGTCTGCCCTGGATACCATGAACAGCGATGGAACTGTGGAAGAGATTTTCAGCGCTTACCGCTAAGATATACGACTAATAAGAACAGAATGCTTTGCACAAACTGCTCTGGTCAGGTTCTGTTGACATAAGCTTGCCAACAGAACCTGAATTACTATTGGGGAATATAATTGACAGGGGGCGGTAATTTTTCCAGAAGCCTATTCACCGACTCAGTGATGTACTCTCTCTGCTCTTCCGGCGACATATCCGACGTCAGTCGCTGACTGGCAATCCCCTGCCAGATGACATGATTGTTTGCCGGATCAATCACACTTAACGTCAGGCGCCCCACTTCATAGCTGTTTACGACAACTTCAGACGGCCAGTTGCTCATGACCCAGGGATAAGGCGCATAGTAAAAACCATTGTTGTAAGAGGTACCCTCCAGTCTGGACTTTTCGGTGAATCCCCAACTCAACCACATGCTCGCCTCTTGAGCAGCTGTTTCCTGTAGCCCTTTTGCAGCAAGATCCTGAGATACCTGCAAATGAACCCGCTGGGCCATCAGGCTCATAATCCGGTTATCCTTCTCCCTTCCTGGCTGGAACCATGCCCATGTTTTCATGGATGACCAGTTGACCTGGTGGTTATAGTCCCAGCTGACTTCAGGTTTGACTGCGCAACCAGCAAGCAAAACGAACAACAAAATTAAAGGCGTAAGGTACTGCTTCATTACGTTCTCCTGAAAAGCGCCCTGATGAACAGAATTCTGGCTGGAGGCTGCTTGAAGGAAGTCAGTCAATCGTTAGATGTCCCTTATCGTAGTACGCTGGATCATGCCAGTGCTTGGTAATATGGGCTTTTCGTTTCTCAAGGCAATGATGCAACTTACTTAGATATTCCTGTTTATGCTGCTCTGAGAGACTTTCATCATCTTTCGCTTCCAGCCAGGCACTTTCTGCCTCCTGAAACTCGATATCCAGCTCTTCCAACTCTCTATACCGGTTCATAACAACCCCGCCCAGTTCATCTAAAGACAGTCTCAATGAAGCTCTGTGAGACGCTCAAGCAGTTCCTCTGAGCTCTCATGGATCAGATCTTTATTGATGTGTTCTCCCTGTGGTACGTGCTTTTCAACAAGAGGTAATATTTCACCCAGTAATTTTGGTGGAGCACAGACACGCAGGGTTTCAAACTGGTGCAGGTCATGAGCATGATTAATAGACTTAGCCAGCATATGGGCAAAGTTAACCGACTCATTTACTTTCGGAGAGTTATCAGTACCCACCATGCGAACATTGCCACCGATAGAAGAAGCAACTGAATGGCCCGGCCCTGCCGTCACAAACTCATGCCGCTTCCATCTGCCCTCTTCATGGTCAATCTGGTCAACCAGATCCAGCACTCTCTTGTGCCGATCCAAACGATAGACCTTGGCTTGGCTGTTATCAGCAACCAGTACCCAGGATGATGCCATTGGCGTGCACCTCTATATACGGCTTGCGAAGTACGATATCTGTCCAAAGATAGTTCAACGACTAAGGAATTGCCTATTTTTAACGATTAATCAGCGCTATCAACCATTCGTTTTATTGATCTGTGCCAATACGCTTTTTCAGAAAAGGTGATTTTATGAATTGCACGCTTTTTGCCTGAAGTTTTTTCCAGAAAAGAATGCGTACTGCCTTGTGCGCTGCCAACAACCATGTGCGAAGTAGTAAAAAGCCGTGGTGGCCAATGTCTTTCCTACCCGGAATATGCTGCCTGATCAGTACCTGTGATCAAGGGCTGTTTTCGCCTGCTTACCTGCAGCCATGAAGACAGAAAATAATAAGTGCTCGCAAAAGAATGCTTTTGCACAATAAATAATCACTGCCAATAAAACGTCTATCGCTCAATATTTATATCAATAGAGCCTGAGACAATATAAACAAGGGGAAGTCATGTCTGTAAAAATGACACCGTTCAAGCACCTGAAAGCAGGTATGCTGGCGATTTCTATTGCTGTATCCGGTGCTTTCTTCACGGCACCAGGGAATGAGGCGCAGGCCGCAGATACGCTGACATTTGGCAATATGGGCGAACCCGCATCGCTTGACCCTCACTTTATCTCCGGTGTCTGGGAAAGCCGTATCGTTGGCAATATGTTCCTTGGCCTGACCACAGAAGCAGCTGATGGCTCAATTATTCCGGGTGCCGCTGAGAGCTGGACCGTTTCCGACGATGGACTGGTATACACATTTACGCTGCGCGACCACACCTGGTCTGATGGCAAGCCTGTTACAGCCAATGACTTCTATTACGCTTTCCAGCGCATCCTGGCACCAGAGACAGCGTCCGGCTACTCATACCTGCTTTACACCATCAAAAATGCCCAGAAGGTTAATACTGGTAAAGCCAGCCCCGAAGCACTCGGCGTAAAAGTTATTGATGACAAAACTCTGGAAGTCTCTCTGGAAGGCCCTGCCCCTTATTTTGTTGCTCAGCTGGTTCACTACACCGCCTACCCGATTCCTTCCCACAAAGTAAAAGAGCTGGGTAAAGAGTGGGCAAAAAACAAAGGTGCCGTGAGCAATGGCGCCTACACTCTTGAAGAGTGGATGCCGAATGCGCAGATCAGACTGATTAAAAACCCGAAATTCTATGACGCTGAAAATGTATCGATCAATGAGCTGATATTTTATCCTCAGGAAGACCGTTCTGCAGTGCTTAAACGTGTTCGTGCCGGTGAAGTGGATATTCAGACTGACTTTGCATCTTCCGACCTGAAGTGGCTCGAAAAGAATATGCCTGAGTATATTCGCATCGCTCCTTATCTCGGTGTTTATTACTACCCTCTCAACACCAGCGACGAAGTTCTCAAGGATCCACGAGTCCGCAAAGCGCTGGCCATGTCCATTGACCGTGAGATCCTGACCGATAAAGTGTTGAGAACCGGTGAAGTACCCGCCTACGGCTTTGTACCTCCAGGTACTGGCACCTATGGCCAGCCCTCAGAAGTAAACTGGAAGACTCTGTCTAAAGACGAGCGTATCGCCCAAGCCCAAAAGCTGATGGAAGAAGCCGGTTACAGCAAATCCAACCCTCCGACGCTGCGACTGAGCTATAACACCTCTGAAAACCATAAGAAAGTGGCGATTGCTATTGCCGCCATGTGGAAGAAGGCCCTGGGTGTTAAAACCGAACTGTACAACTCTGAAGTCAAGGTTCATTACGCCAGTCTGAAAACCCGTGACTTCCAGGTAGCACGTGCTGGCTGGATTGCGGATTACAACGACCCTCAAAACTTCCTGAACCTGATGGAAGCCCGTAACCTCTCCAAAAACTACAGTAGCTTCAACAACGAACAGTACAACACGCTTATGAAAAAGGCGGAAATGGAAGTAGATATGGATAAGCGTGATGAGTATATGCGCGAAGCCGAAGCTATTGCCATGGCTGAGCTACCCAATATCCCGCTCTATTACTACGTTTCCAAGAATCTGGTAAACCCAAGAGTGAAAGGCTGGATTGATAACCCTGCCGATGTACACCACGCTCGCTATCTGACAGTGGACTAAATTGGGATAGCTATAGAACCACATTACCCGAGGACACAGGCTCTTAGTTTTTTGTGACTTCGTGTGACCACCATGGATGGTGGAAGTGCCGATCATGCAGGAGCATTTATCGACTCTTTGTGGTTCTCATCTTGTCTGTCTTTTACGACAACCGTTTCTCAAGCCCGAACCTGCTGAATACATCATGCGCCAGGGTTGGCCATGAACCATAACAGGAAGGGAGTCCTTTAAGGAAAGAATTAAGGAAAGAGCGCCGTTTTCCATGTTCACTTATATAACCAAACGTCTGCTCGCAGCCATTCCAACGCTGTTGATCATTATTACCATCGCATTCTTTATGATGCGCATTGCACCGGGTGGCCCGTTTGATGCTGAACGACAATTGCCTCCTGAAATTGAAGCCAATATTCTAAAAGCCTACGATCTTGATAAACCGCTTTATCAACAATACTTCATATACGTAGGTAACCTCCTTCGTTTTGATTTTGGTCCTTCCTACAAGTTTCGTGATTTCAGTGTCACCGAACTGATTCTTACCGGCTTACCTGCAAGCCTGCAGATTGGGGGGATGGCAATTTTAATTGCTGCGCTCATTGGTGTCAGTCTGGGAACCCTCGCAGCCCTCTATCAGAACCAGAAAACAGACTACGCCATTATGGGCGTTGCCATGACTGGTATCGCAATCCCAAATTTCGTAGTTGCCCCCATACTCTCACTGGTTTTTGGTGTTTATCTTTCCTGGCTACCAGTCGCCGGGTGGGGAGATGGCTCTGCCAGAAACCTGGTACTCCCGGTAATCTCTTTAGCCCTGCCACAAATCGCCTATATTTCTCGTCTGACCCGCGGTTCCATGGTGGAAGTCCTGCACTCCAACTATATCCGTACTGCCCGAGCCAAAGGGCTTCGTGAGCGTCTTGTGGTTGTTCGCCACGCTATTAAAGGTGCACTTCTTCCCGTTGTCTCCTATCTGGGGCCAGCTGCTGCGGCAGTAACCACGGGTTCGGTGGTTATTGAGTCCATTTATGACATTCCGGGTGTTGGCCGTTACTTCGTTAATGCCGCATTGAACCGTGACTATCCACTGGTGATGGGCGTGGTGATCTTTTACGCAACCCTGATCATTATTATGAACCTGATTGTGGATGTTATTTACAGCTTCCTTGATCCAAAACTGAGGGTTAATGGATGAGCCTCTTAGCCAAACCCAATGACAGAATGGCGGCTGTACTGGATCAGCAGGCAGAAGCATGTATTGATGAAATCGCGGGGCGTTCACTATGGCAGGATGCCCGGATTCGACTCATGCGTAACAAGGCAGCTGTCGTTTCTATGATAATTCTTACTATTATCACTCTACTGGCTATTTTTGCCCCCTGGCTCTCCTCTCATCCATTTGACGAGGTGTACTGGGACTTTATTCAGGTCGCACCCAACTTTTCTGAAGGTTTCTGGTTTGGCACTGATGAAAATGGTCGGGATCTTTTTGTCCGTACACTATACGGTGCAAGGGTCTCACTGATGGTTGGTCTGGTCGCCACGACGGTATCTCTGATTATTGGCGTGACCTATGGTGCAGTCGCCGGCTATATGGGTGGTCGGGTCGATAACCTGATGATGCGGTTTGTGGATATTCTCTACTCGCTGCCCTTTATGTTCTTCGTGATCATTTTAATGGTCATTTTCGGTCGACACATTTTTCTGATCTTTGTGGCATTAGGTGCGGTTGAGTGGCTTACGATGGCCCGCATCGTTCGTGGCCAAACCATGGCCATCAAGAAAAAGGAGTTTATTGAGGCAGCTCATGCCAGCGGTGTCTCAACGACCAAGATCATCTTCCGACACATTGTCCCCAATATTCTTGGGCCCGTTATTGTCTATATGACCCTGACCATTCCTCAGGTCATTCTCACTGAAAGCTTTCTTTCCTTCCTTGGACTTGGTGTTCAGGAGCCGCTGACCAGTTGGGGGGTACTGATTTCCGAAGGTGCCAAAGTGATGGAAAGCGCCCCATGGATGCTGGCATTCCCGGCTACCTTCCTGGCTGTCACTCTGTTCTGTTTCAATTTTATTGGCGACGGTCTGCGTGATGCACTGGACCCCAAGGATCGATAACACCATGAGCATCATTCTTGAAGTAAACAACCTGAATACCCGTTTTGATACACCGGAAGGTGAAGTCTCTGCAGCCAATAACATCAACTTCACTCTTCAAAAGGGCCAGAGCCTTGGGGTTGTTGGTGAGTCCGGCTCCGGTAAAACCCAGATCTTCATGGCCATTATGGGACTGCTGGCAAAGAATGGCAGAACCTCGGGTGAAGCCATCTTTAAAGGGCAGAATTTACTGGGTTTGCCGGTTGTGGAGCTGAATAAGGTCCGCGGGGTATCTCTATCCATGATCTTTCAGGACCCCATGACCTCGCTGAACCCTTACCTGAAAGTTTCACGACAAATGACTGAAGTCTTGATTGAGCATCAGGGTCTGGACAAAGAGTCAGCGCTGGAACGATCTATCAGAATGCTGGAGTTGGTCGGTATTCCAGAAGCCAGAAAGCGAGTTCATATGTACCCTCACGAGTTCTCTGGTGGTATGCGACAGCGGGTCATGATTGCCATTGCCCTGTTGTGTGAACCTGACCTGCTGATTGCTGATGAACCAACCACTGCGCTGGACGTAACCATTCAGGCACAGATTCTGGAGCTGTTGCACAGCCTGAAAGAAGAAATGGGTATGTCTATTGTGATGATCACCCACGATCTCGGCGTTATTGCCGGCATGTGTGACCATGTGATGGTGATGTACGGTGGACGAGTTGTCGAAACCGGCACAGTCCATGAAATCTTCAACGATGCCCGACACCCATATACCCAGGGGCTACTCCAGTCCATGCCAAGGATTGATGGCAACCATAACGAAGACCTTTATGCCATACCCGGTCAGCCTCCCAATCTGCAGGCACTGCCCAGTGGCTGTGCTTTCCAGCCACGTTGTCAGTATGCAGATGCCCAATGTCGAAGCACACAACCCGAACCCGCTGCCCTTAGTCAGCACCGGATGATTGCCTGCCATCACATCACAGTGGCTAAAGATCTGATTCCAGCAATGGAGAGCGCATGATGAGTGATCCCATTCTTAAGGTTGAAAACCTGAAGGTGCACTTCCCAGTAGATGTGGGCACTTTTTTCTCAAATAAGGCACAGCTGAAAGCGGTCGATGGTGTCAGCTTCGAACTGAATGAAGGGGAAACACTGGCTATTGTCGGTGAATCCGGCTGCGGAAAATCCACTCTGGGTCGAGCGGTACTGCAACTACTGCACAACACGGAAGGCCAAGTCATCTGGATGGGGGAAAACATCACTGGTTATTCTGTTAAAGCAATGCGACCTCTTCGCAATGAAATGCAGATCATCTTCCAGGACCCACTGGCCAGTCTCAACCCTCGCATGACCATTGGTGAAATTATTGCTGAACCATTGGCAACCCATAACCCGGATATGCCAAAAGAGCAGGTCAAATCGCGGGTTAGGGAGATGATGGATATTGTTGGTTTACTTCCGAGAATGATCAACCGATATCCCCATGAGTTTTCCGGAGGTCAATGCCAGCGAATAGGTATTGCCAGGGCAATGATTCTTCAGCCAAAAGTCATTGTCTGTGATGAGCCTGTATCCGCTCTGGATGTTTCCATTCAGGCCCAGATCATCAATCTGCTGGGCGAACTGCAGAAAAGATTTGGGCTGTCATTGCTGTTTATTAGCCATGACCTTTCCATCATCCGGCACATCAGCCATCGGGTTATGGTTCTGTATCTTGGAAATGTGATGGAGATAGCCGAGAAAGACGAACTTTATAATTCACCCCGTCACC
This sequence comes from Endozoicomonas elysicola, assembly GCF_000710775.1. Classification (GTDB taxonomy): domain Bacteria; phylum Pseudomonadota; class Gammaproteobacteria; order Pseudomonadales; family Endozoicomonadaceae; genus Endozoicomonas; species Endozoicomonas elysicola. The sequence goes on from NZ_JOJP01000001.1 coordinate 163,163, forward strand.
CGTATACCCAGGCGCTTATTTCCGCTGTCCCAGTACCCGACCCCGATAAAGAAGCTCACAAAAAGAGGATCGTACTGAAAGGTGATCTGCCATCACCTATTAATCCACCGTCAGGCTGTGTTTTCAGAACTCGCTGCCTTTATGCAGACCAGCAATGTGAGCGGGAAAAGCCTGACTTGAATACATTAACTGAAGCAAGTGTAAAGAGTACCCATCAGGTGGCCTGCCATAAGCAGGCTGAGATTCATCGGACAAACTGATTATTTTTATCCCCAGAGATTACAAAGGCACTCTTCATCTCGTACCGACTGGTTTCCTGGGGACATAACAAGCTGGAAAGATCCGGCAATATTACATTTACAGGTGTCATTCATGCATATTTCATTTACTGACCCGACCCTGCCAGTCAGTGGTACCGTTGCAGCAGGTGTGTACTCTGGGGGAGAGTTATCATCAGCAGCAATAGAACTGGATAAACTGACCGGCGGAACCCTGAGCCGGGCCATTAAGGCCGATCGCTTTAATGGTGATGCAGAACAATTACTGAATATTGTTGCTCCTGCCAACACTGACCTTGAACGCATTGTCCTGTTTGGTCTGGGTGATAGAAATAACGCATCCACCATTGCCGTTGAAAATGCAGGTGGCCTTTTTGCCGTTAAAGCTGCAAACCTTTCCATAAGTGCAACCACCACGCTACTGGATACCCCTGAACAGGCAGCCCACTTTGCTTATGGAGTAATGCTGGGAGGTTACCGCTTTGATAAGTATCGCACTAAAGAAGCGCTATTACCCGCGACTCTCACCGAACTGAAAGTCGCGGTAGCCAGACCTGAAGTAGCTGAAAAACTGTTTGGCCCTCTGCTGGCCGTTGCAGAAGGGGTTTACATCACCAGAGATCTGATCTGGGAACCAGCCAATGTGATTAACCCGGAATCCTACGCTCATTTCTGCAGATCACTGACCTCTGAGGGGCTTGAGGTAGAGATTCTCGGTGAAGAAGCAATGCATGAACTGGGTATGGGGGCATTGCTGGGAGTTGGTCAGGGTTCAGACAGGGAAAGCCAGCTGGTAATCCTCAAGCACAACGGTGGCGGCCCTGTTAATGGCGCTGAAGGCTCTGAAGTACCGATCGCCTTTATCGGTAAAGGCGTCACCTTTGATACTGGCGGCTTATCCCTGAAACCCTCTGTAACCATGGACACCATGAAACAGGATATGGGAGGTGCGGCAACCGTAACGGGTCTGATGGTTGCCTTGGCTAAGCGTAGAGCAAAAGTGAATGCAGTGGGTGTACTGGGTCTGGTGGAAAATATGCCGGACAGCAAGGCTCAACGTCCAAGTGATGTAGTAAAAACCATGTCAGGCCAGACCGTAGAGGTTATGAATACTGATGCGGAAGGCCGTCTGGTTCTGTGTGATGCTCTTACTTATACACAACGATATCTTAAGCCCAAGGCTATGATCGACCTCGCTACATTAACCAGCGCTATTGCTATTGCCCTGGGTGAAGAAATAGCGGGTGTCTTTTCCAATAATGATGAATTGGTTACCAAGGTAATCGCTGCAGGTGATGCCGTTGCAGAATCGGTTTGGCGCATGCCCATGGGCAGCTACTTCAGTAAACGGCTGACCAGTGATATTGCCGATATGCGCAACAATGGTAATAAGCCACGACTGGGGGGCTCAGGCGTTGCAGCACAGTTTCTCCATAACTTTATTGAAAATGATACGCCATGGGTTCATATGGATATTGCCGGTACCGCATGGACAGATGAAGCATTTCCAACCAAACCAAAAGGCGCCACTGCATTTGGTGTGAGATTGCTGGACCGGATGATTCAGGATTATTTTGAAAAATAGACTGATTTAATCAAAACACAGATACGTACCATTGTTGGATACGTATCTGTAATCATAAATACATAGCTTACTTAAGACTCATTTAACAATAATCTTCCTTCCAGTAGCCTGCTGATAAGCTATGTCTAAGCCTATGGATCCAGTACATATATTAAACTCAGCCCTGGCTCTACTTTTTAGCTTCTGATTCTCTTTTTCTATCTTATGTTTTATAGACTTGAACCGAAATGACTGCCTTGCATTATCAGTACTAGCTTCTCGAGGAAGGTCAGGCTCTATCATATTCCACGCATATTCAAAAGTTGTATCATTTATCAATGCAAGGCCATCAATTGGAATCTTTCCCAGTGCAGGCTCAAGACCACTGAGCGTCATTGCATCGAGGAACACAAGCTGTTCTTCACGAACCTTAGCCAACTCACTATTATTAATACGGCGAGCTATTGCTTGTTTGAGTTCGTTATAAAAAGCTCTAAAGTTATCACGACTACACTTTTCCTTTAGTTTTTCATAGGTCGTTTGCCTTTCTACTCCATCAATACCAACCTCACGCTTTTTATTTTTCACCTCCAGAATAGCGCTTTTTAATAATTTCTTATAATCTCTTAGAGGGTCATTTTGAAGCTGCTCTTTATCAAGCTCCCTCTTTTTTTTCCGTAGCTCTGGCTGTTTCTCAATTACTTCTGAGAATTTTTTCTCAATCTTGTCTACTTGTCGACTTACGAAAGGTAGCTCCTGATCATCTTTTAGATGTTCATCGATAGCTCTCAGAGCTTTAGCAGGTTGAAGATTCCATCGACCGTATAGCCTGCCAGCCAAATCCTGCAGTTTTTTTGCATGATCAAGACATTTTTTAGCATCATCGAACTCCTCAACAGAAATAACTCCTTTAATACCATAGTTAAGCAATTTTCTTTCTAAAGTAGCCAGCTCACCACTAAAACCTGCAAGAGAGACCATGGCCTCTAAGGCAAATACTTTCTCATGCTTTCCAAACTCTGTGAGTAAGTCTGGGGATTTGGCTTTTAACAAAATCCCTCGAGTTAGCTTCCAGAAACCATCAATGATAAAAGGGTAAACAGCATCCCGTCGTGCTTCACCTCTCAGTGAATGAAAATCATCATCACCAAGCATTGCTCTCATGAGATCGCTTTGATCATCCAGTAGTGGAAAAACATCTCGGATCAGCTTCCCCATATTACAGAATCTGCCAAAGCTCTCCTCATCTGTCATTAGCTTTATTACAAATTCGCTTCTGATTTGACCACCTTCCAATTCAAAAGGTCTGACATCGTTAAATCTTTGTACATTTTCCGCTTTAAAACTAAGGCCTGCATAAAAACACATCATTTTTGTAAGTGTTTCCTGCAAGAGACTCTTATCCTGGCTGCTCATTTTCTCAGTAAGCCTCTGAGATTGATTCAAATGAGCCATTATTTCAACCCCTGCACTTTGTTGATGACTGGTACCTTCCAGATCATCAAAACCTTCATCCAATTTTGCAATAGGTGCACGGGGTAGTGGTTCGTCAATATCTACATCAATATCTACATCAATATCTACATCAATATCTACATCTACATCTACATCTATAAAATCAAAATCCATTTCAACTTGTGAATGACTCTCAGCAGGAGCATCAGATAAATCGAATTCAAGACTCTCATCAAAACTGGAAATACCAGACTCATCTGAATTTAATCGTAATAACCCAAAGGAGGGGGGGTCCTGTTCCTGGTAATTTTTGCTGGTAACAGATCTCTGGGGACTATTCGCACCTATAAATCCATCATGAGTAGCACTTACATTTTCATGAGATTCAAGGTATTTATCTGTTTCACTAACCTTGGTACATTTCCTGAAAGAAAATACTCTTTCCAAACATTCTTTTTTTAATCCCCTTGCTCTTTCCCCAAACTCCTTAAAATGAGTTATTAAACTTCTTCCTTGCATTTTCATAACAGCCTCCAAACTGTTATTAATTACAAATCCATTATCTTATTTCATTAAATAAGTTACTATTAGACTTTCAGCATAAAATAACAAACCGGTAATCAAAACTAACAAAATAACCCCTTAGAAAACCGAAAACACTAAATTAACAATTTATTCACACGAGAGGAAAAACAAGAGAGCATGACCAAAAACCCAGTAAGATAGTGAAACAAACCCTCCAACATAATCATGAAAAATTTTCATCAAATTGTAAATCGTCGATCAAAACCGGGTTTTTCACTACATATCGCTTCCAACCCATTAATCAAATCAACGCCGTTAAAACCAAGAAATACATCAAAAGCCTGATCTTCGGTAAAACGAATACTCTTGTGACTCAGCATCATCCATAAAGCATCAAAAACAGTTGCAGTCAGATTAACTTTCCTTCCAAATTGAATTTGGTTATCAGGGTCATACCTGAGCCTTTCTTCTAAGGCTTGCTCAAAGCATTTATATACTTTCCTTAAATCTTCCTCTGAACCATTCTTTTTTAACCTTTCATATTCCTTGCCAATAGTAACATCAAGAGCAGAAGTAATAACCAGCTTACTAACAGCACCAGTAACTATGATTTCAAAAGGATCCAACGCTGACGTTTCCTCATCAACTTCAGGAGAGCTATCAACATCTTCAAACTTATCAATCAAACCTGATACCGAAACTGCGAACTTCTTTACGGATTGAGTGCATTTATTGCGAGCTGAATTATTTTCATTTTTAGACCAATTCTCGAATAGCTTAATTCGATCTTTGACAGAAATACCTGTTTTAATCATTTTTTGGCTTATTTTGACACTTCCGTGATCACTTAAATCATCTTTTTTTATATTATTTCCAGATTCTACAGATTCTGATTGATAACCAGAGTCATTTGACTCAGTAGAAACCCTGCGATCATGACGATCCTTGAAAAACAGCCTTTTCTGATCTTTGTCTGACTCTAATGAAACCTGTTTATCTACCTGATCATTCTCAGAAACAGACATTCCAGAAAAAGTCTTCTCCTTTAATTTACTTCCATCACTAAATTCTTGCACACTTTCATTCAATGATGAAATATTATGATCGTTTCCTTGTATTTTCATAGCAGCCTCCAAGCCACTATCCAAAGACACCCTGATTATTGATTTTTTTCTGTATTTCTCAATTAGACTTAATGCTTAATCAAGCAACTTCATGGCCATTCATGCCTGACAAAGATAGTAATAGACTCACGCCATAAACCAATAAAGCCAAAAAAAACAATAAGTTACTACATGCTATTTAAATCTACCCACATCAGAAAACAGTAAATTAATGACCAAAACTCAATCAAAAGAAACTTTACAGGCAATAACCAAACCGACCAAAAAACAAACAGCTATCTAATTAAGAATAGCTGATAAATTAATTAACAATATGAAATAGATAGTAAAAAAGATAAAATATCCAAAAATTCAATATCCCAGGGTAAAACAATAAAAAGAGTTTGGAGTCTCCCCAATGAGTACCAGAAATGAAAATCTTGACAGCGTTCCTACCCCACAGGGAGATATGACACTAAAGGTCTTGGCAGATCATCGCTCCGTCAATAGCAGCGGTGATGTCTTCGCAGGCTGGGTAGCCATGCATCTGGATCAGGCTGGAGAGGTATGTGCTCGAAAAGCCTCCAATGGAGCCAGAGTCGTAACGGTCAGTATTGGCAGCATGAGTTTCCTGAGACCCGTTCAGACCGCTGACCTGATCGGTTTTTTTACCCGTGTTACTGAAATCGGAAAAACATCTATTAAGGTTGTGGTTGAAGCATGGATAGAAAACCACTATGGCTGGGAAAAGCTAACCGAAACCACCATGGTGTTTGTTGCCATTGATCGAGGAGGACGAACCCAGCGGGTAAGAAGCCTTTAGTGGGAAAGAGGTTTTTAAATGAAATGTTTCCCCAAAAGAAGATCAGGAGCCTCTGATCTTCTCTGCCCATTCAGAGAGTAAATTCTTCATTCGTTCAAGGTTTACCGGCTTATCAATATAGTCATTCATTCCCGCATCCAGGCACGCCTGTTCATCGGCAGCCATAGCCTTGGCGGTCAATGCAATGATGGGAATATCTGCACAATGCCCACCAGAAGCCCTGATTTTCCGGGTTGTCTCAAACCCGTCCATTTCTGGCATCAGACAATCCATAAGAATCAGGTCGTATTGGTCATTTTTCAGGCTATCAAGGCACTCAAGACCATTGCTAACCACAACATAATGGCAACCCAGCTTCTCCAGAAGCTTGCCTGTCACCATCTGATTAACCGGATTATCCTCTGCTAACAATATATAAAGATTGAGTTCAGTACCGGACATAGTCACCAGGAATCAGTTCCAGAGTTATCTGTATCTTTATTCATATCTGGAATAATCTTCAGGACTTTAACAAAACCTGCAAGCTAACTTGCGTAAGCCATGGCAAGCTTGCCCTTAGATACACCGTGTCCTTGTAGAAAATGTCCCATTCATAGAAAGCTCTAACTCATCACCAGATTGAAGAGGCCCAACACCCGCGGGAGTGCCCGTTAGCACGATATCCCCTGGGAGTAATGTAAAATGTCTGCTGATATAGCTTAAAAGCCCGGGAATGGAGGTCAACATATGGTCTGTTGTCCCCTTCTGTCTTAACTCCCCATTAACCGACAGGGAAAACTCAAGCTTTTCGGAATTTTTAATATGTTCAACTGCAACAAAACCTGATAATGGACAACTATTATCAAAGGCTTTAGCTACCTCCCAGGGCAGGCCTTTAGTCTTTTGCTGACTCTGAAGCTCCCGAAGCGTCAAATCCAGCCCAAGGCCAATAGCCATAATAGCCTGAGTCGCTTCGTGTTCACTGGCGTTAGTCAGCGGTTCCTTGATTAAAAGACTGACTTCGGTCTCATGATGAACCTCTCCTCGGTTGCGCGGTAATTGTACAGGCTGATCAAGGTTTACCATTGCTGTGCTTGGTTTAATGAATAGAACCGGATCATCAGGGAGGGGGTTATTTAACTCCTGAATATGCGCAGCATAGTTTCGCCCTACACAAACCACCTTGCCCACAGGAAGGTCAATACGGTCGCCACTGATCCAGCGGTGCCTGTACTTCATAGTGCATCCTTTGTTAAGTCCTGAGATGAGAAATGGGGCGCGTGCACTAAAGCTGTCTGAGCGCCAACATCATCTGGACATTTATTATTTATTTTACTGGGCCTTAGGCGACGTTGACAATTAGCCATGAGCCTGAGCTTTGCCGGGATAGCAGAAAGTGTTTACAGTTAAACATATTGTCCCCGAGACGGCGCCTATTGTCCCATGGCTCAAGCTACAGTTAAAGCATCTCACTTTTAATACACTGTAGTACTATCATAAAGACTGGCTGCACAGTGGAAGGAGCATAGTATGTCAGAAGAGCTGCATCTCAATATTCAGAGCCTTCACGATATTCTTGAAGACTCACCCGTGGATGAGTGTACAGCGGGTTCTTTAAAGCAGATAACGGATGAAATTAAAATCGCAGTAGCCCAGGCTGAAGGGGATATCCCCATTCAGGGATACAATGAGCAGCTGGAACAGGAGGCCATCCGCTTCAGTGAAGATCACCCTGCCTTAACTGAGGCGATTAGACAACTGATGATAACGCTCTCCAGCATGGGTATTTAACAAGAGTTAATAGTATGCTGAATGGTCATACTGGTGAGCCCCCCTCCCCAAGACATAACCGGTTGCTTTGCTGAAGAAACCGGTTCCTCTCCTTACACAGCTCAAAAAACAATTCATAGTCTATACAGGAAGTAGCATCACACACAGCCTATGCTATGATGTCCCGCCTGACGCAGCCGAGATCAACCGGTGATGCGGCATGAAAACTATTGGCGGAAGTCAACAGCCCCGAATGGGGAGCACTACTTGTCCGTACCCGCCTAATATAAAAAACGAAAATAGCAGTGTTCCCACAGTAAAGCAGCCTTGAGCGAAGAAAAAGAGATTGATATGCCCGAAATATCGCTGGATAAGAGCAAGATCCGTTTTCTCCTGTTAGAAGGTGTCCACCCGTCTGCTGTCGATATTCTGAAAGCTTCGGGTTATACCAATATCGACTATGTCACCACCTCTTTGCCTCCAGAAGAACTTAAAGAGCGAATTGCTGATGCGCGCTTTGTTGGCATCCGATCCCGGACACAGTTAACCGAAGAAATCTTTGACGCTGCAAAAAAACTCTGTGCCGTTGGCTGCTTCTGCATCGGAACCAACCAGGTCGAACTCCCTGCAGCAACACGACGTGGTATCCCTGTTTTCAATGCCCCATACTCCAATACCCGCTCTGTGGCTGAGCTGGTTCTGGCTGAAGCTATACTGTTACTGCGCGGAATTCCTGAAAAGAATGCAGTCGCACACGAAGGTGGCTGGCAGAAAACAGCAGCGCACTCCCACGAAATCAGAGGAAAGAAACTGGGTATCATTGGCTACGGAAATATCGGCAGTCAACTGAGCATTATGGCTGAAGCCTTGGGTATGGAAGTGCACTTCTACGATGTAGTCACCAAGCTATCCATGGGTAATGCAACTCAGGTCAATGATCTTAATACACTGCTGGGCATGTGCGATATCGTCAGCCTGCACGTTCCGGAAACCCGCGATACTCAATGGATGTTTGATGAAGCACAGTTTGCTGCGATGAAAGACAACAGCATCTTGATCAACGCTTCTCGTGGCTCAGTTGTTGTTATTGAAGCACTGGCCGAGTATCTGAAGAATGGAAAACTACTGGGTGCAGCAATTGACGTATTCCCGGAAGAGCCAAGAGGCAATGATGATGAGTTCATTAGCCCATTACGCGGCATGAAGAATGTTATTCTGACGCCCCACATTGGTGGCAGCACCCAGGAAGCTCAGGAAAATATCGGCCGGGAGGTTGCTGAGAAGTTCATTATGTACAGCGATATTGGTACTACATTATCGTCTGTAAACTTTCCGGAAGTCGCCCTGCCTGCTCATCCAGGCAAACATCGCCTTCTTCATATCCACCAGAATATTCCAGGTATTCTTGGCCAGATTAACCAGATTCTTTCCGACAACAGTATAAATATCAGTGGCCAGTACCTTCAGACCAATGAGTCTGTCGGTTACGTAGTCATTGACGTTGATGCTGAACACAGTGAAATGGCCATGCAGAAAATCAGGCAGATCGAGGGTACTATTCGCTGCCGCGTTCTTTACTAGTCAGCCCTGTTCAGCCTGCCCTGCAGGCTGAACAATTAATCAATGGTTAAAACACATGCGTACTTTAGCCACTCCCCTTCTAATCACATCTATCCTTTTAACTGGCTGCTCAGACAATGAGGTCGGTGATGTCAGCCTCGGTCTGTTCACTACTAAAGACATCAAGATAGAAACGTTTACTGACCCTGTTGTCTCTGGAGTGACGTGCCATATCTCCCACGTAAAAGGTAATCTTGATTTATCCGACCCATCAGATATGGGTATTTCCTGTCGACAGACGGGTCCCATCACACTGGAAATGATTGATAACATCAATATGTCCAAGAGCGGTGAGGTGGTCTTTAAGACATCAAAAAGTATCCTGTGGAAGCACCTGAAAATACGACGCATCTGGGATGAGAAAAATAAAACCCTGATTTATCTCAGCTACTCAACCAAGGAAACCGCCGGCAGTGCAAAACATTCCATGACCACTGTGCCACTTTGGGGTAACCCTGTCTGGAAACAGCTGGAAAAACCTCAGTCACCGCAATAAGCCAGATCAACTCATTTTCAGCCTGAACTGGCAATATCTGTGTTTAGCCATGGCCTACCATATGCTTTAGTTGTAACCCATCAATGAAAATATTCAGCCTTACATTTTTACTGCTTATCAATATTTCAGTACTGAATAATGCTTATGCAGAAACACCATCCAGTGAAATAGATCACCTTATCGCTTATGTTGCCCGCTCAAACTGTGACTTTATCCGGAATGGCAGTTCCCACCCCTCTTCTGAAGCTGTGGAACATATGCAAAATAAATATAAATACTTCAGGAAGAAGATTAAAACTGCAGAGCAGTTTATCGAAATGAGCGCTAGCAAAAGCACACTGTCAGGTAAGCCCTATTGGATTAAATGCCCGGACCGTAAAGAGGTACCATCTCAAGCATGGCTGCTTGAAGAGCTAAGCCGCTATCGACAGAACAAATGATAGCTGTTGACGACGTTGATAAAATCAAACGTGCTCACCACCATTGATATGGATCTCTGCGCCTGTCAGATAAGCAGCCTTTTCAGAGCAGAGAAAATAGATCAAAGCAGCCACCTCTTCCGGCGTGCCCAGCCTTTGAAGTGGGATCTTTTCCACCAGCTTTTCTGTTCCTGGTGAAAGAATCGCAGTATCGATTTCACCAGGAGCAATAGCATTTACCCGAATCCCAATTGGTCCAAGGTCTGCGGCCATTTCCCGTGTCAGTGCAGCCAGTGCTGCTTTTGACGTCGCATAAGCAGGCCCTGCAAACTCATGAACTCTGGTTCCAGCAATGGATGTCACATTGATAACAGCGCCCTGGGCATTAGCCAGATTATCAAGCAATCCTTTTGCAAGAAGCAGGGGGGCAAAGAAATTAACCTGAAAGACCTGATGCCAGAGAGAAATACCCGTTTCCACAAACCCCAGCCGTTTGCCTTTTGCACTTTTGGGTGAAAGTGCTGCATTATTAACCAGAGCATTGAGAGGACCATTACCAAGTCGTTGCTTCATCTTTGCTACCCCCTCTTCAACACCTTGTTCTGAGGCAAGATCTAACTTGATATGATTTTCAGGTCCCGATGCCCAGGGACACTCTTCAGGAAAATCATGCCGTGAACAGGTGATTACACGCCAGCCTGCTGCTGAAAAGGTTTTAACTGTCGCATGACCAATACCTCTACTGGCTCCGGTAAGAACCAATGTTTTTTGTACTTTATCCAGTAAGGCTGACATCTAAACTACATCCTCCACAAACAGGCAATATTAGTTTAGACAGAATGAACTGAACGAGGTGACAGCAAATACTTCCCAGACTTTGAAAAACAGTTTGATAAAACTGTCTTCAACCCTCCTGAAGAGTCGCTATATTTATTTGGTGCGAGCCAGATTAAAGGTACCTTCAGGCTATGATCAGACATCAGCTTAGAAAAGTATTCGTTCAAACATATTTATTACTTTTACTCTCACCCGCTGTTTTTGCAGATGATCCAGCCGGTGGTTACTTTGAAGGCTATCAGGCTGACTGTGCAGAGATACAGGCACACGCAGAATCCAATATCGTTAACTGCAATATGATTACCTTAAAAAAAGCCACCAATGCACTGGATAATGTCTATAACGACCTGATTAAACATGCAGATAAAGAACAGAAGAAGTATCTGCAGGATATGCAGCTTGCCTGGGAAAGGATGAAAGAGGCTCAGTGTAACCTGGTAAAAACCTACTATGTCGGGGTTTCTTATGAAAAGTGGACATCCCATTGCCAGGCTGTCATGACCATCAGGCGAGTTAAAGAGCTTGAACAACTGGGTACAGGTATTATGTGGGGTGTATATGACTAATACTGTGTACTCATTCTGCTTGCGGAAACAGCCAGCCAAAGCAGAATCTTAAACCAGCTCGGTCCCCCATTCTTAAAAAAAACTGGCATCCACTCTATAATCCTTTAGTCAATGCAAACCCGGACGACTTTACACGCATATTTTCAAATCAGTACGAAACCGAGTTCATTTTCTGAAAAAGGATAAGTAGTGCAAATTCATCGTATTAACCCTTGCAAGCGCTGGTCAGATATTACCGTATTCAATGGCATCGCTCACTTTGTTGAAGTTGCCGATTCAGATACTACCGAGGATATTAAAGGACAGGTAAATCAGATCTTTAGTCAAGCAGATCAGGCTCTTGAGAAGATCAACAGTGACCGGTCACGTATATTGTCCGTAACAATCTATATCACTGACTTTGCTAATTTACCTGTATTGAATGAGGTCTGGGATGCATGGTTCCCTGAAGGCTGTGCCCCCAGCAGAGCCTGCGTTAAAGCAGAGCTGACAGACCCAGAATACCTTGTAGAAATGGCTTTTGTTGCAGCCGCAGGCCTTGCTAATTAAAGGTCGCAGGACTGAATGCCAAACTTGTCCAGAGCCCTGTCATTTTGATTTGTCGGGCCTCACCATTCCCAGTCAGGCTATTGCCACTATTACTGGATGCTTCATCCACTCTCAATAGCGTGACTGGCTTCATAACAGAAACCCAATCTCACCTTATTCAGATTCACTGGTACCGGTAGGTACAACAAGATCAATATTACGGCCATTATCATAAATGGCTTTTAACTTAATATCTTCTTGTACACTGTTTGCATCGTATTTGATGACAAAAGAGCAGGATGAATTGCCATTAAGGGCTGTTGAACAATTACTGGACATAATATCAACACCTTCTGGTAACTCGTAATCATACTGAACATCATTTGCAGATTGACTACCCTGGTTTGTAAATGAAACAACCACCACCTTGTCTCTCTCTACAGCATCATTGCCTGCACTCGCCGCAATAGCGCCTAAACCGCTACTGGAGAATCGTGCATTCTGCTCCTGTTGCCTCAAATAACGGTAATTGCCGTTCAGCATAGTACCGGAAGCACCCGCTCCATTGGCAGCAACCGCACCAGTCCCATCCGTAGAACCATCTTCGGCATCTGCACCGCCTGTACCACCTGAGCCGCCAGTTCCACCTGAACCACCAGACCCGCCTGGACCTCCTGAGCCCCATGCTCCACCTGAACCACCAGATCCGCCTGGACTTCCTGAGCCCCATGCTCCACCTGAACCACCAGATCCGCCTGGACTTCCTGAGCCCCATGCTCCACCTGAACCACCAGATCCGCCTGGACCGCCTGAACCTCCTGTACCACCTGGAATCCATGTACCCCCAGGCCCCCAGGTTCCACCTGTTCCACCTGTTCCACCCGTACTACCTGGCCACCAATTACCATCCTTGTCTGGCCACCATGAATCACCTGGCCACCAGGTACCGTCTGGCCCCCATGAACCACCAGATCCTTCAGGACCACCAGTTCCGCCTGAACCACCAGACCCTCCTGGACCACCAGCTCCACCTGAACCATCAGACCCCCCTGGACCACCAGTTCCGCCTGGACCGTTTGGCGCGTCTCCATCCATCACTAAGAACGATGTATCGACGTGTTCAACATCACTATCTTGAAGGTCAACAAACTCTCTAAATAAGAAGGGATATTTTTTCTTCTTTCTTTCTTGTGTAGTTGTTTTTCCAACGCCATCATCGTTAGTACGCTTCTTTTTACCTTTGTCTGCTACATACTTACCCGGTGTTCCAGGGGTAATTTCCAGAGTTCTCTTTGTCTTCTCAGGAACGGCATCTGCAACCTTCACTCTTTCTTCAGGTTTATAGTCAGGGTTTTTCTCCTTAACCGTCACTGTTTTCTCCGGTTCATAGTCAGGATTTTTCTCCTTAACTTTTTTGGTGTATGCAGGTTCATAGTCAGGATTTTTCTCCTTAACCGTTACTGTTTTCTCCGGTTCATAGTCAGGATTTTTCTCTTTAACTTTTTTGGTATAAGCAGGCTCATAGTCAGG
>NZ_JOJP01000001.1:176763-371763 GCF_000710775.1 Endozoicomonas elysicola
TCATAGTCAGGATTTTTCTCCTTAACCGTTACTGTTTTCTCCGGTTCATAGTCAGGATTTTTCTCTTTAACTTTTTTGGTATAAGCAGGCTCATAGTCAGGGTTTTTCTCCTTGACCTTTTTAGTGTAAGCAGCCTGATAATCAGGATTTTTTGCTTTTTCTACAACGACTACTTTCTCAGTACGAGATTTCTCTGTCATCGTTATCTTTTTAAAGTCATCAAATGACATCAGGCTCTTATCAGAATCCAACTTCTTCTTGATCGCAGCGACATCAGCTTCACTCATCTTTTCTTTGATTAGCCCATCTGCTCGTAATGCATCAATCGCTTTCGTTAGTTGTTCTCCAGTCTTCTTATCAACCGTGGGCTTACTTGCATCAGCCAACATACCACCAGGTTCACTTGTTGAAGTCTTTTCATTGGACTTAAGTATGGCCGCAATATCCTGCTTCTTAGCACCCGTTTTTGATTGCCCATCTTTTGTTCTTGTTTTCAGCCCACCAGGAACATTGGTTGATGAAGAAACGGTAGTTCCTTGTGTAGAATCAACTGATGATATTTTTGTTTGGCTGAATGATCCAATCTGATTGTCTTTTAACTGTTTCTCTAAGGCCTTAGCATCACCTTTTCTGTAGTCGGGAAGCTTCTTAAGTGCATCATATCCTCCTACCGTTTCAAATTTCCTGGCAGCTATATAGAAAGTATCGCTGGCGTAAAGCGCTCTTTGCTCCTCAGGCATATCTTTAAGGTACTCTGCTTTTTCTTTCTTAAACTCGGCTGTCTGTGACTTAGACAATGAATCAGAAAGCCTGGACAGTTCAGCATTTTGTTCCTTTGTTAATTTTCTCGAATCAAGGCTTTTGACAACTTCATTCATTGCCTGCTGTTGTTTACCACGTAAAGCAACATCACCGGTATCTTTCCTGACACCTGCTTTTTGTCCAGATGCGTTAGATGTAACATAACTGGCTCCACCAAAAGCAGGTTTGGATATCTTTTCTTCAATTTTAGGAACACCAAAGTCGAAATCCTTGACCGTAATCTCTTTTTCAACTTGCTTGTCAATATATTCTTTTCCAACAGCCTCCACTACGACTTCTCGCTCAATGTACTCTTTACCTTTAGCCGGTACATTTACGTCTTTTTCGATATATTCAGTGCCTTTCGCAGGAGTAGTCACCGTTTTTTCAACATATTCAGTGCCTTTTGCAGGAGTAGTCACCGTTTTCTCAATATATTCAGAGCCTTTTGCAGCAACCGTCACTTCTTTCTCAATATATTCAGAACCCTTAGCAGGCGTAGTGACCGTTTTTTCTATATATTCAGGACCTTTTGCAGCGACTTTAACTTCTTTCTCAATATATTCAGAGCCTTTTGCAGGGGTAGTCACCGTTTTCTCAATATACTCAGGTCCCTCTGCCGGTCTTGTTTCATATTGAGCATCTTTACCAGGAACCACTTCTTTTTTAACATCTATCTTGGCTTTTTCCCCGGGAATGTATTTAACTGCATATGGGTCCGCTTTATTGGAAGCGGTAGTCGTATCTCGGGTTTTACGTTGACTTGATGAACCACTATCTTTCTTTTTCTTTTTATTCATCAGATTGCCTTCAGAAGATACCGGCCCCGTTGTCAGTCCGAAGCTGACCGCCTTCTTAATGTCTGTTTTCTTTAAATCAACAATATTATTTGCATTTTTTTCGACATTATCGGCTTGCAGCTCTGCTTCCTGGTTTCTTATCGTATCAGCATTGAGCACAATACTTTTCCCGGAAATATTTGAAGCTTTACCTGTCTGCTGTTCTGAGTCGTCATACTCCATACTAAAACCAAATCTAAACCCGGAAGTGGTTCCACCAGCAACCTCAACATCAACTGAAGTTGAAAGAGATCTACTTTTTTCAACATCTTTGGCTTCGAGCATATTGATACTATTCTTCGCATCCAGGGTTATGAAGCCTGCATCGGCATCATTGCTGTCTGCGCTTATATTCGTCCCTTCCAGATTAATATCATTGGCGGATTTGATACTGATATTTCCTCCTCCAGAGCTAATATTGGCAACATTATTTGTCAGTGAATACTCATCCGTCATATCCATCTGATTAGAAACGCTGGTTGATGCATAATCAGCAGAAGCCTGAACATTCAACGATGAATTGGTATCCAAAGAAGAAAAGGTACGAATATCTTTAGCCGATTTGAACGATACATCGCCACCAGAATCAATACTGATATCATTTCCTGCATCTAAATCAGTACCAACAAAGGTAGCATCACCTTTAGTCTTGATATTGATATTGCCACCAGCCCCCATAGAACCGGTTTTTGCTGTTGATTCGAATAAATCAGATTTAGATGTCGCCACCGAAGTATCATTGGAAACTTCAACATCAACAAGAGTAGCACCAACACCAACACCTGCGGTTGTTGTCGTGTCAACACTATAAGATTCTGAAGACTCTATATTAATATCCCTGGCTTCTGCGTAGGTCAGTGTGCCTGCATCAATATTAATATCTCCGCCACTGCTCATGTCCGTTCCAAGAAAGTTCGCATCTTCCTTAATAGTGAAATTGATGTTACCACCAGATTGATAAGAAGCCGTTTTGGCGGTTTTAGATAACTTATTGGACTTTTCAACATCAACCTTAACCTGAACCTTACCACCAACAGAGGCGCCTGCCGCAGCCCCCCCCATCGCACCAGTCGTACCCGCAGCAGCATCGGCGGAGGCATACGCTTCAAAAGAGACTCCAACTCTATTCTCATTAGTTACTTTGTTGTGAGTGGTTGATTCTGAGTCATAAAGTGCCAACTCAGTATAAGACTGACCCGTAGTGTTAATATCACCAGCTGCACTCAATTGCGTTCCTTGATCAACAATCGCTCCTTCAGCCTTACGATTAATATTGCCACCTGCGGTGATCGTACTTCCAACACCTGTGCTTCTATTGTAAGTAGATTTCTCAACGGTTGTTTTTTGCCTGACACCAACGCTGGCACTGGTCCCGGTCTGAGCATCCACAGAGGCCCCACCACCAATGGCACTAGCACCGGCTTCTGCTGAAGCCGATGCATTACCATCGACAGAAGCGTATAAACCCACAGAGGTTTTCGTTGAATCGCTTGTTTCGGTATAAGTATCTTCAGCCGCTAATGTATAAAGATCACCGCCAGCATCCAGATTGACATCATTTGATGCCGCAATATTTGCTGCCTGTAAAGCAATATCATTTTTTGATTTAATATTGATATTAGAGGCTCGGAGTTGACTACCTGTATGAGTGACCCTGTTTTTTTCTTTGGATTGAAGAGTTATGGTCATCAAATCAACAGTAAGATCTGACTTTGCTTCTGCATTTGCAGAAGCACTGCCTGAAACTGAACTTACATCCTGGTTTCCTCTGGCTTGTGCATTCGCTCCAGCAGTGTTGTTAGTTTCAAACATTAAACCGACTGTAGCTGTCTTAACAGACTTTTTAGCGTAATCAACATTTCTACCAGCGAGGATATTTACCTCATCACCCGTGATATTGATATCATTTCCGGCACCAACATTAGCACCGACCATAGTGACGTCACCACCTGATGTTAAGTTCAGGTTGTTACCAGCCCTGATATTACTGGCTTTACTTCGACCAGAGAATTTAAATTCATTTTCAGTCTGCACCTGCATTGCAGCAATTCCTACAGATGCAGAAGCCGATGCATTGGCTCCTGCAGAAGCACTGCCTTCATGACCAGTGTTATTAAGGTTAGATTCACCACTGGCATCGGCATTTGCACTGGCATCAGTTTTGGATTGTGGGCCTAATATTTTACCAAACGCAACCGTTTCAGTTTTTGTTTTCTCTGTTTTGTAATTTATCCCGTCGAGAATGGTAAGACCATTAGTGGCATCTAAATCAATATTACCTCTTGCGGTGATATCAGAACCTCGAACAGTAACTTCATTACCAGAGTTTATTTTAATATTGTTACCAGCCGTAATTTTCGAACCAACACTCTTACCCTCTTCAGTGAGCTTTTCTGTCGTTTTTGATCCCCATATCCCACCACCGACACCGAATCCAGAATTCCCGTCTTTTTTGGTAGTCTTCGTTATATCAACTGCGTCGAGTATATTAATATCATTTTTTGCATCCAGAGATATGACACCTGCACCATTTTCAGTACTGCCTGCCGTTAGTGTCGCAGCCTCAAGAGTCATATCTTCACCAGACTTTATAGTTATATTTCCGGTTGAAGATAAAATATCTGCGCCTTTATTGGTTAACGTATATTTACCAACTCCATCCTCCTTATTTGGTGATAGATCGACAGCAAATTTGTCTTTGGAAATTTCAAAGCCGATTTTAGTCCCTGTTGATGAAGAAGAGCGATTGTGTTCATCTTTAGCTGCTTCAAAGGTCACATCACCAGCAGAGTCAATGTTCACCTCATTTTTAGCATTCAGTTCGGTGCCTACAAATGTTGCATCACCTTTGGACGTTATATTGATCGATGAGGAATTTATAGCTGAAACTGTATTTTGTAATGAAGACTCATCAAGTTTATCAATCTGGTTTGAAAAACCTGCTGCAAATTTATCTGCAGAAAGCTCAATTCCTACAGAAGTACCTGTTTCTGTTGATGTATAACTGTAGTCATCTTTAGCAGATTCAAATGTTACATCACCGGTAGAGTCAATAGTAACGTCATTTACGGCATTCAGTTCAGTTCCTACAAACTTGGAATCACCCCTAGACGTAATATTGATGGATGAAGAGTTAATGGATGAAACATTATTTTTCAATGAAGATTCTTCAACATTGCCGGTTTGGTTTGCCCCCCCAGCAGCAAGCTTATTAACAGAGAGTTCGAGCCCAACCGAAGTATTTGTTTTAGATGATGTGTAACTGCTCGTATCTTTAGCGGACTCAAAGGAGACATCACCACCAGAATCTATATTAACACCCTCAACAGCACTTAGCTCAGTACCAACAAAGGAAGCATCACCTTTGGTATTGATATTAATATTACCACCGGCCCCCATAGAACCGGTTTTTGCTGTTGACTTCGATAAGGCTTCATTAGAAGTTGAGAACGAAGTATTACTTGAAATGCCACTTTCACTAACACTTGAACCAACACCAACACCAATAGAGGTCGATGAGTTTAAGTTTGACGATTGAGAAGACTCTTGATGAATATCTCTGGCCTCTGAATAGGTCAGTGTTCCTGCATTAATGTTGATATCACCGGCACTGTCCATGTCGGTACCCAGGAAACTGGCATCCTCTTTAATATTGAAATTAATATTTCCACCAGAGTTGTAAGATGCTGTTTTGGCGGTTTTTGATAACTTACTCAAATTCGCCACATCAACATTAACATCTACACCTAATCCAGCCGATCCACCTCCTGCTGACTTTGAAAAGGTAGCGCCAATCTTAGTTTCTGAGTCCGTTGTAAAAGATGTGGATGTTTCAGAGTCATATAATTCCAGCTCAGTATATGATGTAGCTGTTGTATTAATATCCCCACCTGCACTGAACTGGGTTCCCTGGTCCACAATAGACCCTTCTGCCTTGCGTGTAATATCTCCGCCGGCAGTTATCAGGGTTGCCACACCAGTACTTTTGCTCTTGGTAGAATTTTCTGTTGACGTTTTTGCGCTCGCGCTGAGGCTACCACCGCCACCAGCAGCAGGACTACCATATATGGATAAATTTATACCCAGCGAACTGCTTGCTGAAGTGGTCTTTTCAGTGGATATATCTTCAGCAGCCAGTGAGTAAATATCACCACCAGCATCAAGGCTAACATCATTCGTCGCTTGAATGTCTGCCGCTTGTAATGCGATATCACTGTTTGCCGTAATATTGACATTATCGCCTTTTAGCTGGCTTCCTGAGTGAGCAATGTTCGTTTTTTCTGTAGTATTAAGATCTACATTCATGAAATCAACATTAAAGCCAGTGCTTGCACTTCCATCGTCAGCAGTTGAGCTTCCTTTTGAGAAGTTCACACCAATTCGTGTTGTTTCGACAGTTGTTTTTGAATAGTCGGTATTTCGGCCTGCCAGGATATTTACATCATCTCCTTTGAGACTTAAATCCTCGCCTGCACTGACATTAGAGCCAACCATGGTGATATCACCATCCGATGCTATATTCAGATTTTTCCCTGCAGTAATATTGCTAGCTTGACTTCGTGTGGAAGCACTGTCTTCATTGCGCTTTTCGGTTTCGGAAAGAGAGAGCCCGCTGGATGACAGCTTACCGATAGTCATCGTCTCAGTGGATTTGTTAACCTCTTTGTAGTTAATTCCATCAAGGATCGCGACACCTTTAGAGGCATCCAAATCAATATTCCCACCAGCTTTAATATCTGAACCACGAACCGTGATTTCATTGCCGGCACTTACATTAAGGTTGCCACCAATGTTCATTGAAGAGGCGACACTGTTGCCTTCCTTAGTCGTGGTGGTGGTTTTTTCTTTCCCCCATAAGCCACCACCTACGCCAAAACCAGATCTTTCTTCTATAAAGACAGTTTCCACCTTATCAACGACATCGAGAATTTTAAAATCATTTTCTGCATTAATATCCGCATTATTACCAACATTTACATCCGTTCCAGCTAATACAATATCATTACCGGACTTCATTGATAGATCATTACCAACATCGATTGATGACTTCAGGTTTTTCGTTTCTGTCCTTTTGTCATTGTCAAAACCAGTTACCGTTACTAATTCCTGTGTACCGACATTAATATCCCCCCCAGAAGTGAGGCTGGCATCATTGGTTGCTGAGATTGAAGAACTCAGAATATTAATATCTTTATTAGCCTCTAATGTTACATTCTCACCGGATATGGAGGATTCTTTGCCAGCGACTGCATTTAGCACCCCTTCCTCAAGGTATCTTTTCGTAGTAATACTACCTTCAGTACTTTTGAGATTTACATTTTTACCCGATATAGTTCCGCTGGTGTTAACAATGTCATTTTTTGCCTGTATGGTTAGATCGTCGGTTGCTTTGATAGTACCACCGGTATTTTCAACACTGTCCAAATCTGCAACTAACGTGTTTGCTGATATCACTGCTCCTGAATTGACCAGCGCCCGAGTCTCACTGGAAAGAAATACCTTGGGAGCCAGAACCGTCTCCCCATTTACCACTGTTGAAACTACCCATACGATGTCTTCAGTCAAATTAGCCAGTTGGACAGGAGAGGGCTCTTTACCATATTCAAACCCAAGTGCGTCGGCCTGCTGTGCCCCCTGCTCCATAAGTTGCCTAAATTGATCCTGCCTGTTGAATCCAGAATACAGGATATTGGAACCGGTTAAAGTGGTCAGCTGCTTCTCAACTAAATACGATTCATAATTAGCATCCCCCAACCTTCTCAGCCTTTCTTCTGGGCTGTACCCATATCTATCTTCAAAGTATTTTGTCGAAATACCATTAGTCACCGTATTGTATAGTGGGTTTGTCTCTACAAGGTACTCGGAGGTTGGATTAGACGAAAAAACAAAGTATCCATTTGGATTTGAAGGTAAAAGAGCAGAAAGGCTAGGTATGCTGAGCTGAGTAATATCATTACTACCTGCCTGCAATTTAACGACACCACTATCGG
Source organism: Endozoicomonas elysicola (assembly GCF_000710775.1). Lineage (GTDB taxonomy): Bacteria > Pseudomonadota > Gammaproteobacteria > Pseudomonadales > Endozoicomonadaceae > Endozoicomonas > Endozoicomonas elysicola. The sequence continues at coordinate 184,394 of NZ_JOJP01000001.1, forward strand.
CTGTTTGAGCATTTGTGGTAGTCGTTTGAGGCTGAGATGGGGATCCTTTATTAACTAAAGAAAACCCAGAGGCGTACATTGTTCCTGCAAATACCCCTGATGGATACGGAATTGGTTGAGTAGCAATAAGGGATCTATTTTGAAATGAATAACCAGGATCATGCGGACCAGATGTTATAAATACACCTCCAGCCGTTTGGCTCCAAGTAACCGTTTTTGTATATCGATCATCATAAGTTCTATTTTCCAAGTCACCCGATTGGTTTGTAAAAACTGCACCGGCATTGCTTGAAGAAATTGTCAGGTTATTTAAAGCAGAGATAATGGCAAAGGTATTATTAACATTGTTAAAATTGGTGACACTTAAGTTACGGGCAGTAATTATTGGATAAAATAAAGGATCTGATGGGTAACTTTCATCCACTTGCACTCTGTCTATGCGTTGATGTGTTCGATGACAGTGCTCCACAGCATCAAAGAAATCATAAGAACAATTTTGACTGATCACTGATTCTGAGGAGCTAACAGTATATTCATTCACATTTTTAGTCGGTGAAAATGGGTTTATATTTTGAATATTAGAAGCATTGATTGAAATATCGCCCTGTGAAGAGATCTCGCTTCGATTTGTCAATTGATTGGTGGTAATAGAGATATTACCATCTGAATAGATCTCACCAGATAATGAAGATGTACCGTTTGAATCGTTGGTAATTGAATTACTAAAATTCAACCCTAAACTCGACGATGAAAAAACAAGCCCTTGATTATATAAGGTGGTACCAGCCAGAGTTAAATTATTCAGTGATGAAATAGCGGCGGTATTACTATTAACGATATTACTGGAATTAACAGTCAAGTTATTTCCCGAGTGAATCAGCCCATTATTCTGAAGATTATTTTGGATATTGAAGACAACATTACCAACCCCTGAAGTAGCACCAATAATCCTTGATGTACTGACAGGAAGTGTCAAATTTGGAACATCCAGGTTCATATCTGTAGCTGAACTAATGGATGCACTATTTCTGAAGTCTAACGAGGTTGCATCGATATCAACAACATTACCAGTTATTACTGCGTCATCTATAACCAGACTGGACACATTCAAATCAATATTACTATCAGAATCAATTTTAGCGTTACTTTTTAAATCTAACGTCGACACATCAATATTCACAGCATTTGCTGCCAGATTCGAATTACTTAAAAGATTAACAACACCAACATTACCAGCTCCATCATTGATGTTCACCAGGCCGTCTGACTGTATATTGCCAGAGTTATTTAACATGCTTGTAGCAGTGATTGTAGAGTTGCCTACTGAATTTATCAGACCGGAATTCTGAATATTTGCATGTGACAATGTCATCATTCCCAATGATGACAGTTCACCACCTGGATTTACCGTAAGACTATTTGAGTTTGCAGTAATGTTTTGACTTGACTTCAATATGTTCAGGCTTAGTGCATCGGTTAAGTTAATATTTATACTCCCTGAAGCCCTGACCTCTCCATCTAAAGCTGCATTATCACCACTGACATTCAAGTCCGATAGCGTTGATATTACAGCACTATTATTGATAGTACTGGAATCAATTGTCATTGTCCCATTTGACTGAACATTATTACTGTTATTGAATACATCAGAATTTATATCAAGCAAACCATTTGCGCTGTTTATTAATCCAGTATTAACCAGATTATTACTGGCATCTATGTCTATATTGCCATTGATGCTTTTTACAAATACATCATTTGGATTAGCTCCAGAACCAACCAGTAAATTTATATCTCCTGCTGTACTTCTTAAGGTAATGTTTTGCTCAGTTTCCACACTTGAGTTGGCAAGATTTATATCACCAGTATCTGAAATAATCGAAGCGGAGTCAGAAACAACTTTGACCGTATCGGTAGAAACGTCACCATTACTGCTAATGTCCAATGATCCTGCTGACGACTTCCAAATTGAATTAGATGTTGTTAAATTACCAGACGTATCAATATTTATGGACCCGGTATTAGCAACCCGCTGCCTCTCGCTACTGTTTGCATCAGTCAAGTTATTAGAATCAATATCAATGCTTGACTCTGCATAAATAGTGGAGTTACTTAATGTCAGGTCACTATTCACAGCATTGATTACAATATTATTATCTGCCGAAAGCCCTGAAGTATCCTCAGAAATAATTACCTCATCAACGTTCGCCTCAGCAATAATATTTATGTCTTTAGCACTTTTTATTTTTGACTTTATCTCAATTCTACCATCAGCCGTAATTACAAAATCATCCGAACTTGATGCAGCATTACCCAGCATCTTAACGCCAACACCATTTTCCGTCGCTCTGAAGGTAATTCTTCCCGCGTACATACCTCCAAATACCGTAGAATCTATTCCATAGTCAGGAGTATTTGAGTCCCCACTGGTCTCAACCACATTACCTGTTTCGTAATCCCACTGGTTAGTTCCTGATACTAGCTGAAGTGTTCCATTTGGCTCAGTACCACTACCTTCATCTGGCTTATCCATAACAATATGACCATCTACAACGATTTTTCTGGCCACAATATTGAACTTTTGCTGGTTGGTTAAATCCGCACCGTCTCTTCCTATACTGATTGTTCCATTTTGCACATCAAAGCCATTCAAGGCTCCTGTGCCATCAATCATTGGATTCCCAGTGGTAAGACTTACTTGATTGGTATTGATAAACCCACATCCATTACAGGTAATACCATTTGGGTTTGCTACGACAACATCTGCATTTTTTCCCACAACCTCGGTATAACCAGACAGTTCACTGGGGTTAGTGGTAACAACTTCGTTTAAAATAATATCAGCTTGTTTAACAGAGTATTGATTTGCCGGAATAGACCCTGCCAAATCTGAAGAATGTGTTAGCCCAGATGCCGTTGTATTGTTTAATACGACTCCTTGGCTGTCGACATTATAATGATGGAATTTATTATGTGATAATCCTTGGGAGTTAGCTGTTGAAATCTCGACAATGGTTGTGCCATTCGTACTTTGGTAAACATTTGTCGTAGATTGTGCAGAAACTACATTACCACCATAGACAAGTCCTGCTTGCTGTGAAAGAAGAAAAGTATAAAGTAATATGTTGGCGGTTGCTTTTTTTACAGCAGAGGGCATCATGATATTTACTCCCTTAAATATCAGTGCACAGACCTCACCACTTCGCCTGTGATGAAAGATCCGTATTATGCCCTTTTCTTTATAAATTTTATTTTAAATATTAATATGACTATTTTTTAATAGTGATTCGAAAAATTATTTTATAAAATTATTATATATCCATATTCAATCTCCACCAGAACTGACCACTTTCCTCAGGCAAAAATCCTGGCCTTTCTATCGGAAAATCATAGGCTAATGTAGCCGCTATTTTTTTCCATAGTATTGTCAATCCTAGTGAACCACCAGATAACGTTCCATCAAAACCATTATTTAGGTCGTGTCTGTTCTTTACCCATCCAATATCATACCCGGCATTAAGCCTGGTTGTTATTTCTCCCGATTTGAACGAAACTGGATTACTCCACAACATTTCATTTCTAATATATCCACCATTATCACCCGATAGTGAATTATCAATATAGCCACGAACACTGAATTTAGAGCCAATCGACATCCTTTGAGAGGATGGCAAGTTATTTAATGCATATTGACCACTCAGGCTACTGGTTAGTGATACATTATCTGAAAAAAATGTTAATGGTTGAGTATAGGATATATTGCTTGAAAATTTGCTAAATAAATTGATTGGAAAACTTGGATGGGTGCCAATTTCATTTTTTTCTGCCCCAAATAGTGAAACCCCCCTAGAATAATCCAGTGAAATTGAAAATGGATTATCAAAAAGCCTGGTGTTGATAGCACTTCCCAGAGTAATAGTTGTTGTGTCTTTACTGCTAACATCAAGGTAAGTACCGTTTAAATAGTTTTTACCTCGATTAAAATTTAATTTTAAATATGAATTAGTTATTGTATCTGCATTCCTGAACATCACTCTATCAATTGTTGCATTTACACTGTCTGTAGAGCCAGAACTCACGAGTTGAGCTCCAGAAGGTGTATTTAAATTACTTTCGTATGTTGATTTTGAATAGCTTAACGTGTGAGTAAAATAGCCAACGGGAATTACCAGCGCTATAGAGTCACTCACAGACTTTCCAGGAGAATTGACTGGTAACTCTGAAATAGATTGCCGGCGAGTGAATGTCAGGATATCATTTAATCCAATCAGGTTATCGGCTGTCAGTGTTGCAGCAGCTTGTACTTGGCCTGTAGACAGAGAACCATGATTATCAACGGACACATTTAAATGTAAGGGAAATCCACGCGTATTTTTGACCACAATAATACTATCACCTGCATTTTTGCCAGGAGCCACCTCCATTTTTGCATTATTTGATCTCTGTTTATTAGCTTGAAAAATACCTTGTTCTATTTTCGCAAGTTCTAATATTTTCCCTTTCATAAAAGGGAATAGTGTTGGTAGAAAAATACTGTCTTTACCACCATCTTCCAAAATAATATCTGAGACAATACCTTCTTGAATTCTTAATTTAAGTACTCCTGACGTCAAGTTCTGGGCTTCTAAATAAACCCTTGTTGTAGTAAAACCTTCATTTATAAACCAATTAACAACGTCCGACATAATTGATTCAATATCAATTGCAGTCAGGCATTTATCAAGGTATTCACTTTTAATTTGCTCTCTAATTTCAGAAGCAACTTTCTCTCCACCCTCAAACTCTATCTTGCTGATATTAATACAATTATCATTCGGACCTGATTTTTTTTTGTTTTTTTCCTGATTTTTGTTTTTTAACTCATCCTGATCCGTTAAGTTATCATAACTACTTTTATTGCCAATCCCTCTCTCTATATCTTCTTTTGTTTGCTCATCAATATTTCTCTGAGTATTAGTTAACTTATTTTGGTACCACTGAAGATCTTCAGGTGTCACAGCAAAGGATTGCTTAGCATATATAAGGGTTAAAAATACGACTGTTTTTATTAAAAAGTCACTCTTCTTGCAAACAAGAGAAATCATGGCTCTTCATAATCCTTTGAATTAATTATACTTTCCGCCAAACAACCCAAAGAATTCATGCTATTAAAAGTCAGCTGAAAGTATTCAGCCAGACCGCATCTCTGGTTAAAGCTCCAAACTACATTTAACTATATGGAATTTAAGGATTAACAATTCAAATAAAACCAAAAACTCAACTTCATAATTAAATGCCATTATTTTAAGCTTAGTATTTCTTTAACCTTGTTCAATATTTAAATAATCTACATACACTCTGAGACTATCTAAAACAAATCAGCCCCTAAAGTTAAACCCATACGGAAAAATATGTCGAGACATGATTACTTCCTGATGGATGGTACAAAAATTTATCACTGCATATTTTTTCTATCCGTAAAATATTTATTTAAAAAACCCGGTTACTGCTGAGCCAGGCAACATGTAAACTAAATAAAAACTCACTCATTGGAAATGATCAAAAATATATCGAATTCATCGTATAAAATCTTGCAGGCATTAATCTAACTTCACCCTCTTTAGTCATTTTTCTCATTCTGTTTAAGCTATTGATTTACCAATAAGTTTAATCCTAAATTTGGCAAATAACTTATTTCCCCAATTTAGAGATAGAACTAGAGAACCGTGTAGATATGGACTTTGTTGTAGTAAACAAAGACTAGCTGAGACAACCTGACTTTTAAGATACTCTGAACCCAGTCTGAATATTTTATAAATAAACACAACTTATTGTTTTAATTCATTTATAATTACTTTTAGTATAAATATAGTCAGTTATTTGACCATTCACATAAACATCAAAAAGCCATTTAATATAATAAGTTGAAAGGCATGAAGCTTCATTTAACCTACCAACTCCTTTGAAGTTCTAGCAATACTGACTAACCCCGAAATAGTAGACAACAATCATTTTTATGATTTCAGTACAGCCAGTTATCGTCACAGGAAAGCAGGTAGAAATAAATCAATTAGTACAGAGTGGTCAGGCAATAGGACTTTTCAGTGTACATTTATAAGAAAACTACAAAATCACATAATTCACCTTATTAGATTTTATACATATTGCACCCAACTGGAACGTTTAATGCGGTACACTGAAATAATGAATCCAAGAAATTATTTTTAAATAAGATATTTAACATTCAGGGCATGCTGTTATGAAAACGTCCACATCAAAAACCAGTATACTGTTGGTTATTTTCTTTTCACTAATTTCACCAATGACTGGTGCAAATGGTCAGAATCAACTGGAAAAACAACTATTAATTGAATCACTCTACGTTGATAGTCAGATGACCAAGCGTGTAACCTTTATGATTAATAATAAAAAGAAGCATTTATCGGATGGCCTAATCAGTTTCTACCAGGAAAAAACTGAGGAAGGTATCAAACTAAAGCCGATTGAAGAATCTCAAAAAAAGATAACGAGTAATATCAATCAACATATGACGGTTGATGCTATTCGACTGGAGTTCACTGGAATTCTTCAAGACGAGCTGACCCTCAAAGAGCTGAAGTCTCTTTTCAAGTGGTTTTCTTCTAGCACTGGCAAAAAATTCCTTAATGATGAGCTGAACAGCGTTCTCTCCGGTGGAGCTTCTGACCAACTTATGGCAGCCAACGCCGGTCACCCGCAGCCAAGCCAGGAATCATTGAGAAGTGCACAGCAACTTATAAAAGTTATGGGTGACAACGACTCTTTTGTCCGTGATCTTGCACTCGATTTTCAAAACTCTTTTCAGGTGATTCTTCAAGAATTTCCTCAGGTAGACCAGCAGCTGCCACCAATAGATAAAATGACTAAAGTCATGGGAGCAGTAATGATCCCAGCCTATACACAAAAACTTGCACTTCGCCTGCAATTAATGAATCCCCAGCAAAAAAATGAGTTACTTTCATTTGCCAAGAGTTCACCAGCATTGAAAAAATTCTATGCTGCAATGAGTCAGTCCTATATCAACGTAATTCAAAGAATGGTTAATAAATAATTTTCGCCAGAGAATTACATTTTTTTCACAGCAAGTGCCAAATTAAGCTAGTTTGACTGCTTATTAGTCAAAAATGGTAATAGCTATGAATCCCTGCATCAATATGATTACGTTGGGTGTTCATGACTTCAAAGTCTCACTGGATTTCTATCAAAACGGTTTGGGTTTCCCGCGTTATGCATATGAGGGAGAAGAAGAGGTCGCTTTCTTTGAACTGACAGGAACCTGGCTGAGTATTTACCCCATTCAGTTATTGGCTGCTGATGCGGGTATCACAACAACACCTCTCCAGTCTGAATTCAACGGAGTTACTATCTACCATAATGTTAAAACACCTGCGGAGGTTGAAGCTATTTTTCATATGGCCATAAGTGCCGGTGCAAAAAAACTCAGGCAACCCGATCAGGCTGACTGGGGAGGCTACACAGCTTACTTCAATGATCCAGATGGCCATGTATGGGGGGTGATACATAACCCTTTTTTCTGGCCAGGTCCCGTGTAAAACAGTGATGAGCTGCAAAAATGTCCCCTGCAGAAAATACTTCGGACAAAACAACCAGAATCGGGTAAAAAGAAATATTCCAAGATCATACTCACTGCCCCCATGTTTAGAAATATAACAACAGAAAGGCTGATATTGAGGCCATTTACCCTTGAAGATGCCAGCCGAATTCAGGCTCTTGCGGGAGACAGGCGCGTATCAGAAATGACAGCCAATATCCCTTACCCTTATCTGGATGGGATGGCTGAATCATGGATACGAGAACACCGTCGGCAAACGAAAGAAGGACATGCTCTGGTCTACGCGATAACCATGCTGAGTTCGGGTGAACTGGCTGGCGCTATTAGCCTGACAGAAATAACCGGTCATGATGCCAACCTGGGATACTGGCTTGGAGTACCTTACTGGGGAAAAGGTTACTGCACTGAAGCAGCAAGGCCATTCCTCAGATTTTGCTTCAGTGAACTCAAGCTTCCGATGGTCTATGCCCGTCACCTTGTTGAGAATCAGGCATCCGCCAGAGTTATTCAGAAGTGTGGCTTCCAATTCATAAGAGAGGTACACCCATCAGGGCAGGGTAAATCACAAATTCTGAAGCATTATGAGCTGCACAACCCATAACCGGACTCAGATCATTGGTCACAGTCTACTTCTGGTGTAGTTTCCCTTTCTCATTTTTTCACAAGCTTCCTGACGCTTAGGTCATCATGCGTATTCTTCACACATCTGACTGGCACCTTGGCCAGCACTTTATGGGCAAAAGCCGGGAGTCAGAACATCAGGCCTTTCTGGACTGGCTGATCGAGCTGGTGAAAGAGCAGCATATTGATGCCCTGATTATTGCCGGTGATATCTTTGATACCGGTACACCACCGAGCTATGCACGAAGACTGTATAGCCGATTTATTGTCAGCCTGCAGAATACGCCCTGCCAGCAGCTCGTGGTGATTGGCGGTAACCATGACTCAGTGGCCACACTGAATGAATCAAAAGAGCTGCTGGCCTGCCTGAATACCTTTGTGGTTGGTGGCGTCAGTAAAGAATCGCAAGACCAGGTTCTGGTTTTGAAAAACAGTCAGGGCGATCCTGGTGCCGTCATCTGTGCTATTCCTTTCGTCCGCCCCCGGGATGTATTGGAAAGTCAGGCTGGAGAGTCGGGTGAAGACAAACAACAGGCTCTTCAACAGGCAATTGCTGCTCACTATCAGGCAATATACACAGAAGCTGAAAAACTGGCAGGAGAGCAGCTTCCCATTGTTGCGACGGGGCATTTAACGACAGTAGGCGGACAGCTGACCGAATCTGTTCGTGAGATTTATATCGGGACCCTGTCGGCATTTCCGGTATCTGCTTTTCCCAAAGCTCACTACATTGCACTCGGCCACCTGCATCGACCTCAAATCGTGGCAAAGCAGGAGCATATCCGCTATTCAGGCTCACCTATCCCGCTGAGCTTTGATGAAGCCGGCACCGAAAAACAAGTCATTATTGTTGACTTCAAGGAAAATGAGCTGAATAAAATTGAGTCCGTTATGGTGCCTGTCTTCAGACCCCTGATCAGCCTCAAGGGCTCGCTGGACAGTATTGATCAACAGCTGGCCACAGTGGCAGGTGAGAAACATCAGTCTGAGCTCAACCCATGGCTGGAGATTGAAATCACCACCGAAGCTTACCTTCATGACCTGCAAAGCCGGGTCGAACAGCTGATTCTTGCCAGAGAGGAGCTGTCTTCATTCGAACTGCTGAGAGTAAGAAGAAAACGGGAAAAAACAGCAGCATCATTAACGGTTGCTGACCAGGAGAGTCTGGCTGAGTTGAATGTTGAAGACGTATTCCAGCAACGGCTTCAGCAGGAAGAGCTTACGGACGAACAATTACAGCAGCTGACCAGCGCCTTTCAGGAAGTACTCGAAAACGTGTTTGAAACCGATAAAGAACCTCCCCTTCTGGCGCAGCATGATCAGGAGGACAATGCCTGATGAAAATCCTCAGTCTGCGCCTGAAAAATATTAATTCCCTCAGGGGCGAGTGGAAAATAGACTTCCAGAAGGAACCGTTTACCAACAGTGGTCTGTTTGCCATTACCGGCCCTACCGGTGCCGGAAAAACCACGCTGCTGGATGCCATCTGCCTTGCCCTTTACCATCAGACCCCCCGCCTGACCACGATTTCAGCATCCGATAACGAACTGATGACAAGGCACACGTCAGAGTCTCTCTCAGAAGTTGAGTTTGAAGTGAAAGGCAAAGCCTATCGTGCCTTCTGGTCGCAACGCAGAGCCAGGGGAAAGGCGGATGGCAAGTTACAGGCTCCACAGGTCGAGCTGGCCGACAGTGATGGTACGATTATTACCACCCGTATTAACGATAAATTGAAAAAAGTCAGTGAGCTAACTGGGCTGGACTTCGGGCGTTTCACCAAATCCATGATGCTCGCCCAGGGTGGTTTTGCTGCTTTTCTGGAAGCCAGCGCCAATGACCGGGCAGAACTGCTGGAAGAGCTGACAGGTACTGAGATCTATGGAGAGATCTCACGACGGGTCTTTGAACGCATGCGTACCGAAGAGCAGAACCTCAGCCTGTTAAAAGCCAGAGCAGGTGGCATTGCCCTACTAAACGACGATCGACTTTCAGAGCTAAGAGAAGAACAGAATCAGCTGACCGAACAGCAACAGGAAACCAGCAACGAACGACTTTCCTTTACTCACCAGAAGCGCTGGCTGGAAGAACTGACCAGCAGAGAACAGGAAGAGGTTAAAGCCCGAGAGTCATTGAATCTTGCCATTCAACAGGGCGCAGAACACAGCGAGCAATTAAACCGCCTGGAACAGTCCCTCCCCGCTATGGAGCTTCTACCGGACTGGGAACGGTTGAACGAATGTCAGCAAAAGCATCAACAGTTACAAAAGACACTGGCTGATCATCAACAGAAACAACTGACCACAGCTGAAAAGGCGGAAACAGCCCAAAAGCAGCATCAGATTCAATTAAGTGCCTGGGAAAACCATCAACAGGAACAGGAGCAGACTGAATCCCTGCTGGTAGAGCAGGTCATCCCCCTGGATTCCGACATACAGAGGCTTACTAACGAACAACAGACCATCAAAGGCAAACTGCTGGCGGCAGAGCATGAGCAGGAAGTACTGAAAAAAAGCATTGCTGATGACCAGCAGTCCCGGCAGCAACTGACTGACCAGCTTCAGGTGGCTAACAATTACCTGAAACAAAATACACACCAGCAAAAGCTGGGAGAACAGCTGCCGGTATTACAAACCCTGTTTGAGCAGCGGGAGTCAACCAGCCAGACTGAACAACAGTATATTCAAGCCATTCAAACGTTAGAGCGGGAGAGCCAAAACCTAAACGCTCAACATCAGAAACTGGAAGACCACATTCAGTCGCTGACCAGTACTATCGAGCAACGCGCCAGCCAGAATAAAACGCTGCTTGAGAACAAAGCAGCCATATTAAATGGCCAGGAAGAAGACCAGCTTCAGGCGGCTCATCAGCAATGGAATGAACAGAACCCACTATGGCTGCATCTGAGTAACCTTAACCAGCAATATATAAACTGCAGCAGTGATTTACAGAAAGAGCAAAACCTCCAAATCAACCTGCAGCAATCAGTAGCGCAGTACACTAATAAAATTAAAGGGCTGAGAGCCGAGTACAGAAATGCCAAACAGCACTGCCATGATCTGGAACAGCTGCTGATTCAGGAACGGCAGATTACCAGCCTTAAGGACTATCGCAATAGACTTCAGGCGGGAGAAGCCTGCCCTCTTTGCGGTGCTAAAGAACATCCAGCGATTGAGCATTATCAGCAGCTGAATATTTCAGACACCGAACAACGGTTGAAAACCAAACAGCAAACGCTGGAACAGCTACAGACTGAGGGAGAGAGTCTGAGTAGAGAGGCTGCGCGTATACAGGCACAGCTGGAATCTTCAGAACAAACCATTAGCAGGCTGCAGAATCAGATTTCTCAGGTCACATCAGACTGGTCCGCTACCAGCAATACACTGTCTCTTACATTCTCGATAAACAACACGGAAGAATATCAGAGCCACTTTAAACGGTTTACAGAAAGTGGGGAGACCCGAAAAAAACAGCTGGAAGAATTCAGTCAGCTCAATCGTAGTATTCAACTTGAGCAGCAGCAGCTGGATCAACTCAATAAAGACATTACCCAGCACAACCATCGACGGGATGTTAATCAGTACCAGAAAAGCCAGATTGACCAGCAGCTGTCCGATAAACGCCAACAGCTCGAGCAGAGCAAACACGCCAGTCAGGCTTTGGAAGAAAAGATCAGGCTCAGAATTCAACATGAGCTGCATCTGCAGATCCCGATCCTTTCAGAGCAGTCAACATGGCTTAGTCAGCAGGACAAAAACTGGCAGCAATGGCAAAAAATCACTGCTGAGCAAAAAGTACTGGATGAAAAAATCCAGGCCATTAGCCTGCAGCTCAGCCATAAGCATCAAAATCAGCAAAAGGCTGATGAAGTCATCCAGGAATTTCAGAAAACACTGAATAACGCCAACGCTCAGCTACAACAACAGCAACAGAAACGGCACGAGCTGTTTGGCCAGAAAATAGTGAATGAGGAGCGACAGCGACTCAAGTCACTGGTTGTTGAAGCCAAGACACACTACCAGCAAAGCCAGAGCCAGTTGAAAACGATTAATGAACAACTGGGCGAGCTGACCGGAATCATTCGTCAGCAGACCATTGAACAGGAATCATTGAGCGAAGGACTGAAAGTCGCAGAGAAAACGTGGCAAATATCATTAAATGAAAGCCCATTCCAGGACAGTGAACATTTCCAGAAAGCGTTGCTGGATAAAGAAGAGCGAAAGACGCTAACAGAACTTAAGCAATATCTTGAACAGCAGTTGCATGAGGCAAAAGGCAAGGTTGCCTCGGCTGAAGCCAACCTGAAAGCACATATTGAACAGCCAGCGACTAAACTGTCATTGGATGAATTAACTGAAAAACTGACCGAGTTGGATAATCATATTCGTTTAATCAATCAACGACAGGGCGAAATTACTCAGGCACTGAAAGACGACGAAGAAAAACGTCTTGGCCAGGCAAGCCTCTTCAAGGATATTGCAGCACAAGAGCATCAATACCAAGTTTGGGCTCAACTCAGTGGCCTGATTGGCTCCAGTAAAGGTGACAAGTTCCGTAAATTTGCCCAGGGCCTGACGCTGGATCATCTGATTCTTCTGGCCAACCGACAGCTGGAGCAGCTGCATGCCCGCTATCTGCTCAATAGAAAGAGCAGCGATGAACTCAGCCTTGAAGTTCTGGATACCTGGCAGGGTGACACAGCACGGGATATCAAAACCCTGTCTGGCGGTGAAAGCTTTCTGGTCAGCCTGGCACTAGCACTAGGGCTTTCGGACCTGGTCAGCCACAAAACCCGTATCGACTCGCTGTTTCTGGACGAAGGGTTTGGTACACTGGATCAGGAAACACTGGAAACCGCACTCAGCGCCCTGGATAGCCTGAATGCCAGTGGGAAGATGGTTGGTATCATCTCCCATATCGAGTCCCTGAAAGAACGGATTCCCACCCGGATAGAAGTGATAAAAGAAACCGGACTGGGTTATAGCAAATTGGATAGACGCTTTGCCTGTATCTGCGACTGATCACTTTTATTTTGAGGGTTTATGAATCAACTATTGACTGTTGGCGCTCTTGAGTCGTTTCTCATTGCCATATTTGTGCTGTTCCTGGGGCATTTTATCAATGCCCGAATCCCTGTATTGAAGAAGTTCAATATCCCTGAGCCCATTGTTGGTGGACTGATCGTTGCAGCGGGTATTGCATGGCTTCATTTCAACGGTACCGAAGTTGAGTTCCATCTGCCCTTGCAGGACACCTTCATGCTGATGTTCTTTGCAACGGTCGGGCTGGCCGCCAGTTATACCCAGCTCATTAAGGGAGGGGCTAAAGTACTGGTTTTCCTCGGTGTAGCATCGGCCTACATCGTGTTGCAAAACGGCATAGGCATGTCATTGGCCACCATGCTGGGGCTTGATCCTCTTATGGGATTGATTGCCGGATCCATTACGCTTTCCGGTGGACATGGAACCGGTGCAGCCTGGTCTCAGACATTCCAGGAAGTCTACGGCATGAACAATGTGCTGGAAATTGCCATGGCATCAGCAACATTTGGCCTGATCATGGGGGGTATTATAGGTAGCCCGGTAGCCCAGAGACTGGTGGATAAAAATGGTCTGAAATCACAGTACGGCAACAACAACAGAACCCACGATCAGTTTCCGGAACTGGTGACATACAATGAAAATGAGGAAGACAAGGTCACCTCAAAGAAGATGATTGAGTCACTGTTCATGATTCTGATCTGTGTGACTGGCGCCAAGTATCTGGAAATCTGGGTCAATGGCTTCGAGATCAAATGGCTGATGATTCCCGATTTTGTCTATGCATTGTTTATTGGTGTCATCATCACCAATACCCTTGAAGTCACCAAGTTGAAAAAGCTGGATATTGAAACCATTGATGTCCTGGGTACCGTTTCACTGGCTCTATTTCTTGCCATGGCCCTGATGAGCTTGAAGCTCTGGAACATTCTTGATCTGGCGATCCCCTTCCTGATCATTCTGATGGTGCAGTCCGCCATGCTGGCAATATTCGCTTACGTTGTCACCTTCAGGGTGATGGGCAAAGACTACGATGCTGCCGTTATATCCAGTGGCCATTGTGGCTTTGGTCTTGGCGCAACCCCGACAGCTGTAATGAACATGGGTTCCGTGGTTAATCGCTTTGGCCCTTCACCTCAGGGCTTCATGGTGGTGCCTATTGTTGGGGCTTTCTTTATTGATATTGTGAACCTGATTATTCTGCAGGCAACGCTATCTATTTTTGGATAATTAGCAACCTTTATACTGTTATTTATCCAGTTAGAGCGGCTTCTTCTAAGAAGCCGCTCTAGAGAAGCACACCCTGTAAAAATTTGAGTTACTCTTGGCTTGGATAAAATTAAAGTACAGATTATAAGTTCAATTATTTTAATACCAAAATCTGCTAATATTTTTATTTAATTTGAACTTGCCAGAAGGCTTCAAGTCGAAGCTAGGATTTACAAATAAAATCTGAATGAGCTAACTTAAATGCCAGCAGTTTCATCTCCCTCAACACAAGCATTTAGCCTTTTGCCTCGCCTCATTAGAACATTAGAGCAAGACCTGCCAGGAACGTTACAACACCGAGCTAATCAACCCACTTGGAATGGACATACGATCAGGTTGGTTCTTAAACATTTCATGGCACAGTACATTCCTCAAAACTTAAGAATAAATCACGATGATCCAACCATGGCACGACAACTTTTATTGTGTGGTTTCTCGACAGATTTATACTCGCAATTTGCAGAAGTAGATACAACCAGAGGTCATCAAGTATCTTTCAGGAATCGCTCTGCAACTGATATTCGCGACACCCCTCGATTGATTTCAATAAATATTAATGACAGAAATGGAATCAATGCACAGGACTGTATGAAAAATACTCCTCTGACTATTTCAACCTATTTTATGAATACTCCTTTAACAAGAGAGTTATTAGAATTAAATGCAAACCCAAACATTCCGAACAGTTTGAATTTATCCCCCCTAAACATAGCAGTGATGAGAAAACTCTGTAGCTCGGACATTCAAAATCTGTACCAGTATGGAGCAAATCAAGATCATCAAGATTTAGCAGGAAATTCTCCTCTTATGTATGCATGCGTATCAGGAAATATGGGATTAGCCGAAGTGCTGCTCACTCAAACTGGAGCAGATGTAAATCAAAGAAACCACATCTATGAAACTCCATTAGTTGTTGCCTGTTCATATGGTTCTAATGATTTTGTTGAATTGTTAGTTCATGCTGGAGCAGTCCTTGATTTTCGCTCTACATGCCAAAGAACCGCTCTTTTTTTTGCCATAATGTATGGATACCCTGAGTGCGTTAATACTCTTCTGAAGTTTGGAGCAGATATGGATCTACAAGACTCAATGGGCAAAACCCCAATAGATTACGCAATAGAAAAACAAAAAAAAGCGGAAACCAAAGAAGATAAGTTCAAGTACGGTGAAATACTCAAACTCCTAGCTAACCCTCCGAAAAGGGTTACTCTCTCCAGGTTTTCAAAATCTAACCAATTGAAAAATACTTGCCGCAACAGGATCCGACAACTCCTGAACAGCAGCTCTCGGGATCATTTATTTACAAAAAAAGTTAAATTACTGCCTCTACCCAACGAGCAAAAAGAATATTTACAAGGTAACTCTACACAGTCATTAAACGACGCACTGCGGCTTCATCCATAGCGTTGCCAGTGCCTTCCAGAGCAACCTCCCCCCTATCCAGCACCACAAAGGTATCCGCCAGATCACGGGCAAACTCAAAGAACTGCTCAACCAGCAGAATAGCCATCTCACCCCGGTCACGGAGCAGACCAATCACCGACTGAATATCTTTAATAATGGAAGGTTGGATACCTTCCGTTGGCTCATCCAGTATCAACAGTTCCGGCTGGGTTACCAGTGCACGGGCAATGGCCAGCTGCTGTTGCTGGCCACCGGACAGGTCGCCTCCCCGGCGATGGCGCATCTGTTGAAGCACGGGAAAGAGATCAAAAATTTCTGGATCAATCCGTCGCTTTGAGCGGGGCAGACAGGCAAAACCGGTTTCCAGATTCTCCTGCACCGTGAGTAATGGAAAAATCTGCCGCCCCTGGGGAACATAGGCAATACCATTCCGCGCTCTTGAGTGAGAAGGGCTGCTGGCAATATCAATCCCCTGCCACAGGATCTTGCCAGAGGCTGGTGTTACCCGACCTGCGACAGCATTCATAAGGGTAGTTTTTCCAACGCCATTACGCCCCATTACGCTGGTGACCTTGCCCTTGCGAGCTTCAATGGTGACCGACTTCAGAGCCTGACTGGCACCGTAAAAAACATCAATGCCCTGTACTTCCAACATCCCTTCCATGACAACTATCTCCCCTTATCTACCAAGATAAACGTCAATGACTTTTTGATTCTGCTGAACATGGTCCAATGAACCCGATGCCAGCACACTGCCTTCATGAAGCACCATCACTGGACACTCAAGCGCCCGGATAAACGCCATGTCATGTTCGACCACAACCACACTGCGCTCTCTGGCAAGGTCTCTTAACAGGTCAGCGGTTCTGAAGGTTTCTTCATCCGTCATACCTGCCGCCGGTTCATCCACCAGCAATAACTCCGGCTCCTGCAACAGCAGCATGCCAATTTCCAGCCACTGTTTCTGTCCATGGGACAATGATGCCCCTAACCACGCTTTACGGTCTGACAGTCGTATCAGCTCCATCACTTCATCGATTCTTCTGGCACCTTTTGAACTGAGAGCACCAAACATGGAAGCAAAAGGCGTTCGACGTCCAGCCAGGGCCAGTTCCAGGTTTTCCCAGACCGTCAGGCTTTCAATCACGGATGGCTTCTGAAACTTCCGGCCAATCCCCATATTGGCGACTTCGGTTTCGTCATACCGGGTAAGATCCACTTCGCCATGGAAAAACACCTCACCAGAGTCAGGCCGGGTTTTGCCGGTTACCACATCCATCATGGTGCTCTTACCGGCACCGTTCGGGCCGATAATCGCACTCAGCTCTTTTTCGCGAACCATAAATGAGAGCTCGTTCAATGCCCGGAAACCATCGAAACTGACCGTGACATTGTTGAGATAGAGTAAGGTGTCATTGGGTATATGCTTATCAACCATGGTCCACTAACTCCGTTTTCTCTATCCGGTTGTTCTGCTGATTCCTGCGTTCAGTAATAAAGCCCACTATCTGCTGATACAGCCCTACCAGACCCTTAGGCAACCAGAGCGTGGTAATAACGAACAGGGCACCCAGGGCAAACAACCAGGCATCTGGCATGACCCCGGTAAACCAGGTTTTCGCATAGTTAACGACGACGGCACCAATCACAGCTCCATAGAGCGTTCCACGACCACCGACAGCTACCCAGATCACCAGCTCAATGGAATTAATGGGAGAAAACTCACCCGGATTAATAATGCCAACCTGAGGAACATAAAGGGCACCGGCAATACCGGCCAGAACCGCTGACAGAGTAAAGGCCACCAGTTTGTAGTGTTCAACCCGATAGCCCATAAAGCGCACTCGGCTCTCAGCATCCCGAACGGCCACCAGCACCCGGCCATAACGGCTGCTCACCAGCCAGCGACACACTAGATACCCCAGTGTCAGCGCCAACGCAGAACTGATCAGAAGAACAACACGGGTGCTGTCACTTTGTAGGCTGAAACCCAGCAGATCCTTAAAGTCAGTCAGGCCATTATTACCGCCAAAGCCAAAGTCATTCTGAAAGAACAACAGCATCAGGGCATAGGTCAGAGCCTGGGTTATGATGGAAAGATAAACACCTGTCACCCTTGAACGGAAAGCCAGCCAGCCAAAAAGGAAAGCCAGTAACCCTGGCACCAGTGCCACCATCACCATGGCAAAAGCAAAAGAGTCAAACCCATACCAGTACCAGGGCAGCTCCTGCCAGTTCAGAAACACCATAAAGTCAGGCAGCTCCGGGTTACCATAAACACCACGGTCACCAATCTGACGCATCAGGTACATGCCCATGGCATAGCCGCCCAGGGCAAAAAACGCCCCGTGCCCCAGGCTGAGAATCCCGCAGTATCCCCAAACCAGATCCAGCGCCAGGGCCAGCAACCCATAGCAGAGATACTTGCCCAGCAGAGTCACGGTATAGTTACTGACATGCAGAGGAGAGCCTTCCGGCATCAACGTATTCAGCAACACAACCACAGCCGTAATTGCCATAACTGACGACAGAAGAAGTTTACCGGCACGATCTTCCAGTAACAGTCGGGTCAGAAAGCCCGGTTGGAATCCTTTCGTCATATCTTACCCCTCAACTGCCCGGCCCTTGAGAGCAAACAGCCCCCGGGGTCGCTTCTGGATGAACAGAATGATGAATACCAATACCAGAATCTTGGCAACCACGGCACCAGCCCAGGGCTCCAGAAATTTATTCACCACACCCAGCCCCATGGCGGCTACCAATGTGCCCCACAGATTTCCTACCCCGCCAAACACGACCACCATAAAGGAGTCGATAATGTAGTTCTGGCCAAGGTTTGGCCCTACGTTGGTCAGCTGTGACAGAGCCACTCCTGCAACACCGGCAATACCAGAACCCAGGCCAAAGGTAAGGGCATCCACCCGGCCGGTAGGAATGCCCATGGAGCTGGCCATGGCACGGTTCTGGGTTACTGCCCGAATATTCAAACCAAAGCGGGTGTAACGCATCACAAACAGCAGAACCATAAAGACCAGCAGACTGAAGCCAACAATGTATAACCGGTTCCAGGTGAGCGACAGAGCCTCATTAATTACCCACGAACCACTCATCCAGGCTGGCGTTGCCACCTCCTGGTTCAATGGTGAGAAAATGGTTCTTACGGCCTGTTGAAGAATCAGGCTGATGCCAAACGTCGCCAGCAGAGTTTCCAGGGGGCGACCATAGAGATGGCGGATAACCAGCCTCTCAATAAGCACCCCAGCCGCACCAGCAACCAAAAAGGCAAGAGGAATGGCGATAAACAGGGACTGATCAATTAACTCCGGAAAAACCGACTGAATGACGAACGTCGTATAGGCACCGAGCATCATCATTTCACCATGGGCCATATTGATCACGCCCATCACCCCGAAAGTAATCGCAAGCCCAATAGATGACAGTAACAATACGGACCCAAGACTCAGACCAAAGAAGACATTTTCTGCCACGGTATAGTACTGCTGCCGCTGGTCAATTTCGGCAAGTGCTGTAGTGATGGCTTGCGCCAGGGCTGGATTTTCAGTACCTGCTAAAGTGTTGGCCAACACTGAACGAATAAAGGGGTTATCAGAGCTGGTAAGTACCTCAAGCGCTTCTATCTGTTCACTGATGGAACCCTGCTGAAAAAGATCCAGAGCCAGGGCCATATCCAGTGCATAGATAACCGCCTGATCCTCTTCGCTGGCTCTCATATTTCGAAGCGTACCCAGCGTTTTGCTATCCAGGGTTTTCAGAGAAGCATATATCGCGCTTATTCGAGTTTCCGGATCACTGGCTTTCAAGTCCCAGGATGCCAGCGCCGTTTTAATGGCTGAGCGGAGTTGATTATTAATTCTTACTTTTTTCAGCGCTCTTTTCTTAACCGTTCCAAGCTCAAGAGATTCGCCTTTCGATTCCCCTTCGGTAAAGAAAGGATTAAAAATCCGATACTGTTTATCGGGCGTTTTTTCTGCAAATACCAGCCGTTTCTGCTTCTTCTCGACAAACAGTTTGCCATTCAGCCAATGTTCCAGAATCTGCTGGCTGGACTCACTGCCTTCTTCAGTCAGAGCCGTGACAACACGTTCCAGCTGTGTCCAGGAGCTTTTGGTTAATAATGGCTTAAGATCTTCGGAAGACACCGCCAAAACAGGGCGTGATAAAACCAGCAACAAGAACAGGAAGAAGCTGGCTGACAGACCATGAAGAGCCTGCCGGACGTTCTGATTCATAATACATCCTTATATGCCCATACCCCCCTTGCGGGATATGGGCATGATTGTTATGCCATCTTTATAAATCAGTAGTTCTGGCCGGAGCAGACACCGGTTGCCAGGTTATAGTTTCCGCATTGAACCGGTGCAGACCAATCAGCAACAATCTTGGAGCTTTCAGGCAGGAAGTCGGTCCATGCATCACCAATAACGCCACCTTTGGTCTCCCAGACAATCTCAAACTGACCATCATCCTGAATCTCACCAATCAATACTGGCTTGGTCAGGTGATGGTTGGTGTTCATCACCGCGGTTCCGCCCGTGAGGTTAGGAACAGTAATGCCATACATGGCTGAGCGCACTGCATCAATATCGGTGGTACCGGCCTTCTCAACCGCCTCAACCCACATGTTAAAGCCGATGTAAGTCGCTTCCATCGGGTCATTAGAAACACGCTCTTCATCCTTAATAAAGGACTGCCATGTTTCAATAAATTCGTCATTGGTTTCACTTTCGGCACTCATGAAGTAGTTCCATGCCGCCAGGTGGCCTACCAATGGCGCTGTATCAATGCCGGAAAGCTCTTCTTCACCAACCGAGAAGGCGATCACAGGAATATCTTCAGCAGAAACCCCCTGGTTACCCAGCTCCTTGTAGAAAGGAACATTGGCATCGCCATTGATGGTCGAGATCACTGCGGTCTTTTTACCGGCATTACCAAACTTCTTGATATCAGAAACAATGGTCTGCCAATCTGAATGACCGAACGGCGTGTAATTGATCAGGATGTCAGCCTCTTTGACGCCTTTGCTTTTCAGGTAGGACTCAAGAATTTTGTTGGTTGTTCTTGGGTATACATAGTCGGTACCGGCCAGCACAAAGCGTTTTACCGCACCACCCTCTTCACTCATCAGATAATCTACCGCCGGAATAGCCTGCTGGTTGGGTGCAGCGCCGGTGTAGAAAACATTTTTGGAGGACTCTTCCCCTTCGTACTGAACCGGGTAGAACATCAGACCATTCAATTCTTCCACAACCGGCAGTACTGATTTACGGGATACCGAAGTCCAGCCACCAAAAATAACATCAACGTCTTCCTTAACCAGAAGCTCTCTGGCTTTCTCCGCAAACAGTGGCCAGTCCGATGCAGGGTCAACGACAACGGCCTCCAGTTCCTTACCCAGCACACCACCATTTTTATTCTGTTCTTCCACCATCATCAGAACGGTATCTTTCAGTGTGGTCTCACTGATGGCCATGGTGCCGGACAAAGAGTGAAGTACACCAACCTTAATCGTGTCTGCAGCCTGAGACATCACTGACAATGACAGTGCTGCGGTAGCCACCGAGGCACTTAAAAAGCTTCTGGATAGTTTGCATAACCGGTTTTTCATAGCTTCCCCGCTATTGATTGTTCGCTGTTCGTTTCCTGAACAGGGGATAGCAAGAGGTGTGCCATGGTCAGCAAGAGTAACGGCAAAACGGGAGAACAGAGCCTTTCTTAAAATTTTCCGATTTGTTTGGCCTTTATAGGAAATAACAGAGGGCATGCCATATTTCGGAGCACAGGAAAAACACAGCAACTTATGTTGCACCAAATCAAGGCATTCATAATGACCATATGGTCAGGTATTATGTCGGCGACAAATGACGTATTCAGCGAAATACGGTGCAAAACGCCGTCTGGCACAGGTTTTGCCATTGATCACCAATAAATAAAAGATCCCGAAAAGCACAAGGCTGTAATATGCAATCATCATCTGGTGAAACAGAGAGCGACCAAAGCAGCAGGCTATGCAGCCCAGAGTCATCTTCATCGGGTTGGCGTGCCGGGATAGAAGTAGAACTGAAACACCTGAATGGCCGAACCCTGATGGGACAAACCCGTCATTACGGGCCCCTGCGTATTCAACGCCCTTTCTGGCCGGAAGGAAAAGACCTTACTCACCTTTATATTCTACACCCCCCAGGTGGTCTGGTAGCCGGAGATGAACTGGTACAGCGCTTTTCCATCAGAAAAGGCGCCAGAGGACTGGTCACAACGCCTGCTGCAGGGAAAGTCTACTTCAACGGCAATGGTCAACTGCAAAAACAGACAACACACATCACCATCAGCGACTCAGCTTCCATGGAGTGGCTGCCTCAGGAAACCATCCTGTTTGATGGCGCCATTACCGAGCTGGATACCCGTATTGAACTGACCGGCAATGCGCTTTATGCCGGTTGGGATATTATCTGCCTGGGCCGAACCGCCAGTGGAGAAAAATTTACCCGAGGGCAACTGACCCAACATCTCAGTCTGACACGGGACAGCAAGCCACTCTATCTTGAAAGGCTCAGTTTTGATGCTGAATCAGAACTGCCAAACTCTCTTTTAGGGCTCCATAACCACACCGTTTTTGGAACCTTTCTGATCACACTGGAAAACCCACCGGACTTATCCAACCTGCATAACCAACTCGTCGATAAAGGCTGGCATCAGGTTACTGCCATCACCTGGCGGGCCGGTGTGTTTATTGTGCGCTACCTTGGTGACTCATCAGAACAGGCCAGAACCATTTTTACCTGGATCTGGGAAGCTGAGAGAGAACAGTTTAATGGCCGAACGGGGTGTCGGCCACGTATCTGGAATACCTAAAACCACTTCATATTTAACGAATAATAAAGCCAGGATCTCACTATGGAACTTACCCCCCGGGAAAAAGATAAGCTGCTCCTCTATACCGCTGCATTGGTTGCCGAACGTCGTTTAAATAGAGGCGTCAAACTGAATTACCCGGAATCAATTGCCCTTATTTCCATGCACATCATGGAAGGTGCTCGTGATGGTAAGTCGGTCGCTCAGTTAATGAATGAGGGCCGAGAAGTCATCACCCGTGAGCAGGTTATGGATGGCATTCCTGAAATGATCCATGAGGTGCAGGTGGAAGCAACGTTCCCCGATGGCACCAAACTGGTCACTGTTCATAACCCCATAGCCTGAGGATTTATCATGATACCAGGAGAAGTGATTGCCTCTGCCGAACCCATTGAGATTAACGCCGGAAGGGAAACTGTAAGCATCTCTGTAGCCAATACCGGAGACCGTCCTATTCAGGTGGGTTCTCACTACCACTTTTATGAAACGAATCCGGCACTCTCTTTTGACCGGGCCCAGACACTCGGGTTTCGATTGAATATCCCGGCAGGTACGGCTGTACGTTTTGAACCCGGTCAGGACCGACAGATAGAGCTCGTTCGCTATGCAGGCAAACAGGAAATTTACGGATTCCGTGGTGAGGTGATGGGCGTACTGCCACAACGGGAAGAAAAAGCGCCGGGAGAAGAGAAATGACCATCAAAACGACACAGATGGACCGGCAAACCTATGTAGATATGTTCGGCCCCACCGTAGGCGACAAAGTACGTTTGGGGGATACCGAGCTGTTTATCAGCCCTGAAAAGGATTACACCGTCTACGGGGATGAAGTGAAGTTTGGCGGTGGTAAAGTGATTCGTGACGGTATGGGCCAGAGTCAGCGGCCCGGTGCTGATGTTGTTGATACGGTTATCACCAATGCACTGATTCTCGACCACTGGGGCATCGTCAAGGCCGATATCGGGATCAAACAGGGTCGTGTCGAAAAAATTGGCAAGGCCGGTAACCCGGATGTTCAGGAAGGTGTGGATATTATTATCGGCCCGGGAACCGAGGTCATTGCCGGAGAAGGCCAGATCATTACGGCTGGCGGTGTCGATGCCCACATTCACTTTATCTGTCCTCAGCAGATTGAAGAAGCCTTAACCTCGGGCGTCACCACCATGCTGGGTGGAGGCACAGGACCAGCAACAGGCACCAATGCCACCACCTGTACGCCCGGTACCTGGCATATCAGCACCATGCTCAAGGCAGTGGATAGTCTGCCCATGAACATTGGCTTTCTGGGCAAAGGCAACGGCAGTCTGCCAGAGGCTCTGGAAGAACAGGTGCTGGCAGGTGCCATGGGCATGAAACTCCACGAGGACTGGGGAACCACACCAGCCTCTATTGACTGCTGTCTGACCGTCGCTGAGAAATACGACATTCAGGTCGCTATCCATACCGACACACTGAACGAATCCGGGTTTGTGGAAGACACACTGGCCGCCTTTAAAGGCCGAGTTATCCACACGTACCATACGGAAGGTGCCGGCGGTGGCCATGCACCGGATATCATTAAAGCCTGTGGCGAAAGCTACGTACTACCATCGTCGACTAATCCAACACGCCCCTACACCGTCAATACGGTTGATGAGCATCTGGACATGTTGATGGTCTGCCATCATCTGGATCCCAATATTCCTGAAGATGTGGCATTTGCCGATTCCCGTATCCGCCGGGAAACCATTGCTGCTGAAGACATCCTCCATGACCTGGGTGCTTTCAGTATGATCGCATCAGACTCTCAAGCTATGGGGCGTGTCGGTGAAGTCGTCAGCAGAACCTGGCAGACAGCCCACAAAATGAAAGTTCAGCGGGGATTACTGCCAGAAGATACGGATGCCGGTGTGGATAACTTCCGGGCCCGTCGCTATATCGCCAAGTACACGATAAACCCCGCCATTACCCATGGTATTGCACATGAAGTCGGCTCCATTGAACCAGGCAAGCTGGCAGACCTGGTGCTCTGGAAACCAGCATTCTTCGGCGTAAAACCCTCACTTGTGCTGAAAGGAGGCGCCATCGCAACGGCACCTATGGGTGACCCGAATGCCTCCATCCCGACACCTCAGCCTGTGCATTACCGCCCCATGTTCGGATCTATGGGACAGGCCGTAGCAGACACCTCATTGTCGTTTGTTTCTCAGGCAGCACTGGATGCCGGCATTGGTGAAAAACTGGGTCTGAAGAAAACCTTATCTGCCGTCAAGAACACCAGGACAGTTCGCAAGGCAGATATGGTACTCAATACCTGGCAACCCCATATGGAGGTTGACCCGGAAACCTATGAAGTGCGAGCTAATGGAGAACTGCTGGTCTGTGAGCCAGCAGAAGAGGTGCCCCTGGCTCAACGTTATTTCTTATTCTAAACACTGAGGACCGTTTATGTTGAAGTTAATCGAGCGCCTCCCAAATGAGAGCAAAGCGTTTACTGACGAACTTCTGCTCCCTTTTGATGAACGCAAGCGTGGACGACTGAAAGCCGTTACGGTGAATGGGCAGGACGCCGGTATCTTTATTGATCGTGGTGAAGTGATGCGAGATGGCACTCTGCTCCAGGCTGAAACCGGAGAGGTCATCAGGATTACGGCTGCCAATGAAGCAGTCACCACAGCCCGCTGCGGTGATCCCCTGACCTTTGCCCGAGCCTGTTATCACCTGGGCAACCGGCACGTCCCTCTGCAGATAGACGACAACTGGCTGCGTTATCAGATTGATCACGTTCTGGATGAAATGGTGAGACTGCTTGGACTGGAGCTTGATCATGAGCAGGCGCCCTTTGAGCCTGAGAACGGTGCCTATGCCAAAGGCCATTCTCACCACCACAGTCATGACCACGGGCACGGACACGAAAATCATGAGCATCACCACTGAGTCTCTGCTGGGACTGCTGCATCTGGCCAGCCCTGCACTGCCAGTGGGTGCGTTTGCTTACTCCCAGGGACTGGAAACGGCCATTGACAGACAGTGGTGCTATGACCGTGAGACGACGGGTAACTGGATCAGCGAGCTGATGCAGCAGGGCATGGCCCGTTTGGATATACCGGTATTTTTCAGGCTGTACGATGCCTTCTCGGTAGAAGATCAGAAACAGGTCACTCATTGGAACAACACCTTGCTGGCATTCAGGGAAACCCGTGAGCTGTACGACGAAGACTGTCAGGTTGGCCGCGCGTTCTCTGTCTGGGTAAAGTCCATGTTTCCAAATGAAACGCGCACGGACTGGCTACAGACTCCCACACAGGCTGCTATGTTTGCCCTGTCCTCGTTATGCCATGGCATCGATAGGAAAATAGCGGCAACCGGTCTGCTCTGGTCCTGGTGTGAAAACCAGGTAACCGCAGCCACCAAGGCTGTTCCGCTTGGCCAGACGGATGCCCAGCACATTCTGAAGCGTCTGATTAACGAGATAGAACCGGCGCTCACCATAGCCAGATCACTGGAAGATCATGAAATCGGTAACAACCTGATGCACTTTGCCATGGCCAGCTGCTGGCATGAGCATCAGTATTCAAGATTATTCAGATCGTAACCAGACAACTTATTCCGCAGTAAAAAGGACAAAAACAATGACAACATCAAGAACTCCACAAACCCTGCGTGTCGGTGTTGGCGGCCCGGTCGGTTCCGGTAAAACTGCACTGCTGACCAAACTGTGTGCTGCCATGCGCGACCATTACAACCTGGCCGTGGTCACCAACGATATTTATACGAAAGAAGACGCTCAATTCCTGATGCGCAATGAAGCACTGGATGAGGACCGGATTATCGGTGTTGAAACCGGCGGCTGCCCACACACAGCCATTCGTGAAGACGCTTCCATGAATCTGGCCGCAGTTGATGAACTGTGCCAGCGCCACCCTGGCCTTGAGCTGGTTCTGGTGGAGTCTGGTGGAGATAACCTGAGTGCGACTTTCAGCCCAGAGCTGTCTGACCTGACGCTTTATGTCATCGACGTGTCTGCCGGAGACAAAATCCCACGTAAAGGCGGTCCGGGCATTACCCGCTCTGACCTGTTAATCATCAACAAGACTGATCTGGCTCCTCATGTGGGTGCGTCTCTGGAAGTCATGGACCGAGATGCAAAAAAAATGCGGGGAGAACGCCCATTTTTCTTCACCAACCTGAAAGCAGACGAAGGGGTTCGGGAGATCATCGATTTCATTATCGATAAAGGCATGCTGGATGCCAAAATGCCGGAAGAAGTGGCTACCGCATAAGAAATCCAACGGTATAACTCATTAGAAACCAAATAGGGAAAACAACAATGAAAACCAAATTACTGACTCTGGCCAGCATGAGTACCCTGATCTCCAGTCAGGCAATGGCCCATCCGGGCGATCACTCTACCGGTGGAGTGATGGCGGCTATCTGGCATCAGCTGACTGAGCCAGATCACCTGCTGTTTGCAGGTTTAGTGGCTGCGGCTGTTATTGTTGGGGTGAAGGTTTTCCGGAAAAAAAAGGCCTGAGCCATTTAAGCATCGGCCTTTGGAAAGGGTCGATGCTGCCCAATAATTAAATTCTGAAAATTCAATCAACGCTCTGACGCAGGGCCTGTCGAGTCAGGTGGAAGGCCAGATAAAATATCCGGCGGCAATTTTGGTAATTCAGGAGGCGTCCCTTCAGTACGCGCTTTTGCTTCTATATAGACCTCACTTTTCGTAAGCTCAGAGGATAAGTACTTTTTATAAACCCTCGGTTCACTGTTTATCTGCTTCCAGCTGAAAGGAACTACTTTTTTCAGCTCTACAAGGTTGATATCACCTTCACTGCTACTTAATAAGTTTTGCAAATTCTGTCGTGCTTCAACTGTTAACTCTGTGTTTAACTGACTCCACTCTTTCAAGCCATTTTGTAATTGCTCAAAAGTCTGGCTATCTCTTTTCAAGACGGGGAACTGATATTTATCACCTTTGAAATTCCAGTCTATACAGGCTAACTCCTCACTACTGAAACCATCACTCTCTTTTGCTTTGGAATATGGGCTTGCTCCTGCAATCCTATCCAGCTTGATTACCAAGTCTTCCAGTTTTTCCAGATGCTGGGTGTGCTGCACAATCTCAGAGGGTGACATTCGCTGAGGTTGTTTATCAAGGCCAAAAAACTTGTGACTAACCAATATGCCTTCGCTATCACTCCCACTTGGAGAATCTTCCAATTCTGCAAATGGCAACTCTTGAAAAGCTGCTAACCGGCCAGCCTCTTCAATGCTGGTTTGCTCCTGTATATAACCATCTACATGAGAAGGCTCCACAGCGTCTCCTATTTCCACCGGATTCTGGTCCGTTCGATCCAGAAAGCGCTGTGTAACAATTGGCTCTGTGGTAATGGAACGATCGCCAACACTCTGACCAGTTTTCGCTCTATCTCCGATATCCATTGTGGGCATGTATTTTTCAACCTGAGAGACAACGGCTACATCATAACCATTAAACAGAGCCTTCAATCCTTCCCATGCTGAGGCCAGGCGGCCAACTCCATTGCTCCGCGAGACCGTATACGCTTCCGACATTGCCTTGAATCCGGCAGAGATATGATTGTCCATAGAGAATCCATGATTCTGGTTGCATCATCATGGATTCATCGACTTACATATGAAAGAGTTAAGCTGTAACAAGGGTGTTCACAATTAGACATGTGACCAGCCCCTAGTCACTCACCGTAAGCCAGTGAATCAACAGCCCCTTGACCACTATGGACTCCACCCTCGGTTACCGATGATGGCTTACTGCGAATCAGGTAGCCTGCGTACCCCAGTTCACTGGTCAGCGAGTGCCCATCCAGATGCAGGGTAAACATACCAATCTCACTGATCAGATCATCCACAGGTGTAGCTTCACCCCTGCGTACAACCAGCGCAGAACGGGAACGGTGTCTTGGATGCAAGCGACGCATCAGGGACCATGCCGAATATTCTTCCTCCTGAAGCCTCTTCAGCTTAGGAAGAATCTCATGGTCAAACACACAATGACCACCGCCTTCACCCTGATTTTTCAATACCCAGTCCTTCGGGCTCTGATGCTCAAACCATCCAGCTGACTGATCATCAACCGGCTTCATTTCTCCAAGGAAAGGTTTGATTCTGCTGGCTTCATCCAGAGTAAGACCAAATTCCATCAGCTGATCAATAGTCATGGATGACAACAACATCTGCACCCGCTTGCTGGTAGCCAGCTGCTGACTGACCGTGGCATTGAGGGCTACTCGATGCTGCTCAATCATCACCCGGGTTTTACCCAGGGCTTCGCAGCACCGAACCTCTTCCAGATCGTGGGCGACATAATCACAATGCTGATAACCTGCACGTAGATAGATAGCATCCACTCCGCCCAGGCCTTCCAGTAATAACCGCTTGTTATCACCCGAAGACAGTTGATCGTAGAGTTGCCGGAATGTCCGGCGTACCGTTTTTACACCCTCTTGCTGGATGGCCTCCTCCAGAAGGTGTTGGTCATAGACATTATCTTCATCCGGTTGAACCACCATAATAAACAGTGGCTGCCCCACATCACCGGATTGAGCCCGGACAGTCTTGGCCGCGCCAGCAATGCCTTTGGCAAGATTTTCGATGCAATGATTAGGGACCAACTCCATTGAGCCAGTTTCTGACCAGCTTTGAAAAGCAGCCGGCCACTGATACCCAAGATAATGATGCAGCTCATGAGCTCGCTGGCCAAAAGGACCCATACCGGCAGCAATGCCATTAAACTCGATCAGTTTGGGCCCATACTCAGCATCATCCATAAAGTCCGTTCTCATCAGCAACATGGGAATCCGTTCTGCAGGCACTGAACTGAGGTGAATGGCCTGATGGAGTTCCAGCAGACTGGCAAAAAAAGCATCGGCGCTGCAAAGCGGTTCGATGGCCTCAATCAGGAACTCATGATTTTCAGAAACCCCATGAATCAGTTTACCCATGAGCGGCACGATGGATTTCAGCAATTCAAAGCGCTCACGCCTGATCAATGTAGGCGCAAAACTGAAAGTACAGTGCATTGCCGAATCCTTCGAGGTTTTCAGTGCCATTCCATGCAGTAAAGACCACTCAATAGCGTCCTGAACAGCAAAGGCAATCATGGTTTCTTTCATGGTTCTATCCCGAGTGCGTAAAAAGAGAAGGTTGTGAATTATGGAGCAATTTTGCAGCACGCAAACGCAGTTGGTTATCAATGTTTACGACTGTCTAAATGACAGATTTGGCTAGGTTCTGTTGACATAAGGTTCCTTTCTCAGCTCAAGCCAGATTACTTCTGACCAGGCGCAAGAACGCAGGAATACCGATGTCTTTCAAGTTCTTGCAACAACGGCAGAAGCATTCTGGCTTGAGCCCTTCGGGTGGTTCGTAAAGCAGCCTTCCAGCTTCGTTGAACTGGTTTGATGTAGAATCACTACACCTGCACCAGCTCGCCTCGTGGAAAGCGGCTTTACGAACCACTGAGTTTGGAAGCTTATGTCAACAGAACCTAAATACCCGGTCATCATCTGCCGATGCAATCAGTTAGACCTTAATGACTGACCGGGAAAAATCCATGGCTAACAAAAGCAAGCCGATGATCAGAACATTTGCCTTTATGCTTTCTGCATTCAGTATTTCTGCTGTAATCGCAGGTCCATCTCCCAAAGAAGTAGAAGTATTTGAGAACAGCTTCAGACAATGCTCCAGCAGCCGCTCAATTATCTCTCCTGGACCAATGGGCCTTTCCGTCACCCACAGAGTTCTGGGACGCACCCCCGGGGGCTGTCAGGTTGAAATACAATTGTCTCACCCGGCAGCCCCGGGAGAAGATACGATTGTAAGATGTCACATGAATCCTGGAGCACCCTATACCCATCAGATTAGTGACCTTTTCAATAATGATTTCAGTGGGTGCACACAGCAATAATAATGGTTTCTGCCAAGAGGATTCCCACTTTCGCGGGAATCCGGTTTATGAATTTCTCAGTGCAACCCACTCCGCGCATCTGGATGAAACAGTTCCCCATTGAATGCCACATAAACACCAGGCTGCTGATTCCTCAACGCACCCAATGCAAATCCGAGGTTGAAACCTGCATCATTCGGTGCAAAACCATCCAGTGGCCACATAGCTCCCGTTAAAACGATAACCTGCTCATGCCCGTCTGGAAGCAACCCTGAGAGACTTCTCGCGGTGTCAAACACAGTGAATGTCCCATGGGTGATTACATGATGCGTTTGTGATGATGTTAGAATCGCATCCAGAACTTCACGAATGTCATCGTCATTTATATCACGACTGTCTTTCATACATATTTCACGAACCTCCAGATTTTCACTGACTACTTTTATGTATTTTTCCAGAAACTCAGGAATGCCTGTACTTTCACGAGGCACCGTAGTGCACTGGTCAATATCATAGTAAGAATCAATGGTTCCCCCGGTAATAATCAACTGCACACTTATAGACTGACTCTGGCTCACGGCTTGACTACTTCCTTTTTTAATACTCAGGGTAAATACTATTTTTTGTTCAACCACCTCGATGAACAATCAATACCTGCAGTTCACCACAAAACACTCAACGTGAACATTTCGTGAAATTGAACAGATCCCATATTCATTACGCAGTAAACTGCGTCAGTTTACGAAGCCTGATTCTATAACCTGTTATTGTGACCACCTGCATGAGCCTGTCTGATAATCTTAGGTATCTTTGTTCTGAGTACAGTTCCATTGCTGAAGTTTGCCGATGTATCCCATTCAATCGACAGCAGTTTAACCGTTATCTTAGCGGTGAAAACCGGCCAAGAGGTCAGAATATCAGGCGACTCTGCGAGTTCTTCGGGATAACAGAAACGGTTCTGCTCATGCCTCATGAACAGTTTCTACAAAACTATAAACGGAAAAGCCCGGCCGTAGAGTTCAATAGTGTTCTGTCTAGTTTTCAAACATTCAGCCAGCAAAGCTCGCCTCAACTGGAAAAATATCTGGGTTATTACTTCCAATACTATTACTCCATGAGCTCTCCCCGACACATTCTTAAAGGTCTGGTACGACTGGAAGAAAAAGAAAATATCGTATGTTATGAACGTATTGAGCGTCTTGAAGAAACCCTCCACCGAAAACCGGTGAATTACTGCCTTTATAAAGGGCTGGCTATTCTTCGAAATGATCGCCTGTTTTTGCTGGATTATGAAAGTGTCACCGGCAATGAGATAGTGGAAACCATTCTTTACCCAAGCTTCAAACACCGTGTTGATTTGCTCGAAGGCACAATGCTGGGTGTTTCAGCAACAAGAAAACGTGAGCCCATGGTACGAAGCGTTGTCTGGGAGTACCTGGGAAAAAAGATACCTTTTCGAAAAAGCCTCAAATCGTGCAGACTCTATCAACCTGACTCATCAGAGATTCCGGCAGGCATCCTTCAGAAGCTGGAAACACCCGAATCTACACAGCACTGATCACGCAGAAAGTCGAGTAATTGATCAAATACCTGAAACTGAGGAATGCAGTATAAAAGACGTCCATCTCTGATCTGTTGAACCAGCCCAACGGAAACCAATGCTGAAAGGTGATGAGATAATGTCGAGCCGGGAATATCCAGTTCTTTCTGTAGAGCACCAACCGGAATCCCTGACCTGCCTGCTTTTACCAGTCTTTTATAGATACTTAACCGGACAGGATGTCCCAATTCCTTAAGCGTTTTAGCGTAGTCATCAATATTCATCATTATTACCTTTACAACAAACGGCTGACTCCCAGGGAAGTCAGCCGCTCTTGTAAAAGAAGGCCTCAGATTAAGGTCATTACCAGGCCCGCAGAGATTGCCATGGTGAAAATCACCGCCAGGAAGGCAACAATCATCGGGTTACGGAACAGACTCTTCAGCAGAATCACCTCCGTCAGGCTGGCACCGGCACTACCGATAATCAACGCCATCAGGGCACCCATTCCCATACCTTTGGCAGCTAGAGCAGCAGCCAGGGGAATAACCGCTTCAGCTCGAATGTACAGAGGTACACCAATGATCGCCGCGAATGGAATCGCCAATGGATTATCCGGGCCTGCGTACTGGGCAATAAAGTCCGCAGGAATGAATCCATAAGTAAAGGCACCAATACCAACACCCAGCATCAGAATCGGGAAGATCTTCTTAAACTGGCTCCAGGTTTCATCCCAGATACGGCCCCAGCGATCATTACTCTTGGGCTTGCTGTCGCCACAGGCGGTTGCACAACCGGAAGCAGCTGGAGCAGGCTTGCTATCACAACAGCTGCTGCTTTTTTCAGAAGACGGAGCTTCTACTACAGGCTTGGCATCGCAACAGCTGGCCTTTGGTGCAGGCTTACTGTCACAGCAACTGCCTGCTTCAGTTTCACCGTATATCACATCTTTGCGAACGTAACGCTCAAAGCCCAGTTTCTCCAGAATGTAACCACCGGCGACAGAAACGGTCAGCGCAATAGCGAAGTATATGACCGTCACCTTCATACCAAAGGTTGCCAGCAACAGACCCATAATAATCGGGTTCATCAGTGGCGAGGTAAACAGGAACGTGATTGTCGGACCAAAACCTGCCCGGGCTTTAAGAAGACCGGTCAGCATTGGGATGGTAGAACAGCTGCAGAACGGGGTCAGCGCCCCCAGAAGGCCAGCTGAAACGTAGCCTTTACCACCCTTGGAACCGAGTATCTTCTGAATTTTCTCTGCTGGCATATACTCCAGGATCACGCCGATAATAAAGCTGACAATCAGGAACAGAATGGTCAGTTCGCCAGCCAGAAAAATAAAGGTACCCAGTGCATCAACCAGATTCTGTGCCATATCAGCACCAATACTGGATTCCAGTGCCGGTTTTATGACCGGACCGATAAAATCGGTTATCTGCTGCTGTATACTCATATCAATAATTCCAGAAAAATAGAAATATAAACCTAAAAAAATTTCCTCTTGCTGACCTGTCTGATCTTCTTATGTAGATAAGATCAGTGATCGCTTCCTTTCATGCGATCATCAGCATGTAGCTTGTCGATGAGCGTATATTAGGTGAATGAAAGAACACACTCAACTATTTTTCTAAAAATATGGAAATATTTATACCTATAGCTATTGAGACACTGCCTTTAACCGAGTGTTAATTACCCTGTAACACTGATGAGAGAAGGGGTTAAAGTCATTTTACATATGCTTTTGGTTTACGGCGTAAAGCAGGAGCCAGCCTATTTTTTACGATGGCTCCAGCCTGAAAACGATGAATTAACAGTCAAAGCAGCCCATTTTCCTGCCAGGGAAGAAGGTACATGACGTCGCTGTGCCTGGAAGCAATCTCATTAAGATAATCAGCCTCTCTCTTCCGACGGGACACCAGCAATGGATCTGTTACCTCCAGCGGCGTCAGTGACTGATTCACCACCCAGCCCGCCGGCTTGATCCCAGCCCTTGCCAGATCTTCCTGAAGGTCAGCCGCCTCATGAACCGGTGTCGCTTCCGGCAGTGTGCAAATCAGGAGCCTGGAAAACTCCGGATCCCGTAATCGTGGTAGCAGCCCGGTCACTTCTTCTGAGTGCGCATCGCCACGCTTCAATACTTCCCGGTGGTAACTCTGGGCGGTGTCCAGCAGTAAGATCGTGTGCCCGGTCGGCGCTGTATCAATAACGGTAATGCGGTTATCGGCATTAAACACGGTACGGGAAAATGCCTGGAAGACCGCAATTTCCTCAATACACGGGGATCTCAAATCCTCTTCCAGCAACGCACGTCCATCATCATCCAGATGAGCAGCGTCAGCCAACACCTCTGAACGGTAACGCTCAATCTCCTCTACAGGGTTGATACGCTCAACCACCAGATTATCCGTCACTTGCCCGACAGCATCGTGCACGTGAGCCGCAGGATCCGTTGTAGTAAGAGTGACTGGTAAGCCCCGTTCAGCAAGCCTTCGGGCGATCATAACGGCAACTGAGGTTTTGCCAACACCACCTTTACCCAATGTCATCACAATGCCACGGCCACTGTCTGCCAGACCATCAATAAATCGGGTGAGGTCTGCACTTTTTGGCGTTGTATAAACTCGTTCCTGTTCAGCTGCTGCTTTACCACTGCTACTTTCAAAAAAAGTTTTGAGCCCTTCAATACCAATTGGAGGATTTGCAGACATGGCAATGGTCGAAACTGGCAGATGACTCAACTGCTCAGGCATATCACTTAGAGCGTTTCTGGCAAGAGCCTCCAGGGCAATGGCAACCCGATCATTTGCATCGGTCGCTTTGAACATTCCATTCACCACCAGATGCTGATTAGTAATACCCAGTTCCAGCAACTCTCCACTGGTACGTGCAGCTTCTTTCAGGGCCGAGTCATCAGGACGAGTGATTAACACCAATCGTGTCTGGTTTTCATCAGAAAGAATCTCCACGGCTCGGGCGTACAGTGCTGTCTGTTTTTCCAGTGCCGCCAGTGGCCCAAGGCAGGAAGACCCTGTCGTATTATCCGCGACAAAGCCCGTCCATGCACGGGGCAGAGAAAGCAGTCGCAGTGTGTGGCCAGTGGGTGCCGTATCAAAAATGACACGGTCAAAGCCTTCGGTGACCTGCTCATCGGCCAGCAACTCGGTAAAGGCATCAAAAGCAGCAACCTCCAGAGTGCAGGCTCCAGACAGCTGTTCTTCCATATTCTCAAGGACTGCGTCGGGCAAAACACCTCTGTAAGGCTCAATGGCCTTTGCACGATAAGCTGCAGCTGCTGCACGTGGATCAATATTCAGAGCAAACAGGTTTTCAACCCGGTTTACCGAAGTCGGTTCGCCACTTAAGCGGGTTTCCAGCACCTCATCCACATTCGATGCAGGATCGGTGCTCACCAGCAATACCTTTTCTCCGGCAAGGGCCTGACGGACAGCGGTAGCACAGGCCGTACTGGTTTTTCCTACGCCCCCCTTGCCGGTAAAGAACAACACTCGTGGCATATTTTCCAGGAAAGTCATCACGTCACTCCTTAACAGGCACCACTGCAGCAACAACCATCTGTAGCCGTTACTGATTTAGCTTCATCCATTTCGACCGGTTCACCAGCCACCATGGCAACCAGTTGCTCACGGGTTGGGTAAGCTCCATAGCTGACCATTTCACCGTCGCGCATAATGATGGGCAGTGCTTCATTTTGATGGGCTTCCAGCATGGCCCTGACTGTCAGGTTGGCAGCAAAAACAGCCGCTTCCTGTGCCAGGTTATGACGGATCACCTGATGCCCCAGGGATTCCAGGTGACTCAGATCTGCCGAAAAAACTGACAACTTCTGGTCCGGCTTTGGACCACAAACACCAGAAGAGCAGCACATAGCAGGATCAAACACGGTAATAGCCGACATCGTTGTGTCCTTATCTCTTTTACATTTCTATGGAATTGGATGACTACCGAAGCCTATCGGTAGTCGAGTAAACGGAAAGATAATTAACCTGCGTGAGCAACCGGGAAACGATCGCGGGTACGATTTGCGTAAGCCACCAGCGCCAGCATGATAGGCACTTCAACCAAAACACCGACCACTGTTGCCAGTGCCGCTCCGGAGTTAAGACCAAACAAGCTGATCGCTACGGCGACCGCTAACTCAAAGAAGTTAGATGCGCCGATCATCCCACCGGGTGCAGCAATACTGTGAGGTTCTTTCCACTTGTACATCCAGTAGTAGGCAATGGCGAAGATGAGTACGGTCTGAATAATTAATGGAATAGCGATCAGTACAATATCCACTGGATTGGCCAGGATCCGTGGAGCCTGAAAACCAAACAGCAGTACTACGGTCAGGATCAAACCGAGAATTGATAATGGTTTCACCCGATGGCCAAAGGTCTGAAGCGCCTGTTCAGATCGCAGAATTTTCCGAGTAAGCAGACCTGCCAGCAGAGGAATCACGATAAACAATACAACGGAAAGAAAGAGCGTACTCCAGGGTACGATGACATCCGTAACACCGAGCAGGAACGCAGCAATTGGAGCAAAAGCCACAACCATCACCAGATCATTAACCGCCACCTGAACCAGTGTGTAGTTGGCATCTCCACGGGTCAGCTGGCTCCAGACAAAAACCATCGCGGTACAGGGTGCAACCCCCAGCAGGATCATCCCGGCAATGTATTCATCACCCAGCTCCGGAGAAATAAGGCCAGTAAAGCTGCCGAAGATATAGCGAATAAACAGGATCGCCAGAAGCGCCATGGTAAATGGCTTAATCAACCAGTTGACAGTCAGCGTGACAATCAAGCCTTTTGGGCGACGATGGATGTTTTTTACAGCAGTAAAATCGATCTGCATCATCATCGGATAAATCATCAGCCAGATCAGCACCGCAATCACAAAATTAATGCTGGCGTACTCCCAGCTTCCCAGGGTAGAGAAGATAGCTGGAAACAGTGTTCCACCGACCAACCCTGCAAGCATGGCCAGAGCCACCCAAACACTTAAATAACGTTCAAAAATACCCATGATTTGAGCCTCTGCAAGCCATCGACAATCGTCGAAAAACGATAATAAAGCACAAAAAAAATCAACTTTCTTTCAAGATTCTCGTTCCCATGTTCAGCATGGGAACGAAGCAGTTCATGTTTAGAGGGTGGAATTGGTATAACTACATCTGGTTAAACACCACCGATATCTGCCAGTAACTGCTGTACACGCTTGATGGCTTCCGGGCGAAGACTGAAACAGGTTTTGGGATGCTTCACTTCAGCGTTGACCAGCCCTGCTTCCCGCAGGATCCGAAGATGTTCTGAAACCGTGGACTGGGCAAGACCAAGCTGCCCTACCAAATCAGAACCCAGACACACCCGACCAGCCAGTATCCGTAACAGTCTTACCCGTGCCGGATGCCCAATGGCTTTGGCATAAGCAGCCAACTCCTTCTCTTCAGACTCGTTAAACTGAAAATCAGCGAGACTTTGAAGGCACTCCATCATTACTACACCCATTTGCACATCATATTAATCGTCAAATCACGATGAACGATACGCCTGTATTTTTCCCCTTGCAAGTACCCATAACAAAAAAATAAAAAAGCGGTAATGTGTACAATACAACTGGTAATCTACCGGCTGCATTTCTGCAATATAGAGCATTCACATGTCCCCCCATCCTTTTGATATTCTGTCATTGCCAAATGGTTCAACCTTTATTTTTACGCCTTGCCCTGGCACCAAAACGGAAACTCTTTCTGACTCACTGAGCACGCTGAAAAAGGCAGGAACTGATGCTATCGTCACCATGCTTCCGGATACTGAAATCAAAGCTCTTGATGTTGCCAGTCTTGGTCAAGAGGCTAAAACTTTTGGAATGCAGTGGTTTCAACTCCCGGTAGAAGATGACTGCGCACCGGAAGAAAGCTTTGAAGTCGCTTTTACAGAGGACAAAGCCCCACTACTCGCTTTGATTGAGAAAAAGGCGACAATCGCCATTCACTGTAAGGGCGGCTCTGGACGCACTGGACTGATGGCAGCAATACTTCTTCTGGAAAGCGGGATGCAATGGGAAGATGTAAAAACACTGGTTCAATCTATTCGGCCAAACGCCTTAACTTTGCCAGTACATCTTGAGTTTTTGCAGAAACACTATGTGCTCTGAACAGAGATAAGCATAACGAGATAGGTTCATCATAGATTAGCCTGATAAGCAGGGTACCGGTTTTATCCCAGTACCCAGCAGGCCACAAGAGTTGTAGAGTCTATCGTAAAAGATAGCGAACACCGTATTGGCAAGTGCAGCCCTTTTGCGAGAGCCTCTTTAAAAAGCCTGATCCATTGTGATCAGTGGAACCCTTGTTGAAACTGCATGCAGAGCAATCATATGAATCATTTCATCCACTGTCGTGCAACAGTCCATCAAAATGGAAACCTTATACTTTTCTGCCGCTTTGGAGATAGCGGTATGAGTGACACAGTTCTGGGTCATCATGCCACAGACCAGTAGCTTGGTGACTCCATGCTCCTGCAACACTGCATCCAGGTTCGTTTTCTCAAAACCATCGGCATACGTTTTAATAACGATATCCGCATCCGGAGCAAGCGCCAGAATTTCTGGTAGCAGATCTTCACCGCCACTGCCTTTATTAAAGAAAGGTGCAAGGCCCAGCGCCGGGTCAGCTATATGCTGAATCAAAACAATGGGAATACCTTCTTTATTAGCTGTTGTCATGGCATTTTTAATATTGGCCAGCGTCTGTTTTGTATTCCAGAGAGGGTACTTACCCCCGGGAAAATAATCTTTCTGCAGGTCAATCACCAGTAAAGCTTTCTTACCCATGACGCATCTCCTGATTTGGACTCAATGCACAGGATTATAGCCCTGATGTACGCAGGTACTTTCTAAAGAAGCTCTATAACATTTAAAACAATTCGGCTCTGCCACATGCAGGACAAGGGTTATACGATGAAGACCAATTAGACATGCAGCAATTTAATAGACAGTAATAATATAGAGCTCTGTCATTCGGTCACCTTTTTCAATGAACTCAACTGTCTTCCAATTGTCTATGACTGGTCAATCAGGAGACTTTCCAGCCAATAGCAAGTTTATTGCTTTACGCTATTGTCAGTTTTTTTCATAATAAATCTGGCCTAAACGCTGAGCCTTACAGGGTTTTGCCTCCCTTCCCCTGATACAG
This sequence comes from Endozoicomonas elysicola, assembly GCF_000710775.1. Lineage (GTDB taxonomy): Bacteria > Pseudomonadota > Gammaproteobacteria > Pseudomonadales > Endozoicomonadaceae > Endozoicomonas > Endozoicomonas elysicola. The sequence continues at coordinate 223,838 of NZ_JOJP01000001.1, forward strand.
CACCTTAATGATTGATGGAGTAATGATTGCCAGCATCAAAAAACATCCCGTCACTGATCAGCACGATTCTGACTCAGGGTATCAGCCTTAAACTGCAACCCGCAGATCTTGCCTATCTGGCAGCACTGCGCTATTGGAAAGAAACGGAATCACAACCGGAGTTCAGCGAAGAAGAACTGCATGTGGTTTTCCAGAGTGTGGAAAAAGCGAGGCTGGATGATAACAGCGATGATTCATCAAAACGCTGTAATGATGTGATACGACGCCTCCTTCAACAACATCTGCTGATCTGTCTGGAGGGGGGGGATCAGCGAAACCACGCTTATCTGATTACACCATTGTCTGAACAGATTGTTGACTCCGTCTGTGTAGGTATGGAAGCCTCCCAGGAAGCGTTAAGCACGCTCTTTATGACTGTTGCCAGCCATCTCAGGGAGATCCGGGACTCTGCAGAGCAGGGAGGCAATGAACCTTTCTGGAAGCATCAGGTCGAATCACCGCTGAATATTACGGTCAACCAGCTGGTCACCTCTATTGACCATCGTCAGCGACAGCTGGATCAGGAAGCCATCAATACTCGTAAAGAAGTGGTGGAACTACTGAAACAGGACTGGCAAAACAGCATCAGCCAGTGTGAGCAATTATTAACCAGTACCCAATCACACCTTCAGGACCTGCAACGACTGCTGTTAGCTTCCTGCCATGAACTTCGCTCACTGCTGGAGGCCATATCCCGCTCCTGCGAACAGTCACAGCGGAGCGATGCTATCAATAGTGTTCTGCGGCTGGAGCAGCACCTTGACCGGATTGAACACTGGAGTGGTGAACGCATGAACCACTGGGAAGGATTCCATCACCGTGTTCATCAATACCTGCGCCAGTTTGTGACCATGGATGAACGTAAGGCTTTGATGGAGCGGGTACGGGAAGGTATCCGAAACTATCAGGAGATGCCCTGGTATCTGCGCTACACCCATGAAGAACCATTAACCCGGTTACGGGATATTGAGCCACCTCAGCCAAAAGAAAGTCTGGCGCGAGTGATTCATGATGAAGGCGACCCCGCCTCGATTGAAGACTTTGATGCATTAAAACAGCAGGTTAAGGAATGGCTGATTGATCAGCAAAAACAGTCTGGATGCCTGCCATCCTATGAGCATGCGCTGGAACAACTGGCCAGCCAATGGCCCATGGAAAAACTGCATATGGTGGCTGGCTGGCTGTTCAGTGCGCTGACCGAAATGGGTCACCAGCAATCCCAGCAGCACATCGCGGATAGCCAGTGGCACCTCATTATTTCCGAATTTTATGCGGAACGCCTGAGCCTGACACCCAACTCACCACAGCGAGAAAGAGAGAAACAGCTTGTTGACGGATAACCCCTACCAGCAGATCGCTGATCTGATCAATGATGAATGCTTTCCGGAACTGGATACCCGGCTGCGTCGGGGTGAACATATCGATGCTCGCTATCACAGATTATTCAATATCATCCAGGATGGTTTCCCCCTGCTGGCTGAGTACTACCTGCGCTTTGGCAGCGATCTGGTTCAGGCACCGGAGGCATACTATTACCTTCGCCCTGGAACCAGCGGCAAAAGTCTGATCCGCTCCAGAAAACTCGATGAACTGACCATGATCGCAGGTCAGGTGCTGGCCATGTTCCATCTTGACCCGGAACAACTGGAAGGCAGTGGCTGGATATCCACCGATGCAGTGTATGAACGGCTGCGCCTGCTATTGGAGAATGACTATCTCTGCCAGCTACTGGAACGTAAAAAGATTGAAACCCAGGCAGACCGTGACAAAGCCATGGAAACTTTACGACGCGCTATCCGACAGCTGGCAAGGCTGGGCATGGTTCGACTGGAGGGCAACCAGGCCAATCGACTGCAAACCCAGGCACCATTGATGCGATTTATTGACCCAGTCCGTTCTACGGCATCCACAACAGAAGGTACCAGGGCAGCCATGGAGCAACTGGTTCGCGACGGTTATATAAGTCTTGATGAAGATGATGAAAGCCTGAAGCCTGACTGCACCGAATCAGAAGAAAAGGCCAGTAACGAAAACGTCACTGTCGTGGTTGAGCAAGCCATTGAAGAAGAGCAGGAAGCATGAGCCAGAAAAGAACCCAGATCCGCAGCCTGACCATGGTCAACTTCCGGGGTATCTTCTTCAAGACACTGGAAATGCATCCGTTGATGAGCAACCTGATTGGACATAACGGTGCCGGTAAAACCACCATCATGGGGGCGTTACTGATTAACCGTGTGCCTGACAACCGCCTTATCCGCCTGCGCAACAATTCCGACAGTGGTCAGGATCGCAGTGATAATGGTATCTGGGGACGTATCGGTGCCGGCACCTGTTACAGTCTGGTAGATTACGAACTGCACGACGGAAGACGAGTGATAGCTGGCGTTAGAATTCGTCGTCTGACTCAGCCCAAAGTGGAATTAAAGCTCTTTGCCATTACCGGTATTGAAGCCAGTGTACCCGTACGCGATCTGGTGATGAAACCACTACCCGGTGAAGACAATCGCTATGAGCCTCTGGATGGCAAAGCCCTGAGAAACCAGATTACCCTGATGGGCGGCGAACTGCTGACCTTCAATACGACCGCTCAATATATGAACTGGCAGTTTGAACAACGCATTATTCCAAGACGCATGGAAAACAGCCAGGATCGTCAACGCTACTATCGTATGCTAGAAACCAGTCTGTATGGTGGCCTTTCATCAGAGCTGCAAAAAGGGCTGAGGGATTACCTGCTCCCCGCGGATGATCAGGTGCGCCAGTCTATTGGTTCCATGCAGAGTGCCCTGCAGGAGACCCAGACTACCCGCCGGAAAATAGAAACCACCCGCAGTGACCGAAAGGTGATCCGGGAAATTCTGGAGTCCAGTTATGCCCTTGGAGAACATGTACTGGCCTGGGCGGAAAAGCAGAAGATCAAACTTCAGCAGGAGTTAAAAGACAAACAGCAACAGGAGCGCCAGGCTGAGCTCCAACTGGAAACCAAACGACAGCAATTGTCAGCCATCGACGCTCGTCTGCTGACCCTGGACGCTCTTGAGGCCGAGCTGGCAAGTCGTGAAGAGGACGCCAGTGAGCGCCTTGATCATGCAAAAGATCTGGAGCGACTCCACACCGATCTGGAAAGGCTGGAAAACGAGCAAAGCAATCACAGCCAGCAGTTGGAAGAGCTGAACGAACAAAAAAATCTGCTGGATCTTCAGCATCAGGAAGAATCTGCTGACCTTGAGCGCTTACAGGCAGACGTGGCACAGCTGATGGATCAACTGACCAGTGTTGAACAGGCCTATTCCGAAGAGGCTCGCAAGGCAGGTCTGTACCAGGCCGCCCTGAGAGCCCTGAATGAAGTGCGTGAAAGCTTTGACCAGCAGGATCTGACAGCCGATAAGCTCAGTTCTTTGATGGGCACATTGCTACAGGATCACAGCACCACCTCCGAATGCTATTACCGTCAGCTACCGCTATTGGAACAGGCAGAAGCTATTCGAGGTCATTTCAATGCGACCCTGAGCCTGCTGACAACACTTGGCGATCACGAGATTCCCCTGAACCAGGCCGCGAGTCGCAGCGACCACTGGCGACATCACCAACAGCAGCAAACGACACTGGCAGCTCAGATACCGGTGTTAATCCAGCGCCAGCAACAACGTCAGAAAGAAGAAGAACAGCTTAAGAAGCTGCAGCAGGCCATCACCACGCTTCCGGAAAGCTGGCGTCATAATCTTCAGGATGAAGCCAGCTGGAACACCAGCCTGCGCACTGCCGGTCACGAACAGCAATACCAGCAGCAAAAGATGGAAACACTCAGGGAGCAAATCCAGCAGACCCATCGAACTCAGGATCAGGTTAAAGCCAGCCTTACTCAGGCTCGACAGGATCATATCCTGTGGCAGGATGCACGCAAGTTAAGCCAGGATATTCAAACCATTCGTCCCGAAGCCCCGCTGAGCAATCAAGATGATTTTACTGCCCTGCGCCAACAGGTAAGCCATGGCCAGCAGGAAAATCTGCAGGCCAATGCCCAGCTTGGCAAGCAGCTGGATGAACTGCGTGCACGTATGGCCCAGCTGGAAATCAAAGCCTCTAAAGAGCTTCAGCAACTGCAGAAGCTGGCGGATATCACCGGTGGTGTGGTAATCAGTGATTACTTTGATAACGATGATATTTCCCTGGAAGAAGCTGCCTGGCTGGAAGCAAAATTCGGCCCCCTGCGTCATGCTATCCAAGTGCGGGATATCAGTAAGGCAGCCAATATCATTCGGGAAGAAAGCGATCGCCCGGATCATGTCTGGCTTCTCTGCGGTAAGCCTGGAGAGTCTTTCTCGGAAGAAGAATACGTCCATACACCCTTTGATCAGAAAGAAGACGGCAGTGTACTGGTAGAAATTGCCAGTAATGTTGCCCGTTTAAGCAGAGAGCCTGAGTTTCCAACCATTGGCCGACTGGCACGGGAAAAAGAACAGGCCCGCCTTCGGGAGTTGGAAGAGCGTCTGCTGGATCAACTGCAGGAACTGGCCATCGATAAACGACAGCTGGAAAAGTGCCAGCAATACCTGGATCAACTCTCCGCCAGAAGCCAATGGCTGGGAGTCCAGGAGCCACCCATTGAAGAATATGCGGCACAACTTGAAGAGCTCGAACTCCAGGCAGAATCACTGAATACTGAGCTGAATGACACCAGTCAACAACTCAACATACTCAATGGCGTTATCCGCTGCCTTGAGCAATGGCAAACCAGTGCCTGGCTGTTGAACGAAGATCCGGATCGCGAGTCATTAGCTGAAATCAGGGATCAACTGCAAGAAGCCAATCAGGCCAAAGGCTGGTTAGATAAACATCAACGAACCATTCAGAAGCTGAACGACCATCGATTCTATATCGAGCAACCGCCCATCGAGAATCTGGATGCCCTGCGGGCAGAGCTGGCACAACTGAAACAACAGCTAAGTCTGTACAGCCAGCAGAAAGACCTGCTGAGTGCCGCTACAACACAAGCCCCAAACCTTCGCTTTGCAGAGTCTGTTACCCGTCAGGAAGAGACCGAGAGCCTGCAAAAGCAGCTGCGGGGTGAGTACCAGACGAAAAAGCAGACCGAGCAACGACAAAATCAGCAGGTAAAACAACTGGAACAGCAATGTAACCAGCTCGGGCTGAATATAAACTCCATTACTACCCTGTTGGAACAGAATCTGGCTCAACAATCAGAGTTCAAACGACAAATTAATGATATTCCGCTGACGTGGAAAACCGGCCTGAAAGAAGAGTGTGCAGCACAATTAACTGCTATCAGATTGGAAAAAGCCGGGCTCAGTCAGGAAATCAAGCAGCAAAGTGAAAATAAGATCACTGCTAAAGCAGACCGGAATAAAATTGAGGAACAGCTCAGTAACACCATTGCTGATATTCATCAGCTTGAGCCTAAAGTACAGCAAGCCACCCATAACCATGAGCTGATCGTGGAACAGGCTGAACTGTCAGGGCAGCAGCAACGGCTGCATATTCACCACCTGCTCAATCAGGATGATGAGGCTCTGCGTAATGGCATGGCTTCGGCACGCATTGCTTTGGCGAAAGTTCTGGAGACAGAACAAAGCGGCCTGTTTCAACAGATCGAGAAAAGCAGTAGCTCCGACCTGCCGGGACTGTTCCAATGCTTTATTGACGCCCAGCATCATCTGGCCCAGCGCATGGATAAAACGCTGTATCAATCGGATGACCCCAGACAAAACCTGGAGCGGCTTGAAGAGCACCTCACCCGCCTGGAAACCCTGTTAAAAGATGCCGAGCAGCGTTTCCTGGCTGAATCGGATAGCCTCGGGCAGAATATCCAGCGCAAGATCAACAAAGAGCGCAAACAGATTCATCAGTTGAATGCGGCACTGTCCAGCGTCCATTTTGGCACCATTCGGGCGATCAAAATTGAGCTGGAAGTGATCGACAGTTTCCAGAAAATACTGGATGCCCTGCAGCAGGAATTTTACGCTGACCTATTCCGGAAACCGGACATTACTGTGGAAGCGGCTTTGGAATACCTCTTTAAAAAGGAGACTGGGGGAACCATCGTTGGCGATAAACTGCTGGATTATCGCGAATATATCCGCCTGAATATTCTGATTCAACGGGCTGGAAGCAACCAGTATGAGCCTGCTAACCCGACAAATTTATCCACAGGTGAAGCTATTGGCACCGGTCTGGCTATTCTCACAATGGTACTGCATTCATGGGAAGTCGCTACGAATAACCGCGATGGCAAAGGACATGCCGCCAGTCGTCTACTGTTTCTGGATGAAGCGGCACGTCTGGATGCCAGAGCGCTGGCCACTCTGGAAGAGCTATGTGACCATCAGTCTCTGCAGCTGCTGGTTGGTGCGCCTGATAATGTGCTACCTAAAAACGGCGTTACCTATCGAATGGTGCGCCTGATGGAACCTTATGAGCATGTTATTTTCTCGGGCGTAAAGGGTAGACTGCCACAAAGTGCTGAGTCGTGATGTTCTCTCCGGAAGATGCTGTACCCATTGCCCTCGCCCTGCTGGGTGAAGGCTATGTTCAGAAAGGTCAGCAAATGCCGGTCTTTCTGGATTTTCTGATTAACGCTCGCTGGGTAGAAAAGCACAGCTACCGGCAAAGAAACAATCATTTTGCTCTTAGAACAACAGATGACCGCCAGAATTTTCTGGTGTATATGAACAAACATTTTGGTGACAACTGGCAAACATCACTCGAGAAAGGTGAGACACGGGATGAATTTCTCAGCAAACGTTTGCTCTCACCCATACCAGTAAATATCCACAGCCGGGTACAAAATGCCATTTGGGGAGAGCACTCCAAAAAGAAGTTGTCGGCACAGCCTGATATCGAAACAGTAGACAGCGAGCTGATTCAGCTCCGCACCCGGATGGATTGTCAGCTGCACTTTTCAGGAAGGGTCATTAATTGTAAGGATGAAATGGCCTTTTCGGATGCGATCATCATCAATGAAACCGCACTGAGCAAGTTGCAAAGCATACAGTGTGAAGCACCAATTAATATCATCACTGTCGAAAATGCCGGTGCCTGGCAACACCTGCCTCTTCCGGAAAATGTTATTGCTCTGTTTGTTCCCGGTAACAATCAAAAACTGGCATTAAAGCTGCTCTCGTTTTTCCTGAACTACCAATGGGCTCATTTTGGCGACTTAGACCAGAAGGGTTTGGATATTGCAGCAGCATTGGCCAGGGCTCAGAACAGACCACTAAAGCTATTAATTCCTGACTGGTGGAGCGAGTATCGACCCCATTTTGAACTGGACATAAAAAAGAGAAAAACTCTCTGGCGGGAAAACATCTGCCCTCGCTCCAGACAGTACACACGACATCCCTTTTTAAACAGTCTTGCTAATAGAAAAAAATGGATGGAGCAGGAGTCAATTGTACTGGACTCCCGCCTCTTGAATGAGATCAGATGCCTTTTTGATACATGATTACCACGCTGACTTCAAAAGCCCCAGAACCTGCTCATAACTGGCATCCACCCGGTTATAGAGCAGTGCTCCATCATCAATGCTCATACGGGCAACGTCTTCCAGTTGAGACTCCTTAACCTTACCACTCTCTGACAGGGTTCGGGGCAGGCCTGTTTTCTCAAAGAGCTCATCCCGCATTGCACGAATGTAGATAATGGTTTCAGCAGCCCGTCGTTCTTCAGGGATTTTGCTGTAAAAGTCAGCACCGGCCAAGGGAAGCAACAGTTCACCAATCGCCTTTTCGCACTGGGGAAGGTTGTATTCCAGCACATAAGGCAGCATCAGGCTCATGCAGACTCCGTGGGGAAGGTGGGTTATCGCCCCCAGAGAGTGTCCTATGGCATGAACCAATCCAACCATCGAGTTAGAAAAAGCAATACCTGCCATCGTTGCCGACTCAGCCAGTTTCAACCGGATATCTTTGCTCTTGGGCTCGGCGAGCACTCGAATCAGGTTTTCCCGTATGCCTTTAATGGCTGCAACGGCATAGGCGTCACTGAGTGGATTTTTGGCCGTGCCAATAAACGCTTCAATCGCATGGGTCATTGCATCCATGGCCGTTGCTGCCGTGATATGCGGAGGCAACGTCAAGGTCATCCGGGGATCAAGAACCGCTACATCGGGCATCAGGAATGAAGAGCCATAAGGCACTTTGCGACCGCTGGCATCATCGCGAATCACTGCAACTTTAGTCACCTCTGAGCCAGTACCCGCTGTGGTCGGCAGAATAAATAACGGCTTCAGTCGTTTAGTTAGGGCGCCGACACCACTGTATGACAGAAGGTCATTACCGCCTTCGGATACAAGAATATTTACCGCTTTCGATGTGTCGATAACCGAGCCACCACCAATGGCAATAATCCCATCCGCGCCATTTTCACGATAAAACTGAGTGATTGCAGATACGACACTGGTTGATGAGTCTGGCGGAACATCGCTATAAATTCCCGCCATCGGAACCTCACCAACCACCAGAGCCCGCTTAACAGGCTCGATCAAACCGGCGTTAAGCACCCCACCATCGGTAATAATCAATGGCTTCTTAACCCCAAGGCTGGCCAGCTCATAGGGTATATGCTCCAGAGCTTCATTTCCCGAAACGATTTTTACCGGATTGAAGAATTCATAATAGCTACGGCTCATTTCACAAATACCCCCATAACAAAACCAGCAAATACACCCAGGTAGATTTGCAATGCACCCACCATCTTTTCTTTTAAGGATATGTCCGGGTAATGGCGCATGATTTTACGGCCGATAAACTTTGGCAGCGTGACCACTTCAAGCCGTTCAAAACAACGGACCAGCTTCATAGAGGCTGGAATATCACCATCTACCACCATTCTCTCTCTGGCAAAAGCATCAGCTGTGCCTTCCTGAAAGGAGAGCGTGCCAAAGGCATGGGCAAGGTGTTTGAATTGAATATCCACATCGGGCTTTGTTTCACTGTTTTTCCGGCCCGGCTTTATATATCCGTCACCTTTCTTCATATAGAGACAAGGGCCACCGGGCATAACACTCATAGAGAAGGTAAAACCGTCTGGAAGCGATGCGATTTCATTTTGAATCACCTTGTCAGTTCGACAGGCCTTAGCCAGTCCATGACCGATGAAAGCCAGCATAAAACGGACATATAAGCGCTTTATACGCCAAGAAAGGGGAAGAGATGGAGACACCCGATACTCCTGCCAGCGAATCGCTGGACAATAATTATTATTGTTATTCCGGAGCGATATTATCCAAAATCCCTTAAGCCTGCACTATTACAGGCCAACTGAGAGTATAAATTTAAAAAATATTGCGTATTGATGACATTAATAACTCCCAGTCAATACTCACGACATAGTCCGAAAGTAAAAGCGTAACCATAGCTGGAATCCCATCTTTCCAGGTATCAAATAGCAGGTGGCAAATAATCGCACCAAACAACTCTAACAACCCGACAAGAAACATAATCTGCCGATTAAGGCCATACTTCACGAACATCCCAAGCTGGATAGCAAACACCTTCTTTTGCCAACCAAGTATTTTTATTGAACTTGCCAGTAAAAAGAACATAGATAAAAGACTAATGACCAGGGGGCGTTCTCAATTAGCCATGAGACCAGCCACCCACGGTTTGTGCCAGACAAGGCGCGAACTGCGCGATGTGGTTATTCCACATAAGCAGTGAGCAACGATGAATGGCGCAAACCGTGGGTGGCCCTTTGGGTTGATGTACAACCCATTCTCAAACATCTATTGTGCTTGACCAACTGCCTGATAAACGGTCGGTCAAATTATTCTGAAGAGCCTCGCCTGTTAACCCCGCAGTTATCGCTATTGGTGCGGCTATCTAGCCTTCCACATCGCAGCAGCCGGATTCCTGGCAACCCGTATCAAGATTTGCAGCACTGCAATCACAATCATTTTTGCATCGTCCCAGGAATGTTTTTTCAGATAAATAAAAATCACTGAACTTTTCAAGAAAATCTTCAGATACGGTTTTTTCAGCCAAACTGGTGTCCATAAGCGCTGCCTGCCAAGCCTGAACTTTCGGATATCCAACCAGAAAATCATAGCCGCTCTTCTCTCGAATGATCTGAGCACGATGCAATAGTGGCAGCCATGCCAGATCAACCATACTCAGCGTATCGCTGTTGAAAAACCGATACTCTCCAAGCACTTTCTCAACTTTTGCGAATGCCGTTGCCAGCTTCTCGGTCCGTTCCTTCAGAGTCTGAGCATCTTTACTGCTCTGAGCCCCACATTGAGGAAGGTAGTTTTTGGTACCCAGGTAACTCCAGGCTCTATTCAGCGCTTTCTGTTCAGCACTTAACTCTTGCTGCAGAACCGGATAAGCATCCTCCAGATACTCGGCAATAGCATCAGATTCAAAAAGGGCTATACCATTTTCCGTAACCATCACTGGCACCTGACCATTTGGAGAAATATCCATAAACCATTGGGGTTTATCACTCAGACTGATGTATTCCACCTGATAGGAAAGATTCTTGGCTTCCAGCATGGCAGTGATGCGCTGAACAAATGGGCAAATTTTAAAACTGATAACCTTCAACATGATTATGGCCTCTATAGTGAACACAGCCCGCTAAAACGGGCTTTAAATCCATCGGTACCTATACAGACGCTATGGACACAAAAAGGACGCAGTTTTTTACATTTTTCCAACCACATTCCTGTTTTTTAATCAAAGAGATAACTCTGTTATTCCACGTAACCATGTAATGAAGGCCATAAAAAAAGGGCTGGTCATTGACCAGCCCTTTTTTTAATTTCCTACTGAAACAAACGAATTAGGATGCGCTCAAATGTCTATTGACTTCAATTCCTAACCGCTCGAAAGAGTCCTGAATTCTGGCCAATGGTGACGCAATGTTCATCCGTAGAAACTGATCACTTCCCGCTCCAAACCAGCTTCCCGGAGTCAACCCCATGCCCGCTTTATGAAATACCAGAGACTTTAATTCTTCATCGTTCAAGCCCAGTCCAGAGAAATCAAACCAGATCTGATACGTTCCCTCAGGCTTGAACATTCTCACCTGTGGCAGCTCTTCTTTAATAAAGTCCTCAATCCACCCCACCGTCGCTTCAAGATAAGTTAACAAGTCATCAACCCACTGTTCACCTTTCTCATAAGCAGCAATGGTGGCGAAGGTACTGAGCGCATTGCCATGATCGAGATACATAGCTGATGCCAAAGCGTCAACCTTAGAGAACACCGCCTGATTCTCTGTGTAAATGTAACCATTGGAGATGCTGTGCATACCAAATGTTTTGGCAGGAGAGCCCAATAAGGCAATACTCTTGTCATAAGCAAGAGAGACTATGGAGTTGAAGTGATGACCGCTATACACAATATCAGAGTGGATTTCATCGCTGATGATGTATACCTGATGTTTTTCAGCGATGTCGACCAGTCGTTGCAGCTCATCTACTGTCCAGACCCGACCCGTCGGGTTGTGGGGGTTACACAGCAGCATCACTTTTATATTCTCACTGCAAAGTTTTTTTTCCAGATCGTTGAAATCTATTTCATACTTTCCGTTATTAATGACCAGTGGGTTTCGAACAACCTTCCGGTTCACTCTGCTGATTACATTGTCAAACTGATGGTAGGCCGGTACCTGAATCAGAACGCCCTCTTCTGGCTCAGTCAATGCCTGCAACAACAGAGAAATGCCTGTCAAAACCCCTGGTACCTGAATAAATGAATCAGCATTCAGCGATAGATTATTTCTTTTCCCGTACCAGGCTACCAGCGCCTCTAACACACCACGTGAATTAAACTCATAAGCGTAAATCCCTCGATCAACCAGCCTTCTAAGTTCTTCAGTAATGGCGTTGGCAACTGGAAACTCCATATCCGCCACCCAATAGGGCGTGACCGCCTGGGATCCATAGATATTATTGAGCATTTTCGGGTCATGCTTGATAAACATATCCTGAAGACCGTCTTTAATTTGATCAAACATTGTTACTGACACGATAAACACCTCTATATCGAATGGCAGCCAATATTCATGGCTGACCTATACCTTGTCGTTTATAGAGACGCTGATTATTGAAAAAAGACGCAACAGGCATGACTTAACAGGTATTTCTTAACGGTCATTATCCGCAGTGCATTTTTTATAGCAGCTGACGGCATCAGGGGTTTTAGGCTGGTAGCCAATAACGCCACCCTTTCCAACTTCAATGTCACAACACGCTGTGTAGCGTTCTCGTAAGAGTACTCTCCCTCTCTGTATACGACTTTTAGCGCCAGACAGTGACAGGCCCAGCTCTAGCGCAACCTGCTTCTGACTCATCCCCTCCAGCTCTGACATCATCAGTGGCACCCGGTACTTTTCGGGTAGCTCATCCATCATTGGCTTTATACACCAGGCCAGCTCTTGATGAACCTGCTCGACTTCATCCTCCGCGGGGGCTTCAAGAAATTCCGGGAGTTCCTCTATAGGGTATTGCTTACGGTAATGATCGACCACAGTGTTATGAGCAATACGATAAAGCCAGCTGCCTATACTCTCTTCAGACTTTAACCGATGAAGCTGAGTATGAGCCTTGATATATACATCCTGCAAAATATCCTCAACCACAGACTGATCATTTACCTGCATAGCAATGTAGTGCTTTAACCGAACTTTATACTCTTGCCAGTGAGTATCCATGGGGACCTCGAAGGGTACTGAAGAGGGAGGGTATAGGAGTTATACCACACACCTACGCTGTCAGGAGAGACACTACCGTTTAAAGCAAAGATCTGCCCACCGTGCCAGGCCGGATGTAACCGAGCCATCAAAGTCACCACTGACGATAGGCGTATCCTGAAGCACGCTTTTAACCGCCGTCCTTAATATCGGGGAGCGGGCAGATCCACCGGTAATATAAACGACATCAGGTTTTACACCAGACTGAGTGATTGACTCCTGCACCTGTTTTTTAATACTTCTTAATGAGTTTGCAATCGCGTCTTCCATCTGAGCAACACTGACCGGTATTTCCAGCAGTTCTTTCATCAAATCAACACTGGCAGTCGCGTTATTCATTTGACCAAGTGCAATTTTTGTATACTCCGCCTCCTGAACAATCCGATGTCCAAGTGTATTTTGATAAACCTGAAGTAAACGACTGACCATGCTTGGTTCTTTGGCATTTACAACCAGCTGTTTTAGTGTTTTCAGGTTGTCGTGAGTATAGAACCGCCGCTGCGCTTCTACATCATTAATGGCAATGGCATCCATAAAGTAGCCAACCGGAATTTCTTTGCCATCAAGACGCTCGGTTCCCTTACCAAACTCAGCCATAAAACGCCGGAAGGCAATGGCGATATCCATATCATTACCACCGATAAACTTTCCAGTATGGGCAATCATGGAATCAGCCCTGTCTTTTTTACCGAACCATGTCGGTCCCATCTGAAGCATGGAGCAGTCAGTGGTACCACCACCAACATCAACTACCAGAACGATCTGGTTTTCTCTCAATGTTGATTCATACTCAAGACCCGCCGCCACCGGCTCAAACTGAAATTCAATGTCTTTGAAACCGGCCCGACTGGCAGCCTGATACAAAATATTCTGGGCTTGCTGGTTGGATTTCTCCCCGCCCCGGTTATGAAAGTTAATCGGCCGACCAATAACTACCTGGGTAATATCTTGTTCTAACGACTGCTCAGCCAGATGTTTGACATTGGCCATCATGGCACAGACCAGGTCCTCAAAAATGGCCAGTTGCATATCCCGAAGCCCCAACAATCCAAGGAATGATTTTGGAGACTTTACGTAATAGCAATGGGCAGGATCCTCCAGATACAAAGCTGTTGCCTGTTTACCAAACCGAATATCCTCAGGCATCAGTTCCAGCCCCTCCCTCCAGTTCGTGCGAGTGGATGTGCTGAGCAATGCCTCTCCCACTTCACCGATGGGCAGGATATTTAAAAATCGATACAAGTACTCTGTTACAGACTCCCGATTGGGAGCACTCAGCGTTGATGGAATAAATGTTTCTCCATTCACCAGAGGTACTGGTTGGACACTATTGTTGACTACCTGCGCAACAGAGCAATTGGATGTCCCATAATCAAAACCTAAGGCCATATCACCTCTTCTCTACATATCTTCATAAATGGTGTGTATGTTCAACGCTGGCCATTGGTTGAACAATTAAGTGTATCGCCTTGAGCTTCTATACAGGTATCAGATAGCCACTGCCAAAATCAGGTGTAAGATCTTAGACCTTACACTTATAGACGGGTCAATCAGTGAGTGTAGACACACACATGCTTCGTAGATAAGGGATATATGCCCTTTACTTTTGAGTCAGCCTCAGCTGGCGGCAACCTTAATGCCAAAGGCAATCAAAACACCACCCACCAGCTTTTCTATCGTACTCTTTGACTTCATAAACAGAGCCAACAACCTGGGTTGCGTTAAAAATACCGAAACACAACTAAACCAGATCAAGTGAGCCATTGAAATGATTGCGCCGTATAACATCTGTACTACCAGCGGGGTTTGTGGGCTCACAACTTGCGTGAAGATACTGAGAAAGAACAGAGTTGTTTTTGGGTTCAGCGCATTGGTAATGAACCCTTCCTTTAAGGCTGACAGTGCACTTAATGAGCCACTCACCGGCGCAATGTCTATATCGCTCCGGTTTTGAAAGGTCTTCCAGCCAATGTAAATCAAATAGGCAGCGCCAAGATATTTAACGATCGAAAAGAGCAGAATGGATTTCGAGATAATGACCGCAAGCCCTGCAATGGAATAAGCAACATGCAGCCAGATCGCCGCGCAGATCCCCAGTGATGAATACAGTCCGGCTTTTCTACCATAAAACAGGCTGTTTCTTGTCACCATAACAAAGTCAGCACCGGGACTGATCGCCATAAACCCAGCAATCATGACCATCGATATTAATTGAGCCATATACTCTGACACATTAATCGTTTCCATTTTTACTCCTGCTATGAAACGGTGAGTGACGACTTTAAAGTCCCTAGGAGCCTGTCGGACTTACCACTGACCTACTGCGAAAAAGCCGGATTTGGCCATTTTTTATACTGATTTTCGTTTAATAGCCCCGCTATTCGCCTCAAATCAGCATAAAAACTGTCTCAAACCGACTTTTTCTCGCTACGGTCGGCTAAATCCGACAGGCTCCTAGAAAAAATCACATCAGAATCACTTAACCAGACACCGAACGGTAAAAATATTTCTGATACTTCTCAACAACAAACATTCGCATACAAAGGGATATAAACGACACCAGAAGAATTGAAAAGATCATGCGCCCCCAGAGTATGGCGCTGAGGTCAGCGCCGATCAGTAGAATCAATAGCGTGTCTTCAATAACACTGTGCAACAAGTTGAGGAGCATGATGGAACAGAAGATATCTCTGGGTTGAATACGCCCGTTTCGAGCCTCTTGTATCAATAATCCACCGCCATAAGAAAGCCCCAGGGTAACCCCAACAATCGTCAGGTTGGTCGCCTCCCGGCTAATACCAAGAAACCTCAACAGCGGGCTAAGTGCCATAGCCATCAAGGCTTCTATACCCAACAGTTTCAAGATTCGCAGCACCAGCAGCAGCGACGTTAAAATCAGGTAAATCATACCCAGATTCTTTATCTGAGCCATTGCCCATCCTGCCAGACTGGCATCAGCACCCTGCCCGTTTTGCTGCCACAGCATGTTTACCTCTTGCTGAGAAAAGCCGGATATTGCATAGAACTGATAGAGTAGAAATCCAAAAAGAAGACTGGCGCCCACTCTCACTAGCAGTGTGGCCCAAAGTGATACGCCCGCCTGACGAGCAATGGCTCCCTCTACAGGCAATGAGTGTGCAAGCAACATCATACTGCCCAAGATAGAGGCCTGGGCAACACTCAGTTCAATATCTAAATTGATGAGTACCAGTAACCCACTATAGATATTAACCAGCAGCGTTGTCGCCCAGACAAGCCCGAGTTCACTGGGCAGGCCAACAGCAGACATCACTGGACTCAACACCTGGCTCAGATAAACGATGCCACCACTCTCCTCGATAACTTTAAGCACAAGGATGGTCGGAATCATGATCCGAAACAGGGTCCAGCTGACTTTTATACTGTCTTGAAAGATCTGTTTAAAAAATAGAAAAGAACGTTCCATAAATCACACCTTCCCCCTAAAGGTTTTATGGATAAATTGTACTAAAGCTTAATTTTTAATTATTAAAAAATAGAGTATAAAAACTCATGTAAGTTTTGTATTTTGATCACAATTAGAAATTTTAAGATGCTTACAGATCTCTTTATTAATCTATTGTTTTCATGGCCACCCTATATACAGCTCTTTAACCATATTAACAGATACTGAAATCCCTATGAGCCTTGATCGAATCGACAGAAAAATTCTCACACTTTTGCAGGAGAATAATCGTTTAGCCAATGTTGAACTGGCTGAAAAAGTCGGACTCTCTCCACCAGCCTGCCTGAAAAGAGTCAGGCAGTTGCGTGAGTCGGGGGTTATTATTGGTGATGTATCGCTGGTTAACCCGGAGCTATCGGGTAACAAGATGACGATGCTCGTCTCGGTAGAAATGGAAAGGGATCGCAAAGATATCTACGCCCGGTTTCAGGCTTCCATCAACAGGGCACCAGAGGTTATAGAGTGTTATCAGACTACAGGCAGCTATGATTTCGTACTGATCGTATGTGTCAAAGACATTCAGGCATACGAAGTGTTTTTAGAGCGTGTTCTAAGAACAGACCCTAATATTCGTAAGTTCCAGAGCTCAGTGTCCATAAGGCGAATAAAATACGCTACCGCCATTGATATACAGCAGACATAAGGTCATTTCAGTAATACGATGAAATGGATGAATCATGGCCTGACCTGATACTGGCCTTTCCTTACCCAATGCCAGTTCCTTACCTCTGAACTACCTACTGTTCTTTACCATAATAAAAAACCGTCCAGCGCTACCCTCAAGATTCATAGGGTAGCGCTGGACGGTTTCAGTATGAAATATTATTACTCACCAATACAAAGCCAGTGGCTGACAAGACTTATTATTCCACAGTCACTGACTTAGCCAGGTTGCGTGGTTGGTCAACATCCGTTCCTTTGATGATGGCAACGTAGTAAGAAAGCAGCTGAAGAGGAATGGTATAAAGAATAGGAGCAATAATTTCCGGCGCTTCCTCTACCGGCAATACACTCACTCCTTCACCATTCTTCAACTTGGCGTGTTTATCCGCAAAAACAAACAGCTGGCCACCCCTTGCCCGAACCTCTTCCATATTGGATTTCAGTTTTTCCAGCAGGTCATTGTTCGGTGCAACCACAATAACTGGCATATCGTTATCGATCAGTGCCAGTGGACCGTGTTTCAGCTCACCAGCAGCATACGCTTCCGCATGGATGTAGGAGATTTCCTTAAGCTTCAAAGCCCCTTCCATGGCAATCGGGTACTGGCTGCCACGACCCAGGAATAAACTGTGATGTTTATCGGCAAAGGCTTCTGCCATGGCTTCAATATCATCACTCAGAGCAAGCGTATTCTTGAGAATATGCGGCAGGTTTCGCAATGAGGAAACGACATGTGACTCCTGCTCGGGCGTCATACCGGTATGACGGCCAATAGCGGTTACCAACATCAGAAGAGCGGTTAACTGTGTGGTAAATGCCTTGGTAGAGGCCACTCCGATCTCGGCACCAGCCCGGGTCATCAGGGCAATATCAGACTCACGTACCATGGAAGAGCCAGGCACATTGCAGATACTGAGTGAAGCCATGTAGCCGAGCTCTTTAGCTAGTTTTAACGCGGCAAGGGTATCTGCTGTTTCTCCAGACTGAGAGATGGTGACAAACAGACAGTCGTCCGGCACAAAGAATTTCCGATAACGAAACTCGGAGGCAATCTCAACCCGACAGGGAATGCCCGCCAACTCCTCAAACCAGTAACGCGCAACCATGGCCGCATGGTAGCTGGTGCCGCAGGCAACAATCTGTACCGCACGGGTTTTATTGAGAATTTCCTGACCTTCTTTGCCAAGAATATCGAGATTGAGCTGATGTTCACCAAGACGGCCTTCCAGCGTATTGGCAATCGCTTCTGGCTGCTCATGGATCTCTTTCAGCATGTAGTGACGGTAAGGGCCTTTATCTCCGGCATCATGCTCAACATCACTCTCCCGGGCATCGCGTTCAACCGGGTTCCCGGAAGCATCCAGAACTGTGACCTGTGTGCGGGTTACTTCCGCCACATCACCTTCTTCCAGAAACATGAAACGCCGGGTTACCGGGAACAGAGCAAGCTGGTCAGAGGCGATAAAGTGTTCACCAATACCAAGACCGATCACCAGTGGGCTGCCGGAACGGGCAACCACAAGACGTTCAGTATCGTTACAGTCCATCACCACCATGCCATAGGCACCTTCAAGTCTGGCCACTGCTTTCTGCACAGCCACCAGCAGGGAATCACTGCTCTTAAGCTCAAGACTGACCAGATGAGCAATGACTTCAGTATCAGTATCGGAGGTAAAGACGAAGCCCTCTGCCTGAAGAAAGGTTCTCAGCGTTTCATGATTCTCAATAATACCATTATGAACAACCGCAATATGATCACCGGATACGTGTGGGTGAGCGTTACGCTCGTTGGGTTCACCATGGGTAGCCCAACGTGTATGAGCAATACCGGTTCCACCTTGAAGTGGGTTTTGAGCAACCGCATCTGCCAGTTCAGAGACTTTACCGGTGCGCCTTTCTCTCTGGAGTTCACCATTGGCATTAATGATGGCTACACCCGCCGAGTCATAACCACGATATTCAAGGCGGCGAAGCCCCTCCAGCAGAATATCTGCCACATCCCTTTGCGCTACAGCACCAACAATCCCACACATAGTTTTTTGATCCCTTATGTCATCAAAAACGTTGCCAAAGTCATCAGGGAGCGCAATGTCATCCGCTCCCTCTCAGGCGAATTTCAGTCTTCTTTTACCGGGCGCTGCCAACCTTCTATATTCCGCTGCTTCCCACGGGCAACCGCCAGCTGTTCATCAGGAATATCTTTGGTAATTGTGGAACCAGCACCAGTCGTTGCACCACGCCCAATAGTGACAGGAGCAACCAGTGAGCTGTTGCTGCCAATAAAGGCACCATCGCCAATAACGGTTTTAAATTTATTAACACCATCGTAATTGCAGGTGATCGTACCGGCACCAACATTTACTCCTTCACCGATCTGGGAGTCACCCACATAGCTGAGGTGGTTGACCTTACTGCCTTTACCAATAACGGTTTTCTTGATTTCAACGAAGTTTCCAACCCGAGCTTTTTCCTGAAGCTCAGTTCCCGGACGCAGACGTGCAAACGGGCCGACCTCACAGCCTGCGGCAACAACCGCATCTTCCAGAATGGAGTGAGCTTTTATAATGGCACCTTCGCCAATGATAGAGTTGCGAATAACACAGCCCGGTTCGATGTAAACGTTATCTGCCAGTTGAACGTTACCTTCCAGAACGACATTGATATCCAGAGTGATATCCTGGCCTGCTTTCACATCTCCACGAATGTCCAGACGACGCGGATCAATAATGGTGACACCATTAACCATCAGGTTGGTGGCCAGCTGCTTTTGGCGAGCCCTTTCCAGCTCCATGAGCTGAACACGGCTATTAACACCTTCTACTTCAATGGGGATTTGTGGCTGGACATGAATAACCGGCGTGTCTTCTACCACGGCCATCGAGACAATATCCGTCAGATAGAACTCATGCTGGACATTCTCATTCTTCAGGCCATTCACCCAGCCACTCACTTTATTGCCGGGAATGGCCATGATGCCGGTATTCACTTCATTAATGGCAAGCTGCTCAGGGGTAGCATCCTTATCTTCAACAATGGCCTGAATATTGCCAAAACCGTCACGGATAATACGACCATAACCGGAAGGGTTGGCCAGGTTGATGGTCAGCAGACCCAGACGTTCACCATTACTGGCCGCCAGAAGTGACTGTAAAGAGGAAGAATGGATCAGGGGAACATCGCCATAGAGTACCAGTACAACATCAGCACCCTGGCAACCCGGCAGAGCCTGCTGAACAGCATGGCCTGTGCCCAACTGTTCTTCCTGTACCACCCAGTTCAGATCGTAATGACCCAGTGCTGCTTTTACCTGCTCTGCCCCATGACCAATCACTACATGGATCTTTCCCTCACCCACCTTTCTCTGGGTATGCTGGGCACTGAGAATAACGTGCTCCAGCATGGGCTTGCCAGCAATGCGATGAAGCACTTTTGGCAGTTTTGATTTCATACGACTGCCCTGGCCGGCAGCAAGAATAACGATATCAGCTCTCATGGTAGCCTCAATATAAAAGGCGCCTGTTTCTGAAAAAGCAGGCTTTTACTTTTAACTGTGTCGTCTGGTAATTCAAAAACAAAAGAAGCATCAGGCGTAAAGTCTGATAAAACGAAGCTTTTGTCAGGGGAAAGCTACCAGGACAGTGAATCATGTTTTTCGGAAGTGTCAGAAATACTTAACCATTTCAGCTCTTCATACATTCTATGGCTGTTGTTTATTGCCAGTATAGAATTGCAAAAATCCGAATATTTTGACTAGGTTATCGCCAGAAGATAAAAAGACAACCCTATTTGTCATAAAATAATTGACAATAATCCTTCGTATAAGGATACGGTCTGATCATTAGACAGCAACTTCAGCCGATAGCCAGTCTGGGCATATTCATCGAACCAGAGTGAGATCAATGGCGGAAAGCGTTGGCAGACCGAATACCAGTACAGATATAAATACGGTTCAGAAAGAGGGAGCACTAAAGACAGCCTGTAAATGGGGAGAAAGAGTCGTCCGTAGTCTATTGTCAGAAAGAAAAAGTATTAACGCCCCTTTCAATTCAAAAGATAACTCCGAGCAACTGACTGGTAATTTCAAGACGTTAGAAAGTTATAAGATTGAGTCTCGTCCGGTCTTTAACATACTACCTCCATCGAAAAAAAGTCTCCCTGCCATCAAAGCCTTAAAGCCAGAGCTTTTCAGCTATGTTGAACAACAATTAACCAAGAACTTAATAGCTAAAGGCTATTCTAAGAAGGGGGCTGAACTGCATATTGTCAGTTGGAAAGCCGTCTGTAACGACAACTTCGTTCAAATCGCCGATAAGGTCAGGTCTGCACCATTTCTGCAGAGCGATCATCAGAAACGTTTTAACTGGTGTAAAAAGCAACTAATACAACGAGGCTTCTCAACCTATGAAGCAGAACATGAGGCAACCAAGGCCGTTATGATTGACTGCCAGAAGTCCTCTCAGAACAGGTCATACAGCCCAGGCAGCTCCTCTGAGTACCTTATCAATTTGCCTAACCCCAAAAAAAATATTCAGCAAAAATATCCCCCTTCATGGGGTATTGAATGGCTCATGCAAAGTGGCTATTCACAGCTTGATGCTGAAATCTCAGCTGAATGTGCCTGGGAGTTTTTCGCCGAAGACACGGATCTGTTTGCACTATGGGCAAAAGGGCTTTCAACAGGGGAAGTGCAAAACAGGAAGGCAGATGTCCTTTTTGAAAAGTACGGAGGAAATACGCCTGACGGACCTGATGCAGATATTAGAGAAAAAGTGTTTGCAGAGCTTTCTCGCCTTCCAGACAGCTTCCAATCAGAAATACGAGTCAAGCTGGACTGTATATTACCACCAGAAATGATTGCTGATGACCTTCTTGAGCGGTTTGGTATCAATAGTCTGGAGGGTGCTGATTATGATGTTCTTGAAAAAGCCAGACAGATACTTGCCCATCACCCAAAGGGATTTCGAGAAGAAGTTATTGCCTTTATGGAGCTTTTGTTAAATCCCGAGGATGATGCTCCACTTTATCAAGCACCGCCGCCACCAAAAGATAGCGCTTAGCAGCTCCCAGTCTCTCCAAAGAATGTCGACAAGTAGCTTATTTTTTATTCTGAATACAGGAAGCTCTACCATCAGACCCTCAGCTCAGTTAAATGGTAAGTAGTTTCGGATGAGCTCCCTCTCTGAAATATTTTTGCCCTTTCCGGCTACCCTCTTCTCCCCGGTTTGACAATATAACGGCTCTTAAAGCTGAAGCGATTTATCAACGTTATGGAGGAAATTATCCGGATGGATCAGAGCCTGATACTTTGTACAAGGCGATGAAACATGACCTATTAACATCATCCCCAGACTTTACCAGTGGTGTTGTAAAACAGCTTGAGGACAAACTGAGTCCAGAGCGAGTAGTAGAACAATTGCTAATCAAACACCCAGGTGAAGCAGGGCAACAGTTTTTCTCCGGTGATCGAGTCACACTCCCAGACTCATGGGATACTTTGAAAATACTGGAGGCAAGCAAGCACGATATTTTTTTTGATAGTAACGAGTTTCAAGATGAGGTGCTGGCGATTCTTGACCTGATTCTGCTCCCAAAAGATGCCCCGGGCCAGCCTCCCCCTTTACTACCAATGCATCCATCTAGCCGGCACACTAATAATAGAAAACCGGGTTCATAGAGACACACTTTTCTATAAACTGCCTACTGTTTATATTTTTACTTGTATTATGGTTGATGTTTGCAAGGACATTTACCGGATAGCCATACTTAAATTTATGAATCTTGATACTCTGGAAAACTTGGGACTCAACCAACGGGAAATCAGCACCTACCTGGCTCTCCTTAAGCTTGGATCAGCATCAATCAGGGATATCGCAGCTCAGACAGGCATCAACCGCGGCACCACCTATGAAACATTGAAAGATTTGGCAGGCAAAGGCGTTGTCAGTTACTTCCCCAAAGGTAAACGCCGTATTTTCTCGGCTGAGCCACCAGAAAAGCTTCTCGAACTGGCAGAAGAAAAGCGCCAGTCACTGGAAGCGACTATTGAAGAGATGAAGATCCGGCTGATCCCACAGCTGAATCACCTAAAACCGGATTTCAGTGCAGGAAACGTCCGTTTTTATGAAGGTGATAGCGGTATTGAGTTTGTTCTCAAAGATATTCTCAATACGGTGGCTCAGCAGAAAGAGCGGGAGTACAGCGTATTCTCATCGAAATTGATTCGACAACATCTTTACCGCCCTTTTCCCAACTACACACAACAGCGCATCCGGAAAAATATTAAGGTTCGGGTTATTGCTATTGGTGAAGGGGGTGAGGATGCCGAGCTCTCTGAGCGAAAATGGATCGATGCCAAGGGACGAATGGATGCCAGTTATATTGCGATTTACCCCCCAAAAGTCGCAATGATTTCTCTTGGTTCCAGGAACTATCCTGTAGCAGTGGTGCTGGACTCACCGGAAATTGCTGCCGCTCAGCAAATTATATTTGAGACGCTCTGGAGCACTCTTTAATTTCATAAGCCGGGGCAAAAGGCTGTCAATTCTTTCCTATACTTGACGCAACCTGGATCAGGGTTTGCGTCATGCTCGTCTGTATCCAGTTCTTCTTCATTTTTTCACACACCTCTACTCATCTATTGAGCCGGAAACGGAGCCTGATCGTGAAAAACTTCTGCCTGAAATCATGCTGGTTGATCAGTATCATCACGCTTGCCCCCTTAGCTTTTGCCACAGATTATAACGATGGTATTCCGCCCAATAATGACTTTAAATGGATGAATCTGAACCTTATGTATGCCTATAAGGAGCAGCCAAGACCCAAAAATACGCCCAATGATGGGCATGACTATTTAGAGCTGGAATTTGGTGGACGCTCAGGTATTCTGGATCTATATGGATATGTTGATGTCTTCAACCTGACCAATCGCGATAACAGTGATAAGAAAGGTCAGCCCAAGATGTTTATGAAATTCGCACCCCGACTATCTCTTAAGGATCTGTTCAAAAACCTTCCATGGGGGCCCGTTACTGACATCTATTTTGCTACATTGTTTAACTGGGGAGGTGGTGGTGCCACAAACTATAACGAAAATGATGTCGGTATACCCAGTGAAGATACCAACAACTCATTCTGGGGAATTGGCTCTGATATTCAGGTTCCCTGGTTTGGCAAAATGGGTCTTAACCTCTATGGCCTGTACGACCTGAATAAAAAAGACTGGAATGGCCTGCAGATATCGACCAACTGGTTTACTCCATTTTACACGTTTGATAATGGTAGTTTTCTCTCCTACCAAGGGTATATCGACTATCAGTTTGGTGCCAAAGATACTTTCGCTGGGAACCCACAAGCTAAGCATGGCGGCGCGATGTTCAACGGCCTTTACTGGCACTTTGATAAATTTGCCCTTGGCTATGGTCTGAAGCTTTATTCTGATATTTATCTGGTCAAAAACAATACGAATAATATGAAATCTTCAGGAGCCAGCCATTACTTCGCTGTCACCTATAAATTCTAAGAACCATTACAACCAAGATCTCTGCCCATTAACTTATTACCGGCAAGGATGCCAGCCTCACAGAGGCTAAAGTGCCATAGGCTAATTCAGCTCACCTCTGAATCTGATTTTTTGATCACAATAGTAAACAAGAAGCTATGAAGAATACTTATTTTTATAGATGATTTAGTGCTTACAAAATGCTTTCAGGATAATTAACTCATAAAGACACACGTACCAAAGAACAGATGTTATATTGTTGATAACTTTTCCCGGAAGCTGTCTTTATGCACTCCAGACCAGCGGGTTCCTCAGTTACGCAGCATAGATCCTGGTCAAAGCTGATCATCAAAACCTCTCTGACATCTATGCTTATCGCGCTGGCTTATTTCTGGACTGCTAATGAAAGCCAGAAGCCCAGTTATATTCCGGATAAAACGTACAAACTCACTATTCTAAACACCAGTGAACTGACTCGTGAATATGATAATGAAAGGACAGATAGTAATGCGCAGCTAATTAAAAAACAGGAGCTTATTAATAAAATACGTAAAGAAGTAGAAGCCGATGGGGGCAAGCTGTTATTACTATCTGGAGGTGAGCTCAGTACTGATGATGACATCCTGAATCTAAAACAGCTAAACCAACTGGGCTATAATGCCATGGCGGTCAGCCCATTATTATTTGATGAACCCATGAATAATATCCGTACACAGGAAGCTACAGCAGATTTCCCATTCCTTTCTGCCAATCTTTATGAATCTGAAACTGGCAGGCCTGTATTTGATGCCTATGCGTTATTTGATTTCGATGGCCTCCGTATTGCCGTTATGGGACTCACCAGACCGGGGTATCTCAATGATGAAATTGCAGAGTATCGCCGAGGTATTGAACTCATTGAACCCGAAGTAGCTGCCTCAGAGCTTATACCCTATCTCAGAAGACAGGCTGATATTGTTATTGTTGCTACTCACGCCATTCATTACCCCAAACCTTCAAACAATGGAAATAAGTCTGCTTCCCCAGTTTCAAAAATGGAAGGTATTGACCTCATGGTAGGAAACAGCGCCCAGACACCCGACGAAGCCTATCGTGTTACAGAAACAAGTGCTTCTTTAAATATCTCTGCATGCTGCCCAAGCATTCGTCGTATTGATCTGGAGTTTCGTAATGGTGAGTTAAAGAAAACAAACTCTGTACAAATAAACCTGATTAGCAAAATAGATCCTGAACATGGTTACTGAGTACTTATTTAAATACAGCAATCAATATTAATAAGACCATCGTAACAAAATAAAAACCTTATCCTTCATTTAGCTTTAAATTCTCTTTTTATTCTATCGGTTAATTTCTATCAGCTTCTGCCACAGCATCTATACTTGCTTCACTCAATCACTACCATTGATTTAGCAGGTACTTCCCTTGTCCAGTTTAAAACCCTCTTTACTATCCTGTGCTGTTGCTTTTTTCAGTCTGCCTGTTTTGGCCAGTGACAGTTATGATTCATTCATCAGTGATGCCAAAGTTGATGGCAAAGTTCAGACCGTCTTTTTCAATGATGAGAACACTACAGATAATAAAACCAAAGGTGCCTGGACAGGTGCTGTCTGGCTGAATGCCCAAACTGGTTACCTGGCTGACTTCTTGAGTATTGGTGGTTCCGCCTATCGCGTAGCCAAGCTGGATATGAAAGATGGCAATGTTGGCTCCAGCGATCTGTTGAATGCCGGTAATGAAGGCTTTGGTAAACTCGGTCAGATATGGGTTGATTTCAAATTACCTGAGAGCTACGACGGCCTGTCTGCCGATGTCAAAATTGGCCGCCAGCTGGTTGAAACCGGTCTGGTCACCATCTCCGGCTCCCGTTCTGTCCCCAGTGCCTGGCAGGGGGTTGATGCCTCTGTTGAAATGGATGGCTTCAAAGGCAAAATTGCCTGGTTGAACGAGGTATCCAAAAGGTCCCAGTCAGGCTTTCACCACATAGTGAATGAAGAAGGGAAAAAAATTGACTGGGTCATGGGTATGCAGCTGGGCTATACCTTTGAACTGGCGAACCAGCGTAGCCTTGAACTTCAATACCGGAACGGCCTTGCAGACAATTATTTAAATGCCCACAACGGTAATGTCTGGTTCAAAATGCCACTTTACGATGGCTCAGAGCTGACTCTGGGAGGTATGTATTTCTACGCCAAGCAAGATGGGGATCTTTGGGGAACAGATGAGCGTGAGGGCTCATTTGATAACAAGGCTGAATCCGGAAACCTGAATGCAACACTGAACAATGGTCCATGGACGTTCAATGCGGCCTTCAACTATACCAAGGCCAATACTGCGAGCAATTCTTCCAGCAATGGTTATCACACCATTGGTTATTACAACTACTACTTTGGGGAGAACACTCAGGGCGTATGGGATGTACCCACCTCAGCCATCGTATCCGACTTTAACTTCAACAAAGAAAAAGCCTGGCTGATTGGGGCTGAATATGACTTCAGTAACATTGGACTTGAAGGTTTATCGCTGGGCTACACCTTCTTCTATGGCTCAGGCATGAAAGCCAAAGATCTTAACACCGGCACTGAACACGATGTTGCTGAGCACGAACACGACCTGACAATGAAGTACGACTTCTCCCAGTGGGGAATGAAAGGTCTCCAGTTCAAACTTCAATATGGCTACTACAAAAACGATGAAGCATTCCGTAAAGCTACAGGCCAGAATGAGACCGAAAACTTGCGAGCCTGGTTAAGTTATAACTTCACTATTTAATAACAGACTTTAATTAGCCCGCTTTCACAAAAAGCAGCTCTTAGGGCTGCTTTTTACTTTCTGTTGATTCAGTGCATTGTTTTAGTTTTGCTGACTCTCTTTTTATAGCTAACCGATACTATAATTAGCGAGAATTATCATAAGTACCCAGCATATGGTAAGTAGTTGGGCAAATGGAATCGAATATTTCTGGGTGAGTGGACAGTTACTATGCAAGACACAGCGACGGGAATACAGCCGTAGCTATGTGACCAAAGTTGTAACGCCGCTGAGTGACCGGCCACTTGCTCAGAAAATATGATTTCATTTGGTTAACTACTTAAGTACTTAATTCAGCCTCCTTTATGGCTAGCCCGCCGGAGTTTTCAATGAAAGCAGTTCAATTTGGGATTGTGGTTATGTCTGCACTGTTGACAGCCTGTAATACTTTGCCCGAAGGCCGATGGCAGGAAACCAGCCCTGCAGTAAAAACATCACCTATCACTCTGGACATTAAAAAAGATCGCATCTCAGCCAATGCCGGATGCAACCGATTGATGGGCTCCGTAAAAATGGCTGGTGACCAGCTGATTGTGGAGCAGTTGGCCAGCACCCTGATGATGTGCCATGGTGAAGCTGCCAGAAAGGAAGCCGCTTTAAAACAGCTTTTGGATGATAAGCCAAGGGTTCAGATGTCTGGAGATCAACTGATACTCAGTACCAATACATCCAGCTATGTATTCAAAAAGCAGCCCAATATGGAAGATGGTGTAACGCGCTTCATTTACATTGCTCCGGAAAAAACTCACTGTACCGGCGTCGGGCCAATGGAATGTTTGCAAATTCGCGAGTCCGAAGATGATCCCTGGACCCTGTTCTATGGAAACATCGAAGGTTTTGAGTTCAAATCAGGTACGGCTTATCGTTTACGGATCAAAGAGTTTGATGTGCCCAACCCTCCGGCTGATGCCTCCAGTAAGCGGTGGATACTGGATCTGATTGTCGAGCAGGAGTGGGTTGGCAACCAGTAGAAATCATTTAATACCATTTCCGCTCTCATAGTTAAAAGGTGGAAATGGTATAACCCCTTGGGTAGATCACAATCATTCAGAGGCTCACACTTGTCTCGCAACGAAACATCAATAGAACCTAGGGGGGTGTTCATTCTGAGAATAAGCAAACTTATCATTTAACAACTAGTTCCATGGAACCAATTAGATTATAAAAAGTCCAAGCAGCTTTATTTCACTAAAAATGATATTCACGCTGCATCCGGATGAATGATGAGACTTCAAAAAAACTTACTCATTGCTTTCTTGCTATTTACAACCACCCTACGTGTAAATATTACTAATGCAGAAGAATCCACAAATATATGGTCTCAAAGAAAAGGTATTCGGAATTACATGTCCGAGACGCGTTTCTTTGACAGGCTCGACTTTTTCAAAACAACGGCAAACTATCACTCTCTCAGCCCGGAAGAGCAGGTTTCAAAAGGCCGTGAAGCCACCCGAAAAGCATTAACAGATATATCCGTTGAATACGCTCATACTCAATTAAAAAAATATGGAATCTATGGGGGCATACCACTGGCGGCAACAGGCGTGATATTCAGCAAATTACCTTCACACCTCATTGGATCGGTCCTGACCAGTGCATCTCCGGTAGTCCTGACATTGGCTGGTTTTTTATTTATTGGTGCCGGGGAGCAGCTTTACTATATTAAGGAGCCCCCTCAACTTCCAGAGGCCGACCTTATTGTTGAGTATGGGGCAAAAAGACACCTTCTTAATAAAGTTACCAGAGCATATCTGGAAGAGTCTATTTTTTACCGATTCTGGCAAACTGAAAATACTGATCAGTATGACAAATTAGTTAAGGTGATGGATAAAGCTCTCCGCATGCCGATGCATGCCAAGCTACTGGTATACGATCAGGAGAAAACGCAGGAAAAGCTATGGCATTATTCCACAGAACTGAAAAATAGATTAATCCGGTTTGCTTTCTCTGAAATAATGATTCAGAAAATGACGCCTAAACCAGAGGGTCACTACCCGGTTTATTTTTATGGGTCTCCCGGGACTGGTAAAACTTATGCGGCCAAACATCTTGCCTGCGCCATGGGAACTAATCTTGCCACAGTGACGCTGGATGGCGCTAACATTGATGACATTATCGGAACGTCATTTGACAGTCTGGAGGCCAAACCAGGATTACTTTTAGAAGCTATAGTTGCGAACACTGCATCTATTCAGGATATCAACCATCACAATCAGGTACTGTTAATAGACGAATTTGACCGTCTTTTCATTGATGGAGATAAACAATCTCAGGATATTCTGGCATTTTTCCTGAAAATATTAGATCCTCACCATCGATATTTTTACAGCCCTTATTTAAAAACAAATATCCGCCTTCCCGATACGATTATACTGGCCGGAAATACTGATATTCATACCGTCAGTATTCAAAACCAGCAACTACAATCTATGGCATCAAGACTGGAAAGAATATTTTTTGATGGCTTTTCTTCTCAAACAAAACAAGAAATAGCATTCAGCTTAATGATTCCTAAAATGGAGCAAAGCTATAAGTCTATTTCCGAGGAGCTTGCCGAATTTTCAATATCAGAAATTGACCTGACAAGAATTGATAATTTTATTCAGTCTGATTCAGACCCAGGACTGCGAAGCCTGGAAAAATTCACTCACGAAATTTTTGAAATAAACCTTCAGCAGCTGGGTAAAGCAGGTCTGCTTCAGACAGATTTTTGACAACAGTCCTAAAATAAGGACTTTTTTCCAAAGCTTAACTGGACACCAATAGTTTATGGCAACAATACAGTCTTAAAATTAAAAATGTAAATATATACAACAACTATCCTAGTCTGAGTCTAGAATTCTCTTTTTGTTCCAGAAATAGATCTATTAATTTATCTCAAAAATCCGAATAAAAAATGAACTCTTATGAAATTCAGGCTAGAAAAAATTATATACATTACTCTTCTTTTGATTATTGTCCCATCTAAAGCATCACAAAATATCGCCGGAAGTCTTGGAGATGACCAGCAGCAACTTAACTATATCCGAGACTATATGGCGACTCATCGAATATTTGATCGCCTGGACTTTCTCCCTGCCAGAAACAGTTTCCGAAGAGCCAATATTCTCGGAAAAATAAGACAGGGTGAACAGGCATCGAAACAGATTTTATGGTTGATTCAAAGGGAGTATCCTCTTTATACAATCAATCAACACCTAATGGCATACGCAGTCCCATTGGGACTTTTGTTATGGAATCGACAGTATTTATGGCAATGGTTCCTGATCATGAACCCCGAATCAAAAATGATTCTTACCGTAATACCGGCAGTATTATTAATTGACCCAATATCAACAGTCTGCTCTCAAATATATTATGCAACCTTACCGCCCTCAATTCCCGAGACAGACCTGATCTACACCTATGGATCAAAGAAAAACCTTCTTGATAGAGCTACTCAGCGCTATATTGAAGATGAGCTATTTTATACTTTCTGGCAAAGCCCCAGTAGTGAAGGTATTACCCGACTTCACAAAATCCTTGATAAAGCATTAAGGCTACCTTTCTATACAAAACCGCTGGTTTACAATAAGAAAAAAATTACTGAAGCACTGAAACACTTTCCTGATGAGCTTATTGATCGCTTAAATCGTTTTGCACTGGCAGAGATCACATTCCAGAAAATGGATGTGCACCCACAAGGGCACTACCCAGTATATTTTCAAGGTGCGCCAGGGACAGGAAAAAGCTATGCAGCCAAACAACTGGCACAAGCGATGGGAACCAACCTGGCGATAATCACCCTTGACGGGGCCACCATCGACGATATGACAGGAACCCCCTTTGAAAGCTTCGATGGTAAAGCAGGCCGACTGGTTGATGCCATCATTGCCAATACTGTTTCAAGTAAAGATATCAATCATAAAAACCAGGTTCTATTTGTTGATGAATTTGACATGCTCTTATTAAAAAGCGATAAGCAAGCCGAGGAAGTCATCGGCTTTCTCTTGAAACTGCTCGACCCAGCACACAGGTCCTTTTACAACCCATACCTGAAAACTAATATCCGGCTACCGGATACTGTGATTCTGGCAGGAAACTCGGATATCCATGAACTGAGTACAAAAATCCCACAACTGGAAGCGATGGCTTCTCGCCTGGATAAAGTGGTCTTCGAAGGTTTCTCTGCAGAGGCAAAAAAAGATATTGCCTTTGAATCAATAATTCCTCAGCTTGAAGAAGGTTACCAGTCAACCGGTGAGAACATGAAGACTTTCTCATTGTCAGACTTCGAAAAGGCTAAAATAGAAGCATTCATTCTTCAGGATAGTGATCCCGGACTCAGAAGTCTTGAAAAGTATATCAATGAAATTTTTGAGGTGAAGTTGCAATTATTGACTGATGCTCAATCCAATAATGAATTATGGTACAAAGAGCCTGCTCTAAATGAATGAGCAAGCCCTTGTCGTGGGATAATTACAACAATGAGTTCAGAGCCACTTCAACCATTTCATTAAACGTCGACTGACGATCTTCTGAAGGCAGGGCTTCACCCGTACGGATATGGTCGCTCACTGTACAGATTGCCAGACCCTGTGCACCAAACTCAGCGCAAACGCCGTATAGGCCCGCAGCTTCCATCTCCACACCCAATACGCCGTACTTTTCCATAGTGTCGAACATGGATGGGTCAGGGTTGTAGAAAAGATCTGCAGAAAACAGGTTGCCAACTTTAACCGGCAGCTTCATGGCTCTGGCAGAGTTTACTGCATTTTCCAGAAGCCCGTAGTCTGCAATGGCAGCAAAATCATGATCCTTGAAACGCATACGGTTAACTTTGGAATCAGTACAGGCTCCCATACCAATAACAATGTCACGCACCTGGACATCCTTGGAAATAGCTCCACAGGAACCAACGCGGATCAGACTCTTCACACCGTATTCAGTGATCAGCTCTTTGTAATAAATAGATGCTGAAGGAATACCCATACCAGAGCCCATCACAGAAACTCTGACACCCTGATAGGTACCGGTGAAGCCCAGCATGTTCCGTACATCCGTCACCTGCTCAGTGCCTTCCAGAAAGGTTTCTGCAATGTGTTTTGCCCGCAGAGGGTCGCCCGGCATCAGGCAGACATCAGCAAAAGCTCCGGGCTTGGCATTAATATGAGGTGTCACGATTATATCCTCGTTCTCGATACACAGATCAAAACAGATAAGAGGAACGATGGGGAATCTTTTGCTCCTCTATCCAAAAACTGGTTATGGTCGAAAGTTACCCTTGCTCAAAGATTTCGGGCAAAAATGATGTGCCGTAGTCCAGAGGCTCCAGGCCAAAGAAGCTGGCCAGCGTCTGTCCGATATCGGCAAACGTTTCTCTCTGCCCCAGGGCACAGGGGATCAACTTCTTACTGAAGACAAGCACTGGAATATGCTCACGGGTATGATCGGTTCCTGGCCAGGTGGGGTCACAACCATGGTCTGCAGTGATAATCAGAAGATCATCGTCGTTCATATAGTAAAACAGGTCAGGTAGCATGGCATCCAGCTGCTCCAGCGCTCCAGCGTAACCGGCTACATCTCGACGGTGACCAAATGAAGAGTCAAAATCCACAAAATTAGTGAATACAATCGTTCGATCACCGGCTTCTATCAATGCTTCACGGGTTGCTTCAAAGAGTGCCGGTATACCGGTTGCTTTTACCTTTTTGGTAATGCCCTGATTGGCAAAAATATCCGCAATCTTACCAATACTGACCACTTCTCCACCGCTGTCCACCAGTTTATCCAACACCGTAGGCGCTGGAGGAAGCACAGAAAAGTCCCGACGGTTACCGGTACGCTGGAAGTCCCCCGCATCATCACCAATAAATGGACGGGCAATAACACGACCAATATTGTATGGCTCAAGAATCTCCCGGGCTATCTGACAAACCTCAATCAGACGATCCAGCCCAAAGGTTTCCTCATGGCAGGCAATCTGAAATACGCTGTCTGCCGATGTGTAGACGATCGGCTTACCCGTTTTCATATGCTCTTCGCCCAACTCTTCCAGAATCGTTGTTCCAGAAGAATGGCAGTTACCCAGAACCCCGGGGAGTTTTGCTTTTTCAATCAGCTCATCCAGCAGCTCCTGGGGAAAGCTGTTTTTCTCATCACGAAAATAACCCCATTCAAATAGTACCGGGACACCGGTCATTTCCCAGTGTCCACTGGGCGTATCCTTACCACTGGACAGCTCTTTGGCATAACCATAGGCACCAATGATGGGCATATCATTGGTCATCCCCTTGGGGAATTCACCACAGGAATCTCTGGCTGCATGAGCCAGGCCAAGACTGGAGAGTTCTGGAAGGTTTAATGGCCCTTTTCGACCAATATCGGCTTTGCCATCAGCACAAGCCTGGGCAATATGTCCAATTGTATTGGAACCAGCATCGCCAAACTTCTCAGCGTCGTCAGTGGCACCAATGCCGAATGAATCCATCACAAGGATAATGGCACGTTTCATTCGCTACTCCTGACCTGTCACCATCATGACAGTTTTTTGTATACCATAGAATTAGGTTGTGGCGCCTGTTCTGACAGGGTAAGTGCACCACGAAGCATATCTGCAGCCTGGTTCCATGACGCTTCTGAGCTGGCATGAAGCATGGCAATCGGTTGTGAAGAGTCAATCCTGTCACCCAACCGGCAAATTTCCGTGAAGCCTACTCCATAATCAATCGTATCAGAAGCCACTTTTCGACCTCCGCCCAACTGCACCACAGCCATACCCACTTCTCGGGTATTCATTGCCGAGAGGAAACCGTCACCTTCCATGTAAACCGGCTTAATAATGGATGCACCTGGAAGGTAATGCTCATAACGCTCAGTAAAGTCTGCTGGCCCACCCAACCCATGAACCATACGGCTGAAAATTTCAGCAGCCTGACCATTGTCCAGTACCAACTGAAGCTTTTCCCGAGCCTGTTCTATATTGGCTGACAAACCACCAGATACCAGCAACTCAGCAGATTGAGCCATGGTAATTTCCAGCAGGCGTTCATTCCGGTATTCACCGGTAAGGAACTGAACCGCTTCACGCACCTCAAGTGCGTTTCCGGCTGATGATGCAAGACACTGGTTCATATCTGTAAGCAATGCGGTGGTTTTAACGCCTGCACCATTCGCCACCTGAACAATGCTCTGGGCCAACTCAACGGATTGATCAAAGGTTGGCATAAAAGCACCACTGCCCACTTTTACATCCATCACCAATGCATCTAGACCCTCAGCCAGTTTTTTTGACAATATGGATGCCGTAATCATGGCAATGGACTCAACCGTAGCGGTGACATCCCGGACACCATAGATACGCTTGTCTGCAGGAGCCAATTCACCGGTCTGCCCAACAATGGCCACTCCTGTTTCTTTGACCACTTTACGGAACAGCGGTTCCGATGCACTGGTGGTATAGCCCGGAATGCTGTCCAGCTTATCCAGTGTTCCACCGGTATGCCCAAGACCGCGCCCCGAGATCATCGGCACAAAACCACCACAGGCAGCAATCATAGGGCCAAGCATCAAACTGACCACATCACCGACACCACCGGTTGAGTGCTTATCCAGAATAGGACCAGAGAGGTTGTCTGACGACCAGTCCATCACCTCTCCGGAGTCACGCATGGCACAGGTCAGGGCGATGCGTTCTTCGATATTCATCCCCTGAAAGTACACGGCCATGGCGAAAGCACCGATCTGACCTTCCGACACAGAGTCATCCGTAACACCGGCAATGAAATCGCGAATCTCCTGCTCGCTGAGAACCTCGCCTTCCCGCTTACGACGAATAACCACTTGTGGAAGAAACATATCAGTATCCTTCTTTGCTGGCTTCACCCTGTTTCAGGCCAAGAGCAATCAACAGGTTGCTCAACAGGCTACTGGCTCCAAACCGGTAATGACGGCGGTCCACCCAGCCTTCACCCATGATTTCGTCAGCCAGATCAAGATGCAGAGCAGCATCTTCAGCCGTTTTGATACCACCCGCAGGCTTGAAGCCTACCTGTGTATTACCGCTGTCACGAATAGCTTCCAGCATGATACGAGCTGATTCTGGCGTCGCATTAACAGGCACTTTACCAGTTGAGGTTTTAATGAAATCAGCACCAGCATCAATGGAAATTTCGCTGGCTTTACGAATCAGGGAGGGATCCTTCAACTCGCCTGTTTCAATAATCACTTTTAACAATACATCTGCACCACAGGCCTCTTTGCAGCGACGAACGAGCTCTGCACCTACTTCCTCATTACCAGCCATCAGTGCACGGTATGGAAATACGACGTCGACTTCATCGGCACCATAAGCGACAGCAGCCTTTGTTTCAGCAACAGCGATTTCAATATCATCGCCGCCTTCAGGAAAGTTTGTTACCGTCGCAATGGTAACGTCATTCAGGCCGAGAGAGTTCAGTGTCTTCCGGGCAACCGGAATGAAGCGGGGGTAGATACAGACAGCAGCAGTATTCCCGGCTTCCGTATGAGCCTGATGACAAAGCTCAATAATTTTCTCTGGCGTATCGTCATCATTCAGGGATGTAAGATCCATCAATTGCAGAGCCAGACGGCTACGGACATTAAGATCGGTCATGAGGCAATCCCTCTGGAAAAATTGGCAACCAGCCAGTGACTGATAATTGAGAATAGCCATGAACCAGAAGCATCAAGTTCATAAGCCAGTGGAACCTGTTTCAATAGTATACCAATCAACAACTCAAGCCCTGAGTGAATCCTGTTTTCAGATAGGACGTATCGAACTTACTCATTCATTGGCTTGATTCAGAAAGAATCAGAAGTGATTGGCATCAAAATTCAGACACAAAAAAACCCTGTAAAAATACAGGGTTTTTTCGCTGATCATCCACCTGAGTCTACAGGGCATACTGCAGGCTCATTCGCCCATTGCTGAAGCATCGGCCTATTGGAACAGGCAACGGTAATAGCCCGAGCTTATTTCAGCCAGCCATACTGGTTCCCGCCAGTATCGCCATGGAACGACGAAGAATACTATCGGCTGATGACAGCAGGGTATATCAACAAAATAAGGATGCTCATTCTAACTTTTTGAACAACACCCGAGCTCTGTTAGAACCTGACACCTGTCTGGAAACAGCACTTCCTTCAAAGCGACAATTCCTGTCTATACTCCTGATAGATCTCTGATGCCAGCCATCGTGCATCTGTTTTCCTCATACAGTTTTCTAAAGCTAGGGCCTGTTGACGTTTCGTTGCGAGGCTCAGTGGGCCAGAAAAGCGTCATATGCGCGAAAGACATGTGCTGTCCGTAGCCATTCTACGTCAAGCAAGTCTAACAAAGCAGATGGCGCTTTTCTGGGTCACCCGAAGGGCGTATCAGGGCGCCCCTATGACGTTGTTGCTGCATTTTGAAAGGCAACGCGCATTCCTGCAATGCCGCGCCTAGTCATAGGAACGCACTGATACGCTGAGCACACAACGAAACGTCAACAGGCCCCAATGCCTGTCCTGGAGCCTGAATCATGCCACTGCATTACCGCGATGATATTCTGGACAATCTTGTAGACGACGTTTACGCCTCGTCGGATCTTTCGGTCAGCATGCCAAAATACAAGATGCCGGAAAAACAACAGGAACCACGGCATGCTTATCAGGTGGTTCATGATGAGCTAATGCTGGATGGTAACTCCCGTCAAAACCTCGCCACGTTCTGTCAGACCTGGGTTGATGATGAAGTCCACAAAATCATGGATGAGTGTGTCGACAAGAACATGATCGACAAGGATGAATATCCGCAAACCGCAGAGCTTGAGAGCCGCTGCGTGCATATGCTGGCGGACCTCTGGAACTCTCCTGATGCCATGAATACCCTTGGCTGCTCCACAACGGGCTCCAGTGAAGCGGCCATGCTTGGAGGTATGGCTCTGAAATGGCGCTGGCGTGAAAAAATGAAGCAGCAGGGAAAACCAACAGATAAACCTAATATGATTTGTGGCCCGGTTCAGATTTGCTGGCACAAATTCGCTCGTTACTGGGATATCGAACTCAGAGAAATCCCTATGGAAGGGGATCGCCTGATTATGAATCCCGAAGAAGTCATCAAACGCTGCGATGAAAACACAATAGGCGTCGTGCCAACCCTGGGCGTAACCTTTACCTGCCAATACGAACCAGTCGAAGCGGTCAGTAAAGCACTGGACAAACTTCAGCAGGATACCGGGCTGGATATTCCCATACATGTGGATGCAGCCAGTGGCGGGTTTCTGGCACCCTTCTGTGATCCTGACCTGGTCTGGGACTTCCGCCTGCCCCGAGTTAAGTCCATTAATGCTTCCGGGCATAAATTTGGACTGGCGCCTCTAGGCGTCGGCTGGGTCGTTTGGCGTGACAAGGAAGATCTGCCAGAGAATCTGATCTTTCGCGTGAACTATCTCGGCGGTGATATGCCAACCTTTGCGCTGAATTTCTCTCGCCCCGGTGGACAGATTGCTGCCCAGTACTACATATTTCTTCGACTTGGAAAAGAAGGCTATCGCCGTATACAGCAAGCCTGTTATGAAACCGCTCAATATCTCAGTAAACAGATAGAACAGTTAGGCATATTCGACATTATTTATAACGGCAAAGGTGGCATACCCGCCATGAGCTGGTCATTAAAGAAAGGGCTTAGCCCAGGCTTCAACCTTTACGACCTATCCGATCGCATCCGCAGCCGAGGCTGGCAGATCGCGGCTTACTCCATGCCAGCCAACCGCGAAGATCTGGTTATCATGCGTATTCTGGTTCGTCATGGCTTTACCCATGACCTTGCTGACTTACTGGTGGATGACCTGAAACGCTGTCTCGATTATTTCGAAAAACATCCGGTTCAAGAGCCCGGCAATGCCGAAGACTCCTCCGGTTATAACCATAATTAACTCACTGCCCGCACGCTTACAATAAAGAGAGTGTGCGGGAATACAAAAAATCTGCAAACAAAAAGCACTGATCAGGTATTATTGCCAGCCTCATCGACACAATGCATTGCAGCCTTCTATGATTCCAACGGAAACGCTTCAGATTGTTCGGGCAGTTGCCCATTTTCGTAACTTTACAGCTGCCGCCAAACATCTGCATAAAGTGCCATCGGCAATCAGCTATACCGTTAGAAAACTGGAAGACCGCCTTGGTGTGCAACTGTTTCTACGCGACAGCAAACGTGTTGATCTGACACCCGCTGGCGAACACTTCATTGAACATACTGACAAGCTTCTTGCATCCCTCGAAGAACTTGAAAACAGTACACGACAATTAGCTACTGGCTGGGAACAGGAACTGCGCATAGCGCTGGACAACGTGGTTAACCAGGGAAAGGTCTATGACCTGATCCACGACCTTCAGGCCGTGCGACCTGAAGCAGGGCTGGTTATCAATACCGAAGTCTATAACGGTTCCTGGGACTCACTTTTCCATGGCCGTTGTCAGGTAGTCATTGGAGCTCCTCAAGATATTCCCGAAGCCATCCTTAATCAGGATCGTTTTGCCTGGC
This sequence comes from Endozoicomonas elysicola, assembly GCF_000710775.1. Lineage (GTDB taxonomy): Bacteria > Pseudomonadota > Gammaproteobacteria > Pseudomonadales > Endozoicomonadaceae > Endozoicomonas > Endozoicomonas elysicola. Next base: position 262,571 of record NZ_JOJP01000001.1, read on the forward strand.
GCTCTATGGGTAACATGACCTGGGACTTTGTGGTCTCTCCAGACCACCCGCTGGCTAAACGGAAAGAACCCCTTTCTATGGAAGAACTTCAGGAATACCGCTCAATCTGTATTCAGGATACTTCACGCTTCTTCCGTCAGGGTTATAACCTGCTTCTGGAAAATCAGCAGGTACTGCTGGTTCCCAGTTTTCGGGCCGCGATCGAGTGTCTGTTAAGAGGCCTGGGTGCCACCATTCTGCCAAGCCATTTTGCAAAGCCTTATATTGCAGAAGGTTTGCTGGTTCGCAAGGAAGTCATTGACCTGCATTACAACGATGGCTGCCTGCTGGCCTGGAATCAGGAAAATATGGGACAGGGTCTGAAGTGGGTTCTCGACTGGCTGGGATCTGAAGCTTGGCTGAATAAAGTATGGCTTCAATACGATGACCAGGCTCCCATGGGATACCACGTTCCCTGAGACTGCTCTTTTCATCATAACGGACACACAGAGGCTGAAGTCTTTGTGTCCGTTATGATGAAAGATTGCACCATTAATCGCATTTTCTGAACAGCCCCACCCTGATTTACTCTTAAGTAATCTAATACCTCTCCTAGCGCCAACTAATATTTGCCACTTCCAAAAAGGCTTAGGAGCTATGGTTTTTATGACTGTTCGATCGGGTTGTCTTTTATTACTCAGTATTCTTACCAGCTCTTTTTCATGGGCTGAAACCGTAAAGCTCTCTCTCCACTCCGATCTGCATCAGGAGCATGTACCTAAAGACAAGAAGGAGCTCGTTACCGTCCCCGGAGCAGATATTATTATTCTTGCGGGTGATATTGATGAAGGCACGGACAGTATCGAATACGCTGAAAGTGTTGCAGTGAAGAATAATGCGAAAGTCATTCTTATTGCTGGAAACCATGAGTTTTACGATCATGACTTGTACGCTCTTCAGCATCAGTTAAACGATGCCGCCAATCAAATGTCTAATGTTTTTTTTCTGGAAAGAAATCAGCTTAATCTGGACGGAGTTCGCTTTCTTGGCTGTACATTATGGTCTTCGTTCGACCTTTTTGAAGAAGACCAGCCAGAAAGCACAACACACTACCAGCAAAGGGCAGAGGAAGCGGTATACGATTTTTACAAAATCGCTGTGGGTAACCGGCTGATAAGAGCTACTGACCAGATAAAGGAAAACAACGCGTGCAGGCAGTGGCTGGAAGAACAGCTGTCTATCCCATACTCTGGTCCAACGGTGGTTATCACACACTTTGCCCCAGTGCCTGAATGTATAGATTCCAAATGGGCTGGCTCAGAGCTATCCCCCTACTTTATAAACCGACTGAATGACATGATCTGGAAATGGCAACCAGACTTCTGGTTCTACGGCCATACTCATAGCAACATTAATCGAACGCTGGGAAAAACCCGTATCATGACTAACCAGAAAGGGCATGATAAACACACCCCTCCGGACTACCAACCAGAGCTGATTATTCCTATAGAGGTGAGCCCCACTTCGTTGCATCAAGAAGGATAATTTACTTCAGTCAGCAGTAAGAATAATCTTGCCAACCGCTTGCCTTGACTCAAGATGGCGGTGGGCATCAGCCACTTGCCAGATAGTAAAGGGGTGAGGATCAATCAGTGGCTTAATCACACCGTTATCCACCAGTTGAGCGACTTCCGTCAGAATCCGACCATGTGCCGACCTGTTGATACCATTAAAAAGGGGGACCAACATCAAAACACCGTGCAGACTCAAGCTTTTCATCAGCACCGGAAACGTATCTTCCACCGGCAGGGTGACAGCCACGTCACCATAAAAACGAACGGCCTCGAAGCTGTTTTTGATGTTCTCACCTACAACGGTATCAAACACTTTGTCATAGCCTACACCACCGGCAAATTGTCGTACGTATTCCTGCACCGATGTATCCAGCACATTAATCAGGTGATCAGCTCCAAGACCAGCCGCAATATCCAGCGTTCTTGGTTTGGTGGTTGCTGTTACCGTTGCACCAAAATGTCGGGCCAGCTGAATGGCAATATGGCCAACGCCACCGGTAGCACCATGAATCAGCACCCGATCACCCTTGGTGACTTTCAACTTGTCATGCAGCCCTTCCCAGGCCGTTATGGAAACCAGCGGCAAAGCTGCCGCTTCGCTCATTGACAGTGACTCAGGCTTTTTAGCCATCAACTCTGCATCGACCAGCATATAGTCAGCCAGAGCACCATTCTGCCCCGCAACACCACCGGCACATCCATACACCTCATCGCCGGGTTTGAATAAGGTAACACCCTCGCCAACATCATGAACGACTCCGGCAACATCGCCGTGAAGTATTTCCGGCCTGTTCTCAGACCATGGGTTCTTGGATGAACGCAGCATTACATCCAACGGGTTGACGCTACTGGCCTTAACCTCAACCACTATATGGCCGGGTTTAACCTCGGGCATTGGGTACTCAATACTCTCGAAAACATCAGCCGAACCAATGTGCCTTACGACCATAGCCTTCATAAAAACCCTCCGGCTCTTGGGAAAAACGACAGGAATTGGTTGCTTTAAAGTAGTTGATACAATTGGAAAGAAGGGAGAATTTATTGAAATGTACTTATTTATTGAGCATCTGCTTTAGACGGTAATAAAGAGGTGAGCAGTCATCCACCCATAATTTATGGATGGATGACCATTCTTCATCAGTTCACCAGCTCAATCTTGCCGTAATCCACTGCAGTCTTTTCATCGTTTGCTTTAATGTTCATCACTGGCTTCAAAGTAGTCAGCAGGATATAACCAAAGCAGGCAAAGAACAGCCCGATAACCAGAGCGCCAACCCATTGGATCTCCAGAAAATCCAGTTTGAACAGCATCGTCAGAATACTCATGGCAGCGATATTACCGAGGAGGTACTTCACCTTGCCAAGGCGCGCCACGGTCAAATTCAGGTTATCGGTGTAGAGCCGAACCAGAGAATCCAGAGAATTAATAACAAAGGTGATGCCAACCAGTGCCATCGCCAGATTGTAAAACCCTGCAGTTTCAAGCCCATTTGCATGATAGTAATACAATACTGAGAACCAGATACCCACCGGAATAGAGGGCACAATCAGCATCGCTGCAAATAACTGGCGCGTGGTCAACCCACCCACAAAACGGGAGGTAAACTGGCCAATCATAATGCTCCATGCGAACCACCAGAGCAGATAGAACTCATGGTAGTCATTCAACGGTAAAACGAACTGGTGAATGTTGCCAAAATAGTCACCCAGCAGAGCAGCGGTCTTGACCATTTCGACAGCACCATTCTCAGTGGAGACCATTGCACCGAGCCCCATGACAGCGATCAGCCCCAGAAACAGCAGCGTTGTAGCCACACTCAGGAATCTCACATAACGCAAACTGGTGCTGGAATAAACCGCAATAGCAATAACGACGAAAACAATCAGATAGAAAGAGGCAACAATCGTTTCCCCGTCCCCAACCTCGGGCAGGTACCAGGGCAGGTTGGCCAGCAGTAGATAAGCAGTGAAAGCACAGGTGCCAACAATCACAAGATTATTGATGAACTTAACCAGAGGTAATTCGAAGAAGCCCACCTTAGGCTCAATCACACAGAAATAGAAACAGGTCAGGAAATAAAAGGCCCAAATCAAAAAGCCCCAGAACCCAAACTCAATAGCCAGCGGGTTGGCAAATCCGTACTCAGGGCTCGCCGACAGATCTGCATAACCAGCAAATTCGGTTAACGGGAACATGATCAGCCCCACGTCCAACCCGGAAGTAAATAGAATCGCGATGAATGTCAGGGTGCGCACCGGCGTATTCCCAATACATCGGACACTCCCCCAACGAACCAGGATAAATGCCACCGCTAAAAACGTGAACAGTATGCCGGCTGATAACCAAGCAGTCATAAGCTTCTCCAGAGTTTGCTTGTTTATTATTATTCGGTCTGTGTGCTGCCCCTGTTGTTATAAATGATCAGAACAACACACCGTTTGGCCGGGTATCCGTCACCAGCCCCAGAACTTACATCGCAACACGCTCAGGGCTCCCCGAGCGTTGTCGTTCAAGCCAGCTTTCATCCATACCAACCACAGCGTCAGATGGACTCAGAGAGCCTTTGCCTCGAATAATATCCGCAGCTTTTTCCGCAACCATGATAGTGGGCGAATTCAGGTTCCCGTTGGGAATCGTTGGAAAGATGGAAGAGTCGACTACACGCAGTCGGGATATTCCATGGACACGGGTTTCAGGGTCAACAACAGCCAGATCATCACTGCCCATGCGACAAGAGCAGGATGGGTGATAAGCACTCTCCACAGCACTACGGACAAATGCATCGATTTCAGCATCTGTCTTTACACCATTACCCGGCTGAATTTCATCACCTCGAAAGGGGTCAAACGCTGGCTGATTGATAATCTCGCGGGTCAGGCGAACACAGTCACGGAAGCCCTCTCTGTCCACTTCATGTTCGAGATAGTTGAACTGTATTTCCGGATTATCCGATGGGTTGGCACTTTTCGCCCTTATCCAGCCACGGCTCTTAGGCTTGTTATGCCCGATATGTACCTGGAAACCATGCCCGTCAAAGGCACTTCGCCCGTCATAACGCATGGCCGCCGGCAAAAAGTGATACTGAAGATCTGGCCACTCCACACCCGCTTTGGAACGGATAAAACCACAGGACTCAAAATGGTTCGTGGCTCCAAGGCCTTTTCGATCAAGTAACCAGCGGGCACCGATCAGTCCCTTACTGAACCAATTCAGTTTGCCGTTCAGGGTGATGGGCTGCTTACACTTGAACTGGAAATAAAACTCCAGATGATCCTGCAGGTTTTCTCCTACGCCAGGCAGTTCATGCTGTACTGCAATGCCCGCCTCTTCCAGCACCGCTTTCGGCCCAATGCCCGACAACTGCAAAAGATGTGGAGAGCCAATAGAGCCAGCAGAAAGAATCACCTCCCGCTTTGCACGCACTTCCTGAACGTTACCCTTGCGTTCATAGCGGATACCAACGGCAATTTTTTCTTCAAGTAAGACTTTATGTACCAGCGCATGGGTAACAACCGTCAGGTTCGGGCGTGTCATGGCTGGCCGGAGATAAGCGTTAGCAGTTGACCACCGACGTCCATTCTTCACCGTCATGTGCATGGGACCAAACCCTTCCTGCTGACGGCCATTGTAATCATCGGTAGAAAAGTAACCGGCCTCTACACCCGCATCGACAAAGGCCTGATAAAGGGGGTTCTTCATCTCGTTGCCGTTGTTCACCCCCAGAGGGCCGCTATCCCCACGATAATCATCACCGCCAAATGCCCAGGTTTCTGCTTTCCTGAAATAAGGCAGGCAGTGTGCATAGCTCCAGCCTTCGGCTCCATGGCTCTGCCATTCATCAAAGTCCCGTGCATGACCACGTACGTAGACCATGCCGTTAATGGATGACGAGCCCCCCAGTACTTTGCCTCGAGGACAGTGCATACGACGGTTATCGAGGAAAGGCTCTGGTTCAGTTTCAAACTGCCAGGCAAATTTCTCGGTATTCATGGGAATAGAAAGTGCAGTTGGCATTTGAATAAACAGACTGCGATCACTGCCCCCATTCTCCAGCAGCAACACATTAACCGCAGGGTCTTCCGTCAAACGGTTCGCCAGCACACAACCCGCCGAGCCAGCACCAACAATGATGTAATCGTAAGTGGAAAGATTGTTCGATGATGTGGACATAAATAGCTCTGTCTTTTTTGTTAAAATGGGCTTTCCAGTGGTGTCATGCCCACATAGACAGACTTCAACTGCGTATAGTGACGAAGGGTTTCCATGCCGTTCTCACGGCCGATACCGGACAATTTGTACCCACCCACAGGCATCTCCGCCGGCGATAGCCCGTAGCTGTTAATCCAGCAGATTCCGGCCTCCAGTTGCTGGGTAACCCGATGAGCACGCCGGATATCCTGGGTATAGACACCCGCGGCCAGACCGTAAGTGGTGTTATTGGCCCTATGTACCACCTCTGGCTCATCGTCAAATACCAGCAGCGACATGACTGGCCCAAAAATCTCCTGACGAACAATGGTCATATCATCATGGCAGTCGGTAAAAATGGTTGGCGCTACAAAATAACCACCGGACGCGTTTTCAGGCGACAATGGATTACCACCCTCAAGCAGGGTTGCCCCTTCATCCAGCCCGGACTGAATAAAGTCCAATACCACTCGATGATGCTTCTCGGAAATCAGGGCTCCGAAATTGGTAGCAGGGTCCATTGGATCACCAGCCACAATATTATTGCGGGTACGAGTCAGCAGCTTTTCAACAAACGCGTCATAAACTGAACGATGCACAAATACTCTGGTTCCATTGGTACAGATTTCTCCCTGAGTATAAAAATTACCCAGCATCGCCGCAGATACTGCTTCGTCCAGGTCTGCATCTTCAAAAATAATCAGAGGAGATTTACCACCAAGTTCCATGGTGACTTCTTTCAGTGAAGAGGCTGCAGCAGACATGACTTGTCTGCCGGTATTCACTTCCCCAGTGAACGACACTTTTGAGATATCAGGATGCCCGGTCAGCCACTTGCCAACCTCGGCATCCCCCAGCACAACATTGAACACACCTTCCGGTACACCCGCCTCAATAAAGATTTCGGCCAGCTTAAGGGCACCATGTGGCGTCTCTTCTGAAGGTTTGAAGATCATGCTGTTACCACAGGCCAGTGCAGGAGCTGATTTCCAGCAGGCAATCTGCAGGGGGTAATTCCAGGCCCCAATACCTGCACAGATCCCCAACGGCTCGCGGCAGGTATAATAAAAATCGTCACCCAGGCTTTGCTGGTTGCCCTCGATGGCAGGAGCGAGCCCAGCAAAAAATTCAATTGAGTCAGCACCGGTAACGACATCCACAACCGATGCTTCCTGCCAGGACTTACCGGTATCTTCCACCTCAATAGCCGCCAGCTGATCATTGCGCTCTCTTAACAGAAGTACCGCTTTTTGCAGAATACGACTGCGTTCTATGCCAGTCATGGCCGACCACTGTTCAAATCCCCGGCGGGCACTGCTAATTGCTGCCAGTCTGATCGCCTCATCAGCCACTTCAGCCTGATAAGCAACTTGTCCAGTCGCAGGATTAATAACCTCAAATGTCTCACCGCTACTGTTACTGCAATAGTCGCCATCCACAAAGTTTCTGAGGCGCATCAAGTTTCTCCGTACTACTTCGTCTTGTTTTTAAAAAGCTGTTCAACCAGAGATTTATCAATAGAACGCTGCGAAGCCCTATTCATAAAAAACCACAGGCAAGAATTACTAAAACGCCAAACACTGCATTGGAGACTTTGGGCGGATAGATCTGGCAGGAGCAGCGGCCTGAGAGCCATGGATTTAATAAGATGAAACCATGAACAGAATCTATCAAAAGGCATATATTGATAGATAAATGGAACACTAACTTTCAGCACATTCTTATTATTTAACAGCCAATTGATTAGAAGTCTAACCAACATAGCATTACACATCAATACAAAAACATTGAATAAAATCATCAAACTACAGCAAAACCACACTCAAAATTAACAAGTTTCAAATTAGCTACAGAGAAATATTTTAGACCACTAACTAATTTTCTGCTGAGATCTTCCATGCGAGAGCAGGCCTTGCTTATTGATGGCAAAGAAGCCCTTGAGAAAAGACTGAATCCATAGGAAGAGGTGCATGACTTGGAAACTCATCAAACACAGGGGCATTTATCCTGATGATTCTTATTAATTTACTGCTTATTTGCGAATAATTGGCCTGATTTTCCGCTTGGTCAGCGATACTGGCAGCTTTGTTAGACAATCTTCTTCAAAATCAATGATATAAAAGACTGAAAATGACTTGTAGGGGAGTAAAGCCATGGAATCGATCAAGCCAGTTTTCGGTCAGCAGGAGTTAACCATACAGGACCTAAGCCAGGATATGCTCGGTCTGGATAGTATGGACAGCATAGATAACCCTCTGGGCTGTCATGACAGTGCACTTGTGCAAATCGAGATGTACAGCCGGATGATCTGCTATGGCATCAATAACCCATTCCCGCACTCACGCCAACATTTGGCTTTTGCACTAATTGGCATTAAAAGCTTACTCAACCAGATCAGTCTGGCAGAACTGGTAATGGGTAGCTCGGAGATTAAAGAAACGCCAGTCAAACAGGTACGTCCGGATATCCTGCACATGGAAAAACTCGACCAGTTATTAGACTGCCCTATGATTGCCGGCAGCCTGCCCACACTGAGAGAAGCACTGCGATTTGTTCACAGCAAGGACCAACAGGAAATTTACAACATTCTTAAGCGTAAGCTGAAAGGGGAAAGTTAATGCTGTCAGGGGTAGGCTTCTGCCCCTTGGGCATTCTTTCGTTCATACAAGGACTGATACGCAGGACATAAACAAGCCCACTCTTTTAATTACTGCTCTCTCCATCCAATTATAACTAAATCAAAATTTTTCTATGTCGTTTAGATAAAAACAAAGAATCTTAAAGTGGATATTTTCGTCAATATAAGTAAATCATTTTTTCAACCTTCTATAAGATCACTTATGTTAAACCTACCGTATAAACTCGGTGCTTAAAAAACAAGGTGTTAACACAACCTTTTTATTACTGTGTTAGAGTTGCCAACGGATTAAGCCAGAGAAGCTCTTTCCATAACGGAAGATATTCGAAAAATAAAGGGATGACAAAAGTGAAAAAAAAGAAATATGCACTTATTACCGGAGCTACCAGTGGTATCGGTATTCCAACAGCTATTGGAGTTGCAAAGCGTGGTTATCACACCACTCTGATCTGCCGCAATCCAGCAAAGGGCGAATCCCTGAAGCAGCGTATCACTGAAGAAACGGGTAATCATGACGTTGATATTATTCTCGCAGACCTGACTTCTCTGGAAGATGTCCGTAAGGCAAGCCACAGCTATATCAACTCAGGAAAGTCACTTCACCTGCTCATCAATAACGCAGGTATTATTAATACGACTCATGAGATGACTCAAGATGGCTATGAGGCAATGTTTGCCGTTAACTACCTGAGCGTTTTCTTGCTGACAAGCCAGCTCCTTCCTTTACTTAAAAGCTCTGGCGATCAAACAGATAACAATAGCCGAATTATTAATGTCAGCTCTGAAGGCTATAAGATGGCAAAGCGCATCGATTTTGAAAATATCAATGCCGAGAAGGGATTTAAAACTTTCCCGGTTTATGGCCACTCAAAGCTGGCCCTCATGCTGTTCAACCTTGAGCTAGCTGAGCAGCTTTCCCAACACCCTGTAAATACTTATACCGTTCACCCTGGCGCAGTAAACACCAATCTCGGCTCTGGGGATAACACCATCCTCAGTCGTTTTTTATTTCCGATGCTACGGCCATTTTTCAAGACACCGGAACAAGGTGCAGCAACGACCTTGTACGTAGCCTTTGAGCCAAAAGCTGATGGCCAAAATGGTTTTTATTATGCTAACTCTAAAGTCAGGAAATTGGGGAAACAGGCCAAAGATAGTGTCCAGGCGAAAACCTTATGGAGCTGGACTGATAACCGGCTGTCTGAGTTTTATAATTAATGAGTTAAGTCATGAAGGGTGTGGCCAGAATTCCATTATCAGCTCTGCAGCCAGCTCTTCTTCAAGTGGGCCTATAGATTCAATTACTGGATGGCATTTATTAAAAATATCCCGACAGCTCACATTGATGGATTGTCCGGCAATCTGTTGAAGGGCTTTTCCACTGCAACCAAATACAACCCTTGAAATACCAGCCCAGTAAATAGCTCCAGAACACATTGCACATGGTTCAGAGCTGACAAACAGGGTACATTGCTTCAGCTCATTCAGAGAGAGCTGCTGATGCGCTTTGGTGATCAGATTCATAACTGCATGCCGAGCCACATCACCATCAGCATTCGCAGTATTTCCTGCTTCTAACAGCACTTGGTCTTCCCGTGCAAGCAAAGCTGAAAATGGCAATTGCCCCCGATTAGCCCGTTGCCTTGCTAAATCAATGCTGCGTATAAGCAAAGATGAATACTCATTCATGAAACACGACCGAGCTTGATAGCTACTACTGTTTCAGTAGTTTAGCTCGTATTAAATTGTCGTCTATATTATTTTTTATCGTATATAAAAACTATTCAACTAATAAAGCATTCTTTAGCAACCAGTCAGATAGTAATTGATAATATTGTGAATACTTATGGTTTTACTTGTACTTTTATTGAGGAAGTTATTGCAATGCTCTTCAAGCCTTTAAATAGAAAAGGTTATTCAACTTCATTATTATTTACGCCAATACTGCTTAGTTTGAGCATCTCAGCAATAGCCTCACCTATTGCTTATTACTCTAACTCTTCATTGAGTGGTGTATGGGTCTATCGGTCATTTAAAAACGATCAGAACCTTGATACCGAATTTAATAAGCTGCAATTTGGCAAAGGGTATTTGACTCTGACAATTGACGGAGGTGAAGTGACTGGCTGTATAGGGAACAATGGCTGGCAACTTGAAATATCTGGCCAAAAAAGTGTACGGCCTGATGGAAAACATACCTTTGACCTAACAGGGAAAGGTATCGTTGACCATGAGCCATGGCAATACGACTATTCTGCTCAACTTGAGCCTACTATGCATGGTGCCCAAAATCAGGCACTGGCCATAACTGGCTCAGTTCTGAGAGTTTTGTCTCACAGTGAAGGTAAATCTCCCGCTGGTGAAGTCGCGTCATTTACTGCAGTAAAAATAACGGATACTGACTTAATCCCTATGGACTTTCAGTGCGACTAGCTAAGCTTCATTTTCTATCGATATAACCCACTCCACACAGGGCCTCAAAAAATCAACAGAAATTGCCTTCTCCCCGCTGAAGTGCAGTTTATTTAGCGATGTGCGCTTTATCAAAATTCACCCCAAGCGCGATATAGTTACCAGCAAGGACAACCAGAACCCCCAGCAAGCTCAATGTCGTCCACTGATAGCCTTCAAACATGGTAGCAATAAATAAAGCGATGATTGGATAAATAATATCTACATAGGCCGTGCGATCAGCACCAATTCGCCCAATCAGGGCAACATAGGAGGTCATTGCCAGAATCGATCCGAATAAAGCAAGGTACAGCAAAGAAAACACATAAGGTTTGCTCCATTGAAACGAAGGCAGTTTTCCCAGGGAAAGTGCAAAGACTGCAGTAAATATTGAACTGTACATCATCGCCGTCATTACTACAGGTAATAAAGGAAGCCCACTTTTTTTATTGATTTCACATATCAAACTGCCAATTGAAAAAAATATACAGCCAACAAACGCCATAACAATACCTTTCATCAGATCAGTCGTCAGACTACTCGCTAACTCAGGCAGAAAGACCATCACGATTCCCAGAGAACCAAGCACTCCACCAATGACTACAGGCAAACGGACCGGATTCCCAAGCCAGAAGCGGCCAATGATGACGTTGAGATAGAGCATACTGGTACACACCAGCGCAGACTGTGCACTATTGATATAGAGCTCACTGAGATACACCAGCCAGTAAGAAATACCGCAGAAGCAAATACCCTGCAGAAATATTCTGAGATGTTGTCGCACAGTGAATTGGACAGGAGCCCGCTGCAGGAAGCAGACCGCCATTAAAATAAGGCCAGCCAGGAGAAATCGGTAACTGATAGACCATAGAGGATCAACATCACCCAACTGAAAAGTAATGGCATACCATGTCGAACCCCAGACAAAGGAACACAGGCTGAACAGCAGGATATTCTGCATTTTGTCTTACCTACAAAAGCAAGAGCCATACACTGCAAAATAGCCCTAAACCATCAGGCAACAACCCTGTTTTTTATGATGGTTTAAGCGGTATGACTCAATTATTAAAATCAGGAAGAGACAAAATAGTTGATGATAATAAGTAAGGAGCGTTTTTTCAGAGTTCCTCTACCCATGGCATCTCTGGTAGAGCATTCAGGTTAGTGTTGTATCGCTGCTCATTAAATGCAGCTTGATTATTAACCACATCCACCAGTTCAACGCACAAGGCACAGGCTATGTATTGAATTGCTTCTTCTCTGTCGATCCCCTCAAGCATGAGCCGCATCAGCGTTTCTTTCACCCTTGGCGGGTTATTTTCTGCCAGCTGATTCTCTACTATTTCGATGACCGCTTCACCACCCATCAAGTCATCATTATCAATCATTCCAAACACCTTATATTCTCAGAAAAGTCTGCATTTTATAGGTGGCAGCTTTTAAAAGCCCACTCTTTATAAAAGACTGAACAGTGTCGTTTATCACGCAGTCTTTATAAAACCACCAAATACCCCGAACGCTTCCCCGCTGTCATCACCAACCTACAAATTGAACTTGCGTCGTCTTTAAATAAAGAGTACGAATGACGGCTTGAACCTTGGCAAACAGGAGGAAGCCTGTGTACAAAGTTTACGGAGATGCTCAGTCCGGCAACTGCTATAAGATTAAGCTACTGATGAGCCATCTTGATATTGAGTGTGAGTGGGAGCACATCAATATTTTGGGTGGAGGCACCCATACCGATGAGTTTCTGGCGATGAATCCCAATGGTAAGATTCCGGTAATGGAATTGCCCGATGGGAATTATCTGTGGGAATCCAATGCCATCCTGAACTACCTGGCTGACGGCACAGACTACTTACCTTCGGACCCTTTCCTCAGGGCAAAAGTTCTGCAGTGGCAGTTTTTTGAGCAGTACAGCCATGAGCCTTATATCGCAACAGCCCGGTTTATCGTGAAATACCTGGGCAGGCCCAAGAAACATGAGGCAACACTTCAGGCAAAGAAAGCCAGTGGTTACAAGGCACTGCAGGTTATGGAAACTCACCTGGAGCACCACGACTGGCTGGTTGGTGACCGGATGACCATTGCCGATATCAGCCTGTACGGCTATACACACGTTGCGCCAGAAGGCGGATATGGCCTGACTGACTTTCCTTTTATCATGGCCTGGATCAAACGAGTTAGAGAGCATCCTAAACACGTGAAAATGGGCTAACCATTCTACTCAAGCTGACTGTTCTCGGCACTCTCATAACTCAGCTTGTCTAGATAGCAGTTATGAGAGGCTAAAATAAGTCCAGTAATGAGTCATATTATTTTTCCACCTAAAGGAAACCATTTACTATTAGACCAGTCATAAGAACATCACTATCTTAAAATTCTATGACTACAGGTCTAATTATTTATGCAGGCGTCAGCCCCCTTAAGCTCTGACCCACTGGCCATTCTTACTAAAACACCCGAAAAGAGCGTGTCAGAAAGTCCACAAAACTCAAAAGCAGCCGTCGTACCTGTTGAAAAGAAGCTGCCGCCAGCCGACCTGGACTGTCACTACCTTCCCATCAGAACCCAGGCACAGCTTAATGAACGGCTGGTACACCATATGAAGATGGTATGTGACGCCCAGGCCTATAGTGTGAAAGTAATCAAACAATACATTCAACACCTTAAAGAAGGGATCGTTGACAGGAATGAAGAACAGCTGGCACTGGCCTGTTTGAATAAAGGGTTTCACTACCCGAATCAATACCTTGAGTTTCTTGAAGAATTGCAATCAACCAACCCTCTTTTGGACAAAACATTATCTCTGCTGCGCAAAAAGCAAGCTTTCTCAGAAGGCTACCCTCCGACACTGAAATCTAAAGCTGAATCTCAAAGAACGTTGATGGTGCTACAAAAGGATATTGATCGATTTTCAAGAGAAGCTAAAGCAAGACCTTTTTGCTATGTTAGGCCACCAAACTCTCAACTGACACCCAGCGAGACATTGTTAAAACTGCCAGAAGCTCTCTGTTTTTTTGATTGTGGTCAGGCAATAAACTATTCGGCTTATAGAGCAGTGCTTGATGTTGTGGGGGACAAGCGTTTTGACGAAATCTTACGTCAGGTTAAGTTCCGAATAAGTGCTAACCTTAATAATAAAAACGACTATATTACTTTACTTTTTGAATTTCCGAGCATAAAGCGCTCTGAGCCTTTAGTTTCAGGTCATTGTTACTCTTTCAGAAATCATCCTTTTTACCAATACAAAGACCCATATGGCCCTATGGCAGCATGGAATGTGGTTTATTCTGGTGAAGCGCAAGGAGAGAAGACTTTCATTGGGTTTGGTTTACCGGTCCCCTGTTCTGAAGAGCATATACATAAAGTGATGGTGAATGCCTGCAATAGCTCACCTTACAATGAGCGTTACTTTCTTCCTGAACATAGGGAGTCAATAAAGCAGAATGTAGCCCGTTTAAGGGCATCTCATGTAAAGCAATATGACTTATCCAAGACAGTTACGATGGAAGAGTTTAATGCACACACAGAGACAGGCCTTGACTATGATATTTCAGCAGAACTCACTTTAGAGCATCTACAACACATAAGCTTGTTATCTCGAGCAAGTTACTTTAATCAACAGATTGAAACAGGAAAATGGCAAATACAGCGCCCAAGAATAGTGGAGTAAAATGGTAAAGTAAGGAGGTTAGGCTTATACAAATGTTAGGCAATTTCACTTGCTCCGGTGATTACTCTAATTAGCCTATGAAGCAGCCATACAGGGCATGTAAAAGCTGACGGATACTGCTAGACTCCCCGCTCAGCACTTTTTAGATAACGCTGAGGTTTAAAATGGGGTTTCTTGATCGGGTTCAGGCTGCCATGGAGAAAAACAACTCTCTGTTGTGCGTAGGCCTTGATCCTTCACCCGAGCGCTTTCCTGCATCGATTCAGGCGATGGAAAAGCCTATCTTTGAATTCAATAAAGCCATTATTGATGCAACAGCTGACCTTGTCTGCTCTTATAAGCCTCAGGCTGCCTATTACCATGCCTGCGGTGCAGAAGATCAGCTGGCCATGACGATTGATTACATTCGTACTCAATATCCTGATATCCCGGTTATTCTCGACTCCAAGCGTGGTGATATTGGCAGTACTGCCAGTCAGTATGCCATTGAAGCCTTTGAGCGCTACCAGGCCGATGCGGTAACCGTAAACCCCTATATGGGAATTGATACCATAGAGCCATTCTCAAGTTATGCTGATAAAGGCACTGTTGTTCTTTGCCGAACCTCCAACCCTGGCGCTGCAGCTATCCAGAACCTGCTAGTCCAGCAGGACTCTTCCGTAGAGAATGGCAACACCGCCATGCTCTACGAAGTCATCGCCAGAATGTGCAAGGAGCAGTGGAATGGAAACAACAACATTCTGCTGGTTGTTGGCGCAACAAACCCAACTGAATTAAAGCGTATCCGGGAAATTACCGGAGATATGACATTTCTGGTACCTGGTCTTGGGGCTCAGGGCGGTGACGTTGAGGCAACCGTTAAAAATGGCCTCAACAGCGAGGGTAAGGGAATCATCGTGAACTCATCTCGTGGCATTATTTATGCCAGTGGTGGCGATGACTTTGCCGAGGCAGCAAGGAATGCAGCTGTCAAATTACGGGATCAGGTAAACCTGTACCGATAATAGCTTTAAGTGCTCTGTAGCAGTTACAGAGCACTTCCTGTCTCCTTAAGCAGCTTCATGCTGCCTGCTTTCCTCCAGCTTTTTCTTAGCCCTGGATTTAGCAATGGGTTCGACCTTCCTTTGCTTCTCATAAAGGAACTTCAAGACTTCTGAGCGCAGTCGTGTATATTCCGTATCCTGTGCCAACTCCAAACGGTCACGGGGCCTTTCCAGGTTAATCTCAAGAATCTCCCCCACCGTGGCGGCGGGACCATTGCTCATCATCACGATACGGTCTGACAACAAAACAGCTTCATCCACATCATGGGTGATCATGATCACTGTGTTATTCAGCTCCTGCTGGATTTCCATCAGAGAGTCCTGCATATGAGCCCGGGTGAGTGCATCCAAAGCACCAAATGGTTCATCCATCAACAGTATCTCCGGCTGCATGGCCAGTGCCCGGGCAATACCTACCCGCTGCTTCATGCCTCCACTGATTTCATCCGGGCGCTTATGCATGGCGTGATCCATATGAACCAGTTGCAGATTATGCTCAATCCAGTTTTTGATCTCGGCTTTGGTTTTAGAACGGCCAAACACCTGTTTCACCGCTAGCTCAACATTCTGATAAGCCGTCAGCCAGGGAAGGAGAGAATGATTCTGAAAAACTACAGCCCGATCAGGACCAGGCTCGGAAACCTCCCGACCATTTAAAATCACACCGCCGCTGCTGGCCTGCAGAAGCCCCGCCACGATATTCAACACCGTTGACTTACCACACCCTGAGTGACCTATCAGAGAGACAAACTCACCTTGGGCTATTTTCAGGTCAACACCTTTGAGTGCGGTAAAAGGGCCCTTCGGTGTATCAAAGACCATATCGATATGACTGATATCCAGCAGTGTACTCATGAATTGGGTTCCCTTTATTTGGCTCTGTTGACATAAGGTTGCAGGCTCAGTGGCTCAAACCAGAGCCTAATGACTGACCTTTGATTTATCCCAGGAGACAAAACGTTGAATCTGCAGCATGGTTCGATCAAGGCCAAAGCCAATTACACCAATCACGATGACGGCAACCATAATGCGCGCCAGAGAGTTGGAACTGCCATTCTGAAACTCATCCCAGACGAACTTGCCCAGCCCTGGACTCTGAGCCAGCATTTCCGCAGCGATCAGTACCATCCAGGCTACCCCAAGGGAGAGCCGCATTCCGGTAAAAATCATGGGCACCGATGCAGGTAGAACAATTCTCTGAACATGCTTAAGTGCGGGCAGTCGTAGTACACGACTAACGTTTAACAAATCACTGTCCATTGAAGACACACCGACCGAGGTATTGATCACCATTGGCCACAGACAGCAGAGCATGACGGTGATCATCGAATTTAAAAAAGACTTGGCTACCAGGGGATCAGGGCTGATATATAGAGCACTGACAACCATGGTCACCAGCGGCAGCCAAGCCAGGGGAGAAACCGGTTTAAAAATCTGAATGATCGGGTTCACCGCAGCATGCAGTGTTTTGTTGAGGCCTACGGCAATACCAAGGGGTATTGCAATCAGAGCCGCCAGCAGAAAACCACTCATCACAGTCACCAGACTGGTAACAATCTGATCGAGAAAGGTTTCCTTACCGGTATAGGCCCGGATTTTCGGAACATAGTCAGGATCTTTGGCGACACGGGCAGCATTACGTTTTTCCTGCCGCTCATAGAACGCTTCTGCCTTTTCCCGCTCGGTTATATGCTCCTGGTAGAGAGAGCCAAACTGCTCCCATACAACAGCAGGTCCAGGAAATTTGCCTAACGAGGTATCAATATTCCGGGCAGCTCCTGACCAGAGCATCAGAAAGGCAACGATACCGATAATGGGCATCAGTACCGCACCGAACAACTTCCCGGGATTCACAGCAGCTTTTGCACTCAGCCCGGAAAGAAAAGGCAATGGTGATGACTTGCTCTGTTCACCATTCACTGGCTGGCTGACAACCGTGGCATCCGTCATAATCCACTCTCCTTCACTTTCTCTTCAAGACAGGTAACAGGATCAAATCCTGTCACCCTGCTTCAGACCGATGGTGAACTGATTGATGTAGTCGTTTGGTTTTTTGCCGTTGTAGACCAGGTTGTCGATAAAGTGGGTCTGTGGGTCGCGGAAACCATCTTCTGACTCGAAGTCAGGGAAGTCCTGCAGACTGACCAGTGCTTCATCCACCAATGATAGCGCCGCTTTTTCATAAATATCCGGACGATACACTTTAGCTGCCAGCTCCTTGTACCACTCATCGCTCTTATCATCTGAAATCTGTCCCCAGCGACGCATCTGAGTGAGATACCAGATCGCATCCGAGTAATATGGGTAAGTAGCGTTGTAGCGGAAGAAGACATTAAAATCTTCTACAGGTCTCTTGTCGCCTTTCTCATACTCAAAGGTGCCTGTCATGCTATTTGCGATGACTTCGTAGTCAGCACCAACATAGTTGGATTGCGAAAGGATTTTGACCGCCTCAGGCCGGTTGGCATTATCATTGGCATCCAGCCATTGGGCTGCCCGAATCAGGGCTCGCGTCAGACGGATGGTGGTATTGGGATACTTTTTATAGAACTCCTCGGTAATCCCAAACACCTTCTCAGGATTGTTTTTCCAGATTTCATAATCAGTCACCACAGGCACACCAATGTTCTTGAAGACCGCCTGCTGATTCCAAGGCTCACCCACACAGTAACCATAGATGGTGCCAGCCTCCATGGTGGATGGCATCTGTGGTGGTGGAGTGACAGATAAAAGGGCATCGGCATCTATCTGCCCAGAAGTATCCCCTTTATGAGGGGCATAAAATCCTGGGTGAATACCTCCGGCTGCCAGCCAGTAGCGAAGTTCATAATTGTGGGTAGAGACGGGAAAAACCATACCCATATTAAACGGCTTGCCTTCAGACTGGTATTTCTCAACCACCGGTTTCAGGGCATCCGCTTTAATCGGGTGCTGAGGGCGGCCATCGGCCATTTTGGGAATATTTGGCTTCATCTGATCCCAGATTTCATTGGAAACAGTGATCCCATTGCCATTCAGGTCCATGGAGAATGGCGTAATGATATTGGCCTTGGTACCAAATCCCATGGTGGCGGCCAGCGGCTGGCCTGCCAGCATATGAGCACCATCCAGACGACCATCAATCACGCCATCGAGCAGCACTTTCCAATTCGCCTGTGCTTCAATCGTGACGTAGAGCCCTTCATCTTCAAAAAAGCCCTTTTCATAAGCAATAGCAATGGGCGCCATATCCGTCAGCTTAATAAAGCCTATAGTCAACTCTTCCTTTTCCGGATAGCCAAGCTCAAACTCAGCCTTAGCGCTGGCATGACTGGCAACACTACTCACCCCAATTAATGCACTGATTACAGTGGCCTTGCTTAGTTTAGAAACCTGTTGAACTGATACCTTTTTAAAAGGCTTTAACCACTTCATTCTTCCCTCCCCCCTATAAGAGATCTCTCTACTTCGAACTGGACTCTCCGTAATCAAGCATCACTCTTTTCCGGTTCCAGTCCATGTACAGAGATGAACTATCGGGTAGCCAGCAGAAAGCATGCCAAGTGCGGACCAAATTGATAACCAACTGAATTTAAAGGCATTAGCTTATTCTGACTGACAAACAACTTACGTCTTTGCCGGGGGTGAAACTCGATCAGAGATACCAATGGAGGTGCAACTGCATCAAGCTTTCCGCCTGACTTGCACCAATCCAAGTCATTTCAAATACATCACTTAACGGTATTTTCGGTTACAAACCTCTTACATTAGAGTGCTGGTCTTGCCACGGCGGAGTTGCTATAACGTTCTCCAGTTATGGAACAGGAATATGGATCTGGAAAATATGTCTAATCTGGAAAACCTACTTGAAAATAATAACCAGTGGTCCAAGTCCATTCGTGAAGAACATCCTGGTTTTTTTGAAAAGCTGTCAGAACAGCAGGCACCTAAGTATCTGTGGATCGGATGCGCAGACAGTCGGGTACCCGCCAACGAAATCGTTGGCCTTTTACCTGGCGAGTTATTTGTGCACCGTAATGTTGCCAATGTGGTGGTCCATACTGACCTGAATTGCCTTTCTGTTCTTCAATATGCGGTTGACTACCTTAAGGTCGAGCACATCATTGTTACGGGACACTACGGCTGTGGCGGTGTACGCGAAGCCATGAACAACTCCAAGCTGGGGCTGATTGATAACTGGCTGAGACATGTTCAGGACGTAAAAAAGAAACACTCCGAGCTTCTTGAAAATGCTGGTACTGACGATGAACAGTTCCAGAGAATGTGCGAGCTTAACGTTCTGGAACAAGTGCTAAACGTGTGTCAGACCACCATTGTTCAGGATGCCTGGGAGCGTGGCCAGAAGCTTACTGTTAACAGCTGGGTTTATGGTTTGAAGGATGGTCTTGTTAGAGACTTGGGTCTGAGCGTTGGTTCAAACGAGGAGATTGACGCAAAGTATCCAGCTGCGCTTGATAAGATTGCCCATAAATCAGGTTAATTCCCGTGATCATTGGAGTTGCAGCTCTCCTGCAATTCCAACCATAAAGGGCATAAAACTCACGTCTTAGATTCCAAAGTCTATACTTCCATCCGTTCACACAAATGGAAGTATGGTTTTATGTTAATTGCCTGTCGCAGAGCCTCCCTCCTTATTTCCGGCTTTTTGCTGTCCAGTGCTGTTACCGCAGCCCTGGCCGTACAACCAACACATCCTACCGGATACTGGGTACTTAAAAATAAAGATCCCGAAACACCTTATGGTGGCTTGAAGCTGAATCGACCGAAATCTTTTTCCCTGCTGTTGTTTGACAGTAATTGTCAGCTTTATCGGGCAGAAGGGAGTATCCGGCAGAAAAAAGGGACATGGGAACTGAAAAATCAGGCAGATCACAGCAACGTATTCACTATGACTGAGGAAAATCACAAGCTGAAACTGGTGGATACGGAAGGGCAGGTTATGCTGTTTACATCTGTTTCTGAAGCTGAGCTGGAAAAAGAGTTAAAAACAGCAAGGCATCAGCAATGCCACCTTTCCAAGCATTAGAGAGAATTCACCAATGTACCCGGTTATTCATAAAATGGGGCTATCCAGAAATTACCTTCGACAACTAACTCCATGTCTTCTCATGTTTCTGCTTCTTGTCTGTTCATCGATACAGCAGGTAGCGGCTGCTCAAAACTCAGACCTCACCAAAAATACTCCCAAAGCCATTAACTACAACAATTTCTATCTGGTAACTTGGGATACCAAATCAATTACGGACCGCAAAGCTTTTGATGCGCTTCTTTCAGAGCAGGCAGGCAGCCTGCTCAAACTATGGAAAGCTGGCAAGATTGAAAATGTCTACATTGATCCAAAACCAACCGACCAGACTGGCCATAGAGTAGGTACAGTGGCATTTTTTGTCCGTGCGACAACACCCGAAACTGCCGATGCTGTTCTTGCAGAGATGCCTTTTGTAAAAAAGCGGATAGTGAATTACAACCTGAAGGAGGTCGGTGCCTTCTGGCTGGGACGCCCTGAGGATCTCGGTATTGGCACAAATGACTGATAATCTGGCTGCTGATACGCTTTGATACAACCTCGGAATGAATAGCTGTAGCACAAAAACACTATAATAAATTACGATACCGTATTACCTAAAAAAAACAGGTCGAACCGATGAGCAACTCTGATAAATACCCCGTACTCATGCGACTGATGCACTGGATTGTTGGCCTTCTTATCCTTGGGATTATAGGTGCAGGCTGGTACATGGTCGGGCTGGATGACAGCGTTAGCTATAAATATGATATTTACCACTGGCACAAATCTTTCGGTGTTTTGATCATCTTCCTGTTATTTGCCCGTCTGGTGATTCGCTGGGCCAGCAAGGTTCCAAAGCTACCCGACAGTATACCCGCTTATCAGAGAAAACTTGGAACTCTGGTGCACTGGCTCCTTTATCTCTTTATGTTCCTGGTACCAGTGAGTGGATACATGATGTCTGACGCTGGCGGTCGTGATGTGCCTCTCTTCAATCTGGTGATGCCCAGCTTCCTGGAAAAGAACCCAGAGCTGGCAGGTCGACTCCATGATATGCACGTAATCATCCCCTACGTTCTACTGGGCATCGTGGTATTGCATACTCTGGGAGCTATTAAGCATCGCTTTTTTGATAAGCCTGAGCATGATGTGCTTCGTCGGATGCTTTGATTCCTTCAATTTAAGAAAAAGGCCCTCAATTGAGGGCCTTTTTGATTATCTACTTTTCTCAGCTTTTACTTGCCGTTTTCGCTCTATTCCAGGCACGGGTTACCGTTCGGACAATCTTCTTGTCCGGAGACTTCACCACAAATAGAGAGTTCAACCGCGCTTCTGATGGATAGATACCATCATTATTGCGCATCACTTCATCCACCAAAGGCGTCGCCTTACGGTTAGCATTGGCATAAGCAACGTAGTTACTGATGTCCGCAGTTACCGATGGCTCCAGAATATAATTCAGGAACTGGTAAGCACTCTCCTTGTTCATGGCGTCTTTTGGCATGGCAAGAACGTCATACCATACGGTCGCACCTTCTTTGGGAATGTAATAACGAATATCAATCCCGTCTTTTTTACCCAGCTCGGAGGCCTGCAGGGTACCGCCTGAGTATGCAATTGCGGCACAGATTTCACCACTGGCCAGACCATCTACAAACTGGGAAGAGCTGAAATAACGAATATGAGGAACAATCTTCGCGAGATGATCACCCGCAGCCTGCCAGTCCTTGGGGTTCTTGCTGTTTGGATCTTTGCCCTGATAAACCATGATAGACGCCAGAACATCCATCGGATCATCAAGGATAGCGATACCGCAGGAAGACAACTTCTCAGCATTCTCCGGATCGAGAATCAGGTCCCAGCTATCAAGGGGGGCATCATCGCCCAGCACTGCTTTCACTTTCTCAACATTATAACCAATTCCAGATGTACCCCACATATAAGGAATGGTGTAACGGTTGCCCGGGTCAAAAGCTTCGAGCTTTTCCATCAGGATAGGATCCAGATTCTGCCAATTGGGAATACGGCTCTTATCCAGCTCCTCGTAAACTCCGGCTTTAATCTGATTCGGCACAAAGTAACTGGAGGGAACCACGACATCAAAACCTGAACGTCCTGCCAGCAGCTTCCCTTCCAGCATCTCATTGCTATCGTACAAACTGTAGGTGACGTTTATACCGGTAGATTTCTCAAAGTCAGATACCGTATTTTCGGCAATATAGTGAGACCAGTTATAAACATTCAGTTGAGGCTTCTCTTCTGCATGACCAATGGAGATGGCAGAGATGGAAACCGCTACAGACAACAACCCGGAAATCAATGCTTTCAACAATCATTACTCCTGTTGAAAGTTAAGAGTGATACAGTCCTTTGACTGCCCCATAAAAAAGGCCACTGAATTCAGTAGCCATTATTTAAAGCCCTTTCAGGCTCTGTATTGTTGAAACCCTTCAAGCACATTGGCAGTGTTCGTGCCCAGAGCATCAACAGCGTACCCACCCTCAAAAATAAATTGAGTAGGTAAACCCAGTTCCGCAATCAGGCGGCCCATCGTTGTGTAATTATCAGACTTCAGTTTGAAGAACGATATAGGATCCTCCTCGTAGCTATCAAGGCCGAGAGAGATCAGTAAAATGTCTGGCTGATAAGCGGCAATTTTATCCAGTGCTTTCTGCAGGGCTGGCTCATAGTCAGACCAGTGACTGTTCAGGGCCAGGGGCAGGTTAAGGTTGAAACCTTTACCATCACCTTCCCCAGTCTCTTCCGAATAGCCCAGAAAATAGGGGTAGTCCCAAGATGGGTCGGCATGGACAGAAGTGAAGAGAACATCAGCACGATCGTAGAAAATCGACTGAGTACCATTGCCATGGTGATAATCCACATCAAGGATAGCTACTCGCTGACAGCCATTATCCAGGTAAGCCTGTGCAGCAATCGCTGCATTGTTCAAATAACAGTAGCCGCCCATCTGGTCCTGACTGGCATGGTGTCCTGGTGGACGACAAAGACTGAATACAGAGCGTTCACCATTTTGAATCAGTTGCTGGCCAGCAAGAGCACACTCAACGGAGGCCCAGATCGCCTGCCAGCTGCCTTCTACGATCGCAGCCGTCAGATCTGACGAGTAATAACCCAGCTTACCTTCGATATGATCCGGACAGATCGACCGGAACCTTCTGACAGGAAGGCAGTAAGGCATGGCCTGCGTGGTACTTTCAGGAAACGTTTCCTGCCACTGCTGCCAGGCGACCTGCAGAAAATCCACATACTCCCTGGTATGAACACGAGCAGCCGACTCGATCATAAAATGATCCGGTTTTATTACCGGGCCAAGGCCTCTGGCCATAATGTGCTTAAGAACGATTTCAGTTCGCCCTGCCACTTCAAAGCTGGGTACCAGTTCTCCACTGAGAACTTCTTGTATATTGCAGTGAAGCGCCTGCTGCTCGGAATATAGGGTGATCATTTCTATAGGAAGAGCCTTAGCTATTATAAAAAAGCAGGCAATCCTATATAAATCTTATGATCAGGTATACACGCATATATCCGTTGCTTTTGATATGACTGAAGTATTGGCCCAGCTCAAGCGATCGTTAACCGATTGCACTTCTGCCATTGCGCTCCACGCCCTCTCCCTACCGGCTCCAGCAAACCTTCAGCTCGCATTTGCTGTACGACTTTTTTTACCAGCTCCCGACTGACTGTGGGTATCTGCAAGCAGATATCAGCAATAGAAAAGGCACGGCTGGTCTGTTCAATAGCCATCCTGACCAGCTGGGATTTTGGCGCCCGGCTTCCCTGCCATTGCAGAGCATGTATCTTATCTTCCAACTCATCGTAAGCACGAATCAACGTATGCAGAAAAAAATCAATCCAGGGCATCGGGTTGTGCTGTCCCTCATGCCAGCCTTTGACGCTGAGTTGCAATGCCCGTTTGTAGGCCTGTTCATGCCTGGTCAGTACCCGTTCCAAACTGATCAGCTGTGCTACCTGATAACCATTGAGCGCCAGCATCATTGCCATGATCAGCCAGGCAATTCGGGCATTGCCATCACTGAAAGGGTGAATACAGAGAAAATCCAGTACCACTGCGGGTATCAGTAAAAGCGGCTCAACCTGATGCTGAAGTCCTTCATGATAAAGTGCAATTAACTCTTCCATCGCTCCGGCAATGGCAGCAGCTGGCATGGTTCGGTATAAAACACCAATTTTCTGCCCTTTTGTATCTCTCTCAACAATTTCTTTATTGGTGACCCGCCAACGACCACCCTCATGGGGAACATGGGCATACAACATGGCATGGAGCTGACGAATAAGACTGACTGAAAGCGTCATATGTTCACCCGGCTCAACCATAATCTCTAAGCCATCTCGATAGCCCGCCACTTGTCGTTCAACGGGGGCAGTCGGGCGGTATTCCTTGTGAACCAGCTTACGAACCAATTCTCTGGAAGCAACAATACCGTCTAATCGACTGCTGTATTCCACGGACTCCAACACAGCCACTTGTCGAAGCGTATCCAGCACTTCCGGCTGCTGACGAATGGTAACCAGTTGTCTCCCTTTGAATTCTCCTAATTGCCTGAACAAAGCAAGCTGATAGCTGCTGAAACTATAACCGGATAAATGCTGTAGTGTTTTCATACGTAATACGACTAAAAATATAATAGGTATTTATCGGGCACAAAGCTGAGAACCAAAACACAGCGTCAATTAATACCCATAAAATTCAGAAATTTAAGAAAACTCCAAGAATAGGATATTTTTTGGACAATTTTTAATCAAACTCGTAAAAACACCTATTAGATATAGGCAAGCAGGTAGGATCAAAGCACTGAAGAGCGAGAAACAAAGGAAGGAGACATTTCGCAAAAGCTTCAAAGAAGCTTTTGCGAAGTGAGGAAATGCTTATTCAGCAAAACTGCAGACTTGCACACACATCAATACACATACCATGGCTTCAGGATCATTGCGACAGGCTGATGCACAGGGATCAAAATCCCCACCCAGCTCTGCACAGATTTCTTCGGCCATGTACTCACATTCCTGCTGTTCTTCCAGCCAGCGGCTGCCCTCAGAAGAGATGCAAGCCAGAACATTCTCAGGGCCAGTCGCTGTGATCTGGGCAGGAATAGAGCGGGTCATACGAACATTTTTCAGGACACCCGCTTTACTCAACTCCATAACCTGCTGCATAACTGGATCCGGAGTCATGGTTGAACCGGTAAACTGACGGGTTACTTCCACTTCCGAGTTTTCAGCCATAACCTCCTGTGACTCTTGGGTTGAAGCACAACCAGCTAAGAAGAGTGCCAGTGAAACCAGCATTCCAGAAAAAACATTTTTCATTGAAAGACCTCAATACGTTGAAGAAACAAAACAGGCAGATATTAATACATTGCCGTTTAATTATGTCTAGCCAATTAAATGCTTTATTTGTATTTCATGCGATGCTAAACCTTGTTGATATTCTGGCTGATCATTAAATCAACGACCCGCTTCATACTTCCAACATTCTGACGTTACAAGAGCACTCATAATTTGTTTTTAACAGTACCTTTCAGCTAAACATCAATTATTTTTTCATCAACACCTTCGGTAGATGGGTGTAAGTGATAAAAAACAAGATCATCGGCCTCTCTCCCATGCTCTGGAGACTCCACACGAGCAGAAATGTAGCAATCATCGATAATTTCAATATTTTCTGAGTCTAGTGCAGGCCCAATAGAGTTAATAATCCAATCTCTTGAGCATTCAAACCAATGTTTAATCCCGCCCTTTTCAGTCCAGGATAATATACTTCCATCTGTTTGAACCTTGAACCATGGCTTAGAGTCCTTATGCTCTCCAATGCTTTTTGAGAACCAGATCTCTTTTGAGCCCCCTTCCCACCATACCGTAAACTTCCCATCCTTTTCTGCTGTCACCACTCTACCATCAGGAAGAAGGTCCATATCCCATAGACCGGATATTCTGGCAATGACACTTACCTGTGATTCTCCACTTTGCTCAATAATGTTTACAGATGAGATTGTAGAATTGTCGTTATCATCTTTGCTCAAAACAACCAGATAGCCTTCCGGGTGAAGTCGTACTTTATTTATCGAATTATCGAACTCACTCAGCCTTTCAGATTTCCAGTGTCCTCCATCATCCTGCTTCAGTACCATTAATTGCCGTTCCACCCAGTATGCCACTGTTTTACTGTCCATCTTGCACACACCATTAATCCTGTGTTCCGGGGATGAACTTTCAGATGAAGTCAAACTTGCTGAATCGCTAATTTCAGAACCCGCTTCCGATACTTCATCAACATCACTGCCACCAACCTCAGCGTCACGTTCAAATAGTTGGCCTGAGCCTAAAGCTTCACTAGTTAAAGAAGGTTGTTGTACACAGTTAGTTGCTAAGAGAGGATTAAAATCAAAAGCCGGTTGTTCTTCATCAAGATCTGATTCAGTTCTAACTGGCTCTTCATCGTAGTCATCAGGGGATTCAAAATCTGGAAAAACATCAATCTTTTCAGGAACCCATTCACCATGTTTTTGGGTCCATACAAAAATATGATCATCATCCCATGACACAAAATGATGATCATCTAAGTCCTCTATATCACAATGAGAATCAAATGGGCCATATTGATTCAACGCAAAAGTGGTGGGATTCCAGGAACCATTTTTCTCCAACCATAAACATATATTGCCATTATCTTCCCATGAGAGCATGCGCTGACTATCTAATAACTTCAGTCCTAATGTTGGGTAATCCTGACTGTTAGATACTACTTTATTGTCCCACTGTCCCCCTATTTTTTTCCAGATGATAACTTCGCCCTCTTCATCCCAAACAACAATACCTTTGCCAGAGCCAGACATCGGTTTAGAACTCATATTCCGATCAAAAGCAAAAGGAAGCCTTTCCGCAGGAAGCTCTCTACTTTTACAGTTATTAATTCTATCAGTAGATAATAAATAACTTACTGAAGCATTGTTGATTATCTTTCCTATGAATGGCCTTTGATATAGGTGGCGATGAAGATTAAACTCTCTCGGGCACAATAAATTTTTTATGCCAAAATCAGATTTACTAGGAAGGACCTTTATCTTTCTAGCACTCTTAATTCCATATGAATGATCCCTTAATTCATCGATAGTTGTTTCTGCTGTCCTTTTTGGGCTGATTGTTACTTGGCTTACTTGCATGAACAAAATCCCTACTCATTAAATATTCAATTAGGTTTTAAAAATCAATAAAATTATGACAAAAAAAATTAATAATAGTTCCAATTCAAATGAGAAATAGGATTAATAAATCTAAAAAATCATGCTGAATTTAAGAAAATAAGTTGCAATATTGAATTTCAGACCACCAAAATTAATAGGAAGCCAGTAACCATGCTGTTACTGGCAATAATTTACAAAGTCCAATCAAACAAATTAGCTAGTCTTTCAAACACATCATCAACAGGCGCTTCAAAACAAATACCTATTCCTGTAAGAGGGTGCTTCATCTCCATTCTGGAGCAATGAAGCAACAAACGGTTGGCACCAAAATGTTCAGCAAAATATCGGTTATGGTTTCCCTTACCGTGTTTGGCATCACCAATAATTGGGTGGGCAATATGTTTCAGGTGCCGACGAACCTGATGTTTACGCCCAGTTATGGGCTTAGCTTCCACCAGTGAATATCGGCTGCAGGGGTAGCGGTCGATGGCTATTGGCAGCTCGACAGTGGCCAGCCGACGAAACTCGGTAACTGCTTCCTGAGCCGGTTTATCCTGACGTGCTTTGCGGTCAGCAATTTTATCCAGTTTTTCCTTCAACGGACGATCAATCACGCCGGACTCAGGTGTATAGCCACGAACAATGGCAAGATAGGTTTTACAGATCAGCCCCGTCTGAAACTGCTCACTGGCCATTTTGGCGACTTCAGAAGACAAGGCAAAAACAAGAACCCCGGAAGTCGGTTTATCCAGCCTATGGAGAGGAAAAACATGCTGACCAATCTGATCCCTCAGCAGCTGAATCGCAAAACGGGTTTCATGACGATCAATCATGGAACGATGAACCAGCAAGCCGGAGGGTTTGTTGATGGCCACCAGCCACTGGTCCTGATAGATAATGTCCAGATGTTCAGCAGGCGCTTCGATCATACCTTTTACCCACTCAAGCCAAAAAGCACGGAGGATAAAGACAATTGAAGCGCAAAGCTATTCCATCAAATAGTCTGCCTTTTCTCTTTGAACAAACTGCCAACCGTGATTGCCCCAAGAATCACAACACCGCCTGCCAACGTTCTCAGGGAGGGTATTTCTGAAAGCAGGAGTGCGGCAAGCACAATGCCATAAACCGGCTCAAGGCAGGTCACCAGGCTCACCAGCTGAGCCTTTAGGTAGCGGAGGCTACTTAAAAACAACATGAGAGGCACAGTTGTACATAGGAAGCCAAGAATGAGGAATTCTGGCCAGTAATTAAGCATCACACTAACGCCTGACTTTGGCATAATCAGTGCCGTCGTGATGACTGCCCCCATATTCTGGAGACAGGTTAACGCCATGGCACCGGTCTTCTGAATGCGACTTCTATTAGCCAGAGAAAGGATGGCAAAAAGCAGAGCACTAAAAATTCCCCAGGCCAACCCTTCAACCTTCCCTTCAAAAAAAGTGGATGAAGAACCCACCGATGAGAACGGGAAGACAATAACAAGCCCAGCCACGACACCTGCTGCAGTCAATACATCCAACCACCTTAATCGCTCTTTGAACAGCAATGGCTCAAGCAGGGTTACAAATACTGGAAACGATGAAAATGCCAGCAAACCAACAGCTACCGAGGAGACCTGAATAGCCTGAAAAAAGGTCATCCAGTGGATAGCCAGAATACTTCCCAAGGCCATATTGATCGGCCACTGACCAGGTACCAACATCTGTCGGACCTTTCCCTTACAGGCCAGTAAGAGTAACAATACAGTACTGCCAACCAGAGTTCTTCCCAGAACAATCCAGCCAGGATCAATGGGGAGCAGCTTGCCAAATAGCCCTGATAATCCAAATAAAAGTATGGCGATATGAAGTGTGAATAAAGCCTGTCGGCTATCGTTCATTGCTTTCCCTTACATCTTAAACAGGAAAAGGCTACCTGCAATCTGAGAAATTCAGGGTATGAGCATGGCAACCATTGAAAAACAGAAGGAAGAATAACCGATTAATTATAAAAGTGTTGGAATAATGGCACTTTTGCTTAACCCACGGACATATACCTATATAAACACCGTTGTATCAAATAAAACTTCAACCTGTTGAAAATAAAGAATAAAACTTAAAACCAACTAATCAATACAGATAACTAAAAACCAAATAGATTAATTAATTATTTCTTATCCAAATTAAGAATAACTTCTTACTTTCACTTCCTTGTTATTTGTTCCCTATACAACTTCACTATTAATTAAACCCTTTATAAATATGGTTTGAAATTAACTCGTCTGATTTTAATGGAGAACAATAATGAAAAAGACTCTTTTTGCCATCGCAACTTCTTCTGTCATTCTTTTCAGTGCTAATGCTTCTGCTGACATGGATTACGCCGCTCAAGCTATGGAAAGACATGGTATGGAAAAGCCTGTATCAATGCCTTTCATGAATGTATTCAGTGGCAGAGCATCACTGGATTCTATCGTTGTTCCTACTGACTATGAAAAGCTGCAAGCTAGAATGGAAGAGCTATCTGATAGAAGAGGAAAGTAATTTCTTTTAAAAACATATGGTTGTGATACTTATACATCCCAACCATATGTGCGCTGATCAACACATATGCTTCCATTCGATATACTGAAGATAAAGCAAGTAACTATGGGTAAATATAGGATGGCATAAACTGTTTACCCAAAATCCATCCCTTGATAACACTGCATTTTTTTGAGAAAGCATTCTGCGCCTTTTAAACACCCCATCCAACACCGTATGGGTTAAAAAACCATGTTAAGGGAGCTGGGTATTATGAAGTTTTTTGTAGTCATTCTTATTGCAGTTGCTGCTTTCTATTTTTATAAAAGTGATCAACCAGAAATCATTATTTATGATGGTATAACTAGTGAGAATATCTTTGAAGTAAGTGGTTCAGACAGCCGCTTTCAATATGAACTGGAAGAAGGCTTTATCTCCATCGACGCTGTTGCTGCAATGACTGGTACAAATGGGGGGCTTAAGGAAGGAGGAGCGTTACTGACGGTGCACTTATTAAACCATCAGGCAGTCAATAAGTTTACTGAAACGTATGGTCAGTCTGGACTGTGTCCAGCACCTTTCTTTAATCAATATGCAGATCAGAAGATTCTGGTTGCCGCAAGCTCAGTGATTGGAGAGAAAATCGCTTCCTGGAATTTACCAGATTACAGAATGAGCAGTACGTGGGAAAACTTCACAATACAAGGACAATGTATAAAGCGGCTAAAGTACGGAGAGCTTGATGGAGAGGAAATGCAAATACCTGACTCTTTTTTTAATAACTGCCGCATGATTCTGGTGAATGAACTGGAACATTATTCCCTCTAACAGACTCAATATCTGTATTCTTAACTGTCCTTCAGGATTCGTTCAATTAATTGGCTTTGGTCTAAACTTCACTCCTCTCAGCCAAATTAAGTGCAGAGCCATGTCATTAGTTGTCAACTTTCTTAATGAATTCAGAGACTGTCTGCTCAATGGCAGTGAAGACCGAGTACTGGAACTGAATATGCCTGATGACATCACAGGCTGGGGCATCACTGAAAGTGATGATTTCAACTGTCTTGATGATCTTTACAAGCGCTCAGGTCGTTACTTTGCAGAGCGGGAGTCTGCTGATATTCAACTTGAGCCACTGGACAGTTTCGGAAATGGCAAAGCAATGATGATTGCCTGCCGGCTCAAACGGGACATTCAATATAAAAACGGTTTACGGTTGAAAGATGACAATCTAAGACTCACGTTTTATCTAATAGAGCATCAGGGCGAGTTGAAAATTCGTCATGGCCATATCAGCAAAGCCTGGCCTGAAACCATAGCATTTCCGGTCGATCCGATCCCACAAAGACCTCAACCAGAATTGACTGATCGTTCTGCGAGGTTGGACTCAATCAGCATTGCTCCATTTCTTGATGCTTTGAGCAAACGGGTTAACTACAGTGAATCAACCGATATGGAAGGCCTTGAGTCCCTGCAGCACCCAAGTCAGAGCAGGATTTACTTTCCCATTCAGGGGAGTGGAGAACTTCGGGGAACCCGTCAGTACACACAATACCTTCACTCGCTTGCCGAAAAGTACGCCAATCCATCGCTTAAATATCATCACCCGGTAGCCTTTCAAGATCAATCTCTGGTCTGCCTCTCGGCCTACGCTGAGTCTTCCTGTCTGGATAAAATCACCGGCGAGGAAATCAGCGTCTCACCATTGCGTGTAACCTATGTTCTTCAAGAGCACGAAGGCCAGTGGTTATGTCGACACAGCCACTGGTCGTTACCCCATCCCGATGTTGTCTGAGCCCGCCAGACAATCTGCTTTTAAACCAGATCTGCAACATCCGCTCTTAACAGAGGTTCCTTACCAAGATCAAAACCAGCAACAGCAATATGCAAAATGAACAGTTGCTTCAGGGTGTCAAAGTCTCTCGACTTTGGCCACCTGTCTTCATCTTCAGTCCACACTGAAAACTCATTCTCCAGAATGGCGCGAGCCTCCTCACTCACACCATCGACCAGACTCTCTTCCGACTCATGCTCATCAAAAAGATAAGCGCCTCCTTCAAAGTCCCATGTCTCAGGAAGTTCAACATCCAGACTTTTTACCCAGTCGATAAACGCTGGTTTTGGCTTCAAGGTAATGACACAACGGTTAATAAATTTCATTACTTACCTGTTCGCTCTTGGATATAGGAGGTTGAAATTTTTTGTGCCAGACGCTTTGAATCACACCATTAATCATGGATGATTAACTGCCGGCACGCATAAACTCAAATTATTATAAACAACCATGAGTATAAGAAATATTTTTCTCCACACTCCCTGATGAGTTTTGAACAGAAAGCACTCAATAAAAAACACAAAAACACTTTCTTGAAATTGGAGTCTGCAGCGCAGAAAGGATGGTAACGAGATGCCTAAGGCCTGGCAGCTAACAAAAAGAACAGGTAGCTTTATTGCACTGTCACTCATACTGACGGGTTGCAAGGAAGAGATAGCCCAGCCCTCTGTTCAGTCCGTATCAGCCCAGAACAAATCGGTTCAGAACCAAAGTGGACAGACTGATAAAGCTCTGCCGAAAGTCTCATTACAAACAATGGTGGAAACGCAAACTGTACCGACCATTCGCACCGTCGGGGAAATACAGTCAGCCGTACAAGTCGATATGTCGGTCAACTTCTCTGCTCCCGTTTCTCGTATTGCGGTAACAGAGGGTCAGAGAGTCAAACGCAACCAGCTATTACTGGAACTGGATGCCACCAAACTACAACTTCACCTCAATGCTGCAAAACAGGCACTGCAAAAAGCCGAAAGTCGTTTGGCTGAAGCGGCTAACAACCTGCAACGCAGGGAGGTGTTGGCCAATCAGAATAATCTATCCCAAGAGGCACTCGACAGTGCCCACTATGAACACCAGCGCAGCCAGGCTGAAGTGGCTGAAGCAAGGGCAAATGTAAGCCTGGCGCAACGGGAACTATCAGACACTCGTCTTTTAAGCCCGGTTGATGGCATCGTTAATAAGCAGCTTGTAGAAGCAGGAGAAAGTGTTCAGCCTGGACAAAAACTGCTGATATTACAGGCGACAGAAACGCTTGAAGTACAAACATTTGTCAGTGACCACAATGTTAACTCTCTTGCTCCAGGCAGCCGTGCTGAAGTTTCTATTAATAAAGGCTGGAAGGAACGCAGTTATCAGGCGGAGATCTTATCCGTTGGTGCTGCCGCAGACTCACGGACGGGTAACTTTGAGATACGGCTACTGCTGAACCAGCCTGATACCTATATTCGTCCTGGCATGACCGCCCGAATTTCAATGGAAGGCCTTCCTCTGAACGGTATTCTGCTGTTACCAGAAAGCGCTCTGACCGATCAGCAAAATCAGCGCGTCGTTTTTGTCTACAACGACTTAACCGGCAAGGTTGAGCAACGGCATCCTGCCTTGAAAGTGGGGCTGGGAGATCAGCTCATTATTATGTCTGGCTTAGTGGCTGGGGAGCAGGTTGTTGTTGGTGGCGTTAAACATCTGGTTGAAGGCACTGAGGTGGGTGTAGCTGACAGAGCCAATAATGAAATATCGCAGCTATCTGTCCAGTAGAACGAAATAAAAGAATAATGAGTTCGTCACTATGAAGTCACTTCTACCGTTTTTTATTGCACGCCCTAAAATCGTCAACCTACTGGTCGGCTGTGTGTTCCTTGCAGGGTTTCTTTTACTGGATGGCTTGCGGTACGAATACAACCCCCGGGTTGATATGGGTACCGTCAACATCACCACAACCCGCCTCGGGAGTGGCCCTGAAGAAATTGAACGGTCCATTACCATGCCCATTGAAGAAGAGCTGCTAAAGGTTGAGGGCATCGAAAAGATATTCTCCAGCTCCATGGATGGCATGTCGGTCATTACCGCACGGCTGGATATCAATTACCATGATAAAACCCTTCTGCTGTCTGATATTCAGAAAGCGGTTGATCGTGCCTATACCCGTCTTCCCCAGGATTTGCTGGACAAACCCCTCATAGAAGAACAGTCCACCCAGAAGACACCGGTTATAGAGATCCACCTTGTAGGTAATGTCAGTGAAGAGATACTGCGTGCCTCTGCACGAAAAGTAGCTGAAGGCCTTCGTGAGGTAGAGGGAGTTTCTGGGGAGCATCGCATTGGCTATCGACGCAGTGAGGTGAAAGTATTCCTTTCTCCTGAAAAATTGACTCAGCTGGGTATTTCTATCGATGAGGTACGCAAGGCTATTGTTTCACGTAATGTGAGAGACTCAGGAGGCTCTCTGTCCAGCTTTAATGCTGAAAAGAAAGTCATTTCAGTTGGCCAGTTCCAACAGCCTAAAGATATTGAATCCGTGATTATCCGAGCTTATGAACCCGGTAATGTTGTACGCGTCAGCGATGTTGCCAGTGTCATAAGTGGTTACGGTGACTGGGAGGTTGAGAGTCGTACCGATGGCCGCCGGTCTATCATCCTGCAGGTTCATAAAAAACCGACATCCGATGAACTTCATACCGCCAGTAATGTACGAAATTATATCGAGCGGATGCGCGCACAAATGCCTGCTGGCATTGAGCTGATTGATGTAAACGACATTTCACGTTTGACGATACAAATGCTCGATGTCCTGGTAAGCAATGCAGCCCTTGGTCTGGCGCTGGTGTTGGTGATTCTTTATGTAACACTGTCACCTCGTCTCGCATTCTGGGTGGCAATGGGACTACCCTTCTCGATCATTCTGACCTTTCTTACCATTGATGCACTGGGTATCAGTGTCAACGCCATCAACCTGGTTGCCATCATTTTGATGCTGGGAATTCTGGTAGATGATGCAGTGGTGGTTGGAGAGTCTGTTCAATATCAGCGGGAGCTGGGTTTATCCGGGCCTGAAGCAGCAATAAAGGGAACTCAATCTGTTGCTAAACCGGTAATGTTCGCGGTACTGACCACAATTCTGGCATTTGTGCCCATGCTGGCCATGGGTGGGCGGGACGGTGCATTTATGAAGGACTTTCCTATCGCCGTTCTGATTGTTCTCACCGTATCGCTATTTGAATCTCAATATATTTTGCCCACGCACCTGGCTCATAAAAGTGGCAGCATCGAGCAGAAACAGAGTCGCTTTCTCAGCCGCTGGTCATCAATCTATGAAAAGGTCATTTCAACACTGATCCGGCACAGCAGGAAAAGTACGCTGGCTTTTATCGTGGTATTTATCGGTGTAATGGCTTTTGGTGCATCCACCATTAATTTTCAGCTCTATCCAGCAGTGGATATTGATAATGTCAATGTCAAAATTGAACTGCCAGCAGGCTCCCGTATGACCGATACACGGGAAGTAGTATCTGCACTGGAAACGCGGGCAAGGGAGCTGATTCCTGCTTCTGACCTGCTGAATATCACCTCTCAAATTGGTCATCACGATACTGATTTTTATGGAGCCACAGAGGGTCGCAGTGAGTCCTGGGCCTTGATGATTGTGCAGTTAAAACCGCTCAGCCAGCGTACGGTAAAAACTCACGAGATGGTTGAACTGCTTCGTACTGAGCTGAAAAAAGTATCACCGGTTACCCATTTGGTAGTCGAGCCTCAAACCGATATCCCTGTGACAGACAAGCCAATACAGGTTGAGTTCATCAGCAGTGAGGAATCCCGTTTCCCTGCAGCACAGAAGCTGCTGGACTATCTTGAGCAGCACCCAGCAGTGACCGAGTCCTGGTCAAGCTTTAAGCCCGGCAGGGATGTAGTAGACCTGACGTTTAATTATGAGCTGCTGGCATCCAGAGGCCTGACGGTTCGTGAGATCACCGATGCAGTTCGTGTGGCGATGGATGGGCTGATTGTTGATGAGTTACAGACGCTGGATGAACGAATCTACTATCGCCTGCAATACCCTCCCAGCCGTGAAAGCCAGCTGTCCACTCTGGAGAATCTGAGTATCATCAATCATCGAGGAGAACAGATTTTTCTCAATAGCCTTGTGGAATTTAACTGGCGCTCTGGTGAGGCAGATATCAAACACTACCAGGGACGCCGTACCACAACAGTGTACGCAGAGATGGATACAGCGGTGATGTCTCTGGAACAGTTAAATCAGGACGTCAGTGACTTTATCGCAACTCAAAGCTGGCCACAGACCCACCCGGACCTCCGTGTATACCAAGGAGGCGCTCTTGTTCAACAGGCCGATTCCCTGGGACGGATGGGGGATGCATTTCTGATCTGTCTGCTGGCAATTTTCATTGCCCTCGTGTTGTTATTCAACTCATACAGCCAGCCAGCACTGGTACTGTTATGCCTACCTTTTGGTGTGATGGGTGTGGTTCTGGGCTTTGGCTTACAGGGTATTGATATGGGCTATGTTGCACTGACCGGAGTACTGGGACTTATGGGTGTACTGGTCAATGACTCGCTGGTTCTACTTCATACGCTCAACAATCAGAAAACCGATAGGGCCTCGTTGTTGAGTAATTCAGAAATTGCCGCCGGTGCGGCCATGCGTTTTCGACCTATTGTGATTACCTCACTGACGACAGTAGCCGGATTAATTCCAACCGCATACGGAATAGCTGGGACGAATTCTTATATAACACCAATGGTTATGGCGATGGCCTGGGGGGTTGGCTTTGGTATGTTTGTCACCTTATTGCTCTTACCCTGTCTCTACACAATTGATCGCGATATTAAGGCCTATTTCCATCGCCGATCAGAAGCAAAGAAAGATCTGAGCTGGCAAAATTCTGAGCAAGTTTAGGTTCTGTATTTTTCTGAAAATTCAGCACCCGAACACAACAGGCTAATCTGCCTGAAGCAATAAGCTTGGCAGCGCTTCCATATTCGCAAATCGGGTTACCAGTGGATGATTTACCGGTTCGGAATGTTCATCCCTGCAGTAATGGAAAACAGGGATACCTGCATTGATACCTGCCATCACGCCAGGTACGGAGTCTTCGACCAGAACGCATTTTCCCAAATTGACGCCCATGCCTTTTGCAGCATAAGCCAGTAATCCAGGGTCTGGCTTCCAACAATTAGCATCAAATGCACTGAACAGCTTTCCTTCAAATCTTGGCAGTAGCCCGGTCAGCCCCAGAGTATGTTCCATCTTGCTGGCCGGCCCATTGGATGCCACACAGATGGGCATCTGGATCTTCTCCAACATCAGAGGTACACCATTCACAGGTGTCAGATATTTATCAAACAGTTGTCGCAACTCTTCCCGATACTCTTTCTCAAGCTCTGCCAAATTAAGAGACAGATGATGATCACCACAGATGGCTGTCAGGATCTCCACCATCTTGCCGCCTTTGTATTTAGTCAGGCACTCTTCCAGCGTGATTAGAGCACGGTAGCGGGTAAAAACATTGACCAGTCCCTGGTTACACAAAATCTCGCTATCGACGAGTGTTCCATCACAGTCGAAGATTACACACTCAATGGTTTTTGGGGTCATTTCAAAAGTTTTTTATCTACTGAAGTTACAATAATGCCCATATAGCAGGTGACTATATGGGCACCAAATACGTTGTAACAAGCTCTATCAGGCTGATATTTTAGGCTTCACGTCAGTGGTACCCATCAGCCGAGGTCGGTTCAACTCCATTTCAACCAATGGCATCACCTCTTTCATGGTTTTGCCAGAGCGGATGGCCAGGTCCTGATACTCTTTGGTATTCAAACCTTTCCAGTGCATATCCTGATCAGACACCTGACGAACCGGTTTGGCCGGTGAACCAATCAAAAGCTGTCTTGCTTCACCCTGAAAGCCAGCTTTCACAAAACTCATGGCCGCTACAATGCTCTCTTCCCCGATAACAGCACCGTCCATTACCACCGAGTTCATGCCAACCAGTGCATTTCGACGGATGACACAACCGTGAAGAATAGCGCCATGGCCGATATGTCCATCACGTTCGACAACCGTGTCCATATCGCAGTAGCCATGCATTACACAGCCATCCTGAAGGTTGGCACCCTCCTCCAGAATCAAGCGACCATAGTCGCCTCTCAGACTGGCAACAGGGCCAATATAAACACCCGGCCCGACAATCACATCACCAATCAACACCGCGGTTGGATGGACATAGGCAGTAGGGTCTACCACCGGTACCAGTCCTTCAAACTCATAACAGGGCATTTCGATAACTCCCTTAAAAAACGCTGCCCGTCACCCGCTGCCCGCTTCCCGTATAAGCGAAGGTTATCCTGGCTTTTACGGACGACGGGCAGCGGGAGGCGCGTAGCGTTTTAAAATTACTCAGCCGTAGCGGAACTCAATACCAAAGGTACCCTGTGGGTAGTGCCATTTTTTGATAATGGTGTCACCACAGAGAATACGACAGGTACCACACTCCAGGCAGCCAGCGGAGTCAAAATGGATATTGCCATTTTCGTCACGCTTATAAAGACCAGCAGGGCAGGCAGCTTCCAGCTTGGCAAATTCTGCCGGATCCGGATTCTCAACCAGTTCGATATGAGGATTGCCTTCATCAACAAAGAATTTGTTAATGCCCAGCTTTACATCAACATTGACCTTCTCGCTCATAGCGCAGTCGCTCCCTTGAAGCCATCTTTAATCAGGTTCATGAAACCGGCCTGCTTCAGGTGAGGCATCACAATTTTCCGCAGTGGAGCAGAAGTGCCGTTCATGGTGTAAAGGTCTTTCATGATGCCGGTCATCATGGTTGGATACTGGTTAAACATTCTTGGGTTATCCAGGAAGCCGGGAACCTTCTTATAGAGCTGAAGGTCTTTCATCACAAAGCTGTTATCCAGCGTTGTTTTGTAGGAGGCCAGACCCGCTTCACTGAAGTCGCCCGCCTCTTTAGCCTTGATGATGGCATTGGCAGCTGCTTCACCGGAGGCAATGGCCAGGTCCATTCCCCGAATGGTAAAGCCAATATTCAGACAGAGACCTGCGGCATCACCGGCAATCAGAACGCCATCACCCACCATCTTCGGCACCATGTCATAACCACCTTCCGGTACAACGTGGGCAGAATATTCTACGGTCTTACCACCAGCGATCAGCGGCTTAACGGTTGGATGATTTTTGAAGTCTTCCATCATCTGAGGAATGCTTTTGCTGACCTTGTCAATGTTATGCAGACCAAACACCAGCCCCAGAGAAACGCTGTCTTCATTGGTGTACAGGAAGCCACCACCCATCTGGCCATCAGAAGGTGAGCCAACAAACAGCCAGGCAGCACCTTCATTATCCATGCAACCAAAACGATCATTGATCTGCTGGCGGCTCAGCTCAATGACTTCCTTAACACCCACACCGGTGTTGTGTGCATTTACACCGGTCACCATGCCCAGCTTCTGGCCCAGCATGGAGTTCACACCATCGGCAAGAAGCACAACATCGGCTTCCATCTCTTCGCCACCGGCAATAACACCACAGACCTTACCGTCGCGAACAATCAGATCATCAACATGAACACCCGGAACAATGCTGGCACCTTCAGATTCAGCTTGTTCTGCCAGCCACTGATCAAATTTTGAACGCAGCACAGCATAAGAGCGACTGCCTGGATCTGCGGCTTCAGGGCTTGCATAGTCAAGCGTCACACTGCTGCTGCCATCCATAAAAGAGACCTTCTCATGGACAATGCAGCGCTCAACAGGAGCTTCTTCAGCAAAGTTGGGGAAGATTTTCTCGATACTGTGGGCATAAAGGCGACCACCGGTCACATTCTTTGACCCTGGAAAGTTGCCCCGTTCAATAACCAGTGTTTCCAGACCGGCCTTGGCTAACAGGTACGCACTGATGCAACCGGCAAGTCCTGCCCCGACAATGATTACATCAAATTTATCTTCGGACATGGTGTCCCCTCACTTCTAACGATATGCACCTGGTAGTGCAATTCCATTTATTGATTAAACTTTTCCGGCCCACGCTGTTTATTGGCTTAAAAGAGCGTTATATGGGATGGCCCAGTAATAGATAAGAAAGGTGGAAACCAATACCCCGGCAGCCACCATAATCCAGCCGTAGTAGCGACTTCTGACATACTCTGCCGCCACCGTTTCTGATGCGGGTATCTGGTGAATTTTGTCCTGGTAAGTAATCTCTTCGATGGTCTTGGTCTGGCCTTTTGAGCCCCAGATACCAAGCACGATACTGATGGCTACGCCAATAAAGAAAGGATCAAAAAGATTAACCAATGGCACACCGGCCAGCTCTTTAAGCAGCTTAGCGACCATATACCCAAAGAAACCGCC
This sequence comes from Endozoicomonas elysicola, assembly GCF_000710775.1. Classification (GTDB taxonomy): domain Bacteria; phylum Pseudomonadota; class Gammaproteobacteria; order Pseudomonadales; family Endozoicomonadaceae; genus Endozoicomonas; species Endozoicomonas elysicola. The sequence goes on from NZ_JOJP01000001.1 coordinate 303,075, forward strand.
CGCCATGGCCAGGTAAGCGCCACGTTCTGTCAGCTTCTTACTCCAGACACTGGCAAAAGCAACGTAACCCCAGGATGCCGCGATGATCGTGCTGGCAAACCAGGCAATGACACGGATACTGGCCATATCCATACTGGCAATCATCAGTGACAGTAAACTGACCAGCAGCATCATCCCACGGGTGAAGCGCAGTTGTGATTTCTCACTGGCAAACTTGATATTCAGAATATCGCTGGACAGGCTGAAGCCCACCACCGACAGAAAAGTACATGCTGAAGTAAGACCGGCAGTCAGAATACCCGCGAGCAGAGCTACACCCACCAGCGGAGGCATTAACTCCATGGCAGCCCAGATCATGACCTTTTCAGGCTGATCCATCGCTGGATTCACAGGAATGACACTGATGGACATCAGATAGAGGTAGAGCAGAAAAATTACCGTCAGCAGCGCCATCATCACACTGGAGCGCAGAATCACATGTTCATTTCGCGCCATCAGGTTCCGGCCAGCCTGCCAGGGGCTGACGGCAACGGTTACCAGCCAGATAATGCCCATGGTGATGCCGTAAAACACCATATCAAACTCGGAGCCACCACGAGGGTTACCGTGGTAATCCAGCAGTCCCGGTGGCGTTTCTGGATTACGGGCCAGCGTATCAAGCAGATTCTCAAGACCACCTGCGGCTTCAAATACATAAGGCCCGGCAAAGATCGTGATGCCCAGGAAGAACAGGCACATAACGGTGTCTGTCAATACGCTTCCACGAGCACCGGAATAGAAGGTAAACAGGGTGATGCCGACCCAGGCAATCAAAAGACAGGTTATACGACTGTAACCAGTTAATGTTTCCATCAGCAGGCCGGTACCCTGTAGAACACTGATCAGATAAGCGAACAGGGAGGCTACCGTAATCATGGCAGCCAACCGGCGAATACGAAGGCTGTTAAACCGATTAGAAAAATAGGTAGGCATGGTATTAACCATGGCCCTGCGAATATAGCGACCAAAAAACAGGCCACCGATCACATACCCTCCGGCACAGAGCGTATTCAGTAAAAGCATGGTGGTAATGTTGCCACCGTAGCTGAAAGCGGTATCCCCCATAAACCCATTAGTACTGAGCATGGAGGCAAATAAGGTGCAGGTAATAAATAACGTGGGAGCATTGCGACCGCAGACATAATAATCATCAATGCCTTTAACCTTCATTCCGGCGTATGCACCAATCAACACGAATACAACAATGCTGACAAGAACGCCGGCGGCATAAATACTCATAACCCACTTCCCACAGGTGCGCCCGGTAATGCTTCCGGTGCTGTCACAGATGTTTCTTCAATATTGTTACTATCAATGCTTTGCTGATTGTTAGAGTTGTGTCTTTTTTGCTCAAGATATAAGACTCTATTCATCAACAGGCCAACACCTGACAGAAAGCTGCCAATAAACAATGAAAAAATGATTTCACCCATGATTGAACGTCTCCCTGCCAGTTATAAGAGCGCTTTCCGCAACCCGCTGGCCGCTTCCCGTAAAAGCATATGTCTTATCTTTTTCGGGGAGCAGGCAGCGGAGACCGGACGGCGAATCAGCTGATGCTTATTTCTCGCCAAACGCAGCAGTCAGTGCTGGCACGATCTTGTAAAGATCGCCAACAATGCCGTAGTCCGCGTATTGGAAGATCGGAGCATTTTTGTCCTTGTTCACTGCAACAATCACCTGGGCACTGTTGGCAGCAACCATGTGCTGGATCTGTCCGGAAATACCCAGTGCCAGATACAGTTCTGGTTTTGGCATCACACCGGAGATACCCACATAACGCTCTTGCTCCAGCCACTTCTCGCTCTCAGCGATTGGACGGGAACAACCCAGCTCAGCATCAATGGCAGCACCCAGGGCTTCAGCCATGGCAATGTCTTCTTTCTTGGCAATACCACGGCCGATACTAACGATACGCTTGGCCTTACCCAGGTCTACCTGAGTAGCCTGCTTAGGCTGACGCTCCAGACACTTGATGGCTGCTTTTGGTGCAACGAATTCAACGTTGATGGTTTCACCGGTTCTGGCAGCGTCTTCGCTTTCAGGTGCAAATACACCACCACTGACAACCATCACGGCAAACGGAGAAGCCACTTTCTCCTGACCGTGGGCGAGACCACCGTAAACCATGCGCTTACCGGTAACACCACCGTCTTCAACGGTCACGTCATACGCTTCAGTTACCACACCCGCCTTCAGCTTAACGCCCAGCAGTGAAGCCAGAGCCTTACAGCAGCGAGTGCCTGGCAGCAGAATCAATGCAGAATCGGCAGCTTCAGAGATGGCCTTGGCCATGGTGTCAGCGTAATCTTCAACAATGCGTGAAGTTTCTCTGGCACCCAGCAGATAAACTTTGTCAGCACCCTGGGCGTAAGCTTTTGCTACATCACCATCTGTGCCAATAACAAAGGCAGAAACCGTATCACCCAGTTCGCGGGCACCGGCAAGTACTTCTGCCTGACGGGATTCGACGTCGCTGAAAACCCAAACGTTTGCAATCTTACTCATTGGTCAACCTATCAATTCAGAATTTTACGCAGGTGGCTTACCAGCTCAGCGATTTGATCTTCACCGTCGCCTTCAATCATGACGTTGAGGCGTTCTTTCTGCTTGGGTGCTTTGGTTTCCAGCAATTCAACCGATGCTGCACCCTGCGCCACGCCCAGCGCTGATGGTGTCATCGTACCTACTGGCTTCTTACCGGCAGCCAGAATGGCCTTCATGCCAGGAATCGCAGGGGTGTTGATGTCTGCAGAAACAGAGATAACGGCAGGCAGAGTGACTTCCAGCACTTCCACTTCACTTTCCAGTGCACGCTCAACCACCAGTTTGCCGTTGTTCGCGGAAACAATTTTGCTGACGCCGCTCAGGGTGGCGACATCCAGCAGTGCACCCAGACGGGTACCGACCTGCTGAGCCAGAAGGTCTCCGGAACCGTCACCACACAGGATCAGGTCAAAGCCAATCTCTCTGGCGGCAGTTGCCATCACTTCGGCCGTCTGCTCTGGAAGCAGATGCGTATAGGCATCATCCATAACCGCAGTCATGGCGTCAGGACCGCGGGACAAGATGTCCTTACGGGCCTTGCTGTTTTCCAGTGTCTTGTCACCCACGCTCAGAGCGGTGATGTGGGCTTCACCCACCAGGCCTTTTACTTCAACAGCTGCTTCAATAGCATTCAGATCAAATGGGCTGATCTTTGGCGTTGCACGGCTAACGTCCAGTGAGCCATCGGCCTGTACAACGATATCCTGCTCTTCAGGTACCAGTTTGCATCCAACAATAATTTTCATAGTCATTCAGCTTTCTACCTAAACTGCCCGGAGCACTCTGCCCCGGACATACTTCAAAACGACCTCTGCTCACCGGAACAGAGGGTATGCATCTTTATTTCCACTCAGCGAGGGCGTAATTCAGATATGCGATTTCTGGATCGTTGGCATCAATCACACGGAAGTGGATGGAGTTGTCATCCCACTTCCACATCTGGGTCTTGATGGTGCAGCCTGGGTACAGAGACTTGGTAATCCGAGTCTTGAAGCGGGTCAGGCGCTCAGGCTCACCAGGCAACAGCGTGTTGATGATGTGACGGCAGGCAAAACCGGCAGTACTTACTGCATGCAGGTTTGGCTTGGGATGGTCAAACTTCTGGGCATATTCCCAGTCAATGTGCTGAGGATGGTAGTCACCATTCAAACGGTAAATGATGGCCTGGTTCAGAGGCACCTGTTCCACAACTTCAAAGTCAGGCTCTCTCTCAGGAATCTCAACAATATCCGCTGGTGCTTTTGGACCACCGAAGCCACCGTCGTACAGACAGCAATCCCAGCTTTCATTGGTAAACAGCAGGGTGCCATCTTCATCAAAGGTCTCGCCAATATGCTGAGCCAGACAGCCACGACCTGGACCACGGTCATAAAGACCTTTCAGTAATACTTTGGTGCTGAGTTTGCCAGACAGCTTGGTCAGCGGCTGATGGAACTGAAGATCAAAGCCCCAGTGGAGGGAACCACCCCACTCAAAACCAAAGTCGATGGTTTTGGTGACTTCGCTGTCCACAATCGGCATGGCAGCAAACATCGGCAGAATTTTCTGATTCTTTTCGTAAACGTACTCAAGATCAGTCTTGCCATCGGCACCGGCACCACAGCCCAGGCCAAAGATAATCAGTTCACGGAAGTCATATTCCCGTTCAAAAGGGCCGTATGTTTTGCCCTGCATATCCAGTTTTAAAGCCATCGTCGTACTCCTGACGAAATTAATTTTTCAGTCGTTCGCCTTTATTGCCACTCAGCCAAGGCAAAATTCAAAAGAATGGTTTCAGGATTGTTGGCATCGACTACACGGAAGCGAACGGACTGGTCAGGCATTTCCCAGACCTGAGTGCGCACATCCATTCCCGGATAGCTGACGCCGGTAAAACGAAGTTTGAAACGCTTCATGCGTTCGGGACGACGTCCCATAAACTGATTAGTGATGTGTCTGAATGCCAGACCCGCCAGACCGAGGCCCATATAGAAAGGCTTTTCGTAACCAAACTCCTTGGCATATTCCCAGTCAGCGTGCAGGTGGTGATAGATACCAATCAGACGGAAAACCAGGGCACTGTTCAGGTTCAGGTGGTCATCAAATTCAAAGTCAGGGGCACGATCCGGCATCTCCACGATGTCCTGTGGTGCTTTAGGCCCACCAAAACCACCGTCGTATAGACAGATATCCCAGTTATCGATGGTCAGCAGTTTGTTGCCATCCTCATCGAAGGTTTCTCCGGTTTTCTGTGCCAGGCAGCCTCGGCCTTCACCTCGATCGTACAGACCGGTCAGAGTAATATTGGTGGTCAGCTTGCCTGCCTTTTTGACAAAGGGGTGATGGAATTTCATATCAATCCCCCAGTGCAGAACACCATCCCAGTTAAAACCGAAATTAATATCCTCGGTTACTTTGTCGGACGCATCGATAGTCGCCAGAAAGACAGGGTTTACCTTGAGGTCTTTTTCAAATGCCCAGTCCAGGTCGGTTTTACCATCCTGAGCGGCACCACTGCCCACCCCGAAAGCCAGCAGATCATTCAGGTCATACTGAGTTTCATAGGGTCCATATACCTTACCTACCAGATCTGTATTAATCGTCATGGTTTTGCTTCCGCGTCTATCGATATGTTTGTTTTTTATTCATCACATGCTGATGACAATCAGCATGCACACCATTCATCAAAAACCCGCATCAGACTTGTTCAACACATTCACTCTTAATTCAGTACGGTATCCACCCTGATTTCAGCTGTGTGATTCCGGTTAATCAGATAATTCTCAACTTGCTGGAATTCAGATCTGGAAAGCACTTCTTCTTTCAATACATTTTTCTGTACTTTTCCTGTACAGGTTCTTGGAAACTCTGTTCTGAATTCCACATGGGCTGGCACTTTAAAAGCCGCCATATGGGTTGAACAGAATTCAAGAATTTCTTCAGTGCTTAATGTTTCACCTTCTTTAAGAATGACAAACGCGTTAACCACTTCGTCATACATTTCATCTGGAATACCGATAACGGCGGCTTCAATAATTTTGGGATGGCAGACCAGTGCATTTTCAATTTCAGAGCTGGAAATATTTTCGCCGGAGCGCTTAATCAAATTGACATTACGGTCAACAAAATAGAAATAGCCGTCTTCATCCATGTAGCCGCTATCACCGGTATAAAGCCAACCATGACTGTCCAGTGCTTTTGCTGTTGCTTCCGGGTTGTTGTAATACTCTTTAAACAGCGTTTTTCCTGGTTCACCCTTGATGACAATTTCACCGGTGGTATTTGGTGTTGCTTCGTTACCCTGATCATCGACAATTTTGATTTCGTAGCAGAATCCGGGTCTGCCAATGGATGGCCAGCGACGCTCATAGCCGGGGGTATCACCCAGATTGCCAACGATGGTTTCGGTCATGCCATAAGACGTCAGCAGCCGTACACCAAAGCGCTCTGAAAACTGATCTTTTTCCAGCTCAGAAAGTGTCAGATAAAACATAACCTCCCGCAGACAGTGGCCCTTCTCCCAGGCTCTCTCTGGCTGCAGCATGAGGGTGCGAATCATCAGCGGAATACATTCGGTCACGGTTGCCCGGTAATGGCAGATCTGACTCCAGAAGCGAGATGCACTGTACTTCTCTATCAGGATCAGCGTGGCGCCTGAGGCAAACGTTGGCATCGCTGCAGTACATTGAAAATCAATGTGGCAGGCTGGCATGGTGCTCAGGTACCGGTCTTCTGAACGCAGAGAGCATAACCAGGAGGTATATATTCCGGAAAAGTTAAGGTTGTAGTGCGTAATCACCACACCTTTTGGTCGAGACGTTGTGCCCGACGTAAAAATAATCTCTACTGGATCACTGCTGTCTAAAGGAACTGTTTTTTCAAGTGTTGTTGATTGCTTTCTTAACAGGGCACCAAAATTCAAAGTACCAGCAGGTTCTTCATCTTCTTCAATTCGTGTGATCAGGATGTGCTCAAGAGGAATGCCATCCTTCTGGCTGATTTCCTGATAAAGAGAAACAAACTGCTTCTCAACAATGACCGTTTCTACCTGGCATTTCTTCAGAATATAGCTGGCTTCGTGGTGCAGGGACTGCACATTAATCGGAACGGTAATGGCTCCAATTTTCGCCAGACCAAACCAACTCATTAAAAATTCAGGGCTGTTGAATAACTGGGTAGCAACCCGGTCACCCTTTTTAACGCCCAGTTTCAGAAAGAGGTTTGCAGCCTGATTTATCTGATGATTAAACTCAGCGTATGAAAGTTCACTGGTTTTACCTGATACATCTTCAAAGACAATGGCTGTATTTTCAGCATACGCTTGAGCCAGCCGATCCCATGTATCACGTAAATTTTTATTGCCAACCAAGTCCAATGTAACACCTCATCGCTGAGCAATTCGCCTGCAAACCCCGGTTATTTATTCAAGGCATTCGGGTAGCTGCCGGAAAATCAGACGGTCTTTTCCGACAGTTCACCAAAATGCGCTCTTGCCCAGTTCACTCTTTCAAGTTCGGCTTTTAAAAAGCCAGCCAATAATCAAACGTTCGTCGTTTAATCAGCCAGCTTGACGGCACCGACTTCTGCCAGAGCATGGATCTCCTGATCCGAGTATCCGAGATCACTCAGAATACTTGCGGTGTCCATACCCCGTGATGGTGTGCTCCGCCAGATCTGTCCTGGGTTTTTGGTAAATTTAGGAACAATGTTTGAACCCTTGCACTTACCACCAGACAGCGTGTCCCACTCAACAATGTTTTCGCGGGCGATGTACTGTGGGTGGCTTTCCAGTTCAGGAATGGTCAGCACACGGGTCGCAGCGATGGTCATGGACTCCAGCAGCTCCAGCGTTTCATCGATGGTTTTCTCACCGAAGAATGCATCCAGCTTGTCTTCCAGAATCTGCCCCTGAGAACTATCAGCACGAATACCAGGAATACCTTCAGGAAACTCGTCAGTGCCCAGAATGTGGGTATGATCCAGAACCTCAAGCAACCTTCGGATCTGTGGACCACCTACCCAGGACATGGTGATACAGCCGTCATTACAGCGATAAACGCCACAACCTACCTGAGTTGGATCCTTACCTTTGGTTGTGCGGGGATAGAGCGTGCCGTTATTGAAGTAGTCGATCATGTAATAGTGGCTGACTCGCAGCAGAGCCTCATACATGGCAACGTCAACACTTTCACCTTCCCCGGTTCTTTTAGCATTGTGAAGTGCCGCCAGGGCGGAACTCAGCACCATGAAGCCGCTGATGTAGTCACCAGAGTATGGGAATGCAGGTACTGGCTGATCACCATCACCGTTCTGAACCAGGTAACCACTGAATGCCTGGGCAATGTGGTCATAAGAAGGCAGGTTGATGTACTGATCTTCACCGTACTGGCCATAACCTGATAGATGCACAATAACCAGCGACTTGTTGTGTTCCCACAGCAGTTCATCGGTCATACCACGGCGTTTGAAGGCTGGTCCTTTACTGGACTCGATAAAGATATCGGTGGTTTCCATCAGCTTGAGGAATGCTTTCTTGCCTTCCTCAGAGAAGATATCGATGGACAGACTGTGCAGATTACGGCGCGCCAGCTCGCGGTAATTTTTCATTACCCGGATGGTATCGGGATATTTGGTGTGCTCGATCCAGATAACTTCTGCACCCCATTCCGCCATCATCTGGGCTGGAAATGGGCCAGCAATTTCAAGCGCTGAAAAAACAACCCGGACCCCGTGCAAAGGGCCAAATTCCGGTGTAGACACCTTGTTGGACATTATTCATTCCCCCGCTAAGCAATATATTCACCTTCAGAAAGGTAACCCCGCAGGGTCAGCCCTTTCCAAAGGTTCAGTTAACGACAGATTAACGATACTTTTTCAGTACCTGGCGACCGAGAGTCAGAATCTGCATTTCGTCAGATCCACCGGAAACACGGTCAACCCGCAGGTCACGCCAGAAACGTCCAACGCGATGTCCAGTGATACCGATACCGCCCAGTACCTGCATGGCAGAGTCCACTACTTCGAAGGCAGCATTGGCACAGAAGTATTTACACATGGCAGCGTCACCGGAGTTCACAGTGCCGTTGTCGCACTTCCATGCAGTTTCATAAACCATGTTCTTCATGGCGTTCAGTTTGATCGCCATGTGAGCAAATTTTTCCTGGATCAGCTGAGTACGACCGATGGCTTCACCAAACTGGATACGCTGGTTTGCATACTTGGCAGCGTCTTCAAAGGCGCACAGGGCAACACCGTAGTTGGTGCAGGCTACCAGGAAGCGTTCAGCATCAAACTCTTCCTTAACACGGTTGAAGCCGTTGCCTTCAGAGCCAAACATGTCCTTCTCTTCCAGCTCAACGTTATCGAAAATCACTTCGCAGCAGCTGTCCATGCGCAGACCGATCTTGTCCAGTGGGTTCAGCTTGATGCCAGCCTTGCTCATATCCACGAACCACTCGGAGAAGACCGGTGAGTCTGGAGAAGCAGAGTCGCGGGCCATCACCACCAGGTAAGGACAGTGGGAGCTACTGGTGATAAAGCACTTGTGACCGTTCAGGTAAACTTTGCCATCCTTGCGGGTGTAAGTGGTTTTCAGACTACCTACGTCAGAACCGGCACTTGGCTCAGTAATGGCGGAGTTCCACATTTGTTCGCCAGTGCCGCGCAGAGCAAAAATCTTGTCGATCTGTTCCTGGGTACCATGACGCAGCATGGTATTGAAACCAGGCAGCTGATACAGAACGTAGGTAGGCGCACCGTGACGCCCAAGCTCTTCCCAGATAGCGGTCAGAGTAACCAGACCAGCATCCATACCGTCGTGTTCTTCTGGCAGCAGCATTGTGTCGATGCCCAGTTCAGCCAGAGCCTTCACCCAGCGCAGTGGGTATTCGTGCTTTTCGTCACATTCAACGAAGTAGGCTTCCCAGTTCTCTCTTTCCATCAGTTCGCGGACACCCGCAACAAACAGTTCCTGCTCGTCAGATAAATTAAAATCCATGTCTAATACTCTTCTTACTTAATTGACTATTGCTTCACTGAAAAACGGATTTACCAGCGATTCTTTTTGGCATCTTTCAGGAATGCCCAGATAACCAGAATATTTACGATGGCCAGTGGCGCGCCCCCTGCGATGATTGCTGTCTGCAGAGGCTTCAGGCCACCCAGAGCAAGCAGGGTAATACCCAGAATCCCCACCAGTAGAGACCAGCCAAGTCGAATCCACAGTGGTGGTTCGTCGTAACCAGTCGCTTCCTTACAGGTAGACATGGCCAGGGTGTAAGAACAGGCGTTTACCAAGGTGATCGTGGCCAGGAAACAGAGCACCAGGAAGACACCGATGGTGAAGGTGCTGAGTGGCAATGTTGCCCAGATTTCGATAATGGCCCGTGGTACATCGTTCTCACTGATGATGGTGCTGATATCCAGCAGTCCCTTGTGCATAACCTCAACGGTATAGCTGCCGAGGATGCCCCAGAGTGTCCATGTGGTCAGAGTCAGACCGCCCACCATGCCCAGACAGAGTTCACGTACCGTTCTGCCCTTGGAGATACGGGCAAGGAAGATGCACATCTGGATGCCGTAAATCATCCACCAGGCCCAGTAGAAGACGGTCCAGTTCTGAGGAAAACCACTCTCACCGATGGCATCGGTATAGAACAGCATCCTGCCGGCATTCATCAGGAGAACACCAAAGGAGTCGGTGAAGTAATTCAGAATAAAGGTGGTACCACCAACGATCAGAACCCAGGCAAGCACAAAGATACTCAGGTAGCTTCTCAGGTCACTGGCGATACGAATGCCTTTCTGAAGACCGAAGGCCACACAGATCGCGTTGAAAACAATAAGGAAAGAGATAATGGTCGCATCAACTTCCAGGCTACGCTCAATACCAAAAAGATACTCGATACACTCAGTAACCAGTGGTGTCGCCAGACCAAGACTGGTACCCATCGCCAGAATCAGCGCAACGATGTACAGGTTATCTACGAAGGTTCCAAAAAGGCCGTTACTGTGCTTTTCACCCACCAATGGTTCAATGGTCTTACTGGGGCGAATAACATTGACCTTTTTCACATACAGGAAGTAGCCAAAAGCAACACTTAACAGACTGTAGGTTGCCCAGGGTAAAGGTCCCCAGTGGAAGAGAGAGTAGGCAACACCGTATTCTTTTGCCTGTTGAGAGAAAGGTTCGATACCGAATGGAGGCGTGAGGATATAGTAATAAACTTCAATCGTACCCCAGAAAAGTACGGCTGCCGACGTACACGAGGCAAACATCATGAAGATCCAGCTGGCAGTACTGAATTCAGGCTCTTCATCACCCAGCTTTTTATTGGCATAAGGACCAAAGAGCAGCCAGAAATAGCCGCCCAGCATGATGACCATATACCACTCAAATGCCCAGGCCCATTTGTAGGTCACATATTGAAAGACCTGATTAATCACCTGATTAGCGGCATCCAGGTCCCGAACCGTGAAATAAATCAATATGGCAACAATAGCTAACGAAGGTATTGCTATCTTCGTATCTATTCTTATTGCCTTTTTTGGTTCAGCATCCATTCAAACTTCCCCCTATTAAAAGCCTTGAATAACATACTAAAAAGCTAATCTGATTTTTGGGTGTTCAATCTTTTTTCTATAAATAAATGTTTTCAACGATGGATCAATTGAATACTCAAAAACAGACTCTGAAACAGAAAATGAATAATCTGGAATAAAAATTAATTCAGAATTTTACGAATAACTCATCATGAAGAAGACCAGATCTTAAGGTCGCATAGCAGGACAACTGGTCTTTAAATGATCAACAACACATCATAGTAATAAATGTAACTTCTCCCATTCATCTTAACCAGGAGATAAAAAATAAGCGCTTCTATGAAGGCAGGCAGAATATAATATACTCACTATTTCCATAATTTGATTTGAAGCAATTATTGGATGAATAGTTTTTTCCTTTATCTTTCATTTACTATTCATAAACTTAAAGAGTTTTGAGTATTTTTTAAGCAACACAAAGCGTACGTCACTATTTATTAAAAAACAGATTAAATATTATTCAGGACAAATATTAATCTACTGATCATCAATTGATCACTGGCCAAAAAAAGCACTAATAAAACAGTCAAACTTATTAACCTAGATCAATTTCTCAATCATCAACGATAAAATACACCCCAATAGTTTGATGAGAATCATTTATTAACAATCAAAAGCTATTCGACGTGAAAAATACTTATTTTCCAGAAATAAAATAACATTCCTTATAAAAGTATTGCCGACGATACTCTATCTCTTTTTAACAACCCGATTCTCATTACTAAAATTCACTTTTTAGAAAAGCCTTTATAAAAATGACTCGTTTTTATAAAGGCTATTTGTGACAGGATTCTCATATTGAATTTCTGTATCCAGAAAGATACATAATCAAAAATCAACCGTTTTCCTGGTCCTCCTGACGGCAAAGTAACCCCATCACCAGACATTGAGCCAAGTGCATAGAGGTACTCAATGAACGCATCCCCATCATTTCCGCTTCTTTAACCTGAAGCCCGTGGGTAATCACTTCTTTGCAGGGATGGATACTGTGATCGGTCAGAACCAGAGATGGACAATGACGCTCATGGGCAATCTGAATGCACTCATTGGTCTCATCGGCATGTGGGTGGTAGCTGACTGCCAGCAGCAGGTCATTCTCAGTCAACCGCTTTAGCTGGTTTTTATGCATGGCACCCACACCATCGAGCAAGATAACATCGACATCTGCTCGCATCAGGGCATAGCAAAGGTAATACGCAACCGGAAAGGCACGACGAGCACCGGTTACATAAATAATACGGGCACTACTCATCAGGCCGAGCGCTTTATCAAAATCTGCAGGAGAAATATCAATCGATAGGTTCTCGATCGCAAGACTCTGCGGCCCAGAAAAAGCATCCAGCAAATGATGACCTTCTTTAATGGCGCCAGTCATTTCCGAAGCGTGTCGAACCCTCTCACGGTAACCACTGACTTGTCCCTTCAGCTGGCTGCGATATAGCTGTTGTAGTTCAGAGAAACCGGCAAAGCCAAAAAAGTTGGCAAAACGCACCAGCGTTGAAGGCGACACATCAATCTCACGGGCAATAACCACCAGGTTTTCCAGTGCAACCGTATTGGGATTCTGAACAAAAAAATCCGCAACCAAACGCAGGCGCTTACTCATTGAGTCGTAGCGATTGATGATGTCACTTTTCAGTTCTTCAAGTGTTTGAGGTGTTGCTGGCTTCAGCTTGGTATTCATATTCAATGACTTGTACTTGGTAATGGATCAAATGTGGATTCAGCCCTGCATATGCTTGGTAAAGAGCAGCAAAAACAATCCCTGACTCAATCCATCACCTATTTATACTCTCTTCTTTATTTAGACGGTCGCCACGGCAACCGTATTATATACACACTTGTGTATAAAATTAGCCGCCATTCTTTCCGTAGAACAGCTCCAGTTGATGACGTGCAGCATCTTCAACAGCCAACATCGCTGCAGCCATCAAGACCGGCCGGTCAAATTCCTCAGGATTAGCGATCATCGTTTCCCGAAGCTTACGGCCAAAAGCCATACGCAGAACTGTGCCAATATTAAATTTGGCGACAGCCCCCTTACGCATTCTGGTCAGATCTTCTTCCTTAATGCCACTGGTGCCATGAATAACCAAAGGAGTATCAACCGCATCAGCAATACGCGCCAGGCTGTCATGATCAATCGTGGCCGTTGGCTCTTTCAGACGATGGATATTTCCTACGGATACTGCCACGGCATCCACACCGGATTCTCTGGCAAAAGCGGCGGCTTCAAACGGATCAGTAGCAATGGTTTTAATGTGTGGGCGAATATCGTCGTAAGGAACGGAACCAATCTCCCCTTCAACAGACACACCACAGGCATGAGCGACGTCAACCACCGCACGGGTACGACGGATATTCTCTTCCAGGGGTAACTGAGAACCATCAAACATCACGGAACTGAAACCATGATGAATACCCTTGAAAATAATATCCTCCTCATACGTATGATCAAGGTGAGCACAGACCGGTACACTGGCTTCTTTCGCCAGAGCACTGATCATCTGGGCAGCACTCGCAACTCCCATAAAGTCCACAAGGGTTTTATTAGCTGCGAGAATGACCGGTCGGTTCATTTTTTCTGCTGCGTTAACTACTGCTCTGGCATCTTCATAGCCAAAAACATTAAAGCAGGGTACAGCATAATCTGATTTTGCTGCGTCCGGCAGCAGGTCCCCAAGGTTCACCAACATGGTCTTTCCACCTGAATAATGAGAGTGGGAAGTACTGCAGGCTACCTTACCCCCTACTGCAGTACCCCCAAATTGTCACAGCCATTTACTTGAATTTGGCAATCATGTCTTTGATACCGGGAATGGTGTTCACTTGATCCGCATGAGCCGGCTCAAAGTACTGAATCAAAGACTTGGAAGTTTCACCAACGATGATGGTGAAGTAATACATCTGATAGCCTGGAGCCGCTACGCTTGGGTGATAGCCTTTATCGATCGCGATAACGCTGCCGTCTTTCACCATGTAGCAGGGGCCACACTTTTCTTCTTCGGTATAGAGGAACTGGGCGCCAAACCCCTGGGGCGGATCAAAACGGAACTGGTAAACTTCTTCGTAACGGGTTTCAATACCTTCACGATCTTCATCGTGTTTGTGAGTCGGAAAACCTGACCAGCCACCCTGACCAACAGTAAATAGTTCACTGACCAGTAGACGGCCACGCTTGTCAGCATTAGCCTGCCCGAGAACATGCTTGATCTTGCGATGAGTTTTGGTGTCATCACTACCATACTGAACTACCTGAACGTCATCAGGACGAACGGCAAATGGCCTCAGTTTCTCTTCATAGCGTCCACCAGCAATCATGACTTCAGCATGATCACTGATGCACTCAATAAGCACTTCACTGTCGATTGGGGCATAAACTGCACTGGGATGACCATCCCAGATACGCTCGCGCTCACCAATATTTTCGAATACTTCACCATCAACGGTGATGCGACAGGTACCATTGGCCAGTACGGCCGCAGTTTCATAATTTCCCAAGCGGTAAGTGTGAGTGCCACCCTTTACCAGCTTGACGCTGTTGAAATAACAAAGTGGGGTTGTATCGTCGTTTTCTGCAATAATCGCTTCGTTGCGATTATCAAAAGGTTCAATATGCTTGCCCATGTTTAACTCTTTCCCGGAGTGGTTTTTTAAGCCTTCCGCTTCCCGCTGCCCGCTCCCCGTAAAAGCATTTGTCTTGTCTTTTTCGGGTGGCAGGTAGCGGACGGCGGGAAGCGTCTTAACAACGTTCAGCGATAAATTCAGCCAACTCATCACTGGTTGGCATCGCTTCAGTACAGGTATCCCTTGAGACGTTTATGGCCGCTGCTGCCGACCCCATCTTCACCGCTTCTCTGAGGCTCTTGCCACGAATCAGTGCCAGCAACGTGGTTCCTGCATAAGAGTCACCGGAGCCAAATGGCTTTTTCACAGTGACCGGGAAAATACCCTGCTCAAAACGCTCGCCATCGCGGGTGTACACCTTGGAGCCCAACTCACCCGCCTTAAGCAGAATGATCTGGGTCTCACCCGTCATGAAACGCTTCGCAGTAGCATCATCATCACGGTTGTTCGGAGCAATTAGCGCTTCCAGAACATCAAACTCTTCACGGTTACCAATCAAAATATTGGACATGCTGGCAGCCTGGCGATAGTAGATGGCACTCTCGGCCTCGGACTTCCAGGAATAAGCACGGTAATCCAGATCCAGGGCAACAATCGTTCCGGCTTCTTTCGCCAGTGTCATAGCATGAAATGCAGCTTCTCTGGATGGACTTCCTGACAGGGCGGTACCGGTCACCAGTAACACCTTGGCACTAGCAATATAATCACGGTCAATATCGTCTGGTGTCAGTGTTAAATCGGCAGGCTGGTTACGATAGAAAACAACGGAGCCACCACTGGCTTTCAACTCACAAATAGCCAGACTTGTTCTTGATCCAGAGTCGTCTACCTTTACGCCCCTGAGGTCAACTCCAAATCCTTCCAGGTAATGGCAGACAAACTGTCCAAGAACGTCGTTCGATACACCACTGATCAGACCAGGGCGACCGCCCTGACGGGCGATCGCAGCACTGATGTTCGCCGGCGAACCGCCGACGAACTTGTTGAAGCCGGTGACATCTTTCATGTCAGTGTCGGCTTCACGGGCGTAAAGATCGACTCCAGCCCTTCCAAGACTGATAACGTCTAATGGACGATCCTTCAGGGAAGGGTGCTGAAAATCGATTGTTGTCATACGTTCACCCACTGGCTGCCATTATCTGCGGATTCAACGCAACGCTCGATAAAGCGAACGCCTTCAATGCCATCGTCAATGCCAGGGAACCAGATACTGGCCAGTTCCTGCTGGGCATCGTTGTCAGCAGCGATCATGGCATGACCCATGTTGCGGTAGAGGTTAGCCCAGGAGTCGAACAAGCCTTCAGGGTGGCCACCACCGATACGCTCAAATCGTGCAGCGTCGTGCAGGTAGCCCATACCGCGATCCAGCTTGCGGAAAGGCTCACCCAGTGGTGCGTATTCGATCTGGTTTGGATGCTCATCCCACCAGCGGATGGTGCCCTTTTCACCAATGACTTCTACTTTGAAGTCGTGGACGTTACCGACGGCTACGGCGGAACACCAAAGAGTACCGACCGCACCGTTCTTGTAACGGATCATGACGTGTGCATCGTCTTCCAGCTGACGGCTTTCTACAAAGCTCTTGCGCATGCAGCTCAGGCTGTCCATCTCCATGCCACTGATCAGATGACCCATCTGCAGACAGTGAGTACCGATATCACCCAGAACATAGGAAGGACCAGAAGCTTCCGGAGTTACACGCCAGGCCAGACCCGGATCGTTCTTTTCAACTTCTTCCGCGTGGTAGCCGTGAGCAAACTGCATGTGAACGATACGAACCTTACCGATATCACCACGCTTAACCATTTCACGGGCCTGGGCAATGGTTGGGTAACCGGTGTAGCCATACATCACGCCGAATACACGATTGTGCTTCAGGGCAATTTCTTTCAGTTCTTCGGATTCAGCCGCTGTAAACGTCAGTGGCTTTTCACACACAACGTGCATTCCATGCTCAAGCGCCATTTTGGAAATGGCGTAGTGAGTGCTGTTAGGCGTAGCGATGGTGACGGCCTGAATACCATCTTCACGCTTGCTTTCCACTTCGATCATCTGCTTGTAATCGTCATAGCAACGATCAGCATCCAGCCCCAGCTCTTCAACACCAAAGGCACGGCCACGCTCAGGGTTTACGTCGAAAGCGCCAGCAACCAGTTTAAAGTTACGGTCACGCTGGGCTGCATCACGGTGGATATAACCGATCTGGCTGCCCTTGCCACCACCAATCTGCCCCCAGCGCAGTGGCTGCTTCAGGTTATCAGTGCGAATCATGGTCTTACTCTCAAATGGTCTTAAAAATGTTTTGAATTAATTTTTTTCTGGTTCGGGCAGGCTTCCCCACCTGCCCGTTATCCATAACGTATTGATTCAGCTTTCTATTGGGTGATCAGACGCCGGGGCGCTGGTACATGCGCTTTTCTTCCCAGTCAGCAACCGCTTTGGCAGTACGATCATCACGGGTAACTTTTGGCAGACCCACTTCCCACCAGCAGTCACACTTGGACCAGGCGTTCGGATCGATGTCCACAACAATGGCAGTGGTTCGGTCAGCGGCCTTGGCTTTAGCGAACGCTTCATCAAACTCATGCATGCCACTGATCTTGATCGCCAGAGCACCCTGAGCTTCTGCATGCTTGGCAAAGTCAACACGGGCCAGTTCACCCGTTACTTCACGACGGCAGTCTTTCAGAAGGTTATTGAAGGATTCGTTACCGGTGTTGTTCTGCAGTTTGTTGATAACGGCAAAGCCTGCGTTATCACACACCACCACAATCATCTTGTGACCGGTCAGGACAGAACTGTAGATATCGGAGTTCATCAGCATGTAAGAGCCGTCACCCACCAGAACCACCACATCGTTGTCTGGATTGGCAATCTTGGCACCCCAGCCACCGGCAATTTCATAACCCATACAGGAGTAGCCAAATTCGATATCGAACTTGCCAAGCTGCTTGCTCTGCCAGTTCATGGCCAGTTCTGCAGGCAGACCACCCGCAGCTGTCAGAACGGTGTCGCCTTCTTCGGTCAGGCGGTTAACAGCACCAACAACCTGGGCGTAAGAAGCCATATCTCCTTCAACCGGTGTAATACGTTTGGTGACCAGAGCCTTCCACTCGTTGGTCACTTCCACACCCTTGGCAGTCCACTCTTCAGAGAAGCGAACGCCCTGAAGCTGTTCGCTCAGCTTTGGCAGTGTGTCGCGGGCATCGCCAATCACAGGGACGGAGCGGTGCTTGATCGCATCAAAGTGCGCTACGTTAATGCTGACAATTTTCAGCCCTTCATCGCGGAATACGGACCAGGAACCGGTGGTGAAGTCCTGCAGACGGGTACCAACAGCCAGCACCAGATCAGCATGGCCAGCCATGTAGTTGGCGGAGTCAGAACCGGTAACCCCAATCGGACCGCAGTTCAGCGGGTTGTCCTGAAGCATGGTGGCTCGGCCAGCAATGGTTTCTACCACTGGAATGTTGTGGGTTTCAGCAAACGCTTTCAGTTCTTCAGACGCTTCTGAGTAGTGAATACCACCACCGCTGATGATCAGCGGACGCTTGGCGTTGCGGAGCAGTTCAGCGGCTTCTGCCACCATGCAGGCTTCTGGTTGTGGACGACGAATTCTGTGTAATTTCTCTTCAAAGAAGCATTCTGGGAAGTCAAAGGTATGACCCCAGACATCCTGTGGAACACCCAGGAAAGCAGGACCACAGCTGGCTGGGTCGAGCATGGTATCAACCGCATGAGGCAGAGAATGAATCAGCTGCTCAGGGTGAGTGATACGGTCCCAGTAACGGGTAACAGCCTTGAACGCATCGTTGGTGCTGATGGTTGGGTTGTGAAAATGTTCGGTCTGCTGCAATACAGGGTCAGGCAGACGACTGGCATAGGTATCGCCAGAGATCATCAGCAGCGGCAGACGGTTGGCATGAGCAACACCTGCAGCGGTAATCATGTTGGCAGCACCAGGACCAATGGATGTGGTCGCAACACCAATACGCTGACGCTTATTTGCCTTGGCATAGGCAACGGCAGCCATGGCCATGGACTGCTCGTTCTGACCACGCCAGGTTGGAATCTTGTCTTCTATATTTTTTAACTGCTGAGAAAAGCAGGTAACGTTGCCATGACCAAAAATACCAAAGCAGGTACCAAAGAGTTGCTCAACCTTGCCGTCCACCTCAATTTTCTGGGCAACCAGGTATTTGGCCAGTGCTTCTGCGGTTGTTAGACGAATGCGTTTCATGCTGACGGAACTCGTTAATAATTTCCCGGAATGTTTCAACTGACGATTCCCGTAAAACCCCCTCTTCGTCCGGTTGCCCGGAACAGGCAGGGGGAACACCCCGGGAAACAGTCAGTGCCTGGACTTACAGTCCTGCTTTAGCCACGTAGGCAGTCAGATTCTTGTAAGCCATGTCTGCATAAGTCTGTGGGTGAGCAACCGCAGGATCCTGCTCAGCTTCAACCACCAGCCAGCCTTCGTAGTCGAAGTTTTTCAGGGCAGCGAAGATTTCATCCCAGTTCAGGTCACCATCACCAGGAACAGTGAATACGCCGTTCAGAACCGCTTTCAGGAATGGAAGGTCTTTTTCACGAGCGTCTTTCATTACATCCAGACGAACGTCTTTGGTGTGGAAGTGAACAATACGCTCACCAACCAGACGGATGATTTCAGCAGCATTACCACCGCCGTATGTGGCGTGGGCAGTATCAAATGTCAGGCCAACAGATGGCCCGGTGTACTGCATGAACATTTCAAAGTCACGTGGCGTTTCAAAAACAGTACCTACATGGTGATGGAATGCCAGACGAATACCGTGCTCTTTCAGGTAATCAGCAAACTGGGTTACTTTGGCACCATACTCTTTCCACTCTTCGTCAGTCAGCACTACGCGAGTAGAAAGTGGTTTTTCAATATCACCATGAACCGTGTTGCTGACTTCACCGGCAACCATAACTTTACAGCCGCAGCCTTTCATCAGGGCCAGGTGACTCTGAACCGCATCAATCTCTTCTTCTACAGAGCGATGGCACAGTTCCAGGCTGTACCAGCCGGAGGCCAGAACCAGACCATTTTCTTCCAGTTTTGGTTTCAGCTCATCGGTAGTGCGTGGATACTTGACTCCCATTTCAGAACCTTTAAAACCAGCCTGGTGCATACCTGCCAGACAGGTTTCCAGAGCAATCTCACCGCCCAGACTAGGCATATCATCGTTGCTCCAGGTCAAAGGACTGATTGCCAGTTGTACCTTGCTCATTGTTACGACTCCTAAGGTTTGGTATGAAGGGAAGCCCTTCTGATTTTCTTCAAATAGTTCGTCACGGCGTTGGCCCTATCTAACAAAAAAAATGAATTTCCAGTCAATAAGCTTTTGGAAAATATTTTCCAGTTCTCCACTTTTTTTGACAAGCATCAACGTTTTAAATAACAAAAAAACTCATCCTTTCACCATCTCGAAACAGTCACGGCGCAAAAATGCCCGGAAATAATCACACTGTTTCTTTTTTAATCATCAAGTGTCGTTTATAGACAACTTCCAGCATCGGTTTGTTAATGGCTGTAAGGATGAGAAAAAGGAAAGGTGGATCCGGGTTAGCAGTCAGCCAGACAGGGTAGCTCCACCAATCGACTGGTCGACTGGCTTTATCTACCCGGGGGAAGAGCATCTCTTATCTGAGTGCTTCTGGCTGGCCTTTCATAAAAGAATGGTCAGGGAATCATTGTGAAATCGAGTCAAACCCACGATATCCAATATGTAATCCGTATCTGTATGGTGTCAGCACTGGGAGGATTGCTATTCGGCTACGACACTGCTGTTATCTCCGGAGCCATTGGCCCTTTACAGGAGTACTTTTCGCTTACTCCCGCCATGACTGGCTGGGCAGTATCTAACGTCGTTGTTGGCTGCATTATTGGCAGTTATTTTGCCGGCAAGCTCAGTTACTCCACTGGCCGTAAAAATGCCCTTCTTATTGCTGCCGTTCTTTTCTTTATTTCTGCATTGGGTTCTGCTGCAGCCTCTAACTTCACATGGTTCGTTATCTATAGGATGATCGGTGGTCTGGCCGTGGGTATCGCATCGGTTATATCACCAATGTATATGTCCGAAGTGGCACCAAAAAACTACCGTGGTCGTACAGTAAGCATGCATCAACAGTCTGCTGTCATTGGCCAGACGGTGGTTTTCTTTGTCAACTTCCTGATTGCCCGCGGTGCATCTGAGCTGTGGCTGGTCGATATGGGCTGGCGCTACATGCTGGGCTCCGAAATTATTCCGGCATTGATGTTTGGTGGCCTTTTGTTTTTGATTCCTGAGTCCCCCCGCTGGTGTGTACTTCGTGGCCGGGATAACCAGGCACTGGAAATTCTCACCCGTATTTCCAACCCGACACATGCTCAACGTACACTGGCAGATATCAAAGCATCCATGAAAGATACTGGTACGAGCGGTGGCGTCAGTATTCTCAAATCCGGCCTGATGCCCATTGTTATCATCGGTATCATGATCGCCAGTATGCAGCAGATCATTGGTATCAACGTAATCATGTACTACACACCGGAAATTCTTAAGCCTATTGCCGGTGGTACCGAAATGGCACTGCTGCAAACCATCGTTATCGGTGTGGTATTCATTGCCGGTAACTCTCTGGGCATGTACCTGATTGATAAAGTAGGCCGCCTGCCTCTACTGAAAGCCGGCTCTATTGGCTGTCTGATCGGTATGCTGATGGCCAGCTGGGGAATTTTCAACCAGTCAACAGGTTATACCGCACTGTTCGGCCTGATCATTTATGTTGTGTCCTTTGCCGTCAGCTGGGGTTGCTGCTGCTGGACACTGATCTCGGAAATCTTCCCCAACCGAATTCGTTCACAGGCAATGGCCATTGCCGTTGCAGCCCAGTGGACTACCGGTTTTGTCGTCACCCAGGCGTTCCCGATGATTAACAGCAATGCCTGGTTGCAGGAACAGTTCAACGGCGCCTTCAGTTTCTGGGTATTCAGTCTGTTCTGTGTCTTCGCTTACTGGTTTGTTCAACGTTACGTACCAGAAACCAAAGGCGTCAGTCTGGAGCGTATGGAAGAGCATTTCATGTCACGCTATGGCAAGCAAAAACAGTCCACTGCCAATGCAAATCTTGCCCAAACCAGTTAACCACCGGCCTAACTCCCTCTTAATATCACTTGTGGCTCCTGCATAGGAGCCACTTTCAGTCTGGCTTTTACGCACAACAAAAATGGAAAAAATATTCCAAAAAAATAAAAACGGAAAATTAATGCAAAGTTTTGACACATATCAACAGCAGGATTCACAAAGAACATCAAAATACACCACGCCAAACCCCGGGAAGATTCTGTGAAAAAGGTTGAGCTGCATGCTTGCCATTAAGGTGCAAGCCTCTGGCTTACCCATGGTGATCCTGCAAAACCGTCTGTAATAAGAACGATTCAGAAAGTGAGGGTAGATATGAAGAAGCTCACCAAAATGCTTCTGGTGTCAAGCATGGCAATTCTGGCTGGCTGTGGTCAGAAAGATGATGGACGTATCAAGATCGGCGCCTCTTTCTGTGCATTCAACGACACTTTCCAGATGTATATGAAAGATGCCATGGATGCCAAAGCGGCCGAACTGGGTGATGTTGACGTGGTCTACACCGACGGCAAAGAAGACATCACCATTCAGCTCTCTCAGGTTGAAAATTTTATAGCCCAGGGTATGGACAGCATGATCGTCTGCCCAACCAACGGCGATGCTGCCAAATCTATCTCCGATGCTGCCATCAAAGCAGGTATCAGTATTGTTTATCTGAATCGAATGCCAACAGAACTTCCTGACGGAACGTACTACGTCGGTTCCGATGAGCGCAGTGCCGGCCAGATTCAGGGCAAATACATTGCTGAACAGTTACAGGGAAAAGGACAGGTCGGTGTCATCATGGGTATTCCCGGTCTGGATAACACCGTTAAGCGTACCGAGGGTGTGAAAGATATCCTGAAAGATCACCCAGAGATGGCGGTTACCCGTGAGCAGACTGGCCGCTGGATGCGCGATCTGGGCATGAGCGTTGCGGAGAACTGGATCACTTCCGGCGACAACATGGCCGCCATCATTGCCAATAACGACGATATGGCTCTGGGTGCCGTCGCAGCGCTTGAAGCCAGCAACATGAAAGGCAATGTTCTGGTAATGGGTATTGATGCCACGCCCGATGCCCTGGCTTTTATGAAAGATGGCCGCCTTGATGCCACCGTCTTTCAGGACCCTGTCGGTCAAGGTGCCGGCAGCCTGATGGTCGCTTACAACCTTGCCAAAAAACAGCCCGTGGAAAAGGAAACCTGGATCCCCTTCGAGCTGGTCACACCTGAAAACTACAAAGATTACCTGTAATTCATCACCGCATAGAAACGGAAGCCTGTTTGAACCACAAAGACACCCGAATTAACCATCGTGCACTTTGTGGTTCAACCAACTAATGGAGGCAATATGCAAGCAGAGGCAGAAGTTGTCCTCGATATGCGGGGAATTTCGAAATCCTTCCCTGGTGTCAAGGCACTGGATAACGTTCAGCTGAGCCTGAAAAAAGGCAGTGTCATGGCCCTGATGGGCGAGAATGGCGCCGGTAAATCAACGCTGATGAAAATACTGTTCGGCATGTACAGCCGTGACAGTGGCACCATCACTCTGGATGGTCAGGACGTTCAGTTTGACAGTGCTCTTGATGCCCTGGAAAACGGCGTCACCATGATTCATCAGGAACTGGCCCCTATCCTTCACCGAAGTGTCGCAGAAAACATCTGGCTTGGCAGAGAGCCAGTGAAAGGTCCTCTGGGACTGATCGATCATGACAAAATGTGGGCAGACAGCCAGAACCTGCTGCGCAGCCTGGATCTGGACATGGATCCGAAAAAACGGATGTGTGAACTGACCGTCGCACAAATGCAAATGGTCGAAATCGCCAAGGCCATCTCCTATAACGCCCGCATCATCATCATGGATGAACCTACGTCATCCCTCACCGATAAAGAAGTTAAACACCTTTTTGAAATCATCCGCCGATTGAAAGAAGAAGGCGTCTCCATTGTCTATATCAGCCACAAAATGGATGAAATCTTCCAGATATGCGATGAAATAACCGTCTTTCGTGATGGCCAGTACATCAGCTGTGTATACAGCAGAGACACCAGCCAAAGTGAGCTTATCAACATGATGGTTGGGCGAGAGCTCAAGGATATGTTTGTTCGTGAGAGCCATCATATTGGTGAGCCCATGCTGACCGTCCATAAACTCACCCTTGAAGGAAAGTTTCATAACGTTTCTTTCAGTGTCCGCAAGGGTGAAATTTTTGGTATTGCTGGACTGGTCGGCGCTGGTCGTACAGAACTGATCGAGACCATTTTTGGTGTTAACCAGAAATCCTCTGGAACTATTTTTGTTGACGGGAAAGAAGTCGATATTCCCTCTCCTTCCATTGCCATAGAGCACGGCATGGCGTTACTCACAGAGGATCGCCGCCAGACAGGGCTCAGCCTGATGCTCTCAGTAGAAGACAATGGGTGCATTGCCAATATTGATAATTACATCAACAAATTCAAATTACTGGATCTTGTCCGTCTTAGAAAAGAAACCCGAGAGGAATGTCAGAAAATCCGGGTTAAAACCCCTTCCATGTCGACCCCCATCGGTAACCTCAGTGGTGGCAATCAGCAGAAAGTACTGCTGGCTCGCTGGCTATTGACCCAGCCTGAGATTCTCTTCCTGGACGAGCCTACCCGGGGCATTGATGTTGGAGCCAAAGCTGAGATTTACAAACTGGTCAGCCAACTGGCTGCCCAAGGAAAAACCGTCATTATGGTGTCTTCTGAAATGCCGGAACTGCTTGGACTTTGTGACCGGATCATGGTCATGCATGACGGTCAGGCCAAAGGCATTCTCAGTCATGAAGAAGCCAGCCAGGAAACCATTATGGATATCGCTCTGAACTAACAGAGCGTTGAAGAGCATGTAACAGGAAATACAAGACAAACCATAAACAGAGTTAACCGTGTTTCCTGTTAAGAGAGTATCAAGGAAATTACCATGTCAAACCCCGCGTTATCCACAGGTGGACAACACCTGAGTACAGACGAAAAGAAAGTACTGATTAAAAGCATCATCAGTAAATACGGCATTTATTTTGTCTTTCTTGGTCTGGTGCTGTTCATGTCCATCATGCACCCGGCATTTCTGACCGTTAACAATATTTTGAATATCATACGTCAGGTTACCAGTATTGGCCTGATTGCCCTGGGTGTCACCATCATCATCATCACCCGCGGCATCGACTTGTCTTCTGGCTCAGTACTGGCACTGGTTTCAGTAATTGCAGCATCACTCGCACAAAACCCAGACTGGGGTGCCAGAATGTATCCGGCCCTGCCGATGCTTCCCGTTGTTGTCCCGATTGTTGTTGGCCTTGCTATCGGTGCATTGTGTGGCGGTATTAATGGCTTCTTTGTTGCCAAGACCGGTATCCCGCCTTTCATTGCCACCCTAGGCATGATGATCGTGGCTCGCGGTGCCGCCATGATCTATAGCGACGGTCGCCCTGTCAGCTCACTGACCCCGGAATATAACTTTATTGGTCAGGGTGAAATTCTTGGTATTCCTTTCCCGGTTATTCTCTTCGCCATTATGGCGGTGCTCTGTTACATCCTGCTGAACCATACCCGCTTTGGTAAATACGTTTATGCCATTGGTGGTAATGAACAGGCAGCTCATGTGTCCGGTATCAATGTCGGCAAGTATAAAATTCTGGTCTATATCCTCGGCGGTGTGATGTCTGCCCTGGCTGCACTGGTTCTCTCTGCCCGTATCAGCTCCGGCCAGCCAGGTCTCGGCAATATGTTCGAGCTGGACGCCATCGCCGCAGCCACCATTGGTGGTGTCAGTCACTCCGGTGGTATAGGAACCATTCAGGGTACCGTCGTCGGCGCCTTAATCATTGGTGTACTCAATAACGGTCTGGATCTGCTTAACGTCTCAGCATACTGGCAGATGGTGATCAAGGGCGTGATCATCGTGGCTGCGGTTGTCTTTGATATGCGCAAGAACGCCAGAAAGAGTTAAAAGCGACAACGAACACCCAGCTAAACAGGCACGAATTCAAAAAAGTATTGTCTTTGTGAATTCGTGCTCTTGTGGTGAAAAAGCTTTCCTATTGCATTTTTGATTCATAAACGACCAATAGCAGGAGTTGTAAACATGGCTATTCACAGACAGGAAAGCCAGTTCAGGATTGCCAATGCCCCCTGTTCCTGGGGAGTGGAAGACCCAAGCAACCCAGATAATCCACCGTGGCAGCAGATTCTGGATGAAGCATCCAAAGCCGGCTACAAAGGGCTGGAGCTGGGACCTTACGGCTTCCTGCCAACAGATCATGTGCATTTACGGGACGAGCTGGGTATCCGCGAACTGACCATCAGTGCCGGTACTATCTTTGAGCCGCTGTGGGATGAAGAACAGCGCCCATTTATTCTGCAGAAAACCCGCAAAATCTGTCAGCTGCTCAACAAGCTGGGCAGTGAATATCTGGTGGTAATCGACAGTGTTAATGGTCTTCGCAGCTCCTATGCAGGTCTGAAAGACCTTTCCCCCAGGCTGGATAACTATCACTGGGAAATCATGATGAGCACTATTCGTCAGATTTCGGATATTGCCCATGAGTATTGCATCAAGCCTGTGCTGCACCCACACGCCGGTGGCTATATCGAGTATGCCGATGAGGTGACTCGCGCCATGGAAGACCTTTCTGACGACACCATCTCCCTTTGTCTGGATACCGGCCATTGCGTCTATGCCGACATGGATCCAGTCCATTGGCTTAAGCAGTGCAAAGATCGTCTGGCCTATGTTCATTTCAAGGATGTCCGTGCTGAGCGACTTAAACACTGCATCGACTCCCGCATGGGCTTCTGGGACGCCTGTAAATACGGTGTGATGTGCCCTATCGGTGAAGGCTGTGTGGATTACCCTGCCGTTAAACAGGCTCTCACGGAAATAGACTACCGTGGATGGATTGTTATCGAGCAGGAGCGTGACCCAAAAGCAGCAGGAACCTCTCTGGAAGATGTCAGCAAGAGTCTGAACCACTTACGCCAGTCAGGATTCTGCTAAGTGCTGCCCGAATTTTCGATACTGGCTGTAGCCATCCCTGCCGTGGTTATTAATGGCCTCGGCAAGGGAGGTCTTGGTGGTGCCCTGGGTATGATCGGGGTACCGCTGATGTCACTGGTAATGTCACCACTTCAGGCCGCGGCTATTCTGCTCCCCCTGCTTCTGGTGATGGACGGTTTTGCCATCTGGGGCTGGCGGCACAGTGTTCACTGGAAAACCATGCGGATCATCATGGTGCCGGGACTGATGGGTGTGGTTCTGGGTGTGCTGATCTTTTATCGTCTGCCTGATTCGGCTATACGCCTGATGATTGGCATTATTGCGGTTCTGTTTTGCCTGCATCACTGGCTAAACCATTTAATTCAAGGATCCCTGAAACACTCCAGTAAACCCGGGTTTATTGCAGGTATTTTCTGGGCTACGGTCAGTGGCTTTACCAGCTTTGGGCTTCATGCAGGTGGACCACCGATGAGTATTTATCTGCTGCCACAGAAGCTGGATAAAAAAGTACTGGCAGGAACGACCGCTGTATTTTTTGGCATTATTAACGTTGCCAAGCTTTCCGCCTATGGCCAGATGGGCCAGTTCACAGTGGATAACTTGCTGCTGACACTAATACTGCTCCCCTTCTGTCCACTCAGTGTTCGCCTGGGAATGAAACTGGTAAACACCCTGCCGGAAAAGACATTTTATCAATGTCTTTATCTCGGGCTTTTTATTACCGGGATGAAATTGATAATGGATGTCATGGTGTAAATGAGTTGAAAGAACCCAGATGAGCTCTACCTTAGAGGTTAAAGCTCATCTGTATTCGACCATTTGTTCTTCCATACAAAAACGTACTTTAGAACCAATAAAAGGAATTGTAATTCTTAACTGTAATTAAAACGGCAGCCATTAACTTTAGTTACTACTATTTGACTATCTCATAAGCAATTTACTCATACAGTAGGAGTTTAGTTAATGGCTGAAGTGACCTTTCAGGGCGCGCCGGTTAAGGTTTCCGGTAAGTTTCCCCAATCCGGCTCGAAAGCCCCTGCATTTTCTTTATGCGCTGCTGATCTTAGTGATTTATCCCTTGAGGATTTTCAGGGTAAAACGTTAGTACTTAATATTTTTCCCAGTATTGATACCCCTGTCTGTGCGACCAGCGTTCGCAAATTTAATGAAAAGGTTGCCAGTCTGAACAATACGGTTGTGCTTTGCGTATCAGCAGACCTACCATTTGCCACCGGTCGTTTCTGTGCCGCAGAAGGTATTGAGAATGTGAAAACCGGCTCATTCTTCCGTTCTCCCGGGTTCACAGAGCACTATGGTGTAAATATTGCGGAAGGTGGATTGAGAGGGCTGGCGGCACGGGCAGTGATCATCATCAACGCTCAGGGTAATGTCACCTACAGTGAACTGGTGCCAGAAATTGCTGAAGAACCCAACTATGAACTGGCGCTCAGTGCTATTAAGGAGCTGATGTAATGATAAAGTTCTCAGCTCTTTTTCTGTCACTGGTTTCCAGCACTTTTGCTTTCGCCGATTTTCCAATTACCCAGGAAAATGCTGGACTTGGTGTCAAAGAAACATTAACTCTGGAAAAAGATACCGTATTTCACCTGACCGGCAATGCCATTAAAACCGGTCAATTAATGCCTTCTATGGTATTAACAGACTCGAACCTTAGCTCATTTGATACCAGTAAAAACAGCGGTAAGGTAAGAATATATAGTGTAATCACATCCGTTGACACGCCAGTATGTGAGCAGCAATCCGTTGATCTGGCAAAGTTCATTAAAAGCAATAAAAAAAAGCTACAGGATATTGAATTTATTGTTGTCAGTGCGGACACACCCTTTGCTCAACAACGCTTTATCAAAGAAAATGGGTTAGAAAAAAGCCAGGTGACATTCTTATCTGACTCTATAGCTCACGAATTCGGTAATAAAACAGGTAGCCAAATTCAAGAGCTTGGCCTGTTAGCTCGCGCAATTATCGTCGTCGATAAAAACAACAAAGTATCCTTTGTTCAGCGTGTTCCAGAGCTGACAACCATCCCAGATATCAACACTGCGATAAAAGCGGCAAAAGTTAGCTCTTAATAATTCAAACTCCAGCCTGATGACGTTAATGACTACGCTATCAGGCAGGTTATTTCAAATAAGCTTCTCAATTTTTAGCCAATGATAGAATCAGCCCCTGCGCCAAGCACATGGAAGTTGAAAGCCCACGTACACCTCCCACTTCGGCATCTCTGACAAATAATGCCAGATCAGCGTCTTTAGCCAGAGGGCTGACTTCATTGTCCGTCAGAGTAATAAGCCTTGCCTCTCTCATTCGGGCATGTTCCTGCATCCACAGCGTTTCTTCTCCATAGGGATAATAGCTGATCAGAAACACCAGATCTGTACGACGAATGCCTGCTGCTTCCTCTTGATGAAGTCCACCTTTCCCTCCCAGCAGAACACAGCGTCGATCCAGCTGCCAGAGACCATACGCCAGATAGGTAGCAACCGGATGAGCTCTTCGTACACCCATCACATAGATGGTATCCGCCTGCTGAATCAGACTCACCGCCCGAAGCAGATCCTTTTTGTTAATTGATTGTTCCAGTACCTGAAGTGATCCCCTGCTCTTTTCAATCAAAGGAGACAGCGTTCCCTGTTGAGCACTTTCCGGGTGAGCAGCCTGTACACGATCCGTATAAGAGCCGGTGTAGTGCAACTGGGATCGGATCTCCCGACGCATTTCACTGAAACCACCAAACCCAAGGGCATTGGCCAGGCGAATAACCGTAGAGGGTGGAACATCGGCTTCGCCCGCAAGTTCAGCCACTGTACAAAGTGCCAGACGTTCAGGGTTCTCCAGCAGATAACGGGCTAACTGCTTCAGTCGTTTACTTAACCCGTCGTAATGCTCCTGGATAAGCGCCTGAAATACTCCATTACCAACAGATTGATCGATTGTACTCACCATTAAAACTCATCTTTTAACAACCGGTGCTGCTTATCTGCCATAGATCAACAAACTGCAACTTTTATTCCATTACCATAAAAAACGGAATTTATTTTCCACATATTAGGGTATGTTGATGTTTCGTTGCTAGCTCAGTGGCTCAGAAAAGCGTCATATACGCGAAAGACTTGTACAGTCCTGACTCTACAACAAGCAAGTCTGACAAAGCAGATGGCGCTTTTATGAGCCACCCGAAAGGGCGTATCAGGGTGCCCCTATGACTTCGTTCCGGTATTTTGAAAGGCAACTGGCCTTTATGCCCTTAGGGTATTCCTGCAATACCGCGCCTCATCATAGGAGCACCCTGATACGCTGAGTACGCAACGAAACGCCAACATACCCTATGTCAACGGATCTTGAGAGTCATCGATAATCCACCAAAGGGAGTGTTCATGTCCGAACTGCTGGTCAAAGCCTCTACCGATAAGACCGATGGGTCAATCATCAATATTCAGCGTAGCCAGTCCTGCCTTAAGTATGTGGGTTTTCAGGTTTTGCAGCTTATGCAGGGAAGCTGTCATGAACTGAACTCTGGTGAAGATGAGCTCTGTATTGTCATCCTTGAAGGGAAAGCGTCAATCAACGCCGGTGAAGAACTTTTTCCTCAGCTTGGGCAGAGAACGTCTGTTTTTGACCAGATTCCTACTGATGCTCTCTACATTCCGGCAGGTATCTCTGTACACATCACGGCTGAGACCACATCTGAAATTGCACTTTGCAAGGCTCCCCATCTGGGTATCAATCAAAAGGTCCAGTGGATTCGCCCAGAAGATGTTGAGGTGCTTGAGCGGGGAGAAGGTACGAATAAACGGTATATTCACAACATCATGATGGCGAATGCCGAAGCTGACAGCCTGCTGATTACCGAGGTGTATACACCCGGTGGTCACTGGTCCAGCTACCCTCCTCATAAACACGACACTGATTCGTTACCAGAAGAGTCTTTTCTGGAAGAGACCTACTACCACCGGCTGAACCCACCGCAGGGCTATGCACTCCAGCGTGTCTATACCGATGACCGCAGTATTGATGAAGCCATCTGTGTAGAGAATGGTGACACCGTTATGGTGCCGAGGGGATACCACCCCGTCGGAGCCCCTCATGGCTACGACCTTTATTATCTCAACGTAATGGCAGGCCCAAAGCGGCAGTGGAAGTTCAAGAACGACCCCGCCCATGAATGGATGCTGAAGAACTAATTCTGAAACCACTCTGAAAAAACAAAGCCCGGAGGAAACCGGGCGCTGACTACAAAGACCATACTGGAGAAAATAATGATTAACTTCGCCGTCATCGGTGCAGGTCGTATTGGCCGCATCCATGCTGCTAATGTGGCTGAATCACCGGCTTGCCATATTCACTCCATTGTTGACCCATTTCCGGAAGCAGCCGCAGCTTTGGCAACAGCATTAAATGCCAAAGTCAGTACTGTTGAAGACGTATTGGCAGATCCTGAAATTCACGCTGTTGTTATCTGTACACCCACAGACACCCACTGCGATCTGATTGAGCGATCAGCTCGAGCTGGCAAAGCCATCTTCTGTGAAAAACCCGTGGATCTTGATATTTCCAGAGCTCGTGATTGCGCGGCCACTGTTCGTGAAACCGGTGTCGTTTGTGCCCTGGGCTTTAACCGCCGTTATGACCCAACCTTTAACTCTCTGAAACAGAGAATTGCCGATGGTGCTATCGGAGCGACCGAGCAAGTTATTATCACCAGCCGCGACCCAAGCCCTCCTCCAGCGGAATACGTCAAACAGTCTGGTGGCCTTTTCCGCGATATGATGATTCATGACCTTGATATGGCTTGCTGGCTGCTGGGTGAAAAGCCCGTTGAAGTGTATGCAACCGGCAGTTGCCTGGTAGACCCAGCCATTGGAGAGGCCGGTGATATTGACTCAGCGATGGTCATTCTGAAAACCGCCAGTGGTAAAATCTGCCATATCAACAATAGCCGACGTTCTGTTTACGGCTACGATCAGCGTATAGAAGTCTTTGGATCCGAAGGAATGGTACAGGCAGGGAACCATAAGCCCAGCGAAGTCACTGTCAGCAACCATCAGGGAGTTTCACAGGATCAGCCAGAACACTTCTTCCTGGAGCGTTACCGTCAGGCCTATAAAATTGAGCTGCAGAACTTTATCGATGCCCTGGTGGATGGCAAACAACTGCTGACCAATATCGATGATGGCATTAATGCCCTTGAACTGGCAGATGCCTGTGTTGCGTCCATGACTACCGGTAAGCGCATCACACTCTGATTTTCCACACCCCTTAAAAGCCAGCACCTGCTGGCTTTTTTTCATTCTTGTGATTCTTGCTTTAAGTCAAATAAATCAAAAATTCCATATGATAAAAATATGAAATAAATATTTCATATTGCTTCAGTAAGAACCAGCTACCACAAAAACAGTCCCTCAGAAAATGGGAGTACCAGAATCATGAGCAAAACGCTGGATGTCATCTGCATAGGCCGTATCGCTGTTGACTTCTATGCCCAGCAAATTGGCAGCCGCCTGGAAGATGTGACTTCCATGGCCAAATACCTTGGGGGATCATCAGGCAATGTCGCTTATGGTACTGCCCGCCAGGGGTTGAACTCTGCCATGCTGGCCAGGGTTGGCAATGACCATATGGGGCGATTCCTCAAAGAAGAGCTGGGTCGGGTTGGCTGTTCAACCGATCACCTGATGACCGATACCGAACGACTGACTGCACTCGTTGTACTGGGCATTGAAGACCAGGATACTTTTCCCCTGATTTTCTATCGTGAAAACTGTGCCGATATGGCGCTGTGTGATGCCGATATTCAGGAAGACGCTATTGCCCGTGCCAAAGTGCTCCATATCACCGGCACCCATTTTTCCACACCCACAACAAATGCCGCCTGTCGTAAAGCAATCGAGTTTGCCAGGAAAAATGGTACCCGCACTTCACTGGATATCGATTATCGCCCCGTACTCTGGGGACTCACCGGCAAGGCCGAAGGTGAAAACCGGTTTGTTGCCAATGATAAGGTGACGGAGCATCTGCAAAGTATCGTTCCACTGTTTGACCTGATCGTGGGTACCGAAGAAGAACTTCATATTGCCGGTGGCACCACAGATACACTGGCCGCCCTCAGGAAAGTGCGTGAGCTCAGCAAGGCAACCATTGTCCTTAAACGGGGAGCGTTGGGTGCATCGGTGTACACCGGTGAAATACCAGAAGACCTGAATGGTGGTATTAATGGCCAGGGCGTCCGAATTGAAGTGCTGAATGTACTGGGTGCCGGCGATGCCTTTATGTCGGGCCTATTACGGGGTTTTGTCCGTGAAGAGCCCTGGGAGCAATGCCTCCGTTACGCCAATGCCTGTGGCGCTCTGGTGGTATCCCGACACGGTTGTGCACCGGCCATGCCATCGGTTGAAGAATTGGATTACTACCTGGCCAGAGAGCAAGAAATTCTCCGCCCAGACCTGGATGAACATCTGAATTATCTCCATCGGGTGACCTGTCGGGATGTGCAATGGCCTGAACTCAATGTGCTGGCATTTGACCATCGTCTTCAACTGGAAGAGATGTGTGATCAGGCTGGTGTTGAACGGGCACGTATCAAGCCACTTAAGCGCCTGATTCTGGAGGCCGCCCGACAGGGTGCCCGTGAAATGGGCCTGGAGGGTAAAGCCGGTATTCTCTGTGATGATACCTATGGTCAGGATACGCTGAATGACATTACCGGCAAGGGGTGGTGGATTGGCCGCCCTGTAGAGCTGCCGGGTTCCCGCCCTCTGCGCTTTGAGCACGGTAACCACTCGACAGCCAGTGTTGCCAGCCGTTTAACTACATGGCCTTCTGAACACGTGGTGAAGTGTCTCTGCTTCTACCATCCGGATGACGAGGAAACGCTGAGACTGGATCAGGAACATCAGGTTCAATCGGTGTACAACGCCTGTCTGGCCAGTGGTCATGAGTTCCTGTTGGAGCTGATTCCACCCAAAGGCTCCGCAACGGATGATCAGACTCTGGTTCGTTCCATGGAACGTTTCTATGACATTGGCGTTCGCCCAGACTGGTGGAAAGTTCCCTCCCCCTCCCGCAGCGCCTGGCTGGCTATTGAGTCCCTGCTTCATGAAAAAGCACCGCACTGTCGCGGCGTCATTCTTCTTGGCCTGGACGCCCCTGAAGAAGAACTCAAAAAAGGATTTAACGCCGCGGCAGGTATCAGTGTCTGTAAAGGCTTCATGGTTGGCCGCACTATTTTTGGTCAACCTTCAAAGGCATGGCTTGCGGGTGAAATTACCGATGATGAACTGGTTCACCAGGTAACGAACAACTACATCCGATTGATTCAGTTCTGGCAGGAACGCAGCTATCAAGCCTGACTAGTGCTGACCTTTTAATAATTTTGAACATGAAGGAAATACGAATGACAATCATCGGCAACTATATCAACGGTGAGTTCCTGGCCAGCGGCTCAGGCCGTACCAGCCCTGTTTTTAACCCAGCCACTGGCGAACAGACACATGTCGTCAGTCTGGCAACGGCTGAAGAAACTACTCAAGCCATTGCAGCAGCCAAAGCCGCATTTCCTGCCTGGTCACTGACCAGTCCTCTGAAGCGGGCACGCATTATGTTCCGCTTTAAAGAATTGATTGAAGCCAATATTGATGAACTGGCAACACTGATATCCCGTGAACACGGCAAGATTCTCTCCGATGCCAAAGGTGAGATGGTTCGTGGCCTTGAAGTGGTCGAATTTGCCTGTGGCATTCCACATCTAGTCAAAGGTGAGCACTCAATGAATGTGGGTGGTGGTGTCGACAGCTGGTCACAGATGATGCCACTGGGGGTTTGCGCCGGTGTTGTTCCTTTCAATTTCCCGGCCATGGTGCCTATGTGGATGTTTCCGGTTGCACTGGCTACCGGTAACACCTTTGTCCTGAAGCCTTCTGAAAAGGTGCCAGGTGCCATGATGCGCATGGCTGAACTGCTTACCGAGGCAGGTTTGCCCAAAGGTGTCTTTAACATTGTGAACGGTGACCGGGACGCCGTTGATGTCCTGCTGACCCACCCGGATGTCGAAGCCGTCAGCTTTGTCGGTTCAACACCGGTGGCCGAATACATCTACAACCGTGGCTGCCAGCATGGCAAGCGGGTGCAGGCACTGGGTGGTGCCAAGAACCATATGGTCATTATGCCGGATGCCGATATGGAAGCCGCTGCCAATGCGTTAATGGGTGCAGCCTATGGTGCTGCTGGTGAGCGTTGCATGGCAGTATCGGTAGCCGTTCCGGTGGGTGAAGGAACCGCTGAACGCCTGCTGGAGGTTCTGAAGCCTAAGGTAGAAGCACTGCGTGTTGGTCCCGGTATCGTTGACGGCCAGGAAAACGAGATGGGGGCTCTGATCAGCGAGCAGCATCTGAATAAGGTGAAAGGCTATATCGACCAGGGCGTTGCGGAAGGGGCTAGGTTGTTGATCGATGGTCGTGGTCTGACCATTCCTGGTCATGAGAAAGGCTTCTTTATCGGTGGCACACTGTTTGATCATGTCACACCGAACATGACTATTTATAAGGAAGAAATCTTTGGCCCGGTACTGAGCATTTGTCGTGTAGAAAGCTTCAAAGATGCGGTGGATCTGATCAATAACCATGAGTATGGTAATGGCACGGCGCTCTTTACCCGTGATGGCAAGGCCGCCAGAGAATTTGCCCAGCACATTCAGGTGGGCATGGTCGGTATTAACGTACCCGTCCCGGTACCGATGGCGTTCCACAGTTTTGGCGGCTGGAAACGCTCTCTGTTTGGTCCTCTGCACATGCATGGCCCAGACGGTGTCCGCTTCTATACCCGTATGAAGATGGTGACCAGTCGCTGGAATGACCATGATCCATCACAGTCTGTTTTCTCAATGCCCACGATGAAATAGCCGCACGTTTTGAACACCCCTTAATTATCTCAAAAGGCCGTCTCAACGCTTTGGTAATTAAGGGGTAACGTGACTTTGGACAAAAGATCATACGGCAGTTTTTTATACATTACTTTTCTCGTTCCCACGGGGAACCGCAGGAACGGGAAAGCCGTTAAACCCATTTTATAAAAACGCTTATTATCCTTTTTAGCGGAAGTTAGTTATGCCTTTTGCGTTACACGGAATGTGCTCTCTGCACAATAACATTGTCAGCGATATTCGCCTGGCAAAAGAAACCGGATATGAAGGCCTTGAAATTCACACGGAAAAACTCTGGCGCTATATCAATGCCGGTTTAACCGCAGAACACCTCAAGCACCTTCTGGACAAGGCGCATATCAAGCCAACAGCCATTGATATTGTCGGCTCTGTAGAAGCCAGCGATCGCGCTACACAGCAAAAGGTATTTCAAGAAGTTGAAACCCTCTGTCAGTTCGCCAGCACCATCGGTGCCCCGACCATTCAGTTAAATGCCTTTGAAGCACTTAATGGTCTGTCCGTCGAAGACAATATTCAGATCACGGCTCGTAATATCCGTGAAATAGCCGACATTGGTCAGCAGTACGGCATTCGCTTCCAGTATGAAGGTGCTGCCTGGACACCCATTGCCAAACTGGATGACTACCTGCGGCTTCACGATGCGGTCAGCTGCGATAACTTCGGTTTTGTTCTGGACACGTGGCACTTCTGGGCCTGTCGTGGCGCAACCCCTGATGAGATGGCACAGCTGCCAGTTGAACTGATTTATAACGTCCATCTTTCCGATGGACTTCGTCCAGAAGAAGGTTCGCCCTGGGTTGATGAAAGAGAGCTGCGGGGATGCCTGCTGGGTGAAGGCAATATTCCACTGCAGGAGTGGGTTGATGCCATCAAGAGTACCGGTTATCAGGGCTTCTATTCCGGAGAGTTTCTGAATGACCAGCTCTGGGAGTCTGACCACTATGAAGTGGCCAGCAAAATGCTGGCGTCCATGCAGACATTGGTTTTAGGTGCTGCAGAAATGACAATCACCAATAAAACTACCGCAATGCCAACCGTTCATTAAATGCTTTCTTAACAGTAAAACACCGCCGATAGGCGGTGTTTTTTTATACCGAGTGATTGATCAGAAGAACGTCATGCCCGCGCAAATAATCACCCCAGAAGCGATCAGAACGACAAGGCAGTAGCCCATAATATCTTTCGCTCCCAAGCCCGCAATACCCAGGGCAGGGAGAGCCCAGAATGGCTGGATCATATTGGTCCATGCATCCCCCCAGGCGATGGCCATGGCAGTCTTGGCGGAATCAACGCCCAGTTCAAGACCCGCTGGCATCATAATGGGAGCCTGAACGGCCCACTGACCACCACCGGAAGGCACAAAGAAATTCACGATACCTGCACTCAGGAACGTAAACAGCGGGAATGTGGTTTCATTGGAGATGGATACAAACCAGTCAGAAATCACACTAGCAACGGAACTTCCTTCAGGACCCGCAGCTGTCATCATGCCCATAATGCCGGCATAGAAAGGGAACTGCAGCAAAATACCGGCGGTGTTTCTGGCTCCGGAAAATACCGCATCCAGCAAGCGACGGGGGGTACCATGAAGAATAATGGCCGTAAACAGGAAGACGAAGTTCACGATATTCAGGTTCAGGGCAAAACCATTGCGAACGAAGTAGCCGATAATAAATGCATACCCCATTACACCGAGCAGTAATGAAAGTACCTTACTGTTCTCAATGCGCTCAGCTGGAGTCATTTCATTAACTGGCTTTTCTGGTGAATGCTCCTCTTTCAATAACTCGGGATCAATGACAAATACCTGATCCGCAGAAGGGTGCATTGCCCGGTTCAGCAGAGGAATCACCAGTAACAGCAGAGCAATAATGGCCAGATTAAAGAACGAAAACATGGTTTGGGATGTTGGGATAATCCCGGTTATGGCACCCTGAGTGACTTTTGCCAGATTACCATCGGTAGCAATTGAGAGTGGTACAGAGCCGGACAGTCCACCATGCCAGAACAGAAAGCCGCTGTAGGCGGAAGCAATCAATAAACGATAATCGACGTTTTTAACCCGGGCAGCCAGTTCCCGGGCAAACAGTGCGCCGATAACCAGACCAAAACCCCAGTTGATCAGGCAGGCCAGGGCAGAAATAAAGCTCACCAGGTAAATCGCTTGGGTTGGAGTTTTTGCCATGCCAGCAATGTGAGAAAGACCGCGTTTGAAAACCGGTGCCGACGCCATTGCGTGACCGGTCACCACCACCAGCGCCATCTGCATGGCAAATTCCAGCAACCCCCAGAAACCACCAGCCCAGGCATTCACCATGGCCATAGGCCCCTGGCTGCTCATCGGCATGGCCATCAGAAAAACAAACAGTGTCAGCAGTGCGGCAAAAATAAATGGATCTGGCAGATACTTTTGCACCAGCGCTACACATCCCCCGGAAAAACGCTGAAGCAGACTGTTTTGCTGTTTCAGCTCTTGTGTCAGAGCAACCATGAAAAGGCTCCTGAAAAATCTGACATTGAAATAATTGTTGGTTTTTTATTGGAACCACAGAGAGCACAAAGTTCACAAAGGTACAGAAAGAGCTTTCTTTGTGTGCTCTGTGGTCTTTGTGGTTCAAGCGGTTCTTTCTTCAGGAAAAAGAAGAACCTTTATTTATGGCAAGCTGTTTAAAGAGGGTTTATTCCCGTTCCACCACCATGGCAATCCCCATACCACCACCAATGCACAACGTGGCAAGGCCATGACGGACATCTCGCTTCTGCATTTCATGAAGCAGAGAGACCAGAATCCGGGCACCGGAAGCACCAATCGGATGACCCAGGGCGACCGCACCACCGTTGACGTTGGTTTTATCAGGATCCAGTCCCAAACCTTCAACCACAGACAGCGCTTGAACCGCAAACGCTTCATTCGCCTCAACCAGATCAATATCCGCCACCGTGAGCCCAGCTCTGGACAATGCTTTCTTTGTGGCAGGCACAGGCCCATAGCCCATCACTTCCGGTGAAACACCGGCGGAAGCGGAAGCTTTGATCACGGCCATAGGTTTCAGCCCCAGGGACTCGGCTTTACTGCGGGAAATCAGCAGCAACATGGCAGCGCCATCGTTAATACTGGAAGCATTTCCCGCCGTTACTGTGCCATCTTTGCTGAAAGCAGGGCGCAGTTGCGCCAGTTTTTCTACTGACGTATTTCTCGGACCTTCGTCTTTATCCACGACCACGGTCTGCTTTCTATCCACCACCTCAACCGGCACGATTTCCTCAGCAAAGCGGTTGGCTTCCTGAGCGGCCAGCGCACGTTCCTGACTTCTGGCTGCATACTCATCCTGTGCTTCACGGCTGATGTGATAACGCTCTGCCAGGTTCTCTGCGGTAATCCCCATGTGGTAGTCATTGAAGACATCGGTCAAACCATCACTGATCATGGTATCCAGAAGCTGGCCATGTCCCATTCGCTGACCCCAGCGTGCCTTGGGCAGGACATAAGGCGACTGACTCATATTTTCTGAACCACCCGCCAGGGCAACCTCAACATCACCACAGGCAATGGCCTGAGCGGCAAGGGCAACCGCTTTCAGGCCAGAACCGCAGACCTTGCTGACGTTATAAGCCGTACTCTCTGTGGACATACCAACACCCAGGGCTACCTGACGGGCAATGTTCATACCCTGCCCTGCGCCAAGTACATTACCCAGAATCAGCTCCTGTACCTCTTCAGCCTTAACACCGGCTTTCTCCAGAGCGGCCTTTGCTGCACAGATGCCCAACTCAGCAGGCGTAACAGAAGCCAGGGCACCATTGAACGTTCCAATGGGGGTACGAACAGCACTGACAATCACCACTTCTTCTAATGGACGGTCTTGCATTACTCAATCTCTCCGAATGTTTTCAGGTCGCTGGCAATTTTCAGTTCTGCGCCAGTGGCTTTGATGACCTGCTCTACGGTGGTATCCACAGCGATTTCAGTTAACAATAGTTCGTTTTCAGTCACCTCGATGACCGCCATTTCAGTAACAATCAGGTTGACCTGACCTTTTGCCGTCAATGGCAGGTTGCAACGCTGAAGGATCTTAGGCTCTCCATTCTTGTTGCAATGCTCCATGGCGATAATGACCTGCTTTGCCCCAGTCACCAGATCCATGGCGCCCCCCATACCGGGCACCATTTTTCCGGGAATAATCCAGTTCGCCAGATTGCCTTCAGCATCCACTTCCAATGCGCCCAGCACCGTGCTGTCAACATGACCACCACGAATAATGGCAAAGGACAGGCTGCTGTCGAAATAGGAAACTTCGGGTACCGTGCTGACCGGCTGACCACCCGCATTGGTGATATCCACATCCAGGTTGTCGTCGGTCACGGCATCACGGCCAATACCGATCATGCCGTTTTCAGACTGGAACAGAATGCCCATATCATCGCTGACGTGATTGGCCACCAGCGTGGGCATACCAATACCCAGATTAACCAGACTGCCCGGTTTGAGTTCTTCAGCAACCCGTTTAACGATACGGTTACGTAATGCCTGCTTGTCCATGTCCTCTACTCCTCAAACCGCAACGATAAAATCAACAAAGGTGCCTGGCAGCGTGAAGCGGTCGGCTTCCACGTCACCCACTTCAACCACTTGCTCAGCCTCCACAATGACCAGCTTCGCAGCAGTCGCCATCAACGGGTTAAAGTTTTTGGTGGTTTTATTGAAAATGCAGTTGCCCGCTTTATCCACAATGGAGGCTTTGACCAAGGCGACATCTGCCGTTAATGGCAACTCCAGCAGGTACTCCTCACCTTCTACAGTGACCTTCTGCTTATCTTCTTCAACCATGGTTCCCAGACCGGTTTTGGTCAGAAAGCCACCCATGCCCGCACCGCCGCAGCGAATGCGCTCTGCCAGAGTCCCCTGGGGAATCAGTTCAACCTCCAGCTCACCGGTATTCATCTGGCGTCCGGTTTCCGGGTTCAAGCCAATGTGTGAGGCTTTGACGCTTTTTGCCTGCTTGCTGGAGATTAACTGTCCGATCCCTTTATCGGCATAACCGGTATCCGTACAGATAATGTTCAGCTCTCCGGTACCCAGATCGACCAGATGGTTAATCACATTCAGAGGTGATCCTGTGGCCATAAAACCACCAATCATGACTCGATCGTTGGGTTTGATTTTTTCGACGGCCTGCTCCGGGCTGATAATGGGTTTGAGTTGCATCGTTATGGTCTCATCCGTTGAAGAGGCTTGATGGAAAATACTTGTTTGAGCCTCTGAATCTGGTTGAAACCTATTATTCGAGTTTTTGAAAAAAGCAGAACAGCACAACTGCAACCATGACTTTGCAAATTTGCAAAGACGATTAAAGAACATGCACAGAACATGATTTGGATTAGCTTCTTTACTGGAAAGCCCCGCTACAATCGATCACCTTGATAAGCAGGATGATCCATGGCAACAGGAACAAAACCCCACAGCCCTTTAGAAAGCAGCGATCCAAACCTCAGTGGCAAAATGGATTTTTTTGTGCGAATGGTGAGAACCGGATCCATTACTGCTGCTGCTGAGGAAGTAAACCTCTCTATATCCACTGGCTCACGATGGCTCAGTGATTTGGAACAGCAACTGGGCGTTAAGCTTTACTGTCGACGTGGCGCATCAGTTACCCTGACCTCGGCTGGGCAATGCCTTTTTGAAAAATTTGGACCCATCAGCGATAACATTCATTCGCTGATTCTGGAAATGGGCAGCTTTATTGATGAGCCTCAGGGGCTGGTCCGCATCTGCTGTACGCCGATCTTTGCGCAGAGTGTGCTGTTGCCCGTGATTAATGCCTTTAATCGTCGATATCGCAAAGTTCGTTTCTCACTGGATATCAACCCCTATGGATTGAGCCAGTACTACCGCTATGACCTGATCATTAATGCCGAAACGTCATACCAGCCTCAGGAAAATCGTACGCTTCCCCTGGTTAAAAGAAATTTACTGACCGAGCCGTTTGTACTGGTCGCTTCGGCAGGCTATCTGAAAACCCGCCAGCCTATACACCGTCCAGAACAACTTCAGGAACATACCTGTCTGTACGCAGACTCTTTAACTCATTCACGTCAGTGGGCTTTTAATGAGGAGGGTCAGGTTCGTTTGATTAATATTTCAGATAATCTGGAAGTCAGCGACACCAACCTGCTGTTTGATGCCGCCAAAATGGGAATGGGTATCGCCTATTTACCACGCTATGTGGTTGAAAGCAGTGTTCGCAGTGGTCAGCTGGTAAAGCTTCTACCGAATCACCAGACCGCCCACTGGATGTTGAACCTTTACTACCCTGAACTGAAGCAGATGGACCAGGGATGCGTGTTGTTTAAGGATTTTTTCCTGAACACTTACCGTGACCAACTTAGCAAGCAATAGAAAATACCTACTGGCTAGGACCTATGCAGCTTTGAAATGAAAGGAATATTCCGATACCTATCCTGCCATGGCAGACCATAACCCACCAGCAAGTCGTCGTTTTCCATTTCATAAGCAAAATATTGCTTTACCGGTATATCAACACGCCCTGGCTTCACCAGAAGGGTAGCAATTGAAACGGACAGGACACCAAAACTCGAAGCGATGTATTCGACAATGCGTTTCATGGTACCGCCAGACTCAATCGCATCATCCACCAGTATCACATGCTTACCTTCCACACTGATGTTATGGTGGTAAACAATTTCAGAGGTATTGTTTCTATCGCCCGGAGTATGCGGACAGGAGATATAATCCATACACAGGTCAAGAGTCAGCCTTCTGACCAGATCGGCGGTAAATAGTATACCGCCGGGGACGACACTGATAATCACAACCTCATCACCAGCAAACTGATCATTCAGCTGGGCTGCGACGTTTTCAGCACCGACTGCAATCTGTTCCTGACTTAAAACCAGTTCACCTATGTGCTTGTCGTTCATCAGGCCACTCCATCAAACAGGCTATTGGAGCTCAGCTTGTCCAGAGCACCGCTCAAAATATGGTCGATGGTTTCCAGAACCCCTTCATCATTATTTGTGGGCGCGGAATAACGGGCCACCTGCCGGATGCTGTCGCTGGCATTGTTCATGGCAAAGCTGAAGCCTGCTTTTTGCAGCATCTCCATATCATTGCCGCTGTCACCAAAGGCCGCCACTTCATCATCGGTAATATCCCACTGTTTCTGCAACAGATGAATTCCATGGGCCTTATGGACACCGGGGATGATCAGATCAATCCACTCATGGCCACTGGTAACCGACACCAGCACGTCACCCAGCTTCTCTCTTGCCGCTTCCAACACGGTATCGTGTATGGCTGGAGACATTTTGATGGCGATTTTGAGTACTGTGTCGTTTATATCCTGATAGCTTTGAATCAGTTCAAGACGCTGGTAGTGATTGCGAGCATTGGCTACCTCCGCAGGATCAGCAGTGTTCAAGACATAGGCGCTGTTCCGGCCACAGATAATAGCAGTTACGGCTTTCAGGCTTTCCAGAAACGGGTAGACACGAGCCAGAGTTTCGGTCGCAATATCCGCGACAAACAACTCCTGCTGACCATCGTGAACATAGCCGCCATTTTCTGCAACGTAAGCAATATCGCCAGCATCGATATCCTCAAAATAGGATCGTAACTTGTAATACTGGTTACCACTGGCCACAACGAATCGAATCCCCCGAGCCTTCAGGGCCTTGAACTGTTCAAGAAAGCGCTCACGGTTATACGTTTTGTTATCAGTCAGAAACGTGCCATCCATATCGACAGCAATCAATTTTATTCCGGTGTAGCCTGCCATTTCTGTTGTTATCTCTGGGGTAAAATTGGAATCATATTACTCAAACTACAGCAGCCCAATCCGCCTTTATATAGGGAAAATTACCGCAGATTTTAGGTCGTTACGCCACCAGTAATTCGGACTCAGAGGAAACTGTTTTTCCATCTAGACTTAGATGGCAATCAGGAGAAACTAGCCATGACTCGAGTAGCCGTAATTGGTGCTGGTCCATCAGGCATTTCGGTATTACACGCCTTTAAATCGGCAAAAGACAAAGGAGCCGATATTCCTGAGATTGTCTGTTTTGAGAAGCAGAAGACGTGGGGTGGCCTTTGGAACTTTACCTGGCGTACCGGGCTTGATGAATATGGTGAGCCTGTTCACAGCTCAATGTATCGCCACCTCTGGTCCAATGGACCCAAAGAGTGCCTGGAGTTTGCCGACTATTCTTTTGAAGAGCACTTTGGCAGCCCAATTCCCAGTTACCCACCCAGAGAAGTATTGGCTGACTATATCTTCGGGCGGGCTAAAAAATCTGGGCTTCGTAACTGGATTCAGTTTCGTCATACAGCTTGCTGGATCGAATATCACCAAGAGCAAAAAGTCTTTTCTGTCATTGTTCATGACCTGGTGAATGACTGTCAGAAACGTGAACTATTCGATTTCATCATTGTGGCTACCGGTCACTTCTCAACACCCAATGTCCCTGAGTTTGAGGGTATCGAGACGTTCCCGGGAAGAGTTTTACATGCTCACGATTTTCGCGATGCCCGGGAGTTTAACGATCAAGCCGTTCTCATTATTGGCAGTAGTTATTCAGCGGAAGATATTGGTTCTCAGTGCTTGAAGTTCGGAGCAAAATCCATCACCGCCAGCTATCGCACAAATCCAATGAACTTTGATTGGCCTGAGAACTGGGAAACCAAACAACTACTTACAAACATTTCCGGAAATACCGCGCATTTTAAGGATGGAACCTGTAAAGACGTTGATGCAATTATTCTATGCACGGGCTACCTTCACCACTTCCCGTTCATGCAGGATGATATTCGTCTTGTGACCACTAATCGACTATGGACTCCGGGGCTTTATCAGGGCATTGCATTGGAAAACAATCCCCGCGTTATGTATCTGGGTATGCAGGACCAGTTTTACACCTTCACTCTGTTTGATGCTCAGGCCTGGTGGGCAAGAGATATTATTCTCCAGCGCATAAACCTTCCGTCTGCCCCGGATATGTCAAAACACAGCGCCAAATGGCAAGAACGGGAAAGTACCTTAAAAACCGATGAAGATAAGATCTGGTTTCAGGGG
Source organism: Endozoicomonas elysicola (assembly GCF_000710775.1). Classification (GTDB taxonomy): domain Bacteria; phylum Pseudomonadota; class Gammaproteobacteria; order Pseudomonadales; family Endozoicomonadaceae; genus Endozoicomonas; species Endozoicomonas elysicola. The sequence goes on from NZ_JOJP01000001.1 coordinate 348,062, forward strand.
GACTATGTGAGAGAGCTGATCAATCAGACGGATTATCCCCCTCTGGACACTGAAGCCATCAACGAACTATTTATGGCGTGGGAGCACCATAAACATCAAGACATCATGAGTTATCGTAGTAACAGATACCGATCAGTGATCACAGGGATACAGGCACCATTGCTTAAAACACCATGGAGTAAGGCGATGGATGATTCGATGGCTGTCTTCTTAAATAATCATTGTCCGAAGTGATACTGATTTCATCTCCACTTTGAGAAACTTATACCGCGGACATACACAACCTTGACACTCAATCAAGTGCACAGGTAGCATTTCTCGGCGAAAAACCAGAACATAAGTACAAATACATAAATACACAGTATTCATTCTGGCGTAAAAATCACGTAATCTCCTCCGCCCTTTGGCGCATATGCTCTAAAGGCACAAACACAACACAAAACACACGCAGAGAAGACATCATGAAAGTGCAAGGTTTCGCACGCTCACTGATTGCCATCGCAATTGGTGCAACCATCAGCAGTTCTGTTATTGCCGATGAAATGGCATCACAGGTCGTGGATAAAGGGCTGACATTCACTATTGGTGGTGCTTACCACGATCTGGACAGCGTCCGTGATCTGGACAACAAACTGGCTCCGGAAATCGGTATTGGCTACCGTCTGAATGATCGTTTCAGTGTAGAAGGTATCTACTCTCAGTACTCCACAGACCAGAAGACTGGCGGAGACGCTGACCTGAAAGAGTTTCGCCTGGACGCATTCTACGATCTGACTCCATGGGATGGTTCTCTGACCCCTTACGTTGTTGCCGGTATTTCCGAGCTGGAAACTGATCTCAAAGTTGATGGAGAACACGACGATACCCGTATGAATGCCGGTTTTGGTTTGAGAAAAGCATTTACTCCAAACCTGGCCATTCGTGGTGATGTGCGTGCCGTTCGTACTCTGGATTACGCTCAGACAGAAGCCATGGCGAACGTTGCCCTGACCTGGACCTTTGGCAGCGTGGCCAAAGCGGCAGAGCCCGTTGCAGTGATTGAGCCTGTTCAGGAAGAAGTAGTTGCAAAGGTTGAGCCTGCACCGGTTCTTGATGCTGATATGGACGGCGTTCTAGACAAGGACGACCTGTGTCCAAATACAGCAGCGGGCATTACCGTTGATCAGACTGGCTGTGAGCCAATGAAGGCCATTGATCTGCTGGTAAACTTTGAATTCGACTCCGAAGCCATCAATCAGGAAGGCGTTGACCAGATCGCCAAGATGGGTGAGTTCCTTCAGCGCTATCCAGAAGCTCGCATCCGTATTGAAGGCCATACCGATGCACGTGGACAAGCGGCTTACAATGAACAATTGTCTGTTCGCCGTGCTGATATCATTCGTCAACAGCTGATCGAAAAGCACGGCATTGACGCTGAGCGCATAGATGCAGCGGGTATGGGTGAGAGCGAGCCTGTGGCCAGTAACGATACTGTTGAAGGCCGTCAGCAGAACCGTCGTGTGACTGCTGAAGTTGTTGGTGCTTAATACCTCCACTTCCTATCTGAATATGGCCAGACAATCGTTTGGCCATTTCCAAAGATCTTTCTGATAAATGATATTTGGATTCGATCTGATCTAATTTTTATAGAAATTTTCCTAGATTGAAAATGGCCTTTGCTGGGTCAAGTTTTTTTTAAAACTGCGACTCCCTGGTAAACCTGATACTCAAGATTATCAACTAAGCCTGGTGATGGCAGTGATATATATTGTTTTATTGATTCAGCAGTTTTCCGGTCTGGTATTTCCCTACTCTGAACAAATGCCAACTTTTCAAATTGTGGGTGAAAATTAAGGTACTGATAATCGCCTCTACTACATCCCGTTATTAGTAACAGTCCATCCTTTCTTATTTTTTCACTCGCCGCTTTAAAATAATTAACTAATTTTGCATGCCTATACCTACTGGTTTTACACATGTGATATAACGAACCTTCATCAACAATAACGCTAAATCGTCTATCCAAAAAACTCCTAGAATCGGCTTTCAGCCAATCCATAACAGCACATGGATTCATCCCAGGATTTCGGTCTACCGTATATGCTCTTGGGTGTATATGTCTTTCCGTGCTATCCAGGCTAAAATCTACAGGTTTATTCCCACAACATAATAAAAGTATCTCTTCACCACGAGGCATTCTGAAAATAACGCTATGGTTATGTTGTGAAAAGATCCTTCTTATTATATTTGGATGAACGGTAATTTCACATTTTTTCATCCAGTTACCAGAATACCACTCATCTCTTAAGCGGAATGGTATATTCTCCTTAACGTTTATTTTACATAATCGAAAAATTTCAAATTCTACAGGTGAGAGAACAACTGATCTCCCATAAGCCTTTAATTTTTCATGTGCTAATTGTTCATTTTTAACATACCTAGCAGTCTCACTCCCTGTTGGCCTAGCAATTTCGTCCATCATTAATATGATCTCTTCTTAATGCATAAAAAAATACAAAAAACAGAATAGACCAAAGAACTAAACACCCGCTTCTGGAAGACCAGTCATATCTCAAAAAGAGATATGACTAAATTGATACTCAGGTTCTTGCTGTAAATGTGCTAGATATAAAGCCCTGAACAATAACCGGAAGCCCATGCCCATTGGAAGTTGAACCCACCAAGGTGGCCTGTAACGTCCAGCACTTCACCAATAAAGTAGAGTCCTGACTGGTTCTGACTCTCAAAGGTTTTGGATGAAATATTGTCAGTAGCAACGCCGCCCAGTGTAACTTCGGCTTTTTTATAGCCTTCAGTGCCTGCCGGCATAAATATCCAGGACTCCAGACTTTCTGCCAGGCGTTTCAGCTCGGGTGGTGAAAACTGGTTGATTGGTTTACTACCGCTCCGTGTTAACTTTTTCAGTTCACCAAAGGTACACAGTGCTGTTGCAAGGCGGCGGGTTAGTTTGTCGGATAATACCGAGCGAAATTCAGCTTTCGGCTTCGACTCCCTGAGTTCATTCAGCCACTCTTCGATAGATATTCCTGGCAGCCAGTTCATAGAGACCTTATTCCCAGCCCGCCAGTATGAAGAGATCTGCAGTATGGCTGGACCACTTAACCCCCTGTGGGTAAAGAGTACGCTTTCACGAAAACTTTGGCCATTACAGCTGACGATAACGTCAGCACTCACACCGGATAATTCAATAAAGTGTGCTAGCCACTGTTTGTCCATTGTGAATGGCACCAAACCGGGCTGTCTTTCTATCAGGTGATGTCCAAACTGTTCAGCCAGCTCATAACCAAGACCTGAAGCACCCATGGTCGGGAAAGATAATCCACCGGTTGCTACGACCAGTGATTTGCAGTGAATCTTGCCCAATGTTGTTTCCAGCAAGAACGATTCAGATATCTCTGACCATTTCACGTGGCTAAGAGATGCTTTTAAACGAACAGCTACTCCAGAGTTTCTGCATTCCTCCACCAGCATCTCCACAATGTCACTGGACTGCTGGTTGCAAAATAACTGACCCAGTGTTTTCTCATGCCAGGGAATATTGTGCTTATCCACCAGTGCCTGAAAGTCCCACTGAGTGTAACGGGATAGAGCCGATTTGCAGAAGTGGGGATTCTTAGAGAGATAATTGGCCGGCTCCGCATACATATTGGTGTAGTTGCAGCGACCACCACCAGAAATCAGAATTTTCTTGCCAATCTTGTTAGCATGATCGATCACCAGCACCTTGCGACCACGATCGCCTGCAGTCAGTGCACACATCAACCCGGAAGCCCCAGCCCCGATAATAACGGCATCGTATTGCATAGATGGCAATAAGGGTTGATTTAACGGCATAGAACTTCGAGATCCAGAATGTTGCGAAATAGTGGAAGGCGCGCACTATAGCGAAAATTACTCTCTAAGACCAATGCACGTTGGCGCCCCAACACGACATTGATAGCCAGTATAAATGAGGCTTCCCGTTTCAGGATCCCTACTAAAGCTCACAATGTTATTTGTATATTGATTGGCTGCTATCAACCATTTACCACAGGCGGTAATCGAAAAGTCTCTGGGAAAATCCCCTTCTGATGAAACTGAGAACAGGAACTGAATACTGTTGGAGCTTTCATCAACTTTAAAGCAGCCGATTTGGGCTTGAGTACGGTAGGATACGTATAGAAATCGCTGGTCTGGAGATAACTTTATGGCTGCGGGCAATTCTCCATTCTCATTTGGTAGTACAAAAACTTCCTGAGTAATGCTCCAGACTCCTGACTCTTTTTCTATAACAATGATTTTTGCTGACAGCTCACAGACAATATAAGCCACTGTTTCGCTCTGGTTAAATACCAGATGCCTTGGTCCACTGCCTTCAGGTAGATTCAATTCATGTAATGGGTCGTCCGAAAAGCAATGCTCTTTGTTGTAATTAAAAAACAGAACTTTATCACTGCCAAGATCTACGACCACCAACTCACATGACAATCTGAGAAATGTTGCCTGATGCGCATGGGCAGTAACCTGTCGAACAGGATGAACACTATTGCCAGAGAGCTGAATTGTTTTAAGCTGCTTTTTGATTGAGCCGTCCCTATACAGCTCAAAGATATCAACACTTCCACCTGTATACTGCGAAGTAGCAACCATTCCTCCATCATCACTCATTGCCACATGGCAGGGGTGACCTCCGAATATCGGTATTTCAGATAGCCCTATACTCTTTTCACAAATGTCACTTACTATAAAAACCAGCTTTGGATCTTGGTCACTACTCGCTTCTGAAATGCAATAAACTCCTTTGTCCATAAAAAGTGCAAAGGATGGGTTTGTTATTTTCAAGTCAGTGGTCAGGTTGGAAAAAGCACCTGTTTTCAGATCCATAGTCATGGACTGAAGACCGGAGCTGGGTGATGGCTGATCGGTATAGCAACCTATTTTTATTGCTAGCTGGCTCATTGTTTTGCTGACTCAAGTAGCTCCAATAAAATTCAAATCGACTATCTACTATTTATCATCAATATCAAAAGTACAGTAATGCTTTTAGTTTTTCTCCATTGTAGATTTTTTGAGCACAAAAAAACCCTGCAAAAGCAGGGTTCTCTGACAGCATGAGAACTGAACTTATTTGCCCAGTTTCTTGCGAATAGCCTGAAGTGTTCTGAGCTGGGCAGCAGCTTCGGCCAGCTGGGTTGCCGCTCTTGAGTAGTCGAATTCGCCACTCTGGTTTTCCAGGGCTTTTTCTGCCTGACGCTTGGCTTCTTCAGCCGCTGCTTCATTCATATCATCTGCGCGCAGTGCTGTATCCGCCAGAATCTTGATCTGGTTTGGCTGCACTTCCAGGAAACCACCGGAAACGTAGAAGACCTCTTCCCCACCATCTTCTGTAACCAGACGGATCGGACCGGGTCTCAGTTCAGTCAACAGTGGTGTATGCCCGGGAGTAATACCCAGGTCTCCCAGAGAGCCGGTAGCAATCAACATTTCTACCTGACCTTTGAAGATTTCCTGCTCGGCACTAACGATGTCACAATCTACGGTTAAAGCCATATTGAGTCACCTTATGTCCATGGATGGACGGTATATCGAAAATGCAGGAGCAATTTTCGATGCCCCTCGATCCGGACACCGGAAATACAATAACAATTTCCGGTGCCTGAGTTTTTACATAGACTTGGCTTTTTCAACCGCTTCGTCAATGGAACCGACCATATAGAAAGCCTGTTCTGGCAGCGCATCAAACTCACCTTCCAGAATTCCCTTGAATGCACGAATGGTGTCTTTCAAAGGAACGTACTTACCTGGAGAGCCAGTGAAGACTTCCGCTACGAAGAATGGCTGAGACAGGAATCGCTCAATCTTACGGGCACGGGATACGGTCTGCTTGTCTTCTTCAGACAGTTCGTCCATACCCAGAATGGCGATGATGTCCTTCAGTTCTTTATAGCGCTGCAGTACTGTCTGAACGCCACGGGCCACATCATAATGCTCCTGACCAATCACCAAAGGATCAAGCTGACGGGATGTGGAGTCCAATGGGTCAATCGCCGGGTAGATACCCTTGGAAGCAATATCACGACTCAGTACAACGGTCGCATCCAAGTGAGAGAACGTGGTCGCAGGGGATGGGTCAGTCAAGTCATCCGCTGGCACGTATACCGCCTGAATAGAGGTGATAGAACCAGTCTTGGTAGAAGTAATACGTTCTTGCAGTACACCCATCTCTTCTGCCAGCGTTGGCTGATACCCTACCGCAGAAGGCATACGACCCAACAGAGCCGATACTTCAGTACCCGCTAGGGTGTAACGATAGATGTTATCGATAAACAGCAGTACGTCTCGGCCTTCATCACGGAACTTCTCAGCCATGGTCAAACCAGTCAGGGCTACACGCAGACGGTTTCCAGGTGGCTCGTTCATCTGACCGTAAACCAGTGATACCTTATCGATTACGTTGGAGTCAGTCATCTCGTGATAGAAGTCGTTACCTTCACGGGTACGCTCACCAACACCAGCAAATACCGAGTAACCAGAGTGCTCAATCGCGATGTTACGGATCAGCTCCATCATGTTTACAGTTTTACCAACACCGGCACCACCGAACAGTCCAACCTTACCACCTTTGGCAAATGGGCAAACCAGGTCAATAACCTTGATACCGGTTTCCAGCAGTTCATTACTGGATGCCTGATCCGCATAGCTTGGTGCCTTACGGTGAATAGAGGCGCGCTCTTCTTCACCAATCGGACCTTTTTCATCAATCGGGTTACCCAGAACGTCCATGATACGCCCCAGGGTTTTGGTGCCTACCGGTACCTGAATCGGTGCACCGGTATTGGCAACGTTCAAACCACGTGCAACACCTTCGGTAGAACCCATGGCAATAGAACGAACAACGCCATCACCCAGCTGCTGCTGAACTTCCAACACCAGTTCTTTACCATCGACGTTTAATGCGTCATAAACTTTTGGAACGCTGTCCCTGGGAAATTCGACGTCGATGACGGCGCCGATAATTTGTACGATACGACCGCTACTCATAGTCTTTCCTCACCCTTTAATCTTTTATACCGCCGCTGCGCCGCTGACAATTTCAGACAGTTCCTGTGTGATCGCTGCCTGACGAGCTTTGTTGTACACCAACTGCAGGTCATCAATCAGGTTTCCGGCATTATCGGTAGCACTCTTCATGGCTACCATTCGAGCCGCTTGCTCACAGGCATTATTTTCAACCACCGCCTGGAAAACCTGAGACTCGATATAACGGACCAGCAGGCCATCCAGCAGCTGCTTGGCATCGGGCTCATACAGGTAATCCCATGGTCTCTTCAGAGACGCATCATCATCAGGTACCAGTGGCAACAACTGCTGCACTTCCGGCTTCTGAGTCATGGTGTTCACAAACTGGTTGTTCACCACGTACAAACGGTCGATTCGGCCTTCCTCATAGCTGTCCAGCATCACTTTGACGCCACCTATCAGGTCTGCAATATTGGGTGAGTCCCCAATATGAGTCAGGGCCGCTACGGCATTTTCAGCGCCCATACTGCGGAAAAAGGAAACAGCCTTACTGCCAATCAGGCAGAGCTCAATTCCAACATCCTGATCACTCCACGCCTTCATGCTCTCTACAGTCTTCTTGAACAGGTTAATGTTCAAGCCACCACAGAGACCACGATCCGTAGAAACAATAATGAAGCCAACACGTTTGACTTCACGCTCAATCATGAAGCTGTGCTCATATTCAGCATTAGCGTTGGCGATATGTCCTACCACCTGGCGGATACGCTCAGCGTAAGGGCGGCTGGTTTCCATCCGCTCCTGAGCTTTACGCATCTTACTCGCAGCCACCATTTCCATGGCGCTGGTGATTTTCTGTGTACTTTTAATGGACGAAATTTGCGTCCGTATCTCTTTTGCGCCTGCCATGTTCTGTCATTCACCTCCAGCGGTTGGCCGGCCGATCGTCGGCTCACCAGAGGTGAACCGACCTACAAGTTGTTTTCATTTGTAGGCCGGTATTCCCGAATAGGGGAAGCCGACAATATGTCTTACCAGGTCTGGGTGGCCTTGAACTTCTCAATGACTTCCTTAAGGCCTGCTTCAATCTCGCCGTTGTAGTCACCAGACTCATTGACCGTTGCCATCAAGGCACTGTGCTCAGAGTTGGCGTAGCTGATCAAAGCGGCTTCAAAGTCACCAATCTTGTTCAGGGCAACATCCGCAAGGAAACCTTTCTCAGCAGCAAAGATAACCAGACCCATTTCTGCTACTGACATGGGGGCATACTGCTTCTGCTTCATCAGCTCAGTAACACGCTGACCGTGTTCCAGCTGCTTACGGGTTGCTTCATCCAGGTCAGAAGCAAACTGGGCAAACGCCTGCAGTTCACGATACTGAGCAAGCGCCAGACGGATACCACCGCCGAGCTTCTTGATGATCTTGGTTTGAGCAGCACCACCTACACGGGATACAGATACACCAGCGTTCATCGCAGGACGGATACCGGCGTTGAACAGGTCAGTTTCCAAGAAGATCTGACCGTCGGTAATGGAAATTACGTTGGTCGGTACGAATGCCGATACGTCACCCGCCTGGGTTTCAATGATTGGCAGTGCGGTCAGAGAGCCGGTCTTGCCTTTCACTTCACCGTTGGTGAACTTCTCAACGTAGTCCGCGTTAACTCGTGCTGCGCGCTCCAGCAGACGGGAGTGCAGGTAGAAAACGTCACCAGGATAAGCTTCACGGCCCGGTGGACGACGGAGAAGCAGGGAGATTTGGCGATAAGCCCAAGCCTGTTTAGTCAGATCATCGTATACGATCAGGGCATCTTCACCGCGGTCACGGAAGTACTCACCCATGGAGCAACCAGCAAAAGGTGCGAGAAACTGCATTGCCGCAGGATCAGCAGCACCGGCGGCCACAACAATGGTGTGATCCATGGCACCGTGTTCTTCCAGCTTACGAACCACGTTAGCGATGGTTGACTGTTTCTGACCAACGGCAACGTAAACACACTTAACGCCAGTGCCTTTCTGGTTGATGATGGCATCAATAGCCAAAGCAGTCTTACCAGTCTGACGGTCACCAATGACCAGCTCACGCTGACCACGTCCAATTGGCACCATTGAGTCAACAGCTTTGTAACCAGTCTGAACAGGCTCATCAACTGATTGACGGGCAATAACGCCAGGCGCTACTTTTTCCAGAGGAGAAGTCTGTTTGGTTTCAAGGCTGCCTTTGCCATCAATTGGGTTACCCAGGGCATCGACAACGCGTCCCAGCAGTTCATTACCCACTGGAACTTCAAGAATTCGACCGGTGCACTGGACGGTCTGGCCTTCAGCCAGGTCACCGTAGTCACCGAGTACAACAGCACCGACAGAGTCACGCTCAAGGTTCAGTGCCATGCCGTAAACATTGCCCGGGAACTTGATCATCTCCCCGTACATGGCATCTGCCAGACCATGAATACGTACAATACCGTCAGTTACGCTGACAATCGTGCCCTCATTCTGGGCTTCACTGGACACATCAAGCTGTTCGATTCTACTCTTGATGATGTCACTGATCTCGGAAGGATTCAGTTGCTGCATAGCTTACCTGCCCCACTTTACCGCAAACGTACAGTTTTATTGATTCTCAACCCGATGCGGGTGCTTATTCCGCCTTGGGCACTATTGCTGTTGGCACCTGAGCCAGAAGCCTGAGTGAAAAACTGCACCTTTGGGCTCATGAGCGCCGCGGCTCCATGATTAAGTTGATTACTCAGGAAATCATCGCATCGGCCAGCTTGCTCAGCCGGGCACGGAGACTGCCATCTATGACCAGATCCCCCGCTTTGACGATAACGCCACCTAAAATGCTACTGTCAATTTCTGTTACCAGATGCACAGAACGTCCCAGTCTAGCCGCCATTTTTGCTGCCAGTTTGTCCTGCTGATCCTGACTCAATGGATATGCTGAAGTCACCTGCACTTGCTGTGAGCGTTCTTCTTCCGCTCTCAGCTGGGCATAAAGAACAGCAATTTCAGGCAGAAGTTGCAGACGACGATGTTCTGACAACACCCGAAGGTAGTTTTCAAACGGCTTATCCAGGTCACCCTGACAAAGTCCTATAATGGCATCTGCCTGTTGAACCCCGCTCAGTTGCGGATTTCCCAGCAGATCAACCACTTTCTGGTACGCTGTCACGCTGGCACAGAGAGACAGCATGTCAGACCATTCGCTCAAACGTGATGCATCACGGGCATATTCAAATGCCGCTTTGGCGTAAGGACGGGCACATGTGGTTAATTCCATGGTCTCCAGCCCTCTTAAAGTTCAGCCGCCAGATCATCGACCAGCTTACTATTGGCTGCTTCATCCAGGCGCTCACCCAAAATACGCTCGGCACCTGCAATAGCAAGGCTTGCCACCTGCGTACGCAATGCTTCACGAGCCCGGTTAGCATCCTGCTCAATTTCAGCAGCTGCAGCGGCCTTCAGGCGATCACCTTCAGCTCGGGCATGTTCTTTGGCTTCATCAACAATCTGGTTTGCGCGCTTGTTAGCCAGCTCAATGATACCCTGAGCTTCTACTCTTGCTTCTTTCAGAAGTTCAGCAACGTTGTCATTGGCCTGAGCCAGATCTTTTTCTGCTTTATCTGCAGCAGCCAGACCATCGGCTATTTTTTGCTGTCGATCACTCAGCGCTTTGGTCAGAGGTGGCCACACATATTTCATGCAGAACCACACAAAGAACATAAAAGCGATGGATTGGCCGATCAGAGTTGCATTTAAATTCACGCCAACACCTCTTTCAGTTAATGTCGTTGGCTCTTCTCAGAGCCTGGCCTTAAGTACCTTCACGACTACGGGCTAATGCTTTTAAAACGTTAGCCCGTAGCTTTCAGCTTCTCATCAAAGCACTCGGCACCTACTTGGCACTTGGTCGGGCATTAACGTCTTTGCTTAGAGCAGTCCAACAAATGGGTTAGCAAAGGTGAAGAACAGAGCAATACCTACGGCAATCATTGGGATCGCGTCAAGCAGACCTGCAACGATGAACATTTTGGTTTGCAGCATAGGCGCAGTTTCTGGCTGACGGGCAACCCCTTCCAGAAATTTACCACCCAGCAGGGCAAAGCCAATACCAGTTGCCAGTGCAGCTACACCCAGCATGATTGCAACACTGATTACTGTCAGACCAACTACCAGTTCCATATTTCCTCCCGACTTTACAGGTCGTGTGTTGTGAGATTTAGTGGTTAGTTAAAGTTAATTTATCCAGAGGACAGCACACCTGCATGAAAGCAGAAAATGCCATCCTGTCACCTTTCATTCACTCAGTGTTCTTCATGGACACTGCTCAGATAAACAATGGTCAGTGTCATGAAGATGTATGCCTGAAGGGTAATAACCAGAATGTGGAGAACAGCCCAGCCAAAATGCAGTGGCAGCTGAGCCCAACCAATCATGGCAATCAGGATAAATATCAGTTCACCGGCATACATATTGCCGAAAAGTCGAAGCCCCAGAGAAACTGGCTTGGCTAACAGGGATACCGTTTCCAGCAGCAGGTTTACGGGTATCAGAATAACCTTGGCTACCGGATTCTTACTGGAGAATGGGTGCAGGGCCAAGTCGGAAAACAGACCAGACACTCCCTTGACCTTAATCCAGAAGAAAAGCATTAAAAAGAAGACACTGATCGACATCGACATGGTGATGTTTGGATCAGTTGATGGCACGATCTTCATGTATGGAATACCTGCCAGCGTTGCCAAGCCGGGAATCCAGTCCACTGGAATAAGATCCATGAGGTTCATGAAGAAAATCCAGACAAAAATTGTCAGGGCCAAAGGGGCAATCATCGGGTTTTTACCGTGAAAAGATTCACGGACACTGGTGTCGACAAATTCTACGATCGACTCAACTGCATTTTGCAGCTTACCCGGTACACCTGAAGTTGCATTCTTGGCAACAAAGCGAAACAAAAGAACGAATACAAATCCAAGAAATACAGACCAGAGCATGCTGTCTACATGGATTGCCCAGAAGCCCATTTCTTTAGCTTCAGCAGGTGTCAGAGCAAAAGTCCAGGTTGGCTCAGTCAGAACACCCTGTGGATGCCCATAAGCATCAACACGCTCAAAACCAGCAGGCAGCTGACCATACGTCAAATTCTGCAAGTGGTGCTGTATGTATTCAGTAGCAGTATTTGCCATGGCTAATCCTGTAAACCATCCATTACATTTTCAATATCAAAGCTGCCTGAGTTTTCAACTTTTGATCTAAAATCAAACTGTAAACACGAAGCAGCTTTTCCACTTAAACACTTTTCAGCCAAAAACAGTCATGAACGGACCGTTTTTATAAACCCTATGCTGGCTTGCCCTTCTTCCGACGACCCACCAGCAACGGTGCAAACCAATTTACCGCCTGAACTGCAATAAAGGCCCCAAACAGCGCCAATGGCTCCAACGGTTTAACCAAGGTAAAAACCAGAATAAAACCGGCTGTCGTTAATACCAGCTTGCCTGCTTCCCCACGATAGAATGAGCTGACAATCAATTTTGCTGAACGCGCCCCACGATAACGGAACGCTCTCCATATAAAGTACGCATTGGGCAGCGAGCAACAAAGCCCACCCAACAGGGATGACAGCGCAAAAGTGAACCCCAGGGGAGACAGTGCCAGAGTCAGCACTGCAGAGACAGCCAACTGAGCAACAATAACACGATGTACTGGTGGCTGTTGAAGCCACATGTATTTACGGTGATCTACACGACCAGACCTGCGATTGGCAAATCCAGACCAGTCATCACTTCGCATTGTCATTCGCTGCTTCCAGACTTTTGCTTCTGACATACTTCGCTAACTACAACTCAACTATCTTTCCCTCCTTTATTTTCTAAGAGAAAGGAGGGAGCAAAAGATTTTTGCATGCTCACTGCGTAATGTTTTGTTGGAACGTGTCAGAATCTGTTATTTATTCATTAATTTCTGACTTCCCAGCGGGCGCAGTATATGGGTAATAGTACCTATATTCAACTGAAACCATACTGCCGAGCTAATATTTCACTGAGTCATAAAGCGCCACAGTTGATAGAACACCCAGTCAATACCCGCTACACAAGGGCTGGGAGAACGGCTTCAAAATTTCGTAGACATATTGAGTCGTATAGATGGTTTAATGAATGCGGTTTAAAAATTAATCTTTCTTAAATGGCTTCCAGTCAATAATAAACCGGCATAACTGATTAAAAACTGCACTTTTGTACTTTTTCTTGTGTGTTAGCAAGTAAAAGTGGCGTTTTAAATTAAGCCCTGTAACCCCTATTGTCGCCATATGCCCGGTATCTAACGTTGATTTAGCCGCAAGACTGGATATACAGGCAATTCCAACGCCATCACTTACCGCTTGTTTAACGGCTTCCGAACGGTTTAGCACCATGGAGACTTTAGGGGAGTCCAGCTGGGTAGCTATCATTTCATCGAAAAGTTCACGGGTACCGGAACCTGGTTCTCTCAACACCCAGTGTTCATCAGACAGAGAGTTAAGTGGAATATTTTTCTGATTCGCCAGGGGATGATCAGGACTACAAATCACCACCAGCTCATCTTCCAGCCAGGTTGTGACGTCAATATCAGGGTGCAGGCAGGTACCCTCGACAACAGCCAGATCAATTTTAAAATCAAGAAGATGTTGCTCGATGGCTCGGGTATTATCAATCTCAAGATCAATTCTTATACCAGGGTTTGTTTCCCGGAACTGGAACAATATTTTCGGCAGAAGATTATTACCAATCGTAGAACTGGCATTCAAAATCAAAGAGCCTGACTCATACGAACCATCGACAGCGAATTGTATCTCCAGCTCTTTCGCACGTTCAATAAGTTCACAAGCTTTAGGAAGCAGTGCACGCCCAGAATCATTCATCTTGAGACCCGCCCCTTGATTTCGATCAAAAAGTGGGCCCAAATGTTTTTCCAGTTCAGATAACGCCATACTGGCCGCCGGCTGTGAAATATGTAAACTTTCAGCAGCTCCCGTCACTCGCCCATATTGAGCAACTGCACGGAATATTTCCAACTGGCGAAGCGTAATATGCATTTGATGTACAGCCTATTCCGTCAAAACAGCCATGAGCAGAAAAAAGTATGAGAAAAGCCCCAATAGCAGCTTTGCAAATATCATAACCAAGAGCTTTTATGATACTCCTGTACCTGAAGCGGGGATAGAATATCATCAGACTTTAAATCAGGGGGCATAAGCATACTTGATAGGGCATCAAAGTTTTATTGATTTTTTATTAAAAACAACTCGCCATATACTGAATTCGTAGTCATCCCCAACTGGGTTTACTCAGTTTATTCGAGTTGTATCATGAAAAACAGCGGCATCAATGGCTGGGTTGAGTTGAAAAAACAAACCCCCTATTTTGAAACAATCCTGAACTGCAGACGAATTCTGAAAAAGACCACGCCCTGGAACGACATGGCACTCTTCTTCAAAGAAGCTGACAAGCATATTAAATAAGATATTCTACCTATTTATAACTGCTTCCTGTATTAATAAAAAGCCGCTCTCTCAGCGGCTTTTTTGTCTACCTAAAAAATAAAAGAGAGCAATCAACACTAACACCAAAAAACAAAAAAGCACTTTAGCGATCACAAATTTCAATGATAAAAGTCATATTGTGTAATTAAATATAATCGAATAATACACTGTTCACGAAAAATGAAGACTATTATTTGACACTAAATATAAATATTAATTTTTTAATATAAAAAGAAATTAGCCCTAAAAAATTCGACGATAGTTCACGAATACAAGACAGGATAACAATACATTTAATGTACTTTAGTGCAATAAATGTACATGGCATAAACCAAAATTGTGATCTATATAAATTCCTTAATCGAAAATGAAACGCTGTTCTCAATAGGTTTCTGAGCGTAATCACGAGTTTTTTATCTCAGCTACTCAAAATTCAGTCTATTGTTAACTACGCTTCTTATTTTTGAGCTTTGTCTATAGAGCATAGAAAAAGCAACCGGTTGTTCTTTGTACACACTTGGATATGGAATACGTTGGGAATCCCCATGAAAAAGATAACTTCACTCTTTACAGCCCTTACTATCTCCGCTGTTTCTTCTGTAGCTATGGCAACTGGTTGGGAGGATGATTGGTCGACCAGTGATGTTTTCGTAGGCTTGGAAGGTGGCTATTCTAAAACCAAGGTAAAGGTTGATAGCGTAGCGGGAGAAGATAAAAGCGACAGTACCGGCTTCTTTGGCCTGCGACTCGGTAGCTACTGGGAAGATGAAGCCAGAGCCTATTTTACTGTGGGCTACCTCAAGCCTAAGGATGCTCATTGGAACTCTAATGGGACTGATTATAAAGTTCACGACATCAAACAGCTTAACCTTCTGGTTTCAGCAGACTATCTTTTTATGCCTGAGTGGGAGGTTCAACCCTTTGTTGGTCTGACTATCGGTGCAGCAGAGACAAAGGCCAAAGGCTCAAACATTCCTGTTTCTGATACAGAAACAGCTGACGGGAGTTTCAAAAAGAAATGGGCTTTTGCTTACGGTGCTCAGGCAGGTGTGATATATCAGATTGATAACATTGATCTCGAAGCTGGATTAAAATACCTGACCAATAGCACTTCCCACCACTATAAAGAACATCATCACGTCAAATTAAAAGTAAATGACTCTCGCCAATTTTATGTAGCTGCATCCATTCATTTCTGAACAGCTCAAGTGATAAGCCCCGCCCGACAGTCGGATCGGGGCTTATTGTTTTATCCTCTAATAATATGAGGGACAAACCGAGAACTGTCCTTGGTTATCACCGAATTGTCTTCCCTTATTCCTATTCCTGCAGGTCGGTCAGCAATAACCCAACTACCTACCAATGTATGGTTTCCAGCAAACTCCGGTAGCGGACTGTATTTCTGCAAAATATAACCACTATCTACATACGGGCCATCAACAGAAAGCACTCTGTCTCCCTTTTCCATCACAGAGATATTAGCTCCTTCTCTGGAAAAAAATGGCTTTTTAACATAATGATTTCCTAAGTCCTCTCCTGGCACATCATCTTCAAAATAACAGGGTAGAAGATTGGGGTGCCCCTTAAACTCCTGCCACAGTAAAGGCAATATACCTTTGTTAGAGAGGATAGACTTCCACGGTGGTTCAATAAAAAGCGTATCACTGCCAGGTAGGTAAGTTCCAAACGCTTCTTCAAACATAAATTCCCAAGGATAAAGTTTGAACATACCCGGAATGGTCATGTCATCCAGATCGGTAAACTGCCCTTCTGAGCTTACACCAATATCTTCTGTGTGAATAAAGCGTGTACTTAGTCCAGCCTGTACCGCACAGTCACGAAAGTACTCAACCGTGCCATAATCTTCTTCCGAATCTTTGCTACATGAAAAATACAGAAGCTCCCCCCCCATCTTCTGCTTCCTTAAAAGAATCAGGGCTTCGATCAGCATCTCTTGAATGATATTAAACTGGTCGATATCGGGAGGAAGTTTCTTTTCATCTATCATCTGCTCTAGCCAGAGCCACTGAAAAAAAGCAGACTCATACAGAGATGTAGGGGTATCCGCATTATATTCATAAAACTTGGCAGCAGATTTCCCATCATAGGAGAAGTCCATGCGCCCATACAGATGGGCATCTTGTCTCAACCAAGATTCTCGAACATAGTCCCAGAAATACTCAGGAATGCGCAGGCGCTCCATCATCTGCTCTGAATTAACCGCTCTATCCACCAGATGCAGGCACATTTGATGAATCTCTGCTGTAGGGTCTTCAATATCCGTTTCAATCTGCTTCATTGTGAACTGGTAATAAGCAGACTCATCCCAATAAGCATCGCCGCCTATCGTATGAAACCGAAACCCAAGAGACTCTGCCAGCTTTGTCCAGTCTTTTCTGGGTGCAGAGGTAATACGTAACATTATCCCCCCCAGCTTCCTCTGGCTGCTGAACGACTACCAAAGCCGCCACGCTTCATTGTCGTACTTTTCAGAGAGGGCTTGGCCGTTGCTTTTTTATCAACGATGACCTTCCCCTGCTTATAACTACTGCCAACCTTGTCGTAATTTCCGGTTCGGAAAAATCCCCCACTTCCCAGATAAAGAGGAATAACAGTAAAGGAACTTCTACCAGAGCCAGGTTCTGCAGCCAGCATGAAACCTTCCATTGTGGGAATATATTCACCTGATGCCAGCTGCTGACATGATGAACCAAAATCCTGCTGGCAGTCTGATCCAGAGTTATATTTGGGCGCTGCCATTAAATGATTCTGCCAGGCTTTATTATACTCAAAGCGGCATACAGACTCCGAAATCACACCATCTTTAATGCAGCTGGCAGCATCTTTATATACCAAGGCTTCTCTAGATGAATCTCCACAGCCCGTAATAACAAAAGGTGCAGTCCCCATGATGGCAAGCTGTAACTTCTTTGATCGCTTCATTATTCATTTAGCTCCAGCATTAGTAAGTCAGACAGGCAGCATTCAAGAGTCCTGCTGCAATAGAGACACCACCAAGCCAAATACCAGAAGCTAACTCGTTATCAGAAATACGGTCTGAAATTTTTGGTAAGAACAACTGCAAGCCAAAGAATGTGGCCAACTGCACAATCAGTGCCACCGCACCCCAGAGAGCCATGTCGACAAGATCGATGGAGTTTTCGATAACACTTGCCAATGGCAGCACAAAGCCAATCAAACTACCGGCAAAAGCAATCGATGCTGCCGGTACATTTGCCTTGATCAGTTTCATTTCGTCATGAGGGGTACACCGGGTATAAACCAGAACATAAATACCCGTTAAAACCAGTGCTACTGCAAAATAGGCAAGAAAAAGAGGGACTCCGGCCAGGTAGTCTGTAATGGCAACCATACTGTTAGTTCCTGAACATTATAAATCTGCCACTAGGATACCCTTGCCAGACAATAGATTCATTGCCTCAGGTGATATTCATGGAAGAAAGCTCAAGATCAAAGCCCAGACTAACGACAGCTGTAGCTTCATCTTCACCACTGAACTCAAGAGAAGTCAGAAGATACTCATATCGCTCACTACCATCAATCTGCCGCTGGTAGAGCATTGCAAGGTGGTCGACATCATAGGGAGCTATTGACTCATCCCTACTGTGAACCGTTTCTGTAAAACTTACTGGCTCGATTCTGCCTGGAATGGTTTCATCCCATACTCGTTGATAAAGAGCTTCATCCAACTGAAAACGCTTATCCCCAATAAGTCCATTTTCACTAACCCAAAGGTTAACCCCACTCTGACTGGCTATGTTATGGGTTTGAGTGAATACAAAGAATTTTATGTCATCAATATTTTGTGTTTCATAACCACCACTTGTAGATATCTGAATAAATCCATCATCTGCCGTATAAAAGCGACTAAGAGCAGAACCGGCACCAAGATCTATAAACCCAGCTGCCTCTATTGTCTGAAGCCCTTCTGGCAAGGTGAATCCTAGCTTTTCACGCATCATCTGAAAAGGCAGCAAATCCAACTCAACAGCGCTGCCTAATCGCAGATTGAGTGGCGAAGGTAAAGAAACACTGTCTTCTTTTTTACTTTTAAACCAGTCAAAGATCATAAAAACAAACTACCATTTTAAACGCTTGATAGAGAAATCGGGTCTATACTTTCAACCCCTGACAGGCTGTCATAACAGGCGGCCTACGACTTGATGGCAATGAATAGAAAAGAGAATATCTTATGTCCGAGTCATCACTGGCGCTTTTTTTGATAGCGACCCTCATTCTTGCCTTGGCCCCCGGCCCAGATCTTCTTTACATCACTACCCGAGGCCTTTCCCAAGGAGCTATGGCAGGATTTATTTCTGCACTGGGAATACATACCGGTGTTTTAATCCATACCATTATTGCATCTCTTGGACTATCTGCTCTTATCGCATCGTCAACAATGGCGTTTGCTTGTATTAAATATGCAGGAGCAGCTTATCTCTGTTACCTGGGTGTTCGTACTTTTCTTGCCAGGAGAGAGTCAAATATTAATCAGTACATTTCGAAAGTAGCTCTGAAAAAGGTTTTTTATCAGGGTGTCATTACCGATGTGCTAAACCCAAAGGTTATTCTGTTTTTCCTGGCTTTCTTCCCACAATTTATTGATCCAGCCAGCCCTTCCGCCCAGGTCGATATCATGATGCTTGGCTTAATGTTTGTTGCCGTTGCATTTCCAATTGATGCGGTAGTTGGACTTGTTTCTGGCAATATAGGTAAACATTTACCCCACGATAGTCTTCGACGACAGTGGGGTAAATGGGTGACAGGTTCTGCCTTCATCCTGCTGGGAATCGGGACAGCTTTGACATCACCGCCATCCTGATTACTACTTCTGCCGCGCCTTCAGTCTTTCCAATACGCTGGAGGCATCTGAGTCGCCTTGAGCAATACCTGCAGCCTTAAGCTTTGCCTGCAGATCGGACTCGCCAGTGTCGCCTGAAAGTTCACTGGCAGCTTCCATTTGAGCCGCTCTTTCTGCCTGACGTTGTTTAATGCGCTCAAGTGAATCCGTAGCTGTAGCCATTTTAGAGTTAACGCCACTATGCTTAGCAGCACAGGCAGCCTGAGCCTTTTGTACAGACTCTGTCGCTTTAACCGTATCGACCTGCTGCTTTAGACGACGTAGATTAGATTCTGCATCAACAATGGCTTTCTTTAAACTGACAACACTATCCGCAAAGCTCTTTTCCATCTCCTGCTCTGAATTGAGCTGGGTTTCATATTCAGAGATACGACTGGCAACTTCAGTAGCCAATGACTCATCACCCTGGTCCAGAGCTTTCATCGCATAGTTTTCATACTCTGCGACTTTCTCCTTCAGCTCTGCACATTTTTGCGAGGAGAGCTTTTGCTTCGCCATGATGCCGGCCAGCTGAGTTTTTGATTGCTGAAGTTGATCACTGGCTTCACGAATTTCCTGATCCAGTATTCGCAATGCATTACTATCAGCAATGGCTTCACCTACCTCATTGGTTGCCCCTTTAAGGGCGGTCATCACTTTATTCCAGATACTCATTCCACTTACCCATTTCTAAATTTTAAAAATTGTCTTTGTACTTATGCCACTGATTCATAAGTTAAATGACTTCCATAAGCTTCTGTGGCCTTGATGGCATTCGCTGCCAGTGTTTCTATTTCCTGCACGATATTCTGCAGAGAGGACGATGAGCTCAATGCGCCAAAAATGGTGTAGTACTCATTTCCATCAGGAAAGCGATCCAGGCTAATGGTAGAAAGCGGAAACAATTTGTGCGTTCTCAAAACTTCATCATTAAGCGTCACTGGATTTTTTACCATCGATAGTGGCCATAGCACTGCATCGGCAATAATCTGCTCTCCGGATACTGTTAGATAGATCGGTAAATCACCAAATTCCGTCATACTGATTTCCAGACAAGGCTCCGTGCCATCCACCAGGTTCAACACGGCACTGCCACTGCTACTCAGAGAATCACGGGATAGCGCTTCATACAGACTTTGCATCGTCCAAACACTATTTGACTGGGTCATGTTGGTATTTCCTGCTGGTTGATAGGAATCTGTTTGCCGCAGTTGCTGCTCAATATCACGGAGCAGACTGGCATTCTCTGGCAGAATCCAGAGTTCTTTTTTTACCAGTCCCTGCTCTCTCATTCTGGAGCGAAACTGCCTTTGATAATGTGCAGCGTTTTTCCGCTGTGCCATGAACAATCTCTCGACCTTTCTGACTAGCCCTGAGACTAATTACATGTAACAAGTGTTACATGTAATATAATGGCCGTATTATTTTTTTCAACTATCAATAATGTAAGAAATTGTCAGCGTCGCCAATACGCCGATGTAAACATTACTAAAACAGTGATAACTTCCAGCCTCCCCATCAACATACCGACAGCCAGTACCCACTTGGCCATATCCGGAAGTGGTGCAAAATTACCTGCTGGACCAATAATCTCTCCCAGACCTGGCCCAACGTTGGCAATGGCAGTCACGGCTCCGGTTAAACTGGTAATAAAGTCGAGCCCCATCAAACTAAGCAACAAAGTCATAATGCCTGTCAGCATCAGAAAGAAGAATGTGAACCCAACAAAAGAGCGGATGATATCAGAGGTAATTGGCTGCCCATTGTATTGCATACTGAAGCAGGCTCGAGGGTGGCTAAGAAGTTTCAGCTGAACATTGAGCAACCTCAATCCGAGCTGAAAACGAAATATTTTCACACCACCACTGGTAGAGCCGGAACAACCACCAATAAAGCTCAAGAAGAAAAATGCTGCACCAGCAAAACCTCCCCAAAGGGAGTAGTCGGTCAGAGCGAAACCTGTTGTACTAATGACAGATGTCGTATTAAAAGCAACAAGAGTCAAAGCATCAAAAATACGGTAATCAGAGTTCATAACTAACCAAATGGTCATAGAGCTCCATACAGCAACCAGCAGTTTAAGAAAGCCTCTTACCTGGCAGTCCTTCCATATTGGTTCTGCATTTCCTGAGAAAAATCTCACCAACAACACAAAAGGAAAACTACCAACCAGCATAAACAGAGTTCCTGTCCAGTGGATCGCCGCATTATCAAAGTGTGCCATTGATGCATCGGAGGTTGAGAATCCTCCGGTAGACAACGTTGCCATCGAATGGTTAATGGCTTCAAATACTGTCATCCCACCCATATAGTAAAAGACAGCACATAACGCAC
This sequence comes from Endozoicomonas elysicola, assembly GCF_000710775.1. Lineage (GTDB taxonomy): Bacteria > Pseudomonadota > Gammaproteobacteria > Pseudomonadales > Endozoicomonadaceae > Endozoicomonas > Endozoicomonas elysicola. The sequence goes on from NZ_JOJP01000001.1 coordinate 369,780, forward strand.
TCAAACCAAGGTAAGTTTGGACAATTCGCTTTGCTATTACTCCTGATCTGGGCATTACTTTTTCAGACCAGTCTGAAGACTCACTCTGAAAAAGACGCATACCACCAACCTTTAAAAATGGAAGAACAGCAACAGCCATAACAATAAAGCCGATACCACCCAGCCATTGAAGTACAGATCGCCACATAAGAATGCCGGGATTCATGTGATCGAGACCAACAAGTACTGTTGAGCCCGTTGTTGTGATTCCCGACATGGTTTCAAAGAAAGCATCTGTGAAACTGATCTCTGTCTCAAAAATAAATGGCAAAGCACCAAAAACACAAACCAGTATCCAGCTCGAGTTAGTTAATAGAAAAATTTCTCTCGATCTCAGCCCAAAGAATTCTGTTTTACAGGACCACCATAAGATACCCCCAGCCCCAAAGGTGAGTATGGGCGATAAGGTGAACGCCATATGATGCGCAGGTGTATTAAAAATAATATTGGTAAGAAGCGGTATACACATCAATGCCGCAAGCGTCATCAATAGTAAACCGATGACGTATAAGACAGGTTTATAATGCATGGTCTTTAAAAAGCTTGATCAGTCCATTTTCAACGACATGATTATCAAGCCGTATCCCAGTACTTTTCTGTTATGAAGGGGGGAAGATTATTATCAGTAAGATCAATCAAGTCTGCAGGCACTTATACCTAGTCATCTGGTACAAATTCGATTCTTGCCGACAAGAAAGTTTTGTCATTAACTTACTAATTTTTAAATACACATAAAAAAACCCAGCTGATTGCTCAACTGGGTTTTCTAATTAGTGCCTGGCGATGACCTACTCTCACATGGGGAAGCCCCACACTACCATCGGCGATCGGTCATTTCACTGCTGAGTTCGGGATGGGATCAGGTGGTTCTAACCTTCTATGGTCGCCAGGCTTAACTGGTTGAACTCAAAGCCTATCGGCTCTCAGTTCCGGAATCCTGTCTTAAGCTGCTTCTTGCTTCACACTCTTGCGTATGGCTGTGTATCTCTACACTCTAAATCGCTTTGGCGTTATATGGTCAAGCCGCACGAGTCATTAGTATTGGTTAGCTCAATGCCTCACAGCACTTACACACCCAACCTATCAACGTCATAGTCTTTAACGGCTCTTCAGGGGCATCTGGTGCCCAGGGAAGTCTCATCTTGAAGGGGGCTTCCCGCTTAGATGCTTTCAGCGGTTATCCCGTCCGAACATAGCTACCGGGCAATGCGTCTGGCGACACAACCCGAACACCAGTGGTCCGTCCACTCCGGTCCTCTCGTACTAGGAGCAGCTCTTCTCAAACTTCCAACGTCCACGGCAGATAGGGACCGAACTGTCTCACGACGTTCTAAACCCAGCTCGCGTACCACTTTAAATGGCGAACAGCCATACCCTTGGGACCGGCTTCAGCCCCAGGATGTGATGAGCCGACATCGAGGTGCCAAACACCGCCGTCGATGTGAACTCTTGGGCGGTATCAGCCTGTTATCCCCGGAGTACCTTTTATCCGTTGAGCGATGGCCCTTCCATTCAGAACCACCGGATCACTATGACCTACTTTCGTACCTGCTCGAGATGTACCTCTCGCAGTCAAGCTGGCTTGTGCCATTACACTAACCGTACGATGTCCGACCGTACTTAGCCAACCTTCGTGCTCCTCCGTTACTCTTTGGGAGGAGACCGCCCCAGTCAAACTACCCACCACACAATGTCCCCGATCCCGTTTCAGGACCTGGGTTAGAACCTCAATATTGCCAGGGTGGTATTTCAAGGATGGCTCCACGCAAACTGGCGTTCACGCTTCAAAGCCTCCCACCTATCCTACACAAGCAACATCAAGATCCACTGTGAAGCTGTAGTAAAGGTTCACGGGGTCTTTCCGTCTAGCCGCGGATACGCTGCATCTTAACAGCGATTTCAATTTCACTGAGTCTCGGGTGGAGACAGCGTGGCCATCGTTACG
>NZ_JOJP01000001.1:376763-529263 GCF_000710775.1 Endozoicomonas elysicola
ATAGGATTCAGGTCCTCACGCTGGATGTTTTCAATCAAAGCCATGGCGATGGCAGCTTCATCTGCAACATCACGAATCAACGCTGGAACTTCAGAAAGGCCAGCCAATTGAGCTGCACGCCAACGTCGTTCACCGGCAATGATCTCATAGCGGTTCTGCCCGAGCGGACGAACAACTATCGGCTGCATGATGCCCTGCTCTTTAATACTTTCCGCCAACTCTTCCAGGGCATCAGAGTGCATGTCTCGGCGAGGCTGATACTTGCCACGAACCAGAAATTCAACAGGCAGTTCTTTCATCACCCCATCCATAGACTCTTTGACCAGGGAAGGCCCTGCCAAGTCATTAGATAGAGAGTTTGGTAATCTGGCACTGCCCAGCAGTGCATTCAAATTAGTACCGAGACGTTGTTTCGCCATCTGTTATTGAGTTCCTGTTTTCCTTTCAGACTTGCTGTGAAGGCCCTTGATATCATGCTTGCGAACCAGCTCTCCAGCCAGAGCCAGATATGCCACCGCTCCACGGGAGTTTCTGTCATAGGCCAACACCGGCTTACCATGGCTAGGTGCTTCAGCGAGTCGAATATTTCGGGGAATGACGGTTCGATAAACCTGATCACCAAAATGGTTGATGAGCTGTCTCGATACTTCAGTGGTCAGCGTCATCCTTGGGTCATACATGGTCCGTAGCAGACCTTCAATATGCAAATCGGGATTAATGGTTTCCCTGAGACCTGAAATGGTTTCCATCAGGGCTGTCAAACCTTCCAGCGCATAATACTCACACTGCATAGGGATAATGACCCCGCGGGCAGCAACCATGGCGTTGATGGTCAACATGTTAAGGGATGGCGGACAGTCAATCATGATGAAGTCATACTGATCTTCTACTTTGGCCAGGGCATCCTTGAGTCGTGACTCTTTGTGATCCATAGACATCAGCTCAACTTCAGCTGCCGTCAGATCCGCATTGGCTCCCAGAACATCATAGCCACCATCAAGAGAGGGCATGATAGCCTGGCTGATATCACAACGACCGGTCAGTACATGGTACACGGACCATTGCTGATCATGCTTGTCAATACCACTTCCCATAGTGGCGTTACCCTGAGGATCGACATCGATCAGCAACACCCGTTGCTTACTGGCTGCCAGAGAAGCCGAAAGGTTAACGCAGGACGTCGTTTTGCCAACTCCGCCTTTCTGATTGGTTACCGCTAGAATTTTAGCCACAGCCGTTTAATACCATTCAATGCCTGTTACGCAAAATGACCAGATGTCGATCGCCTTCTGTGCCCGGTACATTCAGGGGCTCACAGCCGACTAGCTCAATCTCGTGACGATCCATCAGTTCCTTCAGTTCTTCTTCAGGATATAGCCCTTTCATGGCCAGATAAACACCTGAAGGTGATAATAAGTGTTTTGTACCATCAACCATGTTAACTAATGAGCTAAATGCCCGTGAGGTAATAGCATCAAAAGGTTCACGGATTTCAAAGCTTTCTACTCGAGCATTTGCAACTTCAAGGTTATCCAGTTGAAGATCCAACTTTGCCTGAAGCATGAACCGGGTCTTTTTGCCATTACTGTCCAATGTCGTGAATTTTTTGTCTGGATAGATAATTGCCAGAACAATGCCGGGCAACCCCGGGCCTGAGCCAACATCCAGAATCGTACCACCTGAAATATGTGGAACAATACTCAGGCTATCAATGATATGCCGGAAGACCATCTCTCTGGGGTTTCGGATAGCAGTCAGGTTGTAGGCCTTATTCCACTTATCCAGCAACAGAACATAGCGGGTCAATAAGTCGGCCTGTGTCTCTGATAAATCAAGACTCAACGATTTTGCACCCTGACAAATATCATTCCGCAATGTTTTCGCCAGAGGATTGTCTATTAATGATGATTGAGAAACGTTCATTGATTCCTTCAGCCAGCAGCCTGATGGACCTTATTGAGCCCTGCTGCGGTTACGCTAAGCAAGCCAAACACGTTTGGACTGCATTACTGATGGCAAGTATTTATAGATAACCAATCAGTCTATTTCATAACTTTAATAAAATCGACGCAATCATTGATCAAAACCTGCGATATATAAAGTAAGTACTATTTCCCTTTTCAAATGCAGCATTTACCTGCGTTATAGATCACTACAGTATTAACAAAATGACGAATTACAACTTTTCAAAGAATGGATTCAGTGTTTGTAAGAGACCCATTAATGCACTAGTGAGCCGACAGCCCAGCGATAACCGGTTCTGTTATCTGATAGCAGGTACTCATGGAGATGAGCCTGAGAGTGTCTATGTTCTTGAGCAGCTAATGCATTGGTTCAAAGACCATAAGATAAGCTTTCCGATGGTTATAATTCCTGCCCTCAACCCAGATGGCTTTGCTGATGGGACGCGGGTGAACAGTAATGGTGTTGACCTTAACCGTAATCTTCCTGCTTCTAACTGGACTAGACAGCAGCGTGATGAAAAGTACTCTCCAGGACAGCATCCTGCCAGCGAGCCCGAGAATCAGTTTCTTATCTCTTTATTTGAGCAATATCCACCTGGTTTTATTCTCTCTTTTCACTCCTGGAAACCCATGCTTAACAGCAACGGCTCTTGTGAAGAAATCCTGCAACTGCTTCATCAGGAGAATGCTTATCCAATTGTCAGAGATGATATTGAAGGTCACCCGACTCCTGGCTCTCTGGGCAGCTATGCCAGTGAAAAACTGGGTATACCTGTCTTAACTTATGAATGCCCTGTTATGAACGAGAAACAGACTCTCCATTCTATCTGGCAAGAAAGTGAAAACGCATTGGTCAAGCTGATGCAATCGGGCCTGATCGAAAAACTGCTCTAAACGAGTGTTGATCCTGGCTCAAGGCTGCATAAGTCCTGACCATTTTTAGCTGGGAGGGATCCAAAAATATTGATGGAGACCAGCTTATCAGAGCAGGAGAGAAGCGCCGGATGCGAACCAGGGAGCCCTTCCGGAATATCCTGACCAACCGCTTTGTAATGATCAATCCAGAATGGCATTAACTCTCCGGTATCCATATCGCGAAAGCTCATGGGGGTCTCTTCAAACAGGAAACAGCCTTCATTGGCACTGCGGAAAGCATGAACAATCAATTCGCTGCAATACCAGCTCTTTTGGTGGCCATCTTGAGATTGGCTGTAGTGCGGGTCATAGGGTACCGCTAACTGCTGCTCTGCAAACTCCAAAGCAGCAGACACCAGAATGGAATAATCAGCTTCAAGTCGGCAGACCAGAACACATGGTCTACCATGGTTGTCCAACACAGAGCAGTTCAAAAAATCATCCAGCGGTGTCTTTTTAACCTGAGGCATCACTGCCTCAATTACCATGCCATCACCGTCGTAGAGAGCCACATGGTTAATAGCTATACCGTCTCGGCCCGCAAATAATCGGCTGATAACCCATTCAGCCTCTCCTCCCGCACGAAGCTGAAAAAGCAAATCTCCCGGCAAGAGATCTTCAGTAATTACAGTGGCGGGCATTGCCTTATCCATAACATTTCCGATATCTGAGCATCATTCCGTGATAGACAGCCTTGAGCTGAAATTCCGCATGTACCCAAACTATTTAAAAGGCTGCAACTTTCGGAATGGCGGAATTTCCATAATAGAGTATAGAGTCTGTCAGGCTATTTCGTTACGTAGCAGATCAAGAACCTTGCGAGTATCCGGGCGAACACCACGCCAGATAGAAAACTGTTCAGCAGCCTGCTCAACCAGCATACCCAGCCCATCAATAGTCTTCTTTGCACCACGCTCACGACACCAACGGTTAAATACTGTTTCTTCAGCACCATACATCATGTCATAGCAGCAGGTACTATTATCAACGATGTACTCTGGAACCGGAGGCATTTCCCCCTGCAGACTGGCAGCAGTGCCATTAATGATCAGGTCAAAGCGACCTTCTATACCTTCAAAACTGCTGGAGGAAACAGCCTCCCCGGGAAAGAGCCCAACCAAAACTTCAGCTTTGCTTAATGTTCGGTTCGCAATCACCAGTTCAGCTGGCTGCTCTGAAAGTAATGGTTCAAGTACACCTCTTACCGCACCACCAGCTCCAAGAACCAGTATTCTGGCACCGTTAATATTCACGCCATTATTTTCTTTAAGATCGGCAACCAGACCAAGGCCATCAGTATTATCACCGTGAAGCTGGCCCTGATCATCCTGCCAGAGTGTGTTCACTGCACCCGCTTTCTCCGCTCGCGATGTTCTTTTTTTAGCCAGCTGCCATGCCTCTTCCTTAAAAGGTACAGTGATACTCAAGCCAAGATCACCATTTTCGAAAAAGTCTTTTACTGCTTTCTCAAAACCATCAGTTTCTACAAGGTTGGCTGTGTAGCGCAGGCTCTGACCGGTCTGATCGGCAAACAGTGTGTGTATTGCGGGAGATTTACTGTGGGCAATGGGATTCCCCATTACAGCGTAACTGTCTACTGGTCCGGCCATGATCTAATCCTCTCTTTATACCCAGTCTTTTGGTTTTAGAAATTCTTCATATAAGCGAGCTTCTTCAGTGCCCTGCTCTGGATTCCAGTTGTAATCCCAACGAACATGAGGAGGCAGAGACATAAGAATAGACTCTGTACGACCACCGGACTGCAATCCGAATAATGTTCCACGGTCATATACCAGGTTGAATTCCACATAACGGCCACGGCGGTATTCCTGAAAGCGCTTGTTCTGCTCCGAGTAAGAAATCTCTTTACGACGCTGAACAATGGGCAGGTAGGCATCAATATAACTGTTGCCAACCGACTGCATAAACTCAAAGCAGCGTTCAAATGGCCACTCATTCAGGTCATCGTAGAACAGTCCGCCGACCCCCCTTGGTTCATTGCGATGTTTAAGAAAGAAGTAGTCATCACACCATTTCTTATAACGGGGGTAGACCTCGTCACCAAACGGCTCACAGGCTTTTTTGGCTGTCTGATGCCAGTGTTTGCAGTCTTCTTCAAAGCCATAGTAGGGAGTCAGGTCATAGCCACCGCCAAACCACCAGATCGGATCTTCTCCTTCTTTATGAGCAATCAGCATTCGAACATTGGCATGAGACGTTGGCACAAATGGATTGTCCGGATGAATCACCAGGGAAACGCCCATGGCCTGAAAACTCCGACCGGCCATTTGTGGCCGATGCGCCGTGGCACTGGCAGGTAGCTGATCCCCTTTTACATGAGAAAAATTCACTCCTGCTTTTTCAAAAATCTTGCCGCCTTCGAGAACTCTAGCCTTACCGCCACCACCACCGTGGTAATCCCACTGGTCTTCCCTGAAGGAACCCTCCGTTTCTTCTGCTTCAATCGCCGTACATATGCGATTCTGCAAACCCATGAGGTATTGTTTTACGAGATCTACAGACGGTTCTGACATCTTGGAACAAGCCTTTTATCCATTAAATTTGAGCAATATTAGCCTGCCCGTACAAGTTCACCAGATCGCAGGTCTTGAATTGTTGTAGGCGTTTTCTGCTCTCCAGTATCGCCAGAAACAATACCATCGAGAAGAGCGCCAAACTCTTCCTCAACCCCAGAGAAAGTTAGCAAAGGATCTTTGCCTGCAAGGTTTGCAGAGGTAGAAACAATCGGGTGCCCTGTTGCTTCACACAGTGCTTTCACCCGGGGGTGGGCACTGATACGCACGGCAACCGTATCAAACTGCCCTCTGACCCATTCCGGCGCCCAGCCTTCAGGATCGGGGATAAGCCAGGTATAAGGACCAGGCCATGTGGACTTCAGCTGGGCCCTTTCCTCTGGAGAAAGAGGGGCAAGCAGTGGTGTAAACTGCTTTTCTGAAGATCCTATCAATATCACGCCCTTCTCAACGGGCCGCTGCTTGATTTCAAGAATCCGATACACCGCCTGCCGATTCCATGGGTCACACCCCAGTCCCCAGACAGCTTCGGTAGGATAGGCAATAACGCCTCCATTTCTGATTGCCTTGGCAGCTTGACTAACATCCATCATTCAAAAATTTCTCTTAAGGATAAACCTCAATGGTTTAACTGCTGTTGGAGAACGGCATCTTTTGCGAGAACCGCTTCTGCACTAGCCTGACGATCCATACGCAGGCGATTTGCCAGATCTTTGTCATTCAGGGCAATAATCTGGGCCGCGAGGTATCCGGCATTTGTAGCACCATCCTCCCCCAGAGCTACCGTTGCAACGGGAATGCCCCCCGGCATTTGAACCGTTGACAACAATGCATCCAGACCATCCAAAGGCCCCGTATCAATGGGAACACCAATAACCGGCTTGATAGTAAGGGAAGAAACAACACCGGCTAAGTGAGCAGCCATTCCTGCGCAGGCGATAAAAGCAGCAGCACCACGCTGGTCAGCATCTTTTACGTAGTTCCTGATTGCCTCAGGTGTGTGATGAGCCGAGTGGACTTTAACTTCTACAGGCACATCGAGTTTCTTCAATACATCAACTGCGAGCTGGATCCTGGGAAGGTCTAAATCTGACCCTATCAAAATCGCAACAAATGGCCTAACCATCAGTATTCTCCGAAACATGATCGGTAAGGCTCGCTAGTCTAGCAAGAGAAGTTCAGAAGCAACAGTTAGACGAAAAAGACCTTGTTTTAAGAAATGGCTAACCCAGGCGGATAAAGCCACCCGGTGTTGACTCAATGACGCCATCAAGCTCCATTTCAGTAAGAACGACTGATAACTCAGCATAAGGAACACCAGATAATGCACTTATCTGGTCAGCACTGACTACATCAAAACCCATAACCTCGATGACTTTCAGTCGCAGCGGGTCGGTTTCTTTTCGAGAGGAGGTGGAAGGTGAAAACTCATTCATAACGCCATGCAGCTGTGGTGCCAGCTCAATCAATACATCATCGGGACTTTCAACCAGCACGGCTCCTTCACGAATGAGCTTATGACACCCTCGACTCAATGGATTCAGCACCGAGCCAGGTATGGCAAAGACCTCACGCCCCTGCTCTGCAGCCAGTCTCGCGGAGATCAACGAGCCACTTTCAAGGGCTGCTTCGACCACCATTACCCCCAGTGACAGCCCCGATAAAATACGATTCCTGCGAGGGAAGTTACCCGCAAACGGTTTGGTTCCCAAAGGAAACTCGCTGACCAATGCTCCATGACTGGAAATAAGCTGATAAAGGTCTTTATGTCGGGCTGGGTAAATCTGATCGACGCCAGTACCTAAAACAGCAACGGTTCCACCGTAACACCCAAGGGCACCCTGGTGTGCTGCAGCATCAATCCCAAGAGCCATACCGCTGGTAATAACCAGACCACTTCTGGACAAGTGCTCACTGAACTCCTGAGCAACCCTGCGCCCATTCGGGGTTGGCCTACGACTACCAACAACCCCCAATTGAGGTTCATTGATCAGACGTTTATTTCCAACGACATAGAGCACAACCGGTGAATCGGGAAGTTCCTTAAGTGCTTTTGGGTAAAGCGGTGAGTCTGGCGTTAAAACTGTGTGAGCCTCGCTGGATTGAAGCCAGGCCTGGGTCAGATTCAGCTGTTTTTGTATAACAGGATCACGAGATGCATTGACCAATAAGCGAGCTAAATTAGCTGGAATGATTGTTTTCAGTTCATCCAGAGAAGAAGCGAAGAGTTGGCCAGGGTGATTAAACCTTTCTATAAGTTGACCAGACTTGATAGGACCCAAACCAGGAATCAGAGAAAGTGTCAGCCAGGGAACCAGTTGCAGCCAATCCTTCTGGCTTGTATCAGTGTATATCATTGAATTCTCATTCCGGAGTTATGTGGCTTATTCTGGTTATTGTCAGCGTCTGCCTAAATAAGCCACACATCCAATGAAGCACCCTGTAAACATCCGGGTAATAAATTGATATTTCGATTAGGTGATCATTTATGGCTGTGGGCTTTTGAGGATATAGCCAACTTCAATATCCTCTTTTGCTGATAGCACAATACCATAGCTCATTTTTTCAAAAGGTCGATAAACCATCACCAGACCAACCCTTTCAGATGGCAGAGAAACCTCTTCATTGGTAAAAGGATCAAACGCTTTCTCTGCCTGTCGGTACACAGCCAAAACATCACCTTGTCGAAGGCTCTCTCTCTCTCCCTTGTTAATGACCACAGTATCAAACTTGGAAATCTTTTTAGCGTTGTTCAGATTCGCCGTAACAATACCTTCCAGAGGCGCATCCGGTGCTCTTGGAAAGAATGTCGTTACCAGACCACTGGCGTCCTGCTTAACCAGTCGGTCTCCCGGCTTTAACTCCATTTTACTTTCCTGGATGATCATAGAGGCAACATCCTCCCTGACCCGGCTCAAATTGATAGCCCCAACGTCAATACCAATAAGTCCAAGCAGCTCATCAGTTTCCGGATCGACAATCTGCTCACCACGGCGAACAATATCAAACCGGATATTCTGACCGGTAAAATTTCCTCGAGCATAGACTTTATCACCAGTTGCTGAAGCCAGCTTCCCATCTTTGGCCGCAAAAACATAAGGCGCGTTATTTAACTGCTCTTCACTTGAGAAAACATGTCCACCTTTCAAATAACTGTGTACTGCACTCAATGGTATAGCGGGAATCGCCGACTCACCGGGCATCACCCGAATTTTTGGACTCAGTTTAATGGTTCGTCCGGTATCACCACGACTGGAGATCGTCAGCCTTGGTTGACCATTGATATACACCAGACTAACGATATCTCCAGGATAAATCAGGTGAGGGTTTTTAATCTGCGGGTTGGCATGCCATATTTCCGGCCACAACCATGGGCTGTCCAGAAACGTAGTGGATATATCCCATAAGGTATCGCCTTTCTCGACAGTATATCTGCTGGGGGAATCCGACTTTATCGGGCTATCGTATGCCAGGCCCAGTGTGGACATACAGAGCAGGATTCCTGCCAGAGCAAAGCGTCTCATTATCGTCCCGATCCCTTGAATAGTTTTTAGTGTAAAGCCTTGAGCCGGTAAAAATTTCTGAGGAAATGTAATTTTTACGTCTCTTCAAACCAGTTTAAGAAGAGTAACCGCATTTCCATTGTAAATGCCTCTATCAGAACAGTGTACCAACCGCCTCCGGTTTTGAGCAATCGGCTCTCTTTTAGTTCTCGGCTTTACTAACCAATTCTCAAGATCAGGTCACATATTCGCTCACTTCATAGACCGTCAGCTCTGTGGATCATGGCTACTATTTAGCCCCATCACCAGAGTTTTCACCTGGTGGATCAAGGAGCTATTTTGAAACTGAAAATCCTGACATTATTGTCTGTCATTATTACAGCTTTTATCAGCTTCCACGGTGTAAAAGCTGATAAAAAAGCCCCTCTTATTCATAAGTCTCATGGTCTATCACGATTTAATGACCTTAAATACCCAGAGGACTTCCAACACTTCGACTATGTAAACCCTGATGCACCCAAGGGTGGGAAAATCAAAATTGCCGCGATAGGCATTTTCGATACACTCAACCCTTACACGCAATCAGGCACTCATATTTCTCAGATTCCCCCACTTAATTTTTTTACGCTGGGGTTTCTGGGGTTAAATGAACCCCTGATGATGGGGACTGGCGCTTATAGCCCTTCAGGTGATGAGTCGAAATCGGCTTATGGATTGATTGCCGAGTCCGTAGAGTACCCAGATGATAATCAGTGGATTATCTTTAACCTGCGCCCTGAAGCTCGGTTTCATGATGGAAAACCAATAACAGCAGATGATGTCGAGTTCTCCTTTAACCACCTAAAAAAAAAGGGCCCCATCAGGTATCAGGTTCAGCTTAAACCCGTTGATCGGGTAGAAGTGCTCGACAAACACAAAATCCGCTTTCACTTCAGCGAATCCGGAAATAGAGACCAGCTCTTTTGTGCCGCAGAGTTACCCGTCTTACCCGCTCACTACTGGAATAATCAGCACAATGAAAAGTCAAAGCTTACACCACCTCTAGGAAGCGGGCCTTATAAGATAACTCACGTCGAACCGGGCTCATCGGTTACCTTTACCAGGGTTGATGACTACTGGGGTAAAGAACTATCAATAAATAGGGGAAAATATAATTTCGATCAGGTTACCGTCTATTTCTACCAGGATATAACCATTGCCTTTGAAGCCTTTAAAGCGGGCGTTCTGACCATCTACTTTGAACCTATCTCTAAAAACTGGGCCAAAGCTTATAACTTCCCCGGTATCTCTTCGGGAAAAATCAAAAAAGTAGAAATCCCGACAAAAATGATTATTGGTAGCCCTATGATCGTGTTTAACACCCGCCGTGGCCCCTTTGAGGATATTCGGGTGAGAGAGGCTTTGGGGTATTTGCTTGATTTTGAGTGGAGTAACCGAACCCTTTTTGAAGGCTCATATATCAGGGCTAACAGCTATTTTCCAAATTCAATATACGCTGCTTCAGGCGAGCCTTCTCCCGAAGAACTGAACCTGTTGCAAGCCTATCATTCGCAATTGCCCGAAAGACTCTTTACACAATCATTTTCCCCCCCAAAAACCACAGGTGATGGCTCTATCAGGAGGCAACAAAAAAAAGCGCTCGAATTACTTAAAGAGGCAGGATGGCAGATGAAGGGAAATAAACTAGTAAACAACAAGCAGGAGCCCCTTACGTTTGAGTTAATCACATACAGTCACATGGTGGACAAGGTCATCCTGCCTTACAAAAAGAATCTGGCCACTATTGGCATTGATATGAAATATCGTGTCGTTGATAGCAGCAACTATTTCCAGCGGGTCAGAAAACTGGACTTTGACACTATTGGCAATGCCTATCCACTAGGACTCTCTCTTGGCAGTGAGCTTTTCCGATATTTTCATTCCAGTAATGCGGATATACCCGACACTCAAAACCTGGCTGGAATAAAAAACCCGGTGGTTGATGCTCTTTTAGAGAAGATTACCAATGCAAAGACCCAACAGGAACTACAGTCTATTATTCATTGCTTGGATAGAGTTCTGCTCTGGAACCACTACGGCATCCCATTGTGGTACTTCGGGAAAGTCAGAGTTGCCCACCAAAGCAATATCAAGCGTCCGCAAACAGAAACTGACTACCCGATGATAATCAATACCTGGTGGCAGGCTGAATAAGCTCTATTCAGCAACGATGCTAGGTACAGGCTAAAATTGCAGATATACTGAGAAGTCACTAAACCACTTTCTTCGTTAATTCTGTCAACCTGAGATCACTGATGGCTCTACTGGAAATTCTTGAATACCCTGACCCCAGACTTCGTACAGTTGCCAAGCCGGTAGCAGAGGTCAATGACGAGATTCGCCGTATCGTTGATGACATGCTGGAAACCATGTATGACGCTAGCGGCGTCGGTCTGGCTGCAACACAGGTGAATATTCACCAGCGCATTGTGGTTATGGATCTTTCGGAAGAAAGTAATGAGCCAGTAGTGCTTATCAATCCCAGCTATGAGCCCATTGGGGATGAAAAATCAGATTTACAGGAAGGCTGCCTGTCAGTACCCGGCTTTTATGAGCTGTTGGATCGTTATGCTCAAGTGCGACTAACCGCTTTAGATCGCGATGGTAATGAGTACACTCAGGATTATGACGGGCTTGCTGCTGTCTGTGTTCAGCACGAGCTGGATCATCTGGAAGGCAAACTTTTCATAGATACCCTTTCCCGCCTGAAACAGGATCGTATCAAAAAAAAGCTTGGTAAAAGAAAGAATTGAACAAAACCAAGCCTACCACACTCTATTGAAACAATGGTTATCATTAGAATCTGAAACAACCCCACTCCGGTAAACGGTGTATTAAATGCACCGTTATCGATAACTTTCTGATACATTGCCTCCTATGAAAAGCCTTCGAATTATCTTTGCCGGAACGCCTGAGTTTGCCAGTGCTCACCTTCAGGCCATGCTTGATAGTCAGCATCAGGTTATTGCCGTTTATACCCAGCCAGACCGTCCTGCAGGGCGTGGTCAAAAACTGATGCCATCGCCGGTCAAATCACTGGCAGCCCAGCATAATATTCCTGTTTACCAGCCCAAATCACTGCGCACTGAAGAAGCCCAGAAGGAACTCGCATCCCTTAATGCGGACCTGATGGTCGTTGTTGCTTATGGACTGATTCTTCCACAGGTCGTTCTGGACACACCTGAGCTGGGCTGTATTAATGTTCATGGCTCTATTTTACCAAGATGGCGAGGGGCAGCCCCCATCCAGCGAGCAATAGAAGCCGGAGACACCGAGTCAGGTGTTACTATTATGCAGATGGATGCAGGGCTGGATACTGGCGACATGCTGCTTAAGGCGTTTTGCCCGATTCATCCCGATGATACAGCGTCACAACTGCACGATCGCTTAATTACAGTGGGTAAACCTGCACTTATTCAAGCGCTTGATGCCATAGCCTCCAATCAACTACAACCAGAAAAGCAAGACGATAGTCAGGCTTGTTACGCTCATAAGATGAGCAAAGAGGAAGCCATACTGGACTGGCAGAGGCCTGCACAAGCTCTGGACCGGCAAATTCGTGCCTTTAATCCATGGCCTGTAGCCATTACCTCATTGGATGACACTAAGATCCGGATCTGGGAAGCAATCGCACTGAAAGAAAGTACTGGAGAACAACCCGGCACCCTGATCAGCGCAGATAAAGATGGACTGGATATTGCCTGCAGTGAAGGCACTCTTCGCATTAAACGACTGCAATTGGCAGGAAGCCGAGCAATGACTGTGCAGGAGCTGTTGAACAGCAAAAAAGCGATGTTCAGCACCGGAAAACAATTCAGCTAGGCTCTTTTTTACCTGATATGGCTAAACAATCTTCTGTTCGACAGTTAGCAGCACGGGCGATCACCCGGGTAACCCTGGGAGAATCACTGAGTAGTGTACTGCCGAATTTACAGGAAAAGCTGTCCAAAAAAGACCAGCCTTTATTGGCTGAGCTTTCCTATGGAACACTCCGTTACTATCACCGACTGGATGCCTGGCTTAAGTTTCTTACGGAAAAGCCCCTGAAAGAAAAAGAGCAGGATATTCATAACCTGATTTTAGTAGGACTTTACCAGCTGTTCTACACCCGAATCCCTCCTCATGCAGCCATTGGAGAAACGGTTCAGGCAACCCGCTCCATGGGCAAAGCTTGGGCCAGAGGGCTGGTCAATGGCATTCTCAGAAATGCCCAGCGCCGATTTAAAGAACTTAGCGAACTGGAAGAGCGCAGTCCTGTTTGTGGCTTTTCACACCCAAAATGGCTGATCAATGCCATCAAAAGAGCCTGGCCAGAAGATTATCAATCTATTCTCTCTGCCAATAATCAACCGCCCCCGATGACCCTTCGGGTCAATGAACAGAAAATCCAGCCATCCAGATATCTGAAAAAACTGCTGGATGAGTGTATTCAGGCTCGACAGTCTCAAGTTGCACCACAGGCTATCACCCTTAACAAGCCAACCGCTGTCGATAAACTCCCCATGTTTCGTGATGGAGCGGCCAGTGTTCAAGATGAGTCTGCACAACTGGCAGCCACATTAATTCGAGCTAAACCTGGCGATCATATTCTGGATGCCTGCTGTGCTCCTGGCGGCAAGACCTGTCATCTACTGGAACTTAACAAAGAAATTACCGTTGATGCCCTTGATACAGACAGCGTACGACTGGAAAGAGTCGGTGAAAACCTGCAAAGACTGGGTCTCACCGCCAATGTACTCTGTGGTGATGCCACGGAACCACAAACCTGGTTCCCGGGGAAACCTTATAATCACATTCTTCTGGATGCCCCCTGCTCTGCAACGGGTGTAATTAGACGGCACCCGGATATCAAACTGCTGAGAAAAGCAGAAGATATTGAAGCCCTGGCTCAGCTACAACAGAAAATACTTCAGGCAATCTGGCCTTTATTAAAGCCCGGCGGCACATTGCTTTATGCAACGTGTTCAATCATGCCTCAGGAAAACCACCGACAGATTGAACATTTCCTTTGCGCAACACCTGATGCAAAGCTGCTACCCATCGAAGGCCAATGGGGTCATGATACCGGGTTTGGCAAACAGCTCTTTCCAGGCGCCAGCGGCCACCTCACTATCGGTGACGGCTTCTTTTATAGCCTGATGACAAAAACGGAAAATCAATGAAAATCATCATTCTCGGTGCTGGCCAGGTCGGTGGCACACTGGCAGAAAATCTCGCCAATGAGGAAAATGACATTACGGTAGTCGATACCAATGCCTCACGACTCAGAGAGTTGCAGGATAAGATTGATATCCGAACCATCCAGGGTAAGGCATCTTTTCCAGGGGTTCTGAAACAAGCTGGGGCTGATGAAGCCGACATGCTGGTTGCTGTAACTAACAGTGATGAAGTCAACATGGTAGCCTGCCAGATTGCCTACACCCTGTTTCACACACCGTCCAAAATCGCCCGTATTCGCCAGGCTGCCTACCTGAAGAATGAGAGTTTGTTTGCCAATGCGGCAATGCCTGTGGACGTACTGATCAGCCCCGAGCAAGTGGTTACCAACTACGTTAAGCGCCTTCTGGAACGTCCAGGAGCGCTTCAGGTTCTTGATTTTGCTGATGGCCGGGTACAACTGGTTGCCATGAAAGCCTATTATGGCGGCCCTCTGGTTGGTCACGAACTTCGTTATATCCGGGAACATATGCCCGATGTAGATACCCGGGTTGCCGCCATTTTCCGCCGGGGAAATGCCATCATGCCCAAAGGCACGACGGTCATCGAAGTGGATGATGAAGTCTTTTTCATTGCCGCCCGTGAAGATATCCGCGCAGTCATGGGTGAGCTCCAACGGCTGGACGATGACTATAAACGCATCATTATTGCCGGAGGTGGCAACATCGGACTGCGTCTGGCTCAGGCCGTTGAAGACCAATATAAGGTCAAAATCATTGAACATGATATGGAGCGATGCCAGTTCCTGTCAGAGACGCTCACCAAAGCGATGGTTTTCTGCGGCAATGCCTCTGACAAAGAATTATTGATCAGTGAAAATATTGAAGAGACAGACATATTCTGCGCCTTGACCAATGACGATGAAGCTAACGTTATGTCATCCATGCTGGCCAAGCGTTTGGGTGCTCGAAAAGTCATGGCACTGATTAATAACCCAGCTTATGTAGACCTGGTTCAGGGTGGCGAAATCGACATTGCTATCTCTCCTCAGCTGGCAACAATTGGTAGCCTGCTCAAGCATGTAAGGCGTGGAGACATAGTAAATGTTCACTCACTTCGCAGAGGCGCAGCAGAAGCTATTGAAGCTATTGCTCACGGTGATGAGCAAAGCTCTAAAGTTGTGGGAAAAACCATCCAGGAAGTAGAGTTACCCCAAGGTACGACGATTGGCGCTATTGTTCGTGATGATCAGGTACTCATTGCTCACGACTCTACCCGTATTGAGTCCGGTGACCACGTTATCCTTTTCTTGACCAATAAGCGGAAAATCCGAGAAGTAGAACAGTTATTTCAGGTAGGACTTGGATTCTTCTAAAATGTAAAACCAGCTTCCTTCTTCTCTGAAGTTGGAAGCCACCTTTCCGAAATCATGTCAATGATCTGAAACAAGCTTCAGGGCTTTATTTTTCCCATGGATTGGGAGTAACCTGCTACTGCATAAAATCAGAATTTCTTATAGCCATTATAAGAATCCACCATGGTAGGTTATTCATACTGGATGAAGCAGGAGCACCATGCAGTTTCAGGTTATTCTCCCCATTTTGGGTATTTTGCTGATTTTGTTCAGCACCTCCAGTCTTCCCCCCATTCTTGTTGCCCTGATTTATCAGGAGCAGGAAATATCAATATTCATCTACACATTTTTACTCACACTACTCCTGGGTGTCTTACTCTGGTTTCCTTTCAGGCACATTAAAGATGAATTAAGAGCTCGGGAAGGCTTCCTGGTTACGGCTCTCTTCTGGGTCGTGCTTGGGTCATTTGGTTCTTTGCCATTCCTGCTCATGGAAAGCCCATCACTCAGCATTACTGATGCAATGTTTGAATCGATGTCAGGCTTAACAACTACAGGTGCAACAATTCTGACAGGCATTGAGCACTTGCCGCGTTCAATTTTGTTTTACCGGCAACAGCTTCAATGGCTGGGGGGGATGGGAATTATTGTTCTGGCGGTTGCTATTATCCCGATGCTGGGAATCGGAGGGATGCAGCTCTATCGAACGGAAACACCGGGCCCGGTTAAAGACTCCAAGTTAACGCCAAGGATCACAGAAACGGCCAAAGCACTCTGGTTTCTCTATGTCTTTCTAACCGCCGCTTGTGCCCTTGCCTACTGGCTGGCAGGAATGAACTTATTTGATGCCATCAGCCATAGCTTTACCACCATCGCTATCGGGGGCTTTTCTACATACGACAGCAGTATGGGACACTTCAATTCCCCAATGATTATCTCTGTAGCTATCTTCTTCATGCTCGTTGCTGGCGTCAATTTTGCCCTGCACTTTACGGCTTGGAGACATAAGTCATTAACGCACTATTTTCAAGACCCAGAAGTTAAATGGTTTCTGGCTATCCTAGGTGTAGTTGGGATGATTACGGTAGTAACCCTCTACATGTCTGACACTTATTCTCTGAGCAAGTCTTTCAGGTATGGCCTGTTCGAGGTGGTATCTGTAGCAACGACTACTGGCTACACATCATCATCCAGCTTTTCCGCCTGGCCAATGTTTCTACCATTAATGTTGTTTTTTACCAGCTTTATGGGTGGCTGTGCAGGCTCAACTGCTGGCGGTATGAAAGTAATCAGAGTTGTTCTGATTGCGAAACAGGGTATGAGAGAACTTCGCCGTTTAGTTCATCCCAATGCGGTATTTACCATCAAGATCGGTGGCAGACCAGTGAGCCCCAGAGTGGGTGAAGCTGTGTGGGGGTTCTTTGCTACTTACATTTTAATGTTTGTGCTTCTCTTCCTTGCTTTGCTGGCAACGGGCCTGGACTTTACTACCGCATTCTCAACGATCGCTTCGTGTCTGAATAACCTCGGACCAGCGCTAGGAGAAGCAGCATTCAGTTACCATAGCCTACCCGATGCAGCAAAGTGGATTCTCGCTTTTGCCATGCTGTTAGGTCGTCTGGAAATTTTTACACTACTTGTGTTGTTTACTCCAACCTTCTGGCGATACTGACTAAATGTCTTTGGGGATGATGATTACATCGAGCAACCACCGTCCCCACTTTTCCCCTTCAGGTACATGACCAAGGCAAGCCCTCCAAGAATCAAATTCAAGATTAATGTAATGATTACGCCATTCCCAGACTTTGCTGCAATAAGATTACTTCTTACTAAATAAATAGATGACTTATCAAGAATAAAGTCCATTAGCATGCAGGAGAGAAAAACACTAAAAAATAAAACAGCTGTCTGTCTTACTGTCACTGATAAACCGTAATAATTATACGACATTCTAAGCATGGGAAAGGTGAGTAGGCTGGATAACAAAAAGGCCATTACGCCTCCAGGTGATACACCATTCCACCACATCACAGCAGCCAGAGAGACATTGCCAATAGAGCAACCAAAAGTAAGAACAGCAACAATGATTCCAATAAAAGCATTCCATAGCCATGCTATAAATCCATAGTCCTGAGTACTCCAGAAGATTAACTCCCACCAGTTAGATGGCATCAAAACACTCACAGATGAAGCAATCAACAACCCCACCAGAATATCTTTACGAGTCATATTCAAATCATCACGAAAAAATACACACGCCCTCTGCCATGCATTCTTACCATTAGACGTGATTTCATTTTTTTCATGCCCAGCATCTGGAGCAGGCATTCGCAAGGTAATAGCCAAAAAATAGGCAAGGATGATAAATGCAATTGAAGTGACTACCATGATTTCCAGAAAGAGCACGCCCAGAAACCCATAAATGGCAACCAACATTGAAATACCAATATTCGTGCTGGAAATCATAAAAGCCAAACTGTTTGGCCAGCTTGCTCCTTTCTGCCTCAATGTATGGCCCATCCCTATCGTCGCGTAATTACAGACAGAAGAGACAGCACCGAGTATTACTGAAAGGCTGGCGCTTTCAAGACGATTACTTCCCAATCGCTGGACAATAGTCCCTGTAGGAATATAACTTCGAACAAAAGCAGAAAGCGATAAGCCAAAAACAATTGGCCATAACATGTGCCATAAAAGAAGAGCGTAGGCAGAGGCAAGTTCAACAATAATCATGGAGAGCACTCCGAAGCTCTGGAGAAGTTGCAATTATAGTTGGCTATTTCGTACCGTATAAAAGACACCAAGAAGTGCTATCCAAAAGTCTTACCCACGTTTTTCACAACTTATCCACAGCTTAAACTTAACCGCACAAACCGGTATAATCCCTCTCTATTTTTACAATCGAACCCTGCGAGTGTTCACTCACAGGGAAACCTATGCCAGGCACGTTAGCTGGTCATCGATAATTGCTCGCAATACAAAGCTCAATGCTCAAAAAACGACCAGTTTGCATATGAGCCTCTAAGAGGTAGAAAAGTGACTTCCCAGAGCACGCCAGATATCAATACATTTCAGGGTCTCATTCTCGCCCTTCAACAATTCTGGGCCCAACAGGGCTGCGTTATCATGCAACCACTGGACATGGAAGTGGGGGCCGGTACTTTCCATCCTGCTACATTCCTGCGAGCCATTGGCCCGGAAAACTGGAACGCTGCCTACGTTCAGCCAAGCCGTCGTCCAACAGATGGCCGTTACGGTGAAAACCCGAACCGTCTCCAGCATTACTACCAGTTCCAGGTAGTCATGAAGCCTTCACCCGATAATATCCAGGAGCTTTACCTGGACTCTCTTCGTCAGCTGGGCGTTAATCCACTGGTTCATGACATCCGTTTTGTGGAAGACAACTGGGAGTCCCCAACACTGGGAGCCTGGGGCCTTGGCTGGGAAGTATGGATGAACGGTATGGAAGTTACTCAATTCACTTACTTCCAGCAGGTTGGTGGTATTGAATGCTACCCGGTCACTGGTGAGATCACTTACGGTCTTGAGCGTCTGGCGATGTACATTCAGGGTGTGGATAACGTTTATGATCTCGTCTGGACTGTTGGCCCACAAGGCCCGGTCACTTACGGGGATGTTTTCCATCAGCAGGAGGTTGAAATGTCCACGTTCAACTTCGAGCATGCTGACACTGAAGAACTGTTCAAACAGTTTGACTTCTTTGAGCGTGAGTCCCAGAAACTGGTTGACATAGGTCTGCCTCTCCCAGCTTATGAGTACGTTCTGAAAGCTTCTCACACCTTTAACCTGCTGGATGCCCGTCATGCGATTTCTGTGACTGAACGCCAGCGTTTTATCCTGCGCGTCAGAACTCTGGCCAGAGCAGTAGCCAAAGCTTACTTTGATAAACGTCGTGAGCTTGGCTTCCCTCTTGCAGATGAAAGCATTCGTAATGAAGTTCTGGCTCAGCTTGCGAAAGAAAGCACGCAGGAGGAAAAATAATGAGCACCATCAATAAAGAAGACTTCCTGATTGAGCTGGGAACAGAAGAACTGCCACCAAAGGCATTAAAGAGTCTGTCTGAGGCGTTTACCCAGGGAATTATTTCTGGTCTTGAAAAAGCCCAGATCACATTTACCGGCTATGAGTCGTTTGCTGCTCCACGCCGTCTGGCTCTACTCATCAAAGGCCTGGATACTGCACAGCCTGATCAGAAGTTTGAGCGCAAAGGACCTGCAGTCAAAGCGGCATATGATGCCGAAGGTAATCCAAGCAAAGCGGCGCTTGGTTTTGCCCGTTCTAATGGTGTGAATTTTGAAGACCTGGAACAGGAAGAGACACCTAAAGGCGCATGGCTGGTCTACCGCTCTGTCAAACAGGGTGAAGCAACCAAAGAGTTGCTGCCGGAAATTATTACTCAGTCTCTGAATAATCTGCCCATTCCAAAGCGTATGCGCTGGGGAGCCAGCCGTACCGAGTTTGTCCGTCCAGTTCACTGGCTGCTGATGCTGCAGGGCAACAGCGTTATTGACTGTGAAGTCCTTGGCCTGAAAGCTGGCAATACAACCCGTGGTCACCGCTTCCACGCTAATCAGGAAATCACGATCAACACCCCCGCTGATTATGCGCAGATTCTTCATGAGCAGGGCAAAGTTATTGCTAACTTTGATACCCGTCGTGAAATCATCCGTGAGCAGGTTGAGCAAGTTGCAACCACTATTAACGGTCACTCGGTGATTGATCCTGATCTTCTGGATGAGGTAACCGCTCTCAACGAATGGCCGGTTGCTCTTTCCGGTCGTTTTGATGATGAATTCCTTTCCGTTCCATCGGAAGCACTGATCTCTTCCATGAAGGGACATCAGAAATATTTTCACGTGGAAAACAGTGAAGGGAAACTCCTGCCTCACTTTATAACGGTGGCAAATATTGAAAGCTCCGAGCCTCGCCATGTTGTGGAAGGTAATGAGAAGGTCATTCGTCCACGTCTTGCTGATGCCAAGTTCTTCTATGACACTGACCGCAAGCAGACTCAGGATGATCGTCGTGAAAAACTGAAGCCTATTGTATTCCAGGCTCAACTGGGCTCAGTGTTCGCTAAAACTGAGCGTATTGCACGACTTTCGTCTTATATTTCGCAAACAGAAGGCGGTGATGCAAAGTTGGCTGAGCGTGCAGGTCAACTGTGCAAGTCCGATCTGGTTTCTGAGATGGTTCTGGAGTTTCCAGAGCTTCAAGGGATTATGGGTCAATACTATGCCGACAACGATGGTGAAAGCCCTGAGGTCAGCAAGACACTGTATGAACAATACATGCCTCGCTTTGCTGGTGATCAGCTGCCTTCCACGCTGATTGGCTGCGCTGTTGCTATTGCTGATAAAGTGGACACTATTACTGGTATTTTTGGTATCAACCAGCTGCCTACTGGCAGTAAAGATCCTTTCGCACTTCGTCGTGCCAGTATTGGCGTACTTCGAATCATTGTTGAGAAAAAACTCAACCTTGATCTGGAAGCACTGATTGATCAAGCAATTCAGGGCTACCAGAAGCAAGGCGTTTCTCTGCCAGCGCTGGACAACCTTAATACGACAGTAGTCAATTATATGCTGGAGCGCTTTGACGCCGCTTACCAGGAAGAAGGAATTGCTATTGAGATCATCAACTCCGTTAAGGCACTACGCCCTACCCGACCACTGGACTTTGATCTTCGCATAAAGGCAGTTACCCGCTTTAATGCCATGGATGAAGCTGATGCACTGGCTTCTGCTAACAAGCGTGTTTCCAACATTCTTGCTAAAGCCGGAGATATTGTTATTCCAGATACACTTGATGAGACGCTACTGACTGAAGCCGCAGAAATTGAGCTGGCAAAAGTTGTCTTTAATAAGAAGCAGGAAATCGCACCAGCACTTTCAGAGGGCCGCTATGCACTCGCTATGGAAAGTCTGGCAGCACTGAAAGAACCGGTAGATATGTTCTTTGACCAGGTTCTTGTTAACGCAGAAGAAGAAGCTATTCGTTTGAACCGTTATGCACTGCTTAAACAGCTGCGTAGCCTGTTCCTCCATGTGGCCGATATCTCTTTGTTACAGAAATCCTGAGAATGACCTGTTAAAGTGCGGCTTCTGCCGCACTTTTTTTATGTAAAGAATGTCACATACTTTTACTTTCCAGTTATGTGAATTCATTTACATAATACTTGTTATTATCAAGCGTATTTGAGAGCACTATCAACCATTATGACTAAGCTGGTTATTCTGGACAGGGATGGAGTCATTAATGAAGACTCGGAACAATATATTAGGTCTGCAGATGAGTGGATTCCTATTGCGGGAAGTATTGAAGCAATCGTCCGTCTGACCAAGGCAGGTTATAAGGTAGTTATCGCTACGAATCAGTCTGGACTTGCCCGTGGTTATTTCACACTGAAAGAACTGGGTGCAATGCATGACAAGCTATCAAACTTGGTTCAACTACAGGGAGGCAGGATTGATGGTATCTATTATTGTCCCCACGGCCCAGATGATAACTGTCAATGCAGAAAACCAAAGACGGGCTTAATTGATCAAATTTTTATGAAGTTTGATGCTTCTCCAAACCAAACTTGGCTTATCGGCGACTCACTAAGAGATTTGCAAGCCGGAGCAAGTAGTGGTTGCAACGTTGCTCTGGTTCTGACTGGTAAGGGGGTTAAGACTCAAGCTACACTCACCAATCATCCTGAAGAACTATCTGGTACCAAGGATGTACCTGTTTATAACAACTTGAACAGTTTTGTAGAAAAACTACTCTCAGAGGGATTTTGATGTTGTCCGGTGTCGGCTCTTCAATGATGTCTATTATATTTCATATCATTTCTATAATAAGAACCACTGTCTTTTATCTTAGCTTTGCACTATGGACAGCCTTGTGGTCTACGGTGATGATCCTTTTCATCTACCCATTCCGCTTCAGGCTTCGCCATAGAGTATTTGTAAAAACTTGGGCTATCGTATCGGTTTATCTTTGTCGCTTAATTTGCGGTGTGCGATGGAATGTTAAAGGCAGGGAAAATATTCCAGAAACTCCTTGTGTCATCATCAGTAACCACCAGAGTACATGGGAAACATTTTTCCTTCAGACACTGTTAACACCTCAAACACAAGTTATTAAACAAGAGCTATTAAGAATTCCCTTTTTCGGCTGGGCCTTTAAAAAAATCAAACCAATAGCAATCAGCCGAAAGGATGCCAGACAAGCCCTTCAACAGGTAAGAGATCAGGGGAAAGCAGCTCTTGAGCATAATGTCTGGGTGCTTATATTTCCCGAAGGAACCCGAACAAAACCAGGGGAGCCTGGAAAGTTTTCACGTGGTGGAGCTGGGCTGGCTAAGGCTGCAGAAGTTGATATTTTGCCCATCGCTCACAATGCAGGAAGTTTCTGGCCGAATGATGGCTGGTTGAAAAAGCCTGGTACTATCCAGATAGAGATTGGGCCAGTGGTTAACACTGAAAAGCTGTCTGTTGCAGAAGCAAATGACGCTGCTCGTAGCTGGATTGCCAACTCACTCAGCAAGATGAATTAATTCGTTTCAATAGATAAAAAAGAGGCCGGTTTTGAACCGGCCTCTTTTTTATTCCATATATTTTTCAATTAGCTGAATCATTATATGGATGGCCTTAATATGAACCTCCTGAATACGGTCAGCATAACCAAAGTGCGGCACTCGAATTTCAACATCGGCAGTCCCCGCCATTTTGCCGCCATCTTTACCAGAGAGCAGAATAACTTTCATGCCTTTAGCTCTGGCAGACTCGACGGCTTTAATGATATTCCCAGAATTACCACTGGTACTTATGCCAAGGAGTACATCCCCTTCTCGGCCAACTGCTTCCACATATCTTGAAAATACATACTCATAACCAAAATCATTGGATACACAGGAAATGTGGCTTGGGTCTGAAATAGCAATGGCTGCATAGCCTGGGCGATTCTCACGAAAGCGCCCGGTCAACTCCTCAGCAAAATGCATAGCATCACAATGAGAACCACCATTACCACATGAAAGCACTTTACCGCCTGCTTTAAAACTCTCTGATAAAAGCTGAGCAGCAAGATCAATAGATTCAAGATTGGCCTCATCAACCAGAAACCGGTTCAGCACTTCAGCCGCTTCTTCCAACTCCTGTCGAATAATTGCTTTAAATTCTGAAGACCTTTCTGTAGACATGGCAAACACCTGAATAGCAAAAAAGAAGGCTGAAAAAGTGCCAGAAATATCCAGCACCCTACTTGGATTGATTAGATATCGAGATTCGCAACATTGAGAGCATTGCTTTCGATAAACTCTCTACGAGGCTCTACATGATCGCCCATCAGCGTATTGAATATCTGATCAGCCGCGATAGCATCTTCAATCGTTACCTTGAGCATTCTGCGTACATCTGGATCCATGGTAGTTTCCCACAGCTGATCCGGATTCATCTCTCCCAACCCCTTATAGCGCTGGATATAGTGACGCTTGGTTGACTCAGTCATGAGCCATTCAAGAGCTTCTTCAAAGGAAGAAACTTCACGCTTGCGCTCTCCCTTCTGGATAAAGGCCCCCTCTTCAATCAACCCCTGTAGCTGATTACCCAGAGAAACAATCTTTCCATAATTCGCTGATGAGAAAAAGTCGGCATTCCAGCGATAGTGACTATCGACACCATGGGCGATAATAGTCACTTTAGGTAACCAGATATTGAGTTCCTTATCTTCCTCTACAGAGAACGTCATGGTGCTACCAGCCGCCTTTAAGCCCTCAATTCGATTACTCAGTTGAGCAACCCAGGCTTCCATTGTGCTTTTTTCAGCTAGGCTCTCAGCAGTCAATGCAGGCATGTAGATCATTTCACGAAGTACTGAGACCGGATAAATACGGGACAGTTTATCGGCGACCTTATGCACTTCTCTGAACTCTTTCACCAGATCTTCAAGTGGCTGGTCTGCAATACCAGGTGCATTTTCATTGACATGCAAACTGGCATTTTCCAATGCAGACTGAGTAAGGTAACCATCCAGCGCACCATCATCTTTAAGATACTGTTCTTGCTTACCACGCTTCACTTTATACAGTGGCGGCTGGGCAATATAGATGTAGCCATTTTCAATCAGCTCAGGCATTTGACGGAAAAAGAATGTCAGCAGAAGCGTACGGATGTGAGAACCATCCACGTCCGCATCGGTCATGATAATGATGTTATGGTAACGGAGCTTTTCAATATTGAACTCAGTACGACCAATACCACAACCCAATGCAGTGATCAGGGTTCCAACTTCCTGAGAAGAAAGCATTTTGTCAAACCGCGCTTTCTCAACGTTCAGGATCTTACCTTTAAGTGGCAGGATAGCCTGAGTTTTACGGTTACGTCCCTGCTTGGCTGATCCGCCCGCAGAGTCACCCTCCACTATGTATAGTTCAGAAAGTGCTGGGTCTTTCTCCTGACAATCCGCCAGTTTTCCAGGCAACCCTGCTATATCCAGAGCTCCTTTACGACGAGTCATTTCGCGAGCCTTACGCGCTGCTTCACGGGCTCTGGCAGCGTCCAGCATCTTACCAACGACCGCCTTTGCTTCCTGAGGGTTCTCTACCAGGTAATCATTAAGATATTTACCCATTTCCTGCTCAACAGCGGTTTTTACCTCTGAAGAAACCAACTTATCTTTGGTTTGGGAAGAGAATTTTGGGTCCGGCACTTTGACCGAGATAATGGCTGTCAGACCTTCCCGGGCATCATCACCGGAGGTTGCGACTTTAGCCGTTTTCTGGAAACCTTCTCGCTCAATATAACCATTCAGGCTCCGTGTCAGAGCAGCACGGAAACCAGCCAGGTGCGTGCCGCCATCCCGCTGTGGAATGTTATTAGTAAAGCAGAACACCCCTTCCTGGAAGCTGTCATTCCACTGCATTGCCACTTCAACACCAATCCCGTCTTCACGAGTCATATCGAAGTGAAAGACCTTATTAATGGTGCTCTTATTCTGATTCAGGTGCTCAACAAATGCTTTCAGACCACCATCGTACTTAAAGTCATCAACCTTACCGGTTCTCTCATCAGTAAGCTGGATATAAACCCCTGAATTCAGGAAGGAAAGCTCACGTAATCGCTTTGCCAGAATGTCATAACTGAACAGTATATTTGAGAAGGTATCAGGAGATGGAATAAAGTGGAGCTCAGTTCCTGTGCTATCAGTTTCACCAATAACTTTTAATGGCTCCTGAGGCACACCCTGATGATAGATTTGTTGATGTACTTTTCCGTGTCGGCGGATAGTCAGTTTTAACTGACTGGAGAGAGCATTAACTACTGATACACCAACACCATGGAGACCACCGGACACTTTATAAGTGTTGTCATCAAATTTACCACCGGCATGAAGCACCGTCATGATAACTTCAGCAGCAGAGACCCCCTCTTCCTCATGGATGTCCACGGGGATACCACGACCATTATCCTTAACGGTAATTGACTCATCCGGATGAATAATAACGGATATCTTGTCACAGTGTCCCGCTAACGCCTCGTCGATGGAGTTATCCACCACTTCAAATACCATATGGTGCAGACCGGTGCCATCATCGGTATCACCAATGTACATCCCCGGGCGCTTGCGGACAGCATCCAGGCCTTTGAGGACCTTAATATTGGATGCGTCGTAGTTTTGTTCACTCATGCTCTATCTCCAAAGACTCAGCCCGGCGAATTCTCTGCTGACCAGGGTTCTCATCCAATGCAATTTGCCCATGTTTCACGTGAAACATTTTTACTTCTGTTTCAGGCAACCAGCAATTTCCAAGTGCCTCCTTCTCAACGCAAGTGATGAAGGTCTGGCAGCTCATTTTTTGAAACAGCTGGCACAATGCCAGCCGGTGTGGAATATCAAGTTCTGATGGTAGGTCATCAACCAGAAAGATACACTGCTTACTACTGAGCTCTTTATATAGAAACCCCTGAGCCAGTTTCAGTGCACAGACCACCAGTTTTAACTGTCCTCGTGAAAGAACATCGACAGCACTTACTTTACCCATTCGAATTCTCAAATCAGCTCTTTGAGGCCCCGAATGTGTGTAACCAGACTGCGCATCTCGAGCCAACCCACTCGTCAGTACTTCATTCAGAGATCTTTCTTTATCCCACCCCCGGTAATACTGGATAGTCAGATTTTCCAGATCTGTCAGTTCAGATAACACCTGATTAAAGACTGGGATCAGTCGCTCAATGTACTCATTGCGCAATAAGTCTATTGCATTAGCCGCTTTTTCAAATTCAATGTTCCACGAAGCCAATTCGGAACCGTTTATTCTACCATGTCGAAGCAGACTGTTCCGCTGTTTAAGCGCCTTCTGCATTCGCTTCCAAAGGGGGAAAAAATCCTGATGTTTCACGTGAAACACGCCCCAGTCGATAAAATTCCTTCTCAGTTTTGGAGAACCTTCAAGAAGGCGGAATGTATCCGGATTAATCACCTGTAAAGGTAATAACCTTGCGAGCTCAGATGTTGACTTAAGGTTCTCACCTGAAACTCGAATCTGGAGGGATTCATCTCTTAAATTCCGGGAGACACCAATAGGTACAGAGCCGGATGTAACGCCTAAACGGCCAAAAACAGTGCATACCTCAGAATCACGGTTGATCACTGGTTTGATACGAGATGTTCGGAATGAGCGAGCAACACCAAGAATATGTATAGCTTCAAGTACACTGGTTTTACCACTGCCATTGAGCCCATAGAGCACATTCATAGAAGGAGAAGGTTTTAGCGTGGCAGAAACGATATTTCTGATATCGGTAATAGTGAGCTGCTGGATCATATTCTGTTTATTTCCGAGCCTGACGATAAAGCTCGGGGAGGAGCTGGATCCACTCAGGCAAGTGGTGGGTATTTAGCTAAACACGCTAAACACCCACCAAAGACTTCATCAGCCGACAGGCTGTTACAGCCTCATAGGCATAACAACATACGTGGAGTCACCAGATTCAGACTCCTCCAGAAGCGCACTGCTATTGGGATCCGAAAGGGTCATTTTGATGGACTCACCGGACAGAACAGAAAGCACATCCAGCAAGTAGCTGACATTAAAGCCAATTTCCATTGAGTCACCATGGTAAGCCAGATTCAATTCTTCTTCAGCTTCTTCCTGCTCCGGGTTATTGGCAATAACCTTTAACTGACCATCAGAGAGAATCAGACGAATACCACGATACTTCTCATTAGAAAGAATGGAAGCACGCTGAAAAGCCTGACGAAGTTCCTGACGATCCCCAACGATGATCTTGGTTCCACCTTTTGGGATAACCCGATCATAGTCAGGGAACTTACCATCCACCAGTTTAGAGGTGAACATAAAGTCACCGGTTTTAGCTCTGATGTGATTAGCTCCCAGGGTAATATGAACGCTTTCTTCACCCTCTGTCAGCAGACGCGCCATCTCAAGAATACCTTTGCGCGGTACTATCACTTGGTGTTTTTCCTGCTGATTGATGTCGGCATCAACACTGCACATAGCAAGACGATGGCCATCCGTCGCCACTGCGCGAAGACAGTTCTGGCTAACTTCGAGCAGCATTCCATTCAGGTAGTAACGAACATCCTGCTGAGCCATAGCAAAGCCAGTACGATCAATCAGGCGACGAAGTCTTGACTGGCCGATAGTGAATGATACTGAACCAGCCTCTTCTT
Organism: Endozoicomonas elysicola; assembly: GCF_000710775.1. Classification (GTDB taxonomy): domain Bacteria; phylum Pseudomonadota; class Gammaproteobacteria; order Pseudomonadales; family Endozoicomonadaceae; genus Endozoicomonas; species Endozoicomonas elysicola. The sequence goes on from NZ_JOJP01000001.1 coordinate 404,932, forward strand.
CTATGCTGGGGAACTCATTGGCCGGCAGAGTGGAAAGCGTAAACCGGGATCTACCTGCCTTAAGTTTTACTCTCTGATCATCCTGATGGATTTCAATCATGGTATTTTCTGGCAGAGATTTGCAGATATCCATCAGCTTTCTAGCTGGAACGGTAATCTCTCCAGCTTCTGCAACATCCTCAAGGGCAACCCGCCCAACCAGTTCAACTTCAAGGTCAGTACCGGTTAAAGAGAGTTGATCTCCATCGACTACCATCAACACATTCGACAATACCGGCAGAGTCTGTCTGCGCTCAACCACACCGGCAACCAGCTGAAGTGGCTTAAGCAATGCTTCCCGATTAATGGTAAATTTCATCGCTTTCCTTTCTCTTGGCTAACTGAAAGACTCTCGCCTTTCTGAAAAATAAGAATAAATAAGGTATTAACTGGTCAGTGATCTCAGCAGATTTTTGTAATCGCTTTTGATCTCATTATCCACTTCAACCAGCTCTTTCACCTTTCGGCATGCATGAAGTACTGTTGTGTGGTCACGTCCACCATAGGCATCACCAATCTCAGGTAAGCTATGGCTGGTCAACTCTTTGGAGAGCGCCATGGCAACCTGACGAGGCCTTGCTACAGAACGACTGCGACGTTTGGAAAGAATATCCGCCACTTTGATCTTGTAGTACTCAGCTACCGTCCTTTGGATATTATCTATACTGACTTGTTTGTCCTGTAAAGCCAATAGGTCTTTCAGGGACTCCCGGATCAGATCGATATCAATAGGCCTTCCCATAAAATGAGCACTGGCGATAACTCGCTTTAAAGCACCTTCGAGCTCACGAACATTAGAGCGAATTCTCTGGGCAATAAAGAAGGCAGCTTCATGGGGAAGTTCCACTTTCTGCTGCTCTGCTTTTTTCATCAGAATGGCAACTCGGGTTTCCAGCTCTGGAGGCTCAACAGCTACGGTTAACCCCCAGCCAAAGCGAGATTTCAAGCGTTCTTCTACACCACTGATCTCTTTCGGGTAGCGATCACAGGTTAGAATCATCTGCTGCCCACCCTCAAGAAGCGCATTAAAGGTGTGGAAAAACTCTTCCTGAGAACGCTCTTTACCTGCGAAAAACTGAATATCATCAATCAACAGCGCATCCACAGATCGGTAGTACTTCTTAAAATCGTTAATGGCGTTTAATTGCAGCGCTTTAACCATATCCGCCACAAAACGCTCAGAGTGCAAATAAACGACTCTAGCATTACGATTTTGCTTAACCAGAGAGTTACCAACAGCATGCATCAAGTGGGTTTTACCCAAACCGACACCACCGTATAAAAACAACGGGTTATAAGATGCTCCTGGATTTTCAGCAACCTGACGAGCTGCAGCCAGAGCAAGCTGATTCGATTTACCTTCAACAAAGGTCTCAAACGTAAAACCATTATTCAAGGAACTGTGATGCTTGATAGAACCTTCAACTTCAACCTGTCGAGCTGGGGCCACAAGCTCCTCTGATGGCTCATTTATCTGCTCTTTTAAAGGATTTACCTTAATTTGAGGCAGGTCTTCAGCAGTCCTTGAAAGCTCTTCATTAATAGAAGACCTATTTACGGCAGTTGATGCTGAAACAAATTCAGGCTCGGGCGTGTTGTCTTGAGCAATGGGTAAAGCTGAAACCAGCTCATGGGTAACCACAGAGCGCTCAATGCCTGACTGCTTAAGCGGGTTTTCTATAGGCTTCTCAGAAACGGATACCGTTGCAGCTTGCTGCACTTCTCTAGGTCGGGCGGAGCGCTTACTGAGGGAAGGAGGACGTCGGTTGGATACTGCCAACGCCACTGCTGGTGATTCACCATCAGACAGCTCATCCAAAATCTCCTCAATTCTTGGCAGAAACTTCTCTTTAACCCAATCAGCAACAAACCGGTTTGGAGCCAGTAAACACAGATCGTGTTCATCCCCCATCACTTTCAAAGGGCGAATCCAAGTATTGAACTGCTGAGAAGACAGCTCATCCTGCAAGATATCAATGCATTTTTGCCATAGCGACAGGGGCACAGGCACTCTCCTACTCTCCTGAAATAGATCAGGATCTGATACGGATATCACTGAAGCCGGTCAGACAGCCTGCTGAAGACCTTCAGGTACAAATTAAGGATGGATAGATAAGAGGAAATTGTATCCTTTTTGGGAAAAGTTATCCACACCTGCCTGCGAAGCAGTAAAAAACCACATAAACATCAATATTTATATATTTCAATGAGTTACATGGATAATCCATACAAAACCAAACAAATTATTATCCATAACCTCCTGTGGGTAGATCCGTTTATGAATGGCAATAAACCTTATGATCTTCCTGTGGGTAAAATGAATAATAACTACTCTGTGGATAAATCAGTCTTTTATCCACAAGCCATCAAGATCAAAACAACAGCATAAACGCGTTATTTTTACAGAAAAACACACAGGCAGAAGCGCATGCAATTACTGGACAAAATGCAGTTATCCACAGAAAAGTCGGTCCTTAATAATTACATTAAAATCAAACAAACATCACATAAGAGATAACTCTTCTATTTATATATTGATAAGAGCAAAGAATATTATTCGGACCTGAATCCCTTTTTTCACTTATATATGAAGAGCGAAAGTAAAGTAGTGGTAACAACGGGTGGTAATACGGTGCTTCTTGACAAATGCAAATTGACGCTAACTCTTCAATTACTTAGAATGCCCGTCTTTTGTAAATCCATTAAAACGAGTAACCACGATGAAAAGAACTTTCCAGCCAAGCAATCTGAAGCGCAAGCGTAACCACGGCTTTCGTGCACGCATGGCTACTAAAAACGGCCGTGCGGTTATCAACCGTCGCAGAGCTAAGGGACGCAAGCGTCTGTCAGCCTGATCAGAGCTATCAGTGTGAGCTTATCTTTTAGCCGTGAATCACGGCTACGCTCCTCGTCTGATTTCAAACAGGTATTTGATACAACGGATATCAAGGTCTCCAGCAGACAGCTTCTTATACTGGCAAAAGCTAATAGGCTTGGCCGTGCAAGACTAGGCCTGGTGGTTGCCAAAAAGAATATTCGTACTGCCGTTGGCCGAAACCGGGCCAAACGTCATATCCGGGAAACCTTTCGTTTGCAAAATGACGAAATAGGTCACCTGGATATTGTTGTTTTGGTCCGTAAAGGTTTCAGTGACCTGAGTGACAGTGAACTGAACCAGCTACTCAACCAGCAGTGGCACAGGTTGAAACGAAGACTGCGAGAATGGAAAGCTTCGGCATAACTGTTAGGCAGGCTTGATATACAACCTGAATGAAAATGCCAGAGCACTGTAACAGGAAGTCCTGCGTGGTTTTTCCTGTTCGGCTCGACCAGGCTCAGAAAGCTTCCGTTATTAACAGACTCTTTGAGCAACTATTACTGGCTAAGGGCTTTTGCCCATTGAGGGCTATTTAATAAGCACAGGGCTTTAAAAAGCCTGGATGGCTCCGACGATATGAAGGCATTGATATGGCCAGATTAGCAAGTATCCCCCGAGATTTTATGATCGGGTTGATCAAGATATATCGCTATGCGCTGAGTCCTCTAATGCCCAGCCGGTGCCGCTTTTACCCCTCTTGCTCTGCCTATGGCCTGGAAGCCTTAAATCGTCATGGTTTTCTGACTGGTAGCAAGCTTACCTTGCTCCGACTACTGAGGTGCCACCCTTGGCATCCAGGAGGATTTGACCCGGTACCGGAAAAAGATTCTGGTAATCATCGGACACAATCAGACAATCATATTCATTCACCTGAATGTGTGGCCCGGAACTCATGGATTTCCAAAGAACACTCCTGATTGGCGCTATTGCTGTAGTTGGTGTCTTGACACTGCAGCAATGGAATGAAGACTATCCCGGTACGCCGAAGTCGACATCCGTCGTCCAATCAGTTTCCAGCAGCCTTGCTGGTTCCGATATGCCTTCTATCAGTGACGGCAACTCAATTCCATCTATCGACGATGGTGCAGCTAAACCTTCAGCCCAATTAATCAGCGTTAAGACCAGCACTATTGATGCTCTGATTGATCCGGCCGGTGGTGATATTATCAGTCTGACACTGCCTCAATACCCTGCCTGGTTGCCTGAAGACGGTGAGCAAGCGGTTCCATTCCAGCTTCTGGTCAATAGTCCTGACTGTAAAGGGGAAGCAACGTGTGTATTTACTGCACAGAGCGCCTTGGCCAAAAGCGATGGTCCCGATGCCAACAACCTTCGCGGCGTTTACAGTGTAAAGCAAACCAGCTATACACTGGATGATGGCGAAAAGAAGCTGACTGTCGATCTCCATAAGAATGCTGATGGCGTCGATATCACTAAAAGCTTCACTTTCTATCGTGACAGCTATGATGTTTCTGTTAATTACAAAATTGTGAATAACAGTGGCAAAGTATGGCGTGACCAGTTTTATGCTCAGCTAAAACGTGACAATTCAGAAGATCCAAGCCAGTTAAACTCAAAAGCTCCGATGAATACTTATCTGGGAGCTGCAGTTCGTTCCAATGATGAACCTTATACCAAGCTACCTTTTGATGATTTTGCAGATAAGGCATTTGCCGAACGGGTTCAGGGTGGCTATGCCGCAATGCTTCAGCACTACTTTGTGACAGCATGGGTTCCTGATCAGCAAAAGCCTCATCAGTATTACACCAAGCAAAACAAAGACGGTTACAACTTTGTTGGCTTTTATGATGATGCCATTGTTGCACAGCCCGGTGAGACCATTGAGACTGGAGCCACTCTTTATGTCGGCCCCAAAAACCAGGAAAATCTGAAAGCATTGTCTGATGGTCTGGAGTTGACCATTGACTACGGCATGCTCTGGTTCCTGGCTCAACCGCTGTTTACTATCCTGAAGTGGATTCACTCTCTGGTGGGGAACTGGGGATGGTCCATCATTCTACTGACGGTATTGGTTAAAGCGGTATTCTATCCTCTGAATGCGACCAGCTTCCGTTCAATGGCGAAAATGCGCAAACTGGGACCTAAGCTTCAGGAGATGAAAGAACAGTTCGGCGATGATCGTCAGAAAATGTCTCAGGCCATGATGGAACTGTACAAGAAGGAGAAGGTCAACCCAATGGGTGGCTGTTTGCCAATACTTGTTCAGATGCCTGTGTTCATTGCACTGTACTGGACGCTGCTGGAGTCTGTTGAGCTGCGTCAGGCCCCGTGGCTGGGATGGATTCACGATCTTTCTCAGATGGATCCATACTTTATCCTGCCGCTGATTATGGGGGCCTCGATGTTTATTCAGCAGATGCTGAATCCAACACCGCCAGACCCTGTTCAAGCTAAAGTTATGAAGATGATGCCGGTGATCTTCACCTTCTTCTTCCTGTTCTTCCCTGCTGGTCTGGTGCTGTATTGGGTAACTAACAATACATTGTCGATAATCCAGCAGTACTTTATTACCAAGAAAATCGAAAAAGAAGGTTAAGCCTTCTGCGAAGCAGCTTTTTTACAAGAAAGCTGCTTCGCTCACCTTCCCCCTCACTTCTTCCTTTCAATTCCCCTGACTTTAACTCCTTACCTCCTGATAAAGCTGAATTTCTATTCCATATATCCCTTAATAGCATGAGTAGAATTTTTCTACAGTTGCCCATGGTCGAACCGATAAACAGTTAGTAGTACAGGCTTCCCACATTTGAGCTAACTGGAAAAGATCAGAACCATGTTAAAAAAACTGATAAGCACAGCCATTTTAAGCAGTGTTATCGGGAGTGTATCTGCAAACCCCGAACTGGGATATATGACCCTGAACACTGATCGAAACCATTTCTTTAATGCAACGATTGCAATTGATGCCCTACCCGCAGAACTTGCAGACAAGAAGCTTAAAGTAAAGCTAGGCTCAATCACTGATTTTTACCGGCATGATATTGAATACGACAAGCAGGTTGGCAGTCTCAGGTTCAAAGTTACCAAAGATGCCAGTGGGAAGCCGGTTATCAGGGTTCGCTCAATTCGTGAAATTACTGCAAAGCAACTACAGGCGGTTGTTAAGCTGTATGTGGGAAGGCAGAAAATCTATGGAATCTACGACTTTCAGGTAACACCCAATAAGAAAGAGCATCATGTAAGTCTTAATTTATTAAATTCTGATCATAAACCCGAAGAAAAACAGCGTTACGCAAAAAATACTAAATCGACTGCTACACAGTCATCAGAGGCTATTGCCAATTCTGTGACAGCATCCAGAGAAGAAGCGAAGCCTGTAGACATTTCTTCAGGCCTTCAATATCGGGTTCTGGCAGGAAAAACCATCAGTCAGATTGCGATGGAGCTGTTACCTGAATACCCAGAGACTTCGGACTGGCAGGCTTTGATGGAGCAACTGGTTTCTATCAATCCAGATGCTTTTGTTAATGGCGACATCAACCAGCTAAAGTCTGATGCAATACTTAACCTCCCCGCCAGAGAAAATCTGCAAACTATATCTGAGGTCTCAGCTCAGCCATTAGCCAGAGAGGTTGAACCTAAAGCTGATGAGTTAGTTGCTAAAAAGCAGAGTACACCGGATCAAAATGATCTCATTCAGCGTAGTCAGGAAGAAAAAGCAGAGTTAACAGTACCTAAAGTTTTGGCTCAGGAAGATAAACCATCCCTTGATTTCACTAAACCTAAAGACGGCGATCTGACTCGCAAAGAAGAACCAGAAACACCTCAACATCCAGAGCCAGTAGTTTCACATAAAGACGTTGATACAGAGGCGGATGGCAATAAACGCTACCTGGTATCCAAAGGGGAAACTATTAGCTTGATCGCAATCAAGCTATCCCCTCAATATTCAGGGATGGAGAATTGGCGCGGCTTAATGGATGAACTGATTACCCTGAATCCAGATGCTTTTATCGATGGAGATGTGAACCAACTTCGTGCTGAAGTAGAGCTTAAACTACCAGCCCCATCTCAAACTGCTATCGTTTCCGATCTATCCCGTGATTCGACACTTGAAACGCAGCCACTCCTCTCAAAAGTTGAAAATATAAAGCCTCAGCCGGATCGTCAGGATATTTCAGAAGAAACTCCGCAACTGACTGAGGTAGATAATGCTGCCATTAAAATCCAGCCAACTCCTGTCAGTCAGGAGCAGACTGGTGGAACTTATCAGGTTCTCAAAGGAGAAACTATTGGCTCCATTGCAATAAAACTGCAGTCGGATTACCCGGGAGTCAGTAACTGGAAGTCTCTGATGGATCAGCTGGTCATGTTGAATCCAGATGCATTTATCAATGGCGATATTAACCAGATTCGTGCAGGTACCAGTCTTGTTTTACCGTTTGAGAATGCATCCAGTCATCAACGTCCTATTGATCCGCAGAAGTTAATATCTGAAGGAGAGAATTCAATAGTCACGTTACCGGTGGAGTCTATTGAAGAACAGGTCGCTGAGACACAGGGTAGTCTGGACAGTATGAATCCTGATGATACCTATCAGGTGGTAGCAGGTGACAGCATCAGCGGTATTGCCATGAAGCTGCAGGAGCGCTACCCGAATGCTAATGACTGGCAAGAGGTTATGGCGCAACTGGTTGCTCTAAACCCGGACGCTTTTATTGATGGCGATAGCAGTAAATTACGAGCTGATGCCGTTCTCGACCTGCACAGTCAAAAGATAACTGAAGTCGAGGCTGTAAATAAGGAAACACCAGAGGTGGAAGCTTCTGTAAGTCGTCATGAAGAAGATCTAATTCTTACTCCAGCAATGGAGTCAGATAGTAATATTTATCAGGTAGAAAATGGTGAAACCATCAGTGCCATTGCAATGAAGTTGAAGACTGACTATCCCGATGTAGTTAGATGGCAAACAGTAATGGGACGTTTGGTTGAATTAAATCCTGAGGCCTTTATTGATGGGGATGTAAACAGGCTGCTATCCAATGCATTACTCATCCTCCCAGCTCAGGGAGACTTTGAAGTTGAAGCCGAAAATCAGGAACTCCCCGAGGATACTTTGTCAGCGGTTGATGAAAAGCCTTCCAGAACCTCTGATGAGTCTGTTTCGCATGTTGAGGTAACTCACTCAGCAGAAAAAGGAGATCAATACCAGGTTTCTCAGGGAGAGTCTGCCAGTACCATCGCCATTAAACTTGCACCGGATTATCCTGGGGTAGATAGCTGGAAAGCTATCATGGAGCAACTGGTTATTTTGAATCCTGAGGCATTCATTGATGGTGATGCAGACAAGCTTCGTTCGGACGCTGTACTAGCACTCCCTTCAAAGGAGCACTTAAGCAGTAATATTGAAGCGGAAAATCATGAGCAGTCATTGACTCCTGATTATACCATGGACGGTGAGAGCCAGGCAGAAACGTATAAAGTTTCCAAGGGGGAAAGCCTGAGGTCAATCTCTCTTCAGCTGCTGTCGCAATACCCAAAAGGAAGCAGTGTCAAAGCCATTATGGACCGGCTGGTTGCTCTGAATCCAGAAGCATTTATTAATGGTGATCCAGGCAGGTTACTGGCTGAATCTACTCTTTCTCTGCCTTCACAGGATGACTTCGAGATAGAGAATCTATCGACAGTCTCTACCACTGCTGATTTGGTGCCTGAGAAAGGCTACCGGGTGAGTCAGGGAGACAGTCTCAGAAGTATCTCAATTAGATTATTCCCTAACTATCCGAATGCAGGCAGAGTTGAAACGGTAATGGATCGGTTAGTGGAGCTTAATCCTGATGCTTTTATTGGAGGTGATGCTAATCGGCTTTTGGCTGAGTCAACTCTGGTTTTACCTGCTGAGAGTGACTTTCAGCAAGAAAGTGTTTCTGACAACGATAATAGTAAAATCAATGAAACTCTGACCCAGTTAAATAAACAGGATTACGGTTACTCTCGTACTGAGAACACTTACCGGGTTGCTAAAGGTGAAAATCTCAGAGCTATTGCAACTGAGCTATTAGTGAATTATCCAAATATAAGCCAGGTGGAGCCAGTAATGGAGCAACTGGTAGCGCTTAACCCTGAAGCGTTTATTGATGGTGATGCAAGAAAACTATTGGCTGAGTCTACGCTGAAGCTCCCTTTACAGAATGAGCTAATCAACCAAAGCGTTACACAAGAAGATAGCAGTGACATCAATGCTTCAATGGCTAAGTTGTCGAAAGAATCCCCTGAAAACCAATATCAAGTTTCTGCAGGTGAAAGCATCAGCGCTATCGCGATGAAGCTATTGCCAAACTATCCTCAAACTCAGGATTGGAAAACTGTGATGAATAGTCTGATCCTGCTAAATCCGGGCGCATTTATTGGCGGAGATGAGAGCAAACTGCGTTCAGATGCTGTATTGATGATTCCCGGACAGGACGATCTGGAAATAGAGGCTGAGAATCAGGAGATTCCAGGTACTCCATTGCCAGATTCCTCTTTCAATAATTTGGAAGAAGGTCCAGATATAAACCTGACACTTGCAGACGTACAAGACGATTCGCAACCTACCGCTAAAAAAAAAGTGAAGTAGTTTATCGGGTAGCTAAAGGCGAGAGTCTCAGTGTCATCGCCTTTAAGTTGTTGCCCGAATATCCTGAATTTGGTGGCTGGTATCCTCTGATGGAAGAGCTGGCAAGGCTTAACCCCTCCGTATTTATGCACAATGATATCGGCGTCATTATGGCCGGTACATTGCTTAGGCTGCCTTTAAAAGATATCTTACAGCCTGAAGATAATGAGGCTGCAATGCATACGCTGCAAACGTGGGATGAGATTGCAGAGCAAAGAAGAAAAGAGCAATCCAGACAAGTTTTAACAGAACCCAGTGATGCTTCTTATAAAAAGATCAGTCAGTCTCTTGCGATGAGAGCAGTACCAGAAAACGTCTATTCAGTACCTGCAGGTCATTCAATCAGTATGGTTGCTATACACCTTTTTCCAGATTTTCCTGAATATGGCAGTTGGTCCGAGTTGATGAAAGTGTTGCATGAGCTGAATCCTGATGCATTTATCGAAAATGACATAAATCAGCTTCGATCAAACGCTGAACTAATACTTCCGGATATTATCCGTCCTTAACCAGTACTCTCTATGTACTAAAGGTCTATCGAGGCATAGACTATGCCATCGATTTAGTAGTTACCGATGTCTTGTTATGTCTGATTTCAGCAACCTTCACCAGGATACCATTGCAGCCCAAGCCACCGCTCCCGGTAGGGGAGGTGTGGGTATTATTCGGGTTTCCGGACCTGATGCTCTGCGTATTGCCAGAGAAGTTCTGAAGTTAGAGCCCAAACCCCGTTTTGCCCATTATTGCCCATTTTATGACTCGGATGGTCAGGTTCTGGATGAAGGTATAGCACTTTACTTTCCAAACCCCAATTCGTTTACTGGTGAGGATGTTCTTGAGCTGCAGGGGCATGGTGGTCCCATTATTCTGGATATGCTGCTGAAGCGGATTCTCGAGCTTGGCGTTCGTCAGGCTAATCCCGGTGAGTTCTCAGAGCGTGCTTTTCTCAACGACAAACTGGATCTTGCTCAGGCTGAAGCGATAGCAGACCTGATTGATAGTACTTCCGAACAGGCTGCCCGCTCTGCCCTGCGCTCCCTTCAGGGGGCTTTTTCTCAGCGGGTCAATGCGCTGGTTGAGTCACTTATTGAGCTGAGAATCTATGTGGAAGCGGCTATCGATTTTCCAGAGGAAGAGATTGATTTTCTCAATGATGGGAAGGTAACAGGAGAGTTGGAAAGCATAGTTCTGCAGTTGAATGATGTGATTCGAGAAGCGGGTCAGGGGGCTATTTTAAGAGATGGCATGACCGTGGTTATTGCCGGTCGCCCCAATGCTGGAAAGTCCAGCCTGATGAATGTTCTGGCTGGTAGGGATACAGCCATTGTTACCGATATTGCCGGAACAACAAGGGATGTATTGAAAGAGCATATCAATATTGATGGTATGCCCTTGCATGTTATTGATACAGCAGGCTTGCGTGAAACTGAAGACAAAGTTGAGCAAATTGGTGTTGAGCGGGCTTTTAAAGCCATTGAAGAGGCTGACAGAGTCTTATTGATGGTTGATGGCTCTTCAACGAATGCTACCCATGCTCATGATATCTGGCCTGAATTTGCTGATCGTTTACCAATCCGGGAAAAACTTACCATTATTCGCAATAAAATCGACCTCACTGGTGAACAGCCTGGTTTTTCAGAGGTTGATGGTGTTCCTGTTATTCGTATCTGCGCCTGTAATGATCAGAAAAACGAGCACGGAGTTGATGCTCTCCGGGAGCACCTGAAGGCATGCATGGGATTTGAAGGAGCCATGGCGAGCAGTTTCTCTGCCCGTCGCCGTCATCTTGAGGCTCTGCGTCAGGCCGGTGAGTTTATTGAAAATGGTCGATTGCAGCTTGAGCACATGGGGGCTGGCGAACTCTTGGCGGAAGATCTTCGTCTGGCACAAAAGGCTCTAGGTGAAATCACAGGGGCCTTTTCCAGTGATGACCTTCTTGGCAGAATTTTCTCATCTTTCTGTATTGGGAAGTAGCTCTTTAACCTTTATCAGGGATGAGAGAGTAGAGTTTAGGGGCCTAAGCTAATAGCGAAAGCCCTTAAGTTGCTGTGATCAGATTCTGGGGAGATGAACTTGGCGAAAAAGTAAACACACATTCCAGCTTCAATTGTTTCGCTGGGTGTTCTGGAATGTTTGATTTTTGGGTCTCGATAATTTTCAACCTCATCATATAAAAAACTGGCCGTATAAGTTTCACGCAGAACGAAAAAAGATACGGTTCCTGATTTTGCAATTTTATCATAAGAAAGGATGATTCCTTTTAACCGGCTTCCTATATCTATCAACATTTTAAGCCTTATCTTGGAGTTTTCTGAGTGAATAACTCGACCGCTGTCATGATCTTCACCGTGAGTCCTGTCAGAACAAGGGGGAATATAGTTTGTTGTCGACTCTTTACCTGCAATATGTCGGGTTGAAATGCTCGACTGTCTGTTGGTAGTAGCTTCATAACTCAAAACTTCTTGACGGTTCTTGCTCTGCAACTCTTTTTCATTGGGGAAGAGTTGATAGCCTCCTGAGCCATAAGAAGGAAAATTGAAATTCACTGAAAAAATCCTGATATTAGTTTCTTTTAGACGTTAAAAAATAATATTTACTAAAATCTAAACTTGGAATTCTGTAAATTGAGCAGCATGATAATTGTATTATGCTGCAAACTAGTAAGGCTCTTATAAATATCCTATTTATCTAACGATCGGATCGTCTTAGAAACATTTTCTCATGGTGATTGGTTCCTTCTGAGCAAGCAACCATCTTAACCAGAATAGCAATTTTCACTTGGGAAGTAGCTTTATTATCTGGTGCTGGTATAGGTGCCCTCTCAAGACACAGGGAGTATCCACAGGTATATACTTTATCCCGAGAGGATAATCAGTTTTTCAAAACCTGCCCATCTGCATCGAACAGAACCAGACTATGAGGGACGATGTTCAGCTGAACCGTGGAGTTCTCGGAAACCGGATTGGAATGCTCTGAAACCAGCTGGTAGCTTCCCTGGCAACAATCCAGATGAATTTCACTGCGAATATTTTTCCCCATGAACTGCTGGCGAATAACAGACGCTTGTGGATAACTGTTTTCTTTATTATTCACAGGTTTCAATTCGACCATCTGAGGGCGGATAAAAAGCTCAAGGTTTTCATTGTTATTCACAGGCAGCCTGTGTGTAGATTCCACCATGCCTAATGGTGTACTCACATGGAATTCATCTTCAATTCTGGCGGGTAGAACATTCCCTGCGCCCATAAAATCAGCAATAAAGCGATTATTGGGGTGATGATAAATATCGAATGCAGTTCCTTGTTGCATGATTCTGCCCTGCCCCATGACGGCAATCGTATCTGCAAAAGCAAAGCCTTCTTCCCGGCTGTGAGTAACAAAAAGACCGGCTACTTTTTGCTGCTTGAGGATATCTCTAATCTCTCGGACAAGATGCTGACGAACTTGGCTATCAATGTTTGAGAAAGGTTCATCCAGTAACAGGATCGATGGCTCATTCGCCAGCGCTCTGGCTATTGCCACTCGTTGCTGCTGTCCTCCAGACAGTTCGTGTGGGTATCGTTTTTCCAGTCCATAGAGGTTCACAAGTTCAAGCATGTCCTGAACTCGTTTCTTGATCTGTTGAGATGTCAGCTTCTTCAAGCCGAAGGCAATATTGTCAAACACCGTAAGGTGAGGAAAAAGGGCATAATCCTGAAAGATCATGCCGATGCCTCGTTGTTCCGGTGGGGTGACCCTTGAAGAAGAGCTGACCTCCTTTCCATGCAGCTCAATGGTGCCTGATACGGGTTGTATTAACCCGGCAATAGCTTTCAGCAGAGTCGACTTTCCACAGCCACTTCTACCCAGTAGACAGACGATCTCGCCATCTTCAATGGATAGATCTAATTCCGACAATACAAGGTCGCTGTTCCGTAGCGTTTTTTTCCTCGGTAGCCCCCTTTTGTTCGAGGTCTTGTGAGACATGCTGTTATAAGCACAGGCAAGCTCCGTGATTTTCAGGGCAATCATTTCTGCTCCTGCCGTTCCAGTGATCGATTTAGCATAATTAGAGGAATCAAACCGACAAGTACTAGTACTAATGCGGCAGGAGCCGCATATTCAAGCTGTTCATCAGAGACATATTGAAACACCCAGGTCGCCAGCGTTTCAAAATTAAAGGGTCTCAGTAAGAGTGTGGCCGGGAGCTCTTTCATGCTTTCGATAAACACCAGCAACAGTCCTGCCAGCAACCCTTTACGAATCAAGGGAATATGAATACGTCGTACCATTTCCTGTGGATTGCAGCCGAGCGTCCTGCTTGCCATATCCAGTGAAGGGGATACTCTGCCCAGACTGGACTCAACACTGCCCACAGCAACAGCCGAAAAGCGTACAACATAAGCAAAAACCAAAGTAATCACTGAACCGCTAAATATCAGTCCGACCGGTGCCTGATTCCAGGAAATCAATAACTCATTAATGAAATGATCAGAAAGTGTCAGGGGGATCAGCACGCCAATGGCGAGAACGTTTCCCGGCATAGCGTAACCCGTTGACACAAGGCGGGCAGGAATTTTTGAAAAGGTACTGTTTTTAAGCCGTTGATAAACACCCAGAAAAAGTGCAATAAAACAGGCAACCGCAGCAGCTGAACCGGAGACCAGCAGACTGTTCAGGCCATATTCAAACAGTTCAGTATTCCACGATGTATCGAAGTAGGTAATTATATAATCAATCAGTACCAGAGACGGTAGAAGAAAGCCCAATGTGACCAGTAACCAGCACCATCCCAAGGCTAACCATTTAGGCCAACCGGATAATTCAACTAGCTCTCGTTGTTCCTGACCGGTATTTTTCTGATAAAGCTGCTGTTTACGCCGGCTATATTTCTCGCCACTTATCAACAGCATAACGACGAGTAGCATCATGGCTGAGATTTTTGCCGCTGCATTCAAGCTGCCATAACCTAACCAAGTGTCGTATACCGCAGTTGTGAGTGTCGGTACAGAGAAATAACTCACTGTAGCAAAATCCCCCAACGCTTCCATACCCATCAGGGCTAACCCGGTAATGATTGCCGGGCGTGCCATCGGGAGTGTTACACGAGCAAAGCTTTCCAGTTGAGAGCAGCCAAGAAGACGGCTTGCAAGCATCTGGCTTTTGGATTGTTCCAGAAAAGCTGTTCTTGTCAGTAAATAGAGGTAGGGATAGAGCACCAGGGCGAGAATGATAATAGCCCCCCCTAAACTACGAACTTCAGGAAAAGAATAGTCAGCAGCGGACTCCCATCCTGTTAAGGCTCTCAGAAGGCGTTGAACAGGCCCTGCAAATTCAAGCAGGTCGGTATAAATATAAGCAATCACATAAGATGGCATTGCCAGGGGTAATACCAGTAACCACTGCAACTGGGATTTACCGGGAATATTGGTATTGGCCATGACCCAGGCGGCAGGAATTGCCAGAATGGCGCCCAGTACGCCGACACCAAGAATTAAAAGAACACTGTTTACTATGTAAGTGGTGAGGACCGTATTCCATAGGTGGTCGAACAGTTCTCCGGCCGGTGCAAGAGCCTCGACCACGAGAGAGATAACAGGGGAAAACAGCAAAAGGGCCAGCAACCAACTGCCAGCCCTCCAGTAGAAAGGTAAGTTGTGATTCATTCAGTAAGGACAAGAACTACAGATCAAATTTAACCTCGTCCAGCAGTCGCTGGGCTTTGGTACGGTTTGCTGCAATGTCAGAGATAGGCAGTGGATCAGCCTTAAACTTACCCCAGGCAGCAACGGTATCAGACACTGGAACCTTAGGATTTACCGGGTATTCCATATTGTCTCTGGCATAAATGGACTGTGCCTTTTCACTGGACAGGTACTCCATCAGCTTGAGCGCATTATCCTTATTAGGCGCATATTTAGCCATCACCATTCCGCTGATATTTACATGAGAGCCTTCAGTGCTCTGATTGGGGAAATTGATGTAGACAGCATCAGCCCAAGCCTTCTGGTCTTCATTCTGGAGCATTTTTCCAAAATAATAGCTGTTACCCAAGGAGACGTCACAGACTCCCTCTTTAATCGCTTTAACCTGAGCACGATCGTTACCCTGTGGACGACGAGCCAAGTTTGCTTTTACACCTTCCAACCACTTTTTAGTCTCAGCTTCACCTTTATGGGCAATCATGGAGGCTACAAGACCAATATTGTATGGATGCTTACCACTGCGGGTGCAAATTTTTCCCTGGTACTGAGCGCTGGCCAGATCTTCGTAATTAATATCAACAGGTTTGTCACTACGCTTAGAGCTGTAGATGTTGCGAACTCGCATTGTCAGTGAGTACCACTGATTATTCGGGTCTCTCAGGTGAACTGGAATATTGTCATTTATTTCATTGCTGCTAACGGGCTGAACCAGCTTTCGATCAACTAAGTCGAACAGGCTGATCATATCAGAGGTAAGAACCACATCAGCAGGGCTGAACTTACCTTCTCTCTCTATACGCTCTTCCAAACCTTTTTTGGCAAATACCACATTGACCTTAACACCTGTCTGATCTTCGAACTCCTTGAGCATTGGTTCAATCAGAAATGGCTGACGATAAGAGTAGACATTCACTTCTTCTGCCGCCTGGGCAATTAAAGAGGAGCACGAGATTGCAATAGCGGAAGCAATAGAGAGAAGTTTTTTCATGGCAGCCCTGTAAACAAGAATTATTATCGTTTGCGGATTGTACTCATTTCCTTTGATTTCGCAACCGGTTTATCCCCCTGTGGATAAATTGAATCGTTATAAACCTGCTCATATACCGTGCATGTCAGATAATAAAAGGCTTTCAGACCTGGTTTTGGGTATTTTTCAAAATGTGGACATATACACAGACAAGCTATTAACAATACAGGGAATAACCTATTCACATTATTGTTCTGTGGATAAACACTGTTTTTTCCACAGCTTAATGACACCTTAACTAGATATTTCTACCATCTATATAACATACTTATTCAATCTATAAATTATTGAAAATGATGATAATAATGTTGTTATCCACAGTTTTTATCAACACTAATAATAACAATAAAAATAAAAAACACTAAAAAACAGCTATTCGCTGTTATTACTGTTATTGCATATGATATTTACGGCTTACTCTGTGGGACTTTTTACTAAAAAGGACAAACTTATGGGCAAGACGCCGAGTTGTGAGTAACTTTACGAGGCCTGTTTCTCCATATGATCCCTAATGGACACCTGCTAGCGGATGGACCTTCTGAAACCTTCATATCTCTCTTATTCAATGCAGGGTCACAGCGCTATTTAACCTGTGTATAATTGCCGGCCTTATCTTCTCGTGATTACAGGTAACAGACTTTGGCAGTGGATTTCCCAAAACAATTTGATGTGATTGTTATCGGTGGTGGTCATGCCGGAACTGAAGCTGCTCTGGCTTCAGCACGCATGGGTGTTAAAACGCTCTTGTTGACCCATAACATCGAAACTCTGGGGATGATGTCCTGTAATCCAGCGATTGGTGGGATTGGTAAAAGTCATCTGGTGAAAGAGGTGGATGCTCTGGGTGGTGCCATGGCAAAAGCCACAGACCTTGCTGGTATCCAGTTTCGTATCCTGAATGCCAGAAAAGGCCCTGCAGTCAGAGCGACTCGTGCACAGGCCGACCGTGCTTTATACAAAGCAGCTATCCGTACCATCCTGGAGAACCAGGAGAACCTGTGGATATTTCAGCAGGCAGCGGATGACCTTGTGGTTGATGAAAGCACCAGTCAGGTTCGTGGTGTGGTTACCAATATGGGTGTTCGCTTCCTGGCTCCAAACGTAGTGCTGACTGCGGGAACCTTCCTTGGTGGAAAAATTCACATTGGTTTGGAAAGTCACAGTGGAGGTCGCGCAGGAGATCCTCCATCCATTGCTCTGGCTAACCGGTTAAGAGAACTACCTCTGGATGTTCAGCGTCTGAAAACAGGGACGCCGGCACGTATTGATGCACGTAGCGTTGATTTTTCAGTAATGGAAGCCCAGCCTGGCGATACACCTATACCGGTAATGTCTTTCCTGGGATCTGTGGACCAGCATCCTGAACAGGTTTCCTGCTATATCACTCATACTAATGAGAGAACTCACGAAATTATTCGTGGTGGTTTGGATCGTTCCCCCATGTTTACCGGGGTTATCGAGGGTGTGGGGCCACGCTATTGCCCTTCCATAGAAGACAAAATTACGCGTTTTGCGGATAAAAACTCACATCAGGTATTTCTGGAGCCGGAAGGGTTATCCACACATGAACTCTATCCAAACGGAATCTCGACCAGTTTGCCGTTTGATGTACAGATCAATCTGATTCACTCGATCCGTGGGCTTGAAAATGCGCATATAACACGGCCTGGTTATGCTATTGAGTACGATTTCTTCGATCCAAGAGGGTTAAAGTACTCACTGGAAACCAAATCCATAGGAGGCTTGTTCTTCGCAGGTCAGATTAATGGCACTACTGGTTATGAAGAAGCCGCGGCTCAGGGATTGCTGGCAGGCATGAATGCGGCGTTGAGAGCGCAGGATAAAGAATCCTGGTGCCCTCGTCGTGATGAAGCCTATATCGGTGTGCTGGTTGATGATCTGATTACCAATGGTACCAGTGAGCCTTACCGGATGTTTACCAGTCGGGCTGAATACCGTTTGATTCTTCGAGAAGATAATGCTGACTTACGCCTGACAGAAAAAGGTAGAGAACTCGGGCTGGTGGATGATGAACGCTGGGCTGCGTTTACCAATAAGAAAGAACGCATTGAGAGGGAATCTGAGCGTCTTAGAGGAGCTTTCATTCATCCGGGTAGTTCCGCAGCCACTGTGTTGGAAAACAAGCTCAGCAGGCCTATAAGCCGTGAATACAGTCTTTTGGAGCTGCTTCGTCGTCCAGAGTTAACCTATAACGATGTTGCCGGACTGGTTGGAGACGCGGAAACTCAAAGTCAGGTTGCGGAGCAGGTTGAGATTCAAACCAAGTATCAGGGATATATTGACCGCCAGAAGGAAGAGATAGACCGTATGCGACGCTACGAGAATACTCGTATACCTGAAGCGCTTGATTACTCTTTGATTGAAGGGCTATCGAACGAGCTTAAGCAGAAGCTTGGTGATGCCCGCCCTGAGACGCTTGGGCGAGCTTCCCGTATTCAGGGCATGACGCCAGCAGCAGTGTCTCTGTTGCTGGTTTATATGAAAAAGCGGTCGATGGCTGCTTGATAGTCTTTATGCTGGTATAGACAATACGGGTTCCTGAAATATCAGGAGCCTGTAACTTTAATCTGTATCCGTTTGATCAAGCCGTTTCATCCACACAGCACTCCTCGCTGAGAAACCCCAAGACCTCATTGAAAGTGTCAAACTGGGGAATGCAGTACAGTATCCTTCCATCCCGTCTTTGTTGAACCAGCCCCACCGAAACCAACGCTGAAATATGATGGGAGAGCGTGGAGCCAGGAATATCGAGTTCTTTTTGCAGAGTTCCGACAGGTAAACCGTTGTGACCAGACCTGACAAGACGCTTATAAATTCCAAGCCGTGAAGGGTGACCCAGCTCTTTTAGAGCTTTGGCACAAGTGTCCAGATCCATAACAGAAAACTTTCGTGACAAATAATTCGATAATAATGAAAGTGTTAGAGGTTTGTACAGAAACTATCGTACTTAAATATTGAACTTAATTCTAACAATTAGGTCATAAGTACCAGTAAATAATGTGGGTTTAGCTAAGTTATAGCTGGAAAAATTCATTATTAGCTATAGATAAAACTACTTTCCTGATGATCAGGTTATAAAAAATGGAGTTTATTATGTTTAATAGCGTCATGGGGGCTGCAAAGAATGTTGGTGGCTGGCTATATGAGGCTAGTACACAAGCAGCTTTTCGAATAGGGAATGCATTCACCAGATTGGTGAAAAGCGCAGATGTTGAAAACCAGTTAAAACAATGGTGCTCACATTCAGAAATGAGTAGCTATTCATTAGCTGATTTTTGTATCAAAAGTGTTGGCTCATTTGAGGTTGTCTCTTGGACTGGATCGAAAGCTCAAAGCAATCAATCTGAACAACATATAGATTTTAATAAACCCGTTCCAGGGCTGAAAGAAGCAATGGAAGACCTTGATGTTCAGGCAAAAAAACTGGAAAAAACCATCGATAAAAGAATAAAAGATGTAGAAAAGCAAGAGTTACTGGATAATATTTATTTGCAGAGATCTAAGATTAAGCCATTGGGTAATTGGCGTGAAGAGATACAAGCTCGAACTAAGGCGAGGACTGAGGCTCGATTGGCTCGCAGAACTTCTAATATTGGTTAGAGAAAAAAGCAGTATTTAAACTTAAAAAACTGAAACGGTAGAATAGTGATGCCAATGCAAAAAGAAAAGTTCGTCTGCATTGGCATTTTTTTACTGAAGATAATGCGCAATCCCATCCATAAACATCTGAACAGAAAGCATTACCAGAATCATCCCCATCAGCCGCTCAATGGCAAAAATACCCCGCCCTCCCAGCAATTTCATAATTTTTCCCGACATCATCAGGATGGCTGCACTCAACGCCCAGGAGATAAATACGGCCATGGTGAGTTCGAGTTGATGTCCAGGATGTTGACTGGATACCAGCATTAAAGTCGCCAGAATCGACGGGCCTGCGATCAGAGGAATAGCCAGTGGCACAATGAATGGTTCACCGTCCGGGGTACTGCCCATGATGCCACCACCACGGTTGGACGGGAAAATCATGCGAATTGCAATAATAAACAGGATGATAGCACCGGCAATACTCACCGATTCTTGCTTCAGATGAAGGGATAGCAGGAGATATTTCCCGGCAAACAGGAAGATCAGGAGAATGAAGAGCGCAATAAGAAGTTCTCTGATAAGCACCTTACTGCGCCTCTCCTCAGGAACCCCTTTCAGGATCGAAATAAACACGGGCATATTGCCCAATGGATCCATGATCAGGAAGAGCAGAATAACGGTTGAATATATTTCCATGTGTATAAGAGCCGGCCGAATGTAAATCAGAGCGCGCTTATAGCATATTCACCGGAGGCGGTGGAAGGCCTCCTGTGGCTCGTTTGTTCACCCCTACCCTCTGATTGCCTTGCTGGCGTAAATATTGAGCAGCTGGGACTCACGGCTCCTGCCATCACCATTACCATCTAAATCAATGGTTTCTTCCAATTGAAGTTTATTGTGATGCTTGAGAGCTGCTTTCTCAGCTTCTCTGATCTCAGCTTTATCTCTCACTTCATCAGCAAATTCAGCTTGGATAAAGATAGGGTTTTGATCTTGTCTAATGTTATTGAGTTCGCTCATAAGAAGTCCCTTTCTGTATAGTGGCAAGATAAAGCTCATAATTTGATTGATAACTTCAGACTAGTTATGAGATGTGTGTTTAGTCAGTAATACTTAGGTCATAAGAAGGTGTTGGTGGAAGTTAAATTTTTGATTTTATTACTTTTATTTTTTGAAAAAAGAGCGTTTTTCAGTTCCTTTGCTAATTATCCAGATAGCTATTTTTAAGTTTTACATAGTTACCGGCTGTGTATTTAAAGAAGTTACGCTCTTTTTCCGATATTTTCCGTGTTTTAGTGGCCGGATTTCCTTTATAAACAAAGCCGCTTTCAAGACGTTTCCCCGGTGGTACCAGACACCCCGCAGCAACAATCACTTCTTCTTCAACTACTGCTCCATCCAGAATAATGGCGCCAATACCAATCAGGCATCGATTTTTAATGGTACAGCCATGAAGAACCGCTTTATGCCCAACTGTTACATCATCACCGATAGTCAATGGATAGCCGTTGGGATTGTAATCACTGGCATGAGTGATATGCAGCACAGAACCATCTTGAATACTGGTTCTGGTACCAATGGAAATTGAGTGCATATCGCCACGTATGACGGCTGTTGGCCATACAGAGCTGTCATCCCCGATAGTGACATCACCGAGTACGACAGAACTCTCGTCGATGTAGACCCTTTCTCCGAGAACTGGCATTTTATTATTAAAGTGTCTGATGGCTTGACTCATTGAGCGAGGCTCCTTTGGTGTTTCGGCCATAATTGAGATTGTGCTGACTGGATTCTGCTTGAATTCATACGGTGACGCACCCATCTATTACAAATAATAACCCTGGTATAGAGAGCTGTCCTATGAATAACCCGCTGCTGGAACCCAGTGAACTTCCCCCTTTTTCAAAAATTCTTCCTGAGCATATTAAACCGGCTATTGAGTCCATTATTGATGATAACGAAAAGGCGGTAGCGGCGTTACTGACTTCTGGTGTTGGTGCAGGATGGACCTCTTTGCAGGAGCCATTGGATCAGCTGGATGATCGGCTGGGTCAGGCGTGGTCTCCTGTTGGGCATATGAATGCTGTAGTGAACAGTGAAGCGTTGCGGGAAGCCTATAATGGCTGTCTGCCACTGTTGTCTGAATACTCCACGCGTCTTGGACAAAATCGCCAATTGTTTGAAGCTTACCAGTCTCTGGCAGACTCTGAAGAGTTTAGCAAGCTCGACAGTGCTCAGCAGAAAGTGATTAACGATAATCTCAGGGACTTTCGTCTTGCCGGTGTTGCCCTGGAAGATGATAAGAAAGCCCGCTATGGCGAGATTAAAAAACAGCTGTCAGAACTGACCAGTAAGTTCTCTGACAATGTTCTGGACGCCACCATGGCCTGGAGCAAGCTGATTACCGATGAATCTGAGCTGGCTGGATTACCCGAGTCCGCACTGGCAGGCGCAAAGCAGCTGGCTGAGTCTAAAGAGAAAGAAGGCTGGTTGCTGAATCTGGACTTCCCAAGCTACTTTCCGGTGATGACCTATTGCGATAATAGGAAGCTCAGGAAAGAGGTTTACACCTCATTCTCTAGTCGCGCTTCTGACCAGGGACCGAATGCCGGGGAGTTTGATAACACTAAAAACATCCAAGAAATCCTCAAACTGCGACATGAGCTGGCTCAATTGCTGGGTTTTGATAATTACGCCGAGTATTCCCTGGCCACCAAGATGGCCGAGTCTCCTGATAAAGTCATTGAGTTTCTCGAAGACCTGGCTGCGAAAAGCAAGCCTCAGGCAGAAAAAGAACTGGCAGAACTGAAAGCGTTTGCCAAAGAGACGTTCGGTGTTGAAGAGCTTGAAGCCTGGGATGTTGGTTATTATGGCGAAAAGCTTCGCCAGCAGCGTTATGCTATTTCGCAGGAAGAGCTGCGCCCATGGTTCCCTGCAGAGAAAGCGATTTCTGGCATGTTTGAAGTCGTGAACAGACTCTATGGTATTGAGTTTGAAACGGTGAATAACGTGGATACCTGGCATAAGGACGTTCGCTTTTTCAACATCACCAGGAAGGGAGAAGTGATCGGCCGTTTCTACCTGGATCTTTATGCCAGAGAGCATAAGCGTGGTGGTGCCTGGATGGATGTCTGCCGTTCGCGCTGGAAGCAGGATGACAAGTTGCAACTGCCGGTAGCGTATCTGACCTGTAACTTCACACCTCCAGTTGGTGATAAACCGGCGCTACTGACACACGATGAAGTAGTCACCCTGTTCCATGAGTTTGGTCATGGGCTGCACCATATGCTTACCAAAGTCGATTATGCGGCGATTTCAGGCATCAGTGGTGTTGCCTGGGATGCCGTAGAGCTGCCCAGTCAATTTATGGAGAACTGGTGCTGGGAGAAGGAGGGTCTGGCCATTATTTCCGGTCATTTTGAAACGGGAGAGCCTCTGCCGGAAGAGATGCTGAATAAACTGCTGGCCGCAAAAAACTTCCAGTCCGCCATGATGATGGTCAGGCAGTTGGAGTTCTCGCTCTTCGACTTCAAACTGCACAAGGAGTACAGGGAAAACATCGATGTGCAGTCAGTGCTTAATGAGGTACGAAAGCAGGTAGCTGTAGTCATACCTCCGTCTTTCAATCGTTTTCAGAACAGCTTCAGCCATATCTTTGCGGGTGGTTATGCTGCGGGATATTACAGCTACAAATGGGCCGAAGTTCTATCAGCTGACGCATTTTCACGCTTTGAAGAAGAAGGGATTTTTAACCGGAACACCGGTGAGTCCTTCCTGCATGAGGTTCTGGAGAAAGGCGGTTCAGCAGAACCTATGGAACTGTTCGTGAAATTTCGTGGCAGAGAACCAGAGATTGATGCTTTACTGCGACATAGTGGTATTCAGGACGTGTAATGCTTAGACTGCGCACAACAATCTGAAGCATTTAATACGCAATGGAAAGTTTGAGGTGCTTTCTGTTGCGTATAAGAGTTAAGTCAACGCTCAGGGATAAGAATCATGAAAACTAAGCGCTTCATTGCAGGAGCTGTATGTCCCTCCTGCGGCATGATGGATTCAGTTCGCATGTTTCGCAGTGAGACTGAAAGGGATTACCGTGAATGTGTGGAATGTGGTTTCACTGATGTGATGGAAGTCGATCCCAAGCTGGAAGGCGAGTTACCAGAAGCTCGTATAGTACGAGAAGAAAATATTCTGGAAGATCACACCGATGTGATACGTTTTGTGGATGCCTCGTCTTCAGATAAGCATTAATTGAAAGAATTGAAATGTTGATCTACTTTTTCAGCGCAAATAAACATAGTGCTGAAAGACAATAACCAAAAACTAATTCCAGTAATGTCTGGATCGACAGTGGAGTGCTATACGAGTAAGCAGTTGCCTTGATTTTTTCGGGGGTAAAACATGAACCGCAGAGCACTGCTGAAAGGGTTAGCTGTGAGTCCATTTATTGCTTATAACGAAACAGGCTCTACAAAATCTCCGTTCGGGTCAATGCATGTTGCTGTTATTGGTTCAGGCGCCTTTGGTTGTTGGACTGCTCTAAACCTTGTTGAGCAAGGGGTTCAGGTTACTCTTATTGATCCCTGGGGGCCTGGCAACTCACGGTCAAGTTCGGGGGGAGAATCTCGTCTTATCCGCTCCGTTTATGGGGCTAACCCTATTTACACACAGTGGGTTCAGCGTTCCTTTGAACTCTGGCTTAAGCTTCAGAAGCAGGCAGGACAAAGGATTTACTTTCCTACAGGTTTACTCTGGATGTTTTCCGGTGATGATGAGTTAATGCAGGAATCCTTACCCGTAGTAGAAAAAGCGGGTTATCGCATTGATACTCTTCCGATGAATCATGCAGAGAAGCAGTTTCCTCATATTAACTTTTCAGATGTGAAGTCGGTTTATTATGAGCACTCTGCTGGTTACCTTCTTTCCCGCGTGGCATGCCAGATTATTGAAGATAGAGTCTGTAAACTTGGAGGAAGGGTGATCAGGGAAGCTGCACTGCCCATTCACCAGTTATCCGGTGGGCTTGATAAAATCACACTGGCTGATGGTGCATCACTTTATGCTGATCACTTTGTTTTTGCCTGTGGCCCATGGCTAGGGCAGTTATTACCTGATCTTTTACAACCAATCATCATACCCACACGGCAGGATGTTCTTTTTTTTGGATTGCCAGAGCATTCTGAATACACTCAGTCCATGCCATCCTGGGTAAATATTGGAGACCGGATTTTTTACGGCATGGCTAATCCTGAAAACCGGGGTTTCAAAGTTGCTGACCACTCTGCCGGGGACGTCATTAATCCAACAACCGTGGATCGTACTGTTGATATAGCATCATTAAAGAGGGCCTCAGAGTTTCTGTCCCACCGGTTTCCTGATTTGGATGGAGCGCCATTAGTGGAGAGCCGTGTCTGCCAATATGAAAACAGTCCAGACACGCACCTCGTTATTGATCAATATCCAGATGCTGATAATGCATGGGTTGTTGGTGGAGGGTCCGGGCAGGGTTTCAAGATTTCACCTGCAGTTGGTGAGTATGTTTGCTCCCGGATACTTGAACGTGTGGATCATGAGCCACTTTTTGGAATAAGTCGATTTTTGTAATTTGCTACTAGAGCTAGCGATCTCAGGCTGAAGAAGTAAATTTAAGCTCAATGCCCAGATTATTGGAAAGGCAGTTCCAGCGTGACCAGATGCTGATCCACTCCTCTGCACTGCGGTTGTGGATAAATTCTTTGAATTTTTCTTCGTGATAGATAGCCTGAGAACGCATCATCTGATCCACCGTTTTATCTACAATTACATCTAGCTCATTGGCAAAGTGTTCACCCAATATCGAATGAACGATCAGATTGGCCCAGGTCATGTTCATAGGAATCAGTGTTGATCCGGCTTTTAAAAGATATTGGTCGTTTACTTCTTCAATTAGCCGGTGGGCAAAATAGGCTTTATCCAATAATAAATCGAGCCCATTCAATGCCTGCCCCTGAGTAACAGGAGACATGAAATTTTCTTCTGCGATGTCCAGAAATGGAGCTATGAAGCTATGGATGCCGGCTTCATAAGATGCCTCATCAAGAGCTTCAAGAAAATCAGGAACATGGTCAATGTAGTCAATTGTGAAAATTAGTAACGTTTCACAGGTATTCTCTTCCGGAAGCTCAATGGTGTGATGTAATTGTTCTATCTTATCACCCATCAACTTTCTGAGATGTTCATTTTGTGCTTCCAGCTCTTTTACCCGACTAATTAGATTTCGGATTGCCTGCACATCCATACTTTTCCCCTGCTATTCATCTCCAGCTGTCCATAAATGGTTGTCAGAAAATAATGGCTGACAATAGCTGCTTGGTAGATGGATACAAAACCATAGTGCTTTCTATAAAACAAGACGTAGTAAATATTCCTTTTTCATATGTTTCAATATTTTTATAAGTAAAAAAGATTTATAGAAAGTACTGAAAATAGCGAGTTTTTCTGATTTTTGGAAGCGGTTGTGTAGTCAAAAAAATGGCACACAATATAAGCTATGCCAGCTTACTTTGTTGTGATTTATTGAAACGCTGAGCGAGAGAGGTTTTTTCTGTCAATTGATAGTTTTGAGAGAGCATGGAGGAAAAAATATTCTGTGCAATCGATAGTAATTAATAAAAGTCGGTCATGATCAATAAGCTGTCACAGACTTTACCACGTCGTTTGTAAGCAATAGAAGAGCATTATCGAGCTTTATACTAAATTATAAGGTTACCAGATAAGGTATGGTTTTTTCTCTGACTGAATAAAAAATGTCGTTTAATTACAGTCCGTTATAGCCTTTGATAATGAATAGCTTAAATTATAAATAAACGACACTAATAGTATTTTGAAATTGAAGATTTCATTTCTTTTCATCATGTTGTTTAATGGTTTTCAAGAACTATACTCTATGAACGATTATTGTCAGACTTAGAGTGTTCTGCTTGGGATGTATTGTCATAGTTTTTCTGTGACTTGAGGTGTTGGATTTGCAGTTATGTGTATGAAAGTAGTTTGGCTTTGTCTCAATACTGATTGCATATCTGCTCTTGATTAGATGTAGTGGGGTTTTTCAGGTCAGATAAATCAAAGCAATATTGCTTCCTCTCAATAAATCCATGTGTGGTTTACCTGCGTAAATGACACAAATGGGCTTTATCATGGGTGGTAGCGATGAATGTTTGTAACAATACAAGACCATTGGACAGGTCAGTATCGTGACACATACAACTGGGCAAAATGCTGCTCTGTTGTCAGTCACACCTCTGAGAAGTAAAGCAGCACAACAAGTCTGCACAATAATAATAAGAAGTTTCCGCTGCGATCAGCGGATAGTCAGGGGATGTAAGGGAATGATGCAGCAGGCGAAATCTCTTTTTCTTCTTCTTGCGGGACTGGCTGTAACGGGTAGTAGCCGTGCTGCATGGGAAGTCAACATGACCGAAGGTGTGACGGCTGTCAGCCGGAATATCTACGGACTTCATATGACCATATTGATAATCTGTGTCGTGATTGGCCTGATTGTCTTTGGGGTCATGTTTTATTCTATTTTCAAGCACCGTAAATCCAAAGGTGCTGTACCTCACCAGTTTCATGAAAGCACACTGGTTGAGATTGTATGGACATCCATTCCTTTTCTGATACTCGTGCTGATGGCCATCCCGGCGACGAAAACGCTGGTGGATATCTACAATACTGACGAGGCCGATATTGATATCAAAATCACCGGCTATCAGTGGAAGTGGCAGTATGAGTATGTTGGAGAAGATGTCTCCTTTTTCAGTAACCTCAGTACTCCCCGGGAACAAATCCTTAATGTCCGGGAAAAGAACCCCAACTATCTTCTGGAAGTGGATGAGCCGCTGGTGATACCTGTTGGCAAAAAGGTTCGCTTCCTGGTCACCGCTGCTGACGTTATTCATTCCTGGTGGGTGCCTGCTCTGGCAGTAAAGCGCGATGCCATCCCTGGATTTATTAATGAAGCCTGGACGAATATTGAAGTGCCTGGTACTTACCGTGGGCAGTGTGCAGAGCTGTGTGGTAAGGATCATGGCTATATGCCCATTGTCGTTGAAGCTAAGTCACAGGAAGACTATGACGCCTGGCTGGAAGCGAAAAAGGTCGAAGCCGAAAAAGAGCGTGAGCTGACGGACAAAACCTGGACCATGGAGGAGTTGATGGCCAGAGGTGAGCAGGCCTACAACAAAGCCTGTGCGGTATGTCATCAGCCTAACGGGGCCGGTATGCCACCGATCTTCCCTGCACTAAAAGGCAGCCCGATGGCCACGGAAGCCGATCAGATCGGAGCGCATGTCGATATCGTTATGAATGGTAAGAAAGGTTCTGCAATGCAGGCCTTTGCCGGCCAGTTGAATGAGGTGGACCTTGCTGCAGTGATCACCTATGAGCGAAATGCCTGGGGCAATAACACCGGCGAAATGGTGACACCTAAAGAGATCGTGGATTACAAGAAAACTGGCAAGTATGTAGAAGATCCGGCCAAGCAGGCCATGCCCGATAACAAACAGGCGAGCCTGTAAGGAGAGTAGATATGACTTCGGTAACTGATACTGCTTCTTCACATGAGCATGACGAGCACCATCATGGGCCTGCCAAAGGGTTGATGCGCTGGGTTCTCACCACCAACCATAAAGACATTGGCACCATGTACCTGTGGTTCAGTTTCATTATGTTTCTGACCGGTGGGGCTATGGCAATGATTATCCGGGCTGAACTCTTTCAGCCCGGGCTGCAGATTGTTGAACCGGGATTTTTCAACCAGATGACCACGATGCATGGCTTGATCATGGTATTTGGTGCTGTTATGCCGGCTTTTGTCGGACTGGCTAACTGGATGATTCCCATGATGATCGGGGCGCCGGATATGGCCATGCCCCGGATGAACAACTGGAGTTTCTGGATTCTGCCCTTTGCAGCGGTGATGTTGGTGAGTACGTTGTTTATGGAAGGTGGGGGGCCAAACTTCGGTTGGACTTTCTACGCGCCTCTGTCCACAGACTATGCGCCACCTTCAACAACATTCTTCATCTTTGCGATCCATATGCTCGGTGTGTCTTCCATCATGGGGGCGATTAACATCATCGCAACCATCTTGAACCTTCGTGCTCCCGGGATGACCATGATGAAGATGCCGCTCTTTGTCTGGACCTGGCTGATCACCGCCTACCTGCTGATTGCTGTAATGCCGGTGCTGGCGGGTGCAGTAACCATGATGTTGATGGACATTCACTTCGGTACCAGTTTCTTCAATGCTGGCGGTGGTGGTGATCCCGTTCTGTTCCAGCATATTTTCTGGTTCTTTGGGCACCCGGAAGTTTACATCATGATTCTCCCTTCTTTCGGGATTGTCTCAGCCATTATTCCGGCATTTGCCCGCAAACACCTGTTTGGCTATACCTCCATGGTTTACGCCACCGCCAGTATCGCTTTTCTGTCGTTTATTGTCTGGGCTCACCATATGTTCACCGTTGGCATTCCACTGATTGGTGAGCTGTTCTTTATGTACGCCACCATGCTGATTGCCGTACCGACCGGGGTAAAGGTCTTCAACTGGGTAACCACGATGTTCCGCGGTTCCATGACCTTTGAAACCCCCATGCTGTTCTCAACGGCATTTGTGGTGCTCTTTACCATTGGTGGTTTCTCAGGGTTGATGCTCTCTATCGCGCCTGCTGATTTCCAGTATCACGACACCTATTTCGTGGTGGCTCATTTCCACTATGTACTGGTGCCGGGGGCTATCTTTGCCATCTTTGCTGCCTGCTACTACTGGCTGCCTAAGTGGACTGGTCATATGTATGACGAGACGCTGGCTAAAGTGCATTTCTGGATGTCATTTATCGGGATGAACCTGACGTTCTTCCCAATGCACTTTGTCGGACTGGCAGGGATGCCAAGAAGGATTCCTGACTATGCACTGCAGTTTGCCAACTTCAATGAAATTTCCAGTATTGGTGGTTTCCTGTTTGGTACCACGCAATTGCTGTTCCTCTTTATCGTGATCAAATGCATCAGGGGGGGAGAAAAAGCTGAGGCCAAGCCCTGGGAAGGTGCTGAAGGGCTGGAGTGGAGTGTGCCATCTCCTGCACCCTATCACACCTTTACGACACCACCGGATGTGAAGTAAACGACAGGAGTCAGTATGAGCGAACAGGATAGAGAAGAGAAACCGGAGGCTATTGAGCGTTCAACTCGTCGTACTGTCATTCGCTCCATACTCGTAGCCTGTGGCATGTTCGCTTTTGGTTTTGCCATGGTGCCACTGTACAACGTGTTCTGTCAGGTGACGGGTCTGAATGGCAAGACGGACCCTGACCCGTATATGTACAAGGCTGCAGAAGCCAAAGTGGATACCAGTCGTGATATCAAGGTGCAGTTTGTAGCCACCAAAAACGCTGGTATGAGCTGGGACTTCTCTCCCAGCACCCCCCAGGTAACGGTTCACCCTGGTGAGCCGGGGTTACTGAACTTTGTTGCTAAAAACCCCACGGACAAAAGGATGGTGGGCCAGGCAATTCCCAGTGTAACGCCGTTTGAAGCGACCAACTTTCTTCATAAGGTCGAGTGTTTTTGTTTTACCACTCAGACGCTGGAGCCCGGGGAAGAAAAGGTCATGCCACTGCGGATTATCGTCGACCAGGAACTACCAAAACACATAAAAAAGCTAACGTTGTCTTATACGCTGTTTGATGTAACGCATATGAACTGAATCAGTTGAGCGGTTTTTTTGAAGATTGTTCGGGAGAAAAGGCGTACTCCCTGTCAGATCAGGAGAGGTGAAAGAAAGTATTATGGCTACCGAAGGTACCTACTACGTTCCGGCCCAGAGTAAGTGGCCAATCATTGCATCTATTGGGCTATTTCTGACCCTTCTGGGTGCCGGCATGATGATGAATGACATGACTGCCGGGGTTAAGGATTCCAGTGCTCACTATGTGTTTTACGCCGGCGGTCTGATTATGGCCTGGATGCTGTTTGGCTGGTTCGGCAATGTTATTCAGGAGTCCCGTGCAGGGCTTTACAGTGCTCAAATGGATCGAACATTCCGCTGGGGGATGTTCTGGTTTATTTTTTCAGAAGTGATGTTCTTTGCTGCACTGTTTGGAACCCTCTTCTATGTTCGGGTTCTGGCCGTTCCCTGGCTGGCTGGTGAGGGTGAAGGGGCCATGACCCATGAAATGCTCTGGCCAAACTTTATTGCCGACTGGCCATTGATGGTGAATCCGGACAATGACCTTTTTGTTGGGGCTGCCGATGTTGTTGATCCTTTTCACCTGCCACTGTTGAACACGCTGTTGCTGGTTGCCTCCAGTATCACACTGACCCTGGCGCACCATGCACTGCGGGTGAATGATCGCTATAAGATAAAACTGTGGTTGATCATTACGCTGATACTTGGCACAGCATTCTTATTTTTCCAGGTTGAAGAATACATTGAAGCCTATAACGAACTGGGTCTGACTCTTAGTGCTGGTATTTACGGCTCAACCTTCTTCCTGCTAACCGGTTTTCATGGTGCTCATGTAACCCTGGGAGCCATTATGCTGGCGGTAATGCTGGTGCGAGTCTACCAGGGGCATTTTGAAGCGGATAACCACTTTGCCTTTGAAGCCGCCAGCTGGTACTGGCACTTCGTGGATGTGGTGTGGGTTGGACTGTTTATATTTGTTTATCTGGTTTAGCGATATAACCAGGGCGCCTGGCTGTGGATATCTCCATGAAGCCAGGCCACAACAATAATAACCATAATCAAAACGGTCAGACCGATACGAACTTTCAGAGAATTCAGCAGTTTTGGCGAACTCTTTTTCTCTGTCAGCAAAAAATAAAAGCCGGTACCCAGACTGATAACCACGGCAAAGAAAAGAACAATAACGACGACTTTTATCCACATATTTCTGGCTCAAGAAAGTTATCCACAAGACAAGTTCCTGAGATGAACTCAGTTTTTTTCCACACAATAGCATAGAAAGACTGTTCACTTGATGTTTGGATTCAGATTGAAGTTGACCCTATTAGTGATTGCCATCCTGCCAGTGCTGGTGACTTTGGGTTTCTGGCAGCTATCACGTTACGAGCAGAAGTTGATGCTGGAGCAGGCTTATGAGTCCAGACATGCTCTTGAGCCGTATTCACTTTCTCAAGTACAGCATCACGATGACCCTTTGTACCTGCCCTTTACGGTCAGTGGCCGGTTTGATCTGGATCGATACTTTCTGCTGGATAATCAGGTTTTCCAGGGTGAGGCCGGGTATGAACTGTTCATGCCGTTTCTGACGGGTGACGGAGAGTGGTTGCTGATCGACCGAGGCTGGATTGTCGGTGGTGATCGAGAGCTGCTGCCTGAGGTGACGACAGATCCAGGGCATCTGGTACTGACTGGCTCTGCGTATAAGCCTCTGGGGAAACCCTTCATGCTGGCAGAAGATGTCTGGGAAGAAGGCTGGCCTAAACGCATTCAGGCGTTTGACCAGTTCAAAGTATCTGAAGCAATAGAAAGCGCTACACCGGATTTTTTCATGGTGCTCAGAGCGGGCCAGCCAGGAGCTGAACAGATTCGTCCCATGGTGATTAATCTGAAATCAGAGAAGCATCTGGGTTATGCCTTTCAATGGTTTGCCATGGCTCTGGTACTGCTCTTGCTGTATGGGTTCCAGATGATTCGTGCAGGTAAGAACAACAAGAACAAGCATGACGTATGAGGTGATCATGACAACGACAACCAGCATTAATAAGAACCGGTTTCAGCTAGCCCTTGTCATTCTGATCCCATCCATAGCCATGGGGCTGGCCTGGATTATGTACTTTACCGGGGCGTGGATTCCGGAAGGTCGGACAAATAAAGGCGAGCTTTTATTACCTCCGGCCCAGTTTTCCGCTCTGCACCTTCAGAGTGGAGAAAAGAGCGTAGATGCAGCAGAGACAGAAGGGCTCTGGCGGGTTGTCGTGTTTGGCAGTACCCGTTGTGAAGAGTCGGAATGCATAGAAAGCCTCTATAAAACCCGTCAGGTGCATATTGCGCTCGGAAAGGAGTCTGACCGGGTGACCCGATTTTACATTGCCCCAGAAAAACCGGTGCCTTCCTCTGAACTTGAAACTGAACATCCGGGAATTTACTGGCTGAACGCAGATAAAAACCATGTGCAAACAGCGCTCGGTCTGAAGCATTGGCCAGAAAATCGTATTTTTATCATCGATCCTCTGGGTAATTTGATCATGGGGTATCAGGTTGATCAACCGGGTGGTGATTTGCTGAAAGATCTGAAAAAACTGCTGAAAGCATCCAATATTGGTTAATGGGTACTAAATGATTATTGAATCATTGGTTTTTATTTAATGTGGTATTTTTTGGTTAAAAACAGGGTTGGTAATGGGTAGTCAACTCACTGGAGCGGTTATGAAGAAAAAAGGATTTTATCTGGCTCTGATCGCTACGCTGCTGGCAAGCATCGTGGTTGGTCTGGGTGCCTATACAAGGCTGGTGCACGCCGGGCTGGGGTGTCCTGACTGGCCGGGTTGTTATGGGTTTCTGACCGTGCCGGATACTCAGCAGGAGATTGCTCACGCCGAGTCGCTCTTTCCAGGCGCGCCGGTTGAAGTGGATAAGGGGTGGGCGGAGATGATCCACCGCTATGTGGCCGGCGCTCTGATGCTCCTGGTGTTGATGATTGTAATTCAGGCATTCAAAAACCGACGTGAGCCGGGTCAACCTTTCAAGCTACCCATTCTGATCTTTGTATTGATTACGCTGCAGGCCGCGTTTGGCATGTGGACAGTAACGCTTAAGCTGTGGCCTCAGGTCGTTACCGCTCATTTGCTGGGTGGCTTTGCTACCTTCAGTCTACTGTTTCTCTTAACGTTAAGGTTGTCTGGGGTGCATCGAGAAAAAGTGCAGGACAAACCGTTCTATTTCCTGAAATGGCTTGCGGTAATAAGCCTGCTGGTGGTGGTTGGTCAGGTCAGTCTCGGTGGGTGGACGAGCTCCAACTATGCAGCGCTTGCCTGTCCTGATCTGCCCATGTGTCAGGGGCAATGGTTGCCACCCATGAATTTTGAGGAAGGGTTTGATGTGGGGCAGGATATAGGTCCAAATTATCTGGGTGGGCAGCTGCACGCTGAAGCCAGAACGGCCATACATTTTGCGCATCGAGTGGGAGCATTACTGACCGTAATATTACTGACGTTGCAAATGCTTATTGCACTCAAAGTGTCGTTCAGGGTTGGCGGACCTGTTGGGTCAACGGTTCGAAAAATGATGCTGCTGATTATGGTTATGTTGACGGTTCAAGTCGGGCTTGGCCTCAGCAATATAATCTGGAGTCTGCCATTGAGTATTGCCGTAGCGCATAACTTGGGTGGTGCGTTGTTATTGTTATCGCTGGTGGCCTATAACTACTTCTTATTCGGCGGCAGCAGGAGGGCTGGAGCATGAGTCAAAGTAATGTATTACAGGCAGGGAGTGCCCACTGGCGGGATTATCTTGAGCTGACCAAGCCTAAGGTTGTCGCGCTGATGATTTTAACGTCTGTTATTGGTATGTACCTGGCGACGCCTGGTTGGGTGCCTCTGGATATTCTGTTCTTCGGTAATCTGGGGATTGCTCTTTGTGCTGGTGCCGCCGCAGTGATTAATCACGTTGTTGATCGCCAGATTGATACCGTGATGGCGAGAACTCATAAGCGGCCGGTGGCCACTGGTAGGGTTGAACCACTTCAGGCAGTCATGTTTGCCTTTATTATCGGTTCGCTGGGCATGGCCATGCTGTTTGTGCTGGTTAATCCTCTGACGGCCTGGTTAACGTTTGCCTCCCTGATGGGCTATGCGGTGGTGTATACACTGATTCTTAAACGGGCAACACCACAGAATATTGTTATTGGTGGACTGGCCGGTGCGGCCCCTCCTCTGCTCGGTTGGACTGCTGTTACCGGACAGTTCGAAGGCCATGGTCTTTTGCTGGTACTGATTATTTTTGCCTGGACACCACCTCACTTCTGGGCACTGGCGATCCACCGTAAAGAGGAGTATGCCAAAGCGGATGTTCCCATGCTGCCCGTCACTCATGGCGAGGCTTACACCAAACTCCATATTCTGCTCTATACCATCATCATGTTCGTGGTCACCATGTTGCCATTTCTGACGGGGATGAGTGGGGTGATCTATTTGATAGGGGCAACCCTTCTTGGTGCTCGTTTTCTGTACTGGTCGGTTGTTCTGCTTCGTGACAGCAGACCTCATGCCGCCATCAAGACCTTCAAGTTTTCGATAACCTATTTGATGCTGCTGTTTGTGGTGTTGCTGGTGGACCACTATTCATTTTATCTCTGGGTGTAAGGAGTACCTGTGGACACAGAAAGGAGTAAGGGAGTGAAGAAGACGGTCACTATTTTGCTGGCAGCCGTCGCCGTGGTACTTGGGCTGACGGCGAATAAGTTCATGAACAAGCCGGCTTTATCTAAAGAGCAGCTGCAGCAGATGGGGGCGGTGGTGTTTGATACACCCAGGGCTTTCACCATGGAGGGGTTGGTTGACCATAATGGCCAGCCATTTGCCGCAGAAAATCTTAAAGGACGCTGGAGCCTGGTCTATTTCGGTTTTACCTTCTGTCCTGATATCTGCCCGGCAACGCTGAGCCAGTTAAATAAGCTGGATGCACTGCTTAAGGAAAAGTCTCCGGAACTGGCGAAAGATATGCAGTACCTTATGGTGTCGGTGGATCCACGAAGAGATACGCCTGAAAAACTGAAAGGCTATGTGCCCTACTTCAATAAGGACTTTGTTGGGGTAACGGGAGAAATTACCAATATTTATAATCTTGCGGTTCAAATGAATGTGCCGTTTACACCGGTGGTTGATCCTGAGGATGAGTTTTACCTGGTGGATCATGGGGCAAATCTGGCATTGATTAATCCGAAAGGGGATTATCATGGGTTTATCCGGCCACCTTTGGAGCCGGAGAAGCTGATGGCTGCGATGACAAGCATTAATAAGCTTAAATGATCATTCAATCAGAAAGGTTATATCTTACTTATGAGGAAACCTGCTTTGATCTGGTAAGGAAACAAAGCAGGTATAATAGATAAAGAGTCTGATTACTGCCGTTTGGGTTTGGCTTGTACTTTGCTCTTTATGTTTGTCCATGCACTATGCTCAGCTTCGGCGAAATCACTAGCATCCCGTTTCATTCGTCGATCTACCGCTTCAGCTGCAGCATGATCTATAGCTGCTTCAATCTCATCGCTTAAGCTCTTGCCTGCCATGAGTTTTCTGTATTCTTGTAATGTATGTACAGGAATCAGGTTGATTTCATCATCCTCAAAATCAACATTCGATCTCAGGTTTTTCTGTAAGGCTTCATCGCTTTTTTTACGATAATCAGATGCTGAAGAGACCAAATTATATTTATCTCTAAGTTGCCAGCAGGCACTTTTTACTGGGTGTGCATCACCTTTCTCTTTTGCTCTATCCTTGAGCTGAACAGCTTTACTGTTATAGTAATCTAAAATAAGTTGCGTGGGCTTAAAACCGCTCATTCCTTCAGCTTTGAAAGCCTTTAATCGATCAGACATGCTCTGGTTAGAGCTGTCACTCCAGTTTGGTTTCTTCGCTCCTTCTGATTTACTTATATAATCTGTCTCAGCTGCATCTAGTAGATCGTTTAACTCCTGATCTGTATCAGCTTCATCCAATATTTTTTGGTCGTTTTCACGCATTTTCATCAACTCTGCTCTAAGTTCATCCTTCCAGTTGGCTCTCAGCTTTGAATGATTAGCTAAGTCATGATCACTTTTGGACAAAATCAAATTTTTTATTTTTGGGCTGTTAATTACTTTCAGGAAAGACTTTAATCTTTGTACATTCGCAGGGTCAAACATATGTGCAACCCAGCCAGATTTATCCTTTCTCATATGCATTTCTAAAAGTTTAAAATTAGACTCTCGAAGCACTTGTTGAGGTGGAAAGGCTCGACCACTTGACTTTACCATTCCCGTAACCAAATCTTCTGGCAACTTATCCATTTCACCTCTTGAGATCATATGGACTATTGCCTGTGCCAGTTTTTCATTTTGGTTTTTTTCACCTGTTTTAATTCCCTTGAATAATTCCTTAGGCAGGCTTTTAGGATCATATGCAGCAACTACTTCTACCATACCTTTTGGTAACTTAACTTTGCCACTGGCCGTTTCTTTCTCTATTCCTTTAAACATATCTTTAGTTACACCTTCTGGAAGATCGCCATGATCATCTCTGGCAATCAATCTGAGTAACTGTATGCTTTGTTTATCATCTTTAGCCATTGCAAACAGGGTTTTAAGGCCAAGATGTCTAGAATGGGCATCTTCAACACGTTTAATATTATTTACTACTTTTCGAGTTAATTGATTTACATAATGGTCACGTTCAGTAGAGCAAAACATGTCGAAAGTATATTGATCAAAAATCTCTTGACTTATCGTTTTTATCCCCAATGCTTGCATGGCCTCTGTTGTTGCCTCTGGTAGAGTCTCTGGATTGATAACTACCGGATCATCATCTGCAAACAGTGCTTCAAATTTTTCTTCTTTAGTAAGTGGTGTTCTTAAATTTGTTTTAGGAATTACAACTTTTCCATTTGCGATGGGAGCTGTACTTTGAAAAGCTGGTTTCGCCGTGACAAGAGTATTTTGTAGATTTTGACGCTGAGGTGGTCTTTGAGCTTGGCTTTTCAGAGTACCTGAATTCCCTGTGGGTTTGCCGGTATTCTTTTTCCTATTTTGAATTTCTGCAAGTAAGTCACCCTGTGCCGCATCTGACCTGGATTTTGCTTGTTTTGCAAACTTTTCTTGTGCTTTCAATGCCGCTTCTGACTGCACTTTTTTCTTACCTTGATTCCAGGTCTTTTCAGGGGCGGCAGCCGTTAGCTGTCCAATTCCAGGAGGCGGAGGCGGAGGTGGAGCTGGAGCTAAAGGTGCTCCAGCAGCTACATTGCTACTAGGCTGGGTTTGGGCGAATGATCTCTTATACAGGGGGGTTGTTTCAATAGCATCACCCTGCCCGTTTACTTCCGGTTGTGTAGAGGTTTGCTTATTATCATTTAAATTGTTGTTTTCAATTTTTTGTTTTGGTTTTAAGACTGATTGGCCGAAAATACTATCCATGATGAAACTCCCTTTTGCATCATTTTGAGCAATATTCTTAACAAATAGTTGCGTGTGAGCAATTAGACTTTGGTGTTTGATAATTTCTTATATAAATTGTAGGCTTTAATTTTTTTTTATTTATAATATATAAAATAATTTTTATTCTATTTTTATATAAAGCCAGCTAATGCTGGCTTTTTAATACTTTTTCTTAACGATCTGAGTCATTAAAAAGAGTATAAAGCTGGATACAACCACTGAAGGTCCTGCAGGAGTATCAAAATACCATGAAGCGGCTAAACCACCAGAAACACCCATAATTCCCAGTAGAGCTGCAAAAACAACCATTTGTTCTGGTGTTTTGGCAAAGCGCTGGGCTGTAGCGGCTGGAATAATCATCAGAGAGGTAATTAAAAGAACACCTACAATCTTCATGGCTACTGCAATCACCAGTGCCATCAACAGGGTTAGTACCATTCTGAGCTTCCTGACCGGAATACCTTCGACCTGGGCAAGCTCGGCATGAACGGACATGGCTAGCATAGGTTTCCATAGCCATGCCAGAGTTGCCAGAACCAGAAATCCTCCGCCATATATCCAACAAAGATCAGTTGGGCCGGTCGCCAGCAGATCCCCAAACAGGTATGACATCATATCTACACGGACATTATCCGCAAAACTAATGGTGACCAGACCAATAGAAAGAGAGCTATGGGCAAGTATTCCCAGAAGAGTATCAGAGGCAATACGTTGTTTTTCTTGAAAGCTTATCAGGATAATAGCGACCATCAGTGAGCTGAATATAACGGCCAGATTGATATTAATATTCAGCATCAGCCCCAGCGAGACCCCAAGCAAAGCCGAGTGAGAGAGGGTATCACCAAAATAAGCCATTTTCCGCCAGACAACAAAGCAGCCAAGAGGGGCTGCCAGCATGGCTACGCCATAGCCTGCCAGCAAGGCGTACAGAAGTATATCAGGCATTATTGGCTTCCTTTTGAGGGAGCGTTCTGTGATTCAAGAACATGGCCATCAACGCCATGGTGGTGGTCATGGTGATGAGTGTATATGGCGAGTTCATCCGATTCTCCGCCAAACAGGCGAAGATAGGCAGGGTGTTTTTTTACCTGGTGGGGGTGGCCAGAACAGCAGACATGCTGGTTAATACAAACTACCTTATCGGTGGAGGCCATGACCAGGTGAAGGTCATGGGAAACCATCAAAACAGCACAGCTTTCCTGATTCTTAGACTCATTACGAATATCAGTAATGAGTTGATAAAGCTCCTTTTGTCCTGTGACATCAACTCCCTGAACCGGCTCATCCAGAACCAGGAGGTGAGGCTTATGAAGAAGTGCCCGGGCCAGCAAAACACGTTGTAGCTCTCCCCCGGAAAGTGACTGAAG
Source organism: Endozoicomonas elysicola (assembly GCF_000710775.1). Lineage (GTDB taxonomy): Bacteria > Pseudomonadota > Gammaproteobacteria > Pseudomonadales > Endozoicomonadaceae > Endozoicomonas > Endozoicomonas elysicola. Next base: position 444,343 of record NZ_JOJP01000001.1, read on the forward strand.
GGGCGACTGAAGAACATGCGCAACACCGGTACGGCTAAGAGCGTCATTAACGGCTGTCAGGCGACAGCCAGTCAGCCTCAGAAACCGGTTGACGGTCAAGGGCATGGTGTCATTAACATGCAGCTTTTGAGGCATATAGCCAATACGAAGCCCCTTTCTGATTAATCGTTGACCAGAAGAGGGTTCCTGAAGCCCAAGAGCTATCCGAACGAGTGTCGTTTTACCCGCACCATTGGGTCCAATCAGTGTAACTATCTCACCTGAGTGTACTTGCAGGTTGATCCCTGTAAGCACATCTCTATTCTGGAATTTCATCCAGATGTTGCTCAACTCTATGAGTGGCTGATTCATAACTTAGTGATTCTTCATTTGGTTCTGCAGTTTGTACACAAGCCAGCCAATTCTATTGAGGTGTCGGTAATGGTAAAACCGTGATCAATAGCACAGCCTTGCAGTGATTGATCAATAGTAGGGTGTTCTATCTCAATGGTGGTCCGGCATTTAGTACAGATGAGAAAGCAGCTGTTATGTTGAGTGTTTGGGCGGCTGCAGCCAATATAAGCATTGATTGATGATAAGCGGTGAACCAGGCCCTGCTCCTGGAGAAAATCCAACGCTCGATACACGGTTGGAGGTTGAGCTGGCTTGGATTGCCCTTGGGTCAGTTCTGCCAGTATTTCATAGGCTCCAACCGGGCAGTGGCTCTGCCAGACCAGTTCCAGTACTTTTTCCCTCAAGGCCGTCAGACGAACGCCGCGATCCCGACAAAGAGTCTGGGCTTTATGTAAAGCGTCATAAATACAGCGCTTGTGGTTATGAGGTGTATATGGGGTAAGTTGACCGGTCATACGGTATATTAGTTGTAAACAATCGTGGTGTTATATTATAACTTTTTTGTTTGAATTTATATAAAGCAATGTCATTTCCACCCTCTATCTTCAATAAGGGCTATCATACTTAAACAAGCTGGAAAAACGGAAGAATAATCAATATTGCAAGGAGCAGTACTATGGCAATTGGTAAGGTTTATAATCCCGTTCAGACACTAGGAAATAATGAGAAGCTTCCTGAAGCAAACAAACCAGATCCTAAAAAATCACATACAAGAGGAATTTGGAGTTCGGCAGAATTTAAAATCAGAGGTCAGGTTGGACTAGTTAAACCGAGCAATGATCAATACTTCAAATTTTTAAAAGACAGGAATATTGACTTAATTAAGAAAGTTGATAGTGGTGAATTAAAGCTTGATGCTGCAATAGAGGAGTTTAAGGGGCAGATCAAGGGGGATAAAAAAACTCATGGTGATAGCGTAACCTCATTACCTAGTCATAAATTGAAAGCCCTACCCAAAAGTGAAGAAAATACATCAGAACCAGCTCAGCCTACTCCAGAAAACACTGACTCTGCGAATGAACTTCCAAAGGACAAATTATAAGCTTATCTCAGGTTAAGCGCTGAGAAATCTGCCTTCTAGCAAATTTCATGGTTAGAAGGCGTTTTATATCCGTATCAAAAAACTGCCATATTATTGCAATTTTGAAGCAAAATCATTTGTTCTTAACCTTAGCATTTCTTTGAACTCATTTGGGTCCAGAAAGTGTCGAACCAAGTTGGCCTGATGTTCTTGATCCATCTGTGATTCCGGATAAACAAAAGTAATCAGCCGTGAAATCCAGAATCTAAATGCTGCTAACTGTAACATTAAAGGCCATGCCTTTTTTTCTTCCTCAGTAAATGTTCGAACCTGTGCATAGGCCTCAGTTAGTGCTTGCGAACGTTGGTTATCCAACTCAAGTTTATTGGTAAGACACCAGTCGTTTACGGTAACGGCAAGGTCATAGATTAACCAGTCATTACAGGCCTGATAGAAGTCGATTACGGCTGAGATTTTTCCCTGATCAAAAAGTACATTGTTATGAAACAGGTCTCCATGAATGAGCCCCTTTGGCAGTTTATCAAAAGCTTTAATTGCATTTGATATGTTCTTCCAATGCTCTGTCATGAAGCTGGCATCATCCTGATCGAGTAATGGACTAAGCCTTTTTTGCTGGTCATCCAGCCAGGAAAGGCCGCGTTGATTCTCCTGATAAAGGGCGGACCCTTGCCCTGCTATATGGATTTTTGCCAACATCGTACCAATTTGCTGGCATTGATCCAGAGAGAGATTTCTGGCATCAGGGTGCTGCCCTGCAAAGCATTGCACAATCAAAGTAGGCTTATCTTTTAACGACTGGAGAGCAATGCCATTCTTATCCCGAACCGGATTGGGTACAGGCAAGCCGGAAGATTTAAGTTCATCCGTATAATTGATAAAAAATGGCAACGTGTCTGCAGGAAGGTACTCAAAGAGTGTTAATACATAACGCTGGAGATGGCCTTTTTTATCAATATCCAGGAAGTAGTTGGTATTCTCAACTCCGCTTTCAATGCCCTTAAATGACGTTAAGTCACCAAGGTCATAACGAGTCAGAAGTTGCTCGATATCCTGTTGTGTCAAATGGGTATAAACAGACATGAAGTCCCTGTTCTTGGATGGTTAGATCTATGGTTCTGTAGGTATTCAGTGCCACTCAAAAATGGTCCATGAAGGCACTAACAGGGCTCGTTTTGTTGGGTCAATGGGGTTCCCTTCATTATCTGAGGCAATAAGGTAGTAGGGTTTACCTGTTTTAGGAATAACCTGAATGGCATAAAGCTGACCACCAACCCGGTACTCTTTATACGTTCTCGAATCACCGGCACGAATCACTACCGATGTATCATCCCTGTTCTCCAGCTCTTCAGGGCGTAAGTGCTTTGGAATTTTCTTAATCGCTTCATCGGTAAGTACAACGGCTTTCTGGTTGCTGGACGAGTCCGCATTGATCGTCGATTGATCAGAACCTTCCGGACTGTGAGTAGCACAGCCAAAAAGAAACAAGGGTAAGAAAGCCAGACCCAACTGCGCTCTTTTTATGGAGGGTTTCATCAGGAGCCTCATGATAATTGCGGTGGAAACCATTAAATTGCCCAGGGCCTGTTGACGTTTCGTTGAGTGCTCAGCGGATCAGGGCGCTCCTATGACGAGGCGTGGCATTGCAGGAAGGCTGGTTGCCTTTCAAAATGCCTCAACGACGTTATAGGGGCGCCATGATCCGCCCGAAGGGTAGCCCAGAAAAGCGTCATCTGCTTTGTCAGACTTGCTTGATGTAGAATAACTACACGCTGCGCAAGTCTTTCGCGCATATGGCGCTTTTCTGGGCCACTGAGCACGCAACGAAACGTCAACAGGCCCTGGAAGCATTCTATACCCAGTTACCCAGAATCGTAAGTGAGTCCGTAATCCATGTCAGAACAAGCCAGTACACCTCAACTCATACTCGTTGATGGCTCATCTTACCTCTATCGCGCTTTTCATGCCTCTGAGCGCGCCAATCTGCGAACTGCTGATGGTCGCCCAACGGGTGCAATTCGGGTGATGACGAATATGCTGCGCAGTCTTATGCGGCAGTACCAAGGTAGTCATGTCACTGTAATTTTTGATGCTAAAGGGAAAAACTTTCGTCATGAAATGTACAGTGAATACAAGGCAACCCGAAAGCCTATGCCTGACGATCTTCGCTCGCAGATAGAACCTATTCATCAGATCGTCACGGCTCTTGGGTTGCCGCTGCTGATGATTGAAGGTGTTGAGGCAGATGATGTGATCGGAACACTGGCCAGGCAGGCTACCGAGAAAAAAATCGAGACCATTATTTCTACGGGCGATAAAGATATCGCCCAGCTGGTCACCGAGCATGTATCGATGATCGATACCATGAATGATGTCTTTACCGATGTCAGTGGTGTAGAGAACAAATTTGGGGTTCCTGCCCATTTGATTATTGACTACCTGGCTCTGATGGGTGACAGCAGCGATAACATCCCCGGTATGCCGGGCGTTGGGCAGAAAACAGCACTGGCTTTGCTTAATGGTCTTGGCAGTATTGATGAAATTGCTGAACGACTGGATGAAGTGTCAGCACTTGGGTTCAGGGGTAGCAAGAATTTTGCGGAAAAATTTACTGAGCATAAGGACATTGTGCTGTTATCCAGAGAGCTGGCGACGATCAAGACCGATGTAGCGTTACCGGTTTCCATTGATAATCTGGAAATGCAGCCTGTTAATAAAGAGCAGCTGTTAGCACTGTTTAAAGAGTATGAATTCAGAACATTGATCTCGGAACTGGAGAAAGAAGGTTCTGGGTCTGCTGTTAATGAAGAGACAGAAGAAAAAGCAGTGGAACCTGCCGGTGAGTATTCAATCATCACCGATGAAGCGGAGTTCCTTAACTGGATAAAGCAGCTGGAGTCTGCAGAGTTATTCGCCTTTGATACGGAAACCACCAGCCTGAATTATATGGAAGCAGAGCTGGTGGGTGTTTCTTTTGCCATTGAGCCCGGTAAAGCTGCTTATGTACCCGTTGCTCATGATTATCTTGGCGCTCCTGTACAGCTGGATCGAAACTGGGTGCTGGAAAAACTGAAACCTTTGCTGGAAGACTCTGATAAGCACAAGGTTGGACAGAATTTTAAATACGATGAAAGTGTATTGGCCCGTTATGACATTCATATGAAGGGGGCCGTTTTTGACACAATGCTTGAGTCTTATGTTTTGAACTCGGTGGCTACCCGGCACAATATGGACGCCCTGGCAGAGCACTACCTGGGGTACAAAACCGTCAAGTATGAGGATATTGCTGGCAAAGGAGTGAAGCAGCTGACCTTTAACCAGATTGAGCTGGAAAAAGCGGGTCCCTATGCTGCAGAAGATGCTGACATTACGTTGCGTCTTCATCGTGCTATCTGGGCACTGCTTAAACCTGAGGCTTCTTTGGAACAAGTGTTCAAGGATATAGAAATGCCACTGGTGGATATTCTCTCACGAATTGAACGCCATGGCGCCTTGGTGGATTCTGGTTTATTGAATCAACAGAGTCTTGAGATTGGGCAGCGACTAAAGGAGCTTGAGAAAGCTGCGCATGACGAGGCGGGGGAAGCATTTAATTTATCGTCACCAAAGCAGTTACAGGAGTTGTTCTTTAATAAGTTGCAGCTTCCTGTGATAAAGAAGACTCCCAAGGGACAGCCTTCAACTGCAGAAGAAGTTTTGCAGGAACTGGCTCTGGATTACCCACTTCCCAAACTGATTCTTGAGCACCGTGGTTTAAGCAAGCTGAAATCCACTTATACGGACAAGCTCCCACAAATGATCAATGCTGCTACCGGACGAATACATACCTCTTACCATCAGGCAGTGACTGCAACGGGGCGGCTCTCTTCTTCCGACCCGAACCTTCAGAATATTCCTATTCGAACCCTTGAAGGTCGACGGGTGCGCCAGGCCTTTATCGCCCCCAGAGGTTACAAACTGGTTGCTGCGGATTATTCCCAGATTGAACTCAGAATCATGGCGCACTTATCAAAAGATAAGGGGCTGTTGGATGCTTTTGCCAATGGTCTTGATATTCATAAAGCAACTGCTGCCGAAGTGTTCGGCGTTACATTGGAAGACGTAACCAGTGATCAGCGACGCAGTGCCAAGGCTATCAATTTTGGATTGATTTATGGAATGTCCTCCTTTGGGTTAGCCAAGCAGCTGGGTGTCTCCAGAAAGTCTGCTCAGGAATACATTGATCTCTACTTTGAGCGTTATCCCGGTGTCCTGAGGTATATGGAAGAGACAAAAGCCTTCGCACGGGAAAATGGGTATGTAGAGACCATTTTTGGTCGTCGTTTATATCTTCCAGAAATCAATGCTCGAAACGGTATGAGACGACAGGGAGCTGAACGAACAGCGATTAATGCGCCCATGCAAGGAACCGCTGCGGATATTATAAAAAAGGCTATGATCCTGGTTGACCGGTGGTTGCAAGAATCAGCATTCAATGCTCGTGTGATTATGCAGGTTCACGATGAACTGGTTCTTGAGGTTGCAGATGAAAACGTTGAGGTTGTTATTGACGGAATAAAATCGCAGATGGCCAGTGCTGCAGAGCTCAGCGTTCCACTGTTAGTCGAAGCTGGTGTTGGTGGTAACTGGGACGAGGCTCATTGAGTTTTACTCTGTTCTAAAAAAGTATCAGCAGTAAGTCTGAGAAGAGTTTTGTAAGTTTTTCTTAAAGATTGGAACTTTATTGCCATATGCTTGTCTCATATAGTGAGCCTCGAAAATGAGTTGCTCCTTGTGTGTTTTGTGTTGGCAATTTTAAAGCGGTATCTGTTTCCCCGCATATATCGTTCAAAGCCAGTATCCTCAATCAGGATTCTGGCTTTTTCTTTATCTGCTGAACATCGGGTAGAAAATTTTTTATTTTTTATTTTTTATTTTTTAGGGAACTTTATAGAACTTTGCTTGTCTGAATATATGAGGATAGGAAAAAAGCAATAGTTTGGTACTGGTTTCTTATTGCTCACTGTGTGTTTTGTGTTGACAGAAATTTAAGTTGTAGGCTGCTCCCCTGTAGCCGAAGCTATATAGTCAGTGTTCCTCCCCCGGACGCTGGCTTTTTTTTGCCCCGCTTTTATGCAAGTACAGCCTAACAAATATGCTTTGGCTGCCGATTAAGCATTTAAGGTGTGTTGGTTGAAGGTTTGTTTGCTGCAGAACAAGCTCCTGAACTATTAAAACCTCGGCCTTTGTTGTGTACTTTGCGGATGTCGGTATTGGATAGTGACAGAATGAAGCGGTCATCCTCCCCTGATGACCGCTTTTTTTTGTTGGAGAGAAAATAGTAGGCATCTTTTTGGTGTTTTTATACCCGTACGCCTTTGAAGCTTCGACTTTACTGGCTTGCTCGCATGCAGCCGCATAGCAATTTCAAATCCTTTGGATATATTGCCATAGTCTGTGTCAGGTTAGGGCTATTAGAGACAGCTCCTGAACAGCGACTGATAGCATGGCAAGGTTCTGTTCTCTGGCCGACTGTATTTCCCTGACGGTTGTTTTCCAGAGATCAATTGGCTCAGCATTTTTTTCCAACCACACTGTAAGTTGCTCTTCTGGATTTCCTTCAGAGAGGGTTAGAACATTAATACAGTTGTCATTGAGTGTCCTATCTAACTGATCTTTGAGCGATGACTGTGCTTTGCGTTGCCAGAGATCATTAACCGGCAGCTGACGAATACGTTCCCTTAACCAGGGAAGGCAAAGACAATCCTCAAGAGCAAAAAAGATGGAAGCCACATCAGTAACGGTATGCTTATACTCATTTGCCACACTGACCATGAAAAGTACGTAATAAAGATATCTAAGACCAGCACAGGTTTCCGCCAGTGCTTGTGGTAGTTGCGCTTCCTGTAACCAGGTAACCCTGCCTCCCAGCCACTCACAGTCCTCTTCTCCCAGAAGTTCTGCTAGCTGTCCACTGACGGCGCTGACCCCTGGTTTATAGTTGCTGATGAGATACTCAATATCCATGGCGTTGCTATGATTTCTCAGCAGCCAGATACACGCCTTTTCAACATGTTGCTGAACCCGGAATAGCTCTACTCTCTGGATATGATCCTTTACATCAAACCCAAGGTTCTCAAACTGATCCCAGATAGATTGAATGGAAAAGATCTCTTTGATAGTCATAAATGCTCGAACACAATTCAGTTCTGAGTTTCTGGTTTCCTGTTGAATATATTCTATAAAGGTTGCCCCCATTCTGTTCCCGATTTCATTACTGAGATGGGTCGCCAGTATTTCGGTTTTTAATGGGTGACCCATAATTTGATCCGAGAATTGATTTCGGAGTTGTGAGGGGAAATAGTCCAGTAGTTTTGCTGAAAGGACTGAGTCTTTAGCCACTTCGGAGGGGACAAGGGCTTCAAACAGGTCCAGTTTAGTATGGGATAAAAGAATGGCTATTTCTGGCCTGGTAAGGCCTTCTCCAGCTTTCACTCTGGCTTTAAGTTCAGCATCTGAAGGCAGACAGTCCAGAGTTCGGTTGAGCCGTCCTTTCTGTTCGAGTTTCCTGATCAGGAATCGGTGGTCGTTAAACAATATAAGACTTTGCTGCAGACTCAGGCTTAATCGTTGGCTTTGTAAAAAGTTATGCCTGAGAACCAGTCTGGCAATTTCATCAGTCATGCTGGCCAGTAATACATTACGCTGCTTGATGGTAATGTCACCGTCATCAACCATCTGGTTAAGGAGGATCTTGATGTTTACTTCATGATCAGAGCTGTCAACACCCCCGGAGTTATCAATAGCGTCTGTGTTGATCAAGCCGCCTTTTTTGGAAAACTCTATTCTTGCCAGCTGAGTTAAGCCCAGATTCCCACCTTCCCCTACTGCACTGGTATTCAGCTCTGTTGCGCTTATGCGAACATTATCATTTGATCGATCTCCCACATCGGCGTTGCTTTCATAACTGGCTTTTACATAGGTACCAATCCCCCCATTCCACAATAGATCAGCCGGGGCTTTTAGAATAGTTTGAATAAGCTCAGCAGGAGACATCATGGATTTATCGGTTGCCAGGACGGTTCTGGCCTGTTTGCTTAAATGGATGTTTTTTAATTGGCGGCTGAATACTCCGCCCCCTTCCGATATAGTGCTGCGATCGTAATCATCCCAGGATGACCTTGGTAAATTAAACAGACGCTGGCGCTCACTGAAACTGGCAGATATATCTGGATCCGGGTCGATAAAAATGTGCTGGTGGTTAAAGGCTGCTATTAAACGAATATGGTTAGATAGCAGCATTCCGTTGCCAAAAACATCCCCGGACATGTCACCAATGCCGATTACTGTAAAGTCATGGTTCTGGGTATCTATTTCGCGTTCTTTAAAGATTCTTTTGACGGATTCCCAGGCTCCTCTGGCTGTTATACCCATTTTTTTATGGTCATAGCCCTGACTTCCACCAGAGGCAAAAGCATCACCCAGCCAGAACCCATAGCTCTTGGATACATCGTTCGCTATATCTGAAAAGCTTGCGGTGCCCTTATCCGCAGCGACCACAAGATAAGGGTCATCATCGTCGTATCGTACGATATCTTCAGGGGGAATAATGTTTCCAGTTTGAAGATTATCGGTAAGATCAAGAAGCCCAGAGATAAAAGATCGATAGCAGGAAATGCCCTCAGTCTGTATTTCTTCCCTGGAACCATTTCCAGTGAGCTGTTTTGCTACAAAGCCCCCTTTTGCTCCATGGGGTACTATGACGGCATTCTTTATCATCTGGGCTTTTACAAGGCCCAGAATTTCTGTGCGAAAGTCTTCCATTCTGTCCGACCACCTCAATCCTCCCCTGGCAATCTTTCCTCCCCGCATATGAATGCCTTCAAATCTTGGTGAGTAGACAAATATTTCAAACATTGGCCTTGGGTGTGGAGATGTTGGAATCTTTTCGGGTTTCAGTTTGAAAGACAGGTAGTCTTTAGGTTCTCCATTACGTTCTTTCTGATAAGCGTTAGTTCTCAGCATGGCTTCAATTACGCTGAGAAAGTGACGGAGAATCCGATCCTCATCCAGGTTGGCAACATTGTCCAGCAGTTGGTAAATCCGCTCTGAGCAAGCACTGGCAATTTCATTTCGATCGCCACGAAAGCCCGGATAAAAACGGATACTGAACAGGTCTGCGATTTCACGAACAACGGGTGGGTTACTATTAAGCACTTTTTGCATGTAGCTCTGGCTGAAAGGCACCTGAAGTTGCAGCAGGTATTTAGACAGAGCTCTAATGAGTACAACTTGTTCCCAATTTAAAGCTGCGGAAACGACCAGCCCATTGAACCCATCATTCTCCATTTCACCCTTCCAGGTGCGGATGAAAACCTCATGGAACTGCTCTCGTAGATGAATATCTTCAAGGTTGGTGCTGCTTGCTTGTGTACTCCCTGCTTCTTTTGTATTTGTTGTCAGGGCGTTCTCATGGCCATTAGGTTCAATACTGAAATCAAGTACCCAGGCACTTTCCAGGCTACTGGGACTGATTGCATAAGGTCTTGCACTACGAACCCTTACTCCCATCTTTTCAAGAATGGGAAGTATATCTGACAGCGCGAGCAGAGGCCCTTTCCCAAGGACTCGAAAGTGCCAGCGATAGTGATCAGTCACTGGGCGATATAGACTGGTGCTTATCTGATGACTGTCTTTTAAAGATTCCAGGCGCTGGATATCCGCTACTGCCTGACGAGGTGTGACATCCTCTCGGTAAGCAGCGGGAAACGCCAGCAGGTAGCACTGTGTCATCCGGTTGCCGGTGGCTTCACCAAACGCCTCTTTTAATGCCTGCTGTAAATGGTCTGACCAACTCAGCATCGCCTCATGAATCATTGCTTCCAGTCGCTCAACATCAACATTCTGCTGATTGGCATGACGACAATGCACCGTAAACTGCAACTGTGCCATTGGGTTTTCAGAGAGCTGAACATTGAAGTCGATACTGTTTCCGTTTAATTCACTGAGCAGAATCTGCTGCATCTTTAAACGAAGTTCAGTATTGAAGTTATCTCTGGATACATAGATAAGTACGGTGATAAAGCGGTCATAAGCGTCAGGTCGGAGAAAAACTTTCAGCTGTCGTAGCTCGTGGCAGTCGAGAATTCCGTTTATGACACTTTTGAGCTGCTCATAGCTCGCCTGCAGAAGTTCATCTCTTGGGTAGTCATGAATGATGTGTCGGAGGGCATTTCCTCGATGACTGTTTGCAGGGCAGCTGTTATTTTTCAGGAGTTTTGCCACTTTTTTCCGTATCAGGGGGATTTCATTCAGAGGTACGTTATAAGTGGTTGAAGAAAATAGTCCGAAAAAGCGCCACTCTCCGATTACTATGCCTGCGTCGTTAAATTGCTTTATCCCTATATAGTCCAGATGAGCTGGTCGATGAACCGTTGAGCGGCTGGTAGATTTGGTAATGACAAGCAGCTCGGATGTTTGAATTTTTGATGCAATATAAGGAGAAAGATCTTGTTCTACCGGATTATGGGGGCGATCTTCTCTAAAGGTCCCCAAGCCGGTTTTGCTACTGGTGCGTAATTTTAGCTTACGCGTGTCATGAATGATCTCGTAGTAACGAAAACCAATAAAAAGGAAATTATCCTTTTTAATCCAGTGTAGAAAAGCCAGGGCTTCTTTCAGTTCCAACTCCTGCAATGGGGCAGGATGGCTTTGACACCATTGGATTGCTTCATCCAGCCTGGCTTGCATTGCCTCCCAGTCAGAAACAACTTTATGAACATCCTCCACGATGCTTCGGATACCAGAAACCACTTTTTCCAAGTCAAGGTGGTCTGATTGCCGGTCAATTTCAATTCGAATAACTGCTTCATCGAGAACTGCTTGATGAGTACCAATGGAGTGTAGCTGACCAGTGTTGTCTCGCTCCGACTGAATAGTCGGATGATTCAGGCTGTAAACTTTTATTTTTTGACGGTCAAGTTCCATAAGAACTGAAGAAACCAGAAATGGCATGTCATCAACGATGATTTCAACAATGCTGTGTGTTGAATGCCAATGATGTGTTTCCGGCTCAGGGTTGTAAGCACGGATCTTGATTTGTTCCGATGGCCTTATCTGCAAAAACTGCCACAGACAGAGCAGAGCACCATAGCAGTCATCAGTATTTATCTGGGTGAGATCTTTTGGGGAAACGCCTTGGTAGTAAGCATCTGCAAGAGACTGTATTTGCTCACACTCTTTGTTTGACATGCGTTTTGCCAGGAGTGATTGAACCTGATTAACGATGACTGCTCGAAAATCTTTAAAGCGGTTCATGATATTCCTCTGTAGTTCGAAGTGAGGAGGCAAGTTATTCACGGGGCTCAGCTGGATAGATGATGTTCCGTGCTAACAGCCCTATTGTTCAGCGACTGGCAAATCTCATGCGCTATCAGCAGATTGTCAGGGTTCTGTAGCCCTGGAACACTGGTAACTGTGTTTCCACAAAAGTGTCTATCTCACCGAGACGGTTTTAGGTGGTACTGGTCAAAATCTCTGTATAAAATCGCCTTTACGCTTTAACAAAGCGTGCTTTACAAAGAGCTCGTTATAAAGTGTCTGGTATTGCATTAAAAATGTCAGTCTGGCTTTGCTGTCAACATAGACGAGAAATGGTTCAAATGCCTTGGGATTGCTGATATTGCGGGGGGCTAGGCATAATCCGTAACCCTCATGGAATTTGCAAGAGGCGCTCAACTCTGGTATAAAGCCCGATCTTTGTATGAGGGTAGCTGCTGATGAGTCTTGAAGGTCTCTTGACTCTGTAACCATGGGCAGATCTGCCCGAAGCAGACACTGGAATTCAGTTAAGTTTTCCGGCCTCATGGCTGGATTTTTGGTTTGAGAGGCCATAAACATGTCCAAGGTTTGTCAGGTTACCGGAAAGCGCCCGGTTACTGGGAATAACGTTTCCCACGCTCAGAATAAAACTCGTCGTCGCTTCGTGCCTAACTTGCATCACAAGCGCTTCTGGGTTGAAAGTGAAAAGCGCTTTGTGCGTCTGCGTGTTTCTGCCAAAGGCATGCGTATTATCGACAAGAAAGGTATTGATGCCGTTCTGGTTGATCTGCGTGCCAGCGGTCAAAAATTCTAATTTAGCAGGAGCATAAGATATGGCTAAAGGTATTCGCGAAAAAATCAAGCTGGTTTCTACTGCCGGCACTGGTCATTACTACACTACTACCAAGAACAAGCGTAATACGCCTGATAAGTTGGTATTCAAGAAGTACGATCCAGTTGTTCGCAAGCACGTTGAGTACAAGGAATACAAGATTAAGTAAATCTTGTTTGCTTTGCTCTGGTCCGTATCAACAGCTCTTGTAGATACGCTGATACGGACCACCACTTCCTCCTCTTATATTTCCCCCTCACTTTAACGACCTATCTTGGTTTAAACCGAACCACTACTCACTTTTCACTTATGATCTGAGTGCTGTCACTACTGTTGCATTCTGATTGCGTTGTTATAATGCGCGCCATTCAATAAGATCAGCTGTAGGTCATAATGAAACCGGAACTCCTCTCGCCAGCGGGAACGCTGAAGAATATGCAATTTGCTTTTGCTTATGGTGCTGACGCTGTTTATGCTGGCCAGCCCCGCTATAGTTTGAGAGTCCGAAATAACGACTTTAAACTGGATAATCTGCAAAAAGGTATTGATGAAGCACATGCTTTGGGTAAAAAGCTTTATCTTGCCAGTAATATTGCTCCACATAATAGTAAGGTAAAAACGTATCTGCGAGATATGGAGCCTGTCATAGCCATGAGACCGGATGCTTTGATTATGTCCGATCCTGGCCTGATTATGATGGTGCGTGAAACCTGGCCGGATATGCCAGTTCATCTATCGGTTCAGGCAAATGCAGTTAACTTCGCTACTGTGAAATTCTGGGCTAAGCAGGGTGTTGAGCGGATTATTCTATCTCGAGAGCTTTCACTGGATGAAATTCAGGAAATTCGGGAAGAGTGTCCAGATACTGAAATTGAAGTTTTTGTACATGGTTCGCTATGTATTGCCTACTCTGGGCGTTGTCTGCTTTCTGGCTATATCAATAAAAGGGATCCAAACCAGGGAACCTGTACAAATGCATGTCGCTGGCAGTATCAAGCCCATGAGGCTAAGGAGACGGCAAGTGGTGATATCATTCCAGTTGGATCGAGTTCTGAAATTGGCAGTCCTGAGATAGTTGTGCCCACATTGGGTACCGGTGAAATAACAGATAATATCTTTCTGCTGCAGGAGAAAGGGCGCCCGGATCAATATATGCCTGCCTTTGAAGATGAACATGGCACTTACATCATGAACTCCAAGGATCTTCGGGCTGTCCAGCATGTCCGCCGCTTCACTGAGATGGGTATCCACTCCCTGAAGATCGAGGGGCGTACCAAGTCATTTTATTATGTGGCCAGAACGGCTCAGGTTTATCGGAAAGCTATTGATGATTCCGCAGCTGGCGTTCCTTTTGATATGGGGATGATGGACTCTCTGGAGAATCTGGCCAATCGTGGTTATACCGAAGGGTTCTACCGCCGTCATGTTCATGATGAATACCAGAATTATGAAACCGGTAACTCCCGAGAAAGCACGCAACAGTTCGTTGGTGAAATTGTTGAGTTTGATGATCAGCAGCTAACTGTTGAAGTAAAAAACCGCTTTGAGATTGGAGATACTGTGGAATTGATGACCCCTCAGGGTAACCATATCTTTAATCTGGACCATTTGGAGAATCGTCGTGGTGAGCGTATAGACGTAGCTCCTGGTTCGGGCCACTTTGTAAAAATTCCAAAGCCAGAGGGCGTTCTGCCAAATAGCCACTCACTTCTGGTCCGTAATTTACCCTAATCAGGGGGCATGCAGGGTCGATAAGATCTGGTATGGATCTTACGACCTTTACCAACCTTTTTTCCGGCTCTGTCTATAAGCCTTTAAGCCAGCATCGTCAGGTGGTACTGGATGCATTGGTTCTGTTAAGTCGGCAGTTGCAGAGTCGGTTAACTCCCGGTTACCAATGGCATGAAAGGCCGCAATGGCTAATTGATTTTCCTCCGGCAGTTGAAAAACTGGAGCAGGATGTTCTGACTCGGCTTAAGCAACCAACATTGACGGCGCAACCCAAGGGGTTGGTTCTTTCCCTTTTACAGACTCAGAACAACTTGGCGCATTTGATTTGCAGGATGGCTGAGCGATTAACTTATAGACCTCCCGGGCTCACGGTGGAGCTGCAAAATTCCATGAAGCATCTGAATCAGCACTTTGGTGAAACTGTTCAGGGCTTGAAGTTGGGAGTAGCAAAGCAAGATCGTTTTGGTTTGGCAGGCTTTAGAAAGCAGCAATCTCAAGTCATGGTGGGAGTTCATCAAGAAGTGAGGATTGCTGTTGATGAGCTAAGAGACGTGATCTCAACTTTCAAAGGGGAAGTTTTCCAAAATGAGGGAGGGTTGGATCCACTGGATATGGCTTTAATACTGCTATCTCTTGAAGATATGGATGACCTGACACTCTGGATTCGTTCAATGGTCATCCATATGCAGCAGCTTTAATCAGTAGACGCGGTACAGAAGTAAGTTGTTCCTTTGATAATAGAGGGCAGGATATCTTCGTATTTTACTTCATTATGCATTCAGCTCGCTTTTTCTGTGTTCTTTCCAGATACTCCTGGAAATCTTTTGGCAGCCTACCCGTTGTTGAGCCTTCCCAGAGTACAGTTTGTCCAGCTGCATTTTCATATTGAAAGGTATGTTTGGCGACCGTTCGTCGACGTTTACTGCTTTTGCCAGAGTCGTTAAGGCTGTCAAGATCAGAAAGTGTAATACCAAGATCGGCCATTTCTTTCTGAATAGCGGCGATATCGGTCATTTTTTTTTGTCGCTTCGCATCCTCTTTAACCCGGGATTGTAATTTTTCCTTGTGAACTTCCTTAAGGCGATCCAGCATCTTTTCGAGATCCTGTACACTGACATCCTTGAATAGAGAGCGAATGCGGGATTTACTACCCAGTCGATGATGTAATTCATCCAGTAATTTCATTGTATACCCTCGGGCTACGGCAACCTTTGACTGTCTGAGTTTCGCAATGATGTAACAACACGATACATGACATTAAATCAGTAGCAGGCAGATACCTGTTATGCAGGACTGTAACGACTACCTGTTGCATGTGCAGGAATATGGGGCAATCCAGAATGCTACTGCTCATTACTCCTTCAATAAGAATAAAAATAATGTATTTTGTTTAATTGGCAAGGAATTGGTGAATTTAGATATCTTAAAATACAGTCATATTTTAGTGCTTCATTTTATTCATACATTTTATATATGTCTGGCTGAAGAATGCTCTTTGTTCAATTTATATTGCAGCATTTTTTATCTATTCTTTTAATTACGCTTTCTGTGTGGGGGGATCTGGGACAGAGTGATGAGAGCGTCTATAAAGTATCAGCTGAGTTTTTTGTCATACACGATCGTACATCGACCACTTTGAACCCGTCGCTTTTCAGGTTATGGAATCGCGGTACATATTCATTAGTTTTTCTGATCTTTTTAATTTTAGATTAGCTTGCATTGGAGGGAACCTGATTGTCAGCCGATAGCAAAAGCTATAGCCCTGTATTTTCAGCTCATGGCTGTTTGGAATGGGTATTATCGGTCAGCAATCAAGGCACCTTAGTGGCTAATATGCTTGGACGCTTTTTTTTACCAACAGTGCTTTTGTTGCTGACTTATGGCTTTTGGGTCAGCTCAGAACTCCAGGTGATCACTGCTGGTGTAGTCATTTTTCTTCTTGGTATGGTTTACCTTGAAAAGGGGTTTAAGGTTTTTACTGGGGGGTTTCTGGAAGCTCTTCTGCAAAAAACCACTGACAGTCTTTGGAAAAGCCTGACATTTGGTATCACAACTACTGCTGTTTTGCAGTCCAGTTCGTTGGTTTCTGTCATTGTGATCTCTTTTCTCAGTGCCGGTCTGATTGGTCTTACCGCAGGGGTGGGAATCATTTTTGGAGCAAACCTTGGCAGCACTGTAGGTGCATGGCTGGTTGCCTTATATGGTATGAAATTGAAACTGATTTCCTATGCCATGCCACTGTTAGTTTTCGGTTTAATTTTAAGGACTCAGCAAGAGAAAAACTTCAGTGGTCTTGGCTACATACTCCTTGGGATTGGATTTCTCTTTCTTGGTATTCATTACATGAAGGAGGGCTTTGAGGCTTTCCAGAATGTAATAGACTTCAGTAACTTTTCCATGGATGGGGTACAGGGCGTTCTTGTGTATACGCTGTTTGGCATTCTGGCGACCATTATCATGCAGTCAACCAATGCTACGATGGTTCTTACCTTCTCGGCTCTGGCGACGGGACAATTGACTTATGATAATGCATTGGCGCTGGCTATTGGCTCAAACATGGGAACAACAATTACTGCTGTTCTCGGGGCTATTGGTGCGAATGCAGCGGGCAAGCGGTTAGCGGCGGCTCATATTGCCTTTAATGTGGTGACCGCGACTCTCGCCATTCTGCTGTTGCCTCAGTTAAAGGTGCTGGTTGATTTTATTGCCAGATTTATGCAGATTGAAGTTGATGACTACACTCTGAAGCTTGCGCTGTTTCATAGTATTTTTAACGTCCTGGGTATTTTGGTACAGCTACCTTTCATCAACTTCCTCATTCGCTGGCTGGAAACACTTTTTGCAGACCCTTCGAAACAGTCATACCTGAACCTTGCCAATGAAGATAGCCCGGAAATTCATCGAGCCAGATACTTAACACCTGCTGCATTGAGCTATCCGGATGCTGCGTTACGGGCACTGACCAGAGAGTGTGATCACTTATATCGGAATACACTTGAATTAATTTGTTATGGAATTTACCTCACCGGAGACAAACTCAGGGAAGCGGATAATCTGACAGAGCTGGTTAATAACTGGGTTCGTGATGAGCAGCCCTGGTCTATCAAAGAGCTTTATATCAGGCATATCAAAGGTGTATATGCAGATATTATTCATTACTCAGGTGCAATTGAGGGAAACCTGCCAAGACAACAGATTCAAGAGCTGTTTGCGCTTAAAGTTGCCTGTCGAGACTTTGTTCAGGCAATCAAGCATGTCAAGAATATCTATAAGAATATGGGGCAGTATCTTCATTCTGACAATGAGCAAATACGGCATCAGTATAATCAGCTGAGGCTTTGTCTTGCCTCAGTACTGAAGCTTGTTGATTTACTGGGAGTTCGACGAAATTACGATCATATCCGACAACATGCTGAACAATTAAAGCAAGAGCTCAGAGAGCAGGATGAGCAGATGAATAAGAAGCTCAACGAGCTTATTCGTTCTAATCAGGTTGACTCATTTATGGCAAGCTCTCTGATGAATGACAGTGCTCATGTACATGATGCCTGCACCAACCTTATTGATGGTGCAGTGATTATGTTGACTCGGGATCGTGAGGAATATCGAGAAATTGATCTTAACTTTGATTCGCGGAGCAAGCCTGATAATGTTTGAATGTACTTATATCAATGGTGCAATTGATATTAAGAATCTAGGTTACCACTAATTTGAAACCAACTTTGGCCAGATAGCTGCGTTCTGATTCAAAGTTCGCTGCAGTCAGAGGGTGCTGGGTTATCCATCCATCAGGAAAAAACAGAGATATGGTTGACCTGGAGACACTCATGGAATACTCCGGCAAGGCGTCGTCATAATGCCCATGACTAAGTACATTGGCAACTCTGAGCAGTATAATCAGATGCATTAACCTTCGGGATATCTCCTTTGGCCATCCGGACAGTGATGACTTGGATATTGAGCGCCTATGCCCTCTGACGAGTTGGGCCAGCTGCTGCTGCTCCCTCTTACTGAAGCCCATCAGATCAGAGTTATCGATCAAATAAGCTCCGTGACGGTGGTATTGTGTATGGGAGATATCCAATCCTATCTGGCACACTCTGGCTGCCCAGGAAAGTAGCTCAAGATCTTCTCCGTTTAGTTGCCAGGTATCAGCAACCATTGAAAAACACTCTTGAGCATGCGTCATGACTCTAAAGGCCAGTTGCTCATCAACATGATAACGGCTCATCAGAGCATTTATTGTTCGTTCGCGTACGTCTTCATGACGATCACGACCAAGCATGTCATGTAAAACACCTTCTCTTAGCGCCCCTTCGGAGTAGTGCATACGCTCTATCCCAAGGGCGTCAAAACCAGCTATCAGGATAGCAAGGCCAGCCGGAAAGATTGCCTGACGGTCGGGTTTTAACCCCGGGAAGCGCACACGACTGATATGGTTAAATTTAAGCACTTTGTGCTTAAGCATCTCCAGGCTATCCCGGGTGATAGTCTCACTTTCACCCATTGCTTGAAGAATACTGCTGACAGCACGAATGGACCCCGATGACCCTACGGCATCAACCCAACCTAGCCGGGTAAATGATTGTTCGATATTTAGTAATTCAAGTCGTGCTGCGTAATAAGCGGACTGGAATCGTTGTACAGTTAACTCACCAGTACCAAAGAAACGATCGGTAAATACCACACAGCCCATGTGAAGGCTTTCCATAAGCTTGGGTTCGAAACGTTCCCCGATAACAAACTCAGTGCTTCCCCCACCAATATCCATAACCAGCCGGCGTTCATTATCATCAGATTGGGTTTGGGCTACCCCCAGATAAATCAGACGGGCTTCCTCTCTGCCCGCAATTATTTCAATGGGATAACCTAAAATAGAATGAGCTTTTTCAACAAAAACATTGCTGTTGTAGGCTTTTCTCAGCGCATTGGTGCCTACGACCCTGACGGCCTGAAAGGTATTTCCAGACAGATATTGTGCAAACTGTTCGAGGCAGCTGAAGCCGCGCTCCATGGCTTCAGCTGTGAGTTCATCATGTCGATTAAGGCCTGCTGCCAGCTGAACTTTCTTACCCAGCCTTTCTACAGGTCTTATTTCACCTTGATCGACCCTGGCAACGATCATATGAAAGCTGTTTGAGCCAAGATCTATGGCTGCTACCAATGGCAGGCTGCTGGACTGTTCACGCCCTTGTTGTGTCATGATATTTCATAGTTAGTGGATTGAAAATATTATGTTTTTCAGCGTTGCCAGCCCCTCGCTCTGTCAGAATAGCAATACTGAGTTGCAGGCCGGAGCATAACAAATGTTGAAATGTTAACTTTAATAGAATTATTCGCACAAATCTTATTGATTGTGCTGTCCAACATAAAACTGCTTAAGTGCTTGAAAATTGCCCTATGCAGCACAGTAATCTTTCAGCGCTTATTTGGTTAATGGCATTTTTATAGAAAAAAAAGCCACAAAATTCCATGAATCAGGCATAATAAATCAGTTCTGGGCCGGTGATACTCTCAGGCAGCCAGTTTGGTGTGCCCATGGTCAAGGCTCCCGATTAGACTTTAAATACTTTATAAGTACTCTCTAGGTACCATGGTTAGGAGATCCATTCCATGAGCGAAATTGTCAAAGTGACAGATGACTCCTTCGAAGAAGTGGTTCTGAAGGCGGAATGTCCGGTGCTGGTTGACTATTGGGCAGAATGGTGTGGTCCTTGCAAAATGATTGCACCGGTTCTTGATGAAATTGCTCAGGATTACGAAGGAAAGCTTACCGTTTGTAAGCTGAATATCGATGAAAATGAAGCAACTCCGCCTAAATATGGTGTACGTGGTATTCCAACACTTATGCTATTTAAGGGTGGAAACGTTGAGGCTACCAAGGTAGGCGCACTGTCCAAATCTCAGCTGACAGCTTTCCTGGACAGTAATTTGTAATTTCTGTCAGTTCGGGTGGTTATGACTTGTGCAGCAGCCACCCATCTGATCCTTTTTGACGACTTTATATGTTGAGAGCGGATTAAATTTTTAAATCAATTCAGTTGACGAACCCTTTATTCTTGATTATTTTCCAGAAAAGGATATAGACTGTAATTTCACAGGGCTGTCAGGAATCTACTGACCAATCAGGGATAAGGCCCAGACAGGGCTGCCGTTATAAACACTCGCAGGCATCAATCAACACATAGTTGTCCTTTATCATAATAAGCCAAAAACTTTCTGATCTTCCTGCAAAGACAACGGCCTCTTACCTTTCAATTTAACATTCGCAAACTACTGGTTATGCATCTTACCGAACTGAAGAAAAAGTCTGTTCCTGAACTTCTGGCGATAGCGAATGAAATGGGTCTCGAAAACCTTGCCCGCTCCAGGAAGCAGGATGTCATTTTTACCATTCTCAAGCGTCATGCGCGTAGTGGTGAAGATATTTATGGTGATGGTGTTCTGGAAATTCTCCAGGATGGCTTTGGTTTTCTCCGTTCTGCAGATAGCTCTTATCTGGCAGGACCTGATGACATTTATGTATCCCCGAGCCAAATTCGCCGATTTAACCTGAGAACGGGTGATACGATTTCCGGAAAAATCCGGCCGCCAAAAGAAGGAGAGAGATATTTTGCCCTTCTGAAGGTTAATGAAATCAATTTTGACCAGCCAGAAAATGCTCGCAATAAAATCCTTTTTGAAAACCTGACGCCTTTATTTCCTCAGAAACGTCTCACTATGGAGAGGGGAACGGGTGCAACAGAGGATTTAACGGCTCGAATCATTGACCTTGTTGCGCCTATCGGGAAAGGTCAGCGTGGTCTGATCGTATCTCCGCCAAAAGCGGGTAAGACGTTGATGTTGCAGAATATTGCTGCCAACATTGCCCGAAATAACCCGGAATGCCACCTCATTGTTCTGTTGATTGATGAACGTCCGGAAGAAGTAACGGAAATGTCCCGTTCTGTCCATGGTGAAGTAGTCGCATCGACTTTTGATGAGCCTCCTTCCCGGCACGTTCAGGTTGCCGAGATGGTATTGGAAAAAGCCAAGCGTCTGGTTGAGCACAAAAAAGATGTAGTGGTTCTGCTCGATTCCATCACTCGTCTTGCTCGTGCATACAACACGGTTATTCCTTCCTCAGGAAAGGTCTTGACCGGTGGTGTCGATGCTCATGCTCTTGAGCGCCCTAAGCGTTTCTTTGGTGCGGCCCGTAATATCGAAGAGGGTGGTAGCCTGACCATTCTGGCAACTGCTCTGGTCGATACTGGCTCCAAGATGGATGAGGTTATCTTTGAAGAGTTCAAGGGTACCGGTAATATGGAACTTCATCTAGACCGAAAAGCTTCTGAAAAGCGCG
Source organism: Endozoicomonas elysicola (assembly GCF_000710775.1). Lineage (GTDB taxonomy): Bacteria > Pseudomonadota > Gammaproteobacteria > Pseudomonadales > Endozoicomonadaceae > Endozoicomonas > Endozoicomonas elysicola. The sequence goes on from NZ_JOJP01000001.1 coordinate 465,979, forward strand.
TATTCCCTGCTATCGCCATCAACAGATCAGGCACACGTCGGGAAGATCTGCTGACGACAGAAGAAGAGCTCCAGCGTATGTGGATTCTGCGTAAGATTCTGCACCCAATGGATGAAATTCAGGCTATTGAGTTCTTGCTCGATCGAATGAAGCACACCAAAACAAATAATGAGTTCTTCCAGTCCATGAAGCGGAAGTAATTCTGTATTTGTATGATGAGGGCTGTGTGGTGTGTTTGCGTCATTACAGCCTTTATGCAGGGAGATAAACTTTATGCTCCCTGCAAACCCATTTCTATATTGGTGAAGTGTTAAAAACCTGTGCCAGAGTCAAAAATGAAATGGTTCTTTACGATCCCCCAAATTAATACTCAGGCCTCAGAATCAGAAAGATAAGTGCAGGGTAGTTGTTAAAGGTTGTACCTTGATAATAAATAACCATCACCAACACTATTATTGCCACTCCAACAGAAGTAGTTTTTCATCATCCAGAGTAAAAACTGCCCAGACCTAAAGAAGAAATACCCATGAAATATAAGGATCTCCGGGATTTCATTGACCAGCTGGAAAAACAGGGTGAACTCAAGCGAATTAAGGTTGAAGTTGATCCAGTTCTGGAAATGACAGAAATTTGTGATCGAACCTTAAAAAAAGGTGGTCCTGCTCTGTTATTCGAGAATCCGAAAGGCTATGACATGCCCGTTCTGGGGAATCTGTTTGGTACCCAGAAGCGTGTTGCCATGGGGATGGGACAGACGGATATCAGTGCCCTTAGAGAGGTCGGTGAGTTATTAGCCTATCTGAAAGAGCCAGATCCCCCTAAGGGGCTCAGGGACGCGATTGAAAAACTGCCACTGTTCAGGCAAGTGTTGAATATGGGACCCAAAGTGGTTAAGTCTGCGCCTTGTCAGGAGGTGATCCTTCAAGGTGATGACGTAGACTTGACCAGGCTACCCATACAAACCTGCTGGCCAGGCGATGCGGCTCCATTAATAACCTGGCCACTGGTTATTACTCAAGGACCGGAAAAAGAACGCCAAAACCTTGGGATATACCGTCAGCAACTTCTCGGTAAGAATAAGCTGATTATGCGCTGGCTATCTCACCGGGGTGGTGCCCTTGACTTCAGAGACTGGCAGAAGAAATATCCTGATACACCTTTTCCGGTGTCAGTCGCCCTGGGTGCAGATCCAGCAACAATTCTGGGTGCTGTTACACCTATTCCTGACTCTTTATCAGAATACGCGTTTGCCGGCTTGTTGAGGGGCAGTAAAACAGAGCTGATTAAAAGCCACATTAACGATTTGCAGGTGCCTGCCAGTGCTGAGATTGTGCTTGAAGGCTTTATATATCCTGGGGAAGTGGCTGATGAAGGCCCCTATGGCGATCATACTGGCTATTACAATGAGATTGAGTCATTTCCTGTATTTACGGTGGAGTGTGTGACTCATCGGCGCAACCCCATTTATCACAGCACCTATACAGGGCGACCGCCAGATGAGCCTGCAATACTGGGGCTGGCTTTTAACGAAATTTTTGTCCCTATTCTCAAGAAGCAGTTTCCGGAAATCGTTGATTTTTATCTGCCTCCGGAGGGTTGCTCTTATCGGCTGGCTGTCGTTACCATGCGTAAAGAGTACCCAGGGCATGCAAAGCGCGTTATGTTAGGGGTCTGGTCATTCCTGCGTCAGTTCATGTATACAAAATTTGTGATAGTCACCGATGATGATGTGAACGCCAGAGACTGGAATGATGTGATATGGGCCATGACGACCCGTATGGATCCAAAGAGAGACTCGGTTTTTATTGAGAACACTCCTATCGACTACCTTGACTTTGCTTCTCCCGTTGCAGGGCTCGGGTCAAAGGTTGGTTTTGATGCCACCAATAAGTGGGAAGGGGAAACAAGCCGGGAGTGGGGAACAGCAATATCGATGACGGATACTATTAAGCAGCGAGTTGATGAGATTTGGGATCAACTTGGCCTGGGAGACTGACCGAGAATAGATTGCCCTGCTAGGGTGCCATCAAATTGGGCTAAAAATTTCGTTTTGTACGGCAAATAGAACCACTATTCACATCACAAAACGGAATTTGTATCCTCAATTTTTTGCCATCCTCGCTACGGGCACTATTATCGGCCAACCTCCTATAAGAGTAACGCTTATGATGGTATTCCAGTGTTATGCAGGTCCAGGCAACCTTGGGTTCCTGATGTTTTGAGTTTTAGAGGTAGCGGTATTCGTGCAGATCAACCAAGTTTCCACTCAGTCTTGTCAGGTTGTAGATCTTCAGTTGCTATCAGAGGGTATTTACCGCGTAACCCTCAAGTGTCATCAGGGTTATATCCCAGACTATCGGGCTGGGCAATACCTTGAGATTCTTCTGACAGGTGGCGAAGCCTGCGCGTTCTCAATAGCCAGTCCTCCGGTGCCAATGCAGAAGGAGCTGGAGTTACATATTCAAAAGCTGCCCTCCAGCGCTAATTCAATCAAGTTATTTAATGAGCTTGAGCAGGGTAGTGTCTCGATAAGGATGCCAAAAGGTCAGTGCTTTCTTGAAAGCATTCCAGATAAACCTCTGGTGTTTATCGCGGCAGGTACTGGATTTGCCCAAATGAAGAGCATGATTGAGCTATCATTGGCAAAGCCTGACCATAAAGATATTTATCTTTACTGGGGAGCTCGCTCTCCAGAAGGGTTTTATATGCCTAATCTTCCAATTCACTGGGCTTCTCCTCACTTTCACTACCATCCGGTGGTGAGTGATACTCTTGACGAAGATAGCTGGAAAGGGCGTCAGGGGCTTCTGTTTGAAGCGGTAATAGACGACAAGGATTCTGTTATCGATAGTGAAGTCTTTATCAGCGGGTCTCCGCAAATGGTATATGCAACTTTTGATGCACTCGTCGCAGAAAATTTTAAAGCTGAGTATATTCACTCTGATGTCTTTGAATATGCACCGAGATCTTGATAACTCTTAATTACATCGAGAGGCTGTAATCAGCATGGTATTTCGATAAACACGACAGAATTTTTTATTTGAATTCTGTCGTGTTTTATCAAGCCATGGAAAAAGCCCGTCCCTTGTCTATATTCAAATCGAGTATAATCAATGCAAGGTACGGTATTCAGTATGCAACCATCACCCTCAAAAACAGATCAGGCAGGATTGAAAAATAGTCGGGTCCGGCAGAAAAACATTCAAATTATTCTTCAAGCCGCAGAAGATGAGTTTGTAGCCAGTGGCTTTAAGGGGGCGTCCATTCGTGATATTGCCCATCGAGCGGGCTTACCAAAAGCCAATGTACACTACTATTTCAACAGTAAGGTAGAGCTTTACGGTGCCGTACTTAATCACATTATGGAGCTCTGGCAGTCTGTATTCAGTGGTCTGAACCCAGATGATGATCCTGCGACTGCACTAAGACAGTTCATCAGGGCAAAAATGAAATATGTTCTGGCGCACTCCAATGCTTCGCGTATTTTCAGTAGTGAGATACTGCATGGTGGCCAGCATATAAAAGATCACTTACAGCCATTTAATGACTGGATTCAGGAAAAGTCAGGGGTGATCAGAGGCTGGATTGAACAAGGAAAAATGAAACCGGTTGATCCGATCCACCTTTTATTTACTATTTGGGCAACCACTCAGTATTACGTCGATTATGGGCCTCAGGTTGCTTCTGTTTTAGGGAAAGAAGAGCTTGAGTCTGAAGATGTAGAGGCATATACAGAAAGTATCTGTCAAATGATTCTGGGTGGTTGTGGAATAAATAGTTAAATAAAAAGATCGTTATATTATATGGATTTATATTGTTCAGGGGGGAGAACGTCATCGGATTAAGCCTCGAAAGGCTTATCCGAAAAGACAGTCAAACGGATTATAAAACCGCATATCAAACAAAGTATTCTGCAGGTTAACCTGCAGAAACGACTTCAATTTTATCAACTTTCTGGAACCCTCTGGGCAGCTTGTTTCCTCTTCTTCCTCTCTCTCCCCGGTAGTGCTCAAGATCGCCTGATTTTAAAGTGACATGCCGCTTACCTGCATGGAGAGTGAGCGCATCACCTTCATTAATGATGGCTAGCTGGCTCATCAACTCAGCTCTTTCAGCCGCACGAGCTGAAGCAATATTGATAATTTTATTGCCTTTGCCGCGGCCAAGTTTTGGAAGGTCCTGTAATGGAAACATCAACATCCGCCCTTCATTGGTGATGGCAACCAACATTGGATTGTTGCTGCTTATTGGGATAGGAGGCATAACATGAGCATTTTTAGGCAGCGTCAACAGGGTCTTACCTGCTTTATTCTTACTCACCATATCTGAAAACTGGGCAATAAAACCATAACCTGCATCACTGGCCAGCAGATAACAATCACTGCTATCTCCTACACACAGTCCCTCAAATGTTGCGCCAGAGGGAGGGCTGACTCGTCCTGTTAACGGTTCTCCCTGGCCTCTTGCTGAAGGAAGGGTATGGGTAAGAATCGAATAGGCTCGCCCTGTTGAGTCTAAAAACACAGATATCTGATTGCTTCTTCCTTTGGCGGATAGACGATAATTGTCGCCAGATTTGTAATTAAGCGTCAATGGATCAACATCGTGTCCTTTAGCAAAGCGAACCCATCCTTTATTAGAAAGCACTACGGTTATCGACTCGGACACCATTAGATCAGTTTGTGATAATGCCTGAGCTTCTGCTCTTACTACGATAGGAGAACGACGATCGTCGCCAAAACTTTCAGAGTCTGATTTAATTTCTTTTTTAATAAGCGTCTTAAGGCGTTTTTCTGAGCCAAGAATCAGTTCAAGTGAGTTTCGCTCACTCTCAAGGTCATCCTGTTCACTACGAATTTTCATCTCTTCAAGTTTGGCAAGATGACGTAGCTTAAGGTCAAGAATGGCTTCAGCCTGAATATCTGAAAGACCAAAACGTTCCATTAGAATTGGCTTTGGCTTATCTTCGGTTCTGATGATTTCGATGATTTCATCAATATTCAAAAAGGCGATCATTAAGCCTTCGAGAATATGGAGCCTACTGAGAACCTTATCCAGTCGATGCTGTAGACGACGGCGGACAGTCTCACTTCGCCAGGCCAGCCACTCGCTCAGCATTTTATCCAGAGCCTTGACCTGAGGACGGCCATCGACACCGATCATATTCATATTAACCCGGTAGGTTTTTTCCAGATCAGTAGTGGCAAACAGGTGGTTCATCAGGCTTTCGACATTCACCCGGTTTGACTTGGGCACAATAACCAGTCGGGTCGGGTTTTCATGATCAGATTCGTCGCGAAGGTCTGCAACCATTGGCAGCTTTTTAGCCTGCATCTGTGCTGCAATCTGCTCGAGAACTTTGGCGCCAGAGGCCTGATGGGGCAGTGCTGTAACAACAATATCCCCGCTGTCTTGTTGATAAACCGCCCGCATTCTCAGGGATCCCCTTCCCTGCTCATACATTTTGATCAGGTCTGCTCTGGGAGTAATGAGTTCAGCTTCTGTTGGGAAGTCAGGCCCCTGAATATACTCACAAAGCTCGGCAACGTTTGCCTTTGGGTTTTCTAATAAGTGAATACAGGCATTCGCCACCTCACGTAGATTGTGAGGTGGAACATCTGTTGCCATACCGACGGCAATACCGGTTGTTCCATTTAACAGAAGGTTTGGCAGGCGAGCTGGCAAAATAGAAGGCTCTTCAAGCGTGCCGTCGAAATTAGGAACCCAGTCCACCGTTCCCTGACCGAGCTCACCCAGTAATGTATCTGCGTATTTAGTGAGACGAGACTCGGTATAGCGCATGGCCGCGAATGACTTGGGATCGTCTGGAGAACCCCAGTTGCCTTGACCATCGACCAGTGGGTAACGATACGAAAAAGGTTGTGCCATCAACACCATGGCTTCATAGCAAGCACTGTCACCATGGGGATGAAACTTACCAAGTACATCACCCACGGTACGTGCGGACTTCTTGAATTTGGCCGTATTTTTCAGGCCAAGCTCACTCATCGCATAAACGATGCGTCGTTGAACAGGCTTTAGGCCATCCCCGATATGGGGCAGAGCACGGTCGAGAATAACGTACATGGAATAATTCAGGTACGCATTCTCTGTATATGCTCGCAGGGACTGACGCTCAACCCCGTCATCGCCAATAATGATCTGCTCCGTCATGCTTAAACCTGTTTGAGAAACTGATAACCGGACAGGCAATGATACCAAGTATCTTTCATGACATTAAATTTATTGCAGTGTGGAATGTGAAGATCATGAGAAATAAAGCGTCACTTATCTTGTGGGTCAGTAGAAAAAATTCGCAATACAGTGGGGGTTATTTCATTTGTAACTTCAAATAACGGTTATATACCTGTTGGCATAATGTATTGGAACAATAACCTTTTATTTACCAAAACTTTAACTATATTTTCCGTCTGGCACCTGTGTTGAGATCCAGTGAATGGAAGTGAAGACGGTAGATCAAATTAGTTACAGCCAAGTTGTTTCAGGTGCATCAAAAGCAGCCTCTGGCAGCGGTCGATCCTGGGCTCAGGTTGCTTCAATAAAGCCATCAGCAGCTACTACTGAAAAAGTAATGACTGAAATAAGAGGAATTGGTAAATATAAGGTTCAGAAAAATAATGTTGATGGGGGGGGCTCAAAATTAACAGGAAGTGAATCAAATAAGCCCCCAAAGTCTGTAATGACGACTGAATCTGTCGCTGAAGGTCTCAAAAATAAGACCTATGCAAATATATTACAAGTAATGCCTGACCATGAAAAAGGGAGGGAGCGGATTACAGTTGTTAGCCAATGCTCTCATCCAAAAAAAGTTAAGCTACCTGATGAAGATAAACAAGGAGGGAGTCTAAATCCAAGTCAATCAATGAAAATAACTTATGCTGCTGCTTTAGGAGTCAGAGATCTTACTGATAAGAAAGAAACCTGTGGACATATTGAACATTCATCAAAAAGTTACGCTGGTGTGGTCAAAAAGTATCAGAGTCATGAGAAAAGCTCTTCATCGCTCAGTTATGCAGCTGTACTAAAAGGGGTGAAGCATGGGGGTATTAATAAGCGTGAACACACTACTCATCAGGATGTTGTCAACAAAATTACTCAGATTGATATCATAGAGGAGGTTAAAAACCAGCAACAGATAACCAGGGAGAAGGTTACTAAACTCTGGCATAAATATATACGAATCGATGAATCAATCTGTGAAGAAGGTCAATGTTCAAGAATAAAAACAATTAAAGAGAAGCTTGATCTTATGTCAGAGGTCGAGCACGAGTGGCGGAGTCACAAAGTCGTAGCCATGGAGCAATGGACTTTGCATGCAAGGCATTCAAGACCTTTCAAACGAATGGGAGACTTGTATGGCAGTTGTTTCGAAACAATTCTGTTTGAGTTAAAGGGTTACCTGATGAGAGCCAAGGATGATCAGAAGACCCAGAATCCTGATAGAAAAGACTGGCTACTGGTCTATCAATATGCATGGTGTTTGAGAAATCGTGTTATCGTGGCAAGAGCTATTGATAGAGATTCTCCTTCATCTTCTATTAAAGGCAGTAAACTGAAAGATCTTGATGATTTACTGAAACATATTCTATCAGATCATGTTCTTCTTTTTATTAAGGAAGAGAGAAAAATGAATTCCTGTCAACTCAGGGATAACTCATTATTCGTATTGAGAGAATATATGCCTTTGCTAAAGTGCTTTGGGGCAAATCCCGATGGACTCATACAGACTCTTTCCGTCAATTTTTCAAATGGATTGAAAGCAGCATGGCGTGATTTTTACACCCAACTGAATAGTCAGTTCCCACTCAAAGCATTTCAGCATTTTGACACTTATGTATTTAATAATAGTGATATCGTTACACAGCAACGTACTCCTCTTGAATTTACTAATTGCAAAAATCATATTGAAGAAGCCATTAATAAAGTAGTCGAAAGGCAATTGTCTGGTGTTGATAAAGGTAAGGTAAGAACTCTCTGTGAAAAATTTAAAACAAAAGGTTGGGTATCTGGATCGCAGCTAGAAAGAGTTATTCGGTGGGCTGATAACCAAACTGAAGAAGTCCTGGAGGAAGATTCTGTACTCACTAGTACATTAAGAGCTCCATCTATGGTAAGTAGAGTACCAAAAATAAAATTACCCATTGTTAAGGGAGGGATAAATGAGAGTGAGGTTGAACGAGTTCTTGAGTCGCGAAACAGGCGAGATGATTTAAAAAAAGAACTGGTTTCTTGTGGGGAAGCTCAGAAAATAATGGAAAAGCCTGAGTGTTGGTTTAAGGGTATGGCTGTATATCTTATGCACCATGAGGAAAGGTTGATGAGAGATCGTGATGATTACTTGTCAGTCGTTAAGGTTATGGAAATAGCTGCTTATCGTTATTTTGAGTTTCTTATCAGGATAACGGAAAATTTTAAAGAAGCTAGAAGGAAAGGTAAAGGTGTAGGGACTCCTCTGCTAGATATCTCCTTTGAATATAATCACTTTATTAAACCAATCAGGAAGCATATTACAAATCAGAGAATTATTTTGATGTTTAATAAAATAAAGCATCAATACTGTGAGGCTGTAATCTGGCCCATTGAAAATCATGTCCTTGACTGCTATAGGAAAAATAATTTCCCTGTCAATAAATACTTTGTTTTACAAAGCTACTTTAATACTTTGTTTGAGCATCTGGACGATGCGAGAGACGTGGAGAGAAAGCAAATTATAAGAGCATATGGGAAGTTTATATCATGTGTTTTAGGGGGGGGGCGTCAACAATGGACTAATCGTGCTCTTAATTTAGGTAAGGTTTTCTGGGTTATAATAACTCAAATTCTTGAAAACCCTATGACGTCTAAAATTTTCCCTGTTGTTAAAAACGATATTGAGCAATTATTAATTAGTATTCTGGAGTATTTAGCAGGCCACACTGAATTAGTAAAAGATGCTTCACAATACCAGGTAATGATTGGTTATGTTTATGAATCTGAGTTTAACTATTTGCTTCCGGAAGTACTAAAAATTTATGTTGCCCCTAGATCTCATGGTATAAAAATCAGAAACCCGTTTAAAAGCAAGGATGATTTTCTAGACTGGATAAAGCCAGGGTGGAAAGTAACATTATCTAGCATAGAAAATCCCAAAACTGATTGTAGGCGAGGAGAGAAATCTGAGCCAGGGCTTATAGCTATGCCTCATAATCCAGCAGCTCAAGCTGGTGAGAGTCAGCTCCAGTCATGGGCAAGGGTTGTTTCGGAAAAAAGCAGTACAATGCTTTCTGTCATTTCTGTAGGGGAACAAGAAAAGAAAAAGCCCGTAAAGACAGCGAGTGATGTTTATCAGGCTGAAGTCATACATGTATCTGTGGAAGAGGCTCTGGATAAGCTTGAATTTGATATCTTTTCAAACAAAGCAATAAAGTCAGTTATACCTACAAGGGAGCGGGTGAGCAACCTATTGTACGGGCATGAAAAAATACAGAATAGCCTGGAAGGTGTGCTTAAACATAAAAAGAAAAAGACAGTAGATAGAGAGAATCAGCAGCAGCTTGCCAGAGAATGGCTATTAATTTTAACATCAATACACCTAAGAGATATTATTGGTAGTGTATATGGTTGTAATGGGTGTGCACAGGTATTTGTACTTTGCGTTCAGCGTTTTTTGGACCAAGTTTATGACGTGCTTAGATTAGATCCTTCAAAATCAAGATATGGACATTATCTGGCCAAAAACTGCATGCTGTTACAAGATATTCACCTTACGTTACTGCACTTAATCAATGCAGGGTTGGAAGAAAAAAAATGTTATGCTTTTAGAGATCAGTTGTCTGGAATTCTTTCTGACTTGGCAACAGAAACTACTCATGACGAAGAGCTTGATTCGAGTGAAAGTGTCTCTCCTGATGAAGATTTATTTCATGAAAGAGAGGAAGATGTACTAGTTAGCGACTCGAATCAAAGCAATACTCCGTCTTCAGATGGCATACTGAAAGATAACAGTCAAAGGAGTGATCATAGTACTTTGATTATCGCCGAAGGTTATCTGGTTCAATCCACTGCTACTAGAAGCTGGGCTCAAATGGTTAAGTCTTCTGCTTCAGGAAAAGTTCACTTTGTACATGAAGCTGAGCCGACGGTGAATTGTCAAATGTCTACTACCAGAAAGTATTCATCTATGGAGGTCGAAGCTCACAGGGAAAAGACAGGTTCTCCAGCTCTACCTTTAGGAGCAGTTATTGCTAGCCTGGATCAAAAGCATAATCTATCTCTTTACAAAGAAAAGCAGGTTGCTTCAAGTGAAAAAGCCTGGTCAGCAGTTGTTGCAAATCCAAAGGGAAAAAATGGTGTTGAAATAATAGAGGATAGAGTTTCTCTAAAGCCTGAATTAATTAGAGATAATCTTTTTGAAAAATACAACAGGCCTTCAGAAAGGCTAGTATATTTAGCTGTAACACGTAAAAGTGAATTTGAAAATTTAACAGGACTATTCAGGAATGGATTTTTAGAAAGTCAAGATTTATATAGGTCGGCCTCAAATTGGCTTGAGGCTGTTATTGATTATTTTGAGAAGTTGGAAAAAAGTGTCAAAGATGAGGCGGATATTTGGCAGCTAGTCTCTTGTGTCAGGTTGGCTCGATACACATTTGGTTTCTGCATAGATTATTTGGAAAATGATTTAAAAAATAACTCCTCATTGTTCTCAAATAAGGTTGCGGACATTGCTCATTTATTACCTAGAGTTGAGAGTTTATGCAATGATGTCATGGGATTTGATTGGCATACTTTATCATATGAAAAAAGCGATAGGCTGATCAATAAACAAGTACAATACCTTAAGGAAGATCTGCGCTGGCTTGATGCGACTACAATACGTAGGCCATCAGTACTTTATGCGGTGAAAAGTGAAGGTTACTGTAAATATCTATGTTGGCTTTTTCAAGGTGGAGGATCTGATGTTTATCATCATGTTATAGAATTTTTTCCGAAATTAATGGGTGAAATTTCAGAAGGTAAGTGTGAGTCACTGAATGACACTATATTAAATTTGGCTATGGTTATTACCCCTTTGTATATGGATGAAGCTTTTCATCGAATTATCTGTCTGGCTAAAGGTGATATACATGACATTGAAGACTTCGGTTTGGTTAGACTAAGGCCAGTAATATCATTGTATGAGTATTTTATAGAAACTGGTATTCTCGATGAAAAAAACAGAACAGTTGCAAATCACTTTTTAGAAAGATCCAGGGTAATGGAGTTCTGCTATCAAAGTACTATTCCCTCTTTCGTGGTCGAAAAGCTAAATTATCTATTTTCTGAATCTAGTCCCGATATTAAAGAAATATGTCGAATTATAAAGGTTAGTGTTTTACTCAATTTCAAGAATGATAGTTATATTGAACAAATGCTTGAAAGCCCTGAGTGTGTTGAAAACATTAATTCGATATTAGGATTGTTGCATGGGTTGGTACTTCAGTTGCTATTGAAAAATAAAATTCCAGATACTTTGGCTCATACTATCATTGAAATATTCGATTACTCTGCCAGTTTGGATAGCAGGTTATCAGGACAAGAACTGGTTGATGTTAAGCGTCATGTCGATAAAAAATCTACTACTCACCTTGAACCTTTATTAGGTACAAAAGGATTTTTATGGATCAATTATACTGATCGTCAATTATTATTAGATCGATTACGTGAACATACTAGATCTGAAATGGCTCAGTGGACACCATTAAGTGTTGCATCAGAAAGAGTAAAGTATAGTTGTGTGAATGTTAGGCGTCATGCTTTCACTCCAGATCTTGGGGGGATTAGGACCAGATTAGCAAACCCAGACCATTTGCATAAATATCATTCAACGGTGAGTATGATCGCTTCATATGATGAAATTTTGGAAGAGCTAAAATCACTTGATAGTGTTCTTAAGAATGATGAGACGGATCATTGGTCAGAGCAGCTTCATACTCAAAAAAGAGTTATTTTATATTGTTTTCATGTATTAAACCTAGTTAAACATAATGTCTTTAGTGGTAGACATATTCGTTTCGCTCTAGCTACTTGTGAGCGTTACCATAATATCATTCAGCTATGTATAAAGCATCTTGATAGTCAAAACTTCCAGAGGCTATTGTCTAAAGATCAGCATTTAAGGTTAGATAGCTTAATATCTAAGGTTTTTTGTACAACACTTGCAGCATTAAAAATGTATAAAAAATGCTATGTTAAAAGTTCTGAGATCGATAGGCCGGCACCTTATTACCCATATCAGCTTAAGAAGTTGGAATTATTAGGTCGCTCTATGCTGAATAATACGCATGAACTAAAATCTACAGGGACTGCTAATTCTGATTTATTAACTATCAGTAGTGATTGTATAAGAGTATTTCATGAATGTCTTAAGGAAATATCAGAAGATATAGCAAAAAGAATATCTAATTGTATTTTAAAGCGGGAGAATACAGAAGATGATGAGAATTACGGCAAATTCACTCAAGAGTATAATCGGCTAAATGAGATGAGAAAGGCTATTTGGAATATAGAAGGATGCCTGTTATCGGATATCGCTCAGCGCTTCGACTCAGACATGCCTGCTCACCTTTACGGTGATAAATCTCCATTATTATGAGCAGTACATTTCTGAATGCTTCTAGCTGTTGTGACCGTTATTTAACCTTCATCTGTTCTATCAATATATGGATTTCCCCAGCCTTGGATATTACTGATTTTCTGATTACGTTCTGATTCCCAAGTGGTTACCGGGTACATCCTGTCCCAAGTCTCAAATAACTTTCTTTCCTTATTGCTAAGTTTGAAAGCGTATTTATCTGACATATAGAGATATATCCGGGCAATACTTCCTCGCTGACCTTCTGGTGGTTGAGCGACTCTTGCCTTGAAATCAACATGGAAATCACATCGGCCATAATAATTGGGAGGATTGCTCAACATACCAAAACGGTAGTTCGAGCGATCTCCATTCACCTCGCCAACTGCGGGAACCAGGTTATGAAGGTCTGCCTCCATTGCACGAAACTCAGGACTGTTTCGACTGCAGTTTTTTCGTCCTCCTTTCTGCCAGCATTGCAGTTGGTGTCCGAATGCCCAGGCAGGTACAACATGTTCCCATTCTATCCGGTTTGCTCTGGCTGCCTGTTTACGGATTGAATAACCACAGGCTTCCAGGTCTGGTACCAGTTTTTTTCCTTCTTTTCTTATAGGGCAGCCGCAGTAAAAGCTAGTTAGATTTTTGTCGTATATTTTGGCGGCTTCCCGCTTTGCACTGCTGAAGCTGGCTGGAGGGCTGCCATAAAGTGCAGAAGAAAAGACAACAACAGTCAGGCTCGCAAGCCAGTTGCGTATATGAAAAATAGACATGATTAATAGGTGGATGGTGTCGTCAAAAAGGGGAGTTAAGGGCCGCTACGATAAGTTTAAAAGAGACCCTGATGTGAGGTTGCTGATTGAAGTCAAACAGCAAGTGATTGGATGAGTGTTGTGAAGCATGTTCTCAATGAAGAGAGTCAGAAATCATTGCGCTGAAAACTCCACAAATCATTATGACCAGGCTGATACCGGCTCCAGAAGTAAAGGATGCCCACACAGAGGCCTGCTCAATTGTGTAGTAATAAGCAGCACCTGCCATTAGCCAGGCCCACCAGAATCCTAAAGAGGCCATGGCTGTGAGCCGGAAACCTGTTGATATCATCGTTCTCATAGTCTGCTTCCCCAAGCTGCTCTGTGCAAAGACCATCTTATGCCTCGAATCGATACAGGTGCATCAGGGTTTTACGAAGTTCAATCCGTGTATATCTCCAGGCTATTGTCTTTTTCTTGGGTTACAGCAAATCCTGATTAAAAGCGCTTTGTAAGAATTGAACAGATGCAGTAAGTACTCTCAACGCTTGTCTACGGAAGCTAGCTTGGGCTGCTTACCAGAAAGCCCCATTGCATATTTCATGACCTGATTGACGGCAGGTGACAGGTTTCCTGCGAGAGCAAGTCCGGTGTTTCTAAGCAACTTTAGCGGGCGGTTCTGATTGCTGAAACTATGATAAAACCCATCCATAGCTGTCATCATCAACGTATTATCTTTGCGTCTTGCATTTTCATATCTTGCAAGAACTTCTGGGCTTCCCAGACTTTCATTGGATTGGTATGCATCAACCAGAATTTCGATCAACCAGGCGGCATCCTGGAATCCAAGATTAACCCCCTGCCCTGCCAGGGGATTGATGGTATGAGCGGCATCACCAGCCAGCACTACACCGGGTCGGAAGTAGTGGCTGACATGGCGTCTGGCAATTGGAAAGGCTGCTCGTTCATGAAGCTGAACAATGTCTGGAAGCTCGGAAGGAAATGTTTTAACCAGCTCTTTTATAAAAGCCTCATTCGAAAGGGTCAAAAGTTGTCGGACTTTTTCAGGTTGGTGGTACCAGACGATAGAGCCGTAACTCTTACCAGCAATATCGGCCAGAGGCAAAAAGGCTTCGGGGCCAGTGGGAGTGAATGCCTGCCAGGTAATATCCTGACAGCCTCCTGCAATCTCTACAGTTGCCACCAGGCACTGCTGTTCGTAGTCCCGCTGCTCCATAACGATTCCGGCTGTCTGACGAACACGCGAGTTAGCGCCATCAGCACCCACTAGAAGATCACCGTAAAAGCGACGACCATCGGATAATTCAACCATAGGCCTGTTTGTAGAGGTATCGATCTTTTGGATATGAACCGGACAGAGGAAAGTTATCGATGGACAGCGTTTGATGGCTTCTAACAGACCCAGTTGGGTAACCTTGTTTTCAACGATAAAGCCCAATTGTGGATGATCGATCTGTTGGGTATCAAACATTACCCGATTGTTTCTTGAGGTCAGCTCCTTTCCCCAGGGAGTATGCAGTTTTTCCCATACAGCCATACGCCGATAGGGCGTCATGCGCATGCCTGCCATGTAAGACCAGGCGCCAAGCTGACGAAGAATTTCTTCTGAAGCGGTACTGAGTGCAGAGACCCTCAGTTCGGGAAGAGCGTTTGGGGGTAATGGTTCTGGCTCAATGTGATCGAATACAGCAACCTTTATTCCCTGGTTACCGAGCCCACAGGCGATAGCAGCTCCCACCATGCCACCACCCACGATGAGCACATCGTAGCTTTGCTGATCATCACTATGACTGAAAGCGTCTTTTTTTCTCATAAGAAAGCGCGGCAGCGCACACCACCATTCGATTAATCCCGATCGTGATCTTTCCATCGGGAATGGAATTAGTCAAATGAAGTATTGGGAGGTTTTAGGAAGAGAATGTATTTTGAGAACGAAAGATAAAGGCAATCTGGATGATTGCCTTTAGTCATCAGCCTGGTCTTCATTAAACTCTTTGGTATTTCTCTCAGAGATCTTCTTCTTTTTGCGCTTATCTTTTTTGCGAGCCTTACGCATTTCCAGAGATTTATCCTTTCCTTTCCTTGAGTCAGAGCGGTCAATGTATGACTTTTGTTTTACTGAAGATGAGTTGGCATCACCTTCGTTTTCACTAAGGCTGTCATCATTGCCGCGACCGTAATCAAGGTTGGAAGGGGATGATGGGTCAATTCTAAAACCTGAACTCACAATGTAGCCTCCTTGCTCAATGGGTTCCTTTAAGTCTATACAATGAAATGACGTAATTCCGCCCCCATATGACTAATGATTGAGACAGCCATGGCTTTATGGGAGATAGGGGCCTGCTTTTCAACCATAACGGCGTCTACAATAGTGGCTTCAGGCTTGGCAAGGCTATTCAACCGAAGATTCACCAGTGCCGCTTCAATAGCGGTCAAGCTTGGATTAAAGGCAACATTTTCGGCATACATTCCAGATATTATATCGCCATTATTCATAAGAAGTGCAATGCCTGAGTAACAGTCTGAATAGGGGGCATAACTGTTTTGGGCGGCTTGAGTTGCCGCATTTATCAGAGTGTCTGAGCTATCAGGACTATTAAGTAACTGGTTTGATGGGCCCAAAAGGCGACCGCCCTGTTTCAGATCCCCCGGGCCAAAAGCATCCGGTAACAAGTCTGCCATTCGATAATGTTTCTTCCGCTCATTGTCGAGCTGACTGACCAGAATCTCCATCTGATCAATCTCATTGAGCTCGTTCATAAACTGCCTGCAGTGACCGCATGGGGCTTCATTGACCATCAGTCGGCGTAGCCGGGTTTCTCCCTGATGCCATGCATTACTGATGGAGGCCTGTTCTGCATGAATTGCCATTTTCAGTGGCTGACCGGCTATTTCCAGATTGGCTCCGAAATAGATGGGACCCTGCTCTTCTTCGCATGAGCCTTCAGCTGCTCGAAAGCCCTCAACCACCGCGCCGACAGAAAACCCTGAAATAGGACAAGTGCTCATGGTTGCAGCAAGGGGCAGCACTGCTTTCAGAAAATCTTCTGTTGAAAGTCTCATCAGGACCTTTAGCTCGTTGACCTGCTCTGGCTCAAGGCGACCCTGCTGCAGTGTCAATTTCTGCAGGATTGTTGCCGCATCTTCAGGAAACAGGGCCAGTTGATCCTGGAAAGCCTTATGATTCATCAATTTACTCCGGTAACAGGATTCATTCCGTTTATGTACTATGTAAATGAATTGATTTCCATTGCTCTTTTTTCAACCACCCTGATCTGATGTATGGTCATTACAGGAATAACGCTTATTGCTTCTGCATCAGAGATCAAAAAAACTATGTCGACACTGAAGCCCGAACAAAGCGAACACCTGATTAAGTTATTAAAACAGCGCAAGCAGACGCTAATGGAGACAATTGCCCAGTCTGATCAGTCTGCCCAACCGGTGAAGTTGGATCAGCAGGCCTTTGGTCGAGTAACAAGGGTGGATGCACTACAGCAACAGAGTATGGCAAAAGCCAGCCTGGAGCAGAGTAAACAGCAGTTGCGGCAGGTTCTGATGGCTTTGGCTCGTTTCGAAAGCGGTGACTACGGTTATTGCCTGGAGTGTGATCGTCCTATCCAATTTGCCAGACTGGAAATTCGACCGGAATCATCTTTGTGTATTGATTGTCAAAGTGGGAAAGAGTTGGCTGATCGTTAAGTTCTCTGAGAACTATTATTTAATAAGCCCTATGTCAGGTTAATGTTTCAACGCGGTAATCAGCTACAATCTCAATCTTTTTTGTGCTCTATTTTGACAGAGTGAACAGGCTTTTATGGAAACTTTCTATTTATGCAAAGCATGGTAAAACCCATCGTCATTTTTGATTCCGGTGTTGGTGGTCTCAGCATCTATCAAGAAATAAAACAGGTTTTGCCTAATGCTCCCGTGGTTTACTGCTCTGATACACAAGGTTTTCCTTATGGCCCCAAGCCTGAGTCTGAGGTGATAGAGCGTACCAGTGTTTGCCTTGGCCTTTTGGCTGAACGGTATACACCATCCCTTGCGGTGATAGCCTGTAATACTGCCAGTACCATCTCATTGCCGAGAGTTCGTGAGGAACTGAATTTTCCTGTTGTGGGTGTGGTGCCTGCTATAAAGACCGCCAGTGAGTATTCAAAGAGTCGTTGTATTGGCTTACTGGCTACGCCGGGCACCATTGCCCGTAGCTATACGGATCAGCTGATCCAGGATTTTGCTGGCGACTGTCATGTCATTCGTGTGGGGTCCAGTGATCTGGTTCAGATGGCAGAAGCGTTTCTGCGTGGCGAGAAGGTTTCCGATGAAGCATTAAAAAACATACTGGCGCCCTTTTATTCTGATGAACAAACACCCGATGCCATTGTGCTTGGCTGCACTCACTTTCCGTTATTAACGGAAGCTCTGCAGCAGGTATCTCCTACGGACATTAACTGGATTGATTCAGGCCCTGCGATTGCCCGAAGAGTGATGAGTTTATTAGAGTCATCAGACTTTGAATCAGAATCTCAGGATCTGTTTGTTCACACAGGGGCAGCCTGTCAGGTGGATTCTCTTCTTCCTGCTCTGGAAAAGATGGGGTTCATTGATGTTGTTTCTTTATTGGAAGAACCGGTTTGAGAAAGACGCCACATTCGTTGTCGAATGTGGCGAAAAATGGATTACTTCAAAGAGCGTGCTTCATAAAAAGCGACTTCTGAAATATCGTGGTAGGCCTTGGACTGCTCACGGAACTTATCGAATGACTCGTAGACACGCCCGGCAATATCACTGGATGTAGCCACTTCCTGAGTAATCTCATCTGCTACCTTTTTCAGTTCTTTAAGAACATCATCCGGTAAGCGTTTCACTTTTACACCGTGCTCGTTGATCAATTGCTGAAGAGCCGCATTATTTCGGGCGGTGTATTCATCAATCATATCCTGGTTTGTTGCACGTGCTGCGGTCTTAACGATCGCCTGCAGGTCTTCTGGTAGTTTATTCCAGGCATCCAGGTTGATGGTGAATTCCATCATGCTGCCTGGCTCATGCCAGCCTGGGTAGTAGTAGTAAGAGGCGGCTTTGTAGAAGCCAAAGGCCAGGTCATTGTATGGTCCAACCCATTCTGTGGCATCAATGGCTCCAGTCT
The DNA here is from genome assembly GCF_000710775.1 of Endozoicomonas elysicola. Taxonomy (GTDB): domain Bacteria; phylum Pseudomonadota; class Gammaproteobacteria; order Pseudomonadales; family Endozoicomonadaceae; genus Endozoicomonas; species Endozoicomonas elysicola. The sequence goes on from NZ_JOJP01000001.1 coordinate 484,511, forward strand.
GAAGTGCGGTAAACAGCTCGCCTCCGGGAATGTTAACGGGGACACCACCCAGACGCTTCAGCACCTCACCGCCCATACCAGGGATTCGCATTTTCAGGCCTTTCAGGTCATCAAGGCTGTTAATCTCTTTATTAAACCAGCCTGCCATTTGTACGCCACTGTTGCCACCAGCCATCGGTTTGATGTTGAAGGGCTTGTAAACCTCATCCCAGAGGGCCTGTCCACCACCATAGTGAATCCAGCTGCTGATTTCTTGTGCATTCAACCCAAAGGGTACCGCAGTAAAGAACTGCGTCGCGGGATCCTTTCCTTTCCAGTAGTAAGCACCACTGTGTCCCATGTCTGCTGTGCCACTTGAAACGGCATCAAATACTTCCAATGGGGGAACCAATTCACCGCCGCCATACACTTTGATGGTCAGTCGACCATTACTCATTTTGTTAACGGATTCGGCAAAGCGCTCAGGTGCGGTGCCCAACCCCGGAAAGTTTTTTGGCCAGGAGGTAACGAGTTTCCACTCGAGTGGTTTTTGAATGTCTGGTGCTGCTGACTCTGTACTTGAGGTTTGCTGTGACTGCTCACTCTGGCCACAGCCTACCAGCGCTGCAGTAATTGCAGCGAGCCCCAAAGAGGTCAATAAATTACGGCGCTTCATGCAAGGACCCTGTTCTCTTGTTTTTAATCTTTTACCAATCGCATTCTCTAAATCCCTATTCCGCTGCCAGCCTAAAGCGTAATCCTGCGTTAAAGCTCCTCACCATAGCTAAAGCTATGACTCGTCACTTTGCCTTGTCTTACACTTCAGTCAGCCATGCTCATAACGGGTTTAGAAAATTTGATTGGTATTATTTATGCGGAACACGACAGAAGCATGGTAAGTGGATAGGCGGAAGCATACAAGCCTCCATTAGTATGGAGGCTTTGGGTCAGGAGTCAGTAGGACAGCTTTAAGTCTGACAGGCTCCTAGATTGGAGAAAGGTTGGCGTAGGCCATCATTAACCATTTGGCGCCTTCAGAATCAAAATTGACCTGAACCCGGGCCTGGTTTCCCTCTCCTTCGTAATTGATGACGATGCCTTCACCGAACACATTATGGTGAACACGCTGCCCAAGAGATAAGCCATGATCGGGTGATGCCGGAGCCATACGGGTCACAACAGGGCGGGAAATAGTGCCACCGAGGCGAACTTCCTGTAGTAACTCACCGGGTATCTCCCGAATAAATCGTGAAGGCCGGTTCATCGTTTCGCTGCCATACAGGCGGCGGCTCTCAGCATACGTCAGGTATAAGGTTTCCATGGCGCGGGTTATACCCACGTAACAGAGACGGCGTTCCTCTTCCAGATTGCCCTCATCCAGTGACATCTTGTGAGGGAACAAGCCTTCTTCCATACCAGCCAGAAATACCAGTGGAAACTCCAGGCCTTTTGCAGAGTGCAGCGTCATCATCTGTACACTGTCCTGAAACTGATCTGCCTGGTTGGTGCCGGCCTCAAGCGCAGCATGAGCAAGGAAGGCATCCAAAGGTGTCATGGCCTCTGTCTCTTCATCCAGATCAAGTTCGTCCATATCAAACTGACGGCAGGCATTAACCAGTTCCTCAAGGTTTTCTACTCGAGCCTGGCCTTTTTCTCCTTTTTCTTTACTGTGATGATCAATCAGGCCACTCATGGTCACAACATGATCAGAGAGTTCTCCGAGATCGAGTGTTTCGCCGGCATTGCTCATGGATTCAATCAGTTCTACAAAGGCGGCCATGGACTTGCCTGCTTTTCCGCCAACTACCGACGCATTCACCAGGTTACGCAGGGCCTGCCATAATGATATTTCCTGACTTCGTGCTGCTTCTCTCAGCTTTTCAACGGTTTTTTCGCCAATACCACGGGTTGGAATATTAATGACTCGCTCCAGAGATGTGTCATCATTGGGGGAGCTGACCAGCCGCAGATAAGCCAGCGCATTTTTGATTTCTGCCCGTTCAAAGAAGCGTTGTCCCCCATAGATCCGGTAGGGTATTGCAGCCCTGAGCATCGCTTCTTCAAGAATACGGGACTGAGCATTGGATCGGTAAAGTACGGCTATATCACTGCGAGCAGTACCTTTGGTAACTGCATCTTTAATACGATCAGTGATGAATCGTGCTTCATCCATCTCGTTAAAACCGGCGTATAAATGCACCGGCTCACCACTGTCCCCATCGGTGTGCAGCTCTTTACCTAATCGGTCCGGATTATTGGCAATAACGGCGTTGGCTGCCTGAAGAATGTTACCGGTTGATCGGTAGTTCTGTTCCAGTTTGATGGTCTGAGCATTGGGGAAATCATGAGTAAACTGACGTATGTTCTCAATTCGTGCACCCCGCCATCCATAGATGGACTGGTCATCATCACCAACCACCATGAGTTTATCCTGGTCACCGGCCAGCAACCTGAGCCAGGCATATTGCACGGCGTTAGTGTCCTGAAACTCATCGACAAGGATATAGCGAAAGCGCTCACGATAATGCTGAAGAATATCAGCACGCTTCAGCAGTAGTTCGTGAGCACGGAGGAGCAGCTCGCCAAAATCCACGACCCCCACCTGCTCGCAATATTCATGATAGCGGCGATAGACATCGACCATGGTGCGTTCGAAAGGGTCATAGCCCGGGTCGATATAATCGGGTCGTAAGCCTTCGTCTTTTTTGCTGTTGATGAACCACTGGGCTTGGCGGGGAGGCCACTTTTGATCATCCAGCTGCATCGCTTTCATAATTCGTTTGATGACCCTGAGCTGGTCATCACTGTCCAGAATCTGAAAATTTTCAGGGAGTCCGGTCTCTTTCCAATGGGATCTGAGTAGTCGGTGAGAAAGACCGTGGAACGTACCTACCCACATACCCCTGGGGGCGATTCCCAGTAACTCCTCAATACGGGATCGCATTTCCGCTGCGGCCTTGTTGGTAAAGGTTACTGCCATCACTGAGTAAGGTGACATGGCTTCAGCCTGAACCAGCCATGCAATCCGGTGGACCAGAACGCGAGTTTTACCACTGCCAGCACCTGCAAGCACCAGCATTGAGCTGACAGGTGCTGCTACAGCACTACGCTGTGCATCATTCAGTGAGTCAAGTATTGAGGTTACGTCCATAAGATTCTTTCAGTCTGGAATTGATGCCCCCTTTGATGGGGAGGATATAAGCATGAGTAGTGAGAGTTTAACGAAACTGCGTCATCAGGTCTGCCTGTGTTATGGTTCATTCAGACATAGATGCCTTTGATGAAAGCAAAATATTTGTATTGAAGTGTATCTAGTCAGGTTATTCATGAGAACAATAATGAACGTATCAATGATGTAGAGCTATTTATGTTAAGCAATGACCCGATAGTTGAAGTGGGCAAGCAGTATGACAGCCTGAGACGTTCAGAAAAAAAAGTGGCTGACTGGGTTATAAGTGAGCCAGCAACCTGTATCAGTCTTAACATTGGGCAGCTGGCTAAGCAGGTCGGTGTCAGTGAACCTACGGTTATGCGCTTTTGTAAGGCTATTGGCTGTACCGGGTTTCAGGATTTCAAATTGAAGCTCGCTAGGACTTTGGGGGCGGTATCGGTCCCACGGTTTAGCAGCATGAAGTTGGATCGGGATGACAGTGCTGAATCGTTAAAGAATAAAGTTTTTGATTCAACGATACAGGAGTTAATGCAGGTCAGAGACCGCATGAATATGGTAGGTTTGCAGTCGGCAATAGACGTATTGTGCGATGCTCGTCGAATAGAGTTCTTCGGATTTGGTGCTTCTGCAGCCGTTGCCCGCGATGCCAGGCATAAATTCATTCGTTTAAAATCGACAGCCGTTGCCTGTGCTGACCCTCATATTCAGCTCATTTCTGCATCGACCATGACCAGAGATGATGTGGTGGTTGCGATCTCTCAAACAGGGCGATCAAAAGACTTAATCCACAGTGTAAAGCTTGCTAGAGAGCATGGAGCCTCGATTGTTGGTATCTGCCCTGATAATACGCCGCTGGCAGAATATAGTGATTTTTCCCTTGCGATTGCTGCTGAAGAAAATACAGAGCTCTTTACGCCTCTAACGTCCAGAATTGCTCATCTGGTGGTTATTGATGTACTGGCTGCCGGGGTTGCCATGCAGAAGGAACCGGAGCTGGAACAACAACTGAAGAGTATAAAAAAAGGATTAAGATCGTTAAGAGTTAAGGATTTGTAAGATTTATCTTACATATTTATACGACATGAGTGGTTGTCGTAAGCGCATGAATTTAATATTTTAGTAATCGTAATCAGGCATCATTTAATAACAAATACAAGAAGAGGATGCTGTTATGGGTAAAGGTAAGAAGGCTGAGAAAGAGTTCATTCTGGATGAACATCTGATCCGTCCTGAACTTGAGCAGAAAGGTTCCAAGCGCACTTTGCAGATTCGCAGGGCACTTGAGGACAGGGAAGAAGACAAACGTCTCAGTGCCATCTTTGGCGAAGATTACTGGGAGGGTACTTAATCACTTCAGATGAGTATGAGCCTTTACATTTTCCTCAGTTAAAGGCTCGTATCAATCATTATTTGGTTTGATAGTTTACCTGCTTTCTTTTTTGGTGCCGTTCACAAGTATTTGGCTCACTTCTACTGAAGATCTTTTACTTGACCTCCTCGTAATAATTACTCCCCCCCTTTGCTCCATTGAATAGCCTTCCGCTTATTAAATAAGTACTTTGGTTTAGTTTTTTCGGGATGAGCCTGTGGTGTCATAACGGATAAAAATATGACTGAGATCTTAGTTCTGAACTATTAATGGGAGGATCATTTTTTAGATTAAAGTGTTATATTATAACACATTTGAGTTGAGCGGTTTTTTGTATGCAGTTCTTTCCTTTTAAACGATCTCTGATGGCTTTGCTATTAATGACTATCAGTCTTTCTGTGACTGCAGAGCCTCTGAAGGTTCTTGCCAGCATTAAACCGCTTCAGCTGATAGCTCAAGCAATCACAGAAGGGGTGACCAGTACAGATGTATTGCTGCCACCTGGGAGTTCTCCTCACAGTCATAGCTTGAAGCCTTCTGATGCTCGCAAGCTCAGAAATGCTGATGTTATTTTCTGGGTTGGCCCCTCCATGGAGTCTTTTCTGCCTAAGATGCTAACGGGCTCAAAAGGCGTTGTTGCAGTATCCATGATGGATATTCAGGGTATTCGTTTACGTAGCAGTGTAGAGGATGAGGATCATGTTCATCAACACGATGAGGAGCATGATCATGGTGAATTTGATCCTCATATCTGGTTGAGCACCGAAAATGCGCGAGTCATTGCCCGAGAAATGACTCGAGTATTAGTGTTGGCGGATAAAGCCAACAAGGCACAATATCAGGAAAATCTTGAACTTTTTATCAAGAGTATGGATAAGACGGATGCCCGGAACGGGTTGAAAATCAAACAATCTGGGAATAAACCATTTTTTGTTTTTCATAATGCCTATGGTTACCTGCAGGATCAATATGGTCTGAAGGTTGCCGGTTACTTCACATTAAATCCTGAGCAACAGCCCGGAGCTCGCCATCTGATAAACTTGAAAGGGCAGCTGAATGAGGCCGGAGCAAGTTGTATTTTCCGAGAGCCACAGTTTCAACCAGCTTATATCGACCGGTTGACTGAAGGGCTTTCTGTCAGAGTGGGGGTGCTTGATCCTCTGGCAGAAAATATTGAATCTGGACCAGCAAGTTACGCAAACTTCATTAATCAGCTTGTGGATAACATCACTGAATGTATTCAGAGAGCCGCTAGAATGAATGGTAAAATCAGCTGATTAAGCTGATTCCCATCAGGTTGCCCAGCAGAAGGCTGATGATAATCGAGGCTGGCAGCAAAGCTGCCAGAAGTGTTACCCACATTTTCAGGTCAGCATATTCCTGGCGAAGGTTCCAGCGTGTGGCTGTATAGGCTTTATCCTCATCTAGCTCTGTGGATAAGCCACAACCGCTACAGCTAACTTGCCACATCCGGACTCTTTTTTTGCTTGCTTTTCCAACAATCAGGTCTGCAAACATGGCTTTGCTACGGCAGCAGGGGCAGGGTTTCAGTTTCATGGCTCCTCCCTGAGAATCATGTATATCCTGAATTTTCAGCTGTCCTCGCAATGGCAATTATTCTCTAACAGCCTGCTAGCTGATTATACCCTATGTATTCATAGCTTATTAACAAACTTTCACAGCTTATCCACAGGGTGTTCTTTTCTATCCTAAAATAATCGTCTTGCTTCCATCAACAATGACCCGATCTTCAATGTGGTATCTCAATCCACGAGCCAACACACTTTTCTCAACATCTTTTCCGAGTCTGACCATGTCTTCTGGCAAATGGTGATGCCCAACCCTGATAACGTCCTGTTCAATAATTGGGCCTGCATCGAGGATTTCTGTCACATAGTGACAAGTAGCACCGACTAATTTAACTCCTCGTTCGTAAGCTTGGTGATAGGGTTTAGCTCCCACAAAGGAAGGCAGAAAGCTGTGGTGAATGTTGATCACCCGGCTTGCATAGAGCTCGCAAAGCTGGGGTGGTAGAATTTGCATATATCGTGCCAGTACCACTGTATCTACACTGTGCTCTTCGAGGAGCGAGGTCATTTTTTCAAAGGCAGGAGCTTTATCATTTTTATCCACAGGTACGCAGTGGTATGGAATCCCATGCCACTCAACGTAGCTCCTCAGATCTTCATGATTAGAGATAACACAGGGTATTTCCATTTTCAGATCACCACTGCGCCAGCGATACAGTAGGTCAGACAGGCAGTGTGCCTCTTTACTGGCCAGCAGGGCTACCCGTGGAGGAATCCCTGAATCATTGATGCGCCAGTCCAAGCTTAGCTTTTCTGCAATAGGGGTAAAGTGCTTTTTAAATTCCTCCGCAGAAAAAGGCAGGCTTTCCGCCTTAATCTCATTACGCATATAAAAGCGCCCGGTTACAGGGTCTGAGTGATGATTGGCTTCGACAATCCAGCCACCATGTCGAGCGATAAAATCACTGACGGTTGCTACGATGCCTGTGGAGTCCGGGCAGGAAACAAGTAAACGATAAGTTCTGGTCATGGTGGTTGAAAAAGCGCTTAAAAAACGTAAATTGACCTCCCATTATAAGTATTTGTCGCTGTGAAATCATATTTTGCTTTATGTTGATCAGTGCTTAGACGGAATTTTCACTGGCTGCTGTGGTCATTACGTTACACTGAGTGATCATAAATAGATGTGGAATGGTTCTGCTAATGATAAGTCTGCCTGACAGTCCGGATCTGCTCATCATGGGTGACCCTGTGCTTTTTCAGCAACACCAGCAAGTGAGCGTTGATGACATTCTTACGGATGATTTCCAGCGTAACCTGCGGATTCTTCGACAAAGACAATTAGAGGCAAATGGTATCGGTATTGCCGCTCCTCAGATTGGTTGGGGGGCAAGAGTATTGTGCATTGGGATCTCTGAAGAGACGAAAAACCGCTACCCCAGTGTGCCAGATATTCCACTTTCATTCTGGATCAATCCTCAGGTCATTGAGGTCAGCAAAGAAACCTGCTGGACCTGGGAAGGTTGTTTGTCGGTTCCGGGTATTCGAGGCTGGGTAAATAGGCCGTCGAATCTGAAGGTAAGAGGGTTCGATGACCAAGGGGAAGCTATTGAGGCCAGTCTCAGTGGTTTTGCGGCCAGGGTCATGCTTCATGAAATAGATCATCTGGATGGGATCTTATTTCCTGATCGAGTTGATGATGGAAGGTTAATGATCCCAAATGTATCCATGGAAACGCAGAGCAGCTGGCCTGAAAACTGGCCAACCATGAACGCCCGGATTACGCCCCCTGGGACTATTTCAACTGATCGGTAGGGGTGGGATATAAAGCCTGCTAGAGCATCTGTTCCGGGAAGACTGTGCGGTTAACTGCTGATTTGGAGCAAATGCGTCTAAAGCAGTAACAACTTAAAAGATATCATCACCGTCTTCCAGGAGACGAGTAGTATCAGAATTGCTTCTCAGACTTTCACGATATCTGCGGCGATTGAGGAGTTTTGTCTGAGCGATATCAGGAAATTCAGTGAATTGAATAATCTGCTTATCAATTAACAGGTCGATAACATCTTCAAGAACACGTATGAAATCAGCATCGGAAGACTCCATGATGCCTGAGCTGATTTCCGGATTGTTCTGTAAGAATAGCTTCAGACTTTCATCATCCATATCAGCACGCTCCCATTCATTGGAAAGCGGCTTGTCGGAGACAGCACAAATCTGGTTAGTATCATCCCTGAGTACGTAGAGCATATCCATTTCTCTCGTGTTGAGTTAATCAGTATAAACCTTCCTGATACTACTTTGCTTCTTGAAAAGGCATAGCTGCAAGAAGGTCTGCTATCAGTTTTCGGCTGACTTCATAGGCGCTTTCACCGGGGCGTCCTTCCCCAAGACCATTGATGTCCCATACCACTTCACCCGAAGATATATCCGTGACTTTCAAGCTTAGCATTGTGGAAAAGCGGTTCTGTTCATCATACTTCCACTCAAGAATCTCACCGGATATAGAGTGACTGATATGGTTATTAATAGCCCACAGTCTTGCTCGCTCAGCCTCATATATATCAGAGAGATAATCAAGGGTGGTGTTTGTTTCTGGTGCTCTATAAATTGTTGGCTTATTTATGCCCATGGAGGGCAGTTGAACCATGATAATGCGCTCAAGTTGAGTAGAGGCATCCTCTGGTATATTAGTGTGGCTAATGAAGGGTAGTACCGCCCAGTTTGCACCGCTGTGAAGCCCTTCCTGGTCTAAATTGGGAAATATGCTATTCCTTGTCTGACATCCTGTTAGTGCAGCCGAAAGCAGGCCAAGGAGACAGATAAAGGCAAACCGTTGCTGGAATCTGCCTGTGAAGTGTTTATTTTTCATGTTGGCATAACTCGTGATGATGCAGCTTTAGCCATTGCAGTGCAATGACCGCTGGAGCGTTGGCTATCCGACCATCTTCCACCATATCATAAGCTTCTGGGAAGGGAAGAACATGAACCTTGATGTCCTCACCTTCATCTGCCACACCAAAAATACCACCAGCAATACTGGCATCCACCAGGCCACAGAATAGTTTCAGTTTTTCATTACTGGCACCGGGGCTGACATAAAAGTCAGATACGGGCATCAGAGAGGTAACTTTATAGCCTGTTTCTTCCTCTACCTCGCGAAGAGCGACCTCTTCCAGTGTTTCTCCAGGCTCACTGATACCTGCAACCACTTCCAGTAGCCAGGGGTCATCCTCGCTTAGAAAAGGGCCCATGCGGAATTGTTCCACGAGAACTACCTGGTCCCGTAGAGGGTCAAATAAAATGACGCCAACAGAGGGAGGTCTTACCGTTGCTTCACGAATTAAAGGACGGCTGACTCCGCCCTTAAAGAGTCCATGGGTAATGGTGTACTTAAACAGCTTCAGAAAGCCTGAGTAGGCCTTTGTCTCTTCCTGAACCTGTACATCGCTGGCATCAAGACCCGAAAGCTTCATGAGTTCCCTGTCTGGTATAAGTTGTGATTCATAATAAAAGCCTGAACAGAAGGTAGCAGCATATTCAAACCCTGTTGAAGATCATCATCGGCTACTTTTGAGGATTCAAGAATTCTGCGAACATCACTGCTACGGATTGCAACCCGTTCAATGGCGGTGAATATTGGCCATCGTTCCTCAATTTCTTTCGATTTGTAAAAACGTTTCCAGGTTTCCGGCCTAGCGTTGTCCGGCCCCCTGATGAAGGAGATTTCAGCTTGGCCTTGGTATTTCCTGGCAAGCGCTTCCATCAGGTCGTATGTGTATACTGGCTTATCAGGGTTCTGTTCCAGAAGTGTTGCTTCCAGATCGCAGACCTCTAAAGGGCAGCCAACATCTGCATCATCAATAAAGCACTTCAGCATCTGTAGACGGAGACTGAATGGCTGGGGATTTTTATCAAAAGCGTGAAAAGCACTGGGAACCAGCAGTATGTCATCATGACAGGTAGCAGCCTGCTGCAGAACATCCAAGTGTCCAAGTGTTGGTGGGTCAAATGCTGAGCCGAAAACCCCCAGCTTCATACGGCTCATTATAGAATCTCCATTTTTTGATTATCTCCGGGTTTGATCGTTTATCAGCAAGTCAAGCCAGTCTGGAAGGTAAAATAATTGCCGTATTATATCGAGTTTAATTGAGCCTGCCGAAGGCATCCAGCAGGCTGGGTTATTCCGAAGCTGGCAAGGATGCATTACGTATCAGTCATGGTTTTTTTACTGATAGGCAAATAATTTGTGTCAGGTAATATGTTTCGTCTGGAATGACTCCCTGTCACTGTAGTAGTGATGGCTTTTTTTCGAGGCCCGATATCTCCCTCCTTACTTCCCCCTTGATATCGGGTCTTTTTTATTTTTAGCTACTGCCCGTCCTACACGCTTCAACCTGATATCCGGTACTTTCTCTACAAAATGCCAACCAGACTTAATAAACTCTGGGATTCTGGAATTACAGCTTAAAAAATCACACCTTTACCAATACCGAATCAGGAATTTGAATTTCAACGGATACCGGCAAATGATCCGTAATAGGAATGTTGATAACCCCAAAGCGATTAATAATCAGAGAAGGGCTGATCAAAATATGATCCAGAGAACGTTTTGGCTGCCAGCTGGGAAAGGTATTTTGCCCCCAGTGCGCGGCATGAAGACACGTGTCTTTCAGTGGTGAGTCATTGAGCAGCTGATCTGCGTGGGTATTCATATCGCCCATTAGCACCACATGCTGGTAGTGCTGTACGACATCCCGAATATATGAGAGTTGAATGTTCCTTGCCCTTTTACTCAACGCAAGATGCATCATTACAACGGTCAGTGGCTCCTGAGGATTACCAAAGCGGGCGACAATCGCTCCTCGTCCGGGAATCAATCCGGGTAATTTATGATCCTCCAGTGATACTGGCTCAAACCGACTGAGCAGGCCATTACTGTGCTGCGCCAGCTTACCAAGATTCCTGTTGATCTGATGGTACCAGTAGGGAAAATGCCCTTTTAAAGCAAGATATTCTGTTTGATTGATAAATCCACTTCGAATACTCCCACCGTCGGCTTCCTGAAGGGCCACAAGGTCAAAGTCAGGGAGAACACCGGCAATCCTGTCCAGAGTCGTTAAGCGATTGGCATGTGGCAGGATATGTTGCCAGCTTCGGGTCAGATAGTGCCGGTATTGTTGAGTGTTAATACCTACCTGAATATTAAAGCTGAGTAGATTGAGTGTGTTCTTATTCAGTTGACAGGAGGCTTCACCTTCACTGGCGTGATGCACATGCCCGGACTGGTACTGACAACGCTGTCGGTGGAGGCGTCGACGAATGGCACCTGTAAGCGTTCGAATGGGCATAGTGCTTTACCGCCAGATATAAATACGGGAAACCGATTGACAGATATTACAGGCCTTTTATTCAACTTCCTTCAAAGAATTATCGATGATTTACAAAATCAAGTGGTTAAAAATCCAATTGTTTGACATTTAACCACGTCCACTACTTGTCTTGAGACTCATTGCTATGAAGATTGAGGTAGATCCTTTCGATCCTGTTTAACTTTCCGGATCAGGTAATCGGCGATAACAGGCATATTACTCAATGACCCCGCCAGTCCCGGTTCAACAACATATCGTCCATCAATCACAATGGCGGGTACTCCGGAAAGTTCATAGCCTTTGAGCTTAGAGAAAGCTTTCTGGAGCTGATTATTCACACCAAACGCTTTGAACTCTTTAGTAAAGGAGCCTGGCTCAACGCCAAACTCCCGGTTTAAAAACTCGGCCATTTGCTTACTGTCTTTGAGCTGGTTTCGGCGGTTCTGTATCTCACTGAAGATACCAGCATGAACCTTTTCTTCCAGCCCCATATTCCGAACAGTATAGTAAAGCCGGGCGTGGGTCTGCCAAAGGTTAGGGCCGAAGAAGCCGGGCGTTCGGATAAACTCAACATCAGAAGATAAGGTTTTTTGCCATTGCTCAATTTTGGGCTCGAGCGCATAGCAGTGAGGGCATCCATACCAGAAAATGGAGACAACCTCGACTTTCTCTGGTATGGCGTCCGTTTTTACGGGGCTGGATAAAACGCGGTAGTCCTGCCCCGGCAGAAATAACTGGGGTGGCTGAGGCTGATTGGTTGCAGAAGGTTGTGGCTGTATGGCTCTCTCACTGGCTGTGGAGTTCTGGGTAGTATTATTGCTCTGTGCTATGGGTGGTTTCTGTGTGGCTGTCGGGCCCTTCTTTTGCTGATCGCTGTTGAACAGATAACCCGCTGCAATCAGGGTAATTCCCAGGATTACCACAATACCTGCTAAGCCTTTTATTTTTTTTGTCATCCAGGTGCCTCTGTTTTTTTAAAAGAGCCATTGTTATTTTACTTTGGGACACATTACAAAAGCGTTTGGTGAAAAGAAAGTCTGATAAGGCTGCGGGTAGGTATATTATTGTGACAGATAGCTCGTAGATGCCTGATAAAATCAGACATCTACGAGCCGGCAGGGGATATGATCAACGAAGCCCGCTGATATAGTGGGAAACGGCTTCGATTTCCTTGTTGCTCATCTTTTCGGCGATGGTTCTCATGATCTTGGTGTCACCGTCATTGGTTCGATCACCTTCACGGAGGTCACGAAGCTGCTTGGCTGTGTAATCTGATTTCTGGCCTGCCAGTGAGGGGAATCCAGCAAGGAAGTTACCTTTACCTGTGGGTGAGTGACAGCTGGAGCAGGCAGGAATACCTTTTTTGGCATCACCACCGCGATAGAGTGCTTCGCCAACAGAGACATATTTTGCGTCAGTCGCTCCTTGTGGTGCTGGCTGGCTGGCATAAAAAGCAGCCAGATCTTCGATATCCTGCTTGGTCAGGGCGCTGACAAAGGGCATCATCTCGGGGACAGAGCGGTCGCCATCTTTGATTTCAGTGATCTGCTTGATAAGGTAACGCTCCCCCTGACCGGCGAGATTCGGCCAGTTTGGAGCAGGGCTAACCCCAGTGGCTCCATGACAGGCAGCGCAGGTTGTCGCCTTGCTCTTGCCTGCAGCTGCATCCCCTTTGGCAAAGGCTACGCCCGTTACCCCCAAAGAAATTATCAGAGTGAGAATGACTTTTTTCATTACCTGACCCAGTTACGGCGTTTGCCTCAAATGGCTGTTATTATTCATCAGACCTGACAGCTTTTATTGTTTAGCGAAACAGATCCACGCAGAGATTCGCGTCTGCTTTTTGGCTGCTTCAGCATCAGGTGACATGATGGCATGTGCCTTGAACGACGATAGTATAAACTACTCAACCGGCAACCGGTACAGGCAGAGCTATATCGATCAGCTGGAAGCGGCAACTTAGCGCCCTTTTTCTGATTTCTTTTTACGTAATTTATTGGGCTTGGTGCTCATTAAACCCTGAATTTCTCAGGAGGGCCTTTATTGAAGGCCTGATGGAAATCAGCAAAGATTACTGGAATGTATGAAACGCCATGAGTGATACCAGACCTTCATTAAATTACCGCCAGGCCTCTTTCTATAAGAGTGCGGCAAAGCTGAGTCAGTGTCCTGAGAATGAAGGTCGTGAAGTGGCCTTTGCGGGTCGCTCCAATGCTGGAAAGTCCAGTGCATTGAACACGCTGACTGGTTCAAACAAGTTGGCTCGTACCAGTAAGACTCCAGGTAGAACCCAGCTCATCAATTTCTTTGATGTTCAGGATGGTGTCTTTCTGGTGGATCTTCCGGGATATGGCTATGCCAAAGTGCCAGAGGCCATGAAGAAAGAGTGGCAACATCACATGACTGACTACCTGGAGCGTCGTGAAGCTCTGGTTGGCCTGGTTCTACTGATGGATATCCGCCACCCGATGAAAGAGTTTGACCAGATGATGCTGAACTGGAGTGTGAGTGCAAACTTACCTCTGCATATCCTGCTCACCAAGGCGGACAAACTTAAGCAGGGGGCAGCAAAGCAGGAACTGAACAAGCTGAAGCAGGATTTGGCCAGATTCCCATTAGTGAGTGTTCAGCTGTTCTCCTCGCTTAAAAAGACCGGAGTTGATCAGCTATCCATGAAGCTGGATGAGTGGTTTCTCGCGCCTGAACCTGATGACTTTGGTGAAGATCAGGATGATGAGTACGTTGAGCCTGAAGAATAAGCTGGGCTGTTTTGTATGAACATCTGTCCTCCTGAATGGTGGACAGATGGTGATATTAGGGGGGGCGTTCTCAATTAGCCATAAGACCAGTTCTTCATAAACTTTGAATTAAAATCTTTCCTGTTTTACCTGGTAGGTTGAGCACCAGTTCTCCATTCACTGCATCAATGCTTTCCCCTTCCATTAGAAAAGAAAAATGCCCTTGGTTGAGACCCGTTTTCCAGATTGGCAAGGTGATGGCTTCAGGGTTGTCACCGCGATTGATGGCACAGATCACCCGTTCATTATCCAGACACCGGACAAAAGTAAATACATCACCTTGAGCATAAAGCCACTGCACACTGCCGGACTGCAACGCTGGAGTTTGAGAGCGAAGAGCGGTCAGTGTCTTGATAAAACTCACCATATCCTGTCGGGACTCTAGCCGTTCCCAAGGAAAACAGCGGCGGTTATCAGGGTCATGCCCCCCTTCCAGAGCGACTTCTGTACCGTAATAGATGCAAGGTACTCCAGCCCAGCAAAACAGTAACATCAATGCGCTACGGAAGGTGGCCTCATCACCATTCACCATACTCAAAAAACGCATGGTGTCGTGGCTATCCAGCTGATTAAGCTGGCTTAGCTGGTTCCGCCAGGGTATTTTGGCCATGGCTTCCATCAGCCAACTGGCAAATTCGTCGGCTTCAATACGGCAAGGTGCAAAGGCAATATCCAGATTGGCAAAAAAAGCACGAACCGGATGGGCAAAGCCATAGTAGTTCATAGCGCCGTCTTCCTGATCACCCTGTAACCACTGGGTTGCTTCAAAGAAGTGCTCACCTAACACATAGCATTGTGGATTTTCTGCTTTTGCAGACTGTCGAAATGCCTGTACATAATGGGCATTGTTGGTTGCCCCCTCTCCTTCCCCCAGCATGTGGATAACGTCAAAGCGCCAGCCGTCAATCTTGTAAGGTTCTCTCAACCAGTGCTTGATAACAGAAGCGTCACTGTCATAGAAATAGCTGCGTACTTCCTGATTAAGGAAGTTCAGCTTTGGCAGTGTATGTATGCCATTCCAGCCGACATAATTGTCTGAATCGCCATCAAACTGGTAATAATCACGGTACGGTGATTTTGTATTTTTCCAGGCACCCTGACTGTCGTTTCGGGTACTGAACCGATCAAACCATGGATGATCTAAAGAGGTGTGATTGAAGACTGCATCCAGTACGATCTTCATACCACGGGTATGAAGATTCTCTACCAGCTCTGCAAACTTCTCATTTGTTCCAAGGTGCGGATCGATATTAAGGTAATCCGTCGTATCGTATTTATGGTTGCTGGGGGCAGAAAAAATCGGGTTCAGATAGAGCGTGCTGACACCCAGTGATTGCAGATAGTCGAGTTTTTCACAGATGCCTTGAATATCACCACCAAAGAACTCACAGGCTCCGTCTTTTCCATGCTCTGATACTGGTGCACCCCAGTCCTTGGCGACCGTAGGCTTCTGATCTCCAAACAGGCAGTACTCGCCAGACTGTACACTGACGTCAGGGTTGCCATTGGCAAAACGGTCTGGAAATATTTGATAGAAAATCTGATGTTTTACCCACTCGGGAGGTTGGTATTCTGAATTGTATCGAAACAGCTTTTCCTGGCCTGGCATGCGTCTGAAAATGCCTGTGCCATCTAGCCACCACTGTCCCTCTGTTGTGACCGCTTTAAAGCAGTAGACTGTGGTTGCTTTGTCCTGGTTCAGGGGAAAGGTTGCTTTCCATATTTTCAGACGTCCGGTGTTCCCTGACGTATCCATCGGGATGAGACGCTCTTCATTATCGGGCTCACAGCGGACATAAAGGGCATCAGGCTGGAAGCTTTGCTCGGTGACAACATGGACTGTTAATGTTGTACCAGAGACCTTAACCCAGCGATGATCCTGCCCATGGTAAATAAAGGGTGCTTTCATACTGCAATTCACCAAATTGAGTGGCTGCAACCAGCTTTGTATGAAATCAGCCAGTTGTCACTGCGTCAGAAGTAATCGATTGGGTTTAGTTAGATAGAGTTGAAGACAATAAAATTGGAGAAAGCTAATCTGGGACTAGGCTCTATTGACATAAGTCTCCTTTCTGGGCTCAAGCCATAATGCTTCTGGTTAGGCGCAAGAACGCAGAAAGTTTCTAGTTCTTGCAACAACAGCAGAAGCATTATGGGTTGAGCCCTGCGGGCGGCTTTACGAGCCACTGAGTTTGGAGCCTTATGTCAACAGAGCCTAAACCAGTCCTCGTTCTGCCATGGATAGTATCTCCCCCTGCCCTACAATCATATGATCCAGCACCTGTATATCCACCAGTTCCAGTGCGTCTTTTAGCTTTCGAGTAATACGAATATCCGCCTGACTGGGCTCCGGATCACCTGATGGGTGGTTGTGGCATAAAATTAGAGATGCCGCATTCAAAGCCAGCGCCTGTTTCACGACTTCTCTGGGGTGAACGGTGGCAGCGTTTAAGGTTCCCTGGAATAGCGTTTCAAGAGCAATAACACGGTGCCGGGTATCCAGGAAAAGACAGGCAAACTGCTCTCGCTGAAGACCCTGAAAGTGTAGCTGCAGATACTCCCGAGTGGATTCAGGGCTGGTAATAATGTCAGACTTCGCCACTTTCTCCCGGAGCACCCGTCGACACAACTCCAGAGTGGCGCTGAGTTGAGTGGCTTTGGCGGGCCCAAGGCCTTTAACGGACATAAGATGCTGGTGCTGGGTTGTCAGCAGCTTTTCCAGTCCATCAAACTGTTCGAGCAGGTGGCTGGCCAGTTCCATCACATTCATACCCTGACAGCCGGTTCTTAACAGCAGTGCCAACAGCTCGGGTTCAGTCAGTGCTGAAGGCCCCATAGACAGCATCTTCTCTCTGGGAAGCAAAGTGTTACTCCGGCGTTGTGCTCTCATCAGGTAGTTATATCCATCCGCTATTCACTGTTATGATGGAACTGATTTATGGTGAGTAGCTCATAACGATACCCTTCGCCTTTGAAGCTGCTACTTTGTTGTCTGCATTTGTTCACTGGAGCGCCAGCCCGGCCCAGTCACTTGGTATTTCTGAGTTCCTGGTACCCGAGGGCATAAAGGCTTCGCTCATTTGCTGCCGCGTAGCAACTCCAAATCCCTTGGGTATTCTCAATCAAGTGGTTCATGACTGCTCAGACAAAAAATTGCCGGTTTAATTCCCTGAGGAAATTTGCAACCTATGCAACAGCTAAGCAACAAACGCATTGTTCTTGGTGTTACTGGAGGCATTGCTGCCTATAAGAGTGCAGAGCTGGTTCGGCTGCTGACCAAGCTGGGGGCCGATGTACGTGTGGTAATGACCAGTGCAGCCTGTGAGTTTATTACGCCCTTGACCCTGCAGGCACTGTCCCACAATCCGGTTCATCTGGATTTATTGGATACCAAGGCTGAAGCTGCCATGGGACATATTGAGCTGGCTCGTTGGGCGGATGTGGTTCTGGTTGCTCCTGCCACCGCTGACTTTATTGCCAGACTGGCGGGTGGTCATGCGGATGATTTGTTAACCACTCTGTGTCTGGCCACAAGTGCACCCATTTGTCTCGCTCCGGCCATGAATCAGGGAATGTGGCGTGACAGTGTTACTCAGCAGAATTGCGAAGAGTTATTGGAGCGGAATATCAAGATGTTTGGCCCAGGCGATGGCAGCCAGGCTTGTGGCGATATCGGCCCGGGTCGAATGCTTGACCCTGAGCTGATTGTGGAAAAAACATCGGAGCTGTTTACCCATGATATTCTCACCGGGCTAAACGTATTAATCACGGCGGGTGGTACCCGTGAAGATATTGATCCGGTTCGCTATATTTCCAACCACAGCTCCGGAAAGATGGGGTATGCCATTGCTGAAGCCGCTATTGAATCGGGTGCTACGGTTACCCTGATCAGTGGCCCTGTTAATCTGGATACGCCGGATCGGGTGACGCGGGTTGATGTGCTCAGTGCCAGAGACATGCATCAGGCGGTTCATGACCGGATTGAAGGTGTTGATATCTTTATTGGCTGTGCCGCTGTCAGTGACTACCGCCCAGCAGAGGTGGCCAAAGAAAAGATCAAGAAAGATCCGGAGAATGGCAGTGAAACCCTGGAGATTAAACTGGTACGTAATCCCGATATCATTGCTTCAGTAACCGGTCTGGATACACCGCCCTTTGTGGTTGGCTTTGCGGCAGAAACGCATAATGTGCTTGGCTATGCTGCGGATAAAATGCGCCGGAAGAAAATGAATCTGGTGGTTGCTAATGATGTTGCAGATCGTGATATTGGTTTTAGCAGCGACAGTAATGAGGTTACGGTGATTGGTGAGGAGCTGGAAGAGCCATTGCCAAGAGCATCGAAAAAAGTGGTGTCGCGCAAGCTGCTGCAAATTGTTGCCCGACGTTTCAGAAAGTGGAAACACCTCCAATCTACTACTGAAACAGCTGACCAGCCTTGAGCGGAAAATGCTGCACTCCCCTAATATCGAAAATGGTTGCAGGGTTTCAGAGAGCGGCATTTTCGTGGTAAAGAAATAGGGAATTAAACGACATGAAAACACTGAAGACTCGTATTCTGGATTCGCGATTGGGCACAGAGTTTCCATTGCCAGAATATGCAACAGAAGGTTCTGCAGGTATTGATCTTAGAGCCTGTCTTGATGAGCCTCTTACCCTGGAACCGGGCCAAACTCAGCTGCTGCCTACCGGTATGGCTATACATATCGAAGACTCGGCGCTGGCGGCCATGATTCTTCCCCGTTCAGGGTTGGGTCATAAGCATGGGATTGTTCTGGGTAACCTGGTAGGTTTGATCGATTCTGATTATCAGGGGCAGTTGATGGTTTCCTGTTGGAACCGGGGTAATACGACATTTACCATCCAGCCTGGTGAGCGTATTGCCCAGCTCATTCTGGTTCCCGTTGTTCAGGCGAAGCTGGAAATTGTTGAGAGCTTCGATGAAAGCGATCGGGGTGCTGGTGGATTTGGACATTCCGGAACTCACTGATTATAACCTGTAGATCGGTAGGCACAGTGAGTCTCGACTGTGTCTTCTTTATCAATAATAAATAACTACAACTATGCTCAAGCAGTAAGAGCACCGCAGGAGGAGTAATGGATAAGCCTGCTTTGTCCTCTCAGGAAATTGCAACGGTTCTGACCGAGGCACTGCCCTATTTGCAACGCTATGCCGGTAAAACGGTCGTCGTTAAATATGGCGGCAATGCCATGGAAAATGACGAGCTGAAAAACAGCTTTGCGCAAGGTGTTGTATTGCTGAAGGCAGTGGGTATTAACCCTGTGGTGGTACATGGTGGCGGTCCGCAGATAGGCGACATGCTTAAACGGCTGAACATTGAGAGTCGCTTTGTTCAGGGAATGAGAGTCACTGATTCAAATACGATGGATGTCGTGCAGATGGTACTGGGAGGGTTGGTCAACAAGGAAATAGTCACGTTGATCAATAACAATGGTGGCCGAGCCATTGGTATCACCGGTAAAGATGGTCGATTTATCCGCGCAAAGCGACTGGTCGTTACTGAGCTGACACCGGAAATGACCGCCCGTGAGATCATTGATATTGGTCAGGTGGGAGAAGTTGAGTCTATTGATACCGATATCATCACCATGCTGCAGAACTCTGACTTTATTCCAGTGGTTGCACCTATTGGGGTTGATGGTACGGGGGCTTCCTACAATATCAATGCAGATCTGGTGGCCGGACGCCTTGCCGAAGAGCTGGTGGCGGAGAAGCTCCTGCTGTTAACCAATACTGCAGGACTGCTGGATAAGGATGACAATCTGCTGACCGGGTTGAACTCAGAGCAGGTTGAAGCATTAATTGCAGACGGAACTATTTATGGCGGTATGCTTCCCAAGATACAATGCGCGCTTAATGCCGTGAAGTGTGGCGTAAAAACAGCCCACATCATTGACGGCCGGGTGCCTCATGCCGTTCTGCTTGAACTGTTGACTGACCGGGGGGTGGGCACCCTTATCACCGGAGATAGTGTTTAGTACTCATAATGGATATGTCTCAGAAAATTTCTCGCAAACAGCAGATTCTGGAAGCTCTGGCTCATATGCTGGAGACGGCTCCGGGTACCCGGATTACCACGTCGGCCCTGGCCAAAGAGGTGGGCGTCTCTGAAGCGGCCCTTTACCGGCACTTCCCCAGCAAAGCCAAAATGTTTGAAGGGCTTATTGAGTTTATTGAGGAAACTCTGTTTTCCCGAATCACCCTGATTCTTGCAGAAGAGCAGAAGGTGGCGACCCGTTGCGAAAAAATCCTGCTGTTACTGATTGGCTTCTGCGAGAAGAACCCGGGCCTGACCCGGATTCTGACGGGGGATGCTCTGGCAGGAGAGACAGAGCGCTTGCGCCAGCGAGTGACTCAGCTTTTTGACCGTCTGGAAACACAGCTTAAACAGGCGTTGCGTGAGGCTGAAATCAAAGAAGGTGTCAGAACCCGTATGACGGTGAGTGTAACGGCAAATTTGATACTGGCTGCAGCAGAAGGTCGAATAGCTCAGTATGTACGCAGTGAGTTTAAGCGTAAGCCAACAGAGAACTGGTCAGATCAATGGGTGATATTATCTGAAACGGTATTTCGTTAACTGAGAGAATATCCGTCGTTCAATCACCAGTTTTTAAGAAGCCAGATTAAGTCATCTGGCTTCTTTGTTTTTAAGGACTCTTTTTGATCACTGATAACTTCTTGCATGAATCTCAGTGATCATTTCCTTTATTTATTGAATGTATTAATGCCTACCTTTCGAGCCGTTTCCAGCTTATAGGTATAATCTGGTTTACCCTCACAAACAACATTGTCCCCTCGCATGGCTGTATAGCTGGTTTTATTGATATCGCCGACAGTACAGTTACGTGGATAAGGAGGGAATACGTTCCATACTTCTGCATTCGTTACCTGTCGGTAGCTCTTCTCATCAAGAGCATGCATAAACCGGGTCAGCACGATTTTGGCAAAATAGGTGCCTGTGTCAAAAGCAGCCTGATAGCCAATTTCATCGGGTCCAAACTGGCTCATGGAAACATCGCCACGGAATGGATAGTCTTTACTCTTGATATCGTGTGGATAGTCGCTGCCCTCAGGAATGCCTGGTATCGGCATGTCTGGATCGTAGTGTGTCAGCTTGACAGATTTGGGCAACTCTTTTGGGCTCCTGTCACCAAAGAGTATTTCATCAATGATTTTCTGCTCTTTTTCAGGGAGCTCAATGTAGTTTGAGTGGGATGCAAAATCCTGAACAGCATGCAAGGCACCACCTAAGTGAGTAAAAACACCAACCAGATCGCCATTCTTAGCCATCTCGATGGATTTGGCAAAGTTCTTTTTATAGGCCGTAACTCCGTTTAGAAATGCATCATGATTAGACTCGTTCTGGTAACGATCAAAATGCAGCTCTGGAAAGTACTCCTTATTGTGAGCGGTTGTGTTGTGCTCCCTGTCCGGATAAACAGCACCGGCCTTCAAGAGCTGGAGGGCTTCAGGGGTCCACATAAAGTATTTTGCAGCATCTTCTGTCATGGAGGGGTGGGCTCCAAAAGTTGACATACCAACGCTAACGGTTGAGGCCGTAGCCAGGGTAATTGCTACAACCAGTTGATTCACTCTTTTACTGATCACGTTTACTTATTCCTCATCTGATCAGATATTTTTGTAACCCCACCCTGAAAATAAGCAGGGGCAAGTCTGTATGTTTGGTCTAGGTTGAGAGGCATTGACAAACTACTTGAACAGCATAACTTCTGGTGATGCCTAATAGGGCTTGCACCACAGCCAACAGCCCGAAGTGATTTACTTCTGACTGTCGATAATAAGCAGAGCTGGGATGAGGGTGTTGATAAAAGGCAGGTTTCAGAAATTATAATGTTTGACGGATGTCAAACATTGCCAGCAAGGTTGATGCGATAGTACTAATTTTGGATTGAATGCTGTGACAATAGTCTCTCTACGAACGGAAGAGGTTTATGGCTTTACCATCCATAAGAAGTTGTAGCTCACTGTCAGTAGCCTTTAGAACTTGAATTTGTTTCTCTTGTGATACTCGTCTACTTTCCTCGTCACCGATGGCATCTTTTTGTTGCTTTCGATTAATAAGAAGAATGATTCTGTTGTTGCTGAGCTGCCAGGTTCCAAAACTCTTTTCTGAGGCATGTGTTCCCAATTGCTGAAAGAACGAGTCAAAGGAGCCGCTGGCATCAAGATTCCAGTCCATGGCGATATCTTCGCGAATACGCCACTGGCCAATAAGTTGCTCACGGCTAACCACTTCAATATCTTTCAGGTTTTTCTGCTTTAGCAGTTTCTTCAATCGTTCAGCGGACGCTGTATATTGCTTTTCCAGCAATGACTTTTCGCGATTATAACTTGCCGCTCGGTCTTTATAGGTTTGCTTCTGGTCTTTCAGGTTATCCAGCTCTTCATACAGATATTCCGGGGCTTTCTCACCAGCCTTTTTAATCTGTAAACGCTTGTCATCAATGTTCTTGGCCATGATGACTTCAAGGTTTTGCATCTCTCTTATTTTTTGGTCGAACTCGCTGAGTTTTCGGTTCTTTGCACCATCAATTTCATCCGGGGTTCCATACAGAAACAGTAACTCCTGATCCAGCTCTGTCTGACGCTCTTGTTCTGCACGGAGGGACTGCAAGTCTGCCAGCTGACTTTTCTGGTCGCTGGTCATAACAGGGGGAATGGTTTCAACGACCCGACCATTTCTGTCAAGAATGCTGTAACCCAGACGAACAAACTCACTGGGCATATTAGATGAAATAACCGTGGTGCCTTCGTGGTTTTTGTACTTATACAGGCTCTGCGCCGCAGCCTGATCGGCTCCGGTCGCAGACAGCATTCCTGTCAGAAACAGTATGAATGGCTGTTTGAGTCTCATACTCCGTACTGGTCTCTGTAGGCTTTTATTTCCGGCGCATAACGGCGGATTTCAGGATGGTTTTCACTATATTCCAGCAAGTTGGCCAGAGACACAATACTCAAAACTGGAATATTGAAGTCACGTTCCACTTCCTGAATGGCGGAAAGTTCACTCTGTCCCTTTTCCTGACGATCCATAGCGACCACAACGGCGGCAGGTTGTGCATCGGTTTGTTCAATAATGGTCATTACTTCGCGGATGGCTGTGCCTGCAGTGATAACGTCATCGACGATAGCAACACGTCCTTTCAGAGGTGCACCGACAATATTGCCGCCCTCTCCATGATCTTTGGCTTCCTTACGGTTGAAGCTCCATGGAACATTTCGGTTGTGTTTCTCAAAGAGGGCTACGGCAGTGGATGTTGCAAGGGGAATGCCTTTATAGGCAGGGCCAAACAGGATATCAAACTCCAGATCCGCATTAACCATGGCCTCAGCATAGAACTGGCCGAGTTTGCTAATTGCTTCACCACTGTTAAATAATCCGGCATTAAAAAAGTAGGGTGACGTTCTTCCGGACTTCAGGGTGAAATCACCAAAACGGAGCACTTGCTGCTCAATGGCAAAATCAAGAAATTCTTTTTGATACTGATGCATTGGGAGGGTCCTGTTCGCAACATGCCCATAATTCTGGGTCAGACTGCGTATTTTATACCAATAACCCTTGTTGTAACCCCTGCAGCACACGTTATTTAATACATATTTTTACATTCACGGCCTTCTTCTATATGCGCTAAAGTACTTTAAAACCATAAGAGAGCTATTTACTGCTCAGGAGGTGAAAAAGACAGATATTGTTCTGGTTGGCCATTTGCAGGCCAAATTCCGCCAGGGTGTAAAAATTCGTGATTATCAGGTCTGCTGATGCAAAATTACGGAAACTGTCGCTCATTATCGCCTTGAATAGCAGGCCTCTGTAGTAGAGACCGGATTTATGCGGATAAACATACGGGGGGCGACCCGCTATCATTTGTTAGATACAATTCCGAACTTTCTGTGTTCAACCGTACCATAAGAACTTGGATCATGCCTTATAATAGGGGTGAGGGCTCTTACTAACTCTGTCGTACAGTTGATGCAGGGTTAATCCCGGTTTAGTAACCGTATCTCTGAAAAACTTAGACTTTAGCCGTCGTTCATCCTGATCAAAGCAGCTGCTTCTCAGGCTGAGATTTGCTCTGGTGGTTTTGCAGGCCTTCAGTTTCTGTTTTTCCGGTTACTGTCTTGCCGAGGTAACAAGCTTAATGTCAGTGCGTGTATGCGCTCAGGCAAGGTGTATTCGATGAGAGTTATCAGTTTAAATTGTGAAGGCATTAAAAACGCACGAGAAAAAGGCCTGTTTGACTGGCTCTTAGAGCAGGATGCGGACCTTATTTGTTTGCAGGATACTCGTGAAGACGAGCAGGTTATTGAGGATCAGTATTTCCTTGATGGCTATTTTGGCTACGCTTTTAGCGGTTATAACCGGACTGATCGTGGTGGTGTAGCGATCTATACCCGTCATGCCCCCAAGGCGATCATCAGTGGGCTCGGTTTTCCTGAGGTTGATGAAACCGGTCGATACCTTCAGGCTGACTTTGACAAGATCAGTCTGGTCAGCCTGTATGTGCCAGAAGGTGATGATGAAGACAGTCTTAACTTTAAATATCGCTTTCTGGATGGCTATTCTCACCACTTAAGTAAGCAGCGTCGTAAGCGTCGTGAGTTTATTATGTGTGGTACCTGGAACATTGCGCACCGGAAGATTGATGTGGCTAACTGGCGTGATGCTCAGGAAGTGTCTGGATTCAATCAGGCTGAGCGTGGCTGGATGGAAGGTCTGCTGGGAGATATGGGGTTCTTCGATGCTTATCGTGAGGTAGATAGGGAAGCCGGTAAGTACAGCTGGTGGAAAGATGAATCTCTACGCAACGATAATATGGGCATGCGTATTGATTACCAGATCATCACTCCGGGAATGCGTCATCGAGTTCTGAATGGTGGTATTTACAAGGGGCAGGTGTTCTCATCCCATGCACCGGTGATTATTGATTTTGATTGGGAGCTGGGGATGTAATCCCCCCCTGAGTTAACTGCTTATTTTCTGATATCTGAGGAGTGAACGGATCATTTTGATACACTCCTCGGTTCTCTCATCTATTTCTGTGCTTTCTACCATAAGCACCTTGCTTTCATGAACCTCAAGATCCGTGTTATTACATAGCACCCACTGATCAATATCTTTCTGGAAAATAGTATCGTTACTGCGAATACCATCGTTCTCAAGGGCGATTTTTCCCATTGGTAGGTAACAGAAAGCATCAATCTTCTGGCTTATGGTTTTGGCCAGCCTGAGCATGTAAGGGCTGATGGGGGTGTCGCACACTTTCAGCCAATAGCGGTGATAAGCCAGTATTGATGGAGGTCCCGTATCAATGATGCCATGCCCTTCAATACTTTCCAGCCATTCAAGCATAGCGCCAAAAGCAGCCCCAGCCATTGCTGTAGATGATATTTGGCTGATGGCCTGATTCTCCAGTACTGCTTCCCGCGGTGTTTTATATCTCAGCTGTTGTGCTGTTTTCCGGTAATAATCGTCAAAAATCGACCATTCGTTCCCGAGCTTTGTGATCAGGGAGTTGCAAAGCGTTGTTTTGCCGGTTCCATGGGAGCCGATCATTGAGATAATCATACTGCCTGCCTATTAAGAAAAAGAACCCGGTATATAACCGGGTTCTATTAAAAATAGATCAATTAAAAGGGCAGGCAGTAAAGTGTCATTCTGCTAACGCTTTTTTCTGTAATTCAATAATTTCCTCAATACCTGATCGGGCTAAAGCCATCATGGCCAGCATTTCATTCTGGCTGAAAGGCGCGGCTTCCGCAGTTCCCTGAACTTCGATAAACCCACCGGCATCAGTCATAACAACGTTCATATCTGTCTCAGCACTGGAATCTTCGGGATAATCAAGGTCCAGAACCGGACTGCCTTTATAGATACCTACAGAAATGGCGGCAATCATATGCAGGAATGGGTCAGTTTTGACCATTTTCTTTTCCTGCATATAGCGCAGAGCATCAACCAGAGCAACACAGGCACCGGTAATCGATGCAGTACGGGTACCACCGTCGGCCTGAATGACGTCACAGTCAATATTAATGGTATTCTCGCCCAGCTTTTTCATGTCTACTGCTGCTCGCAGAGCACGGCCAATAAGACGTTGAATCTCAAGGGTTCTTCCACCCTGTTTACCTCTGGAAGCTTCACGTCCCATACGCTCAGTTGTCGAGCGGGGCAGCATACCGTACTCAGCAGTAATCCAGCCCTGGCCTGTTCCCTTCAGAAATCGGGGTACTCCACGTTCAACCGAGGCTGTACAGATGACTTTGGTATCGCCAAATTCAACAAGCACAGATCCTTCTGCGTGTTTGGTATAGTTACGAGTGATTTTTACATCACGGAGCTGGTCTGCCGTTCTTCCGCTTGGACGCATGGAGATTACCTTGGTATGTCTGAAAAAGCATAAGCATTACAAAATCTGCGGAATTATAACTGCTCCATGGGTTTTCGGGAAAACACTGTTTCATTAAGTCATGGCTATTAAATAGGGTTTCACCAAATCAACGGTATTCTTAACTGTCTTATAAGGCCTTGCAGTTACTCTTGTATTTAGAGAAATCTGATTTCGTCGGTCTGTTTATTATGAAAATTTCATTATTTTGGACTCAGACGCTGTTTTTCAGGGTATGGGATAAATGTGGTATTTTCTTCTCATGGCTGTTTTGTAGATAAACTTCTGAAATAATGAGCCTTTATTGCCTACCGATTAAAAGAGTATTTCATGACTTCCAGCATGACTGCATTCGCCCGCGTTCAGATACAGGAGGATTGGGGAAGCCTGGTATGGGAAATTCGATCCGTTAACCACCGTTATCTTGAACCACATTTTCGTCTGCCTGAGCAAGCTCGGGAAATAGAGCCTGCGTTAAGAGAGGTAATCCGTAAACAACTGAAAAGAGGTAAGGTTGAATGTAGCCTTAAATATCAGTTAGTTGAGAAAGATCAAGCACTGGATCTTAATCGTGCTTTGTTGGAAAAGCTGCGGTCAGCAGTTCATGAGATTGAGGCTCAGTTTTCACAGGTGGCTCCGGTAAACCCTCTTGAAGTTCTACAATGGCCGGGGGTTCAGGCGACGGAAGAAACCGAGATGACAGTGGTACATAAGGCCGCTGTGAAAGGGTTTCATGATGCAATTATTCAGCTGGCTGAGATGAGGCAGAGAGAAGGCAGAGAACTTCAGTCTTTTATTGAGGCACGGTTGGAGAAAATGGGTGAAGAGGTCAAACAGTTGCGTGTTCTGTTGCCAGAAATCCTGCGCAGCCAGCGTGAGAAAATTCTTGATCGGCTCTCTGAAGCCAAGCAGGAGTTGAACCCGGAAAGGCTGGAGCAGGAAATGGTGATTCTGGCTCAGAAGATGGATGTTGACGAAGAGCTTGACCGTCTGGAAACCCATATCACCGAGGTGCGCAGAACACTCAAGTCCTCAAAACAAGGTGCAGTGGGCCGGCGCTTGGACTTCCTGATGCAGGA
Organism: Endozoicomonas elysicola; assembly: GCF_000710775.1. Classification (GTDB taxonomy): domain Bacteria; phylum Pseudomonadota; class Gammaproteobacteria; order Pseudomonadales; family Endozoicomonadaceae; genus Endozoicomonas; species Endozoicomonas elysicola. The sequence goes on from NZ_JOJP01000001.1 coordinate 512,235, forward strand.
ATTGAACCGGGAGGCAAACACACTGTCTTCCAAATCTATTCATGCAGGGCTGACTCAGATAGCAGTCAACTTTAAAGTCTTTATTGAACAGATGAGAGAGCAGGTTCAAAATATTGAATAGCAAAGTAATTTAAAATCAAAGACTTATAATTTATCCCTGCATAAAGAATAGGGCTAATCCTCTAGCCTGGCTTATTCTATAAGATATAGGTTTCATACAGGGCGCTTACCCTGGAGTGTTCATGAATATTGGCAAGCTTTACATTATTGCAGCCCCTTCCGGGGCTGGTAAAACCAGCCTGGTGAAGGCGATGGTTGAATCCACGCCTCATGTCCGGGTGTCTGTCTCCCATACGACCCGTGGTATAAGGCCTGGTGAACAGGATGGAGTGAACTACCACTTCACATCTGTTGATGGCTTTCAGGACATGTTGGAAAAGAATATGTTTCTTGAGCATGCAGAAGTGTTTGGTAATTACTATGGCACTTCGGCGCATTGGGTTCGAGAGCAGTTGAACAAGGGTGAAGATGTTATTCTCGAGATTGACTGGCAGGGTGCACAGCAGGTACGTAGCCTGATGCCTGACGCAGTATCAATCTTTATCCTGCCTCCTTCTCTGGAGGCTTTGAGAGAGCGACTGATCGGCAGGGCTACTGATGATCTTTCAATCATTGAGAGACGTATGTCTCAGGCGGTCAGCGAGATGTCTCATTATGGTGAGTTTCAATACCTGGTGATTAACGACGAATTTGATCTTGCCTTACGAGATTTGCAAACGATTATTCGTAGCCAGCGTCTATCAATTAATTGGATGCAGCACTATAAAGAAGACCTGATTAAAGGCCTTCTTGGTTGAGAAGTTAAAAGATATAGTCTTTTAATAAAAGGCTATATCTAAAAAATGGTACATTATAGGGAAATAATGTTATGGCTGTTAGCAGGCTACTGGGTGGTAGATCTTCAGGGCATGATGCCAGTCATCATCAGGCCAAGAAAAGTCAGGCAGCAGAGCATAATCAGCGCAAAGTTGAGCAACGTACTGATGGCCCATGTAAGGCCAGTCCCTGCCCCCCCTCTCAGGATAATAAAGTTGAATTAAGTGCAAGATCTGTTGGTATTGTTGATGATGTAGCTGATCAATCAGTAAAGCCTGCCAGTCAGGGAGTTGAGTGTTTAAGTCCGGATGAAATGCCTGAGTCAATTTCTAATGCTTTTCAAAAAGGAGTTGAGGCTAAATCTGCTAATGAAGCAAGAAAAGCTATAGGTGAGTATTTACGGGAGATCATGAACTCATATTCTGAAGATTTTCCTCCTGCCCAAAGTGTATCTGAAAAACTGTATCTTGATGCCCTGACATTATCTGCAAAAGTTATGAGCTTTGAATTTCCAGCAGAAAAGGTTAGTGATAGAAAAAAGATGATTGGTTTGACCGCAGAGCTCTTGTTACAAATGCAGAGTGCTTTGGAAAGATCTTCAGCTGAATTGGTTAATGGTCAGGTCACGGCAGTTCTTTCCGTTGGGCTTATGATCCCTGATGACAGGGATTTTCTTTTTGGTACTTGTTTGAATACGCAAGTCATATCTGTGGATAAATACAATGTTGATATTGGTAATTTAGACAGTAGGCTAGCAGAACTCAACTCAAAATTGGCAGAAGCAGAAGCAGAAGCAGAAGCAGAACAAGTGGAAAAACTGGAAGAAAGGATATCCAATGCCACTGTAGAGCGAGCTAATCTCGTGAGTGAGCGTGATAAGCTGGTCGAAAAAGAAAATAGCGGTATGCATAGTCAGAAAGATTTCTTCCATAGTTGCTATGGAATCATGATGGATCAAGTTAAATCCGAAATTAGAATAGGTTTAAAAGAGCTGCTTGATAAAAAAACTGGTACTGGTCCTAATGCTGGATCAAAATTAGTCCAGCAAGTGATGGCAAAAGTTAAACCAGTGTTAAAAAGTAAGGCAAAGGTTATTGCAAAGAATACAGCCAACCAGAAAAATGGTGTTAAAAAAGAGGATGTATATAAAGAGAAAAAAATGGGTCTTTTACAGCTGCTAAATGAGGAAATGACAGTAGTTTTGGAAGACAGGAAGAAGCTGCTTGAAGGTCCAGAAAAGCTGGTTTTAGACGAACCGGTTTCAGTCATGGATGTTCATAATGAGACAAATACAAGTAATGATGTTGATTTAGAGTCAATTCAAATAAGTATTAAAGATGTGGATCTTCCTGATGGTACAGAAGTCGAAGAGTGGGCGAACCTGTTATTAAACAAGCTCCCTGTAGAGGAGCGAAAGAAAGTTGATAAAGCAGATCTTATTAGGTGCCTTGGAGAAAAGGCACTTGAAATGGATATCAGGGATGGCCTGATTTTACCTGAAGGCACAGAATCTCCTTTTGTTAGAAACAGTGCATTACGTCAAGCAAAGCGTTGGAAAAAAGAAACTAGTAAGATTTCTGTTACTGATTTATTAAAGAAAGCAATAGGAAAAAATCAAGATGTGCAGGAAATTGGTCAAGGTAGCTCTGTTCAAATGCTAATCCGTTTCTTTACAGAGCTTATTGAAAAGGAAAAAAACGAAGTAAGAAAGGGACTCTCTGGCCCTTCATCAACCTGGTTATGATTGGTTTCTATTCGCCAAATTTCTCATGATTTACGATCAGTGATAATGAATGTTTAAAAGACAGTAGTGCTAAAATCATGTCTCGTTACTAGCAATGGTGAGAATCAGCTTATCCTTAACTTAAGGAACTCTGGGTGTTGCTGGTGTTTGTTTCGGGAAAAGGAGCTTGTTGGTCGTTCCCCAAGTCAATATTTTGGTTCTCATGCTTCGTGAAAGTCGTACTGTTTTTAAATTCACTAGAAACTAGTAGTTTCTCCATTTTTGTCTAGAATTAGCATTTTACTCAAATTGATAGATACAATGTTGTTTGATACCCCCTCTATTTCAAATTCAGTTTCAGTCATTCTCGGAGCTGATAATAAACCTGCTTGCTTGGCTACAGATTCTCGGTTAGATGGGGTTGAGAGCGAAATTGTTTTATTTGGGGCAAGACATGTACGATCTAGAAAAAATGCAAGAGCAAAGTTAGCTCCATACACTAAAAAGGAGACAGGCGGTCCTGAAATAATCAGGCAAAGTGATTTCGTTCCTAGAATTCATTTATCGAAACCTTTGGCAAAGCAAGGGATCTTATATTTCAAAAATATTCCACCTCAATATCTGATATTATTCTTTGCAGATCCGAAACAAATTATCCATGATGGTGTGTCACCAAAAGAGTATGACGCTCGTGAAACAGGGTGCACTAAGGCATGGTGTAAAGGCATGGAGTATATCCTGGAGCTGCTTTCTGATGCAGGAGATAGCAATCCGGTTGTTCATTGGGGTATGTACTTGAAGCTTAATCAGATATTAACATCCAATGTTCTGAAGACATTGTCTGATCATAAACCCGGGTCTCTAAGGTCTGTTTTTTCTGAGTTTAAATCTGAGCACCATACCTCCGAAGGAATCTCACGTGCGCTTCAATATAAAAATGATTTAGAAGAAAAGAATTCATATATGAGTGGAAGCTCTGATTATGAATTGACATATCAGTGTGGTTTTGAAATAGAAACAAAAAATACTGAGGCTAAATATATAAAAAAAAGAATGGATGAGCATCAGGTAAGATGTTTATCTGACAGCACATCGTGTCAACTTACTTTTACAGCGGTATCTCCAAAAATTCCAGAATTTTTAGAATGTTGTAATCCTGATACTGTAAAACTTGATGAATTTAATGAGTACGAAAAAAAAGAGTTTAAAAAACAATTAAAAAAAGTTTCAGAAGGATTGATAAATAAATTGAATAATAGTCTGGCGAAGTTATTGGTTGAGAGCCATAACCGCTCAGATCAGTTAAATGGACTCATTGATAGCCTTAGTGAGTTCTTACCAAAAATATCTCAAGTGCATCCATTCATGGACGGAAATGGTAGAACTAATAATCTACTGATTCATTATTTGTTTGCCCGCTTTGGTTTCCCTCCCCCCTTGTTAATGAACCCAAACCACATTGACCTTATTGATGAAAATCAGTGTCGACAGGTATTAAAGGCTGGACTTAATAACTACCGGAGATTGTTTCAGGGAAGTGACGATTGGAAAAATCTCGAGGAAATATGTGGGCCTATACAGCAAGGGGCGAGCCGCTCTTTTTCTGAATATTGCAAATCACATCGAAGTGCCAGTAAATCCAGGAAGAAAGATCCATTTAACCTACCGGCTACTAGTAACTTTCCTCCAGGGTATGATGAGCAGGCGCGTGTGCTGATGACTTCTGAACTTCTGGAAAAATTAAAAAAGGAGCCTGATCTTCCGGGTACAGGCTCTCACAGAGACTATGTATGACCTTTATATGGGCTTTGTTGCTTCCTTCAACCATTTGAGTTCATCACCTTTCATCAACGGTAAAAGCTCATGCTCAACAATTGAGTGATAGTTATTTAGCCATTGTATTTCTGGAGCTGTCATCAGATCTTTGACCAGTGGTCGAGTATCGAAAGGCGCTAGCGTCATGGGTATAAGTTTATAGAATTTTCCAAACTCACTCTCTATATCCTCTGTAACCAGCATAATGTTTTCCAATCTCACGCCATGCTTTTTATCACGGTAGATGCCAGGCTCGTTGGTAATCAGCATGCCGGGCTTCAGAGCAACATCAAACCATTTTGGGCTGATACTCTGGGGACCCTCATGCACGTTCAAGAAGTAGCCAACCCCATGTCCAGTACCATGGTTAAAGTCGATGCCCTCGCTCCATAATGGCTGACGGGTGATCGCATCCAGCTGAATACCCCGGGTTCCTTCTTTGAACTTGGCAGTCGCTAAAGCAATATGGCTTTTCAGCACCAGGGTATAGTCTCTCATCTCCTCTTCGGTCATCTCGCCACAGGCAAAAGTGCGGGTTATATCCGTTGTGCCATCGGGGTATTGAGCACCGGAGTCGATTAACAGCAGCCCTTTGCTTTCAATGTTATAAGCAGACTCTTTATTTGCTCGATAGTGGCATATAGCTCCATGTCCTGCGTAACCGACGATAGAAGGGAAGCTCACTCCTTTGAAGTACTCGGACTCTGAGCGGAATTGAAGCAGCTGCTCGTCAATATTGAGCTCATTTAGCGTTCCTGTGGGGATATTGTTCTCAAGCCAGCGGATAAAGCGAACCATTGCAGCGCCGTCCCGACGATGACACTCCTGCATCCGCTTAATTTCGGTACCGTTCTTGATGGCTTTGAGGTCAGTAGTCGGCAGCCGGTCTTCGATAAGGGTTACTGATGAAGGGATAACGGATGCCAGCTTAAAACTGGTATTGGCGGGGTTAATCATCAGCTGGGAGCTATCAGGAAGGTTGGATAGTGCTTCCAGAATCTCATCATAGTCAGCCAGCTCTACGCCAATCTTCGCTAGTGCTGACAAGGCATCTGCTTCTATTCTGTCCTTGTTGGTAAACAGTGTTATGCGCTCTTGCGAAATCAGCGCGTAAGCAAGAAAGACGGGGTTACACTCGATATCAGAACCTCTTAGATTGAATAGCCAGGCAATGTCATCCAGTGTGGTGATGAGAAGCTCTGTAGCTTCCTTTTCCTTGAGAATTTTCCGCACCTCAGTGACTTTCTCTAAGAGGTTTTTGCCAGCGTATAATTCTTCGTGAAGAAAAACGGGTTCTGCTGGAAGTGTGGGTCTGCTAACCCATATATCATCCAGCAGGTCTCTGTCAGCTTTCAGTGTAATTGTTTTAGTGGTCAGCTTCTTTTCAAGGCCTCTGATGCTGCTGAGGCTTAATGTTGCGCCATCAAACCCTATGCACCCCTGCTCACGAACCTCCCCTGTTACCCATTCAGCCATTGAGGGAACCCCAGGCTGACCATCTTTCATCAGAGTGACTTCTGAACCTCCAAGTTGTTCTTCTGCCTGAATAAAATAGCGACCATCGGTCCACAGGGCTGCTTTATCTTTTGTCACCACGATGGTGCCTGCGGATCCTGTGAAGCCAGAAAGCCAGGCACGCCCTTCCCAATGCTTGGCAACATATTCACTGTTATGTGCATCAGAAGAGGGGATGATCCAGGCGTCGATACCATGCTTTGCCATTGCACTGCGAAGATCGTTGATTTTCTTTGTACTTTCAGGGCTTTTAGAGGTATTGACCATAGTATTAATTCCAGGCTTTTGGCCGAAGGGTAATTTATTTTAAGGCAGGTGCTTTTTATCTGCTTTGGTAATGCTTATGGATACTATAATCTGCAGTCTCAATGGAGCAAACACTAACCGTGCTAAAGCTTGTCTGGCTATAGGTCGTAAAGTACACTAAAGGGTCCGGCAAACCGGCATTTAGTACTAATTGATGGAGTAAAATGTGGCTCGAGTAACTGTAGAAGACTGTCTGGATCATGTAGACAACCGATTTGAGTTGGTTATGGTTGCTTCCAAGCGTGCCCGACAGCTAACGATTGGTGGTAAAGACCCCAAGGTTGATTGGGAAAATGATAAGCCAACCGTGGTTGCTTTGCGTGAAATTGCAGAAGGGTTGGTGACCTCTCTTTCCGTTGATGACCGCACAGTTGATGACGATGAAGCAGCAATGTTTCTGGCTGGTGTAGAACAATAAGCGTTTTACCTTCGTACTATCTTTTAGATAAGAAGCTTCAGAAGATAAGAAGGTGCAATGGATGAGCTGCGCGTAAGGAGCGGACTTTGCTGACCATCGATGAGTTTGCCGGCCGCTTGAAGTCCTATCTGAACCCCGAGCAGGTCAACCTGGTTCGTCGGGCCTACTATTATGCTGAGCAGGCCCATGACGGACAAACACGCCGAAGTGGCGACCCATACATTATTCATCCCCTTGAAGTAGCCTCCATTCTTGCGGACATGCACATGGACCATCAGAGCCTGATGGCGGCCATGCTGCACGATGTCATTGAAGACACGGGTATCGAAAAGCAGGATATTGCCGGGCAATTCGGCGATGTGGTTGCAGACCTTGTGGATGGGGTCAGTAAGCTGACCCACATGAATTTTGAAAACAAAACGTTAGCCCAGGCTGAAAACTTCCAGAAAATGGCTTTGGCCATGGCCAAGGATATTCGGGTCATTCTGGTTAAGCTGGCAGACCGTCTTCATAACATGCGCACTTTGGGAGTGTTGAGGCCTGATAAACGCCGGCGCATTGCCAAGGAAACGCTGGATATTTATGTCCCTATCGCCAATCGCCTTGGCATGCATACTCTTAGAATAGAGTTGGAGGATCTGGGCTTCTTTGCCATGTACCCCATGCGTGCCCGATTGATTCGGCAGGCAGTTCGAAATGCCCGTGGTAATCGTAAAGACCTGGTCAGTCAGGTTCAGCAGGCGATAGCTGCCCGATTAGAAGAAGAAGGTCTTAAAGGCAGGGTTGTTGGGCGGGAAAAACACCTGTACAGCATTTACAGTAAAATGAAGAACCAGCGCAAGTCCTTTGATGACATCATGGATATGTTTGCGTTCAGAATCATTGTGGATAAAGTCGACAGCTGTTATCGGGCCCTTGGGATTGTTCATAACTTTTACAAACCCATTCCAGGGCGGTTTAAGGATTATATTGCTATCCCGAAAGCCAATGGCTATCAGTCACTTCATACCACACTGTTTGGTATGCATGGTGTTCCCATAGAAATCCAGATCCGAACTCAGGAAATGGAGGATATGGCTAACAATGGCATTGCTGCCCACTGGCTTTATAAATCTGGAGAGGAGGCCTTATCAGGCAGCCATGCCAGAACTCGACAATGGCTCAAAGGTGTACTGGAACTGCAGAAAAATGCGGGAGACTCTCTGGAGTTTATTGAGAACGTTAAAATCGATCTCTTCCCGGATGAGGTTTATGTCTTTACTCCCAAGGGGCATATTCTCGAACTGCCTAAAGGTGCGACAGCAGTTGATTATGCCTATGCAGTTCATACAGATGTGGGAAACACCTGCGTAGCCTGTCGTATTAATAAACGTCTGGCCTCTCTCAGTCAGCCGTTGCAGAGTGGTCAAACGGTTGAGGTTGTCACAGCTCCTGGAGCAAGACCGAATGCCGCCTGGCTGAATTTCGTTGTGACGGGTAAGGCTCGATCTAATATTCGCCACTTCCTCAAAAATCAGCGCAGAAATGAGTCTATCGCTTTAGGCCGACGTTTGTTGAACAAAGCGCTGGTCAGTTTTGACAGCAGCCTGGAGCAAATCAGTGAACCGGTCATTCGCAAGCAGTTATCCGTGTTTAGCCTGGATGACCTTGATGAGCTTCTGGAAGATATTGGTCTCGGTAATCGTATGGCCTATATCGTCGCCAAAATTCTGATTGAACCAGGCAGTCTTCCAGAGAATAAAAGTCAGCTTGACCTTTCCAACAGTGAAAAGCCACTCTCTATCCGTGGCTCGGAAGGCATGGTTATCAGCTTTGGAAAATGCTGCTATCCCATTCCGGGCGACCCTGTTGTTGGTCATGTCAGCTCTGGTCGGGGTATTGTTATCCACACGGACTCCTGTCCAAACGTTTCTGAGATTCGACATAATCCTGAGAAGGTTCTGGAAGTCGAATGGGATAAAGAAGTGTCTGGTGAATTTACTGTGGAACTCAGTGTTGAGCTGGAACATCATCGCGGCATGATTGCTTCTCTGGCCACAGCGATTACTGCAGTTGAAGGGAATATTGAGAAGATCAGTATGTTAGAGCAGGACTCTCGATGCAGTATTGTACAGCTCCTGCTGAGTGTTCGTGATAGGGTGCATCTGGCAAAAATTATTAAACGACTACGAGTAATCAAGGGAGTTCACTCCATTATTCGACGACGTCGTGACTCATAAGGTTTTTTAACCAAAGTCTTCAAGAAATACTTCAAACTCATCGCAGCTAAAAAATAGTAGTCACTGTCCGGTAAATATTGCTCTTAATCCTTGAAAAATAATGTTTACACCCTAGTATCGGGTGTCTTCTTTTTCTGTTTTTTCATGGGGGCTGAGGGCATTCCCCAGGGCTTCTGATTCCCAAATTTAAGAGAGCAGATCGATGAGTAACCGACAAACGATTAATACTGATAAGGCGCCTCAGGCCATTGGCACCTATTCGCAAGCAGTAAAAGCAGGAACTACTGTATACATCTCAGGGCAGATTCCATTGGTTGCAGAAACCATGGAATTACTGGAGGGAAGCTTTAAAGAGAAAACCCGCCTCTGTTTTGAAAACCTTCAAGCCATTGCCATGGCAGCTGGAGGTACTCTTGATGATGCTGCCAAAGTCACGATTTTCCTTACCGATATGGCGAATTTTACTGAAGTTAATGAGGTTATGGCTGAATTCTTTAAGCAGCCTTATCCTGCCCGTGCAGCTGTTGGTGTCAAAGAGTTGCCAAAAGGTGTTCCGGTAGAAGTTGAGGCTGTTCTGGAACTGAAATAAGCTTCTTCAGCGATGAGCTCCTGATTATCTTCAGTCAGGGGCTCTACGAATATCCTGCGACGCACATTTCTTTTTGGTTTGATTCTTTTGCAACTTTCCGATGTGTTAATAATCACAACCGGTAGAGTAGCTCTGTCGATACTGGGTTTGGTTTGGAGCCTTAGACAGTGTGAACACTCGGAATAGAATTGGCAATGGCTCTGCCATTGCATATCTATAATGTCAGAGTGGCTTTGATTTAACTCGCTCTGTGCATATCCTTTAGCGGCTGTAGTCCCTGCTATTTCACAGTGTCCTCTGGATACTTCATTGACGAACCTTCCTGAGTGTTCAGGTGTACAGTTCCTGCTGTTTTCTAAACTGTGGCCTTGTACCAAGGTGTTTATTGACGTTACAGACGTTGATAAGACTGTACTCACAAGATAACGCTCTTTCAGTGATTAAAAAATTGAGCTCAATAACCGTATAGAAAGATTTTTAAGTTGATAGTTCAAAAATAATGACCAATTATCAAATATCCTGTGGATAACTCTGTGAATTATATCTTGGTAAGTCGTTAATAAGCCTTGGGTAAAGAAATTTCAGGGTTTTTTCATTGTGGATAACCCAGTTCTGTTGGTAACTGTTATGTCAACAGAACTGGAATTGGAAGTTACTGTCTGTCATTAAGAATGCTGGAATAACCGGTTTTGAAGTCAGGGAAGTAAAACTTATAGCCAGTTTCAACAATCCTCTGGTTTGAGCATCTTTTGTTTCCTCTAGGCGGTGATGGATAATTAACATTATCCAGTGATACTCCAAGCTGCTTGCCTAACCATTGCAACACATCATGGGTTGTCGCCGGGTTGCTATCAGTTCCCAGATATAAGTTATCGACTGGCAGGTTATCCATGTCTCTGCGAATAAGGTGAGCAATAATACCTGCGCAGTCCTTCTGGTGAATCCTGTTGCTGTATATTGTGGGCTCTTCTGGACAGCCCTCACCTTTTAAAGCCCGATTGATCAAACGGTTTCGACCAGGTCCGTAGATACCACCAAAACGAATAGCAGTTGCTGGGAAGGGAGAGATTCGTAACAATGCTTCCGCTTCCAGCATCACCTTACCATTGAATTTCACGGGGCAGGTTTCAGATGTTTCAGTTACCCACTCTCCGTCATTTTGATGAAAGGTGCTGGTGCTGGAAGTAAAGAGAACTCGCCTGGGGTTGTACTTATCTTTCTTAAGCCGGCTCAGAATATTCTGGAGGCCACTAATATAAGCTCGTCGGTATTGCTCTTCGGAGTTTCCATCCGATGCGGCAGAGTAGACAACATAATCTAAGTGCTCTGGCCACTGGGCAAGATCGTCTTTTTGAAACAGATTGCCCTGAATGGGATATATACCGGATGGCAGCTTTGAAATGTCTCTGCGCAGGCCCCAGACATTAAAGCATTTCATGGCTAAAAGCTGTCGAGCGAGTTCACAACCAACATCTCCACAGCCGGCAATTAATATGTTGAGCTTATTCATAGCTATATTCTATTGCTTGATATAATCTTCAAAAAAAACGTAATGGCATTTTCATTTATATAACTGTATAAATTTACAGTATTATAGATGGTACGAACATCCTTGCCAGTCTTTCAGGCCTGTTTATCACGGCAGTTGAAATTACTATGACACTGACAGAACTTCGCTACATTGTCACCCTTGCTCAAGAGCAGCATTTTGGCAGAGCTGCCAGTAAGTGCTTTGTCAGCCAGCCAACCTTGAGTGTTGGGGTCAAAAAACTAGAAGATGAGCTGGGGGTTGCCCTATTTGAGCGAACGCGCAATGCGGTTCGAGTGACTCCGGTGGGCGAACTGATTGTTAGTCAGGCGCAGAAAGTGCTTGAAGAGGCATCAGCAATCAAGCAACTTGCAAAAACGGGTCAGGATCAGCTCAGCTCACCTTTGAGAGTCGGTGCTATCTACACTATTGGCCCCTATCTCTTTCCCCATTTGATCCCGCAACTGGCACAGACTGCTCCCAATATGCCGCTCTATATTGAGGAGAACTTTACGGCCGTTCTTCGCAGGAAGCTGCGTCTGGGTGAATTGGACGCCATTATTATTGCTTTGCCGTTTAATGAACCGGATGTTCTAACCAAGCCGCTTTATGATGAACCGTTCAGAGTGTTATTGCCTGGAGGTCATCCTTGGGAGAAACAGAAAGACATTGACCCTTCTGATTTAGTGAAAGAAGAGCTGCTTCTGCTGGGAGAAGGTCATTGTTTTCGAGATCAGGTGCTGGAAGCCTGCCCGATGTTGGCGAATAAAAAAGAGGCGGGGAGTGATGGCAGTGGTATTGAGGCAACCTCGCTGGAGACCATTCGGCATATGGTGGCTTCGGGGATGGGAATCAGTGTACTTCCGCAATCAGCGGTGGTGGATCATCATTATGCTCCTAATATTCTCAGTACCCGGCCTTTCCGTTACCCCTCTCCCAGCCGGACAGTGGCGTTAGCCTGGCGGGCCAGCTTTCCTAGACCAAAAGCGATTGATGTGCTTTCCGATGCGCTGAGGCAGTGTTCTGTTACCCCATAGGCAGATCAGAGATTCGTAGCGGTGAATATGAACAGGTCATTGAATAATATTTCGGTTACAACGTTAAAAGGCGTTGGTGATGCCCTTGCTGACAAATTGGGCAGAATAGGCATTCACAATATTCAGGATCTGCTTTTTCATTTACCGCTGCGCTATCAGGATCGAACCAGAGTAACACCAATGGGTGCTTTACAACCCAATACGGATGTTGTGATTCAGGGGAAAGTTCTGGCATCCGATATCGTGATGGGAAAGCGTCGCAGTCTGTTATGTCGAATTGGTGATGGGTCTGGGTCGATCAGTTTACGCTTTTTTCATTTTACCGCCGCTCAGAAAAACACATTAAAGCCAGGTGTTGAAGTGCGGTGTTTTGGCGAGCCTCGCCGTGGTGCTACCGGACTGGAGATTTATCACCCTGAATATCGGGTGATCAAAATAGATGCCCCTGCTGAAATAGAAGAAACATTAACACCTGTTTATCCAGCGACAGAAGGTCTGACACAACAACGAATTCGCAGCCTGTGTGAACAAGCACTGAAATTTCTCGCTGATGAGAGCTCTCTTCAGGAACTGCTACCTGCTGAATTTCGGCAGAAATATCGGCTCAACTCTTTGGTGGAAGCCGTGCGATTATTGCATAAGCCCCCGCCGGAAGAATCAATAGTACTGCTCAGTGAAGGCCGACATCCTGCTCAGCAACGTTTGGCTTTTGAAGAGCTGCTTGCCCATAACCTCAGTCTTCAGCAGCTCAGGAAACGGGTACAGTCGATCGGTGGTTTTACCATGCCACCCGCAAATCAACTAACGCGAAAAATGCTTGAACAGCTTCCTTTTTCCCTGACCTCTGCTCAGCAGCGTGTTGCGGCAGATGTCAGTAAGGATATGGCTACTAGTCTACCAATGCTTCGTCTTGTGCAGGGTGATGTTGGTTCAGGAAAGACAGTGGTCGCTGCTCTGGCTGCACTGCAGGCAGTAGAGAATGGTTATCAGGCCGCCGTTATGGCGCCAACTGAAATTCTGGCGGAGCAACATCAGTTGAACTTCTCAAGCTGGCTTAAGCCGCTGGGTATCCCAATGGTATTTCTTTCAGGTAAAACCAAGGGAAAAAAACGACAGGAAGTGCTTGAAAAAATAGCGTCTGGTGAAGCGATGGTGGTAGTTGGAACGCATGCTCTTTTTCAGGATGATGTCATTTTCCATAAGCTGGGTATGGCGGTTATTGATGAACAGCATCGGTTTGGCGTTCATCAACGAATGGCACTGAGGAAAAAAGGTGAGCAAAATGGTGGTTTACCCGATCAGCTGATTATGACAGCAACGCCCATTCCCAGAACATTGGCCATGAGTGCCTATTCAGACCTTGATGTTTCTGTGATTGATGAGCTACCTCCCGGGCGTACACCAATCAATACGGTGGTGATTGGTGATGATCGTCGTGAAGAAGTTATTAAACGTCTGAAAATGGCTTGTCTTGAGGGGCGCCAGGCTTATTGGGTATGTACTCTGATTGAAGAGTCTGAGGCATTGCAGTGTCAGGCAGCAGAAGTGACTGCAGAGCAGTTGAGAGAAACACTGCCAGAGTTGTCTATAGGTCTGGTCCATGGCCGGATGAAAGCCAGCGAAAAAGCGGAAGCGATGAAGGCCTTTAAGGAAGGCCATCTTCATCTTCTGGTGGCGACCACCGTGATTGAAGTAGGTGTTGATGTGCCCAATTCCAGTCTGATGATTATTGAAAACCCGGAAAGACTAGGGCTTGCCCAGTTACATCAGCTTCGTGGGCGGGTTGGTCGAGGTAATATAGAAAGCCACTGTCTTTTGATGTATCACGCACCGTTATCTCAGCAAAGCCGGGAGCGACTGCAGGTAATGAGAGACTCAAACGATGGATTTGTGATTGCTGAGAAAGACCTGGAGCTTAGAGGTCCCGGTGAAGTTTTAGGTACCCGGCAAACAGGCCTGGCACAGTTTCGGGTTGCCGATCTGGAAAGAGATCGTGATTTGCTGATGGCTGTACGTACCGCGGCGCAGGAGTTAATTCGCCAGTCGCCAGAAGGTGTCGAGCCGTTGGTTAATCGCTGGCTCGGTAAGGGGGAAGAGTACGCGAATGTTTGATGCTCCCCTTTTTAAGTGGGCTTTGTTATAGAGCGCAATATATTGATTGGACCTGCAGAAATCATGTTTTCCATGACTTCTGTATTTTTCAGAAAAAAGAGTCCAGCTATCGCGAAAGCGTTAATATGAACATCTGAAAATATGGCTGCTGACCTTGGTACGATGAGTAACCATTGATTGCTCAACAGTGTGTTATGAGATACATCCTGAGAGTTTTTTCCATATAGTTCCAGCTTATTCAGCATCGAATGATAAATATTCTCTATTTTTTCAATTGATTCCTGCCCTGTAAGCTGAACAATCAGATGCTGGAATGGTAATTGTTTAATGTGCAGTGGGGTTAAATAGCTTTTCTGCTGATTGATCAAGCCATCAATAAGGATATGTTTGAAGTCGGTCGTTGGGATGAACTGCATATGCTTGTGCTGTTGGCTGCAACCGGCATTAACTCCGCCATTATAAATAGCCAGACCTCTCTGCTGACTCAATAGTAACCACATGGCAGCCAGATCTGCTTGGGACAATGGTTGCCCCTGCTGTTCAAATTCCCGAGTTGCAATGACCAAGTGGTACTCAACTACATTGAACCGGGATAAGAGAATCTGATGATGTGTGCCAAGGTAGCCAACCAGAATATCTGCATTGGCTTGTATAAAAGGGTCGATCGTTTTATAGACAGCCAGATCAAGATTTTCACAGTGGGGCTTGTTAGCCAGACCAGTAACAACCTTGAAATAGAATGGGAGCTGATGGTCTTTGTGAAGATGAATTTCGCCATCTTCTTTGTTGACTGATCCAGCAGCAATCGCTTGATTGCTTGTTGCTTTTACTACTGACCAAAGACTGCTTTTGTCCAGCGATAATATAGACATGCGATGTCTTGCATTCAGGGAACTGAACACTCTTTTATAGCAGTGATCTGCCGTGTTTGTACTGGAAGGAAAAGTAGCTGATGAGGGATATATGGCCTGATACATTGCAGTATCAGGCAAAGTGGGGAGTGTGTTAATAGCTAATCTTAAGTTTGCGAAACAGAAACCCCAGACACCACAAGGGTCCAATCAATAGAAACTGAAGATCCTCAAAGAAAGACGGCTTTTTCCCTTCTACCTTGTGACCAATAAACTGAAAGATCCAGGCGACGATAAAAATCGCAATGCTGGCTTGTAAGACATAAGCTCCAAGCGCTTGAGAGAGTGCAGCCGATACAGCAAATACAACAATCATTGCCAGAGACAGCTTAAATGATAGCTTGAAATAGAACAGCATGGTGATGGCCATAAGTGCCCAGGCGGCAACAGGGCTGAATGCCCATACAATACCGACAATGCTGAAAAGAATAGAGGGTACACAGATCCAGTGGATCAGTTTGTTGGTTTTATTTTGGTGACTTTCACCATATTCACTGAACCATTGCTCGATGGTTTTCATAGTTATGTCGCCTCTCTATATTCTTATTATTGGCACAAAGGATTAATTTATCAGTTGGTACTATAGTTCGCAATTAATGTCTGGTCAGATAGTGTATGGGGTCAAAGGTAACCCTATTACAAAAAGCCCGGAGCTAGGTCCGGGCTTGAAGTCATGATTGATCGTAATCAGGCATTGGTAGCAACGAAGTACTTAGGATCTTCGATGACATTCACTTCCACGAGATTGCCCGCCTTTGTCAGCAGCTTCCTGCAGTCATTGCTGAGATGACGTAGGTGCAGTGCTTTCCCGCTATTCATATAGCGTTCAGCCAGGGTATCAATAGCTTCCAGCCCGGAGTGATCACAAACCCTTGAGTTCTGGAAGTCGATAATGACATCTTTGTTGTCGTCTTTTGGCGAAAATTGCTCCAGGAAGTGTGTGGTAGAACCAAAGAACAGTGGGCCATGGACCTTATAAATAGTGGAGCCGTCCTGGTCTTCCTGCTTTTCGATCTGAATATGCTTTGCATGCTTCCAGGCAAAAATCAGTGCTGAAACAATAACGCCGACAATAACAGCCACAGCCAGGTCGGTCAGAACGGTGACTACGGAAACCAGAACCAGTACAAAAGCATCGCCCTTAGGCACTTTGTTCATGATTCGGAAGCTACTCCACTCAAAGGTTCCGATGACAACGATGAACATGACACCAACCAGTGCTGCGACAGGGATCATCTCAATCAATGACGATGCGAATAGAATAAAGGAAAGCAGGAAAAGCGCAGCAGATATACCGGATAAACGACCACGGCCACCAGAGTTTACATTAATCATGCTCTGGCCAATCATTGCACAACCACCCATACCTCCAAAGAATCCGGTCACAACGTTGGCAACACCCTGGCCAACGCATTCGCGGTTACTGCTACCGTGTGTTTCGGTAATTTCATCAACCATTCGAAGGGTAAGGAGGGATTCGATGATGCCGATGGCGGCAAGAATAAGGGAATATGGGAAAATAATAGCCAGTGTTTCAAACGTAAAAGGTACAGAAGGGATACTGAATGTTGGCAACCCACCGGCGATGCCGGCAACTTCACCTACTGTTTTAGTGTCCAGATTAAAGCCAAGCACCAGAGCCGTAATAACAATAATAGCGGCCAGTGATGATGGAATGGCTGAGGTCAATTTAGGCAGGAAGTGAATAATCGCCATGGTTAATGCAACCAGGCCTAGCATCAGGTAAAGCTCACCACCTTCCATCCAGGCAACATCAATGACACTGTTCTCAAGAAATGTTCCGGTTAACCAGCCGGATTCACCACTGGTTCCAAACTGGCCGAGCTGTGCCAGGAAAATAACGATCGCCAGGCCGTTCACAAACCCAAGCATAACCGGATGGGGAACCATACGAATGAATTTGCCAAGTTTGAATATGCCGGCAAGAACCTGAATTATCCCCATAAGCACAACGGTAGC
>NZ_JOJP01000001.1:534263-586685 GCF_000710775.1 Endozoicomonas elysicola
GGTTCTAAGGAACTGAAGTGATTGATGCCATGCTTCCAGGAAAAACTTCTAAGCTTCAGGTCAGAAGGGACCGTACCCCAAACCGACACAGGTGGTCAGGTAGAGAATACCAAGGCGCTTGAGAGAACTCGGGTGAAGGAACTAGGCAAAATGGCACCGTAACTTCGGGAGAAGGTGCGCCGGCTTTGGTGATCGGACTTGCTCCGTAAGCTGAGGCTGGTCGAAGATACCAGGTGGCTGCGACTGTTTATTAAAAACACAGCACTGTGCAAACACGAAAGTGGACGTATACGGTGTGACGCCTGCCCGGTGCCGGAAGGTTAATTGATGGGGTTATCTTCGGAGAAGCTCTTGATCGAAGCCCCGGTAAACGGCGGCCGTAACTATAACGGTCCTAAGGTAGCGAAATTCCTTGTCGGGTAAGTTCCGACCTGCACGAATGGCGTAACGATGGCCACGCTGTCTCCACCCGAGACTCAGTGAAATTGAAATCGCTGTTAAGATGCAGCGTATCCGCGGCTAGACGGAAAGACCCCGTGAACCTTTACTACAGCTTCACAGTGGATCTTGATGTTGCTTGTGTAGGATAGGTGGGAGGCTTTGAAGCGTGAACGCCAGTTTGCGTGGAGCCATCCTTGAAATACCACCCTGGCAATATTGAGGTTCTAACCCAGGTCCTGAAACGGGATCGGGGACATTGTGTGGTGGGTAGTTTGACTGGGGCGGTCTCCTCCCAAAGAGTAACGGAGGAGCACGAAGGTTGGCTAAGTACGGTCGGACATCGTACGGTTAGTGTAATGGCACAAGCCAGCTTGACTGCGAGAGGTACATCTCGAGCAGGTACGAAAGTAGGTCATAGTGATCCGGTGGTTCTGAATGGAAGGGCCATCGCTCAACGGATAAAAGGTACTCCGGGGATAACAGGCTGATACCGCCCAAGAGTTCACATCGACGGCGGTGTTTGGCACCTCGATGTCGGCTCATCACATCCTGGGGCTGAAGCCGGTCCCAAGGGTATGGCTGTTCGCCATTTAAAGTGGTACGCGAGCTGGGTTTAGAACGTCGTGAGACAGTTCGGTCCCTATCTGCCGTGGACGTTGGAAGTTTGAGAAGAGCTGCTCCTAGTACGAGAGGACCGGAGTGGACGGACCACTGGTGTTCGGGTTGTGTCGCCAGACGCATTGCCCGGTAGCTATGTTCGGACGGGATAACCGCTGAAAGCATCTAAGCGGGAAGCCCCCTTCAAGATGAGACTTCCCTGGGCACCAGATGCCCCTGAAGAGCCGTTAAAGACTATGACGTTGATAGGTTGGGTGTGTAAGTGCTGTGAGGCATTGAGCTAACCAATACTAATGACTCGTGCGGCTTGACCATATAACGCCAAAGCGATTTAGAGTGTAGAGATACACAGCCATACGCAAGAGTGTGAAGCAAGAAGCAGCTTAAGACAGGATTCCGGAACTGAGAGCCGATAGGCTTTGAGTTCAACCAGTTAAGCCTGGCGACCATAGAAGGTTAGAACCACCTGATCCCATCCCGAACTCAGCAGTGAAATGACCGATCGCCGATGGTAGTGTGGGGCTTCCCCATGTGAGAGTAGGTCATCGCCAGGCACTAATTAGAGAACCCCGATAGAGCAATCTGTCGGGGTTTTTGCTGTATGTGGTAAAAAAATCACATGAAAGGAAATGAGATTACAGCAAACATTTTGAAGATGCCCATGATCAGGCTCATCAACATTGCCCAGCCAAAATTCTTGATCTCAAAGCCGTCAACCAGCTTGCTGGAGAAGACCAGGATCAGAGCATTGATAACCCAGGTAAATAATCCGAGAGTAAGAATCGTGATAGGTAACGCTAATATCATCAGAATGGGTTTAACTAGAAGGTTTAGGCAGGTCAGCACCAGGGCAACAATAAAGGCTATCGTATAATTTTCAATCTCCACTCCCGGAAGAAGACGGGCAGAGATAAAAATAATAAATCCATAAATCGCTAGAATGGCTATTTGTACCAGCAAAAATAAAAGTATATCCATAAAGCTACCTTCAATTTTTTACAGTAATCGCTGCATTGTAGGTCAATATGGTTCAGGCTAATGTGTTCTGTCAGATCCCGTGATCTCATAAACGGCTAAAGCGTACGATAGTGTAAAATTATTGCTTTGCGTTTTAATCCCCTGCACACTGTGGCCAGCTCGCATCCTGTGATACGACAACTGCATAAATAATAAGAAAAAAAGGGGCTTATATGTTTGTCCTACGCCGAGTCTTACAGGCTTTTCTGGTTCTGTTCTTTTTAGTGACCGCAGGCCTCTACTTTATCTGGTATCAGCTTAACCCCTCTCCTCCTGACCAACAGGTATTTCTGAACTCAATGGTACTGACAATGGATCAGGAGAATCCCACTGCAGAAGCGGTGCTGGTTGAACAGGGTATTATTATTGCCGTTGGCTCAGAAGAGGCTGTCCTAAGCCAGGCTTCACCAGAGGCAGAGCATATTGACCTGGCAGGAAAAACACTGCTGCCCGGCTTTATCGAAGCCCATGGTCATTTTCCTGGTAGCGGCTTGAGTGCTGTTGCAGCTGATTTGAACAGCCCCCCTATTGGAAGCACGTTGTCTATCAAGGATGCACTAAGCGAATTGAAGGTAATGGGTGATGCAACCCCTGAAGGAGAGTGGATCATCGGTTTTGGCTTCGACGATACCATGATTCTGGAGAAGCGCTTCCTTAGCAAAGAAGACCTTGATCAAGTATCAACAGAGCACCCTGTCGCAGTACTTCATATTTCCGGGCATATGGTCATGATCAATACACTGGGTCTGGAAATCATGGGAATAACTCATGACAGCAAGGACCCAACAGGTGGAGAGATTGTAAGAGACAGTAAGGGAAACATTACCGGGTTACTGAAGGAAAAAGCACAGGATCCTGTCGTTGCTAAAGCATTAAATCTGTCTTTGCCAAGAATTGCTGAGATGCTCAAGAAGAGCCAGCAGGAATATCTGGAAAAAGGGGTAACGACGGTTCAGAGTGGCCTTACCAATATTGATAAATGGAAGCCTTTGGCGTTTGCGGCCAGGTTTGGTTTCTTTCCCCAGCGATTAGTTATATGGCCCGATATTTCGATGGCTGACGGTATTCTGGATGGAACCGTAGAAACAACAGACAGCGAGAAACTGACCGTTGGTGCGTTAAAGCTGGTATCCGATGGTTCAATTCAGGGATACACGGGATTTTTAAAAGAGCCTTATCATCAGCAGGAACCTGATCGAGATACCGATTATCGAGGGTATCCAACGATGACTCGGGAAAAGCTGCAGGATATTGTTACTCGCTGGCATGCCAGTGGCCGGCAGCTGGCAATACATGCGAATGGTGATGCTGCCATTGATCTGGTGATTGAAAGTGTTGCAGAAGCTCAGCAGCAATCCTTCCGAAGCGACCCACGGCATATTCTTGTTCATGCCCAAATGATGACTGATGGACAGTTGAAAAAATCAGGGGCCCTTGGCCTTACGCCCAGTTTCTTCCCTTCCCATATTTATTATTGGGGAGATCGGCACTTCAATATTTTTATGGGGGCAAAGCGTGCTGAACATATCAGCCCCATGCGGTCCGCCGAAGAACTCGACGTTCGATTTACGATGCATAACGACACTCCGGTGGTTCCCATCGACCCGATGCTTCTTGTAGAAAATGCGGTTGAACGTAAAACGTCCAGTGGGAAAGAGCTGGGAGTGAGCCAGAAAATAAGTATTGAGTCAGCGTTAAGGGCGCTGACTATTGATGCTGCCTGGCAGGTTTTTCAGGAGGGTAACCGAGGCTCAATTGAACCTGGAAAGTTTGCGGATTTTGCCATTCTCGAAGAAAACCCTCTTGCCGCGTCAGGGAAATTGCGGAACATTCAGGTTGCACAAACCTGGATTGGTGGAGTGAAATGGTTTGACCGTAACCAGCTGTAGTCAGAAAGACGTATTGCTGTTAGGCACTGGTGTATGTTTTCCTGTTCCGAACTAGAACAGAAGTGGATCTCAGGGGGATAGATGAGAGCATGGTTGGGCTTGCCAATGATCCTTATGGTGATGTTACTGGCAGGTTGTGCCAGCGGGCCAAAAGTTTCAGAACAACACAGTGGCTTTCTTTCGGATTACTCAAGATTAAAACCACTAGAGGCCCAAGAGAAGTCACAATTTTTGGGTTATCACGCCAGACGCTGGAAAATGCGTCGCTATGAAAGCGTGATCATTGATCCAGTGATTGTGCATATCAATGATGAAGTCCGGAAGAACTGGCAGGTTCAACCAGAGCGTTATCACCAGTTACAAGCTTACTTCACTGAAAGGCTGACAGAGCGCCTCAAGCTGAAATATATGATCACTGACCAGCCGGGGCCGGATACTCTGCGTTTGAGAGTAGCGATTACTGGCGGTGAGCTGGGTATGAAGGCACTGGAATTTTATCAGTTTTTGCCATGGGGACTGGTCATTAACGGTGTCGGAGAACTTGCAGGGGTCAGGGATAAGCTTCTTAATATTATTGAAGAGGGAGAGCTGGTAGATAGCCTGACGGGAGAACAGGTTGTTGCACTGGTCGGTGGTGTTCAATATGGTCCTGTTGATATGGGGGACTTTAGAGAAAGTTCAGCGAATGAGCTTAAGCCGGTGATTGATGTGTGGGTTGATTCTTTTTATAAACATCTACGATAGTAGCTTTGTGTATATTGCTGACAGTTGTCTTCCAGATTTCAACTATCAGGAGCTCTCAGCATCTTTATAGTTTCATCAAGCGCTGACTCCAGAGAAGGAATCAGTGCTGATGCCTCACTCAATTTATTAGCCTGACCTTCCCGCTCTATATCAGCGGCGATCATTGCCAGTTGCGTGGCGCCAAGGTTGTTGCTGCTTGATTTTAGAGTATGAGCCGCCCTGACAAGAACCTCACGGTCAGCATCTTTAGAGGATGACTGAATATCGGCCATCAATTTAGGCGCATCTTCGACATAACTATCAATCAGCACAGGGAATTCTTCTTCCATCAGTTCTTTGAGAGAGTCAAAGGTTGATTGATCGATTAATGGGTATTCTGATTGGTTGGCCTTTTTCTCGCTCTCTTTTACTGTGCTGGTACCCATATCGGCAGTGTCCTGTGGTGGGGCGTCATGTATCAGCCAGTGTTCAAGCCTCTTT
Source organism: Endozoicomonas elysicola (assembly GCF_000710775.1). Classification (GTDB taxonomy): domain Bacteria; phylum Pseudomonadota; class Gammaproteobacteria; order Pseudomonadales; family Endozoicomonadaceae; genus Endozoicomonas; species Endozoicomonas elysicola. Next base: position 539,453 of record NZ_JOJP01000001.1, read on the forward strand.
CTCAGGTTATCAATCTTGACCGGTTTGCTTAGATAATCATCCATCCCAGCAGCAAGGCATTTCTCCCGATCCTCAGCCATTGCATTGGCTGTCATGGCAATAATAGGTATTTTGGGTAACTGCTGTTCCCTTTCCCGCTGTCGAATAAGACCTGTAGCTTCATAGCCACTCATTTCTGGCATCTGGCAGTCCATAAGAATCAGGTCATAAGTTTGATTACTGCTCATGTCGACGGCTTCTCGCCCATCTTCTGCTAAATCGATATGGTTTAAACCAATTTTTTTCAGCATGCTGATCGCAACTTTCTGATTCACTATATTGTCTTCTACCAGTAATATTTGAATGCTTTCTGAGAAAGCGGTTGCTTCCGGCTCCAGTTGGTTTGCCATCCCATCCTGTTGTTGGTTTGTATGATGGTAGTGCATAACCTGCATTGTTGTGTCCAGTAGCCTGGATTGCCTGAATGGTTTGCTCAGGCATGCGGAAATGCCAGCTTCTTCCTGTTGCTCTTGGGAAATAAAACCAGTTGAGCTAAGCATTATCCTACGAGTGGATTTTAAGTCGAGGTCTTGTTCTATCATTTTAGACAGCTCCAGACCATCCATTTCTGGCATATCCATATCCAGAAAGACAAGCTCAAAGGGCTGGTTATTACTGTAAGCTTTTCTCAGCTGCTGAAGAGCATCTTTGACCGTTGATGCTTCACTGTGGTCTATACCCCAGGCTGTTAGATAGTGACGAAGGATTTCCCGATTGGTTTTGTTATCATCAACAACCAGTGCCTTTATCCCGTCAAGCACATGGAATACCTGAGATCTTTGTATGTGTTTGTTCTGAGATATTTCCATTTCAAGGATGAACGTGAAGGTCGAACCGAGTCCTTCAGCGCTAACGACAGTAATATTTCCTCCCATTAACTCAACCAGCTGCCTGGAGATGGTAAGACCAAGCCCGGTGCCGCCGAATTTCCGGGTAGTACTGCCATCAGCCTGAGTGAACTCATTGAACAGTGTAGGAAGAATGTCTTCGGCAATACCTATACCGGTATCTTCTACAGAGAACTCAACTTGTGCAGAAGTCTGTGATCGTTCAATGAGGTTAACCTTCACGCTGACCTCCCCTTCGGCGGTGAACTTAACCGCATTACCAATCAGGTTAGTCAGTACCTGTCTCAATCTTACAGAATCACCTTTTAGTGCCTTGGGTAAGTCTACATCGGTGTAGCAGCTAAGCTCCAACTCCTTTTCTCTGGCTGAGCCTGCCAGTAATGTACAGACATCTTCAACAATATCCCTGACAGAAACATCAACCTTCTCAATTGTCATCTTGCCAGCTTCAATTTTTGAAAAGTCCAGAATGTCGTTGATGATCTGCAGCAGTGAATCTGCCGAAGCGTATGCTGTATGAAGAAAATCACTTTGCGTTTTGGTAAGAGGGGTATCTTTCATCAAATCAAGCATGCCAAGTACACCATTCATTGGCGTACGGATTTCATGGCTCATATTAGCCAGAAATGAACTTTTAGCTTTGGCTGCATCCAGAGCGGCTTCTTTGGCCTCATTGAGCTGGGTAAGGTTTTCTTTTAAATCCCGGTTGGCCATTTTCAATTCACGAGTACGATTTGCAACGGTTGCTTCCAGAGTTCCCCTGTTCTGCTGGAGTCGATCATCCCGCTCTTTGATCTGCATTAACATATCGTTGAAACAGTCATAGAGCTGTCCAATTTCATCATTATCAAATTTCTGAACATGGCGATCGTATTGCTGATATTCAGTAATTTCGCTGATGGTATCAGCCAGCTCAGTGATGGGGCGAGCAAGGAGTCTTTGCAGGCGTGAGCTCAGCATCGCTGCAAGCACAACAGAAATCAGCGCAGCAATAAGAACCAGAAATAGAATATGAGTGAGATGAAGATAGAGTTCACTCAGGTTCGATTGGACATAGATTGCCCCAATAAATTGACCATCCATATTTATAGGGCGGTAGAGGTGCAATTTTGCCTTACTGAATAATGTAACTGGCTGATTTAACTCCTCTAGAGTAAAAGCCCAGGGTTGTTTTTTATCTCGATGATAAGCAGCAACCCGTTCTCCTGAAGCACTCAATAGATAAGCAGCCTCAATTTCATCCGTGTTTGAAAAACCGTTAAGTAATTGCTCTGCGGAAACAGTGTCTTCGAACATTAATGCAGCCTGGGCATTGGCTCCAATAACCTCGACTAACGTTTCCAGCTTACTGACCAGAAGAGTCCGGGAATGAATGTATTCGCTGACGGTTTGTACGCTTAAGGTTACCAACAGGACAGAATACGCCGTCAGCAGCATGGCGTATCGTAGCTTCTTTTTGATCGGAAGGTTTTTAAAGGTGATCATCGTTGTTATTTAACAGTCTTGGCCAGTCCCATGAGCTGGGAACTAATTGAAATTCCAGCATTTCTGGTTGCGCTGTGGCTAATGGCAAAACGAATACGACTGCCTGTACGAAATAGTCCTATGACCCCCCCCTGATAGACAAAGTTTTCGCTGTCACTAATTGTCACTACCGGCTTGTTCTGTAATTTATTTATAACTTCTGATATGCGATCCATTTTTGTATTATGGATGTAAACCATGTCGCATAACTTTTCTAAAGGGGCGGTCGGTGTTTTGTGAGTTACTGAAATACGTCGGCCCATACTGAACTTGTGATTGATTTTTAATAGTTCACTGTTTATGGCTCCGCTACCAATAATGCATAACGCCAAGGTCTGTCTTTTTTCAGGCCAGGTAATGAACTTTGTCAGTTTATAGACAATGGCTGCTTTCACTTTATCCGCTTTAGTAACTTCGCTAGCATCTGACGCAGTTGAACTCAAACAACCCAGTAAAGTTATAGCAAGTATTGCGTATGTTCTTCTAATTATTATCGGCATGAAGTCATCTCCCCCATCCGATTAATATTGCCAGCGCAACTGAAGGTACCAGGATTCCTGTACCTCCGTTGCACCAAGACCACTGAAAATCTCACTGAACTCAAGCCGCTGTTTGTCGAACAGATTCTTGCCTGTCAACGAAACTTCCAGATCTTTCCCAATTTTTTTGGCAACTCTGAAGTCTAATGCAGTATATGCACCTACTTTGGCATTCTTCAGGTTATCCATATAGCGTACCCAGAAATCCAGATACCACTGATTAGGTAGATTCATGCTTGATCTAATGTTGGCTGTGCTGGAAGCGCTCAATTCTTCAATTAACGCTTCGTTCTCTTTCAGATATATCTCGTTTTGATAAGCCTTGGCATCAATTTGAAGTGCACTGAAATTAGTGTGCAGCTTCCACCAGTCATTGACTTGCCAATCAAGCGCAACTTCAACACCGTAAGCAGTTGCGCTTAGTCCATTAGTGAATGTTGTAGGAAATTCTAAAATAGCGTCAAATGGTGGAGCTTGGGTTGTACCTGAAATAACACACACATTAGTAGGTTGCCCATCAAGGCCAATGATGTTCTCTACTGTCGTATCATCATAGCACTCACCCCTGTCAACATACGCGAGAATATCGTCATATTTATTGAGAAATGCGGTGACATCGAGGCGGAGACGATTATTGAACTGTTCACGATAACCTAGCTCAAACGCAGTCAGAGATTCGGAGTTTAAATTATTATTACCTGAGATGCTCATTAAATAGGGAGGATTTGAAACGAAATCCAATAATGGATCAAACATATCCTCAGTAAGAATATTTATGCCTCGGGTTGTCACTTCTGTTTCGCTAATTGAAGGTGTTTTTACAGCTCTTGATAATGAGCCCCAAAACGTTCTGTTCTCTGCTGCTTTCCAGGTGACTTTTGCATTGGGTTGAATTTCATAGCCGGTGAAATCGTTGTGTTCAAACCGGGAGCTTAATGCAAGGCTCCATGTGGGGGATAAGGTAATATGGTCTTGAATGAAAGCGCTGTATAACTCATCGGTTCGGCTGGTCTGAGGCATGGTTATATTATTCATGTCACTCAGATTATACTTAGTCAGCCGGTAGCCCAATCCCCAGATAATGTCGTGATTGTCCCACGGCAATATATGGTGTTGGAACTCCAGATCACCAATATCGCGTTTCTCTGTCACACGGTAGTCATAGTTTTCATAGCGGTCATAGTAACCTCTAAGGGAAAAATTACTGCCATCGCTGTAATACTGTTTGTAGTTCCCAATTAAATGCCCACCTTGCTGAGCTCTGTTGAGGTTAACAATAGTGTCCTCAACCTCTGTACCATAATAACTAAATATTTTTAATGGAGGTCTGGTTGTTCCATCATATACTTCGCCCTGTACTGAAGCTTCAGCCCCTGTTTCAGTTTGCCAGTCTGCCCTCAGGCCTGCTCGGTTTATTTTCCAGTCATCATTGGCATCTGTGCCGTCAGAGTTAGCCAGCCCATCACGAGTGAATGTTTTAAAGAAAGCTCGATAATAGCCATCATCCCCGATTTCACCGCCGTAACGATAGGCGGCAAAGGCTTTTTCTTCTGAGCCAAAACCAGTTGATAAAAGACCACCCTGTGTATCAGCTGCATGCTTGGTAATGATATTGATTACACCATTTACGGCATTGGCACCCCAAAGAGCTGCACCAGGACCACGAATCACCTCAATACGGGCAATGTCTTCCAGCATGGTATCCTGAATATCCCAGTTAACGCCGGAAAATAGCGGAGAATAAACCGTGCGCCCATCAATCAGCACCAGCAGTTTGTTTGCAAAAATATAGTTAAAGCCGCGGGTACTGATTGACCAGGTGTTACCATTTAATCGGGCTACCTGCATTCCCGGTACCATTCTTAGTGCTTCAGGAATGGAAGTGACACCTGAACGCTGAATATCTTCATCGGTGATAACAAAAACGGCTGCGGGGGAATCCATTAGTCGCTGCTTTCTTTTGGATACAGACGTAACGTCTGGTACGTCCAATGAGATCAGCTCTTCGAGGCTGAGATCCAATAGGGTGTCAGCCATTTTATCCGAATCAGAGTCTGCCTGAAGATTCACAGGAATTATTAGAGATGAAAAAATACCGGCTAGCAGCAGTGAATTATGTGGTTGTTTCAAAGCTCCACTCCATTGGGTTTCTATAAGAAAAAAGAAGCACTGCTGAATCATTCTTTCTTCTCTTAAAATATTGCATTATTTCCCGTTTAATTGATAAGTCATGCAATATTAACTTTATCTTGTTATCCCTTATTAAAAACCTAGCTGAATTTCAGGGAGGTGGTGAATGTTTTTATTGGGCATTCTGTACTGCTCTCAGAAAAGAGCCTGCGTCAGCAATGCCTGCGCCACACCGAAATGTGGTGCAATTACTGTCAGATGCGAATGGCCTGGCAGTTTCCATTAATAATTTTCTACGCTCAGCAGGTGTCAAAGAAGGGTTTACTGCATAGCTCAGGTCGATAAGTCCTGCAATATGTGGCGTTGCCATGCTGGTGCCCTGTAATTCAGTGTAAGATCCATTTTTTGGTGACTTAAGCCCGGAGTTATACAGAGATAAGACGCCATTGCCAGGGAAGTGTGTTTCACCGCCAGGTGCCATAATATCTATGCCAGTGCCATAGTTTGAGTACCAGCTTCGGTTACCCGTGCGGTTGACGGCTCCGACGACAATGACATTTTTACAGTTTGCTGGAGTGCTCAAGGCGACATTATGTTGCTCATTACCTGCTGCAACCACGATTGTGACACCCGCATCAACAATCTCATCAATGGCGTCCTGGTAGGTTTGGGGGCACCAGAGTGCGGTCCCGCCAAGACTTAGATTAATCACATTGACTGGGTTAGGGTTTATCGGGAGCCCATACACTTTCAGTCCTGCAGCCCATCGCATGGCTGAGACTATGTCGGATGTATAGCCACCACAACGCCCGAGAGCTCTTAGAGGTTGCACTCTGGAGAGCCAGGTTACCCCGGAAACACCCGTATTATCATTGGTTTTAGCTGCGATCGTGCCGGCAACATGAGTGCCATGCCAGCTGCTCTTCTGAGCATTAGCGGGAATCGGGTTGCCGAATGAGGTTCCGCAGGCTCCTGGTTGCAGAGAGTCTCCCGGGTCCTGAGGGTTTTCATCCCAGCCATCACCGTCATTGGCCATCCAGGGATCTGAGACAAAGTCATAGCCTGGTACAAGCCTGTCATTAATCTCTTTGTGATCAGTAATACCGGTATCCACAACCCCAATCACATTGTTAGCATGGCCTATGGATATCTCCCAGGCTGCTGGAAGATTGATACCGGCTTTGACTTCAAAGTAGTGCCACTGCTCGTTATAAAGAGGGTCATTGGGAACCCTCATGGTTTGCATGACAAGATCGGGTTCGGCAAACTCAACCTGGGGATCATCCTCTAACCCTTTTGCCAGTATTTTCACCTCTTCAAGATCCAGAGTCGCTCCGATTTCAAGCACTTCTTGGCTTTTCCCAGCAGCAACCCCGTAGCCACCATGGGTGACACCCTGTTTAATAAACGCTAATGCTCTGGCTTCTGTAGGTTTTTCTTTGAAGTGAACAATTACGCGATCAGTTCGTTGTAAAAGCAGTCTGTAATTATCCACCTCAGCCTGTGAAATAAAGGCCGGTATTAGAAGCGTTGCTGTTAAAACAGTCCTTGTCAGCAATGAATTCATGGTTTTACCTCAAGGGTGTGGTGCCCATATTTCTATCTTGTAATGGGTTCATGGTGTCATCAATTTCGATAAAGCGAACTTTTTCCAGTAATAACAGCTGGTTAATAGTCTTTTCTATCTGTGAATCAGCAGACTGATTGATATGGACAAGGATTGAGTTATTACCTAATGGCCTGACCAATGATATTGGGTGATTACTTTTTGAATAGTTATTAATGTACTCATTCGCTTCAACAGCACCACCCAGTCCATGATAGGCGTCAGAGTAAAATCCAATAATGAGTCTTGTGGATTTAATACCTTCGACTATTTCTGCTTGAATACCAAGGCTAAACACCATGAATAAAATGATGTTCAATAGTTTCTTGTTCATTTGTTAAGATTCACTATCTATTTAGTTTGAATTCGCTTTTCTGAAAGTAACTTCCTAATTATTCATCAGGCTTTTGTAATCTGTATTTTTTTGTCCTGCTATATAGATATGCTGTTGAACCAGTATTTTACAAAACCAGATTGCCTTCGGTTTTGTCATTGAGAATATTCGATTTGGAATTCCCCTAAGAAAAAAGTATGGTTGATGGATATAGAGGCTTCAAAGTAATTTGGATGATTGATGGCAGAGTTGATATTGGATGTCACAAAGAACCCTCTGGTATTGGCAGGCTTAATTTTACTGTCAACCTATCTTCTTGAAGATGCTGCCATTATTTCGGCAGCATTGATCAGTATTGATGGCTTTCTCTCGCCAGAACTGGCTTTTCTGGCGCTGTTTATCGGGATTTTTACCGGAGACCTTGGCCTTTATGGGGTGGGACGTTTTTTAGGCCGTTGGTCATGGTTAGACAGAAGAATTCCAAAGGAGAAGATTAATAGCGCAGGTGAATGGCTAAAACGGCGTGCTGTTTGGACTATTCTGGTTGTACGCGTGGTGCCAGGCCTCAGATTACCTTCTTATGTTGCCTGTGGCTTTTTTCAATATTCATTTGTTTCTTTTTCCTGTTGGGTTTTTCTGGCCTCTTTGGTGTGGACCGGTGTGATTTTTATGGGGCTTTACTGGTTTGGCTCTATGTTTTGGAGTGAGCTTTCTTCACTAAAATGGCTTTTGCTTCTTTTAGTGATCATCGCCATTTTGATTTTGCATCGAAGTATAAAGCGATCAATAGGAAAAGATAACGCTGAGAAAAGTCAGGTCTGATATTGTGGTTAAATCATCTCAGGGAAGGTAGTCAGAATAAGTTATGGAAGCTTTCGTTCACGAAAAGAATAGTGCATCTGCCCGATTATTTGTTGAGAGAACATCGCCGGATAAGCCAGTTCACCCCGGCATGCCGGACCTTGAGCAAGTAAAGAAACCAATTTCATTTTTTGAGTTTTGGCCGGGCTATCTTTTTTATATTCCTGTGGCTTTTCAATGGCTTTGGAACGCTATCCGTTTTCAAGGCCTTGGATTGCCATTGATAGCCAATCCCTCAATTCCTTTAAGTGGGATGGTTGGGGAGTCGAAGTCAGGCGTTTTCTCCAAAGCATCTGGCGCTGCCAAAGATAGGATTGCCCCCTGGGTATTACTGGATGATTGGGAAAATACTGATCAGGGTGCCAGCCGTGCGCAGCGGCTCTTTAAACATGCAGGCTTGAGCTTTCCACTGGTGGCTAAGCCTGATATTGGCTGCCGTGGTGCAGGTGTTCAGTTGATCAGGAGTAAAGCTGAGCTGGTTGCATATATAGAGAAGTTTCCTTCCGATGGCCATATTCTGTTCCAGCAACTGGTTCCCTACGAGGCGGAAGCTGGTATTTTTTATATCCGTTATCCTGGAACCGAAAATGGCGAAATCATCTCCATCACGCTGAAATACCAGCCATATGTAATCGGGAATGGACAAAATACTCTGGAAGAGCTGATTTCTATGGATCCTAGGGCTGGTCAGCTAAAGCATCTCTATCTGCCGAGGCACAGGGATCGACTACAGGATGTCTTACCTCACGGGCAGCCGTTTCGCCTGGCATTTACTGGTAGCCACAGTAGAGGTTGTATCTTTAGGGATGGGCGGAAGTTCATAACGCCTGAGCTTACAAGAGCCTTTGATCGACTGTGTAATGACTTGCCGGAATTTTACTACGGTCGGTTTGATGTCCGTTTTAAGGATATTGATTCTCTAATGAAGGGACAGGATTACTATATACTTGAAATTAATGGAGCCAGCAGTGAAGCTGCTCATATATGGGACTGCAGAGGCTCTCTGGCCGATGCTTTTAAAACGCTTTTTTTTCAATATCGAACGCTTTTTAAACTGGGAGCTATTAATCGTCGTCGAGGTTTTTCTTCCCCTCCACTTCGACAATTGATAGGGGCGTGGCGAAGGGAGAAAAAGCTGGTTAGCTGTTATCCTGAGACAGAATAGGATAGAAATAACAAGAGGACGGAACCTCATGAATAAATTGCTCAAGAGCATTACTCTGTTTTTGTTGGTTGTCAGCGCACCCTCCTTTGCAGACAAGCATATTTATACCGGTTGGTTCAGCAGTAAAGCGGTCAGCGGTTATGATACAGTGGCTTATTTCACTCAGGAGAAGCCGGTGAAAGGGAGTGCCAAATATAAATTTGAGTATCTGGACGTTGAATGGTATTTCTCTTCTGAGAAGCATTTAAACCTGTTCAAAGAAAATCCTGAGAAGTATATGCCACAGTATGGTGGTTACTGTGCGTGGGCTGTCGCTGCGAAAAAACAAAGGGCACCAGGAGACCCTAAATACTGGAAAATTGTCGATAACAAACTGTACTTGAATTACGACAGCAGCGTTCAGGAAACATGGCTTAAGGATATTCCGGGCTTTATTAAAGCTGCAGATCAGCACTGGCCTGAAATGAACTGATTTTTATATTTGCCAGGAGGCACAGATGGTTTATAAGGGATTTACTTGGGCGCTAAGCCTGTACATTGCCGTGGTATTCGTTCAGTCATTGTTTTTTAAATTTACCGATGCTTATGAAACCCTGCATATATTTGGTGTTCTTGGCGCGTGGTCCGGGTTTCAATGGTTTGCCGATTATGGTGCTTATGGGGTTGGGGCTGTAGAGCTGGTGGCTTCAATATTACTGTTAACTCCACTGCGCCTTTACGGGGCGGCTATTGCTACAGGCGTAATGACAGGCGCTGTATTCTTTCATTTATTCACACCCCTTGGCATTGCCATGCCCGAGTTTGATGAACTTGGGAATATCATTGGGGATGATGGAGGGCTGCTGTTTTATAATGCCTGTGGATTACTGGTTTCAGGTATTATTCTGAGCATCCTGGAGTTTAGAAATACTGATAACAAAATTAAGCAGTTCCTTCATAGTTAAAAATTTTAAAGTGTTGAAGAACATCACTGTTTTCTTTTTGATAGCAGTGGTTCTTCAACGCTCACCTTCATAAAAACATCACTTCATTTTCACCTTTTTGTCATTTCTCCCAAATATTCTGGTTGTTCATTGAGGTTGGCTTCGACATTATAGAAAGAAAGCCCTGTGGTAGTTGCCATGGAGATAACACTGTAAGGCATCTTTCAATGTTCGGTGTTAAGGCAGCATATTCAGCGACTGATGTGATGAACATGGCGCTGAGTACCGAATACAGGCATAGCGATGATGAGTGTATTTGCGCTTGGAAAAAACTCAGGGATAGAGGACTACATGCTGAACTCACCTTTCCGTTTACCAAGGCATACACGCTTTGGTTTGATAGAGTCTGCAATTGAGAAGTTTATTGGACTGAACATTCTTGAGCGCTTGTATGAGCCAGAATACAGGCATCAATACTCCGGAAAAGTCTTCCTGAAGCGGGTACTGGAGATTTTTAACGTTAGCTATGAAGTTGCAAGAGGCTCCATCTCATCAATTCCTGAGTCTGGCCCATCGATTATCGTGGCGAACCATCCTTTTGGTGGAATTGAAGGCGTTGCACTGGCAGATCTCCTGTTGCAAAGGCGTAACGATGTCAAGGTTCTCACCAACGAGCTCCTTTGCCGCATTCCAGAGTTTAAAGATGTGTTCATTGGCGTTGATGTATTAAGTAAGCAGGCGAAAGAAAAAAACAAACGGGCTATAGCAGAAGCTCAGGCCTGGGTTGCAGACGGTCATCAACTGTTAATTTTTCCCGCTGGTGAAGTATCAAGCTATAACAAAGCGTTAGATAGTATTTGCGACCCTGACTGGCGAAATACTGCCAGCTCCATTGCTTTAAATACACAGACCAGTGTTACACCTATTTTTGTAGAAGGAAGCAACAGTAAGCTTTTTCATTGGCTTGGCAGAATCCATCCCCGGTTGAGAACAGTAAGGCTGGTTCGTGAACTTATTAATAAGCAGGGTGCAACACTAGCTTTCCGAGTTGGGAAAACACTGAATACAAAAGAGTTGCACTCGTTTTCATCAAAAAAGGCACTGACTCACTATCTCCGGCTGTGTACTTATCTGCTTTCTTCTCAGCCGATTTATTCCGGGAACGTAGAGAATATGAAGTCTCAACGTGAAGAGGAAGCTATTGTAGATGCAGTCTCTAGTCTTGCGATAAAGGCTGAAATTGAAGATCTTTCAGAGAGCACGATGCTTCTGGAAAAAGGCGATATGGCTGTATATTGTGCAACCTCTCGCGAAATTCCATATGTTTTGAGAGAGATAGGTCGCCTGCGAGAGGTTACTTTCCGTCAGGTGGGTGAAGGTAGTGGCCGGTCACTCGATCTTGATCAGTATGATCAATATTATCTACATCTGTTTCTTTGGAACAGGCAGAAGTCTGAGGTGGTTGGTGCTTATCGGATTGGCTGTGTTGATCAGATATTAAGTGACCATGGTATTCACGGGCTCTATTCAAGGAGTTTATTTAATTACAAGGACAGCTTTATTCATAAGTTGGGCTGTTGCCTGGAAATGGGGCGTTCTTTTGTCCGTCCGGAATACCAGAAGAGCCTGAGTGCTCTGCTAATGCTTTGGAAAGGCATTGGGGCATATGTTGCGGCTAATCCGAGGTATCGAGTTCTGTTTGGTCCAGTCAGTATCAGCAGTGACTACAGTGAAGTGTCACGTCAATTAATGGCGGGCTGTCTTGGCGTTAACAATTCCGATCAAGCGCTAGCTGAGCTGGTCAGACCTACGACACCGTTAAAAAGCTCTGGCCAGTTCTGGTCTGTAAAGGATTTACAGGGCATCAATAATATTGAGCAGCTTTCTTCTCTGGTTCAGCAAATTGAAAAAGATAATAAAGGAGTGCCGGTTCTGCTGCGCCAGTATTTGAAGCTGCGGGGAGAGCTCGCTGCATTCAATGTGGATCCGGACTTTAATAATGCTCTGGATGGACTGATTATTGTCGACCTGTTTAAGGTTGATGAAAAAACACTATCAAAATATATGGGAGCTGAACGTTGTAGCCTGTTTCTGAAATATCATCGTGAGGCGGCCTAATCAGAAGGCATCACCTGCTGATTTCGGTAGATCAGTGTAGAGGTAGCTACACCAAGATCTTTTGGGGGCTCGTTACCTGCTACTTGAAATAGCAGGTTGATTAGAGCCATGTGGTGCGTTGTATGACTTTGTAAAAACAGCAGTTCCCGTACCAGGGATGACTCCAGTGAGACAGTACTTCCATTCGTGTCAATAGTAGCACTGAACGCCAGGTTTATACTTGCCGAGGGAGTGTTTGCCAGACTGGATAATTGGTGTGTGATATTCAGCAATGTTCTTAATGCTGAAGCAAGATTAACCTCATACTCAGTGTCCCTTTTTCGCTCATCATAGTTAATTTGTTTACTTTCCAGTCCTGAAAAAAAGCACTGATAAAATTCAATGATATGACGAACATGGGCGCCTATTGTTTGCGAGTTATCAGTTAGTACTTCTTCCTGATAGCTACTTGAAGAGAGTGTCTTAAGAGCCTGGATTAGCTCAGACAACAGTTGTTCATTACACTGGCAGACGCTTTGTAGTGACATTCGACCTTGAACCTTATCACTTTTCTTTATGAACCAATGCCACGATCGCTTATGGCATATTATTCAGTGTGGGCTACCTTGCCCTTTCACAAAACCATTTCAGTCTTGCACAGGCAGTGAGCTTTTGTATATAGCTGACAGGTGCTCGACAATACTGCTCGCCTAATATCAATAGTCGATTGGTTAACCGAAGCAGTGCTATGTAAACTTCACATTAAACTCGTTAGAATGCTCGTGCCAGTCAGCCATGAGCTTGAAAAAAGCCATGAGTCAACGAGAAGTATTTGAGTTCATCTTTTTGTCTTCTTGGAGGGGGATAATGAGATAGGAACCTAATGCTTTTCAGCATTAAAGACAGTCGACCGAGGATTATTAGATGAGCAACATACCTTCTGAGTTACGGTATCTGCGTTCCCACGAATGGGTCAGGTTGGAAGAAGACGGAACCGTCACCATTGGTATTACTGATCACGCCCAAGAGTCATTGGGGGATGTCGTATTTGTTGAGTTGCCTGAGCCGAGTACTGTTCTTGGTGCTGGTGATGAAGCGGGGGCTGTAGAGTCTGTAAAAGCGGCTTCTGAGATCTATGCACCGTTGACTGGTGAAATTGTTGAAATAAACGAAATACTGGAAGATGCACCAGAGACCGTCAATAGTGATCCATATAATGACGGCTGGTTTTTCAAAATGAAGTTGAAGGATGATGGTGAGCTGGGTGATTTGCTGGATGCAGAAGCCTATGCAGAGTTCGTTGAGTCAGAAGCTTAATTTTATAAAGCCCGAACCCGAAGGCAGGCGGGGATGACCAATCCCCCGCCAGTATAAATATCATGGGTATATTCTCGGACTTATCTCTTCTTATACTTCACAGTTAATATCTCTACGGTTTCTTTTAGCTGTCCCAGAACAGTGTACCCTTCTCAAGGACTTTGAACGGCCATGAATGATGAGCAGTTACTCCGCTATAGTCGACAGATCATGCTTCCTCAGATTGATATTGAGGGGCAGGAGCGGTTGCTGGAGGCCAGAGTTTTAATTCTTGGTTTGGGGGGGCTTGGCTGCCCGGCAGCACAGTATCTGGCAGCTGCTGGAGTTGGACAGATGGTGCTGGTGGATCCGGATACGGTGGATACCACGAACCTACAGAGACAATTGCTTTATTCCAGCCTTGATCAGGGTACTCCAAAAGCAGAAGCTGCAAAAAACCGGTTGTCTGCAATTAATGGAGGTGTTGAATTTGAGGTCGTGGAAGACCGGCTGGAAGGTGAAGCTCTGTTCGAACAGGTGAGTAAAGCAACCGTGGTTCTGGATTGTACCGATAACTTTTCCAGCCGTTTTGCGATCAATGCTGCCTGTGTGAGGGCTGGCGTTCCATTAGTGAGCGGGGCCGCCATTAGGCTTAATGGACAGCTGTCCGTTTATGATCGCCGACAGCCAGATGCTCCCTGCTACCGCTGTCTTTATGATGAACAAAGCAATGAAAGCCTCAGCTGCTCAGAATCCGGAATACTGGGGCCAGTAGTGGGTACTATTGGCACAATGCAGGCCCTGGAAACAATCAAGCTGATCACCGGCTTTGGAAAGACGTTACATGGTCGGCTGATGATCTTTGATGCCATGACCATGGAGTGGCAGACAATGGGACTGCAGGCAGACCCGGATTGCCCTGTCTGCGGTCATGATAGATAAATAAGTTTACGATTTTTGAAGCGGTTACAGCACTGGGGGGCTGTCTTCTACAGCCTCAAGCAGGCGGGCTTTGTAATCAGGATCCAGGTCATTCCAGTGGGCTCCGATAAGAGCGCCTTCAAGCGCGTAGAGCAATACTTTCGAAACTTTGAACCCCCGATCACGGACTTTGCAATAGGCTGCAACAGAACCAACTTCATGAAGTTGCTCAAGGGTTCTGATGCCAACAGCGTTTAACCATTGTACGGATGTTTTACCAAGGTTTTTTAATTCGATCAGATCAGTTGCCATTTACTGGATCCCTAACTCAACTCTAGCGTCCGTACCAGAGACAGCATGATTATTGAAAGTCAGAAGTCATTTTCTCTTAAGAATAGACCAGACTTTTGAGGTCCTCCCATAGAGTTATCAGTTATTACCAAAGCAATGATAATTTGACGCCTTACTGGTACTACCTATCAAATTCCATGGTGTTCCAGCTGTCTTTTTAACTCGTCCTGCCAAAATAGATGATCGGTGTTAAGTGATATCAGAAGAGGGGCGTCTATTGAGCAGGGCTCTTCCAGCCAATCCAGCTGCTGTTTCATGATATCAACAGTCGCTTCGGAGGCGGCTCCAGGCTTCTTTAGCCGGTTGCAGAGCCTCTTATTAATGGTGCTTTCCTGCGCCTTGCAGTAGACAATAGCGCAGGTAGTCTTGAGTTTTTTTGCAATGTCGATAAATTGTCGACGATCTATGGCACGCAGAGCTGCAGAATCAAGAATGACCGAATAGCCCGATTCCAGCAGAGTGTGAGCCAGAGAGCCCATTTGGGTGAATGTCTTTTTATGAGCGGCAGGGGAGTAAATATTCAGGCCTGCTGCTTTGGAGGATTGTTCTGGTCTCAAACCGTAGAGACGCTTCCTGACCACATCGGCGCATACCCAGGCGGCCTGAAACTCGTGGGCGATCATACCGCTGGCAGTACTTTTTCCTGAACCCGATAGCCCCATCATGATAACCAGAAAGGGTGTGGAGCTTTGGGTTAGCTCAGTTGGTTCATAGAGCCACTTTTCATCAATTGGCAGGGGCATTGCTCAGTTACCTTGGATTAATACCATTTCCACCTTCTAACTATGGGCTGCGCAGCCATTTTGAGTCGTTGGTCTGCGTTGAAGCTCCTCGCCATAGCTTAAGGCTATGACTCGTCACTTCGCCTTGCCCAACAACCCAAAATGGCTTGCTCGCTCTCATAGTTAGAAAGAGGAAATGGTATAAGAGGTGATAACGACGCTTATACCCGTCACCTTTCAATTTGCTACTTTGTTAGCGGCGCTCATTCACCCCGATCATCTACTAATTGTAGGCTCCCGAGGCTTCGCTTATTTGCCGTCGCGTAGCAATTTGAAATCCTTTGGGTATAGAAATAAAAAAATAGAGTCAATATCCTGCAATTTTCGTTTTCCGCAAAAGATCATCAGCAGGCTCTAGCGTATAATCGCCCGCATGGTAAAGAAATCGACGACTAAAAAAGGCCAATCTGCCAAAAAAACCAAATCATCCTCGAAGAAAAAACAGGGAAATCCGGTGCCATGGAAATCCATTATGTTCAAGCTTGGCTTGACGCTGGTGGTTCTGGTTTCTGCTTATGCTGTCTATCTGGATGCCGTGGTCACCAAGCAGTTTGAGGGGAAAAAGTGGGCAATACCGGCCAAGGTATTTGCGCGCCCGATGGAACTGTATGCTGGTAGGCTCATTACCCCCAGTGATCTCCAGTCTCAACTTAAGCGTCAAGGGTAT
Organism: Endozoicomonas elysicola; assembly: GCF_000710775.1. Classification (GTDB taxonomy): domain Bacteria; phylum Pseudomonadota; class Gammaproteobacteria; order Pseudomonadales; family Endozoicomonadaceae; genus Endozoicomonas; species Endozoicomonas elysicola. Next base: position 555,536 of record NZ_JOJP01000001.1, read on the forward strand.
CAGGCGGTTCGGGATGTCAGTCGGCCTGGCACATACGCCAGAAATGGTAATCAGTTTGTCATCTATAGCCGCGGCTTCCACTTTCCTGATGGCTCAGAGCCATCGCGCTATGTAAAAGTTGACTTTCAGAGTAGTGAAGTTGTGCGTTTGGGGGGACGGGACGGTAAAAGTCTGCCACTGCTGAGACTGGATCCTCAGCCGATCGGAGGCATTTACCCGGCAAGCTATGAAGATCGCTTGCTAATTAGAGCCTCTCAGGCCCCTCAGTATCTCATTCCTGCCTTGCTGGCTATTGAAGACAGAGACTATTACGACCATTTTGGTATCTCTCCCACGTCCATTGCCCGGGCTATGGTTGCCAACCTGAAAGCCGGTGGTGTCGTTCAGGGTGGCAGTACTATTACACAGCAGCTGGTTAAAAACTTCTTTTTGACCAACGAGCGTACACTCGTTCGAAAAGGCAAAGAAGCGATGATGGCGCTTCTGCTTGAACTGCATTACAGCAAAGAAGAGATTCTTGAGACCTATTTAAATGAGGTTTATCTGGGGCAGCATGGTCGCAGAGCGATTCATGGCTTTGGTCTGGCTAGCCAGTTTTACTTTGCCCAGCCCCTTCAGGAGCTAAACCTTGCTCGTACGGCACTGCTGGTGGCTATTGTCAAAGGCCCATCTTATTTCGACCCGAGACGGTACCCGGAACGTGCCCTTGAACGACGCAACCTGGTACTTGATGTGCTGGCGGAGCGTTCCATCGTTCCGGTTGCTGAAGTAGAGCGTTCCAAGAAATTGCCATTGGGTGTTGTCAGTCGTGAACTGGTTAGCACCAATGATTTTCCTGCTTATATCGATATAGTTAAAGAGCAGCTGCGAAAGGATTATGACGAGAATGATCTGACCAGTGAGGGCTTGAGAATCTTTACCAATCTGGATCCAGTGATTCAGCGGGAAGCTCAGAAAAGCGTGACAAGTACCTTAAAAAATCTGGGTAAAGATAATCAACTTCAGGGAGCCATGGTGGTTAGCTCTGCCCAGACGGGAGATCTTCTCGCCATTGTGGGTGATCGAAACCCTGGCTATGCCGGATTCAACCGTGCTATTGAGGCTCGTAGGCCGGTAGGTTCTTTATTGAAACCAGCTATTTATCTTACGGCACTGGAGCGACCAAACCAGTACACACTGACCACGCCTGTCAGCGATACAGCGGTGAAAATCAGTGATGGTCGTGGAGGTTACTGGGAGCCTCAGAACTATAGCCGGGAATCCCACGGGCAGGTGCCACTCTACCTTGCGCTGGCTAAATCCTATAATCAGGCAGCAGCCAATACCGGCATGGCGGTCGGTTTGTCATCGGTACTGGATACTCTGAAAAGACTGGGTATTGATCAGGATCTGCCGCCTTATCCCTCGGTATTGCTGGGCTCGCCGTCAATGGCACCTATTGAGGTTGCCAAAATGTATCAGACCATTGCCAGCGGGGGGTTCCGTATGCCGCTGCGGGCAATAGATGCCGTGGTGGACAGTCAGGGTAAGCCTTTAAGTCGTTACAGTCTCTCAGTAGAGCGTGCTTTTGAGCCTGGTCCCATGGAATTGCTACGTACTGCTTTGGCTATTGTGATGAAGGAAGGTACCGGGCGAAGAATCTACCAGTATGTTAAACCCGGCATTGCGCTGGGTGGCAAAACAGGAACTACCAATGACCTAAGGGACAGCTGGTTCGCTGGTTACTCCGGTGACCTGGTGGCGGTTACCTGGATTGGCCATGATGACAACAGCCCTACGAAACTGACTGGCAGCAGTGGCGCTCTGAAAATCTGGGGCAACTTTATGTCGAATGTTCCGGTTCAATCGGTTACGTCACTGGATGCCAGTAATCTAACGAGCATCTGGGTTAATCCGGTGGCAAATGGTCGAAGCCATCGCTACTGTGAAGGTGCCCTGCAAATGCCATATATTAAAGGATCTGAGCCACAAGCTTATGCCGGTTGTAAGGCAGATGTAAAAGATAATCTGTTTGACAAGATTAAAGCGTGGTTTGAATGAAGTACTACACTCCCTCTCAATTTATAGCCTCCTGCTTAAAGAAAGAGAGCTTTGCTAAGAAAGGCCTGACTGTGCTGGCTTTAACTGGGGTTCTGGCCGGATGTTCCACGCCTGTGCTGATACAACAGGAAGACCAGCCCGCTACTTCATCACCCTACGAACAGCGTCAGGATGCTTTGGGTACTCTGTTGAATCAGGCCTGGAATGCCAGGGAGTCTGGCAGGTTAGACGAAGCAGAAAGTACGCTCGGACGAGCGATGCGAATCAGCCCAACAGCTCCGGAAGTATATTACCAGTTGGCTTTACTCAGGCATGACCAGGGGCGTCCAGAACAATCCCGCCAACTGGCAGAACGGGCTCTGAGTCTTGGCCCGGGCTTTATGCTGGAACGTAAAATCAATCATCTGTTACGTACATTGTATTAAAGAGCAAATAGCTGAGATGTCTAAAGAAGTTATTATTTTACTGGAAGCTATAGAAATAGAGCTGCGCAGACAGGATGCCTGGCTGCCGATGCCCCCCTCGGTTGAAGCCATGGCCAGTACCACTCCGTTTTGTATGGATACCATGGCGTTCAGTCAGTGGTTACAGTGGATCTTTGTTCCCCGCGTTCAGGCTATTATCGATAGTGGTGGGAGTTTGCCAAAAGGATCTAACATCAAACCCTATGCGGAAGAAGCTTTGACGATTGAGCGTCTTGAAAGGGAAAAACTATTACTGATTATTGAGCAGTTCGATCATCTAATGAGATAACCTGCCAACTTGGCAGGTTATTTTTCCTAAGAAACAATGCTCAGTCATTTGCAATAGATCCAGATTCTTTCCAAGTATTACCTAGAGATGTGACGAGAAAGAAGAGCACAGCAACCGACGGAGGGTTCATCCCTGTCTTGCCCAAGTCTTTCTTTTCCTTCATGGAGAGGTTCTATTCTAGCAGAGGGACTTACGCCTTTTTCAATTCTGCTACTCTCTACTGTCGTTGAAACCATAGAAATAAGCAGCTCTTTAGCACTATCTTCAGGAAGAATACATGCAGAAACGTTATACATGGGTTTTGACTCAACTCTGATGCAGTACCTGAAGGTTCCATCATCATTTCTAACTTTTTGAATTGGAATTGTCTGTGCGTTACTGTTTTCCACTCCCCACCCGCGGCGAGAATAAAGATAGACAAGCCTTACTCTTTCATCAACTGGCTCTCTAGATGTGATATCTGAGCACTCTTCTGCACTGTCAACGGGCCTTTCAGGCTTGGTTTCTGATTTTGTTTTCGGGGTGGTAACCATCACTTGGTACCAACCCAAAATCCGACTTTCATCTGTTATTTCTTTAGACGCTCTACTTTCTGTCAGGATTGGGCCTAATGAGTCAACTTTGGTAAATCCTAGAACACATATCCGCTCTTTATTCGTTTGGAGAGAGAAACTCCGGCCAATCAGAGGGGTATAGTTATCTTTTGAAATTGTTTTGGTAATCCCAATGCTTTGAATAGGCTGCTGCGAGTTTCGACTTGGACTATTAGTCTGTAACTCTTGCTTGTGCTCTGGTGACGTATCAGAACTTGATAAAGGGTCTGTAATATCTTCAATACTGGCTTTAGGGGCAGTACTGCTTCCTAAAGGCATGACATCAAAGTCAGTCACTTTTTTCGGTTGAGGCTCATGTGATATTTTATTTGAGTCAGCAGAGGGTAAGAAGTTTTCCCGTTGTCTTAAAGCACCAGACTCTGAACTTTTGACAGAAAGTGAGTCAGAGGGTTGGTTGTGTGTTGAAGATAAAGATAGGGCTGAACCGCCTAAATGAGAATCCATAGCTACCTCAAAGATGTTCCGAAAGCTTTTGTAGACCGATACTTTTCTAAATGGTTTCTTTTTATTTACACTTATTGAGGAACTTAAATGAATTCGTCTAAAAAAAGTTCTTTATATATTTTGACCTGAGGGTGTGTGATATATAGTTTTAGTCATATAGTTAAAGCTGCTTGTAACTAATGAATAAGGACATTCACATATCTGATACGGTCTGTTGGAATCCGTTAGTTGAACAGCCCTTAATTATGTCTAACTTACAGCCTGAGACATCAAACTGACTGCATGGCTGATCTTTTTACATATGCCTTAATCGTCTGGCTCTTTTCTGATGTTTTTATGGTTCCAAGGTAATTCGCACTTCTCAGGGCATTGACAAGCTCAAGGTTCGTTTCTGTATTGGGTACAGAGAACTGGTAGCTTTTGGCCGTCAGCTTATCAAAAGCTTCAATGCCTAATTCTGAGAGCAGTGTTGATATTTCTGACCAGGAAAGATATTTGATTTGCTGTGTTACGAGACGGACTCTTCCACGCTCTGTTGGCTCGGTGCCGATCAGTACTTCAAGCCTCTTAAAGCTGATCTTTAAATTGAAATCTTCATAGGGTTGAGAGGTGATTATTGCGAGCATTTCACTCAGAATCTCGCTATCGGTTTCATTCTCATGATTCAGCAAATCACATAGCCAGAACTTTTCCTCAAGCGAGATATCACTGCCGGCAAGTAACTTCCGAACGGTACTTACCGTTAAATGATTCGTGCCTTTTGCCTTATGTTTATATTCATTCCAGAAACGTAAGAGGTACTGATAAGCATCATCGGTAAAGCGACCCTCAAATCGTGCAAACCAGTTAAGTGTCTCCAGAGAAAACTGGCAGTTGGGCAGCTGGCGGATAATGTTCATTCTGGCCAGAGAAATGTTTTCTGGTTCTAACTGTTCAATAAGAATGGCAGGGAATGCTGAAAGCAGTTTCTTAAGGGTAGTTTCTGAGATCTCTTCATTACAGACCAGTGCAGTGAGCAGACCGTCTAGATGATGACTATAGGGTAACGCTTGTTGGGATAGCTGCTCAGTGTTCCTGGGTGTCGAAATAAATTTCACCAGCAGTGGATCAATTGTGTTCTTTCCTCTCATCTCAAAAGCAGACTGAACGTTACTCCATGAAGCTTCTACCCGATTTTCTTTAAAAAGCCTGACCTGCATTGCTGTATCTGTAATGTCTTTAATACCGATTACAGCCTGTCCCGAGAGAGAGATAAGGCTTATTCTGTCCGCAATCTCCAGCTTGGGGTTATTCAGCAGGTCAATAAGATAGGGCTGTTCTTCCTCAAGCTGAGGTTGTGAGAGCAGTATCGTTTTGACAAATACTTCCAATTGGTCATGAATCTGGCTAATCAGCACCGGGTTTTCAGAAGAGCAGATAGCGGAGTAACTGACTTGTGCTGGAGTAGTGGCTCTCTCTTCAGCAGTAAATGCCAGTAAAACCCCCATCATGTGACTGTTCAGCTGATACATTGAATCTTCGATCACTCTTAACGCTATTTCCTGCGAACAGTGCTTTAGTGACAGGCGGTCAAATTTTACAGGATTACTTTTCAGCCACTGTCTTACCTCTGGCTGTTCATTGGTAAGGTTGAAAATAGGTCGAATATCATCAAGTGCGTTGATAACCGGGATGATCGTGGTATTTAAATCACTATGATCCTTCGTCATGAGAATCGGCAGGAGCTCTGCAACCAGTTCAGCCTTTGGCATTTTTTCTGAACTGTCCCCGGTAATACAGCGGATGATCAGTGCCTGATCAATGGTAAACATAGCGGTAAACAGCTTCCGGTGATTATTGTATTCACTGTGAATATACTGGCAGATAAAGTCCTGCAGACGCTCGAACCTATTCTCTGTTAAATCAAAGAGCTCGTACAAAAAACTCTGGGCTGAGTAGCCGTTATAGTTGGCTTCAGGGCTTTCCAGAAGTTGTGAAATTACGGCATTTATAAAGCCTCTTCCTTCAGACAGGTCTGACGGTGTCAGGTGGTTCAGCAGTGCTTTGGGCGAATCTACGCTCTGAGAAAACTCAAATGATTGTCCTTCGCCTAAGCTGAGGGAAAGTCGCTTATCATGTCTACTGATTGAGCCTGGGTAGAAGTAGGAAAGATAGTCCTTATAGTCTTCTGCAAAATAACCCTTTCTAAGCAGGTAGAGTACAGGGCCAAACTGCTCTTCTGTTAATGCGTTGATAAACGAATCGCCGATGGTTCCTTCGGCCAGAGATTCGGAAAGTCTGCTACCAAGCAGTTTATTTTTTGTGCGCTCCAGCAACTCAATATACGCTTTTGTTAGCTCTATATCCTTACGGACCAGTTTAACTCTGTCTTCATAGGTTGGTGCTGTGCCATTCGTTATTTCATGAAGTGTTAAGCCAGTAGATATTGATTTCTGGCCGTGCCTGGTTGCTTTTTCGATATGAATTTTATCATGAGATTGGTAGGCAGGTTCCCAGAAATGATCTTCAACAAAGTCACAAATGGTCATTTTTCCAGTGATTTGAGTGGATACCAGGCTGGAATCACTTTTAGTCGTTTCAAACAATTTTAACCAGTAAATGGATCTAAGCTCTTTTATATTCTTGATATAAGAGCGCTCATAGCTGTCGGCTTCTTCTCGATACTGATCTATCTTATGGCTGTATTCCTCTATGGTATCTCTCTTCTTCCTGTCGAACTCATTGAATACGTTCCATAAAATACCATTGTGATGGGTCAGTTCAGCGTGCTCTTTTGGATAGAGGTTCTTGATGACCATCATGGCAAAGAGCTTGTTTTTGTTCAGCTCTTCAATGTTATTGGTAATCTTGTTGAGGTAGATATCAAACTCATTGACGATATTGGTGATGACTCTCATATCATCAATGTAGTCAGCCACTTTGTAGATCAGTTCTTTATCAAGGAAGTCAGTGACTTTTTGGCCATCTGCTTTTATGGTTTCAAGCTGCTCGTATAATTTTGGTCCGGCATTCGTCGTATTGATGACAGGAACAATGGGGATGATCAGGTCAAAAAAACGGGTTCTGTCTCTGACAGTCAGCGTTTCATCCTCCAAGGCATAGATAAAGTAGATAGGCTGCTTAATTTGCCTGGTGTTATTGAGGTGTTTGTTTATGCGGTATAGCGCTTCGAATGCCTGAAGCTGATTAGCATTCATCAGGTCTTCTATGATCACGACGTTCTGTCGGGTTTGAGCAAAGGCGTGAGTGATTTGGCTTAGATAACTATTTGATATCGAACTATCCTCAGAGATCTTCTGTCGACTTGCTCTGCTTGCCCAGCCACCACTCAACTTTTGCAAACCTTTGAATAAAAACAGCACCAGAATGGTCGTGATAAAGAACAGTGAGAACTCCGCCAGCAGAGGTGCGTACTTCTTTATGGAGGCTGTCAGGTGGTCGGGCAGGTAGAGCCGGAGTGCTTTGACCGTTGTGCTTTGGTCAATCCCCAGATTACCACTGACATAGCTCAGTGTTGCTATGGAGGAACTGGTCAGGAATGCCGCCAGAACACCAGAATATTTTCTCCAGCCACTAGATTGGGCCTGCTCTGCAGTATCAGCCGTCAGTTTCTTGCCGGTTATGCTATATAAGAGCTGCTGTACAATATCTTGTTCTACATCAGCCATTTTCTCATGTTGAGTGTTGTTACCAGCAAACTTGGCCAGAGAAATATTGGCGTATTTGTATTGCGGGTTTCGCTCTATAAATGAGTGGATAAATGAGCTTTTTCCTGCAGCATGGGTTCCGGAAATCGCGATGTTCCGGGTTTCCGGCTGTTTGCCTGTATCCAGAGCACCGAGCAATTCTCTTTCATACTTTGCGATCTGTACACTTCTGAGCACTGCCGGGGTCAGGGGTTTGAGAGTCGAGTGCCCATCATGACTGTGAAGGTATTGAGCGAGCTCATCTCTGGCCCTCTTCAAGGCAATTCTGGTAGCAGCAACACCACTTTGTTCAGCAAAGGCTTGTGCAAATTCTTCTCTGGCTGCCTTCCAGCTCGCTTTGGCAGCATTGGAATACTTGGTTTTAAGGCGGAACAATCCTGTCTGTTGAATAAGAGCCATAATTTCCCTGCTGCCTTTCCTGTTTGCCGATGTTAATGACCTGATTAATCAGAACGTTCCATAGGACGTACGATGGCTTATCGTTATCAGTCAGTATCAATACATTAACTGTTTAAAATCGGCAGGTTTTGGCTGGGGGTGAGTATATGCTGGTCGGTTTTTGACCGAATCAGCATGTGATTTCCATCGAACAAAAATTCAGGGCAATTTACGCTATTTCCATAAGTCGATAGGCGACTCGATAGCTGTCCACAAAGGACGGAATAGGAAGAAACTCGAAGGGACTATGGAAGTTATGGGCTCCGGTAAAGAAATTCGGTGTAAACAGTCCCTTTGCTGACAAGGCTGAACCATCTGTACCACCTCGCATGGCAATACTTTTAGCTGGAATCTCAAGGTCTGACAGAACCTGATAAAGACGATCAAGAGCTTCGATATCTCCTCCCATGGCCTGAGCGATATTGCTATAAATATCGGTGATGCTCAACTGAATAACCGCTTTGGGGTGTTTAGTTTTCAGAAATTTTGCCAGAGATTCCAGATACTGTTTGCGGGACTCATAGCCGGTCAGGTCGAAGTCACGAATTGAGACGGAAACGCAGGCCTTATTCTGACACCCTTGTATATCGGTTACCCAGAAATAACCTTCCCGACCATCTGTCTGTTCTGGTTTACCCATGTCGTTCAGCATGTTTATGAAGTCAGTCGCGACTAAATTAGGGTTCACAAGTACGTTTTTGGCACTCATGGGGTGTGCTGTGATACCTTCAATATTCAGCACAGCACTACCAGCATTGAAGGTTTCATGGATCACTTCACCACGCTCACAGCAATCGATGGTATAACAGTGATCAACTGGGAATAGTTCCATTGGGAGCTCTTTTGCACCCCTGAGGCCGATTTCTTCATCGGGTGTAAAGGCGAAGTAAAGGTCTCCATGATCCACCGGATCTTCCCAGAGCGACTTAGCTAAGGTCATCATCACTGCGATGGCTGCTTTATTATCAGCCCCGAGAACACTGGTCCCATCCGAGAAAAGAATCTCCTGACCAAGGTATCTTGCAAGCTCCGGGTGGCTCTCTTCGCTGACGATGATGTTCTGCCCTTTATTCAGGCATAGCGGGGAACCGCTGTAATGCAGTTGCTGCGGTTTGATATCAGGACTCAATCCCACATCAACGGTATCCAGATGGGCAACAAAGCCTAATTTTTTTGCACTTGGTTTATTCCCTGGGAAATGAGCAATTAGAGTACTGTTGTCCAATAGCTTGGTCTCATCATAGCCCATGGCTCCCAGATCATTTTGGAGCTGAATAGCCAGAGCCCGCTGTCCTTCTGAAGAAGGAACTATTGTGGCCTGGCTGTCAGACTGGCTGCTGATGGCAAGATAGCGGTGAAAATAATCTACCAGGACTTGCTCAATATTCATTGGATTTCCTTAAGATGCTGTCGCAAAAGCGCCGCGCTTGCTAATACGGTGTTAAAAAATGACTCGGGTATGAGTCCGATCAAAATGCTCATTTTCTGCTTGTGAATTATGATTTCTTACCATTTTCTGCCTTCAGGCTGCAGGTATACCGCTGTTAAACACAGATGGCAGATCCAGCCTCAGGACATGAACAGCATAGGAGTTAAGATGACAAGCAATCCAATTGAGTATGGCACCATATGGGATGCCAATGTTTCGATGCCAGACTTTGAGTCTGTAGTGCTGCATATACGAAACAGAAGTAAACGCTATAAACTTTTTAATTAGGTAGGTCTGAAATTATGACAGAGGCAAAGCTCTGTTCGCCGCTTTGCCTCTATAGTAAGGTGAGTATATTATTTTAGCCAGGAGAAGGCTGAGTCACTTAACAGACCGGATAACCTTGAACGAATCATCATCTGTGCTTTTTCAGCTGAGAAGTCATAAGTCGTTGCTCCGTAACGGGCATCCAGCAAACTGATGGCCACAGAACCCTCTTCAACCTTTCTTCCCTCCGCTTGAGCATTATTATCTTCCGGAGCACTGCTTTGCTCGTAGGAGGTAAATACAATGCCTGGCTCAGCGGGGAGGTTAATTCCGTATGCCGGGATGGAGTATGGCGACATATCGGTTACGAAAACCGGAACATTGGCAGAGTAGTTACTGGCGGTTGTCAGCTCATAAGTCACGCTATCGGCGGAAAACTTACGCAGGCTTGGCAGGTTGATATTTAGGCCATAACCTTCTGGCAGAACAGGGCTCTTTCGCTTCAGAGCTTCAATAATGGGAACAACCAGCTCTGCCAGAGCAGAAGATGTGCCATCACGATCACTGCCATGAATACCACTAAGGGCAATGGCCGGGACTCCTCGGCGAACAGCAGTGACCGTTGCTCCTACGGTACCGGATGTTGGGTTAATCAGTCCGACGTTGTGGCCGGAGTTAATGCCTGACAGAACAAGATCCGGGTTGCTTCCCCAGCGTTCTGGTGCCAGTACATCCAGACCATAGAGAAGCGCCATTATAGGCGTACCCTCCACGTAGTGAATATCGCTATCATTGGTATCCTGACCAACGGGAGCCGGGCTGAAGTAGTTAAACGATGCCGCTTTACCACTCTGTTCTCCAGCAGGAGCGGAGATCATGACATCATGGCCACTAGTCTTCAGCGCATCATAGAGGGCACGCAGGTTGGCAGATTGATAGCCGTCATCGTTGGTGATCAACACATTCAAGGCACTGGCAGAAACACTGAGACTTCCTGCTATTAACAAACTGGCAGCCCTGTAAACAAGCTTTTTCATTATTATTATTTCCCTGTTGTTCTTTCGTAGCAGCTTACATACGCTTTATGAACGGTATGTGAAGAGATGGTTACCCTCTGCTTTATGCCACCCATAGGGAGAGGTTCAGCTCCGGAAACTGAGAACCTGAATCCGGTGGGTGATTAAAAATCATACGGAAGTTGACTGCGGGCAGATATAGTCTGAATTGCTGAAATACGTAGGGTAAAAGATGGTCGATAAAAAATGGTTTAACAGGCAGGAAGCTATAAGCCTCCTTCCAGTATTACTGTGAACTAATTCTTACAGAAATCATTCAGAAGCTTTTTAATACGGGTGATCTGCTTTTGACGGGCGGTATCATCGAGAATTTCATACTCGCCGTCTTTGTTTTTAACTCGAACCCGCGGGCTGCTGTTCAGCATGGTCATATTGCCTTTCAGGGTATTGCAATAAGCCAGTTCTTCTTCTGTTTTCTGTTGTGGTTTATCAGTAGGCTCTATCGCCTTTTTTTTGACAGTCGCTTCGCTATGATCTTCATCCTCTGTCATTTGGCTGGCGTCGTCTGAGATTTTTTGTAACTCGGGCTTGGCCATGACCTCAGTATTGGTCTGCTTTTTTGGTGGAGTTGTTGAGAAGTGAATAACGCCCTGGTCGTCTTTCCACTTGTAGATAGGCTCTGCTGCACCAGTAATGGGCAGCAATAGGGCAAATAAAAACAGTAGTTGCTTCACGTTACCGATCCCTGATCGTTGTAGTTGCATTAGTTAATTATCGCCTTTTTGTGGAAAAAATTCGTATTCGCCGAAGTAAAACTCGTATTTGTATTGACTGATGGCAGCTGAAAGTAAAAAATGGCTACTCCTGAAGCTGCCCAAGAAGCTGCGTTGGGAATTATGCGACAATCTGATGCCGTTTATCTGCGGCTTAGATGAGAGTGTTCCTTAGTGTACCGACTTCTCGATCTTGTGCTGAGGTGATTTGTTGGTGCACTGCTCCTACCCGCACAGGAATGTAGCAGTTCTGCAAGCCAGAATTGTGAGTCTCAGGCAGCCCGGAGCTGCACTTGTTGGTGAAGGCTGTTGGTAAAGGCTTTTGTTAAGAGAAATACTTTCGTATTCGCCAATTTCTAATGGTCCTGTTTTCAGTTATTCAGGGCGATATAAAAATTCATTCCAAATAATGAGCAAAGCCGAGGGTTAGCAAGTGGAGCTATTATCCGGCGCGGACATGGTGGTCCGATCACTGGCTGATGAGGGAGTCGAGTATATATACGGGTACCCGGGTGGTGCTCTTCTGCACGTTTATGACGCAATTTTCAGGCAGAAGGCAATTACACATATCCTGGTACGTCATGAACAGGCCGCGACCCATATGGCGGACGGTTACGCAAGAGCAACCGGTAAGCCGGGTGTAGCACTGGTAACTTCTGGTCCGGGGGCAACTAATACCATTACCGGTATTGCTACTGCCTACATGGACTCTATTCCCATGGTGGTGATTTCTGGTCAGGTACCGTCTGCCTTTATTGGTAGCGATATGTTCCAGGAAGTGGATATGGTGGGTATTTCAAGACCTATCGTCAAACACAGCTTCCTGGTCAAACGAGCAGAAGATATTCCGGAAGTCATCAAAAAGGCATTCCATCTGGCACAGACGGGTCGACCTGGTCCCGTTGTGGTGGATATCCCCAAAGACATCACCGACCTGAGTAATAAGTACCAATATCAGTACCCGGAAAAGGTGCAGATGCGCTCTTATAGCCCCCCAGTCAAGGGGCATAATGGTCAGATTCGTAAAGCCGTTGAGCTTTTGGCTGATGCTAAAAAACCTGTTATTTATGCCGGTGGTGGTGTGGTATTGGGTAAAGCTTCAGATCAGCTGACGGCACTGGCACAAAAACTGAATGCACCGGTCACCAACACACTGATGGGGCTGGGTGCTTATCCCGGAACCGATCGACAGTTTGTTGGTATGCTCGGTATGCATGGCAGTTACTGTGCCAATCAGGTGATGCACAATGCTGATTTGATTCTGGCGGTAGGTGTTCGCTTTGACGACCGGGTAACCAATAACACCTCAAAGTTCTGTCCAGATGCGAAGATCATTCATATTGATATTGATCCTGCCAGCATCTCCAAAACCGTTCAGGCCGATGTGCCAATTGTTGGTCCGGTTGACGCTGTTCTGGATACCATGATCCGTCAGGTGGAAGAAACCAATACCCGTATTGGTCAGGATGCACTGGACAGCTGGTGGCGTCAGATTAATGAGTGGCGTGAAGGCCGGGGTGGCCTGTTCCCTTACGACAAGGGTGATGGCTTGATCCTGAAGCCTCAGCAGGTGATTGAAACTCTGTATGAGGTGACTAAGGGTGAAGACACCTATATCACCTCAGATGTTGGCCAGCACCAGATGTTTGCTGCTCAGTACTATCCATTTGATAAGCCAAACCGTTGGATCAACTCCGGTGGTCTGGGGACTATGGGCTTTGGCCTGCCTGCCGCTATGGGGGTTAAGCTCTCGTTTCCTGACAGCCATGTAGCTTGTGTAACCGGTGAAGGCAGTATTCAGATGAACATTCAGGAGCTTTCTACCTGTCTGCAGTATGACCTGAACGTTAAGATCATCAATCTGAATAACCAGGCACTGGGCATGGTACGACAGTGGCAGGATATGCAGTATGACAGTCGTTACTCCCATTCTTACATGGAGTCACTGCCAGACTTTGTCAAACTGGCGGAGTCCTATGGGCATGTGGGTATGAAGGTAACAGAGCCTGCCAAGCTGAAGTCAGCCATGGAAGAAGCCTTTGCACTGAAAGATCGTCTGGTCTTTATGGATATCCAGGTGGATACCAGTGAGCATGTTTACCCCATGCAGATCAAGGACGGCAATATGGCCGATATGTGGCTCAGCAAAACGGAGAGGACCTGATGAAACGGATTATCTCTGTACTGGTTGAGAACGAACCCGGTGCACTGTCGCGCATTGTCGGACTCTTCTCCCAGCGTAACTACAACATTGAGACATTGAATGTTGCGCCAACGGAGGACAATACTCTGTCCCGCCTGACGCTGACCACGGTCGGTAATCCCCAGGTCGTTGAGCAGATTACCAAACAGCTGAACAAGCTGGTGGATGTTGTGAAGCTGGTGGATTTGACCGAAGGCTCCCATATTGAGCGGGAGATGATGCTGATCAAGGTGCGTGCCAGTGGTCCTTTACGTGCCGAAGTAAAGCGGACGGCAGATATTTTCCGTGGGCAGATCGTAGATGTGACCAGTACTGTTTATACCATTCAGCTGACGGGTACCGGCGAAAAGCTGGATGCCTTTATTGAGGCTATTGGTCAGGCTCAGGTGCTGGAAGTCGTTCGCAGTGGAGTAACAGGCATTTCTCGTGGGGAAAAAGTTCTATCTCTCTGACTGCCTTTAAAATGAGCACCCGAAAGGGTGTTCATGATTTTCTATTGACCTGTTTTGATGAGGTTGTTAGTCGTTGGCTTTATGCCTTGTTCTGTCTGGTCGATGGAAGGTTTGATTTTCTTTGGCTTTCCCCCCCTTCTCCTCCAGAAATCATCGTCATAGGTGGCAAACAGCTCACTTCCCCGATCAAGATCCTTTGTCGCTTTTACGTAGATATGTGGCTTTTCAGCAGAGTCGGGGGCACAAAATATGACGTTCACTTTTTGAGGATCCAAAGGGTCATTGATAAAGCTTCCCGCGCCCATACTATGACCAGTTTGAGTATCAATAACTGCAGCTAATTCTGGGTCTCTAATTCCAATAATAACCACATCTCTGTTTATTTTTCTGGTATGGGTTGATGCATTCAGATCCATTTTGTGCTCATTCCTTTCTGCCTCAGATTTAAAGTGTTTTCTATATCCGTCGTACCATGTAACAAATGCACCTTTTTCAAATGGGTGATCTATAAAAGCTCCATTTCCTACATCAGAATAAGGAAGAGTACTTGGTTCTATATAAATACCCTGTCCAACAGAACACATCTCCTTGAGTGATTTTGGATAAGGGTGGTATCTTCTTTTTTTTGAAGCTGTTGTTGTTTGCGGTATCGGATCTTCAGCTGGAGTACTGTAGCCTGAATCGGGCGAAGGAGAAGCAGTATCTCGAGAGTGAGTGGATACATTATCGGCCAGCTGTTTTTTGATAGTCATAAACGGAAATTCACTCCTGGTCACTTTATAGTGAGAAATGGGAGTATCTGCTGTGTTTGATAATCCTTCCAAAGTCTCATTTATAGATTCTGTGCCACTATCGCAATTGTGCTGATTTTCATAGTTTAAGCGGTAATTTATAGGTTGCAGGACAGCAGAAAGAGCGTTCATTGAAAATGGCCTTCATGACTTTTTCTTACACAGTTTTTTTATAGTTTTTTACGGGCTGTTGAGCAAATTTCGACCTAAAAATAGCGCGAAGGTTCAATAAAAAATCTGATATATCAGAGTTTCTTAGATATTCTAATGTACAAGCTGGCCTCTCAGTGGCATGTGTGATGGGTATTTCTTTGCAGTTGTAAAGTTACCTTTAAACAAAAAAATACCCTTTGGGGCTATTTTATATTTCATCTAAAGAACGCTGAAGAATAAGAGCCATAGATAGCGCATGTCGTTTTACTAACAGTGGTGCGACATAATCGCCCCTTAATAAAGCTGACTTCAAAAAGCGCCATTTGGCCAGAAGCGTGGTGTCCTTAACTGGATGTGTCAGTAATGTGCTGTCGATTGACTCAACCAGCTCGTCGATATTATATACCTCAGTTATGGGGAAACTGGCTTGGGGCTCAGTGGCCATATAGACATAGATGGATGAAAGGGTTAGTAATGAGTCAATCTGACGGGCGCGCAAGTCAACGATAGGGGAACCACTCATATTGCTTATCAGGAAGTCAGAGAAGGCTTGCTGGGTTTGATCAAGTTCTCTGGTGACATCCTCACTGGGCACTTTATTTTTCTGCCAGTCCACCGAATAGTTTTGGAATGACTGTCCAAGGTCAGTAATTGACTTCTCTAATAGCCCATCATATTCATCAAGATGTAACAGGCTTTGCTGCATGTGTAGCTCTTTTGGGCGAATGTCTATGCCTGAGCCCTCCTGCGTGTAGGCATGCTTATCTGCCCAGGTAATCATCTTCAGCTCATAACTATCGATCATTAAGTCGAGTAGTGAGACATCACTGCCAGTGACCGACCAGCTACCAGTTGAGAAGAGGCAGCTGATGGAAAACAGGAGAGACTGACAGGTGGATTTTACAGATCCATTGCCCTTGAGTTTAAGCACAATTACATCCCTTTTTTATTTATTATATAAATGCAGCGACGACTACATGTTTTCAGTTAGTGCTGCACAAATGGCTTAAGGCTGTTTCGCACAAGAATAAATTCTGAGGATATTTGGTATCTATGACAAAAAAGGCCAGAACCCAAGGCCAATAAAACTAAGTGGTGGGTGTTTAAAAAGCAAGTACTCCCAAGTCATATCTGATAACGAGTGTCATGTATTAGCTCAGTGCTTCATAAGTATCAGGCACTAGTCCTGGTGGATTTTAGAGTATGTCGGAAAGCTGGTTCCATAATGCAGCAATCAGTGGATTCCTTAACTTTTTTTCCAGTACACACAGCCCCACTTTATAGGGCTTAAGTTCCGGGCTGACTTTTAACACCTGAACATTTGCAGCCAGCGGGCTGTTGCTCAATACAATCTCCGGGACAACACCGACACCAAAGCCAAGGCTTACCATGCTGACAATGGCCTCATTACCGGCAACCTGGGCATAGATTTTGGGGTTCCTGCCATTAGCCTGAAACCAGGAATCCAGTCTTTGCCTTGCTATCCCTTTTTCCTGAAGAATCATAGGGACATCATCAAAGTCATGAACCTGAAGCTGTTTTTCAAAAAGAGAATCTGGAAGCTGAGAGACAACAGGGGCTATAAACAGTAATGGTGAAACCGCTATTTGCTGGAATGCCAGCCCTGCGGGAAGGTTGTCAGGTCTGGCGGCAATGGCCAGATCCTCCTGATCCGTTAATACCCTCTGTATGGCTGGTTCCGGATCACCGGTATGCAGCTTGATTTCAATGCCTGGATATTTTGGTCGAAACTGGCTGAGAATCTCATACAGGAAGCTATAACTGGCAGTTACTGAGCAGTACATGCTCAGTGAGCCGTGAAGCTCTCTGGCTCCTGCCATCAGTTCATTATGAATAATCTCCCATTGAGAGAGCGCTTCACGGGCATAGGTCTGGAATCGCTCTCCTTCCGAGGTGAGCGAGACACTGCGGTTGTCCCGCTCAAACAGCGCTACACCCAGCTGGTCTTCCAGCTGTTTGATGGTTCTGCTCAACGTTGACGGACTGACGTGGCAAATGAGGCTGGCCCTGTTGAAATGGAGGGATTCAGCCAGCGCAAGGAACTGTTTAAGAGGGCGAAGGTCTATAGCCATAATCAAATAAAGGTTATTTCATATTTTGCAATTTTAAGTTGCAAATATATCACTAAATGAAACTATACGCAGAACCACCTATCGGTTATGGTGTACCCCAGTTGAGTGAGAGGCAGACTTTGTTCCGTCGCTCTTAATAAAAAGCCGAATTCTATCAGCTAACCAGCTACCACTGAGCCGGTGTTTTCTTTCAGGAGTTATTCAATGAAAGTTTATTACGATAAAGACTGTGACCTCTCCATCATCCGTGGCAAGAAAGTCTCTATCATCGGCTATGGCTCTCAGGGTCATGCCCATGCTAATAACCTGAAAGACTCCGGTGTGGATGTAACGGTTGGCCTGCGTAAAGATTCTGCTTCCTGGGCCAAGGCGGAAGCATCTGGCCTGCAGGTATCTGAAGTACCTCAGGCTGTTGCTCAGGCTGATCTGGTCATGATTCTGACACCTGATGAATTTCAATCTCAGCTCTACAGAGACGTGATTGAACCAAACTTGAAACAGGGTGCAACATTGGCTTTTGCCCATGGTTTTGCCATTCATTACAACCAGGTTGTACCTCGCGCTGATCTTGATGTCATCATGATTGCGCCAAAGGCTCCAGGTCACACTGTTCGCTCTGAGTTTGTTAAAGGTGGCGGTATTCCTGACCTGATTGCGATTTTCCAGGATGCTTCTGGCCAAGCTAAAAACGTTGCAATGTCATACGCTTCGGGAGTGGGTGGTGGTCGTACCGGTATCATCGAAACTACCTTCAAAGATGAGACTGAAACTGACCTTTTTGGTGAGCAGGCCGTTCTTTGTGGTGGTGCTGTTGAACTGGTTAAGGCAGGTTTCGAAACCCTGACTGAAGCTGGCTATGCACCGGAAATGGCTTACTTTGAGTGTCTCCACGAACTCAAGCTGATTGTTGACCTGATGTACGAAGGCGGTATTGCCAACATGAACTACTCCATCTCCAATAATGCGGAGTATGGTGAGTATGTGACCGGTCCACGTGTTATTAACGACGAGTCTCGCAAGGCGATGCGTGATGCTCTAAAAGATATTCAGAACGGTGAGTATGCCAAGAAATTTATCTCTGAAGGTGCTCTGAATTATCCATCCATGACCGCCTATCGTCGTAACAACTCTGCCCACCCAATCGAGAAGGTTGGTGCCCAGCTGCGTGAAATGATGCCCTGGATCACTGCTAATAAGCTGGTTGATAAAGAGAAAAACTAATCAGACTGAGCGTTATTTGACGCATAGTTTAGAGTCCAGAAAAACAGGGTATTTCTTTCCAGAAATACCCTGTTTTTTTATGGGCACGATTTTGTCTTCGAAGAATGTGAAAAGCCCCATTCAATAATAAGTGAGGCGATTGAGCGGGTTAATAGGGGTTATCGTTTCAGGTTGCAGCCGAAGCCAAGCTCGCGACCGGCCACGGTCGTTTTAATGACTCGCTTGTAGGCACTGGCAAGGCTGACTTGCTGGTCCAGTTTGACGAAGCCTTTTTTCAGCTTTCTGCCGGAAGATTTCATTGCTGATGCTCCCTTGCTAATGGTTGGGTGTCATAGACAGTAGACACCCTTCGGTTCGGCTGTCTTATGACTGCCGATGGTATCCAGAACGGTCTGCTTCACATAAGAGTGAGAATCCTGCATGGCAAGATTGAAAAAGTCGTCGGTAATACCCTCCATATTAAACAGAGTGGTCCAGGCAAGACCCCGGGTTCTAAAGCAGGGGTGATGACTGGCAATACGCAGTAGCAGATCGATACTGTTGTCATTACCAATCGCTTCCACCGTCTTAAAGACTGGGTTGCGCATGGTGAGATCATTCACGTAGCCAGTGATGACTTGCTTTTCAACATCAAAAAAGAATTGCAGCTTTGGCTCACCCGGTCGTGGAATGATCAGGTTGACGGAGATGGAAAGCTCATCCGGAGGATACTGGGTATGAACATCTTTGCTTGAGAAGTAGTACATCAGCTTTCCATGAGGGAAGTCAGTATCCTCCTGAAACGCCAGATCGACATGCTCGCCAATATAACCTGTGACCTGATTGTGGTCGTATTGGTAAATGATGGTTCGATAGCCGCTGCCAAAATAGCTGCAGGTGAGCAGATCAAAATTATGGTCATGCCCGTCGAAGTAGGAGAGCAGCTCATCTGCTGCCAGTTCACTCATTGGCAGCCAGACAATGGCCCGAATAGCAAAATAGGATCCGTAATAGAGAACAAAGTTTGGTGGCTTGAAATCATTCTTCTGCTGGAATTGGTTCAGACTTTTCAATCCATCATTAAGGTAGTCCGTAAAAAATGATGGGTTGTGACACAACTGACCAAGCTTGCCTGCATGCTCAATGGCAGCATCCGGCTCTTTCATTTCAGGGTGACTCTCACAGAAGTCGATGTACTCTTCCAGAGAGATGGCACTTTCTGTGGATGGCTCAATTGTACAGGCCATGGACTGATTCCTCGGCTTGATGGGGCTCATCCGACAGCATGGCCAGTGTCTGTTTTGCGGCTTTTGCTATTTCAGGGTTGTTGTCGTGTACCAGGTGCTCTTGCAGTAGCCTGGTTCCTCGCCACTCATCCAGTTTATAGACGCTTTCCGCTGCTTCCCAGCGTACAAAGTAGTCAAAGTCAGACCTGGACAGGCTGTCCAGAGTCTCTGCGTGGTGCTGTTCTCCCAACTCCCCAAGAATTCGAACCCCCAGAAGGATTCGTGATCTTTGCAGGCTATTATCAGTAAGCGTCAGTGGATCAAGACTGTCCCGGTCAAATACCCAAGTCACTGATGCCAGAGGACGGGAATAAATAATCAGACAGGGTGCCTGTAATGTCGCTTCATCCAGAACGGCTATATCTTTATACGCTTGGAAAATTGTTGGGGTATAGGGTTTTAGCTCCTGAAGAGAGAGCGTTTTGAGCGGTGCCGGACGATTATAAACCGATGAGGGCCTGATGGTGGTCTCATAGCGGGGCACTGCGACCGTTTCAGGCAACATATTGATGACCATCATATCGAACTCACTGGCACACAGTGTGTTATCAGTGTTTTCCCGTTGACCAATCACATTCAGTGTCAGGTTGAAGTCGCCTGCGGCAATCAGATGAATCTGATCCGAGTAAGCCGGCTTTTTATCGTGGATTTTCTGCAGCAGAATTTCTTCAAGAATACTGTTGAATAGCTCATTCGCCTTCTGCTGGTTAAAGCCTTCAAATAGACGGCTGAAGTCAGAAAAGTATGGGTTTTGACCAGAGGTCAGTTGATTGGCTTGCTGGGTAAGGGTTGATAGTGTGAAGGGGGAGTTGTTCATGCTTACCCCTCTCTGTACTTGGGATTCAGGTATCAAATAAACGACTGATTCCAGTGTAGAGTCATATTTATTAACCCAAAATACAGATTTCTCATAACCGATTGTCTCTAATGAAATTATTTTTCCGACATTGATTTATCTGTCGTTTATTCTACAGATCGAACGTACATAGTCGTGTGGGTCCTGGTTAGCCTGACACAGGAAGTAATGTTGATCAGAAGGGGCGATCTCTATCAAACACTGAAAACACATTGCCCGTGTTCTTGGGCAGTGATGATTGAGCGCAATATCTTGTAATAGGGTAGTGGTGTCATCATTGTGCATAAACCGGGCAACAGCCATCAGGCTGTTTGTTGCTGGCAGAGCATCCAGGTGTGTGATCAGTTTGCTGCTTTCAGGGTCAATGGCACATTGAATACCGGCATCAGGATGAGTAGGAAAAACCAGATTGATTGAGATGGACAGTGACTCAGGTGGCAGCTGAACATGGAAGTCTTCGGTGTGGCGGTAAAACATCAATTTGCCTTCAGGCAGGAGAGTCTCTTCCTGAAATATCATCTCCATACTCTTGCCAATGATTCCATGCTGCTTTTCCGCTTCACAGGTATGAATAATGGTTCGATAACCCGGACCAAAATAGCCACAGGTCAGAAAGTCAAAGTGATGGTTATGGGTTACACCATAACCTTTGGCAATGTCACCGACTTCACTGTCATCGGTTAGCCAGACAGCAGCACGTACAGAGAATGTCGGGCATTGATATAAGTAGAAGCTGGGGGGCGTAAAGTCGGTTTTGACGTCGTACAGGGAAATATCTTTCAGCTTGGTATTCAGAAAATCCAGCAGAAAATGTTTATTGTTTGCGAGACGTTGCAGCATGAATGCAGTGGATAGTACCTGCTCTCTGTCATGAAGCTTATCCTGGTTGTGGCAAAAGGCGACATACTCAGCCAGATCTATAGCCTCGGTATCATTGCTCTCTACCGTGATGGTCATAATTCAGGAGCCTGATTTGATTCTCTGATAGAGAAGATAGGTCAGGATAAGGATGAGCATGGAAACCATCGATAACACCCTGGGAGTGCCATCATGCAGTGCAATCAACGCAATATTAAGCATACTGGCGGTTCCTGAGAACACGATAAAAAGCAGGGCAGATGCCTGCATACTCCAACTCTCATGGTTTTTAAGCACACCGGTTAACGCATTGGTAACGACCAGACCGGAAAGGGCAAAAAAAGCAACAACCAAAATCAGGCTGGGTATCAGCGATGCACCATAAAACCAGTCAAGCAGCAGCATGCAAAGTGCGAGTATCATCAATACCGGAAGGGACAGATCTATCAGCTTGCTATAGGGAATGTGCTTTAGCAGCAGGCCATTGATCAGGGTTATGGCCGTTCGGCTTACATACAATACACTGATCAGGTAGCTGTATGAGATTTCTGTGAGCTGGTAATAATCCAGAAACAGAAAGGCTGAGTTGCTGATGTAGATCTGGCCGACAACGGCAATACCTGTATGGCAAACCAGAAAGGCCTGAGTTTCTTTGTCCTGCACCATTATCTTCCAGTGATACAGGCCCTTTTTTAATGGTTCAATAGTCAGCCTGTTTGCTGGTGGTGTTGCTTTACCAATACTTCTTCGGCAGATAAGGAAAGTGGTCATGCTGTAAGCCAGCATAAAGACAAAGACTGAATACCAGCTCCAGTGCTGGCTTGCCAGCGTGCTGAGCTCAGGACCAACAATGGGAATCACAAAACCAATGGCAGTGACGTAGGAAAGAATCCTGGCGACTGAATTGGTGTCGTAACACTCATTAATCAGTGCGGGTATCACCGTCATCAGTGTTGCTGCAGAAAATGCCTGTAATACCCGGCCTGTACAGAATAACCAGAGACTTGGCCAACCAATGCACAACACCGTTCCGATAATAAATACCATCAGAGCCCAGTAGAGTGCCTGTAACCGATAGCCAGTATCCGACAGCATGGCCGTTATGGGCATGGCTACTACCTGAGAGATGATAAAGAGCGGCAGGGTCAGCTGAAATATCTCGGTGTCATAACCAAATTGGCTGGCGATGTGAGGAAGAATAGGGATATACAGGGTAATGGGAAGCATCGGGATAATCGCGATGGCACCCATTAGTAAAATGGTATTTGTCTGAGAGAGCGTGGAAAGCGGTGAGTTATTCACTGTAAGCCCGTCACTGGATTGCTATCTCAGTCTAGCTGCAATCTCAAACCGGGCTTTCGGTGAAGGGGGGAAGAATAAGGTCTGCTGGAGATCTTTCATCTCCAGCAAAATCGCATACTAAGGCTGCTTGAGCGCTTTAATAAACTGTCGTGACTGGTCAATGGAAACCTGCATATCACTGATCAGACGATCAATATCGGCCTTGATGGTATTGAATTCACCTTTCAAAGCACTGATGGCCCGGGCGTTCAGGTTATGCTTCAGATAAAGCACCTGATCCTGAAAGGCATCCAGTACTGGCTGCATCCGTTGTTCAGATTTTTCCAGACTGACCATCATTCGCTGATACTGACGTCGGGTGTCTTTCAGCTTTTGGGCACTGGCTCTACGAAGGCTGTCACTCTTATATAGGTTGAGTTCTTCTTCCCACTCGTCAAACAAGGCATCAGAAACACTCTGGACGCTGGCAATACGGTCTCTTACTTTTTCTGCAGCGGCCAGGCTGTCTTCGTATTCAGCATTCAGATCGTTGTAGGCTGCTTCGAGGTCGCCACCATCAAAGTTGATGACACTCTGGAACTGCTCAAGTGCACTCTGGAACTGCTCCTGTGCCTGCTCCTGTGCACTCTGGGTATCTTCAATGCGATCTACCATTATATCGCGTTTATGAATGCCTACTTTTTCCATGGCGCTGTAATAAGTGCTCTGGCAGCCAGCCACCATAAACGAAATAACCAATGCTCCGGCAATCTTCAGGCTGCGGGACAGAAAGGCATGGTCAGACAGCGAAGTTTGTATGTTCATACTCAATCTTTTTTCTCAATAGCGTCGATCAGCTCTTTGTTACGCTTGTCGGCCAGATGATTATTCACAACAAAGAGTGCATGAATAACACCGGGAATCCAGCCCAGAATGGTCAGAATGATATTCAGAATCACCTGAAATGGTTTACCGCAGAGTAGCACGGCTAATGGCGGCAAAATAATTGCCAGAAAATAACGCATGGTGGCTGACCTTTTCTATGGAAATACCAGTTTCTCGTACTTGGAAGTGCTCAGAGTAATGAGTATTTCAGGTTCTTGGTAATGGAAAGTAATCGTTAACGGTTTTTGTACCACAAACCTCTAAGGATAGCGAAAGTAGTGTAGCCAACAGAACCTATGCCATTTCGGCATCATTTGACCGTTTTAGGCATTTCACAACCACCTGCCCTATGGAAAACACTGTGCTTAGAGACCAATTCTGGTGTGGAGCAGAATGATGTTGGGGATTCTTGGGGGAATGGGGCCACTGGCAACAGTGGATTTTATGCAGAAGGTGATTGCCCTGAGTCAGGCAGCGACTGATCAGGATCATATCCCGATGCTGGTACACAATGTGCCGCAGATACCGGATCGCAGTGCCTGTATCCTTCAGGGAGGAGAAGACCCGTTTCCGGCCCTGCTGCAAGGGCTTAAGAGGTTGGAAAATGCAGGAGCACAATGCGTGGTTATTCCCTGCAACACCGCCCATTACTGGTTTGATGCTCTGAAAGAACATGCCTCAGTTCAGATGATCAGCATTGTGGATGTCGTCTGCAAAGAGCTGGCTCGACGAGGCATTCTGAATGCGGGACTGATGGCAACCAACGCAACCGTTGCTGCTGAAATTTATAAGAACCGCATTCACACAATGGGTGGTCAGTGTCTCGTGCCTGATGACCTTGCCCAGCAGCAGGTTATGACCGCTATCTATGACATCAAGGCGGGTCGTCTTGAGCAGGGTGCCCAGGGCATGGAAATGGTTTTTGACGCATTGATCAATGAGGGTGCCGAAGCCGTTATTCTCGGTTGTACTGAAATTCCGATCGGCCTTGCCAGTATAGCCAGACAGAAACCTGAACTGTGTGTTGATGCTACTGAGCTGTTAGCCAGGGCCTGTGTCGACTGGTATTACACTGGCCACGACAATAACTACCAGGGCGACGTTCACCAGCAAGCAGCATAATACATGGACAATAGCGCCTACTTTGGAAGCTGCCTAAACTGATTCAGGTTGTTCTAAAGGAGGTTGCTCCATGTCTGAAATAAAAGATGCTCTGAGCCATAGCCTTTATCATGAGTTTCCAGAGCATCATGATCAAATCAACCGATTAAAACAAACGGATAGCGTCTTTGCTGAAAAGGCAAATGAATATCACAAGCTGGATCATCAGGTGCGCGGACTCGAAGACAGTGATGTACCCGTAACCGATGACGTTTATAACGATTTGAAACAGCATCGTGCAAAGTTAAAAGATGACCTTTATCAGATGCTGACCGCAAATCAACCACCTTAAATATGAGCTGAAAAAAGAGGCTGATTAAGAAAGCACCTTTTCAGGTGCTTTCTTTTTCTCTGGGGGAAAAATGTTTCTGCTGTTGAAGAATGCTGAGCTGTATTCACCGGAGTATCTTGGGAAAAAAGATATACTGGTTTGTGGAACTAAAATCGTTGCCATTGAAGATAAAGTGGATCAGGTTCTGCCTGGTCACTGTCATGTGGTCGATATGCAGGGCGCGATTGTTGGTCCGGGACTCATTGATCAGCATGTGCATTTAATCGGTGGTGGCGGTGAAGGAGGGTATGCTACCCGTGTACCTCAGCTGATGCTTTCTGACTTGGTAAAAGCGGGTTTGACCTCTGTTGTGGGCATTCTT
Source organism: Endozoicomonas elysicola (assembly GCF_000710775.1). Classification (GTDB taxonomy): domain Bacteria; phylum Pseudomonadota; class Gammaproteobacteria; order Pseudomonadales; family Endozoicomonadaceae; genus Endozoicomonas; species Endozoicomonas elysicola. The sequence continues at coordinate 580,889 of NZ_JOJP01000001.1, forward strand.
GGAACGGATGGCATTACCCGTTCACCAAAGGATCTGTACGCAAAGGTGAAGGCACTGGAACTTGAAGGTTTGAATGCCTTCATGCATACGGGTTCTTATGAGGTGCCAACCCGAACCATCACCGGTTCCATCCGTGATGACATGGTTTATGTGGATAAAGTCATGGGTGTTAAGGTTGCCCTGGCAGACCACCGTTGTTCATTCCCTTCCACGGAAGTTCTTGCTCAAATGGTGTCTGACATCCGTATCGGGGGAATGGTGTCTGGTAAGAAAGGTGTTCTCCATATTCATATGGGCGAATTGCCAGATCCGATGGTTCAGATTAATCAGCTGATTACCATGGGGCTGCCGATTCAGCATTTTTCACCAACCCATATTAACCGTAACGAAAGTATTTTTGCTGAAGCTGTCGATCTGGCAAAACGGGGTGGGCATATCGACCTGACTTCTGGCGGTGCATGGCTCGACAATATCGCAGACAGCATTCGTTATGCCTTATCTCAGGGCGTGCCAATCAGTCAGTTGACCATCAGCTCAGACGGCAATGGCAGTATGCCTAAGTTTAATGCCAAAGGAGAGATGGTTGGTGTTACAGCAGCCAATGTGGATTCCAACCTTAAAACAATACCGAGACTGCTGGATATCGATCTTGGTCTGAGCGATATCTTTTCCCTCCTTTCCACGAATGTGGCAGACTCAGTGGGTATTGCAAAAGGTCGAATAGCGGTAGGCTGTGATGCTGATTTTACCGCACTTTCTCATTCCGCCCTGAGCCAGCATGAGGTTGTAGTCAGTCATGTTATTTCCCGTGGACAGTTATTAATGTCAGAAGGTGAATTACTGGTGAAGGGCACATTTGAATAGCTCTGAGTCTGGATGAACCTGGAAACCAAATGGCTGGAAGATTTTCTGGCTTTAGCGGAGCTGCGCAATTTTTCCCGGGCTGCGCAGCTTCGGAATGTCACTCAACCGGCATTCAGTCGACGTATACGCAGCCTTGAGCAATCGCTCGGTGTTGAGTTGATTGATCGGGCCACAACGCCTCTGGCGCTTACGCCGGAGGGACGACTGTTTCATACCACTGCCAGAAACCTGCTTCGACAGATGGAAGATGGTCTGCACCAGCTGAAAGGACAGAACGGAGTTGGACCACAGCCGCTGGACTTTGCTGCAGCTCACTCCCTTTCCGTAACGCTGTTACCAGAACTGATACAGACCATGAGCAATGATGGCCATGTGCTGAGAAGTCGGGTCGAGAGTATTGATGTCGATCTGGCTGTTGAGGCCCTTCAGGAAGGGCGGTGTGATTTTCTCCTGGCGTTTGATATTGAAGCCTTGATGCAGCCTCCTTTCCTATGTCTTTCCCTGGGGAACACTGAACTTCGACCAGTCTGTGCGCCAGATGCCGATGGTTTGCCTCTCTTCAAGCCTGACCAGGCTGAGCCTGTCCCTATTCTGGGTTACAGCCCGGCAGCGTTTATGGGAAGGCAGGTGAATGGTTTGCTGCGGGCTATTGATGATCTTCCTCGGTTTCAGCCGGTTATGGAGTCTTCTCTGACGAACCTGTTGAAAGTCATGGCATTGAATGGCAGTGGCATTGCCTGGCTGCCGGGTTATGCCATTGTTGATGAGCTGTCCAGCGGGCAGCTGGTGGACTTCGTCGATCCGGAAAAGCATCAGGAATATTGGGGCTCTGTTGAGATCAAGCTCTACCGTAACGATGTACGCCTGCATGCTGGTGCTGAACGATTCTGGTCTTCACTTCGTAAACGATGTCAGCAGGGTTGGTCTTTGACCTAGGGCCTGTTGACGTTTCGTTGTGAGCTCAGCGGATCAGGGTGCCTATGACGAGGCGTGGTATTGCAGTAAGGCTGGTTGCCTTTCAAAATGCCGCAACGAAGTCATAGGGGCGCCCTGATCCGCCCGAAGGATGACCCAGAAAAGCGTCATATGCGCGAAAGACTTGCTTGATGTAGAATAACTACACGCTGCACAAGTCTTTCGCGCATATGACGCTTTTCTGGGTCACTAAGCACGCAACGAAACGTCAACAGGCCCTAATGTTTGATCTGACTGTATCCCTCAAAAAGGGTATTCGTGGTACAGTCTCACGCTGGTTCTGTAATGATGAGCAGATGTTTCAATGACTGAGAAAATGGAAAGGCCGGGGAGTAATAAAGATGCCGTCGACGGCTTTTTTCCTATAGACGAGCATGAAGAAGAGGTGATTGAAGAAGGGCAGGCTATCCGACGCAAAGGGATCTACCTGTTACCCAACCTTTTCACTACTGGCAACCTGTTTTGCGGTTTTTACGCCATTATTGCTGCACAGGCGGGTAATTTTTCCCTGGCCTGTATTGCAGTATTCGTCGCCATGATTCTGGACGGCCTGGATGGTCGCGTGGCCAGAATGACCAATACCATGAGCAAATTTGGTGAGCAGTACGACAGTCTGGCGGATATGGTCACCTTTGGAGTTGCCCCTGCCATGGTGGCTTTTAGCTGGGCACTGCAGGATCTTGGCAAGTTTGGCTGGATGGTAGCCTTCATCTATGCAGCCTGTGCTGCCTTGCGACTGGCTCGGTTCAATGCCCAGATTGAAGTAACAGACAGCCGTTATTTTACTGGTCTTGCCAGCCCGGCAGCTGCCGCCGTGGTGATTGGCATGGTATGGGCGTTAAGTGACTTTGGCTTCAATGGTGAATCGACCTTTGTTGCCTTACTTGGCTCGCTGATTACCGGTGGAGCCGGCGTCTTGATGGTGAGCAATATTCGTTATCACAGTTTCAAGAAAATTGATCTGAGAGGTCGGGTACACTTTGTGTTCCTGTTGGCGATAGTTCTGGCGTTTGCTGTTGTGTTTATGGACCCGCCCCGTACATTGTTGCTTATCTTTCTGGCCTATGCCTGCTCTGGACCAATCATGGCGATCTGGCGTATGGGTGAAAGCAAGAATGATCAGGAGGAGGCTATCTAGTTTTTCTTTCCCTCTTTATAAAGCCAGCATTGCTGGCTTTTTTTATGCCTAAACAATACGTATAGGGAATGCAATGATATGAACCGCACGTGGCGTAGCAGGTCTTTGAAGGAAAGATAAAATTGATGAGGAAAAATAAATGTCTGTAGGCCTATCTGGGAGAGCAACTCCACCGCCATATAGTACAACGACCCAAGAGAAAAATGGCCAGCCTGAAAATACTAATAAGGATAGTGGTATCGTGGCAGTGGTTGTTGAAACCCAGTTATCTCAAGCCCAGTCAACAGATGAAAGCCAATTATCATTAGACAAATCTAGAATACGTATTGTTCAAGTTGACCATAAGCTACGATCTCCTGGTAATGGACAGAGTGGCAATGCTAATGGGGCATCTCAAGAATCTAAAAGCGAGGAGGGAGAGTTAGAGGATACTGTTTCTCAGTTAACAAAAGCTAAGAAAAAACCGGCTCGTTCGAGACGCGACCGGCAAAGCACAATTAATCCAGATGAGGTCCAAAAGGCGCGAGAACAAGCTCAAGGCTCTCAGGTCAGTATGAGGTCTGGAGCAATGAAGGTGGATTCTGACGGCAATAAGGCATCTGGTTTTACAATTACTAAGAGTGATGCAGGGGTATGAGTGCACAATTAGAGTGATAAGGAGAGTTTGTACTTTGTATCAGGGATGTTAAAAGATTAGCTTGCAATAGTTGAGCATATCTTCTTGTGTTGGCAACATAGCAAGAATGCTAGCCTTCAGAGTGAGGCATAATAAGAATATCGAAATGATCTTCAGGAAGGAGTGATCATGCTACTGAAAATAAAAAAACGATCAGATATTAGTAGTAGTGAGATTACACCAGAACATATTTACCATGACCGACGACGTTTTATGCAACAGTCTGGGCGCTTTGCTTTAGCCGGGCTGGGCTTGGTGCTGGCAGGGTGTTCGCAGGAAGGAGAGGCTATTGATAAAAAGCTACAAGCCGATGCTATTCCTTCTCAACCAGGCCCTGCATGGCTAAAAAAGAAAGTTCTCGAATTTAAGCCCAACGTTTATACGACCACTGAAGCACTCACTCCTCACAAAGATGTTACTACCTACAATAACTTTTATGAATTTGGTACAGGAAAAGGCGACCCGGTTAGGAACGCTCATACTTTGAAAACCGATCCATGGTCGGTTGTTATTGAAGGTGAGGTTGCCAAACCCGGTCGATACCATCTTGAAGATATTCTCAAGCCCCATTCTATGGAAGAGCGTATTTATCGACTCCGATGTGTTGAGGCCTGGTCCATGGTAATTCCATGGATTGGTATCCCTCTGGCGAATATCCTCAAACAGTTTGAGCCAACGTCCAAAGCCCGTTTTGTCGAGTTTACAACGTTGCATGATCCTGAACAGATGCCGGGGCAGCAGGCTTCCTTTGGCTCTCTGGACTGGCCTTATGTCGAAGGCTTGAGGATTGATGAGGCCATGAATCCTTTGACTCTGATGGCAACAGGATTATACGGCGATATATTGCCCAATCAGAATGGGGCGCCGTTCCGGCTAGTGGTACCTTGGAAGTACGGTTTCAAAAGCATCAAATCTATCGTCAAAATTCGCCTGACTGAACAGCAGCCTAAAACAACCTGGGAAACATCAGCACCCAAAGAGTATGGTTTCTATGCCAATGTAAATCCGGAGGTTGATCATCCTCGCTGGAGTCAGAAGAATGAACGACGACTGCCTAGTACATTGCTTTCTCCTAACCGAATCGAGACTCATCGTTTCAATGGTTATGAGGAAGAGGTGGCGGATCTCTATAAAGGTATGGACTTGAGTCGTTTTTACTAAGGTTTGTATGAGGAGCTGTGCCAATGGGTTTTGTTGCACGAATCAAGTGGGTGGTTTTTCCTCTTAGTCTTTTGCCATTGGCTAATCTGGTTAGCAAGGCAGTTAATAATAATCTGGGCCCCGATCCTGCCAACGCTCTGACTCATGGGCTTGGAGAGTGGGCATTAATATTTTTGCTTTTGTCGTTGTCCATCTCACCCGCTCGTCGCATTACTGGTATAGGAAGGTTGATACGCTTTCGACGAATGCTGGGTTTGTTTTCCTTGTTTTACGCAATACTCCATCTAATGGCTTATCTTGCTTTCATGCTGGCATGGCAATGGCAGACGCTTTTAGAGGACCTTTATAAACGCTCTTATATAGTAGTAGGTGCTTTCGCCTTATCTATCCTGATTGCTCTGGGTGTTACATCAACAAAAAAAATGATGAGGCGGCTGGGTAAGCAGTGGAGTCAATTACATCGGCTAGTGTATGTTGCAGCCATTCTTGCAGTTGTTCATTTTCTATGGCTAGTAAAAAGTGATTATACCGAGCCACTTATATATGGCTCTATACTCATGTTACTCCTTACTCTCAGGTTGCATAAAGTTAAGCGCCTGCCTTTCCTGAATCGGTAATCATTCTATACGACTTATGTTGTAGGTAGTAACCACGGGTTGTTATCTCGGATGAGTTCCGTAGAATGCGCCCCTCTTCCACGGGCTCTCCTGAAACGGTCACCCACGGATCAGCAAGATGATCATTCATCGCTGACGGGAAGAGTGATTTGAAGATGGTTGTTTGAATAGAATGAAAAACAATCGGTTGACAAATCAAGCTGGCGCGGTAAGATGCGCCTCCGCTGACACGGCCTGAGTGGCAACGTCAGCGAGTTGGAAAGCTTCTTTCTTCTACGGAAAAACGAGCGCTTGACAACGAAAGCTGCTTCGGTATGATAGCGGCCTCGCTGATCGGCACCATCGCCGGTTAGAGATTAAGTCTCA
>NZ_JOJP01000001.1:587399-1182616 GCF_000710775.1 Endozoicomonas elysicola
AGTAGCGGCGAGCGAACGGGGAGTAGCCCTTAAGCAATTTTTGGTTTAGTGGAAGACTCTGGAAAGTGTCGCCATAGTGGGTGATAGCCCCGTACACGAAAGGCCAATTATTGTGAAATCGAGTAGGACGGGACACGTGAAATCCTGTCTGAACATGGGGGGACCATCCTCCAAGGCTAAATACTCCTGACTGACCGATAGTGAACCAGTACCGTGAGGGAAAGGCGAAAAGAACCCCGTTGAGGGGAGTGAAATAGAACCTGAATCCGTGTACGTACAAGCAGTGGGAGCCTACTTGTTAGGTGACTGCGTACCTTTTGTATAATGGGTCAGCGACTTAATTTCAGTAGCAAGGTTAACCGTATAGGGGAGCCGTAGGGAAACCGAGTCTTAATAGGGCGTTTAGTTGCTGGGATTAGACCCGAAACCGGGCGATCTATCCATGGGCAGGTTGAAGATTGAGTAACATCAATTGGAGGACCGAACCGACTATCGTTGAAAAGCTAGCGGATGACCTGTGGATAGGAGTGAAAGGCTAATCAAGCCCGGAGATAGCTGGTTCTCCTCGAAAGCTATTTAGGTAGCGCCTCGTGTATCACCATTGGGGGTAGAGCACTGTTTGGGCTAGGGGGTCATCCCGACTTACCAACCCCATGCAAACTCCGAATACCAATGAGTGCAATCACGGGAGACACACGGCGGGTGCTAACGTCCGTCGTGGAAAGGGAAACAACCCAGACCGTCAGCTAAGGTCCCAAAGTAACAGTTAAGTGGGAAACGATGTGAGAAGGCCCAGACAGCCAGGAGGTTGGCTTAGAAGCAGCCACCCTTTAAAGAAAGCGTAATAGCTCACTGGTCGAGTCGGCTCGCGCGGAAGATTTAACGGGGCTCAAACTGTTCACCGAAGCTACGGGTACGTAATTTATTACGTGCGGTAGAGGAGCGTTCTGTAAGCCGTTGAAGGTGTATCGGGAGGTATGCTGGAGGTATCAGAAGTGCGAATGCTGACATGAGTAACGACAAGGGGAGTGAGAAGCTCCCCCGCCGGAAGACCAAGGGTTCCTGCGCAACGTTAATCGGCGCAGGGTGAGTCGGCCCCTAAGGTGAGGTCGAAAGACGTAATCGATGGGAAACAGGTCAATATTCCTGTACCCCTTTTGACTGCGACGGAGTGACGGAGAAGGCTAGGTCAGCGCAGCGTTGGTTGTCTGCGTTTAAGATCGTAGGCTGGGGACCCAGGCAAATCCGGGTCCTCAAGGCCGAGAATTGATGACGAGGTTCTAAGGAACTGAAGTGATTGATGCCATGCTTCCAGGAAAAACTTCTAAGCTTCAGGTCAGAAGGGACCGTACCCCAAACCGACACAGGTGGTCAGGTAGAGAATACCAAGGCGCTTGAGAGAACTCGGGTGAAGGAACTAGGCAAAATGGCACCGTAACTTCGGGAGAAGGTGCGCCGGCTTTGGTGATCGGACTTGCTCCGTAAGCTGAGGCTGGTCGAAGATACCAGGTGGCTGCGACTGTTTATTAAAAACACAGCACTGTGCAAACACGAAAGTGGACGTATACGGTGTGACGCCTGCCCGGTGCCGGAAGGTTAATTGATGGGGTTATCTTCGGAGAAGCTCTTGATCGAAGCCCCGGTAAACGGCGGCCGTAACTATAACGGTCCTAAGGTAGCGAAATTCCTTGTCGGGTAAGTTCCGACCTGCACGAATGGCGTAACGATGGCCACGCTGTCTCCACCCGAGACTCAGTGAAATTGAAATCGCTGTTAAGATGCAGCGTATCCGCGGCTAGACGGAAAGACCCCGTGAACCTTTACTACAGCTTCACAGTGGATCTTGATGTTGCTTGTGTAGGATAGGTGGGAGGCTTTGAAGCGTGAACGCCAGTTTGCGTGGAGCCATCCTTGAAATACCACCCTGGCAATATTGAGGTTCTAACCCAGGTCCTGAAACGGGATCGGGGACATTGTGTGGTGGGTAGTTTGACTGGGGCGGTCTCCTCCCAAAGAGTAACGGAGGAGCACGAAGGTTGGCTAAGTACGGTCGGACATCGTACGGTTAGTGTAATGGCACAAGCCAGCTTGACTGCGAGAGGTACATCTCGAGCAGGTACGAAAGTAGGTCATAGTGATCCGGTGGTTCTGAATGGAAGGGCCATCGCTCAACGGATAAAAGGTACTCCGGGGATAACAGGCTGATACCGCCCAAGAGTTCACATCGACGGCGGTGTTTGGCACCTCGATGTCGGCTCATCACATCCTGGGGCTGAAGCCGGTCCCAAGGGTATGGCTGTTCGCCATTTAAAGTGGTACGCGAGCTGGGTTTAGAACGTCGTGAGACAGTTCGGTCCCTATCTGCCGTGGACGTTGGAAGTTTGAGAAGAGCTGCTCCTAGTACGAGAGGACCGGAGTGGACGGACCACTGGTGTTCGGGTTGTGTCGCCAGACGCATTGCCCGGTAGCTATGTTCGGACGGGATAACCGCTGAAAGCATCTAAGCGGGAAGCCCCCTTCAAGATGAGACTTCCCTGGGCACCAGATGCCCCTGAAGAGCCGTTAAAGACTATGACGTTGATAGGTTGGGTGTGTAAGTGCTGTGAGGCATTGAGCTAACCAATACTAATGACTCGTGCGGCTTGACCATATAACGCCAAAGCGATTTAGAGTGTAGAGATACACAGCCATACGCAAGAGTGTGAAGCAAGAAGCAGCTTAAGACAGGATTCCGGAACTGAGAGCCGATAGGCTTTGAGTTCAACCAGTTAAGCCTGGCGACCATAGAAGGTTAGAACCACCTGATCCCATCCCGAACTCAGCAGTGAAATGACCGATCGCCGATGGTAGTGTGGGGCTTCCCCATGTGAGAGTAGGTCATCGCCAGGCACTAATTAGAGAACCCCGATAGAGCAATCTGTCGGGGTTTTTGCTATCTGAAATAATACAAATGATTTTCACGCATATTTCAAATATGCTGCCACTACTTCACTTTATTAAATTCATGGACAGGCAGTATATCAATGATAAGAAAGGCCATTGCAAGCGATTGTGAGCAGATAGCGGATATCTACAACAACTATGTCCTGAACACTACTGTTACCTTTGAAGTTGACCCAGTTACTGCTGAAGAGATTGCCGAAAGACAGAAGAAATCCCTTTGTTTTCTGGTTTATGAACAGGATGGGTGTGTGCTCGGCTACGCTTATGCTGCAAATTATCATTCACGGGCAGCTTATCGCTATACGGCTGAAGGGTCGATTTACCTGAAAAATGGAATTGAAGGCCGTGGAATGGGTACCTTGTTATATGAAGCGTTATTCATTGCTGCAAAAGAGCTCGGTATTCGAGAAATGATTGGTGTGATTGCTCTACCCAATCAGAGTAGTGAGGCGTTGCATCAGAAGTTGGGGTATAGAAAGGTGGGAGTAATGAAGCGCTGTGGCTTTAAGTTTGATCAAGCTGTTGATACATCAATCTGGCAGCGCTCGTTATTGAGAGAGCATGGATAAGTTGTTGTGCAGCAGGCAATTACCTGCCGCACAGTTCCATTCTTAGGCCGCTGCTTCTTTCTGGATAAGATGAACGTCTCTCTGAGGGAATGGGATTTCAATACCTGCTTCATCAAGAGCCATTTTTATATTTTCATGAAGGCTGAAGTATACATCCCAATAGTCACTGGATTTTGCCCATGGGCGAACAGCAAAATTAACTGATGAATCTGCCAGAGCCAAGACTCCAATAGTCCATGCAGGGTCTTTAAGTACTTTATCATTGGATTGAAGTACTTGCTCAATGATGGCCCGAGTCTTTTTTAGGTCGGCTGAGTAGCTGACACCAATAACAAGGTCAATTCTTCTTTGTCCGGTTCTTGTGTAATTGATAATGTTATTACTTAAGACGTTGTTGTTGGGCACAACCACCATTTTGTTGTCTGGTGTTATAAGCACGGTCGTGAAAATCTGAACAGACTCAACAGAGCCGGCCACACCGGAAACTTCAACAAACTCTCCTTTTTTAACTGGGCGGAAGATGATTAATAAAACGCCGGCAGCAAAGTTTGAGAGTGAGCCTTGTAAAGCTAGGCCAATGGCCAAACCTGCGGCACCAATGATGGCAACCAGCGAGGCCGTTTGAATGCCAACACGACTCAGTGCCGCAACAGTGACAAACGCCAATATCAGGTATTTGGTCATGTTGCTGGTGAAGCTGGCAACAATTCCATCGACCTGTTTCTTTAACATAATTTTGTGGAGGGCATTACTGACCATACGGGCAATAACAATACCAATGACCAGTGTCAGAAGCGCTGAGACTATATTTACGAAGTACTCAATAAATAACGACTGGTTATTCTGCAGCCAATCTGCAGACTGGTTGAGAAGATCAACACTCATGTATGACTCCTTATTTAAGCTGGAGGCGAGAAAGAATATTTCGGGTGAAGAGAGTATCAGAAATCTAGGGGACGTCAGTCGTTTTTGACAACTTACCTGAAAATAGGTATGACGAAGTGACTCTCATCAGCAATTGGAAGAGATTCAGTCTGAAGCGATCGTTAACTCAAGGTCATCATCACCACCCTGATGCCCATCCATTTTAATCAGCAGTCGCATATTATTTGAAGAGTCTGCGTACTGCATAGCCTGCTGAGCAGAGATTTTTCCACTTTTGTATAGTTTGAATATCGACTGATCAATGGTTTGCATTCCTGATTCTTTAGAGCGTTCCATTAAATCAGGGATTTCGTCAACCTTACCCTTCTTGATGAGATCTGCCAGTGCCGGTGTATTGAGCAGAATTTCATGAGAAGGGCTGACACTGCTCGCATCTTCAGAGGCAATCAGCTGTTGCCCCATTATGCCATGCAGGCTCAGGGATAAATCCATGAGAATCTCTTCATGCTGTTCCTGGGGGAAAAAGTGAATAACCCTTTCCAGAGCCTGGTAAGCCGTATTTGCATGAAGTGTTGCTATACAAAGATGTCCGGTCTGAACAAACTCAATAGTATGTTTCATCACCTGTGGAGAACGGATTTCCCCGATAACGACAAGGTCTGGAGCTTGACGAAGGGCATTAGAGAGCCCTTCTTCATAAGTTTTTGTATCAAGGCCAACTTCACGCTGGGTAACGATGCAATTATTGTGGGTGTGGATAAACTCAATAGGGTCCTCAATGGTAATGATATGGCCTTTGCCCATTTTATTCCGGTGGTTTACCAGCGACGCCATGGATGTTGTTTTACCTGCTCCAGCGGGGCCTGTGATCAGTATCAAGCCGCGCTCCTGAAGAATCAGGTCGCAAAAAACATCGGGTAGGCCAAGCTCATTAGGCTCAGGTATGTGATGATGGATACGCCTGATCACCATTCCCGGCTCACTCTTCTGAAAAAAAGCACTGATACGAAAACGTCCTGACTCCGGGTTTTGGATAGCGTAGTTACACTCACGGGTTTCGCGGAACTCCTGAAAGCGTTTCACTCCCATCATTTTTTCGAAGATATGATAAGCCTGATCGCTGGTAAGAGCGGCTTTTGCTATGGATACCAGCTGACCATTGACTTTCAGGCAGGGAGGGTAGCCGACCGTTAGAAACAGTTCTGATCCGTTACGGTCAGCCAGTAAAGAGAGCGCTTTATTGATATCCACTGTAATAAGAGTTTCAAGTTGCCGGGACTCTTATTTTGTCGGCTTGATTAGCCCTCTCTTAATGCCTGACAGATATCTTCTTCCATATCTTCTGGCTTGGTTGTTGGGGCATATCGGTCAATAATCTCGCCCTTACGATTGATCAGAAACTTGGTAAAGTTCCATTTTATCTTCTGAGTGCCCAGCAACCCGGGGGCTTCAGATTTTAAATCTTTATAGATTGGAGCTGCAGCATCACCATTAACATCAATTTTTTCAAAGACTGGAAAGGTAACTCCGTAGTTCTTCTGACAGAAAGTACCAATCTCTTCACTGTCTCCAGGTTCCTGGCGACCAAATTGATTACAGGGAAAGCCCAGAATTACCAGCCCCTGATCCTTGTATTTATTGTATAACTCTTCAAGGCTCTGATACTGAGGGGTGAAGCCGCATTTACTGGCGGTATTGACGATTAAAATGACCTTGTTCTCATAGTCAGCGAGTTCTTTTATTTCCCCGCCTAGCAAGGGCATTCTGTACTTCTGTAGTTCCATGGTTGAACCTCGGTAGCGGCTCTTCTTATGATTAGACCCATGCAGCAAAATCACCATACAAACGGTATTGGATGACTAATGCTGTGCTGCACACTCAACAAGTAAATTTTCAGCTTATCAATAATGGACAGAATCTGATCGAGAAACAATAAAAAAACGGCCTGATATTCAGGCCGTAAAGATGAGGATTTGCGAATCACTGGCGTTAGCCAGTTAGTCAGGTCTGAAATTTCGTCGATGGCAGTCCCTCCATAGGTTGGCTGGTTAAGTGCTTGGGATGGCTCAACAAGGGCTTGGGGAGAGTCGGGTTGAGCCGAGAGTTTATTTTTAACCTTAATGAGAATGGTTATCATTCTAGTATTAAAATCCGGAGCAGTGCAAGTAACGAATGCAAATAAAAATGATTTTTGGTTAAAGTTTGTGCTCGGCGTCTTTTTAATACGATGATTTTGTTGGGTGGAAGTGACTTTGCCAGAAATCTCTTCTACTCGATCTAAGGCCTCAGAGGTCTATTTATGGCAAGTCGCCCATGGCTGTGTATGCTTTAAATAATGATGGTTAACAAAAAAACAGTTTATGGAGATGGTTTTGAAAAGGCGGCTGGGTATTTTATTGTGTGATGAGCATCATCCCGATTCCATTAAGAACTATGGTGCTTACGATGACGATTATAAGTCTATGATTGAGGCTGTGATGCCGGGACAGTGGCAGTATTCGGTCTGGCGGTGTTACGAAGGGGACTTCCCACCATCGGTGGATTGCTGCGATGTATGGATTATCAGTGGCAGTAAGTCCGCCGCTTACGACGAGGATCCCTGGATACAGACAATAAAATCTCTGGTTGTCGAACTGGATAAAAGTCAGGCGTTATTGGTTGGCATTTGCTTTGGCCATCAGCTGATTCATCAGGCACTGGGTGGAGAGGTTCAAAAATTTCATGGCGGCTGGGGGTTGGGAGCTTACCCCGTAAAAGCTACTGTAGCATTTGGAGGCTTTCAGCTTGGTGATACCATTCGTATTTTGGCAGTACACCAAGATCAGGTGATAAAGGCGGCTCCTGGTTTCTCGCTATTGGCGACATCTGATTTTTGTGAGAATGCCATTACCCAGAAAAGTTCTAGAATTCTTACATGGCAAGCTCATCCAGAGTTTGTGGATGGCTTTTTCAGGGATGTTTGTTCAAGACTTCGCGAGACCGTTGATAGTAGCTTAATTAGTAAGGCTCTGAATGAAGTTGGTTTACCGGATGATCGTGTGCAGGCAGGTAAGGCTATTGTTCATTTTCTTGCAGGTAATGGTTTAATGCTCTAGCAGCTCAAGTAATGTCAATTTGCCATAAGGATCCCTGTAGAGTTCAGCCTGCCAGTTTTGGCCACTACTCATCTGAAAAGCCAGCATATAACAGGTACCAAGGATATTTTGTATCTTGGCATCCGTTACCTTTAGAACTGAGTCTTGTTGAAAATCTTTGGCCGCAAATTTAGCGAGCTCCAGAACTTCCTGGTTTGGTCTCAATACCTGCCAGCCTCCAGCGTATTTTCTGTGGCCACCGTTTTTGCCTAACCAGTTTCCCGATGTTGAGCTTCCAGCCATACAGGCTGATAGCAGAACTGATAATACGACGATGGTAATCAGTTTGAACATCTTGATGAGCCAGCTGGAAATCATACAATAGAATTGTAGATCAGCTTTGTCACTCAAGAAGAGGTTTTGAGTTTTTTTCCTGCTTTATTGCAGAGTTCATTCAGTAATAGCCCGCAATTACCTTCAGTTACATAATCCCTGGGAATCATTTCGAGCCAACCACTTTTTCCTGATACCACAATAATATTGTCTTCTACCGTGATCATCTTTACTTGCTTATAGGGGCGAAATGCTGGTTTCAGCAATGAAGAGCTGATTTTGATGCCTCTCTCTTCAAGGATAAGGGTTCGGGTTTCCAGATCAAGGTCTGGTTGGTAGTGGAGACTAAAGCGCTTATGAACGGCATACTTGAGACCGAGATTCAGTATCCAGAAGGTAATGAAGGCAGAGCCAAATAGCCCGGAAAGAAGAATGGTACTCAGACTATTCCGAAAAATCAGTAGCGGGAAAAACAGGCAGGCAAGCGAAGCAACCCAGATCACCAAAGTATGCTTCGGGCTGTATTTAAGCATCAACTGATTGATGCGATTCTGGGCTTGCCCGGTAATGTGATAAGTAATATGCATCAGAGCGCTTTGCGGTATTTACCTTCGTAGTCAAACAGCTTATCAATGATCTTCCAGTAATGTTTTTCTTTCTGAGCAATGACAAAGTCAGGTTTGCGAAATTTCTTCCTGCTGTGGATAACATTATCCACAGTTGACGCCCTGAATGGCTCCGCACGATTAATCAAGGCATGCTTGCCAAAATGATGGTAGAAGGCACCTTGTTGGGATGGCGTATCCAGTCTGAAAAATTCATTAATTTCGGCGCCATCTTCATCATGGTAGGTGATCTTGATTCTCTGTTTGCCCTGAGGATCTTTATCAGCACTCATTTCCATACCAGAACACCGGATCACCATGCAGTTCTTAAGGTTCAGAGCCTCTCGAAGTTTTTTATCCGGGTCTACCAGTCCGTTCTGGCAGCTGTGGCACTTTCTGGCAGCAATATCATTTTCAGCACCACACTGATTGCACTCTTTAAAACGGTAGCGGAACTCACATTGTTCTTTTACTTCTCTACCGTTGTCATCCAGAAACGCTTCAAAGCCCTGGCAGCGCCGACCATAGTGTTCAACCAGATCGCCGTCACTATCGGTAACGCCCCAGAAATTATTCTCGTGTCCACAGGCCGGACAGGGAACCGTTACCGGTACAGCTTTGGAGTCCGGTTTGGGTTCACCGACTTCCGGGCTGTATAAACTGAAGCGGTTGCCAGCATAATCAATAATCAGGCAGTCTTTTTTATCGGGCGCGAGACGCAGCCCCCGACCAGCTATCTGCTGATAAAGGCTGACGGACTCTGTTGGACGCAGTATGGCAATCAGGTCAACATGGGGTGCATCAAAGCCTGTAGTGAGTACTGAAACATTCACAAGGAATTTGAGCTGCTGCTGTTTGAAGGCTTCGATCAGGCGATCCCGCTCTTTTGATGGCGTATCACCAATAATCAGAGCGCTCTCATTTTCTGGAAGGTAACCCATGATCTCACGGGCATGGTCTACCGTAGACGCAAACACCATGACGCCTTTACGGGTTGTCGCTTCTCTTTTTACCTGTTCAATGATTTCACGGGTGGCCCGGGTTTTTCCTTTTAATAACTGATTCAGCTCCTGCTCCCCATAACGTCCAAAGCTGTCTCTGGATAGCTGGCTGAAGTCATAGAAAACAATAGGTGCATCAACGACCTCTGGTGTCGTGAGGTAACCATTATCAACCATGTAGGCGAGTGGCAGTTCAAACAGACACTCTTTGAAAAAACGAGGCTCTTCTGTTCTGACAGCCCCTTTGTTCTCAGAGCTTTGGTGATACTGATACAACCAACCCATCCCCAGGCGATAAGGAGTTGCTGTTAAACCGAGAACCTTAAGGTGTGGATTCAGACGTTTAAAGTGTTCAATGACTTTGTGGTAACTGGAGTTTTTTTCCATGGATACCCGGTGGCACTCATCAATAACCAGCAGGGTGAATGTTTTCTCATCCGGCGTGTTTTGAAACTGCTCCAGGTTTCTGACAACGCTTTGCACACTGCCAAATATTACCTGTTCAGAGGCCTCTTTTTGCCCAAGTCCTGCACTGAAGATAGAAGCCTTCAAGTCATAGCTTTCATACTTGGCGTGGTTCTGCTCTACCAGTTCCTTTACATGAGCCAGCACCAGAACACGACCTCGGGCGATACGGGCCAGTTCAGAGATAACAAGGCTCTTTCCTGCTCCTGTGGGCAGTACAAGCAGGGCCGGATCATCGGATTTGCGAAAATGCCGTATCACACTGTGAACGGCATCTTTTTGATAGGGGCGGAGCTGGTAGACCATTAATCAGCCAAATCTCTTTTGAAGATAGTGGCTAATATCGCCGGATTCATACATCCAGGTATCGTCTTTGCCCTCTTCCTGAATACGCAGGCAGGGTACCTGAACCTTACCTCCCATCTGTTGTAGTTCATTACGGGCCTGAGCGTCATTCATGGCATCCTTGGTCTGGATATTCAGGCCCAGTTTGTGAATGGCTCTGCGGGTTTTGATACAGAAAGGACATGCCTTGAACTGGTAGAGCGTCATATTGGCTGTTTGTGCATTCACCTGGGCTTGTTGTTCTGGTGAACGAGCCATCGCTTTAGGGCGGGTAAGCTTATCCGCAGCTGCAATACCGTAGCCTAATACATTACGAATAATTTTTAATAGCATAGGTTTCTAATACCAGTGAAAAAACTCATTGTATCAGCTAAGTCAAAGCTTATGACTGAGAACTATGAGGTTTATACGAAATCGAATACTCGGTGTATGATGTGGCACGGATAATAAATGACAATTAAATTTCTACAAGGAAATGCCATGAAGCCGGAAACCATTGCCCTGCATGCAGGCTATGAGGGGGATCCAACAACCCGTGCTGCCACAACACCCATCTATCAGACGGTATCTTACACCTTTGATGATACCCAGCACGGGGCTGATCTGTTTGATCTGAAGGTTGCGGGCAATATTTACTCGCGAATCATGAACCCAACCAATGCTGTGCTGGAAGCGAGACTGGCAGCTCTGGAAGGCGGAATTGGTGCGCTGACGGTTGCTTCCGGCATGATTGCCATCACCTATGCTCTGCAGACCATTGCGGATGCTGGCAGCAATATTGTTTCTACCAGTCAGCTCTATGGCGGGACTTATAACCTCTTTGCCCACACGTTCCCGCGCCAGGGCATTGAAGTACGTTTTGCTTCCCATGACGACTACGATGGACTGGAAGCGCTGATTGATGAAAACACCCGTGCTGTTTTCTGTGAGTCCATTGGCAACCCTGCCGGTAACATTGTCGACATCCAGAAACTGGCCGAACTGGCGCACCGTCATGGTGTACCGCTGGTGGTGGATAACACGGTTGCAACGCCTATCCTGTGTCGTCCAATCGAGCATGGTGCCGATATTGTGGTGCACTCCCTGACCAAGTACGTGGGTGGCCATGGTACAACGCTAGGGGGTGTGATTATCGACAGTGGCAAGTTTGACTGGGCTGGAAACAAAGAACGTTTTGCCATTCTCAATGAGCCTGACCCTTCTTATCACGGTGTCGTTTATACCGAAGCACTTGGAGAAGCGGCCTTTATCGGCCGTGCCAGAGTGGTTCCATTGCGAAATACGGGTGGAGCACTGGCGGCGCAGAGCGCATTCCAGTTGATGCAGGGGCTGGAAACCCTGGCATTACGGATGGAACGGCACTGTGAAAACGCAGAAAAGGTCGCTGCTTTTCTACAGAGTCACCCTCAGGTCAGCTGGGTCAATTATGCGGGTCTGGATGATAGCCCTTATCGTGCAACGGCGGATAAGATCACCGCTGGTAAGGCTTCCGGAATATTAAGCTTTGGGATTAAAGGTGGAAAAGAAGCGGGAGCCCGCTTTATTGACGCCCTACAGATGGTTCTTCGGCTGGTGAATATTGGCGATGCCAAGTCTCTGGCCTGCCATCCGGCATCCACTACCCACCGACAGCTTAACCCTCAGGAGCTGGAGTCTGCTGGCGTTTCTGAAGATATGGTTCGCCTTTCAATCGGTATTGAACATATCGACGATATTATTGCGGATGTTGATCAGGCGCTGCAGGCCAGCATGGCTTAGGCTCTGTTGACATAAGGTTGCAGGCTTAGCTCAAACCAGAGCACTTGTGGCCAGGCGCGGGAACGCAGGAATACCAACGTCTTTCAAGTTCCTGCAACAACGTCACGGGTGTTCTGGTTTGAGCCCGGAGGGTGGCTCGTATAGCCGCCTTCCAGCTTCGTTGGACTGGTTTGATGTAGAACCACTACACCTGCACCAGTCCGCCTTGTGGAAGACGGCTATACGAGCCACTGAGCCTGCAACCTTATGTCAACAGAGCCTAATGATCCTGTGCCAGACAGGCTCCTGTCTGGTTTTCCCTGCTCAGGCTTTGTACGAATTGCTTGAAGCAATATCGACGTGCTAGCGTTCGGCTTCTTTAAAAACAACGATGGAGGATGGGTTGATGATTGTAGTAACCACTTGCCGGACGCAGATGGAAATAAATCTCTAATCGAGTTTTCTGGTCCGGTCTTTTGTTACCGGGGCCTTACCGCCCTTTGATAAACAATCGTTTACAAGATGATGTCGTTTACTTTGAACCTATAAGTAACGCGTCAGGGCTTTTATTCATGTTGAATTTACTCGCATTAAACCACCTGGGCTGGCGCCCTTTCTTTCAACAGCAGTTATCACTGGATGAACTGGAAGACTGCAGTGTTGCCAGAGTGATGGAGCATCATCGCTCAAGCTATGAGCTGATGAGTGATGAGGGTTATATGGCTTTGCCGGCAAATCCCAACTATCCGGCGATGACGGTTGGTGACTGGGTACTGCTGGATAGAGAGCATCGTCTGATACGGTTATTTGAGCGACAATCACTCTTCAGTCGTAAAGCTGCAGGGTCTAGAGTGACTGCCCAGCTGATCGCTGCCAATGTGGATACCGTATTTATTGTCTGTTCAATGAATCAGGATTTCAGCCTGAATCGAATTGAGCGCTACCTTGCACTGGCACATGAAGCGGATGTAGAACCGGTGATTGTTCTTACCAAGGCGGATCTCTGTGACGAACCTGAACAGTATGTAGAGCAGGTAAGACAGCTGGATTCCCTGCTTATGGTGGAAGCCGTTAATGCACTGGATATATCGAGCGTTGAGGTTCTGATGAGCTGGTGCCGACCAGGGCAGACGGTAGCCTTTCTCGGGTCTTCCGGTGTTGGAAAGTCCACACTATTTAACTCGATCTTCCAGGAGAATAGCCAGCACACCAGCGCTATTCGAGAGGAAGACAGTAAAGGAAGGCATACAACAACATCGAGATCATTGCGGTGTGCAACGGGTGGTTTCCTGCTGATGGATACTCCGGGAATGCGTGAGCTGCAACTGGCAGACTGTGAGCAGGGAGTTGAGCAGACATTTGCTGATATCAGTGAAATTTCCAGTCAATGTCGTTTTTCTGACTGCCAGCATGACGGTGAGCCAGGTTGTGCCATCAATGCTGCCATTACCAATGGTAAGCTTGATCCTCGCCGGTTGAGCAGTTACCAGAAGCTGATGAGAGAGCAGGCCATCAATGGAGCCAGTATTGCAGAACGACGAGCAGCGGATAAGCAGTTTGTGAAAATGTGTAAGACCATCCAGTCAGGAAAAAAGGCAAGAAAGCATGAGATGTAAATAAGGCTTTCTTGGGACAGGGAGTAGAGTCTGAGTAACTGCTCAGACTCTACTCGTTTGTTTCAGCAGATCCGTGATAAGCCTGACAGGCTTCTATATTCTCAATGCCGTTTTTAAACGTGTCAGTTTTTCTTCCAGAATGCTCTTTGGGCAGCCAAGGTTCAGACGAATAAAACCACGGCCATCCTCACCAAAACAATACCCCATGCTTGGAATGACGCCAGCGGTGTGAACTCTCTTTTCCAGATCTTCATCGCTTAACTTTAACGTTCGGCAATCAAGCCAGGCAAGGTAAGTGGACTCTTGTGGGCGATACTGAATATGCGGCAATTCTTTTTTGATAAATTGCTCAAGAATACGACTGTTTTCGTGCAGGTAGGCAACGGTTTGATCAACCCATTCAGCTCCTTCTCGATAGGCTGCCTGGTTGGCTGCCAGACTGAAGGCACTGTAAACATCAATCCCGTATGCCTGAAGCTTGTTCTTCAGCCCGGTTGATTCCTGTTCATTAGGAATCATGGTGTTGGTCAGACGCAGTGAAGGCAGGCCAAAGGTTTTGGTACCGGCAATGCAAACCGCCATTTTCTGCTGGTGTTCTTCTCGGGTTCGAAGGCAGCTGAAGAAACGGTGTTCAGAGAAATCGATATCTGCCCAGATCTCGTCAGAGATCAGGTAAACGCCGTATTGATGGCAAAGCTCACAGACACGGGAAATTTCCCCTTCAGTCCATACCCTGCCAACCGGGTTGTGTGGGTTGCAGAAGATCATCACTTTGACGCCACTGCGGAATTTACTTTCCAGATCATCAAAGTCGATGGTGTAGTAACCGTTGTCGTTGATCAGCGAAGAAGTGGCCAGTGTTCTCTGAGTATTGGTGATGGTTCGGAAAAAAGCATGATACACCGGAGTTAATACCAGTACCTGATCACCGGGCTGGCTCCAGCTTTCGACCAACATGGCGATGGCAGGCAGGCTGCCGGGTGTTGTGTGAAACCATTCTTTCTGCAGGTGTACCTGATGCCGTTCACGCCACCAGTCAGTCAGTGATGAGAAATACTCGTCACTGCGCTCAGAGTAGCCAAAGATGCCATGATCCAGACGTTCCTGAAGAGGTTTCAGGATAAAGTCCGGTGCCTTGAAATCCCAGTCAGACACCCAGCTTGGCAGTGCTTCGCCCTTGGGGACACCCAGCCACTTTTCCATATAGTCCCACTTCAGGCAGTCCGTACCATAGCGGTTGATCACAGCATCCAGTTCAGGGTGCATAAATATACCTCAGTAAGAAAGCCCCTGCGGGGGCTTTCCTTTCACTAGCAATTGTTAAGCGGTGGCGGGGTTGGCTTTTAAACCTGGCTCTTTGGCATCGTTGTTAAGTCTGGCGATACCGATATTCATGGTGGCCAGAATCATGGCAAAGATCACGCCAGCGTAGTTCTGAATAGCCCATGGCAGGTAATCGAGGGTCGATACGCCCAGTGTGGCGGCCATGAACACACCGGCGTTTGTCCATGGGACCAGAGGCTCGATAACGGTTCCGGCATCTTCAATGGTGCGGGACAGGTTTTTGGCATCCAGTCCCATGCGCTTATAAGTATCACGAAGCAGTTCAGAAGGAATCAGTAGAGCCAGCTTGCCATCAGATGTTGTACATACCACGGTAAAGGTGGTGGCAATGGTTGCAGCAATCAGGCTGGCGGTGCCTTTGATGCCTTTTGCCAGCATGCCTACCATAACCTTCAGGCCACCGGTCAGTGCCAGGGTACCGGCGAATGAAAAGGCGCAGAACACCAGCAGAACCATGCCCATCATGGAGAACAGGCCGCCGCGGTTTACCAGAGTCATAACATCACTGATGACAGTGATATTGCCCAGACCCGCATCAGCAAACATGCTGCTGTTGAAGCCGTTCAGCATGGCGCTGAGTGCCGTTGCCAGACTGAAGCCCTGAATAGCAACCGCATTGATAATACCAACGATAATGGCTGCGATCATCAGAGGTATGGTTGGCAGCTTGCGGATAGCACCCCACAGGATAATAACCGGTGGCAGCAGCAGGAAAATATTCAGGGTAAAGAGCTGATCCAGGTTGGCCAGAATATGAATTACCTTTTCCGGGGTTTCTGAAGAAACACCGCTGGTGCCCGAGAAGAAGAACACCGTTGCTGCCAGTATGAATGCAGGCAGTGTCGTCCACAACATGTGCTGAATGTGAGAGTAAAGGTCCGTTCCTGCAACGACCGGGGCAAAGTTGGTACTGTCCGACAGTGGCGAAATCTTGTCACCAAAATAAGCACCGGAAACCACAGCACCAGCAACAGCAGCAAGGTTGGCATCCATTCCAGCGGCAACCCCCATCAGGGCAACACCGACGGTACCTGCAGAACCCCAGGAGGTGCCGGTGCAGAGAGAGACCAGACAGGTAACGAGGAAGGATGTCAGCAGAAGGTATTCCGGGCTGATAATTTTCAGGCCGTAATACACCAGCATGGGGATAGTACCACCAATCATCCAACTGCCAATCAGGCCACCAACCAGCACCAGAATGAAAACCGCTGGCAGTGTTTTTGCCAGTCGTTCAACAATGGCTTCCTGAATGTCATCCCAGCTGTAACCCTGTTTCCAGGCAACACCGGCAGCAATAATGGCAGAAGTGAGCAGCAGTGCTTCAATGGGCAACCCGTAAACACCATAGCCAACCATCAGCAACAGCAGCATGGAAAATATGGGAACAAGGGCCAGGCCCGCAGAGGTTTCTTTAACCGTTTGTGAAGTACTCATGTAATTTACACCGCCAGATGATCACTATTTCACAGATGCGCGCATCATATTCGCAATGTTGATCCCGTTTTATGATGTAAATCAATGAAATAATGTGAGGGGATTTGATGTAATTTACATAAGAAGTAGAGAGTATCTCCATGTCGACCATTAACGATGTTGCGAAAGCCGCCGGTGTTTCAACCGCTACGGTGTCCCGGGTCATCAACCGTTCCCCAAGTGTTCTGCCAGAAACCATTGCCCGTGTTGAACAGGCTATGATGCAGTTGGGTTATCAAACGAAAGATAATCGTCGTCTGTCCATAAATCAGGGCGGAGATACGATCGGTCTGATTCTCAGTAACTTCAACTCACCATTCTTTGGTTTGCTGACCCAGGGCGTAGAGAAAGTGGCCCGGAAATACGGACGTAAGTTAATTGTTGCCAGTGGCCAGTATGATCCTGAGCTGGAAGAGGAGGCACTGAATTATCTGTTGAACAAAGGCTGTCGCAATATTGTGATGCACAGTAAAGCGATGAGTGACGATCAACTGATACGAGTTGCCAGCAAGCTCCCAGGATTTGTCATTGTTAACCGCTATGTGCCGGGTATGGAAGAGCAGTGCGTCTGGCTGGAGAATCGCAAGGGCACGTATCTGGCAACCAAGCATTTGCTGGATCATGGTCATCGCAACATCGCGTATATCAGCTGTGAGCTTGAAATCGACGATAAGGCTGAGCGCTTTTTCGGGTACCAGAAGGCTTTGGAGGAGGCTGGAATTAGCGTGAACCCTGACTGGGTGGAAGAAGTGCCTTTTGGTGAGCATGGTGGTGCGTTGGCTGCAACCAACTTGCTAAATAAAGGACTTCCAGTGACTGCACTGGTTGCTTACAACGACTTTTTTGCTGCTGCAGCTATCCAGGTGTTTGCAGATCACGGCATTTCAGTACCGGACAGATTGTCTGTGGTGGGCTTTGACGATGTTCTGCCCCAGTGTTACTTCACACCCAGATTAACCACTGTTCGCAGCCCGATTGAGAGTATGGCAATTCATGCGGCAAGGTTGTGTGTGGAAGGTTTTGAAAGTGGAGTCTCAACAAGGTTTCAGCCATTGCTGGTGCGACGAGACTCTGTGGCTCAGGCAGTATCAACTTAAACAAAGCAACGGTTGAGGTTGATGAAGACTATTTAATTTGCACTTCTATTTATCGACTACCAGCAGCAGTTGCTTGGAACCAATGGTTTGAGCATGTGTCTATCGAGAGGAGCTCTATATTTATCTCTATCCAAATTCTTGGAGGTTAGCAATGTCTGTTGGATCACCTACTATTTCAGGCCCACCACCGGAATGGGGAAAAACAACAGAAAGTAAGCAAGATAATTCAGCGATACCCCAGAGTGCAGAAAGATTTTCTATCATGGACGCAGGGAGGGGAATGCTTTCATCATTACTGGGATATTTATATGCTCCAGTTGACTTAGTTACTCGCAAAGTTGTTTGTACAGAACCTATAACCAGTTTCCTTTTAAAGGGATATGTGCAAAAGCAACAACCTGAAAACATAAAGTGGATGATTGATCAGGGCATGACCTTTGACAAGCTTCATGAGCATGTAATGCCTCAATGTGAGCCATTAGTGATTAAAGCTGTCAAGGGAGGAGATTATGATTCATTGAAAATGCTGGTTGAGCATGGCGCACCTTTTAATGGTGGTTCTTTCTGGACCGGTGGGGAGTTACTGAGAGATGCATTCAATGCGAAAAAAAATCAGTCCGAGATAGTTGAATTCCTTCTAGATAGAAGTGTCTTCTCAGCAGAGAAATCGGTAAATCTTATTGATGATCCAGTGGCACAAGAGGATGTCCGAAGTGCACGGCAAGTGGCTTTAAATGATGCCATAAATGCGAGATGCAGCGACCATATACTTTGTCTTATGCTAAGAGAGGTCGGAGCCAGCGGAGTTGATAGGCCAGAGTTTACTGATGAGAAATGTAAGTCTCTATACGACAAAGGACTTGAGTTAGAACTTTTTGAAGTTTCTGAAGACTCCGGGGACTCAGAGGATGCCAAAAAGATCCTGAGGATTGCTGTTGATAAAGCACACAATAAGCTTGAAGATACACGATTAGAAAACCGGCAGTTTTGACCTTCTAAGGTTTAACTTCTCGTTACCAGAGAGGATAGCTAAGTCAGTTTCAAGCTTTCCTCCTTGGTGGTCTCCAAGACTAATAATTATTCATAGCATTAAGACATTGTCAGCCATATATCTTATCCGGTAACCAGGTTGCCAGTTCTGGCCATACAGCTAACGCACACAAAACAAGCAATTGGATGATAATGAATGGAATCACTCCTTTGTAGATATCGGAGGTAGCCACTTCTGGCGGCGCAACTCCGCGTAAATAGAAAAGAGCAAAACCGAAAGGCGGTGTCAGGAAAGAGGTTTGCAGATTGACTGCAATCATAATCCCCAGCCATACCGGGTCCAGTCCCATAGCCAGCAGCACCGGTGCAACCATGGGCACGACGACAAAGGTGATCTCGATAAAATCGAGAATAAAGCCCAGCAGAAACATCACCAGCATCACTATCAATAGGGCAGTAAATACTCCACCGGGCATGGCCTCAAAATAACTGTGAATCAGCTCTTCTCCATTAAAACCTCGAAAAACCAGGGAAAATATGGAGGCTCCAATCAGAATCAGGAAGACCATGCAGGTGACCTGTGTCGTTGATCGAACCACTGCTCTCAATGTTTTGATACTGAGCTGTCTGCGTAGAATCGCCAGCAGAATTGCGCCCACTGCACCGACACTGGCAGCTTCTGTCGGTGTTGCAGCTCCCGCCAGTATTGAGCCCAGAACAGCGACAATCAACAACAGAGGTGGTAACAGACTGAACAAGAGAGAGCTGTTACTGCTCATGGCTTCCAAGTCATCATCAGTCAGTGCCGGTGCAGCATCAGGTTTGACGCGGGCAACAATGATCAGATAAACGACATAACAAAAAACCAGCAGTAAGCCGGGAATGATGGCGCCGACAAACAGATCACCAACTGAAACCGTATCCGGTGAGAAGATGCCCATTTTGATCTGCGATTGCTGATACGCACTGGATAAGACATCGCCCAGCAGAACCAGGGCAATGGAGGGAGGAATGATCTGCCCAAGGCTACCCGTTGCACAGATAGTTCCTGTCGCCAGCGCGGGGGAATATCCCCGACGCAGCATGGTTGGCAGAGATAACAGCCCCATGGTGACGACTGTGGCTCCGACTATTCCGGTACTGGCGGCCAGCAGCATGCCAACAACGGTGACCGAGAGGCCAAGCCCCCCCCGGGTTTTACCAAACAGCCGGGCCATGCTTTCCAGGAGGCTCTCTGCCACTTTGGATTTTTCCAGCATCACCCCCATAAAGACAAACAACGGTACAGCGATCAGCGTCTGGTTGGTGATGACACCAAACAGCCGGCTAGGCAGGGCATTCATTAACGAGAGATCAAATACGCCAAACAGTGATCCAGCTCCGGCAAACAGCAGGGCCGTCCCTGCCAGTGAAAACGCTACGGGATAACCAGCCAGCAGTACCAGGCAGACGGTGGCAAACATCAGAAAAGGAATGGCATCCATCATGATCTGTCCTCCTGACCGACTTCATTATTGGTGAGGATCATCAGAGAACGCATCAGTTCGGCAACGCCCTGCAGCAGAAGGGAAACCACCATCACCAGCAGAAGGCTTTTCAGCAGATAGATAAAAGGGAGCCCACCGGGGTCCTGGGATCGCTCCAGAATTTGCCAGGAACGTGCGATATAATCCCAGCTCATGACGCCAATAAACAAACAGACTGGTATCAGCATGAAAACCGTGCCCAGGCTGTTAACCAGTGCCTGCTTTTTTGGGCTCATGGTTCGATAGAAAACATCAACCCGGACATGGCCATTGTGCTTGAGTGTGTAAGCGCTGGCTCCCAGGAAGACCATTGAGTGCAGATACATGGCCGACTCCTGCATGGCGATGGAGCCGATATTTAACAGGTAGCGCAGAACCACTACGGTACAGACGACAAATACCAGCAGTAATGTTAGCCAGCTGATCAATCTTCCGGTGTGTTCTGTGAATTGGTCGATAGTGGCTACCACTGACCTAGCGTATTTCCAGGTGGGATTCATACTGTCTTTCCCCCGGCAGCCACAGCATCGAATGTGGGCTACTTGTTATTATCATTATTTGTTGGTGTTCTGGTGCTGAAAGCTGTTCTGGCTGATTTGAACTTTAAAAACTGGGTTAAAGGATGAATTTACTGAAAAAACTACAGTAATCAGAAGGCTTTGAGCGATGCCATTATAGGCTTCCCAGTGACGGTGGATCAATTTAGCTATCTTTCTTCATGCAGCTTATCCAGATAATTCTTCTGCCTTCATAGAATTGTCATATTAGAACTCTATATTTGTTTTCCAGAAGTCAAGCAAGGAGGCTCACGCCTCAGATCAATCTTTGATAGCCCTGAATTATTAGAAGGTGCTGTTTATCGAACAGGGCGTGCAAGCCTGGAGGGCAAAAGATGAAAATAAAAAAACTCATAACTGCGCTGTCTGCTACTGCAGCGCTGGCTGGTGGCTCTGCAATGGCCAGCCAGTTGGATCCATCCCTGCCAACGTATAATAAGTCCAGTGGTGTATCCGGTAATCTGTCATCCGTTGGTTCTGACACTCTGGCTAACTTGATGACGCTTTGGGCCGAAGACTTCAAGCGTATTTATCCCAGTGTGAATGTTCAGATTCAGGCTGCGGGCTCATCCACTGCACCTCCCGCCCTGACAGAAAGTACCTCTAATTTTGGTCCCATGAGCCGGAAAATGAAGGACAAAGAGCTGGCAGCTTTTGAGAAGAAGCACGGTTACAAACCAACGCCAATTCCGGTTGCTATTGATGCTCTGGCTGTCTTTGTGAACAAAGACAACCCCATCAAAGGGCTGACCATGGCTGAAGTAGATGCGATTTTCTCATCCACCCGTAAGTGTGGCGCCAATAGTGAAATGAAGACTTGGGGTGACATCGGCCTGAGTGGTTCCTGGACCAATCGATCAGTGCAGCTCTATGGGCGTAACTCGGTATCCGGCACTTATGGCTATTTTAAGAAGAAGGCTCTGTGCAAGGGTGACTTCAAAAACAGTGTGAATGAGCAGCCTGGCTCCGCCTCTGTTGTTCAGTCAGTTTCTGCATCATTGAATGGTATCGGTTATTCCGGTATTGGCTACAAAACCTCCAGTGTAAGAACTGTTGCACTTGCCAAGAAAGAAGGTCAGGCCTTTGTAGAAGCGACAGCTCTGAATGCTGTTGATGGCAGCTATCCTCTGTCACGCTTTCTTTATGTATATGTGAATAAGCAGCCTAACAAGCCATTGTCTCCACTTGAGCGAGAGTTTGTTAAGCTGGTGCTTTCCAAGGAGGGTCAGGAAGTGGTTGTGAAGGACGGTTATATCCCACTGCCAGGCAAGGTTGTGGATAAATACCTCGCTAAGCTCGGGCTTGATAATACGACAGTTGCCAGTAAGTAATTTTATTGATGATTTTATAAAAGCCACTGTCATGAGTGGCTTTTATATTGGCTAACCCATCAACGCCTGATCAAGATCCTTTTTCAGATCATCAATATCCTCTATTCCAACAGAGAGACGGATCAGGTTGTCGTGAATACCAATCTGTCTGCGGGTCTCGGGAGGAATGCTGGCATGGGTCATAATGGCTGGTTGCTCAGCGAGGCTTTCCACACCACCAAGACTTTCAGCCAGAGTAAACACCTTCAGCGTTGAGAAAAAGCGTGAGCTTTCCTCAAGCGACCCTTTTATTAAGACTGAAATAATTCCACTAAATCCTGTCATTTGTCGTTTGGCTAAATGATGTTGTGGATAACTTTTTAAACCAGGATAAATTACTTTTTCTATCTGCTGGTGGCTTTCCAGCCATTCGGCCAATTGTTGAGCATTATCATTATGGGCTTGCATGCGTAATGCCAGCGTCTTGATTCCACGTAATGCCAGATAGCTGTCAAATGGACCAGCAATACTGCCAATGGCATTCTGCAGGAACGTCATCTGGTCATTGAGTTCAGGATTATCACCAATAATCACTGCACCACCAATGATATCTGAATGGCCGTTCAGATATTTGGTGGTTGAGTGCACGACAATGTCTGCCCCCAGGTTCAATGGTTGCTGGTTAAACGGGGTGGCAAACGTGTTATCCACAACGACCAGAATGTTTCTTTTCCGGGCCAGATCACAGATGGCTTCGATATCAACCAATTTAAGCAGGGGGTTGGTTGGGCTCTCTATCCAGATCATTCGGGTATTATTTTGAATGGCTCTCTGAAAGGCCTGTGGAGCAGACATATCAATAAAGCTGAATGACAAACCGGCACTTCTCCTGCGTACCTGGTCAAACAGACGGAAAGAACCACCATAAAGATCATCCATGGCAATGACATGATCACCGTGGTCGAGCAGCTCAAGAACGGTGGCAATAGCGGCCAGACCTGAGGCAAAGGCATACCCTTTCCGGCCATTTTCCAGGCTGGCGAGCTGGCGCTCAAGGGCAAAACGGGTAGGGTTCTGGCTTCTTGAGTATTCAAACCCGGTGTGTTGCCCGGGAGCCTGCTGTGCATAGGTGGACGAGGTCACAATAGCAGGCATGACCGCACCGGTAACCGGATCAAGCTCCTGGCCACCATGAATGGTACGGGTAGCAAAACGCATGCTTTTACTGGTCATAGGCTTTCCAGTTCTCCAGTTAGGTGATGCTGTTCAAGCCACTGATGATTAAATGCTTTAGATAGATAGCGGTTGCCAGTGTCACAGGCAAGGGTAACTACGGTTTTAGGGGTGGTCTGTTGCTGACAATATCTCAGTGCTGCCGCTAGTAAAACACCTGTTGAAGTGCCCGCCAGAATCAGTTCCCTGTTAAACAGTGCTCTTGTATGGCTGAAGGCATCTTGATCTGAAATAGTGAAGGCTTGATCCGCCAGGGACAGATCGCAGTTATCAGGGACAAAGTCTTCTCCGATCCCTTCGACCAGCCAGCTGCCGGGCGTTTTTTCTGGAGCGTTGTTGACCTTATCTGCCAGCAACGAACCTTCGGGATCTGCCAGAATCAGTTCTACTCTTGGCTTTTGAGCTTTCAGGTAGCGACCGGCACCGGTCAATGTGCCTCCGGTACCCACACCACAGACAAACGCATCTACCTTGCCTGCGGTTTGCTGCCAGATTTCCGGACCAGTGGTTTTGAAATGGGCTTCAATATTTGCCTTATTGGCAAACTGGTTGGTGTAAAAGTATCCCTTCTGCTGACTGAGCCTTTCTGCCAGATCCAGATAATAGTCAGGGTGACCACGGCTAACATCTGAACGGGTGAGAATCACGTTAGCGCCCATCATCTTGAGTAGATCTATTTTCTCCTGACTCATTTTGTCAGGTATGACCGTATTCATCTGATAACCTTTGGCGCGGCAAATGGCTGAGAGGCTTATGCCGGTATTACCTGCGGTTGCTTCAATAATCTCCTGCCCGGGCTTCAGTTCTCCCTTGCTCTCTGCTGTGTTGATAATGCTCAGTGCTGTTCTGTCTTTGATAGAGCCGTTGGGGTTGTTGCATTCCAGTTTGATGTATAGCTGGCAGCAGCCAGTATCAAAGTGGGTCAGCCGGATAAGTGGGGTATTGCCGATCAGATCTAGTATCGATGTTTTTTGAGTCATACAGGTGGTAACCAACAGTTGTACTGGCGATCACAGTATTGGCAAAAATAGAGAGTGGCTTGGAATGGATTGTTTTAACGATATAGCTGAGTAGATATTTTGTCTGATCTTTGATCAATCAGTTATGCAGAGAAAATGACGGAGTAATTATGGAAATAAATTGAAAAAGCAAGGCTGCAATAAAAAAGTGTCAGTCATTTACACGTATGGTTCTGCCATATCACGAGATTTGGTATTTTTTTGGTAGTGGTTTTTACGTAGCTTGTTGCAATAAAAAAACCGTAATGCGTACTCCGTCATAAATCAGTTACAGAGTCTGATATGACCTCTTTTTTTTAAAGTGTGAAACTAGTCTCGACTTCACAACGAAGTCAACACAAATAAAACACACACAAGTATTGAATAAACTTATAAATCTTAGTGAGGTCACACAATGAAAAAGATTACTGCTATTACTGCCGCTGTTGTTGTTGCAACTTTATCATCAACTGCCATGGCTGGTGAATGGTTTGCTGGTATCGAAGGTGGTAAAGCTTATAACAAAGCAGAAATTAAAGAGATTGTTTCCGACGATAAAGCAAAGAGTAAGTTTTATGGTGTAAGAGTTGGTAAATACCTGGATGATAATATCCGGGTTTATGGAACTCTGAGCAAGAACAAATTCAAAGAGATCAATGATAACGCGGGTGGAAAATTTATTAAGAATCAGAAAAGCCTGATGTTATCCAGTGACTATGTATTTATGGAAGATTCTTCCATTCGGCCATTTGTTGGTGGTTCTCTCGGAGCTACACGCATTGGTATTGCTGGAAAAAGCACGACGGGTCTCGCTTATGGTGCACAAGCTGGTGTGATGTTTCAGGCAGGACCGGTAGATATGGAGATAGGTGCAAAATATATTGGTAATAACGCAAAGGTAAAAAAGGATGGTATGCAAGCTAAGTTGAAAAACTCTCGACAGGCATACCTGTCTGCATCGTACCGCTTCTGATTAATTATTGTGTGGTGTGTGGGAGAGAGATGGAATTTTCTCCATTCTTAATTGACCATATTTAATGGCTGATGGAATCAATAAATTAATATTTCATATTTCGAATTTATCAAGATGTTATTTATAAAAGTATCTTGTTATTAAAACTGTATTGGGGGATTCAAATGAAAAAGATAATGACCATTGCTGCAGCTATCACTGTTGCCACTTTGTCTTCAACTGCGATGGCGGGTGACTGGTTTGTTGGTTTGGAAGGTGGTAAAGCTAATAACAAAATTTCAGCCAGTGGAACTGTACATGATTTCATTTCAGAAAAAGATTTATCAGGATCTGTATCTGATAAAAAAGCCAAAAGTAAGTTTTACGGTGTGAGAGTAGGTAAATACCTGGATGATAATGTCCGTGTATATGGAACATTGAGTAAAAACAAGTTTAAAAATTCTAAAGTGGATGGCGATCGGGTTGTTAACAGTCAGAAAAGTCTGATGTTATCCAGTGACTATGTCTTTATGAAAGATTCTTCCATCAGGCTTTTTGCAGGTGTTTCCCTTGGTGCGACAAGGGTTGGTGCCTTCGGGAAGAACAAAACAGCACTGGCTTATGGCGCCCAGGCTGGCGTCATGTTTCAGGCCGGACCAGTGGATATGGAACTTGGTATGAAATACCTTGGTAATAACGCCAAAGTGAAGTTAGATGCAGGAGAGTTTGGCAATGGGGAAGTAAAATTTAATAACTCTCGCCAAGCTTACCTCTCTGCATCCTATCGCTTCTAATAGAGGCTCTACAAGAAAGTCAGAGAGAAAAGGATTTCTCTCAATGGCTATATCTTATTTCATAGTGTTAGCATAAATAAAGATTATTCATTATGAATCTTAAAAAAGCCACTGTTGTGGTTATTGCCTTATATGTATTAGTTTCCTGCTCCCTGTTACACGCTGATCAGCAGCCAAGTCCTGATCCTGCGGATTTGACCAGTGCCCAAAGTTTTATATGGGCGCAGGGAGGAATGTCCAGTTCCAAGGCAGAAGACAATCGCACCAGTATGGGTGTTGGTAAATTAACAGGAGGGATTTCAGGTGCTTTCAATGAGAGTTCACAATACCTTGGTCTTCTTGAGCAGGGTTTTAATAATGATGGCACTGCCGATACTCGGGGTCGTCTTTTTACTGTGTTTGATACAGGAAGTCATCTGGTTTCTAATATAGGCGTGTCAGTTGACTATATTCGTAATGCCAAGTCAAAAGATACCACTACCGCATTTGGCATTATTGGAAAAGTTGAGACTCCCGTTGACTGGATGACAGTGTTTCCAAACTTGGCACTGGTGGAATCAAA
This sequence comes from Endozoicomonas elysicola, assembly GCF_000710775.1. Lineage (GTDB taxonomy): Bacteria > Pseudomonadota > Gammaproteobacteria > Pseudomonadales > Endozoicomonadaceae > Endozoicomonas > Endozoicomonas elysicola. The sequence goes on from NZ_JOJP01000001.1 coordinate 613,809, forward strand.
AATAAAAGGCGAAGGCCAAGTGTTGAAAAGTAAAGGTTATCAGTTTAATCTGTTTAACAGCTTTTATATCGGCGATAGCGGATTGTACTCAATGGTTTCTCCTCAATATACAAAGCTGAAAGACCTTTCCACAACAAAACTGGAAATTTCTTTTGGTGGACCATTAACAGACAGCGGGAAAACCTGGTGGGATATAAAAGCTGGATACACAAAGCTTAAAGGTAAAAAATTATTACGAGGCGCGAGAGCAGAAGAAGCTGATGTAATGGTTGGTGTAAGTCATTACTTCTAACATTAATCGGTTTTTACTTAACCTTAATTTGTTTATAGATTCTATTCAGTTTGTTATTAAAGGGCTTTGTCATAGTAATGATAAGGCCCTTTTTTTATTTTCAAATATGAGTATGTAATAAAAATCAGTATGCGTCTTTTAAGAGTTGATGGAATAAGTAGAGGAAAAAGTACTGTGTTCATAATTGAACGTCTTAAAGCTAAATTGACCTCATTTTTTCATAATCATTAATCACTATTAGAATGAAAAATTGTATTTTTGCAGTGGGGTTTTCTCTATTTTACGCGGAGGGATTAGTCTGGATACTCTTGAATCAATCGCTTTGAATATCAGGTTAGAACAACCACTGACTCGCAGCTTTTCTAACCTGTATATCTCTACGCTTGATTCAAAACCGATAGCCAGCCTTAACATAATAGTTATCGAATTCAATATGACGAAAGGATGAACTGTCGGGTTGGTCTCGTTCATACCAGTTATAGCCAGCCCCTACATCCCAGCGTGGGTCGAATCGATAATTTACCTCCATAGATGCATCACGAATCTTACCTTTACTGTTTTTCCCCCAGGAGCCACTGGCCGTGAGGCCAATTCCATTGCCAAACTGATACTCAAGTGATCCGGAGATCATGGGATAGAAAAACCACTCACTCTTATCAGCCTGGGTAGATCTGCTTGTCGGGCTTTTATAGATTTCTGCTTCTGTATACTGAGCAACCAGTGAGACTCCCATCTTTCCAGGAAACCGATAAGTTAACGGTAAATGGTGCAACCAGCTCACACGAAAATCATTAGCCATAAAGCGGGAATGGTACTGCTCACCAGAGACTTCACCTAGTGCCCTTATCTCATAAGGGTGCCAGAAGAAAGAGAGATGATTAAGGCTATCAGCCTGATAACTCCAGCGGACGGCTGATGTCATTATTTCATTTTCAGCATGTTTATAGTCAATCCCGGTTCCACCGCCAGCAAAATCATTGGAAGTGAAGTGGCTGATTGAAGGGTAGAATTCGAAGTAGTATTTACCTTCAAAGTCAGTGTTATATCTCTTCTTCTCTTGACTACTCCTGCTGTCAAAGACCGCAGATGACATAACGATGTTAACACCAAGCCCATCACTGCATGGCAGAAAGGCAATATCGTCATTCACTGAGTTAACAAAGTACAGAGAAGATAGAGTGGCAATACTGGCTCCCGCAATTACATCATCCCAGTAGTGCTTTTCCGCATAGACCCAGCTATACCCCGTGAAGGCTGCCATTGCGTAGGCTGGCAGCCCCCATTGAGCACCATAACGAGAATAGATAAAGGATGCACCACCAAAAGCTGCGCTGGTATGGCCTGAAGGAAAAGAGTTTGGAGGATTATTGCTAGAGGAAAATTCATCGTAATTAGGGCGTCTCTTTTCGATCATCAGCTTGGCGCCATGAACCATCAACTGAGATGCAGCAAAAGACTTAACAAACTGCCATCGACCGTCCGCATCCTCATGATAATAAGTGAGTCCCAAGCTGATGAGAGGTGTTACGATTTGTGTCCAGTCACCAATGGTTTCAGTCGTATTGCCTTAACTGACAGGGCTAAACAGGCAAATGGGCAGGGCTGATGCCAAGACTTTTAAACTGTGGCTTTTGATTTTTTTCATGACTTTTTCTATTTATAAGGTAGGAATTTACTGGTTTTGGGCAGTACGGGGGTAAGAAAAAAGCCTGAGGGAATAGTTTTCCGACAGGCTTTTTTTATTTCTTATTGATATTTGAAGCGGTAGCTTTCCAGCTGGATATTCCCTGGGTTGCCCGGTGAGACATGATACTCAATATACTCATCATCTATTTCGACGACATGCCACAGGTTGGATGTCTCAATTTTCTCATCGACAGGCTTGTTGATCGGCTTTTTTGAAAACAGTGCTTCCCATTTTACCGGCGTCATTTCTTCCGGTGTTTTACCTTTTATTGCACTTGATATCATGTTATATCGAACAACACTGTCATCATTATATTGCCAATACGCTTCTGGAAGATTGTTCATATCTATCTGTTTACTGGTCAGTTTCAATGCTTCCCGATAAGAGGTGGATAAATCATTATTTACGCGAGCTACATTGGCAACCGCCATCCACTGACCACCCGTTGTTAACTCTGTTTGATGATTTGAAGAAACCTCAAAGGTACGGGTGCCATTTTTATCCGTCAGGGTATAAGCCAGGCCTGCCGCGGGCTTGATTCTTTCAAGCAGTGTGATGGCTTTATCAACGGATCCGGCTTCCAGCAGTTTGCGATAAATAAAAATTTGAGCCAATCCATTATCGATATCATGAGCCAGCTGGAACTTCGAATGGGGCGTGAAGGTATAACCGTTGCTGGCATTAATTCCGTGACCAATCAGAGTACCAGCATAGGTGGTGGTTAATAGTACAGTTCCATCGTCTAATACATGCTTGATCAGTGTCTGACTTCCTTCAAAGTGCCGGGTCCAGTCAAGCGTGTATCCGACAGTGGCTTCCCCAGCGGCCCATACCGAACCGTGAGAACAGTGGCCGGTGACCTGATCTAAGCCTGCTTTTGCTGAAGCAAGCATGGGATCAATCCCTGTCATTTTTTCCAGAACCCAGAACGTTTCGTCGAAATTCAGGTTGTAGATAAATACATCCTTGAAATCCAGGTTTGCACCATGGGCAATACCTTTAATTTCCTCAACCAGTTCAGGTGCTTCCTTTTTAGCAGTCTGGAAAAGCCCTGTATTGTCGAAAAAGAACTGTCGGTAATCTGACCAGTTATAGTCAGTACCTGCCTCTTTAAGGAAGGCTGATACCATGTCGTACTTGAATCGGTTGAGTGTCGGTCTGATTACTTTTCGTAGTGCTTCTCCATGCTGTATACCTCGCTCATAAGCACTACCTTTTACTTCGACGGTGAAAAATTCTGACTGTTCATTATTTAATTCAACCTGATACTCGACCGGAGGGACGCCCGTCAGATTCTGGGCCTGAACGCCTGAACAAAAAATGGCGGCAAAGAATATCGGAATAATGTTTTTACGCATGGGTGATCTACTTTCTATCCTTGAACAGAAACACCATCGATAGTCATGATGGTATTCCTGTTATTGAAAGAGTATTGGTTGTTTTAGATATTTTCTGCGGCCTTGATAATGGCGGGTGCCATTTCCTGAAACATCATTAATGCCATTCTTGGTGTTTCTGGCCGGGCGTAACTGCCGGCAGTAGCGATGACAGTGCCAGAATCTTTGTCCATGATCACACTCTGTCCATGTATGCCAACCATCGCGAGCATTTTTCGGCCTTTGATATTCATTACCCGGAACTGGTCTTTATACCAGGCGTCAGGAGCAAGGTGAGATTCTTTGTTGTACTTCCAGGCAGATCGAACCTCATCATTGCCTTCCATCAGGTTGTCAATAAATGCCTTGGGAATGATCTGTTCACCCTGATTGTTTTTGCCATCATTCAGGAGCATCCGGCCGACTTTTGCCAGATCTCTGGTCGTGATATTCAGACCACCGGATGCAACAACATAACCAGTGGGGTCTGATTGCCATACAGCATTGCTCTCTACACCAAGATGACTCCAGACTTTTTCAGAAAATAACTCTGGAAGCTTTTTGCCCATTGTTTTTTCAACGACTAAACCAAGAACTTCGGTATTAATGCATTGGTATTGGTAAGCCTGACCTGTTGGATATTGTCTGGCTTTTACGGTCTTGGCGTATTCGATGGTGCCTTTCAACCGCCCTTCGACGTAACCATTCCACTCCTGAGCGTGAGTCATTGCATGATCCCATGACAGGCCAGGTGCAATATTGACTTTAATGCCAGAGCGCATGTCGGAAACTTCCTGAACGGTGCTGTTGGCAAAAGCAGACCCTTTTAGCTCTGGCAGATAGTCCTGAACCTGCCGGCTCATATCCAGTTTGCCCTCCTCAACCGCTATGGCGGCCAGCATACTGGTGAATGATTTGGTTACGGACATGACCAGTGTTTTACTGTCTGGAGACAAGCCATTCCAGTAATGCTCATGAATCAGGTTATCCCCTTTGAGTACAACCATGGCATTGTTGTGAAGTCGGTCGCGCAGTAAGACCTCAAGACTTAATGGACCGTCCGCATCGTTGACCTGTATTTCTTTTAAATTCAGTTTTTCTTGTGCTTTCCATTGCTCTGACGGGTGACCAGATTTCTCAATGGTGTAGGAGTGAGTAAATTTCCAGGCATTCTGGAAGCTGGCAGTGGCCATCTCACCGCTATCCCAGTTTTCCTGGGTCAGGCCATAGTTTTTAACCTGATTGAGAAAGCTTGCATCAGGTCCATTCAGCTCAAGAGCGCTTGCAAACACTGATGTCAAGATTAGAGAAGCTAAGAGGCCTGCTTTTTTAACTTTTGTTTTCATTTTCTTCGACGCTCCCTATAAATTATGTGGCCATTTTGATGCCTTTTAATCAGAGGGGCATGTCAGACTCTGTCATGAAAAAGTTACAGGTCTCTATTATTATTTTGTTGGTCAGGAATAGAGAGTGTGAGGGGCTGTCTGTGAACGGCGATAGAAGATTCCATTCTTTGTTCTACGCTGAGCACTATAAAAAGTACCAGTTTGAGTAAGGCATCATATTAAAACTTGCGCTGCACTCATACTTTAAATGAAACGACAATGACATAATAAAAACTTTCATACATTCAAAGGTTTCTTGGGGGAGAATGTAATGAAATATAACGCGATTAAAGCGCTTGTTCTTACGCATGATACGGGCTCAATTTCTTCTGCTGCCAGAAGAATGAGAAAGCCCAGAACAATGGTCAGTAACTGGATTCAGGGATTGGAAGATGACTGGGGAATTTGTCTGTTTGATCGACAGGGTTATAAGCCAGAGCTGACCAAGGAAGGACAATCCCTGCTAGCTGTGTGCCGCTCGTTATTGGCGGACAAGGAAATGATGGAATTGAAGCTGGCCAGTATTATGCAGGCTGAAGAACAGCGTCTGTCCATAGGTATGGTCCATGGACTTGATAGCGGTTTTCTCCTGGATCTTGTTGAAGGCTTTGATCAGAAATACCCCTCTCTCAATATCACTATCATTAATGGTTTTGATGATGAAATATCATCTAAGTTATATAGCGGCGAAGTGGATTTGATTTATGCACTTCTCCGCAACCCGGATCCATCAATATTTAATTGTCATCAGACTGGGTTTTGTGATTTTGTTGCAGTCTGTCACCCTCAGCACCCTTTGGCGAAGTATGAGTCGCTGGAGTACACCGATCTCTCAAGTCACCGTCAGATCTGGCCATTGCGGCATGACTCTCACAGCCTAAACCAGTACCGATTTTCCAATATCTTCTGGCAGGTGCCTGATTATCGAACCTCAATTGATCTGGTTCGCAGGCAGTTAGGTTGGACTTTTTGTCCAAAAAATTTGGTGATGGATCAAATCAGAAATCAGGAGCTCGTCATTCTTAATCACCCCCAGGCAGTTTTTCAGGTACCGATTGGTCTTGCCTGGAGAGCAGATCGTCATCCTGGACCGGTTATGGAATACATTATTGACCGTGTTATCCATAACAAGGGGGATGAAGCTTCTTAATCAAGGGAGGCTTTATTGCCTCTGAAAATGAAAAGCGGAACGTAAATGCTCCGCTTTTCAATGCTTCTATAAAATCATCGCCGCAATCCAGGCAAATAGGATCATGGGAATGTTGTAGTGCATGAACGTTGGAATGACGGTATCACGAATGTGATCATGCTGCCCATCGACATCAAGCCCGGCGGTTGGGCCAATAGTAGAGTCCGAGGCTGGAGAGCCTGCGTCACCCAGAGCACCGGATGCACCAACAATCGCGGCAGTAGCCAGGGGCGAAAAGCCAAGGGCCAGTGCCAGAGGGACATAGAGAGTAGCAATGATGGGAATGGTTGAGAATGAAGAACCAATACCCATGGTGATCAGCAACCCGACAACCAACATTAGAAACGCAGCCAGCGGCTTGCTGCCAAAAACCAGCTCCTCAACCATGGCCACCAGGGCAGGGATATCCCCCGTTGCTCTGAGCACTTCGGCAAAGCCGGATGCAGAGATCATGATAAACCCGCAGAGAGCCATCATTCTTACGCCCCGGGCAAAGACATCATCAGCTTCCCGCCAGTTCACAATGCCACCGAGGATCATCATCATAAAGCCTGTAGCAGCACCCATAGCCATGGAGTCTGTGAACAGTTGGACACCGAGTGCTGCTGCGATGGATGCCAGAGTAATCAAGACTGCTTTTGGCTCCATGGGCTGCTGGTTTTCTTCAGCCGTTTCCAGAGCATCCTCTTCAATGTGGTAGTGACGTGGTTTCCGGTACGTCCAGAACACGGCGACAAGCAGACCAATAAACATGCCAAGTACTGGAAGAGCCATGGCAGATGGCATCAGGTCAGGGTCAATGTTCAAGCCATTATCGTTAAGGTTGCCCGCCAGGATCTGGGTCAGATAGATATTCCCGAAGCCAATGGGGACCAGCAGATAGGTCGCAATTAGTCCAAACGACAGTGTGCTTGCTACCGCCCTGCGATCAAGTTGTAAAGAACTGAAAACACCCAGTAACGGTGGAATCAGAATAGGGATAAAGGCTATGTGGACGGGTACTACATTCTGAGAGGCAAATGCCATCAAAAGGATACTTCCAAGGATTGAGACCCGGATGCCTGCAGTTTTTCGGGTTTGGGCTACTCTCTGAATAATACGGTCAGCCAGCCATTGGGGAATTCCGGATGCAGATATGGCCATAGCAAAGGCACCAAGCATTCCATAACTGATGGCGATGCTGGCACCGCCCCCCAAGCCTTCAGTAAAAGCAGTTAGAGTTGCATCAAACCCCAGTCCACCTGCAAGACCACCACCGATAGCACCTAAAAAAAGTGCGAGTACAACGTTTACACGCAAGACACTCAAGGTCAGCATGATGGCAACAGCCAAAATGACAGCGTTCATAGTAATCCAGTTTTGTTATATTGGTTTGCGATACTTCAATCCACAGCACAATCCATAGCAGATCAGCGTAGAACTCCTTAAGAGCAGTCGCATCCAGCGATTAGTTTTGCCTTGAGATCTTTTTTTCTAGTTGGAAATTTATATATTCCACATTGAGGCTAGAAGCTCAGGCGATAAAAGTAAATGTGTTCGGGTATGACCGAACCATTAGATCAATGGTGGAGATGGTGTCGGTGGGAATGCAGAGAAGAGGCAATAGAAAGGGCAGAGTTACACTGTTCTGATCGGGTGTCAGCACTTCGCATTGTTAGCAGCTTTCTGGGCAACATCGTTATTTTCTCTGGTCTTTATGCTCTTACAACAGGACTGCAAGCTCAGATATTTAATGCCTGCAGCCGTTCCTAGCAGTAGTTAAATTACAATGAACTGTTAGCTCAGGCAATGATTTTTTCTCTTTACAGTTATGAAAAACCAATCACTTTATCTCAATTTAGTTAGATACTCTGGGAAGTGCACAATCATATGGTAGGTCTTTCAAATAGGTTGATTATGGGTTGGTAAGCACTTGCCTTTATCTTACTTGGAGTGAAAGTACTCTTTGTCACATTACTGTCATATTGATTCTGTATCTTACGAGCATGATGTAGGTTCTGTTGACATAAGTTTGTGGTGCTCAGCTCACAGAGCATCCATACCGGTGTTGTAAGAACTTGAAAGACGTCAGTATTCCTGCGTTCTTGCGCCCTGGTGCTCAGTGTGGGTATTGGCCTGAGCGCTCTGGCTTGAGCTGAGCCTGACAAACTTATGCCAACAGAACCTGAAATCCGGCTTGCGCTATGTATCAAAAATCGATAAATAACAGCCCGGGTATTGATTTCAATGCACCGGCACTAAAAAAATATCGTTCTCTGCGCTTCTTAAAAGACCGTCTTGCCCGCTGGGGGGTCGCCTCTGGGGGGCTTGGCGTTATTCTGGCGATTCTCCTGATTTTCTTTTACCTGCTCTATGAGGTTCTGCCGCTATTCAAAAGCGCGGAAATTACGCAGGTTTCTTCATACCCATCGATTCAGACATCAGGCGATACGAAAAAAGTACCGATGTTTCTATCAGTCGAAGAGCAGGCTGAAGTAGCAATGAAAGCAGAGGCTTCCGGTAATCTGCGCTTTTTTTCTGCAGAAACCGGAGAGCGGCTGAAGAATGAGCCTCTGCCGGTACCCGCAGGCAGTGAAGTGGCCCAGGTGGTAAAGAGTGATTCCAGTTCCAATCTGATGGCTGCTGGCCTCTCAACAGGGGAGATCATCCTTTTTGAGCAGGGCTACAGGATTACCTGGCCTGATGACCGCCGGAAGATCACACCAGAAGTCAGCTATCCCTACGACCGCCAGCCCTTGGCAATAAGCGGTTTATCTGCCCCGGTTTCTCAGCTGGCTATCAGTGATGGTGAGGATAAGCTCTTGGTAGCGGCCAGCATATATAACCAGCTGGTGATGGAGGCTTTTAAGAAGGAAGAGGACTATTTAACCGAGTCAGTCACTATTGAGCGGCAGTCAGTTACAGTGCCGGTTGTCAGTGGGCTTTCTGCTGGGGAAGAGCTTGATATCCGTCAGTTACTTATTGACCCCGAACAAACCTGGCTTTACGTCCTCAGTGGAAGTAATCAACTGACGATGATCAATATCAACGATATTGATCGTCCTTATATCCATGAGACGCTCAATCTAACTACTCAGGGAGTAGACGTTACAGAGTTGACGTTCCTGTTAGGCGGCGTGTCCCTGCTGGTTGGCGACTCAGAGGGTAATATCGCTCAGTGGTTTATGGTTCGTGAGGATGGCAGCCTGAACTTGAAGAGAATTCGCTCTTTCAGTCTCGGTAATGATCCAGTCGACAAGATTGTTCCGGAGCACCGGCGCAAGGGGTTTCTGGCTTCGGATATTAATGGTCAGGTAGGCTTGTTTTACACGACAGCAAACCGTTCTCTGCTGGTGGAGCCCATGGCTGCTGGTCGAATTGATCAAATGGCCGTAGCTCCAAGAGGGAATTATCTGATTCTGGAAAGTCAGGGCGAGACTCAGTTCCTGAAAATTGAGAATGAGCATCCGGAAATTTCCTGGTCAGCCCTCTGGGGAAAAGTCTGGTATGAGTCTTACAGTCAGCCTGATTATATATGGCAGTCCTCTGCATCAAATAATGACTTTGAGCCCAAACTCAGCCTGATGCCTTTGTCGTTTGGGACCCTCAAGGCAGCGTTTTACGCTATGTTGCTGGCAGCACCTCTGGCGATTTGCGCGGCAATCTATACAGCTTATTTTATGGCTCCAGGCATGCGCAGAAAGGTAAAGCCGGTTATCGAGCTGATGGAGGCCCTGCCTACGGTCATTCTTGGTTTTCTTGCTGGACTCTGGCTGGCCCCCCTGATTGAAAACCAGCTGGTGGGTATTTTCGTCCTGTTGCTCTTTGTGCCTGCCGGCATACTGATATTTGCTTTCGGCTGGGATAGCTTGCCCTCAAGCATTCGTCACCGAATTCCTGACGGTATGCAGGCCGGATTGCTGGTTCCCGTGGTGTTAGTCAGTGGTGCTTTGGCCATGTCTCTCAGTTCCAGTCTTGAACTCTGGCTCTTTGATGATGATATGAGCACCTGGCTGACCACAGAGCTTGGTATTCCCTACGATCAGCGTAATGCCCTGGTCGTAGGATTGGCTATGGGGTTTGCCGTTATTCCAACCATATTTTCCATCGCGGAAGATGCGATATTCAGTGTGCCTCGGCATCTGACCTACGGTTCTCTGGCTTTGGGAGCAACACCATGGCAGACCCTGACTCGTGTGGTTCTGTTAACGGCTAGTCCGGGTATTTTCTCTGCGGTGATGATTGGTATGGGAAGGGCTGTGGGTGAAACCATGATCGTACTGATGGCGACAGGCAATACACCCATTATGGATGCCAATATTTTTGAAGGAATGCGGACGCTGGCGGCCAATATTGCCGTTGAAATGCCTGAGTCTGAAGTAGGTAGTAGCCATTACCGAATTCTCTTCCTTGCCGCTCTGGTGCTGTTCCTGTTTACCTTTGTGGTTAACACGGTGGCGGAGATGGTGCGTCATCGTCTCCGTAAGAAGTACAGCTCACTCTAGGTTGAAGAAGGGAAAGAGGATAGAAATTACCATGAACAATACCCTTCTAAGCACTAGAAAACGCTCTGTAGGTGAATGGGTTAAAAGTGGCTCCCCTTGGGTGTGGTTAAATGCTGGCGCTGTTGCCATCAGTCTTGTTCTGGTGATTGGACTGCTGGGTTTGATTGCCTTCCGAGGATTGGGACACTTCTGGCCAGGCCAGATCATTGTTGCCGATTACCAGCCCCCCGGGCAGACCATCAGAACGGTTGCGGGAGAAATTACCGACAGTGAAGAAGTGCCTGCAACCCGTCTGGAGTCATCAGGCCTCGACGTGGTTGACGGGCAGGAGCTTTATACCCGCGACTTATTGAAGCAGGGCAACCGGGATCTGAGTGGTGCTGACTTTGTCTGGATCGTTGATGAGTGGTTAAGCAGCCGGCAGTATCCTGAAAACATCATGGTACTTGAGCGTCGTGAATGGGGTAATTTTTATGGCTTCCTGGAGTCAGTTCAAGAAGGTGGAGCCACTGTTGTCACTGGTGAATCGGCCTGGACCATCTTCAATGAGCGCTTAGACCGGGCTCTCGTGATTTATGAAGCGATCTACCAGATTGAAAAGCACGACATTGGTTCAATCAACGCCTCAATAGAGCAGTTGAGGCTGGCAGAGCGCCGTCTGGAGCTGAGTGGTGATATTGATCCGGTTCGTCAGGCTGAGATTCAGGCTGAACGCAAGCTACTGAATCAGGAATATCAGCAGCTGGAAACCCAGCTGAGAGATCTTTATCGGGCCTTCAACCGTGACAGCTTTGTTGCCAGAACGGTTGATGGACAAACGCTGGAACAGCCGATTAGTAAGGTGGTTCGTGCCTATCAGCCCAATACCATGTCATTGACTGACAAAATTGGTTTTTACTTTGACAAGGTTGGTGAGTTCATTCTGGATGACCCCAGGGAAGCCAATACCGAAGGCGGTGTATTTCCTGCCATTTTTGGCACGGTGATGATGGTAATTCTAATGTCCATTATGGTGACTCCTTTCGGTGTGATCGCCGCCGTCTATCTTCGGGAGTACGCTAACCAAGGCTGGATGACCCGGGCCATTCGAGTGGCTGTAAATAACCTCGCCGGTGTTCCTTCAATTGTTTACGGGGTCTTTGGTCTTGGCTTTTTCATTTACTTCGCCGGAGCAAAAATCGATAACCTGTTTTTTGCAGAAGCATTGCCATCACCTACGTTTGGTACTCCGGGGTTGTTGTGGGCATCCATCACACTGGCTCTGTTGACCCTGCCGGTGGTGATTGTCGCCACGGAAGAGGGGTTGTCCCGTATACCCCGCTCTGTTCGGGAAGGCAGTCTGGCGCTCGGTGCGACCAAGGCAGAAACCCTGTGGCGGGTAGTGCTGCCCATGGCGAGCCCTGCCATGATGACCGGCTTGATACTGGCGGTTGCCCGTGCAGCAGGGGAGGTAGCACCACTGATGCTGGTGGGGGTTGTTAAGTTGGCACCCAGCTTACCGCTGGATGGCAACTATCCCTATCTGCATCTTGATCAGAAGTTCATGCATCTTGGCTTTCATATTTTTGACGTTGGTTTCCAAAGCCCGAATGTAGAAGCAGCCAGACCTCTGGTGTATGCCACTGCGTTGCTGCTGGTGATTGTAATTGCTGTGCTGAATCTGTCCGCCGTTGCTATTCGCAATCGGTTACGAGAAAAATACAAGAGCCTTGAGGACTGAGCACTATGGCTTATGACGTCATTGATAAAAAGTCGGAAGAGGCTCTTGATGAAAAGCTGGATGAAAGCCTGAATAAGACTCTGAGAGAGGCACTTACCGTGAAAACCTCCATAACGTATCCTGAAAACAGTCTTGAAAAGCGAGCCAGTATTTCAGTGGATAGCAGCGCCAATGCTCCTGTTCAGGCCAACAGTCCTGAACAGCCTTCCGGATTCTCCAGGGCTTTTAATCCTGACTCGCTGGGGCGCGGTCGTTCTGTACTCAATCTTGAGCATGAACCGACCAGTATGGAGGTCTCTGGCCTGAACCTGTTCTATGGCGAGAAGCAGGCACTGTTTGATATCTCCATGAAGATCCCACAAAAGCGCGTAACGGCGTTTATCGGACCTTCAGGTTGTGGTAAATCCACGTTGTTACGCAGTATGAATCGGATGAATGATCTGGTGGATGGCTGCCGTGTGAACGGCCAGATATTGCTCACCAGCTCTTCTGACGATCCGCAAAATATCTACGAGAAATCGGTTAATGTGGCCGACCTTCGTCGTCGGGTTGGGATGGTATTTCAGAAACCAAACCCATTTCCAAAGAGTATTTATGAGAATGTTGCCTATGGCCTGAGGATTCAGGGCATCAACAAAAAGCGGGTGCTGGATGAGGTTGTGGAGTGGGCACTGAAAGGGGCGGCTCTCTGGAATGAAGTGAAGGATCGCCTGCATGAAAGTGCACTGGGCCTGTCTGGGGGACAGCAGCAACGCCTGGTTATTGCCCGGACAATTGCTGTGGAACCCGAAGTATTGCTTCTGGATGAGCCTGCATCGGCACTTGACCCAATATCCACACTGAAGATTGAAGAGTTAATCAATGAGCTGAAGTCCAAGTTTACCATTGTGATTGTCACTCATAACATGCAGCAGGCGGCGCGGGTTTCTGACTACACCGCATTTATGTATATGGGGCGAATGATTGAGTATGGTGATACGGATAGATTGTTCACTAATCCCCGAAAGAAACAGACTGAAGACTATATTACTGGCCGTTATGGCTGAGTGTTGCTGATTTTCTTCCTAAATCTCAAAGACCCTGAGCAGCCTCGAAGGATTACCCATGCCCAACCAAAGCGATTTACTGACCCACCATATTTCCCAGCAGTTTAACCATGAACTGGAAGAGCTTCGTAATAATCTGCTGTCTATGGGCGGCATGGTTGAGAAGCAGGTCAGTGATGCTATTGAGTCACTTATCAATGCCGACAGTGATCTGGCCATCGTTGTCTGTGAAAAAGACAACGATGTTAATTTTATGGAAATCGCGATCGATCAGGAGTGCTCAAGAATTCTGGCTCGTCGTCAGCCTGCAGCCAGTGATTTACGTCTGGTTCTGGCATGTACCAAAGTGGCGACGGACCTGGAGCGTATTGGTGATGAGGCGGCTAAAATTGCCCGATTCGCCATAAAATTGTCGGAACAGGGTGAAGCACCAAAAGGCTATATCGAAACACGTCATATAGGCAGTCATGTCAGCCAGATGACTCAGGATGCCCTTAATGCTTTTGCCCGATTTGATGCTGAGAAAGCGCTGGCAGTAGCCAAGGAAGATAAGGCCGTTGATCGGGAGTACAAAAGTGCAACCCGTGAACTGGTCACTTATATGATGGAAGATCCCCGGTCCATCACCAGAGTGCTTAATATCATGTGGGTTTTACGCTCATTGGAGCGTATTGGAGATCATGCCAGAAATATTGCTGAGTACGTTATTTATCTCGTGAAAGGGACGGATGTCAGACATATTGGCCTTAAGCGGATGCAAGAAGAAGTATTTGATAATCACCTGAATGACTAGTTTGTGTAAGGTCGCGTATTCTTTTTATTTTATTGATGTTGTTTTTGTGGCGGATATTTTCATTTAATGAATATCCGTTTTTTTAATTTAGAATAATCTGATTTATTATTAATCTTCATGTTGTTAGATGGTTTCTTTTTTATTTCTTGTATTATTTAAATGATTTTAAAAATTAAACTAACCTATAGTTAATAATGTATTTCAGGCAATCATGCTGTTTGTTGCTGAAACGATCTCGTAAGAAAACACGGATGAAACAATCAGCAGGTAGCTATGAATCACTCCAGTACTATTCATGAGGGCTGGGATATTCCCGATGAACAACCAGCCGAGAGCGATGCTCTTCTCGAATGTCTTTCTTTGTTAACCCGCTATTACGGTAACCCGTATTCCAGAGAGTCTCTTAAATCTGGTATGCCTCTTGAAGGTGGGAAATTTACCGCTGAGGTCTTTATCAGGGCCTCTGAAAGAGCTGGGTTAGTCTGTAAAGTCCATAAACGGGGTATTTCAGAAATCTCTTCACTGGTTGTTCCCGCTGTTTTATTACTGAATAAAAGAAAAGCCTGTATTTTGACCGAAGTTGACCACTCAAAAGGTATTGCTAAAATCGTGATGCCGGAAACAGGTGAGGGAACGAGAAGTATCAGTCTTGAGGAATTAGAAGCGTTCTACAGTGGTTATGTTATTTATGTTCGTGAAAAGCATCGGTACGATCGTCGAACCCCACAGAAATTAAATGTTAAATCAAGGCACTGGTTTTGGGGTACCATTATTGGCTCATGGAGGATTTATCGAGACGTCCTTCTGGCATCATTACTCATCAATATTTTTGTTGTTGCAAGCCCGCTGTTTGTTATGAATGTTTATGATCGGGTGGTGCCCAATCAGGCGTTTGATACGCTCTGGGTTCTTGCCATCGGTGCATTTATTGTTTTTAGCTTTGATTTTATTCTGAAAATGGTGCGAAGTTATTTTATTGATTTAGCGGGCAAAAAGTCAGATATCCTGCTTTCCTCCATCATTATGGAACAGGTACTGGGTTTGAGTATGAAAGCCAAGCCCACATCAGTTGGTTCATTTGCTAAGAACCTGCAGGATTTCGAAAGTATTCGTGAGTTTATTACCTCGTCAACAGTTACTGCTCTGGTCGACCTGCCCTTCACCTGTATCATTCTTTTCGTAATTTTCATGCTGGGTGGGCCTGTTGCCATTATTCCACTGGTAGCCATGATCATTATTGGGCTCTACAGCTTTCTTATTCAGGAGCCACTAAAGCAATCCATTGATAAGACGCTTCGGTCCAGCCAGCAGAAAAATGCCACATTGATTGAAAGCCTTTCCGGAATGGAAGCGCTTAAAATTGCTCAGGCTGAGAGCGATATTCAATACAAATGGGAAAAGTCGGTTAGCCATATTGCGACCTGGAGCATTAAAACTAAGCTGCTTAGCTCTTCTGCTACCAGCTTCAGTGCCTATGTTCAGCAGATAGCAAATATCGGGATGGTCATACTGGGGGTTTATCTGATCTCCGAAGGTGAGTTGAGCATGGGTGGGTTGATTGCATCGGTGATGCTTTCAGGCCGCTGCCTGGCACCAATGGCTCAGATTGCCGGATTGGCAACCCGCTATAACCAATCAAAATCGGCTCTGGATGGTCTGAATCAGGTCATGGCCATGCCAACAGAGCGTAATGATGAGCGAGACTATGTTAATCGCCCCGACTTAAAAGGCAGCATTGAGTTTGATGGTGTCAACTTTGCTTACCCCGAGCAGGAAATTCAAGCCCTCCGGGATATTAATCTTAAGATCAAAGCCGGTGAGAAGGTTGCCATTATCGGACGAATTGGTTCCGGTAAAACGACTATCGAAAAGCTGATTTTGGGGCTCTATGAACCTGAAGAGGGTGCCGTACGTGTTGATGGTATTGATTTGAGGCAGATCAACCCAACCGATCTGCGCTCCAGTATTGGCTGTGTCAGTCAGGATATAACGCTGTTCTACGGCTCCATTAAGGACAATATCACCTTGGGCGCAAACCATGTTGAGGACAGCCAGTTACTGGAAGCAGCTGAGATCGCCGGAGTAACTGAGTTTGCCAATAAGCATCCCAATGGTCTGGATATGATTGTGGGTGAACGGGGACAGAATCTTTCAGGTGGGCAGCGACAAAGTATTGCCCTGGCGCGAGCTCTATTAATGAATCCGCCTATTCTGGTGATGGATGAACCATCCAGCTCTATGGATAACACCACAGAGCTGCGAATGAAGGAGCAGCTGAAGACTCGGTGTCAAGGCAAGACATTGATACTCGTTACTCATAAAGCCTCAATGCTGGACCTGGTCGACCGGTTAATTGTTGTAGACAGCGGTCGTGTGGTGGCGGATGGACCTAAGGATCAGGTTCATGCAGCGTTGAAACAGGGTAAGTTGAAAATTGACTAGGTTGGAAATATGAGCACCGATAGCGATGGAAAGCAAAATAGCTCAGGGAATGAGTTAGTGAATCAGCAGGACCCTATGGTTGACTCATCAGAACCTGAGAGTAATCAGGTTGAGGGTTTGTCTGAAGAAAATGAGATGGCAATGGAAGGTATGTCCGACAATATCCAGGAAGAGGATATGGAGTATATCTCTGATGCCAATGCAGCCATGCTCATGAAGACACCAAGAGGTGGTCGTTTACTGATTTATACCATGTTATTGGCTCTTTTCTCCGCCATTATTTGGGCCAGTGTTGCGCGGCTGGATGAAATTACCCGCGGAATGGGGATTGTCATTCCATCTTCCCGACTTCAGGTCGTACAGAATCTGGAGGGAGGTATTCTTGAGAAAGTTTTTGTTACAGAAGGTGAGCAGGTTCTTTCAGGGCAGCCGTTGATGCAATTGGATGATACTCGTTTTTCTTCCAGCTTTCGGGAGAGTGCTATTGAGTATCACAGTGAGTTGGCAAAGGCTGCCAGGCTCAAAGCGGAGCTCTCGGGTGATACATTAAATTTCCCGGAAGCTTTGAGTGATCATCCTGAATATATTGAGCGAGAGAGGGATATTTACAATCAGCGTGCAGACCGCTTCAGTGCCGAGCTTAATGTCGCCAGTGAGCAAGCTGCCCAAGCGCAACACGAATTGAATTCTGCAGAAGATCAACTGAAATTTTTGACGACCAGTTTTGAGTTGGGGCAGGATGAACTTGAGCTCACAGTTCCACTGGCTGAACAGGGAGTTGTATCCAAGGTTGAGCTGATTCAGTTGAGACAGCGAGTGAATGATCTGGAGTCAGAAAAACGCAGGACTGAGCTAAGTATTCCCAAGTTACGGGCAGGTTATCAGGAATCGTTGGCGCGCAAGGAAGAGGTTATCCAGAAATACCGGTCAGACATTGTTCAGGAACTGAAGGAAACTGAGGTTCACCTTGACCAACTCAATGAATCACATAACGCTATGGAAGATCAGGTAGACCGCACCCTGGTTCGTTCACCCATGGATGGCGTTGTGAAAAAAATCCATGTCACCACTGTTGGTGGTGTGGTGCAGCCAGGGATGAGTTTGATAGAAATTGTACCACTGGAAGACAATTTATTAATTGAGGCTCAAATACAGCCAAAAGACATAGGGTTTCTGCGTCAGGGTATGAAAGCCATTGTAAAACTGACCGCTTATGACTTTGCTATTTATGGTGGTCTGGAAGGTGATGTTGAGCATATCAGTGCTGATACTATCAAAGATGAAAAAGGTGAAAGCTTTTATATTGTACGAATAAGAACAAAAGATAATTTTGTTGGCTCTCCTGAAAAGCCACTGCTTATCATTCCTGGTATGAGAACGAATGTGGATATTATTACCGGGGATAAGACGCTCATGGCATACCTGCTGAAGCCAATCTTGAGAGCGAAGCAAAATGCCCTGACAGAGCGATAGCAGTTTAGTAATGAGTGAGCCTGGTATGGCTCACTCATGGCCCTCAATGATGGTTTCCGCATCAACGCCAGTCTGCTCAAGATGCCACTCTTCAAAGTCTGAATCCCGAATAACTGCACCAATAAAACGGCTTTTTGTAAAAAGCGCATTCGTCAGGTCGGTATGCTCAATAAGCAGATGATCCAGGCGACAGTGATTAAATGTTGGCGCTTTCTCAACACTGAAACAGTCGGTAAAAGAGCCTTCGCTGAAATTAACCTGGTTGAAAACAGTGTTATCCAACTGAGCATCCGTTAGATTCACCCGCTCCCAGAGGCATTCCGTTACTTGAGTGTTGGCCAGATTAGCGGACTGAAGATCGCAGTCAGTCATAGTAACTTCACTGATTCTAGCGTGTGAAAATGAGGGACCCTCATCAAAGCTTTCGCACCCTTTGAATGATGTGTTGTTGATGTTTGCGTTATTGAACGATGTTTTGGTGAGCGTGCAGTGGCGAAACTCCATATCCTGAATCTCTGACTTGGTGAAATCAGTATTATCAAAGAAGCCATGAATAATCTGGCTGTTGTATAGGCGTATTTCCTGACACGAACTGTTGTGGAAGGTCTGGGCGGCCATGTCGCAGCTTTCAATAACGGCTGTATTCAGAATGGCGTGATCAAAGTTGGCGGCAGAGAGATCCGTATCTATGATTCTGGCATTTGTCAGATTGGCATTGCGTAGATCAGCGCCATTCAGGTTACAGCCATCCAGAATGCAGTCCCGAAGGTCTGCCTGTCTGAAGTCAGCACCGCGGAGGTCACAGTTTTTCCAGTAAACCCCACGGAGTTTACTGGACCTGAACTTACAGCGTTTCATCAAACTGTTTTTGAAACGCATGCGCTCCAGGTCACGATTGATTAATGAGACACTGGTGAAATCAGCACCGTCAGGTGCCGCCCAGCCGGGATGCAGGTTCTCCAGTAACTCACGCTTTTGGGCTGCTTTTTCTTTTTCCTGCTCCAGGTGGGAGGCCAGCCCAGACTTCTCTTTGACCTGATAATTCCCAACACCTTTTACATTAATGCGCTTACTGGCTTTTAATCCGGAGGTTTTTGAGCCATCAGTATCCAGAATACTGTCTACAAAAGCATGATGACCTGGCTTGGAAGAGGTTTTTTTGTTCTTTGACGGTGGACGTTTTTTCTGTGACACAGGTGTGAATCTCCGGACGAACTCATTTCATTCTGAGTCGCCCGAGAGGGTTAAAGGTTTAGTTTTTCTTTTTATTTCTCAATAACCGAAGGGCATTGGCAGTTACCAGTGCAGTTGCTCCGGTGTCGGCGAGAACAGCAACCCAGAGGCCGGTCATACCCAGCAGAGTCGTGACCAGGAACACCGCCTTGCTCCCCACTGCCAGCACAATATTCTGACGAATGATGGCCATGGTGGAGCGTGATAAACCAATCAGTTCGGCAAGTTCTTCTATCCGGTTGTGGGTCAGTGCACAGTCGGCCGTCTCAAGTGCAACATCGGCTCCGGAACCCATGGCAATACCAATATCCGCCGCTTTGAGAGCAGGAGCGTCATTGATGCCATCACCGATCATTGCGACTCTACCAGCTTCTCTCAATGCCTCTACTTCGGTGGATTTATCACCCGGCAGTAAGCCAGCGCGGTATTCCATGCCCAATTGCCCGGCGATGGCTGCAGCTGCACGAGGGTTATCTCCAGTCAGCATGACACTGTTGATACCCATGGCTTTAAGAGAGGCAACTGCCCTCTGGGCATCGGCTCTTGGGTTATCCCGCAAGGCGATAAAACCAGCCAGAGCACCATCAACTGTGATCACTGCAATGGTATTACCCTGGGCTTCCAGCTGCTCAAGCTTTTGCTCGGCTCCGGCAATGAGATCAACACTGTCTTTCAGGTGACGTGGAGAACCAACAACAATGGTTTTACGTTCAACGACTCCCTGAACGCCCAACCCCGCCTTAGCTTCAACATCGCTTGCAGTAGGAAGGAGAATGTCTATCTCTTGCGCCTTGGCTACGATGGCTTTTGCCAGAGGGTGAGTTGAACCTGATTCAACCGCAGCTGCCAGTCGAAGGACATCCTGGTCTAAATGATCAAATGATTCTATATGGGTGACGACAGGCTTGCCTTCCGTCAGAGTGCCGGTCTTATCGAAAGCAACTGTTTTTACTGACCCTAATAGTTCCAGGGCCGCGCCACCTTTAATCAATGCGCCATTTCGAGATGCTCTGGCCAGTGCTGAGGTGACTGCTGCCGGTGTTGAAATAACCAGTGCACAAGGGCAGGCGATCAGCAGCAGAGTCAGCGCCTTATAGATCCATTCTACCCAAGGTTCTCCAAATGCAAGCGGAGGAATAAAGGCCACCAATACTGCCATGAGCATCATTAACGGTGTATACCAGCGGCTGAAAGCATCAATAAACCGTTCTACCGGCGCTTTGCGCTCTTCAGCTTCTTCGATAAGGCGAATGATGCGATCAACAGCACTTTCTCCGGGTTTTGAAATCACCTTGAGTCGTGCAACACGGTCCACAGACAGCGATCCCGCCATAACACTGTCACCAGCATCGTGCTCCACTGGGACGGATTCACCGGTTAAAGCGCTTTCATCAAAGCTGACATTCGGTGTTAATAGTTCACCATCCACCGGTAGACGACTGCCAGGCAATATCTCGATGATGTCGCCTGGTATCAGGCTATGGGCAGAAACTTCCGTCTTGTTTCCTTCAGTGTCAATCTGATAAGCGGTTTCTGGTGTCAACTCCATCAGTTTCTGGACACCTTGGCGAGCTCGCCCTGCGGCAAAAGCTTCCATATGTTCACCCACCATAAACAGAAGGAGCACCATAGCGGCTTCAACCGTTTCACCCAAGAACAGGGCACCAATAGCAGCAATACTCATCAGGGTTTCGATGGAAAAGGGAGTACCATTTTTAGCTAACTGGGATGCTTTGGCTGCAACAGGGTAAAGTCCCCATAGGGTTGCCAAATAGAAAAGCACCTCTCCTGCCATGGGAAAGACGCCCTGAATCAGAGCCGCAACCAGCATGACAATGGCCAGTGAAATGATGCGCCAGTATTTTTTCAGAAAGCCGTCAGAAGTGGATGCAGATGTACCATCTTCTTTGACAGCAAAGCCCAGTCTTCGAATAGTGTTAAGAATGTCATCGCTAATGCTGGCATTATCTTCAGCCACAACCAGCAGGCGCTCTGTTGCAAAAGTGACCCGAGCCTGGGTAACCCCTTTCAGGCCTTTTACCGCATTCTCTATTTTGGCGGCACAGCTTGGGCAGTCCATACCAGTGATAACCCAGCTCAATTGAATACCACCAGGATCCAACCTACCCTGCTTCCCGGTTTTGTATGTATCTGACGGTGTGCGGTTATTGCTGCAGCATGAGGATGCGGCGCAACCACTTTTCATTGCGTCACTTTGTGAGCTGATGCTGTGATTAGCTGAGCAAGAGGACATGACTTTACTCGCAATATATAAGAATGATTTTATATAAATATAAATTTATATGTTTGGTGCGTCAAGACTAATGAGACAGATCTGCCTTTTCTGGGTAATTTCAAGATTAGAAGATAGAGGCTTGGCCTGATAACCAGAGGTGGCTTCAGGCCTGTAAAAGGAAAATCAGCAGGGGAGGTTAAATACTTTTACCGCATTCTTACGAAGAAACTTAGGCCAGACATGGTCTTTGAATGGAACTTCAGGCATCTCCTTAAAGATACGCTCCAGTGACAGCCCCATGGGAAAGTACCCGGCATAGAGAATTTTGTCAGCACCTCGGGTATTGGCAAATTCAATGATGGACTCAGGATAAAAGCGTGGAGCAAAAGCACTGGTGGAGTAATAGAGGTTGGGATATTTCAACATCAGCTTCCAGGCGAGATCTTCCCATGGTTCAGCACCGTGGCGCATGACCACTTTCAGTTCCGGGAAGAACCAGCAGACTTCATCCAGTAGCTCTACCTTTTGGGGGGCCATTGGCAAACGGGGGCCAGGAACTCCGACACAAACACAGAGTGGCAGGTCAAGTTCAACCAGCTTGGCATAAATGGGATACCACTTCTTGTCATTAATAGGAACCTGAGGGCATAGACCGGATGGAAAGCCAGTGACGGCCTTAATACCATACTCCCTATGGAGTCGCTCAATCTTCCTTACTTCATCCATCGCGTTATTTGGGTTCGCTTCGTAGGATGCAAAGAATCGGTCAGGGTATTTTTCCAGAGCCGTCTTAGCTGACTCATTATGATCATCCAAACCAATCATTGCCCGCTCAATATTGTGCTTATCCATCTGGGTGATGGTATAGGCAATGTAGTCGTTGGTATCTGCGGCAGGAATATCTTTGAACATATACTGCGCTGGCATTTTGAACAGGTGTCGACTTTCCTCATCCAGCAGCATGGGTTTCATGTACTCATACCACTGACTGTTATCTTCTCCCGGAATGCTTAGCATCAGGTCTATAACACCGACATCTGCAGGCATTGGCATGGTTTGATCCTTTCTTGTTCTTTTGGTTATATTATTTTCAATACAGCCAAGTTTGACTGCTTGCCAGGTTAATCAATCCTGTTCCTGAACATGATTAGCCAGATCAAGGATGACATGACGGATATGGTGGTCATCCAGTTCGTAGAGTACCTGCTTACCTTTTCGGGTCGACTTTAGGATTCTGGCCTCCCGCAGGCTGCGGAGGTGGTGACTGGTTAATGGCTGGGACATGCCAGATATCTCAGACAGACAACAAACCGGCTGAGGTTCTTCCAGACAGGCGATCACCAGTTGCAGTCTCTTGGTATCACCCAATAGTTGAAAAATCTTTGCCAGTCGCACTATGTCTGTGTCAGATAGCTCTGGCAGCAGAGAACAACAAGTTTGATGCATATCGACCATAGGCTTGCCCGAATCCTGAAGAAACAATGACTGGTAATGATATTGTGCTCTAGTTACTTAGTCTATTTTCTGTTGCATAACCTCTTTTCTCCCTCTTTTCGCCAAGGAATGCTGGTGGCACAATGCTTCCACATAGAAATCAGACAATAAAAATAAACAGCGACCTGATCGCTGTACCTGTCTGAACCAATAAATAATCGGGCCCATCCAGTGTTGCTACCTGGGGGATGGCCGGCACTGATCGGGTTGTACTCTGTGAAAACCAAAGCGCTTCGAGCGGATCTTCTGTTGTTGATGGTGTCTGCTATCTGGGGTTTTGCCTTTGTCGCTCAGATCAAAGGTATGGAGCATTTAGGCCCATTTTTATTCAATGCCTGTCGATTTGCATTGGGCTTTCTCTCTTTGCTTCCTGTGTATTTTCTTCTGGAAGCGTTCTCTGCTAAAAAAAATGGCAAGAAAGAATCTGGTGTTGAGTCGGTAAAGAAATACGACAATCATCTTTTGTTAAAGTGGGGGCCTATCACGGGCATTGTGTTGTTTCTGGCTTCTTCTTTTCAACAGGTTGGCCTGTTGTACACGACAGCAGGTAATTCCGGGTTTATCACCGGGTTTTATATTATTCTGGTGCCAATCCTTGGAATTTGCTTTGGGCATAGTACTCGTCCTGTAACCTGGCTGGGCGGGGCTATTGCTTTGGCGGGGCTTTACTTCCTGACGGTAAACGATGGCCTGAGTCTGAATAAAGGGGATTTGCTTACTTTGGGCTCTGCGCTTATGTACGCTATTCAAATTCTGCTTATTGGCTGGCTGTCCCGGCATGTGCATCCGTTAAGGCTGTCACTTACTCAGTTTTTCATGACAGCCCTTTGCAGTCTGCTGGTTGCTCTTTATCTGGAGCCCATCAGTCTTGATGCCATAACGCAAAGTGTTGGGCCTTTGCTATTCGCCGGTGTTTTATCCACAGGTGTGGCCTTTACGATTCAAATCATTGCCCAACAAGATGCAGCTTCCTCCCATGCGGCAATTATTATGAGTCTGGAAGCTGTCTTTGCCGTTTTTGGAGGTTGGTTATTGTTGGATGAGCAACTTGGGTCAAGAGGTGTGGTGGGTTGCGCCTTGATGATGGCTGGCATGTTGTTATCACAACTCAGGCGACCCAGAGGACGAAGCACGGCTTAAAATAGCTTGTGGCTCAGAGTATGGATGGCCAGACACTGGGTGCCTGGCCATTTTTATCAGTCAGCCAGCTTGATGACAGAATACCCTTGTGACTTTGGGCGAAGGGCTGACATTACTATGGGTACAACGAGTATTGTTGAGAGAGCTCCGGCCCAAAAACCTTTAAAAATTGCGTAATCGAGCGGTGCAAATACTTCCACCCCGAGTACGACAAAGCTCATAAGCGGTAACGGCACCGCGACAAGCAACCCCAATAGCCCGAAGCACAAAGCACTACCAAATTTGTTGGCAGGAAGGCGATTTACCCACCTCTGAAGCCGTGATCCCGGGCCAAAGTCTATTTCTGATACTTTTCCTTTAGTCAGCTTGCGTTGGTTAACCGAAATCAGGATCAGAGAAATGATGAATGACAGCAGAAATGAAGTTGCGATCATATCCACAACAAAACTATGTTCTCCCTTCCATGCAAGGGGGCTGCCATCTTTCAGTAATAACCAGGCAATTAACATGTTTAGCAGTGTATTGGAGGATCCGCAGACCAACATTTCATGCTTCAGATATTTTTTTGCAGATACTGACATTTAGGCCTTCGCTCAGGATTTGCAGGGAAAGCATCGTCATCAAAAGTGAAGTGGGGAGGCTAAAAGGAAAACAAACAGATGGGTTTGCAAGCTGTGTGGATAATAGCTTTGTAGAACTTCCGTGTTGCCAGTAGTGCTTGGCCGCCTTTCCGATATTGCTTCGGATTTAGCTGATCTTCTAAGCTTCCTGGTATCCGTATTGGTGCTGCGTCCGCAAAAAAGCACCTTGTAAACCCATCTGCTTGTTACTGCCGACACCTTATTATTGTTTTGATGAGTCGACGCTAAACCCTGTTATTGTTTTTATTGTGGGTGATTTATTCTTGTTGTCTTTACTAATACAACTGTCGTGCCAAAAGTAGAGAAATTTATTGAACGCCTTGTGGTACGTAGTTTCCGAATGGTTGTGCGTCTTTCCGTGATCAAATAATAAGCGTTTTATATGTTGTTATTTGTTACCTGTTTCCCACAGTAGGTAGCAATGATACCTGTGAGGTAACAAATGGCTGACCTCCAGCGCCATTAAGAAGTGACAAAACCGCTTAGACAGCATATTTCTCAGACAGTTGCTGCCGACTTTATATAGATGTGATTGTTTGATTGTTTCGGTTATTCCGTTTGTTCTGCTCCTGTACTAAGGATTATCCTTTGTGCCCTTGCTGATGCAGACTGCTTTATCGACAGTTCACGTCACACACTGGCTGACAAAACGTAGGAAAAAAATGAGCGAACACGACCAATGCATCCATACTGGCTTAACAGGCCGGTTGTTGCTGGAAAACTCCCTGCTGAATAAAGGGACGGCTTTTTCTATGGAAGAGCGTAGTGAGCTGGATCTCCATGGGCTTCTGCCGCCAAGGGTGGAGTCGATGGAGGAGCAGTGTCGTCGAGCTTATAAGTCCTTCGCGATTAAGCCTACCCCTATACTTAAGCATATCTACCTGCGTTCCTTACAGGACACCAACGAAACACTGTTCTATGCCCTTTTGCAGCGTCACCTTCAGGAAATGCTGCCAATTATCTATACCCCGGTCGTCGGACAGGCTTGTCAGCGTTTCAGTGACCTCTATCGTCGACCACGAGGCATCTACATCTCATACCCCCAGCGTGAACATATTTCAGCGATGCTGGCCAACTTCAAACGTAATATTGACGTAATTGTGGTTACCGATGGTGAGCGTATTCTGGGTCTGGGTGACCAGGGTATTGGTGGCATGGGAATCTGCATCGGCAAACTGTCTCTATACAGTGCCGTTGGTGGGATTGCACCCAACAAGACACTGCCTATCGTGCTGGATTGTGGCACCAATAACCGTCAGCTATTGAATGATCCAAATTATCTTGGCTGGCGTCATGAGCGAATCGCGGATGATGAATACTTTGCTTTTGTAGAAGACTTTATTCGTGCCCTGAAGCGTCGCTGGCCAAAAGCGCTTCTGCAGTTTGAAGACTTTGCCATCAATCATGCAACGCCCCTGCTGGAAAAATACCGGGATGAACTCTGCTCATTTAATGACGATATTCAGGGAACGGCCGGTGTAACCGCAGCATCACTGCTGGCTGCTGCCAAGGCTGCTGGTAAGTCTCTAGAGGATATGAAGGTCGCCTTCCTGGGAGCTGGGTCCGCCGGTTGTGGTATTGCAGAGCAGCTGATCCGCCTGATGGTTGGTCGAGGGCTGAGTGATGAAGAAGCCCGTCAGCGGATTTTCATGGTGGATCGCTACGGTGTGCTGAATGATCAAATGGAAGACCTGAGACCATTCCAGCAGCGCTTGGTGCAGCGTAGTGAAGATCTCAGTCAGTGGGGCTGTAATGAGAACCCAGGGCTTCTGGAAGTGGTTACCCATGGTAAGCCCGATGCCATTATCGGCGTCTCTGGTCAGCCAGGGCTGTTCACTCGGGAAGTGATCGAAAAGATGGCTGAGAATCATGAGCGGCCAATAATCTTCCCTCTTTCAAATCCAATCAGTCAGGTTGAAGCAACACCTGAAGACATTATTGAGTGGAGTGAAGGACGTGCGCTGATTGCCACCGGAAGCCCATTTGATCCGGTTGAGTACAATGGTAACCGTTACCCGGTAGCGCAGTGTAACAATATCTACATTTTCCCGGGACTGGGCCTTGGTGTTCTGGCTGGTGATGCTGAAAGAGTTTCTGATGGCATGCTGGATGCAGCGGTAGAAACACTGGCCATGGCTTCACCTGCCATTATGAATCCAGAAGCGGCATTACTGCCTGAGCTGAATCGTATTCACCAGGTGACCTGTGAAATAGCGGTTGCTGTGGCCAGGAAGGCTCAGGAAGAAGGGCTTGCTCCGAAATGTGAACAAACCGCATTGGAGGCAAAGGTCAGAGCAAAGCGCTGGAGCCCTGAGTACAGCAGGATTTATCTTTCTGACTCTTGAAGGTAACGGTTAAAAGAAAGGGACTGTGGTTATAAGGAGGCGCTACAAAGAAGGGGTAAGCAGATAAGTTTACAAACTACCAGGCATCTTTATTATTGTTATTCGCTGACAGATGTCTGGTATGTTCCCGTTGCCTTCCTTTTGGTGCAGTCTTCATTGAAGACTGCGGCAATCTAATTAACATTCCATCATATCTGTCAGTTGATGACCTTCAGTATTCCGCAAACTTATCTGCTTTAATCTCCGACCTGGTATTTTTATTATTGGTGGTCAGAATTCGCCATGTTGTTGTTATTGTTTGGCGTTTTTTGTTTGCGCTTGGTCATATACAAAGGGTGTGCCAAAAATGATAAATTTCTTTTAACATTCTGATTTTCAAATAGAAAATATTTTTTGTATTTCTGTTTGTTTCATAAATCCAAGTTTGATCTGTTACTTGTTGAGTATTGAGCTGTGAAGTTTGTAACCAAGGTAACAGGCTAAAATGGTTCAAGCTTTATGCACTTCTATACGACAGATCAGTCCTTCGTTAGAGAAAAAGATCCTTTCTATGCCTGGTACATTCACCGACTCATCCGACTCAATATCAGTACCCGTTCTAACAAACTCAAGTTCTACACAACTGCCATTCAGATTTCGGTAGCTGTTGACATGCCAGTTCACGTCGGGGATTTTTGAAAAAAAAGTGGTCATCATATCGAGAATGGCACTCTTTCCCTGGAAGTCACCAAGAAATGCAGAGTAGTAGCTGGCACTTTCATCAAGCATCGGAGATATCCAGTCCAGCCTGTGGGCATTGGACAGAGCAACATAGGCTCTGGCGGCTTCAACCTGTTCATCGTTTGTCATAATGTGAGATGCCAATGGTTTGTGAGTAGATACCCAAAACTCACAACATAGCACTAACTCGACATATCGACCTGCTTCAAGTTGTCACAGGTTGGATAGTGGCTGGGAGCCTGGAGAAATTGACACTGAGCTACTACGAAAAAGCTGGGTTTAGCCCTTTTTTATGCTGCTTTTCGTTGAATAGAAGCAATATTCGCCTCAAACCAGCATAGAAAATGGCTCAAACTGGACTTTTTCTCGCTACTGTTGGCTAAGCCCGACATGCTCATAGAGAATAAAGTAGGTAGTTAATCCAAAAGGGGAGAGAAGCAGTTTATGGGATTGAGAAAATAAACAAACAGACAGGTTTACAGATACACAGAAGCTCTTTATTTCTTCCTTGTCGAATGCCCGCGCTGCCTTTTGTAGCCTGTTCCCAGGCTCAGTCAGTCTTCTCGGCTTTCTCGTTCCTGTTTGTCGGCTACCTTGAGGTACCGTGCAAACCTGTCTGCTTGAGTCACCCGACCTTATATTATTATTTTTGTAGGCTGGGAGTCGTCATTATTGTTGTTGTTATGTTTTGACGATTTTTGTTCTCGCCTGACATAATACAATTGACGTGCCAGTTTTTATAAAAAGCTTTGCAGGCCTTGGTAAATAAGGGGTAAATAGGGAATTAATATTTTATAGACAGGTGTCTGGTGTTGTTTTCCTGTTACTGCGTTTACTCACTGAACGTAACCTTCGGAATGTACGTAACACATATGGACTAGCATAGTCATACTAGTAATTTCAGGTGATCAAGAGGGTTGCTCATGTTGCGTTATAGGTATCAAATGCACATTGATACTTTAAATCAGGTAGTTTGACCTTATAGAGTAATCAGAGATTTTCCCCAGCAGGCTTTTGCCAACTCTGCAATGATCAGGACAATAAAATGACGACATCAAACCACTTTGATTATCTGGTAATCGGCGGTGGAAGCGGTGGTATCGCTTCAGCAAATCGTGCAGCTATGTACGGTAAAAAAGTGGCGCTGGTAGAGGCTAAGCACTTGGGGGGAACCTGCGTAAATGTAGGATGCGTTCCTAAGAAAGCCATGTGGTTTGCTGGACAAATTGCTGATGCCTGTCGTTATGGGCCTGACTATGGCTTTGATATCAGTATTGAAGAGCAGTTGAAATCGTTCAGCTGGAGTAAACTCGTCGAAAGTCGGGAGGCTTACATCAGCCGCATACATGCTTCATATGAGCGAGTTCTGGGTAACAATAAAATTACCGTTATAAACGGCTATGGACGCTTTGTTGACGCAAAAACCGTAGAAGTTAATGGTGAGTACTACACAGCTGACCATATCACTATTGCAACCGGTGGTGAGCCGCTGATTCCAGACGTTCCAGGAGCAGAGTACGGTATTGATTCCGATGGTTTCTTTGAATTGACCGAGCGCCCTGGTCGGGTGGCTGTTCTGGGTGCAGGTTACATTGCTGTTGAGCTGGCCGGTGTGTTACACGCACTGGGCAGTGAAACGCACCTGCTGGTTCGTAAACACAAACCTCTGCGTAATTTTGAAGAGATGCTGTCGGATACGCTGGTAGAAGTAATGGAGTCTGAAGGTCCTCAGCTACATACTCATTCAGTACCAAGAGAAGTTGTAAAAGAAGACGATGGGAGTCTGACTGTTCATTTGGAAAATGGTAATTCAGTCAATGTTGATACCGTGATCTGGGCTGTAGGCCGTAAGCCGCATACTTCTGGCATCAACCTGGCTGCAGCAGGTGTTACGGTTGATGCACGGGGTTACATTCCTGTTGATAAGTACCAGAATACCAATGTTGACGGGGTTTATGCTGTAGGTGACAACATCGGCAAGATTGAGTTGA
The DNA here is from genome assembly GCF_000710775.1 of Endozoicomonas elysicola. Lineage (GTDB taxonomy): Bacteria > Pseudomonadota > Gammaproteobacteria > Pseudomonadales > Endozoicomonadaceae > Endozoicomonas > Endozoicomonas elysicola. The sequence continues at coordinate 643,496 of NZ_JOJP01000001.1, forward strand.
CTCCAGTTGCTGTTGCCGCAGGTCGTCGTCTGTCGGAGCGCCTGTTCAATAATAAGCCGGATGAGCATTTGAACTACGACAATGTGGCCACAGTTGTTTTCAGTCACCCCCCGATTGGCACCGTGGGTTTAAGTGAACTGGCTGCCCGTGAGGAGTACGGTGACGGGAATGTCAAAGTCTACACCAGCCAGTTTACGGCGATGTACAGCGCATTGACCAGTCATCGACAGCCATCACGCATGAAGTTGGTCACTGTGGGAGCAGAAGAAAAAATTGTCGGTATCCATGCTATTGGACATGGTGCGGATGAGATGCTTCAGGGCTTTGCCGTGGCTTTAAAGATGGGGGCTACCAAAGCTGACTTTGATAACACCGTTGCCATTCATCCAACTTCTGCTGAAGAGTTTGTCACAATGCGGTGAGCACAACGCGCTTTCGAATCGGAGAATGAGTAAATCAACGGCCATTCTCCATCACCTATGCAAATGATGACCTGAAAGCCCACATTAAGAGTTACCTGATACCTTGATGTGGGTCTGCACATGTAAGCTCCGGTATCCGCATAATAGCTAGATTTTCTCAAAGGTTTACAGGTTGGAAGGCCTTGATCTTTGTATCTCTGTTTGTGTCGGATTCGGAGAAAAAAACGAGTGCGGAGAAAGGTTCCCCCGCTGAATGCAGTCAAGGCATTTGAAGCTGTTGCAAGATATGAGCACCTTGGTCGAGCCTCTGAGGAGCTTTGTGTGTCTCACAGTGCTCTGAGTCAGCAGGTCAAACATCTTGAAGAGTGGTTTGGCTTGGATCTTTTCGAGCGCAGTGCAGGACGAATGTTATTAACAGAGCAGGGGCAACAGTTACTACCTGCGTGTAGCAAGGCAATGGATATACTGCACGACGCTTGCCTTTCGTTGCAGGAAAATAAACCGACTGATCGTCTTGTTATTCAATGTGAGCCAACGTTTGCTGCTAAGTGCCTGCGTGGTCGACTACAGGAGCTGAGAAACCGTTTTAACCTAAAAGATATTGAACTGGTCACCAGCCACTACCTGCCACCCAAGTTTCCACACCGGGTTGACCTCCTTATACACTATCAGCGTCACCCTTCCTGGAGGGAAATCCATACAACCCAATTAATGGATCTTTATGGATTTCCTGCCTGCAGCCCGCAAATTCTGAAAGACACTGAAGATAACCATATTCTGGATTTCTTACGTAATGCTCATCTAGTCCATGGCGAAGACAGAGAAACCTGGGCCGCATGGCTTACACGTTATAAAGTGGAGGGAATCGACAGTAACAGCGGTACGCTTTATGAGGACTTCAGTCTGGCCATTGAAGCGGCAGTGGAAGGTGAGGGGGTGATTATTGCGGACCCGCTGTTTTGCAAAAAAGAGCTAGACTCTGGCTTACTGACTCCGATATCCGACAAAAAAGTCTTTTGTGTGAGTTATTATATCGCTTCTATGAATGCAGTTTATCAACGCCCTTTGATTCAGCAATTGCATCAGTGGGTTTTGGATACTTATTCGCCTCTGGAAAAGTCAGCTTAGAAGGCTTCCATATAGTGATGGAAGCCTTGTTTTTTACCGTTAAGCTGCAGCGTGAACCTGTCTATTCGCTTTGCCTTTGAGTCGGGCAATAGATAACTCAATAATCATAACGGCAATGATCAGTGCTATCACCGTTGGACCAGAGTAGACCCAGTCTATTCTGGCACTCAGAATATCGGGAAAAACAAACAGAATCAGACCGAAGCCAAGAACAATACCTGGCACCAGGGCAAAGAACAGTGCGAAAGTATCACCTCCGGGAATTCTGAAGGGACGTTCAACTTCTGGAGCCACTTTTCTCAGCTTTACAAAAGCGGCCAGCAGGAACAGGTAAGTCACAAAGAGCAGGAAGTTCGCGAAAGCAAACAGAGACCAGAACAGGTCATCTGCTGTGCCTGCCATGAATCCGTAGACAATCAAGGCCCCTGTGGAAACATAACCTGTCATCATGTTTGCGCCATAGGGGGCATCATGCTTGTTTTTAACGGCAAAAATAGCTGGCATTTCACTGTTCTTTGCTGCTTCGGCTGCGGCTCTGGAGGAGGCCATAATCCATGGAATGAGATAGGTAAAGAGGGCAAAGATGGCAATAAGTGACAAGATAATAGTAACAAGGCGCCCCATGCCGGATTCTCCAAACAGAATGGTATACGTTTGCACCATCCCGCCAACAAGGCTGAGTTCCTCAAGTGGTAATGCCAGCATCATCGAGGAAATCCCCGCAGCATAGAGCAGAATGATAATACCAATGGCAATCAGAACTCCCAGGGGCATATCTCTCTTCGGATTCTTCATTGATGTGGTTAGACAGGCAATGGTTTCAACACCAACCAGCATGTAGATAAGGGTAGGAACGTACATGAAAGATGCGTCCATGGAAGGTATCATTGAGGACAGCGTCAGCTCATTTGCAGCCCCATGGCTAGAGGCGTAATACATACCACCACCTGCCATGACAACCAGCAAAAGCACTTTGGAAAGTCCTCCTAGGTTATTCACGAGATGTCCAAAGTCCAGAGAAGCATTCACAATAAGGATGGTTGCCCATACCAGAACGAGTGCAATGGCAATCATTCCCCAGGTTGACATTGCCGGGTAAAACAGTTCGGCCAGCATACCTGCGCAGAGAAGATAAACAGAAGGCATCCAGAAGGGGACATTGATCCAGTAATACCATGCGACACGAGCTGCGTTTTTTTCACCCAGACCTTCCAGTGTCCAGTCGTAGACACCGCCCTCACCAGGATAGGCAGAGCCAAGCTCACAGGTAATCAACACATAGGGCAGGACAAAAAGTATAAGAATGATGGCCCACCAACCAAATACGGAGGGCCCGACCGCTGCGGAAGCGGTCAGGCCGTCGATACCAATTAATCCGGATAAAATAAAAAAAACGATCCCGACAATACCTATGCGGGATTTATTATTGGTGTCCATAACAGCCCCCAGGTGGCCATAAGCAGAAAATGCCGCTTACCCTGAACCATAAAAGCGGCTACAGGCTCTGATTACAGCGACATTTTCATAATAAAAAACGGCATACATCACTGTACGACAGTAGGTAAATATCAAGCCATTGGAACTTGCTGGGTGATACAGTGAATGTTGCCTCCACCCAGTAAAATATCCCTTGCCTCAACGCCAATGATCTCATTGTCTGGGAAGATATCTGCCAATGCTGCCCTGGCTTCCTCGTCACGCCCTTTACACAGCAGTGGGAAGACAATCCTTCGGTTGGTAATCAGGAAGTTTGCATAGCTGCCAGCAAGTCTTACTCCGGAAGCTCGATTCATTCCTTCACAGGCATCAAAACCAATTGCTTCTTCTTCGCGAATATACATGGGTTCAGGTACTGGTATTTTGTGAATTTTTATCTGTCGACCTTGTGCGTCTGTTTCATTCAGTAATACAGACATGGCTTCTCTGGAAATATCATACTGCGGGTCAGAGGGGTCATCACACCAGGAGAGCACAATCTCTCCGGGACGAGGGACATGGATCAGGTTATCGATGTGACCATTGGTATCTACATCGTTATACAGTCCCTGGGGGAGCCAGATTACCTTTGAAACATTGAGGTAGTTGATTAAGTATTCTTCGATTTCTTCTCGGGTAAGGTCAGGGTTACGGCTTGGGTGAAGCAGGCACTCTTCTGTTGTATAAACAGTGCCTTCTCCATCGACATGAATAGAACCACCTTCAAGCACAAGAGGAGCCTGATAGATGTCATCGCCATGAAACTCACAGATTTTCTGTGCTACAGCATCATCAGCATCCCAGGGGAAATACAAGCCATCAACGAATCCTCCCCAGGCATTGAACTGCCAGCTGATGCCTCGGCGCTCACCTTCGCCGTTAATAACATAACTAGGCCCCATATCTCTCATCCATGAATCATTAGTTGTCATTTCTACAACACGAATATGGGGAGGAAGTAACGCTCTGGCATTGGCATATTGTCGGTAGGACACTGCCATATTTACTGGTGTTTCAGCAGCTATCGCCTTGGCAACTTCAACAAATGCTGCCTGGGCCGGCTTGGCCCCCCATTGCCAGCTGTCTGTTCTTTCAGGCCAGGCCATCCAAATTGCCTCTTGAGCCTCATGTTCTCCAGGCATACGAAATCCATCAACTCTGGAATTGGTGTCAAAAACCTTTGCCATGAGACAAAGCCCCCCGGTTAAACGTTAAAGATAAGTCCCCTTGTAAAGGGGTATTCTGACGAAAGGTGATAAAATGATTTTTTAAAAACGGTTTAATGTTCTGATCTTATGAGTAAATTAATAAAATATGACTGACAAAAAAATTTAGTTTTTCCATCCGCTTGTTTAGAAATTCTAAAAAGGAAATAGCTGGTTAATATGTTGACTTTAATCAATAAGCTGAACCGATTATTGCAGAAGGATATGCCTTTTAAGTTTGTGGTTAATTCGTTGTTATGTGCTTTTCATCCTGTGCGTTTTTTCCTGTTTTACCCATAACTAATACTAGTTGTTAATAAATTCCCTGTTAGAGCCTTGCTTGGTTTTAGGATGAAAAGCAAGGCTCTCTTCCGATCAATCAAGAATTTTCAATTATGAAGTCAGATCATCATTGAAAGGTGATATACAGCTAAAAATATGACCAATATTTACTACTTACATCGTGTATCGAGAAACTGTCGAAGTTGACCTTCTGTATATTGACGTAGCCGCTCATTCGCTTCCCGCAGTCGTGGATATAACAACCATGCTAATAGTCCACGCTGGGTGTGCAAACGGTTCTCTGCTTCCTGGAATACAATCGACCGGGTCGGATGGTCCATCACTTCGCTGGTGATCTCTACATCACGATTAGCGGGAAGACAGTGAAGTGCCTTGCAATGGGTGGGAGCCTTGTTGAGAAGTTCCATGTTTAACTGGAATTTTGGCATAAAGGCATCCATTCTATCGGCCTCTTCATTTTCATATCCATAGTAAGTCCATACATCAGGAATAATGAAGTCGGCATCTTTTACTGCATCATCAATGTCGTCAGTTACTCTCAGGGTTCCACCGGTGAGTTCCATTTTGCCCCTGATTTTTCTCTGTTCCAGATCAGACATTGAATAGCGAACAGGAGAGGCTACCGTATATCTCAGACCGAGTGTTGCACACATATGACCTGTTTCTTTGCTCATAATGCCGGTATCTTCACGAGAATCACCAATAAAGACGACGTGAATGTCTTCCAGCTTCTTACCTCTGGGTAAGTGCTCGGACATAGTGAAAAAGTCACAAATGCCCTGGGTTGGGTGATTGTAGTAAGTCATGGCATTGAAAACGGGAACGGTTGCGTGCTCTGCCAGATTCAACATGCATTCGTGCTCTTTACTTCTGAACATAATGCCATGACACATGCTGGATAAAATTTTTGCGGTGTCCTTGATGGCTTCGTGGGAGCCAAAGTGAATCTCACCAGGTTTCAGGTAAAGTGCATGACCGCCAAGGTCGGTCATGGCGGTTTCAAAGGAAACCCGGGTGCGGGTAGAAGGTTCTTCGAAAATCATGGCAAGGGAAGCGCCTTTCAAAATCTGAGGCACGGCACCCTGCATATCTGCAGCTTTTAATTGACGAATGGTCTCGAAAATATCCAGCATTTCCTGCTTTTCCAGGTCGATCGTATCAAGCAGGTGTGTCACTGTTCCGGATGTTCTTGTATTTGCGTACATAGTTTCTTCCCATTCTCATATTTCAATAAACTACACTGACCGTCTGACCTTTCGACCTTTGACGACTGCTGGTAGGTTGCAGTCATATTGACTGACGTTTCTACGGAGTTCGCGGTAGCGACTTCAACAGGGTGTGGGCTTAATGTATTGAAGTTTTGAAGGAGAAAAAATTTAGTTTTTCCGTGGGCTTATTAAGATTTTCTTAATCAATAAAGCCAGCAAGTGCTGGCTTTATTTTTGATTATTTGACCGTTATTTAAACGATGAAATACCCGTTATAATTGTGGCGGTGTACCTTCACAATTAGAAACAACCGCATCAATTTGTACTAGGGCATCCATAGGAATAGCTGAAACGCCAACGATTGTTCTTGCAGGAAGGTCGCTATTGAAGAATGTTGTGTAAACATCGTTTACAGCACCAACATCGGAGACATCTTTCAGCTGGATATTAATTTTAACCACATCGTCCATAACATGGTCGACGCTTTCCACAATGGCCTTGATGTTTTCCAGGCACTGTCTGGCCTGGTCACTGACACCACCGGCTACGATTTCACCGGTTTTCGGGTCTAAAGGTAATTGGCCTGAAATATGGTTGTAATGGGAGAAAGCAACAGTGTGTGAGTATGTAGCTTTTGGTGCATTTTCTGTATTGTTTGCTTCGATAACAATCAAGCGGGCATCTTCAACCAGTTGTGGAGGGGTACCATCGCCATGTGACACAGCAGTATCGATTTGTACCAGGGCATCCATCGGTAAAGCGGCAACGTTAACGGTTGTCCGTGCAGGAACATAGCCCGGGAAAAATTTTGCACAAACTTCGCTTACGGCTTCAATATCCGCGATATCTTTAAGGAATATCGTTGTTTTAACCACATCGTCCATAACATGGTCGATACTTTCTAAAATGGCTTTAATGTTGTTTAAGCACTGCTCAGTCTGCTCTTTCACACCGCCAGCGACGAGTTCACCGGTTTTTGGATCGATAGGTAATTGAGCTGAGAGATTGTTGTAATGAGAAAAAGCAACCGTTTGTGTAGATACAGAACTTATTGGTGCATTTTCAGTATTTCTTGAAACTTTGATAAGAGCGCAAGGATCTTGTGGAGCGGTACCTTCACCGTTTGAAATAAGTGCTTCAATTTGTACCAAAGCATCAGTCATAGGCAGATCCGCAACGGCAACTGTCGTCCGTGTAGGAAGATCGCTTTGGAAGAATGTTTTATAAACTTCGTCTACTGCGGCAATGTCTGAGATATCCTTAAGGAATACAGTGATTTTAACGGCATCGTCCATCACATGGTCGATACTTTCTACAATGGCTTTGATGTTTTTCAGGCACTGGGTTACCTGTTCTTTTACGGCACCAACGACCAATTTACCGGTTTTTGGATCGATAGGTAATTGAGCTGAAATATTGTTGTAATGAGAAAAAGCCACCGTTTGTGTCGATAGAAAACTTTTCGGTGCATTTTCCGTATTTCTTGAAACCTTGATGATGTTGCCACTCATACCAGTAATTATCCTGTATTTTGTCGGTGCTTAATGATTAGGCGTTGAAAATATTCTTGATATTTAAGAAGTAAGATTATTCATAATTCCTGTTTTTTAAACAGGATATGGCTCGGGCTTGTATAGCAGGCAATGTTTTTGGCGACCGTGCCCGTCTGGGAAATCAGGCCTGATGTGTAATACAAAGGTGCAATACAAAGTTCATCAGGCCATGCTTTCAGGGATGGATACGAGTGCCCGTGGTTCGATTCATAACGTCCAGCGCATGATACAAATCACCAATATTACCAATGCCGCCGGTGCTTTCGGCAAATGAGCAGCAGGCATCTACCTTAGGTCCCATGGAGCCAGCGGCAAATTCATAACCTTTCATTTCACTGACGGTTACGTCGGTTAATGCACGCTCATCGGGTTTTCCCCAGTTCACACAAACATGCTGACCATCGGTAAGAATCAATAGTTCCGCCGCGCCGATTTCACGAGCTAGCATTGACGCTGTGGCATCTTTATCGATAACCGCTTCAAAGCCTTCAATATCAGAGCCATTTTTCACAACAGGGGTGCCACCGCCGCCGCCACAAATGACAATATGGTCTCGTTCCAGCAGGCATTTGATGGCATCCGTTTCCATAATCTTTACCGGAGCAGGTGACGGAACCACACGACGCCAGTAGTCTCCATCAGCCTTGATAGTCCAGCCATACTCTTTGGCCAGTTGTTCTGCTGTTTCCCTGTCATAAACCGGGCCAATAAACTTTGATGGATCAGCAATCGAAGGGTCAGTGGCATCTACCATAACCTGCGTGACCAGTGTGCTTACTTCAGTGTGCGGTAGTTCCTTTTTGATGCCCTGCTGCATGAGATACCCGATCATTCCCTGGGTTTCAGCGCCCAGTACATCCATTGGGTAGGGTGGGCAGTCACGATAGGCCAGATTCTGCAGAGCCAGCAAGCCAACCTGTGGGCCGTTGCCGTGTACAATCACCAGGCGATACTGTTCATGTAATTTTGCCAGGGACTGAGCTGTAGCGGCGATACTTTTCCGCTGGTTCTCACAGCTCATTAACTCGCCGCGTTGCAACAGTGCATTACCGCCAATGGCGACAACCAGAATAGGCTTATCCATAGTGCAGCTCTCTTTATTTTTTTATCAGCCACAGTTTTATCAGTGACAAAGGGTTGGCTGATATCAGAAAGAAAAAGGCAGCCTGATCAGGCTGCCGGAGATGTGCTTACATGTGGCTCAGGAAGGTGCCGATGCGATCCTGGTGGAAAGCCAGGATTTCTGCAGTTGGCTCTTCGATATGCTTGTGGGTCAGGTAAACCAGCAGCGCCATTTGAGCGGTCAGGCGGTTTTCCGCTTCGTCGAAGATCACTGAGCGTGGGCCGTCCATGACTTCGCGGGTGCACTCGCGCTGATCGTTAGCAGGCAGGCAGTGCATGAACATGGCATTTTCACCGGCCTTGGCCATCAGTTCTTCAGTGATTACATAGTGAGGAATGAAAGTAGCCAGACGTTCTTCTTTCTCGGCTTCCTGGCCGAACCAGTAGAAGCTGTCAGCCACCAGGATGTCACAGCCTTCTACTTCATTGATGTCGTCAGTCACTGTCAGACGGCCACCGTATGTTTCGCAGTTTTCGGCAGCGATGTCTTGCCACATTTGTGGAGCCTGGTATTTCTTGGGTCCGATGTGTTTGAAGTGCATGCCGAATTTAGTGCAGCAGAACATCAGGTCGGAACAGACGTTAGTGGCATCACCAACGAAGGCAACAGTCAGGTCGTCCATCTTCTTGCCTTCAGGCAGGTGTTCCATCATGGTGAACAGATCAGCCATCATCTGGGTTGGGTGCAGCCAGTCACAAAGGCCGTTGATTACAGGAACAGAGGCGTGTTCAGCCAGGCCTGCAACAGTTTTGTGATCGTCTACACGGGCCAGGATTACGTCACACATACGGGAAAGTACACGGCCAGTGTCTGACAGGCTTTCTTTTGCGCCTAGGTGGATGTCTTTAGGAGAAAGGAACAGGCCATGTCCGCCAAGGATGGTGGCTGCGGTTTCAAAGGAAACGCGAGTCCGGGTGGAAGGCTGTTCGAAGATCATGGCAACGGACTTGCCTTTGAACAGCTGAGGAACCGCATTGGCTTTGCGGGCTTCTTTCAGCATGCCCATCAGTTCAAGAATGTTTTCCAGGTCCTTGCGGGTGTAGTCCTGTGTTTTGAGGAAGTGCTTCAGTTCTGGCTTGTTCAGTTCAGTGGCGCTGGAAGATGGCAGTTTCATTGGAATACTCCTGGTCTTTAATTAAGTGCGTGCTTGGTTCCCCCGATGCAGCGCACTTTGTTTTTTTGGAGCTGATGGCCTCGCCATCAGTTGTTTTCTTAAAAGTGTTATGTCGAGAGCACTGTTGTTGTCGTTGTGCCCCGTCGTTTGAATACACTCTATAAAAACCGATAAATATCTATATTGATCTGAGTCAAGTTTGATATTTATTGGTTCATTGTTTGTTATTTCTTGCTTGCTTTCTGTGCGGATTGGTTGTCTTTATTCATTTATATAGGATTTTTGCCGACATTTCGCGCCGATTATCTGTTGTTTTGTGTTATTTGTTCAAAACACCCTAATTCCTGATATGGATCAATATCGAAAATAATTCGATATTTATCATGTTAGTGAAGTTCAAAATAAATCGACTTTTCGCTAATCCCACGTTCATGACGGGTTGGGTCAGTGTCATTGATCGTCGGGTTCTGTATTGGCCGGAGTCGCCAATAGGGGGAGTACAATAATGTCAAATGCAGCAACCGGAAAAATGGGCCTGACCAGCCTGACGCTATTCAGCGTTTGTGCGGTACTGGTGGTTGATGGCTTAACCGCCAGCGCGTCCATAGGACCTTCATCCATTTCCTGGTGGATTATCACCCTGGTCCTGTTCGTTATACCTTACGGCCTTATTTCATCAGAGCTGGGTACCACCTATCCCGGTGATGGCGGAATATACGACTGGGTAAAGAAAGCGTTTGGCTTCAAGTGGGCGGTACGGACCACCTGGTTTTACTGGATTAACGTTGGTCTCTGGATGCCGGCGGTTTACATCATGTTTGCCGGCATGTTTGCCGAGATGTTTTTCCCGGATCTTAGCCTCTGGTGGCAGATCATTATTTGTATTGCACTGACCTGGTTAACTATCTGGATCTGTAATATTTCCGTCGATGCGGGCGTCTGGGTTACCAACCTTGGTGCGCTATTTAAGGTTACCGTTATTGTGGTTCTTGGCCTGGGTGGCTTCTGGTATGCCAGCCAAAATGGCGTAGCCAATGAATTCACGCTCAGCTCAATGATTCCTTCTGTGGATTCAGGTCTTGGCTTCCTGCCTGTCATCATCTTTAACCTGATGGGATTCGAATTGATTGCCTGTATGGGCGATGAAATCAAAGACCCACGTCGTGATATTCCGAAGTCCATCCTTATCTCTGCGGTTATTGTTACCGGGCTTTATGTGTTTGGCACACTGGGAATTCTGATGGCATTGCCAGTAGAAGAGATTGGTCTGGTAGCCGGTATTGTCTCTACGCTGAGAACCCTCTTTGGTGACGGTGCCTTTGGTCAATTCATGGTGTATGGCATTGGATCTCTGGCCCTGCTGACATTTATTGCCAACATGACAACCTGGACCATGGGCGCCAGCCGTGCCGCGATGGAAGCTGCTCAGGCCGGAGAGTTACCTGCGTTTGTTGCCAAAGAGCATCCCGTGCACAAAACACCGATCGGCGCCAATATGATTACCGGTATCGTGTCCACAGTCGTCATTTTGTTGTACGGCTTGACTTCCGGTGAGAGTGATGAACTGTTCTGGTCCATCTTTGCTTTCTCTTCCTGCATCTTCCTGCTGCCTTACCTCTTTATGTTCCCTGCTTACTTCAAACTGCGGATCAGCGATCCAGACAGGGAACGTCCATACAAAGTACCAGGTGGCATAAAGGCCCAGGCAGCCATCAGTATCATCTGCTTCCTGTTCATTGTTCAGGCCGTGGTGCTCTTCATCTTCCCGGATATCGGTAATGGTACTGTTGACTGGGGATATTCCATGCCCGTAGCGCTGGGGATTGCCATCACCATTGGTATTGGTGAATGGATTCTGGGATTAGCAACAAAACGACTGCAACTGGCTAGTGCGTAATAGCAATAAAACAGCAACATCAAAAAGGAAATAAGGAAATCGACTATGAGTAAGACCTTGCAAACCACACCAAAAAACGACGGATTCCGTATGCCAGCCGAGCATGAGGCTCATGAAGAAATGTGGATGGCTTGGCCGGAAAGAACTGATAACTGGCGTTACGGGGGTAAGCCAGCTCAGCAAGTGTTTGTCAACGTTGCCAAAGCGATTGCCGAAGTAACATCGGTGACCATGGCAGTATCCGCTGAACAATACGACAATGCTCGTCGAATGTTGCCAGAAAATATCCGCCTGGTGGAAATGGCCACTAACGATTCATGGATGCGTGATATCGGTCCAAGCTATGTTGTTAATGATAAAGGTGAAAGACGGGGCGTAGACTGGGAATTCAATGCCTGGGGCGGACTGGTAGATGGCCTGTATTTCCCTTGGGACCGCGATGATCAGGTGGCCAGTAAAATCTGTGAAATCCATCGGGATAATCACTATCGCGCCCCGCTGATTCTGGAAGGCGGCTCCATTCATGTGGATGGTGAAGGCACACTGTACACCACGGAAGAGTGCCTGCTTCATGAAAGCCGGAACCCAGATCTGAGCAAAGCCGAGATTGAGCAGATTCTGGGTGATTACCTGAATGTTGAAAAGGTCATCTGGATTCCACGGGGGCTCTATAATGATGAGACCAATGGTCACGTCGATAACTTGATTCATATTGTTCGTCCCGGTGAAGTGATTCTTTCCTGGTGTGACGATGAGAATGACCCACAGTATGAAATTTCCCAGGAAGCCTATCGGGTTCTGTCTGAAGAGACAGACGCTCGTGGTCGTAAGCTGAAGATCCACAAGATGCACGTACCCGGCCCACTTTATATTCGTGAAGATGAGGCCGGCGGCATTGATGCCTGCAATAGTATGGAGCGCAGTGCTGGCGAGCGTCTGGCAGGGTCTTATGCTAATTACCTGATTACCAATATGCGAATTGTTCTGCCATTGCTTGACCCTGCTTACGATGGCGAAGCAAAAGCGCTGTTGGAAGATCTCTATCCAGGTTATGAAGTTGTCGGTGTTGATGCCCGGGAGATCTTGCTGGGTGGTGGGAATATTCACTGCATTACACAACAAGTACCTGCAGTGTAAAGCTGAAAACGGGCCAGAGCCTTCTGGCCCGTTGTGTAAAAACAAAAATAACCCACATGGTGATCCATGAATACCCGACGATTGACTCGTAAAGATATTACGTTTTTTACCCTCAGTGCAGTACTGACTATAGACGGACTGGCTGCAGCGGCGTCGATCGGGGTTCAATCGTTGACCTGGTGGCTGATTGCCTTCCTCTTTTTCGCCATTCCTTACACACTGATCAGTATCGAAATGGGTACTCGCTGGCCATCCCGTGGAGGGATTGTCCATTGGGTAAAGCTGGCTTTCGGGCCGGCTTGGTCAGCCCGAACCAGCTGGCTCTACTGGGTCAATGTCGCTTTATGGATGCCGGCCACATTTATTATGATGGCAGGTGTTTTTACCAAAATGTTCTGGCCAGAGATGACCTTGGCCAGTCAAATACTGTTTGCTTTGGTAGCCACCTGGCTGACTGTGTTGATTTGTTGCCTGTCACTGGAAACCGGTAAATGGATTCCTAATGCCGGGGCATGTAGCAAAGTTATTGTGGTATTTTTACTAGGTATTGGTGGATTAATGACTGCCTGGAACTCAGGTCTTGCCAATCCAGTGACTCTGCAAACCCTGACCCCCAAACTTGATGAAGGGTTACGATTTTTCCCGGTCATTATCTTTTCGCTGGTTGGTTTTGACCTTGTGAGTTGTATTGGTGACGAGATTAAAGATCCTGAAAAAGATTTACCGGTTGCACAATTATTTGCGGCCGGGCTTATTACCGTTCTTTATCTTTTTGCCGTCTTCGGAATGCTCGCCGCTCTGCCTGTTGAGGAAATTGGCCTGATCAATGGTTTGCTGTCAACGCTGTCCAGAATGATGGCGCCTCTGCCGGGTAGTAACATCATAACCATGGCTCTTGGCCTGTTGATTATGTTCAGTCTGGTTGCCAATATGGTGACCTGGAGTATCGGGGCAAACTATGCTGCCGCCGAAGCTGCCCGTTGCGAAGAGCTTCCTGGCATATTTGGCATTGAGCATGGGAAATACGGCACACCTGTTGGTGCCAGTGTCCTCAGTGGACTTCTGGCATCCTTGGCTATTCTGCTGTACGGCGTTATGGCGGAGTCCGCTGACTCGTTATACTGGTCCCTGTTTTCATTTGCTAATCTGATTTTCCTGCTTCCCTACCTGCTCTTGTTTCCCGCCTACCTGGTGTTGAAAAAGCGATATCCTTTGCCCGTTGATGGGTTGCAAATTATCCAGCGTCGCTGGTTAATTAATTCTGCTGCTCTTGCTCCATGGTTGCTAACGGCAATGGCAGTATTCTTTTTTGTTTTCCCTGTTGGTGTCTATGATCCTTTACATACGTCATCTACAATACTCGGCCTTTTTGTCGTGATTGGTATTGGTGAGTGGATGCGTCTGCATCGTCAGTTTCAGAAGGAGAAGTTAAGTGGCTGTCTTGCTGGCTAAGCCGTCGACCAGTAAAGATGCTGGCGTACCGAAAGGCCGACGTCTTCAGGCCAGAAGTCTGGAGCGGCGCCTGAAAATATTAAATGTAGCCAGAGAGATGATTACTACGGATGCGATTCCCCATCTCTCTCTCTATGATATTGCCCATAAGGCAGGAATTCCTCCATCCTCCCTATACCACTTTTTTCCGAAAACTGAGGTGCTGCTGCAAGCACTGGCGGAAGAAGTGTTTGCTGCCTTCGACGAATGTGTTTCCAGGCCGCTGGTTGATGAGGAAGTCAATCACTGGAGCGATATCAGTCGGATTCTGGAGACCAGAATGCTGGAGTACTACCAGCAAAATGAGATGGCCCGGGCTTTGATACTCGGACAACACCTTCATGTTGATATTCTGGCTTCGGATCATCAACATGATGATGAGATGGGAAAACGCATTGAACAAATTTATCGCCGCTATTTTGAATTACCAAAACTTCCTGAGAGCTACAATATTTTTGCCATCGCCTTGCAAATAGCCGATAAAGTCTATGCAATGTCACATCAGGAGTTTGGTAATATCACGCCCACTATGGCAATGGAAGGTTGGCGTGCTGCCCGGTCTTATCTTGCTCTCTATCTGCCGGAGTGCTTGCAGCGTAGAACTCAGTCATAAAAAGAGGTTTGTGGTAGTGTTGCAGGTAAGAAATAAGAGGGTGACAATACGCTGATGTTGAGATCCTCTCCTATTTTATAAATTTCTATGACAGAGTCTATAAACACCCCTGCTGATGTGCATGAACAGCCCCGTCGGAAACTGCAATCAAGAAGTCTTGAACGCAGGAATACGATTCTCAGTGTTTCTCGCCAGCTGCTGGAAAATACTGCGATTAATGAACTTTCTCTCTACCAGGTGGCTGACAGTGCCGGAATTCCTCCATCCTCTGTTTATCACTTCTTTCCCAAGGTCGATACCATTCTGGAGGTTTTACAAGAGGAAATTTTCCAGGATTTCGAGGCTATCCTGGATCGGCCGTTTGATGATAAAAAAATACATCACTGGTCTGATATTATGCGGCAGTTACAAGCAAGATACGTGGCCTACTACAGGGAACGAAAATACGCTAGGGATTTGATTCTTGGTCAGTATTCCACAGGGTCGCTCCGTCATGCTGACTACAAGCATGATGATGTGTTAGGTTGTCGAATCCGGGCGTGTCATGAAAATTATTACCAGCTTCCGCCTTTGCCTGAGAGTTATAATATTTTCGCAATAGCTATCCAGGTGGCTGATAAGGTTTATTCCATATCCCATCAGGAGCATGGTGATATTACTGATGTGATGGCCCTTGAAGGAGTTAATGCGGCCCTGGCTTATCTTGGAGAGTACATACCAAGGCAGCTGATCAAGGTGTCATAATAGATATTTGTTTGGGAATATCTCTAACCTTGGCCGGTCACATCGGAGGTAAGACTGTAGCAGATAAGGTAGGTTGCTGTAAGCCATGGCCCTGCTACAGCTTTAGGAGAAGTGACAACTCAAGCAGGAACCCTCTGGGTAGAAAAATCAGTTGTCATTTATTTTTTAAAAGCTGGTTATTGGTAGCCCTTGCTATCAGTGACCTCAAGTTGTCACTTCTTTTTTAATCCTCCAGTTAAAAAAAGAAATTTTTAATTTTCAATGTGGTACTGGGTGGCCGCGATAAAATCATGGCCATCCACTCACGAGTATGAAAAAGCCATTAATACCAGTTGTGCCCTCTAAACCTCTATTGTGCTGTTGATCTGAACAGGAAATTTTGTTTTGAAGCTCCTCGTCATTGCTAAGACTATGAGTCACTACTTTCTGCCCAATTCATCTTCATATCAATAGAATTGTTATAGCTCCTGAGAATATTTGAGACGATTGTTTGGGAAATTCTGCAGTCACAGAAAATTGGTCTAAAGATAAATTTTTGCTTGGTGAATAGAGCCTCTGTTCACCGAGTACAACCGAATTTCTACTCCAGATTTTCTTCCATTCTTGTTATAGGCATACTCTTGGGCAACAATCTAAACGCTGGTGACTGCTCGCTCATGTACTCTAATCTCAGGTATGATATGTGGTTCAGAGCAGCTTTGTTGAGGAAATGGTTGCTGTGTAATTGCGCTCCCTGGTTTACGTGCATTTAGAATGTGAACTGAGTGTTTTTTGAGTAATTCAGCTTTTTCGGCTGGATCAACGCTTTGAAGTGGGTGAATAATATGTCCTGCCAGAAAAGCTTCTATATCTTCCTTAGTATATTTTTGCATTAGTTGTTCAAGGTAACCTATTAGTACTTCAGGGCGGGAGTCATCTTTACCGATAGTCTGGCAAAATTGCTTGAGCTCACTCATTTTCTGCTTGGTCTCTTCTGAGCTAACTGCACCGAAGGATACAAGATGTTTAGGCATTTCTTCCCTTACTTTGGCAATTACGTCATTAAAAAACTCTACCTCAGTAGCCTTTGTTGCAGATTTTAACCCTTGCTGTTCTTCTGACAACTGCTGAACCATCGGTAAAACGGTTGACTCTATTCTATTTGCGAGAATTTTTGTTGCTCGATTGAGATTTGGTAAGCCGATTTTTCGCAGGTGATCAAATTTTGGTCTCAAAATCTCATGGATACTCTCTACGCTGCCTGTACTGGAAATTACAGCTTCTTCCATCATATCCCCGATTGCGTTTCGGATGTTTTGTGGACAGTAAAGGCCAATGTTTCCTAATTTGCTGATTGCTAACTCTGCAAGAGGTGAGTCCAGTTTATCCAATAGGCTGAACAGAGTTCTAAGGGTTTCATCGTCAAGTAGCATTGCATATCTTGCAGCAATACCTGTGCTGTCTTTAATGAGATAGGCAATGAATGCTCCCAGTGCTTCCCAATTGATGCTTTGGATTCCCATGTCTCGTTCATGTAATGCTGAATTAGTATACATGGACAAGTTAATTAATTCCTTAATACCCCACAGCAACGTTGACTGCTCAACTTTTTCGCTTGAACGGCCGCCAGAAGTGTAATGGCACAGCAACTCAAGGTCATTCATGTCACGAGGTGTTGTATCATATTTCATGGTTGATCTGGCTTTTTCTGCCATTTTTTTGATTACGTCAGAGTCTCTACCAAACATGTGTTCGACTGTCTCTGCCAATGTCAGGTCTTCATTAAAAATATTTCCAGCCTTATTCAATAATTGTTGCGCCATGCTAATTGGGCTTACTGTATACCAAATCAGGTTCAGTGCTTCCAGAGTGTATATAGCTACCATAGGGGCTATGCCACATACAGTATGCGTTATACAGCTCCATGCTGTAGATACTTCCTGTTCTAATTGCTGGATGTCAGGATCCGGGCCGAGAATACTATTAATCAATACATCTCCATATGTGTTTCTCAGCATGGTAATAGCTGCTGAATCAAGTCGTTTCTGGCCTTGTAGGTCATGAAGCGTTGCAGATAATTTAGTCTCCATGCTTCTCAGGGTGAGGTAATCTGAAATAGATGCTTTTTCATTCAGAGCAATGGGCATGTCCAGTTCTTTGAGAAGAATCAGAAAACCAAGCATGTATGCCTTGGATTTGAAAACATCCATGAATTCTTTTGCTGTATTATATCCACCCATGCGTAGCAGGGTTCCTCCAATTCGGCTATTGGCGGCACTTGCTAGCCGAGTTAGTAGTTCCTGATAAGAGTGGGGGCGTTTTTGAAAGGCCATGGATGCAGGTCGTAAAGCAAGAGTCAGCAAATATACTATTGGCCAAACTTTTTTGCCTTTAATTTTGGGGTTTGGGTCGCAAATCATGAAATCAATGCAGTTTAAAATGCCGTGTTTTAGTTTTTCCAAGCCTGAATAAGCTGTCAACCCAGGATAAATTTCATCTGAATCTTGATTATGGATAGTAAATTGTTGTGATGTTTTTAGCATTAGTGTCTCTGTCATTTCGGATGGTAGGCTTTGGAATGCTAGGGGAATGGTTGAATAATGGTTAACGTCATGAGTGCGGTGATTGACCTCCTGATACCAACCACCTAGGCACGCAGCCAGCCCGGAAGCAATACTGGCAACAGTAGTAATAAGGTTTGCCAGATTGTAATTTGCATCAGGAGGAAATTTTTTTAATCCACCGCTAGGGCAGCCGCCTGTATCTGTTTCTCGAAGATGCTGCTGGAGAGCCTGCGACTCTGTTTCCAGTTGTCTTAGCCCATCTTGCAAACTCATATTGAAGGGGGAATTATTTAGGTTAAACATTCTATCTGAACAGTTGGTAGAGCTAACATTTGAAGAAACGGTGAAAACTCTATCAGAGTGTCCTAACAGTTCTGGTGACTCCTTGCTTAGTTGATCAACTATATCTTTGATTCCAAATATCAGCGTTGATATTTTATCACTTCTTCCTTGGATATCTTTGAGTAGTTCTGTTGCTGTACCTGTGAATATCATACTGGTCACTGCACAACCTACAAAGAACCCAGGTAAAAAAGCTTGCTGTTCTTTCATATAATTCCATGTCTTAAGAGCTAGCTTTCCTAAAGCACCTCTTTTAGAGAATAAGCGTTGAAATTCATGTTGATTGAATAACTCATCAAGTTTCTCATTAAGTGCTTTTAGTTTTTCCTGGTTATCCTTGTCCTCGCTGAATTTTTTTCCTATTTCTGCTAATTTAGTCATTGACTCGTTTTTGGCAACATCCATAACTCGTGAAAAAGTAGTGTCAAGATCTTTCTCTTTAAGATCACTATTCACTCTGTCATTAAAAACAGCATCGGCCATTTGCATGGCCATAGCATCAATGTGATCATTATATCTGCTCAATGCAAATTGATAGCTTTTATAGTTATCCGGACCACTCGTTGTTGCACCTGATTTTAATCCCGCAGCCATCAGAAGATAGCGAACTGTTTCTTTGGCTGGAGGTAGGTTCTGGTGTGCTAATTTTGAATCCATGCAATGCTCAAGAGACTGTTGGTATGTTTCAAATACATCGGCAAGCAAATGCCTAACAGCTGCCTCTTCTTGATTTTTTTGATCGATGTTATGTAAAAAAATATCTCGAAAAGGCCTTGTTTTATGCTCGTGAATTGTTATAAGAGTTTGCCAAGGGGGGGCTGGTTTGCCTGTATCATCCATACCAATGTAGTTTTCTTTAGCAGTGCGGTTAAAATTCTGAAGTATGGAGTTGAAGTTCTCCATTAACTCTTCTCTTAATCTAGAAGTTTGATCGCTACTACTCTCTCCCACGATTGCATCAAAAATCTCCAGAAATCTATCCATGGGGTTACAGGTTCCTGAATCTGTCAGTTTCTGCCTTCTATTAATCATGTTGCTGATTGTGCTATCAACCCTGACTATACGCTCGTCATTGGGGTATTGATCATTTAATTTCAGGCGGGCATGCTGTAATGCAATTTGAGTAAGAGATATTAGGGTCTGATGGTCACTGGCATCCATCTTAATTAAATCACACTGCCGGTGGTTCTCTCTTGCCCGCAGACTTCTTGTTTCACGAGCTATCTCATTATAAAAGCCATGTGTTGAAAAACCCCTTACAGTATGTTTTAACGCGGAAGTAACTCGTGTCCACCCTCCAACGGATGATAAAGCCTGTTCAATCCGTCGGCTATCCCACTCAGAGATTTTTGCTATCCGACTTCTCGACACTTTCCCTGTCTGAGCCTCCCTGAGAATGCCTTGAACAAGATCCTGGGGGGCATGTTTTCTTTCAACACAAGCCTTATGAGCCTTGAGTGTTTTGTATATATCAAAAGCTTCATCAAAAGTTATTCCCCCTTTTGCAGGGAGTAGATTGACTGTGACGTGATTATCATCAGAAGTATTTCCCCCCTGTGTTTTTACTTTCATATCTATATCCTTATAACTTCTGGCGCCTTCTGAGAGAGAGGTTCGTATATCCAGTTTTCCTGCGACATTGGTGACCATTTCAGTGGCTCTTTCATAGCACTTTCTTTTCGTCCGTACTTCTGCATCAAGCTGTTCAAGAGTTCCGGCCACCTTTACCATGTATTCCTTTTGATAGTCTTGGAAGTGATTTAAGATGCTCGATTTTGCCTGAAGAAATTCTGATTCCATGATCTTCAGGTAATCATCAGTAGGACTACTATTGTCAGAAGTGCCCTCAACCTGTGCCAATTGATCAGAAAGCTTATTAGACAAACTGACTACGACTTTTGAAAACACAGGGGTAAGCAGGTCTCCAGCTTCTTCTCTGGCGAGCACTTTTGTCACTTCATTATATAAACTGCAGAAGTGCTTCAGTATCTTAAACCTTATATTCAGTTGTTCCCTGAAGCAGAGGTTTTGCATATGATCTGTAGAAAATCCAAAAATAGAGAGTGTTCGCCTCAAGTCTTTTCGAGCGGTTGCTCTGAGCTCCTCGTTGCCTTGAATGCCCGGGAATAACAATAACTCAGGGGAAAATTCAGTTAGCATTTCATGAATAAGGCGTTCGAAACCTTCGCATATCGCACGCTCCTGATGGCGTGCAGCCTGTCTGAAAATACTTTCTATAGCAGTTGTCTTTTTTTCAGTCTCTTTCTTAATATCAGTCATTATTTCCAACAGTCTGGAATCTATCATTTCAAGCTCTTGTGCTGCTTCATGATCAGTTTTTTCGGTTCTTTTTTGAATATCTTTTTTTTTGGTTTCTAAGACTGATTGCTCGGTTTTTAGTTCTTTGATTCTCTGGTTTGCCTGATCAATTTTTTCTTTTTCATGCCTTCGTTCATCATTGTGTATATCAATTAATTCAGGCAGTCTAAATGCTTCATTTAGTACATGATCGGCGATCATTTTGCGATGAGATGTTTTTAATCCAGAAACTTCTTTCAATACAGAAGTTGGCCTGCCCAATAATTTGTCAAAGAGATCAATTTCTTTGTAGAATTCAACCTTATCCAAAAGGAGGCCATTGTCTGCCATATGCCGGACTACTTTTCCTGTACACTCCAGTATCTTCTGACGGTAAAATGGTTGAAGTTGCTCAAATGACTGGTTTTGTCCAGTCATATTGTTGTATACATAAACAAGATAATCACGTACCTTTCCAGAAAACTCATTTATTCGACGTAGAGGTTTACTGATTGACTTGTCAGAACTTAAGTGAGTATCCAGTGTATGTAAAAATTTTCTGATATCTCTTTTAGGATTATTTGCTGCTTCATGTATTCTATCGAATACGGTTGAGATGTTTTCACTATTGAGCAGTTTCATTGAACAGCGGTATAATATTTCTGTGCTACAGGTTTCTTTTAGCTCTCGAGCATTAATTCTTAGAAAATTTTCTAATGTTGCAACGTCTGTTGTTTCTGGGGTAAAGCAGATGATAAGGCTTGCTCTCATCAAGTCTGGAATAAAAGCTTTGAAATCATTTTGAATAGTTGTAGATTTAGTATCACTTTTTATGGCTCTAATTTTTTCATAAAGTTCTCTTATAATATCTAACTCAGACGAAATTAGATCTGTCATGTGTAGCTGATAGTCGATTTTGTGTTGATATTGTTCGTAATAATCCAGCTTGAACTGAAATGCTCTTAAATGATCGATTATCCATTCTTGAAGTTCAGTACCTCTCAATAATGCCTCTGCGGAATCTGTAGGCAGATTATCTGCTTTACTGCCGAATAATATTTCTAGCCCCTCTCTGAGCTGTGGTATTAATAGTTTGCAGATACCTATGCTGGCGGCTTTGGGAGATATCTGCAGATCAAAAGACTCCGTTAATGTTATTGTTTCTGGAGTTTTTGCTTTGTGGGATTCTGGGCTACCATCATCAACTTGGGTAAATGATGAGCATGAATGATAAATCGCTACTGGTAGGTGCAGCATTCTCTCTCCCAGAGATCTTAACCTCTGTTCCGTTGTTGTTGGTCTAGGAATATTCAAAGCTTTGAAAGGCTGATCAGAGGAGTGGGTAATTTCTAATCCTAAATCCTGAGTGTGATACACTGCTCCTGCTTCAGATGTCGTTGTAAGCATTTATTCTCTCCAATTCATATGTTTATTCTGTTTGAATTTCTTGGTTTCTGATAAATGTTGTTATTTTTTAAAGCATTACTGGGTTGGTATTATTCTCTATTCCAGAGATTGCTTTAAAAACTGCTCATCCACTATCACTAATAAACTGTCTTGTTATTTAATTATTTAATGCTCTTCAATAGAGATTTATTCTCTTGGTATTATTTTTTTGCAAAGACGCATTAACATCAATTAACCTGAGTTTATTTCCTTGTTTTAAAGTTAAAGCAGTTAAACTAAGAATGGATAAGGGGGCTGTAAAGTAAACTGAAGTTGCAATCTGGCTAGAGAATAAAAATGGTTTTTGTTTTCATCTGGTATGTCAGGGCTGTTTAGTCGACTGGCAACAACTATAAGGCCTATTTTTATGCTATTGATTAAAGAGTGTAATAAATTGACAGTGTATTCATCATTTTCAACAAAAATCTTAATAAGTGTCTTTAACACAGCTTTTAATGATCTCATCTGTTGTTTGTTTTCTTTATTTACCGTCGAGTGATGAAGTGGTTTCGAAATAATTCTTTCTAAATCCGGGTCTAATTCTCCTGTAGTTATTGTTGATGATTGACTCTCTTCCTCAGTATTTTGTTTTTTCTGATCATGATTAGTAATCCTGCTTAAATTTGAAAACCTTGTGGTCATTTCACCACTTATGCTGACATTATCCGTTTGATATTTTTGGTGCGATAGCAGGGGAATGTTTTGACTGGATGGAATGGCTGTAGTGTCATGAAAAGCAAATTGTGAGGTTGATCTTTGAGAGGTTTCCTGCCTCCCAGTAAATAGACTAGCAGTTGATGATGGTTCACCTGTAAGTCTATGTCTAGGATTTTCAAATGCAGATTCCATCATATTTAATCCTCAGCATTGTAAAAATTCAGCGTCAAAAATGGAAGATTGATTCAGCAGAATGAATGGGTTTTCTGCTGTCTATGTGATGTAGAATTTATCTTTCTATGTTTTATTTTTCCAAGCCTGAAAATAAAATTTAATTCTTTAAAAGCTGCTGATTTGGACAATTAATTAATATTCTTGATAGTTCTTCAGAAAGACCAGTTGTCAACAGATGATCTTGAGTCACCAGTATATCGGAAATATAACTCCTTACACTTTTCTTAAAGAATAAATAGGAAAAATATACGTTTTTTTTATTTCTCTCTTTACTTTTTGTATACGTTTAAGGATCCTGCATTGTCTATGAGGTATAAGCTATCTCTTATGATTAATTTTCTGTCTATTATTCATTTTATATATATCGATAAAGATTATTGATCTCTTGGTCAAAATATCTGTTCTTAAATTTTCATTGATTCAAATGCCTGAATTTGTCATTTTTTTAGTGAATGCTGGTCTGGGTCGCTTTCATGATGTAGGTGTCACTAATGTTGGGTAGAGTATTTTCAAATATGCGGACATTTTGTGTTACAAGGTCAAATAATAACGTCTTTATAATACCTACAGGCCCCTAGGGGAGCGTCTTAATAGTTTTAGGACTATGACGGATACTTTAGCAAGGTCACCTGTCTAGCAGAGAAAAACGGTGATAAATCCTCTGACAGTGTTGGTAATCCTGCTTTGATTTTATTGTTCTTAATATCATGAGGGTATATTCCCTCATGATATTTATATTCCATTAATAGAGGAATGTTACTTTGAAGAATAATGATTATCTATGATGTAGATCAAATACAGTAACTAAAAATCAATAGAGACGTAACGAATAATTGAATTTGATCATTTTTGTTTTATTAGACTTTTACTATGGAAATGAATATGACCAAATCCTTACATTAATGTTCTATTTTTATTCAAAATTAAATGTATTGAGTTGACTTAATTCTTACAGTTATCCATTTCGCGGAGAGTTAACAGAAAAACTTATAACACTCCATACGGCATGTAATAAAAAAGAAGTTTTTAGCAGACAACCACCTTTGTCTGTCCCAGCTTGAGCTGCTCCATAAGTGGTAGCGGAGGTTGTGCGTCAGTGAACAGCGTATCAATGTCTGCAACATGACCCAGCCGGATCATGGCGCTTCGTCCAAATTTACTGTGATCCGCAATAGTCAGGGTTTTTCGTGCGTTGGACATCATGGCCTGCGCCACACGGACTTCATGGTAATCAAAGTCCAGCAGGGTACCATCCATATCAATACCGCTGATGCCGGTAATCGCAAAATCCATACGGAACTGGCTGATGAAATCCCGGGTAGCTTCTCCAATGATGCCGCCATCCCGGTTGCGTACCTCACCACCGGCAATAATTACTGTGAAATCCTCTCTTGCCAGGAGTATGGAGGCCACATGCAGGTTGTTGGTGACGACTTTGAGATTTCTGTGGTTAACCAGGGCCCTGGCTACCGACTCTGTTGATGTTCCAATATCAATGAATAGAGAAGAGTTGTTGGGAATATACTTTACCAGCTCAATAGCAATTCGATCTTTTTCGGCACTCAGGTGATGCTTCCGCTCGCTGTACTGTGTGTTTTCAATGCTACTGTTAGGCAAGCCGGCTCCACCATGATGGCGGGTAATCTTACCCTGAAGATCAAGCTCATTAAGATCACGGCGAATGGTCTGTGGCGTTACATTAAAATGTTGCACCAGACCTTCAGTGGTAACAAAGCCTTCCTGCTTGATCAGAGTGATGATCATCTCATGGCGTTGGCTCTGAGGGACCTGTTGCTGTGTCTGCAAAAGCTGTGTCGTTTTCTGAGCTTCCATAAGTGTCGAATTCTTAGGCTAATGATTGTGCCATGAGGGTCAGTGGATGCATGACTTGGTGAGGAGTGTTCATTTCTATTTGCATCTTACAGGACTCGCAGTCTGTGACTACATAATCCACATTAAGCGCTTCAATCTGATCAAAGACGCCCTGACCAATGCTCTGAGAGGTTTGATAGTTCTCTTTTTTGAACCCGTAGGTGCCCGACATGCCGCAGCATTTCTGATCCAGCATAATCACTTCCAGCCCGGGGATACTGTTCAGTAACTCCATGGTGTGAATCACACCTCCCTGCTTTATCAGATGGCAGGGGCTATGATACGCAACCCGCAGGTTAACGGGCTTCATGTCTGGTTTATTGCCTTTGGCAAACTCCCTGGTAATGAATGCTGCGGCAAACAGAATACGTTCCCTGATGGCATGGTTATCCACATGAAGCACTTCTAGGTATTCGTCTCGAAGCGTCATTGCACAGCTGGGTTCAGTGGCCAGTACACATTCACTGTCCATTAATGAATCTGAGAACTGACCCATGTTCAGCTCTGCATTTTTGCGTGCTTTATCGAAGAAGCCATTGGCAATCAGTGGGACACCACAGCACTTCTCTTTCTTCAACAGTGTGACACCAATATTCATGGCATTCAGTACTGCGACCAAGTGTTTCCCCACTGTTGGGTCATTGTAGTTGGTGAAACAGCCATGGAAGAAGCTGACTTTTCGCTCAAAGAGGGTCTGTCGTGCTGTTTGCTGTTTGAACCAGCTACGGAATGTCTGGTGAGTGTATTTTGGTAAAGTTTGTCGCTCATCAATTCCCAGCACTTTATCCAGCAGTTTTTTCACAGGTTTTAGCTGAGTTGCGATATTGACGACAGGTGCAGCAGGGGCAGAAAGCGATCCCATCATATCGGTGTGGCTGAGAATAAATTCCCGAGGGCCTTTTTTGAAACCACCGTGTCGGGCCTTTGCCAGTTGAATCACTGTACCCACCTGCACACCTGACGGGCAGGCAACCTCACAGCGTTTGCAGTTGGTGCAGTGTTTCAGGGCTTCATCATACAGCGCCGGGTTTTTAATGCGTAAGCGTTCCCCATCGGGTCCAGCCTGTTTGGGGCCGGGATAATCCGGGTTCACTTCGGCGACCGGACATCGGGTTGTGCAGACGGTGCATTTAATGCAGCTGTCAAAGCTGGTATCAATGATGTTCAGCATGATTTTTCCGCCTGAGACAGGGTTTCAATAATCCGGCTTGCAGCAAACCAGCCAGTACTGATGGCTACGCCACCCGAGCTGGCTTCCTGAACTGGATTGAAACCATTAAGCACTGCACCTGCGCAGTAAAGATTATGGACTTTCTGACCGTTGCGGTATGGATTTAACTGTTCACCGGTCTTAATGCCGAAGTGGCTGAAATGATGCTCGTTGCCATCCATAAAACGACTATTTGACCACTGTTCTCTACTTCCTGAGGTGTCAACATCAAGGCCAAAAACCGGCTCAGTTATCTGATGACGGTTGCTGGCCAGGCCCTGACTGAAAAAGCTGCCTGTGGCCAGAATAAAGTGGCTGGCAGATATTGGCATATCAGGGTTCAGTTTGGTTTTGAGCGAGCGCAGCTGGTTTTCTTCAAAGAAACCAGACAGCACTTCATCACCTTCAAGAAGGATGCCACCCAATTGGCGAAAGCGCTGCTTTAGAGCAGAGGCCATACGCATACCAGGTAGTGATGGTGGTAGTGTTGCCACTTCACAGATACGCAGGCCGGTCAGCGATTCAAGTTGGCGGATTATTTCATTACCACCTTCGACAGCAAGAACGGATGGTATAACCACCAGGTCAGCATCTCGTGCTGCTTTCTGCAAAGCAGACGACAATACATTGATACCATTAGGTTGGCTGAGCAGATCACGCTTAAGAGTCCTGGCTAACTCAAGAGAGCGCAGTTCGTAGGAATTTCTGGCGTTAATGTTCAGGGTTTCCGTTTTGATATCCGCCAGTATGAACTCTACTTCAGAGAATCCAGGCTGTTGCTTCATGCCTGCAGCCATCAGTGCCGGTTGAAAGTCACGAAAGCCTGCGATATTGATGATGGCAACACGGTGTAAGCCTTCTGCAGGAGCGGATAAAGATAGGCTTCGTGAACCTTCCTGGCTCAGCCAGCCTGGGCGAATGGCTCCCAATGCTGTCAGGCGGCCATGATTCTGCTGGTCACTGCTGATCAGCTTAATGCCGGCTTCTGCCATTTGATCGATAAAAAATGCCAGCCCTTTCGGTAAGGACTCTGTCCCCACTTTCTGGTAGGGATGCATGGAAGGCAACTGGCGAATGGCTTCAAATGGAAACTCCACAAGCGCATTATCTTTTTGAATGCCGAGGACATCGATGGAACCGGATGCAAAAGCCAGGGCGCTCTCTCCAGCACTGACAACAACGGTTTTTAAGCCCGCTTCTGAACAGCGGATTGCGCTGGTTAATCCCGCAAGGCCACCACCAATAACAATAACGTCGTATTTCATGCGGCTACCTCTTCCTTTGACACTTTCCTGGGCTCTTCCATGGAGAGCTCAGTAAAAACACTGGCAGCTCTTAGGCTCTGGGAAGTTGTAAGTGCTGATTCATTAGGTTCCAGCTGGCTGTAGCCAAGAAGGTTGTTATACAGCCAGTAGCTAAGATCCGCTTCGCGCATTGCATCCCCCCACAGCACGGGCCTGACTCCCTTCCAGCGTTCCTGCATAAACTCACCAATGCTGTTCAACGCTTTTTCACCGTTATCATTGTGGGTGATTTCGCTGACAATACCCGCAGCCCGGCAGGCGCACATTTTTCCCTGACACGGCCCCATGCCAATACGAGTTCGGCGACGAAGGTCAACCAGATCCATGGCATTCAGGTTATGAACGGCGTATTCGATTTCGCCACGAGTCACCATTTCGCACTCACAGATGACGGCGTTCTGTTTCTTATCATTGGCAAGAAACCTGGCGGCTCTTTCTCCATGGCGGTACTTTGCAGAGCCGGAAACCGGGATAGAAACCTGGGGAGCATAAATATCGGTGTGTTTACCATTGGCACCGGGCAGTGGTCGTATCGCCGTTTCGCAGGGCTTCGTATTTCCCAGGTTTTTTGCGACGGCATCCGTTGCCATTTCCGCCATCAAACGGTAAGTCATCAACTTCCCACCGGTAATGGTAATAAGACCCGGCAAGGCATCCGTTTCGCCATGGTCGAGTAAAACAATACCACGACTGATGTTTCGACCCGATGGGTCATCACCCAGAGAGATCAGGGGACGAACCCCACAATAGGCCCGAAGTACCCGAGTCTTGGCCATAATCGGACAGAGTTTTTCACCCTCAGCTAACAGGACGTCAACCTCGTCTGGGTTCACCCGGATGTTCTCAATGTCACTGTATGGGATTTTTTCAGAGGTGGTACCAATAAGAGAGATGGTGTCCCCGGGAACCAGAATGTCGGCATCGGATGGTTTACGACAACGGTTGATTACCATGCCATTAATTCGGTAATCAACAATCAATAACGAGCCTTTAGCCGGGAACATACGAATGGAAAGATCGGCGTACTCAATGATCTGCTGGCCCCAGATACCGGCTGCATTGACTACCTGCTGAGCATGGATATCAATTTTTTCACCGGTTTTCAGGTTGATGCAGTGAACACCTTGTACCCGGCCATTATTGATGATTAAGCCAACGACTTTGGTATAGCTGAGAAGTCGGCTGCCATACTCTTCTGCGTCAAGAATGTTGGATGCGGTTAAACGAAAAGGGTCTACAGTACCATCTGGAACACGAACGGCACCCAGCAGTTTGGGATTAACATTTGGCTCAATGCGCAGGGCTTCTGCAGGCGTTAATGCGTCGGCTTGTATCCCAGCAGCAGTACAGGCGCTGATGAATTTTTCCTGAAAGGAGAGTTCGTCCTCAGGCAGCGTGATGAATAGGCCGCCTGTTTCTTCAATACAATGGCTTGCCACTTTCCGCAGAATACGATTTTCACTAATGCATTCAATGGCAGAGTGAGGGTCGGTCACTGCGTAGCGGGCACCAGAATGCAGCAGGCCGTGGTTACGCCCAGTGGTACCGTTGGCAATATCATCCTTCTCGACCAGGATGGCACGCATTCCCCGTTGAGCACAGTCGCGAAGAACGCCCGCTCCGGTCGCGCCCCCACCGATGATAACGACGTCGGTCTCTATCTGCCTCATTGAATATGCTCTTACATGTTCGTTTATGTTCGCGACGCGCACTATAAATAAACGGCATTATTTAAAAAATGACATGAATCAACACAAAAACACGAATTTTCATTCGGTCATACAAAAAAGCGAACATCAAAAGTATCTGGTGTTATTGAAAAATGTTCAGTGATTAATCGAAGTCCATGATGTGCATGATAATAAATGTTGTTCTGTTAATGGTTTTTGTGCGTATTTCCCGTAATTCACATTCTTTGTAGGTAATTGCTTGATTCATATCAATCTTTCAGGATTGATAATGTTTGTTTTTGTTTGTAAAAATTCGCCCGCCAACAAGGCATTCGTTGAGTTCTGTATTTTTGGATAAACGACGTTGCCTTAATTAATAATTGTTGACCTGCATGAAGCAGGTGGAAGTAGCCATTATGAGAAAATCATTGCTGGGGGAATGTCTTGCCGAGTTTATTGGCACAGGTCTTCTTATTTTCTTCGGTGTGGGTTGTGTAGCGGCTTTGGTTCTGGCTGGTGTTGATTTTGGTCAGTGGGAAATATCGATCGTCTGGGGTCTGGGTGTGGCAATTGCCATCTATGTTACTGGTGGTATTTCCGGCGCTCATTTGAATCCGGCAGTTACGCTTGCATTGACGGTTTTTAAAGGCTTCGACAAGCAAAAGGTTGTTCCTTTCATTGTTTCCCAGGTGTTGGGTGCCTTCTGTTCTGCAGCCCTCGTTTACTTCCTGTACAGCGGCTTATTCGCTGATTATGAGTTGACCAATAATATTATCCGTGGTTCTGAGGAGAGTCTGGCTACAGCTGGTATTTTCTCGACTTATGCAAACTCTGCACTGACTAACCTGCAGGCCTTCGCTGTTGAGTTCGTCATCACCGCTGTTCTCATGGGCGGAATTCTGGCGATCGGTGATGATAACAATGGTGTTTCCAACGGTGCGCTTTCCGCCCTTCTCATTGGTGTTCTCATTGCTGTGATCGGCGCGTCTTTTGGCCCTCTGACAGGTTTTGCCATGAATCCTGCACGGGACTTTGGCCCGAAACTCTTTGCATTTTTCGCAGGCTGGGGCGAAGTGGCACTGACGGGTGCACGAGCTAACCCCTATTTCTGGGTACCGATTGTTGCTCCTATCTGTGGTGCCATGACCGGCGCATGGCTTTACATCAATGTGCTGGGTAAACAGGTAGAACCTGTTGACTGCGCGACCCCTGGTTGTGAAATCAAAACCGCCTGATCGTTTATTGACCTCTTTTTATGAGAAGGTAGGGGTAAGACCCCTGCCAGTTAAGGAATTAAGGACAGAAGAATGACCACTGAAAAGAAATACATTGTCTCTCTCGACCAGGGTACAACCAGTTCACGTGCAATCATTTTTAACCATGATGGTGAAATCGTAGGGACTTCTCAGCGGGAGTTTACTCAGTATTATCCTCAACCAGGCTGGGTTGAGCACAACCCAATGGAAATCTGGGCGACGCAGAGTTCGGTTCTGACCGAAGTTCTGGCTAAAACCAATATTCGTCCTGATGAGGTGGCCGCTCTTGGTATTACCAACCAGCGTGAGACTACCGTCGTTTGGGATAAAAATACCGGTCAGCCTGTCTATAACGCCATTGTTTGGCAGTGTCGTCGTACAACAGATATCTGTGAACAATTGAAGAAAGCGGGTCTGGAAGGTCATATCCGGGAGACGACCGGTCTGGTTCTGGATGCGTATTTCTCCGGCACCAAAATCAAGTGGATTCTTGATAACGTAGAAGGTGCCCGTGAAAGTGCGGAGAAAGGTGACCTGCTGTTTGGTACTGTGGATACCTGGCTGACCTGGAAGCTCACGAATGGGCGTGCCCATGTTACGGATGTGACCAACGCGTCACGGACCATGCTCTTTGATATCAACCGTCTGGAATGGGATGACACTATCCTGAAGGCGCTCGATATTCCTCGCAGTATGTTGCCTGAAGTGAAGTCCAGTTCTGAAGTTTATGGCAAGACCAACATCGGTGGTAAAGGTGGAACACGGATTCCGGTTGCTGGAATGGCGGGTGACCAGCAGGCTGCCCTGTTTGGCCAGATGTGCCATGAGAAAGGTATGGCCAAGAACACCTATGGCACAGGCTGCTTTCTGTTAATGAATACCGGCGAAGCGCCTGTTAAGTCAGAAAATGGTCTCTTAACCACCATTGCCTTTGGCATTGATGGCAAGGTGCACTATGCACTGGAAGGTTCTGTCTTTATGGGAGGGGCTTCGGTTCAGTGGCTTCGTGACGAACTTGGTCTGGTTCGTGATGCGGCAGATACCGAATACTTTGCCAGTAAAGTACAAGACACGAATGGTGTTTATGTCGTGCCAGGCTTTGTTGGTCTGGGAGCACCATACTGGGACCCTTATGCCCGTGGGGCAATTTTTGGTCTGACCCGTGGTGCCAACCGTAACCATATTGTTCGCGCAACGCTGGAAGCCATTGCTTATCAATCCCGTGATCTGATTGAAGCGATGCAGCAGGATGCCGGCATTGAAATGAAGCAGTTGCGTGTTGATGGTGGTGCAGTAGCCAACAACTTCCTGATGCAGTTCCAGTCGGACATTCTGAATAAAGAAGTCGTTCGTCCAACAGTGACTGAATCAACAGCAGCGGGTTCAGCTTACCTTGCGGGTCTTGCGGTTGGTTTCTGGAAGAGTATTGATGAACTGAAGGACAAGGTCGGTGTTGATCGTGTCTATACCCCGGTTATGGGTGATGAGCAGCGTGCAGGCTTGTACAAAGGCTGGAAGAAAGCGGTAGAACGCAGCCTGAAGTGGGAAGATCAGGAATAAACGAAAGCGTCCTCGGGCTTAGGGGGCGTTCTCAATTAGCCATGAGTCCAGTTGATCACACACGCATTCATGCTGTGTTGAACGGCTTGAACATGGAACCACCATGCCCTGCACCGTTCGCCTTGCCTGAATGCGTGTGTGATCAACCCGAAGGGCCGCCCATGGTTTGTGCCATTCTGCGTTGCGCACTACTTATGTGGAATAACCACACTACGCAGTTCACGCCTTGCCTGGCGCAAACCATGGGTGGCTGGTCACATGTCTAATTGAGAACGCCCCCTAGGGTGTGTTGCACTCTAAGCCCGAACAGTTTGAAGCAAGTGATTATCTGGCATTGGTAGGCGCAGTGAGTACGGCTTTAGCCAATGTATGCTGTAGAATATAAAAGCCAGCCATTGCTGGTGATGCACTACTGTTTACATCCAAATTAGGAATGTCGAGCGCGTAAACGGTAATGTGATAGTTGTGTGGTGCAGCGTTTGGTGGAGGGCATGCACCGCCGTAGCCTTTAAAGCCAAAATCATTTCTCAGCATGCTTGCCCCTTTTGGAAGATTCTTTCCACCCTCCGTACCGGCATTTAACGGCAGGCTTTTGACATTACCAGGAATATTGATCACTACCCAGTGCCACCAACCACTGCCAGTGGGGGCATCCGGGTCATACATGGTCACAGCAAAGCTTTTTGTTCCTTTGGGTATATTGGTCCACTTCAGCTCCGGTGAAGTGTTTTTACCTGTGCAGCCCCACTGGTTGTAAATTTGCTGACTCTGGAAGGATTTGCCGTTGGTTACCTGGTTGCTCATCAACGTCATGATGTCTGAATCGGGCTTTTTCCCCATGCCAGGCGTAGAAAGACTGATGGCCAGTAACCCTATACCAACAAGAGTAACTACACGTTTCATCACTCAACCCTTTTAGATGGTTCCTGTGGAAGATTAGCTGCGGATCATTGAAGCTGCCCAAACTTTTGAGTGAAAGCTGTCGTTTTTTTGAGTGGATTTCAACAAGTAACAAAGAAGGACATTAAGAAACACTGGGTTGCTGTTTCTACTGCATAGCGGTAGGAATATCAGCCTGATTTTCGATGTAATATGCAAAAAAAATAGTTATTTATTCATTTTTTGTTTTTTTTATTAACTCTGGTTTTGGTGGTTTTTTCCTGGTTATTTGTGTGATTTCCCATCTTTTTGGGAAAAATTGCTGATATTTTTGATGCAAAAGTAAATAGGTAATCCCACTGACAAGTGTTGTTAATTACCACTTTGTCAAAAAATCACTTACTATGTGTGCCCTGATTTATGAGAAGGGCTTTTGAGACAGGCTGCCTGTAGCTGGTTTCCATCTTATGAAACAGCTCAATATGCCTGAATTTTTGGTGTGAGAATGACGTCGTGTACTGGCTACTGTGTTACAGGTTCGTGTGATCTTGTCAACGTACAAATCAGGTAAGAATTTCGATCGTTTTCACAGTAAAAGTTCCTGCAGTTTTGATTGGGGTCGGCATTCTGGAAGTGACAAAAGTACATTATGGTTACTTAGTCATGCCCAGGAACGCTGGGTGCTGATGCACTGAACGAAAAGACTATTAATTTAGCTTCCTAGCTAGGTGACCGTTATGCGCATAGGGATCCCTGGAGAGGTCCAGGAAAACGAGAATCGCGTTGCTGCAACGCCCGATACAGTGGGTAAATTGCAGAAGCTCGGTTTTGACGTCGTCGTTGAACGAGGTGCAGGGGTAAAAGCGAGCTTTGAGGATGAAGCATTCACTCAGGCTGGCGCCCAGATAGTTGATCGTGATGATGTCTGGAATTCAGACATTATTTTGAAGGTTAACGCTCCGATTGATGATGAAATTGCACTGCTGAAAGATGGCGCTACCCTGGCCAGTTTCATCTGGCCTGCCCAGAATGAAGAGCTGATGAATAAGCTAAGCCAGCGTAATGTGAACATTCTGGCGATGGACAGCGTACCACGTCTGTCTCGCTCCCAGTCTCTGGATGCCCTGAGTTCGATGGCCAATATCGGTGGTTATCGTGCAGTGGTTGAAGCATCTCATGAGTTTGGCCGCTTCTTTAACGGCCAGATCACGGCAGCAGGAAAAATTCCACCAGCGAAGGTACTGGTTATTGGTGCCGGAGTTGCTGGTCTGGCTGCTCTTGGTGCAGCGGGCAGCATGGGTGCTATCGTGCGTGCATTCGATACCCGGCCTGAAGTAAAAGAGCAGGTTGAGAGTATGGGTGCTGAGTTTCTTGAGCTGGACTATGAAGAAGAGCAGGACTCTTCTGATGGCTATGCCAAGGAGATGAGCCAGGCATTTATTGATGCCGAGATGGCGCTCTTTATGGAACAGGCCAAAGAAGTTGATATCATCATCACTACTGCGCTTATTCCTGGCAAACCGGCACCAAAGCTGATCACAGAAGACATGGTTAAGGCAATGAAGCCTGGCAGTGTTATTGTGGATCTTGCTGCTCAGACCGGTGGTAACTGTGCATGCACCGTCAAAGATCAGATTACGGTTGCTCATGGCGTAAAAGTTATCGGTTATACAGATCTGCCAAGCCGCCTGCCTACCCAGTCATCTCAACTGTACGGCACTAACCTGGTAAATCTGCTGAAACTGCTCTGTCCAAATAAGGATGGAGAGATTGATATCAACTTCGATGATGAAGTTATCCGTGGCTTGACCGTTATCCGTGACGGCAGCATCACCTGGCCACCACCCCCTGTTAAAGTCAGCGCTGCCCCTGCTGCCAAACCAGAACCTGTAGCTGAAAAAGCAGTGAAAGAAGAGGCAAAACCCAAGCCCTGGCTGAAACCCCTGTTGATGTCTGTAGGTGCAGTGTTGTTTGGCTGTATTGCCAATTCAGCGCCAACCGCTTTCCTTGAACATTTCACCGTTTTCGTACTTGCTTCCATCGTAGGCTATTACGTCATTTGGAATGTGACATCAGCGCTGCATACTCCGCTGATGAGTGTCACGAATGCCATCAGTGGCATTGTGGTTGTTGGAGGTCTGGTCCAGATGGGCAGTGATAACAATATTGTACTTGCACTGTCGGGTATTGCCATCACGGTTGCTGTCATCAATATTGTTGGTGGATTCGCTGTTACTCAGCGGATGCTCAAGATGTTCCGTCTGGATTAACAGGAGTCGCTCGCAATGTCTGAAGGATTACTGGTAGCGGCTTATCTGGTCGCTGCATTAATGTTTGTTATGAGCCTTGCCGGGCTTAGCCGACAGGATACGGCAAAAAACGGCAATATATACGGCATCACCGGTATGGTGGTTGCGGTTCTGGCAACCCTTGCTCATGCCCATATTGCCGGTATTACCCTGGTCACTCTGTGCATGATTATTGGTGCAGGCGTAGGTCTTTATCTGGCGATTAAGGTTCAGATGACGGAGATGCCACAGCTGGTTGCCATTCTGAACGGTTTTGGTGGTCTGGCGGCAGTACTGATTGGCTTTGCCAGTGCGCTGGAAGTGAATGACTCGCTGGTGGGCCAGTTTAAAGACTTGGTCATGTCGACTGAACAGCTGATTCACAGCTCTGAAATCTTTATCGGGATTATCATTGGTGCGGTGACGTTCAGTGGTTCGGTTGTGGCTGCGCTGAAGCTTCATGGCAAGATTTCCAGCCGCCCTGTGTCACTGCCTGGAAAGCACTGGACCAACCTGGCCATTCTTGCCCTGGCGGTTTTGATGGGTGTTGTGTATGTACAGCAGCACAGTATTCTGGCGCTATTGCTGGTCACCATCCTGGCATTTGCTTTTGGTGTAACCCTGGTGCTGGGCATTGGCGGCGCGGATATGCCTGTTGTGGTATCCATGCTTAATGCTTACTCAGGTCTGGCAGCTGCCATGACTGGTTTTATGCTGGGCAACAACCTGCTGATCATTACCGGTGCGATGGTAGGTTCATCTGGTGCCATTCTTTCTTACCTGATGTGCTCAGCCATGAATCGTTCGTTTATTTCGGTGATTCTGGGTGGCTTTGGTACCGAAGAAGGTACGATCGTCGAAGGCGGTGATGAGGGTGAGTACACTGAAGTCAGCGCAGAAGAAGTTGCGGAGCGTCTGAAGAACTCCTCCAGTGTGATTATCACTCCAGGCTATGGTATGGCCGTTGCCCAGGCTCAGCACCCTGTTCGTGACCTGGTCAATAAGCTACGGGACCGGGGAATCAAGGTTCGTTTTGGTATCCATCCGGTTGCCGGTCGTCTGCCGGGTCATATGAATGTACTGCTGGCAGAGGCGAAAGTGCCTTATGATATCGTGGAAGAGATGGATGAAATCAACGATGACTTTGCCGATACCGACACGGTACTGGTCATCGGTGCAAACGACACGGTGAACCCGGCTGCTGCCGAAGATCCTAACAGCCCAATTGCCGGCATGCCGGTACTGAGGGTCTGGGAAGCTGGAGAAGTGATCGTATTCAAACGTTCAATGGCCACCGGTTATGCGGGTGTTCAGAACCCACTGTTCTTCCGTGAGAACAGCCGTATGCTGTTTGGTGATGCGACCGACAGTGTTGAGCAGATTCTCAAGCAGTTCTGATAATCCTTCCTCCCTGGCTGGCAGCTAACGCTGCCAGCTGGCACTCTCTTCAAGATTAAAACGACGATGGATATTCCTGCCCTGAAGTCCTGGTGTGATGAACTGTTAGGCATTCGCTTTGATGTTAAATGGGGTGGTGTCGACGTTTACAGTGTCCACAAAACCAAGATGGTCTGTATCTTTTACGACGGCTGTAAGATGGCCTGTAAGGTACCAGATGACCTTTTTCTGATGATGACGGGCATACCCGGTTGTCGACCAGCACCACATCTGGCGAGAGCAGGGTGGGTAGAATTTGGGGACGATTGCCCTTTATCAACAGCAGAGTTACAAGACCTGATTACCCAGTCCTGGAATCTGGTGGTGGATAAGTTACCAAAGTATGTCCAGAAAGCCTTAAGACCAGACTCCTTTATTGCACGTAGCTCAGAGTGAGCGTATTGAACTCTTCACACGCCTGTTTAAGCCAATGCGAAAATACCCGTATTCTTGGGTCAGATTGACTGTTTGGACGACTGACGAGGTAGTAGGAAAAGCTGGATTCCAACACCAGCTCAAAAGGTTTGATCAACAACCCTTTATCCAGGTCATCTTTGACCAGTGATGCCCTGCTCAGTGCAACGCCATGACCTGTTCTGGCCAGGTCCAGTAAAAGTCCAGCGTCTGTTATTTGTGTGCCGTAACGTACGTCAAGCTGGGTACCTCCGGCCTGATCCAGCCACTCCCTCCATGTTATTGCGCCTACCCCGGCATCCTGCAGGAGTGGCACTCCATCCAGCTCATGAATTTCAGGATTATCAGTACTAAAGAAATCAGGCCTGCACACTGGAAACGCCTTTTCTTCCATTAAAAACTCAGTACTCACTCCGGGGTAGTTGCCCGCACCAAATCGAATAGCCAGATCGATATCTTCCTTGGAAAAATCCGTCAGTGCCAGCGAGGGCAATAAGCGAATTTCGATATCAGGGTGTTTTTGAGAAAATTGACCCAGCCTGGGTATAAGCCAGCGTGAGGCGAAGGATGGGAGTACTGATATGTTGAGGTAGTGGTAACGATCAGTACGAACTTTGTTAAGGCCTTTTTCCAGCTCCCTGAACGCTTTCTGTACATGAATAAGCAACCGTTCGCCATTGTCGGATAAGTGCAGTTGGCGGGTTGTCCTTCGAAATAGCGGTATCCCAAGCTCCTCTTCAAGGTTCCGTATCTGCTGGCTGACAGCTGCCTGGGTAATATTCAGCTCATCTGCTGCACGGGTAAAGCTGAGATGTCGTGCAACGACTTCAAAGGTTCGAAGCCCTTTCAGTGAAGGAGGGCGGGCCATGGCGTACCTATTTATTAGTTTTTCTTATAAATGGAGAAAAAATATATCGTTTGTCCGGAGTGAAGATCAACCTTAATTTATAAGCACAGATCAACAACGCTTATGGAAGGAAATAACAACGATGGATACTTCTTTAGATGGAGAGTTCTCTTATCTTGATTTGAGTAAAAAAATAGTCGGGA
Source organism: Endozoicomonas elysicola (assembly GCF_000710775.1). GTDB lineage: Bacteria > Pseudomonadota > Gammaproteobacteria > Pseudomonadales > Endozoicomonadaceae > Endozoicomonas > Endozoicomonas elysicola. Next base: position 681,370 of record NZ_JOJP01000001.1, read on the forward strand.
AATTAAAGTCACTGATCATTACCTGGAAAGTGCGAGCCCAGTCCCGCAAACATCTTGCTGAAATGGATTCACGACTGTTGAAAGACATTGGCTTAACAGAAGCTGATCGCTCTCAAGAAATAATGAAACCCTTTTGGGCAGAATAATTTTTACTTGACCGAAGAGGTCGTTATCCTCCAGTTAAAACTGCAGAGGGATGATGCCAGTAGGCTTCTCGTTCAGGTAATTTTTTTCTCAGTTCCTTAAGCTGCTCTGGTTTCCAGACATTGGTTTGCCAAAATACTTTATTGCTTACCCATAAATAGAGTTTCAGTACGTTGACCAGGAAGTTTTTGAGCTTGGCTTTAAAGCCTTCCCAGCGAGCTCTTCGGCTGGCGTATTTCTCATAGGCTTTTCCTGTTTTGGCAAGTTTTGATCTGGTGGTAGATCCCAGTTTTCTGCCAAGGTCTGCACCAACAACCAGAAAGTTATTCAACGATCGGAAATAGGGTAGAGATGTGGCAGCATCTCCGGCAATGCAGATGAGCTTTCCTGATGGAGTTACATAGTGGACTTTTCTGGCATGGAAAATAGAAAGAGTATAAGGCGTTAATTCCTCTGTGCCAGGAATAGGGATTTCTTGACAGAACTTATGCTTTATAGCCTGCCAGTTTTTTAATTTTTCTTTCAGGAAGTCACTAATTTTAGTGTCAGATAGCTTTCCTGCATTGCCAAGGTTGTAACCAGACAAACTGTCATACTCTTCTTTTGAAATAAAGAAGTCGATGGTGACTTCACTGGTCTTTTCATTGAGTTTGCGAACTCTCTCTTCAACAGGTGATAACATTACTTTAAAGGTTGCATAAGCATAACGGCAAAAATTAAGCCAGCTGTTGGCCAGCTTCTTAGTTGGACCCTGAACCTGGTATTTTATTCTGACTCGATATTGAAGGTCTTTTTTAGCTTGAAACTCACTGTCTTCATCGGTTGATGACAGTTCAGAAAAATCAATATCTTCTCCCTGGTAGTTGGGATTATCTGCCATTTTTAATAAAGCTTTTCTACTTTTTGAATGCGCTCCATCTGCACAGACCAAGGCATCAAACAGGGCCTCTCCTGATTTGAACTTCACTTTACCATCATTAATGGAAGTAACTTCGAAATCACCACCAGTATGCATGGTTATTCCCATTTTTTCTGCAATTAACTTAAGATCCGTTTCAAACTCTTTACAGCTGATATGGCCCTTTTGTTTGATGATTTTCTCCCTGAGCTGGCTTATTCCATCTTTTAAGATTTTATTATCATAATGTTTTAATGATCTGAAGCACTTGTCATCAATACTAACAGTATGGTTTCGAACATATTCTGTTCTTTTCTCGAACATTTCTATCTCAGTACCGGCGCACTTTGCCTTTGTCTGCAATGCACTCCAAAGGGCATTAGGACCCATACCAACATAGACGACTTTGAGGGTGCGATGGTCTAGAGGCTTGCCTATACATGGCATTTGTTCTTTTTTGAGCCCTTTCCTATTTTTACCCAACCCCTCTAATATGGCTATTCCTAGTATTACCTGATCTGCAAATAAGCCTTTATATAGTGTATTCCCATCTGGTATTGCTTCCCGCCTCATGCTTTATCAGCTCCTTCTGTAAAAAACATTTGGTTTCAATAAGTAGAATTGATTTATCTGTTGATAAAAATTTGATGATATGACTTTAAGTTCATTCATCCTTAAGCTTGGACAATTAAGCTAAAAAAACGTTCGTTTAATATTCGGCCAGACTGTAAGATTTCCAGTGAAATACCCTGACGCATAAGAATTTATGCAATATGACGTTTTTAACTTGTTGATTAGATGATGCTTTTTTATTGATGAGGGGTATTGAAAGTTTCAAGTCGCTGTTTGATAGAGGGATAGCGCTCCAGCAGAGAGTCCACTGTTCTCTAATGGAGCCATAAAGCTATGCTGTCATCATTTTCAAAGCTGTAATTTCATCAGCCCAGATTGTCTCATCAATGGTTTCCAGAACCATGGGGATACCATCGAAGCGGCTATCAGTCATGATATAGCGGAATACTTCCCAGCCAATCTCGCCCTGTCCAAGACTGTGGTGCCGGTCTTTTCGTGAGCCCAGTGCGCCTTTTGAGTCATTCAGGTGCATACCTTTCAGGTAGTTAAAACCAATGATTTTTTCGAACTCGGCAAACGTTTTCTGGCAGGCATCCTGGGTCCGAAGGTCGTAACCGGCAGCAAAAGTATGACAGGTATCCAGGCAGACCCCGATCCGGCTTTTGTCTTCAACCTGATCAATGATTTCGGCGATTTCTTCAAACTGCCACCCCAGGTTGCTTCCCTGGCCCGCAGTATTCTCTATCACTGCAATCACGCCCTGGGTTTGTTCGAGAGCAATATTGATGGATTGAGCGATCTTGCTCAGGCAGTCTGCTATATCAATTTTTCTCAGGTGACTGCCTGGGTGGAAATTAAGGCGGTCAAGCCCAAGCTGCATGCATCGTTCCATCTCATCAATAAATGCAAGGCGAGACTTCTCAAGTGCTTCCTGCTCCGGATGACCCAGGTTGATCAGATAGCTGTCGTGAGGAAGAATCTGTTCAGGTTTGAAGTGGTACTTCTCACAGCGTTCTCTAAACAACTCAATGCTCTTCATTGAGAGCGGTTTGGCATTCCACTGTCTCTGATTTTTTGTGAACAGGGCAAAGGCAGTTGCGCCTATTTCATGAGCATTTAATGGAGCATTTTCTACCCCACCGGCTGCACTGACGTGTGCTCCAATATATTTCACAGAGTGCACTCCCTGTATATTGCAGAATAGTTTTATCCGATTTCAGTCAGTTACACTTTATTAGTGTGCTGACTATAGCGATCCTATATTACTGATAATTTAAAAGAAAATATTGTCCTTATTGTTCGTACTGGTTAGGAACTTTTGATATCGACATTCTCTAAAAACGCGTTCTTAATTTGTGTTAGAGAATACAGTTAATGATCGCTAATGGTTCTATTCATAGTCAGTATGTATCGGGAGCTACCCAAGAGCCCCCAACATCTTCTGACTCCAGTAATTGGCTTGGTCGCAGTCTTCGGGTATTAGCTGGTGTAACCTGTTTGGTGTCTGGTGCCATCGCAGCGGTTTCTGCGGCTTCAGGTTTCTATTCTTTGGCCGTAGTATTTGGGCTGGTTTCAGCCGTCTCCGTGCTAGTCATGCTATTTTGTGGCAGTAAAAATGCGGTGGGAGCATTAGAGACAAGTGGGCAGCAACATTGGCAGCCTACTGAATAGTAGCCATAACCCTATTGGAAATGTATCAGGTTTCAGTCCTTCTTATACGGGTTGTTCAACAAGGCTAGCAGAGAGCAGCCAATATGCTCCATTGCCTATACTTAATGTACCCTCCGAACTGGAAGGAATGGTTAGGAAATTCTCTCCGGAGATGCAAAGGCGTATCAGCGCAGTCATGGAAGAAAAGGAATTTCCTGTTTATGAGTATGGGCGTTCAGGATACCAGGAGAACAATGATAAACGTACACTTACTGCAAATGTGACTATCTGTATTGATGGCAGAGAATGTACTAACTCTTATAGCGACATGGAAGTCAATAGAAGTCTTTCTCCTTATGAACCACAACACATGTTTGCCAATGGACGAGAGCGCATTCGGCAGGAGGCGCTTAATAAGGCAGAAAGGTCATTGTTTAAATTGCAGAAGGCTATTGCCCATTTTCCATCATCGGTACACGATAAGATAGTTTTCTATAAATGCCCGAAAAGCCAATTTATAGGGCCACCCTTCGAAGTATGTGTTAATGGTATGTCTGCAAAAGACTTCAAAATACACGCTTATCCAACAACTTTTGATGATGCAATAGAAGTGTTAGAGAAAATTGGTAAAAATTATCAATTAAATGGTGTCTAGAATTAAATGATTCGATAGCCAGCTCATGTACTGCTCCCTGGTTTCCTTCAGCTCATTGGGCAGATGGTGTCGCGCACCTTCCAGCCAGAGTACTTTAGGAGACTGATAGAGTTGGCCCAAAGCTTTAACATTGTATTGCCCGTCGACAGTAGTGTCATCTGTGCCCTGCAGGATAAGGGGGCTTAGGGAAATTTGTACTTGAGATGACTCAATTCTGCGAATCCAGCGGTCTAGAGCAGATACCCACTGTGTTGGCAGAACCCTGGGAGCAAGCGGGTCGTTGTGCGCCAGGTTTAAGAAACTTTTATTCCGACAGTTATCGTTGAACTTTCTGGGGATTTGGCGAATAAAGGGCCTGACCAGGTAGAGCTGAATGCGGCTGAGTTTCCATAACCATGGTCGTACTAGAGGAGCAGACAGAATGACCTGCTCAAAAGGAAGTGGCCTGTCTTTTTTGACATAATGAGCCAGAAGCTCCGTGATAATAGCGCACCCTGTACTTTGACCGTAGGCCAACCAAGGCTTTGGCATCACTGACTCGCAGTAACGCATTACATCCTCAAGAACTATTCGATAGTGCTCAAAATCTTCAATAGTCGCAGGTTTTCCACTAGAAAGACCATGTCCCGGAAGGTCATACGCCAGAACGTTGTAACCTTGTTCCAGAAAGAAACGTATGACATGTCCGAATAAACCAACATGGTCGTAGTAACCGTGCAGGAGGAATACTGAGCCTTTTGCTTCAGGTCTTGTGTATAAGTGGCAGGCAATACGGTAATTGTTGCTGTTTACATACCCAAGGCAGTGATTGACACCCTGAATACTGTTTTCCAGATCTATTTCATAATATTGGAAGTAGGTCGTTTCATGAGGGTGAGGTGCGACCTGGCTATAGGAAAGTGGGCGCATACCTGAGATCAGCTTGAGTTTGTCCATTAACTCTCTTCGGATACTTTCTGTAAGTCTTTAAGTGGAACTTCGATCTGTTTTTTGGCAATAACCTGTTCTTCTATCCCTTCTTTGGTGCGCAGGCTCTCAATAAACTGAATGAGAATGATGCCTCGATCCATGTTAACACCTTTTATAAAGGTACTTTCAAGGTGGCGAAAAAGCGGGTTGTCGTACAGCACTGACTCGCCTTCCCGAAAGCGAATAGAAACGGGCTTCTCATCAGGAATGCAGCCATTGTACTTCCAGACGAATGCTTCGATCTGATCAATCATCTGATCCCCATTGGGGATTGGACTGGGCAGCAACTTGCTCAGTTCACCCTTTGGCAGCTTGCCTTCGTTATAGAGCTTGTGGCTAACCTTGTTAAACCGAACAACCTGTGTGATTCCACGGGTTGAGCGGATTTTGTGATACGACGGGAGATCTTTCTCGCTGAGTCGTATAAAGACATAGCCCGGGAATAATGGAGCACGACAGCTCTTTTCCTGAATCAGTGGGCAATACGCTTCAAACCCCTGGCTCTCAAGGTTGTCCTGAGCTCTGACTTCTGCCCTGTACTTCGCCTTCAGCAAATACCACCCGTGCTTCAAAGCCGTTTCTCTAGATGACATTACAAATCCTTTTGGTGACATTTACCGGAAAAAAACTGGTTGCAGGAAATAGAGGGTTGCATCTTTGGTGACCATTTCCTGAGGCATTTGAGCATCATAAGACTGACAGCTAGTCTGGCAAGCTGCTGATCTGCCGTGCGGAACGCTCTCTCCCTATTGACCGTGGGCAGCATATAACAGTAAAGGCCAGTAAAAGTCCTACGGGCAAGAACGGTGCCAGATGACGTTTTGCTACGGGCACACAGATCATTCTTGGTACCAGTAGGATCGGCTGATCTACAGGTGTTAAACGGGAGCATTCTACAGGACTCTAATATTCAGACAATACTCTGGAAGCAGTAGCATCCTGTAAGGAAAGACTATTTTGGCTGGGAAGCAAGTAGAACAGGGCGTGGGGGGAGGCCAAGAGCCGGAAGAAAATACACTTGCCTCCGGCTTTTGGGTACAGGTGATTAGCGTTTGGCTGCTTCTTCGAGCATCGCTACTGCAGGGAGCACCTTGCCTTCAACGAACTCTAGGAATGCACCGCCACCGGTAGAGATGTACGACACTTTTTCTTTAATTCCGTACTTGTCAATGGCTGCCAGGGTATCGCCACCACCGGCAATAGAAAAGGCATCAGAGTTTGCAATGGCCATGGATAGTGAACGTGTACCTTCACCAAACTGGTCAAATTCGAAAACACCGACAGGGCCGTTCCACAGAATAGTTTTTGCTGCAGTCAGAACATCGGCAAACAACTTCTGGGTTTCAGGGCCAACGTCAAAGATCATGTCATCATCTTCTACTTCATCAACAGACTTGATGATAGCTGGCTCGTTCTCATCGAACTTCTTGCCGCAGACAACATCTGTTGGCATTGGGATATTGCACTTCTCCATCAGTGCTTTAGCCTGAGGGATCAGATCTGCTTCATAGAGCGACTTACCAACATTCTTACCCGCAGCAGCCAGGAAGGTGTTGGCGATACCACCGCCCACGATCAGTTGGTCACAAATGCCTGACAGGGATTCCAGAACGGTCAGTTTTGTGGAGACTTTGGAGCCGCCCACGATAGCAGTCATTGGACGTTGAGGCTTATCCATAGCCTTGCCAAGTGCTTCAAGCTCAGCAGCGAGCAGAGGGCCTGCACAGGCAATAGCAGCAAACTTGCCAACGCCATGAGTAGAGGCCTGGGCACGGTGTGCGGTACCAAAAGCATCCATCACATAGATGTCACACAGGGCTGCCATTTTGCGGGACAGTGCTTCATCGTCCTTCTTTTCACCAAGGTTAAAGCGGCAGTTTTCCAGAATAACCAGTTCGCCAGCGGCAACCTCAAAGCCTCCGTCGACCCAGTCTTTAACCAGACGAACGTCCTTGCCCAGCAACTCGCCAATATAGTCAGCAACAGGCTTGAGAGAGAACTGCTCTTCGTACTCACCTTCGGTAGGACGGCCCAGGTGAGAGGTGACCATTACATGAGCACCTGATTCCAGTGCCAGTTTAATGGTAGGCAGTGATGCCAGAATACGGGCGTCACTGGTGACTTTCCCGTTTTTTACTGGAACATTGAGGTCTTCACGGATCAGTACGCGTTTGCCTGCCAGATCCAGATCGGTCATTTTTAAAACGTTCATGGAGAGCCCTCTTGATATTCACTCGTGGCTGATTTTTTACATATGGCAACATTTTTATTAATGCATACTCGGTAAAAAACAGCCGGGGATAACTTCGGAACAGCGAAAAAACGTCGGGGACAATAGCATATAAATTGCGCTTCAGGTATTCATTGATACGCTCTAATGACTTGAATCAAATGGTATTTCAAGAGTTTTCTAAGGTTTTCAGTATTAAGGTAATGATGTGTTTGCTTTTGTGAAACTCAAGGAGGCATCAAAACCGAGAAACTGAATTATATCAATAGATAAAGTATGTTGCGTTTATGATTCCAAATTCTTGTAATGAACTATTTTCTAATAAAATAATCTAATAGTACTTAAGCGGATAAAATTTATAACCCTTATTACTCAGCTATTTTGTCAGGTTTTTCAGTAAGGAGAATTGGAATATAGAATCAAGATGAAATTAGTTTTACAGGATGGGCTTTTAAAGTTTTCGATTCAGGAATTGTTATCATGGAGTCAATTGGCAATGCAGTCTCTTGTCTGGCTAACATCGTGGGGCAGGTAATTAAGGCTGTTATCTTTCCAGTCAGATTTGTTTTTAACAGAGTAGTGTATGTTGTCTCTTCTGTAGTTTCATATCTTAAGGGTGATAGGGAAAGCTCCGGTAATATCTCAGCCACTGACCAGTCTAAACTTGAAGAGAGAAAGGTCGCAGTTCTGAAAACTTGGGACTTTGCAGCACTTAAACCGATGATTTTAGAACTGAAGTCATTGATGGTAGGGCAAACGGATTTTTTTGAGCAGCAGCGTTCAGGAGGCTTATTTAATATTGAAGAGGGAGAGAGGCTCTTCCGTTGGTGTGTTGGTCGACCTTTTGGAGACGAAAGCGACTCCCTGAAAGCGAAGTTCAACTCCTTTTTTGAGAAGTTACCTGATGGTAATATTATAAAAATCACAAGTGCCAACCTTGAAGGGATGCTTAACCTTGCGTGTTTGACAGAGTCAAGCCTCCATATGATCAGGGTAGGAGAAATATTTAAAACGGCGATTTATCCAAAGACTAAAGAAATGGTCGATAATCACTTGGATAGGGTGTACAAGCTTCGATGCAGTATTCACGAATTGTTAGATAGGCCTAGACCTCAACCCTTGCTACCTTTTGGCAAAGCCAGCCAGTAGCTTGCAATATCCAGCATTCGGTTGGCGAACCCCCATTCATTATCGAACCAGCATAGGAGTCTGACCAGACGATGGCCAGAAACCTGGGTTTGAGTCCCGTCAACGATGCATGAGCGGGTGTCATGGTTAAAGTCAACTGAGGCATGAGGTTCGTTGGTAATACTTAATATACCTTCAAGGCGACCAAAGGTTGCCTTCTCCAGGATGCGGTTAACTTCCACTTTAGATGTATCTCTGCTGACCTGAACAGTGAGGTCAATGCAAGAAACATTAATGGTAGGTACTCGAATGGCGCTGGTTTTAAAGCGGCCTTTGAGTTCAGGCAGCAAACGGTTAATCCCTCTGGCAAGACCCGTATCAACTGGAATGATGGAGTGCAGGGCGCTGCGGGTCAGGCGTAGATCGTTCTGGTGATACGCATCGATGACGGGCTGATCATTCATGGCTGAATGGATTGTGGTCATAGAGCCGTACTCTATTCCCAGGGAGTCATTTAGTGTTTTGAGAACAGGAACAATACAGTTGGTGGTACAAGATGCACTGGAGACAATACGATGCCTGGGGTTTAACTGCTCTTCATTGATGCCATATACGATGGTTGCATCTACATCAGGTTTAGCGGGCTGAGAAAACAGCAGGCGGGATGCCCCTCTTTCAATATGGAGCTCTGCTGTTTCCCGGTCGTTAAATGAGCCTGAGCACTCAAGCAAAAGGTCAATGTCCAGTGCTTGCCAGTCAAGCTGTTGGGGAGAGGGCTCATTGAAAACCCGAATGCGGTCATCACCAATAAAGATGTGGGTGTCATTTGCACTGACCTTACCAGGGAAGCGCCCATGGGTGGTGTCATAGCGAGTCAGGTAAGCCAGTGTTTCAATATTGGCAAGCTCATTGATGGCAACCACTTCCATTCCGTGTAAAGGGTTGTGACGATAGCCATTTTCATAGAGTGCACGCAGCACGCACTGACCAATTCGCCCATACCCATTAATGGCCACCCTGTATGTCATGGCTTCTCTTATTCCAGCTGGTTGTCAAAGCTCGGTATTGTACAGAAATCTTTATGGAATGTGAGCAGGTTTGCTTTAGCCCGGCTTTAATGACTTGGAACTTAATACATTAAATGCACTCTTAAAAGTACATCACAACTCAGAGGGCTGTCTGTTATTGTGAAAAGGTTAAGAGTAGTGATGTTAAGTGGTTGTACTTCATTGAATTTTAAGAGAAAAATTAGAGGCGCTCATGGATTCTGCTGGAGCCGCAGTCAGAAGTATTGTTGACGTTGCCGGACAAGTGCTGATGGCGCCTTTTCGTTTCGGTTGCTGGCTTGGTCGCAAAGTCGTAAGTGCTGTTGCGAGCTTGTGCAACTATTTAACGGGTCACTCAGAAATAAAGTCTAAAAACCAGACTTTCCAAGTGCCTATTGATGATCGTAAGGTGACAACTGTAGATGTTTCTCAGGTGTCAACAGCACCTGAACAGCCTGTTCAGCCTACCTCTGCTTCCTCTGTACAAATGGTTTCAGGTACTTCTTCGCTGGTAAAGGTTGATAATGTTGGGGTTTTTATAGACGCCGTTTCAGCCTTAAACAATGCTTCAGAGTTTTTTAGAACTGCATTAGCTTTCATATCAACCAGTGTTGATAATGGGCCTGCAAGAAAAGAAATTGAGGCTTCTGGGCAGAAACCACAAGATTACTGGCCGCTTTACCTGGCACCTTTAGAAAAACGTCGATCTTCAATTGAGCTGGTTATTCATGATTTAAAAAATTTTGCATTGAAGGTTCAAGGACAGGATGGACATGTCCCTCACTCGAAATTCTCTGTGTTGAGAGTTCAAATGGATGATCTTACTCAGCTTATTCAAGACTGTAAGATTAAACATTGTCGTTTTATAACTGAAGATGAAAATAATTGTTTTATAAGAGCGAAGGCTTTTATTGATGACTGTAAAAAAGCGCTTTCGATGGAGCTCAATACGCCACATTCGGTCAGGGGTTATTAAATTGATATGGCTTCAATTGCGAGTGCTGTTGCATATGCTGCTCATTTAGCCCTGGAGGCTGTAAAGCTACCTTATCGTTTTGGGTACTGGCTTTGTGGAAGAGTGGTAAGCATCGTATCGGACGTATGTAATTACCTGACGGGTGCAAAACGGAATGATGTTTCCGTCTTCTCTCGAGCGAGTATTTCTGATCGCAATGTCTCAGTTTATGTTGGTTCAAGCTGTTACGGCTCTATCAAAGGTGCTGGGGAGCCTGTCATGAATACACGTGATGTAGGAAGCTTTCAGGCTGTGTCTATCTCTGGAATAGGTGATATCTACCTGCATAAAGGTCCTGTGCGGCCTATTGAAATTACGACAGAGCCCAATATACATGACTATCTGGATACTCGCGTTGAGCATGGCAAGCTAATGGTTGGAGTTAAACCGGGTTATTCCATCAGTACTGACAAAGGGGTGACTATTCATGCCTGGTCACCCTCATATGATGCAGCTGAAGGCAGTGGACTTACTAAGATTAAAGTAGTGGATGGGATTGTACAGGATACATTCAGGATTAATGTGTCTGGCTCTGGAGCTTTTGAAGGTGATGTGAATGTTCGGGATTTAAGAACCGACATCAGTTCTCTTGCAAAAGCTAAGCTCACAGGGGGTGCACTTAACCATACTGCTCATGTTTCTGGCTCGGGTGTTCTCGAGGCTAGCGGTTTAAATACATCGCAATGTGATGTTGATATTTCCTCTTTGGGGAGTGCAAATATTAACTGTGACAGGAACCTTGATAGTACAGTTTCCGGAAGTGGTAAGCTCCATGGAAACCTGGCTGTTGAGAGACTGCAGTCCTCAGTTAGTTCACTTGGGAAAGCTACATTCACTGGTCATGCGACGACACATAATATGAAAATTTCCGGTTCAGGATTTGTGAATGCCGGGGAGCTTAGAACCGCTGATAGCACTGCAGAGATCTCGTCTCTTGGTAAAGCTGAAATTTTTTGTGAGCACCGCCTTAAGGCGTCTGTGTCTTCCAGTGGCAGCCTGAAATATAAGGGACAACCGAAAGTTGAAGCGAATATTTCCAGTTTAGGGAAAGTGGAGCCATTTGGTCCAGTTTCTGTACTGGGAGGGTAAATCACTGTTGTGATTGAGTTTGGCTAATTATCGCTACTGTTTTATTTATTAAAAGAAGCCTCTTTACTTGAATTTATTCATTTTTCATAAAAGAAACTTTTTAATCTTTACTCAGTCTAAAAAATCTTATTAATGTCCTAGCTGAATATAACTTTTGATTGCTGATAGCCCAATACATGCTAGGCAAGGTGTGGAAGCTGCTCATGATCATTCGGCAGTTTCTGATTCTGGCAGTTGGCTCGGTCGAGCAATTTTCCTGAGATTCAGTGTCGTGTAGCAGAATGTAGGAGAGTTTTAAGCAAAGCACGCTCCGGAGCTGGGGGGAGTTTTTTTTGATTGAGATAATGGTAACTATCAATAACCTTTTTCTTGCATCAATTACCAACAAGATCTAAAGCCGTAATCTTAAGAACTTTGTTGAATCGAGCTTATCGTTAGTATGAGTGAAGTGGGCTATTTCAGTAGGTAACTTTAACTCTGAAATAGCCTGTTTGAGGTTAACACCACTCCCTTAAGGCTTGTAGTCCAGTTTTGCTATTCGTTTCTTACCCTACAGGTAACGGTTCTTCTATTTCCCCTTCTTTCTTTACCAGTAGCAGGGAAGCAACAGAGAGTATTCCGCAACCTGCCATTACAGCTGCCATGGGTATCGCTGTACCATCGTGAAGATAGCCTACCAGTGCAGAGGCAATCCCCCCCATCGTAAAACGCAGCGCTCCAGCCAGGGCATTTGCAGAACCCGCTGATTTTGGAAAGTGAGCCAGAGCCAGCGCGTTCGAGTTCGGTCCGGTGAAACCAATGCAGGCGATGTAGCAGGCAATGGGAATCATCAGACCTGGCAATCCGCCCAGTCCGGTTGCTGTGTTGAACAGCAGTAGTAGTGCAGAGACAGCCGCAATCAAACTGCCTGCCCGCAGAATCGTAAACAGCTTGAACTGCTCAACCAGACGAATATTCACCATGTTGGTAATACCCATGGCCAGAATATTGATGGCGAACAGAAGCCCGTACTGTTCTGCAGGGATTCCAAACAGCTCGATGTAAACGAAAGGTGAGCCGGAAATAAACGCAAACATGCCGCCAAAGAAAAATGCATGGCAGAGAATACAACCAATGGCCTCGCGATTTTTAAGAATCGTGGTGTAGTTTAAAGCCAGTTGTAACGGAGAGACCATAAGGCGGTCTTCATCTGGCAGTGTCTCTTTAACCCGCAGGAATGCCAGAACTAATGACAGGCAAGCCATAATGGCCAAAAAAATAAACAGGCTCTGCCAGCCGAAGAATTTAAGGATCTGTCCGCCCAATAGTGGTGCGGCCAGTGGTGCAACGGTCATTACCATCAGAATGGATGATAGTGCTTTGGCAACCTGCTCTTTTGGGAAAAGGTCCCGAATCATGGCTGGAATAGTGACCATGATGGCAGCACCGGCCATTGCCTGCAGGACGCGCACAATAATCAGTTGTGTGGCATTGGTGCAGAGTGCGGCAAGAATATTCGTCAAAATATAGAAGATGATCCCGGGGAACATCACGGTTCTCCGGCCGAATCGATCAGCTAAAGGACCATAAACCAGCTGGCTGATAGCAAAGCCAATGGTGTAGGCACTCAGTGTGTACTGTATCCGACTCAGTGGTTCACCCATGCTTTTAGCAATGGCTGGCATGGCGGGTAAATAAAGGTCAATGGCCAGAGGCCCAAGAGCTGTCAGCGCTCCAAGGGTAAGAATCAGGAATAAGCGTTCACTCCTGTCCATGGTTGCAGTTGTCATTATGTCAGGCTCGTATTATTGGGCAGCCAAGAGCCTTTCTGCGTGTTTCAACAGAATCTGGTTTCGTCCCGAAATGGCGGTGGCTGCATTTACGTAAAAATTCTGTGATAGCCAGTACTTCTGGCTTAAGAGCCGAACCGTTGTAGTGCCTTGAGGTATGGACGACATTGGTTTGTCGTTTTTTTTGGAGGAGAGTCTTGTTCGCTAAATCCAGAGAGCAGCGAAAAGGTGACTACATCGATTTATAGTTTATACGGCTATAAATGATTCTTTCATAAAAGCCATAAGTGATAAATAGATGAGTACACTTGTGCAAATAGTACTTACCAAGAATTTACATCAAAAAAAGTGCCTAAGAGGCTTACCAGAAAAGAAAACGGCAGAAGACGTTAATCTTCTGCCGTTTATAGGGTGGGCTGATCTGTTGATTTCAGATATTAGTCGAGCAGCTCTTCTGCTGCCGCCACAATGTTCTCAACCGTAAAGCCAAAGTATGGGAACAGGTCTTCAGCAGGTGCTGATTCACCGTAGGTGGTCATGCCAATAATACGGCCATCCAGTCCAACATACTTGTACCAGAAATCTGCAGCCGCTGCTTCAATGGCAATGCGTGCAGGTACTTCCAGAGGAAGAACAGACTGCTTGTACTGGGCATCCTGAGCATCGAATACATCGGTCGATGGCATAGATACGACACGTACTTTACGTCCCTGTCCAGAGAGCGTTGCTTCGGCGTTCATGGCCAGTTCAACTTCTGAACCGGTAGCAATCAGAATCAGTTCTGGAGTACCTTCGCAATCTTTCAGAACATAGCCACCACGTTCGACCAGGGCTACCTGCTCATCGGTTCTTGCCATGCATGGCAGACCCTGACGGGAGAAGATAAGTGCACTTGGACCATCAATGCGTTCAATGGCGTGCTTCCAGGCAACGGCTGATTCAACCGTATCGCATGGGCGCCAGGCGTTCATGTTTGGTGTCATGCGCAGGCTGGCAATTTGCTCTATAGGCTGGTGGGTTGGACCATCTTCACCCAAGCCGATGGAGTCATGGGTATAAACCAGAATAGAGCGCTGCTTCATCAGCGCAGCCATACGAACGGCGTTACAGGCGTATTCCATGAAGACCAGGAAGGTTGCACCGTAAGGAATAAAGCCACCGTGTAGGGCAATACCATTCATCATGGCGGTCATACCGAACTCACGCACACCGTAGAACAGGTAGTTGCCATCAGCATCTTCACGCTTGATGCCCTTGGAGCCACTCCAGAGGGTCAGGTTGGAACCGGCCAGATCTGCAGAACCACCCAGCAGTTCAGGAAGCATTGGGCCGTACGCGTTCAAGGTATTCTGGGATGCTTTGCGGCTGGCGACTTTTTCACCTTCCTGCTGGCAGGATTTGATGTAAGCCGAGGATTTTTCCACAAAGTCAGCGGGCAGATCACCTTTCTGACGACGGGTAAATTCAGCAGCGAGTTCAGGGTATTCAGCCTGATAGGCAGCAAATTTCTCGTTCCAGGAAGTTTCTTTTGCTGCACCGGCCTCTTTGGCATTCCACTGACTGTAGATCTCTGAAGGTACTTCAAAAGAGGCGTAGTTCCAGCCGAGGCGCTCACGGGTCAGCTTGATTTCTTCATCGCCCAGTGGCGCGCCGTGACAGTCTTCCTTACCTTCCTTATTCGGTGAGCCAAAGCCAATGATGGTCTTGCAGCAGATCAGAGTTGGCTTATCTTTTTCTGCACGAGCGGATTCAATAGCCGCTTTGATGGCTTCAGCATCGTGACCATCAACAGCAGGAATTACGTGCCAGTTATAAGCTTCAAAACGCTTGACGGTATCGTCGGTGAACCAGCCTTCCACTTCACCGTCAATGGAGATGCCGTTGTCATCGTAAAATGCGATCAGCTTACCCAGCCCCAAAGTTCCGGCCAGTGAGCATACTTCGTGGGAGATCCCTTCCATCATGCAGCCATCACCCATGAATGCATAGGTATAGTGGTCAACGATATCATGGCCAGGCTTGTTAAACTGGGCTGCCAGCGCTTTCTCTGCAGCGGCCATGCCTACTGCGTTAGCGATACCCTGACCCAGAGGACCGGTAGTGGTTTCAATGCCTGGTGCATAGCCGTACTCGGGGTGACCTGCGGTTTTTGAGTGTAGCTGACGGAAGTTTTTCAGGTCCTCAATGCTTAAATCGTACCCAGTCAGGTGCAGCAAAGAGTAGATCAGCATGGAGCCGTGGCCATTGGACAGAATAAACCGGTCACGATCGACCCACTCGGGATTGGTGGGGTTATGGTTCATGTAGTCGCGCCAAAGCACTTCAGCAATATCCGCCATACCCATTGGGGCGCCGGGGTGACCGGACTTGGCTTTTTGTACGGCGTCCATGCTGAGGGCGCGGATGGCATTGGCAAGCTCACGACGTGAGGACATGGGAATTAGTGCTCCTGGGGATCTCAGGAGGTTGACAGAGAATAGACTGCCCTACGCGGCAACAGCTCCTGCGTTGCTCTAGCTCCTGCATCCATGCAGTCGTGCGACAATAGCAAGTTGGCATAAAAGTTTGCTTTTATTTGTCAAATAGCGCGCTATTCTCCTCATAAAATCAAATTTTTATTCTCAGCTTTCTGTTGTCCTCGCTACGGGCGCTATTCTCAGCCAATCTCCCGATCTGTTTAAATTCGTGCGCTATTTTAAAGCCTTCACGCACAAACTTAAAACAATATGCACAGTTACGTTCCATACTTTAAATATTGGTAGGATAATCAAGCGATTATGGGGAGTAATTGATAGCCAGTTTTTAAGTGGCAATACATCGTGACTCGGGGCTCATAGGTCCGTTCGTGCATGATAGTGTCTGCCTAGCTTCTTAATGGCTACTAGCCAGAGTGCTATTGCCAGGATGAAAGCACCTGCCAGCCAGGACATTGCAAGGCTGAGTGAGCCAAAAAGAGCGATGAGTATTTGCTGAAAAAATGAGCTTCCGGATTTTCCTACACGGCTGACCACAAGCTCAATAGCTGCCTTTCCTTTGTATTTTCGTTCAGCATCGAGGGGGACAAAGGTAATCTCCTTGGTGGCATCAAAGAGCGTATATTTTGCGGACTTGCCGAGGGCGTGGCAGTACATGCCAATCTGCAGACCAATCATGGGTAGGTCAATACAGCATAGGCCCATGAAATTGATCTGGGTTTTCTGAAACATCGCCAGAAGAAAAAAGGGAAGGGCTGTTGCTGTCAAAATGACGGGGGTTGCAAAGGCTGCAGCCCACCAACTGATATTTAACAGGGTTGGCGTTAGCAGCCCGCATAGCAGGCTACCAATACCGTTAATCAGCGCCACTTTCCCCATGAACATCGAGTAATCCGCCTCACTGGGATACTGTTCAACCAGCTGGCTCTTCCATGCCAATTCGACCATATTAATTGCGACGCAGTATGCCAACATCACCAGGGCGATACTGGCAAGATAGGGGCATCGAAAAAGATACCGGGCGCTGGCCATGAGTGGCAGGTTGGTGGTGGTCTGATTTTGAGAGAGAGATTCGGTTATTTTTTCCGGGGTTAATCGATAGCAGTACTCATTGAGTAACAAGATCAACAGACCAAAAATCACGAAAAGTAATGACAGTATTTTCAGGCTCTCCTGCCATCCGGAACCTGGGGTAGTGACTTCTCTTGAAACACAGTAGTAAAGTAAAGGGCCTGAAATAATGGATGCACTGCTTCCGATCATGGTGATCAGGGGATACTGTCGTGTAGCGCTTTGAGTATTATGAAAATCATTAACGGCCGTCCAGAAAAGAATGCAGATCACCGCTGACCCCCAAAGCTCGGCCAATGCAAAAAAAAGGGTGAGTGGCCAGTAGTAGAGCATGCCAACAATAAACTGGAGGTGTTCCGGAATCAGTGGAGAGAGTAAATCAAGCGCAGACGTAGGGGCGAATGCTTCAAGGTTTGGGTAAATGACAATGGAAAACAGCGGCATCCAAATAAGAAAAGGAATTATCGCTACAATAAAGAGTGTTCTTTTGCTCAGTCTATTGGCAAGAAAGCTGTATGAAATTAAAAATACAAAAGCGACAGGCATAACAACACACAGTTTGATAAAAGGAATAACTTCCGCACCAAGCCGGGTAATTAACAGGGACTCTTTCAGGTTCCAGAGTATGTCAAAGTTAAAAATACAGCAGGACATCATGGCAATTTGCAGATAAAGCATTGAGTTTGAATTGCCAGCAACATCCTTGGAAAACATTTTAGTCATATACAGCTTACTTTCCTTCCTCCCGCTCAGCATGAGGCTGACCGAGAATAGAATACCCTACTGCGGTGGCAGCAAATTGGTCTAAAAGTTCCGTTTTGCTCGGCAAAAAAATTGAACCGCAATTGCACCTTGCAAAACAGAGCTTTTATCCTCAACTTACTGCCATCCCCGCTACGGGCGCTATTCTCAGACAGCCTCCTGGCTGCTAATAATCTACCGGATCTTTCTGACCACTACTGGAAGAAGTCAGGTTTAAGACTGTTTCTATGCTGTATAAGCGAAAGCATTAGTCTCTATCGCAGAAAATCAGTAAATAAGTTCGACAGGCTGCTAGGTCCCCATTTTGGGCAGGTTACTTTATAGGCCTGAGAGCGCAGCATAAATATAGTGCAGAGAATGAGTTTCTTGTGTCTACTGATTGTATATAAAAATATTTTGATATAGGTTTTGGGTCTTGCTAAACTTCATCGTCAGAATACCCAAGTAAATGAGTCAGTGATGTCTTTTTGAGATAAAGGGCGCAGGCGGGTACGAAATGATGGAAAGGATGTCGTGCGTTGATTGAGGCTTTCGAGCAGCTGGCTATGGTGACTAAGGCCAGTGGTGATGTTCTAAGGTTACAGATCCTCCGGGTCTTAAGTACTGAGTCCCTTGGGGTGCTGGAGCTAAGTGGCGTCTTTCAAATGCGCCAGCCAGCAATGAGTCACCATTTGAAAGTATTGTCTCAAGCCGGGTTGGTTTCTACTCGTAAAGAGGGGAACACGGTTTTCTATCGACGTGCTCTGCCGCCTTCTGGTGGCGATGTAGAAGGACTGGAATGGATTGTGCGCTCAGTGTTTCAGGCCGTGGATATCTTGCCGCTGCCTGATGCGCAGTCAGAACGGTTACAAACCATTCGTCAGCAGCGATCAGAGCTCTCTCAAGCTTTCTTTGCCCGAAATACTGAAGAGTTTCGTCAGCACCAGGAATTGATAGCTGAGCACCAGCTTTATGCCGAAACGGTATCAGATCTCATTGCAGCGACGACATTTCCTGCGCTTGACCTTGCGCTTGAGCTTGGGCCCGGGGAGGGTGATTTTCTTGAGGCACTCTCTTCGGTTTTCCAATCGGTTTATGCCGTGGATAACTCAGAAAAAATGTTGAGTTATTCCCGTAAGCGAGCTGACCAGCAAGGGCTGGACAATATTAAGTTTACTCACGGTGAAATTCAGGCTCTGAGTGAAATGTCTGGAGAATTTGACTGTGTGGTTGCAAATATGGTTCTGCACCACGTACCCAGCCCGGCAGATATTTTCCACTACGCTTCAGCGTTGTTGAAACCCGGCGGTAGCCTGTTTATTAGTGAGCTTAGTCACCATGATCAGGACTGGGTGAGAGACTCTTGTGGCGACCTGTGGCTGGGTTTTAATGCCGAAGAACTGACGCAGTGGGCAGATAAAGCAGGGCTGATCAATGGTGAATCCCAGTATCTGGGATTACGGAATGGTTTTCAGATCCAGGTCAGGCGCTTCTTTCTTCCTGAATGATTGATGACCTGGATTTTTGCCGTCGCACTTTATGTTCAACGCTCCCTTTTGTTTGGAGAGCGTTGTGGTAAGTGTACGGAGTTAATTTTTAAGAGGATTATACGGCTATGTCCGAGTATTCACTGTTTACATCCGAGTCTGTATCAGAAGGTCATCCAGACAAAATTGCTGACCAGATTTCTGATGCCATTCTTGATGCCATTATTAAGGATGATCCAGATGCACGTGTTGCAGTAGAAACCATGGTGAAAACCGGCATGGTTGTTGTTGCTGGTGAAGTGCGCACCTCAACTTATGTTGATATTGAAGAGTTGGTTCGCAATGTGGTTATTAACATCGGTTATAATCACGGTGATCTTGGCTTTGATGGGGAATGCGTTGCTGTTCTGAATGCGATCGGTAAGCAGTCCCCGGACATTGCTGTTGGTGTTGATGAAACAGATGAGCGTGAGCAGGGGGCTGGTGATCAGGGACTAATGTTTGGTTATGCTACAAACGAAACTCCCGTTCTGATGCCTGCACCTATCTACTACTCCCATGAACTGGTTAAGCGTCAGGCGCAGCTGCGTAAGAATGGTGTTCTGCCCTGGTTGCGTCCAGATGCCAAAAGTCAGGTGACCATGCGCTATGACCAGAATGGCAAAGTTCAGAGTGTAGATGCTGTCGTTCTTTCTACCCAGCACTCTCCAGAAGTTTCACTGGAAGAGATTCGTCATGAAGTGCTTGAGCAGATTATCAAGCCAGTTTTCCCTGAAGGCTGGCTTCATGAAGAAACCAAGTTCCATATCAACCCGACCGGGATCTTTGTTATTGGTGGACCTGTTGGAGACTGTGGTCTGACTGGACGTAAGATTATTGTTGATACTTACGGCGGTATGGCTCGTCACGGCGGTGGTGCTTTCTCCGGTAAAGATCCTTCTAAAGTTGACCGCTCTGCAGCCTATGCCGGACGTTATGTTGCCAAAAATATTGTTGCAGCGGGGCTGGCTGATCGTTGTGAGATCCAGATTTCCTATGCAATTGGCGTATCTGAGCCCACCTCTATCTCTATCAATACTTTTGGTACTGGCAAGGTTTCAGATGAGCGCGTGGCAGAGCTGGTCCGTGAGTACTTTGATTTGCGAGCGGGCGGTCTGGTGAAAATGCTGGATCTTAAACGCCCCATCTACCAAGCAACGGCTGCTTATGGTCACTTTGGACGTGAAGAGGCTGAATTTACCTGGGAGCGGACAGATAAGGCAGAGCAGCTTCGTAAGGCTGCAGGGCTTTAATCAGTCCTGATTCAGGGGGCCGCAAAGAACTGTCTGTACTTTGTTGCCTCCTGTTCAGGCCAGCTGCCATAATTTGTCAGATTTTTGAAACTTTCATCCAGCTCATCTTGTATCATTTTTGAAATTCATGATGTAAATGGGGATACAAGGTTAGGGGAGTCATAAGTATGGACATAACGCTTTAACGTTTTTGGTAAAGGGAGTTCATCTATACTGAGCTGCAGCCCCTGTTTCGTTTTCTCTCTGTTATCCATAAGATTTTTTCGTACGGTTGAGGCACAAATCAATTTTAATGGTCGGAGGTTTTGAAGGCTTCTTGCGTTTGCTGAGGCAGGCAGATTTGAAATTTGTAGATTATGTAGAGAAATGCTGAGTTTCTCTGAGCCTGGGTGAACCCCTATGAGGAGAAGCTCGTCAACAACTCTGACCATCTCATGCCTGCATGCGTGGTGTAGAGCCTCTGATCCATTTTTCGATTTTTCCTCAGATTTAAGGTCAAGTTCAACGCCGGACGCCAGAAGCGTTAGAGCTATCTCTTCATGATTCGAACTGGTGGCCTCATCGAGGGGGGAGCGTTGATAAGCAAACAGGTTTGGATTGACTCCCCTGTTCAACAACTCATTAACGACTTTGACCATCCCATGCCTGCATGCGTAGTGTAGAGCCTCTGATCCATTTTTCGATTTTTCCTCAGATTTAAGGTCAAGTTCAAGGCTGGACACCAGAAGCGTTAGAGCTATCTCTTCATGATTCGAACTGGTGGCCTCATCGAGGGGAGAACGTTGATAAGCGAACAAGTTTGGATTGACTCCCCTGTTCAACAACTCATTAACGACTTTGGCCATCCCATGCCTGCATGCGTGGTGTAGAGCCTCTGATCCATTTTTCGATTTTTCCTCAGATTTAAGGTCAAGTTTAAGGCCGGACACCAGAAGCGTTAGAGCTATCTTTTCATGATTCGAACTGGTGGCCTCATCGAGGGGAGAACGTTGATAAGCGAGCAGGTTTGGATTGACTCCCCTATTCAACAGCTCATTAACGACTTTGGCCATCCCATACCTGCATGCGTAGTGTAGAGCCTCTGATCCATTTTTCGATTTTTCTTCAGATTTAAGGTCAAGTGCAACGCCGGACGCCAGAAGCGTTAGAGCTATCTCTTCATGATTCGAGCTGGTGGCTTCATCGAGGGGTGAACGTTGATTAGCGAACAGGTTTGGTTTGACGCCCCTGTTCAACAGCTCATTAACGACTTTAGCCATCCCATACCTGCATGCGTAGAGTAGTTCCTTTGATTCATTTTCCCATTCTTCCCGAGAGCCTGAAGGCAAGATCTTTTTATTATATTCACTTAATTTTTTAGGTGCTCCTGCCTGACCTGTCTGATGAATTGGCTCTGTCATTACTGCTTTGCCACGAGCAGGTAATAGTTTCTGTTCATCTGTAGTAATGGCGACTTGTAAGTTATGAAAGCAGCTTTCAATGGGTAACGGTTGGCTGGGCTCTATATCATTATTAGGCTCACCAGAGCCTATTACTGATTGGGCTGACTTGATCGGGGTTGTTGTGTCCATAACTTTATCGATTATTTTTAGAAATTCTTACTTTTAGTACCATTAATCTGCAATAAAGTTCCTTAATCTATATCAAAATTTATTGATATAGATTATTGCCGCTGCTAGACTTTACAGTAATTCGGATAATACGCAGAGTGGGATACAGTTTATGAGTGCTAACCCTGATTTAACTGCTGAATTTCAAGGATCTACTGAGGTACAGGACTACCGGGTGGCTGATATTTCTCTCGCGGACTGGGGAAGAAGCGAGATTCAGATTGCTGAGGGTGAAATGCCCGCATTGATGGCAATTCGGGCTAAATACCGTGATCAGCAGCCTCTGAAAGGTTCGAAAATCATGGGCTGTATCCATATGACCATTCAGACTGCTGTGTTAATTGAGACTCTGGTAGAGCTTGGGGCTGAAGTACGCTGGTCTTCCTGCAATATTTTCTCCACTCAGGATCATGCAGCTGCTGCAATTGCTGCAGCGGGTATTCCGGTATTTGCCTGGAAGGGTGAAACAGAAGAAGAGTTCTGGTGGTGCATTGAACAGACTATTTTGGATGGTGCTGGCAAGCCTTGGCATGCCAACATGGTGTTGGATGACGGAGGTGACCTGACACTGCTGCTACATGACAAGTATCCTGAACTGTTGGATAACATTCATGGTATTTCTGAAGAAACCACCACAGGTGTTCATCGCCTGCTTGAAATGCTGGAAAAAGGAACGCTTAAGGTACCGGCTATCAACGTGAATGATGCGGTCACTAAAAGTAAAAATGACAATAAATACGGTTGTCGTCACTCGCTGAACGATGCGATCAAGCGGGCCACTGACCATTTACTGGCAGGTAAAAAAGCGTTGGTTATCGGCTATGGTGATGTAGGCAAGGGTTCTGCTGCATCCCTCCGTCAGGAAGGTATGATTGTTAAAGTGACAGAAGTTGACCCTATCTGTGCCATGCAGGCTTGTATGGACGGTTTTGAGGTCGTTTCACCCTTTATCAATGGCGCGAATGATGGAACAGAAGCCTGTATTAACAAGGCACTCCTGACTACCACTGATCTCCTGGTCACGACGACGGGTAATGTGCATGTCTGCGACCGCAACATGCTTAAAGCACTGAAAAATGCTTGTGTCGTTTGTAATATTGGCCACTTTGATACTGAAATTGATACTCAGTTCATGCGGGAAAACTGGGAATGGGAAGAAGTTAAGCCTCAGGTACACAAAATTGTCCGAGATGCGTCATCCAACGATCACTTGATTCTTCTCTCTGAGGGGCGCCTAGTTAACCTTGGTAACGCTACAGGACACCCGTCGCGTATTATGGACGGCTCTTTTGCCAACCAGGTGCTGGCTCAGATCCATCTTTATGAAGCCCGGTTTGCGGATCTGCCCGCTGAGCAGAAAACTGAAAATCTGGCGGTAACATTGTTGCCGAAGAAGCTGGATGAAGAAGTTGCAGCTTACATGGTGGAAGGCTTTGGTGGTGTCATCACCCGCCTGACTCAGGATCAGGCTGACTACATCAATGTGCCTGTTGACGGCCCATTCAAAAATAACGATTACAAATATTAAAGGCTGTGCTGGCTGGTGTTTCCTCATCAGCCAGTCTCCTTTCTGCTGGTGAACACCATGGCAAATACAATAATCAATAACACCCCTATCAGCTTTGAGTTTTTCCCCACTAAAACTGAAGATGGAGCCCGAAAGCTGGAGCTGAGTGCTCTCAGCCTTGCTAAGTACCAGCCGGAGTTCTTTTCAGTCACTTATGGTGCTGGTGGTTCAACGCGGGATCGAACTCTTGAAACAGTACTATCCACCCAGAACCAGACCCTTATAGCTACGGCTCCACACCTTTCGTGCGTCGGTGACTCCCGAGAGCAGATTAAAGAACTACTGAATTTTTATCGTACTCAGGGTGTAAAGCGCATCGTTGCCCTGAGGGGGGACCTGCCATCTGGAATGGGGCGTGACAGCGGTGAGCTGCGTTATGCGAATGAGCTGGTTGAGTTTATTCGCGCGGAAACCAATGATCACTTCCATATTGAGGTCGCTGCCTATCCTGAGGTTCATCCGCAGGCTCCGAATATGGAAAAGGATCTGGAAAATTTCAAACGTAAAGTAGATGCGGGTGCAGACTCGGCGATTACCCAGTACTTTTTTAATGCGGACAGCTATTTTTACTTCCTCGAACGTACCCGCGCGTTTGGAATTGACGTTCCTGTTATCCCGGGCATTATGCCGATTACCAATTACACTCGGCTTGCCCGGTTTTCTGATGCTTGTGGTGCTGAGATTCCACGGTGGATTCGTAAGCAGCTGGAAGCCTATGGTGATGACATCACCAGTATTAAAAAGTTTGGTGAAGAGGTGGTAACTCAGCTTTGTGAAAAACTGTTGGAAGGCGGGGCTCCCGGCTTGCATTTCTACACACTTAACCAGGCTACACCCTGTCAGGGCATCTGCGATAACCTGGGTATTTCTGTTTCCTGAGATTTTTTGGAATCACAAAGCGCACAGAGAAAGACTTGTCTTTTTCTTTGTGCACTTTGTGGTCTCTGTGGTTAAACGCTTATAATTCCTCTTTCTTGCATATAAACCTCAGTACCTTCCCATGAGAAATCCCCGTATTTTTTCAGACCAGCCTCTTCAGGCCGGTAGCTCAGTCGGACTTTCAGAAAGTGCGGCCAATCATGTCGGTCGTGTTTTGCGGATGAGGCCCGATGAGCCACTGATTCTGTTCAATGGTCAGGGCGGAGCCTGGCAGGGTACTGTAGAGAGTGTCAGTAAAAAGGCGGTCACTGTTTATCTGGAATCCGTTATCGAAGGTGATGCCCAGTCTCCTTTGATTATTGAGCTTGGACAGACACTCAGTCGTGGCGAACGTATGGACTATGCCATACAGAAGGCAACGGAAGCTGGAGTGACATCAATCACTCCCCTGTGGAGTGAGCGGTGTGAGGTCAAGTTAAATGCTGACCGATTGGATAAGCGAGTCAAGCACTGGCAGCAAGTGGCCATCAGCGCCTGTGAACAATGTGGTCGTAATATAGTGCCTGTAATAAATACGCCCGTGAAACTGGAAGAGTGGTTCTCAACACGTAGCACCGAGCTTAACTTTGTTTTACATCATCGAACTCGGGAAAAGCTAAGTGGTTTTGATCAGCCAACATCTGTATCTCTTCTTATTGGCCCAGAGGGTGGCTTAACCTCTCAGGAAATTGAGCTGGCAGAGAGTCAACAGTTTAATCCTCTGGCGTTAGGTCCCCGGGTTCTAAGAACTGAAACCGCACCGGTGGTTGCCATTTCTCTGATGCAGTACCTCTGGGGAGATTATCAATAGTACTTATTTAGTGAGTATAAGTAGCGAGAGTAAATAGCTGGTCAGCTTGAACAAAAGCCCTATAATTCGCCGTCCTTTTTTGTAAGAGCCTATTGTTATGAAAGTGTCGCCTTTCAGGCTCTTTACTTATTTGGCCTTGGGCGAGCGGCACTTTTGTTCAGGGCTGTTTTGGAGTAAATCATTCATGAAGAAGGTAGCGATTAAAGCTCTGGCTGCTGCTGTTTTTGCTGCATCACTGACTGGCTGTATGGGGCAAATGGGCACCTCCGCGATGGTGACCAAAGCTAACCTGTCTGTTGTTGATAACCGTTATGGTCGTGCCGGACTGTTCATGCTGCTTAGCCCTGTGTACGGTATTGCAGCCACTGCAGACTTTTTCATTTTCAATACCATTGAGTTCTGGACCGGCACTAACCCGATCACCGGTAAGTCTCCAGCAGTCGTTGATATGCCTGTGGATGCTATCTTCAAGGTCAACCACAAGCTGGACAAGTCCATGACTGAAGTGCCTCTGGATGGTGTGGCTTCTACTTCTTTCAAACAGGTTGATGAGAATACTGTTGAAATGCAGGTGACTTATACCGATGGCCAGCAGGCCACGATGCGTGGTGAAAAGTCTGGTGAAGAAGTGAATTTCTTCATGGACGGTGAGTTTGTTGCTACCGCTCAGGTTGCTGAACTGAACGATTATGTTGCTTCCAAGCAGTCTTAATTGATTCCGTTAAAGAAAAAGGGAGCTTAGAGCTCCCTTTTTTTATGGGTTTTCGGTTTTAGACGATGGAACTATAAAAATGAAATACAGTCCAAGTTGGCTTAATATGATACTTGGAATTGATAATGCCAGAAGTTGGAGGAACATCGTCATCAGTTGTTGGGAAAATATTATCAAAATTTGAAGAAGATATTTTAGACCACATAGATACCTATCCTAGGTGGAGTGCAATTGATGGACGCTGCTATTTTGTTGATGGTCTTTCAATGGAAGGTCGGCGTAAATTCATTCCTGAATGTATTTTAGAGGATTTTAAATGCCTCGATAAATTTTCAATAAGAGCATTTGACTGCCACTCATCAAAAGAGTTGATTCATAATTCCAAACACTTTTTTGATCGTAAATTTAAGACTATTGGTCCTGAAGATAGTATTACCCTGCAGAATGATGATAAGTGTGAAGCCTTTATTGTTGGTGGCGATAGTAAGAATAATAGTGCTGAATTATTTGTCGCTGTTAATGATAGGGACCAAATGGTGGCTGGAAAGAAAATGATCCTGACTAACTCTAGTAAGAAAAGTGTTTTACCCTTTGCCAAGGAAAAGGGAGTAAGTTTTGAAAGTCGCCTGAAAGGAAAAAATATTTGGCTGAAACCCTCAGAGTCAGTTCTATTAGAGTTTGAGATAGAAAGAGATAGAAGAGTGTGGAAGGAGGTAGGAAAGAGCATATCTCACAATGTTTTTTTCGATGCTAACCCGCTGGCTCGGCAGTCAGGTCCGGTGCTCCAATATGTGGAAAACGGGAAGAGTCAGGGAGTTAACTATGAATTCGATGGCGAGTTATTTCTTCCTCTGAATGTTATTAATAGGTTATTACAGAGTAGGGTTGATGCAAGTAATGGATCATTTTCCCGGTTCGCTTTTACCAGCAGTGATGCGGAAATTAAGGAATTCCTTGAAGTTGCAAAGACTGAGTTGAAAGAGAGAGAAGCATCTGTGGCCAAGAAGGAATTTATGCTTCGATGTATAGTTTATGAGCACTTGCCAGAGCATCATACTTTGGCTGTTGCTTTCTATATTAAAGCGGACAAAGTGTATTGCTATATCCATGAGACGTTAGGGTGCAAAAGTAATCTGGGCAGGAAAATACGAAGTAAACTATTACAAACTATTCAATCCTGTTTCTCTGGTTATTCAATTATTTGCCTCATACCAAAAGAAGCGATGCAAAAGGATTTTAGTGTTTGTGGCGTTTTTGCTATTAAATTCATAAAATATATCTGCAAAAATCCTGAGGAATGGATCTCCTTGATGGAAGAGCAGGGTGTTCCGGAAAAGCAGTTAGAAACTAGACCCATTCAGGTAGAGATGTTACCTGCTGATTTATTAAAAATGTGCCAAGATGAAAAGCTTGCCTCACAAAAACAGAAAAGTTATCCGGTAGTGGGTAAAAAAAGAGGGGCAAGAACTCTTGAACAATATTGGGCTGCATATTCTGGTAGGAATCAAAGGGGCTCAAAAAGTTGTGCAGCTCTGGTGAAGTTGTGTAAATATTATTCTGAGTATATTGATCTTAAAAAGAAGGCTGAAAAAAGAAAAGTTAAGGCAGCGGGTTGTACCCAAACTTTTGTATCAAGAACTTCTGAAAAAAGGAGCTTGAGAGAATATGATAATAGTTTGTATCAACCAGGACCTAAAAAGGAAAAAATCCGGGATGCCCTTACTGGTCGAACTATATATGTGGAAAAAAGTTGAGGTAGAGCCCTGCTCTGGACTACTACCCATTAGATGTGAGATTAGTGTGTAGCCTCGAGCTTACGCGTAGAAATCACTTCCACAATTTTCTGCTCAAGAAGTAGAAGGTCAGGAATTGACGCTGGAACCTCCCTCAGGATAACTCTGTGCTTTTCCATTGGCCCTTTTTCTTCCGCCGAATTTCTCACCTCTTCACGCACCAGTGTTAATGGTTGCGGAATACCCTGTACCACCATTGCATAGAAGGGTAAGTCATCACTCTTACCGGTACGATGCATAATGGCAATGCGGTTAGTGGCAGAGAACTCTGCAAATCGTCCCCCGTTCAGCCTTTCAAAGGAAACAACCGGGATCTTGATGCCTCGCCAGAGGAGGTCACCCAGCAACCACTCCGTTTCCGGGTAGTTTTGTTCCGGGCGACTGTAGTCTTGAACAGCTGCGATGCATGCTGAAGGGATCAGCAAGGGGCGTTGCTGCATAGGTATCAGTACGGATGAAATTGGCTGATGGCTTCCGGACATGGTTTCCTCTTAATTCTGGTGCTGCGCTATTGAGGACCGCAGAGCTTCTTAAAGAAGCTCTGCTATCAGGCTGTCTCAACCGCAATCAGCTTTTCAATGGCTTCGAGTAATGGACCTTCCTGGAAAGGTTTTCCTATGTACTCATTAACACCAAGGCTGAAGGCCCGGTTGCGATGCTTCTCGCCGGTTCTGGAAGTAATCATGATGATGGGCAGATCCTGAAGCTCCGGATCATTCCTGACAGCACTGGCTACCTCGAAACCATCCATACGCGGCATTTCGATATCCAGAAGCATGATATCCGGTTTGTGCTCTGATAGGAGTGCCATTGCCTCGACTCCATCTCGTGCAGATGTGACCTCGTATCCCTGGCGAGCCAACAGTCGGCTGGTGACTTTCCGCACAGTTACAGAGTCGTCCACAACAAGCACTCTGACCGGCTGATCACTGCTATCGAGCTCATATCTTTCCACTGTGTCAGGCTTGGCTTCCTGTATGGAAATCTGATGCTTGCGGTACAGTGCCGCTGGGTCAAGGATAACCACAACCCGGCCATCACCAAGAATGGTGGCACCGTTAACCCCTGCCAGCCCGGAGAACTGAACCCCCAGACTTTTGGTAATGATTTCCCGGCTACCCACAATGGAGTCAACCTGAACTGCTATATTCTCACTGCCTCTCTGCACCAGTACGACTGGACACTGCCCGTCGCTTATTTTGGGGCTGGCAGTACCGATAAGGGCACCCATATAAATCAGCTGGTGCTCGGTACCATTGCCATAAACGAGAGGGGCTTTGTTTCTGTAACAGTCAGCAAGCATGCTGGATGACACCATGGATATGCCATCAATAGCATGCATGGGAAGTGCGTACAGGCTGTTACCGACTTCTACCATCAATGCACGATTGATGGACAGTGTAAATGGTAGCCTGAGGGAGAAGTGTGTTCCCTGTCCGACTTCAGACTTAATCTGGATACTGCCACCCAGTTGACGAACCGAGTTATTCACAACGTCCAACCCGACACCTCGACCAGAGAGGTGGGTGACGTTAGTTGCGGTGCTGAATCCGGACTTCATGATCAGCTCAATGGCTTCCTGATCTGTTATATGTCCATCCGAACTAATCAGCTTTTGCTCAACAGCCTTGGCTTTAACGGTTTCGATATTGATACCACGACCATCATCGGACAACTCAACCAAAACATCCGCACCGTCCCGGCGGATAGACAGTGAAATCTGGCCAGATTCAGGCTTACCTGATTTTCGTCGTTCTTCCAGTGTGTCTTCGATACCATGACCAATGGCATTTCGCAGCATATGCTCCAGTGGGGCCAGAATTCGCTCGAGCATGGTTCTGTCCATTTCACCCTCGGCATTACTGACCAGTAGCTCGACGGGTTTGCCTAGATCATCGGATACCTGGCGGACAATTTTGCGTAGCCTGGGGACAAGGCGGCTGAAAGACACCATCCGGGCTTTCATCAGCTTTTCCTGCAGCTCAATTTGGGTTCTGGACTGTTGCAGCAGCAGAGTTTCTGTATCCCGGGTTTTCTCCTGCAGAGCTTCACGCAGGTCCATCAGGTCAGATGCAGATTCAACCAGCGAGTGAGAAAGTTGTGACAGTTCTGAGTACTGGTCCATCTCCAGTGGGTCGAAGTCTGGATTATCATTAAAATCGCCCTGGTGACGGGAAATAATCTGGGTCTGTGTTTCTATATCAAGACGCCTTAACTGCTCCCGAACTCGCAGAATGGTTCGATTCATCTCTTCAAGCGTTCTAGTCGCATCTGCTGTCTGCTGCTCAATGCGAGAACGGCTGATGCTGGTTTCCCCAGCGAGGTTAATCAATGTCTCCAGTAGCTCCGATGGGACCCGGACCATTTCACTGGATGTTGTGTGGAGTGTGCTCCCTTCTGTATCAGCGATCGTTTGAGGGGCTACTCTGATGGTGGATACTGGATCCAGTATCAGCTCAGCACTCTGTTCAGATTGCTGTTGCGGCAGATCAGAAAGATCACTTATCCAGTCATCTTCAAATACCTCATGAGTGACAGGCTCGCTGACAGAGGTCTGTCCAAGGTAGTCTGGCAAGACTTCGATATTGGTGACTGTTGAACTATTGGAGTTCAGTCTGTTCTTCCATTGCCTGAGCTCTTCCAGCATGCGCAGAGCATCAGGCGATGATTCCCCTTTACCGAGAGTTTTCAGCGTTACTTCAATGGTGTCGTGAGTGTTCTGTATCAGTGCCAGAGGCGCATTCTCAGGCTCACAGCTGCCATTGATAATGGACTCATAGACATCTTCCAGGGCATGGCTCAGCTCTCCAAGCTCAGTGAGCTCTGCCATCATTGCTCCCCCTTTCAGGGTATGAAGGCATCGTTGAAGCTCATGAACGGGCTGTAACTCGTTTGGCGCACTTAGCCATATTTCAAGAGACTGGGCTGAGTCCTCGAGCAGTTCAAAAGCTTCTTCTATAAACAGCTTACGCAGCTCCTGGTCGGACTCGGTCTCATTGATGAAAGGAGCAAGCAGTGTGCTTTCGGCAGGTGCTATAGGACTTTCAGACCTGATCTCAGATTCTTTAAAGTTCTCGTCCGCAATTGAAGACAGTACAATTTCTTCTTCAGCATCTGAATCCAGGATGAATTCAAAGGACTCATCCTCTGAATTGTGTTCTGCCTTTTGGTCTGGAAAATCATCAGGTTCTCTTGCACTTGATGTCTGCTCAAGCAGTAGGGACTCAAGTGCCTCGCGCAGAGCGCTGAAAACTGTCTGTGGAGACTCTGGTGTTTGCTGGGAAGCAACCTGGTTCATCATTTCGACCAGAGCTTCAAAGCCATCGATAAATGGTGGTAGTAGCTGCTGGGGCAGTGTCGTTTCGTGTGTTTCCAGATAAACGCAGACATCCCGCAATACATCACAGAGCTCTGCCATGGCTGATAGTCCAGCCTCGTTGGCATTCTCGGCCAGCACCTTCAGTTCGAATTTGAACTGATCAAGTTCTTCAAGAGAGATGCTGCTAACCCATGCTTTCAGATGGCTGCTGGCATCAAGTAAAAGGTCAAGATCACTCGCCAGGAAGAGTGCTGCCTGCTGGCCTGGTGGTTGTTTTTCTGGAGAGAGTTCTGCCGTCAACTCATCTTTTAAGCTGTTGCTGAGCAGTTGGTTATGAAGTGCGTTAAGCCAGTTAAGGAAACTATCAACTTTTAGCTCCAGAGACTGAGGAGCTGTTTGAAGTTGCAGCAGTGCGTCTTCAATCAGATCAACGCCCTGTTCCAGCATGCTGATAACCTGGTTGTCAGCAGGAACCAGATGGGCGCGGATTTCCTTGATCGTTTTTTCAATGGCAGCAATCAGCTCAGCCAGGGGTGTGATTTCAGCCATAAATGCACTGCCCTTGAGAGTATGCAGCGCTCTCTGGACAGTATCACTGATCTGGATATTACCACCCAGCTGATAGGAACTTTCGATAAAGCTTTTGACAACGCTCAGATGCCCTCTGGCTTCGCTGTCAAATATTTCAAGTAGTTGCTGGTCGTATTCTGGCTCAGGATCAATGGTGATTGACACTTCTCTTGGAAGGTCGTCACTGACTGCTGCTGTTTCCACAAAACTGGCTGACTCAACGGTGTCACTGCTCTGATCTACTTCAGTCTGACTTTCCTCTATGATGTTGCCAAATAGAATCGCCGGCTCTTGAGTATCAGTCTCTTCAGGCTCATCGCGCTCAATAACAAAGCTGATACCTTTGCCAAGGGCATC
Organism: Endozoicomonas elysicola; assembly: GCF_000710775.1. Classification (GTDB taxonomy): domain Bacteria; phylum Pseudomonadota; class Gammaproteobacteria; order Pseudomonadales; family Endozoicomonadaceae; genus Endozoicomonas; species Endozoicomonas elysicola. Next base: position 713,258 of record NZ_JOJP01000001.1, read on the forward strand.
CGCCTTTTCCATGCAGATGAGTACTTCAGGGGTGAGCTGTTGGCTATCAGCGGCAAAATCACGCACCAGTTCCGGTAGCATATTGATGACTTCACCCAGCAGCTCAAGCATTGGCTCAGACGTTGCGATGGCTCCATCAATCACGCTGTTAAGCATGTTTTCGATAGACCATGCGAGTTCACCAATAACCTCTGCACCAACCATACGCCCACTTCCTTTCAAAGTATGAAAGGAGCGGCGTATATCGTACATACAGGCTTCATCATTAATATTTCGATACCAAACGGGGAACTGGGCTTCGAGTTGCTGTTGAACTTCGGAGGCTTCTTCTACAAAAATTTCATGAATATCATCATCGCCATCCTCAAACGAAACACTAAAAAACGCTTCAATAGAAGGGGGTTCATTTGTGTGGAGTCGATCGTTGGAAGTTAAGTCTTCGGTGATATCATCTATTTGTAGTGTATCGTTTTCGTTTAAAGGGTGTTTGGTTGGAGAAAGATCATCATTGGATAAGGCGTCTTTAGTAAGGGAAAGACCTTCCAGAGCAGGTAAGTCATCTTCATTTAGAGAGAAATCAATACTCGGCGGTAGACTATCCACCTCTGTTTCTTGACTATCACTGGCTTTTTCGATTGGGAGAAGGCTCTCCAGTTCTGCCAGATTGATAGGAGGAGAAAAGCTTATGTCCTGCTCTTGTATTGACTCTGAAACCGGCGGCTGGCTATCGGTTGTGAATTCAATGGTCGGGCCGTAGTCGACGTCTTTTTCATGGGAATCTGTTATCGCAGCAGACGAAGATACTGGCTCATCATAACGGAACTCAATAACATCGTTTTCAGCAGCCTCTTTTTCCAGAGCTGCTCTTTCTTCATCACTGAGCAGGTGAACGGAAAACGGGTTTACTTTGGCTTTAGATTCGTTTTTCGGTGGTGTTATAGCTACTTCAGGTGTTTCTTTTGACGCTTCAAGTTTATCGAGGCTTTCCTGAGTGATATCCAGCGTTTTCTCTGAGTGTGGCGAAGCTCCACCGCTCAATTGCTCAAGGTAGTACTCGATACTGGACAGTGTATCTGCCAGTGCTTCCAGTTCATCAAGGCTGGGCTTAATGCTCTTTTCCAGCCACTGGCTTTGAATATGTTGAGAGCATCGACTAATTAATTCGGCAACCCGGTTCAGGGGAATAATGGCAAGACCGCCCTGAATGCTTTTTATCAGAGGGAGTAGTTTTGCCAAAAACTCCTGGTTGTGCTGGCTGCCCAGATAGTCAACAACAGTTCCTTTAGCTTGCTCAAGGTTTTCACGAGCCTCATGGATTACTGTTTGATGAATATCATTCATCTGAGCTGATATAGAAGGTTGATCGGTTACAGGGCGGCTGAAGCCCATAAATTGATTCAGTCCTGCTTCAACTTCGAGCAACTGGGCTGCGGTATTGATTAGAGTATCATTAATTTGATCGGGAGTTTGCTCACTGCTTAGAATCGCTTTCAGGTGCTCTGACTCTTTTTGCATGATGCCTTGCAATTTATCGAGGCCAAGCATGCATAGCGTGTCAGAAATTTGCTGACAGGTTGCTAATTGTTCCTGAATTCTGGTCTTGTTGACCTCAGGGTTAAGCAGGTAAAGGTCCAGAGCATCTTTAACATGAGCAAGTTCTTCTTTAATGGCTTTTACCACTGGGGCAGCTGCATCAAAGCTGATTAGACTGACGTCCTGAGGCTCAGATTCAAGAGCCTTGTCCAGTGAATAGCGTCGTTTTAATGAGAGAATCAGTGAGTTGTCACTGTTTGCTTTACCAATACGGTACAGAATCTCCCGCAATAACTCTTCTTGCGGTGGAGTATTCAGGCGCTTGGTTTCTTCATTAGCCAGGCATTTCAACTCATGATCCATCTCACGAAGTATCGTAATGGCATGGTTGTCAATGGCAATGGAGCCTTCTTTAAGTCCTTCAGAGAAAGCGGTGGTGGCATCCCATAGAGGCGATATTGGTGAGTCCCAGCAAAGGTTTTGCAGCTTGGCGAATATCTTGCCAATGATAGCCAGTTGCTGTTCCCGTTGACTATCCCTGAGGACTCCGGCCAGACAGAGCTGATACTTTTGACGTATTTTTCGTACCAAAGGTGCAAAGCCATTACTTTGCAGTTTATCCAGCTGTGCTTCTGAAATCGGTGCTATCGTATGAACGATACTGGGTGTAAAAAAATCAATATCCGATAACGCCCGCTGCCCACGCAGCTGTCGCATTTCACTGAGCAGGTTCTTCAGCAGGCTAGGCGTGTCCTTGCCTGACCTTGATGTGTGGGCAAGGTAGCCCGGAAGCTGGAGCATTCCCTGAATAAGCACGACAAGTTGTTCTTGGGCACTTTCAACCGGAGTGCTTTTCAAACTGTCCAATAACAGCAGAATTTCCCGGGTGAGTAGCCGTGCGCCTTTCTGCTTTAAAATTTTCAGGGTGCTGTGAATCTGCTGGATTTTTGTACGACAGTTATCCAGAAGTGTTAAGTCATCTCGTGAGTCAGCATACTGTTCAAGGTCCAGGCGGGCTTCAGTGAGTGTGCTGTCAATCTCTCCGATAACCCAGTCCAGGCCGATGTAATCACGCTGTTCAATCATCCCTGGCTCCTGTTATCGCTCTCTTTATCAAGAGGGCCTGAACGGTGGGCATCATGCTTGTTCTCATGCTCTCGTCTCTTACGGAGTCAGGATTCTGTGGTTTCAGGTAGCTTGAAGCCAGTAACTGACTGTCTCATCTCCATTGCCATGCCGGCCAGATCACCGATAGATTGAGCGGTAGCCTTGGTTCCTGAAGAGGTCTGGATAGAAATATCCCGGATTGCCACCATGCGACTGGAGATCTGGGATGCGGACTGAGACTGGACCTTGGCCGTTTCAGAAATGTTCCGGATCAGTCCTGCCAGGCTGTTGGATACCTGTTCGATCTCTTCCAGAGCAACACCTGCATCCTGTGCAAGGCGTGCACCATGTACCACTTCCGAAGTGGTCTGTTCCATGGAAATAACCGCTTCATTGGTATCGGTCTGGATGGTAGATACCAGGGCTTCGACCTGCTTGGTCGCTGCAGACACCCGCTCTGCAAGGCGTTGTACCTCATCAGCAACCACAGCGAAACCACGACCTGCTTCACCGGCCATGGATGCCTGAATAGCAGCATTTAGAGAGAGGATGTTGGTTTGGTCAGCAATTTCGTTGATCAGGGAGATAATGTCTCCGATCTCTTGAGATGATTCACCCAGACGCTTGAGACGCTTTGACGTATCCTGAATCTGCTCACGGATAGTGGTCATGCCATCAATAGTATTTCGTACCACCAGACCACCGTTGGCAGCAATCTGTACGGAGCGCTCGGCAACGTCTGCAGACCCGGATGCCTCACTGGATACCTGGTCAATGGACTTCGTCATCTCGTTAACTGACTGGGTAGTTGCGCCAATTTCCTGTGCCTGATGGTCGGAAGCTTCGGCAAGCAGGCGTGCTGTTGCCTGTGTTTCCTGAGCGGCTGCATCTACTTTTACTGCAGTCTGGTTGATGGTGTTAACCAAGGCTCGCAGTTGTTCGATAGAGAAGTTGATGGAGTCTGCAATAGCTCCGGTAAAATCTTCGGTTACACTGGCTTTAACCGTCAGGTCACCGTCTGCAAGATCTGCCATTTCATCAAGCAGTCGCAGAATCGCTTTCTGGTTTGCCGCATTCTGGGCTTCAGTTGCTTCACTCTCAGTTTTGGTTTCTTCAAGTCGACGGCGGGTATCAAGAATAATGGACATTGCTGTTAACAAGACGAACAGCAGTGAGAGCCCACCGGAAATCATAATCGCCAGTTCTAACGTTTTCTGTTCAACGGTGGACGCAGATAGGGTGTCTGCCAGTACCGAGGTTTGCTGCAGCAGCTGCTGTGAGTCAGTAAAAATGGTATCGGATGCTGCACGTACCTGGAAAAGCTCTGGAGAGGTTTCCAGGATTTCGTCCACGCTGCCATCGACAAATTCAAACAGATCAGAAATTTCCATCAGGCGGTCGATGGCTTCATCATCCGTGACCTGACTGATGCGCATGGCAATGTTGCCTTCAAGCATACCGTCCAGTACTCGGCCAAAGAGTTTGGCATCACGACCAAAACTGTCTGCTGCCATGATGGAGTCTTCTCCACCTTCGAGAACCTTGGCAACGCTTCGGATGATGCGTTCTGCCAGCCAGGGCTGGCGCTGAGCCATGGCAATCTGGTCAGAAGGTGCATTGTTCTCAAGCAAAATTTCTACGACTTCATCGTATTCAATCTGCAACTGGGGAATCGTTTCACTCAGTGTCAGGGCAACATCATGCAGTGACAGTACGGTGTCCTGAGCTGAGAGAATACTATCGGCCTCAACTTTCATTTCAGACCAGGCTGATCCCAGGGCCTCGATCTGCTGGGAGGCAGGGCTGTTGGCGGTATCAACAAAAGGCAATACGGAGAGCTTGGCATTATTCAATTCACCGATGTACTGGCCAAACATGGAAGTCGCTTCTTTGAGCAGGGGAAAGGCTTCTTCTTTACCAGAAGCCGCTTCCGAGGCGTTCTTGGCAATCTGCTGGGAAAGAACCCGAAGCTCACCAGCATTGGTTTCATGGGCATGAAGTAGCTGAGACTGTTGATCGTTATAGATAAACGCACCAGTCATGACTGACAGAGACAGCACCAGCATAGTGATCGAAGCGATCGTGGCTCTGTTAGCCTTGCTTCCCTGTCCCCTTTTCGCTTGATTGCCTTTCATCGTTTATTCCCCGATTTCTAACTTGAAATCAAAATCCTGTTTATTCGCTGGCGGCTTTAAGAAAATTATCACTGGTCACGAGGCTATCAACACTGAAAACGACATAGTGTTGATCTTTGGTGTATGAGCCCCGGGTAAATGGGTGAACGCTTTCTGGCAGAGATGCCGGGATTTCGTCAGAGTAGCTATTGGTTGCAAACTGCAGCATGCCTCGAACTTCATCGACAATCAGGCCTACAGAAAGGTCTTTCTTTTCGATGACAAGTATCCGGTTGTTCTGGTTCGGTTTGCTTGGGCTTTGGCTGCCCGGTCCGCCGCTCAGGAACTCTCCCAGGCTGACTATGGGTATCAGTCGCCCCCTGACATTTGCTATTCCTTTGACCCAGCGCTTAACGCCCGGTAGAGGGGTTGTCTGAGGAACCGGAAGAATTTCAGAAATTGAGCCGATCTGTACCATATAGTGCTGACTATTCAGCAGGAAGCTGACACCCTGCCAGTAGTCCAAGTCTGTTTGTTCTTCAGGTGTTGGCGCACTATACAGGGAAACACTCTGCTCAAGTGCTTCAAGATAGTCAAATGGATGAGTGGAGTTCGTCATTTTACTCCTTTCCTTCATGGATCCCTTTGAACGTCAAAGTCAGGAACGTGAGACAACGTTGTAAACCAGAGTTGATCTAACTCAGGCAGCTACATCACTCAGGACTTCGTTGAGGGTTTCCAGCAGGAGGTTTTCCTTTATGGGCTTGGTTAAATAATTCTTTGCACCCTGGCGCATACCCCAGACACGATCAGTTTCCTGATCTTTAGTGGTTACGATAATCACTGGAATATGAACAGTACTACCATCTTTAGAGAGCTGACGGGTGGCTTGGAAACCGTTCAAACCCGGCATGACAATGTCCATTAACACGGCGTCAGGCTGCTCTTCCTTGCAGAGGGCAACACCATCAGCACCGTTGTCGGCGGTCAGTACTGTGTGACCATGCTTCTCAAGCATTGCGCTCAGTTGGTACAGTTCGGTTGGTGAGTCGTCAACAATCAATACCTTAGCCATAAATCCCCCGGTGTTGCCGGCCTTTTGTAATTAACAGTGCAGTAATACAGGCCGGCACCTAATTTGGTTACTTGCTTTAAATTATTTCCTGGTGTCCTTGTGACAACCCCAGAATATAGAGATGCAGACAAGGGCTTTCCATTCAAGGTTGCTTAAACGGCCAGAGCATAGCCAGGGCAGTGGTCTCGAATTGCTCCAAATAGTTCATCGCGACTGAATGGTTTGGTCAGATAGTAATCTGAACCGGCTATCCGCCCTCTGGCACGATCAAACAGCCCATCCTTACTGGATAGCATGATGACAGGAATCTGTTTAAATGCACTATTGTTCTTAATGAGCGCGCAGGTTTGATAGCCATCCAGGCGGGGCATCATGATATCGACAAATATGATGTCTGGTTCGGACTCTGCAATTTTTGCCAATGCATCAAAGCCATCGGTGGCGGTGACCACCTGGCAGCCCGCTTTTTTCAGAAGAGTTTCAGCAGTCCGACGTATCGTCTTGCTGTCATCAATGATCATGACCTTAAGGTCTTTCTCGCCACCTTGCATGTTTTTCCCCTGGCAACCCACAGAAGAAGCGAAAACGGTTCGCTGCCATTCTTTCTTTTCGATCCGATCTCAATGGCTTAATTCTGTTTCAACCGGATATCTGGATCGCTTATTATGCTTTTTTATCATAAGTTGGTCATTGCTGACCAGAAGTGCGAGTGTCACAAATCATGATTTTGCCAACCAGCCATTAAAGTACTCTCAGGAAATGGCGATGTATCTTCATAATAAATCTCAGTTTGAAAGATACAGGGACACTCATGAATCGCTTTCCATTTCTGATGACCGGCTTATTTACAGGTCTTTTTGCATGGAATACTGAAGTGGCTGCTGAAGCTTTGGAAGAAGCACTTGGCAGTGCCTTGCTTTCACATCCCCAGGCAAAAGTAGCCCTTAATCGTTTAAAAGCTGAGCAGGAAACCATCAGTGCGGCGGCCGCTGACTTCTGGCCAACGCTCGATATTGCTGCAGGTATTGGCGGACAGAACAAAGATGTGCCTGATGGATCAAATGATCAGATTGACGAAAAGAGTTTTACTCGACAGGAAGCGTCTTTTTCTGTCAAACAGAACCTCTTTGCAGGCTTTAATACCTGGAATAGTGTAAAAGGCGCCAGGAAAGGGAGTGAGGCTGAGCAGTGGCGTCTCTATTCAACGCTAGAGGACCTTGCCCTGCAGGTGATTAACGTTTATCTGAAAGTGCTTGAGCGCCGTGACCTGGTTGAGCTGGCAGAAGAAAATCTGGAAATTCACAATGAGATTTTTGATCAAATCGAGCGGCGAGCTCGTCAGGGAGTGGCTCGAAGCTCTGACTTAATTCAAGTCGAGGGTCGGCGTGCCAGGGCCAATGCGAACCTGATTAATGCCCGAAATAATCTGATGGACTCTGAAAGTGAATACAGGGCTCTGGTTGGTCGCAGTCCAGATGGTCTTGAATTTCCCGGTTTCGAGCATTTGGAGCTGCCTGAGGACTTAAACAAAGCGATCAAAAATAGTTGGCAGGATCACCCGAATCTCAAAGCAGCTGAGCTTGATGTTGAGTCATCAGAGTACGCATATTCTTCCCGTAAAAGCAGTTATCTTCCGTCGCTGGATGCTGAGCTAGATCAGAGCTGGAAACGGAATGCGGATGGTCAGCTGGGTGATTATCGAGATACCGTAGCCATGGTACGACTCCGTTACAACCTGTTCCGAGGTGGTGGTGACAAGGCTCGATTGATGGAGAGCGCCTATCAGGCAGAGGAAAGCCGGTCTCAGAAAGCGAGAGTCATGAGAGATATAGAAGAAAGAATGCGTATCTCCTGGGCTGCGCTTCAATTCACCGGGGAACAGAGGGAGTATTTATTGCTCCACGAAGAGGCCAGCCGTGAAACGGTTGCAGCCTATCGCGAGCAATTTAATATTGGTAAAAGAACTTTGCTGGATTTGCTGGACAGTGAAAATGAACTGTTTCAGTCCAGTAACAGCTTAACTTCTGCGGTATATCAGGAAACTTATGCCCGTTATCGGGTTCTGGCGGCAGTTGGCAAGTTACTTGAGAATATGGGGTTTACTCTTCCGGAGAATTGGCAGTTAGATGATTAAACGCTTTTAGCTATCTCAATATTTGCATTACATCCACTCATTAACCGGGTTGGGTGGCTTTTTGCTTTTTTAGCCTTTCTCAAGAGGTTGACCAATAACTTCAGAGATAACAGGTCTCTGGTACAGGTAACTTGGGTTCATTCCCACCAATCTAATACTAAACCTCATGATCGGCTCTATTCAGCTGGTTGAGCTAGACGAGGTGAGAGATTAAAAATTTCAAATCCACACTGGTGGAAATCATCTGGATTTCCACCCCAACGCTTAGTTAGCTCTTCTATCAATGCAGTCCTGATCTTTTTTGGGTCTTGACCATTCCTGTCTTTTATAAACTGTAATATGTCCTTTTCAGGCATTAAGTCATTGAGTGCAGTCCTTTCCATGAGCAGATAGTAGCCATCATCTTCAAATGGGGGCAGTTTAGAGATAGCTGGTAATCGTTTCGTCTCTGCTAGCTGCTCTTCTGAAACTTGATCTGTTTTGTATATAGCTTTTGCCAAGTTCTCTGCAATTGCCGGGTCTTTATTATCCGCATGTATTTCTCGTATTTCTGGGTTGTCGTGTGGAATATAAAGCGTTCTCATATCTCCACTGTCTCTGCGATTTAGAAGCCAGTGCGAGCTGTTAATACCGAGAAATATTCTAAAGTCGGCAGCTTGTTCCAGTGACGGCTCACCAGGTGAAGGCAGTGCGGCGTAAATCATATTGATGACTGTCGAATCACTGATGCCTTTCAAAGATCCATGTTCTGTTATGTGGACAGTGAGTGAAGCCTCCAAACGTTCTGAGAATTGATCAATTACTTGTTGGTCAGATTCTGAGTTTGAAGTCGAGCCTTCAACGTATAAAATAAGCTGTGCTACATCATTACTGCCTTCAGTCTCTGGATTTGGAAGCATCTGATATCGTTGGATCGTTGTGTGAACTGGCGGTTGCATCCCGGTACGAGGTCCATTGGATTGCAGGCTGGATTTGCCAAGATGAAGAATGCTTTGGGCAGTTGGTTCATCAAATAGTTGTAACGTGTCTCTGCGCTCTTCAAGATCCTTTTGCGCTTGAGTCTTTGGCAGCCCTGAAATATCTGGCTGTACAGTTTCTTCTGGTGCTTTAGTCTTAACCTCAGAAAATTCCCTGTTATCTTGTGTCCGAAGATCATCTTCCTGTTCTTGTAATTTGGTCATATCTACGTCGGTAAACAAGTCGTGGCCTTCTGTATTCCTTAGTTTGAGTTCGGCATCAAGGTCATCTTCTTCTGGTAAAGGGTCAGTACCTTTATCAGATGGTGTCGTAGAGACGGTCTGTTTGGTTTGTTTTTGTTCGATAACAGCGTCAATATCATCATCTTCATTTAGGGGGATCGTATCTTTATCAGGAGTTAGCCCTGCAGATAGTGGGTTCGTAAGCGGCATTTGTTCCTGCTCTTTCTCTATTGCAGCGTCAAGGTCATCTTCCTCATCTATCAAGGGAGTACTAACTCCTTCGGTGGGACCTTGCTTTGACGATTTACTCTTATCGAATTGTGTAGGCTTCGAACTCTCTTCTTTAGTTACGAATCGTTCAGGTAGCTCAAGGCTTTTTAAAAACCTGCGGTTTTCGGGTAAATCTCTGAGTGCACTTCTGAACCCCAGAAGCGCTTGGTTATCTTCCTCGCTAGTTGGCGATCTCTTAAGCAGTGCTTCATGAGGTAACTCACCGACCCTGAGTGCTGTTACAACGGGGTAAGCGGAGGGTTCTCTGGGGTCTTTGGTTTTGAGCTTTCTTTTTTTCCCAGTCCTGGTATTCGCTATTAAGGAGGCGCTTTCTGCTAATTCGGTGTGCTCTTTGGATTGGCTATAGGCAGCAAAATCTCTTTCCAAGCCTGGGCCCTCTTCATCTAAGGGCCGATCATTGTAACTAAAGGCTTTTTTCTGGTACCTACTTAAGGCGCTCATTACTTCCATATTGGCTTGTTGTAAGCTGTCAGGTGTTATTTGCAACCCTTTATTGGGATACCACAGCACCATAACCTTGTTATGCCTGTTCTCGGAACTATATGGAGACTGGGTGTGGTTTTCAGCAAACACATGTATAAACGTCGTTCCCATAGAGCCTGTCTTGTCACAGAAACACTGACGAATGCATGCTGGGGCGATCTTTCTCAAATCAGCATCAGGCATCGCGCCTGTATCTTTAACTCTATTAAGAAGTGTCGAATGAAGAGCCTGAAACTTGCTACCGTCTTCATCATCGAACATGCTGGTAAGCGCTTTTGGCAAGGCAAATCCAGAGTCGGCATCGCCACTGATGATGGTCGCTGTCGCTTCCTGACTGTTGTCTCCCCGGGGAAGAAATAATGGTGCATCTGACCGCAAAGGTCTTATATTTTTAATACTGGGAAGTTCAAAAATATCAGGCTCTGATGTTAGTTCCTCTTCTGGTGTTGTATCCGGTTTTAAAATGGCTCTTGGGGTGGTTGCGCGCATTTCGGGTTGACTTGGCTTTGGGTTACTACCCGGAGAGTCAAACTTGATTACAAAATTGCCTGTTTCTGAGGCTTCAGAAGCTTTCCAGTCAGGTAAGGCAGCTGTTAGTTCATATCGTCTTGCTTTCTCTGGTGTATAATTAAGTGCTTCAGAATTAGGTGCCAGCTCTTTTAGTTCAGTGTAGGTTGAATTGATTTCTTCTTGAATTTCTTTGAGTGACTCATCTAGCTTTTTGCCATCTTTCCCAAATGCTTTTTCTAACTCGCCAGATTCTTCTGTTTCACCAGGTTTGCCAACCAGTAATTCCAGTTTTCCTAAAAGCTTGCCCAAACGCTTTCCACCAAGTTTTTCATCAGGTGGAAGAATGCTAATTTCTTCACCAGATCTTGAGATAAATGTAATAACAAAGCCGCAGTCTCTATCAAAATCTTTAGGGACTGCCATGAATTTTCGTATTGTTTCAAGCTGTTGAGAGACTTCTTTTCTCTCTTCTAGTTTGGCTTTAAGTTTGCAGTGCTCTTTATACTGCTTTTCAAGGCTATTAATCTCTGCTTTTTTGGAGCTGACGTTAGAAGCTGGTTCCGTGCTTCCAATATGCCTGCTTTTTAGTGGAGGGGCATCATCTTGAGAGCCTGCTCCTGTAGCTGTTTGCTGCCGAGTTTGGTCAGGTGCAGACTCTTCAGGTTTTTCATGAGTAACTGTTAATGGGGATGAAGAAGTTGTTTTATTAATCCCTGCTCCGTCTTGCATGTCCTTTCCCTGGTCAGGCTATCATCCTTTGAGTATAGCCAAACAGTGAGTTAGAGAGAGAAGCTATAAGCATGACGAAGTGTTTTTTGCTGAATCGTAATATAATACGACGCTCCCTATTATGTATTCCTATATAAATCAGTGGCTTGCTTGTATTTGGTCGGTAGTTGTTATGCTGTCGCCAGTTTTTGATAAGCCCGGAACGGAATGTTGCTCATGAGCAGAACTGATAACGCAGTACAGCGCTTTATATTTGAAAATACCGATATTCGTGGTGAAGTCGTTTCCCTCAACAACAGCTATCTTGATGCTTTGGAGGCTCACGAGTATCCAGAGGTTGTCCGACGCTTTTTAGGTGAGCTGGTGGCTTCAGCGGTGTTGTTGAGCTCTACGCTGAAGTTTGAGGGGCTTCTTACCCTTCAGGCCAGAGGCGATGGGCCACTATCTCTGCTGATGGTGGAGTGTACAGACCAGAAGTCATTCCGTGCTGTTGCCCAGTTCAGGGATGATATCGTAGAAGCACCACTTCAAACGCTTTTAGGCAAGGCAAGTTTGTTGATCACTGTAGATCCTGTGAAAGGTAAGCGTTACCAAGGTATTGTTCCCCTGGAAAAGGAAACGCTGGCGGCAAGTCTTGAAGATTATTTTGCTCAGTCCGTTCAGTTGCAGACTCGCCTATGGCTGGCCTGTGATGGTCAGTCTAGCTCTGGTCTACTACTACAGGCACTGCCTGCAAGTGCTGAACTCTCTGCAGATGCGCGTTCTGAGTCCTGGAATCGCATGACTGCATTGGCAGAGACTGTTCAGAGTTCTGAGTTGTTGGATCTTGACCATGAAACACTGCTTGTCAGGCTGTTCCATGAAGAAACGGTTCGTATTTTTGAAAAAGAGCCGGTCCGTTTTATTTGCACCTGTTCTCAGGAAAGAAGTGCAAAGATCATCAGCACACTTGACCGCAAAGAGGTCGAGTCGATTATTGAAGAAGATGGTCAAGTGGCCATGGACTGTCAGTTCTGCAATCACCAGTATGTTTTTGGTAAAGAGGATATAGACTCAATCTTTAACGAAAAGCCACAGATTCATTAAGGTTTTTCTTAGCCCTCCATTTTCTGAATCAAGAGCCCGATAAGGCTCTTGATTAGATTCAGTCATTGTTTTCTTTTGTTTTTCGTTGTTTGTTTTTGTCTTTGCGGCTGGATTTTACCCGCCATTTATGAGTTCATTGCCTTGAGAATATCGATAAGAGTGTGACTTTGTGTTTTCCGTTAATGACCAATGATAAATTTGACTCGGGACAACACTTTTAATCTTACAAAGGTTTAACTTCTTTTATCAGACTCAGTTAACAACAGGGCGTGAAAAAGGGCTCCTATAACCTGAAATTTCAAGGTTATATTTAAATAATAGGTTCAATACCCTATCATAGCGCGCCACAAGAATTATCATAATCTAACAACATGAAACGTTAAGTTGAGCGTATTGCCTTAGGAGAACTTTGCATGGCCCATGTAAACGTAAAGGAAGCTCTGGCTGGAGTCGGAATCAAGGATGTCCTTGATGTAGTTTACAACCCATCCTACGAAGTCCTGTTCGGGGAAGAAACCCGACCGGAGCTGGACGGCTATGAAAAAGGGGTTGTTACCGAAATGGGTGCTGTGTCGGTGGATACCGGTATTTTTACCGGGCGTTCTCCAAAGGATAAGTACATCGTTAAGGATGAAACGACTCGTGATACCATCTGGTGGTCGGATCAGGGTAAGAATGATAACAAAGCCATTTCTGAAGGGGTCTGGGCAGATCTCAAATCACTGGTAACTAATCAGCTTTCTGGCAAGCGTCTGTTTGTTATTGATGGCTTCTGTGGTGCAAACCCCGAAACCCGCCTGAGCGTCCGCTTTGTGACTGAAGTAGCCTGGCAGGCTCACTTTGTTAAGAACATGTTTATTCGTCCAGGTGATGATGAGCTGGTGGGTTTTAAACCAGACTTCATTGTTATGAATGGGGCAAAATGCACCAATCCCAAGTGGCAGGAACACGGCCTTAACTCCGAGAACTTTGTGGCATTCAACCTGACTGAGCGTATTCAGGTGATTGGTGGTACTTGGTATGGCGGCGAGATGAAGAAAGGAATGTTCTCAATCATGAACTACCTTCTGCCGCTGCGCGGTATTGCTTCTATGCACTGTTCGGCCAATGTGGGAGAGCAGGGTGATACCGCAATATTCTTTGGTTTGTCCGGTACCGGCAAAACGACACTGTCTGCAGATCCCAAGCGTGCTCTTATCGGCGACGACGAGCATGGTTGGGATGATGATGGTGTCTTCAATTTTGAGGGTGGCTGTTACGCGAAGACGATTAACCTGAGAGAAGAGAATGAGCCGGAGATTTTCCACGCTATTCGCCGTGATGCCCTGCTGGAAAACGTGACGGTTGATGCTCAGGGAAAAATTGATTTTGACGATGGCTCAAAAACCGAGAATACCCGGGTTTCTTACCCTCTTTACCATATAGATAATATTGTTAAGCCTGTTTCCAAGGCTGGTCACGCCAAAAAAGTTATCTTCCTCACCGCTGATGCTTTTGGGGTATTGCCACCGGTATCACGTTTGACGCCAGAACAAACCAAGTATCATTTCCTTTCCGGCTTTACTGCTAAGTTGGCCGGTACAGAGCGCGGCATTACTGAGCCGACACCAACGTTCTCCTCCTGCTTTGGTGCTGCATTCCTGTCCTTGCATCCAACCAAATACGCAGAAGAGCTGGTTAAGAAAATGGAAGCTCACGGGGCCACCGCTTACCTGGTGAATACTGGCTGGAATGGTACTGGCAAGCGTATCTCCATCAAGGCAACCCGTGCGATCATTGACGCCATTCTGGATGGCTCTATCGATAAAGCAGAAACCAAAACTCTGCCTTTCTTCGGATTGCATGTGCCGCAGAGTGTTGCTGGTGTTGATGACAGTATTCTGAACCCTCAGGATACCTATGAAGATCCAGCTGAATGGGAGCGTAAGGCTCATGATCTGGCCGATCGCTTCATTACCAACTTTGTTAAGTTTACTGATAATGAAGAAGGTAAGGCTCTGATTGCGGCAGGTCCATCACTGAACTGATTCGTATCCTGTTAAGAAAAGCTGCAGTAAATAATCACATTATGTAAGGGAAGCTTTGTCTTCCCTTTTTTAATATCTGATTTCTAGGTTCTGCTGACATAAGGCTCCTTTCTCAGCTCAAGCCAGAATGCTTCTGGTTAAGTGCAAGGACGCAGGAATACCTGTGTCTTTCAAGTTCTTGTAACGACGATAGAAGTATTCGGGCTTGAGTCCTATGGGCAGTGCGTGCCCCGCAGAGCTTGGAACCTTATGTCAACAGAGCCTGCCCTGGAGCAGCCATTTTCCAGTACTTTAAAGGTTTGGTTGCATACAAATGGATCAGTTTCGATATAATTCCCGGTTTTCTCTGGTCATTGCAGTGTCTTTATGGCTTGATCTTTATGACTTGAGTGTGCAGGCCAGGATAGACATTAATTACTGTCTGGATACAGAAATCGTGCTGTTTCTGGGGTATTGTCTGGAAACTATCCTATTGTTTTGATTCCCATGATGAGTGTGTTTTATGCAGAGTATCTCCCAGCGCATAGCTGAAGAGTTGGGTGCCAGAGCTGAACAGGTTGCCAGTGCTGTACAGCTGCTTGATGATGGTTCTACAGTTCCGTTTATTGCCCGTTATCGAAAAGAAATCACCGGAGGTCTGGACGATACTCAGCTGAGAACGCTGGAGGAGCGCCTCCGTTATCTGCGAGAGCTGGAAGAGCGCCGTGATACCATCCTGAAGAGTATTGCAGAGCAGGATAAGCTGACACCTGAACTGGAAAAAGATATCCGCTCGGCTGACACGAAAACTCGCTTGGAAGACCTGTACCTTCCCTATAAACCAAAGCGTCGTACAAAGGCTCAGATTGCTCGTGAGGCTGGTCTGGAACCATTGGCAGACATGTTGTTCGATACGCCGGAAAAAGACCCTGAAGCGGAAGCAGCAGCCTTTGTGGATGCAGATAAAGGTGTAGAGGATGTAAAAGCGGCCCTGGAAGGTGCTCGCTATATCCTGATGGAGCGCTTCAGTGAAGACGCTGAATTACTGGGGCACCTGCGTGAGTTGCTTTGGAATGAAGGCATACTGAGCAGTCGCGGTATTGAAGGAAAAGAAGAAGAAGGCGCGAAGTTCCGGGATTACTTTGAACATGACGAGCCTCTGAAAAGTGTTCCATCTCATCGGGCGCTGGCCATCTTCCGTGGTCGGAATGAAGGCGTTTTGCAGGCCAGCATCCGCCTTGCCAATGAGCCTGAAGACCGTCGTGAAACTCACCCCTGTGAGAAGCTGGTCGCTGATTACTGGAAAGTTGAGCATAAAGGCCGTCCGGCTGATGACTGGCTGAAAGATGTGGTTCGCTGGACTTGGCGGGTAAAGCTGTTGTCTCAGCTGGAAACCGAGTTGATGACGCGTATTCGCGAAAACTCTGAAGACGAAGCAATCAGGGTTTTTGCCAAGAACCTGAAAGATCTTTTGCTGGCAGCTCCGGCAGGGCTCAGACCAACTCTTGGCCTGGATCCTGGCTTGAGAACCGGTGTTAAGGTTGCGGTGGTTGATGGCACTGGAAAGCTGGTAGAGCACACCACTATTTTCCCTCATGCTCCCCAGAAAAAGTGGAAAGAGTCTCTTGGTACTCTGGCTACGCTCTGCTTAACTCATCAGGTTGAGCTGGTCAGCATTGGTAATGGTACGGCATCTCGTGAAACAGACCGACTGGTGGCTGAACTGATGCGCAGTTATCCCAAGCTTGGGTTGACGAAAATTGTCGTCAGTGAAGCGGGTGCATCCGTCTATTCTGCCTCTGAACTGGCTGCCCGTGAGTTTCCGGATCTGGATGTCACTATTCGTGGTGCGGTTTCCATTGCCCGTCGTCTGCAGGATCCGCTGGCTGAGTTGGTGAAAATCGAGCCAAAGTCGATTGGTGTTGGTCAGTATCAGCACGATGTTAGCCAGATCAACCTGTCCCGCTCTCTGGAGGCTGTGGTTGAGGACTGTGTAAACGCGGTAGGTGTTGATCTTAATACGGCTTCAAGTGCTTTGCTGGCTCGTGTATCCGGCCTGAATCGTACGCTGGCAGATAATATTGTTTCTTACCGAAATGAGCATGGTGCTTTCAGAAGCCGTCAGGATCTGCAAAAGGTGACTCGCTTTGGCGCAAAAACATTTGAACAGGCTGCCGGTTTCCTGCGGGTCATGAATGGTGATAACCCCCTGGACAGCTCTGCGGTGCACCCTGAGGCGTATCCAGTGGTTGAGAAGATTGCCGGTCAGTCCAGCCGTGAGGTGCAGGCGCTGATTGGTGACTCTGGCTTTTTGAAGAGCCTGAATGCCGCCGACTTTACCGACGAAACCTTTGGTTTGCCAACCGTTACTGACATCATCAGCGAGCTTGATAAACCCGGTCGTGACCCACGTCCGGATTTCAAAGCGGCTGAGTTCAAGGATGGTATTGAAGATATCCGCGACCTCAAACTGAATATGGAGCTTGAAGGCGTTGTCACCAACGTTACCAACTTTGGTGCGTTTGTGGATGTTGGTGTGCATCAGGATGGTCTGGTACATATCTCTGCGTTGTCCGAAAACTTTGTGAAGGTTCCGAGCGAAGTGGTGAAAGCAGGAGATATTGTTAAGGTCAAAGTGATGGAAGTAGACGTTGCCCGTAAGCGAATTGGCCTCTCCATGCGCATGTCGGATAAGGCAGAAGAGCGTGCAGAAGCTCGTCAGCAACCCCGGCAGGCGCGCTCTGAAAAGCCTGCAGGTCGCAGCAAACCACAGAAAGCCAGTCAATCGGGTAATCGTGGTAAGAAGCAAGACTCTGGAGCTACTTTTGCTGACTTGTTTGCCAATGCAAAGCAGTTACGCAAGTAGGGCTCTGACCGATCGCGTTACTAATTATGTAATAAGGCTGTTAACGACGGTTGTTTGATGAGTAAAAAAAGCCAGACAGGACTTCATGTCTGGCTTTTTTTTAGGGGATTTAGAAAATTCAGGCTGGTATCATACCGTTCGCTGTACGTGATCAGATGCTAAGCTGATTGCTATTTTATCAGGCTACTTATGGCTTTCTTATTTGTTTCCAGAGTAGAGAGCTTTTGCCGTGTTTTCATGGTCTTGGGCACAAACTGTTGCCTGCAATAACCGTGTTTATGAGCAGGCTTTTAGACCTGTACTAATTACTATTGGATCTGTACCTTGGCTACTGAGTATCAGGATCGTCTGGAGCTTTTCCAGCCCAATGCTAACCATTCCGTTCTTCGTGGTATTTGCCATGGTATCGAACGTGAAAGTCTCAGGGTTACTTCAGATGCTCGTCTTTCCCAGAAGCTCCATCCTGAGAAACTGGGACGATCATTAACCCACCCGTACATTACCACCGATTATTCCGAGGCGTTGCTTGAATTTATAACGCCGGTACATTGCCGAATTGATGATACGCTCTCGTTCCTTGAGGAGCTTCATCAGTACACCTGTCAGCATATCGATGGAGAACTGCTCTGGTCGGGTAGTATGCCCCCCTTGCTTGAAGGTGATGACAGCATTCCCATCGCGCAGTATGGAAGCTCCAATATCGGTTTAATGAAAACGGTTTATCGTGAAGGGCTCTGGCATCGTTATGGCAAGCCAATGCAGACTATTGCCGGTATTCACTATAACTTCTCTTTGCCTGAGGAGTTCTGGGACCTTTTACAACAACATTCAAATGAAACAGATGTTGAGTCTCGTGACTTCAGGTCAGCAGGCTATTTTTCACTGATTCGAAATTTTCTTCGTTATTCCTGGTTGCTGATGTATTTATTCGGTGCTTCGCCGGTGGTTAGCAGAAGCTTCTTTGCAGACGGTGGTGAACAGTCAGGTTTACAGGCGCTTGATAGAGACTCTCTATATCTTCCTTATGCAACCTCATTGCGTATGAGTGATATGGGTTACAGTAATCATGCTCAATCCTCTTTGAATATTTGCTATAACACACTGGATGAGTATGTTGATAGTTTGTCCAAGGCTATCCGTACGCCTTACCCTCCTTATGAAGCTATTGGCCTGAAAAAAGAGGGAGAATACCTGCAGTTAAATACCAACCTTCTGCAAATAGAAAATGAGTATTACAGCACTATCCGGCCAAAACGCATTGCTCGCTCTGGCGAAAAGCCAGTGACTGCTTTACGCAATGAGGGCGTAGAATATGTTGAAGTCCGTTGTCTGGATATCAACCCATTTGAACCTCTTGGGCTGAGTGAGGTGGATGCTCATTTCCTTGATGTCTTTCTGATGTATTGTTCACTACAAAACGGGGACTCTATCAATTCCAGCGAGTGCGTTGAAGTCAGTAATAACTTTAAAACAGCCGTAATGGAAGGTCGTCGACCAGGTGTCGAGTTGACGCAGAAAGGTCAGCCCATTACGTTGACAAGCTGGGGTGTGCAGTTATTGGATGAAATGGCTCCGATTGCTGAGTTGTTAGATCAGGCGAATGGCTCATCCATGTTTATGGCAAGCCTGCATGCTCAAAAAGCAAAGCTTGATGATGTCTCTCTGACGCCTTCGGCTCAGTTGCTGAAGGCTATTGAGGCGGAGGGCGTTGGCTACATTGAGCTGATGATGTCGTTGTCCGGGAAACACGCCAGAGGCTTCTCTGAGCACAATCTGAGTGCTGAAAGAGTATCTTACTTTGAACAGGTTGCTCAGCGTTCCATTGCAGATCAGCTGGCAAGGGAAGGAAACGATAAAAAAGGCTTTGATGAATTCCTGAAAGATTATATGGCTGCAGATTAACTGTATTACAGAGATTCACTTTACACATGGAGGCTGGCAGCTATCGCAATAGATAAGAAAAAGGATTTTCTATCTATGCATTGTCATTAATATAAATGATCAGGTTTTTTTTGATTGGAATGAGCCTGTTTTTAATTAATGTGGGCCTACTTAATGACACAATTTCAGCAAAAAAAGAGTTTGTTAGTACTTGGATCAGGTTATTAAAATAATAATTTTTAATTAAACTGTGTTTTTTTAGGTTAAAAAATTGTTATTTATCCGAGAAAATACCCTGAAGCCATTGAATTCATGATGTTCTTGGAAAGCTTGCATTTTAAATGATGTTGTGTTTTGGAAAAATAAACGCTTGCCGCAAAAAATCCACTGTCATAACCTAGCATCTGAGCTGTCTGACATAGGCGCTTACGAGGTCCCATTCACGCAGAAGATATCTAATTGTTAAAGAGGAACTGACTATCATGCTGGAGGGTTGCCAAACGGCCAAAGAACGTTGGGGAGGTGTTTCAGAAATTATTGATCGCTGGCTCAATGAACGTCAGGAGCTGATCGTCCTTTACTGCTCCATCAATGGAATGGATCAATTTGATGATGACAAGCGCCCGGTGGCAAGTAAGTTGAAAGAGTTGTGCCAGATTTTAGTGGATTATGCATCAGCTGGTCATTTTGAGGTCTACGAGCAGTTGATTCAGGAGGCTCGGGAATTTAATGATGGTGGGATTGAGCTGGCCCATGCAATGCTGCCAAAGCTTGAAGAGAATACTTCAAGGTGTTTGAAGTTTAATGATAGCTGCGAATCAATCAGTTCTCTCCAGGGGCTTCAGGATGCAGTATCAGAATTGGGTGAAACACTGGAGGAGCGTTTCAGCCTTGAAGATAAAATGATTGAAATCCTGCATGAGTCCCATCGAGAGAAGCTGATTGACTATGATGTTTGAGCTATATGAGGACAGGCTCTGTTTTATTTTTAATGCTGTAGTTTGTCCTCTTGTTTGAGTTAGCTGCTTTTGTTTACATCTTTGAGTTCTACTTTGAAAATAATTGCTTCATTGGGGCCGATGATTCCCGGAATTCCGTTGGAGCCATAAGCCAGAGTTGGAGGAATAAACAGCTCCCAGGTTGAGCCTTCAGGCATTTTCTGTATTCCCTCTGTCCAGCCCGCAATTACACGGTTTAACTGAAAAGTTGCGGGCTGACTTCGTGTATATGAACTCTCGAACAGAGTCCCATCTATTAGCCGGCCTTCATAATGAACGGTTATGTGGTCAGTAATGGATGGTCTGATGCCACTGCCTTTGGTAAGGATTCGGTATTGAAGACCGCTTTCTAATACTACGATACCTGGTTTTTTACTGTTTTCTGCCAGAAACAGCTGGCTTTTTACGAGCCCCTTCTGAGCTGCTTTTTGATAGTTAATCTGATTCAGGCTCTGTTTTTTAACTTGAGCCAAATCTATAAAGTATGAGACCTGATCCTGCGATAGCTGAAGGTTATGGTTGCCAAGATTATCCTCAAGTCCTTGAATAACGGCATTAACATTGATCCCTTCAAATTGTTTAAGCTGTTCTGCCATGGATACCCCAAGGCTATAACTTAATTTGTCGCCTTCTGTCTCCAAAGCGGCAAATGAGCATAGGGAGTAAGAGAGCAGGGTAACGCTGGCAAGCGCTTTTAATCTCATAAATACACTCTTTCTGATGATTTTTTATGCTGTTTTTCAGCACAGCGGGCTCTGAGGCCTATCATTTAGTAAACCTGTTTTATTGGCAAGCCCAGTTTAACGCTATGGAATGAAAATATGCTTTGTTTAAAGTAATTTTTATGAAAAATAAACGTCTTGTTGTTTGTATTTTTAAAGATAAATATAAAAAAATTATCAAAAAAAACAGGTTAAAAGCTAAAAAATAATTTGCAGATGACGAATAAGCACTCTATGTTGGAATTAAAACTGGGTATAAATTATTCAGTTTTTATTGCGATGTACTAACTACTAGTAGATTGGTTAAATTAAAAACGAGGGACGACCCAATGCCTGCAACAAGGAAGACTGCAGTCAAAAAAAGTGCTAAGAAAGCACCTGCTAAAAAGGCTCCTGCTAAAAAAACTTCTGCCAAGAAGACTGTTAAAAAGGTCGACATGGTGAAAAAGTGGGAAAAAGAAATCGATGCGCTGAAGAAAAAGCTTGAGAAAGCTAAAGAAGCGCTGAAAAAAGCAAAGGCCAATGCAAAGAAAGCTGCAGCTAAGAAACCAGCAGCAAAAAAAGCGACTGCCAAGAAAAAGGTAGCGGCCAAGAAGAAGACTACTGCAAAGAAAGCTACTGTCAAAAAAACGGCAGCTAAGAAAAAGACAGTAGCAAAAAAGAAAGTTGCAGCTAAGAAAAAGGCTCCTGCAAAGAAGGCAGTAGCTAAAAAGAAGCCCGCAGCTAAGAAGAAGGTAGTGGCTAAGAAAAAGCCAGCTGCCAAGAAAAAAGTTGCAGCTAAGAAAAAAGCACCAGCAAGAAAAGCAGTTGCCAAGAAAAAGCCAGCAGCTAAAAAGAAAGTAGCGGCTAAGAAGGCTCCTGCCAGAAAGGCTGCTGCTAAAAAGACTGTAGCTAAGAAAAGAGCGCCAGCCAGAAAAGCAGCAGCAAGAAAGTCACCAGCTAAAAAGAAGTAAGTCAGCTGGTCATTTGATGCTTGAAAAGGGGGAATAATTCTATTCCCCCTTATTATTTTTATACCTTCTATCTTTTCCCTTCTAAAGATATTCGATTTCACAGGGCTTGCTACATATAATGCTCGCCATGATCACATTGAATTCCATCAGCCTTTTAAGGTCTGGCAAACTCCTGTTGGAGAATGCATCTACAACCATCCATTCTGGCCAGCATGTTGGCCTGGTCGGTGCCAATGGGTGTGGCAAATCAAGCCTGCTTGCTTTGTTGACTGGAGACTTACACCCGGATAAGGGTGAGCTTTCGTTCGATAAAGGGCGTGGGCTGGCACATATGGCTCAGGAGATTGATGCCCTTGACCGGAATGCCGTGGACTACGTATTGGATGGTGACATTGAACTCCGTCGAATACAGCAGAGCATTTTTGACGCGGAAGCGTCCGGTGCACATGAAAAACTGGCAGATTTACATGAGCAGTTACTGAGAGCTGATGGTTATACTGCCCGCTCACGGGCAGAACAGCTATTAAATGGGCTTGGCTTTCATCATGATGTGCTGAAAAAGAATGTTAGAGATTTCTCCGGAGGATGGCGAATGCGCTTGAATCTGGCAAAGACGCTTATGTGTCCATCGGACATCCTGCTGCTTGATGAACCAACCAACCATCTTGATTTGGATGCCATTGTCTGGCTTGAAAGTTTTCTAAAACGATACCCCGGAACTCTGTTAGTGATTTCACATGACCGGGATTTTCTGGATGCTATTACTGATCACATACTTCATATAGAACATCAGACGTTGTTTCAGTACCGTGGCAACTACTCGGCTTTTGAGCGTACACGGGCAGAAAGGCTTCAGCAACAGCAGGCAGCGTATGATAAGCAGCAAAAGCTGCGGGCACATATGGAGAAGTTTGTTGAGCGATTCAGGGCTAAGGCAACAAAAGCAAAGCAAGCTCAGAGTCGTCTGAAGGCGCTGGCAAGATTGGAGGATATTTCTGCTGCTCACGTAGATTCTCCATTCTCATTTGTTTTTCCACAAGCAAATAAAATGTCATCCCCTTTATTGGTTTTGGATAAAGCGGAGCTGGGTTATGGAGGTAAGCCATTATTAACATTGAACCTCAACATTCAGCCTGGTAGCCGTATAGGCTTGTTAGGAGCGAATGGAGCAGGTAAATCCACCCTGATTCGTGCCCTTGCGGGAGAGTTGCCGCTTATCTCAGGCCAGGTTCACCAGGGAGAACATTTGAGTATTGGCTACTTTGCTCAGCATCAGCTGGAAAGTCTGGACTTTAATGCCAGTCCTTTACTTCACCTGCAGCGGCTGTCCCCTGATGCCAGAGAGCAGGAACTGAGAAATTTCCTTGGAGGGTTTGGGTTTTATGGTGATAAGGCGCTTGAAACCATTCAAGGCTTTTCTGGCGGAGAAAAAGCAAGACTGGCGTTGGCTATCATTGGCTGGCAAAAACCCAACCTGCTGCTGTTAGATGAGCCTACAAACCATCTTGATCTGGATATGCGCCTTGCGTTAACCATGGCATTGCAGTCATTTGAGGGTGCTATGATCCTGGTTTCCCATGATCGGAATTTGATTCGCAGCACGACAGATGAACTTTACCTGGTTCATGATGGCCGAGTTGAAGAATATATCGGCGATCTTGATGATTACAGTCAATGGTTGGTTCAGTTGCGCAGTAAGGAGCGTAATGAGCAGCGTGAGGATAAAAATGAAGAAAAGGGCGAGGTGGTTAGCTCTGCCCAGCAGAAAAAAGAGATAAGACGTCTGGAGGCTGAAAGACGAAAAGCATTGCGCCCCCTTAAGCAAAAAGCAGAAAAACTCGAAAGTCAGCTTGAAGAGCTGCAATCTTCTCTGGCTGATGTGGATGAGCTTCTTTCTGCACCCTCAATCTATGAAGAAGTAGCGAAGGATCAGCTTAAAGAGTATCTGGCCAGACAGACGGAGCTTAGACGTCAGATTAATGAAGTTGAAGAAGAGTGGATGGAAGCTCTTGAGGACATCGAGAATGCTGAAATGAATTCACCATAATTATAGAGGCACTCCCTCAAAAAACTGAGTGAATGCCTCTCTGTGTGAAGCTGTGGCTTACGCGACAGCTTCCTGCTCTGTAGCTTCTTCTTCCTCGGTAACAATATCCAGTTTGCCTAAAAGCGCAGTTACGCGCTCACCCCAAGCAGTGAGTTCCTGCTTGAGCTGAATATTCTCTTCTTCGAGACGTGTATTAGCAGACCTGAGGTCTTCTACTTCCATTCTTGACAGCTCCAGTTTATCAATCAGGTTCTGGAGTCTTGATTCAAGCTGGCCTAGGGATTCAATAGACATAACGACATTTGCACCGAGAGGTCTGAGAAAAGTATTTAATAGTTTGCACTATTGCGGGGAGTTACGATAGCACGTTTTTATCTGAAGAGTTTACTGTCATTAAGAATACTTGAGTAAAGCCTGACTATACTAGTTTTAATTCAAGATAATCGTTGAATTTATCTGCATCGGTACGGTGTATT
This sequence comes from Endozoicomonas elysicola, assembly GCF_000710775.1. Classification (GTDB taxonomy): domain Bacteria; phylum Pseudomonadota; class Gammaproteobacteria; order Pseudomonadales; family Endozoicomonadaceae; genus Endozoicomonas; species Endozoicomonas elysicola. The sequence goes on from NZ_JOJP01000001.1 coordinate 737,468, forward strand.
TAAAGCAGAGTAATCTGTTGCCTTGCGGGTTCTTCCCAGTGGTGCTGTTTCATTACAGAAAAACTCACCAAAGGAAGAAAAGTACCCAGAAGCAAATTGCTTCGGGAGTTCCAGATGAGCAAGACCTTTCAGCCCTGCGCCAGAATTATTTCAGCCTTGAATGTTGAGGATGAGGCGATTCGGGCTTTCTATACCTCCCTGATTAACAATCAAAGTGTTGATGAATACATTAATGAACGACACCTGCATTTCTGCTCACGACAGATTGAAGGCTTCTTTCTAAGTCATGTTCTGGCGTTGACTGAATTGGCTCTGGAGTTGCACGTTGTCAGATAATCCCCGCAGGATAAGCTGACAAGAAAAAACGAAGCAGATAAACTGCCTGCAATTTCCGGTTCTCTCTTTGCCTGTATGAGGGAGTTTCCCTTTAACGATTAATAACAAGCCTGAATGGTCATGAGTAAAGCAGTCCAGAGCTAAGGTAAGGTTCTGCTGAACTCCACCCTGTGAGGTTGGAGAAGATCTGCCTATACGGTAGTTTCATGGCTAAAAAAGCGAAACAGGAAGTTTATGCCTGAAGTGATTCCTGCCGACTCGGTCGGGCTGGTGGAACCCAAAGCTATCCGCTTCGATCAGTCTTTGCCTCTCAATTGTGGTGAGCAGCTGGACAGTTTTCAGCTCATGATAGAAACCTACGGTGAGCTGAATCCAGCGCGTTCAAATGCTGTGCTGATCTGTCATGCCCTCAGTGGTCACCATCATGCTGCAGGCTATCACAGTATGGAAGACCGCAAGCCCGGCTGGTGGGATAACTGTATAGGGCCGGGTAAGCCTATTGATACCAAGCGTTTCTTTGTCGTAGCCCTCAATAACCTGGGAGGTTGTCATGGCAGCACAGGCCCAACCAGTCATAACCCGAGAACTGGGAAAGCCTATGGACCTGATTTTCCGGTAGTGACAGTAGCGGACTGGGTTAGCAGTCAGGCAATGCTGGCAGACTATTTGGGTATTGAGCAGTGGGCAGCTGTTGTGGGGGGGAGTCTTGGTGGTATGCAGACGTTACAGTGGAGCATTGCTTACCCTGAAAGGCTCCGTCATGCCATCATCATTGCATCAGCGGCTCGTTTGTCGGCTCAGAATATTGCATTTAATGAAGTGGCCCGTCAGGCCATAATGTCCGATGACCAGTTTTTTGGTGGTCGCTATCTGGAAGAAAACAGTATTCCTCGAAAAGGATTGGGGCTGGCTCGAATGGTGGGGCATATCACGTATCTTTCAGATGATGCGATGGGCAGTAAATTTGGCCGTGAGCTGAAAAATGAGGGATTCAGCTACGATTACAATGTTGAGTTTCAGATAGAAAGCTATCTTCGCTATCAAGGGGAGAGCTTTTCAGGAAGCTTCGATGCCAATACCTACCTTCTGATGACCCGGGCATTGGATTATTTTGATCCAGCCAGTGAGTATGAAAACAGTTTGTCGAATGCGCTAAGCCGTTCAACTGCAAAATTTTTTCTGGCCTCATTCTCAACCGATTGGCGTTTTTCTCCAGAGCGATCGAGGGAGATTGTTGATGCTTTGATGGATGCGGGCAAAGACGTAACCTATCTCGAAGTGGATGCTCCCCAGGGACACGATGCTTTCTTAATCGATATTCCCCGTTATATGCGTGGTTTGGCAGCTTATATGAATCGAGTGGCACAGGAGTGTTTATGAGCCGGGGGGATTTTGAGATTATCAGGGATTGGGTTTCACCTGGCAGCAGGGTTCTTGACCTGGCATGCGGAGATGGCCAGTTACTGCATGAGTTGCATAAAGAGAAACAGGTGAGTGGTTATGGCCTTGAAATCAACTCTCAGAATATCGAAGCCTGCATTGAGAAAGGTGTGAATGTTATAGAGCAGAATCTGGATCGTGGGCTGGGTAATTTTAAGCGTGGCAGTTTTGATACGGTTATTATGACTCAGGCTCTTCAGGTGATGCATTTTCCACATCTGGTTCTGGAAGAGATGCTGAGAGTAGGGCGACAATGCATTGTCACTTTTCCAAATTTCGGGCATTGGCGTTGCCGACTTTATCTTTCTGCTTATGGCCGTATGCCCGTATCAAAGTTTATGCCTTATACCTGGTATGACACACCCAATATTCATTTTTGTACCTTCAGGGACTTTGAGTCGCTATGCCGGGAAAAAAATTATCGGGTGTTAAGCCGAATGGTTGTCGATCAATCGTATAAAAGCGGTCTGGCAGGAAGGGTGTGGCCAAATCTGATGGGTGAAGTTGCCATCTACCACTTAACCGCAGGTTAAGCAGTCAATGTAAATTAAAGGGGGGCGTTAATAATGACTTATGTAAGTAATAATAAATCGAGCAGCAGGCGGTTGCTGATGTCTTTTGCTCTGCTCTTTTTAGTGTGGGGAATGGCAAACCCAGTGATCGCGGATAGTATGATTCCTGAAGCCCGAGTCATGGATCAGGAGCCGGTTCAGCTGGGAAGTTACCAGATCTATTTCAGCGCTTTTAACAGCACATTCATCCCGCCCAGTGTCGCTGAACAATATAATCTTCGCCGGGGAGGCCGCTATGGTATTGTAAATATCGCCATTCGGGACGTTGCTGCGGGTGATATGGGTAAAGCGGTTACTGGCAGAATCAGTGGTCATACCATGAACCTGTTGACTCAAAAGACCAACCTTCAGTTTTCTGAAGTTACCGAAGGCAGTGCGATTTACTATCTGGCAGACTTTAAGTTTTCAGATGAAGAGCTGCTAAAATTTGCCATTGATGTTACGCCTCAGGGCAGTTCCCGGAGTGAGACGCTCCGTTTTGAGCAGACTTTTTACAAATAGTGTGCTGAAAGTGTTAATGAGAAGTGTTATGACCAAGGACAATCGTCAGGTAGTGCTTGCCAGTGGCAACAAAGGCAAACTGGCTGAATTTCAGCAGTTGCTGGAGCCCCTGAACATCAGGATGACCCCCCAAAGTGAGTTTGGCATTGGCACAAATTTCCCGGAAGCAGAAGAGACAGGCCTGACATTTATTGAAAATGCCATTCTTAAGGCTCGTTATGCCGCTGGGATATCCGGTTTTCCGGTTATTGCTGATGACTCGGGTCTTGAAGTTGATTATCTCAACGGTGAACCTGGCATATACTCTGCTCGTTATGCAGGGTCAGAGGCTTCTGCTGCAGATAATAACCAGAAGCTGCTGAATCGTTTGCAGGGGGTGAAATCCTCAGAAAGAACCGCTCGTTTCCATTGTGTGCTGGTTTATCTTCGCCATGAAAATGACCCAACACCTATCATTGCCCATGGCAAATGGGAAGGTTATATCATTGAAGAAACTCTGGGCGATCATGGCTTTGGCTACGATCCTCTGTTTCTGGTTCCTGCAGAGCATCGTACGGCGGCAGAGCTGCCATCGGAATTGAAAAACCGGTTAAGCCATCGTGCTCAGGCTTTGCAGCAGCTGGTCGGCTACCTCAAGGAGATGAAACACTGAGACCTTTTTGTTTTCAGTGCTGCCAACATGCTAAGACTTCCCCCTTTAAGTCTATATATTCATGTGCCGTGGTGCGTGAAGAAATGCCCTTATTGTGACTTCAATTCACACCGGGCAACCGGTGATATACCCGAAGAAGCTTACGTAAATGCTTTACTTCATGATTTCCAGAATGAAGTTGAAAGCACTCAGGGGCGTTCTATACACTCAATTTTTATTGGGGGGGGGACGCCAAGCCTTCTGACGGCAAATGCCTATCAGCGGCTGTTCAAAGGCCTTCAGGCGCAGGTGAAGTTCTCGGATGATATCGAGATCACCATGGAGGCCAATCCAGGCACTTATGAGCATGACCGTTTTCAGGCCTACCTGGATGTTGGGGTGAACCGGCTTTCGTTAGGGGTCCAAAGTTTCCAGGATGATAAGTTAGCCGCTCTGGGTCGTATCCATTGTGCCGATGAGGCCCGGCAGGCAGTTGCCTCAATTACCAGCAGTGGCTTCAACAATATTAATATTGATTTGATGCATGGTCTTCCGGGGCAATCTCCTGATGATGCCCTTTACGACCTGAAGCAGGCCATTGATCTTCAGCCAGCGCATATCTCCTGGTATCAGCTGACCATTGAGCCAAACACCGTATTTTATTCGAAAACACCGGTACTACCTCCTGATGATACGCTCTGGGATATTCAGGAAACAGGACAGGCTTTATTGGCTTCAGCTGGTTTTAAACAGTATGAAATTTCTGCTTACAGTCAGCCTGGTCGAGGCTCAAAACATAACCTGAACTACTGGCAGTTTGGCGACTATATCGGTATTGGCGCGGGAGCTCATGGCAAGTTAACGAATCTATCAACTGGCCAGATTTATCGAAACTGGAAAACCCGAATGCCTGCGGATTATCTGGCTGCTGATAACTACATTTCCCATGCCTTTGAGGCAGGACGACGAGTGCTGGAAGTAGATGAATTGCCCATCGAGTTTATGATGAATGTGCTGCGGCTTCATGAAGGAGTTGATGCTCGATTATATGCAGAGCGGACAGGGCAAGCTCTAGATGGGATTAGCAGGCAGTTGAAACTGGCCCAGCAGAAGAGCCTTCTGGAACCTATAGCTTCAGAGAGTAACAGGCTCAATCCTACCCCAACAGGCAGGCTTTTTCTGAATGATTTGCTGGAACTGTTTGCGTAAGTGGTTAGCTTGCTTTTGAGACTTGTTCAGGTCAGTCCGGTGGGCTTCTTCTCCAGAACTCCAGAAGAAGTAGAAACATCTATTTTTAATGTAACAATATTTTCGCGATCAGGTGTTATCTCTTTTACTGCTTCCATAAACTTTTGAACACACTGCTGTACCTGCCCTTTAAATTTAGGAATATCTCTATCGGTCAGGCTATTCAAATTTGCTATTTGGTATTCACGAACTAGCGTATCTAAGCTTCTTTGACTACTACGTAAGGCTTGGGTAGCACTCCATTTGGATTTTGTGTCCCAAGAAAGTTTGTTGTGAGCATCCGCTAAAGCCGTTCGGAGATATTGAAGACCAACGCTAACATCCAAGGTAGCATATTCAATATATCTCTCCATTAATTTTACTAGTATTAAGTCTATAGCTTCAGGAATATGCGGCGCTTTATAGCTTGATTGCAGAGTTATGCCTTGAGAGCTTGAGCGGGTTTCAGACAGACTTCTTTTGTCATTGTGCGTACTGTCAAAAGAAAGTTGAGCCAGAGTTGCTGTAGGAGGTGATCCGCTTAAAGGCGCGAGTTCTTTTTTAAGTTGCCAGCTTCTTGAGTCAAAATCTGAAAAAAATTCTTTACTGCGAGCTTCGCTTTCACTCTTCCACTTAGACATCATTTGCCCCATCTCATCAGGAAGACTTGTCGTCAGAGTAGGTTTAGAGCGAGCTGGTAGTGCGTTATCACTACCACTGGTTGTTGAAGAACTGCTTTTGAGTTGATGAAAGGAGCTACGCTTGGAATCGCCAAAAAGTGTGCCGCGTTTGTTTTCCACCCCGGTCAGAGGTCGGGAAGATGTTTTCGAGGTAAATGAAGAGTATCGGGATGATGTGGAAGTTCTCTCTAGAGGAATGTCAGTTGCTGCTTGTTGCGTAACAGGGGAGTGAGTGTAAGCAAAGCTGCGAGAAGAGCCTTGGCTTTGCTCTTGAATTACCTCTTCTTGTATATTTTTGAGCATTCCTTTTAGAAGTTCGGCTCGCTGTTTTGAAATCTCAAGAGGCTGTTTTCTTGCATTGTCTATCTCTGTTTTTATATAGGCAAGCCGTTGCTTTCTGCTGGCAACGAGCTCCTGTTTCGTGTGTCCTCTGGTATCAAGTATTTCTTTTGTTTGTTTCAACCATTCCCTTTGGTCTAAATCAGCCTGGGTCTGGACACCTTTAACTTGTGGTTCATGAGACATCGATGTGCTAGCAGTCTGCTTACTCTCTCTCGTTATCTTTGTGTTTCCTGTTGTAACAGGAGCAGGACTGACAGGTGGTCGTTGATGATCAGCATTGGAACAATCATAAACTAATGCTAATGACGCGGAAAGTTTGTTGAAAATATCATCTACCGGTGAGGAGTGAGCCACTTTATCGCTAGAGTGCCTAAGAGTTTGTTGGAGAACTTGTTGATTTGCTGCTCTCGAGTTTGAGTGTTCGCTTACAGTGTGATGACTCGAGCCTGTCTTATCACTTGGCTTTAAAGTAACGGTGGTGATGGTGCGTGTCTTGGTGGTTTTCTGTGGTGGTGTTGAAGGCTCAAAGAGCTGGCTGCTTGTTGGTAGAAGCTTATCAGCCATTACTCTCTGATAACCTGGAGGGTGCTCAGGACGAGGCTGTCTTGCCGCTGCTTGGGCTGTAAAGTTTTGGGCTGATTGATACTGGTTTGGATTTAGTGGTCTTGCCATGATAAATACCCATTAAAATCATTCAATGGGTATATAGATTTTGATTTCACAGGATAGTTTTATACCGAGTAGAAGTCCTTGTCCGGCATGAAATCTGGAACAGGCATAACCCTCTCTAGTAGAGGGTTAATGGAGCTATCAGCTTTCACCATTTAGCCGTTAAGTATAGATATCCATAACGTTGACTTAATGGGTGCGTTTAAATAACAAGTCCCAAACACCATGTCCCAACCGATGACCACGTTTTTCAAACTTGGTCAGTGGGCGGAAATCCGGTCTCGGAGAGTAACTGCTGTCAGCCGCCATGTTTTCGAAGCCTTCCGCGGCAGTCATTACTTCCAGCATCTGCTCTGCATAGTTTTCCCAATCTGTAGCCAGATGGATTACACCACCCATTTCCAGTTTTGGGCGCAGCAGCTCAATAAATGCCGGCTGGATCAGGCGCCGCTTGTTGTGACGTTTCTTATGCCATGGGTCTGGAAAGTAGATCTGTACCCGTGAAAGGCTGCCATCAGGCACGCACTGCTTCAGTACTTCAACGGCATCGTCACAATATGTTCTCAGGTTACTGATACCGGCCAGATGAGCTTCGTTCAGAAGGCTGCCCACCCCTGGCCGATGCACTTCAATACCGATAAAGTGCTTGTCGTTCTCATTAGTGGCCATGGTCACCAGAGAGTGTCCCATGCCATAACCAATTTCCATAACCCGTGGAGCTTCATCAGCAAAAGCCTTCAGAAAGCCTTCTGAACCCTGCTCCAGAGTCAGGCCCCAGTCTTGCCAGCACTCATCCCAACCTCGTTGTTGGCCTGTGGTCATACGGCCTGCACGGAGTACAAAGCTTTTGATTCGACGCTTGTGGGGAGCTTCCTGCTGGAGATTGTCATCAGTCTCGTCGGTAGGTTTCACAATATCGTTCATGGACTTCTGGGTTTGTAGAAAATAATCGGCGTAAGATACTGCTCAGGACGTAAAATGCAAATTTCAGGTGCTGGAATAATCCCTGGCAGCAAATATAGCCAACATTAACCAGCCAAGAATGAATGAGATTCCGCCCAGAGGTGTAATCATTCCCAGCCAGCGAATACCGCTTAGACTTAACAGATAAAGGCTACCTGAGAACAGAATAATCCCTCCGAGGAAGAAACCTGCGCTCCACTTCAGTTTTTTTGAGGCCGAGTAGTTCATCCTCAGCAAGGTGATAAACACCAATGCCAGGCTGTGATAAAACTGATAGTCTGCAGCGGTCTGGAATACTTCCATCGCTCTTTCAGATAAGGCTCCATCCAGGGCATGTGCACCAAAGGCACTCAGTGCCACTGCAGTCATACCACTGATGGCACCAATAAACAGAGTATTCATTGTTTATAAATTCTGGGCAAATTGGTGGCACTATCGGCTGCCAGTAACAGGCCTTCCTGGAAATAGCGGGAGCTGGTTTCAAACTCATCCAGATGCCCCAGAAGATGCCCCAGCTCATTGTATACATCGACACTTTTACGGAGCCTTAAGCTGGCTTCAAGGTACTCTTTTGCCTTACCCCAGAGCTCATTTCTCAGTGCCAGTCGACCCAGAGCCAGAAGTAGCTCTGGATCATTGGTGCGTTGGTTTAGCAATGATTCAGCAAACAGCAATTGTTTCTTCAAATCCCTGCCAGGGGTTTTGCCATAGAGGCGGATCAGTGGTTCACTGAAACAATGGTTAAGGTTCTCTCTTAGCAATAACTCTGCTTTTTCCTCTGCACCAAGACGTACCAGGCAATCGCAGTAGCGATAGAGAATAGCCGGGTCTCTTCTCTGGTTATGGCTGAGTCCGGACCAGATATCATCAGCAGGTTTCACTTTTTCCTCTGTAGAGAGACGATTACGTCCATAACTGTACGCTTGTTCGAAGAGTGCTTTAAACGCCTGCTGCTCAAGTTGATGATACTCATCGTCCTTCACCACTTTCTGTTTACGCAGCTTGGGAAGAAGCTTTTCAAGCGATTGCCAGTCATTCAGGCGAATATAGACTTGCTTCAGCATTTTCAGAATGTAGGCATGACGGGGATACTTTTTGTGAAGGTGCTTCAGAGTGGCCAGAGCCTGTTCCAGGTGGTTGCTGGCCAGCTGAAGTTGTGCCTGCGTAATACCAATTGCCATCTCTGCGCCAGGCGCTTTGCTGTCTGCCTGCCTCAACCAGTGGGCGCTGGCTTCATAGTTACCTGCCTCGTGGGCTGCTCTTGCTGCGGCGAGGTAGTTAATTAAGGGAGACTCTCCACTTTTCGCAGCCTGTCCAAGAAGCCGCTCTGCTTTGCGCCAGTGACCTTTGGTAAATTCTGCCAGGCCGCGGTCGAAAAGTTTTCGGGCTTTTGCTTTTCTGGCTCCGGAAGAAAGTGGGTAGATAAAGCTAAACGCTCCGAGCAGTATCCGGAAGGAAATAACGGTTAGCCAGATTAACCCGAGCGAAATCACAACGAGCAGCAATAAGCCCCAGAGGCTGCTTTCAAAGGTCATGCCATCGTATGCGATAAGGACGTAACCATGGTCATTGACCATGATATTAGCCAGTAAAAAACAGGCAGAAATAATGATGAGAAAAAGTGCAAAGCCCTTCATGAAATCTGTACCCCCTGCGATGCAGGCTGATCGGGCTCAGTCACTGTCTCATTATTTTTTCCATCTTCCCTGTCGGGTGTTGCCGGCTTACTCTTCTCTTCAGAATCTGATGAAGGTGCACTTTCCTGCTTTTTTTGTCCTGAAGCACTGGGTTCGAACTGGTGCTCTTTCAGAGCATCCAGTGAGCGATGGATGCTGGGCATTTTAGAGGTGATAGGAAGGCGTTGAAGGGCTGTAAGTTCTTCCGCCAGTTGATTGCTGACACTACCACCCAGCATAAAATAACGATTCAGCCAGGAGTATGCCTGTTCCAGACTGTTTTGATAAACCACCTGCTGTCCTGTAATCAGCGCCAGCTTACTCTGTTCGACTAACAGCAGCATTTTTTGCCGGATTAATTGGTCCTGCTCTGGTGTCAGTAATACCTCAATAGGCTGTTCTCTTTGAGTATTGATCCTGAAAAGCCCGGTGAATCGATGCCAGGTATCAAACAGCATATTTTTGATCGTTTGCTGCCAGTTTCCAGCCTGTTGTGTATCCGTTTTTTCACTGGATAAGGAAGGATGCCCAGACTGAAGAGCGGGTTGCAGGACACTTGCTGCATCCGCAATATGGCCATCATCAAGAATGACCAGTTCGGGGATCAGGTCAGCGACTGCCTGCAACCGTAGCCAGATGCTTTCCTGATTCAGTATCGTTGCGGATTTCAAGACTGCGATATCTTCAGCCAGCGCTTCTCTGACTGAGAAAAGAGTATAGTCATCCAGCTGTGCCAGAATTTGTTCGGCGCTGCCCATTAGCTCCAAGGCTCCCGTAACATCATTGACCGTTAATAGTCGTTGATTGGCAAGACGCAGAAGGTATTCAACTTCAGCAATACGCCATTGGTTGCGAGTAGAGCCTTCCAGTTCTCTGACTTTTGCTGAAAGTGAATCAATTCGGGAAAGGAGTCTGGCCTCACGTTCCTGCAGGTCATTCAACTGCTCTTTCATTGGCGAAGTATTCTGCGCCACTGTCGTCAGTCTGGCCTGCTGGCGTGCAATCTGTGTTTGCAGCTGATCCATCCCTTCACGAAGAATGGGCTGACTCTGCTCCAAAGGCATGGCACGCCATCCAATGTAACCACTAAGCCCCAGGGCACAGGCTGATATCAGCAGGGCGAATCCTGCCAGACCTTTACCAGTGCCTTTGTTTTCATTGCTTGTAGCGGTTTTCTTTTCTGGATTGGATTCGTTTCCAGGGGTTTTGCTGCTATCTTTCTGCACGTCTTCTGGCTTATTTTCCGGTAAACGGTCGGTATTCTGGTCTGTATCGCTCACGCTTGGGCCTTCCGATTGTTCGAGAGGATTGTCCGGGAGAGTGTCGCGATCGTTTTCTGCTCAGAGGACTCGCGACTACTTCTTCAGGCGGCTCCCGCTCACTTTTCAAAAGAGTCAGATTTGGGCTGGGCGGTCGTCTGGAAACGGCCTGCCCTACGCGGCAACCGCTACGGGCGCTATTCCCGGACAGCCTCCAATGCCTGCAACATCACTTCATTGCTGGCTCCACGGGTATTGGTTACCTTCTGGAAACCCAGGCTATGAGCCTGTCTGGCAACCCGTTCACTGGGAACAAGCAGCCTATAGTCGGCTCGATAGGGCATGGGTAAGTAGTACCCAAGATTTGTCAGGGTTTCTCCACTACCACAGAGGATGACATTGATTGAATTGCTTTCCAACTTTTTTACGACCGCATTGCGCTCATAAACTGGGCGGGAACGCTGATAAACCTCCAGAGTCTGGACTCTTGCCCCTAAGTTGTTCAGTTGTTCCTCCAGTAAGCCTCGACCACCGATACCTTTGATTATCAGCAACTTTTCACTTTCCACTTTACTAAAAGTATCCAGCTCCAGAAGTGCTTCACTATCAACTCCATTTTCTGAAAACTGCGACCTGACATCATAATGTCCAAGCTCTGAAGCGGTACTGCTGCCAATGGCAAACCACTGGCTGTGTATGGGTAACTGCGGCCAGTACTGTTCAATCAGTTCCATCCCCAGCTTTGCTGCAGGACGGCTGGTAACAATGATTCGGTCAAACTGATCCAGCGATAACAGACAGTCCCTCATGGCCTGGGTTTCGGGTATGGCATCAATATTGAGCATAGGCATTGACCAGGCTTGGCCATTTGCCTTTTTGATAGCATCGGTCAATGCCTGAGCCTGAGGTTCAGGGCGGGTTACCAGCACCAGGGTGTGCGACAGATTCATTGTTTTCCTTTATACCCAATGGATGTCAAGTTGCTACGCGGTGGCAAATGAGCGAAGCCCTGAGAGCACAGAAATACTATGTGACCGAGCTGGCCTGGCGCCACGGTGAACGAACGTAGCCAACAAAGTAGTAACTTGAAAGGCAGCGGGTATACCGTATGTCCGCAGAACCTGACATGGATCAGTGATGAGCCAGTTCAGCAAGAATTCGGTCAGCACCTTGCTCCAAAAGAGATTCAGCCACCTGAATACCAGCAGACTCATACTCATGGACAACGCACTGCACTTCGCTGCGATAGATGGTCTGACCATCGGGGCTGCCTACCAGCCCTCTCAGAAACAGCTGGTCATCCTTGAGTTCTGCAAACCCACCAATGGGTACCTGACAGCCTCCATTTAGGCGTTTGTTCATGGCGCGTTCGGCACCCACCTTGATTGCGGTCTCTTCGTCATGAAGGGGGGCAATGAGTTGCCTGGTTACTTCATCATCCACCCTCAGCTCAATACCAACGGCACCCTGGCCAGCGGCTGGCAGGCTAATTTTTGTATCAAGGTAAGCCTTGATCCGGTCAGCCATCTCCAGTCGAATCAGCCCTGCGGCTGCCAGTATAATAGCGTCATACTGACCATCATCCAGCTTGCCCAGACGTGTATTTACGTTACCCCGAAGAAAGTTGATAGTCAGGTCAGGGCGTGCTGCCAATACCTGGCACTGTCGACGAAGGCTCGAAGTACCAACAATTGCACCCTGTGGTAATTCATCAAGAGAGGTGTAGTGATTAGAGACGAAAGCATCACGGGGGTCTTCTCTGGAGCAGATCACACCAAGACCCAGCCCCTCTGGAAAATCCATAGGTACGTCTTTCATTGAGTGCACGGCGATGTCTGCCCTGTTTTCCAACAGTGCATTTTCCAGCTCTTTGACGAACAGTCCTTTACCACCAATTTTGGCAAGTGGCGCATCCAGAATACGATCGCCCTGACTGGTCATTTTAACCAGCTCAACCTGAATGTCCGGATGATGGAGCTCCAGCTGTTGTTTGACATATTCTGCCTGCCACAGGGCAAGGGCACTCTTTCGGGTAGCGATGCGAACGGTTTTCACAGAATTGACGGCTTCTATTAGTAAATTAATTACCAGTCAGCTACTGGCAGGTAGTGAGAAGGATAATACGACAGACAGGCTTTAAGAGACAGTTTTAGAGGTCTGGTTCTGGGGCTGGGCCAGGTTGTGAGCCTGGCTATAGAGATTGCATGATTTTCTTGATCAGAGGCACATGCCGTCGGCTGATAGAAAGGGGCTCAGGCACCTGTTTAAGGTGAATGAAACAATGGCCTTTATCATCCCGGGAAAGGCTTTCAATGGCATCACGACGCACCAGCGCATTCCTGTGGATTCGGACAAAATGCTGGCTGTGATCCTCTTCAAGTGATTTGAGAGGGTCATCAATAAGGACTTCACCATGGCGATGGTGAACGGTCACATATTTATTATCTGCCATGAAGTACAGTACATCATTGAGAGGAACCAGCTCTATTCCGCGCAGGGTTTTGGCTGCAATATGCCCCTGCTCTTTGTTTTCTGGCAGATGGTCATTCAGCCAGGCCAGTTGCAGACGGTTCAGTTTACTGGCACGTTGCAGGGACAGGTTCAGGTCTTCCTGCCGAATAGGTTTCATCAGGTAGCCGACTGCTTGAGCATCAAATGCTTCCAGGGCGTGATTGTCATAAGCAGTACAGAAGATGACTGCAGGCGGTTTTTCCATTGAACTGATATGCTTAGCGGCTTCCAAACCGCCCATGACCGGCATGCGAATGTCCATCAGGACAATGTCCGGGTGATACTGACTACAAAGATCAATGGCATCCCGTCCATTGCTGGCTTCATGCTCAAGGACCATAAAGTTATCAATCCGGCCGATCAGATATCGCAGCCTTTCCCGAGCCAGTGGCTCGTCATCAACGATCAGTACATTCATTGTTCCAGTCGTCTGTTCCTGTCAGTAAATTATCGATTGTGTTGTCCCATCGACAGGGATATTGCACCCGTGCAATAAACCATTTGGTGTCGGATTGTTCTTTTATATCCGTGGTCAGACTGGCTTTGCTTCCATAAAGCATCTCCAGTCGTGAACGGATGTTGTTGAGAGCAATCTGATTGCCTTTTGAAATGGTCTCTGTATATGGCATCGGATTTTCTACAGAAATCTGAACCATTTGATCATTAACTTCGATGTTGATGTTGATGCAGCCACCTTCCTCTAATGGCTGGATCCCATGGTATACGGCGTTTTCTACCAATGGTTGTATGGTGAAGGGCGGAATGGTCATTCTTTGTGGAAGCTCGCAGATTCTCCAATCGACCTGCAGGCGATCTCCAAGCCTTTGCTGTTCGATTCGAAGATAGCTTTTACTGATCTGTATTTCTTTGTGAATGGGAACCACCGCGCTTTGGTCCTGGTGGCCGGGGTTTTGCAGGCTGGCTCTGAACAGGTCGGAGAGGTCTTCCACTGCTTGTTCTGCTTTTTCAGGGTTAATCTGAATCAGGCTGGCAATGATGTTCATGCTGTTGAATAAAAAGTGAGGTCGGATATTTGCCTGCAAAGAGTCCAGACGCGCATTGTGAATAACCTGCTGTTGTATATCGACTTCGTACTGAATGTAGAAATAGCGAAGCAGCATGGCGGATATGATCAGTGCGGCCAGCAGGTTGCGGTTCACCTGCTGCCAGTCTGGTATGAAATGAATTGGGGCCAGCAGGGTCTGGGCAAGCAATGTCAACATCAGGGTAATGATTTGAACACCCAGTAGGGAAATCATCACGGACTGCCATGTAGGGAGTTTTTTCAGAAGTGGTCTGGCCAGATAGAGGAATGCGCTACTGGATAGAACAATCCACTGAACGAAGAGCGACAGCATAGCCAGCCGTGTCCAGCTGAAGGCAATATCGCCGGGCAGAGCTAGAATTTGAACCAGTACAAACAGTTCGGAAATTAGCACCAGCATAAAGACGGACTGACCCGAGCTCAAATCGGGTAGGAAAAAGTCATCTTTGTGGTGTCGGGTGTGGATCATAGTTTTTTGGGGCACTCGCTCTTCCATGTATTTTATGGAAATACATACTTTTGTATCTGCAGGCTCTAAGGCTTTTAGAAAAGCTTTCATCAGTGTTATCGGAAGCGGGACTATTCTCTTGTCTTGGAGTCAGGCTTCGTTGAACGGATTTGATGTAGAACCACTCCTGTACTAATTCATCTCGTTGAATGTGGCTTTATGAACCACTGAGTTTGGAACCCTATGTCAACAGAGCCTATCCCTGAGCGATGCAATCGGGTCGCTACACCGATATAATGCCTCCGCTCTCAATGCTCCAATGACGGATTGGCGTTGATTGTACGTTCGTCTTTAAAAAATGAGAACCGGGTGGGGAAGAGATCGATGTCGGCAAGCGATTCAACAGAGAAGGGTGAAAAGAGCAGTAACCAGCAATGGGGGGGGCGCTTCAGTGAAGGCGTTGATGCCTTTGTTGCCCGTTTTACAGCTTCCATTGATTTTGACCGACGCCTGTATCTCCATGACATTCAGGGGTCCGTGGCGCATGCTCAGATGCTGCATCAGGCAGGCATTCTGAGCGAAGACGAACTGAATGCCATTATCTCTGGGCTGGAAGGTATTCTTGAGGATATTGAGCAGGGTCGTATCGACTGGTCCATTGAGCTTGAAGATATCCATATGAATATCGAGGCTCGCTTAACGGATCGAATTGGCGCTGCAGGCAAAAAGCTTCATACCGGGCGCTCCCGAAATGATCAGGTGGCGACAGATATTCGCCTTTGGCTGCGAGATGAAATTGATGCTATTTCCGAAGAGCTAAAGCGATTACAGGAAGGCCTGTTGGATGTTGCCGAGCGTGAATCAGACACTATCATGCCCGGTTTTACCCATCTTCAGACAGCACAGCCTGTGACATTCGGTCATCACCTGATGGCCTGGTACGAGATGTTGGTGCGTGACTATGAGCGTCTTCAGGATTGCCGTAAGCGTGTCAATATCAGCCCTCTGGGGGCTGCAGCACTGGCAGGAACCACCTACCCTATCGATCGGGAGTTCACGGCTTCTGCCCTCGGGTTTGAACGCCCTTCCCGTAACTCTCTGGACTCTGTCAGTGATCGGGATTTTGCCATTGAGTTCTGTGCTGCCGGCGCTCTTATCATGACTCACCTGTCACGCATGTCCGAAGAATTAGTGCTCTGGACTTCCGCTCAGTTTAACTTCATTGACCTTCCAGATCGTTTCTGTACAGGCTCATCTATCATGCCTCAGAAGAAAAATCCGGATGTGCCTGAGCTGGTAAGGGGTAAAACAGGCCGTGTGAATGGTCACCTGGTTTCACTGCTGACCCTGATGAAGTCTCAGCCAATGGCTTATAACAAGGATAACCAGGAAGACAAGGAACCACTGTTTGATACGGTGGATACCCTCAAGGATTGTCTGCGAGCCTTTGCCGATATGGTGCCGCATGTTCAGGCTCGGAAAGAAAACATGCTGGAGGCTGCTCGCAGAGGTTTCAGTACCGCCACAGACTTGGCCGACTACCTGGTTCGCCAGGGAATGCCTTTCAGAAATGCCCACGAAGTGGTGGGTAAGGCTGTGGCCTTCGGCATTCAAGAGGGGCGGGATCTGTCAGAGATGACGCTGGTCGAGCTTCAGGTCTTCTCTGACACTATTAAACAGGATGTGTTCGATGTTCTGACTCTGGAAGGCTCCGTAAGCGCCAGAAATCATCTGGGAGGTACGGCACCGGAGCAAGTCAGACAAGCTGTTTTGAATGCCCGTAATACACTGTAAATGTTTGCAGAAATCGTGAGCTTTGGGGAATCAAAGCTCACCTTCTATTATCAGAAATATCTTTTGGGCTGTTTGTAATTCCATGAGTTTGTTATTACATCAGATCGTGCTGCGGCAGGCTGAGCGTGTCCCTTCCTCGAGGGCTATCGGTTGCAAAGACCAATGGTTCGATTACCAGACTGTTTCCCGCCAGGTTCGATCGGTTGCGGCCGGACTGCAGAAGTTGGGTTTGATTCAGCATGAGCGGGTTGCTATCTATCTGCCAAAAATTCCGGAAGCCGTGTTCAGCTTCTTTGGGGCTACGGCGGCAGGTGGTGTCATGGTGCCTGTTAACCCGGTACTGAAGGCTCCGCAGGTTTTCCACATACTCAAGGACTGCAATGTCAGAGTACTGATTACCAACAAAGCCCGCTACCAGCAGCTCGAAGCAGAAATTCATCAGTGTCATGACCTTATCCACATCATTCTGGTTGATGGCGATTTTGTCGATGCTGATCCTGTGAATAACAGTCCTCTTGATAGCGCTTTTGTTAAAAGCCGGGCAGCCAATACCCTGAATTGGGCGAACTTTCTCCAGCCTTATGCCTGGTGGCAGCCGATAGCGTCCATTGATGCCGATATGGCGGCTATTCTTTACACTTCTGGCAGTACAGGAAAGCCCAAAGGCGTCGTTCTCTCCCATCGAAATATGGTGACTGGGGCCAGCAGTGTTGCCGAGTATCTGGGGAATACACCAGAAGACCGTCTTTTGTGTGTTCTGCCATTTAGCTTTGACTATGGTTTCAGCCAGTTAACAACCGCATTTCTCGTAGGGGCCAGTTGTTATCTGCTGGAATACCTGCTGCCAAGGGATGTCATTAAAACGGTCGAGAAGCAGCAGATCACCGGGCTTGGCCTGGTTCCTCCACTCTGGGTTCAGATTGCTGATCTGCCCTGGCCAGAAGGGGCTGGTGACAGTCTGCGTTACTTCACTAATACCGGTGGAGCAATGCCAACAGCTACGCTGGCTGTGCTACGAAAGCGTTTTCGTTATGCCAAGCCGTATCTGATGTATGGTTTAACCGAGGCATTCCGTTCCTGCTTTCTTCCTCCCGAACAGGTCGACTTGAGAGCCGGGTCTATGGGGAAAGCCATTCCCAATGCTGATGTTATGGTAATTAATGAACTGGGTGAAATCTGTGGGCCCCATGAGCCCGGTGAGCTTGTTCATCGAGGAGCTTTGGTCAGCATGGGATACTGGAATGATTCCGAGCGGACCGCTGAACGCTTTAGGCCTGCCCCCTGCGCTATCCCAGAAATTCCCAATAAGGAGCTGGCTGTTTGGTCGGGTGATATCGTGCGCAAAGATGACGAAGGTTATCTTTATTTTGTGGGTCGTCGCGACGATATGATCAAAACATCAGGTTATCGTGTCAGCCCCACGGAAGTGGAAGAGGTGGTCTACTCATCCGGGCTGGTTGCAGAAGTGGCTGCTATTGGTGTCCCTCACTCTCGATTGGGGCAGGCCATTGTACTGGTGGTAGTGAGCAGTGACAGCAGTGAGATTGATGAACCATCACTGGTCCGCCATTGTCAGCAATGCCTGCCTGCCTATATGGTGCCTATGCGCGTTATTCAGCAACCAGCTCTTTCCAGAAATCCTAATGGCAAAATTGATCGCAAGCCATTACTGGAAGAATACAGGAGGCTTTTTCAGGATGCGTGTCAGGAGGCAGCTGTCTTGTGAAAGGCCCTGTGAAAGAGAATATGAGTAAAGGACATCATCGGCTGGAGGCCCTCCAGTCCAGAAACAATCAATTGCTGATTGCCGGGCATACCGCTTCTGAACTGGTTAATATTGCAGGCTCTTCGCCTTGTTACATCTACGACCGGCAGGCTCTGACACAAAGAGTTGCTCAGTTCCGACAGCAGATGCCAGCAGAGTTGAAGCTTCATTACGCGATAAAAGCCAATCCAATGCCTGCAGTCGTGGGTCATGTGGCGCAGTGTGTTGATGGACTGGATGTTGCTTCCCACCGAGAAATGCTGGTTGCTCTGGGTGCGGGTATGGATGCTGTCAATATCAGTTTTGCTGGGCCGGCAAAGGGCGAGCATGAGCTTAGAGCCGCCGTTGCTGCGGGTATTACCATCAATATTGAGTCTCCCCTTGAGCTACAAAGGCTGTACCTTTGTCATCAGGAAATGGGGATTCGCCCCCGCATAGCATTTCGTGTGAACCCTGACTTTGAATTAAAGACCTCCGGGATGAAAATGGCTGGTGGTCCCAAACAGTTTGGTATAGATGCTGAACAAATACCGTCTATTTTGTCGGAACTTGATTTGGATAAACTGGACTTTCAAGGGTTTCATATTTTCTCTGGATCGCAAAATCTCAAGGCAGAGTCTCTGATTGAGTGCCATCAGCAAACCTTTGAGCTGGCCGCAAGGCTGGCTGATCAGGTTTCTGCCCCGGTAAAGCATATAAATATCGGTGGAGGCTTGGGAATTCCCTATTTCCCCGGAGAACAGACGCTGGGGATCGATGGTATTGCAGAAAACCTGCAATATCTTCTGGATCATCGACCAGAGTCTCTCAAGTCATCAGAGATTGTGATGGAGCTTGGGCGCTGGCTGGTAGGTGAGGCGGGTTATTATATTTGTCAGGTGACGGATAAAAAGGAATCCCGTGGGCAGATGTACCTGATGACCAACGGGGGACTGCATCACCACTTGTCAAACTCAGGTAATTTTGGTCAGGTCATTCGTAAAAACTACCCGGTTGTTCTAGCTCACTGCCTCGAACATGAAGAAAGGGAGGTTGTTGAGGTGGTTGGGCCGCTCTGCACCCCTCTAGATATTGTTGGGGCAAAACTGGCATTGCCAAAAGCTGAGGTAGGGGACTTTATTGTGGTTTTGCAGTCAGGAGCCTATGGCGCAACAGCAAGTCCGCAGAAGTTTCTTGGGCATCCCGAAGTAGTGGAGTTACTCATTTAAACAGAAGAAAGCCAAGCCAGAATATTCTGGCCTGGCAAAAATGACTAAGGCAGTCAGGCTTCTGCTTTAGCAGACCCTATGTACGAAAGAACTGAGCCAACGGTTTCGAATAATTCTGCATCCAGATCATCATCATTCACAGCAATACCAAACGTTTCCTCCATTGCGGTAATCAGTCCTACCACTGCCATCGAGTCGAACTCTGGCAGGGCGCCCAGCAGCTCAGTATTTTCATTGAACTCGCTGACATCCAGCTTGAGAAGATCGGCCAAAATGGCGTTCAGTTGTTCCAGCTTGGTCATTTATCATCCCGAGAGGTAATACCAATTATTTTTCAACCCCCTCCCTAATTGTGCATGGTTAGCGAACCATGCTCATAACAGGGGTTGAGAATTAGATTGGTGAAAAATCGGCAACTTTAGGCATTTTCTAGCCATGGCGCAACTGTGGCCATCTGCAGACTGAAAGCGGAAACTTCTATTGAACAGCTTCATTGTTGTGAACTGCCTGCAGCTGCGTTATTTTTGGTTCCAGAGCCTGCCAAACGAAAGTGGGCGTCATAGGGGCAAAAATCTCGGGGTCTGTTACCGGAAAATCACCGGTTGGACATTGCTCGAGCGTCAGGTGTTTCTGGCCAGTTCCATATGCTCCCACCTTGACGGGGCTGGTGGGGCCATAGAGCGAGACGGCTGGAATTTCCAGTGCAGCGGTTAAATGTCCGAGGCCGGTATCAACAGCGACGGCAGCCTGAGCCTCGCAGATTACTCCTGCAACTTCAGCCAGCGATAGTTTGGGTAGCACTATAGCCTGACTACTTGCACTGGCAATGCGCTCCGCTCTTGCCTTCTCGTTGTTATTACCCCAGGGCAGTACAACATGAAAGCCTGCCTGATTAACGTGTTGTGCCAGTTCGCACCAGTAGTTTTCTGGCCAGTGCTTGGTTGGCCAGGTGGTGCCATGGATAAAAACCACATAAGGCTTCTTATTCACTAGATTTTTGGGAAACTTGTCTTTGTTGAGCAGGAATTGTCCCGGTGTTTTAGGTAGAACGTAGGCTAGGGAATTGGCAAAGAGTTGGCGGACTCGCTCAACGGCATGCTGCTCCAAGGCAACCGGCTGAGGAAATTGATAAAAGCGGCTGGCAATCGGTTCACGGGCAGAGTGCTTATCCAGACCAAATCGAGGACCGTTAGCCTTTCCTGTCAGAAAAGCGCTTTTTAACAACCCTTGTGCATCAATAACTGCATCGTAATTACTGGCACCAATGCGCTTTTTAAATTGCTGCCACTCGCCGGATCTCCAAGTCTGAATCAAGGACTTGCGCCAGCGCCGAACAGCTACCGGAATGACTTGATCGACAGCGGGGTGCCAGCCTGGAATCTCAGAAAAGCTCTCTTCCACTACCCAGTCGAAACGAATACTCGGAATCGTAGCGGTTGCATCGGTCAGTGCTGGCAGGGTGTGGATAACATCCCCCATGGAGGATGTTTTTACCACCAATACATGCTTTGGTTGAGTCAATGAGAGTCACTCCCTTTTTCTACCAGCTTCATTTCAGGATGCTTTTTAGTGTGCTCTTTATGATGGGCAGTCAGGTGAGCAATGGCTGCCAGAACCATTTCTGGAGACAGTTGCTTCATACAGTTCATGTGTCCAAGAGGGCACTCCCGCTGAAAGCATGGACTGCAATCCAGTTTCATTGACAGCGTTTCACTGTTTTTGTTCATGGGCGGCGTATGGTCAGCGGTGGTTGACCCGTAGACAGCAACCAGTGGACGATTTAATGCTGCAGCTATATGCATCAGCCCAGAGTCATTGCTGACGACCGCATTGGCGTAAGAAAGTAGATCAATTGCATCCGCAAGAGAGGTTTCACCCGCCATGTTATGGCAGTGATGTTGTAAAGAGTCAGGCAGGCAATTCTTAATTTCCGTTGTTACCGCCTTATCTTTGGCCGAACCAAACAGCCACACCTGCCAGCCTTGTTCAGAGAGGGAGCGGGCAACTTCTGCATAATAACCTGAAGGCCATTGTTTGGATGGGCCGAACTCTGCGCCGGGACAGAGTGCCAGAATAGGCATATCTGTGTGCATGTTATAGTGGCGGAGTACGTTATTAACCGTATTGTCGTTGACCTGAAGTGCCGGGATTGGCAAAGGCTCTGGCAGTGTGCTTCCTTCCGGGTAGGCCAAGGCGACAAATCGCTCCACCATTAGAGGGTATTTGCTTTTATCAAGCTTGCGAATGTCATTGAGCAGGCCGTAGCGCATCTCTCCACGCCAGCCAATGCGGTGTTTGATGCCAGCCCAGAATGGAACCAGGGCCGATTTGAACGAGTTGGGTAGCGCAATGGAATGGGTATAGCCTTCCTCTCTCAGGCTCTTGCCGAGCTGGTAGCGGGCTTTCAGTCCAAGTTTGCCGTGCCCAAGCGGCATATCAATGCCCCTGCGAACCTCTGGCATGCGCTCTATGATGGGTAGACTCCAGGCTGGAGCAAGTACATCAATAATAGCATCTGGGTGTTGTTGTTTTATGGCAATAAATAGCGGTTGTGCCATTACCATGTCCCCCACCCATGAGGGACCGACGATCAGATATTTCATCCCGTCAGGAATTCCTTATGTTGAATGGGGAGGAATTATAAGCGGTGTTTGGAATATGTAAAAAGTAAGAGACGGTTTTAGTGTATTACCGCGAAAGGCTTCACCCTCTGGAACCAGGGTGAAGCCTTATACTCGTCGCCTTTGACGTTGCTACTTTGTTGGCTGCATTCGCTCACTGGAGCGCCAGCCCAGCTCAGTCATCTAGTTTATCTAAGCTCCTGGGACTTCGTTCACTTGCCACCGCGTAGCAACTCAAAATCCTTTAAATTTGGATCTTTTGAATTTTAAGTAGTTAAGCTTCAGGAATTGCCTTCAGGGTAGCAACCAGTAAATCCCAGAATTTGGCAACACTCTGGATGTGTACCTTCTCATCCGGAGAATGTGGGAAGCGAATGGTTGGGCCAAAGGAGATCATATCCCACTCTGGGTACTTGCTGCCCAGCAGACCACACTCCAGACCGGCATGAACCACTTTTACGCCAGGTGCCTGAGCATACAGCTCAGCATAAACCCGTTTCATAATGGCCAAAATCTGGGAGTCTGGGTCTGGCTTCCAGCCCGGGTAACTGTCGGAGAAGATGACTTCAGCATCCAGCATTCTGAACAGGCCAGCTACCGCATCACTCAGGGCATCATTACAGCTGCCTACCAGACTTCTTGGCAGGATATGGGCTTTGACCTTACCTTCATTGATGGTCAGAACACCCATGTTCAAAGAGGTTTCTACCACGCCTTCAATGGAGTCACTCATTCTCTGAGCGCCATTTGGACAGGCATTCACCGCGGCTACCCACTTGCTCTGATCTTGAAGTGACATCAGCTCAGCAGCAGGCGCTGCATTACTCAGAGTCAGTGTCAGGTTTGGTTCCACAACAGACAATTCTGCAGTCAGCTCATTGCTGCACTGGTCAATAATGTTGTCACAAGCGATCTGTGATGCCTCAGGTATGGCAATCACAGCAGAAGCTTCGCGGGGGATGGCATTGGCCAGGGAACCACCGGTCAGGCTGGCGATACGAACGCCCTCTGCTTCCAGTCGGTGCAGGGCTCTAATCAGCAGCTTGATTGCATTGCCTCTGCCCAGATGAATATCGCATCCGGAATGACCGCCTTTGAGTCCTGAAATAGCCAGAGTTTTAAAGACAAAGTTGTCCACAGGTGTTTCTGTGGCGTACTCTCCGTTTACTTCAATACGGGTACCACCTGCGCAGCCAATGTAGAGTTCACCTTCGTCTTCAGTATCCAGATTCAGAAGGATTTTTCCATCTAAAACACCTGGCTGAAGCCCTTGGGCACCAATCATTCCGGTCTCTTCGGTGGCGGTAAACAGTGCTTCAATAGGACCGTGATGCAGGTCTTTGGCTGCCAGCACAGCAAGGGCTGCTGCCATGCCAATACCATTGTCAGCACCCAGGGTCGTTCCTTCAGCAGTGACCCAGTCTCCATCAATATAGGCTTTAATGGGGTCTGTCGGAAAATCATGAACGGTGTCGTTGTTTTTCTGAGGCACCATATCCATGTGTCCCTGAAAGATAACGCCAACGCGGTTTTCCATGCCAGGAGTCGCATGCTTTCGAATGATGACGTTGCCTACCGCATCGGACTGCCACTCCAGGTCATGCTCTTTGGCGAAACCAATCAGGTGCTCACGAATCTGTTCTTCATGAAAGGAAGGATGAGGAATATCACATATGGCCGAAAAGTGCTGCCATAGCGCGTGAGGCTGCAGTTCATGGATAGCGCTCATTTAAGACTCCAGTGCTAATTATGTTGACTGCTGTATCGGATTTTTTATTCGCAGTAGCCGTATAGTGGGGATGTTGGACACAAACATCAATGAGGGGTTTCTACTTTATTGCTATGGGTAGTGTAAAACAGCCGTCAATCTGAAAGATGAAAAAACGCTCTATGAAGAAGAACGGAGTGAAAGAGTAAGACGACGTTGATCTTTTAGAAACTTCTGGCGGGATAACTTATTTCTCCTATTCTTGTGTTCGAGATATAAGTCAATGTCAGGGTTTATTTGTCATGCAAGCTCACAATGTTTTTATGAAGCTGAAAGCGGCTCAATGGTTTGCTGTTGCCTTGTTTGCGACATCTGTACTTATGGTTGAGGCTGCGTATACAGGACCGGGTTCTAATGTCGGAAGTACAACAGTGTCTGCTATTTTAAAGCAGCCTCAGGATGATATGAGAGTGGTTCTGAAAGGTAAACTTGTCAGAAAAGTAAAGCATGAAACCTATATGTTCAGTGATGGAACCGGTGAAATTCTGGCGGATATTGATGATAAAGATTTTCCAGCTCAGCCTGTTGATGCCAAAACTAAAGTAGAAATTATGGGTGAGGTGGATGTTGACCGGAGGTCTGGCGTTGAAATTGACGTAAAGTCGCTTCGAATTATCGGCCAGTAAAGGATGCTCAAAAGTATCTGGCTAACTGCAAGGTGCTTGTTGAAACAGTTAGCCAGTGTCTTTTAAATCAGCAGATGTTTAACCACTCAGGGTTTTCCTGGCGTTTACCTCGCACCTGATCAAAGTACATGGACTGTAGCTTTTCAGTGATGGGTCCACGTTTTCCAGAACCGATCTTGCGTCCATCGTGTTCACAGATAGGCATTACTTCCGCGGCGGTTCCCGTAAAGAATGCTTCTTCAGCGATATAAACTTCATCACGGGTAATACGTTTCTCCCGAACTTCCAGTCCAAGCTCCCGGGCAAACTGAATGATGGTATCCCGGGTAATACCTTCCAGGCAGGAAGTCAGCTCAGGTGTGTAGAGAACACCACCTTTGACTATAAAGATATTCTCACCACTGCCTTCTGCGACATAGCCTTCATTATCCAGTAGCAGCGCTTCTTCACAGCCACTGTCCAAAGCTTCCCGCAGGGCCAGCATGGAGTTCATGTAATTACCATTGGCTTTGGCTTTGCACATGGTGATATTTACATGATGTCGTGTATAAGAAGAGGTACGAATCTTTATGCCTTGTTCCAGAGCTTCTGGTGACATGTAAGAGGGCCAGTTCCAGGCGGCGACCATGGTATGTACCTGAAGACCTTCCGCTCTTAATCCCATACCTTCGGAACCCAGGAAACACATGGGGCGCAGGTAAGCTTCATCAAGGCCATTCTCGCGAACGACAAGTTTTTGGGCTTCGTTCAGTTCTTCCTTACTGTAGGGGATTTCCATTCTCAGGATATGGGCACTGCGAAACAGGCGGTCAGTGTGTTCCTTCAGGCGGAAAATGGCAGGCCCCTTCGGAGTGCTATAGGCTCTGACTCCTTCAAAAACCCCCATGCCGTAGTGCAATGTGTGGGTCAGTACATGGGTTTTGGCTTCGCGCCAGGGAATCAGTTCTCCATCTAACCAGATTACGCCATCACGATCGGCGAAAGACATCGGGAAACTCCAGCTTTAAATTGTTTTATGGTTTGTTCTTTTGGGGATGGTGTTCCGTCTCTTATTCGTGGACACCACCCAAGACCCTGTGGTTGCCTTCAGCCGTCATCACTGAAAGCTATGTCATGTTCAAATGGGCCTGATTTTATGAATCAATATCCCTTGCCAGGGTGTGGCATGAGATGAGGTGTTTGATTCAGGAGGCTGTCATCTATCATCGTTACCCCGAAGAACATGGTGATAATACCCTCGGGTGACATCAGTCAGCATCCGTTTGTAACAGAGTTCTGACAAGACGCTATTGGATCATAAATCGCGCTTAATGCCAAAGCTGAGTTTAGCTGGGATATGTCAACAAGCCTAACGCCTTCATACCATCAGCTTTCTTATTAAACGTCCATGCATCCCCGCCAGACACCAATAACATTCTGACGCAAACTCTCTGCAATAGCTTCGCCGGCTATCGGGTCTTCATTCTGCAGCGCTTTTTGATGGATGCTGAGTCGGAATGTTTTGTAGGCTTCCCTGAGTTGATGAGCATTCTCATGAGTCAACAAACCTACGGTTTCAAGCTCTTCGGATATCCTGACGTTATCGGTCCATTTCAACAGTGACGGGTGCTGAGATGAGTACCTGAGAACAGCAAACTGCATCAGGAACTCAATATCAACGATGCCACCCGGGTCATGTTTTAAGTGGAACGCTTCGCCATTCTTTACTGAAGAGGGGGTTGGCTTGGTGCCGAGGTGTTCTCTCATTTTCTGACGCATGTCCACAACATCATCACGCAGCTTTTCAACGTCTCGTTTCTGGCTGAGAATTTCTGATCTCAGATCATCAAACATACTGGCAAGCGCCTGATCACCAGCGATAACCCTGGCTCTTACCAGAGCCTGATGTTCCCAAGTCCAGGCTTCTTCTTTCTGGTACTTCTCGAAATAGGAAAAGGAGTTTACCAGTAATCCTTTTGAGCCGGATGGGCGCAGTCTCATGTCTGCATCGTACAGAATACCGGATGGTGTTTGTGTCGTCAGAATATGGATGATTCTCTGCCCCAGGCGGGTGTAGAACGTCGTGCTGTCAATGGCCCTTGGGCCATTGGTCTCTTTATTGGTACCACCGCTATGAATGAACACCAGGTCAAGATCGGAGCCTGGGCCAAGCTCAATGCCACCAAGCTTGCCATAGCCGACGATAATAAAACCGGGATCGCATAGATGACCATCAGCATCCTGAGGCATTCCATGTTTTTCGGTCAGGTTTCGCCATGCGATGGCCAGGACGGTGTCAAGAATCACCTCTGCAATCCAAGTTAGGTAGTCGCTTTCTTTCATTAGGGGAAGCGTGCCGGAAACCTGAGCCGCCGTTACCCGCAGAACGTGAGCCATTTTGAAGTGGCGGAGCACTTCCATCTGGCTTTCAAGGTCATCTTCAGGAATATGGGCGAGTTGCTGTCGCAACTCATTGGCCAGAGCCTCTTTTTCAGGTGGGTTATAGAGGTCTCCAAGGTTAAGGAATTCATCCAGAAGCGCTGGAAAACGAGCAATCTGTTCAGCAATCCATGGGCTGGCAATGCACAACTTACCAAGATGTTCCAAAGCAGCCGGGTTCTCGATCAACAAGACCAGATAAGCGGTTCGGCGCAGGACTGCTTCGATCAGTGGCAGAATACGCAACAAAAAGGTATCAGGCTCTGAGGACTGTGCGGCAACTCTCAGGAGCAAGGGGATAAACTTATCCAGCCGGTCACGGCTCTGCCGGCGTACTCGAGTGATGGCCTTCCCATCTCTCAGGGAGATGAGTCGTTTCCGGGAGGCTTCAATATCCTTGAAGCCCTCCTGTGCCATCAGTTGCTGTTCTTCTTCCTCGCTGAGCTGGTCAAGCCAGAGGGCTTCCCATTGGTCGCTATGAGACTCTTTGGTATTTGTAGTTTCAGGGTCGGCAATAACCGCGTCGAAGTGGGTAGTGACATGCCGACGATGTTCCTCTAGTGTGTTGAGCAATTCGGACCAGTCTTTTTGTCCCATACTGAAGGCTACTCGTGCCTGAGCCTCCGAGTTTTTCGGTAGATCCTGAGTCTGTCGATCAGCAATGGCCTGAATGGCATGTTCAAGGTTACGAAGGAAGATGTAAGCTGCTTTCAACTCACTGGCTTCATCAGTAGAAAAATAGTGTTTGCTCAGCAGAGTTGAAAGCACACTCAGCAGGTTTCTTTCCTGTAGGCTGCGGTCGCGTCCCCCGTGGATTAACTGGAAAGACTGAATGATGAACTCAATCTCGCGAATACCGCCTGGCCCAAGCTTGATGTTACTCTCCATGCCTTTTCGTTTTACTTCCCTCCGGATCAGCTGCTTCATTTCACGCAGGGCGCTGATGGAACCAAAATCAATATAGCGGCGATAAACAAAAGGGCGCAGCTGGCTGAGCAGTAGCTGGCCCGCAAGGATATTGCCGGCAACCACCCTGGCCTTGAGCATGGCGTAACGTTCCCAGTCCCGCCCCTGGTCTTGGTAATACTGTTCCATTGCGGCAAAACTCATGGCCAGGGCTCCGCTGGAGCCATAAGGTCTCAGTCGCATATCAACCCGGAACACAAAACCATCGGCACTTTGGCAGTCGAGAACCTTGATCAGGCGTTGGCCAAGACGAATAAAAAATTCCTGGTTAGTAATGACCTTCTTGCAGCCACGGGTTTCCCCCTGGCAGGGATAGGTGAACATCAGGTCGATGTCTGAAGAGAGGTTCAGGTCTTTGGCGCCGAGTTTGCCCATACCCAGCACGACCATTTTCTGGGGAACCGGTTCTTCGCCCGGTATATTGGTGCCATAGGGTGTTCCCATGGTCTGGCAGCAGTCCTGGTAAAGCCAGTTGAGCGCGCTATCTATGCAGGCATCAGCCAGGGCAGACATCTCCGCTGTAGTTTCCTGCATGCTGACCCGACGATTCAGATCGAGCCAGATAATTCGGAGCATTTCCCGGTTACGGTAAAGCCGGAGAGCCTTGATCAGATCCTGCTCATTTTCGACAACATCAAGTGCCTTCTGTAAACGTCCAGGGTGGGTTTGGGCGAACTCAGGGAGTTTGTCATGGTTTTCCAGAAGACTGGCAAGCCACTCAGGGTAGCGAATGCACTGCTGTGCAGCAAAGTCACTGCCTGCCCAGCAATGGATCAGCTCATCCATAACCTCAGGGCTTAGTTGATCGTTCTTGTCAGAATAAAGGCTGTCAGGAAGAGTAAATGACGGGTTGTTATCAATAAACTGCTGCCAGTGAGCACTGACAACGTTTTGGATCTCTTCAGGGATCGTTTCAGGTAACCCGGAGGCAGTTAATTGTTGACTGAATTGCGCCTTGAGTGACTCCATAAACCCGCTCTCTTCTGGTTGCTGGAGCTATTTTATGGGAACTCAATATTTATGGGCAATGAAGTCTTTAGATTTTCTTATTTTTTGAAAATATCTTGCTGTTGCAACCAAAACACAGCTGCGCCAGTATCGAAATACTTTGACACACAGCGTGTGACCATAAGGTCAACAAGTTCAAATGCTTTACCTTCAAGGGTTTGTTCACAAAACTCTGCCTCTATTCCGTCGGGGAATATTTCTCTGGCTTTACATGCACTAAGAAAATTTTGAAATGTATTTTCATTTACCAGATAAGTTGCAATACGTTGTCTGTTTGTTTTTAAACACTCTTTTAGTGATGCATCTGAATGGTCTGGAAATTCATCAGGAAATTCAATAAGTTCCGTTTTTTGAGTTGCCTGAACTTTGGGCTCTGTCTGGCTAGTATCCTCAACTAGCCTCAGCTTAGGTTCTGCACCCTGCTGTTTTGTATTTAGTTCTGAGATAACCCACTCTAATATACTTTTTTGGTTAGATCGTGTTGCATACTCCCCTAACTCATCAGTTAGCAATGAAAGCACTTTATCACGGGTTTTGATTTTTGCATTTTGTTCAGTCTCATTTTGTGGTGCGCAATAGTTTACTTGTGGTGTCTGAGTTGAAGCATGTATGGTGTTTGACATGTCTGAATGACTTTTTTAAATGGTAAAAACATATTGTGTAGATATCTTTGCTAAATTTTAGTTTTAAATAAATTTTGCATAATTTTTCGACTTTTTATCTAAATAATCTTTAATTAAGTTCTGGTATTTTTGAGTATAACTTGAGATTTTGCTGTGTTAATCGGATTTTTGAGATTATTGTCGGTGCTCCCATTTTTTCTTCTTTACTTAATGTCCTCTATGGTGAGTGCTGCATTACTCTATATTTTCAGATATCGAAAAGACGTTGTTCGAAATAATATCCGCCAGGCATTCCCAGGAAAAAATGAAAAGGAAGTGTTATTTTTGACAAGGGCGTTTTATCAATATTTGGCAGATCTCTCGGTCGAAATAATCAAGGCTAGAGCAATGAGTGCTGTAGACTTTAAAAACAGGTGTGCAGTTATTGGCGGAGATAAACTCATACGTGAAACTGAAAGAGAGAGAAACCCTGTCATCGTTCTAACCATCCACCAGGGAAATTGGGAATGGATGCTCCATGCCGTTTCACAACACCTTGGAGTGCCTATTGACCCGGTTTACAAGCCTTTGCACCACAAAGGATGGGATCAGTTTATCCATGAGATTCGTAGCCGCTTTAATTCCCGTCCCATTCCAATGAAGCAGGCTGGGCGGGACATTCTCAAGCGCAAAAATGGTTTTCGGCTTTTCGTTATGCTGGCGGATCAGACTCCGGTAGAAGGAGAGCGCGGTTACTGGGTCTCTTATCTCAATAAAGAAGCGCCTTTTTATCTGGGAGCGGAAAAAATTGCTTATCTAACCCAGTATCCCGTCTTTTTCGCCCAGTGTCGACGTTTGAAGCGTGGTTATTATGAGCTTGAGTTCAAAGAGCTGGCTGTGCCTCCTTACGAGAATACTCGCGATAAAAATAATCATCAGATTATTGATGCTTATGTCAGAGCCGCGGAAGAAGCGATCTATGAACAACCAGAGACTTTTCTTTGGAGCCATCGGCGCTGGAAGCGGCATCGTGATAATGACACTCTAAGCGAAAAAGTCTGATATTAATTTTTGTCAGAGGCTTTCGGCTGCGAATTGCCAGTTCTTGATCGAAATCAATTTTTCTGACTACTGGGAAGGATTGCAGCACATTTTTAGGCCGCTAGACTGTCCGCTTGACAGCTTGTGTGCTGGGTTGTTTCGCTTTGTTGCTCAACACGAGAAGTTTCTCCTGAAAAATCAATACTATTTGTAAAAAAACTACACGTAAGTACTGGTACTCATTGCGGGAATTGCTTATCTTGTAGTTATATTACATTTGATTAATATCAATTTTTTTTTAAGCTTGGACTGTTAGACGAAATTTGTGCGTTACGCTTAGTGTTTCAGGTGATCAACCAATAACATAAGCGAACATTAAATTTGGTATGGCAGTCTGATACGTCAAACAGGTGTAAGGGTTGGCAGCATCGCTCTTGCTGAACAGAATAATTGGGTAAAAGACTCATCTGTTGAAGCTGGCAAGAGGCGTGGACATTACTTTCTGTGTGGAGTCTGTTCAATCCATTCCGACCATTTAGTCCGGAAACTCTGATCCAGGTACCGGGAAGGAATCGTATTCCTGCCCGGGCTTTGTTTCATCTGCGCCTGACCTGGGAGTTTGGCTTAGAATATATTGCCTTGCAATCATGGCAGTCTATTCTCAGTCAGATCCCCAGCTCTATCGATCTCGGAGCCGATTTGTATGCATGATATCGACCCTATAGAAACCCGGGAATGGCTGGAAGCACTGGATTCCGTACTGGAACAGGAAGGAGAGGACCGTGCGCATTTTCTGCTGACCCGTCTTTCACAGCACGCTCGTGCCCAGGGTACTCAGCTGCCTTATGCGATTACCACGCCGTATCGCAACACGATTCCACCGGAAAAAGAAGCCCGGATGCCAGGCGACCTGTTCATGGAACGTCGCATACGTTCTCTGGTTCGCTGGAACGCGCTGGCTATGGTTATGCGTGCCAACAAGAAAGACAGCAGTCTGGGTGGCCATATCTCCTCCTTCGCTTCCAGTGCTACTTTGTATGACATCGGCTATAACTACTTTTTCCACGGTCATGAAAGCGATCGTGAAGGTGACCTCGTTTACTATCAGGGACACGTGGCGCCTGGCATTTATTCCCGTGCTTTTCTGGAAGGTCGTCTGAACGAAAACCAGCTGGATAACTTCCGTCAGGAGGTGGATGGCAATGGTCTTTCTTCCTACCCTCACCCCAAGCTGATGCCTGACTTCTGGCAGTTTCCAACAGTTTCCATGGGGCTTGGTCCTCTGCAGGCGATCTATCAGGCTCACTTTATGAAGTACCTGATTAACCGCGGTATGTCTCCAGACCAGAACCGTAAGGTCTGGGCATTCCTGGGTGATGGCGAAATGGATGAGCCAGAATCTCTGGGTGCTATCTCGCTGGCCGGACGTGAAAAACTGGATAACCTGGTCTTCGTGGTTAACTGTAACCTGCAGCGCCTGGATGGTCCGGTGCGTGGTAACGGTAAGATTATTCAGGAGCTGGAAGGCGTCTTCCGTGGCGCTGGCTGGAACGTTATCAAGGTTGTCTGGGGCCGCCACTGGGACCCTCTGCTGGCTCAGGATAAGCATGGCAAGCTGCAGGAGGTGATGGATAAAGCCGTTGATGGTGATTACCAGAACTGTAAAGCGAAAGGTGGTGGTTGGACCCGCGAACACTTCTTTGGTCGTGACCCTGAAGCTCTGAAGCTCGTTGAAAACCTGTCCGATGATGATATCTGGCGTCTGAACCGTGGTGGTCATGACCCTTATAAAGTCTTTGCTGCCTATCATGAAGCGGTTAACCATAACGGCCAGCCTACCGTCATTCTTGCCAAGACGGTTAAAGGATACGGTACCGGTGCCACCGGTGAAGCGGCCAACGTTAGCCATAACGTTAAGAAGCTGCCTATTGATGACCTGAAACATTTCCGTGACCGTTTCGATCTGCCCATCAAAGACGAAGATATTGAAACACTGCCTTACTTCAAGCCAGACGCTGACAGCCCTGAAATGAAGTACATGCGCAAGCGCCGTGAGAAGCTGGGCGGTTTTATTCCTCAGCGTCGTCGTGAAACCGACATTAAGCTGGAAATTCCGGCACTGAGTGCTTTTGAAGCGGTGACTAAAGGCAGTGGTGAGCGTGAAATCTCCACTACCATGGCTTATGTCCGCATTCTGGGTGCTCTTGCGAAAGACAAGAGCCTTGGCAAGCACATCGTACCGATCATTCCTGATGAAGCACGTACTTTTGGTATGGAAGGTATGTTCCGTCAGTTGGGTATTTACTCTGCAGAAGGCCAGAACTATGAGCCGGTAGACTCCGATCAGGTCATGTTCTACAAGGAATCCAAGCAGGGCCAGATTCTGGAAGCAGGTATTAATGAAGCCGGTGCTCATGCTGCGTGGATTGCTGCTGCAACCTCATACAGCAACAACAACGTACCTATGATTCCGTTCTATGCTTTCTACTCCATGTTCGGCTTCCAGCGTACTGGTGACCTGGCATGGGCTGCAGGCGATATTCAGGCTCGAGGATTCCTGATTGGTGCTACCGCTGGTCGTACGACCCTGAACGGTGAAGGTTTGCAGCATCAGGATGGTCATAGCCATATTCTGGCGTCTACTGTGCCAAACTGTATCAGTTATGATCCAACTTACGGCTATGAAATGGCTGTGGTCATTCAGAATGGTCTGCAGCGTATGTACGGTGACGGTGAGAACGTCTGGTACTACATCACCGCCATGAATGAGAACTATCGTCAGCCTGCGCTGCCAGAAGGTCCTGAAGTTATCGAGGGTATTATCAAGGGTCTATATAACCTTGAAGAAAATTCCCGTAATCAGGGGCTCAAGGTTCAGTTAATGGGATGTGGTACTATCCTTGAAGAGGTTCGTGCTGCAGCGGGCATTCTGCGTGACGAGTTCAATGTAGAGTCGGATATCTGGAGTGCAACCAGCTTTAACGAACTGGCTCGAGATGGTCAGGATGCCAAGCGCTTTAACATGCTGAACCCTGAAGCTGAAGCCAGAGTAAGCTGGGTTGAGAAACAGCTGGCAGGTCGCAAGGGTCCGGTTATTGCTGCTTCTGACTACATGAGTCTGTACGCTAACCAGATTCGCGAGTTTGTTTCTGGAACCTTTGTTGCCCTGGGTACTGACGGTTTTGGTCGCTCTGACACCCGTGAGCAGCTACGTCGCTTCTTTGAAGTTGATCGTTACTTCATCGTCGTTGCTGCCCTGTACGCACTGGTTCGTGATGGAGAGCTGGAGGCTTCTGTCGTCAGTCAGGCCATCAAGAAGTTTGATATTGATCCAACCAGAGCTAACCCTCTGTATTGCTGAATCTGGAACTTTAGAGAAGGTATGAGGAATGAGTGACGAAATCATCAAGGTTCCAGATATCGGCAGTGGTGAAGCAGAAGTCATCGAAATCTGCATCAAGCCTGGTGATACGGTATCGGCTGAAGACTCCCTGATTGTTCTGGAGTCTGATAAAGCGACCATGGAGGTTCCTGCACCACGTGATGGTGTTGTGACTGAAGTACTTCTAAATATCGGTGATAATGTTGCCGAAGGTGCTCCGATGGTCAAGATGGCCGCAGCTGGCGATAAGCCTGCTGCTGCACCTCAGGCTGAAGCTGCTGTGCAACCAGCAGCGCCCGCGCCTGCTGCAGAAGCTGCTCCAGCTGGGGGGACCCATATTGAGTCTGTACGTGTGCCTGATATCGGTGCCGAGAATGTGCCGGTTATTGAGGTTTGCGTGAAAGTGGGTGATACCGTTGCCCTGGAAGACTCGTTGATTGTTCTGGAGTCTGATAAAGCGACCATGGAAGTGCCTTCCCCGGTGGAAGGTGTAGTGAAAGCCATTCACGTTAAAGAAGGTGATGCCCTGAACCAGGGTGATCTCGTGATTGACGTTGAAGCTAATGGTGGTGGTGCTGTCGCTGTCGCTGAAGTACCGGCACCTGTATCAGCACCTGCTGCTGTTACTGCGGCTGCACCAGCACCACAAGCTGGGTCTCGCATTGAGAAAGTGATGGTACCGGATATCGGAGCAGAGAATGTTCCGGTGATCGAAGTGTGTGTCAGTGTTGGCGACCAGATTGAAGAAGAAGCTTCACTGATTGTGCTGGAGTCTGATAAGGCCACCATGGAAGTACCTTCACCGTTCACCGGTGTTGTTAAAGCCATTACGGTCAAAGAAGGTGATACCCTCAGTCAGGGTGATCTGATCCTGGATATTGAAGTGTCTGGTGGTGCTGTAGCACCTGTTGTCAGTCAACCTGCACCTGCTGCAGCGGCACCAGTGCCGGCTCCTCAGAAAGCAGAAGTACCTTCTCGTGCCCCGTCAGCGCCGCCGCCACGAGCTGAAGCAAATCCGGTTGAGCTTGAACGTGTTAACCGCAAATATCATGCAGGTCCAGCAGTTCGTAAGCTGGCTCGTGAGTTTGGCGTTGATCTCGCTGATGTTTCGGGTACGGGACCACGCCGTCGGATACTGAAAGAAGACGTTCAGAAGTACGTTAAGACGCGCCTCAATGAGAAGCCAAAAGCTGCTCAAGGTGTTTCTTCTGGCCTGGGTATTCCTGCCATGCCAGAGATCGACTTCAGCAAGTGGGGTGAAGTTGAGAAGGTTGCCCTGAACCGTCTGCGCAAAGTTGCGGCTCAGAACTTCCAGCGTTCCTGGCTGAACGTGCCGCACGTTACTCAGTTTGATGAGTGTGATATCACTGAACTGGAAGTGTTCCGTAAGGCTCAGAAGGCTTTGGCAGAA
This sequence comes from Endozoicomonas elysicola, assembly GCF_000710775.1. Taxonomy (GTDB): domain Bacteria; phylum Pseudomonadota; class Gammaproteobacteria; order Pseudomonadales; family Endozoicomonadaceae; genus Endozoicomonas; species Endozoicomonas elysicola. The sequence goes on from NZ_JOJP01000001.1 coordinate 772,378, forward strand.
GCTCGTGGTACGAAGCTGACACCATTGCCGTTTATTCTGAAAGCCGTGGCTTATGTGTTGAAAGAGCTGCCACAGTTCTGTACTTCCCTGAGCCCGGATGGTGAAACGTTGATCTACAAGAAGTACATCAATATTGGTGTCGCGGTAGATACTCCAGATGGCCTGCTGGTTCCGGTCATCAAGAATGTGGATCAGAAAAGCCTGTGGGAACTCTCTGCAGAGTGTATCGAACTGGCCGGCAAGGCTCGTGATAAGAAGTTGAAACCTGATGAAATGCAGGGCGGCTGCTTTACTATCTCCAGCCTTGGCTCTATCGGTGGTACTGCATTTACTCCAATCGTAAATGCTCCAGAAGTGGCAATTCTTGGCCTTTCTAAGGCTTCCATGAAGCCGGTATGGAATGGCAAGGATTTTGATCCTAAGCTGATGCTGCCTCTGTCTCTGTCTTATGACCACAGAGCGATCAACGGTGCGGATGCGGCTCGCTTCACCACGATGCTGGGTGAACTGCTGACGGATATTCGTAAATTACTGCTCTGATATTGAGTAATTAGCATTTGGAAATGCCTCAGGGGAAGTCTTCTCCTGAGGCATTTTTATTAATGCTCATTTTATATTTAAATATCAATTTTTCGTTTTTATCATTGTTCGTTCGAAGCTGTAGTTCTAAATTTTATCACCTCAGAATAGGCCCTGTTTTAGGATTAGGTTTTCTGACCAAAATAGGAAGCGCTCTTTTTAAAACTGAGAAATTCATAAAATAGTGCAGGATCTAGCATTCACCTGAGTAGTTTGGGCAGCTAAGGATGTTTTTACCTCTGAAGTTTCGGTATTTCTATCATTACTTTGGGGTGAATGATGTGAGGTGGGTGGGATAGCCATATTCGCTCTTGGTGCGATTGATGCCTCAATACGGGTGGATGGCGTTTCTGGCTTTAATGGCTGCTCAGCTTGCAGACCAGGAGCTTCTTTTAGTTTATCAAGTACTTTCTGAGCTTGGGGAGTCATCAAAGGCTTTACTCTATATCCACTGGTGGGCTCTTCCCTTGGGTTTCTTCCTATTCTTATGGGGATGATTGTTTCTTCACTAATTGTACTGGCGCTTGTTGACCTCATGCTTGCTAGTGAACAGGTTCGTTGTGGATCATAAAAGTTTACCTCTGCTTTTCTATCCAGTATTTTTTCTTCAGGGAGTATTTCTCGATTATTTGGCTCAGCCTGTTGTAAAGGCTTGGATTTTTTTTTGCTTCAGAATTATTTTTGGGCTCTTCCTTTAGAGTAGATTCGAATGAAAAACTATATGGACCAACTTGTAGCATTGAATTTACCTACTTGATTAAAAGATACATGATATTTTTTATATCACTTATATAGATTAGAATTAGCTTGATTTAAAATTACGTGGAATAATTTTCTTCTTATTTCAAGTAATTCTTTATTATTGATTTCAGCTGTATTTTCCCATTGCTCAGGAATTTTATCTCGAATTTCTGTCAGTAATTTTTTTGCTTCTGGATTTTCTTCAGATTCATGTTCAAGCCACTGTAACCAACGAAGATCAATAGTCGCTTCATGCAGATCCAGAAAGCGGCGGTGAATATTCAATGCTTTTGGGCATTGGTTTGCTGAAGGGTATATATAAATAACATCCCCCTCCCGGCCATCAGTGGGATCAAAGGGATCTGCAGTAGGCATACGGCCATGCCATTGTAAATAGCCATCAGCACCAGACCGCCACAGGTAAAGACCAGCGGCTAACCTTGGTCTTGGCATGTTATATAGCCAGACAGTACTGCCCTCTTTCAGGTGACTGATATTGTCTTCAGTAACCTCTGTTCCATGGTTGATCAGGAGAAGATCTGTTACTTTTGCAAGCTCAACCTGGTTTTTGTGATTCATATGGCCAGCCGTTTTAAATTGCAAAGAACCATCTTTAAGTAGGTTTGCTGTGTTCTTTATTTGAGAAAAATCGTCTTTGGCTGGCTCATCAAAAATTGACCAGTAAATCTCCGGAAGCCTCTGGTTTTTCAGTAATTGTTGAAGCTGCATTAAGTCCGCTCCGGCACTGAGTTCACTCTTCTGCTTTAAAAGACGCTTCAGCGGAGTGTAAGCCAGTACCTGTCCATCGAAACCAAAGCGTTTTACTTCGCTTAGCTGTTGAATAAACGCCTTTCGCGTTGCCTCGCTGTCGGGCGTTATCAATGCTGGTGCAACCGTACTGAAGCCGTGTGAGGCGAGTAATGAGAGGTCGCAAGATATAGACGTTGAGGATTGTTCTTTCAGTGATTTGAACCATTGGTAGTAGGGGGCAGGCTCCATATAGAGGCCTACGGAGGGTTTCAGACTGGGAAGTATTATAGGAAGTACTCTGACTTTGTAGTCCAATAGCTGGAGTTCACCGCGACTGAAAAGCTGAATCTTTCCAGAATAATCACCAGAAAATGCTTCAGAGGGAATCTTTACCTGCACATGGAGTCGTCTTGGTCTCTTATTGGATAGCTGAATGCTTTCCATATCCGCTCTGAGATAGCTGTCATCCAGTATCAGAGAGGTTGCATTAGGGGTTGGTCTTTCATAGCGCCAGTGCCCATAGCGTGTTGTCACCTTGAGGGACTTTCCATCGGAGGATTTTGGCGGTGAAACAATGATGACTGGGGCGATATCATCAACAGGGCTTTCGATTTCAAACGTCAGGTTCAGAATGCTATCTCTTGCAGAGAGATAGAATGCCTCGTTATCTTTAACCTGTTGACTGATGTCCTGTAATGAGAGTGATTCAGGAGGGCTGTAAGGGGGACTGGCGACCGGCCACTTACTCAAGAACCGCTCCCGTCGTTTTGCCTGTGTAGCTTGGGCAAAGATGCCATCAAGGGGCTCCAATACGAGGGCTGAAAGGTATTTGGCGTCATAGTTGCCTTTCAGAGTGATATTGACCATACCGCCGGAGACGTTGATGTTTTTGCTAATGAAGCCACTTCGACGCTCACCAATCAGTGTCCATGGATCGCCAGCAATACCGCCTTCTTTTTTGTTGCCCGCTAGATATACTTCGTTGATCCACTGCTCTCTGGTTCGTTTTTCATCAACGATAGTGATTCCATTGGCAATGATTTGCCGTGTGAGGAAGTGTGGTAAGTATTCCCATTCACCCTGATCCTGTGTCCAGAGGCTGAGCTTCCATTGTCCATCAGGCCAGGGGATCTGTAGGTTATTGATGCCTGCAATGCCGTCTTGAATTAATGAATCACCAGAAGCTCGAGAACGCTCAGTCACTTTTCCCGTGATGTAAGGACTGCTTTTGCTTATGGACTCGAAGCCAGGAAAAGCCGCACTTGTATTGGAACCAAAATCCAATGCGAGTGTTTTTTCTGGCAGTTTATTGGCTGAACTGATGAGAATTTTTTTCAGCTTAATACCAGACCATACATCTGCGCCGAAAATAAATAGTTTTGAATATGGCTGCTTAAACGATTTGCCATCAGATGTTCTCAGTCCAGAGAGAGGCAATACCAGTTCAAATGGGCCTGGCGTCAGAGTGAACTCTTCGTTGACCCGGGAGTGGTAATTTGAGGAGCTTTGGTTGTCAATACGGATAATCAGGGTTTGCTGACGGTCTGACTCGTTAGCTCCACTGATTATCAGTTCAGTGCCACTATCTAAGCTGGTTTGTTGGAAGTTATGGATAAAGGGTGGAGACTCAGCTTCACTCAATAATATCTCATCACTGATTGATGGAAAGGCAATCATCATGAGGCTTAAAGCAGAGCTTGTCAGTGAAATCAGATTAATAAAATCTTTTTTGACAGCTTTGATTGCTGGCCAAAAGGGCTGTTTAGTTGTGCGCTCAATGGCCTGCTCCATGTTGCTATCAGTTTCCTTCAAATGATGGAGGTAATAGCTTTAATATCGACAGAGCAATTAGCTTTTGAACACCTTGTCTATAGGCTAAACCTGAAGGGTATGACGAATAATTCCACTAAAGCTCACCTCTTCTGATCATGTCTCTAATTGCCATATGCATATAACCTAACGTGTTTTGTCCACTGCCGTTTTGACCGATCCCCCAGTAGTAATCAACTGGAGAATTTTCAAAAAGAACAGAGTTGCCGGTACCTATCAGTTCAGTACGGTATTGCAGGTCATCTACTGCTTTATGCGTTAATGTTTTCCACATGACTCTATCTTTTTCAGCTCCCCATGCATGGCCATTACCTCCATGCAGGCAATCCGGGTTATGTGGTTTGAAATGGTTTCCGGCGTGTACCCGGGCATGATCAGGTGATGGGTTATTTTTTATAGTACTCCATGAACTGGAGCCGACTTTAAACTTTGCGCATTGAAAGTAATGTTCAGCAGTTGGCCATCCCACACCATCAATGGTGATTGGATTCTGCCCTTTATGATAATTGGTTAAAGAGTAGAGCGGCTGGCCTTTGTCGTAAAAACCCGTCTTATCAGGTATGGACATCAGCGTTGGGTGATACTGATTTTTATATATTTGATAAGCTTGGTGTTTTCCTGATTTATTGGCTGCAGATAAGAGATTCTGGGCTGAAGGTGTTGGTGGTGTTTGCGAAGCAGTAGGAATCTTATCAATTTTGTATTCTGATAGCGCCCTGTAGCCTAAATACAGGGTAGTAACCAAACCAGTCAGGATGCATGCTCCCGCCCAGAAAGCCCAGCCGGCAGGGGCTGCTACAGAAAAAGCAGCTGCACCCAGACAACCCAAAACCAAGGGTAAGGCTGTTTTAATAACTTTTACCAGAAATCCTTTCCATGAGCCGCTTGATGTTGCATTTTTACTATCGTCTGGCGGGGCATGAGGTGAAGTGCCAGTAGATGTTATCGGATGGGAGTGGGTTGGGTTCATTATTAATTGTGCAGATTTTTTAATAAATATCAGGCTGTTAGCATTTAATGGGATATGAACGTTACTGAGTTTTTAGCCTGTATTAAGTAGTCATTATAAGCACCACTTTATGGAACTAAGAGTTTCTTCAAGGTTTGGACAGTGATTTGGATTTTTGGTTCTATTTATCTTGTGGGTTGGGATGGATAAACTGCCTGCTTCTGCTGTAATTTGATCAGTTCAAGAAGCCGGTTTTGAATTGATAACATGGCAGCTATTGCAGCTGCCATGTTAGGAGAGAAGCTTGCTTCAATTTCTTAAGCAAGAGCTCCCAGAAAGTTCTTCAGGGTAATAATAATGATCACCAGTACCATCAGGGAAAAATCCAGACCGCCAAGAGGGGGGATTACTTTTCTGATACGACTGGTTAGAGGTTCTGTGATTTGATGGAGTAGCATCAGTCCGGGGTTATAGCTGTTAGGGGCAACCCAGCTAGCAATGGCGATAATGATCAGGCTGAACATGTAAATATTCAGAAACTCAATACCCAGCTTAACCAGACTGCTGATCAGAACACTGGGAAAAGGGACGGCTGCAATGGAGTAGCCGCCAATAAGCAGCAGTACATAGAGCAACACTATCTGCAGTATTAGGGCCAGTACCAGAGAGGCTACATCAATACCGCCGAAACCGGGAATAATCTTGCGGATTGGTTTCAGTAGTGGCGATGTTGCTTTCACGATAGCCTGAGAAATTGGGTTATAAAAATCAGCCCGAACCAGCTGGAGTAGAAAGCGAATCAATACAGCCATGATATACAAACCACCCAGGGTTTGGATCAGAAAGCTGAGACTCGAAGAAAGTGCAGACATAGAGCGTATTGGATACCCGTCATGTAAAGGTATAAGGGAATAACCGCCTTATACTGAAGTTAATAATCTTTACGCATAATACAATAAAGACTCACCATCTCACGTCAACAGGGTGAAAATCAGTCTTTCAACGCTTCAGCCAGTTCTATCGACCGGTCGACGGCCGCATTCATTGCCTTCTCAACCAGTTCGGGGAGCCCCTGCTCCTGAAAAGTCTTTATTGCCTGTTCAGTCGTTCCTTTTGGGGATGTGATACGGCGGCGCAGTTCCGCAGCATCAACACTACTTTCTGTTGCCATTCGAGCAGCGCCCAGGGCAGTTTGCAGGGTCAGCTGTCGAGAGGTTTCGTTATCAAGGCCGAGGCGGGAACCCACTTGTTCCATAATTTCCATCAAGAGGAAGTAGTAGGCCGGGCCACTGCCAGAAACAGCAATAACAGCATCAATCAACGACTCCTGATCGACCCACTTGGCAATACCAATTGCATTGAAGATATCATCAGTCAGCTTTTTATGATCATTGCTGACATTGTTGTTGGCATACAGACCGCTGGCACCGCATTGCAGTAGAGATGGTGTATTCGGCATGCTGCGAACAATTGAAAGGTGCTCTCCCCCCCACTTTTGTAAGCTTTCCATGGTAATACCAGCAGCGACGGAGATGATCAGGGCATTCGGTTTTATGGATGAACTTAAGTCTGTCAGAACCTCTTTCATCACCTGTGGCTTCACGCAAAGCATAATGACGTCAGCCTTGCCAACGGCCTGATGGTTATCCACAGTCGTTTCAATGTTAAATTTTTCGCGGATATCAGAAAGTGTTTCTTCCGTTCTTGCGGTAGCAATCAGCTGATAGGTTGGCCAGCCATTATTGATCAGGCCTCCAATGATGCTGCTAGCCATATTGCCAGCACCGATAAAAGCAATGGTTGATTCGTTCATGAGTTGTTATCCGTTGGAGTAGCTTCTGGCACCAAAAAGAGCGGTACCTATGCGAACGATGGTTGACCCTTCCTGTATAGCCGCCTCAAGATCATCCGTCATGCCCATGGACAGGGTATCCATATTCAGAGAGAACTCTTTATTCAGAGCGTGTAAGGTATTGTTCAATACCTTGAAGGGTTCACACTGTTTTTCGATATTTGTTTCAGGGGCTGGAATGGCCATCAGACCACGCAGCTTAAGTTTGGGCAAGTTGGCAATGGACTGAATCAGTGAGGGAAGCGCTTGCAGTTCGATTCCTGACTTCGTGCCCTCCCCACTGATATTGACCTGCAGGCAGATATTTAATGGTGGAAGCTCGTCAGGGCGCTGATCATTAAGCCTCTGCGCGACTTTGAGGCGATCAACACTGTGAACCCAATCAAAGTGATTACTGATATCACGGGTTTTGTTTGACTGAATCGGGCCGATGAAATGCCAGTGGATGTCCGAAAGGTCACTTAGCTCATTAATTTTGCCTAAAGCTTCCTTAAGATAGCTTTCGCCAAAATGCTTTTGACCAAGATGCCATGCTTCACGCACCATAGAGGCAGGTTTGGTTTTGCTGACTGCCAGCAGTTGTACTTGTCCATCGCGGTTGCAGGCTTGCTCAGCTTGATGAATTCGGTCATAAACCCGTTGAAATCGGTTTTGTAATAAGGTCATCAGGTTGTACATTACCGGGTAAATAAATCGACTATTTTACCTGCTTCCTGGTGTAAGGGGGATAATAAATGGATATTACTGAGCTGTTGGCATTCAGCTTTAAACAGGGGGCTTCGGATCTGCATCTGTCAGCAGGGCTTCCGCCAATTATTCGCATGGATGGTGATGTCCGTCGTATAAACTTGCCTCCCATGGACCAGAAGAAGATTCATGGTTTGGTCTATGACATCATGAACGACAAACAGCGAAAGGATTTTGAGGAGCATCTGGAAACAGACTTCTCGTTTGAGGTTCCCGGTGTTGCCCGTTTTCGTGTTAACGCCTTCAACCACAATCGGGGTACTGGGGCGGTATTCCGTACGATTCCCAGCAAAGTGCTGACCATGGATGATCTGAGTATGGGGCAGGTGTTTAAAACCATTGCTGATAAACCCAGAGGGCTGGTGCTGGTTACTGGCCCAACAGGCTCAGGTAAGAGTACAACACTGGCGGCTATGCTGGACTACATCAATGACACAAAATACCACCATATCCTGACCATTGAAGATCCCATTGAATTTATTCACACCCCAAAAAAGTGCCTGATTAATCAGAGAGAAGTGCATCGTGATACGCACAGTTTCAGTAATGCGCTCCGATCAGCACTGCGTGAAGACCCGGATATTATTCTTGTTGGTGAGATGCGTGACCTGGAAACCATTCGGCTTGCGATGACTGCAGCTGAAACCGGACACCTGGTTTTTGGTACACTGCATACCACCTCTGCAGCCAAAACCATTGACCGTATTGTCGATGTCTTCCCTGCAGAAGAAAAGTCCATGGTCCGAGCCATGCTGTCCGAATCACTTCAGGCTGTGATCTCGCAAACACTTTTGAAGAAAAACGGTGGAGGACGGGTCGCTGCCCATGAGATTATGCTGGGTACTGCAGGTATTCGAAATCTGATTCGGGAAGATAAAGTTGCTCAGATGTACTCAGCGATTCAGACGGGTGGTGGGCTTGGAATGCAAACACTGGATCAGTGTCTGATGAACCTGATCAAAAAAGGATTAATCAACCGTGATGTGGCCCGTGAAAAGGCTAAGGATCAAGACGCATTTTAAGTGTCCCGGGGACTTTTGAGTCTATCTCTCCATTGTGCTCCCAGACTACTTACCAGTCTGGGAGCACATACATTCTCCTGACTGGAAGAGTATCGCATATAACCGTTTACCAAGAGTGAGCGACTGGCTGTATTTTAACGTCAATGTGATGATGAATGGATATTGAAAAATTATTAAAACTGGTCGCCGTTAAAAAAGCATCGGATCTGTTTATCACCGCAGGTTTTCCTCCCAGCATAAAGCTGGATGGACATCTGATACCTGTAACCAAGACACCGCTTACGGCTACGGAAGCAAAAGATATGGTGCTTGGTGTTATGGATGAGAAGCAGCGTCTTGAGTTTGAGCTGAAGCAAGAATGTAACTTTGCCATTGCTAAAGTGGGTACTGGACGATTCCGGGTCAGTGCTTTTCAGCAGAGAAACCAGGCTGGCATGGTTTTACGGCGAATTGAGGAGAAAATCCCCAGCATTGATGAGTTGAAATTACCCCGAATATTGAAAGACTTAACCATGATCAAGCGTGGACTGGTCATACTGGTTGGAGCTACCGGTACGGGTAAGTCTACAACATTGGCGTCAATGCTTGGCCATCGTAATGAAAACGAAACAGGCCATATCATCAGTATTGAAGACCCTATTGAGTTTATCCATCAACACAGAAAATGCATCGTAACCCAGCGTGAAGTGGGTATTGATACCAAGTCTTATGAAGTGGCTTTGAAAAACACCCTTCGTCAAGCTCCGGATGTCATTATGATTGGTGAGATTCGAAGTCAGGATACCATGCAGTATGCTCTGAACTTTGCAGAAACCGGTCATCTCTGTCTGGCGACTCTTCATGCCAATAATGCCAACCAGGCATTGGATCGTATCCTGCATTTCTTTCCCCCGGAGCACCATCACCAGGTCTGGATGGATCTCTCTCTCAATCTGAAAGGGATTGTTGCCCAGCAGTTGATTCCTTCACTGGATGGTACAGGGCGACGTCCGGCTATTGAGGTGCTTCTGAATACGCCTTTGGCCCAGGATATGATTCGCAAGGGTGATGTTCATGCGTTGAAAGAGCTAATGAAAAAGTCACGTGATCTTGGGATGCAGACCTTTGATCAGGCGCTGTTTGATCTCTATAACAATGGAGAGATCAGTTACCAGGAAGCTATCCGGCATGCTGATTCTGCGAACGACTTGCGTCTGATGATTAAACTGGGTTCTGAAGTTGACGAGAGTTATCTGACAGAGCGATCCGATAAGTTGACATTGCAGATGGATGAAGTCTAAGAGCTTGAACAGGCTCTATGCGTGAGATGATTGAAATGAGATGCCCACTGTTGGTTCAGCGGGCATGCTATGCCCATCGCCCTGCAAGTTGTTACTTTATTGGATGCAATCGCTCACTGGAGCCCCGGCCTAGCCCTGTCACTTATTTTGCCTAAGCTTCTGGGGCTTCGATCTTTTGCCGCCGCGTAGCAACTTGAAATCCTTTGGGTATAATCATTTCATTGGTTGTTCATCAGATGCTCATTTTTTGGATCGTTCAGCCAGGCCTCCAGTATGATCTGTGCGGCCATGGCATCAACTGGGTTTGATCCGTAATGCCCTTTATGACCTAGTTTGCCTGCCCACTCTTTGGCTTCAAAAGACGTGAGTCTCTCATCAGCCTCATAAAATGGCAGATTGAAGCGCCCGTGAATTCGGTTACCAAATTTTCTGGCCCGACGGGACATCTCTGACTCCGAACCATCCATATTCAGTGGAATACCCACTATGATGGCATCCGGTTTCCACTCTTGAATCAGGGCTTCGATCTGGTGCCAGTCAGGGATCCCATCCTTTGCTTTAAGTGAGGGGAGAGCTGAGGCTGTTTGGGTAATCACCTGCCCGGCTGCAACGCCAATATTGCGGGTTCCAAAGTCAAAACCCAGTACGGTTGTTAATGTTTTTTCAGTCATCACTTTCTTGTGCCAAAAGAGCCTATGCATGGCCAACCTGATCGGAAATCAGGTTGAGATTAACGCCCAGAGTATTGGCAGCAGTACTCAGACGCAGGTGGTAAGGTGTATCGAATACGATCGATGGATTTGCTTCACAGGTAAGCCAGGCATTCTCAGATATTTCCTTCTCCAGCTGGCCGGCACCCCAGCCCGCATAGCCAAGAGCAACCAGAGCCTGTTTTGGGCCTTTGCCCTCGGCCATTGCAACCAGAACATCAGTTGAGGTGGCCAGCTGTAATCCGGAGCAGATATCCAGGCTTGCATCCCAACTGGACTCTCCCGAGTTGAGAACAAATCCTCTTTCCTGAGATACAGGCCCGCCAGAGTATACTGCGTGTTGGCTGATATCCGTCTGGTCGTAGTTGCCAATCCCCACCTGCCGGAAGATTTCACTCATCGCCAGAGTACTTGGGCGATTAACAACAATTCCCACAGCACCCTGTGGACTGTGCTCACAGATGAGGGTGAGTGTTTCAGAAAAAGAGGGATCAGCCATGCTGGGCATGGCAATCAGAAAGTGGCTTTTGAAATTCTGGAAAGGAACACTGCTCATAGCGGCAGTATTAGGGTAAAGATCATTTATAGCAAGTCTGGATATCCGTATTCGCTTTATCCGGAACGCACTGGCTGACTTATTGACTAAATAGCCGGTCTCCAGACTCAAATCGCCAGGTACGTATGATTTCAACCATGTCGTAACTCTTCAGAGTGTCGTCAAATGGTGCAAAGGGCGAGGCCATTTTCACAATGCGGACAGCCGCATCATCCAGAACCTGATAGCCAGAAGAGTCTAGTATTTCAACATTCGACAATGTTCCATCACGATTGATCGCCACCATCAGGCGAAGCTCTCCATAGAGTTGGTCCTTACGTGCTTTTTCCGGATAATTCAGGTTACCGACCTTCTCTACTTTTCGTCGCCAGGATTCTTTGTAAAATGCGCCTGCTTCCTGCAGTGTTGAGGCTGCTGTCAGTCTTTTTATCCGCGGGCGCTTGGCATACTCCTGCCGTTGCTGGTGGAACTGGGCTTCGAGGCTGGCAATTTCATTTTTCAGGTCAATGTGTTTGCGTGGCTTATCTTTTTCAACTGCAACGGGTTCCTGCTTCTCACTGTCATCGGTTGCGGCAACTTTCTGATCACTCTTTGCTTGAGTGGTAATTCTTGTTTGTTGTGCCAGTGTCTGTTCTGGCTGTGCTGCCGTTTGTGATTGGGGCTGTACTTCCTTGATAGTGTCTTCCTGGAACTGAGCCTGCTGATCACTGGATGGCAGTGCTTTTTCTTCCAATGTGCCACTGCCCTGCTGATTGATTTGGGCAAGATAGTCGGCCTCTTTTGGCTTTTCCTTACTTTGATAGGTGGCCAGAGTGACTTCCAGAGTTGGCGGAGGAGCTGGTTTGTCCTTGAAGCTGAATGTCACTCCCAGCACGATCAGAACATGCAGGGCAGCAGCCATAAAGAGAGTAAAACCCAGGCGGTCTGAAGTTGATACGGCGGCAGGTGTTATGGTCGCTGGCTGAGTCATAGCTTTCTGATTACTGCTTTCCTTGGTAAAGCACTGTGGCAGAGCCGTCCTGACCAGAACCGGAGAGAGCCCCTGGTTTTCTTCGGGCTCTACATTGGGCTATAAATCCCATCTTACCGGTCAAGTCTCATATTAAAGACTATATGCAAGATCGCACTGGAAAAAAACAGTCTATACCCTTCGCCTTTCAAGTTGCTACTTTGTTGGTTGCGTTCGCTCTCTGGAGCGCCAGCCCGGCCCGATCACAGACTCTTTGTAAACTCACGGGGCTTCGCTGACTTGCCACCGCGTAGCAACGTGAAATCCTTTGGGTATAAAGGATAATCGTTACTCAATCTCTGGCCTTGAGCTTTTCTTCGATCTTATCCATTAACTGGCCGGCGATGTTGAGTTTAAACTGATTGTCCAGTTCACGGATACAGGTGGGCGAAGTGACGTTGATTTCTGTGAGGTAGTCGCCAATAACATCCAGCCCCACAAAGATAAGTCCCTTTTTGCGAAGTACCGGGCCTACCTGATTGGCAATCCATAGATCCCGTTCACTCAATGGTCGCCCTTCTCCGGTGCCCCCAGCTGCCAAGTTTCCCCTCAGTTCTCCAGCTGCCGGAATTCGTGCCAGGCAGTAAGGAACTGGTTCTCCATCAATCATCAGAATACGCTTGTCCCCTGATTTGATATCTGGAATGAACTTTTGAATCATGGCCTGACGCTGTCCCATCTCTGTCAGTGTTTCAATAATCACACTGAGGTTGGGATCATCAGGCCGGGTGCGGAAAATAGAGCTGCCACCCATGCCATCCAGAGGCTTGAGCACTACATCTCCATGCTCTGTTGCAAACTCCTTAAGCAACCTTGGGTTACGGGATACCATAACGGGGGGCGTGCACTGTGGGAACAGTGTGGCAAACATCTTCTCGTTACAGTCACGGATACTGCGAGGGTTGTTGACGATTAATGTGCCTGCAGCCTGGGCTTGTTCCAGAAGGTAGGTGCTGTAGATGAATTCCATGTCAAAAGGAGGATCCTTGCGCATCAGAATGACATCAAGCTCATCCAGTGACATCTCCTGACGTGCCTCAAGCTCAAACCAGTCGTTTGGGTCAGCCTTCACTTTCAATGGCTGTACGCTGCCCATGGCGACCCCTTCTTTCTGATAGAGGTCTGCCTGCTCCATATAAAACAGTTGCCAGCCTTTCTGGCTGGCGGCCAACAACATAGCCAGGGAGCTGTCTTTCTTGTAATTGATGGAGGCAATAGGGTCCATCACAACGCCGAGTTTGATGCTCATTTTCAGTGTCCCCGATTACTTTTCTGCAATAGCGTCGTCAGAAGGCGTTTTTTGGGTGTACATGTCTTTGCTGCGAGCCATCGCTTCACCCATTTGTATAGAAAGTCCGGGCTGCCAGTTTTCCAGCCACTCAATCTGATCCTTACCAAAAAGCACAATAGCAGTAGAACCCAGTTTGAAACGGCCCAGTTCACCGCCACGGTTCAGTTCCACAGACTGGCTGGCTTCTCCATAGGTTACAGAAGACACTTGTCCTCGCTGTGGTGTTACCAGACCTGCCCAAACGGTTTCAATACTGGCTACATTGATGGCGCCAACCATGATCACTGCCATGGGGCCATACTGGGTATCGAAAATACTGATTACTCGTTCGTTCCGTGCAAAGAGGTTGGGTATGTTCTCTACCGTACCCTGATTCACAGAGAAAAGACGGCCAGGGACATGGACCATTCTGTGTAATGCTCCGGCAGCCGGAACATGGACGCGATGGTAGTCTCTTGGAGAAAGATAAATGGTGGCAAACTTTCCACCCATGAACTCTTGTCCCAGTTCCAGGTCGCCACCCAACAGCTCTACCAGACTGTAGTCATGGCCTTTAGCCTGGAAAATTCTGCCATTCTTTATGTCACCAATCTGACTGATGACACCATCCGCAGGACTGACAATCATCTCCGGGTCTTCGGGTAAAGGGCGGGCACCATCCTTCAATGATCGGGTAAAGAAGTCGTTGAAATGGATGTAATCTTCAGCCTCTTCACGTTTAGCCTCACTCATATCGACATCGTAATGATCAATCGCCCAGCGAATCAGGCCATTCTTGAACCATGGAATCTGGCATTCCACAAAATAGTGTACTGTCCGGGAGATCAGGTGATGGGGCAGCACATATTGAATGGCTGCAAACAGTTTTTCTTTCACAGTGGTGGAATATCCTGTGGTTAATGTAAGTACCTGAACGGGTACTTACAATGCAGCAAATACCGTTTTAAGGCTGGCTCACCTGCGATGGAGACAGCTTCATTTGGAACGCAAGCTGATGAAGCTCAAGGTTGCGCTCCTGCAAAATATGAAAGTGCCCGCCATTGTAATTCATGCCATGAAAGCCTGCACCTTAAGTAACTAAACATGCTTCTTAAGCAACCGGGGTATGAGGCAGATTTCCCCATTCTGACCAGGAGCCGTCATACGCTCTGACATGTTTAAAACCAAGCGCTTTAGCGACCAGATAGGTAAAGCCGGAGCGATGGTGGGCCTGGCAGTGGGTAATGATTTCTTTGTCTCTTCTGATCCCCAGAGCGTCAAGTTCTGACACCACATCTTCTTTGATTCGGTAGTTCTTCTGTGGATCCATGGCCCGGGTCCATTCAAAGTTGATGGCACCGGGAATATGCCCAGCCTTCTGAGCCATCACTTTCTCCCCGGAATACTCCTCTGGAGACCGGGCATCCCAGATGGTGAATTCAGGGTTATCCAGTGTCTCAAGAATAAAGTCGCTGCTGGCAATGACACTGTCATCAATGGTCAGAGAACATGCAGTGGATGTTCTCTCATTGGCTCTGGACTCTCTTGGGTGACCCTCTTTCAACCAAGCATGAATCCCGCCATTGAGATAAGAGTATTTTCTATGGCCAATGACGTCGAGGGTCCAGATAAAACGGCCTGCCCAACCACCACCTTCATCATCGTACACAATAAAATGCTCTTCGCCGGTAAAGCCCAGGTCACTAAATAATGATTCCAGTTGGCTCAGTGCGGGTAACTTGCCACGAGCAGGCTGTGTGCCTGCAACCAGTAGGTGAGGCTGCACGTTAATGGCACCGGGAACATGGACCTGGCGGTAGAGTTGGGGGTTACACAGATCAATAATAATCAGGCGCTCTTTAAGGGAAGCGCTATCCTCAGAAGCCAGAAGAGATTCCAGTACATCCGGCTCCAAGACCAATGGCAGTTTGTTATTCTCAGTCATATTACGTCCAGCTTCTGTTTTGAACGCATTGTAATGGCAATTGCTGCTTTGATCACCTTGAAGCGTACTTAACTATGTCTGAGAGCGGTTTCCTCACGAGCAACAACGCCTAATCGAAGACCAACTCGTTGCTGATGTATTGAGTCATAGGGTTGGCCACAGTGCATGACCTGTGAGTTATCCCAGAAGACAATATCACCTTCCTGCCATGGATGAGCATAAACCACGCACTGTTCAAGTATTTCATCCAGCAGGTTCTGCCAGAAAGATTTTGCGGCATCAGGGTCATGCTCCAACCCTACAGGTATGGCAGTATCTGAACCCATATAAAGGCCTTCCCGCGCGATCAATTCATGTTCTGAAACCAGAGGGTGTGTTTTAAGTGGTGTTTCGGCAGTCCATGCATCGGGTGTCAGGAAAGGTGGTGAGTGAATAAGTTTGACCTTCCTTAGCTCTGACTGACGCTCAGGGCTGAGTGAACGCCAGGCTTCCAGCTGATCAAGAAAGTGAGTGGTATGAGGTTGGCCATCACTGTCAGTCCCTGGCACTTTGTGCAAATGAAGCATCACGATATAGAGTGCATTCATTGTCAGCCCTTCCAAGCGGGGAAGTGCATCCTTATCGTGATGCCACTGCCAGGCGACAGCTTCAATAGGCTTTTCAGCAGGTCCGAGGGGATTGCCAAGGATTGCGACATGATTACTGACCAGCTCTGCTGGTAAGGGAGGGTGTTCTTTGCGATAACGATTATCCCCAATCATCATTGGGCCAAACGTATCCAGTGTGAACTGTTCCAGTTCATAGGCGTTCATATGCTGCTTTCTGGCGAATATCACGCCGTGTTGCCAGAGGGCATGTTTCAGTCCCAGTCTCTGGCTACTGCTCAATTCTTTCAGGCTTGTGCCTTGGCAAACCTCATAGCCCAACCGAGGGTGATGGCTGGTCACTTTATAGTTGATCATTGTGGGATAGTTGATCATTGTGGGCCTGTTGATATTTCATTGCGAGGCTCAGTGACCCAGGAAAACGTCGTATGCGCGCCCTGATGCGCTGAGCACGCAAAGAAACGTCAACAGGCCCTAACTGTGGTAGTTTATGATGCTGCAGAGCAGTATAGGTAATCTCAGAACGAACCGATGAAAAGTCATTGGAAAGGGTTTTCAAACCACGGGAATTTGTGGCAATCAGCCTTTTCGTAGGGGACTTGAGTGAAGTCCGGGTTCAGTGGTCCGGGCGCACCCATTAGCAGAACGTCTTCTGCCACCGGAGCAAACCCAGCATAGAAGTGAAAAATTGATTTTACCACCAGCACTTTCATATGACTGAGGTCGATGCCAAAAGAGGTAAAGACTGAAGGGTGAAAAACCTGGGTTCGGATACTGTTAACAATAATTGAAATGCCCTTACACTCTAAGCAAACGGTATCTCCGCAAGGTACAGGGATATCACCTCCTGCTTCCTGTGGAAAAGGTTGGATCAAATTTCTGACAATACCTGTAACTTTGACCTTCAGATCCAGCGGTTGCCCGGAATCCACTGAAGTTTTGCCACCGAGGCGAACTTTTATGGTTGCACCAGCACCCGCTTTGCTGGCGATATTCACCACCTGAGGGTCCCATATCATACCGATGGCAGAGTCTTTAACTTCATTGGACAGCATGGCTGCAAGAGCAGACGTTGAGTCACTGGCTGCTCCCCCTCCGGCATTGTCGGAGATATCGGCAATAACAATAGGTTTTCCCGTATGCTCTTTTTTCAGAACAGTTTGCATGGCGCTATCAAGGCTGACAGGACTAAAAAGAAGCGGGTGTCGATGCTCAAAGAGACAGTCACCGATCTCCTTTGCAGTGTGGCGGGCCAGATCAGGAGCATTATTTGTAATAACCAGTGTCCGGGTCCCACAGTCAGCCACATCCCCCCAGGGGAAGCCATGGCCTATATCGACGGAGATAATATCAGGCCTTTGCTCAAACTTTGGAAGTTGGTCGACAATACTCCGCATGGGTTCAAGTGCTGTTGGATAAAGATTGATCATTTTGCAGTCGTACATTGCCATCACAGGCTGGGTTTTACCCTGAGCCATATCGACCGTCATATTCAGTAGTGCCTCAGCTCTCTGGAGAATATCGGTGTGAGGGTACTCACGGTATATGGCAATAAGATCTGCCTGGTTCACCATGGTCTCAGTCAGGTGGCAATGAAGATCCAGCTCTACGCCAATGGGAATGTCGGGGCCGATAATTTTACGGACGCTGGAGATGATATCCCCTTCACAGTCATCATAACCATCAGCCACCATGGCGCCGTGGAGTGGCAAGATGGCGATATCAACCGTTTGCAGCTTTTTGAGGTCAGAAAGCAGCATATCCCGGAGCTTCTCGTAAGTATCTCTGGTAGTTATTCCACCGGGTTCAGCTATAGCAATGAAGGATGAGCAGCACTCCCATCCCCGGGATTGAATCAGATGCTGTAAATGATTGAGTATCTGGCTTTCCAGGGCGCTTTCGGAGGAGTCTTGTCTGGAGATGACGTAGTCATCGAAGCCGGTGGGAACAGGGGAAAAAGTGTTGGTTTCTGTAATAATCCCGCCAACAAAGACTCTCATGGTATTCCTGAATGGTTATTGAAAGAACCTGGTTAAGGTAGATCAATTTTCGGGGGTACCATGAGAATTATTCCTGGCCTTTAAATCTTCTCCAGAGAATTCAGAATATTCTGATAGCTGTTCATTCTTTCCTGAAGAATGTCGCCATTGAGCAAGGCTTTGCGAATTGCACAGCCGGGCTCCTGCTCATGACTGCAGTCCCGAAATTTGCAATAGCCAATGAATGGGCGGAATTCTTTGAAACCGTGTAATACATCCTCTGGATCCATATGCCAGAGCCCGAACTCCCTGATGCCAGGAGAGTCAATCAGCATGCCGCCTGCCGGGAAATGAAACAGTTTTGCCGCAGTGGTGGTATGGGTGCCTTTACCGGTGCTTTCTGACAGGGGGCCTACCTTGGTATCAACACCCGGTAATAGTGTATTGACCAGTGAAGACTTACCCACGCCGCTTTGACCAACGAAAACACTGGTGTGCTCATTCAAAAGACTCTTGAGTTCATGGAGTCCATCTTCAGTGCGTGTTGATGCTTTAAGCACTCGATAACCAATGTGTTCATAGCTAATCAGCATATCGTCAAGAACCTGACGATCCGCTTCATTTTCCAGCAAATCTGTTTTATTTAGCAGAATTACTGGCTCAATACCTACGGTTTCTGCAGCGACCAGATAGCGATCGATCAGATTGGAGTGGGGGACAGGAACCGGAGCTATGACCAGAACAATATAATCAATATTGGCCGCTACCGGCTTTAACTGACCTCTCATATCCGGTCTGGATAACAGGCTCTCTCGATCTTCAAGGGCAACAACAACCCCCATATCGCCTTTATTAGAGGCCCGCCAGATAATCCGGTCACCGGTTACCAGCGGCGGCAGGTTAGCACGAAGATGGCAACGGTAGGTCTCTCCGGGCTTGCTAATGGGTTCGATATCAAGCTGGGCGCCATAGTGGGCAATAATCAGCCCCTGCTGCTCTGGTCCCAGTGATTCATCCTGAAGATCCTCTGTGATCTTCAGCTCACGCTTTTGGGCACGAGCTTTACGTTCATCCTGAATTTTCTGTATGCGCCAGCTTTGTCTGCGCGTTAGTTTGCGCTTACTCATGGTGCTTTGTATATAAAATTTGAAGTATCATAAATTTGTATTGAGCTGATTTCGCTGCAATTATGAATGAAGTAGACTTATTATGTCAGCTCATTCGTTATCTGCTCTTAAATTGATTTAGCTTTTGTCAAAAAAAGGCTCATAAAAAGGTCAGGTAAATGCAGATGTCTATAATATATTGAATAAGCTGGTATTTTGCCTAACTGGCTGATAATTAAAGAACAGTCCATATTTTCTAAACAGTGACTACTGGGTGTTGGATGGCTAAATCGGATAATCTCATATGGATCGACTTGGAAATGACGGGTCTGGATCCAGTAAATGACCGGATTCTTGAGATCGCGACAATTGTTACCGATAGCCAGTTAAACATTCTGGAGGAAGGACCGGTTATAGCTGTTCATCAGGGCGATGAAGTTCTGGATGCCATGAATGAGTGGTGTGTAAATACTCATGGTGCCACAGGTCTGACTGATCGGGTACGAGCCAGCACCATCAGTGAACGGCAGGCTGAACAGATCACCCTGGATTTTCTCCGCAAACACGTTGACCAGGGTATTTCCCCAATGTGTGGTAATTCCATTGGTCAGGATCGCCGTTTCCTCTGGCGTTATATGTCAGAACTGAACGATTACTTTCACTATCGGAACATTGATGTTAGTACTCTGAAGGAACTGGCACGTCGCTGGAAACCGGAATTACTGACCCAGTTTTCCAAAAAAGGTACTCACCTTGCGCTTGAAGATATCCGTGAGTCTATTGATGAGCTTCGGTTTTATCGTCAGCACTTTATAAAATAAATTCTTTAGTTGGTCCCCTTGATGACTATATCTTCTTGGGGACAGTCTGCTGCGAACTATTCATAGAAAACGGAATTGAGACCAGCTAGCCTGACTTATTATTTTAGGTAATGCCATTTTCCTTATCCACCAGCATTAAACTGTGTCTATGACCGTTTTTATACCTAAAAAGATAAACTAATCAAATTTGTATAAGTTTTTACAACGGCCTTGATGTTTGGCTGCTTGTTTAGTTTTGCGCGCCCAGTGGTCTGTGGGTATAAAGTTGGTCTAGGTTGTATGGTGTTACAGACCAAGGTTTCATTTGGCTAATAGAGTTACTTGCAACCATTTTGCGTGTACAGTGAGGGTTCTGTTGATCATGAGTCTTTGTAATTTCTGATACAGTTCCAACTTTGCCTCTGTACATAATCACAAACCTGCCACCACAGCCGCCAACACATTTCACCGCTGCTTTATCATTATTGTCAGAATATAATCCTGCTGCAGCAAAAGATCTGGCCTCTTCCAGGCCACTTACATGGGCTGGGCTGGGTTTGGCATTCGATGTAACAATATATTCCGTCACAGGTTTGTTATCTTTGCCGTCTTCTAAAATACATCCTGAAAGGTACTTTCCAGCGATCACTGTCACCACGTCTTTATCATTAAAAAAAGATCCCACCCTCATGTTTACATCAGGCATTGTTTTGGGAATTTCACTGTGATAATGAACGGCTGTTCGAAGGTACATGTATGAGGCTGCATCCATAGGTTTACTTCCTTTAAGTACTAAAACACACAAAAAACGGAACTGTACGGTTTGAGTGCAAAGTAGTGGTGAAGTTCAAATCGATTATATTTACGTAACTTTGCTGAATTACCAAAATTAAAAAAGCCTCTCAAAGAGAGGCTTCTAAATCATGAACCATTCGATCCATTCGCTTTTATTTGTTGATACCACTGCCCAAGCAAACTGCGTTCTTCGTCGGTCATCCCCGTGCGATTTGCCAATGGCATAATCTGTGTCTGTACTGTCTGGCTATAAATCTTATCGGCCTTGTTGGCGATGGAGTCATAGTCGTGGAAAACCAGACCGCCAGGAGGTGACTGAAAGAGAGGGTCCGTTGGTGTTGCTGAATGACAGGTGCTGCAGCGGGCAGTAACAATCTCAACAATTTCACTCTGCTCAAAAGCGGGCTGTTCGGCCACAGGTGTCTGTTGAACCGCCATTTGTGGCCGGATAATAAAGGCCAGAGTCAGCATTAATACAGCAGCAGCAGGCCATAGCCAGGTTAATATGGCTCCTTGATTTCGTCGGTTAAAGAAATGACGAACCAGAACTGACGCTGCAGCCAGAACAGCAAGAATGGCCCAGTTCCACTCACTGCCAAACGTCATGGCGTAGTGGCCACTGATCATGATAAACAACAATGGCAGTGTTAAGTAATTATTATGACGTGATCTCAACAGTGCATGCTGTGCAATGTTTGGATCAAAGCTTTTGTCCCCGTTTTCCGCTGCTGCCACCAGTTTTCTCTGGGAAGGGATAATGACCCGGAAGACATTACCTACCATCATGGTGCCAATCAGGGCACCCACATGAATATAAGCTGCCCGACCACTGAACAGTTGTGCATAGCCCCAGGCGGCAAACACAATCAATGAAAACAGAACCAGGCTGAACAGCGTTTCCTGCTTGAAAAGCGGTGATTTACATAAGCCGTCATAAATCAGCCAGCCGGCTAACAGGCTGAAAATACTGATAGTGATTGCCTGTATCGGAGTCAGGGAAGATTGTGCAGCCAGCAAATAACTTTCTGCCCCCCAGTAGTAAATGATGGCCAGTAGTCCCATGCCGCTGAGCCAGGTGACATAAGCTTCCCACTTAAACCAGTGCAGCGTTGTTGGCAGCTTTTCAGGGGCGAGATGATATTTGTTAACCTCATAAATACCGCCACCATGAAGTGCCCAAAGTTCACCCTTGATGCCCTTTTTCTGTTTGTCCGCTGGTGCCGCTTCGAGTCGGCCTTCCAGCCAGTTGAAGTAAAAGGATGCGCCAATCCAGGCAACACCGGCAGTGACATGCAGCCAGCGAAATAGCAGGTTTAGCCACTCTTGTAGATAGGATTCCATGGTCAGATACTCTTTTATTAATGAAAATGCTGATTTAAGCCTCCTGCCTTCACTGTGGAGGCAGGCAGCATTTTCTGCTTAAGGCTGTTTCAGGCTTCCTGGCCCATGATGATGGTTTTTTCAATGACTCGATCGTCACCCATAACCATCAGCACGCCCAGCAATTCTTCCAATGTTTTTGTTGTTTTAGTTCTAAACTCAAGCATCGGGGTGGCAGCAGGATTTAACACCAGAAAATCTGCTTCATTACCTTTACGGAAGCTACCAATCTTGTCTTCAAGATGGAGTGCTCTCGCACCTCCCAATGTGGCCAGGTAAAAAGCTTGAAGCGGCGAGATGGTTTCCTCCCGCAACTGAGATACCTGGTAAGCGTCTTTCATTGTATTTAACAGACAGAGACTGGTTCCTCCGCCTACATCGGTACCAAGACCCGTTGGAATACCATGAGCCTTTGCCTTGTTCAGGTTGAACAGGCCGCTACCGAGAAACAGGTTGGAGCCAGGACAATAAGCAATGGATGATCCTGAGCTGCCCATACGCTGCCAACTGTGATCACACAAATGAACTGAATGGGCAAATACCGACCGTGGACCCAGCAGGCCATGTTGATCGTAAACATCGACATAGTGTTTACTGTCTGGAAAAAGCTCCTGTACCCAGTCAATCTCTTTTGGATTTTCCGAGAGATGGGTGTGCAGATAGAGTCCGTCATGCTCCCGCAATAGCTGGCCAGCCAGCTTCAATTGCTCTGAAGAAGAAGTAGGAGCAAAGCGTGGTGTCACTGCATAAGACAGCCGACCTTTATCATGCCAGCGGTTGATGAGTGCCTTGCTGTCTTTATAGCTGTTCTCAGGGGTATCCAGTAGATAATCCGGAGCGTTTCGATCCATCATCACCTTGCCGGCGATCATGCGCAGATTTCTCTGATGCGCTTCCGAAAAGAAGGCATCCACCGACTGGGGAGCAACGGTTCCGAAAACCAGTGCTGTAGTGGTTCCATGACTGATGCATTGGTCGAGAAAGAAGCGCGCAACCTCACTGGCGTATTCAGGGTCTGAAAACTTCTTCTCTGCCGGGAATGTGTATTGATTCAGCCAATCCAGCAATTGAACACCACAACCTGCCAGTACCTCCAGTTGAGGGTAATGCACGTGGGTGTCGATGAAGCCAGGTACCAGAAGTTTTCCGGGAAGGTTTTTTATTTCAGTTCCAGAGGGCAGGTTGTTCATAACCTGGTCTGATGGGCCACAGTTTTTAATGTGACCATCTTCTATCAGGAGTGCACCATCCTCAAAAAACTCCCATGCTTCCCCGTAACTGGATTGCTGAGAAGGGTCTGCAAGAAAGTGGAGAACTGAAGCACGCCAAACTACCGATTTACTCATTTTGGCACCTCCACAATGAGGTGCTGTTCTAAAGGTATTAAGACTTCATCGCAGTTATCACCAGGCCCTTTGCGGTCAACCACCAGATACTCTTCGCCTGAATCAATGGAGAGCAGAGGGTGATGCCAGACCCCGGGATGATAGGTAATGCCCTGCTTTCCATTAGTCAGAAAGCAGCGGATAGACGATAAATCCGGTTTTTCTGCGTCGCTAGAGCCTGATGCAACCACTACCAGAAAACGTTGCTCTGCCAGAGGCATAAATGTCTGGCTTCCCAGAGGATGCCGCTCAAGAAGATCTAATTGATAGGCCTGGCGAATCCGGGCTGTTTTATAGATATGCATTGTCGCATACCCTTGGTCATCTGTTGTGACAGACGTCAGGTCACTGTATTTCTGACAGCGCCCCTGATTGATTACCAGAGGGTTATCCCGAATTTCGAGTACATCTCCAAAAGGTTCAAAGGCTTCACGGGTCAGTACTTCCACCTTTAGTGTTTGGGCTGGTATTTCTTTATCCATGTGCCTTCTTCTCTTTTTTATTACATGGCAGCCAGTAGCTGCTCACTATGGCTTAACAACGGCCTTGGTTAACTCCCTCGGTAAGTGGAGTAACCATAAGGTGATAGTAGCAGTGGAACGTGATGATGCCGGTCATCACTGACTTCAAAGGTCACGATGACTTCCGGATAAAAGCACTGGATCTGGCTCTTTTGAAAATAATCTTTAACTAAAAAATGTAGTTGGTAGATTCCTTTGGGAAGGTTGAGTGTATCGTCAGCCAGATTTTGTATACGCCCGTCATCGTTAGTGATGCCGCTGCCAACAGGCATCCAGTTTTCACCTTCCTGCTTTGCTAATGAAACTGGCACTCCAGTTGCTGGCAGGCCGCTGCCGGTATCAAGAATATGGGTGCTGATGCCGGTCATGATGCCTGCCTCCATTCAATCATCTTATTGAGACGAATCCGGGTTATTTTGTGCTGCTCTGCTGCAGCTATTTTAAGCTCTTCTGCTGGTTCATTATCGAGCCGGTGCTGTAGCAGAGTCAGCATTTCATTGGCGGACTTACCGGTTGCACAGACAATAAATATATAACCAAAACGCGCTTCGTAAGCTTGATTGCCTTGTGCCAATGCATTGAGTGTTTCTTCACTGGCAACTGCCGTACCGGATTGCTCATGGCCTGCCATATCACGGGTCTTGGCATACTTTGCTTTCAGGCTATTAACATCACCAATTTTCGGGTGGCCTTCAAAAGCTTGAAGAACGTCTTTTTCCTCACAATCAGACCAACTTTTATCGGCTATGGATAAGAGTTCATCCTGATTGGAATATGGACGATTATTAACCATGGATTCAAGCCAGCGCTCGCTGGTGCAGCATTGGCGGAAAAAGTCACTGGCGCTTTGAATAGCAAGGTTGTTTAGTTCCTTAAGCGTCATGAATCACTCCCTTCAAAGCCGCTCTCAAAACCAAAGACACGAAGCCTTGATACGCCACCATCCGGGAATATGTTCAAGCGCACATGAGTGTATTGCTGTTCTGTATTCTGCAATTCATTCAGGAAAAAGTGATTGCGATGAGCATGCAGCTTTTGTTCGGGAAGAATGGTGTGCCATTGCACGGTAACGGCTGCATCTTCAGGGTTGTCACCGTTAAAGGAGCACGCTTCAAGGCTACAGCGATCAGGGTAATTGCCTTTAAAGTGTAATGTATCCACCTCTACACGATGAACGGTTCCTGGCAGAGCCAATTTGACAACCATCCAGTCATTACCACCCTGGCGTCGACGTTTTGTTTCCCAGCCATTGTGCATATCGGCACCACGTCCAGGCAAAAGCAGGTTTTGCATAGGGCTGAAAAATGAGTCACTGCAGGCTACAGAACGTCCACCATTCATCAGTGCAGCCAGATCAAGGGGTTCGCCGGGTAAACGGTAACGCTGATCCAGATGAATTTTGCCATACACCCGTAGACGGGCAACTCCGCCATCTGGGTAGATTCTCAGGCGGATGTGGCTGGCTTTTATCGGTTGATCCAGGGTAATCAGATTTCTGAAGTCGGGCTTTACGTCTACTCGATCCGTCAGGGGCTGCCAGTTACTTTGTTCGTTTGGGTCTGCATCATCGAGCAGGTAGTCCAGTTGCACAGCACCCGGTGCATTACCCTTGAAATGACGTGTATCAACGTCTAAGGCTTCAATTTCACCGACAGACGCCAGACGCACAGTTACCCAGTCACAGCCTTCATACCCGGGGGCATCACGACGGCGACGTGACTCCCAGCCATCCATCCATTTGCCATAGGCCGTATATTTTTCAGGAAGGAAAATGGGGTCTTCAGCTAATAGCAGGTTATCTTTTTCGGCAAAAAAATCATCACTGGAATCCAGCACGTCGCCACCTAGCGCCCGGGCCGCCAGATCAATTCTTGTTTGCTGCCATTGTGCTGCCAGATCATCAGAAGAGACATTCATAATGTGCTTTGAACCTGCTGTTATTATTTTAACTTTATACCCAGAGCAATTACCTTTGGTAAGGTTTACTCCGGTTTATCCTGATAGAATATGTTTTATTTTTTGACTATTTGGTCAGATTTTTCAGCATTTATGCCATAGAACGCATCAGGCAGGCAATAAAAAAATGGAGAGCCCAATGAAGTTCGACCCTCTTAATAACAAGGATGACTATCCAAGAGATCTGGTTGGTTATGGCGAAACTCCCCCCGACCCTAAATGGCCTGGTGATAGCAGAATTGCAGTCCAGTTTGTCATTAACTATGAGGAAGGAGGCGAAAACTGCATCCTTCATGGTGATGAAGCCTCTGAGGCATTTCTCTCGGAAATCATTGGCGCCCCAGCTCATAAAGGTGAGCGTCACATCAGCATGGAGTCAATTTATGAATATGGCTCAAGAGTCGGGTTCTGGCGACTGCATCGACTTTTTACCCAGCGGAAGATTCCGGTCACCGTCTATGGTGTAGCAATGGCGATGGCGCGCAACCCTGATGCCGTAAAAGCCATGCAGGACGCCAGTTGGGAAATTGCCAGTCATGGCTATCGCTGGATTGATTACCAGTTTATGGACGTAGACGAAGAGCGTCGCCATATGCAGGAAGCGATTCGAATTCACACTGAAGTCACAGGCAAGCGCCCTACCGGTTGGTATACCGGGCGCTGCAGTCCAAATACGGAACAGCTTGTGGTGGAAGAGGGCGGTTTTTTATATCACGCTGACAGTTATGCTGATGAGCTCCCCTACTGGGATACCCGGTTTGGGAAACCTCAGCTAGTGGTTCCCTACACTTTAGACTGCAATGATATGCGTTTTGCTACCGCCCAGGGGTTTAACAGTGGTGATCAGTTTTTCAATTATCTGAAAGATGCTTTTGATGTGCTTTATGAAGAGGGTGAAGCATCTCCAAAAATGATGTCTATAGGTCTTCATTGTCGTTTGGTTGGAAGACCAGGGAGAGCAGCGGCTCTGGCTCGTTTTCTGGATTATGTGCAATCAAAAGACCAAGTCTGGCTCTGTACGCGGGAACAGATTGCACAGCATTGGCATACTAACCATCCTTATGCTGGTTGATATATAAAATTGTGAGAGTTGCCCTCAGTGGGCAACTTTGAGAAAACCAATACGTGGTTTATTGATCATTTGTTGCCAGCTCTCTTCTCCCAGTTTCTCAATCCCTTTTGGGTCAAGGGAAAGTGGAAGCCATTCCACCTTTGAGAACCCTGCATTATTCATGGCCTGAATGATGGTTGCTTTGTCGAAATGTACTGCATAAATGTCGAGGGGAGGGTTCACAGGAAGTGTCATACGGAATGACTCTCCATCCTTGAGTGGGTGTGTATGGTATATTTTTGCACAAACGTTATCTGTTATCTCATGACAGCCATATTCCCCCTGGCAATCCACTGTGATGATCATTGTTCCCTCTGAAGAGAGGAGTGATTTCAAATGAGTACAAAGCTGTTCCAGATGCAGTGTGTCCTCGCAATAGTTTAATAACCAGCCTGCAGTAATCACGTTAAATGGTGTTTCTGGATGGAAATCTTCTATTCGAGACTCGATGAACTTTATATTTTTCTTATCTGCAAAGTGTGCTCTGGCCAAGGATATCATGTCAGCTGAGCAGTCTACTCCAGTCACTGGAGTGAAGCCCATCTCAAGCAATAACCCAGAATAAAATCCAGCACCACAGGCAAGATCCAGACTGCTGCATGGCTCAAGCTCTTCAAGAACCTTCCTATATACCCAATGCTCCATGTATTTCCGATAAGGAAGCTGGTCGGTTGTCTGGTACTTTTCTGCCAAAGGGTTGAAATTCAGATCTGACTTCATGTTATGAGTGACCCATTTTTATCAATGTTGCAGGTAGAGGACAGCGAGAAGATTTGAAGATAGTTGAACTTTGTAGTTTCTCTTCAGTTTTGTTTCTTATGTAAACAGTAAAATAGCTTCCCATAGTCTTTACAGGATTCGTTAGAATTGTTGGCACAATGGGTTTTCCAGGGGAAGGGGGATATGGGTAGTCAGATTAGCATTCGTGCCGGAGCGCAGGCATTGGACTTTATTCGAGCCAATGGCCTGCCTCAGGAGAGTATCAAAGTCATGGTAGGTGCTTCCGGAGGCCCGAAGTGGTTTGTACTCAGTGGTTTGGATAAAGCCTTGCTGGGCGAATATTTCCGCAATAGAACGTCACCTCTTGATCTTATTGGAACCTCCGCAGGCAGCTGGCGCTTCAGCTGTTATGGTCAGGACGACCCCCTCGCAGCTCATGAACGCTTTGAACAGGGCTATCTTCATACCGATTATTCCGAGAAGCCTGATCCTGCTGAAATAAGTCATAAAGCCCGAAAGTTGGTAGAAAATATCGTTTCGCCTGAAAGTGTAGGACAGATTCTTAATAATCCTGTTTTTCGCTTCAATCTGATTGCCGTAAGAAGTCATGGACTGGCTGCTTCTGAGCGTAAATCGCTACAAATGGTGGGTCTGGGGTTTGCTGCTACGGGTAATTTGATTAATCGAAAGCATTTGTCATCATTCTTTACCCGTACTCTTTTTTATCATCCGACATACGAAACTTCAGAGAAACCTGCGTTTTATCACGCCAGTGATCTTCCAACGGAGCGTGTAAGACTGACTGAAGCCAATCTGGTGGATGCCATAATGGCCTCTGGTTCCATTCCTGCCGTGATGCAAGGTGTGAAGAATATCTCTGGAGCTCCTGCCGGCTGCTACCGCGATGGCGGGATTACCGATTACCACTTCGATATGCGCTTTCATCAGGGCGATGGTCTGGTGCTTTATCCACACTTTTATTCAAAAATGATTCCCGGCTGGTTTGATAAGGCGTTAAAACATCGCAGGCCATTACCTCAGAATACAGACAATGTAGTATTGGTATCTCCCTCTCAGGCATTTGTCGATCAGCTTCCCTATCGGAAAATACCGGATCGTAATGACTTCGCCCGGTTTACCTATGATGAACGTGTTCGGTATTGGAAGCGGGTTGTGGATGAGACCAGGCGGCTGGGTGATGAGTTTCTGGAACTGGTTTCGAGCAATAAAGTACGAGAGGTGGTTAAGCCCTTGTAAGGCGTTTAACCACCGAGGTACTACTTCAATCTAGGTTGCAGTTCAGGCCACACATTCTTTAACAGAATTGGCTGGGCTGCTTCCGTGGGATGGATCCCATCGGGTTGGTTCAGTGAATCATTGCCTGCAACGCCATTCAGGAAGAAAGGAATTACTGGTACACCCCACTTTTTGCCCAGCTCATGAAAAGTTTCTGTAAAACGTTGGGTATAGACCGGTCCATAGTTGGGCGGGATCTTCATTTCAAAGAGAATAATGTCAGAATTGTATTCTCGGGTCAGTGCAATCATCTGATCAAGGTTGGATTTTATGGTTTTCAGCGGCTTTCCCTGAAGGCCATCGTTAGCACCCAGTTCCAGTAACACCAGGTCTGGCCCGGTTTGTTCCAGTGTTTTACGGAATCGGCTCAGACCACCGGCGGTGGTTTCTCCACTGATGCTGACATTGGTAATCTTCCAGGGATACTGATGACTGTCGATTTTGTCCTGGAGTAATTGCACCCAACCCCGATTGATATCCGTAAGACCATAGGCAGCACTCAGGCTGTCGCCGTACATCAGCAGTGTTTTTTGTGAAGCTGCAAGGCTGATAACCGGAAAGGTCAGTAAAGCAACAGCAAGCAGCCTAGAGCTGGTAAAAAGACGACGAAATAAGGATTTTCTCATGAATGACGCGCTCTCCAGTTCTCCCAACGCTCTCACGCCTGAGGCTGCTGCTGAAACAACTGCATCGATAGAATCTACTTCACTGGCAGTGACTGCTTCTGGTCTTGAAAAGACCGTTGTTGCCCGTGATAACCCGCTCACCATCTTGTCCGGACTTGACCTTCAGATCAAGTCTGGTGAGTCTGTTGCGATTGTAGGGACTTCCGGTTCCGGCAAGTCAACATTGCTGGGTATTCTGGCGGGGTTGGATTTGCCGACGGCAGGCAGTGTTAGTCTTGCTGGAAAGCGCATTGATCATCTGGATGAAGACGAACGGGCAAAAGTGCGTGGGGAGCATACCGGATTTGTATTTCAGTCGTTTCAGTTACTTTCTAACTTAACTGCTCTCGAAAATGTCATGCTGCCTCTCGAATTGGCAGGTGTGGATAACCCGGGTGAGCGGGCTAAGAACCTATTAACCCGTGTTGGCCTAGAGCACCGACTGGAGCATTACCCAAGACAGCTTTCCGGTGGAGAGCAGCAGCGAGTGGCTATTGCCAGGGCATTTGCCGGAGAACCCGATATTCTCTTTGCTGATGAACCAACCGGTAACCTGGATGAAAAGACGGGAGAAAGCATTATTGAACTCCTGTTTGAAGTCAATCAGGGAAGTGGTACGACCATTGTGCTCGTTACCCATGACATGGATCTTGCCAGACGTTGTCAGCGGGTACTGAAGCTGCACGGTGGTCGTCTGGAGGAGATTTCATGAGTGTGAATAAATCTTCCACAAGTATTCAAGGGAAAGCGGTTATCCACAGACCAAAAAGTACTTTTGGGCTTTCCTGGCGCTTCCTGATTAGGGATTGGCGCTCAGGTGAACTCTGGCTTCTTGTCGCTGCCCTTTTGATGGCTGTTGCTGTCAGTACGGCCATTGCCTTGTTCAGTGAACGCTTACAGCTGGCTCTTGGACGACAAGTGGCGGAAGTCCTCGGGGCTGATATGTTAATTCGCAGCCCAAGGCCGGTTCAGCCTGCGATTCTGGCTGAAGCTCAAAAGCAGGGTTTGAAGTTATCCACAGTTCTTGAGTTTCCTTCCGTGGTGATGGCTGGGGATGAAATGCAAATGGTGTCTGCCAAGGCTGTGGAAAACAATTATCCACTGCGCGGACATATTCGAACTGCATATCAGCCATTTGCACCCGACCAAATAGTTAATGATACACCCGAAGCTGGCGAAGCCTGGTTGGAGCCCCGATTATTTCCTTTATTGGGTGTGGATATCGGTGACCAGGTCATGCTGGGTAATACTTGGTTGACGATTACCCGGGCGATTACTTTGGAAACGGACCGAGGTGGTGACTTTTACAGCTTTTCTCCAAGGCTGATGTTCAATATGGCGGATTTGGAAAGCACCGGTATTATCCAGCCGGGCAGCAGGGTCAGCTGGAAAACGTTGATGGCGGGAGAGCTTTCATCACTGGAGCAATTCAAAGAATGGTCCAAAGATCGCCTGGATACCAGTGAACGGCTGATGATGGCTGACGACAGCCGACGTGATCTTCGTAACTCGGTGGTGCGGCTGAAGCAGTTCCTTGGGTTGGCCAGCATGGCTGCCATGCTGTTAGCGGGTGTAGCCGTTGCCATGGCCAGTCAGCGGTTTGCGGAGCGGCGGTTTGACAGTTGTGCGGTGATGCGTTGCCTGGGTGCCAGTCGGCAGCAGGTTCTTAAATTACTACTTGGGGAGCTGGCTTTTGTGGCTGCGCTGGTGGCCCTGCCCGGTGTAGCCATTGGCTGGTTGCTTCAGGAAGGTGTCGTGCAACTGCTCAAGGGCGTACTCCCTGCCTGGCTGCCAGCCGCCGGTGTAATGCCGATGGTGGTTGGTGGCGCCACCGGTGTCATTACTCTTGCCGGTTTTGGTTTAGCTCCTTTGTTGCGGCTACAGGACGTTTCACCCCTGCGGGTGCTAAGGCGCGATCTGTCACCAGCCCCTGCCGCCTCCTGGCTTGTGTACAGTTTCTCTTTGATGGCTGTCTTTCTATTGCTCTGGTATCACACGGGTGAGGTCGTTATGGCCCTTATTCTGGCCATAGCTTCCGGCGCAGTGCTGTTGATGATTTCTCTGGGTGTTCAATTCCTGCTCAATCATCTGGGGAATCAGCAGAGGCTTTCAAATTTGCCGGTGTTCTGGCGCCCAGGGGTCAGCAGAATTATTCAGGGAAAAGGAAAGACATCAGCCCAGCTTCTGGCGTTTACCCTGACGTTTATGGCCATGGCGGTGGTGTTGATTCTTCGAACCGACTTGTTGGATCGTTGGCAGAATGAATTGCCGGAAGAGACGCCTAACTACTTTGCCATGAATATTCAGCCATCAGAGGTTGAGGCGTATTCTGGATTTCTGGAAACCAATGATGTGGATACCAGCCAGCTTTACCCCATTATTCGGGGTCGTTTGATTCGCATTAATGATGTTCCTGTTCGGGAAGCGGTGTCCAAAGAAGAAAAGAATAACCATGCGCTCAACCGTGAGCTGAATATGACCTGGTCAGAAACACTGCCGGAAAACAATCACCTTGAACAGGGTAAATGGTGGGCACCGGGTAGTGATGATGGGCTATCCATCGAGGCCGAACTTGCGCAGAAGCTCGGCATTAATATGGGCGACCGTCTGACGTTTATGGTATCAGGGAATGAATTCACAGAGGCCGTGAGCAGTATACGGACAGTACAGTGGGAGTCTTTTCGGCCAAACTTCTACATGATTTTCCCTGAACAAGCTCTGCAGGATATGCCTGCTACCTGGCTGAACAGCTTCTACCTGGACTCAGAGGACAAGCTATTACTCAATGGTTTGATTACCCAGTTTCCAACCATGACGTTGCTGGATCTGGATGCCGTGATCAACCAGGTTCAGAAAATGCTGGCTCAGTCTACTATTGCTGTGGAGGCAATGCTGGCTGCGCTGT
The DNA here is from genome assembly GCF_000710775.1 of Endozoicomonas elysicola. Lineage (GTDB taxonomy): Bacteria > Pseudomonadota > Gammaproteobacteria > Pseudomonadales > Endozoicomonadaceae > Endozoicomonas > Endozoicomonas elysicola. The sequence continues at coordinate 804,842 of NZ_JOJP01000001.1, forward strand.
TGCTGGCTGGGCTGCTGGTAATGATGTCAGTGATTGAGTCCAGTATTGATGAACGTTTGAGGGAAGGTGCGTTGATCCGCTCTTTGGGGGGAACCCGTCGGCAACTGTTGATAATGCAGATTGGTGAGTTCGTGTTGTTTGGCATTCTGGCTGGTTTGCTGGCGGCCTGTGGCACAGAACTGACCAGTTATTTGCTGAATACCCGGGTTTTCGAGCTGAGTTGGCAACCAGCCTGGTTTATATGGGTTGCTTTACCGCTGTTTGGAGCCATTGTTCTGGGTGCTGCGGGGTGGTTGGGTATTCGTCGGGTTATCAGTCAGTCACCTGCAAATATTTTGAAAGAAGTATGAGTAAAAATGCATCTGGTTAAAAAATAACCAGATGTTATTTTGTATAGCATCTATAAGGGGTAAAGGGAGTTATCCACAGCTCATTCAGGGGGTTGATCAGGGAAACTGTGGAAATCTATCAGTCAATTGGATTAACCTGAAGAAAACACTACCTCAGGGAAGGAGGTTATTATGGCGTGGGTTAGTGATACCGATGTCGAAGGGCTCAGTGCTCAGGAGCCTGTTGTTACAGGAGAAAGTGTTAAGGGAGCGATAACATCAGCTTCTGCCGACTCAACGGCTCTCCCCATTGAAGATGAATCCTACCTTTGCCTCTTATGCCTGCGGGACAGTACAGAGCGAATCGTGATGCTCTATTTCAATTACATCAAGCTACGCCAGGAGATATCAAGGGACACGCCAGCAGTGCTGCTCGGCATGTTGATGGTACTGCAGGAAAAACACAATGGCCTTCAGCATAAATTGCTGCACTATTACCCGGCAAATATGGCTGCTGGAAAATGGCATGACCGGGATGAACAGAATGAATTTCTGGGGTATCTCAGTGAAGACAGCCGTGAATCCCTCCAGCAGATCTGCCTGACGGAAATGAAGATGATGATGTTGATATCTCAAATGATGGAACAATAAACAGCCATTCTCAGGTTGTGTACAGGATTGTGTGGATAACCTGTGTGCGACCTGTATAACTCCTGTTCCCAGTGCTGAATAAGTTTATTAATTCTGAGCAGGGTGTGGAAAAGTCAGATAGATAAATGGTGAGGCAGAAAAAACCTGACATTGAGATCAGCTGCCTAGGTTCTGTTGACATAAGGCTCCAAACTCAGTGACACGTAAAGCCGCATTCCATAAGGCGAACTGGTGCAGGTGTAGTGGTTCTACATCAAAACCAGTTCAACGAAACTGGAAGGCGGCTTTACATGTCAGGCTGCGCGCCCCGCCCGCAGGGCTCAATCCAGAATGCTTCTGCCGTTGTTGCAAGAACTTGAAAGACATAAGTATTCCTGCGTTCTTGCGCCTAACCAGAAGCATTCTGGATTGAGCTGAGAAAGGATACTTATGTCAACAGAACCTAATATGATGCTTGTTATTGTTGATCGAGCTTCAGGCGTCAGACTTCTCTGATGATTTATCATCACCCGAATTGGAACGAAGCAGCTTTTTAAACTGCTCTGCCAGATCAGCCTGCCCTTTGACATTAGCCCTATCGACAACGGGAGCATCAAAGTCTTTGAGCAGGGTAATATTAGTTGGCGTAATACCGATCAGGAGATCTTTGCCGGCAACCCGAACCAGTGACAGGCGTGACTGACTTGATACCGGAGCACTTGATATAAGCTCTATATCTTTCCCCATGGCTGGCAGCTTGGGGTTAAATCGCTTGACCAGCCAGGCCAGAATGAAGATCAGGCTGACGACCATCAGCATGGGCATTACAACCTGAAAAAGATCCAGCTCATTAACCGGACTGACGGGCTCTTCTGATTCAGCCATCAGTGTGGCAGGCAGAAAGAACAGGAATGCATAATATTTTAATAGTTGTCTCATGTTTATGACTATAAATGTCTCAAACCCTGAAGTGCAACCCTATGATTTGGTTTATATTCTGATGAGTAGTGTAATCGAAGGGAGTAGTTACAATTTCTTTACTTGCTCTAATGTCGTAGCTATTAAAAATGACTTATCCTTTGGCGATTATTTTTAGATTGATGGACATAATAAACATTTGTTTTCAAAGGATATAAAGTATCAGGAAAATAATTTTTATAGTGTGGATTATTTTTTGTGAACTATCGTGCATTGATTCAGGTCTAACATCACTAATTAGAAAGTCTAATGGTAATTAATAGCTGGAAGTGTAATAAATACTACCCAATTTTATTGGTTGCCCAGCAGCTAACAGCATTGATAAAAGACTTTTTTCTATATCAACCCAGCAGGGTTGTTAGCAAGCTCATGCTTTAAAAAATGGTAATTATTCTTGGAATTAAGGAGTAAACAGGAATGGACATGAATATCGACGAAATGGTGGATGGTTGGTTGATGGTGCCAAGAGTAAATGGAAAAGAACCAACCACTCGTCAAGAAGGTGATAGAGCCAGCGATAATCAAGGTACTACCGGATTATCTGGTCAGGCACCAAGGCTTGGCGCCCATACCTGTTCAACAAATAGGCCTGAGAAATCCAGAATACTCCATCAGGAAAACACGGCGCGAACAAGCGACAATTCAAGACAACATTTACCTCGTTCTTCAGTACAGCAGTTGCCACCTCGTATTCAAATGAGGCAAGGGTCTGAAACTCCTCAGTTAACTTCATCGCCTGATAATCAATTAACAGCTAAGTCACATTTTCCTGTTTTAGATGAAGCTAGCTGGCAACGTTTTTATGATATTTTTCAGAAGAATTCTCCCGGATTTGCAAACCGATTTAGTGCTGATCATGTTAAAAACGCTCTGATGAAAGCTTTGAAAGAGGAAAGAGTGTCACTAGAAACTGTGAAGGGTATGGGGGATATCGCGACTCTGACTCAGATTCAAAAGAAAGCTATAGGGGAAACAATTACACAGTGCTATTTATGGAAACCTGACAATTCATCCAGCAAGGTGTTAGAGCCGCTGGTCACGAAGCATGAGCAAACTAAAGCTGCTACAGGAGTTGCAAGGAGAGAATCCGCACTGGTTTCACCGTCAGATTCATCTAAACCGGATGATGCTCTATTAGATCTAAAAGGCGATGACCTGGCTACTCCTATGAGGCGAGACATATTCTTGGGAAGAGCGGGGGGATCCAGCAATGACTGGAAGCCTGTGGACTCTTCCCAGTCTGCTCGTCCACGACAAGCTCTAAATTCAGCAGCAAAGAACAATGCTACCCCGGTTTTACAAGGTAATTTTCCGAAGACACCCGCATTTACTGACACTTTTGCCCTGACTCCTGATACCAACAAGACTAAGAGTACAGGAAGCTCACTTGTTAGTGGTGCAGCTGGTAGCTCTGCCCAGTTACGCCCCCTTCTTCCTGAGACTCATGGCTCTCGACAAGTCATGGCAGCTGTAATTCCCTCTAACAGAAAATCCAGTACTACTCGAGAGCAGTCTCACCAAGCTGCAGCCGTAGGTTCATCTACTTCACGCTTGAGTCCACCGGCAGAACGTAAGCAGGGAATGCCACTGTCTCCACAGGACTCATTCTTCCGGCCAATCAGCACTCAAACCAAAGCTCCGGAGTATTCTGGAGCAAGGCCGAAGTATCCACAGCCTGTATTGGGTAGTGGTTTAGTATGTCCAAAACCTGTAAGTCCGGCCAGAAAAGAGGCTGTTCCAGCAAGATCCACTGGTACGTTAAGCCAGCCTGTAACTCAGACCATACTTGAGCCTGGCTCTGTACATTTGGAGAATGCTACTGAACAGCAAATATCCAAAATAGTTCGAAACCTTAAGCTCCTTGACTCGACTATGGATGAGGCAACATGTTCAGGCATTGAAGAGAGCATTAACTCAATGGGCTTGGACAAGACGACTATTGAACAAGCAGCCGGGGGCATATGGATAGAGGAAACAAGGGATGCATTGGATAGAGTTCGGATGGAGTACGCTCTTCAAAAATTAAGTCCGCCCTCAACCCCTTCTGTTGGAGCAGGGTTGGCTTCAGGTTCAGATAGATCTGCGGGTTTTGCTAAGCCTATTGCTTCAGCCCCCGTTGTCGTTCAGAAAAAAAGAATGGGTTTGCCACCTGCCCACAACACGGCTGAAGCTAATATACCGGCTTCTAGACAGGCTCCTTCGCCATCTGGGAAAGGAATAATTGTGGGAACACCTTTGGCTTCACAGCCTGTGAAATCAGTAAAGCAGCGTGAAAAAACAGATCGTGCTCTCTCGGATGATGCTCAACAATTGAGAGGTCTGTTGTGGGGGTTAGGTATTGATCCGGCCAAACATGATCAGATCATTGCTCTAAAGCCTCATTCAATGGAAGCAGTGGAGTTGCAGCGTAAGTTAAAGGATGAAGCTCGTTTAAGCGATTCTGACGTTCGTTTTATTTTGAATTGCTTGAAACCCTCCAGTATTCCTTTTGGAGCTTCCGGGAATTTACCCAGAGCTCAGGCTGATAGAGCTGTACCTTCGGCTTCGAACCCGATGGCATCTGAATTCGGAAGCAGAAGAGGGGGAGCCGCAGGCGGAAATAAAACCCCTTCCTACCATCATCGTCCAGTAATACAAAGCCCTCTAGTGGAAACAAAGCAAAGTCCTGCTTGTGGCTTCAGTGGCTCAGCAGATGCTATAGACGGAGCAGCAACAAGACCTGGCCTTTACGATGAGATCATGTCGAACCCATTTGATGATGTTGAAGCAGAGAACACCAATGATTTTGGAGCTGTATTGAATTCTGGAAACTTAAGAGCTCCGGTTTTGAATACAGGGAATAAGCCGTCAGAACAGAAGGAGAAAATTGAACTTCCTATACCGGCCACACCAGTCCCTCAACATTCTGCTCCCATGAAAATAAATAGTGTCACAGAATATCAAGTTACTAAAATATTAGCTGCATATGAATCAGAATTCTCTGATTTACCTGTTTCAGAAATAGAGATAATAAAGAAAAATATTCGACTTATTGAATTAGATCATAAGCAAATCGATAAAGCCATTCAACGAAGTTGGGATACACTTGAGGCTATTCGTGCGTGTTGCCTTACTCTTGAGTCAGATACTAATTCTAATGGTGATGTTGAAGCAGATGGGGCTGGCAACTATGAGCCTGTCTTTGTCCCCGCTCAATTTAGGCCTCAAGCTCTATATACCGGTAGTCAGCAGTTGCAACAGAGAGAGCAAACCGTTGATGCTGCTGGACAGTGGTTGGGTATGGGTGCTGTATCTGACTCTCTGAGGCTGGATTTAGAAAGAGCCAGCGAGCAAGGGCAGATTAAGCTTTCAGAACTGGTTTCACCAAATAATCAAAATTCTGCTCTATTTGGTAGTAATGGCGTTACGCCAGCACAAGCTAATTTAATTCTTGCTGGGCTTAAAAAAGAAGATCCCAATCTAAGTGACACTAATATTGAAATGATTAGGAGACATATTGGTTTCATTCAGCTTAATCAGGAGCAAATCGATAATGCTATCCATGGTGGTAGAGATTCGCTTGGTGATATTCTATTTAAATGCAAGATGCGTGAAACAGAAGTTGTTGCTGTTGAGCCTGATTTTTCTTTATTGGCATCCGGAAAAACTCAGGCAAGTGTTTTAGTGGATATCAGAGATGCTGGTAAGTATCCCACCCAAGGAATAACTCATTCACATGGTAATGTCGCTTTAAGGGTACGAGCTGGTATTCAAGCAAGAAACAATAACTGTGGTCTTGCATCATTTTTTATATCTCTTTCGCATAATGGATTATTGGATAAGTTGATTGAGGATGGAGAGAATAAAGTTGAAAGACTTCGTGCCTCAAGGGATCTTGATCGAGCTAGGTCATTGACAGAGTTAGTTAATACACTGAAGAAATTCAACGTTGGCGGGGATCTTGGTAAATATATTCCAAATGATGAGCTTGATAATATTAGACTGCGCTATGGCCTAAGAGCTGCAAAATTGAATCGTAATGCTGTAGTTGACGCTTTAACTAAAAAAGGGCAGGTCGTAAATTTTGAGGTTGAATCGGTATTCGATCGTGGCGCAGATTTAAATGCCGTAACTCGAAAAGCTGCAATATCATTACGAATGTCAGCAGCTCCAGTCCAAGGCTCATCATATGCTATGGTGGTTTCTCTACCTGATCCATCTTTAGGTTATATGCGGTTAAGAGGTATTGACTTGGCTATAGGCCAAAAGTTAACTCAAACTGACCTATTGGGGTTGGAATTTGTACCACTTGGAGAAATTCTGGAGCCTATTGAGTTTATACCCCCGATCCTCGATGAGATCTATGGGTATGTGAATACTGAATCAGGGCCATTACAAAGTTTATCTCAACTACAGAGTTCGACAATGTCACTCAAACAGAAAGTATCAATGGTTGAGGTGCAGAATGACCGTAAAACTCTGGATTCTAATAGTAAGGCATCAGTAAACTTTGATCATACGATCAATGATGAAATAATTCCTGGGGATTGGATACTCAAGGAGAGTGAAACTGTAAAACAACCTCATGCTTATCTAAGACATCTTACAGGAAAGGTTACTGAACATTATTATAAAGATGGCATTTTAAGATTGAAGCTGACGAAGGATCTTCATCATAGAGATCAGTCTGAAACTAGGAAGGTATTCGATTTCTTTGATCAACATGGGAATATATTCAGGAAAACAGTCGTTGAAATGGAAACGCACTTTCAAAATGGTACTCCCTTCATTCGTGCAAGAGAGTCGGAGTTTGTTAGTCCACAAAGTGGCAAAACTATGAGAGTTGAGCAAAGAATGTTTGGATATGGCGAAGATTATCCAATGAGTGGTGAAATTAAAGTAAATATTATGCAGCGAGCAGGAGATTTTGAAGAGCTGATTGATATTTTTATTAATAGCTGGGAAGCGCGGTTTCAAGGTAATGTTGAAAGAGCTAGAAGGGCACTTTTACCGGATGAAGATAATAGCCCAGAAATTATATTCATGACCATACCTAATGAGGGTAAAGACAACAGGTGTAAGTTTGACTGGCAGAAGGATGTTACCGTTCCTATGTATGGAAGTGATCAACGAGTTCCTTATGAAGTCAGTGCCGTGATGGCTATTGAAGGAAGTCACTATTTATCCTGGCGAAGAGATCCTCAGAACGGCCTGATTCACTTTGCAGATTCAATGGGCGATATTGATGATAATAGGGTTACTATTCCAGTGGTTGTTACGATGCCTGATCAAGGTACAGACGCTGCTCTTCAGGCCGCTAACCAAAACATAAATGGAGCAAGTAATTACTATAAAGAGGCTAAAGATAGGCTGAAAGCTCTTGGGAGTCAGGTTGCTTTGGTTATGTTAAAGAGAAAACAATAAATTGGACTATTGGCTATTTGTGCCGATAAGGAGCTATCTTATTTATCTTGGTACATTTGAGCCATTTATTGGAGAATAAATGGCTCTTTTTTCCCTTGTACGATGCAGGGCTAAACAATTATTCAGGCTTGAATGCTTGAATTAAATTTGGTCATGCATTTGTTTGAGATTAAAAGTCTCGTTTCAACTTTCCCTTGAATCAGCCCAGTGCTCAATTTCAGGCTCAATATAGGCATGTTCAAGTGCCTCAATAGCCCAATCCTGCTTTTCCGATAGCTTCCTTAGCTGTCTGAGAGAAACTACTTGCACAACTGGTAACTGGCTCCATATGCTTTTGGTCAGGCAACGCCAGTGATTGGGTTCCAAACGCTTTGGGTTCTCCAGTTGCGTCTTGCAGGTTTCGCAAAGCATAAGACAGTGGTCGTAGTCTGGTTCACTGGGAACCGGTGCCACTTCATAAATGGACAGTGGCACTCCAGACGCTTCACAGATTTCACACTTTGATTTTGCCCTGCGTGCCAGGTCTTTGCCCAGGAGACTTAAGGCATCCTGACGCTCCTGATGTTTTAACAGCCCCTTGGCCATTGTGTCTCCTCCAATGATGTCTATTCATTAAGTCGTGACGGCTTGCAGTCTGTAGAGAATCAGACAATGATAAGTTGATCGACACCTATCTGGCTGAGCTCATATGACTCTTAATGTGAACAGGATAAAAACTGCCAACTGGGATGACTGGTTAATTCCTGTGGATTATCTGGTAATTCATTATACAGCGGTAGACCTGCAAGATACTCTGGATATCTTTATGAATCCTGAGTCCTGTGTCTCTTCACACCTGGTTATCGATACGGATGGCGCGATTTATGAGCTGGTTGACTGTTTGAGTGGTCAGGCATGCAGAGGCTGGCATGCGGGTGTTAGCCATTGGGAAGGCGTTCAGGGCTTAAATGATTGCTCCATTGGCATAGAGCTGGTGAATTACAACGGCAATGTATTCCCGTTTACTGACGCTCAGTATCAGTCCCTGCATCAGGTGGTTGCCAGATTTAAAGAGCATTATCCTAACCTGAGGGATCCTCAGAGGGTGATTGGTCATGAGCATATTTCCGGCTTTCGCGGTAAAGCTGATCCTGGTGTTCTTTTTGACTGGCCCCGTTTTTACCGGGAGAACTATCCGGAGTTAACTGCGCCATTACGTCAGGCAGTGTGCCCGGCAGTACTTCAAGAGAGCTTGATGCTACTTAAAGAGAGTGAGCCTGAGTCACCAGAAGCAAAGAGTCAGTTCTGGCGTTCAGTCAGTTTGCTGACAGAAACAACCGTGCGCCTTATTCAGGAAGCTTCAGAGCCATCAGCCGGTAAAGAGCCATCAGCGGATAAAGAGTCCAAGTAATTGTTTACCAATCTCCGTCAGTTGGGCGGGTTCGCCCGGTTCCGGATCCTGCTGATAGGGGAAATTGCGCCAGCGCTCAGGCGCTCTTTTTTCACGCCATAACTGAATACGTTCTTCCCGGTTATCTTCGGTGCCTGCGGGAAACATGGAGATGTATTGTGTAAGCCGTGGTTTGGTATGGTGATTCAGGCTGCTGGCATGGGGCAGGCGCGAATCCCACAGGATAAAGGTGCCGGCTTTGCCTCCCAAATTAACAATATCATGGTCTTTCAGCTCTTCATCCGTGAACAGTAAAGACTTTCGGTTCAGTGTTGTTTGTTCTCTCTGGTAGAGGCTTGGGACACAGCAAAAAGCACCTTGGTTATCTTCAGTGTCCGTCAAATAGAGTATTCCCTGATACCTGGGAAGGAATACCTTTTCCGGATGGCTGTCCAGATGAATCCGGCTATCGTCTTTTTCCTCGGGGTGCTCTGGTCGCCAGGGTGGTTTGAATGAAGCCCGGTCCAGCCTTATCCAGAGATCTTCCGTCTTAAAAAGATCTGCAAACAATCGGTACACTGGCTCATACTGACGAATATCCCAGAAGGCCTGATGGTGGTGAATAGGAACAATGCCATTGCTTCCCAGGTTTTTCTGATACCAGGTGGCAGGATCTTTCAGATTAACATCCAGAAAGTCAGTAATGGCGTTGATGGCGGGCTGGAGTAAATGCTCAGGTACCAGATCAGGAACGATGATATAACCTTTTTCCTGTAACCCACTCTGGTCGATCATTATTCAGTTACCCCATGCCGCTGCTTTTGATGAAAAGTTAGTGAAGTGTGGTCTCCATTGCCTGCAATTCATAAGACTCTGGAGGAACACTGTTTTCGAGACTATCCAGTAAGGCCAACACCGTTTTACGAACGATGTCTGTGTTTTTATTCAGCTCATGGTATTTGACAATACTGATCAGAATTTGTGCCAAGGGATAGGCGCGCAGATTATTTTTTATATCGGCAGGAGATAGTTTACCTGTTGCCTGATCGACAAAGTCATTGGCACCAAGAGTGAAACCCTTATGGGCAGATTCAAGCAGGTCCATCATTGATTGGTCGTCAGTGCCATCCATCAATGATTGGAGCAGGGTGTTTAACTGTTCTTCGTTGTTGTTATGAGACATCTCTACAGCTCCTGAATAGGTTTAGTAGAGACTAAAGTTCCGCAAGAGGCAAAAGTATTCGTACATGTCCTGAAGTAATATTGATCGCTATCTAGACACACTTCGGGATATTAAAAGCAATAAGATAAAAATAACGCGATTGTACTTGGAAGTCGTCGCTTTCTTTAAATAGACTGCACACTAGGCTCTGTTGACATAAGGTTCCAAACTCAGTGGCTCGTGAAGCCGCATTCCACAAGGCGAGCTGGTACAGGTGTAGTGGATCTACATCAAATCAGCTCAACGAAGCTGGAAGGCGGCTTCACGAGCCACCCAAAGGGCTCAAGCCAGAATGCTTCTGCCGTTGTTGCAAGAACTTGAAATACATGAGTATTCCTACGTCTTTGTGCCTAGCCAGAAGCATTCTGGCTTGAGCTGAGAAAGGAATCTTATGTCAACAGAGCCTATAACAAGATGCTAAATGCAGGGGATGGTATGTCGCTCATAGCAAAAACTCCAGAGCCACCCTATTACGCTGTGATCTTCACTTCACTCAGAACCGACGGGGACAATGGCTATCAGCAAATGGCTGATCGCATGTTGAAGCTTGCTGCAAACCAGCCCGGGTTTCTTGGTGTTGAGGCGGCAAGAGAAGCGGTTGGTATTACAGTCTCTTACTGGTCAGATTTGGATTCAATAAAAAACTGGAAAGAAAATTCTGAGCATATGGAAGCCCAGAGGGGGGGCTATGGAAAATGGTATTCATCTTTTAAAACCAGAATTTCAAAAGTAGAGCGTGAGTATGGCAATGAATGAGGTGCTCACACAGCGGTATTGCAAGCGGGCTTCCTTTGTTTTCTTGTTGGGCTTGCCGTCATGATTGAAGCTCGGACTCAAGGTTTCTGGCGTGCAACACTCGCTCTTTGTCTTGGCTCATTTATGGTGTTTGCCAATCTTTATATCAGCCAGCCACTACTGCCAATGCTGGCTGAAAATTTCAACCTTTCTGCGTTGGAAGCCAGCCTTAGTTTTACCATTACCACGTTTATGCTCGGGCTTTCCTTGTTGTTCTACGGGCCGCTATCGGACGCCATTGGACGTAAATGGCTTATGTTGTGCAGTATGGCTGGCGCTGTGTTCTGTACTTTTCTGATTTCGCAGATCAGTGATTATCAGCATATTGTTATTCTTCGAGCGATACAGGGATTTTGTCTGGGGGGGTTGCCCGCGATTGCCATTGCCTATATGGGCGATGAGTTTGCCACGCCCGCACTGACTCTGGCTGTCGGTTTCTATATCAGTGGCAATTCTCTCGGAGGGATTGGTGGTCGGTTGATTGGCGGATTTATGGGAGACTGGTTTGGCTGGTCTGACGCCTTTTTGTTTATGGCCCTGTTGAGTATTGTATGCCTGATTGTGTTTGTATACCTACTGCCTGATTCAAAGCAGTTCCAGCCGAGTCCTCTGCGATTCAAGAAAGTATTCAGTGATTTATTAGGTCATTTACAGAATCCGTTATTACTGACAGCTTTTCTGATCAGTGGGTTTAATTTCTTTATTTTTGTCAATCAGTACACCTATGCAACATTTCTGTTGTCGCAGGAGCCCTATAATCTCTCAGCCAGCTGGCTGGGTATGCTGTTTTTAACGTATCTCAGTGGCACTTTGGGGGCTGCTTTTTCAGGACGACTGACGGGGTGGTTGTCGCAACCTGCTATTATGGCTTTTGGCGTCTGTTTGCTGATTCTTGGCTCAGGCTTGATGTTGACGTCATCCATTGACTGGATCATTACCGGTTTTCTGGTGAATGCCTTTGGATTCTTTGTTGCTCACTCCAATGCCAGTAGCTGGGTGAGTCATAATGCTAAAAGGGCGAAAGCCAGTGCCTCTTCTCTGTATCTGGTTTTCTACTATCTGGGAGCTAGCACCGGTGGCTTTTATCTGGATATCTTCTGGCGCTGGATGGGATGGCAGGGTGTGATCTTCGGGTCCTGGCTTATCCTTGCTTTGACGCTTGGGCTATCTCTCTGGCTTTACTGGTACTCTGGCCGCAGTGTTTCTTCTTTGTAGCGTAGCCTGAGCTATAACAAAGAACGTTTCGGGCTCATAGGTTCTGTTGATATAAGGTCTGGGCAAAAAAGGTTATCACATGTTTTTAAAAAGATTGCGCCTGAAAAATAAGGCAGATCGTCGCCTCAAAGCCGGGCATTTATGGATCTACAGCAACGAAGTTGATACTCAAACCACGCCTTTGAAGAGCTTTGAGGTGGGAGAACCTGTACTGGTAGAAAACTCATTTGGCAAGGCGCTGGGCACGGCTTATGTCAACCCGAATAGTTTGATCTGTGCCCGTCTGGTCAGTCGTGATAGTGAGCAGCCACTGGATAAATCTTTGCTGGTTCATCGAATTAAGATAGCCCTCAGCATGCGGGAAAGGCTATTTGAAAAACCTTTTTACCGGTTGATTTATGGAGACAGTGATGGGCTTCCCGGGTTGGTGGTAGACCGGTTTGATGATGTGCTGGTGGCTCAGATATCCACAGCAGGTATGGAACGAGTCCGGGATGATGTGGTTGCAGCACTGAATCAGGTTCTGAAACCCAAGGGGATTCTGTTTAAAAACAGTGGTAATGCTCGCAAGCTGGAAGACCTTTCACAATATGTTGAAGTTGCCTCAGGTGTGGTTCCTGAAGTGGTGGTTTTGGAAGAAAATGGTGTGAGTTTTCAGGCGCCCGTTATGGAAGGACAGAAGACTGGCTGGTTTTATGATCATCGACTTAATCGGGAGCGCCTTCGGAATTATGTGAAAGGTAAGCGGGTACTGGATGTATTTAGTTACGTAGGGGGATGGGGTATTCAGGCCGCTGCTTTTGGTGCGGATAAAGTGACCTGTATTGATGCGTCCTCCCTGGCTCTGGAAAATGTACATGCAAATGCTGAATTGAATGAAGTGCAGCATAAAGTAGATACCCTTGAAGGCGATGCTTTTGAAGCTCTCAAGGCATTAAAAGAGTCAGAAGAACGTTTTGATGTTGTGATTGTTGACCCACCGGCATTCATAAAAAAGCGCAAAGACATCAAGGTTGGTGAACAGGCATATCGGCGAATCAATGAGTTGGCCATGCGTTTGCTGGAGCGGGATGGTTATCTGGTGGCAGCCTCCTGCTCAATGCATCTGCAGAAGGATAATATGATTGACCTGCTCAGAGCAGGCAGCCGCCATATTGATCGAAATCTGCAGATTGTGGATCAAGGCCACCAAGGCCCTGATCATCCTGTGCATCCGTCTATTCCAGAGACTGAATATATCAAGGCAATTTTCAGCCGGTTAACTTTTCAGTGATTGGGCATTAAGCCTTAGATTCTAAAGAACTAACCACAGAGATCACAAAGCTCACAAAGAAAAGATAATATCTTCTTTGGTGCTCTTTGTGATTGCATGGTTATTAACGGAAACTGACGATTTGCCATTCATGTTCTTCTGCGAACTTTTTGAGATCTGGATCGGGGTCGACAACTACGGGGTTGTCGACCTTTTTCAACAGCGGCAGGTCATTTTTTGAGTCACTGTAGAAATAACTGCCTTCCATTGTGTACTCAGGGTGTTGGCTGAGCCATTCTTGCAGGCGCGTTACCTTGCCCTGCTGATAGGTAGGCGTACCAATGACGTTACCGGTATAGTGCGCGCCCTGAATTTCAAGATCAATGGCCATCAGGGTATCAACCTGAAACCTGCGGGCAATAGGCGCGGTCACAAAGCGATTTGTCGCAGTGATGATCATAATGTGATCACCCTGCTGTCGGTGTTTCTCGACTTGCTCCCGCCCTTTGTTTAAAAGGATTGGCGTTATTTGCTGCTCCATAAATTTTTTATGCCAGGCTTCAAGCTCATCAAGCGTGAAGTGAGTCAATGGCTTCAGGCAGAAATCCAGATATTCCCATATGTCCATCACTCCCTGTTTGTATTGTTCGTAGAAGCGGTTGTTCCCCTCCCTGAATACCTCTGTATCTACCAGGCCATTTGCGGCCATAAACTCTCCCCAAAGGGCATCACTGTCTCCAGCAATGAGGGTATTGTCCAGATCAAATATTGCGAGGGCCATGGGTATCCTTATCAAGGTTGTTTCTTATATTGAAAATATTGCCAATCGAGCGCTTACCCATTTTCATGGTTTGGGGTAAGGCCACATTTCCGGCTCATCGCTGTTTGGTTCTGTAGACATAAGTCTGCAGGCGAATCGGCAGATTATTCTGTGCTATTGCAATAGCTTGCGCCAGTATGGATACGATTAAATTACAGATTTTCCGGCATTTTAGTGAGTTGCTCTGTTTTGTTTATGAAGCAGTGGCATTTTAAAGAAAAGCCTGTTTGCTGTGCCCTGTCAGTTTATGAAACAATGCATGATAAGAAATAGTTTAAGTGGTCACCGAAAAGTGATTGTGTTTTCTTCTGTTATGCCTTGAAGAATAAATTTCATGGCCTGCTTTGGTTAGGGGCTATGGTTATGTTCTGGGCTGCTGGAGCAACTCACATTGCTGCATGGTGACTCCTAAGGTAGCCATTACGTGATTGACATCGATGGATTCAGGCCAAATGTAGGCATTATCCTGGCGAATCATCACGGTCAGGTATTGTGGGCACGGCGAATCAGGCAGGATGCCTGGCAATTTCCCCAGGGCGGAATTAATGATGGGGAAACGCCGGAAGATGCGATGTACAGAGAACTGTATGAGGAGATTGGTCTTCATCCTGAAGATGTTGAAATCCTTGGCTGTACTCGGGGCTGGCTGCGTTATCGCCTCCCCAGACGGTTAGTCCGCAGGGATCAGCAACCTCTGTGTATTGGGCAGAAACAGAAATGGTTTTTGCTGCAACTGCTGAGCAATGATGACCGTATCCGGGTTGACCATACGGGTTCACCGGAGTTTGATGGTTGGCGTTGGGTGAGTTATTGGTACCCTCTTGGCCAGGTGGTCTCGTTTAAACGGGAAGTGTATCGCAGGGCTTTAAAAGAGCTCGTACCTAGAATTGGGAAGTTGCAGGCAAATGACGGATAGCTTGTGTAGGTGCTGTTTTCCGCTATCAGTACCTTGCTTTATGTATTCGGATTTCCGGGCTGCTCAATATTAAGAGCGAGCATTACAAGACAATATAATTTGCCATGGATTGTTATTGTACTGTTAAAGTAGTTGGAGCAAGTAATATCAGACCGGGTATGTAATAGACATGCTAAACACCCTGCGCAATATCGTACAGGAAGTCAGTTCTGCCTCCGATCTTCAGACGGCACTGCAGATTATTGTGCAGCGGGTTCGTGGTGCCATGAAAACCGAGGTGTGCTCAGTCTATCTTTATGATACCGAGAGTGCTTCCTATACGCTCATGGCTTCGGAAGGTCTGAACCCCTCAGCTGTTGGTCAGGTTACTCTTTCACATTCGGAAGGTCTGGTAGGTCAGGTTGGGCTTCGTGAGGAGCCCATCAACCTTGAAGATGCCGCATCTCACCCCAAATTTCATTACATCCGTGAAACCGGTGAAGAGCGTTTTACCTCTTTTCTGGGTGTTCCCATTATCCATCACCGGAACACACTAGGGGTTCTTATTGTTCAACAGGTTGAGCAGAGGCGCTTTGATGAGCATGAAGAAGCTTTTCTGGTAACCATGTCTGCTCAGCTGGCAGGTGTCATTGCTCATGCCCAGGCGACTGGTTCGATCAATAGTGTTGCGACTCCGACCAGAAAAGCCAGAATAGCCCGATTCCAGGGCAGTGCGGGGGCAACCGGTGTTGCTATTGGCGATGCCGTGGTCATTTCTCCTCCCGCAGATCTTGGCGCTGTTCCTGACCAAGTCTGTAAAAATATCGACATAGAACTCAAGCTATTGGACAGCGCGCTGGCCGCAGTTCGTGAGGAAATGAAAGACACTGCTGAGCGATTATCCGATCGCTTGCCAGTAGAAGAACAGGCCTTGTTTGATGTCTATCTGAGAATGTTGGATGACCATGCCCTGGGTCAGGAAATTAGAGACCGGATTCGCAGTGGATCGTGGGCTCAGGGTGCTCTGAGACAGGTTATTGAAGAACATATCCGCAACTTTGAGATGATGGATGACCATTACCTCAGGGAGCGAGCTGCAGATGTCAGGGATCTTGGTCGGCGGGTACTTTCCCACCTTCAGCAAGGAGAGCATGCTCGGATAGAGTATCCTGAGAATACCATTCTGATCAGTGAGGAGTTGTCTCCGGTGATGTTGGGGGAGGTTCCCAAAGAATCACTGGCTGGGCTGGTTTCCATTCAAGGATCCAGTAACTCTCATGTTGCCATTCTTGCCCGTGCCTTAGGTGTCCCCACCGTGATGGGGGTCGTTGATCTTCCCTTTCACAAACTTTCAGGCAAAAAGCTGATTGTGGATGGCAATCTAGGGCTTGTGTATTCATCGCCTGCTCAGGAGTTGCTGGATTATTACACCGAGGTGCTTGAAGAAGAGAACCAGTTCAGCAAGGGGCTGGAAGCGATCAGGGATCTACCCTGTGAGACTCCCGATAACTACCGGATTCCTTTGTGGGTCAATACGGGGTTAATGACCGATACCATTCGTTCTCTCGACAGGGGGGCTGAAGGTGTTGGGCTTTACCGTACAGAAGTCCCTTTTATGGTTCGGGATCGTTTTCCCAGTGAGTCTGAACAGGAAAAAATCTACCGCTACCAGCTTGAAGCTTTTGCTCCAAGGCCGGTAACCATGAGAACGCTGGATATTGGTGGTGATAAATCCCTCAGCTATTTTCCAATAAAAGAAGATAACCCGTTCCTTGGCTGGCGAGGCATTCGGGTAACGCTGGATCACCCGGAAATCTTTCTGGTACAGGTGCGAGCCATGCTGAAAGCCAGTGTGGGGCTGGATAATCTACGGATTATGTTGCCCATGATTTCCAGTATCTTTGAGGTAGAAGAAGCTCAGCATCTGATCCACCGAGCTCATGCCGAAGTCCTTGCAGAAGGTTTACCGGTGTCTATGCCTCCGGTGGGTGTGATGGTGGAGGTGCCCGCAGCTGTTTACATGGTTAAAGATCTGGCCCAGCGTGTTGATTTTCTATCCATTGGTTCTAATGATCTGATTCAGTATCTGCTGGCCGTAGATCGTAACAATCCCAGGGTTTCTGACCTCTATCACTCATTTCATCCAGCGGTTCTGCATGCATTGCAGAAGGTGGTTGACGATGCTCATCAGGAAGGAAAGACGGTTAGCATCTGTGGTGAAATGGCCGGTGATCCAGCGGCTGCCGTCCTTTTAATGGCCATGGGTTTTGACATGCTGTCCATGAGTGCCGTTAACCTTCTGAAAGTAAAATGGGTTTTACGGCGAATTGGTATGGAGCGCGCAAAAAAAATATTGTCGGATTTAATGAAACACGACAATGCTCAGGTTATTCGCAGTTCACTGGAGCTTGCTCTCTGCAAAGAGGGGATGGGTAAAGTTCTGGGAATTAAAAGCAGACGTTTTTAATCAAATTAATTCCTTTAAGTTTCAACCTAAAAAATTCTTGACTGTGAAGATTGGTCTTTTGTGACTCATCACATAGTTATTTTTAATAGTGAAATGACTATGTGATGAATTGATTTTTCAACTTAGCATTTCAAGTGTTTACTTGATTATTTTGCTGCGTCACTAACTAGTTGAAAAGCTTCGTCATCTCCTTCAGTTTTCATACCATCTAGTGTTGTTCTTTTAGTGATATTCATTCCTTTAATATCACTTGGTCTGACGCCCATTGAAGCAAGCTCTAAAGTAACATTATCTAAATAGTTCATATCAGGGAATGCGTTACGAATATATATAGGCTTCCCATTTGCATCAAAACCACCATCATCAGTAGGGCTTGTTTTGTGATGGATACCGTTCCATACAATTTGGTTTTCTTTTTGAGTTGTTTCTGATTTATCAATGGTAAATATCAGTCTTCTTTCCCAGGCAATCTTAAGCATTGCCAGAACCTCAATACCTCTAGAATTTGCTGGTAAGAAGCACTCTCTTTGGGTGCCATCATATCGCACTCCCGGATGATAGTGTTCTTTACCCTGAATACCCGATCTAAAGTTATATATGATTTTAAAGCTACCTACGCGTGGATATCCATCAACCGATTTATTTTTATGGAGTTCAATTGTCATTTTTCCAGGGGGCAATTGCCAGTCTTTGCTTGCCCTACACAAGAAACAGCAGCACCAGTTGGTCCCATTTTTAAAATATCTTGCCTACTGTGACGACAAACAAATTTATGGTTTGCCTTGAGCTCTTCAACAATTTCTTCAACTGAAATAAGCTGAAAATCTTTTCCTACACCATTCTTATATCTGATAATAACGCCTTCAGGAGCTTGATTGTAGGGGGGTGAATCCAATATAGAGCATGCCGAGGGTGAGGCAGGGATACTAGCGATGTCTTTGGCAGGCACGATCTCCATCATATCCTGCTTGATTACATCTTTAAGCAATTTTACGGCTTCTGCAGATGCTGTAGGATCAACTTTACCATTAACATCAAGAATCTTCAGATGGTCTGCAGTCAATCCTTTTGAAGGTGAAGGCGTTGTGGCTACCATGGATGCGCTGGCACCAAAGGCTGCTGCAGCTCCTGGGCGGGGACCTGCAGGAAATACGGGCAGAACAGATGGACCAGAAGATGCTCTGGCTGCTGCACCACTGCTATAAGAAGTAACAGGTGAAGGAGCTGCAGCTGCAGCACCGGCAGCGTATTTGTGGTCCAGTTTTGCTAAGCCGTTTTGTATATGATCAATGACATGGCGGGTAAATTTAGGCTTGCCTTGGCTCAAGCCATAGGCGTAGTCGTATTTGCCAGGGGAGCAGTCTTCATTTTCCAGCGTCATAACTCGTGAGCCTTTAGCTAACTGGCTGTCGAGATGTGCTATTGCCATATCAACATCAGCGATGGAGGTATTGCTATCAACAGGCATGGGGACCGCGAAAACGTGGCCATCCAAAAGCGTTCCACTAATATGATTCTTCAAATACTGGAGCATTAGTACCTGATTAATACCTCCAGTCTTGTGCAAAGCACCCTGGTCTTTAAAGCATTGAGTCATATTGTCTGGGCTTGTTGCAAAGACAATATGAATATCCTGACCTTTTGGAATACCCATGGACAAAAGTTTACGGGCAAGTGTTTTGGCTTGATCATCGAGCGGTATTGTACCACCTGTAGTTTTTTTATATTTAAGCTCTTAATGTACTGAGCTGACCTGTTGGAGTGGCAGGTGTTGGTTTATGGACTGGATAGGGTTTAGATACATATCTTGATTGTAACTCAATAAATTCAATGAGGGTTTTTTGACAGCTTTTTAAATAGACAGGATCCCACTTAACTTTTTCGCTCAAAACCTCGATCATTGAGCCATTCCAGCGGACAACCTTCTGTCCTTTCATTACAATGGTTTGATCATTTTGATCATTTTGATCTATGTTCCTGTGGTTAGTTTTTGAAAGGCATCAATATTCATTGGCGGTATTGGGTTCATGAAAAAGTCCTTTTTTTATGTTATCAAAGTATAAATTTCTATGGTCTGAATTTAGTTGTTGTCCAAAAGTTTGGATATAAAAAAAAGAAATTAGTTCCCATCTATGTATATTTATTTGTTTGTCGAAGCCAATCAGATAAGACCTTTTTAAGGTTTAAGGTATTGGAACTCCCATTAGCTCTATTTTGACTTGTTTAGATGGGGTATGTTGTTGTTTAAACTTATAAAATACAGTTACTTTTTTTATTGAGCTCTGCTGTGAAGTAATGAGTGGTACTGTTCTTGAATAACTCTGCCCATCATCACCATTTTTGGAGCTTTTAATACTTTTTTGCAGATTTATATGAAATACCTCGCCTTTGGCTAAGTAGACTCTGGCTTGGTGCAAGATGACATCTCCATGGGATATATGAAAGCGAAGCTTGCTAAATGCCGCTTCAGTGGCAGGAAAAATCGTTAAGGTATTCTCACTGACCCTTGCCTTGGCCGAGCCTACTTCTACCCACTGGTCTTCTGCCAGAATACAGGTTGGCAGTACAAATGATAAAAGTAGTACATAGCAAATGCGGGTAAGCATGGGGGAACCTCAGTTCAACCAGGGCAGTTTGTAGAAACTGCTATTTGGACACTTCCCTAGCTTAGCTGATCCTGCCGCAGTTTGATCTTGAACAATTGACGTTCACCCACAGCGCCTTTAGGCAGGTAGCCTTGTTCAATCCATTGAAGTTGATTTCGGTTATCCATCATCAATACACTGGTATTTCGGGTACCGTAATCTTCACTGGCAATAAAGCAGCTGGAAAGCAGTCTCTCCACATCTTTACTGACACCGGTATCCGGTAATTGTTCCGGTGGTGGCTGGTGGCTGTCTTGCATTAGCTCAATGAGCTGGTTGCTATCTGGTGGTGATGATTGAGAGACTGTTTCAGTAAAACTGCTGCGTGCCCTCAACAACTTGGGCCATGGGGTATCCAGCAGATGATTGCTCAAACCGTATATTCCGGGTAGTAAGGGTGATATAGGCATATCCCTTGCACGATTGCTAAAGTAATAAAGGCCAGTGGTGTCCATAACCAGCAAGTTAAATCCTGCCCACTGGTCAGCCTGTTGCTGAAGAGAAGATAAATAGTCAGCAGCGGGCTGGGAACCTGTGACAAAGTTATATACCAGTTCTCCTCTGGAGCACAGGCCTGAAGGAATCGGTACTTCCCGATAGTTTGTGACAGCGGCAAAACGACTGTTTTTGTTGATGGCCATCCAGCTACCTCCAGCCTCAAGATCCCGGCCTCCAAATACATCGGGCGAGTCTTTCCAGAAGCCGGCAGTCTGCGTTGGACGACGATAAAACTCGTCACGATTGGCAGTAAGGATAAAAGGGTACTGGCTGTCTGGCTGCCAGGAAAAAACAATCAGGCACATGTTGTTTATATTCTTGTAGCTTTTATGGAATCCTACGAGGAACAAACTAACATCCATTCAGCCAAAAAGCATGGGGAAAAATAATAATGGGTAGTCTGAAAGCAGCAGTCATCCAGCTTTGTTCAGGGCTTGATGTGTCTGAGAATCTGGCTGAAATTGAGCGCCAATTGAGGGGATGTCAACAAGAAAATATTAACATTGTTGTATTGCCCGAGTGTTTTGCCATGCTGGGACGTTCTCAGTCATCTCTGGCTTTAAAATCAAGAGAGGTGATGAGCTGGATGGCTTCGACAGCAAAAGCATTCAGGTGCTGGCTTATTGGTGGTGCTTTGCCTGTCTACGAGCCGAATGATGGGCGTAGTCACGCTTCCTGCCTTGTATATAGCCCTAAGGGTAAGGAAGTCGCCTGTTATAACAAGTTGCACCTTTTTGATGTAGAAGTATCTGATAGTAAAGGGCTGTACAGAGAGTCCAATGACTTTATTCCAGGCACTAAACCCGAGTTAGTGGATATTGGTGATGCCAAGGTTGGACTGTCGATTTGTTATGACCTCCGCTTTCCTGAGTTATACCGTGATTTGGTGAATCAGGGAGCAACAATACTAACGGTACCTTCTGCATTTACCAAAGTCACCGGTGAAGCACACTGGGAGTTATTGCTGCGAGCAAGAGCCATTGAAAATCAGTGTTTTGTATTGGCCGCTAATCAGGCTGGTATCCATCCTGATGGCAGAGAAACTTATGGACACAGTATGATTATTTCACCCTGGGGGAAGGTTCTTGCCGAAGCTCCTGCAGAAGGTGCTTCGGTCATAATGGCCGAGCTGGATTTAGATGAGCTGGCAGAGATCCGTCAGAGAATGCCCTGCCTTAAACACCGGAGAGCGTTACTCGGTTGATGGCTTATTAACGATGACTGCCAGGGTATCCAGTAATCGTTCCTGGGCATTTCGTCTACGCTGCCCTCGAACCGGCTTGTTCTTTTCGTAATCACCATCGCTTTGTAGTTGCCAGCTGCGAGTGTTATCGGTCAGATAGTACTCCAATTCCTTTTTCACTCGAGCTGCAAGTTTCTGATCTTCAATAGGGAAGCAGGTTTCAATCCGCATATCCAGATTCCGAATCATGGCATCAGCACTGGAGCAGTACACGAGAGAGTCTTCATCGCCATTTTCGAAATAGTAAATGCGAGTATGCTCTAGAAAGCGTCCAACAATAGAACGAATCCGGATATTTTCTGAGAGCCCTTCAATGCCTGGTCTCAGGCAGCAAATACCGCGAACAATCAGATCAATTTCAACACCAGCCTGAGACGCTTTGAACAGCGCTTTAATAATATGGGACTCAGTGAGTGAGTTAATTTTGATAATGATCCGAGCCGGTTTACCCTCTTTAGCATTGTTGGTTTCCTGATTGATCAAATCAATCAGCCCCTTCTTTAGCGTAAAGGGAGCATGGAACAACTTGCGAACCCGAACTGCGCGCCCCATTCCCGTCAACTGCTGAAAAATTTTGTGGACGTCATTTGTTAGTATCTTGTCACAGGTCAGCAGGCTGTAGTCGGTGTAAAGGCGTGCGTTTCCAGCATGATAATTACCCGTTCCAAGATGCGCATAGCGTTGGATTTGTCGCCCTTCCCGGCGGACAATCAGCATCATCTTGGCATGGGTCTTGTAACCTACTACACCGTATACAACGACGGCTCCAGCTTCCTGCAGGCGACGGGCCAGTGCCAGGTTTTCTTCTTCATCAAACCGGGCACGAATTTCGACGACAACGGTAACCTCTTTACCCTGTCGTGCTGCCTCAACCAGGGCATCCACCATTTCTGAGCGGGCACCGGTTCGATAAAGTGTTTGGCGAATGGCCAGTACATCAGGATCTTTTGCCGCCTGACGAAGCATGTCCACTACCGGAGTAAATGATTCGAATGGGTGATGAAGAAGAATGTCCTGTTTAGCGACAAGATCGAGAACGTTGTTACTGTGTTTGCGTTTACTGTGCAGGCCTTTTGGGTATCCTGGAGTAAAGGGTGGAAACACCAGATCCGGTTTGTCATTGGTATCGCAGATGGACATCATGCGAGTCAGGTTTACCGGGCCACTGACCTGATAAACATCTTCATTGTTCAGGCCAAACTCATTGAGCAGGAAATCAACCAGTGGTTGTGGGCAGTTGTCGGCAACTTCGAGTCGCACTGCTTTACCATAACGACGGGATAGCAATTCCCCTTGCAGTGCTTTAGCCAGATCTTCTACTTCATCTTCCAGATCCAGGTCACTGTTACGAGTCAGTCGAAACTGATAGCAACCCTTAATGTCCATGCCCGGGAACAGGTCACTGACATGGCGATGGATGATAGATGACAGAAAGACATAATCATTATCCCGACCATCACAAATATCTTCCGGCAACTTGACGATACGCGGTAAAGATCGTGGTGCAGGGATGATGGCCATACCGGTATCACGGCCAAAAGCATCCTTTCCTTCTAAAGAAACAATAAAGCAAAGCAGCTTGTTCGCCAGTCTTGGGAAAGGGTGTGCCGGATCCAGCCCAATAGGGCTGATGATCGGCATGACTTCATGATAAAAAAAACGCTTGATCCATGCCTGTTGCTTTTCACTCAGTTCATTGCGGCGCAGAAAGCGGATACCCTCCTTTCTGAGTGAGGGTAACAGGCTTTCATTCAGTATCTGATACTGAAGTTCAACATATTCTTTGGCTTTCTGACTGATCTCTTTCAGGACCTGCTGCGGGCCCATGCCGTCCAGACCCACCTGCTCACGAGAGAAGTCGATCTGCTGCATCAGGCCAGCGACACGAATCTCGAAATATTCATCCAGGTTGGAGCTGAAGATCAGTAGAAACCGGAAACGCTCCAGCAATGGGTACTCTTCGTTTAATGCCTGCTGTAAAACCCGGAAATTAAACGCCAGATGACTGAGCTCACGATTAATATAATAGTCAGGATTCTGGTAGTCACTGACCTTTGAGGGCTTGCTGGCAATTGGCTCGGCAAGCTCAGGTGGTTGGCCCTGGGTGTCCTGAACATCCGATTGTTGGGGATTATCCATATGACCTCTTTCTCGGCGAAATATAGCGACGCAAGCGCTGTGGTGACCGGATTCTGACATTCGAGCCATGGTATTTTCATGACCCGTTAAGCAGGCAACTCTCTGAGTGAAAATGATGAAGGCAGGGAGAATGTCGCTTTATTACTTTAATTCTATCAGAAATAAGAATAATCATTCTCCCTGAATGAACGTTTAACTATTTTTCATCAGCCTGGCGGCATCCTTGGCAAAGTAAGTCAGGATTGCATCGGCTCCGGCTCTGCGAAAGCACATGAGTGACTCCATCATCACGGCATTACCATCAAGCCAACCATTGGCAGCTGCCGCCTTGTGCATGGCGTATTCACCGCTGACCTGATAGGCGAAAACTGGAACCTTGAATTCATCCTTAACTCGTCGCACCACATCCAGATAAGGCATGCCGGGTTTAACCATCACCATATCAGCACCTTCTGCCAGATCAGCAGCCACTTCGTGAAGCGCTTCATCACTGTTGGCAAAATCCATCTGGAAGCTGAATTTGTTGCTTTTACCAAGGTTGCCCGCTGAGTCAACGGCATCCCGGAATGGCCCGTAATAGCTGGAGGCGTATTTTGCTGAATAGGCGAGAATACGGGTATTGATGTAGCCTTCTTCTTCCAGTCTCTGGCGAATAGCGCCAATACGACCATCCATCATGTCCGATGGGGCAACAATGTCTGCACCGGCCTCTGCATGAGATAGCGCCTGACGAACCAGGGCTTCGACAGTCTCATCGTTAACCACATAGCCATCTTCATTGGTCAGACCATCTAGACCATGAGATGTAAATGGATCCAGGGCTACATCCGTAATGACTCCAAGCTCCGGAAACTGATTTTTCAGTGCTCGAACTGCTCTCTGTGCCAGACCTTCCGGGTTCCAGGCTTCTTCAGCAAACTCTGATTTTTTTTCAGCCGGCGTTACCGGAAACAGGGCGATGGCGGGAATACCCAGCGCAACCAGCTCGGCAGCCTCTTCAAGCAGTAGGTCAATACTCAGGCGCTCAATACCTGGCATGGAGGCTACCGTCTGGCGCTGCTGGTTACCATCAACAATGAAAATTGGGTAAATGAGGTTGTCGATGGAAAGTTGACTCTCTCTCATCAAACGGCGTGAAAAGTCGTTGTAGCGCATACGCCTGGGGCGAGTAGCAGGAAAAGTGCGCTGGATCATACTTATTTATCCTTTTGAGCCGGCGTTGGGGTTGTTAAAAACAACCCCGGTTTCTAATTTGACTATATGGGTGGCATTATACGGTAAAGAGCTTACGAATACGCTCGGAATTGGGGGCCTGTTGATGTTTCGTTACGAGGCTCAGTGGCTCAGAAAAGCGTCTTATGCGCGAAAGAATTGTGCAGCGCATATATTCTATGTCAAGCAAGTCTGACAAAGCAGATGGCCCTTTTCTGAGCCACCCGAAGGGCGTAACAGAGCGCCCCTATGACTTCGTTGCGGCATTTTGAAAGGCAACCAGCCTTCCGGCAATGCTGCACCTCGTTATAGGAGCGGCCTGCTACGCTGAGCACGCAACGAAACGTCAACAGGCCCCAGGCTACTGGAAGGCATTATGAATAAGAAGAAGTGGCTGTTACTGGCAGCTCTGGTGATAGCAATTGGCGCTTTTTACACGCTGGATGGGCAGCAATATCTCACCCGGGATTTCTTTCAAGGGCTGTATCGTAATGATCCACTGCTGACAGCCGCTACTTTTTTTACCGTCTACGTTGCTGTGACCGGCTTATCGCTTCCCGGGGCTGCAGTTTTGACGGTTGTATCAGGAGCCATCTTTGGTTTGGTTCCGGGGCTGTTGATTGCGTCCTTTGCCAGTACACTGGGGGCTACGCTGGCTTTTCTTTTTTCACGAACGCTCTTGAGAGACTGGGTAGAACAGAAATTCTCCAGTTATCTGGACACCATCAATAGAGGGGTGAAAAAGGATGGGGCCTTTTATCTCGCTACGCTAAGGCTGATTCCTGCCGTGCCTTTCTTTGTGATTAATCTGGTGATGGGCCTGACCTCCATGCGGGCCTTGACTTTCAGCTGGGTGAGTCAGCTGGGCATGTTGCCAGGCACTGCTGTTTACGTGAACGCCGGTGTTCAGCTGGGGCTGGTGGAAGAGCTCTCTCTAAAGGGTATTTTGACACCCTCATTAATTGCCTCTTTTGTACTGCTGGGGATTTTTCCATGGATTGCCAGAATAGCGATGGAATGGGTCAGGCGGCGCCGTCTTTATACCCGCTATGACAGACCAAAACAGTTTGATAATAACCTCACCGTTATTGGGGCCGGTTCCGCTGGTTTAGTGAGCAGTTATATTGCGGCTGCAGTAAAAGCCAGAGTTTCACTGATTGAAAAGCACAAAATGGGTGGAGATTGCCTGAATACCGGTTGTGTTCCCAGTAAAGCACTGATTCGTTCTGCCAAAATGGCCCATTATCTGAAGCGGGCAAATGAATTTGGTCTTGATGATGTATCGGGTCAGGTTAACTTCACCACAGTAATGGAAAGGGTTCAGTCAGTCATTCGCAAGATTGAGCCCCACGACTCTGTTGAACGATACTCCGGTCTGGGTGTTAACTGTATTAGTGGCTCCGCTCAACTGATCAGTCCCTGGGAAGTTGAGGTGGCTGGCAAGAGAGTTACTTCCAGGAATATTATCATTGCGAGTGGTGGCCGCCCTTATGTTCCGCCTCTGGCTGGTCTTGAGAAAATAGAGTATTACACGGCCGATACTATCTGGGGTCTGCGAAAGAAGCCGGGCAAGATGCTGGTGATTGGTGGCGGCCCAATTGGTTGTGAGCTGGCTCAGGCATTTACCAGGTTGGGTATTCAGGTTATTCAGGTCGATCATGGGACCCGTCTACTGCATCGTGAAGATGAAGATGTCTCTAAGCTGGTGATGGATCAGTTTATCAGTGATGGTGTCGATCTCCGGCTGCAGCACGAGGCACGATCTTTTCAGAAAGTGCAGGACTCTAATAGCGGAAATGAGCGGCAGTTTCTTGAAGCAGGTTTTAAAGGCCAGAAAGTGGAGATTGATTTTGATGTCGTTCTCTTTGCCACTGGCAGAGAAGCTAATACATCGAATCTTGGACTTGAAGCACTGGGTATTGAATTGACCAAGCGGGGAACTATTGAGGTTAACGACTATATGCAGACCCGCTACCCCAATATCTATGCCTGTGGTGATGTGGCGGGACCTTACCAGTTTACCCACACTGCGGCCCATCAGGCTTGGTTCTGTGCTGTTAATGCATTGTTTGGTCGTTTCAAGAAGTTCAAGGTGGATTACTCAGTAATTCCCTGGTGTACATTTACCGATCCGGAAGTGGCTAGAGTTGGCCTGAATGAGCAGGAAGCTCGAGAGCAGGGCATTGCTTACGAAGTCACTAAATATGGTATTGATGATTTGGATCGGGCTATAGCTGATGAAGAAGCACGAGGTTTTGTAAAAGTACTGACTGTGCCCGGGAAGGATAAAATTCTGGGCGTAACCATCGTGGGTTACCATGCAGGGGAGTTGATTGCAGAGTATATCAGTGCCATGAAGCATGGTCTGGGGCTGAACAAAATCCTGGGGACCATCCATATTTATCCAACATTGAGCGAGGCCAACAAGTATGCTGCTGGAGAGTGGAAGAAGGCTCATGCACCTCAAGGGCTATTATCGCTTGTTGAAAAATATCACGCATGGATGCGGCATTGACTATTCTTAAAGAGTCATAGTAAACATACGGATGTTGAATGAGCGACCCAGACCCTTCTGGTGGTAGCCGAATAAAAATCAGTCCACAGCTAGAAACGGCTACCGTCAGCGAAGACAAAAAACTCTTTAAAGAATTGAGAAAAATCCTTAAAAATCGAAGTGTTATACTGGCTGAGGCTTCTTCTCACGAAAGCCTGAAAATCAACAGCAAAAGCCTGCGAACGAGAATTAAAAATTTCCTGCCAGTCTCCGTCTACAAGATGGTTGCACGTCTTAAACCCATTCATAAGCAGAAAAAAATTGGAACGATGATTGCGCTGGTTCAACAGAAGAATCAGGCTGCATGGCAGCGCCTGGGAGAAAGTAAAGCAGAAGGGGCAAATGATCAGGAGTTGCGAAAGCTGCAGCTGGATTGCGAGCAGTCACAACTCTGGCTGGATCTTCTGGAGGGCCGGGGACAGTCAAAGGTTACAGCCGACCGCGCACGGGTTGTTGATTGCCTGAAAGACTGTGTTGCTGCAGAAGCTACTAGAGACTTCATGCAAGCTGATGAGGCTTATGTTGCGGCCATTCACGATC
Source organism: Endozoicomonas elysicola (assembly GCF_000710775.1). Classification (GTDB taxonomy): domain Bacteria; phylum Pseudomonadota; class Gammaproteobacteria; order Pseudomonadales; family Endozoicomonadaceae; genus Endozoicomonas; species Endozoicomonas elysicola. Next base: position 833,048 of record NZ_JOJP01000001.1, read on the forward strand.
TGAAGTTATCGATTATTCATGAAAATGAGCTGAAAATTGAGCTTCAGGCTCCTAAAGCTTCATCTCCTCTGGCAGGGGAGCTGAAGCAATTTGAGAAGATGCTGGTGGATGAAGCATCGGCTCTGGAAGCATATCGCCTTTATGGTCAAAATCATCAGTTATGAGCCTGCTGCTCTGGCTGAATTGCCTTCTCGATAGCTAACAGGTTTGGCGATACCGCTGGTCTGAAGTACAAGTAGTGACACGGTTCCGCTGGTAATAATAAACTGCCAGGTCCAGCCTGGTATCAGGTCAATCCATATTCCATTGGATACAAAGATGGTTGCTCCGGAAAGCACAAAGCGGATAGCTTCAACGATGATTAATCCTGTGTGCTTTTCCAGCAACCAGCCAATGCATATCAGGTTCAACGCAAGAACTATCGTCCATAGTGTATTGAAGCCATAGGGCGTGTTGTGGCTGATGGCCATAAATACCGTTGTTGCTAATACAAGAATGGCAAAGTGAATCAGCGAGTAGACTTTCAGGCCCTTACTGGCTTCAGGGTTATAGTTTTCATAAATGTGAATATCCGGCATTTTCATTGGGGTTGCGACATCAGCAGGCCGGTAGCCTGTGCGTCTGAACCAGAGTGTAAGCTTGGCTTTCCAACTTTTTGTTTTAATGGCATCCCTGAACATCTCTGTATATAGATGAAGGTTTGCCCAGACAGGATTCCAGCTTCGCAGAGGCTTTAAGGTGCCATAGCGAATGGCTTCATAGCTTTCATCTTCTTCAATAAATGTGCCGAACAGGCGGTCCCAGATAATCAATACCCCTCCGTAATTTTTATCCAGATACTTCCTGTTTTTTGCATGGTGCACGCGATGGTTCGAGGGTGTGACGAAAAGCAGCTCAAGCCATCCCAGCTTGGGTATATGGCGGGTATGCACCCAGTATTGGTAGAGCAGATTAAACAGGCTTACTGTCAGAAAGATATGAGGCGGGATGCCAAAAATAGCCATGGGTAGATAGAAAACCCATGAAAAGAGAAAGCCTGTACTGGTCTGGCGCAGAGCCGTTGTCAGATTATATTCTTCACTCTGGTGGTGTACAGAATGGGCGGCCCAGAGAAGATTGATCTCATGCCCTTTCCGGTGATTCCAGTAATAAAAGAAATCCTGCAGCAGAAAGCCCAGAGTCCATACCCAAAGGGTATCACCATCAAATGAAAAAAGTGCGGCGTGATTATAAATCAGTGTATAGATGCCAAGCTTGAAAATGACACCGGTCGTGACATTAAGCATGCCTGTGCTCAGGCTGTTAATGGCATCGTTAACTCGATAGTAATCTTTCTTACGGATGATAGTAGTGATGACTTCGATCAAGATCATCAGGAAGAAGATAGGTATGGCGTAAACGATTGGGTTCATAGCTTGGCAGCCTGATTATTATTTTTATCAGCCTCTTTTTAACATGGGCTATAGGAAAAAAACATTTGAACATTGAATAGTTTGTCTTGTCCTATCTCGTGGAGTCATATTATTAACCGGATAGTTTGTTGTTATGGATGGATCAAATTTAGAAACAGTCGGTAGCAGTGTGGTATCTGAATATTCTCAGGCATCAAGTTCTGGTACAGCGAGTCGTAGTAAAGGGCAGGGTAAGCCTGGGGATGATGTATCAGTTATAACTGGTCGTGGAAGAGTCGCCAGTGAACCTGGTCAGGACGCTGTTACTCCACACTCGCTTAGAAGGCAAAGAACTACATCAGAGACGGGAACTGCTCCCACTGATACAGCTGACAAGAAGAAAATTAATCAGAGAAAGCTTGCTCTCTTATCTCGTACATTTAGTTTCGATTTTCAGGCTTTAAAGCAGACTATAAGTCCATTGGATAAGCGTATAGGCGTTCTCGATAGTTTGCTTAATAATGGAAGTTTAGAGGATATAGATTATCTAAGAAGGATTGTTAAAGATCCAAAGAAACTGGATTATTTACTCCAGCATGCTAGATGTCTGGAATTAGCACATAACAAAGTGAGAAAGGCTGCTACAGAGGAATTTAGAAGTTCTGGTATATCAGATGTTAAGAGCACATCCATTGGTGACAGTGAAGCAGGGGAGGTACAAAAAACCAGAAGTGTTGCTATTGAGTCACCTAATCATCATCACCGGATTTATGAAATTAAAAGTGATCAGGTAAACCTGTTTGTGGGTGGGCTTGTACATCCAGCAACTTATTCTGCTAGAAATAAGCCGGTGAATCTCGAAACCAGTACTTCAGCTGGGTGTCTTGTTGATACAGTGGAAACAGTCAGTGTGGATGATAGCAATCCCCCTATTATAAAAGACGGTGTCATGACCACTGGAGGTCTGTCAGGAGATTTAGCTTGTGATTACTGGCGGGTTGTTCTTGAGCGAAAAATAGACAGAGTTATTGCTCTTCAGGATTTTGGTATACATCTGTCCTATATGCCCAGTTTCTTAAGTTCAGTAGGGCCTTGGCTGATTTGGAAGATTAAGGACAGATTTAAGATTGAAATCATTAGAGTTGAGCAACAAAAGGATTTGATAGATTGCTATGTCAACAGTAAAAAGAATGGAAATCCTAATATTACTGCACAAGATGTAGTTTTAAAAATTACGGACTGCCTTGAGAAAAATGAGCCGAGAGAAGTGACTGTATCTCAGTATTTTTTTTGGAGTGATGCCTTTGTTTTGGAAAAAGAGCTGTCCAGAGCTTTGGTAGATAAAGTCCCAGAAAAAGGCTGTCTAATACATTGTCAGGCAGGACAAAATCGCAGTCCAGCCTTGGTTGCGATGAAAATACTTAAAGAAAGCCATGCGTGTGGGCGGCTTTCAAAAGAGAACTATATCGAAGCTGTTGTTGATGTTCTTAATCTTGTCCAAATACAACGGGATGCTGTTGAAAAACCGGATCAAAATGCTCGAAAGAGCATTATCCTCTATGTTGAAGATATCCTTGGTATGAAGGATGTAGATGATCAGTCAGCCCGCCTTCAGCAACCTGATATTCAGACAGCTCCCGTAACTACGTTAAGGCCTGAGTTCGCTCTATTAGAAATGCTGTCAGCAGATGGTGAGGAACCGTTTTTTAGCATCTAATGAATGAGTTTCAGCAACAGTCCCTCTTCCAATAGAGCTCTTCTCACAAGAGTAAAGCCTCCATACCAAGGACTGTCATAAAGTTTCGAATAAACGACCTTGGTTTCCAGGTTTTCATTGACTGAAACCGTCTGTGTCTTCAGACAGTGTTTGATAACCGGATGAATTATGTTGGAAGCTTCACAAATCTCTCCAGCTAGAACAACTCGATCTGGACGGAGCAAATTAACACTCATGGCTATTGCTCTGCCCAAGTTACCTGCGGCTTCTTTCAACAGGTCGTTTGCCAGTTGGTCTCCATCGTTGGCGGCATTACAGATTGCAGTGATATCCGCCTTTTTTGTAAGCGTGCTGGGAACACCTGACTCCAGTAGCTTATGGCAGCGCTTTTCGATAGCTGGATTGCAGACCAGAGTTTCCAGGCAGCCAAAGTTACCACAGTAACAGCGTTCCCCTAATGGGTCGATCTGGATATGTCCAATCTCTCCGACAGCCAGAGTGCTGCCTTCATAGAGCTTGCCATCCAGAATCATGCCTGCGCCTACGCCATTATGAACACTGACAAACAGGCTGTTTTGAAATCCTCGACTGATACCAAAGTGATGCTCTGCCAGTGCCATGGAGGAAATAAAGTTGTTGATAAAGCAGGGGATTCCCAGTGCTTCAGAAACCTGCTCTGCCAGAGGGAGATTGCTGACAGAAAGGTGAGGCATGAAAGTAATAATACCTTTGGCTGAATTGACCAGACCAGGTGTTGTTATTCCTACACCGGCAAGGCAGCAAATATGCTTTTTGTGTGCTTTGAGGAATTTTCTAAGTGTTGAAATCAGCTGTTCAGTAAACTCAACCTGATTCAATGGCTGAATAGGCTCTGAGTATTTTGCCAGCAGCTTTCCTGACAAGTCACATAAGCCCAGATGGAGTTTGGTTCTACCTGCCCGTGCAGCCAGAATCTGGATCTTCCCCTGCCTTGGAGCCAGTGATGTGGCGCGACGCCCGCGTTCAGAGGTCTGCTGCTCCTGTTCAGCAATCAGTCCTGCTTCCATGAGCTGTCGGGTGATACGAGTAACGCTACCGGCGGCCAAACGACACTGTCTGGCTATCTGGATTCTCGAGATGGAGCCATGATCAACAATCGCTTTGTAGACCGCAGAAATGTTCCGCTCTTTAACGAAGTCCAGATTAGCAATTACAGTAGTCATTAATCCTCGTTCTCACGCTCTGGTAGGGCGCGTAAAAGATAGATAGGCTTTTTTGAACCACAGAGATCACAAAGTTCACAAAGGGAAAAATACATTTTTTCTTTTCTTTGTACGCTTTGTGATCTTCGTGGTTCCCTTCTTTTAACGTTCTTTGCAGTACTCTCAAAGATAAGAAGACAGAGCTATTTTTTGAGCTTCAGCTCTCCACCGCTGACAGTGCCATGCATGGTAAAGCTGTCATCGAAAATAGCGAAGTTGGCAAACTGCCCAACCGCAATACTTCCCATCTCATTTTCCACATGAATGGCTTTTGCTGCATTGACGGTGGCCATACGAATCACTGTCTGGGGCGCAAGGCCTTCGCGGATGCTGTTCGCGACCGCTTCAATCATGGTGAGTGCGGAGCCGGCAAGGGTACCATCAGCATTGGAACACTTGCCATCTTTGTGATAGATGGTTTGTCCAGCGAAGACAAAGGTTTCCATATCGGTGCCAGCCGGTGTGGTTGCGTCAGTCACCAGTACAAGACGGTCCTGCATCAGACGATGGGCGATTCGCAGGTTTTCCCATGACAGGTGGAGTCCGTCAGCAATAATACCGGCTCCAATAGAGTGGCTATCAAAGATGGCACCCACTACACCAGGCTCACGGCTGCCCAGAGGGCTCATGGCATTGTGCAGGTGAGTAGCAAACGTTGCGCCGGCTTGTTCTGCTGCCTTGGCCTGCTCGCAGGTGGCATTGGTATGGCCAATGGAAACAATAATGCCCGCTTTACTCAGCTTTTCAATCGTTCCTTCTGGACAGACTTCCGGGGCCAGTGTCACCATGGCAATAACGTCGGCATTTTCGCAGAAGAAGTCGATCATTGCAGAGGATGGTTCACGGATATAATCCGGGTCATGAATACCCTTTCGCTGAAGGTTCAGATAAGGCCCTTCCAGATGAACACCGGGAACGCGGTCAGGATGCATCGCCATGTATTCACGGGTGATATTGACCGCCTGCCGCATATCTTCATCACTGCTGGTAATCAGCGTAGGAAGAAATGCCGTACAACCTGAGCGCAGGTTTGCCTCATGCATGACATCCAGCGTACCGATGGAGATATCGCTGTTAAAAAGAACACCACCACAGCCGTTTAATTGCAGGTCGATAAAGCCAGGGCTCAGAGTCAGGCCGTTGAGATCAACCTGTTGATAATCTCCTCCAATTTCCTCTGCCTTGCCAATGGCCGAAATTCGGCCATTCTCTATAATGATGGTATCAATAGACTGCTGCTCTGGATTACCGGTTAACGGCTTGAAATTAACCAGTGCATACGTCTTTTCAGGGCTGATGACAAGATCCGCAGACATATCAGAAGTCCTTGATGTTTTCAGACTCAATATCCTGAAAGTATCGCAGGGTGCGAACTTTCAGATCCAGAGTCGCAGGATCGTCACAGATCATCATCGCTTTTGGATGAAGCTGCAGGGCGGAGATTGTCCACATATGGTTGACTGATCCTTCAACCGTGGCCTGAACAGCACGGGATTTATCAGAACCAGTAGCAAGAATCATCAGCTCGCGAGAGTCAAGAACCGTTCCTACACCTACGGTAAGCGCCAGTTTTGGTACCTGACTGATATCCTGTTCAAAGAAGCGAGCATTGGCTTCTCGGGTTTCAGAGGTTAGTGTTTTCAGTCGAGTGCGGGAGGAGAGTGAAGAGCCGGGCTCATTAAAAGCGATGTGTCCATCATGCCCGACACCACCCATGAACAGCTCAATGCCGCCATAGCCTTTAATCGCTTCTTCATAGCGCAGGCACTCGGCTTCCAGGTTTTCAGCATTACCATCCAGAAAGTTGATATTGGCAGCAGGAATATCCACATGATCGAAGAAATTACGATGCATGAACACGCGGTAGCATTCTGGATGATCTGCAGGCAGACCAACATATTCATCCATATTGAAGGTTACGACATTAGCAAAACTGACTTCACCCTCTTTGTGCAGGCGAACCAGCTCCTGATAAGTCGGAATTGGAGTGCCGCCGGTTGGCAGGCCAAGAACAAAGGGGCGGTCAGAAGTCGGGTTGAATGCCTTGATGCGTTGAACAATGTATTGGGCAGCCCAACGACCCACGGCTGGCTTGTCTTTCAGAGGTATAAAGCGCATGTCGTAAACTCCATATAGAAGAGTAGCTGGCTCGATCAGTCTGCTAATAAGCTGACCGGCTTTCTCATCAGGGATTCTGGTTAGTCAGTGTCGTGTAGTTGAAGTATACGACCTGTTGTACGTTCTGAGAGAGAATCCGGTAGCAGAATTTCGAATGGCTTCTCTAGTCTGCTCAAGGGAACTGTGATGCTTTGCATCATAGCTTATTTATTTTTTAATGAAAAATAAAGGCCGTTTGTTATGCGTTCAACAGGTAGTAAATGTCTTCAAATGATGATCTGAGTCAAGTTATTAGGGTTTTTTATTTTTTTTTGAAAAATAAATCAGTAAGATTTAGCGGCACACAGAAAGACACTCTCACTATAAAGAATTAATGGTTGATCAATCATGAACATCTTGGGTTACTTGCAGAAACTCGGTAAGGCGCTAATGCTGCCTATTGCCGTTCTTCCTGTCGCAGCCTTGCTGCTCCGTCTGGGACAGCCTGACTTGCTGGATATTCCCTTTATGGCGGAGGCGGGTAATGCTGTTTTCAGTAATCTGGCGCTGCTGTTTGCCATGGGTATTGCTGTTGGTCTGGCGGTAGATGGTGCAGGTGCTGCAGCCATCGCTGGTGCCGTTGGCTTTTTCATTCTGAAAGCCACGACAGCAACTATTAACCCTGATATCGATATGTCCTTCTTTGGCGGGATCATCAGCGGAATCGTTGCGGGTCATTCCTACAACCGTTTTCATGCGGTATCGCTGCCAGCCTATCTTGGCTTCTTCAGTGGTAAGCGTCTGGTACCCATCATGACTGGTTTGTTCATGCTGGCGATCGGCTGGGCGTGTGGTTATATCTGGCCAGCAATTCAAAATGGTATTGATGCTTTTGGTCATGGTGTTGCTGGTTCTGGCCCGGTTGGTCAGTTTGTTTACGGTACCCTGAACCGTGGTTTGATTCCTTTTGGTCTTCATCACGTTCTGAACTCTTACTTCTGGTTCGGTCTGGGCGACTTTACCAATGCTGCCGGTGAAGTTGTAAATGGTGATCTGCATCGATTCTTTGCCGGTGACCCAACTGCTGGAATGTTCATGACAGGTTTCTTCCCGGTCATGATGTTTGGCCTGCCTGCTGCAGCTTTGGCCATGTACCTGACTGCCCATAAGAGTCGTCGTGCACAGGTTGGTGGTGTTCTTTTCTCTGTTGCCTTGACTGCATTCCTGACCGGTATTACCGAACCTTTGGAATTTATGTTCATGTTCCTGGCTCCTGGTCTGTATGCCGCTCATGCTGTGCTGACTGGTGTTTCTCTGGTGGTGACCAATGCCATGGGCGTTCTGAGTGGCTTCGGCTTCTCCGCCGGTCTGTTTGACATGGTGCTAAACTGGGGTCTGGCAACTAACCCATGGACTCTGGTTATTATTGGTCTGGCATTTGCTGCCATCTACTTCTGCGTTTTCTACTTCGCCATCAAGATGTTCAACCTGAAAACACCAGGTCGTGAAGATGAAGACGACAGTGCTGTGGAAGTAGAAGCATCCATGGTGGACAAGCAGGGTATGAGCGACAACGCTTACCAGGCTCGTCAGTTCACCAAGGCGATCGGTGGTCTGGATAACGTAACCAACATCGATGCTTGTATTACCCGTCTGCGTCTGACCCTGAAAGACCCGTCTGTTGCTGATGAGAGTGTCATCAAGGCGCTGGGTGCCAGCGGTATGATTCGTGTAGGTGAGAAAAACCTGCAGATTATTCTTGGTCCACAGGCTGAAATCATTGCCGGTGAGATGAAGAAAATTGCGGCTACTGAAGATCTGAGTACTATCCAGTTACCTGGTCAGGCTCAGGAAGTAGCGGCGACTGTTTCTCATGGGACAGTGAAGAAAGAAGTGGAAGTAAAACCACTGGATAATGCTCTGTTTGCCCGTCAGTGCCTGAAGGTACTGGGTGGTCATCAGAACGTTACTCAGATTGATGCCTGCATCACTCGTCTGCGTCTGACTCTGAAAGACGCTTCCAGCGTCAGTGATGACAGCATTAAGGCTCTGGGTGCAACTGCGGTGGTACGTGTGGGTGAGAAGAACCTGCAAATCGTCGTTGGTCCTCAGGCTGAAATGATTGCTGATGAAATGAAAAAGATCCCGGTGACGGACGATCTTTCCAATGTTGAGGTTTCTGCATGACTCTCCTCAAAAATGAGGGCAAGCCTTGCCAACTGTCACTCGTTGCTCCTCTGTCTGGAATGCTGTTATCCATCGAGGAATCAGCTGACCCGGTATTTGCCGGCCGGTTGATAGGTGATGGTGTTGCGATAAACCCAACGGATTCTGTGGTACTGGCGCCTTGCGCCGGTACTATCAGTCAGCTGCATGATTCCAAGCATGCAGTGGCTATCAAGACAGATTCCGGCGTGGAAGTGTTGATCCATGTGGGTATTGATACTGTTGTTCTGCGTGGCGAAGGCTTTGAGACAAATGTCAAAATAGGCGACAAAGTGTCTGTTGGTCAGGAGTTGCTGTCTTTTGATCCCGAGTTTGTGGGAGCCAAGGCAGCCAGTCTGCAGACAGCAATGATGATCACGACCGGTGAAACCGGTGTGGTTGTTAACCCTCGTACAGAAGTAAAAGCGGGGCAGGATACCGTATTTGCGATTGGTGCTGAGCCTGAAAAGCAAATGTCCACCGAAAGCAAATACAGCCGTCAGGACAGCATTACCCTGACAGAAGATTTTGTGCTGAAGAACCCTCTGGGTCTTCATGCGCGTCCTTCTGCCACGCTGATTCAGATCATCAAACGCTTCAATTCTGAAGTGATGATTCTGAATAAAGACAATGGCAAAGAAAGCAAGGCCAACAGTCTGACTGCTTTGATGGGGCTGCAGACGGTGCTGGGGTCTAACCTGCAAATCACCGTTACCGGCCCTGATGCCAAAGACGCAATGGAAGCGGTTCTTGATGGTTTCCGAAGTGGTCTTGGTGAGGAGGTTTCCGATGTTCTTCCAAGCGCTGATGAAGCGATGGAAGAAGAAGCTCCACTGCTTGGACCGGTAGAAGGCTCCGATGGTCGTTTACCTGGTGTCAAAGCTGCGCCGGGTATGGCCATTGGTAAGCTGCACCACCTGATTCACGAACTGCCAGACTATCCTGAAGAGGGTGTAGGTGTCAGCGACGAACTGGGCCAGCTTGACTACGGTATCCAGAAGGCTCAGGAATCCCTGCAGCAGCTGGTTACCAAGATGGAAGCGGATCATGTTGGTGGTCATGCTGAAGTCTTTGTTGCCCATCAGCAGTTGCTGGAAGACCCGGCAATCAGTGAGCGTGCCCGCGAACTGATTGAATCTGGCAAGAGCGCCATGTGGGCCTGGCACAGAAGTTTTCTGGCAGAAGCGGATGAAATGCGCAAGCTGGATAACCCGATGCTGGCGGCCCGTGCCATTGATGTAGAAGACGTTGGTCTTCGGGTTCTGCGCTACCTGATGGGAGTTGAAGGTGGTACCGATCAGCTGCCTGAAAACACGATTCTCTGTCTGGAAGACATCACGCCTTCTGAAGTGGTGACTCTGGATCGCAAGCGGGTTATCGGTATCGTTACCCTGCATGGTGGTGCTACTTCCCATGCTGCCATTCTTGCTGGCTCGCTGAATATTCCTTACCTGGTGAATGTACCGGCCAGCGTTCGTCAGTACGAGAACGGTACCGATGTAATCCTGAATACCAACAAGGGTTACATGCTGGTGAATCCTACTCAGGAAGAGATCGCCAGAACGGTTGCCCGCCAGGAACGTGCTGCAGCTGAACACGAGGCTGCGCTGAAAGTGGCTGATCAGCCTGCGGTGACCCTGGATGGTCATCATGTCGAGATCGCTGCCAATATTGCTAACCAGGATGACGCTGAAAAAGCGGTCAAAATGGGGGCGGAAGCGGTTGGTCTGCTGCGTTCCGAGTTCCTTTATATGGAGCGTGCTACCGAGCCATCTATGGATGAGCAGGTAAAAGCCTATGAAGGTATTCTGGGTGCTATGGGTAAAGACCGTCCGGTCATTATCCGAACTCTGGACGTAGGTGGTGACAAGCCTTTGGCTTATCTGCCTCTGCCAAGGGAAGAGAACCCATTCCTGGGCGAGCGTGGTGTCCGTATCGGTATTAACCGTCCGGCCATGCTGCGCAAGCAGGTTCGTGCGATCCTGAAGGCTGCCCATGCCGGTCATGCCCGTATCATGTTTCCGATGATCAGCTCTCTGGATGAATTCCGTGCTGTGAAAAAGCTGGTGCTGGAAGAGCAGGAGAAAGCGGGCGTAACCGTAGAAGTGGGTATCATGATTGAAGTGCCTTCTGCTGCGCTGTTGGCCGATCATTTTGCCAAAGAAGTGGACTTCTTCTCCATTGGCACCAATGACCTGACCCAGTACACGCTGGCCGTTGACCGTGGCCACCCAAAATTGGCTGCCCGGATTGATGGCTTGCACCCTGCCGTATTGCGCCTGATCGATATGACGGTGAAAGCAGCTAATAAAGAAGGCAAGTGGACAGGTATCTGCGGAAGCCTGGCCAGTGACCCGAACGCAGTGCCCATTCTGGTTGGTCTGGGTGTTCAGGAGCTGTCCATCAGCGTGCCGGCAATCCCGGTGGTTAAGGCCCGTGTTCGCAGCCTGAACTATGAGCAGTGCCAGAGCCTGGCTCGTGAAGCACTGACTCTTGATTCAGTAGAAGACGTAAGACGTTTGACTGCCTGATCGCAGACAATCGCCTTTCTCAAAGCCCCATGGTTTGACCATGGGGCTTTTTTATTGCCATCTGTGATATGAAGATTTCCTCTCTGATCCGTAATTACCCTATAAGTCATAGGGCTTTGATCCAGATCATCCGTTGGTTAATAGATATCCAATTATGATGCCTGCTATTTGGTCGTCGGCACTTTTTTGTTCACACCTTTATGTCTGCAGGGAAGGCAGAAATTGATAATTGTCTGAGCAGTCTGTGATCACGGCCATGGTTAATGATAGGCTTGTGACGGCGATATCGATGAAAGAGATTGTGGATAAGGCACTTGCTTCCACCGTGAAGCGAAGAACGTTTATGAAGTGGGGAACTGCTGCAGGCAGCGCAGCTGTGGTTGCTGCCAATACACTGCCTCTGAAGGCCTCAGCATCCTCTGCTGTAGAGACTGTGTCGGCTGAAGAGATCAAGTCAGTCTGGTCTGCCTGTACGGTAAACTGTGGCTCCCGCTGTGCACTGCGTCATCAGGTAAAAGACGGCGTTATCATCCATACCGAAACCGATAACACCGGTGAAGATGTCTATGGTGACCATCAGGTTCGTGCCTGTCTCCGTGGCCGTTCTTTCCGCAAGCGCGTCTACAACCCTGACCGTCTGAAATACCCGATGAAACGTGTGGGTAAGCGTGGTGAAGGTCGATTTGAGCGCATCAGCTGGGATGAAGCGTTTGACACCATTGCTGACAACCTCAAGCGCATCAAAAAAGAATATGGCAATGAAGCCATTTACCTCAACTATTGCACTGGCACGTTGGGAGGCACGGTTTCCAAGTCCTGGCCGCCTGCTGCAACGCCAATTGCCCGTCTGATGAACTGCTGGGGTGGTTATCTTAATCACTACGGTGATTACAGTACTGCTCAGATTGCTATCAGCCTGCCGTATATGTTTGGTGGTAGCTGGGTTGGCAACAACTGTACGTCTGACTTGGTAAATACACGACTGGTGGTTAACTTCGGTAATAACCCGGCAGAAACCCGTATGAGTGGTGGCGGTGTTATTTATCATCTGGCTGAAGCCCGTAAGCGCAGTAATGCACGCATGATCACCTTTGATCCGCGCATGACGGATACGACCCTGGGAGCCAATGATGAGTGGGTTCCTCTGCGTCCGGGCACTGATGCCGCGCTGGTAGCAGGTATGGCGTGGGTGATGATTACTGAAAATCTGGTAGATAACGACTTCCTGAGCAAGTACACCGTTGGCTACGATGAAAACTCGCTGCCTGACAGTGCGCCGAAAGGTTCTTCCTGGAAATCCTATATTCTGGGCAACGGCAAAGACGGTGTTGAAAAGACCCCTCAGTGGGCGGCAAAAATTACCTCTGTACCTGCAGAAACGATCATTCGTCTGGCGCGCGAAATTGCCATGACCAAACCCTGTAACATCATGCAGGGTTGGGGGCTTCAGCGTACTGCCAATGGTGAGCAGGCCAGTCGTGCCATCTGTATGCTGGCCGTGATGACTGGCAATGTGGGCCTTCCTGGTGGTGGTACTGGTGCTCGTGAAGGCAGCTACTCCATGCCGTTTGCTGCATTCCCGACGCTTAGTAACCCGGTTAAAACATCCATCCCCATGTTCCTGTGGACTGATGCCATCACCCGTCATGATGAGATGACTGACAAGACTGATGGTATTCGTGGTGCTGAACGCCTGAGTCAGCCAATTAAGTTTATCTGGAACTATGCGGGCAACTGCATCATCAACCAGCATGCGGATACCAACCGCACCCATGAGATTCTGCAGGATGACAGCAAGTGCGAAATGATTGTGGTCATTGATAACCACATGACGGCCAGTGCCCGCTATGCCGATATTCTGCTGCCTGACCTGACTGCTGCAGAACAGCCTGACTTCGCCCCGAATGGTTCCTGTGGAAATATGGGCTACACCATCTTCTGTGACACGGCGGTTGAGCCTCTGTATGAGTGCCGCTCTGTATATGAAATGTGTACTGGTATTGCCAAGCGTCTGGGCGTTGAGCAGGCATACACTGAAGGTCGTGATCAGGAAGCCTGGCTGCGTCATATCTATGGTGAATCCCAGAAGATGAACCCTGAGCTGGGTGATCTGGATTTTGATGCCTTCCGCGAAATGGGCATCGTCAAACAGAAGAATCCGGGGGAGCCTCATGTGGAGTTCCGTGCTTTCCGTGAAAATCCGGAAGCTAACCCGCTGGCGACGCCTTCTGGAAAGATTGAGATTTATTCTGAGCGTCTTGCCGATATCGCTTCCAGCTGGGTGTTGGGTGAGAGCGATATTATCCGGGCACTGCCAGAATACGCTTCTTCCTGGGAAGGGCATGAAGCAGACCATGCTGAACAGTATCCACTGCAGATGTTTGGTTTCCACTTTAAAGCCCGTACTCACTCCACTTATGGCAACGTGGATGTGCTGCGCGAAACCAACCGTCAGGAAGTGTGGATCAACCCTGTGGATGCCCAGAAGCGCAATATCAAAGACGGTGAAATGCTGAAGGTCTGGAATGACCGCGGTGAGATCCGTGTTGCTGCGAAAGTAACCGAGCGCATCATGCCTGGCGTCGTCGCCATGGGGCAGGGCAGCTGGTACGCACCAGACCGCAATGGCGTGGATCGTGGAGCGTGTATGAATACCCTGACGACCCAGCGCCCATCACCACTGGCCAAGGGAAATCCTCAGCACAGTAACCTGGTTGAAATTGCCAAGGCATAACAGGATAGGAATAAAGTTCGATGACTCAACTTGGATTTTATGTCGACACGGCCAAGTGTACGGGCTGCAAAACCTGTCAGCTGTCGTGCAAAGATGAAAACGATCTGAAGGTCGGTGTGAACTGGCGCCGGGTCTATGAGTACGGTGGCGGTAGCTGGATTCAAAACGAAGACGGCACCTACGCCCAGGACGTGTTTGCTTATTACACGTCCATCAGTTGTAACCACTGCGCCAAGCCAGCCTGTACCAAGGCCTGCCCAACCGGTGCCATGCACAAGCGTGACAAGGATGGTCTGGTGGTTGTGGACGCCGATGTCTGTGTTGGCTGCCGTTACTGCGAAATGGCCTGCCCATACGGGGCACCTCAGTTTGATGCAGAAAAGAAAGTCATGACCAAGTGTGATGGCTGCTTCGACCGCGTTGAGCAGGGCAAGAAGCCGATCTGTATCGAATCCTGCCCGCTGCGAGCCCTGGATTTTGGTCCGATCGAAGAACTGCGTGCCAAGTACGGAACGGAAGCGGATATCGCGCCACTGCCAGACTCTTCACTGACCGAGCCATCGCTGGTGATGAAGGCGAGCCGTCATGCCAAACCTTCCGGTGATAAGACCGGACGCATCATGAACACACGGGAGGTGTAACCATGCACGAGTTGCCACTGGTATTTTTTACGGTTCTGGCACAGGGAACCGTTGGCCTGTTCCTGGTACTGGCCTGCCTGTTGATGGCGAACAGCGATGCGAATCGTCAGCAGCTGTTGAACAAACTGCTGATGGTAGTTCTGGTTCTGCTGGGTATCTCGGGCGCTGCGGCCATGACGCACCTGGGTCAGCCACTGCGTGCCGTGAACGTGATCTTTGGTCTGGAACACCTCTCTGCACTGAGTGTTGAGATTATGACCACCTCCCTGTTTGGTGGTGCAGTCTTTACCTATGTGGCCATGGTGCACTTCGGTATCTTGCCAAAGCTGCAGAAACTGGTACTGGCCGGAGCCATGGGGCTGGGCGTTCTGTTACTGCTGGCCATTGCCAATGTGTACACACTGGCCACTGTACCGGCCTGGAACAGCGGCTGGACCATCTTCCAGTTTGTAATGACCGCTTTTGTGGTGGGTATCCCTGCAGCTGCGCTGATGCTCAGAAGCCAATCGGTTTCTCTGGGAGCGTTCCAGAAGAACACAGATCGTGCACTGGCCACTTTGGGCTTTATCACCCTGGGTCTGGTTCTGGTGGGTTACCCACTGTACCTGTTCTGGCTGGGGCAGGTTGACCTGCCTGCTAATCCTCTGGGTCTGTTTGACTACCACGGTAGTCTGATGCTGGCCCGCCTTGGCCTGCTGTTTGCCGGTCTCGGTGTTTGGGTGATTGCTGCCACTCGTGGTAACAACTCGGCAGTTGGTCTGGCGGCCGTGAGTACAGTGCTGGTACTGACGGCTGAACTGTGTGGTCGTATTTTCTTCTACGACCTGCATATGTTTGCCAGCGGGATGTGATTCAATATATTTTCCTCCGCTATTTCCTGGCGGAGGTCTGGGCCTCTGGAAGTTAACTTTGTTTGATTGCCAGGGGCTTACCTTTAAGTCCAGCATGAAATATCAGAATAACGGTTGGTCTGTGTCCTGGGTTAAACCCTTTATGCCATTGGTTGACCACATCGGCATATGCCTCTCCTTCCAGTAAGTGCACTTCTTTTCTCCCATCCTCACTTTGAAATACCAGCTCACCGCTCAATATAATCCCTGCATTGATAACAGGGTGGGTATGTAATGAGACCTGACCAGAAGGGGGAACCACAATTTTCACGACTTCAACTTCAGGCTGACCGGAACCGTATTCTGGTAACAGGGAACCATCCCAGCTTGTGCTGGTCAGCAGTAGTTCTTCTGCCTGAATATCATTCATTACCTGCACCCTATTGAGTGATATCAGCTGTAATCATAGTTGGGGTGTATTGAGATGTATTTGGTGCTCAATAAAGAATCATTCTCAATTGCCGGTGCGCCGTGCTCTTCAGCGTGCTCGATAAATTCCTACCCCTTTCAGTAATTGCCTCAAACCCTGCAAAAAATTGATCTGTGTCAATCGGTTATTGATTGGCCAGCTCGTATTATCAGCGCCATTTCACCAGTTCATTATTTAAACAGAGATGCATTTTGTAAGGGTGCGTTTCAACACTACTTGGTTATGTGCTGGTTCCCGGTTTTAGTGATAACGGTAAAATAAATGAAGAAACTTCTCGATAGTGCGCTGTCGTCTGTCATCAAGCGAAGAACCTTTATGAAGTGGGGTACTGCTGCGGGCAGTGCCGCTGTTGTCGCTGGCAATGCTCTTCCTCTGAAAGCCATGGCATCTGATTCAGCACAGGAAAAAACCGCTGAAGAAAAAGTGACCTGGTCTGCCTGTATGGTGAACTGTGGCAGCCGCTGTCCTGTTCAGGTTCATACCAAAGATGGCGTTATCACCCATGTTGAGTCCGATAACCGTGGCGATGACGTATACGGTGATCATCAGATCCGTGCCTGTCTTCGTGGCCGCTCCATCAAACAGCGGGTATACAACCCTGATCGTCTGAAATACCCAATGAAGCGGGTAGGCAAGCGTGGTGAAGGCCGTTTTGAACGCATCAGCTGGGATGAGGCGCTGGACACCATTGCCAAACAGCTGAAGTACACCATCGATACTTACGGTAACGATGCAATCTATTACCAGTATGGCTCCGGTACTCAGGGTTATAAAACTGATGGTCCTTTTGCCTCCAAGCGCCTGCTGAATATGCTGGGTGGCTTTTTGCCTTACTACGGTAACTACAGCTGGGGACAGATTCAATTTGCTCTGCCATTTACTTACGGTGGTGGACGTCCAGCAGCATTCGGTAGTTTCACCAGTGAAATTGCTAACGCAGAACTGCTGGTCATGTTTGGTTACAACCCTGCAGAAACCCGTATGAGTGGTGGTGGTGAAATCTACGAGCACATTAACTCTGTGAACAGCAAGAATGTTCGCACCATCATCATTGACCCTCGTTATACCGACACCATGCTGGGCAAAGAGTCTGAGTGGATTCCAATCCGCCCGGGTACTGATGCTGCTCTGGTAGAAGCCATGGCGTGGGTGCTGATCAACGAGAAGATGGTGGATGAAGCATTTCTCGAGAAGTTCTGCGTTGGTTACGATGAAAAAACGCTGCCAGCCAGTGCGCCAAAGAATGGTCACTACAAAGCCCATATCCTTGGTCAGGGTGCTGATGGCATTGAGAAAACGCCAGAGTGGGCTGCAAAAATCACCGGCATTCCAGCGAAGAAAATCATTCAGCTGGCTCGTGAAATTGGTAATGCCAAGCCGGCTTACATCATTCAGGGAACTGGTATTCAGCGCCAGGCCAACGGTGAGCAGGCAAGCCGTGCCATCTGTATGCTGCCAATTCTGACCGGTAATATCGGCCTTGCTGGTACCAATACGGGCGAAATGCCTGGGAACTTCGGCTTCCCTGTGAAAACTCTGCCGGTTGGTACCAACCCGATCAAGACGACGATTCCATTCTTCAAATGGAGTGATGCGATTTGGCGGCACGCTGAGATGACTGATAAGACGGATGGCCTGCAGGGCGGAACTTCACTGAAGAACCCGATCAAGTTCATCTGGCAATATGCGGGCAACATCACGGTTAACCAGCACTCTGACATCAACCGAACAAAAGAGATCCTGTCGGATGAGAGTCTGTGCGAGTTCATTCTGGTGTTCGAAAACCATATGACGCCGACCGCACGGTTTGCTGACATTCTGCTGCCGGACATCACCACCATCGAAAATTATGAAGTGGCAAGCAATGGTTATGCGTCAGGAAGCCTGGGTGCAGTGATTCCTCTGGTACCAGCGATTGCTCCGATGTATGAGTGCCGCAGTGCATACGACATCTGTTCAGGTATTGCCAAACGCTTTGGTCTGGAAGAGCAGTACACAGAAGGCAAAACCCATGAGCAGTGGGTAGCGGAGCTCTATGAGCAGATGCGTGAAGAGCAGCCTCAGGTTCCAACGCTGGAAGATCTGCGTCGCGACGGTCCATACAAGCAGCTGGCACCGAAGAACATTCGCATTGCTCTGGAAGGTTTCCGCAAGGACCCTGTGAAGAATCCTCTGGGTACGCCATCCGGAAAAATCGAGATCTACTCCGAACAACTGGCGACTATCGCCACAGAATGGGCACTGCCAGAAGGTGATGTAGTGACACCGCTGCCTCAGTATGTCACGACCTGGGAAAGCCATTTGGATCCGCTGACTGAGAAGTACCCACTGCAGCTGATTGGTTATCACACTAAGGGCCGTGTGCATTCCACATACCATAACGTAGCGTTCCTGCGCGAAGCGGTAACCGATGCCGTGTGGATGAACCCTGCCGATGCAGAAGCACGTGGAATCAAAGATGGTGACATGCTGAAAGTCTGGAATGACCGTGGTGAGACCCGAGTCCCGGCTAAAGTCAGCCCTCGTATTATGCCGGGCGTTGCCGCTCTGGCGGAAGGCGCTTGGTACACACCGGGTAAAGACGGTGTTGATCGCGGTGGCTCATTCAACGTACTGACGACTCAGCGTAATACGCCGCTGTCTAAAGGTAACCCGATGCACACCAATCTGGTTGAAATTGCCAAGGCATAACAGGATAGGAATAAAGTTCGATGACTCAACTTGGATTTTATGTCGACACGGCCAAGTGTACGGGCTGCAAAACCTGTCAATTGTCGTGCAAAGATGAAAATGATCTTAAGGTCGGCGTGAACTGGCGCCGGGTCTATGAGTACGGTGGTGGTAGCTGGATTCAGAACGAAGACGGCACCTACGCCCAGGACGTGTTTGCTTATTACACGTCCATCAGCTGTAACCACTGTGCCAAGCCAGCCTGTACCAAGGCCTGTCCAACCGGTGCCATGCACAAGCGTGACAAGGACGGTCTGGTGGTTGTAGATGCTGACGTCTGTGTTGGCTGCCGTTACTGCGAAATGGCCTGCCCATACGGCGCACCTCAGTTTGATGCAGAAAAGAAAGTCATGACCAAGTGTGATGGCTGCTTCGACCGTGTTGAGCAGGGTAAGATGCCGATCTGTATCGAATCCTGCCCACTGCGTGCCCTGGATTTTGGTCCCATCGAAGAACTGCGTGCCAAGTACGGAACGGAAGCGGACATCGCGCCAATGCCAGACTCTTCACTGACCGAGCCATCGCTGGTGATGAAGGCGAGTCGTCATGCCAAACCTTCCGGTGACAAGACCGGACGCATCATGAACACACGGGAGGTGTAACCATGCACGAGCTGCCACTGGTATTTTTTACGGTTCTGGCACAGGGAACCGTTGGCCTTTTCCTGGTGCTGGCCTGCTTGTTGATGGCGAACAGCGATGCGACTCGTCAGCAGCTGTTGAATAAACTGCTGATGGTAGTTCTGGTGCTGCTGGGTATCTCCGGCGCGGCAGCCATGACGCACCTGGGTCAGCCACTGCGTGCCGTGAACGTGATCTTTGGTCTGGAACACCTCTCTGCACTGAGTGTTGAGATCATGACCACGTCTCTGTTTGGTGGTGCAGTCTTCACCTATGTGGCCATGGTGCACTTCGGTATCCTGCCAAAGCTGCAGAAGCTGGTACTGGCTGGCGCCATGGGTCTTGGCGTTCTGTTACTGCTGGCCATTGCCAATGTGTACACACTGGCCACTGTACCGGCCTGGAACAGCGGCTGGACCATCTTCCAGTTTGTCATGACCGCTTTTGTGGTGGGTGTACCTGCGGCAGCGCTGATGCTGAGAAGTCAGTCCGCTTCTCTGGGTACGTTCCAGAAAAACACGGACCGAGCACTGGGCACCCTGGGCTTTATCACTCTGGGTCTGGTACTGGTGGGTTACCCACTGTACCTGTTCTGGCTGGGTCAGGTTGATCTGCCTGCCAACCCGCTGGGTCTGTTTGACTACCACGGTAGTCTGATGCTGGCCCGCCTTGGTCTGCTGTTTGCCGGCCTGGGTATCTGGGTGGTTGCTGCTACTCGTGGCAATAACTCAGCGGTTGGTCTGGCGGCCGTGAGCACAGTCCTGGTGCTGACGGCTGAACTGTGTGGTCGTATTTTCTTCTACGACCTGCATATGTTTGCCAGCGGGATGTGAGCTGTTAAATTGTTACATAGCCCTATGAAAAGGGCTGTGTAACATTGCCTTTAGAAGTCCAATAATAAAAATAATCAGGTCTTCCAGCATTTCTACGAGGTGTTGTTCGTTTTCTTGAGTTCGCTTCTTGTTGTTCTGGTGCTTGATTAGCACTTTGACTTTCTGGTTGGGGCTTAGCTTGTTCAGGCTGATTTTGTTTCAGCTTATCAACCGCTATTTGAAGCAATGAATGAATACTCGTAACAGGTAGTTGACCTGAATTCTCCGCGGCTACTAATAATAATTCACACGCTTCATAAGCGAAATCATCTTTTATTTTTTTTATTACCTCATTTCTTTTAATTATTTCAGTATGATTAGGGTTGTCTCCGCTTTTAGGTAGGTTTTGTCGAAGTAGTGTTTCTACTTGATCCAGTCTATTACTTTCGGTTTTTTCACTGGTGCATAGTTTGGCGACAGCCAGAAATAGTTTTTCTTTGCCAGTAGTCCTTGGTAGTGGGTGCTTGAGCCTGCTTTCTAACATTTTGCGTAGCTCCTGCAATAATGGGATTGACTCTACCTTACAGTCGCGGAAGCTTTGTGCTAGCTCTGAAGCCTTATTTTTTTGGAGACATGAAGTTGTTGCATGAATAGCCCCAGTGCTCTCAGGTGTTAGATTTTCAGGCTCTACAGCTGGTTGAGCTAAAGACATCTTTTTTCTTGGAGGTTCGCCTGAAGCATCAGTATCTTGTTGATGAAGCGCAATAGGTGTACCTATTTGTGAGTCAGCTTGAAGTTTTGAATCAGGTAGACCATTGCCTCTGGCTGAAGAAGTTTCTGTTAAAGGGGGGGGGCTTAATTTGAGCTGTGATTCTGTAACCTCTCTAAATTTTGTAATTGCGAAATGACACTCTCTTTGGAAGTCTTCTCTATGCTGCTTAGCATCCGTTATCATTTGTTCTTTCAATGATCGGAGTCCGCTGATAGTAGTATTTAGTTCCGTTTCCAGCTCTGAGTATAAGGATGATAGATGTTGGGAATGCTGTTCCAGAACTTTACTGGTACCTGTGGTTATTACAGTCTGAAAAGTACTTTGAATTTTTGGAATTAACTGTTTCTCAAGGTTTTGCAACATTGTATCTGTAATATGTTGGCAGGATTCTGGAATGACTTTTTCTCGTTGCTCTTTAAGATCAGGAGTGGTTATCTCCACCATAGCAGTTAGAGTTTTAGTGATACCCTGATTTAAACTTTCCTGCATTGCTGTTGTAGCACTAACGGCAATAGTTTGTAGTTCCGTTTTAACCATTTCAACAAGTTGTTTTGTTATATCTGGCGATATTTTCTCGAATGCAGCTGTATAAGTCTCATCCAGTTTTTGAGACATTTTTTCCTGCATGCTCGGAATAACATCATCGTTAATTGCTGCTGCTAGCGTTGATATATTCTCTTCAATTTGATCCTGAAGCTCTACTCCAGCTTTTTCCGCGATGCCCTTGGCTGCAGTCAATACTATTTTCTGAACTCTTTCCTGAAGTATGTTTTGTGTTCTCTGAGAATCTTCCAGATTTGGTGCTTGAGATGATGTAGAGGGGATAGTAGGTTCTTGATTTGAACGTACACTGTATGGTTGCGATACCTCTGCTAAAGCACCACAACTAGGCGGTACCATTGTTTGCTTGGCGGAAGCAGGGTTCGCTTGATCAAGAGCTTGTTGATGAATTTCTGGTTGAACATCTTTAAGGCTAAGCAACTGACCTGACAGGTATTCGCTATCAGCCACCCCTCTCACGTTTGCAAGGTTATGTCCTTCACCTATATACGTTGAGCCAGTTGAGTACTGGCAAGAGGGAGTGCCGTGATAGCTTGAAGAGTGACTTTGATGAGTCAGGGAAGCTTGCGATGAGAATGATGGGCTTCTGCCAAACTGATTGCCTAAAAATAAGCTATGTGCATTAGTGGTAGGCATACCCATTTTTATAGGGTGTTCGAATGTTGTTTTTGAGGGTTGCGGGTTGGGTTGGTTTCTAGCTTGGACCCCATACCCCTGTAATTGATACCTGGGAGGTTGACCTCCCTGTATACCAGATGGAATGTTTTGTAAGCCCGCTGTTTGAACTGGCCTTTTGAGTACAACCATCTCCCGTTCTCTGACAATTGTGGCGCCTGGAAAACTATATTCACCAGTTGAGTTGTCGAAATTCACGTAAGGGTAGTTGTTGGCTGGAGCCGAAGTTGTTGAGTAGGGGGCATTACCTGCTGGTGAAGCCGTAGCAGAGTAGGGTTGGATTCCTGCTGATGGAGTAACTGGAGGGAATGAATAATTTGGATCCATGTTACAGCAAACCTGCTCTTTAGAAATTGATGAAATGTCATGAGAAGACCGTTTCATTAAATATAAGTTCAAAACTCTATTTCAATCTGGCTTGACTATGAGGAATTGTTTGAGGTTATTTGAATGTGTGGATACGTTTTTCAGCTTGAATATCAAGTCAAATTCAGTAGGGGACTTAAGTAGCTATGAGACCAGTTGATTTTAAAAGTACTCAGGCAAGGTGAACTCCATCCTTTGTGCGCTCAGCCACTTGAGAGTGAATCAACGACCAGAAAAACAGCCTGTTTCAGTGGTTCTGGTGAATGTATGATGAGGTCAAAGGCCTGTTGACATGGTTACTGAATACAAGTGGATGACTTCATCTGGGTCAAAATTCAAAAATGGAAATTCAGACCAAAAAGCAGGGCAGTGCCTTTATAACCATGAGGGAGATCGTCGTAGCGTAGATCTAAACTGAATCCGAGTGAAGAGTAGGGGCGAATCTCAGTGCCCACACCAATGTATGGGTGTATACCTGAATAGCTATTAGCCTTGTTGTAGTGATGGTCTCCATTCGACTGTATCTCTGGGGAGTACTCTGACACCTTGGCGTATCCGAAACCTCCATGCAGGTAAATATTCCAGAATGTTAGCAGGTTATAGTCTGCTTTTGCCCCCAGGTAGTAACTATTAAAGTCCGCAATTTTGAGTGAATAACTGGGCTCGATCAGAGATAAAATACCTTCCGTTAAAAGAGTCATAAAAGGAAGAGAGCCTGTCGCTAAAATGCCCCCTTCAATGGTGTAATGGGTTGAAAGCCTGAGAGAATAGTCTAGTTGCAAACCAATGAAAAGATCGTTTCCACTGTCGTGATAATGGCCCCCGATACCTCCCATGCCATAGTGTACTCCTATAGACTGAGGGGATGCTGCTGCAGGCAGTATACTCAGGCTCAAAAAAAGATACAGTATATTTCTCATGGCAGTTCTTCCTTCCTGACAGCTTTTTTATTAGATATAACCTCCTGTTTGACCACAGAGTTTAGAAATAGTTTTCTGTGATAAGTCGGCCCGTTTAGCTGAGTTGGTTAACTGGTTCAGGGGGCATTCCAGTACGCTGTTTTGACACTGGAAATCGTCAAATTATTTACTGGTTGCAAAGACGGTGTAAATTGCTTGATGTTGCTTTGTAAGAACCGTAATCTCGGCAGTTAGTCGGGGTGTTGGTTTCCTTTTGACAGCGTCAATTCTGGTAACGATTCCTTCGGTTTGCACCCATTCAGATTACTGCAAACAAACGCTAGCCTATACTCTCGTAATCCCTCAATTGCATGTGGCTCTGAGCGTTTCTACTCCAACTACAGTTTCTTCCCTTTTTATTTTTGGAATCGATGTGTGCAGAACTACTTTTACTGCAAGGACAACATAGATGCTTGATGCCTTTGTATCTATTCTCGGGGCGCTTTGGCACCAGGATTTTGTGGCACTACAGAATCCGGAAAGCGTAATCATGATCTACTTCTGTGTGACTTTTCTGATCTGGCTGGAAAGTGCTTTCCTTCCGGCAGCCCCATTACCCTGTGACAGTATTGTGATTCTTTCTGGTACTCTTGGAGCCATGGGGGTTGTTGACTTCAAGGTCATCGCTGCTCTGCTGGTTCTCGCGGCGGCTATTGGTAGTTGGTTTGCATACCTTCAGGGACGCTGGCTCGAGCACTTGCCTAAGGTTAGAGGCTGGGTTGACAGGGTTCCTCCCAATAAGATTCAGGTGGTTGATAGGTTACTGATCCACCATGGGGTTGTTGCTCTGTTTGTCGCTCGATTTATTCCGGTAGTGCGCTCATTGTTGCCATTGATGATGGGCTTCAGAATCAAAAATCATGCTCATTTTTTTCGCTTTGCAGGGTTGAGTGCAGTGGCCTGGGTTGGCCTTTTAACGGGTATTGGTTATTTGCTGACGCTTCTACCCGAAAATATTTCCAGAGTTGTTACCATTCTTCTTATGGTCGCACCGTTTGTTACTCTGGGAGTGGCAATCATCAGCATTGCTGTTAGCTGGCTTCTTAAGCGGAATAAAAAAGTACCGGTGATTGCAGTGACCAAATCACAAGGTTTTTAAGGTGACAGACCCTAGGGGGTGTTACCAACTGGCCATCCAACCCGAAGGGCCACCCATTATTTGCACCATACCGCGTTGCTCACTGCTCATGTGGAACAACCACACTACGCACCTCGCGCCTTGCCTGGTGCAAATAATGGGTGGCTGGTTGTATGTCCAGTTGATAGCACCCCCTACGTTAGTTCAGGTATAAATACCGCTTTAATCAATTTTTGAACAAGGTATTTTTAACTGCAATTTTCAAGTAGACAGGCCTCTGATTTCATCGTGTCAGAATTGCAGAAAACAGAAGATGATCAGCTGGTTTCTCCAGGCAGACGGGCTTTTTTCAGGCGTTTCGCTCCTGAGCCAGAGCAGATTGTGCCGGATAGTTGCTATCCTCGGCCACCATGGGCTGTGGATAACACATTGTTTCTGGCGTTGTGTACGCAGTGCGATCAATGTATCGATCAATGCCCAATGCGTGTACTGGGTCGATCCGATGAGAAAGAAGAGATACTTGCCGGTCGTCCTGTGATGGATCTTTCTTATGGCAGCTGTGACTTCTGTGGCCAGTGTGTAGATTCTTGTTCTTCAGGAGCCCTGGATCGTGAGAAGGGTAAAACGAGGCAGGCTATCCCCCAGCTTGCTGGCAGTTGTCAGGCAGAACTGGGACTGTATTGTAATCTCTGTGAAGAGGCCTGCCCTGAAAAGGCCATCCAGTTTGGTGCCGATAAAAAGCCAGTTGTAGACCTTAGTCTTTGCAGTGGCTGTGGTGAGTGTGCCATGGATTGCTATAGCCGGGTTTTAACGATGGCAAAGGTCTAGCCTAGCTGGTTGCCCTTCAGAAAGTAGCAACGAAGACATAGGAGCGCCTGAAACGCACTTCGGATGGCTCATAAAAGAACGTCAACAGGTCCTGATACTATTTTGAGCAATCATGTTGCCGTGGTCTTCTTTCGAGGAATACCAAGGCGCTGTCGTCGCTCCCAAAGTGTTTTCCGGCTAATACCCAGTTTCTGGGCCAGTTCAGTTTCTGTCATCTGATCCTGATGCTCCAAGACAAAACGCTGGAAGTAGTCCTCCAGTGTCAGGCCATCCTGTAACTCTTCAGAATCCTGTCGGAACAGTGTCTGTTTAACCCGAACATCAATGTCCAAATTTTCCGGTGTAATGATATTGTCTTCTGAGAGAATCACCGCCCGTTCGATGGCGTGTTCCATTTCCCGAACATTACCCGGCCATTGATACTGAGAAATCGCCGCCATCGTTTCCGGAGCCAGAGAAAACAGTTCCAAATCCATTTTTTTACAGGTTTTGGCTAACAGCTTCTCTGCCAGCATCAAAATATCATTGCCTCTTTCCCTGAGAGGAGGGATGCGTAGCTCAACTACTTTCAGCCGGTAGTAGAGGTCTTCACGAAATTCATTCTGTGAAGAGAGCTGTCTGAGATTTCTGTGGGTGGCTGCAATCAGGCGAACATTCACAGATTGGGATTGCACTGAACCTACACGACGAATTTCTCCTTCCTGGAGAACCCGTAAAAGTCGTGCCTGTGCTTCCAGTGGTAGCTCACCAATTTCATCCAAGAACAGGGTACCACCATTAGCAGCCTCAATCAGACCGGTTCGAGCGGCTGTAGCACCGGTAAATGAACCTTTTTCGTGACCAAAAAGTTCTGATTCAATCAGCGTTTCTGGAATTGCTGCACAGTTAACCGAAATCATGGGGCCATTGATACGGCGACTGTTCTCGTGAATAGCTTTGGCGACCAGCTCCTTACCCGTTCCGGACTCCCCTTGAATCAATACAGTTGCATCAGTTGGCGCCACTTTTTTAATTTGTCGGAACAGCAGATGCATGCCATCGCACTGCCCTAAAATACCGTTGAAGCCATTCTCGGAGTTGCTGAGATGTTCATTATCCATAGCTTCTGCGTTGGTTTTGGCAGAGCTCTCAGCGTTCAAATTGGATTGCTTTTCGATGGCTTCGGCAACTCTCTGCAGCATTTCTGCATGGTCGAATGGTTTGGCAATATAATCCACCGCTCCCTGCTTCATGGTGGAAACCGCTGAGTTCAGGCTGGCATAGCTGGTCATGATGAGTACCGGAATACCATTGGCCAGGTTAATCATTTCGGTCCCTGGTTTTCCGGGAAGCCTGAGGTCACTGATGATCAGAGCAAACTTTTCACTGGCTTCAGGTTTTTGGAGGTCAGGCTGCTGCCGAAGAAGAGTTTCAGCCTCATGAACAGAGCCTGCCTCTGTGACGCCATACCCTTGTCGTTCCAGCAGTCGCCGCAACGATGCTCTGATAATTTCTTCATCTTCGACAATCAGTATCTGGCCCTGACTCATGCCATATCCCCCTGAAATTCCAAAGGCTGCTCCACAAAAACGGATTCCGACTCATGGCGTGGCAGCGAGATGATGAAACAGGAGCCTCGCCCAGTCACCGAATCCAGCGGACTAACCACCTGAATACTGCCAAAGTGCTCTTCGACAATATTCCAGGTCAGTGCCAGACCAAGGCCAGTACCTTTGCCGGCCTCTTTAGTGGTGAAAAATGGCTCAAACAGCTTTTCCTGTATCGTTTTGGGAATGCCATGTCCCTGATCTTCAACACGGATAGTAACCGTGTGTTGATTGGCAGTAGTGCTGACTGAAACAACACCATCTAAATCTGAGGCATCTGCGGCATTTTTCAGCAGATTGATAAACACTTGTTGTAACTTCTGGCTGTTGCCGCTGACGCAAAGACCGTCAGAGCACAGATTACGGAATACGATATTGCTGTTCTTATGGCTCAATTGCAACAGGCTGATGGCCTCCTGAATCGTGCTGGAGACCTCTACAGGCTCTGCAAGTGACGATGTTTCGCTATTGTCCCGGCGTTGGTTACCACCTTTCTGGCCGGAATGGGCGTACGAAACCAGAGTTTGAACGATACGACTCACCCTTTTAGTTTGTTCCAGTATCTGGCGCGAACTTTGCTGGATATCCGGATCCGATGAGAGGGCTCCCATCTCCTGAGCAAGGCAGTCAATACCGGTAATCGGGTTACCAATTTCATGAGCGACGCCAGCAGCCAGCTGACCGATAGACGCCAGTCGTTCACTATGGAATAGCTGCTCTTCTAGCATTTGGGTTTCGGTCTGATCTTCCAGCAGCATCACCTGATTACCACCGGTACCGGAAACCGGTGCCTGTATTGATGCCTTGTGGAGGTTGAAGTAGTGGGTAGCACCATTCATTTCGATACGATGCTTGGTCAGGTGGCTCTCTGGGAGATGAATAAAATCACTCAGGATTTGATTCCAGGGAGCAGGAATGGTTTTCAAAGGCATTCCCAGAACATCTTCGGCGCAAATGCCGGTCAATGCCGTCATTGCCTGATTCCACAGCATAACCTCACCAGAGCTGTTTAATGGGTCAGTTGCAGAGTTATCAATTGAGCAGACAGCCATTGGCAGGCTGTTCAGGGTATCTCTGTGATAGCGTCTCAGGCTGTCCAACTCCCCAGCAAGTCCTGTTAGTTTGGAGTGGTAGGCTTCCAGGCGGGACTCCATGAAATGGATGTCTTTTGGCACATAATCGTTTTCAACATCCAACGGTAGAAATGAATCAACAATTTCGTGGGCAATGGTCGGTCCCATTAGACCAGAGAGGTTTTTCTCAATGCGGTCCCTGAGCCGTCTCAGTGAATGTGGTCGGTTATCATCCGGACGCATATTCAGATCAGTCAGTGCTTTATTGATTTCTGTTTGAGCCGCAACAGGCCCCAGAGGTGCACTGAGCATTTCCTGAAACTCATACGAGGAGCGTGCTTTGGGGATTTTGTACGGCTGCTGACTAACTTCTCGCACGAGACAGGCGGCGGCAGCACTGCTCTCTTCGTCAGACATTCGGGTAAAACTGGAGACCAGATAAAACACCAGAACATTGACCACCAATGATGAGGCTGCAGCAATGTACCAGCCATCGTTAGTGATGGTGCCAAAGTTGACACTGCGTATTGGGAAAATTTCAAGCCCCATCGTCAAAGGCAACATCAGGGTAAAGAACCAGACAGTGGTTCCAGTAAGAATACCGAGAATCAGTCCTTTATGATTGGCTTTGCCCCAGTAAAGCGTGGACAGGGTGCCTGGCAGCAGTTGTAGTGCACCAACATAGGCGACAATGCTCAGGCTATACATATCTACTTCATTGTGAAGTAGCCGGTAGAACCCATAAGTGGTCAGGATCAGTGTAGTAATGATCAGGCGCTTTATGTTGGTCAGCCATCGGTAAATATTTTTTTGTACCTGAGCTGGCTCTTTCGCCTGATGAAGCGGGAGAATAACGTGATTCAGCAACATGGATGAGAGTGACAGTGAAGTCACAATAAAGAGTCCGCTGGCTGCAGAAAGGCCGCCAATATAGGCGATGATCGTCAACCACCGACTGTCCAGAGCATGTCCGATGGCAAGAGGGAAATACTCAGGTGGGTATTGGCTGCCAATTTTAAGGCCGGCCCAGAGGATCAATGGTGTTGAAACACTTAATAGTAAGAGAAAGAACGGCAGCCCCCAGCTGGCGGTAAATAGCATCTTGATATCGCGGTTTTCAGCAAACGTCATATGGAACATATGAGGCATCACCACCGCAGAGGCAAAGAACATTAATAGCGTGGTGCGCCACGGGCCATCTTCCAGATGGGAGTTCATACCGATAATGACTTCAGAATTGGCCTCAAGCCAACTATTTAGACCGGAAAAACCGCCAAATACCTGGAAAATAACAACACCGCCCAGCAATGCCATAATGAGGAGCTTGAGCAAAGACTCAAAGGCAATAGCAACCACAAGACCATCGTGCTGGTGGCGACTGGCCAGGTGGCGGGTACCAAACATCATGGTGAGTAGGGTGACCATAATGCAGAAGCCGAAAGCCAGTATTTCTGGTGATGCTTCATCGCTTAATAAATAAACACTGTCAGCCACTGCCTGTATTTGGAGGGCAAGCAGGGGAAAGGTGATAAAAAGCAAAAGCAGGGTGCTGAGTGTGCCAGCAACGGGGCTGCGAAATCGGAAGGCCAGTACGTCTGCCAGTGAACTGAGCTGATAAGTTGACGTGATTCTTAAAATTGGAATCAGCAGTACCGGAGCCAGTAAAAATGCACCGCTCAGACCAAAATAGAATCCGAGAAAAACATACCCGTCATCGTGAGCTACCCCGATACTGCCATAGTAAGCCCAGCTACTGGCATATATGCCCAGAGACAGTACGTAGGTGGCCGGGTGGTGAACTACTTTTCTGGGTATAATTTCCCGGTCAGTGGCCCAGGCACAGAGAAAAAGAATGGCCAGATAGATAACGCTGACGAGAAGGATATGTTCCAGTTCAAAGCTCATCGCTGTTACCCCTGACCTGAAGGGTAAAGCCTGCAACAATCAGGATGAACCAGAGAATCCAGGGCTGGTACCACTGCTCACCAAACGTAATCCACCAACCCATAATGGCCGGAGAAAAAAGGTAAATACCTATCACCAGAAGCAGGACGAGACGGTAGATATACATATTACGTCGGTACAGTTTCGCGGTTGGACAGACATGGTAATGGTTATATGGGGAAACCGCAAAACAGTTGTGGTTTTTTCTTTGTCATTAGTGGGTTAGGGGTACATGGCTAATGATCAACATCCCTTAAATGTCTTGCGGAAGGTTAGATTGATTCTTGGTTTCACTAGCTTTGCGGTTTTTGTCAGGCAGTGTTGCCAGTACTTCTGGGTGCTTCCCGCCATCACCAGTAAAGACCCAGACATCAGGTCAAAAGTGTAGGGCGTCAGATCTTTTCTGTATTTGTGTCGCAGCCGAAATCGTCGTGTGGCTCCCAGGCTGAACGATGCGATGACCGGGCTTTCCCCCAGCTCCGGCTCATCATCACTGTGCCAGCCGTTGCTGTCCTGGCCGTTACGATAAAGGTTGATCAGAACAGAGTTGAAGTTACGACCACATACATACTCAATCTGTTGTTTTATAGACTGTATTGTTGGGTTCCACGGATGCGGCGATAGTTCCAGTCCAGAATACTGATAGTTTGCATCAGCATCTCCCATCCATATCTGGAGCCTGGGAATAGGAAGGGTTTTACCATAAATGGTTATATGATCCTGCTGCCAGGGCAGTGTAGAGAGTAGCTCCGAGTATAGCTGTTGGCATGTAGCTTCAGGAATTATCTCTGGCCAGAAAAACAGTTGGGCATCAGGAAGGTTGTGTATCTCTGGAGGTGTTGAAATGGAATAAAAAGTATTCAATTCGGTGGGCTCCTGACTGCTTACTTGAGCACTTGCAACAGCCTTAAGTATCGTTGAATGTATTCAAGGACTTAAGGCTGTTGTTATATGGAACTAAAAACCTGGAGAGTCGTAAGTCACCCAGTAGATCATTTCCCCAGGACAGTCGCTGCCCAGTACATCTTCCATAATATTATCGAGTTTCAGCTTACCAATTTTCTCCAGCCATTCATCGTCATCTATCTTTTCTTCCAGCAACCAGCTGGGTACAGACTGGCTGTCGGAGTTATACCAGGCCACTGGAAAACGCATATCTCTGGGAAGGCGATTACGCTTCACGCTCAGTGAGGCATCGCAGCGTACTACCAGACTATCTGCTACCTGCTGACGCTTACGTAGATACTTTGTGGACTCTTTGGCGTATTTTTCTTCGTAGGGGCTTATCAACTCTTCATGGCGGCTTTCCAGGCAATGGTCATAAGCACGGCTGGTATCGCTATTTTCATAACCCATAATGTCACAGGCTTCAGTAACCCGGGTTTTAATATCGCGGCTAAGTTCTTCATACCAGGGCGCATTGGCTCCGAGTACTCTTTGGGCTTCAAGGGTTGCAACAAAGATCAGATTTTCATCCGGTGTAAAGCAGGATGAAGCATCTTGTGTATGCACTGGTGCTTTAGTGCTTATGGACGGCTCCTGACGGATAAGTTGCTCCCTGGCTCTTCTTGCAGCATTGCAGAAGTCAGAACTCTCTGCTGCAGGGCTTTCGGAGGCTACACCTGGTGAGGCAAAAGCCAAAGTATTAGCCACCAGGTTGGAAGATAAAAAGGAAAGAGCAGCCGCAAGAGCTGTTTTGAGAACTATTGACATATTCGCTCCTTGAACACATCTTTTTCGGGCCCATCTCCAGATACCCCAGGGCACTGGATGTGAATTATTCAACCATGTATAACATGTTCCGCTGAACAGGGGTAGGTTTGGTCAAAGAGTGTCCTGCAAAATCTCTCTTTTGCCAACCATAGTTCTGGTTGACCAGTTTTGTACTCCCCAAGAGAGTATATCCTCAATAGAATTCATCATAAGGTCTGGTTCTGGCTGAAGCCCTAATGCAGTCAATGCCTTGATCGTTGTCGGGCGTGGGTTTTCCAGAGGTATGGCAGGAGCATGGTTCTGCTTGCTAAGTTTGTTGCCATTTCTCTGTGTGATAACCGGAACATGAGCATAGACGGGGTGCGGGAAATCCAATTGACTCTGTAGATAGATCTGTCTTGGGGTTGAGTCCAGAAGGTCTACACCTCTGACAATATGAGTGATTCCCTGAAAATGGTCATCAGTGCAGACGGCCAGTTGATAAGCGTACAGACCATCCTTGCGTTTGAGAATAAAGTCTCCCAGAGTGCTTAAGTCAAACGACTGTTCACCTTGAATTCGATCCCGAAATTGAATGATTTGATCATTACATAGAAGTCTCAACCCGTGGGGTTGTTTGGGGATATTGCGGTTCTTTCGACAGTAGCCCGGATAGACACCATTGAGTCCGGCAAGTCTTTTGCGGGTGCAGGTACATGGGTAAAGTTTTTTTTCGAGCAGCAGTTTATTCAGCACCTCATCATAGGCTTTACTGCGATCACTTTGAAACAGCACACTGCCATCCCATTGCAGACCATAGACTTCCAGTGTCTTAAGAATGAGATCTGCGGCACCGGGCTGCTCTCTGGGGGGATCAATATCTTCCACTCGCACCAGCCATTTTCCCTGATGGGCATGGGCGTCCAGATAACTGGCCAGAGCGGCAACCAGTGAGCCAAAGTGCAGAGGGCCTGATGGGGAAGGAGCAAAACGTCCGATGTAGCTTGTGGTACTCAGTGTGTCGCCCATATGTAGAGATTATGAGTCAGGCAAAAAATGGTTCAGGAATTTATTGAAACAGGTCATAAGGGGCTGCTAGCACCCACTGTGCTGTTCAGGGTAGCTGGTTCAGGCAGGGAGGTATGAACGAACGTCAAGTGAGAACCAGGCTGTGAAACTGAATGTATCACAGCCCTGGCACTAACAGGCTGATTTCAACAGCCTGGTTTCATCAGTTGCCCAGCTGCCTTTCCTTTATTTCAGCCAGAGTCTTGCAGTCAATGCAAAGTGTGGCTGTTGGTCTGGCTTCCAGACGACGAATACCGATTTCTACGCCGCAGCTGTCGCAGAAGCCATAATCATCCTCTTCAATCCGAGCCAGAGTGCTATCGATTTTCCTGATCAGTTTCCGCTCACGGTCACGGGTTCTAAGTTCAAGGCTGAACTCTTCTTCCTGACTGGCGCGATCAGCAGGGTCCGGGAAGTTCGCGGCATCATCCTGCATATGGTTCACTGTACGATCCACTTCTTCCATCAGTTCCCGCTTCCAGTTCAGCAGGATCTGGGTGAAGTGAGCAACCTGTTGCTCATTCATGTACGTTTCCCCATCCTTTTCCTGGTATGGAGTAAACGATTTGAGCAGATTGCCTGTATCCGCGTTTTTCTGTGCTGACATGATTACAGCCTCACCACCTTCTATTCATGAGCCAGGGGAACAACAATCCTGGATCTCTCCATTTAGAGGCGCTCGCATTCTGCCTGTTGACAGCAGCCTCTGCGATCCCTCTGTAACTGCCGGTAAACCGGCTCCCTGAAAGCCAAGGTCAACACCATGGGTGCCTGGCGAGAACAAAAGCTCCTGGCACTTGCCTCTTGCCTTCCTTAAAGAAGCGGAGAAACTACCAAAACCCATGGCAAGACGCCATAAAAAAATGTCATCCGCTTTCTGACATTGACCAAAACATCTGCTCAGGTCAACTGATATTATGGTCTCTATCAGCTGTCCACCTGATTCTGTGGGCTTATCAGCCCTGCAGATACAGGAATGATCAACGATTATCTTAAAATTCTAGTTTAGAATATCAATAAGTAAATTAATGAAGTTAGGTTCTGTTGACATAAGTTTGCTGGCTCAGCTCAAATCAGAGCATTTTGGGCTACACGAGTCTTATGTCAACAGCACCTAAGTAATGAGTCCTTGTAATGAAATACGATAGTCACCTCTCGGAGGCGCGCCTTATAAGACGGTACAAACGTTTTATGGCGGATGTTGAGTTGTCGGATGGTTCTCAAATTACCCTCCACTGCCCAAATACCGGCTCCATGAAGAACTGCCTCTACCCCGGTTACCGGGTGTGGTACTCAGATTCTAAAAATCCCAAGCGAAAATACCCCTGCACCTGGGAGCAAGCCGAGATCCCGGTAATTTTTGATGGTGAAGAGCGCATAACGTTGGCTGGGCTGAATACCGGGCGCGCCAATGCTCTGGTGGAAGAGCTGCTAATGGCAGGCGAAGTTCAGGAACTGTCTGAATACCAGAATATCCGTCGGGAGGTTCGTTATGGTGAAGAGAACAGTCGTATTGATCTGTTGCTTCAGCAGGAGGGGCTGGTGGACTGTTATGTCGAGGTCAAAAGTGTCACGTTGGCGATGGGAGATGGATTTGGCCTGTTTCCGGATGCCGTAACCAGCCGGGGTACAAAACACCTGCGTGAGCTTACACAAATGGTTGCGGGTGGTGACCGGGCGGTATTGTTTTTCTGCGTTCAGCATACTGGTATCGATCGTGTATCGGCTGCTAAAGAGATTGATCCGGTTTATGCTGAAGCCCTGAAAAAAGCTGTCGATGCAGGAGTGGAGGTTATGGCCTGGGGAGCTGAAATGTCTGCAGATAAAATTGAGTTGGTCAGACAGTTGCCGGTTATTTTATAAGTTGATCATCAGTTAAGCAGGCTGAAAAATAACACAACTGTGTTGCTACTTCAGCCTTTTACCGTTTATCAATTAGTTTTTGCTTGCTAATGACCCTCTTCTTGCTCAGTTTTCCCTCATAGGATTGTTCGGGTGTTGTGTCCAGTTCAGATAAGGCTTGCCGGTTTGCTGCCTGACCATGGATATACAGTTTTCGACCGGACAGGTGATCTGACAAAGGTTGCAACCCACGCAGGCTTCATTAATTACATCAAACCGACGCTCAGTGGCATTTTGTGAAGGTGTCATGGCAATAGCCTGGTGGGCGGTGTCTTCACAGGCCGCATAGCAGCGACCGCACTGAATACAGCTATTCTGATCAATACTGGCGATGGTTTTGTAGTTCAGGTCCAGATACTTCCAGTCTGTCAGGTTGGGTATCGCAGCGCCCCGAAAGCTATCCAGGGATTGATAGTCTTTGCTGTCCATCCATCGTGACAAGCCATCGATCATATCCTGCACAATCTTGAAACCGTTCAGCATGGCGGCGGTGCAAACCTGCACTGTTCCAGCACCCAGAGCAATAAATTCCGCAGCATCCCGCCAGCAGCTGATACCGCCAATTGCAGAGATGGGCAGTTCAGCAGTATCCGGGCTTCGGGCAATCTGTCCTACCATGCTCAAGGCGATGGGTTTCACTGCTTCCCCACAGTAACCACCACTGGTGAACTTATCATTGACTGTCGGGTAGCCGGTCATCTGGTCAAGATCAATTCCAGTGATGGAGTTGATGGTGTTGATCAGCGATATCGCATCCGCCCCACCGATTTGAGCCGCTTCAGCCGCAACAACAATGTTGGTGATATTAGGGGTGAGCTTAACGACAACCGGTAGATGACAGTGTTGTTTGCACCAGCGGGTGACCATTTCGATATACTCTGGCACCTGC
Source organism: Endozoicomonas elysicola (assembly GCF_000710775.1). GTDB lineage: Bacteria > Pseudomonadota > Gammaproteobacteria > Pseudomonadales > Endozoicomonadaceae > Endozoicomonas > Endozoicomonas elysicola. The sequence continues at coordinate 868,480 of NZ_JOJP01000001.1, forward strand.
CCAACGGCTGACCCCATCCCTCGTTCAGACATCCCGTGGGGGCAGCCGAAGTTCAGCTCGACACCATCGCAGCCAGTATCTTCGACTTGTTGAACGATTGTTTTCCAGCTCTCTTCTTCGCAGGGCACCATCAGGGAAACAAACAGTGCACGGTCTGGCCAGTCTTTTTTCGTCTGGCGTATTTCATCAAGATTGACCTGAAGTGGGCGGTCAGTGATCAGTTCAATGTTGTTAATACCGATCACGTCTCCACGGGTATTTTTGTGGCAGGAGTAGCGAGAACAGACATTGACTGGTACCGGGTCTTCCCCCAGTGTTTTCCATACAACACCACCCCAGCCAGCCTCAAAGGCCCGGTAGACGTTGTAGGCTTTATCGGTAGGCGGGGCAGAAGCCAGCCAGAATGGGTTGGGGGAACGAATACCCAGAAAATTGCTGGTTAAATCAGCCATTTTCAATATCCCCCTGCAGATATTGATGGATGGCATGGGCGGCCTGCTTGCCATGTTCAACGGCATGGACCGTCAGGTCTGGATCCTTATCAATACAGTCTCCACCGGCCCAGACATTACTTAGCGATGTACGAAAGTTTTTGTCTGTTGCAATACGACTGCCGTTCAGCTCCGGGCTTTCATTTGCATTGGCAAAACAGTCTGCCAGGAAGTTCTGACCAATGGCTTTGTAAAGTGTGTCTATCGGTATAGTGGTAATCTCACCTGTGCCCTGCAGGTTGTCATTGACGTCTAAAGTCGTTTTTTCCAGATTGATCCCAGTGACTCTACCGTCTTCTGTGAGTAAAGATGATGGTTGAACCCAGCTAAGGATTCGAACACCATTGTCTCGGGCAAAAGCCTGTTCGTGCGGTGTTGCAGACATCCACTGGCTACCACGACGATAGGCAATGGTGACCTCTTCGGCTCCCAGTCGTTTGCACTGGCAGGCTATATCAATAGCCGTGTTGCCACCACCAATTACTACAATGCGCTTACCAACCGGCAGTTGGCTCAGATCATTGCACTGACGCAGCCGTGATATGGCTGAAAGGGCGTCCTCAACGCCCGCCACTTGTTCTCCTTCAAGGCCCAGTGTATTGCAGCCCCCCAAGCCAAGACCCAGAAAAACGGCACTAAACTGTTTTCTCAATTGATCCAGACTAATGCTTTGACCCAGTCGGAAACTGCTCTCTTGTTTGATGCCTCCAATTTCCATGACAAAGTCCACTTCCTGCCGGGCATAACTGTCTACAAGCTTGTAGGAGGCAATACCGTATTCGTTCAGGCCGCCGGGTTTTTCCCAGGCATCAAATAGAGTGATGTTATGGCCTTCTCTGGCCAGGTGGTGGGCACAGGCCAGTCCTGCTGGACCCGAACCAACAACTGCAATGGTTTTTCCAGTATCCGGTAAGCGGGTGAATGGATGGTCGTCTGCCTGACGATTATCGATGGCATAGCGCTGCAGCCGGCCAATGGTGACTGCCTTGCATTCCGGCTCATGATTTCTAACGCAGGCTTGCTCGCAGAGAATCTCCGTTGGACATACCCGGGCACAACTGCCTCCCAGAATATTGGCGTCCAGAATGGCCTGTGCAGCACCATCAATATTGTTGGTAGCGATACGGTTAATAAAGGAGGGAATATTAATACCGGTAGGACAGGCAGGGATACAGGGGGCAGCTTCACAGTACAGGCATCGGTTGGCTTCAATATGAGCTTCGTAGTTACTGAGTGCAGGCTTTATATCCGCAAAGTTACGGCAGTACTCTTCAGCCGACAGCCTGCCACTGTGAATATCGGGTCTATTCATGGCTGTTAATCCTCATCAAGAGTAAGAAGACTAGCAGCCTGAATTTATTCAGAAAGAATACAGGTATATGACTATATCTGGCCGTGTAAGGCGAACTTATAATTTACACTCCAATGACCTTTTTCCGTAGATTCGTTAATGCTGCTTTATATTCTCGACCTTTTTGGTACTGCAGTTTTTGCAATTAGTGGTGTCTGGCTCGCTTGCCGTAAAGACATGGATTTGTTTGGTGCAATGGTGCTTGCCTTTGTAACCGCTGTCGGAGGGGGGACTATTCGTGATGTTTTACTCTCTTCCACACCCGTATTCTGGATTAAGGACACGCTTTATCTGCTGGTTATTCTTGCAACGACGCTGTTTGCCATTGTTGTTCGTCAGTGGCATGAGCGCAGTAAGTGGATTCTGCAGGTGTCTGATGCCCTGGGATTAGCTGTTTTTGTAGTGATCGGTGTTACGAAGTCGTTGTCGTTTGGTGTGGAGCCGATGGTCGCTATTATGATGGGTGTATTAACTGGCTGTGGCGGTGGGGCCATCCGGGATATATTGGCCGGTGAGGTGCCCATGGTGCTGAGAAAGGAAATCTATGCGTCTGCCGCCATGCTGGGTGGAGTGGTATTTGTATTTCTGGATCCAGTTATCAATAACAGCGATGTAACCACAGTTCTTGCTGTACTCACGGTGCTGGTATTGAGGTTGCTGGCGCTTTATAAAGACTTGTCATTACCGCGTTTCAGCTTGCCAATATAAATCTGCAGCAGTTCCTGACCAGCGTTATCAATGTTAGCTGGTCAGGCTATCGCATACTTTCAGAATCCCCATTTCTCATTGATGGTGTTCAGGTAGTTATCCCACTCTTGCTCAATAAAGCCTTGGAGTTCTTCTGCTTTTCTGGTGTCGCCTGACTCTATGGCTTTTCTCAGTAACGTTGCAGGGTATCTCGGATATCTTGGCTTATCGCGGTCATCCTCAATAAGATAACCTTCCAGCCCCATAGTCTGAACACAGTCGTTAATAAATTGGCTGTTCAGCTGATGTTTTCTATCAATCTCTACACAGCCAGTCCTGACAACATTCAGGTAGGACATGGCGATTTTTTTCTGGTTATGCTCTTTATCAAAATAGAAACTTGATTCTTTTCGGGGAGAATAAACAAAAACATCAGTGTTCTGTTCACCCTGCATGATGAGACCCTGGTGGGTGTCCAGATAAAAGGTAACATTCTCAATGGGTATTTTGATTCTCTGGTAGGCGGGGCCTTCACGCTTATCGAAAGCGGCCAGTTGATCTTTTTTTACCGCAAAAATCAGTCCGTTAACATAATTATCAGGAATTATGCTTTGCTCAACACCCAATGATCGCTGCTGGCTGCGCTCTGACCATAAATTCCAGTGCCGTTCTACTCCCCGGATTTTAACGGGAATATAGACTGCACCTTCCGGATCAGGCGCAGTGGCCGTTCTTGCCGGAGTCAACATCAGGCTGCCATAGCCAAAGATATAGACGTAATCGTCGTTCGCTTTTGTTGCACTGGAAAATAGCATGATTAAAACAAATGTTAAGGAGGGCTTGAAGGGCATGGTCATCAATCCTTTTATTATTGTAAATAATGAGCGCTTCCTTGCCAGTGAGCAAACTTAGAAGAATCCAAAATGGTGCGTTCTACCTAATTGAGACTGAACGAGTATTAATAAGTTCCATTGATATGTTGCCTCAACGCCCATTGAATATGTTCATGAACCAGCTCTGATGGATAGTTCAGGCGGTTTTGCAGTGCTGCAATGATGGTTTCATCAGTAGGGGCATTCCCCAGCGCAACAGCAATATTACGCAGCCAGCTGTCATAACCGGCCCTGCGGATAGGCGAACCGGCTGTTCGCTCCAGAAACTGCTCTTCACTCCAGTTGAAAAGGTCGATCAGGTCACTGGCATCCAGATGATGACGAGGTTGGAAGTCACTTTCCTGAGTAGGTTTGGCAAAACGGTTCCAGGGGCAGGCCAGCTGACAGTCATCGCAGCCATAGATACGATTTCCCATCAGTGGGCGGAGTTCTTCAGGGATGGGGCCTTTGTTTTCGATGGTCAGGTAAGAAATGCAGCGGCGGGCATCCACCTGGTAAGGTGCAACAATCGCTTGAGTCGGACACTTATCGATACAGGAGGTGCAACGACCGCAATGATTACTCTCATAGGGCTTATCCACAGGCAGGGGCAGATTTGTGAACAGTTCACCAAGGAAGAAAAAGGAACCTGCCTGTCGGTTCAGTATCAGAGAGTGTTTTCCCATCCAGCCCAGTCCAGCCTGTTGAGCCAATGGACGTTCCATTATTGGCGCACTGTCCACAAAAGCACGATAGCCGTGTTCACCAACGGCAGACTCGATCTGCTTACCCAGTTGGGTTAGCCGCTTTCGGACTAACTTATGGTAGTCGCGACCCAGTGCATAACGGGATATATAGGCTTTGTCCGGCTCACTCAGCAGTTTGACGGTTTCTGTGTCTGCTGGCAGGTAGTCCATGCGTGCCGAAATAACCCTAAGTGATCCGGGGTGCAGTTGATCCGGTTTTGCTCTAAGTTCCTTATGCTGAGCCATATAGGTCATATCGCCGTGATAGCCTTTTTCCAGCCAGTTACTCAGGTGATGAATATCACTTTCCGGAACTTTTGCTTCCGCGATCCCGATCTCTTGAAAGCCAAGCTCTCTGGCCCATATGCGAATTTTATCAACCAAATTTTCCATATCCGGTGCTGGCGATGAGTCTGTCAATGTGGTTAAAGTGGACTGTAAAGTTGACTGTTCAGACACTGAATTGGATTAACTCTTTTGGCATAGTTTGAAAGCAGAATACAATCTGCATTGTATCACCGCGAGCACGCTTATGAATAAGAGCTTACCAGAGTCTCTCTATACAGCAGATCAGGTTCGGCAGCTGGATCATGTGGCAATTCACCGGGAAGGTATCCCCGGCTTTGAGCTGATGAACCGTGCTGCACGGGCTGTGATGGCCGCAGTTTCCCGTCGTTGGCCACAAGCGAGCACTCTGCTGGTGCTTTGTGGTGCTGGTAATAATGGAGGTGATGGTTATCTGGTAGCCAAACTGGCACAAGAAAAAGGCTTAAGGGTTTCTGTGCTTTCGCTCAAGGATCCTGCACAGCTTTCTGGCGATGCCCTGATTGCCTGGCATGCCTGCACTGAGGCTGGCGTTGTGATTCGACCCTACGATAGCAAACAGTCGCTGTGTGCTGATGTGGTTGTGGATGCCATGCTGGGTACAGGGTTAAATGGGCATATTCGTGGCGATTATGAAGAAGCGGTAAAACGCCTTAATCATCTTGAAAGTCCTGTGTGTGCGGTGGATATTCCTTCTGGTCTCTGTGCGGACACAGGTGCTCCATTGGGATGTGCTGTTAAGGCAGTGTTGACGGTCTCTTTTATTGGCCTGAAACAAGGGCTGATGACGGGGCAAGGCCCTGAATATTGTGGAGAGCTGGTTTTTAATAATCTGAGAGTGCCTGATTCGGTGTATCAGTCGGTTGCTTCTGGCTGTCTGCGAATTACCCCAGGTCAATTTCAGGGATGGCTTTCTCCACGAAGTCGGGTGGCTCATAAAGGCGATTTCGGGCATGTGCTGCTGATTGGTGGTAACAAAAGGATGCCCGGGGCGATTATCATGGCCGCTGAAACTGCCATCCATTGTGGGGCGGGCCGTGTCACTGTCGTCACCAGAAAGCGGCATCTGACGGCACTGGCGGTTCGCTGCCCAGAAGTGATGGGTACCTCGATAAAAGGTCGCTCAGGCCTGGGCTCTCTTACTGAAGGAAAGAATGTCATTGTAATTGGACCCGGCTTAGGCAGAGATGACTGGGGACTGAAACTGCTGAAGGATGCACTGGCTGCAGAGTGCCCGATAGTGTTGGATGCGGATGCTCTGAATCTTTTATCGGATCATCCACAATTGCTAAATGGACGAAAGTCTTCGATGATTTTCACGCCCCATCCTGGTGAGTTGGCTCGCTTATCCGGGCTTGATGTACCAACGATTCAGAAAAACCGATTTGCAGCACTGGCAGACTGTCATGGACAATTAGGCGCTCTGCTTGGAGAGAAAAGGGTTGGAGAAAGAGGGACTGATCGGCAAGCGGATATTGCCCTGTTATTAAAAGGGGCAGGTACTCTGATTTTCGATGGCCAAAATACAGCACTGTGCTCTGAGGGAAATCCTGGTATGGCAGTGGCAGGGATGGGGGATGTGCTCAGCGGTGTTATTGGTGCATTGCTTGCGCAAGGGCTGGAACCTTTCAAGGCCGCCCAAATGGCGACCTGGCTCCATGCTTCGGCGGCAGATGAGGTGGTTGCTGGTCAAGGCGAAACGGGTTTACGGGCGACCGAGCTGATCCCGGTCATTAGACAACGACTGAATTTTATAATTGGTTAATTTGAAGTCAGGCCTTTGCCGCGAAAAACTTTTCTTCGTTTTGGGCTCTGGTGACTGGCTGTGATGGAAAGGCTTATGCAAGGCAGATATGAACTGCTGATAGAAAATGAAGAGGCCATGGTGGCACTGGGGGGGCATCTGGCAGATGCTCTGGGTGACCAGGGTATTGTTTTTCTGCATGGTGATCTTGGGGCTGGGAAAACCACGTTCTGTCGTGGAGTGCTTCGAAACCTGGGGCATCAGGGTGCAGTGAAAAGTCCTACTTATACACTGGTCGAACCTTATGAAGTGAATGACCACAAAGTTTATCATTTCGACCTTTATCGTCTCGCTGACCCAGAAGAACTGGAGTTTATTGGCGGTCGGGACTATTTCAGTGAAGCGGCACTCTGTCTGGTTGAGTGGCCATCCCGCGGACAGGGCGAGCTGCCTGAAGCTGATTTGGAAATCACCTTTGACTATGATCTGCCTGGAAGGAAAGCGACTATCGTCGCAGGTACTGATGCAGGGAATAAAGCGCTGAAAATAATAAGAGCGCTGCAGGAGGGTGGATGAGTCAGAGGACAGGGATTGTTCGCCGAATTCTGAAAACACTATCAGCGATATTTACCGGTAAGAAAGCCTCCGCTGCTTTGTATGAAGAGCAAGCAGGGGAAGGTCGTGTCGAACCAGTATTTGCAGATAACAGGCGGCGATTTGTAAAACAGCTCGGTATTCTGGTGGTAGGGTTTTCTGTTCTCAAAGCCCAGGTAGCTGAAGCGGTCTATAAACTGATTAAAAATGTCAGACTCTGGCGGTCGCCGGATAAAACACGCCTTGTGTTTGATGTTTCTGATGCGGTTGAACATAACAAGTTTCATCTGAGTAATCCCAGTCGACTGGTTATTGACGTCGATGGCGCAAGGCTCAGCGGTACGTTCAGCGGCCTGCAGCTGAAGGGAACACCCATTCAAAAAATCCGGCATGGTTCCCGTAACCAGAATGATCTGCGTATTGTGCTGGACCTCAGCGAGAAAGTAGCCAGTGAAAGCTTTCTATTAAAGCCTAATGCGACTTATGGGCACCGTCTGGTGGTTGATCTGTTTGACGATGAGAGCAGAAAACCAAAGCCCGTTGTAAAACAGAAACCTGTGGGTTTTCGGGATATTGTCGTAGCCATTGATGCGGGGCACGGTGGCGAAGACCCCGGGGCCATTGCCTATGGTGGCGGTTATGAAAAGCATGTGACGCTGGCTATTGCCAAAGAGCTTGCTGCTTTGCTAAGCAGGGAGAAGGGTTTCCGGCCAGTGCTGGTTCGTACTGGCGACTATTACATTGACCTGCGCCGGCGTACCCAGATTGCCAGAGACAGTAAGGCGGATCTGTTTATCTCCATTCATGCGGATGGATTTAAAGATCGCAGGGCCAAGGGTGCCTCTGTTTTTGCTCTTTCCCGCAGTGGTGCAACTTCGGAAACCGCTCGCTGGTTGGCCCAGAAGGAAAATGCATCGGATCAGATTGGAGGTGAAGGTGGTATTTCCCTGGGGGATAAAGATGATGTTCTGGCGGGGGTACTGTTGGACCTGTCGATGACCTCAACACTTTCGTCCAGCCTTGAGGTGGGTAACAAAGTGCTGGCTAATATGGGCGGTATTAATCGGTTGCATAAAAAACAGGTGGAGCAGGCGGGTTTTGTGGTGTTGAAGTCACCGGATATCCCATCCATTCTGGTGGAGACCGGGTTTATTACCAACCCTGAAGAAGCTCGAAAATTGAAGAGCAGTAATCACCAGAAAATGGTAGCTAAAGCTATTTTTAATGGTGCCAAAAGCTGGTTCTATAAAAAGCCTCCACCTGACACACTGGTTGCCAAGTGGAAGCAGGATGGTACCCTTAAAGCCCGTCCATCACGCTATGTGATCAAGCCGGGGGATACCTTGTCAGAGATTGCTGATCAGTTTGATATCAGCATGAATGACCTGCGGAGAGTTAACCGGCTATCAAGCGCTAACAATATCCGTGTCGGTCAGGTGCTGGTAATTCCCAATTAATATTGAAAAGATTTAGCGACAGAGTAACAAAACGTTATGAAGCCCATCCGCCTCCTTGATAATCGACTGGCTAACCAGATTGCTGCTGGTGAGGTGGTGGAACGTCCTGCCTCTGTGGTGAAGGAACTGTTGGAAAACAGCATTGATGCGGGTGCGAAACGCCTGACCGTGGAGGTAGAAAACGGTGGTGTTAAGCTGATTCGTATCCGTGATGATGGCTATGGTATTCCTAAGGATGAGTTGGCGCTGGCGCTTTCTCGCCATGCAACCAGCAAGATCTCTGAGCTGGAAGATCTGGAAGGTGTGGCGACTCTCGGGTTCCGTGGTGAGGCTCTGGCTTCTATCAGCTCTGTTTCCAGGCTTACTTTGACGTCTAATGTTGAAGAACAGGAATCTGGCTGGCAGGCAAGGGTTGAAGGCAGGGATATGGAGGCTCAGGTGATGCCTGCGCCTCATCCAGTGGGTACAACCATCGAAGTTAAAGATTTGTTCTTTAATACCCCCGCCCGGCGGAAGTTTCTGCGTACCGAAAAGACTGAATTTTCTCACCTGGAAGAAGTGGTTAAACGTCTGGCGCTATCCCGCTTTGATGTAGGGTTCACGCTTCGTCATAACCAGCGCAGTATTCATCAGTTGCGTCCTGCATCGACTCAGGCAGAGAAAGATCGTCGTGTTGCAGCGCTGTGTGGCCCCAAATTTATTGAAAATGCGGTGATCATTGATGTCGAGGTCTCCGGTTTAAAACTGTATGGCTGGGTAGGGTTGCCAACCTTTTCCAGGTCCAGTGCAGACTTACAGTACTTTTTTGTTAACGGTCGTGTTATCCGGGATAAACTGGTAGGACATGCGGTTCGTCAGGCGTATCGAGATGTGCTGTATGGTGGCCGACATCCAACGTTTGTTCTTTATCTGGAGCTTGACCCCGCGCTGGTGGATGTCAATGTTCATCCAACCAAGCATGAAGTTCGCTTTCGGGATGGCAGAACCGTTCATAACTTTCTGTTCAGTACGCTGAACCGTGCGCTTGGTGAAGTACGCCCTGAAGATCAGCTTCTTCCAACGACGCTGACCCACCCTTCACAACCTCAGACTTCTGGTATTGATGCCGGTGAGTTTCAGGGGCAGGAAACTATACGACTCTCATCATCACCGGCCAGTAGCTCTGGCGGTTTCTCCGGTGGAAACAACGGTTCTGGTTTCAGTGATCGACGTTCATCTTTATCTGAAGCGCCTTCGCAGGGGCAGGTTAAGCGCCAGATAGAAGCTTATAGTCAGCTATACGCAGGAGCAGCCGAGCCTGTTGCGTCCAGCAGTGCTATTGCTTCTGCTATGGGTGATGATTCTGTTCAGGAGGTGGTGACTCAATTTTCTCCTCAGCCTGCTCCAGAGAGTCTCCCGGAAAATGATTCACTGACACCCCCGTTGGGTTATGCCATTGCTCAACTGAAAGGGATTTATATTCTGTCAGAGAATGATCAGGGCATGATTCTGGTGGACATGCATGCGGCTCATGAGCGGATTACCTATGAGCGAATGAAGCAGTCCTATCAGGGGCAGGGGGTTCGTGCCCAGCCGCTACTGGTGCCTAAATCTGTATCGGTCAGTGAACGAGAGGCAGACTGTGCAGAAGAGCACAGAGAGTACTTCTCTCGTTTAGGCCTGACATTGGAAAGAATGGGGCCGGAAACCCTGCTGGTTCGCCAGATACCCGTGATGCTGCAGAATGCCGATGTGGAAAAATTATTGAGGGATGTACTCTCGGATTTGATGCAGCATGGCACCAGCGATCGTATTGAAGCCCATATTAATGAAATACTGGCGACTATGGCTTGCCATGGCTCTGTGCGTGCTAACAGAAAACTCTCTATTGAGGAGATGAACGCTCTGCTTAGGGATATGGAGCATACTGAGCGCAGTGGTCAATGTAACCATGGTCGTCCAACCTGGACTATGTTAACTATGGATCAATTGGATAAGTTGTTTTTGAGAGGGCGGTAGACAAGAGGTTATTCTCAATCAGTAATTTGACACTCCACTTATTAATTGAGAGTGTCACTTTTGGTGAATGCTTTTACGACAGGGTATCTAATAGTTTGAAAAGCGTGGTTTGCTTTGATTGTAAGCATTAAGGTTATTAATTTTCTCCTATAAATATCATGCTATAAAACAATATTAGTGATTTTTAGTATTTCAATAAAATAATTAATTTGCCTTTAGGTTTCCTTATTATCGATTATCATTAACCACTTTTCTTTCAATATTAATTTTTTATCAGAGCTAGCTCATTTTTTTAGCTGGCTCATCCTTGTAAGCTAGATGTGTAAAGGACTCGTGTTTTGAATATTTCTGGTCGTTCAGGAAGTATGCCCCTGCATGATCTTAATGTATCTGGACAAGAACCTGCTTCTCAATGTGTAAAAGCAATAGAGGCAAGTGGCTACATTGAGGCTGCTGAAGAATTTCATAGTGATCAAGCTTCGAGTGAAAAATTCAGAACGGATTTATCGAGAAGGAAATTAGAAAAAAGAGATGTAGAAACTTCATGTGATTTGATCAGTATTGATGATTGGCCTGCTTTTTTTTCCAAATACCCTGATGACCCAGAAGAGGCTTTTGGTGACCTTTGTCGTGGAAAGGTTGGGGCTGAGATCAAGTGTATATGGACGATGTTTGATAATGGGAATTATGATGGTGTAATTGAAAAAGGTTTGGGTCTTTATGAGGGAATTAATTGCTCTTTTGTTTCAACTCAGTTGGTTAAATACGTAAGATCTTTGATTTTACTAAGTGAAATCTTAGCCCTTCAGGATGGCTTTGATATTTCTTCGCCAGGTGAATGTTTTTCAAGTATTTCCTCTGTCACTACTAAGAGTGAGTATATTGATTTTTTTTTAGCGCTTGGGGATGCTGCCAGAAAGGGGGATGAATTTATATTCCAGTCCCCTGATTTAGAAAGGATGTGTCTTTACAGGGCGGCAGATGCGGGAAGTGAACTAGCAAAAAGAGCCTTAATTAAAGATATGCTTTTTGGCAGGAGAGAAGATAGGGAGGAATTGACACAGTCTCTTTTTTATCCTTCAGAAGCTTTAGCCATTTTGAGAACTATGCCTGTTGTGGATGTATGCTTTAAGCAAGATGCTTCGTACGATGAATTACTTGATCAGCTTAAAGTTTTGACTGAAAGTAAGAGCTCAGCAGATCGTTGTAGCTTTATTGATTCTTTGTCGAAAGATCTCCGTCCTGAGGTTGTAATGCTTATTCCCATGGTTCTTCTGGAGCCGGATTTTGGAGATGTTAACCCATGCAGAGCGTTAAGTGCTCTCAAAGAATTACCTGTATATTCAAATATCAGGGCTATAAATAATTATTGGTCGTGCAGGGCGCAGATAGAAAGCCAGAATGGATTATCTCCAGAAAATGTTCAAAAATTAAAGGGGCTTATTCGGGATAATTTGAGTGCAGCCTCTGGCTTTATACTTGATGAATATTGTCGAGGGTATCGAAGTCTGCCCATGGTGCAAGTTTATCAGGGGCAGCTGGATGATGTTCCAGTAGCAAGAAGTCTTGCCTATCAGATGTTTAAAACTTCCCACTTGTTAGATCATAATGATGATTTTCGATCTGATCGTAATGTTCAAGCTACGATAGATGTTGCAAGAGTGGTAGCTTTAAACTTTGGGGCTCCTGATTTGGTTTTAGATGAATTGTACTCATCGTGCAAAGATATATTTTCACCCAAATTATGGATGAAGTTGAAGGACAGTAAACTTAAAATTTGTCCAGATGAAGTATTTAAGTGGAAAGATGAGTTTGAGTATTATGAAGATTCAAAGTGTATAGTGTTTCGTGATGCAATTAATGTATGGATGGGTAACCTGAGTAATGCTGGTTTTGTTAAAGCTGCGCTTGAGAAGGACCCTGTTCACGCAAGCTTCTGGATGCTCTGCCTAAATCATCAGTTGCAAGATATGACAACGATAGAACTTCTTACTTATTTCTGGGATGGAACAAGAAAAGATCCAAACAGTATTGCTGGTCTTGTATTCACCTCTGGCTTTCCTGTTGTTCTTGAACAATTATATCGGTATGCAGTTTTACTTAATTTCTTTGATGATAGTGATCTTTTTGACCCCGAAAGGTTGATGAGTTTTGGGTTGGATAAGGAAACCAAAAGTAAGTGCTTATTACAGTTGGCTGAAAATAATGAACTTTGTAGTCGGCTGGATAGGGCTAGCTTATGTTATAGGTTAGCTCAGGAAATTATGCCAAGAGAGGGTAGAGAGTATCATAATCATGGTGATTACAGGGTTATGAAGCAGCAATTTTCAGATATGTATCGGAAGTTTTATTGTCTGAAGCTTCTACCACAACACCCTTTAGGTAATTACTTTGGATTTTATAATTTTATGGAAATTATGAAAGGCCTTAAAGCAGATGAGAGTTTAGATTTTCATGTGGAGTTTGTTGAGCATGTTTTAGATTTTGTTGCGGAAGCGTGTCACCACAGTTTTTCTCCGCCTGATTTGATTGTAGAGTTATTTGATGGCTGCTCTGAATTAATTACCTGGGTAAGGACTTTTGTTCTTGGTGAATCTGTGCGAATTCATAAAGGTTTTGAATCTTGGCTTAAAAAAATACCAAAAGAGCATGAGTTTGATCGATATTGTTTGAAGTTGAACGACCAAAAAGAGTATTTGCAGGAAATGATTGGGGATTTTTACCGAGCTAAATCTGTGAGAGACTTCTCCGGTTATCAGCAAAAAGAATATCTTGATCAGTTGCTAAGCCCATTTCATTGTATTACTGAACACAGAGCTCTTCACCAGTTGAGACAGAGCACTTGTGAAGATGAATTTATCATGATGCTAAGAAATGTTTATCAAGATAAATACCTTGATGTGATTCCTGTTATGGATTTAGTCTTTGGTAAGCTATCACCTTTGCTTGCTGATCATCGTGAGCTAATGGTTCAGATTGTCAGCAGGTTTGAGGATAAAGTTGAGCGAGCAACTAATCATGAGTTTGAGCTTACAGTACAGCTTGTAAATACAATGCATACGTTTCTAAAAAATAGTCAACCGTATAACTGTCGTGTTGCCTTGATTTACTATAAGACTTTAACAAAATTTTCGGTTGAAGTAAGTGATGTTTTAAAAAGAGTTATTTCAAAAGATTATGGCGAGTGTGCTAATTTCTATAAAGTTTCTGAAGAATACAATAGTGCAGATCAGATGAGCTATTTTATTGATGGCTTTTCGCGTGATGTAAGGTTGTCATTGTGCTTTGGTTTATGGGTAAGGGTTGTTAAAAAATATAGTGGAAATGTTTTGTCTGGAGATAAATATAACCCTACTCCTCAATCAATTGCAGATGTTCGTAAACAATGTTTGTCGAGTTTTATCATATATTCTCTCGAAAAAAATAAAGAAATAGTTAGTGCCATATTTCAATTTATGGAAGGAGATAGGCTCTCTCCGGTTGATCAATCTTCACTGCTTTGGTTTGGGTATGAGGCTGGTGTATTGACACGTCAGGATCATGGCAAACTACTCCAGAAATTAAGCCATGAAAGCCTGGATTATTTTTTTCACTCTTTACTGTTTGCATCAGATCCTGATGCCGTTGATTTTTTGAGGTTGCAAACGCCTGATACGCTTGGACTTCCTACTCCCAAGTGCGAGGCTTTGGGGATGAAGGCGTTTGAGCTTGGACGCATTCAAGATGCCAAGTGGCTGGCAGAAAATAGAATGCTTAGTCATATTGAAGCCATGCTTGCATGGAATAATGGGGTATCTTCAAAAGTAGATGCTCAACTGCTTGAGGGGCTTCTTGATGATGCCCGGAATGGAAAAAATCAAGCCCAGTGTCGATCCATTGACTGGCTACTGGAACAACGAAAATTATCTAATAACGTAGATGAATTATTTGAAGCCCAGTGTTGTTTTTATCTTCATATTCCAAGCATATGGACTGATAGTCAGAGGTTGCTTTATCAGGGACTAGCCCTTTGTGCTGGATTAGGTGGTTATGTTGATGAGAATCTTGGCAGCGAGAAGGTAAAGGCTGCACTGACCACCGAAGACCCAATAATACCGTTTCTACTTTATTGTCATCAATCTTCGGGTCGTGTCAAATCGGTGTTTTCAACGGTGGATTTGTTAATTGGTTTTGCTAAAAAAATGCCCGTCCCTTGTAACAAGGTCATGGCAGAGATATTACTGATTGTTGGTATGGATGAATGTTTGAATGGTATTGCCGAGCTGGAAAGGCTTTTACAGGTAGGAACTACTTTAAATCAGGGGTTAGGGTCGGTGGTTGATAGCTTGTCATCATGGCTAAGTGATTGGAATAAGTGTTGCCAGCTTCAGAAAATGAAACCTTTGGATAAGTGGGTGTGCCGATTAGAGGAAGAAGCTAATGATGGGTGGCCAATAAGCAATCTCTCATTGATAAAAGATAATATTGAAATTATGAATAGTATGCTTGTTACCTCAGGACTGTTTCAGAAATCATTAATTAAAGCAATTAAAACCCTTTATCTGCAATCATCAGCAGAGCACAAGGAGTTTGCAGAATTTCTTTTAAAAAGAGTTACTCGTGAATATCACTCGCAACTTTTGAGTCAGCTAGGGGAATTTCTAAATTTATCTAATCCGCACTTCGATACAATTGATAGATATAACCTCTACCTTTCATTGCCCGCAGAACATCAGAGTGCAAATATTGCCCTGCTCGCAGATTATATAGTTAAAGTTGACCTTCATGAGAATAAAGCCCCGGTGTTTGTAAAACAAGATTTGGACAAGGCCGGCTGGCTAAGTCTAATTCGGGGGATAGCTAAGGATAAGGCCAGTTTGGTGGACCATGAGCTTGACCAGATGACTCTCCAAAAGAGAGAGCATATCCGTAAAGAGAAAAAAAACAGGATACTTTCAGTTATCAGTCATGAGTATGAGTACGAAAGTCTGGTAGCAGCCCATCTACATATTCTTAAGGCTCAGAATGTCGGTGTCGAGCATACATTGATTAGAACTTTTATTATGCGTCTGATGCCCCGGGTTGTAAAAGTCCTTAAGGGTGAAGCTGGTGTGATGAGTAATGAGGAAATTCTGGCTGCAGCGGCTATTAGGCTAAGGGAGTTCTAATCTTCAGAGAGGGAGGAGTTATGTGTTTGTTGTAAATCAGTGTATTTTTTCAGATAGAAACTTTTTAATAATCTTTTGATCAATACATGTGGCTATCGAAAGTTCAGTACATAATCCTATAGAATCGCATTTCCATTATTTTCAGGTGCTCATTATTTTATGTCCGCGTATGAGGAAAAGCGGCTTCCTCCCGCTGTATTTTTAATGGGGCCCACTGCATCTGGCAAAACTGACCTGGCGGTGGCGCTCAGCAAAGAGCTGCCTGTTGAGATCATTAGTGTAGACTCGGCCCTGATCTACCGGGGGATGGATATTGGTACTGCCAAGCCGGAGCCCGAAATACTTGCAGAAGCCCCACATCACCTGATCGATATTCTTGACCCTGCGGAATCATATTCAGCCGCAGATTTTAGACGGGATGCGCTGTCGTTGATGGCTGATATTACTGCTCGTGGGCGTATTCCTTTGCTGGTTGGTGGTACGATGATGTACTTTAAAATGCTCAGGGATGGTATGGCAGCGATGCCCGCTGCTGATGCCGGGGTACGTCAGCGCTTGCTGGATAGTGCTCATGAAAATGGCTGGGGTTTTTTACATCAGCGGCTTTCTGAAATTGACCCTGAAGCGGCGCAACGAATAAAACCATCGGATACCCAGAGGCTGCAGCGTGCTCTGGAGGTTTATGAGTTAACCGGTAAGCCCCTGTCTCAATGGCACCGGGAGCAGGAAGAGCAGAGTTTACCTTATCGTTTAGTGAGTCTGGCTGTGGCTCCGGAAGATCGAGCGGTACTTCATGAGCGTATCGCCCTTCGTTTCAGGCTGATGCTGGAGAATGGTTTTCTTGAAGAGGCAAGGTCTCTCTATCAACGGGAAGAGTTGAATGTATCCATGCCATCCATTCGATCTGTCGGTTATCGTCAGGCCTGGTCCTATCTGGATGGGGAACTAAGCTACGATGAGATGGTCGAAAGAGGTATTATCGCAACCCGGCAGCTGGCCAAAAGACAGCTAACCTGGCTAAGAAGCTGGCCAGATGTTCACTGGCTCGATACGTTATCCGAGAACTTATCGGGTGATGCCTTGAAAGTCTTGGGAAGCGCCCTCAAATAGACTAGATGTATTTTGTGGTACTTTAGAACCCGTAATTGTTCCTGCAGGACTGACGGGAGTAGCTAGTATTACTTATTGAGTGCGGTGTGGGGTTAGCTTAATGTGAGCCGGCATTTCATAGGCTGTACATATATTGAACAATGAGTACTGGCACAGCCGGTCTAGCGGATAGTCCTCCCCAAAGTGAAACAAGGCTATTCAAAAACCCGAGAATTAAAAGGAGTACAGAAATGTCAAAAGGGCATTCTCTACAAGACCCTTACCTGAATGTGCTGCGTAAAGAACGCGTGCCAGTTTCTATCTACCTGGTTAATGGTATTAAGCTTCAGGGGCAGATTGAGTCTTTCGATCAGTTCGTTATTCTTCTTAAGAATACAGTGAGCCAAATGGTATACAAGCACGCTGTATCTACAGTTGTTCCAAGCCGTCCAGTTCGCCTGCCAATGCAGGGTACTGAACAGTCAGAGCTTGAGTAACTCTGTTTAATGCATTTTGAGGGCGCTTAAGGCGCCTTTAATTGCTTCTAATTATTTATTTTAAAATAAGCCATGTGGCGCAGTCTTATTTTCAGGTTTCTGTAAGCTGGCTCCCAGCTGTTATACGCGCGGTTCGTGGCTGTTTAGGAGATCTATTTGTTTTTTGACCGCCATGAGGGTGGTGAAACCGCAGTACTGGTTCATCTTGAGTTGAATGATGAACGAGAGCGGGAGGACCCCCAGGAATTCATGGAGCTGGTACGCTCCGCTGGCGTTGAGTCTGCCGCCTTTATTACCGCAGGCTGTAAGCACCCTACTCCCCGTTTCTTTGTCGGCCCCGGCAAAGTCGAAGAAATCCGTCAACTGGTAGTATTGCATGACGTCGATGTTGTGCTGTTTAACCATGCCCTTTCCCCAAGTCAGGAGCGGAATCTTGAAAAAGAACTGCAATGCAGGGTCATTGATCGTACTGGGCTGATTCTGGATATCTTTGCTCAACGAGCGCGAACCTTTGAAGGGAAGCTTCAGGTTGAGCTGGCTCAGCTGCAGCACATGAGTACCCGCCTGATACGTGGCTGGACACACCTGGAAAGGCAGAAGGGGGGGATTGGTCTTCGGGGTCCAGGTGAAACACAGCTGGAAACGGACCGTCGCCTTCTCAGGGTTCGCATCAAAAGTATTACCCGTCGTCTGGAAAAAGTGCGCAGGCAACGGGAGCAGGGGAGGCGCTCAAGAAAGCGGGCAGAGGTGCCTCAGGTTTCGCTGGTCGGTTATACTAACGCAGGAAAATCTACGCTGTTCAATCGAGTGACTGAATCCGTCGTTTATGCGGCCGACCAGTTGTTTGCCACGCTTGATCCAACACTTCGTCGTATCGATCTGCCTGACATAGGCCCGGTTGTGCTTGCTGACACGGTAGGGTTTATCCGCCACCTTCCACACAAGCTGGTTGAAGCGTTCCGGGCAACTCTGGAAGAAACCCGTCAGGCAGACTTATTGTTGCATGTGATCGACAGTCATGACCCTGAACGTCTTGAGAATATGGATCAGGTGCATTCGGTTCTGAAAGAGATCAATGCTGATGAGGTTCCGCAACTTGAGGTCTATAACAAAATTGATCTTCTGCAGGGGGTAGAACCAAAAATTCAGCGTAATGATGAGGGGAGGCCTGTTAGGGTCTGGGTTTCTGCGGTTACCGGGGATGGTGTTGAGTTGTTGCAGGAAGCCATTAAAGAGTTGCTTTCTGATGACATGCTACAGGGGCAACTAACGCTAAAACCTGCACAGGGTCGCATTAGGGCTCGTCTCTACAGGCTTGGTGCTATTCAATCAGAGGCATATTCAGAAAGTGGGGATATTGTTCTTGATATCCGACTACCAAAACCTGATTTTGAGCGCCTTTCCAAGCAAGAAGGCCTTAGTGATAGCTGCTTTAGTACTTCTGCCTGATTGTGATACGGCTTATACGTATTGATCTGGGTCAATGCTGGTTGGCTCTTTTCTCGTCAAAATTACCTTCCTAGCGAGCAGTTATGCTCGCTATTCGTTTGTTTTCTGCCGATTCATACCAGTCAGGCTTTCTATTGTTATCCTGGGGGTACCCGCAGGTGTCCTGATGCACTGAGCACATAACGAAATATCAACAGGCCCTGCTATTTGAGTATCGGGTACATGGGATGCCATCAAAAGTTGTACGGCTGTATTATCAAAAAACAGTACAACCCCCTGTGCTATTCACTGGTAAGTCTTCTGGCAGCAAGGAAGATACTCACCCGGAAAGTGGATTGTTGTGATGCTTAATATTGACAGTGTGGAAATAGATAATAATTCAGAAGAGTTATTCCCATGGTCAGATAAGTTGTGTGTTGGTATTGAAGAGATTGATGCTCAGCACCGTGTCCTGGTGGACCTACTGAATGAATTACACCGAGCTATCCATGAAAGACAGGGGTCAGAGGTTGGCCGGGAAATTCTTGGTCGTCTTGTGGAGTACACCCGTATTCACTTCACAGTAGAAGAGTCGTTGATGAGAGTGCTTGGATATCCGGATTATGAGGAGCACAAAAAACATCACTCACAGTTGATTGAGCAGGTAAATAATCTTCATGAGAAGGTTATTCAGGGACAGCAGGTCAGTTTTGAGTTGCTTCATTTTTTAAGAGTTTGGCTGGCTAAGCATATAATGGAGGAAGATCGGGAGTATGTCCCATTTATGCTTTCAAAAGGTGTTGCTGCGAATTATAAGAAGCGTTCTTGGCTGGACCGAATATTTCATCATGAATGATGGATAAATTTTGGGCGAAACAGCTCTAATTCAGGGTTTGTAAAGAAAATCCGTTGCGGTCTTTACCAATTCGGCTTGCGCTATTCGCTATCCAAACTCTACAATCTGGCTCAGGAACTACCTTACAGGCACATCTATATGGATGTACCTGTAAGGTAAGTCAGGATCCCAGGCTGCACGGAACGTTGCATTTTCTACTCCCCTGTGGTGGAGTGAAAGTTGATGGCTGCTCTGGAAATTTATCCTGCGACGTCATGTCATGCCTGACTGGCCCTTAAGGTCTGAAGGTGACTATGGTATGTACATCCTCTGACGGACCGGCGATTGATTTAAAAGCCAGTTGTCCCCAGTAACAGGGATGCTCAAACCAACATTTAATTTGATGCTGACTCTACGGAGACATATATGGCCTGGAACGAGCCGGGTGGAAATAACCAGGATCCATGGGGCGGTGGTAACAAAGGCGATAAGCAAGGACCACCGGACCTGGACGATGCTTTTCGAAAATTTCAGGAAAAGCTGAATTCAATGTTTGGGGGTGGCCGTAAAGGTGGCTCTGGTGGAGGTGCTCAACCAGGCTCTTCATCTGGAATGTTTATCGGCATTCTGATTCTGGCTGTTGTTGCTTATGTCTGGAATGCTGTCTATACCGTTGATGAAAAAGAGCAGGCGGTTATTCTCCGGTTCGGTGAGTATGCTGAGACCGTAGGACCAGGTCTGCATATATACTTTCCCCCCATTGATACCAAATATCAGGAACGTGTTACTGAACTTCGAACTTATAACCTTCATCAGCAGATGCTGACTGAAGATGAGAACATTGTCGAAGTGGCCATGTCGGTTCAGTACAACATTGAGGATATCAAGGACTATGTCCTGAATGTTGCCAAGCCTCTGGTGAGTCTTGAGGAGGCTACGCAAAGTGCATTACGGCACGTTGTGGGTGGTTCTGAGATGTATCAGGTGCTGACGGAAGGCCGTGAAGTCATGGGTATTGAGGTTCGTGACCGTCTTCAGGCATATCTCGATAGCTATGGTACAGGTCTTAATGTAGCCAAGGTGAACATTGAAAGCGCCCAGCCCCCAAAAGAAGTGCAAGCGGCATTCGATGACGTTATTCGTGCCCGTGAGGACGAAGAAAGAGCCAAGAACAAGGCTCAGGTGTATGCCAACAAAATCGTTCCTGAAGCGCGTGGTCAGGCTCAACGTACGATTGAGAATGCCAATGGTTACCGAGATGAAGTGGTGGCCAGGGCAGAAGGTGAGGCTGATCGTTTCGTGAAGTTGATGGGTGAATACAAGCAGGCGCCTGAAGTAACCCGTGAGCGTCTGTATATTGAAACCATTGAAGAAGTATTCAGTAAGTCCAGCAAGGTGCTTGTGGATGTTGAAGGTGGCAATAACATGATGTATCTGCCTCTCGATAAGCTGACACAGTCCCATGGTAGCAGCAGCATGCCTTCAAGGCAGTTATCTGCGCAGGAATTAAACGAGATTACCACTCGGGTGACAGAAGAATTGAATAAGCGCGTCAATAGCTCGCGAGCCAGTGGAGGGAGGGTAAGTCGATGAGTCAGAAAGCCTTCACTGGACTGATTATTGCCCTGGTTGCTGTGATACTGGCTTGGGGTAGCCTCTTTGTCATCTCTGAGCGGGAGAGAGCGGTTCAACTTCGTTTTGGTCAGGTAGTGCGTGACAGCATTCCCCCGGGCTTGCATGTGAAAATCCCGGTCATTGATAAGGTTAAGGTGTTTGATGGTCGTCTGCAGACGCTGGATGTGCCGTCTGAACGTTTCCTGACCCTTGAGCAGAAGGCCGTTATTGTGGATTCCTACATCAAGTGGCGAATTCATGATGTGTATGACTTCTACCGTGCAACTGCCGGTGATGTGTTCCGTGCCAGTAACCTGTTGGCCCAGCGCGCTGAGTCCAGCATGCGTAACCAGTTTGGTAACCTCACCCTGAACGAAGTGGTTTCAGGACAGCGCGATGAGATGATTGAAGCCTTGACCAAGTCCTTGAATGACGTTGCTCAGAAAGAGCTTGGCGTCAGTGTCATGGATGTGCGTATCAAGCGAATCGACTTGCCTCCACAGGTCAGTGATTCTGTGTTCGAACGTATGTCATCTGAGCGTGAAAAAGAGGCTCAAGACTATCGCTCCCGTGGTCAGGAGATGGCAGAAGGTATCATGGCCAACGCTGATCGTGAGAAGCGTGTGGTTCTGGCCGATGCATACCGTCAGTCTGAAATGATCCGCGGTGATGGGGATGCCAAGTCAGCCGATATTTATGCTAAGGCATACCAGCAGGACCCTGAGTTCTATGCTTTCTATCGGAGCCTTCAGGCCTACCGAGAGAGTTTTGGGGAGTCTGGTGATATCATGTTGATTGAGCCTAAAGGTGAATTCTTCCGTTACTTTAACCACGATAAGTAAGGCAAATAATGAACTCTTGCGAATAGAGTGGTAATATTATCAAAACCGGGCCTCGCCCGGTTTTTTCGTGTGTGGGTTCACTGAACTATCTGTTATGAAAATACTGCTGTTCTGGCTCAGTAATCATTTTCATGGCTTGGAGTGAGCGGCATTTTGCGCTCATGGCTGTCAGGATATGAACTCATGGCCATGCTGGGGGGGTGAACAGCGGAGAATAGGCAATGGACTTTGGGCAGCAATTACTGATTGCTTTCAGCCTTATGCTGGTGCTTGAGGGTGTTGTGCCATTTCTTTACCCACAGCGCTGGCGACAATTAGTTCGCCAGTTAGCTGAAATTGATGACCGGCAATTAAGAGTAGCCGGTCTGATCAGCATGCTGGTGGGTGTGGCTTTACTGTATCTGATCAATGGTTAGCCTCTTCGCTCTGGACACTTTCTGATACTGAAATGATGGAAAAGGGCGAAGAAAAAAACTTCCACAGTAACAATAAGAGAGGCTGTTATGACCGTCGCTGATCGTTGGCTGCTGCCTGACGGAATTGAGGAAATTCTACCTGGCAGAGCCCGTTGTGCTGAAAAGTTAAGGCGCGATATGCTCGACCTGTTTGACCGCTGGGGTTACCAGCTGGTGATTCCTCCCCATCTGGAGTTTATGGAGTCACTGACGGCAGGTGTCGGTCATGATCTTGATCTTCAAACCTTCAAGGTGACTGATCAACTGACCGGTAGAACCATGGGGCTGAGGGCAGATACAACACCAGCGGTAGCTAGAATTGATGCTCATACTCTAAAAGTAGATGGACCAGTAAGACTTTGTTATGCCGGTAGTGTCTTTCATGCTCGTCCGGCCTCTCTGGGAGCTTCAAGGTCCCCGATCCAGATCGGTGCAGAGCTATATGGCCACTCGGGTGTTGAAAGTGATCTGGAAGTGATTTCCCTGATGCTGGAAACATTGGCTCAGGTGGATGCAGAGTCAGTCAGCCTTGACCTTGGACATGTACAGATATACCGATTACTGGCAGCTCAGGCTGGGCTATCAGATGATCAGGAGCTTGAGCTGTTTGATGCCCTGCAGCGTAAAGCTATTGCTGAAGTAGACCAGTTGCTGAACCAGTGGGGGCTCGATGAAGCCTCAGGCAGGATGCTCAAGGCTTTACCACATCTGGCTGGTGGGCCTGAAATTATCGAACGGGCCAGAGGTGAGTTTGTAAATGCACCACAGGGTGTAGCTATTGCGTTGAATGAACTAGAAGTCATCGCTCGAGAAATTACCAGCCTCTACCCCGGAACTGGGTTTTACTTCGACCTGGGTGAGTTGAGAGGCTACAACTATCATACTGGCGTCGTTTTTGCGGCATACCTCCCTGATCAGGGGCAGGCAGTCGCGAAAGGTGGGCGATATGATGGGATCGGTGAAGCATTTGGGCGATCCCGACCAGCAACGGGTTTTAGTACTGACCTTAAGGCGTTGCTGGAACTGAAGGCTGAAAGTACTGAAGACTGTACTGGAGGTACGACCATTTTTGCACCTGCTGATGCGGATGCTGCTATTGTGCAGACCCTGCGTCGACAGGGAGAACGGGTAGTTCGACAACTTCCCGGGCAAGAGACAGAAGCAGCGGGCATGGGTTGCAACCATCAGCTGATCTGCCGTGACGGCGAATGGTTGGTTGAACCTTTATAAGATGGCATCAAGACCTGTTGAGCCGGGAAGTATGGGCACAGCAGCATTTGCCGTTCGGGTTGGCAACCGGTTGTCGTATTCTGTCCGTAGATGATCTGCGGATTTTAAGTTAAATATGCAGTCTTTGGGCTGTATCGAATTGAAACTAAGAGACCGATTCCATGGGTAAGACTGTTGTCGTACTTGGCACCCAGTGGGGTGATGAAGGTAAAGGCAAAATTGTCGATCTGCTGACAGAGCAGGCTGAGGCGGTAGTTCGCTTTCAGGGCGGCCATAATGCCGGACACACCCTCGTTATTAACGGTGAGAAAACCGTTCTGCACCTGATCCCTTCCGGCATTCTGCGTGAAGGTGTTGTTTGCTACATTGGTAACGGTGTTGTGCTCTCTCCTGAAGCACTGCTTAAAGAGATGAAGCAGCTGGAAGAAACAGGCGTACCTGTTCGTGAGCGGTTGAAGCTCAGCCCCTCCTGCCCGCTGATTCTGCCTTACCATATTGCACTGGACCAGGCTCGTGAACTGGCCCGCGGTGAAGCCAAAATCGGCACCACTGGCCGTGGTATTGGTCCAGCTTATGAAGATAAAGTAGCTCGCAGAGGTCTGCGTGTTGCTGATTTACTCCATCCTGAGCGTTTTGCCAAGAAGCTGAAAGAGGTGATGGACTATCACAACTTTGCTTTGCAGCACTATTACAAAGTAGATGCGGTGGATTATCAGGCGGTGCTGGATGATACTCTGGCCATGGCCGAAGAGCTGATTCCGATGATCGATCGTGTTTCTGATCGCATGCATGAGCACCATGAACGTGGTGATCATATCCTGTTCGAAGGTGCTCAGGGCTCTCTGCTGGATATCGATCATGGTACTTATCCTTTCGTAACTTCTTCGAATACCACTGCCGGTGGTGCATCAACCGGTACTGGCTTTGGTCCTTTGTACCTTGATTACGTTCTGGGTATCACCAAGGCCTATACGACTCGTGTAGGTTCCGGACCTTTCCCTACCGAACTGGATGATGAAAACGGACGTCACCTGGCCAAGGTTGGTAATGAGTTTGGTGCAACGACTGGCCGTCCACGCCGTTGTGGCTGGTTTGATGCCGTTGCCCTGAGACAGGCTATTCAGATCAACTCTGTCAGTGGTCTGTGCCTGACCAAGCTGGATGTTCTTGATGGTCTGGAGACCATTCGTATCTGTGTGGATTACAAAAATGCCGATGGCGAATCCATCACTACGCCAGTAGATGTAGAAGAATACGAAGCAGTTCAGCCAGTCTATGAAGAAATGCCAGGTTGGACTGAGTCCACTTTTGGTGTGAAGAGCCGGGATGAGTTGCCTGCTAATGCATTGGCTTACATCAAGCGTCTTGAGGAAGTCACTGGTGCGCCTATTGATATCATCTCTACCGGTCCTGATCGTGTAGAAACTATCGTACTACGCCAGCCATTTGCCTGATCATCAGAGTATAGCTTCTCCAGGAGGCTGTAAGACTTAACCGACCTTTTCGCAGTAGGTCAGTGTTAAGTCTTGCAGCCTCCTGGACTCAGGGTTCTCTGTGGTGGCCTGTGAGTGCGTGAGCAACGTAGCAGCTGCATAGGTGAAGGGTATAAAAAGAAATAGCCGGTTTATCATTTGATGAATCGGCTATTCTTTTATCAGCTTCTATATTTTTCAGCAGTTCTTCTGGAAAGTTCCCTGAGAACATCTTTACATTGACTGTCCGATACATGTACTAATACAGAATGGATTCAATGTTTTCTTCCACCACCTGTCTGAGATTTACATTTATATTGTCATTTCAGTCAGACAGTCATGAGCCGGAGTTCCGGGTCATTGAAAATAATGCCTCATCCGAACTGCAAAGCTGGGAATTATCCACGTAGGCAGCATTTTCATCGTAAGCAGCCTGAGCTGATATAAACAGCCATGAGCTGAATAAGCAGCCATGAGCTGATACATAGAGGTGCAATAACCACATGTCAAAAGGGTGGAAAAGCCAGGACAGTCAAGCTTCCCTTGAAGCAGAACGATATGAGAATCCCATTCCCAGTCGTTTATATATTATAGAATTTCTTGAAAAGCGAGGGGCACCGGTCAGTCATCGGGGGTTGTGCCGTGAAATGGGCATCACTGATGAAGAGCAGAAAGAAGCATTGATGTTTCGCCTCAAGGCAATGATCCGTGATGGTCAGCTGTTGCAAAATCGTAAGAATGCTTTTGCTCTGATCAGCAAGCTGAACTTGATTAAGGGTGTTATACAGGGAAATAAAGACGGGTTTGGATTTTTGATTCCTGATGGTGAAGGAGAGGATCTCTACCTTTCACCACGGGAAATGCGACAGCTGTTTGATGGTGACCGGGCAGTTGTTCGTGAGTCTGGTGTCGATCATCGTGGGCGCAGAGAGGGTCAGCTGGTTGAGGTGCTTGAACGAAATACAACGCAGGTTGTTGGACGTTATTACACCGAGTCTGGTGCGGCTTTTATCGTGCCAGAGAACCCCCGTATCAGTCGAGAGATTATCGTTCAGCCTGGTCCCATGATGCCTACCGAAGGCCAATACGTTCTTCTGGAGATCACTGAGCAGCCCGGGCGTCGTAATATGCCCATGGGTATTGTTAAGGAGATTCTTGGCGGTAGAGCTGATGCAGGGATGGAAGTTGAAGTTGCGGTTCGTACACACAACATTCCGCACACCTGGCCTGAAGAAGTGGAGAATCAGTGTAAAGGATTTACCTCTGAAGTCGCTGAGTCTGATAAAGCTTTCCGTGTTGATTTACGCGAAACGCCCTTTGTCACCATTGATGGTGAAGATGCTCGCGACTTTGATGATGCCGTTTATTGTGAGGCCAAGAAAGGTGGTGGCTGGCGACTTTTCGTTGCAATTGCTGATGTCTCTAATTATGTAAAGCCAGGCTCCGCGCTTGATAAGGAAGCGGTTAACAGGGGAACCTCTGTTTATTTTCCCGGCCATGTTATCCCCATGTTGCCTGAAGTGCTTTCCAATGGGCTTTGCTCACTGAACCCGAAGGTTGACCGGCTGGCTATGGTCTGCGAAATGACCATCAGTGCAACTGGAAAGCTGTCGGGTTACAAATTTTATGAGAGCGTTATTCGCTCACATGCCCGACTGACCTACAACAAAGTCTGGGCAATGCTGTCAGAACCTCTGAGTGAAGAAGGCAAGGTATTGCGCAGTGAGTATCGGTCACTGACCCTGCACATTGATCAGCTGTATTCTCTGTACAAAACATTGATTTCAGTTCGCGGTGAACGGGGAACCATCGATTTTGACACGGTGGAGACGCAAATCATCTTTGGTCGGCATCGAAAAATTGAGCAAATCGTACCCACAGTGCGAAATGATGCTCATAAACTGATTGAAGAATGCATGCTGTGTGCCAACGTATGCGCTGCAAAGTTCCTGGATAAACATAACTTACCCGGGCTTTATCGGGTGCATGAAGGGCCAACGCTGGAGAAAAAGCTTAACCTGAACAGCTTTCTTGGTAGTCTTGCATTATCGGTACCTTCCGGAAAGGTGACACCAAGAGATATTCAGGCCCTGTTGCTTAAGGTGAAAGACCGTCCTGATTTTCATGTAATCCAGACCGTGATTCTTCGCTCCATGAGCCAAGCGGTGTATACCGGAGATAATCAGGGGCATTTTGGGTTGGCATTCAAGGCTTATGCTCATTTTACGTCCCCCATTCGTCGTTACCCCGATCTACTGGTTCATCGGGCTATTCGACATATTATCCGTTCAGACATTCCTTCCAGGCATGTGGTGCGAGTAGGTGCTCAGCCGATTCCCCAGAAAAGGATTTACCCATACAGTGCAGCAGATATTCAGTCATTGGGTGAACACTGCTCTACTACCGAGCGACGAGCCGACCTGGCAACACGTGATGCGATGGATTGGCTGAAGTGTGACTATATGCAGCAGCATATTGGCCAGACCTTCAGCGGTATTGTTTCTGCGGTAACGGGCTTTGGTCTGTTTGTTGAGTTGAAGGATGTTTTTGTTGAGGGTTTGGTTCATGTGACCAGCCTCCCAGATGACTATTATATTTACGACAATGTCCATCATTGCATGAAAGGTGAGCGAACCGGGCGTAGGTTTGGTCTTGGTGATGAGCTGGAAGTGATGGTCAGTAAAGTCAACCTGGATGACAAGAAGATAGACTTTGAACTGCTATCAACGCTAAGTAATCCCGGGCGGAGAAAGGCTTCTGGTAAATCGGGCTCTTCTAAAAAGTCTCGTTCTCCCGGTAAGTCTGCTGGCAGCGCTGAGCTGGGAAGTCGGTTTAAGTCTGCTTCGGCCAAGGCAAAATTATTACGAGAGGCGAAGGCTGCAGAAGAGGCGGCTAAAAAAAGGAAAGGCTCTTCACGAGCTGAAGGCTCCTCAGAGGAAGGTAAACCCTCAGGCCGAAAACCGGCGGGAAAGAAGGCTTCCAAAGCAACGGGAAAAAAGCGTAAACCAACCTCTTCAGGTAAAAAGAAGGCTGCGGATAAGAAGAAAAAAAGCAGTGCTAAGAAGTCTGATCCAGCAAAGGCTTCAAAGCCAAGTGGTAGACAGCCCCGTAAGCGAAAAGTCAGCCAGTAGGTAAACGTTGCACCACAGAGATCACCAAGCTCACAAAGAAAAGACTTTTATTCTTGGTGTACTTGGTGATCTCTGTGGTTATAAGGGAGCTTTCAGTTGAGATTTATCACAGTACTTTGGTTTTGAGTTGATGGCTGATTATTAATCCCGCCATCATGGCGACAATGAATAGCCAGACATCACTGTTGCCGGAAAGCATTGAAGTCACTGCTGGGCCTGGGCAAACACCCAGCAAACCCCATCCAATTCCGAAAAGGCTGGTTCCAACAATTAGTTGTACGTCAATGGAGTTGTTCTTGCTCAAGCTCCAGTCATTGGTCAGTATGGGCTGTGCTCTTTTTTTGATCAGGAACTGATAACCGGGGATAAAAACAGCCAAAGCACCTCCCATTACAAAAATCAGAGTGGGGTCCCATTGGCCACTGATATCAAGAAATGCAGTAACCAGCTCAGGGTTTACCATGCCTGACAGCGCCATTCCAATGCCGAATAGCACGCCTGCAAGTAAAGCGATTACGTAAAACATAGAGCCCCCTTCAAAGCATGTGCAGTCGGATGAATACGGTAATGCCTGCTACTGCCATGAATACACAGGTAGCAACGATTGAGCGAACGGAGAGACGTCCAATACCGCATATTCCATGGCCACTGGTACAGCCATTTCCAACCCCGGCACCCACGCCAACAAGCAAACCTGCAGTAATGATAATGAGAGCAGATGCATTGTAGTTTTCAGGGAAAGGTGTGCCTAGGAGATAAATAGAAAGCCAGCCTCCACCGATCATTCCAGTGATAAACAGAAGCCTCCATAGAAAGTCTTTTCTATTTGGAGAGGTCAGGCCTCCAAGAATGCCACTGATCCCAGCAATTTTTCCATTTAATAGCAGCAGAAGGAGGCCTGCACTGCCCATTAATATGCCGCCCAGAAGGGACGGCCATGGAATGGTAAGCGCCATAAAGTTTCCTTTGTATTGTTATGTCTATGGGGAGTGTTTGGCTCAACCGTTTCCTGATGGATTACTGGCCACAGAATACGTTGTAAAGTGCCTTGAGAATCTCTTCAATCCTTGGGTCTGCCAGCGAGTAAAAAACCTGCTGTGACTCCTTGCGTGACTTAACCAGCTGGTGTTTTCTCAACACGGTGAGGTGCTGGGAAAATGCTGACTGGCTCAGCGCTGAGCATTCTTGAAGTTGACCTGCACCCATCTCTCCCTGAACTAATTGGCAAAGCACCATAAGGCGCTCTGGATGGGACATTATCTTCAGAATACCGGCAGCTTCGGATGCTCTGTTTTGCATCTCTTCAAGCATCATAGGGCATGACCCTTATTATTCGGTGTTATCACAATAATTCGGAGGCTATCAATTTGAATGGTTTCGATATTATTATATTAGTCTTATCTAAACAAGCAGTATCTGTATTAGATTTATCTGAATATGTGTTGATTATTTGATGTTTGATGCAGGAAGTTGTGTTGCAGACAATCGTTTGTTTGGAAGAGTCGTTTAGTAAAAGTCACTTATCGTTTACTGGGGCGAATGTTTAATTGTGAACACTCCTGGCAGATTGCGTAGCTATGTTGCTTATCGGCAACCGGTTCACAGTGGCTTCAAAGCAGCAAACCTGGTTGGCGTCCATGAGACCTGGCCAATGTCTATTTACTGATGGACATAATACTTTTGTCTGATTAGGTATGTGTGACTCGCAGTTGCGGCCAAAAATGCCCATAGGTAAGAGTTCCTCTCCAAGTTGTTAGGGCCTTACTCCCTTTTATCCAGCATATTGGAGTGTAAGGAATATTTGCAAAAGGAGTTGATTACTATGAATTCTGTAAAAGCACGTGTTGCTCAATTTTCTCGTGGAAGTGAACCGACTGGGAGCAAAAATAAAAGCCCAGTAACAAAACAACCGGCTAAAGATAAAAAAACAGTTTCAAAACAAACGGATCAAGTTGAAAATCCTGGGTGCCTTTCCCGCATAAGAATGGGGGCAAGGTCGGTTAAGAAAAGCTTTAACGACGGCGCTAACAGTGTTCGGAAGTGGGTTCAGCCTGATGGCAAAGGTACACCTCTCGAGAAAAGGCGAGTTGCAGCACTTGTTATTGGAGGCATTGGATTGGCTGCATGTGGATTGGCTTTGTGTACTGAGGCTGGTGTGGTGATATTAGGTGGTGCTGCTGTGGCTGGAGGTGTTTATTACTACTATCGTCGTACTCATCAGACGAATGGTTAAACTTTTTGGATCATTTATATGAGCTGATCCGAATTTTTATATTGGCGCTGTCCTCTGCATCACGGTGAGGTTTCATTTATGCAGCTTACCATTGCTGCATCACTCACTTAGTAAGTCTTTGCTTTAAGTCCGTGATGTGGAGCACATTTAAATAGGCCGTTCATACTTTCGTCGAATATAGACTGGGTAAATAGTCTTTTTCGATTTGCTTCTTTTCTGGATAGCCCATCTAACAGTGTTGTTAGTGTATGGCCCCTGCTTTTCCAGCATTCTGTATTACAAACCTATCATATGAAAAGGAATTCAATATGCTCAGTAATGTAGAAAATACATCAGCTACTGGCAGCTCAAGACAGCCTGCATCTTCAATTAAAAAAAGTGGTTCTTTTTGGGCAAAGTTCGGACCACGAAAGGTGGCAAAAAGTATTGCAAAGACAGCTAAAGGCCTTCGTGACTGGATTAGTAAGGCTCCGAACAAAAAAATACAAGCATTTCGAATCGTAGTGCTTATTGGTATGGCTGCAGGAATTGTTTGTCTTGGAGTTGCCGCAGCAAAGGTAACACCGTGGGTTATTGCTGGGGGAGTGCTGCTGGGCGGGGGTTGCCTTATCTACCGCTGTACTCGTTCAAACCGAGCTTAACAGAATTATCATCTGGCAAGAAAACCCTTGTTGATAATTTTATCTACAAGGGCTTCTTCTTCTGTATGTTTGACAGATACCTCACCAGACAATTCATTGGTCAGGTAATACATTAGTCTGACAGATATTGATCTTTTATTGCTATTTTTCAGTGTGTTAGTGCATATAACTGAACTGTTAGTGTTCGATGCTTCTTAATACGGCATTCTTGGTTGTTATTAACTTATATCAAGTATTGGAGTGTGTTTATGCTAGGGATAGACAATACACAGAGTACTAATAACTCTCTTACTCAGGCTAAAGTTCAATCATCACCGAATAAATGTTCTGGCTCAAGCTGGGGAAGGTCTGTAAAAAACTGGGCTTCTAAAAAAGTTACGAATATTGGTAACTGGCTTAGACCAGATGGCAAGTCGCTTAATAAAAGGAGGGTTGTTGCTCTGGTTGCTATGTGCCTTGGTGGAGGTCTTTTTCTTGGTGCTGCAGTTACTGCTTTTGCTACATTAACAGGTGGTGCATCGTTCTATGTGCCTGTAGTCGTTGGTGGAGGTCTTGTCTTCGGTGGTTATTGTCTTGGGCGTCGGCCTTAATCCCCAAGCATAAATAAATAGTGGATCTGATTTTTTGGCGGGCTATTGTTGATAACGTTATCAACAATAGCCCCTTCCTTTCTGGTTTTGCTAAAATCCCGTTTTAATTCCCTGGCCTGTTAAGGCTTTCAGATGAGAAATCAATGAGTAATGACGTAGTGTTTGGCCTGCATGCGGTGCAGAGCCTGTTTGAGCAGTCGCCCGAAAGAGTGTTGGAGCTGCAGGTCCAAAAAGGGCGTACGGATAAACGAATCAATGCACTGGTTGATCAGGCTCGAGACCTGGGAGTTTCTGTCAAGTTTGTTGAGCGCAGCCGTCTGGATGCCAAAGTGGATGGTGTTCATCAGGGAATCATGGCCAGGGTATCTGCTGCCCGGGTCTACAGAGAAGAGGATCTGGAAGACATTCTGGATGGGCTGAATGAGTCGCCATTTCTGTTGATTCTGGATGGAGTGACAGATCCGCATAACTTGGGAGCCTGCTTACGAACAGCGGATGCGGCAGGTGTTCATGCGGTTATCGTACCAAAAGATAAGTCAGCCAGCCTGAATGCTACAGCAACTAAGGTTGCCTGCGGTGCTGCAGATAATGTGCCTCTGATTCAGGTGACAAATCTGGCAAGAACCATGGAGTGGTTGAAAGAGCGGGGTATCTGGATGTTTGGTACTGCAGGCGAAAGTTCAGGCAATATTTATCAATCGGACTTGAAAGGTTCTCTAGCTCTGGTGATGGGGGCAGAAGGCAAAGGGATGCGTCGCTTAACAAGAGATCTGTGTGACTCTCTGATTTTTATCCCAATGGCAGGTTCGGTCAGTAGCTTGAATGTTTCGGTGGCTGCAGGTGTATGTTTGTTTGAAGCTGTACGTCAGAGACAGTAAGTAATTTCCCCACTCCTCATCATTGTTTTTTCTTCTGGGCTGGCTATCTCAAATTGTTCTCACATGGATAGCCAGTCATTCCTATCCTTATTTTCTATAGCCATTCTAAAGAGAGTGCTTGTCTTCCTTGCCTGCACAGCAATCAGGTATCGCAAATATTGCTATCTCAAGAGGGTTCCAACCTATGAAGTCTCGGGTGCTTTTTTTTCTTCTGCTATCCAGTTTCTGTGCATTCGCCTATTCAGGTGTTGAGAAACCTGCAGCAGGGCCGTTGATAGTGGAGATGGAAGGGCGGGGGATTTACCTGACCTCCTCTACAGCAACCTTAACGGGTGAGGATATGCTGACGCTGACTGCACCAGACGTTGATTGGTTGGGCGGGATGAAGCAGGAGCATATGAATAAGCTGTCGACAATTGATTTGTCTAAGCTGCCTGAACTTTCTGGTTATCTGGATAAAGGGATTAAGCATACGCTGGTACTTTCTTCATTGGAGTTAAAGTATAAGACGGAAAGTGGCTGGCGAATTTTACAAATCCATGATCGTGTTGAATCCGTCAGCAGTTCAGGTGGAAATATAGCATTCAAGTTTAAAGACCCTTTACAGATACTGCTGGACCAGAAAATGGAGCAGGTAACATTGGTTTTGAAAACCTGGCCTTATCCTACTAATGGCTGGTTGATGGAGCTGGGACGTTTTCCTATGCATTCGACCTGCTGTGACTGCAGTGGCTGGTGTGCTTTTCTCTGGATCCTGTTTGCTTATTGCAAAAATTGCCTGCAACCTCAGGGAGGAGAGTATTGCTGCATAAACTGTGACCCTCCTGTTCCGGCAGCGCCTGGTGGAACGTGTCCATAATATAAACAATTGGAGGTATTGAATTAAAAAAGCCAGCTCAGAAGAGCTGGCTTTTGTTTAGTGCTCCCCGCTCAACTAGTTCAGGCCTGCTCGCCACTTCTGGTTATCACCACCGTTGCTTTCCCATAGCACGATAGGGTCACCACTGTTGGTACCTGAAGCATCAATAACCATATTACCGTTCAGGCGGGTACTGAATTTCCCACCATCTTTATTGAACTGCTGGCTGATGTTGTTTTCATCACAGTCAGCAACTTCCAGCTGAAGGCCATTGCCAATACTGCCGGATGGTACAGCCATGCACTTATTACCCGGTAATTGACTTTTAATGGTGCCTTTAACCGGATCAAAGTACCATTGCTGTTCTGTTGACGCGTTACAGCTCTTCAGCTGAATCTTGGTTCCATTGGCGGTGTTGCCGTCGGTAACGTCCCAGCACTTCCCCTTGCGCTTATCACGGAAATCTACCCAGCGGTGAATAGCTGATTCTGGACGAAGCTCCCATTCCTGCCATCTGCGACCGTGGTATTCCCATTGGCCAACATTACCGCCATTGTCGTAGTTATAGGCATCAGCAACGATATTAGGGTCATGTTTGCTGGCAAGTGTGTTCATGTTGTAAGTCCAGCGCAGGTTATCGCTGTCTACACAATCCCAGATCACGACTTCACCGTTATTGTATGCTTGTCCACGGTTATCCAGACATTTGCTGCGATCCGCCCGGTTTTCAAACATCTCGGTTGCTTTATTGAAAATCCAGTGCTGATCGAATGACTCATCATCACAGTCCCACAGCTGAACATTGGCACCATTAACCAGGTTGTTGTCGTGGCCATTAATATCCATACAGCGGTTAGCTTTGCGATTGAATATCTTCACAAACGGCTCAAGAGGATCAATATATGCGATGCTGGTATTGCCTTCAGCACGTTCCCACATTTGCAGATAGGCTTCAGCAGAGTTCATTACAGCTTCATAAACACGGCTGGAAGCTTGCTCACGGATATCCTGAATCTCGTCTGCCAGCATGCCGTAGTGCGCCATGCCTTCCTGGTTGTAGTCAAATACCCGGTTACCAGACTTCTGCTTATTAAAGACCAGACCAAATTCAGAGGTGAATGGGTACTCCAGGGGATCGGTGTCAGCATTGCTGCGAGGTCCATGTTGACCACCCAGACCACTCATATCGGTGCCCAGACCAACACCTTGGAGATAAGGTGTTTGCTCGACATGATCCAGGTAACGGGAAACCCGCTGTTCCACTCCATTGGCATCAGCGTTGTAGGGAGCGGCAAAGCCACCGGCTTCTATCAATCGCTTGGCATTTTTGTGGATATTACCGTCGCTGCCTGAGTTCATCCAGCTATGGGATGTGACAACACCGCTGTATTGACGGGCTTCCACAATATCCATTACAGCATCAGCGGTATCCGGACTCATGTGATCCATCTCAATCAGCATGTTCTTATCGATCATTCGGTTGATCAGATAAACCCCTAGTTGAGATAGACCGTATTTATTACAGTGTTCAATCGTCTCATCGTATTCCGGGTTTAGGTTGGCGGTATTGAGAATGTCTTTAATAAACGGCACATCACCAATTAATGGGAACCCAGAAGTGAACGCAGCTCCTTTGGTGTCAACATCGCACTCTTTGGTTTCAAAGAAGCGGTTGCCAGCCAGCCATTGGCCAATATTAATAAAGCCATTTTCTACCCTGGAACCCGCTATTTGGTTGTCAAACTTGTGGGTTGGGTAAATACTGCGAACACCAAGGTCATACAGCTCGTTAAGTGCGTTCTCAACGGTATTACGGTTGCATTTGTCCTTTTGTCCACAGTTGAAAGTTTCAGATGCTTCTACCCCCATCAGAACTGCCATCTGACCATTGGCCATTACCTGACGTGCTTCTTGCGGTGATGTCACTATCTGGAAAAAACCTTTTCCGGGGCCGCCAGCCTGAGCATCAATGTAATCCTGCATATCATTCAGGCTCTGGATTTGCAGGCGAATGCTGTCCATGGTGTCACAGCTGTTTGGGTTCACCCAGCTGCCGGGGTTGACCGTGGACTGAACTTTACAGAGTACTTCATTTTCCACAAGGTGGGTGACCATGAGTTTCAGCCCGGAAAGGTAAGCTCGTTCGATCCACTTGTAGTAATACCCCATATGGCTTAACGACTGATGATTTGGCCAGAAGGGGAACTCAGGCCAGCCACGGGTGTCATAGCGGAAATTGACATCATTAAACGCATAGAGGTTACCTATGATGTCCAGGGAGCCGTCCGGACCATGGATGTCCTTACTGTCTTTCAGTGCCTCTTCAACACCCCAGCGGTGGAAAGGCTCACCATGCATCATTTTACCGCCCATGAATTCATAGGAAGTAATATGTGTGTGTGGATCCACGTAACCTCGAACAGGGGCTGCAGGATTGCCTTTTAACCCATCTATATTTCCAGAGACGTTTACTTCCACTTCAGGGAAAGGCGTACAGTCATTCTGAGCGACCAGCTTGAATTGGGCTTCGCTGGTATAGTCATGAGGATTCAGCAGATCAAAAAAGTAGAGTCCACCATCAGTCCAGTTATGGCGTAGCTGCCTGCCCAGACCGTTGCCGTGAAAGCTGTACAGATACTCACCACCAGATGATGGCTCTGCACTGATACGCCATTCAGCGTATTCACCGGCATAGCGCCCGGCACTGACTTCTGCCGGCAGGTGAGAGGCCAGATACCGACCGTCTACATCAGTCAGCATGTAGTTGAAAAACGACGTTGGCTTCATAAAGAAGCGAGCGGCTTCATCTGGGCTGATGCTTTCAAAACGGTAACTGAGACCGTTATCAACGGCGCCACCTTTATGAAACTTTTTCAGGTAATTGCCGTTTTCCGGTGATTGGACGGAGTAACACCCCTGGGCAAGGCCATGAACGGCCTCTTCAGCCGTGTTTGCCTGAATGTTTGCCGATAGAAAGGCAGCACAGGCTAACAGACTGCAGCTTATACGCTTTGTTATCATAGAGATCTCATGATTGTTATTTTTATTATTAGCCAGATTCTGCAGACAACCTCAACCCAACAGAACCTCAGTAAATAAACCATTAGTCGTGTTCTAATAATTCATTTGCTAAAAAACACTATACAAACGTTCGTTTGATAGTGCAAAAAACATGAAAAAAATTCACAAATAATTAAAGGCTATTGATTGGCTGCTTATACGCTTCTGAACATTTACACGCTTTATTGTCACCCTATAATCAGGTTGCTCATAAGAGCCGCTCAGTCTGCATACTTTGCGGGCTCTTCTTCCGCAATTTCCTGACATTCCGCTTCCTGAGCGAGTTGTCCCAAGTGCGCAGAATCGGACGCCAAAGGGCTTAGAGGGCAGGGGATGGATATGTCTTCTTCTACATGGATTTGCTCAAGTGGTTGGTCTGCCTGTTCACTGGCAATCTTCCGCTCAATCTGGTCAACAAGCCTGAACGAGAAAAAGACAGCCAATAAGGAAAACACTATGCCACCAATGGCCTGTCCTGATAACACACCAAAGGCTCCATCTATCTTTCCTCCGAGCATGATAAAAGGCACTGTACCAACAGTGGCTTTACCCCAGTTAAATAATGTCGACCATCCTGGCTTACCCAGGTTATTAAATGAGGCGTTCGCAACAAATAGCGTACCGTTGAAGACAAAGCTGATGGCAATCCATGTGCAGAAAAAGTGAATAATCTGAGTGGCTTCCCCTTTCGTACGGAAAAGAAGCACAAGATAGTCCTGTATGAGGAAAACAATCATCGAAACAACGGTTATATAGACCGTTGAAAACAGATACGCATTTTTCAGGCTCTGCTTAACTCGGCCTATCAACCGGGCTCCATGGTTCTGTCCGATAATCGGACCAATAGCCCCGGATAGTGCAAATACGACGCCGAAAGCAACAGGGGTGATACGACCAATAATGGCATACCCGGCCACGACCCCATTGCCAAAACCAGCAAGTTCCCGCATAACCAGCACAGAGCTGATGGGCATGGCCAGATTGGTGAGAATAGCGGGGATTGCAATATGGAGGATATCACCTATATCCCGGTAAAACTGTTGTAGATTCACCTTGCACAGCAACTTGTGGACTTTAATGACGCCGTATGCCGATGTGTAGAAAATCGTGATCCGAGCCAAGACGGAAGCGATGGCTGCGCCTTCTATGTCCATATCCAACATAAAAATAAATACGGGGTCCAACACCGCATTGACAGCACCACCGGACAATGTGGATCCCATTGACCGCTTTGCATCGCCGACAGACCTCAGTGCAGCACCAAAACACATAGCAATCGCCAGAATTGGCATAGAGGGAATCATAATCTTCAGGTACTGGGTCGCCAGTGAATGAACTTCACCTCGGGCACCAACCAAGTCTAAAAGCTCTGGAATAAATAACCAGACCACCAAAGCGATCACACTGGTGGACAACCCGCCAAGAATCACTGTGTTGGCCAGAAACTGACAGGCTCTATCCCGCTCCTTTGCACCGATTGCTTTTGACAATAGTGCCCCTGTGGCAATGGAGAGCCCGATGCCAATGGATGTGGTGACAAATAAAACCGTGCTCGCATACCCCACAGCTGCAGCAAGAAACTTTTCCCCCAGCAGGCTGAGGAAAAACAAATCCAGCATATCAACCACAAAAAGCGCAGTAATACCCACCGCATTACTCAGGCTCATTACGGTGATATGGCGCATGGTTGAGCCGTGGGTAAAACGGGCATGAGGCATAGTCGGCCTTACGATTGTATGGGGTTGAATGAGTTGAGAATTAAGAGAGACTTAAACCTCAATGAATTAAGTGGAATCGCAGATGAACAGCTCACCAGACAGTCATCACTATGATCGGCAACAGGGGATACTTCAATACATTCATTCATATCTCGATGGGAGATTGAATTCGTAGTTTGAATCTGAATAGATCTATTTCTTTCCTGTCTCAATTTTAAACTGATAAAACAAGTCTATAGCCTGAGCAACGCCACTGATGGCCTGAAGATAAAGCCGGGGCATTAATTCATAACGTACCTTCACTTCGGCGATAGAGTTAAAAACACCGGCTCCATACTGAACCCGAAGTCCGGGAGCAATGGTTCCGCCGATGGTGACTTGGGTATTGTCTCCACTGCCCTGAGTATCGAGTGTGACATCGGAAAGACCAATTTTTTCGCCGATCGTTGTTACTACTCCGCCAAACTGGCTGACACCGAAACCAATCAACATGGATTGCACTGCGGAACTGTCACCATCTTCCAAACCCCGGCCCCTGAGCAGGTAAGACCACTGTTCCTGTTGTGACATGGAAGGATCTGAATAAATTGAAAACTCCGGTCGGGTTGGTGGTCCGCTGACCTGAATACCAACTGTTACATCGTCTTCTATGCTTTCCGGGTTTCGAATAGCGTTTACAGCAAGATAAGGACTAGATAGAGGGCCGGAGAAAATGATGTCTCCCTCTTTGATCAGCAAGTCCTGACCAAATTGATGATAACGTCCGTTGACAAGCTGAATGGAACCATCAGCAACCATAGGTTTTCCGGGCTGAAGAGCCAGCAGTAAATGGCCACCCAGGCCTGATTTCAGGCCATAGGCATCAATTTTGATGTCTTTACCCAATACGACGCTCACATCCATAGAGAAGGGTGGGCCAGCATGGATCAGCGTTTCTTTGCTTCCCGGGGTGATAATCACAACGTCATCCGAGGGGGTAACGGCTTGCTTTGGCAGTTGTTTGATTCTGACCCTTGCCCAGGGAATGGTAACTTTGCCTGTCAGGGTTTGAGCTTTTCCAATGGTTAGCTTCAGGTCGGGAGATGCCCTTAGCTGAAGTACACCAGGTATTTTTGCTCCAAGGTTTTTCCCTTTCATTTCAATGACACCGGTAGGCGGCATCTGTTGCCAGTCAAGATGGCCTGACAGTTTCATTTCTCCCTCATCCACTTTCATGCTGCCACTGATCTTGCCTTTATTGCCATCCACATTAAGGACTGTTATCAGCTGGCTGACTTTGACCATCTCCTGTTTGGCGATTAGTTGCCCCCCACTCAGCTTAAGGCTTCCAAAGAGTAAGGGTTCTTTCAGTGTTCCGCCCATACGAGTGTCAGCCGATAAAATACCATCGATGTTATTAATATCCGGGATCAGTGGTTGCAGGAAGTACAGGCGCATATCCTGCAGTCTGGCTTGCCCACTCAGCTTCTGGTCACTTTGTATATTGTCGATGGCCAGGTTGATATGGGCGACACCCAGTTGTTTTGATTCAAAATCAAACTGGGCCGTCAGGTCATCTTCATTCAGGTTGATGACTGTAGAAAGCTGTTGGTATTTCACGGCAACCGGATTATCAGAATTACTGGTGATTTCTCCGGGCGTCGTTTGAATCTGAAGGTGAGCGATGGGATGACCGCCATCCCACTGAATATCACCACTACCAGAGAGTATGGCTTTCCACGCAAGGTTGCCTGGCAGGAATGGATTCAGGTTAGAAAGGTTAAAGTCTGACAGCTGAAAACGAGTGGTTCCACGATGGGTTGAAAACTGGGATGCATCGACACAGAGTCTGGCAGGCTTGGCAAGCCAGCATTGGTCAGTAAGCTTCACTTCCCCTGTAGAGTTAAGCAGAATAGCCACTGGCTTTTCCAGAGACCAGTTATCCACAGGTGTGACTATATTGGCACTGGCTAATTGGCCCTGCCATTGCCCACCACCCTTTTGGCCATTAGTCCCTTGCCAAACACCGTTAACCAGTAGCTCTCCAGATACCGGTTCACCCTGAGATTTGAGCGAGATTTTATGGTTTCGTTCACTTCCAGTGACTGTCATTACCAGTTGTTTCAGTTGAGTGCTGCCGTTGCTTAGTGTGCCCACTTCAACACTGGTTTTACCTTCCAGAAGTGTTGTTCTAGTCAACTCACCATTAACTTGCAACTGGTTGATGCTGGTTTGCTGAAAGTTAATGGATGGGCTATTAAAATCAAACGATAACTTTGGGTGTTCATCGCTCCCCGTCAGCCGTAAGTTGCCCTGTACTGAGCCTTTTAAGTCGAGGGAAAGAGCATCCAGTGCTTTTGCATCAAGATTGGCTTTCAGGGATAACTGCTCAGCTATTTTTCCACTGATGCTAAGGCGGTTATCCCCAAGCGCAGCATAGAAGCTGTGAACGTTAACCTTGAACGGTAACGCAGCCATTGGCCGAATCTTATTGTCAGCTTCCAGTTTTCCTGTGGCCTTAATGGCTTGATTCAGTAATGAGCCGGTTACGTTGAGTTCCGGAACACTCAGCTGCCATACACCATCTGTCATGACGAAGCGGGTATTTATTTTGCCATTCAGTGTTCCGGGGATATTGGGTAGCCACAACTCAGGCTTCAGTTGTGTCAGGTGTATTTGCCCCTGCCAGTGAATTCCATCTTTCCAGCCTACCTTTCCGGTTAATTTAAGCGGTTTTTCTGAAGTCTTCTCTTCACCTTCAGGACGGATGGAAAAGTCCGAAATAATCAGTTGTTCCAGGTTGCCTGTTGATTTTAAGGTGAGCTGGGTCGCTGGCTGCTCTGCCACTGTTAAGGACGTATGCAATGAGAGTTGGTAATCATTAATATTTCCGGTGATGCTGACAGAGCCTGAGTCAGTTGATATTTGTGGTGTTTCCGTTTGCAGAGGCCATACGAGTTTTGACCATTGTAGGGTGAGGTTCAAGGGGAGGTCTGGTGCTAAAGGTCCAACACTTCCCTGAAGTGAAGTGTTAATGACGCCTTGTGCGAAGAGTTGCAGCTGTAATTGGTTTAAATCACCGGATGCCGTCAGGGACAGTTCTTCTCCCTTAATGGCCGTCAGGTCGGGAATGTTAAAATCATCCAGAATGGTGGCATCCATATTCAGGCTCAATGGATAATTTTCAGATAGCTGAATATTGCCGTCTAACAAGATGCTTGCTCTGGTTTGATCAGCCTTTAGCTTCAGGCTGGTAATGTGTGTTGCTTGCCAGTTGAAGCTAAGTTCCAGTTTTTTCAGCGTCTCGTCGACCTCACCCTGTTGAAAGCGGGCATTTGTTAGTATGAATTGCTCCAGGCTGATAGGAATCGGAAGATTTATTTCTGGAAGGTTGATCGATGAGAGATCAAACGTTGCTGTTGCCTGCTTTTCAGGTGTTGACGCTTTTGTATCAACGGGTGAGTCTTTCCGGGGTGTTAAAAAGACGTGAAGGTTGTCTGCCAGAACTTCAGGAATAGAGAGCTGGTTATCCTGCAAGTTGGCACTTGCTTTAAA
Source organism: Endozoicomonas elysicola (assembly GCF_000710775.1). Taxonomy (GTDB): domain Bacteria; phylum Pseudomonadota; class Gammaproteobacteria; order Pseudomonadales; family Endozoicomonadaceae; genus Endozoicomonas; species Endozoicomonas elysicola. The sequence continues at coordinate 909,997 of NZ_JOJP01000001.1, forward strand.
GGCTTCAAGGGAAACTTTTGTTCCGGGAATCGTGAAGTTGAAATTCTGAATATTGATCTGATTGATCAGAATATCCAGGGGAATATTGATGGTTGCACCTGTTGTGTTGGATTCTTGCTGTTTTGCTTCTTCAGCTACTGGTCGAATCTCCAGGCTCCCGCTTTTGACTGCCACCAGTTGGACAGGCAGCTCTCTTGACGTGAAAAGCGTGGTGAAAAATTTTCCAAGTTGCCACTGAAGCGTTACTTCGTCAGCGTGAAATGAGATCTGGTTGTCTTGCCATTGGAGATTCCTGAGACTCCAGCCCGTCATCAACTCCCCTTCAGTCAGCTCGCCATCCAGTGCTGGTAGAAAGTGACTCAGTTGTCGCCAAAGTAAGCTATTGCCTGTGTGAGTATACAGCAGTAATGAAGTCAGTATGAGCAGGACTGAAAGAAAGGCTATTGTGATTAATAGACATTTCCTGGCCAGAGATGCTTTTTTCACAGGACGTTGTTCTGGCATTTTTGGGGTGTTTTCAGCAATTTCAGCTTCGCTGTTGTGAGAGCCACTCATAGATCAGGCCCCATGGAAAAATGAATTCTCCAGGGAGAACCGGGTTCGCTGACAGCAAAGGCGAAGTCCAGCTTCAAAGGCCCCAGTGGGGTAACCCAGCGTATCCCGGGACCCACGCCAGTTTTCCATTCAACCTGATCTTTTTTGTAGGAGTTGGTTACGGTACCGCTGTCTACAAAGAAGGCAATCCGCCAGTTATCAACAATCTCATAGTCATATTCGATACTCGCTACAGAGAGATACTGGCCTCCAATCAGTTGGCCGCTGCTGTCTTTAGGCGAGATACTGTCATAGCTGTAGCCGCGAACCGTCTGGTCACCACCGGTAAAGAAACGAATGGATGGCGGGATATTTTTGATATCGTCGACCCAGATAGCACCTTGCTCAACTCTGCTGATGAGTCGATGATGCTTATAAAAGGTGGTTAACCATTTGGCGCGTCCCCACACCTTTATAAAGTCCGCATCGGATTGCCAGGCTTTGGCAGAGGTTTCTATTTTTACGTTGTAGAGGCTGCCGGAGCGCGGATCCATTGGGTTACCAACCACTTTCCGTCGGTCAAAAGACATGCCGGGGATCAGCAGCAAGTTACTGCTGTTCTGCAGACCCTGAGTGTAGTCTTCATAGTCTACCCGGAGAAAGAAGTCCTGATCCCAGTTGCCCGGACGTTTCTTCCATTTATTAATAGAGGCGGAAACCAGTCGGCTGTCTGTGTCCTGAACCATTGTTCGCTTGTAACCACCGTCCAGGCTGTAATATTCCAGCAGTGGGTTGCCGTATGGGATTTTATAGCGCCCACTTAATTCATGAACTTTACGAGACACTTTCATATCGCTGGTAAAGCTATGCCCTTTTTCACCCATCCAGGGTTTATCAACACTCAGGGAAACTCTTGGCCCTTCATCTGTCGAGAAACCAATACCGGTTTCCAGCTCCCAGGCTGTTTTTGGAATCACACTGACGAAAATCGGAATTTCACCATCAACTGCCTGATCCTTCAGAGGCCGAACCTCAATGGATTTAAAGTATCCGGTGGCGGAAAAGTCCATATTTAACTGGCTGAGCTTTTCAGAACGGTATTTCTGCCCCTGTTCGAAGTTGATGATGGGGTTGAGCAGTTTCCGGGTAGGTTCGGTAACGGAGTGGTCATAAAGCACTGGGCCGAAAGTATATCGCCTGCCGGATTTCAGGGTTAAGACAATGTCTGCAGCGTGCTGATCTGGATAGACTTTTATCTGGTGCTCTATCAATTCAGCATCAAAGTAGCCACGGGTTAGTGTCAGGTCATTCAGGCCAGTTTTCAGTGACTCATAGAGTCCATCATTCAGCACATCTCCCACGCGCAAAGTATTCTGCTTTATGAGTCGCTTGAATGCCCGGTCTTTTCTAGCATCTCCTTCCACGTTTATTTGCACGGATTTGATGATGACGGGTTGGCCAGGGTTGATATTGATGGTTAACTGGTTTGGCTTTTTCTTGCTGCGATGAAATTCGATGGTTGGCTGATAATAACCAAGAGCCATTAACGACTTTTGCAGAGTCTCTCTGATTTCGTGGCGGTGATCTTCAAACTGCCTGGGCTTAATGGTTGGCAGGGTATTCAGATACAGAGTGGCGTTTTGCTGGAGCTCTTTATCTAACCCATTGATTTTATAGGTGAGAGGCTTTGCTGCTTGGGCGGTTGTGGAAAGTAGCAGAGCCATGACAAGCCACAGGCCGGTTTGCCTGAGTGGTCTTAGTCGGAAAGGCTTGTCAGAGGATTCGGCCATAATTCAATAATAGCGGGTATACATTCCCGAAAAAGAAACCGTAAAAAATGTGAAAAGCTAAGCATTCATACTTTCTAAAGCATGTATCGGCCTTTGGACCACAACTCTCATATATAACCGGTTTCGAAAATCTGCCATCTGAACGACTATCCTTTACATAACCTATTGTTTCAAAATACTTTTCGAGTATTTTAATCACTGTATTTATCGACTGGGAAGGGAAACCATTGGACTGAACTACGGCTCAGAAGCCTTTGAAGCGCTTATAGCCCAGCTGAAACCACTATTATTATGATGGTTTGATTGTATACCTTAAAAGGTAATTCACCACTTTGGTACCGGATATTACCGATGGGGCAGGCAATGAGCCCCCTTGCAACCAACGTCACAAGTCTCTAGAATTCCCGCTCTTTGTATACTCCGGTCAATCTGCCCGGTGTATATTTCACTCCCGACCATGATTCTTGATAAAGAAAATTGGTTTGTTGTGAGTGTAGTAATCGGTGAACTCCTGCGTTCACATTCTCCTTGCCTTACCGCTTTATAGAATTATTTCGAACAGAGCTGAAGGCTATTTAACCCGTAAGGAGCAAATAATGCGTCATTACGAAATCGTTTTCCTGGTCCATCCTGACCAGAGCGAGCAAGTACCTGCCATGGTTGAGCGCTACACTCGCGCTATTACCGAAAATGGTGGCAAGGTACATCGTCTTGAAGACTGGGGCCGTCGCCAGCTGGCTTACCCAATCAACAAGATCCACAAGGCTCACTATGTTCTGATGAACATTGAGTGCGGTAACGAAACCCTGGATGAGCTGACGGAAAACTTCCGCTACAACGATGCGGTAATCCGTAACATGGTCATTCGTCGTGATGAAGCCGTTACTGAAGCTTCCATCATGCTGCAGTCTGAAGAGAAGCGTGATCGTCGTGACGATCGTCGTGAAGACCGCCGTGAAGAACGTGCCTCTGAAGAAGCTGAAGAAGCCGTTGAAGACGAAGTAGAAGAGTCTGAAGAGTAAGACCTGACTTTCAGTCGCTCATGACTGCTCAGGTTCATGCTCTGAACAAGCTCTTTACCATACAAGCATAAAATTCAAGGAGACGTTGCCATGGCACGTTTTTTCCGTCGCAGAAAGTTCTGCCGTTTTACCGCTGAAGGCGTGAAAGAGATCGATTACAAAGATCTGAACACTCTGAAAGCTTATGTTTCTGAAACCGGCAAGATCGTTCCTAGCCGTATCACCGGTACCAAGGCTCGTTACCAGCGTCAGCTGGCAACAGCGATCAAGCGCGCTCGTTACGTGGCCCTGCTGCCATACACTGATCGCCACTGATTTATTCATAGGGTATAGCTGATGCGTGGACTGGCGGAACTGGCAATGCGTGGCCCGAAACAGGCAATGATCCTGGCCATTGTGTTCGCCTGTATTCCCATGCTGTTCTGGGTGAGTGCAGCCATTATCTCTCTGGTAGTACTGCGTCGAGGTGCTGCTGCGGGGCTGAAACTTCTCGTCTGGGCCGCACTGCCTGGTATTGCCTGGGCAGCAATGGGACAGTTCTCCACGATCATTGGTTTGACAACTACCGTCACGTTGGCACTGGTATTACGCCAAACGGTTTCCTGGCAGAAAACACTACTGGCGCTGTTGCCAGCCGGAGCTTTGATTGCCCTGGTACTGGCACAGTTGGCTCCACAACAGATTACCCTGATTAGCGAACTGGTCATGACGTTTATTCGTGATTATGTTCAGCAGGCAGGGCAGTCTACGGACGACTTAGTAGCAGGCCTCAGGCCGCTGGTGGAATACGGTGTTATCGGTGTGGTTGCCTGGTTTAACCTGGTGAGCTGCATACTTGGGTTAGTGCTGGCCAGATCCTGGCAGTCACATTTATATAACCCGGGTGGATTCCGTGAAGAGTTTCACCGGATCCGCCTGCCATTGACGGTAGCCATGGGGCTTCTCGCATTCACTCTGGTGGGTGCAACGATTGCTCCCTTCCTTCTTGTGGTGGTTCCTGCAGCCACGCTGCCTTTACTGGTGGCTGGTCTTGCAATGATCCACGGGCTGGTCGGGATGAGACAATTGGGGAGCTTCTGGTTGGTAGGGTTTTACATCCTGTTGATTTTTGTCACGCAACTGGCATACCCGGTCATTGTTTTAACTGCATGCCTGGACAGTCTGTTTGATTTTCGCGCTCGCGCGGCAAACCGTCTGCATCAGGGATGACAGGTACTAGATAGAGGCTAGCGAAATGGAAGTGATCCTGCTCGAAAAAATTGCCAAGCTTGGCAAGCTGGGCGACAAGGTCACCGTTAAAAACGGTTATGGCCGTAACTTTCTGATTCCTTTCAGCAAGGCACTGCCTGCGACTGAAGCGAATCTGGCTACTTTTGAAGCTCGTCGTGCTGAGCTTGAGAAAGCAGCTAACGATCAACTGAGCGGTGCTCAGAAGCGCGCTGAAGAAATGGCTGAAATTGAACTGACCCTGACCGCTAAAGCGGGTGACGAAGGTAAGCTGTTCGGTTCTATCGGTCCTCGTGATCTGGCCGAAGCCATCACCTCCGCGGGTGTTGCTGTTGCCAAGAGCGAAATCCGCCTGCCAGAAGGCCCAATCCGTGCTGTTGGTGAGTACGACGTTGGTATCCAGCTGCATTCTGATGTTGCTGCAACTATCAAGGTGTTCATCGAAGCTGAATAATCAGCCCGGTTAACGGATAGTGAAAACCCGGGGCTCGGATGAGCTCCGGGTTTTTTTATGTACATGGATGTGCTGTATGCTGGCAATGTAGGAGCAATTGCCAGTATATGGCAGGGATGTGTGGTATGCCGAAAGCGCATGACGGCAGGTGATAAAGTAGCCGCAGGAGCAGTTAACGGTGCTTATTGAAGCTGCTGTATTTTTACCTCAGAGCCGCAATCAGGTATTCTGAATCATCATTCACCCTTATTTTTTCAGATCGTCAATATGCTGGATGCAAGTCCCCGGGAATTAGAGCTTCCCATTGATGAAGCCACGGTTGCTATTAAAACCCCCCCTCACTCCATAGAAGCGGAGCAGTCCGTTCTGGGTGGCCTGATGCTGGATAACCAGGCCTGGGATCGTGTGGTTGATAAGCTGACTTCAGAAGACTTTTATAATCCGGGTCATCGTCGTATTTATACAGCAATCAGTACTCTGAGTAATGAGAGTAAGCCTTTTGACCCGCTGACCGTTGCTGAGATTCTGGAAAATCGGGGTGAGTTGGATGAAGTGGGCGGGCTGGTTTATCTGGCAGAGCTGTCGGGTAGCGTTCCCAGTGTGGCGAATATTCGGGCCTACGCTGAGATTATCTTTGAGCGATCAGTCCTTCGCAAGCTGATCAATACCGGTCAGAAGATTGCGGACAGTGCCTACAATCCGGAAGGTAAAGACAGTCAGGCTATTCTCGATGAGGCTGAACGGTTGGTCTTCAACATTGCTGAAGAACGCCCGAATACCGGTGGCCCGATGGGGGTGCGGGAGATTCTTGAAAACACCGTCAAGAAAATTGATGAGATGTTTAATGCTGGTAATGCCATTACCGGTACCACCACTGGATTCAAAGATCTTGATGAAATGACCTCGGGAATGCAGCCTTCAGATATGATCATTGTGGCCGCCCGTCCTTCCATGGGTAAAACCACGTTTGCCATGAACCTGGTGGAAAACGCACTTCTCAATAGTGAGAAAGGCGTTATGGTCTTCAGCCTTGAGATGCCAAGTGAACAGTTGATGATGCGTATGCTTTCATCTTTGGGCAGAATCAATCAGTCCAAGGTGCGAAGTGGTCAGCTGGAAGAAGAGGACTGGCCCAAGCTGTTATCAGCAGTCGAGCGTATTAAAGACAAGAAGTTGTTTATTGATGATACGGCGGGCATCAGCCCCTCGGAAATGCGCTCACGGGTTCGCCGGGTTGTCCGGGAGCATGGTGACCTGGGGCTAATTATGATCGATTATCTGCAGCTGATGCAGATTCCTGGTTTTGGTGAGGGCCGAACTAACGAGATTTCTGAAATTTCCCGATCGCTGAAAGCCATTGCCAAGGAGTTCAATGTCCCTGTTATAGCCCTGTCTCAGCTGAACCGATCTCTTGAGCAGCGGCCCAACAAGCGCCCTGTAAACTCCGACCTTCGTGAATCAGGAGCCATCGAGCAGGACGCTGACGTCATCATGTTTATCTATCGGGATGAGGTCTATAACCCTGATACAGAATATAAAGGGGTTGCGGAAATCATCATCGGTAAGCAGCGTAACGGCCCTATTGGATCCTGTCGGTTAGCATTCATTGGTCAGTACACCCGCTTTGAAAACCTTGCTCCAGATGCCTATGGTCGCTTTGATGATGAATGATTTTTTAACCACCAAGTGCTCAAAGAAAGGTCTTTCATTTGAACGCGTGGTGGTTACATCCGGGATGTCTGCAAAGCAGTGAGAAAATGGCCAAATCCAGCTTTTTCGCAGTAGGTTGAGTCCGACAGGTTCCTAGGCGAAGACTGGCAGTGGTGGTTCGTCCAAAGCTGCCAGCTGTTCCCTTAGCTCCAATATATGTTCTGCCCAATACCGTTCGGTATTGAACCAGGTAAATGCTTTGGGAAATGCAGGATCATCCCAGCGCTTTGCTAGCCAGCCACTGTAGTTGAGCAGTCGGAGTGTTCGGAAGTATTCTACCAGGTTCAGCTCTGAAGGGCTGAAATCCATAAACTCACCGTAACCTTCCAGAATCTCTGCCATTTGCAGGGTCTGTTCTCTTCGGTCACCGGAAAGCAGCATCCAGATATCCTGAATCGCCGGTGCCATGCAGGTGTCGTCAAAATCGACAAAGTGTGGAGCATCGCTTCGCCAGAGAATATTGCCGCTATGGCAGTCCCCGTGAACGCGAATCGATTCCCAGCTGTGTTGATGATTAATACGGTCAAGGCGGTGGAGTAAATCTCGGGTCAGGGTTTGGTAAGCTTCAAGAAGTGAAGACGGGATAAAATCGTTTTCCAGAAGAAATTCGACATTGTCGATGCCGTATCTCTGCAAATTGATTTCCGGGCGGTGCTGGAAAGGCTTGGCTGACCCCAGCTTGTGCATCCGACCCAGCGTACGCCCAAGGATCAGCAGGTTGTCCAGGTTATCCAGCTCAGGGGCATGGCCACCCTGTCGGGGAAAAAGGGCAAAAAGAAAACCTTCAAATTCATGCAGTGTATTGCCATGTTCATCGGTGCTTGGAGCAACCACCGGTAACTCCATAGCCTTGAGATCAAGGGTGAACTGATGTTCCTCCAGGATCTGCTCCTTTGACCAACGTTCAGGGCGGTAGAATTTGGCAATCAGAGGTTCACTTTCTTCAATACCTACCTGATAAACCCGGTTCTCATAACTGTTTAAAGCCATAATTCGGGCATCACTGATGAACCCCACACTCTCCACTGCGTCCAGTACTCGATCGGGAGTCAGCTGGTCGTAAGGGTGTTGAGTGGGCGTATTCATGCGGGCCTCCAAAGGAGTCTGAGTTCTGTGGAGGGGATTCTATAACCAATAGTACAGGCTGGCCACTGAGACCGGATGGAATTCTGATCTTAAGGGATGTGGGTATACTGTCCAAACTGTCTGACTTTACTGAAAGGAGGCCTTATTGAAGATGGACCGTTGAAATTGGTTTACTTCCGCTGATAAGGCCATCTGCTCTTTAACTGACATTCTTTGAAAAACGTATAGGTGCTAACTCTCCACTTTTCTTACGCAGAATCACTGTCGAAAAGTCAGGTGTCGCGGAGTAGATAACCAGATAGCGCCCAACCAGATAAGCATCGGAATGAATAACCCATGGAGCCATGACAATGGCATAACCAAAAGGAACCTGAAAAGCGGACATCAAATAGTCGCCTTCCTGAGTCTGTTTGCCAATAATTAAATAACCTTCGGCATCTTTATTTAATGGCATATGCAAATGTGGTCGGTCATGAACCTCCAGATACGTTCCTCCTCCCTTATCCTGATCCATTAAATAGGAATCGACATAGCGCTCACCAATCGAGGTGATAGTGACTGGTAAGTTACCGGTAGAATCAAAGCTTACTACCTCTCCAACCCTAATCAGTCGGCAGCCATAAAAAGCAAGGTGCTCATGGGTGGTTGGTGCCACAGGGATAACCAGTTCCTTTTCATAATCGGGTAAAAAGAAACTCCCCATACCGCCCAGAATGTTGGCATCCTTCGTGGACAAATCAACATCCTTAATCCACTTTCCTTTCGCATTCACCAAAGACGGTGTGGCAGGTGTTGTTAATGATTCAGAAACGGTTGCCACAGGTTCAGGTACTAAACCCTGCCAGGTTAATCGATAGTTTTTTTCAGGCTCTGCATAGCCAATGATGTTTTCTGTTCGCATAAAAGCAGAGCAATGATCACCTTTACGATTTACCAGAAGAACAGGAAGGTCCCGTTGAAGGTCTGCCGGCAGCTCCCTCATTTGGGCAAAAACATCTTCAAACATATTCAGTGCGCTTTTACTCATGAGTACTTCTCCCTCTCAAATTCATTCTTTCTTGAAATTTTTCAAATCAAACGCAACCTGCCTCTTCAGAGGTGAAAGCATTTATTGTTATTCAGCGATTTAGCTAAGAGATACCTGTTCAATAACGTCGAGTAGGCGAATTATTTTTTATCTCTCTATCTGACTGGCCTGAGCATTGTCTTTAACTACTTTACTGCGGAATAAAGCAATTCCCATGTAAGCAAAAACAATGGAAACCAGAGGGTTTATCCAGTTCAGCAGGGCCCAGGGGGCATAATCGAGAACAGGTACTCCCAGGGTGGCAGCAAAGAAAGCACCACCGGTTGTCCAGGGAATCAGTGCCGTTGTTAGAGTGGCTCCTTCTTCCAATGAACGACTCATGACTGAACGATCAATCTGCCTGGCGTCGTAACTGTCACCGAACAGCTGTCCCCCAAGAATGATTGACATGTAGGCTTCCCCCATTGCGAGGTTGCCAAAAAACACAGAAATAATGGTGGTTGCTACCAGTGAGGCTCTGCGTTTTACCCGTCGGACGACACCGGTAATCAATACCCTGAGAAACCCAAAGCGATCAAGAATACCGCCCAGAGCCAGCGCCATTAACGACAGGGACAGTGTCCCCATCATGGAGTTGATGCCACCCCTGCTCAGTAAGCTGTCCAGCTGCTCTACACCGGTTTGAACACTACCACCGTTGAACAGGCTGTTAAGTACTGTACTGATATCTGTTCCCTGCAGTAACAATGCCAAAAGAACAGCGGTTGCCGTTGCTGCAACCATGGCCACTTCTGCGGCCACCTGCCGTACGCTCAGTACCAGCATAACCAGAAGTGGCAGCAGCGTAATAAGGCTCAGTGAGAAGTGATTCTCAAGAGTGACCATCAACGTGTTCAGGTGCTGGGTTGGCATGGTGTTACTGCTGTAACCCATTCCCAGCCAGGTGAATATGGCCAGACAGATGAGGTAAACAGGGCCGGTTGTGTAACTCATGCTTTTGATATGAGCATAAAGGCTGGTTTTTGAACTCATTGCCGACAGGTTTGTGGTATCTGAAACCGGGGACATCTTGTCACCAAAACAGGCGCCTGAAATCACCATGCCTGCGATCAACGGTAACGGCAGCCCCATGCAGGCACCAATACTCATCAGAACAACGCCGGCTGTACCGACCGTGCCCCAGCTGGTTCCGGTTGCCAGCGACATAAGGCTGCAGAGAATCAGGCCTGCGGGTAGAAAAAACACGGGATCAATGAATGATATTCCGTAATAAACCAATGTCGCCAGAGTGCCGCTTTCAATGAAAGCGGCAATAACAACACCGATCAGAATAAAGATATAAATGGCTGACAATGCTGTTTTTATGCCGTTATTCATGGCCTGATGAATATCTTTGTAGCTGTAGCCAAGAATTAATGCGCTCCCTGCCCCAACAATCAGACAGATAAGCATTAAGCTGTGTAGACTGGTCTGCAAATGGAATAGTCCTACCCCAATCACAGAGACGATGGCTGCAAAGGTCAGTAAGGCATGTTGAAAACCTGGTTCTTTCGACGTGCTGCTCATAAATAGCTCCCTTGGAGGCTATATCTGGGCAGCCTCACTGCATCATTAGAATTCTTATTGATTGATCTGTATAAAATTCAATCAGTTTTGTAAGCAGCCGAAGACTATCAAATAGAAATACGGTGAACCCATCCCTTTCTAATAACAAACCCATTAGAAAAACTAATGAATAAGTTTTCACTGCCATCTCTGCAAACCCTGCGTACCTTCGAGAGTTGTTACCGGCTTGGCAGTTTCACCAAGGCAGCTGGCGAGTTGAATATCAGTCAGGGGGCTGTCAGCCAGCACATAAAATCGCTGGAAATCAGGCTTGGTTTTGCTGTGTTCCTGAGGGAAGGTCGACGTATTGTGCCGACCCCATCAGGCAGAGCCCTGCTTCATGTGGTCAATGAGAGCTTAACTCGAATTACCGAAGTGATTTATGCTGAGCGCAGCAAGCAATGCGAGGATGAATTGATTGTTTCTTCTTTGCCGGGATTTGCTATTCGCTGGCTGTTTCCCAGGCTGGTTAATTTTGAGAAAGTCATCCCCGACGTTCGGTTATCCGTTAATGCCATATCAAACCCAATGGACTTCTCTCTCCATCATGCCCATCTGGCAATTGTATATACCCATGAGGCAGTATCTTCATCCGACAGCTCAGAATCTGGCCTGTTCAGTGAATCTATTTTTCCTGTCTGCTCCCCGGCTTTTGCAGAGGCACATGGTTTGAATGGTAACAAGGACGATGCCAGCCGGTTTATCAATAGGCTGCCAGAGTTGACACTGTTATACGACATAAGCTCCGCAAGGCAGGCGCATACTGATATCTGGTCATACTGGGCAGACTCTCAGGGTGTTGACCTGACAAAAAGCCATGTCCAAAAGTACAGTCAGTCCAATATTACGTTGCAGCTGGCAGAACTTGGTCATGGTGTCGCTATGGGAAGAACTTCCCTGGTGATGGATGCTATCAGGAAAGGGCAACTGATCCAGTTACAACCGGCTCAGATACGAAATCCCTGCCGTTATCATCTGCAGATTTATCCCGGGTTATCCAGACACCGGGGAGTAGAAATTTTTTCAAAAACGCTTCGATTAATGACTCAAGAGATCGAAGAGTTTGAAAATAGTTATCTTTATTAAAAGACTCAGTCAATCCTCAAAATAGTCCAGACATGCAGAAACTGAGTTGGACTCTATAATTTCATAGCAATATCTCCAGCAGTTATCAGGTATGCCTTCCGACTCCCCATTGCTTGCAGCCTGTCAGGAATGTGGCATGGTTTCTCGAGTACCCAATTTACTTGAAGATCAGGTCGCATCATGCCCGCGCTGTGGTAACTCGCTCGTTACACGAATCAAAGGCTGCCACAGCAAAGTATTTGCCTATGGCCTGGCAGCATTGATACTGCAGGGAGTCAGCTGTTTCTTTCCCTTTATGGCGATAGATGTTGAGGGAATATCACAGCAGGTCGCACTGATTGATGTATTGATTGTATTCTTCTACTTCAATAAGGCTGCACTGGCCTCATTATTGCTGCTGACTATCATTTTTCTGCCTGCATTCTACTTGGTGGGGTTGATGATTCTGTTTGCCATGGCCTGGTACTCAGCAACATCGCAACAGTACCTTGGTGATTCCACGTGGGTTAAACGGCTTTTTCGTTTTGTGTTTTGTGCGGAACCCTGGTTGCTGGTGGATATTTTCTTTATAGGCGCCCTGGTCAGCATTATTAAAATGGCGTCCCTGTCCGATATCAGCATTGGTATTGCCTTCTGGACTTACTTTGTTTTTGCCCTGCTGGTGGTTAAATGCTCCCGCATGGCAGACAGGCACTGGCTTTGCGCTTATCTTTTTTCACCGGTCAGTACGGCAGATGTTCAGCCCGGAGACAGTCACCTGACCGGTAATCATTTGGTTTGCCATTTGTGCGGCCAGATTAATCCCGCCACAGATGGTAACGTTGATAAAGTGACGCACTGTCAGCGCTGCCATTTTCGACTGTACTCATACAACCCCGGTCAAAGTATCAGGCTTACGACAGCGGTACTGATGACGTCATTGATCTTTTACTTTCCGGCAAACCTGTACCCCATGATGTACACCACCAGTTTTGGTGACTCGGACGGATCCACCATCATGGATGGCGTGATATTACTCTGGAAGCTGGGTTCTTATCCGGTTGCGCTGGTGATTCTGACCGCCAGTATTATTCTGCCACTGACCAAGATGCTGATTCTGATCCACCTGCTCTGGTCCCAGCGCAGGCGGGAAGAAGAGGCCTCGCAGGTGGTTCTTGAGAGACTAAAACTCTATCGGTTTATTGAGGTTATTGGGCGCTGGTCGATGATTGATGTCTTCGTTGTCGCGATCCTTGCAGCGCTGGTTCAATTTGGTGAGCTTATGCGTGTTACGCCTGGCAGAGCGGTCTTTTATTTTGCCCTGGTGGTGATCTTTACTCTGCTCTCCACACGATTTTTCGATCCACGAATTCTCTGGAAAAACATTCCCTGTACTCACGACGATGGGCGTATGACCTCCAAGGGCTGCCTGAGGTTTGACCAAAAGGCAGAGCTTTAATGGACGAACAAAAAACAACAGCAACGGTATCCCCGGACCGGCATTTTTCTCCAGTCTGGATCATCCCGATTGTGTCGTTGATTGTGGCTGGCTGGATGGTCTATCAGTACATGAGTCAGCAGGGACCTGAGATCCATTTAACCGTACAGACTGCCGAGGGAGTGGTGCCAGACAAAACACTGGTTAAGGTGCGCAGTGTCAAAGTGGGTATGGTGACTGCCGTCAAATTGAGTAAAGACTACAGTCAGATTGATCTGACGGTTCGAATGGACAGTGGTACCGATCGCATGCTGCGTAAAGACAGCGAGTTCTGGCTGGTGAAACCACGCATTGGTACTGAAGGTGTGACCGGTTTGGAAACCCTGCTTTCAGGTCCTTATATAGAGCTGGAACCCGGTGACTCCAAAGAGAAACGATCTGAGTTTGTCATGCTCAGTGCCCCTCCCATTGCAGGGCCTGATATTAAGGGAATCCGGGTGATACTGGTTACCAGTGAGGCGGGAAAATTGGCCATCGGTGATCCGGTCATGTTTGAAGGCTATGTGGTGGGGCGGGTTGAGAAAACCGGGTTTGATGTGGATAAACACCAGGCTACCTATCAACTGTTTATCTTCCAGCCGTACAGTGGTCTGCTTCGCACCCGCAGTCGATTCTGGCTCAACTCGGGTATGGACATTAATCTGAACGCCCAGGGATTCAGTATCAACTTTGCTTCTCTGGAAACGTTGATTTCTGGAGGCGTGACTTTTGCGGTACCTGAGGGCTCCCCGGAAGGTGAGCGAATAAATGGAGAAATGCCTGAGTTTGAACTCTATGACAATCTCCAGGATGTTCGGGCGAATATGTATGAGAAGCTGATCCCCTATGCCATGTTGTTTGCGGATTCTGTGCGTGGCCTCTCACCGGGAGCCCCGGTTGAGTATCGTGGCATTCGTATCGGCACGGTAAAGCAGGTTCCTTTTGTGCTGAGCGGAAAGGCCTCAGTGGCTACCATGAAAATTCCTGTCCTGGTCAATATCGAGCTGGAACGTATTGATCACCTGGCATCTTCCCGGGAAACCATTGATCAGCTGGAACAGAGCTTTGCGGATGCCTTTAAAAATGGCCTTCGAGCATCCCTAAAAACGGCAAACTTTCTCTCAGGCTCTTTGTATATTGATATCGACTTTTATCCCGATGAAGTGCATGCCTCCAAACCCGACGCTGTCAGAACGTATTATGGTTACAACGTATTCCCGACCATAGAGGGTGAGTTTGTACTGCTGCAGCATCAAATTGAACATATTCTTACCAAGCTCGAAAAACTGCCCGTTGATAAGACGGTTGATTATTTGAACCAGAGTCTTGTGCGTCTTGATGGGGCGGGTCAACAGCTTCAGAAAACACTGAAGGACGTCGACGGCCTGCTGGCGCAGAAAGAGACGCAGCAACTTCCACAGACTGCCCATAGAACTCTGACCGACCTGAGGTCTATTTTGAAAGGGTTCAGTCCCGACTCGACTAACTACGCAGAAATTGGACAAGTACTGTTGCGCATCAATCAGGCGTTGGGACAGCTGGATCCCTTACTGAAAACCTTAAATGAACAGCCAGACGCCCTTATTTTTGGCACAAAAGGAGCGGCAGACCCTGTCCCTGTCAAAGGAATCAACCCATGAAAGTATTGCTCGCTGTTACGGTTATCCTATCCTTGCTGGCAGGGTGCGGTGCGAAAGCACCTCAGACAAAAAGCTATCTTCTTGAACCTGTACCAATCAAAGCGAATGCTGACTATAAGGCGTCGAAACTCATCATTGTTCTTGCACCGGTTGGCATGGATAACCTTCTCGGCAGTAAAGGTATTGTCTACCAAACGTCACCGACTGAGGCGGTGGTTGCTCAACAGCATCTTTGGGCAGAGAACATTTCGACGCAGTTATCGAACCGTCTTCTGGTTGGGCTCCGACAGGGTCAAAACCGTTACTGGGTAGTACAAAGCTCTCCTCAGATGAATATGCCTGAAGTGGCAACCTTGCTGGTTAACGTTCAAAAATTTAATGGCAGCTACCAGGGCTATGCCGAGGTAGCCGGGGAGTGGTCTTTGCTGGATAGTCAGGGAGAGCTGTTGAAATCTCAGCCGTTCAGCTTCAAGGAACCTCTGAACTCTGACGGTTACACGGCACTGGTGAATGCGCTGTCAAAAGCAACTGACCGGTTGATTGCTGGTCTCAGCCACGAGCTGTCAGGATTGGCCATCATGACTAATGGTCAGTGATGATCAGGCTTCTGGTGTCCGGGCAATACTCCAGATATCCACGCGTTCGACACCGCCTTTTTTCAACAGTCTGGTTATCTCACTGACAGTGGCACCTGTGGTTACCACATCGTCGACTAAGGCTACGTGTTTCCACTCTGGTTTACGGTTCAAAATAAAGGCATTGCGAATGTTTTTCTGCCGGGCGTTAGCATCCAGACTTTGCTGAGGCGCTGAGTGAATGATTCTTTTGATCAACTGTTGGTCAATGTTCAGGTCCTGGGTGTTGAGTAGTTTCTTCAGGGCTTTGGTCAGTAGCAGAGTCTGGTCATAACCTCTTTCCCGCAACCTTTTGCGATGCAGTGGTACCGGTAGCATGATTTCTGGCCACTGATCATCGAGGTAATAGTCCATCAACACTTCAGCAAGTGATGACGCCATTGGCCTTATCAGTTCCAGTCTGGACTGGTATTTCACCATTTGTAGAATCCGGTTGACGGGAAGCTGGTACAGGAATGGTGAAAGACAGTTGTCAAATAATGGTGGTTGCTTCAGGCACTGGCCACATATGCCTGTTTCACTGTCTTGAATGGGCAGGCCGCAGCACGAGCAAAAGCACTGCGGGGCAGGGCATGCTGCCAGACATAAATGGCAGAGCGGTTGGGCAAGCGTTGTAAAGCCCCGGCAAAGAATGCATTTGACCTGTATTTTTTGTTTAAAATTAGACCAGCTGTAAACCTTTAAGAATTTCATAGATTGACGGTGACTGTAATTCCGTTATCATCTTTCGCATCTTTATTATGAAAATGTCGTTGTACTTATTGGCAGTGCCATTTTCATGGTTGTTAACTCAAAGAATTAATAAAACTCAGGTCTCCGTTAACAAGGGTTTTGCTCCCAGTGACCGGTGTTTCAGTGAAGTGCTCCCCCAGAGGATGTCATGACCAGTACCAGCCCAGCTTTAGCAGAAAATTTCTCCAGCCCTCTTCGCCATGACTGGACTCTCTCAGAAGTAGAAGCGCTTTTCCAAAAGCCGTTCAATGATCTTATCTTTCAGGCCCAACTGGCTCACAGAGAACATTTTGATCCAAACCAAGTGCAAGTTAGCACATTGCTGTCGATCAAGACGGGCGCCTGTCCAGAGGACTGTAAATATTGCCCCCAGAGTGGCCACTACAACACCGGTCTGGAAAAAGAGAAATTGATGGAAGTAAAAAAGGTGCTGGAGGAAGCTCAACGGGCCAAGGCATCCGGAGCTACGCGTTTCTGTATGGGGGCCGCCTGGAAAAACCCTCCCGCCAAAGACATGCCCTACATCATTGAGATGATCAAAGGTGTAAAAGAACTGGGTCTTGAGTCCTGTATGACTCTGGGCATGCTGAGCGAGGATCAGGCATCGGAGCTGGCCCAGGCAGGACTGGACTACTACAACCACAACCTTGATACCTCGCCAGAGTTCTATGGCAACATCATTACCACCCGTACTTATTCTGATCGTTTGAACACCCTGTCTTTTGTGCGGGAAGCGGGTATGAATGTCTGCAGTGGTGGTATTGTGGGTCTGGGTGAAACCGAGCGCGATCGTGCTGGGATGCTGGTTCAGCTGGCCAACATGCCCAAGCATCCGGAGAGTGTACCCATCAATATGCTGGTGAAAGTCGCCGGTACGCCATTGGAAGACGTTGATGCGGTGGAAGGTATTGATTTTGTCCGCACCATTGCCGTGGCCAAAATTATGATGCCGGCATCCAATGTTCGTTTGTCTGCCGGACGGGAGCTGATGAGTGATGAGCTTCAGGCGCTGGCATTTCTTGCGGGTGCTAACTCAATCTTCCTTGGGGACAAGCTGCTGACAACCGCCAACCCTGAAGCGAATAAGGATCGACAGCTGTTTGAAAAGCTTGGCATCAATGAAGGACATGACTGGGGAGCGATGTTAGAGGCTCCACATGAAAAGTGTCCGATAAAAGCCATGTATGACGCTGAAAAAAGCAATGATCATTATTACGATGCGATGGCTGGGAAGAGTATGGCTGGACGTGATTAATGAGTTTTAATCTGGAGCAGGATCTGGAGGCCCGTTATGAGGCGGGACTCTATCGCCGTCGTAAAACGCTAGACTCTCCCCAGGGTCCTGAAGTCATTATCAATGGCCAGCACTATCTAGCGTTCTGCAGCAATGACTATCTGGGGTTGGCGAATCACCCGGAAGTCATTGCCAGCTTTCGAAGGGCCACGGATAGCTATGGCCTTGGTGGTGGTGCCTCTCATCTGGTTGTGGGGCATAGCCGAGCACATCACCAGCTGGAAGAAGAACTGGCAGCATTTACTGGTCGGGAGCGTGCATTGCTTTTCTCCAATGGCTATATGGCCAATCTCGGAGTAATCAGTGCACTGCTGGGTAAACAGGATGCTGTGTTCCAGGATCGATTGAACCATGCCTCTTTACTGGATGCAGGACAGCTTTCGGGTGCGCGCTTCCAGCGTTATCTCCATAATGATGTGGATAATCTGGAAGCCCGGCTTCAAAAAACCAGTGCCCGGCGCAAGCTAATTGTAACGGATGGTGTATTCAGCATGGATGGGGATGTTGCCCCGGTTCAGGCGCTGTCAGACCTTGCCGCACAACATCAGGCCTGGCTAATGGTGGATGATGCCCATGGTTTTGGTTTTCTGGGAGCAACGGGCGGTGGTGTTGCCGAGGCTTATGGTTTAAGTCAAAAGCAGTTACCAGTGCTGGTGGGAACATTGGGTAAGGCATTTGGAACTTCTGGTGCTTTTGTCGCTGGCAGTGATGTACTGATAGAGACTCTGATCCAGTTTGCCAGGACTTATATCTACACAACGTCTATGCCTCCGGCGGTGGCTTCGGCGACTCGGACCAGTCTTCTTCTTCTACAGGAACAACACTGGCGCAGAGAACACCTGCAGAACCTGATTCAATATTTCCGACAAGGCTGTGAACAACTGGGTCTGCAGTTGATGCCTTCACAGACACCTATTCAACCTTTGCTGGTGGGATGTGAAAAGCGGGCGGTCAAAATGAGCCAGCTGCTTTCAGAACGGGGGATTATGGTGACGGCTATTCGTCCACCGACGGTGCCGAAAGGGTCTTCCAGGCTTCGTATTACCTTCAGTGCAGCTCATAAATTGAGTCACGTAGACCGTCTTTTGGATGCACTGAAAGTAGTCGCAGATTCAGTAGAAATAGAACGTGTGACCGATACAGCAAGCGGATTTTAAAAGCCTTGCCAAAAAACTTTTGTTGATAACAGGAGCGTTGTCCTGATGAGTCAGTACCCGATCGTTTTAATCAGTGGCTGGGCCATGCCTGCAGGTGTGATGGAGGCATTGGCAGACGCGTTGGATGCGGAGCATCGCCGGGTTTCTATCGTTCAGCTGCCAGGACTTGTGATGGAGTCTGAAGCTTATAAAGTAGATTATGACTGGGGTTCATTGCTGGGGTATCTGGATCAACAGTTGTTTGAAAAGCCGGTAGTGCTGGTAGGGTGGTCTCTGGGAGGTGTGCTGGCAACATTATTTGCCAGTCGCTATCCGGATAAGGTGTCAGCTGTCGTTAATATTGCGACCAATGCCTGCTTTGTTAAGCATCATGACTGGCCTGAAGCTATGGACTCTTCATTATTTTCCAGCTTCTATGAGGGCATGGCTCAGTCGCATGAAAAGACATTGCAACAGTTTTCTCTGCTTTGTAGTTCAGGCAGTTCAATGCGCAAAGAGCAGACCAGGCAGTTGCAGGCATTAATTTCGGATACTGATATCGAACTGGACATACTGCAAAGGCTTCTGGAAATGCTGGGTAAAAGTGATATTCGTTCAGCACTTTCCGATATTCGCTGTCCGGTTACCCACCTTTTTGGTAAAGATGATGCTTTGGTACCGACTGCAGCGGCTATTTCAATGGAACAGCTGTTCCCTGGGCATAGAGTTCAGGTCTTTGATGGCGGGCATGGTTTCTTTATGGATGACCCTGCTCCTGTTGTCAGGGAAATCCAGAGGCTGTCTCATGAGAAAATCGCTCGTAACAAACAGAGTCATCCAGCATGAACTCATATTTACCCACGACGGAAGTGATGGATGTCATTACTAGGTCCATACCAGAATGTCATGGTAACCGACCAGTAAACACTCAGATCAAGCAGCGCATCGCAGAGAACTTTAGCCGGGCAGCACACAGCTATGATAACGCCGCAGTTTTGCAGAAACGGGTTGCGGCCCGAACCATGCTGGGGCTTCCAGCACAACTGGAAAAGAAAAACGCGCCAAACCAGATTCAGCGTGTTATTGATCTTGGTGCAGGAACCGGGTTGCACTCCCTTACTCTGGCAGATCGTTATTCTGACGCGATGATTACGGGTATGGATCTGGCTATGGGCATGCTGGAGTTTGCCCGGCAGAATGCTCCTGATCACCCCAGATTAAGCTGGTGTTCTGGTGATATTGAGTCTGTTCCGTTTCAGTCCAACAGTATTGATCTTATCTATTCAAGCCTGGCTATACAGTGGTGTGGCTTTGAGCAGGTTTTAAGTGAAGTTGGTCGGGTATTGAAACCGGGTTGCTCTTTTGTTTTCTCTACTTTGGCAGAAGGCAGTCTCCAGGAACTGAATACCGCTTGGTGTCTGGCAGGAGAGAGAGACCGGGTTAATCGTTTTGATCGCTTTGAAGCCCAGAAACAAACGGTAGCTCGCAGTGAATTAATCCGTCAGGCTTTCTCATTAAAGGCTGAAACACTCTATTACCCGGATGTTATCACTTTGCTGCGCAGTTTGAAGGCTCTCGGTGTGAACACGGTGTTGGCTGGTAAGCATGGGTTGGTAACCCGACGCAGGTTGGATGCATTGAAGCACGCTTATGAACCATTACGGCAGCCAGAAGGCTTACCTTTGACTTATCAGGTCATCTACGGCGTGTTACAGAAACCATTTTAAGAGTAGTAGTGAGTACGATGGGGAAAACTTATTTTGTGACCGGCACTGATACGGATGCCGGTAAAACGGTCGTTACCTGTGGTCTTCTGGAAGCGGCAAGATCAGAGAAGTTAACAACTCTTGCCTTAAAACCAGTGTCAGCCGGCTGTCATAAGAGCGAAGATGGCTTGCGTAATGATGATGCCCTGTCATTGATGGAGGCCATGACGCTTTCACTGCCCTATGAACAGGTAAATCCTGTGGCTTTCGAGCCACCCATTGCTCCTCACATTGCAGCAGAGGAAGCAGGGGTTCGTATGACACTGGATCGTTTGACTGGTTACTGCCGTGGTGCATTGATGAATAAACACGATCTGGCATTGATTGAAGGTGCTGGTGGTTGGCGGGTTCCCTTAAATTCACGTGAAATGATCACGGGTTTGGCCAGAGAGCTGAATACTCCAGTGATCCTGGTGGTGGGCATGAAGCTGGGTTGCATTAGTCATGCTTTATTGACCGTTGAAGCCATTCTTCGAGACGGTGTAAAACTGGCGGGTTGGGTTGCCAATCAAATGGATCCGGAGATGGACCGCTACGACGAGAATCTACAGGCCCTGAAGAGCAGTATTCCTGCACCATGCCTGGGGGTTGTGCCTTTTCTCAAAGACGTTAATGCCGGCAAGGTTGCAAAGTATCTGGATATCTCAACTCTTCTTTCCGAAATACCAGAAAAAGCAGTTTCCCTATAGGCACCTTTTCAAAAACACCCTACTGACAGCAGTTGTGATTGCTGTCAGGCTTTCCCCTCTTTTTCAGCCTTCTCAGTCCGTTAAGTCATTCGGTGCCTCTTTGTTCGTGCGGTTAATATGGGAATGCTTTCCACCCGTCTATCAATTATTCACTCACAATAACTTTTGCCGACATGTATTGACATTAATCCTGTCTAAACGTAAGTTTCAAACAACTGTTTGAAATAGTGCTATACTTATTTACATCCATAAGTAAAAGAATATCGAGGATGCGTCATGCCAGAATATAAAGCTCCCCTGCGAGATATCCGCTTCGTCCGAAATGAACTCTTAGGCTACGAAGAACATTATGCAAATCTTCCTGAAGGTCAGGATGCCACCCCGGATATGGTGGATGCGATTATGGAAGAAGGCGCTAAATTCTGTGAACAGGTTTTGTCGCCTCTGAACCGTGTAGGTGATGAAGAAGGCTGTAAGTGGACGGAGGAGGGCGTAAAAACGCCCGCTGGATTTAAAGAAGCCTACCAGCAGTTTGTCGAAGGTGGCTGGCCATCACTGGCCAGTGATGCGGAGCATGGTGGTCAGGGTCTTCCTCCCTCATTGGGTCTGGTTCTGAGCGAAATGATGGGCGAAGCCAACTGGTCTTGGGGTATGTATCCCGGGCTGAGTCATGGCGCTATGAATACTCTGGAAGCTCATGGTACTGAAGAGCAGAAAGAAACTTACCTGACCCGCCTGATTTCTGGTGAATGGACCGGAACCATGTGCCTTACCGAGCCTCATTGTGGTACTGACCTTGGTATGCTGAAAACCAAGGCAGAACCTCAGGAAAATGGCACTTATCGTATTTCTGGTACCAAAATCTTTATCTCCGCCGGGGAACACGATATGGCGGAGAATATTGTTCATATTGTTCTTGCCCGTTTGCCAAATGCTCCTGAAGGCACGAAAGGTATCTCCCTGTTTATCGTTCCCCGTCATCGCCCGGATGCTCTGGGAGACAGTAACGGTGTCAGCTGTGGTTCCATCGAGCATAAGATGGGTATTCATGGTAACGCGACTTGCGTCATGAATTTTGATGAGGCTACCGGTTATTTGATCGGTGAGCCCAATAAAGGTTTGAACTGCATGTTTACCTTTATGAACTCCGCCCGTTTGGGTACGGGAATTCAGGGGCTGGCCCATGCTGAAATCGCGTATCAGGGAGCGGTAAGGTACGCTCGTGATCGTTTACAGATGCGCTCATTGTCTGGACCTAAGAATCCGGATGGCCCTGCTGACCCAATCATTGTTCACCCTGACGTGCGTCGTATGTTATTGACCATCAAGGCAATGACAGAAGGTAACCGTGCACTGGTGTACTACACTGCGCAAATTGCAGACTTAATGAATAGCCCGGATGAAGAAGTTCGTAAGCAGGCTGACCTTGAATTGAGCTTTTTGACCCCGATTGTTAAGGCTTTCATGACCGAAACAGGGTTTGAAGCGGCTAACCTTGGTGTGCAGTGCTACGGTGGTCATGGCTATATCAGTGAATGGGGTATGGAACAAAACGTTCGTGACTGTCGAATCTCCATGCTTTACGAAGGAACCACCGGTATTCAGGCACTGGATTTGCTGGGCCGTAAAGTCCTGATGACTCAGGGTGCGACCATGAAGCCATTTACCAAGGTGATTCATAAGTTCTGTCAGGCGCAGTCCGATAATGAAGGTCTTCAGGAGTTTATCAAGCCTTTGACCGCTCTCAATAAAGAGTGGGGTGATCTCACTATGCAAATTGGGATGAAGGCGATGCAGAATAAAGAAGAGGTGGGTGCCGCATCCGTGGATTATCTGATGTACTCCGGCTATGCCTGCCTTGCTTATTTCTGGGCCAAAATGGCGCTGACTGCACAGGAAGCTCTGGCGAATGGCACCACAGAAGAAGGCTTTTACAAGGCCAAAATTCAGACGGCTCAATTCTATTATCAGCGTTTGTTGCCAAGAGCGCAGATGCATAAGACCTGCATTGAGTCCGGTTCAGAAAACCTTCTGTCTATGAAAGAGGAAGATTTTGGCGATGTTTAATTAGCTTGTCTGGCAGACTGAAAGCTAATTTTTAAGGCTACCTGTTGGTAGCCTTTTTTTATATCCAGGGATGGCTGGTATCCCGTAAATGCACGACTGCATGGATGCAGAGGATAGAGTGGCGAAGAAGTGGTTACAGGAGAGTAATTTCCCAGAGCTTTGGGATCATATTCATACTTCCGCATGGTAAGGCTTACTGCATTTCATCAAGAATCATAAAACTCAAAAAGGTTGTGGGGAGCGCAATAATCATAATGATCGGGAGCGCTGGATTAAATAGCATTATGATGCCAGCTATCAACCAGATGGTTCTTACCCAGCTGCGTTTGATACTCTCCTTTCTAGTAATAGTACGGCCATGATTTTTCACCAGTGAATTTGCCACTTGATTGAGCAGGGTGGAAAAAGAAATTCTCAGAATTGTTGTTATCAGGGTTAGAATGTATCGCATAAACCGCCTGGTTCTCTGGTCTAATATTCGGAACAGCAAGACAGCTTATCTTCCGGAACAATGGTATCGGATCAGCAATAAAACGTTAAAAAGAAGTATTAAAGTTACGTTAGCTTACTTAATCGGCAATTGGCACTTTTTTATGATCAATGTTGATGAAGGCTGTCGAGAAAAATTACATTTTTGAGCTTTCACTATTTTGGTGCATTTGATTTTAGTTATCAGAGACATTAACCACTTTGCCAGTCAGAAAAATATGGTCTATAAAATTGGGTTTGCTTTTCATTAGACCTTGGAGCTTTATTCAGCAAATAACGCTGTGCTGATGCCGCATCATTATGAAGAAGAATACCGAAACTACAAAAAACCCGTTGATTCTTCTTGTTTGCTTTTCTTTATTATGGAAATTCGTAGAACCTGTTTTCTCCTCTAATGAGTTCCATAACAACCTGAATCACCCTTATCCTGTGCCACTTCCAGTAACGTCTAATGAGTGGACTGCCTCTTCATTCGACTCAAATTATCAATATGAGCCACAAAAAGATCTTGCCAGTTATCCACAATCGTTTGGGCAGCGCTCTGTATTGCCATCAGATGACTGGCATTGGACATTGAAGGATGAAAATAAAGGGTGGGATATAACACTGTTCGATAAATATCCTGAAGAGGATCAGGCTAGGCTCTGGTATCAAACCAAGATAACCTTTGGGTTGGCTTTGGGAGTTCTGGGAGTTATTGCACTTCTTCCGGAAAGTGTCTCCAAGTGGGACAAATCAGAAGTCAGACCCATCAAAAAGTGGTGGGAGAATGTTAAGTCGGGGCCTGTCTGGGATACCGATGAGTGGTACATCAATTATATTGGGCATCCTTATTTTGGTGGTGTGTACTATGTTATGGCTCGATCATCCGGCTATAACCAGTGGAATTCGTTTGTTTATTCTTTTCTGATGTCCACTTTTCTGTATGAATATGGCATTGAGGCCATGTGTGAGCGACCCTCTATTCAAGACATAATCGTAACGCCTCTCGGAGGATGGTTATACGGGGAGTGGGCTTATCAGAAAAAGCTGAAAATTCTGGATAATGACAGTGAAGTGATGGGGTCAAAAGGACTGGGGTCTACGGTTCTTTTTCTACTGGACCCTGTTGGCAAAATCAGTCAATGGGTCAGTGGTGATGATGAGGATGCTGCGATTCAAAATTTGTCGATTCGCTTGAGTGTGATGCCGCCAGCTTCCAGCTTTTCATCCTATAGGAAAAGATCACTCGACCTTGATGATCGCTACTTTGGGGTAGAGGTGTTCTTTAATTTCTGAGAACGACAACTAAGCACAAAGAAACACAGTCTTTTGCTGAAAAACAGGCACTTTTCGGGTAGTATGTCACAACGGAATTCAACAGCCTTTTGGGCTTAAGGCTATCCTACTGCGATTGCGATAAACTGGTCTAAAAATTCCCACTTCTTCGTCAAATAGCCTCGCTATTATCCTCTGACGCAGAAATTTTTATCATCAGTTTCTCGCCATCCCCGCTACGGATGCTCAAGTCCGAAAGACTGCCAGTAAACAGCTATGAGCCACTTTGGGTCTTCCTGCGTATAAAACCGGTAGGAAAATGGCTGTATTCCTATAGTAAGAAGAATAATTCCAGGAGTGGATAGTAATGGCCGAGTACAAAGCCCCCCTTCGTGATATGCGCTTCGTAATGTATGACGTATTCAACGTGGCAGAACAGTGGTCACAGTGGCCCTCTGTCCGTGAAACGGTGGATCAGGAAACTGCTGATGCGATTCTGGAAGAAGCTGC
Organism: Endozoicomonas elysicola; assembly: GCF_000710775.1. Taxonomy (GTDB): domain Bacteria; phylum Pseudomonadota; class Gammaproteobacteria; order Pseudomonadales; family Endozoicomonadaceae; genus Endozoicomonas; species Endozoicomonas elysicola. The sequence goes on from NZ_JOJP01000001.1 coordinate 935,209, forward strand.
CAAGCTGGCATCCCGAACCATTGCGCCTCTGAATCGCTCGGGAGATGAAGAGGGCTGTAGCTGGAATGACGGTCAAGTTACCACTCCAGAGGGCTATAAAGATGCTTATCAGCTGTTTGCTGAAGGTGGGTGGAGTGGTTTAGGCGGTAACCCGGTTTATGGTGGAATGGGCATGCCCAAGGTTCTTGCTGCCCAGTTTGATGAAATGGTCTGCAGTGCCAGTCTGGCATTCACTCTCTACCCAAGCCTTGGTGCTGGCGCCAGCCTGGCTATTGATGCTCACGCCTCTGATGAGCTGAAAGAAGCTTACCTTCCGAAAATGTACTCTGGTGAGTGGGCGGGCACCATGTGTTTGACCGAGCCCCATGCTGGCACCGACCTTGGTATCATTCGCACCAAGGCAGAAGACAATGGTGACGGCAGCTATGCCATTACAGGTACCAAGATATTTATCACCGGTGGTGAGCACGATTTAACGGATAATATCATTCACTTGGTGTTGGCGAAGCTGCCTGATGCCCCTTCAGGACCTAAAGGTATTTCACTGTTCCTGGTTCCTAAGTTCCTGGTCAATGAGGATGGTTCTCTGGGAGAAAGCAATAAACTGGCCTGTGGTTCTATTGAACATAAAATGGGCATTAATGCATCTGCCACCTGTGTCATGAATTTTGATGGTGCTAAAGGCTATCTGGTTGGAGAGCCCAACAAAGGTCTTAATGCCATGTTTACCATGATGAATTACGAACGTCTGTTTGTGGGGATTCAGGGGCTTGGTAGTAGCGAAATGTCTTACCAGAATGCGCTGGAGTATGCTCAGGATCGTGTTCAGGGGCGTTCTGCAAATGGTGCTGTTCAGAAAGACAAAGCGGCTGATCCATTGATGGTTCATGGTGATATCCGGCGGATGTTACTGAATATGAAGGCACTGAATGAAGGAGGCAGGGCTTTCTCCACCTACGTGGCCAAGCAGTTGGATATTGCCAAATTCAGTCAGGATGAACATGAAAAAGAGAAGGCTTCAGCCCTGGTAGCACTTCTGACTCCAGTAGTGAAAGCATTTTTGACTGATGCAGGACTGGAAAGTTGTGTAGCAGGCCAACAGGTATTTGGTGGTCATGGGTTTATTCGTGAATGGGGACAGGAACAATTGGTTCGGGATGTTCGTATTACACAGATTTACGAAGGAACTAATGGAATTCAGGCTCTGGATTTGCTTGGCCGTAAGATTGCCTTGAGTGGTGGTGCTTACCTTGAAACCTTCCTGAGTGAGATTCGTAACTCAGTACATTCAGACGATGAGTTTGCTGATGAATTATTGTCTTCAGTTGATAAGTTGGAAGAACTTACTCGCAAATTGCTGGCTCAGTCCAAGAATGACCCTAATGTCATCAATTCTGCCTGCGTCGATTATCTCAACGCTTTTGCTTATGTGGCTTATGGCTGGATATGGTCATTAATGTCCAAAACAGCTGGCAGAAAGCTTGCTGAGGGGAGTGAGGATAGCTCATGGCTGGAAGCAAAGCAGATTACAGCCCGTTATTACTTCAAGCGCATCCTGCCACGCTATGAAAGTGCAGCGGCCGCGGCCCTTTCAGGTACGGATGAGCTGTTTTCTCTGTCTCCTGATCAATTTTAGTTGGAGGCTTGTCAAAATTTGACAGTATGAACCCTGCATTGCAGGGTTTTTTATGTCCGGGTGGATTTTATGCGTGCAATGCATGGATGCAGGAGCAAATACGAGTATATAGTCTTGGGTGCTTAACTTTTCATGAGTTCAGCCAATATAAAATAATGAGATTCCGGTTATTTGTTTAACGGGATCTTACAGGGAGCGTAACACGTCTTTTTGTAACATTAACTTCGGTGATATAGATGGTTTTCAGTCAGGCTCACAGGTCTTTATCTCAGGTATGCTTCTCCATCTTGATCCTGATTTATGGAAATAATGTATATGGCGTAGATGATATTGAGCCTCGAGTACATGCAAATAACTTTCTTTTAAAACAAAAAGGTACGGAGCAGTGCCTTGTTGTAATGGATGAGCTGGAAGGATGTTTGCCTGAGAGCGGTGAGATAATAGACGGTTGTTATGATAGTAATAAAGTAGTGTTTGATGAATGTAACGAAGGCGTTCCTGAGCAGAGGTGGGTGTTTGATTTTCAGAATAAACGTATTCATTCTCTTGAGCGCAGGGCAGAGGTCTGTCTGACTCGGCTACCCGAAAAATTATCTATGGAATATTGTAAGCCTACCCATCTGAAGCAGCTTTGGTTTTTTAATCAGCAGGATGAGTTTTTCAGTCGCGTAGACTTTCTTGACCCGCTTGCGTTCGTAAAGCTGTTAGAAAGTGATAATGACGCTCCTTTACCTGTCACTTTCAACTTTATTGACTCCGAAACCGGTAATGATCAATGTTATCTGAGCCCTTTTACGGGAAGGGTTGAGTGTCCGAAATATGAAATTGATGAAGAAGTGTTGAAACAACAAGAAGTTGAATTCTGGAATTGGTCAGGAAGCTGGCCATGGCAGCCAAAGCAGGTGAAAGTGACCGAAGATCTAAAACTTGGTGAATTAAGTTCTAATCGTTGTCTTGCCGTTGAGCAGTGTCACATTGATAGTATCGGGCAGTATGACTGCTTTGGTGGAGCAAAGCTTCAGGTAAAGGCCTGTAAACCAGAAAGCCATCAGGTTTGGCGTTATGATCTTGTTTCGAAAAGATTGTTTAATAAACAGGCTGGTGAACAGTTTTGTGTAAGCTGGTTGTCAGGAAAGTTGTCTTTAGAGCACTGTTTGCCAGGTGGGGCGATTTCCCAGAAATGGTATTTTGCAAGGGGAGAGGGACGGAAGTATTCAGAAAGAGGTCGTCTGCGTTGGTTCTCAAACTCAAGAGAACATTATGATTATATTAAATCACTTGATTTTGATCCTATAGTCAAATTTGAAATATTGCACAAAGACGGTCAGGGTAAAGGATGTGGATATGATCCCATTGATGGCCTTTGGAAAGGGCTGTGTTCTAATTAGTCTATTTGATAAATGCAGTAACTCATAATTTCCATTTACGATTTAGTCATCGGTTTATTTACTTTTTATAAGTAGATGTCCTTCTTGATTTATTGGAATCAAAAGTTACTTTGATTATTTTCTATGACTCCAATGTAATTCACTGCTACCTTTGCAAACGTCATCGGTTTTGTATCAATATTTAAATATCTATTCATACGAGTTTGATTAAGGTTGGTGTAATGATTCTTGATATTGATCAGCAGTTATCAGATAGAAAATATATTGTCAGACTTTTAACTCATTCTTCCTTTGTAATCACATAACTGATTTTTAACCTATTGGTAAATAATTAGTAATTATTTATTTTGACTCTGAATACTTTCAGGGGAAGCACTGGTCGCACATCATTTTTCTAAGTATTTTATCATGAGATTAATAAAATAATGATGCTCAGAATAGGTCAGGGCATGTGTTAGTGTTGAACTCATGATGAAAAGAATATAAGTGCATATTGCGAACTCTAAACAAAAAAACATAGGACATTTTGAACTCATTTTTGTGACTGATTGTGTCACTGACTGAATCGAATGTTCTGTCTTTTGAGCTGCCAACGAAAATAAGAAAGGAGCTTTTTGTGATTGATTTACTCCAGTGGGGGTTAGACTTCGTTGCCTGGATACAGCAATATCGGAATCCGGTTTCTGATGAATTGATGCGACATACAACCGACCTAGGAGGGAAGTATTATATTTACTTTTTGCCACTCCTTATTTGGTGTCTTAATTTTCGGTTTATGGTGCGAGTCAGTGTCATGTTCCTGTTGTCATTTTTTATTAATATCAGCTTCAAAGACATGTTAGCTCTTCCCAGACCATTTGATGTTGACCCTGGAATTACGTCTGATCGGGAGTGGGGGTTTGGTATGCCAAGTGGCCATTCCCAAAATTCAGCCCTGTTATGGATTATGCTCGCAGTCAGTGTCGCAAAACGCTGGTTTTGGACTGTAGCTCTATCAGTTACTCTGCTGATTGGTTTCTCCAGAGTGTATTTTGGCCTTCATTTTCCCGGGGATATTCTTGGAGGGTGGTTATTAGCTGCCATGCTGTTATGGGCATATTTTACATGGGGCGAAAAAGCTGCTTCCTGGATGCAGAATCAATCCATAGTCTGCTTGCTTGCCGGGTGTGGGATGATAATGGGAGGACTCTGTTTTCTCTATATGTGGGTGCTTGAGATGCCAATCATGACAGGGTTAGCTGCAATCAGCTTTGGCTTTGGAGGGGGGGCTGTCATTTCTCTCAGGATATTACAATACAACGGTGAAGGGAGTTTTTGGAAACGTGCCCTGCGAAGTATAATTGGACTTGGAGTTCTGGTTCTTTATCTTAAGTTCACAGGAAGTTTGTTTCCGGAAACAAAGAGCCTTGAGTACTACTGGGTATTGTTGATTGTCAACACTATGGCTGGTCTCTGGCTATCCCTCGGGGCTCCCTGGATATTTTTACTTCTTTCCCTTGGTGAGAGAGATAAGGCAGAAAAATAATATTAGTTCAGCCTGCCTGAGCTCGAGCAGGCTGAAAATTTATTTCAGTTGAGCGGCTACTTTACAGGGATCACTTCTGCCACTACTCGACGGTTCTGCTGTCGCCCTTCTTTTGTCATATTACTGGTAACAGGTTCGATTTCTCCAAAACCTATTGATTCAATCCGGTCACCATCAATCTTGTATTGATCAATTAATGACTCCCGAACTGCATCGGCTCTTTTTGTCGACAGTACCTGGTTGTAATCTTCATGGCCCTGATTATCAGTATGCCCTTTTATGCGAATTTTCACATCAGGGTAGCGAGTCATGAAATCCCCCATCTTACCGATCATCGACATGGCACTGGAGCTAATGGCATCTGAGTCAAAATCGAAGGTAACCAGAAGATTGATCTCTTCCATTGGCACGCAGCCTGTTTGGTCAACAGCTGCTCCAGTGATTGTTCCCGGACAAAGGTCGACTGTATCCTGAATACCGTCCTGATCGCTGTCGACAGAAATAGCTGGTTGTATGGAAGCCACCGTCTCACGAGTCACAGGATTAACTTCAGTGGCTTTGGGCGCCGTTTGAGATACACTTCCAAAAGTCCAGTTGAGGGCAACATTAAACATGCTCTCGGTCTGGTTGTAATCCAGGCTTCTCACTACCCTGACATCACCCTGCAGTGACAGGTTAGGAGTCAGTGCTTTTCTGACACCTGCACCTGCATTCATACGGGTATCGTCCCGCTTTTCACCAGCGTCAGGCTTTTCCTGAAGCTCGTCAATACCGGCCACCAGATAGGGTGTCAGCTCTCCATTCCATGGAGTCAAATCATAAAAGGTATCCAGACGATAGCTTTTTAAATCAACATCTCCGCCATTTTTATGATCAGTGGTGTACTGAGAGTATATTCCGGCAATACTGAAGCGATCGTTCAGTCGATAACCTGCACCTATTTTCTGGGCGAATGAGTTATCCAGCTCCCGATAACTATCCAGTGCGTTATAACTTGCACCAATAGATAATATAAGTCCTTTATCGGTGGCTTCTTGTGCAATAGCTGAGTGATTAATAATGCCAGCTACTGCCATGGCAATAGCGGATTGTGCGAAACGGCGCACGTTCATGGGTTGCTCCCTGATCACTGGATTATGTTGGAATGATCTGCCTGGAAAGGTTAAGCCTAGGGGGTGTTCACAATTAGGCATGTGACCAGCCACCCATAATTTACATCAGTCAATACCCACAGGACATAAAGGCGCGAGCTGCGCGGTCTGGTTTATTCCACATTAAGCAACGGGGTATGACGCAAATAATGGATAACCCTTCGGGTTGGTCACGCAATCACTTATACCGCTTTGAACGACTTGAACATGGAACCACCATGCCTTTAGGCCCTTTGGCTCCTGCACCGTTTGCCTTTATGCCCTTTGGGTATTGCCTGAGTGCTTGTGTGATCAACTGTCCTCATAGCTAATTGTGAACACCCCTAGGCATTGCAGAGGATAAGGTATTATTGGTATGGACTAAAATACTAAAGTTGGTATTTGTATTAGAAAGAATATTCTAATGGTTATTTACATAGATCAGGAAATAAAAACATTTAACCCGAGGTAAAGAATATTGCAGTATTTTATTCATGGTCACATGTGAAGGTTAAAAGAAGTGAAAAGTGCAGTCACTTCTCTTAAGCCATTATACAGAGTAATTAGTGGCGCCCTCCTGCACGACCAGCCCTCCTACCTCTTGGAGCCTTTGGAGGTAATGTAGGAATTATTACCTCGTTAAAGAGGTGGCCTATAGTAACGCCATGATTTCCAACCTTCTCATTCAGTACGCTGGGTAAGATTTCACGCATGAAATCCCCTTGGCTGAAGTTGCTCTTTTTCATGCCGGTTGTAGGATCTGTCCAAGTACCGGTCATGGCATCTCTCCAGGGTCCTGCATAGATACCACAACTGATTTGTGGAACAAGCATGACATCATATCCCTCGGCTTTGGCAGCAATGAAGAGGGCAACTAATGTTTGTTTAACGCATTCCTTGAAAAAAGCGTAGTCGTTTAGTGCTTTTACATTGAGCGTATTGGCCATAGAGCCTTCGCCAGTTGTGTCATTCGCATTTGCACATGTGTTAGGTCCTGCAACAACAACATAACCAACCTTGGGGCTATTCGGGTTTCCTGCTCTGGGATTATTTGGGTTTGGATATATTGGAATATTAGATAATGGCCAAGCGTCCTTATAATCGGCAGGGTTGGTGGTTTGAACGTAGTCACGCCCTTGTTTCGTCACTCTACCAATCTGTCCGTAAGTAAAACCCCATTGTCCCCGAACGGTATTTGCAAATAAGATCTGTTGGTCTGCAGAGTTTCCTTTTCCACACTCATTAATAAGCCACTCTGAAAATAACCCTTCTTCCTGCCCCTTTGCTTTTGGGTTTACTTGCGACGGATTAAATTGGTAGTGTGCATCTTGCAGTCCTCCACCAGGCTTTCCTGAATTTCCCGCAATCCCCATTGCAATCAAAGCCTGTGGATGATTTTGCAAGTACCCCCTTGCCACTCCAGCAGCACCATCAGGGTGTTGCTGTATGACTGGTCTCACTGGGTTATGGAGCGGCCTGCAAGGCTGAATATTTTGCAGAAGCTGATCATCACCACCTTTGGTCAGGTCATAATGCTTTAGTGTATGCCCGTTGTAATTTGTCAATGTTCTAACGGATGGTTGAACTGTCGTGACAGTGGGCACTGGATAGTATGAGGGCTGGGCCGGTTGCGGCTGCACTAGTGGTTGAGGCTGCACCAGTGGTTGAGGCTGCACCAGTGGTTGAGGCTGCACCAGTGGTTGAGGTGCAATATACACTGGCTTCTGAGGCGCAGGAGAAACGGTACGTTGTGTAAGAGGTTTAGGTGCAAAGAGGGTTTGATAAAGAGGAATGCCCAGACAAACCAGCCCTGCGGCTCCCAGAACACCTGCAGCAACAAAGGAGCTGGCCAGGAAGGCCGCAACTGCACCAGCGGCAGCAAGAATGCCCAATCCGACCATAATAACTTTGCAAGTACGTGTCTTATACCAGGGAACTTTAGCTACAGTACCATCACTATCCTGAGTTACAGGTAGGCTCTGAGAATAGGCTCCGACTGTTTGAGGCGTGGGAAGTACTTGTGGAGCCATTGTGCCCGTCCTTGATAAATTATTATTCGGTGGATGATGGAGTTAGTCAAAGTTGTACTATTTGACAATGCTGATGTTTAATAGTTCGTTTTTCGTTATGGACAGGACGTGAAGGCTTTTTTGAGTTAACAGGAAAGGATAAAAAACAATAAGTTATAAGTATTATTTCTGAAGGCTTCTTATCAGTAAACTGACACCTTCCATTAATTCGCCAATGGCATGGGGGGCATAGGATATTTCCAACCATCGCTCTTTTTGCTGGCTGGGTGAGGGGTAAAACACCCAGCAGAGCTGCTCTTGCCAGGAGCAGTCTGATTCAAGCTCATAGTTAATGCCATAGACAGGAAGGCCCTTGTTTCCTATTTGCACACCGTATTTATCCTGCTCGCTTCGGGTGGCTATAATGACACCTTCCCGGCTGGCATGAACCTGATAAATAAGTCTGGGCTCTTTGTTGCTATTGCCAAGGCTATAGATAGCGTTGGCCTTCAGCAGGCTGTTGATATAGTTTTCCAGAATTTGCTTACGATTTTGATTGGGAATATTCGCTGTTATCTGCCTGGCAAATGAATCTGACTCCTCGGTGGCGATAACTTTCATGCCTTCTTTATTAGAAAGCATGGCAGTTGTCGTTGGCTTATTGCTGTCCGCAGCAGCACTGTCCGTAACAACAAAAAGGGGTAACGTTGCAAGCAGTATAAGTAAGGCCTGTTTCTTCATGTCATCAAAAGCCCTGCTTTATGGTTTGTTATTATTTAGTAATCCATTCCTTGAGAGTAACCAAGAGAACTCAGGCTATCAAGTAGTGCTCACTCAGGAGTTACCCGCATAACCTCTTCTATTGTTGTCGTTCCATTGGCAACTTTCTGTGCTCCCGAAAGTCTGAGGCTATACATTCCTTCCTTGATACATTGTCGGCTGAGCAGCGAAATATCAGGACTTTCATTAATCAGGCCTTTGACCTGATCACTCATGGTTAAAATCTCATACAGACCTGCGCGTCCACGATATCCGGTCTCTCGGCAATCCAGACAGCCCACAGGTCGATAGACTTCTGCAGGTGCTGATGCTGACCAGGGTTTGGTTAATGCTTTCCAGCCACTGGTATCCAGTGGCGTTTTTTCTTTGCAATTAGGGCACAGTGTTCTGACAAGGCGTTGTGCCATGACGCCAAGTACGGTGTTTTTGATCAGATAAGGGGGAACACCAAGTTCCAGCAAACGTGTTAAGGCAGAGGGCGCATCATTGGTGTGTAGTGTCGAGATTACCAAGTGTCCGGTGAGTGCTGCTTGAATAGCCATCTCGGCTGTTTCCAGGTCACGAATCTCACCAACCATGATAATGTCAGGGTCCTGTCTTAACAGTGCACGAAGGCCTGATGCAAAGGTCAAATCTATATTGTGTTGTACCTGCATTTGGTTGAACGAGGGCTCAACCATCTCAATTGGGTCTTCGATGGTGCAGACATTCACCTGATCGGTGGCCAGCTGCCTAAGAGTTGAATAGAGTGTTGTTGTTTTACCGGAACCGGTTGGGCCAGTGACCAGAATAATACCATTTGGTTGTGTCGACATTACGTTCCAGCGCCTTTCGTCTTCCCTGGAAAAGCCAAGGTCACTGAATGACTTCACCAGAACTTCAGGGTCAAAAATACGCATCACCAACTTTTCGCCAAAGGCGGTAGGCAAAGTGGATAAGCGTAACTCAATTTCATAACCGTCCGCGTTGCGGGTTTTAAGGCGTCCATCCTGGGGTTTGCGCTTCTCGGCAACGTTCATGCGACCGAGAATCTTCAGTCGGCTGGTGACCGCTGCGGCAACCTTTGCGGGCATTTGGTAGATCGAGTGCAATACCCCGTCGATACGGAAGCGGAGGTTACACTGCTCTCTTCGGGGCTCAATATGAATATCGCTGGCTCTTTGCTCGAAGGCATATTGAAGCAGCCAGTCAACAATATTGACGATGTGTTGATCGTTGGCATCCGGGGCTTTCATATTCCCCAGTTCAAGCATCTGCTCAAAGTTATTGAGAGAGGCCGAAGTGATGCCTGAGTCAGAGCTGGCCCCCATCACCGATTGGGCCAGACGGTAAAACTCAATGGTATAACGACGGATATCCGTGGGGTTGGCAACGACCCGTCTGATATTTTTGCGGCTGACATGACGCAGATTGTCTTCCCAAGCTCGATGCCATGGCTGCGCAGAAGCCACAACAATTTCGGAATTGGTGACTTCAACAGCAAGAATCTCATGACGTATGGCATAGGCGTGAGACATGATTGGCGTGATGGCTGTAACATCAATTTTCAATGGGTCGATGTGAAAATAACTCTGCTCAGCAAGGCCTGCCAGCCACTGGCACAGATATTCAATGTCCAGCTTTTTTCCTTTACGACTCAAGTCTTTCAGCTCTAGGCTGGCGAGGTATTCCAGAGGATGTAAACGAACCTGCTCGGGTGTGCGTGGGCTGCTAAGGATATCATCAGCAGTTGCTTGATCGAGATGAAGAGTTCTGACCAGGTCAGAAACGACCATTGCCAGATCCAGCATTTGTTCCCTGTGTTGCAGGCCACTTGCTTTCACATTGCTCACTTGGAATACCGTTGGAAGCTGCAGAATTGGAATCTATCTATTCTCTCTTGTTTTTCGGCGGTGGGACAAATGGATTTATGCTTTCAGGAAAAGAGAGCTTGTTTACAGGGGAGGGCAGTAGTCTGTCTCCTAAATAGGGGGGCGTTATTAACTGGTTAGATGGTCAGTTGGTAACCCCTGATAACCCTATACTGACTTTTCTATAAGAGCTGTTATTAGTTCGGGAAAGTCATCAATATCAGTTTGGAGAAAGTGCCCGCGGTCAGTGAACTCAAAGTACTCTGTATCAAGCTTTGCGTGGATGTACTGAGCTTCTTCTATAGGGATCCATGGATCATCAACAGAAGAAAATTGAATAATCCAGTCTTGGTTTGCCGAGATCCTTCGCCAATTCCATGGACGGTCAAACCAGCCCCCGGCTTTTTCATCTTCCAGGTTCAGATGGGTATGGTACGGGCTAACCAGAGTACTGCCTTTTATAGGGTACTCTTCAGCATAGCGTAAAGCGGCAATGGCCCCGGATGAGTGTCCAATCAAAATACTGTTCTGGTCCGCCCCAAGAGTATCTCGTATATAGGGAATCCAAATGTTTTCATGAGCGATGTCATTATCAGGTAGTGTTTCCCTTATCACATTAAAGCCGTTTTCCCGCAGGCGCTGATCAGCTGAGGCATACCAGTTCATGTCGGCAGTGCAGCCACCATTGCCGTGGATAAATATTATTTTCATAATAAATTCCCATTAACCAGGAGGGGCAGATTCAAAAATCAATGAAGGAGAGTAGCTTATGCAACTATTCTCTGTTCTTGGTGTTCAGCCAGAAAAACAGGGCCAGGGTTTTGAAATTGTAGATTGCCCTCTCATTCCGGACATAAATATTCTTTATTTTGCAATGGTTCGCCCTGCTGAATGCTTTAAGCTGATATCAATTTGAACCCTTTTTCAGCCTTGCTCTGGTCAGACGGGGTTAGCTCAAAGAAGTTCTGTAATTCTGAAGCTATGGCCACCAGTGCTGATTCATCCCCTTCAATTAACTCAAGCTCCAGCTCACAAATAGGGCTTGAGTGATCTCCTGCTCTTACTGACCCACGATCAAGAGCCGCCTCGACTTTTGCACAGGGCTCTTGCCATTGCAGAAGCCAGCGGGTTCGATAAAAGTCTGTGGTGAATAGGGGGTGCAGATCTCCGATGGTCACATCCTTAAGTGCTTCAGGCCATACAGGGAGTAGTAACTGCCCATCGAGTTTATGGGAAGTCAGTGGCCACTCCCACTCTCCTCGTCGGGTCAGGCCGTTAATACTTTCCCCTTTCGTTTTAAGCGTTTGGATAAATTGCCCGTTAAGCTCACGGATCCGAAGAGCAACTTTGGCTTTATTGAGCCTCAGATCTGCAGTGTCAAAGTAGGTATTCCCAAGGTGGAAGGTTTCCGGTGGCTTTCCCGCATACTCCTGCCAGAATGGGTGGTGTTTGAGATTCTCTACCTGTTGTTCAGGCAGAGAGAGCTTTAGCTCAGTTTCATGGCTCATTATCTTGTCCGTCAGTACTGGCTGGAAAAAGATACAAATTGGGCAAAAATGATATAAAAATCAAGATGTCAGGCCTTAAAGCAGGTAGAGCTCTGTTTGTCATGGCTATGTGCATTTGTGCAGGAATTGGATCAACATTCTATACTCAGGCGTTCAATCGGGATGGATTTGAAGAATGCCTACCAGCAACATACTGGCGAGCGTTTTTGGTCGCTCACCCATAGGACCTATACAGAAGCATATTACCACTGTTCACAAGTGTGCATCAGAGCTGGACCCTTTTTTTCAGGCAGTGTTCGCCGAAGATTGGGAGTCTGCCTATGAACTGCAGCAGAAAATTATCAAACTGGAACATGATGCTGATGCGATCAAGCGCAGTATTCGTCTTTCTCTGCCCAAGAGTCTGTTTCTTCCAGTTCCCCGGACCGACCTGCTGGAGATTGTGACGGTTCAGGATAAAGTGGCTAACCGGGCGAAGGATATTGCCGGGCTTATGGTTGGGCGCAAGATGGTTATTCCTGAGTCTATGCATGAAGCTTTCATTACTTACGTGCGCCGGTCAATTGCCTCATCGGCACAGGCATTAAAAGCCATTCATGAGCTGGATGAGCTTCTGGAAACGGGCTTTCAGGGCCGTGAAGTTGATCTGGTGGTAAAAATGGTGGAAGAGTTGGATAACATTGAGAGTGAGACGGACAAAGATCAGGTGAAGATACGTCGCATGTTATTTGGCCTTGAGCAAAAGTTACCACCGGTTGAAGTCATGTTTCTTTACAAAATCATTGACTGGGTGGGTGATCTGGCGGATCGAGCTTCCCGTGTTGGTAGTCATCTCCAATTGTTGCTGGCCCGTTAACTGAACCGGAAGCAGACTGATGAGTATTATCGCTGAATATGGCACAGTTTTTTTGATTCTGGCCTGCCTGTTTGGATTCTTTATGGCCTGGGGAGTCGGTGCCAACGATGTTGCCAATGCCATGGGTACATCCGTTGGGTCGGGTGCCCTTACCGTTAAGCAGGCGATTTTGATCGCTATTCTTCTCGAATTCACCGGTGCCTACCTTGCGGGGGGATCTGTTACCGAAACCATTCGAAAAGGGATCATTGATCCCTCCATGCCCCTTCTGGTGGAGAACCCTAACCTTCTTGTTTACGGTATGCTTGCCTCCTTGCTGGCTGCAGGAACCTGGTTGCTGGTGGCCACTCACTATGGCTGGCCAGTTTCCACGACACACTCTATTGTTGGTGCCATCGTTGGTTTTGCCGCAGTCGGTATTTCTCCTGATGCTGTCAGCTGGGGAAAGGTCGCAACCATTGTGGCCAGTTGGGTGGTGTCGCCATTAATGTCTGGCCTTTTTGCATTTCTGATCTTTGTAAGCGTCCAGAAGCTTATTTTGGATACAGAAAACCCATTCAGGAATGCCAAGCGTTATATGCCTCTCTACATGTTCCTTGTTGGTTTCATGATGTCGATGGTAACGCTCATCAAAGGCCTTAAACACATCGGGATGCCATTGGACTTCACTGAGAGTCTGGTACTTTCCCTTGTTATTGGCTTATTGATCATGTTCATTGGCCAGATGGCTCTTTCAAAAATCAAGGAAGATGTTCAGGCGGATAAATCATTCCACTTCTCCAGTGTGGAGAAGGTTTTTGGGGTGATGATGATCTTTACTGCCTGTTCCATGGCTTTTGCCCATGGCTCGAATGATGTTGCCAATGCTGTTGGGCCACTGGCTGCTGTGGTCAGCGTTGTTCACAGCGGTGGTGAGATTGTTGGAAAATCAACAGTTCCTGCCTGGGTTCTGTTACTTGGTGCTGTTGGTATTGTCGTAGGGCTTGCAACCTGGGGCTACAAGGTTATGGCGACGATTGGTTCCCATATCACCGAGCTTACGCCCAGCAGAGGCTTTGCTGCAGAACTGGCTGCCGCGTCTACGGTCGTGATGGCATCGGGTACCGGGTTACCTATTTCTACGACCCATACGCTGGTTGGTGCCGTGCTTGGTGTTGGGCTTGCCAGGGGTATTGGAGCCCTTAATCTTCGAGTTATCAGCACTATTTTCATGTCCTGGCTTATTACCCTGCCTGCTGGAGCTCTTCTGGCAATTGTCTTCTTTCACTGTCTCAAGTTAATTTTTGGCTAAATAGACTTGGTTTCTTGGGCTGGCCCTGTTTATCATCATCAGGAGTCTATTCTCGTAATACTCCCTCCTCTACCAGAAGGTGATAATCAGGGCTATGAGTCAGCCAACATTTCAGCACGCACTTTCAAGATTGATAGAAATACCTTCTGTCAGCTCAACTCTTCCTGATCTGGATATGAGCAACCTGCCAGTTATCAATGAGTTGGCAGCCTGGTTTGAGGTAATGGGGTTCCAGTGTGAGATTCAACCCCTGCCTCATGCCCCTCACAAAGCAAACCTGATAGCGACACTGGGAAGTGGTCCGGGAGGGTTGGTGTTTGCTGGCCACACAGATACTGTGCCTTATGATGAAAGCCTCTGGAAAAGCTCTCCTTTTGCCCTGGAAGAGCGCAACAATCGATTTTATGGTCTTGGCGTCTGTGACATGAAAGGCTTCTTTGCCCTGGTTATGGAAGCCGTTCGAGAGTTTTTACAAGCACCATTGAAAGCACCGCTGATCATTCTGGCTACCGCGGATGAAGAGTCGTCTATGAACGGTGCCCGGGCACTGGCAGAGCTTGGGCAGCCAAAAGCGCGATATGCCGTGGTTGGAGAACCTACCGGAATGCGGCCTATTCATATGCACAAAGGCATCATGATGGAACGTATCCAGATTCTGGGGCAATCTGGCCATTCAAGTAATCCGTCACTTGGGCGGAATGCCATGGAAACGGCTCACAAGGTGATTACTGATTTGATGCAGTTCCGTGCAGAGTTGGCAGAACGCTATCAGAACCATGGGTTTACTATTCCAGTTCCTACATTGAACCTGGGATGTATTCATGGTGGGGACAATCCTAATCGGATCTGTGGGCAGTGTCAGCTGGACTTTGATATTCGACTGTTGCCGGGAATGGACAGTGAGCAATTGCGCCAGCAGATTCGGCAGAGGCTAAAACCTATTGCTGAAGCGGATCAGGTTGCGATTTCCCTTGAGTCTATCACGCCAGCTATTGAGGCTTTTTCCAGTCAGGAGAACTCGGAGTTGGTCGCTGCCTGTGAGAAGCTGACGGGACACCAGGCAGAAAGTGTTGCATTTGGTACAGAGGCACCGTTCTTTAGCCGACTGGGTATGGATACGGTGGTACTGGGGCCGGGTGATATTGATCAGGCCCATCAGCCGGATGAGTATCTGTCTCATGACCGGATTAATCCAATGATTGGTATCTTGAAGTCTTTGATCAGGCAGTACTGCTTATCATGAAACCGGGTTTTGGAACTGGTTTTTGTATGGTTTGGGTCTGAATATCAACTCAGCTTAAAGGCTACTTAAAATTGAGAAAAAGTGTGGCTTGCGTGAACAAAAATGATAATTCAGCAGACAGCTCTGAAAAGTATGTAAAGTTTTTCCGTCAGTCATCACCCTATATTCATGCTCACAGGGGTAAGACCTTTGTGATCATGCTCAGTGGTGAAACACTGGCACACCCAAATCTGAGCAATATCATCAGTGATATTGCCTTGATGAGCAGTCTTGGTGTCCGACTGGTACTTGTGCACGGTGCTCGCCCCCAGATTGATGAACGTTTACGCGAGCGAGGCATTAAAACAGCGCTTCATAAAAGTGCTCATAAAGGCGCTCTCCATAATGAGCGAAGAATTACTGATAGGCAGAGCCTTGAGTGTGTTAAAGATGCGGTAGGGAATATGAGGGCATTGATTGAGTCAAGGCTCTCAGTAGGACTGGTAAACTCACCGATGCATGGCGCCAGAATTCGTGTTGTCAGTGGTAACTTTGTGACAGCCAAGCCTTTGGGCGTTCTTGATGGTATTGATTTCCAGCACACTGGAGAAGTCCGAAAAGTGGACAGTCAGGCCATTGATCATCTGTTGGACAGTGGCTATGTGGTATTGCTCTCATGTCTTGGCCTTTCGCCAACCGGTGAGATTTTCAATATTGAAGTAGAGGAAGTGGCAACCAGAACCGCAATAAGTCTGGGAGCTGAAAAGTTGATACTTTATGGTGCGCAGCAGGGAGTTTTTGATCATCAGGGAAATTTGATCAACCGAATCTCTCCCCATGAAGGCAGTAAGGAGCTTGAGTCGCAGGTTGGTGAATCCAGAAGGCTTCTTTCGTCAGCTGTTAAGGCTTGTTCAGAAGGTATCGAGCGCGCACAGATTATCAGTTATCAGGATGATGGCTCACTGCTCATGGAGCTGTTTACCCGCGACGGTGCCGGAACGTTGATTTCCAGAGATCACTATGAAGAGGTTCGTGGTGCCACCATTGAAGATGTTGGTGGGATTCTTGAGCTCATCCGCCCTTTTGAAGAAAAAGGTATCCTTCGTCGTCGTTCCAGAAAGGAGCTGGAGCGAGAAATACGGCTGTTCAGCGTTGTCTTACTGGATGGTATGATCATTGGCTGTGCCGCGCTTCATCCTTATTGTGAAAACGGGGTAAGCAGGGCAGAACTGGCCTGTGTTGTGGTTCACCCTGAATATCGTCAGGCTCAGCGCGGAGATCGCTTGCTCGCGCATATTGAAGAGCTTGCAAAAGAAAAAGGGATGAACGAAGTCTACGTTATGACAACGCAGACTGCGCACTGGTTTATTGAGCGAGAGTTTGCTGAAGTTGCTTATGATGACTTACCAGAAGAACTCAGGGCAAAATATAATCCCAAGAGACAGTCAAAGGTACTTATGAAAAAAATAAGCTAATACTATTTGTCACTTAATGTTGCGCCACAGTGAGGACACTGACTCAGGTCAAGGGTAACGCGATATTGAGAACCCGATTTCTCCATTGGCATGTACTGGCATGCTGGGCAACGGGCCAATTTTTGATAGCAGTAGGAAAGCCAGATAATATCCAGAAATATAATGATAAAGCCCGCTGAAAACATGGGTTCATGGGTAATAATGAAAAGGGCAAAGAGGCTGATACCAGTAACCAGAATAAGAGCAAATAACTTTATTTGCTTCCGGAGCTTGAGCATGTTGGACTGGTACGTTTGACTCCAGTCCTCCCCTTTATGATGTAGGGGATGTTGTTCTTTTCCCGTAAATATGGTGAAGATGGCATGTGCGAAGATAAAGCCGCCTAAGACAAAAGGTATCAAAATAATAAATTTGGCCATATCCGGCCGATCTTCATGCCATAGTAGAGTCTCAAGTGTGAGTTGAGCTGCAAAGCCTGAAGCGGCAATCATCCAGCCGATTACCGCCTGTTTCTTTACTTTCTTTAAGTCGTAGTTTTTCTTCATACTCAGAATCCTTCCTTCTTCTCGCCCTCTAGGCAGCGTGAGTCCTTTCACAAATGCCGGTTATCTAACCAGAATAGCTTAGGGGGTGTTACCAACTGGACATACAACCAGCCACCCATTATTTGCACCAGGCTAGGCGCGAGCTGCGTAGTGTGGTTGTTCCACATGAGCAGTGAGCAACACGGTATGGTGCAAATAATGGGTGGCCCTTCGGGTTGGTCATACAAGCACTCATGCCGTGTTGAACGTCTTGAACAGGGAACTACCATGTCCTGCGCCGTTCGCCTTGCCTGAATGCTTGTATGACCAACTGGTTGGATGGCCAGTTGGTAACACCCCCTAGGCTCTGTTACTCTTTTGTACCAGATTTACTGGCACTAACCCACTTGAGGAAACGTTCCCTGGTTGGCGCATCTGCCTGGTTGTACCAGTACTGAAGCATGCTTTCACTCATTGGTTGAGCAATTGCAGGTGCTGTCATAACAGAAGGCTGAGGCTGTTGAGCAACCTGGTAGGAAATGCCCTGTGGGGTTGCAATATAAACAGTGCCTGCCATTTCCCTGACCGCGGCGGGATTTTCAGACAGGTTAAACTTCTGGATATCCTCAACGGTATCTACTCCGATTAAAAGACCCGATTTATTGAGGACACTAAACTCAAAGGGAACACTCTGACCTTTTTGGTTAGTAATTGAGAACTGTGTTTCAGGAGATCGTGACAGTTTGTCAGTATCTCGGGCTGTTTTCAGCTTCGGAGAATTAATAGTGAACGTCTGATCTCCAGTAAGGTCAAACGTCATGATGTAAGGACTTGATGAGAACATCTTACTGTCACCACCTTCTCTCACCAGTGTTTTAAGCTGAAAGACCAATTGGTGGCGACCATTGCTGAGAGAAATGTCTTTCTTACCGTTCAGCTTATCTGCATCCTTGCCATCAAGAACCAGCAGCTTTGTTTTTTCGGGTAATAGCAGGGTGTTGTCAGCGATTACTGGCATAGCCAGAGAAGATATCAACAGTGCACCGAACAGTCGACGTATAAGCATAAGGCAGAGTTCTCCTATAGATGTTCGGTTGATTATAAGTTGGTATAACTACCGGTTCGTATTGTTGTTTTCCGAATTGCTCACTTTTTCATAATTGGTTTGACAGGGGGGGGTGATGATAAGTGTGTGAAAAAGACAGTGGATGAGTAACCTTTAAGTAGAGTGGAGGGGGGTGATAAGGTGAGGCTACGTTAACAGGGCTTAGAGTGGATCAATAGGTCTCTGACTTCCAGTCTGATGCTGAGGGTGTGTGGGGTTGTTGTATTTATTAGTAATAATATAATTGATAAACCGGTAAAACTTTTTAAGAGTGTCTTCGTTCTGCTGATAACTGCCTTCCTTGAGGGCCGTGTCGATCCAGAATTGCAAGGCAAGTAACTCATCTAAATTGTTGAGTGCTCCGATTTCCTGAAGAGCCCTGGCATCAGATATTTCTCCTTTGCGGAATTTGCTAATCAATTGACCAGATGCTCTGTCTCTGATGTTTCGTAAAAAAATCTCTGATTGAAGTTGCTGAAATGAATCTCTGGCTTGCTGCTGGTTGCTGACTCCTCTCAGTTGAACTGTATTCGGTATATGTTTTTGAGACTGTGAGTCGGACAGTTCTGAGACTGTATATTTGCTTTTGGCAATCAGAGTTTTAGCAACATCATTATTCCTGTCGGAAGCTTTTTCCTGAATAATTTTGTGAAAATTGCTGAATGCACCATTAATTTCTTTATCAAGTAGCTGCTGCCAGGCCGCATGTTTTAGTATAAGAATTGCAGCCTCTTCATCGCTCATTGTTCCAAATTGCCCTTTTCCACGTATTTTGCTTTGTTTTTTTGTATCTTCGAGAATAGCACCTATTTTTTCCATTGATTTTATGGATTCGAACATATGATCAACCATCGGCTCAACTTGCTCTTTTGCCAGTGATCGCAGTGTTCCTATTTCTTCACGGCCTGTTCTTAGTCGTTTACCAAACAACTGCCTTGTATATCCGGGGTCTTTATTTACAATTTTTTCCATTCTTTTTTCATTAATTTTTGTGTTTTTATGGTCTGCTGCAATTTCTGCTAAAAAGAAAACTATGAAGCACAGGCCGCTATCCAGTGTGACCTTTGGTGCAACAGGTGTTACATGAACAGTAGTACGAGCACTTCTGGCGGCAGTTTGAAAAAGATTAACCAGATTGCCGAAAATCGTTTTCTTTATCTGCTTAAAGAAAAATGCCTGTGCCATCTCTTTCATAACACCTGCAGATTTAAATGCGGTAGATAGCTTTGTTTTTTCTATTGCTGACTGATCACCCGTTGATTGGTCTTCTGTTTTCCTATTCTGATTCATCCAGTTTGGGATGATATGATGCATCCACTCTCCATCCCTTGTTTTTATCTGCTGGGAATGAATAATTAATTTTTTGTTTCTTGATATTTTCTTGAATAAAGCCTGTCTTGTTATAGGGTTCATTTTTTCAAATTTTTCATTCCAGAGTGCTTCCAGGTCTTTTATATGTCGGTTTTCAAGAATGGCTCTGCTAATGACTACATTCTCAATGAGTTTGTCAAAGAAAAATAAGTTTGATTTAAGTTTTTTTCTTCGTTCCCGGTATAGTGACTTTTCTTTCTCAAAAGCAATAGAGTCAGCAAGTGTCTTTTGGTCAGCTTCAGCCATTTTTCTGAGCTTTTCTGCTTGTTTCTCAAGTTCAGCATAAGCATTGTATATCTGGGTAAAGGTTTTATGTTTACAGCGGTAGAGAAGTTTTTGTGCCAGATCTTTTCTTTTTTTGTCGGCCAGTGCTCTCATTCTTTTTTTATGGGCTTTGACCTCTTCCGAATCTCCCTCTTTAATATCCTCTGTATCAAATTTGGTATAGTCAACATCCGCGTATTTTTTTATCTGTTTCAGTCCTCTTATGAGTCGAACTCTACGCCATAGCGCAGTACCGGTAGACCAGAAAGTGAGATAGCCAATATCAGTTGCCAGGCCAACAGCAACTGCAATACCTATAGCCAGGCCTGCAGGCGGAAAAATCGCAGAGAGAATGGCTCCTGCAATAAGGCCAAAGAAAATGATGATCTGGTTTCTTTTATTGCGTAATAATGTTCGCTTGATCCTGTTTCCTATGTCTTTAAGGTGTATCTTCGAGAAAAAGCGCTCTCCTGATGCAAGCTTTTGAATGTGTTTACGGTCATCTTTTTCTATAAAATGACCTGTCTTTTTCGGCTCAGGTAAACGATGGTTGGCTGTTGCATTATTTGGGTTCTGGGCCTTTTCATGAACGGCTGACTCTTGCTCCTCAATAGATAGAGCGATGTTGTTCCTCAATTCTTTCTTAAGCTCAAGCATTCGCTCAAAGTTGAATGAGCTTTCATCTTCTATTCCTACTTTTTTAAATAACTCTTTGATATATGCTTCAGGATTTTTCCGATATTGTTGTCGCCCCTGAAGTTGTTGCTGTATTACGGGTAATTGAGAGGTTTTTTCATACTGTATTGCATGACGAACTGTCTCATGAATATGTGGCAGAATTATTTGTTGCAGGTAGCCTTCAGGCAGTTTTTTTCCTTTCCGCAAATACTCATAAGCGGTTTCTACACCACTTTGTTTTATGGATTTGACCACTGCCCCCATTGTTTTCGTACTGATAGCAACTTTTCCATCAGTAAAAGCCAATTTACCATCTTGTGACTGATGCAGTTTGATGCCTCGACCAGTATGGAGTTTTAATGCAGAAAGTACTTTTTGCGGGGCTTTTGGGCAGTGTTTAGTGAGGTCGTCGACCAGTACACTGATTTTTATGGATGCAGGGGGGTGAATGAGTCGTTTTATTTTATTTTTACAAAAAGTGATTAACCTATTGTGCCAGTGTTTTGACTCAATACGATCAACTTCCTGAATGGTGGACATTACAGCCTTATTTTTCAGGATGCCGGTAGCGTGTTTATCTGTGTCAGGATCAGATAATGGGTATCCTGCCCCGTGCAGAGAGATCTGGTCTGGTGGTAGTATGCGGGGCATTCCTCATTCCCTAAGGCAACCCTTATACAAAAAATTGTATTGGCTTAATAAATTATTAATGAAAATAATGCATTGGCTACCAATACATATGGTTGGCAGAATGCAGTCTTTCTGAATATCTTCTCAATTAACTATAGACAATCAACTTTTCACATTTGGACGTGGAGTAGGACCTTCCCTGTGATGGGGGGCATGGCAGGACAAGCGACTGCTCCTCAGGCAGGGAGCAGTATCAGGCAAATGACAGTCAGGCTCTATCGAGCACCAGATAGCTGTAAGTCAGCGGCTGGTCATGTTCAGGTTGAATGTCTTCCCGTGAGGTTTCCCGCCACTGTTGTTGTGCGATTTCCGGGAAAAAGGCATCACCGTCAAAACTTTGGTAAACCCGGGTCAGGTAGAGCCGGTCGGCTTGTTCAATGGCCAGACGATAGATCTGTTCGCCACCAATCACCATGACTTCTTCATTACCGTTGATCAGGGCTATATCTTCAGCCAGGGCAATGGCGTCAGCCAGACAGTGTACAACTTTTACACCATCATGATGCCAGTCTTTATCCCGGGTAATGACGATATTAGTTCTTCCCGGTAGCGGTTTTTTCAGCGAGTCAAAGGTCTTGCGGCCCATAATAATGGGCTTACCCATGGTAACTGCCTTGAAGTAGCGAAGGTCTCCGGGCAGATACCAGGGCATTTTATTGTTGATGCCGATCGCGTTGTTATCTGCCACTGCAGCTATCAGGGCAAGTTTCATCCGTGTTTACTCCTTTTATGAACCGCAAAGGCACAAAGACAAATTTTGGTTGAGAAAGCTTTGTGTCTCAGTGCCTTTGTGGTGAAAAAATTACTGCTTTGGTTTCGGGTTGAATACTCCGACATTTTCATGCCCTTCTTCCCGAAGATGCATGGCATGCAGCTGACTCATTACCCCTTTTTCGCAGTAGAGCAGGTAGTGGCAACTCTTGTCCAGCTCAGGAAAACGAGTCCGTAACTGATAGAATGGGATTGTCATTACTTCACGCCCTGGCATGGAGAAAGGTTTGATTTCTTCCTCGGTTGGGTGACGAATATCGACAATCACTTCCCCCTGATGAACCTCACTGACCACCTCTATTTCTTCCCGAGTCAGATCATCCGCAATGATGTCGTGGATAGAGACCATTCTCCGGCTGCTAATGGCCTCTTCCAGCACTTCAAAGTTGAATCGAGCTTCTTCTGCAGCAACTCTCTCTTCTTTGGCCCGGGTTGTCGGGTTTTTGGAGATAACCGCACAGTATTCCGGAATGTTACGGACGAACTCTTCCGTGCCAATTTTTATGGAAAGATCAACAATTGCCTGTTTATCCATGGTGATCAGAGGGCGCAGCACCAGTGCATCAGTGACAGAGTCAATAACTGCCAGGTTGGGCAGGGTCTGACTGGAAACCTGCCCAATGGCTTCACCGGTGACCAGCGCGGCCATTTCCATTTCATCTGCCACCTTGGTAGCAGCCCTGAGCATCATCCGCTTCAGAATAACCCCCATCTGAGAGTTATCCACCTTGGTCAGAATTTCTTCTACAACGCCTTCAAAGGGGACCGTAACAAATTTTACTCGATGGGAAGCACCGAACCGGTTCCACAGGTAGAAAGCGACTTCTTTTACAGCCAGTTCATGAGCATGTCCACCCAGGTTGAAGAAACAGAAATGGGTACGAATACCTCGTTTCATCGTTAGGAAACTGGAAACGGTAGAGTCAAAACCACCGGAAATCAGAGACAGAACCGGTTCCTGAGACCCCAGTGGATAGCCTCCCAAGCCTTCTCCCCGCTTTTGGGTCATAAAGTATCGATCATTCTTGATATCAATACGGACGGTAACATCAGGGTTTTTCAGGCTAACCCCGCTGGCTTCTGTCTGCTGATTAAGGCCGCCTCCAACAAAGCGCTCCACTTCAATTGATTGGAACTCGTGCTTGCCGGCTCGGTTACAACGGACGCAGAATGTTTTACCTGCCAGCGCTTCTGAATGGGCTTCCACCGCTTTTTCCAGAATATCATCCAGGCTGATCAGCTTGTGTTCAGCAACCTGTAGCCAATAGGCAATCCCCGGAATGTGGCTTAACAGATCACTCACTTCTGCAACCAGTATCTCATCATTGCTGCCGGTCGTGACTTCAACGTGATCCCATACACCTGAGACATCAATATTCTCATCCACGCGTTTGAGAATGGTGCGAATATTTCGTCGCAGCATTTTAATAAAGCGTTTGCGAACCGGAGCACTTTTAATGGTGATTTCCGGAAACAGTTTGATGATGAACTTCATGGAATTTGGAGACCTTGTGGGCGGAGAGTCCGAGCAGGTGAGGTGAATATCTTAACAATTCATAATCTTCCATTATACCGAAGAACCGTGCTCTCTGGACACCCTTCCAGTATTGGAAGGGGGTGGTTGATTACGTACGTGGAGAGAGTTAGGGGAAGAGTCAGTGCATGGTGTTGTTGGTGTATACCTCTAGGTAAGTAAGTAAAACTGCAAATCCTTTTTCAAAGGCGGTACACTGTTTGCCGTTATTTTGTTAGATGGTGCCTGGAAAAATTTATGCACTGATTTGGTGCGATTTAATTGCTTCTTGCACTGTATTGGGTATTTCTCTTTCGGGCCTGATCGCGCCATGCCTTTTACGGGTGCGTAAGTCTGAAAGTGAATAGTGCTTCGAATGGTTTGAAGACTAATCGGGTGAACAATAATTTTGCTGACGGGGCTGATATCTTATTGTTTTTTGGTCTTTTTTTGATCGTTTTTGCCCTGTTTAGATTCTTTTATCCAAAAAGCACTAATTTTGTCCATGCGTCTGACGGGATTGCACAATGTGGCATAGCAATTGCTATAGCTCCAGCAAGCGTATTTCTTTAGCTGCTGCTCGTTGATGAGACCTGAAAGCAAAGAGATTGATCAGTAAACCGCCTGATCCAGACAACTTATGTCAACAGAGCCTGGTTGCCAGCGCGGTGTTTGTCCTCTGGAGGAAATAATAAATGTCGAAGACTCTTAGCCTGATTAAGGAACATGATGTTAAGTGGGTTGATATGCGTTTTACCGACACTAAAGGTAAAGAGCAGCATGTATCAATTCCTGTCAGCGAACTGGATGAAGAATTCTTCGAAGTTGGCAAGATGTTTGACGGTTCCTCCATCGCTGGCTGGAAAGGTATTAACGAATCCGACATGATTCTGATGCCAGACGACAGCACGTCTACCATCGATCCATTTACTGAAGCATCTACCCTCAATATTCGTTGTGACATCGTAGAGCCTTCTACCATGCAGGGTTACGAGCGTGATCCACGTTCTGTTGCCAAACGTGCTGAAGAGTACCTTAAGTCCACCGGTATTGCTGACACTGCTTTCTTTGGTCCTGAGCCAGAGTTCTTTGTCTTTGATGACGTTAAGTGGAGTGTTAATATTTCTGGCGCTTCTTACGAAGTGAACTCTGAAGAAGCGGCCTGGTCTTCCAATGCCAAGTTTGAAGGTGGCAACACCGGTCACCGTCCAAAGGTTAAAGGCGGTTACTTCCCGGTTCCTCCAGTAGACTCTCTGCACGATCTTCGTGCTGCCATGTGTGATGCCATGGAAGCGCAGGGTCTGGAAGTTGAAGTACATCACCATGAAGTAGGCACTGCTGGGCAGTGTGAAATCGGTGTTAAATTTAACACGCTGGTGAAGAAAGCTGACGAAGTTCAGGTTCTGAAATATGCGGTTCATAACGTTGCCCATGCCTATGGCAAGACGGCAACCTTTATGCCTAAGCCTCTGGTAGGTGACAATGGTTCAGGCATGCACGTGCATATGTCTCTGTCCAAGAATGGTGAAAACCTGTTCGCTGGTGATGGGTATGCTGGACTGTCTGAAGAAGCACTTTACTACATTGGTGGTGTGATCAAGCATGCCAAGGCGATCAATGCTTTTGCCAATGCTTCGACTAACTCCTACAAGCGTTTGATTCCAGGCTTTGAAGCACCTGTTATGCTGGCATACTCTGCCCGTAACCGTTCTGCTTCCATCCGTATTCCTTATGTGAACAGCCCTAAGGCTCGTCGTGTCGAAGTACGCTTCCCTGACCCAACAGCTAACCCATACCTGGCCTTTGCTGCACTGATGATGGCGGGCCTGGACGGTATCAAGAACAAGATCCATCCTGGTGATGCTGCTGATAAGGATCTTTACGACCTGCCACCAGAAGAAGCGGCTGAAATTCCAACCGTTTCCGAAAGCTTCGAAGAAGCCCTGGCTGCTCTGGATACTGATCGCGAGTTCCTGACTGCCGGTGGTGTATTCACTGACGACATGATCGATGCTTACATTGAACTTAAGAAGGAAGAGTGTATCGCTGTCAGCCAGACCACTCACCCTGTAGAGTTTGACCTGTACTACTCAGTCTAAAATGTCGGTATAAGATATTTCAGAAAATGCAGTTTTGATGTAATCCCCGAGCCAGAGTTTTTACTCTGGCTTTTTTATGCCCATGGATGGGCTGTATGCTGGCAATGCACGACTGCATGGATGCAGGAGATAGAGTAACGCAGGAGCGGTTACCGAGGAGCAATTGCCAGTATATGTTCAGGGATGGGCTATATGCCGGCAATGCACGACTGTATGGATGCAGGAGTTAGAGTAATGCAGGAGCGGTTACAGAGGAGCAATTGCCAGTAGCTTCTTTCCCTGTTCAATACGGTTCACTGCCATTAAGCTAACAACAAATAAATGCGATATAAGCCTGTATAAGATTTTGTCCGGAGCAAGAGGCGCATGAATATAAAAAAGGCAATGGTTCAGTCTTTCCTGGTGGTTATTCTGCCTTTAGTTGTTACCGATCTGGCTTTGGCAGCCATCTACAAAACGGTAGATAAAGATGGGAATGTCATCTTTACGGATACTCGTCCGGTTGATGAGCCCAGTGAAGAAGTTCAACTCCGTCCGATCACCCCGATGTCTCCAATTCCCGCCGGAAGATCAGGTTCTTCTCTGCAGGGAGAGGAAGGCGAAAGTAAGAATCTGTATTCCCGCCTCGAAATTATTGAGCCTGCGAATGACTCCACAGTAAGAGATCAGGGTAACTTCACAGTAAAAGTGATGACCGAACCAAGGATTCTCGCAGGCCACAGAGTTCGCCTTTTACTGGATGGTGATATGGTTGGGGAGTCAAAACGAAAGCTCAGCTTCGACCTGACTAATGTGGATCGTGGAACCCATACTCTGACGGTAGAAATCGTCGATAACCGAAGAAAAGTCGTTCAGTCTTCAAGTAGTACGGTTCACGTACATCGTACTGTTTACCGACCTGCTGTTTCTATCAACCCACCTTAACCCTGAAGGGCATCTTACCCGGTTTTCAGGCTAATTAAGAACACCCCCGAAATGGCCATTCTTTTTATTCAGTGGTTGCACCAAAATAGGGCGCGGTCACTGGTTGATATTGCTGATGTTTTTGCTCTCTCGCGAACAACTGTTTTTCGCCAGTTTCTGATTGAACGATAAAATGGATGCTCTGATTTCCTGTTGGCACTATTATGGTGCGTTACAGCCTGTTGATTTTTAAAGAGCACTATATGGTAGAGGGTAATGCTGTTCTCCAAGAAGCCTGAAGGAATGCCAATAGAGGCTGAACAGCCTAGTTACTCACACTATCTTCACTTCCCGTAAAGGGTGGTTTGATTTTTGCATCGACGATAGCCAATGCCAACGTTCATTCAGAATGCACAAAAATAACAAACACTGACCATGATACCGCTTATGCCCGACTCTTTAGTTGAGATAGTCCCTGAAGCAGGAACGATGCAAAACATAATTCTGGATAACCTAAATACGGCCATCATCGTACTCGATCAGGATTTCAGCGTACTGACTCTGAACCCAGCGGCAGAAACATTGCTGGATACCAGTTTGAAACGGATCATGAATCTGTCAATTGTCTCTTTAATCAGTGAGGAGCTCTTAAGGACCGACCTTGATCGAAGTTTGAGTCAGTATCAGCAATTTACCCGACGAGAGACAGACTTTCCCATCAATGGTGAGATGGTTAATGTGGATTACAGCATCTCTCCTATCGACTGTGGTGATGCAAAGCTATTGCTGGAGATTAATCCACGTGACCGGGTTCAGAAAATTACACGTGAAGAGTCGTTAATAGCCAAGCAGGAAACCTCCAGAATTCTGGTGCGTGGTCTGGCGCATGAAGTAAAAAACCCCCTGGGAGGCATTCGTGGAGCAGCCCAGCTTTTGGCCAGAGAACTGGACGATAAAGGTCTGAAAGAATTCACTGAGATTATTATTCAGGAGGCTGATCGACTGCGGGATCTGGTGGATCAAATGCTGGGCCCACTTCAGCCACCGAAGATGGAAGCCCTGAATATTCATGAAGTGCTTGAAAGAGTCATGCAGCTGATCAATGCAGAAACCGGTGGAGAGCTCAGGCTCAAACGGGATTACGACCCAAGCATTCCTGATATTCCGGGGGATTTTGAGCGCATGATTCAGGCTATTCTGAATCTGGTGCGTAATGCCATGCAGGCTATTGATCAGGCCATGCCCCGTTCTGAGGGTTTGATTACCCTTCGTACCCGTATTGCACGACAGTTTACTATTGGTACCCAGCGACGGCGGCTGGTTTGCCACTTATCCATTATTGATAACGGGCCAGGCATTCCACCAGAGCTGATTGAGAACATCTTCTACCCCATGATCAGTGGTCGTGCCGACGGAACCGGGCTTGGGTTACCGATGGCTCAGTCGATAATCAGCTTACATCAGGGACTGGTTGAGTGTGAAAGCAAGTCCGGCGAAACCATATTCCATGTCTATTTGCCCCTTTCTAATGGGCCGCTTTCGATGGAAACATCACAGGAGTGAAGTATGAGTTTGAATTCTAAAGTCTGGATCGTGGATGATGACCAGGCGATACGGTGGGTTCTGGAGCGGGCCCTGAATTCAGAAGGCATCGAAACACAATCGTTTGATGCACCAGAAAAAGTACTGGCTGCATTGGAGCACAGCGAACCGGAAGTATTGATCAGTGATGTCCGAATGCCGGGCATGAATGGTCTGGAATTACTGAAAGCGGTTCATGAGTTAAAGCCGGATGTGCCGGTCATTATCATGACTGCTCATTCAGACTTGGACAGCGCGGTGTCTTCCTATCAGAGCGGTGCTTTTGAATACCTGCCAAAACCTTTTGACATTGATGAAGCGGTTGCCCTGGTAAAACGTGGCCAGGAGCATCGGCAGCAGCAACTGGCTGAAGCACCCATTCCGGAAGAGGTTCAGGCGACGGAAATCATTGGCGAAGCACCGGCCATGCAGGAAGTTTTTCGGGCGATTGGTAGGCTCTCACACTCCAATATTACCGTGTTGATTAATGGGGAGTCAGGAACGGGTAAGGAGCTGGTGGCCAGAGCATTGCATCGTCATAGCCCACGGGCAGAGCGATCGTTTATTGCACTGAATATGGCGGCTATTCCCAGGGACCTGATTGAATCAGAACTGTTTGGCCATGAAAAAGGCGCATTTACCGGTGCTGGTGGACTGCGTCGCGGGCGTTTTGAGCAGGCTGGTGGTGGCACTCTGTTTCTGGACGAAATTGGTGATATGCCGGCCGATACCCAGACCCGTTTGTTGCGAGTTCTGGCCGATGGTGAATTCTACCGAGTGGGTGGGCACACACCGGTAAAAGCGGATGTTCGAATCATTGCCGCAACCCATCAGAACCTGGAAAAGCTGGTGGAAGAGGGTAAGTTTCGTGAAGATCTCTTTCATCGCCTTAACGTTATCCGGGTACACCTGCCGAGGTTAAGTGATCGGCGGGAAGATATTCCGAGGCTGGCACGCTTTTTCCTGGACAAGGCCGGTAAAGAACTAGAAGTGGAGCCTAAAATTCTTCATCCAGAAACAGCAAGCTATATCAGCTCTCTGGATTGGCCCGGAAATGTTCGTCAGCTGGAGAACACCTGCCGTTGGCTGACGGTGATGGCTTCTGGTCGGGAAGTGCTGGTTTCTGACCTGCCCCCGGAGTTAATGGTGAAGAGCGACAGAGATCAAGGCTCTGTTGCCGGCTACGGTAGCTGGGAGCAGCTATTCCGGCAATGGTGTGATCGAGAGCTGGCCGCAGGTCATGTGGGTATTCTGGATCAGGCTGTACCAGCCTTTGAAACGATTGTTATTGAGTCAGCCCTGGCTTATACCGGCGGACGAAAGAAGGATGCTGCAGAGCTACTGGGTTGGGGACGAAATACACTGACCCGTAAGATCAAGGAGCTGAACCTTGAACCTTCAGAGTCTCTGGAAGAAGAAGAGCTGATCCTTTAATTTTTTATGGGTAAACCAGAAGCTTACTCCCGATGTAAGGAAATCTGCCAAGACGTAAGGTAAAAATTATCCGTTGCACACTGCCTATACTGAAAACAGGATGTAGCAGTAAGGCAGTAACATCATGGAATGGACACCACCTTTACGTCAGGGAATTGGCGCACTTTTTCTATCCGGTATCTTTGCCGTCACTTCGTTGACAGAAGCTCAGGCGGCCACTCAGGGTAAACTGGGAAATACCTCCACAGGCTCATTTTCAATCACGCTGGTTGTATACCCTTCTTTGCAGTCGCAGGTTGCCATTGTGGATGAAAACGCAACCGATGAAGAAGGTAATCCGGTGATTATCCCAACGAAAACTCTGAGCTTTGACCGCCCGGTATCCCTTTGTATATCTGGTCGTGGCCTCTCCCAGTTCAGCCTTGCAGCCAATGGCACCCGGGGTGTTGATCTGAAAGTGACTGAGCCTGAACGGGAAATCTGGATTACTGAACGGCCATCAGCGGCATTTGGCGTTGAAAAAGACTGTCGCAACAGTACCCGAAAATTGATTGCCCAGCCGGTAGCGGGTTTTCAGGGTTCAAAGCAGCCAGCGACCCTTCTAATTCATGCAGAGTGATTCATGCAGAGTAATCAGTGGGTTTTGGATATACTGACAGAAAAACCCATTTGAGATTATTTCTCTGGACAATAGAATAGGGGAAACAGTGTTCATCCCCTGTCGTCTCAAGCGCTCAATAGCAACTCAGTGATTTGGTC
The DNA here is from genome assembly GCF_000710775.1 of Endozoicomonas elysicola. Classification (GTDB taxonomy): domain Bacteria; phylum Pseudomonadota; class Gammaproteobacteria; order Pseudomonadales; family Endozoicomonadaceae; genus Endozoicomonas; species Endozoicomonas elysicola. Next base: position 965,571 of record NZ_JOJP01000001.1, read on the forward strand.
CAGGGCAAACCGGAATTACCATTATATGTTCATGAAACGCATTGCCAGTGGAGCCTGCCTGCTGGCGACTCTTATCGCCAGCTCACAAGCGCTGGCAACCATGTCTCTTGATCGTATGATCGTCTACTTCAAGCCAGACCAGCTGCCGCGGCAGGATGTTGTGGTCTCCAACCCGGATAAAGAAAACCTTTACCTTCAAACCGAGGTCTACAAGGTAGTCAATCCGGGTACAGAGAAAGAAGAGCGTATTCGGATCACAGATCCCAACGAAATCAAATTACTGGCTACGCCAGGAAAAGCCATTATTCCACCCAGTGGTCGTAAAACCGTGCGCCTGGTGAGTCTGGAAACCCCTAAAGAGAAAGAGCTGGTTTATCGGGTAACCTTCCGGCCAGTGGTGGGTGATCTGGAGGCTAAGAAAACTGCAATTAAATTGCTGGTAGCTTATCAGGCTCTGGTTTTTGTACGCCCTCAGAATCCTGAGTATAAAGTGGTCGGTAAATTGAATAATGGCAAGATGACGTTTACTAACAGTGGCAACATCAATGTGGTGCTTCGCAATGGAAAATATTGCACCAGCAGCAAAGAAGAAAGCTGTACTGATCTAAGCGACGGTACCCGTATCTATGCCGGTGAAAGCTGGGAAATGCCTTTGCCGGAAGGCGCAGCTAAAGGCAAAGGGTTCATCCAATATGGCCTGTTTGATGGCGAGTTTGAGGAAACACAGAAGTTCTCTCTCTAATTACCAGCCATTTGCTGCTCGATAAGAGCTCCCTGATAGATGATCAGGGAGCGACTTATGACGGGGTAACTGTCAAGGTCACGGTATCCTGATAACGGCCTCCATCAGAGGGCTGCTTTTTCAACGTTACCCTCACTTCAGCATTATCTTTACCGCCACAGTTCTCTTTATTGCTGCCAGTTCCGGTAACACCCGCTCCTGGCTTAATTCCGGTCTGCCAGGAGGCCCGGTTTGATCGAAAATCGATCTGGTAAGGTAACCGTCTGCTGCCCTGGCTTAGATTAAATTCGTTGTTATGGTCTGTATGGCCACCATTAGCTCTAAGCAGATACTTGCCACCATCAGAGACATAAACACAGAACGACATGGTTCTGGCGTCATAGTTACCCGTAGAACCCTGAGAGAGGGAAACATCCTTCAGGTTACTGATTTTCGCGGTTCGGTTTGCTTTCTTCCGAATACGAATTTCCAGAGTATCGTGATATTGAGTCTGTTCATCATCAAGACCAATCAGATACACACTTCGGTACTGACCTGGTTTTAAATTAGTGAGCCCGCTCTTCTTCAGCCGTAACTCGAAAGTAATGGTTCTCTCTCTGGCCACTTTTTCAGGGGCTTCAAAAAGCGATGACCAGTTATTCCAGCCATTGCTATAGATGGTGTACTTTCTGCCGGTCTCCGATTGAAAACGTACCCGCCTCAAAAAAGTAGAAAGTCCATCCCGGTTGAGAGACGGTTTTCCTCTTCCTTCACCTTCATCCTGACTGGAAACACCAAAGCGGTAGTCCTGACCTCTGCCCACGGGGTTACAGCCACTCAGCTCACAAACTGTTTTAAATCGAACGGTAATATTGCGATTGAAGTTATTGCCGACCTCATCAAGGTTGACGTCTATATATTCAATATCCCGGTCGAAAAAGAAAGCTGCTTTTGTGATGCCAGGGAGCCATAACAGTGATACGGCAAGCCAGACCCTGAGCGGTGCTAAGATAGAATTCATTGTTTTAATATGGATTTATAAGAAGAGGATAATGGTAGGATTAAGCAGGGTTTCTAATGATTATAAAATAGTCAGTTCTCTTAACTCTGAGCAGCACCTTATTAGAATAAAGGGTGTGTCTAGCCGTAATAATATTACTTATTCCTGTGTGCTCCCGAGTGGATAATAGTGGCTCTTGCCTAAAGTTATCAGAGGTATTCTCTGTATGCTAATCAGCCCTGGTTTGAACCAGGGGGGGGTTATTTGGGAGTGATTACAACCGTCATGACATCACTAAAGATACCCGAAGGCGCTTTGTTCACAGAGGACTGATCTGCTTCTATGGTAATGGTGGAGTTATAGCCAAACTTGGTATCAAGACAGTTTCCTTCCTTACCACTTATTTTATAGGGCTCTGTCTCTTTTTCTCCCTCTTTGGCTATATTGAAACTATCCTGCTCTTTACCGTTTTTATTCAGGAAGCGGATATCAACTTTATAAGGAATACTGTATGCCTGAGTGCTGTCCGTGAGGTAGTACTCTTCTCCTTTTACCGTATTCCTGGCATCAAACAGGACACTGGCTTTACCTGAACTGCTGTAGATGCAGGGATAGATAGTGGCAGAGGCATTATTAGCGGGGAGAATCATATCTTCCAGTTTGGATATCTTGGCCTGACCCGGTTTGGCCAGTGAAATCGTCACGGGAATTGAAAGCCAGTGATACTCAGGTGTCTGGGTATCCTGACCCACCAGATAAAACTCCAGATTTTCTTTATTATCGAATAACTTTTTCAAGCCACTGGTCTTGAGTGTCAGGGTAAACGTTAATGTTGTTATGTCACTGTCAGGTGCAGCCTGAGTAGACCATCTACCCAGCTTAAGTGACATGCCCTGTGGCGTACCAGATATCTGAATTGTATTCTGAATGTATTCACCATAATTACCATTGGGTTGGCTGGGCAGTGTATTGCCTCTACCGGACATACGATCATCTGAAATGGCAAACCGGTATCGCTGATATATCTTCTGCAGACCTTCAATCGCGTATGAGCGGAAGCGAACATCAAAGGTGATATCTACACTGTTGCCAGAAGGAATAGTAACGGTTTTTCGGAGTTCATAATCAAGAAACTCAAACTTTGCTTGGGTAGTAACTGGTAGGCACAGGGAGGTCACGCAAAGGACACTGGCGAACACAAAGTAGATTTTATTAAGGGCTTGCCTTGCCATTAAGACCCGTCTTGAGTAGTAGTGACCGAACGATAATGTATTGCATATTAATATTCATAAAGTGGCAATGGTGGAAAACCGAATGCTTTTGGCAAGGCATCACGGGATTGAAAATTAATCTATTGAAGTTGATTAACCGGGAGCTACCATCAGATAAGCGGTGTCCTGATAAACACCCGCAGGCTTGCCGGTAATCTCGATATCTTGAATCGTGATATTCAGCTGCATATTCTCAGAATTACCATTATCGCAGGAGGTGGAATCAGCCGCTTTCCATGAGGCGTGTGTCACATAGTTGCCACCTTCAGCCAGAGTTTTCATACTGCCCTGACCATTGTTGTCCGCTTTGCCAACAGCTAAGCCATACTCAATTTTTTCATTGCCATTGGAAAGCAAAAACTGACCACTGCCGTATTTACTTTCACTACGAATTTTGAAGTTGGTAGTGCCAAAGCCATAGACACAGAAGGTCTGCCTCTGATTGACATTGTTGCCAGCGCTGTGGCTAATAGCCATATCTTCCAGGCCGGAAATCTGAACCATAGGCACCAGTTCAATAGAAACGGTAAATTCAACTTCAACGGTGAGCTGAGGGTTGGAACGTTCAATAATTAAGGTAAACCGGCTTTCAAACCGGTTAGTAAAGGCATTGTTGAGAATATCCGAGCGTTTAATTTCAGCTCGCAGAATATACTCATTATTTCTGCACTGCTGATGTTGCTGACTGGCCGTAAAATTGAAAGGAGTATTTAGCAGGTCATCAGAAAAACCATTCTGGGCATCGCCATCAGCACCCAGAAGGGTCAAGGTAACGGGCAGTGTGGCACTGGAACTGTTTTCAAGCACGTACTGCCCATTTCGCCTGGGACCATCAAAGCGCACCTGGAAATCATTCAGCTGACGGTTTTTTGCCCCACTCCGGTTTTCCTGGTAGGCAATCAGGCAGAACAGTCGACCATCGGTAGCGGCTTCAGTAGCGCCACTGGCAATTTCTTCACCACCCCACTGTCCCATCTCGATTGGGTAGAGTCGTTTGATTTTGATCCAGTAGTTGTAGGCCCCGTCATTGCTGCTGGCGCAGTCGGCATCGGACTTGTTACAGTCATTATCTGCATGGGAAACGACAGAGAAAAGAAGGGTGAAGACAAAGATAAAAGCGTTAAACAGCATAACGCAGTACTCCTGCAACTACCGTTATTATTCTTGTTAACTGGTAAGGCAGGCTCTCCTTCCAACAAACCTCATTACTACCAGAATAAACATGGTCATAGTACAGAATTTAATGAGGTTTATGAACACCCCCTAGACAGCACTCACCGTGAGGGTAACAGTGTCGCTATAGGTGCCACTATTGGCTGGTGCTCCGTCCAGGTAGATACGCAGCCAGGCATTGAATGCATTACCGCAATTTTCCATTGCACTTCCAGTGCCGTACAGGCTGTCTCCTGGCCGAATATCGGCTTGCCATCCAGAGTTATCAGGAGAGAAGTCCATTTTATAAACGACCCTTTCACTGCCATTGATCAGGTTGAATTTGTTTTTAAAATCATCATTACTGCCATTGGCTCTCAGGACGTATTGATCACCATCAGTCACATGGATGCAGAATGGCATCTCTTCTGCCCTGCTCTGGCTATTATTGTATTCAGTCAGGTCTACGTCTTTGAGCTTACTGATTTTGACTTTTCGGTTGTCTGCTCTGCGAATTCGTATTTCCATGGTTTCCCAGAGGTTGTATATTTCTCCGCCTACAAATCCGATGTCACGACCGACAAGATAAATCGACTGGTATTCCCCCGGTGCCAGATTTTTAAGCCTTCCTTCTTTTAAATTTAAGTTCAATGAGGCCTCATACCATACTCCCTGCTGCTCATTTAGTTCGAAAGTCTCCGACCAGCTTCCTGCAACGATAGGAATGTCTGCTCCCCGGTTCGTGTACCTGGCACTAGCGACATAGCTGTTTAACTCCCCATGATCAAGCACTGGTGCAGGGGGGGGGAAAAGAGAAACAGTATTATTTTCACCCTCATTATTCAGTGATAGCCCGAATTGGTAGCTGTGCTCCCTACCAAGGCAGTTAAACAAGTCAACATTGCATACTGACATAAAACTGAAGGTTATAGTTCTGGTAAAGCGATTTCCGACCTCATCAAGGTCTACATCAATGTATTCAATTTCTCGGTCAAGATAAAAAGCAGAAAAGCCAGGTTGGCTGGTAAACAGCAAAAAGATGAAAGCCAGAGATGGGCGAGAAAGTAACATTGTTACAGTCCTGAGTATAAACAACCAACAACTTGTCGTTCTTAGAATTATTAAATATCCACCGATTAACTGTGCAGTACAGAAAATCGTGGCTTACCTCAGAACTGCTTCAGGTAGACTTCTTCCTTGTAAGAGGGTTCCTTTAGGAAAAATTATCACTGAACCGGTAGATTAAGTACAGTTTTAGAGAATGGGTTAGTATCTTTAGGGGGATTCATGGCTGAAGGTTTGGCTAGTTGCCGATCAATTCTGCTTGAGTGTGGGCATGGCTTATGTGGTCTGCACTTGTGTTCAGCTTCTTTTCCGGGTGGGGCTTATGACTTACTAGGCGATCAACCGATATATTCTTGATAGAGAGAGGCTTGTTTAAAGAGAGGGAATGATCAGCCAGTACTTTCTTAAGTCTTTCAGAGGAAATAGTCCGTAAGCTCATTTTCAATTTAAAGTCGTTAAAAGAGGCACCTCCTGATGCCCCTTTTGATTTTCCAGACACCTTGTAATACCGACCCTTTTTGGTAACGGTTTATTCCTATATGGGTTCAAGTGGTGTTGCGCAAGTTTTAAGTAAGATGCTTTATGCGCTACATACATAGATAGTAGTCACTTCAGTTTATAGATTTGATTTTGTTTTCCTTTGAAAGCACCATACTACGCCTTTACCAAGCCGAACTAATTAACAGGGGGCTCCACAACAATTGTTACAACGTCAGAGTAGACACCTGCTGCAGCAGAGGTTTTATCCACGTTAACCTGCAAGTACATATATTTTCCGTCAGCACAGTCTGGATTGGTTGATCCTTTCCATCGATAAGGAGATGAGCCTTCATTGGCATTTGGAGTAATAGGTTTTTCCTCTCCTTCACTCGACTTCATGACTAGGGAATATGGTATTTCGGGTATATTTTCATTCTGTAAAAGGATAAAGCGAGATGGGTCATTGTGGCCATAAGCTCTGAGTTGAAACTCGGAGCCTCCTTGGGAAAATACACAAAACTGTTTCCAACCACTACTCACTTCAGTGGTACCATCAGAATTTAGTGAAATGGGACTGATTGCTTCCAGACCACTGATTTTAAGCCTCTCAGGAATGTTAATCTTAAGTTCAAACTCCGTCGTATCCTGATCACCTATAAAACCGTCGTTTTCACCTCCTTGTAATTTTACTGTGGCTTGGTAAATACCTGGAAGGGCATCATACAGTTCAGAGTTATACACTTTGAATGTCATTTTTGCATCGACTCTGTCGGATATGCCTGGGTCGAACATCTTTTGGCCACCGATCAGGTCTTCTCTTTGAGTTCCTTGCTCGAATATTGCCTCTGCAATAACTCTTGTCTTCAGGTCTTCGCCTCTTGACCCCTGGTAGGATAAATTAAAGTTTGTGGCTGACAGATAATAAACTTGAGGTGTATTAACCCAATTACATGAGAGGCTACCAAGTCCAAAACACGACCGAAGTTTAAACGTCATTTCCTGCTCAATATTTTCATTTTTCCAATCTACGGTTACTGGGTCTGGGTCAGTAAAGTTAAACCAACCATATGCTGTTCCAGCCATACAGGAGATAGCCGGTAGCATGATAAAAATACTTTTTTTAAACCAGCTTTTAAAACAGGCATATAACATTTTTGCCCTTCCTTAGTTTGTAAAAATCTCCTTGCCTGTGAGTACCATATATTCTTGGAACTAAAGATTAGTTTGGGTGTTGCCAAAGTCCCTTCAAACCTTCTGATGTATCACTGCGTATCAGTACGGCAAAGAAGCGTATTTGTACTATGATTTTGGTCGTTTTGCATCAGCGTTCTGATCTATTTGAGGTGGTTTGACACAAAATAAAAAACAGAACATATCGAGGGGGGTTTTGAGCGAGATTAGCCAGCGGTCTGAGCGATCTGTCTTAGAGGATTTGATGGCATCAGGAAGGCTCAACGGTTAGATAAAGCGTTCCCTTATATACCCCTGCCGGTTTTCCATTTATCCAGCTATCCAGTACGACAATCCTTACTTTCGTATTGGTACCACCATTGCAGTTTAACGAAGTACTGCTGTTTGTTGCATCCAGCCACTCGCCAGGGTCAACGGTGTTAAGATTGGATCCATTACTGGATAAACGAACTCTGTAGGGGATGCTGTCATTGCTATTGCTGAGCAGGAATGGTTCGGTTGACCCTGCACCACCGCTGGCTCTAATACGATAATCACCTCCACCGGAAACAAACACGCAGAACGGCTCTTCCTGTCGGTAGCGATTATTGCCACGGCCAGTCAGCACCATATCATCCAGCCCACTGATTTTGACCAGCGTTGGCAGGTTGACCGTGAAATTAACATCGGAATGGTAGCCGGTTGAGTCCTGGCCAATATCGACGGAAAAATTACCGCTGTAACTGCCGGGCAAGACACCCTGTAACTCGGAAGACAATAGCTCAAATCGAACCCATGCCTGGGAAAAGGGCTGCTCATCACAGGACGTGGCACCTTGTTGATCCGACGTCAGGTTGCCTGGGCCCGGTTCTTCCCAGATGGATGCACCGTTCACCGGAGCACCGCCTCGCCATTTAAAAGCAACGGGTAGAGTATTACTGCCGTTGCTTAAGACGAAATCATTGCCATCTCTGTCACCATCCACCTGAACATCGAATGGCAAACGACTCCAGGCGTTGACATTGCTGTTACCAGAGGGTTTTGTATAGGAAAGAATACAGTACTGCTGTTCGCCATAAATCACGGAACTGTTATTGATAATCTCTTCAGTCTGAATTGTGATTTCCTGGTTATCCATCCCAATAACGTCAGTGCAGCGTTCACTGTTACCGGAGAGAGAGGCACATTCCAATGCCGCCAGAGAAGGCGTTATCCACAAGGTGAAAACGATGAGGGGGAAACGTTTTAGAGCGATCGAGAAAACATCATACAACATAACCGATTACTGCCAGTGCCATCATTTAAGCTCACATTGGGGTAAAAGATGGCCAGGCCCTGTTTTATTATTCTTAGGTCTGATCGATGTTACCGATTTTATTGAGTTAGAAACCAGTAATACCCGATCAGGTTATTCTGTCTGACGCCAGTGTGAAGGATTTTTCCTCAAAAATCCAATAGATAAAACGACAATTGATTTACTGATACAGCTGGCCGTATTGCTGAATTATGAAAGCTGTTTCCCGTTAATCCGGTGTCACGGTAAGCGTCATCGTATCGCTGAAAGTGCCCGTTGTCTGGCTATTGCCATAGAGGTCGATGGTCAATTTCATATTCTCTGCGGTATGCCCATTACAGGTGTACTGGTGGCTGGGTTGCCAGCCGCTCTTGGTGCTGTGGTTATTCCCTTTGTAAGTCTCACGCAGCGAGGCTTTGTCTCTTACGGTCATTGAGTATCTCTGCTTACTGCTGCCATTAATGAGCCGAAAGTGATTCTTGGTACCTCCATTGCTTCTTGCCGATAACGAGAATGTCTCTGCACCAATAGCGAACACGCAGAATTGCTGCTCATTACTGTTGTTCAGGTTCATATCTTCCAGCCCGCTGATTTGAATAGCGGGTTCCAGTTGCAGCTTTACGGTGAATGGGATACTCCCTTGCAGTCCCGCCGTTGTATGAAAACCGTGGAGATAAAATTTTCCCTCAAAATCAACAGCGGTCGAGCCACTGTTAAGAATATCCGTTTTAGTCACGGTTACTTCCAGGCTGTACTGGTAGTCTCTGCATACGCATTTGTTGGGGATGGCGGGTAATAAGACCCGGGTATCTGGTTGAAACGGTGTGAGGCTGTTACTTTGATGGTTTCTCAGGGCAATGGTGACAGGAATTTCACCCCCAAGAACAAAATGTCCACTGGAATTGGTATCACCGGTCACGCTTATGGCCGCGTCTTCCATGTCCCGAGTATTACAGTTACTGGCAGAATCAGCCCCCTGATAGGCGATCAGGCAGAAGTTACCGGTTGATTCACCCGGTAGGGTGATGTTGTCGTCAATGACCGTCCAGGTTGATTCATAACTGGTGCACAGGCTTTTGATCTTGACGCCTCGACTATTACTGCCATTTTCCTGGAAATTACCGGAGCAGCTGGATAAGTCTGCATAGGCTACCGACGATATCAGCGGGAAAATAAACAGGAAACTTAAAAGACGCGTAAACCAGACACTGTGAAAAGCAAAATCCATTCTACATACTGCTTGATTGTTAGATTATTGGTCGACATCATCCCGCTTGGTAATTGCCAGCTGGCCTTCCAACAGCGGCGCACACTGGGCATCAGCAAGATCAATCGAGCCCATCTGTAAAACATAACCGGCATCCAGTGGTTTCACGGGCAGCTGGCAGAGCCAGCCGTTGTCCAGTTCAACCTGCAGGTTGCCCACATCGGAGCGGGTTTCCAGCTGGAACATGCCGATATCGTCGGTGCTGCCGGGGTAGAGGCCACCGTTAATGCGGGCGCCTTCCAGCGGTTCACCATTAAACAGCAGACGTCCAAACAACAGCTGCAGAGGGATGGCTTCGTAATCCAGCGTCACCACATTGCCCGGGTAGAGGGTGACGGTCTTTTCCCGCTCATCAAAACTGTACAGGGTTTCACCCGCAGGGCTCAGGCTGACTCGATACTGCTCATAAGGCGACAGGGCAATAATCGAAGGCGAGCCAGCAATGGCATAACCACGGCGCTGGCCGTTTACCTTGACGTCGAATACATCACCAGGGCGACCGTCCAGATTCACCACCAGAGCGCTTTCTGCTCGCTCTTCACCGCCCAGGGCGAACACATCACCGTCAGTCAGGAAGCTGGTGCTCATGCTGCCACCCCAGGAGGTGGTATTGCTGGTATCACCACGGGTATGGCTGGCACTGAAACTGGCCCGGCCATAACGGTTAGCGTACTGCACGCTGCCATCCATCCGATCATCGCCGGTTCCGCCTTCAATGCCCGCATCAAAACGGAGGTCGCCGTCCAGCAGATCACCATCATCCCATGAAGCTGAAAGGCGGAGCCGTTCAGAGCTGTCCGTGACACCATCCCGTTTGGAGACTTCGGCCCGTGGCGTAGCTCGGAAGTTCCAGCGGTCTTCCCGGTAACGGAAGCTGAAGCTGACCAGACCAATCTCGGTGTCTCCGGATTTGCTCAAGCTCAGGGTGATATCGCCATCGTAGTCAAAGGTGCGGAACAGGGTGCGGCGATAGTCCAGGCTGTGAGTGCGGGTTGGGTCCTGCTCTTCATTATTGTCGTCATAGCTCTGGTTCAGGCTGTAACGATAGCCCAGGCTGCCATCGAACACGGGCATGGAGGCAGAAACGGAGTGTTGCTCAAAGGCGTTACCAAACAGACCAGGAATTTCTTCACCATCTTCATTTACGTCATTATCAATGGGTTCATCGTGCCATAAACGACGGTAGTTACCTGACAGGGAAAGGTCACCCAGGGTCAACCGGCTGTTGACCGTAAAACCCTTGCTGCCATTATCCGCCAGCATCAGTGATGGGGAGATTTCATAACGGTAGCCAAAGTGGTACAGACCGAATTCCATCAGGGCATCGTCATTATTGATAGCGACCGCGCCTGTTGCAGCGAGGGTATCAAACACCCGGCGGCTGGCACCGGCACGGGTCAGCCACTGCTCGGTAAGCTCTGGCAGGGCTTTATCCGCTTCACGGTTTACTACCCGACCGGTTTCGGCAAAGAACAGCCATTCACCGATGGGGGGAATCTGGCTCTGCTTGGCAAAGAAGCGGGTTTCGGTGGAGATCAGATTGCCGCTCTCATCCAGAATACGGATCTCAATATCGTAAGCGCCACTGGGGAAGCTGGTGGTATCCAGCTGCTGGGAGCCTGCCTCGAAGAATGCGCTGTCGATCAGGCGGTCATCCTTACGCACTTCCACCCGGCCACGGGTAGGCAGGAAAATTTCCACCGGCATACCGCCGGAGAAGTCCAGGTCTTCCCGGGTATTGTCGGAGCTGTTGATCCGCAGGCCAATCATGGGCTGGTCAGAAGTCAGGTTAAGGCCAAAGCCGCTGGTGGATAACAGGCCGCCATTGTATTCCAGCCCTTCAAAGTCCCGCTGGCCGTAGAACTGGTTGACGGAGAAATGGTTGGTATCGGAATAGTCCCAGCTCCAGTACAGGCTGTTCTCTTCCCAGGCGGCCATGGTCAGGCCATTCAGTGTGTAACTGTTATCGCTGCCCTCGGCGGTGGAGCCGGAAACCGCCGCAGAGAAGTTCTGCATCAGGGCAAAACCCGCATCAGAAGGCGGCAGGTATTTGCGCACATCCGCAGCGCGGGTCAGCATAAAACGACGGTTGATGAAGATATCCACTCGGAAGCGGGACTCGTCAAAGATGACACCGGCCACTGGCGTTTCCAGAATGCCACAGTTTTGTGAATTATCCGTCAGACAGACCAGATTCGCATGGCTGTTCAGTTCGCCGGTCAGGGTGCTGACAATCAGGGTTGGGTCATTCAGGTTGCCAATCTGGCGGACCAGTTCAGCGGGGTTGGGCAGCTCAATAATGCCGGGGCTGAACGAGGCCAGCTGGGAGCCGATATAGCGGTTGCCGAAGTAGATATCCACCAGGGATTGCTGGGTACCGCTGAGTTCTTCAAAACCGGCGGGTGGGTTGGTGGCGGCGAGAAAAATGGGAGCGTCAGCGTGCGCCATGTGACTGAAAGTGGACATGGAAAATGCAAAAAGCATTGAGATGATGCACTTCCAACGACGCATAATAACTGAATCTTATCCTGGGTGTTTAACCACGGAGCTCACAAAGCTCACTGAGTTTTATTGGATTTCCACTTTGGGTCGAGGCTGTTGGTTTTTGTTTGCACCACAAAGGCACAGAGACACAAAGTTTTTTGATTTCCTCAATTTATGAGGAGGCTTTTTTCCTATTCCCATATTCAGCATGGGAATGTTTTGTTCGTAGGTCGGTAACCGCTGGGCGGTTGCCGACATTTGGTTCAGATTGTATTGATCGTTTTTGTCGGCTTGCAAGCGAACCGACCTGCCTAGCTTGAGGAAAGTTTGGTATTAACTCCCACGGAAGACCGTGGGAACGAGGTCAAATGGCACTTACTACAAGAGTAACTTCGTCTGTATAAGTACCAGTTGTTGAAACAACATTTGAAAGTGTGACAGTTACATCAATTTTCTGGAAATCACCCCCAACAGCACAAACCTCATCAATTACGCCCCCAGTGTTATTAGGCTCGGTTCCTGAAGCGACGTTGAAGTTAATGGGGGAAGCTTGGTTATTAGCTAAATAATCAGTCCCCCACGTAGAGGATATTGAGCTTCCAGATTCTTTTACGGTAACTGTGTAGTCGGCGCCTTTTGTACCATTATCTTTCAATTGGAAGTCAGTGTTTGTAGTGTTTAACAAAAACTGCGCTCTAGCAGTACTACTAAATACACAAGCATTTATTGTTTGAGAAGTTGCACCTGCTGAAGTAAATGGCAAGTCTCTCATGCCCCAGATAGCTACTTTTCCTGGGATGTTGAGGTTTATGTCAAATTTACCGGTAGAGGTTGTTTCTGTTAGATCACCATCTACTGCAGCCATCGCTCCAACAGAACCCAGCAAACCTGCAGAAACCGCCGTCGCCAGTGCCAGTGTTTTTAATGTTTTCATTCTTTTGCCCCCATGCAGTGGTTAACTGCCGTTTGCCTGTGGTTACGTTCTTATCCGATGTCGTCTGGTTGGTGAATGGGGAAAAGGAAACAGTTAAGGGTGAAGAGTGAATGGTGAGGAGCCTGTCGAAGCACAGTCTGCCCTGCTGCGGTGTCAGTAAATCGGTCTAAACAGTCGCTTTTACTCGTTGAATAGCCCTGCTATTCGCCTCACAAAACCAACTGTTTATCCTCAATTTTCTGACCCCTCGCGACGGGCGCTATACTCCGACAGTCTCCTGTAGGGGCAGCCCCGCTTGTTACGCTTAACCATTCACTATTTACAGTTAACGATTCGTACTTTCCACAAATCCAGTCACAAACCTGTTCAAGTCAACACCGGATAATGGTTGTTTTGTGACCAAAGCCTTCTGCTGTATGACTTTCAGCCAGATTGTAAGCATTTGGTCAGCCATTATATTGAACCTTGATTCTTCAACATCTCGGAATAATACTCAAGCTTTTTGTGATATGCGTCACAATAAAAATTGCTGTCTTTCGGTTTTTGCGGATGTGATATGTATGAGCATTTATGTTTGGCCGAAAATGTCAGTTTTGTGCTCGCACAATGTCTATCAATACCTACCATTTGATGATGTTTCGCTATCGCTTTTTCACACCTGAAACTATTGCTTATTTCGATCCGGTGTTTGGATAAATGTATTATGCAGTGGTCACCTGAATGGTTTCTGAATGATCAACCGCTCCACGCTTTATTATCACTATTCCCTATCACAAAAATGTCATCGCTTTTTCTTGAACCACCAACGCCCATGATGACTTCGTTACCCTCTGCCGCGAAAGACAATGGCCACGGAGGCACGGAGAAAAGAAAAGCGTTTCCTTTGTGTCACCGTGCCTCCGTGGCGAAATCTTTCATGCCCGAGGGTGACTAATCATCGTCATGAGCCTATGAGGTCATTTTCTTTCACGACAAAGCGTGCAATGCTCGCAACGTGTTTTGGTTATTGGTTTGCTGTGACCAGGTACAGACGTGGAAACTATTTTCTTGTTTTTGGTTTTCACTGGAGCCTGACAACAACAGCATAAAAAACGCTGTGTACTTTGGGTTCTTTGTGGTTAAAACACTGATTAACCGTTGACTCCCCATAAATAGCCACTGGCTCCATCCGGCTTGCAGGCCAGATTCATAAACTATTCTTAAAAGACACCTCTTTGTATGACTTCCCGATTTGAGGCTTTTGACAATGGATCTGTCTCCTTACGACCATAACCGCAATGACAGTAAACTGTTCCGCTACGGCTGCGGCGGTAATCTTCTCGCCTTGTTTTTGACGCTGGTGATGATTTTCGGCTTTACCCAGGCTGGCTGATATTACAAGCCTTTGAACCACAGAGATCACGAAGATCACAGAGAAAAGAATTTGCAGGCTTTTCTCCGAAAGCTGGAGCTTCACCCCTATTCTCATTCACGCAAGAAAGAAAAAACTTTGTGTGCTCTGTGATCTTTGTGGTTCAAAGCTTGTGATCTCTGTAGTTCCACCCCCTCCAGATGCTCTATGATTGACGCTCTGTCATCTGTTGGATCTGCCCATGCTTGATGTTGTTCTCTACCAGCCGGAAATCCCACCCAATACGGGCAATATCATTCGCCTCTGTGCCAATACCGGCTTTCGTCTGCACCTGATAGAACCCCTGGGCTTTGAGCTGGACGATCAGCGGCTGAAGCGGGCCGGGCTGGATTACCATGAGTTTGCCGAGCTGCAAATTCATTCAGATTATCAGCGCTTTGTTGAGACGGTTAAGCCTGGACGGGTGCTGGCACTGAGCACCAAGGGCACCAGCAACTACAGCTGCTGCGAGTTTCGTGAAGGTGATGCCTTGATGTTTGGCCCGGAGACTCGTGGTTTGCCTGCGGACATTCTGGAATCGCTGCCAAAAGACCAAGTGCTGAGATTACCCATGCTCCCGGACAGCCGGAGCCTGAATTTGTCGAATACCGTGGCGGTGATGGTTTATGAAGCCTGGCGGCAGATGGGGTTTGTTGGAGGACGTTAGATTTTTAGATCGTTTCCCGTTTCCCGTTTCCCGTTTCCCGCAACAGCACAGGTGGTCTGGCTTTTTCGGGCATCGGTCAGCGGGAAACGGGTCGCGTTTATCAGTTAACGGCTTCTGGCTGCTGCTGAGCGGATTGCTGTTCGCGAGCCTGCATGTACAGCGCGTCGAAGTTCACTGGCGCCAGCATCAGCGGAGGGAAGCTGCCGCGCAGTACCAGGTTGTCAATCGCTTCGCGGGCGTATGGGAACAGGATGTTCGGGCAGAAAGCACCCAGGGTACGGTGCAGTTCTTCTTCGTCCAGACCTTTGGCCAGGAAGACACCTGCCTGATGTACTTCAGTGACGAAAGCGGTCTCTTTGCTGCCTTCAGGACCGTTTTCCACAGTTACTGTCAGAGACAGAACCACTTCGTACAGGCCTTCTTCCAGCGGACGGTTGCTGGTGCTCAGGTCCAGTTTGACTTCTGGCTGCCACTGCTTCTGAAAGATCTCAGGTGCCTTTGGTGATTCAAAGGAGATATCTTTCATGTAGATTCGCTGCAACGCAAACTGCGGTGCTTGCTGCTGATTATCAGCCATTGTCATTTCCTTACTTTTGATGGTCTAAGCGATAAAAGCGAATAACGCATTTTGGTAACGATCGTACAGATTGTCCAGCCAGAGCCTATTTCTTGACCACTGGCAGGCTGTCAGACGTCCAGGTAGACATTCCACCCTGCAGTCTGACCACGTTGGCAAAACCTTCAGTTTTCAGGGTTTTTCCGACACTGCCACTGTGCTGACCCATGGCGTCGACCACAATGATGGTCTTTTCACGGTATTTTTCCAGTTCACCAGCACGTTCCTTCATTTTTGCATAAGGAATGTTGATGGCATTCACGATATGACCTTTGGAAAAGTCTGCCTTTTCCCGAACATCGATCACCACGCCCTGGTCCTGGTTGACCATCTGGGTAAGCTGGGCGGTGGAAACACTCTGCCCACCCTTACGCATTTCAGTGAAGGCCAGTGCGCTGGCCAGCGCCACCAGTGCACCAACGTGCAGGGGGTGGTTTATTACAAACTCTATGAATTGTTCCATGCGGACAAGCTGTCAATCTATAAATTGAAAGGAGGCAAGTATACTTATCCCACTTCAGGAAAGTAAGGGATGAAGCTTCTGAAAGATGATATGGCTGAATGTTTGTTGTGTGCGAGCGTACAAAAACGTCAAAAGAACCTAAAATAATCCTATAAAGGCTGAGTAACCGGAAAAGCTCAGCAAATTGCAGAGATTTCCACAGGGTATCGCCTGTTGACGCCTTCTTGTGTGATAGTTTGCGCGGCTCAAAGAACAGCAGGCAATTCACTGGAAACCGGCTGTAAAGCAGGTAGAATGCGAACCATTCTACTCACAGCGAGGTTGGTTCAAGAGGTCGTTTGCGCAGGCTGTATAAGAAAAAGCATGTTTTTCTCAGCCCTATTATCGGACAAGCTCCCAGGCGCAACCTTTTCATCTTCCTCCATGTTCGCCAAGGTTAAGAGCCCATGACTGATAAGCGCACACCTACCGCCCTGATCATCCTTGATGGTTATGGTTATCGTGAAGAAAAAGACAGCAACGCCATTCTGGCCGCCAAAACACCCGTAATGGATCGTCTCTGGAAAGAGAATCCACACAGCTTCGTTTCCGGCTCGGGAATGGATGTTGGTCTGCCGGATGGTCAGATGGGTAACAGTGAAGTTGGCCATATGAACCTGGGTGCCGGTCGAGTTGTGTACCAGGAACTGACCCGCATCACCAAAGCGATCAAAGATGGTGACTTCTACGAAAACGAAGTCATTACCGGCGTTGTGGATAAAGCCATCAAGGCCAGTAAAGCCGTTCATATCATGGGTCTGGTTTCTCCAGGCGGTGTCCACAGCCATGAAGACCATATTCATGCCATGGTAGAACTGGCTGCCCGTCGTGGCGCCAAAGAAGTGTACGTTCACGCCTTTCTGGATGGTCGTGATACCCCTCCTCGCAGCGCTGAATCTTCCCTGGAAAAACTGGATGCCCTGCTGAAAGAGAAAGGCATTGGCCGCGTTGCCAGTCTGATTGGTCGTTATTACGCCATGGACCGCGATAACCGCTGGGATCGTGTGCAGCAGGCTTATGATCTGATTACCGATGGCAAGGCTGAGTTCTCGGCTGCCAATGCTGTAGAAGGCTTGAAGGCTGCTTATGAACGTGACGAAAACGATGAGTTTGTAAAAGCGACCATAACCGGTGATCAGGCGGCTCGTCTGAATGATGGCGATGCACTGGTCTTTATGAACTTCCGTGCTGACCGAGCCCGCGAAATTACCCGTGCGTTTGTCGACCACGACTTTGATGGCTTTGCACGCAGCCGTGTCGCTGACCTGGCCGGCTTCGTGATGTTGACTCAGTACTCTGCCGATATTCATGCGCCTTGTGCATTCCCGCCAAGCGAGCTGGTGAACACACTGGGTGAATACATGGAGAAAATGGGTAAAACCCAGCTCCGTATTGCTGAAACCGAGAAGTATGCTCACGTAACCTTCTTCTTCAGTGGCGGCCGTGAAGAGCCGTTTGAAGGAGAAAAGCGTGTTCTGGTCGCCTCTCCAAAAGTGGCAACCTACGACCTGCAGCCAGAAATGAGTGCGCCTGAAGTCACGGATCGTTTGGTTCAGGAGATTCGCAGCGGCGAGCATGACCTGATCATCTGTAACTACGCAAACTGCGATATGGTTGGCCACACCGGTGACTTTGATGCTGCAGTCAAGGCTGTTCAGGCAGTAGACGAAAGTATTGGCCGTGTTGTTGCTGCCCTGGATGAAGTGGGTGGCCAGTGCCTGATCACGGCTGACCACGGTAATGCTGAGCAGATGGAAGATCCGAGCACTGGTCAGGCGCACACAGCGCACACCTGTGAACTGGTTCCCCTGATTTATGCTGGCCCTCAGGCCCTTCAGCTGAAGGATGGTATCCTGTCTGATCTGGCTCCAACCCTGCTGGACCTGATGAGTGTTGAACAGCCTGCTGAGATGTCTGGAAAGTCTCTGCTGGTCAAGTAAGTTCTTCTCTATCTCCTCAGTTGTGGATAAGTGCGGTTTTACACTTATCCACAACGCCCCAGGTGTTTAATTAAAAAAGGTGTTTAATTAAAAAGATACCTTTCTTTATCAACTTTCTTCTTCATCGAATACATCTTCCATTTCTGGACGGGATCCTGGTTTTCCTGCTTGCTCAATATCCGATTGATTCCCTGATGCTGCTGACGTTTGCTCCAGGGTTTCTGTTCCAGAATCGGTACCTGTGATTATCGTTGGTGAATTGCTTCTGGGGCTATTTGAAGCTTCAGGTGTGCGGGCAGAATCAGAAGTGGGTGTATGAGGTTCCACTCTTTTCAGAAAGTTGTTCTGCTTCAGATAAGCCAGCATTTGTATATTGGGGACATTATCTGGGTGTTTCAGGAGTGACTTCAGGAAAAACAGGCCTTGTTCTTCCGGCGCTTTTTTTGAGAGTTCTTTAAAATCCACTCCTTGTAGATGATCCTGTTTTTTGGCTATTGCATTCAATATTGTATCAACGTCGCTCTTGCGGCTAGTCCACTGCTCAATCAGATGTTTCTGATCAAAACATTGCAGTGGGTTTTCTCCCCGGATAACCATCAACTCTTTTATTTCTTTAAAGGCTGGATTAGTTGTCGGTACCATATGGAGAAGCCTTTCAATACCTGTAGGGCCTGATCGAGCACCTTGCGATTGTCCCGCTGCCCCCATCAAGTTTGAAATGGTTGTCCCCATCATCAGCGGAGCTACCAGGTTACCAAATAAATGTCCAAGGCCTCCTGAGCCTGCCATGGGACCATTGCCATTGTGGCATGGGGCATGATTGTCTGTTGTTGGTGGAAAGCTGATTCTGCATCCTTCATCAACAAAGGAAAGAGTTGGTCGATTTGGGGTTGACTGAGTATGAGTGTCTCCTGTTTGTTGCTGCTGAGGCTGAGGCTGAGGCTGAGTGCGAGGTTCAACGAACTGTTGCATAGGTATTTGTGTTGGAATAAAAGCTTGTTGTTGAGAGCTTGGAAAATTACCAGCGGGTTGTTGAAACATGTTTGAATTTGCAGGGGCGAAAGCTTGGGATGGATGGGGGGGATAGGAAGGAGGAGGAAAAGGAAGACCGCCTTGAGATGGCATGAAAGGCTGGTGATGAATGGATGGTCTTGGCGGGTTATCTAAGGGCATGCTGTGGACATGAGGCTGTTCTGGTCTGATGGAGTTTTGGCGTGGGAGTAAAGCCAGAAATTGGCTTAAGTTATCAGATACAAATTCACTTGGAATATTAATATTGATGTTTACACCAGTCTCTGAAGAATTGTGCTCAGTTACTCTGATTCGAGGTGAAGTTACTTGCAGAATTTCTGCCGCTCTATTGATAATTCTTTGGCTTGCATTATTGCGTTCTTCAGGGGTTAAACGGAGGTTGTCTAGTTGATGTCTGATTGACCATATACATTGTCTGCTGGATCCCTCGATACAGTCTAGCTGCTCTGCTGTGTAGGGGCCAAAAGATGCCGACGTTCTCTCTGGTCCTGTGGGAGGTAAGCTAGGCTCTCCATAAGTGCTGGGCATTGAAAGGGGTGGTTGGGAGTTTTGGAGTTGAGGAGAGGACATTGAGTAATATTCCTTAAATTAACTTTGAAGAAAAAACAGTTCATGACTCTGTTTTAACGATTCATGATAGATGAATATTGGTTATTTAATTTGTAAAATTGAAAAAGGTTTTTTAATCGATAATAATTTTTAATCTATTTTGAATTAGTAAACGAAATAAGATGCTGTTTGATATGTCAAGAATTTACTATTGATCATCTTGATTTTAGATTTTGTTGTGTAATTATTTATGCATCCTGTTTCTTTGCTTAGAAGAAAAATATCAAAGAATCCCTTAGGTAATAAATGCTGTGTTTGGATTAATGACAGACGGCTGTTGATGCATAGTTAATACTCATACGTATCTAGATGATGTTATATGTATGTTTATATGCAGAAATGCATATTCTAGTCCCATTTTATTGATAACGGATTTATTATCTGAAGATAAACGATGTGTACGCTTATCTTCAGAAGTTGTAGTTATTGGATAATACAAGTTTAACGCAACACTGTTTACTTGCACGCTACCTTGGCTCGCTTTTACCTGCCCGATGAAGGAAAAGTGTTTTGTGGAGCTGGAATAAAGTGAGTGCTGGCGTACGTTGTTACAACTTGCCCTTGTCCTTGCTGTCCTAGTGGTGGTGTGCTTGTGGGCGTCCATGGCGGAGATGGAAGCGGAGCCAATGTATTGAACTGCGGATTAGGAACCACAGGGAAAGAAGCATAACAGTATGTGTGTACTGGTGTCGGTAATTGTTGATAGAAATCGGCATAATATTGCTTTGCCTCTTCTGGGGTGAGATCAACCTGGACAGTTTCTTGGCAAACCGTTTTTGTGTGTGTTACACGAACGTTTCCTGGCTGGCTGGTTGGCACTGCCTGAAAAGCCCTCTGCTCAATTGACGGGAATGAATTTGATCCACCATACTCACCTGTAGCAGGTGTTACAGGTATATAGTTACCATTCACGGGGTATCCGGTTATTCTTCCGGGCTGATTAGGATTGGCCACATGATTTGGTGATGCCTGATTTGAAGGTGGCGGTGTTTGAAAAGCATTTCCATAAATAGGGCTCGGAGCACCAATAATTTGGTTTGACATCTCAGATCTACCTTTGAATCTATTTTAGAGTAATTCCAATCTCGAAATTTTCACAAAATATCATAATAGATGATTATTGATTTTTAGCTTTTATTTTTGTTTTAAAAAGTACTGTTCTGCCATTATAAATAGTATTTGATGTTGATATATCGTACATGTTTTTTATTTTATGGGTAAGCGAGTTTGGAAATTTTCTACATTTTGGAATGTTAAGATCTGTATATAGGAATTGGTCTGAGTTATTGTTTTTTTAAAAGTAATGGATTGTATTTGTTTTGAGCTTGAACAGGGTTTTGTCCAGGGTGTTCAATTTAAACGGTGTTATTGGTTCGATTTTTTTTGATGCTTGGTGGTAAATAAATAATTTTTATCAGTGGTTGGTTGGAATTATATTTATATAATAAAAACAGAAAGTTAGTTTGTTTTTGGTGGTTATAGGTAGGACTAAAGTATAATTTAAATCGTATTCATTATTTCATATCTTAGCGAAAATTGGTCTGAATAGGAGTACAGGCTATGTTTAGCAGAGCTGATGGAGCAGTTCATTCACAGGTCCAAAGGCCTCCTCAAACAACAGTCAGGAGGAGTGGCAGGAAAAACCTTTGGCATAAATTGGTCAAAGCATTTAATAGGAAAGTTGAGGAAGTTGATACTTCAAGATTTACTCAATCACAGGCCACGACCATTAATGCTAAGGATCTTTCCAGTCGTAAAGTGCTTTGGTTGAAGTTGAAGTATAATCTTAAACTTTACACATGCCGCATTAGATTAGCGCTTCATCTTCATTTTGGTAGCGAAAGCCGGGTAGAGTTAAAAAAATCCAGAGATATATCAAAAGCGCAATTGGAGGCTTTGAAGTGCAAGGATAGCCGGCAGAGTGAAACTGAAAAACTTCAAGAGGCTATAGAAGATGGACAACCTGGAGATGTTATTCGAAGTGTGGCTAATATAGGAAGGGCTGCTATTGGGGAAGGAGGCAACAGGGTGCGGGAATGGTGGCTTAAAATATAAATTACCGTTTACTATCGCTCTAAACAAATAGCATATAACTTTTCTTATAATGATAGAAACGCCTCTTACCTTCACAGGTAAGAGGCGTTTTCTTAAAAGGCTCTGTTCTTATCAGGACACAATATCCAGCAGCTCAACTTCAAAAACCAGAGTAGTGTATGGGCCAATGGCACCACCCGCTCCACGCTCACCATAAGCCAGATGGTAAGGAACAAACAGCTTCCACTTGGAGCCTGTGTTCATCATCTGCAGGGCTTCAGTCCAGCCAGCGATAACTCCGCCAACCGGAAATTCTGCAGGCTCTCCACGCTGAACGGAGCTGTCGAATACAGTGCCGTCAATCAGGGTGCCGTGGTAATGAGTACGTACAGTGCTGGCATGGGTCGGCTTCTCGCCGCTGCCCTCGGTAATCACTTCAAACTGCAGGCCTGATTCAGTCACCTGAACACCTTCACGCTTGGCATTTTCTGCCAGGAACTGTTCACCTTCTGCAGCCAGAACACGGGCTTTCTCAGCTTCTTCAGCCTGCAATCGCTTCTGCATTTCAGTGAAGGCGGCGTGCAGGTCTTCATGGGAAACTGCGCTTTCAGCACCGTTCAGAGCATCCGCAAGGCCAGCCAGTACAGCGTCAATGGACAAACCGGCGATTGGGTTGGCAGTCAGCTGATCGCCCATCTGACGGCCAATACCGTAGCTGACACGTTCTTCCATGGTTTTATAGATATCAGACATTAATCATCAACTTCTTTATGAATTAGGCGGGGGAGTATATCACGACTGGATGAAAATCAGTGGGGCAATCCATAGGGGGGGTTATCAACTGTGCGTACAACCATCTATCCATGATTTACGTAAGGCAAGTCACTAGCAGCACGGAGTGGTTATTCCACGTAGGCAGTGAGCACTCTGGCAGGAGATTTTCAGGTGTAATTCGGCACAGGAAGTTACTGCATTCAAGTTTGGCTCTATTTGCTGATTACCTTTGAGGAAGTACAGGAAAGCTGGGCATATAACCCTGGTTTTTCAATAACTGGCATACTCTGGCAGTTTCAATGTATGGGCAGCCGGGGGGGTTGAATAATATATGAAGGAACTTTTTCAGTAGCGGCTTATTACTGGAATAGTTGTCCACACTGGAAATTCTTTCAGCCAGTTCAGTGTTCTCGCTATGATGTAGCGATGGTAAACTTACACACCCTTCAATGAACCATTCTGTGAAGTTCTGATCAGATTCAAGGCCTGAGAGCAGTGTTTGAAAATCAGTCGTGTATGAGCTTCTTATGCTCTGTGCCATTTCCATTTCATCCAGCATTAAAAACGCTTGATTAATGCAGATGGCAGGAAGAATATCCAAAAGAGGTCTCTGCATATCATTTGCAGTTAATCGGGTTCGTAGATCATTGATAGATAAAACTGAGCAATTTCGTAAGTCATTTATGTTTACTGAAACCCTGTTACCTTCTCTTAATGGATGAGATAAGCCGGATGGAGCTGTAATAATAAGGCTGCCGGCAAAAGTTCCTCTGTGTACGGCCTCTGAATGTTCAGAAGACTGTTGGGTATTATGATTAGGTGTAAATAGTGGTTCAGAATCCAGTCTGGCAGTGACTTGATAGTTTCTCAAATCATTCGTTTCTATTTTAACTCTGTTATTACCGATGGTTTGTACACTTCTGATCTGATCGGCTACAACCACAAGCTTTCCAGAGAATCGCGGTAATAGATTGCCTTGTTGACGATGGTTTGTTTCTCTTACCAGTGCTGCTTGAGAATCTGCTGATGGGCGCAAAATTCCCCTGGGCTGTTGTTGTCCAGACTGGCCATCTGGAGTGGTTCTTATCGTTGGTCTGATGAAGGCTTGAGGAAGTCGTGTTTCCATAATTGAACCCAGTGGTATTCACTATTTTTAATCTTGGATTTTGATTTTTAAAAATCCAGAGGGTTCAAAAAATAGGAAATAATGACCTGTTGAAATGATTGTTCTTACAGTGTTCAACATTTATTTGCAGCTATCTGACGACCTTATTACGAACATTACAATTGAGAGTATCACGCTTTTAAAACCATTAACTGGCCGGATCGACGCACTTCCCAAATGCTTAAATCGCTGGCCAGACCAATACTGCCTGAGTAAAAGCTCTTTGCTTCTGCTGTCAACGCATCAATACAGTTTGGACCTGCTGAGGGCGAGTGTTGATAACGACCGCTGAAGTGGGTAAGGATCAGGTTGGGAACACCGCTGGTTTCAGCAGCTTCGGCAACCATTCGCGCTGAGCTGTGCATCCAGACTGGCCCGGCTTTTTGAAGCGCTGAATCAGTCAGTGTGGCCTCATGAACCAGCAAATGGGCACCTTTAAGGGCTTCAATTAATAATTCGGGCTTATCATTATCGCCGGCAATGATGGCAATTCGGCTTTCTGGTGGAGGTTGAAGCACCTGTTCGGGGTGTATCTTACGGCCATCCTCAAGCTCAACGCTCAAGCCTTTTTGTAGCAGTCCCCAGAGCTCACCTCTTGGAACGCCAAGGGTATTCAGTTGTGCAATGTTGAGTTGAGTACTGAATGTTGTCTCCACAAAGCGATAAGCAAAGCTGGGCACCCGGTGTGAAAGTTCGTGGGATGTGACACTGATCTGATTGTCCTGATAGTTGAAACCAGGGCGGTCACTCCGAGTGAACTCAATACTGAAAGGGAGTTGTGTTACATCTGAATAGTGGAGGGCCGCCTCCACAAACTGCTGAACACCATCAGGTGCGCAGATAGTCAGAGGTGCTTGTCGTCCCTGCATGCTGGCAGAAGTGATCAGGCCAGGCAGACCGTACATATGGTCGCCATGAACATGAGTAATAAATATGGTTTTGAGATTATTGAGTGTATAGCGGCAGCGAAGCAACTGGTGCTGCGTTCCTTCGCCACAGTCCACCAGGTACCACTGTCTGGCATCATCAATGGCTAGTGCCAGCGCAGTGACGTTTCTTTCGGTGGTGGGCATACCCGCCGACGTTCCGAGAAAAGTCAGTCTCATGAGCACTTCCGAATGGTTGTAGTATTGAGGAGTGTATCAGATGAATGTTCTTTAGTGCTTCCTGAAATATCTGACATTTCTACTGTCTAACCGTATCTGGTGTTTAATATTCACAACCTAGTTCTAAGAGTTTGTAAATGGCGAATCCGTGTTCAGTAAGTTTCTTAATAGATGGCTTTTCTATGATTCCTGAGAGCAGAGCTTTAGATCAGGGGAGTCCGGTAACTTCTTTTGCTATGCATAAGTGCAAGGTTAATAAGGTTTCTCGAAATGAAATGGATAATTCTGCGGGAGGAAAGCTAGGGGAAGGTATTACGGGAAGATATTGTTGTCCCATTGCCAATTGTATTGGCAGATTTTCTTTAATGGCAGACTTAAAAAAACACTATGAAAATGATCATGTTTCTAAAGAGTTTACTGAAAATGTGCATATGAATCCGGAGCAGCTATCTGTGAAACCATCTGATCAGAAATTTGATCAATTATCAGGGCTGATGTTTGTGGATAATGTACCTAAGGAGTCAGTGTCAGTAGCTGGCATACAGAATAGTGACACTTTACCTTCGCAAGGGTTTGATTATGGTTTTCCTAGTGAAAACCAAAGAGAGAATAGAGAAACTTTTGATGGGGCAGGCTTATTTGAAATGACGGTGAATGATTCTGAGTCTCAGCTGACTGAATCTAAAAAGGTGATTGAGATAGAGGGAGGCAGTCAAGATAGCCCCGTTTCAGAGGAAGGTGTATTGGATCTATCGCTCAAGTCATTATCGTGCGGCAAAGAAGGTTGTAACGATCCCGGTGTAAAATTGTCAGGCGTAGATCGACGAAATATTGAGCGGGTTGATGTCACAGAGATAATCAATGACTTAGCTCGCAGGTTCGAGATAGATGTTAGTGACCTGGATGAAAAGTTAAAATCGATCCCGGTTGAAATAGTTAAGCATTCTTTGAAGAAGGAAGAGTCACAGCCAGGAGAACTGCGTGCTTGCCCGGAAATCTTTGATTTACCGACGGCTTTCTTTCCCTCCGATATGGCTCCCACAAGCTACACCGATCTGTTGGAAGAGTTTGCTGCTAGATATTACGATACAGGGGATCGTCTGTGCCTTCCGTTTCAGTCTTATCAAGCGGTAGAAAAATCCCCAAAAGACCGTATCAGAGCAGCTCATCTACATTCAAGAAATTCTTCTGTAGAGGGGGCTAAGAAACGTTTAACTGCTAAACAAAAGTGTGAGCTGAAAAGGCTGATTACCAGCAATAGTGTACAAAGCCTGAAACTGAGAGGGGCTCAGTGGTCAAAAACAAATGTAGCTGAGTTGGTAAGGAAAACTTTTCAAGTGGCCTGCTCTGAGGATTATGCAAACCATTTGGTTTACTCGCAGGGAATGAGTTTTAAAGGCTTAAATAAGCCTCCAAAGTTATAACTAATACTACATATATCGCGGCGTAATTATTAAGAGTTTATGTTTGAATCTTGCCTTCTGAAAGCTCATCGGCAAGCTCTTCAAGCACCTCAGGGTCGTGCCAGGCGTTGATGATTTTCTGGATGGTTTCCTGGCTCATGGACACCTGATTGACGATATCTGCCATCTCATCTGCTTCCAGACAGTGGCCATTCAGCCCATAACAAAGTGTACTGAATGCTTGAAGCTGGTCAAGGATGTTGGCAGTAGACAGGCTTTTCAGGCCAATAAACTGAATGGCATTCAATACTCGTGGGTGAAGATGCCCATTTCTACCCAGAGTATGAATGGCCTGACGAAAAACTTCAGCCAGAATGGGAGATTCAGAGTCATTATTATCAAATGAGGTATTATTCACGATGTTGCACCAACGCTCCTGTTCATCATAAGACCATCTGCGCATCAGAACACTGAAGTCGGTATTACTCAGGCTCGGGTTAAATGTCTGCAGTTTGCGAAAGGCCTGTAAACGGGGCATTATTCCGGGCCACACCATATAGATTCGACCGAGATCTTCACTTAATGCCTGATACTCAGACTTGCTTGCTATCAGGCCGGAATCAATCAGTTGCTCACTGGAAATGCTCTTTAGGGCTTTGGGCGTTTTTCCATAAGCTTCTGCTGAGGCCATGGGCGTTTCCTGTTCCGTTATTAATGAGTTTATGGGGTACACAACCCACTCAATATCTTTTCTTTCTTTTTGGTTCCTGTTTACAAACTCGGTGATGGCCTGATTGATGGCTTCAGAAACGCAGTTGATCAACGTTTCATCCGGAGCTTCATCTGATTCCTGCCGGGATCGGATAGTGTCATTGGCCGTTTCCACAAGTAGGCTCTTGAAGCAGCCAAGGTCTTTTTCTGACTGACTTATCTTATGGAATTGATCCCAACTGTTCTGCAGTTGATCTTGCAATATTGAGAACCAGTCGCTTTCAGTCAGTTCTGAAAGCTCATTACAGTGTCGGCTAAAGCCAGTACTGATGCTTTTGTTCAGAATAGTGGTAGCCTCAACAGCCTGCCCATGTGCACTTTCGACCAGGCTACGAATCAGTGAGGCAAGATGTTCGACCGTAAATGATGGCCAGTTGAAATCAGTAAATGTCTTTGTGAACTGGGCTTTCAGCCCCATATTGTGGCCAAGCTGATCTGCCCGTTTGGCTGCATTCAGACAGGTGGCTTTTATTTGCTCCCGTTCCGAAGCGCTTTTCATTGATGCTACTTTATTGAGCAACCCCTTTGCTGAGCCCCTGCCTGCAACCAGCTGTTTTTTTTCATTTAACCGGGCTGGCGAGGTGCCAGAGCCACTTTTAATGAGAATGTTAGCCTGTGCAAGCCACTTGCGAAGATATTGGTAGTCCGAGAGCATCGGGAGGGTCCTTTCTAAATTCCTTTTGTTTTTTATCTACATTTTTTTAATTTAGTTCAGGAATAAATGGTGGGTTGCTCTTTATTTCGGTTTATTGACGTCTGGCAAGATAAACTGGTCACCGCCTCCATATACTCAGAATCAATGATAACAATGAAGATGTGAGGCGCTCGTTATGAAAAGCGGCATGGCTGAGTTACACAACGACCCTATCCGAAATATCGCCTTGCTGGGGCACTCTGGCAGCGGAAAATCCACGTTGATTGAGGCTCTTCTAATACAGGCAGGAGCGATACCGGATCAGGAAGGCCAGGGGCGGAGAATTACGGATTGTACCCCTCTCGAACAGCAGGCTGGCCACTCACTGGAAACGTCTCTTTTTCATCTCCATCATCAAAACACTCATGTAAACCTGATCGATACTCCCGGAACGCCTGAGCTCTTTGGCCGGGCTATGAGCATATTGCCTGCTGTTGAGTCAGTGGCAATGGTGATTAATGCCCAGCTGGGAGTGGAGCCGGTCTCCCGTAAGTCCTTTGACTTGATGCAGAGCAGGAAAAAATGCGGGCTGATTATTGTCAATCACTGCGATGCCGGTGATGCCAAGGCTGAAGGCATTTTGGAGACTCTGCAGGATCGGTTTGGTCCGCACTGTCTGCCCATCAATCTGCCTTCCAGTGACCATTCTCGGGTTGTGGACTGTTATTTTCAGCCTGATTATGCCGCAGAGGTTGCCTTCAGCTCCGTCAACGAGGCTCATGACCGCTTGGTTGAGCAGGTGATCGAGGTTGATGATGATCTGATGGATCTCTATCTGGAACAGGGGCAGTCCATTGAGCCCCCCCAGCTTCACGATCCTTTTGAGCAGTGTCTGCGGGATGGTCATTTACTGCCAGTGTGCTTCGTTTCGGCCAGAACGGGAGCAGGTGTTGATCAACTTCTGAGAATAATCTGTGAGTTAATGCCAACCCCCGAAGAAGGGAATGCACCACTCTTCATGAAAAAGGAAGGCTCGAAGATGGGAGAGCCGGGTGTTGCTGTTTCGGTAACTGCTGATCCTGAAGCCCATACGATAGCCCATGTTTTCAAGGTAGTAACTGACCCCTTTATTGGTCGTATGGGAATATTCAGAATTCACCAGGGTACGGTGAAAACAGGCAGCCAGCTCTATATTGGCGATGGGCGCAAAGCCTTCAGGGTCAATCATCTGCTGAAATTACAGGGAGACCAGTCTTTAGAGGTGGGCTCTGCTGGCCCGGGAGATATTTGTGCGGTAGCGAAGGTAGATAATATTCACTTTGATGAGGTATTGCATGACTCTCATGATGAAGATCATTTCTATCTAAAGCCACTGGCCTTCCCTGAGCCCATGAGCAGTCTGGCTATTGATACCACACGTCATGGGGATGAGCAGAAGTTGTCGGATGCGCTCCATCGGATGATGCTTGAAGATCCCAGCCTGGTTGTTGAGCACCGTGAGTCCCGGAACGAAACGGTGATCAGTGGTTTGGGGAGTGTACACCTGCAGATAGTTCTGGAAAAAATGCAGGCAGTATACAATCTTGAAGTAAGTACACGCTTACCAATGATTCCTTATCGTGAAACCATTCTGAAACCATCAGAAGGTCATCATCGACATAAGAAGCAGAGTGGTGGTTCCGGCCAGTTTGGTGAGGTCTTTCTACGGATTGAACCATTGCCGAGAGGCGCTGGCTTTGAGTTTGCCAGCGAGGTCGTCGGTGGTGTGATACCCAGTCAATATATACCTGCGGTGGAAAAAGGGGTTCGTGAAGTGATGAACGCAGGAGCCATTGCCGGTTGCCCGATGCAGGATATTCGGGTTGTGGTTTATGATGGCAAACACCACAGTGTGGACTCCAAAGAAATTGCCTTTATCGCCGCTGGAAAAAAAGCATTTCTGGATGCCATTAGCCGAGCTGAAGCTGTGCTCCTTGAGCCTTACATGGCGTTAAAAGTGACGGCGCCTGTATGGAGCGTAGGGGATATTACCGGTCATCTCTCTGCGGATCGAGGGATGATTACTGGGTCAGAGTCCAGAGAAGGCGATGAAGTCTGTATTGAAGCAGAGGCTCCGCTGGCCAGTGTTATAGAGTACAGTAACGCCCTGAAGTCCATGACCTCTGGTGAAGGTGAATTTTCCATGACATTCAGCCGCTATGAACAGGTTCCTGGTAGTATCCAGAAAGCTTTGGTTGCAGAAGCCAGACAATAACGCCTCATGACACTCAATTCACTGGGTTGAGTGTCTTCTTTCCCTTCATCTATATCTGGTCTTTAATTGCAGGCATACTGATACCGTTTTTCGCCGATTGCCAAAGATTTTTCCCATGACGTTTTTCAATTCGCTGCTCCATAGAAAGGGCAGAAATAAAAGGATGTTCTCAGCGCTGTTGATTGCCGCATTATCCATTATTCCCCAGCAGGGAATGAGTAATGAGCAGGCTGTTGCCGAAGCAGAAATTAAAGCCATTGAGAGTGATATTCAGCATGCGAAGAAGCTGCTGGAATCTCTCAATTCTGAACGAACTTCAGCCCAGAACCAGGTTCAGACTAATGATAAAGCCATCCATCAACTGAACAGCGATATCAGTTCTCTGGAAACTCGCCTTAAGGAGGGGCAGGGCGAAATAAAAAAGCTCCAGAGCCGTCAGAAACAACTGACGGCAAAGAGTGAGCAGCAGAAGGTACAGGTTGCACAGAGTCTGCAATCTCTTTACAAGAGTCTGGGTGATAGTCGTATCAAGCTATTGCTGAACCAGGAGGATCCGGAGAGTGTTTCCCGGCAACTGGTTTATCTTGATTATTTTCAGAAGGCACAGCTTCAATCCATTCGAGAGTATGAGACAACGGTTGCGGAACTAAAGTCTGTGGAAAGCTCTCAGCACATGCTTATTACCCGACTTAATCAGGAAAAGGCATTGATTGATCAGAAAAAGCAAACACTGGTCAAACAGCAATCTGAACGCAAAAAGCTATTGAAGGATTTGGCGAATCGCTATCGCAAAGGGGGAAAGGAGCTTAAGCAGTTGGAGCAGGAGCGGGAGAAACTGGATAAGGTACTTGCCAGTATCATCAGTCGGCAGCTTAGTAACAGCCAGTCCTTCAAGACCCGCAAAGGCAAGCTTCTGTGGCCGGTGGATGGCAGGGTTCTGTTCAAATTCAACGATCAAAACCCCGAAACCCGTATGCGTTGGCAGGGCATGTTTATTGCCGCAAAATCTGGAACAACGGTAAATGCAGTACATGATGGCCGGGTTATTTTTGCTGACTGGTTAAGCAGTTACGGCCTGCTGGCTATCATTGATCATGGGGATAACTTTCTGACGTTGTACGCTCATAATGATTCCATTCTCAAGCAGGAGGGTGATACCGTTCTGGCTGGTGAACCGCTGGCATTGAGTGGTCAGAGTGGCGGGCAGCTGACAGAAGGCGTTTATTTTGAAGTCCGCCATAATGGTAAACCCCAAAATCCATCTCTATGGCTTGGCCGGTAGTAGCCTGCCTGAGTAATCAGTGTAGTTTCAATCGGTGATACCGATAAGTAATTCCTATACTTCACTGATTTTTATAAATGCTCGGGAGCATTCATGAATTTGATTTTTAACCTCAACCGGCTTTTCAAGGCATCATCTTTAGCGCTGGCTACCAGCCTGGCACTGAATGGCTGGGCTGATACTGTCGGTCAGGAGCCACAAGCTCTTGAGATCCCTGTTACCGGAAATACCGGTCAGGCACCGGTTGAGTTGGAGGCTGAGCACTCTCAAGAAGAGAAGGAGGAACTGAAAGGCAGACTCCCTCTTGATGAGCTTCGGACTTTTACCGAAGTCATGGAGCGTATTAAAAAGGCCTATGTTGAGGAAGTGGATGACAGGACGCTACTCGAAAACGCCATTCAAGGGATGCTGAGTGGTCTTGACCCTCACTCTGCCTATTTGAAGCCTGATGACTTTAAAGAACTGGAAGAAAATACGTCAGGAGAGTTTGGAGGGCTTGGTATAGAAGTAGGCATGGAAGATGGCTTTATCAAGGTGGTTAGCCCCATTGATGATACCCCGGCATCAAAAGCAGGTGTTCAGGCAGGAGATCTGATTATCAAACTGGATGATGTCTCTGTTAAGGGGATGAACCTGGGGGAGTCTGTCGACAAGATGCGCGGTAAGGCTGGAACGCCTATCAAGTTGACGATTGTTCGTGAAGGTGAGGAGAAACCGCTTGAGATCTCTTTGGAACGTGCTGTCATTAAAGTTCAAAGTGTCAAGGCTAAGAATCTTGAGCCGGGTTACGGTTATATTCGTGTCAGCCAGTTTCAGGCGGATACCGGCAAAGAACTTGTCGATACACTGAAGGAACTGAAGAAAGATCAGAAAGACGGCAAACTTCATGGTCTGGTTCTTGATCTTCGCAACAACCCTGGTGGTGTTCTTCAGGCTGCGGTTGGTGTTACCGATGCTTTCATCAGCGAAGGCTTAATTGTTTACACCGAAGGGCGTATCCCAAACTCTGAGCTACGATTTAACGCCACCGCTGATGATCCTTCACAGGGGGTTCCACTGGTTGTCTTAATCAATGGTGGTTCTGCCTCAGCTTCAGAAATTGTTGCCGGCGCTTTGCAGGATCATAATCGTGCGGTTTTGATGGGAACCGAGTCTTTTGGTAAGGGATCGGTACAAACGGTATTACCCTTAAGTGTCGATTCTGCAAAAGGCTTGAAGCTGACGACAGCACTTTATTATACGCCTAATGGGCGTTCGATTCAGGCGGAAGGCATCAAACCCGATATTGTGGTACAGCGGGCTAAGGTAACGCCGATTGATGCACCTCAGCAATATAAAGAAGCAGATCTTCAGAGACATCTGAGCAATGGCAATAAAGAAGATCAGGGGACATTAAGTCAGAAACAGTCAGAGGCCAGCTCAAATGCCAGGAAGGCAGAAAAAGAAATAGCGAATATGCTGGCTCAAGATTACCAGTTAAACCAGGCTCTGAATGTTTTGAAAGGGATGCACATTAACGCAGTCACTGCTGGTAAATCAGAAGAAAAGAAAACGGCTGCCCTGAAACCAATGAAGACCAAGCCTTAAAAACGGTAGGAAACACCAAAGCTGATAACGGGCTGCCAGCGTGCAGTTTCCGTTTCATCGAAATTATTTCTTGAAATGGACTTCAAACTATTGACTGAGGGGGTTGCAAGGTTGTGCCCCTCGTTATTTTCATAAACAGCGCCAACGTCGACTCTCACATCCAATCGTGCCTGATCAACCATTTTCTTCCAGCCTACGCCAAGGTATGTCTTGTTGTTATAGCGTGCGGTCTGAGAGTCTTTGGAAGAGTTATGAAAGCTGCCCGCAGACATACTGAAATTGCTGTCAAATGGCTGATAGTCAATACGCAGGCCTTTGGCATTATCAGCCGGATTTAGAGATTGGTTGCTCAGTTCAATAGCAGAGGTATGATCTTTAACGGAGGAATGAACTTCGGAAATCTGACCCATTGAGTCTATCATTCTGACATGGTCGTTTGCCTGAGCCGTGCTCAGAACGGTTACTCCTAAGGCAATGATAAACAGATGACCATTCATGGCACCTTTTCCTCCATCCTTCTCTCCATTTATATGGAGAACCGGAAAATGGTATGTTCTATGCCAGTAGATATTGAACAGCATTTTTTATAAGACGATTTTCTTTATCCTCCCTATATCGATCACAATAATCAACTATTCTTTTTCCCAGACCTCATCTATTTTTTAATGCACTATTTTTGTTCACTGATTACTTTTTATGAAGTCAGTTTCTTTTTCACTAGCTCAAGGCTGCACTGTACTAGGTATTTTTCACAATACCCGCTGAATTTACCACTCTGATACCTGATTCCTCTCACTGATAGACTTAGCGCCAAAATCGATTGGCTGTGGATAACCCGATGCAAGTTCAAAATATGCCCAACTATGGTGCAGTTCCTCCTGCGGAAATGGCAAAGCTGGCTGAGCAGGCGGCAATAGGTAAAGCAAAAAAGCATCCTGAAGTAACCATGATTCTGGCGATTATGGCTGGTATCTTTGTTGCGATCGCCGGAATGTTTTATTCCGTGGTTATGGCTGGAGCTCAAGGCATGCCTTACGGTATGTCCAAGCTGGTGGGTGGTATTGTGTTCAGTACCGGCCTGATGCTCGTGGTGCTCTGTGGTGCAGAACTGTTTACCAGCAGCACGTTGTTGCTGATGGGTAAGGCAACTGGCAAGCTGAAGTTCCGCAACATCGTAAAGAACTGGGGGCTGGTTTACGTTGGTAACTTTATCGGTTCTATTCTTTTTGCCCTGCTGATTATCGGTGGTGGTGTCTGGGAAGGCGGCAATGGTCAGGTAGGTCTCTCTTCCATGTATATTGCCAAGGCCAAGCTGGGCTACCCATTCTTCCAGGCATTAATCCTCGGCGTTCTCTGTAACCTGCTGGTCTGCCTGTGCTACTGGATGACGCTGAGTGCGCGTACGGCTGCTGGTAAAATGATGGCCTGTATTCTTCCAGTTGCAGCATTCGTTGTAGCAGGTTTTGAGCACTCAGTTGCCAATATGTACCTGCTGCCAATGGGCTACATGATCAAGTCTCTGGCAGGTCCTGAGTTCTGGCAGGCCATCGGTTATACGGCAGCGGACTTTGATATGATTAACCTGACCAATATCTTTATGAACCTGCTGCCAGTGACTATTGGTAACATCATTGGTGGTGGTGTTATGGTCGGTTTGAGTAAGTGGTTTGTGTACCTTCGTGTGAAGGGATAATTTTCCCATCCTGAATGGTCAGTTCTCATTGCATTAAAGCGGCTTTTTATAGCCGCTTTTTTGTACCTGTATGCAATGGTGTGAAGTGACAATTCTTTCATGCCGAGTGGTATTGTGACTGGTATTATCTGATGATGAAAAGATAAGTGCTGGAAATTAAAGTGGCTGGGGGAGAGCTATGAAGTCCGTTGCAATATTCTGTGGTGCCCGATATGGCCGGCAGGAGGCCTATCGTCAGGCGGCTGAAATACTGGTGAATAAACTGGTAGAAAGAGGTGTGACTATTGTCTACGGCGGCGGCAATGTTGGCTTGATGGGAGCTATTGCCGATCGTGCTCTTGCCTGTGGTGGCAAGGTGGTTGGTGTTATTCCCCATGCTCTTGTCGAACAGGAGCAGGCCCATAACGGTTTGAGTGAATTGATTCATGTGAATGACATGCATGAGCGTAAGCAGAAAATGAGTGAGCTGGCTGATGGCTTTATCACGTTGTCTGGTGGTGCCGGCAGTATGGATGAACTGTTTCAGGAAATTGCTCATAAGCAGATAGGTTACCATGGTAAACCCTGTGCCATTTTGAATACGGCTGGCTATTATGATCATTTGTTAGCGTGGTTGGAAAATGCTGTGAATGAAGGCTTTATTACTCAATACTGGTATGACCAGCTGGTTATTGAACGGTCTCCGGTTGAACTTGTGGATAGATTGATGGAAGCCATAATATGAAGCCGCTGCTTGTTTACCTTCATGGTTTGAACAGCTCCTCCCAGTCTCGGAAAGCCATTCAAACGGTAGAGTATGTGCAGCAGCACCATATGGAAGTTGAGCTCTGGGTACCAGATTTGCCAGTCTTTCCATCTGATATCATTCAGTGTTTACAAAGCCACCTTAAAAAGTCGATAAACCAGCGAGACATCTACATTATTGGAAGTTCACTGGGCGGCTTTCTTGGTACCTGGTTATTGGATTGGCTAGTGAATAATAGGCACCAGCAAAAGGTTCGGCTTGTGTTGATCAACCCTGCAGTTGTTCCCCATGAGCGATTTGAGGCATTTCTTGGTCCTCAGAAAAACTACCATACCGGTGCTGATTGGGTCATGACGGAAGAGTACGTTGAACAACTGTTACTTCTGGAAGTAGAACCAGCACCTTCACCTGAAAACACTCTGTTACTGGTTCAGACGGGAGATGAAACGTTGGACTACCGACTGGCTGTGGACAAGTATAAAGAATGCAGAGCCATCGTTCAGGAAGGAGGTACTCATGCCTTTGATCATTTTGAAGATATTCTCCCAGAAGTCTTCGATTTTCTGACATCCGTTTGAACAAATCCCTGTGCATTCGTTACACTTCCTTCATTAAACGATTTGTCAGCAAGGACTCATGGTAAAGAACGACTACAATGCCGAGGCGATTGAAGTACTCAGTGGCCTCGACCCGGTGCGCAAACGCCCCGGCATGTATACCGATACTACCCGGCCAAACCATCTTGCCCAGGAAATCATCGACAACAGTGTGGATGAGGCGCTGGCAGGTTTTGCCTCCTATATCAAGGTCACTCTGCACAAAGACCAGTCTCTGGAAGTAGTGGATGATGGCCGTGGTATGCCGACTGATATCCACCCGGAACATGGCATCTCTGGTATAGAGCTGATTCTGACTCGGTTGCACGCTGGTGGTAAGTTCTCCAATAAAAATTACCAGTTCTCCGGTGGTTTGCACGGGGTGGGTGTTTCCGTCGTCAATGCGCTCTCCAGCCGGTTGGAAGTAACCGCTCGCCGTGGTGGCGTGGTTTCGTCCATCAGCTTTAAAGATGGCTACAAGGACGAAGACCTGCATGAGGTGGGTACCTGTGGGCGTCGTAATACCGGAACAACGGTGCATTTCTGGCCCGACCCCAGTTACTTCGACTCTCCACGCTTTTCAGTCCCCCGGCTGATGCACATCCTCCGTGCCAAGGCAGTACTGTGCCCTGGTCTGCGGGTTGAGTTTAATGACAAGATTTCCGACGACGTTACCGAGTGGTACTACGAAGATGGCTTGAATGACTACCTTAAGAGTGCAACCAGGGGGTTCAGTACACTGCCTGCGGAACCTTTTACGGGCTCACTGAAAGGTGAAAGCGAAGCTGTGGACTGGGCCGTCCAGTGGTTGCCTGAAGGAGGAGAGTTACTCACTGAAAGTTATGTAAACCTGATTCCAACGCCTCTCGGTGGTACCCATGTCAATGGTTTGCGAACCGGTTTACTGGAAGCTATTCGAGAGTTCTGTGAATTCCGGAACCTTCTACCCCGTGGTGTTAAGCTCGGTGGTGATGACCTATGGGAAAACTGCGCCTATGTCTTGTCTGCTAAGCTGGCTGACCCACAGTTTTCCGGCCAGACCAAGGAGCGCCTTTCTTCAAGAGAGTGTGCCGCTTTTGTTTCTGGTGTGGCAAAAGACGCCTTCAGCCTCTGGTTGAACCAGCATACTGCCGAAGGTGAGTTGCTGGCTGAACTTTGTATCAGCAATGCGCAGAAACGGATGCGCAAAGCCAAAAAGGTTGCCCGCAAAAAAGTCACTCAGGGGCCGGCACTGCCTGGCAAACTGGCGGATTGTTCCAGTCAGGACCTGAACATGACGGAGCTTTTCCTGGTCGAGGGAGATTCGGCTGGTGGTTCAGCAAAACAGGCTCGTGATCGAGAGTATCAGGCAATCATGCCGCTGCGGGGTAAAATCCTGAACAGCTGGGAAGTCGACTCTTCTGAAGTACTGGCCTCTCAGGAAATTCACGATATTTCAGTAGCTCTGGGTGTTGATCCGGCTTCAGATGATCTTGGCGGACTGCGGTATGGCAAGATTTGTATTCTGGCCGATGCTGACTCTGATGGCCTGCACATTGCGACCTTACTCTGCGCTTT
Organism: Endozoicomonas elysicola; assembly: GCF_000710775.1. Lineage (GTDB taxonomy): Bacteria > Pseudomonadota > Gammaproteobacteria > Pseudomonadales > Endozoicomonadaceae > Endozoicomonas > Endozoicomonas elysicola. Next base: position 1,002,766 of record NZ_JOJP01000001.1, read on the forward strand.
ATTTGTTCAACACTTTCGCCCACTGGTTAAGCAAGGTCATGTTTATGTGGCCATGCCTCCGCTGTATCGGATTGATGTAGCTAAAGAAGTGTTTTACGCCCTGGATGAGGCGGAAAAAGAGGGTATCCTTGAACGTATCCGTGCCGAGAAAAAGAAAGGCAAGATTAATGTTCAGCGCTTCAAGGGGCTGGGTGAAATGAACCCTCTGCAGTTACGCGAAACCACCATGTCTGCCGACACTCGTCGCCTGGTTCAGCTGACTCTGGATGACGAGGAAGAGACTACCCAGCGGATGGATATGCTGTTGGCTAAGAAGCGCAGTTCAGACCGCAAATCCTGGTTGGAGTCCAGGGGCAATCTGGTTGAAATCGCTTAATTCACATCATTAAACATTAAATCTCAAATAGCTCATTAACGTAAAGCTATTGAGCTATTCAAGAATCGAGAGAGTTTCACGGCATTGAGACTCTCTTCACCCTCTCCCGTCCAGCTTTATAGACTCGTTGATAAGCCGATAGTCACCTCATTGACCCGTTTTCCTGAATCGGGATAAGGTGGAACTTTAACGCAGTTGTTATCAGATGATGGCTAATCCAGGGAGGGTTAATGCCTCATAAACTTATCCATAAGCTGCTGCTTGTCTGCTGTGTAATACTGAACATCTCTTCAGTTAAGGCTCAGCCCCCTGCTGAGATTGATGAGCCCCTCTATAAGCCGTTTATCGAGCGCTATATTCTTGATGAGCTCAAGAATCTCCGTCAGGATCAGCAGTTTATGCGGACTGAGCTGACCAACAAAGTTGCTGAAGCCCGGTTGGATGCCTCAGATCGGGCTGTTCGTTATACAACGGATACCGTCAACAATATCTTCTTCATCATCACTGCCGCGGCCTCGATTCTGGTTTTGCTTGGGTGGCGCTCATTGCGTGAAGTGCGTGAAACCATTAAGGCTCAGGTCGAAAGCCAGGTTTCTCAGATGACACTGGAGTATGAGAAAAGGCTGAATGAGCTTGAGAACAAACTGGTGATGCGTTCGGAGCAGATTATTTCTGCGCAGGAAAAGATCTCACAAACCAATCAGGTTCATTCATTATGGATGCGTGCAGGGCTTGAGACGAACCTTCATGAGCAGATCAACATCTATGACCAGATTCTGGAAATCAACCCTGATGATGTTGAGGCACTGACCTATAAGGCGGATTCTTTGCTGGATCTTGGTGAGGCTCGATGGGCACTGTCTCTGACCAATCAAGCGATTGACCATGATCAAGAGTATGCGCTTGCCTACTGGCAAAGGGCCTGTGCTGAAGCGGCACTTGGACAGTATGATGAAGCGGTACGAGATCTTGAAACTGCCATACTGCAATCTCCGGCATTAAAAGATGAAGTCGCCAGTGAAACGGCTTTTGAAGTTTTGCATGACCATCTGTCGTTTAAGAAGCTGTTACAGCCAGAACTACCGGATGAGGAAAGTAGTTAGGCCGATTCTGGCGGAAACAATGTCACTACTAAGACACAGAGAACTGAACCTGCTGTGTCTTTGCGTTTTTCCTCTTCAGCTCCAGCTTTCTTCTTCACTCAAGCCATTACTGTTATAAGGATATTTATTTGAATGGATAAGATGCAGGAAATATGAATCTTTACGTATGCAATTCAGATTTCCTTTGGGCATAATAACTGAGTTCTTTAGTTGGTTATTAGGTTTGTAGAGGAGATGTATTGGGTATGGTTAAGCCTGTCAGCTTTGCAGATCCGAAAAAGTGCAGTGAGATATTCGACTCAGAGCATCGTGTCGAATGGCAGAACACGCCTCATGTATTGAACAGTCTGGCACTCCGTGAAGATACCTCAATTGCGGATGTTGGTGCCGGTACTGGCTATTTTGCCAGCCAGTTTGCCCGTCTTGCGCCCAGGGGGAAGATCTATGCGCTGGACACCGAGGCCTGTATGGTCAGCTATATGGATCAGCGCTTCAGGGAGGAGGGGTTATCCAATATAGAAACCAGGTTGTGTGAACATACAGATCCCTGTCTTCCTGAGTCGGTTGATATTGTTTTTCTGGCTAATGTTTATCGTTTTATCCAGGATCGTCCCCGCTTTCTGAGTAACCTGCATCAGCAAATCGACGATAAGGTGATGGTTGTGTTTGTTGATTTCAGGGGTGGCCACGCCAGGGTAAAGCCTGCCCAAGCTCTGGATGAAGTTCGTCAGGCAGGTTTTCATATTATGAACATGGACAGCAGTGGTTGTCCTGATCATTACATCATGACGTTTAGAAAGGACGCTTGCCTTTAAATGACAAGCATCCATTTTAAAGTTACTCAAAACACAGGCAGTAAGTCAGCTCTTTAGAGGAACTTCAGCCTCATAAGCCGTGTTGGTAAACACCCCTTTAATATCTTCAAGCACTGAGTACATGCAGGGCAGCAGAAGCAACGTGATAAAGGTGGCAAATAGAATACCAAAGCCAAGGGATATAGCCATGGGGATCATAAACCTGGCCTGATTGGAGGTTTCCAGAATCATGGGAGCCAGACCACCAAAGGTCGTAAGCGTTGTGAGAATGATTGGGCGGAAGCGACGATGACAAGCTTCTAGCAGGGCGTCATGCACTCCAAGCATGTCCTTCTCCCGTCGCTCATTGGCTTCTGTTACCAGAATAAGACTGTCGTTAATTACTACACCGCTGAGGGCCAGTACACCCAGTAAGCTTACTACGCTCATGGTATAGCCAAGGGCAACATGGCCCAGCACAGAGCCAATCAGCCCAAAAGGAATAATGGCCATGATAATAAATGGCTGACTGTAACTACGGAATGGAATCGCCAGCAGGCAGTACAGGGCCAGCATTACCATAATGCCGTTCACGAATAGACTGTCCATGCTCTCTTTCTGCTCAATCTGATCTCCACGGAAACCGATATCCAGTCCGGGGTAGCTCTGCTTCAGGATTGGAAAAGTCTCCTCTGACAGCGTCTGGCTCAAGGTCATGGCTTCTGACGATGGGGTAATATCAGCGCTGACAATAACCCGGCGTCGGCCTTCCCGTCGTTGGATGACAGAGGCGGAGTAATCACGGGTGATACTGGCAACCTGCCCAAGGGGAACGTAATCATTACCAACCCGAACCGGTAACTGCTCCAGATCGAACTCACTGGCACGCTGGTAGTCTGGCAGCATGACTTTGATGTCAACCTCTTCACTGCCCCGTTGCTGGCGAATAGAGCGCACCCCATTAAAGGCAGAGCGAACCTGTTTGGCCAGTTCCTTTTCATTCAGACCCAGACTTTGCCCAGCAGGCAGTAGTTTCAGATTCAGCTTGCTGCTGCCGGATGAGAATGTGTTTTCAATATCAATAACACCGGCGTAACCGGCGAGCATCATGGCCAGCTCATTACTGGCTTCTTCAAGCATATTGTTGTCATGATGGCGCATTTCAATGGTGACACCGGCGACATCACTGCCAGGGCCGCTGCCTGCTGATGAGAAACGAATACCTTCAACCCCGGGAATAGTACCGGTGGACTCCCGCCAGAGCCGGGAGACTTCTTTGGTGCTCATTGTTCTAACTTCAGAAGGCTGGAGGAACATACGAACAATGATGATAAATTCGCCATCAAGGTTCCGCTGTATACTGGAGATGCCCTTGACCAGTGCTTTGCCACCGTTTTCATCCATGACTTTCTGTGCGGAGCGTTCCAGTCGATGACGAATGGCTGTGGCGTCCTCCAGAGAAGTTCCTACTGGCAGAGTTGCCCGACCTACCGAAAACTCGGCTTCCACTTTTGGCATGGTGGTAAAACCCATATGGCCACCGGCAATATAGCTGATCGATGTCATTAACATGGCAATGCCCAGGGCAACCACGAGATAGCGGAACTCCAGCAGTACACGCATCACCGGTTTGTAGAAATGGACAATTAATCGGTTCAGCCCTCGGTTGAAAAGGGCCTGCAGTGCCGTGGCAAAGCGAAAGATCAGTGCCGGATTATCATTCTTAAGGTGTACCAGGTGGGCAGGGAGAATGAACAGGGCCTCAATCCAGGAAATGGCAAATACGGTGATCACCACCAGGGGAATGACCTGGAACATCATGCCCATGGTTCCGGGCAGGAACCAGATGGGAATAAACGCTACGATGTTGGTCAGGATGCTGAATGTCAGGGGAACGGCAATATCCTTAACACCGATAATGGCCGCCTGGGCAAACGGCATTCCCTGATTCATATGATCGTAGACGTTTTCCCCGGCAATAATGGCGTCATCCACCACAATGCCCAATGCGATGATAAAGGCAAACATGGAAATCATATTGATGGATACATCCATGGCGGGAAGGAAAATCAGGGAGCCCAGAAAGGCCGTTGGAATACCCATGGTGACCCAGAAGGCCAGACGCAGATCCAGAAACAGTGCCAGTACCACCAGAACGAGAACCAGCCCTGAAAAGGCATTTTTTAACAGCAGTGCCATACGCTGTTCATAAAGAATGGCATCGTCGTTTACGATTTCCAGAAGGATACCCGGAGGAAGCAGTGCCTGAAGCTGTGGCATCATGTCATGAACTGCTTCAGAAATACCGATGGGTGTCTGGTCACCAACCCGGTATATCTTGATGCTGGTGGATGGTTTGCCGTTATAGAAAAACGAGAATTTACGATCAGCAAAACCATCTTCTATTGTGGCGATTTCATCCAGATAGATATGGCCTCCTTGGGCAGTACTGACCACGGGGACGGAAGAAAAATCTTTTGCCCACTCCTGACGATTATCCACCTCAACCAGTATATCCCCGCCAGCTGTTTCGAGCTTACCGCCGGACTGGGTAACGGCGTAGCGGGAAATGCTGTTGGACAGGCTATCCAGGGTCAGCCCGTATCGTTCGAGATTCTCTTTATCAACGTAGACTTTGACTTCATATTTGGAGGCCCAGTGCATTTCCACCTGGGTCAGGTAGGGTGATCGCAGCAGGGTGTCCCTAACCAGGCTGGTGGTTTCCCTGAGAGCAACCGGGTCAACGTCGCCATACAGAATCAACTCCATGGATTCATGCTGGATGGCAGAACGGGTGACCCTGGGTTTTTCAGCACCGGCTGGCAGGTTGGTTCGGTTTACTTCACTTTCAATCTCGCCAAGCACCCGGTCCACATTCACATTATTAACCAGCTCGGCGGTAATATTGGCAAAACCACCCAGTGCCCTGGAGTTGACCTGTTTGATCCCTTCAATCCCCCGGATGGCATTCTCAATGGGCAGAACAATACCCATTTCCATCTCATCCGGTGTGGCGCCACTGTAACTGACTGTTATTTTTACCGAGTTCAGCTGATAGTTGGGGTAAACTTCTTTCCTGATCTGGAAAGACGTCAGAAGCCCACCAACAATAAAGAACAGCATCAGCAGGTTGGCGGTGACACTGTTGCGGGCCATCCAGGCGATCGGCCCCCGGTTGATCAATGCATCTGACAGGCGGCTCACAGTCTCTCCTCTGACGCTGGTTGACCGGATTCATTCAGGGCTATCGCCTGCTTCTTCTTTTCCCGTTCATCGGTGCGCAGGGCAATGCCTTCAATGGCACCGGGTAGAGAGGTGGTCACCAACTTTTCACCGGCCACCAGGCCTCCATTGATCAACACATCATCACGTCCGTGGTAAGCGATGGAAACTTCGCGGGATTCCAGCTTATTGTCACCATCCATCAGCCAGACACGATTGCCTTGTTGCAACAACCGCCGGGGCAGGCTGACGACATGATCAATCTGGTGACCCCGGATTTCGGCCTGCAGGAACTCATTCACCAGAATTTTGGGCTTGTCCCGGTTATCCGGTTTGAGGGAGAGAGGGTCTTTGATTTCTACCAGTATCGTCGCGGTTCTGACCTTGTCATCCAGTTCGGGCAGCAGACTGACCAGACAGCCCTGACGATACATGTCCTCGGGCCAGCTCACGGTATTTCGGATATGTACCCGGGAGCCCTTACACTCATTTACTGTCGTATTTTCTCCAGATGCTGGAAAGGTAAGCCATGTCAGATACTGGGCTGGCAGGCTGACTTCCAGCCAGAATGCATCGGTAGCGACCAGGTCAAAAAGATTGGTGTTTTCCTGAATGACGCTGCCAATGCTGACGTGTCGGGCACGTATCTGGCCATCAAAAGGCGCCTTGATATGGGTCCGTTCATAGTCAATCTGTGCTTCGGTCAGCTCGGCTTCAGCCCGTTTCAGGCTTGCTTCCGCTTCCGCCAGCTGTGGCTTTCTCAACACCAGCGCGATTTCATTATCTGACAGGGTATTACCGGAAAGTTCATATTCGAGACGGGCAACTCTGTGTCGGCCTTTTTCCTCTTCAAGGGTAGCCTGTGCTTTTGCCACACCGGCTCTGGCTTTCTGAATGGCCAGCTCATGATCCCGGGGATCAATCTGGAGCAGCACTTCACCTCTGGAAATCTGCCCACCGGGAATGTACTGGTCTGGCAGCCGGGTGATTTCACCCTTCAGCCGGGAACGAAGGTTGACTTCATGTATCGCCCTGACCTGACCATTGCCGGTGATCACAGGGCGTGCTGATTCAGTCTGGACGGTGTGAGTCTGCACCAGTCGGGCAACCGTCTGCCCTTTGCGGGCACGGATTCTGGGCTTGCTTTCCAGGTAGTAACTGGCAGCCGCAGCACCCAGTACCAGTACCAGACAGGGGGCAATGATTTTGAACCATCGCCTGCTATTATCCAGAGTCAGCTTCATTGCCCAATCGTCTCCGAAGGTACTGTGCTCAGCAGCTCGCCGTTGCTGCCAATGGTTATTATTCTGCCGCCCAGCGACTGATAGAGAGCGATCCGTCGGTCCAGTACCTGACGTTCGATATTCACTGAGCGCAACTGCAAATCAAACAGCCGTTCCTGTGCGTTCAGTACATCAAGGTACTGTTGAATACCCTGGCGATAGCGGGCACTTTCAATATCAAGAATATTGCTGGCCAGTCGGGTCTGCTCCTGCAAACTGTTCAGTTGCTCCTGCTTGCTTTGCTCTTCCAGTAAACTGGTTTCCACTTCCCTGAGAGCTGTCAGAACTGTCTGGGTGTAGTCATAAAACGCGCGGGTTGCCCGGGTTTCTGCCTGCTTCTGCTGACTTGCCAGCTGGCCACCGCTAAAGATGGGAATGTTCATACTGATGGCGAAATCGGTTGCCCAGAGATCAAACAGCTCATCCAGATCATTGGTGCTCAGATCTGCCCCTGCGGTTAAGGTAAACGACGGTAGACGTGCTGAAATGGCTTCAGCAACTTTATGCCGCCGAGCCTGATACTGGTACCAGCGGTCACGGATATCCGGCCGGTTCTCAATCAGCTCCGCAGGTATACCTGTGGAAGGTAGAGGAGGTAGCTCTGGAAAGCGGGAGTACTGCCACGACGGTTCTGCAGAAGGGCTTTTACCCAGCAGTACGTTCAGTTGGAAGGCCAGTATGTTTTTCCGTCGAAGGGTTTGCTGATGGTCTGCTCGAATTTCTTCCTCGAGCTGCTCCTGACGCCATACCGTACTGATCGAGTCCTGACCGCTCAGGTAACGTAACCGGGAGATTTCGGTAACCTGCTGGATATTGGTCAATTGTGCAGTGAGTATTTCCAGTCGTGCATTCTGCTCTGATAATTGATACCAGGTCCGTGCAATATTGCCAGCCAGAGAAATGGCTGCTGACTGCAGCACTTCAGAGCTTGCCAGGTATTCATTAACGGCCGCTTCTTTGCGGTTACTCAGCCGCCCCCACAGATCAATTTCCCAGTGTGAGTTGAGCCCGAACACAATGTTGTCGTTCTGATAGATGTTGCCGTTTTCCTGCATGTTCCGGCGGTAGCCTGGCTTGATCGATCCACTCAATGAGGGATACAGACTGGAACCCTGAATATCAGCTTGAGCAGCAGCTTCTTCCAGTCGTGCGAGATATGACTTCAGGGAAAAGTTATTGGACAGGGCGTCTTTCACCAGTCGGTTCAGCTGAGGGTCGTTAAACTCCTGCCACCAGTAATCGGACGCCGTGTGTTTGCCGGACTGGGTAAATTGCTTCTGCAGGTCAGGCATATTCTCTGTCTGGTCTGCAGGCATGAACGAACAGCCCGTTAAAACATAAAGCAGAACAAGGAGCGGTAACCGTTGTCTAAAAGTGTGATTGGTCATCAGGCAGGATTAATTTATGGACTGGAAAACCTTTCAGAGGTGGGTTTTAAAGCATTTTCCTGTCCAGTGTTATGATTCTGGTCATAAACTTTGTAGAAACAATTCTACAAAGTTTATCCAGTAATTTTTATCTCGTCAGGAGGGCTCAGTCAAAGCGATACAGTTCATTCCCTATGATGGTTCCACGTATCAGAAAAGCGGGTTGATTATTTGAACCGGGCTTTGGTGTAAAGAAAAATAATTCAGCAACTTGCCCTTCTGCCAGTGTAGTTTGTGGAATTTCCGGAAATACCGTATGAGCTCCATGTTGAAGTCGTTGTACCAATTCACACAGAGCCTGCTCTCCTTTCTGCCAGGCCCGGAACAGTACAGTAGTGAATGTATCTGTACATCTTGGGTGTACCTGGCCAAGGCCAAAGCTGTCAGAAGCGATAAAGGTTTCCGGCTGTGCCAGCAGCCAGAGCAAATCCTCTTCCTCGCAGAATGCACGCTGATAGGTTCCGCCACCATTGAGCGTCCTGCAGATTGTCAGTAATGCCTTTTCCAGACTTTCTCCCAGTTCACTGGCAATAGTTCCCAGTGTCTTCTGGTTGAATTGGGCATGATCACAAACGATGGTGGTTTCTGCCAGCCTGGGTGGCGGGTTGTCTACCAGCCATTGGCAGACATCCTCTTCGCTCTGCTCCTGCCAGAAATCTGTGGTTGGGAACAGGGATGTCAGCGTGGTGGAGGCGAAAGCAAATGGGTATGTATCCCAGCTTAATGGAAACGCACTGTTTTTCTGCCATTCCAGCAGTGTTTGATAACGCTCTGGAAACAGGCCCTTGTGGCTGGCTCCCCCGAATTTCAGGTGGCTGATATGGCACCGTGCCGCTGTTCCTTCATGCCAGCTCATGACTTCCTGAATACTCTCAAGGATCCGGTCCTGCTGATCTCTTACATGGTAGCTACAGCATACAGGCAGTCGGGTAAGCAGGCTGTTCATAAACCGGTATAGGCGCTCCGGAGGAAGGCTTTTTACCGGATGATAGTTCAGGCTGAGACTGAAACCCTGGAAAGGATAGCTCTGGTATTGCTCAATGCATGCATTGATTCTTTCTTCCAGAACATCATCGCTGCTGAGTGGGTAGTTATAGAGAAAACTGTTGATACCAAAGAGTTGATATTTTTTGACCGGCCCTGTCTGCTCAAGAGTCTTGAAAAAATGCTCCCATGAGGTGCTGAGCATGGCGGTATCACCGAGAAACCCAGTGTAGCGGATATAATCGTCACGTGACGTTGATTCCGGATACACAGGATGGAAGCCACAAAGCCCCGTGACCTGGCGGGTGACTCCCTGGCCAAGTGCGTAATCACGGGCCCTTGAATCACTGGCGGTAAAGTCTGCATGGGTATGGATATCGGTAATGCCGGGAATGATATAGCCGCCTTCCAGGTTAAGCGCTGCCTCATCAGCTTCCTGTGTTCCACTGTGGCAGATAATGCCATTGTGAACCCGGAAATAAGGCATGAATATGAACTGCTGGCCATCCCAGACATGGGCATTCAGAAATAGTGCTGATAGTGAATTCACAGTGTTGTTCTTAATGATGTGGACGTAGTAGAAGCACCATAAATCCAGGTTTCATCACTGGGAAATGCCAAAAGCTGATGTGGAATGCCAATTCGGCATGAATCAGTTGACCGTTGTCATCTGCTCACTGGCATGGTTTCTGATAGCCTGCAGCCTTTGTTAAGCCTGTGCACAGAAGTACCCATGAACATTGTTGAACGCTTCCTGAACTACACCCGGATTAATACCACCACTCACCGTGAAAACGGTGCTGCTGGCATCATGCCTTCATCTCCAGGCCAGATGGAGTTGGCAAAATTAGTCGCCAGTGAGCTTGAAGTGCTTGGGCTGGAAGATATCGTATTACGTGACAGTGCAATTTTAACGGCGACTCTGCCGGCCAATACCAACAGGAAATTACCTGTCGTATCTTTCTTTGGCCACCTTGATACTAGTGCAGAGCAAACCAGTGATACCCATGCGCAGATTGTTCACTATTCAGGTGGTGATATCTGTCTGAACAGTGATCTGGATATCGCATTAAAAGCATCAGAGTTTCCGGAGATCGCCCAGTATCAAGGCCAGGATATTATCGTGACGGATGGCACCAGCCTTCTGGGGGCTGATGATAAGGCGGCTATCGCGGCTATTCTGGATGCATTGCAGACCTTGAAAAATAATCCTGAGATTGAACACGGTACGGTGAAGGTCGCCTTTGTGCCTGATGAAGAGCAGGGGCTGCGTGGCGCCAAGGCTTTTGATGTGGAAACATTTGGGGCCGATTTTGGCTATACGCTGGATTGTTGTGGCATTGGCGACTTCGTTCACGAAAACTGGAATGCCGGTGATGCTGTCATTACCTTTACCGGCCAGTCTGCCCATCCCATGTCAGCAAAAGGCAAGCTGAAGAACTCGTTGCTGATGGCTCATAAATTTATTGCCATGCTGCCAGCGGGTGAAGCGCCGGAATATACAGAGGACCGTGAAGGGTATTACTGGGTTAAAGAGCTTGCTGGTAACAGTGCCAGAACTGTGTTGAAAATGGATATCCGGGACTTCACTAAAGAAGGTTACCGTAGTCGCATGATGTTCCTGCAGACACTGGCAGAAAACTGTCAGGCTTTATGGGGTGAAAAGGCGGTCAATATTCAACTGTCTGACCGTTATGAGAATGTGGCCAACAGTCTGGAAGGCGATGCCGGATTTCCTATTGAAATTGCCCGAGAAGCCTATGCCCGCAACAACATCACCATGAACGCCGTGCCCATGCGGGGAGGTTACGATGGTGCCGTGCTTTCCCAGAAAGGCCTGCCTTGTCCGAATATCTTCACCGGCGCTCATAATTTCCATTCAATTTACGAATATCTGCCCGTGAAATCGTTGCAGGCTGCTAGTGATGTAGTGGTGGATGTGATTCGGGTGACGGCGGAAAAAGATTGGGGAATGTAAAGCAACAGGCTTTGAATTCAGGTTCCATCAGCCTGGTTGGCTGATGGAACTTGGTTTGAACAAGTCTTTTATTCTATAACTACAGAACCTGCGCATGCAGCAGGTCATAGAAATACATCCGTGACATGACTTCGCCGATAACCACCAAAACCAAACCAGCAGCAGCACCTATAAAGCTGTTTTGGCCTTTCATGGTTGGAATGATCCAGCACAGCAAACCTGCCAGCATTAACCCACTGTAGATATAAAGTTGAGTATCTCCGGAAGAGCTGATGATACCCAGCCCAGCCAGGTGATTGCTAAACATCATGGATACTGAAACGACCAGGAAAAGTGCTGCTATTCCAGCCCGAGCGCTAACTTTTCCAGCCACTGCTTTCAGGTCACCAAGACGACCATGACTGCCTGCAATCAACAGTGCTGCCAATGATGAACCGATGGTCAGTGCAGTCCTGAAAAACTGAATGGAAGTCAGGGGTGTGTCCCACGCAGCGACTGCCGACAGGGTATAAACGTTGGCGATAGCCTGAACCAGAGCTACAGCAAGCAGTACGGTAAGGATTAGCAAATTCTTGCTGAGACCATTTTGCTGCATTGTGCGAACCTGTAAACCGGTGAACAGCAACAAGGCTCCACCAAATGCACTGATGGCCAGAATTTCCATACTCAGTGGTGAGCTGTGGAGCAGACCATAGATCACATTCATGGCTCTGAATGGCTGGCCCAGATGGGTAATGGAGGCTATCAGGGCAGCGCCCAGAATCACCAGTGCCAGTACATAGTGGCGGTTTAACAGCCGCATATTTCCGGTAGTTAACACATTACCGGCCATCAGCTGAATAACACCGGTAACCATCAGCAGTCCTGCTGCACATTGGGCGAGTACTGTAAAAATAGCCAGAGACAGATGTTCCATCACTTCACCTCCCGGCTGTTTTGAACAGAGCCAGATTTATCACCACTGGGTTTGGCCTGTACGTTGGGTTTTATTACCAGATTGGGGGATGTCATACCAGCGTCGGGTAATGGCGCAATGCTGGCTTCACTGCCGTATTTGGCACGCAGCTCATCAATTGGGCCAAAGTCCAGAGCACGCAATGGGCAGGCATCCACGCAAACCGGTTTGCTGCCTTCTGCTACACGCTCATAACAACCATGGCATTTGCTCATCACTTTCTTCTCGGCGTCGTATTGTGGCGCGCCGTAAGGGCAGGCCATGGAGCAATACTGACAGCCAATGCAGCGATCCTGATCCACGGCAACCAGACCATCCTGCTCCCGCTTATGCATGGCACCGGTCGGGCAGGCTTTAACACAGGCCGGGCTGTCGCAATGGTTGCAGCTTATGGAGGTGTAGTAACTGAACACATTGTGTTCCCAGGTACCGTCCTTGTTCTGCTCCCAGTCACCGCCGCCGTATTCATAAATACGGCGCCAGTCACGATCAACGCTGATGTCGTAGAAGTCTTTGCAGGCCAGGGAACAGGTTTTACACCCTGTGCAACGGCTGCTGTCAAAATAAAATCCGTATTGAGCCATTGTTTATGTCCTCAGGCCTTCTCAATATTAACCAGGTTACTGTGCTGTGGGTTGGCTTTGGCCAGAGATGTTGGCCGTTGACCGGTGAGCGTATTGATACAGGCACCCAGGTCGACCTTGTCTTTATTGGGCGAATACCAGGCACCCTGACCCATGGCGACAACACCGGGAACGATTCTTGGGGTGACTTTGGCGACGACTCTCAGTTCACCACGGTCATTCCACACCCGCATCAGGTCGCCGTCTTTGATAGAGCGTGCTTCGGCATCTACCGGGTTAACCCACATTTCCTGACGGTTGGCATCCTTGATTGTGGCAACGTTTCCGTAAGTCGAGTGGACACGGGCCTTATAATGGAATCCATACACCTGCAGTGGATACTTTTTGGCCAGTTCAGATTCATGACCTTCCCACATGGAGACGTATTCAGGCAGAGGCTTGATGAACTCGTCACTCTTCAGCTGCCAGCTGCTGGCCAGTTCAGCGAGTCGTTCCGAATAAATTTCAATCTTTCCGGAAGGGGTTGCCAGCGGATTGGCTTCGGGATCCTGACGGAAGGCTTCAAAAGCTACGTACGGTTTGCCAGGGCGCTTCTGTTTGACGATTCCCTGTTTGATAAACTGCTGAAGACTGGGCAGTTCTGGGTTGTTCTGGCGGGCATTTGCATAAATCAGTTCCAGCCATTGCTCACGATTTCGTCCTTCGGTATAGGCTTTTTCAACACCGAGTCGTTTTGCCAGATCTGCGCAGACTTCATAGAGACCTCGGCATTCAAACATTGGCGAAACTGCAGGTTGTGTGCAGACGACAAAGCCCATGTTTCCTGCATCCACCTGGTAGGCAAAATCAAACTGTTCGGAGGTGGTCAGGTCGGGAAGCAGGATGTCGGCATAGCGGGCGCTGGACGTCATGTGGTTTTCGATCACCACAATCATTTCGCACTGGTTTTCATCCTGAAGGATTTCATGGGTCCGGTTGATATCGCCATGCTGGTTGAGAACACAGTTACCGGCGTAGTTCCACAAAAACTTCAGTGGTGCTTTCAGGCGTTCACTGCCCTGAATGCCATCGGTGGTGCTGGTCATCTCTTCATGACGCCAGATGGCATCGGTCCACAGGAAAACCGGTATGGACGTTTTCACCGGGTTTTCCAGCTGCGGGAATCCGGCAAATGGCATGTAGTAGGCGCTCATTGAGCCGCCGTTACCACCACCGGGAATGCCCACGTTGCCGGTCATGATGGACAGCATGGCAATGGCGCGAACCGTATGTTCACCGTTCACATGACGCTGAGGGCCCAGACCTTGGGTAATGGTGCAGGGCTTGGTGGTCGCTATTTCACGGGCCAGGCTTTCGATTTTATGCACAGGCACGCCGGTGATTTTGGCTGCCCATTCAGGGGTTTTCGGTGTTTTATCAGGTCCATTCCCGAGAATGTATGACTTCCAGGAAGCGCCTTTTGGTGCAGAAGCTGGCAGGGTATCTTCATCAAAACCAATGGTGTATCGGTTGATAAAGTCCATATCCACCAGACCGTTGGTGATCATGACATAAGCCATACCGGCAATCAGGGCGGCATCAGTACCCGGTCGCAGTGGCACCCATTCGTTATCGTTACTGACGACCGTGGTGTCATTTTTACGGGGGTCAAAACTGATGGTGCGAATCGGGTTGCGTTCTCTGGCCTGTTGCAGATGATAAATATGACCACCGCCGCCCATATCGGTTTCTGCCGGGTTGGTACCAAACATCACCAACAGTTTCGAGTTCACCAGGTCAGAGATCTCATTGCCGGAAACCCAGCCACTGCCGCCATAGGTGTAAGGCAGGCCAACGGTGTACTGAGCCGAAGAATAGGTGTTGTGGTAATTCAGGTAGCCACCGTAGCAGTTCATCAAACGGGCGATCATGGTGGCGGAGTGAGGGAAGGATTTGGAAACGGTTGCACCCAGGGTGCCGGTGCCGTAGTTGATATAAATGGCTTCATTGCCATAGCGGCTGCGGATATCTTTCAGGCTGCCGGCGATGGTGTCCAGGGCTTCATCCCAGCTGATTCGTTTGAATCGACCTTCGCCCCGTTTACCCACCCGTTTCATTGGGTATTTCAGACGGTCCGGGTGATATACCCGTTGTTTCATGGAACGACCACGTAAGCAGGCTCTTACCTGGTGGTCTCCCCACTCTTCGGAGCCGGTGTTGTCCGCCTCAACATGGGTGATGACATCATTGGAGACGTGCATGCGCAGTGGGCAGCGGCTGCTGCAGTTTACGGTACAGGCAGACCAGACGACTTTTTCTTCCGGTGTGGTTTCCGCTTTCTTTTCACTGGCACTGAGGGAGAAGGGCAGGCCAGAGCCCAGAACGGCAGCACTCCCTCCTGCGAGAGAGCTCCATTTCATAAAGGCACGGCGACCCAGTGCGGTCTTAAAGCCACGTTTGATCGTATCAGACATAGTGTTTCTTCACAGATGAGAATTCAGGAAGGACTTAAAATTGGTTCTGCTGGTCGGTGATTTCACTACATCTGAGTGTGGATAATGATGATCTGGCGCAAATTAACCATACTTTTTTTATTGATTTATGCGGTTTTGAAAGACAGCTTTTGTCGTTTTTTAATGAGAGTTTTAATGGTCGGTCAAAACTTTTAAATACTTTTAAAGTGATTATTAATAGTTCTGGGTTAATAACAGATTAATTCCGTGTTTAAACACTATTGTTTTCCTTTATGAAAGGTGTATTTTCTATTTTATTTTTATTGCCTAATGCTTTCGATTTCACTCAGGAATACTTTCCATGTTGGCTCTTGTGTAAGGAATTAAAATGTCGAGTAAACGTACCCGGCTGGACCGGTTTCTTGCCAAGCATCTACAAGTCCCCCGTAAGCAGGTTCGCCTTGTTTTATTAGCGAACCGCATTACGGTAGATGGTGATGTGGTTCGGGAGATGGATTATCAGCTACATGAGTTTGATCAGGTTGCCCTTGATGGACAGCTTCTGAGAGGGGATAAGCCCCGACACATCATGGTGCACAAACCCGTTGGTGTGGTCAGTGCCACTAAAGACGATATTCACCCAACAGTACTGGATTTGTTACCCGAAGAAGAACGACACGGGCTTCACATTGTGGGTCGGTTGGATCTGAATACTTCTGGCCTGGTACTGCTGACTAATGATAGCCGCTGGTCAAAAGCGCTGATGGCACCGGATCATCATGTTGCCAAGGAGTATCTGGTGACGCTGCAGAACCCACTTTCCGGCGATTACATCCCGGTATTTCGTGATGGTATGTACTTTGGCTATGAAGGCATCACCACGCTGCCAGCGACTCTGGAAATTTTAAGCCCATACCAGGCAAAAGTTGTACTGGTCGAGGGCAAATACCACCAGATCAAGCGAATGTTTGGTCGCTTTCGTAACCCAGTGGTTGGATTGCATCGCAGCCGGGTGGGCAATTTGATTCTGGACAGTGACTTGCCACCCGGGCAGTGGCGGCATTTAACGAGCGGTGAAATTGCAGCACTATGAGACAGTATCAGGCCTTTATTGCCAGACAGGAAAGTCTGTCTGGCAATAAAGCAGAGTTTTTATTAACTGTGCTTGGGTTGCAGGTTTATAGCTTTTTCTTCTTCAGTGGTTTCTTCCACCGCTTCTTCCCCCCAGTTTTCAATGGTTAAGCCATTACCGGGATAGAGATGGCTGATCACCATATAGCTGACAAAGCTCATCAACAGCCCCAGGAAGATACCGTCCAGCCCAAAGAAGTTTATCCAGTCGTACTGTACGGCCAGAATGCCCAGTGTTCCCAGGAACAGAGAAGCCCAGGTGGCCTGCTTGCTGCCTTTTTTGTAGAAATGACCCAGCAGATACGGTACCAGCACCCCGCCGGCCCTCAGACTGAATGAGAACATCAGTATGGAGATAATGGCAGAGGTATTCATCACTGCAATCACCAGGGCAAAGACACCAAAGATCAGCATGGTGAAGCGGGCAACATTCAGCAGCTGCTTTTGACTGGCTTTAGGGTTCAGATAGATCTTGTAGATATCGTTGGCAAAAATGGAACCCGCACCAAGAAGGTCTGAAGAGGCGGATGACATGGTGGCTGAGGTGATACCAGCAAACAGAACACCGACAAGAACCGGTGGCATTACCTGTACAGCCAGTGTTGGCAGCACATAACGGGCACCGTTTTCAAGAATGTCAGTAGCGTCAAGGATGCCCAGCTCCACCATGGCTTTGGCAATGACGCCGAGCGAGGCAGGTATCAGAGCGAAAGCGAAGAACAGCACACCGGCAAAGAGGCTACCCAGCAGGGCGGTTTTACCGTTTTTGGCGGCATACAGTCGCTGTGTAACTTCCTGTCCACAAATAAACGACGCAGTGTAAATAAAGATCAGGCTAAGGATGGTTGGCCAGCCTATACCCTCAGTGAGGGACATTGATTTGGCTGGAAGTGTTTCAACCACCATGTTCCAGCCACCAACCATATCAAGTGAGTAGGGAAGGACTGCCAGCATGCCAAAGACGATCATCAGCATCTGGAAGAAATCCGTCAGCGATACCGACCATAATCCGCCCATAATGGAGTAAATAATCACGACCACCGCAACTACGGCGACAGAGGTCTGATAATCCAGCCCCATAATCACGGACAGGATAACCCCGGAAGCAATGAACTGTACGGCAGTCAGGCCAATCAAGGGCAGGGTCATGATGATGGAGGTGAATAGTGCAGAATGCCGGTCGTATCGGCGGCGGAAGAATTCAGGAATGGTTTTCACCATGGCTTTGCGCAGCATGGGCGCAACGATGGCAATAATGGTAAAGGTGACGCCCATGGTGGCGACATACCAGAGTGATGACAGTCCCCAGTCACCGTAAGCTTTTTCAACAACGCCCAGTGATGAGCCTCCACCAATTTCCGTGGCTGCCAGGGTTCCGGCAATCAGAAACGGCCCAAGACGCCGACCCGCGACCAGAAAGTCCTCCGAACTCTGTATTTTTCGGGTCGAATAAATACCAATACCAATTAACACCAGCAAATACCCAAGAACAATCAACAGGACAATCGTCTGCCCATCCAGATTCAGGCTCATGGCGGTATACTCAAGAAAGAAGTTTGATTGTTATTTGTTGTGACTCTGTGTTTATTGTTTCAGTGTTGTTTGAATGGTTTGTTGATTTTTATCAACAGGAATACCGATTCAAATAAATGAGGGGGAATATATAGAAAAATAAGATTAAGATTTGTACTGAATTGTAAATTATACCAATTAAATTTTCTAAACCCGTTATGAGCATGAATAGCTGGATAGCCTTAGCTATGGCGAGGAGCTTCAACGCAGAATGTCTGTTAAGATCATCAGCGCAATAGGGATTTAGAAAGTGCAATTGTTATTAATTAGCCATTAGTCTATTTATTAACCGGTTAATTGATAATAGAACCGAATGTAGGTTGGTATAAAAACAAGGCAGGTTTACCTGCCTTGTTTTAAGTTTATGCAAATGAATTAGACAGCATAAGAGCGGCACTGATCGTAATTAGACCAAGAGTTATGTGATGGAGTAATCCGTCGGAGACCAGTTTAATCAGATACCCTGAAGGTTCGCAGGTCAGTGCAAAGCATCAAAAGCCCATGAGATTACTGTGTGATTAACCACTCTCCCGTTTCGGTATCCATTGTCCACTGATCTATCCACTGCAGTCTAAGCTCGCCATTCTTGCCTTTCTGTATGGGCAACCATACATACCGTGAATCAATCAAATTGTCTGCTTCATGGCGATCGGCTGCATAAATGTAGGTCGTTTTCTGATCTCCCACGACGGGAATAATAAAGGCGGTTTGAGAGCCATAAGCTGTTTCATCCCCAATATTTTTCCAGATACTCCAGGGACCTGTCATCGCTGGTGCTGTTGAATATTTTTGCTGGTTAGGCCTCCAGGCCATGGTGCCCGAGGAAAACAGGATATAGGTATCACCCATTTTAACAATACCGGGTGCTTCTCTCTGTTCTTTGTGCACTGTTTCAACAGGGAAGTCGTAGACCAGTTTTTGGATATTTCTAAAATCCGGGGTCATTTCAAAAATTTTCAGACGACGCATGATCTGACCTTCAGTCAGTACGCCCATCTCGCCATCTTTCAACTCGCCAATAGAAGAGAGAACGTAGTAACCCTTGCCATTTTCGTCAGCATAGAGGGCATTATCTCCAGCATAGTGAGCAACTCTGTCAGCTGTTGGAAAAAAAACAGATTCAACGTGATAGTCACCACAAGGAGTTTCACTGCTGGCAACACCGGCTCTCATATTGGGCTCAATGCCTCCGGGTCTGCGGTACTTGAACCACATAACAAAACTGTCGGTTAACTGGTTATAAATAACTTTTGGCCGGGCAATAATGACATCGGAAGGCAGCTCAGTATTTCTTTTACTGGTCATTACCTGGTTTTCAAATGTCCAGGTGGTGAGGTCATTGGATGAGTAGCAATTAAGGGCATTAAACAGGTTGCTGTTTTGGGTTCGATCCTGACCAATCCAGTAATATGTTTCTTCAGCTTGAAACAGGGTGCCACCGTGGGCATTAATCAGTTTCCCGTTGGTATCAAGCCAGTCTTTGCCTGATTCGATGGGTTTCAGATCCGCGATAGCTGATGATGTCAGCAAACCAAAAACAACAGCAGATGCAACCCTGATAAGATATTTCTTACCTGACATAAGAACACTCAACTCGTTTTACCGTAAATGGAAACCCTGACTTTGTCAGGGTTTTATAGAGTGGTTATTTGAAGGAGTAACGGAAACTCAATCCGTAATACATGTAGTACTTTTCCGGATTGGTCGCATCTTCGTTATTCCAGGTTTTGACGTCAGCTTCTTCCATATAGATTTCAGGCAGGATGGACAGTTGTTTGCTCAGTTTATAGGTGGCCAGCATACCGTAACGGTTTCGTTTCTGATTTCTTTCATTACCGACACCGTCGGTTTGATTCTGGGTTAAATCAATACGGGTATAGGGTTCCAATGTTAAATCATTCAATCGATGGCGATAGTAGAGACGCAGCTGTAAGGAATCACTTTCTTTATTGCTGAAGGCACGGCTCTCATATTCCTTACTAAACATCTCATGATATAAAGAAACCGTCACTCGTTGACTGGATGAAAGAGAGTGGCCCAGTTTCAGTTCAAGCTCATGGGTATAATCATCGTAACTGGTCCGTAGTTTTTTATCGACGCCATCATCACGGAATCGTCCATGGCTTCTTGTGGGCGCCATCCAGCCTGCGAGATTAATTGAGGTACTTTTGCTGAAATCATATCGAAGGCCCGGGTAGAAGCGATACTCCATAGAGCGCGTATTGCCTTCATAAATCTGGTGCCGAAAACCCACTTTTGGTGCCCAGGTAAATTGACCCAAAGTCCATTGATAGCCTACGGCTAACGTCTGACGTGAGCGATTATTCCAGCTTCGTTGCTCTGGCAGATCCATATGACGGTAGTCAATCTTGGCGATGACCTGTAGAGGTGACCCTTCTATTGGATTCAGATTGAATGATACATAGGGCATCTGGTAGCTGTCGCTTTTGTAGGGTTCATTAAAGTCCCTGAACTCCGTACCTATCTGAACATTACCCGCCAACGCACTGGTTGATAGGGCCATTAAGATAAGGCTGCTGGATGTGTATCTTTTAATCCCGGATAGATTAATGGCAGTCATACCGCCTCCCCCTATTAAAATAAAAAATAATGAATATCTGATCTGGTTGTCAGAATGGTGTTACTGAATCGGTCCATGGATCATGATGTCATCGTAAACGGCGACGCTTCCTGATTCTTTGGTCGCTGTACCGATTCGAATGTTGTCTATAAAGCTGGCGGCCTCTGCAAAGTGAGCGCCTCCCCATATAAGGCGATCATTCAGAAAAATATCGTAGGTATTAGCATCGGTATTCATCACCAGCCGAAGCTTGTACCACGTGTCATTGTTGATAGAGGCGATGGCTGTTTCATTAAATCGGTTGTCGGTAATCGCAAGCTTTCGATGCTTCACTGAATTAACAATATTGATCAGCATTTTTTTACCCGACATCAGTCGAATGTAATCTCCGCTGCCTGACGTGTTGTATTTAAATCGGAGCGTTGCTTCAACCCGTGCGCCTTTTTGTGGTGTCAATGTGTGGCTGGCTACGACACGACCGTTATTATTGTTATCCTGAAGTTGAAGAGCGCCACCAATATCGGCCTTAATGACCGAAGCGGATGTCCCTGATGAGCGAATAACCTCCCAGCCTTGAGGAAGTGTTCCGGTTTCAGGCGTATCAAAGCCTGCATGGAGTTGAGGTGATGGACTGTACTTATTTCCCCAGATTTCAACCTCGTAAAAGCCAAAATCATTGGTCGTGCCGCTGCTATTCCCTTTGTGGTTCTCTATAAGTGACAGTCTTAGATATTGGCCGTGTGCTTCAGGTAGGTTGATGGTCTGAAGCCAGTTTATGGAGCCGACAATGTCTTCAAAAACGGGAGTGAATGTCTGCCCATTACCCACTTCAACCTTTAACCGGGGAGTGCGCAGACTGACGTCCACCTTATTATTGTACTGATCAAATTGTTTTAGCTTAATGGCCTTGATCCGTTGTGCTTCTCCCAGGTCAAACGTCAGGGTCTTTTTATCGGAGTGGTTGTTGTTATACCAAAAGGTCGATAAGTCATTATCCGTCAGTGCAGTAACATCATCCTGAAAGCCCTGTAGAACCGTATTTTTTATGGATAATTGAGTGCCGTGATCCAGCTGATAGCCGGTAACAGTTCCTTTTTCTTCATCAAGGGTGATGCGATCGTAATAGTTAGTGGCAAGATTCGTATCGGTATTAAAATACAGCGGCATCCAGATATTGCGGTTGTCTTTTCCATTCCAGGTGGCCGCATTACGTGTACCTGAAAACAGTAATGAACTGTGCCCGGAACCATTCGATGAACGAATTCGTTTTACACCGAAAACCTGAGAGTGGTAAGCGGTACTGTCACTGATAGGTATCAGATGATCCGTCCACGGCCCTTTGACGGAAGGGGCGTACGTGTATTTATGCTGATTGGGACGCCAGCCGGTTTTACCGGAAGTCATCATAAAGAGGTAACCGTTTTCACGGAAAATGGCTGGCGCTTCCCGGTGATCAATACTGTTGTCATCATTGAACCATTGAAGAGACAACAGTGGACCATTGGGTTTGATGTCGCTGCATTCATCGTTTAATTCAAGAATATGAACAACGCCCTGCTGAGTGTCCGCCGATGCCAGGTACAGCTTGCCATCTTCAACAATTTCTCCCAGGTCACCGGATACATTGCCATAAGGCAAGTCAATGATAATGGAGTCGGTATAGCGGTCTGCCGGTGTCTTGCCACTGCCCACTACAGCGGCACGCAGCAGTTCTTTACGGGGAATGATTTTATTGTTCGAATCAATACCATGCCGCTTAGCCCAGATGGACAGGTTGCCTGTTGCCGGGCACATCAGCCATTTTACAGCAGCGAGTTTTGAACGCGTATAGTCTTCATGTTGATCTTCACCTTTATTGGTAAGATCTTCATTGCTTAATACGACCGTTGGCGTGGACCATGTGGTTTTATTATCGGTTGAGGTAGAAATTGTAAACTTATCAAAAGCACCGGATGGGGTTTCATGAAGTTTTAACCCGTACCAGGTACCTTTTATCTGAGTGGTTTTATTAAAATCAGTAATCTGGTTGAGTGTCTTACCGTTATTTTCTATCCGTGCGATTGATACCTGACTGTGAAATGCTGACAAAATAATACAAATAATTAAGCACAGATTCCTGCGATGAGACTTCACATTGATGTCCTGTATCTTTTTGAGTGAATCAGTTTGTTTTTTAAATAAACGAGCTCTCTCAGCAGTAATAAGAAAAAGGAGAGCTCGTTACGTATTATTTGGAGCTGGCTTGCCATTCTCCTGTTTTAGTATCAATGCTCCAGCCGTCATACCACTTCATATCCAGTTGATTGTCCTTAATTTCAATGGGCAACCAGACATAGCGGGAGTCAATCAGCTTTTTACCCACATGGCGGTCTGCACCGTAGATATAGGTGGTTTGTTCACTGCCGTAGACAGGAATGATATAAGCGGTCTGAGAGGTAAAGCCTGATGCGGGGCCGATGTTTTTCCATTCACTCCAGGGGCCCGCCATAGAGGTTGCCGTCGAGTATTTCTGCTGATTTGGCTTCCAGGACTGGGTCCCGGATGTCAGCATGACGTACTTTCCATCAATTTTTGCCAGAGCGGGTCCTTCTCGACGGGCTTTTCGGTCTGTCTCTAATGGAAAGTCATACAGCAATTCGGCAACATTGCGAAAGTCGGGGGTCAGTTTAAAGACTTTCATACGACGATCACGGGAGCCATTGACCAGCGTACCCATCTTTCCATCTTTCAGCTCACCGATGGATGAAATTACGTAATAACCGCTTCCATCGTCGTCTACCAGCATGGCGGTATCACCAGCATAATGGGACACGTTATCAACGGTGGGGAAGAAGATATCTTCTACGGCATAGTCACCACAGGGTTCAGAACTGCTGGCAACACCGGCTCTCATGTTTGGATCAATACCGTTTGGGTGGCGGTATTTAAACCACATTACATAGCTCTTGGTCATCTCGTTGTAGACCACTTTGGGGCGGGCAATAATAACTTCTTCAGGAAGTTCTTTATTTTTTGCGGGAGTCAGGCTGTCATTCTCCAGCGTCCATTGGGTTAAATCATCGGATGAATAACATTTTAAAGATCTGAAGGTGTTGTTGTTATGGGTCCTGTCCTGACCAATCCAGTAAAATTTTCCTTCTGCTTGGAAAACATGACCACCATGGGCTTCGATCAGGTTCCCGTTGGTATCCAGCCAGTCCTGTCCTGATTGAATCGGCGTTATATTGGCGAGTACGCCTGAAGACGCAAGGAATAAACCGGCCATACTTATGATGGTCTTTTTGAGTATCTGATTGCTCATTGCTATCACGCAGCACCTGATGATCAGCCAATAACTAACGGTGATTACCTTTTATCAAGGCACACATTCCCGATTACCTTCAGAAAAGTAATGGCGGGTATTAATTGATTGGCTGATAATGTGTAATTAAAAATTTAATGAATTATGTTCGAGTTTATTGCACACCAAATTGTTCTTTATAATTCAGGTTAGGCTCAGGTATGCGTGCTTTAACGCTCTCTTTCCATTCCTGTAATTGCTTATAAAGCGCTTTGGTTTTTTCTGGATACTTATCCGAGATATTATGCTCCTCTGAAATATCCTCTCTCAGGTTGTAAAGTTCCAGATGTTCATCTTCGAAAAACTCAATGAGTTTCCAGTCTCCTTCACGAACGGAACAACCAGGTAGCCCGCCTTGATTACTGTAATGAGGGTAATGCCAGAAAATAGCACCTCGATCAAAGGGCTGGTCACTGGTTAATACCGGCAGAATGCTTTTACCGTCCCGGTGGTGTTCCGGCATTAATTCGATGCCTGCTGCTTCCAGAAAGGTCGGGAAGAAATCCGTGCTGGTCATGATTTCATGGCTGATCGTGTTCGATTTTACCTTGTCTGGCCAGCGAACAATCAAGGGCTCACGGGTTCCGGCTTCGTACATCCATCCTTTGCCTTCTGCTAAAGGACTGTTACAGGTTGGGGAGCCTTCTGAGGTTGCCAGTCCGCCGTTGTCACTGAAGAAAACAACAATGGTGTTATCTTTCTGGCCAGTGGCTTCCAGCGTATCCAGCACCCGGCCAATATTCCAGTCGACGTTTTCTACCATGGCGGCATAAGCCGGGTCACTCTGAACAATACGCCTCAGGATCTTTTCATCTTTCTTGTGATAGCAGGAGAAGTGATCGCCTTCAATAAACGGTGATGTTTGATCCCGGCCCAGCATCTGTGCTTTGTCACGATATTTCTGAACCAGCTCTTCATGGCATTCAATGGGCGTATGTACAGCATAATGCGAAAGGTGCATAAACCAGGGCTTGTCACCATGCTGCTCAATCAATGAAATGGCTTCATCGGTAATTCGGTCGGTCAGGTATTCACCATCAGGCCCTTCTTCCAGCGTTTCCAAACCATAAGGGGCAAAGAATCCATTTTTTGGATGGCCCCATTCACAGCCGCCGATATTAACGTCGAAACCCAGTTTTTCAGGAAAGCTGTCGAAACGGTCATCGCCATGTTTGCTCAGATGCCACTTGCCCACATGCCAGGTGTCATAGCCATTACCGCGCAATGCACTGGCAATGGTTGTGTAACCTGGCGACAGGTGGTCAATATAGGGAACATTCGCCAGTTTCCCTTCTGAGTAGCCACCCAGCCATTGGGTCATACCAATTCTGGCGGGATACTGACCTGTCAGAATACTGGCCCGTGTGGGTGAGCACACAGGGCAAGCCGCGTAAGCATTACTGAAACGCATGCCTTCCTGAGCCAGTCGGTCAAGACGTGGCGTTTCATAAAAATCACTGCCATAACAGCCCAGATCTCGCCAGCCAAAGTCATCCAATAGAATAAACAGGATGTTTGGTCGGGTAGTGCCTGCAGGATTGGGTTGATTACTCATTATCAGTCCTTAGTTTGCTTTAACCGGAGTAAAGGAAGTGTTTTGTTCCTGCTGCTGTGCGTAGGCCTGTTTGTCTGCCTCACTGCCAAAGTGCTTGAGGGTGTAGCGCTCATAAGCAGGCTGGAGTTTGGTATGAGACCAGAAGCAGACAGCGGCGCAGAGTCCACCGATGCTCAGGAAGTAAGTCCAGAACTGGGGAGAGACAACTCCATCGGCATAAGCAAGACCCACATTGGAGAACACCACATACATCATGACGGCAATGGTCAGCAGGATACTGCTGGTCAGCATGGCATAGCGCCAGGGAACCATGGCAACCTTGGGAGCATGGACATGGGTGAAGGTATTCTTACAGGGTTTGACCAGTGCCCAAATCACCAGAATGGCAACTTCAACGACAAACAGCAGGGCAAACACATGCATCCAGTGGATCGGCATTTTAATACCCAGTGTCTGCTCAAGACCCCATACCATCAGGTAATAGGTAATGACGTGGAAAACAATAATAAACTGTGCTGCTCGGGGGGGAATGGCCAGTCTCTTGGCGAATAAGCCCATCATCACCAGCGTTACAATCGGTACCGCAATAAAGCCGGTAAACTGTTGCAGGAAGACAAATAAACCTTCAGGAGCGTATAACAGAGCCGGTGCAGCAAACAGAGCGGCAATTGCACAGATAATGGCAAAGACCTTGGAAACATAAATCAGTCTGCTGTCGTCGGCATCCGGATTCACAAAAGGTTTATAGATATCCAGGGCAAACATCGTCGCTGCTGAGTTCAACAGCGAATTGTAGGTTGAGAATACAGCGCCCAGCAGTACAGCAACAAACAGACCCAGCAGAGGGGCTGGTAAGGTTTTAGCCACCAGTTCCGGATACGCCAGATCCCTTGGCTCCAGACCTGGACCAAATAAATGGAACGCAATCAGGCCCGGCAGCATCGCCATGAAGGGCACCAGCATTTTGAAAAAGCCCGCCATCAACAGTCCGCGCTGTCCTTCCTTAAGGCTTGCTGCGCCAAGTGCACGCTGAATAACGAACTGGTTGGTTCCCCAGTAGAAGGTTGCCGTCACCATCAGGCCAGTAAAGATGGCGGAGAAAGGAATAACATCCACATCACTGCTGCCACCGATGGCGTTCAGTTTTTCGGTATGGGTGGTGGCCATGTGATAGAGCGCATCACTGATGCCGCCATCCAACTTGTCACCCAAGGCAATCAAACCATAGATAGGAATCAAACAGCCAACAACCAGCAGGGCAACACCATTTAACGTATCGGAAATAGCAACAGCCCGAAGTCCACCGGTAATGGCGTAAACCGCACCAATAATGCCTACTACCCAGGTGACCAGCCACAACGCTTCAACCTGGCTCAGGCCTGTCATGGCTCGAATATCCAGCAGCTTCATCAGAGCAAGGGAGCCACCGTAAAGAATGGTGGGAGACCATACGAAGATATAACCGAACATCAGCAGGCCAACCACCAGACGGCGAGTGCCTTCTCCGTACCGGGACCTCAGGAAAGCAGGCATGGTAGCGAAAGCGCCACCGAGGTACATGGGCAGGAAAAGACAGGCCAGAAGAATGATGCCTCGAACAGCCCACACTTCCCAGGCCAGGGCGGTCAGGTTGCCAAAATAGACGATGCCATTCTGGCCAATAAGCTGTTCAGTCGAGATATTGGTCAGCAGCAACGACCCGGCAATAAAGACACTGCTGAGGCCATTGCCAGCGAGAAAATAACCATCAGCAGAGTCGATGGTGCCTTTGGTCTTATACCAGGAGTACCAGGCCACAAAGGCCATGAAGCCTATGCATGTAATTACGGCAAACATAAATCAAAAAGCCTTCTGTCTGTTGGAAATCGCTTGAGTCTGTGAGCTTGTTGTTCGTTTGTGTCATGAGCCGGGAGGAAAGTATCCGATGATCAGAGAGGGGAGAAATGCGTAAAAAACGTGAAGCCATACCTTTTTTTTATGGTTTGGTAACGGTTTTGATGGATGGCCCGGAAGAATATCTCCTCCGGGCCTTATATTATCTAGTGTCTGATGTTTTTAAAGGTGATTGGTGTTTGATTTAATCGTCACAACATGCACAAAAGTTATCATTTAAACTCTTGACGCCAATCAATAAAAAGCAACGCCCCCTAGTGGCTTAACTGTTTTAAAAATATCATCAAGCGTTGATCTAAACAGGGAACTCCATTTAGAACGACATGTTAATCTATAACATAACTGTCGTTTATTTGTTCGATTTGGGAACTGGAAAGCAGGGATGGATAAACAGCTTTATCACTTTCAAGTGGTCGCAAAACATCAAAATATTACTCTGGCCTGTGATGAGTTGCACATTTCTCAACCAGCGTTGACCCGAAGTATTAAAAAGATTGAGGAACAGCTGGGCATTGAACTCTTCAAGCGTTTGCCAAGGGGAATGGAATTAACGCCATCAGGCAGTGTTTTCCTCAACAGGGTCAACCGAATGGATATGGAGTATCAGTTTGCCCTGAAAGAAATTAATGCACTGAAATCCGGGCAGAACATCAGCCTGAGGATTGGCTCGGATAATCTGTGGGCAGAGGTTCATATTTCTTCACTGCTGGATCAGTTTTATGACTTGAATCCTGAGGCTGAAGTCCGGGTAAAAGCGGGAACCGTTGCCAGTACTGTGCCTGAGTTATTAAAAGGGGAGCTGGATCTGGTACTGGGTAAAATTGGTTATGAAGGTGAAATATTTCAGGCATTAACCTGTAAGCCACTTATTCCAGTCAAGTTTGTTGTTGTTGCCAGACCAGAGCATAAGCTGCATCAACAAGCTTCAGTAACACTTTCCATGCTTCAGGGGTATCGATGGATTATTTATCAGCACTCGGATAACTATGTCTGGCATATTAATGAAGCATTTTATGAGCAGGGGCTGAGGCCTGCAAAGGTGAGCCTTCATACCGCCTTTTTGGATAATGCCGTATCCCAGATGCAGAAAGATGATTTCCTGATGTATATCCCACATCAGTTATTAAGTTCGATGTCCAGTAAAGGGCTGGAACAGGTTCCGCTGATTGAGCCTATTCACAGTTTTCAAAGTGGTGTTTATTATTCTGAATTTGCCGCTCAAATGCCTGGGGTAAGACAATTTTTAAAACTGCTTGATAAAAAATTTATCGGTTAGTGTATTTTTAAATTTTTTCTTTTAGTTCAAAGCATTTGCTCAGGTGTCATTAAATATTTCTGGTTGAATGGAAAGATTCTTTAGCCGTGATTTTTTAAATCAACAGTCGTTGACGTTCTTATAACAGTGAAAAGGTGAGTGTTCAGGGATATGATGCGGCCTGATCATCAGTATTGGAAATCCTTTTATGAGTTCAAACACTGTTTTTTTGGATGATAACAATACCCTTTATGGGCGCATGAAAGCAGCCTGCCAGGAGGACTGGAATGACTATTGTCACCATCCATTTGTCCAGGGAATTGCGGATGGTTCTCTGCCACTGGCCTCTTTTCGCCACTATCTTCAGCAGGACTACCTATTTCTGATTCACTTTGCCAGAGCGTACTCATTAGCGGTTTACAAATCGGATAACCTGGAAGATATGCGCTCTGCCTCGGAGTCGGTCAGCGGTATCCTGGGCGAAATGACACTGCACTTGGCCTATTGCCAGGAGTGGGGGCTGACCGAAAAGGATGTGGTCAGCCTGCCGGAAGCCCGGGCCAATATGGCTTATACCCGTTATGTTCTGGAGCGGGGAATGGCCGGGGATATTCTGGATCTTTACACCGCTTTATCCCCATGTGCTGTGGGCTATGCAGAAATTGGTTACCGGTTGAAGCATGATCCAGATACCTTGAAAGAAGGTAACCCCTATTGGGCCTGGATTGAGACCTATGGGGGGGAGGAGTATCTGGAAGGTGCCAGAAAGCAGATTGAAAGGTTGGATCATCTGGCTAAATCCCGTTACAACGCGGCCCGTATGGACTCTCTTTGCCAGACCTTCCGGGAAGCAACCCGTTTGGAAATCGGGTTCTGGCAAATGGGTTTGGATTGCTCGTTTTAAACCATACTATTCATACGGTTTTCCCTCCACTCACTACTCCTCGTTCCTGCGGGAACGAGGAAAAATTACCAACAATATATCCGCTAAAACGTGCCACTGTTGTTGGCAATCTTCTGGGTTACCGACCTGCGTATGTTTTCAATATGCTGACATTAGAACCGATAAGTTCAGGGCATTGTCAACGGTACTTTCTCTCAAAATAATCCATTTCTTAGAGCCAGAACATCAGTTAAGCGTTCATTTGATGTTTTTCTGGTTTGATATACATCAACGGAATGTAAATTTTCACAAACCAACAAGGAGTGTTTTTATTGTCTATTGCGGAAATTACTTACGTCATTGTTTGTGTCCTTTAAATACTG
Source organism: Endozoicomonas elysicola (assembly GCF_000710775.1). Taxonomy (GTDB): domain Bacteria; phylum Pseudomonadota; class Gammaproteobacteria; order Pseudomonadales; family Endozoicomonadaceae; genus Endozoicomonas; species Endozoicomonas elysicola. The sequence goes on from NZ_JOJP01000001.1 coordinate 1,032,497, forward strand.
TTCCTTTTTGTTACTTATCTCTTTCCCTGATTAATCAAGGCTTACAAGAATAGTTTTGATTATTTGATACCTCATACTGTTTGAAAAGCATTCACGCAATAGCAAAAAAAATCATAAGAAGATTCGTTTTTGTAATGTGACGTTCGTGCAAACACTCTTGAATAATCGTCCCACAATAAGTCGCTCGCATCGGTGAGGGGGTTTTTGCATTTCACCATGCATAAGAAGAAAGGCGACAGAAAAAGCACACACATCACACACAATTTCAGGAGTGAACTCCATGCAAAAGAAAATTCTTGCAGCTGTTGTTGCCTCTATGGTTGCTGGCCAGGCTATGGCTGTGACTATCGTTGACGATGGCACTAACAAGGCTACCATCGGCGGTTACCTGGATCTGCGTTACATCGATCAGGACAACTCTGTAAAAGGTCACGCTGGCGACAGCAGCCGTATCAACTTTGCTTTTGAGCACAAGCTGACTGAAGCTACCACCGTTTTCTCCAAGGCTGAGTGGGGCTTCGACACTACTAATGATGATACCCATGTTGAAGTTGGCGAAGACAAAGACTTCATGTGGCAGCGTCTGGCTTACATCGGTGCCAAGAACGATCAACTGGGTGCTATCTCTTACGGTCAGCAGTGGTCTACTTACGGTCTGGTTGCTGGCTGGACTGACGTATTCGCTACTACTGGCGGTGAAGCTTCTGGTTACTACGGTGCTGAAGGCGACGCTCTGGGTACTGCTCGTGCTGAAGATGCTCTGCAGTATAACCACAGCTTCATGGGTCTGAACGTTTCTGCTCAGTACCAGGTTGGTGAAAAGTCTCTGAACGCTACTGAAACTCGTGACGGTTCTTACGGTGTTGCTGCCAGCTACGACCTGCCAATGGGTCTGAGCATCGGTGCTGCTTACAACGAAGCCAAGGTTGACTCCACTGTTGCTGGCGACGACTTCAAAGCCAAGTCTGCTATCGTTGGTGCCAAGTTCGAAGCTGACAAGATCTACGCTGCTGTTACTTTCGCTAAGCTGAAGAACCGTGACGTTGACAGCTACGTTGGTGACGCTGAGAAGTCTGAAGGTCTGGAAATGTACGCCAGCTACCAGTTGAACGAAATGTTCAAAGTTGGTGGTGGTTACAACCAGCTGAAAGACAAGAGCAATGCTGCTCAAAAGGGCGAGATGAAGTACATCCCAGTTGAAGTTGTTTACACTCAGGGCCCAATCCAGCTGTCCGGTACTTACCAGTTTGAAGACAGCAAGAAGGCTGACGGCACTAAAGCTGAAGACAAAGTTGTTCTGCAGGCTCGTTACTACTTCTAATATCGAAGTGGTTGCTTAGCAGCAATGTCTTCGCCGGATTTTCCGGCAACAAAAAACCCGCCTCGGCGGGTTTTTTGCGTTTAGCATTATTCCAATGCACTTAGGCTGTTGCGAAAATAGTACAGGCACTGGAACCACAAAAGACACAAAGAGCACAAAGTAATTCTTTTAAAGACTATCTCGTTTCCACGGTCATGAGGCTGTTGCAAAAGGTAGTTCTGAAACCAAAATCATAGGTCGGTAACCCGTAGGGGGGCCTCATTCCCTCGGTCATCCATGGGAATGCATACCAGTTCTAGCGAGAGGTATGAAGTTTGTAGTGAAAAACCTTCTGCATTCCCACACAGAGCGTGGGAACGAGAAGAAAAGGCTTTTCTTCGTGCTCTTTGTGATCTCTGTGGTTAAGAAGAAAAGATCACTCCGGCCCAGGCGGAAACCCATCCGTCATGATCTGCTCCATTGTCCACGGATTGGTATCCGGGAACTCCTCCTCCGGAATTTCCAGTTCCCGCGAAGCATCCCGACAGGCAATGGGATAACACTCCAGCAGACATTCATCCAGTAACCCATATAAACTGGGGTTCTTGATCAACAGCCGTTTAACGATCGCCCGTTCTTTTTCCAGACTGTAATCAATCACCATGAACCAGCTGCGATACCAGCGGTTTAATGTACGCAGGTCTTCCTTGAAGGCGCGGATCTGCCATTTCAGTAGAAGCACCAGCACCCGGGTCAGGTGAGTTTCCAATGTATTGACTTTTTCCTGTCCCAGGTCTTCCACCTCCTCGATCAGATTCTCCAGATCCAGAGACTGAAACTTACTCCTTTTCAGTAAATCAATTTGCTGACGGGTCCACTGATAAAAGTCCGTTTTATACAGGTTACTCATAGTGATGACCTCCCGATGCTACTGATGTTTTTTTAAGAATCTCAGTGGTGTATCACACAATCTCCTGCAACCGGCCAGTGCAGCAATGCGAGTCATTATTGTTGTACTCATCATCAGTTCGATCAGTGAGGCAGAAGGCTGTTTTTTCAAATACCTCAGATAAATGAGGTGATGTTTTGTAGTGACAGTTTCGGAGCTATTACATTTCAAAAAACAGGAGAGCAGATGGAGTACCAAGTCCGGTTTTAAGCCTTGTCCAAGTAGAAAAAAATCAACATCTGAAGAAGCTGTCACAAACCGGCTGCAGTATAGGTCATGAATGTCAGGCTATGGGAACTTTGACAATAAATTGAAAAATGCTTGTGAAAAACGAGTAGGCTTTCTACACAAAAGAATAGAGTGTCGGTGGTCGTTTATATTTATATCACCAGCACCATAGCGTGATTCTCAGAGGGGGTATTAAGCATTTATCCCCTGTTTTTATCGGTTATAAAGTTGAACCACAGAGATTGCAAAGAGCACGAAGAAGAGCTTTTCTTTTCCTTTGTGCCCTTGGTGATCTCTGTGGTTCAAAAAGAATCCCTGCAACACCTCCTAGATAACCAATTGTACCGTTTCGCCACTTTGCTCGGTAAGGCAGCGGTTTAATAGTGAAATAAAGGATTCCCCCCGGCCATCCAGCAGCCAGTCGCCTTGCTCATCATTGTAATCAAAGTGGAAACCACCACTGCGGGCAGCCACCCACAGTTGCAACAAGGGCGTTTGCCGACTGAGGATAATTTTACTGTTGTCTTCGCAAGTGAGGGTCAGGATACCTGCGGAGGTTTCATAATCGATGTCCAGTCCGGAATCGTCTATGGCGTCTTCAATGGCCAGCATCAGGCCATCAAGCAGTTCATTGTATTGACTCTCAGTTAGCGGAAGGCTCTCTTTCATCGTTATCTCAGTGAAAACAGGATCAGAATGAGCAGATTTTAGCCTGCCTATGGCTCCGTCGATAGAGCTTTCAGTGTATTTCAACAACAGCCTTCAGCGTTTTACAATAAAATCTTCCGCTATTTATAAGTAGAGCCATAAGTAATTCGGCAGTTATACTGTGTGCCACCGAGTATAAGGGAAAGGGCTATGAGATTGTTCTCCGCTATTAATCAGCTGAAGGCTCCAGCGCTAGCTGCTGTTGCTTTCTTTGTCCTGCTGCTGACAGGCTGTGGGCAGAAAGGCGATCTTTATCAACCGAAGATCTCAATGGCTGACAATAACGTATCGGGTTACCACCCGGGTTAAGGGGGTTTTGCCAGCCCGCTGGATAATTACACTAAGAATTAAATGAATATGGGGAACAGTCACCTTATGGAGTGGTTTACTTTTCAGTCTTCAGCCAATAAAGCGCCTTCAGCAAATAGAGAGTTGTTTGCCGAACAAATTCCCGTTCAGCAGCTGGCGGAGAAGTTTGGTACGCCCTTGTATGTTTATTCCCGGCAAGCGCTTGAAACCAGTTATAACGCCTATTACCAAGCCCTGGCGGACAGGGATCATTTGATTTGTTATGCAGTAAAAGCCAATAGTAATCTGGCGGTTTTGAATGTGCTGGCGCGACTTGGCGCAGGCTTTGATATCGTTTCCATTGGCGAGTTGGAGCGGGTGCTTGCCGCGGGTGGCAATCCTGAAAAAGTGGTCTTTTCCGGTGTTGCCAAGCAGCGTCATGAAATTCGTCGGGCTTTAGAAGTTGGGGTTCACTGTTTCAATATTGAGTCTGAACAGGAGCTTGAGCGTATCCAGGAAGAGGCTCAGGCAATGGACAAGATTGCCCGTGTATCGCTCCGGGTGAATCCGGATGTGGATGCCCAGACTCATCCATACATTTCCACAGGCCTTAAAGATAATAAATTTGGTATTGATATAAACCATGCCCCGGTTGTTTATGCCCGTGCCGAAGCTCTGAGTCATATTGAGGTCGTTGGGGTTGATTGCCATATTGGCTCGCAGCTGACCACAACAGGCCCGTTTCTTGATGCATTAGAGCGTCTGCTGTTATTAATGGATCAGCTGAAGGCACAGGGAATTCAGCTGAAGCATCTTGATATTGGCGGTGGTCTCGGTGTTCAGTATCAGGATGAAGTTGTACCTTCACCTTCCGATTATCTGGTCTCTGTGAAACAGCGACTGGCTGAGAAAGGCTATGGTGATTTGACACTGGTCGTCGAGCCTGGTCGCTCCATTGCTGCTCAGGCGGGTATTATGCTGACCCGTGTTGAGCTGATTAAGCCCACGGAGCAAAAGAATTTTGCCATCGTTGATGGTGCCATGAATGACCTGTTGAGACCTTCCATCTACAGTGCCTGGCACACTATTGTTAATACGGTAGAACACTCAGATGTTGAAAGCCTGTCTTATGATGTGGTTGGGCCAGTTTGTGAAAGTGGTGACTTCCTGGGCAAGGAGCGAGCACTGGCCATCAAAGAAGGTGATCTTTTGGCGATTTATTCTTCAGGTGCCTACGGTTTTGTTATGAGTTCAAATTACAATACCCGTTGCCGGGCAGCTGAAGTGATGGTTGATGGTTCCGAGGCTTACGTGATCCGGCGTCGGGAAACCGTTGAAGAACAATTTGCTTCAGAAAGCCTGCTGCCGTAGGTCGGTAATCCTGAACGGATTGCCGGCAACCGATCTAAAAGAGGAATTTTGGCGTTGCTTTTACACTTCACAAAAATGCACGGTCTGGGTAACGACTTTATGGTGGTCGATATGGTGTCCCAGAGCCTGCGGCTGCCTCCGGAAAAAATCCGCCGCCTTGCGGATCGGCGGTTCGGGGTTGGTTTTGATCAGCTACTGCTGGTTGAGGCACCGACCAACCCGGATATGGACTTTCGCTACCGTATCTTTAATGCTGATGGCAGTGAAGTGGAGCAGTGTGGTAACGGTGCTCGTTGCTTTGCCCGGTTTGTGCGCGATAAAAAGCTGATTGGCCGGGACAGAATCCGGGTACAAACAGCCGGTGGGAACATTGAGCTGAATATTCAAAGTAATGGTGAAGTCTCTGTTGATATGGGGATGCCCAGGTTGGATCCTGAGCAAGTCCCCTTTAATGCACAGCAGCGTTCTGTTACTTACCCTCTAAAGGTTGAAGGTCAGGTTATTGAGGTGTCCGCCATCTCCATGGGGAACCCTCACTGCGTTTATCGGGTGGATGATGTTCATCAGGCACCCGTAGAAACCTGGGGGCCGATCATTGAAGCGCATCCTGATTTTCCACGGAAATGTAATGCCGGGTTTATGCAGGTGGTCAGCACCGATGAAATTAACTTACGGGTCTTTGAGCGTGGTGTGGGCGAAACACTTGCCTGCGGTACCGGTGCCTGTGCTGCAGTGGTCGCTGGTCGCCTGCAAGGCTTGCTGGATGAAACGGTCAAAGTAAATTTGCCTGGAGGCAGCTTGTTTATTTATTGGCCGGGTGAAGGGAGTCCGGTTATGATGACAGGTGCTGCAACCCGTGTTTATGAAGGGTACACCCGGCTGTAGAGCGGCTAGAGGCTTAAAATCAGCTAAGGGCTTAAGACAATGACTGAGCAAATCGTCGAAGTAGACAAGGAAAAGCAGAAAGCTATTGATGAGATGATGGCTTCTGGTGACCGTGGGGCTCTGAAACCGAGACAGGTTGCTGATTATTTAAAAGAACACCCTGATTTCTTTGTGGGGCGAGATGAGCTGTTGCTGGACCTGAAACTGCCTCATCAACGAGGCGATGCCATTTCTCTGGTGGAGCGTCAGGTCGCCCTGCTGCGGGAACGGGCCCTGAATTATCGACATCAGCTAGCGGGCCTGGCTGAGAACGCCAAAGAGAATGAAAAACTCTTTGAACGCATGCGGCTGTTGATATTGTCATTGCTGGAAAGCAAAGACCTGGAGCAGCTGGTGGAAGTGATCGGCGACAGCCTTAACCATGAGTTTGGCATTGAGTTCCATTCGTTGATTTTGTTCAGTGAGAAACCGATGAGCCTGCCCGTGAGGATTGAACATACGGATGTTGTTGTCGAAGCACTGGGTTCCATAATGACCAGTGGGAAAGCCATTTGTGGGCAGGTTACCCAGGCAGAACTGGACTTTCTGTTTCAGGAACAGGCCGGAAATGTTGGCTCAGTGGCTATTGCTCCCCTGAGCTATGCTCTCAGTGAGCCACAACAGCTTGGGGTTCTGGCCCTGGGCAGTAAGGATAAAAATCATTTCAAAGCCAGTATGGGCACCCTGTTTATCAGCTACCTGGGTGATGTGCTGAGCCGTATTCTGGCTCGGCAGCTCCATTCATGAGTCATTCCTCTCCTGATAGCGGCCTGCAGCAGTCAGTGGCCGCTTTTATTGATTACCTTCGTTATGAAAAGCAACACTCACCTCATACCCTGTCTGCCTACCAGGGCGATCTCACCCGGGTTATGCAACAGGCTACAGTCAGTGATATTCAGGACTGGGAAGTAATTTCAGAGAAGCAGTTGAAGTACTGGCTGGGACTCTGGCATGAGGATGGATTATCCAGTCGAAGCCTGCAGCGGCTGATCTCTTCACTCCGTCGTTTTTATCAATACTTGTTAGCGCAGGGCGCTGTAGCTAATAACCCTGCCCAACTGTTACGGGCGCCCAAAACCGGCAGACCGCTGCCGGTCACACTGGATGCGGATCAGGTTAACAATCTGCTTGATGATCAGTATGGTCAGGCGGATAGCGACCCTCTGAAGAGCCGGGATCTGGCCATACTGGAACTCTTTTATTCTTCAGGCTTACGCCTCGCTGAGCTGACAGCGCTGAATATTGAGAATTTCTCTGATGGGTTTTCACAGCTCAGGGTATTGGGGAAGCGCAGCAAAGAACGCATAGTTCCTGTTGGCAGTAAAGCGCGTCAAGCAGTTCAGCGGTGGTTATCATTTCGGGAACTGTTTGTAAAAAACGACAGTGGTAGTGCTCTGTTCCTGTCAAAGCTCGGACAGCGTATCAGTACCCGGCAGATTCAGAATCGTATTAAAGAGTTCGCTCGGGAAGCGGGTATGCCGGTGGGTGTTCACCCTCACATGTTAAGGCACTCTTTTGCCAGTCATATATTGGAGTCCAGTGGTGATCTGCGATCGGTGCAGGAACTCCTTGGCCACAGTGATATATCCACAACCCAGATCTACACCCATCTGGATTTTCAGCATCTGGCAGCGGTGTATGACAAGGCCCATCCCCGAGCAAAAAAGAAAAAGTAAGATTAAATCTCGATTAGTCATACTTAATTTTGTCTGCAGGCATAACAGGTGTCATACCGTCTGAATAACCTCTTAGTAACCTCAGCAGATTTCTAATTTCGATTGCGTCGATGCAGGTGTGATCTTTCAGATTAGACTGAATACTGAATTTTTACTTCAGGAGCGAGTCTTGTTATGGCAGGGGCAGTGTTAGGGCAAAATATCGTTCAATATCCTGATTTAGGTTCTGGCCCCTTGAATGTGGATAGCAGGGGGAAGGCTTTCGGGAGTTCGGTAGAATCTTTGGATGATGGTTTGCCTGCTGGAGATCGAGAGGTACTCCAGTTTGATGGCAATGCTCCAACTGAAAAGGATAGAGTGGTTAGTGAGGTTGTCCAGAATGGCGATGGCTCAAATGAAAGGGCTGAAATTGATTGCCTGAAGAAGGAGATTGATGAGCTTGAAAAGGAAATTATGCAACAGTCTGGCGAGTTCTCTCCAATCTCTGATGAAAAAATAAGGGACTATGAAGGTTGTATTCGCGGATTCAAGGGTGAAATTGATAACGTCCATAAGCAAAGAGAGCAATTAATAGCTTTGTTTTCCAGTGAATTTGTAGCTCCTTTAAAAGAATTGATCCAGATGCTTGGAGAGTTTAGGGAGGACGATTTTGATAAGGTGCATTTGTGCCATCTAGATCAGCGAACACCAGTTTCTGCGGAAAGCATATTTTATGCTTCTGATATTGGAGTGGGCTTATCTGGTATACCAACCGCTTTTACATGGGATGATGTGCCCTTTTCTGCGATAGAAAGCATGTTCAATAATTTGGATGTTTCAGCATATCATGGAGAGGGAGCTTTTGTTGATAGTGTAGTTACACAGCCTTCTGTCCCGCAGCCGTTTATTCAGGGAAACGCTAAGCAGAAATATACTCCGATACCAGGGCAGGATATGGGTACGGCAGAGCGTCATTCTGCAGCTCCTGTGCAAGGGTCTATAGCCGCGCCATCTACTGATTTTGTTCCGGCGAGTGACTCTGAAAATCCGAGAGTTGTACCAGACGCTGCCAGTATGAATAAAGGTGAGGTTTTTCCGTTTTCTGGGCAGTCGGATGTAGTCAGAGAGAGCCAGATACTGGATGAAAATAAGCTGCAGGATAACACCAGAAAAAGTATTTTTATATGGAAGCTATTTGAGAAACTGTTAGATGCTTGTCCAGCCAGTCTTAAGGGAAGTTCTGAAGTTGAAGCAGGTTTGAAAACTCAGGTATTAGAAAACCTTAAAAAAGAAGAGTCTCTTTCGTCGGTCGCTAGAGATAATCAACTAGAGGCTCTTAAAGAGAGGAAAAAAAGGCTAGAAAATATACGTTCTTATTTTAAAGAATTATCTGTAGCCAGCGAATGGATGAGGAAGATGGAGCTATTTGTAAATAGAAAAGAGGCTCTGAAAGGAATAGCTAAGGATGGTGGTGGCAGTGCTCATGATGATTCCCGTATGAATGATAAAAGTCAAAAGCCACTGCCGCAGGCCGATCTCGTTGTTCATGCTTAAGATGCTAAAAGGTATCAGTCGAAGCTGGTGGAGTAATTACCTGAATGAAGTGGTTCGCTAATTACTTAATCCGTAACCCGCAAGAGCCTGAAAGCACTTACGGGTTATGGTTGATGGGCTGCTTAAATTAAGAACTGGCCAATCAGGAAGTAACCCACCAGTGTTACCAGAATAATCCCCATAATATTCAGGGCAAAACCAGCCTTCACCATATCTTTGATTTCCAGTTTTCCTGAACCAAAGACAATCGCGTTAGGTGGTGTGGCGACCGGCATCATAAAGGCAAAGCTACAGGCCAGTGCAGCTGGTGCAGCGAGCATTACCGGATCAATTCCAAGTGTGACGCCCAGTGCACCCATCAGAGGGAGGAAGCCTGCAGCTGTGGCGGTATTACTGGTCAGCTCGGTGAGGAAGGTAATAACCGTTACCACAAAAGCCACCACCAGAAGTACTGGCATACCGTTGGCTATGCTCATGGCTTCTGCAACCCAGCCGGCCAGACCCGTACTCTTGATTTGCGCTGCCAGAGTGAGACCTCCACCAAACAGCATCAATACACCCCAGGGGATTTCCCGGGCTTTCTCCCAGGACATTACATAGACTCGTTTGTCCTGCTTAACTGGAATAATAAACAGGCTGATGGTCGCTGCGATGGCAATGATCGTATCTGACAGTCCGGGAATATAATCTTTCAGGAACGGTCTCAGAATCCAGGACAGGGCGGTCACTGTAAATATGACTGCAACGGTTTTTTCTCCGCGGCTCATCGGGCCCAGGTCGGTCAGTTGCTGACGGAATAGGCCTCTGGCTTCCGGGTTTTCCTCATTGGAAAGCTTAAAACCAAAACGTGTGAGCCAAATCCAGGTGACAACCAGCATGAGTATGCTCATGGGCAGGCCCACCATCATCCACTGGGCAAAACCAACTTCCATGTTGTAATTTTCAGACAGGAATGCTGCCAGCAGAGCATTGGGTGGTGTACCGATCAAGGTCGCCAGACCGCCAATACTGGCACTGTAAGCAATAGCCAGAAGCAGAGCTTTGGAAAAAGCACTGTTTTCAGCTTCATTGCTACCACTGACCATTGATGCAACGGATAAACCAATAGGCAGCATCATAACGCTGGTTGCGGTATTGGAGACCCACATACTCAGAAAGGCGGTGGCTATCATAAAGCCGGCAATCTGCATGTCGGGCCTGACACCGGTTTTCAGCATGATATGCAATGCGATTCGTTTGTGAAGATTCCAGCGTTCCATCGCCATACCCAGCATAAATCCACCAAAGAAAAGGTAGATCGTAGGATGCGCATAAGGGGCTGTAACTTCTTTAATACTGGCAATTCCCAGCAGAGGAACAATCATCATGGGCAATAATGAAGTGACCGGAATGGGCACGACTTCCGATACCCACCAGATGGCCATCATGGTGGCCACACCCACCATATACCAGGCGTGCAGCTCCATACCGGCTGGAGGTGGAACTACCAGAGTAAGCAGTAAGACCAGTGGCCCTGCAAACAGAGAGAGCCAGTAGAGCGCACCGGGAGAAGATCGTTTAAAGGCCGTATTTTTTTTTGTCACAGTATCAGATCCATTGCGGTTTATACGCATAGTGTCTTTTATTTTTTAAAATGCGGATATTGATCTATATCAATACGTCTGTTGTTATTTGTCTGTGTTTGTTATTTTTGGGGGGAGTGTGTTTTTGAGGAATGTAAATTACAGACCCCTTGTTGGGCTTAACTGTGCTTTAGGTATCATTTTAATTATTGCTCTCAGCGGTATTTTTTGATCTCTCATCATGGGTGGTTGGCAATTAGTTATAAATTCTTTCACTTCAAATTTTATTTCATGGTTGGAACATGCTCGATACTTAGCCAGTTTATGTAAATCCCTGTCGCAGTGATGAGGGGGCTGTATACGTCTACATTCTTGGCTGTACCTGGCAGTACGAAGCTTATTCTGGTTAACTCTATTGGTGTCATCCAGTCTGTGTATAAACTTTCGTCCGTTAGCCTTTACAACTCTGGATCGATAATTTAATAGCTCATTTTGGACTGCATAGATAAACAGGTTAGAAAAACGTCGTTCATTCCCTTTTTGATATCTCTCTTTGTAGTTTTCCAAGTTCTGATCAAAGGCTTCATAGCCGTCATGTGTGACTTTTAGAGCAACAATATGTTCATCACTGAAGAAGTGGAAAATACGAGTCTGGCTTCTTTCGGAAACACTCTCTCCAATCTTGATTATGAATAAATAAAAGCCCTCATAGGTTAAACTCAGTGGGTAGGGTTTTGTTTGATAAAAGGGTGGATCTACTGTTGGATTATTACGTACTAATAAGTGACAACTCTTGAGCATACTTTGAAATTTGATAATGTGAGAAAGCTGTGTGAGCCTGGGTGACTGCAATAATAAGATCAGCTCGATAAATGGCCTTATTTTTAATAAGAAATGAGTGTCTTTATCAATATTTTGTGAATTGGCTCTGGCTTTATTTTGAGCTCGGAGGATTGCGCGGCCCAAACTTTTATAATGTTTCTCCCAAAAGACCCAACCAATTTCTGAGTTCTGGCTAATACTTTCCATTAAAGCGTTGAATTCTTCGCTTCTACCCATTAACTCATAAAGTACGTAGCTGGAGGCCAGGCCATAACAGCACCCGTCACTGAAATTGTATGGCTGATCGGCTTCACCAAATTCTCTGGCAATATCCATCAGGTTTTTTACAAGAAAAGGAAGCCTCTGTTGGGGCTCATTTCGTGACTGCTCAATAACTTGCTTGCGTAATGAGAGGCTTTCACGGTGAGTGACTAAGTGAATAATAGGGCGAACAATCGATACCCTGAAACGATTTGCCAAAGTGTTAGGCTGCAGAGTATGACTTTTCTTTTCGGTCAACTGTTTCAACGTCGGTGTGACTTGATCTACATCTTGGCTCCAGAGCCTTCTTGTTCTTTCGCTGAAATCCTTATCTTCAGAGGTGACTTGAGCATATGTTGGTTTTGATAGTGGAAGGAGTTCCATATTTACATCTATATATCATTTTTTTGATGGTGCAGCTCCTTAAAGCTTAGCGCCTCTCTATGAGTGTCTCTGTAACGATTGTGAAAGGATGATAGCTACTCTTTGATAAATCCGTAGCTATTGTAGTCACCAGGGAGCGCTATTAGCTGGTTGGATGTCCAGTTGGTTACGCCCCTGGCTATAAGATGAGCTTAAGGGTTACTCATTTAGCAACATTACCTGCAACATTCAGTGCATCCCAGGTACGGGCAAAGGGTGGTGCATAACAGAAATCCATCATTCCCAGATCTTCCGTTGTTAAGCCACCTTTAATGGCCGCAACCAGCGCATCAACCCTTAATACCGCACCTCGACCACCGGCAACCTGGCCACCAAGTAGCTTTTTGCTGACGGTTTCATAAACCAGCTTCACCAGAATATCAGACTGGTCCGGATAGTAGTTAGTGTGGTCCTTGTCCTTGATAACGACTGTCTGGTAGTCAATACCCTGCTCTTTGGCGTCCCGCTCGCTTAGCCCAACCCGACCTGCTTCCAGGCTTAGGACTTTGACACAAGCTGCACCGTAAGCACCGGGGAAGTGTTTGTCTAAACCACCCATCACCTCACCGGCCAAACGACCCATTTTATTGGCATATGTCGCCAAGGGAATCCACACGGCTTTATCCAGCTGTCCATGGATAACCGTGGCACAGTCACCGGCAGAAAAGATATTGGGGATACTGGTTCTGCCTTGATCATCGGTAACAATGGCACCGTTGGCCAGCATATCCAGACCAAGGTCTCTGACCAGTCGGGTATTGGGGCGAACGCCGGTACAGAGCACCACCAGGTCTGCCTGATACTGGCCTTTGTCGGTGGTTAATAAAAGCCGGTGGTCGTTATCTTCTTTCAACGATAGAACCGATTCCTGCCAGTGGCATTGAACCCCTGCTTTGTTAAGGGCGTCCATCACCCATTCCGCTACTTCCTGATCGAAAGTGCCGGCCAGTGGGTGTGAAGCGCTTTCAATGATGCGAACGTTCTTACCCTGTCGTTCAAGAGCTTCTGCCATTTCAAGACCGATATAGCCGGCACCGATAATGGCAACCTCCCTGACTTCCGGATTCGTAATGGTTTCTTTTAGATAGATACCATCATTCATGGTTTTGACACAGTAAACCCGGCCATCCTTCAACCCTTCCTTAAGGCCGGGAACCGGCGGGATGACGGGCTCGGCCCCGGTCGCAATCAACAGGCGGTCATAAGGCTGTTCAAAGTACTCGCCAGTGGCCAGGTTATGCACATGAACGGTCTGTTCTTCAATATTGATTTGCGTAACCTGGTGGCGGGTTCGTACATCAATCCCCCTGGCGGCAAACTGCTCGGGAGAAAACTCGGACATCTCACTGGCGTCGGAAAAGAAATCACCCACGTAATAGGGTAGGCCACAGGCGCCAAAAGAGATCACGTCCGATTGTTCAAAGACCATGACGGTAGCATCTTTTGCCACCCGGCGGGCTTTGGCAGCGGCACTCATGCCCGCTGCCTCACCACCGATAATCACGATTCTGAGTGGCTCAGACGTCGTGGATTGATTCAGTTCAGGCTCTCGTTTTTCAGAATAAGCAGACATCAGGAAACTGCATCCATATCCAGTTCAAGGGAATCATTGCTGTTGAAGGTTTCCATATCTACCTCTCCCATGGCACGGCCACTGACAAAACCGGTGGTAATGGCACCACTGACATTGACGGCAGTACGACCCATATCGATCAATGGTTCAATGGAAATCAACAAACCAGCCAGCTCAACAGGAAGACCCAGGGCAGAGAGAACAATCAGTGCAGCAAAGGTTGCGCCGCCACCCACACCTGCTACACCGAATGAGCCAATGGCGATAGTAACAATCAGGGTGCCGATAAAGCTCAGGCTGGTTGGATCAATGCCCACTGTTGGTGCAATCATCACTGCCAGCATGGCCGGATAAATGCCCGCACAGCCATTCTGCCCAATTGTGGTACCGAAGGACGCAGCAAAGTTGGATACCCCTTCAGACACACCAAGACGCTGAGTCAGGGTCTGAATGGTCAGCGGCATGGTGCCTGCACTGCTCCGTGAGGTAAAAGCAAAGGTAAGTACCGGCAGGATTTTCTTGATGAACTGGATCGGGCTGGCACCCACCATGGTCACCATGATCAGGTGAACCACAAAGACCGCAATCAGAGCCGCATAGGATGCGATGACAAACTGGATCAGTTGCAGAATATCGGTGAAGTTACTGCCTGCCACGACTTTGGTCATCAACGCGAGGATGCCAAAGGGCGTCAGTCTCAATACCATCGTCACGATACGCATCACGATGGCGTGAGCAACCTCAACGGTTCGTTCAAAGTGACCGGCTACTTCAGGCTGTTTGCGGTGTAGACCGAGTACAGCGACACCAATAAAGGCTGAGAAAATCACCACGCCAATAATGGACGTACTGCGGGCTCCGGTCATATCCAGGAATGGATTAGACGGGATCAGGCTGATCAGCATATTGGGAATGGAGAGGTTTTCCACCCGGGTGACAGTGGACAGCAGCTGCTCACCTCTTGCTGCTTCGCGAACCCCGGAAGTAATGGACTCAGCACTCAAACCGAAACCAAGGGCGGAAATAATACCAATGGCTGCCGCGATGGAAACGGTCACCATCAGCAGTGCCAGAATCCAGCCACTGATTTTGCCAAGCGTGCCGGCACCCTTCAGCTTCAGAATGGCTGAAATGACAGAAACCATGACCAGTGGCACAACAATCATCTTCAACAGGCCAACATAACCGTTACCGACAATATTGAACCAGCTAATGGACTCAGTCAGGATTTCGGAAGGGTAACCATAAAACAGCTGCAGACAGGCACCGTAACCAACCCCCATACCCAGTGCAATAAAGACCCGCCGGGTGAAAGGCATGTACTGCTTCTGGAAACGGTAGAGGAGGTAGAGTAACCCCACCATAATAAGGATATTGGCCAGTACTGCTAATGACATGGTTCTTATTCCCTTCCTGTTTTAAAGGTGTTATTTGCTTAGGGCCTGCTTATGGCTGGCACTGAGATATCCTCAACCCATGACTCTATATAAGATTTTTTCAGGGCTCTGAGTTGAGACGTAAGATCTTTGACTTTAGTTCCGCAAGGTGGCTTTGAGATCAACTGCCTGCAGCAGCAGGTCGGCCATTATTCAATAAATTAACGGTGTGCGATAGCATGGTAACCCGCTGTTTTTTAGAATATTTTTTTGTAATAACTGTGGTTTTTAGGAATAAGGAGGAGTGTACCTGACGGGGCTTTGAATAAGTAGATATTGGTTAAACAAGCAAACAACTTCTTGTGAAAGTGGCCTGCCTGCTTTTTAGAAAGTGATAAATAGTCAGAGTTGTAAGTGAAAATAACGCCATTTGACTAGAATTGGGTCTGGCAACAGGAATGTTTACAGGTGAAAGGAATTATGACTATATCTTAAACATAAAAGTAAACAACATGATTAAAGATTGCTGTTCATGGGTATCAGGGCTTTGGGGATCAAGCTCAAGCACGACAACTGAAGTACCTGCCAGCCAGAAAATCTCAGAGCGCACTCCGTTCATCCAGCGGGACGGCAATCAAGGCGTTTTTTCACCTCCAAGACCCATTAAATCGATTCGAGACTATGGAATTGCTCATAGTAATCCAGCCATTACATTCTCTCACATTGAAGCTTCCGCAGGTAAAGTTTGCCAGTTAGTCAGAATGACTGGAAATACTATTTTGAAGATTTCATCTTACCCCTCAAGGGCCACTTTCCCGATACTTGAGGATCTACTTTCCAGTGGCATAAAGGGACAAGGGTTACCAACTCTTGCTGCCGTTTGCGAAGATCGAGAAGCATTTATAAAAAATTCTATGTCTCCAAAAAACTTCCGGGTGGAGGCTGGTGAAACTGCTTACTATTACCTTCAATTGCTACTTTACTTAAATGCGCGTGAAGCTCCTCATATTCGAGATTTGGCTCCTTATCCCTATGTTAAAGATACTCTGGTGAAATATTGGGATTGTCTATTTAAGCCAATGTCAGTGGCAGCTGAAGCCAAGGTAATGTGTGAATTGGAATTAGGGTCATATGATAAGCCTGAATTTAATAACAACGATGGGGGTGAGAGAATGCGGGAAGAAGAGAGCAAGCTAAACCAGCTGGCCGTCAACCTAAAAAAGCTTGTGTTATCTTCCGGTGGTAGTCGAGCTGAACGCGACATTTCCAATAATCAATGTCTCATAGACTTGCTTTTGGATGTACTCGCTCTCCATTCTGGCGGAAGGTCGGACAGGGTTGTCAAATCTTTACCACCGGAGATAATTAACTTCTTGGATAAAAAGCTTGGCTATCGAACTTTTGTATCTGAATCCTGCTCACGCGAAACGAGATCATTACTTCATCCAGCAAACCTGGGGTTGGATTAAAGTCTTAAGGAAGGGAACTTCTTTTATGGAAGTTGAGTGGTTTTATCGCCTGTACAAAGCTGTAGGCTTTATGGTTGGTAACGTATGAAACGATCAACGTTAATTTTCATACTGCTGTTTTTCCCAAACAGCCTTTTTGCTGAGTATGAGGGCAGCAGCTTCTCTGAGACATGGCAACAAGTCACTTCTGATGAGTATCTTCTTCCCCGGAATGAGATTTCTTTTGGCTATATTTTGAACTGGGGAATAAACGAAATAAGAGCGTCTGCAAAAAGAACATTATCAGATCGTTCAGATACCCTACCTCAGTTTACTAAGCTGGTTCATCCAAATGGAATTTGTCTCAGTGGAAAATGGCGAATAATAAATGAGAATCCATACGGTGGGTATTTTAAGCAGGGTTCTGAGGCTTTTATAATAACCAGAGCATCGGTGGCTTTTAATAAAACCACAAAAGGCAATCAACGGGCCTTTGGCTTTGCGGGTAAGTTATTTCCGACTACTAACAGTGATGAAGTAGTGAAAACGGCGAATTTCTTTCTGATTGATAATCTGGGTGGTACCAGGGCAGAACACTATACCAGCGTTAACATGACCAATGAGCCTGACAGCTCAATAACACTGGCCGTAATCAGACATTTGATTTATTCCATTAAATTAGCGGTTACATTTGGAATGGCAGACAGTAATCCGGGGATTCGGCAGCTCTATGAAGTGTCTTATCTCGGTGAAGAAAACACGTCTACAGTCAGAACGCCAAGATGGATGAAAGTTCAGGCGTTACCGGGGCAAATGGTTAATGCGGAAGACTTTCGGGATGAGCTGAATGTGGATATGCATGCAGGAGAAATAAAATTCACAATCTCAGTTGCCAGTATAGAAGGTGCTCACGGGAGAAAGCAGTGGCTTGAGGTCGGTGAGATCATTTTAGATGCTTCTGTAGTATCTAATTCTTGTGACCATCGATTGCATTTTCATCATCCGAAGTGGAAAAGCAATTTGACGTATTAGAATCTGCTGAAACCGCGCTTCAACAGATTCTAATACCAGTATTGGGTTAGAAATCCAGCATGTAGTCCTTACTGTTTACTTTGGCTTTCAGCTCCCCATTTTCCTGCAGATAGTCTGCAAATGCCTGATAACGACCTGCATCTTTAGCTGCAGGTCTAAGATCGAAGCGGGAAATAGTGTCAAACCAGGCGCGACGGTTCAGTTCGTTATCCAGTTTCTTGGGGCTGTAATCCCTGAAAATTTTCCAGGATTTTTCCGGGTTATTCACAATGTATTGTGTGCCCAGTTCAATCGCCCTGAGAAAACGACGAATAGCATCTTTATCGTTCTTCTTGCTATTGGCGATAAAAATCAGCTCATCATAAGGGGGAATATTGTTTTCCTCGTAATAGAACATGCGTCCCTTACGCCCTTCAATGGCCAGCTGGTTCAGCTCAAAGTTACGATAGGCACCCATAATGGCATCTACCCGGCCACTCATCAGGGAAGAGGATAGATTCCAGCCCACATTGACCAGTTTTACATCCTTGGCACCAAACCCATAAGGTTCAAAAAGTGTGTCCAGAATCGCATTCTCTATGCCTCCAATATTCAAGCCAATGGTTTTACCCTTCATGTCTTTTAGAGATTTGATCGGGCCATCATCCAGAACCAGTAGGCCATCCAGTGGTGTGGCCACCAGTGTGCCTGCCCAGGCCAGAGGAAGACCATTGGCTACACCATGAATCAGGCTGGGCTGATAGTAAACAGCAAGGTCCACCTTTTCAGAAGCCACCAGTTTTGGCGGAAGGTTTGGGTCCGCAGGTTCCTGAATATCGACCTTGAGCCCCTGATCTTCGAAGTAACCGTTTTCCTGTGCAATGATGATGGGGCCGTGGTCGGGGTTTACAAACCACTCCAGCATCAGCGTCAGTTCTTTGAGTTCTTTTTCCTGCTTATTATTGGAAGTCTGCTTATTTCCACTGGCATGCAGGCCAGCAGACAGCATCAGTGTTATTGCCCAGAGGAAAGTCAGTTTTATCAGTTTTTTCATTTCTTATTCCTGAGAAGTTTCCGGTTGCCACGGAATGAACCTGCGTAGAAGGCGGTCAGTGGTGTAATAAAGGCTGACGGAGCAGAATGCTAGCACGGTGAGTGCTGCAAACATCTGGTCAACCCAGAGGCGCGCATTGGCCTGGAGCATCAGGTAGCCAAGCCCAGCACTGGAGCCAACCCATTCACCAACGACTGCGCCAATCGGTGCAACCACAACAGCAACCCGGAGCCCGGACGCAAGGGCAGGCAATGCTGCTGGCCAGCGAATATTTCGGAGAATAGCAAAGCGGTTGCCGCCCATGGTTTGTGCCATATCCAGCCAGCCCTGATGGGTATGGCGCAGTCCGTCATAGCAGCAGGTGACCACTGGGAAGAAGATCACCAGGATGGTCATTACCACCTTGGAGGTCAGGCCATAGCCAAACCAGAGCATCAGTATGGGGGCGAGGGCAAATACCGGTATCGCCTGAGTGATTAACAGTGGTGGTAAAAGCCATGGTCTCAACGCCGCAAAGTAAACCAGCACCAGCGCAAGAACGATACCCAGTAATACGCCAAGCAACAGCCCTAGCAGCATTTCACTGAGTGTCACCAGTGTGTGTTCCCACAAAAGGCTGGCATTCTCAGCCATACTCTTTGCTACATCAACGGGTCCGGGAAGAATGTAGCCCGGCATATCAAAGGCAATCACCAGAGTGTGCCAGAGAACCAAAAGGCCAAGGAGAACAACGAAAGGTTTGATGGAGTCTTTCATTCCTTATTGCTCTCCTGCCAATGGCTCTAAAAGCGACTCATGTCGTAAACGATCCAGAAGCTTTCCCTGTAAAGCCATAAGGTTATTGTCTTCCAGTGATCGGGGTATTTCTCCCGGCGGGGTGATGGCATCGGTCAACTGAGCAGGCTGGCCTCTCAAATGATAGACATCATGACCAAGACGAAGTGCCTCAAGGGGGTCATGAGTAATCAGAAGTACGGTTCGGTTTTTTAGCAGTTCGCAGGCAAGATCCTGAAGATTAAGCCGGGTGATGGCATCCAGTGCTCCAAAAGGCTCATCCATTAAAACCAGTGGCCGGTTTTCCATCAGGGTTCGGGCCAGTGCAGCCCGCTGTCGCTGCCCACCGGAAAGGGTTTGAGGTAAAACATGTGCTTTCTCAGTCAGCCCGACCTTTTCCAGAATGGACATGGCTTTGTCCTGAACTTCCGGTGGTAATATGGGGCGGCGTTTAAGTATATCTGCCCAGCTGCGGCGAAGTCGCTGCCCTAATGTGATATTTTCGAGCACGGTAAACCAGGGCAGCAACAGGTCTTGTTGCGCCATCCAGGCAATACGGTTGCTTACGGGGAATCCATCCTGGCAGAGAATCTTGCCATCGGTTTCACCGGCAGGAAGGTCGGCAATCAAACGCAATAGACTGGTTTTTCCCACGCCACTACCCCCCAAAAGGCAGGTCCATTTGCCGCCTTTCAGGGTCAGGTTTAGCTTTTCAAAAACGCAGTGGTTGCCAAACCTCAGACTGGCATCCTGAATGATCACATCAAACATACGCCTGTGTATTCCTTACCAGCTGCGGTAGAAGTGGTGGACAGGCCCATGTCCGTCAGCCTTGTTCCTGGAGATATTCAGATGGTCTGCGTGAGCAATGGCTCCGGCAATGTATTCTTTAGCTGATCGTACGGCTTCCATTAACGGATAGCCTTTTGCCAGCAAGGCAGTGACAGCAGACGACAGAGTGCATCCAGTACCGTGGGTATTGCGGGTTTCGACCCAGGGAGACTCAAGCTTATGAAGAGCCTTACCGTCATGGAAAAGGTCAACAGCCTTGCCAGTTCCATTACTTGACGGTAAATGGCCCCCTTTTAGTAATACGGCTCCCGCTCCCAGTTCCATTAAAGGCTCTACCATGGCAATCATAGCTTCCAGAGATTCAGGGCGTGGGCAGTCGAGAAGAACAGAGGCTTCCGGCAGGTTAGGCGTAATGAGCGTCGCTTTGGGGATCAGTTTATTACGGAGGGTATCAATAGCTGCCGCCTGAAGAAGGACATCACCACTGGTGGCTACCATGACGGGGTCAACAACCAGATATTGCAAGCGGTGGTCACTGATTGCCTGAGCAACCGTTTCAATCACTTCTGGCTGGCTTAGCATACCAACCTTGGCGGCGGAAATATCTAGATCTGAAAATACAGAGTCCAGCTGCTGGCGTACAAAGGCTGGTGTGACATCAAAAATACCCTGAACACCCAGGGTGTTCTGTGCGGTCAGCGCAGTAATAACACTGCAACCGTATGCGCCCAGGGCTGAGAAGGTTTTCAGGTCTGCCTGAATTCCGGCACCACCGCCACTGTCAGAACCGGCAATGGTCAATGCGATTGGTGTAGAAGACATAAGCTCGGAACTCTCCATTGGGTACATCATCCGATCCGAGCTGGCGTGAAAAGGGGCGGGACGCTGGTTTAATTCTGGTTCAGACTCCTGTCCAGAAAATTGCTCCATGCAGAGTTGAATAACAGGCTTGCACTGTTGTTAGTACATCAGGGTTTTATCAGCTCTCTGGCAGCACTTTGCTTCAAAAGTCAGCCACGCCCGTCGGTTTCCTACGCCAGCATTATCTGGTTCAGGTTCTATGGGTGTTTCTCAGTTCTGTTTCTCTAATCAGGCTTTCAGTTGCAAGAAAGCAGAACACCCCAACCAACAACGGCCGAGTCTATGGGGTTTGGTACAGACTGTCCAGTGAGATAGGCGAATTGACGCCTCTCAAAAATGCGTTATGTTATAACATGTCTTTTCTCAAAAAAAGGAGTGTGGTATGAAAAAAGGTATTCACCCTGAATACAGAACGGTTGCATTCCACGACTTAGGAGCAGACAAGTTTATTTTTGTTCGATCCACCGTGCAGGTGGAACGAACGATGGATATTGATGGTACAACCTACCCCTATATGACATTGGATGTGTCTTCCTATTCTCACCCCTTCTATACCGGTAAACAGAAAACGTCCACACAGGATGGTCGTGTTGCCCAGTTCAATAAACGATTTGGGAATAAGGGGCTCAAAAGGAGTAAGTAGTGCAGGTTCTATGTTCTTTAAAAAGTGCGAAACACCGCAGCAGTGACTGCCAGGTGGTAAAACGCAGGGGGCGTGTATACGTCATCTGCAAATCAAATCCCAAGTTCAAAGCCGTTCAGGGGCGGGCAAAGATGAAAAAGTGATGCTTTTTGGCATTCAACATTAAAAGGCAGAAACCGGATAGATAATCAATGAGTTTGAGAGACACCGTAATTACTATCCGGTTTTGTTCAACCAGAAATTAATTTTCAGTTTATCAATAATAATGATGATTGGTATTTAAGTTTAAAAATTGTAATCTATATCCAGCTTTGTTGTTTAAAAAACTCTATGACTTTACTTGCGGAATTGCCAGGTTGTTTCGGTAGGTCATTTAATAATTTCCTAGCTTGATCAATTGGCGTTGTTTTTGCCTTTATATATGATGTTGTAATAAAGATTTTTTCTTGCTCACAGGCTTCAATAAGCCCATTAAGTAATTCAGGGTTGGCAGTAAGTCCATCTAGAATAGTCATACGATGATGCGTTAGTAAGTCTTTATCTTCTTGAGAGATTTGAGGAGCAAGTGTAGGAGATTCATTGTTATATTCTGGAGAGTGCGGGGGGAGAGTTACCGGCTGAATTCTAGAACCTGAACCGACACTCAATCTTAAATAACTTTGAGGATGCTGTCCTTGATTAAGTAATTCACAAACTCGATCTAGGACTTTTTTCTGTTCTACGGGATTAGATCGTTGGCCAAGTTGGCTCTTTAATTGGTGGACAAGGTTTGATGCAATTTCGTTGTTGTCTTCAATTTGTGAGCTATGTGCAGGTGAAGGATTCTGATAATTAGTTGATATCATGAGTTTACTCTAAGAAATGGTTGAATTTCATATATTGTAAGTTCTTAAATAATAAGAACTATACTTATTAGAGTTTTATTACCTTGGAAAGTTTCATTCCCTAGATCAGGGATCAGGTTTTAGGGTGTTTATGCTGAAAAAATATTGTGGAGTAGTTAATAGCTAATAAATATTTCTGATTACCACTTAATCTCAGCCATTATAGAAGCGGACACCTTAAACCCGCTGCATCATATCGTTTACATAGATTTTGCATAGTGGTGCAGTACAGGAATTCCAATAACTGACATTCCTGTAACACCTGTATCTACAAGGGGGCTTCTCTACGAGGCTGAAGAAGAGTAGTAATCAGGTAAATATTTATATTAATTGGTTTTTCGTATTAACCAGAAATACAGTGGGTAAGGCAGGCGACGCAAAATCCCCAAGAATGCTGCAAAAACACGTGGGAACCGAATCTCAAATTGTCGAGCCTTCATGCCTTTGACGATAATCTCCGCCGCTTTCTCAACCTCCATTATAAAAGGCATAGGAAATCGATTTTTACTGGTTAAGGGAGTCTTAACAAAACCGGGATTGATGACTTTGATATCAATGCCGATTTCAGAGAGCTCTGAGTGTAATGATTCTGCCATATTAATCAGCGCTGCTTTAGTTGCGCCATAACCTGCCGCTTTTGGCAAGCCACGATAGCCAGCCAGTGAGGCATTGATGGCAATAATGCCTTTGCCCTGAGTTTTCATGATGGATATCAGTGGCTCAATACAATGGCAAACCCCCATCAGGTTGAGCTCAACTTGTTGTCGAACGGCGCTGCTAGTGAACTCAGCTGCCGGGGTAGCGATATAGGTTCCGGCATTAAGAATGGCCTGATTGATCTGGCCATGATCCATGATGATTTTGTTTACGGTTTCATGGACGGCGTTCTGATCAGTAACGTCCAGAGGGTAAGGTATGATATTGCCTTGCAGCTCTGCCGAATGTTTTGCCAATACTTCCAGCTGGGCAGCGTTGCGTGCACTGGCCGCAACGATCATCCCTTCGCGAGCCATCGCCATTGCAACGGCTTTTCCAATGCCCTGACTGGCGCCTGTAATCCAGATTACAGGAGTACTGGTGGATATTTTCTCGTCATTAGTGCTCATTTCAGCAATGCCTTAATGATTATTCTTTTTGGCTTTTTGTGATCCGGGTTTTTCAAAAGCAACGGTCAGGGTACCCAGCTTGATCCCCCATTTGCTCATCGTGGCAACATTCAGTAAAACACCGTCTTCCTGCAGGAACATCCAGTCATCAAACGTGACGACCCACTCTCGGCCACTGATGGGGAGGCGCATCTGATATTTGAAGTTGAAGGCATTACCCGCACTTCGTCCAATCGCACGGCCAACGATATCTCCGGCGGTTCCCTGGTAGTGTCCATCACCAATAATTTTGACGCTCCAGATTCGGTTTGACTCAGTGCCGTCTGAGTAAATGAAATCCTCATTCAAGGTCAGCACACCGTCTTTTACTTCACCATTCATGAGAACTTTAAAGCGCTTTTGAACATTACCAAACCGATCCTGAAACATGCCCCAGGCAACGGTTTCTCCAGCAAAGTATTCTTCAATTTTCAGACTCGGCTCGCTGTCTGCATAATCTTCAATATTCATCGTGGAGCACCCCGTCAGCATAAACAGTAAGGTCAGGAGCCAAACACGACTCGACTGCCAGGTTGTTGTTAAAGTGCCTGACATGTTTTTCCCTCCAGTGGTTTGGTCAGCTTATAGAGGCAAACATCAATGCTTTTGAACTGAAAACCGGTAGTGCAGTAATCCAGATAGAATTGCCACATGCGTTTAAAGCGCTCATCAAATCCGAGTTTTTCAATCGCGGGCCAGGCGGCAAGGAAATGCTTTTTCCACTCAATCAGGGTTCTTGCATAGTCGAGTCCAAAGGACAGACGATTGGTGATTGCTAATCCTGCCCTGCTGGCTTGCTCTTTCATGGTTCGATCGCTGGGGAGCATGCCACCGGGAAAAATGTACCTCTGAATGAAATCAACACCGCTGCGGTATTCTTCAAAGCGACAATCATCAATGAGAATGGCCTGAATAACCGCAGAACCACCAGGTTTCAGGCTGCTGTAGATTTTTTCAAAATAAGCTGGCCAGTGCTCTTCACCGACAGCCTCGATCATTTCAATGGAAACGATATGGTCAAACTGCTCATGAATATCCCGGTAATCAGTGAGACTGAACTGATGGGACTGGGTGTCGGACATTTGTTGCGCATAGGTGAGCTGTTCTTTTGACAGTGTGATCCCGTGGTATGCGCCCTGATGTCTCTGGTTGAGTGTTCGGGCAAAACCACCCCAGCCACAGCCTATTTCAAGAACGGACTGCCCTTCTCGAAGTTCAAGCCAGTCAATAATGGTGTTGTATTTATTCTTTTGTGCCGTTTCCAGATCCTCGTGTTCCTCAAGGTAGAGTGCACTGGAATAGGTCATTGAAGGGTCAAGCCATAGCTTATAAAAGTCATTGCCCAGGTCGTAATGAGCGGCAATATTGCGGCGACTGCCTGAGCGGCTATTGCGGCGCATCTTGTGCAAGATGCGATTAAATATATTGCTGAGCCAGTTGGATGCCATTACTCCCTGCAGATTGTCCTCATTGGCCATGGCCCAGTCGGTCAGAGCTTTCAGGTCCGGAGTGCTCCAGTCACCATTGATATAGGATTCTGACCAGCCGAGTAACCCCTGGCTGCTTTGCTGGATCAAACCCATAGGGTTATGGATTTGCAGACAGGGAATGGGAGTGCCTGACTTGAATTGACCGACCATAACGCTTTCATTGCCATCAATGCGCAGCTCGATTCTGCTAACTTCGGCCTTTACCAGTCGTTTTTCCAGCCAGGAAAGTACTTTTCGTAGTGCAGGGAACAGCGGTTTACTGGTTATTTCCGTGGAACTGGTTGAGTTCATATATGTTTCTCCCTGTTCGCTGCATTTTTTCCTTTCGCTATAGGCATTTCTGCACGGCTATGGCTGAAAAAGAAATTTCTTGGTCTGTGTGTGTGAATTGATGTGCCCTTAAGCCAGAGCCTCAAGGCTTCCCAGTGAATGGCCGCCATGACTTTCATGGTTTGCAGTGGCAGAAGCATGGTCTGTTTTACGATGAAGCGGTCACTGATGGTTTGCCGAAGTCCGTTGAAAACAGCAGTAAAAAGTTTGCCACTGGGGTTATGCAGGTTAATAGCAAGAGTAACGCTCTCTTGTGGAGGGCGTATCCGGAAGTGGTAGTAGCAATCCATGGGGAAGAACGGGGAGACATGCAGTGCTTTATCCGCTCGTTGGTGAAAAACCTTTGTTTTATGGTCTATAGACAGGGGATCATTTGATCCTGTTTCAGCATCGATTTTCGCAACATACGAGTGTCTTTCACCAAACGTATTGCTGACTTCATAGACGATTGCTGTCAGCAGGCCATCTCGATAGCAAAAGTAAACGGCCAGTGGGTTAAATGTATAGCCAAACATTCTTGGATAGCAGAGCAGGCTTATTTTATCGGGTGTGTCGATATCATGTTGCTGCAGCAAAAGCTTGATCTGATCTTGTAATGGTGTATCTGAACCATCGCCGTGATCGCGATGATAGAACGACACAACATTGAACCTATTGCTGGAAAACAGGGTTAGCTTTTTATCCAGTTCGTCAATGCCATCCAGATCCAATAACCAGGAGGCAACACGGTAAGCAAAGCGATGCTTCTTTGGTTTAAAACGATGATGCATCAGCTCACCCACGTAGATAGATGAAGAGCTATCAGACGGGTGCATTCTCAGGACTCCTGCTTCTGAGGCTGAGACGTTGCAGATTGAGAGTCCGCGAAGCTTTGACCAGAAAAGTTCCTCCCAAACAGGTCTGGCCGATGAAGCCGGTCATTTTCGCCTTTAACCTGCCAGGGCCTGCGAATACCACCAAGACTTTCTGCCACGGCAAGACCGGATTGAAGCCCATCTTCGTGGAAGCCATACCCCATCCATGCACCACAATACCATGTGCGGTTTCTTCCCTGGAGCTCCCAGATTCGCTCCTGGGCTTCAATGGCGGCACGATCAAATACTGGATGATCGTAGAGGTAACAGCCATGAATCAGGCCAGTGTCAGGCTCCTGTTCGGGATTTAACGTGACAAATAGTGGCATGCCTTTCAGGTGTTGCAGTTTGTTCATCCAGTAGGTAACGGCAGGACCCTGTTTACTGTCTTTGCCTGACGGTGCGGATCCAAGATAATTCCAGCTGGCCCAGGCCTTTTTATTGTGAGGCATTAGTCGTTCATCACTGTGCAGAAGCGCTTTGTTTCGCTGAAAGGTAAATGCCCCGAGTAAATGTTGCTCAAACTCGTCAGGCTCAGAAAGCAGGTTGAGCGTCGTGTCCGCATGGCAGGCCATCACGATATGGTCAAAGCTCCACTCTTTGCCCTGAAAGTCGGTGAGTTGGACCCGGTCAGGAAAACGTTTGACCTTTCTGATGCAGCGATTAGTGAGTGCGTCAGTGCCCAGCTCATCGATAATCCGCTGAACATACTCACGACTACCGCCTTTAACTGTCTGCCATTGTGGGCGATCCGTGAGCTGAAGCAGTCCATGGTTTGAGCAGAATCGCAGAAAGGCCAGTGCAGGATAATCCAGCATTTTATCCGCTGGAGTTGACCAGATGGCAGCACCCATTGGAATCAGATGATCGTGAATGAATCGTTGGCTGAATCGTTCACGGTGTAACAGTTGTCCCAGTGTTAACGACGCATCAATGCCATCTTCATGCTCAAGGCTGCCCAGCCACTTCTCACTATTACGGTAGAAGCGCAGGATATCGGCGATCATTACCCAGAAACCCGGGCGAAACATATTTCGCTTCTGGGCAAACAGGCCTGACAGGTTGGTGCCAGCATACTCTGTAGCCCCGTTGTTCAAAGAAACCGCAAAAGACATGTCCGTGGGGACAAAAGGCACCTGTAGGTGTTTGAAAAAAGCGATCAGGTTTGGATAAGTTTGTTCATTAAAAACAATAAAGCCAGTGTCTACAGGTATAGGTTTCTCATCGCCCACAGAAACAGTGTGGCTGTGCCCGCCAAAGCGATCATCCTTTTCAAATAAAGTCACGTTATGCTGTTTGGAAAGTAGCCAGGCGCAGGAAAGTCCGCTAATACCGGAACCGACGACAGCTATATTCATTCCTTTTGTGGACACGAATGAGACTCCCTGTTGGTTTTATTCGCTATAAAAAGACCTTAATACAAGCAGTAATATTGTTAGTATTTGTTGTTTGTGAAGGCTTTTCATAAGAGCAGTTCAGCAATGCTAAGAGCGCTTACGATCAGAATGACACATTGGTTCACAGGAAAAAATGATTATTATGGGGAGAGCGTAGGGGAGGGGAGCAATTAGGTACTTGACCAGCCGTCCATGGTTTGCTGACAAAAGCAGTCATGGCTAGTTCTAAGCCCCGGGGGGCTGCTGTGAGTGTTTTATTTGGAAGAAGTACTAACGTCACAAAAAAGACTATTGAGATACTATCTGAATGAAATATGGCCTTCGAAGTATTGTCTATTTCAATGCGTTGAATGATATATATGATCAGTAGTTTTAACTTTATGGGCAGTTCCCTTCCATATGCTAGATGATAATTACATATCTTTATAGTGAATAACGGCAATAACTGTATTGAATTATTAGATTAGTAGCTGGATGGCCTGATCTCTGAAAAATTAACCATTTGTAGCTTTTTCAGATAATAATTTTAAATTAAATAGCATCGATTCTTACAAGGAGGGTATTAATTATTTAAATAATTAAGTCTATGGGGAGAGTGAAGTTATTAAGCCTGATAAGGAAGGGGTTAAGTACATAAGTTTTTATTGTTTTTTATGATTTTGATAAAAATTATTTTGAACATTTTTTAGGGGTATTTGTCTGAGTTTCCAGTTTTTATGCTTTTTCGTCTGGAGATTTGAGACATGCTTAGTAATTTAGTATCGAACTTGTTTGGTGGCAGTGGCGGAAATGAGTCTAATGGAAACAATAGTGTAAGAAGAGATTCATCTTCGGCTCTTGGTTACGACGGTGTTAGTCCTGCACCAGGTGTCTCTTCATTCGGTGTTGACAATGCAACTCCTTTTCCTGGGGACATGGGAAAAACTGATATTGAAAAGCGTGGTATCAAAGAGGCTCCATCAACTCACTATGTATCTGGCGATTTGATGCCTATGCAAACAGCTCAATCTTTCCCATCAGCACCTCCTAGTTATGAGAACTCTCAGCTAAATCATATCAATGACCAACTATCAACTTTGCAAGGCAATATTGAACGGCTATCGCGAGGAGATTTTTTTGGGCGCGAGACGGAATGGCTTAATTATCTCAATGATCAGCTACGTTGTTTAAGTGATCAAGTGCTCGCTACGCGCGCAGAGAATCCTGGTTGTTATGACGAACTTTGTGCAAAACATCATGAACTGAGTTCCCAGCTTGAAAACACCAGAATGAGAATTCTAGATTTTATGCTTCTGAATCAGTTTGAATGGGTTACATCCCAGCTTGGTGCTGTTTTGAACACAGAAATAGTTGAATCGAGTCAGGTTAAAGGCGTTGAACTTGGCCTTCAGGCTCTATCAAAATCAGTGCAAGACACTAGTTCATCGGCTAATTACGGTCAAAATCAGGAAAGACTTGCTCGTCTTCAAAATGAATTGCAAAAGATTAGGGCGTGTGCCGCTGCACAGGATGCATATCGATGCTTGTGTGGAAAGCTTGATGAACCCCTGATTATGGTTGACATAAACTCGTGCTCGGGCGAATTAAACGAATTAGAGGGGTTAGTAAAAAAGCTTCCTTCCTTGCAGCGGATTCCGCTTCAGCATCAATGTAACGGTTTACGGGGTAAGTTGGAAGACGCTCAGGCGGGGAAGAACATTATAGATATTAAACTAAAGTTTAGTCATCTAGAAAATAGCATGCAGCAACTGGAGTATTGCTCTGGAGATATATCCGCAAGTCGTCTTCCGGAAGCCCGGAGAATACTAAAAGAAGCTGCTGATTTAATTCTTCAATTAAAGCCAGATCAAGCCAGCCCATTCAATCATGAACTGGGTGATCTTTCGAAAAAGCTGGATTCTTTCGAAAATAAAAGTAACCCAAAGTCTAGGAAAGCAGAGACTACCCAGCATAGAAAAGATCCTCTTGATTCCGGGGTTGGTTCAGTACGCGAGCAGCTATCAGGTTTTCAGAATAAAATGTCCAGCGAGAGTGCCCAAAAGAGTGTGCGCGATCTGGGACGCTTACTAATGAATTTCCAAGTAAATAATCAAAATGATTCTGGCAGGCACCCCGCAAAGGTTGTCACGCCAAAACTAACAGAGCTTGCTTTTCAAGTTGCTAAAAAAATGGGTGCTGAAGTTGGTGCACAATTTCATAGCGATCTATATGTGGATGCAAAGGTAAGAGTGGAGGTTTCCAAAAGCCAAAATGGAGAGATACTGCCCGTCATTAAGCGTATAAATTTGGATGAGATCGATATGAGTCCAGTAATGCGTGCTCGAATGGTGCAGTCTAATTCAGGGTATCGATCAGGAACTGTTCCTGGTTATATTGTTTATCTTGTTGCAGATGATAAAAAAGCCTTTGGGGATGGGCGAAGTTTTAAGCTGCAGTTGAAAACCGATTTAACTCCCGATTATGCCAACAAATTTTCTCAGAGTGAGCTTGGTAAACAATATTGTCCTTTGGGTGTAAATCTCAAAATACCTGAAGGCTTAGAGGAGGGTGCTCGATATTTCGAGAACTATTGGATTGCAAATACAGAGTTGAGATCCTCCACCCACAGCCCTTTTGCTTTTGGTCAAAACCATGGGGATTTCAAAGAAGATATTGGAATTCTTGATGTTAGCAGGGTTCTCAGGTCAACGGGAGTCGATGCAAAGGAGGCATCTTCAGCTCTGTCCGGCCAAGTTATCCCTGTTGTTATTGAGTTGAAACGACAGCCTGATCATGTACTTGATAAGTTCAAGCCACCTGAAATTCCGAGAGCATATCTAGAGTCTTCATCCGGAAGGTCGTCTTTGGGTGGAGGTTGGTTGGAAAATCTTATACCTGAAGGATCTTGTTTTGAGGGAAGTGTGGTTGATGAAGATGAAGATTTTGAGCCAGAGTCGTGTGAGGGCGATTTTGAGTCAGAGTTGTGTGAGGGAGATATGAGTGATGATGAGGGTCTTGAACCTGAGTGTGAAGAAGGTGGCGTTTTCGCAGTAGGCCTTGATACCACCACAGCTCACGGTACGTCAAATAGGCATTCAGCTGATAAAAATCTGATTACCTCTCCAGCCTTCGTTTTTGTCCGTACAATCTCTCCCGGCAATGAAGGCGTTAAGAGTGTTGCAGAGCTAGAACGCTTGATGAATGATAGAACTGCTGATATTCAGAGAAATTTATCCCAATTAAAAGTGATGTAAAGGTATCTGTTGTTGGCCTTGCCAGTGAATCACCCTCTCCAAAAGGGGGAGGGTGATGTATCGCAGACTACTAAAATAAAGGAACCATCATATTTTTATTACTGCTTAATATCTGTTTGAAATTCCACTGATCCTGGCTCCATTTATCGTCACCAGTGTACTTGAACACGACATCACCACTGTCCAGATTATAGGTGATGCTGTACTCCGTAGCGTAGGTGTCCATGGCTCCTTCACCCGCATAAGCGGCCTGTTGGGGAACTTTTAACGTGGTGCCCTCAACGGCCATCATGGCGTGAATCGGAGAGTGTGACTCTTTAAGCTGAGACACAAAATAGTGGCTGAATACAAACCGCTGCTCTGCACTGGTATTGCCTGCTTCCAGGTTGAAATTCCTGTCAGGGCCACCGGCTTTTAAGAGTTCCTCTTTCTTGGTATGCCAGCTTTCCAGAAGCGTATCCTGCCCAGGATTGTTAGTCATTACCCTAGCGTCTTCACCACGATATACCTTCATACCATCTTCATCGTACTGAACAACCAGACGATCGCCGGATGCATCGGTCACACCATAATGAAATGCGGGTGGTTCAGGCAGTTCAGGAATGTTTGCAGAGCCCACTTTCAGGGAAGGCAGTGCCTTTGCAACCTCTTCAACGGTGGTGTAATTGGAGAGTAGATATCC
Source organism: Endozoicomonas elysicola (assembly GCF_000710775.1). Lineage (GTDB taxonomy): Bacteria > Pseudomonadota > Gammaproteobacteria > Pseudomonadales > Endozoicomonadaceae > Endozoicomonas > Endozoicomonas elysicola. Next base: position 1,064,089 of record NZ_JOJP01000001.1, read on the forward strand.
TCCCAGTTCAACCTGAGATACGTCACCTGACTCTGCTTTATCCAATGTCATCGGGCGGTAGTATTGAACGCTTACCTGCAGGCCATGCTCATTCACACCTTCTCCAATAAGGTCACCATACCCGGCGATGGCCAGATAGTTATTTTTTACCTTATAGGTGTCGCCAGTCTGTACACCGTGAAGGTTACGGGTTGTCCCTTCACGAACGGTCATCAACACCGGTTTTGTGCTTTCCATCCAGTCCATGGTGCGGGTTAAGACGACACCGTGGTTGCTTTCCCAGACTACGGAAGAGCAGGCTTCAGCAAGCCCAATGGTACCCAGCATGACAGCAGATGTTGTGGCGGCAATCAGAACCTTTTTCATGAGTTATCCCTCTTGTTGTTCAGGTTGTTCTTGTTCATTTCGATTCAGGTTCACTTTACCGTGAGGGTGTTCTCAGGTTTAAATCACTTTTGTTGGATTAAATCCACGGTTTGGCTATTGGAGGAATGTTGAGTATGCCGGTCAGTTACGAACAGGTCAGAGCATTTGTTACGGTTGCCGAAACAGGGTCTTTCAGTGCAGCTGCCCGCCTTTTGAAACGGGATAGGTCAACCTTAAGCCAGGTGGTCAGTAATCTGGAAATGGATCTTGGTTATCCGCTGTTTCATCGAAATGGCCGCTACCCGGAGCTGACAGAATCGGGAGAAGTACTTTATGCCCATGCGAAGAATCTTGCCGAATATACCCTGGCGTTCGAATCCATCAGCAGAAGCATTGAGGCTCAGCAGGAGGCCCAGCTAACCGTTGCCTACAGCGACCTTTTGCCTGTGAAAATGATTGCGGATGTTATGGCAGATATCCGGAAGCCGTTCAAAGCGGTAAATATTCACTGGTTGAAACTGGGCCTGGAGGATGCCAGTGAGGCTATTGATCAGGGTAAAGCTGATCTGGCCATTGTTCTGATGAACAGTGGTAAGTCAATCAGCCCAAAAGATTATATTTACCTGATGAATACGGCGTTCTGTGCAGTTGCCAGCCCTGTAATGAAAGTTGCTTCCTGCGACTCACTGGCTGTGCACGATTTGAAAATGTACCGGCAGCTGATCCCCGAAGACTATTTTTCTTCCCATATGGATCAGACGACACTGCTTTCCAGCCATTACCAGCGTATAGCCAGCCATGATCTCCTGATGGCGTTATTGCTGATGGGGGAGGGATGGGCTTTGTTACCGGAATATTGCGTTGCTGATGCTATTGAAGAAGGAATCCTGAAACGGCTTGATGTTAAGGAGCTGAATACCCCCCTTAGGTTTCCATTCAGCATTTTGTCCCGCAGTGAAGCGGTGACAGGACCCGTTAAAAAAGCCCTGCTGGTTTCACTGCGTGAACAGGGGCAATTGTTCAGTGCAATAGAGACTTAGAAAGTTCGACTGGTATTCAATATCCGGGCTACGACAGGGCTTCAATTGATGCCGGGAATAAAGCCATGCATGGCCAGCTTTGCCTCCTCCGGTGTTCATAACGCTTCGGTTGGCAAGTGAGGTTAGCATCGTGAGCTACTGGTATAACCATGGAAATACAGGGGTAAATAAAGCAGGTCATCAGATGGTCGCGATTTTCTGTTCAGGAAATGCTATGCAGGGCGGCTAATGAGGGTACGATGAAGAACCATGACTTTGTTCGCCGTAAAGAGATCCTTATTGGGACTTCTTCCGGATCAGCTGGCCAGACAGCATGCGGTCAGGTATTACACCGAATTTTATCCTCTTCATCCCTATTACTCGAACCAGTGTGGCCCGGGAAAGCCTTATGATGAACGATTGCGTGATTCTACCTGGATATTCCTGAATTAGCCTTTTTTAACAGTGCTGGTTATTCAACTGATTTTAATTAATCTGGCGTTGTTTTTTAAGTAAATCGTGATGTTATTCTGACAAAATGGGACGTGGGGCCTGCATATATCTAATTGATGATCATCATAAAATGATGGCTTAAATATGGTTGGTGGTTGTGTTTTTGATGTCAATGTTAAGCTCTGGATTTAACTAAGGTGGATGGTTTTAATTTTTAAGATTAAAAAATGTTATCAAGTTATAGATTTTTCCATGACAAAATTGTTCAGAATAAAATTCTTGTTTAATCGTATAAAGTCTGGTTGATGTGTTTGATTGCAGGAACGTATTTTGGTTTTTCTTGTCTGATTTATTCGGTTATTAATAAATACACTAGGAGTAATTAACTCATGTTCAATACCTCCTCATATCTATCCGGTTCAAGTGGCCAAAACGGTTTATATGACAATAACAATTCAGGAAATGGTTTCAACTTGCCTTCAGGCAACAATGGTGTTGGTCCGGCTCCCGGAATGCCTACGGTCAGTGCTGCCAATCCGGGCCCTTATTATCATGGAAATGTGTATGATACTGGAATTGAACATCGTGGTGTAATTCAGACTCCATCAATGCCATACCTCTCATACGATTGGATGCCCACTCAGTCAGATCGGCCGTACCCGCACCCATCAGCACCTCCGCATTTCATGAACCTTTCTTACGATCAGCTCCGTAATGAATTATCACTAATGGGCACAGAAGTTAGTGGTTTATCAAATGGGTCATATCATGGACATGAGGGAGGCGATAATGACTGGCTTAATCATCTCAGTAATAAATTGTCTTGGTTAACACAGCAGGTGCAAAATGCTCAACGTGATAACCTTGATCAGTATGGTGTACTTACTTCTTCTTTAGAGCAACTGCGTCGTAATTTTGATAGTGCCAGAATAAATGTTTTAGAACGAGCACTTCAAAATGGTTTTAACCAGTTTGACATCGATATGATGAATGTTTTCAAAGAAGAACAAGTAGCACCAGCCCAGGTTTCAACTCTTGAACAAGGCTTTCAAAGCCTCTCGCATTGGGTTAATAATTTAGGTTTATATACTGATAATCGTAATTATCAGGATCGTCTTACTGGTCTTCGTACCAGGCTTGATACTCTAGAGAATAAAAGTCCCCCCTACAGACCAGGTGCTTTAGACTCTGGGGTCAGTTCAGTTCATGATCGGATGACCGGTTTCCAGGGTAAAATGTCTCCAGAAAGTGCTTTGCGCAGTGTAAATGATTTGGGGCAGTTGCTGACGAATTTCAGCATACATTCCCAGAATGTCTCTGACAGACCTTCTACAAAGGCTGCTCCACCCAAGCTAACAGCTCTTGCTTCTAAGCTTGCAGCAGATAGAGGGGTTCTTGATGGTGCAAAATTTCATAACGACCGGTATGTAAAATCCAAAGTAACCGTGGATGTTTCTAAGAGCGATCTTGGCAAGATACAGCCAGTGATTGAACGCACAGAATTTTCTGTTCGTAATATGAGCCAGGCAATGCTTGACCGAATGAGAGAACTTGGCATGAGCCTTAAAACTCGTACTGTACCTGGTTATATTATTTATCTTGTTGCTGATGACGAAAAAGCCTTTGGTGGTGATCGAAGTTTCAAATTGCAGTTGAAAACAGTCTTAACCGAAAATTATGCCAAAAACTTTTCCAGGGGGGAGAAGGGGAGCATGTACGTTCCTCTGAGTGTTGCACTTAAAATACCTGAAGGTTTGCATAAGAATGCGAGTTATTTCCCATGCAGTTGGGCTGCACATGAAAGTAAGCAGTTATTGAACTCATCCGAGCATGCTCCATTTGCTTTTGGTAAGGATCGTGGAGGGTATAAAGAAGATATCGGTATTTATGATGTCAGTAAGACTCTCAGATCTATGGGAGTTAGTGCAAGGGATGCTGCTTCAGCTCCTTCCGGTCAGGTAATTCCGGTGAATATCGAGTTGGTTAGGCAGTCTGATCATAGCCTTGAACAGTTGAAGCCCGCAGAACCCGCGAGACGTTCCTGGTTGAGCCGGTTGATATGGGGAGAGAGTGACAACAGTAGAAAGAGTAATGGTATACGTCTTGAGTGTGAATTTTTTGAACCTGAACGGGGTATACCTGAATCCTGTATGTACAGCTCCGATGAGGAGTGCGAAGTTCAACCTGAAGGCTGTGTAGAAGGTGGCGTGTTACCACTGGGTCTTGATACCACCACAGCCCACGGGTCTACGAATAAAATCTCGGGCAGTGAACGTTTGACTAACTCACCGGCTTTGGTTCTGGTTCGAACAATCTCTCCCGGTAAGGAAGGCTTTAAGAATACGGCAGAGCTGGCTCATCTGATTGATGATAGAACCGCTGATATTGAGAGGAGTCTATCCAGTTTAGATGTGATGTAATAGCATCTGTGGCTTTTTTTTGAACCTGCCTGTGAACCCCTCCTCCGTTAGTAGAGAGGAGGGAGAACGCCCCTGAAATAATCCATAAATTTACTGCTTGATAGCTTCTGGAAGCTGCCCTTACCAATGTATTTGAATACGGCACTACGTCTGTTCAGGTTGCAGACAGGACTGCGTTACGTTTTTTGAGAGCCACTGATGGCTCATCAGAAACAGTTGACCTTTAAGCGATTTTGCACGTTCTAGCTTATGTAATGACAATGGCTGTAGTCTGAGAGCATTACGTTCTGAGTTAACAGATAATGTCGTTCCCTCTTTGGGTGAGAGTAATAAAAAAAGAAAAATGAAGCTGAGCTACCAAAGCTGCCATTTTCTATCGAGGAAAAGCTATGCAGGGCGGCTAATGAGGGTATGATGAAGAAGCATGACTGCGTTCGCCGTAAAGAGATCCTTATTGGGACTTTTTACGTAGAAGTGGGCATGTATAAGAAAATTAAAGAACTATGGTACATCTTCGGCTTGTTGAAACCTCTATGGAATTCAAACCTGATCAGGCAGCGCAAAAGCAGGACTTCAGGCAGGTTCTCGTTGATCTGGCGAAAAGTCGCGATAAAAAGCTGTTTATGCAGCTCTACGACTATTTTGCTCCTCGACTGAAAAGCTTTCTGGTCAGAAAGGGGGCTAATGAAGAGCTGGCAGAAGAGCTGGTTCAGGAAACCCTGCTGTCTGTATGGCGTAAGACTTCCAGTTATGACCCTGCAAAAGCTACGGCTTCCACCTGGATCTTTCGCATTGCCAGAAATCTATGGATTGACCGGCTTCGTAAAGAAAAGCCTGACATGCTTTCGCCCCTGAACAGTTATCCCGAAGTTGGCTACACGCCAAGTATGGCAGCCTGTGATGCTGGACGATTAAAAGACGCCCTGGATGCTCTACCTCAGCAACAGGCTCAATTGGTTTACAAAGTGTATTACGAAGGAAAATCCCATCGAGAAATTGCTGAAGATATGGACATGCCCATAGGCAGTGTGAAATCAGGCCTAAGGCTTGCATTTGATAAATTGCGGGTTCGCATTGGAGGTGAGCCATGAGCTGCAATCACCATCCTGATGACAGCACCCTGCTCAGTTATGGCGCTGGCAGTCTGCCAGATGCTCTTGCTATGGTCGTCGCCTGTCATATTGCTGCCTGTAGCCACTGCCGCGGTAAAATTGCCGATGCTGAGCAGATTGGTCTTGGTCTGATGGAGCAGGAGCCTGTGCAATCCATGTCTGAAAGATCACGGGAATGGATGCTGGCCATGCTTGATGAGCCGTGTGAAGAAAGCATGCCAGAGCCTCAGCTAGCAGTTGGTGATGACTCGGACGGAGATATACCGGCACCACTGCAGCCGTTGATTGGTCAATGGTTCAGTGAACTGCACTGGAGAACGATGGCACCGGGCATGAAGCAGTTTATCCTGCCAGCTTCGCAGGGCAAGCTGCGGTTGCTCAAAATTGCTCCCGGTACCTTTATGCCCTCCCATGGACACAGTGGTTCCGAGCTGACCCTGGTACTTAAGGGGTCATACAGCGATGAACTGGGGCGTTTTTCCGCCGGAGATGTGGCGGATGTCGACCCGGATATGAATCATCAGCCAGTGGCAGATACCCATGAAGGGTGTATCTGCCTGATTGCTACGGATGGTCCCCTTCGCTTCAAGGGACTGGTTCCACGGCTGCTCCAGCCTTTTTTTCAGCTATAAACGCTGCTAGTCAGGTCAATGGCAAGATTTCTTGCTATTGACCTGAACTTTTTTCTCGACGAACCTGTCAAAAAGTTTCTAGTGTAATTCCAGAGAGATCGTTTCATGACGCTTGCTGCCCTCGCCGTAGTTGCTGTTGCTTCACTGCTGTCATTTGCACTGGCTTGGTTTGTCTGCCGGCAAACTCAGCATAGCCTGAAGTTGCAAATGGAGCGGGAGGTGGATGCCCAGCACCTGCAGATCGACCAACTGATCGAGCAGAAAAACGCTCTGCAAGATGAGCTGGCAGAACAGAAAGTCGTTCTGCAGGAAAAGCTTGAAGCGAGTAAAACTCTGCTGCAGAAAGAGACCCTGCGTCTTAGCGATCAGCTCAGCCAGCATCAGGTCAAGGCAGGGCGTCTGGAAGCCATGATGATTTCAGAGCGCAAACGCGAAGCTGAAAAAACCAGAGACTTTCAGGAGCTGGCTAAAGAGCTGGCATCCGAGCGGGCTGTGCGGAGTCAGGCAGAACAGCGGGCAAAAGAGCTGGAAACCCGCCTTGAAGAACAACAGAGCCAAAACCAGAAAGCCCTGATGCAGCTTCAGGAAAACAAGGAAGCCCTCAAACAGGAATTCAAACACCTGGCGCACGAAATCTTTGAAGCCAGAGGTAAAGTTCTCTCTGATCAGCACCATGAACAGCTGCATTCACTATTGGCTCCGTTCAAGGAACAGTTGGGTGAGTTCCGTAACAAAGTGGAAGAGGCGCACCGGGAAGACAGCGTTAGCCGCGCAGCACTGAAGCAACAGCTGGAAACCATGCATCAGCTCAATCGAAAGATGACGGACGACGCTGAAAGTCTTGCTAAAGCCCTCAAAGGAGACAAGAAGCTTCAGGGTAACTGGGGGGAAATGCAGGTTGAGACCATCCTCGACAGCAGTGGTCTGATCAAAGGCCAGGAGTACGAGCGTGAAGCCAACTTCAAAGATGAGGATGGTCAGAATAAGCGTCCGGACTTTATTGTTCACCTGCCCGAAGGTAAGCACCTTATCATTGACTCCAAGGTGTCGCTGGTGGACTACATGGCTTATGTGAATGCAGAAACGGATGCTGACCGTGATGCGGCCATGGTTCGTCATATTCAATGTATTCGAAATCACATCAACAGCCTGAACCAGAAAGACTACCCCAGCCTGCCGGAAATCAAGGCTCCGGATTTTGTTTTCATGTTCATGCCTATTGAGCCTGCGTTTATTTCCGCATTCCAGTATGACCAGCAACTGTTTAATGAGGCGTTTGAGAAACGTATCGTCGTAGTAACGCCCACAACATTGCTGGCAACCCTGAGAACGGTTGCTAACCTGTGGACCATTGAACGTCAGAATGCCAATACCCGGAAACTGGCTGATAAAGGTCGTCAGGTATACGACAAGCTTCGCATCTTTGTGGAAAAAATGGAGAAGTTGGATACACAGCTGGACAATGCCCGCAGTACCTACGATGAAGCCATGGGTACGCTGAAGCATGGCCGTGGCAATCTGATAGCCCAGGCCGATCAGTTTCTGGCACTGGGTGTTCGGGTGAAGAAAGAGTTACCCGCCAAAACGCTGGAAACGGCTGATCTGGAGCCCCTTGAGGCAGAAGAGTTACTGGCTTTTGAAGCAGGGGCTCAGTCAGCAGCCTCTGAAGTGGATGTCGTGACCTCCCATCAGGAGGAAACACCGGAAGCCCGGGAATCAACGCCAGAACCCGTAGAGGTTTCGCCTGTCACAGAAGCTCATTCATTAGCGGAAGAACCAGTAGAAGCCTATGAAGAACCCACTTCTGAACGGGGTGTGGATAGTACGGTTGTTGATGAACCTGAACCACAGGAACCGACATACTCAGATGTTGTCGCGTCTGAAGTGACTCCTGCAATTGCGGAGCAGTCCTTTGAGCATCAAGATTACGGTTTGCCTGAGCAGCACGCACAGACTCCGGAAGATTATGGTGTGGAAGAACCGGCTGCAGAAGCAACGCCTCATGAGTCCGTAATGGTGGCTGAATCGGGGAGCCAAGCGCCTGATCTCGCTTCGCTGGATTCCAGACCGGGTTTTGAATATGCAGAGGCAACGACAGCGACTCAAAACCTGCAACAGACCGAGTCTTCAGTTGAGGACAATGGCTATGCGCCGTCAGGTGAAGGTGAACTCCCAAATACTCCGGACTTCTCCGTGCTGGAATCCCAACTTGCCGAGCTGGGCAGTGACTTGTCCTCTACCGATGGAGAGTTGCCGTCTCTTGAAGCAGAACTGGCCAGACTGGAGCAGGAGCACCCTGAATATTCCTTATCTGACTATGAGCAACAGTTCAGGTCAGAAGACACCCCCTCAAAGTAACCTTCTCTAAATAGCGTATTTACCCCCACTGTGCCGAAGCCGGGATTTCAGTAAGCTAGTTTCAAAAGAACATGGACTTACCTGAAATCTCAATCCCGGCACACTCTAATGAACACGACGATTAAGGCAGATCTGGTACTTCTGCTGGTTACTCTGCTGGCTGCGTCTGGCTGGCTGTTTTCCAAGTTTGCCATCGGTGGCATGCCGCCCATTGGTTACATTGGAGTCCGATATATTGCAGCAGCTTTATTGTTGTTGCCTTTTGCCGCACGACAGCTGTTTCAGTTAAACAAAAGCCAGTTATTCATCTGCGTGATGGTGGGGTTAATTCAGATGGCAGCCATGTATCTCTGGATTCAGGCTGTCGACAGCTCTGACCGGCTGGGTGAAGGTGCTTTTATCATGAGCCTGTCCATGATCATGGTGCCCTTTATGGGAAGGTTGCTCTATGGTAGCCGAATTGATCGCTTCACACTCTTTGCCCTGCCATTTGCGATTGCCGGTATTGCCTTGCTGGCACTGAAAGGTAGTTGGGAATTTGAACCTGCCCAAGGGTTGTACCTGATGGCAACGCTGTTTATTGCCTTGCACTTTGTGTTCACCAATCGTAATGCGCCAGGCATCCCTTCAATGGCTTTGACCTTTATATTGTTGCTGGTTCCGGGTGTGCTAGGAATGGCTATTTCTGTCACTACAGAAAGCTGGCCGGAACAGATTGCTACCGATACCTGGGTCTGGGTAGCTGCCGCAGTATTGGTTGCCACCAGTCTGCGTTATTTCCTATACACCTGGGCGCTGAAACATTCAGAAGCAGGCCATGCCGCGCTGATCATGGTGATTGAACCGGTATGGACTGCGCTGATGAGTGCGATCTGGATGGGAGAGTCCATGACTTCCCAGAAGCTTCTCGGTTGTGGACTGATCTTTATGGCGTTGCTGGTTGCCAGGTGGCGTTCCATCTTTAAGCCAGCCATTGCCGAATCACAGCTGGTCCGGGAATAGCGTATTCAGAATAAACGGGTAGCGGCTTGCCACCGGGCGATGCCGCTTATGGGTCAGGTAAATGGTTTCATAAACGGCAGTGGTCATATTTAAGATGCTGATATCCTGCTGCCGGGGAAAAGCATTCACAATGGACTCTGGTAAAACGGTAAAGCCATTACCGGCAGCTACCGGCTCGAGAATCAGGTTGATCTGGTTTACCGCGCCTTTTACTGGGAATTCGGAAAGGTGCTGGAATTGAGCATAGTTTGCCCGAAGCACTGACGATATATGATGGCTGGCATCAGGGTGCATAATGACACCCAGCAGGCATAAGTCACTGTAACCCGCTTCTCGATAACGAGCAGGAACCACAAGCAGTAATTGCTCCTGATCGATAGGGCGGGCTATGAGTTCAGGCTCGTCGGTCTGATGGGTAATCAGGCCAATATCAATGGTATTACTCAACAGCTCTGACACAATCCTGTGGTTCGGGGCCACCTCAAACTGCATCAGCAGCTCTGGATATTGCTGCTGTATGACACAGAGCTGAGGGTAAAGCCTCATGGCCAGGGCTCCCGGACTGCTGAGTCGGCAGGCCCCCTCATAAGGATTGTCTTCTTTCAGGGACTCTTTCAACTGTTCTTCACTGACGACCAGTTCCTTGGCAAAACGAAGTACCTTTTCACCTTCCTGTGTCAGCTCAAAGCCTTTTTCATTCCGGTTAATCAGCGTTGCCTGGTAATAGTCTTCCAGTTTGCGAATATGCTGGCTGACGCCCGGTTGTGTCATGTGCAGCAAGGCAGCGGTGCGAGTGAAATGCTTCTGCTCAACCAGCGCAATAAAGGTCTTTAGCCAGAGTGGATTTATCATAACAGGATATTATCAATATCATCAAAAATGATAATTTTTTGTTCTCGAAATAAGCTTCTACACTGATGTCATTGCTATTGAGGTAAAAGACAATGACAGACCAAGTATACCCAAGAACCTTTTCTCATATCGGTATTTCTGTTCCAGATCTGGAAAAGGCCGTTAAGTTTTACACCGAAGTGCTGGGCTGGTACCTGATTATGGAACCCACCACGATTGTAGAAGACAACAGCGCGATTGGTGAGATGTGCACCGATGTATTCGGTGCCGGCTGGGAGCACTTCCGCATTGCGCACTTATCCACAGGTGACAAGATCGGTGTTGAGATCTTTGAGTTTAAAAATCAGGAAAATCCTGAAAATAACTTCGAATACTGGAAAACCGGCATTTTCCACTTCTGCGTACAGGATCCGGATGTAGAAGGCCTGGCAGAAAAGATTGTTGCCGCCGGTGGTAAGCGTCGTATGGAAAAACCACGCTTTTACTACCCGGGTGAAAAGCCATACCGCATGATCTACATGGAAGATCCATTTGGTAACATCCTGGAAATCTACAGTCACAGCTATGAGCTGACCTATTCCGCAGGTGCCTATAACTGATTCTTTAGGTTAACCACAGCGATCACAAAGCGCACAAAGAAAAGCAATTCTTGTGCGTTTTTTTTGTTCAGCGGCTAAACATATCACTGCATCATGCTTTCGAACGGGGTTGCCCGGTTACGATCAGCAGTCCTCGTGTATTACCCCGCGGATCAATCGTATTCATCGCTTTCAGCAGGTCTGGTATTTGCACCCACGCGGGTAAGTAATGAAACCGGGCCACATCCATAATCAGCACCCGATCGCTCTTGGCATCATAAGCACCCAATACCGACCAGTGGCCGCCACCTCTCTGCCTGAGACAGGCCCGTTGATAGTTGATCAGAACATAATGATCACTGTTTACCAATGCCTGACTCAGAAGGTTGCGTAGCTGATGAGCCGACATACTGTCACCATACATGGTTTGGACCTGAACACCGTGGGTTTCCAAGGCATAGTGCAGCTCTGTGATATCAGTTCCCCTGGACATCACGATTTTGGGTGAAAGATAAGGCAGAACGGTGGGGGTGAAAAAGCTGTCCTGTGTCAGGTATGTATGAGGGTAATAGACCGGGTCACCATATTGACTGCTGCCCAGGGCGTTAAGCACCGTAATGGCGCTGGCAATACCACAGTAGGTTTGCGTTTTCTGGGTTGTCAGATGAGGAACGAGGCGCCAGAAGTCTGCGTTTTCCGATAAGCGTTGCTGCATGGGGATTGCTTCAGAGCTGTTCCAGTAAACGACAGTCGTTCTTTTTGAGGCGGCGAAGCAAAAGCTGGAAAGACATATAAGCAAACTCAAAGAGATGAGCCTAATGTTTTTCATCATCATGGTTGTTGAGTCATGCTGTGAAGAATTATGTATGCGACAGTGTAGGACAAGCTGGAAAGCACTTTTGGACTTTGCATTCTCTTGAGATAGATTTTAGCGTGGTAAGCTGAAAAAATATTTGCAGAGCCAGAAAGGGATGAACCATGCCTTCAAGCAATAAAAATGTACTGATTACCGGATGCTCCAGTGGCATTGGCCGGGAACTGGCTCTTGAGTTTCAACAAAGAGGCTATCGTGTCTGGGCGACCGCCCGTAACCTGCAGAGTATTCAGGCGCTGTCTGACCAGAATATCCAGGTGTTGGAACTGGATGTGACCGATGAGTCGCAGGCTCAGGCGGTTGTACAGCATATTCTGAACACGGATGGTCATCTGGATATGCTGGTGAACAATGCGGGCTATGGCAGTATGGGGCCATTGATTGATTTGCCAGGCAAAGAGCTGGAACAGCAGTTCGCCACCAATGTGTTTGCACCCATGGCGCTTATCCGTCAGGTGGCTCCTCATATGTGTGCCCGTAAACAGGGTACCATCGTCAATATTGGCAGTGTCTCTGGTGTGCTGTTTACCCCGTTTTCGGGCAGTTACTGCGCCTCCAAAGCGGCGTTCAATGCATTGTCTGATGTGTTGAGAATGGAGTTGAAACCCTTTGGCGTGAAGGTAGTGACGGTTCAGCCTGGTGCCGTCCAGTCAAGGTTTGCAGATAATGCCAGCCGGGTATTGGAGCAGGTGTTCAAGCCGGACAGTCTCTATATGCCCATTGAGGCGAAAGTCAGGGCTCGAGCCAATGCCTCACAGGATAACCCCACGCCGGCGGATAACTTCTGTCGTGACCTAATCGATAAACTGGAGTCTGGGCGTGTGCTTAATATCATCCGGCTGGCCAATGGCAGTCTGGCATTTCCCTTGTTGAAAGCGCTGTTGCCAACTGCCATTCTTGAGAAAGTTCTGGGCAAAATGTTTGGCCTGAATCGCCTTCGGTAATTTTTTTGTCTGTAGGTATATATTCTTTTTGCCTTTGTGGGGCAGGTGATATAAAGTACGCCACCTGTTCGGGGCGGTAAACGTTTTGAGCAAATGGTGAGGTGTCCGAGTGGCTGAAGGAGCACGCCTGGAAAGTGTGTGTACGTTAATCGCGTACCGAGGGTTCGAATCCCTCCCTCACCGCCATATCCCCTTCTGTAAGTTCCTGATTTCCCTTTCTAAAATAGCTCATTTTTACGACCATTGTCTTTTTCTGTCAACGAAGTGTCGACGGAGAAAAAATACCCTGCATTTTCCGACTTAAATCGTTATTTCTTCCATTACCTCTATTGTTTCTTCTGCTTCATCATCCATGCCGGATAACGGATTCAAATTGATCGCCTCCTGAAAATGGGTCGGGTCAAATTTGGCGTATCTCATGGTCATGGAAATATCGGCGTGTCCCAGTATCCGTTGCAGCACAATGATATTGCCGCCATTCATCATAAAGTGACTGGCAAAGGTGTGGCGTAATACATGGCTGCTCTGGCCTCTCGGAAGCCGGATATTGGAGCGTTTCAATGCTCGGTCAAAACTGCACAGGGATGAAGTAAACTCGCCGTATCGCTCAAAATGCGCTTCTACTTCACGATAGAGTTTCTGGTTGATGGGGATGCTGCGAACCTTCTTGCCCTTGGTTTGCGAATAGACCATGCAGCCGTTTTGCAGGTGGGTCATAGTGCGGCTTTCAACCTCTCCCCAGCGAGCACCCGTAGCAAGGCAGAGCTTGGTAATCAGCAGAACATGAGGATTGTTACAGCTTGCCCTAATTTCCGTTAGCAGGGTGTTGATTTGCCGCTTGGTGAGGTAGGCCAGTTCCCGTTCCTGAAGCTTGATCTTCTTAGCCTTCTCCAGTGGATTCTGATAGTGGATCTCGTCAATCTCGATCAGGTAGTTATACACGGCTCTCAGGTAGCCCAAATGGTTGTTAAGGGTCTTGTCGGATACGGTGCGTTGGTTGTCGGCCTTGCCCATCTTGTTACTGCGTTTGATCGCCTTGTACTCATTGAAGCGGGAAACCGTCATTCTCCGAGCCTGAATATCTCCAATGAAGGCAACCATGCTATCCAGCACATTTCGGGTACGCTCTCCATCTGCCAGTTCCTGACCTCTGCCCTGATACCAGATGTCTATGATCTCGGATAACAGGCGTTTATCCTCCTTCTCGATAAACTCTTTATTCTTGAGCTGCGTCTGTCCCTTGATGAAGTTGACGAACTGGTTGCATTCGGCCTTGGTGTCGTAAGTACGCCGATACCGTTTTGCACCTCGCTTCAATTGCAGGTCAACTTTCCACTTTCCGGTTTTATGATCTTTTCGAATGCTCACTATTCAATGCCCCTAATTATTATTTTTGTTCTAAGCCGTGATTTTTTATAAACAGAAAATAAAAACTAACCGGTTGTAAGCGGTTTGAATTCTAGTTCTGAATTAAATGAGTAAAAAAATCACCGAGGATATTGTCAGCGTTGATTCCAAAATTATATGATTTCGAATTAACAGGGAAGTCATTTCTCTGTTCCACTAATCATAATAAAAAAGGAATGAAAGATGGCTGAGAATATCTGCTTGTTTTTTACTATCAATATGTTTGCTGATTCTGTTGGCGTCACAAAAAGAACCGTCGAAGGCTGGATTGATCGGGGATTTATTCCCACGGTTAAAATCGGCAAGCGTCGTTTGGTCAATGGTCACGCTATCAGGAAACAACTGGAAGAATCCAGCGATGAAAGCCCTGTTTTAGCAGGTTGCTAAACTGTTTGGGCATCCACTAAGTATAGTAGAAAAGCCTTGAAAATCAGGGCTTTTCTCGCTTTTATCTGCAAAAAATAAAGGATTATTTTACTCTTTTTCTGCTCTTCATCAGGGCGGGAAATAACTTATTTTATTTGACAGTGAAATCAGCGATTAGAATTGACGCCTCAAAAAATTCCATTTTTTGAGCGAGCGAAGCGGTGAATTCCGCTGATAAGCTTCACTGTCAAAAAAAATCGTTATTTCCTTTATATTGGTGGTTGTGGGCGGTTGTTAGCCATTGTTAGTGGTTAATGGTTTTAAACGCTTTTAATTAACAGTGTGAGTCTGCTTTCTTTGTTGATTTTGTTTTTCTGTAATGTAAGGATGATTCGAGAAGATTCAGAAAGTGCATTATGAAATAGAAACAGTGATGCAATTCAACAAAAAGATTTTTCCATTCACTTTGTCATTAAAAATGATGAAGTGATTGTATTGAATAAAAAAACAGAGCCACTATTGCCTCATCCTTCAAAGGCTCTCCTGATTTTCGTGAAGGCAAAAGCCACCAGGGCGAGTTGCCTTTACACATGGCGGCTGAAGCGGTGCTTTTTCTTTCGGTATGAAAAAGTACCGGTTTAGTCGAACCACCACGCTTGCAGATCCTCTGCGCAACTCGATGGCACTTGCCCATGGTGTTGCGCAGAGCGGTCGCAGCGTGCAAACCATCAGGAGGCACGATCTCAATGCTGACACCCAGCTCACCAACGACACCCACGGACTCGCCGTCTGACTCCCACGCCCTGACTTGCACGCGCAGCGCAAGCGGGCGGGGGGAACGTCCTTGTAGCACGTTATATAAATACAATATATGGAATGCGAAAAGTTATAAGAAAAGGAATTCTTAGCTATGAATCATCTAAAACGTTATAAGGTCGCCGAAAATGGCTTCACCACCGTACCCTCGGAAACCGGGTTGATCTTCTGCCATCCCAAGAAAGGGAAAGTACTCGATCTCACCGACAGTGGGTTTCAGGTGGTGGGAATGTGTGTGGATACCCTCCGGCAAATCTTCAAAGGCCGCATGGATCTGGATTTTCTGACGGATATTCAGTACAGCATCGACCTCAATGAGAAAAAGGTGCGATTCCTTGGGTTCGATTGGTTGGTGGGCAAAAGTTCCAAGTCCTCCGGTTATCAGTACCGACTGCAAAACAATGATCTTGGGTTGATCCTGTTTTTCAAAATGTTCCATGCCAAAGCGGAGTCAGAAAGCTCTCACCTGAAAATAGAATGTTCCCCCTGGTATCTGGATAACCGTACACCTGTCCAGATTGATGCGTTCCTGAGAACCATTGCAGAGAAGATTCTGAGAGTACCTGAACCGCACTACCCAGCCATCCATCTGGCCGTTGATCTACAGGGTTGGGAACCAGAACATGATCTGGCAGATAAGGTGGCTTGCCGCTCTCGTCGGGTTGCTCAATACAATGGATTCGAGAATATCGAGTTTAACTTCTCCTACATCTCCTGTGTGTATGATCGCTGTCAGTCGTTCAAGTTCGGTCCTGCCACCTCTGTACAGATGGCGATTTACGACAAAACCATCCAGTCCAAGGACTCTGATAAGCTGGATTACATACAAAACAAGTGGAAGAAGTATGCCGGTAAGCAGGGAAGGGCTTATGATGCTGACAGTGACGTATTTCGAGTTGAGCTGCGTTATCACCATTCCGTCGTTGAACAGTTCGCTCTTGGCTCCTATGACAGTAATGGTGTGATTGGGTTAAGTCTGAAATCTTACACTGAAATTACCAGTCATCTTCATGGGCTTTGGCAATATGGATTGAAGTCCTTCAAGCTGAAATACAATACCAACTATTTCCACCCAATCTGGAGTATCCTGATGAATGATCTGGTCTTCGCCCCTGAAGGAATCAGTACTCCAGATCAGCAATTCAACTACCAACGCCATTACAAGAAACCGGATACCTTCTCTGGCAAGAACTACCAGCTCTATCTGGGGAACTACCTGTCAGCCTGTGCCAGAAAGCGATTGCCCTTTGAAACGGTACTGGAAGAGCTGCAAAACAACATCATCTGGAATGACATTGCCCTCTACTATGAGCACATCAATACGACAGAGCATGAGTTGATTGAGCGACTTTGTGAGGGTTATCAGGAGCGTATCCTGCTGGGGTATGCCATATGAGAAAAACCAATACAGAAAGGGGAGAGTATCCCCTGACTGTTATTTTTTGGTGGATCGAGTCGGTTGCTCGACTGGATTCTGATTTTTCAGAGCGTCACCAAGAATCTCAAGGATTGCCACCAGTTCCTCAACTTCTGAGTTATAGCTCTCACGGATCACCTTGGTGGTGTACTGACTCAGGTCAGAAATCTCATGACGCTTGGCTTCAAGCTGGTTCTTGGCGAGATGAATCAGAGTGCAAAGCATGGAATTTGTAAGTGTTTTCATGATTTTTATCTCTCTTTTTTTGAATGTAATTTGTCCAGTAACGGCGAGAGGGCGGGTCAAGAAAATATTTTCTTCGAAGAAGCAACAGATTTTTTTGAGTAAGGGCGATGCTGTTCAAAATTACAGGAATTTTAAAAAAGAGATGATAAGTGACATGGGAATTACTGCCGAAAATACCTCTATTACGTGTGGTTCTTTCATGTTGGTGCAGTGATTGCCACATTGCACAAATAGGCTGTAGAGCAGCAGTTAGTCGGATAAGTGTATCCGTAACTAGATGATTACTGAAATATGATATGGAGCAATGTTAACCAATGCAGAGCAATGGTACTATTTTTGTCTCATGAATCTACATATATTGTGTCGTACAAAAAGAGCATGCCTGACTATTCCTGAAAATGTCTGGACGGGCGGTAGCGTTGGTTTTCAAAAAGAACGAAGGTTGGTTTTGCTTTGTTTTTATGATGAAACTCATCGGTGAGCTATCTGACTTATTTTGATTTTGAACGTTGAATCCAGCAATAAGTGTCCATTTTTTGTGTGTAACACTGACGAATATATATTATTAGGTACGAAGTTAAAATAATGACATCAAATTACCTGAAAGTCAGAGACTTTTATTTAAGTGACTATGACGCAACACTTTTTCCAATGGAGACATGTCGCTATATGGTTGAAAAATCAGCTAGCGAAATTTCAGATTACATTTCAAAAATTGGAAACCCTTCTGAGAAACAACACTGCTTTCTCTCTCAAGAAACTGTATATGCATCAAAAACTAAGCACCATTTGAGAAGGACGATAAAGCTTGATCCAGTAGCCGAATATTATTTATATGAAATGGCCTATAAAAATAGGAAGATATTTAGAAAAAGTAATAATCCAAATAGACAGCATTTTGGATATCGCTTTTCCGAAGGTAAAAAAATAGAAATTCACCAAAGTTATAAGGAGTTTATTGATTTAGCTGAGAGGCTGAAATGTGATTTTAAATATCATATAAAGTTTGATATATCTTCATATTTTAACTCAATATATCATCATGATCTATTAAATTGGTTTTCAGCACAAAAAACAACATCAGCTGATATGGAGTTGCTTGGCCAATTTATGAGAGAAATTAATTCTGGTTTCTCAATTGATTTCTTACCTCATGGATTATATCCAACCAAAATGCTAGGTAGTCATTTTTTATCTTATATTGATCATTCTGAACTAATAAAGTGTGAGGCCATGATTAGATTTATGGATGACTTTTTGTTGTTCTCTGATTCAAAAGATATTCTTGTTAAAGATTTTGAGACTATACAAAAATCTCTTGGTCAAAAGTCTTTGAATATCAATTCAGCAAAAACTATATTGTTTGGCGAAGAAGATAATTCAATAAGTAAAGTGGTTGATGAAATTAAAGAACGAGTTATGGGTAAGGTCAATACTGCCACAGGGTCTGGTATTGATTATGAAGTTTATATTCAAGAGCTAAAGGATCTAAACAAGAAAGAAATTGATCATTTATTAAGCTTGGTTTCTGATGACAATATAACAGATGATGAAGTTTCATTAATTATAGATTGTATTTGTGAGCATACGTCTGATTTTAAAGACTATGCTGCTGAATTTATTTATAAATTTCCACACTTATCAAAAAAAATATTCCACAAATGCTCTAGCGTAGAAAACTATGAGGAGCTATCACACTCTTTGCATGAGTTGGTAAAAACTGCAGAATACTTGAACGAGTATCAACTGTTTTGGATAGCTAAGATCACCGAAAAATATCTATTGGATACATCGCCGTGTGGTAAGATATTTGCATTGTTATATGAGCATAAAAATGCAACCACTATATCTAAAGCTAAAATACTTGAGATTCCAGGGGCCAAATATGGAATGCCTGAGTGGAGGGAGATACACCTTAAAAATGGCTCTAGCGGCTGGCTGTCATGGGCTTCTGCTATAGGGATGAGGAATGATACAAAGCAAACAAAAAACTACCTAATGAGCTATTTCTCAAAAGCCAGTAGCATAAACAAACTCATAGCAGATACGGTAACGGCTTCGTAAGCATCATCTAGCAAAATATAGCGGGCATCTTTGGGTTTGCTATATTTCTAATGATATAGAATTAAATTAATACAGAAATATGATGTTTAAATTAATTGATGGCGGTTTGCTATTAGCAATTATAAGTGCAATTCTTTTTTCACTAAGTATTGCTAATTATAATGGATATCTTGTTGGGTTAGGGGTTGAAACTGGTTTTATATTAAGGAACTCATATCAAATTCTCTATAATGCATTGTTTGTTATTTTGCTACCAGTATTGCAAGGAGTACCATTCCTTTTAGGCTCGATAATAGTTTTTAGGTTTGCAGCTACAGTTTACACTTCTCTAATATGCTTTTCATACAATACTAGAAAAAAAGCAGTAATAATTAGGGGTTTTTTTAGGATAAATACTAGAGACAGTAAGTCTGAGGTTTTTGCAAACAAGTTGATTGATAGGTTTTTTCCAAGCTTGATATTCATATTTTTGTTCTTCGGGTCACTTTATTATGCTGAGATTCAGGGAAAGGAGAAAGCAATAAACTTTTTGAAAGAAATCTCAGATACCGGTTACAGTAAGCTAAAGCTTTTAAAGTCAGAAGATTATCCTGATGGTTTGTACGTGATTACTTGTGGAGTAAATAATTGCGCCGCAATTAATGTTGAAAATGAAAGGATTTTATACTTTGAGAATAAGTTAAAGCTTGGTGAGTTTAGTGATAGTCTTAATAAGTTACCTATAGAGTAAAAATATTATAACTTTATTTATATCGCTCTGGGATTTCTCACTCCACTGAGCCTAGTTTAATAGTACCTATTACCCTTTATTTTGATACCATCTACATCGCAAGGAGCAATTTCTGTGCTAGCAATCAGTGAAGTTCAGTTAGAGACTATGAAGTTTAGGAAGCTTATAGAAACTTGTGATAAAGAAAATACCGAGCTGGTTATTGATTGTTTCCCTGTAATGAGCTGTAAGCTTGCATCTATGTTGTTAGCTTACCATTTTTTATCTATATGGTCTGATATTGAAATAAAAGGAGTAAGAGGGGTTTCAGGTAGAGGGGGGGTAATTACTCATTACTGGCTAGAAATTGATGAAATAGTTATAGATATTACAGGCGACCAATACAATATCATCGATGCTAAAGAGCTGACCAAAGCAATAGTTCTGAATCGTCCCTTTGATTCTGTGCATGTTGAATATCGTACTTCAAGCTATTTGTATGATCTATTTAAGATTCGTGAAAAAGAGCTTCTATTGTCTGGTTTTCCTACTATTGGTGATGACTTCATAGAAAGTATGGCTCATGCCCATTGCCAACTTCTTAATCAAGTAAAATGCTCATAACAATCAATTAAAATACATACTATGAAAGGTGCAAATAAGTCTTTTTTTAAAAGTAAACATCTTTAACACCAAAGAGGAGTGAAGTTAAAGTGGACTTTTTTGTACCTTCTATAAGAGTGGTGATCAAGTGTTGATGGTAATGACTCATATATATGTAGGAGCTGCTTTCTGACACTCAATTATCTTTAGATTCTGCAGGTGGTGTAACGATCCTAATACTTGGAGATATGGAACATAGTTCTTAGGCTGGATGTAATAATTGTGATAGTAGAGCTGGCTGGGAAAAGATGACTAGCTTGAAACGAAAGTAATCGTCCCCATAATGCTATGAATAACAATTAATAAATGGAGTTATAAATGAAAAGTCTTCTTGTTAATCCTGGTGATGTTGTAGTAACTGACTTTGGTATTTATCAGCACTGGTCATTTGTCTCAGATACGGTGTGCAGTAGAGGTAAACCGATGCTCATTTCTGCTACAAAGAGAAATGGAACAGTAAAAGAGGAAACTTGGGACACTGTTACTCAAGGAAAAAATACATATATTACTAAAGTTCAGAAAGTTAAGGCTCCTTCGGAAATACTTAACACTGCCAGAAGTCAAATTGGAAAGTGGAAATATTCTGTCGAAAGCAATAATTGTGAGCACTTTGTAAAGTGGGCATCAGGTTTAGAGGTAACATCAGCCCAAGTAGTTAACACTTCAGCTGGGCTAATTACTGGTGCAGTTCTTGTTGGTGTAGTTGCCGAAAATCCAAAGTTTGTGCACTTTTTAGGTGGGGCGCTTCTGGTTGCTGGTATCTTCTTAGCACTTACAAGAGCATCCGAAAAAGTAACAGCTGAATAATCATCTGCGTATAGCTAAGGCTCAAGTTTTTTCCAGATGCCGTCGTTGGCGGTACTGCTTAGCTTGGAGTTATATTTCTCCTTACCTATGAGTAGTGGTCATTTAACTCGGTTAAGGGTGTCGACCAAGTGTCGACACTATAGCGGTATTAAGGGGAGGAATGGGTATTTTCCAAAAATATAACTATTTGATATCGCTATAACTTATTGAAATTTCAGGTGTTTAAAAACCTCTGACTCGGGTTCGAATCCCTCCCTCACCGCCATATTCCCTTCTGTAAGTTCCTGATTTTCCCTTCTAAAATATCCTGTTCTAACGACTGTTGTAATTGTGTGTCCACGATGTGTCGACAGTAAAATCTCTTTGTTCTCCTGTCATAACATGCATCACTTCTGCTCGAATATTGAATGAGAAAAATTCTCTGGTTTCACAGCCTTTATCCGCAGATGTTACGCATGGTTTTTTGAACCACCTTTATACTGACTGACATCAAAATCCACTTCACTTTGGGTTGTTATAGTCAGGGCTGATTCCCCAGTTTGGATTTCTGCCCGGTGTGAATAGTTCACCATACCGGCTTCGCTGCAGCAGACTGGTGTCCGATTACCTCATTGATTCGGAGTGCCCTGTGAACCATTCCCAACCGGCGTTTTCCTTCCGGGACGTGCCTGCACCCAAAAAATGGCTGACGGCCTTTTACCACTTCGCCCGACTGTTTCTCAGTGGTCTGTTTCTTTACGCCGCCCTGAGTAAGTTGACCGATATTGATGCGTTTGCCGAAACTATCTATGCCTTTGGTTTTGTGCCAGAGGGCCTGACCCATCTAACCGCACTAGCTGTTCTTGGTACGGAGATCATGGCAGCAATCCTGCTGATGATGGATCGCCGGGGCGGGCTGCTGCTGATTTTTCTGCTTACCCTGATGTTCCTTCTGGTGCTTGGTTATGGCATTCATGCCGGGCTGGATATTGACTGTGGCTGCTTTGGTGTGGATGACCCGGCAGGTAATGCACTGTCTAGCCTGAGAACATCATTTATCAGAAATATCGGTTTGCTGGGTGTAATGGCGTTTATCCAATGGGCAAGAACGCACCTGAACCTTCACCCAAAACCGTTTGCCTGTTTTCAATAACCATCCGTAGCCAATCGCATAACATCGTATTTATGATCGATTTCTCGGGCGCTCTGGCTGGGCTGGTTGCATCACTGTGCTCTAGCGGCAGGGTACCTGATCATGAAACCCTCGATGCCATGTGGCGGCTACCTGACTGACTCCATGGGGGATAGTATGAAACGTGTAGCCATTTTACTGTCGGCGCTTCTTGTTGTGGCCGGTGCCAGCTACGCCGGTTTGTTTGGCAGTAATAAATACGAAAAAGAGGTAGAGACGGAAACCAGTGCCGTCAACCTAGCTCGGGAAGCAGCCTCCGGCGACTACCTACTGGTAACAACGGCAGAGCTGAAAGCCTGGATGGAGGATGGCAAACCGATGCTGATCATCGATGCCATGCCGCTGGAAGCCAGCTACAACAAAGCGCATATTCCGGGGGCAAAACAGTTTCTGTTTCCCATTCCGGATATGAAAGAGTGGAACGCCGCTGAAACCGAGAACCGTTCACTGGAAGATTACCAGACATTATTGGGTAACGATAAAGAAATACCCATTGTCGTTTACTGCGGATTCGTAAAATGCACCCGCAGCCACAATGCCGCCATCTGGGCGAAAAAACTCGGGTTTAACAACGTCTACCGCTACCCCGGCGGCATCTATGCCTGGCAGGGGGCAGGCTACTCCATTGCCAGTAAATAGTAACCAGTAAGTCACAATGGTACAGGCTATTGGCGCCATTCTGGTGTCGGCCTGTGCCAGAAGTGCTCTGTTAGAAGCAGGCTTCTTTGTTGAGACAAACTCCGAATATAGGCCAAATTGACGCAGATTTATGATTTCTAAAATACGGCTGAGCCCTTATAAACCGTGGGATTATGCTGTAGATAAAAGTCGGTGGAATAATAATTGGGTTTATCTTTCACTTATGAAATTTATTTGATACGTTGGTACATATTTTTTTGTCAGTCATGGTTAATTGCATCGTACAAAAATAATCCTAAAAGTGGTTGCTGAGCTATTTCATAACCTGCTCTCGGATGTCAGTAAAAGGCAGAAGTACAAGTGACGGGCGGTAGCGTGCTTTTTCAATTATCAATATAACTCTATATCGATTGGGCTTCTTGCTCCGGATTGGTGTTTGCCAAAAACATGGGTATCAATCTGAGGGATTTAACATCCTAATGTCCTAACAGTTCTTGGACTACACGGATATCATGACCTGTTTCGAGTAAGCGCGTTGCAAAACTATGACGAAAAGTATGGCTGGTGATTCGCCGGGGGATGCCTGACTCTTTAACTGCTCTTAAGACTTTCCGATAGCTTGAGTTATGCCGGTGATGTCGGCAGATTTGACCTGTGTAAGGGTGTTGACATCGAGAGCTGGAAGGAAAGAGGTATTGCCAGGCAAAGTCTTTAGAAGCTGAACTGAATTTTTCAGTAGTGCAGGTGGAAATGATGCCATACCAAAATCATCATCAATGTCTTTGGCATGTATTTTTTAGCATGCGTGATTTGTTGCTTTATTGATTTAACCAGTTTTATTGGTAGTCGTATTCTTAACGCTTGAAATTTCCAGATAATGTGCATATAACAAGTCATTAAAGCGGGACTGCTAAAGTTTGGCTCGGTTCCACTTCGTTACACAGTTTAGCCAAACATTTATCAGCCCCTTAATGGGGCGTTATATGCACAAGGAAGTCTAGTGAATATACATAAACTTGTATCGTTATTTTTAGCAATAATTTACATGCTGATATTTAATGGTTTCTTTGAATATTATTCTGGATTTAATAACGCTCAAGATTTTGTTGGTTCAGTTCTAACCACTAGAGCAAATGGCGTTTATTATATTTATCTCGCCGCAATTGCTAGCTTATATTTTTTAGTATTTCCTCAACACGCAGCTAGGAAGTTATCACCTTTATCAAAAGGCTTAAAAGAACAAATATTGCCAGCTAATTTTTGGGTTTGTGTAGGTTATTTTTTATCGGTAGTCGTATTCTTAACGCTTGAAGTTTTCAGATAATGTGCATATGACAAGTCATTAAAGCGGGACTGCTAAAGTTTGGCTCGGTTCCACTTCGTTACACAGTTTAGCCAAACATTTATCAGCCTCTTAATGGGGCGTTACATACTCGAATTACCCACGAATACCGCAAACTTATTATTGAGTTTTATTAAAGATATCAATAATAGGCATCCAGTTTTTGCAGGCAACGCTATTTGTATACTGAATGTATTTGCAATGAAGTTAGAGGTCTGTGTAAAGCAGAACCTAACAGGTTGTTTCAATAACATAAGGGATAACAATGACTGGCCAATACCAATTTATCGGTAACGAAAGCAATGGGCTGTTATTAAAAGGCTCGATTCCTGCCGGTAAAGCAGTTGAATTGGCCGGAAAGGACTTCCATTTTGCAACGTCCAACATGGAAGGGTATGTTCGCTGTGCCCTAATGGTTGTGCAGATTGACGATATTATCCCCTGGAAACTCCGTCTGTTTAAAACCTCATACCCAGAAGCGGTCTGGTTACTGGATTTTGGTAACGGTGAATTCATGGCGGTAAAAGCGCATAGCATTCCCCGTATGGTCAACATCCTGAGGCTTTTCGATAATTACAATACGGTCTCTGGGCAGATGGCTCTGTCAAAAAACGGTGATAGCGCTACGGTTGCTGTCGTTTCAAAGGACGGTCGCTTTAACGTTGAGCTTAATGGCTCAATTCAGGGGGACACTACGCTGATTAATAAGCTGTGGACTCGCAATAAAAAAGGGAAGTATTACCGTATTCCATGGGGAGCCTCTGATTGTGATGTTATTTCGCGAATGAACTGTGAGGTCACAGTCGGTGATTTGGGTGCACAGGTGTTTGGCGATCAGGTCGTGTGGGATAACGATGCTGTCTACTTCACTAATCGTACTCACTTATGTGGCCCATCCTACGCTCAGGAGCCTGTGCAGTCGTCTAACTGTTAATGCAGGCGAAGGTCTCTCTTCTGAATGCGGTACGTCAATCACAAGCCAGACATCACCAGTGATTGCGCTGATTCAAACTCATCCCCCTATACCTTCTATCAAGCCTTTTCTCCTGCCTGACTTACGTCTACAACACTCTTATTTTTTACTACCGCTTTGATGACAAACTCACTCAATGCAAGAACCGCATCGGGTTCAGGCACTGTTGTATTTGTATTGATAACCGCCCTGTCCAGGTAACTTCGCTGTAAGGTATAGATAATTCCGGCGGTGTGAGCTGTATTCATTGCCCGATCGAATACGTTGTGGGCGATGCCATCCTTGAGAATTGCCATGATCCGATTGCGCCAGCGGCGTCGAAGTCGGCGAAATAGCGGCTGATAGCGTGTTAAGGTTTCGGTGTCACCGGTGAGCAGTGTCTGTAAAACGGGCTTGTTGCGCAGAATATCAAATGGCACGCAGATCAGGCTTTGCAGGTCCGCTGTCGGGTCGTCCTTATGAGTAGCAATGTGTGCGCTTTCTTCCAGCCATTGCGATAGCTCCCTGCGTAACGTGGCTTCATAGAGTGCCTGTTTGTTTTTATAGAAGCAGTAAATCAGTCCTTTCGATACTCCAGCATCCTGTGCAATGTCATCCATGGATGCACTCTGGTAACCGAAACGGGCAAACCGATGGCTGGCGGCCTGCAAAATGCGCTGATGACGGATTTCACTCTGCTGCTGTCGTTTGTTCATGAGGTTATTTTCCTCCTTTTCCTTCCCTCATCCTTTGGCTCTCACTCTGAAGGACGCCTCACGTTACCTCGAACCGTCGCTAGAGTATAGGTTCAGGGTTTCAATCGCGTCTGGAAAGTAAGCACCCGGTAATATCGGCCTCTGACCCTGTGTAGCCCCTATACTTTGTGTGGTTACCACATCACACATTTGGTGTATGGAGGCCAGATATGCCTGAGAACCCCTACCTTACTGGTAACTACGCCCCCGTTGATGATGAATTAACGACATTTGACCTGAAAGTTACCGGCTCTATTCCCCCGGAGTTGAATGGCAGCTTATTGCGTATTGGCCCAAACCCGATAAATCCTGATCCTGATGACTACTTCTGGTTTCTCGGAAATGGCATGGTTCATGGCTTATGCCTTCAGGAAGGGCGTGCAACGTGGTATCGCAGCCGATATGTGCGGGATGACCAGGTCGTGGCAGCCAAACAATGGCCACCGGTGGCAGGGCCGGATAATCCTTTACAATTACTCGGTGGCATTGTGAACACCAATATAATCGCTCATGCCGGAAGGTTATGGGCACTGGTTGAAGCGGGCAACCTGCCGGTTGAACTGGATAGTGAGCTTGAAACCGTGGCCAGAACGAATATGGGCGGCACCTTGCCCGGTGGGTTTACTGCTCATCCTCACCTTGATCCGGAAACGGGTGAGCTGCATGCTGTCGTTTATTCCCTGTTCTGGACGCATATTCAGTATCTGGTCGTTGGTACTGATGGCTGTGTGCGAAAATCCATCAATATCCAGCTGCCGGGTTTGCCCATGATTCATGACTGCATGTTCACCAGGCACTACGTCATTCTGCTCGACCTGCCGGTGGTCGCTGATGAATCCATACCGGTAAGCAGTGGTGCGCTGCCATTTCGATGGAGACCCGGCTATGGTGCCAGAGTTGGCTTGCTTCCCAGGGAGGGTACGCCGGAGCAGATATCCTGGCATGAGCTTGAGCCCTGTTATGTGTTCCATATCATGAACGGTTTCGAGGATGATCAGGGCCGAGTCATACTGGATGTGGTTCGTCACAGCAGTTTTTTCGATGTGAGCAGTCAGGGGGAAGGGAATAGCAGACCGCCGACTCTGGTGCGCTGGACCATCGATCCTCAACAGACAACCGTTCAGGAGCAGTGCCTGGATGATCGCCCCCAGGAGTTCCCTAGGATTGATGAACACCTGACCGGAAAACCCTACCGTTATGGTTACACCTCACCATTGCCCACGATTCCTGAAATCGGATTGACAAAGTACGATCTGAAGACCGGCCGTTCTGAAACTCACCTTGAAGGTAAGTACCGGACCTTTCTTGAGCCGGTATTTGTTCCCTGTGCTCGCCATGCCACTGAAGATGATGGCTGGGTTATGGCGTTTGTTTACGATCAAGAAAAAAACAGCAGTGATGTGGTGATTATCCAGGCCCGGGACTTTGCCTCTGAGCCGGTGGCCGTGATCCATCTTCCACGGCGTGTACCTTTTGGCTTCCATGGGAACTGGGTACCTTCGTCGTCTTTCGGATAGTCTTTCCTACGGTTTCGCTGACTTTTCAATATTTCATAGTCACTGAGTGCCATCTACTATCGATCGTGCATGTCCGGCATGGTTCCGGGTATTGGCATGGATAATAAATGGAGGTTGGTATGGGACAGTGGACGAAAGAGCATCTTCTTGATGCCTGGCAGCACTACGAAGCGGTGGTGGAGCGGTGTGGTAAAAGCAATGACTGGAACGACTACGCAGACCTGTTTACGGAAGATGGCCGTTATGTCGACGATGTCGACCCCGATCGAAACAGACGGGAAGAGATCCGGGATTGGATTACTGGTATCTACACTAACCCGGTTGCCAGGGCGGTAAGAACCTTTGTGACCAAGTGGTTTATTGTGGATGAAGAAAGAGGCTGGGTGATAGCGGAGTTTGACAATATCTGGGACGACCCGGGTAATGGCCAGGTGTTCAGCTTCCGCAATTACACGCTGATGAAATACGCCGGTGATTATCAATGGTACTTTCAGGAGGATCAGTACAATCCTCAGAAGCGAATGGAAGCCGGTATGGGGTGGATGCAGGCACGTCAGGCGGTGAAAAAGAGTGTGAAGGAAATAGTTTCATAGTTTATTGGCCCAAGTCAGCGATTTTATGATGCTGGGTTTCAAACTGGTTTTAGGTAAGGTGAGCCAAGGGACAGGTCATTGCGTTAGTGCGTGCCTTCATGATCCTTACCTCTTTTTGAATGTAATCAGCCTGGGAGTGGCGGTAGTTCGAGGTGAAATTTTTTTGTCCTCGGTGACAATCGATTTTTGAAATAGAATGATATTATTTAAAAATGCATGAATTAAAAAGTCAGGTGTTTTATAAGTGTTTAATAAATTTTGTTCTGTCTCAAAGAAAGAAAAATAGCCAGGTGAATTCAATTAAATTGATCAATGTTGCCAGGTTATTAGTCGTGTCGTTATGTATCCAATAGGTGCCTGATACACAGTTTATTAAGCTATTCTGAACTCAGGCTTTGATTCTTATCATATGTTACCCATGATGCCTTGAACTATTAAACGATGGCTTTGCCATTATACCCTCTTTGGGGAACGTTGATGTTATACAATGAAATGATCCCTCAAGCTCGTTTGATAACTTCTTGCTTCTACTGGTAACTACTTTGAACCCTAGTTTTTTGTAAATCTGTTTTGCTTCTTCATCGGTTGGCTGGTCGAAAGTGGGCATGAATAGTGTATTTCTGACAATTACAGAGTTTACATAGGTTTCATATTCATTTTCCGGTTGTGGTAACAGTGTGACGGTATATCCCAGTTTCTCGAAACGTTGCTGATAGGCAGGCTGATCGGTGACGACATTGTTTGAATCAATAAACTTTACTACTTCATCGGTGTGCCCTACACCTGCTATGTGCTCAAGCCGAATCGTTGTGTTGCAGCCATAGTAATGACTGTAAATACGGTCAGGTATCATCTGGGTGTCTTCATTGTTCACGACAACACAGTTGCCCTTGCTGTCGGCCATGAAGTTACCTCCTATAACATCGTAGTGTGGCTGAGAGACTAATTCTGCATCCAGAAAATGGGCTAAAGCCTCATCTGGCTGAAAAAATGGATTCTTACCGCTGATGAGCTTCAGCTCTCCGGTTTTACCAATGACAGGGATGGGAAGGTTATCCCGGGCCCATAAAAGGTTTTTCCCCCCTCGCGGAACGTGCAGTACATGCAAGCGTTCGTCACCAACCAGTGGCCCGTAGTTAGCGCGAATATGATCGGTACGGTCAGCAGTGGTGTAAACAACCAAATCAACACCGTTGGGAAGTTTGCGTGCAAGTTTACGCTTCATTCCTCTTGCCTCATAGGTCGGCTCATCACTCACCGTATCATCACTGAAAAACAAGTATCTGGTGTTTTTTTCATATTCCGCCCAGGGGCGGCCTTCTACCTGTACCGTATCCTGATCAATCTCAGGAACCTGCTCCGACTCACCGTAAATCTGTCGAAGCAGTTCAAGGTATCGTGCTCTGTCAGCATCAGGATCCAGCTCACTATTACCTGATGTGGATACTTCCACCGGTTGCTCAGTGGTCGCTGCTGTTGTGGATGCTTTCACCTCTTTTTCATGAGTGGCTGTTGTTGTGGTTACTTTTAGCTCCTGCTCAGGAGTGGTTGTCTTTGCAGATACTTTCATTTCTTGCTCATCACTGGTTGGTGTGGAGACCTCAACTCCATTATCCCAGGGGTGCATTTTTCTGGTTGCCCATTGACTGACATGTTCTGAATCTTCGCTTAAGGCATCAAAAATAAAGGCTTCTGTTGTTGGGGGAATCCATGGTGGTAATCCTTCTGTGGTTTTTATTGAATGAGTGACTGGAAGAGGAGGTGTTGTTCTTGCCGTTCGATCAGCCAATGGTGTACTCGAAGACTCTTTAACCCCATTCCCGGCTTGGTGTATTCCAACAGTGTACCCTGCTCCAAAACCTGCACTAACTAACCCTAAACCAGCAAAACCCCAAGCCAGGGAGGATTTCGCAGGGCACTTACTGATAATCCAGTGACCGAAGCGGGAACAATACCCTTGGTCTGCACTGCTTTGCTGAGGCTCTACGTCAATGGTGATAGCCGGGGGAGTAATGAAGCTTGTTGTCTCACAGTTACTCATGCCATTTGCCAAATGTAATGTACGAATTGTTTAAAGGCTTTAAGTTACCTTGGTTCCAAAAAAGCCTCAGCGGTTCAGCTTTATCAAGGGTAAATATATCTGGTTTTGATATAGAGTCAGCACCTTAGAAGTCGGTTTGCTCTTAAGAAGTTTACATATCCAATTATCTCTAATTTTAGCTTTCGAAGTTGAATCAATCATCGAAACAGTAAGTGGCTTCATTCTGTTTGAAAACAGCTGGTAAGGAAAATTACCTGTTATTCACGCTTAGAAGAAATACTACTGATTAATCATGAAAAATACCTGAACACAGGATAGCCTATTTTTTATTTTTACTTTATTGTAATCAAAACCGATTTTTCTTCGTCTTCAATAGTAAAGGGAAAAAATAACTATAAACTGATGATTGTGGAAGTTCGTTCCATTCAGCTGGGTAAAGTGACAGGCTATCTTTCTCACCTGGGTTTTTCATTGATAAAGTTTAAATACTTGGTAGGCCGTCAGTGGGAGTTGCTGGGCGGTCGTTATTGCAGTCTTCAGGGTAAGCTTGCGGCGCAGCTGAAATTGCGTAACCGGTCTGATAACCGCATCTATACTTTCTACCAGTCCTTACTGCCAGAGCCGATGACTGATTTCAGCAAGCATGAAGGGTATGTGGATGGTATTAAGATTTCTCGCTGGCAGAAGAATGATCTGTTGCCTGGACTTGTCGGGCAGTCTGTCCATTGAGCCCTCGGGTGGCTCGTAAAGCCGCCTTCCAGCTTCGTTGAACTGGTTTTGATGTAGAACCAATACACCTGTACCAGTTCGCCTTGTGGAATACGGCTTTACGAGCCACTGAGTTTGGAGCCTTATGTCAACAGAATCTGGGGTGAGAATCCCTTCTTTATTTCCAATAGGGTGAACTATCAAGCTCATTAGCAAGATGCTTTCTGATTTCACTGAGCTCTTGGTAATCAAAAAGATTTGAAGCTTCTAATTCTCTCATGACTTCTCTGGATTCTTTATTATCAAATATTGATAACTTAAGTCCACTTTCTTGAAACCTGGTTTTGATCAACTGAAATAATCTTTCCTGCTTCTCACGTAATTCAAAAACTTCATCTGAAACTTCATTTTCATTGGTTCTTGAGGAGTTTAAAAGAGCATTCATCTCAGCGTCTACCTCAGGATCATTTTGGTTAGTTCCAGAAACCTTGTCATCAGGTGATATTGAAATTTCCTTGTTAATAGTTCGATTATACACTTTTTTAGCTTCGTAAAAATGTTGCAGCGTTTTCGGTGAATGTGTCTGGCTTCCCTTTCGTAAATTTAAGTATTCAGCATTAGTGATGGTCTTACCCTTAAAAAATGCAATGAATGCTTTTTTAAACCCAAGACCTTCTTCTTTTACAAATCGAGCAGAATCCATCCATTTTAATTGAAATGATTCCCCAGAGCATGTGATTGACATGGCAAAATTCCCTTTTTGTCAATGGATTAAGTGGTTCTAAATTAACATTATATAATGTTATTGTGATATTGGACTTATGATATACGGTCTAATTTATTGCTGAGAGATTATAATTATTTGTTTTTGTTCGTTTTTTATGATGTATGAGCAGTTTTCCATAGCCTGAATTATTAATGGGGAAATATGAATTTCTCTATATAAAGCTATCAATATTCTGAGAATGAATAAAACATGCAATAAATAAGAGGGTGATTTAATACGTTACCAATTTTGTGTTTAACTATTTGATTTCATTAGTTTAGAGTGAGTCGGATATAGGGAGCTAAATCTTCTCTCAATGCTGTATTTTTTGTCTAATTTATTGTTTTTTCTATTGTTACATCTCTTTCCGATGTGCTCAGAAAGTGTCTGTTTTGTTTAATCTCTGTAGGTCTAATTTCCAGTAGATTATTCCATGCTACATAGAGTTGCCTTGATCCAGGGTGGCTCACTGCCCTATTACCAATCCTAATTAGTTAGATTCTGATTTCTGATCTTGATTTATTCAGCAATGGCTGGGGATGGCAGTATGCCTAATGCATATTTATAAAAAATGAACTTTCCAATTCAAAAATTGACTAATAAGTTAGTACGTTGATACCTGCTTTTTTTCTTATTCATAATCATGAATAGAGAGGTTTTATTTTCTTGAAGTGAATATTTGGCATACAACAATCTAATAAGTAAAAAATGCTAATAATGGAGGTGGTATTAAAATGGAATCTGTGACAATTAATTTTAACCCTACTCAAAAACAAACTCACAATAGTTCGACTTGTAATGCATTAGGTAGAGCTGCAAAGTGCTTTGGCAGAAATGTATGCAAAATAGCGGTTGCCGTACCGTATGTTTTGTATCATGCCTTTAGCATAGGTACTGAAGCATTGTGTGGTGCGGGTGGTGCCGTCGTTGGTGCTGTAAGAGGCGGAGCTGTTAAGCTTGCAAGGGCTATTGGAGCGAAGCTTAACTTGTGTAAGAAATCAACACGGCCACTTTCAGACTACGTAATAAAAGACTTCCATCGAGGCGCTAATATTGGCTGGTTTCCCGGTCAGGTTATTGGTGTGGTTGGGTCGGCAGTGACTTCAGCTGGGATACTCTTGAATCCGGTCTCACTGGGTGTTGGAGGAACGGTTCTTGGTGCATACAGCCTTATTGAGGGCGTGGTTACCTATAACCAGCTTAAAAAGACAGGACACTCTTCTGCTGAGCAGGATTCTAAAAATGTCTTGAGAGATATCCGCCGGGAATGTCGAGATATACATGATTGGCTTTATGGTGATAAAAAGCTTTAATGCTCCACCCTGACGTTATCAAGCATTCTGTCAGATCTAATCTGGAGTGCTGTGATAGGTCAGGGTTTCTCGACTTTCCCAGATACTCCTGTGTATATTTTCCGCTTAGTAGGCGTGCATTGCTGTTCAAAGAGCTTTATCCCGCGAGATTTATGCTTCCTGCTACAGTGAACTTTTAATCAGATAATGCAACCTGAGATTGTCGCCCAAAATATAATCATTCAGAGATATAGCTGATCACACATATTGTTTACTGCTATAAATGAGTAATCAACTTTTATTGTGTTGCACTGATGGGGAAATAATGTCTGATAAAAAAGTGATGGTCAGTGCCTGTTTGTTGGGTGAACAGTGCCGGTTTGATGGTGGTACCTGTACGAATCAGGAATTAAAAGAAGATCTTGAGGGTGTTGAGCTCATTTCGGTATGTCCGGAAGAGATGGGTGGGTTAGCAACCCCGAGGCCCAGGGCCAGAATTGTCGGTAAGGATGGCTCTGCGGATGGGGTAGATGTATTGAATGGCGAAGCTGATGTCCTTACTCACGAGGGTAACGATGTGTCAGATGCGTATATTCGGGGTGGTATGAAGACACTGGACCTGGCTAAGTCATCTGGAGCTGGGCTGGCGATTTTAAAGAGTAACAGTCCATCTTGTGGTTGCGGCAAGGTGTTCACCGAAGACTTTCAGAACCTTAGAGAAGGCGATGGAACGACTACTGCAATTCTGAAAAACGCCGGTATTCATGTGGTGAATGATGTTGATTATCATGAAGCTCTGGATCAGTACAAAGAGAAGTAGGCAAACCTACAGAACCGTAGCTGGGCTTATCTACAATGTTAAGCTTAAGCTGGTTAATCCCTGGTAAGTCAGTACACACATAAATACAGAGAGTACATAGCGAATGATAACCCTGTAGCGTTCGGCATTTATTCGGGTCTGTAACCGGAAGCCTGCAAACAGACCAGCACAAGCTACCACTGTTATCAGCGTTAATGGTATTAGCTCTATTTCATCAGGTGCCAGGTGCGTTGATAGTATGATCAATTGCATGAATTTACTGAGCAGAAAACAGATATTTGAAACAATAATTATTTCTTTTGATGATTTGGTGACCTCCAGTAAATAGATCATCAGGATAGGGGCAACAGCATTGGTTGCGCCACCAATCATACCGGCAAATGACCCCATCACGATGGGAAACAGGATTGGATGATCCGATAAGGCTGAAAAATACTTTTTGATACTGCTTGAGAACAGGTAGATAAAGATGGATGCTGCAAGCAGAAGCTTCAGCAGGTCTGGGTTGGCCCAGGTGAGAGCCCAGGCTCCCAGTAAACTGCCAAGGGTTGTAACAATAATAATTAAGCCATATTGTCGAACTGTGCCTTTTATATTTCTGCAGTTACACAGGCTAAGTGTAATCACCACCAGTGATGGGATCATTGTGAGCAGTACTGCTGTCTTTAAATCGTAGGCGAGAGCCAGTACTGGTGTGGAGAGCATGGGAAACCCAAACCCCAATGCTCCATG
This sequence comes from Endozoicomonas elysicola, assembly GCF_000710775.1. GTDB lineage: Bacteria > Pseudomonadota > Gammaproteobacteria > Pseudomonadales > Endozoicomonadaceae > Endozoicomonas > Endozoicomonas elysicola. The sequence goes on from NZ_JOJP01000001.1 coordinate 1,098,522, forward strand.
CACAGTACCTGCCATTAAGATTAACAGCAGGCCAATGATCATTAATTCCATTGCCATGTTCTAACTGGCCTTTAGCATTGGTGGCATATTGAATCGTATCCGCTTCAGATGTCTGTTTTTTTCTTTTATTTTGGTTCTGGCATCAAGATACCGGCGGTTATCTAATAATAAAATCTGCTGGTCTTCAAGGCTTAGTTTTAACATGTTTTAAGGTAATTAGAGTTGAAGCGCTAACTCTGCCAGTGCTTTCAGTTCATCATTTGAGCAATAACGCCTTTCAATAATATCATGTCGATACCTGAAAGCAGGCAACAGTGAAAGTTTAATGCTCACTACTTTTCTGCTTTGATACACAAGTTTCCAAACTGAAAACATAAAGCGCTATAGTGCTTGTAATTTCATTAAGCAATAACAGTGCCAAAAATTAAAAATAATAATAGGGTAGGATTTAACTGGATAATTTGTATTTGATTATTTTTCCGATAACACTGGGAGTCATCAATACTGCCGGGCTTTTTAAAAAAGAGAAGGCGTTAATAAAGCGTTGATGAATATCCTCGTCTTTAGCAGCCAGTTTCATAACGGCTTTGGTATATCCATTTATGATTCCAATGCCCAGCGGCTTTTTCCCTGTTGTTCCTGTATGCATAAAGTCTGGACTGGCAGCCATCAGCCATGGCAAAAGTTTTGACTGACTGATCTTTCTCTGTAACTGCCCAATGTGTTTTGCAGTCGGGTTGATCTCCCTCTGCTTCAGAAAAAGCTCAAGCTTTTTCAGGTCAAGCAGCATCATGGTGATACCCTGGCCGTAGATTGGGTTAAAACTGCAGACGGCATCGCCTATCACCAAAAAGTTATCTGGCCACGGTTTAATATGGTCGAATCTACGCCATAAACTGCCGGGGCACCGGTAGTTCATTGTTTCACTGACAGCAGTGGCCTGTTGTAAAACGTCATACAGGTCTGGCTGAGGAAGCGATTGCGCGTACTCCATGAAACCATCCATATCGATGGGAGCCGCTTCACCATTGATACCGATTAATGTTGCCATCCATTCACCATTACCAATGGGATAGATCAGGCCTCCTCTGGAGGTCAGCGGTGGCTCGGGATAAATGGCAAGTACTTTCCAGTCCAGAGTCTTTATCAGGCTTTCTGGAAGTTTGAAGCGCGATGTAGTGTATGAAAGGTGAGCACGGACCTCGTCTTCTCTGATATGGGTGATATTTGCTTCACTGAGCCATTTGGGGGTATGGGTTCCCCGGCCAGAGGCATCAATGATCAGGTCAGCTTCCAATGCATTTATTTCCTTTTTATCCGTGCCAGTCTGGTAACGTACACCGTTGATGTGGCTGCCTTCTTCAGCCACCATAAGCCCAGTAACACGGGATCTGCTGTTCAACAGAATGTTGTCGACCGAGAGCAGGTCCTGACGAACACGCCACTCAAACTGTGAACGGTGACACCAGCCCATATTCACACCGGAGTGAAATCGCTTTTTCCAGACACCAAACTGAAACCATTTCAGGTCTTCAGCCGCATCTGCCGGATAGATGCCATATTCCCGAGGGTTGAGTTCAGGGGAGTCTAAGAGCTGTTTCAGTATTTCCATACCACTGGGCAATAGAACGTGAGAGTGTGGCCCCTGGCCAACCCCTTTATGGAGGCCGTTCTCGCTGTTGAGCGTATCCTTTTCCAGAATGACCACTTCCCGGAAAAAGGGTGACAGGGTTTTCGCTGTCATCAAACCCGCGACACTTCCACCAATCACCACTGCTCTTTGCATAAGCCTTGTCTCACTATCTCCCGAATGGTTCTATTACCATGATGCATAACGGTAAAAAATCAAGCCGCTGCTTTTTATTGACCGGCATGGTTTTGAATCTTTTCCCTTAACCACTGGTGAGCAGGACTGTAGTCCGTTCTTGAGTGCCAGATCATCACGTGCTCAATCGGCAGGGTTTCAAAGGGTTGCTCAATAACCTGCAGATTAAACAGTGGCGCGTACCGGCTGGCCAGGCTCCGTGATGTGCTGCCGATGCTGTCTGAGCTGGAAACCAGAGCCAGCATGGACATCAGGGAGTCGCATTCGGCGCTGATTTTCCGGGGTTTCAGTGGTGTTTTGGTGAAGTAGTCAGCGGCGTACATATTGCTTCTACGTAAACGAATAGTGACGTGTTTTTCCTGGTAGTACTGCTGCTCAGTCAGTGCCCTGTTTATTCGCGGATGATCTTTTCTGGCAACGATGACGATTTCATCCTGAATGATGGGATGACTTTTATAGGAAAGGCTCTGGTGGCCTTTCACATCCAGAGCCAGATCGGCTTTCTGCATGCTCAGGGCCTGTAACATCTCTTCTTCATGACTGGGAGCGATGACAAATTCAACATTAACGTTGCCCATGGTGGTGTCACGCTCAATCTCCGGGTGAAAGTGCAGAAGCGCCATTTCGTTACAGAGCACTTTGAAGGTGCGAGGCTGCTGTGGATCGAACTGTTTTATATTGCTGATGGCGTTACTGACATTATTCAGGGCCGGTGAGATCTCACCTGCCAGCTGCACGGCAATATGAGTAGGGGATATCCCACGGCCTTCCCTGACAAACAGCTCTGCGCCTAACTGTTGCTGCAGGCGTTTAAGGGCTCCACTGACACCAGGCTGCGTCATCTCCAGGGCATCGGCTGCCAGCGTAATAGAGCCCAGGCGATAGACTTCAAGGAAAACCGAAAGCAGGTTCAGGTCAAGGGAAGCGGCTGTTTTTGTAATCACAATACATAACCATTCGTGATGTTTTGAATAAACATTACTTTATTTTTTGTTATGAGTCTTGCCCATAAACTGGCTTCAACAAAACGACAGATGTTTCAGACATTAAAAAATACAGTTGGAGAGACAGTTATGAAAACCCGGACTCAAACCAAATTCACCGCACTTGCCCTGGCTATGTCCATTGCGCTGCCAGCAGGAGCCGCCGGTCATCACGATCATGACCACGTTCATGGTGATCTTACCGTTCACGGAAAGCCCGCCAGTGTGCACACGCTAGCCGCTAACAAAGCGTTGAGTGAACAACTGAACTGGCAGGACCGTGATGCCTTTGAGCGTAATGAAAAAGGGCTGATCGTTCCCCTGGATTTCAGAACCGCCAACATCATGAGAAACAGTTATGACTTTATCAGTCAGGATGAGATAGCCGACACTGTTAATCCATCACTGTATAGACAGGCTCAGGTAAATAATACGGCGGCAGGTCTCTATGAGGTGCGCGATGGCATTTACCAGGTGCGGGGAACAGACCTTTCAAATATTACCTTTATCCGGGGTGAGACTGGCTGGATTGTTTACGATGTCCTGGTGACCCGGCAGGCGGCGGAACTCTCTACAACGTTTTTCCTGGAAAATATACCGGAAGGTGGCGACCTGCCCATTGTGGCGATGATCTATTCCCACAGTCATGCAGACCACTTTGGCGGCGCCCGTGCGATTCAGGATATGTTTCCCGATGTGAAGGTTTATGGCTCCCATAACATCACCAAGGAAGTGGTGGATGAAAATGTGCTGGCTGGCAATGCCATGTCCCGGAGGACGTCCTACCAGTATGGTTCCACACTCGGGGCTCATGAACACGGGATCGTCGATGCGGGTCTGGGAAAATCAACGTCGACCAGTTCACCTGAGTATGGCAAGGGCGAAATCACGTATGTGGTGCCGGATTACACCTTCAATGGCCAGGGAAAGTATGAGCAGTACCGTATCGATGGCCTTGAGATGATTTTTATGGACATCTCCGGTACTGAGGCGCCTTCTGGCATGGTGACGTACATTCCATCGATGGATGCCCTGTGGACCGGCGAAATAATGTATCACGGTATGCACAATATCTACACGCTGCGCGGTGCCAAGGTGCGTGATTCGCTGAAATGGTCCAAAGACATCAATGAGATGATCAATGAATGGGGCAGTGATATTGATGTGCTGTTTGGCTCCCACTCATCACCCATCTGGGGCAATGATGACGTGCTCGATTTTATGAAGCTGCAGCGGGATAACTATGGCTTTGTCCACAACCAGACGCTGCGTCTGGCGAACAATGGCGTGGTGATGCAGGACATTGGTGATGCTGTGGTTGAGGCGCTCCCTGATACCCTGGAAAAGGCATGGCATACTAATGGCTATCACGGTTCTTACAGCCATAACGCCAAAGCCGTTTACAACATGTACCTGGGTTACTTCGATATGAATCCGGCGAACCTGAACCCATTACCAGTGAAGCAGGAGGCCTCCAGAATGGTGGACTACATGGGCGGAAGTGAGGCCGTGTTCAAGCTGGCTCAGGCGGATTATGAAAAGGGAGAGTACCGTTTTGTTGCCACGGTCATGAATAAGGTGGTGCAGGCTGAACCCGATAATAAAGCGGCCCGTCAGTTACTGGCCGACACCTATGAACAGCTGGGCTATCAGGCAGAAAATATGGGTTGGCGTAACACCTACCTGACCGGTGCCCAGGAATTGCGTGTGGGCACTTTGCCTGGAACACCCAAGACGGCATCACCGGATGTATTGTCTGAAATGTCCATCACCAACCTGTTGGATTACATGGCTGTGAAGGTGGACTCAACCATTGCACAACATATGCCTTTTACCATGAATGTGGTGGTACCGGACATTGATGAAGTGCACTTTGTGGAGATGTCCAACGGTAACCTGAATAACGGCCTGGTGGATAAAGCCCGTGACGCGGATGCCACACTGTTTATCAATAAGTCCGATGTGACTCAGATCCTGCTTGGCAAAACCACGCTGGCTGAGTTGTTTGAAAGCCGTCAGGCCGGACTGGAAGGGGACGCCTCTGTAATGGATAAGCTGAAGCAGGCCTCTGTTGAGTTCGACCCTTCATTTGAAATCGTGCCCCGTCCTGCGAAAGGGCAGACCGTAGACGCCCACCTCTACAACCTGGGTTAACCGTTCACATTTTTCCTTTCAGTGGGGAGCCTGGTGCTCCCCTTTTTTTACGCTTTTCTGAGAATACGTCATGTCTACAAAAATGCAGTGGGCTGCTTTTGCTTTGCCATTTTTTCTGTTGGGGGTATCGCTTCCACATTCCGTAAAAGCTCAGGAGTCGGACGAGGTTCAGGATATGTCGGATCCCATGGCGGTATACACGCAGGCCGGGGCGGGTCTGAGTAACGAGGGGTTAAACCTGAAAATTGGTCACGCTTATGACACCGGGAATCCTGATACCATGGCGATGAACCTGATTGAACTGAAGGGTTTTCTGGGGGACACGCTGGGGCTGGATGGGAATGATTCCGTGAATACGTTTCGCTATCGACATTTTTCCCTGGATACAACCACCGGCCGGGGAGCCCAGATTGATATCAACTGGAACTTTAATAAGGACATGGGCAGTGCATCGTACAGCTTCATCCAGGCGTTGCCTGAGATGGGTGTCGTGCAATTTTATCCACTGGCCGGTGTCGGTATTACGGTGAGGGATACCGGAAAAATAGTGGATCAGAAAGATCCGGACTTTGGCAGTGTCGGTTATGCCATTCCTTCCAGTTTTGCCGTGATCGGTACCTACACAGCGATTGAGATCAGTGAGAAGGTCTGGCTTAACTACAACCCGATGTATGTAAAAACGATCAATGACAATACCCGAATGAGCGAGTTGTCCGATGGTTTTCATCATGAGCTGGCGGTCAGCTATCAGTTGAATCCACGGCAGAATGTGCGCTGGTTTGCCAACTATAACGATACTGAGGTGAATGCTGAGAATGACTGGGACTGGCGGCTGGAGTTTAATCACCAGTTTTAGGCCCTGTATACCCATCGCCTTTCAAGTTGCTACTTTGTTGGCTACTCTCGCTCACTGGAGCGCCAGTCCAGCATGGCCACATAGTATTTCTATGCTCCCATGGATTCGCTCATTTGCCGCCGCGCAGCAACTTGAAATCCATTGGGTATAAATGAAGGCTGTACATATTCCCGGTCTTCTTATATGATGCACGCCGCTGACGAGAGCTGGTTTGCCGATGTAAACCTTTCTGCTAGTGAGTTGAACGATTGTTGTTGACTCCTGCAGGAAATTGAGTATGATTCGCCCTCGTTGACGTAACGCGCTCGTAGCTCAGCTGGATAGAGTACCTGGCTACGAACCAGGCGGTCGGAGGTTCGAATCCTCCCGAGCGCGCCATATCAGAAAAGCCCATCTCGATGAGATGGGCTTTTTTTATGCCTGTAAAACTACCGTTCAACTTCTTCCAGACTGTTAATGAAAAGACTCTTTGTTTCTGGGGATAGGGAGTACGTAAGATAAAAGCTAAGGGACAGCACTATTCATCACTGTCCCTTTTTTGAAATGTGATTAAGCGTTGGCAGCGGCCATCGTCAGGCCAGGCTGTTGAGTGGTGCCCAGCTGCTCTTCAGTCTGCTGTGCCAGATAAAGATCGCGATAGTGTCCTTCCTGCAACAGCAGCTCCTCATGGGTTCCACTCTGCACAATCCTTCCTTTATCCATCACCAGAATCTGGTCGGCATCCTGAATCGTGGAAAGACGGTGAGCCACAGCAATGGTGGTCCGGTTTTCCCGAAGAGTAATCAGTGCCTCTTTAATATGATGTTCTGTTTCACCATCGATATTGGCGGTGGCTTCATCCAGCAACAGAATTTTTGGATTCTGGGCGATGGTTCTGGCAAACGACAATAGCTGTCTTTCACCAGTGGACAGCGCTTTGCCTCCGGGACCTGGCTTGTGCTCATAGCTTTCGTCCAGTTCCTGGATAAACGGATCTGCATGCACTTTTCTGGCGGCTGCCTGAACATGCTCATCAGTGATTTGGTCATGGTTCAGGCTGATGTTTTCAGCCATTGTTCCACTGAAAATATAGGGCTCCTGGAACACCAGACCTAAACCTTGGCGCAATGTGTCTTCCTTCAGGCTGGTCAACGGCTGGTTATCAATCAGAATCTGGCCTTCCTGATGCTGGTAAAAGCGCATCAACAGGTTGATCACGGAGCTCTTGCCACTGCCACTGTGACCTACAATGGCGACAAACTGCCCCGGTTCTACGGTAAAGCTGACATTATCCAGTGCCATATTTTTTGAGTCATAAGACAGTGTTACGTTATTGAATTCCAGCTTACCGCTGTGGATTTCAGGACTGTCAGTCTGGTTTTTACTCTGGCCATGCTGAGTGTCTTCTGTCTCTTCATTCAATACCTGAAACAGTCTTTCGGAAGCAACCAGAGACTGCTGCAGGCTGCTCATCTGCATGGTGATCTGCCTGAACGGCTCAAAGAAACGGCCCAGGTAATTAATAAAGGCGTAGAGTGTACCCACTTCGACCAGCGAAAAGCCGGACTGGTAGCCAAACCAGCCCACCACAACCGCCAGGGCAATGCCATTCAGCAGGTGGGTGAAAGGCATCAACAGCAGGCTGTCGATATTGATGTTCTTGCGTTTGAGCTGGCTCCACTCTTCATTGTCTTTATCAAACTGCTGTTGCAGGTGTGCTTCCTGCCCCATGGCTTGGATGATGCGCATGCCATTCAGGGATTCATTGACGCGGGTATTAATGTTGGCCAGCTGACTGCGTACTCCGTGAATCACGGGGTGACTGATTTTCTGGTAGAGGTGAATCGCCAGCAGCATCACGGGAATCAGCATCGCGGTCATGAACATCAGGCGGACATCCAGCAGGGCCATGGCGATAAAGATACCCACCACCCGGAAAAAGGCCTGAAGAATTGCCGGAATCACACCTACAAACATCTGCCGCAGAACTTCAGAGTCATTGGTGATACGGGACACCAGGCGTCCAGTAGGCTCACTGTCAAAGTAGCTCATGGGCAGTCTCAGAACATGGGCAAACAGCATGCGTCGGATGTCATGAACCACCTTAAGTGCATTTTCCTGAAACTTCACATTCTGGATGTATTGAAGGATGGCCGAGCCCAGATAGGTGCCGAACAGGGCAGAGCCCATCATGGCAAGGCCCATCGTATCATTCACTCCAGGTGCGATGTGTTCATCCAGAATGATCTTCATCAGCCACGGTGCCAGCATTTCCAGGCTGGTGGCCAGCAGCAGGATCAGAAAGGCACCCAGAAACTGCCATTGATAGGGTTTGGCGTAACGAACCAGCCTGGCCAGTCCACGGTAGCCTGATGTTTTTTTCTCGTCGTTTGCTATCACTGCATTATTCCTCAGGCAACATCGGACCGTTTGATCACGGTGTCTGGTTTCACTTCCAGAGGGTGCAGCAGTGTTCTTGCCTGCTGTCGGAAGATTTTTGCGTACCAGTGTTCGGTCGTATTCTCTTCAGGCTGGTCAGAAGCCATCAGTCGATCATGGTTGCCCTGCTCGATAATGCGGCCGCGATCCAGTACCAGAATATGGTCAGCAGTAATCAGCTCAGGTAGCCGCTGAGTGACCAGAATGATGGTTTTCTTACCTTTCATGGCCATCAGGTTCTTCAGAATACGGGCCTCGGTTTTCATATCCAGGGCACTGAAGGCATCGTCCAGCAACAGGATTTCAGCGTCAGCCAGCAGGGCACGGGCCAGTGCCAGGCGTTGCTTCTGGCCTCCGGACAGGTTGATGCCGTTCTCACCCAGCAGGGTGTCGTAGCCATCCTTAAAGCCCATGATCTCTTCATCGATAGCCGCCAGTTTTGCTGCTTTTTCAACCGCTTCCAGACTGGCATCCGGTGCGGAAAAGCGAATGTTGTCTGCGATGGTACCGGAGAACAGCATGGGTTCCTGGGGCACCCAGGCCAGTTTTTCCCGCAGCGATTCCACAGTCAGCTGTTGCAGAGGAATATTCCCCATTTGGATAAAGGATCCCTCTGGCAGATCAAATTCACGCAGGATCAGTCTGAGCAGGGTGCTTTTACCACTGCCGGTACGGCCGGTAATCCCGATAAAGGCACCCGCGGCTATCTCGGTAGATATACCCTGCAGTACCGGCTTCTCGTCAGACGCAGCGTTATAGCTAAACGACTGGATGTTTATCGAAAGGCTTGTGTCGTCTGGAGCTTGTTGGGCATCGGGGGCATTACTTACTTTTGGCTTGCGGGATAGCAGTTTTTCCAGACGTCCCCAGGACGCACTGCCACGCTGGAACACATTGAACTGCCAGCCAAATTGCAGCATGGGACCCAACATCTGGCTCAGGTAGAGCGTGAAACTGGTTAACAGGCCGACAGTGAGCTGACCATGGCTGATTAACCAGGCACCGCCGACGAGGGCTAGTACAAAAGAGAGGCCAAAGAACAGGCTGATACTCGGGCCAAACAACGCATCGACTCTGGCAACGCTGGTATTGGCTTCGACAGCTTCCATGGATAGCTGTTCAAAGCGTTGAGTTTGCCGATCTGTCAGCTGATGTGCTTTTACTGCACGGATACCCGTGATGGACTCACGGGTTTCTTCGTTCAAGTTGGAAAAGGCCGCTTGAGACCGACCAAAGCGGGAATACAGTGCGACACCATACCGCTTGGTAACCCAGACAAGCAGCGGGAATGGCAGCATGGCCAGTAGTGTGAGTTTACCGCTTACCAGAAACACCATGGCGAACAGTACGGTAAGGCCTGCGATCAAAGAGTCCACCAGGGTCATGATCCCGACGCCAACGCTCTCCTCAACCGCATTGAGGTCGTTGGTGGCATGGGCCATCAGGTCACCGGTTGTGTGCTGCTGGTAAAACTCCGGAGAGAGCTGGGTGAAATGGGCAAACAACCGACTGCGCTGCTTACGGATCAGTTCAATGGATGCACCATAAAGCTTGGCTCTCCAGACATAACGAAAGCCATAAACGGCAACTCCGGTCACTACAATTCCCGCAACGTAATTGAACAGTTCCTGATTTGTAAGGCTTTTGTCTTTTATACCATCAACCACATGGCCAATCAGCCAGGGTGGCAAAAGGTTCAGAGCAGAGACAATCTGCAGACAGATAAAGGCCAGCAGGTACTGCTGCCAGTAGTCCTTCAGAATAAACCGGAGTTTCCAGAGTAGTTTCAATGAACGGCCTTTTGCGTGAAATCTGGGCGTTTAGCACTTTCATATCACTTTCTAGATCGCCTGTTCCTTTTGCATGTTTAGGAAGATGATGGCGTACTGACCAGTGGACGATAAGCCATTGGTCTGACTCATCCGACAAGGCCGTGATGAGATAGAAAGTGCGATGCGTTTAATTTGGTTCTATTGTGCTAATTTATAACAGGCCATTGAACTGAAAATCATTCTCATCGTCAACGAAGTGATTACCGAATTTGATATTCGAAGTGCGATAATCTGGTGTGGATAGGGGAATGGTCTCTGATAGTTACCGGTTGAAATGCCGCTTCTGACCGAAGTGAATGGCAGGTGGTTAGGGATAACCGGAACCTGCCCGGAACGTTTGGTTACTCTTTGCGAAAGCGCCCAAGCAGAAAGTCTTTAAGCATGACCCAGTCGCCCAGAAAGCTGTAAAAAGGGTATTTAAACGTGGCAGGTTTGTTGTGTTCAAAAAAGAAATGCCCGACCCAGGCACAGGCATAGCCGAAAACAAGGGCAAAAATGATGGATGAGTAGATTCCGGTATACAGAGCATGGCCAAGGATTACCAATGCACCTGAACTGCCAATATAGTGAAGAGCACGACAGACTGGATTGCTGTGCTCTTTGAGATAGAAGGGGTAGAACTCTGAAAAGCTGTTGAAGGTCTTCTGTTCAGAAGCTGGTTTTGCCATGTTGTCCATCAGTGTCGCTCATTATTTTTATTATTTGATGGATCAATATAAAGCGAAACAGCTTCTCACGCTAATTGTTGACCCATTTTAAAAAGGAGAGCCTTGATGATCATGGCTGCTGACGTGTTGGCGCAAGCACTATTTCACGAATACAGATACTTTGTGGTTGCCGATAGGCGTACCAGATGGCCTCAGCCGTATCAGCAGGGCTGAGCCCTCCACCAATCTCCTGTATCGTGCCTTTAAAGTCTTGAAATGTTTCAGTATGGGTTGAGTGGTTAAAAATTTCTGTTTCTACAATTCCAGGAGCAATAGTGACAACCCGGACATTATCTTCAGCAACTTCTTCACGAATACCCTCACTGATGGCATGAACGGCAAACTTGGTGCCACAGTAGCCGGTAAAATCGGAATAATTTTTTCGTCCTGCCACAGATCCAATATTGACTACAGTGCCTGACTTTCTGTGTCGCATGCCAGCTAAAACAAGATGTATGCCATTCAGCAGACCAAGTACATTGGTGTTGAACATCTGCTGCCATTCCTGCGGATCCTGTGTATCCATTTTTCCCACGCGTAGAATACCGGCGTTATTGATCAGGCAGTCTGTTGGGCCATACTTGTCCTCAGCCTCTTCAAGTGCTGCTTTGAAACCAGCGAGATCAGTGACATCAAGCTGCCTGCACAGGGTATCTGGTAACTTCAGGGCTTCCAAACGGTCCAGTCGGCGAGCAAGCAACAGCAGGGGATAACCTTCCTGTGAGAATTTAATAGCTGCTGCTCCACCAATTCCAGAGCTGGCACCGGTGATAACCACCAGGGGTTTATTCATGGTTTAACCTCTTAAAGCCGTCAAACACGGTAGGAAGTCTGCCGGAAAACCATTTGCAACATGATCCAATGCTGGTGGGTACAGTAAACCGGCCTGAAATCACACTTTCAACGCAATGGTTTCTGACCGGGAAAGGATAGATGCTGAGCGCATTACCGCAAATCCAGTTGGTCAACGACTTATCATGATGGGCTGTGGATATCTGTACGGAAAGGGGCGGAGCTTATGAGCTGGTTTCAGAGAGACTCTGCCAGACGGATCAATGCTTTATTTTCAAGATGCTTCTTATCCTGTGGGTGGAGTACCACATTGATCATCGCCTGACCCAGCTGATCACTTTCAATAATGGGGGTGAGATGCTTCAGGAGTGGGTACAGGGGCACCATGAGTTTATAAATCAGGTTGTATAAGCGGGTTTTCGACTGCACGCCTTTAACCGGATAAATAGCCCCTGGGCGAAAAGCGTAGGCATCTTTGAACCCCATGGTCAGGATTCTGTTTTCAACACGTCCTTTGACCCGCGCCCACATAACCTGTCCCGATTCAGAACTGTCGGTACCGGTGCCGGACACGTAGATAAATACGGAATCAGGACTGGCGCTGATAAACGTCTCGGCAAATGCTTTGGTAAAGTCGAAGGTAATTCTGCTGTAGTCCTGCTCGCTCATGCGAAAGGCTGAGATGCCCATGCAGTAGAAGCAGGCATCGTAACCGGCCAGCTCATCAGAAAGGCTGCTGAAGTCTGAAAAATCCCTGTGGATGATTTCCTTGAGCTTTGGGTGTTGAATATTCACCGGGTGGCGGTTGATGATCAGTACGGACTCAACCCTGTGTGATGCCAGACACTCCAGCAGGACCGCTTTACCCACCATGCCGGTTGAACCGGTAATAACAACCTTCATGAGTAATGTCCACTGTTGATATACGGTCAATTGTCGTACAACGTTATGGAAATGATCAATTTTTAAAAAGAGTATCACCGGCGGTTACGCCGGTGATATCAAAAGTAAGGAAGCGTCTGATTCAGGATTATTCAGCTTGACGCCAGACTCCCCACTCACCCGTCGTTCCTGGCTCATCACCTTTTGTCCACCAGTGAGCGCGCCACTGAACACCGTTGTGGATAACCTTATCCCCATCGTAGTAGGTCTGCCCAGCGCTCCAGTTACTGTCGCCCGTTTCAGGAACTTCAGGCTCCTCCGGCTCTTCAGGTTGCAGGTCGGTCAGGCGCCATACTCCCCATTCACCGGTGGTTCCAGGCTCATCCCCCTGCGTCCACCAGTGTGCCAGCCAGTTCTGCTCATCATGGCGTACCACATCGCCCTCAACATAAACCGTCTCTCGATCCCACTGGCCTGTGGGTAACGGTGGAGGAACAATGGTATCTCCCGGAATCAGTGACAGGGCGTAAGACGCTTTTGGATCCTGTGCCCATACCTGGTTGGCATAGAGGTTCTCACGGTCAAACATGTAGTGGCCCATGGCTTCGTGCCAGATGCCAATGGTGAAGCTTTTATGTTTGTCGGATACCTGAAGCGCCAGTAACTCAGGCCAGCTGTCACGATTCTGATGAGTGATCAGAATACGTTCCTCCAGAACTTCCTGACCATTGCTGTCAAAGCCCCGGAAACTGATGTAGTCATCCAGGTCCGGTGTTGGGAATCCCTGAGGAATATAGTAGCCCAGCGCCGTTAATTCAGGGATCTCCGGATCGGGACCCGTGCCGCCGCCAGAGTCTCCATCCGTGGTAAATGTGATGTCTGAGCAGTTATAAAAACCTTCACCAGCCGGGTCATCGCGCTGCCAGCGGGTATACAGAATGGCATCACCCTTACGGTCTGCAGGCAGTGTAATGTTGATACGGTATTTTCTGTCACTGTCCACAGCGACATTGCCTGCGGTTGCTACCAGCTCAAGATCATTCCAGGTGAGGGCCTGGCTGTGGTCATAACCGGGCTTGGTCAGGTAGAACTCCCAGAAGGATGGGTTGTGTGGCGCCGTTGCATTAAACAGCAGCTCAATCTGGTTATTCTTGTCCAGAGTGATCCGGGTTTTCTGCCACTGGCTGGATGGCACATTGAGGCCAGCTTTAGCTTCGGTACCCGCAGAGCAGAGTGTGCCATCCGGGATATGCCGTTTGACTTCTGCCATACTGCGGAAGTCTTTTACCAGCATGGCCACTTCATTGCGTTGCACAAACGGGTAAGTACCAGAGATATCAAAGGCTGCCTTACAGGCAGCATTGGGAATATCCTGACCATCAGCAGACCAGAAGCCGCCATCTTCATAACAGATGGATTGTCGGGCTTCCGGGAACTCAACCCAACCGTGGGCATTGGCCAGACCGGGCAATAAAGCGCAGGCAAAAAGGCCTGGCAGTCGAAGTTTTTTCACAACAGCATGCAGCATAAAGTGCTCTTGTAAGTAGCCATTAATAGTCGTTTATAAAAGGCGCGGGTTTTCGAGGCGATCATCACTGAGAGCAGCCATGATTATTCGATAAATTGTACGCTTTATGGGCAGAATATCAGGAACCAAGCAGGAGTAAATGGCTCCTGCTGTGAGATGTGATGAAATGCAAAGAATATTATTTATACAATCCGGGCTGGAGTGATGTCGGGGAAAATGTTCTTCAGCTGAGGAGCTGAAAGTTGCCAGTGTTGTATCAAGACTGCCGAAATCCACTGACGAATATCAGACGTTGGACGTAAATCTCGCCCTTCATACAGGTCTTTTTTAGCAAGCCCTGGCCAGTCGCCCTCTACCTTCCCACCATTAACCGCTCCGCCAGCTAGAAAGAAGCAGGAGGCTGTCCCATGATCAGTGCCACCGGTACCATTCATTGCCACGGTTCGGCCAAACTCGGTGGCAATCATGACAATAGTATTATTCCAGGTTTTTTCTCCCATGCTGGCTCTCATGGTTTGCAGGCCTGAGTCCAGTTCCTGAAACTGTCTTGAAAGGCGGGCCAGCTGGTTATCATGGGTATCCCATCCTCCCATTTCCAGCATAAGGGCATCGGGACCTTCCTGATGACTGAGCAGCGTACCAGCTGCATCTGCAAGTGCCTTGAATTTACGGCTATTTCCATCCATGGAATTACCCACAATACCTCTGACATTCAAAGCTTCTTCCAGACGGCTGTGGAGAAGGTCATCCTGTTTGTACATCTGGAAGAGTCTCTGATAAAGGTCTTCTTTGGCGGAGGGGATGGTGTTTGGGTACCAGGTACCTGCCAGTTGCCCTCCACGCAGGCTAACCGGCAGAGAGTGAGATACAGCCAGTCCGGTTTTACCCGTCGCTTCCAGTGCCCTGGAAAGCCAGCCATTGTCCTGGTTTAAGGGAACCAGTCCAGATTCCAGTATGTCCTGACCTTCAAAGTGTGAGCGTTGACGATAAGGGGATGCAACAGCAACCACAGGCATCATCTGTTTCTGCTGATACCAGCTGTGTAGGGTAGGGAAATCACTGTGCAGGCCAAACCCCCGATCCAGTGGTAGCATGGAACCAATAACGGGCTCGGCAACAGAACGACGGTGGTTTAGCAGGTCATTATCAAAAGCAGGTATAACGGCATGCAGTGAGTCCATAGCACCCCGCAAAACAATCCATACCAGCTTGGGCGAGTTGTTCTGACTTTTTGAAGTCTGGCCAAATGCCAAACTGCCAGTCACCGGAATCTGTGAGCAGACTACCCCAGCCCCAAGCCATTTGATCAAGTCACGCCGGTTAATTTTACTCACGCAGCTTTCTCCTTAAGATCCTTTCCCCTCACCAAACTATCTCCTCATGAACTCGGGGCTAAGCAATAATAGCGATAAACCCTGCTGACGGCTTTCCGCACGTCTGATAATGGTTCGGGATTCACTCACTGTCTGCTGACCCAGAATGGCATCAGCGAGAGCCAGTGGATCGGTTCTTTTTTTCAGGCTTTCAACCCAGCGATTCGCCCAATCGATCCGGGTCAGTAGTGCATCGGAGCCATCCCAGGCGCTGCTGACATCAGCAAAGCCAGCGGGTGAACCTGCACCAAAGGGTTTATGCCCCATGGCAGTCAACGTATTGACCAGAATTCTGCTCTGTTGTTCCCTGTTTTTCTTTCGGGGAGATAATCCGTCGGTTGCCCTGCAGACAGAAACCAGAAATTCACGGGGAGTCTTCAGTTTCTGTTGCTCAATCTGCCAGCTTAGTGGATGTTGAATCAGTGCGGTAATGACTTCTTTCAGATTGCCACCGGTCTTTAGCCACTGTTCCTGCATTGTATCCACCAGGGTAGCTGGTGGCTGATCGCTGATCATGTGTCTGGCGAGCTTCCAGGAAACGTATCGGGCAGTTGCCGGGTGCATTGCAAGGTCTCGAAGAATGGCTTCTCCCTGATTTGCGCCGGTATCCGGATATTTTTTCCCTAGAACTGTGCGTTGTCCTGGCTGATGGGCTCTTTCACGAAATAAAAAGCCATGGCCTTCTTTTTTGCCAGGTCTGGCGACACTCCAGCCGGTAATGGCTTTTGCCAGCTCCTGAATATCTTCCAGTTGGTAGCCGCCATTCACCCCCATGGTATGGAGTTCCAGAATTTCCCGGGCCAGGTTTTCATTCATCCCCCTGGCTTTTTTTGAGTTCTTTTTAAGGTAGTTAGCCTGTCTTGACTCCGGTCCAATGGACTTTTCGTTATCCAGATAGACAAGCATGGCTGGATGTTTTTCCACAGCAATGAGCAAATCAGCAAATGAGCCAAAAAGGTTTGGTGCAATGGCCTCTCGCTCAAGTGTGGGGGCCAGTGGTGTCATCAGGCCACCTTGAGCCGAAACACTGAAATGATTTGAGAAAAAGTCCAGCAGGCGCCAGCTGAATGAATACTCGCTGGTAATGCTCCGGGTCAGGGTATCACTGCAGAGCTGGAAGTAGGTTCTTCTCAATGGTGCCATCATGGCATTCTGGTTTCCGGGCTTTTGTCCGGATTTTTCAGCACTCTTTCTGGAACGAAACTCGGCATACTGGCTCATGACTACAGAGCTGTCGGGCAGGCTGTGGTCCAGAACAGGTGTGTTTAAGTGCGTACTCAGCCATCCTTGCGGGTCAGATTGTGCATCTCTAATTTCATGATCTCTGGCCCCCATACCAAAACGGTTGGTGGCAATGACTGCCAGTTGGTTGGTCATTTGATAGTCCGTGTCTTTGGAGCGCTTTAGTTTCACAGTCTAAAGGGATTGCGGCTGGGCAGGAATATTGATCATATTGATTCTGATCAATCAAAAGAATCAATATGCATAATAGGAAACAGCTGTTTATCATCGGGGAACTACTTTCTTAATCTTTTGGTAAGTTGCCTGTGGATAAGTTATTCACCATTTTCTGGCAGTTTTTCCTGCTGGGCTGGACCAGTTTTGGAGGCCCAGCCGCCCATATTGGGTATTTCCGCAATACGTTCGTTGAGAAACGCAAGTGGTTAACGGATGTTGAGTATTCTCAGCTGATTGCCCTTAGCCAGTTTTTACCGGGACCCGGTTCCAGCCAGATTGGCTTTGCCCTGGGTTACCAGCGGGCAGGGCTGCTGGGTGGAGTGGCTGCATTTGTTGGTTTTACTTTACCTTCGTTTTCGATTTTGCTGGCGGTAGCCATGAGCAGTCAGCTGTTCCTGTCTGCTGACTGGTATCAGGGAATTATTGCTGGTCTGAAACTGTTAGCTGTTGTGGTCGTCGCAGATGCCACTCTGCAGATGTTTCGTTCCTTCTGTAAAAGTCAGCTGACCATCAGCCTGTGTGTATTCAGTGCAGCGCTGCTGCTGGTTTTTCCCGGCGTATTTGTGCAGATGGCCATTCTGGTGGCCGCGGCGTTGATTGGTTATCGCTGGTTACCAGGCAATGAAGAGAGTCAGGCTAAGTGTCGTTTTGTTTTCTGGCCGTTAATTCTGTTTGCCATTTTATTGTTTGGCTTGCCCCTACTCGCAGATTATTCACCATTGGCCAGGGTGGTCAGTGACTTCTTTCAGGCAGGCAGTATGGTCTTTGGCGGTGGTCATGTGGTTCTGCCTCTACTGCAGAGCACAACAGAAGGCATGATCAGTACGGATACATTCCTGACCGGGTATGCAGCAGCCCAGGCTGTTCCTGGTCCAATGTTTACCCTGGCCACATATCTCGGATATTTTGCTTCTGAATCTACTCCGATACTGGGTGCTGTTGCGGCAACACTGGCTATTTTTTTGCCGGGTTTCCTGCTGGTGATCGGTGTTTTGCCTGCCTGGCAGGCTCTGGCTGGACGGGCACGGATTGCAGGAGCCGTTGCCGGTATTAATGCTTCTGTTGTTGGCTTGTTGTTATCTGCCCTTTATTCACCGGTGTTCACTTCCGCTGTTTATTCAGCGATGGATATGGCGCTGGTTCTGATTGGCTGTTTCCTGTTGCGTGCCATGAAGCTTTCAGTCTTCTGGCTGGTATTGATGTTTATTGGGGTAGGAGTAGTGCTTTTATAATGATTCAGCATCAGAACTAAAAGTCATCATAGCCAGTTTTGCTGTCATTGACGTTGATGACTCTTGGTACAGACAATCGGACTCTGGGGGCGTAGTTCCTTTATCTTTGGATGAAGACAGGTGAAAACGGGGCTGGTAATCAGCCGTGACTTCATCTAGCTCTTCGCTATTGCCTGCAAAGACTATAGTCATCTTATCGGGTGTTAGTGGGACGTTAATCCTCTGTGAATTTTGCAGGTCATCAGTTGCATAAAGATGTGCGTCGAGTAATGGGTCTTTGACTTCCCTAATGCCTGTTCCATTTTTTAAACTCACGATTTTATTTATTAACTGGTATCTCTGTTCAAGCCTTTTAAGCCCTCTATTTGTATCTGACAGCTCCTTCTCTCGCTTTGGCCGCTTTATAGATGGACTATCAAGTTTTTCACTGGGTGACTGAGTCGATAGTTTTCTTTTTGATGGGGTAGGCCCTCGTTTATGTTTCGTCTGAGATATTTTCTTTATTCTACTATTGGTATCAACAACTGCAGTTATTGCCGCTGTCAGTATTGCAGAGCGGTTACCTCCGTTGACTGATAATAAGTACGATAACCTTCTGTACGCTAAGGATTCTTTGTCTGAGTGATCTACCATCGATGATGTAGTTTTCGCCTTGGCCTCAACATAGGTGCTGTCAGTGGGAGGCGTATACTCATCTGAATGCTGTTCCAAAAAATTTGCTGCTTTGGTGAGTATTTTTAAAGTGGTTTTCGGTTTATAAGGGGGGAGTTGCTCTCTTAGCTCTGCAAGTTGTGATATTACTTTATCATCGTCGATTGATTCGGCCTGTTTTCCCATGAAATATGAGTTCACGTGGTGTTGGCTCTCAGTTTGTCCCCATTCATTTATTTGCTTTTCTGCTGAGTGAGCACCTGAAGCATTAGTAGTAAATTTATAAGTGTAATCATACATATAATCAAAATTGAAAGATATTACTCAAGGGGGTGTTATCAATATAATGATTAAAAGGGAATTTAAAAGAATAGAACACTCTAATGCTCTTATATTTTAATAATATTTTTCCGGAAATTATAAACTAATAGTTATGTTTATTGAAGTTAGGGGGGATAAAGCAAAGTATAACTAAAACCATGGTTGTGGAAATGGTTGATGGAGTAGGGAATGGTCAGCTTGTTGACTGACTTGATATTGATTTTGATGTTGTAAACCAAATTGATACCCCATTAATGGTTGGGTATTTAAATTTATAGAAGGGGCTGTTGCTTGAGTAGCCTCCGCCGAGGAGACTATGGGCTTAATAATAAGGTCAATATAGTTGAGTGGTGGAAACTGTGGGTTGCTTGACTGGTTATAAAATTGACTATGGATTGCATCTTGAGGTTGCGGAGGCTGATGATGCCAATGAGGCCCTGAAAAACCTGAGCTACCCACCATTTCAAATTGTTCATTTTTTGCAAAATGCTGTGCAGTGGGTACAGGATGACTATATGCTGCAGAAGGTGTTTGATTTGAGACTGAAGTAATTGTCACTGGTAGATCACTTGCATTTGGGTAAGGCGGATTAACGTGCTTGGTTATCAGTTCTGTATGTTCAGGGTACTTGTCATAATATTCCGTGCCAGTTCGTGATATTTCGCTAACAGAAGATGCTACCGGACGGGTGACATATTTTTGATAGTTGGTTGTAACTGACTGGGCTCCCGGTTGTGTTCTTTGGCAGCTATCCTGACTTGAGCTCTGGGGCTTGGAATATTGAGTGCCAGTAAATTTCCTTCTGCAGTGATGGTTACTGGCCAAAGAAGATAGTGCACTTGCTGCATTCATTGGAATGGTCGGTGGTGGTTTGGTGGAAGCCTGTTTCATGGTATTGACTTGCTGGTGACGATCAAAACTCCAAGGTGTACTTGTACTGTCCTCGAATGATGTTGAAGCTTCTGGGCATGCAGTATCTGAGTCGGGATGACTAGCGGGGGTCATGCACCTGTCTTCACGACTCATTTGCTCAATTATTTCTTCTAAATCATCTAAGAGGTATTCATCTGTATCGACTTGGGAAAGACTTGGAATTGAAGTGCTAAGTTTTGGTAAGCAACCCCGGTCTTGAGGATCTTGTGTTCCTGTTTTCTCCAGAGCTGGTAACGATCGATTTTTGTTCCATACAGCGGTATGTGCTGATGACGCAGTTTGTGCTCTCTGGGTTTTAGACATAATGGTACTTGAATTGAATATTTCTAACTCATGATGCCTGGTTTCTTTTGGGGGGTAGGTTAGTGAAATACCGCTATCAGGTGTCCTGCATTCAAGTTCTCGTAATTGCAGACGCAAGTTTGATGTCCCCCTAAGGTCCATTAATGATATTTTTGATCGGGAGGGACAAACAGGTTCTGTTTCGGGATAAGTGTAATCTGGCTTTGGAGTTAATTGTTTTTGTGATCCATAATCGCTTTCATTGCCGAATATGCTTTGCTCAATGTCACCTGTAGTGGATTCGTTGTCACTGGTATCTGATGGTTCTGATTGAGACTTGGGCATTGCGAGATATGGGTTTCTAGAAGTACTCGGAAATATACCTTTTTCCTCTTTTTGATATTGAATAGTTTGCTCATTCGGTGGACCAGTATTGGTTTCATTAGAATTATTAGACTCTTGTTCTTCTGTTTTTAGCGTATTTTTTGAGCCTGGGCATTCTTTTTCTTCCTGTGAGGATACGGTAGGAAATACCTTACTTTTTGGCACTGATGCTGTTGAAATAGGCCTTTCCTGGCTTTTCGTTGTCATTGATTTCCTTTTATGGTTGTCTACCAATTCTATTGGTAAAACTTCAGGGCTTGATGATTCGTATGCTGGGTTAAATAATGAAGGGCTGTGTTCTGATGGCTCGTGTGACGGAGAATTTATTCTTCTTTTTCCACTTACTGTCAGCCCGTCTTTAAGATATTGAGATTGATCGCCAGTTCCAGGTTTTGTTTCTTTTTGTTCAGAAGCCTCAGCTTCTACAGTTAGTAGCCTAGGAGGCTCTCTGTGTGCAGAATAAGTCCAGGTGATGTTTTCCGGTTGATCAATGAGGGCGCTTGCTGGTGTCTCTTCAATTTGCCATTCAGCAGACTTGGTTGGCTGAATAGCCGTTTTTACCGTCGTTTCTTTTTTTTCAGTATTAGGTTTAGGGCATTTGAAACTTTCTGGATAAAAAATTCCTTTAGATACCACTTTATCTTCAAACTTTTTTGGCCGTAATAATGATTTCCGCTTATATAGTGTTCTTTTCAGGTCTTCCAATTCCTCTGCTGTTCTCTCTAGTGTCAAGCCTTCTTCACATTTGGTTTGTATGCTCCGCCTTTTTGAATAAAACCTATCCCAAATGTTATCCACTTCATTCTCTCGCAGTTCTCTTACTTTCTCGAAAGCAGCTTTGAAAATGGTTTCACAGACCAGTGTTTTCTTACCAAATAACATATTGGATAGCTCAAGAATTGCGGTCTCTTCTTCAGATATATAGTCTTGGAATGTTCTACATGTTGGTGTTTCGCAAGTTGAAGGTGGCTCTGGTGTGGAATAAAATAATCTTTCTTTTGGGTTAAGATAGCTTATAGTTCTATTGAGTATGCTTATATTGCTATCTGGAGATGGCGCATTAAGAAAACCTCTTATTTTCTGTAAGTAAGTTGCAGACGCAGTATCGATTTTTAATGGTTTGACGTCCTCATTCTTAGGCTTCTTAGGATGAGGGGTATTAGGCGTGCTTTTTCGTTTTTTTTTATTTGGCTTCATTCTTTCTTCTGAAGCAATGGTATCTGAACTATCAATATCACCTGGTTTTTGTAGACAAGTATTGTTTTGTTGGGTGAGAAATACTTGCTGACCAGAAACATACCCAAACACAAATGAACACCTATTCAATAGAGGTTTTATACATGCTTATATGACAGGTATTTATGTATGTTAGTTCAGACATCTGCAGAGCTTTTTATACAATTTCGGATTTTTCTATTACCAACTACTGTTCGTGATTGTACTTCAGTAACACAAACAGCATCATGTTCGACTCATGTCGGACATGAGTATAGACAGCTCAAATGACCAAGCCTTTAAAACAGAATCTTTCCCGAATCGACCTGAACCTCCTGACCGCTCTGGAAGCTCTGCTGGAAGAACGCAGTGTCACCAGAGCCGCATCACGCCTGTTTATCGGTCAGCCTGCCATGAGTCATCATTTGAACCGGCTCAGAGAACTTTTCGATGATCCTTTACTGGTCCGGCAGGGCAGTCAGATGAAACTGACACGGCGAGCAAAAGAGCTTGCCCCCAAGGTTAAAAAGATACTGGATCAGGTTCGTAATGACCTGTTACTTGTGCAGGAATTTGACCCGGCCAGTTTTGATGGACACCTGAACATTGGACTGACCGACTATGCAGAGTCGCTGTATGCTGAGGTGATTGTTCAGGCTTTATTACAAAGTTCGCCAAACTGTACCGTCAGTTTTATTCTGGTGGATCGGGACAGCGCGTTTACCCTGTTTCGTAATGGTAGACTTGACCTGGCTATTGGCAGCCTTGGGGATGGTCCGAATGAGCTTGCTGTGGATAAGCTCTATACCGAAAAACACGTTTGCCTGTTTGATAATGAACGGCTTCAGTTGGGTATACCGCTCTCCTATGATGATTTTCTCTCGGTTGACCACGCACTTATTAACAATACGGGGAATGTGAAAGGCGTAGTGGATGACTTGCTGGCTCAACGTGGTGATCGAAGAAAAGTTCGTGTGACCTGCGGGCGTTTCACCTCATTATTACGTTTGCTTCCAGAGCAGCCGCTGATCAGTGTGGTGCCTCAGGTTCTGGCCGCACTGGGTCGTCCTGACCAGGGGTTGACCATGTCTCCCTGCCCGGTGCCCGTACCGGATTTTGATATCTACGTTGCCTGGCGTAAGGAAGATAATGATGCGCCGGTGCTTCAGTGGCTCAGGGAACTGGTGGCTGGTACGGTGAAACAGCGAAGGCTTTCAATACTGCCATAAACCCTGGCGATATGAGCTCCTGACCTCTGACCTATACTAGAAGGCTAATAACAAGCCCAGCAGAGGAGAGTGCATTTGGCAAACATTCGAATAATCAATGCCCATATTCTGGATGTCGTCCAAGGTTCCCTGTTGCCAAAACAGTGCCTCCTTATCAAGGATGGCCTTATAGAAGCTGTTGGTAATGACCTGCCCGAAGAGCCTGTAGATATGACACTGGATGCGGCGGGTCGCGTGGTCATGCCGGGGCTGTGTGATGCCCATGTGCATATTACTGCTGGTACCCCAGATTTTGTGGCATTGCGCCATTGGCCTCCCTCCTATGTGACAGCCCATGCCAAACATATTCTGGAAGGCATGTTGATGCGCGGTTTCACCACGGTACGTGATGCCGGTGGAGCCGATTTTGGTTATGCTCAGGCCATCGAGGAAGGCCTGCTTACAGGGCCCCGCCTGCTGTTTTGTGGCCATGCCCTTTCCCAGACCGGAGGCCATGGTGATATGCGCCTTCCGGGCGATAACCAGACGGATCACTGCTTTTGCTGTGCTGGTCTTGGCAAAGTCTGTGATGGTGTTGCCGAGGTTCGAAAAGCTTGCCGGGATGAAATCCGCAAGGGGGCCCATCAGATTAAATTGATGGTATCCGGTGGTGTGGCATCACCCACGGATCGAATTGACAGTACCCAGTTTGCAGAAGATGAAATTCGGGCAGCTGTTGAGGAAACTGAAGCCGCCAATATCTATGTGATGGCTCATGCCTATACCAATCGAGCCATTAAGCGTGCCCTGGAGGCCGGAGTCCGCTCTATTGAACATGGCAATTTGATTGAGTCTGATGGCATCGAACTGCTGAAAAAGAAAGGCGCTTTTCTTGTACCCACTCTATCAACCTATGACCAGCTTGCACTGAGAGGTGTTGAAGCGGGAATGCCAGAAGCGTTGCAGAAGAAAGTCTACAGTGTTTTGGATGCAGGCCTGCAGGCGTTGGAGGCAGCCTGGCTGGCGGATGCGAATATTGTCTTCGGTACCGATTTGCTGGGCAGTATGCATGACGCTCAGTTAAAAGAGTTCGCTATACGTGGTGAAATCATTCCACCAGACGAGTTGATCCGGTCGGCGACAGTGAAAGCGGCTGAGCTCTTTAACCTCTCTGGACAGATCGGTGTGCTGGCAAAAGGTTATCGGGCGGATCTACTGATAGTGGATGGAAATCCGCTGGATGATCCTGGTGTTCTGCAACAGCCTGAGAAGTACCTGAAACTCATTATGAAAGACGGCAGGATTTATAAAAATCAGCTGTAGGGGGGCATAGCGGTTTGCAGATAAAGACCTCGTTTTTGTACCACAAAGGCACGAAGTCACAGAGAAGTGCTTGTTACTGAATAGCTTTTCTTTGTGTCTTCGTGCCGCTGTGATGATGACAGGCTCAGGGTAAACAGTTTATTGTTTACTTCTTCTCTTTGGCTTCGATCCGTTCCTTGATCATGTTGTAACGTTCCAGTGGCATACCATTTTTCGCCAGTTCCATCTCTTTCACCAGAGAGTCATCTTTGGTCACAATAGTCACGTTGTAGCCATCTTTTGTAGAGGTGACTTTGCCTACCTTAACGTTGGGGTTACCCTGCATGATCAGTCGGGCTTCATTAAGGGTTCTGATTTCATCGGCAGAGAACTCGCGGCTCATGTGCTCTTTGAAATGCTTGCCCTTCATACCACGCTTGCCATGCTCTCCTTTCATGGCATGGCTTGAACGGTTGCTCTCCATGCAGTGTCTTCGATCACCACTATCATTGTTATCCCACCAAGCAAAGGCAGAGGAAGCAGAGAATACAGTGACCAGGGCGGTTGCAATCAGTGTTGTCTTTTTCATGGTTCTTGTCCTCAAGGGATCTCATGTTGGTTTGATGAAACCTTGATAGTCATTTTTGGTTTCGATGAGCTAATTAAAAACCATGAACTTCTCAGAAGTATCCCCAAGCCATGGGAGTTTGTCTCAATTTGTATCAATTGTTCGCAGCCTATCCAAAGCAGCAGTACTAAAGCTTTATAATGTTTTGACCGGCAATCTGTAACTGTGTGGAACGCCATGAAAAAACACATTCTTGTGGTTGATGACCACGATGACATTCGCGATCTGTTAGGGCGCTACCTGGATCAGCATGGCTATCTTGTTTCTCTGGCCGATGGCGGGGAGGCCATGCGTGGGGTTCTTGAGCGGGAAGCCATTGATCTTGTGGTTCTGGATATCATGATGCCGGGAGAAGACGGACTGACATTATGTCGATACCTTCAGGAACATGATGGTCCGCCAGTGATCATGCTGACCGCCATGAGTGAGGAAGCCGATACCATTGTCGGACTGGAGATGGGAGCCGATGACTACGTCACCAAACCGTTCAGCCCAAGAGAGTTACTGGCACGAATCAAGGCAGTTCTGCGTCGTCTGGAGCATGTCTCCGCAAAAGAACCTGCTGCCAGTGATCATTCAGTATTGACGTTTAAGGGCTGGAGCCTGGACGTTCATCAACACCAGCTAACCCGGGAGGATGGCTTGCTGGTGGATCTGAGCGCTGCTGAGTTTCGTTTGTTAAAGGTTTTTCTGGAACATTCACGGCAGGTACTGAGTCGGGATCAGTTGATGGATATGACCAAAGGGCGTGAAGCTCTGCCATTTGACCGGAGCATTGATAACCAGATCAGCCGGTTGAGGAAGAAGGTTGAGAAAGACCCAAAAAATCCAACACTGATTAAAACCGTCTGGGGTGGGGGATACATGTTTACAGAAGAATCAAAAGCGGTATGAAAGACTCATTGGATCTGGATGCTAAACGTAAGGTGATAGGCAGGCCGGGGATATTTAAACGTTTTTGGTCAAGTATGGTGACCCAGATGGTTCTGGCCGTTCTGGTTGCTCTTGTCATTGCCCAGGTTTTCAGCTTTGTCATTCTCGGCAATGCCTACCGAACTGTTCTGTCGGATATCAGTCAGAAGTCTCAATTTCAGCAGATAGAATCACTGGTCTGGTTACTGGAAAACAACCCGATCAGTGACTACTCGGCCATTCTGGCTGCAGCGCGAACCAAAAACGCTTGGTTTACCGTTGATGATCGCAGTGAGCTGGCCAACAGAGAGATGAACGCCCGTGATAAACGTCTGATGCAGCGTTTGTTGCACTTGATGGGGAATCAATACAAGGGGCGCATACTGGTTAAAGTGGATCACTCTCGTGATGAGGGCTTGATAAAAAGTGTTGCTTCCAAAAGCCCGGCCTTCAAGAGCGATGATTCGGAGCATTGGAAATCTACCAAATACTGCAGTGATGGAGACCGTTGTCAGAAGCCATGGCATCAGCACCGTCCGACAACTGACTCCCGGCATGATGGTGACCGCCGTTATTATCGGGAAGGCTGGAGGCCTCCAGTGGTAACCAGTCTCCAGGTTTCAGTCCATATGCTGAATGGTTATTGGCTGAATTTGAAAGCAACGGCTCCGGCAGCTCCGCCGCTGGCTGCAAAGCAGACTGTGATTTTCCTATTCACAGCAATGATTCTGGTTCTGGCGGCGCTTGCGGTGATGGTGAGGCGTATCACCCAACCATTACGGATGCTTTCAAAGGCCTCCATTTGTCTGGGGATGGGAGAGCAGGTAAATCCACTGCCTGAGAAAGGCCCGGCTGACCTGAGAGAGACTATTCGGGCATTTAACCAGATGAATGATCGTTTGCAGCGGTTTGTGTCAGATCGAACCCGCATGCTGGCGGCGCTCTCCCATGATCTCCGAACTCCTATCACCAGCATGCGACTTCGGGTTGAGTTGATGCCGGAAAGCAAAGACCGAGATCAGCTTCTGGCCACTCTGGAAGAGATGCAGCAGATGTCAGAGGCCACGCTGGCCTTTATGCGTCAGGCATCGGACAACGAAGTGACCCGGCAGGTGGATCTGAATGCCATGACAGGCAGTCTCTGCGATGATCTTGCTGAGCTGGGGCAGAATGTGAACTTTCAGGAGGCCGGTGAGACGGTTATTCGCTGCCGCCCGGTTAGCCTGAAGCGAGCACTGAGAAACCTGATTGAGAATGGCGTTAAATACGGTCAGCGTGTTGATGTAAGCCTTAAGCTGTTTGAAAGGGCCGGTCAGCATTTTGTGGCTGTGGTGATTCAGGATCACGGGCCGGGTATCCCTGAAGCAATGATGGAGCAGGTTTTTGAACCCTTTTTCCGCCTGGAAGGCTCAAGAAACCGTGATACGGGGGGGATTGGTCTGGGTATGGCAATCGCCAGGAATATTGTTCGTAACCATGGAGGTGAAATCTATTTAAAAAACAAAGAGCAAGGTCTGCAAGTTACTTTGGAGTTGCCTTTGAATGTTGGATAAATGACAGGTTTTGCAGTCAGTTCTGAGTAATGCCTAAACTTCTGACTCATAGAGTCTATAGGGGCTGATTACCCCTTCTAGCCCTGTTAACTTTGTTATACTCTGATTCTAATAAGAATATTTGCAGGGAATGAACTCATGGAAATCTCTACCATTGTCTTTCTTGGCATCATTGTTGGTGCCATATTCTACATCGTTGGTATTTACAACAGTCTGGTCAGTAAAAAGAATAATTACGAGAATGCTTTTGCCCAGATTGAGGTGCAGTTAAAACGTCGCTATGACCTGATTCCTAACCTTGTTGAAACTGCCAAAGGGTATCTTAAGCACGAGCAAGACACATTGGAGAAAGTAATCAGTGCCCGAAATCAGGCAGCTCAACTGCTAAAAGGACTGTCTGGAAAACTCGATGCTTCTGGTATTAAAAAATTGCAGGGAGCTGAACAGGCACTGATGGGGGCAATGGGTGGGTTGAATGTGGTGATGGAGAATTACCCTGACCTGAAAGCCAATGAAAATATGATGCAGCTGACGGAAGAGCTGACCAGTACTGAGAACCGAGTTTCCAGAGCCCGTCAGTTTTATAATGACTCAGTAACCGACTACAACAGTTATCGCCAGTCTTTTCCTCCGGTCTTCTTTGCCAATACGTTTGGCCACAGTAAGGACGCAACTTTACTGGAGTTTGAAAACAGCGCTGCCATGCAGAAAGCACCAAAAGTCAGCTTTTAAGAGAAGTTCAGAGTATGAATTTCTTTCAGCATCAGGAAAAAGCGCGAACTCAAACCCGCTATTTGCTGGCTTTAATGGCTCTGGCCGTACTGAGCCTGATTCTTGCCATTAATTGCATTTATGCGGGGTATGCCGCGCTTCAGAAACAAGAGCCATTTTTAAACCATTTCACCTGGGAAACGTTCATTATTTCCTCAGCGGTTGTTATTTCAACGGTTCTGCTGGCTAGTGTGACCAAAACGGTCATGCTTGCTCATGGTGGTGGAAAAGCGGTGGCTGAATCCCTCGGTGCTATGAGAGTAAAGCCTTCAACCAATAACCGTTACGAACGCAGATTATTGAATGTTGTTGAAGAGATAGCCATTGCTTCAGGCACTCCGGTTCCTCCCGTTTATTTACTCCATGGGGAAAGAGGGATTAATGCTTTTGCTGCAGGAGTTCGGTTGAATAATGCGGTGATAGGTATCACCAAAGGGGCAATGGAGCAACTGAGCCGGGATGAGCTGGAAGGGGTTATTGCCCATGAGTTCAGCCATATTATCAATGGTGATATACGGTTGAATATGAGGCTGATAGGCATTGTTTTTGGTATCACGATGCTGACGGATGTTGGATATCACCTCTATCGCCACGGTTATTATTCACGTTCAAAACAAGCGGGTTACTTCTATATTGTTGGCATTGGCATGATGCTGGTGGGCTACATTGGCGCTTTTTTCGGCAATATTATTCGGGCTTCAGTCAACCGTACCCGGGAGTATTTGGCAGATGCTTCTGCTGTTCAGTACACGCGGGATAATGAAGGCCTTGCCAGTGCCTTAAAAAAGATTGGTGGTGCAGTGTATGGCTCCAACCTGGATAGTGGCGCTGCAATGGAGTGCAGCCATATGATGTTTGGCTCTGCTTTTACGGGATCCTTCTGGAATTTATTTGCTACTCATCCTCCTCTGGATAATCGCATTCGAAAACTGACTCCGAACTGGAATGGTCAATACATAACGCCCAAGGCCATTGAGATTGAAAAGAAACCGGTAAATACAGAGTCATCCAAGTCTGTGCCGGGTCCAGATATGGCTGTGGCTGGTGTTGCATCGGCACTCTCTGCTTCAGTGAGCGCAATCGGTGCTCCCAAGGCTTCCCATATAAAGTACGCTCGCTCCATTGTGGGGGGTATGCCGCCAATGCTATCCGAGGCGATCCATCACAGTAATTCAGCATATCGTGTCATTATGGCGTTACTGTTGGATGATGCCCCTGCTGTCCTGAAAAAACAGTGTGACCTGATTACCAGAATCTTTCCGCAGGAAGTATTGACCAAAACGCTGGAGCTACACGGACAGCTTGAAAATGCCAGGCTGCTGAACGATCGGCTATCGATTCTGGAAATGACCTTGCCGACCTTAAAAATGTTGAATGTTGACCAGCAGGAGCGGCTGAAGAAAGTACTGTTAATGCTCGCTACGGCTGATGGAAAAACAACCGTGATGGAATGGTCTCTGATTACCATTGTTGATCACACCCTGCCAAAGAAGAAAAAAACAGACAATGTTTTCCGTTCTGAAAAATACCGTAGTGTTAAACAGCTATCGGGTGAAGTGTCATTATTGGTCAAAGCTCTGGTTGGTATGTCCGGAATGTCGGTTGAGGACAAGCGAAGCTGTTATACAAAGACGATTAAGGGACTGGGTATTACCATAACAAAAGAGAAGGTCTCATTTAAGGCATTAAGTCAGGGGCTGAAAAAGATAGCGTTGTTACGTGCCGAGGCCAAGGAGCAATTACTGAAGGCACTTTGCCAGTGCATAGAGCATGATGGTGAAGTAGCGATGGAAGAAGCTCAGGCACTCCGCGCCATTGCTGTGGTTATGGAGTGTCCTGTGCCACCGTTGGTGGCACAGGCTGCATAGTTATCAAGCCGGTTGGGCCGGCATCTGAGTGTTATTGCCGGGAGCAGCAGCTGGAGCACTACCGTTGCTTTGCGGAGTGACAGTGTTGGGTGCTGGGGCTGTAGTATTGCCTTCAACAGGAGTGGCGCTTTCATCTGTAGTGGCTGCTGATCCGTCAGTTGAAGCTGGCGGTGTGCCTTCTGCAGTTTTTTTAGTCGGGTCAGGAACCTTACCTGCGGCTTCAAAAGGATATGAGAGCAACTCTCCCTTCGCGACACGGCTGAAACTTACGCCTTTCTGGGTAAACTCATGGTAATCCACTTCGAGCTGACTTCCTTTTGGTTTGTCAGCCCCTTCATTATCCATCAGCTCTCTTTCATCAATTTCTTTTCTGATAGCTTTGAGAGCAGCAGTTACATCATTGAGAGCTGCTTCGGCTTGAGAGAGCGCATTGTCATTTCCGTTGTTGTATTCTTGTCCTTGTAAATGCATCGCTTGGAAAGCCAGCCTAAAGTATTCCCATACTTGTGTGGGATTTTTGTTTTTAAGTGCCTCACCTGGTGGAATCAGTGAGATGACCTCTTCACCTGGAAACTGAATGGTAATCGCCAGATCCTTTGGGGTGCCGGGGGGCAGTTCAATTTGTTTTAATGCCTCAACAAGCTCGGATGACTCCCTGAACCAATCCATGCCGGCCATCAGCTTAGATCTTGATTGATCAGCACGTTCAATAAATGGTCTGATGGCTTCTTTGGCATCATTTGCCAGTTTATGCCTGCCGTACTTGGTGTATGCCTCTTTGGCTTCGTCCAGCTTCTTCTTACCTTTCTCAAGCAGGTCCTTATCACTCAGTTTTTTAAGAGCTTCGCTATCTAAGGGCTCTGAATCTTTTGTATCAGAGGCAGGTACTCCCTTTGTATCAATAACAGGGTCAGCACTAATCTTGTTGTCATTTTGAGGAACAGGCTGTGCTGTCAAGTTGTCAGTAGAAGCAAGATGTTGAGCTGCAGGTGATGGTGGTTGTTGCAACTGGGAATCATCAGGTACTACTTGGTTACCGGTAACATGATCAACGTTGCTCACATTGCGAGCAAGAGGGGGCAGCTGTTGAGTGGTGTTATCAAGGGTTGGTACAGAAGGTCGTTGATTGTAATTTGGCTGAGCCATGTATTTCTGTAGAGGCGGAGCCATAGTTGCTCCACGATTATTAAATCGTGCCAGAGTATCTGGTTGAGTAGGTATGCCACCTAGTTGATTGAACGAGCCCGATCCATAACCATTTAATGGTAAGACATTAGTCATTTGAAATACTTCCCTGTTTTGTATTTGTTTATTTTTGCCATGCCTCCTTCGACAGAAAAAGCCTGATTTAGTTCCAATCAGGCTTGGATGGGGGGGAAGTAAACCTCTACTCAGCTCATGATGATTATACCAATTTCAGCTTCTAAACATGAACTGCGCAGCCATTTTGAACCGCTGGATCTTCATTGGAATTCCTCGCAACCATGCTATTACTTGTCATTCCGCCTTGACCAGCAATCCAAAATAGCTTGCTCGACATCATATTTAGAAGGCGGAATTGGTATTACAGGCGCCGAACTTTGAATTTTCTGCCTTTAATTCTGCCCTGTTCGAGTCTGTTCAGCGCAGATCGGGCACTTTCCCGTTTAACAGCAACATAGGCTACAAAGTCAAAAATATTGATTTTACCGACTTGGTCCCCGGCAATTCCCGCATCTCCGGTCAAGGCACCCAGAATGTCGCCAGGGCGTACTTTGTGCTTACGGCCACCATCAATCGCCAGTGTTACCATGGGTGCGGGTTCTGGCTGACGGTTCTCGATAAGTACTTTCGGGTCCCCAAATACCAGGGGAGCCTTGAGGTAGTCACTGATATTGTCGAGCTTGTACTGCTCCCGCTGGGTATGCAGGCTGAGAGCCAGACCCTTTTTACCGGCTCGTCCGGTTCGACCAACACGGTGAACGTGAACTTCCGGGTCCCGGCTCAGATCGTAGTTGATGACGGCGGCAAGGTTGTCGATATCCAGGCCACGGGCTGCTACGTCAGTGGCGATCAACAGGGTCGAGCTCTGATTGGCAAAGCGAACCAGCATCTGGTCCCGTTCTTTCTGTTCCATATCACCATGGAGTACAACGGGCTTGTAGCCTGCGTCATAAAGCTCAGAACCTACCTTCTTACATTCCTGCTTGGTGTTACAGAAAATGACGCTGGACTCTGGCTCGTAGTGTTTCAGGAGCTTGATCAGCATGGCTGGTTTGTCAGTGTTCTCTGCGTGGTAAAAGCGCTGCTCAATGTGCTCATGGCTGTGAGTGCTTTCAACCGTTATCTCAACGGGCTGGTGCTGAAAGCGTTGGCTCAGAGTCTTGATACCCTCTGGGTAAGTCGCTGAAAACAGGAGTGTCTGCCTCTGCTCTGGAAGGTGACTGATGATATTTTCAATCGCATCAATGAAGCCCATATCCAGCATACGGTCTGCTTCATCAAGAACCAAGGTACTGGTTCGGGCTATCGACAGCGTCTTCTTACGCAGGTGATCCTGGATTCGCCCAGGGGTACCGACAACAACATGAGCGCCATGCTCTAGTGAACCGATCTGCGGACCAATGGGCTGACCACCGCAGAGAGTCACCACCTTGATGTTTTGTTGGTACCTAACCAGCCTGCGGATTTCCTGAGCAACCTGAGTTGCCAGTTCACGGGTAGGGCACATCACCAGCGCCTGACACCCAAAATCACTCTGTTTCAGCTTCAGGATAAGGCCAATGGCAAAAGCAGCGGTTTTACCACTGCCAGTTTTTGCTTTGGCAATGACATCTTTGCCTTCCAGGAGCTCAGGCAGGCTTTGCTGCTGTATCGGTGTCATTTCCAGGTATCCCAAGCTGTTCAGGTTATTCAGCAGGGATTCAGGTAGAGAGAGATCGCTAAAGCGAGAAGGCGTTGTTGCGGTGGTAAGAGTAGGTGCAGTCAAATCAAGCTCTTGGCGTGTGCCATGGTACAGAATAGGTAAAGAATTATAACAGAGTCTATTCTTAATGACGGCGAATCATTACAGCAATTCATTTGGAACTCTGTGGTTTGATGAGGTCTCAGGGTTCAAACGTCGGTATTAATTTCCGATTTACTATTGAATTGCCAAGACATTTTACTAAATGCAATGGAGTGAATCATGACTTCAGGTTCTCCTCGAACGACGTCAGGACCTGCTCGACAGGAACATCAACAGGAAAACAACCCATTGTTCTGGCTAACAGGGCTTGTAGTCGGGATCGCATTACAGCTTTTCACATTGCTGGTTGAACCGCCTCT
The DNA here is from genome assembly GCF_000710775.1 of Endozoicomonas elysicola. Classification (GTDB taxonomy): domain Bacteria; phylum Pseudomonadota; class Gammaproteobacteria; order Pseudomonadales; family Endozoicomonadaceae; genus Endozoicomonas; species Endozoicomonas elysicola. The sequence continues at coordinate 1,131,896 of NZ_JOJP01000001.1, forward strand.
GGGCATGAATGAAATGGCCTGGCGTTGTGCAGGGCTTGCCATGATGATGGCTATCTTCTGGTCCGTTGAAATTCTCCCGACAGCAATTACTGCTCTTTTACCACTGATTCTGTCTCCACTGCTTGGTCTGGCAAGCCTCGACAAAGCGGCTGCTCCCTATGCGCATCCAGTGATATTTCTGTTTATGGGCGGCTTTGTCCTTGGGCTGGCGATGGAGCGCTGGAATCTGCACAGCCGGATTGCATTGAGAATCATGATGGTGATGGGTACGGGTGAGAAGCGTCTGGTACTTGGCTTTATGATTGCTACTGCCTTAATCAGTATGTGGGTTTCCAATACGGCTACGACCATTATGATGCTACCGATAGGTCTGTCCGTTACTTCAATGATTCGTCATCAGGGGAAGATGAGCCGTGGCTTTCCAATAGCCCTGTTGTTATCCATTGCTTATGGGGCTTCCATCGGTGGTTTTGGCACACTGATCGGTACTCCTCCTAATGCATTGCTGGTGGCTTTTCTTCAGGAACAATATGGTATTCAGATTGGTTTTGCTCATTGGCTGATTATCGGTCTGCCCGCTTCAATTATTATGCTTGCCATTACTGGTGTCTGGCTGGGGTATTTCGGATACCGACTCAGTGGAGAAGAAAATCATGTGGTTCGGGAATCAATCAAAGAACAACAAAAGCTGAATGGCTCCATGAGTGGCGCTGAAAAAGCCGTGACCGCGATCTTTCTGCTGACAGCGTTAGCCTGGATTATCCGGCCATGGGTAAGTGACATCATTCCCTGGTTGGAGTTGTCTGATACCACGATCGCTCTCATCGCAACGGTTACACTGTTTATTCTGCCTGCGAGTTTTAAGAAGCTTGAGTTTCTGATGAGCTGGAAGGAAATGCGACGCTTGCCCTGGGATGTACTGCTGTTGTTTGGCGGTGGACTGAGTTTAGCCGCTATGATCCGTAGAACGGGGCTCGCAGACTGGATTGCAGGGTCATTGAATATCCTGGGTGATATGCCACCCTTGATGGCCATTGCACTGGTCGTCACCATCATTATATTCCTGACAGAAGTTACCAGTAATACGGCAACCACCGCAGCATTCCTGCCTCCACTCGGAGCTCTGGCAATTTCACTGGGTATGGATCCTGCCATTTTGGCCATACCAGCAGCGATCGCGGCCAGTTGTGCCTTTATGCTGCCTGTCGCGACACCGCCCAATGCTATTGTTTATGGCTCAGGAATGTTACCCATCCGACACATGGTACGAAGTGGTATGGTGTTGAATCTTGCAGGTATTGTGATTATTACGCTGTTATGCCATTGGCTGGTGGAGTTTATTATTTAAGCGCTAATTGAGGAACTGGGGAAGCATGGAGGTGGCAGATCAACCAGTGATTGCTGTTCTGTCTTTTGAAAATATGAGTTGTCCTCAGAAATAGTTCTTCTGAAAGTGAATCGCCGTCAGGCCTTTTCAGTGTGATTTTCCACTGGCTTGCTACGGCGATAAGATCCTCTCAGGTGTAAACCTGACTAATCTGAAAACTGATCGACACAACATCATATAAAGAGAAGATTTCTTCATATCACAGTACTAACTTCTGGCGATTTGTCATTGGCCTTTCTTTACCATTCCAGAATAGAATGGTCGATATCCTCTGCATAGTGACTGATGAGTTCTTTGATATTTTTGTTTTTGTAAGACGTAGCTATTTGAGAAAAGTGCAGGTATTACCATATTCCTGACAATACCAAGTTCAGACATGACACTTTCGGACACTCTGAATAGTATGCTAAAAATAGCGCCTGTCTATAAGAACGCCTGTGCGATAGCAATTGAAAATTTTCTCAATATTTATTGATAGTGCTGTTGATATGAGCAGAAAGTTTATGTTGAATCGCTATACCTTGACTTAACAGGGTATAAAGGCTTTGGCGGGTAACTTCACCTTTATACCCTTTAAGTATCTTGTAGGTCTTTTCGTCTAGTCAGAAGCATTCTGGTTTTAGTTGAGACAGGAACCTTTTGCTACTTGGTCAGTTTCTTCTTTATAAACTTTTAGACCTCTGGCCTGATAGTTATTCAGGGCATAGGGGTGGTCCAGTGTGCAGGTATGAACCCAGACACGCTTTGCTTCCCAGTTCCAGGCTTCCTGAATGGCTGCACTTAACAGAGAGCCACCAAGACCTTTCCCAATGAATGGCTCGGCAAGGCCAAAATAGGCTATTTCAACATCACCTTCAGCTTTTCTCAGTTCAAAGTAACCTGCTGGGCTGCCTTTATAGTAGCCAACCCAAAGACGAAGGTCGTCGTTTTCTGCGTACTCACGCCATTGATTATCAGACCAGCTCAGCTTGTCAGTCCATTCCCATTGTTTGCCAATAAAGCTATAGAGGAATCGGTTAAATTGAAACTGTTTTACCTGGCATTCCTGGATTATAAAATCCGGATCGGTCACTGGTTTGTAGATAAGTTCTTCCGGAGAAACCATTTCCAGTGACCAGGTAGTAACTGCTTCTTTTTCCATACTGCTTTCTATTCCCAAACTGCATTATTTATTGACACAAATACGGCTGGGAAGTTAGTGAGACTGCTCCAGTCGCTTGGCATAGACGATGGCATTATAACCGGCCGTGGCGATAATATTACCAGCAACAAAGAACAGAATAACCAGAGCAGTATCAATAATAGTGAAACTGGCCAGTAGTTGTGTCAAACGACCAAAGCCTTCTATAAAGAACAGGTAGATGCCAAATACATAGGGAATATAACTGGGAATGCCGGCTAATATTTTGCGTGCTCCTTTATTCAGCCCAGTGAGCACAATAATGGAGGCTAATGATCCAACCAGTAAAAGTATCCAGCTGGTTCCAATACCCTTCATTGCCAGTTGTAAAATGGCAATGGTCAGCATGACAGCAAGTAGGATATCGGCTTTCAGAGCCAGAACAGTGAAGAGGTCTTTTTCGCTTTTACCGGCAATGATCTGTGCGAACTGAAACATGATGAACCCCCCGTAAGGTTACTGGCCAGAGGCGTGGGAGGCTATGGCCATGTCTCAGTTATACCATCAGTCAAGCTTGGTAAAATTGATGTAAGGCAGTACTTTTACCTATACTGGCTTATTGTCTTTTTGTATCGTGTTTTTTGATCACACTTTTTTTATTACAGACATGCGCATCTCCAGCTCACACTCCAGCTGGCCAAGTTGTTCCAGTTGCTGTTTTTGTTTGGCATTTACATGCCAGTAGTGAGGCGTCATGGTTAGCAGGTCCATAATAGCCTGAGTGTTTTCCAGCATCATCAAATGACGGATGTTCTGGCTTTCCAGCAGGTGAAGGTTTTCGGGTAAATCCTGCAGACGTTTATCTTCCGGGTAAGGACGAACGTCGTCATAAATGGCATTGCGAAGTGCCAGCAGGTGGCTTTGCCCGGGAGTCAGGATAACGATATGTCCCCCGGGCTTCAGTACCCGGGAAAACTCGGACCAGTCACTGCGGGAGAATATGCTGATGATTACATCAAATTGTTCATCCATCAAAGGAAGTTCACTGACACTGGTTACCAGCCATTCAATCGCTTTGTTTCGTTTGCTGGCGGCCAGGATTGCTGGTTTAGCGATATCAAATCCGCAGACTTCACTACCTTTCAGGCGTTCTTTTATTTCGGAGGTGTAATAACCTTCGCCGCAACCGGCATCAAGAATGGTTTGGTTTGTTTGGTCACTGAACGTGCTGATTTTATCGATTAATGCTTCGATGACGGGCTGATAGTAACCGTGATTTAAAAAGCGTGCCCTGGCATCGACCATCATCTGGTCATCACCGGGGTTTTTACTCCGTTTCTTATTGCTGGGTAGCAGATTCAGGTAGCCTTGGCGTGCCCGGTCAAACTGGTGATTGTTTTTGCACACAGCGCTTTTTTGTTCTGAGGACAGCGCTTCATAACAGATAGGGCAACGAAGTAGGATGGGCATCAGGATGGACGGTATGGTTAAAAGCCAGAGAGTTTAATCGTCTCTGGCGGATATTCAACTACTGCAGCATTATTAAAGTGCTGCTGGTGTATCCCAGGTCATTCCGTTCTCAATGACTATTGCTGGGTTTTCAAACTGTTCACAGAAAAGGCTTCCATCGGTTTTGTAAAAGACTGATTCCATGGGGGGCAAGTTAAGTGCTGACACTTGTTCCAGAGCTTTCTGACTGCCTGTCAGTCCCCATGCATAAAGATAGTCACGCATATCAAGGCCGGTCACCACTGAAAGTGCAATGGTGGGCCAGTCATTTTTCGCAATGCTCTTAGCCTCTTCCCAGCTATAGGTACTGAAACCCAGTCGCTCACGCTTCTGATTCCAGGTATCGCTGTTGCTGAGGGCCCGATAAAACTCACGCTCAACAATATGAAGCCTTGGCAATAGCATCCAGCCATCAATCAATGTTCCCTGACTCTGAGCTGCCATCATCATTTGGATATACACCGCGGCGCCACTACTCCAGTCACTAAAGTCCTGTTGCTGCATATGGGCAAACGGGTCATCCGTGGCCTGGGCAGCCTGCAGCCAGTCAAACAGAGTTTTAAAAGGCAGGCTCTGGCATCCGGGGGTTTTGTTGAGCTCTTTGTAAGCTCGGGACTTGGAAAAATAAGAATAGAAATTGGTGGCAGTATGGCCTGGGCTCCAACTGTCAAAGAGGAAGCGTCCTTTTTCTAACCCATGTCCAAGCTCATGTAGATCTCCATGCCCCAGGGGATCAAATGCCCAGTAAGCATCATATGGGTTGCCGGAGCACCCATAACCACAGGTGGCCTGATCAGCATTCATGTGTTTGACTTGGTCAATCAGGTCAATGGCTAACCCTCTACGCTCGGCAAATTCGATAATCTCCGGATTTTCATCGATACGGTCACCACGGAAACCTGCCAGCATATGGGGCAAGTTAGACATATAACGGTCAGTAACCGCAGCCAGATCTGCTGCTGAATTATTCCAATTACTCATGGATTGGCGCATCAGGTCCAGGCGGGAGTGGACTTCAAAACCATCAGTGACCAGCTCAGCCCAGTCAAAATCGCCTTTTTCCAGTGCCTCTGCAAAATCCTCATTATCTTGAGGTTTTGTCCAATAGGGATGCAGGCCGATATTGCTTACATTCAGACTGACCTGTTGATCATTGCGATCAAATCTCAGTTGCAGAGGCCCACCATTCGGCGAGGTAAAGGTGAGGATTTCTCCCGGTGCAATGATCATTTCCTGCCCCCACAGGTAACGGGGACGTTTATAGCCATCATTGTCCAGCCAGTGGGTTGCGCCATCACGGATGGAGTTTACAAAAACACTAACGACGGCTTCTGTATTATCGGTACGGTGAATGGTCACTGGTTTGCCAGGCATGACATAGACACCCGCAGAGCGGAAAGGCACTTTACTGGTGATGGTTATGTTTTTGCTGGTCGGCGTAATATGACTGAAATCAGTGCGTCCAAAGTTACCTAAATCAGCAGGAATGGCGTTAGTTGGGCGGTATTGGTAAACACCAAAATCTGAAAATGCCGCTTTTACAAAATCCTCGGTGTTATTCAACTTATCCAGAGGGTACTTGGTTGCTGCCCGATAATAATCAGCAAGAAGCACCAGCCATCGCCAGAGCGCCTTATCGTCGTTAGCTGATGTGAAAATAGCGTGTTTGTTTCTGTCCAGTTGGCGAAGCTGCCCCTGCATGGTTTGTAAGCCATTCAGGAAGTCGTCGTTAAAACCATCGGCTTCTGAACAGTCACTGCCATTGCACTGGGCAAAATTAATATTGTTGCCTTGGTTTTTCAGGGTAGTGAGCAGGCGGTTCACAGAAGCAACTTCGGTGGACAGGGGGTTGCCCCACTCCACGATGTTGAAGCCTCTGAGAATCAGATAGCTCCAGTAATTATTGGCAACGAAATTTGCGTTGAGTGCCGGAAGGAGATATTGGCTGATGGCATTATCATCACGATAGTAGTGAGGGTATAAAATGCCAATGCCCTGACTGCGTGCCTTGTTGATGCCATCTTTTAGGCCTTCTGTCAGTTCACCGTAGGAAGAGACAATCAGTACGTCAGCTTCTTCCAAACAGCTTGAAAGAGCTGCGCCATTGCAGACTTCTCTGTCATTGTAACTGACCCGCCCCGGCATAAAAGTATCTATCCATAGTCGTGTGCTGCTTTGATCCGGGAAATAATGTGACTCATCCATCTGGGCGATCACAATGTTCATTGGGGCAGTACTGTTGAGAGACTGCCCTGCGAGCCAGTCAATGCTGTTCACCATTAACTGGTTGGCCTGTGCATTAATGGCACTGGGAAACCGTTTCCAGACCCGCATAGGGTTTGATGATAAAGCGATGAACCGGCTGTTACCTTCTTCGCCGAGTACGCCAAGAGCTCCGGGTTTTAAAGGATCAAATTCGCTTCTATCGGAAGCATTGGCCTGAAGAAACGTTGCTGACTTGCCAAATTCCGGTGCAATGATGGCTGAGTCGTGGGTAACATCCCAGTCGATATTGGTCAGGCTATTGGCATTGGTTGAACCATCCGCATTCAGTTGGAACAGGCGGTAAATGACAGAGTTAAACTGGCCATGCCCTTTCGCGATGACGTTATCGATTTTCTGTATGACAGAATCTGCTGAAGGTATTCCGGATGCATCACCGGTTTGAAAAGCTGATTGTAAAGCCTGGTCGACCGGATCAGGCTCGGGTTTATTTGAGCCGGAGTCGTCAGAGCTTCCATTCTTACAAGCTGTCAAAGTCGTTAACAGCAATACGATAAAAAGCGTTTTTATAAATTCCATGAAAAATGCTTTTTTCCTTGAATGAAGTTTATAAACAAAATTTTTTCGATTTTAAGTAAACTCTATATTGATCACTAGCGATTTGCTGGTTTGTGAGCGAAACCTGCGAGAAGAGTCACACTATGCTTACCGCCGAATTAAACACATCAGGTTGAGCGGGGTATCTGAGCTGGTAAAATGAGCGACGGTAACATCCTTGGCTTGATATTCCGGAAGGTCTGGCCGATATTTCTCTGAGCTAATGCAGGAGCCTGAAACTAACTACGGTTTTGGGTGTGGGGTATTACTAAAAATTACAATGGCAGAATTTGTAAACTACCTATTGGCTCAAGGGAATAGTCACTGTAGTCTGCGCCGCACTTTCTGATTAATTAAATAGAGCAGGACAATAAATTTGATTTCTACAGCCAACATCACCATGCAGTTCGGTGACAAGCCCCTGTTTGAGGACATATCCGTCAAGTTTGGCGAAGGTAACCGTTACGGACTCATTGGTGCCAACGGTTGTGGTAAGTCAACTTTTATGAAAATCCTTGGCGGTGAGCTTGAAGCTACCTCAGGAACTGTCAGCAAAGACCCTCATGAACGTATGGCTAAACTGAGTCAGGATCAGTTCGCCTATGAAAACTATACGGTCATCGATACTGTCATTATGGGGCATGCAGAGCTCTGGAAAGTAAAAGCAGAGCGTGATGCCATATATGCCAAAGCCGAAATGACGGAAGAAGAAGGTATGCGGGTTGCAGACCTTGAAGTTCAGTTTGGTGAGATGGATGGTTACTCCGCAGAAGCGCGTGCAGGAGAATTGCTGCTGGGACTGGATATTCCTATTGAACAGCATTATGGACTGATGAGTGCAGTTGCCCCCGGCTGGAAGCTGCGAGTGCTGCTGGCTCAGGTGCTGTTTGCAGACCCTGAAATTATGCTGTTGGATGAACCGACCAACAACCTGGATATCAATGCTATCCGCTGGCTGGAAGACATCCTGAAGCAGCGTGATTGCACCATGATCATCATCTCGCACGACCGTCACTTCCTGAACAGTGTCTGCACCCATATGGCGGATCTGGATTACGGTAAATTGCAGGTAATGCCAGGCAACTATGATGAATACATGACGGCAGCAACTCAGGCCCGTGAGCGTCTGCAGGCTGATAATGCCCGTAAGAAAGCCCAGATTGCCGAACTTCAATCCTTTGTCAGCCGCTTCTCTGCCAATGCTTCCAAGGCCAGACAGGCGACTTCCAGAGCGAAACAGATTGATAAGATTCAACTGGCAGAGATTAAACCTTCCAGTCGTCAGAACCCGTTTATCCGTTTTGAGCAGGAAAAGAAACTGTTCCGGAATGCATTGGTGGTGGAAAAACTGAGCCAGGGCTATGAAGATGACCTGTTCAGCAAAGTGAATATGATGGTTGAAGTCGGTGAACGTATTGCCATTATCGGTCAGAACGGTATTGGTAAAACCACCCTGCTGCATACTCTGGCTGGTCAGATGGCTCCGCGTACCGGAACGCTTCAATGGTCAGAAAATGCTAATATTGGCTATTACGCTCAGAACCACACTTCTGACTTTGATATGGATATGAACCTGTTCGACTGGATGAGCCAGTGGATGAACCCAGGCGATGATGAACAGGTCATTCGCGGCGTATTAGGACGCATGCTGTTCTCTCAGAGCGACCTGAAAAAGTCCGTTCGGGTCATTTCCGGTGGTGAGCAGGGGCGTATGCTGTTTGGCAAACTGATCCAGCAGCGACCCAATATCCTGTTGATGGATGAGCCTACCAACCACATGGATATGGAATCCATTGAGTCTCTGAACCTGGCGCTGGAAAACTACCCGGGCACATTGATCTTTGTTTCCCATGACCGTCAGTTCGTTTCATCGCTGGCAACACGGATTATTGAAATCAAAGATTCTGGTGTAGTGGATTTCCATGGTACTTATGATGACTATCTGCGCAGCCAGGGTGTTGAGTAAATCCAAATAATGCTTGTGGTATCGACAATGCGATTTGCTCTGTTGGTACCATGAACTGCCTGAATGTAAACCCTTCCACATCAGGTTCTGTTAACAGAACCTGATGGTAGCCTCATTTGAATAAGAAAATACCGTATCGGATTGAGCTGATTTTATCATTTGAATGTCAGGGGTATTTCCTGACTATCGTTGTTTAAGTGCAAGTCAGCATAGGGCTCTTTCCCGTATCACGAGATACTCTTTGAATCGAACTTCAACAGGTCAGATTCATGGTGTTTATCAGGAAAGTAGCAAAGACTGTCTTTTTATCCTTCTTGATTTCATTCAATTACGCGTTTTCGTCTGTTGTGGCTGCTGATGATCCTATGGACTCTATTTCATTGCTGAATAATGCGATGGAATTGGAAAGCTATTTAAGTTCCCCTGCCCGAAACTCTCTGCTTGAGATTCTGGATCACTCAGAAAGCGGCATCCTATGGCATGAGTATGAAGTCAGCCCAGATGAAAACCTGACTACCGTTTTTATTAATGAAGGCCTTATGCAGGCTGACCTGAATCTATTGATGAACATTCCACAAAGTGCAGGTTGGATCAGTCAACCGGGAGAGATTGATATTCTCCGCTATCAGCTGAGTAATGATAATCGAGTTATCAAACTGGAAATAACTACCGTTTCTGGTGAGGTACTGTCATTTTCAAAAGTAACACAGGCTGGAGGAGACACCTTCACTGTAACGGTGGATGATAAAAAAAAGCCGTTGGAGACCGTGCGTATTGGTGGAGTAATTAAACACAGCTTTTACGCCAGTGCAAAAGTAGCAGGTTTATCGCCATCAGCCATGAGCGAATTTGCCAATATTTTTCAGTGGCAGCTGGACTTCAGTCGGGATATTCATCGAGGTGATCGCTTTGAAATTCTGCTGGAAAAGGTTTCTGGAGATCAACTGGCGGATGATACTCGAATTCTGGCTGCACAGATTTATCAACAGCGGAGGACATTAACGGCAATTCGATATAATGACGGTCGTTATTACACCTTAGAAGGAAAGCTGCTCGGAAGAACCTTTTTACGCTTACCTCTCAAGGAAGAGTATCCGGTAAGTTCCGGGTTTGACTTATCGAGACAGCACCCGATTATTGGTCAGATTCGTGAACATAAAGGGACCGATTGGGCTGTTCCGGTGGGATCACCGGTGATAACAACGGCAGATGGTATTGTGGTTGAGTCGGTGGTAGGCCATCCTACAGCCGGAAACTATATCGAGATTCAGCATGGGCGCCGCTATATCACCCGATACCTGCATTTGAGTCAGCTGAAGGTTAAGGCTGGTCAGCAGGTTCGTCGTGGAGAAGTTATTGGTTTATCCGGTAACTCGGGTTTATCCACAGGGCCGCACCTTCACTACGAAGTGTATGTGGATGGCCGCCCTGTTGATGCAATGAGGGCTAAGCTAAGAACCAATCGGGCACTGGGTGGCTCTGAGCTTAGTGGTTTTATGCAGGTATCTTCAAGGTATCTCAATATGCTGAGAAATGAAGAGGCCTTGGTCGATGCTACGGTTAATGTGCCATCCGAAGCCTCATAAGAGGCTGTCGCAAAAGGGCTGCGCTTACCAATACTGTGTTAAAAAATGGCTCAAAATGCTCATTTACTACTTGTAAACTGCGCTTTTTCGCCTTGTCTTGCCTGAGCTCGCTACCTTTTGCGATAGCCTCTTAAGCGTTTCTAAAACGGAACGTCTGAAATAAAAGTAACAGGTGCTTCAGTTAATGGATGCATAAAGCTGAGTTTAGTTGCGTGCAGGTTGAGTCTGTTACTGGCCTGTTGGGCCTCTGGGTGTGAATAAAACTCACAGCCAAGAATAGGATGCCCAAGCTCTGCTAAATGAACTCTTAATTGGTGAGAACGCCCGGTCACGGGTTTGAGTAACACACGATCAAACTCCGGTCGCTGGTTTTCAATCTTTTGAAACAGTGTCAGTGAGGGTTTTCCCAGCTCATGGTCGACCATCTGTTTCGGGCGGTTTGGCCAGTCACAGCGAAGTGGTAATTCAACTTTCCCCTCAGGTTTTTCCAGTTTTCCCCAGACTTCGGCGACATACTCTTTTTCGACCAGACGGTCCTGAAATTGCCGGCTCAGTGCACGGTGGCTATCAGCATCAAGCCCAAACACCATAAGGCCCGATGTGGACATATCCAGACGGTGCACAACGCGGGTTTCAGGATTTATCCTCTGCAATCGTGACAGGGCACTGTCTTCATGATTGGGTGGCTTTCCGGGAACACTGAGCAGGCCTGCCGGTTTATTTACAACGACGATGCACTCATCGCGGTAAAGTTCCGCCAATGGCTCGTTACAGAAGGGGACAATAAAAGTATCATTCATGGGTTGATTATCAGGATAAACCCGGGGTAAGTCATCTGGGGATAATGCGGATCGTAATTTGCCTGTTCTGATGCCATTCTCACCTTTTCATTTGAAGAAGCAGTCATGAAACCCTCAACACCGGATGCGATGGCTTCTCTGATCAATGATATTCGAGGGGCAATTCCCTTTGGCTTTTCCGAGGCTGAGTTGTGCTCAGGTACCTGTAAAGGGTGCTCCAAAAAACTGCTGGAGTTTCTGGATCAGGAACTCTCAGACTGGAGCATGCGCCTGAATGTGGGTGATAAACCAAACCTTGGAGATATCCACAGGCTGGCTAAAACGGCCCGAAAGATATACACAGCCCTTGAAAAGAATAATCTGGTACAAGCCTCAAGAGCTGTATCTTAACGTCGTGAAGGTCTATCCTAGCGCCCAATTTGTTTATATGTTGGATTAACTGGTTATGCCCCTTTCTACCGAGGATATCTCCAGGCTGAAAAAAAGCCTTTCCCTGGTATCCAGTGAACTGCCTCTGTCGGCATTAAGAGAAGCTGCCCAGCATCAGGAAGAGATCACACCGGTGCTCCTGGAGGCTCTTGAAGCGGTGAAAATCCGTGGCAAGCGCAGCAGCTCATCCTCAAAAAGCCGTCTAGCACTTCATGCGCTTTATCTGTTGACGCAGTTTCGTGAACCAGCGGCCTGGCCTATTGTCATTGATCTGTTCAGCACCATGAGCTCTGAAGACAACATTGCCATTGGCGATGATTTTGATGAGGTGGTCTGTGACCGGCTAAGCCAGATCTTTGCGACACTCTGTCCGGGTGATATTCGCCCCCTGCAATCCATCATTGAAAACACCAGTATTGATGAATACGTCCGGGATGCGGCTCTGGGATCTCTGGTTGTCCGTTATCAACAGGGAGACCTTGAGCTTCAGGAGTTGACGACTTATCTGCATCAGCTCTATGAGTATGGTCTTGAACAGGAAAAGAATCAGGTCTGGAATGCCTGGGTTCAAGCTTGTTATAACACTCAGCCTGAGAGTTTTATGGAAGCCCTGAAAGACCTCTATGAAAAAGAGTGGGCGGATACCTATTACATCACGTTGGACGAGCTTAAACTGCGCTGTGGTGTGGCTCCGGAAGTGATTAACAAGTCAGTAATGAAGCAGGAAGGTGAGTTCTACTGCTACCTGGATGATGCGGTGGCTGCATTGAGACAGCTGACCTGTTATTCCGGAGAGGGCAACGAGCTGTTAACCAATCTGGAGAATATGGTGATCAACCAGACGGCTCCAAAGCAGGGTGAGCATTCTCAACCAACACCTGCGTTTACTTCATCACCAGCCGGTGTCGGCAGAAATGATCCCTGTCCCTGTGGCAGTGGTAAAAAATTTAAGAAGTGTTGCCTGCACTAATAGCCATAGAAGCAGCCTCGTTTCCATACCGAGCATGGGAGCGAGGTATTATACCAATTCCACTTTCTAAACATGAACTGCGCAGCCATTTTGGTCAGTTGGATCTTCGTTGGAATTCCTCGCAATAGCCCGGCTATTACTCGTCATTCCGCCTTGCCCAGCTGTCCAAAACAGCTTGCTCGATATCATATTTAGAAGGCGGAATTTGTATGATTAATACTCTCGTTAATTCCAGATATTTGTCATCACCCTGTCAATTAATTGGAGGCATAAATAAACTGCGATAAGATGTCGTGGCCATTATTCATAGATAACACCATAAAAAATGCAACTGGCCAAAATCGACCTGAATCTGTTTATCGTTTTTGAAGTTATTTATCGAGAAGGGAATCTGACTCGAGCGGCCAGAATTCTCAATATCACCCAACCTGCTGTCAGCAATGCACTTTCCCGGCTTCGAAATTCTCTGGATGATCCACTGTTTGAACGTCATGGCGACCGGATGAAACCCACGGCATTTGCAGAAAACCTGATTGGCCCCGTTCGTGAGTCGCTGTGGCTGTTAAATAATGGTTTGATGAGTAAGAGTCACTTTGATCCCAGGGAAACCAGGAAAGTGATTCGCATCAGTATGAGTGATCTGTCGTCGGCACTGCTGCTGCCAGCATTATTACCGGTGCTTCGCGAACAGGCTCCGGGTATTGTGCTGGAAACCCGGCACATTCCTCAGGATGAAGTGGCGGAAAACCTGACCTCTTTTTACCTGGATTTCAGTATTCAGTCGCCCCAGGTCATGGACCAGCGCCTGCAAAACCAGCTGCTGCTCAGCAATGATTACGTCTGTATGGTGCGGAAAGACCATCCAGCGCTCCACCAAAAAATGACACTGGATGTGTATTTAACACTGAACCACATTCATACCTCTTCAAGACCAAAAGGCCCCGGCCATATTGATCTGGCTCTGAACCGAATTGGCAAGAAGCGAAAAATTGCTGCCCGTCTGCAGAACTATCTGGTGGCACCTGAGCTGGTCAAAGTCACCGATCTTGCCCTGACCGTTCCACGGAAGCTGGCGGCCAATTTCGACCTGGCCACCTTGGAGTTGCCTTTCAACGTGTCAGAAAAAGCACTGCATCTATATTGGTCTACTGCGAAAGAAGAGGATCCGGCTAACCAATGGCTGCGGCAGCTAATAATCGATACAGCTGCTACGGTCTGATGTGTTCTTTATGGGAGTATTATTCTCATTCCTGCAAAGAACAGGAATGAGTTCGTGGTTAACCGGCAAGCAGCGGTTCAATCCCGGTTCGTTGCCAGAACCATAAAGCCGCCACTGCACCAATGGTATAGGCAGGAAGCAGTTTGGCCAGTTTCTGCGACCATTGGGACCAGTCAGATTTAACCATCAGCAAACCTTTCCACAACACCATGAAGGCGGCAATCACCAGCAACTGCCCAACCTCGATGCCGATATTGAAAGCGGCCAGAGCCAGGGGAATATCATTTTGTGGCAGACCAAACTCACTCAATACACCGGCAAACCCCATGCCGTGCAGCAGGCCAAACCCTCCAGACATTAACCAGGGGTGTCGTCTGAATAGGCTGCTTTTATCACTGCGAATCACTTCTGCAGCTGCCACCACAATGCTCAGGGCAATAATGGATTCAACCAGCATCACAGGGAAGTTGACATAACCCAGTGCGGTTAACGAAAGGGTGACGGAGTGCCCCAGGGTAAACAGAGTTATCGTCCAGAACAGTTGCCTTCCCCAACCCACCAACAGTGTCAGCATGATGACAAAAAAGACATGGTCCAACCCGGAAAGCAGGTGATCAAAGCCGGAAACCACGTAGGTCCACATAACCTCCAGGGCACCTGGTGCCTGCTCAATGGTGATCGATGGGTCATCACTGCTGAGCATTCGGTGATAGCTGTTGCCATCCAGCGTTTTCATACGGAACAGAACGCCAGATGGGCTGCCATCCAGACCTTCCACCCGGTACTCACTGCCTATACGCTCAATGGAGGAGCAGTCTGTCGTCCATTGAACGACATTTCCGGTTCCCTCTTTGCTACCACTCAGCTGGCCATCGCTGATGCAGCCTTCGGGGAGAATGGGCGCAGGGCTGATACCGGGCATGGGCTTTAACGAGGTTTTCCAGATCACCAGGTAGTGTCCGGGACTTTGCTCATTCATGACCCAGAGTCCAGGCGCCATCGGGTGTGCACTGGCCTTTCCCACAAGCATCAGTAGCAGTGATATAAGCAGTACTCCATGCTTCATAGGGTTTGGCTCCTGCTGAAATCCGGGAAGGTGATGGTTGAGGCATCAAGGCTGACATCAGCGATCTCAATAATGTAGTTTCTCTTCATCGCTTCTATTTCCTGATCCAGCATCGACAGTCGTCTATCCCTGAGAATGTGGGAGCGAATATTCTCAGCCACGTCAGCCAAAGGGCGGTACATTCCCTGTTGTTTCTCTTCGATCATGACCAGGTGATAGCCATAGCTGGAGGCAACAGGGCCATGCCACTGACCTGACCCAAGCGTCATCACCTGGCGAGCGAACTCCTGGCCCAGCTTTTTCTCTAATTGCTGCTCGTTGAGCAATGGCAACTGATGACCATGGAAGAATGGGTCACCGGACTGAATGGCTTCATCTGTGCTGGCTGGCATACTCGATAGCAGGCCATTTGCCCTGTCCAGGGCTCGTTGTCCGAAGCCGCCGAAAAAGACATGGCTGACTTTCACTGTGGCAGGCTGCCGGTATTGCTCTTTATGGTTCTGGTAATAAGCTTCAAGCGCTATTTGATCCGGCTCTTCAACCGGGCTTTCAGCCGCAATCACTTCCTGCATGGCCGAGATCAGGTATCGACGAATCAACGGATCGGTTTGATCAAGCCCCAGTTTCAATGCCTCCCTTTCACGGTCACTGGCACCACCACTGGTCAGTTTCAGAAATCCACCCAGCTGCTGCAGCCGGGTTTTGACGACAGGCAACTGATCGAACCGTCGGTTCATAGCCTCCTGAAAAAGAATCTCATGTTCAATACTGACCGCAATCAGTCGTTCTGTTTGCTGGGTGTCGGGGACCCTGCCGGTCTGTAACTGCCACTGGACCTGAAGATCTTTTATCTGCTGCTCACTGATCGCAATCACCGGGGCTGGCTCAGGCTCGGCAGTGACCCAGAGAAGGGTCAGGCCAAGCCAGAGGCAGTGCATTAATGGTGACAACAGCAGACGCCTGCCGATACGTCTTATCATGGTGAATTACCTTTCAGTAGAAGCTGTTTTGATGGGTTCCTTACCTTCCGGGGTGTACCAGACCGGTGACGTCCAGGCACGTTCCTGAATCGTGGGTGAGTAAAATGGTTCTGTCTCTGGGTCGATACAACAGCGACCGAAAATATCCCCCATGCCATCCATGTTTTCAGTCTGTTCAGCCGCCTGGGCTTCACACTGCGGTGAGAAAGGGTCAACACCATAGGACTTGCACTGGAGGGTGCTCCAGCGGCAACTGGGGTTCTCTACAACGCGGGCGTAATAAAAGGCGGGTTGTTCAGGATCAAATTCCGGATCCTGCCATACGCCGCACAGGCTGGTATATCCCTGGCCTTCGGGCGCACAGGTGTTCTTATTGACCGTGGCTCCATTATTCGGGTCGCCGGCAATATCGATTACTTTCTCGTGAGTTTTGCCGTTTTCATCTACCCAGCCTTTGATGACCTGAAGTCGTTGCAGGTCAGTACCGGGATGACCATAAATACCCGGATCCTTCAATGCAGTAATCAGTATGGTGGGTGCTTCACTGCCAGGCCTTGGCTTCATATCGCTGCCCATGGGAACACCGCGGTTATACCCCTGTTGCACAAGGTCAAAGGAACCGCACATTTCCGGAGTAAAATCCCAGCCGGCAAAAAAACGGATAATAGGGCGGGTGCCACTGGTGGCGTAGGTTTCACGGTTTCTCAGGGCATTAAAGATACTGTCCCGGGAGTTTTCTTCAGCCCAGACCACCGCATGGCCACCAGGGTTATCAAAAAAGTGATCCTGTACATTCCGATAACCGGCATCCCGTTTGCCCAGATGACCTGTGTAGTTGTCCTCTTCCGCTCCCCCTGGTGTGGCACTGTGGGTATCGGTGGAACCGATGAAGCCCATCTTGAATGGGTTAACCCCCGTTTCCTGGCCAAGCTTCAAGCCATCTTTCAGGGCATTTCTTACCATATTGCGTGGCGCATACTCTTCCACCGGAACGGGTTTGGCCGTCTCTGTCATTACTTTGCCGTACACCGTTCCCAGCATACTCAGGTTGTCAGCCACGGCCTGTTCAAAATCACAGAGTTCGTCCTGGGTCTGGACACCCCGACCTGCCAGTCGATCATAACGGCACTCAGAGGCCGCCTTGTGCTGAACCAGCTCAACCAGAGGCTCAAAATAGATTCGATTATCCCGCTCTTCATCGTTGAGTGGGTCACGGAACATCAGGCCACCGGAAAGGTTAGGATTATGGGGGATGGAGATAACATCACAGCCATTGCCTTTATCTGTGCACTCTTTCCGGAGCTCTTTCCAGAGTTCGGGGTAGTTATAACTGCCGGTTTCGTAGGTTGAGATGGTTTTCTCGGCCACTTTTTCATTCCGAAAGATGACGTTCCGGTGCATATTTTTGTATTGAGGAGCATCGGTGTATTCATAACCGACCATAGTCGTAAAATTGCAGGCTTCGGTGCGGTCATAATGATCTTCAGCAGCCTGCTGGATATTGCTCCAGTATTTAGCCTGCCCTTCATCACAGTCAGACAGTGTGCAGGCAAAGGACTTGTCTCTGTTCTCCCGGGTGCTGCTGACCCCAAGATCCTGCCAGTAACTTGCTGCCAGCAGCTGTATGGGAAAGGTGTTGCTTCGGGTCATCATGCAATAGGGAAACCAGTAGCCCGGTTCAGTGGGGTCATCGGTACAGACATTGATCTGTCCGAGGAACTCGGCATGGTCTGTGACTGCTGTGAAGTCCAGGGGGCGCTGGATCTGGGCAATGACTTTCTGGTCGCCGCTTTCATCCGGCAGTGTGATTGCTTCCCCTTTGGCATAACGGTAGGCGTCCCAGGGCGTATTTCTCTGACTGGAAACAAATGAGTCAAAACTGTAGCTGGTATGCACATGAAGATCGCCAAATAATGGCTGTTTCATTGGCTCATAACTTGCGCACCGGACCCGTTCTTCAGTAACGGTAAAAGGCAGTTCTTCAGGAATGTTATTATTGACGGAAGTCTGAGAGGATTCTGTCGCTTCTGCCAGAACAGATCCGCTGAGCAGTAATGCACCGGCGATTGTCGTCGAAAGAAAAGTCTTCACTGCACGCATTCCATCCCATGATTATTTTTTATTGTTTTACCGACAGTGTCATAGAGTATGGCTGCCGCTTCTGATTTAAAAATTTATTGTCTGAATAGGCTGTCATTCACACTTCTTATGTAATTGCTTTTTAGTCCATATGGATGATGTTGGTGTTTTTCCAAGAGCAACATACTCAAATAAGAAAATACCCCTGACTAAAAAATAATTCCGCTTTGAATCATGGAATTACCATTTCTTTTGTAAGTTTCAAATTAATGGCACGACTTATTGGTGGGTTAATAACGAAATTCCGCCATCAGGAGTTATTCACAAATGAATAAAGATAATGAAGGTGATGTATACGACTATATTATTATTGGTGGTGGCTCCGCAGGTTGTGTTCTTGCTAATCGACTTAGTAATGATCCGGGTATTCGTGTTTTACTGCTGGAGGCAGGAACCAAAAAAGAAGATTTATTGACTGATATGCCGGCAGGTTGGGGGCAAATTACCGAAAACCCCCGTTATAGCTGGCTGTACGATTCAGAGCCGGATAAGGAAACCAATAAACGTTCTCATCGGTTGCCCCGTGGTCGTATGTTGGGTGGCTCTTCCAATATCAATGGCATGCTGTATTTAAGAGGCCAGAGTCAGGATTACGATCTCTGGGAGAAGCTGGGTGCAACAGGCTGGTCCTGGAACCAGGTGCTTCCGTATTTTCTTCGCTCTCAGGATCAGCTGCATAAAGGCATTTCTCCTATCCATAGTCGTGGTGGTGAGCTGACCGTTACTGACCTGCCAGATCCTCATCCGCTGAGTGAAGATGTTATCCGGGCCTTTGCCCAGGCAGGCTACTCACGCACCAGTGATTTTAATGATGGGGTGCAGGAAGGTTGTGGATATTTTCAGGTCACCATGCGTGAAGGTTCCCGCTTATCCACAAACAAGGCATTTCTTGAACCGGTAAAAGGGCGACAGAATCTGGATATTGTTTCCGGAGCGATTGTTGACCGGGTGAGTATTCAGGAGGGTAAGGCGCATTCGGTCACTTATTTTATTAATAAAAAACAGCATAAGGTATTTATTCGCAGAGAGGCCGTTCTTTGTGCGGGTGCGATGGATTCCCCCCGTATTTTATTGCGCTCGGGCATTGGTCCACGTCAGCATCTTGATGAAATGAATATCCCGGTGATCAGCGATAGCCCAATGGTAGGGGCAAATCTTCAGGATCATTTTATCGTTCCCATGATGTGGATACTCAATAAGGGCGTTGCCAGCTTGAATGAGCGCCTGCATCCACCTCGCATAGTAAAAGAGGTGTTGCATTACCTTGTCAGTAAAAAAGGTGCAATGACATTACCGGGCTCTGAAGTAGGGGCATTTCTAAAGTCTTCACCAGAGGTCGAACGGCCTGATCTTCAGTTCCACTGTTTGCCCGTGACCGGTCACCCTGGTGGTAAAACGGCCCATAAACAGGCGGGGCTGACTCTGGCTCCGTATTTTATGCATCCTGAGTCCAGAGGCCGGGTTTACCTGCAGGATAAAGATCCATATTCCGCACCACAGTTTGATCTGAACTACCTTTCTTCCGACCGTGATGTGGAGGTCACACTGGCCGGTATGCATATTGCCCGGGCGGTTGCTTCGCAGCCTGCACTATCCGCGCTGGTGGCCAGTGAGCGTTTGCCAGGAAGTGATCAGGTTACGGAAACCCAGATGCTGGATTATGCCCGGTGGGCTGGTACAACCGCTCATCATCCGGTTGGTACCTGTCGTATGGGTAGTGACTCAGATTCAGTGGTTGATCCAGAACTGCACGTGCGTGGTGTGACAGGTCTGAGGGTTGCAGATGCTTCTGTGATGCCAAGCCTGACGTCCGGTAATACCAATGCGCCAACGATTATGATTGCGGAAAAAGCCGCAGATATGATTCTTAAGTCCAGAAAATCTGCGGAGAGTGACACTATTTCCGTACAGGCTCCTGGGCAATTCGCCTGATTAACAGGGATGATATAAAAGATATGTCAGAGTCCAATAACAACAATAAAAAAGTCCTTACCCATGTCAATGGACGAGTGTTGTATATCACGATCAACCGTCCCGAACGGATGAATGCCATTGATACTGAAACGAACCGGCTGATGGCGGAAGCCATGGATCGCTATGCGGCGGATGACTCGCTCTGGCTTGCGGTGATCCGGGGCAGTGGGAACAAGGCGTTTTCTGCCGGTGGCGATATTCAGGCCATGAATAACGCGGCAGACGGGGGAGAACCCTATAAAGTGCCTGAAACCGGGTACGGTGGATTGACCAGCCGCTTTGACCTGGATAAACCGGTGCTGGCGGTAGTGAATGGTCTCGCCATGGGCGGTGGTTTTGAAATTGCCCTGGCTGCAGACCTGGTCATTGCAGTAGAACATGCGACTTTCGGTCTGCCAGAGCCCATGGTAGGAATTGTTGCCTATGCTGGTGGCATGCATCGTCTGCCTCGCCAGATTGGAATGAAGCGGGCGATGCAGTTACTGCTGGCCTGTGAAACCATTGATGCAAGTACCGCGTTGGACTGGGGGCTGGTTAATGAAGTGGTGCCGGCAGAAGGTCTGGATGATGCGGTAGAGCGCTGGATTCATCGTTTGCTGAAGCCCGCACCACTGGCAATGCAGGCCACGAAACAATGTGTTCGTGAAGGGCTGGGTATGGACATGGCTGAGGCTATTAAAGGCCAGGACCAAAACCGGTACCCTGCATTGGAGAGCATGCGAACCAGTCGCGATATTCTTGAAGGCATTAAGGCTTTTGCCCAGAAACGTCAGCCTGAATGGGTTGGTGAGTAATACCAGTTTGGATCCCCGCAAGCGGGGATTTTTTAATGGACGTTCAGAATCCGTGAAATGAAGCAAACTCGTTGAGGGTGGCACGGGGTTGGCTGATATTATTCACCGCCTCGTCATTATTTTTATAACCCAGGCACATTCCAGCCATTACTTTCCTATCATCACTTAACCCTAAATACTCCTTTACTGGCTGCGGGAATATACTCCAGCTGACTTGAGGGCAGGTATCCAGACCTCGCTCACTGGCCAGAAGCATAATACTCTGCATAAAGATGCCAATGTCCATCGCCTGTGGCATGCCCATCTGCTGGTGGGCAGTGATGATGATGCCTACTGGAGCTCCGAAGAACTCAAAGTTTCTCAAGGTCTGCATCATGCGCTGCATTTTGTCTTCCCGGGGAATGTTCAACGCTTCATACATGACTTCACCGCAGTCTTTACGGCGGTTGTTATATGGATCCACCATGTTTTCAGGGTAGGTTGGGAATTCCGGCTCCGTTTTTCCTCCGCTGCTCTGTACCGCGATTTGAACTTTCTGGGCAAGCTCTCTGAGTGCATTTTCTGTCAGCACATCCACTTTCCATGGTTGTACATTCCCGCCGGAAGGGGACAGCGCTGCCAATTCGAGAACTTCCTGAACAACTGACAGTTCAACTGGCTGCCTGCTGAATGCCCGGATTGATTTTCTTGTCTGTAATGCTTCGGTAACCGTTGGACTGTTCATTATTCTTTTTCTTTCGTCTAAATAGAGGCGTTTGATTCTCCAATTTACCAGATAAACGACAAAGAATGACTTCTCATTCAATGTGTGAATGGCTCCTTATTCATAAAATAAATTTCGATAATAGTTAGCAAGAGGGTAATCTTTGGCAAAAAATAAAAAGGTAAATAAGATGTTAGCCTCTGCTGAAGTTGTGCCCATAGAGTCAAAATCGCCCCAGTCGGTTTACCCTGTGCCGACTGAAAAGCTGATGGCGTTATTAAATAAGCAGCGTCTTGCTCACTCAGCGATACCTTATCCCGATTATGAAACACGAATTAAACGGCTGGATCGCTGCATTGACCTGCTGGTTACCCACCAGGATGAGATTTGTGAGGCGGTAAACAGAGACTTTGGCTGTCGCTCTGCTCATGTCACCCGCATGTCCGATCTGTTCGTTTCACTGCAGTCTCTGAAATTTACCAAAAAGAGACTCAAGCAGTGGATGAAGGTTGAGCGGCGTTCAGCGCCCTTTCCCATGAATTTGATCGGTGCCCGCAGTGAGATTCACTACCAGCCAAAAGGCGTCATTGGCATCATGACGCCGTGGAATGTACCGGTGAATCCCATTTTTTCCCAGCTGGCCGATGTTCTGGCGGCTGGTAACCGGGCAATGATAAAGCCTTCAGAATTCACTCCGCATACCTCTGAATTGCTGGAAAAGCTGATCTCAGAATATTTTTTTGATGAAGAAGTAGTTGTTATTAATGGTGATGCTGAAACCGGAGCCGCTTTCAGTCAGCTCCCATTCGATCATTTGATTTTTACGGGCAGCACGGCAGTGGGTGCAAAAGTCATGGCATCAGCAGCAGCCAATCTGACACCAGTAACGCTGGAGCTGGGTGGCAAGTCTCCGGTGATCATTGCCGATGACTATGATCTTGATGATGCTGCAGACAAGCTGATGGTAGCCAAAGCGATGAACGCTGGGCAGATCTGTATCAGCCCGGATTTCTGCTTTGTTCCTGAAGCATCCCTGAATGTATTTGTGGATAAGTGCCGCCAGGTGGTCAGCAAACTCTACCCGACGGTTCAGGATAATCCAGACTTTGTCTCTGTCATTAATGAGCGGCATTTTGACCGCATCAACAGGTATCTTGATGATGCGAAGAGCAAGGGAGCTCAGGTTATCTCTCTGGATCCAACTCAGTCAGAGTGGGCACACACGTCGGGACAGAAAATTCCTCTGCACCTGGTGATCAATCCATCAGAAGACATGCTGGTTATGCAGGAGGAGCTGTTTGGCCCCATTCTCTGTCTTCGGAGCTACAAAGCATTTGATGACTGCATCGCTGATATTAATAATCGCCCAAACCCTCTTGCGCTCTATCTGTTCAGTAATAGCAAGGCAGTACAGCGTAAACTGATAAACAACACCATGGCAGGTGCTATGACGATCAATGACATTGCCGTACATTATGCCTGTGATGACCTGCCTTTTGGCGGCGTTGGTAAAAGCGGCATGGGTCAGATTCATGGTTGGGAAGGTTTCAAGACATTCAGTCATGCCAAGTCCGTATTCAAACAGGGCTTACTTAACCTTCCCAAAGTGAGTGGTATGCTACCGCCCTATGGTGACAAGTTTGATAAGTTGTCGAGGGGATTAGTGAAAAAATAGAAGGAGGCTTGCTTTCCTTCTATAAGAATATTTTTAGGAAATTTACCAGAATGATTGTCGATGTTTATGCTCGACTTTGTTTACTGTTTGATTATGTATGGATGTACTTTCAATTTGATTGTTGATTACAATCAAACTCGGTTCAAAAGCATTACTACCTGAATCTGACTCTCAAAAGTGTGATTGTTCTTAAAATTAGGGATGTTTTTTACGTATCAGTAACTATATTGCAGCGTTTCGTTGGTAGAGTCAGGTGGTTCCAAGTAGCAGTATGAGAGGGTATAGGCGAAACCTCCCCACCCTGCCGCTGTCACGTTTGCCCGTGGCCGTAACGGTCACGGTGGGGGCTGCTGAGGTGAATCGGGCTTTCCGCTACGAGGCGGACCTGCACTCCAGCACCTGCCAGGAGCCCCCTGGGTAGTATTATCGGCTCGGGACGTATGGTGACTGGCGAACAGGCCAGGGAGGTTTCAACGGCATTATATCGACAATTGAAAAGATGTCTGCAAGTTTTTTTGGCTATCAGTAGCTGCGGAAAGTACAAAAGGTTATCAGCTCATCGTTCAACCGCTGCCAGTGCCTGATCGAGCTTACCCAGCAGTTGGTCAATATGTTCCTGAGTATCCATCTTTTCATCTTCATTCTGGCGACGGCTATGCATCAGCTCATAGCTGATGTTAAGGGCCGCCATCACGGCGATCCGTTCGATACCAACGACTTTGCCTGAAGAGCGGATTTCCTGCATCTTTTCGTTCAGATAGCGTGCAGCTGTGTGCAGTGCGTCCTGATTATCATGGGGGCAGGCAACACGGTACTCTTTGTCCAAAATATGAACGGATGTGATTGATGCTTTATCCGTCATGACTCATGCTCCAGAGACCTGAGACGCTGAATCATCGCTTCCACTTTATTGCGTGCAACGTCATTTTTCTCCATCAACTTCGCTTTCTCAGCTCTCCAGGACTGCTCCTGCTGCCGAAGTTGTCTGTTTTCAGTAGTCAGCTTCTGACAAAGGGCAACCAGATAGTTGATTTTCTGGTCGAGGGCGATGAAATCGGATTCTTTCATAGCTTCCCTGAATGCTCGGTTATTAGGGTTACTATAGCCTCTGGAGAAATTCAGAACAATGACTTAATTGTTGACAACGTTTTATTTTTAATTCGTCTGGTAATATTTTTTCCAATGGGTGCTAATGTCATTAGCAAAAGGCTGTATTGAAATAGTAAAAGGCGTAAAGCAAGAGATATTGTTTAAAACAAAATCTCCTGTGAGTCCTTCACAGGAGATTTAGGTGAATAGTCGGATGTGTACCTACACGGAGTGTAGCATTATATAATGGTCATTTAGTATAAAACTAAATCAAGCTTATTGCTGTTGTAGAGTCTGAAACGCCTTCTATTTATTAGGTTGTGACTGATACTTCAGTATCTTTATCTCCTGCAATAACAACTTTCTCAGGGATACTGGTTGTGGGATCAGTGCTCGTCTCGGGTTTCATGTCTCCTTCCTGATAGGGCATGTATCCTGATACTCCTGAATCACTAGTTTCATGTTTTGTACTTCCCGGAGTGCTCGGTGGAATAGGGTGTTCACCAGAGGCGGTACTGGATTTCGTGGCACCTGTATCACCCAGCTCTTTATCGATCATTGGGGTTTCTTCATCCGCAGCTTTTGAACTCATGTCTTTTAATTCTCTATCTATAGGCGGCTCATCAGCTGGCTCGGTAGGAATTGGTTGCTGTTCTGACGGGCATAGCTTTTCTCTGTTTTGCCATGCACAATAAGCTGTAAGCGGTATACCTATTACTCCAGCAGCAACTCCAACAACGGTAAGGCCAGTTTTCCAGCCGGGCCAACCACTTTCACGGCTACCTCCTTCATCAGGTATGATAGGTTCTGAGCCATTTGCTCCCATCGTACCATTTACCCCACCTGGATTATCCGTTGCGTTTGCCATTGCAAATGCTGTTTGGGAAAGATAAATTGTTCCTGTGGCCACTATTTCCACTTTCTCTGTAAATGAAAAGGAACTGGGTGAGGGGATTGCGGAAGCCAAATTGGAAAAAGCCGATTTTATGCCATTCATAGCCTTTACGGTGTAACCATTGCTACTTGCATTGTTCTGCTGTTGGGCATTTTGGTTCACGCCCGGGTTTGCACCTATATGATCAGCGTTGTGTTGGTGAAATACATGTCCTAGAGCTTGAAGCATTATTTAGTTATCCATTTTAAGTTAGTAAAAAAAACAGGTTTTAGAAGAATGTTATGCCTAATTAGATGGTTTTTTATTTGCCACTAAAAAAATGATGCTGCTGGGAAATGTAGTCATTATATTTTTTATTTTAAATATTGTTTTTTCATTGAATTAAGTTTTTCTTGAATGGTTTTTGTTTAAATTAATGGTCAGTATTTTGATAAGACTGTTTTGCTTTTTAACTTATTAGTTAGGTTTTAATGGGTGTTTTTTATGGATTGAATTTTGAATACTAGTGACTGTTGTTGTGAAATAAATGAGGTGTCTATAATATTTTCTTCTGGCTATCTTTTTAAAAGAAAGGCCATACTCCATGGCCGTTTCAATTATGGACTAGGAAAACAGTCGTTCACTCAGGTTTTTTGGCAATAATACGAACCTGATCCCGATCACCATGGCTCCACACCGGGAAATGAGAGGCTTCCCCCTGTTCACAGACTTCAATAATAAAACCAACATTTTTCATTAATTCACCCAGTTGGTCTGAAATGAAAAAACAGAAATCTCTTCCTGGGATATTAATATCGTGGGCTGCCAGAACCGGGTCGGTGATTTCCGGACAATTGAAATCTTCAGCCGCCTGTGCAAGAAGGCTAAGATAATCCCGTTGACCTGAAATTGTCGATGGTGATTTTTTGAAATCTTTGCGAATTTGTTCACTGATGCCTGTACATTTCAATACATCTACATCGCAAGAACAGCACGTCAGTAGCAGGGTACCTCCCGGTTCCAAAATTCTGTAGAGCCCATTGATTGACGGAATAACTTCTTCGTTTCCAAGAAAATGAAAAACTTCAGCGCAAAGAATTCCGCAGAAGGAATTATCTTCAAAAGGAATATTGTCGGGAAGTTTTGCAGCACTGCAAGTAACCGCTTCCTGCTGAGCCACCGGCAGGTCATTTAGCCAATCGGTCAGGTCGGGTTTATTCATGTCAGTGGCCATAACCTTGGCACCATGCATCAGAGCCGCATGGGTATTGACCCCATGGCCACACCCTATATCCAGAAGCGGCTTGTCACCTTTCCAGCTACTAAGCCAGTAATCTTGGTAGATAACGGGAGTGTTAAAAGTAAAGCCTACACCCAATTGATTCTTTTCGTACAAGCTCTCTGGCATGGGAGGATTCCTGTTAATTGGATTTGTATCATAGACACTTATTTGTTCAAGAAGTTTGTCTGGGAAGTCTGTTAGAATCTTCCTAAGTTTAAATCAGGAATGTTGATGACAATGACCTTCTCTTCTCAGTCAGGCGATATACCGGCAGCTGTATCCTTCGATGAACTTTCTAACCGGGTGGCAGACCAGGGTGGTCTTAGTCATCCATCTGAAATTCATGGTTATTTATGCGGCCTGTTGTCAGCGGGAAGCCAGCCGGATGTTCAGAAGTGGCTGAAGCAGCTCGCAGAACAAATGGGCGATAAATCGTTTGATGAATCAACAGGGCAGTTATTAAGTCAATTATTTTTGCATACTCTGAATGAGCTTGAGTCTGGCAGCCTGGCCGCAACCATGCTACTTCCAGATGATGACGAGGCATTGGGGCTCAGGACTGAGTCATTGGGTTTATGGTGTCAGTCATTTATCTCGGGTTTTGGCCAGGGGCTGGAGAACCGGCAGGTCAGTGAAATGGTGGAAGAAGTACTCCGTGATTTTGCTGAGATCAGCTTGATTGAAACGGCTGAAGAGAATGAAGAATCTGAAAAGCTGTATATAGAAGTCGCTGAATTTGTGCGCCTGGCCTGGTTGAATGTATATGCAGAAGTGTGTCAGCCCGAGCCTCAGGATGATAAAGGCTCTTCCAGTAATTTGGAGGGGGCAGGTAAAAGTGAATCATCCCAAACACTTCATTAAGGTGATTTAACGTATAGTTCCAGCTGCGTATAAATGGTGACTGAGGCATGGATAATTCTGCAGATAGTATGGACTTCGATGTTCTGATTATTGGTGCTGGACTGGTGGGTGCCAGCTTGGCCTGTACCTTGGAAAAGGTGGTGATGGATCAGGGGTTAAGGCTGGCTCTTGTGGAAACCCATGATCTGAGTCAGCCAAGAGATATTCCTCCGAGCTTTGATGCCCGTGCCTCTGCCCTGTCATGGGGAACCTGTTGTACCTATGAACAGCTTGGGTTATGGCCAGACCTTATTGGTCAGGCTGCAGCGATTACCGATGTTCATATTTCTGATAAAGGCAGCTTCGGGGGGGCCCGCTTGCGAGCCTTTGACGAAGGTGTTCCTGCGCTGGGATATGTCGTCAAGAATAATGTGTTGGGCGATGTTCTTTTGAATCGGTTGAGAGGTTTCCAGAAGCGGGGGGCTATGACGATATTCAGCCCGGACAAAGTGGAAAGCTTGAGTCCTGTTACGGGGGGGATGAAGGTTCAGTTGGGGAATTCAGCGGTGTCAGCATCACTGGTTGTGCTTGCTGATGGCGGTCGGTCAGGTTTGATGGATCAGCTGGGAATTGGCTTTGAGCAGCGTGATTACCATCAGCATGGAGTGATAGCCAATATTGCTCTTGATCGTCCTCACAATGGTATGGCCTGGGAACGCTTTGCCGGTAAAGGTCCGATGGCACTCCTGCCCTTAACGGCTGACAGCCAGTTTGAACATCAAATGGGGTTGGTGTGGACGGTGCCGGATGAAGAAATTGACCACATTGATAGCCTTGCGGACGATTATTTTCTGGCATTACTGCAAAAGCGATTTGGCTATCGGGCCGGGCGCTTTCTGGCAGTGGGTAAGCGGGACCGGTACCCACTAACCATGCGAATAGCCAAAGAGCAGGTAAGACCGGGACTGGTTATCCTGGGTAATGCTGCCCATGCAATACACCCAGTAGCAGGTCAGGGTTATAACCTCTCTATCCGTGATACCGTCGCACTGGCAGACAATATCTCGATTTCCCTTGAAAGAAAGATTCCAGTAGGAGACCTTGGCCGATTACAGGAATATTGGCAGCAGCAGCTGAGCGATCAGAGTGTAACCAGTCGTTTTTGTGATGGTCTGGTAAACCTCTTCTCTCGTACCGACAGTATGTCGACTCTGGCTCGTAACCTGGGTCTGGTGACGTTTGACTATTGTCACCCGGTAAAATCAAGGTTTACCCGTAAGGCAATGGGGCTATAAAACAGCCATGAGCGGAAAGAGCCGCTCACGAACCTGGTAGATAGGGATCAGAAATGCAGACAATTGACGTCATTATTGTCGGTGGAGGTATGGTGGGAGCCTCTCTGGCTCTGGCTCTTGATCGATCTGGTATGCAGGTGGTACTGGTTGAGCAGCAGACGTTGCAGGCTCGTCCGTTCTCAATGCAGGATCCATGGCAGCCGAGAGTCAGTGCTTTGACTGAGGCATCGGTAAAGCTGTTCAAATACCTGGGTGTCTGGGAGGGCATGATAGCTCAGCGTGTGTGTCCATATTCTCATATGACCGTCTGGGACGGTGAGGGGACAGGGCAAGTTGAGTTTGACTCCAAATCTCTGCCGCAAAAAAATCTTGGCTACATTGTTGAAAATGACGTTATTCGAAATGCTCTTTTACAAGAGCTGGCCGGTTCGACCGTTCAATGCTTTGATGAACAGTCTCAGCTTGAATACAAGCTTACCGGTCAAGGAGGAGAAGTCATTCTCCAACGTGGTGAAGTGCTTCATGCCCCTCTTCTAGTGGCTGCTGATGGAGCGGGTTCACGTTTACGACAATTGTCCGGCATTCCATCGAATCAGAAAGATTATAGTCACCACGCTCTGGTAACGACAGTTGAGACCGAGCTCTGTCATCATCATACGGCACGGCAGGTTTTTCTGGACTCTGGTCCATTGGCATTTCTACCTCTTCAGGGGCGGGATGGACTGCACTATTGCTCTATTGTCTGGTCTCTTCTGCCAGCAGAGGCAGATCGAATAGAGGCCCTGAGTGACGAGGCTTTTTGCCACGAGCTGCAGAGAGCTTTTGAAAGTCGGGCTGGACAAATCCTGAAGGCTGACAAGCGGTTCCGGTTTCCCCTGCGTCAGCTTCACGCCCGCCAATACCACCGTCAAGGTGTTGTTCTGGTTGGTGATGCGGCACATACCATTCACCCTCTGGCTGGACAGGGGGTTAACCTGGGCTTTATGGATGTCGCTGTGCTTACTGAAGAGCTGGTAAGAGCTAACGGTCGGGAAGATGACTTTTGGGCATCTTATATCCTTGACCGGTATCAGCGTCGTCGCAGAGGTCATAACTCGTCTATGATGGCTGCTATGACCGGGTTTCAGAACCTGTTTGGTGCCAATGACCTTAATATACGATGGATGAGAAATGCCGGTCTGAAATTGACCAATCGGTTACCCTTGATTAAGGATATGATGGTTGAGCATGCGGCTGGATTATCAGTCGATATTCCTGAGTTTATTCGTTAATTCTACAACCAGCCCTTCAATTTTTTTCTATCCTGACTGCTGGATGTGATTATCAAGCAGGCAGGATATGAAACTTCAGACTCTTCTTGGGCACTGTCTAAAAAAGGTTATGGCTTTTGACTATTGTAATAACTCTCTCAAGTCATACCTTATGCATGGCAGGACAAGTGGCTGTTTCCACATTTGCAGTCTACCCGAGTCTGGCTTTAAAAAGTTATTTCTGATCTTTCACACCGTATTTGCTATGTGTTTCCTGTCTGTTGGTGTTGATGCAACTGGTATCGGGTTTGAAATGGAAACACCTGCTGACTACCTGATCAGCCTTGTCAGACACGGTGATCGCTCTCCAAGGGACCTCGGGGATATGGCTCAATACTGGCCAATGGGCCCAGGACAATTAACCGCAGGAGGGCTTGAGCAGGAGTATCTATTGGGAAAGAAAATCCGACAGCATTATTTCTCTGAATCGCTACCAGATTCCTGGTCGCCCAAAATCAGCCAGCATTATGCCAAAGGTCTGGATCGCACGATTCAAAGTGCCAGTGCTCTGCTTCAGGGTGTTTATCCGGGGCAGCCCAGAAATACTGGCTTGCCAGGAGGAATTCAAGTGCCTCCGGTTTATGCCTCTCCTCTGGCCAGTGATGATTTGTTTTCTGCACAACGGTTATGTCCGGGGTATTTGCACCGGGTGCAGGCTCTTGAGAAAAGTGCTGATTGGTTAAGGAAAAAAGAGCAATACCGTGACCAGCTGTCTTCCTGGTTTGAACTTAGCGAAGGCAGTGGCGCTGGAGACCTTTATTCGCTAATTCCTCTAATTGATCAAATTTCCATACATCGGATGCACCGTCGGCCCATGCCAAAAGGCATCACAATTCAGGAGGCTATTGAGCTGGAGGAATTGCTGAATTGGGTGGTCAGTCGAATTATTGCCAATTATGAGATTGCCCAGTTGATTGGTGCTCCTTTGGCAAAAGCCATGATCAGAGATTTTAAACGTGTACAACAGTGCCTGGAAGATAAGGGGAGTTGTAATTCCTGCCAGCGATGGACTCTCTACTCAGCCAGCGATAGTAATTTGCTGGCAATTATGACGATGCTGGGAGCACCTTCAGATAGAATCGTTGATTATGCCACCCATTTTGGTGTCCAGCTGAATTGGAATGAGGGACGGCCTGAAATAGCGCTCTCACTCAATCATGAGCCTTTTTCGGTTCCCGGCTGTGTTGGGCACTGTTCGCTGGACCAGTGGCTGGTGCTTCTTGAGCAGTCATTACCTGATGACTGGGACTACCTTTGTGCAAGGGATAGAGGTGGGTTTGCACCGTACCCTGAACCTTATGTGCCTTCAGGAAGTGTGGCCAGTCGTTAGTGTACGATGGTTTTATTAATGGTTTGAAACTGTTCTGTTCACACTACTCTATCTGCTGGTAACTCTTCTAATTATTACTAAATATTTGATGGTTTATGTATATGTGCTCACCAAACTGATGGTGATTATATTATGTATGAAATAAATACTTGGAAACCATATGCTTTGAAAGTCTATTAATTAATTCAAGCCATTCCTGCCGGAACCTGAAAAAAAACTGAACTATATTTATTCCGTCCCGTCAAAACTGTACTGAATAACAAGTTCATCAGTTTCTGGAAAGGAGGAATTAAATGCGGAAGTATTTTCTGGCGGCAGTATTGCCAGTGTTTGCCATCTTGATCATGCTGCAGGGCTGTAATAAAGCACCTGAATGCCCAGAGGTCACAACGGTTGTTTATGAAGACATATCCAGCGCGGATAAAGGGGCTGAATCCTATACCTGTAACAATATTGGCAAAACAAGCGTTTTGGAGCAGACTTGGTGTGAAGCGAAAGAGCAGTCTGAAAAGCGAGGCCTGTTCCCCGGCTCTGATGATTTTTTGGCTTATCTCAAAGGGTTCCGTGAAGGCTATGCCCAAGCGAGTCAGGCTGAAGATAGCCGGTTAAGTCTTTTTGATATCAATGGCCAGTCTGAGCTGCCCTATGATATGGGCTATCGTGATGGCTATGTTGCCATTTCAAATGCCATGGGGGTATTTGATTACAACTGTGGTTCTGCTGATTTGGCCAGTGAATACAAGGATCGCTGGTGTGAAGCAGCTGATGCTTACCGTTCCAGTGGGGCAGGCAGTGAAAGCAATCCTTTTGTTAAGGGGCGCTTTATTGATGGGTATATGACTGGCGGTCGTGTTGCTTTGACAGTACCCACTTCTATGGAAGCATTTTTTGGCGGTGAAAACCCTGAAGGTAAACAGCCTGCGATCGTTCAGCCATCGGGAGAACTAAAAAATACGGAACTTGCGTTTTATCGGGGGTTTGATGTCGGCTATAAGGCTATGATTGACAGTATTCGAGAGTCTATTAACCAGGTTATGCAGCAAATGCAGATCCCAAACAATATGGATTTTCCTGAAGGGATGATGCCTCCACCTCCGGGGCAATAATAGGTTCATATATTCTGGCTGTAACGGACTTCAGCCATTCTCGGGTGCCTGCTATACACAGGCATTCGGTTCTACACTGATCCAACCGCTTCCTTTTTCTATTGTGCCCCTCTGCTATGAGTTTCTACTATCAAACAGGTGCCCACTTGCTTGCGTGCAGGCTCCTAGGGACTTGACGTTTCGAGCCTCAGTGGCTGGGAAAAACGCTAACAGACCCTAAGCTGATTAACTGGAAACGTATTTTTGTATCTAGAAGTCGTCTGTTTATTGATTTCAGTACAGTTGGTGAGAAATTTGCCTAGTGTAAAATCCCCGTCATTTTTACAGTGAATAACACTCTGATTAATCGATAAGCTCCATCGCAGATGGAGTGGCTCAATGGTCAGGGTTAGAGAAAGATTATGACAAGTCTAAAAAGTATCCTTATTTTTATTTTATTATTAGCTTTCTGGCCCTTTACATACATTGTGTCCAGTTATCTTGCTCTGGGTGAAGTTGGTCACCTCACAGTCCATGAACTCTATAATTTTATTCCTCTGGGCTTAATCAGTGGATTGGCTGTGATTATCCCTCTTTGCTCAAAGCGATATACCCGTTGCCTTTTCTGGGGACTGGCAGGATTTATGGTTGCGGCCCCTATAGCGTATTTTGCCAGCCTCTATGGAGGACTGGTTCTGGCCCCATGGCTGTCAGCAACCTTACTGGGGAGTTTACCAGTACTGATTTTCACATTTATTGGCTATAAAGTGGGCGAAAAAGTTCAGAGTTATAAAAATGGCTACTCCTTTGGTTGAGACGGTCCATTTAATTAATAGGCAGCTAAATTCACCAGAAATATATATTTTTTTAATATTAACCGTAATTTAGTGTTGTTCCATAACCCTTGTGGGAGAAGGTTGCTAAACTAAAAGTAGCCTTCTTTTAACATTAATACTGAATAAAAAACACAAAGGTTTGAACGATGCATAAGGCGGTTTTTTCAGTAAAACTTAATTCTGACCAGGTTCTGGAGTTCTACAAAGGAAAGAAGCATTCAGTGAGAGTTCGCACCGAATCAGGACAGACCATGAGCATCCCTTACGACATCATGCTGAAATTTGTTACCAGAGAGGGGATTTAT
Source organism: Endozoicomonas elysicola (assembly GCF_000710775.1). GTDB lineage: Bacteria > Pseudomonadota > Gammaproteobacteria > Pseudomonadales > Endozoicomonadaceae > Endozoicomonas > Endozoicomonas elysicola. The sequence continues at coordinate 1,165,279 of NZ_JOJP01000001.1, forward strand.
GGGCGGTTTCAAATTACCTATGGGGATGATGGACAATTTTTGGACCTTGTTCGCCTCAACTAGAGCCCATGATATCAACTTGGCAGCATTCCTTAAGAATGGCAGCTAATTTTCGGGCTGCGGGTCCTGTGCTATTGGAATCTGGGTATACCAGGTAAAGCGGAACATTGCGGATATTGTTAGGTCTGACATTCAATGCCTTAATAGTGCCCTCTTCAAGTTCTTGCTGGATATGGTGCGTAGGTAACCATGCAAATCCAAGCCCTTGTTTGACCAGCCTTATGGAAGAGCTGATGTGACTGACTGTCCATCGCTCTTCTGATCCGAGCCAGCCTGCATCAGCTTCTCTTTTTATCCCTGAATCACGTATAACAATTTGACGATGTTGCTTTAGTTCGCTGTCATTGATTATTCGATCTATTTGAGCAAGGGGATGATCAATGTGGGCTACAGGGGAAAAATTGATAGAAATCAAAGGCTCACCAAGAAAGCCCTGAGGCACGATACCGGTAATGACAATATCGGCTTTACCGCTGACCAGCATATCAGTAGTGCCTGATAAGACAGACTCTACAAGCTCAAGGCGTGTATGTCTTGATATAGGCGAGAAAAGTTCCAATGCTTTAATTAGTAATGAGTTGGGAAAGATAACATCAACAGCAAGGGTTAGTGTTCCCTCCCAGCCCTCAGACAGACTCATTGCTACTTTTTCCAGGGCTTCTGCTTCTTTCAGAAGTGTTTGAGAGCGTCTGAGCATGACTTGGCCAGCCTCTGTCAAAACTGCCTTTCTTCCTTTTATTTCCAGCAGCTCGATACCCAGCTGATGCTGTAGCTTACTGATGGTATAGCTGATAGTGGACTGGCTTTTGAAAATAGCTTCGGATGCCTGGGCAAACCCACCATGTTCAACTACAGCCTGCAGCATGCGCCACTGATCAAGAGTTGCTCGTGACATTGGGTAAAATCCTATTGATCGATAAAATCGATAGTTTTGTGCGATATTTTGAGCTTTTTATTCGGTAAATTCGATAGTAAATTAAAAATATAGGATATAAAAACAGATATTTAAAGAGGTATTCAGCATGGTTAAATTACTACAGATCAACAGCAGCCTGTTTAGTGAAAATGGGCAGTCTTCTCAGCTAACCCGGAAATTTGTCGAACGCTTTTTGAAATCAAATCCGGATACTCTTCATACTGTGAGAGATTTGGCCAATCAGCCCATACCTCATCTGGATGCAGAAATCGTGATGGGTTTTGGTTTTTCGGATGATCAGAAAAATGGCAGGCAAATCGAAATGACCGCTCTTTCTGATCAGTTAATAGAGGAAGTGAAGGTTGCAGATATTTTAGTGATTGGCCTGCCTATGTACAACTTCAGCTTACCCTCGGTTATGAAATCCTGGTTTGATTTTATTGCCAGAGCCGGTATCACTTTTAAATATACCGAACAGGGCCCTGTTGGCCTTCTTCAAGGTAAGAAAGCTTATATTATGGCTGCCCGTGGAGGACAATATGCGGGTACCGAGTACGATACTCAAACGGCTATGGTCCGCCATTTCCTTGGTTTTATTGGTATTACGGATGTTGAGTTTGTTTATGCCGAAGGGCTCAATATGGGAGATGACACTAAAGAACAGGCCATTAATGATGCTGGGCTGAGAATAGATAGCCTGGTTGCCTGAGGTAAATGTGTCGCAAAAGTAAGTGTTGCTTTTGCGACTAACCTTCAAGCTGCGGTAATAATAAGATATTTGTCCATCAGCTCCTCGTCTGTCTCCTCGCAGTCCGGATTTTTCGGAATACAATCAACAGGACAAACTTGCTGACACTGAGGTTCGTCGTAATGACCCACACACTCCGTGCAAAGCAGAGGATCAATCTCGTAAATTTCTTCCCCCGGTGAAATAGCACTGTTTGGGCATTCGGGTTCGCAGACGTCACAGTTAATGCAATCGTCAGTAATCATTAAAGCCATAGGTGACCTTTGGTTTTCAGCTCCCGCCTGAAGAAGATGTGTAAGTCTGATTCAGGCGCTTATCAATATGTTCAGGCGGGCAGTGTCTCAGTTTCCGTTGAATTTTTCAGTCAGTGCTTTCTGCACGCAGGGAGCAACAAACTTGGATATATCACCACCCAAGGATGCAATTTCCCGAACCAGTGTAGAAGAAATATAAGAGTATTGCTCTGCAGGTGTAAGAAAGAGACTTTCTACTTTCGGTGCCAATACCCGATTCATATTGGCCATCTGGAATTCGTACTCAAAGTCGGAAACTGCTCTGAGCCCCCGGAGAATGACATGTGCCTGCTGCTCTTCTACAAAACGAGCCAGAAGTGAACTGAACCCTGTAACCTGAACATTAGGCAGATGAGCTGTTGACTCTTTGGCGAGGCCTACTCGAGTTTCAAGGTCAAACAGGGGTTTTTTCTTTGGACTTTCCGCAACAGCAATGACGATTATATCAAACAGCTTAGCCGCTCTTTCAACAAGATCCATGTGGCCCTTGGTGATAGGGTCAAACGTACCAGGATAGATTACCTTGATCATTAAAAATGACTCTCCGGCCACAATTCCAGTAAGAGATCAGAGGTACCAGAAAGATTAGAACTTCTGGTTTTCATCAGAAACCTGTCTTGTAATATTTCCGGACAGGCTTCTTGAGGAAGCACTCCACTGATCTGCGAATATGGCGACCTTATTTTAGTAAAAGGGCATGTTAACGAAATAGTCAAAAGGGTTCAAATGGTCAGGTATCTGCAATTCTTGTTATAAGAAGTAAACATAGGCAGTGGAGTTACCCTCCTCCATGGGGCCAGTTTGAATTCAGGGGCTGCTCCCTTGAGAGAACCTGAAGGGTTTGTTGGTGTGGCGAGTTGTAATAGAAGTTTTGCAAAATCTGTTGGAAGGCAGGGTGTCCGCCACTCACTTGATAAAATAACGTAGCGCAGGCGTGAAGCTTCAATGCGTCAACTTCTCCCATTCTCCCACCGCCAAGGATTCCTTCAATTGATCGCCCTGCATGCTGATTTACAGCATTACAGCATGCAAGCAACCTGGCCTGTAGTGTTGGGTGTGACCAATACTCCTGAGCTTCATGCAAGCTTTTAATCTCGAAATCCAGACAGGCCTGACTCGGGTTAATTCCAAGCCCTGCAACCTGAGGGAAGATATACCAGCACCAGTGACCTTGTTTTAGTCCATTTTGCAACTCAATAAGAGCTTGCTGAAAAGTGCTTTTTCCATACGAATATGGGCAATGGTTGTTTTGATGTTTGAGAAATCTTTCCAGCGTATTAGCACCTGAGGTAACAGTATGGAGTTTTTGTGCACCTGTCAGATGAAACTGTTGGGAAGTAACAGGTGAGGAATATTGGGAAAAGGCCTCAGTGGTTTCCGGTAGTAATGTGTCTGTCTGTTTGGATACAGTGTCTGAGGCTGTTGGCTGATTAATATAAGAAGGCGTCTTGGTACTGGTAAAAGGAGAGGTCAAACATTGATAAATATATTTATAAGGTGTCACACTTGCATAAATAAGAAAAGTAGCCAGAGACTTAATGGCATAGGCAATAGCCCTGCCTATCTGACTCACCACTTCAGTGACTACAGATATACTGCGATTAAACCAATTCGCTTTTTGATTGGTGTCTGAACTAGTTAATGGATAGCTTGTATCAGAAGGCAATTTGGTCGCCCCAATCAAGCTAACCGATCCTTGATCGATCATGGTGGACTCTCCGAAATTTATTATTCTTGGTGGTAACCTTTAGATGATTCGCAGTTACATTGATTTTCAAGTTTGCTTTGTAATAAAACATGGTAAAAATTTAGCTGTATTACCTGCCTGAGCTTCGAATGTCTCTTGTTTTAGGATCAACAATAAGGCTCATCCTTGTTAATGCAGTAGGGTAGTCATCCTTGCATATGCAAATACCAATGTCTGAACATGCATCCACAAGCTGGTCGTAGTATATAGCGCAACGATGATTTTTTAGCTCGCATGCTTGAGATGCATCAAGCTTGTTAAAAAGGGCAACTTCGTACCTGGCGTTTTCTTCAGTGAAAACTTCAATATGAAATCCGTCTTCCCAAAGCATTATATGAGGCCATTGAATCTTTAAACCGTCTCTATTCAAAGATTCGTTTAAAGGGTGGTTGGTATCAAGAAGAAAAGGCGTTTTATTTATCAGAGAAGCATGGTGAAAGTGGCTCTTATTTTGTTGGGCTGGAGGCGTTGTCTGTAGAGTTTTAGGTTCTGATATAGTTGTGCTTGTTCTACCTTCAGGTGTAGTTTGGGCTGAGGTGGGAATATTTATTCCTACACTATCCTGTTGTTTTTTGTCGTTAAATGGAGAAGCCAAACATTGATAAATATATTTGTAAGGGGTGATGGCTGCAAAAATCAGGAAGTCATATAAGGCTTTGGCTGTGTAAGCGATAGCTCTACCTATCTTGCAAAATACAGCAATGACAACCGATACACTTCGACTTAGCCAGCTGGCTTCTTGATTTTTCTTTTGTCCACTCTGGAATAAGGATGGGCTGCTTAAAGGACCTTCGCTGGTTATCGGTGCACTATGGACTTCAATCGCAGGCATGACTTATCCCAATCTATTATTAAAAATCTATTATTAGTGAGATTTTGATGTAAAAAAGTGGGGAAAGTTCAAATCTTTTATGAAATGGTGATTAAAATCATGCATATAAGGGACGCTCGGGCTTTCATAAGGTTAAATTTAGCCGCGAGGTATGCTGCTTTTTCAATCATAAAAGATGAATTTTAATACAGTCTTAACCGGCTGGAACTGGCAATGGTAGTCGAGTTACCATGACCGACATATTATCCATTGAGCCAGCCTGATAAGCCTTGGCTACCGGCCTTGCGGCAGCCAGTTCTACAGGGTTTCCTAGATGCAGTTGCCGCTGCACAGTTCTGGCGATGTCTTTAGAGAATGCAACCTCGGTAATACCATCACAGACTTGTATTAGAGTGCCGCCTGAGCATTCGCTGGAAGGTATTTTGATGACTTTGCCTCGGGCGCTGATAGCTCCATTCAGGGAGTGATCTCCCAAGGCTCTTGCTACAGCTAAGTTTCCATTAACTCGGGGAGTCCCATAAACATCGACAACGTAGCCACCGCGCTTCTCGATGGAGTGTCTGTATTTAGGCGTATCTGGTTCTGCATCTTCACTAATTTGTCTGACATGTCCGGTTTGGTCGAGAAGGATTGCTCTGGAGTCACCTAGATTGGCAACCCACAGGTCACCGTTTATCCGCAAGGTGACATTAGCAGTGGTTCCCGATGAGGCAAGTCCTTTGAAGAAGTCGTTGGCGTTTGTGGCCGAAGGCGCTTGAGGAAGCGTATTATCAAGATCGACAAGGGCAAGTTTGAGAGCATTCCAGATGCCTTCATCATGTAAACCATTCGAGTTGAACTCTTCGAGCCGTCTTTTCAAATGGGGAATAATGTTCTGACTGGCATATGAAGACCATGCGCTACCACCATGTCCGTCAAAAATACCGGTAATATCAATGAGTACAGGTTTACTATTAATCGTGACTGTGAACTGACTGGCAATATGGGCATCTTCCATATGCCGTCTTACCCCTTGAGCATGGGCAACGGCAGATTGAGTTCCATGAATAGGCTCATAGTGAATGGTGGTTTTCGCACCTGCTCTTTGAACAGTTACACACCCTTTTCCGGCTGTAGGAAAAGGTACTCCTGGTGCCTGTTGGTAACGTTTTTCAGCATCTATCTGCCCTTGCAAGGCTTTTGGGCAATGGTCAAGCTGAGCTTCTGCCGCGTTGAGTGCTTTACACAGTTTCTGCTGGATTAACTGCTCACCGTACACATATCGATACTCAAGATTTTCATTATGCTCTGACAGATTCTGGAGCTTATTTGTCGGTCGCTGATGGGGGGGAAGGTATATCCGTAAAGTTGGAGTATCTGGCAATGCTGCGTCAGAGCTCGTAGCTGAAGAGATAACGGTTGGACTTATGCTTTTGCTATCCTCTACTTTGCTTTGCTCTGTTGCAGTGGTTTTGGTGCCGGTAAATGGGTATGTCAGACAATTGAAAATATATTTGTATGGCGTAACACTCGCATAGATCAGAAAGTTCAATAGTAACTTCATGGCGTATACAACAGCCCTGCCGATCTTGCAGAAAATATCAGTAACTGTAGTGACTGCACGTCCTAACCAGCTGGACTCCTTATTGGTTTCCGGTGCTGGGGGAGGGAGCGTTACAGTGGTATGGGATGAGTCAGGCGTTGCAACTTGATGCATCAAGAGTATCACTACTTGGAAGTTCAAGGTGGGTTAGACCATTTTGAAACAGGGGAGTTCAGTATGACTGCGTGGAAGTATAGGCGTAGAAGAGTTAAACCAGTCAGGTTCTGTTGACATAAGTTTGCATGCACAGTGGCTCGTATAGCCGTCTTCCATCAGGCGGGCTGGTGAAGATGTAGTGGTGCTATATCAAAACCAGCCCAACGCAGCTGGAGGGCGGCTATAGGAACCACCCTCCGGGCTCAAACGCTCTGGTTTGAGCTGAGCCAGCAAACGTATGTCAACAGAATCTAATACCCAGAAATACTTAATGTCATATAACTGGATATTAATAAGCCTTTTACCAAAAAGAGTAGCTCCTGGTCTGAATCAGGAGTCAAAGTCAAAACAAAAGAGAATCATTTTCCTCCAGAAAGAAATGCCAGCATTTTTTCCTGCAGCCACCCGCCGTATGGAGGGTAGATCATTTTGGCACTGTTCAGCTTACCTTTAGTTAGCACTGCTTTGGCCTTGGAGAATGTCTGGAAACCCTCGTAACCATGGTAGTGCCCCATGCCTGATGGACCAATACCGCCAAACGGCATATCTTCAACAGCCACATGGAACAGGCACTCATTGATACACACTCCGCCGGAGTGAGTTTGCTCTAATACCGTTTCCTGATTTTTTGCATTGGAACCGAAGTAGTAGAGTGCCAGGGGCCTTGGGCGTTGCTGTACAAACTGAATGGCTTCATCAAGACTATCAATGCCGATGACGGGGAGCAGGGGGCCAAAAATTTCTTCCTGCATAACAGTCATGCTGTCAGACGGGTTTTCAATCAAGTGTATGGGGATTCGACGGCTTCCGTCGTTAATTGCTTCGTTGCCCGGTGTATGGATGGTTGCTCCCTGGGCTTTGGCATCATCAAGCAGGTTTAGCAGACGTTGGTGGTGGCGGTCATTGATGATCGATGTGTAATCATTATTCCCATTTACCTTTGAATACATTTTTCGAAAGGCTTTCAGGTAGTGCTCAATAAAGGTGGCCTTCTGATCATTCTTCACCAGAATATAGTCAGGTGCTACGCAGGTTTGACCCGCATTCAGGGCTTTTGCATAGCAGATTCTTTCAGCCGCTTCCTGAATCGGGAAATCATTATCCACAATGACTGGCGACTTACCACCCAGTTCCAGGGTTACCGGAGTCAGGTTTTGTGCAGCTGCCCGCATGACATGGTGACCAACCGGCGTAGAGCCGGTGAAAATAATGTGATCAAAGGGGAGGCTGGTAAACTCGGTCGCTACTTCAGCATCACCGCAAACCACAGTGACCAGATCTGAAGGGAAGGTTTGTTCAATAATTTTTGCCACCAGTTCTGAGGTTTTTGGTGTGAACTCGGACATTTTAATCATGGCCCGGTTACCTGCAGCAAGAATGGTCAGCAGTGGGCCAAGGGAAAGAAACAGTGGATAGTTAAAAGGAACCACAATACCGACAACGCCCAGTGGCTGGTAAACCACTTTGGCTGAGGCTGGCAATAACTGGGGGCTCAGCTTACGCTTGTTGGGCTTCATCCATTTTTTTAGTCGCTTGAGGGTGTAGTGAATGTTCCCAAGATTCGGCATGAATTCTGTAAGTAATGACTCACTTTTTGCTCGACCGCCGAAATCTTCATCCAGAGCAGACAGTAGTGCTTCTTTATTGGTCAGCAATGCTTTTTCAAGGGCTTTTAGCCGCGATACCCGTTCCTGATAGCTGGGATTGGGGTCTTTCATAAAGGCTTTGCGCTGGACCGCAAGAAGGTCCTGCAGAGGAGTAGTGATTTGCTGGGTCACTTTTCTGTTCTCTGAAGTGATGGGTTCGGCAGCGCTCATGGTTATCTCCCTCTTTTTATTAATTATTTGTTTTAGTTGTGTTTTTATCTTTTTAGCCTGACTTTTACGGCGGTGTTGATAAGGTTTTAGTTCCCACGGCAAGTATCAACTCAAAATTGCCTTGAATAGCAGGGTTAGTGTGTTTATGTTATTTTTAGAGTAATTACTCTAGATCGTCAATCACTTATTATTGTGAGAAGTGTTTTGTTTCTTGTTTGCCATGGCTGAGGATGAGGCAAAATCGTTTTTTTTTCACAATGGGCATTTGGTTAAAAGCGCATTTATGGCCGGAAAGACTCGCGACAAAATTCTCAATGCTGCTCTACAGCTTTTCAATGAGCAAGGAGAAAGAGTGGTAACGACTAACCATATCGCTAGCCATATTGGGATATCTCCTGGAAACCTTTACTACCATTTTCGCAATAAAGAGGCGATTATCCTCGCGCTGTTTGAAGACTTTCAGCAGACCTTGATTGAAGAAATTGTCTTGCCTGCAGGTAAAGGAATAACTCTGGAAGATAAACAGCAATACTTGGAAGCTTTGCTGGCAGGTATGTGGCAATACCGCTTTATATTCCGGGATCTCCATGGGGCCGTTGCCAGGAGTGAAGAGCTGCGGACTATGTACCAGGGGTTTGCCAGACTCTGTATCTCTATGATTGTTCAGGTGTTCAAAGGCCTGGTTACATCAGGATTAATGAAAGCCAGTGATGAAGAAATTGAGGCTCTGGCCCTGAATACATTTATGGTGCTGACCAGCTGGCATGAGTTGGTGCATGGTGTTTTACACAGTGAAAAGGGGGAACCTTCCAGGGTAATGTTGAACAGGGTTATTTATCAGGTGTTGATCATCGATCGGGGATTTATCACACCAGAAGCTATGGATTCCTTTAAAGCGCTGGAACAAACTTATTTCTCACCCCTGCTTTCTATTTGTTGATTTGTCTCCGATTACCAAATCGGAGGCTTTGCTTCAGCTAGCTTGCTTTCACAAAAGTCGTGATTCTCGCTACATTGAATAAAGTGATGCTGATATTCTACGAAATCTGGGTAGGTGAGCTTGTTGCCAGTAAGTGTGCATAGCTCAATACCATAATTGATGAGTTTTGCGATTGTTGCTTCTGTATCAATACCTCTATCAAGTAATGGGCTTAAGAGTGTTTTTATCAGGCCCATCTCACGTTCCATCTTTCTTTCATCATAGCAACGAACCAGATCGCATTCATGGGCGATGGACAAAAGGCTTCGAGTAAAAATATCTTCTAGCCGTCGTGAGAAATTAAGTTCAGGGTTCCGAGCTGATTCTTGAATCATCTGTGCAGCCCAGTCCACATTCTCAGGAGTAATATCAAGTTGGTCAGCACAGGCCTTAAATAGTAGTGCAGATCGATCATAGTAATTGTCTACTCTTAAGGGGGCTTCATTTACTCGGCCTGATCGCATCATATAAGCAGCTAGTTTCAGGACTTCCTGTTTGCTTGAAATTTGCTCAAGTATTTTTTTTGATTCCGGAGAGCCTTTTTCAATAATTAACCTCCAGATTTGATCCAAATACTGTACCGTTCGTGAACCGTGAGTTCCGTTATGATTTGGTCTGTAAACTATAGCTTCATTTAAAGTAATCTGACGGTTCTTCTCCTCATGGTAAGGTTGGCTGAGAATATGCTTATTGATCGCCTGATAAATGATGCTTTTATCGTTGGTGAGGCTTAATCCAGTAAGATCTGGAATCTCAAATGTGTATCTGGAAGGAAGAGTTGGGCCACGACCTATTGTTCTACCGGAAGGGGCTACCTGAATTTCTCTTGGGCTGCTAGGAACTTCTGATGCACTGTCTGGGATAGGCGTATCAGTTGGTCTTAATAAACTTGGATCATCTAAGTCAGTCTCCTGTGAATAACCAATCTTATGGTCCTGTAGCTTTGTCCCCTTTGTTTGATCAGGTTCATTAGGCAGCATTTGTTCCGGTGAACTTTGTTTTGAGCTTTCACCTTTGTTCTCTTGTGGGTATGTATAGCTTTGAGCACCTCCTGTAGCAGAGTCAATTTGTCCTTTCATTTTATTTTCCTTTTTTCTTAATTTACACTCCATGCATATAAAGCTGTCGGCTGGGCTTAGCTTGGTCATGAGAGCTAAATACAAATGATAAAGTAACTATAATAGTGTCAGCTTTGAGGTTTCCCTAACCTATTTTTACTGTTAGGTTTTCACATTGGGTGCTTGATACCAGAACACTGAAAAACTTAATGGGACAATATTTATTTGCTATTGAGTTTGTGATTAAAACAGAACGGTTCGTAACTGAGCCTTTCCTGTATTTTGCTTTAGTTTTTATCATGAATGACCTTCTTGGCAGATACGAATAGCCTTATTGTTGTAAGCCTCTCCAGTTTGATAACTGCTGCTCAGCCTATCGGTTACGGCTGGAAGCTCTCAGTTCTCCGTGGTAAGCCGCAGTCTCTGATGTTGCCAGCTGCAGAAACAAGTTTATTTTTCTCCTCTTGGTATTTTTACATGACCTTTGCTTCTTTGTTGTGAACCGGGCACAAGTGTCGATATAGAAAAGGATACATCGTTTGTTTGGAGTCCATTCTGGCAAGGCTTCAAATAGTGATATTTTTCAGGAAAAAGAAACCATGCCCGTTTCAGGTACTAATAACAATCGCACTCCTTTGGGGCCGATTCAGAATGAAAGCCAGAAGCCTGCTGGGAAACAAGATGGTAAAGGTGTTCTGCACGTCAAGGGTAATGGACTTCAGGTAAGAGCTCCTGACAACTTCGAAATCAGTTCAAGGCCAAGAAAAAGAAAACTGCAGAGCATGAGCGCAAGCCCTGCGCCTGCGAAAAAATACATACCCGGGAATAAACAGGATAAAGAGAATCTGGATCTTTCAATATCCGGTACTGGAATGTTTCTGGAAAAATCAGGTAGAAAAAGCGCTAAATCTGCACAACGGGGGGCAGCTGATATGAATCAAGTGACTTCCTTATCAGCGATGGACAACACAAACAGTGTTGACTCTAAAGCGATACCTGAGATGTTAAGCTTGTCTTTTGTTGCATGGAATAGTGCTATCAGTGAGGCCAAGCCTTATGTGGATGATGTTGTTAATCATCTTTTTGGTGAAAGCTACCCAGAAGGTGGTGCTGCGGAGGCGACAGCCAAAGTTGAAGCGTTATTGGTTGACCCTGAAACGAATCTTGCCAAATTTGAAAATAAGCTATTGGAAACGTGGCAGCAAACGGCTTATCCAGCCCATCTGGATGTCCTTAAAGGTAAATTGAAGGCTAAGTTAGTATTTGCCTGGCAGAGAATGGGGCAGGGAGACCTTTATAAATTGCAGATGGTTACTGAGTCGCTCTGTCTTCAGCCCGGAGGTGGGCACCATCAGTCAAAAGCGTTAAAAGCGTTTATTCAACAGGAAGACCGTGTGATTGAGGCTTATCGTGATGGCTGTATTTATGACGGTGAAAATGCAGTTGATCCTTTACATCCTGAGGGTGATGTCCATCGAAGCAGAAAAAAAGTGGTTTCTGTGGAGTCAACCTTTCGAGGCACTGAGCCCGGTACTGTCAGGAATGAAAGTAATATCCCGGATATAAGCCTTTCAAACCTTGGTGATTCCTCAAGCGTTCAAGTTGAAGATGATCTGGTCATTAAAAATGCTGCGGGTAAAGTTTTAAAAGACTCTGTTGCTTTTTCTGATGGCACCTATGCATTCCATGGTGCCTCCGTGGAAATGGAGCTGAGAGACAGTAAGATTGCCGGCCAGCTAAAAAAAGAAACACCTGAAAAAGATAGTGAATTTGGAGCAAGAATCAGAGCTTATGTTGACCACCATGCAGCTCATGGTCGGGATGTGAAGGAGCTTGCTATTAGCGGTGATGCCAATGTTTGTCTGTTTGACGATGATCCAGCTTCAGGTGTAAGGAAATTAAAACCCGGTGTGCAGGAAATCCTCAATGAGCATCATCTGGCTCTGATTGTTCCAAGTGGAAATGTGACATGGGGAAGGCCAATATCTGATCAGCTGCACAAGAATGCTAAATCTTCAGAGCTGGCAGGCTACAGAGATACCATGCTGCTGATGGTGGGGGTGTCAGACGAAAATCTACCAAGCCTGAGGAGCCTGGGCAGTGATCCGTCTTTAAAACAAGATACATTCTTTCCCCTGACAACGCTTGAAGGCAATGATATTAATCCCTCAGAGTCAGGGAAAGCTGAATCAATCATTAACTATTTATCCACTGCTCGTGATCAATTCAGTCTTGATTTTAATGACCGCGTGATGACCGATCATGCCATTCTTACCGGACCAAACCATATCGTTGGCAATACTGCAGATTGTAAGGGTATTGGAACTGAAGGAAAAAGCCTGACTTATGATAAGGCTGGTGAGGTGTGGGGTGATGAAAGGCCTTCTGAAGAACAGTATAAAGAAATAACCCAGAATACGGCCCAGGTTCTTGCTGACGTGTTCAATGAAGTGGTTGCTAAAAAGAAAGGCTCATAATTGAGCCTTTCCTGTGTTTTGCTTTAATTTATATCGCGAGTGATCTGCTTAGCAGATACGGTCAGCCTTGTAGTAGGACTCTCCGGTATCGATACCCGCATCAAACTCAGTCTGGCCGCTGCGGCTGGAGGTTCCCAGCTCTTCGCGGGAAGCTGCAGTTTCTTTCGGTAACAGATGGTCTACAGCAGCTTTCTCTTCCAGCAGCTCTTGCTCAGTTTTCTTCATCATTGCCTGACCGTAGTCGTTAATGTGAAGGTTTTGAATGATCTGGTAGCTACCAAACTCACAAAGGACAGGGAAAGAGTAGTAAATACCTTTGGCAACACCGTAGCTGCCATCGGAGATAATACCCATGGAAACGACACGGCCATCACTGCCCAGAGCCCAGTCGTGCATGTGATCAAGGGCAGCTTGAGCTGCAGAGGCTGCGCTGGAGAGGCCTCGCCATTCGATGATTTCAGCGCCACGCTTCTGTATGCGAGGGGTGTATTCATCCTTGTACCACTTCTCATCAATCATATCGATGGCAGCTTCATCACCGAGCACCTGAGCGTGGTGAAGGTCTGGGTACATGGTAGGAGAGTGGTTACCCCACACACAAACACCATCAATGTCTGAAGGGTTAACGCCCAGCTTGTTACCCAGAATACCCAGTGCACGGTTGTGGTCCAGACGGGTCATGGCACAGAACTGGGATGGTGCGAGGTTCGGAGCATTACGGGAAAGAATCAGGCAGTTAGTGTTCGCTGGGTTACCGACAACCAAGGCTTTAACATCACGGTTAGCCACTTCGTTCAGTGCTTTACCCTGCTCAGCAAAGATAACAGCATTAGCTTCCAGCAGGTCAGCACGTTCCATGCCTTTAGAGCGTGGGCGAGCACCAACCAGCATGGCGTAATGAATGCCACGGAAACCATCAAATGGGTTGTCGTGCAGACTGATGCCATGAACCAGTGGGAAGGCGCAGTCTTCCAGTTCCATGGCAACGCCACGGAGTTTGTCCATAGCCTGTGGGATCTCAACCAGTTGCAGGATCACAGGCTGATCAGGCCCCAGCATTTCACCGGCAGCGATTTTGAACAGCAGAGAGTAGCTGATGTTGCCAGCTGCACCTGTGACCGCAATTCGTACGGGTTGTTTCATGGGGAACTGCTCCTTAGAGTTTTCAGGTTCGTTCTTAGATTAGGAATACGTCCAAATCGCCATGAGCCATTCTTTATGGAAACTTCTTGAACTAAAAAGCCGTAAAAGAGACACCCGACCCACGGCATCCTTAATTGTAAGCCTGTGGATAATACAGCGTTCAGACGCACTGTTTATTTGATAAAGATCAGCCGCGCACAGATTACTGATATCGTTTCGGTAAGTCCATATGTGAGGTGCTGATTATTGTTGTTTTTTTATGCGAGACCAGAGGCTGAAGCTTACTTGGCCGGCGGTTTTGCTTTTCTCCAGCTGCCAGTTTTCTGGAACTGGTAGTGGTGTCAGTTCTTTTTCCACCTCAATATAGATACGGCTGTTCTCATTCAGGTAGCCATTACTTTCAAGTAGCTGGCAAGCTGTCTCCAGCAGGTTCATCCGAAAAGGTGGGTCCAGGAAAATCAGGTCAAAACCGGTTCCAGCCGGTTGGTTTAACCAGCTGAGGCTATCGGTCTCAATAACCTTTGCGCGCTCAGTTTTTAATAGTGCGAGGTTACTCTTCAACGTTCTTGCGGCAATTGGGCTTTTTTCCAGCAGAACAGCTGAAGAAGCGCCACGGGAGAGTGCTTCCATAGACAGTGCTCCGGTACCACTGAATACATCCAGAACTTTGGCTCCTGGGGTAATCATTGCCAGCCAGTTAAATACCGTTTCTCGAACACGGTCCGATGTCGGGCGTAAACCCGGAACATTGGCAACGGGTAGCTTCCGGCTACGCCACTCTCCCGCAATAATCCGCAGCTGACCACCGCCGGCGTGTGAAGAACCGGGGTTAGCACGTGATTCTGGGTGCTTTGGATTTCTAGACTTGCGAGGCATTAACAGGCTCCAGCTGGGCAGGGGATAAACAGGGGGCGTAAGAATACTCTTTTCATCGCTTTGGGTCATGGAATTGCCAATATACTGATCGGTCAATCATATAAGCTGACATACGCATCAGCCATGATTGTTCAGTGGGTAATAATCACCTAGTCTTACGACTTATTCATAGTGAGAGCCCACAAAATGAGGACTATGGTCAGAACACGAACTTAAGCCACAGCATCTTCTGGTGCTGTGGCTTGTCAGAAATTCCCTTCCGGCATGCCGCAGAAACGTATTATTCGCTTCTGACGGAGCTCTACTGTTTTGTTTCATATAACATCGCCCAATAAAACCTGGAATTATCCTCTTGCGCGTACCTTGTTGCTAATGGTCCCTTTTGACCTGCTGGCTTCACTGGGTATGGATATTTACCTGCCTGCTCTGCCAGGTATGGGGGAGTTCTTTTCAGCATCGCCGTTTATGGTTCAGTTAACGCTCTCACTTTATATGCTGATGCTGGGATGTGGACAGCTGATCTTTGGTCCATTATCTGATCGTTATGGGCGGAGGCCTGTGCTCCTCTTTGGTTGTCTGCTTTTTGTCATATGCTCTATTGGTTTAACCATGACGGGGTCTATTGAGCTTTTTATCTTTTTCCGGCTCTGTCAGGCGGCTGGTGGCTCGGCAGCCCTGGTAGCGACTTTTGCGACGGTCAGGGATGTTTATGGACATAAGCCTGAGTCAGCCACGTTATATGCGTTGTTAGGTGGTATGCTGGCTTTTGTGCCCGCCCTGGGACCCATTGTCGGATCGCTTCTGATTGGTTGGTTTGGTTGGGCGTCAGTGTTCTGGGGGCTGGCTGTGTCTGGATCGGTTGCTGGTGTGCATGCGCTGTTCAGCTGGCCAGAGACCCATTGTTCAGTTGGCGGGGGAAGTATCAAGCATGCCTTTGGCCGGGTCATAACCTCTCCTGCTTTTCTCCTGTATACCTCTGGTTTTACCGTGGCGATGGGATCGTTTTTTGTCTACTTCTCTATTGCTCCCGGTATTTTGATTGGCAAACTAGGGTATTCATCTCTGGTATTCAGCCTGCTGTTTGCAATGGCTGCTGTTGCCATGATTATTGTCAGCCGATTTGCCGGCTCCATAGCTCGTAAGTTTGGGATCTCTGGCACATTGAAGTTGGGAATGGCGGTAATTCTTGCCGGTGCTTTGTTGATGCTTTTAGGCAGCACTCTGCAACTACCAGAGGCCCCGGTCTTACTGTTGCCCATGATGGTGATTGCCGTGGGAATCAGTATTACCTGTTCTGTGTGTGCAACCGGGGCTCTGGCAGAATTCAAGGATATTGCTGGCACAGGTGTAGCCTTGTATTACTGCCTAGAAGCCGTGCTGGTCTGCTTGCTTGGCACTGCAGTGGTGATGCTTTTTCCAGTTGGAAGTCTTTGGCCATTGATTGCTTTTTCTGGCATTGGTTCTCTTGTTGTAATGGCCTCCGCTGCTTGGATAAACAAGTAATCTGAACCTGTTTGTTATGAGTTCTCATGAAATAGCATCTCATTTGGGCTTATGAGTTTTACGGGCAGGCCTATGGATCTTATTGACAATAGACCTGCCGGTCACATGTCAAATTGAGAGTGCTCTAGTCTTAATTGGACTAATGGTCAATTTATTGTTGAATAAATACGCTGATCTTAAACAAAACAGTTGGTTGGGTGAAAGTGGAGCAGTATTTATTCAAAATAAAACTGACTTTATCTTGTCACAATATGGTTGATACCAGAGGGAACTATATTATTAAGAAATAGCTGCTGGATATTTAGCCGAATCGGATGGTTTTAAGTTCAAAACCATAAACAGGGATGTTAATTATAAAAACAAATGCTCATGTTTTTATTTCAATGTTCATATATTCCCTCCTTGTATAAGAATTGGTCTTCAGTCTCCAGCTCATCATTCGGTAAAAAATAACTCTAAGCCTGAGGGAACATTATTATGAGTGATGGCAGAATAGGTGGCCATATTCCATTATCACCCGTTACTCAAGAACCACCAGTTGATCAAATCGAACAAGAAGCTGTAAAGGACGGAAGAGTCATCACAGAAGTTGATGCATTACCTTACTCTACGGGACACGAAGATAGTAGTGATCCACTAGAAGCCTCTGATACAAAAACCTTTGAACAGCGAAAAATTGAACTGACTGATGGCAACAACTATTTAACAAACACGGATTCGTCAAACGTTGATCAGAGCGATGGCTCTGTTGCTGAAAACAGTCAGAATGCCCCAGAATTCCAACAAGAGCATCAAGGCACCGGAAGTAGTCAGCGAGCAGGGGTAAATGAAGATATAGCAGAGCACAAAACTGATGCGAGCCGCATCAGGAAAGAGCTCAATCAGGTTGAAGCTCGAGTCACAAGTCAGATTAATGCTGAAACCGACGAACGGAAAACCGACACCAGTAACCTGAGAGGTTATCTGAGTAAGGCAGAGGCTCGAGTTACAGGGCAGATTGATGCTGAAACCGATGCGCGCAAAACCGATACCAATAATCTCAGAAGCGATCTGAATAAGGCAGAGGCTCGAGTTACAGGGCAGATTGATGCTGAAACCGATGCGCGCAAAACCGATACCAATAATCTCAGAAGCGATCTGAATAAGGCAGA
>NZ_JOJP01000001.1:1183824-1188824 GCF_000710775.1 Endozoicomonas elysicola
AAAACCGACACCAGTAATCTGAGAGGTGATCTGAATAAGGCAGAGGCTCGGGTGACTGGGCAGATTGATGCAGAAACTGACGCCCGTAAAACCGACACCAGTAACCTGAGAGGTGAGCTGAATAAGGCAGAGGCTCGGGTGACTGAGCAGATTGATGCAGAAACTGGTGAGCGAATAGCTGACACCAGCAACTTGAGACGTGAGCTTGGACAGAAAGAAGCTCGGGTTAAAGAGCAGATTGAGGCGGAAGCTGATGCAAGAAAAACCGCCGTCAGTAAACTTAAAGGCGAAATGGGTAAAACTGAGTCCAGAGTTAATAGCAGGATCGACCAGACTGCAGATGAATTACGAGGAGATATCAGGTCTGTTAAAAAAAATCTGGAGCGTGATATCAAAACTATCAACTCAACACTCGATCGAACTGAAGCAAAACTCACAAAGATTGAAACTGAACAAAAAGCTCTTAGAAGAGAAGTAGAAAGGGAAATAGAGATAGCCGTCAAAAAGGCTGTCGAAGAGGCCAGGCAGAATTTTCGTAGTGAAATGATGAAGGGACTGAATAGTTTTATGGGATCCTTTGCCAGCGCAAAGGATCAACAAACAGTACTTCGTCAAACCTTGGAAGTAGTACCATCAGAAGAAAAAGCAGTGCAATTATTGCACGATAAAACAAAGAAGCATGAAAGTAACGTGACTAGTCTTGAACAAAATCTTGATGATATCAAAGATGACTATGAAAAGGCTCCCTGATAAACCACGCGCCTATGCTGTTAAGGTGAGACTTGAGCTTTAAAAATAGCTTAATTTATTTCAGCGTATCTTGGGTGTTCGTTAACAAACACATTAATATATTCTTAGTAGTCATGGTTGCTGAGAATAGCGTCTGATAAGAACGACTTATTCCCTCATGGCTGTATTCGGCAGGAAAGTAAATTATCTATTATTTTGGCAGCTCGATGGCTGGAGTATACAAGTTTGTATTCGTATTGGTCCTTTTTCTGATTACAGCTCATTGCTGTAATGGGTGTCGTTCGGAGAAAATCTGCACAGTGTGCGTAAACGGTCTGCTAGTCTGATCTCACATGAGATACCGTCTCATTGACTGGGTGGGTGGTACGACTAAATCGAGCTGGTCCACCTTCCATTATAGCTGCCGTGTGTGTGTGACTAATCGGGTCTGGCGAAATAAAATAGACCAGAAAGATAAGTGCCAGACCTCCAGTTGCCCAGAGCAGCAATCTTTTATTGTGGATTGGTTCATTCGGATTCATGAGAGTTGGACTTTTTTCCTAAATAAAGTTCATTTCGTGACAGCCTGAATTAAGATAGGATAAGCGATTATTCATAGCCTGCATGATTGATTGTTATTGCTTCTAATGAGCTTTATAACGGAGACCGCTCCGGACTGGCTTCAGATATGTGATCATCTCGCTCATCAGGCTCTCCCACCAAGGTTATCGAAGTAGTCTATGTTCGGTTCGCGCAAAGACGATGAGAAAAAAGCCAAACGCAGTTTTTGGCCCTGGGGTCGACGTACCCAGAACGAAGTTTCTGAAGAACAGGTAGAGCCAAAGGCTGAGCCTGCAGTAGAAGACGTTGTATCCACTGTAGAAACACCCGAAGTTACTCCAGAGTCGGCTTCTGAGTCTTCAGCAGGTGTTATTGACGTTGTGCCTGAGGTTGCTGAGCACCCTGAAGATAAGCCTGTTCATCATGAGCCTCTGGGTGAATCCGCTCACAAAGTACCAGGAACTTTTGATGAAGAAGTCCCTGTTTTAGCAGTAACTACTGAAACTCCTCAAGCCGCTGAGCCAGAATTACAGCCCGAAAACACGCCTGTTTCGTTAGAGAGCAAGCCTGAAGTAAAAGGCGGCTTCTTTGCCAGGATGCGACAGGGACTGAGCAAAACCCGTAACGTTCTGGTCGAAGGCGTTGCAGAACTGTTCATCGGTAAAAAAGAGATTGATGATGATCTTTTGGATGAACTGGAAACTCAGTTGCTGGTTGCTGATGTGGGGGTTGAAGCTACCACTGAAATTATTGAAAAGCTGACACAGAAAGTTAAGTACAAAGAGCTGGATGATGCGGATGCCCTGATGGTTGCGCTGCAATCCGAGCTTGCAGAAATTCTTGAGCCTGCTGATCAGCCATTGGTAATTCCGAAGCAGGATACCCCATTCGTGATTCTGGTGGTCGGTGTGAATGGTGTGGGTAAGACTACCACTATTGGCAAGCTGGCCCGCAAGCTGCAATCCGAAGGCCGTAAGGTTATGCTCGCTGCAGGTGACACTTTCCGTGCAGCTGCCGTTGAACAGTTGCAGGTTTGGGGCGAGCGTAATGAAATTCCTGTTATTGCCCAGCATACCGGGGCTGACAGTGCTTCCGTTATTTTTGATGCCTTCGAAGCGGCAAGAGCCCGTAATGTTGATGTACTGATTGCAGACACTGCAGGCCGTCTCCATAACAAGGATCACTTGATGGAGGAGCTGAAAAAGGTGAAGCGGGTTCTTGGGAAACTTGATCCCAGCGCGCCCCATGAAGTGCTGCTGGTACTGGATGCTGGTACCGGCCAGAATGCATTGAGTCAGGCTCGCCTGTTCCATGAAACGGTGCAGTTAACCGGGATGGCACTGACCAAGCTGGATGGAACTGCAAAAGGTGGGGTTATTTTTGCGCTGTCCAAGCAGATGAAGCTGCCCATTCGCTTCTTGGGTGTGGGTGAACAGATTGATGACCTGAGGCCATTCTCGGCTAATGAGTTTGTCAAAGCTCTATTTTCCAGGGAAGGTTGAGTTAAATGGCAGTGGACAGTAGTTGCTGTCCACTGAATTGCTTGATCAACTAACGATGAAATTGAGTATTTAGCCTTAATTAAATATCCAGGCTAGTAAAGAACATCCGAGGGTAAAGTAAGGACAGCTGGATGATTCGTTTTGACGGTGTCAGTAAGCGCTACCCGGGAGGGCATATTGGCCTTGAACAGGTCAGTTTTCACCTGAGCAGGGGAGAGATTGCGTTTCTTACTGGCCATTCTGGTGCAGGAAAAAGCACTCTGATGAAACTGATCATGCTTCTTGAGCGTTCCAGTGCAGGTCAGATCTGGGTGGGAGGTCATAACCTGCGAACTCTCAGGAACAGTCGTATTCCCTATCTCCGTAGAAATATTGGTGTGGTTTTTCAGGATCATCAATTGCTTTTTGATCGCACTGTTTTTGATAATGTCGCCTTACCTCTCCTGATCGCCGGTTATTCTCCTGGCGATTGTGCTGGCCGGGTTCGTGCTGCACTGGATATGGTTGGCTTATTAAGCAAGGAAAAACTCTTTCCTGTTGCGCTGTCTGGTGGTGAACAACAGCGGGTTGGTTTGGCTCGGGCAGTGGTTAATCGCCCAGCATTGATTCTTGCTGATGAGCCTACCGGTAATCTTGATCCGCAGTTGTCGACTGAAATTATGAAGCTCTTTGAGAGTTTTAACCAGGTTGGGGTTACCGTGCTGATTGCCAGTCACGACCTGGCTCTGGTGGCTCGAATGCGACACCGTATCTTGACACTTGATCATGGCAGGTTGGTTGCAGATCAGGAGGTTCGGTGAGTTTGCTAAATAAAAATAGCGAGCGCCAGCGTGATGGACGCCGCCATACCCTCTCAGAAGACAAGGCTGTTTCAGGAAAAGCAGCCGGAAACGATGCACATAAAAGAGGAGCTAACCGGCAGACAACTGCAACTCTAACGCTCCATTCTCTGGCCAGTCTTCATCGACAGGTAGGTAAAGATGCCTTTCATCGGCTGCGGATGGCTCCACTGGCCAGTTTTCTGAATAGCCTGTTGATTGCTGCGGCCTTTTCTCTGCCGGTTCTGCTTTTTGTTTTGGTTAACAATATTCAGCAGTTGGGCTCTACATGGGATGGGCAGCCGAGAATCTCGATTTACCTTGATAACGAGATCAGTCAGAAAGTAGTTGATCAGCGTATTGTTGACTATCGGGATCATCCGCTGATTGCACAAGTTGCTTATATATCGCCTGAGCAGGGGGTAAAGGACTTTCAGCAGAAGGCGGGACTGCAGAATATTATTACTTCTTTAGGGTTTAATCCGTTGCCCGGAGTTATTCAGCTGATACCTGTCAGTGGGGTTTCCTTTCGGCAACTGGATGATGCGGTGGCCACTTTTCAGAGTATGAGTGGGGTGGAGGAAGTTCGACTGGATAGACAGTGGGTGCAAAGGCTGCAGGCAATATTAACCATGCTTGAACGCTTCTCTATTATGCTGGGGGGGATTTTGGGGCTAACGGTCGTTCTGGTCATCAGTAATACTGTCCGCCTCAATATTGAAAGCCGCCGTGATGAAATTAAAGTGATCAGTATGGTCGGTGGGACTCGTGGCTTTATCGCCATGCCCTTCATTTATATGGGCATCTGGTATGGCGTAATAGGTGCAATATTGGCCCAGGTCATTGTTTCTTCATTGTTAATGGTTTTGAGTTATGAAGTGATGAATATTGCCGGACTGTACAATAGTGAGATGGTATTGTCCGGTCCCGGTTTTGGAGTTTTAGGCATATTGCTAATTTCTGGGATGTTTTTCGGGGCTCTAGGGGCAATGAGCAGCTGTTATCGGCACTTTCAGGCTCTAGTGCCTGATTAAGTCCGTGTAAAGTAAGAAAATATCCGGTAAAGTCGATAGCCATTATAAAGCTAATTGTTGTTATTATTAGTATTAGTTTGAACTTCAACTATTTTAATAGAGTCCAAATCCACATAAGAGGGTATCTTGACGGAGTCAGTTATGGGCACCAGTCTTCAACCAATTGATATGTTAGTTCCTGGTCGTAATATTGATGCGTATGTCGCATCAGTCAGTAGCATTGCTGTGTTGTCTGCCGAACAGGAAAAAAGTCTTGCTGAGCGTCTCTTCTTTCATAATGACCTTGAAGCGGCTCGTCAGCTGGTTATGTCACACCTTCGTTTTGTGGTTCACATTGCCAAAAGCTATTCCGGTTA
>NZ_JOJP01000001.1:1193824-2090367 GCF_000710775.1 Endozoicomonas elysicola
AGAAGCTCTTGATCGAAGCCCCGGTAAACGGCGGCCGTAACTATAACGGTCCTAAGGTAGCGAAATTCCTTGTCGGGTAAGTTCCGACCTGCACGAATGGCGTAACGATGGCCACGCTGTCTCCACCCGAGACTCAGTGAAATTGAAATCGCTGTTAAGATGCAGCGTATCCGCGGCTAGACGGAAAGACCCCGTGAACCTTTACTACAGCTTCACAGTGGATCTTGATGTTGCTTGTGTAGGATAGGTGGGAGGCTTTGAAGCGTGAACGCCAGTTTGCGTGGAGCCATCCTTGAAATACCACCCTGGCAATATTGAGGTTCTAACCCAGGTCCTGAAACGGGATCGGGGACATTGTGTGGTGGGTAGTTTGACTGGGGCGGTCTCCTCCCAAAGAGTAACGGAGGAGCACGAAGGTTGGCTAAGTACGGTCGGACATCGTACGGTTAGTGTAATGGCACAAGCCAGCTTGACTGCGAGAGGTACATCTCGAGCAGGTACGAAAGTAGGTCATAGTGATCCGGTGGTTCTGAATGGAAGGGCCATCGCTCAACGGATAAAAGGTACTCCGGGGATAACAGGCTGATACCGCCCAAGAGTTCACATCGACGGCGGTGTTTGGCACCTCGATGTCGGCTCATCACATCCTGGGGCTGAAGCCGGTCCCAAGGGTATGGCTGTTCGCCATTTAAAGTGGTACGCGAGCTGGGTTTAGAACGTCGTGAGACAGTTCGGTCCCTATCTGCCGTGGACGTTGGAAGTTTGAGAAGAGCTGCTCCTAGTACGAGAGGACCGGAGTGGACGGACCACTGGTGTTCGGGTTGTGTCGCCAGACGCATTGCCCGGTAGCTATGTTCGGACGGGATAACCGCTGAAAGCATCTAAGCGGGAAGCCCCCTTCAAGATGAGACTTCCCTGGGCACCAGATGCCCCTGAAGAGCCGTTAAAGACTATGACGTTGATAGGTTGGGTGTGTAAGTGCTGTGAGGCATTGAGCTAACCAATACTAATGACTCGTGCGGCTTGACCATATAACGCCAAAGCGATTTAGAGTGTAGAGATACACAGCCATACGCAAGAGTGTGAAGCAAGAAGCAGCTTAAGACAGGATTCCGGAACTGAGAGCCGATAGGCTTTGAGTTCAACCAGTTAAGCCTGGCGACCATAGAAGGTTAGAACCACCTGATCCCATCCCGAACTCAGCAGTGAAATGACCGATCGCCGATGGTAGTGTGGGGCTTCCCCATGTGAGAGTAGGTCATCGCCAGGCACCAAATTCTATAATCTCTGAGCGTAAAGCTCGAAGATACCAGTTTAGTCTGAAGACCATAGAGCATTAGAACCACCTGATCCCATCCCGAACTCAGTAGTGAAATGATGCATCGCCGATGGTAGTGTGGGGCTTCCCCATGTGAGAGTAGGTCATCTTCAGGCACAAAATACGAACCCCCGATAGCAATGCTGTCGGGGGTTTTTTGTTTTTTAATCATTCTTTAATGGAGAGAAAGGCACTGCTCTGATCCCAATGCATTGAGCTCTGAATTCCACTGGCATATTATTCGTCGCACGATACTTAAATAAAAAAAGGAATGCTCGATGTATTGTCGTCGCATCTTATCCAGCCTGCTGCTCATTTCACTGCAGGCCAGCTGTAGATAATCTCTCCAAGGCCATTCGTTATCAGACCATCAGCCACCAGAACCTCAATGCCATTGATTATGGTGTCTTTCTCAACTTTCATCAGTTTCTGGAAACCACCTACCCACGAGTTCTCAGTCAGCTAAAGAAAAAAATAATAGCTGACTATAGTCTTGTATACATCAGGCAGGGCAATAATTCAGGTCTTTCACCGGTTCTGTTTGATTCCCATTACGATGTTGTACCAATTGAACCAGGAACTGAGGATGACTGGCAGTATGCACCGTTTGCTGGAAGTGTAGCCGATGGATATTTGTGGGGTCGTGGTGCACTAGATGATAAGGCTTCAGTGATCTCAACACTTGAGGCGGTAGAGCCTCTGTTAGCCGAAGGTTATGCTCCTGAGCGCACCATGGTATTTTCCTTTGGTCACGATGAAGAGATTGGCGGTCGTGACGGGGCGGCTAATATTGCTGCTTATCTCAAAGATCAGGGTTTCAATTTTGAATATGTTGTTGGTGAAGGCGGGCTGGTTGTAAATGGTCATCCAATGCTGCCAGACAGCTCTC
This sequence comes from Endozoicomonas elysicola, assembly GCF_000710775.1. Taxonomy (GTDB): domain Bacteria; phylum Pseudomonadota; class Gammaproteobacteria; order Pseudomonadales; family Endozoicomonadaceae; genus Endozoicomonas; species Endozoicomonas elysicola. The sequence goes on from NZ_JOJP01000001.1 coordinate 1,196,032, forward strand.
TTGCCATGATTGCACTGGCTGAAAAAAATTATGTCATATTAACCTTTAAAGCGACTGGGAATGGTGGACACTCTTCCATGCCCGTAAATAACAATGCCATTGTCAATTTAAGCAAGGCCCTGACAACGCTTCATGAAAACCCATTCAAAGCAGAGCTGGTTAAGCCTGTGGCGGATATGTTGAAAGTAATGGGTGAGCATATTGGTGGTATTCAAGGTTTTATGATGAGAAACCAGTGGCTTAGTCAGGCCATTCTTTTGTCAGTGATGTCCGGAGATAAAACAAGCCAGTCGATGGTTCGAACTACGACAGCGGTTACCATGATTAATGCAGGCATCAAAGAGAATGTGATTTCGCAAAAAGCAGAGGCAAAGGTCAACTTTCGTCTATTACCTGGTACACCGGTTGAACAGCTGATCAACGATGTAGAAACTATGATTGATGATTCATCCATTGATATTTCTGCTGAGGACTGGAAAACCAGTCCTCCCATTGCGGATATGAATGCTCCTGGCTATAGGCAGGTCAAATCGGCCATCAATGCAGTTCTGCCGGAAACGGTCGTCGTACCTGGCATGCTCACAGCAACCACCGACAGCCCTCACTACGCACCTGTTTCAGAGAATATTTACCGGTTTCACCCATTCAGTGTGGACATGGAACTCACGGGCTCCATTCATGGCACAAACGAGCGTATTTCCATAGAGAGTATCAATACAGCATTAGAACTCTCCAAGTCTTTAATCAAGGCATCCGGCAGTCCTGAGAGTTGAGTATAATAGACTGTGCTTGTCATCAGCTTCTGCTGACTGAAGCTGATGACAAAAATTCTTCATTTAAGTAAACAACGTAATCATTGAATCATGGATGATTGGGTAAGTTTGTTTATAAATTTGTATTTGTAAAAATGGATACCGTATTTATTTAAAAGATAACACTGCTTTTCAAAATAACTAATTAACGGTCATGAAGATTGAGTTGATTAATGAATTCAATTGGGTTGTAAAGCGTTATTTTTAATGACTAAGAGAAAAGTAAACTGCTTTATGACTTGGCTCAGGGCAACGAGCAACGACATTGTGCAAGATTATTCAGTAACAAAGGTGTGTTCTGGCTACGGCGATGAAAAAACTGCATTTTGCACTGAATAAATCAACTGCCTTCTAAAGCCAATTATTAAAAGAACGACAAAATCAGTTTATATCTGATGTGTAACAGCGTTCCATATATTTGAACACGCCGCTCTATTTTCTTAGCTCATGACGGTATGTTTAAATGACTTCGCAAAAAAAGATTATCCCCATAGCGTTGGTATTTCTGGGGCTATTCTGCTTTCCTGAACTGGTCTTTCCTGAAGGTGTATTCTCAGTCCTTCAGCAACGGGTAATGGCCATTTTTATTTTGGCTACTTTGTTGTGGGTCAGTGATGCAGTACCAGCTTTTGCCACTTCCCTGCTTATCATCATGCTACTGGTGCTGACAGCGTCAAACAGTGCTCCTTTTCCTCTCAGGGATGGCCTGGGAGAGGATATGCTGGCCTATACGACCATATTTAATAGTTTAGCGTCACCGGTGATTGTGCTTTTCCTGGGGGGATTCTTTATTGCCCTGGCTTGTGCCAAGTACAAAGTGGACATTAACCTTGCCCGCGTTTTGTTAAAACCATTTGGTCAAAAGTATGAAATAGTGATGCTTGGTGTGATGATCATCACAGCCATCTTCTCCATGTTTATGAGCAATACTGCAACCAGTGTCATGATGTTAACCATTATGACGCCACTGGTTGCCAGAATGGATAGTCAGGATCCCGGCTGTCGCGCTATGGTTCTGAGTATTCCCATCGCAGCTAACCTTGGGGGGATGGGGACTCCTATTGGTACGCCGCCCAATGCTATCGCTTTCCGTTACTTTGTCGGTGAACATGCATTGTCGTTTGGTGGCTGGATGCTGTTTGCAGTACCGATTACCGTCATTATGATTGCATTCAGTTGGTGGTTACTGCAGAAAATGTATCCATCCAGCGGTGGTGATCTGGATGTTCAGATTGATGGTCGTTTTGAGAAGGGCTTAAAGCCTTATATTGTCTATATCACCATGGCGTTGACTATCCTGTTATGGATGTTCTCCAGTGTTCATGGCATTAACGCTTATGCAGTTGCCATTATTCCGGTAGCCGTATTCAGCCTCTGCGGTATTGTGGATAAGCACGATCTGAAACATATCAGCTGGGACGTTCTCTGGTTACTGGCCGGTGGTATCGCGATTGGTACTGCACTTGCTTCTTCCGGTTTGGCAGAGCTTATTGTCAGTATGGTGCCTTTTGAGGAGTTTGGAGCCGTCAGCATTATCCTGGGCATCAGTATACTGTGTATGGTCATGGCGACCTTTATGTCCCATACGGCAACAGCCAACCTGTTGATGCCTATTGCTATCTCCATGTCTACATCTGTGGCCAGTATTGAGGAAATGGGTGGACTTGTGGTTATTGGAACCGCAGTTGCCCTGGCATCTTCACTGGGTATGGGATTGCCAATCAGCACCCCTCCAAATGCTCTGGCCCATGCGACAGGTTTAGTTGATACCAAAGACTTTATCAAAACAGCTCAGATTCTGAGCCCATTGGGGGTTCTATTGATCTTTGCGGTACTGATGCTGATGACCTGGATGGGCTTCTTTTAAGGGGGAGTATCATTCATGTATGCGGTGATCTTTGAAGTGGAAATAAAACCCGGTTGCCAGGATAGTTACTTGGCGCTGGGTGCAAAGATGCGGGAAAAACTTGCCAACTATTCGGGTTTTATATCAGCAGAGCGTTTTGGCAGCCTGACTAATGAAGGAAAAGTTTGCAGTCTTTCCTTCTGGGAGAGTAAAGAAGCGATATATCAATGGAAACAGGATATGAGCCACATGCTTTGTCAGCAAGATGGCAGAGACCACTTATTCAGTGATTACCGGATTCGTATTGCTAAAGTGGAAAAGGACTATAGGATGACAGCCCCATGATAGGGGCTGTCAAAAATAGCCAGACTTTTGATTAGAAGTAACCCGCTACACCCAGTAGGGTAATGACTGAAAAGATCAGTACTACGCCAAGGGTACTGATGAACTTACCGGTTTTGATAAAGTCTCTGCTGGCAACCATCCCAGTAGCATGTGCCAAAGCATTGGGCGGTGTACTGATTGGTAGTGACATACCCATTGAAGCGGAAAGTGCGACACAGATCACCATGAGGCTGATACCTCCGTAGTTTTCCAACCCGCTCAGAACCGTCGCGACAGAAACCGCAATGGGCATCAGCAGGTTGGCTGTAGCGGTATTTGACATAAACGTCGCCATCACCATTGATACAACGGCCATGAGGAATAAAACAACAAAAGTGCCCATGGTATCAAAGGGAATGGTCTGAACAATGGCTCGAGCCAGGCCGCTTTTCTCAAGGGCATAACCTAGGGCAATACCACCGGCAATCAGCCAGAGCACATCCCAGTTGATCTTTTTGATGTCGTTTGTATCAATGATGCCAGACAGTGAGAAAACAATAACGGGGAGTAAGGCGACCGTATAAGAGTTTACGCCGTGAATGCTGGAGGTTGTCCAGAGAAGTACAGTCGCCGCTGTCGTTGCATAAACGAGCCAGGCTTTTGGCGACCTTTCAAAAGTACATTCGATTTTAACGGCAAGCTCTTTGATATTGCCTGGGTATAGTTTGCGGAGTAGCACCCAGGCAATCATGATCAAAGCAATCGCCATCGGAATGGCAAACAGCATCCATTCGCCAAAAGTAATGGCATGCTCTCCGGTTAAATAACGAAAAGCAATGGCGTTTGGTGGGGTGCCAATTGGCGTTCCAATACCGCCAATATTTGCCGCGATAGGCACGGCAAGAATGATGCCTTTCACACCATTATCTGTGGTGTCTACGTTGGCCAGCAGTGGGGTCAGCAATGTGAGCATCATGGCTGTAGTAGCTGTATTGCTCATAAACATGGAAAAGAAAGCGGTAATCCCCATAAGGCCAAGCATTACTTTCTTGTAATCACTGCCAATGGGCTTTAGCAGCACTCTGGCCAAGTTAATATCCAACTTGTACTTGGTTGCAGCAATCGCAATAAAGAATCCGCCAAGGAATAAGACAACCACTGGCGCCGCCAGACTGCTGAGAATCTCTTTGTAATTCAGCATATCCTCCGGGCTTAATGCTTCTCTGAGGAAGTAGGGGCTGGTATTGGAAACGGTAATGGAGAGTAACCCCAGAATAAGCAAAGATGTTGCGTACGCGGGGACAGCTTCAGACACCCATAACAGGGTAGCCATCAGGAAAATAGCTAAAACCCGCTGCTGCTCAATAGTGATATTGGCAATGGGGATAAAGTCAGCGGGAAGAAAGAACAGGCAGAAAAATGAGGCTGCAATCAGCAACAGCTTGATGGTGCGAGACATAGACGTCATTGACCTTTGATCAGTTTAAAATTCTTAGTGCTGCTTATGATGCATTAATGACGTACCGAACATACTGAAGCAGGTCAATGAAAAATGATTTTCAAAATGTGGCTGCTATTTGAGCAGGTGTCTGGGATGAATCATGGCAGGGATGCAGTGATCAAAGGTTGGGTTTAGGCGGGGAGATGGGTTGCCTCGTTAACCATTCCTGCTCCCACTGAGAGAGCGCTTCTGCAGGCATGGGTTTCGCTATGAAGTAACCCTGTGCAAGGTCACAGTTAAGTTCGTGAAGTAACTGCCAGTCTTCGACTGTTTCAACACCTTCTGCAACAGTTTGCATATTCAGATTGTGAGCAAGACTGATATTGGCTTCAACAATGGCCTTATGGGTTTTGTCATGGCAGGCATTGGAAACAAAAGAGCGATCAATTTTCAATTCACTGAAGGGGATTCGGTTTAACTGCTGCATACTGGAATAGCCGGTACCAAAATCATCAATGGAGAGTGAAAAGCCGTGTAGTTTGAACCGGGCCAGAGTTTCCAGAGAGAGCGCTGCATTTTGAATCAGGCTGCTTTCAGTAATTTCCAGGGTTAACAGTTCTGGGGGGATGTTCAGATCCCGTGTCTTTTGAATCAGCATATCTGGCAGATCGGTATTGCTCAGGATGGCTGCGGAGAGATTAACACCTACTGCAATATTTCTTCCCTGCTCACACCAGAGGCGAACCTGGTCAAGTGCCAGATCAATCATTTTTATGGTCATTGGTGCAATCAGGCCAGAACTTTCCATCATGGGGATAAAGTGCACCGGATTAACTACACCGATCTCTGGGTGGTGCCAGCGGGCCAGTGCTTCGACGGAGACCATCCGCCCACTTTTCAGTAGCACTTTTGGCTGATAGTAGAGGACAAACTGGTCGTCATTAATGGCTTTGTCCAGCTCATCTTCATCAAACGTTAGCTCTTTGGGTATTGCTGGTTGAGCGATGTTGGCGGTCTGTTCGACAAAGTAGAGCTCAAGCAGCTCTCTGAGGCGGTTGCGTGACATTGGTTTTGACATATGACCAAGCACCACAAGACCATGTGCCATTGCCATATCTTCGACGGTACGGATCAGTGCTGCATCCATGGCACTGAGCACTATGACCCCTTGAGCGAGGTTTTGCTCAGCCAGGTGACGGATGAACTGGATGCCATCCATGCCTGGCATATCAAGGTCGCAGATAACAATATCCACGGCGCCTCTATCTTTCAGGAACTTCAATGCCTGCTCACTGCCCTCTGCAGTAAGTAACCTTCCTACGTTAAGGCCAGACACTGTCTGCTCTGCCACCATACGCTGGAAAGGGTGATCTTCTAAAATGAGGATACTAAGGGAGCTTATTCTGCTGTCCATGTCCAAGCCGATATTGAAAGTAGTTCCTATCCTATTAAAGTATGGCGTATTGGACAGTATGAGGAAGGGTTTTTTAGTAATATTTGACCAACGGAACGTTGAGAGCAGTATCAGAAGGGAAGTCCCTTCTGATAACTCGTTGAAAAATATCAGGTTCCAGACTTGATTCTAGACCACTCACGGGTGATATAGCGCTTCAGTTTGCCTGGCAGCTCTTTGAAAACAAAAAGCTTTTCCATGGTTTCCTCTGATGGGAAAACGCCTGGGTCATTGGCAATACCGGGCTCTACGAATGCCTTTGATGCCGGGTTAGGATTACCATAAGTGACGTAGTTGGTTACATCTGCAATAACCTCAGGCTCCATCAGGTAGTTCAGCATCTTATGTGCGGCGTCTTTATGCTTTGAATCCTTGGGAATGGCCAGCATATCAAACCACATGGGAGCCCCTTCTTTGGGCACAACATAGCGGATGTCGAGACCATTATTCGCTTCTTTTGCCCGGTCACGAGCCATCATCATGTCGCCAGACCAGCCCAGGGCAACACAGATATCACCGTTGGCCAGATCTGAAAGAGAACGGACTGAATTGTAATAGGTAATGTAAGGCGCTACGGCTTTCATCCGCTCGACGGCTTTTTTATAATCCCCCATCTTCAGGCTGTCACCGGGAATACCCAGATAGGTCATGACAGAAGGAAGAACTTCGCTGGGGGCATCCAGAAATGCAACGCCACACTTTTGCAGCTTCTTCATATTTTCAGGTTCGAGAATCAGAGCCCAGCTGTCAACCGGCGCGTCTTTGCCAAGAACCTTTTCTACCGCTGCCTTATTGTAACCAATACCTGTGGTGCCCCAGAGATAAGGGATGCCGTAGGTATTGCCCTCATCAAAGTTATCCGAGATCGCCTTCATAATGACGGGATCCAGATTTTTCAGGTTGGGGAGCTTGGACTTATCCAGTGGTTCGTAAACGCCAGCCCGAATCTGCGTTTTATAAAAGTCATGGGAAGGAGAGACCAGATCGAAACCGCTTCGTCCTGAGAGTAATTTGCCTTCAAGAACTTCGTTGCTGTCATAAACGTCATAAACAACGTTGATGCCCGTTTTCTGTGAAAAATTCTTGATCGTGTCTTCAGCAATATAATCGCTCCAGTTATAGAAATAGAGCTTCTCAGCTTTTTTGTCTGAAGTGTTATCTGAGGCCTGGAGCTGGGCTGCACAGAGCAGTGCGGCGACGATGAACAACTTTTTCATAAGCGTGCCGTAAACCTTTGACAAGGGGATAATTGGGAGCGCGATTATATAGCAGCAACCATGTTCTACAAGAGTTCCACGGCCCTTATTCGCAGAATCTCGGGCAGAGAAACTAATTCCTGCGATACTGAACAAGGTTGTTATCGGTTTGAGACTAAGTTGATGCATGCTTTTCGTTCAATCCTTCTGGCAGTTACCCGGCAACACACCTCGGATATGGAGCTCCAACAGGCTTTCCGTCTGGCTTTGGATAATCGGGCCACATTGTTGATTGCCCTGTTTGACCATAGCCTGGAAACCCTGCATCACCTGCAATTCATCCCACTGGAAAAAAGGCTGGAAGATCATCTTCGTCAGCAGTTGGAAGATGAACTTGAGCGGCTAAAGGCCATGGCCTGGGAGCAGGGGATTGAAGCGGAGACTCTGATTGTTCCCGGTCGTCCAAGGCTGGCGATTCATAAAATGATCAAAGAGTATCATATTGATCTGGTGATCAAACTGGCGGATGCCAGCGGGGCCCTGACCCGTAAGCAGCTAACCGGCAATGACCTGGCCTTGCTCAGAAAATGCCCGGTTCCCATTTTGATGATGTCAGATCGGGATCAGCTGGCAGACTTCAATGGCAAAGTCATGGTTGCCATGGATGCAGGTGATCCGGACTCAGATGCCCACGACTTGAACAGAACGCTCCTGCAATACGGTGTATACCTGGCTAGCCAGGAGAACGCAGCATTGCACCTGGTCAGCGTCTGGAATGTGCCTTTAGGGAAACGCTCATTGAAAACACTTTCCGATGAAGAGCTTTACGAACTTCAGGAAATAACCCAGAGGCGTTACCACAACAAACTTCAGGAAATCATGCAGGAAGTGGGGGTTACTGAGAATGACGAACAGCAACCGGTATCGATCCACCTGTTAAGGGGAAATCCTGCAACTGAGATTCAACAGCTGGCCAATGAACTGAATGTGGATGTGATTGTAATGGGCACTCTAGGACGCCATAAGGAAGGCATTCTGGTCGGAAACACGGCTGAAAACATTATGAACAGTATTTACTGCTCGATTCTGGCGGTAAAACCAGAAGGGTTTATCAGCCCGCTGGCAGCAGAGGCCGCCAGCAGCTAACTATCTTGAAGAAGTCCGGCCCTGAGAGGTCAGGGCTTGAGGCCACTCATATACTCAATAGAGGCGCTGATCTCTTCGTCCGAACAATCCATGCAGGTACCTTTTGCAGGCATGCTGCGAATACCATTAATAGCATTGGACAGTAGGCTGCTGAAGCCTCCTGCTTTCTTCTCGGCAGCCTGCCAGGCAGCAGTGTCATCCTTCTTTGGCGCACCCAGCAGCCCTGAAGAGTGACAGGCCACACAGAACTTGCCATAAATGGCGTCACCACTTCTTGGACCACTGCTGGTGCTTGCTGCAATGCCGGCAGCACTGGCGCATTCTTCTCCAGCAAGGCACACGGAGCCTACCGGTGCAATACGCTCGCTTATCTCACCACGAGTAGTTGGATCAAGGTCTGCAGCCGGCTTGGCAAAGACCAGCGACGCGAATAGTCCCCCGACTAACAGAATCAAAGCACGCATATGAGTTCCCCGTGACACTCGCTTGTCCTCTTCTAAGGCTATCAATGGCTATCTTGTTTCAGGCGCTGCATGAGCTGATACTGCATGAGCTGAGAGAGTAGCTTAAGACTCGCTTATAAGCTTTCGCCTGTGTAGCCGAATTATTTTAGGCAATGGGATTATAGATCAATTGGTATTTCTAAAACAGGGTTTATACGGTGCTCGCTTCGGTAATTCTTTTGGCTTTGCTATTGCATTACTGTACAGACTATTTGATTTATCAGTGATCACCGCCATTTCATTTGCTGAAGCTGGGACAAACTTTCCTGTAGCAAATGTATAAAGTCAGTGTTTTGCAATTGAAGCACCAGTAAGGTAAAAAATCATGGACAGTATAAGGGCGGAACAGTATTATTACCCACCGCTGGAGTCGCTGTCTGCTGCTCTGGATGTGCACCCGTAGCTCAGCTGGATAGAGCGCTGCCCTCCGGAGGCAGAGGTCAGAGGTTCGAATCCTCTCGGGTGCGCCAGTAAAATCAACGAGTTACGTCATTTTCCTTCCTCTCAAAACCTTCTCTAAAATCTCGTTCTAACACGGTTCTAACACTTTTTCCCAATCATTCTGTTCTAACAAATTGATGTCTTCATTTTTGATAACGCTGATTCCGCTAAATGGATTAATGTCCGGCATTTGAGCTGTAGCCATCAAGGTGTGCTTTAGTCTCAGCTTATCCATCGACCCGACTACATCCAACTCCCGATTAGCGGTAAACTTCCCCGGTTTATAAATTCCGGTAGCCGGGTTAGAGGCTCTGCCAACCATTTATAATGGCACTAAGCCTGTCCTGTCGTTTTGTCCCGGCCTTACACGTTCTGATTCCAAGTGCTGACCATGCCCAATACCCAGTCTCATAACAACCTTGCTGCCTTCATCTGGTCCGTCGCCGACTTGCTGCGTGGAGACTTTAAACAGTCCCAGTACGGACGCATCATCTTGCCCTTTACTCTGCTCCGTCGTCTGGAATGTGTGCTGGAATCCAGTAAGAACGATGTGCTGGCGCAGTATGAAAAAGTGAAAGTGATGAACCTGCCGGAAGACGGTATGGAGAAAATGCTGTTGCGGGCAACCGGTGGGTTATCGTTCTACAACACCTCCCCCATGAACCTGTCGAAGCTGGGTCAGGGTGATATCAAGTCCAACCTGGAAACCTACATCCAGTGTTTCTCAAAAGATGCGCGGGAGATCTTTGAGCATTTCCGGTTTGATGAATTCATCGGCACCCTGAACGAAGCTAACCTGCTGTACAAAGTGGTGGGCAAGTTCGCCAATACCGATCTCAGCCCGGCCAAAATCTCCAACCACGATATGGGGCTGGTGTTTGAAGAACTGATCCGCCGGTTTGCGGAAGGCTCCAACGAGACCGCCGGTGAGCACTTTACCCCACGGGACATCGTGCGCCTCACCACCTCGCTGGTGTTTATGGAAGACGACGATGCCCTGACCAAAGAAGGCATTATCCGCACCATCTATGACCCGACAGCGGGTACCGGCGGCTTCCTGTCCTCCGGTATGGAGTATGTACACAGCCTGAACCCGAAAGCGGTGATGCGAGCCTTTGGCCAGGAGCTGAACCCAGAGTCCTACGCCATCTGTAAAGCGGATATGCTGATCAAGGGTCAGGATGTCAGCCGTATTAAACTGGGCAACACTCTGTCTAACGATCAACTGGTGGCCGACCAGTTCGACTACATGCTCTCCAATCCGCCATTCGGTGTGGACTGGAAGAAGATCGAAGGTGAGATCAAAGACGAACACACCTTCAAAGGCTTCGACGGTCGTTTCGGCCCTGGCCTGCCTCGGGTGTCTGACGGGTCCCTGCTGTTCTTGATGCACCTGATCAGCAAGCTCAGGGACAATACAGAGAACGGTGGAAGAATCGGCATCATCCTCAACGGCTCACCCCTGTTTACCGGCGGTGCAGGCAGCGGTGAAAGCGAAATTCGCCGTTACATCCTTGAGGCCGACCTGCTCGAAGCCATTGTCGCCCTGCCTACCGATATGTTCTACAACACCGGCATTGCCACCTATGTTTGGGTGCTGTCTAACAAGAAGGATTCAACCCGTAAAGGCAAGGTGCAACTCATCAACGGCGTGAACCTGTGCGGCAAAATGCGTAAGTCCCTGGGTTCCAAGCGCAACCTGATGAGCGACAACGACATTAAAACCATCACCCGCAGCTTTGGAGCCTTTGAGGTCATTGAACCGCAGGTACTGAGCAAACCGGCTGAACAGAAAAGTAACCGGGGCAGGCAGTCGGCCAACGCCAAGGTTGAAGCACCCAAAACCTTTGCCAGCAAAATCTTTGAGAGTCACGAATTCGGTTACCGGCGTATTACCATTGAGCGCCCGCTGCGACTGTCAGCCCAGATCACCGATGAAGCGATCGAAGGTCTCCGTTTTGCACCCAAGCCATTTAATGCCGTAATGCGCTGGATTCACGAAGAATTCGGTGACGATTGCCACCAGCACCTGTCAGAGAACGAAACGGTTATTCGCACCAAGATCAAAGCCGATTTCAAAGAGCTGAAAGAAAAGCAGATCAAAGAACTGCTCGATAGCAAGCTCTGGCAGTTCCAGATCACGTTGATGAACAAAGCCAAAACCTTGCAGGATGCAATCAGCAGCGAACAGAGCAATGACTTCAACACCTTTGAGGTAAGCCTGAAAGCAGCACTGAAGCAAACCGGTACGACACTGGATGCCAAAGAGAAAAAGCAGTTCCTCGATGCCATTACCCGCAAAAATCCAGAGGCCGAACCCGTTGTTAAAAAGGTACTAAAGGAAGAAGCACAACCACTGTACGGCGCATTCATGTACAAGGGCAAAGTGGTCGAATTCCAGTCCGATGGCGACCTGCGGGATAACGAAAACGTCCCTCTCAACCCATCGGTCAGCACCACCACACTGATCGAAACCTACTTCAACCGCGAAGTAGCGCCCCATGTATCCGATGCCTGGATCAACGCCGACAAGTGCGACGACAAAGACGGCGAGATCGGTATTGTCGGTTATGAAATCCCCTTTAACCGGCACTTCTACCAGTACCAGCCGCCACGCTCGCTGGAAGCCATTGATGCCGATCTGGATGCGGTCAGTAAGCGGATTATGGGCCTGCTGGCGGAGGTGCATTCATGAGCAAAGCGAATAACAGCACCAGCCTCGGCCTAAATCACAACAGTGACTACAAGCGGTGGTTAAAAGACCTCAAACAAAAGGTGCAGCAAACCCAAATCAAGGCCGCCGTTCAAGTAAACACCACCCTGTTGACGTTCTACTGGGAACTGGGGGCCGATATTGTTCAGCGGCAGTCTACGGCTAACTGGGGCGATGGTTTTTTAAAACAGCTCAGCAAAGACCTGATGAAAGCATTCCCCGACATCAAAGGCTTTTCTGAACGCAACCTTAAATACATTCGGCAGTGGTTCCTGTTTTACTCACGGGATCAGGCAATTGGGCAACAGGCTGTTGCCCAATTAGCTCAAGTGCCCTGGGGACACAATTTACAGATCATCAGCAAATGCCAATCGGTGGATGAGGCGCAGTATTACATTCGCAGCACCATCGAGCATGGCTGGAGCCGTAATGTACTGATTCACCAGATCGACAGTGGCCTGTGGCAGCGGGAAGGAACCGCGCTCAGTAATTTTAGTGCCACTCTGCCAGCGGTACAGTCCGACCTGGCGCAGCAAACCCTGAAAGACCCTTACGTGTTTGACTTCCTCACCCTCACCAAAAGCTACAACGAGAAAGAGCTGGAACAGGGGCTGATAAAGCATATTACCCAGTTTCTGCTGGAGCTGGGTGCCGGTTTTGCGTACATGGGCAAGCAGGTCAAACTGCAAGTGGGTACACGGGATTTTTACATTGATCTGCTGTTCTACCATGCCCGTCTGCACTGTTATGTGGTGATTGAACTGAAGGCGGGAGAGTTTGAACCCGAACATGCGGGCAAACTGAATTTTTATATCAAGGCGGTGGATGAGCAACTGCGTAAAGAAGGTGATGCGCCCACCATTGGTATTTTGCTGTGCAAAAACAAAGATAAGCTGGTGGCGGAGTACGCCCTTAGCGACATCCAGAAGCCGATTGGTGTGTCGGAATATCAACTGACGCAATCGTTGCCGGAAAACCTGCAATCGCAACTGCCCAGTGTGGAAGAAATTGAGCAGGAACTGGGAGGTGAGTTGTGAACCAGGTAGTTAGTGGTAGCAAGTACAGGGCGTATCCGGAGTATAAGGGTTCTGGGGTTGAGTGGTTGGGAGATATTCCAACACATTGGAAGGTTGCCAGGCTGAAGCACCTAGCTCAGATTAAAAATGGGCAAGATTATAAAACAGTAGAAGCTACTAGCGGATATCCTGTTATGGGTTCTGGTGGTAAGTTCACCTATGCCACGAAGTTTATGTATGACAAAGAGTCCGTACTGCTTGGTCGCAAAGGGACTATTGATAAGCCTCTATACATTAATGAGCCGTTTTGGACTGTTGATACGATGTACTACACCGAGATCAACAAGGATGTTCCTGCTAAATATCTTCATTATCTCGCACTGACAATCCAGTTTGACCGTTATTCAACGAATACAGCCTTGCCCAGCATGACTCAGGAGCATCTGGGGAACTATTCCTTTGGAGTGCCGGAACGAGAGATGGAGCGTAGACAAATCGCCAACTTCCTCGACCATGAAACCGCCAAAATCGACACCCTGATCGAAGAGCAGCAATCCCTTATCCGGCTGTTGAAAGAAAAACGACAGGCGGTGATCAGTCATGCCGTCACCAAAGGTTTGAACCCCGGTGCACCGATGAAGGATTCCGGTGTGGAGTGGCTGGGGGAAGTACCGGCGCATTGGGAAGTAATAAAAACAAAGCGATTCTTCAGCCTAGAGTGCCATCCTGCACCTGTTAATAATGATATGGAGTTACTATCCGTTTATACGGATATCGGCGTTCGTCCAAGAAAGTCACTAGAACAAAAAGGCAACAAAGCATCAACCACCGATGGTTATTGGATAGTGAAGCAAGGTGATTTGGTTGTGAACAAGCTGCTGGCTTGGATGGGCGCTGTGGGATATTCAGACTTTGATGGGGTAACAAGCCCCGCGTACGATATTTTACGTAAACGACGAGACTTAAACCCAAAGTTTTTCCATTATTTGTTCAGAACAAAACAAACGCAAAGCGAGTTCAAACGTTGGTCACGAGGCATTATGGAAATGAGGCTTAGGCTTTACTTTGAAGAGCTTGGACAGATCTTAATGCCTTTTCCTCCTCCGTCAGAGCAGAATGATATTGTTTCCAATATTGAGACGCTGGAGTTCCAATATGACGGGATTATCACAGAAGCGGAATTACAAATTGGATACCTCCAAGAACGCCGCACAGCCCTGATTTCTGCAGCCGTTACCGGCAAGATTGATGTCCGTAATTGGGTCGCACCAAAACAAAAAGAACAAGCAGTAGAGGTCATCTAATGAGCACGGATGCTAGCGTAGAATCCATCTTCCAGAACGATATCATCACCCAAATGCAGGCCAATGGCTGGCAACTAGGTTCGGGATATCAGTACGACCGGGAAACCGCCCTATACACCAGCGATGTGCTGGGCTTTGTGCAGGAGACCCAGCCGAAGGAATGGGCCAAGTTCTGCAAGGTGTTCCCCACCGATTCAGAGCAGCATTTTATCAGCCACTTGGTGACCCAGTTAAAAAAGGCTGATCCCAACGCCATTGATAAAGACCTTCGCAGTTACGGTACGCTGGGCGTGTTGCGACACGGGCTGAAGATTCGCAATGCCCGTTTCTCGCTGTGTCAGTTTATGCCGGAGCATTCGCTGAACCCGGAGACACTGGCTCGATATCAACAGAACCGTTGTCGACTTGTGCCGGAGCTGGTCTACAGCCCTTATGCCACGGCAGAGCATCTTGCTGCTACCGGTAAGAAGGCGAAAGCCTGGCGTATTGACCTGGTGCTGTTTGTGAATGGTCTGCCGGTGTCTACGCTGGAGCTGAAGTCTGAGTTTAAACAGTCCGTCGATAACGCCATTCGCCAGTACAAAACCACTCGACTGCCGAAAGACCCGGCAACCAAAAAGCCGGAACCGCTGCTTACTTTCAAGCGGGGTGCGCTGGTGCATTTTGCAGTCAGCCAGTATGAAGTCTATATGGCGACCAAGCTGGCGGGCAGTGATACCTACTTTCTGCCGTTTAACAAAGGAACGGCGGAAGGTGGTGCCGGTAACGATGTGCCGGAAGATGCCAACCGTTATGCTACAGACTACTTGTGGAACGAGGTGCTGACACCCGATAACCTGCTGAACATTATCGGGCGGTTTGTGCATTTACAGATTGAAGAAAAAGAAGACTGGGAAGGTCGTAAGTCGAAAAAGGAAACCCTGATCTTCCCCCGTTATCATCAGTGGGATGTGGTCAACCGGCTGGTGGATGCTGCCAAACGTGAAGGCACCAGCAACAAGTATCTGGTGCAGCACAGTGCCGGTTCCGGCAAGTCCAACTCCATCGCCTGGACCGCGCACCAGCTTTCCACCCTGTACGATAACGATGGCAACAAGACGTTCCATTCCATTATCGTGGTGACCGACCGCACGGTGCTGGACGACCAGTTGCAGGACACCATCTACCAGTTTGAGCACGCCGATGGTGTGGTGGGCCGGATCAATAATAAGGAAGGCGACGGTTCCAAATCTGAGAAGCTGGCAGCTGCACTGGAAAACGCCCAGCCGATTATCATTGTTACCATTCAGACCTTCCCCCATGTGCTGGCCGCCATTGAGAACAGCACCAGTCTGAAGGAACGCTGTTACGGCGTGATTGCCGATGAGGCGCATTCTTCTCAGACTGGTTCTACCGCACGACAGTTGAAAGAAGTGTTGATGCTGGATGCTTCAGAAGCGGCTGATGAAGATAAGCCAGTGTCCTCGGAAGATATCCTTGATGCCACGATAGCCGCTCGCAAAGGCAGCAGCAACCTGAATTACTACGCCTTCACCGCAACCCCCAAGGCGAAGACGCTGGAACTGTTTGGTCGACTACCTGACCCGAAACAACCAGCTTCAGAAAAGAATCTGCCCGAAGCCTTTCATGTGTACTCCATGCGCCAGGCCATTGAAGAAGGCTTTATTCTCGATGTGCTGAAGAACTACACCAACTACCAGGTGGCGTATCAGCTGGCCCAGAAGATTGAAGCCGTCGATGAAGAGGTGGACAGCAAAAAGGCCAAGGTGAAACTGGGCCAGTGGGTGCGGCTCCATGAGTACAACATTGCCCAGAAAGTGAAGGTGATTGTCGAACACTTCAAAGACAATGTGATGGGGCTGCTGGGTGGTCAGGCGAAGGCGATGGTGGTCACAAGCTCCCGTAAAGAAGCGGTGCGTTACAAGCTGGCGTTTGATAAATACCTGACGGAACAGAAGAGCAGCATAGCAGTAATGATTGCCTTCTCCGGTGAGGTGGAGTTCAACAAGAACGATCCGGACAGTCTTGCGCTGCTGGACCAGAAATTCACCGAAAAGAACATGAACCCGGCATTGAAAGGCCGGGATATGCGCAAAGCCTTCGACACCGATGATTACCAGATTATGCTAGTGGCCAATAAATTCCAGACCGGTTTCGACCAGCCCAAGCTCTGCGCCATGTATGTGGACAAACCGTTAGGCGGGGTGGAATGTGTACAAACCCTGTCGCGCCTGAACCGCACCTATCCCGGTAAGGAAGTGACCGGCACCTTTGTACTGGACTTTGTGAACGAGCCGGAAGCCATTCTTGAGGCATTCCAGCCTTACTACCAGACCGCTGAGCTGGCAGATGTCTCCAACCCTGAAAAGATCTTTGAGCTGTATGAGAAACTCCGTGCCAGTGGCATTTTTACCTGGAACGAAGTGGAACAGTTCTGCGATGCCTTTCTGATGAAAAGTAAAAGTAATGCGGCCATCAGTAACATTTGCAAGCCTGCGGTAGAGCGTTGGCAGAAGCGGTACAGTTCAGCCATTGACGCTTATCTTCTGGCAAAAGATATGTTCGAACGCACCAAAAAAACCAAAGATGCGGTGCTGATGGCAAACGCTGAGAACAGCTTCAAGGACTGCAAGAAAGAAAAGGATGCACTGGAAATCTTCAAGAAGGACCTGGGCAGCTTTACCCGCTTCTACGAGTTTATGTCCCAGATTGTGGACTACGACGACAAGGAGCTGGAAAAGCTCAGCCTCTACGCCCGTTACCTGCGACCACTGTTAAGAGAGAAGCGGGATGAAGAAGACGACATTGATCTGGATAACGTGGTAATGAGCCACTATCGTCTGTCCAAAATCCGCCAGCAGGACATCAAACTGCAGGAAGACAGTCCGGAGTATAAGTTGGAGCCGGGCAGCGATGTGGGCTCCGCCAAAGCGAAGGATAAAAAAGAAGAGTTCATGTCACAGATTGTGGCGCGGCTGAATGAGCTGTTTATTACCGACAACCTGACTGATGGGGACATGATTAATTTTCTTCACACAACGACAAGTAAGGTCGCTGAGAATACGGAGGTAATGACGCAGGTAAGAAATAATACGGCAGAGCAGGCGCTGTTGGGCGACTTTCCAAAGGCGTTTGATGATGCGGTTATGGATTGTGATGAGGCTCATCAGGAAATGATGATGCAGTACCTTTCAAATCCTGCACTGGCTGAAAGCCTGAAAAGGTTAGCCTTTGAGTTGCTGAAGAGGTGAGGCTACCTCTTCAATGTTTATCGAAAAATTGGGGGAAGTGGTTAGCAGGCCATGAAGAAACTTGTCGCTATGATCGTTCTTGCTGTCTTGGGATGGTCCGGGTATCAGCATTACCAGCAAGATGGTTTACCTTTTCTGGAAAGTGCATCAGTCAGTGGCTCTGCCAACAGCTCCACTGGTGGCATGACCAAATGTATTACCAAAGAAGGTGAGGTCATTTACGGTACGGTGCCCGCAGGCACTGTATGTGAAACGGTTGAGCCTGTTAAGGGCTCTCTGACCATTGTTTCCAGTGATTATTTTGGCTCGACATCCGAACCCGAACCTGACCAGGGTTTGAGCCTGACAGAGACCACCAGAAGTGCAATCAGCACCTTGTCATCCGGTTATAGCTGCAGTGGGAAGCAATACTGTTCTCAAATGCGGTCATGTGAAGAAGCCCTTTTTTACCTGAACAACTGCCCAAATACCAAAATGGACAGTGACGGCGATGGGGTTCCTTGTGAACGGCAGTTTTGTGGTGGGTAATCATTTAATAAGTGCCTGAGCATGTATTTTTCGTGCTCAGGCATGTGTATTTAATGAGTGGCAGGAGTAACCTTTGTATAAATATAAATTAGTGGTCGTTCTGGTGTGCCATTCTTACGCGCAATCTCTCCTTTGACGGAGTGACCAGCTTTCAAGTGGCGATGAAATAAATCAAGGCGACCACGATCAACATACCCAAGCTTTGTGCC
Source organism: Endozoicomonas elysicola (assembly GCF_000710775.1). Lineage (GTDB taxonomy): Bacteria > Pseudomonadota > Gammaproteobacteria > Pseudomonadales > Endozoicomonadaceae > Endozoicomonas > Endozoicomonas elysicola. The sequence goes on from NZ_JOJP01000001.1 coordinate 1,214,215, forward strand.
ATTTAATTCGATCCGAATAGCATTAGGATCAAAACTATTATCTGGCTCGGGGTTAAACTCAACGCTGGAATTTAGCGCTATATCCTCAACACTAACTTTCGACTCATGGCGAAAGCCTGCAATTTCAGTAATGAACTCAAATGGCCCCTTTGCAGTATCAAATGGGTGAACCAATTCAAAACCATCATCTGGCAAACGAGCACCAACATACCCTAATAGTGCAAAATCACTGATCTCGTGATCAGGATTTAGCCCTCTAAGCTCCATGTAACGGTAGAAGTCACTACGACTACGAGGAGGAATTCTTCTGGTAAATGCTTCCAACACTTGGTCATCATAAATATCAACATTTTCACGAATTTGAAATGCTGGATGACCAGAGAATCCATGCTGGCGAGCGTCTGCGAAATCCTTAGAATCCTTGAAGTAGTTGAGGGTAATATTGCCATTTTTACGCACCAGCTCGCCTACCACATAGCGAGAGCGGTTTTTACTTTCCTGTGCTTGCCAAGATAAAAGTAAGCGATCTGGCTCAATTAAGTGCTCAATATACCTCATTTGCGACTTTCTCCAATTTTTCGAGCAGAGCAAGCTTTCTATATGTTGTCAGCTTGTAAATAAAATCTGCTCTTTCTACAGTCAGCGGCGATTGTATCTCAAAGGCAGTCAATTCGCTAAGTATCTTATTTAGAGCTTCCTCTTCCCAGCTAAGCCTGTCAATCAGTAGTTGGGTAATTGCTGGGTATTTTACACAAAAGCTGCCGACTCCATCTATTAGGGGTAATCGGCCATCAGAGTCAATTCCCCATTTCATATGATGACACCCCTTCGCAATATAAGATCTCAAGCTATTATCATCTGACATATGCTGATTGATTCTTTTCGAAAATAGCTCATGTCCAAGGCTTGTCCCATTGTCAAAAAATGGAGTCAATCGAACCGAGTTATCTTTATCGTTCCAAATTACCCCCCAGTTTTCCTGGTGCCTGTCTGTATTTCCGATTAATGCATCGAAGCAAAGGCATAATCCCCAGTATTCCTGCCAGCTATGATTGAGTAGCTTTTTCTGAGAGAGAGCTCTTGAAAACTTAATGATCGTTTCTAGGTTATGTAGTCGGCCTTTTTCCCGGTCATAGCCTTCAATTAATGACTGCATATGGTCCCCTCCTGGAGTAAACCGCTCTTCTGGTTCGGCCTCATACCCCATAAACCACTCTATAATAGAACCCGGCTCTCCTGTCTCTGAGTTAATAGCAACAAAAGCGGGAGGGATAGGTAGTTTCATTAGCCGACCAATTTTAAAAGCGATAATTTCTGCCCAGTACTGATCGGGGTGTCGAGCCAACCTGGGGTCTTTGGCACTTTTGATAGCCTCTTTGAAAAGGTATCTGTGATTTGGTAAACAGAACCCATAGGGCGACTCAGGAGGACAAACTCTCAAGCTCTTATCTCTAGCGCCAACAGGAAATACTTCATAATCTTCATGGACTGGCCATTGTGCTATATCAACCACTTGGTCGGTAGGCTGGAAAATATTTTCTCTGTCTATCACTGCTGAATCCGCTGTCTGAGTAGGCTTCGTAAGTTTACTGACTAGCAGCCAAAAAATCTTGCTTGTCCTATAAGAGTCCTTTCAGTTAGCTGCTAGCGTTTGATGTATGATGCGGGGCTGTTCTCAGGACCAAATTCTCTAGCCGACACAAGGTCCATCATGTCACTTACATTTGGTCCCCAAAGTCTTGATGGCATGCGCAGGCCCACTTCTTGCCACTCCTCCCAGAACTCGTAGAAAGAGGCTTCAGCTTCTTTGAAACTCACAGACCTGAATTCTTCAATGTCCGGGTCTGCATTTTCAAGCCACTCCAGTGCCTGTCTATGTAGCTCAATCATCTCGTCAAGGCTGCCATGGTCTTTGGAAAGTTTTTGTAGTCGAGCATTCAGTGATTTCATTTAGCGTCCTCTGCTTAATGATCAAAGGGGGCGTATTTTTTTCTGAGCATTTTCTTTCGAAAATACAGGCTGTAATCAGCCCCTCTTCAAATTCTGTAATATGGTCATTTAGCTGGTCTTACTGGCAGTCATATTGGCCAATTTCTCCAGCTCTGTGAGCCGATTGTCCATCTCATCAAACTCAATAATTCTGGCAAGTGTGGTGATGCCTGATAGTAATTGATTGGCATCTGCGGTGGACAGGTCGCCAGCCATCGCCGTCACCAGAATTGCATTTGCTTTTTGAGTCAGGCTGTCGTTATCGTTTACAGCAACCTGAACAGGTGGGTCAACAGGCTTCATTGATGGCAGGATTTTATCAATGCACAGCTTTAATGCCTGCAGGTCGCCCTCTTTAGCCATCATGATGAGCTTTAACAGCATGGGCTCGGCATGAGATAACAGCAACTCTCTCAATTCAGTATGCTTATTATTAACACTGCCCTTTGGACGACCTGCTCCTGGTCTCGCTCCGCCTCTAGCCATGACGAATCCTCCGGCTTGAATAACTTTGATTGTTTATCAATCATCAGTTGTGAAAGGAAAACAGCCATCTGAGCGGATCAGCTCCGCCAGACTATCGAGCTGATTGTCGTACATCCCGTGACTGATATCGTTGATATCATCCTCTGTAAAGTACTTCTCAGTGAGTATGTCATTGGTTATATTCAGTTGCAGGCTGAGATATGCCAGAGCATTTTCCAGTCTTGCTAATGTATTATGGCCACCCCCTTTTAAACGGTGTTGTTGGTGTTCTGCGTGTTCACCTATGCCTGAAGCCTCAGGCACCAGCGTTTTAGAGGAATCACCGTTGACACCCTGGATACTTGAAAAAGTGTTCCGAGGTGTGTCTGTGGCCGTTTGGGGTGTTGTAGTTACACTGAAACACACTTCTGGCTGAGGGTCGGTGTTCGCTGATTTGGCTGTCGTTTCTGGATGATGGCACTCCGCAGGGCCAGTTTGAACACTAATTACACCTTGAACACTGTCGAGCAGAGTATGTCGATATTTTTTTAGATTAAACATTACTCGCTCCCCAGAACTGTCGAGGTGAATATATAAACACGGGTTCTTTTTTTAATACCGGGCAAGCTCATGGGGGTGCTGCTCTTACCATCGCTACTGGGTAGAAGGTAGTCGGCATTGATGCATGTTTTTGCGACGTTTTTTGGGGTGTATCCCTTAGCTATTTCAGACTTGAACACCTCAGAAAAAACAAGATAAACCGTTTCACCGTTTTGTTTTTTTCGAAACCCGGCCCGGTTGACAGGAATGGTGTATGCATCATCCCCGGAGCTACTGATTTCACTAAAACGACTATCGCCGTGAGACTGAAAGAAGTGGCGTACTTGCTCAAGGATTACACGCTCCTCTTGAGACCCGATCCCTCCACGCTGCTCAAGCCACGCTTTAAAACAGGCAGTGACACCATGCATGGCCTCACCTTCATTCCAGCCAGTGATACCAGCATTGCTTGCAAGTTCGCCTGCCGCTGCTATCAGCCCAAAGCGTGCAGCGACACGCCGGACTTGTCCGTCAGCATTTTTGGGAACTACCTGCTGAATAAAAGCACTGACAGTGTCTCTTATAGTATCCAGTAGTCCCATTTTGTCTTTAGCAATATGTTCAGTCAGGTGAGTCAGAAACTGTACAATAGCTGAACCGTAAGCGCCGGAGGTCTTGTCACGAATCATCTCTGCGAACTGTGCGGGAGTATCTACGCCATGAAGCTCCTCAAACATGCCCATACCAGAGCCGCTTTCTGCAGGAATATCGACCATTCTTACTTCTTGACCGGCTCTGGCCTTTTTGCCTCCTTCTTCCATGTGCTGTGCCAGAGATATCTCTCCGGCGCTTAGGAATATCAGGCTCCAGCGTGTAACTGGGCGGCTCCCGCCAGTTATGGATGCTCTGGCCTTGCCAGAACCATTGGCCAGCATGTAGGCAATTTCACCGGCTTCTCTTGGTGATACCTGGGCAAGCTCATCAAGGATCAAAAGGGCATTATTGTGAGCTGCAGCCATGGCCTCCAGTCCATTTCCTGTGGCCCTCCAGCGATTAACATAGGCAGGCTCACCACAAACACTGGCGGCAATGTATAGGCTGGTGGTTTTACCGGTACTGCTGCCACCAACGAAATTGAACCCCCCACTTTCTGCCCCAGTTAGTTCAACCAGAGGGGCTGCAAAGGCTGTAGAGGCTGCCATTAACAAACGGCTGTTTCCGGAGCATAAGGCAGATAATTGCTGCCACTCTTTAAGATTACCTTTTTCTTTAACAGAGCTACTGACACCGAGAATACTTGGCTGATATACGATACGTTCCTTGCCAGATGAACCAATGGTTTTCCCTGGCAGAATATAAGTACCGAAATTACTGTACCAACCCAGCTTATCTACACAGAGGGCCGTATTATCGGGGTTGCTCATGACAATGTACTGGTTAAGTTTGTCCCTGGCTGCTTTGTAAGGCATGATCTCCAGCCCTAGGTCAGCCAGATATTGCCGCACTTCTGCACCATCGGTTTGAAGCGATGCGCAGGCTACTGGTACAGTCTTTTCTACATGGTCAGCATCGTGAAATCTGAGTAGCCGACCATGCTGTCGGCCATCCAGATCTCGGGTACGTGCAATGACTTCTATCTCTGATGAAATTTTAATAGGGGCAGGCTCATCATCCGATTTGCCTTTCGGCTCAGGCTGGTAATACAAATAACCAGCCTCAATGTAGTAGCCATGGCCAAGGTGTTTGATTTTTGGGGAGTCTTTTAAGCCCATGCTTTCTCCCCTTGAAACCGGTTGTTAATCCAGTCGTTGTAATCAGTACCAGGTTCGCCTTCCTTGAATTTGGGGCATCTAACTTCGCCATCAACAGCATCAGCAGCTTCACGAGCTTTGGTAAGCCCGGGATTACCGGGAGTGAACCGGTCATTGTCAGCTAGAAAGATAAGGTTGGTGGTGGGATATTTTTTTCGCAGTTCAATAGCAACCGGTTTCAGGTTTCCAGCGGTAAAGGCTACAGCAACAGCTACAGTTTCTCGGTCAAACTGGTAGGCACTGACAGCGGTGGCGTAGCCTTCGACAATATAGATTGTATTGCCGACATCACCAATCAGGTGAAAGCAACCTTTTATGGTTCCGCCTTTATGGAAGTACTTTTTACCATTGGGGTAGATGTATTGAAGGCTCGTGATATTACCGCTGATATCCCTCAGGGGGACTAGAATGAAGTTGTTCTGCTGCCGGACTCCATACACCCCAACCTGCTTATTAACAAAGTATGGGAATGCAGGGTCGGCATCTGTTGCAGATAAAAAGATCTCCCGAGCTTCTTGAGCAGCCACTTTCGGGTCTTTTGGTGCAGGGACAACTCTCTCACCACCTGCTTGGGGCGCATTAATTTTTCCATTACAACCCTTCAAGTGTTGAGGGTTATAGTCCTCTTGCTCATGAATTCCAAGAAAATGAGCTATCAGGTTCAATGCCTCTGGGAAGCTACAACTATGAATCTTCCTGATCATGTTAATTCCATCACCAGCACCACAGCCGCGACACATGTGATAGCCGTCAGTAGCACTCTTAAACTCGTAGCGGTCATGGCCGCCACAGTTTGGACAGGGCATTCCAATCCTGGTTGGCGTAGTGTCTTGTTTTGAGAAACCGCAGACTTCCTGAAGGATTAGGTCCCACTTGCCATATGCGGCCTGCTTTACTCTGTTAACCTTCATTTGGCACCCCCTCTTCGGTTGAGGATGCGAAAGTTTAGGGACTGCTTTGGCCCAGGCAGAGGCGTGAGCCTCGGAAATTCCTGTTTCTGTGTAGTAATGTCAGTAGTTAGCAGCATTACAATCTCCAACAGTTCAGAAGCAAATAGTGCTTCTCGTCCATGTAATGTCCTGACGAGCCATAGACAGGCGTAACAGGACAAACCATCCTCTGGCATCATTTGCCGAGGTCGAGTTCCTTTACATTTTTATTTGTTGTTGAGTTGAGTTGTGTTGCTTGCTTTTGTTGTTTATTTTTTGGCGGGACGTTAAAGCGGTATTTAGTTAGGCTGGCTTTTAGACTTTATGCCCGTGTAAACTAGCTAACTTGAGTCAAAGTTCTCCTGTTCAGGAAATCAAGTAGATCACCATAACGATAGCGGACCCATCTGCCGACTTTGACGTATTTCAATTCATACCGGCCAGTTGATCTCCAAACGGCCAGGGTACCTTCTGTTACCATTAACATCTTGGAGGCTTGCTCTGGTGTGAGCAGATCATCCAAGTGGTGCGATCTGTTTGATGGACTGTCCATGTCAGCCATGCTTTCCTCTTGAGTGGATGGTTTGGTCAAAGTACTTATGCTGGAGCTAAAGGCTTCAGGCAGCATAGGGGGCGATGATAGGTTTTTCACATTGGCACTCCATGTCCAATTGTTTTTTGTGATACTTCTGCTTTTTAAAATAATGCGGATTGTTTGGTTTGTATAGGGCCATGTGAAAATATACGAAATTAATTTTCATCCAAAAGAGCCACAATGTTTGCTTTATGCTGTGGAGCAAGGTGTGCGTATACCTGAGTAGTATCTATAGTGTCGTGACCCAGTAGCTCTTTGATGTCGTACAAGGAAGCACCCCTCATGACCAGCTTAGAGGCAAAAGCATGGCGAAGATCGTGAAAGGTAAAGTACTCTGGATGTTCTTTTGGAAAGCATAAGTCAGCGACCTTAAGGACCTCTCTCCAGGCTGACTTGATGCTTCTTAGTCGGCTTCCGGTTTCAGAGTGAGGGAATACGAAAGACAGGCTGTTGGTTTGTCGCCTCCAAACAGAAAGGGTTTCATAAGCTGTTTGGTTTAGTGGAACATGCCTTGTGTGGCCGGTTTTGGAACCGGTTCCTTCAACAGAAAGGTATTTTTGGTCAAAATTGACATCATGCCATGTCAGATTGAAAATTTCGCCACGTCGCAGGCCGCTATTTATTGCCAGCAGGACAATCGGTTTGATGTAGTCGGTAAATTCGATGTTCAGCTCTGGTAGTGTAGGGTGGCGACGTTCTTTGAGCCACTGGTTGTATCTTGTTCTTTTGGCTTGCTGACATGCCTGTCGTTTATCCAGTGCAGCCAGTAACCTGCTTTCTTCATCTGTGGTCAGAAAACGTGGTTTGGGGTTGCGATCCACTTTGAGCTGTTTGACTTTATTGAGGGGGTGTGTGTCGATAATGCCGGTATCAAGGGCTCTGCTTAATAGTCCTCTTAATGCGGTGAGATCGCGGTTAATACCTGAAGGTTTGCGTCCCATATTGAGCTGCTCTTGCCGCCAGCCCTCAACTAAAGCAGAGGTTAACTCATGCAGAGGTTTATCGAACCACTTGCCAAAGTGGAACGTGATCCTTTTCAGGATGCCTTCACTGTCTTTATGGTTCACACTCGACCATTGTTCATAATGGTTTTTCATGAAGGCACTCAGAGTGGCGTCTTTTTTACTTTGTTCTTCTCTACGTTGCTGTTTCTTCTTTTCATTCACATTGTTGCCTGCTGCCAGCTCAGCGTAGAGCACCCTTGCTCGTTGTTGAGCCTGTTCAGGATGCATTAGCATGCTTCCCTCTTTGCCACAGAATTTGCCAACAGTAACGAATGATACTTTAGTGCCAATTCTTTTCATGACTTGGAAGCTTTTAACCCCAGTCGGGGCAATTCTTAGCCGGAGTCCATTTCCGTTCTCGTCATAAACAAAGTAAGGCTTTTCCCGCATAGGCAATGCCTGAAGATGGCTTTTTCGAAATTTACTGATGATCTTTTTCTTATTCGATGAACTCATCCCGTTCTAACACCGTTCTAACAGATTTGGTGAATTTTAGTGTACACGAAAAATAGATAGGTTAAAGGCGATTGGCCTGTATGCCTTGATAATGTTGGGTTTGAGAGAGGTTGGTATGATTTTGTTAAATTGGGTTAAACTATAAATTTATGCCCTCCGGAGGCAGAGGTCAGAGGTTCGAATCCTCTCGGGTGCGCCATAAGTCCTTACAAAAGATGTTCTCTCCTTCTTGAATTATCATTCACTGCTTTTCTGAAACCTCTTAATTGTACGTAATTGGCCTAATTGCCAAGGCTAACAGAATATATATTCTTTTGATAAGTTGGCATCATATGAAAGTTATTCCGCCTCAAATTTATTTAAATAATGACCAGCACCTCTGACTTCTATTTGCAGAATGCCCAGCAATTTTATGACTTAACCGTTAGTGTTGAGGCAAGTGAGCTTTATGAGCGCTTTTTGCCACTGATACCTGCTGGTGGTCGTATTCTGGATGCTGGTTGTGGCTCTGGGCGTGATGCCCGCGCTTTTTTCAACAGGGGCTACGAAGTAACTGGCTTTGACGCCTGCGCCCCTCTGGCCGAAATGGCCTCCAAGCTGCTTGAGCAGCCTGTTATGGCCTGTCAGTTTAACGAGTTCACATCTGAATTACCGTTTGATGGTATCTGGGCTTGTGCCTCTCTACTGCATATCACCTATGCTGAGCTGGCAGAAACCATGAATTATCTGGCAAGTTTCCTGCTTCCTTCAGGTTACTTCTATTGCTCGTTCAAGTATGGAGAAGGTGAAGGAAATGTTGGTGGGCGACACTTTACGTATTTGAATGAGAATGGAATACAAAGCCTTTCTGAGCTGGCTGGCCTATCTGTGTATCAAAGCTGGGTTACCCATGACTTAAGGCCGGAAAGAGCGAGTGAGAAGTGGCTGAATGTTATTCTGAAGCATGCATCCTAAAAGGTTGCAGTGCCTCGAGGTTCCGGTTTTTTCCAGATATGCAGAATTTTTGATCTGGCAAGGTTATAGCTGTCTTGTAGAAATGCCCTGCGTTTAGCTTCAGATGCACCGGTTTGATGGATGAGAGTTTCTCTGATTGGCAGATGGCTGTTAATAAAATATTCATTTCTGGCATGTAATCGGTACAGGAAATCCAGATGAGGCAGTTGGGCAGATTTCTGCCAGCGGTTACAGTCCTGACATGCCAGCACAAGATTCCAGATACCATTTATAGAGGGAACGGTATCTTTAACAGACCATGGAATAAAGTGGTCAACATCTGCAAGTTCAGCATCGCCTGGCTTGATGGATATACGATCAAAGCAGTAAAAACACCTTCCTTTCTGGTAGCCATTCAGGCTATCTCTTGAGCTGGTGATGTTCACCCGCCGGTCAGAAATACGAGTAAATAATCCTTTGGTTTCACTGTCATGTTCTACACGCAAGAGGTTTCTTGAAATACCCATCTGCCAGGCACTTTCTACCAGCTTCCAGCGTGCGTCGGTTTCCGGTTTAAAGCTGGAAAAGGAGTCGGACTCTGTAAGGTGCAAAAAGTCACTGGTCAATCGGATACCTTTATCGTGACATCCGTACCTGCAAATCGTCCATGAATGAATGCTTTATCTAATACTTTTAAGAATTTTATTTTAATCTGTAATTTTATTTAGATATATGCGATTTCACGAAGAGAGTTCTAACTGTCATCCACATGCTGTACAGCAGAAGCACCGCAAATGATTGTCCCTGCCAGTTCTGATATAGAGGATTCAGATTCGCTGAGTTGTGGCAGTACAATACGGGAAAATCTGGAGGGGGGAACTGTGGCTCTCCGATCTATCGGATTATAAGCTGGAGGCATTAGTATTTCTGTAGCTCATGATCACTGTTTAAGCGCTATGCTTATGAAAAAAATAGCGACAATAGACAGGATGAGTACCCGTGACCATTGACGATATTATTAATAGGCTTTCTAACCATGTAGCTGGTGAATTGCCTGCAGAAGAGCTGATAGCAGCCAGTGAGCAGAGGGCAGAGCTGACGCCGCGTTTGCTGGATTATCTGGACGATATTGCCGGTCAGGGGGATGAGATCCCTGAAGGGCAGCGCGTGGATCTGGTCTTCTTTGCTTTTTACCTGCTGGCTCAGTTCCGGGAACCACGAGCATATCCCCTGATGCTACGGATTGTTTCTGCCAACCCCCAGACGGTTAATCGCCTTCTTGGCTATGTGGTCAGTGAGAGTCTGGCGAGAATACTGGCGTCGGTCATGGTTGGCGAGTGTGATGAAAAGCAAAACAGTGGCTGTGATATCGAGCCGTTGAAGCAGCTGATTGAGAATGAAGGGATACACTCATATGCGCGCCATTCAGCACTGACCTGCCTGACGATTCTGGTCTTCCATGGTTTTTTGCCCCGTGAGCAATTGGTGAGCTATTTTCAGCAGTTGTTTGATGGCGTATTGGAACGCCAGCGCAGCCCAGTTTGGGATGGTCTGGTATCCAACTGCATAATCGCTGGGGTTACTGAGCTGGAAGCGCAGATGGTGCGCGCCTTTGATGATAAATTACTAACGGATTCCTTTATGGGTAAGGAGCGGCTCAGTAAGGTGTTGCAGGACCACTCTGGTGAAATTTGCGTCCCCCCCTATGAAAATTTTGCTCTGATTAATGATTGCGTTGCGGAACTGAAAGGGTGGGCCAGTTTTAACAGCAGTGAGCCTGAGAAAGCGCAGGTTGAGCCCGCGCCTATTGGGAACAGTGCTGTGCAGGATAATATTCAACGCGTGACGAGGCCTTGGCCGGCCAGAAAGCCGAAGCCCCAGACTCGAAAGTCTACTGCATCACCCAGACCATTAGGGCAGCAGATGTTGCGTGCGTCATCACCACCAGGAAAGTCTAAGCAGCCAGTGGTTCGGCAAAGCGCTAAAGTGGGACGTAATGATCCCTGCCCCTGTGGTAGCGGCCGGAAATTTAAGAAGTGCTGTGGTTAATAAGCCACAGCGTTACCAGCTTCTTTCTCTTCATCGAAGATTTTTAACCTGATGCTCTTTCATGGCCCTCTCTGCGGCTGTCTGTCATCCCCGTATTAGCGGTACACTACTCCCATTTATGAATACTTGTCGTCAGGCCGGAAGAAACACCGGAGAGCTGCTGCAAGTTGACTCCCGACTATGCGTTGATGGATAGCAAGACAAGGTGGGATATGTTGAAGGGGCGAGTATGGCTTCAAAAATGCTAGATAAGCGTAATGCCAATACCGTGGTCGTATTGGACTTTGAAACCACCGGACTGTCTCCGAATATGGGTGATCGCGCCATCGAAATTGGCGCAGTGCTGCTCGAGAATGGTCGGATAACGGATCGGTTTCAGCAGCTGATGAATCCTGGGTTTCGTATCAGCTCCTTTATTGAAAATTATACCGGTATCACCAATACGATGGTGAGGGGAGCCGACGCCTGTTCGTTGGTAATAAAGGAGTTCGCCAGTTTTATTAGCGGACATAATCTGGTTGCGCATAATGCCTCCTTTGACAAAAAGTTTCTGGATGCCGAAATGTCGGTAGCAACAACGGGCTATGATGGAACCTTTGCCTGCTCGATGCTAATCGCAAGGCGGCTCTATCAGAATGCGCCCAATCACCAACTCGGTACTTTGGTGAAATACAATAAACTGCCGACTGATGGCGTCTTTCACCGTGCGCTGGCGGATGCGGAGATGACCGCGCATCTCTGGTTAAGAATGCTGGAGGACCTTGAGCGCCGACATCAAGTGTCGAATGTGTCCTTTGCATTGATGAAGACATTATCAAAGACATCGAAAACGGGTGTGGCAGCTTTGTTAGAAAAACAGAGAACAAATGTTGTTGTTTAGGGACTGCTCTCAAGGTAGACATTAAGGACTTCCCTTAATCCCCCTGAGGGAAAATGCCAGTAAAGTGACTGTTTGTCTCTGACTTACTGGTTCTCCCTGGAAGCCTTAGTTTTCTGTGCGGGCTCTTTTTTGAACAACAGAGATCACAAAGAAAAGCACTTCTTCGTGCTCTTTGTGATCTCAGTGGTTCAATCTTTAAATTTTACGGCTATTGCCCTGCCAACTGATGAATCAATCGCGCCGCCAGTCGTGCAGTGTGAGCATCAATATCATACTTTGGACAGGTTTCTGCAATATCAAAGAGCCTGATTTTTCCGCTCTGTTTGATGCTGTCCAGCAGTGGTTCTACGACTTCCAGGGGAATGCCGCGCGGAGCAGGTGCGCTAACGCCTGGAGCCAGGGCGGCTGAAAAAGCATCAATATCGATGGTCAGGTAAATATGATCCACCTGATCGATAAACTGCTGGAGTTGCTGGTGGAGAGCAGGCAGGTTTAGTAATGTCATCTCTTTATCCAGTCGATAAGTTACGCCCAACTCATCAGCTCTATTAAACAGAGCCTGGGTGTTACTGCTTTGGCTGACCCCAAGGCAGAGGTAGTTAAAGGGAAGGTTCTGTTCACGGGCGTGTTCCGCTGCCTGCCAGAAGGGGGTTCCAGAACTGGGGCCAATTTCTGGCAGGCGAAGATCAAAGTGCGCATCGAAATTAATAATGCCTACTTTCAGAGGGGCCTTACTTTTACTGTGTCGTTTTCCGAGGTGTTTCATTAATCCCTGGTAAGAGCCCCAGGCTATTTCATGGCCACCGCCCAGTCCAACAACTATTTGTCCATCGTTTAATAGTTCACTCATGCGTTCAGCATAGTCGTTCTGTGCCTGTTCAAGGTTATTTCCAGTACAGGTGATATTTCCTGCATCCCATGCGGGAGCAGTGCGATTCCAGGGGAGATTGGTCATGGCTCGTCGAATATGGTCTGGTCCTTTGGCTGCTCCGGTGCGACCCTGATTTCTACGAACACCCTCATCAGACTCAAAGCCCAATAGGGCGATACCTGCTTCACAGCCTGCAGAGTAGGGTTCTACTTTCTGGTGCCAGCGTAGGGCCGCGTGGGTAGCGATTTCCTGGTCAACCCGACCAGACCAGGAAAATGAAGGCTCGGTTGGAAAGGTTGATTTCACAATATGACCTTTTTTTATGATCAGAGAAGGGGATATTCCGGTAAGTCCGGCAGCCAGGGCCGCAGGGTTATTGATCGGCCACAGTAACAGGTCAGCATCGAGGCCTGCCTTGATCATGCCGGTGCTGTTCTGAAACCCAAGTGCCTGCGCTGCGTTTCGAGTACAGCCGGCAAGCGCCTCGGAAGGTGTCATACGGAACAGAGTGCAGGCCATATTCATCATCAGTCGTATAGAGGCAAGAGGCGATGTTCCAGGGTTTAAATCGGTGGCAATGGCGATTGGAATGTCCGCTTCTCTCAATTCATCAATAGGCGGCAGTTTGGTTTCCCGCAGATAGTAAAAGGCGCCTGGCAGTAGTGTTGCTACTGTGTTGCTGCTCTTTAATGCATCAATGCCCGACTGGCTCAGATATTCCAGATGATCAACCGAAAGCGCCTGGTATTGTACGGCCAGCTGAGTGCCACCGCTGTCGGACAGTTGTTCGCCATGGAGTTTTACTGTTAAACCGTGGGCTTTTGCAGCCTGAAATACTTTCTCAGTCTGCTCAGGTGAAAAGGCAATATTTTCGCAGAAAACATCCACAGCATCGGCTAGTTGTTCTTTGGCAACCGTTGGAATCATGTCCTCGCAGACATGTTCTATGTAGGCATCCGGGTTGTTCTTATACTCTGGGGGGAGGGCGTGGGCGCCAAGGAACGTGCGAGCAATAGTGACTGGGTATTCTTCTGCCAGTTGACCTGCAGCCTTGAGCATTTTTATTTCGGTTTCTGTATCGAGACCATAGCCAGACTTGATTTCTACGGTCGTCACCCCTTCTGCCAGCAGTGCTTCCAGACGAGGCCGAGAGGATTCAACGAGTTCTTCAACGGTTGCTGCCCTTGTTGCTGTTACCGTTGAGAGAATACCTCCCCCCTGCTTGGCGATGGTTTCATAACTGACACCTTCCAGCCGCTGTTCAAACTCTCGGGAGCGATCGCCGGCATAGACCAGGTGGGTATGGCAGTCGATCAACCCGGGCGTCAGCCACTGCCCCTGCCCATCAATGGTTTCTTTTGCCTTAGTCCCTTCCGGTAATTCAGCCTCTGCTCCAACCCACACAATATAGCCATTGCGCACCAAAATGGCGCCATGGTTGATGCTGTTGTATGGACAGCCCGCACTCTCGTGGTGCGTTTTTGGCTTGGATAAGGTGAGCGCCGGATCCATGGTGGCCAGGTGGATGTTTCGAATCAGCAAATCACAGAGGATGGATGAGCTGCCAGCATTACTTTTTTTCATGGGATCCGGCCATCGGTTGTCTGATCTGAAGGTTTTTAAACGTGCAATGTATTTCTCAAAATCGTACAAATTGCATTATTATTTAATTGTATATACAACTATATACAATAAGATTGTTTGAGCAACCTGCAGTTTCAGCAGGCCTTTAATAAGAAGGTCTTATGCTGTCTGTGATGTAAAGGGTTTGCTCTCGGGAAAGCCGAATCATGGAAGTGGTAAAGACTTAATAACGGCATTTTTATAGTAAAAAAATATGAATCAGAATCAGAGCTTGTTGCCTCGCTATCAGCAGATAAAGCATTTTATCCTGGACAAAATCGAGCGAGGTGAGTGGTCAGAGGCCAGAAAGGTGCCCTCAGAAAATCAGCTTTGTGAGCAGTTCTCGGTCAGTAGGATGACGGCCAGAAAGGCTTTACAGGAGTTGACGGCGTCTGGTGTGCTAATGCGTCAGCAGGGGCTGGGCACTTTCGTTGCGCCACTGAAGCCGCAGTCTTCCATGTTGGCTGTGCGTAATATTGCGGATGAAATACGAGAGCGTGGCCATGGCTACAGCAACCGGGTTTTGCTTCTGGAAGCTGAAAAAGCTACAGAGGCCATCGCGGTATCTCTGGAGCTACCTGAGTCTGCCACCGTTTTTCATTCCATTATTGTTCATTATGAAAATGGCGAACCCCTGCAGTGGGAAGAGCGTCATATTAACCCCCGTTTTGCCTCCGACTATCTTAATCAGGATTTCTCTCAGGAAACCCCTAACGTATACCTCAACCGGGTAGCCGCCCTGACGGAAGCGACTCATGTGGTAGAGGCCGTGTTGCCGTCTGAATCCGTTGCCGGGTTACTGAGTATGGAGCCAGGTGCTCCTTGCCTGAGAATTTTACGAAGAAGCTGGTGTCGAAGAGGCGTTGTCAGTCTGGCTAAGTTGATGCACCCCGGTGACCGATACCGCTTGGGAGACCATTTACAGTTTACCTGATTGTTTATTCGAAAATGTAACGTAGAGGATGTGTGAATATGGCAAAGCAACAAGCTTCAATGTCTACATCTGATAAAGGATATCTTCGATTTGACCCTGATCGGTCCATTCGTGCCCCGAGAGGTTCTGAGCTGAATACCTGCAGCTGGCAGGTGGAAGCGCCTCTGCGTATGTTGATGAATAATCTGGATTCGGAGGTGGCAGAACATCCGGAAGCATTAGTGGTGTATGGTGGCATTGGCAGAGCAGCCAGAGACTGGGAATGCTACGACCAGATAGTTGCCACACTTAAGCGGCTGCAGATTGATGAGACTTTGCTCGTTCAGTCCGGTAAGCCGGTTGGTGTATTCAAGACTCATACCGGCGCACCTCGTGTACTGATTGCCAACTCAAATATTGTACCTTACTGGGCTGATTGGGAGCACTTCCATGAGTTGGATAAACAGGGGCTGATGATGTATGGCCAGATGACCGCAGGCTCCTGGATTTATATTGGTTCTCAGGGCATTGTCCAGGGAACCTATGAAACATTTGTGGCCATGGCCAAAACCCACTTCAATGGCGATGCTTCAGGTAAGTGGATTCTGACTGGAGGCCTTGGCGGTATGGGTGGTGCCCAGCCGCTGGCCGCAACCATGGCTGGTTTTTCCATGCTGGCCTGTGAGGTGGATGAGTCACGGATCGACTTTCGCCTGAAAACCCGCTATCTCGATAAAAAGGCAACCTCGTTGGATGAAGCCCTGACCATGATTGAGCAGGCCAAATCCGAAGGTAGAGCAGTCTCGGTTGGTCTGCTGGGTAATGCTGCAGAGATTTTTCCCGAGTTAGTTGAGCGCAATATTACACCCGATGTGGTGACTGATCAGACATCTGCTCATGACCCGCTGAATGGTTATCTGCCCAGAGGGTGGACGTTGGCGCAGGCCAGTGAGAAACGCAAAGAAGATGAAGCGGCGGTTACCAAAGCAGCAAGAGAGTCCATGGCGATTCAAGTGAAGGCCATGCTGGCACTGCAGCAACAGGGTGCCGCTACCGTTGATTACGGCAACAATATACGACAAATGGCGAAAGAGGTGGGGGTCGAAAACGCCTTTGATTTTCCGGGATTTGTTCCTGCCTATATTCGACCGCTGTTCTGCCAGGGTATTGGCCCCTTCCGCTGGGCTGCACTGTCGGGTGACCCTGAAGATATCTACAAAACCGACCAGAAGGTTAAAGAGCTGATTCCTGACGATGCACACCTTCATAACTGGCTGGATATGGCCAGAGAACGCATTGCCTTCCAGGGTTTACCTGCCCGCATCTGCTGGGTTGGTCTGAAAGACAGAGCCCGTCTTGGACAGGCCTTTAATGACATGGTAGCCAGTGGAGAGCTCAGTGCTCCTGTTGTGATTGGTCGGGATCATCTGGACTCTGGTTCGGTAGCCAGCCCCAATCGTGAGACTGAAGGTATGCGTGATGGCAGTGATGCGGTGTCCGACTGGCCCTTGTTGAATGCTCTGTTGAATACGGCTTCTGGAGCCACCTGGGTGAGTATTCATCATGGAGGTGGTGTTGGTATTGGTTATAGCCAGCACTCTGGTGTGGTTATTGTTGCAGACGGTACGGATGAAGCTCGGGAGAAACTTGGTCGTGTTCTGTGGAATGACCCGGGTACTGGTGTTATGCGTCATGCTGATGCCGGCTATGACATTGCCAGAGCGTGTGCGAAAGACAATGGTCTGGATCTGCCCATGCAGTCGGACAGCTCTGAACAGGTGGGAGAGCCATGATGACTAAGTTAATGATTACACCCGGACAATTATCTCTGTCTGACTTACGAAACGTAAGTCGTTACGACGTGTCGATTCAACTCGACCCGGCTTGTCATCCGGCTATTACTAAAAGTGTTGAGTGTGTGAATCAGGCGCTGGCTGAAAACCGGGTTGTATATGGCATCAATACCGGTTTCGGTTTGCTGGCCAGTACCCGGATTCCGGATAAGGAGCTGGAGGCACTTCAGAAGAGTATTGTGTTATCTCATGCGACAGGTGTCGGTCAGTTTATGGATGAAGGTACCGTAAAGTTAATGATGGTACTGAAAATTAACAGTCTGTCGCGGGGGTTGTCAGGAGTCCGGCTGGAACTGATTGAGGCTCTGGTTCAACTGGTTAATCTTGGGGTTTACCCCTGTGTACCAGAAAAAGGCTCGGTGGGGGCCAGTGGCGATCTTGCGCCACTGGCCCACATGAGCTGCTTATTGCTGGGTGAAGGTCATGCTATGGTGGGTAAGCAGCAGGTTACTGCCATAGAGGCTCTCACTTATGCCGGGATGGAGCCAATGAAGCTGGCACCGAAGGAAGGGCTTGCCTTACTAAACGGTACTCAGGCCAGTACTGCGTTTGCTCTTCAGGGGCTGTTTGGCGCCGAGGATTTGATGGCGTCGGCGGTCGTTACCGGAAGCTTGTCCATCGAAGCGGCAATGGCCAGTCGTCGGCCTTTTGATCCGCGTATTCACGAAGCCCGGGGCTTGAAAGGGCAGATCGATGCTGCCCATGCCTACCGCTCCATGTTGGATCACAGTGATATCGAACAGGCCCATGCTGACTGTGACAAGGTGCAGGATCCATACTCCCTGAGGTGCCAGCCGCAAGTGATGGGTGCCTGTCTGGAACAGTTACGCTATGCCGCCGGAATTCTGCAGACAGAGGCTAATGGTGTTACAGATAACCCACTGGTGTTTGCTGAAGATAATGAAATATTGTCTGGTGGAAATTTCCATGCTGAGCCAACGGGTATGGCAGCAGAAGCATTGGCGCTGGCGATTTCTGAAATTGGTGCCATCAGTGAGCGGCGAATTGCACTGCTTGTGGATCAGCATCTAAGCGGCTTGCCTGCATTTTTGGTGAAGAACAGTGGTGTCAACTCCGGGTTTATGATCGCTCACAATACAGCAGCTGCGTTGGCCAGTGAAAATCGCTGCCTTGCTCACCCGTCTGTTACTGATAGCCTCCCCACTTCTGCGAATCAGGAAGACCATGTCTCCATGGCAACATACGGAGCCCGTCGTCTGAGAGAAATGAACAGTAATACCGCGGCAATTGTCGGAATTGAACTGCTGGCTGCTGCTCAAGGGGTTGATATGCGCAAGCCCTATAAAACGTCTGAAGTGTTGCAGTCGGTGATGAAAATGGTGAGAAAAGATATCCCATTCTATGATCAGGATCGCTATTTCTTTCCAGATATACAAAAGGCATCTCAGCTGGTGGCCAGTGGGCAACTGAATGTTTATATGCCTACGGAACTGTTGGTGAGTCTTGGGTGAATTGTTTCTTCCAGTGACCTCAGGGACGAGGCATGACCTGCCAGTAACCGCCTCCAGTCGGATTATTCTTTCCGATATTGCGTCGGTGTCTCACCTGTCCAGCGCTTGAATGCTCTACAGAAACTGGTTGAATCTGAAAAGCCCAGATCATGAGCCACCTCTGTGATTGGCTTAAGCGAATGTTTTATTTCATGCAGAGCATGTTTCTGACGAAGTTCATCCAATAAGTTTCTGAAGGATGTATTTTCAGAGAGCAGTTTTCTTTGCAGGTTTCTTGGGCTCATATTGAGCTCAGCCGCCAGTGCCTCCTGCGTCGCTCTTCCCGAGATGAATAAATCCGCCAGATGTTGCTTTGCCCGCGTGACAAAACTTCGATTCAGGGAGTCAAGGTAACGGCGCAGCAGCTCACTATTGGTACTGGCAATTTCAGGGCTGGCGGTAGGAAGCGGGTTATCCATAACATGAGGCTGGAAGACAATTCTCAGACAGTCAGACTCAAAATGTACCGGACAAGGCAACCTGCTTCTCCATAACTCCGGCTGTTCTGGCAATGCGCGAGGCAGTCTGACGCAGACAATATCTTCTGGCAGTAACCCAAGGTGATTGATAGCTCGAATGATAGTTATGGCTGCAGAGGCATCCATCGCTTCTTCGCATGGAGCCGGGTAATTTTCACGTACAGCGTAGATCAGTTCTACGCTGTCTTTTTTTTCTTTTAATTCCAGCTCAAGCACTGTACTGATCACAGCAGAAAAACAAACCATGGTTTCCAAGGCGTCACGGACGTTATTGCAAGCCTGAATAACATAACTGAAGGCATAAAGATGATTGGTTTGCAGGTGTTGAGAAACAGAAAGACCAATGGCTGGGTTCCCTGTCTCACGAACCGCCGCTTTCCATAATATCGCCATTTTCTGAATGGGAATTCTCTGACCTGCCTGGGTTAATAATGACTGATCAATGTTGGCTTCTTGAAGTAATGGCTCTACCGGGCAATTGACACTTTTTATCGTATTAACCAACGCCAGTGCCCAGGAACTTAATGTCGTTGCGTCGTCGTTTACTGTAATCGCTTTTGTCTTATTTGCATTTGTTATTGTCATGTCAGGTCAAACTTCTGTCCGTTAAAGTCAGGTCAGCAATAATTATCCGGTTATATCATGAGGCACCGGCAAAAATAAAAAAACAATCGGTGTGCAGGATAACTGATGATCATAATAAAAAAAGCCATTCTCCTCCTTTCCTTATCCGTATTTCTGACTGCTTGTGGGCAGGACCAAAAGGAAAGTGCAGCGTCTGAAATCACTGCTGGAAAGGCTCACCCGGTGCTTAAAGCCCATACTGCCGAGTTTGAACGTAAAGTCTATAAGGTCACTGAAGGCGTTCATGTTGCGGTTGGGTTTGGTCTTGCCAACTCCATCATGATTGAAGGTGATGATGGCATTATCATTGTTGATGTGATGGAAAGCCGCGAAGCCGCGGAATCTGTACTGGAAGCATTCAGAAGGATTACCGATAAGCCCGTCAAAGCCCTGATATACACCCACAACCATGCTGACCATATTCTGGGTGGCAAAGGTTTTGTTCCCAGTGGCGATGTTGATGTTTATGCCCATGAATCCACCAATACCTACATCAATCGAGTGGTTCACCATCTGAGACCCGTGATCGGCGACCGAAGCAGCCGGATGTTTGGTAACCTTCTGGAAAAAAATGACACGGGTTTGATCAATGCCGGCATTGGCCCAGCACTGAATGCTGGTCATGGTGGTGGAACTCCAACACTGATACGCCCCACCAAAACATTTGCGGATGATCTGGAGGTGGAAATCTCAGGGGTTCGTATTCAGCTGGTGCATGCACCTGGCGAAACCAATGATCAGCTATTCGTTTACCTGCCTGACCATGACGTGCTGATGCCTGGCGATAATATTTATAAAGCATTCCCGAACCTATATACCATTCGAGGCACGCTTTATAGGGATGTGCTGAAGTGGACCCAGAGTCTGGACAAAATGCGGGAGCTGAAGCCTGAGTATCTGGTTCCCAGCCACACCCGCCCACTGATTGGCCGTCAGCAAGTCAATGAGACGTTGACCGCTTATCGGGATGCTATCCAGTTTGTACACGACCAAACCATCAGAGGGATGAACCAGGGGCTGACAGAAGATCAGCTGGTGGAGGCTGTGCAACTGCCAGAGCCATTGGCCAGTCACCCCTACTTGCAGGAGCTGTATGGCACTGTTGAGTGGTCGGTTCGCAGTATCTTCAATGGCTATCTTGGGTGGTTTGATGGTGATGCGGCAACTCTGTCAAAAGCGCCGGAAAAAGAACGCGGTGAAAATATGCTGGCTCTGCTGGGGGAGGAGAAAGTGATTTTTGAGGCCCGCAGTGCCCTGGAACAGGGTAAAAATCGCTGGGCCCTGGAGCTGGTGAACTATCTGTTATTTGCCAAGCCGGATCACCCTGAAGGCAAGGCTATTAAAGTGCAGGCAATGCGCAGCCTTGGGCTGGCATCCATGAACCCGAATGGACGGAACTATTACCTGACACAGGCTCTGGAGCTTGAAGGGCATACCATTGACCCAGAGGTGATGACGTCGGAAAAGCTGGCGCTGATTAAAACGTTCCCCATTGGTAACTTTATTCAGGCGATGACCGTAGCGTTGAACCCTGAAAAAAGCGCTGGCATCAACAAAACTCTGAGTTTTGATTTTACCGACGCCGATGAGCAATACAGCCTGCACGTACGCAGTGGTATTGCGGAGTTTATTCATGGCGAGGTTGCTGATGCTGATATCCGGGTGTCCGTCACTGCTGATGACTGGGTTGAGCTGGTGCTTGGGGAGAAAAGCTTCACAGTAGCACTGACCAGCGGCAGCCTTTCCGTCGAAGGCGGAATAACGGAACTGCCGAGTTTGGTAAGTTTTTTATCGTTGTTTGAATCTGCTCAGTAGGGGCAGTTCATTCCCGGACAGCTTAAAGGCAAACCATGGCAGAACTCTGGTTCTGTCTCTCAATCAACCCGAACAAAAACAATAAACGGGATTCGATGTGGTTACTAAAAATACATTATCGCCTCTCTGCGCTGCGATTTTCCTATCAGTTATTTCCCAGCAGACTACGGCAAAAAGTTTTCAGGCACTGGATGGTGAGTTAACCGGCTCACTGAATACGACCATCAGCGTTGGTATGAGCGTCAGTACTCAGGATCCGGACAGCAAACTATATACCTACGGGGAAAGTAAGAATCTCAGTATCTCGCCCGGCAGTGGTACCGGACCCAATGCGGACAATGGCCGATTGAATTTTGGCAAAGGCGATGTGATCTCAAACCAGTACAAAGGGCTCACTGATCTGACGCTGGAATACCACAATTATGGTTTCAAAGGCAGTGTTAAATACTGGTATGACCATTGGCTGGAAACGAAAAGTGGCCGTTATACCGACTTCGACGACAGTGGTTTTGATGATCTGGCCAGTTTCAGTGGGATAGAGCTTCTGGATGCCTATGGCTGGACTTACTTTGACCTGGGTGAGATGCCAGTGGATATCCGTCTGGGTAAACAGGTGTTGAGCTGGGGGGAGAGTACTTTTCTGCAGGGCGGGATTAACATCATTAATCCCCTGGATGCGGCCGCTTTTAACCGCCCCGGTGTCGAACTCAAAGAAGGGCTTCTGCCTGTTGAGATGCTGTATGGCAGTATTGGTCTGACGCCAGCGATGACTCTGGAAGGGTTCTACCAGTTTAACTGGCGTCCCACCGTTCTGGATGGCTGTAACACGTTCTTTGCCACCACCGATGTCATTCAACCGGGCTGTGGACCTATTTATACACAGGCAACACTATCTAATGCGGAAGAAGAAAATATTGGGGGCACGGGAGGTAATACCATTATTGACCGCACCGTTGATGATTTACCAGAAGACAGTGGTCAGTGGGGAGCTTCGGTTAAATATTATGCAGAATCACTTAATGGTAGTGAGTTCGGCCTCTATTTCATTAACTATCACAGTCGAAACCCTTATCTGGATGCCACTAATGCTGATCCTTCTCAATACCGCCCGTTAGCGGGAGGTCCGCTGGGAGATATCGACTTCTATGCACCTGGTCATCCTGCCGGTGCAGGTTTCATTCAAGGCGCTACCTACAACGCGGTATTTCCGGAAAATATTCGACTTTATGGTTTGAGCTTTAATACCAGCCTGCATAGTGGCTGGTCGTTGAGTGGTGAACTGGCTTATCGGCCAAACATGCCGCTGCAAATCAACATTAATGACCTGCTGGGTGATGCAGCTGCTGGTGGTGATGGGGCTGCAGACTATGGTCAGAATGTTGAAGGCTATGTCCGAAAGCCGGTTACTCAGGTTCAGGTAACGGCACTCAATACATTCCCACAGGTTCTGGGGGCTTCCGAACTGGCACTGATTGGCGAAGTAGGCTTTATGCACATTGGGGCCTTAGGGGATGAGAATCGTTATGGCCGCTCTGCGCTGTTTGGCCCTGGTGATGATGGCTCTGGTGCCTGCAATACCAGTGACAATATCACCGATGATTTCTGTACCAATGAGGGCTATACGACATCGGACAGTTGGGGATATCGCCTGAATGCGACTCTGGTTTATAGCAGTGTATTGCCTGGTGTGACCGTGAAGCCATCACTGTCTTTCCGCCATGATGTCAATGGCTATGCCTATCAGCCTGGCGGTGCTTTTGAGGAAGGCCAGATGGCAACAACGCTGAGTCTTGGTTCTATTTATCGTGATGATTATAAGGCGACACTGGCCTACACCAGCTTCTTTGGCAATAACCAGTACAGCACTCTGGATGATCGTGACTTCATGAGTTTCAGTATCAGCGCCAGCTTCTGAGCCCTGATTCTGACTGTGGGAGAATAATAATAATGAAACCTGTTAATACTCTACTTAGTAGCACTGCCAGACGACTGGCGCTGGCTGGCATGATTGCACTGGCACCGATGGTTCAAGCCAGCCCAACACTATCAACCATTGACCAGCTCGGTCAGTCACTAACCCCAATTGGGGCTGAAAGAGAGGGGAATAGTGCCGGTACGATTCCCGCCTGGACCGGTGGTTTGAAACCGGAGCAGGGAGCCATGCAGCCCGATGGTAATATGGCCAATCCATTTGCCAGTGATGAGGTGCTGTTTACCATTACGGCAGAAAACCTTGAGCAATACCGTCATCAGCTGACGCCCGGTCAGCTGGCCATGTTCAAGCGCTATCCCGATAGCTTCAAAATGAACGTTTTCCCAACCCGTCGCAGTGCCAGTTACCCTGATTCCGTGTATGAGGCAACTCGCCGTAATGCTGAAACCACAACGCTGCTGGACGGTGGTAATGGTATTGCCGGGTTGGTAAATGGAGTGGCTTTTCCTGAACCTGAAAATGGTCTGGAGGTCATCTGGAATCATATGCTGCGCTACCGTGGCGACAGTATGGACCTGACCCTCAGCCAGGTGATTGCAGAAGCCAATGGCGATTACCGGGAAATCATCAAGCAGACCATCTGGAACTTCTTCCCGAGCATTACCGATCTGGAAGAGGAGTCAAACCTGTTGTTTCTCTATAAGTCCAAGGTATTGGAGCCAGTCCGGATGGCAGGAGAAGTGACACTGGTGCATGAGCCTATTGACCAGGTTGCTGAGCCAAGACGAGCGTGGAAATATCTGCCAGGGCAGCGTCGTGTACGACGGGCGCCCAATGTTGCCTATGATAATCCTGCAACCAGCAGTGATAATCTGAAAACCTCAGATAACCTGGATATGTTCAATGGTGCGCCCGACAAGTATGAATGGACATTGAAGGGTAAACAGGAAATCTTTATTCCCTATAACAGTTATGCGCTCTATGACAAAAGCCGGAGTAATGCCGACATCATCCACCCGGGGCATATCAATCCGGAACTGGCCCGTTATGAGCTTCATCGCGTCTGGGTGGTTGAAGCCGCTCTTAAGGACGGCCAGCGCCATGTCTATGGCAAGCGCACTTTCTACATTGACGAAGACACCTGGCAGGCGTCAATCATCGATTTATATGACAGCCGGGATCAGATCTGGCGGGTGGGGATGGCACATGCCATCCAGTTGAACCCTCAGCAGGTGCCCTGGCTGGTAACGGAAGTGTTCTATGACCTTTATTCTGGCCGTTACATAACCAACGGCATTGCTAACAGCTATCAAAAACCCCTGATTTTTGGGCAGTTGGCCAGTAAATCCGATTATACCCCAGCGGCGATACGTCGCTGGGGGCGCTAGGAGCCAAGCGGACTTTTTCTCGCTACGGTCGGCTAAGTTCGACAGGCTCCTAGAGTCTGTACATCGGTGAGGCTTCCTGTACTGGCTAGTCTTGCTGAACAAAATAATAAAAATAGGCAGATAAAACATGGCCAGGAAACGAGTCATCTCAGGTATTGCTGTTGCCGGAATAGCGGTATGCAGTGCGTTATTGGGCAATTATCTGAAAACTCCAAAGGCATACGATAATACAGCTCTGAGTGAGTGGCGACCGGATGGGCCGCGTTATGTTGCGCCGGCAAATCCGGTACTTGGCATTAATGACACGTTCAGATCACTTCACGGATCAACCCGGAACTCTGATGAGGTTCTTACGGCAGTGGCACCAGAAGTTGAGCTGGACTGGGTCGTTGAAGAGGATATGTTCATTACGGAAGGGCCGTCCATTGACCGTGAAGGTAACCTTTATTTCAGCCCGGTGACACCAAAAGAAAATGTGGTTCTGGTCTCTCTTGATGGTGAAACAGGTGAACGACGGTGGTCTATAGAAGGCTACGGTCAGGGTGGGGGGGCTCCACTAATACTGGACGATCCGGACCGCCCGGGTGAGCAGATAGTCTACCTGACACTTTATGAACGGGCGCTGGCTGTCAGACCCAGTGGTGACATCATCTGGGATGTGAAAACCGGGCTTAAAAAGTATATAGACCCGATACAGGGGCTCGAAAACAGTCATAACTTTGGTGCGAACTATCTGCCTCAGGCTGATGCGATTGTCAGTGTGGTGATGGATGGCACCATGATCATGCTGGATCGTAAAACCGGCAGTTTATTGTTATCCGAGCCATTTATTGTGCCCGGAGCTCCTGCGAAACCATCAAATGCGGCCAAAATTCCACAATGGCTACTGGATAGAGCTGATGCCGTTGCCAGGGAGGCTGTTGGGGAGGATCCGACCCATGGCGGACGTTTCAGCCGGGTGATGGATATTCTGTTTGGTGGTGGCGTCAAAGTTGCCAACTACTTTTCCATAGACCCTGGCACCGGAAGAATTTTTGTCGCTGCTACTGCAGAAGATGGAGACGATGGTGTCAGGGATGGTCTTGCTGCCAATGGTGCAATTTATGGTATTGATGTCATCAGGAATCATGGAAAGTTGCAGCTTGAAGTTGCTGCAAAGGCAATGTTTGATGGAGGCACCGGGTCAACCCCTGCCCTGACAGCGGATGGTAAACGTATCTATACATCAGATGAACACGGTCATGTTATCGCCTATGACCGTGATTTGAATGAATTGTGGCGTTACAACGTTGGTGAGCAGGTGCTTGCTTCCATCACGGTCGCTTCGGAAGGGAGTGAGCTTTATGTCGCCACGTTAAAGACGCTGTATAAACTGTTTGATCGTGGAGGTAAGGCTGAAGCAGGCTGGTCTGCCCGTCTGGACATGTATCCCGAGCTGATGGGCGCGAAAAATATGAATTTACTCACCGCAACGGTAACGGCAAACGGGATTGCCATGATGGCAGGCAACGGAATTCTCAGCAAGAGTGGCAAGGCGGTTCCATTCACTGTGGGGGTTGGGCTTCTGGACCGGGAAACAGGAAAGGTACTGGGCTACACTCAAGGCCTCGAGGAGTCGGTTGCAACAACCATTACCGGGCCTGATGGCAGTTTCTACATAGGGCACTCGCCGGTACGAAGGGCGCTCAGCAAATCTTTGATGGGCCCTCTGGTTAATGATCTTACCGGTGGCGTCGCCAAGTATAAGCCGGTAAACCGGCAAGCCTTTGGTCATCATATAGTATGCAGTGCATCTGTCCGAGCAGAAAATGCCGCCATGTATTTCGACAGTCATCCAGACTCTGCTCTTGAGGACTTGAGCCATGTTCGTGTGCTGTTAAGACAGCTCGGCGACGTTCAACCCGAAGGACTATCATCAGACATTAGTGATTTCTATGATTCAATGGGTTCTATTGATGGTATTGCCGCCAAACAGCTAGCCATTGAGCTTGGAAGTGCCTGTAAATCTGCAAGGGCGGATTCAACAAATCGAATGATTACGGCTTCCTTGTTGTAAATCAAAATAATATGTCAGCAAATTGCTATATTTCGCCGGTAAACCAAAGTTGCCGATTTTCTGTTCAACAGAAACAAGGTATTGCATCTAATCTTTAATTAGATATCCACTGACGTTAGAAAAGTCAGAGTGGGGTGATACAAGTGTTTAGCTTTCTTGGCGCATTAGCAATTCTGATCATAGGCTACCTTGTTTATGGGAAGTGGGTCGACCGTCATTTTGGTGCTGACCCGAATCGAGAGACCCCTGCTCATACGCTGCAGGATGGTGTTGATTTTGTGCCCCTGCCCTGGCACAAGATTTTCCTTATCCAGTTTTTAAATATTGCCGGTCTTGGTCCTATTTTTGGTGCCATTATGGGCGCACTGTATGGCCCTGCCGCATTTTTGTGGATAGCTTTTGGCTGTGTGCTCGGTGGGGCGGTGCATGACTATTTTTCAGGCATGCTCTCTGTTCGTCACAATGGACAGTCGATTCCTGAAATTGTGGGCCATTACCTGGGAGAAGGTTCTCGCAAAGTGATGCGGGGGTTCTCAGTTGTTCTGCTATTACTGGTGGGTGTTGTCTTTATGATGGGACCGGCCGGGTTGTTGGCGAACCTGGGAATGGAAGGCATCTTTGCGAATACCAGCTTCTGGCTGGCGGTGATTTTAGCCTACTACTTCATGGCGACTGTTCTGCCTGTGGATAAAGTGATTGCAAAAATTTATCCACTGTTTGGTTTAACACTGCTGATTATGGCCGTGGGTGTTGGTGGCATGATGCTGGTGAAAGGTCTGCCGATTCCTGAAATAACCGATCCACTTTCACACCCCAAAGGCCTGCCAATCTGGCCAATGCTATTTGTCACCATTGCCTGTGGCGCAATCAGCGGATTCCACGCAACACAGTCTCCCATGATGGCCCGCTGCCTGCCTACAGAGAGTTACGGTCGTCGTGTATTCTTCGGAGCAATGATTGCTGAAGGGGTTGTGGCATTGATCTGGGCTGCTGCTGCCATGTCTTTCTTCCCGAATGGTCTGGATGGGTTGAATGAAGTGCTGACCAAAGGCGGTGCAGGTCTGGTCGTCAATGAGGTTTCTGTTGGTTTGATGGGAACCGTTGGTGGCATGATGGCCATCCTTGGGGTTATCGCCTGCCCGATCACTTCCGGTGATACGGCGTTCCGCAGCGTGCGATTGATCTTTGCCGATGCCATGAACATCAGTCAGACCAGTACTAAAAACCGTCTGATGCTGGCTGTGCCGGTATTTGCCGTTGGCTTTGCGCTGACCTTTATCGATTTCAATATCATCTGGCGTTATTTCGCTTTCTCTAACCAGGCACTGGCGACTATCGTACTCTGGGCATCGGCCATGTATATGGTTCACCAGGGTAAAAGCCACTGGTTGGCTTCTCTGCCAGCAACCTTTATGACTGCTGTCTGTACTACTTACATCCTGATGGCACCGGAAGGGCTTAGTCTTTCAGCTGCTATCTCTTACCCTGTCGGTGCGGCAGCGGGTATTGGAGCAATGGTCTGGTTTATGATGGCGGCAGCCAAGAGAACCGTATCTGTTCAACCTGCCGTGTAATACGGAACACGAAAGAAGCTTCCGATGTTATCGGAGGCTTCTTTTATATCGCTAACAAATGGTTGTCCCATCGACAGTTTGAGTGCTTTATATGCTGGCGTTTCTCTGCCTTCCCCTGAAAGCACTCCAGTATCTGAATTTCCCCAAGTCCATTACTGATCGCCAGCCGATTTAGATCAAGCTTTGCTAGGCCTGCACAATCTTTCTGATAGATAAAGGACTGAAGCTCTCCAGACGACTTTTGGGTCAGGGCTATTCGGTTTCCTCTGGGTGAGGTAACGGCAATGGTGTCTGCCTCTGAGAGTACTGCAACACTGGCGATGTAGCCGTTAAGTGCAAGCCATTGCTCTGGCAGTGCTTTAATGGACTGGATAGGGGCGCCTCGCTGGTGAACAGCAACCAGAGGCAAAGCTTCATCGTTGCTGCCCTGGTGCTGCATACCGATCGCAATCGTCCCATCACTGGCTATATCCAGATGACGTATGCTCAGATAAGGATTTATGAAAGATTGCTGGTCAATAATTTGACCAGAGTGACGGTTCAGATAAATAAGTGATGGTTGCAGTGAGTCAGGATTCAGGGTCTTCCTTCCCGAGTCCGGGTGAGTTTTGATTCCGCCAACCGCAATGACCAGTGTTTCTCCGTCCGGCATCATCTTAATTTCATGGGGGCCGGGGGAAGGGAGCGGCCATTCGCCTACTCTTGTGTAATCCCGCTCGGCATTGTAAATGCCAATAACGCCATGCAATGACCTGAGATTGTTTTCAGTGGTGTAAAGCCATTTTCCATTTTGGCTAAAAACGCCATGGCCGTATAAATGTCTTTGATTGGTTGCCGGGATGCTTTTATAAATCTGAGCTCTTTCAGCATCAATCACATAAAATCGATAACCTGGGCGCCGTTCAAACACGACAATTTCTGCTGTACCCGGGCGAAGGGTCGCATCGTGGAGTCGTTCGGCCACAGGAATATTGGTCGACTGATCTCTGTAAGGATCAATGAGGCGAATACTGTGATTGTCTGATGAGTCCCTTGCAGCACTGACCAGCATTTGATGGGAGCTGGGTGTACACCCGGTGCCAATCAGGCCAATAGCTGTCAGTGTTAGTGCGTTTTTTATAAATAGGCGTCTATGCATCTGGTTAGCAGAATCTAGCAGGCTTTTTTGAACCACAGAGGTCACAAAGAGCACAAAGGAAAAGAAAAGCTCTTCTTCGTGCTCTTTGTGACCTTTGTGGTTCAATCTTTAATTCATGAAAATAGGGTGTAAATGCTTAATGTCTACCCTAAGGGTGCCCCCTAGTCCCCATCACTCGAATTGAAACCGAGAGGAATTTCAAGTTTGCTGGCTGTTCTCACGATCTGAGTGCTGAGTGAGTTAATTTGCTCTTTCAGGCTCCTTAGCTCATCGGCTCTACCCTGTTTAATGGCTGTAGTGAAATCATAAGGGAGGTTCTGCATTGACAGTGAAAG
The DNA here is from genome assembly GCF_000710775.1 of Endozoicomonas elysicola. GTDB lineage: Bacteria > Pseudomonadota > Gammaproteobacteria > Pseudomonadales > Endozoicomonadaceae > Endozoicomonas > Endozoicomonas elysicola. The sequence goes on from NZ_JOJP01000001.1 coordinate 1,243,979, forward strand.
ATTATCCAGCTCCAGAACAATATTCTGCCATACTGCCGCCTGCTCCTGGCTGGCCGATTGCTCAATGGCCAGGGCAACCAAGGCATCAAAGGCTGCCAGTACCGTACGGATATTCTCCAGAGACTGTCGACTGCGCCATGACTCGGCCATGAAAAGGTTGGTACGGTTTTTCCCCAGGGGAAGGGCAAGTTCTTTTTTCAAGCGTGAGGTCTGGGCATCAAGGCTGTTCAGCACCCAACCATTCAGGCCAAGGGCATTTTTACCACGCTCCATCGCCATCAGTTTAATATAATAGCTGCCTGATTTTTCCCAGTTCTGCTGTAACTCCATACTGTTGGCAAACAGAGCTTCAGTATTTTCAATCAAAAACTGACAGTATTCGGTTTTCTTCAAGGCCAGGGCATTGTTAGCCTTAGTATCGAAGAGAAGGTATTCCGAAGCAGAGAGCCCTTGAAGAATAACGCTGTCTGACAGTAGTGGAATAGGAGCTTTACTTTTGAGTCGCTCTTCGACTTTTCGACCGGTTAAATTCTTTTTGTCTGGCCAGAACTGAAAGCGCCAGCCCTCCATATTTTCTTCCAGCATCAACTGACTGACAGCCTCTGCTGACTGCCAGCTCAACATGGTTGTACGCCATTGCTGCTGCAATAGCCCGAAATTTTTGTTATCGGGGTTCAGGCAGAATTCAGAGGCCAGATTTCTCAAGCTAGATGCTTCAGATACTAAGCTGGTATAACGAGGGTGAATCTGGTCTTCCAGTAAGACCGTCATGGGTGAACGGGATAAATCCAGCTGTTCAGGGAAAAATTGGTCACACCCGGTCAGGCTCAGAGAAAGAATTATCAGTTTCAGGTACATCTTCATAAGGATTCTACAAAGTGAATCAACGCATTACGCTCGCTGGCACTCATTGCCAATACTCGTTGTTTGGATTTGGCTGCTTCGCCATCATGCCAGAGAATAGCTTCTATTAGTGTTCTTGCCCGCCCATCGTGAAGAAAACCAGCCGTTTTATCAACAACCTGAGAATGACCAATACCCCAAAGTGGTGGTGTACGCCATTCATTACCATTTGCCAGAAACTCCGGACGATGGTCTGCAAGCCCTGCTCCCATGTCGTGTAAAAGCAAATCAGTATATGGCCAGATCTTCTGGTCTGCCTGTTCTTTTGCTGCTGCAGAGCCAATGGTAAATGACGGAGTATGGCAGGCAATACAGCCTGCGTCGTAAAACAGCTGCTTTCCGGCGAGGACTGTCTTATCTTTTGCGTTGGCTCTGACTGGAACCGCAAGATTCTGGCTATAGAAGGTGACTTTATCCAGAATGTTGTCAGAAACTTCCGGGTGTGCTCCCGCCATTTGTTCATGGCAGCGCTTTTGTGATGCAGTGCAGTTTTCGTCCATAAACAGGCTGGTAGTCAGTCCCATATCGCCGTTAAAAGCGGCAGCATTCTGCTGCTTGAGTGTTGGCTGACCCGCTTTCCAGCCAAAGCGGCCAATAACGGTCTTTTCTTGTTCTACATCCCAGACACGGTTAGCCCTGCCGGAAATACCATCATTATTTTTGTCATCAATATCTTCATTGGCGAGAAGGTCGCATTCAGAAATAGCTTCCAGCAGGCCAAGGCCAATCATGGGGGGGGCTATCCGTGCTGACATCATGATGTTGCCATTATTATCGGATGAAAGTGGACCATAACCTGGCTCTTCAATTGAAATAACCGGCGTCCTTAGCTCTACGGTTTCACCGTCCTGAAACTTAACGTCATGATACTTATAATTGACTCGAACACGGCCTTCAGCAACACCTCCGGGCAAGGTGAAGTCCTGAAGCTGCTCACCATAAACTGGGTGAGGAATGACACCCTGGTGGGGTAATAATTTCTGATCTGGAGAGGAGGGCGGGATACTGATTCGCACTAACATGGAAACACGATTCAGCTGACCATCTTCAGGGGCATGACCACGACCATCCTTGATATGACAGTTCTGACAGCCATTGGTATTAAAGAGCGGACCGAGTCCATCTCTCGCCTTGGTACTGGCAGGTGCAGCGACCCACGGGTTACGAAAAAAGCTGTTACCAACACTGAAGTCAAGACGACGGCTGACAGCCATATTGGCGGATGGGAGTGAAAAGGCATTACGTCCCGAAACGGTGGCTGAGGTTTGGCCACCGGGTCGTTCTTCACCACTTTTGTAGCGGACTTTTTCCGTTTTGTTACAGCCCAAAAGCCCTGATCCGGTGATCAGGGCAATAAAGGCGAACCCCAGGGTTCGTAATTGCATTGTTGTACTTCTTTTTCTTTAAAGCACCACTGAACTCCCTTGTAAGTGAGTTCAGCAGCACTTTGACTCAAGACATTTTTAGAATTGATGATCGGCAGTATCAGGGTTCAATTGCTGTATACCGATCAGACCGGCCGCTTCCTCAATTGCACTGGTTTGAGCAACAAGAGAACTAATGGCAGATTTCACCAGATTGTTACCTTTGTCATCACCCGAAGCGATTAGCTGATCGAAGAAAATACCGTCCTTTTCTGCCGAATCCACCAGTTTTTGTAGAGCTCTCTGACTCTGATCAAAATCTGTGAGAATTGCCAAAGCCTGTTCTTCGTCTTTCTCAGCAACCAGTCTGGCCAGACTTGGGCCGGTAATTACGTCTCCATTAACCCGTTGATACTGGCCGGTATAAACATTACGAATACCCAGATTGTTATAGAAGTGAGAGTTGTGAGTGTTATCACTGAAGCAGTCGTGCTCATCTTCTGTAGAGTTGGCTTCCAGTGCTACTTTCATCCTTTCTCCTGCCAGCTCACCCAGGGAAAGACTGCCCATGCCAAAAAGCATTTTTCTGAAACCCTGATCAACAGACTCGGAGAGCAGGTCTGAACGATAGTTGTCTTTTATCTCTGGCTGCCATTGCTGAGTCATGTACTCCAGATCAGAAATCAGCAGATCCAGAGCTGTCAGGAGGTATTGGCTGCGGCGCTCACAGTTTCCACCAGTACAGTCGGCCCCTTGTGAAAAATCGGTTGCTGGGCGGTTACCTGCACCGGGTGCTGTTCCATTAAGGTCCTGACCCCAGAGCAGAAACTCGACGGCATGATAGCCCGTAGCAACGTTGGCTTCACTGCCTCCCAGTTCGTTAAGGTCGGCCAGCAGCTGTGGTGTCAGATTATTAAGATCCAGCTTTTCACCACTGACGGTTAATTCAGGACTACTGATGATATTAGCCAGTGCGCCGTCATTACCCATTTCGTAGTCATAGTGTGTTGACTGAACATAATCGATCAGCCCCTCATCCAGAGGCCATGCATTCAATTGTCCTTCCCAGTCGTCTACGACAGGATTACCGAATCTGAAAACTTCGCTTTGCTGGTAAGGAACCCTTGCGGCTTTCCAGGCAGCTTTTGCCAGAGCAAGACTTTCTTCTGAAGGGCTGTTTACTAACTCTACGCTTGCTACTTTCAGTGCTTTAGCTGTGATCAGTGCGTCTTCATAGGTGGCCAGCGCAATATCTGCATAATGGGCAATGATGTCACTGCTATTTTCAGCAATATGAACGGAAGGGCTTTCGTCAGTATTAGAAGACGTATTCAGTGTTTCTTCAACACTGTCGCAACCAGCCAGCAACGCTGAGGTCAGTATCAGTGAGCCAGCAGTGGCCAGAGATGAGTTGGACATCATCCTTAATGGACTCCATGTATTCTTATTGATTATGTCAGGGTTGTTGATGCGGAATTATAATGAGAATCATTCTTATTTCAAGATTAGGTAAAGAATATCGTCGTTTATCTACTCAGGCTAAGTGCGTAAATAATTCCCAGTTTTCTGGTAAGTAGGAAAATTATTTCGGTAAGAACCTTTAAGAGAAAGCATTACTCAGGGTGATGGAGAAGAAGTTTCGGGAGGTTTTTCAGATGAGAAAATCAGGCAGCCCATACAGGATGAACTGCCGTTGCAGGTAACAAAAAATATCAGGAAGCAGTGGCTGTCAGGCGATGAGCCCACTTGGTTTTTGCTGCCTGCTGCATGTCGACGACTTCGTCACTTTCATCCACGATTTCGCGTCCAAGCAGGGTTTCGATCATATCTTCAAGGGTTACGATGCCCCGGATATCACCATACTCTGTGACCACCATGGCAATATGGCTGCGCTTTTCCAGGAAAGTCGCCATCAGCTTTGGCAGTGGCTCCTTTTCAAGTATTGCAATGATCGGGCGCTTAAGGCTTTCCAGTGTTGTATTGCCACCCTCCCGAAGATGGGATAGCAGAATATCATTTCTCATGACGAACCCATTGATGTCATCCGGATCTTCGCCGTACACAGGAATACGTGAGAAGCTGGAGCTCGTGAATTCATTCATGTAAGCATCAGTGGTCGTTGACTCTGGCAAAGAGAACAGTACTGAGCGAGGCGTCATGATTTCGACAATCTGGAGATCACGAAACTTAAGCATGTTTTTCATCAATTCGGACTCTACACCCTGAAGTGCGCCCAGTTGAAGGCCAAGGTCGGCCATCGCCTGAATCTCATCACGCAGGTAGGGGTTAGTTTTGTCCTTCGGACCCAGCTTGCTGGTCAGTAGTTCCGTGATCCAGATCAGAGGCAGAAGCAGTTTGACCATGAAGCGCACGCCAACAGCCATTACAGGCACCAGCGATTGCCACCAGGATGCACCAATGGTCTTTGGAATGATTTCAGACAGTACCAAAATCAGTAATGTCAGTACGGCTGAAAAAACACCAACCGATGCATCACCAAAGACTTTCGCGGCCTGGGCACCGGCACTTGCAGCACCAATGGTATGAGCAATGGTGTTCAAAGTGAGGATTGCAGCCAGGGGGCGGTCAATATGGTCGTGTAGTTCCCGGACAATTTTTGCCCACTTGCTGTTTTTTTGCTCAAGGCTGACAACATAGGCCGGGGATATACTGAGAAGAACGGCTTCAAATACCGAACAGATGAAAGACACCGCAATAGCGACGACAACATACGCAACAAGCGTAACCACGCATGACACCAAAAAGTAATAAAGGAACGTTATTTTAGCGCGAGAAACTCGCTTTTGGCGATAGATATTACCGATTATTACACAGTGTTTTCATCGCTATTTCAGCCAGGGTATTTCGTCTGTTCCCCAAAGTGGCGATTGATCATTGGGAGAACCGTTGTAGTTAATGGTAATTTCATCATTGGCCAGAATTTTTCGAATAGCGACAAACTCAATAAGCTGATCATCTTCTCTGGGAATGTAGATGGCATTGGGTGTATATGAGTGGTTATAAATAGAGCCTAGCCCAAGTGCCAGTGCTGCCCGTTTCTGCTCTTTACCCCAGGAAAAGTAATAATTGTTGAGCATCGTCAGCTCAAGAAGCTCCACTTCTTCATGAGGGAACTCTAATATTGGACACTGCTCAATAATGGTGTCTCTCTCGATTCGGCTATCAGTGTATACACCACGACCCTTGCCATGGCTGTTGGCGATATAGAGCATATTGTTTTTATTGTTATGGTTTTTAGGAAAATGTATTTGTAGTATTGCGTCACAAAAGCTTTAAGCAGAATAACAACAATGAGCCTTCCCTGCGTAGTTAAAAAAGGGGTTATCTCTCTTTTTTTATGGGTCGCTATTCAGTCTATGTCTGCCGCATCAGAGAACTATGCGGGCAGTCAGGTTTGTGCTTCCTGCCATATTGAAGCCTATACCGACTGGAAAAGCAGCCAGCACCATTCAGCACTTCAAAAGACCAGCCCTGATAATGTTCTGGGTGACTTTCAGAATACTTATTTTCGGTATGGCGGAGTCACCAGCCGCTTTTTCCGAAAGAACGACCAGTTCATGGTTGAGACAGATGGACCAGATGGAAAAATGGGGCAATATAATGTTGTCTATACCATTGGTGATTATCCGCTACAGCAGTATCTGATCGAATATCGTGGTGGACGATTACAGGCTCTGGGGATAGCCTGGGACACAAGACCTGACTCGGAAGGTGGTCAACGCTGGTTTCATCTTTATCCTGACGATCAAGTGGATTACAAAAGTCCATTACATTGGGCTCAACCTTCACAGAATAGCAACCGGATGTGTATTGAGTGCCATACCACGGCCTATCAGAAGGGGTATCAGGCAGAAAATAATGTCTATAACAGCCAGTGGCTTGAAGCTGGGGTCGGGTGTGAAAGTTGTCATGGCCCTGCTAAGGGTCACGTCGAGTGGTCACAGAAACCTGATGGGAGAAAAGGAAAAGGACTGGTTGTGGATATCTCTGATGCCAACCGCTGGCATTGGCCTGAGGATCAGTCAATTGCCAGTGCTGTTGATAAAAAGCCACAGAAGCAAATCGACGTCTGTGCACAATGCCATTCACGCCGTGAGGGCATCGCTGCAGAGCCACAGATCCGAAATCCCCTGACAGAAAACTATCAACCAGAACTACTGAGAAATGGTTTATATCATTCAGATGGTCAAATAAACGACGAAGTTTTTGTTTATGGTTCGTTCGCCCAGAGTAAAATGTTCCAGGCGGGTGTGACCTGCACCAATTGCCACAACCCTCATTCTAATAAGCTGAAGGCACCTCCTGACCAGCTGTGTGCTCAATGTCATAATCCACAGACGTTTGATACACCCAAGCATACCTTTCATAAGGCGGGTAGTGTGGGCTCAGCGTGTGTTAGCTGCCATATGCCTGAAAAGACATATATGGTGGTCGATCCCAGAAGGGATCACTCCTTTAAGATACCCAGACCAGATCTTTCTGAAAAACTGGATACTCCCAATGCCTGTAATCAATGCCATGATAACCAGAGTAGTCGCTGGGCCTCAGCAGCGCTTGATCAGTGGCTTGGTAAAAAATGGCGGGAACATCCGGAGTTTGCTTCGACCTTTCATCAGGCCCGTACTGGTAGCAGAGCCGCCAGTGAGCCGCTATTGGCCATTGCTGCCAATGATGACTATGCGCCCATTGTCAGGGCAACGGCATACAGTGAAATGGCAAACTATCTCAGTCGATCAGCACTGCCGGTTATTGGTAAGGGGCTGAATGATCATGACCCACTGATTCGGTCTTCAGCTGTTTCTACTTTGGCTTCGGCACCACCACAGTCACAGTTGCAGATATTGCTTCCTTTGATGGAAGACCCATCGAAAGTTGTTCGACTTGAAGTTATCCGGGTTATCGCAGCTATACCAGAAGATTGGTTCACTCCCGCACAAAGGGACAGGCGTCAGCAGCTGGTTGAAGAGTATATTGCCGTTCAACGGCTGCATGCTGACACTGCAGCAGGAAGAATCAATCTTGGTCAATTTTATCTGAAACTTGGCCGTATAACGGAAGCAACCCAACAATTTAATAAAGCCATTGTTATAGAGCCACTGTTTGAACAGGCGTATATCCAACTTGCATCTGCTTATCATCGGATGAACCGTCATAAGGAAGAGGAGGATACTCTGCAGAATGGGCTTGAGAAGAACCCTCTATCTGCCAGCCTGTATCATTCGATGGGGCTTTATCTGGTGCGTCAGAAGCAACGTGAAGCATCCATTGTTTACCTGCAAAAGGCGGCCGATTTAATGCCGGATAACCCACGGTTTATTTATATATATGGTGTTGCATTGCATTCGACGGGCAATAGTCATAAAGCTATTAAGGTGCTGACACAGGGACGCGAGCGCTTTCCTGATAACCCGGATATAAACAATGCACTGAAAGCTTATGACAAATGAGCTTAGGCAATATGATTTTTAGCGAGGAGGTATCTTCGCTCGGGTCGTCCCACGGTACCGTATACGATTTCAGCCTGTAGCTGCTGCTCACTGGTCAGGTACTCGAGATATCGGCGGGCAGTGGTTCGGCTGACGCCAATGCACTGGCCGACCTCTTCAGCATTGAACGTACTGTGACTGCTCGAAAAGACACTGCGAACCTTGTCCAGCGTTAGCGCATCAACGCCTTTTGGTAAACGGCTCGTTGCTTTTGGAGATGATGATGATCCCGAGTCGTGTAGCAGGGTATCAACATCTTTTTGAGCGAGCGTCTCTAGGGAGGAGAGTCTTTCAATATGTGTCTTATACTTCTGGAGTGAGGCTTGCAGCCGCTCAAACACCAATGGCTTCAATATATAATCCAATACGCCGCCGTGAAGTGCCTCCCGCAGAGTATCAACCTCCTGGGCTGCGGTGACCAGAATCACATCCGTCCCCCGGTTGCTGGCGCGCAGCCAGCGTAATAGCTCAAGACCGGTGCCTGTTGGGAACTGGATATCCAGCATAAGCAGATCAGGTGAAAGCACCTCGACCATATCTCTGGCATCAATCAGGCTGTGGGCCAGACCAACGACCTCAAATCCCTCTATACGTTCAAGGAAACGACGCTGGATCTCTGCAATCTGTCGATCATCTTCAGCTATGACGACACGTACCATCGCTTGTTCACACTCCTTTTAATGTCTTAAACTTGTTTTTTTACAGGGGGTATTTTGGGTATAAAGACAATAAACCGGCTTCCGCCATGGTCTCCGGGTTCTACAATAATCTGCCCATTCAGTTCATCCAGCTGTTTGCGAACCAGGTAAAGCCCAATGCCATGGCCTGCCCCCTTTTTGCTGGTTACCCCTTTTTCAAAAATACGGAGCTGGTCTTCTGGTGTAATACCAGGACCATCGTCATCCATTTCAAAAATAAGGTCGTTGCCCAGATCGGTCATGCTGAGCCGGACCTCTCCACCTGTACCATGGTGACGAAGGGTTGCTTCCAAGGCATTATCCAGCAGGTTGCCAATAATAGCGACCAGCTGCTCTCTGGAAAGGTCATCCGGTAGCTCGGCCATATGACTGCTTTCATCCACCGTCAGAGAGAGCCCAAGCTCTCTCGCACGGTTATATTTCCCTAAAAGACAGCCAGCAAGTATGGGATCAGGCACTGCCTCAACCAATAGTTGTATCAATGCCTGATGGCTCTGATTTTCCTGACCAATAAACGTCAGTGCCTGCTCAGTAGCACCAATCTGAATCAGTCCGGCAATGGTATGCAGTTTATTACTGTACTCGTGGGCCTGACTGCGCAGTGAGTCAGCATACTGTTGTACCCGGTCCAGCTGCTGACTGACTCGGTCCAGCTCATCTTTGCGGCGAAAGCTTGAAACAACCCCTGTTATCTGACCACCATTTGTCAGTGGAATACGGTTGACGATTAATTGTTTTCCCTGCATCCAGACATGCTGGTCGTAGTGGGGCTCTCCAGTAGCCAGAACTTCCAGAATATTGCTATCCGGGAGGACCTCTTGCACTGGAAGGCCAATAAGATCCTGACTGGTGGGTAAACCCAGGGTAGCCAGTGCTGTTTGATTACAAGTGGTGATTCTGCCATCACCATTAATGGCAATAATTCCTTCCCGGACCGACTCCAGAGTTGCGTTTCGTTCCTGGTACAGTCTGCCGATCTGATCCGGTTCCAGTCCAAAAATAGCCCGCTTAACGTAGTCAGCAAAAGCAATGGCCATCACCGCGCTGACCAGAAAACCGAGAATAATGACCAGAGCCAGAGTCTGACGGTATCGATTAACGACGCTGGCAATGCGATCCGTAAGGTACCCTACCGATACAACCCCAATGACTTCGTCAGTATCCGGGGAAATGATGGGCGCTCTGGCTCGCATTGAGGTCCCGAGACTGCCCTGGGCGGTATAGGCATAACCTTTGCCACCGGGGAAGGTCAGTGGGCGTTCATCGGGCTCATCATCCAGCATGGATAATCCGATGGCATCAATATCGGGGTGAGCCAACCGGATTCCTAGATGGTCAGCAATGACGACATAACGTGCACCGTTCTTTTCAGCCAGCTTCAGGCTCAATGGGTGTAGAAAGTTGCTGTCACGTTCTGTCACGGCACGCTGAACGGACGGTATGTCTGAAATGGTGTTAGCCACATGCATGGCTTTCTGAGCCATCTGCTCATCCAGTGCCTGGCTGAGATAGGTCAGGGCAAAACCTCCCACCAGGCCTGTCTGAATCAACACCATGACACCCAGAATTAAAATCATCCGGGTCTTCAACTTGACTATGCGCTTAAAGAGCAGCTGTTTGACGTTATTTGTGAGATTCATGCTCAATATTTTTTGGCGACGTCCATAAAAAAGCAGTCGTGAACTTTATGATCAAAATACCCGTTAAGTTCAAAAGCTTCAGCTCATGTGAAGGTCTGGGTAATCTTTATTTAAAGAAATAAAAACCTCAATAATCATAACAATCTATGAGGGTGTCCCCGATGATTCGCTCTATTTCCAGAAAAAAGCGTTCCTCTCTTCTTGCCATAGCACTGACTGGTTTTCTCACTGCAGGCGCTTCGATACATGCAGTTGCACTGGATGAACTTCACTTTCTGATTCCCGGTGGTGCAGGCGGTGGCTGGGATAGCACTGCCCGTGGAACCGGTGAGGCTCTGACCAAATCAGGCCTGGTGGAATCAATCTCGTATGAAAACATGTCCGGTGGTGGTGGTGGCAAAGCCATTGCTCACCTAATTGAAACAGCTGCTCAGCAGGATGACACCCTGATGGTGAACTCCACCCCGATTGTTATTCGCTCGCTGTCGAAAGTGTTTCCCCAGTCTTTTCGTGATCTGACACCCGTGGCGGCTACCATTGGTGACTTCGGTGCTTTTGTTGTTCGTGCTGACTCCCCTTATACCAGTTTCCAGCAGGTGGCAGAAGATTTTGTTAAGAACCCACGTTCAGTAAAAGTGGCAGGCGGTTCCGCACGGGGCAGCATGGATCATCTGGTGGCGGCAATGGCCTTTAAAGCTTCTGGAGGTGACCCGCGTCGTGTGAAGTATGTCGCTTATGATGCGGGCGGTAAGGCGATGGCCAGCTTATTGTCTGGTGAGACGGATATTCTTTCTACCGGTCTGAGTGAAGCCTTGAGCCTGGCAGATGCTGGTGAAGTTCGGGTACTGGTGATGACAGGAGAAGAGCGTTCTGATGCTGCTCCTGAGGTGCCGACTCTGAAAGAGCTGGGTTATAACAGCAGTTTTGTTAACTGGCGGGGCTTTTTTGGCGCTCCAGACCTGAGTGAAGAGAAAAAAGCGGAGTTTGTGAAGACCCTTGAGAAGATGTACGAAACAGCCGAGTGGGAGCAGGTGCGGGCCCGTTATGGCTGGTCTGAAATCTTCAAACCTGACGCTACGTTTGTCGCATTCCTTGGCAATCAGGAAAAAGAAATGGGGACTCTGATGCGCGAACTGGGCTTCCTGAAATAATTTTCCCAATCTTGCGGGGATTGTTTAATCACTCCCCGCCTTTTCAATATGCCCTTATCTGATATCGCCTGAGGTTATTCACATGACGTTGAGTAAGGATCAGATTGGTTCTCTGGTATTTCTTTGTCTGTCACTCAGTTATGGCTATTACGCAGGTCAGATTCCCCTGTTGCCGGGTGACGAGTTTGAGCCTTTCCATGCTCAAACACTGCCGTACGCCTTGGCAGGGCTGGGAGCACTGTTCTCGTTTTTACTGTTAGCGAGCAGTTCAATGGCAGGAAGTCGCAGTGAGGCAAAGTCATCAAACGCATCTCTCGATTTTTCGTTGGTCGCAAAACTTCTGGCTTTGATTGTTCTTTTTGCCATTGCGTTGCAGTGGATTGGTTTTCTTCTGGCAACAACCATGTTCCTTATTGGTGGTTACTGGCTACTGGGCGAACGTCGTCCAAAGGTTCTGATTCTGGCTTCACTACCATTTGCGGCAGGCATTTGGGGAGTATTGACTCAGTTGCTTAATATTTATCTGGCTCCGGGTCAGCTGTTGATCATGGTGACGGGAGGCTGATTATGTTGGATGGTCTGTTTACTGGATTAACAACGGCCATAATGCCGTTCAATTTGTTAATGGTGGTGGTTGGCTGTTTTGCAGGCACATTCATCGGTATGTTGCCGGGCCTTGGGCCTATCTCTGCTGTGGCATTGATGATCCCCATCACCTACGGTCTAGATCCTTCGTCAGGCATTATTCTGATGGCGGGCGTTTACTATGGTGCTGTTTTTGGTGGTTCGACATCATCGATTCTGATCAATGCACCAGGGTGTGCCAGCACGGTAGTGACCGCGTTTGATGGCTATCCTCTGGCGCAGCAGAATAAGGCGGGTAAGGCTCTTGCTCTGGCCGCTTATTCTTCTTTTACCGGTGGCACTATCGGCGCCATTATTCTGCTGTTTGCAGCACCCTTTCTGGCCTCTGTTTCTCTCAGCTTCCAGTCTGGTGATTACTTTGCCCTGATGCTCCTTGGTTTAACAGCCGTTGCCGCATTTTCAGGAAAAGGTCAGACGCTCAAAGCGATGATCATGACCGTTTTTGGGTTGATGATTGCGACGGTGGGAACCGATTTGATGTCAGGCACCACACGGTTTACGTTTGGGAATGTAAACCTGATTGATGGTGTCAGTTTTCTGTTGCTGGCGATGGCCACCTTTGCCTTGGCAGAAGTTCTGATGTCGGTTATGAAAGGCGCTCATCGAGAGCAGGATCAGGCGATGGATAGTGAAGCGCTGGGCAGTATGAAACTCAGTCGTGATGAAGTAAAAGAAGTGGCGCCAACGGTCGCCCGTTCATCTGTATTTGGCTTTCTGGTCGGTGTGCTGCCGGGGGCTGGTGCAACGATTGCCTCTTTCCTGGCTTATGGTCTTGAGCGCAACCTGGCCAGCGCCAAACAGAAGTTACAGTTTGGTAAGGGAGCGCTACGTGGGTTGGCTGCGCCTGAGTCTGCCAATAATGCAGCCTCTACGGGCTCCTTTGTTCCCCTGCTAACGCTGGGTATTCCAGGCTCTGGAACCACAGCCATTATGTTGGGTGCATTGATCGCCTATGGTATTCAGCCTGGGCCTCGTCTGTTTATGGATAATCCGGATGTGTTCTGGTCCGTCATTATTTCCATGTACTTTGGCAATCTGGTGCTGTTGATTCTGAACCTACCATTGATTCCATACATCTCCAGGTTACTGGCGATTCCAAGGCCTATATTGATTCCACTGATTCTCTTTTTCTCCATTACCGGCGTTTACCTGGTCAGCTTTAATACTTTTGATATTCATATGATGGTTGCGATTACCGTTATTGCCCTTGGGCTGAAGCTGCTGGATTTCCCTATGGCGCCAATGCTGCTTGGGTTTATTCTGGGTGGAATTCTCGAGAATAATCTCAGTCGGGCTCTGACGCTTTCCGATGGAAGTTTGTCTTTCCTGTGGGAGCGTCCACTGACGCTGAGTATTTGCCTGATTACCCTGGTTCTGCTTCTCTTGCCAGTACTTCGCAGCCTGCTGGACATGAAAGCAAGAAATCAGGAAGTACCGGGTGCGAATGTCGGTGAAGGTTGAAGCTAACAGAACCTGATCTGGATATTGAATAAAAAGCCCTGGTGTCAGGGCTTTTTATTCATTGTTTTTGTTTAGCTTAGGTTCATCGTGTATTCAGGATGCCCGGTGTGCGGGTCGGCCTGTTCACTGGCCTTAACGAACCCTTGAGACAGGTAAAATTGATAACTGGCTTTGTTTTCCTTGTAGACTGAAAGCGTTAATTCAGACCTTTGACCTTTTGCATGAGTGATCAGGGATTTTCCGATTCCCTGCCCTTGAAACTCCGGCAGCACAAAGATTGCAGCCAGAGTATTTTCATACAGTGCGTAAAAGCCAAGAACTTTCCCTCTCTGTTCATATACCCAGCTTTCTGAAGCCGGCAGATAGGTATTCCGCATATTGTCTAACTGAGAACGCCAGAAATCAGCTTCGATAAAATCATGAGCTTTGATTGAAGCATTCAGCCAGATAGTGAGAACAGTATCAGTATCGTTCTCGTTGGATCGTCTAATCATCGGAGAGAATAATTAACAGAGGGTATGGATATAAAAAAGCCCCTGAGTTCAGGGGCTGATGATTTGCGAGGATATCACGAAGTCATGTCATCAAAGAATTTTTTCACGCCATCGAAGAACGACTGCTTCTTCGGTGACTGACGACCAGTGCCTTCTTTTTGGAAGGTTTCTTCCAGTTCCTTCAACAGTTCCTTCTGACGCTCAGTCAATTTAACCGGAGTTTCAACCACCACACGACACATCAGGTCACCGGCACTACCACCTCGTACCGGGATAACACCCTTGCCGCGCAGGCGGAACAGCTTGCCAGTCTGCGTCTCTTCAGGAATCTTCAGTTTCACACGGCCTTCAAGGGTTGGAACTTCCAGTTCTCCGCCCAGGGCTGCATCCACAAAAGTAATGGGTACTTCACAGTACAGGTGTTTGCCGTCGCGCTGGAAGATCGGGTGATCGGCAACACTGACCTGAACATAAAGGTCTCCAGCAGGACCACCATTGCTGCCGGCTTCGCCTTCACCCGCGAGGCGGATGCGGTCGCCTGTATCAACACCCGGTGGAATTTTAACAGACAGAGTCTTGTATTCCTGAACTCGGCCTTCACCGTGACAGGCGTGGCAGGGATCTTTGATCATCTTGCCCGTGCCGCGACAGTCAGGGCAGGTTTGCTGAACAGAGAAGAAGCCTTGTTGCATACGCACCTGGCCAATGCCCCCACAGGTGGTACAACCAACAGGCTGGGTGCCTTTTTTCGCGCCGGAGCCGTCACATTCAGTACAGCTGACCAGCGTAGGAATACGAATTTTTTTGGTGACACCGCGAACGGCCTCTTCAAGGCTCAGTTCCAGCTGATAGCGGAGGTCTGCACCTCTTTGTACAGAGCTGCGGCTGCGGCCACCACCTGCACCGAAAATGTCACCAAAGACATCTCCAAAAATATCGCCAAAGTTACCACCGGCAAAACCGCCAGCCCCGCCCATGCCACCCATGCTTGGGTCAACACCAGCATGGCCATACTGGTCGTAGGCGGCTTTTTTCTGGCCGTCGGAAAGTACTTCGAAAGCTTCATTAATTTCCTTAAAGCTCTCTTCGGCCTCTTTATCACCAGGGTTACGGTCCGGGTGATGCTTCATGGCCATACGACGATAGGCCTTTTTTATGTCCTTGTCCGAAGCGCCCCTGTCTACACCAAGCACTTCGTAATAGTCGCGTTTTGCCATCAGTAAAACCCTGAGCTAACTGCATTCACCAGTCGAGCATGAAAACACAGAACTCACTGGATTCATGGTCAAGTCTGACAAAGCCTTCATTTTTGATATATACGACAACGCGGGAGTTAAACCAATCGCGTCTTTTGGAGCCGTATTGCACTGGTAACCTGAACTGAAATCCATCGTTAATGCTACTTACCATAGTGACGACTATGACTCGTTGCTTCGTTGTCTTTCAATCCAGCTAACCATGCTCATAACGGGGTTAGAAGACTTGATCGGTATTAATCCCGCGTTGTGGCCAATCCAATCATCAGTCATTGATGATTGCCATGGTCTTACTTCTTGTCATCCTTTACTTCTTCAAACTCAGCGTCGACAGCATCGTCTGCAGCGGAGTCGCCTTTGCTGCCTTCGCCACCTTCAGCCTGGGCTCCACCCTGCTGTTGCTGAGCTTCCGCATACATCTTCTGAGTCAGGCCGGCAGACGCTTCAGAAAGAGCCTTGGTTTTAGCATCGATCTCTTCTTTATCGTCACCTTTGGCAGCTACTTCCAGCTCTTCAACGGCTTTGTTGATGGCTGTTTTCTCTTCTTCAGTCGCCTTGTCGCCTGCTTCTTCAAGCATTTTGCGGGTAGCGTGTGCAAGACCGTCGGCCTGGTTACGTGCAGTTGCCAGCTCTTCAAACTTCTTATCGTCTGCGGCGTTGGCTTCTGCATCCTTAACCATCTGATCGATTTCTTCGTCAGACAGACCGGAAGATGCCTTGATGACAATAGACTGTTCTTTACCAGTTGCCTTGTCTTTTGCAGAAACATTCAGAATACCGTTGGCGTCCAGGTCGAAGCTGACTTCGATCTGAGGCATGCCACGCGGTGCAGGAGGAATATCTGCCAGGTCAAAACGACCCAGTGATTTGTTGTGAGTCGCCTGTTTACGTTCACCCTGCAGAACGTGAATGGTCACTGCACCCTGGTTATCGTCTGCGGTAGAGAAGGTCTGTGATTTCTTGGTAGGAATCGTGGTGTTCTTCTCGATCAGCGCAGTCATTACGCCGCCCATGGTCTCGATACCGAGGGTTAGAGGTGTAACGTCCAGCAGCAGAACGTCTTTAACGTCACCCGCCAGAACGGCAGCCTGGATAGAAGCACCCATGGCAACGGCTTCGTCTGGGTTAACGTCCTTACGCGGCTCTTTACCAAAGAACTCAGCCACTTTCTGCTGAACCAGTGGCATACGGGTCTGACCACCCACCAGGATAACTTCGTCGATATCAGACAGATCCAGGTCAGAGTCTTTAACCGCGATACGACATGGCTCCAGGGAACGGGCAACCAGATCTTCCACCAGAGATTCCAGCTTGGAACGGCTAACTTTAACGTTCAGGTGTTTAGGGCCGGTAGCATCAGCAGTGATGTATGGCAGGTTGACGTCAGTCTGCTGAGTAGAAGACAGCTCAATCTTGGCTTTTTCAGCGGCTTCTTTCAGACGCTGCATCGCCAGAGGGTCGCCTTTCAGGTCGATGCCCTGGTCTTTCTTGAATTCGTCTGCAAGGTATTCGATCAAGCGCAGGTCGAAGTCTTCACCACCCAGGAAGGTGTCACCGTTGGTCGCCAGTACTTCAAACTGGTGCTCACCGTCTACGTCGGCGATTTCGATAATGGAAACGTCGAAAGTACCGCCACCCAGGTCATAAACCGCGATGGTCTGGTCGCCTTTCTTCTTGTCCATGCCGTATGCCAGTGCCGCAGCAGTTGGCTCGTTGATAATACGCTTAACGTCCAGACCCGCGATACGGCCGGCGTCTTTAGTGGCCTGACGCTGAGAATCGTTGAAGTAGGCTGGAACAGTGATAACCGCTTCGGTGACTGACTCGCCCAGGTAATCTTCAGCCGTCTTCTTCATTTTCTTCAGAATTTCGGCAGAAATCTGAGGTGGAGCTTTTCTGTCGCCTTTAACCTCAACCCATGCATCGCCGTTTTCAGCTTCGGTGATCTTGTAAGGCACCATCTTGATGTCTTTCTGAACCACTTCATCTTTGAAGCGGCGACCAATCAGGCGCTTGATAGCAAACAGGGTATTGTTAGGGTTGGTTACCGCCTGACGCTTGGCTGGCTGGCCTACCAGAATTTCACCATCGTCAGTGTAAGCGATGATGGAAGGTGTGGTTCGCGCACCTTCAGCGTTTTCAATAACTTTTGCTTTTTCGCCATCCAGGATCGCCACACAGGAGTTGGTGGTGCCCAGGTCAATACCAATGATTTTACCCATTTTTTCTGTCTCCATTGCCTTGAAGCCAAGGCGGAATTCTTTGAAATCAGTGATCGCTTCCCAGTGGTTTCAGCAGATTATGAAGTCTGTTGAAACAGCGTCTATGTGGTGATTACCACGATCTTGGTTTGCTATATGGGAGCGGCATTTTCTTTTTCAAGGGGGCTGCTCCAAGAATCTGGTCCTTAAAACAGCCTTGCAGCGAGATCTACCTTAGGCGGCGCTGGAAACTACAACCATTGCCGGGCGAATAACCCGTCCATTAAGCGTGTAACCTTTCTGGAAGACGTTCATCACCGTGTTAGGCTCCATATCCGGGTTCGGTACCATGGAGATGGCCTGATGAAAGTTCGGGTCAAAAGGCTCGCCTTCCGGGTTTACCTGCAGTACCTGGAATTTTGCGAGCGCATCCAGCAGCTGCTTATGAGTCAGGCGCATGCCTTCCAGCATGGTCTCGTGAGAACCGTCACCCTGCTCGGCACTTTCAATGCCTTTTTCCAGGCTATCAACCACCGGGATCAATTCGTTGACGAACTTTTCCAGTGCAAACTTATGGGCCTTTTCCACATCCTGCTCAGCACGGCGCTTGATATTCATGGCCTCGGCATGAGCCCGCAGAGTCTGGTCTTTTGACTGGGCAAGCTGCTCTTCCAGCTCTTCAATACGTCTCGCGGTATCGTCAATGACCTGTTCTTCGGCTTGCTCTTCTGAAGCAGCCGCTTCCTCCAGAATAGGGTCAACGACTGCTGCTTCAACATCTGCAGAGGTTTCAGCCTCAGTGGCTTCAGGCTTCTCGACCTGATCTTCTGCTTTGGTGTTTTCTACAGTCATTCCAGCGTTTCTCCGGATTTCAATCCAGCCTGACATGCTGGCTGGAGCTTGTCTTCATTTGATAGCCAAGCGTTGTGAACGGTCACTCGGCATAAGTAAACATCAACTGATAGCCTAATATGGGGGTCATGGCTGCTTATTCAAGGGGAAATTTTCTTTACCAATTCAGCTTTTGCGTTTACTGTATAAATAAACAGTAATCCAATATTGTATTGGGATCGTGAGAGCTGCCATGCTGAACCAAATCTCCATCAGCAACTATGCCATCGTTGACCACCTGAACCTGGACATCAATCCCGGAATGACAGCCATTACCGGAGAAACCGGTGCCGGTAAATCCATCATGCTGGATGCTCTCGGACTGGCACTGGGAGGACGGGCCGACAGTGATTGCGTTCGGGATGGTGCTGACCGTGCGGACATTCAAGTCTGTTTTGACCTTGAGCGAATTCCCGTAGCCAGACAGTGGTTGATAGAGAAAGAGTATGACAACTGTCCGAAGTCTGAGCGCTCTAATTACACAGAAGGTTCTGACCAGACTGCAGAATGTATCTTGCGCCGGGTGATTACCCGTGAAGGCCGCTCCCGGGGCTATATCAATGGTACTCCGGTTACGCTTTCTGAATTAAAGTCTCTGGGTGAGCTGTTAATTGATATCCACAGTCAGCATGCCCATCAATCACTGTTAAAAAAGACCAACCATTCTGAGCTGGTGGATCAGTTTGCCGGCTCATTGCCTCTGGCCAGAGAGGTTGCAAGGGTTGCAGCAGCGTATCGTCAGACGCGAGACCAATTGCACAGCCTGTTGTCTGATCAGCAGGAAAGAGAAGAGAAAGTGCAGCTGTTAAGTTACCAGCTGAATGAGTTGGAGCAGCTTGGCCTTCAGCCGGGTGAGGTTGAGTTACTGGAGCAGGAGCACAGGCAGCAGTCTCAGGCTGGTGCAACTCTGACGGCCTGTCATCAGGTAACCCAGATCTGCACCAGTGATGAAGGTGATAACCTTCTACAGCAACTCTCTTCCTGCCTTCATCGTCTGAGTGAGTTGCAGATTGAGCACTCTGCCATCAATAACGCCGTTGACATGCTTTCATCCGCACAGATTCAGGTGGAAGAAGCCGTGGGTGAGTTGAATCATTTTATTGATCACTTCGATGCCGATCCTGCAAGAGCCCGTGAAATTGAAGAGCGGCTCAGTGCCATTTTTGATCTCGCCAGAAAACATCGTGTTCAGCCGGAAGAGCTGCTTGAAAGGCAGCAGCTGATCAGTGAAGAGCTGGAAAAAGTGCAGTGCCATGACGAGCAGGTAGCAGAGCTGGAACTCTCTCTGGAGCAGCTGCAGAAACAACATAATCAGTTAGCAGAAAAGTTATCTGTCAGGCGCAGAACAGCCGCCCGCAAGTTGGAGAAACTAGTTTCAGAGCGAATTGCATTGCTGGGTATGCCCAAAGGGAAGTTCTGTGTTGAGCTGACCGAAATTCCGGAGCGTACCGTTGCTTCCCAGGGGTTTGAGTCTATTGAGTTTCTGGTGACCACCAACCCCGGGCAGGCACCCCGCCCATTAGGGAAGGTGGCCTCTGGTGGTGAATTGTCCCGTATCAGTCTGGCGATACAGGTGATTATTGCCCAGACAGCATCAACACCCACTCTGGTGTTTGATGAGGTGGATGTCGGTATTGGTGGTGGAACTGCAGAAATTGTTGGTAGCATGCTGAGAGAGGTTGGCAAAAGCGGACAGGTGTTGTGTGTTACACATCAGCCTCAGGTGGCTTCCCAGGCTCATCAGCATCTGCATGTCAGTAAGAAAGTCAGCAGGAAAACCTCAAGTACCCGTATTCTTGAGCTGGATGGCGATCATCGTGTTCATGAGATTGCCAGAATGCTGGGCGGTGTTGAGCTGACGGCCCCGACTCTGAGCCATGCCCAGGAAATGTTATTTCAGGCTCAGGCATAATCAACCACAAATATACATGACGATTCTCTGTTACATTCAGCAATAAGCTTTGGCCACAAAGGCACTGAGTCACAGAGGAAAAGCCTTTTCTTTTCTCCATATCTTTTGTCTCTGTGGCAATTTTCTTTCACGGCAAACATTAAAACAAACCCCCGGCAACAAGGGCGGGGGTAAGTCATCTCACAGGTTAGAAAATCTGGCAGCTTCTACCTTTCTTTTACTTTTTCTTCTTTGGACGCACATAGATCACAAGGTTGTGATCAACGATTTCAAAACCGTGCTTTTCAGCAATCGCGTGCTGACGTTTTTCAATCTCGTCATCAATAAACTCGATGACGTCTCCAGTCTCCATACAAACCATATGATCATGATGCTCACCACGGGACAGCTCAAACACTGAGTGACCGCCATCAAAATTATGGCGAACCACAAGGCCTGCACTCTCAAACTGGGTCAGTACCCGATAGACTGTCGCCAGTCCCACATCCTCTTCCGCTTCCAGCAGAGCCTTGTAGACATCTTCCGCAGACAAGTGCTTGTCCTTAGCGGCTTCAAGGATCTGCAGAATCTTTACTCGAGGCAGGGTGACTTTCAATCCTGCTTTGCGCAACTCTTGATTTTCCAACACGTTTCCCTAACCCTTTGCAAGATAATCCTGCTATTATCACATTTTCGTGCAAGTATTTCATTTTTGAGCAAGATAGTGGAAGTCTGAAACCGATGCAAAAAACCACGATCGCCCTGGCCGCCGCACTTTTTTCAACCACCCTGCTGACAGGGTGCGCCAGCTCTACGGACAGTGGTTCGAAGCTTATCAGTTTCCCCGGCGCCTATAAAATTGATATTCAGCAGGGAAATGTCATTACCCAGGAAATGATCAATCAACTCCGCCCTGGAATGACCCGCGCCCAGGTTCAATACGTTATGGGTACTCCATTACTGGAAGATACCTTTAACCGCAACCGCTGGGACTATATCTACAGCCTGCAGCCAGGTGGCAAGGATCGTGAGCAGAAAACAGTAACACTGTTTTTTGAAAACGATCAGCTTCGTTCTATCCAGGGCGACCTCAAACCTGAGAATAATCAGCAGTAGTGACTACTGGTGTGGCTTTGACAATAAGCGTATTCTCAGTTCGCACTTTCCTGTACTGACTTTTTCTGCTTTGCCTGTTCAGCCCTGCGCTTGCGGACCTCTTTTGGGTCGGCAATCAACGGGCGGTAAATCTCGACGCGTTCACCTTCCTTTATAGCCTGCTCTGCTGGTTTGGCTACTGCTTTGCCAAAGATACCCAGTTTGGCCTCATCCAGATTAATTTCCGGAAAGTAGTCAACAATACCCGATTGTTGTACGGCTTCGAGCAGTGTAGTCCCCTGTTTGACCTGAACGGAAATTATTTTCTGTTCATTAGCTCTGGCGTAGGCTACTTCCACGCGGATCTTAGGGTCATCCATCATCATCTCAGCCATAAATCTGCTTCGCTCTCTTGCCAAAGGCATCCACCATGGCGTTCATCATCTGCCCGATCACGGAGCCCAGGGTTGCCTGGGTGAGCTTACTGCTCATCTCGAACTCAAGATCCAGAGAAACCTTGCAGCCGCTTTCTCCCAATGGCTGAAACGTCCAGATGCCAGACAAATGTTTGAATGGCCCTTCCAGCAGTTGCATTTCAATAGACTTCCCGGGCGTCATTTTGTTCCTTGTGGAAAAGCTATGGCGCAAACCAGCTTTGGCAACCTCAAGTGTTGCTTCCAGTCGCTCACCTTCCTGATGATCAATTCGTCCACCAGCACAACCGGGCAGAAATTCGCCATACGCTTCAATATCACTGACCAGATCATACATCTGTTGAGCGGAATACATGACCAGCGCGGAACGGGAAATCCTTGGCATAGAACAGGCCTTTCATAAAAAAGGCCGGATAGGATAACCCATTCCGGCCTCGGATAGACAGATGGTTCTTAGAAGAGAGTAGTGATCAGTACAGTCAGCACACACAATGGCACAACTACGCGGATCATGGCGCGCCACAGGTTGAACACGCCGACACTGAGTCCCAGCTCTTTCATCATGGTTGAACGCTTCATTACCCAACCAGCAAAGACAGAGATCAGCAGACCACCCACAGGTAGCAGAATATTACTGGTGAAGTAATCCAGCAGATCAAAGAAGTTCTTCTCGAACAGGGTGAAGGTCAGGTCACCACTCATGGAGAACACTGTACCCAGGCCAACAAACCAGATGGCAGCGCAGAGAATCACCGTGGCAACCGTACGGCTCAGAGGCGTGCGTTCAATCAACCAAGCCAGTGCCGGTTCAACCAGAGAGATCGCAGAGCTCAGTGCTGCAATCCCCACCAGAACAAAGAACAGGAAGCCAAACAATTCACCCATTGGCATATGAACAAAGGCAGCCGTCAGGGAGACAAACAGCAGGCCGGGGCCAGCAGAAGGCTCCAGACCATAGGCAAATACAATCGGGAATACAATCAGGCCGGAGATAATAGCCATCAGTGTATCCAGCGCCGCAACATTAATGGCGGTTCTCGGAATGGAGTTATTCGCCGGCATATAGGCACCGTAGGCCATCAGACAGCACATACCCAGGCTCAGGGTAAAGAAGGCCTGCCCCAGCGCCGCGACAAAGGCTTCACCAGTCACCTTGGAGAAATCCACAGAGAACATAAAGTTGAAGCCACGCATGAACTGCCCGGTTTCCAGCATACTGTAACCCAGCATGACTAGCAGAAGGGCGAACAGGGCGGGCATCATAACCTGCAGGCCTTTCTCAAGACCTTTGTGAATGCCCCGGGCGGTAATCAACAGCGTTATCAGCATAAAGGTGGTGTGCCAGAAGATCTGACGAGGTGCTGATGACACCAGCCCACCAAAGGCATCACCAACCTGGTCGGTGGTCATACCGTTAAATGCACCAGTGACAATATCCCAGGCGTAGGAAAGCGACCAGCCCGCGATAACACTGTAGAAAGAAAGAATCAGGAATCCAGCAAGCATACCCATCCAGCCAATAATCCCCCAAAGCTTTGAAGCCCCCAGGTCGCTGGTGAGTTTTTTAATGGCGTTCAGTGGACTCAGACGGGTATGACGGCCAATGGCGGTTTCTGCCATCAGTAGTGGAACACCCATAATAGCGATACAGAGCAGGTAGAGCATGACGAAGGCGCCACCACCGTATTGCCCGGCGATGTAAGGAAATTTCCAGATGTTGCCCAGACCGATGGCAGAGCCTGCCGCAGCGAGCAAAAAGGTCCAGCGATTGGCCCAGGTTTTTTTCGATGTCGTTGGATTTTGTCCAGACATGAGTTCCCCAATGAGTCGAATTATTTTATTAACTCAGAGGCCGTTTGAAAGACAGGTAAGGTCAGGACAACGAAAAACAACAATGAAGCTATGTTATGGATAACCCGCTGTAATACAGCAGAGATCATCTTTATCAATCAGGGCCAGTTGTCGAAGACCAGAGCAGTCACACTGCATTTCAGACGGCTTCTTGAACTATTACCACGCGAGAATTTCACGGGAACAACACAATCCCAGTAAATCCTCCAAACCGTGCAACCAGCGATAAAGACTACCTTCAGGGCCTGTTGACGTTTCGTCCTCCGGATGGCCCAGAAAAGTGCCATCTACTTTGTCAGACTTGCTTGATGTAGCGTAACTACGGTTTGCGTAAGTCTTTCGTGCATATGACACTTTTCTGAGCCACTGAGTCTCGTAACGAAACGTCAACAAGCCCTGATAAAACAGCCTGCTGACAGAAGAACGGAGAAGATCAGACAGGGTTGGCAGTCATTGTACCGGTTAGGCATTACATCTCAACCGTTTTTGCCGTCCATATGGTCAAAATAGAGTTTTTTGAATACGGTAGTTATTAAATACAGAAATATTCACTATGCTAAACATTCGTTGATCCGACGCTATTGCTGAAACTGGCCCGGATCCCCCAGAATAAGTGACTTTACATCAAGCTACTCCTATAATCCGCGCCATGGCAAAAAGTTCAAAGAAAGGCAAACAGGGCGATTCATCCATCGTCGTCAACAAGAAAGCCCGTCATGACTATCACATTGACGAAACTTTCGAGGCAGGTCTGTCCCTTGCTGGCTGGGAGGTGAAAAGCCTCCGGCAGGGCAAGGTTCAGCTGGTGGACAGCTACGTCCTGCTGAAAGATGGCGAAGCCTGGCTGATTGGTGCCCAGATCACTCCATTAACCACGGCGTCTACCCATGTGGTAGCGGATCCGCTGCGTGATCGAAAACTGCTGCTCCATCAACGAGAGCTGGCAAGGCTGTTTTCTGAAACCCAGCAGAAGGGCCACACCTGTATCGCTACCAAGCTGTACTGGAAAGGTCATTTGATCAAATGCCAGATTGCACTCGCGCGAGGCAAGAAGGAATTTGATAAACGTGCCGCCACGAAAGAGCGTGAATGGAATATTGAAAAGCAGCGGGTCATGCACCGCGGCTGATAACCCCTTTACCTTTAGGCACACAGTTTCACTGTGTGCCGATAATTTATCCTTATCCTTCTTGATTTTCCTCCTGATATTGCACTCTTTTTAAGCCTTCACCATAAATACACAGAGGTACAAAGAAAAGAAGGGCACGGTTTGTACTACAGGTCGAGTTAGTTCCCATAATCTTGATATTCTCACGAGATCAGCAGAGGCTTTGGAGCCACGACGCAGCCTTCTCATTAGCGCTCTTCGTGTTCTTTGTGGTTCCAAAAAAATGCTCTCGAGATATCCCTTTCTGCCTTTTGATTCCACCTTAGTTTAGAAACTCATGTAAAGGTCAGTTACAGTCTTTTCTCAGAAATATTTAACGACAATAGACTTTTTTAAAGTGTAAAAGTACTTATGTACTAATCACGGTTGCATTTGTTATTCGTTTTTGGCATAAATACGACAGTGTTTTGTTACTGGGGGCGATCAGGATTCGACGACGGTTACGAAACCTAAGGTGCATGTCGAGCGTGTAGTGACGCTCGTAAATCAAAACACTACAAACGTATTAGTTGCTAACGATAATAGCTACCACGGAGCTATGGCTGCCTAATAACAGCCGACTCCCGATCACTCTGTTTTGTCTATTGGGTGGAAATGATCGCAATCGAAAATAGAATCGTCACATCAGTTTTCCTGTAGCTGTTGGATTAAAACCTTTCAGGATCGCGTGGTTCACCCTGACCGTTGGGTCGTGCTGCGTTAATTTAAAAACGGAAGCTAAGCATGTAGAGCCGAAGGCGTAGAGCTGGCGGACGCGGGTTCAAGTCCCGCCGCCTCCACCAAATATAAACCCCGTAGATCATCGATTTACGGGGTTTTTCTCTATATAGGATTTGTTAAATCTGGCAGGGTGTCGAAAATTAATTTCGGTCAATTTTCAATATCTACGACTTTGTCGTTCAAGACTTGTCAGGGGGTTAAGTTCTTCGGCTGCCATGAAGTGGTCGGGGACAAATTAAGCCACATAGGAGGAAACCTCTAAAAACGCCATAACTGTTTGCTTTGCATCATAGAAGAAAAATGAGGTTTGATTTATAAGACACACTTTTGTGTCGCACTGTATGACAAGATATCCCCTGCTATATCTGCTGTTACTCTTGTCTTCGATGGCTCAAGCTA
This sequence comes from Endozoicomonas elysicola, assembly GCF_000710775.1. Classification (GTDB taxonomy): domain Bacteria; phylum Pseudomonadota; class Gammaproteobacteria; order Pseudomonadales; family Endozoicomonadaceae; genus Endozoicomonas; species Endozoicomonas elysicola. The sequence goes on from NZ_JOJP01000001.1 coordinate 1,269,748, forward strand.
TCGGGAGACTCAGTATTGGCAATACAGACCTGCCCCTGGTTGAAACAGAGTGGATACTGGGTCAGCCATCAATATCGACATCAATTGATTTGTGTTTGGTCTCATCTGTTTATTGGGCCTTTAGTGGGTGGAAGCCGGAACCATTCTGGGTGGAAGTACGCCCGAAATCTGCAGGAAATGGATACCATCTAGGGGATAACCAACAAATTCCCGTAACTTTTACCTTTCAGAAGAATGGTGAGGGTGCCAGAGACATCAAAGAAGGACAGCCTTCTGCAAATATCGCTGGTAACAATCAGTGTAATGGAACCAATCTCTATAAGCTAAATGTCACAATGTATGTTGATGGTCATGAATTCTATGGCTCTACATATAGCGGTGCTTTTACCCTCAGGTTAGGTTGGAGTCATGATGGTCAGACGGCAGAAATTGGTTTCGACCTGTCACTTGTCGTGCCGGAGGCGGCGTATGTTTCTGGTTTGGAGCATTTGACTCTTGTCGACTCCGGATCAGGCTGGACTGATGAGAATAACTTTGTCTGTGTATATTCTTCAACCAATAATGCCAAGTATAATGTTGAAGCCTCTGGAGAGAATAGTACAACTGACTTCAAACTGAAGATGGATAATAGTGATGCAGCTCCTATTGACTACACCCTTGAATGGAAAGATAGGAATGGTAGATGGCGAACATTCACTCCAGGAAAAATAATCCAAAACCGGAAGGGAAGTTCTTCTGTGGACTGCCTTGATGGCCATTTATCTGGTGTAAAAGCAACAGCATACCCCGATGGTACCTCTCAGCCAGGTGTGTACCAAGATACGGTGACGATAACGGTTTACCCAAGATAGTAAGGAGCGTCTCGCAAAAAATTAAAGTGATAGTGCGTCGACTCTCATTACGGGCATCATCACTACAATCCCTCCTTTTTCACCATTCGGTTCATCGGGCAGGTTGTGTCTATTGAAACTTAGCAAACGACTCAAACAGATCGATTCCATGGTTGCCTCTGGGTACACTCATATCTGGGACTGCTGCTGTGACCATGGCTTTCTGGGGGCTGCACTGTTATCAAGACAGGCTGCAGAGTGCATTCATTTTGTGGATATTGTACCCGAGCTGATGGTTGAACTGAGCCGTAAGCTGGAACGCTTTTTTCCACATTCATCTTCAGCCTGGGAAGCCCATTGTCTGGACGTGAAAGCATTACCGTTGAATCAGTATGAAGGGAGGCATCTGGTCATCATTGCCGGTGTCGGCGGTGATCTGATGGTTCAGTTTATCAATGCTCTGGTTCAGTACTATCCGGATCACGCTATTGATTTCCTGCTCTGCCCTGTCTATCACCAGTATATGGTACGGCAACACTTGATTGAGCTCGGCTTTAGCCTGAAGCAGGAAGTGCTGGTAGAAGAAAACCAGCGGTTCTATGAAATTCTGCTGGTGTCGTCAGTTAGTGATGTTCAATCAAAAATCAGCCCCTTTGGTGATGGAATCTGGAAAGCCGATAATGCACAGCAGGCTTCAGTAGCCAGAAGGTATCTTAATAAAACGTTGGGTCATTACCAGAGGATTCAACGAAGCAGCGCTGACAACGTCCAGCCCGTGATTGATGGTTATCAACGTGTAATCATTTCTTCGTCGTGAACCTTTTTTTATTCCAGTTCTCAAAACCGATAGCTTGTTGAGTTCTATTCAGAGCTTTATCCGTAATCTGTGAACGGGATCCTTTTGTGACTATTGCCTTATTAATCAATAATCTATAAAAAGCGCGGGCAAATGAAATGTGTAAGGAACAGAAATTTGTTCAAGCGTAAATTATTACAACTGGCTACTTCCACTGTACTGGCTGCCATGGGTGCAAGTGCACAGGCTAATGGTTCGGCTATGGTCAATCCTGACAGTGGCGTTGTTGTGGGCTATTGGCACAACTGGTGTGATGGCGCAGGTTATCAGAGGGGTAATGCTCCCTGTGTGAAGCTGGATCAGATTGACCCGATGTACAACGTGGTTAACGTCTCTTTTATGAAGGTGTACGACACGGCGGCAGGTCGTATTCCGACATTTCATCTGGATCCGGCCATTGGTCTCTCTGAACAGCAGTTTATTAATCAGATTGCAGAACTCAATAACCAGGGGCGCTCTGTGCTGATTGCCCTCGGCGGTGCTGATGCGCATGTTGAATTGAAAACAGGTGATGAGCAGCCCTTCGCGGATGAGATTATCCGTCTGACGGACATCTACGGTTTTGATGGTCTGGATATCGACCTGGAGCAGGCAGCGGTTACCGCTGCAGATAACCAGACGGTGATCCCAGCAGCATTGCGCATTGTTAAAGACCATTACAAGGCACAGGGTAAAAACTTCCTGATCACCATGGCACCGGAGTTTCCTTACCTGACCACCGGTGGCAAGTACGTTCCCTATATCGAAAATCTGGAAGGTTACTACGACTGGATCAACCCTCAGTTTTACAATCAAGGTGGTGATGGTATCTGGATTGATGGTGTTGGTTGGATTGCCCAGAACAACGACGACCTGAAAGAAGAGTTCATTTACTACATTTCTGACTCTCTGGTGAACGGCACCCGTGGTTTTCACCAGATTCCTCACTCCCGGCTGGTCTTTGGTATCCCGACCAGCAATGATGCGGCCGCTACCGGTTTTGTTAAAGACCCGCAAGATCTTTACAACGCCTTTGAACGTCTTGATGCACAGGGGCAGGGGCTGCGTGGTGTGATGACCTGGTCGGTAAACTGGGATATGGGCACCGATGCATCGGGCAAGGCTTATAACGAGCAGTTTATTAAAGACTACGGCCCGTTTATCCACAGTAACTCGCCAACGCCACCACCGGTTGATGGAAAGCCGGTATTCAAAGGCATTCAGAACTCCCGCATTCTGCACGGCAGTGATTTTGACGCGATGGCCGGAGTAACCGCCATCGATAACGAAGACGGCGATCTTACGGGTGCTATCCAGCTCGATGGCTATGTCGATACCCATGAGATTGGTACTTATGCCCTGACTTACCGTGTGACAGATAGCGATGATAACGCAACATCCATCGTTCGATCTGTGGAAGTGTACAGTCTGAAACCTGTCTTCACCGGGGTAGATAACACAATCATCCAGCTCAATACCCCATTTGATGAAATGGCGGGTGTTACGGCTACCGATGCTGAAGATGGTGATCTGACATCAGCCATCCGGGTATCCGGTTCTGTGAACACATCAGTCGTTGATGTTTATACATTGAACTATTCCGTCACTGACAGTGCTGGTCAGGCGGTATCAGCTAAGCGCAAAGTTACCGTATCCGACGGTACCAGCTGTGCTAACCCCTGGGGTGCAGGCACTGTCTACTTAAAAGGTGATGAAGCATCTCATAACGGAATTCTGTGGCAGGCCGGCTGGTGGACCCAGGGTGAAGAGCCGGGAACCACCGGTGAGTGGGGTGTATGGCGTAAAGTCTCTGACAGCTCCTGCGGTGGTGGTGGCCAGCCCGATCCTGAGGCAGAAATGACAGTTTCTGGTGTTGCTTCTGAGTACATGGCAGACAATGGTCAGGTAAACCTGTCACTTCAGGTGACCGTTAATGAAACGATGGATCTGAACGCTGTCATCACTGACTCGAACGGTGATGTGGTGAGCGATGCCAGTCTGTCGGTTACTGATAATGCCAGCCTTGCTTTGACCATTAATAATGCAGAAGCGGGTCGTTATGCCCTTACTGTAACCGGCACCACCGCTGATGGTGAAACAGCCAGCTACGAGGCAGGCTTTACGGTCAAAGTTGATGGTGGCGTAACACCGCCTCCGGGTGAGTATCCACTGTACGATGCCAATGCCAGCTACGCGGCCGGTGATATTGTGCTCGGCAGTGATAATGCCCTGTATGAGTGCAAGCCATGGCCTTACACCGCCTGGTGTTCAAGTCCGGCTTATGCACCAGGCAGCAGCCAGTATTGGCAGGATGCCTGGATCAGACTGTAATCGTGTAGTGAAATAAGAGAAGCGGTGAGTGATTACCGCTTCTCAAGCACCGAATAAATATATCCTCACCCTCATGAAACTTTTCTCCCAGGCGGTGTTGGCCGGCAGAGCTCAAACCTGAATTCTGCTAGAGTGGCTGCCGGATAAATCCAGTGTCATTTGAGTCTGTGTGTTACGTAATCTGGATGGTGCACGGCATAGGCGAGGCGTGAGGCTTCGTTCTGTCGCGACTCGTTTTCATGAATAAGGTGTAGTGAAAGTGATAAAAGTAGGTGTGATTGGCTATGGTTATTCTGCAAACACTTTCCATATTCCATTGATTGAATCAATCGAGTCAATGGAATTGACGGCTATTAGCAGTTCTAAACCAGAAGTCATAGAAGCTGAGCACCCCTCCGTTACCGTATTTGATTCGGCAGAAGCATTAATTACCAGTGGTAATGTTAATCTTGTGGTTATTACCGCGCCAAATCACGTTCATTTTTCATTGGCAAAACTGTGCTTGGAAAATGGTGTACATGTGGTTGTTGAAAAACCAATGGTGACCACGAGTTTGGAGGCGGAAGAGCTTGAGTCCATCGCTGAAAAAAGTGGATTAGTGCTATCAGTGTTTCACAATCGGCGTTGGGATGGTGACTTTCTAACGGTGCAAAAACTGTTGAGGGAAAATGCCTTAGGAGACCTTAAGCTCTTTGAGTCGCGCTATGATCGTTTTCGCCCGATTGTTCGTCAACGGTGGCGGGAAGAACCCGGGCCTGGAGCCGGTATCTGGTATGATCTGGGTTCTCATCTGGTTGACCAGTCAATTACCCTGTTCGGATTGCCAGAGGCGTTGACGGCAAGATGCTTACCGTTAAGAGACGGTTCAAAAACAACCGATTATTTTCACGTACTGCTTCATTATCAAGGCTTTGAAGTCATTCTTCATGCCAGCTCCTTTTCAGCTGCACCCAATAGTCGCTTTCGACTTGAAGGCAGTCAAGGCAGTTTTGTTAAGTATGGATTTGACCCCCAGGAAGCGCAGTTGAAAAATGGTATGGTGCCATCTCAGTCAGGGTATGGCATTGAAAATAAAGAGCAGTATGGCAGTCTCTACGGTGATGCCGCTGTTGAATGCATTGCAACAGAAGCCGGTTGCTATCAACACTATTACCAGGATGTAGCAAACGCAATAATTACTGGCGATAGAAATCCGGTTAGCCCCAGTGATGCTGTGGAAGTGTTAAAAATTCTTGAGTTGGCTGAAAAAAGCAGCCAGCAGGGCCAAACACTTTCTGTGTGTGAGGCAGATTGAACTCATGACTATAACTGAAGTAAGAAGAGCGACCGGGCAAGATCTTGAAACGATCCAGAAGATCGCCAGAGAGACCATTGATAAGAGTTATCGCTCTTTTCTGGGTGATGAAGCGGTTGACTGGTACATCAACAGTGGCGAGTCCGACAAAGAGCTGGCAAGTTATTTGGATCGCTGTGATGTGCTGACGCTGGATAATGAGATTGCCGCCTTTACCATCTATTTTGATGACCTGATCCATCTGATGATGGTGGATGTGAAGCTGCACCGCAGTGGGTTGGGTTCTACACTGCTGGCACATTCCGGTGCCCAGCTGTTTTCCAGAGGCCATCAGGTTATTCGACTTGAAACTTTTCAGGGCAACACCCAGGCTATTAACTTCTATAAGAAGAACCACTGGTTGGTAGTGAAAGAAGAAAAAGACGAGGCATTTGGTTTCGTTCGTGTGTTCTTTGAAAAGCGGGCATAGTCGGGGAAATGATGAAAAAGGGCTGGGGTATCATTCTTGCTTTGATGGCATTTACCGCCTCGGCAGCAGAAACTATAGATTGTAGTAAGGCCTATACGACCATTGAAATCAATCAATGTGCCACCATTGAGCTGGGTGTAGCTCAGAAGGAAATGCAGCGTTATTTTGACGCTAGTTTAAAGCATAATAGCTTTGATACTGAGCTGGTTGCAGCGATTAGAGCAGCACAAAGCGACTGGGAGAAGTACTACAATTCCCATTGAGATGCTGTGTATACGCAGTGGCGTGAAGGGACTATTTGGGGAGTGATGGCGCTTTCCTGCCAGACAAAACTGACCCGACAGAGAACCCATGAGCTGTGGGAAAATTTCCTGACGTATATGGACAGTACGCCGCCAGTGTTGCCTGAACCTAAATTCAGCAGCCAGGTGCTTTAATTTCTCTGCGAGCCTCAGAACTAAAGGCTCTCCGCGGAGTTACCTATTCACCTTTTGGGGGATCGGCTATAACGCTCTGCGGCTTTCTGAAAAATTTCAGCGCCCTCCGCTGCGTTGTGCCATTTGCCAAGGACTACGGCCATTGGCTGCATGACGCGCCTTGCTGAGAACACTGAAATTTCCCAGAAAATCCGCATCCAACTGCTGAATTTCGCCTGAACCAAACCATTAATCGGTATAACAAAGACAGTATGAGCAACCTTATCGAGAGTAGTGCTGAATATCTTTCCATAACGTTCAGTGATGGTGATTTTGCCCACGGGAAATTCCAGGATATTGAGTTTGATGCCTGTACGTTCGTGAACTGTGACTTCAGCGAGACGGTGTTTGAAAAGTGCCGGTTTATTGATTGTGAATTTGAGAAATGCAACCTCAGCCTGGTTAAGCTGAACCACAGTCGGTTTTCGGATGTTGTCTTCAAAAACAGCAAGATTATCGGTGTGGACTGGACGAAGGTGGCCTGGCCCAATATTTCTGTGGCTTCGCCTATCCAGTTTTTTCAATGCATTATCAATGACTCCTCTTTCTTTGGACTCAGCTTAACCGAGATCACCCTGGAAGAGTGTAAGGCGCATGAGGTCGATTTCAGAGAAGGTGATTTCAGAGACGGTGTGTTCGATTACACCGATCTCACCAATAGTCTTTTCAGCAATACCAACCTATCTTCGGCCAGCTTTGCTGAGTCAACCAATTACGATATTGATATCAATGTGAACAAGATAAAAAATGCTAAATTCACCCGCCATGAGGCAATCCGGCTTTTAGCCAGCCTGGATATCGAACTGCTGGACTAACATTTTTGTGTTGTGCGTTGGGAGGCCGTCAAGCAACGGCTGATTTTAGCCTGTGAAACCAATCCCTTTTAAAATCCTCTGCTGGGGATGGTCTATATTAAAAGGCACGTGTTTGGTAAAAATGCCTGCATTCTGCTCAATCAGTAGAGGAATTCATCTCGATGAGCGTATTAGATGTTACCAGGGAAGCCAGTGTCACTACTGCTTTATTGAATAACCCTCCCGCCAATGTGCTCACTATTGACCTGATCAATGAGGTCAACCATTTCCTCGCTTCTGTTGATAATGAACAGGATACTAAAGTGGTGGTGTTCAAATCTGCGAACCCCCTGTTTTTTTCGGCTCATTTTGATTTGAATCTTATTAATGGTACAGCAGAAGGGCATGCTGGCTGTATGGCATTCAGCCAGATGATCAAGAGCCTGAAGCAGCTCAAGCCCCTTTCAATAGCGGTAGTGGATGGCTGTGCCCGTGGTGGCGGTGATGAGTTTGTGATGGCGTGTGATCTTTCTTTCGGTACCGAGAATGCTGTTTTTGCTCAGCCGGAAATTGGTGTGAATATTCCTACGGGGGGACAGGGTGGTGTGCAATACGCACGTCGTATGGGGCGAAGCAAGGCGCTGCAGTCTTTATTAACCGGGCGTGACCACTCTGCCCAGGAAGCCGAGCGATTAAACATCATCACCCAATATGTTCCCAAAGCGGATATGGACAGCTTTCTCGACAGTCAGCTTGCTGTGATTAACAGTCTCGATCGGCGTGATATTGCGATGTATAAGGATATTGTGGCTACTTCCATTATGGATGAAGATGCTGGTGTTGAGTTGGAGCTGAAATACTTTCTGGATCGGGCCGGAGAGGAAAAATCACAAACCATCTTTAAAGCTTTTCTTAAAAGTGGTGGCCAGACGGAACGTGAAGCCACCGACTTTATGGGGATTTTTGCCGACACCGTGGCTGAGTTAAGCCGACATTCTTAGTATAGAGGTTAAGGGCTTCCATAAAGGCTTCTGGGGGGGCAATGCCAGTAAGATTACTGCTTGTCTCTGACCTATTGATTCACGCTGGGAGCCAGAGCATGCTGCGGGGATTCTTTTTTGAACCACTGAGATCACAAAGAGCACAAAGGAAAAGCAAAGCTCTCCTTCGTGGTCTTTGTGGTTCAATCGATAACCCATGGAAACAGGGAGTAAGTGCTTAATGTCTTCACCCCCAACGCTCCTCTCTCCACTGTATTTGCTGCTCTTTGGATAGAAATGTCCATGCCACAATACGAGTCAGCTTTTGACCCTGCACCATTTTAATAGTGCGAACATCAACAGCATTCACTTGTTTAAGGACTTTATAGAGTGCTGGTAAGTTTTCTTTCTTAGACACCAGGGTCGAGTACCAGAAGCAATTTTCAGGCTTTTCTGAGCTTTCGATAGTCATTCGCTGAATAAATGCAGCCTCACCACCAGGGCACCAGAGTTCCGCTTTTTGACCACCAAAGTTTAAAACGGGTTTTATGGCATGATTTTTTGAGAAAAGACCTCTATTCCTGCCGCTGCCTTTCTTACTTGCATTGGCCCTCAGGTTGCGAACCTTGCGCTCAGACCCTACTGTTGCTTCTTCTAATGATGCATGGAATGGAGGGTTACATAGGGTGAAATCAAAAACATCGTGATCGTTTATTATCCCGATAAAAATATTATCTGGGTTTTTCTGTAGCCGACACTGAATAGCACCGGCCAATGATCGGTTCGACTCAACAATCAGTGTTGCTGATTTTACTGATAATGCATCAATATCTGAGCCTGTAAAACGCCAGCCATAAGTTCGATGACCAATGATCGGATAAACGCAATTAGCACCCATACCAATGTCCAGGCCATGAATATGCTTGCCTTGAGGAATAACCCCTTTGTTAGAGGCGGCTAATAAATCAGCCATATAGTGAATATAGTCAGCACGCCCGGGAATTGGTGGGCACAAGTAACCTGGAGGGATATCCCAGTTCTCGACCTTATAAAAATGGTGTAATAAGGCTTTGTTCAGCATTTTTACTGCAGCAGGATCGGAAAAATCAACCGACAGATTACCAAATTGATTTTTGGCCACAAATGGGGCTAAGCCGGGACAGCTTACTATCAACGCATCAAAATCATAGCGTTGATTATGAAGGTTGCGAGGGTGTAGGCCTTCTTTCTTCTGCGTTGGCTGGTTTTTCTTTGGGGCCATTACACATTACCAATGGGGTATGATTTCATAGAACTGGATAGTTAACAGCCGGTGGGCGTTCGGGTATCGTGCAGGCGCTGAACACGTTAATCACAAAGCTGTTAATAAAAACAGAAGGCTATCTTGAGTCTTGCATTTCTTCAAAATTAAAGGCTATCCGACCTTGCTTTTGTGATCAACAAGCATAACCCATGCTTCATGACAACTCACTTATCCACCCCCGTCCTGTTTCTGTCAGAACGTATCGCTCCTGCGCAACCGGCTTGTGGATAAAACCTATCGCTTTTTTGTTTTTCCCGGATGCTAGCACCAGCATCCTCAGCAACTCCCTGACTTTATCTGGCCCGAAGCCGGTTCGCTCACACAATTCCTCAAGATTCATGGGAGACTCTTTTAAAATCAGCAGGATAACTAGCTGAGCCATGGTAATGTTGTAGTTGTGGGAAATACTGATGTATTTCTCTAGTCTTGCCAAGTTGTCAATCAGCTTTGCCGTCATTACATAAGATACCTGAAGAAAAACTGCCTATGGTCGTTTTGTTCTACTAATTATCCACAATAAGTCATCCAGAATTTGTGTGGATAATGTTGTGGATAAACCGTTAGGTGATTAACGAGAGCATGAATTCATGTGGTGCTGTTAAAATTGATTGTTTTTTGATCAAATTTAGAGTCTGTGTTCTGATGCAGGCTTCACACTATACCAGCCTATGCTCAAAGAATGATCGGTATATGTACTAGGAGACAAGTTTGGCAAAATATAGGTGGAAGTCTTGGTGGAAGTGATCATGGTATGAACGCTCCCTGATAAATTTGGTATTTGGGAGCGTGTGCTTCGAGAAAGCTCAGCGGTTAAGATAAGCCCAGATCTTGGGCAGTGATTCGGAACCTATCAGCTTGATCACTTTATCAATGATGATTTTTTCTGAGTCGGTAGCGTTTTGATAGAGGGTGTTCAGGTCTTCTGCTCTCTCGAATTGATCCTTGTAATTATTAATAGCCAGTTCAAGCATTACTCTTATTTCATTCATTGTGCTACTCCATAGCGATAGATATCCACATCATTTCTATAATTTTGATGCGATCTCAAATGACCTGCTCGTTTATGTTTTTACCGATCGAATAACCCTATGTAAATGCTATATCAGAGAAAAAACTATCAAGAATATTGGTTATTAAGAAAAGATATAAATGGCCTATTTTATTGCAACTACATCATGTGCTGAGAGATTTTAGAAAAAACAAAAATTGCCCTGATAAAGTTTCTGAATTCATGGCGGCAAAGTCATCTGACTTTGGTGTTTTACTTACTGTTGTACGATTATCGTGGATCTCAATCTTGCTTGGCATTTTTCGATGACTTCTAGAAAGTATTTCATTGTTGGAACTATTGTAAAGTTGGCTGAGTCTGACCTGAATTAGTATAGGGGTTAGATGAGGTATGTGATGCATCGAACTGTTGGCTGTATTTTTATTATTTTTATTTTTTCTCTCATACCTGTTGCCGCTTTTTCTGAAGAACCTTCGGAGGGTGGAGGTGCAAATCCGGTTGAAGCGATTGGCTGGGATAGTGAAGAAGCAATTATATTCAAGCTTCGCAATGCAACAAATAGAGGCCTTTTGGATGAGATTGCCAAGACTGGTTTTGCATCCATTACCGGTGGTATTGTTGGTTCTGTTTTTGGCTTTAGCTGGCCGGGGCTATTAACGGTACTGCAAAGTGGTGGGCCTGGTAACCTGCTATATCTTAACTTTTTTGCTGGAGCTATTCTAAAGGGTGCGGCTTTGGGTGCACTTTCTATGATATCAAGGGTGTACCTGAGAACTCCTGCTGATTATATTGCCTGGCCCTATTCATGGTATGTAATTACTAAAATAAGGTTAAAAAACTGGGTCTTTTATGAAGACCCTGCTCCTAAGACACAGCAGGATATGTCGGCCTATATAGATCCGGTCGCCAGCCGTTTAAAAACAGTGGTTGAGCAGATTTTCCAAATCCCTGCCAGTTCATGGACGATAGTAACTTTAGCAGGTGGTTCTCCGAATGCCTTATCTGGAATAGGCTATAAAGTTATCCTCTTTTCTCCGGTACTTTCTATCGCCAAAAATCAAGCAGGGCTTTCCTGTGTTATTGCTCATGAAATGGGGCATGCTCTGGCACAACACATTGCACAGGACAATTTGGATCTGCTGTTTTTTCAAAAATGGGGAATAGCGAGTATTCCTTTTACCAAAGCTATATCACAGGAAAGGGAGCTTCAAGCTGATGAAATAGGTCTTTATCTTACAGCTCTAGCGGGGTATGACCCATCCGAGTGTGCGGCGGTTTGGCGCAGGATGAGTGTTGCAACTGGAGATATCAGACCAATTGTGAATATGTTTATCTCAGACCACCCTACCAATAAAACACGGTTTGATGAAATGAAAAAGTTAAGTGATAAATTAAAGGGCTATCACTTAAGAAATCCTGACTCTCTAGGTTTGGGAATTGAGTATGAACTGTAATGCTTATTCCAGTTACATGAAACTATGAAGCATATGGCAGCTTTTACCTGTACAGATAATACTATTTCCTCGGCTTTGGTAGTTTGATTGCTTGTCTTCAAAGAAAGAATGGTTCCATTCTGGTAGATGGTCTCAGCAGGAAAGAGGCGGGATTTTTCTTTTCTGAATGCAGTGCCTGTAAGGAAAAGGTTTATAGATGGAACCATTGACCTTTCTCAGGCCTCCAATGAAAAAGTTGAAATAGAATCAGGCAAAGGTGATATGACTGGTTAAGCCACCATCGACGAAGAAAAACAGGTTATAGGGTAGCTGCTCTGCAGCTGGCCCATTTAAACGAAACCCTCAGGGTGATAGTATTCCCGCCGCCAAAATGGCCGCATCCTGCCCCTGCTCACTTTGCCATCCTGCCTGAATCCGAGCCTGTGTATTGGTGTGAATGCTCTGATTAATGCAAATGTTATCTTCCCGCTTTCATCATTTTATTGATGAATCCAAAGCACTGTTAGGCCTTTCGTTACCGATTATTGTTACTCAGCTGGCCACCAATGGTATGAATTTCGTCGATACCAGTATGGCAGGCCAGGCCAGTGCCAGAGATCTTGCTGCTATTGCTGTGGGCACCAGTCTATGGTTACCGGCCAGCTTATTACTGCGTGGCATCCTGATGATGCTGACGCCGGTGACAGCACATCATCGTGGAGCTGGTAATAACCCGGGTATTAGCAAAGATCTGGGGCAAACGCTATGGATAGCCTTGCTCTGTTCCGCAGCCTTGATCAGCTATCTGAATTTCAGTGAAGACATTCTTGTCTATATGACGGTCGCACCGGAGATTATCCCGGTGGGGGTTGGTTATCTTCATGCATTGGCATTTGGTTTGCCCGGTATCGCCCTTTTTTACATGCTTAACAGCTTTCTGGAAGGTATGGGCAATACCCGTGCACCGATGGTGATCTCCCTGTTGGGGCTACTGGTGAATATTCCAGTGAACTACGTGCTGATTTATGGAAAGTTTGGCCTTCCTGAATTAGGGGCTGTGGGCTGTGGCTGGGCGACCAGTATCGTTTATTGGATGATGTCTATACTGATTTTTCTATATATCCGAACACATCATCGCTACGAGCATTTGCTGGATTTAAGAGCGACACTTCCTGACTTTACACGAATCCGGGAGTTATTCCGTCTGGGGTTGCCTATAGGAGTTAGTATCTGTGTCTGCGGCAGTATTTTTGCGGTGATTGCTCTGCTGATAGGTAAGCTGGGAGCCAACAATATTGCAGCTGCCCAGATTGCCCTGAACTTTTCCAGTATGACGTATATGGTTCCCATGAGTCTGTCGTTTGGCATTACCATCAGAGTGGGCCACTCACTGGGTAAAGGACTGAATGATGAAGCCAGAATACAGGCCATCTGTGGCATTCTGACGGCTGCGTTGATCGCTGTGCTTTCCGTACTTTGCATCTTGATATTCCGCCAGCAAATCATCAGCTTATATACCAATGATCCGCTTATTGTTAAAGGGGCTTCGGTGTTGCTGGTCTGTGCTGCGATGTACCAGATCAGTGATGCAGTACAGGCATCAGCCAGCGGGGCTCTTAGGGGCTATAAAGATACCCGTGTTCCCATGGTGCTCTCATGTGGTGCTTATTGGGGCATTGCCTTACCTGTAGGGTATGCTTTTGCTATGACGGATATTTTTGGAGCTCCAATGGGTACTGAGGGTTTCTGGGTTGGTATTATAAGCGGACTCACTTTAGCTGCAGGTTTATTGTTAGGTCGCTTGGTTCGTTTGATGAAATTGTAAATACCATGAGGGGGCTTTATGATCTGTCTTAGATTGTAAAGCCACCATATCAGATATGCCTGCTTGATTGTTTTCGGTAGGGCTAATTAAAAACTGCACGTTAACTTATGGAATTTATTATCGAATATATTTGCCATTGATTTATTAGAATTTTTTAGAAAGCTGAATCAATGGTTTATCTTGATAAGGTTGTTGAGAAAATCAAAAAAATAGAATTCTTCAATAAAATTGTATAATGTCTTTAGAATGTCTTATTTTTTCCGGGAGGTGACATGCTGAAGGCAGGGTTGGCAGGTTTTGCAGTCTATGTTTCTTCAATGTTTAATACAATATTCGTAGCTTCTCGTGGTTCTGGGTGGATATCCAATACTATTCCTCAGTTCATTAAGGTGGCTCTGTCAAATATGACACTCGAGATTTTATTTTTACATTTACCTTACTATTTTGTTGGTATATATGTTTATAAGTTGATTGCCAGATCCACACTGTTTAAAAAAATGCTTGTAATTACTCTTCTTATTTTACCTGTACTCGATACAGTTATTTTTCGTGGTTTGACCTTCAGTATTTTTGCTTTTCCTCTTGCATTTGGCTATGGGGTTTCTGAAGTGAAAGCAATAGCACTGGTCTACTCAGTGTACGCAATTTTCCTTGCGTGGGGGTTATATAATTTGAACCGAAGGCCATCTGAAGAAAATAGACAGGAGGAATAGAGTTCTGTGTGGTTGTAGGCTCTTCTCCAAGCTAATGAACCATCTGATAGTGGGCTTGGAACACACAATAAAACCTTATCTCACTCTATATCAACAATGCATTACATCTATGAAATCCCCTGAATGGATTACGCCCTTTCCTGCCAGTCTTATTAAGCTAGGCGACAGTGACTTATCCGGATGCATAAAAACAATGAAAAAACTAACGGGAAAGATTGCCCTGGTGACCGGAGGCGGTCAGGGCGTTGGTCAGGGTATAGCGCTTTCTCTGGCTAAGGAAGGGGCTGTTGTGGCGGTCGCTGGTAGAACGCTTGCAAAATGCGAAGCCACCTGTGAACAGATCCAGGAAGTGGGTGGTAAAGCCATTGCTATTGCGATGGATGTAAAAGATCCAGCATCTTTGACCACTGGTGTTGATCGTATTGTCAGTGAATTGGGTGGGCTGAATATTCTGGTCAATAATGCTCAGGAAATTGCGCTTGGCACTCTGAATAAAATTACTGATGAAGCATTTGAAGCGGGCTGGCAGTCAGGACCATTGGCTACCCTGAGGCTCATGCGCCTCTGCTATCCGCACCTTAAAGGTGATGGTGTCATCATTAACCTGGCGTCCACTGCAGCCAAGCGTTGGGATATGTCTGGCTATGGGCCCTATGCGGCGGTAAAGGAAGCGATTCGTTCCCTGAGTCGTGCCGCAGCCTGTGAATGGGGGCCAGATAATATTCGCTGTAATGTGGTGTTGCCTCATGCCAAATCCCCAAGCCTTGAGTGGTGGATGAATGCGAACCCTGAGGAGGCAGAGGCGTTTGTGAATGCCATTCCCATGCGCCGGGTCGGTGAGTGTGAAGACGATATTGGCAGGGTAGTGGCTAATCTCTGTTCTGAAGATATGCGTTATATCAATGGTCAAAGCATCGCTGTTGATGGTGGTCAGGCGTTTATGGGGTGAATTACAAGACGCTGACTCTTTTTTGCAGTCTTGGAGATAGTCGCTTTAAGCGTCAGAGCTCTGCAGGTCTCCCATCAGGGAGACTCTGTTGGTTAAGTATCAGTCATCATCACTGTCGCTGAATACGGGGGTATCTTCTGTAGACTCAATAACAACAACGCCGGAATGCACGGAGCTTCCAGTGCTCTCGACACTTGACTGGGGTTTCAGTCTGCCAAATAGCTGTGATTCTGATGTTGTCCCATCCAATAACTCACTGATAAAAGGAGGGTAGAATATTTGATGATCCTCCCTGTATGCCTTAAATAAATCAGGCATCTTCTCCCGGTAAAATGGATAAATATTTGAATAACTTTCAGCTATCACTGTTGCCGAAAGTATTTCTTCTCTTAAAATATCAGTGATTGTTTTATCTTTTTCTTTTAAGAGTTTGTAGATATTAAAAAATAGCTGTAAATGCAGTTGATCTATTTTCTCGAAGTCTTCTTTAAAGTGGTTGTGGCATCTATTGTTTTGGTCCAGACACCTTTCTTTATATCTGCAGTAAATCAATAATGTCGTTTTAATGAAACAGCTGAGTCTTTCAGGATTACCTGTCAGAGTAATCGGTGTATCGCGAAACTCCTCGAAATAACCTTTGACCCTGTCGACCAGGTGGGCTTTTAAACCGGTAAAACCAAAACCTCTAATACAACAGGCCTGGTATTTACTTCGATATTTTTCAGAAAGTTGTTCATAGAGTTCTTTATAGTGACTGTATTTTGGATGAGTTGCCCCCTCTGATTCTGTTGATCCTGTCCGCCTTTGATGAATGTTAACTATGGGGATAGGGGCATGCATTGGCGTTATTGATTTTTCTGTGTTGTTTCCAAATGTCAGGGTCTTTCCCTGAAATACTCTGCAGGTGGGTGGTGTTTCAGAACATAAGGCATCATGTGCTGGGCTTGGATACTCCTTTGCTGAGTGAAAAGACGGACTGCTTCGTTCTGGGCTACTGGGTACGGACATGTTAATAAACCTGTTCATTAGCAAAAGGCTCAGGACTACTTCAAGTGTTGGCCCCATGAAATATTGAGCTATACCGCAGTCATTAAAAAAGCGCAGTATTGATGTTATTAAATCGACGCTCGGTGTTTTCCTCTTAGTCAGAAGGTTAGTTGTGCAGCTTCATTTTGGCGAGCTGGAGCTGGAGGATATTGAGTGTATCAATGTCTATTGATGCTGAATAAATACAGCTGAGAAGTCATAGTGGCATATTTCACTTATGATAGTGATCCCGGTTTAAGTTGATCATTTTTCAAGAGAGTAAACCATGCCATTCAGTTTGGAGATGAAGGTTCGCGACTATGAGTGCGACCTGCAGGGAATCGTAAATAACAGTGTCTACTTCAACTATCTTGAACATGCACGCCATGAGTTTCTGCACGCCAATAACATCGACTTTGCGAAGCTGGCAGCAGAAAAAATTAATTTAGTCGTGCTGAGGAGCGAGATGGATTACAAAATGTCGCTGGTGCCAGGGGATGAGTTTTATGTGGAAGTGGAACCGGTTCGGCTCTCCAGACTGAAATTTGGATTCAAGCAGAAAATCTTCCGTAAACGGGATAACAAGTTGGCCATTGATGCATTGGTGGTAGGGACTTCGTTGAATGCTAAAGGCCGGCCTTTTGTATCGGAAGATATTGATCGGGTGTTTCCGTTTATCGACTGAGAGTAAATGCAAAAATAAAGAAACGTCAGAATTCATCTGACGTTTCTTTGTCCATTTATTTTTTCAACAGCTTTCTTCCCACAAAGTAATCCACGCTGACATAGCGTCCTGCACCCTGGAAAAAGAGCACCAGCAACATAACCAGATAGGTTGCAGCAAACTCAATACCATTGTTCAGAATCACCGGCTTACCAAACTCGGTAATGTAGTTGTAGCGGCCAGGATGGTTCAACTTCAGCCAGCCCAGAAAACCATTCAGTCGTTTTGCTGCTTCCGCAGCATTTTCATTGGGTGCAAAGCTGCCTGGATCAGCAATAGCCTGCCACCCGTGGGGCCAGTGCACGGCAAAAATAGCAACCAGCATAGTGATGATCAGCGGAACAGAGATCAATCGAATACCCAGGCCTGCGACCAGTAAAACCGCACCAATAATCTCTGTCCAGGTTGCCAGGGCGGCCATCAGCCAGGGTAAGGGCAGGGCAAGCCCATGTTCAAACCACATCACAATATCTTCAAAATGCGCCAGCTTATTGGTGCCGGCAATCCAGAAAATGGGGGCAAGGTATAGGCGAAGGGCCAGCAGGGGTAGTCCATCAGCGTGATGGAGGCAGTCCACTGTTTTTTGGTAGAGTGACGGGATCGTATTCATGGCTGACTCCCTGAATCTTGTTTTTATTGGGTTATTAACTCAACGTATGAGTGGGATGGTTGTTACAGCATGAAGGTCATTTTTTTCATTCCCGGGTTTGTAACGGTATGGACGATGAAGCGTTATTAATAAAACAGGCACAAAATGGTGATCAGCAGGCGTTTACGGTGTTGGTGCGGCATTATTACCGCCTGATGAGCTTTGTTGCCCTGCCCATTGTGG
Organism: Endozoicomonas elysicola; assembly: GCF_000710775.1. Taxonomy (GTDB): domain Bacteria; phylum Pseudomonadota; class Gammaproteobacteria; order Pseudomonadales; family Endozoicomonadaceae; genus Endozoicomonas; species Endozoicomonas elysicola. Next base: position 1,287,571 of record NZ_JOJP01000001.1, read on the forward strand.
GTGAAAGCGATGCCGATGAAATTGTTCAGGAAGCCTGGTTGACGGTGCATCAGAAGCTGCCGGAATGGGAGCCCAGAGGCAGCTTTAAAGGGTGGTTGCTGACCATTACTGCCAATGAAGCCCGTTCCCGGTATCGCAAACAGAAGCGGGAGTTTCTGTCAGATGCTCCGGAAGAGGAACCTATGGCTCACCGCTTTAAGGCCAACGGCCATTGGCAGCAGCCTCCGTCTAACTGGGACCTGGGAGGGCCAGAGGCATTATTGGACAAACGTGAACTGATGGACTGCCTGAACCATAAGATCACCGCGTTGCCAGAAAAACAGCGTCTGGTGTTTGGCTTGAAAGATCTCAGCCAGATGTCACTGGAAGAGATCGCTGGCTTTATTGATGAGTCGGCGGCGAATGTCAGGGTTCTGCTGCATCGGGCACGAGCCAAGTTGTATTCCGGTATTGAACATTTTCAGGAGACAGGCATATGTTGAAATGTCGGGATATTGAGCGCATGGCGGGTCAGCTTCAGGATGATGAGCTGAACTGGCGACAGCGCTTTAGTATGCGGATGCATCTGATGATGTGCCATCATTGTCGCCGTTTTGTCAGGCAGTTTGCTGCCATAAAAAAACTGGCCGAGCGCTCTGTCAGTGAGCAGGCTTCTGATGATGAAGTACAGTCAGTGATGGATAAAATCAACGATCCGCAGAAGGGTTAGAATAACCCTTCGTTATGTTAAAGCGTATAACTCTCAAAATTGATCATTGGATTAAAACCTTCTCTTAACTGCATCTGCCGTCTACCCAGATCCATCATTAGCGTAACCAGCGTACCGCCATTGCCAGTCAGCTCATGATAGCTGTAGGGCCTCAGTATTGGATAAGGTTGCTCATTGTTATCCAGAAGCAGCTGTATGGCTTTCAGGCTTAACTCCGGATTTTTTTGATGATTTTCCTGCAGTTTTTTCAGGCGGGTTTCTGTGCAGGTTCGGGTGGTTGTGGGTAGCGCCTGCCCTGGTTGCAGATAGTGGTTGGTATGGAAATAGGTGGTCTGCTCTGTTGACTGAAACCAGGGTTGATCCGGCGCCAGCTCCACGGCAATCGTCGTTTTTTTGTCGGCCACCATCACATGGCTGGCCTTGCCTGCACCATGTATTTTGATCATTGCTTTGGCCTCCTGCAGAGTCTGGCACTCAAGCAGCGCCCTGAGCAGGAAGTGTACGGGCAGACCGGTCAGCTTCTGGTTAGCGGGCAGAATATTCAGGCAGACGCCAAGGCCAGCAGAGTTCATACCAATTTTGGCCAGCATACCCGGTTCGGTCATGGTTAATAGGCGATGGCCCGATTCCAGCTCAATGTCTACCAGCGCCAGTTGACCTTCCAGAGCCTGAGCCCAGTCCCAGTTTTGACCTATTAAGCCCTGTTGGGGAAAGGCAATGGATGAACATTCCGTGGGAACGGGCGATGACATCAATTCACTGCGGGCGTTAATACAGTAGATCCAGAATGGCTCAACACCAGATGCTTTGGCAATGGCATCCATTTCAACCTGATACTCTGGTCTGAAAGCGATCAGCTGCTGCATCAGCAGATCTACATGACTCTGCAGCTTTGCCCTGTCCGCCAGGAAGCGGGAGCGGTAATAGTCCAGAACGGTGTGGATTTCTTCACGCATCAGCTCGCCATGAAGGTGTCCACGGTCTTTGGCTGATCCTTTCAGCAGCAGCTTTTTCATTGGTGGTAATCCAGCGCTCAGTGACTCCTTATTATTGCTCTGTTAGCAATGGCTTTGACAAGAGCTTTTACCAGATATCTTTAAGGGCTATGCCCCAGAATCAAACCCAGTTGATAATAGTTTACCAGTGCCTGTTCGGCATAAGGTTTAACTCGAGCCTGCTCTGTCGTCGTCAGGTGCTCCAGGGTCTGGTTGATAAGCATCTTCTGGTTAGCTGGTCGGTCAAGATCGCAAGCCGCTTGAAACAGCTGCCAGGCCAGCGCATCCACGGAAAGAAAGCGAGTCTCGTTTTCCTGTCGGTAAATAATCAGAAGCGTTGGTTGTTCGGGAATAGTCTCTGGCTGAAAGTCCTGGCTGATTTTATGGACGGGGTATTGATAGGCTGCGGCCACAGCATTCACTGACCAGATAAGTTCATCTTCACATTCTGAAAAATAGTTGATCAGCATTGCTGGTGGTTCGTCCTGCTCGTTACCCAGCAAGACGGTTTCGAGCCATTCGTAATGTGCCAGTTCCTGAAGGAAGGGTGGCAGAGTCCGGTCTTCATCGGTCACTGGTCTTGTATTAAGCCAGGCCAGAAATTCAGCCGAGATATCGATAAAGTAGGGAGAACCTGCGTGATGCCCAGCAATAAAGCGATCAATCAGACTACTGAACTGTGCCTCGGATAATATCTTCTTCAGCACAGGGTAGCCCTGGCTGACAAAGTTAAAAATATTATTTCGGATTAACCTTGAATAGACGGCAAAGCCTTCAGGCTTGATCTGGTCGAAAGGATTATCTGCCTGATGACGTATAGCCTCAGTGAACTGTTGCTGAACCTTTTGAAAATCATCCACAGGCGTACTCCTTCTGCTGATTCATCTCAGCCTGCTGTATACGATGAATGGTGGTCAGCTCTTCGACCAGTTCCTCCAACGGGGGAATATTAAAATCCCGTTCCAGCAGGGTCGGGAAGACTCCGTGGTGCTTATAGGCTTTGTGGAGCAGCTGCCAGACATCATCCCGCACCGGTGCTCCGTGACTGTCGATAATCAGATCTGGCTGTTCGACAAAATGACCGGCAATATGGCCATAGCTGATGCGCTTCGAGGGTAGCTGCCTCAGAAACGTATCCGCGTCATAACCATGATTGATGCTGTTCACAAAGATATTGTTGATATCCAGCAGCAGCTCACAATCTGCCAGTTCCAGAATCGTGTTAATAAACTCAATTTCTGGCATCTGCTGCCCGGGAGCACAGTAGTAAGAGACATTCTCCACCGCAATAGGCTCCCCCAGAAAGTCCTGAGTCTGCTTAATGCGGTCTGCAACATAATGTGCTGCGGCTTTGGTAAACGGGATGGGCATCAGGTCATAAAGGTGCCCCTGGTCAGAGCAGTAACTGAGGTGCTCGGTATAACGCACCACACGGTGCTCTTGAAGAAATGTTTTGATCTCTTTCAGCAGGTTCATGTCCAGAGGTGTTGGTCCGCCCAGTGACAGAGAGAGACCATGACAGACCAGTGGCGTCTGTTCCAGGATTTGTTCCAGCAGCTGGCGCCTCTGCTTTGGGGCTTTAATCCAGTTTTCCGGAGCCACCTCCAGAAACTGAACGGTGGATGGCACCTCTCTGGCCATAGCCTGAAGGTGCTCCCGGCGCAGGCCAAGGCCTGCACCGCAGAGTGAGTGAAGAGGCTTCATCAGGCGGCTCCGCACTTGCCTTCGCCACATTTGCCTTCTTCATCCTTGCTGGCCGATTCGCCACATTTGCCCTCACCGCACTTGCCTTCGTCCACTTTGGTCGCATTGTCGCCACCGCATTTCCCTTCGCCACACTTGCCTTCTTCTGTTTTAGCAGAGGTTGATGAGGCACCGCATTTGCCTTCCCCGCACTTGCCCTCTTCGAGCGTTCTCTCCGCCAGAACAACACCTTCATAGCCCTGATTCAGCGCTGTGATTGAGCCTGTCATATCAGCGCTGACGGTGATTGATGCGGCGGATACGAGAGTGGCTGCAACCAGTGTGGTCAGTTTATTGGTTCTTGTAGTCATTGGTGACGCTCCTGTCGTTTTTATCAGGCCGCAAATCGCGGACTTATCAATACAACGTGGGAGTCGGAGAGATGTTACAAAAAAAGTTAAAAAAGTTTGAGGTAGTGGTTTAGTACTATCAGTTCAACCCAGTTCTTGTGGGTAAAGAGATGCTTTGTTCATTATTTCTTCAGGAAGGCTCAAAAACTGGTCTTATGGTTGTTTAATCTTGCTGTCATTGAACTGTTTTCCAAGAACGATTTCTAAATAAAGAGAATTATAACGTTAACAGGTCTGACAAATGTTAAATCTTGATATTTCAAACGCAGTTCTGAATCAAAGCTCCTGGAAAAGTGAGTCTGTTGCCAAAAAGCACCGTGGCAGTGATGAGAATACGCCGCCGCCCGATCTATTCAGGGAGGCGAGCCCATTCAATACTGAGACTCAATACGACCTGGGCTATGAAGTTAATCATAATACCCTCAAAGATGGATTCCGTTTGATTGACTCACATCCTAGAGTGCTGGAGAACCCTGAAAATAAAATTAGTAATATTGAGCAAGATGAGCTCAGGAAGTTTGAAGAAGGCAAAGCTGAGTTTTTTATAAAGCGTGCAGGAAGCACAGATCAACAGAGAATGGAGCGGTGGGTTGAGTCAGTTTTAGCTGAAAACCTCGAGTATGCCAGAGACCAGAAAGATAACCCGATCCGTAGGCCTGATAGTCAGAGGCAGACTAACCCTGTCTTGGAGGCTGGGCCTCACTTCCTTTCTGACAGGGCAGTCAGTTTTGGTTGGCAATATAAAAGCAAGAAAGGAGAAGATTTCTGTATAGCTGGAAGATTTGAGATCCTTGTTTCCGGCGAGAGGGCGCCTTTTTTCTTTTCCTGTGTTTGTGATGGGCATGGAGGTCAGGAAGTTGCGCGGCTGGTTCAGGCAGAGATTCCTGCTGTTCTTTCAAAAGCTATGACGCTTTCCTGCAAGAATGGTATTGATCCTGCCAGTGTTTATTATGCTCTGAACTTAACGTTCGAACATTTGCAGAATCAGGTGGATGAACATATAAAATCAATGCCATTGGCGGTGGTTAAGAAAGGTAAGGGAACTACCGTCAACCTGATGGTTCAGGAAGGAAAACATACCTGGTTTGCCAATGCTGGTGATAGCCGTGGTTGCGTCCTGAAACGGGATTTCTCCGGGATTATACAAGCTACTGAAGATGCAACCTGCAGTAAGCCAAGGTTTGTTGAAAAAGTTACAAATATGGGCGGGTTTATTGCTCCGAACAAGAAAGTTAATGAGGCAGTTGCTACGCCCTGCGCTATCGGAACGTACTATATACGAAAGTCAGAATATACTCAGGAGCGGGGATTTATAAAAGTGATTGACCATGAGCCTGCCATTACACGGGTGGTCACTGGAAAATATCCTTGGGTCGTTCAGGCTTCCGATGGTTTGTGGAATGTGGTGTCCACAGAAGACACTCAAAAGTTGATTCTTAAACATCAGTTGAACAAGCCTGATTACATTGCCCAAATGCTATTGAAAGAGGCGCACAGCCGGTGGGATAGGGATTTAAAGCGGGTACCTGAATATAAGCGTCGTCCCATAGATGACATTACTGTCCAGGTGACCATTTTCTCCACTCCCAAGGTACTCGGCCTGTCGCAGGAAGTAAGTACAGACAACTGATGCCTGTACTATCGGTAACAAACTTCGACTCACATTAAACCAAAACGGAAAACTGTTTTCTCTTGATAAGTGTCACCCGGGTTCAGCTGAGTGGATGGAAACTCTGGCCTGTTTGGTGAATCCGGAAAGTGCTGAGTCTCCAGACAGAAACCTGCCCGCATTCCGTACTGAAGGCCTCCCCGAGCAGGCTCGCCTTTCAGGAAGTTGCCTGTGTAGAGCTGCACACCCGGTTGGGTGGTGAGCACTTCCAGGGTTCGGCCACTTTCTGCCTCTTCTGCCAGTGCGACAGGTTTCAGAGAGTGATCACTGCCTCTTTCCGTCCATATGACCCAGTTGTGGTCATATCCCCTGGCCTGTTTCAGCTGGACAAAGTCTTGACCAATATCTTGGCCGATGGGCTTCATGGTGGTGAAGTCCATGGGGGTGTTGATAACAGGCTCAATCTCGCCATAGGGGATGGAAGTTTCATCAGTAGGTGTGAAATGGCTGCAGTGAAGTTGCAGCTGGTGGCTCAGGCAGTCTTCGCTGCCGTTAAGGTTGAAATAGGCATGGTTGGTCAGGTTAACCACAGTAGGGGCATCCGTCGTTGCCTGATATTCAATCCCCAGCTCATTCTGGTTATTCAGGGTGTAGATCACATTGACTTTCAGCGTCCCGGGGTAACCCTCTTCACCATCCTCTGACTCATAATAAAGAGACAGTGTGCAGAGGTTGTCGCTTGTATGATGTTCAGCCCGCCAGAGATGATGATCAAAGCCCACCTTGCCACCATGCAGATGATTGGGTGCATCGTTACAGGCCAGCTGAAACCGCTCACCATTCAGTTCAAATTCACCTCTGGCAATACGGTTGGCATAACGGCCAACAATGGCGCCAAAATAAGCACCTGAGCGTTCATAGTCTGCCACTGAGTCGCAGCCCAGGGTGACTTCGCCCAGATCGCCAGCTCTATCCGGAACACGAATGCTCTGGATAATCCCCCCCATGGTCAAAATGGTGACTTCCATGCCTTTCTGGTTACAGAGCCTGAAAGCATAAACCGGTTCACCGGAGCGATTGGCTCCAAACACTTCCTGAAAAATCTTCATAAATACGCCATTGCTCTGGAACACAAGGTCTCCAACATTCACAAAACGTGGAGTCAGGCTTCGTACGTAAAGAGAAATTTACGTAGTCAGCGGTATCACCAAAGATAGCCATAGTATCCAGAGTTTGTATATCAATTCACTGCTTGGGGTCATGGCAGAGGGCCTTCATGGTGTATTCAGTAACCAGAGTTCAAAAAACATCCAGCAGAATTAGCGTTAAGCCTGCAGTTGACGTGGTGGTGATCGATCGGTACAGGCAGGCTAATCTGGGGAAGGAGGCTCAACTGGTCTGGCCCGGTTTACTTTGCCGGCTGGACCGTACCGACCCATCATGGCGGGAATAACCGGTCGATATGTCCACTGATTATGCTCCAGCCATTGCGACATCGAGCTCAGTGCTCTATAACTATTAGTTCCGGGGGCGATTCGGATTCGACGACGGTATCGAACCCTTAGGTGCATGCCGAGGGCGTAGTGGTTCTCGTTAATCAAAACACTACAAACCTATTAGTTGCCAAATCAAGCAACTTCGAAAGCGCAAACGACGCTGAGTACGCTCAGCTGAAACTTGCTTAATCGTAGCTAAACCCTACGAGCTTTCCAGTCTAACCGGTTCGTTTGCTGGCTGGTATTCAGACTGTCATCGTAAGCAAACTCGCCACGATCAGCAGGTCTCTGGCTGACGGGCTAAAACTTGTGGGAATCGCATCGCAGAACCCCGACCACTGGGTCGCTGTGGTGTTAAATCAAAGGTGGATCTAAGCATGTAGAGCCGAAGGCTGAGAGCTGGCGGACGCGGGTTCAAATCCCGCCGCCTCCACCACTATAAAGACCTCGTAGGTTACTGATCTACGGGGTTTTTTTATGGCTGAGGGATTGGGCTATTTGTCGAAGTGTCCAAAAAGTGTCCAACTGCTTTGTTGGCATACTTGTCGGAGGTATGGAGGTTGCACAGTTGGGAGGAAAGCGGGTTGAGTCTGGTGGCATCTTTCAGGTGTTCAGGATCAAACTTTGCATACCTCATGGTCATGGCAATGTCTGAGTGCCCCAGTATTTTTTGCAGTACCAGGATATTGCCGCCATTCATCATAAAGTGGCTGGCAAAGGTATGCCTTAATACGTGGCTTGCCTGTCCTTTGGGCAGTTGGATACCGGATCGCTTTAACGCCCTTCTGAACGCGCCTATTGATGACTCAAAGCGTTTGTAGACTTTCAGGTGTGCTGAAATCTCGTCAAACAATTGAGAATCTACAGGGATTGAGCGTATCCGCTTACCTTTGGTATTGGAGTACTGAACACGGTAGTCCTTGAAGTGATAAAGCTGCCTGCTTTCGACTTCTCCCCATCGAGCACCGGTACTCAAACATAAACGAGTGATCAGTCCTACATGGGGGTTACTGCATCCCGTGTCGATGTGGAAAAGCAGTGTTTTGATTTGATCATTCGTCAGGTAGGCAAGCTCCGGCTGTTGCGTCTTGATCATCTCGGCTTCTTCCAGAGGGTTGCGATAGCGAATGTCTTTGCTTTTGATCAGCGTGTTATACATCGCTCTCAGATAGCCCAGATGATTGTTTACGGTTTTATCCGCAATGGGCTTGTCTGTCGCACTCCCAGCCTTCTTGATGTTTTTGTATTCGTGGAAGTCCTTGATGGTCAATGCACGGGCAATAGGGTTATCAAGAATGTCTGCCATCGCCAGTAAAAGCCGTTTTCTGGGTTCTCCATCGGATAAATCGCAGCCTTTGGCTTTGTACCAGATGTCGATCAGTTCAGTTAACCGGCGATTGTCAGCGGCTTCGGCCTTCCACGGCTTCCCTTCCTGATATTTGGCTTTGAGAAAGTCGATGTACTCAATGCATTCCCGTTTTGTCGTGCAGGTTTTTCGGTAACGCCTTCCGTATTTCCCTACCCTGACATCAACTTTCCATAATCCTGATACTTTGTCTTTTGTTATGCTCATACAGTTCCTCGCTTTTTGCCTTGTTTTAAAGGCTATTCTTTAAGTGGGTTTTTTCTATACGTTCTCCGACGTTTAGATATTTCCGTATCTAAATCTTCAATAGATTCAACTTCTTGGGCTAATTGCTTAATTTTCTCCTTCTCTTTTTTGGTGAATTTAATTTCGGCTTTGCCGGTGATGAGGTAATTGCTGGCAAATGGGAAAAGAATACAAAGCTGCTCCACCAGGTCAGCCGGTGTGCGCTGTTTTCCAAATTCAATGTTCTCCAGCGATTGCTCTGAAATTCCACATTTTTGAGCTAATTCCCCTCTGGTTAGACCTTCTAATTTGCGAATTAGTTCGATTCTCTTGTTTATGTTACTCATTGATTTTAAACGCCATTTTAATTTTTTTAATAAATGTATTTGTATACTGTACGGAAATAAAGTATACCTTCTAATCCGTATATATAACGGATTATATATACATTTGACTAATACTATCCTGTTTCATGGAGGAAATGGCAACTATGGAAAACTCTGGATTGTTCCAGACTGCTGAAGGCTTTGCCGCCGATCTTGGTGTGACTGTGCGCACGGTGGAAAGTTGGATGGAGCGAAATCTCTTACCTACCCAGAAAATCGGCAAGCGCCGATTGATTAACCTCTATCAGATCAAAAAGAATCTTGATGCGGGTGAGCCAATTAATAAAACGACAATAGCGAAGTTCTTAAAGAAGTCTAAAAAATAACGCCGCGACGTTCAGCATTTCGGTAACTCATTAAAAAATCAAAGTCATTACTTTGGTAGGGGAATCTTATGTCTGAAAAAAATAAATCTATGATAGAGGTGTCCGAGCTGTGTAAACAGATTCAATTGATCTGCTACTGCTTGAAGCTTATCAGTGATGAGCGGGAACGAATTAAAAAAAGTATTTCCGCATTTAATCAATACACCAGCGATGATGATCGTGGGCTTTGGCTTTCGGAATTGAATGAGTGTGATCTCAATTATGCAGAGCTGCAACACTGGCTATCGGATTTAATTGCTTCTCTTGGTAATGCATGAGAAGAAGCCAGTCAAAGGTCAAGCCAGGTTGCAGCCTTCGGGAGCGTCATGATGAAGCAATGGCTAGACTTAAACAGTACGGCCATCATCCACCCTCTCTGCAAATAAAGCACACCACCCGTAATAAGTACTGGCGGTGTGTTTACCACTGGAATGACCGGAAAGGGGTCATTATTGGCGATGAGCCACCTAACGACACATGGCCAACCCATAACCGATGAATTTTTTTCTTGAACTGGAATAAGGCAAAGACAGACTTTGATCGCAGTCAAAATCCATTTTGACTGCGAGCGAAGCGATTCGTTTTTGCCTTAAAGGTTCCAGATCAAGAAAAAAATTCACCCCGGTTTTTACGCTTTATTACTCATTAACCGGAATTTTATTTTTGCCTATTGTTTTTAATTTTTTTGAGAGCTATAGATTAACAGGCCAACTAATCAAGCATGGAGAGCTTAAACAATGTATTCATACGTTAATGCAATGTACCTGGGAATCAAAGTCACCGAATTTGAAACCAGTCGTTATTTAAAAGTGTTTCTTGCTGTACCTCCCGATCCTGAAAATAAAAACATTTCTGGCCTTGATGTAATGATTTGTTCTGCGGATGTGGAAAACCTTTTCGAGTACGAAAAGCTCGAACCCAAAAAGAATTATGAGTTTAAAACCAAAATTCAATCCGGTGCACAGAACAAGATCTCCATCAGGGTTGTTGGTATCAAACAAGTGCCTGCTAAACAGGCTCAGTAATGCAACTGCTTCTGTGTGAGGGTTTCAGTTTGGATGCCGAAGGGCGGATTTCCTGCTCTGGTGAGTCTGCAACCATCACACTTGAAGAGGTGCGGGCGATCCCTGCATCGAATGGGCTGACGAAAGAGCAGGCGGATGGCCTGATCAGTGCCACTCTCCTGACGCTGGTTATCGGTTTCATATTTGCCCTGATCCTTCGTCAATTACGTTAACCAAAACCACAAGGACGTGAGCTATGAAAAAGCTAAAGCACCTTGGTCTGTTGGTGGCTTCTGCCCTGATGTCATCCAGCGTTTTCGCTGCAATTGATATCAGTGCTGCCACTACCGCTCTGACAACTGATGGTTCTGCTGCGATTACCGCCGTTGGAACCGCTCTGGTTGGCCTGGCGGGAATTGCCGTGGTCTTCAAGTGGGTGAAAGGCGCGATATTCGGCTGACACCTGTTTGTATGGGGAATGGGAGGTAATGCCTCCCATTTTTACAACGACCAGCGATGGTCATGAACAACAACACAGGGATGACAGAAACATGATGATTCCAGACTATGGATGGTTCTATGTGCTGGTTGTCCTGATGGCTGTCTGGGTCATGCGGCCATGAAACTATTTTTACTGATTATATTTCTATCTACCCTCAGCCTGGACTCTTTCTCTTATCAACAAGGAGCAGCTGACTGTACTTCGCCGATTGGCCAGACCTATTCCGAAACTTCCGGTTCAACCTATTCGGTTCGTTTGCTGTCCCATGTTCATAATGGCTTAAACCAATATCCAGGCAGCACTCTATATAACTACTGTGCTCCTGATGATCAGTCTTCAAACTTCACAGCACTCTACAATTTCAGCACAGCGCCTGAGTGTGAGGTGTATGACGAAACGGGTGCTTGTACTTCTTCCTGTTTATCAGCGAGACCCATCACCAGTTCCACCGATACCCAAACCGCCTGTTTTAACCAGTGCAGCTACACCTCATTAGGCGGCTTTCGTGACTATGACAATGCACTGGCTCCCATCGCTTATGAATACATTCCGACTGGTGGTGCCTGTACCGGCAATGAAGAAACCACTCAATTAGCGGGTGTCAGCGAATACACCGAAATCAATGAAGATGAACTGCCTTGTCGTTCTGATGGCAGTACTCAAGTGTGTATCAGTGCTGACCAGACCTGCAAACTGATTAATGGGGTTCCTGTTTGCATTGATAATGAAACACGGGAAGACCAGTTCAACTGCGGAACCTTTAACGGCGAAGTTGTCTGCTTCGAAAAGAATGCTTACAGCAACTGCCAATACGTCAATGGTGAATACCTTTGCACTTACCCTGAAGGTGATGTCGTCGATCCTAACTCTGTTGATCATCCTGCCAATGGTGGCAATGCGAATGGCAGTACCACGGATGATATTCTCGATCAGCAGGATCTCACGGACAACACACCAGAAGCTCAAAGCGTCCAGCAAATTGTCAAAGAAACGGGTATTCGCCAGCAGGCCGAAAAACAGGCAGAAAAAGACAATCCCAAATCGGCGTTTTCCGGCTTTGAATGCGATAAAGAAGTGACCTGTTCAGGTGATGCAGTTCAATGCGCCATTGCTCGAATGGAGAAGAAGCAGCTGTGCCTGTCGGAATTTAACGACAGTGAAATCAGCACCATCATCAGCAGCAATACAAACATGTCTCCATTGGGAACACTGCCAGGTGACACGTTGGAAGTGCATGTGGACGATTTTCTGGAAACGGACGAATACGTGTCATCGGATAACCAGTGCCCTGACCCTATCGGTTTCAATGTACTCGGGACTGACTACGACATTGCGCTGAATCCACTCTGTGACCTGGCTTCCTATATTTCCTATTTCATCATTTTTGCCACCTGGTTCTCGATGTCCGTCGTGTTGGCGAAATCCCTCGGTAATGGATAAACGACAAAACGGATAAGGAGCCGATCATGGGCTACATACTCACTTTTATTGTTTCCACCATTGTTCCCATTGCCTGGCTACTACTGCGTGGTCTGGGTGCAGGCGTGGTGACTTATTTTGGGTTAGACCTATTGATTGATTACCTCGGTGATCAGATGCAGGCCAACTTTGATGGTATGCCAGTGGCCATGTTCCAGATGCTTTCTCTTCTCGGCATCCCCAAAGCGGTCAATATCGCACTGTCGTTTATCACCGTCATCATGGTGATCAAGGGTGTCTCCTATTTTAACGGACGGCCAAAACAAAGCGTTTCCTTCTGGAAAGGCTTTGGTGGCTAGTCCTGAACCACGGGTTGTTAACGCTGTCTATTGAGCCGCTGGAAACGGTGTTCTTTTCCTGAAAAGAACTCGGTTTCCTGCGGAACCCAAAATCAGCAGCCATTAACAATCCGCAAGGATGACCACAGGAGAAAAGGGACACGTGCGATGCTTCACTTCATTACCGGCAGGCCAGGTGCCAGCAAAAGCCTGAATTGCTTCAAAACCGTCTGCACCGATAAGAAATACGCTGGCAGACCCAAGTTCTACAACAACATCAAACTGAACCTGCTGGACTATCAGCAGTGCCAGACCTTTCAGGCGTTTTTCTACGACATCTATCTACCGTCGCTGACCAAGAATCAGAAGTCCGTCATCGCACCCATGATTCAACCGATCCATGAACAAAAGCGATTTGTGGAACTCAAGGATGCGCCATTTCTGGAAGCGGTTTTTAAACAACACGATCCATTGAGACAATGGCTGAAGTGGGTCAAAATCTGTTATCCCGCTGCACAGGTTCAGAAGGTCTCTGAGATCGAGAAGAACGCTCCTGAAGGTGTCGAACTCACCTTCAAGGACTTCGAGCATCTGAACCTGCACTGGACACATTTCCCTGATCCTCACCAATGGTATGATCTGCAAGGCTACTCGGTACTGGTGATTGATGAGGCACAGGAGTTCTTTCCGGTACGCTCCGGCAAAGACAAAGTTCCATTGTATGCATCACGCTTTGAAAAGCATCGCCATGACAGCTTTGATGTCATCTTGATAACCCAGCATCCGAACTTTCTTGATGTACACCTGAGAAGGCTGTGCGGACACCATACCCACTACTTCAATTTCTGGGGTTCCTCTAAAGTTACCCGATATACCTGGGACAAGTGCGCTGACCCCGATGATCACTTTGCCAAGAAAGAAGGGCAAAAGACCGTCACTGGCAAACCTAAAAAATACTTCGGGGTTTACTTCTCTGCTTTTGAGCACACCCACAAGCTGAGCCTGCCGCCGGTGATCTGGCTGATCCCGATACTGCTCGGTGCTGTCGGTTTTGCACTCTATCTCGGCTACACCACGCTTACCCCTGATCAACAAGGCGAAGCCGCACCGGCACCAGAACCCTCCGGTTCTCTGCTGCCGGTTGCTGACACCGAGCCTCAAAGCCGTGAGCAGTATCTGGAAGAGCGCAAGCCGAGGATCACCGGCATGGCTCATACGGCGCCGGTCTACGATCACCTGACCAAACCCCGTTCCTTTCCCAAACCACAAAACTGTGTGCTCTGGCGGGAGGGAACCGCACAGGAAGTCTGCATCTGTTACTCCCAGCGGGTGACTCGCATGGATGTGCCGGACTACCTGTGCAAGGCCATTGTCCGCAATGGCTACTTTGACGAAACACTCTCGGATAAACGACACGACAGAAACAGTCGCCGCAGCAGCAGAAGAGAAGTTGAGCCTTATGACGAACTCTAGAGTGGGCACTGTGCCAGGCTGCAACGCGCAGCGCAGCCTGCACAGGCAGACGTCCCTGTAGCACGTCTTTAAACCAAACCAGTGGAAATTATAAAAGTTATAAGAAAAGGAGTTTTTATGAAATCGTTAGAACGATACGAACTGTCCGAGGACAGAAGCGAAACCATACCCAGTGAAAAAGGGCTGCTATTTGTTCATCCCAAATTTGGGAAAGTGGCAGATTTTTATCAAGACAATTTCCAGATTGTCGGAACCTATGTGGATACATTAAGGCAGTTATTCAAAGGGCAGATGAATTTGGACTTCATCACTGACTGTGAACAGTCTTTGAGTCTTGGTGAGAAAACCTACCGGTTTTTAAGCGTTGACTGGTTGCTGGGTAAAAGCTCCAAGTCCTCTGGCTATCAGTACCGGCTCCAGAACAATCAGCTGGGGATCATCATCTTCTTTAAGATGTACCACACCAAAGCGGAGTCTTACGGCTCCCACCTGAAAATCGAATGCTCCCCGTGGTTCCTGGATAACCGGTCTCCGAAAAAGGTGGATCAGTATCTAAACAGGATTGCGAAAAAAGTACTGGTCGGTGCAGAAGCCCATTATCCAGCGATTCATCTGGCTGTGGATATTCAGGGTTGGAGACCTGATAACGAACTGTCTGAAAGGATGCACTGTCGATCAAGACGCTCTGCACAGTTCAATGGGTTTGATAAAGCAGAATTTAACCTGTCTGAAATCTCCTGCACCTACGACCGCTCACAGTCATTCAAGTTTGGTTCTGCCGGTGCAGTCCAGTTAGCGATTTACAACAAAACCATACAGGCCAGAAGCAACGATAAGCTGGATTACATGGAACACAAATGGCAGGAAACCACGAAAACCACGGATGGCTCATTCGGTTATGAACAGGATAAAGATGTCTTCAGGTTCGAGCTTCGTTTCCACCATTCAGTAATACAGCAATTTGCCCTGGGTAGCTGTGATGTCAAAACCGGAGAGGTGGGTGTCAAAATGAACACGTACTCAGAGGTAATACAGCATATACAGGCACTCTGGAACTACGGCCTGACCACTTTCAAGCTCAAGTACAACAGCAACTATATAGACCCTATCTGGACAGTGCTTCAGGAAGACATTGTCTTCCGGTTTCCTGAATCCTCTTATAAAGACAACCTGCACTATAAGCGGTACTACAAAAAAGCCACGTCCTTCTCCGGCAAAAATTACCAGCTCTATGTGGGCAACTTTCTCTCAGCCTGTGCCAGAAAGGGAGCCACCTTCCACAAAGTGCTCACAGAACTTCAGAAAAGCTATATCTGGAACGATATTGCTCTTCACTATGAGAGCAATGACACAACAGAGCACCAGTTGATCGAACGAATGAAGGAGTCGTACCAGGAAAGACTGTTGCTGGGGTATAGCATCTAATCAGTAAGCCCTGAAAATTGCTCCTTGCATTTTCAGGATAGATTACATCCCTGTAAATAAGAGGGGATAACCCCTCTGAGTTATTTCTTGGTGGACTTCGGCTTATCATCGTGCAGTTTGAGAACTGAGTCGAGGATATCCTTGATGGCCACCAGTTCTTCCACTTCTGAGTTATAGCTCTCTCGGATAACTTTGGTGGTGTACTGAGAGAGGTTAGCAATCTCCTGTCTTTTGGTTTCCAGCTGGTTTTTGGTCAAGTGAATCAGTGTGCAGAGCATAGAGTTAGTGAGTGTTTCCATGATGTGTTACCTCTTTTTTTTGAATGTAATTTGTCCAGGAACAGCAAGAGAACGTGTCCAAAAAATGTTTTGTCCACAGGACAACAGATATTTTTGAGTAAGTACGATGTTGTTCAAAATTACGGCAATTCAAAAAAAGGGGGATGACAGTGATATGGAAATCATTCTTTTAACGTCTCTGTGATGGCTGATGCAGCTCATCAGAGCTGGAAGAAAAGATACTGAGAGCGTCTACTTATCCACATTGATGTAGAGAGCTGAGGTACAGAGAGGGCAAAGGCTGTAGCTGTGTATAGCTGGATAGGTAGATCCACTGTAGTGGATGGAGAAAAAAGAAATAAGAAGCAATATAAAGATGGACGGAGCGATGGTACTATTTGCAGCTTATGAAATTAAACATTATATGTCGTGCAAAAAGAGCATTATCTGACTATTCCTGGAGATGTCTGGACGGGCGGTAGCGTGGGTTTTAGTACTGAGAAAAGTTAAAGAGCTCAAAGCCCAGAAGATCAAAATTTTCATTCATATCTTTACTCCAGCACTAGATATCAAGTTTGCCTTGCTCAGCAGTAAGGTGCTTGGGACGCCTTCGACACCTCACATACAAGCGTTAGACTCCACACTAAGAAAAAGATGAAGAAAACTAGAAAATATCTTTCAGAATACAGTGTACATATATGTAGTTCGAAGTGGCTTATGATGCCATCAGATCAAATTCAGTCCGAAGGAACAATGGATGAAGAAGCTGAGAATGTCTCAAAAACTTGCCACATCTACTTGATTTGTAGGAGGCCATCCACGTATTTCATCAAAGATACTATGAAGCATGATGGTGAAACTTTAGAAGTTGATGTGGGATACAAAATTGATGGAAAAGAAGAAAAATTTAGCTATAAGGGTGAATTTCCATTATTAGATGGCGCTGTTACCCTAGCCGTGAGTGATTATCCGCATAGAGAAATTACTACTTATGACCAAGAGGGGAAAAAAGTAAGGGGATTACCTGCGAGTGTGATTTCTGTAAATCAGGGGTGGGAGAGCCCGCTCAAACAGCTCGAAGTACTTTACATCGGTCAAGCATTTGGAAATGGAACAAGGTCTGCTCACGAAAGGCTAAAAAGCCACTCAACGTTACAAAAGATACTTGCTGACAGCTACCATAAGTATCCTGACAGTGAAATATCAGTATTGATGGTGAAGTTTGAACCATACCAATTGCTTATAACTATGGATGGCAGTTCAAATGTTAAAAATGATAATAATGTAGAAAATAACCGTTTCCGAAGCATTCTGGAAAACTCTTTATCTGAAAAGCAGCAGATAGGTATCGTGGAAGCTGCATTAATCCGGTATTTTCAACCATTCTATAATGACAAGTTCAAAATTAAATTTCCTTCTCCAAAGGTAAAAGTATTAAAAAAGTGCTATGAACTCGATTTTTCGGGGCTTGTTGTAGAGATAAATACACAAGAGCTTATGTTCCTTCTTTATTCAAAAGAAAGAGGGCTTAGAGATCATCATATCTGTAATGTTGATATTTCTGATGAGAAAAGTAGAGCTGGATTTTTTTACGTAAATTTGGGTTCAGGGAATATGGTTAAAATAAGTGATTGCATTGAACCTAGTTCTTATAGAAAAAGCTAATAAGGATAAATACAATCATTCTATTTAAAATAGTATATTGAACTGAGCAGCCTTGTCCAAGTTTCGGCCATTTGTGTTGGCGGTATTAGGTTTTAGAATAAATTAAAGGGGGTTGAGTTGTTTGAGAAACTACCAAATGTAATCACCGGTTTTACTGCTTTGGTTTTATCTATATCTGTAACTTATGATTTTGGTTTCTTCTTCTGGTATGGAGTTTCATTTTCTGAAATACCTACAACCTTATCTGATCATTTGCGGAGTTCTCTAATATGGATTCCATCAACGTTTTTTGTCATTTTTATAATAATAGCTAATGAACTCATTTCGAGAAGGATTGAGCGTGCTCATACAGAAGAAGAGATAATTCAAAGTTCCAAAAATCCAAAGTTACTAGCACTTTGGCGTCGATCACCGATAATTCCTTTTATTCTATTAGCAGCATTCCTTCCATTTGCGTATTTTATGGAAATTGAAGTGCCTCTGTTTGGTTGGATGTTTGGGCTAATTACGTGGTGGTTTTTTATTCACGACTTTAGCTTTAGCCACAAAATGGTTGTAGAAAGAACAAGTACTAATTTTTATTTTTTTACGCGCTGGTTTCCAGTAGCTGCAATATTAATACTTTTTTCTGGTGCAATATCAGCTCAAAGACTGCCCGAGGGAGAGCATTACTACTTCGAAATTGGTAAGAGTAAAAAAGAGTATGTGATTGCAAGAGCTTACGATAAATATTTTGTCTTATGGAATGTTGAGAGTAAAACTTTAGACTTTATCCCTTCCTCACAAGTACAAAAGTACTACTCTAAAGAAAAAATCTAATTACTTACGTCACTTACGGTAGAAGCAGCCTGAGACGCCTGCAGCGTGCCGAATAAGGGTGTTAGTTGTCAAATCAGTATTGAGTAAAACATCACTTCTTAAGGAGTTGAAGTGTCATTTAGAGTGAATAAATTTAGAGTGCATAGTGAAAGTTTCACATGCCCACATGTAGATTTAACAAAAAGTATTTCTCAAGAAAATTATTTTAGTGTGATTATTGGAGATAATGGGACAGGTAAGAGCAGGTTTATTTCAAATTTAGTTAACGCATTTTTAGAAAATATTGAAGGAAAACGAAGGAAGCCTATTGAATACGAGATAGAGTATGAGCTTGATAAGGAGGTCGTAAAAATAGAACGTTTTTTTAAAATTAACGATGAGAATAGAAGAGCTAGTGAGAATTTAAAAGTCAAATTCCCGAACAAATTGATTGCTATCTCAACAAGTCTTTCCGATAAATTTCCTCTAGATAGACAAAGCAGGAATAAAAACTTTGAAAATAGATTGAATTCTAAAGAAGAATTTTACACGTATCTGGGTACAAAGAACCGTGTGAATGCATCCTCAAGTCGTGCTCTAATGGACCGTGCGATTGGTACCATGCTTGAAAATATGCACGAAAATAACAACAATGAACGGTATCGTGAAATATTTAATTACTTGAATTATGAGCCAGTTATTAAATTATCATATCGCATACGAATACCTGACTTCATAAAGAATCACAGTCTTTTTGTTTTTAGTGGGAATGACCTAAAATCATTATTAAAAGATTGGTCTGAGAAAAGAGGTGGGTTTAGAACGAGTTTCTATAATAGGGCTATTGAAATATATTCAGATACTTACTGGGATGATCTTGCCAGGTTTTATGCTGAAACATTAGATAAAACTATTTTTAGTGGTAAGCGTTCTGAATATTCTTTCATAGTAAACTTTTCAGAAAAAAATAGTATCAGGTATGAAAACAATTTAGACTTTCATGAAAGTAATAAGTATTTCTTTTTAGAAGAGCTAAAACGGTATGATTTGGTAAGGGGGCCAGAAATAAGTCTATATAAGATCGGAGGAGGAGAGTTTGATTTTTATGATGCTAGTTCTGGTGAAGCTAGCATTCTTTCAACTCTTATAGGTCTAATTCCAAATCTTACAGATAATTGCTTGGTGGTAATTGATGAGCCAGAGATTAGCCTTCATCCGACATGGCAATATCGTTATGTAAATCTGATTGATAGAATAATTAGTAAGTTTAAAGGTTGTCATGTCATTATCGCAACACATTCACACTTTATTATTTCAGATTTACCTTTATATCGTTCACATGTCATTCATTTTAAAAATGATAAAAGATCAAATATCCAAGTTAATTATATAGATCATGAAACACATGGTCTGTCAGCTGAAGATGTACTTCTGAATATCTTTGATTTGCCTTCAACACGTAATTATTTCTTATCAAAAGAGGTTTCAGAAGCTCTAGAACTTCTTGCTGATGGTAAAAAAACATCAGCTAGATATATTGAGCTTTCTTCTAGGTTTGCTAGATATTTACCAAATTTAAAATCTATAGATCCTATGCATGAAATTCTCAGCATTCTAGTATCTTCGAGAAAATAACGATGTCATCAAGAATACTGGAAGCATATCAACTCACTGCTAGTGAAAAAAAAATTATAGATACTCATTTTTCCACACACAAAGATTGGGAAAAATCAGTATTTGAGGGAATAAAAGAAAATCTAGTTAATGATCTTCGTATAAAGCAGAATAATAAGTGCTGTTATTGTAGAAATGAATTGGGTTATGACATTAAAGCTGTGGATATTGAGCACATTTTGCCAAAATCAAAGTATGAGAAATTCACATTTCACACCAAAAACCTCGCTTTATCTTGTCCTGGATGCAATACGTCAAAAGGGTCAAAAGAAGTTTTAAAGTCACCTATCAAAAAATATCCAAGGACAGGGACCAATATAATTATCGTACATGCTCATTTCGATAACTATGAATCAAGCATTGAAATTCACTCAGGCTCAATCTACGAGGGACTGGATGAAAAAGGCTGTGAAACAATAAAGCAGTGTAAGCTTTACAGGTTGAAACGAGTTCATAAGAAAGCTAGAAAAAATTTATCAAACAGCTCGCCTATACAACAACTTGTAGAAAGTCTGCGTACAGCATCAGATGCAGATAAGCAGCTTTTTATTAATCAAATGCGTGAAATGACTAACCAGTTTCAAGGTCCCTAAAAATTAAATTCAGGTGAAGTATGAGGGCTGCCTGATTTAGGTGTTAGGGGATTGTGAGACCTAAGTTTTAAATATTAAAAGGAGTAATAAATGGTAAAAGTTACAACAAAGAAATTCTATTTTGATTTCTATCAGTGTGATGTTAGAAGTTCTAATCAATTGCCAACAATGAGTATGGAAGGGATTTTATCTCACTTTAAGTCCTTATTTGATGGTTTAGAAACGAATACTGTCCGAAAAGTTGCTGGACGTGAAATTGAATTGAGAAGTATTGAAATTACTGATTATGGTTATCGTGGTACTGTCGGTAAATACAGAAAGGCCAATTTACCACATGCAGCTGTTCCAGGAGGAGAAGAAAGAGAAATAGATTTGAACGAAAATGAACATTTGTTAGAGAAAGCGTATTTTAAATATTTTAGTGATTATTCATTAATAATCTTCCAAAGAAATCGTTATGCTATAAGTTCAGATTATTTTTCTCATTATTTGTCAATTAATGGTTATAATGTTTCTCTTAATCCAATAATTGAACCGGCTGATCTTCAAAGATTAATGGATGATGAAGTTCAACTCAGAGCTGCGACATTGACTATCGCAAGGCCAACAAATCCAGCTCTTTTTGAAAATGTTGAGCATGATTTTAATAATACTATAATTCAGAGTTTGAACAGTTCAAATGCCGCAACAGTAAACCTAATTCTTAGAGGGGATGGACATTCTGGAGATCCAGAAAAGCGTTATCTTGACTCTTCGCTTAAGCGTGCATTCCTTGAGTTAAAGAATAAGTTTGATGTCAAAAAGGCTGATCTGGTTCTTGAGGATGGCGGTATTTCTCATCCGCTTGATCTCGTGACAGATAGGTTAGTTTTTGATAAAGATATTACAATTAGCGGTCGATACCCTTCAAGTTCTGATATGTGGTCGGCAATTTGGGAAGCCCGTTCAGAAAAAGAAGTTGAAGTGTCAAGTTATTTTGGAACTTTAGACCAAGAAAGGCTGGCCTAATGCTATGAAAAAACGTGAGGCGGTGACTTATCTTATGATTTCTACTGCTGTAGCTTATGCCTCATGGTCTGTAGTACCAACCATGAAAATTGCTCAAATCCAACCCATATCATCTACTGTGGCAACTGTTGCAGGGATTTTATTTGGCTTTGTTATGGCATCAGTAACAATGATTGCTTCAGCCAAAGGTAATAAACTTGTCCAGAATACTCAAAAAACAAAATATCTTCCAAAGTTAGTTAAAAAGCTACATACGACTATGGGTTTTTTACTATTTGTATGTGTCATTTTTTTGATTTGTCTTTTTATACCTGATCAAAAAATGGTGGCTACTACAGGCCTTTTTTCAACAGTAAAAATTTTGAGTGTTATTTTAGTGTTTGGAGTATTCATTCTTAGCTTTTCCATATGCCAATTTATTAGTGTGTGGAGAGAGTTTTCAAAATTTGCATCTCATATGTGATCTACCCCTAACAAAAATGTCCTGCGGACATTCACTCCACTTTTACCGCTAAGTTTGTTGTTAGGCCCTCAAAGGCTGCTCAAAGGCTGGTGTCAGGTCTTGAAACTTGAATTTATTGGAAAAAAGGGCTTGATCTTTGAATTATTTTTCAGAATTACAAAATAAGGCTTTTTAAAATAGACATCCTACTATCCAGATCTTCAGATTATGAGAAATTTGTGACTCATATTTTGCAGCAGCCAGCGTATGATAGCTCTGACAGAATCAGAGTCAGTAAAATAATGTGCAGTGTGTCTCTTGAACACGCTGAGAGTTTCAAAATATTGTTAGCTTCAAGAAACTTTACTTCTGCGATCAGTCTATTGAGATTACAGTTTGAGTCTTTAGTCCGAGGTATGTGGGTTCTCTATGCTGCTTCTGATACAGCGTTAAGGAAATTGACTGCTGACTTAACTGAAGAAAGCCAGAAGAGGGCAAATAACCTTCCTATGTTATCTGAGATGATAAAACAGCTGGAGGGTAAAGCTCCAAAAAATGCAATTGATCCGATACTTGAATTTAAGGAATATTCCTGGAAGCCTTTAAGTTCGTATGTACATGGCGGGCTTCATGCGATTGATCGACACAGTAAGGGATATCCGCTTGATATTTTGATTCAAGCCCTTAAAGCTTCTAATGGTGTAAATGGTTTGGTCGCAATATTTGCGTCAGTCCTGACTGGCCAGAGCGACTTAACTAAAGATGTCTACAGGTCTCTAGAGGAGTATTCTGACTGCTTTCAAATGAAAGTAGAGATTGCTTTATAAAAAATTCTGTGTGCAATTGAAGATTAGGGCAGTATCAATATGAATAAGGAGAATTAGGCGTTGATCGAGAGTATTCCAAAGTTTGCTGAATTAAAAACTTTGAAGGAACTGAGTAAAGTTCTTGTAGTACCTTTACTGGTGACAGCATTTCTTACGCAGACAAACTTCACTTTTTTTGGTTTAGAAGTTGATTTGAAAACTTCAATGAGTATCCAGATATTTCAATTCATTGCTGTTCTAGTGTCGGCCATTGCTGTTATTGGTGGCATTGCCTGGGGAGTACACGATCTTTTGGTTTATCTTCAAATAATAACGCAATCAACAGCGCTTCTTATTTTATCAACGGTTTCTATAACGTTGGGCCTTCTTGGAATATTCGGTGAAAAAATACCGTTATTGATGGATTTGAATCATCTATGGTTTTATGGTTCATTTGTCTGTGGTTTCTACTTTTTAGCACGAGCTGCAGATATTGAAAAAATGTTGTAATAAATATGTGCTGCCAATTCATTTTGGCTTCAAGTAAAACTAGGGTCTAGTCTTGAATGTTGAATTTATTAAAATGAAAGATCTGACCATCATGACTACGAAGGTGTTTATTTTTTGCAAAGTCTAGATAATATCGGGAGCAAGTCTTTCATTGAGCGAAATCTATTATCAGGTCTTTAATCTTGTCTCATCTAACAATTAATCATCTTCAGGAAATGGACTGGAAACGGTTCGAAGAGCTTTGTCATCAATATTTCCTGCATAAAGGTTATGATTCACAATTAACGGCTTCTGGTGCAGATGGGGGTGTTGATGTTGTACTGAAAAGGACATCTCCTGAAGGTAAGCTTGTTAAGGTTTACGTTCAATGCAAAGCCTGGTCAAATCAAAAAGTTGGAGTGAAGGTTGTTCGTGAACTCTATGGTGTCATGGCTGGAGACCAGGTTCCTATCGGTATTTTTATCACTGCCAGTGATTTTACTGACGATGCTATGGCTTTTGCGAAAGGGAAGAAGCTGCAACTGATTTCTGGTGAAAGGCTTTTATCGCTTATTAGCCAGTTACCTGAAGATCAGCACAAAGAGCTGGCTGATCAAGCTCTGGCTGGAGATTATACCACCCCAAGCTGTCCGAAATGCGAAGTTAAGATGGTGCTTCGTACTGTCTCAAAAGGTAAAAATAGTGGAGAGCAGTTCTGGGGGTGTCGTAACTTCCCTTCATGTCGTCAGAGGCTGCATGTAAAAGGAGGCCAATCTAAGGCAAGCGATAGTGATGATTTCTATGACCGTATCTTCAATACATCCAGAAATCGGTCAAGGCAATACACAGGTTCTTCCAATAATAACTGGTCATCTGGTGGCAATGACCAAACCAAATCTTCCTATAGGTATTCAGGTGCTTCTGCATCCGCTGAAGCTTGGGCTGCTGAATCCAGTGGCGGAAGAAACTCTAGGCAGAGCTCGAAAAGTAGAAGTAATGGCAAGGTGCTTTTGGTTAGCATTGTTCTTTCCATTGGTCTTGTCGCAGGAGCTATAAAAGCCATTGGCTCTGTGTTTGACTGGTTCGGCGCCTCTATGGTGGAAAATGCCCAGAACGTTCAGCAAGGTGTGCAACAATCCCATAAGCAGAGTGAGAGTGGGCAACAGAGGACTCAAACTGCTTCTTCTGTTCAGCCTGTAACTGACTCCTATGATGAGCAGGTGTTTGCTCTTGAACGTAAAGCAGCACTGGCCTATGAGCTTGAGCTGGCGCAGGAGATGCAAAGAAAATCAGAAGCATGGGAGAAATGGTACGAACTCCCTTGGCGTTGTGATGACTGGCGCTCCGAAGATCACATGGTTGAGTGTGTTAACCACAAGCGAAAAGCAAAAGAGGCGTTCGATATACTCTGGGCTGAAGGGAAATTGAAATAATTCTTTGCGGGGTTTATCTATGCCTCCAGTGACCTGTGCATACACCGATATATCTATGTCGGAGACCAAAATGGTATAGATCAGTATGCGCAAGGGCTGGCGATCCCCTCTCAAGGAAAAGCCTTTAAGGAATCCAGGGCAATCTCTGGATGAATATATTCAAAATCTACTTGATGTTGAAATCAATTCTTATCTTGTTGTTGCTTTAACTGCTTTGGTTTTAGCTTTCTACGAATGGTACCGCTGGTATACTGATGTTGGCTATCATCCCGTAGCGTTGACTATTATCGCTGTTTTGGCTGTCTTATACAGCGCATGGAAGATCCGCCGGCTGATGGTTAAGGTTAATCGGCTAAAGCAGGGCAGGGATGGCGAGAAGATCGTAGGCCAATACCTTGATAACCTGAAAGCCAGTGGTTATAGAGTCTTCCATGATATCGTCTGTGATGACTTCAATATTGACCATGTGGTGATTTGTGAGCATGGCCTTTTTACGATTGAAACCAAGACTTATTCCAAGCCAGGTTCAGGAAGTTCGGCAGTCGTTGTCAAAGGTGATCAGATTACGGTGAATGGCTTCACCACTGAAAAAATAGTTCATCAGGCAAAAGCAGAAGCCGACTGGCTAAGGCAGCTGCTACTTGAAACAACCGGTGAAACGCATCCTATACGGCCTGTCGTTTTATTCCCCGAATGGTATGTAAACTCCTCCCAAGCAAACCGTGATATTTGGGTCTTGAATCCCAAAGCCCTACCTACCTTTATTGCCAATACCCCCAAGCTGCTTTCAAAACAGCAGGTCATGCAGGCGACTTACAGTGTATCCAGATACATCAGGACTACCTGATCAGTCTTCATTTATCCCCCTTTTCAAGTGTCCAAAAAGTGTCCAGAAAATAGCGTATTACTGCGGGAAATAGCGGGAAAACGGCTATTTCTTGATGTCTGAAATTGGTTAACTTATTGAAAAATAAAGAGAACCCTAATTTAGAACTAGGGTTCAAATCATATCTTTTTAATAAATACCAACTGTCTAACTTATTGATGCTTGTTGCTTTTATTCTGGTAATACCGTTATCGAAGTTTATAAAGTCCAGGAAGTGTCCAACAAATTTAACCTAAGCGATAGTTAACGGAAGTATTCGCTCTCAGCCTGCAAGTTTGAATCACTTATCTGACAGCATTCCAGTTGTCTGAAATCATAGGTAACCCCATTGCCTTGTAAATGTAGTTACTTCCTTTTTCCTGGTTGAGGCACTCAATAGCCAGTCGATTTACCACCTTTACAGGGAAAGCCTGCCCCTTGTTTCCTGCGCTTTTGCCAATTACCAGGAAGTACCCACCCTTTCTTCTGTCGTTAAACAGTGCGACGACCATGCTGTTAATGTGTTTGACTCTGGCTCTTTCAACAGATTCGTGAGGCAGCGTTGTTTTCGTTCTGACTCCTTCTACTATTATCTGTTTAAGCGTAGACATCACCTCTGTGCCAAAGAGTGTTTCCAGAAATTTGTGCTTTTGCTGATCTGTGAATACATCCAGACGCTTGCAGTCTCTAAAATCAAACAGCGGCTTGCCAATAAACCTGTCGTACATGACGTTAGCCATGAGTTCGAATTCTTCGTCAGCCGGTGTTGCTTTGCGCTCCCTGTCAAATCCCCAGCCGAATGGATACTGCTTCAGCTTGAAGAGCTTTAAAATATCATCAACGTACCTGCGAACACATTGTCGCTGACTTTCCGAATGCATTGAGGCTCCTTTTTCAAACTCAGCCAAAAATTCCCTGCGTGTCCATTTTGCTGGATCACCTTTTACATCCCAGCTTTTTGGAAAGACTACTGACTGTTTTAGCAGGTGCAGCATGGTGCCATCAATATTGCCGTCCTTACTGGGGACTTTTTCATTCTCTGCTATTTCAGAGAGTTTTCTTGCTGAGGGTGGAGCAATCTGTTCGGCAATCTGGCGGTAGCCTACGGTTTCTGAAAACTTGTGGACAGATTCACTGGGTTTCATCGCCTGCTTTTTGACCTGGTTAAGATCACGGACAATGGTTTTTGATTTTTCTGCACAGCGCTCTTCCAGAAATTTATCAAGCTGTTGTCTTTCACGCTCGCTTTTACAGTTTTCTACAAATTTCAGCACTGCATCTGCAATAGCCATGTCTCCCTTAAGCTTGCGGATGTCTGCGATTGATGGGTAGGTTTTAGTGACAACAGCAGGAGTAACAGGCTTTGGTTTTTCCTTTGCTATGGGTGGTCTGCTGGCAACAGGTTTAGGTTTTGCTTCAGGCCTTGGAGTAGATGGTTTTGGTTCAGCTGCTTCTTCTTTTTTTCTTTTTGACTGCTCGAGAAATTTAGCTGTATCTTCGAGCATTTTATCGAACTCCTCCATTGCTTTTTCTGTGGCTTCCTGATGCTTTCTTTCCAGCTCTGAAAGCTTTGAGCTTGAGGCTTTATCAGTAGTGTCTGTGTTGTCCTGCTTTTTATGACTTGTTGATGGTTGATCAAGAGATCCAGCTACAGGCTCTTTTGTGTCTTCATCGTCAGATTCTGGTTCATCGAGACCAGAATCACATCCAGGATCTCCATCATCGGGAGCTGAAGGTGCCGAAACTCCAGAATCTCTTGCCAGTGCGTTAACCTCATTTTTCATAAAGTTAAAAGCGGAAAGTGCCTGTAGCCTTCTGAGAAGAGACTTATCGGTATCCGATTCTACCTTCTCCTGAGCATCTTTAAAGGTAGGATTACTGAAGGCTTTGGCTATGCAGGCAGTCCTGACATCATCCATGAGCATATCCATTTTGTCAGTCATTTGCTCTATGGCATGCCGGACAACCTCACTTTTCGCTTCCATACTTGCTGGCATTAGCTTGTCGAGCTGATAAACACGTCGAACATACTCAGTAAAGTGGTGTGTGGCTTTTGTTTTGTCAGGGGTAACAAAGTCATGGGCACTATTTCTGAAAAATGCTTTTAATTTCTCTGTGGCCTTTTCTCCATTGCCCTCTCTGATTTGTTGTAAGTCTTGCTGCAGTTCTTTATCAAATCTCTGGTAGCGAACATCAGGTGCTTCCCAAACTTCTATGGGTAGTTCCAGATCCATCTCTAAAAACTCGTCCAGTTCTGAGTCTGAAATGTGAAGGTCATCTAATAGCCTTTGAGAGTTCGGTTCTTTAGGCTTTTCTGACTCTTTGTTTTTCTTTTTTTCTGCCGGTTTTTCCATTTCTGGCATCATCATTCCAAGCAGTTTTTCATGTTCCAGATGGGGAGTCTTTTCAATATCAGAGAAAAAAGGGTGTACTTGTATAACAGTCTGAGGATTGTACTTGTTGAGGCTTTTGTGGGGAGGAGTAGGCGCCAGGTTATTAGTGAGAATAGATTTTTGGCCAAGCAATTCATCTCTTTGGTGGCAAGTCCATCGCCCTGTATGTGCAGAGTTATTGTCATGGAGAGCAGCAGAGGAATAGTGTGAGTTAAGGTGGTATGGTAAGAGCTGGTTATTAGTATCCACTTGATGATCCCTGACTTTAAATAGCTTGATTCAGTGAAGTTGGAGTTTTATTAATCCAAAAAATTCAATGCCAGCCCAGGTAATTCGTGATTATTTCGTAAATTACTGAATAAAAAAGTTATTTTATACTTCTTTAATACATGCATTGTTAGGAATGATAGTGCCTATTAGCTGTTGATTTAGTCGATCTGAAGTGTCCAAAAAGTGTCCAGAAAATTGAGTATTACTGCGTAAAATAGCGTAAAAACGGTGATTTTTTGATTGAAGATTTTTCATAATTAACTGAAAAATATAGAAAACCCCAATCTAAGACTGGGGTTCAAATCCCGCCGCCTCCACCAAATAGAAACCCGGTTGATCCTGGATCTTCCGGGTTTTTTATTGCCTGATATTTTTCAGATATCAAGAGGGGAAAACCTTAGTTCCCTTCGACGTGTACTTTATTGCAAAAGCTCGTCGAGCATGGCGTTCGAATACAGGTTCATTGGGTCATACTCCTGCATAATGCGAACGGTGCTGACGAAGCTTCGTGGCGTTTTTGCAAATGATGCCGGGATTTTGGTGCGCAAAATATCACTATCCGTCCATGGGCCTTTATCATCGGTGTATCCCCATCCCTTTGACCATTCCGAACGCATTTCTGCAGTAGGGTATCTGTCGTATAGCCATTGCTCAATTTCCCGATAAAGGGCATTCGATGCAGGGGCTCCGGGCAACGTCAGTAAGTCAAGCCACACCGCGGTATCAACCTTTGAGTCACTGGTGCTGGATTTTGTTAAGGCTGAAATAGCGGGTGGTTTGGGCTTTTGTCCATTGCGGGTTTTCAGGCTGCCCGTTTCTTCCAGCCCGGTGACCCGGATTTCCATAGGGCCAGCCATGGGGTATAGCCCCCGCTGGGCGTACTCTTTTGCCAATGACTGATACTTCTGAACAAAATCATGAATCATTTTCTGGACATCAGCCCTTGGGAGATGAATGGCATAACCATTGGCAGTTACTCTCAGGGTCGATTTTTTCACATAGAGCAACGTGTGCCAGGCAGGGCCCCAGAGATCATTCAGTCGGATTACGCTGGCAGGCGTAGTGGATAAATCAAGCTCTGAACTGTCTGCGTCGTTCTTAGACATGGCATTTTTCAGCTCGACACTGGTCAGTTTTCCATCAAGGGCAAGGTCAACCAGACAGTATTGAAACTGTCCAAAGCTCGGTACCAGGCTGGGGCTATCGTTGACGATAGATTTGATCAGGCGGCTTCCTATCACCGGTATTTGATCGGCAAAGGCATAGTTATAAGGGCCCGTTGTTACTTTTGATTCCGGTGGTTTGGTCGGGCTGTTTTCCCAGATTTTCAACCATGGGTATTCTGTGAATGGGAACCAGATCGTTTCCATCCGCCCGTAGCGGTCAAGAATACTGGCAACAGTTAATGCACTGTTATTGGCATTTTCATGAAACAACTCTTTCCAGCTGACGTTGGTGTAACTTCGACAGCGCAGGTTGAAGTTAGGCACAGCCTGAAGCGTCACTTCTGTAATTAACAGGCGACCCATGTGGGTGAGGAAAACATCGGTATCTTCTTCGTCTCTGTGAAAGGTTTTGGCTTCATACTTCCCGGTGCCCCGATTGTAGACGATGGCTCTCAGTGACAAGACCGTATTACTTAAACTGCCATGAAAGTTAGGGTCTTCATTAGAATTATTATATTCAACACCGGTTCCATGGCCGTTAATCGCCAGTATACCTGCAATGGTAATATCACCGGGTGCCGGCGTATTTTGGAATGCGTATCCCTGGCTGGCTCCACCGGGCGTGCGGTTGTCCGATAAGAAACGATATAAATCTTCCGCAAGGGTGCCAGAGCCCGCTCGCACAACACCGTAATCTGGCAGGGCTTTTACCATCTCCAATTGGTTGAGCAGGGATGTATCCACCAATAATATTTTGTCGTCTTTCGTGGTGCCCTGGGTAATGATGAGGGGGGACCAGTTATGCATTTCCCCAAGCGGCCTTACCTTGTAGCCATTTTCTGCCGCCCACTGCACGATGGTTACCGCATCACTCTCATTGGTGGGTTTGGTTGCCAGCATATCTTTGGCCTGTATGTTTTCAGACCAATTGATAAAGTTGATTTTGTAAAAAGTCGCATCACAGCCTGTTAATAAAGCAGACATGGGTAAAGCTGTGGTGACCAGCGCGGTAAAGGTCAGGGTTGATGAGTTTTTCAGGAATTGACGTCGGCTTTTGTTGACTTCAGGAGAGATTGTTTCGCTGCGATTTTTCTTCATTGAGACCTATCCGTGGGCAAATGGAAGTTTACAGCTATCAGTTTCTGAAGGTATCGAAGATTGTTGGGAAAATGAACCGTTTCAAGAAACCTTCACAAAATAATTTGATGCACTGGTAGTCTTTAAGGCATCTTCGGTCACTTTATTGAGTGCTCTATGCTTTTTCTGAAAATTCACAGTCTATTGGATGTTGAGGTTAATACCTGCCCGGTGGTTGCGCTCAGTACTCCGGTGCTGGTTTTTAGGAATGGTTTCGTCGGTTTATTGATGTAGGCTGCCATCCGATGACGTTATTCGGGAGCTGGCTTTTCTGCTTTTGGCGAGAACGCTTCATTCAGAAACTGTGCCACGGCACTAAGCGCTTGTTGGTGGACTGTGGGGTTAGCGTTTTTATGGCCAGAGATATCAAAACCGTGACCGGCTTCCGGGTAGGTAATGCTTTGCACAGGCAGGCCCCGGGTTATCCATTTATCCGCCATTGCTTCACATTCAGCGGGGTTAACCGTTGTATCCTCACCGGCATTAATGATGAGCAACGGCGTAGGGTTGCTGTAGGTATAGCGTGCCCTTGAAGGAAGCCCACAGTAGGGGTAATACACAATAGCGGCTTTGACGGACTGTAATGCATCTGGCGGTGCTGAGGCCAAAGCATAAGGTGTATCTCCTTGGTAGGACAGGGCGTCGTGAATGGCCCAGCCTCCATGGGAATAACCAAGTAACGCGATATTGCTGGTATCAGCCTTTGGGTGCTGGCGGATGGCTTCTAAAGCAACGTATATATCTCCTGCCCGTTCAGCTCCCCAGAGTGCATGGCCACCACACACAGTGTCTTCATCAAGTCCACGTCCTTTATGGCTATCAACCATGACGGCCATGTATCCTTGTTTGACCAGCCACTCCATCCTCGGCTCAGCCCTTTCAGGTTTAACGCCCTCACAGCCGGGTATAATCAGCACGACAGGAAAAGGGCCGCTGCCAGTGGGCGTCTCAATTGTCATATGCGGTATGACGATATCGTTTAGCTGTTGCCAGCTGTGTGCCCTAGCAAAGATGGCGCTTTTAAACGGCCAAAGCCCGATAATAATGAGCAGTAATACTGTTAGAAAAAGGGGAATAAACAGTCGAAAGACAAGGTTTCGAGTACGGGATTTTTGACTGGTCATGATTTTTTACTCCGTACTTTCTAATTGTATCAGTAAGTTGAACCTTGATTCTAAAGCACAATAATCCATGCAGGATAAGTTTGTTTATCATCGAAGGAGAAGATCAAGTCTTAGATAGTGGATGCTTTCGAAAACGGTCACTTTCAGTAGTTGCTACTGCAGCAAATACCTTCCATAAAGTGTCCAGCTGGAATTCCTGGCAACTTTGCGATTGTGAATTTACCCTGATTAAAATGTAAAGCCCACACGATCAATAATCCCTGCGACCATCGCCAGATACATTAAAAAGCCCAGACCATTACCGACCCAGATGGTAGGGTTTTTGTGGTAAAGGCCATAAATCGTCCACAAAAGGGCGATGAAGGAATACATCGACCATGTTGTAAGAGACAGTCCCAGGGCGTATTGCCCATGGGAGAAGTAGAGCTTGTAAAGCTGGGGGAGTGTTGCAAGTGGGCTGATTAGCCCCATAAGGAGCATTACGGGTTCGAGTGCTTTTCCAATGCGTTCAATCAGAGTCATCGCAGTCTCATCGATGGTTTATTTCTATCAGCGTATTTGGTGATCATAGAAATGCTCGCAGGAATCATCAAACCCGGTTTTTGATCAACCGTCTCAAGCGAAGAGAGCAGCCTTATCTTTATAATTGCTCTAATGGATAACTGAGATCTAACTCCTGGGTCCAATTAAAAAGCCTTGTAGGATTTAATCTACAGGGCTTTTTTATCAGTGCTTGCATCAGCAGGAAAGCGCATGATGCTTATGATGGTTAAAATAAACGCCAGAATAATTGTCGGTGTAAGTGTGTCAATAATATAAACAGCGCACCTGATAAAAACAGGGTAATGACAATACTGGCTCCGCTGGGCAGGTCAAACACCGCGGAGGCTGCCAGCCCACTTAAAATGCCCACGCTGCCTAACAACAGGCTAATCCACAGCGCTGCCTTTCCCTTTAATGAGGCGGTAAATAATGCCGGGATAACCAGCAGTGCAAACTCCAGATAGATACCTGTCAGTTTTACGGTCACTGGCATCAGAATGGCAAAGATCAAATAAAAGCCCCTGCCTTTCATTAGTAAAGGGCGGTAAGCAATGATGGTCAGTATCAGTGCGGTAATCACACCCAGATAGACGACGTCACTCCAGGTTGCCCAGAGCAGTTGACCATTGAGAATGGATTTCAGAAAGTCTCCACCGTGAGGGTCTTTGCTGACCAACAGCATCGCCAGAGACGCTGTAACCGCAAACAAGCATCCGATCATGGCCTCAAGGTGTTGCTTCCAATGATCTTCCAGTAGCGCGATAAGAAGACAGAACATAATGGAGAGCACCCATGGCCCCAGCATTTGTCCCAGCCAGCTGCTGGAGAACACATCAAATTGTGTAAACCAGTATTGGCTTAATGCTGCACCTAATGCGGCTACCTGTGCGACCGCCAGGTCGATAAATATGATTTTTCTTTCCAGTACCTGCTGACCAAGAACGATATTCCCAATAAGTGCAATATACCCGCAGAGCACTGCGGGGAGGAGCCATAGGTAGTCCATGATCACTGTTCGATACTCTTTTGATCACTATTAACGACAAGTACCTCCAATAGCCCTGCCAGCGTTTGATCCACAAGGTCTGTTAACTGCTCATTACCAGACACTGTGAGTGGTAATTTAATCACTGGTTTACCCGTTTGCCGGTGTAACCATTCTGCAGGTTGATGATCCTGGTGCGAGGAAAAGACAATGGCGTCATAACTTGCTTTGTCCAGTCTGGTCAGTGATTGAAGGTGTGCTGTTGTCGGTGAAAGGCCCGGTTTTGGCTCCAGGTCTGCGACTTGCTCAATGTCAAGCCATTTGAACAGGTAGCGATAGGTAGCGTGCTGTCCAACCACCTTTTTCCCTTTCAGCGGTTTACTGAGCTCTCGCCACTCATTGACATGCTGACGCCAATTGGCACGGAAACGAATGCCTCTTGCCTGGTATTGGTGAGCATTACCTGGATCAAGTGCCTGCAAACGTTGGGTGACCACTTTGGACAGTTCAGGGATATCATTAATCGCAAACTGAACGTGAGGGTTGCCATGAGCGTGGATATCCCCCATGGAGCGATCAACATGCTGATGGGTATCCAGCATGGCTACATGATCCGAGGCAAAGATCATGGTTTCAGCATCGTTTTGCACAGACAGGTTACCACTGCGGCTCTGCAGCATGGGTAGCCAGCCAATCTCAAGCTCAGCGCCGGAACACATGGCCAGGTCAGCCTGACGCATTTTGGCAATGAGTGATGGCCGGGCCTGAACATAGTGGGGATCCTGCCGTGCCGTGGTGGCAGAAAAAATGTTGGCATCGGGTGCATGGGCTGAAATGAGGGCTTGCCATTCGGGCTGGCAGACGAAGATATTCAGGGCTGCTGCGGGTGTGCAGAAAATGGCTGCCGAAGCAGCCAATACAGCCTTTAAGCCCTTGGACGGTCTCAGGATGTTAGAAAGCATGGGCACCGTGCGCTCCAAAGCTCATGACATACTGAAGCATAAAGACGTTATCCTTCTCTTTATCCTGGTCTTCAGTCCTTGAGAACTGTGCCCTGATGGTGCCAAAGTGGGAGGAGTTCCAGGCCACCATTGCCGTCGCTTCTTTTTCTTTCTGATCAGTGAAGTGCACATGGTCACCATGGGCGTGTCCATCGTAAGTTTCAACCTCGCCGTAGCGAATGCCTGCAGACCAGCTCGGGCTGAAACGATAGACGCCAGACAGGTAGTAACCACTCAGTTTATCAGGAGCGTGATCCTCATCTTTGAACTTGTTATCCACAACGCCATCGAGCAGCATATATTCGGCAGCCAAGGTCAGGTTCCGGTATTTGTAGTTACCATCGGGAGCCCATTTCCAGACAAAATCAGTACCGTAGAGGTGTTTACCAGTCTTCCTTGCATCGTGAGAGTGGTCGTGGCCATCGTGGCTGTGGTCACTCTCTTCAAAATGGTCGGCAGTGCCATTTTTGTTGTGCAGGTAGCTCAAGCCGAATTGCCAGCTTGATGACTCAGAGATGTCGCCCCCCATCTTCATTGCTGCTGTATATACGCCAACGCTGTTCTGGTCTTCAGCGTGTTCGAGCGCTGACATTTTGTCACCACTGAACGCTTCTGCACTGAGGCGGATATAAAGATCGGTAGGCAGTACGATACTGGCACGTAGACCATCATCATAATAATGAGTGCCCAGGTAGTCTCTATAGATACCGGGACGGGTCGTAAAGTTATCGGTATGCATATGCTGGTTATTCATATAACCAAAGTTCGATAGAAAACGTCCCGCGCGAACATTGAAACCATTGGGCAGAGCAATTGTTTCAATAAAAGCCTCTTCAAGCAGAAACTCAGTATCGTCATCGTGTGTCTCGATAACCGACGTCAGTACGCCATGAAACTTGTCGTCAATGTTGGCAGACATGCTGAGCTCAGTGTGGCCAAGACTGAATCCGTCACCCTCTTCGAACCGTCCATCAAGGACAACACCAATCTGTGGGTTAGACAGAACATCCGCTGCCACAGACATGGAAGTTAAGGAGGCCATTAAAACTGGTAATAGCTTTATTCTCATTAGTGAGTCCATTTATTACGAGGTGAAATTGTTATGTTATAACATTTCTTTTTCGGGGCGGGATCATACGGGTAACTACTGAGTTGAGTCAATCAAGGGAGGGGGATTTTTCCGGGAATCTGTCGGTGTCTGAATTGGCGTTATCAACTGGGCATACAACCAGTCAGATGTACAATTGGTAACACCCCCAATAAAAAAAGATGGCCATAAAGGCTGCAAATACTCGCCTGTCTCAAGCGGTAAGAACCCTCTTTAGACTTTAGGTGATGCCTGAAAATGACTAACCATCTTGTTAGTTAATTGCACAGGTAATAACGGTAAGGTACTTGAAATCGTTTAAAGGACTTATCGATATGGCCAGACCTTACTTTTTTGAAGAGCCGTCACTCAACGGCATATTTTGGGGGGACAGAGACAAAATCCCTCTTCACCTGATGAACCCTGACATTGAAAAGGCGCTAAAGATCTTCCGCCAGATGGAAGAGTTCCTGTACATCGAGTTTAAATTGGGAAAGCCTACTTATGTATTTCTGATGCAGGATATCTGCCCATCCACAAGGTATGACTGGGCAAAGGTCTCGATTACTGATCGTAGCGATATGAAGTACGTGTTCGTTTACAATGACCCTCATCCTGAAGAACGGTGGTGGATTGATTACCAGCCCGTTGATGAGTCCGGTATCCCGGTCAGTACCGAGCGGTGTGTCGGCTGGTTTATTAATGAGTTTGCAGCATTTAAAAAGGCCAAGGAGATACTCGCGCAACCGGACAGGGTCAGCAAAGTAAACTGACAGGTGGTGTTGTTGCCCCTAGGTTATTTGACCAGCGTTATAACGCTGTACGATCTTACGACTGTATGGAAACAGGGCAAAGCAAGGAGCCGTTTCTGGGAGCGGCTGTCCAGTGAATCGGATGGTATGATGTCATGTGGTTAAGTTCCTGCTTATTACGAGTAACCTGACTCACATTCACCCTTAAACGGTTCCGTGGTTTGATGCAGCAGTTCTAAACGGCCATTCTCAATGATGTAGTAATAGGTAAATGCCCAGTCTGGTAGATCTTCGTCGTAAGTATCAGCGATGTATGGGTTAATAATCAGTAGTTTGCTGTTTTTCGAATAGCATGATCCATCCGATGAATTGACCGGCATCGTAATATTACCAGTATCCACATCGACTATTGTTACTACCTGGCACGCAGTGCCGCAACCAAAGGCTGTCAGGATGTATTTACCAGCGAAATTTGGTGCTCTTCCAATCAGAAGCATAAGTTTGTCTTTTAAATATTCAGCATCAGGGTGGCTATCAAGATTGACTTGTTTAAGGGTGCTGTTTGAGTAGGAATCGGTGGGGAAGTCATTAAAGCGATATTCTTTTGCTCCCGCACTGACGGTAATGAATAGTGTACTTATAGTGATGAGTAATCTGAGCATTATTCTTTCCGTGAATTATGAATGCGGTATTCAATGACCTGTTCGCTGCAATTTTTTGTTCATGGCTGATTTGTGAATGTTATCACTGGCCACTCTGCCTCAAAACCAATAACGATGTCACGACAGCACAGACCGAAATGCCAGGCTGGGTGATTGCTGGGTTTAGAGTCAAATCGAATAATGTCCCATGGCAAGTTGAAATCCAGAAAGGTGTCCAATGGATCTCGTTCCGCCTCTATGTAGCTGACTTTCAAGTGGTTAAATACGGCGGTTCCTTCATTATCCAAATCATCCCAGGGAGCAACGGTTAATTCTAACCGATCTTCCGATATGCTCAGTCTCTTGACTGCATGGGTTCCAAGTGAGCGAAATAACAATTCTGAGATGGATGTTGTCATAAATAGAGTTTTTTCCCGTGCGTGTTTTTCCTTCAGTATGATGAATCAGGCACGTTTATGCGACAGTCAATAGGAAGGGAGGGTGGGGATTCTTGCTATATTTGCAAGATGCATCACAAGCAAGTTACCGGTTATCCATATTTTTAAATTCACAGGATTGAAATAAACAGTATTCATCACGTGAACGCATTGTCTAAAAATAAATGAGCATGAAATTGAATATGTCCCAGAACATTTGTAATGTTCTCGCTTGGTAAACTTCATATTGTCATTTCCTGATGAGTTACGTGTATAGAGTTATCCCCAAATTCTCATCAAGGAACTTCCTGCCTTCTTCTTACTCAAAAGCGCAAGAGTGTGTTGAGCTTAAGCCTGATTGATCAGTTTTAAAACATCGAGTTTGAATCATCCAATGTTTCGCTTTCCTAATAGTTTAGATAGTCCAAAATCAGATACGTTTACCCCTGATCCAACTGCAGACAACGGTCATTACCGACACTTTCCATATCCTCAGGGAAGGTATAGGGCTCATGGAGTTGTGAATCTTGGTTCTCAAGGCGTCGTACCCTATTCAGCCTCAAGCTTGCATCGCCAGCCCTATGCAGTTAGCGAAATGCCACAATCAATTAATCTTTTTAAGAGGCCAGTAACAATCAGCTCTTCGGGCACCACTGATCTTTACACTGGAACCCGTGTATTTCAGTATTCAGAAGCCGATTTGGCCTCACAAGCTGAACAAATGAGCTTTGCTGACAAGGAACCTGCAACCAGATCAAAGAGAGCGATTACCACGAGCGCAAACAATGATGTTCCTGATACGGATATGAGAAATTTCCCGGCTGTTGATCATTGGAATAACCAGCTGGCGGAAGAGCAGGGCAAGGTGAGTCAACCAGTTGAAAAGCTGGCTGTGAGCACTGGTTTACAGCGTTCGGCTGCTTTTCGCCATCAATCACCAGCAGGCCGGGTTTGCCCAAACGACACAAGAAGTCTTTCAAGAGCACCTTTTTTGCAAAAAAATCATCAGATATGGCCAGAGGGTCAAAGGGGGGCATTGAGCCAGTTTGCTGGTTCCCAAAGACCTGAACGTAACCAGTCTATCGCTCATGTTTATAGCAGCTCCAGACATGTACCAGTCAGGGCGGAGTTCATTGACTCGGCAAAAAAAACAATCAATGCCGCTTATAACTCATTAAAAACAAATCCTTTAAACGCTGAAGCAGAGTTTAGAAAAGTATACCCAACCATGCTTGGCAGCTTAAATCGGAAAGATCAGTGTCGATTGGTTGCCGGGCTGGCAAGAGCAATTAAGGATCAAGGTGGTATACATAACTGTCAACGGGCCGTTGAAACTATATTGAAATTTAAGGGAGAAAGGGTTCATCCAACGGTACCTTCGGGCTTTCACTCTTTAGATATAACTTTGGCTAAGGCTTGGGAGGGCTTGGGCATATATAGGTGGGCAGAAATGCTACTACTGGCGATGGTTAATAGGGGTAGGTTTGTGCCAGTGGATGTATTGAGCCAACCTACCGGCAATCGTGATATTGATTTGGCCCTGATAATGCTGTGGCAGGCGATGGGTAAACAAGATCTGGCTCAAAAGCTGCTTATGGCGATAAGAGTCAAGAACCCGAACCAAATGCAGTTAGCTATAGCAGACAAGAATCCTGAGATGACAAAGGAAGATGCTGAGACCATTCTATGCAAACCCACTGGTGACTCCGATCTTGATTTGGCGCAGGCAAGACTCTGGGAGTCCATGAAGCAATATGCTCTGGCTGAAACACTGTTGCTGCTGATGTCAGGAAAGGATCCGTATGAACTGAGGTTGGCTATGGTAGGCAAAAACCCGAGGATGACAAAAGCCAATGCTGAGGCCGTACTGTGCACACTTTCCGGCAAGCAAAATATGGATCTGGCTAGGCTCTGGCAGGCTATGGACAAAAAAGAGTTGGCTGAAAACCTGTTCCTGGTTATGGCAGGAAAGAATCCAAAAGAGCTCAAGCTGGCCATGGCAGGTGAGAACCCGAGAATGACCGCAGAAGAAGCCGAGGCTGTGCTCTGTCACCCCTCTGACAAGCATGATATCAATTTAGCGCTGGCAAGGCTCTGGGAGGATATGGAGAAATATGATGAGGCCGAAAACCTGTTGCTGGCTATGGCGGGCAAGAATCCTAAAGAGCTCAGACTGGCCATGGCGGGTGAGAACCCGGGGATGACAAAGGAAGAGGCTGAGGTTGTGCTCTGCGAACCTTCCAGCAAATACGATGTCAATCTGGCACTGGTTATGCTTTGGGGGATTATGGACAAACAAGCGCTGGCAGAGAAGCTACGAGCGGCGGCCGGAATGCCGTCTTTGAAGAAGAGCGTCAGTTGATAACTCCTCCTGATTACCTGTGACTGGATTTTCAGGTCAAGAAATATTTCAAGATAAGGTAATTCCTGATGAGTTTTGCGCTTTAAGGGTGTATGATGGTACAGCGTTAAAAGTGATATTAGTTTTTTATGAATAGATTTGATGTTCCGAGTTCAGGCTCTCGACATATCCTTCATAAGCAAAAATAAAGCTTCTAGCAACATGGTTTTGCTCGCAAGGCCGCTCTTACTTATTTGAATTTTAGGATATGACGATGTCTACCTCTAAAGGAACCGTTAAGTGGTTTAACGACGAGAAAGGTTTTGGTTTCATCAGCCAGGAAAACGGTGGACCAGACGTGTTCGCTCACTACCGTCAGATTGCTGCTGAAGGCTTCAAGACTCTGACTGAAGGCCAGCGCGTTGAGTTCCGTGTAACTCAGGGCCAGAAAGGTCTGCAGGCTGAAGAAATCCGTCCTCTGTAAGACGAATTTCGAGATGGTTCAATAGCCTTCTGGTGAATTGGACCATTAAAAATAAAAAAGGCAGCCCTTTTGGAGCTGCCTTTTTTTATGCCTCTTCCTATTGTGTAACCCTGATTAGCGAGGTTGCAGAGCTACTGTAAGTACTGGCTCAGTAGCTGCATCATTTTGTCTCGCTCAATGGGTTTTGTGAGGTAATCATCCATCCCACTGGCCATAGCTTCATTGGTTGATCCGGTAAAGGCATTGGCGCTTAGCCCGATGATCAATCCTTTCTCCAGTCCATTTTCCCGTTCAAATTGCCTGATGGCCTCAGTAGCCTGATAGCCGTCGATTACGGGCATTTTGCAATCCATGAATACCAGGTCCCATTCAGCGTATTTGCTTTTATACATTTCAATGACTTCTTCACCATTTTTGGCAAATACCGGAGCAATGTTGACCTTTTTCAAGAGTTGCTTGATGACAAACTGGTTCGCCATGTTGTCTTCAGCAATCAGGATGTGTTTACCGGATAAGTCCATAGATAGCCCCAGGTTGTGGATTCAGCGCTGCTCCTGCTTACCCGGAAAATTAAGTCCAGTGGTAATACGGAAAAAACAGTCCTTTCTGTAAGACTAGCAAAGGCATGATGTCTTCATCCTTTGGTGCGTGTGCTGTGGGGCAAAATGGGGACATAAAAAAAGCATAATTACCGGGAATCATGCTTTTCTTTTAGCCTTCTGGCCTGCCAGTAGCGGACTCAATACCTGTTCCGGACCTTTATCATCATAACCAGCGTTATTAAGGGGCTGACACAGTACGGTTTGTGGGTCTTCCCAAGGGCTGGTTTTTTTCTTTCCGGGGTGAATGGATCGGGTTATGTAGAATTCATTGGTACCGAGCTGGCGGGCATGTTCTTCGCTGTCTGCTCTGACAATTGCCTCTCCGCGGTAGCGGCTGCTCTGCCACTTCATGGGGGCGTGATCCACAGGATACAACTTATAAATAGCCA
This sequence comes from Endozoicomonas elysicola, assembly GCF_000710775.1. GTDB lineage: Bacteria > Pseudomonadota > Gammaproteobacteria > Pseudomonadales > Endozoicomonadaceae > Endozoicomonas > Endozoicomonas elysicola. The sequence goes on from NZ_JOJP01000001.1 coordinate 1,328,379, forward strand.
TAACGACCTCCCTGTCAGATATATGCGCTTTTTATAAATCTAGCAATGGTTTAGAGAAAGTGTTTGTCCGTACTGTAAAAAAATTTGGTCTTACTGGTCGTAATATGACTGAGGCTCTGTTTTTTTATGAGCTTTTACAGAGGGTTAGCTCTCTTTCTCTGCAGTGGGGAAATCTAAAGATATTAAGGTGAATCAAAGGATGCCTGATACGGCCTTTCAGGGTGCACGTCCCTTATGGGGTTGGTATTCTTTAGACCATCAAATTTTTCCGGAACTGAATATGAAGAAGAAAACTGCGATATTTGGGCTTGCGAGTATCTTAGGGATTATGGTTGCAGCAGTCATGCTGGTTGCCTGTTCTTCCGGAGGATACAACGGACCGGTATCCGATCACTTTGATGGCAGACAATTTCATAATCAGGTCAAAACCCATGAGAAAACGGTGATGGATCTGCTGAAGTGGCGCTTTAACAGAGATCAGCCTGAGGGTGCCTGGCAGCGAGTAGAGGAAAAGGCCTCGGTTACCGTTCCAGAACGTAATGCTGATGGTATTCTTGCCACTTTTATCAACCATGCCACTGTGTTGGTTCAGATTGGGGGGAAGAATATCCTGACGGATCCCGTGTGGTCTGAGCGGGTCAGCCCTGTGTCGTTTATAGGGCCGAAGCGTTTTCATCCACCGGCGCTGGCCATAGAGGAACTTCCCCCTATAGATGCGGTGGTGATTTCCCATAACCATTACGATCACCTTGATCTGGCAACATTAACGCAGTTAGAGAAACACTCCCAGCCAGTGTTTATTGCAGGCCTTGGTAATCGAGAATTGCTTAAAGGTGTGGGGCTAACCCACGTTGTTGAGCTGGACTGGTGGCAGGAGCATGCCCTGGGGAATCAGGTGGTTATTACCGGCACCCCTGCCCAGCATTGGTCCACCCGAACACGAATTGATCATAACCGGACGCTCTGGCTGGGGTATCGGATCGGTGATGGCCGTTCGCAGCTTTTCTTTGCAGGTGATACCGGGATGGGGCCTCACTTTGCCCAGATTCAGGAACGTTTTGGTTCCATGGATCTTTCTCTGCTCCCCATTGGAGCGTATCTACCCCGCTGGTTTATGAAGGATAACCATTTGTCACCAGATGATGCGCTGGAGGCTCATTATGACCTCCGGTCGCGTCAGAGTATGGCGATTCATTTTGGCACATTTAATTTGGGCGATGATGGTCAGGATACGGCCAGTCAACGTCTGAGGGCTTTATTGGAGGATGAGCAGCATCAACAGGTCCACTTTATGATTCCTGAGCCTGGAGGGCAGGTTCATCAGAAAAGTGGGTGATAGACGACGTTGAGCTGGAAGGTTGTACCGGACTTTGTTGAATGGACTGACTACTGTCAATGTAAGAGCAGTAGTCAGTGAATTTATCGCTGTTGGTAACGTCCCCTAGATTAGAGACTCCCTTGCCGGTAGTATTCTGGATACTTCTGGCAGAACAACAAAGGTTCTGAATCCTTCCTTTTCCTGCTTTTTTCTCTGTTCATGCTTGGCGATTCGTTTTTGGAAACGTACCAGTACTCGTTTGGACTCCTCTGGTGTCATAGATGAATACTCTTCCTTACCATCAAGAAAGTTTTTCAGGTCCCTTTTGGTAACGTCATCCAGATCAGAAGAACGGAGCAGCTGTTTTGCCTTTTGGGTATAACTGGTAAAAAAAGCCTCGTTTAACTCCCTGCGTATATCACCCAGGGGTTTTTCAAGCTCGGTTTTCTTGTTCTGTAATTTTTGCCAGTTAGGCATCCGCTTTAGTCCAATAATTACTTGCGAGCGCTCATTGAGGTTCTCTTTATTTTCCCTGTGGTACTGAGCTTTGGATAACGCAAAAGGTAGATCTTTTGTCTCACCGACAAAGCTCCTCACTTGCTGCATGGTTTTGTCATCCGGTATGCGGTCACCATCATCATTTATTTTATGGAAGGTTTGCAGCTGGATTGTTTCTGTAACGGTGGGCTTTTGGGGGTGTCTGTGACGAATTCTGATCCGGAAAATAGAACCGATTTTTTTAAGAATATGTAGCAGTTTTCTTGCATGAGTCCCTACGACTTTTCTCAGTTTAAATTTTCCGTATTTGACTCGTTTTCTATTTTTTGACTTGTTTCGATATTCTCCGCCAATACCCGTGGTTGGGGAGGTCGTATAGCGATTCATAATTCCACCCTCCTTGGTTGTGTAACAATTGCATTATGCGCCTCCGTTGTTGGTATTGCTAAACAGGGTTGTTAGGCATACTAACATTTCCAGTACTTGATTTGTCGGTATGGCTGACGGAATGGACAGTGGTATTAGCAGGTGGTTCTTTGATGTCTGCCAGCTGATTGGTACGGTTTGTTGACAAATTACGCTTTTATGGTGGAGCTGAATCCGTCATTATAGTGCTCCCGTTGGCACAGGCTGATGGCGTGTTGGTTTTCAAGGGCATCTCAGAAAAGTTATTACATGACTTATTTATTTTTCTGAAGTGCCCAGGATTATTTGGGCAAGGCAGTCGATGACAGCAGAAAAAAGTAATATTTCTGACCAGAGCATCCAGGAACAGGAAAAGCAGCTGGCACCTGAACAGGATGGCTCCGTTATGAGTAATGAGCTTCCGGAAGAGGCCAGGAAAATTCTTGAGAGGCTGCATAACCGGCCTGAAAGTGATGTCATGAACTCTGAAGCTCTCCGGCTGGTTCGGATTCTCTGGCCTAATGCGTTTAATGTTTCTGACCCCCGGCCACTCAAGATTGGCATTCACAAAGAAATGGCAGAGGCAAATCTGTTACCTGCTCATATCATTCCTGTTGCCTTGCGCTTTTTCACCTCCATGGAACGCTACCTTGAGAAGGTTAAGCCTGGAGCAAACCGGATTAATCTTCAGGGGCAGGCGGCAGGTAAGGTGAAACTCCGGGAAGCGGTGGATGCCGAGATTAAGCTGTATACTCAGAGTAGTGATTTTATTACCACAAGAGACCGGGTCATTATCAAGAAGATTCGTTTGCTCTCTGTGAATAAGCAGCCTTAAGGTGATAAAGCAGTGTTGAGTTAGTGTTTTTATAGTAAAAATACTTGCTCATACAGGCTTAAAAACTGCTTTCCTCCCTCACTGTAATCGCTATAATCAGTGCATTCTTGAGGGAGTAGCCTGCTTTAGCCAGTTTTGACTGGCGGGTGTATACATCAACATGCATTAGCCGTTCGGCTATGGTGTATACGATGCTTGCTAAACAGCAGCATTTGGCCAGACTCAGATGGTGGATGTCAGCAAGAGGGCCTGGCACCTGTCGTCTGATTGTCATGCCCTCCGTACTTTCCCATTCATGATTTCCATTCTTCAATTTATTCTGGCTGTTGCCGCAGGCTTTATTGCGCTTTGCTGGAGTGCAAACCGTCTGGTTGAGGTCGCATCTACCCTGGCCTTTCGTCTTGGTATGCCTTTGCTGACCATCGGTGTCACCGTGGTTGCTTTTGGTACTTCTGCACCTGAACTTATGGTGTCGTCGGTTGCGGCATTTAATGCTTCCGGGGGAATCGCCATCGGTAATGTGGTGGGCTCCAATATCGTCAATATCGGTCTTATTCTGGCGATTGGTGGTCTGATTGCGCCGTTGGTGGTCAAAGCCCGCATTGTTTACCGTGAACTTTCTATTTTATTGGTCGCCACTCTGGCAACGGCCCTGATGCTTTTGGATGGTGTGTTAAGCGTTTGGGATGGCGCCATCCTTTTCGTTGTTTTTATTGCTTATTGTTTCTATTTGCTCAAGTCATCCGCAGGTCAGGAAGGCGAGCAGGACATACCGGTTTTGCCCATCAGTACGCTCAGGGCTTCCATGGAGTCTCTGGTGATGCTGGTTATCCTGGTGCTGGGTTCTCAGCTTTTGGTTTGGGGAGCTAAAGGGATAGCGCTGGCGATGGGTGTTAATGAATTGGTTATTGGTTTAACGCTGGTGGCTTTTGGTACAAGCCTTCCGGAGCTTGCCGCAGTGGTGGTCAGTGCTCGAAAGGGGCTTCATGATATGACAGCGGCTACCGTCATCGGCTCTAATATCTTTAATATCCTGGGTGTGCTGGGTGTGTCTGGTATTATTGGTCAGGGTATTACCGTGGATGCAGTCGCACTTCGTATCGATATACTGACCATGGTGGTGATGACAATACTTTTAGCTGTTGTCGTGTATTCCAGTAAGGCATCGTTTGAATCTGAAAAGCAGCATGGCAATCTTCCGGCCAGTATCTGGAAGATTTCAGGGTATAAGTGCCTTATTCTTCTGTTCACATTTGTGGCCTATATGGCTTGGCTGATTGTTAAATCCATGTAGCAACCTGATGTTATAAACGCAATCGCTCAATGTATTTACCCGTTGGGCGATTTGCTGCTGAGCAAAAGTATTTTTATAAGGCAGAGAGCCTGCAATCTTGGTCAGGGAATGTTATGACTGTTCTTTATGAACTTGTTGCATGAGTTCAATAATTTGGCTTGAAGAGGCAGAGGTTGAAAATATACCTTTGCCATCATAGTCCTGGCTGGATACTGAAGAGATGGTTCTGGCGAGGGTAGGGATTTCAGGGGAACTCTTTCTGGTCTCGTCTATCCATTTTTGCACTCTACCATTTGTATCGTTCATTGAAATGCTCCTGATGCTGTTTGATGGTGATTCAATGCTTTTTGTCTCATCAAGCATTTCAACAGAAACCTCTCTGGGATATATCTTCTGGCCAAATGGTAAGCACATGCACCACCAGCTGACAGACTGCTTTTTTATAGGGTGATGGTTGATCCTGACGTTAGTCGTGCCTTCTTGCTGTGAAGCAGCTGCACCAGTTAATGCTGAAATATCCATATACTTAATGTCCCCATGCTTCAAGATATGGAATCTGAGTGTAGTCTGAAAATAGGGGGGGCGGGAGTGTATGAATTTTGATCAGTTAAGGGTGAGTGCCTCTGTTAACGGAGCTTTAGGCATTGTCCATAATGTTGTCACAAGTTTATCCACAGAAGATGTGGATAAACTATTCTCAGTCCTGCTATCGGGCAATAATCATCAGGTAACGGAGTTGTTCCCGGTGAAGCATCCAGCGAATAAACCAGACTTGTAGCCGAAGCCTTATCCACATTTTTGAGCGGGTAAATGACGAAAGATTCTGGTAATGCTGGCCAAACCAGAAGCAGAAGCCGGACAGGACATCATCGGTAATATCCATGATCTCAACCTGCTCGAACTGGTGTTGCTTAAGGAGGTTTTCATAGGTCTCCTTGATGGGCATATCTTCTACCAGAAGGCCTGATATACGACCAAGCTTGTTTAGTAGGCGTTGTTCCCGGCGATCCTGAAAGGGGCGGGCCAGCACCATATCGGTAAAAGCCAGTGTACCGCCTGATTTGAGTGCTTTTCTGGCATGATTGAAGAAGTGGGAGCGGGACTCAAGGTGGTAAACACAGTCCAGGGAAACTAACTTGTCGCAGCTGTCTTCCGGTCGTTCTGCCAGCGCCTTTTCACCACCTCTGATCAGTTTGAGCGTGTTGAAATGTCCACAATGTTCCAGTGCTCTGGCCATCTGTTGCTCGTCACTGGCAATGGCTGTCAGGTGTTGAACCTGATAGTAATCCAGCCAGACCAGTAATTGATCGTGGCTGGTAAAACCAACATCGAGAATTTCATCCTGACTCGAGATACAGGCTTTATCTGCCAGAAGCCCTGCCATTTCTGAACATGCCTGACGATATAGGGAGGTGTCTTTCCAGTAACCTAGCAAGCGCCACCCAGAGGAGGGTTGCACAGGGTTGTTTAACAGCCACTGATCAACCTTCAGCTCACGTTCACGGCTTGAAGATGGCCACCAGATACGTATAAACAGTGCCAGGCCTTGAGCCATTAGACCTGACATGAACAGCCAGGTCAGGAGCACTCCGAGGAGAAATGAAAGAATTGGCATAAGCTAACTTTTAGTTATATCCATGCTTTTTTAATTGAGTACGGATAATAGATAGATCATTCAGTATTTGCCAGAACTGCAGTTTTGCTTATCTCTTGGTTTCAGGGTGATCTCAGTATTTGTGTACTTTGGTTTCAATTATTCTTGTGGCTTTTTTCAAGGTGGATATTTCTGAATGCTGGTTGCTAACCGTTGATTAACAAAGGCATTTTTTACTTTTTGGTTTTTTGACCAGTCTTTATTCTGGAAAAGCTCCCTTTCGATTAAAAATCCTCTGCTATCCTTGTGTGGTGTAAAAAATCATAGGGGCTCAAATGAGTACATTCGTTTCAGGAATTACTACAGTTATTTGGGAGTACTTGCTGATCTATTTGCTTCTTGGAGCAGGTGTTTACTTTACTATCAGAAGTCGTTTTGTTCAGTTACGTTACTTTTTTCATGCATGGAAGTTAATGCTGGGGTCTCGTAAGACCTCTAAAAATGAAATCTCGTCTTTTCAGGCTCTGTGCACCAGTCTGGCTGCGCATGTTGGCACAGGTAATCTGGCGGGTGTTGCCATTGCTATTTTTCTTGGTGGGCCGGGTGCCGTATTCTGGATGTGGGTCGTAGCCTTACTTGGAATGGCCTCCAGTTTTGTTGAGAACACACTGGCTCAGTTATACAAAACCAATAATCAAGACGGTACTTTTCGTGGTGGTCCAGCTTATTACATAGAAAAAGCGCTGGGTCTTCGCTGGCTCGGTATTCTCTTTTCTGTGCTTTTACTGGTGACGTTTGGCTTTGTATTTAATGCGGTACATGCCAACTCTGTCTCTCAGGCAGTCTCCGGGCATATGGAGCTGGACCCCTTCATTATCGGTTTAGCCATTGCGGCCATTACTTCTCTGATTATTTTTAGAGGAATTCACTCTATTGTGCGTTTTGCCGAGCTGGTTGTTCCTATTATGGCGCTGGCGTATCTGGCTATTGCTATCGGTGTTGTGGTTGTCCGGCTGGATGAAATGCCTGCAGTTATTTCTCTGGTAATAGACAGTGCTTTTGGGCTTCATTCTGCGACTGGTGGCGTTATTGGTTATTCCGTTGCACAGGCTATGATGCAGGGCATCAAGCGTGGGCTCTTTTCCAATGAAGCCGGTATGGGGAGCGGGCCTAATGCTGCTGCAACTGCAACGCCAAAACCGAATCATCCTGCAACCCAGGGTATTGTATCCATGATTAGTGTATTCATTGATACGATAGTCATCTGTACTGCTACCGCTGCCATTGTCTTGCTGTCAGGCCAGCTGGAAGCCGGAACGACGCTTAATGGTATCCAGCTAACCCAGGCTGCATTGGGTGGTATTGTTGGTGGCTGGGGACAGTGGTTTATTTCAATCGCAGTGGTATTCTTTGGGTTTACTTCTGTTATTGCCAACTACTATTACGGTGAATCCAATCTACTGTTTATTCGTAATAGCCCACGGCTGTTGATGGCCTATCGTGGAACTGTCGTATTTTTAGTGTTCCTGGGCTCAATTGCTTCACTGGAAGTTGTATGGATGGTTGCTGATTTGGCCATGGGGCTCATGGCGCTGATTAATCTGGTCATTATTGTTCTTTTGAGTGGTCCGGTAATGCAGGTTCTGAGGGATTATGATCAGCAATCAAGGTCAGGTTTGACTCCAGAGTTCAATCGGATTCGTTTTCCATTTCTGGACCGAACTATTGATAAAGATGTTTGGGTGAGTCAGGACAATGATCCAGAGATTCCTATGGATGATATCAATAGTGGCGATTTGCAGGAGTCTAAGTCCTGTTGACTGGTATCTCTGGTAAGTTTTTTATTGAAAAAGCTGAGTATCGTCTCGGCTTTTTTTCGGTTTACTCTACAACGAAACGTCAATACGCCCTAAATATTGATCAATTAATTATCAATATTTCCTTATTGAAGGAATATAAGAACAAGGTAATCTGGTTTTCTCCTCATTTTAATACTGACTGTAATAAGTCAGTGGCTTATTGTTCAAGGTCTGTGGGTGTTAACCACTATCTTAGTTTTGATGATTTGTTTATCGTTGAAAAAACACTTTGATAGTTTGTTATTCTGAAATAGTGGATAAAAGCAGAATTATTTAAGGAATGTTCTATTTTCTCGTAAAGATATTCTAAATATTTGTTAAGGCTTTCAGTGTTGTGGGTTGTTGATTGTACCTATGTGCGCCTCGGATTTTACTATTTTTTGCTTTGATTGATCAGTGCCTTTGTAAGCACTTTAAGCCTTATAAACTCAGGGGTTCTATTGATTATTCAGTACGAATGCCTTGCTTTTATCGTAAGTGATAGTACTCAGTACGTAAGGTTTATTCCCTAATGTTATAAATATTGATTTGAAATAAAAATCGGGAATACAAAATGCGCCGGAAAATTTATGAATAATTTAATAGACTCCATCAATGGTCTGCTATGGGGCAGCATTCTCATGTACCTGCTGTTGGGTGCAGGCCTTCTTTTCACCGTAAAAACCCGCTTTGTGCAAATTCGCCGCTTTTCCATGGCGTTGAAAATTATGCTGGGAAGCCGGGCTACTGACTGTTCTACCCATGTCTCTCCATTTCAGGCGTTCTGCACAAGTCTTGCTGCACGAATTGGTACCGGAAATATGGCCGGTGTTGCGGTAGCAATTACCATGGGAGGCCCAGGTGCTGTCTTCTGGATGTGGTTGATTGCTGTCCTCGGTATGTCGACCAGTTTGGCAGAAAATATTCTGGCTCAGCTGTACAAGACCAATAATGGTGACGGAACCTACCGTGGTGGCCCTGCCTACTACATCGAGAAGGCTCTCGGTCAGCGTTGGCTGGGTATCATCTTCTCGATAGCGCTGATTATTGCATTTGGTTTTGCCTTTAACAGCGTTCAATCCAATTCGATTGCTGCTGCTTTCACTGGTTATGGTATTCCTTCTGAAGCCATTGGTATCGGGCTGGCGATGTTGAGTGCTCTGATTATCTTTGGTGGTATTCGTTCTATTGCCAAAGCTGCTGAGATGATTGTTCCTGTCATGGCTTTCGGTTATCTGGGCGTGGCTCTGGTAGTCGTGTTCATGAATATTGGTGAGCTGCCAGCGGTATTTACATTGATTATCAAGAGTGCTTTCGGTCTGGAAAGTGCTGCCGGTGGTGGTGTTGGCTATATGGTATCTCAGGCCATGCAGCAGGGTATTAAACGCGGACTATTCTCTAACGAAGCCGGTATGGGTAGTGCTCCTAACGCAGCAGCAGCAGCACATTCTAATCACCCGGCCAACCAGGGTTTGATGGGAATGCTGGGCGTATTTATGGACACCATTATTGTCTGTACTGCAACGGCTTCCATCATTCTGATGTCTGGTGTTATGGATGGCTCAGGTGTTACCGGTATTGAGCTGACTCAGCTGGCTCTGGTGAGTCAGGTTGGTCCGGTTGGTCAGCACCTGGTGGCAGGCGCTATCCTGCTGTTTGCTTTCAGTTCGATTATTGCCAACTACTACTATGGTGAGTCTAACCTGCGATTCATTATGGATAACAACTGGCTGGTCAATGCTTACCGGGTAGCTGTTCTGGGCATGGTTATCTGGGGTGCTACCAGTAATCTGCCAACCGTATGGGCGTTTGCAGATGCATCCATGGGTATTATGGCGTTGATCAACCTGACCGCCATTCTGGTTCTCTCCGGTATTGTTGTTAAGGTGCTTAAGGACTTTGATGATCAGGTCAAGGCAGGTGTCACTCCGGTATTTAACCGTCGAAAATTCCCATTCCTTGATAAAACGATGGATGCGGATGTCTGGACTGAGCACAGCTCAGGTCCGGTAGAGGCTGATAAGGCGAAGATGAAGCGTAATCCGCTAGCGGATGCCTGATCGAGTCTTTGATCGTTTAAGAAAAAAGGCCACTTTGTTTTAAAGTGGCCTTTTTTGCTTTAAGGCTAAGGTAAGGCTGTATTGTGTTGATCGTGTATGGCCCGGATAAATAGCCGGGCATTTGAAAGGTCAAGATCGTCCAGAGTTAAATCCTGATAACTTCCTGATTCGGGTATTTTTAAACGAAGTCCGTCAAAGTTCAGCTCTCCGAGGGAGCTGTGGATGCGAAGTTTAAGTAAATTGTTGTCTTTGATCTCTATGGATATCTTGTCTGGTGCATACTCGAATGGGGTTTTGTTTCTTGTTGATGGATGTGTGAGTAGCGGTGTGATCAGGTTTTCCAGAGTACTGTCTAATGGTTTTTTACTTTGTTTTCCAGATAGGAAATTGTCAACAGGCTTAAGCAGAATCATTGCCAGTGAAGCCGATAAACGCAGTTGAATTTGGCTGGAAAGAGCCCTGCGTAACTGCCACCGTGAAATAATGCGATGCTCGATTAAATATTCCCCCAGCAGTTTGCTGTTCGCTTCCTGGGAGAGAACTGCTTCATCCAGTTGTTGAGGGGAAATATACCCTTTTTTTATCAGGATCTGACCCAGCCTGGATTTATGATATGCTTCTGTCCGTTTCTGTTCTTCCATCGCCAAAAATCCATCATGAGCCCGAGCATTGCTTTCACTATCGGCCAACTGGATAATGGTTTTATTGAACGATTTCTTCAGCAGGCTCATTCATGTCAAAAAATACAGAAAGTTTTGCTTTTGAGCAGTCATTGGCTGAACTGGAGACTCTGGTCCAGAAAATGGAGTCTGGTGATATGAGTCTGGAGGCATCCCTTAAAGCATTTGAGCAGGGGATTCGGTTAACCCGAGATTGCCAGAAAGCGTTAACCGATTCCGAGCAAAAAGTTCAGAAGCTGTTAGAGCAAAATGGTGAACTGACCACTGAGCCCTTCAATGCAGTAGATGGAGAGCCATCAGCGGATAAGGAGTACTAAAGATGGCAAGCTCAGAGCCTCTTTCAGAATTTATTGAGCAATGTCGTATAGAAGTTGATCATTCTCTGTCCGCGGTTCTGCCTGAGGAAAGTAATGTCAGCCCACGATTGCTGGAAGCGATGCGATACAGCGTATTCAACGGGGGGAAACGAATCCGGCCAATTCTGGCCTATGCAGCCTGCCATGCATTGGGTGGCTCCATTACACAGGCGAGTCCTGCTGCCTGTGCTGTTGAGCTGATTCACGCATACTCTCTGGTTCATGATGATCTTCCTGCCATGGATGATGATGATCTACGCAGGGGGAAGCCAACCTGTCACCGGGCATATGACGAAGCGACAGCAATACTGGTTGGGGATACCCTTCAGAGCCTGGCTTTTGAAGTCCTGGGTAATGCCCGGTTATGTCCGGAGTCAGAGCTTACTGATGGTGTCCGGCTGCAGCTTGTAACAGCGCTGAGTCAGGCTTCTGGGTTGACTGGTATGGCTGGTGGTCAGGCGATGGATCAGTGCGCCACAGGCAGCGTCTTAAATCAGCAGCAGCTTGAGTTGATGCACTCTCATAAAACCGGTGCTTTGATACGTGCAAGTGTTCGTATGGGCGCCTTATGTGCAAGCGCTGTGATTGAAGATGAACTGAAATCCCTTGATCACTATGCCAGAGCGATTGGTCTCGCCTTTCAGGTTCGTGATGATATTCTGGACGTCGTAGCTGATACTCAGACGTTGGGTAAAAATCAGGGGGCCGATATAGCTCTGGATAAACCAACCTATGTTTCTTTAATGGGGCTTGATCAGGCCAGAGCCTATGCAGAAGAGCTTCATCATACGGCTATCAGTGCCCTTTCAGGGTTTGATCATACCGCTGATTATCTTCGCCAGATTGCCGATTACATTGTTAGAAGAAGCTACTAGGAGCCTGTTGTACTTTGCCGACTATAGCGAGAAAAAGTCCGGTTTGAGACAGTTTTTATACTGCTATTCAACAAAAAGCAGTATAAAAAATGGCCAAATCCGGCTTTTCCGCAGTAGGTCAGTAGTAAGTCCAACAGGTTCCTAGGTCAATAGAACCTAAAATCGCCGTTGGTTTCTTCAGGGGCCAACCTGTCCCTTAGTCAATTTAACGAGAAGTAATGGGCTAGGCTGCACAATGAGATTGTGCGATGCTATTCACATCAGGTTGGGTGTACAATGCCAGCCGGCAGATTAGCCCAGACGTTATTACGAGCACATGTTTCACGAGATACCCAAGACACTGCCTGAGACCCCTCTTCTGGATCAGGTAAATAACCCGGAACAACTTCGCGCACTTGATGAGTCCCAGCTACCACAGCTAGCTCGGGAACTGCGGGAGTTTCTGTTGTATTCCGTTGGTCAGACGGGGGGGCATTTTGGTGCCGGGCTCGGTGTGGTTGAGCTGACCATTGCACTGCACTATATGTTCAATACACCCGAAGATCGGTTGGTCTGGGATGTTGGCCATCAAGCTTATCCTCATAAAATCCTGACAGGCCGGCGGGAGCGAATGTCCTCTCTGCGCCAGAAAGACGGTCTGGCTGCCTTTCCGAAAAGAGATGAGAGTGAATACGATACGTTTGGTGTCGGACACTCAAGTACTTCAATCAGTGCTGCCCTGGGAATGGCGATTGCTGCACGGGCAAAAGGTGAAAAGCGACGAGCTGTTGCTGTTATTGGTGATGGTTCCATGACTGCAGGTATGGCTTATGAAGCGATGAACCATGCTGCAGATGTGAAAGCCAACATGCTGGTTATTTTGAATGATAATGATATGTCCATTTCCAGAAGTGTGGGTGGCCTATCGAATTACCTTGCCAAAGTGTTGTCCAGCCGAACCTATCACCATATTCGTGAGGGCAGTAAAAAAGTCTTGAATGTCATTCCTCATGCCTGGGAGCTGGCGAGGCGGACAGAAGAACACGTCAAGGGTATGGTAATTCCCGGAACACTGTTTGAAGAAATGGGTTTTAACTACATTGGCCCCATTGATGGGCATGACCTTCCCATGCTGGTTCATACATTGAAAAACATGAGAGACCTGGAAGGCCCTCAGTTTCTGCATGTGGTTACCCAGAAAGGGAAGGGGTTTAACCCAGCCGAGCAAGACCCTATCGGTTATCACGCGATTACCAAGCTGGAGCCAAAGGCAAAGCAGTTGCCGAAAATCGTGGCGCCTAAAAAGCCTAAATACGCCAATGTTTTTGGTCAGTGGCTGTACGACATGGCTGCAGCAGATGAGCGCTTGCTGGGTATCACTCCCGCAATGAAAGAAGGTTCTGATCTGATTCGTTTTGCTGATCATTTTCCTGAGCGCTATTTTGACGCAGCCATTGCTGAGCAGCACTCGGTAACGCTTGCGGCAGGAATGGCTTGTGAAGGCCTTAAACCTGTCGTTGCTATTTACTCTACCTTTTTGCAGCGTGCTTACGATCAATTAATTCATGATGTGGCTGTGCAGAAAATGGATGTGCTGTTTGCCATCGACCGTGCAGGAATGGTGGGTGAAGATGGTCCTACTCATGGCGGTTGTTACGATATAGCTTATCTACGCTGTGTTCCGGGGATGGTTGTGATGACTCCGGGCGATGAGAATGAAACACGACAGTTGTTATCGACTGGTTATCTTCATAATGGGCCTGCATCGGTTCGTTATCCCCGGGGTACTGGGCCGGGTGTTAAGATTTCTACAGACCTTGAACCTCTCCCCATTGGCAAGGGTGAAATTCGCCGGAAGGGGAACCGGATCGCTCTTCTGGTCTTTGGTACATTGTTGGGTAATGCCCTGGAGGCTGCTGAGTCTCTGGACGCTACTGTTGCTAATATGCGATTTGTTAAGCCCCTGGATGAAGCCCTGGTAAGGGAACTGGCAGCCAGCCATGAACTACTGGTGACTATTGAAGAAGGGTGTATTGCTGGTGGAGCGGGTTCTGGTGTTATGGAATACCTGCAGAGGCAGGAAATCAATGTGCCAGTCTTGAATCTCGGTATTCCCGATCACTACATTGAAGCCGCTAGCCATAAGGAACAGCTGGCTCAGTGTGGTCTGGATAAGATGGGTATTATTAGCTCAGTGCGTGACCGTATGGAACGGATTGAGCTGAAGTCATTCAGTCTTGGCAAAAAAGCGACTGCTACGTCTGCATTGGGATAATTTCTTTTTCCTGCAGAGGGCGCTGAGTGAAGAGCAAAAGCTTTTTATCATCGCTCCCTGTAGGGAAAACGGCATAAAAAAACGGGAGCCTGATGGCTCCCGTTTTTGTTATCTTTTTTCTCAAGCCATGTTGTACATGTGACCAAGCTTCCAGACTTTGGTTGCCAGATAACGTTCGTTATGTGGATTCTGGCCTGTCTGATGTGGAATTCGTTCCGCAACCTGAATGCCAAGACTTGTCAGGGCCTCGACCTTACGTGGGTTGTTTGTCATCAGTTTGAGGCTGGAAACACCAAGATGGTCCAGCATGGTTTTGCACATATCATACTTGCGCATATCTGGTTCAAAGCCCAGCTCTTCATTCGCCTGAACCGTGTCCATACCACTATCCTGAAGATGGTAAGCACGAACCTTGTTCAGCAGGCCAATACCCCGGCCTTCCTGTCGTAGATAAAGCAGGACGCCGTGGCCTTCCTCGGCAATACGCTCAAGAGCGGCCTGAAGCTGAGGCCCGCAGTCACAACGCATGCTGAAAAGTGCATCACCAGTCAGACACTCGGAATGAACTCTGGCAAGCACCGGTTCCCCCTGGCTGACATCCCCCATGGTTAATGCCAGATGCTCCTTGCCCGTACCACTGTCTTCGAAGCCATACATGATGAATTCGCCATAGGGCGTGGGTAAGCGAGACTCTGCAACAAAACTAACAGACACTCACTGCTCCTTAAGTAATTCGTGACTGGATTGTACCAGTCTGCGAAGCTTCTAGCGAGTATGGTAATAAGGCAGAAAGATAGAGAGAACTACAGGCTGATCTGGGTCAATAGACTAAAATACAGATTCAATCTGCATGACTCCACGATGTTCAGACAATTTGACGTGTTTCAGGAAGCTCATCCCCAGTAGCACGATATCAGGGTAGGAACCTTCGATAACCGTTGCTTCTACATGGTTTACCCGAATACTGCCAATAGAAACGCTTTTTAGCGTTACATGGTATCCGTTAACAAGATCGCTGGCTGTTTCCACTTGGACGGGTTTACCTGCTTGGTAATTGATCCCGAGGCGCTTGGCATCTATTGAATTGATAGCCAGCACATTCGCTCCGGTATCCACAAGAACATCAATGGACTGGTTGTTAATCATGCCTCGGGTAATATACTGACCCTGATTATTGCGGGTGATGCTGATTGTGGCTTTTTCTGGTTCTTGAATACCGCCGTTCATGTCTCGACTGAGCTGAAAAGTACGGGTTTTGCCATTGATTTCAAGGGTTGCACTGTTGCTGGACGCTTTTAGCAGTTTTACTCCTGCTACTGGCTTTCCATTTGCAGACAGTAAATGCCGTTGGCCATTAATCATTACCAGTGCTTTACCGGAAAAAAGCCCGACAACCTGGACATTGCTGGCATAGCTATGAGTAGCAAATATCAGTGCAAAAAGGAGTGTTGGCAGTCTCATTCTGTGTTCATTTTTTTTATGGTTACTGCACTTAATGATAACAGAGGCTTGAGCCTGGCTGTGACCTCTGTTTTACGGTTTTGCAATATTAAGCGAATATCCCCATCGCTTTGGGGGGCTGGTTATCACGCTATTACATGATAAATGGCTTGTAGCGAAACAAAAGCGAAGACACCGGCTACCAGGTCATCAACCATAATACCAATGCCCCCGTGAACCTTTTTATCAAGCCAGCCAATAGGCCATGGTTTCCATATATCAAAAAGCCTGAAAAGCCCAAAGCCCAGTAAAATCCATTGCCAGCCTGCCGGAGCAGCAATCATGGTAAGCCAGAACCCACAGAACTCATCCCATACAATGGCGGGATGATCGTGAACTCCCAGATCTTTTGCCGTGCGGTCACATAGCCAGAAGCCGATCAGTGTTGCGACAACCAGCACTCCAAGATAGACCCATAAAGTCAGCCCCTGCAGTAACAGGTAAAAAAGAACGGCGGCTATTGTGCCAAATGTGCCCGGGGCTTTGGGGGCCAGACCGCTTCCGCAGCCAAAAGCTAGGAAGTGAACCGGGTTTTTCCAGCAGGTATCTTTTGGTGTCATGAATACGATGATCTTTTGGAAGTCAGAAGTGAGTGTAGGCTTTTTCGGTTAGCAGGTTGCCTTGAGAGTCTCTGATTATGCCTGGCTCATCATTGATCTGGCCAATACAGGTGATATGACAGCCATCTGCCAGTGTTGAGGGAAGCTTTTGGGCAAGTGCTCGGGGAATGGTAAAGCAGAGTTCATAGTCATCGCCACCGGTCAAAGCTAATTTCAAAGCGGTTTTCTGATCATATTGCTGCATCAGGGATGAAGATCTTGGTATCAATTCTGGAGCGATTTCTGCGCCTACGTGGCTGGCTTTGAGAATATGCCTGAGATCACCAAGTAATCCATCTGAGATATCCAAAGCCGCAGTGGCACCCATCTGGCGCAACCATTGTCCGGCGAAAAGACGGGGGGATGGATACCAGTACCGATTAAGCAGATATTTAAGGTGGTCATCGCCGCAGGTTTTCGGGGTGTCGCCCTGAAGTACTGAGGACAGTGCGCCAGCAGCATCTCCCAGCGTGCCGGTAACACAGATCAAGTCCCCGGGGCTGGCTCCACTGCGTAACAGAGCCTTACCTTTAGGGACAAGCCCTTGTACCTGAAGAGAAAGAGTGAGAGGGCCTCTGGTGGTATCTCCACCAATTAACGGTGCTTTAACTTGCTGGGCAAGCTGGGCAAGCCCTTCAGAAAATTCTTTGAGCCAAAGTTCAGAAACCCTGGGCAGAGTCAGGCCAAGGGTAAAACTGTGAGGCTCTGCGCCCATCGCGGCCAGATCACTGAGGTTAACGGCCAGGGCCCGATAACCCAAGGCAAAGGGGTCGCACTCTTTGGGAAAGTGAACACCTTCAACCAGCGTATCCAATGATTGAGCCAGTTGCATATCCGCAGGGATATCGAACAGCGCACAGTCATCCCCAATGCCGATAAGTCCGTCGGTGTATTGTCCTTGAATCTGTGAGATTTCAGGTCGAGCAAAATAGCGTTTTATCAGCTCGAACTCATCTATTTCACCAACAGCTTCACCGACGTCCATAAATCCCCATTAAATGATCAAGTCGTTTTATTAAGTGCTAGGGTCTGTTGGCGTTTCGTTGTGTGCTCAGCGTATCAGGGCGCCCCTAAGACTAGGCGCGGCATTGCAGGAAGGCTGGTTGCCTTTCAAATGCTGTAACAACGTCATAGGGGCGCCCTGATACGCCCTTCGGGTGGCCCAGAAAAACGCCATCTGCTTTGTTAGACTTGCTTGACGTAGAATAACTACGGGCTGCGCAAGTCTTTCGTGCATATGGCGCTTTTCTGGGCCACTGAGCTTCGCAACGAAACGTCAGCAGACCCTTACCATACCCAGCTTCAAACAGGGATGAAGAGCGTGCCTACTTTTTGCGATAGGCTTTGACTTCCTCTGCGCGCAGGCGCGGAGCCAACTTGTCGAGGATGCCATTGATGTAGCGGTGTGAATCTTGGGCACCAAAGCGTTTGACCAGTTCAATGGCTTCATTGATGACGACGCGGTAAGGGACATCCTTCCGGTTGATCAGCTCAAAGCAACCAATGCGCAATGCGGCCAGCTCGACAGGATCCAGCTGGGTCAATGGGCGATCAAGCACTGCTGACATCGCTTCGTCCAGCTGAGTTGCCTGATTTGGAACACCATGAACAATAGCGCTGAAATAGCCCTCATCCACTTTGCTGAAATCATTGTCAGTACGAAACTGTGCTTCAATCTGAATCAGCGGTGACTTGGCAATCTGCCACTGATAGAGGGCCTGAAGAGCCAGCTGTCTGGCTCTTCTACGAGCCGACGGACTGAGCCGATCGGCACTCTTTTTTTGAGAGGTTTTAACTTGTGGGTTGTTCATTGGCGAGGTGCTCACCTCAAGCCTCCAGTTTTTTAACAGGGATACCACAGCAGAGACTGCTAGCAGCCTCTTCGCCCTTGTTGCCCGTTTTGGATACCCGCAGACTCAATCGCCTGTTCAAAGGCATCCTCAGTCAGAACACCAAAAGCGACTGGAATTTCATATTCCAGATTAACCTGAGACAGCCTTTTAACACATTCGTTAGCAACGAAGTAAAAGTGCGGTGTACCACACGGAACAGGGTTGAAAATGTAATTATCGCATTAATATAGAGATGGGCGATATTTGATCAGTTTATATGATCACTTATCGCCCATCCTGATTTATATCCATTAGGGTCTTGGATATGTCTGTCTGCCAGAGAATTTACTCTCCGAATGGCAGGTATTCTACGACTTCAAGGTCAAATCCGGAAAGGGCTGCAAATCGAATAGGGGAGCTCAGCAGGCGCATTTTGCCGACACCCAGATCCCGTAAAATCTGTGATCCAGTACCAATCGCCTGATAGGCTCGGGACATGCCGTCAGATGAAGAGCGATCATTGTTATCGATAAAGCGCTCTAGTGCCATGCCCAGATCCTGATGACTGCCGGAATCCAGCAGTACCACAACCCCAGCCCCTTCTTCAGCTACTTTGGCCATTGCTTTGTGAAGAGACCAGCTTGTACGTCCCCCTTCACTATGAGCGGCCAGAAGATCACGGAATGGCTCCATGGCGTGGACTCGAACCAGTGTTGGAGAGTCTGGTGTGATATAGCCTTTACTCAGCGCGAGATGTTTACAGTCGCTGATACTGTCCTGATAAACCGACAGATCAAACTGCCCAAAGTCAGTATTGATCACCCGCTGCTCAATTTTATCCACCGTTTTCTCATGAAGAATACGGTAATGAATCAGGTCTGCAATGGTTCCAATCTTCAGGTCATGCTTTTCAGCAAAAGCTTCCAGGTCGGGGCGGCGAGCCATTGAACCGTCTTCATTCATGATTTCAATGATGGCCGCCGCAGGTGTAAGCCCGGCCAAGCGAGAAAGATCACAGCCAGCCTCTGTATGACCGGCACGGCTGAGAACGCCACCAGGTCTGGCACGCAGAGGGAAAATATGGCCTGGCTGTACAATGTCTTCCGGGCGGGAAAGCGGGTCCACAGCGGTTAAAATGGTCTTGGCTCGATCCTGAGCAGAAATACCGGTGGTAACACCTTCTGCAGCCTCAATGGATACGGTAAATGGTGTGCCATATCCGGACTGGTTGTCAGAAGCTCCGACCATTTGAGGCAGACCAAGGAAGTCGCAACGATCACCGGTCAGTGTCAGGCACAGAAGCCCCCTTGCCTCACGGGTCATGAAATTAACAATTTCCGGGGTGATTTTTTCCGCAGCGATGATTAAATCACCTTCGTTCTCACGGTCTTCATCATCCATCAGTATGACAGGCTTACCGAGGCGAATGTCCTCTAGAAGTTCTTCGATGGAGTTCAGCTGCATAATGTCCCTCTGATAACCGGTGTTTCCGGCGCGATTTTTATCAGCAATAAGCAAATAGTTTTCTGACGGCTATTCTACTCTTTTAAACGATGGTTAAAAGCTGTTTATGGGAGAGCTATGGATAAAGTAGATCAACAGCCGGCTGGTATGAATGCTCAGGGCTATGATGTCTGTGATCATGATGTTTGTGTTCATATGAGAGAGGTGAGGGCCACCTGGAAAACCCGGATGGGGAGATCGTGCTGCGTTGCAGCAGCTGCTATGGGATGTTATCTGACTTGGGGAGATGGCGTGTTTTGGACATCTATCGGTAGTGTGCTTTGGGGGGCTTTAGGAAAAACGCTGGGGGAGCGCTTAATTGGCCCTCAAAAGTGTAACCATAAACTTGCGGCAAAGATGGAATAAAGCCTGATCGCAGCAGGCTTTGGTACCCGGTTGTGAGAAACGTACTTTATTGATTGGTTCAATCAAGATGCTTGTGATATTGGTCGGGCAGTGATTTTCCAGTCATCACCCACAGCCCGGATATCTTTGATAATTAGTTCTTTTTTTTCAGACATGCTGTGCAGAGGTAAATTAAACAGTGGCCTTGCTTCTGATCCCATCAGAACTGGTGCCATGAAAACAATGAGCTCATCTATCAGGTTTTCAGAAATCATACTGCCAGCCAGTTGAGCTCCGGTTTCCAGAAGTACTTCATTACACTCCCTTCTTCCCAGCTCTTTCAGTACTGCCTTAAGGTCTACTTTGTCATCAGTATTGTTATCAGTATTCTCTAATATCAATACTTCTGCACCCGCTTGCTCAAGCTGTGCTTTTTTCTCGGGGCTATGTTGTGAGGTTGTAACGATCAGGCATTGTCCCAAGCCTGAAATCACTTTTGCACCAATGGGTGTTTTGAGGGTTGAATCCAGTACAACTCTTAATGGCTGGCGCTTACAGATGTCTTCTGCATTGGCCAGGCCCAGTTCGCCGGGGCGAACCGTCAGTGAAGCGTTATCTTTTAGGATAGAGCCCACGCCAGTGATAATTGCGCAGCTCTGTGCCCTGAGCTTTTGTACTTCACTGCGTGCCGCAGGCCCGGTAATCCATTGGGATTCACCGCTGGCCATGGCCGTCCGGCCATCCAGGCTCATGGCAAGTTTTGCCCTGACAAGCGGAAGGCCTGAAGACATTCGTTTGAAAAAGCCTTCATTCAGAGCTTTGGCCTCTTCTTCAAGAACACCTGATCGGGTTTCAACCCCCGCTTCCTGAAGAATGGCCATACCTTTACCGGCTACCGCTGGGTTCACATCCTTTACTGCAGCAACAACCCTTGCAACACCTGCGGCTTTGAGGGCCTCTGCACAGGGCGGTGTCCTGCCAAAGTGGCTGCAGGGTTCCAGTGTTACATACGCGGTAGCCCCTTTTGCTCTGGTTCCAGCCATACGCAGTGCATGTACTTCAGCATGAGGTTCTCCAGCTCGTTCATGCCAGCCTTTACCAATAATATGACTATTGACGTCTACTATTACGCAACCTACTCTCGGATTAGGCATGGTCGTATACCAGCCTGAGCGAGCCAGCTCTATTGCTCGGGCCATATAGTAGTTGTCTATCGCTTCTGGAGTCATTTGAACCTCAGTGGAAGTGCCTTGACCTTCTGGAAAAAGACACTTTTGTGTCTGGAGCTGTTAAAAATAAACGCCTAATTTATTGATTATCGACTTTCATCTTACCATCGTCTTTTAGACAGCAAATATGTCAGTTGTTTAATAATACCTTCTGCCATTTTTTTTGAACATTTTGATTGGTACATCAATAGAGTAATTGAGCCCTCATGAATTAATTTGTCGACTAAGATTAGCCGTGCACCAACCGGACATAGGCCAGCATCATGATCAGTCGCAGATTGTTGTTGTGGTTGTTACCCGCCTTTTTACTCACAACATTTCCGATAAGTACAAAAGCCAGCGTGCCTGACTCTGTAGACAGCACAATTGCCCAAATGTGCCCCTACATTGAAAAAACTCCGGTGGGGGTATATATGCAGAATCAGGAGAGCCCCAAGCAGTTCAACCGCCTAATGTTAGATGTCCTGTCCAGGGTGGCCTCTCATGCTCCTGGGCTGCTGTTGGCATATTATCAGCATGGTATCGCATACAATTTGCTTGTACCTCTTGCAGGGTTTGCCCTATGGGATGTGGGTATCTCTGTTGGTAACTATTTAAGGCCTGACCGTGTCACTCCTGACTCGGCCACACCGGGTTTTCTGGTGGATTTTCTTGGCTCAGCCTATCAGAGTATCTATGGTATTGCTGTCGCAGCATCGACAGCTGCACAGTTTAAGGCAGGCTTGATCTTCCCTGCATTGTTTGCCTGGAAATATTTGACCAGAGCACAGACGGTGAATATTGCTGACATAGCCTATTACCGAAATCGCATAGCTTTTAAAAGTGCACCCGCAAATTCTTTGGTGAACAAGATTGCCAGGTATAATGGACGTTTGAGAATGTGTACTAATGTAGGAAGTGTAAATAAAGCTTCTACTAATTCTCTGGTGCAATTTGTTGTGGATCATAAGCGTGATAATGTGGCGCTTATGCGACATGTTTATCCACGCTTGGATCCTTGCCGTAATATCGAACAGTTAAACGATCGCGAACAAAGAACTTGTCATCATATTCTGAAAGTTCAGAACCTTTATGAAAGAATCAGAAAACCCAATATAAGATCCCGATTTAAATCAAGCCACCGATCAGCAAGAGGTGTGGTTGCCACCTTAATTCATCAAGATCTTGGATTAAGTATGACGCTGTTAAGACCTCAAACAAATTTGGTAGATGAAATCTTTGAAGATACATTGGTTTCAGAAGATGGGTGGCGGATGCTGGAGTTCAGTGATTATGATGACTATCAGTCAACAGCAGACCTAATGAATGATTACTTTCAATACTTGATAACAGTTGTTGGTAATAAAAAATACTATATTTTCTTGGGAATGGAAGTTCGCCCGGTAGTAGATGATGATGGCATTATGACTAACACATTGGTCTATCTTTCACCCTTTGGATCAATCAGTCAGCATCCTTCTATGGTTGCAATACCCGTTGAGTTTAATAATCGGGAGGATGTTTTTCGCTTTGCTGAGGCTCTCATTGGAATGTTTGACGGTAACAGGCAAAGGGTGCTCTTATTCAAAATTGGGCCATCTGAGAAAATCTCAAGCTTACATGATCACGCACCTGTTTTAGATGAAGAAGAAGGTGGATAGCAATTAATGAGAACTAGTCTCATGAAGTTTTTGCAGGTTCGTAATAGCTGATAGTTATTTATTGGATAGGATGGCTAATTCTTGAATTTCAAGATGTTAGCCGGTTATTACACCGGTTTTCTGATCTTATTAAGAGCAATCATTCGTTGCCTATAATTGTAAATGGACTGAGTGCTTTTAAGGGATTACTATGGATGGTTGCATTAGTAGAGGCTATCACTGTTATATACCTGATTTTGGTCAAGTTGGATTACCATGCCAGGGTAGCATTGCTGCTGGGCCATCAACCTCTGTTTCATCTTTAAAAGAAACGTCGAACTCTCCAGAGTTGCCAGATAGAAAACTTAGTGACAGGGAGGTCTCTGTAGCTGATATTCCTGACGATACTGAAATTGTTTTGAACCGTTTAAAGCACCGAAAGCTTGAGCTTTTAGATAGAAAAGCTAACGTTCAGAATGATAGAAATGATCAGGAAATAGATGCTTGGATTAGAGAAATAGAACAATGTAGCTGTGATTATGATCAGAGTGAAAATGAGTTTGAGCGGTTGGTTGAAAATTTGACGGACTTGGCAAAGCATAAGGATTTCGAAGATCTTAATCTTCTTGATGCTAAAGAGGGTATCTGTTATGCACTGGCCTTTAGTCATATTCAGTCAGTTCTCACCGGTGCTCAGAAAGAGTTTGCAGAAGCTCTGCAATTATTAAGTCGGTCTTCTACGGTTGGTTGGCTTTATCGTGGAACAGT
Source organism: Endozoicomonas elysicola (assembly GCF_000710775.1). GTDB lineage: Bacteria > Pseudomonadota > Gammaproteobacteria > Pseudomonadales > Endozoicomonadaceae > Endozoicomonas > Endozoicomonas elysicola. The sequence goes on from NZ_JOJP01000001.1 coordinate 1,351,781, forward strand.
CTACAATAGTCTGGTTGAGCCTATTAATCATTCTTTTAATGATTACAGGGAATATGTTTCACTTAAAGCTGGTCAGCCGGTTCCTGAAGGGAAATCGCTTTTCTTTGATTTATTTGCAAAGGATCATCCTGATTCTTTTAAATATATGCAAATTCTGGCAAGGCTGAATAGTTTGAGCGTCTATCAGGTGCCAGACAAAACATTCCTGAGAACATCACTAAAAAGCCCGGATGGGGTTAAAGCATCTACAGTCCTGCACCCATGGGTTATGAAGGATGCTCCTGCCGATCAACCTCCTTTTCAAGCAACCCGGGAGTGGGTGATGACGGTAACTCCTGATGGTCTTGAAGGAATATTAGGTTGCTTGTCTACGGGAACATATCTTCTGCTAATAGATGAGCATGCCTTATCTATTGATATTGCTGATGAAGCTATCACTGTTTTTAATCAGAATGCCAGGTTATATTTTCTTCAGGCAAAACGAAATGAACATCAATCTTTAAAAATGCTAGCCAAAAAGTTACATCATTGCTTATCTGGAAGTGTGGTTGAAACAGATGACTTAACCCCTGTTCCGTTTAGTATACAACGGATTGATCAGCAGTCGGATGACGGCGAGGAACAGGAACAGGATCAGAAGCTGAAGGATATATTGAAAAAACATGGAAGTCATGTCACTTCATGGTCTCTGGGGAATAAGGCACGAATAGCTCTTGAATTAGCGATTTGTGCAGATAATTTAGAAAGTGTCCAATCTTTTTTACCTGGAAGGTCTTTAGATAAAGAGCCTGATCAAGGGGAGCCATTTTTAATGATGGCTCTGAATAGCGGTGCTGGAGTAGACGTTGTTAAGACACTGATGGATGCCGGTGCGAATCGGGATAAAAATCGGGAATATTGGGAAATGCTCCGGGGACAGAAAGCAGGTACTCGACCTGGTGGTAGGCGGCGGCTGGTTCACCGGCCTCGAGAGGGGACTAGAGACTTTCGTCGGGATCTGCTGATTTCTGCAATTGAAGGGAATAATTTGGAAACTCTCAGGTGGATTACCTCCGGAGAGTTCAAATTTCTTCCTGCTGGAATCATTAGAGATAATAGCCTGTTGAAAGAAGCACTTGAAATTGATTCTATGAATGCAGCCAGAGTGTTGATCCAATTAGGTATGCCTGACAGATTTGGTCATCCTGACTCGGAAGAGCTTATTGGAATCGCTATCAGTAAAGGTGCGCATGATATTGTTGATAGTCTTCTGGCTAAATGCGGTTGGCCATCTTCTCGGTCTGACTTATTGAAAATGGTAATTACCCATCCAAATGGAGATCTGTATGGTGAGATGCTCTCTGTTTTATTGAAGTATTTGCCCAAAGGGGAAATAAACTTGGCTCCGTCCGGTAAATCAGCGCTTTATCATGCCGCCAGTGCTCAGAACTTTAATACTATTCAAAAACTGTTTGAGTATGGGGCAACCATTAATCCTGAGGGAGAGCCTCCTTTGATTGCTGCAATAGAAACAGGTTCGCTAAGTTTAGTAGAATTTCTGCTAGACAAAGGCTCAAGCCCTAATCAATCCAGGTCGGATGAAAAACATCCTCTTCAGTGCGCAATAGAAGGTGCAATAAAAAGTCAAAAATTGGATATCGTCGATTTGTTGCTAAATAGAGGAGCTGTTCTTAGTTATGATAATTTCGAAAAAGCCGTAGATGTTGGGAATTTATCACTGGTTAAATTTTTGTTAAGTAAAAGGAAGGGGGGGGGATTAGGCACTATTCCTGCCTCACTTATCAAAGTAGCAATATGTAAAAAGCATTTTAAAGTAGCTGAATTTCTTGTTAAGGGTGGTGCTTCCCTTGATTCTGATGATGGAGCGGTGGCACTGGATATCTCAGTGTCATATGGTTATCCGGAAATGGTCGAGCTACTTTTAGTTAATGGTGCATCAACAGATAAAGTTGATTATTCGGGTAATTCGATATTGCATACTGCGGTTGAAATTGGTCGGGATGATATCGTATCAATTATTCTGAAATATTGTCAGCCAAATACAGTGAGTAGTGTATTAAATCGAAAGAACATAGAAGGGTTAAATCCCTTGGATATCGCTATTAAAAAAAATAGAACAAAAGAATATTGTAATATAATCGGTGCTTTGAAAGAGTGTGGTTTCGAAGCAAGTAAAACCTCAAGGCCAAAAAATAGATCTGCACAACCACGAACAGGTAGAAGGTCAAGAAGAGGAGGCTTTGATATATCCTGAAGTAGCTTAGGTAAAGACTGAAAGCGCCAGGTATGGCGCTTCGTCTTACTTGGATTTATTTTTTCTTATCGATAACAATATGGCTGAATGAGCCATCTGCATTGATTTTAAACGCTTTACCAAAACCAACAGTGTATTGCCCATTCTGAGGCTTCAGGGCAAAGAGGTGGAAGTCTGGCAGGTTACGCAATACTTCAACGGTATTACCAAACTTTTCCTGAATCAGGTCCAGCCAGTGATCACATCTCTCGGTTCCTCGTGGCAGCTCTTCGGCCTGACAGTGGAAAAAGACGCGCTCGCGGGCAAACAGGTTTTTAGTTTCTGACTCTGGGGCTGCAAACAGGATTGAGCAGAGAGGGTTGGCCTGAAGATTGGGGGTGTGATGCGCCAGCTCACTGATGAATATATAAAAAGTGCCATCTTCCCCGCGAAGATACGGGGTGTAGCTGATTTCCGGCTTTCCATCCGGTGACAAGGTTGAGAGTGTTAACGTTTTATGGCTATTGACCAGCTTCTGACAGCTCTCAGCAATGGCCACAAGCTCTTCACCTTCGATTACTGCTACTTTCTTGCTCATGATTACCTTAAATGAGAATCAACATCATTAGCGGCGTACTATAACTCATCATGAACTCTAATGCTTCTCCATTAGTGAGTGATGTGTCTTTGGTGGTCAGGAGCTGGAGTAAAAACCATGAATCTGCTCCGGGATCGTAGGATATAAGTAAAGGTGTAGTGTTTTTGACACTTCTACATATATAGATAGTCATCTTTTATCTCAATAAAATTTCTTATTAATCATGAAGATGAGGCTTTTCACGCTAGGATATCCGCTATTGGCTAACATTAATTAGATAAGACCAAAATCGTAGAGTCCTTGGGAATTGGCTCTAGTAGTGAGTGGTAGCTGTAAGGGAGTACACTTAATCATGAATTCCGAGAATAACAATAATACCCATACTCTTGATAACCCTGAAGTTATTCAAACGCTTGATTTCCGTTCTGACGATTCTCAGCAGGATGTGTTGGATATTAGCCAGCTTTTGCCGGAAAGTGGGGTTAGCTCTTCCAATTTAAAGCAGTTTGTCAAAATCAGCTCATCTGGCATTTTTGTAGATTCTTCTGGTGCAGGGCAATTTTCCGCAGATAATCAAGTTGCGCGGTTTGCATCGGGTAACCCAGCGCTTAATGCCATGGTTGCTGTTCAGGTTGCAGATACTTCTGTCATTCATTTCGACCGCTCTGTTACAGCCAATGACCCTCTGATTGATGAATTATCTATTGAAGATATTGATCTTAATGAACTCAATGAAGTTACCGGAACAGCTCAGCAGGACTTTTTAGTCGGTTCTGCATCTGCAGATGTCTTGTATGGGTCCAGAGGTGATGACGTTCTTGAAGGTGGTGCTGGTAATGATGTGTATATTGGTGGAGCGGGTGCTGACCGATATGTGCTGAATGATCCAGACTCTGTTGAACTTCTGGACTTCAAATCTACGCGCTTTGAAAAAGATGTGTTGGATGTTAGTCAGTTACTTCCGGAAGGAGTTGATGCCAGCAACCTAAGCACCTTTTTAAAAATCACTGAAAATGGTGTTTTTATTGATGAGTCAGGCCTTGGGGATTTCGGTGAAGATAACCTGGTTGCCCGTTTCACTGAAGAAAGTATTTTTTCCCGAAACGAGATCATTGTTGATATCGGCAATAATATCCAGGTGGTTTTCAATGTGTTTGCACAGGCTGGTGTCCGCTTAGAGGAAGGAGAGTCATTCCAGAGTTCAGAGGCCTTAGCCAGCCGAACTGATAAATACAACCCAAGAGCTTCCAGCTTTGAGCCTGACAGTGGTCCAGATGGTAATACCAATACTGCATTTCTCCGAAGCCGTGAAGGAGAACTGTTTAACTTCCGCCTGGATGAACAGCAGGTAGAAGAAGCCCATGGTTATGATGGCGACGAAATTCTGGATGCGACTCAGGTTGCTGAAAGCTCTCAGGCTAAAAACGATGATGTAGCTGATCATAAACTCTGGACCTATGGTCGTTCAGGCAGTGACACGCTTCAGGGTAATGCGGATGGCGTTTACCTGGATGGTGGCCTCGGAAATGACCTGATTGATGCAGGCCGAGGGCGTAACTTTGTCACTGGTGGTGCGGGACAGGATGAATATGTGCTTCAACTGGAGACCACAACCGATGACGATTTAAGGTCAGACCTTTTATACGACTACACAAGTATAGAGGGGCATCGTGATCTGATTGACTTGCAGCATATTCTGCCGTTAGAGGCGACAGCTGAGAACATCCACTCTTATGTCAAGGTAACTGACGTTGGTATTTATGTAGATGTCACTGGTGCAGCAAGGTTTGATAAGTCGAATGAGCTGGGTCGTTGGGGGGAACGCGTTGATATCGATAACCTGATCACTCTGAGGCTGGCAGATGGTTCCAATATTGAACTAAACCGTGAAGATGCGCTGTCTGAGTTTATTGCTGATGAGAATGGCGGCCTGCTGCGAGGTGGGCAGGGAAGCGATATTCTCCGAGGGCAATCCGGTGATGACATTATGGACGGCGATGCTCTGTCGCAGGAAAAAAGTGCAGACCATCTCTATGGTGGCGCAGGAAACGATCAGCTAACGGTTGATGGTCTGGATTTAGCTTCAGGAACCGTAGAAGGGGGAACTGGATACGATACCGCCAGACTTCAGGGCGCAACCGGAGACACTCTCGATCTTGATTTGAAAGCCAGAGGAATAGAAAGGGCCTTTGGTGGTTTCAGTGATGATGTGTTGGATGGTTCCGGGTATACCGAGCAGTCTGGTTACAACAGAAATACCGGGGAATTTGAAGGTGACAGTGCGCAGCGTCTTGGCCTCTATGGAAAATATGGTGATGACACCCTAAAAGGCGGTGTGGGGAATGATTACCTGGATGGTGGTCAGGGCGATGATGTGATTGCAGGAGGCCTGGGAAAGGACTTTCTTGCCGGTGGGGCTGGCAGCGATACATTTATCCTCAGTGATGATGGTGAAGTTGACACTATTTGGGATTTTTCCTCGGGTGGTGAACAAAGGGACGTTCTGGATATCAGCGCATTTGTGCCTGAAGGCTTTGAACTGGTGGATCTGGATCAATACTTCAACTTTGATAACCAGTTTGTGTACTTTGATCAAACCGGTCAGGGGCGATTCACGTACGATCAGGCCATTGCCAAATTTGGTGGTGCATCTGCACTAGGCTCTCCGGTTTCTATCATCCTTGGGGATGATATGACCATTGTCCGGGATCTCAATGGTCGGCTTCATGCAACCACGTTGCGCGATACGGTCGAAGAAGATGGCAGCTACACCATTACCGAAGCGAGTTTGTTCGGTGCGGTTTATGGAAATGGTAACCCGGATTTAAGTCTTTCCGGTCTTGAGGTCACCAATGGTTCCGGTGAGTTGGTGAACAACCAGGATGGTACCTATACCTTTACACCCACTCCGGACCTTGGTGGTGTGGATGCCGAATTTGGTTACACCGTGTCCGATGGAGAATCTGACATTGATGTCGTGTTCTCTCTCGGGATTACCGCTGTTGCCGATGCACCAATACTGTCAGTCACTGACAGTGATGGCAATGATATGGCGGGACAGGCTTATTACACAGAAGCTGGTGGCAGTGTTGAACTTAACATTGCCGCAGAAACGCTGGATCAGGACAACTCTGAAAGTGTGACCGTGACGGTTGATGGGTTGCCAGAGTCGTCAGTTATACACTTCGATGGTCAGGCTATTTTCGAGGAACAGAGCAATGGTTTGACCAGCTATGCGGAAACTGAAGTAACCGTCACGTTTCAGGGGGAGTCTGCTGGCTTTCAGAATGCTGCGGGCTATTACATGGTCAATGCTGATGGTTCCATTGGTGACGTTCATCTGGTTTATGAAAATGCCTCTCAGCAGGGTGGTGGAGGTGATTTGGTTCCTGGTCAGGAATCGTTCAGCTTTAATGTTGGAGAAGGTGAGAGCTTCAACCTGTTTATTGTTCCCAATGGCTACAACTACAACGACTTTTCTCAGCTTCAGGATGGTACCTTTGAATTGAGGTCCTCAGACGGTTCACCCGTCACCATGCAGACGAATGATCCACAGTTGGTATTTGTTGGTAATGATGGCTCGGAAACGGTCATTCAAAGTCAATTTGGAGATGCTGTTTTCCATGGCAGTTCCAGCTACAACCTCAATGAAGATGGCATTGTTCATGTTCAAACAACCATCAACAATGATGGGGACATTGTCTATGGTTTTGAAGATCTCTACGGTGGTGGTGACAGAGACTTTGCTGACTTTAACTACACCATTGATATGGGTGAGGTTAACAAGCAGGTTTATACCGGTGCTGTGGTGGTGGGTGATGACGGACCCGCTGTCATTCCAACCCCAGCTTTGCAGCAAACCATGCAGATCGATCTGGCAGAGGGACATAATGGTCAGTTGGATGTCGTCATAACCGCAACTTCTTCTGAGCCCTCAGCAGAAGGGGAGGCATCAGTCTCTCAAAACATTCATATCAATGCTGGCGCAGAACTGCAGGTTGCAGACCTGGAAGCGTCAACCTCAGAAGACAGCAGCTTAACCATTCTTGAAGCTGACTTGGTGAGCACTGTTACCGGCTGGGGGTACTCAGATCTCAGTGTGTCCAGTGTGCAGGTAACCAATGGTGCTGGTGATGTGATCAACAACCAGGATGGGACCTTTACGTTCAGACCGGGTTATAACCTGGGTGGAACAACGGCCCAGTTAAGTTTCACGGTTACTGATGGAACCTATGAGACCAGCGGAAACTACGCGATCGAGATTGCAGCTGTTGCGGATGCACCAAAACTGTTAATTAAGGCGCAGAGCGTTGATGAAGTGATTGTGCCTGTGACCGATGCGGATTTCTCCAATGCCACTGGAAGCGTTGTCTTTGATGCAACCGTTGGTGACTATCAGTCAGTGGGTGGTGGTGTAATTCGCAATGTATGGGATGTTAATGAGATCACCGGCTCAGCTTATGATGATACCTTTAAATTTGAAAATTTGCAGGCGGGTGATGTCATTAACCTTAATGGTGGCGCTGGTAGTAACACAGTCGATTTAGGAAACTTCAGATCGGATCAGGTAACACTGGACCTTTCAACAAAGACAGCAACGATTGATGTTGATGGCACAGGAAATACGGCGACCATTAATTTCAACAATGTGGATTTGTTTCAGTTCAGAACGGATGTCTTCGATGGTACTCCACATGCTATTGAAATCGATGATTTTCCCTGGGTCATTAATGGTACCGGCCTCTCTATTGACTCTGACAGTAGTAGCAATAATTTCCCTGTGACTTTAATTAATTATGAGGGGACTATTTCCGAATCGTTCACTCTTGATGCTCAGGTTAAAACCAATGCCAGTGACTCTGGCTGGTATAACGGTGGGATTATTTTTGATTATCAGGATGAAAATAACTACAAGTTTGTGATGGCAAGAATCGGTGCACAAAAATGGAGTATTGAACAGATAATCGATGGTGTTCATTCCAATGTTGTTGCTATACCCGCAACGATTCCCAAAAATGTGTATGTGCCTATTCAGCTCAGGGTTGATGGGACCGTTGCTAATTTTTACTCAGAGGGTGAACTTAAAGTTTCACACGATTTTGGTGAGCCATTGAATGATGGTCGTATCGGTGTTTTGAATAATAATGCTGACACAGACTTTATCTTGGAAATGTCCCCTTCCAATTGGGCTCCTTCCGTTGAAGACTACCAGTTTGAAATGCAGGTTCAGGATGGTGTTCTGACAACCAACAATGTATTTGATGGTGCGGTAGACCCTGCAAATGAGGTGCTCTCGGTTTCTGGTTTTACCAACGGAGTCAATGGTTCAGTTACATACAATGGTGATGGCACCTTCAGTTACACACCGGCAGATGGCTTTGTTGGTGCAGATCAATTCAGTTATCAGATAACCGATGGCACCAATGTGACTTCGGGCACGATTGATGTGGTAGTGAGTGATAATGCGAGTGTCACCATTGATGAAGGTGGTGCATTTCAGGTTGATCTGGGGGCTGAGTTGGTGGATACCGATGGCTCAGAAACTTTGGAAGTCACTTTATCAGGTATACCTGAAGGTGCACTGGTCAGTGATGGAGCAAACAGTGTCACGCTGTCGAGCAGCGATCAGGTTGTTGATATCAGTACCTGGGATATTAATAGTCTTCTTATCACACCTTCTGAGCATTATTTTGGCAATTTCAATGTGGATGTTTCCGCCACATCAGCAGAATCCACTGGAAGCACTTCCGTTTCTTCCAGTTCATTGACGGTCTATGTATTACCTGTTGTAGATGCACCGGTTGCGGGGGACGTTACGATCTGGCAGGTAGTAGAGAGTGCCAGCTCAGGCAATACTATCAATGGTACTGATGTAAGTAATATTCTGGTGGGTGATGGAGAAGACAATGTTATTAATGCCGGTGCCGGTGCTGATATTGTTGTTGCTGGTTTTGGTAATGATGTGATTGATGGCGGTGAGGGGAATGATCAGTTAAATGGTGAATACGGTGATGACACGATTACCGGTGGCGCCGGTAATGATCAGATCAACGGTTCTTTTGGTAATGACACCGCTGTTTTCAGTGGTGCAAGAAATGAGTACACCATTGAAGAAAGAGTCGGTGGTGGCTTTATCGTTACCGATACTGTTGTTGGCCGGGATGGCGCTGATCAACTAACCGCTGACGTTGAACAGTTTCAGTTCTCCGATGGTATTTATGACCAAAATACATTGTTAAATGGGCAGCCTATTGCTCAGCCAACTAACAACTCTTCATCACTGACAGGTACTGTATTTGTTATTACCGCAGAGCAGCTTTTGGCAAACTCGGTAGATTATGACGGTGATAATCTGACGGTTCAGGAAGTCACATACTCCGGTTCTAATGGTGCATTAACCAATACTGGAGAGGGGATCTGGGAGTTTGAACCCAACGATAGCTTCAGTGGTTCAACGGAATTCAGTTTTACTGTCACCGATGGCGAACTTACGAATACTGCAGTGGCGACATTGAATACCCAGAATGGCAGTAGCTCTGTTACAGGGGCTGAGGGTGTTGATGTTGTACTTGGATCTTCAGCGGCAAATAGTATCAATGGCAGTTTCGGCAACGATACGCTGATTGGTAATGCCGGAGATGACCTCCTCTTTGGAGGGGCTGGAGATGATCGCATGACAGGGGGAGAAGGCTCAGATACGTACTCGTGGGTATCATCTGACCTTGGTACTGCTGCTCTGCCAGCAGAAGATTTAATTACCGACTTCCAGACCGGTCCGGGTGGCGATGTTCTGGATCTGGCGGACTTACTGGATGAAGCTGATCCTCTGGATAACTATTTGAGCTTTAGCTTTGAAGACAGTGACACTGTTCTGGAAGTCAGGTCTGATGCATCTGATGTTACCCAGAGAATTACCCTTAAAGGCGTCGATTTGTCAGGGTATGGCGGTGGAACCTCTAATATGGAAATTATTAATAACCTGATTGATGATGGAAACCTTCAGGTTTGATTGATAGTAAAACTTATTAAATAAAAATAATGAGAAATAATTAAACCAGTTTTCGCGGTGAACATAAGGGAGTATGTGACGTTATGGATACCAGTTCGGGTAATAACCGGCACACTATCGATAATCCAGAATCTATCCAAACACTGGATTTTAAGTCAGATAACAATCAGCAGGATGTTCTGGATGTCAGCCAGTTGTTACCTGATAGTGGCGTCAATGCTTCCAATTTAAAACAGTTTGTTAAAATTACCGGCTCTGGTGTATTCGTGGATTCTTCCGGCAGTGGCCAATTCTCAGTGGACAGTCAGGTCGCCCGTTTTGCTTCTGGGGGCCCGGCTTTGAATGCCATGGTGGCCGTGCAGGTTGCAGATACTTCCATTATTCATTTTGATCACACTGTTAATGCAGATGACCCCCTCAGTGATTCTCCAGCTATTGATTCATTCGATCAGGGTGATTCCAATGAAATTCGAGGCACGCATCAGTCCGATATGCTGACGGGGTCTTCCAGTGCTGATGTTATGCACGGTTCCTGGGGGGATGATGTTCTGGAGGGGGGCGCTGGCAACGATGTTTATATTGGTGGTGCGGGTTCAGACCGTTATGTCCTGACGGATACTGGCTCGGTGGAAACTCTGGATTTTAAGTCAACCCGCTTTGAAAAAGATGTTTTGGATGTCAGCCAGTTACTTCCCGAAGGAGCAGATGCCAATAATCTTCTCAGTTATTTAAGTATTACCGAAGAAGGGGTGTTTCTTGATACTGCTGGCAATGGTGACTTTTCGGAGGAAAACCAGGTAGCCCGTTTTACTGAGGACAGTGTTTTTTCCCGTAACGAAATTCTGATTGATATTGGTGACAATGTACGTGTTGTATTCAATATCTTTGCTCAGGCAGGCGTTCAGCTTCAGGATGGTGACGCATTTCAGGCCTCAGATGTGCTGGCCAGCCGGACCCAGAAATATAACCCCCGTGGACAGGATTATGAGTCCGACAGTGGTCCTGGTGCTGATGCCAGTACTGCCTTTATCAGAAGTAAGGCTGGAGAGCTGTTTAACTTTCGTCTGGATCAACATCAGGTAGAAGAAGCGCACGGCTCCGATGGTGGTGAAATTCTGGATGCTGCTCAGGTTGTGCTAAGCAGTGACGAAAAAGACGACAATGTAGCGGATCATAAGCTCTGGATGTACGGTCGCGATGGCGGCGACACCCTGCAGGGTAATGCCGATGGTGTCATGCTGGATGGGGGCCGTGGTAACGACCGCATTGTTGCCGGTGGTGGCCGTAACATGCTGATTGGTGGCGAGGGACGGGATGAGTTTGTACTTAACCTGGAAACGACCACTGGTGATGATCTCAGGTCCGACCTGTTATACGACTTTACCAGCCTGGAAGGCCACAGAGATCTGATTGATCTACAAACTGTTCTGCCTGAAAACGTGGTGGCTGAAAACATCCACGCCTTCGTTAAGGTAACGGATGCGGGGGTATTTGTTGATGTGAATGGTGGCGGACAGTTTGACGCCTCTAATCAACTGGCTCGCTTTGGGGAACGTTCGGATATCGACAACCTTGTTCGCTTCAGACTTCCTGATGGACAGGAGATCGAATTTAACCGTGAAGATGCCTTGTCAGAACAAGTGGGGACTCGTAGCGGTGAACAGCTTCGTGGTGGTGAAGGTGGAGATGTTCTTATTGGTCTTGCTGGTGATGATGTGTTGGATGGTGATGCCTTAACCAATGATGAGAGCGCAGATCATCTTTATGGTGGTAGAGGCAACGACACCCTGATAGTTGATGGGCTCGACCTTGCACAGGGAACGGTAGAGGGGGGCGACGGTTTTGATACTGCAAAAATTCAAGGTGATACTGGCGAGAGTCTTTCCCTGAACTTGCAAGCCGCTGGTATTGAAAGAGCCTTCGGTGGCTTCAGCGATGATGTTTTGGATGGGTCCAGTTATACCGGCCCTGATGGGTTTAATAAAAACAGCGGAGCCTATGAAGAAAATAACGCTCAGCGGATAGAACTTTTTGGTAAATATGGCAATGACACACTGAAGGGAGGTATTGCTAACGACTACCTGGATGGCGGTTATGACGATGATGTGATCGCTGGTGGCGCTGGCCGGGACTTCATGGTGGGTGGCAGCGGTAATGATACCTTTGTGCTCAGTGATGATGGTGAAATTGACACAATATGGGACTTCAAATCGACGGCAGATCAACACGATGTACTGGATCTCAGTGCCTTTTTACCTTCAAGTACGTCATTGGACGATTTAAGCAGTCATGTCCATATCGACAATAAGTTTGTTTATTTTGACCCGGAAGGGAACAGTCAATTCAATTATTCAAATGCTGTTGCGAAGTTTGGAGGAGCCTCGGTTGTTGATGAGCCAGTAAAAATCAGTCTTGGTGATGGTAGGGTATTCAGTAAAGAGGCTGGCTGGTCTTCTGATGTTGTGAGTACACAGAATGATGGGGCATTTATTATTACCAGTGAGTTATTGATTGCCAATTCTTCATTGAGCTCCGCCTCAAATGTCTCAGTAACCAATCTTTCCAGTGATAGCGGTCAGCTGACTGATAATGGCGATGGCACCTGGACGCTGATGCCTAACGCTGACTTTAATGGTCAGCTGAGTCTCGATTACCAAGTAATAGAAACGACAATGGAGGCTGATCAGCTTCTGTTCTCCACCGATTTTGCCAATTTTTCTTCAGCGACCGCAGGTGCCTCTGTACTTGAAGCAAACACCGGATGGCAAACCAGTAATCCGTCAGGGAATGTGGAGTTGCACTATGAAACCGTCTACGGTGGATCTGATGGCTCTAACAGAGTGATTGAGGTAGAAGCCGCTGTAGGTGATAACAATCTCTACAGGAATATTTCTACGGAAGCCGGGCGTAGTTATGAACTTAATTTTGATTTCTCAGCCCGTCAGGGAGTTGTTAGCTCAGGTATCGATGTGTACTGGGGGGGAGAAAAAATCTCTGGGCTGGATGGCAGTTCAGGGCAGTTCAACTGGCAAAATCAAACGCTGACACTTACCGGTGATGGTTCTGAAAAACGTCTCGAATTCAGAGCAACCAGTAATGAGGGCGCAGGTGGGCTTCTGGACAATATCCAGTTAACCCAGGTTGGCATTGAGGTAGAGAGTGACCCAGTTGAAACCTCCGTCATGGTTTCTGCCAATACACAATGGTCTGTTGATGGAGCCCATATTATTGCAGATGGCAGTGAAGATCAGGTTTTGCGATTTACAGAGTCAGACTTACTCTCCAGTTCTGGTGAAAGTAACGGGCAGTCTGAAGTCAGCAATGTTCGCTATGAGGGTAGTGATGGTTCGCTACTAGAGGTTGCTCATATTGAGTTTGGTTCTGGTACAGATGGGCGAATTGAGCTTGATCAGCGGCTGTCAGAATACGATGCTTTTTCCATTGAGTTTGAATACACATCAACGGGGGCTCATTCCGGTGGTATTGATAACGTTGTGAGTGCGCAAGTCCCTTCCAGTGACAATATGTTGAATATCTATATCCAGAATCATGATGGTTCATTGCACCTCGATCTGGGGGGGACTGGCATTGATTTTGATGGTTTGAATATACAGGATGGGGGGATGCATACCATCACCATGACCTGGGATAGCCAGAATGGCGCTATCAACGTGTTTGATAATGGTATTTTGATCGAAAGCAATACGTTCAAGCAGGGGCTTACGGTTCCGTCTGGTGGCTGGGTGATGGTTGGTCAGGAACAGGATAGTTATGGCGGTAGTCTCGATAGTACTCAGTCCGTGACCAATACTCGAATTGGTTATGTTGCCATGTCTTACGATGCGGTTTCCCAGGGGCTGGTTGAGTCTGGCATCAGTATTGTTGATGGCAGCAGTGAACTTGCATTTGATCTGCGGGCTCGGAATGGAGAAGTGGTTGATACCACAAATAATTTCTCCGTCAGCACGACAGGAGATGTTGATGCTGTTCATGAGTATTTTGAGTTTACTCCGGTCGATGACTTTGCTGGAAATGTCAGCCTGAGTTATGACGTGTCAGATGGAGGCAGTACCGTTTCCAGCAATGGCATTTTGAGTTTTGCCCCCGAGAATGATGGGCCAGAGTTGCAGGTTCATAGCCTGAGTAACCATATTTATGCGGCCTACAGTTTTACAGATTTATCGGATATTTCAGGCAATGGTCATGGGCTTGCGTACTCAGGCAGTGCTTCTGTTGGCACTGGGCGAAATGGTGACTCTTCTGCTTTTGAGATGAACGGAACATCCGGCGCTGCTGAAATCAGTGATTTGACGACGGGTGGAGCAATGACGGTTACTGCATGGGCCAAATTTGACAGCTTTGACCAGTCCTGGTCGAGGGTGTTTGATTTCGGTGATGGTGCAGCTAATAACAATATTCTGGTTGGACATGTTGGTCAGACTAACGCTTTGGGTTTTCACCTGCACGATGGGCAGGGGGGAGCACCAGAACTGAATGTTGAGAACTTCTTTGAAGCCGGGCAATGGGTTCACGTTGCTGTTTCTATTGACTCTGAAGGGGTTATGAGAGCCTATAAAAATGGCGTACTGGCGGGTGAGGCTCAGGGGTATGTGCCCACGGAAGAAGTTCGTTCAGGTAACTATATTGGTAAAAGCCACTGGGATGTTGATGGTCATTTAGATGGCTCTATTGATGACTTTGTGATTTTTGATGGGGCTTTAACATCTGAGCAGATATTGCAGATCTATGAGGCGGGTTCTGTAGATAATGTGGTAGACAGTGTTTTCTCAGTGCCTGAAGGTAGCTCAAACGGAACTGCGGTAGGACAAGCTACCGCCAGTGATATAGATGATGCGGATTCCCTGACTTTTTCTCTGAGTGATGATGCGGGTGGTCGCTTTACTATTGACCCATCAACAGGAGAGATTACTGTTGCCAACGGCGCACTGCTAGATTTTGAAACCTCTGGCTCTCATGATCTTACGATTCAGGTCAGTGATGGCAGCTTGACCAGTAGTCAGCAAATAACAGTGCATGTTTCTGATGCGAATGAAGCGCCAGTGGTGAATGCGCCCATAGACCTTGGTGTGATGACAAGTGTAGACAACATGATCATAACTAAGGCTATGTTATTGGCTAATGTTTCAGATGAGAACGGTGATGATTTAAGCATTCTTAATCTGTCGTCCAGTAATGGCTCAATTGCTGATAATGGCAATGATTCCTGGACATTCACGCCTGGCGGAGACTTTACCGGCGCAGCAAGCCTTGATTTTGATGTTTCTGATGGGCAGGCGGTAAGCGCGTCACAGGCAACACTGAACGTTAATCAGGTTATCTCTGAAGATAACTTCAATACAGGCTCTGATGGCTGGAATCAGTCCACCAGTACCAGCGGTAACTTCAATACCGGCAATATGCTTGGGCGGTTTGGCGGTACTGAAGGCAATGAAGCGGTCTATAAAACATTTGCTGTGCCTGAAGGCGCTTCTGAAGTTACGCTCAAATTTACCCTGTATGAAATTGACTCCTGGGATGGTGAGCAGTTCCAGATGTTTGTCGATGGGCAGCAATACCATGCCAGAAGTTACTCTCATGGCAGTAATGCTCCGGGGGTAGAAGTGATCGCTGACGATCAGGGAAATACGATTGGACAGATTGAGCATGGTCAGGGTGGACATGTAGGTTTTTATGGATGGGTTGATCAGGCTCATACTTACAGTATGACAATTCCAGTTAGCTCAGATCAGAGTTCTCTTAAAATTGGTTTTGGGTCAACCCTGAACCAGGCTCTGAATGATGAATCCTGGGGGATCGACAACCTGGTTCTTTCCATTTCGCAGTATGCCCCTGAGTCTTCAGATAACAGCCTTATTATTCAGGGCGGCAGTATTTATCATTTCTCGGTTGCTGATTTTGAATTCTCTGATTCTGACGCTGGTGATGCACTTCAATCAATAATTATTACGTCATTACCGCAGAACGGTTCGCTGATGTTGAATGGTACTGCTGTCACTGCTAACCAGGGGATTGCAGTGACAGATATTGGTAATCTGACGTTTGAATATGGTGATGACAGTGTTTCACCAACGGGCTTTGGTTTTACTGTGAGTGATGGTCAGCATGTCAGTAACGAGCATCAATTTTCAATAAGTCAGGGCACTCAGGTTCAGTCAGAGGATCTCAATAGCTATTCAGCTGGTGATGTGGATGGCCAAAATGGCTGGTCTGTTCAGAAATTTAATACTTCCTCTTCTATCACAGTGAATGATACTGCAGGTCATGATGGTGGTAAGGCGATGGTTTTCAACTCCAGTGGTCCTGGGGTTGGTGCCAGTGCAACACTTCCAGATTCAGACGTTGGTATCCTGCCTGATTTCAATGTCACTTCTTCTTTTGCCCTGGAAGTTGATATCAAGAAAAACTATTGGGGTTCGGTTTTTGGGGTTGGTGCTGATGGTAATAATGATGGTCAGATTACCGCCAAAGGAAGCAACAGTGAACAGGGACTGAAATTCAGTTTTGGTAGCTATAACAACAGTGCTATGTATATAACTCTGGCTGATGGCACCACGGTTACTACCAGTGCAGGTAATGGTTCCGGGTGGTTACGTTTTCGGTGGGAAGTCGATATCGCAGCAAATGATGGCCAGGGGCAGGGCTCATTGATGTTCAAGAGCCTGACGGATGGTGCTGCAGAGTGGACAGCTTTGCCCGAGCTGACTGGTTTGAACCTGGGGTTGGATCCAGAGTCATCGGATGCCAGTAACCCCGCCAACTGGGATGGTTTTTTCCTTCATTTTGAGGGAGCTGGCAGTGGGTTGGATGGGCTCAGGGTTGAGACAACGTCACTTTCTGGCACAGTTGACAGCGACATAGTTCAGGGTACATCAGAGGCCGATCAGCTAATGGGTAGCCTGGGAGATGACACGCTGTTGGGGGATGGTGGAGGTGATATCATTTTCGGTGGTGCTGGCGATGATGTGATGACTGGTGGAGACGGATCAGATACGTTCTCATGGCAGTTAAGTGATGTTGGAAGTGCCCAGAATCCTGCTGAAGATATGATTGCTGATTTTCATGCCGGACAAGGAGGTGATGTGTTGGATATCAGTGATCTGATAACGGAAGAGGAGAGTGCCGTTGAAGATCTCCTGGCTCTGAATTTTGAAGATGGGAGTACAATCATTGGTATCAAATCTTCTGAAACAGGAGATGTTACCCAGAAAATTAAACTCGATGGTGTTGATCTATCCAATTATGGGGGCGGCTCCACGGATATCGAAATCATAAATAATCTTATTGATGATGGAAATCTTCAGGTTTAATGAGTTTATTGCTTATCAATCAATAAAAAGTTTTGAATGATAAATAAAAGAAATTTTTAAGGAAAAAAAGTCTCTGTAAATTACTTTCAAGATGTTATTCATAATTCCGGGTTGGCCATAGACCCGTCAGATTTTGGGCTTGCGGGCGAGTTATCAATCTGAAGGAGCTAACTTAAATCTTAGTCAGAAGACGTAATGCTCTAAATTACGTTGATCTATGACAATATGAGTTAAATACAGTTGTTTTGGATATCATAATAGTAAGGCAAGGATGGTGAGTTATGAAAATAGTGGGTGGAAAAGAAAGCGAGGTATACCCTAATACTCCAGCTGTTCTTTGCAAAGATGATGGTGTAGTTGCTAAATATGGACAAAAAGATACTACAAAAATTGATGTTGACGAGGATGCAGCAAGTCTAAGAAGAAGATTCGACCGAGACCGGATTCCTGTAAAAGTAATTGAAAGGGAGATAGAAGGCCTTAAAGAGTTAAATAATCATATGAAAAATACTGGTCATAAATCGAATGATACTGATTTAGATAGAGCAATTAGGTGCCTGGTATTAGTGTGTAAGGATTATGAAAGGATTTTGTTACATGGTTATTTTAATACAACCAGCTTAAAAAGCATTAATCAAAAAATAGATGAGATTGGAAAAAAAATTTATGACCTGGTTGAAGATGTAAATTATTCTGTTTATGAAAATACTATTGATATGAGTGTTATAGAAGATGGAACTGATAATATCCTAAAAGATGTAGGTGAGCTTCTTGATTTCGATCCGGAATCAGAAGATTGTGATGATCTGAATGAATCCCAAATAAAGGTAGTAGAAAATAGTGATGGTGTCTGCGATGTAGAGCAAGGCCCTATAAATCTGAATAATAGTGCAAGAAAAGAAATGCAATACTGGATTTATAATGAAACACCTGTAACTGTTTTCAGAGGCGATGGTAGAGCACCTGAAGAGATTATAAAGGTTGGAGGGATGCGCCCTAGAAAATTTAGTTTGGAAAGCCTTGAGTATCATTTGTCAGGTTCAGCATACAAACAAGGCATGCAGTGCGGTGGAGCGGTGTCAACAACCAAGAGTCAGCATAAAGCAGAAGATTTCATGAAAACCATCAGGAAAACAACAGGAAAGGAGTCTTATTTATACAAAATTGAGCTCAAAGAGAGTCAAGGTGTAGATATGTTGAAAACAATTCAGGGAAAAAGCCGTGGCATAAATAGATTCGGTCATATTGTTTCTCCCCCAGAAAGGGTTTCACCGGAAAGTTTGCAATGGGCTATGAGTGAGCAGGAAATAAGTATTATTGGATGTGTTGGTGTAGATCAAATATCCGTGTGGGATGACAGAGAGAGGTGTTTTGTGCCTCTGAGCAATGCATCTACTCTTAAAAAGCAAGCACCAGAACCGATCTTAATTCCAGTCAAAAAAGATGAGCCTCTTCAGGTAGCGCCAAAAAATATCCACCCCAAATGGAGTGATCTCACTAAGATCGAGGGCCAGAAAGGGTCTAACCCCGGCGGTGTTTATCAGGACTCAGTCACGGGCAAAAAATACTATATTAAAGAACCCGCCAGCGAAGATATCGCCAGAAATGAAGTAATGGCAGCAAAACTATATAAAGCTGCAGGTGTGGATGTACCCAATGTTTTCCTGCTTAAAGACGGTAAACGGATAAAGGTTGCTTCGGAAATCATCGATGGCATACAGCAGGGGGGGAGGCAACTGACCAGCGACAAGATCCAGGGTATACGGGGTAACTTTATGGTGGATGCATGGCTGGCCAATTGGGATGTTGTGGGTCTTTTTTACGATAATTTTATAATACAAGACAGTAAGGCCATTCGTATCGATACCGGGGGGAGTTTACGTTACCGCGCTCAAGGTGGTCTGAAGGGTGAAGCCTTCGGAGGGAAAGTTCTTGAGATAGAGAGTCTGAGGGACAGTACCATAAACCCGCAATCGGCTGAAGTATTTGCCAGTGTTACCCGAGAGGATATGATTGCCGGAGCCCGGAAAGTATTGGTATTGGGTAAAGAACAAATCACCGAACTTGTGGAGTATTACGGACCGATCGACAAGCAGGAGTGTACCAGTCTAATCAACATCTTGGTGGCTAGGCAGAGATACATTGCGGAGCGTTATCCTGAAGCGAAGTAACACAGTGTATTGGTTTGAGAATGCTTTTGAGTGAGATTATGAAAAAGTTGAGTTGCTATTTTATGATTAATTCTCGGAATGGGTGAGGGGAGATTGGCTTATTTAAGCCGTAGATACTTACTTGTATGTAACTTGACCATCTGTTGCGAGGCTTTGGTTTTCAATCTTCAAAAGATCTGCGCTTCCCGAATCATTACTGAGACAGTTTTCAGAATTACCAGTGCCAGAATCAGCCTGGGTGCCCAGTGCATATCCCGAACATCTTTCATAAACTGCTGGATCATATTTTTCACCTACAACCGGTATGGGATGCTATTTGGTGGTAGGTTATCGTTTTTTTCTTAAAAAATAAAAGATGGACTCGTATTTTTCTCAGTTGGCTTGCTGTTTGTGCGTAGTCCGATAGACTGTTTTCGTTTTTCAACGATTCGTGTTTCATAGGCGGATTCAAAAGCCAGACCAGAGGGATTGTGACGTGACCAGAGTTGCCGTTGTGGGTGCTGCCGGAAGAATGGGGCGAATGCTTGTGGAAGCCGTTGCGGGTGATGAGCAGTGTCAGCTGGGAGCAGCTATTATCAAACCTGACGATAGTCTGCTTGGGGTTGATGCGGGTGATCTGGTGGGTGTTGGTTCACTGAGCGTGGCTTTAACGGATGATTTGACTGCGGCTATTAATGATTTTGATGTTTTGATTGACTTCACTTCACCTGATTTGACCATGCAGAATGTTGAATTGTGCAGGCAGCATGGTAAGGGTATCGTCATTGGTACTACGGGTCTCAATAGTGACCAGAAAGAATTGCTGGCCAAAGCTGCAGAAGATACGGCTGTTGTTTTTGCTCCTAACATGAGTATCGGCGTCAACCTGGTGTTCAAGCTTCTGGAGATGACTGCCAAAGTGCTTGGTGATGATGCAGATATTGAAGTTATTGAAGCACACCACCGCCACAAGGTGGATTCCCCTTCTGGTACTGCTTTAAAAATGGGGGAGGTTGTTGCAGATACTCTGGGACGTGATCTTGAAAAGTGTGCGGTATATGGTCGTGAAGGATATACCGGACCACGGGATCGTGAAACGATAGGCTTTGCAACCGTCCGTGCTGGCGATGTGATTGGTGACCATACTGTGCTTTTTGCTTGTGAAGGGGAGCGAGTTGAAATTACCCATAAGGCCAGTAGTCGCGTGATCTATGCCCGCGGCTCATTACGTGCGGTTCGCTTTATTTCTGATAAGCGTTCCGGCCTTTACGATATGCAGGATGTACTGGGTCTGAAGTAGGTTTATATGAATTGAATGACCGTTCAGAATTAATCATGGACAAGTCGGGTATCTTGTGATTAAATGCGAAAAATTTGCATTGAATTTATGGTGTTGGCGACAGAATGTGTGATCACAAGCGAGATGGTTTTTAAAAACATCTCGCTTTTTTTGGGTCTGCAAACTGGAGGATATACGGCACCATAGCGTTCGGGCATAAGACGCTCAGGTTCAAATATGGGAGGATCCTTTGACTAAGACGGCTGTTTTAGCTCTGGAAGATGGTAGTATTTTCCGGGGAATTGCCATCGGTACTGATGGTGAAACCAGTGGTGAGGTGGTTTTTAACACGGCAATGACCGGTTATCAGGAAATTCTCACTGACCCTTCCTATTCCCGCCAAATTGTTACGCTGACCTATCCCCATATTGGTAATACCGGTATTACTCCGGAAGATGAAGAGTCTCCTCAAATTCATGCGGCGGGTCTGGTTATTAAAGACCTGCCACTGCTGGCCAGCAACTGGCGCAGTAAGATGTCCCTGGATGAGTATCTGAAGTCTCGAAATATTGTTGCGATTGCTGGTATTGATACCCGTAGGCTGACCCGTATTCTGCGGGAAAAAGGGGCTCAGAACGGCTGCATTATCGCAGGCGACTCTGTTGATGAGGCTCTGGCGCTGGCCAAAGCCCGTGAGTTCCCAGGCCTTAAAGGTATGGATCTGGCGAAGGAAGTCACCACTGACCAGGCTTATCCGTGGACAGAAGGTGTCTGGAGCCTGGAAACTGACAGTCATGCTGAAGTGACTGACCTGCCTTTTCATGTCGTTGCCTACGATTTTGGTGTTAAGAGAAACATTTTGCGCATGCTCGCTCAGCGAGGCTGTCGCCTGACCGTTGTTCCAGCCAAAACACCGGCCAAAGACGTTCTGGCTATGAATCCGGATGGTGTTTTTCTCTCTAATGGCCCTGGTGATCCTGAACCTTGTGATTATGCCATTTCTGCCATTAAAGAGATCCTCGAAACCCCTCTGCCTGTCTTTGGTATCTGTCTGGGTCATCAGCTGCTGGCGTTGGCCAGTGGTGCGAAGACTGAGAAGATGAAGTTCGGGCATCACGGTGCCAACCATCCAGTTCAAGATCTCAAATCCGGACAGGTTCACATCACCAGTCAGAACCATGGCTTCGCGGTAGCTGAAGACTCTCTGCCGGAAACGCTGAAAGCAACCCATAAGTCGTTGTTTGACGGCAGTTTGCAGGGGATTGAGCGGATAGATCGTCCTGCTTTCAGCTTCCAGGGACACCCTGAAGCAAGTCCTGGCCCACATGATGTTGCCGGACTGTTTGACCGTTTTGTTGAGATGCTTAAGGCAGCGAAATAACCAACCCCGTTTTGATGTGAGAGAAAGATGCCAAAACGTACTGATATTGAAAGTATTCTGATACTCGGGGCTGGTCCAATTATTATCGGCCAGGCCTGTGAGTTTGACTATTCCGGAGCGCAGGCCTGTAAGGCTCTGAAGGAAGAAGGTTACCGGGTCATCCTGGTTAACTCTAACCCAGCTACTATCATGACCGACCCGGCTATGGCGGACTCAACCTATATTGAGCCGATCCGCTGGGAAACGGTAGAAAAAATTATTGAAAAAGAGCGTCCTGATGCGATTCTCCCGACCATGGGAGGCCAGACCGCTCTGAACTGTGCCCTGGATTTGTTCCATAAAGGCGTGCTGGAAAAGTATGGCGTCGCCATGATTGGTGCCAACCAGGAAGCCATCGATAAGGCGGAAGACCGGCAGTTGTTTGACAAGGCCATGAAAAACATTGGTCTTGAAACCCCTCGCTCCGGTATTGCTCATACCATGGAAGAAGCCCGTGCTGTTCTCGATGAGCTGGGCTTTCCATGTATCATTCGGCCGTCGTTTACCATGGGCGGAACCGGTGGTGGTATTGCCTATAACAAGGATGAGTTTGAAGAGATCTGTTTCCGTGGGCTTGATCTTTCACCCACCAGTGAGTTGCTGATTGATGAGTCGTTAATCGGCTGGAAAGAGTATGAGATGGAAGTGGTGCGTGATCGCAAAGATAACTGCATCATTGTCTGTGCCATTGAAAACTTCGACCCTATGGGGGTTCATACCGGTGACTCTATTACTGTCGCACCAGCCCAGACGCTGACCGACAGGGAGTACCAGATCATGCGTAACGCTTCTATTGCGGTACTGCGTGAAATTGGTGTGGAGACGGGTGGTTCCAACGTACAGTTCGGTATCTGCCCGAATACGGGCCGTATGGTGGTCATTGAAATGAACCCCCGTGTGTCCCGTTCTTCTGCCCTGGCTTCCAAGGCGACCGGTTTCCCGATTGCCCGGGTAGCCGCGAAACTGGCAGTGGGCTACACCTTGGATGAGCTGAGCAACGAAATTACCGGTGGCGTGGTTCCTGCCTCTTTTGAACCATCTATCGACTATGTTGTTACCAAGATTCCTCGTTTCGCTTTTGAAAAGTTCCCTCAGGCTGATGATCGTCTGACCACTCAGATGAAGTCTGTGGGTGAAGTGATGGCCATTGGTCGGACTTTCCAGGAGTCTGTGCAAAAAGCGTTGCGTGGTCTGGAAACAGGAGCCACCGGATTTAATCCGATGCTGGATCCAAAGCAACCTGATGCGTTGGATATTATCCGTCGTGAACTGGTGACGCCAAAGGCTGATCGAATCTATTACGTTGCGGATGCTTTCCGTGCCGGCCTTTCCCTGGAAGAGATCTTTGCCGAGTGCAAGATTGACCCCTGGTTCCTGATTCAGATTCAGGACATTGTTGAGGAAGAAACCGCTCTGGCCAGCGAATCGCTTGCTGACGCTCCTCTCAATGGGTTGACTAAAGAACGTTTGTTCCGTCTGAAACAAAAAGGCTTCAGTGATGCCCGTCTGGCGGAGTTGCTGGATGTAAAAGAGGTGGAGGTAAGAAACCTTCGTCGTGAGCTGGGCGTGAAACCGGTATTCAAACGTGTTGATACCTGTGCTGCCGAGTTTCAATCCACGACTGCGTACATGTATTCATCTTATGATGAAGAGTGTGAAGCAGAGCCTTCTGACCGTGAGAAAGTCATGGTCATCGGTGGTGGCCCAAACCGGATTGGTCAGGGCATTGAATTTGATTACTGCTGTGTACATGCGGCTCTTGCAGCACGGGAAGACGGTTACGAAACCATTATGGTTAACTGTAACCCTGAAACCGTTTCCACCGATTATGATACGTCTGATCGTCTCTACTTTGAGCCGGTAACTCTGGAAGACGTGCTGGCAATTATTGATGTTGAGAAGCCCAGCGGCGTTATCGTTCAGTACGGTGGGCAGACCCCGTTGAAGTTGGCTCGTGCACTGGAAGCGGAAGGCGTATCGATTATCGGTACCAGCCCGGAAGCCATCGACCGTGCAGAAGATCGTGAACGCTTCCAGCAGATGATTCAGAAACTGAATCTGCTGCAGCCAGCCAATGCTACTGTGCGCAGCGAAGGTGAAGCCGTCGCTAAAGCCGCAGAAATCGGTTATCCACTGGTCGTCCGTCCATCTTATGTTCTGGGTGGTCGCGCTATGGAAATTGTAGCGGGTGAAGATGAGCTGGTGCGTTACATGAAAGAGGCGGTTCAGGTATCCAATGATAGCCCTGTATTGCTGGATTCTTTCCTGAACCGTGCGGTAGAAGTGGATGTGGATGCAGTTTGTGATGGCAAGCAGGTGGTGATTGGTGCCATCATGCAGCACATTGAGCAGGCAGGTATTCACTCTGGGGATTCCAGCTGCTCACTGCCGCCATACAGCTTGAGTCGTCGTCATCAGGATGCTATTCGCGAGCAGGTTCGCGCTATGGCTATGGAGCTGGGTGTTGTTGGTCTGATGAACGTTCAGCTGGCCATCCAGGATGACGAGATCTACGTGATCGAAGTTAACCCCCGTGCTTCCCGTACCGTGCCTTTTGTTTCCAAGTGTATCGGCCACTCTCTGGCCAAGATTGCTGCACGGGTCATGATGGGCAAGAGCCTGGAAGAGCAGAACTTTACCACTGAGATTGTGCCACCATACTACAGTGTGAAAGAGGCGATCTTCCCATTCAATAAGTTCCCGGGTGTGGATCCAATTCTCGGCCCTGAGATGAAGTCTACCGGCGAAGTGATGGGTGTTGGTGCAACGTTCCCGGAAGCGTTCCATAAAGCCCAGCTGGCAGAGAATATGCAGTTACCCAGTGGTGGTAAGGTCATTCTCACTGTGCGCGACTTTGATAAGCCTGAAGTGCCAATGATTGCTCGTCTGCTGATGGATATTGGCTTTGAACTGCTGGCCACTTCAGGTACTGCTAAAGTTATTGAAGAAGCTGGCTTGCCGGTTACCACCATCAATAAAGTACATCAGGGAAGACCGCATCTGGTGGACATGATTGTTAATGGTGATATAGCCTTCATGATCAATACCACTGAAGGTCGTCAGGCCATTGCCGATTCTTACTTGATTCGTCGCTCCGCATTGACCAATAAGGTGCTATATACAACCACCATGGCGGGAGCAGAAGCGATTGCACGTTCAATCGCCTTTGGATCAGAAAGATTGGTCAGACGACTTCAGGATTTACACGAAGGTAACGTTGGATGAAAAGAATTCCCATGACTGTGGAGGGAGAAAAAGCCCTCCGTGAGGAACTGGCCCATTTGAAAGGGGTTGAGCGCCCGCGTATTTCTGCAGCCATTGCAGAAGCCCGGGAGCTGGGAGACCTGAAGGAGAATGCTGAGTATCACGCAGCCCGTGAGCAGCAGAGTTTTGCAGAAGGTCGTGTTAATGAAATTGAGGCCAAGCTGTCTAATGCTCAGGTGATCGATATCACGTCCATCAACAAAACCGGTAAGGTCCTTTTTGGTACAACAGTTGTACTGATCAATATGGAAAATGATCAGGAAGTGGAGTACAAAATTGTTGGTGATGATGAATCGGACATCAAGGTGAACAAGATCTCTGTGAACTCGCCCATTGCCCGCGCAATGATCGGTAAAGAAGAAGGTGATGTCGTTGTGGTAAACACACCTTCTGGCGGTGTTGAATATGAGATCGATGAAGTGAAGCATGTTTGAGTTGTTGTTTTCACTAGTCGCTATTTGAGTATCAGTTTTTCTGATTATCTCTAGAATGAGAACAAACCCTGCTCTATAAAAGATGAAATAGAGTGGGGTTTTTTTATGTCATTTTGTAAGTAATGGAATACTTTTAGATTCTATCTTAATGTTCTACAGAAATTGTTAGGGTTCTAATTAATTTTGAGACCTATTGATTAATGTAGTGGTCAAAAAAGCTGTTTGTTATGATTGTTATTAGCATTCCGGGAAGTTGCTCTGAGTCATAGGTGGTTATAAATATGCAAGGTAATTATCGGTTAGAGGGGAGTGAAGGGAGTCAATTTAATAAATTACCGAGGGGCAGTACGGCATCATATTCGAGTCAAGTTGCTGAATGTGTTGGTGCTACAGGGCAATATCTAGGATATCAGATCAGTTCTTACAACGGTCGAGAGAACTCGATTATGAGCCCTAGGTCACATTATCCGTCAATACGGCGCTTAGCAAGAGTTTCTGAGGCTCTGCAAACACTTAGAGACCCCTGGCGGGAGCTTCAGCGTGGAGCGGCTACGGATAAAGAATCATTAAAGGCGCGATTGAGCCGTGGTGAAATAGGGATTGGTGAACTCAAAAGCTTTGTTGATAATTTAGACAGGTTGGATGAGAAGGGCAGAGGTTTTTTTAAGTCAGGTGATTTAGTTGATCCTGATACTATACAATTTTGTTTAGCTATACGTGAGCAAGCATTACAAATATTTGAAGAGCATCTCGAAAAGTTCCCAAAGTCAAAAAAAGCGGAAAATGGGAAGCTGTTTCTTTTAAAAAGATTAGGTGAAGATCGTAAGCTATTAGATTACTGTGACCAGTTGCTTTGTAATGGCCGCAGAGTCGAACATATTGAGTTTAAGAGAGTCGAGGCTTTGACTGCGCTTGGGGATTTTGAAAGAGCATATGGTCATTTAGAGGATATAAAAAAGTTTTTTAGGGGTAGGGTTCAGGCAGATATTTCTGATATCCAGATTGATATGGCTAAGAAGGAGTGGGGGATAGCTAAGCAAAAACTATATGAACTGAAAAAAAATATTGACCCAAGAGATCAGCGGTATCTTCCTGTGATTGATTGGATGATTTTTTGCAGTGATAATCCTGAACGATATAATATCGACCCTGTCTATTTACGAAACCTATCATTGGCTCAGTCATCAAGGATTGAAAGTGTAGCCAGTTTATCTGGCGATACAGATAATGGCTTAAACAGTTTCTATTCTAGAGAATTAGATTCGACGCCCGAAGGTTTAGGTAATGATTTTTTAAGAGAACCTCATGCTGAACCAGTAGAAATGACAGCAGAGGCAGGGGCTGCCTATTGTCTCGCTCATCATGAGAATCAAATAGATCTGCTTAATAATGAGGTTAATAGGCCTGATCAACCCACTTCTGAGACGCATCTACCTGACTCTGAAACATACTCACATGCTTCTGGTGATATAGATAATTCAAAAAGCAGTGACTTTAATATGATTATGGAAGATGTATACAATTTTGTTGATTTTTCCTTGGGGGAGGATGAGCCTGATTTATTAATTAAATACCAGCTTAGTGATTATGAATGTCAACAATTGTCTCATGCTTTAGATTGTTTTAATGATAAAAATTATGGGTATGCATTGTTAGCTATTTATCGAATTAAAGATAATCATTTGAATCAAGAAAATACTGAGGTAGATATGTTGTTTAGATCTTGTATAAAGGAAATATGGGGTTAATACTTGGTGTTTTTTCTAAATTTATTCTAATAAGTACTCTCATTAGAGATTTTTTGACTTGCATCATTTTAGTTTCAGCTTATGGACTAGCATTATGAACTCCCTGGCTAAGGGGAGAGTATATAAATGAAACTGCTGATCATTGCGGATATTGAGGGTGTGGCCGGTGTCTGCTGTCGGGAGCAGACTGTTTCTGGGAATGCAGAGTATCAGATGGCTCGTCAGCTGATGGTTGAAGAGGTTAATGCCGTTGTTGAAGGTGCTGTGCGAACAGGTATTAGTGAGATTACGGTGATTGACAGTCATGGGCCTATGATTAACCTGCCTATTGATAATTTATCTCCACAGGCAAAGCTGGTTCAGGGCAAGCCCAGGGCGTTAGGAATGATCGATGGCATTCAGTTTGCCGACTATGATGCCTTGATGATGGTTGGCGCACACAGTGCTGCTGGTGAATATGGCGTTCTTGCCCATACCATAAATAGCCGTGCTTTTTTAAAAGTGGAGGTCAATGGCCAGGTAATGGGAGAGGTGGATCTATATAGCAGTTTGGCTGCTGAGTTTGGTGTTCCTCTTTTGATGGTTTCTGGAGATGATCACCTAAAGGCTCACGTTGCTGAAGCATTCCCGGAAAGTGAATATGTGCAGGTGAAAAAAGCCCGTGGAGCTTATGCTGCAGAGAGTTTGCCGGTGTCAATTGCCAAGGAGTTGCTGTCAGCAGCTGCAAGACAGTCATTATTGAAAAGGCACCAGCCGAAAACAGCATTTTGCCTGGAATCTCCCTATAGGCTGACTGTCTCTTCTATCTCTCAAGCCCAGTCTGATCTCTATGCATTAGTGCCGGGTGTAGAGCGGGTTTCTCCCAACCAGGTGTCCTATGAAGCAGGCAGCTTTAAAGATCTGGTAACTTTGCTCAATAGCTTATCTGCCATGAGTGCATCTGTTCCATAAAATAGCAGGTTCTGTTGAAAGCCTTATGTTAACAGATCTTCTTAGACTGGCTTAAAGATTGAACCACAGAGATCATAAAGTGCACGAAGAAGAGCTTTTCTTTTCCTTTGTGCACATTGTGATCTCTGTGGTTCAAAAAAGAATCCCTGTAGTACGGCCAGAACCTTAGAGTGAATCAATGGCTCAGAGGCAGGCAATGGCGTTATTGGTACTGCCCTCCAGAAGTATTAAGGAAAGCCCTTAATGTCTACCCGAAGAACAGAAGCTGAAGCCAGTCCCGGATTAATGGGGCGATTCTTTGTAAACAAATTTCGGAAGTTCAAGCTTAAAGCGTACAGCGATCATTCGGAACACAAAACCGAACACCAGTGTTGATATCACGGTGACGTTTGGGTCCACTCCCAGCAGTTGCAGGGTAAAGTAAAAGCCAATAGAGATCAGGGCGACACTGGCGTATAGCTCTTTACGAAAAACCAAGGGAACGTTATTACAGAGAATATCCCTGAGAATTCCACCAAACACCCCGGTAATGACGGCCATAACGCTGGCAATAATATAGCCATGCCCCAGGTCCAGTGTTTTTTGTGCTCCGATAATACTGAAAGTGATAAGGCCTACAGCGTCCAGTACCAGAAACACTTTGAACATATGTTTCATATATCGTTGCAGGAAAATGGTCAGGATAGCGGCCGCCGTTGTAATGACGATATACATTGGCGTTTCGACCCACGTCAGGGGATAGCTGCCTAGCAGCATATCTCTGACAGAGCCACCACCGATGGCGGTGCAGCAGGCAACAAAAATAACACCAACTGGGTCCATGCCTCTCCGTCCGGCTGAAAGAGCTCCGGTCATGGCTTCTGCCGTGATGGCGATTACATAGAGGACTGTCAGCATGGCTTCATCCGTTGATCTTAAACGAAGTGATTGTAGGAACCTGATGATGACAACACAAGGAGTGGCTGGGGAGGGCTTTCCGAAAAACGTTGTCGTGATCTAACACTTATATCTGTGTTCTTTCCTTAGGCAACGGCTTATAGCTAATCAAGAAATGAGAGGCGAGATTTGTTGTCTATACTTGAGAAAATTGTTGGTAATTCTTGTTCTAATATTATCTCTTTATATACTGGTGCTGAATAAGTCGATTTTTAATACGAATTTCGTCGTGTGGTCTCTCCTTTCTAAATTCCTGCCTTTATTTTTGTTCAATCTAACTGTGACATTAGTTTCCGGGAGATATGTAATGCCCCTGCTGAAAAAAAAATCGCTGTTATTGATTGTTATTTTTTCTGGAACCGGACAGTTATTTGCCAGCACTTCTCTGTCGATTCTTCCACCTGAAGATTTATCCAATAACTTCAATGATCTGGTTCGAGAGGTCAGGCCAAGCTGGTGGGGGAACTGGAACCTGGATCTGGCCATTAAACCCGGGGCAATAGGTGTCATTGATACCAACACTGGAACATTTCACCCGGCAGGCCAGCAAATTGCGAATATTTCCGTAGTTTCAGGCGTTATTTCAGAGGAGTTGAAACTATCGACCAGCGACGTTAAAGGGCCACAGGTCGCCTCATTCACGATGAGTGACCAGTCATCAAAGGTGAGTGTAAATACTGACCTTAAATGGCAGTTCAGCAAACGGGGAGCGATGATGGCTCAATGGGACCTGGTTCAGGAACAGAGCCTGAAGGGACCATTTCAGGTCATTAATGAAAATATGGATCTTTTAAAATCTGTCGCAGCGGATATGGATATGTACGACCCTGAAGCCGGTGCTATTTCACAGGGTTTTGGAGTGGTAACCAGTGTGCTTCTGGCAAAAAGTGGTATGAATGTAGCATCACTTTCAGACTCTTCACAGTGGAGCATTACTGGTCAGGCCGATAGTCTTCAGAGCATGTTGGGCCGTGGTTCTGCAAAGGCGTCATATTCCAGTGCTGGGGGTGATAGTGATGTGATGAGTATGGTCTGGCCCAGCCAGCCAAACACAACAACCGATGACCTTGTGCCCGTTGCTTACACTTTTGCGTCAATCAATGGTGAACAGATTATTCCTTACTGGATAGAAGAGATCGAAGCGTTTCAAATCATCTTTGAAAACAAGGGAAGTTATTTTGTCAAAGCAACCTTGAAATACCAGACTCCGGGGGGCGAAAAAGAACTGCATCAGGATATCGTCGGCTTTATGACCAGAAGTATGGATAACATCCCGTTGGATGCAACAGAATTGACTCTGGAAATGGAGTTTGTGGATGCGATACCCAGTACCACAGACTTCTATCATTGGGATACTCCACTGGGCACATGGTCGACTGGTAAAAGGCATGTCGAGATTGACGGGTGGTGGCCAGGGCAGCCTTCATTCGTTATTCAGGAGGATCGCACTAATACAACATCACTAAGAGTCGCAATAGACAAATGAGAGCACCCCTTGGCCATTCAATATTGAATGGCCAGACCGATAGCCGGGGCGGAGGTTTTGCTGGTTCGATTTATATCGACTTCCAGGAGTGGCTCTATGTTGATGCTTATGCGTTGTTTGATCGTTATGGTAGGTGTACTGCTCACTGAAGAGATCTCTGCCAGTCAACATATAAAACCCCTTGACTCTGGTTACATAACCAGAACCTTTAACCAGTTGATTCGAGAAAGTCATCCGAACTGGTGGGGGAACTTTAACCTAGATCCGATGATAAAACCGGGGGCTATTGGCGTTATTGATATTGGCAGTGGCGTATTTCAACCAAGTGGTGAGTATTTAAGTGATTTTGAAACGATCATTTCTCCACTGAGTGAAGTGATGAAACTATCTTCTGAGCATGTTCGTGAGCCAA
The DNA here is from genome assembly GCF_000710775.1 of Endozoicomonas elysicola. GTDB lineage: Bacteria > Pseudomonadota > Gammaproteobacteria > Pseudomonadales > Endozoicomonadaceae > Endozoicomonas > Endozoicomonas elysicola. The sequence goes on from NZ_JOJP01000001.1 coordinate 1,383,029, forward strand.
GGCTTGTGGTGGGTGGAAAAGGGCGTCTGGCTCAAATGGGGGATGCCCAGGTTCAATTGAAGTGGGAGCTCAGCAAGCGGGGAGCAATGACATCAAGATGGGTCCTGGTTGAGAAGCAGAGTATTAAAGACCCAGGTAAAGTACTAAGGGGGCATCTGGACTTATTAAAATCCATTGCCAGCTATGAGTCGATGTATGATCCGGGGAATGGTATTTCTCAGGGCTTTGGTGTGATTACCAGTGTCATTATGGCGCAGGCGGGTATGAACGTGGTCGCCCTGAGTGATGGTTCTAACTGGAGCGTTAGTGGTCAGGCTAGCTACCTGCAAAATATGTTGACCCAGGTCGGTGGGGAGGCATTGTATTCGAAAGCTGAGTATGAAGGGAATGTTCTCAGCTTTCTCTGGCCAGGGCAGGGAAACCAGTTCAGTTCGATCCTGGTGCCTGTTGCCTATACCTTTGCTTCCCTTGATGGAGATAAGGTTATGTTGCATTGGATCAGGCCAATTGGATCATTCAGGATGATCTTTAACAATCATGGCGATCATTATGTGGGTATTTCTCTTTCTTATACGACCCCTATTGGAAGTCAGCATGTAGATATTGGACTACTGCCATTTCTCAAACAGGAAATAGATAATATTCCGTTGGACGCAACGAACCTGACAATGACTTTAAACTATCTTCGCATTATGAAAACGGTGCAGACTCATCGTTGGCAAACGCCATTGGGATCCTGGCCAACAGGAGACCGTCATATTGATATCAAGGGGTCGTGGCCCATGTATCCGTCTTTTTCCATCAAGGAGGAAGGGTACTCTTCACAATAGGTACAGATAGCTCATCTGTACCTGAGAGGCTGTCCGAGAATAGACTGCCCTACGCGGCGACTGCTCCTGTGTTGTTCTAGCTCTTGCATCCATGCAGTCGTGCGGTGGTAGTAATTGGTCTAAAAAAATCCGTTTGCTTGGCAAATAGAACCACTATTCACCTTACAAAACGATTTGTTTATCCTCAATTTTCTGCCATCCTCGCTACGTGCGCTATTCTCGGACAGTCTCCTGGTTAGCGTGTTAAACCAGCATCGGTTTGAGGAAGCGCCCGGTGTGAGACTCTGGGATTTCTGATACCGCTTCCGGTGTACCGGAGGCAATAATCTGACCTCCGCCATCCCCACCTTCCGGACCCAAGTCAACGATCCAGTCTGCAGTTTTAATAACATCAAGGTTATGCTCAATAACGACAACGCTGTTTCCGTGATCTCTCAAACGGTGGAGAACGGATAGTAGTTGCTCAATGTCGTGAAAGTGCAGCCCGGTGGTTGGCTCATCCAGAATATAAAGGGTTTTACCGGTATCCCGTTTTGAGAGTTCCTTGGCCAGTTTTACCCGCTGCGCTTCACCGCCTGACAGGGTGGTCGCATTCTGTCCGAGATGGATGTAGGAGAGACCAACATCCATAAGGGTTTGAAGCTTGCGCTTCACTGCAGGGATCGGGTCAAAGTACTGAAGAGCCTCTTCTACCGTCATTTCAAGAACTTCGTGGATGCTTTTGCCTTTGTATTTCACTTCCAGGGTTTCACGGTTGTATCGTTTTCCCTTACAGACGTCACAAGCCACATAAATATCCGGTAGAAAGTGCATCTCTACCTTGATAACACCATCCCCCTGACAGGCCTCACACCGTCCACCCTTAACATTGAAGCTGAAACGACCGGGTTTATAGCCCCGTGAACGGGCTTCCTGAGTACCGGAAAACAGTTCACGTATGGCGGTGAAAATGCCGGTGTAAGTAGCAGGGTTGGAACGCGGCGTCCGGCCAATAGGGCTCTGGTCAATATCAATGCATTTATCAAAATTACTGATCCCTGACAGTTTCTTATAAGGGGCAGGGGTTAGTGTTGTTGCTTTGTTCAGGGCTGTGGCGGCCAGTGGATACAGTGTTCCATTGATTAGTGTAGATTTTCCAGAGCCAGAAACCCCGGTAATACAAGTCATCAGACCCACCGGAATTTCCAGTGTGACGTTTTTAAGATTGTTGCCGGTACAACCGCTGAGCTTAAGTATTTGCTTTGGATCAACGCTCGTTCTTTCAGGTGGTACATCAATCTTGCGAATACCAGAGAGGTATTGCCCGGTTAAGGAAGCTGCTGTATCCATCACCTGCTCGGGTGTCCCCTGTGCGACGATGGCACCTCCGTGAATACCTGCACCGGGGCCAATATCAATCACGTGGTCTGCAGAGCGAATAGCATCTTCATCATGCTCAACCACAATAACGGTATTACCAAGGTCTCTCAGGCGAGTCAGAGTATTGAGCAGACGCTCATTATCTCGCTGATGCAGCCCAATACTGGGTTCATCCAGAATATACATGACACCAACCAGGCCAGCGCCAATCTGACTGGCCAGTCGTATTCTCTGAGCTTCGCCACCGGAAAGTGTGTCTGCACTACGGTCCAGTGTTAGGTAGTTCAGGCCGACATTCACCAGGAAGCTGAGACGGTCGCAAATTTCCTTCAGAACCTTTTTAGCAATCTCCCCGCGACGACCAGGCAAACTCAGGTCCTGGAAGTAGGCTAGTGCTTTTTCAACGGGTAATTTAACCAGATCCGGCAGGCTTTCATCCAGCAGGAAGACATTCCTGGCTTCTTTACGGAGGCGGGCGCCCTTACAGGAGGGGCATGGTTGTGTGCTCAAATACTTGGATAGTTCTTCCCGGACAGATTGAGACTCTGTATCCCTGAAGCGACGTTCAAAGTTAGGGATGATGCCTTCAAAGATGTGTCGCTTTTTGTAGACATCACCCCGGTCATTCACGTAGCTAAAATTGACTTCTTCGTCATCGGAGCCATGAAGAATGATGTGCTGCTGTTCAGGGCTTAAATCATCAAAGGGGGTATCAATACTGAAGCCATAGTGTGCGGCCAGAGATTTCAGCAGATGAAAGTAGTATACGCTGCGGCGATCCCAGCCTCGTATGGCACCTTCAGCAAGGGTAAGTTCAGGGTGTTGGACTATACGGTCCTGATCAAAGAATTGTTTAACCCCCAGACCATCACAAGTAGGGCAAGCACCTGCAGGATTGTTAAAAGAAAATAGTCTGGGCTCCAGTTCGTTGATGCTATAGCCGCACTCTGGGCAGGCAAATTTGGAAGAGAAAACAATGTCATTTTCTTTCTCTTCTTTAGAGTCATTCTCCATGTAGCTAATGGTTGCCAGACCGTCTGTTAACTCCAGGGCTGTTTCAAACGATTCTGAGAGACGCAATTGCAGGTCGTCACGCACTTTGAATCGATCAACAACCACTTCAATTGTGTGTTTTTTCTTTTTATCCAGTTTTGGTGGTGTATCGAGGTCTGTGACGATTCCGTTGATTCTGGCCCGGATAAATCCATTGCTTCTCAGCTCGTTGAACACATGCAGGTGTTCACCTTTTCTATCCCTGACAACTGGAGCCAGTAGCATCAGTTTTGTGCCTTCTGGCAGAGCCAGTACCTGATCAACCATCTGGCTGACTGTTTGAGCTTCCAGGGGCAGGTGGTGGGTTGGACAGCGTGGAATACCAGCACGGGCGAAGAGCAGACGAAGATAATCGTAGATTTCTGTGATGGTGCCGACAGTAGAACGCGGATTATGGCTGGTGGATTTCTGTTCTATGGATATGGCTGGAGAAAGCCCTTCAATATGATCCACATCCGGCTTTTCCATCATGGAAAGAAACTGGCGGGCGTAGGCTGACAGTGATTCTACATACCGCCGTTGACCTTCTGCATAGAGCGTATCAAAGGCCAGTGATGACTTGCCAGAGCCGGATAGGCCGGTTATTACAATCAGGCTGTCACGGGGCATCTCCAGGTTGATGTTCTTTAGATTGTGTGTACGGGCGCCCTGTACGGTAATCTTTTCCACAGCCTTTTCTCCGTGCCAGATTGGAAGCGAACGGAGTATTATAAATAGTCAATCGCCAAGTCTGTAGTAAAAATCGCGACATTTAGCAAAAGCATCCAAAGGTGGCCATTAAAATAAAGGCCTCCTTTGGCGTCAGTAAAATAGCCAGCGCATCGACAGTCCCATTTAAATGCGGCTGAGTCGAGGGCAAGTGACAGAATATGGCTGGCATAGGGGTGTTCAGTGAATGTTGAAATGATGCTTGTCAGGGTTTCAGCCCAGCCTTCTGCCCTATCGTTTAACGGATGATTAGCATTGTCATTCGTGCTATCTATGTCTCTGTGCGCTTTTTGTTCAGGCAAAAGGTAAGGGCTCAAGTAGCTCCACCCATGGTGCATCAGGCTGGTAATATAATACGTGAAGAAAAACTTTTGTGTGTTTGTCACTATTTTGGGTTGTCCTGAACAAGGGCAAACGGGAGGCCATAATATTCTGCTTCCGGAGTCCCATACTTTGTATAGGTGAACTGCCATATAGGCCCATGTCAGCAGGTTTCGGGTGGTTATTAAGATCTGTTTTGTCTCATGGTAAGGACTATGACTGATCAAAATGACTGACTGATCATTATTTTCATTTGAGACAGGGAGTTTGCAGTCGGTATTTTTCAGCTCATTCAGCGTTTCAATGCTGTCGTTACTTGAAATTGTGCAGAGCGTTACTTTTCCATGTTCATTGGTCGTTGTATAGCTTGCTGAGATTGGAAAAATTGTATTTTCTTCTTTTAACGTGTTGGATACCCCTGAGAACGAAAGCATCAATAATAGTGGAAGAATACATAGAGTCTGAAAATACAACAAACTTCGAAGTTTTTTATTGTTTATTTTATCAATGGAAGGGGCGAGTATTTTTTTTGACATAAATGGATCTATACCTCTGGATCAATACCTGTGGGGTGTGCTATCCGGTTTTGGATAACCGTTATTAATGGGTGTTGTAATGAAGTAATGCTTATATATTTAATGTCCGCCTTTTCAAGGCTTGGTTTCTTGGACATACTTTATTAATAAGCAAGTTTGTTTGGGTATCTTTTCAGTAAGGCATTCATATGTGAATGCCTGGTGCTGTTTAGATGGCCATGTCAAGAGCAAAGTGTAATAAGTCCAGACCGAGCATCAGCCGGTTAATATTAAAGCCAGCAATAGGAACATCTAACCACCACATGATTAGATCTGATCCAATGATCAGGATATGGCCGCCAATACCGACTTTTTCTATTTCCTCATTGCTGTTTTCGATCTCTGCTTCACCATTTTTATCCTGCCCATCAGGATAAAAGTAAGAAGAAAAGTGTTCTCCAAGAAATGGGTAGAGTGTTTGCTTTGCATTACGGGAAAGGCCAACGTTATATAATGCTGAGTAAGCTAGGTATCCAAGTGAGTCAATAGGGCGAAGATCAACCAGGCTTGTTACAGCAAATGGTAAGTTTCGAATAATATTAACCGCATGAAGCCCACTGTTTAGCCACATTAAATAGTATTTGGAAGTCAGTAGGATAGATTTAAAACCACTGTTGGTTTGTAATGTAACCTCGACTTCAATATCACTGTCCTTTCGGAGAGTTTCCAGAGTACAGCCTCTTTTCTGCATGCTTTGTCGTTCTTCTTGTGTTTCATTACCGGTTACGATGCAATGGGTTTCTGATCCATCATTATTTAGCTTTGTGAATCGAGCTGAAATAGGGGGTTCAGGTTTCGAAGAAGAATCAGATAACGCGGTAGCTGCAAAAAAAAGCTGCAGTAAAAGGATGAGAATAGAACAAACTATTTTTCTGGAAATATATTTCATGAATTGATCTACCCATTTGAGGATAGCGTCCCAAGTCTCTGAAGCACTTTTCAGGCTAAGGCCGCTATCATTAGATAAATGCCTGACCTCACCAGTCAGGAAATGTCTGAGGATAGCAGTCAGTTAGCTGATCATTTTTTAATAGGGTTACAAGTCAGTCGGCCTGCTCAAAGTTATGGACTTAAGGTTACCGAGCTATGTATAGGCAAAATATCACCGATCAGGCAGTGACATTTTGCCGCAGATAATCGCTATAATCTGTGAATTTCTCCCTGCATAGCATCCGGGATCCAAATCCTGATAGACTTGCGGCGACACTATTTATCAGTAATAACTACCAAAATAATTCAGGACTTTGCTGTTACCCCATGTCATTTGTTGAATTGAAAGCAGCTGTATCCCTTACCATGGTCTTTGTCTTTCGAATGCTTGGGCTTTTCATGGTATTGCCAGTTCTGGCACTCTTCGCTGAGGATCTTCAAGGAGCTTCGCCCAGCCTGATTGGTGTGGCCATTGGCGCCTATGGATTCAGTCAGGCGTTGTTACAAATTCCTTTTGGCTGGCTTTCAGATCGCTGGGGAAGGAAGCCGGTTATTCTACTTGGGCTTTTTATTTTCTTGTTGGGAAGCCTGCTGGCTGCTGAGGCTACAACTATTGGGGGTGTCATTGCCGGGCGTATTTTACAAGGTTGTGGAGCAATTGCCGGAGCAGTGACCGCCTTAATGGCTGACTTGACACGCGATCAGCATCGAACTAAAGCCATGGCAATGATAGGTATGGGTATTGGTGTTGCTTTTGCCGTCGCCATGGTATTAGGGCCGCTGGTCAGTCATGCGTGGGGATTGTTTGGGTTGTTTATCTCAAATGCTCTGATGGCTGTGGCTGCAATGCTGGTCATTATTTTCCTTGTGCCAACCCCCGTAGTTAAGAGGAGGGACCTCAACTGCTCTGTTGATCAATCGGGTGTTCGACAGGTCTTTGCCAACATGGAGTTGTTGAGACATATCATCGGTATTTTTTCGCTTCACTTTGTTCTGATGGCTTTGTTTGTTTTCATACCAGAGCTTCTGAGTAAAGACTTTGATCGGTCTGCGCATGGTGGTATTTATCTGGTTGTAATGGGGCTATCGTTTATCATGATGATACCTCTCATCATATTCAGTGAGCGCCAGCGCCTCCTGAAACAGTGCTACTGTTTTAGTATTGTCATGCTATTTATTGCTTTTGTCCTGTTCTATCAAGGGGTTCTCAGCTCAGCGATGTTGCTGGCAGGATTGTTTGTTTTCTTCTTTGGTTTTAATTTTCTGGAAGCAACTCTACCTTCGCTGGTAAGTAAGCTTGCTCCTGCTGGGACTCGTGGCACTGTCATGGGGGTTTATTCGACCAGCCAATTTCTGGGCGCTGCCCTGGGGGGAAGTCTTGGGGGCGTAGCCATGGAGTATGGTGGTGTTATTGGAGCAGTCGCTCTTTGTACAATTCCCACTGCCCTGTGGTGCTGGTTGTCTGTTACTATGAAACAACCACCTTATGTGAGTACTATGGTAATGGCTTTGAACCCTGATCTTGGAGACATAAGCTCAATAGGTGAGCGACTTTCCGATATTGTTGGTGTTCAGGAAGTTACTGTGCTTTCAGCAGAGAAAACAGCTTACCTAAAAGTTGATAAGCAGACATTGGATTGGTCTGGACTGAAGCAGTTTGGCCAGTGCTAGGCTCAGTTGACAAAGCCCTATAGGCCTCAGGCCTGTTTTCCGGTAATAAGGTTCATTAGAATCAGTTGATATGCTGGTCCACAAAGTAAGTTTGTTAGCTTACAGAGAATAAAAAGCAAGGAACCAGGTATAGAGCTGTGGTTCTAATAAAGTGTTATTGATATGGAATGACTGCGTTAAGAAAAGATGTCATTCCATGGCGTCTTCACTGAATGTAAGGTTCTTGAAGGCTACTTGAATTTGAATGAAATCGGCGGAGAAGCTAAATGGCTCGAGGCGTTAATAAGGTAATACTGATAGGCAATCTGGGTAACGATCCAGACGTACGTTTTACCCCTAATGGCAGTGCCGTTGCAAACCTGAACCTGGCTACCAGTGAGTCCTGGAAGGACCGCAATACTGGGCAGCAGCAGGAAAAAACAGAGTGGCATCGTGTTGTTGTTTTCGGAAAGTTAGCGGAAATTGTACAACAGTACCTTCGTAAAGGCTCAAAAGTATATATCGAAGGGAAGCTCCAGACGCGTAAGTGGCAAGGGCAGGACGGGCAGGACAGATACACAACTGAAATTGTTGTCGATGGTTTCAGTGGGCAGCTGCAAATGCTGGATGGCCGTCAGGACGGAGGTATGGGAGCCCCAATGAGTGGAGGTTACCAGCAACAGCCTGCGCAGCAGCAACAGCAGCAATCATATGCTCCACAGTCGCAGCCTCAGCAGTATGGTAGTGCTCCTCAGCAGCAAACTGCACAGCCGCAGCAGCAAGTTGCACCTCAGCCTCAGCCTCAGCCCGCTGGTGGCTTTGACGATTTTGATGATGATATCCCGTTCTGATTTAAGAGCTGCTCTTCGTGAGCGCCGTCGGGCGTTGAGTGCTGACCAGCAGGTCAGCGCAGGTGAAGGTCTTTATAAAACCCTCAGCGCTCGCCCTGAGTTGTTTGATGGTCAGCACATTGCGGTTTATATAGCCAACGATGGTGAGATAAACCCCGATGCTCTCCGGGATTATCTTTGGGCATCTGGCAAGCAGTGTTACTTACCGGTTGTTGGTCAAGGTAGTAGTAAAGATCTCATGTTCATTGAGTATCTTCCAGATACCCAATTGGCTTTGAACCGGTTTGGTATTCCTGAGCCGTCTCATCACGGTGCCAGGCAGATTTTGCCTGAAGAGCTGGATATTGTATTTGTTCCTTTAACCGGCTTTGATACATCAGGCAGGCGCTTGGGGATGGGGGGAGGCTTTTATGATAGAACGTTTGCCTTCACCCGCACTTCAGAAAAACCAAAGTTGATTGGCCTTGCTCATGAGTGTCAAAAGGTGGCCTCTATTCCAGTAGAGCACTGGGATATTCCAATGGCTGCTATTGCAACGGACTGTCAATTTTATCTAATGCCTTAGCCGGAGTACCGGCTGAGTCTGAAACCTTATACCAATTGCATTTTTTAAACCCTCTGTTGCGCTTCAGAACTGAACAGAAATCCCACTCTGGTCGTGAGTTGGGAAGTCAGTAGAGCGTATACCCATCGTGCTTTCTAACTACGCTTATTACGTTAGTTAGAAGGCTTATTTGTATTACTCACAATTTCTGAGTTGCAGTTTTTTTAACCTGATCCAAAAGTGTTTGTATGATCTTCACTGTATAAAAGCTCACTTGAGTATTTATCCAGAAGATTCGGCTGCCGTAGACAGCCTTATGTCGTCAGTGGATGTAGTTCAAGGAGGGAGTTTTACTGGTCGATATATAGATCCATGAAGAAGTCCGTAGTACCAGGGACAACAGCATAGTGATCAAAATCTGTCATGCCTTTTTCCCGCAAAATATCCTCGTCAATGCAGTGGTTGCCAGTGAATTCAGTTCCACTTGTTAAAATGGAATAAGCTGCATCGGCCATGATGGCTGGCTTTCTTGAAACGTTGAATAATTCCTTTCCACCGGCCTCGAATTCAACGGCAGCCGTTGCAATACTGGTTTTTGGCCAAAGAGAGTTAACAGCGATATTTTTTGAACGAAACTCTTCAGCAAGACCCAAGGTTAGCATCGACATACCGTATTTTGTGATGGTATATGGAGTGTAGTTCCTAAACCATTTCGGACTCAGGTTGATAGGCGGAGAAAGGTTAAGAATATGGGCTGTGTCAGATTTTTCCAGATAAGGCATGGCAAGCTGGCTACATAAGAGCACTGCTCGGGTATTGATTTGATGCATCAAATCAAATATTTCGATTGGTGTATTTTCTGCAGGCGTCAGTCGGATTGCTCCTGCGTTATTAATTAACCCATCAATCCCACCAAAATCCGAGACGGTCATTTCAATCATTTTTTCGACAGAATTTTCATCTCTTACATCTACTTGAATAGGCAGAGCCTTACCACCTGCCGAAATGATTTCATCTGCAACCGAGTAAATAGTACCAGGAAGTTTTGGGTGGGGCTTGACCGTTTTGGCAGCTACAACAACATTGGCACCATCCATTGCACAGCGAATGGCAATTTCTCTACCAATACCACGGCTTGCACCAGTGGTAATAATGGTTTTTCCTTTAAGTCTCGACATTTTGAACTTCCTTATTGTTATTGCATGTACTGATTGTTCGATAGAAAACTAAAAGCAGAATTGGAATCATTACTTACGAGAGAGTTAAATCAGATGGCGAAAGAAAATTTTCATAATTTATGGATTGTTATATTTCTGAGATTAAGGTTCTAGAATTGCCTAATACTACTATATAGACTGATTAATCTGTATAGCATCCAGGAGAAAAGATCATTTGATATGTCATGTACGACACTTGATGCGGAATGACGAGAATCAGGAGCTCACTGAAACTGGAAAAAATCTGTATGTGAACTGTTAATTTTTTGTGGTGTACTGCAAAGGAAAACCACCCTGTCTAGCTAGAAGAGGGTGGTCTTGTTTCGTATTTTTTGAGATCAACCAATCATTATTACCTTGGTTGACGGATCAGTAGCTCTCACATGCTTCTCCTGGGATGCGCATCAGAGCTGGCTTTCCGTATGCAGCAGTTAGCGCTGTTAGTGTTGATACTTTAGAGTCAGTACCGGAGTTAGTCAGGCAAAAGGATATATCATCGCCTTTGATCACAGAGGCATGAGCTTTACCATAGTTCCATAATGTACATGAGCTTTTCTGAATATTGATGGTAGAGGTTTGACGGCCATCGGAAACCGTCACGTAGAAGTCAATTGGGTTCTCAGTAATATAGGCGCTTCCTGCTGTTGTCCAACCAGTCATTTGTTTGACTAATAGAAGGTTAGTGATACCTCTGTTTTTAGGGACATAGAGGTTGTCACCAATATGCTCGAACTGTGAATCATTCTGTATCGATCCCTGATTAACCAAGACGCTGTCAATGTAATAACCATCCTCAGTAGTCAGTGTCATCATGCCGCAGACATAATCATTGGCTACAGGAAGAAGCCTTAAGGCTTGGCTTAAGAGGACACTACCAGCAGCACGGTTCAGGAAGCGGTTTGATGCATTAAAGTCATAAGCAGAGTTGGCATATCCCAGCGCTTTTGTAAAGACATTGGTTGCGGGTTGCTCCCCAGACCCCAGAAGTATTGTGAGGTGAGCAAGACCTTCAAGTAAAGAGAAAGTACCACTGCCAATGGTTGACAAAGCACTCCCGCTAGAACGCCCATGCTCGATCCCAGTGCTTGCATCTGGAGACGATCCCCAAGATGCCGATGTGATCGATAACAATAAGACGATGGATAAACACTTTCCTCTAAACATGCTAACCCCTTATCCGGATGGCTGTTTTAATTAAGTAAATACGGTTCCACCTTAAATAAAGATCAGAACCGAACGGTTGGACAGTAAGCAGTCCTTATTATTCCGAGCTTTAAATATATTTTTTTGAAATATTTCACTGCTGTTTATTAGTTTTTAAGCCCGATAATGGAACTTGTTTACTGTATAAAATGATACTAAAGGGATTCTAGAGTAATATTTTATTTCCGCAAAATGGTCTGGCTATATAAAAAAATAAATAAGTGTTTTTTTTTCATATGAAGAGATTTTCATAATCAATATATATAAGGCAGTTGTTGTTATATTTCTATGAGTGTTTATTTTGTTTCGCACTATGGTTTTTTAAATAGTGATTAATGAAATGTTTTCTCTACTTTTGTAATGTTGCAATGTGATTATTTTTTGGAATTTTGTATGGTGTGCAGGTTTCATCGTTATTAAAGCGAAAAAAGGGCAACTTTCTTGTTCATGATGCATGTATAATAGAGTTTTAAGGATATTCCCTTCATTTTAATAGAAGGGATCCTGTTTAGTTAACCTGAATAGATATACTGTCTAAAATTACATGATACCTATCGAAGTTTGTGTTCATAGTAAAGATGACTTTTACGTTTTCAACTCGGTTTCCAAAGCATGGGAGGGAGGAGCTGATAGAATCGAGTTATGCTCCCATATGGAACAGGATGGTTTAACGCCTTCTGTCAGACATATAGAGCTAGCAAGAAATGCATTTAAGGATCGCTCCGGACTGTTGGTTATGGTTCGCCCTATAGGCGGTGACTTCTTTTATACCCCGGATGAAATTGTCTTAATGGAACAGCAGATTCAAGATGCTGCTAAGGCGGGGGCGGATGGCGTTGTCATTGGTGTATTGGATGAGAAGACATCGGCTGTTCACCGGACGTATTGTGAGCGACTGATAGGAAAGGCTCGGGAGTATGATCTGACAGTCACATTCCACAGGGCTTTTGATGCAACGCCAGATTGGCAATACTCGCTTGAAACTCTGATTGATCTTGGTTTTGATCGGGTATTAACCAGCGGTATTGCCTGGGGAAGTACTGGAACAGCGCAAGATGGCATTAAGCAGCTGGTAAATATAGGGGTATTTGTCTCGGGTGGGCTTGAAGTTGTGGTCGGGGGGGGCGTGTCTCTGGAAAATGCGCTAGGGATTATCGACGGGCTGAAGACTGAGTTAACACGTTTTTCCCTGCATACATTTAGTGCGGTGCTTGAAAACGGTAACGTCAGTTCTGCAAAAGTTCAGCAACTGAAGTCTTTGCTAGCTCCAAACTAACGTGCTGCTCTGTTCATGATCACTAACCTTCGTTATCTTAGGAGAAAAGGCATACGAGTACTGATGCACAAAGCAGGAGCTAAGGTGAGTCTCGGAGCTGGCCGATTCTTTATGACAGGGAATGTCAAAGGACAATACAGGGACGTCTGTGATGAAACGGTTGCCGATCATCTTATTGATAATGTTTTTTCTTATTCCGGTGGGAAACTCTGCAGATAATACCTCTGAAGAGCATGTCCTATCTTCAGGTGAAGAAGGCCAGCGTGGCGAAGCTCCATGTGTTAATGGAAAGTGCTCAGGCAGTACCGGTGATTCGATTGCAGTAGACAATAGAGGCTGGTGGCTGACTGGAACATTAGTTGGACAGCAAGGTTTCAGAGAGTGGGTTGATGGGATTCTCTGGAGTTCAGGAGAGCTGGAGGTGCATACAAGTACAAAGGAACAGCTTTCCAGCTACCCATCTTTTCAATATTCACTCTCGGTCGAAGAGCAAAATAGTGAACTTTGGCAGGGGGTGACAGATATTCAAGACTCTCGGAGTCTTGTTTTTTCCTTCAGAAGTAAAGCTTTTTGGGGCAGTCCTTTCAGTTCTGAAAGTAACTTCATTCTTACTGGTATTTCCGATAGCGATGAAAGCTTTTTTGATTCTCGATCTTTCGAGGAGTTCCCGGAAGGGGTTGAAGCCGGATGGGATTATCGCGGTACCTGGTTTTTCCGTGAGAAAGTTTCCAAAGGACTGGTCACTCGGGTTCAGCGTATAAACAGAAGGTTGTTAAGTAATCAGTGCGTTATTGATGTTCATTTAGGTGGATCCCGTAATATTGCGCACTACAGGAATGAGTGGATACCTGAACAGAACACTGCTGGCGAAACAGATATTGAAGAGGCTCGGAACTACCTGATTTCACGCAAGCAGTACAGCTCTGTTCCGGATGTGGGGCAGTTTACAACGTATCAGGAAAGTCTCTGCCGCTACGCAGAAGATGCTGCAGTCTCAAATCAGGAAGTGAGCATTCTCTATTCGGATTTTTGGGATTCAAGAGAAAGCCTGGTCGAGGCAGAACTCTATAAAATATGGGTTGAGACTTCAGAATAAGCGGATATCAATCACCTTATTCAATTAATGAAGTCTCAGGCTTGGGGCAGTGTTAATAGCGAATGTCATATATGAGAATTTTACGGCTTAAAGGAGCAAAGTGGGTTTTTACCTTTTGTTGATGAAGTGGATGTTTGATATAGGCATCCATACTTTCCTGATCAGAGAATGTCATAACCAGCCCTACGTCAAAACTGTCATCAACAATTTTTCGATCACTTGGAACACTGAGGCCTACCTGTAAGTCAAGCAGACCGGGAATTGAACGAAGGTCTTCAGAGTGTTTGATAATCTCAGCGCGATCCTGCTGGTTACCGGTATTTTCTAACCAAACCAGGACAATATGTTTAATACCGTTAGGTGGAGAGGTTTCTGCAGTTGATGCACAGCCTCCGAGTAATACCAAGCTAATGAGTAAAATTGAGTTGAATAAATGTTTCATGCTTCCTTCCAGGAATCAGCGTTGGACGACTTGAACATGGAACCAGCATGCCTTTGGGGCCTGCGCTGTTCGCCTTGCTTGAGTGCTTATGTGATCAACTGGTCTCATGGCGAATTGTGAACACCCCGTAGTGGCACATCAGGCAAAAGGCAGTGTATTTATTCTGGTTTTAGTGAGTTCAGCAGAAACCAGGAGTGGTTACCCTTGGCTTCTGCTTGTCATCGTCATGCGCCAATTGATTTATACAGGGCATCAAGTCCCATTTTACCCGCCATTTTTTTCGTTTCCTGACGAGATGACTCATCAAAGCCTGTGTACACTAAGTCTTCCTGAGGAAGTTCATCCAGAAAGCGACTGGGCATCGTATCAATGATTTCGCCAAACTGTTTTCTCTGTCCAGCCAATGTCATTGTTAAGGATTTTCGAGCCCTTGTAATGCCTACATAAGTCAGGCGACGCTCTTCTTCAATATTGTCCTCTTCAATACTGGTACGGTGTGGAAGCAGTTCTTCCTCCATTCCCATCATATATACATGGGGATACTCCAGGCCTTTGGAAGCATGAAGGGTCAGCAGCTGAACACGATCCGCATCTTCCTCTTCCTCGTTACGTTCCAGCATATCCCGAAGAATCAGCCTGGCAATAGCGTCTTCGACTGTTCTGTCTTCGTCACCCCGTTCCAGTGTTTGTTGCAATGCATCCACCAGAAACCAGACATTAGCCATGCGCTTTTCAGCTTGGGCTGGCGTTGAGGAGTGCTGCATCAACCAGTTTTCATAATCGGTATCGGCAATCATTTCACGAACTACCTGCATAGGATCTTCGCTGGTTTGCAGCCGTCGTGAAACATCATCCATCCACCCGGTAAAGCGGCGTAGCTTTTCTGCATACTGAGGTGCAAGGTCTTCTTCCAGAGCTGCTTCTTCACAGGCTCTGTACATACTGATGTGATGTTTATTGGCGTAGTTGCCCAGCTTTTCCAGTGTGGATGGGCCAATTTCCCGCTTTGGCGTATTTACAACCCGTAGAAATGCATTGTCATCATCCTGGTTAATCAGTAGTCGTAGATAAGCCATGATGTCCTTCACTTCTGCCCGGGCAAAAAACGAAGTACCGCCATTGATATGGTAGGGAATACCATGGTGCTGAAGTTTTAATTCCAACAGTCTTGATTGAAAATTACCTCGGTATAGCACTGCATAATCTTTATAGCTGTTCTCGTGTCTCAATTTGTGAGCCAGAATCTCCGTAGCAATCCGTTCACATTCCATCTCGTCATTACGGCATTTGATGACACGAATCTCATCCCCAACCCCCATCTCACTCCAGAGGGTTTTCTCAAACACGTGGGGATTGTTGGCAATCAGAGTATTCGCTGCTTTCAGAATACGGCTGGTGGAGCGGTAATTCTGTTCCAGTTTGATAACCTTTAAGCTGGGATAATCTTCTTTTAGCTGTGCAAGATTTTCAGGCTTAGCACCACGCCAGGCGTAAATGGACTGGTCATCATCACCTACTACGGTTAACTTACGGCGGTCACCTACCAGTCGTTTGACCAGCTCATACTGAGCACCATTGGTATCTTGATACTCATCTACAAGCATATAGTGAACTTTATCCTGCCAGCGTTGCTGAACTTCAGGGTAATTTCTGAATAGCTCGACCGGTTTCATGATCAGGTCATCAAAGTCTACTGAGTTATAGGCTTTCAGCATACGGTTATAGTGTTCATAGACAATCGCTGCAGTCTGCTCCCAAGGCTGCCTTGCCATCTCTAGTGCCTGAGCCGGTATGATCAAATCATTTTTCCAGTTGGAGATACAGTGTTGAATCTGATCAACACCATTGTCATCTGCAGAGGCATCCCGTTGCATCAAATCAGTAATCAGTGATCGGGCATCCTGCTGATCAAAAATCGAAAAACCGGGTTTGTAGCCCAGTATTTTGTACTCACGACGGATAATATTCAGACCCAGGTTATGGAAAGTAGACACCGTCAGCCCTGAAGATGCTTTGCCTTTGACCAACTTGCCAACCCGCTCTTTCATTTCTCGGGCGGCTTTATTGGTAAAGGTAACGGCCACAATGTTTTTGGCGCTGATGCCACACTGTTGAATCAGGTATGCAATTTTGGTGGTGATAACACTGGTCTTACCACTGCCTGCCCCTGCCAGTACTAGCAGGGGAGTATCGATATATTTTACGGCCTCGGCCTGTCGATCATTGAGTCTTTGCACGCGTTCAGTTTCAGGCAAGTCATAGGGGGAGTGACTCAGTATACCAAGGTTAAGGGACAGGACGATATGTCTGGTTATCAGACAACGTTATAGAGAGATCTACTTAAACCAGTTCTCAATAGTTTGTTGGGCTGCCTTCTGTGATAGCTTCTCGGTAATGGTATCGGTTAACGTATCTTTCAGCTCTTTTGTCCAGTTGTGATTACTCTCCTGTGAATCCGGATCATTAAACGGCAGCAGAACATAAGCAGGGGTGTAGTTGGCTTTTTTGTGAAGGTCAGTTAATTTGCTATGACTGTCCCTTTCGGACTGGTAAACAGTAATGCTCATTGGGTTTCCTGCTTTTAGTGTGACAGATGTCTGCCCGGTTTGAAGTGCATTACAGACCCCTTTGGTCAGGTGAAATGTGGTTATGTTAGAGCCATGAGGCTGGGCAATCACCATTTCTGCTTCAAGGGGGAATTCCATGATAGAGAGCTTTTCCACCTTGCCATCATCAATGGCCTGTTTGAAATGCGCAAGTGTTGTATTGGCAAACTTAGGGACAAAGGCTGACTCATCGCCTTCCTTTTGCTGATATAAGCGAGCGTTTTGTAATGAACCTTTTTTTATATCAATAGATACAATGGACCAGTCTTCCTGAAGTTCAACAATCATCGACCCGCAATGAAACTGGTTGGCTTCTGCACCAAATAGCTCATCACCGAGTACTATGGAAGAAAGCAGTAATAACAAGTTTGAAGAAAATATTTTCATATATCTAAACATCATAGAAGTCCTGTGATTTTGGGAGTGGGCTACAGGGTATCAATTTAGAGCTGGTTATTTGTTTTAGCACTAATTTTAATAGTAAATATGAATACTAAATAGACGGCTCTAATAATGTTTAATAAAAATCTTATTGTTCGTTCGTGTTAAATAAATACTTGCCTGCTAAACATTGTTAAAGGGCTTTGGTTAAGTTTTTTAGAATTAGTTTTGTTTTCTTATGGTTATTTGGAATTAATTTGCAATCTAAATGATAATGATTATTAGAATTAAAATAATTTAGAAACTAAATAGCTTTTGCTCTGTCTATCAATTGTCAGGAAATTGCATGCATTGAGTGTTTATCAGTCTGGTGATTTCTTTCTACAAACAGAACTTGCAAGGGGAAAATATGGAAACGCTACAAAGTGATCCAGTTATGTTTGATAGGTCCTCTCAGCAACCAGTCCATCGTAATGCAGGTCATCAAGAGGGAAGTGGTAAAATAGGGTGGTTTTCAGTGAGGAATTTTACCGGGAGTACATGGAGTTCTTTAAAAGAGGTCGCAGGAGCATCATACAATCGTGGTAAAAGTATGGTTGATAGAGCGGTGAGCATACCAAAAGAGGCTCGGCCAGCAATCTACGAACTTGGTAAATCTGTATTAAGTAGGGCTGTTACGATAAATAAAGTTGCTCAACCAGCAATGGCTAAGTATTTATTAGGTTCTCTTGTGTGTGGTGCTGTATTTAAAGGAGCAGGAGCAGTCAAAGATGCACTTATGGCACCTGTGTGTCCTGATCCAAAATTAACTGATGTATACCAAGCTTTTTCAAATGGGTTTGGAAATAAAACACTCCTAATGGATCTTAGGGGGAATGGTACAAGTGTTTTACGAGCTTCAGCTGAAGTAGCTAAAGATTACCGTGATTTAACGACAGCGGTAAATGCTTGGGGCGGGACAGGCCCAATTAAAGATCCGGTCACTTCAAAAATAACAGGGCAGCCAATAGAAAATCCTATCGAGTATGTGTGTGATCGCTTTGCTGAGGGCACTAGGAAAGGAACCCCCCCTTATCGAGATCTTGGGCATATTATCGAGGATGAAGCAGCACAAACAGGAGTCGTTTCCAGAGATATGGCAAGAGCAACGAGGGCAACGTGTTTGCCCAGCAATGCAATGACAGCGAGTTGCAGTGATTTGAATCAAGGTCATTATGCTGAATTTTTAGGGGAGCACATTGGTCATGATACTGAGATGTATAATGGCCCGGCGTCGACAAGTGACTTTTCTGCGAAAGTAAATCGGCTGAATACTACCAACCAACCTTTAGCTGAATCAGCACATGAATTTTATCAGGACTCCGAGGCTCTTTCTCCATCAATTACGTTAAAGCATGGAGAGAATGCGGGGCTGAAAGCGGGCTCACCGGAGAGGTATGCTATGGATCGTTGGATGAATGATGGTAAGCCAAGGACGTTTGGCCACCTTAACGCTGATGAACTTAATAGAAACAAGCCTATGCCAGACTATCAAAAAATGGCGATAAGGCCCGACTGCTTTGCCCCTTTAACTCTTACAGAAAGAATCATAGTGAAAACCTCCATCCCTGTTGCTGGAGCTATTGCACTTGGTAGCTCTTTTGGAGGTGGTCTTCTTGTCGGTGGGATTTGGGGCTTTAAAACTTGGTACGATAGCCGTCGTGCAACACCACCTCAGCCAGATAGCTTTGATCTTCAAAGTGTACAAGGGAGTCAGCGAGACCTTTCCAGACATGCAACTCCCATGGGGCAAGCGGATGCTGTTGGGATGGCTGAAAATGCTTAATTTGATCGAGTGATTTTGATAGTAAATTTTTTATCTAATTACTTCTGGTAAATATCATTGATGGCTTTCAGAAGCAAAATTCTGGAAGCCTTAGTAATCATGTTTTGTTTTGAATGATTTTCAACGGTTCTATATGTTACCTGTTCTAAATACCGCTAGGTATAATTATGAATATGATAAAAATAATTTGGACTTACAAGGTGTTAAGTCTGGATTGTTGGGTAGGTTTTCTGTTCATAGACAGTCCGATTCATTATTTAATAAGCTTTCATATAGTATGAAACAATTGCTTAATGAGTGTGTTAACAGTTTTGATTCTCGAAGTATTGCTCGCTTCGCATCAATCGTAGTAACAAATTATGTGCTCCAATATATGGTGGCTTCCAGTGACGCCTTACATATAGAAAATGAATATGATGATAGTGCTCGGCAGTTGTGCTCTCCTAATGAATATACATGTGATCATGGTATGTGTATTCCTAGAGAGTTTTTATGTGATGGGGACAACGACTGTTTTGATTATTCTGATGAGTTATATTGTTGAAGATGCTTTAATAATGGTGCTTTCTAGTACATGGTTGTTGATAATATGTAAATTTTTCTCTGATATGAATGTTATTGCTCCTGAAAGGCACTAGGGGGTGGGAATACCTGACCATTGACATTGACTAGATTGTCACCCATTAGTGATAGTGATATAGATCACTAAAGCATAGTTTAATTATTCTGGCTTCAAATTTAATAAATAATGCTCTGCTTCACCTTTGAACGGAAGCAGAGTTTGATTTGTATGATATAGTTAAATTCAGAGTTTTAACCCACCATCCAGCTCCAGTACACGCCCATTGTAATAATCATTTTCAAAAATAAAGCCAACGGTCTGGGCAATCTCTTCCGGTGTTCCCATTCGTCCAACCGGTATACCAGCGGTTAATCTGGCTTTGGCTTCTGGCTTCATGCTGCCAGTCATTTCCGTTTCAATAACTCCTGGAGCAATGGCTGCACAACGGATGCCGTATTTGGCCAGCTCCTTGGACCAGGTTACCGTCATGGCTGAGACACCGGCTTTGGCAGCAGAATAGTTGCTTTGGCCAAAGTTCCCTTCACGGGCAATGCTGGCGATATTGACGATAACGCCCTGTGAACCACTTTCAATCATGCTGGCTGCGACTTCACGGCCGCAGAGGAATACACCGGTCAGGTTAACATTTATGACGGCCTGCCATTTGTCGAAGGAGAGTTTGTCCGTCACTTTGCCGTCTTTGGCTTTGATCAGGAGACCATCCCTGAGAATTCCAGCATTATTGACCAGACCATTCAATGGACCCAGTTCTGCGGAGGCTTTCTGGACCGCGGCTTCAACCTGAGCCTCTTCAGCAACATTGGCTGGTAGTGCTATAGCATTAACACCTTTTGAACGACAGAGTTCTGCTGCTTTATGAAGCTCGGGAGTATCAAGGTCAATAAGGCCAATATTGGCACCACGTTCTGCAAGCGAGTTAGCCATAGCCAGGCCGAGCCCTCTGGCGGCACCAGTGATCAGAATATTTTTATCTTTAATGTTCATAATTGTTCTTATACTTCTGTGGTGGACGGTACAGTGATCATCCTGAAACGAAACTGAATAAAAGACAACATCCATAATGGTTATTGATAATAAATCTCATTCCCATATAATGCGGTCAACGCACCAACAGTGGTTGATTTTTCAACAGTTACACTGTTAATAAACGATAATGAATAAACACCCAGAGGAGTTTAGTTATGATGGATACCAAGGAAGCGGCGGCATTTGAGGCCAGAAAACTGCTGCTTGGGGAATACCACGGCATTTTGTCTACGCACTCCAAGGATGTTCCGGGCTATCCCTTTGGTTCTGTTATGCCTTATTGTCTGGATGCCAATGGTTGTCCAATCATTCAAATCAGTACCATTGCTCAGCACACCAAAAATATCGAAGAAAACCCAAGGGTTTCTCTTATCGTCAGTGATACGGACACTGATGATGTTCATACTGCCGGGCGCCTGACCTGGATGGGGGACGCTGAAAAAATTGAAGATCCTGAAGAGGTTGCCGAACACTACTTCAACTTTTTCCCTCAGGCCAGAAACTACAGCAATACCCATAACTTTGACTTTTATCGTATCAAGCTGGTGAAAGCTCGATTCATTGGTGGCTTTGGTAAAATTTTCTGGGTTAAAAATGAATTGCTCTGCAAAGAAAACCCATTCTTTGGTGAGGGTGGAAAAGGCATGATTGATCATATGAATGAAGATCATGTGGATGCCATGGTGAAGTATTGTCTGGCTGCTAAAGTTGTTATTCCTGAAGGGGTTAGTCCAAAAATGGCCGGAGTCGACTCAGAAGGCATGCATATCCTGCTGGGGAGAAAAGTAGTCCGTATCCCATTTCCGGGGAATGCTGGAAGTGCGATGGAAGTTCGCCAGCAGCTGGTTGCCATGGCCAAAGCTGCCTGATGTTACTCTGAACTGACAACCCTTGAAAAAAAACGACACCGCCTCTATATAAGAGGCTCCAATGATTAACGGGGCCTTTTATGCGCTTCCTCTTTCTACTATTTATTCTATTGCCCATTCTGGAAATGGTGGTGCTGATCAAGGTGGGCAGTATCATCGGAGCCTGGAATGCGGTTGCGCTGGTTATTCTGTCGGTATTTATTGGCATCGAAGTGATTCGCCGCCAGGGCTTCAAAACAACATTAAGAGCCCGGCAGAAGATGGCCGCAGGCGAACTGCCCGCTATGGAAATGCTGGAAAATCTGGCCATTGCCTTAGGGGGCTTGCTGATGTTGATCCCCGGCTTTATTACCGACTTCCTGGGGATATTCCTGTTGATTCCTCCAGTTCGCAGGTTTCTGGTTCGTCGCTGGTTGACAGCGACAGGTATGAAGGTCCAGCAGACCAATATTTACGAAGCAGAGTTCCACCGAGAGCCTACATGGCAGAATGATCAGACCCATATCCACCACACCATTGATGGGGATTATACCCGGGAGCAGGATAAGGAAGATCCTGAAAACAGGAATTGCTAGGGCTTGAAAGTCTCAAGTCTCTGAACGTTTTAAGAATTTGCCAGTCTATTTGGAGAGCGTGCCTGGGGTTAACTGGGAAAAGTCAGTTTTTTTTCCACCTGCCTCTTGAAAATAGCATTGGCCACCCATACTAAGTGGAACATCTGATAAGACTTCGGCAAGGGCTCGAACCTACTGGAAAGACCTGCGCCAAAGTAGATTTCACTCTTGGTGAATACCAGGGGGGTCGGGTAAACCGGGCCATAGTGAGTAGTGAAACGATAGTTCATCATTTCACTGCCATTAAGTTGATAACGAGCAGCCTCTAAAAGGTTGCACGGCATAAGCAAACTGTTGGAGAAAGAATCGATGAAAATCCGTCCGTTGCGTGATCGCGTGGTCGTTCGTCGTGTCGAAGAAGAAACTACCTCTGCTGGTGGCATCGTACTGCCAGGTTCTGCAACTGAAAAGCCTAACCAAGGTGTTGTGGTTGCAGTCGGCGATGGCGTGTTCCTGGACAATGGTGAAAAGCGTCCTGTTGGCGTTAGCGTTGGTGACAAGGTCATCTTCGGCAAGTATGCAGACTCAAACACCGTGAAGATTGATGGTGAAGAGCTGATCATTCTGTCTGAAAGTGACATTTCCGCCGTTCTGGAAGGCTGATTGTTAGTTAAACAATCACACTGCATTTTTCCGATTTCACAAATAGTGCATAGGGTCACCAACCATGGCAGCTAAACAAGTTAAATTCGGCGACGAAGCTCGCAAAGAAATGCTCAAGGGCGTCAACATTCTGGCTGACGCTGTAAAAGCAACACTGGGTCCAAAGGGTCGTAATGTCCTGCTGGAAAAATCCTTTGGCGCGCCAACCATCACTAAAGATGGTGTTTCTGTTGCTAAGGAAATCGAACTGAAAGACAAGTTCCAGAACATGGGTGCTCAGCTGGTTAAGGAAGTGGCTTCTCAGGCTAACGACCAAGCAGGTGACGGTACTACCACTGCTACTGTATTGGCTCAGTCCATTCTGAACGAAGGCCTGAAGTACGTTGCCGCTGGTATGAACCCAATGGATCTGAAGCGCGGTATCGACAAAGCAGTTATTGCTGTTGTTGAGCAGCTGAAGGTGATGTCTACTCCTTGTGCAGACAGCAAGTCCATCGCTCAGGTAGGTACTATCTCTGCGAACTCTGATGAAGTGGTTGGCCAGATCATCGCTGAAGCCATGGAAAAAGTGGGCAAAGAAGGCGTTATCACTGTTGAAGAGGGCAGCGGTCTGGAGTTTGAACTGGAAGTCGTTGAAGGCATGCAGTTTGACCGTGGCTACCTGTCTCCATACTTCATTAACAACCAGGAAAGAATGTCTGCCGATCTGGAAGCTCCTTTCATCCTGCTGGTTGACAAGAAAATCTCCAACATCCGCGAACTGCTGCCGGTGCTGGAAGCCGTTGCAAAAGCTGGCAAGCCACTGCTGATCATCGCTGAAGATGTTGAAGGCGAAGC
Organism: Endozoicomonas elysicola; assembly: GCF_000710775.1. Classification (GTDB taxonomy): domain Bacteria; phylum Pseudomonadota; class Gammaproteobacteria; order Pseudomonadales; family Endozoicomonadaceae; genus Endozoicomonas; species Endozoicomonas elysicola. The sequence goes on from NZ_JOJP01000001.1 coordinate 1,406,428, forward strand.
CTTGGCGACTCTGGTTGTGAACAACATGCGTGGTATCGTTAAGGTAACTGCGGTTAAAGCTCCAGGCTTCGGTGACCGTCGCAAGGCCATGCTGCAGGATATCGCTATCCTGACTGGTGCTACCGTTATCTCCGAAGAAATTGGCCTGTCCCTGGAAACAGCGACTCTGGATGACCTGGGTTCTGCCAAGCGCGTTCAGATCACCAAAGAAGATAGCACCATCGTTGACGGTGCAGGCGTTCATGCTGATATCGTTGCCCGTGTTGAGCAGATCCGCGCTGAAATCGAAAACTCTTCTTCTGACTACGACAAAGAGAAGCTGCAGGAGCGTGTAGCCAAGCTGGCTGGCGGTGTTGCCGTTGTTAAAGTTGGCGCTGCTTCTGAAGTTGAAATGAAAGAGAAGAAAGCCCGCGTTGAAGACGCCCTGCACGCTACCCGTGCAGCGGTTGAAGAAGGTGTGGTTGCCGGTGGTGGTGTTGCGCTGGTGCGTGCTCTGTCTGCCATCAACGTTGAGACCATCAACGCTGAGCAGCGTGCTGGTGTTGAACTGATCCTGCGTGCTCTGGAAGGTCCAATCCGTCAGATCGCCAACAACTCCGGTGATGAAGCTTCCGTAGTAGTTGACAAGGTTAAAGCCGGATCCGGCAACTTCGGTTACAACGCAGCTACTGGTGAATACGGCGACATGATCGAAATGGGTATTCTGGATCCAGCCAAGGTAACCCGTTCTGCTCTGCAGGCGGCTGCTTCCGTTGCAGGTTTGATGATCACGACTGCTGCCATGGTTGCTGATGAGCCACAGGACGACGCTCCAGCTATGCCTGATATGGGTGGCATGGGCGGCATGGGTGGTATGGGCGGCATGATGTAATGCTCCCCGGCAGATGGTAAACAGAGCCCAGATAGCTCAGTCTTATCATCTGTAATGTCAGAAATGACAACTCTGCTTATATGGCTCAAAGTGAAACCGGCGTCTGATTTCAGACGCCGGTTTTTTTGTTCAAAGCTAATCTCCCAGCTTATTATCTAGCCTCCACAGACTTAATCCGCTGGACTCTGATTGGCATGGTAATGGTTCCCCCGCCAACCCTCACCTTCAGTAGCAGTGCTTCACGATCTACAGCAAGAAGCTCGCCGCTGAAACTCTTTGATCTTTCCACAAAGACTTCCACCTGACGGCCAATATGGTCGGACAGTTTGTAGACAGGAATATCCCTGGTCTGGGGCTGGCGATGCAGAAAAGCCGTTTCATGCTCTTCTAAAGGCTGCTCTTCAATGAAGGTTGATGAGAACGTACTTTGCTCATTCGCAGATTCTGGTTCCCAGTCCATCTCAATTTGTGGTTCGGTATCCATAGAAGGGTCTTCAATAGCTTCAAGATCGTCCCATCCATCTTGAGCCATTTCAAAGCCTTCAAATTGATCGACCATAAATTCGGAAGGATCTGGGGTAATGAGTTCAAAAGGTGAAACGACGTTGTTGTTTACTTTCAGTGAAAGTCCCAGGGTTGAGACCCAATGTTCGGTATCGTATACAGCGAATATCATCGGGTTAAAATTGGGTGGAAGATATGAGGTAACACTGATGCTTTCCGGCTTTCTTAAAAAATCAATATAAGCCTTTTTCATCGCTTCATTTGGAATAATCCCAATAGTGTGGAAGTAATATTCGTCAGGAAGAGAGGTGTTACGTTGGATGTACTCATCGACAGAAATACCAGATTGCTGGGCGCAGTATTTATTTGTTGTGGGAACCAGCCCCTGGTCTTGATATACCATTTCTACGCTGGAGATCTGGGGCATTTGCATCAGGTCTTGAATACCAATAGATTGTTGGTTGGAAATATTAATTTTCATTGACGCTGTGTAAAGGTCGGTGGCGCTAAACCCAAAGCTGGCCATTAATTTCTGATTGTCTTTATTGTATTTGTATTCCCAGTAAAAACCGGTTATCAGACTGCTGATCCCCATTTTTTTATAGTCATCTGGGCCGATTATGTAATCATCTCCACAGATGGGTTCACTGGTATTTTTAAGTTCTTCCCTTAAAAAGCTATTTCGCTCTTGGGTGATACCCGCATAAATACTTCGATCGTCAATAAAGGGGTCATTGATTCCATCAAGCTGGAGTCGCAATGATTCTGGCATTTCAACATCATTCCCCATTCCTACGTTATACATCAGTTTGATCATTTCAAATGTACTAGGAAAAATAAGTGATATTTTCTCTGCGTGAAATGGATCTTCAGAAATGCTGACCGGCGTTATTTCAATATTTGAAATGGATATCTTTCCAGTTATGTGAACGGTTACATCTTCAAAACGAATGATTGCCTGAGAAGACGCAATAAAAGCAAGCTGGTTTAACTTTTCAGATATCTGGCTTTCAGAATAAAATTTAAATCCAAACCATAGTGCTGACAGGAGAATAGAGAGTACTATGAGTCGTCTAATTAGTATGTTAATCATTGAGTCACCTGAATACTGCAGAACTACGTTAAGGTGAATTCAGATTATTATGATATTTTTACTATCTAATAAAAGATTCACATATTAATAAGAATACGTTTCAGTTTTTTGTTTTCAAGTCTGGTTTTTATAGGTTGGTATTTTTTTTTATATTCGTTATTTTAATGTCGTGAGCTTCTGGTTTTTATTGATTGTTTGATTTGTTGTCAAAAAAATATCGTGTTTAACATTATGAATTCTATTGGGTTTTATTATTGGCTTTTGCTTCTTTGGTTATAATTGCTTTCATTAATACATTGAATTAAAAAATTAACCCCGCATAGTTATTGTTGCTTAATGGGTGGGCTTGTTTTTAAAAGGAATTTGTTATGCCAGGACCGATACAGGATAAATCTGTTCATTCAGCAACGGTAGGTGAAAATGCCAGCCCAGTTCCTGAAACGAAAAGTAAAAGTGGAGATACAGGAACTCGTAAAGTAGATTCAGTTCCTGATTCTGAGGTGACACGTGAAATCTCCAAAGTAGAACATAGTGGAACAAAGAGTGAAGTGCTTGATGGTGCTCAGCCAACGGAGGGCAAGAGAGTCGTTGGTGCAAATAATGATGCGTCAGCTGAGGCACAATTAAACGCAATTTTGTCAGACGATGAATTGGCTAAATGTTATAAATCACAGGCTAAAGATACTTATTTTTATGCTTCTGATCATGCATTTAGAAAATTGCAATCGAAGATGGATATGGTTGACTCGGACGATCCAAAAAAAATGGCGAAAGAATTCAAGCAGGCTTTGAAAGAAGTAAGACAAGATTTGAAACGCTTTGAAAGAGATGCCTCTGACTTAAAAGTTACTGTTACAACGCAAGATAGTGGTTCGGTTCAGCTCATTCCATTTAAATTGAAAGAGATAGATCCTGATTTGCTGAAAGAGTTACTGAAAAAAGCATTAGCGCTAACAGAAAATGCTATGGCGCAGAGAGAGAGTGATCCAGACTATAGATCAGCAGATGTCTATAAAGGAAAAATTTCCAGTTGTTGGAGCCAGATTCCTCCCCTTTTACAGCAAGTGGATGAGAAAGCTAAGACTACATTCGAATCCAGTTTTAAACTGCTGCAGTTTCCAAGAGTAGAAATACGTTTTGATGCCAGTGCTTTCAGGCCGGTAGAAAAGCCTCAGGCTCAAAGCAGCGCTCCGACCAGTATCCCATCAGGTCAATTGGATGTTGAGAATACAGGGGATTTTTATAACGAGAAAGAATCTATAGAAGAGGCTGAAGAGAACCCTGAGAATCTCGCTCCTGATGAGCTGTATCGACAGAAAGTGCTGAAAAATGCTCAATTAGCATACCGAAAACAAATTGAAGGCAATGGAACTGCAGCAGACGCGGATCAAGCTATTGCTAAGCAGGCATCAGTCAATGAGGAAGTGAAGCGGGCTCTCTCAGATGTTCCTTTTAGTAGCTTTGGTGGATCAAGTTCGCAAAACACAGAAGCACCTGTACAGACAAATAAACCAAATGTCAGTGAGGTGACAGTAGAGGAGAGTCAGCCACAGGTCACTGAGAAGCCCATGCAGGCAGATAAGCAACCGGTAGGTGTAGTGCCTCCTCCCCCGAAACTGGGCCCGGATGAAATCCTTCTATTTGAAGGTCCTGAGAATAAGGAAACTTCTCTTGAGGTGATGGGTGAAAAACAGAGGCTTCTCTTTAGTGATAGAAAGCTGTGGGTTTATCTAGAGCCTGAAGAGGTGGGGTATATCGCATTACATGCGGATGGTTTGAAGGAACTCATTCCCGGTGATGTATTTACGCAAACACCCAAAGTTGAGAAAAAGAGTGATGTACCTAATGCACGCCTTAACCCTCTGCCTACACTGGGTGATATAGCAAAAAGATTCTGGGCTGACCCTAGAAAAGATACTTATCAGGTGGAACCAAAGGAGGAGCACCCAGAGGATAGCAAGCTTGACATTCGACCTGTACTTGTCAGCGATAAGCCTCAGAACTCACCCTCTGGTACCGACATTCTAGTGATGTCCAGCGACCAGCAACGCTCTTTCAGAAAGAATAAATTGTGGAAATATATGGAGCCAGGTCAGGTTGTGAAGCTATACAGCACACATAGAGGCCTGGTTACCACAGACGGTTATAACGAAGTAAAAGGCGTGGCAGGTATAAGCCTTACTGACGCATCAAAGAGCGATATTGTTTTACCAACACTTGAAGAGTTATTAGCAAGGCATAAGGAAGCTCAGGAACCGATATCCCAACTCAGCCTTTTTAGGGGCTCAAATAGTGAGCAGCCACTGAATATGATGACTAAGCAGCAGATGGACTTTTTTGACGAGAAAAAACTATGGCAGTATCTGGAGAGTTCTGAGATTCGCATGATAGATAATGTGCCCGACGTAGGAAGTCATTTCAAACACTTGATTCCTGATAATGTGTTTGAAGAAGCTCGCAATGCTAAAGCTGGCAGTTCTAAGGGTATTAGAAAAATGCGAACGCCAACAATTGGTGAATTGGCTGATAGGTATGCTCAGGTACAATCAAGGTCGGAAGAGCCAAAGGGGGGTAACCAGGACGTTCAAGCGGTTATAAAAGGCGACCAGGCATCTCCACTTCCACCGGGCTTTGAGGGTTTCGATCAGTGGGCCGATGATCAGGAAAAAAAATGAGATCATGATTGATGAAATAGGTTTATCGTTTGTATCTTACGTGTAAGTGACGATGCAGATTCAGACAGGTCTCTTTTAGCCTGTCTGAGTTTTTTATTTCAAACATTTTCTATATATAGTATTCCCCGATTAAGTAGCTCTAGCAGCCACTGTTGGCTTCCTTCAGGTTTGCAACCGCACCATTCTTCAGGTTGCAAATGTTGGTGACTACAGAGTTTTTTTGCCAGCAACAGTCGTTGTTCATCTGTGCAGTCATGGCATTCACCATCAGCAAATACGACAGAAGGTGAACCTTCATAAAAAGCAAGCCTTGAGCCTTCATTCATTCTCAGGTTACAAGTACCAAATTCAGAGGTTAATTCTGACCATTGTTCAATTGTCTCTTCTTCACTCTGTGGATGCTTTGTTTGAGTCATCGCTGAGCCAAACCACCGGGTAATCAGGTTTCTGTCTTCTGTGTATTGGCGAAGTACTTTCTGTATCCGGTCTATTGCCTGTTCATCTATTTTTCCGGGATTGCTTACCGGCTGCTGATCGGCATCTGAGTAGCGGAGGCTTTCACTGAGCTGGTCAGCCACAAAGTCGGTAAACTGCATCAGAATATCCCGATGACTGGGCGCCCGAAAACCAACCGAAATGGTCATGCATTCACCCTGAGCTACGCCATGATGACCAACGCCGGGCGGAAGGTAAAGCATATCACCGGGTTCAAGTACGTAGTCTTCAAGAGCATCGAATTCGGAAAGAATATGCAGTGGCGTGTTTTTAACCATGGGTGTCTGATCATTATAAACTGGCCCTATCTGCCACCGGCGTTTACCTTCTGCTTGAATCAGAAAAACATCAAACTGGTCGTAGTGAGGCCCGACATTCCCACCGTCAGTCGCATAACTGATCATAATATCTTCCAGACGCCAGCTGGGTAGAAAGCGAAAGTACTCCAGCAGCTCATGCACTTCCGGCACCCAGTGATCAACCGCCTGAACTAATAATGTCCAGTGACTTTCTGGCAACGAGCTGAACGTCTCTTCAGTAAAAGGCCCGTGGCGAAGCTCCCAGGGTGTTTCTCCATGTTCAAGGATCAGCCTTGATTCAACGTCTTCTTCCAGAGACAGGCCGGCAAGCTCGTCTGCAGAAATCGGGGGCGAGAAATCAGCTATCGCCTGTCGAATCAACAGGGGCTTTTTTTGCCAGTATTCACTGAAAAAATTATCTGGAATGAGAGTTTTTAGTGCTTTGCTCATTGCGCAGTGGCTCGATTTATAAGGGCAGGGAGATCATGCTCTGGTTTTCTTTATATTGCAAAGGCTGTGGCGAGAGGTAGGATAGCCCTAGGCTCTGTTGACATAAGGTTACAGGCTCAGTGGCTCGTATAGCCGTTTTCCATAAGGCGGGCTGGTGCAGGTTTAGTGATTCTACATCAAACCAGTCCAACGCAGCTGGAAGACGGCTATACGAGCCACCCTTCGGGCTAAAACCAGAGCGTCCGTGCCGTCGTTACAAGAACTTGAAAGACGTTGGTATTCCTTCATTCTTGCGCCTGGCCACGAACGCTCTGGTTTAAGCTGAGCCAGCAACCTTATGTCAACAGAGCCTAAGCTCAAGATAAAACTAATTATAAAGGATATGTCCATGAGTAAGCTTTATGGTGTGCCACTATCACCCATGGTGCGCAAGGTGTTACTGGCTCTCGAAATAAAGCAGATTGACCATGAAATGGTGCCGGTCACCCCTTTCAGGAAACCTGAGGGCTTTGAAAAAATCAGCCCTTTGAAGAAAATTCCTGCCTGGGAGGATGAAAGAGTGACTCTGGCCGATTCTACGGTTATTTGTGAATACCTTGAGGACCGTTATCCCGAACAGCCGCTTTATCCAAAGTCCCCTGAGGACAAAGCTAAAGCCCGCTGGTTTGAAGAATATGCCGATACGGTCATGCTGCCAGTACTGGGAACAGTCTTTTTTGAGCGTGTTGCCAAGAAGCTGGTGAGCCAGCCTGCTGACGAAGTCAAAGTGCAGGAAATTTTACAAACCAAGCTGCCAAAGACCTGTGCCTATCTGGAGTCTCAGGTTCCGGAAACCGGGTTTCTATTTGGGGTAAGTCTTCAATTGGCAGATATTGCACTGGCCACACATTTTATTAATCTTGCCCATGCTGGAGTGAACATTGAGTTTGCTGAATACCCAAGGTTGGCGGCTTATATTGATCGGCTTTTCCAGCATCCGGCAGTGGCGCACAGGATAGCAGAAGATAAAAAGGTATTTGGTGGTAAGTAGGACTGATTAAAAAAGTTTCATTTTTTCAACACAAAGACAGCAAGGTACAGAGAAGTGCTTTTCTTTGTGCCTTGGTGTCTTTGTGGTAGAGAAGTAAACTTTACCTGCTTAAATACATTTGATGGATATTATTAATTCTGAAATGGATAAACAGAACCCAGGTTAAGAATTCCTGTCAGTTCGTCCAGGGCTGCCCGGGATTCAGTCAACAGTAATGGATCAGCCAGATCCTTCTCGGATAACTGGTCACGGTAGTGTTTGTTAATCCAATTGCTGATGGTTGAAAAGAGTTTGTCGTTTATCAGGCAGCTCTGGTTAGTAGCCGCCAGTTCCTGATCATTCAAGACAACTCGTAACCTCAGACAGGCCGGGCCACCGCCATTGTTCATGCTCTGGCGAAGATCAAAAACCTTGAGATCCGTAATTGGGCATTTTGAATCGTTGACCAGACTTTGCAGGTAGCTCCAGACTGCAGGCTCCCTTTTACACTCTGAAGGGACAACAATCATTGTTCCGCCATTATCAAGCGATAGCAGCTGGCTATTGAACAGATAGGTACCTACAGCCTGCGCTACCGAAACCTGTTGATCAGTTGCTTCAACAATATGGAAGTCCTGTGCTCCGTAAGCCTTTCTCAATGACTCATACACAGAAGCCTGATTCAGAAATGCCTGCTCGTGGCAGAACAGCAGATTGCGGTTGCCGACAGCGATAACATCATTATGAAAGACACCCTGATCGATTACCGCAGGGTTTTGCTGCGCAAATACTATTTTATCGGGACTTAGCTGGTGTAATCGGGCAATAGCCTGGCTGGCTTCAAAACTCTGGCGTGCAGGGTATTTCTGCGGTGATGTGCTCTGTGGATTAAAGGCTTCTTTACCGTAAACGAAGAACTCAACACCCTGCTCTCCATACTCATGACAGAAGCGTGTGTGGTTTGCGGCGCCTTCGTCTCCAAAGTAGTCGGTGGATGGCAGGGCTTGATGGTGAACAAAATGCTCAGGGCTGCTAAACGTTGCTTTGAGTATATTTCCCGTGACTTCGTGCTCAATGGAACGGTGAAATTTATTGATTAAGTTGGCGGGAGTGAAATGTACTTTACCATCAGAGCAGTCAGAACTGGGAGAGACTGTCGCTGCATTTGCTGTCCACATACTTGAAGCTGAGCAACAGGCAGCCAGTACAGCAGGCATATTCTGTGCTGCATCTGAAAGTACTCGTGAGTCGCTGCCTGTAAAGCCCAGTCTTCTGAGCATAGCAATGTCCGGGCGTTCTTGGGGGGCAAGCACACCCTGAACAAAGCCCAGCTCACTGAGCGCCTTCATTTTTTCCAGGCCCTGGAGTGCTGCTTTCCTGGGGTTGGCTGCATTGCCCGCATGATTGATTGAGGCCTTATTCCCGCGAGATAGCCCTGCATAGTTGTGTGTAGGGCCAACCAGCCCATCAAAGTTTGCTTCTATTGTTCTCATTATTTACATCTTCATAATCGATTCAAAGCTCAGGCGCTGTTGAGGTTCTGCTGCGTGCTCAGTAGGTCCGGGAGCCTTTTATAACTCAAGTCCGGGAGCGAGGTCTTTTGGCATACACAGTGACTCCGACTCGACACTGGCCACAGGGTAAGCACAGTAGTCTGCAGCAAAGTAGGCACTGGGGCGGTGGTTTCCACTGTCTCCGGGGCCTCCAAACGGAGCGGCACTGCTGGCACCAGTAATCGGGCGATTCCAGTTGACGATACCTGCACGTATTCTCTGTAAAAAGTACTGGTACTGCTCTGGTGCTTCACTGAACAGTCCGGCAGAGAGGCCAAAGCGTGTGTTATTGGCTTCTGCAACGGCATCTTCAAAATTCTTGTAGCGAATCACCTGTAATAGTGGACCAAAGTACTCTTCATCAGGGCGGTCTTTAATATCAGTCACATCAATAATACCCGGAGATACTAATCCGGTTCCGGTTTTAAGGTGTGTTGATGGAAGCAGGCTTTTGCCTCCCAGGTTTTGCAGTGTTTCCTGGGCTACCAGTATTTTTTTGGCTGCCATTTCAGAGATAAGTGCTCCCATAAAGGGCGCTTCGTGATCATCCCATTGGCCTACTTTGATTTTGGCTGTAGCTGCAGTGAGTGCACCAAAAAACTGGTCTCCCCAGGGAGTTGCAGGAACAAAAAGGCGGCGGGCACAGGTACAACGCTGACCGGCAGTAATAAATGCTGAGTGGATTGTGTCGTGTACCACAGCTTTGATATCTGCCATCTCTGTGACAATCAATGGATTGTTACCGCCCATCTCTAAAGCCAGAATTTTTCCGGGTTGTCCACCGTATTGCTGGTGGATCATTTTACCGGTGTTAGAACTGCCGGTGAAAAAGAGGCCATCAAGGTCGGGGTGTCCAGCCAGTGCAATACCCGTGTCTTTCTCTCCCTGAATCAGATTAAGAGCACCGTCAGGAAGGCCTGCCTGCTGCCAGAGTTTTACCGTGTATTCGGCCACGGCAGGTGTCAGCTCGCTGGGTTTGAAAACCACAGTATTACCGGCCAGAAGTGCGGGAACAATATGCCCATTGGGGAGGTGGCCTGGAAAGTTGTAGGGACCAAACACCGCAACAACACCGTGTGGTTTATGACGAATGACCGCTTTTCCCACAGGCATCGAGTTTTCAACAGTACCGGTACGCTCATGGTAAGCTTTTATTGATATCGCGATTTTACCAGCCATGGCGGCGGCTTCGGTTTTGGCTTCCCAGAGAGGCTTGCCGGTTTCCCTGGCAATGATTTCTGACAGGGTGTCTTTATTCTGTTCAAGCTCATTTGCGAAAGCCTTTACGATCGACTCCCGCTCTGAAAAGGATCGATACGCCCAGTGATGACTGGCTTCACGGGCAGCCCTTATCGCCTGATCAACTTGCTCAGCTGACGCACTGGCACCCTGCCAGAGGACATTGCCCGTACCGGGGTTTTCGGATGAAAAGGATTTACCATTTGCCTTGAGCCACTCTCCATTGATGAAGAGACATTGCTGTTCTTTGGTTTCTGACATGATTTTCACCCTCTTATTCGTTTGCTATGCAGCGTGAGCCGTTAGGGCAGTTTATTCTCGGGCAGTCTCCCTGGGGCTAACTGGATGATAAAGGTACTACCCGCAGCAACTGGCCTTCTTCAAGGTTAAGGGCTGAAGCCTGCTCCTTTGTTATTTTGACGAACTCCAGCCCCTCATAGGATAAGTTGCCCATGATGCAGCGAAAGTTTTCCAGTTCATTATTCGCCATCAGCCAGCGGCGTTGATCCGTGGTATTACTGTCAACGATTTTAACCTTGTACTGTCGAGATTCTCTCACCGATCGTACATCTTTGACCCTGGCTTCCAGCAGTGGTCCTGCATCAAAAATATCCACGTATCCGGTGTAATGGAATCCTTCTGATTCCAGAAGGTGCCGGGCAGGTGTTGTGCTTTCATGGGTAATGCCAATGACCTCCCGTGCCTCATCAGGCAATAAATTGGTGTAGATAGGGTGGCGAGGCATCAGCTCGGCGATAAACGCTTTATCTACCGTGGATTGCCGGTCAGCCTCCGCAAAGTCAACGGCAAAAAAGTGTCGGCCCAGGGCTTCCCAGAACGGTGAAACCTCCTGATCATCGCAGTAGCCACGCATTTCAGCAAAGAGATCTTCCGCAAACAACTCAGGAAATGCTGCCATAAACATCATGCGGCTCTTTGAAAGAAATGCGCCATTTTTTGAGTGGCGATAATCCGGAAGCAGAAAGAGCGTACACAGTTCTGAAAAGCCGGTATGGTCACTGCAGAGCATCAGGGTGTCTACCATCGTGTAGACATTGAGCTGCTGTGATGCGTGAACCTGTTTACTTACCTTGTAGTTATACCAAGGGGAGTCAAGCCCGACAGCAGACTCTATGCCAGCAGTACCAACCACCTGACCGGTTTGTGTATCCTCCATTACAAACAGATAAAGTGCATTTTTATGCTCTGGGTCCGAGGCATCTTTCTTATAAGAATTTTTTTGGGAAGCCTGCTTAAAGGAGGTGAGAGCCCATGCCAGTTTGTTGTCTACCATGGGACGGTTTGGTTGCAAGGATGTGAATCCGGCACCGGTCTGGTTAGCGATTTGCCAGAGTACCTCACGATCCTGCTCATGTATGGGGCGAATAACAATCATAGTCAGGCTCTGCCTTTGTTTTAATAATCAGTTAGTTATCGCGGTGCAAAGAGACTTGGAAATGTTACCTCAATTTTTATTGATTGAAAGACCATGCAAACAGAAAAAGTGGATCTATAGTTAGCTTCACGTCAGGGGCTGTTGATGTTTCGCTGAGTACGTAACGAAACGTCAACAGCCCCTAGGGAGATTATAACGGTTCGTGCAGTAGTGGAAAGAATAGCGAAAACTGTTTCTCAAAAATACCTATGAATCAATCACCTGTTCTTCTACCTCCAGCTCCGCAGCCTCCTGTATTGAATGATCTACCTCCTGTACAAGCTGCTGCTGTCTCTGTTAGCCAGCCTGATGGAACTTATCTTAAAAAAGAACCTTTTACTTTTGTTGAGCGTTGTAAGTCGCTTTTCAGCAGAGTCATCTGTGCAGTAGAAACTACACTCTGGCACGTTGTGGACGCATTTAACTGGGCTGGTTATCTCGCCGTCTGGGCCATGGCTGGCGCTACCTTTATGGTTGGTATGATGGCATTGCCCATTATTATTAAATCTGCAGTGACCGGCATTATTATTATGGCTTGTGAAGCGATAGGAGAGGCTGTACTGCGATATTACTCAAGTGATCAGTTTCCAACCGATCGTTTCCCTGTGTTATTGGACAGGCTTCCGATAGAGAAACTCCCCGTTCTTGGTGATTTTCTGAGCTTTCGATGGCTCAGACATCTTCCTTTTCAGGGGGAGCGCTGTGATGAAAATAAATTGACCTATTTTGGTAGCCGTATGGTGGTTGGTGGTGTCTATGGCAGTTTTCTTGGTTTTTTCACCGCGTTAATTAACTTGTCTCCGCAAAGTATACTTGCAACGGGGGCTGTAGCTGCTGGGATTGCTTTTGGTTTGAGATTTCTGATGTGTGCCAAAGTAGCTCTGGATTTTATGTTTCTTTCCAATCATGAAATGAACGAAAGTCGTCTTTACCACAAGGATAACTTTACCAATCGCCCTATCCGGGACAGGTTGATGGGTAAAACAGAGTCTTCGAATTATGTTCCCATGCCCCCTCCTGAGAATATCGATACTGCCTTACAGTTACTCAACGTGCAGTGGACTAACAAAGAGTTTGTTACAAAGGAAGAGGTTTATCAGGCGGCGGAAGCGTACTGCAATGCAAAAAAAGCTGAGTTGGAACAAGGGCTGCTGACAAAAGAGCGGTTTGATCGTGAGGTAAGTCTTGCTAGGCATGCTCAGGAACAGTTATATCGGTTTATAACACAAAGAGATTTGATGGCGGCCAAAAAGCGGGAGCGCCAGGAGAAACTTGTCCGGCTAACTCAGGAACAGGAGAGAATAGATCGTGATTTGTTGGGTTTACCGCGGGAAGGAAAACTGACACTTGAACAGATTGAAGCTGGCTACCGATGGTCCTTAGCTGAGCATGAGCGTCACAGGGATATAGATATTAATGAAATTGACCGGTCAGCAGCCCGGTTGAGAACGGGTTACTCCAGTGCTGCTCCTGCAGCGTGATCTGGAAATAGTTGAAACAAAGCTTTACCACTAGACAGCCCACGGAGGTAGGTATCTAAAGTGCTTGAAGGTGCAGATAGTAGGCAAGTGACCATTATTCTGCATCTTCATATACACAAGCACTTCCGAGTAGTTCAGGGACTTACTTTCCCCAGTTCCCATACCACTGAGCGAACTTTTGTAGCCCTTCTTCAATGGACGTCGATGGTTTAAAACCGACCGTTTCCATCAAATCGCTGACATCAGCATAGGTTGCGTATACATCGCCTGGCTGCATCGGCAAATATTGTTTTTCTGCCTGTTTGCCTATTGCGCTTTCCAAAGCCTGAATGAAGGTCATCAGCTCAACCGGCTGATTATTACCGATATTGTAAACCCGGTAGGGGGCAGAACTGCGACTAGGGTCGGAGCTATTAAAGTGATCAGACTTGACTGGAATAACATCCTGAATTCGCACGATGCCTTCAACAATATCATCAATGTAAGTGAAGTCTCGTTTCAGTTTACCTTCATTAAAGACGGGAATGGGCTCTCCCCGATTAATCATCTGGGTAAACTTGAAGTAGGCCATGTCAGGTCGACCCCAAGGTCCGTATACGGTGAAAAACCTCAGGCCAGTAGTTGGCAAACCATAGAGGTGTGAGTATGTATGAGACATCAGCTCGTTGGATTTTTTGGTAGCTGCATAGAGTGAAACTGGGTGATCTACTGCATCAGCCGTTGAAAATGGCATTTTAGTGTTCATGCCATAAACGGAGCTGGAAGAGGCATATACCAGGTGTTCAACATCATTATTGCGACAGCCCTCAAGAATCGTGGCATGGCCTACGAGATTGCTGTCGATATAGGCCATTGGGTTGTCGATGGAGTAGCGGACGCCCGCCTGAGCGGCCAGATGGATCACCCGGTTAAATTTTTCCTTTTGGAACAGAGCTGCTATACCTTCACGATCGGCAAGATCAAGTTCAACAAAGCGGAAGTTTTTCATAGGTGCCAGTTCATTGAGGCGACCATGCTTGAGGCTGACATCGTAATAGTCATTGAGGTTATCAATACCAACGACTTCATGCCCCATTTCACAGAGGCGTTTGGTGGTAAAGAAGCCAATAAAGCCTGCAGCACCTGTAACTAGATATTTCATCGTGGTTTACCTGTTGATAAAACCACAAAGAGCACAAAACTCATTGAGTTTTTCTTTGTGCTCTTTGTGGTTAAACAGTCGTCATTAACATAGAGACTATGGTGAACAGTAAGCCGTATCAGCGACCAATGGCGTAATACGCAAAACCTTTCTTTTTCATGCGCTCTGGCTCGTACATATTACGACCATCAAAAATGACTTGCTCTTTCAGTAGTTCTGCTATTTGCTCAAAATCAGGAGCACGGAATTGCCGCCACTCAGTACAAATAACCAAGGCATCGGCACCTTTCAATGCTACCTGCGGAGTGCCAGACAGGGTCAGATCATCACGCAGGCCGTAGATACGCTGGGCTTCTTCCATTGCTTCCGGGTCAAAAGCCTGAACCTTGGCTCCTGCCTGCCAGAGAGCCTCCATCAATACACGGCTCGGAGCATCCCGCATATCATTTGTGTTGGGTTTGAACGCCAGCCCCCACAGAGCAACCGTTTTACCCTCAAGCTGGCCATTGAAGTGAGCGCTTATCTTGCTGAATAACACATGCTTCTGTTGGGCGTTGCGTTCTTCAACGGCTTTCAGCATAAGAGGCTCAAAATCAATCTCTTCTGCGGTTCTTTTGAGTGCCTGAACATCTTTCGGGAAACAGGATCCACCGTAGCCACAGCCGGGATAGATAAAATGGAAGCCGATACGAGGATCTGAGCCAATACCCTGACGAACCATCTCAATATCCGCACCCAGTCGTTCTGCAAGACCGGCCATTTCATTCATAAAACTGATTTTTGTGGCCAGCATACAGTTAGCCGCGTATTTGGTCAGTTCTGCGCTGCGGACATCCATGAAAATCATGCGGTCATGATTTCGATTGAAAGGCGCGTAAAGCTCTTTCATGGTTTCAACAACGTAATTGTTTTCATGATCAAGGCTATCGGTACCCACCACGATGCGGTCAGGTCTCATGCAGTCATTAACCGCAGCACCTTCTTTCAGAAATTCAGGGTTAGAAGCAACGGAAAACTCAAGCTCAACACCACGCGTCTTTAATACCTCCGCTATTTTAGAGGATACTTTGTCAGCTGTACCTACCGGTACTGTGGACTTGTTAACAATGATCTTTCTATCATTCATGTGTGTGGCGATGGTTTCAGCAACAGCGAGGACGTATTGCAGATCGGCAGAACCATCTTCATCGGGTGGAGTGCCAACGGCTATAAATTGCAGAGTGCCATGCGCTATCCCCTCTGCAGCATCCGTGGTGAATTGCAGGCGGCCTGTCTGACTATTCTCTCTTACGATCGGTTCCAGCCCAGGTTCATAGATAGGAATGATGCCCCGTTTGAGGTTATCCACCTTATTTTGATCAATATCGACACAAATAACGTCATGACCCACTTCAGCCAGAACCGCAGCTTGCACCAGTCCAACATAGCCGATGCCAAAAACAGTGACTTTCATACCCGGTAGTTACCATGAAAAATGAGTGGGACAATTCTAACGGAAAGCCTATTCGGCTGAAATGCTCAGCTGGTATTGTCTGCGTTGGTTACATTTACTGAGTTTGTGAAAGCCGATATTATTCTACTATTTTGCTGGCTGGATCTTTGAGACAGCTTCTGACAAAGCGAGTCGAGTCATTCATGCCCCAAGCTAACTCCCTTTCTGTTGTCCTGATTGCTAAAAACAGTGCTGTCACCCTGGAGAGTAGTCTTAAGTCTGTTCAATGGGCAGATGAGATCGTTCTTTTGGATGGAGGCAGTACCGATGATACGGTCGATATAGCCATTCGTAACGGTGCCAAGGTCTATCAGCACACTGACTGGCAGGGCTATGGTAAGCAGCGACAGATAGCCCAGCAGTATGCGACGTCTGACTATGTGTTTATGCTTGATACGGATGAGCAGGTCACGGATGAACTGAAAGCCAGTATTCAGGTGGTGTTGTCTGAAGCACAGCAGATGAATAAGGCCTATACCTGTGCCCGCCGCAACTGGTTTCTTGGTCGTTATATGATGCACTGTGGCTGGTATCCTGATCGAGTCATACGTCTCTACCTGAATAAAGAGCGAACTTACAACAGTAACCTGGTGCATGAATCAGTGGACATTTCTGGTGCAGACGTCGTCGATCTGGATGGAGACCTGCTGCATCGTACCTGCGATGACTACATGCAATTTCAGCAGAAACAATTGGTTTATGCCCGCAGCTGGGCTGAAGAACGTTTCCTGAAAGGGAAGCGGAAAGGGCTTGGATCAGCATTCAGCCATGCTCTTGGGGCATTTATTAAAACCTATTTTCTGCGAAGGGGCTTTCTTGATGGGGCTCACGGGCTACTGCTGTCGCTGGTGGTTACCCAGTACACCTTCAATAAATATGCGGCACTGTGGGCTTTGGGCAAGACCCGTAAGCAAACTGATTAATCACGGGAATATCTTCTAGCATGATCAAGCTTGCCATTGTCAGACAGAAATACCGGCCAGATGGAGGGGCGGAACGGTTTGTCGCCTCTGCTCTTTCTGCGCTTTCTCAACAAAATCCCGCTCAAAAAACAGAGCAGCAACTGGATATTACGGTATTAACCCGACAGTGGCAGGGTGCCCGGAACCCTTCTTTTCACGTTGAGCTTTGTAACCCTTTTAAGTGGGGGCGGGTCAGTCGTGAACGGGGCTTCGCCAGATCAGCACAAAAACACTTCTCCAGTTTTGATATTGTTCAGAGTCATGAACGTATCCCGGGCTGCACAATTTATCGTGCCGGTGATGGTGTTCATAAATGCTGGCTGGAGCATCGCTCGAGAATTACCTCTAAAGCTCAGGCGAAGCGAATGAAAAATGATCGCTTTCACCGTTATGTTATGGATGCAGAGAAGCAAATGTTTGAGCATCCAGAACTGAAAGCAGTGATCTGTAACTCCCAAATGGTAAAAAAAGAGGTGTGCCGGGAGTTTGTGATTAATCCTGAAGCTGTTCACGTTATCTATAACAGTGTTGATCAGGAAAAATTTAATCCCGCCCTGAAACAGAGTGAAGGCATGAAGGTCAGGGAAACGCTGGGCATTGAGACTGATGCAACCGTTATGTTGTTTGTGGGTTCCGGTTTTGAGCGAAAAGGTCTGGCTGCATCGCTGGAGGCCGTTGCAGCGACAAGGGCTCACCTGATTGTCGTTGGCAAAGATAAAGAGGAAGAAAAATATCGACAGAAGGCCCGTGATCTGGGGTGTGCCGATCGCGTTCATTTTGTGGGTATGCAGAGCGAAAGTCGTCGTTTTTATGGTGCAGCTGACGGCTTTATTCTACCCACGGTTTATGACCCATTCCCTAATGTTATTCTTGAGGCCATGGCATCAGGTCTTGGAGTCATTACCAGTACCAGTTGTGGAGGTGCTGAGATTATTGACGAGGGGCGCAATGGTTATTGTTGCGATGCCCTCGATATTCCCGCTTTGACATCAGCCGTACAGGCATTTGCGGATAAAGGTCATGCTGAGAGTCTTGGTATGATGGCTCGCGATATCATCCAGCCATTCACCTCAGAAAGGCTTACGAGTCAGCTGTTATCTCTGTATAACCAGATATTGAACACTTGAGAAAAAGCATGAAAATTTTACATACAGAGTCATCCTGTGGATGGGGTGGTCAGGAAATCAGGACGTTGACAGAGTCCGAAGGGATGATTGAGCGTGGCCATCAAGTTACCATCGTTTGTCCAGAACATTCAAAAATCTATGAAGCGGCTTTGAAAAGAGGAATTATGGCGGTTGCTCTGCCTATCCAGAAAAAAAAGTTGTCGTCTTTATGGGCAATGCATCAGTACCTGTCTGCAAATGACTTTGATGTTATTAACACCCACAGTTCTACCGATAGCTGGCTGGTGTCACTCTGCCTGGCCTGGAAAAAGAATCGTCCCCGAATTGTACGAACCCGTCACTTATCAACAGAGGTACACAATAATCGAAGTACATTGTGGTTATACAACAAAGGGAATGATTTTATTGTTACCACAGGAGAGCAGCTAAGGCAGACATTACATAACCATAATGGTATTCCACTGGAAAAGATGAAATCGATTCCTACCGGTATTGACCAGTCGCGTTTTGTGCCCGCTGATGATAAAGATGAAGTTCGGCAGCAGCTTGGTTTACCTGTGGATAAAACCATTATCGGTATTCTGGCAACGCTACGTTCTTGGAAAGGGCATGAATATCTAATCAATGCGTTTGCCCAGTTGTCCAGAGATGACGTTCATCTGCTGATCGTTGGTGATGGCCCTCAGTATGAGAGTGTTAAACAGCAGGTTACTGAGCTTGGCATTGCTGACAAGGTGACTATGCCCGGCAATCAGGACAATGTTGTTCCCTGGTTGCAGGCGATGGATATCTTCTGCCTTCCTTCATACGGAAATGAAGGTGTTCCGCAGGGAATCATGCAGGCAATGCTGTGCAGGCTCCCGATTGTATCTACCGATGTTGGCAGTATTCTTGAGGTTTTGCACCCTGGGAAAAATGGTTTGCAGGTAAAGACCAAAGATGTTGCAACGGTTAAGGAAGCCCTTGAGTCACTGGTTAATAATTCTGAAATGAGGGAGTGGTTCGCAAATTACAGTCTGGATCATGCCCTTGCTAACTGCACTAAAGACAAAATGGTTGATGATATGGAATCTGTTTTTAAAGGAGGGGGAGGATTATAGCCTTCCTTGCTCGTAGGCTTATTTCTCCGAGCAAGTCAGCTGCAGGTTTCCTCTCAGGTAACTTGCAGCGTCTGTCACTGAGAGCGATAACATAACTCCCCTTAGATAAAGATCTTTCTCCTGTCTGAATTGACTTCCGGGTCTTCATAGCACCGGTTTTCCTGGATCAATACTTCCAGTTTGCTCTGGTTTCTCTGTTTAATTACTTGAGCAGGATTTCCGCTAACGACGCTGTACGCTGGAACATCTTTCACAACGACACTGCCCGCTGCAATGACCGAAGCATCACCGAGAGTTACCCTAGGCATGATCATCACATTGCGACCAATCCAACAATAGCGGCCAATATTGACGGGCTTTTTGATCATCCGATTATCATAAGGCAGGAACTTAAGGTCATTTTCATCATAAAAATGATTGCTGGTGATGATTGTGCATAGAGGTGCTAAAACTGCACCTCACCCTATATGAATACCTCCACTACCATCAATATAGGCTTTACCAAGAATCTTACAGTGGTTATCTAGAACGATGTTTTCTGTGTGGAGAAACTTTGAGTCCAGCTCTTTAAACTGAACATTCTTACCAAGTGCTTTAAACGTTTTTTTGCGATACTTAAAAAAGATAGCCAGCTTTTTGTATAAGCTCATAGTCGTCTCAGGCCTTGGCAAGATCGTAAATGGAAAGCAAAAGACCCCGGATATCGGTTAGATATGCCGAGAAATGGTCCACTTATGTGTGGATTTGCTAATTCGGTTGAGTACTCGTCTTCGAGAATAGTTGATTAGCCTTTCTGCCTTACCGGTGTTTTTCCACCGTTCAAACTCTGGAGTAACGAACTCCTCCATTCTGGTCCAATAAGTAAGAACTGAAGATTCACTATAGTCTCGGGCAAGTTTTTGACCTTCTGCCAGAAGTTCTGAAAAAAGTTCTGGTTTTTCACGTAAATGGTCAATAATTGTCAGAACACCTTCTATGGTCGTAGCATGCAACACAGCTTTGTTGCTATTAAATGCTGCTGTGATGGCGGGTTCATCGCCAGTTATGCACAATGCGCCAGCAAGCCAGGCATTCGTTGCTTTATTCACGGGTTTTATTCTTAGAAGCTCCACAGGTACATCACGTACAGCGATCACAATATCGACGTTGGAGTAATCATGCCACTCTACGGTATTGTTGTTCTTTCCTTTAATAATGAATTCGATATCCCGGTTTTTTAGCTCAGCTGAAAATGCTTCAGACTGAAATACTTCGGCAAGGTTCCGTTTTGGCTGACCAAAGAATGCTACCGTTTTGATGTCGTTGCCACGCTGGCACTCACGCAAAATCAGGCCAGGTTGTGGCCACTGCGGGATGTAGATTTCATTCCGTTTACCAGACTGAATCAGGTTCTGGTGTAATACAAAGTGGCCAAACTCTGGGTAGTGCGCATCCGTTCGGCAGGCCACATAAAAATAGTCTGCAAATGTATTTTTTGGGCGGGACTTTACACCGTCGATGACGTTAATTTTATCGGGACAAGCTTCTGTACCCAGAGTGACTTCATACCCTGCATGACGAAACTGCAAGTATGTCAGTAGTACCCAGATATCTTCACCTGTGATAATGCGGTGCTTAATCTCTGCGGGTATTGGTAAATCGCCGGACAGCAAATCCTGCCAGCGATCTTTATCATTCAAAATAAAGTGGAGATTGGATGGTTGGCTCATTGGATATAAAGTCTGGGGTTGGGAATGTATAGCTGTACTATATTGCACCTGAGGGCTGCTGGACAGCATCCGTCGTATTGATCGGTTTCTTGTGGCTATCTTTAGATAAATTATTAAGTGCGCTATCAAGCTCGGAGATAACCTGATTCAGAGTTATTGCCATCATTCCCCTGGAAAGCTTGTTGCCATCTTCAAAGTAAAGCTCAAGGTTATCGTTGGATATCACGCAGTGCAGGCCATTATGCTGGATATCTGTCGTTAGCTTATAGTTGTTACCTTGTTCGTTATCCCAAGGCCCCCATAGGTTTGGTTCACTGGCTCCGAACAATGCGACAACGGGCGTATCGGTAGAGGCGGCAATATGCATGGGCGCTGAATCAATGCCAAAGAATAAGCAGGCTTTTGAGGTCAGGTAGGCATAAGCCTGAAGATCAATTTGCTGTGGTAGTTGAAGTGGTTTTTGTTGGCAGAAGCCAGCGATTTCTTCTGCCATACTCATCTCTTTGGGGTCAGAAGATGTGGTCAGCAGAACAGGTTTTTGCCAATTTTTCTGTATATGGTCAATGCATTTAGCCACTTTACGGGAGTCCCAGCACTTATACATCCATCGTGATACAGGATGAACGATCACAACGTTCTCTGTAAGGCCTAAATCAGATAGAAGTCCGTCTACCAGGTCTTCATGGTCTTTTCTCCAGCCCAGTGTTACTTTTTTAACAACTTTTTCCTGATCAATAGCTTCGGCAAACTGCAAATCTTTCTGAACCGTAGGAATGCGCTGTTGGCTGTCGAAGGTGGTATCAAAGCGGGCCAACCGATTGATCAATGTTGGCTTTTTGATGTAGCCCATTCTTTTGGAAGCACCTGATAAGGCACTGATAATGCAACCCCGATCGCCTTCGGTAAGGTTGATCACAAGGTCGTATTTGCCTTTGAACTGTCGATAGAATTTAATTTCAGCACGAATACGCTGCCAGAAGTTTTGCTCGCTTTTTTGGCCTCTGGAGTATGGAATAACCTTGTCTACATGGGGATTATCAGCCACCACCTGCGTGCAGAAATCATTGACGGATACATGCAGCTCAGAGTTTGGGTAGATTTCCTTCAAGCTGGCAAACAGAGGTGTCGAAAGTAAAACATCACCGAGGTTACGAAACTTGGTCACCAGAATTTTCATAAGCGAAGCCTTGCTGTATTTACTATGAAGACACTTATCAAAAAGTCCCTGCTTTCTTCATAGTTATGATGGCACTCGTGCCAGAATAAAGGTCAATAAACATGCTAAAGCCAGCAAAAGAGAAACTGCTCACTGCTGGCTTATTTTCCACAATTTTACAGAGCATGATCCGCAGAGTTCTGGCTGGGTTTTTTTACTGAATGCTCAGAAATATTATAAGTTTGAGAGGCAATAACCTTTCTATCTGATTTTCTCTGAAGGTATCCCATGGATAGTCCAATCAAACAGAAAGCCAATTGGCCATGCTCAACATAAAGGGTTGAGTTACCCATGCCTCCGACAATGATATAGATGCCTGTCATGATACCGATGACTGGTTCAAGCTCCAGCTTGCGGTCAGAATAATATTGAATAAGCCAGCGTAGATGCTTCCAGGCTGTTATAAAGATAAAACTTAAAATCAGGAAGAGCCCAATATAGCCTCGATTTAGTAGAACGGATGTGACCATATTATGGCCATGGTTGGTGTGGAAAAAGCGTTCAGGCTCGAATGGGACTCCTCGTTGAATGGCTACAGACTTCATGTACTCTTCGCTGGTGGCAATGTCAAAATGACGATCACCCGCACCAAACATTGGAAAGTCTGGTAACACAAAAATTACGGAGTTAAAAATAACATCTCTCTTGCTTAAGAATGAACTGCCAGTGTCACCACCTTGAGCGTGAAAAGTTGCTTTGGACTCAAAATTTTTCAATGCCAGAATATGATCACTGGCAAAAAACACTATGACGCCTAATGCAATGACAGAAAATGCCAATGAGGCTAAATTTTTCACATTAGGTTTGAGCTGTATACAGACAGCAACAAGACACATGACGAGAGCAGCACCAAATGCTGTCATGGATTTTGAAATAATTAAGGCAGTTGCAAAGAAAAGGGTTAGTAATAGAGGCAGGGCTTTTTTCCACCCCTTGTTTATCATAAATATTGCAAGAGAAACGCCAAAGGCAATAGCTATGTAAAGTGCTGACTGGTTTACATGACCTACAGAGTTGAGTTCAGGGTGTTCTGCACCATCACGAACCCAGACATACCAAGACTCAAGAACGGCGATAAAGGTTCCCAGTATTATTGACGAGCCTAAAAAGGTCACTTTTGGGGTTGGTATTGAGGTTCTGGAAAATAGCATTGCCGGTATTATCAGCTTGGCAAAAGTCAGAGCACCACTTACCGGCTTCTCCCAACCGAATGGATTTGTATAAGCTGAGATAAAGCCTGTTGCTAGAAATAGAGCAAGAACCCATTCCCAGGAGCGAAGCTTGCCTCCAAAATCCTTTGCTCTCCAGCTTTGTACACACCAGGTAATGATATAAGCCACTAGAAATAAATTTTTAGGACCTTCATACATGGGTAGTACAAAAAAGAAAGCCACCAACAGAAAAAGCTCTGGTTTTGATATGGCTCGCATAAGTTAGGTTACCTTTAACTTTGTTGATGCCTAAATCATTGATTTGGCAGGTAATCTGATGATGTGGAATGAGGTTTCAGGCAGGCCACCTGTCACTACACTGCCCAATCTAAAAACAGCGTAGTGTAACTGGTATTGTTTATATATTCAGTAAGCTAACGCAAAGTGTGGCATATGGCTGAAGTGCGCTTTAGCTTGCTTCTTAAAGGATATATCTAGGGTGATGGCTTCGTATCAGTACTCTCAAAAATCTTATCCGCAGAAGCTGCGACAAACCCTTGGTATAGCTGGCCATTGGGCATAGGGTAGCGAAGGGCAAACTCATAATAGCAGCCTGGTAGCTTCATAACCCCATCAGTGAAGCTCACTTCGATCTCTTTGGCCAGGGTCGAGGATTGCTCCAGAAGAACATCCGGTGAGCCTTTGACCAAACCACCGCTGGTGTTCATGGTATATCCCTTGTCCTGTAATAGTTGGTTGATACTTTCAATATTTGAATGTGAGCTCAAGTGGTTGATGGAAACGGTAAAATGGTTAGGGCGAAAACCGTGTGCTGCCAGCCATGAGGCATACTCGCTCTCGCTGGCAAGCTCCTGGTATTGTTCTTTAGTGACACTCCACGGGCGACCGGAGTAGCAGAAGCCCTGTTGGCTTACTGATTCTTCTGGAACCTGTGATACCAGGTCATGAATAATTTCCTGGCAGTATTGAGGGAGCTCCTCAACTTTCAGCTCACTGATGAACACTTTAGGCAGTGTCTCATCCGGATGCTGAAAGTATCTGGCAAACAGTTTTTTAGCAGGGAACTGATAGTCATCAACGGTTTGGTAACCGGCCTCAATAAAGGATTTAGCAATTTTATCCAGAGAGACTTTCTCAAGATTGAAGGTTCTAAGGGCAATATGATCATTAACAACAATGCCCTGGTTCAGGTCGGCAAAGAGCTGGTGGATTGGCTTTGCATCAGGAGTGAGAGCCAGATAATCCTGCCACATGGCGTTGAGTAATTGTTCTATCGTAAGCGTCATTTCTCACCTCCAGTTAACCATTCCAGTTGGTCGCCATTCGCTTTGTTATAGGCCAGGGTCAGTAGTATGGCAGCGCTGAGTCGGGCTCTTGATACAAGGCTTTTAACGTTTAAATACTCCTGCTCACTGTGAATTGCTCCACCCTGAACGCCAAGGGTATCAATATTGGGGATTCCGGCGGAAGCAAGGTTGTTACCATCACAGCAACCTCCGGTTGGTTTGATTTCCAGCGGAACTCCAAGCTCATGCCCAATACTTCGTGCCAGAGACAATAGTTGCTCGTTGGCAGGGCTCATTACCTTTGGTTTTCGAGTAAAGCCTCCGTATAGATCCAGCTGAATACCATCACGTTGATTGATGGTATCAATAATTTTACTGAGCTTTTTCAGACACCATTGCTCGTCATCGGGATGTTCAAGACGAACGTTAAACTTATGAATGCAGCGGTCGGGTACGATGTTGGTCGGGCCGCCACCATGAATGTAACCGGGGTTAAAGGTTATACCTGGCCGTTGTCCATTCAGGTCATCCATGGCGGAGATAAAATCACAGAGTGCGCGGATGGCATTTCGACCCAAGTGGTGCTCGCGCCCCGCATGAGCCGCTTTGCCATGACTGACAACAGTAAAGTTTCCACTGCCTTTGCGTTGACCGGCAAGGTTTCCATCTGGAAAGCAAGGCTCGAAAATCATGCCAAAATGGACTCGCTGCGCGGCCTCTTCAATTAATGGTGCAGAGCCCGGGGAACCAATCTCCTCATCAGGGTTAAACAGTATTTCCCAGCCAATGTGTTTTGCCCAGGGGCTTTGCTCCAGAACTTCCAAGGCTTTTAGCATCACGAGGATGCCACCTTTTAAATCAGTGACTCCCGGACCATTAATGGTTTCTTCATCCAACCACCGTACTTTCTGAAAAGGGCTTTCTTTGGGAAAGACGGTGTCCATATGACCACACATAAAGACCTGCAAGGGGGCTTCGGGTCGTTTGCGAACTCGAAGCGCATCGCCAAGTGGGTGCTGAATAGTTTCTCCGTTGTCATCCACAACTTCCCAGGGGGGGACGGAGATACGCTCCTGATCTTTTGATAAACGCTCGGTCAGTACTTTCAGTTTTTCCAGGATCTGATTAACGCCATCTTGATTCAGGCTTCCTGAATTGATTTCTGCCAGCTCAATGGTTCTGTTCAGCATTTCATCGTGCTGGTCATTGAGTAAATCCAGCCAGGGAAAAACGTCAGGAGGAAGAGTGGAGTTTGTCGGCTTAACCATATGGTATGCCTCGTTCTATTTGTTCTGAGGTCTATGGCTAAAACACCTCCGCAGAAATACAGAGGTGTTTGGTTTATCAGGCTGTCACTACTTTTGCGACGGCTCTCTCCAAACGAGCCATACCTTCATCGATATCTTCATCGGGAATGATCAGCGATGGTGCAAAACGCAGAACATTAGGCCCTGCAACCAGCATCATTAGTCCCTCATCAGCTGCTGCTGCAAGGATGTCTTTACCCTGACCATGGTATTTTTCAACCAGTTCGGCACCCATCAATAGCCCTTTACCACGGACTTCCGTAAAGATGGCATATTTGCTGTTGATGGCTTCAAGGTGTTTACGGAAACGGTCATGTTTTTTACCGACGTTATCCAGCAGTTTTGGGTCATTAATGATTTTTATGACTTCCAGAGCAACCGCACAGGCCAGCGGGTTACCACCGTAAGTACTGCCATGGGTTCCAAATCCCAGGCTTTCAGCTACCTTGCTGGTCGTCAACATGGCGCCAATCGGAAAGCCTCCACCCAGAGATTTGGCACTGGTAAGAATATCGGGTGTTACACCCAGCCCAATATAGGCGAAGAGTTCGCCGGTTCTGCCCATGCCTGACTGAACCTCGTCAAGCACCAGGAGGGCATTATGCTGGTTACATAACGCCCGAATGCCTCTCATAAACTCAGGGTCAGCGGGAATAACCCCCCCTTCACCTTGAATGGGTTCTAAAACAACGGCACAGGTGTTGTCAGAAATAATCGCTTTCAGGGCATCCAGATCGTTATAGGTCGTGTGGAGAACGCCACCAGGCACAGGCTCAAAGCCTTCGCAGTATTTTTTCTGGCCTCCAACAGTAACGGTAAAGAGCGTTCTTCCATGGAAAGATTGATAGAAAGAGACAATCTCATTTTTCTTGGGACCAAAGTTATCATAGGCGTATTTTCTGGCCAGCTTGAAGGCCGCTTCATTCGCCTCCCCACCGGAATTACAGAAAAAGACTTTTTCTGCGAACGTATTATTGGTGAGTTCCTGAGCCAGTTCGAGGGCTGGTTCATTGGTATAAATATTACTCAGATGCCAAAGTGCATTGCTTTGCTTTTTCAGTGCACTAATCAGGGCAGGATGGCAGTGCCCAAGGGCATTAACGGCAATTCCACCGGCAAAGTCCAGATACTCCTTACCTTCCTGGTCCCATACTCGCGACCCCTCGCCTCGCACTGGCACCATGGCCTGGGGCGCATAATTAGGAACCATGACCTGATCAAAAGTCGAGCGATTAACGGGGTGCTCTGACATGCTGTTACCTCTTTGTTGGTGGGCGAGCCACCTGTATGGCTGCTGCCTGCTTTTTTATCACTTATAAGAATAATTCTACACAAGCTTCAGAGGTTTGTACGTGACTATTTACGTTCTTATACGCTTTCTTGTTGCCTTTTACTGAATAAGTAATAGAGCACTGGGACTACCACCAGGGTCAGAATGGTAGAAACCAGCAATCCACCAATAATGGTCCATCCCATAGGAGACCACATGACCGAGTTAGACAGTGTTAAAGGCAGAAGCCCACCAATGGTGGTCATGGTTGTGAGCAGGATTGGCAGCATCCGGGTTTGTCCAGACTCAATAATGGCTTCTTTCAGGCTCTGTCCGCCGTTACGTAGCAGATTTGCATAATCCACGAGAATGATGGAGTTATTGACCACAATGCCCACCAGTGAGGTCAGACCAATAAATGCGGTGAACGAGAATGTGTAACCAGCAAGCCAGAGGGCCAGAATCATACCGGTTACCGCAAAAGGAATAGCAGTAAAGACCACTGCGGGTTGAGAGAAGGAGTTAAACTGCAGCACCAAAACGGCAAAGATGCCGAGCATGGCAATTAACAACACTTTGGTCATTCCTGCAAAGGACTCTTTTCTTTGTTCCTGCTCACCACCGACCTGATAGCTGATGCCTTCTGGCCAGTCGTATTGATCCAGCTTTTCCACAATGGCATTGGTTACCGGATCAGCCTGGTAGCCACCTTTCAGGTCAGCGGTGACCCTGGCCATTCGTTCAGTCATATGGTGCTGGAAACGGGGAAGCGCACTTTTCATCTCCAGGGTAACCAGTTGTCGGATAGGAATCAGTTGTCCTGACGCTGACTTCACAACCATAGGGTTGAAGTCTTCTATCCTGGGTCGATATTCCTCCACTCCCTCATAGGCTGTGGATTCACGGCCTTGATAGCGGACAATAATCGGGTAATCCTCACCGCCTTCATCACGGAACTGACTGACAGTCATACCCACCAGACTGGCTCGGATAACTTCATCAATGGATTGAATGGTCACACCGTACATAGCGGCTTTTTCCCGATTTATATTGACGTGAAGATCAATCTTCGGTTTGTCGATCGGGTTATCAACATTCACCGTTCCGGGGGTATCCATCATAATCTTTTCGACCTCTCTTGAGGCCAGCAGCACCTTATTCAGGTCATCCCCAACAATCCGAATGGATACGGGGGCTTCATAAGGTGGGCCCTGCAGTAGTTCCTTAACGGTAATTCGAGCTCCGGGGATTTGGGCAAACTGAACTCTCAGCTCATCAACAAACGGTTCTACCTCTTTGAGCTTGCCAGTATGAAGTCTCACCACAAGTTGTGCGTAATTAGGCACCTGTCGCTTAGGAAAGATGTTGTAGTAGATGCGCGGGTTATCTTTGCCAACATTGGTAGCAATGGAACGGACCAGTGGGTAGGGTTTGAGAATTTCTTCAACCTTTATCGACATGTTCCGGGTCTGGTCAAAGCTTGAGCCTTCAGGCAGTTCAATATTGACGAGAATCATAGGCTTTTCGGCCTTTGGGAACATGCTGACACCTAGCTGGCCGGCCAATACAATAGAGCCCACCAGTACCATAATCGCAATAGTAAGAATCTGCCAGGGGTGCCTCAGGGCGTAGACAAGTGTTGTCCGATAACCTTTGTGGGCAAACGACTGTACTACACGCAGCATCACAGGATCTTTGGTCTTCTGGGCTGTTTGGCCTTTTAAGAAAAGGCTGGCCAGCAGTGGCGTCAGCATCAGTGCAACCAATAGGGAGGCAATCAGCGTCAGAATGACGGTTACGGGCATCGAACGGAGGAATATACCTGCGCCTGTTTGTAGGCCCAGAATAGGGACAAATGCCAGTACCGTCGTCAGCGTGCCGCTTGCAACCGCCCAGCCAACCTGGCTGGCTCCTTTCGCGGCAGCTTCTTGGGGACTGTACCCCTCTCTCAGAAAACGGCTGACGTTCTCGGTAACAACGATGGCGTTGTCCACCAAGAGGCCAAGTGCAATGACCAGTCCGGCAATGGACATCTGTTGCAAACCAAAACCCGCAAGATCCAGCCAGGCAAGGCCTATCAGCACCGAAATAGGGATCGCCAGAATAACGACAATGGCAGACCGCAAACCCAGTAGCACAAGTGTCAGCAGGCCAACCAGTACCAGGCCCTGGAGCAGGCTGTCGAAGAATTGTGATACTCGCTCATCAACTGACTCTGCTTGATCATGGGCCAGCAGTACCTCAATACCATCAGGAAGTACTTCACGGAATTTACCCAGCGCTTCATTCAGGCCTGACATGACGTCGAAAATATTACTGCCTTCACGCTGAACCACACTGATGAAGATGGCTCGTTTGTCGTTATACCGTGCTTCATAAGTAGGAAGCGCACTGGTTAACTCAATCTCTGCAATATCTTCAACATAGATAATATTGCCGGGGCGGTAGTAAACAGCGGTTCTTTTGATCTGGTCAAGTGTCTTGAAATCACCGCTGGTTCGGACCGTAAATCGGCGCTCACCCGCCAGCACATGCCCTCCAGGCAGGTTGGTACCTGAGCGCTGTATTGCCTGAACCAGGTCTTCAAGGCCAATACCGAGTTCCTTCATCTTGATCAGGTTGGCTCTGATGTGGATTTGTTGTTCGGGAAGTGCTTCAACCGTCGCTCTTTTAACGCCAGGCACTCTTTCAAAGTGCTTTTCCAGCTTCTCTGCAAGGTTCTTAAGCGTCAGATAGTCATGATTATCCGTTGTCATTGCGACTTGAAGAACATTGACATCAATGGGTGATATTCGGTCAATGGCAAGTACTGCAATATCGTCTGGCAGAGAATCCCTGATCCGTGAGACTTCTGCAACGACATCGTCGTATTTATCCTGAGGATCGGTGCCGTACAGAAACTCCACCTGGATAACGGCCAGACCATCCTCAATATTTGATTTAAGAACTTTTATATCATCCAGTTCATTAATCGCTTCTTCCACAGGATCAACTATTAATTTCTCCATATCCAGAGGGCTGGTTCCCGGGTATACCACGCGCACCATGGCAGCGGGGAATTTGAACTGTGGATCTTCCGAGCGGGGCATGGAATTGAGGGATACGACACCAAGAGCGACCATGAGTAAAATAATCACCAGGGTAAAACGGTGATGGGCAATGGCAATGGCAGGTAGCTTCATGATGTTACCGCTCCTGCTGTTCTTTTGGTTCTTTGTGAAGTGTCGCTGAGTTTTTGACTGCTAATGTGTTGCTGTCGATGACATTGACTTTTTCGCCATCTCTCAGCAGGCCGGCTCCAGTGGTAATGAGTGGCTCATCCTGAGCGATGCCATCGGTAATTGCCGCCATGCCGCCATCCAGATAGGCCAGTGAAACGCTGCGCAATTCAGCCGTCAACTGTTGTTGATTGAGAATAAGTACTTTGGCTGTTTGCTGAAGATCGTTGACCTCACTCTGAATGATTGCGCTGACTGGAACCAGTGCAACCTTTCTCCCTCTGGATGGCAGAATCTCGATTTGTCCGATAAAGCCAGAGCGCAGTAATGAGCTGAAAACCGGCAGGCTGATTTCAATCTCAAAGGTGCCGGTTCCGGATGCCAGCGGTGTCATCTGGGTTACTGTCCCTGAAAATGCCTGGTTTGGCAGGGCGTCAAAGCGAATAGTGGTTTTGTTCCCAAGCGCCATTCGAACAATATCTTGGTCAGTAACACTGCTACGGATAACCCAGCCTTTGCTTTCATCAGCAACCACCAGAATGGGCTGATAAGGGGATACCAATTCATTGGGCTCTACATGACGTTGCAGTACAAGACCAGAGGCCGAGGCATGAATGCTGGAGTAAGCCTGATTGAACCTGGCAATACGCAGCTTGCTTTCAGCAATGGTTAGCTCTGTTTCAGCAGATTGAAGCTTTTCCAGGGATAGAACATTGTTTTTATGGAGCTGCTGATAACGTTTCAGGTTTTTCCTGGCCAGGGATACCCGGGCTGTTGCTTCATCGACTTGAGCATCAATTTCATCCAGGGCAAGCTGCGCTAACAGCTGCCCTTTGGTCACCTGATCTCCAGCTTCGACCTGAATATTTTCAACGGGACCCGATGTTTTAAATGAGAGCGTTTGTTGAGATTTGTACGACAATATCCCACTGGCCTGAATAGGCTGGGCATATTCCTGGTAGCTAACGGGTTGTACTTGCACTGCCACCGGAGGCTTATCTTCAGCATTCGCAGAGAGAGTGTGCAGAATAATGACGAAAAAAGGGAGCAAAACCCTTTTCTCAAAAAGGTTTCCACAAAGCATCTGAGCAGTCCTTTGAGCCGTGATCTTTATTATTGAAAATGGGCTCTTTTTATAGCGGCACTAAAGTACCTTTAAGCCGTGATCGGGCATAGCTTACCTGAATATTTACATAACTTAACCTTTTTCTCGCATCTGGCAGCGTACTTTCTTTGTCGTTTATTTGGCAGGTTATTTATGCTGTGGCTCTATTGCGAATGCATTTTGCTTATATCGAGTGGGCTACAGTTGATAGCCCACTCGATCATTAAAGAGTTATCTCTCATTATTTAGGCAGTTGAGAAAAAAACGAGTGCCATCAGCCAAAGCTTGATTGGCTGCTTCCATTACTTTGGAATAATGAAGGAAGGCATGAAGCGTGCCTGGGTACATTTTATATTCACAAGAAATACTGTGATGATCGAGTATTTTATAGAGAGCTTCACTGTCATCCAGAAGAGGATCAAACTCACTGGATGCGATAAAGCAGGGAGGAATATTCTGGGACAGGTCGTTGTTGAACAGACAATTGTAGACAGCGTTTATGTCTTCATCACTTTTCAGATACATCTCTTGATAGTAATTCAGGTCAGCTTTGGTCAAACCGTCCCATTCACCACCATATAATCGCCGGGAGCAGGAGTCTTTAAGGCCATACAGGCCGTAATAAAGGAGCATGCCTTTGATATACCCGGTGTCCATTTTTGCATCACGTTGCCAGAGATAACTGGCTAATGACAGGTAGGCGCCGGCTGAATCGCCGGCATAACCCATATTTTGGGAATCGATACCATATTCCGGACCATGCCGCAGGAAAAACTGACTTACTGCCACACACTCTTCAATGGCCTGAGGGTATTTAGCTTCTGGTGACAGCGTATAATCAATTCCAATCACAACTGCTCCAGACTTTTTGGCCAGAATGCGCATGATTCGATCATGGGTGTTGATGCTTCCGACAATAAAGCCTCCTCCATGAATATATAAAAGTGCCGGTGATTGCAGGTTGGAGGTTGGATAATAAAGCCTTGCTTTTACTTTGTTACCTTTGAAGGCTACGTCCAGCTCCCTGATGTTGTGCATATCTGGTCCACCTTCATTCCAGAATGCCCGTCCCTTTTCATAATCACAGCGCATCTGGTGCAGAGGATCACTGAATGTTTCCTGCTCGGCTATTTGCGGTGAGCAGTTCAGGGCTTCCTTCATTTCTACAGATAACCGACTTAAAACATCAACTTTGTTCATATTGTGGTCTGTCACTACTTTTATACGTGATAATCATTGCAGCAGAACAGATTTAACAATGGGGAGGGAAGTGTGGATATCCGAAGACCACTCCTTTTCAGGAGTGGCTTGTGCTTATCAGTGAAGGCTTTTTTTGGCAATCTCAGCCTGCTTTAGTTCGTGTTGCAGGACACCAAAAATTTGCTGGAATTCACTGTCATAACGAATCAGGCTCTGGGTAAATTCAGGCATCAACTGGGCAATTGACTGACCTGTATTCTCTGGGAGCGTTTCCGGGATTAGTTTGATGGTTTCGGTTAAATGGTATTCCGTCTGCCGGGTAAACGTCATCAAACGTTCATACTCGATCCCTATACCACGAGGGTCTGGTTTTCTACCAGATCGTGAAAGCGCCATTTCATCAAATACCTGCTGAAGTCTCACGTCGTACTCTGCTAAAGCGGCATTGACTTGCCTCAGTTTGCTGACATGACTTGCATCCACTGTTGCACCTACGGGGGCAACAGGAGCTGATTGAACATTAGCACTGGCATCGATGGCTGCGACTTCCGGCTGCTTTCCAAGCGCCATATCCGGACGAAATGGGTTGGTAGCGGCCAGGTTGGCCAGAAGGTTTTCTACCTTATTGAAATCCATTTCAAGCATTTTGGGGAGCTCAGTCAGCTTATTCGTGAAGCTGACCTCAACTTTATCCTCGGCAGCAGCTTGAACTGAGGAGCCAATCTCTGGGTCATTAAGAGGGTCTGGTTGGGCAGGGCGATTATTGATCTGTTCCGTCAGTGATGACGACATAGCACATTCTCCTTTTCGGCCATACCTAAAGACTAGCTGATTATTGATAGTTTTTTTGTATTGAATTCTGATAATTAATCTATTTTATTGATTGATAATCATTCTCATATAATAAAGCCAACAACGATTATGAATACCGGAGGATAATATGGCTAAGACAGTTTCTTTTGCAGCGGTACACTTTTGTGTTGCTTTTTCAGTGGGTTACCTGATGACTGGTGATGTAATGATTGGCGGTGCACTGGCGATGGTAGAGCCTGCTGTGAATACTGTGGCGTATTATTTCCATGAAAAGGTTTGGAATCGTTCTAAAAGCATTAGACCAAAGAATGCTTCTACTTTAGTGAGTGCGTAGCAATGGCTCCCTTGTTTAGGCCTTCAAAAGCGACGACACGAATTGTTTTTCCAGTTTTTTGTGTTGAGAGGCTTTGGGCTATATGGCTGGCAAGTAATTCGACCGTGGAGTCCGTATCGATCAGATAGCAGTATGTGCTAGGCAGGCTGATTTCAAAGTATCCCTGATTTGCGGTGTAATTGAATCGATAATACTCCACACTTTTTTCTGTGAACGTTTCCCGTAGGTCTTCCCTTGTGGCGATATAAATGTCTCGCCATTGCTTTGCCCACAAGGCTTCCAGAACCTGATCACGCTGTTCATCAACAAATACCCGAATTTGAGAGCGATGGCCATGGGCTATTCGCTGGCAGTCACCATCATGTTTTTTCAACCCATGACTGTAATGGTAGTAAGCCCCGCCAATTTCTTCGGGGTATAACCGGAGATCGACTTTCGTGACATTGTCCGGAAGCTCCTTAATCACGGCTTCTTCCAGAAAAGGTCTGAGCAGTTCTGGAGTGATTGCTGCTGCATCGACCAGAAGCATGGCCTGTGCAGGTGCCGAACAGGTTATTTGTCCCTCAGCGGCTTCAAAGCGAACCGTTAGTTGTTTCTTTTCGTGTGTGATGGTGGTTTCTTCAGCCAGAAGAGGAACCAGCAGCCGATGATCCGATAAGGTGTCCAGTGACGCTTTTATCTGCTTTTTTACATGGCTGAAGTCAAACACCATGCCCTGTTCATCGAGCTCGCCCCAAAGAGTTACATCAACAAGCCAGGTTTCCCCCACTATTCCCCGCTCAGGGCAGAGGAAGCTGAAATCCAGAGTAGAAAGCTGGTTGACGAACAAAGCCTGCATATTACTTCCATCGTATCGAATCAGCAGTTTCTGTTACTTTCCTCTTCGCAAGGTAATAAACAGTACAACTGAAAGGTGAAGGTTATCTGATTTTGGGACGAACAATTCAATTTATCCACTTTGAAGGAGATTATCTGTGCATTACAAACATCAAAAATAAGTGTTTCTGCTTGCTCCCAGGTGACGCCAAGATTATCTTCTCCCCCGGAGAGATCAAACACATAACGTGTAAAGGAGTCAGGCTTGAGCCCGCTTATAACCCCGGAAGAGCTGATCTTTGATGCCAGACATATCTGGCACCCATACAGTACGACCATCAATCGGGTTGATATGTTCCCGGTGGTTGGGGCAGAGGGTGTTTATTTGCATCTTAACGATGGGCGACGCGTTATTGATGGCATGTCTTCCTGGTGGTGTATGGTCCATGGTTATAATCACCCGGAAATGAATGCGGCATTAAAGCGGCAGATTGATGATTTTTCCCACGTCATGTTTGGTGGCCTGACCCATAAACCTGCTATTGATCTGGCTAAAAAGCTGGTGGCCATGACGCCGGAGCCAATCCAGACCGTTTTCTTCTCTGACTCAGGCTCTGTGGCTGTTGAAGTAGCGATTAAAATGGCCATGCAGTATTGGATTTCCCGTGATCGCCCTGAAAAAAACAAGATGCTTACTGTCCGGGGCGGCTATTACGGTGATACAACCGGCGGGATGTCCGTTTGTGACCCTGATGGTGGGATGCATCACTGGTTTACCGGTATTCTGCCCCAGCACTATTTCGTACCTCGCCCCGAGTGTCGTTTTGGCGAAGCCTTTGAAGAACAGCACATCGCCGATATTCAGCAGCTACTGGATCGGCAGGGCAACCAGTTGGCAGGTATCATTATTGAACCAGTCGTTCAGGGTGCCGGGGGAATGTATTTCTACTCTCCGGAATATCTGGTGCGCCTGCGACAGTTATGTGATGAGTATGAGGTCCTGCTGATACATGATGAAATCGCGACGGGCTTTGGCCGTACAGGCAAGCTTTTCGCCAGCGAACACGCAGGTATTGTTCCCGATATTATGTGTGTCGGAAAAGCTCTGACCGGTGGCTATATGACAATGGCTGCCACCCTGTGCTCCGAACAGATCAGCCGAACCATTTCTGAGCATGGCCCTTTTATGCACGGTCCTACCTTTATGGCCAATCCACTGGCCTGTGCTGCAGGCAATGCCAGTCTGGAAATTTTGTCCAGAGGTGACTGGCAAACCCAGCTGACCATGATTGAAAAAACACTGTGGGATGGCTTGATGCCCTGTTCCGAAATGCCTTCTGTTGCCAATGTCAGAGTGTTGGGAGGTATTGGCGTTGTGGAACTGAAAGAGCCCGTTGTAATGTCGGAAATTCAACCTCTGTTTGTTGAAGAAGGTGTTTGGGTGCGGCCTTTTGGCAAGTTGGTTTATGTGATGCCGCCCTATGTGATTTCCAGTGAGGAACTGAAAGTTCTTTGTAACAGCATCTGCCGGGTGCTTCATCGGGTTAACAGAACCTGAACAGCCATGAGTGGAGTGGAAAGTTCCGTTCACTCCGAACTATGAAAATGGCTGAAGAGCCTGAGATATCGGAATTTTATCGTAAAAAGTGATTCTGGTTTGCTGGAAGTCCGGTAGCCAACTACTTTTCATCTTCAAAACTATTATTGTTAATTAAAGGAGTATATCTAATGGGTGCAGGCCTTCCCAAAACCCCTGAGCAGTTTCATAAGATTCCCCATGCACGTCTGGCTATTATTGGCAGCAGCTGGCACAGTGACTGTGTTGATGCGATGATCAACCGGGCTCAAAAGGAACTTCTGGCGCTGGATGTTAAGCCGCAAAACATCTCTATCCATAAGGTTCCCGGTTCTCTGGAGCTCCCCTTTGCTGCAAGACTTTTATTTGAGGCAGACCCGGAGCTTGATGCAATTCTGGCGTTTGGTGTCGTGCTGAAGGGCATTACCAGTCATGATGAAATGGTTCTGCACGGTGTGTTCGAAGGCTTCATGGACGTCACCGAGCGTTTTGGCAAGCCTGTGATTAATGAAGTCATTGGTGTTGACAGTGTTGAAGATGCTCAAAAACGCTCAGGGGATAATCATATGAATAAAGGGGTAGAGGCCGTTTATGCGACCTCTGAATTATTGCACTGGGTAAATCAGCTTAAAGGCTAGTTTCTGGCTAAACTTTGCCAAGTGGGTCACTCTTAATGATGATCCACTTGGGTGATCTTCTCATTGTGACGATCAGATCCCTCCCCGTCTAATATCATATCTGGTAGCAAGTCAGCGTTAACCATTGCTGTGACGCAGGAGTCTGACCAGACATTAATGGCGCTCTCAAGCATATCAATCAATGCATAAAACGGCAGGATAATAACCAGCAGTTGAAGTGGGATGCCCATTGCTGCGAGGAATGCACTGGATAGCATGTAGCAGCCCATGGGGACACCGGCATTACCGATGGCTGCGATGCTGGCAATCAGTATCCATGAGAACAATTCCAGAGGGGAAAATGTCACCCCGTTACTTTGAGAAACAAACAGTACTGTAATTAATATGAATGCAGCACAGGCATTCATATTAACAGTAATGCAAAGGGGGAGGCTGAAGCGGGCTACTTTGCTCTGAACCCCCAGGGTTTTCTCAGCGCTTTCCACTGCATAAGGCAGAGCCGCTGCAGAGGATTTGGCAAAGAATGCCACAGTCAGGGCAGGCCACATGGCTTTCATGGTTTGCCAGGGCGATAGCCCTTTAAACTTCAGGAACATGGGAAGAATAAGACCTGCCTGAATAATATTGGCCAGCAGTACGCATAACAGATAAAGCGCAAGATCCTGAAGGATTTTCTGGTTCTGCAGATCATGGATAAACAAATTAACGAATGCCCAGACGGCCAGAGGCATCAGCTTGAGAATTAATCCGGTCATTTTCATGATTGCGGCGAACATGCTGTCGAAGAATGAGTGCAGTACAGACTTGTGTTTGTTTTCCAGGGTTATGATGGCTGCGCTGAGGAGCAGGGCAAGAAATAAAACACCCATGACATTATGGGTATAAAACGGTTCTACAAAACTGGAAGGAATAACTCCGACCAGATATGACCAGTAGCTGGCAGAAGTCTCTGAAAGCTCAGGGGGGGCTGTCAGCGTGTTAACGCTCCCGGCGGGTGCGATAAGCAGATATAACGCCAAAGCAACTGTTGCGGCCAGTAGCGTGGTGATGACTGTGTATTTCAGGACCTGCCCTCCAAGACGCTTTACATCTGAGGCCTCCCCCATACCAGAGAGTGTCGAAACCAGGGCAAAGAAAATGATTGGGAGGCTGATAAGTTTCAGCATCCGAATAAATAGTTCTGAAACCACCTGACTGGCCTGATTCAGTTCATTCAGGTCAAGCCATCCGGTTAAAACACCCAGTAATCCGGCTATGAGCAGAATCATAGTGCTATTTATAACGGGTTGTTTTCCCTTGTCTTTTCTACTTGCGCACATAGGCTTATAAGATCTATCTATTGGAGTGAAGTATGAGAATAGACATGGTTTTTACTGGCTATTATTTTGTTTTGATATTTGCTTAGGCACTATTGGTTGGCATAGGTTCATTATTGCCTAGGCTTATTTCGATAAAACCAAAGTGAAGGCTCTAATTTACTCTTCTGGTTATATCGATTAATGCAATATGCCCTGCTTGGAATTTTTGAAGCTTTATTGTGCTTTTTTGGAACTTCTGACCAGTTTTTTTTTGACTACACTACCTACCTCAAAGGCCTGTGCGGCTGCACACTAATGATTCTATAAAGTGACGTCTGCTGAATTACCGAGGAGTAGTAACGTGTTGAGACGAACCCGCTTTTCACTGTCTATATCTGAGCCAAGGGCCAAGCCGACCAAAAAAGAGTGGACTTATCAATGGTCCCTGATTTCTGACGATTTTCCCACGGAAGATACGGATGATGCCGACGAGTATGTTCAGGAGTGGAACTTTCCTTATCCCGGTCAGAAAGAGCTTTTGGTGATCGACCCTAATAACTTGGTCAGTACCAGTATGCCTCTGGCACCGAGAGAGAAGTTTCCGAAAGGGAGGCTGACTTATCTGAGGCAGGGAGGTTTTTTTATGCAGGTTACTAAACCCATGGTTTTGGCTAGTGTGAAGAAATGAATTCTGTTATCAAAAAAGCACTTTATTATTTCGCATTATTAACAACGATAACAATCGGTGCAGGGGTGTGTATGGAAGTTTCAGTAATGGAAACCTCAAAAGAAAGAGGTAAGGGAGGTATTGTTTTTATTCGCCATGGCGAAGGTGAGCATAATGTGGAACATATTTATAACAGTAATCCGGAAAATCCAGGCTATAAAGCTGTAAAGCTCACTGATCATGGCCGGGAGCAGGTTCGGGAAACATCTGACCAGCTTCTGGATGGAGGAATTAATGGTGACAACGTTTGTAAAGTGATTGTTTCTCCTTTGCCCAGAACCATTGAAACTGCTGATATTGTTATGGGCAAGTTGCAAATCGCCCGTTTTCTCAGAGAGATTGACCCGAGAGTAATAGAACAGAATGCGGGTGAAAGGGATGGTCAAGACTACCTACAATATAAGGATCCTGACTTCTGGTTTCCAGAGCACCCCAAGCGTTATGGAGGTGAAACCCGCTTGGAGATAAGAGACAGAATGGAGTCTCTCATTCTATCTATTGTCAATGATAGAAACTGCGACCTTAGCAAGCAGTACGTCATTGTTGTCAGTCACGGTAGCCCTCTGCTTCTGGCTCAGCAGTTTATGGGTATGGGAGATGAGCGTTTGAAAACAGCAGGTTACCGAATTATTCCCTATTCACAGGTTCAAAAGGTTATGGGCAATGATGTTTTACATAGAGATGCATCTTAATCCCCACACATAGTGTGAAGCCTGATAAAGCCGTTTTTCCCTAGAATGAAAAGGGAAAGACCTAGCGTGAAAATAATATTAGAATCTTCGCCGGACATGTAAAACTACTGCGAAGGTCAAATGACAAACCAAACAGCCTTTATTCGGCAGACTTTCCCTGTTGGGCCCCTGCAGTGCAACTGCACAATTATTGGTGATCCTGTTACCCGCAAGGCATTTGTCGTGGATCCAGGCGGTGACCCAGAGCTTATTATGGCAAAGCTGAGGGAACTTGATTTACAGGTTGTAGCGCTTATCCATACCCATGCACACCTGGATCATTTCCTTGCCAGTGGCGATATCAAAAAGCAGACTGGAGCCCCCATTTATCTCCATGAGGGCGATAAGTTCCTCTGGGATAACCTTGAAATGCAGTGCCGTATGTTCGGTGTTCCCTATCGTCCGGTACCGGATCCTGATTACTGGTTGAAAGATGATGAAGAGTTGCCTTGCTGTGAAGGTGTGGCGATGCATACCCCGGGGCATACTCCTGGCTCCATGTGCTTCTGGTTTGAACAACCCAAGCTTCTGATTGCCGGAGATACCCTGTTCCGTCGATCCATTGGGCGAACAGACCTATGGGGGGGCGATTACAAAGCCATTGAACGTTCGATCAAACAAAGGCTCTATACTCTGGACGAAGAAGCCGTTGTGGTTACCGGTCATGGGCCTGATACAACAATTGGTGAAGAAATCCGGGAAAATAGTATTATTCGCGGCTAAGCAGCCTTGAGCTGATAGAAAGTTCTAAGCTGATTTGCTAAGGAAGATCATTATGCAATTGAAAAAGTTATTTGCCGTCGCAACCCTGTTGGTGGGGGCCTTGTTGGCTGGTTGTCAGACTACCAACCCTTACACTGGTGAACAGCAAGCCAGTAAATCCACTAAATATGGTTTAGGTGGTGTTCTGGCCGGTGCGGCCATTGGTGCTATTGCTGATGGTGGTGATGGTGCTCTTAAAGGTGCCATTATTGGTGGTGCTGCCGGAGCTGGTTATGGCCATTACCTGGATCGGCAGGAAACCGTATTGA
The DNA here is from genome assembly GCF_000710775.1 of Endozoicomonas elysicola. Lineage (GTDB taxonomy): Bacteria > Pseudomonadota > Gammaproteobacteria > Pseudomonadales > Endozoicomonadaceae > Endozoicomonas > Endozoicomonas elysicola. The sequence continues at coordinate 1,446,801 of NZ_JOJP01000001.1, forward strand.
GAGCCGAGCTTGAGGGCACAGGTGTTCAGGTCTATCGTCAGGGCGATGAGCTGAAATTGATTATGCCTTCCAATATCACTTTCGATTCCAGCAAGTCAGATATCAAGTCTGCTTTTTATCCAGTACTTGGCTCTGTTGCGAAAGTGTTTAAAGAGTACGACCGTAACCTGATTCAAGTGGTTGGTTATACCGACAGTACCGGTGGGGACAAAATCAATGTTCCACTGTCTCTCGCACGGGCTGATAGCGTTGCCAACTATATTGCCTTTCAGGGTGTTATGGGGGAGCGCATCAGTGCCTATGGGCGTGGTTCAATGGATCCTATTGCCAGTAATAAAACAACCGATGGCCGTGCAAAGAACCGTCGTGTAGAGATTAACCTGCTTCCTGCTCCACAGCGTTAAGTATGTTGAGGCGGAACAGCTTCCGCCTCTTCCTCATCCTCTCAGGTTTGACTTTTGGCTAAGAAAGGCTAATTAACCAATAAGTCAGTTTCTCTAACAATGGCTGTACTTGTGAGAAATTCCCGATACTCTGAATAATATGTTGATTCAGGGTTTTGGGGATGCAGATGGCAAATGGACAGGCTAATATCTCGGGTATTGATCATTCTGACTTGATTGGTCGGCCCTCTGCTGTATTAGTTTCAAAACCTGTGATTGTTCGAGCACGCCCTTCAGGTGTTATGGGAGGGAACTCCGTAACCCAAACATTAAGAAAAAATACTCAGGGGCTTAGTGGCTCCATTAGCAATAGTCGTTTTTCCGATCGAAGTGTACATTTGCTCAATTCTTTCCGCCAAATATGGAGCAGAAAAGAATTAAGTGATATTGATTTGATTAGTGCTTTTAAACTCAAGCTTATTAACCAGTCTCTACTGGATAAATATAAAAATAAGGTAAGAGGGCAGGATCTGGTTGACCTTCAAGATTTAAAGAAAAAATTGAACAAGAAGTCCTATGATGAACAGCTGACGAAAAAACAAAGAAAATTGTTCAAACGAGGAAGAAGGCTTTTCAGAGTTAATGAATTATCCAACCGTAGACTCATGCAAGCTATCAGATATCATCTGATTAACAATGCATTCTTTTCTAAAAAAATGAATTTTCAGGAGCCACACAGGGCCTGTCTTATTAAGGAAATTGCGAAAAAGATAAAAGAATGTGAGAAAAATGAGGTGAGAAGATATCTGTTTCTGAGTCGAAGTATGGTTCCTGATACTCAGCTTATTGACAGAGCTATCTATATCATCAAAAGCTGTTTTGTAAAAAGTAAAGTTGCCCAGCGTTTTATAAATAAGCAACTGAAAAAGTCATCTCAGGGTAAAAGTAAACACTTATTAAAAAGAAACCTGTTGTCAGAAAAAAACTGAATCCCCATCCTGCAAATTGTTTAGGCAATCTGCAGGGAGGAAAAGGCTAAAGATCCATTGCCTTGGCGATCACGGTTTTCATAATCTCATTGGTTCCGGCATAAATTCGGCTGATACGGACATCCCGATACATCTTGGATATCAGGTATTCATCCATAAAGCCATAACCGCCATGGAGCTGCAAACACTCATCAACAACACGACACAGCATTTCCGAAGTCCAGTACTTGCCACCACAGGCATCAGCAGCACTCAATGAGTTTTCGTTGACCTGTTCAATCATACGATCAAGATAGGCAAAGCCAAGATCAATCTCGGTTTTCATTTCTGCCATTTTAAAACGGCTGTTTTGGAATTTACTGATGGACTGGCCAAAGGCCTTGCGCTCTTTAATGTACTCTTTGGTCAGATCTAATGCTGTTCGGGCACTGGCTACCGCATCAATGCAGAGGTTCAGACGTTCTACCGGTAACTTTTCCATCATATATTCAAAACCTTTGCCTGGGTCGCCCAGCACATTGGCTTTAGGTATTTTGACATTATCGAAGAACAGTTCTGCCGTATCCTGGGATTTCATCCCCATTTTTTTCAATGGCTCTCCCCTGGAGAAACCGTCCATTCCACGCTCTACCAGGAAGAGGCCCATTGCATGAGGGTTATCCGGGTTGGTTTTTGCCGCGACGACAATAATATCTGAAAGAATGCCATTGGAAATAAAGATTTTGGAGCCATTTAACAGCCAGTGGTCGTCTTTTTCTAGAGCATGGGTTCTCATGCCTGCGAGATCACTGCCTGCACCGGGCTCCGTCATACCAACAGCAAGTATGGCATCACCGGTGATGCAGCGGCTGAGTAGGCGTTGCTTCTGCTCATCATTGCCATAACTGAGCAGGTAAGGAGCAACCACCATATTATGCAGGCCGAGCATAAAACCTCTCTCGTTGACACGGGCAAGCTCTTCACACATCACGACATCAAACCGGTGGTCAGTAATGCCAAGACCTCCGTATTTCTCTTTCGCCATTGGCACCAGAAAACCGTTCTCACCAGCCTTCAGCCAGAGTTCTCTGTCAATAATGCCGTCGCTCTCCCACTGTTCCTGATAGGGAACAATCTCTTTTTCCACAAAGCTACGGAAAGCAGTGCGGAACTGTTCATGATCCTCGTTGAAAATCTTTCTTGGCATGTACATATTGATGACTTCCAGCCTTGTTTTAATTAATGCTGCGTGCTTTCGTATCCCAGTATGGCTCTCTCAGCTCATTTTTGAGTATTTTTCCTGCGCCAGACAGGGGCAGTGGGCCATTATGGATTGAGATGCTTCTAGGGCATTTGTAATCAGCAATCAGAGCGCGGCAGTGCTCCATAATTACTGCTTCATCAGCGGTTGCTCCGGATGTGGGTACAATAATGGCATGCACCTGTTCCCCCCATTTTTCATTGGGAATACCGATAACTGCACATTGGGCGACTGACGGATGCTTATGGATCGCATTTTCCACTTCGATGGAGTAAACATTCTCGCCACCAGAAACAATCATGTCTTTAACCCGATCAACAATATAAACAAACCCTTCTTTGTCTAGACGTCCACTATCGCCTGTATGTAGCCAGCCATTGTTCAGTGCTTTTTCGGTTATCTCAGGCAGGCCAAGATATCCAAGCATTACATTAGGGCCTTTAAGGCAGATTTCGCCAATTTCACCCGGAGCCACTGGCTCATGGCTTTCATTAAGTATTGCTACCTCAACGCCGGGTATTGCACGTCCAGCCGAGTTCAGTCGACCACTGAGGGGGCCTGTGGTTGTATGGTATTCCGGTGCCAGGCCGGTAATAAAAGGTGAAGTTTCTGTTTGTCCATAGCCCTGATAAAAGCGAGTGTGGGGCAATACTTCCATCGCCCTGACGATAACGGCTTCCGGGATAGGCGAGGCACCATAGACAATGTCCGTCAACGAAGAGAGGTCATAACTCGCCACCTCAGGATGGTTGACGATCATATTGATCATGGTGGGAACAACCAGCATACGCTGTATTTTGTGTTCCTGAACCGCTTTCATAAAAGCAATCGGTTCAAAGGAGGGTAAAAAATAGTTACTGCCTGCCACCATGGCACAGGCATTGATCATGACTCCATCAGCGATATGGAACATAGGCGCAACATGGAGAATGCGCTCATTGTCACTGACCTTAATAAAATTCCCGGCCTGTAGTGTATTGCTGACCAGGTTTTGATGACTGAGCATCACGCCCTTGGAACGTCCGGTTGTGCCGCCTGTGTAATAGATGGCCGCCAGATCATCATTGCCTCTGCCAGCATCAGTAACCGGTGAGGAGGAAAGAAGGGAGTCAAAGTTGATGAAGCCATGAGGAGGCTCATCATCATCCATATAAATCACATGTTTGAGTGCAGGCAACTGAGGCTTTAATGCCGGGATCCTGTCTGCAAATGCCTTATCAACCAGTAATGTACTTGCCTGGCAGTCTTCCAGCCAGAACTGAATTTCCGGATCAGCCAGACGACAGTTGATGGGAACATTAACAGCGCCAGCCCATGGGATGGCAAACATGCTTTGATAGTACCGGTCAGAGTTGAGAGCAAGGATCGCAACTCTGTCATCCGTTTTGATTCCCAGTTGTTTAAGTCCGCCTGCCAGATTTGCTACCTGAGATAACAATTGCTGCCAGGTACTGACACGACCATTCATGGAGGTGGCAACACCGTTGGGATTGATCTGTGCAGAGCGACGGATGAGTTGAGTCAGCGAAAACATATAAGGTCCCTCTTTTTTATTGTTTTAATGAGAATTTGTTTTCATCACGCAGATGCAGAGAAGTATCAGGAAAGACTTTTCCCTGTGCTCTCTACGTCCCTGTGGTTCATCAGTGTTTCCTGATTCAGAATCCTCTGCGCTTGTCTCAGGTGGGGTATGTCCAGCATTTTTCCGGCTAGGCTCACTGTGCCGGCACCACCGGATTCTGAAAATGTCTGAACCACCTGCCTGGCGTAGCAGATCTCTTCCTGTGTGGGGGTGAAGCATTCATTAATGATTGCTACCTGCGATGGGTGTATGGCGATCTTTCCGGAAAAACCTTCCTTGCGTGCGTGCAGGCACTGTTGCCGCAGCAGGTCAGGGTTTTTGAAATCCTGACAGATTCCATCCACAGCCTGCATTCTGCCTGCTGCGGCAACGACCAGACAGTTTGCCCGGTTCATCTGATGCACAAGAAAATAGTTACCCTGTCCATCCTGGTTGGTGATGGCTCCCAGGTCAGCTGACATATCTTCAGCGCCCCAGGTCAGGGCTTTCAGGCGTGGGCTTGCTTCAGGAAAGCGGTGCTGGTTCAAAGTACCTGACGCTGATTCGGCAACACTCATGAGACGAGTAGAGCCGGGCTTAATATCATTCTGGACTTCCAGTGCGGTTAGATAGTTGCTTACCGTTGTAAAGTCTGAAGGGCTGGCTGGTTTCGGCAGAAAAATGCCATAGGGTTTACCAGCCATCACTGCAACCAGGTCTTTAACCAAATGCTCTGTTGACAAGGCGTTAACCCGAACCCAGAGAGTTGCTGTTGATGCCTCGCAGTGGGTTTTCAGATAGTCAGTTACGATTGACCTGGCCTTGGGTTTATTTTCTTCGGTTACAGAGTCTTCCAGGCAGAGAATCAAAGCATCAGCCCTTGTACTCTGTGACTTCGCCAGTTTTTTCTCGCTGTCTCCCGGGATAAATAGATAAGATCGTGCCAGCATCTGTTTTATTTCCCCGAACTGTCTTTGTTGTAAGAACCACCCTGTTTGTGCAGAAGTGCAATACGAATGATGGAGCAGACCAGCTCTTCCCGCTGGTTATAGACGCCATGCTCAAAAGTCACGATACCGGCGTTGGGGCGGGACTTGCTTTCGCGCTTTTCCTTAATCAGGGTTTCTACTCTCAGGGTGTCATTGATAAATACCGGTTTTGGGAATTTCATCTCGCCAAAGCCCAGGTTAGCAACCAAAGTACCCAGCGTTGTGTCTTCCACAGAAACTCCACAGGCAAAAGACACGGTATACATACTGTTGAACACCCTCTGGCCAAACTCGGTATTTTTGGCGTATTCCTCATCCAGGTGGAGTGGCTGAGGATTATGGGTGATTGCGCAGAATAGCACATTGTCGGCTTCGGTCACTGTTCGGGTCAGATTGTGTCGGATAGCTTGCCCGACCTCGCACTGATCAAAATAAATTCCAGGCATTTTAAATCTCTTTATTTACTATGAAATGCTGCTATTTCAGGCTCTTTCGCCATTTTTATGTTTTGAGATGAACAGCGTTTTTTGCTCATGGCTGTTTATACCGCTTCATATTCCTGATGGATTGAACTGGCCAGTTGAATGAAAAAATCCATGGCAGAAGGATTGGCGCATGCACCAAGATTCACCGCCTTTTCTAACGGCATTCCTGACAGGAGTTTTTTTACCGGTATCTCCTGCTTTTTGCCGGAAAGTGTGTAGGGCACAGCATCAATGACATAAACTTTGTCGGGTATGTGCCGTGGAGAGCAGCTTTCAGAGAGGTTGTTCTTGATGGTAGAAATCAGTCTATCGTCCAGTTGCTGTTGCTCGTCGAGAACAATAAAGATGGGCATGAATGATTGAGCGCTTTCAAGCTCAAGGTTAATGATCAGGCTGTCTTTAATGCCCTCGATACTTTCAACATTTCGATAAATTTCCGAAGTGCCAATCCGAATGCCATGGCGGTTAAGTGTTGAATCGCTGCGACCGGAAATATAGCTGCCACTGTGTTGATTGAAAATAATCTGATCTCCCTGGCGCCATACATTGGGCCATGGGGCAAAATAGCTATCCAGGTAACGCACATTATCGGTGTCATTCCAGAAATAAAGAGGCATGGATGGCATGGGTTGTTTAATAACCAGCTCGCCATACTCATTAATGATCTGTTTTCCGTTCTCATTCCAGGCACAGGCGTCGACGCCCAGGCAGGGGGCCTGAATTTCACCGGCATAAACCGGCTCAGTCGGAACGCCGCCAACAAAAGCGGTGGCAACATCCGTGCCGCCACTCATGGATACAATATGAAGATCCTTATGAAGGTGTTGATAGAACCAGGCAAAGTTTTCTGGTGAAACCGGCGAGCCACCCATGGCGATGGTGTCAACTTTGCCCAGGCCATACTGGCCTTTGGGGGAATACCCCAGTTTGATCAGGTTGTTGATATACGTTGGACTGATGCCGAAATAGGTTATACCAAACCGCTCGGTCATATCCCAGAGCCGGTCTGCTGAGGGCCAGGTTGGGCAGCCGTCGTACACCACTAGAGCGCTGCCGCTGGCAAAGCCACCAATCAGCATGTTGAACATGGCCCAGCCGGTGGTGGTAAAGAAAAACTTTACCGACTCCGGTGTCAGGTTGTCGTGCAGCCAGGCAAACTTAATCAGTTCCAGCAGAACCCCGCCCTGGCTGTGTACGATACCTTTTGGCATGCCTGTGGTACCGGAGGTGTACATAATCCACAGAGGGTGTTCAAAGGGGACCTGTTCAAATTCAAAGCTCTGATAGCTGGCCTTATTATTAAGGGCGGATTGCCAGCTGGTGATCTGAATGTGAGATTGGGATTTCGGTGGCTTTGGATTGTTATGATCCTGCCAGGGCAGATGAATCACCTGTTTCAGATCCGGTAACGCAGCAATAATCTGATCGACTTCTGAAGAGCGGTCAAAGGCTTTACCGTTGTATTGATAACCGGTCATGGTGATCAACAGTTTCGGGTTGATCTGGCTGAAACGCTCCAGGACACTTTTTGCGCCAAAGTCTGGCGAACAGCTGGACCAGATGGCGCCAACACTGATACAGGCAAACAAGGCAACGATGGATTCGATTGAGATGGGCATATAAGCCACAACCCTGTCACCGGGTTGGATTCCCATATTTCTTAATGACGTCGCCAGCTTGCAGACCTGATCTCTCAGTTCAATCCAGTTTATCTCTCTTGGTTCAAAGCATTCGGATTCGGCAAAAATAGCGGTTCGGGTAAGTGGCCCCAGCTCTCCCCTGGATAACAGGTATTCAGCCATGTTTAGTCTGGTGCCCTGAAACCATCGACTGCCAGGCATAGAGGAGTTAGACAGGGGAGACTGATATTGGCTTTTGTCAGTTCGAGAGTCGAGTGAAGAGACGTTATAGCACCTACCGATGGCTTGCCAGAATCGGCCAACATCGTTGACTGACCATTGCCAGAGCTGTTGATAGCTTTCTATCTCCAGTCCGTAGTTATGATTGAGCCATTGAATAAACTCGGTAAGCCCTGCATTTGCCACTCTGTCTTTGGATGGGGTCCAAAGCAGATCACCAGCAGCTGTCTGCTCCATGCTATTCACCAACGATTATTTCCATATTTTTATTATTTTGAGTTCAGCTCAATTATAAGCGTATAAGATGAGTTCTCGTCAATAGCTGTCGATAATTATAAAAATATGACGTTTTTATCTTTTAGAAAAGCCAAGTTTGAAACGGTGAAAATAGTGGTTGTTTTTTTATTGAGTCTTACTCATTATTGTTTTCCAAGATGACTCTGTCGACAGAAATAATAAGAAAGTAGCCATGACAGCCAGAAATTCTGATAAGCCAGATACCGAACCACTATTCAAAAAAGTGCTTATAGCCAACCGTGGAGAGATTGCTCTGCGTGTTCTCAAAGCACTTCAGTCACTAAGTATCCCTTCTGTAGCGATTTATCATCACATTGATCGTAAGTCTCCCGTCGTTCAGATGGCTGATGAAGCGGTAGAAATTTTCGGTGGTAGTCCCAGTGGTGCCCATCTTGATATTGAACAGATCATTACTATCTGTGAACAAAGAGGAGTGGATGCGGTTCATCCCTGTTATGGCTTTCTTTCGGAAAATGCCGGGTTTGCCCGCGCTCTGGAAGAGCGAGGTATTCAGTTTATAGGTCCGTCACCGGAAGTGATTGAGCTGATGGGGGATAAAATCACTTCACGGGACTTTGTGGCCAGACAGGGGGTTCCAGTCCCTCCCTCGATTACTCTGGCTGCCGGTGATCCAGGTTTTATGCAGGCTGTTACTGATCTTGGTTTCCCTCTGGTAGTTAAGGCATCGGCCGGTGGTGGCGGGAAAGGGATGAGCATCGTTAATACCCGTGAAGAGCTGGAGAGTACGCTTCGTGTGGCCCGTTCCGAAGCTGAAAAATACTTTGGCGATGATCGTGTATATGTCGAGCGTTACTTTCCCAGTGCCCGCCATATTGAAGTTCAGGTGCTGGGTGATAGTCAGCAGGTGATTCATCTGGGAGAGCGGGAGTGCTCTATTCAACGGCGTTTTCAAAAAATTATTGAAGAGTCACCTTCACCGGTGTTTGCGGGCGCAGCAGGGAATAAACAGCGGGAGTCAATTTGTCAGGCTGCGGTTGCCATTGCCAGAGCTGCCCATTACACCAGTGCCGGTACGGTTGAATTTCTTTATACGCCTGAGGGGGAGTATTTCTTTCTGGAAATGAATACCCGAATTCAGGTAGAGCACCCGGTTACAGAGATGGTTTATGGCGTTGATCTCGTGGCAGAACAGATTCGTGTTGCTGCTGGTCACTCTATATCCGTTAACCAGAATAATTTAACACCTTCAGGGCATGCTATTGAGTGTCGCCTCTGTGCGGAAGATGCCTTTAATCGTTTTATGCCAGCTACAGGCAAGGTTCTTCATTTAAAAGCACCGTCTGGCGAGGGTGTCCGTTTTGACAGTGGCTTATATCAGGGGCAGGACATAACAACCGCCTTTGACCCAATGCTGGCCAAGCTGGTTATTCACGCCAGCAGCAGGGAAGAGGCTATTACGCGAATGATTAAGGCACTTCGTGAATTGGTGCTGCTGGGCATAGACACCAATAACGAATACCTGATCCGGATTCTTGAGCATCCGGCATTTAGTTCAGGGGAGTTTGATACGGCCTTTGTTGAACGCTATGTCGGTGATCTTGTTGCCAGTATTCCTGATCGGGATCAGCTGGATGCTCTGCTAACAGCAGCGCTGTTGTCTGATCGAAAGGTTCAGATATTGGAAAAGGCAACACCTCAGCCTTACGGTGCAATTGGTTACTGGAGAAACTAATGCAGCCAAAATATCGATTTTCTGAAACGCAATTTACTGTGTCACCGCTTAAGCATTCAGCAACCAGACTCATCGAAATTGCCAGCGATCAGGGAGGAAGTCATCAGGTCAATGCCGGTATTCGCTGGCTCGATCATTGTCACGGTGAGCTGACAGTCAATGGAGTTGTACGGCACATCTACGCGGTTCAGGATGATCAGACCCTTCATGTACATATGGATGGCAAGGTCTGGCAGGTTGATATTGTTGATGAGTTTTCTGACGCGGGAGGCGCCTCAGATCAGGCTGAGTCCGGATTGGTAAAAGCGCCAATGCCCGGTGTTGTGCTGGACATCAGTGTAAAGGAAGGTGATCAGGTTGAGGAAGGTCAGTTACTGATGCTGATTGAAAGCATGAAGCTGCAAATGGAGGTTAAAGCAAGCCTTTCGGGAACCGTTCTCTTGCTCGGGGTTGATGGTGTTGGCGCCAGTTTTGATAAAGGCGCACAACTCGTCAACATCCGTCCACACGATGAATCGCTAGAGTCTGGGAGAAAAGGGGGCGAATAATGAGAAGAATTGAATCCAGATTGAACACCCACTCCGAAGAATTTCAGAAGTACCGGGCCCATAACAGAAAGTTGGTGTCCGGTTTTCAGCAGAAACAGGAAGAAGCCCGATTTAAACGTCCACAGCGTGATATTGATCGATTACAGAAGCAAAACAAGATGATGCCGAGGGAAAGGCTTGAGTTACTGCTGGACCCTGGCACTCCTTTTCTGGAGTTTTCTTCTCTTGCTGGCAGTATGGCTTATGATGGCAGTGCACCATCTGCCAGCTGTATCACCGGTATTGGTATTGTGGGTGGTCGTGAAGTGGTGATTAATGCCAGCGACAGCTCGGTTAAAGGCGGAGCATGGTATCCTCTGTCGGTGAAAAAAATTATCCGTGCCCTGGATATTGCCATTGAAAACCATTTGCCGGTGATCCATATGTGCGACAGTGCGGGGGGCTTTCTGCCTCTGCAGTCAGAACTGTTTGGTGATAAGTACATGGCCGGTCGAATTTTCAGGAACCAGACGCAGCTTTCCAAAATGGGGTGTAAGCAGTTGTCACTGGTCTTCGGTAATTGTACGGCAGGTGGCGCTTATATTCCTGCGCTTTCGGATTACTCAGTCATTGTTGAAGGGACCGGTGCTGTTTTTCTGGGGGGGCCACCACTGGTCAAAGCGGCAACGGGTGAAGAGGTGAGTGTGGATGAGTTGGGTGGCGCTCGTATGCATACCTCGGTATCAGGAACCTGTGATTACTTTGCCAAAAATGAGCGGGAAGCGATTGCTATTGGCCGGGAAATTGTTGCGCAGTGGGAGCAAAAGCCTAAAACTCAGATTCAAAGAGAGACTCCGGAAGACCCCTGGTATGACCCGGAAGAGCTCTATGGAATTATTCCCGATGATATCCGCAAGCCATTTGATGTCAGGGAAGTGATTGCCCGGCTGGTGGATGGCAGTCGTTTTTCAGAATATCAGCCGGACTATGGTGAAACTATGATTTGTGGGTTTGCCAATATCTGGGGCTATAAGGTTGGTATTCTGGGGAATAACGGCGTGTTGTTTAACGACAGTTCTCTGAAAGCTGCTCATTTTATGGAACTCTGTAATCAGAATAAAACCCCGCTAGTTTTTCTCCAGAACATTACTGGCTTTATGGTGGGTAAAGAGTATGAGCAGCGCGGAATTACCAAGGATGGTGCCAAGATGATTATGGTGCAGGCCTGCTCAGAAGTACCCAAATTTACCATCATGACCAATGGTTCTTTTGGCGCAGGCAATTATGGTATGTGTGGCAGGGCTTTTGATGCTAGAACACTGTTTAGCTGGCCTAATAGTCAGATTTCAGTCATGGGCTCTGATCAGGCTGCTAACACTCTGGTGACTATTAAGCTTGCACAACTAAAGCGTCAGGGTATTGAGCCTGATGAAAAAGAACTGGCAGAGATTCGAAATGAAGTGCTGGGGAATTTTGAAAACCAGACCAGTGCTTATTATACGTCTTCTGAAATCTGGGATGATGGAATCATTGATCCGGTAGATACTCGGAATGCTCTGGGTATTTCCATCAGTGCATCTTTAAATGCACCGATAGGTGATGCTCGATACGGTGTTTTGCGCCTCTGATTGTTTGAAAGACATATTTGAACCACAGAGGCACAAAGTACACAGAGAAAGAATAAGCTTTTTTGTGCTCTTGGTTATTTCTGTGGTTAACCAATAAAAATAAGAAAAGGATATCAATCATGACTGCCAGCCAGTTTAACCTTACTACAGAGCAACAAAGCCTGCTGGACCATGCTGACCGGTTTGGTCGTGAACAGCTTTTTCCCTATGCAGCCAGAATGGATAACGAAGAATGGTGGCCTCAGGATGTCTTCAAGCAGTTCGGTGAATTGGGCTTTCTGGGGGTGACCATTCCCGAGGAATATGGCGGTGCTGGCATGTCGATGCTGGAAGCGGGACTGATCCTTCAGGGGTTCTCCCGCTGGAACCATGCCCTAGCGTTGAGCTGGGTAGCTCACGATAACCTGTGTGCTAACAATATATACAACAATGGCAGTGAATATCTGAGGGAACAATACCTGCCAAAACTCTGTTCCGGAGAGTGGATTGGTTGCCTGGGGCTGACTGAACCAGGAGCGGGTTCGGATGCGCTGGGTTCTATGAGAACCAAAGCGATTCGTGATGGCGATGAGTATGTTCTTAATGGTTCCAAAATCTACATTACCAATGGTCCGGTAGCCGATGTTTGTCTGGTGTATGCCAAAACCGAACCCGGTAAAGGCTCAAAAGGTATTACTGCTTTTGTGGTTGAAACCAGTTGGCCTGGCTTTAAAGTGGCTCAGAAGCTGGACAAAATGGGCTTTCGAGGCAGTCAGACGGCCGAGCTTGTATTTGAAGACCTTCGGGTTCCTGTCAAAAATATTGTGGGTAAAGAGCACCAGGGGCATCAGGTGGTTATGAGTGGGCTGGATTTTGAGCGTTCCATGATTGCCCCGATTAATACCGGGATTGCTGAGCGTGCGTTGGACCTTTCCATTGATTATGCCGGTACACGTCAGCAGTTTGGTAAGCCCATTGCCAGCTTTCAGATGGTTCAGGCGCGCATTGCTGACATGTATGTCTGGGTAGAAACCATGAAAACCTTCTGCTGGAAAGTGCTGGCAGAAGTGTCTGAAGTGGATGAAACTCAGGCAGGGCGCGGAGAGATTCATGCCCGTACCGCCGCTTCAGTAATGTACTGTGCGGATATGTCTAACAAGGTGCTGGACAATGCAGTACAGGTTCATGGTGGCACCGGGTATATCTGGGAATCGGAAATCAATCGTCTGTTCCGCTCAACCAAGTTGCTTGAGATTGGTGCCGGTACTACAGAAGTCCGTAAAATGATTATTGCTGGTGAGCTGCTGAAGTAAACAGGATGATAATAGATAAAGAAACCTGCGGGTTATCGGATAAACAGCTGGCAGAACTTGATACCGTATTTGCTTCAGACAGCTTTTCAGGCAAACGGGTATTAATCAGTGGCGGTGGCAGTGGTATAGGCAAGGCTGCTGCCTGGTTACTGGCTCGTTTGGGGGCTAAAGTTCTGATTTGCGGTCGTAGCTATGAAAAGCTAATGGCCGCCATTAAGCCGATGCAGGAAATGGGACTTGATGTCGGTTGCAAAACATTAGATATACGAGACCCCGAAAAGGTCCAGACTTTCTTTGATGAAATCATGGATGAACTGGGGGGGCTGGATGTTTTGATTAACAATGCGGGTGGTCAGTTCCCCCAGCCAGCCATTGATTTCTCCCCCAATGGCTGGCGGGCTGTTATTGATAATAATCTGAACGGTACCTGGTTTATGATGCAGGCGGCTGCCCAGCGCTGGCGAGATGCAAAAGAGCCAGGAAATATTATCAATATTGTTACTGTGATTGATCGGGGAATGCCTGATATTGCCCATACCTGTGCGGCTCGTGCCGGTGTTATTTACGCTTCGAAAACGGTAGCGGTAGAGTGGGCTCAATATGGTATTCGTATTAACTGTATTGCTCCGGGTATTATTGCCAGTGAAGGAATGAAAGTTTATCCACAGGAGGCTGTAAACGAATTTCCCCGCTCAAATCCAATGCAACGTTTTGGTTCTGCCTGGGATATTGCGCAGGCTTGTGCCTATCTTGGTGGTGACGCTTCACAATTTATGACGGGGGAGGTGATGACTTTAGATGGCGGAGGTCGTTTATGGGGGGAATTGTGGCCTTATAAAAAGCCAGATTATTTTAAACCTTCCTAGGTGAAAAACTGTCTGGTCATTTATTCATTTGCAATGTTGATCTAACCGCTGAAAAAGGAAGATGTTACGCTTATGACTTGCTTGCCAAGAGCCAATCTGGGTCTATTTTTACTCTAATAGAAGAGTACTTAAATGAAACCAACGCTGCGTTTATCCTTCTTCTTTCCGGATCAATGAGTGCTGCTTTCATCTGCAAAGGTTCAGCTATAGGCTGTTTGGATTGGAAAAGCGAGAAAAGCAATGCAGGAATACATCAAGAAAGAAGAGTTTGAGGCTTTTCAATCTCATGTGCTTAGCCAGTTTCGAGATATTGTTGAACTATTCTGTAAACAGCAGGCTCATATGGAGCGGCACCTTGAATGTACAGAAAGAACTCAGAAGCATCTCGATACTTTTGTTGCCCGTATGGATCATCTTTGCCAGTTTATTCAGAGTGTTTCAGATTCTGTTGAAGGTAAGCCTGGCGAGCACACCAATTCATCGTGTCATTAATTTTATCCATTGTGTTTAATACTTTATTAATAGTATCTGTTACAAGAGCGTATTTAGTTTCTGAATTAATTCACTCACTTCGTTTTTGACAGCGTTGTCTTTCAGTCTCGGATTGGTATTTGAAATACCGTCAAAAATAAGCTGGGTAATCTGCTGTGATATTTGGCGAATATCGAGCTGAGGTGTCTCACTATCTTGTGAGTCCAAGTATATACCCCACAGGTAGTGTTCAAGTGTACCAAACAGAGTATTACGAACCAGAGTGATGCTCACATCTTGCTTGAGCTCGCCCAAGGCAATTCCTTCTTTTGTTATATTGGTAACGACTTCGGTGTAGCGTCTGTTCAGTGCCCTCACCTGTTGAGATAGCTCGTGATCAACTCCTCTGGACTCATTCAGTATCACTCCGCAAAGTGCACGGTTTTGCGTCATAATGTTGAGATGATTCCAGATGACGAAGTAAAAGCGCTCTCGGGTGCCATTAACGCCCTGAATGCCTTCTTCAATCTGCTGTGTTATTTGATGGTAAAATTGTTCCATCACTTTCAGGACTAAAACCCGTTTGGAGGGGAAATAGCTGAATACCGTACCCTCAACGATGCCTACCCTGCTGGCAATCTCAGCCACTGTCGCTTTTTCATAGCCCCTGGCCTCAAAGACTTCCCGGGCAGCGTGAAGAATATCCCGTACCCTGGCCTCTCTGGACTGACGGACTACTTTTTTTCTGACTGTTTTTACTGGTGTTGGCATGGTGCTCGAATGTGCTCAACTTGTTATAAAAGAATAATAAAATGATGTCTTAAAATAACAGAAAATTTGTCATTTTTTGATCTAGATCAGTTCATAAAATGCACAATTGTATAAGAATCGCGCACCCAAATTTATAGAACCTTCTTTTTCTACATCATGAGCAGTTAGTACCGGTAAGAGTACAAAAACTGACTTGGCAACGTTTATATACCCTTTTTTACAAGAACGGTTACTTGAGGTTAACAGGTGCAAAAAGCATTCTCCCTTCTACAGAAAATCGGGCGCTCGCTGATGCTGCCCGTGGCAATTCTGCCCGCTGCCGGCATCCTTCTGGGGGTAGGTAGCGCAAACTTTTCAATCATTCCTGAACTGCTGAATCATATCATGGCTCAGGCGGGCGGCGCTGTTTTTGGTAACCTGCCTCTGTTGTTTGCTATCGGCGTTGTACTCAGCCTGACGGATAATGATGGCGTTTCTTCTCTGGCAGCAATTGTTGGCTATGTCGTACTGCTGGCGACCATGGGGGTTATGGCCAACACGCTGGGTATCGAAACCAAAACCATCATGGGTATTGCGTCTATTGATACTGGTGTATTTGGTGGCATTTTGGTGGGTATTCTGGCATCGGTGATGTTCAATCGCTTCTATAAAATCCAGCTGCCTGAGTACCTGGGCTTTTTTGCGGGTAAGCGCTTTGTACCAATCATCACGGCTTTTGCCGCCATCGTCATGGGTGTGGCCCTCAGTTTTATCTGGCCACCCATTGGTAATGCCATTGATGCGTTTGGTAACTATGCCGTAGAAGGTAACCCAACGACCATGGGCTTTGTTTACGGCTTTGTTGAGCGACTGCTGATTCCTTTTGGTCTGCATCATATCTGGAACGTTCCTTTCCAGTCTCAGATGGGTGAGTTCGTGACGGCCTCTGGCGTTGTGGTGAATGGTGATATTCCGCGTTTCTTTGCCGGTGACCCAACTGCAGGCTTCCTGGCGGGTGGCTTCCTGTTCAAAATGTTTGGTCTGCCAGCGGCGGCGATTGCCATGTGGCGCAGTGCGAAAACCGAAAACCAGAAAGTGGTGGGCGGTATTATGATGTCTGCGGCTCTGACTTCTTTTCTGACCGGTATTACCGAGCCCATCGAGTTCTCCTTCCTGTTTGTTGCGCCAATTCTCTACGGAATTCACGCACTGCTGGCAGGTATCGCATTCGTGATCACCAATTTCTTCGAAATCAAGATGGGCGGTTCGTTCTCCCACGGTCTGATTGACTATGCGCTGTCCTTTAGCATCGGTACCAAGCCAGCAATGATTCTGGTGTGGGGTCTGGCTTACGCGGTGCTGTATTACACCGTATTCACTTTCGCGATCAAAATGTTCAACCTGCGTACACCCGGTCGTGAGCAGGAAGCAGAAGCTGCGAATACCTCAGAAGTTGGCAGTGAACTGGCCAGAAAACTGTTTGTTGCTTTTGGTGGCCAGAGCAATATCAAGAGCATTGATGCCTGTATCACTCGCCTGCGTGTAACCGTCGACAAGCCTGAGAATGTGGATGTTGAAGCCATCAAGGCACTGGGTGCAACTGCCGTGCTGGTCGTTGGTCAGAATATGCAGGCTATCTTTGGCCCACGCTCTGACCAGATCAAAACAGAGATGAATGAACTGATGAAGAGTGGTCAGGCTCCAGAAGTCGGTGAAATGGCACTGGCCTGATGCTGAATAACTGCTCAGCTTAAGAGCAGCAAATGATTGTCTTTGCAGCCGTGTCTACGTTTATCGTGGGCACGGTTTTTTATTTATAAGGAGAAGGATAAATCAGTTGAATAGGTTGTCTAACCAAATAAAGGTAAAACCGTTCTAGGAGGAATAATCTCTGTGTCAGATGTTCAGGCTGCTTCCCCTTCTGTCTCTTCGCCTGTAAGTGGAACTGGCCTTTCTGTAGCTCCTGATCATGTCAGTGATGAAACATGCTGTTCAAGCTTTTTACGTTCAGTTCGGAAGCTCGTTTGCTGCAACCGTTATTTACCAGAATCTGATAGGTCAGAGCTTATAGCAGTGGGGCGTAGGTCTTTGCGTGGTGAAAATCGACAATTGGAAGAAGTAGCTAGAGCTGAAAAACTTTTTAATGTATTTAAACAGCATGTAGATACATTGAATCCGCTTTCAGATGATGAGCATCAAGAAATATTAAACTTCGCTATATGTCGGATTTCGGTAATTTCATCTGTTGCTGATATTACGGTTGAAAATATTTTTGGGCCTGGAGAGGTGGAGTTAAAGAAGCAAGAGGAGTTATGTCGAGCCGCTGAGTTTGAGTCTAAGGTAAAACCATATGCAGACCTTCAGGAGTATGTGCTGAATTCGGATAGGGATTTTGAGCATGCAAAAGAGTGCTCCATCTCATTTGATGAACCATTTGAGATGGTTTGCTATAAAGAAAATTATTTTTGTAACTATCAAAAATTTCTTGAATGTTGCAGGGGTAAGGGTAATTGGCATAACCCTTGGAAACCAAGTGAAGAAGTCGATTTGGATTTAGTGAAAAAGGTAGTTTATCCAACTACAGATATAGCACCAGAAGGCTTTGATAATCCAGCGTATGAACCAGAGGATGTCAATGTCGTTAGTAACAAGGATTCCGAGTTTACTAAACTATAGTTTTTTCTTTCAAAGAAAAAATCAGCCTGTCGTGGAAGTCAAAAAAATCGGAATGTATCAAATCAACAACTTTGATTGATAACCGACATTTTTAGTTTGGGGTAAGCAGGTGAAAACCGGTGCATTAGCTATGGTTAGATGTGAACCATAGTTCTGGGAGCCTGCTGAACTTTTTACGCTATGCGCCAGGTTCAGCAGGCTCCAGTTAATAGGGTTTACAGTACATCCGGAACCAAAGGTGTTGTTCTTTTCAGGATGCTGTTCACTCTTGATTTGAATGCTTCTTCCGATTTTTTACTCATCGGTGTAATCCAGAAAGTGTCTTTGCGCAGTTCCTGTAGTGCAAAGGCCGCAACTTCCTCAGGCTCTGTGGTTTTCAGTTCCCGCTGATACTGAGCCATAATGGCTTTCATATCGTCTAGTGATGAAATACCAGAGCCCGGCTTTTCAGGGTTTGCAGGCAGATCGGAAGGGCGATTACGTTCTGAATTAAAAATACCACTGTTAACCACATGAGGTCCGGGAAAAAGGGCGTTCACTTTGACCGGGGACTGGCTCATCTGAAGCTGATAGTGAAGATTCTCTGTGATGGCCTGAACAGCGGCTTTAGTGGCTGTATAGATGGGGGTGTTTGGCATCATCAGAAAGGCACCGTTGCCTGATCCGGTGACGACAAAATGTGCTTCTTCATTCTGCTCAACCAGTTTGGGGATAAAGGCATTGATGGTGTGGATAAGGCCCCAGGTATTCACCCGAAAACCCCACTCCCAGTCATTCAGGTCATACTCCCACATCATGCCGCCTTCACCGGTACCCACTCCGGCATTGGCAAATACCAGGTGTATTGCTCCAAGCTGCTCTGTAATGGATGCTGCCAGAGCTTTCATCGAGTCACCATTGGTCACATCGGCGATTTGCCCGGCACATTCCAGACCTTCAGCCTTGATGTCGGCAATGGTTTGCTCCAGTGCGGACACTTCGATATCAGAAATAACCACCCTGGCACCTTCACGGGCAAGTTCAAATGCCAATGCTCTGCCAACACCACTGGCTCCACCGGTGATAACGGCTACTTTATCCTGGAAATTTTTCATTGTTATTATGCTCCATTGCTTTTCAGTAATAGGTGTACTGGAATTTCTGTCAGGCAGAAAATGACACTTGATTAAAAAAATACACGGGCGTATAAGTTTGTACAACGGTAATCGTTAGATATGAATCATAATGTCGTAAATAACGGCCTAATACCTCCATAACAAATAATAAAAAATGAGGCACCATCATTATGGGGACCATCGAGCATGATCAAGGCGAAGCTCAATACTCTATAAAAAAAGAAGCTTTACCTCCGATTGAAACGGTTTATAACCCTCACTCCCTTGAATATTGTGAAGACCCGGTGCCTCAATGGCATGAGCTGGTAAAACGGGGTCCTTTGGTCTGGTATCCGCTCTGGCAGGCCTGGATTATGACTGGCATTAAAGACATCATGGACTGCTGGCGTACAGAATACCTGTCATCTGACTTTTATGACTGGGAGTATGCGCCACCCCGTCCTCCAGAAAGTGAGTGGACAAACTTCGAACGTGCATTGATTGGTCATAGCCTGGTGGCCGATAAAGATCATCACCGGCTGGTTCGTAAAGTGTCGTCTCCAGCATTTTCCCGAAATGTTGTGGAAGCGATCAGCATGCGGATTGAGCCGGATATCAAAGCGCTGTTTGATGAGCTGGGAACACCGGACAGCTTTGACTATATCGAAAAGGTTGCCGCTCATATCCCCTTTATCTCCATTACCCGAATTGTCGGGATACCGGAAAAGTACTGGGATGATTTTAAACCGGTAGTGACCAGTTTTACCGAAGCCTGGAATCCGACCATATCGGAAGAGCGCCGGCAGAAAGCGCGGGAAGACAGTAATCGGGCCATTGATATTATCCAGGAGGTGATTGCCGAGCGTCGTTTGATGCCCCGACAGGATGACTTTCTCAGTGCGCTTATCCAGGTGGAAAAAGAAAACGAGCAGTTTCGTGAATGGGACATCATTACGATGGTGTTGGCCCTTATTGGAGCGGGTGCAGATACCACGCTGATAGCCCAGCAGTGGAGTGTTTATTCCCTGCTGAAAAACCGCGACCAGATCGCTGAGGCACTGGAAAGCCCGGAAGCGTTTGGCAAGGCATTTACGGAAATGATGCGCTGGTCGGCCAATTCCAAAATGGGTTTTGCCCGTTATGCGCCTGAGGATATGGAACTTCTTGGACAGAAGGTTCGTAAGGGGCAGATGGTGTTATTGATGCCCCATCTAAAGGACTATGATCCGCAATATTATACAGAGCCTGAAAAATTCAATATGAACCGGAGCCACGATAAGGATGTGCTTTTTGGTTATGGACCGCGCTTCTGTATTGGTGCTGCACTGGCAAAACGACAGTTGTTCCTTTCGTTAAGCGAACTGTTTGCCCGTTTTCCGGATGCCGAACTGGCTTATGAACCTGAGAGGGATGAGACGGATCATAACTCGATTGCTTTTAAACAGTTGGTTATCAAAACGAATATTCAGAAGTAGGCTTATTGAACGGACTGGCGATCCAGTTGCCGATACTGCATGGCTTCTCCAAGGTGTGGGCTTAGCACCTCAGGGCTGCCTGCAAGGTCGGCAATGGTTCTGGCAACTCGCAAAATTCGATGCAGCCCGCGGGTTGAGATTTGCAGGTGCTCGGATGCTCTGGCTATCAGCCCTTTCTCCTTTTCACCCAGTGCGCAGACTTCAAACAGCTCTCTGGATGACAGTTGGCAATTGATTTTTTCCTGCCTTGCCAGTTGTTTTTTCCGGGCTTTGATCACAAGGTCTCTCAGCTTTTCTGAACTGGTTTCTTCGGAATCGTTGTTCTGAACAGCAGGCTCCATAATCGTTTGAATTGTCTGGGATGGCACCTCAATCTGAAGGTCTATACGATCCAGCAGTGGCCCGGATAATTTGTTTCGGTAGCGTCTGACCTGATCAGGTGAGCACCGGCAGTTGCGCTGACTGTCTCCCAGGTAGCCACAGGGGCAGGGGTTCATTGCGCCAACCAGCTGGAATCGGGCAGGAAAACATTCCTGGCCTTTAGCCCGGGTGATGACCACCTCACCATTTTCCAGAGGCTCTCTCAGCATTTCCAGAGCCGTACGGGCAAATTCAGGCATTTCATCCAGAAATAACACTCCATGGTGCGCAAAAGAGATTTCGCCCGGTTGAGGTATGCTGCCACCGCCCACCAGAGAGACGGATGAAGAGGAGTGATGAGGTGTGCGAAAAGGGCGCTGCCAGACAGTGTCCATAGCGCTGGATGTCAGTGAGTGTATAGCGGCCACATCAAGTGCTTCGGATTCTGTCAGTGGTGGAAGCAGCCCGGGAAGACGGCTGGCCAGCATGGTTTTTCCGGTACCGGGTGGACCAAAAAGCAGCAGGTGATGAGAGCCTGCTGCGGCAATCAACAACGCTCGCTTGGCTTGCTCCTGGCCTCGAACCTCGGAAAGATCTGGGTAATGTGTTTTACAACCGTTTTGGTCTGCTTTTGCGGGCTCAATATGAATCTTCTCTCGCAGGTAAGCGCAAACTTCGGTGAGGTTTTGGGTGCCAATAATCGTGACACTGCTGACCATGGCGGCAACAGACGCATTCTGCTCAGGAAGGATCAATGCCCTGTTAGTTTCTTTGCAGGCTAATGAAGCCGGAAGAACGGCTCGGACGGGGCGAAGGTGACCGGAAAGTGCGAGTTCACCAAGGAACTCTTTATTCTCCAGAACCTCACCCGGCAGCTGTCCTGAAGCTACCAGAATGCCCAGCGCAATGGGCAGATCAAAGCGGCCGCCTTCTTTTGGAAGGTCTGCGGGTGCAAGATTTACCGTAATTCGGCCATCAGGGAAGTCAAAACCGCTGTTGATCAAGGCACTTCGTACGCGATCCTTGCTCTCCCTTACAGCGGCTTCAGGTAGGCCTACAATATTTAAACAGGGTAAGCCCTGAGAAAGATGAACTTCCACTGAAACCGCAGGTGCACGGATGCCCTGATTTGCCCGAGTGTAGACCTGCGCCAGTGTTGAAGGCATTTTTATTATTGACCGATTAAACAACGTTAAACGATCTAAGATAGCAGTTTATTTAAGAGTCGCTGCGTAAGTTTGTGTCTGTCAGAGTTGAAAGCCGTAAGATACGTTATGAGTGATCACTCGCCAGATAGACTCGCATAATTTTTACAATTGTTTTTTTCATGCTTTCTTGATTGTTAAATCACACTTTTTCTCAGGAAATTGCCATTTTTGTCAAACATCCTTGATGTCATTTTGTCGAGGCTTAATTCTGCTTTGGTGTAAATTCCTTGTGAGTGTAAATCCCCATCTATTGTTACTACTTCACGTTTTGTTTCAGGATCAACGGCTTGACCGAACTCAGTAATCTTAATCACTTTTTTGGAGTAAGTTCCATCTTCGAGTTTATCGATGATGACCGCCGCGGCGCCTTTACGAATTTTATGACGATACTTAAAATAATCGGTTGCCCATATTGAGTAATCTGCCCCGTAATTCTGCTCTTTGGTAAACCCCTGACAGTTGTTAAAACAAATCATTTCTTACCGCCTCTAACTATGTCGAGGACTTGTTTGCAGTTCAGTTGAGCTAAATACATAATCTCAGAGATGCGGAAGTTGAGTTTCCACAGTGTGATGACTAAATGCTCTGCTTCTTTATGGTTCTTGATGTTCATATTGTTGTCCTTTTCTTATTATAGTATTGATACTGGTACGCATTAGGTATGCTTATTTCCCGAAACCCAATAAGGGTCATCTTTTCGACGTAGCCACATCAGATTTTATGTAAATACCGTCTGTCCTTCAGTTCTTTATGCCGGATTATTGTTCGAGGCAGAGCGATGATATTCGGGCAGTATAGGTCTTTAGAAGGCTGGGTATGCATGCAAGCACAGGTGCACAGATTTGCTCGAGCGTAAACCTGTCCAGTGCTGAAGGTACTTTGTTTTAATTAACGAAAGATACCAAGGGGCATTATCAACTGTTCGGATGGCTAGTTGGTAACGCCCTCTGGGTTATGAGGGTATCGCTGTGTCAGTATTCACCTACCTGAAACTGCAGATGCAAGGTGAAGTGTGAAAAATCAGTTAGCAGAATTTTCCTCGTCTTCTTTATGGTTTTCTTCCCGCTCTTTGTCTTCCTGCTCTTCGTCTTTTGACTTAAGCTTTTTCATCTCTTTTTCCAGCGCTTCAAGGCGCTCACGGGTGTGCCTTAGAACAGCAACCTGAGTATCAAACTCATCACGGGTGACCAACTCGAGTTTTGACAGCGCACTGCCGACCAAGGCCTTGATATTTTTTTCGATATCTTCCCGGGTCTGGCTTTTGTCACCGTTAAAAAATTCTCCGGCTTTGGCGGCAATATTATTAATTAAGGCGGCTTTATCGATCATGGTTATCGCTGGGCTGGTGGTCAGAAAGAGGAAGGATACCTCAACCCGGGCCTTGATAGAACTAGCCGATTTTTTCCCGATAGCTGCTTCCGTAAATCTGTTCCAGACGCTGTTTCAGGTAATCTCCGGCACTGACTGGCGGGTATTTATTGGGCTCATCTGGGAACAAATCTTTGGAATCGACCCAGGTGTTGGAGGGCGGAGCGGCAAAAAAGATCATGGTATAGCGCTCTGGCCAAAGGTCATCCTGGTCTTCGGCATAGACTCGATGGGGTGTTGCCACCAGACGCTCATTGCTCCAGCGCGCCAGCATGTCCGCAACGTGAACCAATAAAGTGTTGGGTTTTCTTTTCAGGGAACACCACTCTCCTCGGGGGTTTTGAAACTGCAGGCCGCCAGCATCGTCCAGTAAGAGCAGCAGGGAGATGGTGTCAAAGTCGGTATGCTCACCAAAGCGAATTGAGCCTTTACGCTGATTTTGCATCATGGCCGGGTAGTGGTTCAGGCGAAACGTGCTGTTGCCCCGGCTTAGTGCATGCTTGGTAGCCAGAAATCCTGGTGTCAGTTTAAGGGCTTTCTCAGTCAGAGTCAGAATAATGGTGGCAGCCTGTGCGGCAACGCGGCGATATTGTTCCAGTTCATCCATTAAACCGGAATCTATAAGCAGGTCTGGCCACTGGCGGATGGTCATGCCACTGACGATATCCAGCGACTCGACATAATGCTCCTGATAGGTGTCAGCAGTATCGCCATACTGTTCGCTACCTGGCCCACTGTATCCACGGATATAGCCTGGGACACCAAAGCGCAGTGCTGCTTTTTGCTCTGCGGTAAACCCGAGAAAGAAACGTTGGGCTGTCTCCAATACCCTGGCCTGAAACGCCTCTGTGGCAATGGGTAATCCCGTGAAGTAAGCAATACCAGTGGTTGTATAGGCTTCCAGCAGCTGCTGCGAGGCGAAGGGGGATGTGACGTCAATGGTGATGATGTCGCTTTGGGTGATTGTGCTGTCTGGCAATGGTTATACCTCTGACGCCTTCGGCTGAAGCCTCAAATTTATTGGGAAGCATGGTGCATATGGAGCATGTGCTGTTTCGTTCTGAGTAATAGATTTAGCTGCTCTCTGATGAAGCATCAAGTTTGGGTGGTTTTAGAATGTATTGATTGTCGCACTGTTTTGGTGCGCTTTTATGGGAGGGGATAAGGTTTTAGTGCATCAAATGGGTGCGCTTGCCTGTTTCGGTACTCATTTGAGCTTATGAAGCCCTCAATCATGCCCATTTATGGGGATATGTGAAAACTGGCACAGAGACTGCTTAAAAAGGGTTAACCATTTAATCAGTGTCAGGTGGGATCGCCTGAAACTAATACTGGCAGGGTTCGTTCTTCCTTTTGTTGGCCGTTGAAATAAAACAGGCTGTTGTAACACAAAGGGAAATGCGTAGACTTTGGAAGCTGTATCGCATCCAGGTCACCCCTCCCGGATGAATATTAAGTAAAGCCAGGAGAATAATGCATGAAGTTAGTATCAGCCATTATCAAGCCATTCAAGCTTGATGACGTGCGGGAAGCGCTTTCTGATATCGGCGTTCAGGGTATTACAGTGACTGAAGTCAAGGGCTTTGGTCGCCAGAAAGGTCATACCGAGTTGTATCGCGGTGCAGAGTACGTTGTGGACTTTCTGCCAAAGGTAAAGATTGAAGTGGCAATCTCTGACGACCTGTTGGATCAAGTGATTGAAGCGGTTTCCAATGCGGCCAACACCGGCAAAATCGGAGACGGAAAGATTTTCGTAACGGCTCTGGAACAGGCCATTCGAATCCGTACCGGAGAAACTGGCGTCGACGCTATCTAATAGCCAGCCAAAGGCATTACTCATCAGCAGCCACTGATGACATCGCTCAGCAGTAATAGCGATATAAAACAGATAAGAAGATGTGAATTTTACTGGGAGGGGTCCCGTGGAAGATATAACTCAGCTGTCGTATGCGCTCGACACTTTTTATTTCCTGATGTGTGGTGCACTGGTCATGTGGATGGCCGCCGGCTTTGCCATGCTTGAAGCCGGTCTGGTGCGCTCAAAGAACACCGTTGAAATTCTGACCAAGAATATTGCCCTGTTTGCCATTGCCTGCACCATGTACCTGCTCTGTGGTTACCAGATCATGTATCCAGGCGCTAATGAAGGCGGCATCATGCCTCTGTTCGGCACGTTGCTGGGCACTGAAAACAGCGTCGAGTCGGTGGTTGCCGGTGGTGATGACGCTCCTTACTACTCTCTGCGTTCTGACTTCTTCTTCCAGGTTGTCTTCGTAGCGACGGCCATGTCCATCGTTTCCGGTGCGGTTGCTGAGCGTATGAAGCTGTGGGCCTTCCTGCTGTTTGCGGTCTTCATGACTGGCTTCATCTATCCGGTACAGGGCTTCTGGAAGTGGGGCGGTGGTTTCCTGAACGAAGCTGGCTTCCAGGACTTTGCCGGTTCCGGTGTGGTTCACATGGCAGGTGCTTCTGCTGCCCTGGCGGGTGTGCTGCTGCTGGGTGCCCGTAAAGGCAAGTACGGTTCTAACGGTGCTGTTAATGCCATGCCTGGTGCTAACCTGCCTCTGGCCACTCTGGGTACCTTTATCCTCTGGCTGGGCTGGTTCGGCTTCAACGGTGGCTCTCAGCTAAAGATTGCTGATGTTGAAAATGCCAACGCTGTTGCACAGATTTTTGTAAACACCAATGCTGGCGCAGCCGGTGGTGTTATTGCCGCCCTGATCGTTGCCAGACTGCTGTTTGGCAAGGCTGACCTGACAATGGCCCTGAACGGTGCGCTGGCTGGTCTGGTAGCTATTACTGCAGAACCTCTGACGCCAACTGCCCTGGGTGCAACGCTGATCGGTGCTGTCGGTGGAGCCCTGGTGGTCTTCTCTATCCTGGCGCTGGACAAACTGCGTATCGATGATCCAGTAGGTGCCATCTCGGTTCACGGTGTTGTAGGTATCTGGGGTCTGCTGGCTGTACCTCTGACCAACAGCGACGCTACCCTGGGTGCTCAATTACTGGGTATCGGCAGCATCTTTGCCTGGGTGTTCGGTGCTTCTCTGGTTGTCTGGGGTGTGATCAAGGTGATCATGGGGCTGCGTATCTCTGAAGAAGAAGAGTACGAAGGTGCTGACCTCACTGAATGTGGTATGGAAGCTTACCCTGAGTTCACCAGCAAGTCTTAAACGCTGAGTTGAAAACGTTGCGTAAAGAAAACGACGTTGATTAAGAAGCCCCCGACAGTAACGTTAATTATTGTCGGGGGTTTTTGTTGCTGAATATTACGTCGACAATAGAGCAGATCTGCTTGTGATGGCGGTGATTTAACTCGGCAGATGGCCCTGTTGAAGAACTGACGCAGCTGCTACTTCAAAACCCACCCAGGCTGATTGAGCCAGGGCAAAGCCTGTACTGAATCGGCGTACACCCAGTGAAGCCAGGGCACCAATCTCCATATCGGCGGTTAATAACAGGACATTTACCGGCTTTGGTGCCACTGCATCGACCATGCTCTTGATATGCTCTTTATCCATAACGCCCGGTGCAAACAACACATCCGCACCGGCATCGGCATACGCCTTTAGTCGGGTAATTACTTCATCCATATCGGCAGTGCCTGTCAGCAGTCCTTCACAGCGGGCAACCAGCAGGACATCCTGACCAGTTTCATCAATAGCCTGGCGACAGGCCCTGATTCGTTCTACCGACAGCTCAGGAGAGTAGAGTTGGTCACCGGTACGATCCTCAATAGAGAGGCCAGCAATTCCTGTTTCTATTGCCTGTTTCACGTTTTCAGCCAGATCGGCGGGGTCATCTGCAAAACCAGACTGGAAGTCGGCATTGACCGGAAGGTCTGTAGCTGCACACAGTTGTGTCAGGTGAGCTAATACTTCTTCTTTGGCAG
The DNA here is from genome assembly GCF_000710775.1 of Endozoicomonas elysicola. Lineage (GTDB taxonomy): Bacteria > Pseudomonadota > Gammaproteobacteria > Pseudomonadales > Endozoicomonadaceae > Endozoicomonas > Endozoicomonas elysicola. The sequence goes on from NZ_JOJP01000001.1 coordinate 1,473,904, forward strand.
CCTCGAAGTCTTCACGGCCCAAATGCCAGGAAAAGCCGGCACTGGTTGTGGCGATCGCTTTGGCCCCCAGTTTTTCCAAACGACGAAGGCCTCCTATATCCCAGGGGTTGGTCAGTATAAGCGTGCCTTCTTCATGTAACTTGCGGAAATTGGTGCGTTTGGTTTCCAGAGAAATAGACATCGAATGTTCCAGACTATCTGTGCTCAAGAGCCATCAACACTTATGATTCGTGTTGATGTCCTGCTACTGTAGGTTCCGGATCATTGGAAAAAACTCCGATTCCTGCGCTCAATTTCTTAGGATAAATGGCGATGCGGTTTTTCCTGCGCGAGTAGCTGCTGCTTGCGTTCCACCCCCCAGCGATAGCCAGACAGACTGCCATCTCTGCGCACCACGCGATGACAGGGAATGGCCACAGCCAGACGGTTCTGACCACAGGCCTGAGCGACGGCCCTGACTGCTGAGGGCTGACCAATTTTTTCCGCAATATCGGAATAGGATACGGTTGTGCCTACCGGAACCTCCCGTAAGGCCTGCCAGACTCGTTCCTGAAAAGCGGTACCACGAATATCCAGAGGCAGGTCCAGCCCCAGTTCCGGCGCTTCAATAAAACCCACGACCTGGGCGACGATTTGTTCAAACTGTTCATCTCCCCCAATCAGGTTTGCTTTTGGCATCATATCCTGCAGATCACGGGCAAGCTTATCAGGATCATCACCCAGTAGAATGGCACAAACCCCTCTGAAACTCTGGGCGACCAGGATAGAGCCCAGCGAGCATTCGCCAATGGCAAAATGGATATCCATATTGTTGCCACCTGTCTTGAAATCTTTGGGGCGCATACCCAGTACTTTGCTGGAGCGTTCGTAAAAACGGCTGCTGGAACTCAGGCCTGCGGTGTAAATAGCCTCCGTTACTGTCTTACATTCATTGAGCTGAGCTCGGATTGTTCTGGCACGCCAGGCGGTGTCATAACCTTTTGGGCTCAGGCCAACGATCGATTTGAATACCCGTTGAAAGTGGAAGCTGCTCAGACCTGCCTGTTCAGCCAGTTGTTCGAGAGTGGGTGTGGTCTCACTCTGCTCGATAAAGCGGCAGGCGTTCTCAGCAATCATTGTGTGATGCTGTAGAACATCAGACTTATCTCTGGCTGCCCGTTTGCTGGGGCGGAAGCCTGCCGTTTCAGCCTCCTCGGCACTGTTGAAAAAAACGATATTCTCCGGTTTGGGCAATCGTGCACAACTGCTTGCCCGGCAGTAAATTCCTGTGGTTTTTACGCCATAGACAAACAGTGTGTCCGCTGATGCATCTCGCGCTATTATTTTCTCCCAGCGTGGATCCTGGGTGATTGTCAGTGCATGACGGCGCTGATTCTTTGACAGGCTGGCCATAGCTCCTCCGGATTTCATGTTCACTCTACAGTAAATGAAGGCGCATCCGTAAAAACTCCGGTGGTTGCGGTCAAATTCAGTAGGAATTTATTGGGTTGGGGCTTTTAAGTCCCTGCCATCGTGTAGTCCCGCTCCACATGGGCAATACGGATGCGGTAGTCGTTAAACAGTTGCTCCCTGCCTTGCTGCTGACAGATCAGATGCTCCATGTCCTGCTTCCAGCGAGCGATGGCCTGTTCACTTTCCCAGAAGGAGAGACTGCAGATCTTGCCTTCGGTGACCACACTGGCAAATCGTTCGGCAGAGATGAATCCCTCATAACTGGCAACGCGTTCACGCATTTTTGCCCCCAGAGCCAGATAGGCATCTTTGCAACCTTCTTTGATTTCAACTTCAAAAATAACGGCGTACATTCCGTTCTCCATTGTGGTTAGCTAGGGGGTGTTACCAACTGGGCATACAGCCAGCCACCCATTATTTGCGCCAGACAAGGCGCGAGCTGCGTAGTATGGTTGTTCCACATGAGCAGTGAGCAACGCTGTATGGCGCAAATAATGGGTGGCCCTTCGGGTTGGTCATACAAGCACTCATGCCGTGTTGAACGCCTTGAACAGGGAACCACCATGTCCTGCGCCGTTCGCCTTGCCTGAGTGCTTGTATGACCAACTGGTTGAATGGCCAGTTGGTAACACTCCCTAGTAGTCATGCTGTTGTGATGGTCGGCTTCAGCTTTGCCATAGATAGATCGCCGCATAGGCACGCCAAGGGCGCCACTGCTCTGCCATGGTTTCAATCTGTTTTGGCTTAGGCAGTACATCGCCTTCAGCCAGACCTTTGATAATGCCAAGGTCACTGGCGGGAAAGGCATCGGGCTGGCTGAGCCCTCTCATGGCCAGATAGTGGGCAGTCCATGGGCCAATACCCGGCTCCTGCACAAGGCGATGGACAAAGTCTTCCAGTCCATTGTCGGCATTCAGTTGCAGAGCTCCGGAGGATACCCGTTTTGCCAGGTTCATCAGTGTTGCCTTTCGTGAACGGGTCAGGCCGATTCCCTCGAAATCCTGCGTAGAAAGTACTTCAGCCGAAGGGAAGAAGTGGCTGAGGCCATCCGGAAAAAGGTCACCACTGGGCTCGCCATAAGCGTGGGTAATACGGCCAGCCAGAGTGGTCGCCGCCTTAACGCTGATTTGCTGGCCCAGAATGGCGCGCACAGAGAACTCGAATACATCCCAGCAGCCGGGCAGTCGGGTTCCTGCGTACTGTTTGACTAGTGTCGTTAGTTTTGGGCTGCATGACAGCTTATGGATTATTTCTTCCATGGGAGCATCAAGATCCATCAGCTGCCGGACTTTAGAAACGATTTTGTCTTCAAGCCCCATTTCACTGATAAAGATATCCAATTGCAGGGCATCCCTGTCCGGTGCAGGCTGGAGAATCAGCCATCCCTTCACGGCTTCCAGAGTGATGGTTCTTGAATAAACATTGTCAGTCACCAGCTCCACACCGGGAATGGCCCGGTTACGAAAGAAACCGAGCATTGCAGGCCAGTTGAAAGGGGGAGCGTAATCCAGCATCCAGGTGGTGTGGTGCATAGGCTATATTTTCCGCTGATAGCGACCTGGGGTGATTCCCATCGCCTGTTTGAAACGTTCGATAAATGCACTCTCGCTGGAAAAACCGACACTGAGCGCAGTCGTGGCCACGGATTCTCCGAGAGCCAGCAGTCTGAGTGCTGCAACGAGACGAAGGCGATTTCGCCAGTCCCGAAACGGTATGTTGATATCCAGCTGGAAAGCCCGGGACAGTGTTCGTGTACTGATGCAAAGATCTTCAGCAAATGCTTCCAAATTTCGGTTATCTGCCGGGTTTTCGATAAGATCTCGCTCGATTTTCTGTATCCGTAGATCACTGGGTAACGGCAGGTTAATGACTGGTGTATTGGCAAAAGACAACTGATCAATAATGACACTGATTAAACGGCCATCGGGTCCGGCTTCATCGTAATCCTTTGGTATATTGGCCGCATGTCGAAGCATTTCCCTCAGCATTGGTGAGATATCAACAAAACAACAGCTTTCGGGAGAGTGATTCAGTACCTGACTGTGCAGGAACAGACTGCGCATTTGCACGACACCGTGCATTTTAACCTGATGAAGCGTCCCTGCTGGAATCAATACCCCTTTTTCCGGTGTTGCTACCCAGATTGAGTCGGTAGTGCGAAGGTGAATAACGCCGGTTGATGGGTAAATTAACTGCACGCGTTCATGGTGATGCCAGCCGAGTAAATAACCGTTGGCATAGTCAACCTGCATGGGCACCACGTTCCGGTTGCTCTTTTTGATTTCATTCTCAAGAGGCAGAAATCCTTCTGGAGAGATCGGAAAGCAGCGTGTCCTGTTTTCGGTGTTTATTGGCGTATTAACAGGTATTTTCTTTGCGCCCATTCAATACACTCCCCCAAAAAAACACGGTTTAAACGCAAAAGTTATTTTTAGTAAATGCCATGACAACCCGGTTAATAAATACGTGTGTTTGCGTATTTGTGACAAGGTACCAATGGCTTTCGGTGTTGAATCGTTATGGGCCTGTCGGACTTAACCGGACTTTTTCGCGGTAGATCAGAGTTAAGTCCAACAGGCTCCTGGATTTGGGGAAGGGATCAGCAGCGTGGCAGAAGACAGACATAGAATAAAAACGGCCTCTGACCGTTTTTGTGGAGATGGAATCAGCCGTCGGACATTATTGAAAAGCAGTGCCCTTGCCGGTGGCGCAGGGCTTGTGATGGCTGGCTTACCGTTCCAGAGCATTGCCAAAGAGGACAAAAAGCAGATGCCAGACAGGCAGACCAGAGAGGTCTGGAGTTCCTGTATGGTGAACTGTCAGAGCCGCTGCCCGATCAAGTATCACGTTGAGGATGGTGTGATTGTCCGTTGTGAAACGGACAGCTCCGGTGATGATAAATACAGTGAGCACCAGGTGAGAGCCTGTCTGCGAGGTCGTTCCAGCCGGCGTCGTATTTATAACCCGGATCGCCTGAAGTACCCCATGAAGCGTGTTGGGAAACGGGGTGAAGGAAAGTTCGAACGGATCAGCTGGGATGAGGCCTTTGATACGATCGTTGATGCCTTGAAGCGAACCAAAGCGCAATATGGCAACGAGGCAATTTATATCAATCGTGCCACAGGCCTTATGGGGGCGACACTGGCAGCATCATCCCCGCCTGCTAACTCCCAGTTTGCCCAGTTGATGAACCTTTGGGGTGGCTGGCTGAATCACTATGGTACCTACAGTACTGCCCAGATACGCTCCGCATTTCCAACCCTGTATGGCGACCGTAAAGCGAACGGCATTACTGATATTGCCAATACCCGTCTGTATGTTGTGTTTGGCCATAATCCGGCAGAAACCCGAACCGGTGGCGGCGGTGTGATGTATCACCTGGAACAGGCGCGGAAGAAACACAGTGTGCGCATGATTGTTATCGACCCCCGTTATACCGATACCTGTCTGGGGAAAGAGGATGAATGGGTGCCGATCCGCCCCGGAACGGATCCGGCTCTGATTGCCGGCATGGCCCATGTGATGATCCGCGAAAATCTGGTGGACCAGCATTTTCTGGATACTTACTGCATGGGGTACGATCACAAGACCCTGCCAGAAGGTGTGCCAGCTAATAGTGATTATAAGTCGTATATTCTGGGCAAAGGCCCAGATGGTCTTGAAAAGACCCCACAGTGGGCTGAGCAGATTACCGGTATTCCTGCGGAGCGCATTACCAAGCTGGCTCGGGAAATCGCCATGGCCAAACCGGCACATATCACCCAGGGTTGGGGGCCGCAGCGTCAGGCCAACGGTGAGCAGAGTGCGCGCGCCATCGGCATGCTGGCCGCCCTGACCGGTAATGTCGGTATTCCGGGAGGAAACTCCGGCCATACTGAGTCGAGCTACGACAGTGGCTACCCGGGTTTCCCAGGCACCGCTAACCCGGTCAAGACCAGCATCTCGGTGTTCACCTGGATGGATGCCATTCTGGATGGCGAGAACATGACGGCTACCAATGCGGGCGTCCGTGGTAAGGATCAACTGGGGGTGCCCATCAAGTTCTTCTGGAATTATGCCGGCAATATCATCTGTAACCAGCACTCAGATATTAATAACACCCATAAGGTTCTACAGGACGAAACCCGCTGTGAAATGATAGTGGTGATTGATAACCATATGACCAGCAGTGCACGGTTTGCCGATATTCTGTTGCCGGATGTGTCTACCGTTGAGCGTGAAGACATCGCGGTGCCAGATAACCCGGGCAATATGGATTACCGGATTTATTGCTCTCAGGTGATTGAGCCGATGTTTGAGTGCAAAAATATTTATGAAATCTGTACTGAGCTGGCCAAACGACTGGGTATTGAAAAGGAATATACCCAGGGTAGAAATGAGTGTGAGTGGCTTAAACATATTCACGCTCTGGCCGGTGAGGCAATTCCCGGACTGCCAGCGTTTGATGAATTCCGGGAGCTGGGGATTATCAAATTTCCGAACAGAGGGCATGCGGCAGTTGCCTTCAAGGACTTCCGGGAAGATCCGGTTAAGCATCCATTGAAAACCCCGTCGGGCAAAATCGAGATCTACTCCCAGGTTCTTGCTGAAGCGGCAGCAACCTGGACGCTGCCGGAAGGCGATGTCATCAAACCGCTGCCGGAATATGTCCGAAGCTATCGGGGATTTGATGATCCGCTGACGAAACAGTTCCCTCTGCAGATGATTGGCTACCATACGAAATCCCGGGTTCACTCGACCTACGATAACGTTGATATCCTCCGGGAGGCTCTGCCAGACAAGCTGTGGATGAATCCTGTGGATGCAGAACAGCGTGGTCTGTTACATGGACAAAGGGTTGAGGTGTTTAACGACAAAGGAAGGCTGCTTGTACCACTGAAAGTCACAAGTCGTATTATGCCTGGCGTTTGTGCACTGCCAGAAGGTTCCTGGTACCGGCCGGATCGAATCGGTCTTGACCGGGGGGGCTGTATTAACACTCTGACTTACTGGGGGCGTCCATCGCCATATGCTAAGGGTAACCCTCAGCACACCAATCTGGTTGAAGTCAAAGCCTGGCAGAAGGGGGCCTGAACATGGGCAAGCAATACGGATTCTTTATCGATACGAACAAATGCACCGGTTGCAACACCTGCCGGATCGCCTGCAAGGATTTTTTTGACCTGCCACTGGGTGTGAATTTTCGACGGGTTTATGAATATGAAGGGGGGAGTTGGGCCAGGCAGGACGATGGGTGGTATCCGGATATTTTTGCCTATTACGTCTCTATTTCCTGTAACCACTGTGAAGAACCCGCCTGTGTTTCTGCCTGTCCCACCGGTGCTATGCACAAACGGGGGGAAGATGGGCTGGTGGCGGTGAATCAGGATATATGCGTTGGCTGTCGTTATTGTGAGATGGCCTGTCCTTATGGTGCCCCTCAATACAACGCTGAGAAAAAGGTAATGAGCAAGTGTGATGGTTGTTTTGCTCGCATCCCCATGGGACGAAAGCCTGTGTGTGTGGAAGCCTGCCCAATGCGTGCTATTGAGTTCGATACCCTGGAAAACCTGCGTAGCAAACATGGGGATCTGGCCGATATCGCGCCATTACCCATAGCTGAGAAGACCACGCCATCCCTGGTTATTCGGGCTAACCGTATGGCACGCCCGACCGGTGATACCAGCGGCAATCTGCAGAACCCAATGGAGGTATGATCATGGAAAATCTGTCTTTGGTCGTCTTTACGGTGCTGGGGCAGGGTGCAGCGGGCATGGCCTTTGTTCTTGCATTACAGGGGCTTTCTCGAAAAGAGCCACCTGGCGGCAGGCTGACGGTAAGTTATAGCGTAATGATCGTGCTTCTTGGCATTGCGGGTATGGCCTCTCTTTTGCATCTGGGCCAGCCATTTCGTGCGATCAATGTTCTGGGCGGTCTGGCACACGGGTCGCCTTTGAGCTGGGAAATTGTCTCGGTGGCGCTGTTTGGAGCCATTGCTGCTTTAGTTTCCATGTTGCATATAAGGCGTCATCCACTGGCCAATAACCGGGTTTTGCAGGTTACCACTGCCATAGCAGGACTGGTCATGGTTTTTACCATGAGCCGTGTCTATAACCTGCATACAGTGGATCCCTGGTTCAGTATATGGACACCTGTTCAGTTTATGATGACCAGTCTGGTTCTCGGATTTGCCTCAGTGATTACTCTGGATGCGATGCACTCTACGGGAATGCAGTGGATGAGGGTTGGTGTAACCGTTAGCGCTCTGTTGACCTTTATGAGTATTCCATTGTTTGTTCTGTTTCTTGGCAGTCTGCCGGGCATGACAACGATACTTGCAGATAATGGTTTAACGATGGCCCGTTGTGCCTTGCTGGCAGTGGGGGCGTTATTACTGGGAATGCCATTGGTGAATAGAAAATATATACCTGCTTGCAGCATTGCAGGTGTGGCCTGTCTGGTCGCCTCAGAACTGGCAGGACGGGTGATGTTCTATGATCTTTTGGCCTTCCGTATTCTTTGATAAATATCAGCTCAACAGTGTTACGGCCTCCAGAGGCATTAAGATTATAATGACGTGATAACAGAAGCTGACAATAGCCACAGTGTATCAAGCCCCTCAGTATCTTGGATCAAGGTCTGGGGGCATTAGATTTTTCGTGTCTCTGTGGTTTTTTCTAGCAGGCTTAGTTGCTTATTTAGTGATTGGTGAGCTTAGGGTTGATAGGTCCCGGAAGTAATAAACTGACCAAAAGCTTCGCACCAGATGATGACCGTATTGTATTTGGCCGGATCAATGGTTGCTGGCAGTGGGATAAGAAAGTTATCAAAGGTTTTGATATCGCCAACCCTCATCATCTCTGATTTGTGTTGGTTAAAGGCGGCTTCCGTTTCAATAAAAACCGGTGACAGGTACAGCTTGTAGTCGGGGCCGGGAGCCAGCTTGCCAGTGAAACTGATGGAATCCCTGTTAATGCTGAACTCGCCCTCTCCCCAATGGAGCTGATCACTGTCTTTCCGATCCCTGATAAACTCACCCTGGAATCGCTGGCTCTTGCGGCTGTCTTCAATAACAGAAACTGATGGGGCATCGGGAGCAGTCAGAATAGGCAGCAGGTAAATACCGGCGGCAAAGCCTATCAGAAGGCAAAGGCAGTGAGAGACGGCTAATAACAGTAATCGAGAGACTTTCATGGTAAAGACTCGGAAGTATTTCGGGCTTTAGTACGGTTGATTATAGGTCGGCAAAGGCACACAACTATTTATACCATCGCCTTTAACGCTTATGTTGATGAGGCCTGTGGCTATTGCAGAAGGTTGTTCACCGTTAGTTTGGAGAGAAAATAGTGTAAACTGAGTCGATTGTCCTGAATGGTTTATAACGATAATGCAGTGGAAAGCTGCTCGAATTTCCATCTCGGATAACAATAAGAAAGCGCTTTGGAGCCGTCATGAGAACTATGAACTTTCGCCGCTGGTGTATTACGCTCGTTGTTTCGCTTTTGATCTTTGCCGGACTTGCCTCTTTTAAGGTACTGCAGATACGCAGTGCGATTGCCTTTGCCGAATCATTCCCTGAGCACTCTGAAACCGTTGAATATCAGGCAGTTGATCTTGTTGAGTACACGCCTGAAGTGAAGGTGATTGGTGAAGCCGTATCCCCGCAGCGTGTCGAACTGACGAATGAGCTGCCCGGGCGTATTGTTAAGGTAGGCTTTGCCTCTGGTGGAGAGGTTCAGAAAGGACAGCTTCTGCTTCAGCTGGATACCAGTGAAGAAAGGGCTCAGCTTAAGTCAGCCGTTGCCAGGGCTGAACTGGCAAGGCTGGCTTATCAGCGGATTGCCAATTTGCGCAAAACCAATGCCGCCAGTCAGTCCCAGCTGGATGAGGCCAAATCTGAACTCAGTATAGCCAATGCGGATATTGATGCACTGAAAAGCACTATTCAAAAGAAAAAGATCGTAGCGCCATTCAGTGGTCGGGTGGGAATTCACCGATTGGAAGCGGGTAACTTTCTTCAGGGAAGTACAGCCATTACCACGCTTGTTGGCAATCCCGGCTATATCTGGATTGATTTCAACCTGCCTCAGTTTTACAGCGATGTTGTGGTTGGCTCTCCCGTCAGAATCAGACTGCTTCAGAATAATGCAAATGTAGCGGATGCTGGTACTGGAGAGTTTGAGGGTAAGATCGTTGCTCTGGACACGACCATTTCCTCAAGCTCCAGAAGTCGGCGCTATCGAGCTAGAGTGGACGGTGATTTACTGTCGTTTATGCATAATGCGGTGGTTGAGGTTCATGTGCCAGTAGGGGCCAGTGAAATGGTTGAAGCAGTGCCAGCTCTGGCCATTCAGCAGGACACGCTGGGGCAGTATGTATATCGGCTTGATAAAGATCCCGATGCAGATGGGTTTCGTGCTTATCGCCAGGATATTACAACCGGTGATCGGCTGGGTGACAAGGTGGTAGTGAAGTCCGGTCTTGATCAAGGTGCTCGAATTGCCACCGTGGGGGCTTTTAAACTGAAGCCCGGCGTTCTGGTTTACGGCGGTCAGAGTGGTTCTGACCGCTCATCGACTACGTCTGTACAGTAAGTGGGGTGAATGATGGATATATTTGTCAGACGTCCTGTGCTGTCGTTGGTGATTTCTCTGGTTCTTCTGATTGCTGGAGCTGTAGCGGTGCAGAAAGTTCCAGTACTGCAGTTTCCCGAGATTGAGAGCTCCTCTCTGGTGATTACCACAGAGTATCGCGGTGCCTCAGCGGATGTGGTTCAGGGGTTTGTTACTGAGCCTATTGAGCGAATAGCTATGACCATTCCGGGAGTGGACTATGTAGACTCCAATACCACCGCGGGCATCAGCCGGGTTACGGCCTGGTTGAAACTGAATGAAAACAGTACTTCCGCCCTTGCTGAACTGACGGCCCGTTTGAATCAGATCAGTTACGAACTGCCCGATGAAGCGGATGATCCATCCATTGCAGTAGAAAGAACAGACCGTCCGGCAGCTGTCTTTTATTTGAATGTTCGAAATGAGCACTGGAGTCGTGCTCAGCTGACTGACTATCTGGAACGCCATGTAACGCCATTGCTGACGTCTATCAGCGGTGTTCAACGGGTAGGGCTGGAAGGCGGCCGCAACCCTGCCATGCGTATCTGGCTGGACCCGGTCAGGATGTCGGCAATGAACCTGGGGGCTGGTGAGGTTCTGGCAGCGCTGCGTGCCAATAATATTATTGCTTCCCTGGGCAAGACAGAAAATGACCGTCAGCAGGTGAACCTGCAGAGCAATGCAACTCTGCGTGAGGTCAGTGACTTTCAGCAGCTGGTTCTGGCCCGGCGTGATGGCGCTATTATACGTCTTGGCGATATTGCTGAAGTCGTCATGGGCGAAGACCGGGGTACGGTCTCAGCCAGAATTAATAAAACCACGACCGTTTTTATCTCTATATGGCCAATGCCGGGGGCTAACGAGATATCCATTGGTGATGAGGTTTATCGTCGGCTGGACAAAATCAACCCTACCTTACCCCAGGGTATGGAGATTGAGATCAGCTATGATGGCACGGCTTATATGCGCAAGGCTCTGAAGGAGATTGTGGTTACTCTCGCTGAAACGATCATCATTGTCGGGCTGGTTGTTCTGGCGTTGATGGGGGCCTTTCGTACGGCACTGGTGCCACTGGTGACCATTCCTATTTCGATTCTCGGTTGTATTGCCATCATGTGGCTGGTGGGCTTTTCCCTGAATCTTTTGACCATACTGGCCATCGTTTTGTCAGTCGGTCTGGTCGTGGACGACGCCATTGTCGTGGTTGAGAACGTTGCACGACATATGCGGGAGGGGAAATCGCGATTAGAGTCTGCATTACTGAGTTCAAGAGAACTGTTGAAACCGATTATTGGCATGACACTGACGCTGGCGGCTGTTTATGCCCCCATCGGTTTTGTTTCCGGCTTAACCGGCAGCCTGTTCAGAGAGTTTGCTTTTACGCTTTCTGTTGCGGTGCTGATTTCTGGCGTGGTGGCTATCACGTTGTCGCCGGTTATGAGCAGTTGGGTGTGTCCTGAAAAAGGGCGTGAGAACCGCTATACACTGAAAGTAAACCAATTCTTTGATCGTTTGCGACAGGTTTATGGGCGTGGGCTGGACTCGGTCTTTCAATGGCGAAACCAGGTGCTTTTTCTGTCGGTTTTTCTCTCATTATTAATCGCCCCGCTCTATCTGTTTTCCGCCAAAGAGCTGGCACCTGTGGAGGATCAGGGCAGTATTAATATTGTCGTTGAGTCTCCCCCGGATGCTTCCATTGTCTATACCGATCAGCACATGAATGGGGTTATCGACTCATTAGGTTTTTTACCTGGTGTTGAATTGATTTGGCAGGTCATCTCTTCTGAAGGTGGTTTTGGTGGTATTGAGTTTGTTGATTATGCACAACGATCCCAGAGTGTGCATGAGATGCTTCCTGCTGTGTTTGGAACCTTGTCAGGAGAGCCAGGCTTAAAGGTTTTCCCAATACTGTTTTCCTCTTTACCGACCGCCGGTCAGTTCGATGTGGAATTGGTGGTGCAGGCTCCTGATGATTATTCGGAGATGGAAAAATACGCGGGCCAGTTGATACAGGCTGCTTATAAGAGTGGTCAGTTTATGTTTGTGAATACCGATTTACAGATAAATTTGCCCGAGACTCGTCTGGTATTTGACCATAATCGTATTGCTGACCTTGGTATGACGGTCGCTGAGGTGATCGAACAACTGAGTGCGTTACTTTCTGAACAGGATGTGAATCGCTTTAATGCTTCTGGGAAGGCTTATCGGGTGATACCTATGGTCCTGTCAGAAGGGCGGAATAATCCTGAGCAGCTTTTGGACTTTACTCTTCGAACCTCTGCTGGAGAGCTTGTGCCTTTGAGAGCCGTAGCAAGCCTTGAAAATATCACCAGCCCGAGAGTAATGGGTAAGTTCAACCAGCAGCGCTCATTCCGGATTCTTGGTGGTGTCTTGCCTGGTACCACGAATGATCAGGCACTGGCAACACTTGAGACAGCTGCTCTGGATATTTTGCCAGAGACGTACACCGTCGACTATGCCGGTGTTTCCAGACAGCTTCGTCAGGAAGGTAACAGTATGTTTTCTGTACTGGTGATGGCTCTGGCAGTGGTTTATCTATTACTGGCAATACAGTTTAACAGCTTCCGTTCTCCTCTGGTCGTTCTGCTTGGCTCTGTACCATTAGCGCTTTTTGGCGGATTGTTGTTCAGCTTTACTGGTCTGACCACGGTGAATATTTATGCCCAGATTGGCTTTATTACACTGGTTGCACTGGTTGCCAAAAACGGGATTTTGATTACCGAGTTTGCCAATGAACTTCAGTTTAAGGGCTACCAGAAGATGGAGGCTATTCGAGAAGCAGCCAAGATTCGCCTTCGACCTGTGTTGATGACCACTGCTGCTACCGTACTGGGGCACTTTCCACTGGTATTGGTCACTGGTGCAGGGGCTGAAGCGAGAAACAGTATCGGTATTATTCTGGTAGCGGGTATGCTGATTGGTACGTTTTTCACGCTTTTTGTTTTGCCTTGCGTCTATCTCTGGCTGGGTGAAGGCTATAAACAGCATGTCAGTGACCTGGGGGCAGAGCAGCAGTCTCAAAGCCTATGAGGCTTCAGTTGTTGGTTTCTGGCAGAAATGTTTTGTATAAAATTTGATGGCGAGGGGGATGCTCAGTCTAAACGCCTCGTCCTCAAAGCTCCTTTCCATATAGTGCTTTTGGAACTCTGTAATCTTGATCTGTTTGTTTTCGAGTTGTCTTACATGTACTAGTTCGTGAGCCATAGTGATACGGACTTCACTGGGTTCAAGTCCATTGGAAAGGACTATCCGATAATTTCCATTCTTCAGTGGAAGTGTATAACCCAGCATATTGGGTTCGGGCATTCTCAAGTACAGATACTCAATACGAACATCTGGATTAATGCCTAACTCTTTCAAGTAAAAACTCTGCATATCCAGAAATGTGCACCCTGAAGAGTTAAGTTCACCACTATACATTGCTTTGACCGGTAGTGATGCAATAACCCACAAGAGCATAGGAATGTATCGGATCGTGTTCACAGTAACCTGTCTTTTATCGTTTAAAGTGCCATCATAGATAAACCGACATTTATCCTTTAATGGCTGACAGGTTTCTATCGGCATTTTTGAGTGAGGGTTTAATCATGTGGCTACAGAAGCAGGTGCAGCTCCCCACCTATCAGCGTGGTTTTCACCTTATCACTGAAGAAATTACAAGAAATTTGCCTGAGTTGGCGCAATGCAAAACAGGCTTGTGTCACGTATTTATACAGCATACTTCCGCATCACTGACATTGAATGAGAATGCTGATCCCAATGTGCGTCATGATATGGAAACATTCAGTAATCATTATATTCCTGAAAATGAAGAGTATTTTTTGCACATAATAGAAGGCAGTGATGATATGCCAGCGCACATTAAATCCAGCCTGTTTGGTGCCGATGTAATGATTCCGATTACCAACGGTTCACTGGCCCTGGGCACCTGGCAGGGGGTTTGGTTGGGAGAGCACCGTGACCGTGGAGGAAATCGAAACCTAATCATCACTTTACAAGGTGATGCATATGCGTAATTATAAATTTCAGGTATTAACAGATCATTACTTATAAGGAGGCATAAACCGAACTGGCATTTTATGAATGCTGGACTATAACTATAAAATCGGAATATGAAGTTAAATATAACATATTGGAGCAGAAGCTCCGATAACCAGTACATTAGAGGACTTAGCTATGGCACGGAGAAAGCCGAGTAAAGCTGCTGCTGGTTTTGATGGTGTTGATATCGGTTTTTTAGGAAGTCGTGATGAGCCCGCTGAAGAGCGGACGGTTGAATCGCGCAAAAAACTGAGAGCCAGTCTTGATGCCCAGATCGAAGCCTTCCTTAAAAACGGTGGAGAGATCGAAGAGGTTCAATCAAATATTACAGCAGACCCACCGAAAAAACCCTCCGGTGAGTACGGTAATCGACCTATTTAACATAAATTTAAAGCCCGGTTTCCACCGGGCTTTTTTTATACACATGGATGTGCTGTATCCTGAAAATGCAGGCGCAATTTTCAGGGAATACACAGGGACGTACTGTATCCCAGAAACGCAGGAGCGGTTTCTGGGGTGTATACATGGATGCAGGAGCTAGAGTAACGCAAGGGCAGTTACCGGGGAGTGCTTTCCGGGTATATCAAACCACCTCTACCCATTTGCCACCGTCGTATGGTGAGAGTTCTCCAATAGCTTCAAGGGATAGCCCAAACCTCTCAGCCACAGTATGAAAGGCTTCATCCATAGATGGGTCTACTGCAACCAGAAGGCCACCACTGGTTTGAGGGTCGCAAAGAATATGTTTTTGTGATTCTGTAATTTCAGCAGCCTTATGACCATAGCTGGCGAAGTTTCTTTCCGTCCCTCCTGGAACACAGCCTTGCTGACGGTACAGTTCTACATGAGGCAGGAGAGGGAGTTTATCGGTATAGAGAGTGGCCTTAACCTTACTGCCTTCACAGACCTCCAGAAGATGGCCGAGCAGGCCAAAGCCTGTAACGTCGGTGATTGCACTGATACCGTTGAGCAATGATAAATCTGCGCCCATTGTATTCAGAGTACACATTGAATCACGTGCGATATGTTGATGCTCATCTTTCAGTTGCTTCTTCTTCTGTGCGGTAGTGAGGATACCGACACCTAATGGCTTGGTAAGATAAAGCTTATGGCCTGCCTGGGCCTGGTCATTTCTTTTCAAATGTTCAAGAGGTACACGACCCGTCACTGCAAGCCCGAAGATGGGTTCAGGTGCATCAATACTGTGGCCTCCTGCTAGAGGTATGCCCGCATCAGCACAAGCCTGACGACCACCGTCTACTACTTGTGCGGCAACTTCTGCCGGCAATTTATTAACCGGCCAGCCCAGAATGGCGATAGCCATTATGGGAGTGCCACCCATTGCATAAATATCACTGATTGCATTGGTTGCAGCAATCCGGCCAAAGTCGAATGGGTCATCCACGATGGGCATAAAAAAATCAGTGGTACTGATGATCCCCTCGCCATTTCCCAAGTCGACAACGGCAGCATCGTCCTTACTTGAATGGCCGACGATAAGATTTGGGAATTCGGGAAGAGAAAGGTTTGTTTTCAGAATGCCATCAAGTACCTGTGGCGAAATTTTACATCCGCATCCTGCACCATGGCTGTATTCTGTAAGCTTCAGATCCATCATCAGTACTACCCCTGAGCTAACGCATTAAATCAGGCTACTTTAGCACTGGGAGAACTTTCGTTAAATGTTTGCGGGCTGCTACTGACGAACACTTGCAGACATGAATCAAAAAACAGAGGTTTCTAATGTTATATCTCTGTGATAAAAGGTATTGGGAGAGCTTGAAAAGTATCTCGGATCAAGTTAACCCGAAACGAAAAAATAATAGAGAAAATTGATGGATTAGGAGAATCGGATGGGAGCGCTAATTTTGCCTTGTTCTTCTATCGATGAGTTGCTGAACAGCCAGTCAGCAGCATTACAGCAGTGGTTTTCCAGTGGTGGCCATAAAATTGATGGCCTTCTGGTTCGCAAATTTCCTTCCTGGCTCGAACCTGAGCAGTTTATTAAAGCAGGTGCGGGTGTGCGATTTGATACTGCATGCTTTCGCTTGATGATGTGCAGCAAGCGGGACATCTGGCGAGTGAGTGTGGAAATGGTGTTTCATACTGAACCCAGGACAATGGAAGACGGCTCTAAAGCAGGGCCCGGAATACTGTTCTGTGTGGTAGATGACGAAGGAAAGAGTGTTCCTGTGGATTATTACGCCGTTACTGTCCCACCGTCAGTAGAATCTATTACGCCTCAACAGTGGTGCAGCTACTGGTTCCGGAAACTGGCCAAAAGTCATCATCTGAATCGCATTTTTGCGTATAAGGAATTTGAAACGGAGATTGATTAAGTGCTGTCTTCTGCGGCTTTAGAATGAAAACTGCAGAAGAAGCGGTATGGTTCTGGCCGTATGCTTAGCTTTTTGCTTTATTCAGCCAGGCCTGAGAGAAGGACTGGAGCAAAGGGACGATGACTGCCCAGATAATTGCCAGAGTTACCAGAGTTTGCCATAAGGGCTGAGCTAGAGTGACGTCCGTTAGTTTTGCTCCTGCCAGATAACTTAATGGCCCACCAAGCAGTCCAAGTATAGCCCCGTAAAACTTGTGACGCCTTGACCAGTCAAGGCTGTGCCGGAGTGTTGTAGCAAATATCAGCCAGAGGCAGGCTAACCAAAGGGGTAAGATACGTCCGTCATCGTTTAATTGAGAGCTGAATTGCAGGATTTTCAGGTTGCCGAGAAAGCTGTCAACCGCGCAGCCAAGTAAAAACGTGATGGCTAGCAGCTGCTTTTCCTTTTGCCAGCTTCCTATCCATGTGAGATGGATAAAAAGAATAATAGCTGTTGCTGCCAGAGCAATGGTATTTCCCCCAAGGACACAGGCAAACCAACCTGCCTGGAATAATAAATAGTTAATAATCAGCTTTGTTTTGTCATTGGCCATTATCAGAAAACCAGAGGGCGATAGATCGGTTCTAATTCTACGGTTAGCATATCTCGAATAGTTTCTAGTGCAAACTGAACTTCATTGTCACTGCCCGGGCTACTGATGCAGAGGCGTACGGCCTGCGGTGCGGCACTGCTGCCAACAGCAAATAGCTCTGACTGAAGTACTTTAATCTCCTTCTGTTGTAACTGTCGTACAAAGGTTTCTGCTCGCCAGGGTTCTGGAAGTTGTAGCCAGCCATGGAAGCTGTAGGATTGGCCCTGTATCTTCAGAGGTTTCAGTAACTGATGCATTAACGTCTGACGTCTGGCAATGACTTCGGTCTGCCATTGGATGAGTTGCTGGGCAATACCAGATTCAATCCACTCGCTTACAACTTCAGCCATGAGTGGTGGTGGAACCCAGCAATCACTGCGCATAGTCATAATCAGTCGTTCTTTCAGGTGAGAAGGATAACAAAGAAAACCGGTTCTGAGTCCTCCGGAGAGAGTCTTTGAAAAACTACTACTGTAGATTACCAGATCGGGGGCAAGGCTATAGAGCGAGGTAAGTCGTTTATCTGAAGTAACAAACTGCACATCATCTTCGAGAATCAAAAGGTTATATTTACGGGCTACTGCAATGATTTTCTCTCGCCTTTCAAGTGGCATGACAACAGCTGTCGGGTTTTGCAGAGAGGGCATCAGGTAGAGTAGTTTTGGGCGGTGCTGTTGGCAGCATTGCTCAAGCGCTTCCGGAATAAGACCATGCTCATCCATTGGCAGGCCAATATGATGCGTTTGCCACTGTCGAGCAGCGTTGATAAAGCCAGGGTAAGTAAGGGCCTCAGAAACTATGGTATCTCCCGGGCGTGTAGCAGCCTGCAGGGCCATCATATTAGCGTGCTGCCCACCATTGGTGATTAAAATATTGTCTGGGTTTGCCTGAATGGAAAGTGCTGAGAGCCAGTCAGATATAATACTTCGGTGTCTTGGAAGCCCGGTCTCAGGAAGATAATCCAGCAGTGAACACATCCGTGCAGAGTTGGCTGCAATGGTGTTCAACGTTTCAGCAAGGAGAGCTTCTCTTGGTGCCGGAGCCTGAAGTGTCAGACTCATATCGATCAATGATGTCTCTGATTTTTGAGGAACGTTGAATTGCGCCTGTTGCCAGACTTTTCCCGTGACAAATGTACCGCTACCTACTCTGGCGGTAATTAATCGTCGTCTTTCTGCTTCAGCGTACCCCCGGGTAATAGTACCAACAGTAACGCCCAGTGAATCTGCCAGCCAGCGGTGAGTCGGTAGTTTATCTCCGGTATTTAATGATCCCCCTTTAATTGCCTGCTCAATAGCATCAGCCAAAGCCATATATTTGGAGCCAGAGTGAACTGACAGGTTGGGGAGCCATTGTGAAGCATTTTTCTTTTTGTTCATTGTTTTTATTAGGTTTGATAAGCCGGTTAATTTGTCATGGTGACAATTTATCAATTGAACTCTTTTTTGTCATTCTATCATACTGGTATCAAGCCTTGATTGCTCGAATGATACAATTGTATGGGTTCAATTTGTGAGGCTTTAATAGAATGATGCCGAGAAAATAAAAATGAATGAGATAGAGATACTCTGGTTACCCTTGGTAACGTTTGCTTTGAGCTCCAGTATTACCCCCGGGCCGAATAACATTATGCTGGCGGCCAGTGGTGTGAACTACGGTTTTACCCGAAGTATTCCTCATATGCTGGGGGTCTCTATTGGGTTCTTTATTCTGTTTCTGGCTGTTGCTTTTGGGTTGGGTAATGTTTTTGAAATGTATCCACAGCTTCAGACTGCTTTGAAGTATGCAGGGTCTATTTATCTATTGTGGTTGGCATGGAAGATTGCTACGGCTGCCAGCGCTTCAGAGCAGGCTATCAGTAAAAGGCCGATGACTTTTCTTCAGGCCATCAGCTTTCAGTTTGTGAATGTGAAAGCCATGATGATGGCCATCAGTAGTGCTGTTGTTTTTACACTGCCTGGAGATAACTACACGGTTTCTGCTTTACTGGTAGGCGTTATATTTACTCTGATCAATCTGCCTTGCTGCTCAGCCTGGGTGGTTTTTGGCTCAGGACTGAAGCGCTTTCTGAGAAATGAGCAAAGCCTGAAAGCTTTCAATTGGTCTCTGGCTTCATTAACGGCCGCTTCGGTTGTGCTGTTTTATGTTTGAGAAATCTACTCATGAGTTTGTCTATAAACGAGGCTGTTAAACCCGATTTATAGACAAATGTCTGGTGCGATAGGTAGGCTGTGATTTTATCTGCCAATACCCCTTCCTCTTCTTTTCCTGAATGTTTCATGATTATCGTGGCCTGGCAGGGGATACATGCCGAATTCGGAAGGTGTTGTGCCAATACACTGAACATCACACTCCTCAACGGATTCTTTTCTATCGCCAATATTGACCAAGCCGGCATCTCCAATATGATCTGATTTCAAATCTTTTGTGGTGATATAGGCAGCAAGATCAGGCTCTGACAAAAGGAAGGTTTTATGCCTTAGGGTATCATTGGGTTCATAGAAAATGACCTTCATACAACCATCCTGCTTCTTCAGCCTTAAGGCCATCGAGTGTTTTTTTGTATCAAATAAGAAGTTCTTTTCTGCACCGTCAGAAATTCCCCAGTATTTACTTACCAGCCTATTAAGTGCTTCAGAAAACTTTCCTTCACGGAAATAGTATCCATCTGCAAAATGGGATTGAGTTTTATTTAGGGTATTTGATCCATCTGGATGATAGTGAGCCGATACACATGGAGTATTGGATGTATTAGCAAAAGTTGATCGTATTTTTTCGCGTGAATCTATGGTTGCGAAAGTATCTTTTCCACGACCAAAAACCTTTGTGGCATAAGCCCAGGAGAAATGTCGGCAGACTATTTTTTTTCCAGGTGCTTCAGCATCACCACTAGAGCGGCAGGCTGCTCCATTCAGGTTGGATGGGAACCAGGGATTATCGGAGAAATACATGGGTATGGCCGCAACACTACCATCCTGCTTGAAAGCAAGTTTAACCTGAAGCTTGCGACCTTCATGATCCAGTTTAGTCACCTTATCAGAAACATAGCTGCTTGAGCTCTTGCAGGCTGAGGGGATGCTGATGCTATAAGCACTTAATGGTTTATGGAGTACCTTGGAGAACCATGCATTTGGATGTTTTTCCACAAGCTTAGGCGTTGTTTTGTCAACAACGCTGACTGAATAGCCACCGAAAAAGGCCTTGATACCATTAACAAGGGTTTTTATGGCTCTGACAACCAGCCATGAGTCTGAATGTTTATGCCACGAATGTGACAGGGCGGGGAATACGCCAAGCTTGATTTGGTCCATTATGACTATCCTTAGACTGTTTTTTAATTGTGATTATTTAAATTTCATACCCACCAATACAATGAGTACAAAATGGTTAAAAAGTTCAATAGTAGTTTCGCTAGACAGGGAATTTCTTATTGCAGGTAGAATGGTGTTCAAGAAGGTGTATTTAATTGGTTGTACTGATATTTGGCTTTATAGTTGTATGTTTTAAAAGACTTTATTCTATAAGCTGGGAGAGTCGATCTCCTGATTAGAGGGTATCTAATCTGAAGACCGATTTCACCAAAATCAGTCCCCCAAAAACGCTTTATAAGCTTCATTGTCATTTTCAGACCAGTAGCGATAGCCAATGGCATCAAGGTATTCTGGAATATGCTGATGCTCTTCTTCAGGAACATCCAGGCCTACCGCAACCCGTCCATAGGCAGCTCCGTGATTACGATAGTGGAACATCGTGATATTCCAACGTTGACCCAGTTTGCTCAGGAAATTCAACAAGGCTCCAGGACGTTCCGGGAATTCAAAGCGGTAAACCTGCTCATTTTTTACGGCTTCGCTATGCCCGCCCACCATATGCCGAACATGGAGTTTGGCCATTTCATTATCGGTCAGGTCTACAACGGGGTAGCCGTGCTGCTGGAGTTCATTAACCAGCCGGTCGATTGGCATCTGATCCGGGTGAACCTGAACACCAACAAATATTCTGGCTTTTTCCGGGTTGTGGAAGCGATAGTTAAACTCGGTGATATTGCGGCGACCCAGAAGTTCACAGAATTGCTTAAAGCTGCCAGGCTTCTCGGGAATGGTAACCGCTATGATCGCTTCCCTTTTTTCCCCCAGTTCAGTCCGCTCTGAGACATAGCGCAAACGGTCAAAGTTGATGTTTGCACCGCTGTCTACTGCCAGCAGAGTTTGCCCTTGAATCTTTTCACGGGTCACATATTTCTTCATGCCTGCGATACCCAGAGCGCCAGCAGGTTCGCAGACAGAACGAGTATCATCAAAAATATCTTTGATTGCAGCACAGATTTCATCAGCTGTGACGGTGATGACTTCGTCAATGCACTCCTGACAGATCCGGAAAGTCTCTTCACCAATCTGTGCTACAGCTACACCATCTGCAAAAATACCCACATGGGGAAGAATGATTCGCTCGCCTGCCTCCAAGGCTGCTTTCAAGCAGGCGGATTCTTCAAACTCAACACCGATGGTTTTTACTTCAGGTCGCAGGTATTTGATGTAGGCACTTATACCGGCAGCCAGACCACCACCACCGACAGGAATGAAAACTGCGTCCAGAGGTCCGGTATGCTGGCGCAAGATCTCCATGCCAATAGTGCCTTGGCCGGCAATGGTATCGATATCATCATAAGGGTGAATAAAGGTATAACCATGCTCTTTAACCAGCTCAAAAGAGTGAGCCAGTGCCTGATCAAAGGCATCTCCATGGAGTACGACCTCGGCACCATAAGCCCGAACTGACCTGACCTTGATCTCGGGTGTAGTGACTGGCATGACTATAGTGGCCTTGATGCCCATCTCCCGGGAGGCAAGAGCGACTCCCTGAGCGTGATTACCGGCAGAAGCAGCAATGACTCCACGATCTTTTTCTTGTGCAGTGAGCTGGGCCAGTTTGTTGTATGCGCCCCGAATCTTGAAGGAGAACACGGGTTGCAAGTCTTCTCGCTTCAGGAGAACCTGATTATTCAGGCGCTGGCTAAGGAAGCGAGCCTCATCGATGGGGGTTTCTATGGCGACATCATAGACCCGGGCTTCCAGTATTTTTCGAATATAACGGTGTGGCATGCTGTCCTGCTGGTGTTTACGGTTAGCTTTTATTGAGTTCAGGCAGTGCTGCGAATCCCTCATTCTATAGGAATAAGCCTCAGGATGGCACTCATCCAATTTGGCTGAAAATGGTGTAGTATATTGCGCGTTTTCAGCCCGACGGCCCGTCTCTGAATTAAGTGGCTCTCAACTCAATAGCCTCGTAATTAACCGCTCAGTATTAACAGGTATACCCATGAACCAGGATCAGCTTAAGAAGGCCACTGCCGAAGCCGCACTGCAATACATCCTGCCCCATCTTGAAAAAGATATGGTAATTGGCATTGGTACTGGCTCTACTGCGCGCTTTTTTATTGATGCACTGGCTGAATACAAAGACGACTTTGATGGTTGCGTATCAAGCTCAGAGGCTTCTACGGAGCAATTGAAGAGCCACGGGATTCCTGTCTATGACCTGAACACGGTATCTGAGCTTCGCTTTTATATTGATGGTGCTGATGAAACCAATGAGCATCTGCATCTGATTAAAGGTGGTGGTGCAGCATTAACACGGGAAAAGATTATTGCAGCGGTTGCTCAGGAATTTATCTGTATAGCTGATGAAAGCAAGGCTGTTGGTGTACTGGGAGAGTTTCCTCTGCCAGTAGAAGTGATACCCATGGCTCGCAGTTATGTCGGTCGCGAGTTGGTCAAACTGGGTGGTGATCCTGCTTATCGTGAAGGTGTTGTGACTGACAATGGCAACATGATTCTGGATGTCTGGAATATGAAGATAATGAACCCGGTGGAACTGGAGCAGAAGATTAATAGTATTGTTGGTGTGGTGACCAATGGTCTATTTGCAAATCGTCCTGCTGATGTGTTGCTGCTGGGCACAAAAGATGGCGTAAAAACACTGACAGCCAAGTGATAATCGAGCCCGAAAAAAAGCTGGGTTTACCCAGCTTTTTGTCTTCATAAGTCTAATTATAAGGCATGTCCAAGCAGGAAATGCAGAGCTACCAGAACCAGACCTAAAGGCGCTATAAGAAAGATCAGTTCCGATAGTGTGAGCGGGTTTTCTTTATCATGTTCCCTTTTCATAATGGCCTCACACGTATTACCCAGCCTGATTTTTATCCCTCTAACAGACTAACGTTAGCCCTCCAGACAATGCGTAGCCTTTAGACTTTGGTAGGTGTATTGCGCTGTTTTCGTAAAAAAAGCGTAATATTTGGCTGGAATGAATAGAAAAAATCCTTAATATAGCCATTGCTAATAATAAAAATGCTTGGCGACCACCGTTGAGCTGAATCTGTGGCTCAGGCTTGAGTTTCGGGGGAGGACTTCTCCTTCCAGGCGAACGTTCTGTGAACTCAGGATTGAAAAACAACAATAAAGAGTGACTGACATGCTGAAATCATTTAATAAAAAAATGGCTGTCTTAACTGCCGCAGTGGCTCTCGGCAGTGCATCGGTAGCTTCCGCAGCCGATACCATCAAAATTGCGCTGGCTGGCCCGGTAACAGGACCTGTTGCCCAATACGGTGATATGCAGTTTGTTGGCGCCAAAATGGCGATTGAGCAGATTAATAAGGCCGGTGGTGTTAATGGCAAAGAGCTGGAAGCAGTTGTTTATGATGACGCCTGTGACCCGAAGCAAGCTGTAGCGGTTGCTAACAAAATTGTGAACGACGATATTCGTTTTGTTGTTGGTCACCTCTGTTCTTCCTCAACCCAGCCAGCTTCTGATATTTATGAAGACGAAGGTGTGCTGATGATCACTGCCGCCTCAACCAGCCCTGATATTACTACTCGAGGTTACCAGCTGATTTTCAGAACCATCGGTCTTGATAGCATGCAGGGACCTACCGCAGCGAAATACATTATTAATACTGTCAAGCCAAAGAACATGGCTGTGATTCATGATAAACAACAATATGGCGAAGGTTTGGCTTCCAGTGTGCGTGATGAGGTACAGAAAGCCGGCATTAAAGTTGCCCTGTATGAAGGTGTGACGGCTGGTGATAAAGACTTCTCGGCGCTGATTGCCAAGCTTAAGAAAGAAGATGTCGACTTTGTTTACTACGGCGGCTACCACCCTGAGCTGGGTTTGATCCTGCGGCAAAGTGCTGAAAAAGGCCTTGATGTTAAGTTTATGGGACCAGAAGGCGTTGGTAATAAAGACATTTCAGCCATTGCTGGCAAAGCATCAGAAGGCCTGCTGGTAACCCTGCCCAAGAGCTTTGATCAGGATCCAGCAAATGCAAGGTTAGTTGAAGCGTTTCAGGCCAAGAGTGAAGACCCTTCCGGCCCATTCGTATTCCCGGCTTATTCTGCTGTTCAGGTTATGGCAGATGGTATGAAGCTGGCGTCCAGTGAAGACCCTGAAAAAGTAGCCAATACTTTACGTTCCAATAACTTCAAGACTCCAACTGGAGAGCTGGGTTTTGATAACAAAGGTGATCTGAAGGACTTCAGCTTCGTTGTGTACGAATGGCATGCTGATGGTAATAAAACTGCCTTGACCAAGTGATTGGAAGAATGCTCCACCAGGATTGGGTGGAGTACAAATAATGGAAAAACCTGTGTTGTAGAACCACTACCTGACGCAGGTTTAAGAATAATAAAGCAGTAGAAGGCCTGCAGGGAGCGCAGAACGCCAAGAGCGTTATTGCAACGTGCAGGCCTTTTTTATGGATTCGATCATGCCTGAGTCAGCCTATTATTTTATCCAGCAATTGCTGAACGGCCTTACGGTTGGGAGTACTTACGCCCTCATCGCCATTGGCTACACAATGGTGTACGGCATCATTGGAATGATCAATTTTGCGCATGGCGAGATCTACATGATCGGCAGCTATGTTGCTTTTGCCGTGCTGGCTGGTCTTGCCCTGATGGGAATTGACAGTGTTGCCCTGATGTTAACTGCAGCGTTTGTCATCAGTATCATCATTACCAGTACTTATGGGTTTGCCGTTGAACGAGTTGCTTATCGACCGTTAAGAAACAGTAACCGACTGATTGCCCTGATCTCTGCAATTGGTATGTCGATTTTTCTTCAGAATTATGTCCGTATTGCCCAGGGCTCGAGAGATATCGCTATGCCCAGTTTGATTTCCGGAGGATGGACCTTTGGGCCGGTGGATGAATTCAATGTTACTTTGTCGTATATGCAGGTCGTGATATTTATTATCACTTTTGTCACCATGACCCTTCTGACACTGTTTATTTCCAAGTCCAGAATGGGGCGTGCCTGCCGAGCCTGTGCCGAAGATCTGGGCATGACTCGCCTTCTGGGTATTAACACCAATCAGGTCATCTCTTTAACCTTTGTTATCGGTGCTGCACTGGCGGCCGTTGCAGGGGTTTTATTGGGTCTTTATTACGGTGTTATTAATCCATATATTGGCTTTCTTGCTGGCTTGAAAGCCTTTACAGCAGCGGTTCTTGGAGGAATTGGCAGTATTCCCGGAGCCGTATTGGGGGGCTTGATTCTTGGTGTAACTGAAGCGTTTACGGCGGGTTATTTCAGTACTGAATATAAGGATGTTGTCGCTTTTAGCCTACTGGTACTGATTCTACTATTTCGCCCTTCAGGTATTCTGGGTAAGCCGGAGGTAGAAAAAGTATGAATAATAATCGATTCTCTTCTGGTTTTCGGTGGTTTCCAGCCTTTATGGCTGCCGGAGCATTATTACTACTTGCCGTATTAATGATGGGCGTTCAGTTATCGACAGAAAATACTGAACTGGTTGTTCACTTTGCGGCGAGTGAGCGCTGGAACCTGATTCTGGCAGGTGCTGTTCTGGTGTTTCTGGTCCAGCTATTCAGAGATTCTATTACCTCTCTCTGGCATGGGTTGAAAAAACACAACCCTTTGCCAAAAGTGAGCCTGCCATCGCTGGAAGACCATAAGCCTCTGAAGCGAATGTTGGCTTGCTTTATGGTGGCAGGGCTGATGATCTGGCCTTTTTTTGTTTCCCGTGGTGCTGTTGATCTGGCAACGCTGGCACTTATTTATGTCATGCTCGGACTGGGTTTGAATGTGGTTGTCGGTCTCGCCGGTTTATTGGACCTGGGTTACGTAGGTTTTTATGCCGTTGGAGCCTATAGCTATGCGCTGTTGAACCAGTATTTTGGTCTCGATTTTTGGAGCTGTCTTCTTATTGGCGGCATCATGGCTGCTTTTTTTGGCTTTATTCTTGGCTTCCCTGTGTTAAGACTTCGGGGGGATTACTTAGCGATTGTTACCCTGGGGTTTGGGGAAATTATTCGCATTCTGTTGAATAACTGGACTTCAATCACTGGTGGGCCCAATGGTATCAGCCAGATTCCAAAGCCAACGCTGTTTGGTCTGGAATTTACTCGTCGGGCAAAGGAAGAGGGCAATATACCGTTCCACGAATTCTTCGGTATTGATTACAGCAGCGGGTATAAAGTCATTTTCCTTTATATTCTGGCGTTGCTGTTGGTGCTGGTAACGCTCTATATCATTAACCGGCTACTCAGAATGCCGATTGGACGCGCCTGGGAAGCACTTCGGGAAGATGATATTGCCTGCCGATCCCTTGGTTTGAACCCGACCGCCATCAAGTTATCTGCGTTTACTATTGGTGCTGCTTTTGCGGGCTTTGCCGGTACATTTTTTGCGGCCCGCCAGGGATTCATAAGTCCTGAATCGTTTACCTTCATTGAGTCAGCCATCATTCTGGCAATTGTCGTGCTCGGAGGAATGGGGTCTCAGATGGGGGTTATTCTTGCTGCCATTATTATGACTGTACTGCCTGAGTTTGCTCGGGAGTTTCAGGAGTATCGAATGCTCATGTTTGGTCTGATGATGGTGTTAATGATGATATGGCGACCTGAAGGGCTTATGCCGATGAAGCGTCCTCATTTGACACTCAGGGATCGTCAGGCTGATCAAGATGATGTCACCATGAAAACTCAGCCAGCGGCTGAAAGCGTTTAATCTGGATCAGGAGTTACAAGATGAATCAGTGTTTGCTGGAAGCATCGGATCTCAGTATGCGCTTTGGTGGTCTACTGGCTGTTGACCAGATGGCACTTAAGGTGCGTAAAGGGGAAATTGTCTCCATGATTGGCCCGAATGGCGCCGGGAAAACGACGGTGTTTAACTGTTTGACCGGTTTTTATCAGCCAACCGGTGGGAAGATTGTTTTTAAGGGACAGGCGGTAGAAAAGCTACCTGGTTTTAAGATTGCCCGTCTGGGCGTCGTTCGAACCTTTCAGAATGTTCGCCTGTTCAAAGCCATGACGGTTCTTGAAAACCTGCTGGTAGCCCAGCACCGGCATTTGAATACAGGTTTGCTGGCGGGACTTTTTAAAACCCCTGCGTTTCAGAAAAGTGAAGCTCAGGCAATGGACAAAGCGGCCTACTGGCTTGATATGGTTGGTCTGACCGAGTTCGCTAACCGTGAAGCAGGGAATCTCGCTTATGGTCAGCAGCGTCGGCTTGAAATTGCCCGCTGCATGGTGACAGACCCTCAGCTACTGATGCTGGATGAGCCAGCAGCAGGCCTGAACCCTAATGAAACCCGTGAGCTGGATGATTTGATTTCAGACCTGAGAAAAAATCATGGTGTTTCAGTACTGCTGATTGAACATGATATGAAACTGGTGATGGAAATCTCGGATCGGATCTATGTTATTAACCAGGGAAGGCCACTGGCTTCCGGTACTCCGGAAGAAGTGCGTAATCACCCTGAAGTAATCAAGGCTTATTTGGGGGAGTCCTGAATAAGCCGCCAATCCGGGGCTGTTTTTTATGAAGTACAGGGTTCCACTGGAGTTAGAAACAGAAAGGTTATTTCTTCGTCAATTTCAGGAAGAAGACTGGCTTGGTCTTCATAAATATTATTCTGATGCTGAGGCGACTCGTTATACCGTTGGAAAAGCCTTTACCGAGGGGGAAACGTGGCGAATCATGTGCAGTATGATTGGCCATTGGCAGGTTCGAGGTTATGGTCCTTATGCGGTGCTGGAGAAAAGCACAGGTCAGATTCTGGGACCTGTTGGTTTCTGGTATCCCAATGACTGGCCTGCTCCGGAAGTAAAGTGGGCCTTGGCTTCGGAATATTGGGGGCAGGGCTTTGCTTCTGAAGCAGCCAGAAAGGTTCAATCTATTGGGCGAGCGTATCTGCCAGAGATATCTCTGATCAGCTTTATTCACTCTGATAACCAGCCTTCTCTCAAATTAGCAGAACGGTTAGGAGCAGTGCTGGAAAAAGAGGTGCTATTTCGTGGTGGTATCTGGAAAATTTACCGACACCCAAAAGAATAAACAGGAATGCAGTAATATGAATAATGATAAGCCACTGCTAAGTCTTGAGAATGTTTCTACTTATTATGGGCAGGTTCAGGCACTGGATTCAGTAAGTGTAGAGATTCAGCAGGGTGAGATTGTTACGTTGATTGGCGCTAATGGTGCCGGAAAAACTTCATTGTTGATGACGTTATGCGGCGACCCAAGAGCGAGCAGCGGTCAGATTTTCTATGATGGTCAGGATATCACCCATGAAGATACTGCGGATATCATGCGCTCCGGTATCGCTCTGGTACCTGAAGGTCGGCGTGTTTTCTCCCGGCTGACAGTCGAAGAGAACCTGAGTATGGGGGGCTTTTTCACTGATGAACAGGATTATCGGCAGATTTATAACCACGTTCTTGAGCTTTTTCCAAGGCTTGAGGAACGTTTGCATCAGCGAGCAGGAACTATGTCTGGTGGTGAGCAGCAGATGCTGGCTATAGCACGAGCTTTGATGAGTAAACCCAGGTTACTACTGCTAGATGAACCCTCATTGGGGTTGGCTCCTATCGTCATTCAACAGATTTTTGACATTATTGCCAAGCTGAGAGATGAAGGGATGACAATCTTTCTAGTGGAGCAAAATGCCAATCAGGCGCTGAAACTTGCTGATCGAGGCTATGTACTTGAAAATGGAAAGATTGTTCTCCATGACACCGGACAGGCTTTGTTAGTGAATGAATCTGTTCAAGAAGCTTATCTGGGAGGGTGAATACTGTATTTTTCTTTGATTACCATGGCGGGTAATCAAATCATGCCTTACGCGGCTTTCATAGAACATTTTCTGGCCGCGTATTTATCACAAATTAGCTGGGTGAATCTTTAGTCTTATTTGTATTTCGAAATTAAAATACAGATTTAAATCTTTAATAGTAATTAAAAGTGCCGTTGATTTTAATTTATTCATTTAAAATCAATGATTAAATGGCATAGCTGCTCTGATAAATAAGAGATGCTCCCAGTACTATACTTTTTCTATAGCCGAAGTAGCAGTACAGGAAATGCAGTATGAAGCCTGAATACGATAAGCTGACCACAATGGAAGTGTTGATGTTAGCCAGCTCGCTGAGTGTTTTAGCAGGGGCGCTGGTTACTCTTGGAATTCTGGTTCAGTAGTGATCCGGTAAGTTAATAAACACTAGTGTTAGACCAACGGCAACCAGAACTCGGCTGGCACTGGCCAGTGCTCCCCATGGAGTTTGCCATGCCAGAAACCATTCTCCCCCAATAACGAAGAAACCTCCAAACCAAATTCCAAAGGCCAATACCAGGCCCAAATTGGATGTTTGCCTGGCAGATATAACGCTTTCTCTATCGGTGTGACGAATAAATTGTAGAAAGCCTTTCCAGCAAAGTGCAGATGAGAGTAGCTGTAAAATGATAATAAAAAGATAGGCGATGTGGTGGAGCAGTGGAGTCTGGATGGATCGCCAATGATGGGGGGAATCCTGAGGCAATGCATCCATCGTCATTACATGTTGGATATAGCCCAGGTTGGTTGAGTAATCCGTAACGTTGTTGAAAAAAACCATGGTAATGTAGCTGGCTACCAGAGCCACCATGATCATCTTGCACATCTTAAGTATACCCACTTGCTACCTCATCTTGATTGTATCGCTTGTTGCGAACTGCCATCCTCAACACTGGATTTATCTTTGGTTCTAATAAATTGAACCCTAAT
The DNA here is from genome assembly GCF_000710775.1 of Endozoicomonas elysicola. Taxonomy (GTDB): domain Bacteria; phylum Pseudomonadota; class Gammaproteobacteria; order Pseudomonadales; family Endozoicomonadaceae; genus Endozoicomonas; species Endozoicomonas elysicola. The sequence continues at coordinate 1,504,051 of NZ_JOJP01000001.1, forward strand.
TTTTTTGTGCATATCAACGATGAATAAGAGATGGCAAAACTCCAATTTCCATCCTTTGGTAAAGCACAGAGGTTAGACCATGAGTTCAGAGTCACCCAGTGAAAACAGTCAGCGAAAGACGGGTGGCCTGGCGCTCACGCTTTTTCTCTGGTTTATCGTTCTATCCATTGGTCCTGTTGTTATTGTTGGATTGAATGAGTACCAGACGGGCAAAGAGGGAATTGTGAAAGATCGCTATGATCAGCTTTCATCCGTCAATTTCCAGTTGACACAACGTGTTAATGAATATTTTGATACAGTGTTAACCAATCTATTCATTATGGCAGCACCTTCTGAAGCTTTCATTTCTGAACTTGTGAAAGCACCTGCATTTAAAAAACAGCCAGTTTCTGAATTTATTAATTCAAGGGAATACGGAGCTATTTACGAACAATACTCCATGGAGTATGTAGATTTTCTTCGATTTTATGATTACTCCGATGTAATTCTGGGCGATGTGGAAGGAAATATCCTATACACCGTAAATGAATACAGTGATTTAGGAAAAAATCTGTTTTCTCCAGAGTTCTCCGGTACTCTTTTTTCTAAGGCGGTCAAAGCCAGCCTTTATGACCAGCAGCCAAAGTATGCAGATCTGGCTGCTTACCCACCGGTAGGCAATGAGAAGGTTGTTTTTTTGATATTGCCGCTTGCTGACTCCCTTCAGAAAACGGTTGGTTTTATTGCGGTTCAGATACACCCTAAGAATATTCAGGTTATGTTTGATAAAGGTGAGTCGAATGTAGCTGGGCTTTCCTCATTTCTGGTGGGTAAGGATCGTAATATTCGCTTTGGTACTCAGATTGAGAATCAGAAACAGTTTAAATTTGAGGATGATAATCCGCTTATTAATTTGTGGCTAAGCCATCTCGAGGACGACGGAAGTTACGAGGAAGATGACACCCATTTCGGAGAATTCTCTTCAGATAATGGCCATGCTCATGAGCCTGCTGGAGCGCATGATCATGACCTGGATTCAATGTCAGAGGATCTTGACTCCCTAAGTCTGGATGATCAGAACGTATTGAACCGGGCTGCCAAAGCAAGTTTAAGCCATATTCGAAGCTACATTCATGGTGAAGAAGTTCTGGGGATTTATCTGCCAATAAATATCGCTGGAACGCCTATGGTCATGCTTTCAGAGGTAACGCATCGGCATGCTTTTGCATCCGTCCAGGATTTTCGAAAACGCCTTTTTGTTCTTATCGCTATCACTTTTGCTTTGGTCGTCGTGATTGCTCTGTTTGTTACTCGACAGCTGGTGAAACCCATACGTCTGATTACCAGGTGGGTCAATCGGGTCGCAGCGGGTGACTATGCCGAAGGAACAGTTCTGAACGGAAATAATGAGATTAGTGAACTCAGTCGCAGTTTTGCCCAGATGACCGATAGGTTGCGTACCGTCAGTACTGAAAATACGCGAAAAAACTGGCTTCAGGAAGGCATGGCGGGATTGCATAACAGTGTACGTGGTGAGCAGGCCATGGCTGAGCTGTGCCATCACATCGTGACTTATATTGCCCGCTATCTGGATATGCATTCCGGCGCGATGTTTGTGAAAGATGATAAAAATCAGCTGCAGCTGATGGGAACCTACGCCTGGCGTAAGCGCAATCAGCATGCAAATTGTTTTGAAATTGGTGAAGGGTTGATTGGTCAGGCAGCACTGGAAAGAGAACCGATAGAGATAACTAATGTACCTGAGGGTTATATTGACATTGAGTCCGGACTTGGCTTGGCCAGGCCGGCCCATCTCATCATTGTTCCTCTTTGCTATGAAAATGAGCTTAAAGGAGTATTTGAGTTTGCACGCCTGGGTCCAATGACGGATGAGCAAAATCTGTTCCTCGAGCATTCTGTTGAAAGTATTGCCATTGCGATTAACTCTGCTCAGTACCGAACTCGGGTAAATCAGCTTCTTGATACCACTACCCAGCAATCAGAGGCATTAAAGGAGCAAAAAGAAGAATTACGTTCGGTGAATGAAGAGCTGGAAAAGCGTGCCGGTATTCTGGAAGAGTCTGAGGAAGAGCTTAAAGCCCAAAGTGAGGAACTTCAGAAATCCAATGCAGAGCTGGAAGAACTCAGCGAGCAGCTGATGCTCCAGAAAGAAGAGATAGAGAGAAAGAATAAAGATATTGAGTTATCCAGTAAAAAGGTAACGGAAAAGGCGGAGGAGCTTGCCAGAGCCAGTAAATATAAGTCCGAGTTTCTGGCCAACATGTCCCATGAGCTGCGCACGCCTTTGAATTCTCTCTTGCTTCTTTCACAGATGCTCGCAGAGAACGACGAAGGTAACCTGACAGAAGATCAGGTGGAGTCTGCCCAGGTTATCTACAACGGTGGTAAAGAGTTACTGGAGCTGATCAACGACATTCTCGACCTGTCCAAGGTTGAAGCAGGCAAGATGTCCGTAAACCTTGATGACACAACTTTGAAAGAGATTAAAGGCAGTATCGAAACCATGTTTAACCCTCTGGCTGAAAGCCGGGGGCTTCAATTCCTGGTCAACATAGAAAGTGGTACGAGCAAGTCTGTTTTCACAGATAGCCAGCGCTTCATGCAGATTATTAAGAACTTCCTGTCTAATGCATTCAAGTTTACTGAGGAGGGGACTGTTCAGGTAAAAATATTTAATCAAACTCGTTCTGGCCGCTTTTCGGAAGATACATGGGTCGGCTTTGCCGTAAAAGACAGTGGCATTGGGATTCCCAAAGAGAAGCAGGCATCTATTTTTGAATCATTCCAGCAGGCAGATGGGTCGACCAGTCGAAAGTACGGAGGAACGGGCCTTGGTCTGGCGATATCCAGGGAGATGGCCGAGCTACTGGGTGGTTTTATTGAACTCGAAAGTAAAGAAGGGGAAGGAACAACGTTCACTCTGTTTTTGCCAAGTAATCCAGTTTGCTCTCTGGGGCCGGAGAAAGTTCTGGCGGATAACTATGTGTCAGATGTGTTCGACCATGCCTTGGGTAGCGCTGGACCTGAAATTACCGTTCAGAAGCCTGAACGCAACAGTGAGCCTGCGGATGAGGTCGCTGAACCTGAGGCGATGGAAGTATTTGATTATCAGTTGCTGGCTATTGAAGATGACCCTCACTTTGTTGCCATTCTCACTCAATTAGCGGGTAAGCATCACTTTGGTTGCCTGCATGCTCCAACGGGGCAGCAGGGCATTGCTCTGGCCAGAAAGCATCAACCCTCTGCCATCATCTTGGATTTAGGCTTACCGGATATGGATGGTCAGGAGGTACTTGCCCAGCTAAAAGACAATGATATGACTAGGCATATACCCGTTCACATTGTTTCGGGACGGGATCCAGGCTCGGTTTCCAGCCTTGGTGCTGTTGGTTACTTGAGAAAGCCCGTGAGTGTTACAGAAATTGATAAAGCGTTTTCTACACTTGAGCAGGCCATTAGTCAGGATATCCATGATGTATTGATTCTCGATCTAGATGAAGAGCAGAGGTCATCAGTAGGAAGTATGTTGGAGCAAAAAGGGCTTCATGTAGGGTATGCCAATTCTGCTGTTGAAGCTGAGAAGGAGCTTGCCGCCCATCATTGGCACTGTTTGATTATGGACCTGGATCTGGGAGATATCGGAGGTCTGGAGTTTTTGGAAAGAATCAAAGGTAGGCTGGGCGCTGACATGCCTTCAGTGGTTATTCACACCGCCCACCCTGTTGATAAGAAAGAGCATTCCCAGTTGCAGGAGTTTACGAATGCCATGGTGATGAAGGGAGACAAGGCTCTTGAAAGAATCACCGATGAAGTCAGTCTATTTCTGCATACCGTGAATAAGGATCAGGTGGATGATACACCCGATGAACCTGTAACCAGTGCAGAGAAAAGCCTTGATGGACATAAGATTCTGCTGGTAGATGATGACTTGAGAAATACATTTGCCCTCTCTAAAGCCCTGCAGGGAATGGGGCTGGAGGTTGTACTCGCTGATAATGGGAAGAATGCCATCAACAAGCTTGAGGAAGAAGACGGCATAGAGCTTGTGTTAATGGATATTATGATGCCCATCATGGATGGCTATGAGGCAACAGCCGCTATCCGGCAAATGAATGAGTATAAAGACCTCCCGATTATTGCCTTGACGGCTAAGGCCATGGCAGGAGATAAGGCAAAATGTCTTGAAGCGGGAACCAATGATTACATGACCAAACCGCTGGATATGGACAAGTTGACAGCAATGCTGAAGGTGTGGCTGCTTCGATGATTGAGAATTGCTCAGTAGCTGATCTGGAACAGCTGGAACTTGACTTACTCCTGGAGGCTGTCAAGACGCGTTACAGCTATGACTTTCATGACTATGCCAAGGCATCGATGATTCGTCGTGTAAGAAAGTACATGGATCAATCAGGTATTCATCATGTCAGTGAGCTAATTCCACTATTTCTACATGATAACCGTGCGTTTTACCGGTTTGTGAAAAGTCTCTCTGTCGTTGTAACTGAAATGTTTAGGGATCCAGACGTGTTTAAAGCTTTGAGAGAGGAGGTCATTCCAGTTCTCAAAACATACCCGTTTATCAAGATATGGCATGCGGGGTGTGCTTCGGGGCAGGAAGTGTATTCCATGGCGATCCTTCTGGAAGAAGAGGGGCTTCTGGATCGCTGCCAGATATACGCTACGGACTTCAATGATGATGCCCTTAAATTAGCAAAAAAGGGTATCTATCCGGCGGAAGATATTGAGCTTTATAAAAAAAACTACAGTCTTTCGGGAGGGAAGTCTGAGCTGAGTAATTATTGGGTCAGCCTTTACGACTCCATCAAGATCAACAGCCGATTGGCTGAACGAGTCACATTTGCCAATCACAATCTTGTTACTGACGGTGTTTTTGGTGAAATGAATCTGGTGATGTGTCGCAATGTGCTTATTTATTTTAACGAGCAATTGCAGGACAGGGCGTTAACTCTGATTAACGACAGTTTATGTCCGAGAGGGTTTCTCTGCATCGGACGAAGAGAGAACCTGAAGTTCAGCCAGATCAGAAACCACCTTGACGATGTCAGTAATACGCTTCGAATCTACAGGAAGGTTGGTTCGTGAGCTGGGTTTCAGTTGAGAATATGCCCAAGGCTGTTGTGCTGGGAGCATCTGCAGGGGGAATAAATGCTCTGGGTTTTCTTTTCAGCGAACTGGGAGAGGACTTCTCATTGCCCATTCTGGTCACCAAGCATGTAGGGTTGAATGATGACCGAAGCATGCTCAGGGTACTTGCCCGGCAGAGTACACTTCCAGTCAAGGTAGCGAAAGACAAACATCGAATACAGCCGGGTACCATTTATCTTGCACCGGCTGGCTACCATATGCTGGTTGAGGAGCAGGGGGTTATCAGCCTGAACCTTGAAGCCCCCGTTGCTCACTCTCGACCCTCTATTGATGTGCTGTTTCAGTCAGCCGCCAGAGTTTATGGGCAGGAGCTTGTTGCAGTTGTTTTGACTGGTGCTAATCGAGATGGTGCCGATGGTATTCGAACAGTAAAGGATTTTGGGGGAACCACGGTTGCCCAATGTCCTAGAAATGCTGAAATGGGGGTTATGCCCAAGGCATCACTGGATACAGGGTGTGTGGATTACCTGATGACGTTAGAGGAAATCCCGGCTTTTCTGGATCAGATTGGTGGTGTCTGATACCTCGAATTTACAAAGGTCAATACTGCCAGATTGTTGGGCGATTGCCTTTCAGGGATGAGACAGGGATTGTCTGGTATGGAGACAAATAGCAAAGTCAAAATTCTGGTTGTGGATGACCGGCCGGAAAACCTGCTGGCTATGGATAAGTTATTAAAGCCGTTGGGTGCAGAAGTCCACAAGGTGGACTCTGGTGAGAAGGCGCTGTCTGAAGTTTTGGCCCATCACTTTGCTGTTATCCTTCTGGATGTTCAAATGCCTGGTATGGATGGTTTCGAAACGGCCACACTACTGCACAGCAACAAGCAAACTGCCAATATCCCCATCATTTTTGTGACTGCAATTAATAAAGATCATAACTACGTTGCCAAAGGCTATCAGTCTGGTGCTGTAGATTATTTGCCTAAGCCAATTGTTCCAGAAATTCTTTTAGGTAAAGTGAAGGTATTTTTACAGCTGGAAGAGCAGCGGCTGGCGCTTGAGGATGTAACCAAGGAACTTCGTTGGATCAGTAGAAAAAATAAACTGCTGCTGGACTGTGCTGGAGAAGGCATCGTTGGATTGGACAAAGAAGGAAAGATAACCTTTATCAATCCCTATGCCTGTGAATTATTAGGAGGAGCGGAAGGCGTTTTTCTTGATACACATATTAGTCAATTCCTTTTTGATAATGCTTCTGGTGAAACAGTCATGGATCAGTGGCGGGCGTCGGGTATTTATCATGAGTGTTTTGAAAAAGGTGGGACTCTTAAGCAGTCCACTGAACTAATCAACGTGAGTCAGGGTAAATTCCCTGCAGAGTTTAATATTGCAGCCATTGTAAATAGTCGAAACTCAGTGCAGGGTGCGGTGTTTGTTTTTCAGGATATAACTGAGCGAAAGCAAATGGAAGACCAGCTATTGAGAATGGCTAAGTACGACAGCCTAACTGGTTTGGCTAACCGAACTCTGTTCAGGGAGTTTCTTCAGTCCTCAATGGATCGCAGTGATCGTTACCATAAAAATACGGCCGTCATGTTTCTGGATCTGGATCATTTTAAGGAGATCAATGACCAGCTGGGGCATGATGCTGGAGATCAACTGCTTTCCAGTGTGGCTAATCGTTTAGAAGGTTGTATTCGTAAGGTGGACCTGATTGCAAGGCTGGGTGGGGATGAGTTTGCTGTTGTCCTGGATGATGTGAAGAGTTCAGAAGATGCACGCACAGTCGCAGACAAGATCCTTCATACGCTTGAAAAGCCTCATGAGCTGGGGGATGCTTCAAAAAAAGTGGGGACCAGTATAGGGATTGCGTTTTATCCAGACAATGGAGTGGATGCTGATGGCCTGATAAAGGCAGCAGATGAGGCAATGTATGCCGCTAAGAAAGAAGGTCGGAATGATTTTCGATTTTATTCCGACCTTTAATTATTTGGGGCTGTTGAGGTTTCGTTGCGTGCTCAGCGTATCAGGGCGCTCCTATGACGAGGCGCGGCATTGCAGGAAGGCTGGTTGCCTTTCAAAATGCCGTAACGAAGACATAGGGGCGCCCTGATACGCCCGAAGGGTGGCTCAGAAAAGCGCCATCTGCTTTGTCAGACATGCTTGACGTAGAATAACTACGCGCGGCGCAAGTCTTTCGCGCATATGACGCTTTTCTGAGTCACTGAGCTCGCAACGAAACGTCAACAGGCCCTATATTTCAAAAGGAGTATTCAATTGTTTTTCAACGAATACTTTTCTCAGGCGAGCGAAACGGGGTAAGCCGTTTAGATATGCCGGATACTCTTCCCCTTCAATCAGTGGCTCCAGGTAACCCCTGCATGTGGGGGTAATGTTGAAGCCATCCTCACTGATAAAATCCAGAGGCATTTTTCGTTCAAAGTTAGCGACTTTTGCTAACGGCACCTCTTTGATCGCCCATCGGTAAGGAAGATCTGATTCCCGGATGATTGCAGGCATCACCGCATTATGACCTGTTACCGCCAGTTCTACAGCCGCCTTACCCACTGCATATGCCTGTTCTACATCAACCCGTGAGGCAATATGGCGCGCTGAGCGTTGCAGGTAGTCTGGAACTGCATAGTGGTATTTATAACCCAGCTCCTGTTTGATCATATTGCACAAGGCTGGTGCTACACCACCCAGTTGCTGATGGCCAAAAGAGTCAATAACAGTAGTGGATGCAGAAATGAAGCTACCATCGTCGTATTTGGCGCCTTCTGAAGCGACGATGACACAATAGCCTTCGTTATTTACTGTCTCGTCAACTTTGTTCAGGAATTTCTGTCGATCCAAAGGCAGTTCTGGAAAAATAATAATATGAGGGGGGTCACCGTCCTGACGGGCCGCAAGTCCTGTTGCTGCTGCAAGCCAGCCTGCGTGCCTTCCCATTACTTCCATCACAAATACCTTGGTAGAGGTGTCACACATGGAAGCAATATCGTGGCTGGCTTCTTTGATTGATACTGCAAGGTATTTGGCAGCAGAACCAAAGCCTGGGCAGTTATCGGTAACTGCCAGATCGTTATCGATGGTTTTGGGAACACCAATACAGGTAATTGGGTACCCCATTTTTTCACTTAACTGGGATACCTTCCAGGCAGTATCCATGGAGTCATTACCGCCATTATAGAAAAAGTAGCCGATGTTATGAGCCTGAAAGACTTCAATCAGCCGGCGATATTCAGCTTCGCTCTCTTCGAAGGATTTCAGTTTATAACGGCAGGAACCAAAGGCGCCTCCTGGGGTCCTTAATAAAGCACCGATGGTTTCATCGGATTCATAGGAGGTATCAATCAGCTCCTCACGTAAAGCGCCGAGGATGCCATTGTGACCCGCATAGACTTTGCCGATTTTATCCGGGTAACGACGAGCTGTTTCAATAACCGCGCACGCGCTGGCATTGATGACAGCGGTAACACCACCAGACTGTGCGTAAAAAGCGTGTTTCTTTGTCATCGGTTAAATTCCGAGTGTCACTCTGTGTTATTTTGTGTTTTAAATTGGTGCAGATGATACCCGATCACGAGCTTATTGGTAGCCTTTGCCGGGTTAGTTTTTTATGAACACAGGGCTTTTATGATCTGATGGCCCTCTGATGTCAACGTCCTTTTGCGCATAGGGCAAAAACAATGTCAAAATTCTGGTATCAGGGGCTTTTGGACATTTTCCTATTAAATTCCGCCTCCCCTTCAATCTGGAATGCCTTTTTTGGAGAAATTTGGGATGCACATACACATTCTGGGAATTTGTGGAACCTTTATGGGGAGCCTGGCCATTCTTGCCAGAGAGCTTGGGTTTCATGTATCCGGTTCTGATGAAAATGTATACCCACCGATGAGCACCCAACTGGAAAAACAGGGTATCTCTCTGTTTCAGGGGTATGACTCCGACGCTCTCTGTCCGGCTCCCGATCTTGTCATTATTGGTAATGCCATGAAACGGGGGAATCCCGCAGTAGAGTATCTGCTTGAGAAGGGGCTACCTTACGTGTCTGGCCCGGAGTTTTTTTCCCGTCATATAGCCCCGGGGCGATGGGTATTGGCAGCTTCCGGTACCCACGGTAAAACCAGTACCAGTAGTATGCTCGCATGGATATTGGAATATGCAGGAATGTCTCCTGGTTTTCTGATCGGTGGTATTCCTAAGGATTTTGGTATTTCAGCAAGGCTTGGCAGTACCTCTTTTTTTGTTATTGAAGCAGATGAGTACGATACTGCGTTTTTTGATAAGCGCTCCAAGTTTGTTCACTACCATCCCCGCACGTTGATTATCAATAATCTAGAGTTTGATCACGCCGATATTTTTGATGATCTGGCTGCTATTCAACGACAGTTTCACCATTTGGTGAGAACCATTCCTGGTAGTGGCCGAATACTCTTTCCGTCTGATACCCCTGTAATAGATGATGTTATTGCCATGGGGTGCTGGTCGGAGCAGGAAGGTCTGGGAGGGAATGAAAGCGTCTGGCAAGTTGAACCTGTCAGTGAGGACGGTAGCCACTTTCAGGTCTTATATAAAGACCGTGTGGCCGGTACAGTAAACTGGCAGCAGGAAGGTGATCACAATGTTGCCAATGCTCTGGCCTCCATTGCTGCGGCTCACCATGTTGGTGTTCTACCCGAAGTAGCCTGTGAAGCGCTTTCAGTCTTTCAGGGAGTAAAGCGACGGATGGAGCTGATTGAGGAGGTAGGAGGTGTTCGGATTTATGATGACTTTGCTCATCACCCAACGGCTATAGCCACCACTCTGGCTGGACAGCGATCCAAGTTGGGAGAAAACGCAAATATTCGGGTGATTATTGAGCCAAGGTCAAACACCATGAAAATGGGAGTCCATCAGGAAACTCTGGTCGCCTCAACCGATCAGGCATCAGAAGTTATCTGGTTTAAACCTCAGGGGCTTGACTGGCCACTCGCGGAGCTGGTGGCGAATAGTCCAGTAAAGGCATCTGTCATTGCTTCGACTGAAGCCATTGTTCGTTACCTGGTTGATACTGCTGCATCGGGTGACCATCTTCTTGTGATGAGTAATGGAGGCTTTGAGGGAATTCATGGCCGTATAGTCAGTGGTTTGAAAGAGAAGTTTAAAAAGACTGGGGCTTGATAGCCTTGGCTTAAAGCAAAATAAGGTTGGAAGTAAAGCATGAACTCATCAAATCCTGAGCGAGTAACGTTGGCCATCACTGGTGCATCTGGTGCTCAGTATGGGCTTAGGCTACTTGAATGTCTGGTGGCAGCAGATCGGCAGATATTTTTTCTGGTTTCCAGGGCAGCAAAAGTTGTTTTGGCAACAGAAATGGATATTGAACTCGGTGATACTGCTGAGGCCATTGAGCAATACCTGACTGATCGTTATAGGGCCGCGCACAAACAAATTCGAGTGTTTGGTGAAGATGACTGGATGTCTCCCGTTGCTTCAGGCAGTGGGGCTCCCAGTTCAATGGTGATCTGTCCCTGTAGCACAGGAACCTTATCAGCCATTGCCTGTGGCCTGAGTAACAATCTGACTCAGCGGGCAGCCACGGTTGTATTAAAGGAACGGCGGAAGCTGATCATTGTACCCAGGGAAGCACCGTATTCTGAAATACATCTGGAAAACATGCTGAAGTTGAGCCGAATGGGCTGTGTGATGCTTCCAGCATCTCCGGGTTTTTATAACAGGCCAGAAACTGTGGATGATATGGTTGATTTTATCGTTGCCCGAATCCTCGACCAACTGGGTATTGCTCAGGAACTAATGCCGTCCTGGGGAAGCCATAGTCTTTAATGGTGTCGTTATTAACTCATTTGGGATAAAAGGCTTAAGGTTGTGAAGCCAAAGGGCAAGCGCATCCAGGTAAATAGGCAGTGTTACTGTTGAGTCTGCCGGACCAGCCGCGAGATCAACCGAAAAGCTTCCTGACAGCTCTTGTCGTACCACTTCTTTCTGATAAATCCCATGGGGCTGATCTGAGATAACAAGAACAGTCCCCGGTGAAGGGTTTTCTTTTGCCCAGTACTTGAGGGTGTCACGGGTATTTGGCCTGTGCCAGAGTCCATTTCTCCAGTTTCTTGGGGTATCAATAAACTCAACCGGCAGGGCTCGCATGGCTTCTGGTATGGGCGCTAGCTGATGCAGCATTTTTGCTGCTTCTGTTTCGGTGAATGGATATGGGTCCAGTTTCTTGTTGCCTGGTTTATCGGTTTTACTAATCAATATTTCAAGATAATCAATCCCGGGGTTGAGAGGGCGCTGGCCAACAAGATAGATCAATCGCTTGAATCGAACCCCCTGATTCCACCAGTAAGCCAGATAATCCAGCCTTCGCTTTATACCCGGGGCCGTAGCACCCAGAAGCAGTGCGTAATCATATTGTTTACTTAAGGGTTCTGCAGGGGATGTTAGCCTGAGCTTTTCCAGCAACTCAAAAACTTTGTGTTCTTTACTTTTCGAGATACCCAGTTCCGGTAATTCCCATCGTTCTTGTCCTGGTTTTCTTCGCCAGACTTGACTGGCACTGATCATTGATTCCAGAGTGGCGTCATGGGGAATATTCAGCTCATTGAGCAGCGAATCCAGCATGATGGGGAGCGCTTCATAGCTTGGATCTTGATCAACTGCATCGGCATGGGAAAACATGGATAAATACATCAGTGTCCCTACCAGAAACCATTTGTAATTGAATCGACTAAGGTTGCCGGGCATTGTTTTTGTCCCTGATTACACAGGGACAAGCATAGCTACTTTTTATAATTGACTACGGACCATTTTTTAAAAGAGCTTAGTGCTGCGTTGATGCAGGTGCCGCAGTCTGAGCCTGTTGCTGGAGAATAAGCTGGCTCAGCTCAGGCTGTTCCCAGTTCTCTGGGTAGTGCTTGGCCATCGCTTCCATCATGACGGTATATTCATCAGCGGGTTTTTGAAGCAGATAGGTTAGAAAGGTAAAGATTCGATCAGACATTTCCTTATTGATCTGGTTCAATTGTTGATCGTTTATCTGTCCCTTTTTCTGACACTCTTCAATGGTTGATTGACGAATGCAGTTGGCAGATATGATAAGTGCCAGTTTTTTGATGTTTTGCTCTTCCATGAGAGGGCTCCATGCCTGTATTGGATAAAAGACGCTTACTTATATAAAACTAGTTGTTGTGGGGGGGGATTCAAGGGGAAGAAAATAAAAACGGGGCTGATGCCCCTGATAAAATTGTAAACAGTATTAATAACTGTAATATTCTAAAGGCTCTTGGCCTTGGAATTTCTCTCGCTTAATATACTTCCAACAATATAACCTGCCCCACCAGCTGCACCCATGGCGAGTGTAATTAATGGGCTTCCTGTGAGTATGCTGGTAAACAAACCTACCACAACACCTATACCAATGGCCTTTACAGCTCTCTCCGCGAGCGGGATGAATTTTGGACTATGCTCATTCCAGATATTTTTAAAAAAACTAAAAATCTTGGATGAAATGCTGACTATTCTCCCCCAAATCGATGAGGAGCCACCACTCTTTGGAGAGGGGCTTTGTGTTTCGAATGTGCTACTTGGGGGGGGATTAACTGCAGCTGGCGTGGTCATGCTTAATTTCCTGATATTGGATTTATTTGTAATTAGTACTTTGAACCAAATTTATAAAAAAAGGTTCAATCCGATAGAGGAAAATAATCTTAAATATCTAATGCATTGATATTTAATGGTATTAGTCTTGGCTTTACTTTACTTGTTGATGAGGCAGTTACAGGCAGCCAGTAATTGAATACCATTCGCTAACACTCGCTACCTCTTCTTCTGTTAATAGTCTGGCAATATTACTCATGGGCTGATGAGTGGTTCTCGATCCATTGCGGTAGTATTGCAGTTGTTTAACCATATATTCTTTTTTCTGGCAGGCAAGGTTAGGGTTGAATGGCGCAGTGCCAATACCTTGTGGGCCGTGACAGCCTGCGCAGAGTTGCATGGCCTTTGCCTTTGCTGCTTCAAGGTGTTTGGGTGGCGCTTGAGTTTGAAGGGCAGACTGTTGATCATTACACCCCGCTAACAAAAAGAGAGTAGCTAGGGCTATTATTCTGATATTAAAAGCTATGTTCATCAGGCTGTCAGCTTCATTTTAATTGAAGGGATCAGTAATGGCTTAAAGCGGCCTGTGGATATGTGATGTTGAAGTCCACAGACCGCTTTAAATGTGCTAGTAAATGTTAGCAGTCATTTCGCTGTTTTAATCCAGCGCTTTGCCTTCATCTGTTAGCCTAAGCCATGCATGGGAATACCAGTAGTAGTGTCTGCCGCTATTGGATGGCGCGGTACAATTGTAGCGAGTTCGGCCTACCGGCAAAGGTTTATTAGCCTGTGTTTTCAGGTGTGTCATCTCTTCGTCGAGCCAGGTTATCTTCAATTCACCCTGGCCAGAAGCGTAGCACTTGAGCTGTTTTTTCTGGTAATCACCTTTTGCCAGTGTCAGCTCCAGCTCTGGTTTAAGGTTGTCCTGAGAGATCAGAGAAGAATCAGGACTTTGGGTTGTCACAGGCAGCGCCCGGCTTTTTACTTTGATGCCAAAATCGTTCACACCATAAATACCAGCCATGGGAAAACGTGGTAGACGGGTGAAGTCAGAATATTCACCAGCGGCACCGGACTGCTGCCCAAAACCGACATAACCCATATCATCCAGTGCTGCTCTGAGTTCCGGAGTGGTTTCTCCGAAAGTCCAGGCAAACATTTTGACACTCTGGCCGGTTTTCTCCTGAATTCTAGTTTCCGTCACCTCTAGATCCTGTCTGAATCGGGAAAGCCATTGTTCTTCGGTTTCCCCAGATAGCCTTTCCACACTATGGTCATGGCTCATTGTGTGGTTGGCAAGGGTAGCCCCACCTTGGGCCATTTCCCGTAATTGCTCCCAACTGAGGAATTTCTGATAGTTTTTATCCACAGGCGTTGGCGTCACAAAAATGGTAAATGGAAAGCCATACTCCTTGAGCACCGGAAATGCATTGGTGTAAATGCTCAAGTACGCATCGTCAAACGTAATGGTAACTGTTTTTTCCGGTAATGCCTGTTTGCTGCGAAGTGCCTCAACCGCATCAACCAGAGGAATCACGTTGAACTTATTCTCAGCGAGATAGTTCATATGCTTCTTGAATGTCTCAGGGGTGACGCTGGTTATTCTCGGGGTTTTATCGCTGACATGGTGGTATTGCAATATGACTGCGGAGCTGGATGCCTGGCTCAATGCAGGAATCATAGAAAGTATCATGAAAATATAGGGCAAAGACTGCCTCAAGTGGCGTACAGCAGGCTTAAACAGGGAGAAGAGTATCACAGTATTTCCTTATGATGGTTTTTGCCACAGCTGAAGTTTTTCCACTTTCCTTGTTGCTCAATCAGATAATTGGGCTTCCTGTGGTCGGAACATTCTGCTTCAGGCTAATACGGTTTTTAGAAGAATTTTAACCTTCAATGGGTAGGATTTACTATCGTACTAATTACGACTTTCGAATATTCAAGTACTTAGACAAAAAATAACCACCAGTCAGCAAGGGCAGGGGCTGATTGGTGGTAAAGTTTCAATAGCGAACATTTAAAAGTGTATGAATGGTTGGCCAATTGTGCCTTTAGACCTTGGTCTGAGGCTTGATTGGTCTCACAAGCCCCTCCTGTATTGTCGATGCCACCAGCTCTCCGGCCTGATTGAATACCTGGCCTCTTACCAGGGCTCTGGCACCGCTGGCTGTGGTACTTTCGACACAGTGGAGTAGCCACTCATCCATTCTGAATGGGCGGTGGAACCACATGGCATGGTCCAGGCTGGCAATCTGTATGGGTTTCTGGAAGCTAGCTGCTCCATGGGGGTACAGGCATGATGATAGAAACTGGAAATCGGAGGCGTAGGCCAGCAGGTATTTATGCAGCCCCGGATTATCGGGCAGTTTTCCGTTGGTTCTTATCCATATCTTATGATTTGGAGCCCTGGTCTTTTCCGCCAGAGGATCAACAGGATCTGCAAAGCGAATTTCAATAGGGGTATCGCTGAGCAGCCGCTTCTGCAACGGTTTGGGGATTAAGTCACTATGCCTTTGAATCAGGGCTTTTTCACTCAGCGCTTCATTCGGAGGTATTACGTTTGGCATAAGGTCCTGATGTTCAAAGCCACTTTCGTTTACCTGAAAGGATGCGGAAAGGTTGAAGATGGGACGACCATTTTGCACAGCCACTACCCGACGGGTATTGAAGCTTCTGCCATCCCGGATGCAGTCAACGGTATAAACAATCGGTTTGCTGCTATCGCCTTCACGAAGGAAATAGCTATGGAAGGAATGAATATGACGCGCAGGCTCTACCGTTTGTCTAGCAGCTGACAGAGCCTGTCCCAATACCTGACCACCGAAGACCCGTCCCCAGCCAAGATCCTGACTCTGTCCCCGGAATATATTATTCTCAATAGGCTCCAGTTTTAGTAAGTTAATCAGTTCTTCCAGTACTTCATTCATCCTGTAACTCCCTGATAGCATGCCGATGTTTTGGCTGCTGATTATGGCTCTTTTGAAAAATGAGTGCCTTGAGCATATCTGCTAACAGCAGTTTATAACCATAACAAAAAATGTATTGCTTAAATTTACGGATTTGGCTGACAAACCTGACTATACCATTGTGAAGGATCAACCAATTGCCCACTGTCGTCAATTTCAGGGTAATCCAGGTTTCGTTCATCACAATATCGGGTTAACTCAGGATAACCCCAGCGGAACAGGGTCTTTCGATAGACATCATCATTGAGCCGACGGTTATCATAAAAACCTGTTACAGCTCTCTGGCGCTGAGCTTCTACCAGAATAATCGCAGCAGCGACAGAAACATTGAATGACGCTACCTGTCCCACCATGGGAATGACCATATGCTCATCCGCCAGTTCTGCAGCTTCCGGGCTGATGCCATCTTTTTCGGCGCCAAGAATGATGGCACAGGGCTGAGTGAAATCGATTTCATAAAAAGGAATGCTTTTGGCAGAGAAGTGCGCGGCAAACAGTTTGAAGCCCCTGTTTTGCAGATGAGATGCACTATCTTCTATGGAGCTATGGTCATGTATTTCGACCCAGCGGTGGCTTCCCATGGATCGCCTTCGGTATTGCCTGTGGCCTCTTTTAGGTTGGGTCATATGAAGTTCGTGAATACCAATGGCATCACAGGTTCTGATGATTGCCGAAAGATTATGGGTTTTATGAACCTGGTCAGTCAGAACAGTAAGATCGGGCTGTCTTCGGTCAAGCACCTTACAAAATTTCTGATAACGTTCCGGTGTCATGGTTATTTCCGGTACTCTATTTAGATTTAGAATGACGTTTCAGTCTAACTACTGATAGTACAACTGTACAAATTGGTTAATGATTCTTTGGCCTCCGGGGCGTAGCAAGTCATGGATAACGCTTACTTTGATGCCATTCATTTATGGTTGCAGCAAAATACCGACTGGGTTGGGCCTGTTATTGCAATGGTCGCCTGCCTGGAATCTCTGGTTGTTGTGGGCATTGTTCTGCCTGGTGTTGCCATGCTGTTTGCATTGGCTGCTATTGCCGGGGCTGCTTCCATCCCTGTTTATCCAATTCTTTTATGGGCTTTCCTGGGTGCCATTGTTGGTGATGGTGTCAGTTATTTACTTGGGTATTATTACCATGAGCGGGTTCGAAGCTGGTGGCCATTTAACAGGCATCCTCAATGGCTGGAAAGTGGTGAGGGGTTCTTCCAGAAATATGGTGCTTTAAGTGTTGTCATCGGGCGTTTTGTTGGACCTGTCCGGCCAGTTATTCCTGCTGTGGCGGGTATGATGGGCATGCTCCCCCAGTACTTTTTTACTGTTAACTTTCTTTCTGCCATTGCGTGGTCTCCTGTTTACCTGTTGCCTGGTTACCTGACAGGAGCGGCACTTCAGTGGCACGACAAAGTACCCGATCAGTTATTGCTTGTGCTGTTAGCCATCATCTGTATTGCCATCATGTTTCCTCCATTGCTGATTAGTATGCATCGCCGCTTCAAACCCTGGTTTATCTGGTACCCTGTGATTTCGTTGGCCCTCTTGGTCTTGTTTATTCTTGCCAATACCGTTGGCTTTCTGGAAAGTGTTAATCAGCGTGTCTATGAGTGGTTGATGCCAGTTCAACTGCCCTGGTTGCAAAATGTGATGCACTGGGTGACCCAAATTGGCAGCATTCCTGTGTTGAGTATTCTTTTCGCTGGCGGCTTATTCTGGCTATACCGTTCTAAAAGATTTGGTAGTCTGCTCTGTCTATTATGTGGCGGGATATCAATGGCCTGCTCTGTCTGGCTTATCAAGTGGCTGGCAGAAAATGACCGACCTGTGATGATGTCCGGGCTTGATCCTTATGCCTTTCCTTCCGGGCATACAACGGCTACCGCATTTGTGCTTTTTTCGTTTGCTGCCATGTTAGGAGAACGCCGCCCATTTCAGGTTCAGTGGTTATGGTCAAGTGTGGCTTTTGGCCTGGTTATGATTGAAGCTTTTTCCCGGTTGGTTATCCAGGTTCACTGGTTTGGCGATGTGTTGATGGGGCTGGGGCTAGGGTTATTCTGGGCTCTGATCGTCATCTGTACTGAGAAGCGGAATCAGTGCCCGGAGTAAACATATTTCTCCCGTTTGATTTGCCGAGGGGGAAATCCCATATCCCTGAGAAGAGCAACGCAATCATCAATCATGCCGGGGTTACCACAGAGGTAAACAATATCTTTCTCAGGGTTCAGATTCAGGGTGTCAAACTGCCCTTGCACATGGCCAGCGTACTCATTCTGCTTTGGGTGCAAACTGGGCTCACGGCTCAAACAGGTGCGGTATTTTATGTTTGAATGCGGGGCAAAGTCCTCTGTGTAAATGCTTTCCTGACGGTGCCTGAAACCCATTAGTACTGTGATAGGGACTCCTTTGTCTGTCAGTGTTTTCAATTGTGGAATCATGCTTCGATAAGGCGCAATACCCGTACCGGTTCCAGCCAGAATCAGCTGTCCGGGAAACGTTTCCGGAAGAGTCAATGCTCCAAAGGGCCCTGCAATATCAATCTTGATTCCGGGTTTGGTTTTTTGGAAAAATTCAGAGGCAACTCCCCCATTGACAAAGCTGAGCGCAACTTCTAATCGGCCGGTTGTTCTGAAGTCTTCAGGAGCGTTAGCAATGCTGTAGCTTCGCTTATAAAGAGTACCGTCTATTTCAATATGTAACTGTACAAATTGCCCGGCAATAAAATTGAAGCTCTCTCTTGATTCCCGATCTAACTCAAAACTCAGCTGCAGCGTGTTGGTACTGAGTTGCTCTGTTTTGCTTAGTGTTGCAGATACGAGAGAGCCAGGCATCAATAATTATCCCCATGAAATGATTTCAGAACCTAATTCTAGCTGGTAGGACTTTTTTCATAATAACTTCTGATCATTCTGGAAAGGCTTCCTCTCCATGGTTTGTTGTGAACGCCAAAAGTACTTAATATTTTTCGACAAGTCAGCGTTGCATTAGCCGGTGCTTGAATGCCATCGCGTTCATTCAATTTGTCCATTCTCAATTTCCGTATTTTCAGAGACTGATATTGCGATGCCTCAGAAATAACCGTCTCGGCAAACCGGTTTTCAGAGATGGGTTCTGCTCCGGCATAGTGATATGTACCCCATGGCTCTGCACCACAACCCAGCTGTTGAATAATCGCGACAATCACTCTGGCTGCATCTTCACTGGGGGTAGGACATCCCTGCTGATCGGACACGACAGCAACCTCTTGTTCTTTGCTGATTTGATCCAGAAGATACTTTAAAAGATTGGTGCGTTTGTAGCTGATGACCCATGAGAGACGAAGGATTATGTGCCTTGGGCAGCGCTCACTGATTTGTTGTTCAGCTTGCCACCGGCTGGTGGCCAGAACGCCAGAAGGGTTGGGGATATCCTTCTCGCTATAGGCCTCTTTTTTGATCCCATCAAAAACGCGATAGGTTGAAATATAAACCAGAGTAGCATTCTGTCGGTTGCAACAGTCAGCCAGTGTAGCCATAGCATCCCGGTTTATCCGAAAGCATTTGGATGGCTCATTTTCTGCCTTAACCGGATCGTTATAACCTGCACAGTTGATCACAATATCTGGCTGGTACTTTTTCAGGCTGGAGTCAATGGATTCAGGGTGCTCCAGATTTAACTCGTCCCTTCCCGGGGCAATACAACTAATCAGCTTCTCTTGTAATAACTGTTGAACTTCCTGACCGATGAGTCCGGTACCACCAACCAATAGTATTTTCATAAGCAATAGATCGTCATGAGTTAATGACCGGGCTAGTAGGTCAATACACGAAATGACTCTATTGAAACATGAATAAGGCAGATCTGGGAAAGAATTCTCTTTTTTGAAACCGTTAACCAGAAAGACAGATGGCAGTAAGGGCTCTGATAAAAGCCGAGGTTATAGTAAGATAAGCCACTTATTTCCGTCTATTTTTACATTGGCTGTATTTTTATCTCCACAGTCGTAAGTAACATTTTTCGATAATTGCCATGAACTGTAAGTGAAAATGCGCCGTTTTCCTGGGGGGATAGGTTAGTGGCTCAATGAAACCTGAATCTGAGCAAGATTGTTTCAGTGAGGCGTTTTCACCCAAAGGCACTTGAATGAACCTTCTGAAATCAGGGTCTGCTGACGATGTATCTGGCTGAAGCTCCTATAGAGCAGCATGAAGAAGAGCGAATTCTTCTTGTGGATGACAACCCGACGAACTTGCAGGTATTGCTTCAAACCCTTAGTGGCAGGGGCTATAAGCTTCTTATTGCCAAAAATGGTGAGAGCGCTCTGAGAATTGCCGCCAAAGCGAAACCAGCTTTGGTCTTGCTCGATATTATGATGCCCGGCATGGATGGCTATGAGGTTTGCCGCCGCTTAAAAGAAAGTTCAGAAACCCGAAATATCACGGTGATTTTTTTATCGGCTCTGGATGATACCAAAGATAAGGTCAGAGGATTGGAAACGGGAGCCGTAGATTTTATTTCCAAGCCTTTTCAGGCCGAGGAGGTGATTGCCCGTGTTCAGACCCAGCTGAAAATTCATAAGCTTGAACAAGCCCTCTCTGCCAGGAATCGCCAGCTGGAAGCAGATAAAGCTCGTATTCTGGAAAGCATGAATGAAGGGATATTTGGTCTCGATCGTCTTGGACAGATTACTTTTGCTAACCCAGCTTCTTCTGCCATGACGGGATGGTCCATTGAGCAATTGACGGGGCAAAACCTGATTCAGGTGATGCAGGGGGGGGAGAGCGAAGTCTCTAATTTAACAGGGCCTCTGGCACCTATTGAGGTTTCTCTGAATAAAGGCGTTAGCAAAACTGTTGAAAATGCCACTTTCCTGCACAGTGATGGCTCACCTTTTCCGGTTGATTATTCCTGCACACCTATCATGGAAAACAGCTCTCCCAGTGGGGCGGTTGTTGTTTTCAGGGATATCTCTGAGAAAAAGAGGCAGCAGGAAGCACTGCAAAAAGCATTGGATGAGCTGGAAAGTCAGAAAGAGCAGCTGACTCATGTTTCCCGTTTGAGCACCATGGGTGAGATGGCAGCTGGCTTTGCACATGAGGTGAATCAGCCGCTTACTGCCATTTCCAATTACGCTCAGGTGGCCAGAAGAATGTTGGCCAGGCTGGAGTTGGAAGATGACCTTGGGCTTTCTGAGGCAATGGAAAAAATTAATACCCAAGCCCGGCGGGCAGGTGAAATCATTGCTCGCATCCGTTCGTTTGTTAAAAAACCGGATCATGTCCTGGGGAGTGTTGATCCGAATCGCCTGATTCAGGACACCTACAAACTGGCCGAAGTGGATGCCCGTAATAATCACATGGAAATTCACCTTGAGCAGGAAGATGGGCTACCCAATGTCAAAGTTGACCCTGTGCAGATCCAGCAGGTAGCACTTAACCTGATCCGTAATGGTATGGAGGCTATGCGGGATATGGATACCCGGAGTATAGGAGTCTATGTCCGTACTGAACGTCAGGATGATAACTTTGTAAAAGTATCTGTCATTGACCGTGGCCATGGCCTGGCAGACGATGCTGAAGAAAAACTCTTTACTCCATTTTATACGACCAAGGCTGACGGTATGGGAATTGGGCTGACAGTATGTCACTCCATTATTCAGTCTCATGGTGGGCGGCTGACATTTCAGCGTCATCCGGAAGGTGGAACCATTTTTGAATTTACCATGCCGATTGCTGATTGATACTATGAGGCATAATTGATGGTCGTGATTGATATTGTCGGGAGAGGAAAAATTGGCTGATCAAGTGACGGAGTACATGCATGGACTGGGGCAAAGAGCCCGGCAGGCCAGTCAGGAGATGGCTGTTGCTGATACTGCGATTAAAAACAGGGCGCTTCTTGCTATCGCGGATGCGCTTGAGACGGATCGTTCACAGCTGAAATTTGTGAATACTCGTGATCTGGATGCAGGGCGCGAGCGTGGGCTTGATGCTGCCATGCTGGACCGCCTGGAACTCACTGATGACAGAATTGATGCCATGATTGAGGGGTTGCGTCAGGTAGCGGCCTTGCCAGACCCTATCGGTACTATTGATGATATGAAGTACGTGCCCAATGGTGTTCAGGTGGGAAAAATGCGTGTTCCGCTGGGCGTTATTGGCATCATCTATGAGTCTCGGCCGAATGTCACCGTCGAAGCAGCCAGTCTTTGCCTTAAGTCTGGTAATGCTGTAATTCTTCGTGGAGGCAGTGAGTCAATTCACTCAAACCAGGCCATTGCCCGTTGTATTCAGCAGGGACTTGCTCAGGCAGAGCTTCCTGAAGATGCGGTTCAGGTTGTCGAAACAGTTGATCGTGCTGCCGTAGGTGTGTTGATCACGATGCCTGAGTATGTGGATGTTATTGTGCCTCGGGGCGGTAAAGGGTTGATTGAACGAATCAGCGCTGAAGCCCGTGTGCCGGTGATCAAGCACCTGGATGGTATCTGTCATGTTTACCTTGATGACCGGGCGGATCATGCCAAGGCGGTTCGGATCGCCATAAATGCCAAAACTCACCGTTATGGTGTGTGTAATGCTATGGAAACATTGCTGGTTCATCAGAATGTTGCTCAACCACTGCTTCGTGAACTGTCAGGGCTTTACTCCCAGAAAGGCGTTGAGCTGCGAGGCTGCCCTGTGACCTGTGAAATTCTGCCAAATGCAGTAGCTGCGACGGAAGATGACTGGTCTGCTGAGTATCTTGGACCCGTACTGGCCATTAAAGTAGTACTTGATATGGATGAAGCGATTGCTCATATCAATCGCTATGGTTCTCATCATACGGATGCGATTGTTACTGAGGACTTTACCAGAGCACGCCGTTTTCTGCGTGAGGTGGATTCCAGCTCGGTTATGGTTAATGCATCAACCCGCTTTGCTGATGGCTTTGAATACGGGCTGGGTGCAGAAATTGGCATTTCTACAGACAAGATTCATGCACGAGGCCCGGTTGGCTTGGAAGGGCTGACCTCCCAGAAGTATGTAGTGCTTGGCGATGGCCATATTCGCCAGTAAGACAGAGTTACTTTTTACCTGCCATCGTTGGAAGGTGACAATGGTATAAACTATATCCTGAGTATATGAGGTGCGGTTGGCATGAAGCGGAGAAGTCCCAATCCGGCAAAGTGAAAACGCAGGTTTGGTGCTTCATGAGCTGGCTGTGCATCTCTGAAAGAGAGGTATAAACGGGTATGATGGGTGGTTAATTACACTCTGGTAGTGGATTTCCGCCTCTGGCACTCACTGGGCGTTGACATCTAGTATCAATGCTGAGAGCCTGCCCGGTTTAAATGGTCTGGATTCTGTCCAGGTCGTCAATAAGAGGTTGATTTTGCAGTCTATGCATTCTGATGAATTAAAGCAGCTTGTTGTAGAAGCTATTGAAGAAGTAAAAGGTAATGATATCACCTGCCTGAACGTTGCAGGTCAGACCAGTGTGACCGATTTCATGGTGATTGCCTGCGGTACTTCCAACCGTCATGTCAAGTCGCTGGCAGATAATATCATTGATCAGTGCAAGAAAAATGGTGTGCGTCCTCTGGGTGTTGAGGGTCAGGACAAATCTGAGTGGGTTCTGGTTGATCTCGGCGATGTTGTTGTACACCTGATGCTCCCTGCTACCCGACAGTTCTACGATCTTGAGAGGCTTTGGGATAACTCAGATCTGGTTGCCGTTGAGCCATCCTGATGCGAGTCCGGCTGATATCCGTTGGCTCAAAAATGCCTGGCTGGGTTGAAGAAGGTTACAGAGAATACAGTCGTCGTCTGGGTGCGGATGTCAAACTGGATCTGGTTGAAATAGCCCTTGGTCGACGGAGTAAAGGTGCTGATATCAACCGTCTTCAGGAGAAAGAAGCTGGCCAGATGTTAGCAGCAGTGGGCTCTGGAGACCTGGTGGTCACCATGGAAATCAAGGGTAAGCCCTGGAGTACTGAAACGCTGGCAGAAAATATGGGAGACTGGCTTCACAGTGGTCGGAATGTCAGCTTGCTGGTTGGCGGTCCGGAAGGTTTGCATGCTTCTTGCCTTGCCAAGGCTGACCTGCGCTGGTCTCTATCCCCGCTAACACTTCCTCATCCTCTAGTAAGAGTGGTTGTTGCTGAGCAGGTTTATAGAGCCTGGAGTATTCTTCACAACCATCCATATCATAAGTAAAACGGATGTAACCGTGATTGACGAAGTACTTTCACTCAAGTAAAAGTGAAGGGCGCGCTAGTGCTTTTATATTAAATGCAGTGGTTTCCTCCAGAGAAGCACTGCATTTTTTTACGTTTAATCATTAGGGCCTGTTGACGTTTCCTTGTGTGCTCAGCGCATCAGGGCGCCCCTCGGGGCGGGACGCGCAGTCTGGCTCGGAAAAGCGCCATCTGCTTTGTCAGACTTGCTTGATGTAGAATATACGCAATGCACAAGCCTTTCGTGCATATGACGTTTTTTTGAGCCACTGAGCTTTTCAACGAAACGTAACAGGTCCGATACATTAAAGGTTAATGTATCGGTTGGTGCATTGAGAACTGTTTTTTGACCATACGACTGATGACTGAGATATAACATGCCGCAGGATACCTTAAAGGACCATGGGGCAGAAAAAAGACTGGTAAATATCCGGATTTGGGTTGCCATTGGCTTTATGACACTCCTTGGCGTGGGACTGATTTCCCGCCTTTTCTATCTTCAGGTTGTTCGTTACAACGAGCTGTCGACCCAATCGGATGACAACAGAGTTCTGGTTCAGCCAATACCTCCTACCCGTGGGCTTATTTACGATACGAATGGAAAGCTTCTTGCCGTTAACAAGCCCAGCCATATTTTATCGATTGTTCGAGAGCAGACAAAAGACCTTGATGGTTTGCTGGAAAGTATTGGAACGCTTCTGCCTTTAACAGAAGGCGAATTGCAGCGTTTTCATCAACGGGTTAAGCGACGCCGACCTTTTGAAGCAGTCCCTCTGAAATTTGACCTTACCTCAGAAGAAATTGCCCAGGTTTCGGTGAATCTTTTTCGGTTTCCGGGTGTAGATATCAATGCTGAACTGATTCGTAAGTATCCCGAAGGTGAAATTTTTGCCCATAGCATCGGTTACGTGGGCAGGATCAATGATCAGGATTTGCGCCGTCTTGATCCTGCGCTTTACTCCGGCACTCATACCACTGGAAAGATTGGTGTAGAGCGCTCTTATGAATCGGTATTGCTGGGAAAACCCGGTCACCAGGAAGTGGAAACTAATGCTCGTGGCCGTGTATTACGGGTGCTGAAGAAGGTCAGTCCTGAAGCAGGGCTGGATGTGAATCTTTATCTGGATACCGAGCTACAGAAGGTTGCTATTGAAGCGATAAATGGGCGCAGGGGTGCCCTGGTTGCGATGGATCCGAAGACCGGTGGTGTATTGGCGATGGCCAGTAACCCTTCATTTGATCCAAACCTCTTTGTAACGGGCATTGATAGTAAAACATTCAATGCGCTGAACACGGATATTGAAAGGCCGCTCTACAATCGTGCATCTTTGGGCGAGTACCCCCCGGCTTCTACAGTGAAGCCCGTTATGGGGCTGGCGTTGTTAGCCAATGATGTGGTGAAACCGGAAGATAAAATTTTTGATAAGGGATGGTTTCAGTTGCAGGGGAGTGACCACCGTTTTCGGAACTGGAAACGTTCTGGTCATGGCTGGGTCGACTTACCTCGGGCGATAACAGTATCGAACGATACTTATTTTTATATTCAGGCTGGCAAGCTGGGGATTGATAATCTCTATGACTTCGCTGGCCAGTTTGGCTTTGGCCATCGAACCGGTATTGATATACGGGAAGAACGTCCCGGACTTTTGCCTTCCAGAGAGTGGAAGCGGGGAGCGTACGGCCAGCCCTGGTATCCAGGTGAGACGGTAATTGCCATCATTGGCCAGGGCTATATGTTGGCTACTCCGTTACAGCTGGTGGAGTCAACTGCACTCATTGCAAACCGTGGCAGGTATGTCCAGCCTCGACTGGTGAAGGAAGATATTCCTGAAGTTCAGGGAGAGTTCTGGGGGAAAGATATAAAAATTGGCCGTACCCCTGAGGCTGATGCTAAAAACTGGGAGCTTATTATCAATGCCATGGAAGATGTTATTCATTCGCCCAGAGGTACAGCCAACTGGCGGATTGGGCGAGGACTTAAGTATCGTATGGCGGGGAAAACAGGGACAGCCCAGGTGGTCAGTATTGCTCAGGGAGAGGAGTACGATGCTGAAAAGTTGAAAGAGTTCGAGCGTGACCACAGTCTGTTTGTTGCGTTCGCTCCAGTAGAGGACCCGCAGATTGCTGTGGCGGTCATTCTTGAAAACAGCAACGGGGCTTCCAACGTGGCCAGGAAAGTCATGGACTCTTACCTGTTGCCACGGTTAACTGCCGAAAGCAGTCGAGCGAAAGGAGAGAAATAATGGCTAACCAGGATTTTGTTCGCCAGATTGACCTCCATGGGTTCGGGCGTGGTCCGGGCCTCTCAATGCGCTGGCATATAGATTTTGTGCTTCTCGGGTTTCTACTTCTACTTTGTGGTGCGGGACTTTTTATCCTTTATAGTGCGACTGGCCGGGATATGTCTGTCGTGATTCGACAGGCGACTTACCTGGGAATCAGTCTTTTTGGAATGCTTATTGTGGCCCAGATTCCACCGAGAATGCTGATGCAGTGGGCAAAGTGGTTTTATGTTGGAGGTGTACTGCTGCTGCTGGCAGTTCTGTTTATGGGGGTCCACTCTAAAGGTGCCCAGCGTTGGATACAGCTACCAGGGTTCCGCTTTCAGCCGTCAGAAGTCATCAAACTGATTATGCCCATTACCATGGCGGCTTTTCTGGCTAAGCGCCCGCTTCCCCCATCATTTAAGGACGTTATCTTTTCGCTGGTTATTATTGCTGTGCCTGTGGTGCTTATTGCTAAACAACCTGATCTTGGAACATCGATTCTGATTGGCTCTTCAGGTATGTTCGTTCTGCTGCTGGCTGGTTTGCGAAAACGCATAATTTTTTCTGCGCTTTGTCTTGCTGTACCTGCTATTTATGTGCTCTGGCAGTTCTTTATGTACGACTACCAGAAACGCAGAGTTCTGACATTTCTGAATCCGGAAAGTGACCCTTGGGGGGCGGGCTGGAATATTATTCAGTCTACCATAGCGATTGGTTCTGGTGGGCTTTATGGTAAAGGCTGGTTACAGGGGACTCAGTCTCACTTGGACTTTCTACCTGAGAGCCACACTGACTTTATAATCGCTGTTCTTGCAGAAGAGTTTGGTTTGATGGGGTGTCTGGTTCTGCTCGCTCTGTATACCCTGATTCTGGGGCGGGGGATTTTTATAACCCTGAATGCCCAGACACTGTTTGGCCGGCTATTAGCGGGTAGTATTACTCTGACATTCTTCGTGTATATCTTCGTTAATATCGGTATGGTCAGTGGGCTTTTACCTGTGGTGGGTGTTCCTCTGCCAATGGTCAGTCGTGGTGGAACATCTTTGCTGACATTGCTGGCTGGTTTTGGACTTTTGATGTCGATACATACGCATCGCTCTTTTTTGGGAGTTTCCCGCTAGCACTCTGCTTTCATGCCTTGTTCATATGTTAAAACGGTTACTTGTATATGTGTCAGGCAGAAAGTAGATCTTTACCTTTTCATCATAGAATTCTAAACCACTGTCGATTAATGTAGAGATAGGGTTAGTCGAGTATTGTTACAGCTATTAAAGCTGTGGGAGAGCCCCGAGCTTGTTATTTTTGCAAAGGTACGGATACATGAAAAATTTTCCAGGGGTATTCCGTAATATCATTCGTAGCAGTCTGATTGCTGCTGTGGTGAGTGCGCCTGCCTCTTTCGCGGTGACTCAGGAGCAAAGTTCCAGTGATTATCTGGGTAGGCAGGACGTTGATATTTTCATAGATGAGCTTGTGGCGGAAAACCACTTTTCCCGCAAAGAGCTTGAACATATTCTGAGTAAGGCGGAACGTTCTGAACGGGCATTGGAGCTGATCAGTAGACCCGCAGAGGGAACTCTGGAGTGGAAAGACTACCGAAAAATCTTTATCACTCAGGAAAGAATTACGAAAGGTGTTGGCTTCTGGGAAGAAAATGCACAAACGCTGGCGAATGTTGAAAAAGAGCTGGGGGTTCCTGCCAATATTATTGTCGCCATTATTGGTGTAGAAACTTATTACGGCCGACAGACCGGTGGTTTTAAAGTGCTGGATGCACTGACCACTCTGGGCTTTGATTTTCCTCGAAGAGGTGCCTTCTTCCGAAAAGAACTTAAGAACTTTCTCATACTTGCCCGAGAGCAGAATCTGAATATTGATGACCTGACCGGGTCTTATGCTGGAGCTATGGGTATTCCACAGTTTATGCCTTCCAGCTACCGTGCCTATGCTGTTGATTATACTGGCGATCAGCAGGCCAATATTTGGCGAAGCGATGAGGATGCTATAGCCAGTGTTGCAAACTATCTGCAGAAACATGGCTGGAAATACGGTAATGGTGTCGCGGTTCAGGCTAAAGTTTCGGGTATTAAGCATGATCAGGTTGTGTCTTCCGGTTTGAAGCCGGATAAAAAGCTGAGCATTGTACAAAAGGCTGGTTGGGCTATCCCTAATAAAATGGTACCGCGATCTTCAAAAGTACTGGCCATGAGGCATGAGGGGAGTACCGGAGCAGAGTACTGGGTGGGACTTCATAATTTTTATGTAATTACCCGCTATAATCGTAGCCAGATGTATGCCCTTGCGGTTCATCAGTTAGCCAGAGAACTTAAGGAAAACTATAACCAGTCTCTGGCGTTACAAAAACAGGTGGCCAAAGACAAGCAGGGGTGATGAAGTCTCTTACTGCGCTTTGGTGATTTTTCAGGAGGCTCTCTGAAAAGAGGGCCTTAAAGTTGTGAATGTTGAAAGTTATGTTTGATCAACCAGGACGATCTGGTGCCTTTTTTCCAGGCTTTTCGTTAATGAATAAAAACATGGATAGTAATACCTCTATATTCAGGCTACTGACTACCGCAGTTGTGCTGTTGGCTCTGGTTGGGTGTAGTAGTTCAGCGGTTAAGGATGGCCCTCCATCCGAGTCAGTGGATGTTAGTGGTATTCCTGATGCAGTTCCTTCGCCAATACAGGTTCCCTTGAAAAATACACCGTATACCCTGGGTGGGGTTAGCTATCAGCCGATGGCATCGGCTAATGGTTATTCTGAAAATGGCCAGGCATCATGGTATGGCACCAAGTTTCATGGGAAGCAGACGGCCAATGGTGAAATCTATGATATGTTCAAGATGACCGCAGCCCATAAAACCTTACCATTACCATCCTATGTTAAAGTAACCAATGTTGAGAATGGACAATCGGTAGTGGTTCGGGTGAATGACCGTGGGCCTTTCCATGGTGATCGACTGATTGATCTCTCTTATGTAGCGGCCAAGAAGCTTGGGTTTGAGGATTCAGGGTTGGCAAATGTTGCTATAGAAGGTATTGACCCAGAGTCATTTTCTCGCTCACCTGCCCACGAGCGTGATGGTGATTTGCTCTATCTGCAGTTGGCCGCTCTTAAAAACTATCATAACGCCCAACTATTACGCCG
Source organism: Endozoicomonas elysicola (assembly GCF_000710775.1). Taxonomy (GTDB): domain Bacteria; phylum Pseudomonadota; class Gammaproteobacteria; order Pseudomonadales; family Endozoicomonadaceae; genus Endozoicomonas; species Endozoicomonas elysicola. The sequence continues at coordinate 1,533,329 of NZ_JOJP01000001.1, forward strand.
GGATATTTTTTCCAGAGTAGGTGTTCAGGCGAAAGTTGTTAAGGGCGAAGAGGCTGAGCCTCTTTATCGAGTGAGAATTGGTCCGGTAGAAAGCCCTGATCACCTGGAAGAACTGTTAGAGGGTTTGAACGCTGCTGAGTTTACACCGCCCTACCTTGTTTATGAAAAGCCAGTTAATGAAAAGATCATTTCTGAAAAAAAAGTGATTGAGGTAGAGGCAGAGCAGTCAGAGCAGGTCGTTAAGACCCCATAAGGTGTGAGGCTTTATAGGATGGAGTTAGTTAATCTGTCCTATGCCCGATCAACCAGTATTTTCAGCATGCCTTTAATTTCCGCCAGCTCATCTTCCACGCGAGTCAGCCGGTCATCAACGCCCGTTAGCCGCCCTGACACGCTGATTAGCTTTCCCTCTACACTTGTCAGGCGGCCCTCAAAATCAGTCAAATGCTCATCTGTCTGAGCTTGCCACTGCTCCATACTGTTAATGCGTTGAATCAGTGCTTTCATCAACTCTTCAACATTGATCAGGCGCTCATTCATACCGCTGCTCTGACGGGTGAGCTCGAAAACTGTTTGCCGGATGGTAACGATATCTTCGCCGATTTCTGTCAGTTTGGCATTTTCTTTTGCTGCTGCCCGTGCTTTAGATTCATTAATGCCGAGCTCAATAAGACACTCGTACAAGTCTTCGTTTAACATTGTTTCACTCCCACTTTTCCACGTTTTTTGAATCATGGAATTATTTATTGCTGATATGATTGAACTGGTACTGCGGGTTCATAGTCGTGTATTCATAACGTAAAAATAGAGGGCGTTTTGAAACCTTGCCAAGATAATTTATTGTCCTCTTGAGGTCTTTATTTATAAGGGAGGTGGCGATGTTGAGGGAGTGTTGTTTTTCTTAGGTGTCAGGTTTTTCGGCGCTTTGAGGTACAATCGCTGTCATAGATTTCTTTGCTATTAATCCTCATGAAAATTATAAATTTGAAAGAGCTACCTTCTTGTATCGCAACAGTTGCTCAGTGGCACTATCAGGAATGGGGGGCTTTATATCCTGAGAGTGTCCTTAAAGACTTCCAGAGCGATCTGGAAGCATCGCTATTGACGGTTAGTATTCCCCAAACCTGGGTTCTGGAGGAGGGGCAATGCGCTTGGGGATCCGTCAGTATTCTCGAAAAAGATTTACCAGGTTATCAGGAGTTTTCACCATGGCTGGCTAATGTCTATGTTGAACCCTCGAAGAGAGGGCAAGGCTATGGTCAGCAGCTGGTAAAAGTGGCAATGGCGTTTGCACAGCAGCAGAACTTGTATCCGCTATTCCTGTATACTCCAGATCAGGTCAGTTTTTATGAAAAACTGGGGTGGCATACTTTTAAAGACGATACCCATCAGGGGAAAAAAATTTTTCTTATGAGTATGCAGTCTTGCTTAACACATACTCATATCTGACTTGACAGAATACATACTGTGCTAACATGCCCGCAGAATTGTTATTAGTCGTTGTAAGTCGCAGTTAACCTCTAAAGACTTGAACATTATAATGATGGAAATCCATATACTCAGAGCATTTACCTGCATGAGCAAAAGAATTTTATCTCCCCGCCGCTGGCTGGGGGCGTTGACCATGGCTGGTCTTGTTATCGCAGGCCAGGCCAGTGCTTTTGGACAGATTCCTTCTCCTCCGGAAGTTTCACTGAAGAGCTATATACTGATGGATGCCGCCAGTGGTGAAGTTCTGGCCTCCCAGAGTCCAGATGAACCAATGCATCCGGCCAGCCTTACAAAGATGATGACTGCCTATCTTGCTGAAATGGAGATGGCCGCAGGCAATATCAATCGTGATGACAAGGTACTGGTCAGCGAAAAAGCATGGAGTCTGGGTGGCTCTACCATGTTTATTGAGGTTGGGGAGCGGGTACCGGTCGAAGAGTTGTTGAAAGGGATCATTATTGTTTCCGGTAATGATGCCAGTGTCGCCATCTCTGAGCATATTGCCGGAAGCGAAGGTGCTTTTGCGCAGTTGATGACCAGTACTGCCCAGCGTCTGGGAATGAAAAATACCCTGTTCCAGAATGCTTCTGGCTGGCCTGGGGATAATCATTACTCCACAGCTCGTGATCTGGCCATTCTTGGTAAACATATTGTTCAGGACTATCCGGAATACTACGGCTGGTATGCTGAGAAATACTATCAATACGGTGTGGATAAGAAGACCGGTAAGCCATTACGCCGTCAGGCGAACCGTAACCGCTTGCTCTGGACCAATCCTTATGTGGATGGTTTGAAAACCGGGCATATTGAAGATACCGGATACCATCTGGCAGTGACCTCTGAGCGTGATGATCGTCGTCTGATTGCCGTACTGTTAGGCTCCAAAAGTGAGAAGCAGCGCGCTGACGATGCCCAAAAGCTGCTGACCTATGGTTTCCGTTTCTTTGAAAACGTCGACGTGAAGAAAGGTGGTGAGCCTCTACAAACCGTTAAAGTCTGGAAGGGCGATATCAGCGAGATTACGGCTGGTATCACAGAGGACCTGATTGTGACGGTGCCCAGGGGGACAGGTAAGAACCTGACGGCCACCCTGGCTATCGATCCAAAGCTTGAGGCTCCCATCGAGAAGGGGCAAACCATTGGTACTGTCAAAGTGATGCTGGAAGATGAAGTGGTCCGTGAAGTTCCGTTGGTTGCTCAGCAGGCGGTTGAACCGGGCGGCTTCTTTAAGCGAATCTGGGATAGTATTGTGTTGTTCTTTACCGGGCTGTTTGCATAACTCGACTGTTTTGCAGAGAAAGCGTACGGTTTAAAGGCGCTGCACTCCCAATGAATAGGGAGCAGCGCTTTTTGATATTTAACAGCTCTGAAAATGATTTAGGTAGTGGTTATGAAAGAGCCAAAAGCCCCTAAAATTGAATTCCCCTGTGAATACCCTATTCGCATTGTGGGACATGCAGCTCCGGACTACAAAGACTTTGTTCTCGGTGTTGTGGCAAAGCATGATCCGGAGTTTGACGGAAAAGCAAAGATGAAAACCAGTCGTAATGGCAAATATCTGTCTGCAACCGTCGTCATCATGGCAACCGGTGAACCTCAGCTCAAGGCACTTTTTGATGAGTTGAAGGCCAGCGGCCGTATTCAGATGGTGCTTTGATGGTTGAGGATGTTTACCCGTCTGGCCTCGAAGGTAGCGAACTTGTTGTTCGCTACCTGGGGCGCAGGGATTACGAGCCTGTTTGGCAATCAATGAAGTCGTTCACTGCCGAGCGAGATGATCAGACCCATGATGAGTTCTGGGTGGTTGAGCATAATCCGGTATTTACCCAGGGACAGGCAGGAAAGCCTGAACATATACTTTTTCCAGGGGATATACCGGTTATCCAGGTAGATCGAGGTGGGCAGGTTACCTATCATGGTCCTGGGCAACTGGTATTCTATTTCTTGATGGATGTCCGCCGAAAGCGAAGTGGGCCCAGGGCAGTAGTCTCAGCGTTAGAATATGCTGTGATTGAGATGCTCGCGGGTTTTGGTATTGAAGCCCGTAACAAGCCTGATGCTCCAGGCGTTTATGTCAATGGTGCCAAGATTGCCTCGCTGGGTTTAAGGTTCCGGAAAATGTGCTCCTATCATGGACTTAGTCTTAATGTGGACATGGACCTGGAGCCATTTAGTCGAATTAATCCCTGTGGGTATGCTGGACTGGATGTTGTTGATATGGCCTCTTTACTCGGGAAAGTCGATATTGAGGAAGTTAGCCGCCGTTTACTGGTATGCTTTCAGAAAGCGCTAAACTACATCAATATTGATGAGAAGGCTGCAAATAATGATCAGCCTGCCGGATCAGCCTGTTAATTGGTTCAGCAGCAGTAGTAGTACACAAAGACAATAGGGGGGGGAATGGCTATTCATTCAGAAAATAACCTTGAGACGCTAAAGGGTCACCCCACCGGAGAAAATCAGCGGATGAAGCCGGAACAGATAATTCCTACCGTACAGGTAGAAAGTGGTACAAAATTTGTCAATGACAAAGGTATCACAGCGATTAAAAATGGCATTAAAGCCAGTGCCGGAGGGCAGCACGCGCCGATTCAGCGGAAACCTTCCTGGCTCAGAATTAAAGCAAGCCACGGCACAAAGTACAAGGAAGTCAAAAGTACTGTTCACGAGCATAAACTCAGTACGGTTTGTGAAGAGGCTATGTGTCCGAATATCAACGAGTGCTGGAGCTCAGGGACCGCGACTATCATGCTGATGGGCGAAACCTGTACCCGTGCTTGCCGTTTCTGCGCCGTCAATACAGGTAACCCCAAGGGTTGGCTTGATCATGATGAGCCAGAGCACACCGCTAACTCCGTAAAACTGATGAATCTTAAGTACCTGGTTTTAACCTCGGTGAACCGGGATGACCTTCCTGATGGTGGAGCAGGTCACTATGCTGCGGTTGTGCAACGGGTGAAGGATGAGAATCCGGATACTGATGTAGAGGTACTGACGCCCGATTTTCTTGGTGTCATGTCCGATGTTGAAACGGTTGTCGATAGCCCTATTACTGTCTTTGCCCAGAATGTAGAAACCGTCCGCCGATTGACTCATCCGGTACGCGACCCAAGAGCCAGTTATGAGCAGACACTGGCTGTGCTGGCACATGCCAAAAAATATCGTCCTGAGGTTCTCACCAAAACCAGTTTGATGCTGGGGCTGGGGGAGACAGAAGATGAAATTCTTGAAACACTGGATGATTTAAGGGGTATTGGTGTGGATATTGTGACGTTTGGCCAGTACCTTCAGCCAACTGTTAACCATCTTCCTATTGAGCGCTATGTAACCCCGGAAGAGTTTGAAAAATATCGCCAATGGGGGCTTGATAAAGGCTTTCTGGAAGTGGTTTCCGGTGCTTTGGTACGATCCAGCTATCGTGCGGAACAGGTTTTGCAGAAAAATAATGTTGGTCTTTAGCTGTTCTTTTTAAAATACATGCCAAGCTATGTCTGCCATGTCTTTCGGTAGCATAGCTTAAAGCTACTGTTTTAGGCTTTTTATTTTCTTAAAGCCCCAAAGTCCAAAGGGCTTTGGGGGGCGCTCTTTGGGGGGCTCCGAGAGCATTCATCTGTTCTGTAGGGCTTGCTCAATCTAGAATAGCTGCCATGTTCACAAGCCATTCTCATGTTATGGGCCGCTGAGCCGTGTAACGGGCTTATTTTTCAGAAACTCTTACCGAAAGAAAGGGTCTTAAGGGTTGTAAATAACAACTGGATAAGAGGCTCTGCTCATAGATCCCCTGCTTGGTTCTTCTTTACTGCCTCAGACTGGTCAAGCTCAAGTATCAGGTACAGTTCAATCCAGCCTACGAAAAGGTCTGTTGCTATTTCAGAGCTTGACTCTATTGATCGTAGCAATATCAATCTTGTTATTCATAATCCACGGTGGCAAAAGCATGACCCTGTAAGTAATGTTTCCGGACTATTAAATAGCCTGCCTGAAGCCGTTCGGGAGAAACTGAAGGTTGTTTTGGTCACACATGAAGGTAACAGCACCCATTTCAATTATTCTAATATCTATTTGAATTCCCTCTTAATTCAGCTCTGAGCACCATCATCAATTGAGGTGATCATAAGATAACTGGTTTATCTTAACCTTTGTCTGTATTGTGGAGGGAATTATAAAGCAATCTTTCCTGCAGAATAATTTAGACAAAATCAACAAGTTCAGGTTGTTATAAGAATGTTGGCTAATAATTAAGTAGGATTTATATAACAATCAGTAAACAAAAAACTACGAATTACTGGTAGGTTTACTGTTGTCGGCTAACTTATGATATCTACCCTGAAATCGCGGCCTCCACTATCCTGTGCCCATGATGCAACAAAGTAAGGGAGATTGTACTATAGTCTTCCAGCGCTTTTGCTCTGGGGTAGGTGATTATAGCGCTCCGCTATGAGTGGCGAGAGCAGCGTAGAATATTCGCTGTTTTACCAAGGGCATTTGTCACTAATGACTGAACATCCGGTAGCCAGAACAACAAGTGCAGTCTGGCTCATGGGATGACTGCGGCAGGAATCCAGCCTTAACACTATGCTTATCGACCAATACTGTACCTCTCTGGCAGACAATCGCTTTTCGTTTACTCGCGAGCAGGCCAGCCAATTTGCGAAGCGCATTGCCAATGACTTTAACCCACTCCATGATGTGGATAACTCCCGCTTTTGTGTGCCGGGTGACCTTCTGTTCGCTAAGGTCCTGATGGCCGAAGGCTTGTATAGCGATATGCGAGTCACTTTTAATGGCATGGTTACAGATGGTGTCGAGCTGGAAATCCGCACCAATGAGAAGGGGCATAGAAGTATTTATGATCTCTCAGACAAGATGTACCTGGATATTGAGCGCCATGGTGATTGTAGCCACGACACCCCCATGATTGAGCAACTGGTTCGCAGTTACGTCGCGTTTTCTGGAGAAAACTTCCCTAACGTTTTTGTTCCCCTGATGAAGTCGCACGGTGTGATGATTAACACGATTAAGCCGCTGGTGATTTACGACAGCATGACGTTAAAACTTGAGCGTGTTGATTTGGTTAATCCTACCTTGGAAGCAGCGGGGGTTAAGCTTGAAGTCAACGGTAAGCGAGGGAAAGTTACGCTGAACTTTATCTATCGTGAAGGTGGGGACGTGGTTGGTATGGGCGAGAAAACCATGATTCTTTCTGGTCTTCGCCCCTACGACCAGGAAGCTATAGATATTATGATAGACAAGCATCTTGCTCGGCAGCGCCAGTTTATCCAGTAGTTTTTCAATCGATGGAGTCAGACAGTTTCAATAGTTTTTGATATCCTTACTGGTCGCCATTGGATGGTATGAGGAACTCTGATTAGCAAAGGAATGCTGCGGTTTGTTTTCTTCACCAAACCGCAGATAAAAGCCATTAACCAGAAAAAAGCTTTTCGCGAATTAAGTCAGTAGAGGGAATGTTTCATGCCAGCCTATCGCTCCAGAACGTCGACCCATGGCCGGAATATGGCCGGAGCCCGTGCATTATGGCGGGCAACTGGAATGAACGATGGGGATTTCAACAAGCCCATTATTGCTGTAGCCAACTCATTTACCCAGTTTGTTCCGGGCCATGTACACCTGAAAGACCTTGGACAGCTGGTCTGTCGTGAAATCGAAAAGCACGGTGGTGTAGCAAAAGAGTTCAATACTATTGCTGTGGATGATGGTATTGCCATGGGCCATGATGGCATGCTTTATTCCCTGCCAAGCCGGGATATTATTGCTGACTCTGTCGAGTATATGGTGAATGCTCATACGGCAGATGCACTTGTCTGTATTTCCAATTGTGACAAGATAACACCAGGCATGTTGATGGCTGCCATGCGCCTGAATATTCCGGTAGTTTTTGTATCCGGTGGACCGATGGAAGCAGGCAAAACCAAACTGGCCCAACATGGGCTGGATCTGGTGGATGCCATGGTCATTGCTGCATCGGATGCGGATGATGAAACGGTGGCAGAGTATGAACGTTCAGCCTGCCCAACCTGTGGTTCCTGTTCCGGGATGTTTACCGCTAATTCCATGAATTGCCTGACAGAAGCTCTGGGCCTCTCTTTACCAGGTAATGGTTCCATGCTGGCCACTCATGCTGATCGCAGGGAACTCTTCTTAGAGGCGGGTCGTCGTATTGTTAATATTACGCGGCGCTACTATGAAGAAAATGATAACAGTGTGTTACCTAGGTCCATTGCCAGCTTCAAAGCCTTTGAAAATGCCATGAGTCTGGATATCGTAATGGGAGGGTCGACCAACACCATTCTGCACTTGTTGGCGGCTGCTCAGGAAGGGGGTATCCCTTTCGACATGAAAAATATTGATGAGCTTTCCCGCCGCATTCCCCAGTTGTGTAAAGTGGCTCCCAATACCCAGAAATACCATATGGAAGATGTGCATCGTGCCGGTGGGGTCATAGGGATACTGGGTGAACTGGATCGGGCTGGCCTGTTACATAATGATATTCCCACGATTCACAGTGCTACTTTCAAAGAAGCCCTGACAACGTGGGATATTATGCAGACCACCGATGAGTCGGTGAAAACCTTCTATAAAGCCGGCCCCGCAGGTATCAGAACAACGGAAGCCTTCAGTCAGGAGTGCCGTTGGGATACGTTGGATGATGATCGGGCAGAAGGCTGTATCCGTTCAATTGATCACGCTTTCAGCCTTGAGGGTGGACTGGCAGTTCTCTATGGCAATATCGCTGAAGATGGCTGTGTTGTAAAAACATCTGGCGTTGATGAAGATAACCTTGTTTTTGAAGGGCCTGCCCATATCTGTGAGAGCCAGGAAGGAGCGGTTAGCGATATTCTGGAAGACAGAGTCATGCCAGGTGAAGTGGTTATTATTCGTTACGAAGGGCCAAAAGGTGGCCCGGGCATGCAGGAAATGCTTTATCCAACCAGTTACCTGAAGTCCAAAGGCTTGGGTAAGGCCTGTGCTCTACTGACGGATGGACGTTTCTCGGGTGGTACTTCAGGCCTATCCATCGGACATGCTTCTCCAGAGGCCGCTTCTGGTGGCGCAATTGGCTTGGTGGAAAATGGCGATACCATCCGAATTGATATTCCTAACCGAAGTATTAATGTCCAGTTGACTGAAAAAGAGCTTGCTGAGCGACGGACTGCAATGGAAGCTAAGGGGAAGGATGCCTGGAGGCCGATTAAACCCCGTCCCAGGAAAGTATCTACAGCTCTTAAAGCTTATGCACGTATGGTGACCAGTGCTGACAAGGGAGCCGTTCGGGACTTGAGCCTTTTTGACTGAGACTGTTAACCAGGAAAATAGCTGACTTCAATAACAGAAGTCAGCTGCTTAGGGGGCGTTACCTACTGGCAGGATGGCCAGTAGGTAACGCCCCCTAGCTATTTACATACACAAAATACGAAGAGCTACCAGAATCAGCAGTGTGCCACAGAGCCGGTTGATCAGTGTGGCTCTTTTTCGTAGGGCTGGCAGTACTTTTCCATGGCCAGCAACTGAAGCAATCATGCAATACCAGATACCGTCGCAGAGTGTCGCGATGGCTGCCATCAGAAGTTTTGTCATGATGGTAGACTCAGGAGTGACAAACTGGCTGAACAGCGCCAGCAAGAAGACTGCAATTTTTGGGTTCAGGAAGGAGACCAGAAACCCGTCAATGGCCGCCTGTTTCAAGCTTAACTGTTTATGCTGCTGATGGTTTTCTTGCGCCAGTGATGGTGATGTTGAAGTTATTGCCTTATAGCCCATCCAAGCCAAATAAGCAGAGCCACCATAGGTTATAAACTTGAAGAGCCAAGGGGTTTCGGTAATAACAACGGCAATACCTGCGGCAACCAGAAATGCATAGATACCTATGCCCAGTGCATGTGAGATAGATGTCACTAAGCCATGAGCCCTTGATCCCTGGACAGTACTTTTCATAACTGCGGCCAGGCTTGGGCCAGGAGAAATGGCACCGAGTGCACAGATAGCCAATAGAGATAACCAGGAAGATGCTGTCATTAGAACTCTGGAATAAATGCTTAAATCAGTGATTGAAATGAAAACGCTATCTTATACCATTTCTATCTTCTAACTATGCCTTGCTCGCTCTCTTTGTATAAAAATTAGAAATGGTGTTGTTGAGATAGCGATAAAATGTGACAAAGCAGTGGTAAAAGATAGTTGGTTTTCGTTCACGATCCATGATTCCAGAACTTAAGAATGATGAAATTTAATCACATCGGTATTCCGACAAAAGGATCCTTTCCGGGAGAAATCGATTTACCCCATCTAAAAATGACCGTTTCGGATCATGAAAATAATCCTTATGGCATTCAGTGGCAACGGTACTGGAAGGATGCACCTTACCCGGATTTGGTAAAAACAGTCCCCCATGTGGCATTTGAGGTGAAGGATCTTGCTGAGGCTATTCGGGGGCAGACAGTCATTATCCCTCCAAACTCTCCCAGTGATGGCCTGCTGGTCGCTTTTATCGAGGTGAATGGCGCACCGGTAGAATTGATGGAGTACTGCCAGTAATGCCCGTTAGTGCATTATTTACTGACTGGTCGAATAAACAGCAGGGGTTTGCCTTTCTCTAAAACATAGGGGTATGGAATTGTACGATTATTCTCTCCTGTACCAGCCTCGTTCGGAGCAATGTAAAAATAAGCCCAGCCAGGCAGTCGAGCGCTCAGCCTTTGATAGAATATGCTGGCACTGATGCTTTTGGTTCCATCACCCTCAGCCAGAATCAGGCGAGGGAAAGCAGACTTATCTCTGGCAGGGAAAAACCAGGATGCTTCTCCGGCAATATTATGAAAAGCAAAGCGGGGAGCTCGATAGGGGCCTTTGGGTTCGGTTACATAGAGGCTTAATACGCAATTCATTTTCTGTAATGAACAGGTACCATCAGCTTTACCGAGGTACCACTGTTTAAACGTTCTGCCTTCATGAATGAAGGGCTTTTTAACAGCCTGATAGTTGTAATTCATCTCATGGAGGATGGCGAGAGAAGCCCTGCTTAACATGGTTTCCATCATGTGTTTGGCACTCGCGCTATCCGGTGCCATATGAAGAGGCATCCAGGCAAAGACACGATGCTCACTGTGATGGCTGACCCCAGGAATAGTCCAGCCCCAGTAGAAGTGCTCAAAGGGGCCGTAGGGATTAATATTGACGCCAGCAATGCCGCTTGAGCTACCATAAGCTGGATGAAAAATACCACCCAATTTGTAGTCCAGTAGTTTGCCTTTCTTATCGTAAGCAGTATCCGGCAGCTCCTGATCGTAGAGCTTCTCTTCCATTCCCGCTGCATTGGCCAGATTTTTGGCCTTTGACCATTGGTTTTTATAGGGTTGGTCATACCCGGACATGCAGCCAGCCAGCAGGAGAGTAAGAAACAATGAAAATGCCCGGAAACCCATGAGCCATCCCCGTCTATTAACAAAGTGAATATCCCCTGGCTTCGAGCTCGTAAATCTGATTGATCACAGGGGCCTTGTTGGGAATATATCGGCGAGGGTGAGAAGCCCTTTATTGAGCAAGCTGTTGGTTTGAGTTCGGGGCAGCACGTGCAGATTGACTCGCGCAGCTGCCTTCCAACTTCGTGTCAACAGAGCCAGACAATCAGGCAATAGCGGATATGATTCAGGAAATACTTTTTATGGGAGGTATTCCAGCAAGATGCAGGGTCAGGGTCAGCAGCTCATCCCAGACGTTACCTTTGTCCAGGCCTTTGATACAACGATCAATTCTACCGGTAGACAAAAGCATTTGACGGAGACTTCGTTCACTGCTCCGGCGAATGGCTTTATCCAGCAATGATTTCCTGCGTTTTAACATGAAGGGGGCAAATCCAAGGACTTTCGCTGATTGATCAATGGCGATATCAGTGGATAACCCACGGGAGATTTGTCGGCTGAGGTGGCTTAACAGACGAATCTCTCTGGCGAGAGCCCAGAGGATGATAGGCGGTTCAATCCCTTCTCCTTTCAGGATGCTGAGGATTCGAACACACTGTTTAATATTGCCTTCCAGGGCGGTATCCAGTAACTGGAATACATCATATCGTGCACTATCTGAAACCGCTTCGCGAACGGTAGCTTCATCAATCGCTTTGTCTTTTGAGAGAAGTTTGAGCTTTTCCAGTTCCTGCGACGCTGCCAGAAGGTTACCTTCTACGCGCTCAGCAATAAGGTTAAGAGCCTCAGGCGTTGCCTGGTAGCCATCTGACCTGAGGCGCTGGCCCAGCCATTGTGGTAATTGCACAGATTCAATGGGCCAGATTGGGATAAATACCCCAGATTGTTCCAGAGCCTTAAACCACTTTGATTTTTGCAGTGAGTTATCAAGGCGGTCTGTCACTATCAGCAGAAGGTTGTCTGGAGATGGGTGGCCGATATATTCCAAAAGCGCTTTACTGCCAGTATCTCCCGGCTTTCCATTAGGCATGCGAAGCTCAAGAATCTGCTTCTGGGCAAACAGGGATAAGCTGTTTGCCGTGCTGAGAAAATCGCCCCAGTCAAACCCACTTTCCACATGATAAACATGACGCTCTGAGAATTCGGCTTCTCTGGCATGCTTGCGGATCTGATCACAGCACTGGGCCACTTGCAATGGCTCATCACCGCTGATGATGTAAACCGGTGCAAGCTGCTTTTTCAGCTGAGCTCCCAGCTGGTCAATACGAAGCTTCAAGGTTGTTGGTTTCCTTCCACTGTGCTTTCCATTACCGGCTGTTTCATTTGCTCTGTAGCAATGGCTTTTTCAGCTTCAGTTGCCAGCTCTGCTTCTGAGAGGCTATGGATTCTTCGCAAAGTAGTGGTAATCAGCTCCTGGCGTAATTCAGAAAGAATGATGGCTTGCTCGGATTCTGACGCATTGGGTGTATCCTGATTCTGGGTTAAGTACCGCTCACGGGTCAGTTCAACCGGCTCAAACAGTGGTAAACCAGAGGATGTTTGCAGTTGGTAAACCACGCTCATGGCTATTCTCTGCTCAAAATAACCTGCTGAAGCGACCGTCTTCTGGTCAACATCCCTTTCAACCCGGATCACATTGATTAGCCAGGGAGCCTCGATACTGATATCAATGCCACTGCGTTCCATAGCTCTGGAAAGATAGCGAATATAGACAGGATCATTGCCAGACACTGACAGTTGTTTGAGATCGCTGCCGGTACCCATTTCTCCTCTCAGATGGAAGCCACAGGCAGTTAACAGGCTGGTTAACAGCAGCAGAGTCAGCATGCTCACTGAACGAAAGGTGTAGGTCATGATCTCTCCGTGGTCCACCAATAATGCTTCAGTTCTTAAAGGAGTGGTATCCCCATCACTTTGCAGACGGGATATATGTCTGAACTTTTATGGGGAGGATAATCTATTCGACCTGTAACTCTACCATGACGAAGGTGAGCAGAAAAAAGAAAATTAGCCAAGACAAAAAAACACGCCGCAATTAATGCGGCGTGTGTATTGGATTCCAGCAGTTTACGAGATTAAGCCAGATCAAAGCGATCTGCATTCATTACTTTGGTCCAGGCTGCTACGAAGTCGCGAACGAATTTTTCCTGATTATCGTCCTGGGCGTACACTTCTGCGTAAGCTCTCAGAATCGAGTTGGAACCAAATACCAGGTCAACACGGGTAGCGGTCCACTTCACGGTATCGGTCTGGCGGTCCCTAATCTCATAGAGCCCATCAGCGGCCGGTATCCAAGTGTAATTCATGTCTACCAGGTTAACGAAGAAATCGGTCGTCAACTGACCTTCGCGATCGGTTAAGACGCCGTGTTTGGTGCCACCATAGTTAGTGTCCAGGACACGCATACCGCCAATCAGAGCTGTCATTTCGTGGGCAGAGAGTCCCATTAATTGAGCTCGATCGAGCAGCATCTCTTCAGCAGCGACCACGTAATCTTTCTTGAGCCAATTGCGGAAGCCATCATGCAGAGGTTCAAGCACTTCGAAAGACTTAACGTCCGTCTGCTCCAGCGTCGCATCGCCACGGCCGGGAGCAAATGGCACCTTAACGTCAAAGCCAGTCGCTTTAATAGAGGCTTCCAGACCAACATTACCGGCCAGAACAATCACATCTGCCACGCTGACGCCGGTTTCGGCAGCAATAGGCTCCAGTACAGCGAGTACTTTTTCCAGACGTTTGGGTTCGTTGCCCTCCCAATCCTTCTGGAAGTCGAAGCGGATACGGGAACCATTGGCACCACCACGCTTATCGGAACCTCGGAAGGTACGGGCGCTGTCCCAGGCAGTGGTGATCATTTCACTGTTGCTCAGACCACTGGCCGCAATTCTGGCCTTAACCGCATCCACATCATAATCAGTCTTGCCAGCAGGTACCGGGTCTTGCCAGATAAGCTCTTCCTGAGGTGCATCCGGACCGAGATAACGGGATTTCGGTCCCATATCCCGGTGGGTCAGCTTGAACCAGGCGCGGGCAAATACCTCTGAGAAGTACGCTTGGTCATCACGGAAGCGTTCGGAAATCTTGCGATATTCCGGATCCACCTTCAGAGCCATATCCGCATCGGTCATGATGGGGTTATAGCGAATGGATGGATCTTCCACATCAACCGGCTTATCTTCTTCAGCAATGTCAACAGGTTCGTACTGGTGTGCTCCGGCTGGACTCTTCTTCAGTTCCCAGTCGTATTTGAACAGCAGGTGGAAGTAGCCGTTATCCCACTGGGTCGGGTTGGTGGTCCAGGCGCCTTCAATACCGGAAGTCACGGTATTGCGACCAATGCCCCGGCTGGTTTTGTTAAGCCAGCCCAGGCCCTGATCTTCCAGTTCAGCACCTTCTGGAGCCTCACCCAATAATTCTGCTTTACCGTTACCATGACACTTACCCACGGTATGACCGCCGGCTGCGAGGGCAACCGTTTCTTCATCATTCATCGCCATACGCTCAAAGGTGACGCGCATATCGTGGGCGGTTTTCAGCGGGTCCGGGTTGCCATCCACACCTTCTGGGTTGACGTAAATCAGCCCCATCATAACCGCTGCCAATGGGTTTTCCAGGTCGCGCATGCCGGAGTAGCGTCCACCTTCTTCAGTACTTGGCTTCAGCCACTCTTTTTCAGAGCCCCAATAGGTATCTTTTTCAGGGTGCCAGATATCTTCTCGACCGAAAGCGAAGCCAAAGGTTTTCAGTCCCATGGATTCATAAGCGACAGTGCCTGCATAAGCCAGCAGGTCAGCCCAGCTCAGTTTATTACCGTACTTTTTCTTGATAGGCCATAACAGGCGACGGGCTTTGTCCAGGTTGGCGTTATCGGGCCAGGAGTTCAATGGCGCAAAGCGCAGGTTACCGGTACCGGCACCGCCACGGCCATCGGCAATACGATAGGTACCGGCGGCGTGCCAGGACATACGCACCATTAGTCCGCCGTAGTGTCCCCAGTCGGCAGGCCACCACTCCTGAGAGTTAGTCATCAGATCTTTAAGGTCTTGTTTAAGGCCGGCAAAGTCGAGAGTTTTCACTGCTTCGCGATAGTTAAACTCCGGAGCCATCGGGTCGGTTTTTTGATCATGCTGATGCAGAATGTCTAGATTTAGTGTTTTTGGCCACCAGTCAACATTCGACTTGCCGCTCTCGGTTACCGCGCCGTGCATAACGGGGCATTTTCCAGAGTGGGAATTATTCATCGTCCAGTTCTTCTTGTGGATTAAATCAGAATCATTATCAGTAGTCTCACTCATTTTCGTTTTGACTTATGTCAATATCTTTTCTTGTTTATCAGTAGTTTACGAAGTTTTTAGATGTCTTTCGAAATGCTGGTGATTTTTTTTAGGTAAGTATGCTGGATGTATTGTTGGTTGCTAGCCCATTGGCAGATTGTGGTTTCGATTTCAGGAAAGCGAAGTGAGCTCAGGCAGCAATTGCCATACCTTATTGAAAATGAACAGCAATCAGTATTGAGCCGCAGACGTTTACTTGAGGGAGGCTTCAACTTTGTCGGTGATGATAAAGGCAGTATCTTCAAGATAGTAAGCTGCTTCATTAATAAATACTGGGTAGCCTGGTTCGCTCGAATATCTGATTTCACCACCTTGAAATGTCATAAATATGGGGTGACTGGTTTCCAGCAGGCGATAGTCACGATCCTGAAGATCCTTATGAACCATTGCGGTCAATTCTCCTTCTTGATCCCTGGGATAAGGCACTTTTTCTCGGAACTTGAATACCGTCACTTCATCAGGAAGTTTGGGCTCCTTACGGGTTTTACTGAGCGTCAGGAACTTAACTACCAGATCGACTACTCTCTCGGTGGCTTCAAAAAGGTCATGACGAAGAACCGCATTGGGTAAGGGGCCAACTTCAATGACAATACCAAAACGTGAAATACTGTTTAAAGACTGATGCTGAACATGATCCATATCGCTGAGCAGGATCCGGGTTTCGGGCATGTTTTTCTGAACATAGGCCGCTGTTCGAAGGTTTAGCGGCTCATTGTTTCTCACGATCAGAGTAATGCCCATATTGGCGGTTGTACTGTGGAGATCAATAATGAAGTGTTGGCCCGACTCGTTCTGAGACAGTCCCTGAGAAAAGTGTCTGGAAATTTCCCTTGCCCGCTGGCACTCATGCTGGTCTTGGTTGCCAGTGAGAATATCGGAAGAAAATGATCGGTTCAGATCTTGATCAATAAAACGCCTGGCTTGGGTAAAGGCTTCCGGGTTTGCCAGAAGCGTTGACACTACTATGGGATTATCCTGATAAATGTTGGTTTGCTCTGCCTTGCGGATGAAGAAAGGTCCGATGTATTCATTACCGTGGGTTCCACCCACAATGGTAATTTGTTCAATGATCAGGTTCTTGTCACCGTTCATTATTCACCTCTCTGGCAGCAGAATTGTTTTATAGGGCTCTTTTTATTGCGGTCACATTACATTTGTAATCAGTTGATGGCAGTAAACGAATGGTTTCCCGATACCTGACCACTGGTTCAGTTATTTTAATGAGAGAACAATTCTTGCTGAGAGTAGTTATATTTTGATTATTTCGCCAAATTTCATGCAAGTTTTATAGTTAATAATATCGTTTTTTGTTTTTTTTCGACTGGATAGTCTGATGAAGGCTCTCAACAGAGTCTGGTTAGAACGATAATAATTATTAATTATGGTGATTAATCAAAATCAATACTCACTATCACCGGTACGATTATACACTCGTTGTCATATTCGTAACGCCATTGATGGCATTTGCAGCGCCCATGGAGGCGGAAAATGACAGATAACACGTACCTTACTACTGCTAATGGGGCTCCTGTTCCTGAAGACAATAACAGCATCTCAGCAGGTGAACGCGGCTCACTGACATTCGACAACTATCGTCTTTTTGAGAAGCTGGCTCATTTTAATCGAGAGCGTATTCCTGAGCGAGTGGTTCATGCCAGAGGCTATGGGGCTCACGGCACATTTACTCTGACCAAAGATCTGTCAGATCTGACTATTGCCAAATTTATGCAGGGCATTGATAAAAAAACAGATGTATTCCTGCGTTTTTCAACGGTAGCCGGTGGTCAGGACTCCGGAGACTTTGTTCGCGATGTTCGTGGCTTTGCTCTTCGTTTTTATACCGAGGAAGGTAATTATGACATCGTGGGTAACAATACGCCGGTCTTCTTCCTGAGAGATCCTGCCAAGTTTCCGGATTTTATCCACTCTCAGAAAAAAGACCCAAGAACTAACTTGCCAGATCCTGCGCACCATTTTGAATTTTGGGCCAGTAACCCTCAGTCTATGCATCAAATCACTACTCTGATGTCCGACCGTGGTATCCCAAAGTCATTACGCCATATGAATGGTTATGGCTCGCATACTCTCAGCATGTGGAATGACAAAGGTGAGCGCGTATGGGTTAAGTGGCATTTCAAGACCAATCAGGGTATTAAGACGCTGACTAATGAAGAAGCTGCGAAAATGCCTGCTGATGGAATGCAGTCTGACCTGGTGAAGTCTATTGATCGGGGTGACTTCCCAAGCTGGGCTGTGAAAATTCAGGTGATGACAGAAGAGCAGTCCAGGAATTACCAGGTTAACCCCTTTGACCTGACTAAAGTCTGGCCTCATACCGATTTTCCGCTGATGGAAATTGGCCAGCTGGAACTGAATCGCAACGTTGATAATTATTTTGCGGAAACAGAGCAGGCGGCATTCTCTCCCAGCAATATGGTGCCTGGTGTTGGTGCATCTCCAGATAAGATGCTGCAAGGTCGGCTGTTTGCGTATGCTGATGCCCATCGTTATCGTATTGGTGCCAACCATCAGCAACTGCCAGTGAACCGTCCACAGTGTCCGGTTCATAACTATCAGCGTGATGGCGCCATGACTCATGGCTCTGCCTGCCCATTCTCTGGGCATAACCAGAATGCTAATGTGAACTTCTATCCAAATGACCGGGAACAGGCGCCTAAGCCAAAGCCTGAAGTGGCCGAGCCTCCTATGCCGTTGGAAGAAAATGCATGGATTAAGGCCTATGATACCCGTGATGAAGACAACTACAGTCAGGCAGGTGATTTGTATCGTTTGATGTCAGAAGATCAGAAGCGACAGCTTATTGGTAATATTGCCGGTGGGTTGAAGCAGGCGACAGAATCTGTGCAGCAGCGGATGATTCAGCACTTCACTCTGTGTGATGCTGATTATGGGCAGCGGATTCAGGCAGCATTGGAAAGTTAATCATCTGATTGGGTAAAAGGCCGGGAGATTTTCCGGCCTTCTTGTACCAATCTTTTGCAACAATCAAATTGTCCAACCTCGTTATGAGCACTGTTAGCTGGGAAGAAAGGCCAAAGGAAGTGACGATTTGTATTGATGCTATAGCGAAAGGCTTCAACACAGGGTTTCGGTTCAAATCACCATCTCAATAGTGTATTTGGAAAATGCGATGGCTATTACATCATGATCTCAAGTAGATAAATCCTTGCAAGCTGTACTGGCATAACCACTTCTCCTCCCGCATGTAAGCTTTTTAACTGAAGCTCCTTTTCATTGAGACTATCAATAAAGCCTTCATACTGTCGCCCATTACTCAGTGTAATTTTGACTTGTCGCCGTTCATCTGCAGTCAAACTGGTCAGTTCAACCGACTTATACTCGACATGTTGGCCAACATAAATGGCTCTTTGGTCTATTTCTTCATGGAGAGAAGCTATCGTGATGTTATTGGTATTTTGGTCGACTTTTTCTGGCTGTTCAGGGTGACTCAGTATTGCCTGCAAATCTCCCACTTTTCCACTCAGACCCTCTGGAATAATGTTAAGCTCTGGGGCAATAATCTCTTTATTGTTAACAGATACATAGAGTTGACTGACAGCCGGTATTGCGTTTTTCCAGTACTGTCTGTCTAAGAGAAACGGAGATTGCAACCCCAAATTGATGGAAATGGTTTGTGGTGAATAGAGAAATTGTTGATATGCACTTCGAATGGATGCTCCCGGAATAACTCCCCATAACGCCGCATAGTAACGGTCATCCTGTGATGCTTCTCTGGTTATATACTCTTCTGTGGGAACTCCGGATCGTTGGGCACAATACTGAACTCTTCGATGTATATAGCCATCATCCTGATACAAAAAGGAGAGTTGTTTAAGTCCCAGCCTATCATTATTAATGGTTTCCCAGTCAAGATGGCTTACGTTGTCAATGGACATACCGAGAGTTATGAATCCAAGCCCTTGAATCTCGGAATCAATTGAAAGGTCAAGCGTTTGGTTAAAATCATGGAACCGGTATTGGAGTCCGAGATTCAGGAGCGTGGAGTGGGTATATCCCATTGATTTGAGTTGTGTAGGGCCAAATAAAAGGTTTTTTTCACAGGTTCCTGATAAGTGAGTCCCTAACAACTTATTTCTAGCAGCATAGTGTTCTGCAAGGTGCGGGCTATCCAGAAAAAACAGATTCATTCCCTGCAATTCTATAGCAAGAGAGTCTGGCACCAGTGAGTAATCACCTTTCAAGGCAAGCTGGTAGAAATCGTAAAGTTCCGGGAAGCGAATGGATATACGCTGTACTTTCAAGTTGGGCTGTTGGCCATACTGTGCATCTACAGTTGCATTACGGAGCTTGATGGCTCCAGCCAGATCTATATCAATGTTTTCATAGCTGACACGGGCATAAGGCGAGATATTGGCAATCCACTGATTAACCATCAATGTGATTTTGCTGGATAAAAAGTATCTCATTCCCGGCAAAATAATAGCTACCAGAATTGCGACAATAGTAAATCCTTTTAAGAAACGGAGCACGCCATTACCCTGCTTCACCCATAAAATCTAAATATGACTGAGAATTTTGCCAGCAATTCAAGGGGGGCGCCAGCTTCCTGTCGGCTCTTTGCGAAACTCGTCAGTGTTATTGGATAAATTGTTTAATCCATTGCCTTAGTTGAGACTCAGGCAGGGCTCCCGAAACTCTATCTGCTTCGCGCCCATTCTGAAAACAAATCAGGGTGGGAATGCTTCGAATGTTGAATTGCTGAGCAGGTAATGGATGCTGTTGGGTGTCAAGCTTTGCTAGTCTGACTGCAGGCTCAAGCTCATTTGCCAGCGTGTTGAAGGCAGGAGCCATGGTCTTGCAAGGGCCACACCAGGGCGCCCAGAAGTCAACAATCACAGGAATGTCAGTCTGATTGATAAACCGCTGGAATGTTCCTGCATTGAGTTCTGTTGGCTGACCGGAAAAGAGGGGCTGCCTGCATTTACCACAGATGGGTCCATCATTCAGCTTGTCCTGTGGAACCCGGTTGGTTGTATTACACTTGGGGCAAGCTATTTGCAGTACTTTTGACATGTTCAGTTCCATTCGATGATTGCATACTGCCGGTCATTGCCCGGCTACTTCAAGCTCAGACTGCCCCATCATACTGGAACTAATCAGGATTTCGACTGTCTTAACTGGATAGGGAATAATTCTAATTAGCTCAATATGATAGCAGAGTGCATTCTTTGCTTTAGTCTAGGCAGGTGGCCCCATGCTAGTAGTTGCACAGAATCCTGACTATGCACCCCAAAGTAGAAATCAATTACAAGACATAAGAAGGGAAGAGCATCACTGTTTTTCAGACTCGAATGGCAATTCCAGGCACGTAACAGTGACAAACCGCTGGCTGGTGTTGAACCTTAGAGGGATGCTTTTTACAAAATTGCTGGAGCAGAGCATATTTCAGCGTGATGTAAAGTCACAGCCACGTCCCCCCTTTAATGTGAACAATGCGTCACAGCCAGCAACACCAATGTTAACTTCTTCTCGGGTTAATACGCCATTGGTAACGAAGGCGTTACCAGATATGTCAATTGTTGTTCATTCTGCCAAACCACTGATACCAAGCACTTTTGCCTTTGCAGTCCAAAGACCTGACCTGGCTGACAATCCTATAGTGCAACTGGTAGATATGATGGTCAGAGTTGTTCAACTGGCTACTGCTGGCGTAATTGAGGGGGCTGGCCAGCCAAGTGATACTAGTGAGGTACGTTCCGATAGTCATTCGAGTTCTCAGAATGACAGTGCGAGCTTACCTCATGCACGTTTGATTAGTGAGCTATTACCGTTACCGTTACCGAATGCGATTGACCGTCTTATTCAGGAAGGTCTGGGTGAGGTTCAGAAAGTCTTGGATTTATCCAATCTGGAAAAAATGTTACTGCTTGTTGGGAAAGAAGGTTTCCTGCTGGATGCTGATTCATTGTGCTCTCTGAGTGAACTGAATAATCAGTACACTTTTGCTTCAGAGCAGCAAAGCTCACCGATTCAACAGAAATTTAATTCTGAGTCATTCAAGTCTGAAGCGAATAGCGCTCTCAACTCTCAGGCTGATAGGGACACTCTTGGCGAACACGTGAAACCTTTAGGTAAAACGGATAATCCCCATCATGAACTGAAGAATGGAGAAAGGTTTGCGGGCAGGGAAAATAGTGGCAATGAAGCAGGTCGCCCTGAGGCCGGAAATAAACCCAGTACCAATAATAATGCGATACAAATGATGCCTGGTCAGGGAGTCAGTGTGTTAAATCAGCAGCCGTCCAATATCTTAGCAAGTAACCTTTCAGTAGTTATTCAACCTCCTCCGGTAGTGGAAAGTGGTCAAAAGCAGCTGCCTCCCATTATTTTGCCAAATGCAGGTCTTGGTACAGGTAATCGCTCAGACAGAAGAAAGAGTAAAAAAGAGATTAGAGAAGAGGAAGAAAGAGAGAGAGAAGGAGGCGCTTATCTGTTGGATGATGACCCTCTTGATGAGGATCTTATGGAAGATGAGTAAGCTTATTTATTTTCTCGATTTCATTTATATTAGGTTGTAAAAAAAGGGGCAAAAGCCCCTTTATTTTTATCAGTCGAAAGCTGTTGCCTGACTGAGTTGCTTAATTAGCCACAATGTTCACCAGCTTACCGGGAATCACAATCACCTTGCGGACTGTCAGACCATCAGTGAACTTAGTGACGTTATCGTGTTCCAGAGCCAGCTTTTCAATGGCATCTTTATCCAGACCTGCTGGTACTTCCAGTTTTGCACGAACCTTACCATTGACCTGAACCACCAGAGTGATGGCATCTTTTTTCAGAGCTTCTTCGTCAGCTGCTGGCCATGAAGCATCCAGTACGGACTCAGAATGCCCCAAAGACTGCCAGATGCTGTGCATGGCGTGAGGTGCGATTGGTGCCAGCATTAGCGTGGTGGCTTCAATGGCTTCACGCATCACTGCGCGATCCTGATCAGTATTTACCGAGAATTTGTTGATCGCGTTGTTCAGCTCCATGATCGCAGCAATTGCGGTATTGAAGGTCAGGCGGCGCTCACAGTCATCCGAAACCTTATTGATGGTTTCATGCACTTTGCGTCGCAGGTCCTTTTGTTCTTTTGTCAGAGCATTCAGGTCAATAGCAACCACATCACCACTGGCAATATGCTCTGCAGCCTGTTTCCAGAAGCGGCGCAGGAAGCGATTTGCACCTTCAACAGCACTTTCGGACCATTCCAGTGTTTGCTCGGGTGGTGCAGCGAACATGGTGTACAGACGGATGGTATCTGCGCCGTACTGGTCAATCAGATCCTGAGGGTCAATACCGTTGTTTTTGGATTTGGACATTTTACTCATGCCCGCGTGCTCAACGGCTTCTCCTGTCTCTTTCAGGGTAGCTTTAGTCATGCGACCTTTGTCGTCAAACTCGGAGTCAACATCGGTAGGAGCAATCCACTGTTTAACACCTTTCTCATCTAGCTTGAAATAGGTGTCCGCCAGCACCATACCCTGACAAAGCAGGCGTTTGTAGGGCTCATCGCTCTCAACCAGCCCGGCATCGCGAAGCAGTTTGTGATAAAAGCGGGAATAAAGCAGGTGCATTACTGCATGCTCAATACCGCCGATGTACTGATCCACTGGCAGCCAGTAGTTGGCCTGCTCGGGGTTCAGCATCTGGTCATCAGACTTGGGTGAGCAGTAGCGGGCGTAGTACCAGCTGGATTCCATGAAGGTATCAAAGGTATCGGTTTCACGGGTCGCAGGCTGACCATTATGGGTGGTTTTTGCCCACTCAGGATCCGCTTTGATCGGAGACTGAACGCCGTCCATCTCCACGTCTTCAGGCAACAGTACCGGCAGGTCTTCCAGTGGGACAGTAACCTCGGTTCCATCTTCCAGGTAGCGCATGGGAATTGGAGCTCCCCAGTAACGCTGACGGCTTACACCCCAGTCACGAAGACGATAGTTAACCTGGCGCTCACCTTTGCCTTCTGAAATCAGTCGATCGGCAATGGCATTGAAGGCTTCTTCTGAGGTCAGACCGTCAAACTCACCGGAGTTAACCAGCTTGCCTTTTTCGGTAAAGGCGGCTTCGTTGATATCAATCGATTCGCCATTGGCTGGTTCAATGACCTGTTCAATTGGCAGGCCAAAGCGAGTGGCAAATTCATAGTCACGCTGGTCATGGCCAGGAACGGCCATCACTGCACCCGTACCGTAATCCATCAGTACAAAGTTGGCAGCCCAGACGGGAACTTCACGACCAGTAATTGGATGGATGGCGCGGATGCCGGTATCGACACCGACCTTTTCCATGGTCGCCATTTCTGCTTCAGTAACCGCGTTGGATTTGCAATCCTGAATGAAAGTAGCCAGAGCAGGGTTGTTAGCCGCTGCTGCTTTTGCCAATGGGTGTTCTGAGGCAATACCGACATAGGTGACACCCATCAGTGTATCCGGGCGAGTCGTATAAACCTTGAACTCTTCAGGTGCTCCATCAATAGTGTTGGCAACCTTGAAGGTCATCTGAATGCCTTCAGAGCGTCCAATCCAGTTGCGCTGCATGGCCTTAACCTGGTCAGGCCAGTGCTCCAGCTTATCGAGGTCTGCCAGCAGTTCATCCGCATAGGCCGTAATTTTTACAAACCACTGTGGCAGTTCTTTACGCTCAACCACCGTGTCGCAACGCCAGCAGCGGCCATCTTCAACCTGCTCGTTGGCCAGAACGGTTGCATCATTAGGACACCAGTTAACGGTGGCCATTTTTTTGTAAACCAGGCCTTTTTCGTAGAGCTGGGTGAAGAACCACTGCTCCCACTTGTAATAGTCTGGCTTGCAGGTGGCCAGTTCACGATTCCAGTCATAACCAAAACCGAGGCGCTTAAGCTGACCCTTCATGTAGTCGATGTTTTCGTAGGTCCAAGGTGCTGGCGCGGTTTTGTTTTTGATGGCCGCATTTTCAGCGGGCAGACCAAACGCATCCCAGCCCATAGGCTGCAGGACATTCTTGCCCTGCATACGCTGGTAGCGTGAAATCACATCACCAATCGTGTAGTTACGAACGTGCCCCATATGCAGCCGACCGCTGGGGTACGGGAACATGGAGAGACAGTAATACTTCTCTTTGCTGTTGTCTTCGGTGACAGCAAAGCTGTCATTGTCTTCCCAGAATTTCTGGGCTTCGCTCTCAATCTGATGCGGTTGGTAATGCTCTTCCATCATCGCTCAACGGGCTTAATGTAAAGGATTGCTTTGATACGTTTCTTGAAACAAATCACGAAAAACCAATCAAAGAGTCAGGGGAACTTATAACCCGCTAGGATACAACACTGCCTGCCTGAGCGCACTTTTCATGTTGATTTATACACGCAGGCTCTTCCACATTGATCTGAATCATCCGGTCAGATTGTCAGTATTTGGTAAGGTGGTGGCGCATTTTTGGTCTTTTCATGAATTTTATTTTCGGGAAATATAATGAGCGATATAGCGATATCCATATCGATCTTGTCGCTGGTGGCTGTGCTGGGCCTGTGGATAGGCAACTGGCGCATCCGCGGCATTGGTATGGGCATAGGTGGTGTTCTGTTTGGAGGCATCCTGGTGGGGCATTTTGTCTACCAGATGGATATCCATCTGGACAGCCACACCCTGGAATACATCAAAGAGTTTGGCCTGATTCTGTTTGTTTACACCATTGGGATTCAGGTGGGGCCAGGCTTCTTTTCATCGCTGAAAAGCAGTGGCTTGAAGTTGAATGCCTTTGCTGCGGGGCTGGTACTGCTGGGTGGCGTAGTCGCTACCGTACTTCATCTGATGTTTGATGTTCCTTTGCCCGTTGTGCTGGGTGTTTATTCGGGCGCTGTGACGAATACGCCTTCTCTGGCGGCAGGCACTGGCATTCTGGCAGAGCTGGGGACACCAGAAAGTATGCTGGCACTGCCAGGTTCTGCTTACGCCGTTGCTTACCCATTTGGTATCTGTGGGATTCTGCTGAGCATGTGGTTTATCCGGCGGCTATTCAAGATAGACGTTAACCAGGAAGCGGAAGAATTTGAGAAAGTATCTGGTACTGGAAAGGAAAGTCTGTACACCATTAATGTCGCCATCCGAAACCTGAATATTGATGGTCTGGCAATTCAGGATATTCCGGGTCTGAATGATGGAGAGCTGGTTTGCTCGCGACTGAAGCGGGGAGAGGAGCTGGTTGTCCCCAAAGGCGATACAACAGTGGAGCTGGGGGATATTCTCCATCTGGTTGGCAGTCGACAGAAATTACAGAATGCCCGGCTCATTCTCGGTGAAGAAGTGGATGCTTCTCTTACGACCAAAGGGACAGAGCTGAGAACCTCCCGGGTAGTAGTGACCAATGAAAAGGTTCTGGGTAAAAAACTGATCGACCTCAAATTCAAGCAACGCTACGACGTCGTGGTTTCACGCCTGAACCGTTCCGGTGTCGAACTGGTGCCCAACCGGGATGCCTCGTTGCAGTTTGGTGATATCCTGAATCTGGTTGGCCGCCCTGAGTCTATTGATGCTGTCGCCAACCAGGTGGGTAATGCTCAGCAGAAACTGCAGCAGGTTCAGATGATGCCAGTGTTTATCGGTATTGGTCTGGGTATTTTATTAGGCTCTGTGCCACTTCATATTCCTGGTTTGCCAGCGGCACTTAAACTGGGTTTGGCTGGAGGACCATTGCTCGTCGCACTGATTCTTGGTCGGATAGGCAGTATTGGACGTCTATATTGGTTTATGCCGCCCAGTGCCAACTTGGCTTTGAGGGAGATCGGTATTGTTCTGTTTCTGGCGGTGGTTGGTTTGAAGTCCGGAGAGAACTTTGTCGACATTCTTGTGAATGGGGATGGCCTTCAGTGGATGATGTACGGTGCGGTGATCACTCTGGTACCGCTGCTGATTATAGGCATTACCAGTCGCATGTTTGGTGGACTGAATTACCTGAGTATCTGTGGAATGCTGGCAGGTTCCATGACGGACCCTCCTGCGCTGGCCTTTGCCAACAGCCTGCATGAAAAGTCCGGAGCGGCTGCACTATCGTACGCTACGGTTTATCCTCTGGTTATGTGTTTGAGGATTTTGTCACCGCAGATACTGGCAGTAATGCTGTGGGGAGTTGTATAAGTGTATAAAAGGGGGGGGTACCCCCTCCCTTTTATCGTTGCTGGTAACTTCTTTGAAGGGGCTGTGGAGCAATCATCTGTCTCAGGTTCAAGTAATAGCCCAGGCTATTCAAAATAAAAATAATGAGAGGCAGAGGTAAAAGTTTTAATGGATGGCCATTATTTTTGTTAAATTGCTGTCCGGTTAGCTTGATGCTTGAGGGCTCCGAGAAATTGAGACCAACGATCAGTATCAATAAAACCATAATGCCCCGCCCCTTTCCAGATAGTCGCGGTTGAGTTGGGCAGACGGTCCGCAACCCTTTTAGGCATTTCTGGTGAGATTATATCGTCCGCATCTCCGTAAAACACATCAAAGTGCTGCGTTATATCTTCAAGCTCGAATCCCCAGTGCCATAGGGCTAAAGTCATTTCGTAAACCCCCTCAGATCCTTGCTCCATTCCGGTGGTAAAGCTTGCCTCGAACATCTCTCTCTGGGCGGGGTTAGATAGAAAAGTATCTGCATCAGAAGGGTCCCCTTCAGCGATATTCTCTACATACGAGCCTATGTCCTTTTTGGCTTTTTTTATATCCATCTTATATGCCCACTTCAAAACATTATGAAAATGATGAAGTTTGACAACCAGCTTGAGGTCTTTCATTACAAGCATTTTGGCAAATCCATCTTCGTCAAATGGCCCTGCCGGTGAGGCAAGTACACCATGAGTAACACGCTCAGGCATATGGAGGGCTATTGATAATGCATGTGGGCCTCCGCCAGAATGGCCAGCAACTGCAAATTTACCCAAATCTAAATGGTCGGCGAGCTGTTCCATGTCAGGCCCCCAGTCAACCATTCTGCGGTCTTTTTTTGGGGTAGACCCTCCGACACCGGGTTGATCTGCAGCAATCATCCAAAGGCCTAATGACTTGGCAATATTATCATCAGGGTTTCGAATTAGTCTGGAGTCGGCAAATCCATGACTGAAGATAACCGGGAAGCCATGAGGGTCACCATAAGTGTCATAAGTCAGTGTGCGACCATCAGATAGTTTGACAGTTTCCATTGAACCCTCGCTAAATAAAATAGAAGCATTTCTTCAGGTAGATGCTTATCTCCTAACTGATATAAGGCAGCTGAAGGTTAAATGTTCATAATAGCAGCTCGAATAAAAGAGGCCGTTTGGAACTGCTAGTGGAGAAACGATGCTGATTTGCGGAGCACTCTCTGCTTCCATCTGGCATCGGGTGGTGTGCTTGCCCAGCGACAAGCACAGAGCTCATGAGATGTAGATTTTTGATGGGATAGTTTTATTGCTAATTACTTTTGAGCAATGGCTTCAATTTCTACCAGAGCATCTTTTGGCAGACGTGCCACCTCTACACAGGAGCGGGCAGGGTAGCCGGCTCCCAAGCCATCAAAGAACGCCTGGTAGACTTCATTGACCGTGGCAAAGGTATTCAGGTCTTTAACAAATACCGTCATTTTAAACACGGAGTTCATGGTCAGGCCTGAGGCTTCAATAATTGCCTGAACATTTTTCAGAGACTGCAGTGCCTGGGCAGCAACATCTTCCGGCATTTCTCCGGTTACCGGGTCAATAGGGAGCTGGCCAGAGGTAAAGACCAGGGAGCCGGTATCCACTGCCTGCACATAGGGACCAATAGCCGCAGGTGCTTTTTCTGTATTGATTGCTTCAGCCATTACTTCTTCCTTCTTGTTAATGAATGGTTGTCTGATACTGGTTCAATAAAGGACTCTAGGAACAAGTATTAGACAACACGGTGGTGAATATATTCAGATCGATTTTGACGTCATGATCTTCAATATCATCCGGTCAGTTTCCCGCATACCTTGATTACCTAAAAGACCAAGGTTATCAATGGTTTCCTCAACGCATCCGGCAATAATGCCTTCCTGTCCGGAAACACGGATATTATTGATGGCCATCAGGGATGCCTTCACGGCGGCTCCGGCAGAGGTGGATACCTTCATGGAACAGCAGGCTTTGGCTCCATCACAGAAAATACCAGCAATATCGCCAACCATGTTAAAAATGGCGCATTCGACCTGTTCCCGTTCGCCACCAAGCAGCCAGGTGATTCCACAGCTGGCCCCGGTGCCTGCTGTTGTGGCACCGCACATGGCGGAGAGAGTATCAAGATGAGTCTTGATATAAATGGCAATCAGGTGGCTGAGTATCAGTGCTCTGGCCAGCTTTTCTTCACCACTGCCAAGATGATCTGCAACAGCGACTACAGGCATGGTGGCAGCAATTCCCTGGTTGCCACTGCCGGAATTACTCATTGCGGGCAGCATGGCGCCATCCATTCGAGCATCGGAAGCGGCAGATGAGCGCATCATTGCCAGCGTTATCAGGTCTTCGGATAATAGTCCCTGAGAGATGTTCTGTTTCAGTGTTTTACCGACTTTTAAGCCATAACTGCCATTCAAGCCCTCTGCTGATATGGTTTGGTTCAAACAAGCAGCATCGAGAATAAAGCGGATTCTGTCGTAGGGTGCCTGAGTGGCAAATTTGTAAATACTTGCAACGGACAGTTTACTGGTGGCGCTTTCTTTTTGAGAGTCATCGTTTTTACTCTGGGCAGAAAAGACCGCTTTACCATTTAATTCTTTCAGAACCACCTGGGTGTGATGGTCCTTAATAATAACCCGTGCAATGCTTTCCCCTTTGGAAACCAGTACTTCACTGTACAGTACCTCTGGAACATCCTTGATTTGAACACTAACCTGGCCTGAATCAATCATGGCTTTTGCCTGACAGACGTGCTCAATTGTGATGTCTTTTAATACCTCAAGTCCGGCTTCCGGGTTTCCACCAATGGCACCCACTGCTGCGGCAATCGGCAAACCCACCATGCCAGTACCGGGAACCCCAACACCCATACCGTTTTTCATCAAATTACCACTGACGTATACCTGGATCTGGTCAGGCTGTTCTCTCAGAAGCTCAACGGCTAGCGCCGTTGCATAAGCGGTAGATATAGGCTCGGTACAGCCGAGTGATGGAATGACATTGTCCTGTAAAATCTGGATGTACTTTTCCCATTCGGGGTACCACCCCTCAGAAGGCCTCATGTGAAGGATCCTTACCACGTCTGATTTACAAAAAGGCGCTCATTTTTTGGGTGTTGAAGGTGTTGTTGTTCCGCAGAAATGAGACGAGTGTAGAAATTTTGTTCTGATTGTATAGAAACAGGAGGGGCTGTTTTTTGATGTTCATCATGACAGGCTTATCTTTTAAGTCTTTTCTCTTATGTAAACAGAGCTCAGGCCTTTGCCTGATAGCTATAAGCCCCCTATTATTCGGTAGTTAATCCCCACCTCTGTTTGTGCTGCAAGTTTCTGGTCATGGAGAGTATTGAGCATGAGTTGTTTCTTCGTAAGAGCAAAGTGTGCCGTTGGGCTGGCAATATTGAGCTCAATCGTCTTGACAGGTTGTACATCCTTGGCAGAAAAACAGTCAGAGAGAATAAGTACTGAGGGCTCTGCTGCTTCAAACAGTGAGCGAAAAGCGGTGACTCTGGCCTACGACTGTGAACAAGGCTTTCACTTTATAGCTAGTATTGAGAGTGATTCTAATGGAGCAAGTGCTTGGGTATTTCTGCCTGGAGAGACGGTCAAACTACCGGTTGTAGTTTCAGCATCTGGTGCAAAATTCAGTAATGGCAAGATCACCTACTGGAGCTCAAAAGATGAGGCTCTGCTGGAGTACAATGGTAAAGAGTATAAGCAGTGCAAAGTTAATAGGAAGCAATCCATCTGGGAAGATGCAAAGCTGAGAGGTGTCGATTTCAGGGCTGTAGGTAATGAACCTGGGTGGACTCTTGAGATTAGAAACAGCGAGCAGATATTGTTTGTCACTAACTACGGTCAAGACCGTTACACTTTTACTGCCCCAGAACCTGTCAGTAATGCTGCAACAGGCTCAACTGAATACAAAGCCAGTGCCGACGGTAATACGCTTCTTGTAACACTTGAAGGAAAGCGGTGTGATGACACCATGGCTGATGATGAATCCTACCCAACCACGGTGACGATTCAGTTTGATGGTCGGCATTACATGGGGTGCGGTATGCCGTTGCATTAAAAATGGTACGCACAAAAGCTCGCAGAGTGCTTTCTGCGTGCCTTTGCGACTTTCTTATGAAAAGAAGTAACCTGAAAATTGCTTTAATCACTTCTCAGCTCTTTACTGGGGGAAATAGGTGTTGGCAATCGGAATACCACCACATAGGTGGAAATGATAAAAGTAAGGATTGCCGCACCTTCAATCAGTAATGCCGTATCTTGCTGAATACGCCCGGCAGTCATGGCTCCATAGGCCAGCAGCAGGGAGAATTCACTGCTTTGCCCAAGGCGCAAACCCATTTCTCCAGCATTATCGTTACGTTCTCCTGCCAAACGTTTCAAAAGGTATTTGAACAGGATGGGCTTGGTGATTAAAACGATGGCAGATGTTAAGAGAATAGCTAATAACAGATGACTTTTAAGAAACGGGTCAAACTGGGCGCCTACTGAAAAGAAGAAGAGAATAAGAAAGAACTCCCTTAATGGTTTCAGTCCCTCGGCAATAAATAGTGAGATGGGAGATGTGGCAATGCTGACACCGGCAATAAAGGCACCAATTTCATGGGATAAGCCAAAAGATTCTGCCAGCTGGGCTGCCGTCAGGCACCAGCCGAGGGAGACCAGGAAAATATATTCAGAGATAATGTCAAAACGGCCCATTAGAGGTAGCAGTATATAACGGACAAAACACCAGGCACCCAGTGTAAACGCACAGGTTTTCAGGGGGAGTAAAAGTGCGTCGATATGGGCACCACCATCATTGCTGCTGTAGAGAATCAGAATGGTCAGAATGGCCAGAATATCCTCAAATAGCAGGATGCTGATCATTACCTCACCGGTTCTTTTGTGGTGAAGTGTTGTTGTTGGGATCAGTTTCAGGCTGAGTACGGTGCTGGAAAACGCCAGAGCCAGACCAGCGATCACCGCTTCAATAAAAGGGAAGCCAAAGAGAAGGACAAGCACTGCCCAGATCATGACGCCGACAGTGCTCAAACAAAGAAAGGTAACCAATGCCGTCTGTTTCAACTGTTTGAGGAGATTCCTGGGATGGAGATGCAGACCAAGCAGGAACATCAATAAAATAATGCCCATGGTGGAGACCGCTTCTATATGTCCGTCGTTAATGACCACATTCAGGCCATAAGGGCCAACCAGCATACCCAGGCAGATATAAGCAAGAATAATGGGCTGTTTAAGCCAGACAAACAGGGTACCCAGTAATGAGGCGCCACCAAAGATGACAGCCATTTCCAGAACTAAATGCTCAAACGGTCCTTGCACAGTGCAAACCTTATAATTGAATCTACAGGATTGTTCAGGATAGTTGATCATGTGCATTGTGATTCTGAACATTAATGGCAGCAGGTATTTGCTCGACAAACTGGTTGAGTGTCACAATGATTGCCCAGAGAACAGGCTCTCTGGTAATGAGCTTCCAGATACGAATTTTTATATGGGTGCCCTGTATTTTTCATGTTGCTCTTTTGGCTGATCATAATGGGATTGATTTTTAAAACATGGGTTGCTTGGTTGGCACTGGTCATTCTTTATCTTTTTTCGACTCAGCCTGTTGCATCACTATTGATCAGAAGCCTTGAACGCTACACGGTATTTAATCCGAAGCAAATGTTGCCTGTTGAGCCTGAGGTTATTGTAATTCTTGGTGGTGGCTTACCCCGTAAAAGTCCGGAAATGTCAGGTTTTCGCCCTTCCATGTATACCCTTGAACGGCTTCGTTATGGAGCATGGCTGCATCACCAGACAGACCTGCCTGTCTTGGTCAGTGGTGGTGGTTACCGACCGGAAGCGACCATAATGGCAGACAGTCTTAAAAATGATTTTGGTGTAGAAACCCAGTGGTTGGAGAAGCAAAGTACTACGACTTGGGAAAACGCACGTTATGCCCGTGAAGTTTTGCCGGAAGAGATTCAGTCCATTTTACTCGTGACTCATGGCTGGCATATGGCCAGGGCTGCTCTCAGCTTCGAAAGGGCGGGATTTAATGTGGTTCCGGCACCGGGTATGCTGGCGGACTCTTCGAAAGATTCTTTTCGTATCAGTCGGTGGCTCCCCAGCGCCCGCCACCTCAGTGACAGTGAACGGGCTCTCAGAGAATACGCAGGGTATCTGTGGTACTGGTTGGCCTATCGTAACTGACGAGTTGTTTTTAACCACGAAGATCACAAAGTTCACTAAGAAAAAGACATTCTTTTCTTTCTTTGGACCCTTTGTGATCTTCGTGGTTAAAAAGGGCGCGATCACTCAGCTAAGCCACCCTTTGTTAGCAGAATGGGGTCCAGCAGTTTTTTGAGTTCTGATTCACTCAGGTTGGTCTTCTCTTTTGCTACCTCAAATACCGAGCGCTTTTCTGTATAGGCCTGCTTGGCTATTTCAGCGGCTTTCATGTATCCAATTACCGGGTTCAGTGCGGTAATCAGTATTGGGTTTTTGTAGAGCGCTTCGTCGATGTGCTCTTGTTTAACCTTAAAGTCAGCCAGTGCTTTATCCGCCAGTAATCGACAGCTATTGGACGCCAGAGTGATGCCTTTAATCAGGTTACTGCCTATCATGGGCAGCATGGTATTTAATTGAAAGTTGCTGGATTGGGCCCCGATAGTGATGGCGGTATCAAAGCCGGTAATCTGTGCCGAAGCCATCAGTACACACTCACAAATGACCGGGTTTACTTTCCCCGGCATGATGCTCGATCCGGGCTGTAGAGCCGTCATCTCTATTTCTCCCAGCCCAGCTAAAGGACCGCTGTTCATCCAGCGAAGGTCATTGGCAACCTTGGTTAAGGTGGTCGCCAGACTTTTCAGCGTAGAAGAAAGCTCAAGGGCGGCTGATGGCAGGCTCAGCGATGCAAAGAAGTTATCACTGGGCTTAAAGGTGATCCCGGTGGTTCGATGTAAGTGTTCACACACCTTTATAGCAAAGTCCCGATGAGTATTGGTGCCGGTACCCACAGCCGTGCCACCAATGGCCAGGGAATTCAGCCTTTCCATGCATTGCTGAAAACGCTGCCGATCCTGCAGAACCAGTGCTTTCCAGCCACTGATTTCCTGCTCAAAGGTCACCGGCATGGCATCCATAAGATGAGTCCTGCCGGTTTTGACGATACTGCCAAGCTCTTGCTCCCGCTGGTCAAGAATTTTCAACAAGTGATCTACTGCTGGCATCAGTTGGTGTTTTACCATTTCAGAAGCGGCAACATGTATAGCGGAAGGAATCACATCGTTACTGCTCTGTCCCATATTCACATGATCATTGGCTGAAACCTCCAGGTGATTCTTACGTTTAACCAGCTGAGTAATCACCTCGTTTACATTCATATTACTGCTGGTGCCAGAGCCAGTCTGGTAAATATCCACTGGGAACTGCTGCTCATAGTTGCCAGGAAAATTTCCCTGAATCACCTGATCACAGGCTCTGGCGATGGCGTTGGCTAACTCTTCGGAAAGAAGCCCAAGCTCATGGTTAGCTTTAGCTGCAGCCTGCTTTATCTGGGCGATGGCCCTAATAAAGGTAGGAGGAAGAGGCTGGTTGCTGATATGAAAATTGTTCACGGCACGTTGCGTCTGGGCACCATAGAGCGCCTCAGCTGGCACAGAGACTTCACCAAGGCTGTCTTTTTCGATTCGGCTTCTGTTGGGCATGGTCAGGAACCTTATAAAGGCAAAAGATTTGGGGGGGCGACGATTTATTCAGGCAACTCCTTTATCGGAGAGAAGAGAGGATAGTTAATGGTAGATTAGATATTTATGGTTGACTGGATTGTAGCTGTAAGAAACTTTTCATTAAGTAATGAGTCAAAAAGATGCGATAGCATAAACTAAGAGGTTGTTATGTCTGGAGGACTTTGTCCAGTATCTTCTTACGCCCTGCCTTCATCTTTTGATAAGCAATGTATGTCGGATGCTGTTGAAAAAATAAAACATAAGGCTTCGCAATACGTAAATGGGGCAGAGAGGTTTCTAAAATCAGGGAGTATCGGAGACTTTCTGGGGGCGGCAAAAGCAATAGCTACAGAACTCAAGGGGCCTGAAAGGCATTTAAAATCGTGGTCTCTCCCTTATAATTTGACGCCTCTACATATTGCATGCTTGGCAAGAGACGATGATCTTTTAAAGGCTGCTTTAAACGATTCGCGTTGTTTATCTTGTATTGATCAATGCACAGTCGGGCTAAGTGAGGAGAAGCTTGCTGTCACTGTTGGTGAAAAGAGCATGCCAGCGATGAATCATGATACTGCACTGCACTTTGCATTATTTACCGGATGGAATGAAGGTGCTCTTATTCTTATTGAGCAGCTCAAGGCGGCAGGTAGTTTGGATCATACTGTTAATAATACCGGAAATAGTTTGCTTAATTTGGCGGCAGGAAACTGTAGTCTTGAGGTAGTAAAGGAGCTTTGTAAGAACTTTGCTAACTGCGATGGATATAAAGACTTCTTGCTTCATACGACGCATAATCACAGCAGTATACTGCATCATGCGAGTTCACAGAAAAAACCTGATGTTTTCCATTTTCTCTTCAATGAACAGATGTTGTTTGGTTTGAACACTCTGTTTACGCCGGATAAGGGGGGCAGTACTCCTTATGGATTAATCCAGAATAAGAATTATGAGCCAGCTAGTGAGGAAGTAACATGGGATATTGTGCGAGAGGAATGTCTGCAGGAGTTCAAGAAGGAGCAGATGCAGCAGTCCTTACAATGGAGGTGCAATATAGTTTGAGTTTTTAATCCTTTCCTATTTAATGCTCTTAATTAGTTTACGCTTGCGCACTTGAGGTATGGTTTTCGGTTTTTTAGTTCTCTATGCCTCGTACAGTTCCCAGGAATGATCGGGGGTAATACGCTTTTGAGAAGATTATGGAGTGTTTGTCTAGAATAATAATGAGACTGGAGTAAAAAGTTGCACTGAGAAGCTAATTAGTCTGGCCCATCTATGGAAGACTTCCGGTATATAACCAGCAAAATCATTAGTAGGGCAATTATAAGAACAGGCCAGGATCCTAAAGCCATAAACGGAGTCTGGCCTTCCCGAATCTCAGCTGAAGATGACAGCACTCCACTGGTAAAGCGTGGAATGGTTTCTACCACATCACCCTTTTCATCAATCAGGGCAGTAATTCCATCATTGGTAGCACGGATCATATAACGACCGGTTTCCAATGCTCGCATTCGGGCAATCTGGAAGTGCTGTACTGGGCCAATGGATTTTCCAAACCAGGTATCGTTGCTGATGGTTATCAGCAGCCCGCTTTCCTGAGCCATCTGTGCGGCAAAGTCCGGATAGACCACTTCATAACAGATATAAGAAGCAATTTTTACATCTCCAGCCTGAATCAGGGCTTGTTCGGAATGTCCTTGAGAGAAATCCGACATAGGGAGATTAAAGAAATCAATCAGTCCACGAAGCATTGACTCCATTGGGACATACTCACCAAAAGGCACCAGCTTCTGTTTGTCATAGCGGCCAGAGCCGTCGCCCATGGACAGAATACTGTTGTAGTAGCGAGTTTCACTGCCTGAGTTATCGTCCACAGGCATGCCCAGAATCAGGGTGGTATTATTTTGCCGGGCTTGCCGATCCAAATGAGTCATTAAGCCTTGCGCACGGTTATAAAACAGTGGAATGGCATTTTCTGGCCATATAATCAGCTCCTGCTCCCACTGATCTTCAGTAAGGCCTATGTAGGTGCTGACGGTGGAATGAATAAAGTCAGGATCCCACTTCAGACTTTGAGGGATATTACCCTGAATAGCACTGAACGATAGCTCTCCAGTCTTTTCAGTCCACTGAATATGCGCCAGAGGCCATGCCAGACCCCAGCACCCAAGAGAGATTAATAACGCAATAATATCAGGCGTTCGTTTTTGCTTTGCAGGAATGACCAGGGCGAACAATAGGCAAGCCGTTGTTACCATTAGCAGGCTTAGGCCATAGGTCCCAATAACAGGGGCCAGTGCTGAAAAAGGAGTATCCAGCAGGGCATAGCCAGACAACAGCCATGGGAAACCGGTCAGCAGCCAGCTGCGAACCCACTCAAACAAAACCCAGATGCTGGAAAACAGAAGCGCCTGTTGCCATGGAGGAAGCCTGTTGGATTTACTCTGCTCTGCCTTTCGTTGATTCAACCAACTGTAAAGCAGGAAAGCTGGCATTATCATTAAAGCGGAAATGCCCAGCACGAAAAGTCCGGTCAGCAGTCCTGCCAGCATTGGAGAGGCTGCGCCAAACTCATGGATACTGACGTATATCCACGAAGTGCCTGCACCAAACATACCGACACCAAAAAGAAAGCCACAAAGTGTGGCTTTCTTGACCGGCAAGGTTCGGGTCAGGAGAAATACAGTGCCAACGGCCAGCATGGGAACTGGCCATAAGTCAAAGGGACTGAAGCCCAAAGGCATAGCCGAACCTGCTGCCAGAGACAGCAGATATCGCACTACTTCCACATAAGAACGGGGAGTAACGGAAGGCATTAGCAGGGGGTTACCCGCAGTAGTCGAATTCGACGACCATCGGCGTTCAATACATCAAAACGGAAACCGGAGATTTCCACCGACTCATTGCGGGTCGGCATATGGCCAAACTCCTGCATCACAATGCCTCCAATGGTGTCGAACTCATCGTCCGGGAATTTGGTGGTAAATTGTTCGTTGAAATCTTCGATGGGCGTCAATGCTTTAACAATGAAGGCATGCTCAAGATCATCGGCTGGTTTGATGAAAGTATCTTCATCAACATCGGTTTCATCTTCAATATCACCAACAATCTGTTCCAGCACATCTTCAATGGTAACCAGACCAGCAACACCACCAAACTCATCAATAACGATGGCCATGTGATTGCGGTTGGTACGAAATTCCCTGAGCAAAACGTTCAGGCGTTTGCTTTCGGGGATAAACGTTGCCGGGCGTAAATGGTTCTTGATATTGAATTTGCTGCCAGTGTTGAGGATCAGTGGTAGCAGATCTTTGGCCAGCAGGATGCCAATGACTTCGTCTTTCGTGTCGCCAATGACAGGGAAGCGGGAATGGGCAGACTCAATAACCTGGGGAAGAAATTCTTCGGGGCTCTGGTCTTCATCAACACAGACCATCTGGGAGCGGGGAATCATGATTTCGCGAACCTGCATGTCCGCAACCTGTACAGCGCCTTCAATGATGCTCAGTGCTTCATCATCCAGCATGCCGCGGCTTCCGGCATCTCTCAGTATTCCCAGAAGTGCATTCCGGTCTTTGGGGTCCTGATGAAACATACTGGTCAGTTTGTCCATCCAGGATGGTGACGGATGATCATCCGCCGAATGGTCGTCGCTCATTGCCCTCTGTCTTCATGGCTATGCCCACGCTTTAAAAGCATGGGCGGTTTACTGAATACGAAACATTGCTCTTTCATTCGGAGATTTTCAGGTTCACTCATTACCCTGATAGGGATCAGGATAGCCAAGCTGGCCAAGAATGTCCGTTTCCAGAGACTCCATTTTTTCGGCTTCATGATCTTCAATGTGATCATAGCCAAGCAGGTGAAGTGTGCCATGAACAATCATATGAGCCCAGTGGGAATTGAGACTTTTTTTCTGTTCAATGGCTTCCCGTTCAACGACCGGGACGCATATGACTAGATCGCCCAGTAATGGGAGTTCCAGTTCGGCAGGAAGGTCGGAAGGAAAGGACAGTACATTGGTTGGCCCCTCCTTCCCGCGCCATTGGCGGTTAAGCTCGGTTCCTTCTTCCTCATCCACAATGAGCAGGCTGATTTCAGCTTCTTTATAATGTTCGCCAACGGCAGCGGTAGCCCATTTCTCCAGTTCACTCTGGTCTGGGAGCTGT
Organism: Endozoicomonas elysicola; assembly: GCF_000710775.1. Lineage (GTDB taxonomy): Bacteria > Pseudomonadota > Gammaproteobacteria > Pseudomonadales > Endozoicomonadaceae > Endozoicomonas > Endozoicomonas elysicola. The sequence goes on from NZ_JOJP01000001.1 coordinate 1,571,641, forward strand.
GAACTGGAGCTGTTGATCATTACATCAATATGAACCGTGGCCATTACTGCATACCCTTGGAAGGTGAGGAGTCAGAAGCTGACAGGGAGCCATCAGTTGAGTCTTCAGCTGCTTGAGAGTCTTTCGCTGTGGACGGTTTTTTTGCCGGTCTGGAACCTTTATTTTCAGGTTGTCGTTGGGTCAGTTTGTCATAGCGGTCATAGGCCTGAACAATGCGTTGTACCAAGGGGTGGCGTACCACATCTTTGGCAGTGAACCAGGTAAAGCCAATGCCTTCCACACCTTTAAGAACTTCAATAGCACTGGCTAAGCCAGAGCGGGTACCTCTTGGCAGGTCAACCTGAGTGATATCCCCGGTAATGACTGCAGTGGAGCCAAAGCCTATTCGGGTCAGAAACATTTTCATTTGTTCCTGAGTCGTGTTTTGTGCTTCATCAAGAATAATAAAGGAGTTATTAAGAGTTCGCCCACGCATATAGGCCAGAGGCGCCACTTCAATAACATTCTTTTCAATCAGCCGGTCAACCCGCTCGAAGCCGAGCATCTCATAAAGTGCATCGTAGAGCGGTCTTAAGTAAGGGTCGATTTTCTGGGACAGATCACCCGGTAGAAAACCCAGTTTCTCACCGGCTTCAACGGCAGGACGAACCAGCAGGATGCGACGGATTTGCTCTTCTTCCAGTGCTTGAACGGCCGCAGCGACTGCCAGATAGGTTTTACCGGTTCCTGCAGGGCCAATGCCAAAATTGATGTCGTACTGAAGAATGGACTTTATATAGTTCTGCTGGTTAGGCCCTCTCGGTGTGATCAGACCTTTGCGTGTACGTAAGGATATCAGTTTGTCAGTTGGTTCCTCATGAATCCACTCAACAGCAGATTCCTGTAGGAAAAGGTGAACGGTGTTCGGACTGAGAGGCTCGTCCTTACCTGTTTCCCTGAACAGGCGCTTTAATATTTCTCCTGCTACGTCTGCTCGATCGTTTTCACCGGTGATGGCAAAAGTGTTGCCTCGATGGCGGATTATGACATCAAGCCGTTCTTCAATCTGCTTCAAGTGCTGATTGAACTGTCCACAAAGCTCAGCGAATCTCAGTGGTTCATCGGGCTCAAGGGAGAAACGGCAGACGTTATGGTCAGTACCGTGGCTATCAGGAGTGGGCTGTCCTTGTATGTTGGTATTCAAAGTCAGTTATTTGCCTTTACTGCTTGTTCATTCAAATAGAATATTACGATGGACAATGGATGAAAACCAAAAAGGATTCTTTGTCCGAAAGCAAAGAGAGGAGCTATCAGGTAGCTCCTCTTTTCTACAGGTTGATCAGGCCACACTATCCAGTTCTGAGCCAGACAGGGTTCCGCGAAGAGAGTGGGGTAGCGCTTCAACAATTTCAACATTGGCAAAGTGCCCAATCAGTCGAGGGTCGGCACATTGGAAGTTAACGACACGGTTGCACTCGGTACGTCCGGATAGTTGCCCTGGATCTTTTTTGGAATAACCGGTGACCAGAATCTTCTGGGTGCTGCCAACCAGGCGGCGGCTGATCTGAATAACCTGTTGATTAATGCGGTCCTGCAGAATTTTCAGGCGCTGCTTTTTCACCTCCTCAGGAACATTGTCTTCCATATCAGAAGCAGGGGTGCCAGGACGTTTACTGAAAATGAAGCTGAAGGAGGCGTCAAAGCCCACTTCGGCAATCAGATTCATGGTGTCTTCAAAGTCTTGATCAGTCTCACCGGGGAAACCAACAATAAAGTCTGAAGAGAGTCTCAGATCAGGACGGATCGCCAGTAGCTGACGGATCTTTTTCAGGTAGTCGTCTGCTGTATGTTCACGTTTCATCAGCTGAAGAACCCGGTTTGAACCACTTTGTACCGGCAGGTGCAAGTGGCTGACAAGCTCCGGTACTTCGGCGTAGACGTTCACCAGGCTGTCAGAAAACTCCAATGGGTGAGAGGTAGTAAAGCGGATACGATCGATACCATCAATGGCAGCAACCAATGTGATCAGCTCAGCCAGATCACAGACCGTGCCATCATACTTTTCACCACGATAGGCGTTAACGTTCTGCCCCAGCAAGTTGATCTCTCGAACCCCTTTCTCTGCCAGTCCATAGCATTCAGCAATAACATCATCCATTGGGCGGCTGATTTCAGCGCCACGGGTATAGGGAACGATGCAGTAGGTGCAGTACTTGTCACAGCCTTCCATAATGGAAACAAAGGCAGTCGGACCGTCAACGCTGGGTTCTGGCAAGCGGTCAAACTTCTCAATTTCCGGGAAGGTCACATCCACGACAGGGATATGATTGGCCTTGCTGGTATCAATCATCTCTGGCAGACGATGCAGGGTCTGGGGGCCAAACACGACATCTACCTGGGGGGCACGCTTTCGGATCTCCTCACCTTCCTGGCTGGCAACACAGCCACCGACCCCGATAATGAGGTCTGGGTTCTTTTCCTTGAGCTTTCTCCAGCGGCCCAGCTGATGGAAGAGCTTTTCCTGGGCTTTTTCACGAACAGAACAGGTATTCACCAACAGGACATCAGCTTCTTCCGGGTTGTCTGTCAGTTCCAGGGTATGGGTTTCACCGAGCAGGTCAGCCATGCGGGCTGAATCGTACTCGTTCATCTGACAACCATGTGTCTTGATATACAGTTTTTTGCTCATTTCACACTTTACTGGCTTGTGCCTTAAAGGGCTCAAACCTGCAGCGAGGTTAAGCCTGTTCATATATAAGCAGCTAACCAGATGAAATCATATTTTCTGAGTAACTGGGCAGTCCCTCTGCTGCGTTACAACGGTAGTTACATAGCTACAGCCATGCTCCTACCGTTTCGCTTTGCATACTAACTATCCACTCACCCAGAAATATTCGATTCCATTTGCTCAACTACTTAAAGAGAATAAACCGGGCATTATAGCTACCCCGCAGCATGGAGGATAGTCAATGATATGTCCGGTTAAACAGTGATTACATCAGGTTGGTCGTGGTCAGTGCACAGTATGGTCAGGTGATCACGAATAAAAATTCCTCTCAGGTTTGTACATTTCCAGTGTATTTAAGCAAGCCAATGGCGTTTTGCTTTGTGTTATCATTCCCGCCCAGAATTCGTATTGTCAGCTCGAACCTCATAGATCGAGCCGTATTTTAGAGCGGTAATAGAACCCAATGGCGAAAACCCCCATTTTCCGTGTGATCTTCCAAAACCAGGGCGAAGTGTTTGAAGTTTACGCCCGTCAGATTTTCCAGAGTGAGCTCTGGGGCTTTATTGAGGTCGAAGAGTTTGTCTTCGGTGAGCGCAGTCAGCTTTTGGTGGATCCCAGTGAAGAAAAGCTAAAGGCTGCTTTTGAAGGGGTTAAGCGCAGTTATATTCCTCTGAATACCATTATTCGTATTGATGAGGTGGAAAAGGAAGGAACTGGGAAGGTTTCCGAAGCGAAAGGGGATAATGTCAGGCCTTTTCCGGTGATGCCACATATTCCCAGCAGGGATTAATGTGAAGGGGCGCGAAAGCCCCTTTTTAGTTTCAGCCACTGTTGAAATACATTTAGCATTAAGCGGATGCCTGGCTATTTGAATACCTGTTTTTAAAGAGCAGATAAAGCCCGCTGCTGAGCAGAAGGTTGCCAAGCCCAACCAGATACCGAAACAGATCAAGCCGAAGATAGCCTGCCAGTGTGCCTTCTGTGCCGATGATCAGTGCACCGGTAAAGTAGCTGGCAATAGAGGCAATAATCAGCCATTTTGGATTGGACTCTACAGGTGAACGCAACAGCAGGTATAAAGCTGAAACCAGCAGTACGGCCATCTGGAGGTCACGGTATATGATATCTACACCATACCAGCGACACACCTCGTAAACGATGCATATCCCCAATATTAGCCGGCCCCAGGCTGCCCGACTCCAGCTATTGACTGTTACGCCAAGACAGGTGGCAATTCCCGTCAAAGGTGGTGCCAGAAACATCGCGGCATTAACCAGCATCTCATGGGGGCCAGACCATGCAGTGGATATTCCATAGCGCAGACTGCCGGTAATGGATGCCAGTGCCATTAGCAGGAAGCCCAGCAACGCTGCTGTAGCTGACAATCGATGTACTTCTGAAAACGCCTTTTGCTGAGCCATTAGAAAAACGGCAAACAGACAGGCAAATGCCAATACGGCATCAGAAATGGCCAGAGAACTCATTGTTTGCAAGACGGCGTAACCATTAGATTATTTTCTATCTGAATATAAGCAACGGGGGTGACATCATCATTTTTAGTCATCCCCCCATTGTGTATCTGCTGTATCAGTTCAGTCGGGCAAATGCTTTTTCTGCTGCCTTCAGTGTGGCATCCAGCTCTGCCTGACCATGGGCAATGGAGATAAATCCTGCCTCGAATGCTGAGGGCGCCAAGTATACGCCATTATCCAACATGCCATGGAAGAATTTGGCATAACGGTCAGTATCACAGGCCATTACTTTGGCAAAACAGTCCACATTCTTCTGGTCAGTGAAGAATAGACCAAACATGCCGCCTACCTGCGAGGTCGTGAAAGGTATGCCCGCGACTTCGGCTTTTTCCTCCAGGCCTTTCAGCAGTTGGGCTGTTTTTTCTGTAAGCGCTTCATGGAAACCATGGGTGGAGAGGTTTTCGAGCGTTGCCAGACCTGCAGCCATGGCCAGAGGGTTACCGGAGAGTGTACCTGCCTGGTAGACAGGCCCCAGTGGTGCGAGGTGTTTCATGATATCTTTACGGCCACCAAAAGCACCTACAGGCAGACCTCCACCAATAATCTTACCCAGTGTTGTCAGGTCTGGTTTCACACCGTAATAGGCCTGGGCTCCACCAAGAGCAACACGGAATCCGGTCATTACTTCATCGAATATAAGTACGGCGTTGTATTTATCGCAGAGTGCACGTAGCCCTTCCAAAAAGCCAGGGGCTGGTGGAATACAGTTCATGTTGCCAGCAACAGGCTCAATGATAATGCAGGCAATCTCATCACCCACCTGGTTAAACGTCTCTTCTGCTTCAGCAAGATTGTTGTATGCAAGAGTAATGGTCTTTTCCGCAAGGGCTGCAGGTACACCTGGAGAATTTGGGACACCCAGGGTCAGCGCTCCGGAACCAGCCTTTACCAGCAGAGAGTCAGAGTGACCATGGTAACAGCCTTCGAATTTCACAATGCGGTCACGGCCGGTAAAACCACGAGCCAGACGAATGGCACTCATGGTCGCTTCGGTGCCAGAGTTGACCATGCGCAGAAGTTCCATGGAGGGAACCATCTCCCTTACCATCTTTGCCAGCCGGGTTTCCAGCTCAGTTGGTGCACCAAAACTCAAACCTGCCAGAGCCTGATCGCGCACAGCGGCGATGACATCTGGATGGTTGTGGCCGAGAATCATCGGGCCCCAGGAACCGATGTAATCAATGTATTCCTTACCATCTACATCATAGAGGTGCGCGCCTCGGGCTTTTTTGAAAAAGATGGGCTTGCCGCCAACACCTTTAAACGCTCGAACCGGTGAGTTTACCCCCCCGGGAATAACCGTTTGGGCATCTTCAAAAAGCTCTTCAGAACGAGACATGGTGGCAATTCCTTAATGTATGCTGTGCAGATTAAACTCGATGTTGTAGCAGCAATAATTTTTTTTTGCGATTACAGATGAGTTTTATACGGCTTTACGGCGCTTGTTAAGCTCAGGGCTGTTGTCGTTAAACAGTGTCATAAAGTTCTGGGAACGCTCCCTGATATTCTGCGCCGCAAACAGGTTGTTGACGACGGCGACCATATCTGCGCCGGCAGTAATCACGTCAGAAGCATTTTCCATTGTGATGCCACCGATGGCGATTATAGGGAGGTCAAACATTTGTCTTGCTTCTGACAGAATCGAGAGCTCAGCATTTTTGGCATCTGGCTTGGTGCGGGAAGGGAAGAATTTACCAAAGGCAATGTAGTTGGCACCTTGCTCTACGGCCGTTTTTGCTTTCTCCAGAGAGTTTTCACAGCTGATACCGATAATGGCGTAATCACCCAGACGCTCTCTGGCATAGGCAAGGCTCTCATCCTGTTGTCCAAGGTGGACACCGTCTGCTTCCACATCCAGAGCCAACTCAATATCATCATTGATGATCAGCATGGCTTGATATTGATGGCAGAGGACCTTAAGTGCTCCAGCCTGCCGTAGCCTTTTGCCGCTATCCAGGCTCTTATCGCGGTACTGAAGTACTTTCATACCGCCCATCAAAGCTTGTTCTACTGTTTCGATCAGAATTCTGTCATCAGGCTGCAGCTGACTATCGGTAACACCGTACAGGCCGTGTAATCTATGCATGCTCCATACCCAATTATTAAATAACCGGCAGAGTATACCAGTTTATTGCCCTTGTCTTTAAGGGACGTTCATTATTAGTCATGAGAGCAGTTTTTACCCCATTCCGGCTGAAAGTGATTTCTAACACAAGTCGGGCTTTCCCTGTAACGTGGCAGAATCGATAGCAACACTCTCGCTTTTTGCTGGAGTGTCTTCACTGACTTCCGGAGCAGTTTCACCAACAGAGCAGAGAATGCCGGCAACGGTATTGCCGACCACATTGGTGACAGTACAGCCTGCGTCCGTGATCCGGTCGGTGGCGAGAATAATGGCCATAGCCTCTATGGGAAGCCCCATGGTGTGCAGCAATACGCCGGTAGATACCGCTGCACCACCAGGTATACCACCGGTTGCAACCGCCAGGAGAAAGGTCGTGAACCCCATAGTGCCAAGCTCCAGCAGGGTCAGATCCACATGCCAGGCGTTGGCAACAAAAAGAGCGGCTACGGTCATGTAAATGGCAGAGCCAGACATATTAATGGTGGCTCCCAGGGGAACCGTGAAACCAGCGATATGATCAGGGACTTTGAATTTTTGAATCAGTGTCTGGTAAGTGATAGGGATAGAAGCATTGGAGCTGGCAGTGGAGAGTGCAAACATCACCTGTTCACGGGTATGGCGAATAAAGACCATCGGGGAACGCTTGATCACCAGCCCAATAAGAATTGGATAAATGACAAATAACCAGAGACACATAATAAGAAGGCAGGTCACCACATAGGACAGCACACTCAAAATGCTACTGCCGTTCAGTGTAGCGGCCAGTTTGGCGGTCAGGAAAAATACACCGTAGGGAGCGAGGCTCATGACCATGCCAATCAGTTTCATCATGACACTGTTAGCCAGTGAGAAGGCATTGCTGACACTGTGGGTTTCGTGATTTTCCAGTTTTTTGATCGCAATTCCGGTAATGATTGCCATAAAGAGAATTTGCAGGATATTGCCTTCGACTACGGCCTGAAAAGGGTTTACCGGAACCACATTAATTATCATGCCTAGCAATGAGGGAAGCTCAGACTGGCCAGACCGGACTAACTGATCAACGTGCCCCAGATTGGCTCCGGTGCCCGGTGCAATCACAAGCGTAATCACAATGGCTGAAATGATGGCAAACAGCGTGTTGCCAAGATAGATGCCAAAGGTTTTGACGCCAAGGCGACCAACCTGGGTAATATCATTAAGGCTGCATACGGCGTGGACAATGGAGACAAAAATCAGGGGGACAACCAGCATTTTTATCATCGCCACAAACATCACGCCGGCGGCGTGAAAGAGGCCACTGACCAGGTATTCCTGAATGATACCTTCGGGGGAGGACGCTAGCTGGATTGTTATACCAGTGACCATTCCCAAAATCAGGGCTATCAGTATCTGGGGGGCAAGACTTTTCTGCATCATACGCTCTGCTCTCCACTCAAGTTAAAGTGAAATGGCTCTGCTGACTAATGCCCCCATTACTTACTTGGAACGTTTTATCAGGAACAAGTTCCCGCTTAGGATTAAAAATTGGTGTTTTTTTATGCTAAAGCATTATTTTAGATGAAATTTGTCGATTTTCCTGAATATGTTCTGGAGTCAATGTGAGGGTAAGTTACAAGGAAGCCTGAAGGGCTTACTGCAGTGGCGCAAAGACGCAAAGAAGGTTCCCTGATGGCTATCGTTTTGTAGCTATTGCCTGTTCAGTGCCAAGAAGATAGAAGCAGTGGCTCAGGCAAATTATCGCAGGATATAAAAGTTCAAAGAGAAGACTTCTGTGATTTCTTGGTTCATCACACAGACTTTCCAGTGGCTGGAAAGGCATTGCAGAAATCATTCACTACGCTTGTTGTCGAATCATACTTTTGGAGACCGCCATGTCGTTACAATGCCTTGATATCAGCCCTGAAGTTTCGAAAGCTCTGGCCAGAGGCCAGCCGGTTGTCGCACTGGAGACAACCATTCTGAGTCATGGCATGCCCTGGCCTGAAAATGTGAAAACGGCTCATGCAGTGGAGAAAATCATCCGGGATGCGGGTGCTGTACCTGCAATGACGGCCATTCTGAATGGTCGTCTGAAAGCAGGCCTCTCAGAAGCAGAAATTGACTATATCGGAAGCCACAGTCAGGCGATGCATAAAGTCAGTCGAAGGGATTTACCCTGGCTGATGGCCAAGGGAGAGAATGGAACAACCACGGTTGCATCCACAATGATCATTGCCGCGAAGGCCGGTATACGCATTTTTGCGACAGGAGGGATTGGTGGTGTTCACCGGGGTGCTAAGGAAACCTTTGATATTTCTGCAGACCTGCAGGAGCTGGCCAGAACACCGGTAGCGGTGGTTTGTTCGGGCCCTAAAATCATTCTGGACCTTGGGCTGACGTTGGAGTACCTGGAAACGATGGGCGTTACTGTTGTTGGTTACGGTACTGACAAACTACCTGGCTTCTACGTCAGAGAAACTCAATGGAATGTGGATTGTCGTGCTGATAGCCCTGTGGATATAGCCAATATTCTTCGTACCCGCTGGTCTCTTGGGCTGGATGGTGGCGTTTTAATTACCAACCCGGTCGATAAGTCATTGTCACTTACTTTAGAAGAAGTGGAGAGCATTCTGGAACACTCTTTTAAGGAAATGACTGTTGAAGGCGTTGCTGGCAAAGCTATTACTCCTTGGCTGATTAAACGATTGCATTACGCTACTAAAGGTCGATCATTGGCAACCAATATTGAGTTACTGAAAAGTAATGTTCGGCTGGCGGCTCAAATTGCCTGTGATTATTGTTAGGAGCTTGTCGGACTTTTTCTCACTACGGTCGGTTAAGTCCGACAGGCTCCTGGAGAAAAAAGGCAGCCTGCTGAGCACCCTTGACCGGTGATTACCAGATTTCGGGCTTATTCATCGCCTGAACGCATCGTGGTTTGCCATCAATTGGCTCAATTTCCTTACTAACCAGTGACTGGCCTAACCAACCTTCCGGGTGGGACAAAGGCAGTGGCGCCTTGATCACGGTTTCACTGACAGGTCCAAATCCTGTGTGGGAGTAATAATTAGGGTCACCGTAAGTGAATACCAACTTTGTGCCATTGTCTTTTAATGTACTCAGACCAAAATTGATCAACGCCTGCCCAGTACCCTTACCCTGGTAATCGGTGCTGACAGCAACTGGAGACAGTAGAAAGGCATCGATACGGCTGTCAAAGGTTAACCGGGAAAAGATAATGCAGCCTGCAATCTGCTCTCCATGGTGCCGACTATGATCCCGGGCAACAAAAACGAAGAGGTCATTGCTGTCCGTTGTATTCATTACCTCATAGGCCAGGTTACCGACCATGGTTCCTTCCGCTTCGTTTTCTGAGTCAGTAAACGTCCTGGTAAATAGGTTTCTGATCTCGTCAATTTCGCCTGGGTTATAAACTGAAAACTCCACGTTTCCATACCTCCAAATCAATTACATCGTTTCTGAGCGCTGTAGCACAAACATTTGATAGCCATACTGCCCAAGGTAGTTGTGGTAAATGTTCAGCTCGGTCTGTATATCTCTCAATGCGGCGGAGTCAGCCATTTCGGCTTTCAAGTCATTGACCCGCATCTCAAGAGGTTCGTAGTAGGCTTGCCAGGCCTGCCTGCTTAAGGCAAAGCTGTCAATTACCCGGTAGCCTGCTTCCATTGCCTGTTGTGAACGTTCTTCTGCCGTTACCAGGTCTGGGTACTCTTTTTCCCAGAAAGCTCTGACATCTTCTTTTGGCGTCGGTGTTTGCCAGACCAGGTCACTGATGACGAGTACCCCTTCTTGTTTTAGCAGTTTGCGCCACTGCTTCAGAGCATTGGTGACTCCGATTACATAGGCGCTGCTCTCGGCCCAGATAAGGTCAAAGCTCTCTGGTTCAAAAGGCAGATCCGTCATACTGGCACAACGGGTAGTGATGCGTTCGGCCACACCAGTCGCTCTGGCTCGATCCATCAGGCGGTTTAATGCCGGTTCATCATTATCAACGGCCGTGATATGCGCATTACAGTTCTGAGCCAGTACTGTTGTGGCGATACCTCTACCACAGCCCAGTTCAAGAATGGCTTTTGGGGATACGGGTACTTGTGCCAGGGCTTTCAGGGTTTCTGCTTCTGAGCCAGGCCCCCATCGGTCCAGCGTGTCAAAAACACGCATGAAATCGGCCATATACGCTTGATGACTGTTCATATCTTTTGATAACCACTTCAATCGCAGGGCATTTTTCTCATCAAAGCCCTGTTTTATTAACCAATCCAGATGGGCGTCAGGTGCAATTTTATCGACCTGCTCATGCCATGCAGTAAGCTCACCTTCACCCAGCAGGGCAGCCAGTAACTGTCGTGACTGCTGCTTTTGTGCAATCTCTTCATCAAGCTGATGGAGTCGGTTGAACAGTACTTGTCGTTCAACTTTTGCATCGAGGCAGGCCTGACACTCTTTCAGCGTCAATCCGCCCGCCTGTAACTGTTGGATCAGGTGGAGCCGCTGGACATCTCGATCACTGTATATGCGATAGCCATTAGCCTGCCGCCTGCCTTTGATCAGTCCAATCTTCTCGTAATAGAGGAGTGTGGCTCGAGACAAACCTATCTGTTCAGCCAGTTCTGATATTCGATACATTCATGTGCGCCTGACTCATTCTGGATGGCAGGCAAGATAAACTATGAAGCTATAGTCAGGTCAAGTGATGTGTTGAAGAAAAACAATTCAGGTGAGTACCAGTGAACTGGCAATGGTTAGCATGGTCAGGCCCACAAAGAATTCCAGAAACTTCCATGACTTCGGGTTTTGAAACAGAGGGCTGAGAAGCCTTGCGCCGTAGCCAAGACTAAAGAAGAACACGAAGGAGGCGGTGATGGCTCCCAGCGTAAACTCCAGTTGCTGACCTTCATACTGGGTTGAGATGGAACCCAGAAGTACTACGGTATCCAGATAAACATGAGGATTCAGCCAGGTAAAAGCGAGACAGACAGCCATGGTCTTCCATATCGACCGGGGAACACTGGCATTCTCATCAAGGGCATGGGTTTCCGTAAAGGCTGAGCGAAAGCTCAACAGGGCATAGACAATAAGAAAAACAGCGCCCCCATAGCGGGCAAAAACCTCAATTTCCGGGAACTGCTCAACGACCACACCAAAGCCAGCAACGCCCAGGGAGATCAGCAGTGCGTCGGAAAATGCACATAGCAGACAGACCAGAAAGACATAGTGTTTTTTTATTCCCTGCTTCAGAACAAAGGCATTTTGAGAGCCAATTGCCAGGATTAGTGACAAGCTGAGAGAGAAACCGGAAAGATATGCAGACAACGTAACAACCTGTTAGTGATTATTATTGAACCAGCGAACGTATTATCGCAGGCAAGCATACCAGACTGTATGCAGATGGCTGAAATGAAATACTGTGACTATTCTTGAGCCTTTCTCAGTGAGAGAGGGGTTGTCATGCGATTTGATAATAAAGTTGCAATTGTTACTGGTGGCTCTTCGGGGATTGGTTTTGAAACAGGGCAAAGGCTGTCCAGTGAGGGAGCCAGAGTTTATAACCTGGATATAGCTGAGTCAGAAGCCGTAGCCTCAAAATTTATTCACTGTGATGTGTCCAGCTTTGAGCAGATTCAGAATGCTGTGCAAAGTGTCATAGCTGCTGAAGGAAAAATTGATGCTCTCTTTGCCAATGCCGGCATTCATAAATTTGGAACGATTGAAGAGACTGCTATTGAAGATATGGAGAAAGTCATCAGTATTAATTGTTTCGGTATCTTTTACCTGTTAAAAGCAGTGCTTCCAGTAATGAGAAAGCAGGAGAGTGGATCCATTCTGCTTATGGGTTCGGACCAGTCTTTTGTTGGTAAGGGTAGCAGTTCTGTCTATGGTATGAGTAAGGGAGCCGTTGCTCAGCTCACTAAAAGTACTGCTATTGATTATGCGCCATTCAATATCAGGGTGAATTGTATTTGCCCAGGAACGTGTGAAACAGGAATTTTGAAAAGGGCGGTTGGGGAGTTCAATCAATTGACTGGTGTAAGCGAGCTTGAAATTCTCCAAATGTTGGAAAATGCTCAGCCAATTAAAAGAATTGCCAAGCCATCGGAAATTGCCAGCCTCGCTTGTTATCTGCTGTCTTCAGAAAACAGCTTTATGACTGGCGCATTGGTTCCTGTCGATGGGGGGTATACTTGTCAGTAGAGTCATTTTGATCAAGTATCATGGCGTCGCGGGAGATCGAAATACCACTCAGTTCCCGCTTCTCTCGGTTGCTCATAGGTATAAGAATTTCTGCCCTGTTGTTGAATAGACAGTCGGAATATATTCCATAGACTTCCCAGGCCATTGGGCTGGAAGGGGCTTAATTGATATTCCATTCACTACAGATCCAAGGCTGGTAAATCAATGATCTTATCGAGTGTACCTGTTTCAGTCACCAGCAAAGTATTACATGGTTTTCTATTGACCCGTCTAAAAGTACAGGGCGCATGATGTTTCTTCATTAGCCTGTCTGGCAGGCTGAAGACTGTGTGATAGGGGGATAAGGGTGAAACATCAAATTTCAGCAGATGATCAGCGATTTAAAAAGTGTGTTGAAGAGTGCAGCATTCCGGTTACAGAGTTTAATCACCTTGCTCATGTGAGACTCGCCTACATTTATCTGGCTGAAAGTGACGTGGATGAGGCAAATCGGCAGCTACGCGAGGTTCTTATCCGGTTATTGAAGCACAATAATATAAATCCGGTCGATAAGTACCATGAGACATTAACCAGAGGCTGGCTACTGGCAGTTTATTATTTTATGAAAAAAACAAAAGATGCTGATTCTGCAGAGGCTTTTATTAATGCAAACGACATTCTGTTGGACAGTCAGATCATGATGACACATTACTCATCAGAGCGGCTGTTTTCTGGTGAAGCTCGCCAGTTATTTGTAGAGCCAGATCTTGAGGCTTTTCCCCTTTAAAAGTGAGTATTGATATAGTTGTCCTGCAAAGGCTCTGAGTATTTTCAGAGCCTTTCTTTTCAAGAACACTCAATTATGGCTTAGCAACGGATAACACAATCTTCCCGGTATGCTTCTTCTGAAGAAACACTTCCTGAGCCTCTACAATTTGCTCCAGCGGAAAAGTATGTGCGACCACCGGTTTGATATCACCTGCTTCAATATGGTGAACCAAGTTGGCAAAAACCTCCGGCTCAAGCACGGTGCAACCAAAGAAGCTTAAGTCTTTTAAATACAGTGTTCGCAGGTCAAGCTCAACAAGAGGGCCTGCAATAGCACCGGCTACTGAATAGCGGCCACCGGGCTTCAATACCTCAAGAAGCTCTCCCCACTGGTTGCCTCCCACCAGGTCGATCACCACGTCCACACTGTTGATACCCAGGGCATCGATCACACTGTCAGAGCGTGAAATGGTTTTTGAGGCGCCAATCTTCAGAAGTTCTTCGGATTTCTCCGGGCTGGTAATGGCGATAACACGAGCCCCTCGGGCTTTGGCAAGCTGAATTGCAGCGGAGCCAACGCCACCGGACGCACCGGTTACCAGAACGGTATCTCCCGTCTTAACGTTGGGTTTGGTCAACAGATTTTCTGCAGTTGAGTAAGAGCAGGGAAAGGAGGCAAGTTCAACAGCCGTTAAGGCGCTGGAAATCTTATAAGCGTGTCTGGATGCTACGGTTGTGTACTCTGCAAACCCACCATCACACTCGGCGCCAAAGTACCAGGGATTGGCCAATGCCTTACCGTCTTTCTCACGCAGGCAGGGTTCAATTAACACTCTTTCGCCGATACGGGCAGCACTGACGCCCGGACCGACAGCTACGATCACGCCACAGACATCGGCACCCTGTATTCTGGGAAAGTAGAATGCTTCACCGGTCCAGCCTGCGTCCTCTTCATGATCCCCGGACTTGGAATACCAGCCGGTTCTGATATTGATATCGGTATTGTTGACACCTGTCGCATAAACCTGGATCAGTACTTCTCTATCACCTGGTACTGGCATTGGAAGGTCGTTCCGATATTCCAGCTGTTCAGGTCCGCCATGCCCAGTGAGAACAACGCCACTCATTTTTTCGGGTAACTGAGACATCTTACTTCCCGTTAATTATTCAGTTTTGACTATAAATTGGGGCAAATATCATTTTATAAAGATGCAATATTGCGTACTGCTTTCACATTGTGTTGTGAAAACATACACTGTTCCCTGATTGGCTTGGCCTCCAAAGCAGCTAAGCAAAATAGAATAATAAGAAAAAAAGGTGATTGGATGAAACCCAGTACGATCCGAATCGGGCGCCGTTATCGCAGTAATCGGCTGGAAGGACCTTATGACACGATTGTGATTGGCTCAGGCCCTGGTGGTATGGCCGCTGCCGTCTGTCTTTCCAAGGCTGGGCAGAAAGTACTGGTGCTTGAGCAGCATTACACCGCTGGTGGCTTCAGTCACAGTTATAGTCGCAATGGCTATGAGTGGGATGTGGGGGTTCACTATGTTGGGGATGTGGGTAACTCGAAGACCATGGCAGGAACGCTGTTTGGTTACCTGACCGATGGAGAGCTCCAGTGGTCACCCATGGCTGATAACTATGATCGGTTTTATCTGGGGGATGATCAGTATGACCTGATCCGAGGTAAAGACGCCTTCCGAAAGCAAATGGTTCAATACTTTCCGGATGAAACTGACGCCATCGATCAGTACCTTAATCTGCTCAAAGAAGTGTCCAATGCCATGCCCGCCTTTTCGGCACAGAAACTGTTGCCGGGCTGGCTCAATAAAGCCATGCGCTTGGTGGGAAAAGGAAAGCTGCCGTCGTTTTTTAATGAACCGACGATTGATGTACTCAGTCGCTTGACCAGCAATAAAAAATTGATTGCGGTACTCACTGGGCAGTGGGGGGATAATGGTCTGCCACCGGAGCAGTCCAGCTTTATGGTGCATGCCCTGATTGCCAGACATTACATGTTTGGTGGTTACTACCCGGTTGGTGGAGCTTCACGCATAGCCGAAACCATGATTCCCCAGATTCAGGCCAGTGGTGGAGAGCTGTTCACCTATGCAGAGGTTACCGAAATTCTGATTGAGAATGGTCGGGCAGTGGGTGTCAAAATGAAAGATGGCACCGATATACGCGCACAGCGGGTCATCAGTAATGCGGGTGTTTTTAATACGTTTGGGCGCCTGCTGCCTGCATCCACGGCAAGAGCGACCGGTTATTTGGATAAGCTGAGCCAGGTAACACCTTCCATGACCCACCTGGGTATGTATATCGGTATTGCCGATACGGCAGAAAACCTCGATTTACCCAAGACCAACTTCTGGATCTATCAGGATGAGCACCATGGCCAGAATGTTGATGTCTTTTTAAAAGACAGTAGTCAACCATTTCCGGTTGTTTATATCTCGTTCCCATCGGCCAAGGATGCCAGCTGGGATGAGCGTTACCCCAATCGCGCCACTATTGAAATTGTGGCCCCAGCAAAATATGAATGGTTTGAACAGTGGAAAGACGAAACCTGGGGGAAACGTGGTGAAGATTATGATGCATTGAAAGAAGGCTTTTCTATACGTCTGCTTGAAGTGCTCTATGAAAAGCTGCCGCAGCTGCGTGGCAAGATTGATTACTATGAACTCTCCACACCACTCTCCACTGACTTCTTCTGTTTCTATAAAAAAGGAGAAATCTATGGGCTGAGTCATGATCCAGACCGATTCACCCAGGACTGGCTGAAACCCAAAACCGATATTCCAGGCCTCTATCTGACTGGACAGGATGTAATGACCGCTGGAGTTGTGGGTGCTGCGATGTCAGGGTTGATGACTGCCGGTTCTGTTTTGGGACTGGTGGGTGGCTGGAAGATGCTTAAGCAGTTACGGAGCTGGAAGCCTGCCCCACGGAAACAGCCTGCACATGTTTCCGGAAATAGGGAGGAAGATGCAGAAGCGGCGGTTTGAATACACACTATTCAGAGAGGCAAAGCTGTTCTTAACCACAAAGGTACAGAGACACAAGAAGGATTTTTTTTGTGTGTCTTTGTGGTGAAAAATATGAATTAGCAGATAACACTCTTTTGCCTAATTCGGTGTCAGTACTTACTTGCCTCAATGAAAAGAGCCTGTCGTGTCAGGCCACTGAGATCATCACCAAAAACGGCTTGTAGCTCCTCAGTCATCTCCTTGATTATCTGACTGTGACTCAGGCCTTTTTCCTGAAACTCGAAAAATACCGGTGTCCCCGTGATGATGCTTGTAGCGGCTTCATTGGCTGAGCAGTTAGCCGTCTTTTTTTGTACGACCGAAATCTGAATGCCCATAAAGCCAGCTGCTTCCAGCTCTGTTTTTAGATAGTCCAGGCTGGCACAATTATGAGGAAGCTTGTGAAATTGAGGTAAATTGCCATCAAAGTAGCGGGCAGCTTTATTATAAAAATGAAAACTGAGTGTGTTCTTTTCAAGTGTGTCCCAGACACTGAACAGCAGTTTGCCATTGGGTTTAAGAACTCTGTGGGCTTCCCTGAGTGCAGTCTGTTTATCGTCGAAATACATCAAGCCGAACAGGCTGACCACAGCATCAAAGGCCTCATTGTCGTAAGGCAGGATGCAGGCATCCGCCAGATCAAAATGAACCCCGGTTATACTACCCAGCTTTTCCCGGGCCATGCTTAGCATATCCTCACTGATATCTGAAACTGTATATAACGAGCCTGACTCCAGATTCTGCTGCAAGATCTGTGAACCGGCACCAGTGCCAGCTGCCGTTTCAAGAATATCTCTGGGAACAGTTCTTTTCAGCCGAATGGCCATCTCTTCTGCGAAGGGCTGAAGAAATCTTGGAAAAATCAGCTTGTCGTAGTTTTCAGGCACACTACCTGAAAAGGATTGGGCAAGTCCTGACATTGGGATATGGCCTTTGTTCTTTCGATTTACAGAGCCTGAACGGTAGAAAGAACAAAGGTAGCAGATTGAATGATTTTTGCCCTTTTGTGGTCTATTGCATCAATTTGGGCGAATGGTGTCAGATGTGATCTGATAGTAGTTTCGCTCAATGATGGTGTTGTAGCTTTTATAACTGAATCCACACTTTTCCAGAACCCGAATGGATGCCTGATTCTCAGGGCGGGCAAAGGCCCCGATAACATCAAGTTTCAACTGTCGAAAGCCATAGTCAATTGATGCTTTAACCAGTTCTGTGCCCAAACCTTTTCCCCAGTAACCTTTGTTGAAAAAATAGGCGACTTCAGGGCCGTAGCCTGGGTCGAAAGGGTCTTCCATCAAGCCACCCCAGCCAATCACGGTTTTGTCCTCTTTAAGGCAAACCGTCCAGGGCGCGAAGCCTACAATATCCCTCTGTTCAGCATGAGTGGTGAGATAATGCTCGGATTCTTCCATATTTTGCACGTTAAATGTGAATTGCATTGCTTCCTGGTCCCGCTGAATCTGGAATAGAGGTTCGACATCAGCCTTTTGGAATGGGCGAAGAAGAAGCTGTTGAGTTATCAATTCCATAGAAACCATTGGTTTGATCGAGCTTGCAAAGAAAGGGTGGCTAAATTGCTCCGATTCCTTGCGGCAGCTGGTGGATATAATAAGATGAAAGAAATGGAGTAAATCATTATCCAATGGATCAACAGGAGCAAGCTTGATCGTCAACTTACTGGATAAACTACTGTTTGGGGGCATACTGCTGATCGTATTGCAGGTGCCCGTGTTGTCTGACCACTATGTGCAGTATCTGAGTGGTTACTACGAAGCGACAAAACATCAGGTTGAGGGTTTCAGAAGCAATGCTGTCAGGCATGGATACCCCGATGAGTACGCCATGATTAATGATCTTTTGCAAAACCCGAATGCAGTGATAAAAGACGATGCCCGGCAGAAGAAGCAGACATTAATGGAGTTTGATAAGCTTAATCAGACCCTGTCTACCTTGATTCATGGTAATTACTTTGAGCGGGCCTGGTTCATCAGCTCTCCGACGCAATGGAAAACGCTGGAAAAAGTACTGGTTAATTTTAAGCCGGGTATTCCACTTTCAATAAATGATCTGGTGTACAGTGTATTGATTGCATTGTTGCTGAGTACCCTGCTGACACTTCCCTTAAGGGTTGCATTTATCAGCAGGGCCAGAGCCTGACTAAGACTATCGGGTTGCAAGCATAAAGTGATTACTTTCGGGCTTATCCTCTATCGCCTGATCCAGAATCATGATCATTGGTTGAACAGTACGCCCAAAGCTGTCTGTCAGATTTAGTCTGTAAGCATTTTCGAGAGAGTGTATGCCCAGTTGAGGTTTTCCTTTTTTATCCACGGCAAGTAGAGTTTTACCGAACCGATTAATGACCATCATAGGCCTTTCGATAATCTGGGCTGCAAAGGAAATATCATCAACATTAGCGAAATAGCCTTCCTTACTAATATCTTGCAGTTCATTACCTTCACCCAGCCTGTAGTAAAGTCCAGCTTCAAATTCAGAACCGATGGAGTAGCGATAGTGTGAATGGAATGCTTTCGCTCTTTGTGCAGTACCAAGTCTCATGTCATACGCAAGCTCTCTTCTCACTGAATCTGGAATTCTTGCAAGTGTTTCGGGAGATATATTGTGAGTACATAGAGCATGGTAAAAGCAGTTTCCATCCCGGGGTACATCCTGGAAGCGATAACCGAATTCGGCAAGCATGTTGGCCACGGCCGATTTCTGACGTGCTATAGCCTGCTGTTCCATAAGGTATTGCTGATTGCTTTGTTGCAGCGCTTTAGCCAGGGAACAGTTACCTGAATTGAGGATTGCTGCTTGAGATGCTGACCTGGCATTTTCAGCCTGCAGTGTTTTTTGGCTTGCCTCAATGGCAATAGCAATATCCCGTTGCAGCTGCGGGTTTAATGCATCTGCTCTGGCCTGAGCGTCGGCGGCCCGCTTTCTCTCTTCCTGCGCATGAGTTCTTATACTTTCCTGGATCACAGAATCTGGAATTGGGGCATCCATCAGATGGTTATTTCGGGCAGATATATTCTGGTTGGCTACGGCCTGCTGTAACGGTCTTGGGGTTGGAGCCGCAGGGCCAGACGTTGGGTTGCCAGAAGCGATCACAGATGAAGTGCCACCGAATAAACCCTGATTTCTATTTCGAATACCAGGCTGGACACTCGCTGATACAGGCATGATGGCCTGAGCAATACCAGTCTGAGAGGTCAAGCGGTTACGCTCAAAACTGGCAGGGGGGGATACCAGTTGAGCGGTATAGCGCTGTCTGGCAGCAAACTGGCTCACTGGTCGCTGATTAAAATATGAGTTTGAAACCCCTTTTTTCGGCAGTTGGCGAGCGAGCCCTGAGACTTTTGGTAAAAAGGTTTTCACACTATTCAACATAGGCTCTCCCTGCAACCAGCTATCCTTGGTAATCAGCAGTGGGATTTGCCTGCTATGCAGGCATTCCACTGATGTTATGACCAACATTATTCACGTAATGGACTCTTTTAAAATTATACGTTAGTACTATTTTTTGAGTGTTTGTGGTTTTTTTCTTTAAAAATCAATTGATTGTATTTATTTTGCTGACTGAGGACAGTGTTCTTTCGGAGAAGCACAGGGTCGTATGACGCAAATAATGGCAGGCCCTTTGGACCCTGCGTCGCTCTATGTTATGTCCTGGAGAAGTGTAATGGGAACTACCTGCTGGCAGGGCGGCCAGCAAGATAGTGGTGTCAGGGCTGATGGTGATACTAACCAGACATAAAGCGGCCCAGGCGCTGCTTAAGGTGGCGGTTCTCTTGCCGAAGTTGATCCAGTTTTTCCAGTAACTCAATAGCCAGTGCTATGCCCGGCCAGTCCACATCAAGGTCATCGTGCAGGCGTACCGCTTTTCTGGTCAGTAGCACCATGGCCGGACTGAATCGCCATTCGCCGCGCGAAGTACCCACAGGCTCGACAATCCCCTGCTCAATAATTTCGATGATCGTCTCTTCTGCTACACCGGTTTGCAGACAGACTTCAGTGAAACTCAGGTAGGTGGTCTGTATATCGTTCATGAGGCTTCACTCCACTCGGCTCGCGGATCGAAGGGAGCCTGTTCTGCGAGCTGTTGCCACTGCTCCTTTAGGGAATCGTTGCTTTTTGGCATAACGACTTTTAACACCGCATAAAGATCGCCCTGTACCTGTTTCCCGGGCAGGCCTTTGCCTTTCACACGCAGGCGCTGACCGCTCTGACTGTTGGCAGGAATGGTTAAGTTGATTTTGCCCGACAGTGTTGGCAGCGTCACCTTAGCACCAAGCGCTGCCTCCCAGGGAGCGAGGGGAAGGGTAATGATCAGGTTATGCCCTTCCACATCAAAGAGTGGGTGAGGTACCAGCCTGATTCGCAAATACAGGTCACCGCTGCCACCATCACCAACACCCGGTGCTCCCTGACCTTTCAATCGGATAAGCTCACCATCGGTTACGCCAGGGGGGATTTTTACCTTGAGGGTTTTACTCACCTCGGTAACGTGTCCATGCTCATCATAATGGGGCAGGCTGTAGGAGATGGTTTTGGACTCTTCCGAGAGGGTGTCTTCAAGAAAAATGGGCATCTCGGTTTCAATATCCTGTCCTCGCTGGCTATAAGCCCTTCGCTGTCCAAAATCACTGGCTCGGGAGTCAGAGCCTGTGCCAAAAATAGACGAAAAGAAGTCTGAAAAGTCCCCCTGGAAATGGCGACCACTGTTGTCCCAGGACCCGGAAGGTTCCCAGCCGGGAGGTGGACGAAAACCTTGCTGAGACCCTCCGTACTGACGAATTTCATCGTACTCTGCACGTTTCGCGTCGTCTTTCAGTACTTCATAGGCTTCAGCAACCTCCTTGAACTGGTTTTCAGCATCATGGTGGTCACTGACATCCGGGTGGTACTTCCTGGCCAGTTTTCGATAGGCGTTCTTTATCGTTTTCTTATCAGCATCAGAATCAACACCCAGAATCTTGTAATAGTCTTTGAATTCCATAATGCATCCGGTATCGCTTCAGGGTAGGGATAAACAGAAGAGTTGGAACGTTTGTGGGTTTAATATAGACCATATGAATCAGGGCTGTGACGATAGGCAGATATTCAGGTTACGCCTTCTAATTGCCTGTTGCTGGATGGTTGGGCTGTAAGCATAAAGCCAGATTTATTATTTAATTATGAGTGGGCATAAAATAAACCTGACTTGAAACTTTTTTAAGATAAATAAGTCTTATTTCCAGTTTTACAAAAAACATGGAAACAAAGCTCTCTTTAAATACGAACATGGATTTTCTCTTATTAAAGGTCTTCTTATGGTTGAAATAAATAAGAGTTTTTCTGTTCCTACGGCTTCTCATAACAACCAGTCTGATCCCAGTAGAGCAGAGCTATCAGATGGTCGCTTGAGGCATCGTAATGTTCATGGGTGTAATGGACGTAAAAGAATGTACTCTTCTTGTGAGAGTCCCAAATGGGCTCAGCAGTTAACTCGATTCGTGATACTCACGGCGCCTGTTGCCTTTGCAAACAATGGGACAAATTTGCGGATTCCAGCCTTAGCACCAAATTTTGAGCAAACGATCTACTGTGAGCAAGATTTGAAACTTATCTCGAACTGCTACAGTGCATTGACTGCCTGTCAAGCTGAGGTAGTAGCTAATTCTGAAAAAGCGGCCTACCTGCAAGGCAGGTTTGATGGAAGGGTGGACGTGTCCTGTAAGAATCACATTGATGAAAAAAGATACTTGAATGTGACTTTGCAGCAATTACAGAATACCTCTTCCCAGCTAAAGGCAGATAATAAAGTACTTCAATCAAAGCTCACGACTCTCAGAACCGAACTGAAAAATACTGCAAATAATGAAGCTTCTCTGCGCACAGAGCTGGAAAATGCCCTTGAACAAATTGCACAGAATGAAGCTGATCAATCACTGGTCGCTACCCTTAGCGCGGAGCTGGAAAATACCATTACCCAGGAGCAAGCTGCAGCGGGCGGGTCTCTTTTGGGATTTTTGAGTATTTTTGGTACTGCTGGATTTTTTAAAAGAGAGCAGATATGTAGAATGATCTCATCATGCTGTTCATGGCTCTGCTCTGGAAGGCAACAGGACTCGACTGAATCAGTAGCGAATCAGCAGGCGATAGAGGAAGGTGTTCCGCTGCAAGCTGTAGGTACTGTGGATGAGTCTGGTAGCCGTAGTTATTCGGAAGTTACAAGACCTCACCGCTCTACAATGAGCAGGGCTTAAAGGTGAAGAAACAATCGCGCTAATAAGCGTAATTAACCATAAATAATCTGACTCAGGCTTTTTTATCCATGAAGCTGCTTCTTTAACGCATTGACTTTTTTCATCAGCCTGAACGACTGAAACGCGCAGAAAATAGCTACGGGAATGGCAACAGCCAGCGAAGAGTCAACAATCAGAGTGTTACCAAGCCATGGGTGCAGCGACTCAGGGGACTCTCCGAATTTGGCAAACATGCCTAATCCGATAACAATCATGGCCGGAGCATCCGCTAGCTGCGTCAACATTAACTTTTTTTCTACGGCTTTCAGCTGTTCTTCGATGTTTGTTTTTTCAGAGTCCATTAAAACATTTCCTGAGTGTTTTTACTTGTCTGGGACAAAAAGATCACATGCCCGGTAGGATTGGGTCAAGGCCTTTCCTTTCTTGGATGTGGATTGACGGCCTGGTCTTGATTCTAATACCCTCGTGGTCTCAGGAAGCTATGAAAGCCATTGGCTTGAAGCATTGATCCATTCGTACTTCAGCAATGTCACTCAGTGCTTTCTGAACTTCGGTAATGGGCACTGAAGTCTTCTGGTCTATCTGATGGCCCTGAATCATTTCTGGCTTATCCAGTACCCATGCTTTTTCCGGCTTAAAACAATACAGACGTTCGGGCGCATCGAACAGGAAATCCCCGCCGCTCAGCTGGCTGTGTTCATTGATGCGTTGAAAGTGTCGGGTGACGACCTCAGAGAGGCATGCATCGATGAACTGACCTGCTTTGCCAAGCAGATATAATCCTGTTGCTGTTCTGGGGGGACAGGTGGAGTCAAAAATTGAGATGAATGTTCTGGGGTTGGCTGCAATAAGGTTTGAGTGAGTTGAGGTAACGCTGGAAGCCCAGAATATGTCAGCACTCTCGTTGAGAGAGTAATAAACCGGGCTTACCCATGGAGAACCGTCCAGCGATGATGTTCCCAGTGCACAATAGATATTCTCCAGTAATAATTCAGCGGCCTGCTTTGAGTGGGCTTTCATTCTGATTGCCGGTGGTTATGAGTCCGACTATCAGGATAGGTTTCCCCCTGCCACTGTAGAGCTACATAAAGTGGTTTTGTTGATTAGCGGGCTGGTTCAGGCAGAAATAACGTTATCCGAACTTTTTCAGCGCTTTCATAAAATCGGCGAAATGAGGAGCCAGCGTTGAAAACAGTTCCGAGTTTCGGTGCTGTAACAGGACGCCACCAAACAGTTTGATACCTAGCCCTAACTGTTCAGCAGTCCCTGGTTCGATATCTGGCCGTTGTTTCAACTTTTTCAGTATGCCGAATATTTCATCGTGGCTGATAAAATTAAACTCAACGGGCTGATCGTATAGTGATGACCTTTTTTCATGTTCAAGCCTAAACTACGTAAGTCTGGTAAGGATAGCTGCTGCCGACTGAGGCTGGTTGATGCAGGTATGCAAAAAGGAGGGCTGAAAGGGGGCACTGTTAAGCCGGTACTCACTCTCCCGAACGCCCCCGGACATACCATAACTAGCCTGCGTTGTGTTTACGGAGTTGAGCTTCTTTTATGGCCTGCTCTTTTGAATAATGGTGAGTATCGCAGGGAATGTTAAAGCGTTCGGCCAGAATCTGACAGGTCTGCTCTGCAATCGCGTAATGAGCCTCAGCACTTGGGTGTACGCTGTCGCTGTAAAATGCGGTTTTACCCGGAGTTACCTGAGAGAAATGGTCGCGGATGGGTTGCCAGCTGTCATCAAATGCCGCATTACTTAGCAGTTCCTGAGTCACAATGTTGTGCTGCTGTTCAGCCTCTTTACGTTTTTCTGCGATGCGGGCCTGGCGCTCTTTTTCAACCTCTTCAGCATCGTCCATACCGGGTATCGGAATATTCAGAATAGGGTGCTCGAAATCCCATTGCGGATCGTTTCGCAGCGTTCCAAACACTTCTTCGCCATCGATTTTCATGACACGATAGCCAGAGTGCTGTGGAAAGGTTTCCCTTAACAGGTTAATTCTCATACTGAGGCTGGCATTATATACCCGCCACTTTTCATGCAACTCCTGTCGTTCCGGGGAGTTAAGAAACCTGGGGGCGGCCGTGATATCGGGCAGTACAAAGACAATAACCCGCTGGGCTCCCGCCTGTAGCACATTGTAAATATCCTGTGCCTGTTCCTGGGCAATATCGTCAGGGTCGTGCCAGTTATTCAGGAAATCATTACCCCCATTAAAAAAGACAACCAGTGTGTCTGGCGAGATCAGCGGGTCAGATGTGTGTTTATTGACCTTGCTCCTGCGCTCACCCAGGTAAGACTGAACAATCAGACCCTCGCAGGGGGGGATAAGGCTGCCCTGAAAGAGTGTGACGGCGGCATCCATGACTCCCTCCACAGAACGGAGGAAGGCACCAGGTCTGCCCAGCTTACCTTCAGCGCAAAGTATCCAGCTTCCAGCCATGGCCCGGTTATCAAGGTTGACTGTGTGCTGTTCCGGGAATGACATCATCTTTACCAGCACCTCTGGCCACATCAAATCCATATCCCGGCCAGTGGTCCATTTCCCTTTTTCGTAGTGCTCGATGTCGGGTAACAGGGGTATCTGGTCTGCAAACCGTGTAGTAGTCGAGAGTAAGGTATCTTCAGCCACGGCTGGCATCATAGAGACCAGATCTGCATTAATGATCTCTCCCAGGGCTTCGGTCTTATTGGCCAGAAGCCTGCTGATTGTTTTGATTGAGGGCATCAGGCTGGCAATATGGGAGTGCTGAACCTTTCGGAGAAAACGGGTAGTGCGTTTCACCGCAACCAGCAGATGGCTGTCCAGCCTCTGCTCTATGAATTTAAGGCTGGTCAGCATGTTCGTCAGCAGTGCTTCCAGCTGATTTACTACACGTTCTTCCAGCCCTGTCACTAGCCGTCCAATAAAGCTTTGTTCGCGTTTTTCTGCCTGAAGCTCTATACGATAAAGTTCGAATGTTTGTTCAATATTCCGGATGCTGCTGGCACGGGAGAAAAACTGGCTTAGATCAATAGGTGGCTCTTCGAGCAGCAGGTTGAAATCGCCTCTCAGGGTTTTCAGCAGATTGAACGTAGAGAGTGCTGAGTCCGGCGAATGAAAGTCATCTCCATGACTGTCTGAGAGGCTATCTCCAAACACAAGTAACGTATTGGGAGTCCATGGCTCAGGCTTCATGAGTGTAGGAGTGCTGATGTCTAGCTCATGACCAGCACTGGTTTGCAGAAAACACAAAACGAAAAAACAGGTGATCAGTGTATACAAGCAGTTTTTCATGGCTGGACTCTGATGGCATTGCTTACACATGTTCTAGCTGGAACTGACCGTGAGGCTAGATTAATTGG
The DNA here is from genome assembly GCF_000710775.1 of Endozoicomonas elysicola. Lineage (GTDB taxonomy): Bacteria > Pseudomonadota > Gammaproteobacteria > Pseudomonadales > Endozoicomonadaceae > Endozoicomonas > Endozoicomonas elysicola. The sequence goes on from NZ_JOJP01000001.1 coordinate 1,597,555, forward strand.
AGATCAGAGCCCGCTTTTCTTTTCTATGTCATTCCTTATGGTTTGGCTTTTCGGAGTCTTAAGTACGCTTTTTTGCTTCGTGGTGGGCTTTGTAGATTTCTTTGGCCATTGTTCCGGGAGCTTCCAGCATGGGTAAATGGCCTATCTTCTCAAATTCAACCAGCTTGATGTGTTCGACCTCCCGCTTCAGCACCCGGCCACCATCCACATGCAGAATCTTATCTTCAGTTCCCCAGCACACCACGGTAGGGCCAGGGTAGGTTTTCAGCACCTGTTCCAGCGGGCCTTCAAAAATAAGGTTGTCGCCTGACCGTTCATGGGTTGCAAAAAAAATCTTCTCCTTCAACGACGGGTTGCTGGTGGCTTCTCGGGTTAACTGCTCAATGGCAAAGTCTGGCAGGTAGGGCACTTTATAAAAACACTTCTGCAATAAAAACGCATATTCTTCCTGATTACCCGGCAGCAATACATTATGGCCACCGGCAGCAATGTAGTTAAACACCTCACTGTGTTTTGCACTTGCTACGCCCAGTGGATTTAACAGCAGCAGAGTTCTGATCCGCTCAGGGTGTTGTGCGGCAAAATTAGCCGCCAGATAGCCACCGTAAGAGTTACCCGCCAGCATAACGTTCGTTAACTGTTTGTGCTGAACAAAGGTCAGCAACCGCGTGAGCTGGTCTGCTAATCCGTAACTGGCTTCTGGATCATGATGACTGTGTCCAAACCCCGGCAGATCAATGGCAATCACATGGAAGTCACGGGTCAGGTATTTGGCCAGTTTGTTCCAGTTGTCTTTATTGGCGCCAAATCCATGCAGCAGAAGAATGGTTTGACCTTTACCGCCTTCCAGGTAAGCAAATGTACCGTCGGATGTGACCAACTGTTTGGGGCTAAGGCCGGCCAGTTTTCGCTCGCACCAGAGATACCCATCAAATAAGAATTTATTGATTGTTGTTTTCATTGTTGTTTTCATTGTTATTTCATGTGATTTCTGCTTTTTGAGAAAAGCCTTTTATCTATTATGAGTCTGCTTTATGTTGTGCCAGCGCTTCTTTTACATAGGAACTGACATTCTTGGTTTGTATATCCTGGTAGGACATAATCTTAATATGCCTGCGTAGTTTACCCTTTCCTTCCAACACCGAATCTGGATCCGATAAGCTGGCGCCTTCACTGAATTCAATAGAGGCGTGGGATTGATAGAAGAACAGGCCTCCTATCAACTTCTGGCCTTTGGAAAAGACAAGACCGCCATACTTAATGTCTTCAATGACATCTGGGTCAACATTGAAATACATATCTCTAATCTTCAGCGCCATGTCGTAACGTTCGGCCTCTGTCGATTGAAGATCCATCATAAAAACAGCAATTCTTTGAGTGCTGAAATCCTTCATCGTCGACAATGTCCCCTAACTTGAAAGTCCTTGCTTCTCTTTTGCCTTATCATTTGGTGGATTGCTTATTTAGGCTGTACAGGTTGGCGTTTACTCCCTTGATGGTGATTGCTTTGGAGAAGCGCTGACCAATACGCTCAGAAACGTTAATAGACGCCGTATTTTCGGGAATGATAAGGCTGATCAGTGCGTCCGCACCGGTATTCTCAAACCCCCATTGAACCGAACGGTGTGCCGCTTCCGTCGCATAACCTTTACCCCAGTACTCCCTTGCCAATGCCCAGCCAACCTCAATGCCCGGCCATCCCTCTGGATTATAAAGCCCGACTCTGCCGACAAACTGGCCCGATAATTTCTCCTCAACGGCCCACATACCAAACCTGCGGAGTTCCCAGTGGCCGATCAGCATCGCTAATCCTCTCCAGGACTCTTCGCTGGACAGTGTTTGGCCCGTGCCTATGTATTTCATGACTTCCGGGTCAGCACACATCTGTGCGTAGGGTTCAACGTCCTGTTCATTGAAGCCTCTGAGAATCAAGCGGTCAGTTTCGAGGGTGGGTATTATCATTTTAATATTTCATCCACTATCAATTCACAAAGGCTATGCCGGAAGTTGAAGCAAAGGCTGAGGGTAATTGACCCAAGAATAAATGTGAATAGGTTGGATATATTTCTAGTGGTTAGTTTTTTCATAAGCCGCAATTTTTATCAGCTTTTTATTTTCTCCGAAAAGATAGCTAAGTATGATTTCTTGCGGGGTGTCATAAATGTAGACAAAGCGGCCATCGGGGTTATAGTCCTCATGCTGTGGTTTGCCCATGCATGAAACAACATCTTCTGACGTTGTTTCCCCAACGGGGAATTTGGCAACATTGTCAGGGCATTGAGTATCACTGAGCGCGTTATCCGTTGTAGCTATTTCAAAATCAGCGGCATCTAAACCCGCTTCTTTAAATGTCAGTAAAAACTGGGTTGTGCTGTCCGATGTTTTCATAATCCACATTTCCCGCCATGTACGAGAACCAATGTCTCCAACAGGCTGTTGAATAACGAACTTTAATACATCGGCGCTTTTGACTGGAGCTCCGGTGATTTCTTGTAAGCCTGCCGTAGCGTCCGAGATCAGTTGTTGATTCGCTAGAGAGCCTTCCCTGGAAAACCCGGCCTTTATTTCAGAAACAGGCTTCAGTTCTTGAGTCGTTTTACAGCCTGTTAACAACGCTAAAGCAATGGCCAGCACAGTAATATATTTCATGTACAGCTCCTTCATATAGTACGTATTATTGTTGGAATATAACGTTAAACACGTGGATTTTGCTTTGGTACAGTTTCTATGAAACTGATCCGAAGGGATGAGCTACAGCGGATTATTTATTGGTGGTTAATCTAAACCACGCTCAAATATTTTTGAGAATATTGTGATCATGCCTTTTTCAGGAGTGTCCACTGAAACGGGCGGGAGATAACGGGTGGAGAGGAGAAGCCCCGGAACGAACTGGAACCATTTGTTAGCTGATTCGCCTCATTTGTTGCAGTTTACAGTTTAATAACTCTTTGCTTGGCTCTTTGATAAGCCCCTGAAGAATCAGGTACATTTTGTGCGATTTCTAAAAGTTCCCCAAGTTTTTTTGAGACCGCATTTTTCCCCGAGACTTCACTTCGGTCGCGAAGCTCTCCAGTATTAATCAGGAATGCTCCCAAACGCCCCCGTCTTTCTATAGCATCTCCTGAGGTCATCGGGCCAGATAAGTATACATTATCTACAGTTTCTCCATTCTCGGAAATCATTCTTCCGAAACTATCCACTTTCACCCCCCCCAGAAAGTGACTTGAAGCATATTTATTCTTAAGCAGATTCACCCATAGCTCCTGTACTAGTTCTGGCTTGTAAGTCTGATTATCACCCGTAGCATTAATCAGTACCGCACACTTCTTTGAAGTTCCTCCAAACGACTCAAGTTCATAAGTAACTCCGTCAGAATCACATTCAACCCTAACAAAATTATCTTTAAGAAATTCACACTGACCAGAATCTTGCTGACCCTGTACAAAATCATATACCTTCGGAATAACCCCAACTCGATGAGTTCCAATAGCACTTTTATGGGTTTGAAGTAAGTACTTGGATGTTTCCGGATTCAGCTTGGCAACGAGTTCAGAAACGAACGGTTCAGCTCCTTTCATAAGATTTTCGAGATGTACGCCTTGATTTACATCAGGTGCAAGCAGTGTACGATCCCTCAATTCTCTTTTAATGTATTCAATCACCCACTCTTCAATTTCTGATGCCTTAGTTTCCTTATTGACCAGATCAAGAAAATCGGGACGTTTAGCTTTACCTACCTTATGGGAATGTTCTTTATCATAGCGGTAGTGAATATTACACTCCCTTGAAATACAGTAAATTTTCCCTTTAAAGCCCTGAAAGCGAAGGGCAATTACTGCGTCAAATGCGCTTAAACCTGTACCAATAACGACTGCATCGCCATGAGGCTGCCTGGTTTCTGATAGGCTCTTGATTTGCTCGTAGGATTGAGGGTTGTAAATGGAATGGATGTATCTCTCAGACGTTGACTTAATAAAACCCAAAGGTTTTTTCGTCAGTTGAATGCCTGTGGCAACTATAGCTGAATGGTACCCACTCTCTTTTTCTCTGTTGCTGGTTTTAATAAGAACACGACCTTCGTCTGGCTTAAGATTTACAACTTGCTCCTGTTTCCAATCAATAACCGATCCAGGTGGAGCATGCACCAAAGCTTTATTGAGATAATGACTGATATACTTTTGATATTCATGACGAGAGATGTCATTTTGTTTGTTAACACACTCTACAGAGCAACTTCGGAGTTTGCTAAGATATTCCACACAGTCTTCAGGATGTTGGCGGTCTATCGTTAGGCGATGGGGCTGTATATTGAGATAATGTCCTTTCAGAGCACTGTCTCGCCCATAAGCCAGACCACCACACCTTTGTGCAGCAGCTTCACGCTCATATATTGTGACTTTTGTCGGTACACCGTATTGAGAGGATGCCTTTAAACTATTAGCAGCACTGATTGTACCGGAATAACCTCCACCAATCACAACAATTTGGTGAACTGCCATATATTTAAAATTACTTCCACCTACTTTGATATCATCTTGGGCAACTCTATGACTAACAGCATATTTGAGGGGATTGCCACCTATTTTGATATCATCTTGGGTAGTTCCTCTCTGTAAGAATAAAGATGGTGATTGTAGCAATGTACTATCCGTATTCATGGTTTTACTTCCTCCTTGATGCAAACTGTTTACATTGCGACCATATAAAGCAAAATAGATAAAAACCTAATAAATCAAACAAACGACCAAGTAATATCTCGCTTAAATCGATTATCCTCTTTGACTTAAATTAATTGGAATAGTTCCTAGCGGAGGTAGTGTTGACAACAACATCAACCTAAACTACTGCATATCAAATGCTTCTGCACACTATTCTCTTTATGCTTCCAGCTTAATAGCCATGATGCGAAAAGCATTGGTAAATGTGCGATGTTTTTCTTTAATTCGAATCATTGAATTACTTTGCTTTGGGTTAAGCAAGGTGTCCGTTTTATCGGGGCAAGATCATGCGAAGCAGCGTGAAATTTGTCCTGCCAGCGCGCTGGCGAACTGGCTTGGCTTGTTAGCTATTAATACTTAGCATTTGATATACAAAGTAACTAGGAATACACAAGATTGTAAAAGTAATAACAAATGGCATGCATTTAGCGATTACCCGCCTCTTTCTACATAGAGTCACGATATCGTCATCACCAATTCTTGCGATAGTTTCAAGATCAAATGGTAACTCAGAAATACCGCTCATGCATCCCTCCCGAGCATCATAATAGGAAGATATATTTAAAAGCGTACTTGGTGTCTTAAAAAATTCTTTATCCGTAGGTGGCTGTAAATACTTGTAATGCCTAATTTGCATTAGAAACGTAAGCTTGTGCATATACTGTGCAGACAAAACAATCGTAATTATCAAAGGTGAAATTAGAATTAAGTAGATCATTATTAGTAGCTAACATTGTATTAGAACTCAAACGAGTAATATTGGATATTGGACTCACATGAGATATACCCCCGATTCACCTTTCTTATGGACTCAGGTGAGATATATTACCCTTCATGCAGGCTTAGTAACTGTCTGATAAATAAGCCTTTTTATAATATATCTCCAATATCTCGGAGTAATACTCCAGGTAAGTCTTTTGTCCCTGACTGAAAATCACAAGAGCCACTGTGATAGACACCATGAATCAACAGACAATGATGTTCCTGTGTTGTTCAGGGCATCGGTAAGTAACTCACAAATCTTGACTAACTGCAAAGACGCTACCGCCCGTAGATTTGCCCTGATCATATAATCATCAGGGGGAGCAGGGTTCCTGATAGCTCAGAGTGTCTTGATAAAGCTGAACTATTGTACAGATCAACTCTTTAAAACGACTATAGTCTTATATCAATAAAACCGGATTACCCAATAGAAAACGCCCGCAGAAGCGGGCGTTTGCGGTTTAGCAGAGCGTTAGCCGTTAGCTTTTAGAAATCATAACGGATATTGGCCAGCCAGGTATCGGCACTGAAGTTGGAGTTCCAGTTCCTGTCGTAGTTGGCAGACAGACTGACGTTGTTGTTTAACCAGTACTGCACACCCAGGCCCGCCTGATAGTTGGTCTGTTCCGGCTTGGCACCGGTGGTAACAAAGCTGTTACCGGCACCGGTCAGGAAGCGGGCAGCGGTATCACCCCGGTCGGCAGCAAAGTCGTGCCAGGCCATTAGGTTCACTTCTGGAATCAACAGGCCGCGTTTGGTATCGATTGCAGTCATTGCCCGCAGGCCGGCACCCAGTTCCACCGTTTCAATACGCTGATCCAGCACTTCCATATTCAGTGGCTGTAGGGTGTAGTTGTTGGTATCCACACGGCTGTAGTTAAAGGCCACCTGTGGCTCAACAATGGTGTCATTGTCGTTAAAGGCGAAGGTTCGGCCAGTGACCAGACGCAGGGCTACCTGGGCGGCATCGCTGTCGGCGGTGGACTTCACGTTGGCGGTGTATTGCTCAATATCGGAACGGCTGACACCGAAGGCGATACTGCTGTCCATAAAGTAGTCCTGCTGACGCCAGCTGCCGTACGCGGTGAGCAGGTAACTGTCGGTTTCACTGCGGTTGGCGCTGCCTTCCACATCGGACTTGGTGACACCGTAGGTCACCGCCAGGCCTGCAGTGAGGGTGTCGCTCAGGTCGGCATCAGCACCAATGGTAAAGCCACGGGTGCGGTAGCTGTAACCGTCGAAGTCATTGCCCTGATACTGAACCGCATCCTGGTCACCATCAGACGCAAGGGCCTGCATCCAGAGTGAGCCGGGCTCGATGTTGTCACCAGAGCTGACCCCGCTGACGCTGCTGCGGAAACCGGCAATACGCTTGAACACGGCACCCAGGGTTTCGCTCTGGGCGGCCTGACTGGCACCGACAACGCCGGAGGAGTCTGGCACCATCTCTTCAGCAATGGCGGCCAGTTCTTCCGCGGTTTCTGCCTGTTCAATGGCCTGACAGATGGCATTACATTCACCACCAGAGCTGGCGATGTATTCCTGCATGTAGGCATCGATAACCTCAACTTCGTTACCGGTGGCGCCAACACTTTCAATAACCTGACCAAAGTCGTTGGTAGCGACAGTAACGCTGAGGCTGTCTTCCGTTACTTCTGCCAGCTCGGCTGTAATAATTGCAGAGCCGGACTCTACGGTTACACCGTTGTTATAAAGCGCACTACCAGACAGTGCCAGATAATCAACAGGGTCCAGATTTACCTCAAGGTTTTGCGATGCGGTGATAATCAGGCGGCTGTCGCTGCTCAGGTAGATTTCACCTTCTGTGCTCAACATGGCTTCTTCAGGTTTTGTATCATTGCTGATATTCAGGCTGAGAGCACCTCCATACAGGTTAAGATAGCCTTCAAAACTGCGGGCTTCACCGGAGACTGTCAGGTTGCCACTGGATTCAATATTGATGAAATCGGCACCATAAATATTGCCATCCAGCGTGGTAACACCGTCGACATAAATCCCCTCGATATCGTGCAGATCTCCGGTGATGTTGCCTCCATCGATATACGCGCTGTCGCCACTATCTTCGGAGCTACCCCAAATATTACCGATGATCTGTCCGGCTTTCTGTACCAGAGTCAATGGTGCAAAGGCATTTCTGTAATCGATAGCAGTGACCGTTTCACCGTCATTACCACCCGAAATTGAGCCATAGTTTTCAACAGAACCATCATGATCAACACCAAAGCTGGTGTAGATCGCTGCACCCTGATCCGAGCTGATGGTGCCGGTATTGAGGATGTCCCCACTCAGCTTGCCGTTGATGTGGATGCCCTGGTAGTCGCCATTGATTGAGCCTTCGTTAAGAATATTGCCATTAACCTGGCTGTTCTCAACGGCAATACCCGTGTCGCTTGCACTGATGGTTCCGGTGTTGACGATGTCATCAGTCAGAATACTTTCATAAACATTCAGGCCATAGCTGGCATTGATAATACCGGCATTACCCAGGCCCACCACCTCAACAAACTCAAGGCCGATACCGTAGGAATCTTCAGCGGTTGCGTTAATCACACCGTCCTCGTCATTGACAACAGAGCCAATGGATAAAGGGGCGGTTTCCTCCAGTGGTACTGGACCCGGAGGGGGAGGAGGTGGGGGAAGGTCTTCTGCCGCGCGCACTGGGCCAAAGTCTGGATAGCCGGAAGCTAGAATGCCTTCACTAGCATTGAGGGTACCGTTGTTGTAAACGCCTGTGGTCAACTTGCTACCACGGATGTCAATAGCAGCTCCGTAGTCGGCAGAGACATTTATGGTTCCCTGATTGGCAACTGTACCGGCTTGTGTGGTATCAAGCTGAATACCCACCCAATCAGCATTGATCGTGCCTGTATTGACAACCCCATCGGTCAGAGTACTGAGCATGGCCACGATTCCGGATTCTGCATTGATCGTTCCGGTGTTGGCCAGGCTTTCCCCAATCACTGCAAAGGCACCAATGCCAGGCCCGTAATCTGCCGTAATGACACCATTTTCATCGTTGGCGATGAAGCCGACTTGAACCGTTTCTTCGGGTGAGTAGCTCACGGCAATAATACCGGGGCCATCCGACGTAATCTGACCATCATTGTAGATGCCATCGGTGAGGTTACTGCCTGAGGAATATATACCTAAGCCATTATGAGCAGTAATGGAGCCAAGGTTAACGATACCGGTTGCCTCAACTCCCATTAACGAGATGCCATCTCCATCAGCTTCAATCAGGCCACTGTTAGTTATATTGCCTTCAATGGTGCCGTTTTCGGCATAAATGCCTACCCGGTCAGCAACGATTTTACCCAGGTTCGATATGCTGCCGATGACTGAATGGTCGATATCAATGCCTGCTTCGGTGGCATTAATAACGCCATTTTCACCATTGATGATACTGCCTACATAGGATGGGGTAATGGGGCAGTCATCGTATTCTTCGTCACACTCGCCATAAGCCGAGACAAAAATACCACTGCCATCGAGATACTCTGATGCGGGCTCATAGTCACCCACGGGGTATTCAATGTAGGCCCCATTGGCAGTTATCTGACCATCGTTGCGTATGGTGCCTTCTACCACGGCAGCATCGAGATAAATGCCCGAACCTGCGGTGGTTGTGATAGAACCACTGTTACTGATGCTAGCCGCAGAGGAGGAGTCTACGTAGATACCATCCCAGAATTCAGTGACGGTAATGGTACCCTCGTTGACGATATCGCCAACATCGGAGCCATCCACAACAATGATGCCTTCTCTTGATGTGGTAATGAGGCTGTCGATACCTATATTACCAACCGTCCCATCGACAATGGCGTTTTCAATCAGAATACCGAAAGTTTCTCCTCTATCGGTATTGGTTACAGAAACGTCGATAGTCCCTGTGTTGATGACATTGCCTTTGACGTGAGCGGCAACACTATCATCTTCTTTTCCACGCCACTCGCTACCAATATAGATACCACCGAACCGGTCATCCTGAAGCTGTGGCTCTTCCGGGGCTCCATCTGTGACTGTGATGTTTCCAGTGTTTATAACACTGCCACTGATAATTGAGGTCGCTATCTCCTGATCTTCGCTCCCTCCGGGTGCATCAAGAGGCATGGCGTTGGTGATCTGGATACCGAACATGCCCCGTCCAGCATACTCTTTACCACCGGTGCCCAGGTTAATGTCACCATTGTTGACTACTGCGCCCAGAACTCCTTCAATCTCCTGTGTGCCGGTAATTTCACTTTTGGAAATCAATATTCCGGAGTTCTCCCCTGTAATGGTGCCATTATTAATGACTCCTTCCTTAATGACGGCATCATTTAGCAGAATGGCGTCGTAGACTGAGTTTTCAGCACTGCCAATCGTACCGCTTTCGGTGTTGATGACGCTTCCATAGACAATGGTGTCGTCAACCAGCAGGAAGTCATCAGTGAGTTGACCACTGTTAATGATATCTCCGCCGATATCGGCATGTTCAACCTGCATGTAAGTGGCGCTGCCTGCATTGAGTACATCGCCATCCACGGTCAGCAGCTCTTTAGGACCCGATAAACTAAATGAGGCTTTGTGCACATCATGATGGCTGATATCACCCTGATTGATAACGCTTCCCTGTATCCAGCCTTCTCCGACGTCACCCGCTTCTATTTTCAGAAAACTCAGGTCAGTGGCATTGGTGATATCACCGGTGACAATACCTTCAACTTCGATATGGTTAACGTTATCGGGAGTGGTTATCGAAATGTCACCACAGTCGGTGCCATCATCAACGATAATTGTATTAACACCATCAACATTTTCTGGGATACAGGCTGCTGCTGCGCCCATGGAATAGGTGTGTAAAACGGCCACAACCGCTGTGCTTAGCAGCGATTTCCGGAAGAGATCGTTCCTGTTCATTATTGTACTCTTTGATTAGACGTCCATAGTCTCAGCGCCACACTACGCTTGGATTTACTGCCTATCCTGGGCAAACGACAACGGCGGGGGGTTAAGCGATGCGGAACATTTTACTGAATGCTTACGATAAAGCCATAGAAATATGATGTATTTTGATATTTTTTGGTAAGTATTGTTTGTGTTGGCTATCTGACTTAGTTAAAAGCTGGGAAGAGGGGCTGATTATATAGCGAAAACGGCCGAATTTCTCCGGCCCTTTCTTGTGATCAGATAGCTTCCAGTGCTTCCGATAATTTTTTCACCGCAATCACTGTCAGACCTGGAATCGGCTTTCTTGGCTGATTGGCTGCTGGAACAATGGCCCGGCTGAAGCCATGTTTGGCCGCTTCGATCAGACGCTCCTGACCATTGGCCACTGGACGAATCTCTCCTGCCAGCCCAACCTCACCAAAGGCGATCAGATCCTGTGGTAAAGGGGTATCCCGAAGGCTGGATACCACCGCCAGCAGGCTGGCCAGGTCAGCACTAGTCTCTGTGATCTTTACACCGCCCACCACATTAAGAAACACATCCTGGTCACTGGTAAAAATGCCACCATGGCGGGTCAGGATGGCCAGCAGCATGGCTAAACGGTTTTGATCAACACCCACCGTCACACGACGGGGGTTTCCTAGTTGAGAGTCCACCACCAGACCCTGTATTTCGACCAGTAATGGGCGGGTACCTTCCCACAGTACTGAAATGATACTGCCCGAGGTTGCTTCCTGGGTTCTGGACAGGAAGATGGCTGACGGATTTTTCACTTCTTTCATGCCCGTTTCGGTCATGGCGAAAATACCCAGCTCGTTCACCTGACCAAAACGGTTTTTGGTGGCCCGCATCATTCGGAAGCGGGAATCATCAGTATTGCCCAGCATGATCTGGGTATCGATGATGTGGGACAAGGTCATTGGACCAGCCAGCGAGTTGTCTTTGGTGACATGGCCAACAATCAACAATACGGTGCCGCTCTGTTTAGCATAACGTGTCAGAAATGCCGCAGACTCTTTCACCTGACCAACGCCACCGGGAACGGAGTCCACCCCGTTCATATACATCACCTGAATGGAGTCAATAACGATAATGCCAGGTTTTTCCTGCTCGGCTACCGCTACGATATTTTCTGCCGAGGTTTCCGCCAGCATTTTCAGGTTATCAGTGGGCAATCCCAAACGCTGGGCACGGGCGGCAATCTGCTGCAGTGACTCCTCACCAGAGACATAAAGGGCATTCATGGACTGGGCAACATGACAGAGCACCTGTAGCAGGATGGTACTTTTACCGGCACCCGGGTGACCACCAATCAGCACGGCACTGCCTTTGACAAAACCACCACCGAGCACCCGGTCAAACTCTGTCATGCCACTGGAAAAGCGAGGTGCTTCTTCAACATCCACTTCGCTGAGGGTTTTCAGCTCAGAGAGGGTACCGGCAAAACCGGCCTTGTTGCTGGCGGCAATGGATGGAGAGGCTGCTGGACCGAGGTTAACCTCTTTGTAGGTATTCCATGCCTTGCAGTCTGGGCACTGCCCCTGCCATTTGGCCGCTTCGCTGCCGCATTCGGTACAGACGTATGCTTTTCTGGATTTTGCTTTTGCCATGAAGAGTCTATGCGTAAATAGAGTCAGTCTAACTGCTCAGCCAGCTGCCTGACAAACCTTCTGTTTTGAACCACGGAGATCACAAAGTTCACGAAGAAAAGACTTTCTTTTTTCATGAGGCCTTGAGCCTTAATGATTCAAAGATACTGTCTGTAAGGAGAACCAAAAAGTTATTCTTTTCTTATTGGGCTTTGTGCTCTTTGTGGTTCCAGCCTTCAGCAGGCTAAATTTCAGATTTCTGCGATACTTTACGGTCAGGTAGTAAAAGGGTTTGCGAACATGAGTCATTTCTTCACGCCTGATGATTACGCCATTGCGGTGGCTGAGTCACCCGTTGCCAAATATATTTACACCCCTTATGTAAAAAGTGTGTTCATGAAGCACCCGGTGAATTCCGTATTGGATCTGCGTTGCAGTGAAGGTTTCTTTTCCCGCCTTGCCCTAGTAGCAGGGGCAGAGTATGTGGTGGGCGTCGATCAGTGTCCGGCGATGCTGGATCGGGCGATACAGTTGAATGAGTCTGGTGGCCTTGGTATTGAGTTCAAGCAGGCGGATCCAACGTCATTGCGACTGGATCGATCATTCTCTACCGTTTTTGCCTTCTGGCTGACTTGTCGGCTGGCCAGCCTTAGTCATTTAAGGGAACTGGCAGAAACGCTCTCTTATCATACGTCACCGGGCGGTTACAGTTATCTGCTGGCCATGGATTCTGAGCGTCATGCTCGAGTACAGGAGAATTCATTGTCACCGGATGACTGCTATGGAAAAAAAGTAGACTCTGTGGAAAACCTTCAGGATGGTGATCCCTTCGAATTGACCATTCAGGTGGGTGAGACTGAAGTACATTTTACTGATTATTGCTGGTCTACTGAAACCATTGCACAATGCCTTGAAGAGGCAGGTTTTGCCAAAGTGAATGTGCTTTATCTACCGGTTTCCGAAGAAGGGATTAAGGCAAAAGGTGAAGACTACTGGACTGGTTATCAGGCTGACCCTTTTGTGGTTGCTATCGAGGCGTTCCGGGAGTAATTGTTCATACTCGCTGAACCTTTTCGGTATTACTCCATATACTCAAGAAAACAGCTCACCACTATAGTGGTATCCATACGTTCTATATTCAGGAAGCGCTGAGTTGTCTGCTGTTGCCGTTCTGCCCAGAATGCTGGGAACCCTGTTTTACTATTCGCCAAACTCTGAGGAAGCAAAGGGGGTCATCTCTCAGCTTTCTGATCTGCCAGATCTTCTGGACTGGCAGAATCCATCGTTGATTGAGGATGCTGCAGATCATATGGGCTCTGTTGAATCTGTCAATCTGTTGTATCAATTCTCACTGCTGTTTGAAGGCCAGGGTGCCATGGCTGCACCACCCTGGGGGTCTGTGTACCTGGACAGAGAAAACCTGCTGCTCGGTGAAACCGCTCAAGCTTATCGCAAGTTTCTGATCTCACACCAGGTTGAGTTGGATACGGATTTGAATGAGCCGGAAGATCAGTTTGGCCTTATGATTCTGGCCATGGCTTACTTTATGGAAACGGAAAATGACGATGCGGTGGTAGAACTGCTGGGCACTCATCTGCTGCCATGGTCAGGTCGTTATCTGGAGTTGCTGGCTGAAGCGGATGAAAGTGGTTTTTATCGTGCACTGGCGGTGGTGGCTGATGAGTTCCTGAAGGAAGTCTCTGAAGCATACGAAGTGACAGCAGAGACTCGTCAGTTATACCGATAAGCCTTTTGTTTGAAGCACAAAGACAACTCTTTGTGTTCTTTGATTTAAAACCTCGCTCCCATGCCCAGCGTGGGAGCGTAGCTGGGGGACTTTCCGTACCTTAACGGCATGGATTCCCACGCAGAGCATGGGAACCAGAAAAGCTTTTTTCTTTTCTCCGTGCCTTTTTGGTGAAAGGCTCTTAAACCGCTGATTGCTGTTTCATCACTTGCAGAAGGGCCTGTACCGGGTGTGGAATCTTGCCATCCCCATAACGCTTCACCTGGCTCCGGCAGGAATAACCAGTGGCAACCAGTCTGCCGCTGTTTTCAGGATTCTGGACAACATCTTTCCAGCTCATATCATAAAGCTTTCGAGCCGTTTCCTGATTACGGGTTTCATGGCCATAAATACCTGCCATGCCACAGCAGCCAGTAGCCTTATACGTAAGCTGCAGGCCCAGGTCTTTGTATAACTGCTGCCACTGAGAAGGGGCTGCAGGTACATTAGAGGTTTCTGTACAGTGCCCCAGCAGAATAAACTCTTCTTCGGCTATGCCTGAAAGATCCATTTGCAACTGACGTAATGTTTCTGACTGCTGAGCGAACCATTCGGACAGCAGAAGCACTTCAGGAGACTCTTCTCCCATCACTTCTTTGTACTCATCCCGATACGTCAGCGTGACAGCCGCATCAATACCCATCAGGCTGATACCGCTATCAGCCAGTACCTTCAGCTCCTGCCCATTGGTTTGGGTGATTTTTTCAAATCGGCCAAGGAATCCATAGACATGGAGCACCTTACCATTGGGTTTATAAGGTGCGATCAAGGGGCGATAACCCAGGCGGATCAGCAGCTCCACCAGATCCGTAAGCAGTGGTGTTTCAAAGAAACTGGTGAATGCGTCCTGAATAATGATGACGGTTTTATCCCGCTCACTGTCGGGTATCGCATCCAGCAATGTACGGTTAGCGATGGCAGCACCCGCACGACAACAGTCGCTGGTTGGCGATGAGCTGGTAATCGCGGGAATATCCTGCAGGCCAATGGTTTTACCGGCAATGGTGTTTGCCACTGACCAGCCCATGACCAGATTGTAAGCAGGCTTGAATTTTGCCAGTACGGGCAGCATGGGTTCCAGCAGGCCCGCTATGTGGTGCTTGACTGGCCTTGGGTAGCGACCATGATACAGTTCAAAGTAGCGTGAGCGAAGATCCGGAATATTCACCTGAATCGGGCATTGGCCTGCACAGGATTTACAGCTCATACAGTTATCCAGTGCACCGTAAACCTGATGGCTGAAGTCTTCTTCACCCCGCCATTTGTTCACCAGGTTAATCAGCTTCTGACCGCCGTTATGCAACGGGCCTGCCTGACGAATGGTCTGGCTTTCACTGGCAATATCTGCACCAGCGGCAGTCTGTAACCGCAGCCATTCCCGCACAAGGCCAGATCGGCCTTTCGGGGATTGAATCCGGTCATAGGTGGCCTTCCAGGTGGGACACATAGCGCTGTTGGGATTGTAGTTAAAACAGGCGCCGTTACCGTTACAGTAAAGGCTGCTGGTGAAGGCTTCAAAGGCATTACGGTCGATGTCGCGGTCTTGTTGACCCCGGGTAGCCACTTCATCAATTTTAAGTAGCTGAACAGGTTCAGGCAGGGTAGCGGGTGTCGCAATCTTGCCGGGGTTTAACTGATTGTACGGGTCAAATACCCCTTTGATTTCCTGAAGCACTGGATATAGGTCCGCAAAAAAGTCCGGTGCGTATTCAGAGCGAACGCCTTTGCCGTGTTCCCCCCAGAGCACACCGCCATGGCTTCTGGCCAGTGCTGCAACTTCATCACTGATTATACGAACCAGTTTCTCCTGCTCCGGATCTTTCATGTCAATGGCAGGACGAACGTGTAGAACACCGGCATCCACATGGCCAAACATGCCATAAGTGAGTTGATAGCGATCCAGCAGTGCACGGAATGCGAGGATAAAGTCAGCGAGATTTTCCGGAGGTACGGCAACATCCTCTACAAAAGGTATGGGTCGTGCGTCGCCTTTCATATTGCCCAGCAGCCCAACGGCCTGCTTACGCATATTCCAGATCTTTTTGACGTTGCCAGTCCCCATAACCACACTGTGGCCAGCACGCCAGATACTGACTGGCTTTTCTAACTCTGCTTTCAGGCGATCGATACACTGCTGAATTTCCGCTTCATCGTCGCCGGTAAATTCAACAAAGTTAATGCCGTCGATATCGTCGCTTTGTTCGGGGAAAAAATCTTTGACGCTTTCCCAGACACTGTCAGACTTTGCTAGCCCAAGTACACGGGAATCAATGGTTTCAATGGAGCCGGGCTCTGCTGCCATCAGTGCCTGGGCATCTTGCAGGGAGTCCTGAAAACTTTTGTAGAAAACCAGAACCAGGGCAGACTGCTTGGGAATAGACAGCAGATTAACTTTAATTTCACTGATTATGGCCAGAGTGCCTTCTGAGCCACAGAGGATCGCGTTCAGGTCGTGCTGATTATCTTTATTTACAATATTGGCCAGATCATAGCCCGTCAGATTGCGATTCAGGTGTGGAAATACTTCAGACACTCGTTGTTTATGTTGGCTGTGTGTCTTTTTCAGCGTGTTATAAATCTCACCAATACGGTCTGGTCGCTGACACAATTGTTCAAGTTGATCGTTATCGACAGGTGAGGAGTTCCATACCGTGCCATCAGCAAGTACTGAGGTCAGCTCAAGTACATGGTGACGGGTTTTGCCATACACCACAGAACCCTGGCCACTGGCATCGGTATTGACCATGCCACCAACGGTTGCCCGGTTGCTGGTGGAGAGTTCTGGTGCAAAGAAGAGCCCTTCCTTAGCAGCTAACTCGTTGAGATAGTCTTTTATTGCTCCGGATTGAACCCTGGCCCAGCGCTCTTTGGTATTGATCTCCAGTACCCGATTCATATAGCGGCTGGTATCGACCATAAAACCTGAAGTGAGTGACTGCCCGTTGGTACCGGTGCCACCACCACGGGGAGAGATGACGATCGAGTGAAAGTCAGACTTATTGGCAAGGGTGAGAATCTTGCTGATGTCTTCCGTTGAGCGAGGGAAGAGTACTCCCTCTGGAAGTACTTGATAGATGGAGTTATCCGTTGCCAGAACGGTCCGGTCGGCATAGCCCAGTTCGATATCACCGGTAAAGCCTGCAGAGGCTAATTCCCGGGCAAAGTGACTATATAAGGTATTTGTTGTTTTCTGATCCAGCCTGCTGATCACAGCTTTACTCCCCATCAATCCCGGCAGCTATTGTACGTAAAGCAGGAGAGGTAGGGAATAAAAGGTCATTATCCGTTGCCCGCCACCCGTTGCCAGTAAAGCGTATGTCTTATTTTTCGGGCTGCGGGAAGCGGTCAACGGGTGGCGAAGTGTTAACGCCCCCTAATTACCCGCCAATGCTTCTTGAAGAATTTTCAGGTCAGGCTCTGAAAATGGCAATTCCAATGCTTTCTGCTGAGCCTGTTCAGACATTTTTTTCCAGGTTTTCTGGACAATGGATATCACCTTGTCTTTGGGGTATTTTGTGGCAAAGGCCGAAAAGTCCCGGGTTAAAAAGACCAGGCAGGCGCAATCTTCCAGAGTCTGGGCATCTGCATTACGCTTGATGCCCTGCTTGCGGATGATTGCCGACGTTTGTGCACAGCTTTCTTCTGAATAACCGTTACTGGCCATGATTTTACTGGCTTTTCGAGCATGCAGTTTACCCAGCTCGGTGCGCCATTTCAGGTAGCCGGTGCGTCCTTCAGGATATTCTGAGCGGGGGATCTCCCAGCGGCAGAGGTGTTGACTGCGAACGGCGATCTGCAACTCTTCAGAAGCATCTGGAGCCAGCTGTTGTAACCAGTGCGTCATTTGCAGGGCATAGCTTAACTCTGCCGGGGTACCGTCAATGATCTTTGGGTCCATCCCATGAAGCTGGTCAATGGCGGTTAATGTTTCTGCAAGCCTGGTCATAAACTGCGATCCTGTTCTTATGAAAGTTGTTATGAAAATCGTTATGACGCACTTTTTACTTGATTTGCCTGACGATTTCGACTGGTATTTGTGATTCCATAGGTTGTTCTTCTGGTTGATTTACTGAAGAGTCGGGTGAGAAAAATGAGTAAAGAAAAGCCCCCAAAGATTGCCATGGTGGTTGGTGCAACCGGAGCCACCGGGCAGGTGTTGATGAAATATCTGCTGGAGTGTGATCGCTATTCTAAGGTTATCGTTCTGCATTATCGAACAACACCATGGTTGGACCACCCAAAGGTCAGAGAGATTGTGCTGAGTCTGGGTCAGTTAAAGGAACTGGAAACCAGCTCAACCGTCGATGCCCTGTTTTGCTGCCTTGGAACTACTATCAAAAAGGCTGGTTCCAAATATGAGTTTGCCAGAGTTGATCGTGATTATGTTCTGGCACTTGGGCAGTGGGCCGCAAATCATGGACAGCCATCATTTCATTTGATCAGTGCCTATGGGGCTGATGGAGGGTCAATGGCCTTTTATATGAAAGTCAAAGGTGAGACAGAGCATGGTTTGAAGCAGATGGGGTTACGCTCTCTTTCTATCTACCAACCTTCGCTTTTGCATGGGGAGCGTGATGAGTTCCGGTTAATGGAATCTGTCGGTTATTATGTGATGTCTCTGTTAGGCAGTCTGCCTGTTTCCGGATTGAAAGTACTTCGCCCTACCCGGATAGAAGCTCTGGCGAAGTTGATGTACCAGCAGTCGTTACTGGATGTGTC
The DNA here is from genome assembly GCF_000710775.1 of Endozoicomonas elysicola. Classification (GTDB taxonomy): domain Bacteria; phylum Pseudomonadota; class Gammaproteobacteria; order Pseudomonadales; family Endozoicomonadaceae; genus Endozoicomonas; species Endozoicomonas elysicola. The sequence goes on from NZ_JOJP01000001.1 coordinate 1,616,079, forward strand.
CGGCTTGCAGGTGCTCCGTCCTTCAGATATTGCTGCCTGTGAATAGAGAGGCTCCGTTGCAGGCACCGGTTGTATTACCTGAAGACTATTACCTGACCAATTTTCAGAAGCTGCTTGGTTTTGTTGAGCAGCGATATGCTGATCTGTTGAATTGCAGCGAAACTGATTTTTTAAACACGTTCCAGCTACTTGAGGAAGATGCCCAGAAGCTCTATGTGCGATTGGCGAGTCGGAAAGGCCCGGTGTTTCGAGCGGATAAACTGAATTATCCGGAAATTACATCGATTGAGCTGGCAGTTAATGAGTTGGTTGGTGCTGGTTTTATACAGGTTAACCCACCGCTGGACATTGTCTTGCTGTCAGATCTTATTACCAAAAGTGAGTTGTTACTCTGTTTTCCTGACCAGCTTGAGCCTTACCGAAGAGAACGTAAGCAGACTCTGGTAAACCGACTTGTTGATAGTGGTGAAGCCTGCCTTGATCTTCCATTTACCACACTTCAACCTCTGTATATGGAAGAACTGAGAACCTTATTGTTCCTGTTCTTTGGTAACCTCAGTCAGGATTTGACGGAGTTCGTACTTCAGGACTTAGGATTGACTCGCTTCGAAAATTACCCGCTAAAATCCCGGCTGTTCAATCGCCGCGAGGAGCTGGAGCAGGGGTTGAGTCTGTCACAGCTCTGGCAGGAAGTTGCCTATGACAATAAGAAACTTGATCTTGATGAGCTGCAAACTCTGGTCACTAAATTACCTTCATCGTCTGATTTCATCCATCCAACACTGAAGCGTCGTTATGCTCGGTTGGTGAATGCCATTGCCCGTGACTTGGAAAGACAGGGTGCATTGCGGGAGGCAATAGCTTGTTTTCAGCAATCCTATTTGCCACCGTCCCGGGAACGGCGGACTCGCATTATGGCCAAGCTTAATGATACTGATGGGGCTCTGTCTCTTTGTGAAGAGATAGAGGCTTCACCGGCCAGTAGTCTGGAGCTGGCTTTTGCCCATCGGTTTTCCAAAACCCTGATGGGGGAAAAACGCAGGCGGCAAAGTGCGCGTTTTAATGAACGGACTCTAGAGCTTAACGACAACGGGCAGCGGGTTGAGTTTCAGGTTCAGGAGTATTTCAGAAACCAGGGGTGGCAGGTGTTTTATGTGGAAAATGCCCTGATAAACGGACTCGCTGGCCTGTGGTTCTGGGACATTATTTTCGCCGATAGGGATGGGGCTTTTTTTCACCCGTTTCAAAGTGGGCCGGCAGACCTGATGACCCCTGATTTTTATCGGAGTGGTAAGGGGGCGATTCATCACAGGCTGTCATCAATGTCGGAAAGCCATCTTCTGGATACCCTGCTGACAACCTATAATGAGAAGCACGGAATCAATAATCGGCTGGTTATCTGGCCTGCACTCAGTCCGGAGCTGATTACCCTTGCCGTATCGTTGATACCGTTAGAGCAACTGCGTGCCATGTTTCAACGGCTGATGTTTGATATTGCCCATAACCGAACCGGGTTTCCGGATCTGATCCTGTTTGATGTGGAAAATAAAAAGTACCAGTGGGTTGAAGTGAAGGGCCCGGGAGATCGGTTGCAGGAAAACCAGAAGCTCTGGCTGGCGTTTTTTTTGGAGAATGGAGTTCCGGCTGAGGTTGTTTATGTGAGCTGGTCATAGCAGTACTGCTTGTTTTTTCTTCGAAATGTTTCTCTTCTTGACTACGCTTTGAATACCGTTAGGGTGAACGGTTAGCTATATCAGATAGCTCTTGGAATACAGAGGTAAATATGGGCACAGCACCCGATAATAAAAATAAGCTCTTGCTGCAAAATGGCCTGCTGATCGATGGCACAGGCACCCCGGCTAGAAAAGCGAATGTATTGATGGAGCAGGGACGGTTGTGGGTGCTTCATCCCGGAGAGAAGGTCGCTGATGCCGCCACAATTGATTGCACAGACAAGGTGATCGCTCCCGGCTTCATTGATGTTCATAGCCATATGGATTACTTCGCCATTGAAAATGCGCCGGAACATTTTGACCCATTTATTGCCCAGGGCATCACAACAATGGTGGTGGGGAACTGTGGCTTCAGCCCATTTGGTTTTAAGTGCAATACCCCTCATCAGCACCTGATAGAAAACTCGTTGTTTAAAGAAGGTCATGGAGAGATAACCTGGCACAGCTTTCAGGGCTATCAACAGCGTATTCAGGGGCATGGCTGTGGTCCTAACCTGGTCAGTCTGGTTGGCCATGGCGTCTGTAGAACTTCACTCAATGGTTTCAGTGCAGATCCACTGTCTTCCTGTCAGTCGCATGAAATGCTGGTGATGCTGGATGAAGCCTTGTCTCAGGGGGCGGCAGGGATATCTCTGGGGCTTCAATACAAGCCGGGTGTCTTTTCCAGTAAGGAAGAGTTACGGGCTGTTGCCCAGTTGGTAAAAAAACACGACAAAGTGCTTACGGTTCACGCCAAGGCTTATTCCAGCCTGTCCGGCACCTACCCAATGAACCCGTTTGGCAAGGCTCATAACCTGCGGGCCATTGATGAAATGCTGGATCTGGCCAGGGAAACCGACGTTCGGCTACAGTTTTCTCATCTGATCTTTGTAGGGGAAACAACCTGGGGTACGCTGGATGAAGCTATCGCGAGGTTCGATAAAGCTATTGCCGATGGGGTTGATGTAAAGTTTGATATGTTTCCCTATCCTTTTGGCGCCACCCTGCTCAACACGCTCTTGCCGGAGTGGGTGATGGCCAACATGCCCGGAATATTAAAAAAGCCCCTGCCCATGTTACGGTTGCGGTTGGAAGCCTGGTTGGCATTCAGAACACTGGGGCTTGGTTATGACTGTATACAGATCAGTGATGCCAGTTGCCTTGCTTATGAAAAGTATAATGGGTTGTTTATTACCGAGATTGCCAGCAGGGTAGGGAAATCACCCTTTGAGGTGATGGTGGATATTCTTGACCAGTCCAATGCGGAAGCCAGGATGATTATGCATAAATATTACGGCCCGCAGATTGTGGAAAAGCTGATGACACATCCAGCCGCCATGTTTATGACGGACTCCTGGCCGGAGCCATCCGGTGTTGAAAACGCCGCTACGTTTGGCGCCTTTCCCCGTTTTCTGCAGATTGCACGGGAGACGGGCAATATATCGCTGGAAACACTGATACATCGCATGACAGCACAGGCAGCTGAACGGTTTGGTATTGCCGAGCGCGGTTGTATTCGAGATGGTTTTGTTGCCGATGTAGTGGTACTGGACTGGCAGCAGGTAAGGGATAATACAACTCGTGACTTATGTGATGCGCCACCCAGTGGTATTGAACATGTCTTTATTAATGGTGTACCCGCCAGACTGGATGGAAAGAAATATACATCAGCTCAGACAGGCGAATGCCTTGCTATGTCATTGTAAGAAAAGGAGTACTGGTGATAGTTGGAGCCAGTCAGCAGACGGCTCCGTATGCCAAGAAACTATTCTTTGTCTTGGGCGATAACTTCGTTATTTTCATCCGTTGTCAGCGTCAGGTCTTTCATAAATAAAACCATGGGTGAACGCTGATCCAGTTCTAGAGTGATCTTGCAGTTATCTGAACAGTTACCGGGTACGATTTCAAAGGTATCCATTGCGGGGCTGTTCCAGGCATGCCCGTGAACTTCATGACCTGAAGCGATGGGCTGATCATTGAAGTAGATATTAACCAGTGTCTCGGCACCCCATCCAGCCCAGGTGAATTTCGCGTAGACTTTTTCATGCCCATCCAGCTTTACCGGAAAGCTGACTTTTCCGCCTGCAGACGTCAGTCTCCAGGAGTTATAAGCAAAGTCATAAGCAAACTCAGAGCTGTATTCCGGCTGACCGGTAAACGCGCCTGATACCTCATAAGCATTCAATTGGTTATTGGAAATACTGGCTGAGATTTTGCCGATTTCTTCAGCGAATGCAGATGACAGGTTGCAGATGAATAGCAAAGATAAAACCCGATACAACTTCATAAAATACTCCCAACATTACGGTTAGTGATGGTGAAGTGGGATTTCCGTATACAACGCACAGCTTTCAGGTGCTAACTAACTGTCCATTCAATAATGGAGTCGGGTTTGAATATAAAGTTCATTGGGAAGGAGAAAAGAAAGGAGTGACTACCCGGGAAGGGTAGTCACTGATTAGCTACATCATGCATCAATACGCTTGTACTTAATACGGTGAGGGCCAGCGGCTTCTTCACCCAGGCGGGCAACGCGGTCTGCTTCGTACTCGGTGTAGTTACCTTCAAAGAAGGTGACTTTGGAGTCGCCTTCGTACGCCAGAATGTGAGTGGCGACACGATCCAGGAACCAACGGTCATGTGATATCACCATGGCACATCCCGGGAAAGCCAGCAGGGCTTCTTCCAGGGCTCGCAGGGTTTCTACGTCCAGATCGTTGGACGGTTCGTCCAGCAACAGTACGTTACCACCGTCTTTTAATGTAGCGGCCAGTTGGAGACGGCCACGCTCACCACCGGAGAGTTCACCGACACGCTTCTGCTGGTCACCACCTTTGAAGTTGAAGCGTCCAATGTATGCACGGGACGGTACTTCATAGTTGTTGATTTTCAACATATCCTGACCATCGGAAATCGCTTCCCAGACGGTTTTCTTGTCGTCCAGCTCATCACGCAGCTGTTGAACGTTGGAGATCTTGACGGTATCACCCAGTTCAACGGTTCCGGAATCCGGTTGCTCCTGACCAGTGATCATCTTGAACAGGGTGGACTTACCTGCACCGTTACCACCGATAATGCCGACGATGGCACCCTTCGGAATGCTGAAACTGAGGTTGTCGATCAGCAGGCGGTCACCAAAGCCTTTGGACAGGTTATTGACTTCAATAACCTTGTCGCCCAGACGTGGACCGGGTGGAATGTAGATCTCATTGGTTTCGTTACGGGTCTGGAAGTCCTGGGACTGCATTTCTTCAAAACGTGCCAGACGAGCCTTGGATTTTGACTGACGGCCTTTGGCATTAGAGCGAACCCATTCCAGTTCATGCTCCATCGCCTTGCGGCGGGCATCTTGTTGCTTCTGTTCCTGCTCAAGTCGCTGTTCTTTCTGTTCCAGCCAGGAACTGTAGTTGCCCTGGTAAGGAATACCTTCACCACGGTCCAGTTCCAGAATCCAGCCGGCGGCATTATCAAGGAAGTAGCGGTCGTGGGTAATCGCTACGACGGTTCCGGGATACTCAACCAGGAAACGTTCCAGCCAGGCAACGGACTCGGCATCCAGGTGGTTGGTGGGTTCGTCCAGTAGCAGCATTTCAGGGCTGGAGAGCAGCAGGCGGCAGAGTGCAACACGACGGCGCTCACCTCCGGAAAGGTTTTCAATTTTTGCATCCCACTCTGGCAGACGCAGGGCGTCCGCTGCGACTTCCAGCTTGCGCTCCATATTATGAGCATCAGCAGCTTGAATGATATTTTCCAGTTTGGCCTGTTCTGCAGCCAGTGCATCAAAATCCGCATCCGGTTCCGCATAAGCGGCATAGACTTCGTCCAGACGTTGCTGGGCAGCCTTCAGCTCACCCAAAGCCTCTTCAACCACTTCGCGAACGGTTTTATCCAGGTCCAGCAGAGGCTCCTGGGGTAAATAACCAACATTCAGATCTGGTTGAGGGCGGGCTTCACCGTCAAACTCTTTATCCACTCCGGCCATGATTCGCAGAAGGGTGGATTTACCCGCGCCATTCAAACCCAGGACACCGATTTTTGCACCTGGGAAAAAGGAGAGGGAGATATCTTTTAAAATCTGACGTTTCGGGGGAACGATTTTGCTCACCCGGTTCATGGTGTATACGTACTGAGCCATGTCTCTGGGTCTCTGATTCTATAAAGGTTAATCGATGGAAGATACTGGATGCCCATAGCCTTGGCAATGGTTTACAAGCTGTGCTGCTACCAAGATAGCTTCTACTGTAGGGTTTGGTGCTGTTGAAATAATTTTTATAGCCTTTTGCTTTTAATAAGCATCTTTGTATGTTTTTTATATCATGAGAGTGTTAGCTGATGGCATTTTGCACAGAGCATGAAATGCTCAAGACAGGCTTGTATCGGAGTATGGCCATTTTAACTCAGGCCGGTATTCTTTGAGTTTCTGTGAACTGACTGTTTAAAAAGCATTGGTATAACCCTCAAGGTTTTTTTGATTAAGTCGCTGGAAAACTGTTGGGGCAGAATAAAATGAGGCAAGGGAATGTCTGGGATTGTTGAGAGATATAAGGGGTTTGTAGAGGCCTATAGGCAGAGGCACGATAATTGTAACCCTGGCTTTTTCAAGTGTGCAAAATATGCGCTGAAGGCATTTTTTGGCTACTCAGTCAAAGTGCATGATGCTGGAAAACATATTATCAAAGGCCCCGGTAATAGTAATACTCCAGCTGCAAAAGGTTTGGATTCAAGGATGGTTGCGGGTATGAATGAACACTCGGTTTGTCGGGACCCCATTGAGGCACCGGAAGGTTATCATCGTGTAGGCGTCCCTGATGATAAAGTGAGCTGGAATAGCCCCTTTGAAGACTATAAACCTTCAGAATATAACGCTGTCTCTGTTCTTAGACAGCCTGTCTGGGCGGACCCTCTAAAGCCCAAAGATGTTAATTGGAAAGACAAGGCTCATCAAAGTCATCTTGGTGAAATAAAATTTGATCAAACCGGGATGCCTTTGAACCCCAAAGGACGAACTGGCACTGAAGGGCGAGGCCAACTTGGAAAGTGGGGGCCAAATCATGCGGCTGATCCGATTATTACCCGTGATGGTCCGGATGGTTCCTACGAACTGCTGCTGATTAAACGAGGGGATAATGGCCAGTGGGCTTTGCCAGGAGGTATGGTTGATCCAACGGATGAGAGCTTTTCAGCCGCAGCTATTCGGGAGCTGGCCGAAGAAGCGTTGAATTCTCCTGAAGTACTGGATGATGATATCAAAAGCCAGCTTGCCTCGCTGGAAGATCAACTAAAACGAAAGGGTAAGACAGATAAAGAGATAGAGACCAGGATTACTGGGCTCAGGAATAAACTGGTCTTTGAGAAATTAAAAGATTCCCCCGGCTTTCAACAACCAGAAGAGGTATATAAAGGTTATGTGGATGACCGGCGCAATACGGATAATGCCTGGATAGAAACGGCGGCCTATCATACACATATCGAAGGGAGTAACCCTTACCTTAATAAGCCGGAAGCCGGTGATGATGCGGAACATGCCCAATGGGTCGAAGTGACCCCGGAGTTGGTCAATAGCTTGTACGCTAGTCATCCTGACATTGTGAAGAATGTTCCACGTATTAAAGAGATCTGTGCCTAGACTGGATGGCATAGGTTGGTTTCGCTGGGATGAGTTGATGGCTTCATCCCGTTTTTTCTAATCTGGATGCAAATACCTTCCGTATATGCTTATAAAGCTATTCAGCCACCGCTCATAATGACTATGAAGGATTTTCACTGCAGATTTACTTAAAGCTGTATTAGAATAGCGCCTCACCACCGACATCCAGGCATTTTACAGGCAACAACCCAGAGGTAATGAATGTTCACAAAGGACATGACCATCGCTGAATTTGATCCGGAGCTGAAGGCGGCTATTGACGCGGAAACCCTGCGTCAGGAAGAGCACATTGAGCTGATCGCTTCCGAGAACTATGCCAGTCCACGAGTTATGGAAGCTCAGGGCAGCGCACTGACTAACAAATATGCAGAAGGCTATCCGGGCAAGCGTTATTACGGTGGCTGTGAACACGTTGATGTAGCCGAACAGCTGGCAATTGATCGTGCCAAGGCTCTGTTTGGTGCAGGCTACGCCAACGTTCAGCCTCATTCCGGGTCTCAGGCCAATGCCGCTGTTTACATGGCTCTGTTGAAGCCGGGCGATGTGGTTCTGGGTATGAGCCTGGCCCATGGCGGACACCTGACCCATGGAGCCAAGGTTAGCTTTTCCGGTCGTATCTACGACGCAGTTCAGTATGGTCTGAATACTGAAACCGGCGAAATTGATTACGACGAAGTTGAGCGTCTGGCGCTCGAGCATAAGCCCAAAATGGTTGTCGCTGGCTTCTCAGCCTATTCCCGTGTGGTTGACTGGCAGCGTTTCCGTGATATCGCCGATAAAGTAGGCGCTTACTTGCTGGTGGATATGGCTCATATTGCCGGTCTTGTGGCTGCTGGCGTTTATCCTTCTCCCGTAGGTATTGCTGATGTCGTGACCACGACCACTCACAAGACGCTGGGAGGACCACGGGGTGGTCTGATCCTTGCCGATGAAAATGAAGAGCTGAACAAAAAGCTTAACTTTGCTGTCTTTCCAGAGTCTCAGGGTGGTCCTCTGTGCCATGTGATTGCTGCCAAGGCTGTCTGCTTTAAAGAGGCGATGTCTGATGAGTTCAAAACTTATCAGGCTCAAGTGGTAAAGAATGCTCAAGCAATGACCCGTGTAATGATGGAGCGTGGCATTAATATCGTTTCCGGTGGCACCGATGATCACCTGTTCCTGATGGATCTGATCGGCAAGGAGTACACCGGTAAAGATGCTGAGGCAGCCCTGGGTCGTGCCAATATCACCGTGAACAAGAACGCGGTTCCTAATGACCCACGTTCACCTTTCGTGACCAGCGGCCTGCGTATCGGTACCCCGGCGATTACCCGCCGAGGCTTTAACGAAGAAGATTCCGCTGCACTGGCTGGCTGGATCTGTGATGTTCTGGATGCACTGGGTGATGGTTCCGGTGACGAACAGGCTGAAGCAGAAGTGAAAGGCAAGGTTCTGGAAATCTGCTCACGTTTGCCAGTTTACAAGTAAGTTCACACTCTAATACGCCCTGATAAAGTACTATCGGGGCGGCCTTAAACTTCCCACCGTCTTTACTTTTTTCTCACCATAAGCTGACTTTTTGACAATATTCAGTTGTCTACACGCTATGATGTTCTACCCTGAAATTCCTGCTGGAAAAACAATAATGCTTCAACTTATCAAACTTACCAAGAGAGGTTGATTCATATGATTGATCCGCAACTGGGAAGGGTAGGGCAGGTGCAGCCTGTTGATATGGCCTTATCTGATGATCGTATTTATGACCGACAGAACCGCAACCAGGCAAGCTCTGGCAGGTTAGGTCGTTATGATGTAAAAAAAGCTATAGTAGCTGCATACATACTCGTAGGCCTTCCTGCTGGTGTGTATGTGCACAGGGCTGTGTTCAATGCTTTAATCAATCACGTTAGCGGACTTATTGCTGGTCCGGTAGGTGGTATTGTGGGTGGGGCTGTTTCTTATTTTGCAGGTGATCTTGCGGCACGAACCCTTACGTGCATTGCTAATAAAGTGTTTCAGAATCGACAGGTTTCAGCTAGAGAGCCTTTAGCCAGCAATCTGGTTTATATGGGTAGAGGTGGCCGAACCAATTGAACAGTTAGTCGTCATAGAATATAAGGCTGCTTGACAGAGGTAATATCTCCGGTAAAAAGTTCATTGCTTTAAGCATTTGCCCTGTTTCTATTTTTGGGAAAAAGATGACGACTTGTTAGGTAATTAACAGTTATTTTTTGCACTAAGGCTGGCTGGGAAACTAATACCAGATCACTTAATGCATTATCTTGTAATAAAATTGCATCTCGTTATCATTGCTTAATCCCCCTCAAAAAACTGAAGGATTAACTTGCTCAATGCATTGTCCATTCTGTGGTGCTGCTGAAACAAAAGTGATCGACTCGCGTCTGGTTGCAGAAGGCAGTCAGGTGCGCAGGCGTCGTGAATGCCTGTCCTGCATTGAACGTTTCACCAGTTATGAAACAGCAGAACTGCTGATGCCAAGACTGGTTAAACGGGATGGTACCCGTGAACCTTTTAATGAAGATAAGCTGCGAGCGGGCATGTCCCGAGCCCTGGAAAAAAGACCCGTAGGCGTTGAGCAGCTGGAAGAAGCGTTAAGCCGTATTATTCATCGCCTTCGGGCTATGGGTGAGCGGGAAGTCAGTTCCCGCATTCTGGGTGAAGAAGTTATGCGGGAGCTAAAGCAGCTGGATGAAGTGGCCTATATCCGTTTTGCTTCCGTTTATCGCCATTTCAAGGATCTGAATGAGTTCCGGGAAGAGATTGACCGACTGGAGACCGAGGATCGGGAATAAATGCCCCTGATTCTTTTATTGCTGGCGATTCTGGTTCTGGTTTTTGGACCTCAGTTCTGGGTCAGGCAAACGCTTCGTAAATATGGCAGAGACCGACCGGATCTTCAGGGAACCGGCGGCGAGCTTGCTCAGCACCTGGTTGAGAGGTTCCAACTGGATGGTGTGTCCGTTCGTGAAGGCCGGGAGGGTGAGGACTATTATGACCCGGAAAACCGGGTGGTTTCACTCTCCTCTTCCCACTATCAGGGGAAGACTGTTGCAGCGGTAGCTGTTGCTACCCATGAAGTCAGCCATGCCCTGCAACATCAGGAAGAGCATCCCGGGTTTATGCGCCGCCAGAAACGGATAAAAATGGCCATGATGATTGAACGATTCAGCGTCATGGCCTTGATGGTTACTCCTTTTATTTTCTTATTAACCCGTTTGCCCCAGAGTACCTTGATTACTTTATTATTGGGTGCGTCGGGCATGATTGCGTCACTCTGGGTGCAATTGATGAACCTGCCAGTTGAGATGGATGCCAGTTTTAATAAGGCGCTGCCGATTCTGGAGGAAGGGTATCTTTCCAGAGATGATATTCCGGGGGCGAGAAAAGTCCTTAAAGCGGCTGCAATGACCTATGTTGCTGCTGCGCTTGCCAGCCTGCTAAATATCGGACGATGGATAGCTATTCTGAGGCGATAGGTATTCAATAGTGGGTGCCAGAGGATGGTCATATATCTAAATATGAATACCCCTGGTCATAATTTTTAAATGTTTTAACCATTTTCTGGAATTGAGTTGATATGGTCAGTTCATCTCTGCTGGCTCTGTTTGTTCCCACATTTTTCTTTGTTTCTGCAACACCTGGCATGTGTATGACACTGGCCATGACGTTAGGTATGACCATAGGAGTTCGTCGAGCATTGTGGATGATGCTGGGTGAGCTTCTAGGTGTTGGGCTGATCTCTGTTCTTGCCGTTGTCGGTGTGGCTGCCGTGATGTTGAACTACCCAACGGTATTCACGGTGTTCAAATGGGTGGGCGGTGTCTATCTGTTTTACCTGGGATTTCAGATGTGGCTTTCCAAAGGGAAAATGGCCATTCCGCAGGAGGGGCTTCAGCCAAAGGAGACAGGGGCCAGAGAATTGATGGTTCAGGGGTTTGTAACTGCTGTTGCTAACCCTAAAGGATGGGCATTCTGTATCTCATTGCTACCGCCCTTTATTTCTGCCGATCTGCCAGTTATTCCACAGCTGATAATTCTGGTTTCCATTATTCTGATTATTGAGTTTATCTGTCTGAATATTTATGCGGCAGGAGGAAGAACGCTGCGACACTTTCTGCAGAAAAGCGGTAATGTTCGGGTGATGAATCGAATTGCCGGCTCTTTGATGATGGGGGTGGGTATCTGGTTGGCGTTTGGATAAGAAGCAATCTCTGGGTCATAGCTGAGGCTATGACTTATCATCTTTTTCATAGAATATGGAACAAAATACTCTTTAAAGAGTCAAAGAAAGCAGGAAGAAAAGATTAACAATAAGTAATTGATCAGGGAATGAAAAGAATGGCTACTCCCGACTTAATTCAGCTCAGCTGGGCCAGGAATATACAATACCACTACAATAAAATTGGTTTTCGTGCTGCAGTGGGGGCAATTTTCAGCTTCTCAGGCAAGATGAGAAGAATTTCTTTAACGGATGCACAGAATTATATCAATAAGCATCCGAACTCCTCATTAGTTCCTGTTTTACAAAAAAAGTTAAGCAAAAGAAAGATAGACTTGATGTCGTCTGAGGTAACCTCAGTTTCCATCTCCAATCCGCAAGGCCAACTAAAGCGGCTAAAGCTTGAACCCTTCTGTATGGACTATAAACAGCTGAGTTCAAGGGATCAGGCGGGAAAAATTCTTTTCAGGGCAGATGAAATACTGAAATCCCACCCTGAACTACCCGGTATAGCCGTTACCTATTCCGCCAACCATGGTCAGACTATGGCCGTCATTAATTGCTATAACAACAAACAATGGAAAACTGGTATCAGTGGTTCTAATCAGGCTGAGGTTATGAAAGAGATGGAGTGGTTGCAACGTGATGGTGGACGATTCCAGCATCTCCAGCACAGAGTGCGAATTGCACCGCTATCCACGATGAAATACACAAGTTTTAATATGAAGAAGGCAGTAACTGATCAGGAGCTGAAAGTCAGTTTGGACTATCTCGACAAGCTGATCGCTGATGGCTGGCAGGTTTTAGGATGGCAGACTCCTGTATCCTTGAAAAACAAAGATGCTCCATTTGCCGTTGGTGGCGGTGTATCAAGTAAAGTAATGCCAGAAGCGCACAAGCAATTAATTCAAGGCAAGTTAATTGGGTATCAGGGAAATAACGTGAGACGGCCTTCAGATCGAGGTTAATCCCTGCTGTGAATGTCATATCAACAGGTATTAGCGAGTGCAGGCCATTATTGTCAGGGGGCGTTACCGTTATCTTTGGGTTCGCTCTTGCTGATGATGAGCCATTCGAATAACCCGCTGGTTGCTGCTGCCCCGCCAGGGCAGTGACAGATCCCTTTTGTCCAGTTCAAAACGCCCATCAACCAGCACATCGATGTATTGCACAACGGCTTGTTGGGCTTTGCTGAGTTCTTCCAGTGTGTAACCGGTCCAGAGCCAGATATTTTTTTCCGGGTACTCGGCTTTTACCCGCTTCACCAGTTTCAGCATGCCGGTCAGGTTGCCTGGAAAAAGTGGGTCTCCACCAGACAGTGACAGTCCATCCCGTTTGATACGGGAATCTCCCAGGTCTTCAATAATCCGGTCTTCCATGGTCTGGTCAAAAGGGGTGCCTTTGGTGGCATCCCAGGTGGTGGCGTTATGGCAGCCTTTGCAGAAGTGCTCACAACCACTGACAAATAAAGTACAGCGGGTGCCTTCACCATTGACCACATCGATTGGGTAGTACTGGAGGTAGTTCATGCTCTTGTCATTTCCATGGTGCCTGTTGGAGCGACGAACAGGTGGTTATGAAGTCTCATGAGATGATTTTTTCGTACCACAATACCCTTAGGGCACAAGAGGCACAGAGTTAAAGATAACGCTTTATTCCTCGTTCCCATGCTCTGCGTGGGAACGAGGTTCGCTTTGTGTCTTTGTGGTGAAGTCTTTTACACTGGTATTAGAGATGTTTAACCCGACGAACTACTTCTTCCTGCTTACCTTTGATAAAAGGTCGGCTGTTAGGTTGACCCAGGTAACCACAGACACGACGGGTTACTGACATCTTATCAGAGTCCCTGTTCTTACACTGCGGACACTCAAAACCACGGCTGGTGGCGTTGAACTCACCTTCGTAACCACAGCTGTAACAGGAGTCGTTCGGTGTATTTGTGCCGTAGTAGGGAACCTTGTCGTAGGTGTAGTCCCAAACGTTTTCCAGTGCCTTCAGGTTGTTGACCATGTTCGGGTATTCGCCGTAGCAGATGAAGCCACCACTGGCATGCTTGGGGTATACCTGCTCAAAGTCGACCTTGTCGTATGGGTTTACCTTCTTTTCCACATCCAGATGGAAAGAGTTGGTGTAGTACCCTTTTTCGGTCACACCTTCAATGACGCCAAACCTCTTTCTGTCTAGTCGGCAGAAACGGTCACACAGACTTTCACTTGGGGTTGAGTAAAGGCTGAAGCCGTAACCAGTTTCTTCTTTCCACTCATTGACTGCTGCGCGCAGGGTTTCAACGATGGCAACCCCTTTCTGACGGAGCTCTTCGTTGTCATAGAGATCACCTGAACCAGTCTTGTTGCCGTATAGCGCATTAATGGTTTCGTGAATCCCAATGTAGCCCAGGGAGATGGAGGCACGACCATTTTTAAAGATCTCGCTGACCTTGTCATCCGGCTTCAGGCGAACACCACAGGCACCTTCTACATAGAGAATAGGGGCTACCCGGGCATGAACATTATCCAGGCGCTGGATGCGGGTCATCAGTGCTTCTCTGGCCAGCTTCAGTCGTTTTTCCAGTAGTTTATAGAAGGTTTCTTCACAACCCTCACTTTCAATGGCAATACGAGGCAGGTTGAGAGAGACGACGCCCAGGTTATTTCGGCCATCATGAATCAGCTTGCCATCTTCTTCATAAGCGCCCAGGAATGAACGACATCCCATGGGGGTTTTAAAGCTGCCAGTCACTTCAACCAGCTTGTCATAATTGAGAATATCCGGATACATGCGCTTACTGGCACACTCAAGCGCCAGTTGCTTGATGTCGTAGTTCGGATCTTCAGCGCTGAAGTTCACCCCTTTTTTTATGGCGAATACCAGCTTTGGAAAGACAGGTGTCTTGCAGTTTCTACCCAGGCCACGAATCCGGTTTTTCAGAATGGACTTCTGCACCAGGCGCTCTTCCCAGCTGGTTCCCAGGCCAAAACCAAAGGTGACAAACGGTGTCTGACCATTGGCAGTATGCAGGGTATTCACCTCATACTCTAAAGCCTGGTAAGCGTCGTAGCAGTCCTTCTCAGTCATCTCCATGGCGTATTCACGGGCTTTGTCTTCATCGCCAATCCAGCGTATGCCCTGCTTTAGATGCTTGTCGAAGGTCTTGCGAACATAAGGTGAGTGAATACGGTCAATCTCGTTGATACTGGTGCCACCATAGATATGGCTGGACACCTGGGCAATGATTTGGGCGGTGATGGCTGCAGCCGTGGTGATCGACTTTGGTTTTTCAATCTCCGCATTACCCATACGAAAACCGTTGTTCATCATCCCTTCAATATCGATCAACATACAGTTGAACATGGGGAAAAATGGTGCATAGTCCAGGTCGTGGTAGTGAATCTCACCCCGCTCATGAGCTGCAGTAATATGGGCTGGCAGAATATGTTGTTTGGCGTAGTGTTTGGCGACAACGCCAGCCAGTAAATCCCGCTGTGTCGGGATAACCTGACTGTCTTTGTTCGCGTTTTCGTTCATGATCTCTTCATTATCCTGATTGATAATGCTGAGAATATCCCTACCCATGGCATTACGGGACTCCCGCTCGATATCACGGGTCTGCCTGAACTCAATGTATTTGCGAGCCGCGTTGTGGTACTCGCTGCTCATCAGCAGGTCTTCCACCTGATTCTGAATGTCGTAGATGTCCACCGTTTCCTGACCAGCCACCGTATTGGCCACTTTTTTAGCGACATACTCAGCAAAGTCATTGTCTTTGATCTGAGCATCATTCAGGGCGCTGGCAACGGCTTTTACGATGCGCGGCGCATCAAAAGGCTGGCGTGAGCCATCGCGTTTGATGATCTCAGTCATGGTGGGTCTCCGGACAAATAGAATAATTAGATATAGAACCTTTATGGGCAAAATATCTACAGGTAGTGGTTTGCTTGTTTGGTGAGCACTATATATAGTGTTTGTTGGCAGCTATGATCCACTAAAGTGAAGTGTTCTGCAATATTGACAAAACGTAAATCTTCACGGGAAATCACGGTTTTCATCTGCAAGTCAGGAGTTACTGACATGGAAAGTCCCACATACTGTATGGTTAAACAGAGCGAACCCGCTGAGAAATTGTTTTATAGGTATATACCGATGGGTTTTGATAGCTGGGCATATTGATGGACACTGATGATGATGAGATGATCTGCGCCTTTTTTAGTATCTGTCCAGAAATGGAGAGAGGAGATTGAGTTGAGCGATAGTTCCACAAAAGCATCCCTGGCCAATTGTGCATTTGATCAGCAGCAGGAAAAAGTGTTATCTGCCTATCTGGCGTCATGCCCTGTCGGGAAAAGTGGTCAGGTTATGACACTAACGGCCATCAAAGGTCTGATGTTTGCCATTGCCAACTCTCCTGTGAATGTACCACCGGATCGTTGGATGACTTTGGCCCTGGCGACCAAGACACCAACTTTCGAGTCAGTTCAGCAGGAAAATGATATCCGTCACATCCTCTTTAACCTGCTGGATAAGACCCGTAAAACCATTAGTGGCGGTTTTGAAGTACTTCCTGAAGAGTGCCGGGCTGAGGATGTGTACTCCTCGGAATTTTCCCGCCTTCAGGAGTGGGCTATGGGCTATGGGCAGGGCAGTGAGCTGCTGATGGACGTTTGGACGCAGGTATTGAAGCATCCGAGAGTTCAGCCAATGGAAGAGTCCTGGTCCAGCTGTATGTTACTACTGAACGTCTGGAGTCGTGCAGATAGTCTGCTGGAAAAGGCTAAGAAAAAAGACGGCCCCGATGTCAATAAGATGCTCCAGGCTATGCCTGCGGTCGCCAGAGAAATGGCGGTGATGTGCCATGATATTCGTGGAATCTGGCAGAAGGCCATTGAAAAGCCTGCGACGGTGAGGGTTACCAAGATTGGTCGTAATGACCTGTGCCCATGCGGTAGCGGTAAAAAACACAAGAAGTGCTGTGAAAATAAGTAAGACTTTTGGAATCACGGAGCTTACAGAGTTTGTGAAAAAGGCTTTCTTGGTACTTCCACTATGGATGGTGGAAGTACCGATTTTGCACGACTGAATGGATTCAGAAGTCGGGATAAAGCAGGGAGTGGTTACTGAGGAACATTAATCGGCTCTTTTGTACTCTTCGTGGTTCTAAGGCATCTTCAGGCGCGCCCGTCTTCTCCTTCGCCCACTGTACGCAGTCCAATATCCGAACGTTGAATCGTTACCCGCTCACCCGGCAGTTCTGCTGGTGCTTTGGTATAAAAGTGAAGTTCCCGTTGTGGAAATGGAATGGTAATACCTTCTCGATCAAACCGGACTTTTACTTCACGGGTGATGTCCCAGTATACATCCCAGTAGTCGTCTGTTTTAACCCAGGGACGAACAACAAAGTCTACGGATGACTCGTTGAGAACATGCAGACGAATAATGTGCTCTGGTGTTTTCAGTATTTTCGGGTGGTTGGAAACAATCTCTTCAAGAATTCTCTCCACCAGTTCAACATTGTCTCCATAAGCAACCCCAAAGACCATATCGACCCGGCGGATACGTTCCGAGGTGATGTTCTTGATAGTTTCTCCCCAGATTTTGGCATTGGGCACCATAAAGACCTGGTTGTCGAAAGTGCGAATTGTGGTGTTTACCAGGCTCATCTTGCCAACTTTACCGGCAACACCGCCGGCCTCCACAAAGTCACCCACATCAAAGGGACGGTAAATCAGGATCATCATTCCTGATGCAAAGTTGGACAGGGTATCCTGCAGGGCAAAACCGATAACGATACCTGCGACACCCAGACCGGTTAGTACTGGCGTTAAGTCCAACCCTACCTGTGCCAGGGCAAACAGAAAGCCGAATATTATGACCAGGTTTCCACCGACATTAATAAAGAACTCCTGAACCAGTGTGCTGAAGCGAGCTTTTTTATGAGTGACTGCCCGGGAGATGCCTCGGCGAACCAGACGAGCTAACAATATAGCTCCAGCCATCAAGGCGGCAAAGAGGAAAAGGCGTGAAAGCATGCCTCCCATATTGGACTTGAACCATCGAATGAGGTCATCCCAGAGTCCGACAATGACTGTACGCAATGTGTCGAAGTTAACGACTGCTTCTGCCAGATTTCCTGTGGTTTTAAAGATTAATTCATTGTACTGCTCTACCGGCAGCCCCTGCTCTTCCATCATGATCACGATCTGTTTCAAGTTGGCGACGGCACTGCGTACCAGGCGATCCTGAGTGGCAATCTTGCTTTCCAGAGAGCTTCGGGCATCCGCAGGAAGGGACTTCAGCTCTGTCTGTAACAACTCTTTCTGGCGGGTATTATTGCGCAGATAAGTCGCCATGAACTCGGCATAGAGAGTTATCTCCTGATCAAGCTCCTGTTGCGCGGCGGCAGTATCAACCTTCCAGCTTTTCAGTAAATTCAGGTTGTCCAGCCGTTCATTCTGCAGCCAGTTTATATAGGCGTAGAAGTCATTGATGTTGAACAACACCAGTAACTGCTCATCGGCACTGGCCTTCTCATATTGTTCAAACAGCTTAC
Source organism: Endozoicomonas elysicola (assembly GCF_000710775.1). Lineage (GTDB taxonomy): Bacteria > Pseudomonadota > Gammaproteobacteria > Pseudomonadales > Endozoicomonadaceae > Endozoicomonas > Endozoicomonas elysicola. The sequence goes on from NZ_JOJP01000001.1 coordinate 1,634,201, forward strand.
GAAGGTCAGATGAGGCGGGAGTAAGCCGGGCTTCAAAAAAGCGGTTTTCCGCATTCACCACCTCCTCACCTAGCTTAATAGCTTCAGGGGTATTAATAACCTTCACCTGATCCAGAAAATGATTAACCAGTCGGGTCGTGGTGCGAATATCAGAAACGACCTGTTGCTGAATTAAGTCACGGGTCATTTCAGAGGTGGTTTTCTCCCAGGTGGCTTCCATCTGAACCACCCGTTTACTGGTAGCTTCAATATCGTTGATTACCGCAGTCTGTGAAGCAACCAGTTCCGTAGGTGACGGTGGTTGAGTAACAGCATTTTCTGCCAGACAGTGAAAGGAAATAAACAACAATACCCAGAAGGCGTTTCTGAACATTGGGTGACTCCGAAAAAAACATCAATCACTGCTTCAGTTTAGGCGCTGAAGTGCAAAAAAGAGCAGTAGATTGATGCTGTTGGATAAAAATGATTAGTGAGCGTTGATTGTCCGAATGACGCGGCAGGGGTTGCCGACGGCAACACTATTGGCAGGAATGTCTTTGTTGACCACACTGCCCGCGCCAATCACACAGTTATCCCCAATGGTGACACCGGGCAGAATGGATGCATTACCGCCAATCCAGACATTGTTACCAATGGTGATGGGGGAGCCGTACTCGGTTATCTGGCGTTCAACAGGGTCTATTGGGTGGGTGCCGGTTGAGATCATGACATGGGGAGCTATCAGAACATTATCCCCGATAGTGACTTTACAGACGTCAACAATCGTCAGGTTGTGGTTGGAGTAAAAGTTGCAGCCTATCTCAATGTTGTAACCGTAATCACAAAAGAAGTTCGGCTCCATATGGGCAGTATCCTTGAAGGATAACAGATCTCTGAGAATGGCCATTCTGCCATCGAGGTCTGTAGGGTCAGCCATATTGAATCGGGCGCACAGACTTTTTGCCCGCATGCGGTCTGCCAGCAGTTCTGACTCCCAGGCATCATAAGGCATACCTGCCAGCATTTTTTCTTTCTCAGACGTATACAGCATCGTTAGCCCGCGTTTAGTTGTAACTCAGTTGATGGTTTTTCTGCAGAGCCTTCCGCCAGGCTTTGAACATTCAGAAGGAATATCCTTTCTGGCTCGAGTCCACCCTCATCAATCAGATAATCCTTGATCTCCCGGGCTCTATCTATAGCCAGTTGTCGCATGGCATGTTCGTTAAATGGCCATTGTGTCAGCAGTTGTCTGGTTACCACATCTGTTGTTGAGTCCTGAACATCAATATCCAGAGTTTCAGTGGAGCTCATGTTCTCTACTATTTGCTGCAGCAAACGTAAGCGGGTCTCGTCATCCATAGTGGATAAGACCAGTTTCTCGGGAACCGGCTTTTTCTGTTCATGGAGCTCTCTTGCCCATTGGCGAGTGAGTTCTTTATCCAACAGTGATTTTGCCACCATAGGCCAGTCTGAATCCTTTGCGGTTTTACCGGATACTTCCAGTTGCAAACCCGGTCTATCCCGCAGAGCTTTCGCCAGCTTATCCAGAGACTCAATTTGTTCTGAGCGGTTGATATTGAAATTTCCCGGTTCAAAGTTCACAAACTTCATCTCTTCAGCATCACCACCAACCAGAGAAGCCAGTAGATCAAATGGTGCAGAAATAATGTTGGTAATCAGGTTAAACAGGGCTGTGCGGATGACTGGGCCTAATTCAAACTCCGGATTGTCAAGATCACCGGAAACCGGCAGGGTGATATCAATTTGTCCATTTCTGTCTTTAAGCAGTGCCAGGGCAAGGCGAATGGGAAGATCTACTGCTTCATTGCTGTTTACCCGGCTACCGAGCAGTAATTTGTCCAGCAGCATCTGGTTAGTGGCAAAAAGCTGGTGATCTTTGATCTGGTAGTTCAGATCCAGATGCAGTCGTCCCTTGCGAATGGTATAGCCAGCAAAACGACCGGAGTACGGTGTTAATGTTGTCAGTTCTACATTGGTAAACGACATTGCCAGATCAGCCATATCCATAGGCGAAGATGGGTTGATGGCACCTCTTATGGTGACTGGTGCGTAACGATCAACACGTCCATCGATTTTGATGGTTGCCGGTTTCTGGCTTTGGGTGTCAAAGCCATCGACTTCACCGTTCAGGTTTACAATCGGTGTGGCAAATCCTGGTTGGAAAGAGCGGTCCGAGAAGTCCATCGCTCCGTTTTCAATCGTCAGCCTGTTGATCGCAAGGCTGAACTCAGGGACTGTATTTTCAGAAAGTGCGTTATTGGTTGTCTCTTTTTTATTGTTCTCCTCGCTCTCGTTTACCGATTTAATCAGGCTGGCCAGATTGACTTGCAGTTTCTCATCCACGGCAACGACTGCTGTCGGGGCAGCTAGCTGTAGCTGATCGATGTTTAGACGGTTACTCTGTTGTTGATAGCTGAGCTGGTTTAGCTGCAGTTGCAGCCAACTCGCAAAGGTGTCTCCAGTACGAACATCGTCGAGTTGCAGCTGGTCGATGGTGATATCACTAATGACCTGTAATCCGGATTCTTGTTGCCAGTTAACGGTCGCCTGAGTATTGAAGGTGCCACTCATCAGATCTATATAGGTAAAGCGGTTAACAATGGGTTGGAAATCGGTCAGATTTATTTGGTTTAGTTGAATGGATGCAGAGGCAGTAGTTTCAGAGAGGTGTTCTGACAAATCTAATGTAATCTGACTGTGTATTTCAGCGCCTTTATTTAACCGGGTGCTGAAATTGATCTCTGAATGAGCTGCAGGCCAGCCGAGTGCTGTCCCATATATATTGAGCTGGTCAATATTTAAAAAGAGTGGAAGGCCGTCATTAGTAAACTGATGATCGGTGAATCGGAACTTGCCATGTTCAATAGCAACCTGATTAACAGTAAATTGCAAAGAGGTTTCTGAAGATGGTTCCAAAGTCTCTTTTGATGTCTCTTCTTCGTCAGAGTCTTTCAGTAGCCTCGCAAAACTATGTTGTCCATCCTCATTAAGCGCGAACTGACTTTCCGGGCTTTCGATCAGAATTTTATCCAGCCTTACTTCACGAATATTTCCTTCAGGAACTATAGCTCGCTTCAAGTCTTTCCAGGAGAGGTCTACCGAAGTGGAAGCCAGTTTTAATGTGTCCTGAATATCAACGGCAATCAGGGTCAGGTTCAGTGTCAGGGGATTGAAATAAACCGCTCCGAGTTTCACCTCTTTAGTGAGCAGCTGATTTCCAAACAGAATAATGCCAGTGTGTAGAAGTGGAGGCACAGCAACAAAGCCGACGATGGTGTATGCGGCCACTGTTTTAAGAATGTATGAAACCAGCTTCCTGATCATGGTGTGTGTCGACTATAAAAATTACAGGTTGGGTAGGTCTGTTGACGTTTCGTTGCGTGCTCAGTGCACCCTCGGCTCTCTTAAGGTGAGGCAGAGGGCTGAAAGTACCTGAAGTGGTTGGACGATGAGTCAAACCTGCCTGATGATATCAGGCAGGAGAAGGGATTGGTATTCAGAAGTCAGGAGTTTTTCTGGCTAAAGGCTACTTCCGGTCAAGCTTGAACACGTGCTCTGTAATGACTTTCAAGCCTTGGGCTTGCTTACGCGGCGAGGGTTTTGTATCCCGTGTTTCAAGCAGGTCAATCTCGAAATATTCACCATAGAGCTCCTTGACACGAGCAGGTGGAATACTGAATGGAGGAGGTGCTGCTGCGGTATCGTCATACTCAACAGTGATCAGCAGGATTTGCTCAATATCCGGTGCAATGTGCAGCAGCTGCTCTATGTAAGGTTTTTGCATGTCTGGTGGGAGTGCAATCAGAGCGGCCCGGTCATAAACAAATCTGGCAGGTACACTGTCTTCTGCAAGAGTGAAATAATCGCCCTGAATGATAGCGAGTCGATCGCCGGACCAGTATTCATGCTCTCCAGCATTATGCCTGGTATGATCAAGATTCTGTTCTGTAAAAAAAGCATCCACAGCAATTTCGCTCAACTCGGAACCGAGAACAAAGTGTCCCTGTTTATGGAGCTCAGCCATATCAAGGCTTTTACCGCACAGTGGAACGAACACCATATCCTTTGGCATTGCCCTTATTTTTGGCCAGTGTTTGATGAGCATGGGGTTGGCCTGATCAAGATGGAAGCCAATGTTATTGCTCTCCCAGTGAGACCGCCAGTTAATATCGTCCATTGCTATTGATATCCCGTTATCATGGTAGGACACTGAGTCAGATGCTTTTGTATTACAAATAACAACAATACCGGCTGTCAGCAGGAAGATAAATAGCTGAGTCTATTTCATGGTCAGCTCTCCACGCTGAAGTCGTGCATACAAGGTAGCAGAATGCAACTGATTCTGATTGAAGGGACTCACGGAACCGGTAAATCAACGTTGGGTAAGGCTCTGGCTAAGAAGCTGGAGTCTATAGGTAAGTTGGTTTCACTGTACGATGAATATGACCGGTCAAATCCCATCGAGACCTGGGCGATCAATATGATGCGCAAGAGCCTTTTCGAGCAAAGGGCTTACCTTTCCGGTGAAAATATATTTCAGCAGCACTTGAGTGACCCAACCGTAGATACTTCCGGGCAGTGGATGACGTTGAGTGAACAGTTGATTGAAGCGCCTGAGCGGATTGTTATTTTTGTGGGGAAATTCTGGCAGAACTGTATGATGCCCTGGTTTTTTCACGATGTTCCGATCGATCAAATCCTGACGCATCATCAGAAACTCTGTGAGTCAGTCATATCAGCTAAACCTCTACTGGTTTTTCTTTCCTGCAGCGATATGACAGAGGGGCATAAACCACTGGTTGATCGTGGTGAACTATTATCGCCCATGCTGTTAAGCCTATATGGCTCATCTTTCTGGTCTCGCGAACACATGTCTGAGGGCTCAATGCAGGGTAAGGGAGAATATTACCTGCAGCAGTGGCAGGGGGTTCTAAAGCAGCTCTATCGGGATGTTCCTTTTTCCCGACTGGAGTATCCTGATGCATGGAAGCAGTGGTCAGATGACAGTAGGTTTCAGGATAAAATATTTGCTGAAATAACCAAGATGATCCGGGAATAAAAACAAACCGGCTTAAGCTGCCGGTTGGTATATGATGGTGTTCTGTAATTGAGCTTCAAACTCATCCCAGTCCATGGGTGCATTGCTGATGATCTCCAGCCGACTGTCCGGGCTTTCTTCAATTTCAATAATACTGACAACCCCATCCTGCATATTAAATCCTCTTACGCCCTGATCGGTTTTTGCTACCGCCTTCAGCCGCTGGGCAGTTTGAGCGTGGATCAATGAGAACAGACGGTCAAATGAGAATGATGCACTTTCAGAAAACAGCCAGCCGCAGCTGAAATGATTCTGGCCTTTGTTCTCCTTGCGGAGAAACAGCTGACCTTCAGGCAGTTTGAGTTCCACGGGTTCAGTGGGGTCTTGATGAGGGCTTTTGTGAGCATGATGAGCTTTAGGATTAACGGCTACACGATCACTGTGGGGAAGATTCAGCCATTCCACTGATAACTCACCCTGCTTGACCCAGGCAGTGACAGGCTTAGGCTGTGGCAATTGGTCTGCAAACAGCTCAAAATGTTTTCGGTCATCTTCGCAGGACAAGTCTGTTTTATTGGCTACTAAAACATCGGCCAGATGAATCTGATCCCGGAAATTGTCATTTTCAAGGTGTCGGGCATCGTCAAGGTTTCGCGGATCCACAAGGCAGATACTGGCTTCCAGGCTTAAAATCTCCTGATAATATTCCCCTTGAAGTGTGTTGATAATTTCCTGTGGATGTCCCAGCCCTGTTGGCTCAATCAACAGGCGGTCCGGCTTGCTGCGGGCAATCAGCATATTGAGACCAATCTGCATGGGTAGCCCTGCCACACAGCACATACAGCCACCGGGCACTTCTCGCACTACAACATCATTGCGCGCAGAGGATCCCTGTAGAAGAGCGCCATCGATACCGATTTCACCAAACTCGTTAACCAGTACAGCCCAAGTCTCATTTTCGGGTTTCTGCTTGAGAAGGTGGAGAATGGCAGTGGTTTTTCCGGAGCCCAGAAACCCCGTGATCAAATTGGTTGGAATTTTTTTCTGCATTGTAATAACAGCCCTGCAATTTTCTGGAATAGTACTGTGAATTATAAAGGTAAGTTAAAGAATATGTTTTTTACATTTACAACGTCGGCCCTTAAATAAGTGCTTTCCTGACCTGAGGCCGTGCTATCTTGATTGCTCAGAAGCGTAGCTATCAGTCTTGTATGCCGGGTCAGGGCTCCTGAGTATCAAATAGGATTTCTAATAATGAGTACTCCCAGTGTAGCGTCTGAAGGCTGTTGTCTCAGAAACCGCTTTTCATTCTCGGGCAGTGGGTGGAAAGATACAGGAGGGTATTTATCGAAAACAGTAACCGTTAAGACCGATACTGAAGGAAAGCTTTCTAAAGAAAAGGAGATTGAGGTTCAAAATAATGTGGAAATAGAGCTTTTCTCCAAGAAACTTATTTTTAGAACTATTAATAAATTGATCAATGCAGACATTACTTCAGAATTAAGAAGTGATCTGAAAGAATTGAAAAAATACATGGGTAAATTTGATGATAATTTGGCTGACTTGGTCGGAATTAAGCTTAGACCATACCAGGTTGCCCTAGCACCAGGTGAGGAAAATGGAAAAGAATACCAAAGATTCATGATACAGGCAGTTGATGAAGTAGCGAATGATATTGAGGGTTTTTATGAGAGGGCGAAGGTTGTTGTAGTTAAAAAGACTTCCTCTCTTCTTGGGGCAATGCCTCCATTTTTCTTTGATCTACTGTCTCAGCATCGTTATGAGGCTCAGCAGAACTTACCCGATGAAGACAGTTTTTTTGTTAACCCTACCCTGATTGAAAAGTATCCAGAAAAGTACCAAATTCAGCGGCTTGGCATGCAAGTTGCACAATGGGGATTTGGTATTGGTTTGGTTGTTGTAGGGTCATACAGCGTGGCTTCTACAGTTGTCATTATGCTGAACAAAGGGGACACGGCAGCGCTTTTTAATTTATTGGTGAGTACCGCAATGAACCAGCATAACATGACGAAAGCGGAAGCTGTTGACAGAATACAGTCAGACCCTGATTTTGTGACCACCCTTGGCAACGGCTCTGAACCTAAAATGGATGGCTCACTTTTAGGTAATTTTGGGGGGGCTGAGAAAGCGATGATTATGTCAGCTCTTGCTCTGGCAAATCAGTTTCACCTTACAGAATATGTTGGCCAGGCAGGGGCAATGACTTTGGTAAAATTGAAAAGGACCGCTGTTACTGTTCTGGGCTCTGCTTTCGATGCATGCTGTCGTCGTGCCTTAAGATGAGTGGGTGGGGATTGCCATTATACTGGCACTGAATATTGCTCTGGGTAAAAAGGAAAAGGCCTAATACAAACTTAACTCAGGCCAAAAAAACTCTATTAGCGCTTTCTTCTTGCATCCCTGATGATGAATCCGGCAACACCACCCGCAACAATGACTGTTGCTACAACTACTAGGACCCCTGCAATGACGACTGTGTCGAGATACATAACCTATTCCTTTTTATTGGTTGTTTTATAAAAGATCTGTATCTCGTTAGGTTAAGGGGTAGTCAGAAAAAATGATTGATGCAGATCAATCAGGTTGGCTTCAGGAAGCCTGCCTGACAATCTCAGCTGCTGCATTGGCGAGCACTTCACACCCGATGATCAAATCCTCTTCGCTGGTGTCTTCATCAAAACTGTGGCTGATCCCCCCAATACTGGGAACCAGCAGCATCCCTGACGGCATGACATGAGAAAAAATTCCGGTGTCGTGTATTGCGCCGCTGGACATGACCTGCCAGTTGTTTGGGCAGTGCTGCTGGGCTATATGACAAAGTACTTCCTGCACTTTTCCATCCAGACGAACAGGCGCGATATCCGTTTCTTTTTCAATCTGTATTTCAACTTTCAAATCTTTCTGCAGGGCTTTTGCCATTTGCCATAATGCCTGTTCCATCCGGTCCAGCTGAGCTGGTGAAGGGTCTCTGAACTGGAGCGTCATAATGGCTTTACCGGGAATAACCGAGACAGCTCCGGGATCAAATTCAGCATGCCCAATGGTCCAGACTGATTGTTTCGTCCCAGTCTGGCGGAATCGGCGATTGAGAATGGTGGCAAACTCCATCATGGCCATACCGGCATCCCTTCGCATGGCCATTGGAGTTGAACCTGCGTGGTTACTTTCGCCGAAGAATGAAATTTCAAACTCACGACAACCGGATATCTGGTTAACGATCCCTACCTGCTTTTGTGAGATATCAAGTCTGGGGCCTTGTTCAATATGAATACTGAGGTAGGCAAGGTAGCGTTCAGGGTCATATTGCTCACTGTTGCCATCCAGACTGACTGCCTTTAAAGCATCTTCCAGACGGAAACCATCAGCTCGAATTGCGGTATTGATCACCTGCGGCTGTAATTGCCCCAGAAACCCTTTGCAGCCAAGAAAATCATGGAAGGTATTCTCTTCATCAGCCCAGGATGCAATATCTATTGACAAGTGTGCGGTATCCGGGTTCTCCGCGAGAGCGCTGTAGACCTCAAGTGCACAGATAACGCCATAGGCACCATCCAGCCAGCCTCCAATGGGCTGAGTGTCGGTGTGGGAACCTATTAATAAGGTTCGGGCAGACTTTTTTGAATAACCAATAACGTTTCCAAGGCCATCAATCTGGGCACTCAGGCCAGCACTGGTCATTTTCTCCCGCAACCAGTATCTGGAGTCCATGTCAGCCTTGGAGTACATCTGTCGAACGACTCCGGTTTTGTATTGTCCGAACTTTCTAAGCTCGTAAAGGTTATTGAGCAGGCGGTCTGGATTTATAGACACTGACTTCATCGTTCTTATACCGCCCTACTGAAAGGGACACAGAGATAATTTATTGTTTTTAACGTAGGCTTTACGTGCCACTGAGTGCGACAAGCTTATGTCAACAGGCCTTATACAACGTCATTTTATGCAGAAGTGATGCAAGAGCGTTGAGTTGGATCAATGGAGATAAACGAGGCCAGAAAAAGTTCTGGCCAGAGGTTAGAGGGTTTAAATAGCAGGTTTTAGAGAGCTGAACCTGCTGGACTGGCAGGAATTATAAGTTGCCGGAAATTGTCTGCTGACTGCACCCAAAGATATTTCGGTAAAGTACTCCGAAGGCAATCGTAGACATAGGGATTGTCCAGATCAGGCCGAGACCCAGTGGAATCATTGCGACTAAATTAATAAGCATAATCACCAGTGTCAGACCGAAAATGGTAAACCAGCGTTTGTTGATGGCTTTTCGAGAGGTCTCAAGCGCTTCCCAAATGCCCAGGTTCCTATCCACCATGAGAGGAATTGCCAACATATAGGCCACTGACAGATAGATCCCAGGGATGATCAGTAATAAAAAGCCAACCAATATCAGAATAAGCATCAGCAGGTAAAGACCGAATAGCGGCAGCGTTTTACTGAAGTAGTCAAGCGTCTGTCCAGCTCTAATGGGAGCACTGACGGCTCGCCGGACCCCAATCATGTAAATACCAGCCCACAGAGGCATAGTGATGGCCAGCATGGTTAACTCAATAATAATTTCCAGTACACCACTTTCTGGCAAGACAAGAGCGGCCATGGCGACGGCAAGTATTAACAGTATATAAATACCAAAGTAGATTCCCATGGCTAAATGGATAGTCCATTTGGCTCCATGGGTTTTTTCCCAGGACTCGCTGAGCAGATTACTGATAGAGAGCTGGTAGTCTCCAGCAAGGCCTTTCTCTAATGATCCATAGCCTTCCATGGCTGGCTCAGAAGGTTGGTTGTCAGGCTTTGATGACATGTGCATTCCTTTTGCAATGGATATCTGGCAGTAATAAACAATAGTGTAGTCTATATAAGACAGTGAAATGCGCTCTTATTCAACATGGTTGCTACTCTTTTTTCTGGCAGCAATGATAACGACCTCTGATTATTTTAATAAAGCCTGCGATGGCCAGAGTGGCATTGATTATGCTTAAACAGCTCTATCCCTTTTGCATTCTCTCAGGCTTGGAGCTCGGTTAGCTTGTGATAGTTTGATGTATTGGTTGTCGGGGGCGTTCTCATAGCTATGCGACCACTTGATAACACAAACACTCATGCAAGGTGAACGGCGCCGGACCCACAGGGCCTAAAGGCATGGTGGTCACATTTCTAATTGGGAGCGACCCTGAATAATGAGTGAACAGCCGTGACATCAAATGGAGGTGATGCACAAAGAGGGAACATTTTTTCTAATCAGCTGTCAGGAAGGAGATAAAAAGGTGCATTCGGTTCAACTTTCACAGTCAACTATTGAGCAACTTCTGGCAGTAAAGCGGCGGATTAAAAAAGAGTTTGGTGAAATCATTAACCTGTCTGATGATTCGCTGGTTTTCCATTTAAAAGCGTATTGGCAGAAAACCGCCGTTCAAGAGACCAAAATGTTGCTCCAGCAATGTGTTAATAATCTGGGAGAGGAAGTGACTGCGCAGGTTGACCCAGTATGGCAGCCTGCAAAAAGGATTTATCGGGGGCAGGTGGTTAGTGGTTGAAAACAAAACAGGCTTCGGGGTAAGAAGCCTGTTCATTAAAGCCGTGAAACCTCTTGGTAAAGAGGCAATGGCTTTATTACTGCTTGAAAAATTCGCCCAGCTTGGAAGCCAGCATCATGTTGCCTTCAGTACGCAGTTTACCAGTCATGAATGCCTGCATACCGTCCAGTTCTCCGCTCATCAGGCCAACAAAGGTTTCGCTGTCCATGATCAGGGTAACATGAGCGTCATCTTTGGTGCCTTCGGCAATTTCCAGAACGCCGTCTTCAATGGCAGCGTAGTAAGCCTTGTCATCAGTTAGGTCGAACTGGAAAGTCAGAGTCTGACCGGCCGCAGCAGACTCGTCAAAACGGCCTTTGATATTTTCGAGAACTTCCTGAACAGTAGCCATGGTTTACTCCTTTCTCTTCTAAGGAAAGCGGACACCTGCTTCTGACAACCAGAGGTGTCTGTTTATTTTATTGTTAGTAGCACGCTATTTAATCACGGCGGATTAGATTGCACGGTGGTATTGTTAACAGCATCACCAAGATGAGCATCGTCCATTCTGCCTATGCTTTGGCTGAGGTTATTAAAAGCTATGAAAAGCTTATATAGGCGGCAGATTATTATCAGGCAGCTTTCTAAATCCGGTCATTTTATTCGAGACGAAGCATTATTTTTTTGTGGGTGTTTGATAAATGCAATACAGGATTATTTTATTAATTACCGTAGACTATGCTCAGAAATGCTTAACCACTGTCTTCTTGGATTAAGGGTATTTCTATGTCTGTTGTTGCGGAACGGTTAGCTGAACAGTCAAGTTTATTGGTCCGTTTGTTATGGTGTGACAATGCGAACTTGATTCGAGCCAAATCATTTCATCGTGACTCACTCGGAACGTTTCAGAATATGGGGATCGGCATTACTGCAGCCTGTCAGGCACTGTCAGTGATCAGTGATGCGCTTTGTGCTGATACAGGGCTTTCAGGGACTGGTGAAAACTGGCTGCAACCGGACTGGAATACCTTGAAAATATCAGATTCTTCACAAGGGCATGCTGCGGTTATTGCTGATATCGTTCAGTCAGATGGTGAACCTTGGTCGTTATGCCCAAGAAATTTTCTGAAGCGAATGATTGGCAAATTAAGTGATGAGTTTGGCTTGTCTATTAAAGTGGGCTTTGAATATGAATTCTACCTGATGGAGGAAAAAGAGGACGAGTGGGTACCTGCGGAGGATTTTACCTATGCATCCGACCACGGGTTTTCAGTTTTACAGCCTCTGGTTGATGACATTATCCAAAGCCTTGATAAGCAGACTATCAAGGTTAGAACCGCCCATGCGGAAAGTGGACCCGGGCAGCTGGAGATGTCCCTGGACTACGGCGATGCTCTGAAGACTGCCGATGATCAGCTTTTCTTTCGTAAAACCGTGCATGCCATGGCTCGTCAGCATGGCTATGCAGCTTCTTTCCTGCCGAAAATTTTTGCGGACCAGTGTGGCTCAGGTATGCATCTGCACCTGAGTTTATGGCAAGAAGGAAGCAATATTCTTGCTGATGGTCACTCCCGAAAACTCTCCCCGGAAGCCGAGCATTTTGTCGCCGGTATTCTTCATCACCTGCCCGCATTGACAGCGGTGACTACACCAACCTGTAACTCATTCCGCCGCATTACTCCGCACTGCTGGAGTGGAGCTTTTACGGCCTGGGGGTGGGATAACCGGGAAGCAGCGATAAGAATTCCGAGTCAGCCAGGGCAGGTAGCTCCGTCAAATATTGAATTGAAAACCATGGATGCCAGTGCAAACCCTTACCTGGCCCTGGGTAGTATCATTGCTTCAGGGATCGATGGGTTGAGAAATAAGATGGGGTTGAATGAGGAGTGCAGTATCGACCCTGGGTGTATGTCGGAGCAAGAACGTGAAAAAGCAGCTATCAGAGCTTTACCGGAAGATCTGTCTACAGCATTAGACTGTTTCCGGGAAAATAATGTGCTGCTCAAGGCCATGGGAGACGGATTGGCAAAATCCTATCTGGGGGTTAAGCAGACAGAGAATAATCATTTCTCGGAACTGTCTCTGGAGGATGAGGTAAATATGCTGCTTCAGCGTTATTAAGACAGTTCAAACTAAACCCCTGGGTGGTTTTACAGTTCTCAATCTGTGCAGAGCCTTGAGACTTGTTTCGACAAATGAATGTTGCTGGCTAAGCTGTTATAAATCGTAGTCAGCATAATCATTGGCAGCATGGATCAAACCGATATTAACTATAAAACCATTCGGGTCACTCCTAATTCTGGTGCACTGGGTGCCTGGGTAGAAGGGATTGATGCAAATAGACCCCTTTTATCTGAAACGTTCAGAGAGTTACAGAGCGCGTTTATCCGATACAAGGTACTCTTTTTTCCTAACCAGAATTTAGCCACAGAGGCGTTTCTTGAGTTTTCCAGTCAATGGGGGAAAGTGCTGCAAAACCCTTACTTTGAACCACTGGGTAATTCGTCTGAGATTACAGAAATCATTAAGCGACCTGATGACTCAAGAAATATTGGGCGTTCATGGCATATGGATTTTGCCTTTGATTCAGAGCCTACCAACGTCAATTTGCTGATGGCGAAAAAGCTCCCAAGGCAGGGAGGTGATACTCTCTTCTGCGATTTGAATAAGGCTTTTAAAGCACTCTCTCCCGGATTACAGCAAACGCTGAAAAGCCTGAAGGTGGTGAACAGTAATCGAAATATTCTTCATGCTGCCCAGCATGAAGAGGAGTTCAAAGGGAGACTCCCTAAAAACAATACAGAAGTGATAAATATTCATCCTGCGGTGATCCATAACCCTGATAATGGTGAAGACTCTTTGTTTATCAGTGCTACTGCTACGGAGTGTTTTAACCAGTGGTCGGTTGAAGAATCAAAGCTATTGCTGGACTACCTTTTTGCCCACGTTGGCAGACCTGATTTTTGCTGCCGGTTTTCCTGGGAAGAGGGTATGGTTGCATTGTGGAATAATCTATACACCCTGCACTATGCAGTTAATGACTATCCTGGTGAAGAACGAATAATGCATAGGATTGCACTGGCAGGAAAGCCACTGATTGCAGCATGCTGAAATTCACCTCAGGTATGGTTCTATTGTATATTTTTGAACCATACCCATGATGGAAATATAAAAAAATCAGAGGCTTGGGGCGATGTAGTGAGGACTGATTCCTGTATCGGCAATGACTTTCATTATGTCTTCATTCTGGTAAACCCCACATTGCAGCAGTAATGTTTTAAACCCCATGGCATTACCTCCAAGAATATCCGTGTAGAGGGTATCACCGACCATCAATACTCTGGATGGATCTGTAATCTGATGCTGCTTAATCACCATTGAAAAAATCGAACTGTCTGGTTTGCCGAACAGTATTGGCTTGGCTTTCTGAGCTGTTTGCTCAACCAGGTCTGCCAGAAAGTAGCCGGGTGTTGCGGTGACATGGTCGCCATGAGGTGCACCGATATCAGGATTGCCCACCACTAAGTTGAACTGACGGCCATTGGCACTGTTTGCCAGATTCTCCTGCATTTTAGCCGTCCAGCCTGCTCCGGTCAGGAACAACAAGGTATCGACTTCGCCCGGAATCTCACCGTTGCAACCATTGAGTCGAATCATGCCTTCCAGCAGATGATTCGACGGATGCTCAAGAGGGGCTATGACACCAATATTGCCCTTATTCGTCAGCGTATTGAGGTACTGCTCGGTAATATCAAGGCTGGTCAGTACTTCATCTCCTGAGAAGTCAAAGCCACGGGCTTGATACTTTTCTGCAGCAACAGAATGGTTGGTCAGCGTATCGTTTGAAACCACACAAAATGGGATGTTGCTTTCTCTGAGTTGCTGTATTGCTTCGGCTGCCCCGTCGATGGGCGTGCTACCACGACACAAGACGCCATAGGAGTCCAGCAGAATCAGGTCAAACTGTTTCATGATGTCTTTCAGACCATCAACAAATTCAGGAGGAGACTGTGGGTTGGCAATGGCTGGATACCAGTCAAGGTGACGGGCATATATCTCGTTCAGAGAGTCAGGGGAAAGAACAATCATGCTTGGCAGCCTGGTACTTTGAATGAAGGTAATTTACCAGGCTGATTATACCAGAAGTCAGTTTGGTAAACGCCCAAAAGCCTGTGATGCCTGTTGCCTCAGCAAAGCAGGATATTTTTTTTGTGCTAGTTTGAAGGGTTCTTTCTCTAGCCGTTGAGGTAGTTGGTTGTGAGACCAAATTGCATTGTCAAAGCAGTCTGTTTTCTTTTTCTGGCAGTCTCGATATGTGGGTATACTGCGGAGCGAGTGACTACCGACTTACAACAAGTGTATTCGGAAGATCAGGGGGTTAGGGATTCGATCATTAAAATCTATGCCTCATTCAATCAATATGACCATCAGAATCCATGGACCAACCTTGGGCCAAGGCAGAAATACGGCTCCGGAGCAATTATTCAGCTGCCAGACAGTGATCAGAGAGTGGTGTTAACCAACAGTCATGTCATCAGTGCTCATACTTATATTGAAGGCAGGAAAAATGGTCAGACGGATCGCTACAAGCTAAAGCCTTTATGGGTATCACACGAATTGGACCTGGCATTGCTCGTTCCCTTCCATGACCATGAGGAGGCTGCCTTTTTCAGTGGCACCACCCCAATTCCTCTTGGCAAGGTACCGCCTCTGCAGACAGATTTGATGCTTCTTGGTTATCCCATCGGCGGTGATACGATCAGTGCAACAAAAGGTGTTTTATCCCGACTGGAGTATCAGCCATACAGTAATTCCGGTTTCGCATTTCTGGCTGGGCAGATTGATGCAGCCAGTAACCCGGGCAATAGTGGTGGGCCTGCAGTAGTGAATGGGGAAATTATTGGTGTGTTGATGCAGGGCTTCAGCCCTTTTGAAGCCAGCAATATCGCTCATATTGTGCCTGTAAACATCATACGCCACTTTCTACAGGACGTTTCTGATGGACAGTACAGTGGTATTCCCAGTCTGGGTATCGAAACGGAAGAGCTTGAGAACGGCTTCTTTAAAAAGCTCTATGGTGTGAAAGAAAACAAAGGGGTTCTGGTTCGCCATGTCATTCCGGGTTCTGCGGCTGACGGTATCTTACAGCCGGATGATGTCATTCTGGAACTGGACGGGCATGCGGTTGGTCATGATAAAACCATTGTTTTTCGTGGCAGTGAACGGGTGTCCATGGACTATGTCGTTCATTCCAGGCAGGTTGGAGAGGCACTCGATATCCGTGTTATTCGCGACAAGCAGGAGCAGGATCTGACCGTTATTCTCTCCCAGCCTGTGAATAATGATTTGTTACTGGGTGTCGATGGTGCGTCTGCACCTTCCTACTTTATTTATCAGGGGCTGGTGTTTACTAAAGTGACCAGAGAGCTGCTGATGGGGGCTGGGCATGACCTGATTTCCTTTGCAGGCCTTACGCCGGTGCTGCTCAATAATTTCCGGTTTGCTGATGAAGATGAAATTGTTGTAATCCTGAAGGTCCTACCCCACGAGGCAAATCGGGGTTACCACAATATGTTTCTGAGAAGAGTCGACAGTGTTGGTTCTGAAAAGGTCAGAAACCTCAAACAGCTGGTAAATTTGATCGAGTCTGAAGAGCAGGATTTTCTGGAACTGAATACTGGCTATAAGGGCTTGGAGAAAATTGTCCTGAATACTCATCTGGCAGAGATCGTAAATGCTGAAGTTATGTGGCTTAACGGTATTCAGCATGATCGCTCTAAAAACTTCCGAGTAAAGGAATGTAAGTTTGTTGATGACAATATTCAAAAACGGGATGAGGTTGATATGAATGAGCCTCTCTTGCAGCAGTATAGAGAGATGATTGCTGCTGGAGGTTAAAGTAATTTTCTGATGTTGAGGGATTTTAAGATTTTTTAGTGTTGTTGAATGGCCAGTTTTATGATTTTGGCAGACTGGCCATTTTGTCTGCTAAAAATAATGTTTCAGTGATCTGGAGCGATAAAAAAGGGTATGTCCTCCCTGACGCTGAGATCATTAATGTCTATTCAGTTTAAATATGCTGTTCCAGCTTGTGCTCTGATCTTCTTTGCAAGCATTTCCGGTTTAAGCTTGGCTGCTTCCAACAATGTAGAAGAATCTATCAGAAAGGAAATGGAAAGTTGGCAGACGGTAAAGGTGCGAGAGAAAGAGAGCCTTGCTCTCAGAACCGTATTTAGTTGCACCTTTTACACCGCTAAACCACACACCAGCTATCCCGATGGCACCACGATGTCAGGCGGTGGAGTACTGTTTTATGAGAATGGCAGGGTAATCAAAAGTCTTTTCAGGCCTTCTGCATTTGCTTCATCAAATGATGAGCCAATGCCTGAGTTGCGGGCTTGCCTGAATGAAAACTTTCTTATTACCAACCCGGAAGAAGCCGGTGTATTGGCTGAAGCGCTGGAAAAGCTGTTTGCACAGAACTCATCTTTTCCGGAAGACGCTGAAATCAAACGGTTTCAAAATGGCTGGGTCATTATCAACGATGAGTTTTTTGGGAAAAGGCAAGGCTATATTATTACCACTAACTCCGAAGGTGCTATTTTGCGTGTTGGATACTCTGTAAACATTGATGGTTACTAGGAGGCGTTCTCATTCAAAACAGGACTCATGAAGAGTCCTGTTTTATTTTGGAACTTAATACTTTACGCGGTAAAACAGTGAATAAAGCACGGGCACCAGACCCAGTGTCAAAATGGTTGAGAACAGCAAGCCGGCAATAATAGCCACGGCCATAGGTTCCCACATCTCACCACCTCCCAGGTAAAGAGGAATCATCCCAAGCACGGTGGTGGCCGTTGTTAGCAGGATCGGGCGCAGACGACGCTGAGCCGCAACAATAATCGCTTCCTGAGCTGAAAGCCCATTGTCATCAATCTCATATTTGATCCGTTCCAGCAGAACAATGGCATTGTTGATCACAATACCGGCCAGAGAGATGACACCCAGTAACGTCATAAACCCAAAGAAGGATTGAGCTGTCAGTAGCCCGATAATAACGCCAATCATACCCAATGGAATCGTGGCTAGAATAATGGCGGGTTTACGCAGAGAGTTAAACTGTGCCACCAACAGGATCAAGATGAGAAATGCAGCCATAGGCAGCTTTTCACCAATGGACTGGTTGGCTTTACCCGAACTCTCAGCTTCTCCACCCAGCTCATATCGGTAGCCTGCTGGCCAACGATGGGAATGCTCATCCAGCCAGGGCTGAAGCTGTGCAAAACCTTCTG
Source organism: Endozoicomonas elysicola (assembly GCF_000710775.1). Classification (GTDB taxonomy): domain Bacteria; phylum Pseudomonadota; class Gammaproteobacteria; order Pseudomonadales; family Endozoicomonadaceae; genus Endozoicomonas; species Endozoicomonas elysicola. The sequence goes on from NZ_JOJP01000001.1 coordinate 1,652,056, forward strand.
CTGCCGTCATACCCGGTGTCAGCTGAGCTCCCACCGATACGGTTTTCAAACCATCACGGCGAAGGATTTGTGCCGGCTCCCACACTACCTCGATATCAGCAACCTGTTTGAGGGTGACCGATTCACCAGTGGACTGGATATAAACAGAAAGTGTTTCCAGTTTGTCGATATCCTGCCTGTCAGCCTCCACAGACCTCAGGAGCACTGGAATAGCATCTTCACCTTCCCGGTACTGAGTTAACTCAAGCCCGCTCAGACCACTTTGCAGAGAAATAGCGATGTCCTGACTGGTGGCTCCCACCCTCAATGCTCGTGACTGATTAATCACCACTTTCAACTTCTTGATTCGTTGCCCCCAGTCATCGCTGATATTTTTCAGTCCGTTGATTTGGGCCATTTCAGCTTTTAACTGTTCGACCAGCGAGAACAACTGATCAGTCTCTTTACCATAGAGTCTGATCTCTACCGGGTTAGTAATGGATACGCCACTCTCTATACGGCGACTGGTGATCTGAAGATCCGGAAAGTTGTCAAAGGCGTAACTGTCCAGCTTATCAATCATGCCACCAATCGCGTCCGAAGAAGTGGTATTAATGACCATCATTGCATAATTAGGGCTGGCCGGCTCCGGGCTATGCTGGAGAACAAATCGTGGCCCTCCGGTTCCAATATGACTGATCCAGCTGATAACGCCTTCAGTGCGGGCGCCATTTATCTTCATCTCCTCTGTTATAAAGGCTTCGAGCTCTTTAATAATCGCTTCAGTCCGCTCTATTGCAGTTCCCAGGGGAAGTTCGAGTTCGGTTTTAAAGTAGAGCCGATCTGAAGGAGGGAAAAAGATTTTGGGCACGTACTTAAAGCCACTCATCACCACTGCGAACAACACAGCCGTAGCGGCAAGTGAAATCACCCTGTGTTTTAAAACCCAGGTCAGCAGTTCCCTATATCTCTGGTAAAAACCACGGTTGTAGTCCGTGCTCTCCTTCTTGGGTTTCAGGAATTGAACACAGAGTAGCGGTATCAGCGTCATGGACAGCAACCATGAGCAGAGAAGAGTGATAGTCACGACCAGAAACAGAGAGGCGGTGAACTCACCAACTGCTGATTCTGCTAAGTAAATGGGTAAAAAAGCGGCGGCGGTCGTTAAGGAAGAAGTAAGCAGTGGAACGCGAAGCTCACTGGCAGAATCAATGGCAGCTTCTACCGGCTTCTTACCATTGTTCATCTGAACCATGATGCTCTCGGCCATAACAATGCCATTATCCACCAACATGCCCAGTGCGATAATTAATGCAGCCAGCGAGATCTGATCCAGGCCAATATCGAAGAACGACATCACCAGCATTGCTGAAATCATGCTCATCGGGATCAGTGATGCAACAATCAGCCCGGTGCGTGGCCCCAAGGCAACCAGCATAACCGCTGCAACCACCAGAACAGCCTGAATCAGGTTGCTGACAAAGTCATTGACCTTATCCTCTACCTCTTTTGGGGAAAAGTTAATAACGTTGAAATCAATCCCGATGGGGTAGGTTTGATTAAGGTAGTTGAGTACCTCCTGAACCTGTTCACCCATCCGGATATTGTTGCCTCCTTCCCGCATGGAAAGGCCAAGCCCAAGAGCCTGTTGGCCAGAGGAGTGAACTTTGGAAGAGGCTGGATCAACGTAGCCACGCTTAACAGTCGCAATGTCTTCCAGGTAAACAACGTTGTTGCTACCGGGAATGGAGACAATGGTGTGACGAATATCATCTACAGATTCAAAGTTACCGCTTGGTTCCAGCTCAATGCGCTCCATATCCAGCGTAATTGCCCCACCGGGAACCACAATATTGCGGTTCTCAAGCATTTGCATCAGCTGGGTGGGAGAGAGCCCAAGTTCTGAAAGGCGTGCATTGTTGTATTCAATAAAAATACGCTCTTCCTGGGCGCCATAGATTTCTACCTTGGCGACTTCCGGAACCCTGAGAAACTCATCCCTGGCCTGATCGGCAATATCTTTCAGTTCGGCATAGGTAAACTCAGGTCCAGTGAGTGTTACGACAATGCCAAACACATCACCAAACTCGTCATTGACCTCTGGTCCAATGACGCCATCGGGCATATCTTTAGCTGCACTCTCTATTTTGCGCCTCAGGTTATCCCAGATCGGGCGCATATTGGTGTAGCTTTCCTGAATACTGACTGTGATGATGGATATACCGGTTCGAGAGGTGCTTTTCACAAAATCCAGTTCGGGAATTTCCTGAATCACCTTTTCCAGCTTGTCGGTAATCAGTTGTTCAACCCGTTCCGGACTGGCTCCAGGAAAGTGAGTGATGACTTTGGCAACTCGAATGACAAATCCGGGGTCGTAGGCTCTTGGCAGATTCTTGTAAGCCTGTAGGCCTGCAATGATCAGCACGATGACTAGCACCAGGGCCGTGCGGTTATTGTTTATCGTCGCTCGGGTAATATTCATCGCGCAGCCCCTTCCTGGAGCCGAACTTTCATACCCTCACTCATCTGACTCATGCCAGCGGTAACGACCCGATCGCCAATTGTCAGCCCGGTTTCAACAATAATCCCCTGTTTCGAAAGGCTTCCAGTGGTGACTGCTTTGCGCAAAATGGTTCCGGTTTCATCTTTTTCATCATTCACCACGTAGACGAAACGGCCATTTTTATCCTCCATGACGGCATAAGCCGGGATTAGAATAATGTCGCTGTTCGGTGTTTTCTGCTCGGCCCTTACGACGACAGACATCCCTGGCAGCACAAGATGGTTTTCAATAGCGGGCATGGCAAATGTCATGGTGTAGGTTTGGGTGCTTTCATCTGCCTGTGTTGAGGTTTCTCTCAGAGTTAACGGAAACAGCCGTTCAGGGATCGAGCTGAAGCGTGCATGGAAGGTATAGTCCCCTTTGTGGTTTCTGGAGCGTACCAGCACACTTTCAGGCAGTTCCATTTCTACCAGAAGGGCAGAGGTATCCTGCAGGGATACAATTTCCTGCTTGGCAGAAACCTCTTCGTAATTATCGATATAGCGTCGTGCAATCCGGCCATTAAAGGGAGCCCTGAGAACGGTGTAATCCAGTTCTTGCTGAGCTGCCTGAAGCTGTGAGCTGGCTGTGCTGACTTTGGCTTTCAGGTTGTCCAGTTCAGCCCGGGCAATGGCTCCTGTCTCAATCAGTTTTTTTGCCCGTTCATAGTCAGCCTTGGCAACATCGTAGGAGGCCTGGCGGTCTTTTAATTTAATTTCAAAGTCCACTTGATCCAGTCGGGCTATTTCATCCCCTTCCTGAACAAATTCACCTTCCTTTACCAGAATGTCCTCAAGCTTGCCGGAAACCCTGAAGCTGAGATTGGCTTTTTGAACCGCATCAACAACGGCGGGAAACTCTTTTATCCAGCCTGATTCAGGAGGGGTGACAATAATGGAGCGAACCGGGCGAAGTACTTCTTCCTGTTCAGGTTGCTCCTGATTGCATCCTGAAATCAAACTGATGGTCAGAGCGGTTAGTATTATTTTTCCCCAAGACTTTTCTTTAAGCTTCATCCCTACTCCGTGCATGGCGTTTCTGGTCATTATTAGGTATATGGTATCAAAAAAATGTCATGGGAATGTTCTCCCATTGGTGCGGGTTTTACGTGGAATGAATTGTGATGACTGATGTCAATGTTTGCCCCAGGTGTGGTCAGCCGAATCAGTGTGCCTCATCCGGGGGGGAATCGCTTGAAAATTGCTGGTGTATGAAAGCCCTGCGACCTGAGAGCGAGGTGGAGGTTCCGGTATTGCTCCCTGTTCCAAAAGAGATAACCAGTTGTTACTGTGAGCGCTGTCTGGAAAAAATAAAAAAGGAATCAAGTCGTGCTCAAAGTTCTGATGGTGAGTCTGTTAACGTTTAATTTAATAGCCTGTGCCAGCTTGCCATCAGACTCTCTGGCAAAGCCATCCAATGCTCTGGAAACTGTCTCGGCCAAAGCGACGCGTATTGGCCTGTGGGTAGAAAATGATAATACCAATCAACCGGGGTTAAGTGGTTTTCATCCACTCTCAGATGGTCTGGATGCCCTTGTTGCTCGACTGGCGTTGATTGAAGCGGCGGATAAAACCATCGATGCCCAATATTACCTTTATCATGATGACCTGGTAGGTCAGCTGTTTCTGCAGTATTTGCTGAGAGCGGCCGACCGTGGTGTTCGGGTTCGTCTGTTGTTGGATGACTTATCCATCGCTAGCCTTGATAAGACGGTAGCTATTGCCAATGAGCACCCCTTCTTTGAAATCAGGCTGTTCAATCCATTGGCTACCCGTGGCTGGGGACGCTCTTTTCAGTTGCTGGCTCAGTTTGACCGAGCCAATCGGCGAATGCACAACAAAAGCTTTATTGTTGATAACCAGCTGGCGATTCTGGGTGGGCGTAATATTGGCAATGAATACTATCGAAACAGTGCCGTTGAGTTTGCAGATCTGGATATGATCCATCGTGGCGTTGTTGTGCCACAAATTTCTAATGAGTTTGATCGCTATTGGAATAGTTCGTCAAGTTACCCAGCTGAGTCATTAATTAACCGGAGCGTAACTACTGATGATAAACAACGGCTTAATGATAAACTTGCCGATGCAGCTAACTCAGCGTCGGGACAAAAATATATTAAACGACTGAAACAGGCCTCACTGGTTGAGCATATTGCCAGTGGAGAGATGCGCTGGTATTGGGGGGATGTTTCTGTTTATGCGGATGCACCTGAAAAAATACTGGCACCAGTTTCAGATCGTTCGACACACTTAACCCCTCAACTATTCCCTTATATTGACAGTGCAGCCAGAGAACTGGTGATGTTTTCCCCCTATCTGGTACCGGGAAAAGAAGGCGTAACATTCTTCTCTGACCTGGTAAAAAGGGGCGTTAAGGTTGTACTGATTACCAACAGTCTGGCTTCAACAGACGTTGCTGTGGTCCATGCGGGATACAGTAAATATAGAAAAGATTTATTAGAAGCGGGTGTCCGGCTGATCGAAGTGAAACCCCATGCAGCAAAGGGCGAAATCCATAAAACCATCACTGGTTCCAGCAGGGCCAGCCTGCATGCCAAAACTTTTATTATTGATCGGCGCTATCTATTTGTGGGCTCTTTGAATCTTGACCCAAGGTCAGCACTGTTGAATACAGAAATTGGGGCCATCTATGACACGCCTGAGATGGCCGAAGACTTTATCTCTGGTCTGAGCCGGCTGGATCGGGGAGGATTTTGGGAGTTGAAACTGACGGAGAATGGCATTCAATGGTTTGACTGTAATCCGGAATGCAGGGTTGTCAGCAATAAAGACCCTGAAAGTTCACTGTTTACCCGGGTGGGGATTTTTATTCTCTCTTTGCTGCCAATTGAGCAGCAGCTGTAATACAGTATGGACGACAGAATAATGACAATAGAGTTTCAGGGAGTTAGACCCATGTCAGATCAGAATCACATTCTGGTTGAGAAGCAGGATGATATCCTGACGATCCGTTTCAACCGTTCAGATAAAAAGAATGCGCTGACCACAGCCATGTACGCTTCGATTCTTGAAGCGCTGGTCGCGGCTGATCAGGATGAGACTGTTAAGGTTATTCTCTTTGCTGCCCAGCCCGATATGTTCACTGCGGGTAATGACCTTAAGGACTTTCTGGCTCAGGATGCCGCTGAAGAACCAGAAGCGATGAAAATGCTACGCCAGCTTGCGGTACAGAAAAAGCCGATTGTGGCAGCAGCCAGCGGTATTGCGGTGGGTATTGGCGTGACCCTGCTGCTTCATTGTGACCTGGTTTATGTGGGCGAAAAAACTCGATTACGCTTACCCTTTGTGAATCTTGCGGTAGTACCAGAAGCTGCTTCAAGTTTGCTGTTGCCAGATATTATGGGACGGCAGCGGGCATCTGAGCTGCTGATGCTGGGTGATTTTTTTGATGCTCAGCGCGCCCGTGAATATGGCATAGCTAATGCCGTAATTGCCAATGAAGAAGTCTTTGAATATGCCCTGGCAAAGGCCAAAGAACTGGCAGCAAAGCCTCGTGAAGCGCTGTTGCTGACCAAGCAGCTTATCACCAAGACCCGCCGTCGCGATGTTCAACAGCGTATTGATGATGAAGGAGTCATCTTTGGTGAGCGAATGGTTTCCGAAGAAGCCCGACAGGTAATGGGCGCCTTTTTTTCAGGTAAGTCTTAACCCGGTTTTCTGAACATGACTGGCCATGGAGAGGTTCTGAAAGGGGTTCTGTTTGCCATCGTATCATCACTGGTAGCCAGCACGGCCGGGGCTGCCAGTAAGATGATTGCTGATGTTGTCCCGGTTACCACTATTGTTTTGTTCCAGTATGGGCTTTGTCTGCTGCTTCTGGTGCCCATGTTGTTGCGTTATCCATTTAGCCACTGGTCTACCCGGCGCCCAGGCGCACATTTGTTAAGAGGGTGTGCTGGCTGGCTCTGCTTTTATGCTTATTATCTGGCTATCAAGCATATTCCGCTGGTGGATGCCGCACTGTTAAGAAATACAGCGCCTCTATTTGTTCCACTGCTGGTTTGGGGGTGGATGAAGGTGGTGGTTTCAAAGAGCCATTGGCAGCCGTTGATACTTGGCTTTGTAGGCGTTGTTCTGATTTTGAAGCCGGAACTGGAAGGTGTTGAGACATGGCATCTGATTGGTCTGATTTCCGGATTATCCCTGGCATTATCGATGGTTGGAACTCGAGTACTGTCAAACACTGAACCAGCCAGTGTGATTCTGTTTTATTATTTTCTGATTGCTTTTCTCTGCAGTTTGCCTTTGGCGATTATGGAATGGCGGTCGATTCCTCTCTGGACATTACCCTTTTTGCTATACATTGGTATCTCTATATCCCTGACCATGTGGTGCTATACACAGGCATACACACTGGCTAAAGCTTCAATTGTTGCACCGATTAACTATTCTGGTGTTGTGTTTGCCGGGATGCTGGGGTGGCTTATCTGGGGGCATGTTCCTGATGTTATTGCACTTGTCGGTATTGTGCTGGTAGTTGGCGCAGGCTTGTTATCTTCATGGATTGGTTTTAGTTCTGGCAAGCCTGACAGGTCTATGAATGCTTTATCCAACGCATCATTAAAATGAATTTACAAGTGACGGATGATTTTATTAAAAGGAACTAAAGTGTAAATGACTTCTCTAAACTCTCGCGTAATTGATAGGGTTTTTCAGGAGTTATAGTATTTTGCCGGTGGAATTATCTATTCAGCCAATGACGGACTTGGAAAGGTCTGTTCTGGCAGATGAAACGTGCTTGTATAAACATATTGGTAAATTTTCTTCCCGCTATGTATCCGATGGTTTGTTATATTCCGAATTAAGGTTGCCTGATAATATACGTGATTCATTATTGCCGCCACTCCCTTTTTTGCAATTGACTCAGCGCTGTTGTGTTGGACGAATTAATTATTTTGATAGAGATGAATCCCATCAATGGACGATTGATCAAGTTATGATTGCTGCCTTGGGTCAGAAAAAAAAACCGGATGAGTTAAGAGTTCACCTGGCACCAGCTTCGGGTATAAATCCTGACTTGAAAGACAAGGATGACTCTCTATTTATAAGAGAAAGTGATGCCAAATCAGGACTTCCAAATGTAAAGGTATTTGAATGCTTAATAAACTCGGCATCAAAGGTGGGTAGCTATCTTGGGGTTTACAATCCGTATAACCAAACCCATAAGAGTGCAAGTATTGAGTACCAAACTGGCCAGTACATGATATTAGCGTGTGGCGATGGAGTCGTATTGAAAAACGTGATATCTGATGAGGGGGAGCAGTATTGGGAGCGTGTAGCCAAGTATTCTCACGTAACCAAAAGCGTACAGATGAATCCCTTGCTACAGGAAAATCTGGATAGTGCCCATAAAACTGTCAGTAATGGTGCGTATTATCTTCCTGTCAGAGCTGTTTTGGATTTATCTGAAGTAAAGAGAAAGTCAAGAAAGTCTCCACCGCTCTTTATTTGTGGGACAGGGAAAGATGAAAACTCTTTGAAGTCTTTTAAAGAAACAGTGTCAAAATCTCTCTCAGATCCTGGTGCAAAGGTAGGCCTTAGCATGCTTTTTATGAACTCCAGGGCTTCGCACATGACTATGGTCAGGCTTATTCAGATGGAAGGTAAAATTGTTGTTTATTTGCATGAAACGATACTTCCTGAATGCCCTGTAGCAACGGAGATAAGACATTTTGTAATTAATGGGGTGTCACAGGCGATAAAGTCTGTGCGTAATCATCATCCTCTTTGTTTTTTAACTACGCCGGCTTCTGAGTATCTTCAGGCAGACTATAAGAGCTGTACGACAATTGCCATTAAAGTATTGGTGGCTTTTGATAAGCCCAGAAATAATCTTGATTCATCTCTTGTTAGCTTAGCAACTAACGACCAGTCCACTCCTGTTGCCGTTAATTATCATGCCTTTGATGCGGTGAATTCAGAGGAAAAACCAAGGAAAGGATGGCTGCTTGATAAAGATGTAAGAGTAGGAGGGGTTTTATTGACATCATTACCTGCTGTTCTTTTGAAAATGTATCAAGGGCGTCAGGATAAACTTTCTAATAGTCAAAAACGAACTGTTGTCAGTTATGCCAAGAATTTAACATTGGAACAATATTATAAAAAACACAGTTTTAAAGGTTCCGACAGCGAGCAATTATTAAATGTCGCTGCCTCTGGGAAGGCGGATAAGTATTTTGTGCTATGGAAAGATATGCTCAGGAATTTCACGCCGTTATTTCGGAAGGCTCTTGATGATAATTTTGACAGGATTTCTAAAGATGTGATTAATCGTTGGTTAGCAAAGTCGATGTGTGGTCATGTTGAAATTAGTGCAAAAGATTTAAAAATGCTGAAGCTATATAGAAACTTTATGACTAAAGAAGCAGATATACACTTATGGCCTGAGGATATGGTGCGGCAGTGGTGGTTTGAAAAAAAAGATCTTAAAGTTTGGTTGGTTAAAATAACATCAGATAAAGAAACTAGTGATTTAAATAAGTTATTAAGGCTCTGGTGTCAGTACATTAACGATAACTTGGACCCTAAGTCTGAAGTCGGAATGCTTTGGGTTGGTAAAGATGTTGAGTTTGTTGTTGATCGTCTTGAAGGCAGGTTGTCACTATTTCCAGGCAGGTGGAAGTCTGATTACAGTTTTCATTATGGCGAAAAAATTTATAGAGAGCCGAGTTGTCCTTTAGAGTACACAGTGGATAAGAACGTTGAAGCTGGGTATACAAACAGTTTTGTTGTGAGAACTGCTATAAAGGAGTCTAAAACTGAATCTCAGCGTTTTAATCGAATTGTCATGTCATTTCCCAGATTCTTAGTAAATGAGAAGCCTTTTTATGATTCTGGCTCTGAGACATCAGAAGCAATATTAGAGTCGGTGCCAGCATTGGCGTATTCAAGTGAGGCAGAGTCCATCAATGGCTCCTGGTCAGATACTTCGGTCGCGAAAGTAAAATCGGAGGGGAGCATAGCAAGCGAGAAGTCACTTTATGATGTTAGTTCTGACACGTGTGAAGCAATATTGGATCCCGTGTCAGTATTGCCGTATTCAAGTGAGGAAGAACCCACCAACGGTCCTTGGTCAGATACTTCGACAGTGATGTCTGCACCGGTTGGTGTCCAGGATCGTTCATTCCCCTTTGACGTAGCTGAAGAACCATCAAGGTTAGAATTGAAATCAAGTGCTTCACAGCAGGGAGTGGGCGACTGGTTATCAATGTCAGAAAGATCAGAATTGATCGATATTGAAGGAAGTTCTGAGGGGAATAATTCAGATATTTCAGGGTTTCTTCAGTACTCTAGTCAGGTCAAACCTTCAACTCCAGATAAACCAGAGCCCATCGACTTGGAAACCATACTTCTGGAGCCAGAAACCAGTGCAAGCTATTCTAGTGCAACAGCTGAGTCAGTGGCCAGTTGTCAGGCTGGCCGAGAGACATTGGGTGATATTGTCAGGGAGAAAACCTTACCTATTATTCTATTCCATAAATCAACTAGAGAAATATTAAGAGCACGGGAGTATATGGAGAAGCGTTCGCAGGCTTATCAGAAACAGTTTCCAGCAGAACATGAGGAGTTTCTGAAGAGTTTGAGAGCTCAAGCCATGCAGCCAGTCAAAAGGGAGCGGTCTGAACCGGAAGGAGATTCATCCTGTTCTGTACAAAAGAAACAATGTCTTACTCCGAATGTACATAATGCGCGCCAGTCTTTTGAGGCAGTTCTAAAAAGAGCAGCTGAAAAGCATCAAGTTATGGGTAACTGTTATCGGCCCTTACCAACTAAGCAGTCAGGAAAAAACGATATTTATCTCCAGGGTTTAACTCAAGTCCATGATGCCCCCCCTCCTATGATGAAAATCTTGGAAACTGGTACCTCCATGGCCGCTGGAGAAGGTGTGCCATCTGATCTTGCAATGCGGGCAAATTCATTAAGGAAAAAAATAGAAAAGAGTGAATGGAAGCTGGAGTTTAAGACTCTTTCCATGACCCTTAACGGTCAATGGAAGCTGGATGGTACATCTACGGCCAAAGCAAGCAATAAGTCAAAGATTCTCAAACAGGCGGTACAGAAAATCTGTGATATTTCTAATAGGACAAATGAGCTCGATAATTTTTTGGGACTTCAGAACGTGTTTGCTTTTCCTGATTTAAATAGAACACAGAAGGCAAACCTTAAAATTTCTTATACACTCGATTATCTTTTTCAAATTTTGAACTCTGTTGGTGCTCCGGTTAATAATGAACCTTTAGACATTATTAAAGCTGCAAAGATCTTTATTGTTCAGAATTATCATAAGATTGGTTATGAGCCTATGCAATAACCTGATTTGGGGTTTGGGCTGGGAGAGGCTTGCGCTATTAGGCGTTTCATAGAATGACCTGATTTCTAATGGGCCTGAGCCAGATTTTTCCATGAAGCAATGATGATATTACAGATAATGCAGCAGGCATGATGACCAGGCTGTTTGTGCGCCCAGCATTCCAGTCATTTTCTGGAAGCTTGTGAGCATACTGAATCGCATATACAGCGGGCTATTTTTCGTTGATTTAAACGGCAGTAACAAAGAGATGGTTATCATCCCAATCTTTCATCATCTGGATGATTTTGTGTTTCAACCGTTACATTAAGTATTACTTTCGCCATGGCCATGTAAAAAGCCATTGTAAAAAATTTATAATGCCAGAAAAAAAACTTTTAATTCCGCTTAGAAACCAGGCCAATAATGAATTTTTTGATCCTGTTGCCTTTGTGGTTAATGTTGAAGTCTGCTCCACATATGGACGCGAAAGCATGTTTGTGAAAACAGCATCAACTGCTCTATTAATACTCTCATTGGTGGACTTATTATCTAAACGGTTGGTAAGTTCGACAAAAGCTGATGCTTCAAAAGTGGTTTTCTGTGTGTTGGGCATTGCTTTGAGCGTTGCATGAAGCTCGCTACTTTGAGACTCAAAGTCATGAACGATAACCCCGACATTTTCTTTTCCTAGAATTCTTGCTGCAACTGGTAAAAATTTATTGTATAGGGCATCCGGAACATCTGTAATAGCAAAACGACGGTTAAAAATGCTATGACACAATATTAATTGCATATCAGGGTTTTCCTTTTTTACATTTCTAATGATTTTTTCACCATTCGCATCAAGATCATTATAAGGTAGTGAAAGAAAAAGAGTGCGGCAGCCTCTATCTCTTAAAGCTTTTATGAATCCTTCCATGTTTTCTTCGTAAGCACTGCTTGCAACGATAATTGTTCTGGTGATGGCTCTGTCTTTTGGTGGGTGGTTTACACGCTGGCCTGTTGATAGTTGTCCATTGTAAGAATCTTCCAAATTTCGAACTGCCCAATTGATTTCACTAACCGGAATGGGCTGAGCCCTACTATTTATTAGTTGAGATGTGTCAGGCATAACTAAAACTCACGATTTTCTGGCGTTGTTTCAAACTGATATCGGTGATTTTCAAAAAACGAGATTGAAGAAGCTGGTGTTAAGAGATTCATGATTTTTCTTATTTTGAACTTTAGTGCTATTTATTGTTAAAAATCAATAACAGTATAGTCAGTGATTCTGACAACTCATTTACTGGCTTCCAGTGCTTTTGTTAAAGTGATGATCTCGGCAGTTTAGATTTGCTGATGATCGATGCATGATTATTAGTCCTTCCCTAAAGGATTTTTTCGGTCTCAGCTTTCCCTTTGCGGTGTTTAGCATACTCCCTTGTATATCCAGTAAGGGTATTAGCCTAAAGTCTAAGATGCTCGTATCCATACTTTTGCTACTGTTTAAGACGCGCACAGCTCTGAACGGCTGATTATAAAAAAACAATAATAATTTCAGGAGCGTCTTTCATGTCTGCTGGTCCTTCTCAGGATAATCAAAGTGCAGCTGCCGCCTACTGGCGGGAGAATATACGGATATTACTTTCCTTACTGGCGATTTGGTTCGCTGTTTCATTTGGCTGCGGCATCCTCTTTGTGGACCAGCTGGACCAATTTAGCTTTTTCGGCTTTCCACTGGGGTTCTGGTTTGCTCAGCAGGGGGCAGTCTATACCTTTCTGATTCTGATTTTTGTCTATATCGGGATGATGAATCGTCTGGATCGAAAATATAACGTTCAGGAGGATGAGTGAGATGGCGACTCAAACACTGATCTTTCTCTTTGTGGGCTTATCGTTTGCGCTGTATATCGGTATTGCCATCTGGTCCAGGGCGGGTTCAACCAAAGACTATTACGTGGCGGGTGGAGGCGTTCATCCTGTTGCCAATGGTATGGCAACAGCAGCGGATTGGATGTCCGCAGCGTCCTTTATCTCTATGGCGGGTATCATTTCCTTCATGGGGCGTGATGGTGCCATGTACCTGATGGGCTGGACCGGTGGTTATGTGCTGTTGGCCATGTGCCTCGCCCCCTATCTGCGCAAGTTTGGCCAGTTCACCGTACCGGATTTTGTGGCAGAACGTTATTACAGCCAGCTGGCACGGGTTGTGGCGGTTATCTGCGTTATCTTCATCTCATTTACCTATGTGGCCGGACAGATGCGTGGCGTGGGAATCGTCTTTTCCCGTTATCTGGAAGTGGATATTAATGTCGGTGTTGTGCTTGGTATGGGGATTGTGTTTGTCTATGCCGTACTGGGCGGGATGAAAGGCATTACCTACACTCAGGTTGCACAATACTGTGTGATGATCTTTGCCTATCTGGTACCTGCCATTTTTATCTCTATGATGATCACTGGTAATCCAATCCCGCAGCTGGGTTTTGGGAGTAATGTTGAGGGCTCTGAACTCTCGGTGCTTGAGAAACTGAATGGGCTATCCCAGGAGTTGGGTTTTGCCCAGTATACGGATGGCTCGAAATCCACGATTGATGTGTTCTTTATCACCATGGCGCTGATGGTGGGTACTGCTGGCCTGCCTCATGTTATTGTTCGTTTCTTTACCACCCCTACGGTGCGTGATGCCCGTAAATCTGCAGGTTATGCCCTGTTGTTTATCGCTGTGCTTTATACCACGGCTCCAGCGGTTGCCAGCTTTGCTCGTATCAATTTGCTGCAGACAGTGTCTGAGGCAGAATATGAGCAATTGCCTGAATGGTTTTCCAGCTGGGAAAACGCTGGCCTGATGGCGTGGGTTGATAAAAACAACGACGGTAATATCCAATACCATCCGGGTGCTCCGATGGAAGGAAAGCCATCTTTTATTGATGGCAGAGGTCATAGTGGCGAGCGACTGGTCAGTAACAATCAGACGGACAATGCCAATGAACTGTACGTTGACCGTGATATTATGGTACTGGCCAATCCCGAGATCGCTAACCTGCCTGGCTGGGTGATTGCCTTGATGGCAGCCGGTGGGCTCGCGGCAGCGCTTTCAACAGCGGCGGGTCTGTTGCTGGTTATTTCCACATCCATTTCCCATGATCTGCTGAAGCGGAACCTGATGCCAGGCATTACCGATAAACAGGAACTGCTGGCTGCACGTATTGCGGCGGCAGCCGCCATCGGTGTTGCAGGTCTGGCAGGTATCTATCCTCCAGGTTTTGTCGCTTCAGTCGTGGCTTTTGCCTTTGGCCTGGCGGCTTCATCATTCTTTCCGGCGATTCTATTGGGTATCTTCTATAAGAGAATGAACCGTGAAGGTGCCATTGCCGGTATGGTGACAGGTCTGCTGTTTACTGCTTCTTATATCATCTACTTCAAATTCCTGGGCGGTACCTCGGATCAGTGGTGGTTTGGTGTTTCACCGGAAGGGATCGGAACACTGGGTATGATCATCAACTTTACTGTATCCATGGTCGTTTGCCATGTGACAGAAGCACCACCGAAGTCTGTTCAGGATATGGTTGAGGATATTCGCATTCCACGCCGGGGAGGCACAGCATCAGAGCCCGCTGAAGAAGGGGAAGTTGCCCAGGCATGATGTAGAGTTTTTATTGTAAATAACCATAAGCCGCTTTCGTATTGAAAGCGGCTTTTTTATCTGTCTATTGACGCCAGAGGGCTCTGTCACGGTGATTGTGATATTAAAATCGTCCAGTTAATTTTTATTGTGGACGTTTTTAAAAAGAGTGCCGTTATGAGTGAAGAAATCAGTTTCCAGGACTTTCAGAAGCTGGATATCTGCGTAGGGCGTATCGTAGAAGTAGAACGCCTGCCTGATGCAGAAAAGTTGTATAAGGTGCAGGTGGATATCGGTCGTGACCGGCTCTATCAGACCGTAACCAGTCTGGTTCCTTTCTATACCGAGCAAGAGCTGCAGGATAAAGAAGTGATTGTTCTAACTAACCTGAAGCCGGCCAAAATGCGTGGGGAAATCTCCGAGGTCATGCTGCTGTGTGCTGAAACCAGCGATAGCAGTGTTTGTAAGCTACTTAAATCAGAGGTTACCTTGGCCCCGGGAACTCCAGTTTGTTGATGGGCTGAGTTGATTTTAAAGTCGTATCTGTAACGTCTACATGATGCGGCTTTATATATATGGTTGATTGACTGTTTAGATATTTATAGTCAGTATAAGCAAGCAATTTTTACTGTATTAATGAATGGCTTTGAATTTCAATTTGTTATTAATTTAATCTCTGCGAATTATTGAGTTTTTAAAAAACAACCATATCATATGTTGAATAATAGTTGGTTGGTTGTTTTTGATAAAAATAATTATTGGGATTGTTATTTCCCGATTTTGATTTTTTGACGGATGTGAAGTGATATCTCTTTAACGTTTCTGGTGATTTTGATGGAAGCTTCATTTTCGGGTAGCTCCCGTACTGCATTCGATTCTTATTTGGATTGCTCTGGTGATATCGATACAGGCCAAAAAAGAAGAAGCCCCAAAAAAGGAAGTCCATATAAAAAAAATGTGAGTCCGAAAAAGAACATTACTAATGATGAGAATAGCCCTGTTAAAAGTAAGTCATTAGACAGTCGTCAAATGCAAACGGTTTCTCCTAAAAAACTGGTCTTTTCGAAAAGCACTGCTCAGCCTGTATCTGAGGGCGTGAACCCAATTGACAGATTCAGCTCTATGTCCAGGTTTGCTATGAGTGCAGAGGTGGCGTCTGATGCAGCCTTGCCAGTTATGGGGCTTAAACCGGGAAATCAACCTATATCCCCTGAGACAAGGGTTGAAGAGTTACCTGGCCCAAGCCAAAGGCCGAGGAAAAAAAGTCATCAGAGCAGACTACTGATGAAAGAGAAAGAGTGTACTGGCCCTTGGGTAAAGAGTGCCATGAGGCGAAGTGCTGACTCTAGTGGGGCGAGCTTTCATGAAATGTTGAGTTTGAGGCCCAAGACTGGAGCTAAGAGACAGTTGGATTTTGGTGGTTCATTAACCAATCAGACAGAACCAATCGTTAAACGCCCTGCAACAGACAGTAGTCCATATAAAGGGACAGAAGCAAAAATTGTCAAATTATTTAATCTTGAAAGTGTTTTCGAGAAGAACTACAGCAAGATAAATGATCTTGATATTGAGTTGCAATCCACAATGTATGATAAGCAAACAACAAGAAAGCTAAAACTATCGGATATTAATGCTTCCTTTGACTCTGACCATGATATCAGCAGAATTAAGTTATTATCGTCGGGTGAAGCCATTGATTTTCCATTTTTTAGTATCGTGGATACACCTGGTAAAACGAGAAGTCATATTATTTCAACATTTCCTCGCGAAATGTATTCGATAGATTATCACGAAATTATCAATACAATTAACTTGGGCGAAAGCCAACCTGTGCCTTGTGAGTGTATTAAGTATACTGATGGCCGGCATCTTATTGGGCAGCCGGCAAAAAGAAGCTGCGTAGCCTCCTGTGAAGCAATGGTCCTGATGGATCTTGGTAAAGGCGGGTTGGTTGATGTAGACAAAATACGTCAAACAAATATTTCAACAATAGATGCACTCAAACAAGACCTGGAGCAGGCTGGTTTACACTGTGTCATGCTCAACTTACCCAAAGATAGGTACGCTGATACTTCGGAAAGGGAAAAGCTGGTACGAAGAGCCCTTGAAATGCTAGCGGGTAGTGGGGATGCCGTCGTATCTGTTTGTGCAGAAATAGGTTCTCATGTGGTCATGCTTGATGGCTTATCTGAGGCTGATGATTCAGGGGTGGGTAGCCGTAAACCCTTTGTTCATATCAGAGACCCTTTTAATAAACTCAGATTAAAAGTGGATGCCGACTATTTTTTCAAAATTTCATCTTCTGCTCTGGTTATTCATCGTCCAGCTTCCTAGAACTTAAGAGCTTCATCTTTGTCTAATCTGCCAGCAGGAATAAACTACTTTTGGAGTAAGTAACGTGGTTTTGAGAAACGTTTGTCTATGTCTTTTTATACTGTCCTCATTTGCTAGTGCGTCTGATGATCGTCATAAGTTATTGTTAAATCTTAAATATTATCGTGGTGATGATGTTGTTAAAGAGGTTAATTTCTATGGAACTGAGATTGATCCTAATGTTACTTCAAATGAATATGGGCAGTTCAAAATGACTGTTGATGGCATTGAAGTCGAAGATTTGAGCGATGCTACTTTCTGGCGTTTGAATAAACTCAGGCGTTCATTCAGCTATGATACTTTTTCTCAGGGTATACAAAAACTTGAGCCAGGCAAGGCTATGTGTAAGCTTGGTGGTCCGGCTATGGGAATCACGCTTGAAACCCGCTATCTGACTTATCAGAATCACCGAATTGTTCATGATGAGATGAGACCTGTTTATGACCGGTCATTGAATTGTCTTTACCAGCGGAGGTACCAGCCTGTTAACGAAAATGCGAGAGAGGCTGCTCGTGGTGTCGTGGAAACCTTGAGAACCATTGGCGAGATGTATTCGCCAATAGAGCAAGATTAAGTGCTGTCTTTAACTTTCTATTTTCAAAGTCGTGGGATGGAAAGTCGCAGGCCATCACCCCTGTAGATTTAAATTGGAGTGGAAGGAGCCACTGATATATAACGTGTAACAGAGGCGACAACATCGCCTCTGTTAATATGCCCCCCCCTTGGTTATTTATGGCCGATAATGACTGCCATTTCATCACCATCAATCCATGCTCTACCGCGTAAATCACTGTAGGTTGCCTGAATTTCCAAATCATGCTGATCAAGTTCGCTGCTTAGCATGTCATGGGTAAAGTGCTGTAGCCAGTTATAGACGGTCCACTCTCTCTGTTCTTCACAGATGACATATTTGTCCAGAGTGACCAGCTCAGTTCTATATAAGAAGGATGACTGAATGCACCAGTAGTCCTGTGCACTCCAGAAACCATTCATAGCGTTTCTGACAAGGGTTATAGACTCTGCCTGTTTCTCAAGCCGGGTAGAGGTATAGACATCCAAGGCAATAACCCCATTTGGTTTCAGCATTGACTTAAACTTACTCAGTAACTTGGAACGCTGTGATGGGTTCAGGGCGCAAAGGTCACACATCACTAATGTTATCAAATCAAACTGCCGTGAATCGTGGTAGTCCAGGTAGTTGCCGAGATGGTATTCGATGTCCAGATTCGATTGTGCTGCTTGCTTAGTGGCGTACTCAAGGGAGTTTTGTGAGAAATCGAGACCGACGACAGTGCCTATGCCCTGTTTTTTCAGACGCTGGGTGTAAAGTCCGGGACCGCAGCCAAAGTCGATGGTTGCTGAAGATTGGTTAAGGCCAAACGCTGAAATGAGCCAGTCGACCGATTCGTCGATAAAATCAAAGGATCTTGAGGCAGCGTTAATATCAGGGTTCAGGTGATATGCCAGCATTTGTCTGGCAATATGACTATCTGTCCACAAGACTTCCGCAGTGTAAGCCGACCACACAACAGGCTGAGCCGTTGCTTCATTAAGTTGTTTAAACATGTTTGTAATTACGACAATAAGTGAATGTGCCGTCCTTACATTTTATAGAGCTGTTAATTAGCCTGAAATGATGTAGGGACGCTGATAAGATTCTGATTGATAACAATGAAGATGATTCATTCTAAGTACCTCCTTATAAACAGAGTTTGAGATGCGCGGAAACTACCAGCGAATGGATAGGCGATCAAGTGTGTGATCTTTTTTTGCCACACTCTCACTTCGTAGCGTGACAAGGAAGGAAATCGTAAATAGGGAAGTCAAAAAGGGAGTCAAATGACTCCCTTTTTGATCAGGCGCTACGGACGGGCCTCAGCCGGAATGAGTAACGATAGGGCTGTGCCGGAAGCTGGTAAGCTTTCGGCGGCAGTGACCCCCAGGAATTCTGACCGCCGGTACCCATCTGGGCCAGGTCGATATTCCAGGTGGTCAGGTTGCCGGGCTGAACATCAATACCGTGTTTACGGGTCATGGGGGTTAAGCCTGAGGCTCCCATGCCGCCGACATCGGCAACAAAATCCAGCTCTTCTGCAGCGAATGGCCAGGCGCTGGTGTTCAGCAGCTGGTCCTCGGCCATGGCTTCCAAACCAAATCCATCACGATCCATCAAGCGAACCCAGCGGACATCGGTTTTATTACCGCTTTCCTGAGGCCTTGGATAAGCATGGAACTGCTCCCAGGTTGTGCCACCGTAAATACCGGCTTTGGCGCCCTTGCGATCCGCGTAAGTTTCAACAAGGCCACGGCCGAACCACTGCATATACTGGAATTCTGCTGGCAGCGTAAGCTGAGTGCCAACCCGCATCATCATCGGCAGTTCACGATTGCCCGGTGTGAATTTGGCTTCAACCTTGATCTCACCATCGGCAAAAATGGTGTAATTCAGGGTGTACTCACAGGCAACCGTAGGTAGGTTGAAGTGGGTAGATACTTTCACTTCGTGAGTAGAAGGTGCGGTGATCTCAATGATAGACAATTGACGTTCGTTTGCCGCATTTCTCCAGATATCGGCCCATTCAAAGGCTTTTGCACCCAGGTCGTTATCGGTCAGTCCACGCCAGAAGTTGGGTTCAAGGCCTGTGCAGATCATATTACGATCGGCTACTGAGAACTCGGTCATCTGGCCATTCTGACGATCAAAATGCACCGTAAAATCGGCACCTTTGACTTCAATGGTTGCGTCAGTCTGATGAAGCTCCAGCGTCTGGTGATCGTCAATAGTGGGCTGCTGATATGCAGGACGATCAGTGATATTGAACTGATCCCAGGCGTATTCATAGCCAGAACCAACAAAGGCCTCTTCATTCCTGCTGACTGCGCTCAGGGTAACCAGATACTCTCTCTTATCATTCAGCGTCAGGTTTTCCAGAGATACCGTCAGTGTTTCGCGCTGATCAGGAGCGACGGACACAGTGCCCAGGCTGCCTTTTGCTACTTCATCACCATCAGCGGTAATCTGGTAACGGATTTCCAGGTGATCAAGGCCAATAAAGTCGTAGCGGTTTTCTACCTCAAACTGACCAGCTGTTGCGTCAACCGCATGAAAGCGTACAGGCTGATACACTTTCTTCACTTCGGCCATATGAGGGTGTGGTGTCCGATCCGGTGCCACCAGACCATCATTCATAAAGTTACCATCGGTTGGCATATCCGGATGGTAATCCTTGCCGTAGCCCCAGTACTTCTGACCTTTTTCGTTGGTCAGCTCCAGGGCATGGTCCATCCACTCCCAGATAAAACCGCCCTGCAGACAGTGGCTGTGATCAATGATCTTCCAGTAGTCGTTGAGGATACCGACTGAATTACCCATGGCATGGGCATACTCAATCATGATCATTGGGCGACCGTCGTTCTGCTGGGCAAACTCTTCCAGACGCTCGAGCGTTGGGTACATCGGGCAGACAATGTCGGTATAAGGTGCTTCACCGGCTGGCTCATATTGCACAGGACGGCTGCTGTCTTTCTCTTTCACCCAGTTGTACAGGGTTTCAAAGACACAGCCTTTGCCTGCCTCATTACCCATGGACCAGATGATCACACAGGCGTGGTTCTTGTCCCGCTCTACCATGGCCTGCATACGATCCAGGTGTGCAGGAATCCAGGACCCGGTATCACCAATCTGGGTTTCCGGTTTCAGGGCCAGCGGATGGGATTCGATATTGGCTTCATCGACAACATAGAGACCATGCTCATCACAGAGCTGATACCAGCGGGAATGACAGGGGAAGTGGCTGGTACGCACCGCGTTGATGTTGTGCTCTTTCATCAACCGGATATCGGTGAGCATATGCTCTTCGGTTGGGACGTGACCCAGTGTCGGATGCAGCTCGTGGCGGTTCACCCCTTTGATCTTGATGGCTTTGCCATTAACGGTCAGCTGACCATCGATGATCTCTACATGACGGAAACCGATCTTGTGGCTGGTGGTTTCGATAATCTCACCCTGCTCATTGGTCAGGGTCATCAGCAGGGTATAAAGGTTGGGTGCCTCTGCACTCCACAGGCGTGGGTTGGCCACTTCTCCGGTAAAGTTAAGGTTCTGTTCAGTGCCTTCCCGGGTGAATGACTCGGTGCATGCAATGATCGGATCAAAGCCTCTGGCATCATCCAGCAGCTGTGCCTTGAGAGTGAGCTGTGCAGCATCGCTTTCGTAGTGTTTGATATCAACGCTAAGGTTGAATGCCCCCTGGGTAAAGGTTGCATCCAGTTCAGGTTTGCAGTGGAAATCATAGATACGGCTCTTGCCTGTGGAATAGATAAAGACTTCCCGCTCAAGCCCGGACATATCCAGCATGTCCTGCTTTTCCAGGTAGCTGGCGTTGGACCAGCGGAAGATCTCCAGGGCAATGGTGTTTTCACCCTCACGGACATAGGCTCTGATGTTGAACTCGGCCGGGTTCTTGGCATTCTGGCTGTAACCGACTCGCTGACCATTAATCCAGATGAAGGTGGCTGTTCGGGCTCCCGCCAGTTGCAGGAAGATTTCGCGGCCAGACCAGCTCTGATCCAGAGTAAACGTACGACGATAAGAACCTACAGGGTTGTAGTCTCTGGGCACTTCCGGCCATTCGGTGGTAAAGGGAAAGCGTTCATCCAGATAGATGGCCTTATCAAAGCCCTGGGCTTCCCAGTTACCGGGAACCTGAATACTGTCCCAGCCGTCAACATCAAAGCTTTCCTGATGGAAACCTCGTGGACGGGACTCTGGATTGATGGCGCAGTTAAACTGCCACAGGCCATTCAGTGAGAGATAGTTGCCGGCTTTTTCGGGTTGATTATTGATCGCCAGGGATTCATGACTGAATGGAAAGGCGTGAGGTCTTGGTGCTTCTTTATTGATGCCATTGATACGGTGATCTTCCATAACCGCCGGCACATGATTGATCTCTTCGTACAGATCGATGATCTTTTGTTTGTCACCTTTGCTGGAAAAAACGACTGCGCTCATACAAAAATTCCGGGTCAGTGAAGCCACCCGCCAGCTCTGCTAGCTGATGGCTTCATACAAATGGTTGAAAAGGTTGTCTGTTATCAGGAGAAAGCGGCGGCAGTAGTGCGAACCCGACTATCAGGCTGCTGACGCTTCAGGTAACGGCTGTACCAGAGGTTGGCGGCACCCAGGAAGATCACTACACCAGAGACGTTGTAAAGCAGCACCTGCATGATGTTGCTGCCGGTTGGGAAGGTGGCGGCCAGGAAGCCAATGGTGAAAATGGTCAGCAGCATGACGGTAATCACCACACCCACTTTGGCAGAGCCCATGCGGAAGTCACGTTCGATATGGTCATGCTTCAGGCGCAGCATGATATAAGACGCCATGATGAAGATCGGTGGCAGCATCGCAGTAGCTGCCGTCATATTGATGGTGGTATTCATCAGTTCCTGGGCGGTTTCACTGCCCAGTGCAGGGATGAACATCAGCGGAATCACAATAAAGAACTGGGCCCAGGCTGCACGTTCAGGCACGCCGTGCTGGTTCAGTTCAGTCGTTTTCTCACCGTAAATACCTTTGGGGATTTCAGAGAAGTGAATTTTTACCGGAGTGGCAGACCACATCAGCAGGCTGCCAAACATGGCGATAAACAGAACCACACCAACAATACGGCCGGTAATAACGGTTGAGAAACCATAGTGATTGGCCAGTCCGGTAAATACTTCCACCATACCACCAGTGAATGAGAGTTCAGCGCGTGGTACGAACACGTTGATCAGCAGGGAACCGGCTGCGTACATCACGCCAATGAACAGGCCTGCAGCAACAATGACCTTAACAAAAGTTTTAGCACCACCTTTCACATCGTTCAGGTAAACCGCAACACTTTCTGCACCACCGGCCGCCTGAAAAATCCAGCACATAATGCCCAGGGTTGCCCAGTTGATGGTCGGGCTCAGAGCTTCCATGGTGATTGGGTCTGCTGGCTCAAGTCCACCAACCAGCGCACCACCGGCCAGGAAGATATAACCCAGCGTCAGAGCCAGTACGACAGAGGCAACCACAGACGTGATCTTGCCCAGCCAGCTGGCACCTCGGGTAGAGACGAAGGTTGCCAGAGCAAACAGTGCAGTAGAGAGAATCGCTGTTGCCATCGGTGAGAAGGTTTGCTCGTAACCCAGCAGTGCATAAGATGCATAGGCAATAACGTTGGGCAGGAGCGAAGTAAACCAGAACAGGTTTACAAAGAAGTAGGTGAATGAGCCCAGGTAAGCCGCACGGTCACCCAGAGGCGTCTTCAGCCAGTCGTACATGCCGGACTCGGAGTTTTTATTGGCGGAAACAAATTCGGCAACGATGAAGACAAACGGAATGAAATAGAAAATTGTCGCAAAAAGAAAGATAGGGGCAGAACTGAGGCCCAGCTCAATATTGTTGTTTACAATATTACGGACGTTGAATACTGCGGTAAACGTCAGGGCCAGCAGGGCAAATTTGCCTATGGTCCCGCGGTTGTTTTCACTCATGGTCGCTCCGCCTGGTATTTTTATCGAACAGTGTGTTTGCTTATATTTTTGCGTTTATTTTTACGCAAATTTTTACTTGGCGTGATCCTAGCGTTGTTGTGTTTGTTTTTGTTTGATCGAGATCAAGTTTTGTTGGAGGGATGGTAGGAAAAGTTGCTCTTCTGCTGGAGGTATTCAGAGGTTAACAAATGATCACTTGAGAGGAAGTGTGAGGCTCAGGTACGAGCCTCTGACAGGAAAGGGGTGAGATGTGTCAGGTTGTTCCACGATGTTTGAGCGTTGCTGGTATGGTCATGCATAAAGGTATACGACGCTCATCGCGAATCTGGTCTGAAAGCAGGTTTACCGCCTGAATACCCATCAACTCAGATTCCAGCCGGAAGGTAGAGAGGGGGGGGAAGGTAAAGCGGGCTGTAGGAATATCATTGATGCTGATCATCGAGAGATCCTCAGGAATGCGGATATTGCTTTCATGAAGTGCTCTTAACACCCCAATGGCAATGGAGTCTGAGGCGACCAGAAACGCTTTAGGGTATTCTTCCTCCAGCATCTGCTTGGCCAGGCGGTACCCTGAAGCGCTGGAAAAGTCACCACGATAAATATCTCCGGCATTAACCACTTTCCGGGAACGGCCATACTCCAGAAATGCGGACTCCCTGACATCTATAGTTTTACCGGCATCCTGCCCGCCAATAAAGCCAATGCGCTGATGGCCCTGTTGCATAAAGTAATCAATGGCGTGTTGACAGATCCGGGCAAGGTCGGTGTAAACGCAGTCAAACTCATCGTGTTGATAATCGACACAGACGATTGGCAAGGTATTTTTTTTGCCGGTAATTTTCAGCGCACTGTCGTTTTCCGGACGAACTCCCACCAGAATGACACCATCAATCCCGTCAGGTACCGGTTGCTCAAATGCATCGTATTGGCGTGTTAACTGAATGTTCACCTTCTTGCACTGCAGCTCAATCCCGTACCGGATGGAGAGATAATAAGGATCATTGATTTCCACCGCTTCGGGGTAGCCAAACCGGGCAAGAAACTGATAGCTGGTCGCTGGTGTTTCTTTGCGGCTGCGAGTAGTGCGGTACTGCAGTTTTTCAGCGATTTCAAAGATGGCGTGGCGGGTTTCTGCTTTTACGCTGATGGAAGGGTCGTCATTCAACACCCTGGATACTGTGGATAAAGAGACCCCGGCCTGTTGGGCGATCTCCTTTAACGTGGCCATGTTTACTCCGGCATAAATAATGTGCTGAATATTCTGGAGAGGAATGTATCACAGAATTTTGAAGTCAGGTAAAAAATAGTAAAATTTTACCTGGCTGATGGAAAAGATATCGATTATTGAAACCGATGTCAGCTGCTCAGGGCTTCTTGAAGAAAGTGGAGTATATGGAACTGATAATGCAGGTTGCCGCTGCCAGCAGGTAGATTGAGAAAATCACCACCATCCACTCGGCCATATTCAGGGTCAGGAAAGTCCAGTCATCGGCACCGCAGATTCCTGTGGGCATAAACATGGAGGGCCACCATTCATAAAGCGGCAGGTCGAAAGGGAAGATCGGGCGGAAGCTGCAGCTGGACGTAAACGGATTAAACTCGGCGTAGTCTGCAGTTTGCGCAATGGCTTCCTTCAATCCATACAGTGCACCAGCGATCCAGAGACCGTAGCCAGTGATTCTCAGCAGCGGGTTGGTTGGTGAAACGGCGATAACCAACGGAGCAAACATCAATATCAGTACTGCAAGCCGTTGATAGACACAGCGCTCACAGGGATCCATATGCAGAATATACTGAAAACCCAGGGCGCACAGTTCCAGAAAGAGCGCTGTGGCAAACATAATGAGCCAGGTGACTCGTAAATTCTGCCAGCCATGAATGGTTTGCAGGGGGCTCTCTTTCAAGTGTTGAAAGAGGCTATTGGAATTCTGTTCAGCAGCCAACGGTCGGATCCCTCTCGTATTGAAGGGCTTTCCGGTAACCCGGAAAGCCGGAAGGCTTGTTATTTTTTCTCTTCCACAGGAAGTTTGGTCAGGTAGGTGATCAGCGCATTCAGATCGTCATGAGACTTTAAGCTGCCCATGTTGATCAGGTAACGGTTGTTCACCATAAAGCTCGGTACTGCATGAACATATTCACCATAACGATTCCAGTCCAGTACAGTTTTCATGACTAACAGGCTGTTCTGATTGGCTTCAAAGTCTGACTGCTTCAATCCAGCCTTTTCCATAGTCTGAAAGAAGTCTTTATCATTCTGCCAGTCACCCTTACGCTCAACATGAATGCGGTTAAACAGCGCCTGTTTCACCGAATTATGGCGAGGTGTGCCCTGAGTCATCGCCAGTGCCATAGTGGCCTGTTTGGCATAGGCTCCCATAAAGGTCATGTGTGCCTGTTTGAACTCAATGTTTTGTTGG
This sequence comes from Endozoicomonas elysicola, assembly GCF_000710775.1. Lineage (GTDB taxonomy): Bacteria > Pseudomonadota > Gammaproteobacteria > Pseudomonadales > Endozoicomonadaceae > Endozoicomonas > Endozoicomonas elysicola. The sequence continues at coordinate 1,677,800 of NZ_JOJP01000001.1, forward strand.
CCAAGCCATGTCTTCAGGGGAGTTAACGGTCCTTTTTCCCACTGGTAGCATCCACCGCAGTAGATGGAAAACAACTCTGTGACTGTTGGTTTAGTAAAAGAGGGAAGCCCCTTAACCACTTCGTAGTGAGTTCCTTCCTGAAACCTTCCTGCATCTTGAGTGCTGTCCGTTGCTTTGGCAAAAGCCATCATCGGAAAAACAAACATAAGTACCAATAACAACTTTTTCATCGGTATTATTTTCCTGTAGTCCTGTAAACAGTGTGATTATAGAAAGGTTAACATTGTCTACCAGACACTAACCTCAGTGTCTGGTAAAGATGTTGGTTATTTTTTAGCCTTGCCTGCTTCCCTGGCGGCTTTGCTTTCTTCCATAGCCTTTAACTGAGTCTCAATCATTTCCGGTGTCTCCAGGGTAATACGTCCCAGTTGACCATCGCGAAACTCATTAATCAGAATCTCTGCCACCTTATGGGTATCAGCAATCCCCCCACGACGCATGCAGCCCCGGCGTTGACCAATCATATCAAACAGCTCAATACCGCTTTCGGGTATTTCCTTGAGCTGATATCGCTGACGCAGTGCGTCCGGATAGTGCGCCATCATGAATTCAGCCAGATACATGGCAACATCTTCAAACTCAATGACGGTATTTTTGATGGCACCGCTGATGGCCAGCCGGTAGCCACAGTCTTCCGGCTCCAGCTTGGGCCAGAGGAAGCCGGGTGTATCCAGCAGGACTATGTTGTTTGGCAGTTTAATCCGCTGTTGCTGCTTGGTTACCGCAGGCTCATTACCCGTTTTGGCCACGGTTCGGCTGGCCAGAATATTAATTGTGGTGGATTTTCCCACATTGGGAATGCCAAGAATGATGGCTTTCAATTGGCTGACATCCAGATTTCGCTCAGGCACCATAGCCGGTGCCATATCCAGAATACTGCGAATCTTATCCGGCTGCTTCAGGTTAACCGCAATGGCCTTCATACCGGAAGTGCTGTTGATATGGTCAACCCATCGCTGGGTTACCACCGGGTCTGCCAGATCGCTTTTGTTGAGAATCTTGATGCAGGGGGTGTCCCTGCGAAGAGACGCAACCATCGGATTCTCACTGCTGAAAGGCAGGCGGGCATCCAGCACCTCAATGATAAGATCCATCTTTGGTATCACTTCGCGGATCTCTTTTTTGGCCTTGTGCATATGGCCGGGATACCAGTTTATTGCCATCGTTGGATCTATCTTTGCTTAACGGGGAACCGTGCATTTTACTATGTATCGTGCGCGCCAAAAACCACCAATTTTAAAACAATAAGTTATATGGAATAGTCATTGTCTGCAGAGAAAGGGCTGTTTGGCGTCCATAGCACAGGATGTGTCGGAGAGGATTCTCCGGCGAAAAGATGACTTCACTTATAATTGGCTATGTGTATTTTCCAATGAGGGATAAAAGATCTTCTACGTTGCGGGCAACGTAATCAGGCTTGTGTTGCCAGTTGTCTGGCTCTGCATGGCTATATGCTGCAGCGACTGAAATAACTCTGGCATTATTCCCAAGTGCTGATTGTAGGTTACGTGCAAATAGGGTATCCGCCTCATGGTCACCAATGTACATAAGCAGCTGGCTGTTCGTATGGCCAAAGATAGTTTCAAGACATTTTATGCCGCCGAATGGCGCTGGCTTTTGATTGCCATTTGATACATCATCATAGCCAACAACTGCTTTGAATGGGCGGTCTATACCATTAACTTTGAGTACGTTGCGTATATTCAGCTGGGCATTCTGGGAACATATTCCGTGGGATATATGTGAAAACTGCCTGATAACGCTTGTGATACCATCAAAAAGAGTAACGGGTGTCTGATTTTTCTCCTGATGTTCTGCCCACATACTACCTGCTTGAAGCATCTCTTCCCGTGTCATTCCATAGTAATTAACGTATAAATCCTGCCAGTTCTCTGCAGCATGATTCGCTGCATGATATGAGCTTTCACTTTGTAAGTGCACTGGTAAGTTATCACCAGTCAAGTGAGGAGCGACAATGGATAAAATCGCTTTTGTAATATTAATATTTTTGGGGACCGAATTGACCAGAGTTCCATCGTAATCCCACAGTACTGCATCTAGCTTCATAATCTGCTTCAGATTTCCAAATATTAATGGGCATCTTAAGCGTTGTACTCTGGAGTAAACCAGAATACAACGTGGACTTTATGCTACTGATAATATGCAGACATTACCCTTTGGCAGTATCTCGAAGCATCTGTAAATAATTTAAAGACAGGCGTTGTGCTTTTTTGCGTACTGTAAGTACAGGGCTGCGAATTTCAAGGTAGAGTTTTACCGCATACTCCGTTGCATCCAGCAATGATTCTTTTTCTGGAATGGCGACTGTTTTTTTTAGTTTTTCAGCAAAGTCAGGAAGCAGTCGCTCAATTTTACGGACACCTCTTGCCTCATAACCTGCCTCTTGCAATGCCAGAGATCCCAAAACCTGACTGCGAAGAAAGCTCAAAAAGTCTAGGGCTTCAAAATATTCACCACGGCCTATTTTGGTGCCGGCATAATGGATCCATACCCAGAAACGATCTTCAATCCACTGGGCATTGGCCTCAGGGTACGCCCCCTTACCCTGGCTCAGAGCCTCTTTTAATCTGGAGTCCCTTGCCCACAGGATAACCGGTTCATCAACCCGGGTAGCTGCATCTTCTACTTTGACAAACTTGAAATCCACATGGAGCAGTTCAGGGCCGAAAAGGGTAATCAAAACCCGTGGTTCACCGACGTGTTCGCCGGTAAATCCAGCGACCATATCACCCAGTGCAGAAGTTATGAGAATCCGGTCATTCATGATGGAATCAAATGCCTTAGGCTCCACTGCGATGACGATATCCAGATCGCTGAAGGTATCGAGCGTGTTGTCCGCATAGGATCCGGAGGCTGCGACGCCGACAATCCTGGGATCGCTGATCAGTTTTGGTAATGCCTGCTCAATAAACGCCTGGTGGAGGCTGGGGAGAGAGCTTGGAAATTGCATGTTTTATCACTTAACTCTTACTGCTTTATATTCATCATCCACAAGATGATGTCTGTAAGAATTTCAAACAGCATTACAGGTTAACTTTTTAGTGGGCAGAGGTGTAGCTCGAACTAATACCTACTCAGCTTTTCTAGTGACGGCAAGACTAACCGTTATCATTTGATATTGATCACCTTATGGTGAGATACATTAACCGAAGAATAGTTGATACAAATAACGCCCGGGTGCAAAAGCCCCAATACCGGCACCAACCAGGCCAACATAGGCACCAATTGAATAAGCCTTATGTTGCTTAATTTTATGGCTTCGAGCAGCAGATAAAGAGATCACTACACAGATAATGATCCAGACAGAGAGCAGATGGATGGGGCCAAAACTATTCCAGATAGGAAAGAAACTGCTGATCCAGAACGAGGAAATGGCTGTAATCAGCATGGCCACCATCCAGGTACGCCCAAGATACCGGTGCAGGGGTGTCCCTTTTTTCATCATCAACTGAAGTGTTCCAGTCAGCAGGCTATAGGCTGCTGCTGCCAGATGAATCTCTATAGGTGTCGTCATTACTCTCATCTAAACCATCTTCGGGTATTGTTTTAACGGGGCTCTGTGGCAATGCTTAATAGATAACACCGACACTCTGGATCCCCTTGCTGTCTCTTAAATAATAGGCGATCCATTTCAGACCTCTTTTTTGCAGGGGCTTCACCGGACGGCCTGCAATTTCTTCCGCTTCCTCAATCACCTCAAGATAGCTTTTACCCAGGAACTGCATCTGGTATGTGCCAATGACCATACCTGTCCGGTCGCTGCCAGCCTGACAGTGAACAAAGAGCGCCATGGGTCTGCTTCGTTCCTGATTGAGCCAGCGTCTGAGCTTGTCAACCAGACTGTATACATCGCCAATGAAGGGAAGGTTGAGCATAATGTGGAGTATTGATCTGGGGTAATAGTCAGGGCTGGATACTGCACCATAGACCGGGTAATGGATCAGGTACATCAGATCAGGGTTGGTGTGAGTAAACACTTGCTCGTGTTTTAGCAGGTGACTCTCGTTCAGTTTGCTGATCAATGATATATCAAGAATATAGGTGTCTTCAGGCAGCGGTGTTTCAAGCTTCTCTATACTTCTCTGGTTCATGGTATTTATCAGTTCATCATAAGCGAAGCGGCCATTGGCAATGGGCATGTTGCCCCGGAACAGATAGTTACCGGACAGCGGGTCGTAGTCCACCAGCCGTAATTTTCGGGGGGTGAATACCACTTCTTTTTTAGGCTTGGTAACTGCTGGTGGAGGACCGTTAGGGATTGATGGTTGCTGGGCGGAGTAGCCTGCGGTCACAAAAGAGAGTAGCAACAGCGTCGGTATGAGTCGCCTGAAAATAGTCATGATCGATTACATATTGAATGGGCACAGGTTTCTGACTGTTTTCTACGCTGAGAGTTTCAAACAGTGCTGGAAACAGGGGAGGGAGCCAGAGGGTGGCCTGTTCTTGGACTGGCTCTATATATCACCGATGGTTGGAAGCCTTTCAACTTCCCGCAGATAGTAGGCATACCACTGCAGGCCATGTTTACTGAAGGCACTGATGTTTCGTCCTGCGACTTCTACTGCATTCTGATAGGCCTGATTATAGCTGTTGCCTTGATAGCGCAATTGATAGGCAGCGATCACTTCACCGGTACGGTCAAAACCAGCTTCACAGTGCACATAAACGATCACGGGGGTGTCAGCATCTTTATTCAGCAAGATATTGAGGCTATTGACCAGATTCTCCAGTTTGTCCCTGCCCCATTTTTTGGAAAAATGTTTCCGCCACTTGCGGTGAGTATGTTTGACGCTGATAGGAATGCCGTAGATCGGGCGGTTGATGACTTCCCCTAGTCCTGGGTTCTGGTCAAAGAAGTGTCGCTCTTTTTCCAGGTGTTTTTTCTCCCCTTTTTCAATGGAATTTACCAGGGATATATTGATGATCCTGACGGTTTCCGGTAGTGAGGTACCCAGTTTTTCAAGTGTGTGGCTATTTATAACGCCAAGCAGCTCATCATAGGCAAAGGTTTCACTGTTAAGAGGCATATTTCCCCGAAAGAGGTAGTTTCCTGTTTGTTCATTGTATGCAACCAAATGCACCCGCTCTGGTTTGAAATTACCACCAGTTTCATTCTGGTAAGTGGTTGCCAAGCCTTCTGTGCTGAGGAAGGTTTCTTCATCCGTGGAGAACTCCTGATATGATAAAGCAGCAGGGATAGGGCTGAAGGCCAATAGCAGTGTAATCAGTACAGAGGTGTGCATGGGCAAACCTTTATTTTTGATAGATCATTCCCTGTTATCTGCTGATAGTAGCAAAGGCATTAGTCACCAGCTTCTGGCAGGCCAGTGGGTGGGGCAGGTTTTCCTTGGCAAGTCAGTTGCAGAGACGTTTTCCCAGGCTGATGACATGGTCAGTCTTGTAACCGAGGGATCGATAAAACGCCACAACCTGCTGATTCGTACTGCGAACCTGCAGGTTGATCTTTGGACAGCCCAAACTTGATAGCTTCTCTTCCAGATTCTCCATCAGTATTTTTCCCAGCTCGTTTTTTTGCCATTGGGGACTAACGGCCAGATAGTTCACCCAGCCTCGGTGTCCTTCATAACCACCCATGACCGATGCGATAACTTCATTTTTGACCAGCCCCACCAGAAAGAGACCATCATCCATAGCGACTTTTCGATGAATATCACTCTGTGGGTTGTTTTGTGGTGTAGTCAGGCCACATTGCTGCCAGAGGGAGATAACGGCTTCCATATCCTCAGGCTTGAAAGCACGTACTGTCATCGCAGGTGGTGTTTTCCTGGTTGCGTAGGCTTTTGCTTCTAGCGAAGTGAATGGTATCCGGATTCTGGACATTCGGTAGCTGTTGACTAGCTGCCCGTCGCGAAATGCATCACACTTGCTTTCACCCTCTATTTCAAAATCAAAACGCTGGTAGAGAGCAATGGCTTGAGTGTTGTCGGTATAGACGTCCAGCTCTATCCTAACCAGATTCAGCCAGTTATCCGCCAGATCAATCATGGCTTTCATCAACTGTTTGCCAATACCTTTGCCCTGAGCTTCCGGATGAACAGTAATACCAAAGCTCGCGCAGTGCTTGCGGCGCGGATTTTCCTGTGTGTGTAACCCCAGATGTCCAAGGATTTGTCCCGATACTTCAGCCACCAGTTGTATGTGGTTTTTGTCGTCCATATTGAACAGGTTGTTCCAATACTCCTGAGAGCGATAGGGGATCTGGCTGGTCTGGCGGGTAACTTCAGGATCGCGGAAAAACTCGCCAATGGCTTTCAGGTCCGAAACTTCAGCATGCCTGATCACTGCATCCATGACATATTCTCTATTGTGTTTGTTTTTTAGGATTATATGAGAAAGCCGTTAGTTTTTTACAGTGAAGCTGATGGCTAAATGAGAGACAAAATAAAGAGGTGAGGATAATGTGTGCAGAAAACTAAAATATGCATTCAACTAGGTTGATTCCACTTTTGGTTTCTGGCGTGGTACTTATAAGGATTCAGGTATATGCATGTTTTAGCGTGATAACCCATGATTAAATGAGCTTTCACTCTTCTCTAGAATTCTGCATTCATACTCTATTTCAGGAACCTGTCCATGGGTGCAGTCTGTTTTACACTCTTTGATCCTTTCTTTTTGTTTGTAGCTGTGATTGCCATTTCACTCGGTTACTCCAAAAAATACATCATCCCATTAACGGCACTCTTTGTTGGTTTGCTAGCAGAAACTCTGGCAGCAGAGGCCAATCAGTTCCGGCAGTGGGGAGAAAGTGTCCACGTTTTTCTGGGCGCTGGAATAATTCAGGCCATTCTTGCCTATTTTGCTGTTGGCTACTGGCGTCGGAAAAAACTCTGTTCCAGGGACGCTTCATGTGGCTGAGTTATGGTGCTTTTCTTTCTGCCTGATCAATGCTCTGGTATCCCGACCAAACTCTGAGCGTAGCCGTTAACATACAGATGGCCGCAAAGCCAAGGGCAAGCTCCGGAAAAAAGTCGGGCAACAGGCAGAAAAGGATAAACAAAAGAATGGTTTCCGTACCCTCTGCCAGCCCTCCCAGGTAATAAAGGGATTTATGTTTGAAGTGCGGATCAGATAGTTGATGTTTCTCAGCCATGATGGCATAGGCAAGAAAGCTGGCTCCGGTGCCCATAAACGAGAAAATAAGTACGCATGCCGCAACAGCATTCGCTGCTGGTGAAGCGAGAGCAAACCCCATAACAATGCCTGAATAGAAAATGAAGTCCAGAGTGATATCCAGAAAACCACCGGCATCCGAAGGAGTGCTCAGCCTTGCCAAGGCTCCATCAAGTCCATCAAAAACCCTGTTTCCAATAATAAGTATCAAGGCCAGGATGTAATACTCAAAAGCCAGTAATGGGATAGCGATCATGCCAATCACAAAGCCGGTAACGGTGACCTGATCAGGCGTTATGCCATAGTTCTTCAGCCACGTGGCTGCTTTTCTCAGTGGCGGCTGAATTAGGGGGGCTGTCCATTTATCAAGCATGTAACGTAGGAGGTATAGTTGTTGGCATGTGTGGGACCATAATACCTCTGGTTTTTTTCTGTGCCAAACAGCTTCTGCAACGGAGTTATTGTGAACACTTTCCTGAGGATGTGAAAATTTTACTGGCCTGTTTGTTATGTTTTTTTGGCTTGTGTATAGTCCCGCTGTTAAAGTTTTCAGTATAAGTCTCGCCTTAGAAATTAAGGCAGTGATAGTCTTGGTGAAACAGTGGCTTGCTATTAAGCCATGGTCTGGAAAAGGTGGATATCTTTGCATCCCGACAGTGGCAAACTCAGGGTTATACGTCATGACCCGAAACGCGATCAGTTAATTCGAATTCTTCTATTGATCACTATTGCTTTGCTGGGTGGTTTTGCCTATTGGTATGGTGGTAACCATGCAGGGCATAATCTAGATCAGGCTAAGCAACAGAATATGAGCCTGGAAAGTAAAGCCCGAGTTTTACAGGAAGAAAATAATGAGCTCCGACAGCGGCTGGCCATTCTGGAAAGTGCCAGCAAAATGGATCGTGAAGCGGTAAATAATGTTCGCTTGCTGGTAAAGCAGCTTGAGGAAGAGAAAGAACAGCTGCATAAAGAACTGACCTTTTTCAAGAGCATTCTGGCTCCGGAAGATATGTCTACCGGTGTGCGGGTCGCTGGCTTCAGTTTGCTTAAGGGCGACGAGCCCCGTCAGTATCGCCTGCGGCTAGTGATCTCCCAGGTAGCGAGAAGCAACCCGTTTTTAAAGGGGACATTATCCGTATCGCTACTGGGAGAAACTGATGGAAAAGCACAGGCTATACCGCTGCAGCAGTTGGCAGGGCCTGATCAGGTGTTAACACGTCTGGGCTTTCGTTATTTTCAGGCTTTGCCTGGTGACAGAGAGTATCTTGATTTCAATTTGCCAAAAGGCTTCGAGCCTGCAGGGATCAAGATTGTGGTACAGATCACAAGTGGTATCAGGCAGAGTTTTGAACAAATTTATCAATGGGATAAGGAGCTGGTAGCGGATGTTCGGCAAGAGCAAAGCAGCGGGTAATGCAAGTAATAAGCATGGCAGCACCACCCTCATATCGTCAGAAACCACCATTAACGGCGATATTCACTTTACCGGTGCAGTCCATATAGAGGGGCGCGTTAAAGGTAATATCTCTGCGGACCATGGTTTATTGACCATTGCGCATAGCGGTAGTGTCGAAGGAGATGTTCGTGCCCAGCGTGTGGTGGTAGATGGCCATGTTCGTGGCAATGTTTTTGCTGAGGAACATCTGGAGCTTGCTTCCAGGGCGGTGATTACCGGTAATGTCTTTTACAATGTGATTGAGATGACTAAAGGCTCTCAGGTCAATGGCAGCCTTGAGCACCACCCTAATGGTGTGCCTGCCGGGCAGCAACCTTTGCTGGAGCGCTCTGAGGCCTCTGACGCTGAAATGCCGGTAGGTGAAGTTATTGAAGCAGGGAATAATTGACTATAACAGTCGGTTACTCGGATAATAGCTGACTGATGAGTAAATGACGGGTCGCTGCCTTAACTGGTTATAAGTAGATGACAGCGGCACGGGAGGGTCAATGAGCGTAGTAGAAACAGTGATACCCGAGCCAATCAGTGTTACGGAAACTGCTGCCCGCAGGGTATGTGAATTGCTGGCAGATGAGACCGAAGAAAATCAAAGGCTGCGTGTATATGTAACGGGTGGGGGCTGTTCCGGCTTTCAGTATGGCTTCACCTTTGACAGTAATCTGGCCGACGATGATACGCTGATTATCAAAGAGGGTGCGTCAGTTGTTGTCGACTCCCTGAGCTACCAGTACCTGGTGGGTGCAGAGATTGATTATGAAGAGGGGCTGGAAGGCTCTCGTTTTCTGGTCAAAAATCCTAATGCCAAGTCTACCTGTGGTTGTGGTTCTTCGTTCTCAATATGAACGGATGGTCTGAAGTGTTCTGTGGGACTTTTTTGGAACCACAATGATTACGAAGAGCACAAAGAAGAGATTTTTTCTTTTCCTTTGTGCTCTTCGTGGTTTTCAGGCTTTAAAAAAGCGAACCTAAACCAACTGATCCATGGATGCTTTAAGGGTGCTGGCAGAGTGTTGGATACCCGCTAGCTCCTCTTCATCCAGCCTGGGGGCAATAATACTTTCCACCCCATCACTACCGATAATGGTTGGCAGGCTCAGGCAGATATCACTGATACCGTATTCCCCATTTAATCTGACGGTCACTGGCAGAACACTCCGTTGGTTGTTTCGTACTGTGCGAATGATGTAGGCAATGACCAGACCAATAGCCCAGTTGGTGTAGCCTTTAGTGGCAATAATCTCGTAAGCGGCTTTTCTAACCCGGGTTACAATGCCTGCCAGTGCTTTTTGGTCGTATTCACGACCATTAACGGTATTGCCCTTAATGCCGAGGCCGGCAATGGAAGCAGAGCTCCAGACCGGGACTTCAGAGTCACCATGCTCTCCGAGGATATAAGCATGAATGGACTGAGGAGAGACATCATAGTGGCTGGCCAGAAGGGTTCGAAAACGGGATGTATCCAGCAGGGTACCGGTGCCAATCACCAGATTGTTGGGGCGCTGGCTCAAGCTTTGCATGGCATGAGTAAGAATATCCACCGGGTTGCTGGCAATCAGTAACATGGCTTCCGGAGCATGATGATCCAGCTCTCTGGCAATCGCCTCAAACACTTTGATGTTGCGCTGTAGCAGGTGCAACCGGCTTTCATCCGGGCTGGACTGACTGACACCGGCGCAGATAACAATAATTCCAGCTCCTGTCAGGCTGGAAAAGTCGCCGGCAGACACCTCGCAACGCCCGACCAGTGGCTGGCCGTGCATCAGGTCAAGCGCTTCTCCATGAGCCCTGTCATGATTTTTATCCACAAGAACAATCTGATTAGCCAGCTTTTGCTGAAACAGTGAGTACGCTGCTGCCATCCCGACAAAGCCGGTACCGATGATGCCAATTTTATTCATATTCATGGGAGAGTGCCTGAGCTTTGAGGTATGTGTTGAACAACCATAATCTGAAGGGCTACGTACCTCAAGAATGTGACGGGAGGAGGACAGTAAATAAGACTCTAGGTGAAGAAGGCTTTCTTTGTTCGCAGGGAGCTGCTTGAGGAGAAAAGTCTATAGCAATAATTTAGTCTCATTTTGTCGTATTGGGTAGTAACCATTCGATTGTCAAACCAGTGAATTACCCGAAATATGCAAAATAAAACATATTATCGCTGGGTAGAACGCACAATGAATGTTTGAGTCAATAGTTTTACAGTCTGCTTAAAAACCAATTGAGACGTCAGAAGTGGTGATTAACGATGGATGTAAAGGCTTTAGCTAAACTTCTTTTTGTTAATAATTAAATTACCCTTAATTACTTTTTTCTTTAAGCAGGCCTGTAAGTCAATTATATCTGGAGTATTTGTCCGGTTAGAGTGGAGCTTTGATGGCCGATTTTCAATTTTTCGGTATATGTTATTTCTGCGGCTTAATGTCTGTTTTACCTGAAAAAAAACTAACTGTAATTTCAGTTCTGCGGTTTCGTTGTTGCTGGTAATTACTTGATTCTGAACTAGCATTCAGATAGCTCTTTCTCCCATGTTTCTTGCCTGAAATATTCAGTTTGGCTCTGTTCGTTACGAGAGATCAACCTTCATGACGGTTGATCTCTTATATTAGAGGAAATTTGTATGCAAGACTCTGATCATTTACAAGGCTCTCCCCAGGATGACTCTGAGGTTAAATATAAACACGACAGTGATCATTTGGAATATCGTCAGCATGAAAAAAGCCATCCGCACACCCAGCACGGTGGCAACCCAGAGGGGCATAAACACCCTCATCAGACCCATGAAGAGCGACACGAACACAATGAGCATGGCCACCATAAGGTGAAGAAGCATGATCACAAGGAACATACCCGAGAGCACCATAAAACAGGACATTAAGAACAGGCATTCTTTTCAGGCTGGATAAATTCCACCCAGTATTCGTAAACCGGATGCCCCGGTGACTGCAGGAAGGTTGCCGGGCAGTTTCAAAATGTTTTGTCTTGCCAACCACGCAAAGGCGATAGCTTCAACCCACTGAGGGTTAACACCCAGCTCGGAAGTTGATTCCAAGCGTCTGCCGGCCATCTCTTCTTTTAGCATTGCCATCAGGGACTTGTTATTGGCGCCACCACCACAGGCAAAAACTTCATCAGTTTCTGGTGCATGCTGCTTTATGGCATCTGCAATACAACGAGCCGTTAAACGACAAAGAGTTGCTTGTATGGTTGTTGGGGATAATCCACGAAACCCTTCAAGCATTGAGCTCAGCCAGGCAGGGTTGAACAGTTCCCGGCCGGTACTCTTGGGAGCTGCCAGCCGAAAAAATGGTTCGCTCAACATGGTTTCCAATAGAATTGGGTCATGAGGTTCCTGGGAAGCATGAAAGCCATCTTTATCGAAAGGCTGATGCCACTGCTGCTGACACCAATAGTCCATTAACAGGTTGCCAGGGCCTGTATCAAAGCCAGTTACAAGGGTTTGTCCACTTTTAGCCGCCGGCAAGATAGAAATATTGCTGATTCCACCAATATTGACGACCACCCGGTGGGAAGTTTCACTGGTAAAAACGGCATGGTGAAAGGCGGGTACCAGAGGCGCTCCCTGACCACCGGCTGCCATGTCCCGTCGTCTGAAATCAGCAACAACGGTAATGCCGGTTTGTTCTGCCAGTATATTGGGATCACCAATCTGAAGGGTATAGCCCAGCTCTGGTATATGCCTGATAGTCTGACCGTGGCTGCCAATGGCTCTGATCTGTTTTGCAGTCAGCCCTCCTTTTTCCAGAAGTGACTTGACGGTTTCAGTGGCAATATGAGCAATTGCCGAATCAACCTCAGCCATTAAACGAATTTCATCATTGCCTGGCTGGCAAAGCTGCTGAATTTTTTCCTTCAGTTTTAACGGCCACTCCGTGGTATGGCTGGCAACGAGAACGGGGTGATTGCCATCAAAGCGAACGGCAGCAGCATCCATAGCATCCAGGCTGGTGCCTGACATAAGGCCTATATAGATATCCGACATGGTTCACCCTTGGAAGGAAAGTTTGAGTGGCCCTTTGGGTTGGCCATACAATCACTCATGCCGTATTGAACGTCTTGAACAAACCACCATGTCCTGCGCCGTTCGCCTTGCCTGAGAGCTTGTATGACCAACTGGCTAAATGGCCAGTGGTAACGCCCCCTAGGGTACTGAGACACAAAGAAACATTGATCATTACTTTGTGTCTTAGTGCCTCTTATGCCCTATGGGTATTGTGGCTAACTAATTATTGCGACTGATTACTGTGTGGCCAGCAGTGTATCGCTCTGCTTTTCAAGCCTGGCAATCATCAGTTCTGACTGCTTTTTGAAGTTAGCCATTTCTTTTTTGGCAATGGGCGCTGCATCAGGGAGCTTAACCGTCATCGGGTTTCTATGGACGCCATTGACACGGAACTCATAATGCAGGTGGGGGCCGGTTGCCCAGCCTGTTTTGCCCACGTAAGCAATGATTTGTCCCTGACGAACTCTCTGACCTTTTTTAAGCCCAGTCAGCTTATTAGCATGAGCATAAATGGTGACAATGTTGTTGGGGTGCTCAATGAAAACCACATTACCATAGCCGTTTTGCCAGCCAGAAAACTGGACACGGCCATCACCAGCGGCTTTTATGGGGGTGTTCATGGGGGCCGCATAGTCCACTGCTCGATGGGGACGCTTTGTCTTGAAGATTGGGTGAAGTCGGTCAGGGTTGTAACGGGAGCTGATACGGGTAAAGTCGACCGGAGTACGGAGAAAGGCTTTTTTCATGCTCTTTCCATCCGGCGTATAGTAGTCAGTATCCCCCTGACTATCGGTGTAACGAACCGCTGTAAAGGTTTGTCCCTGGTTGGTAAAACTGGCTACCAGAATGTCTCCATCACCCAGTTTTTCTCCTTCCAGATACTTTTCTTCGTAAAGTACATTGAAGGTATCACCACTGCGAATATCCTGTACGAAATCGATATCCCAGCCAAAAATACCAGCTAGCTCCATGGTGAGGTTTTGAGAGAGGCCTGCTTTCTGGCTGGCCAGAAAGAGCGAGCTTTCAATAGTGCCGCTGGCGTATGTTGGACGAATTTCCGGTGACAGGGTAACCAGCTCTGCCAGATAGCCATCATCTGCTTTGGTAAAGAAGATACTTTCGAGCTTGGACTTCTCGTAGCGTAACTGGGTAAGGGTGCCTTCCTGATTAATCCGGAACTCCAGAGACTCACCCGGGCGTATACGAGCGAGAGTGTCGCCATACTTGGGAGTACTGGCAACCTGGTAAACAACACTGGCACTTAGCCCTTGAGCATTAAATAACGCCGATAAGTTATCGCCGGATTTAATGGTGATGTTATGCCACTTGCCAAGCTGTTGCTCCAGATCGTAAGCGGCTTTTGCCAGTGCTTTTGCATCTGATTCCTGCTCGAGTTCTTTAATGGATGCTTCTGCTTTATCTGTACTCTGGCTGCTGATAAAGGGCTCAGGCTGGGAAGTTGTGATACTGCTGGTCAACTCAGGGGCTGATTCCTGAGGCTGGAGAGCATCGATAGTCATCGGAATTTCGTTGCGTTTGGCTTCTACGTCGCCAGAGGGCAGAAGAGCCATCACTCCCATGATGCTGGCAGCGATGGTAGTTGCCAGCAGCAAGTGTCGCTTGGGAAACTGTTTCAGGCGCTGGTTGATTCGTGTTGCGCCTCTCGGGATGGCTTTATTCATTAAGGTTGTTAACGCTGTCTGCAATGTGCTGATAAGTAAATTATAACGGTAAAAAACACCGTAAGTCATATCTGTCAGAAAAGGTACGTCAATACAGAGTCAATTATGATTTTTTCTGATAAGTGTCTTGATTATCACGAATTGTTTTATTGCCTTGCCGCGCTAGGCAAGTGTGATGCAGAAAGCACTGAGAGAAAGATGGTGAACAATAATGGGCAGTGGTTGTTGTTCATTGCCTGGGTCAAGACACAATATAAGGTACTAAACGAGATACGTTCTGATTTATGCTGTTCCATAGAGGGCTGGAGTTTTCAGGAGTTGACTGGGTTGGTTGGGTACTTATGACAGGTTGTGACGTTGTTGGTGTATATGAGACTTGTTGGCCATCAGCTGGCATAGGGTGTGTATGGAGAGATGATTGGTAGATGGTGGGCTGTTGAGCAGCTGGTTGAACCTGAGGCGCGGTATTTTGTGGATAATTCGGGGTAATTATTGGAATTGTGGTTGTGGCTGATTGGTGGGGCATTTGTGGTAAGGGTTGTGGGGCTATGGTATTGACTTGAGCATAAGGCACAGTTGATTCTTGTGGTTGCTGGAAAGTAATGGGTATTTGTTGTAACGAGGTTTGCTGAGAGATTGGAATTGAATAGTTTTGCACTGCGGTTGACCCCTCTGTCACCGATATAGAAGGCTGGACGTTTAGAACCGTCCCGGGTTGCTGATTGGTTGAGCTATCTTGTTGAGAAGTTACTGGCAGGGTGGGCATTTGTTGTGATTCATCTGATAGTGCCTCGAAAACTGTATATGGCTTTACTCCAAAAATTCGGGGGATGAAGAAAATCAGACCCAGAGGGCCTAAAAAAAAATAGGGCGTGAATAAAGCGCAAGCCAGGCCCCCAATAGTCCCAAGTATCTGAATAGACTTTGGAATAGAGTTGAGGGTATCTGTTGCATCTACTCTTACGTATTCTTCCAAGGGCATTTTTCCTGAAACACCAGTGTCTGGTGTCTGGCCACTCGTAGTGCTCTGAACAGTTTCACTTTGTCCGGTCTGGTTTGGCTCGACCTGGCTTTGTCCGGCTGGATTTGATCCAGAATGGCTCTGCACTGTCATGGGGAGAGCAGGCTGCACAGTTCTATTGTTCAAGCTCTCGCTCTCATGGGTATACCTGAGTACCCCTTTGATCCCCCCAGCAATCAACGCTCCAACCTTTATTGCATATATTGAGATTGTTCTGCCAAAAAAGTCGAGAGTTGCATTAACGGTGGCCAGTCCCCTGCATACAACATTGGCAGCATCAGAAGCAGAAAAATTTGAGGAAGCATCGCGAGTGGGTGGCGTTGAGATTGGACCTTGATAAGAATGTGTAGATGATTGAGGTGATACAGGTAGTTGGGAGTGTACTTGCGGATTTGCGGAAGAATAAACAGTAGGTGGAGGTGAAGGCTGTAGCTGAGCATCCACAGATATCTCCTTTCTATTTGAACTAAGGCAGTAAAACGGTAAGCAGAAGAAATATGAAACAGAACGAACTTTGGCAAACAAATTCGACAGGAAGTATTCAATGTTCAACCTGTCAGAAGTTCGCAACTTCTTTGGACTGATTCGACAGTTAGGGTTTAACGTTAGTTCCAGTCGTTTGAGGTAAAGGCTTGGTAAGGCAAATATACGAAAATTTACTTTATTTAGAGTTCAGGCATTTGTTCCAGCAGCATTTTGTTGTATTTTGAGCGGCTCGATTTTTTATTAGATAGTTAGCCCTCCATCTTCAGGGGTGGTCAATATCTTCTTGATTTGGTGTGCGTGCCTCGAGCATCCACCGCACTATTCCGGTTGTATCATCGAATCGTCGCAGGAAAAGGTAAATGTCCGATAGTCAAAACCCGTTGCTGAAAGATCTTCAGGCCCGCCAGCTCATCGCGCAGACTACTGCTGTTGAGGAACTGGACGCTCATTTGAGCGAACAGCCTCGGGTGCTCTATTGTGGCTTTGACCCCACTGCAGACAGCCTGCACCTTGGCCACCTGGTTCCGTTGCTGGTTCTCAAACGCTTCCAGGAAGCTGGTCACAAACCGATTGCCTTGGTCGGCGGAGCCACTGGCCTGATTGGTGACCCAAGTTTCAAAGCTGCTGAGCGTCAATTGAATACTCCTGACGTAGTAGCTGGCTGGGTTGAAAAGATCAAAGGGCAGGTGAGCCAGTTCATAGACTTCGATTGTGGAGAAAACTCGGCTGTTGTCGCGAATAACCTGGACTGGACCGGTAACCTGAATGTTCTCGATTTCCTGAGAGATATTGGCAAACACTTCTCTGTGAATGCCATGATTAACAAGGAGTCTGTTCAGCAGCGGTTGAATCGTGAAGGTGCGGGTATCTCCTTTACCGAGTTCTCTTATGCCTTGCTGCAAGGCATGGATTTTGCCGAGCTGAACCGTCGTTATGACTGTACTCTGCAGATTGGTGGTAGTGACCAGTGGGGCAATATTGTCGGTGGTATTGATCTGGCCCGTCGTCAGAATAAGTCCCGTGCATTTGGTTTAACGGTACCTCTGATCACCAAGTCTGATGGTACCAAGTTTGGTAAGACCGAGGGTGGCGCAGTATGGCTGGATTCCAGAAAAACCTCCCAGTATGCGTTTTATCAGTTCTGGATGAACACCGCTGATGCAGATGTTTATCGTTTCTTGAGCTTCTTTACCTTCCTGAGCATGGAAGAGATTGGTGCTATTGAGAAAGCAGATGCTGAGCGTCAGGGCAGACCAGAGGCGCAAAAGATTCTTGCTCGTGAAGCGACTCGCCTTGTGCATGGTGAAGAGGGACTGCAGGCCGCCGAGCGCATTACAGAAGCACTGTTTTCTGGCGATATTACTCAGCTTTCTGAGACTGATATGGAACAGCTGAAGCAGGATGGTCTGCCAAGTGCAACCATTGAACGGGCTGTACTGGAAGGTCAGGCCATGACTCAACTTTTTGCTGAAGTCGGAATGGTGAAGTCTGGCAAGCAGGTTAAAGATGCGCTGGGTAATAACGCGGTGTTCTTTAATGGAGAAGCTCGTGGTGCAGCGGATAACATGAATCTGCCTGAATGCTTTGCTGCTGATAAAGCCATGTACGGTCGATTCTTTCTGGTGAAGTTGGGTAAGAAGAATCACTTCCTGTTTGAAGTGGTTTGATCGAACCTTTGATTGATTGCTGAAAGCTCGTAGTCATCGGGCAGTCCTGTCCCGGTGACTTAATTGAATTATTACCCCCTCCTTTCTTCAAACTTAACACACTGATAGCGGAAGCACTCCATATCTTCAGGCCAAGAGCCGGGAGCCATGCCTGCTTTATTCTTCAAGTGAGCCAGAAACTGCCTTGGATTAGGAAGCTGTTTCCATACCTGGGGCAAGAACGTTGCGGAATATTGAGGGTTTCGGATTAATAACCCATCAATACCAGGGCGCAGTTTTTTAAGCAGATCCCTCTCATCAGAAATTTCCATTTGCTGCTGAGGGGTCAGTATGGATATTTCTACCTTTATTTCGGTTAGCTCATTTTCCGTCACGGGTGGAAACCGTGGGTCACGGAATGCACTGGCGAAGGCATTGTGGATTACATCATCCAGCAGTGCTCGGTGAGCCTGGGTTGAGCCAATGCAACCACGAAGAACGCCTCGTTTTTGGAGGGTGACAAAGCTGGCGGCTTTTTGCAGGAAAAAATCGGGTTGGTCTTCCTTTTCTTGTATTTGTTCTGGTGGCAGGCCCCGTGTACACCCCTCACTGATCGTCTTGCGGGCAAGGCGCAGTAATTCTCTTTTCTGGTTTTCTGTGGGTTCGATTTGCACTGTAGAAATTCCCGTTTTCCTTCATTAGAAGCATGGACTGCCCCTTTCTGGTTTTTATCGTCACCCAACAGCGCCTCTGAATAATGGCTTTTCTATCTATAGTGGTTGAGAACCTGCTTCAGGTTGTCTCTGGATACTTGGCGTAATAACCCTTACTGAATAACAAAGGCGCCGTAACCCACTACTCGATTTTTATCGCCAGCTGTATCTCCAGAGTTGCGAACATCCAGGGTAATGACATCCATTCCCCGACGCTGAGCAACCTTCAACATGCCATTAAGAGGATAGCAGCCACAGGCTTGTCCACCGGTTAAATTGCTACTGAGCTGCTCTATCTGTTTTACTGTCTGGTTATCCCGGTAACAGGCCTCTTCGTAATTGTGATAATGACTGAGATCGGAGCTGATAATGATCAGGGTTTCTTCTCCACCCCAGAGATGTTCGATCACTTCAGCAACTGCCAGAGGGCTGGCATCACCAACAACAATGGGGATCAATTTGAAGTCATCCAGGCAGGTTTGAAGAAATGGACATTGAACTTCAAGGCTGTGTTCATAAGCATGGGCTTTGTCGAGTATTTGCATCTGGCTGAAGGCTTTAATTTCCTCCATGACTTCTGTGTCCAGTGGAATGGTGCTCAGCGGGGTTGAGAAAGCTTCGCAGGCCGGAAGGGCCATGCCTTGTAATGGAACCCTGTGAGAAGGTCCCAGCAGCACAACTCGCCGGATGTTCTCTTTCATGGAGTCCAGCAAACGATAGGCGCTGGCGGCTACAGGGCCTGAGTAAATAAAGCCCGCATGGGGGACAATCAGTGCTTTGGGTGAGAAATCTCTGGATTTTGCATCGCTGACCAGTTCTTTGACGATGTGATCCAGTGCGCTGGGTGAGTCAGGATAAAACGTCCCGGCAACGGCGGGTTGGCGAATAATCATTATGGGTTCTCCCCCGAGAGTGGCTGGATCTGCCTGCACATTTTAAGCGAAAAGGGCTCCTTCTTTTTTCTATCGCTCAATAAATGCTGGTACAGCCTATAATTATAGTCCTGCTTCTTAATCTCAGGATGATGATCAGGCAACGAACCTGATCCGGAGAGGGAACATGCTTAGGGAAAAAACACCTGGCGGAAATGTGCCGACAAACTATTGGCACACGCTTGATGATGGACGTATTCAGTGTGATCTATGCCCCAGAGCCTGCAAGCTTCGAGAAGGGCAACAGGGGCTTTGTTTTGTCCGGGCCTGTGAGGGGGGGCAAATTGTCCTGACCAGCTATGGCCGTTCCAGTGGCTTTTGCATCGACCCTATTGAGAAAAAACCACTGAATCACTTTCTTCCGGGAACCCCAATTCTTTCATTTGGCACAGCTGGCTGTAATCTTGCCTGCAAGTTCTGTCAGAACTGGGATATGAGCAAATCCAGAGAGATGGATACCCTGGCAGCACAGGCCATGCCCGAACATCTGGCTGCTGCTGCGGAGCAGACGGGCTGCCGTTCACTGGCGTATACCTATAATGATCCGATCATTTTTATGGAATATGCCATTGATGTTGCCCAGGCTGCAGCGGAGAAGGGAATTAAATCAGTGGCGGTTTCAGCGGGGTATATTTGTGATCAGCCAAGAGAAGAGTTCTTCCGCAATATGGATGCAGCCAATATCGACCTGAAAGCATTCAGTGAGAGCTTCTATCGGAAGATCTGTGGAGGTGCTCTGCAGCCTGTTCTGGAAACACTGAAATATTTGAAGCATGAAACCTCTGTCTGGTTTGAAATTACGACTCTGCTTATTCCTGGTGAAAATGATTCTGACCATGAACTGAACGATATGTGTCAGTGGATAGTTGAGCATTTGGGGACTGATGTTCCCATTCACTTCACAGCATTTCATCCCGACTGGAAAATGAGAGATCATCCCAGTACTCCTGCCGCTACGCTTACCAGAGCCAGACAAATCGCGCTTAATCACGGTATCCGTTACGCCTACACTGGTAATGTCCATGACTCGGATGGTGGCAGCACACGTTGTCATCAATGCAATAGTATGCTGATTGAGCGGGACTGGTATGTTTTGGGTGAATGGGGCGTTAGCGCTTCAGAAGGCAAGGGCAGCTGTCAGAAATGCGGAGCGGCTGTTGCCGGTGTTTTTGAAGGGCAGCCCGGAGTCTGGGGAAGTCGTCGGGTTCCCGTTAAGATTGTGACCTAAAATTGCCAAACGACACCTGTTCTGATTTGTTGTGCTAATTTATCTGATGAATGTCGTTCATAAAGAATGAACAGGCCCTAAGTAAACTTTGTTTTTTACTATTTAAGCTGGGTGAAAGTAACGTAGCCTTGCATTGTTACATCGTTGAGTCTCAGGGAATCTATTGTCTTGCATCTTCAGCACCCAATAGATATTGATTTCCCATTTGATCTATTTCTGAGCATTTTTCCATGATTAAGAAGCTCATCATCAGAGCCCTATTATTAACTGTAATGATTTTTCATTATCCATTAGAGGCGGGAAATGTTGCTGCTAATGCGGAAATAACACACGTAGAAAATCCATATATTAATTTTCTGAATATATGGGGAGGAAATTCGCTAAAAATTACTTTTAATTACACAACGATGAAGATAGAGGCTGATGCTGAATCCGGTAACTTTGGGGATTCTGAAAATAACTTTACCTTTATGACCATCAGCAAGAGCACAGGAGAAGCTCTATTAAATGAAAGTGCCAATAGCAAGTATGTCTCTCAGTTTACTCAAAAGATTAATGATACAGGCTTCAGCTTTGGTGACATTATGGCATTAAACATTAACCCATCATCAGGGCTGAGGAACCCAACCCTCTACAGCAGTGGAAGCACGTCAACAACAAATTGTATTGGTAAAATCCAGTATTTTGCCATCACGCCCAACGGTCTGGAGAGTTATACCCCGCATATCAATGTGGAGCCTCTGCAGATACTTGGAGAAGGCTTGGTGACAGAAGCAACAGTGAAAGGCACAACGTTGGCTGGCAATACAGTTTCTGTTTCTGTCAATGGTCAGACATTCTCTGCAGTCGCTGGTGCTGATGGTCAATACACCATTTCTGTCAGTGATAAAGCCGGCTTTACCGTAGCTACACCACTTATTGTCAGTGTTGGAGAGTTCAAGGTTGAGCAATACCCGGAATTATTACCAAAAATCAACCTGCCCCAGGAAACCATCACTGGGTATCGGTATATGCTGAATGCCGGGCTCAATTATTTAACGTCGCCGTTTCCGGATGAAATTCTCTACGCCACAACCCTATTGAGCCCTGAGGCTGTGAAAGCCTGGGATCTGGTTTACAGGGCATTATTAAACTATGACAACACTGCAAACAGTTACCCCAGAGACTCAGGTGGGAATGTAATTCTTTATGTCGATTATGAATCCCATGGCATCAAAATTACCGACAATGATGCACAAATGATCCAGAAGTATCTGGTGCGAAATTGTCCCAGAATGTTCCTGCTTAAGGATTGGGGCGCATCACCGGTTTATGATGGCCCGGTTGTCATTGGGCAAAACTTTCATATTGGAAACAGTGCACAGGATGGCAATGACTTCCAGCAGCAGTTACTGCAGACCGAAGCATCGGTTACCAGATTATTGAGCCTGGTTCAG
Organism: Endozoicomonas elysicola; assembly: GCF_000710775.1. GTDB lineage: Bacteria > Pseudomonadota > Gammaproteobacteria > Pseudomonadales > Endozoicomonadaceae > Endozoicomonas > Endozoicomonas elysicola. The sequence goes on from NZ_JOJP01000001.1 coordinate 1,699,630, forward strand.
CCTGACATGAGTATCTATCAGATTATTCAGGTTATACAGGTTAATTATGAAAGCATGGTGACGTACAGTGATCTGAATGATAGCAGTGATATCAGGGGAGCATTTATCACTCATACAGCAATATGCGGAGGATACGCGAAAGGCTATGAATATTTGCTCCAGAGACTGGGTATAGAAAATATCTGGGTAGAGGGGCATGCTGGAGGTGGGTTACATGCCTGGAATTTTGTCAATCTTTATAGTAACTGGTATTTGAGTGACACCACCTGGGGTGGAAAAAACTGGTTTCTGGATGGTGCAGACAGCCCGTTTACCCAGAACCATGAGGTCATGAATATTTACGAAAAAATGCCAGCCCTGGCGAAAGAGAGTGTACCCTGGGGGATTGGCGACCCTGATCAGGCGATTGCCAATTTAACAGGCATCGTAGACTACGGGGTTAACCCCGAAGGTACATTGACCATAACCTATGAAGACAGACTGAATATCAACAGTTCAGTTCAGGTTAACTTAAGCACTGATGGATACAATCCAATTGACATGAGCAATGATGGGCATGGACTTTGGAGTGTAACGTTGCCTTCTCCCCCAAGCCTGAATTCAATGGCTGAATTTGTGTCCACAGAGCCTGCGAGTTTATGCAAGGCAATATCGGCAGCAGGTTCTACCGGCCGGCCGGCCACCGAAACGCCACCTGCCTATTTCTACTTCACTATTAATAATCAGTACTACACATCCGGTGATATTAAAACCAACCATCTTCAACATGAAATTATGCCAAACGGGATGAATAATGCGGTTCTCAGGTTAACAGCAGGCTGATATTGGTTATCAAATTCTACTTTACAACCTACAGGCTCCTAGAATCGCCAGACAATATCAGCACTGATTTGTTGTGATAATATATGTGATGAGTGTCGTGCATTGTAGCGCAGGTTACTATCGATTAGGCCGCTGGCAATCTGCAGACCAACACCTAATTCCGTGCTGCTTTTGTCCATTTCAGGTGTTGAGAGTGAAACAGACATATCCGGGTTATTTTTCAGTGATACTTCTGTATACAGTTGCCTATCTCCCCATGTGGGGATAAAACGGATATCAAACTGAGGAATTAAACGAATCTTGTCATGTGTACCCAGCATCAGGTTGGGGCCTTGGGCCGTGATGCTCAATGGTAACTGCCTGAAGTATTGGTTTGCTTTGGCGCGAACGTAGGTATTGTTACCATCACCTGTGATTTCATTGCCTGGCTGGTGGGTATGCCAGAACTCGAGATGGGCTGCCGGTGTTATCAACCAGTTCCCATAATAATCAGGCCATGCCATTCTGGCCTGAATACCCGCTACATCAATTTCTGAATCAGACTTTAGATGATGATTATTGTTGTATTGACGAAGGCGGTGTTTTGAATGCAGGTAAGTAACCCCGAGATTCACAATAAATGGGTTTGCTTTGACTGCGCCATGAATAAGGCCTCCAAGGTAGTCCACATCACTACGAATCGGGATATTAAGTTCCGTTGAGTTAATATCACCTTTACCACTGAATAATCCTCCTCCCCAGTTACCCCAATGAGTTTCCCGAGCCAGCTGCAGGCCAAGCCCTCTGATATTGGCTTTAAAGCCAATATTCTCAATGGCTACATTCAGGTCTTTAGCGGCTATATGGTCATACAATGGCAGTGCCCATAACGAGAATGGTTCATCGGTTGGATCGAGGCACTGTCCAATCCAAATAGGGTTGCCTGTTTTTTTGCAGAATGACGTTGAGAGTGTGCTGTGTAAGAGTTTTGAGGCCAGCATCTGATCCACCATATTGACCGGAAGCTGTTGGCTGAATGAGCTGTTCTGAGCAATCGTTGCTGATGAGGGGGTTGAAGAAGAAGGTGCCAGAGGAGTCCAGGGTATTGCTTTATGGCTCGGATCTGGAGGTGCTGGGTCTTCAGGTTTGGCCAATGTGGCGTAGAGATAACCCGCATTCGCTTCATTGTGCTGCTCAAGTGTGAGCGTGTAACCAGGCCTGTCCGTTTGAGTTGATAGGGTAGACAGATCCAGGTTCAAACCACCATTGTCTGCAAAGGTCTTTTTAACCAGAACAAATTTCTGCTCCTCACCTGCCTGTAATTCGGTTTGTACATTACCCAGAACGGTTCCTTGGCCTCTGACCACGAACTCCCCTCCCTGCTCAATAATCAGGGGGGCGACTGCAGCAGAATTAGTCGCTTGGTTCGCTGAGGATAAAGGCACCTGCCATGTTCCTTCGCTGATAAAATTGATGATCAGGTTGCCCTGACTGCCAATGATTGAACCTGGAATTGTAATCCACTTTGCACTGGGGCTGTGAAACTGCCAGCTGACATTTCCCTGGGCAATTTCAAGCTGGCTGTTGATCAGGGAGTCTGCTGCCAGATCGAGCATCATCTGATTGAAACCATTCGACAGGTGTATTTTGCCCTGGAGCAGAATTTTTTGAGGGTTCGGTTCTTGTGGTGCAGAAGGACTGTTCGTGGTCAGCAGGCTACCAAATGTTGGGTTGGTTGCCATCATGTTAATGGTACTGGCACCATTGCTGGTGGATGCATTGAGGGTGTTATTGACATAAACACTTCCTCCTAAAATAGTCAGTGAGCTAGTATCCTGCCCACTGGCATGGATGTTAGTGGCTCCGTTAAGGTGAATGGCTGCTGGTGTATCCATCATGGGAAACAGGTATATTCCAGAGCTATAAGATCCCGAAATATCTATTTTTAGAGAGTCATCAAATGTGATTTCTCCCGGCATTGAAGCAACGCCAAAGGAGCTTATGCCCTGGAGGCTGATGTCTACCGGGCCAGTAAAATGCATTCCCTGGTCCAACCCCGTCCACATCCCGTGATTTTGCTCTAAACCACGGCTGTTGGTTATGGATATAGGGCCATTAAGGTCGATTTTTGCCCCCTGCTGGCTTTCAATTCCGTTCAGACGAGAGCTTAGCAAATTGATCTTCAGGCTATCGACAGTACCTGACATTTGCCCGTTTTGAGCAGCAAATACAGCCCCGGTTCCTGGGGCACTTGTGCTGAGATTGACCGTTATATTTCCGGAAAGTGTTGAGTCCTCTGCATTTGCAGCCAAGCTTTGGGTATATGTCCCTGAGCCATACTCAGTCGAGTATGTGACAGGAGTGATAAATATGAGATAAAGAGTTAGAAAAAGACGGCGAGTTTTCAGAGTGGTAAAGGGGGATAAAGAAGCGCCGTAGAACAAGGTCAACATCGGCACGCACCTATAAACAAAAGTACTAAATATTATAGTTGTCGTTTAATTAGTGTGCGTACCAAATTGGTTGGTCAGTCAAAATAGGAGACGGCACTCCCCATTTGAGACCATTTGGAATCATTTTTCAGCTTTTTGGCGGCTTCTGCTCTTTCCAGTAACTCTGATAGATTTGTGCTTTGAAGGGGGGGCTCTTCAATAGCTTTACTCGGGTGAGGGGTTGCTCCCAGAGATGATAGGCAGGCATCCAGTATGGTCTGGGTTTCGGGAATGCTGCTGAGCTGGCGGTAATGGTGTAACTGCTGCTCAAGGTTTTCATCTGAAAGGTGCAACGTTTCATTAAATTCTGAACGTATCTGACGTCGTGCCGCCAGAAGCTGCTCAAGAGTCGACTTGGAGAGATTGAGTGTGGACACGATAATAAGCCCTCATTTCATTGTTATCGTAAGGGGGTTGAAACGCTTATTTTATTTCAAGCTTCTGACTGTGCATGATCTTCGAAGACATCATGAAGTTTTGAGTAGAGCGTATATTGGGAACTTCAGGCTTTACTGTTTGGTCTAACCGATCAATTCAATGTATTCAGAAAATGAAAGTACCACTAAATTTTGAGAAATTATTTTACAGGCAGAGGTTCGCAGGAAATTTGCCTTGGAGCAATTATACGTTTATTAAAAAGGCTTAAAGGTGACTGCAACATTGGACAATAGAATAATTCTTACAATAACAGGAAATAGTAATCATCGTGTCAGATATGGTTAACCGGATCGAAACCAGAGATATTACTTCTTCCAGCAAATGCGATCAGTGTACTTCGCTTTGCTGCTCTTATATTACTCAAGAGCTGGATACTCCTCGCAGCATGCAGGCATTTGATGTGCTGCTCTGGCAGGTTGCCCATAAGGGTGTTCACATTTTCAAGGATGGCAATGGCTGGTATTTGCTCTGTCAGACCCAGTGCGAATTTCTATTGCCCCATAATCGCTGTGGTATCTATGAACGCCGGCCCATTATCTGCCGGGAACACAGTAACGAAGCCTGTGAGATTGATGCGCCCATCAATGACGGTTGCGAGCTGTATTTTCAGACTTATGAAGAGTTAGATGCTTATTGTCGTCAGCGTTTTAAAACCTGGGACAAACGGCTGGAAAAGTTTGAAGCTGAGCAGGCCAGAAAGCACTGATAGGTCGGTTCCCCGTTCAGAGGAGCCGACATGGTATTGGCTGGGGATACTGTCGGCTTCCCGCGGAAACCGACCTAGGCTGGATTAAAACCAGATTTCCATCTGGGCGCCGTATGTCCAGCCATCAGATTTGCTGCCGAACGCGTTGGTAATCTGTTCTGGGGTAGTGTAAGTATCGAAGTATTCAAGTCCTAATGCACTGCAAACCTCTGGAGCGTCGCATTGACCCGCTGTTGGAGGAGTAGTCGGTTCAGTGGAATTTGCAATATAACCGCTTGCTTCGTTCCAGTTCGCATAAGTAGCAAAAATACGAATTTGTGGTCTTACCCAGTTGCCAAACTGAGGGTGGAATTGTTGGGCGAGAGTAAATTTCCAGAGTTTGCTTTTAAATAAATTGCTTCTAACTAAGGTATCTCCTTCGGCAACAGAAGAATGAGCATTTTTGACTTGGTCGTAACCAATCTCAACAGTGGTACTAGTCAGATCATTCCAATTCCATGAAGGGCGAACACCAGCGGTGTACCAGGTGGTTTTTTTACCGTAATTGGGATAGATATTCTTATCATATTTGACTTCAGTCATCCCCAAAACATACATCATATCCAGTTTAGGCGTTATTGATATGGCACCATGATCAAGTACCCGCCAGAGCTTATTCCCTTTATACCAGTCGGTAGTTTGAAGATAGCTGCCCGCAGTTCCGGTACCTGGGCCTGTCATGGCATCGGTAGCGTATTGAACGATGAATTTATTAAAACCACCCAGTACATCCCATGTCAGTTCACCGGTGAACATCCAGCCATTTTTGTCAAAATAGCCTTTTTCATACTTAGCATTATTTGGTAAAGCAGTGCCATCAGGGTATTCATCAATAAGTAGCTTGTCAGGAGGGCTGCCCACACCATAATCAATACCAAGTTCTAAATTCAGGTTATGCATCAATGGTATTTCGTTCCAACGGAAATCAATAATATTGGTGGTGATCTTTTCTGTCAGATATCCTGGTCCGCCACTAGCTCCAACACTTCCATTATTCCATTCACTATATTTCATTCCATTCTGATTCCTAACCCAGGCAACATCCAGTTTACCCATACCCACATCAATATTCTCAATACCTACACCTGGGCCAGAAACATTCCAGTAGTAGTAATCAATCATATGAACATCATGACGATTATAGAAACGCTTGCCGACCCATAGGGTCGAACCTGGCAGAGCATCCCCAAAGACACCTTTGGCTTTCAGGTTCATCTCCCGAACGGCGGGCTCAGTTGTCTCATAATCATCCTGCTGCGCTACTTTGTAGGCGATGTTGGTGTCCAGATAAAACTGCACTCCATCCTGATCAAACAGATTCGCACCAAACTTCAATTCGGCGTAAGTCTCACACTCATTGCCCAAGCGGTACTTTGAAGGAGCACCGGCAGCTTTGAAGCACAGTTGTTGCCCCCCCTTATCGGTGCTGCCTATGCCTGAACGGGCATAAGCGGTGAAGTCAATATCATCACCGGTTACCGCCATTGCGCAGGTTGAAGCCGAAGCAATAGCAACTGCTCCGCAGTACTGGCATGAGCGGCGGGATACCGATGAAACCATTTCGGATAACGCTTTCAACCCGGTGTCTGGAGTTGAAGGGGATTGATGCCTGGAAAGCATGTTTAGCCTACCTTGTGTGTTTCTCTGGCTCCGGCCTTCTTTATCATCCTGCTGCTTAATGACGGCAGGATGTTGTTGAAATAGCCGCTTCACTCTTGATGAATGGGCGTAAAAGCAGGTAGCCGTCGGTTAATGTGTGTTGAAAAAGCAAGGCCTGCTTTCCGTGCAGGAAAAGGAGTAATAGGCGCGTCGTATAAATCAGGCTGTATTGAATGGCTTAACACAGCTTCGACGAAAGGTTGTTGGGTATCCCGATTTTTTATCTCTGGCTAAGAACCAGCTAGCCAGAGTCTCTTAAGAATTTAGTTCAGGGTTTAGATATGGGCAAAAAAATGTTTACTTTATGGACTACTTTTCTGAATTTACCAAGCCATATAGGCATTGCTGAGTAGTTTTTCCAAGCGATCAATCAAGATGAGTTTATCCTGCCTGTTCAGAAAGGAGCCCAGCTCCAGTTCCTTACCGTGAGAGCGAATGTGAACGGAAGGTGCTTTCCATGGGTGGGGCGCCTCACGAATGATCAACTGGCACCACAGACGGTGATAATGGTAAGTGGATAGTGGCTTATAAAAGCCCTTTTGAATAGTGACCTGATGTTCCTGAAAGGTAATCAATTCCTTCCGTTGACGCTGCCATGCACAGTAATAAATACCTGCAGATAATGCAGTCACTTCCAGTATAGAAAAAGGTAAGATGACTTTAGCGCCTGCAAGGTAGAAGCCGATAGCAATGGCCAGTGACAATGTAGCTATCAGCCCCAGTAGTAGCAGGTTTTGCCGCCAGCTCATTGAGTTATTGGGCTGCAGAAGTATGCTGCACTCCCTCCTTTCAGAAGGGAAGTTTATTGTTACCATTACTCCCAGTTATATATTCATTAACTACCGCGGCGGAAGTTGTAGAAACAATATCGCTTGTTTATTACCTGAATATTTGATGCACGCAAAGTAAGGTGTTCAATCTTAGTGTCCCTGTGACTTTGTGGTGAGTAGTCTCCTCAGGCTTTTCGGGTCAGCCCAAGATTTCTAAAGAATAGCCGGTTTTCTTCACTGGCAAATATCTCGCTGATATTACGGGTCAGCTTGCGGCTCCAGTTACGATACTCACTGCTGGTGCCTGGGACATTCACTGGGGTATCCAGCTCCAGCACATCTTCCAGCTGGATTACCACAATCTTTGATGCTGTTTTACCAAGATAATAATGCACTTTCTCCATCACCTCCCGGCTGTAGCCCATGGAATGTATATCATTGGGGTTAAGGCCATAGGGCAATTCACCAAGACGCTGGAGAGTATTCAACAACGCCAGTTTATCTTCATGACGTGCCGCTTTTTCCTGCTCGGTTCTGGCTGCATCATAGATACCAAGCTCCTGTCGTAAATCAAGATCATTACAGTTCCACCAGGCTCTGAGTGTTGGAATATCATGATTGGAAATGCAGGTCAGGGCTCGAGGCTTATATTTTTCTGGAGCAAGAAAGTGGTCTTCGGTTCTGGAAAAAAGAACAACTTCATTTGAGTAGAAGTAGGCGGGTGGTAAAGCCGCTTCAATTTCCGGAGGTACCGTGCCTAAGTCTTCTCCAAAAATCAGGCATTGCTGGCGTTGGCTTTCCAGTTTAATGATGCCCAGAAGATCCTGGAGTGGGTAGCTGACATAGACTCCATAATCCGCCGTTTTATCCGGTGGGCACCACCATAGCCGGAGGATAGCCATGACATGGTCAATACGCAGTGCTGCGCAGTGTTGCATATTGGCATAGACCATTTCGATGAATGGTTGATAGGCCAGCTCATGCAGCTGGTTGGGATCAAATGGAGGAAGCCCCCAATTTTGTCCCTGCGGGGCAACGGTATCCGGTGGCGCTCCAACACTGGCGTTGAGAACGTAGTTATCTCGATGGGCCCAGACATCGGCACCTCCACGGTCAACACCAACGGCCAGGTCGCGATAGATACCTACCCGCATTCCTGCATCAAGAGCTGCTTGTTGAGCATCCGCCAACTGCTGTTCCGCCAGCCACTGCAAATACATGTAAAACCGGATTCGGTCTTTTGACTGAACGACAAATTCCTGCACACTTGAGCTATCAGGGTCCTGATACTCGGTTGGCCAGCAGTTCCATCCCCAGCTGTTAAGATCCTGTGCCTTAAAGTGCTCAAACAATGCCTCGTAAGTGGCTTGCAACTCAAGGTTCTGGCCTTTTTCCTCACAGTAATGACCAAAGTCTGCTGATCTGTATGACTGATGAGCTTGGTCGTGTTTCTCAAAGTGGATAAAGGCCATTTCCAGAATAGAGAATTTCAGTGAAGCAACCCGGTCATACTCAACATGTGAACTATTTCTGGCCTTCTGTAACTGTTTTTGGAAATCATCGCTGGCCACATATGCCTGTATTTCCGCTGAGTCTTGATACTCTTTAAGGGCGGTGGCATCAATATAGAGTGGGTTAATAAAATTCCGACTGGATGGGCTGTAGGGGCTGCAGTGAAGTGGGTTGGCCGGGTAAAGCGAATGGATCGGATTCAAGCCAACAATATCTGCACCCTGTGGACCCAGTTCTGTAACCAGTTGCTTCAGGTCGCTAAAGTCTCCCATGCCCCAGTTGTTTTCTGAGCGCAGAGTGTAAAGTTGCACGCTGACCCCCCAGATTTTCTCGGTGGGACCCGGTCGCTCAAAACTTAATATATTAGGCTCGTAGCAGGTTGCGGGAGCCACAATCAAGCGACATTGTTCTCGATGTGTCTCATTATAGAAGTCATGGGTCAACGTTAGCTGATGGTAGCCTTCAGGGAGGTCGTTTGGTAGAGAAAAGAGGAGGCGAATACGCTCTTTCTGGTCCACAGATAGTCTGTCCTCTTCTGACAACTCCGACAGATCAATATTCAGTGGAATTGTCCGGCTGTCCTCCAGAATAATTTCGCCGCTTATCGCATCTTTCCGATGGGCCTCATCAACTTGAATGGGAACAGTAAAAGACTCTCCGTAATGAACGACGTGAACTACTGGAACCAGTGATGACCGTTGTTTTCGGAGGATGCTATCGATTGAGGCCTGGATTTCAAGCTCATTACCAGTAGCAATTCCCATCGCTTTTAAAGCATTGATTTTATAGTCGGTTTCAATTGTTACCGGTTTGCCCGCAGCATCAATGTAGTGGGCTGGAATACCACAGAGCTCTGCCAGAGCATTAATCTGCTTGATCTCGTGCATGGTGGACTCTCTTTGAAAAGTTAGTGATCAATCTCTGGGGCTCTTGTCCTTCGAAAGGCTACACCGTTGGCATCAAAGAGGTAGCAATGCTCTGGTGGCAGTTCGACACGGATTCTGGAGTTTTCTTCACGCCGGAGAGAGTCCTCTACCCGAACAATAAAATGCTCACGAATCGTATCGTGACTCATGTAAATAAATGACTCTGCACCAAGGCGTTCAAGGGCCTCTATTCGACCATCAACAGCATTCCCATTATCGGTTTCTGCCAGGGTATGCTCTGGTCGAATACCCAATACAACCCGTACACCAATATCGGCTTTGCTGGTATTCACATAGGCTTTGAGCGACTCACCGGTAGTAAGGCGGATTCGGCTTTCTTCTTCCCCGTTTTGTTCAATGACACCATCAAAAAAGTTCATCTTTGGGGAGCCTATAAATCCGGCGACAAAGAGATTGGCTGGATGGTGATAGAGCTCAAGAGGCCTGCCAACCTGTTCGAGATTAGTGGTGGCTTCCTGTGCAAGAGGGCTGAGAACGACGATGTGATCAGCCAGAGTCATGGCCTCAACCTGATCATGAGTGACATAAATAGAGGTGGTTTTCAGCCGCCGGTGGAGTCTTGCTATTTCCTGCCGCATCTGTACCCGAAGTGAAACGTCAAGATTGGACAGCGGCTCATCGAATAGAAAGACTCTGGGCTGCTGGACAATAGAGCGGCCAATAGCCACCCTTTGTCGTTGGCCTCCTGACATCGCCTTGGGTTTTCGCTCCAGTAATGCTTGTAATTGTAGAATTCTTGCTGCCTCATCCACCCTTTCATCAATGACATTCTTCTTCGCTTTTGCCAGCTTCAGTCCAAACGCCATATTTTCAGCCACAGACATATGGGGATAAAGTGCGTAGGACTGAAATACCATACCAACTCTTCGTTCATTGGGGGGCCAGTCATTCACTCTTTCTCCATTAATGCTTAGCTCACCACTGGTGATGTCTTCAAGGCCACAGATCATCCTCAATAAGGTGGACTTGCCGCATCCGGATGGACCAATGAAAGCAATGAATTCTCCGTTATCAATATTCAGGTTGATATCTTTCAGAGTCCAGGTTTGTCCCTGGTCATAACTTTTTGAAATGTTGACGAGTTTGACTTCTGCCATTGGTGCTACCGTCTGTGGACAGATAAATTGTTGGCCGCCAAGGGGAGGTTTTCGGATTTGAAAAACTCCGTATCTCTGTGCCTTTGTGGTGAAACCGCGTTACCCTTTAACGCCCCCTGATGTCAGGCCTCCGACAATCCAACGCTGGCAGGCGAGGAAGATAACCGTAATCGGAAGTCCTGAAAGGACGGCTGCAGCGGCAAAATCACCCCAGAGATAATTCTGTGGGTTCAGGTACTGTCTTGAACCGACTGCGAGCGTGAGGTTGTCCATACTTTGCAGCAGGACGGATGCAACGGGGTATTCTGCGATACTGGCAATAAAGGCAAGGATGAAAACCACGGCTAGAATGGGTACTGACAGTGGCAGGAGAACGAAACGAAATGCCTGCCAGGGGGTTGCACCATCAATAGCTGCAGCTTCTTCCAGTGAGTTATCAATGGTTTCAAAATACCCCTTAATCAACCAGATATGCAGTGCCATTCCTCCAAGGTAAGCAAGCGTTACTGAGCCCAGACTGTCGAGGCCAAGCCAGGGAATATAGTCACCGATCTGGTCGAACAGGGAATAGATGGCCACGAGTGCGAGAACCGCTGGAAACATCTGAAGAATCATCATGGCGGTGAGCATCTGCTGCTTAAATCGAAAGCGAAGCCTGGCAAAAGCATAGGCTCCAGTTGTCGCCAATATCAAAATCATCGCTGAGCTGGTGATGGCTACCTTGATGGAATTCCATAGCCAGGTAAGGACTGGGAAGGGAGGCTGAGTAATTGAACCGTCGGCGTTTTCCCAAGGTATTCCGAGAGCCAGATACCAATGCTCAAGGCTAGGGTTTTCTGGAATCAGTGAACCTGTAGCAAAGTTGCCGGTGCGTAATGAAACAGAGATGATCATAAAAAAAGGAAACAGGATTACCAGCAAAAAAAGCCACATCACAATGCGTGCGGTCCAAACCCGGTACTTCAGATTCCTCGGTTGCACCATAGCCATGACTAAGTCTCCTGTATGGCTCTGTAAAGGCTTTACCACAAAAACACAAAGGCACGAAGAAGAGCTTCGACCTCATTCCCACGCTTTTAGACCCAGTGGGGCCTGCGTGGGAATGCATACCCATTCTGGCAAGGCGTAATCAACTGGCTTTCGTATGCATTCACACCGATAAAAAACTTTGTGTCTTTGTGGTTCAAAAAAATCACTGTAGTTGTCGTGTAGCCTTGAGGTTTACCCAGGCAATAAAGCCCACCATAAGAAAGATCACCGTCGCGATTGCTGATGCCAGACCATAATCCTGACCATAGGAGCCAAATGCGATACGGAAGGTATAGCTCACCAGAATGTCAGTTGCACCAGCCGGAGTGGTGGCATGGAGCATATCCGGGGCTCCATCAGTCAATAGAGCAATCAGAACCAGGTTGTTAAAGTTGAAGGCAAAACTGGCAATAAGCAGGGGGATTAATGGTTTGATGATCATGGGAATAGTGATATGAAATAGGTTCTGTACTGGTGTCGCCCCATCAATAGCTGAGGCTTCATAAAGGTCATCCGGAATACTTTTCAAAAGGCCAATACTGAGAATCATCATATAGGGATAGCCAAGCCAGGTATTCACAATGACAACCATGGATTTAGCCAGTAGCTCATTACTGAACCACTCAGGCTTAACACCAAACAATAAGTCCAGTAGCAGATTGATTTCACCAAAGTTCTGATTGAACAGCCCTCGGAAAATTAAGATGGAAATAAAAGCAGGTACTGCGTAGGGAAGAATCAGCAGTAAACGATAGACGCCATTCCCTTTAAGTGGTTCCCACTGGACCAGACAGGCCATCAATAAACCGATGATCAACGTAAAGGCCACGGAGAGGGCTGAAAAAATGATCGTCCAGGCAAATATTTTCAGGAAGGGGCCCTGAATACCAGGGTCTGTGAATACGCGAGTAAAGTTATCCCAACCCGTGTAAATGGTAAAACCGGGTCCAATCTGCTCAGAGCCATCCGAATTGGTGTAATAACCTGTTGCCATATCCGGATAGATGGTTTCCCCGGTACGGTTATCGATTAAAGCATAACTTTGCTCAGGGTATTGGCGATCAATATGATCATCTGGCCGGTAAACCTTCGCAATAGCACCAAACTTTCTTAGGCTGGTCATAGCCAGCCCTGTATCATTGGGTAGAACGATGTTTAGTTGCTTCAGGGTCGATCGCTTTTTTATAACCTCTCGTAACGGAAGCTCTGCCCCAGTGGGGGCATGGGTTGAAATATAGGCTTTCAGCTTCAGTGGTTCACTGGTTTCTGGAAAGGGTTCGGTAAGGTAGTGTTCATCAGTGGCTGTACTGGTTTTTGAAAGCATCAGCCGGAAGTTAGGGCCTTCCTGGTACATTTTGAAGGAAAAGGATTCGCCACCGGTTCTCCAGGTTTTAGCCAGATGAATTGCCCGAACACGCTCCAGAGAGAGAAGATGGTTGGAACTGTAGTTAGTAAAGGCGACGTTAACCGTGTAGACCAATGGGAAGACAATGAAGGTGACTACGCCGAGTAAACTGGGATAGACATAGCGATAGTTGTACCCTTTTTTACTGATAAAAACCCATGAACCCACTGCAACAAGGATTAAGACCAGAATAGCAAAGGCCAGTTCTCCCTGGGCATACATCAAGGTAACGCCATACAAAAGCACCAGATCAATAAGAGCGACAATAGCTATCACCAGATAGGCGCTGGGACTTTTAATAGAGGTTCTTGAAGAACTCATAGAGTACTGGCCTTTCTGCTAGCTGATAATGCGCTTGGCTGCGTCGTTCAATGCTTCACGGTAATTCTGCCGGCCGCTGGTAATGTTACGAAGCGCTGTTTCCATAGCAGACCAGAATTTACCCATTTCAGGCACATTAGGCATGATCAGACCTTGCTCAACATTCTGATAAGTTGCGGCAATTCGAGGATCTTTCATCAGTTTTTTCATCATTGCATTGTTTGCTACAGCACCCAAAGGCACATTATTGTTCATGACCGTGAGCCCTTGCTCTGTGAGCAAGTAGTTTTCCAGAAATTCCTTGGCAATGGATTTATTCGGGCTGGCATTATTAAGTGCAGCCCCCCATACACCAACAAAGGCTTTAGCAGGTTTGCCATGAAGCCTGGGAAGTGGGGCAACGGCGTAGTTAATTTTGTTTTTATCCAGGTTTGCCCAAGCCCATGGACCGGTAATCATCATGGCTACCTTCTGTTTATTGAAGTTAGCCTCCATAACCCCGTAATCAACCCCCTTGGGCATGACGCCTTTGTCAATCATGTCAACCAGCATTTTGGCACCTTCCATTGCACCTTTATCGTTTACTCCCGTTTTTTTAACGTCATAGCCTTTGGCTGTTTTCTGAAAGACGTATCCGCCGTCTGCAGCTAAGAGTGGCATGGTGAAATAAGGCTGATCCTGATCCCACATGATGGTGATGATCCCCTTGTCTTTTTTGCTACCGGGAACCGACTGTTTCTTTAGCTTTTTGGCCAGAGGGAACATCTCTTCAAATGAGGCGGGGGGTATTGACAGAATATCTTTATTGTAGATAAGGCTGATGGCTTCCAGAGAAATGGGGTAGCCATAAATTTTTCCATTACTGGTCATGGCTTCCCAGCCAATCTTGTTTACCCCTTTTTTGAATTCTACAGAAGGGTTAACGGCTGCCAGTAAGCCACTTCTTGCCCATTCGCCATACCGGTCATGAGCCCAGAAAATAATATCAGGGCCGCTGCCAGAGGCTGCAGCCTGTTGAAATCGATCGGTAATATTTTCAGGGATTTCTACTTTAACTTTTATATCCGTGTCTTTTGCGAATTTAGCGCCTACCTGACGAATACCTTCATAGGCTTTGTCTCCACCAACCCATATCAGCAGTTCATCAGAGCTGAACGAAAATGCACTGCCTGCAAAGAGCATTGATAGCGAGGTTAAAGAGACTAGAAATATGTTTTTAATCAGTGAGCGGATCATTTCTGATTTCTCCGGATAGACTGGGAGCAGCTGGATAGCTGATGCAGTCAGTCGGGTAGAGGAGATGGTTGATAGAACAAGCGAAACTATCGTTGTTCGGATTTCAAAAAAGCTGCATTGAATACTGATCAATAATAATCGCTGCTTATCAGTATGCCAGTAAGATTACCTAATCCATCAATTATCCAACTGATTAGTTATTAAAATTTTACCTCTAATAAAATAAACATCGTTGATAGTTTATTTTATTAGAGTGTGGTCGTTGTTTTTATATATAAAGAGTTATTGGTTTCAGCTTTACTTTCCATATTCATTTTTTTAAAAAATATCCAAAAAGACTGAGAAAATTACTCTAAATCAGGCTGGGGGAACTATAACTAGTATTACTTTTTCGCAGTAGGTCAGTGGTAAGTCCGACAGGCTCCTGGGAGCCGCATTAATTCGTTCCTATTCCCCGGCTGTAAATTCTTTAGTCATTTCTGCTCAAGCCAATTCGTATGCACTGTATTGTTGACCAATATACCGTTGAGATGAGAGTTGCTTGGGCTGTAAGCGAGAGTGTTTGACATGAGTAGAATGAATGTAGACCTGAACTCTGTTCGTACGATGGATACGGCTCAGGTTGAACAGGGAATTCGTCGCATCCTGGAGCAATCTCTCGGCGTTGAGCCTGATGAGGCAACACCGGGGGACTACTGGGAAGCGCTCAGCTTGCTGGTTCGGGAGATTAACCTGGATCGAATACGCAACACCCGTAGAGAAGAGAAAGATGGGAGTGTGCGAAGAGTTTACTACCTTTCACTGGAATTTCTTGTGGGGCGGCTGCTGGGAAATAATCTTCATAATCTGGGTATTTATCATCAGGCTGAAAAGGCCACGGCCAGTTTTGGCGTTAATCTTTCCGATGTTCTGGAGTATGAAACGGACCCAGCTCTTGGTAATGGAGGCCTTGGCCGGCTGGCTGCCTGTTTTCTTGATTCACTGACAACACTCAATGTTCCAGCCTTTGGTTATGGTATTAATTATCGCTTCGGGCTTTTTAAACAGGGTTTTGTTGGTGGCAAGCAGGTAGAAAGCCCTGATGCCTGGCGGGAAGACAGTTTTCCATGGGGAATTGAAAAGCCCAAAAGAAAGCAGGTGGTTCGCCTGTATGGACAGGTCCGGGAGGTGGATGGAAAAGCATATTGGGACGATACTCAGGAAGTGCTTGGTGTACCCTGGGACCTTCCTGTAACCGGCTATAACACAGAAAGGGTCAATACTTTACGCTTGTGGGAGGGCAGGGCGACAGAAGGGTTCGATCTCAATAGTTTCGATGCCGGGCGTTATCAGGACTCAAGATTTCGCGAGATCCTTGCAGAAAATATAAGTCAGGTGTTGTATCCAAATGACAGCCATCCGGAAGGAAAGGAGCTTAGGCTGATTCAGCAGTACTTCTTTGTGGCCTGTTCGCTGGCAGATCTGATTGCCCGATACAAAAGGGAGCACGAAGGTTGGGAGCAGTTTACTTCGAAAGTGGTGATTCAATTAAATGATACACATCCGGCAATAGCTGTGCCTGAGTTGTTGCGTATCCTTATGGATGAGGAAGATTTTGTTTTTACCAAGGCTCTGGAGATATGTCGAAGTGTATTCTGTTACACCAATCATACTCTGCTGCCTGAAGCCTTGGAAACATGGTCGCAGGGGTTGATTGCCAGAGTACTGCCCCGACACATGCAGCTGATTTACAAGATTAATTATCACTTCCTGCACAATGAAGTGGAAAAACACTGGCCCGGTGATCATCAGATGAAAAATCGCCTGTCCATCATCGAAGAACCCAATAATCCTGCAGAACCACAAATGGTTCGTATGGCTTACCTTTCTGTTATTGGCAGTCATAAGGTCAATGGCGTTGCCGCTCTGCACTCCAGCCTTGTTAAGCAAAAACTGTTTCCGGAGTTCGATGAACTGTGGCCTGATAAAATAGTGAATGTCACCAATGGCGTTACACCGAGACGGTGGCTGGCAAATTGTAATCCTGAGCTTGCAGAATTAATTGACTCAACGTTAAAAAGTGACTGGCAAAGTGATCTTGCCCGGTTGGGGGAGCTCAAGGTTTGGGCTGATGATCCCGAGTTTCAGAAAAAATTTGCCCGAATTAAGCGAGACAACAAGGTGGCTCTAGCCAGCGTTATTGATGAGCTGTGCGGAGTAAAAGTTAATCCTGATGCCATCTTTGATGTTCAGATAAAACGCCTGCATGAATATAAGCGACAACAGCTGAATCTGTTGCATATCATGGCTGTATACCGTCGTTTGTTGGAAGACCCGGATTTGGATGTTCCTCACCGGGTCTTTATCTTTGCAGCGAAAGCGGCACCAGGCTACCTGGTCGCAAAAAATATCATTTATGCCATTAACCGTCTGGCGGATAGGGTGAATAATGATCGTCGGATCAGAGATAAGCTGAAAGTTATCTTTTTGCCCAATTACCGCGTCAGTCTGGCAGAAAAAATCATTCCAGCAGCGGATGTTTCTGAGCAGATTTCTACCGCAGGCTTTGAAGCCTCAGGCACCGGGAATATGAAGCTGGCCCTTAATGGTGCTCTAACCATAGGGACTATGGATGGAGCCAATGTAGAAATTGCTGAAGAGGTGGGTGAGGAAAATATTTTTATTTTTGGAAAGACTGTGGAAGAGGTCAGTGATTTACGACAGAGAGGCTATAACCCACGGGATATTTACCAGCACAATGAAGAACTGAAAGCCGTTATTGACTGGCTGGCTTCTGGTGATCTTAGTCCTGATGAACCTGATGCATTTAGACCTCTGGTTGAGTCACTGCTTGATTCAGATTATTTCCTGACATTGGCTGACTATCAGTCTTATAGTGATGCCCATGACCGGATTGTCAAGGCATGGAAAGCCCCCTCTTACTGGTGGCGAATGGCCATCATAAATACTGCGTCTATGGGGAAATTTTCTTCAGATCGTTCCATTGTCGACTATTGTAAAACCATATGGAATATAGGGTTATAATGGGGGCGATGATGGTTGGTGCTCTTGAAGATATTCGAATAGATTCAGACAGCTGGGATACCCAGCTAGACGACCTGCTGAATACTCGTTGTGCGAAGCCATTTGATTTACTTGGCTGGCACCCTGATAAACGAGGTAGAGGACTGGTATTAAGAATCTGGCGGCCAGACGCATCAACCGTCGATGTTGTTGATGAGATAACTGGCAAGCATTATGGTTTGGCTACTGGTATTGCTCCAGGACTGTTTGAACTGACATTTCCGGATATATCAGAGCCTCCGGCTTATCACCTTCAGGTTACCAATGCCCAGCATCATCAATTTTTTGTTAATGATCCCTATCAGTTTGCCAGTCTCTGTCGTACAGAACCTGTAATCAGGCAATACTGGCTGCATCATACATTGGGGGCGCACATTCTATCTGTGACAGTCTCTGGTCATACCTATTATGGTGTGATGTTTCGCCTTTATGCCCCTCATGCCCGAAGCATCAGTGTTATAGGGTCTTTTAATCACTGGGATGGTCGGTTGCATCAGATGGCCAGTAGCCAAAGTGGCATCTGGCGGCTGTTTGTTCCGGATGTAAAAGAGGGAGACCTGTATAAGTTTGAGCTGAAAGATCAAAATGGGCAGCTGCTGCCCCATAAGGCTGATCCGTTTTCAGTCTTTGCAGAGCAGCCTCCCGGGAATGCCTCTATTGTTTATAACCCTGAAAAGTATGAGTGGCAGTGTGAACAATGGCACCAAAGTCAGGGTGTGGATCGCCCTGTCAGTATCTATGAGGTTCACCTGGGGTCATGGAAAAAAAGAAAAGGCAGTCAACTTCTAAGCTACTGTGACCTTGCTCAAGAATTAGTGTCCTATGTTAAGGAAATGGGTTTCACCCATGTAGAATTTCTTCCGCTTCATGAGCACCCGTTTAATGGCTCGTGGGGGTATCAGCCGGTAGGTTTGTTTGCTCCTACCAGCCGTTATGGTGATCCGGATGAGCTGAAAGCGCTGATTGATCAATTCCATGAAGCGGGCATTGGTGTCATTCTGGACTGGGTTCCTG
Source organism: Endozoicomonas elysicola (assembly GCF_000710775.1). Classification (GTDB taxonomy): domain Bacteria; phylum Pseudomonadota; class Gammaproteobacteria; order Pseudomonadales; family Endozoicomonadaceae; genus Endozoicomonas; species Endozoicomonas elysicola. The sequence continues at coordinate 1,718,159 of NZ_JOJP01000001.1, forward strand.
CGCATTTCCCTTCAGACAATCATGGACTTGCTTATTTTGATGGCTCTCATCTGTATGAATATGCAGATCCACATAGAGGTTGGCATCCTGACTGGCAAACCCATATCTATAACTATGGTAGCCCGTCGGTTAGAAACTTTCTGATCAGCAATGCACTGTTCTGGTTTGAGCGGTTCCGTGTGGATGGTCTGCGGGTGGATGCCGTAGCCTCGATGCTTTATCTTGATTACTCAAGAGGTGAGGGGGAGTGGGAGCCAAATGTACTGGGAGGGAATGAACACTTGGAAGCGGTTCAATTCATTAAGGAGTTGAATGAAACGGTTTATCAGAACTACCCGGATGCCATGATGATAGCCGAAGAGTCTACCAGTTGGCCCGGTGTCTCAATGCCAACTTATGACAATGGGCTTGGGTTTGGTTATAAGTGGAACATGGGGTGGATGAATGACACCCTGAATTATATGACCCGTTACCCTGAGCACCGTCGCTATCACCATGATCAGATTTTATTCAGCATGGTATACAACTATAGCGAGCACTTCATTTTACCGCTGTCGCATGATGAGGTAGTCCATGGTAAAGGTACACTGCTCAGCCGAATGCCTGGAGATGAGTGGCAACAGTTTGCCAATCTCCGGGCTCTCTATGGATATATGTTCGGGCATCCCGGGAAAAAGCTTTTGTTTATGGGTGCGGAGCTGGGCTCCCGTCGTGAATGGAATCATGATGATCAATTGGACTGGTTTCTACTGGGGGAGAGTGAGTACTCCAGAGGCCTTAACCTTATGGTCAAACAATTAAATGTCTGTTATCAATCCTTACCCGCTTTATGGCACTCTGATTATGACCCTGCTGGTTTTCAGTGGTTGATTACTGATGATGATTCGCAGTCAGTGATAGCATTCAGTCGGCATACTTTTAGTGATACTCCAGTCGTCATAATTTGTAACTTCACGCCAGTTGTCAGGCAGAATTACCGGCTTGGTGTACCGGAGGCAGGTACATGGAGAGAAGTGTTTAATACTGATAGCAGTGAGTTTTCTGGCAGTGGTGTTATGAACCCATCACTGTTGGTGACAGAGCCTCTGCCAATACATCATCAGCTGCATTCTCTGTGCTTAACGTTACCACCTCTGGCTACAGTCTATTTGCACTTGGTTTGACTAAAAATTCCAACTCTCATCACTATGAGCTGCAATTCAGTTTTAGCCGTATTATTAACGGCCATTGTTTTTTTCTATTAGAGTACTAACCTGATTCTTTCAAAATTTTGTTTTTACAAAGCTGGCTTTTCTGGAAATCATTAAAGTAGAACCATATTTTTTTGAGTTAAAAATTTTTTAACTCAAAAAAATAGGTCGTCTCAGCGTATTTGAAACGATTAATACCGGATATGTGAAACGTTTAATACTGTAATTGCGGCTATCTTTGTGCCACTCCATGGGAGTATTTAATATTAATTCTAATCTCTAAGGAATAATCGATAATGCTGGCACCAACTACCCCCTTGTCTCTGGGTATGTCCACGGACTATGGCCTATTATCTTCATATCCACTAGATGCCCGCTTAACTGGTCAATTTGGTTTTCACCGTGTCCAAACCTGTAATACAAATACCTCACCTGATAATAATGATAAGGCCTCTGCTGAAACTCCCTTTTTTAATAGAGGTATCAATACTCGTTCTGCCGGAAATGCTCTTGGAGCTGCTGTTTTTCTTCAACAGTTGTCATCTGTCTGTGCAGCGGCCATTAATCGAACTTCAGAGGTTGCCGATGCAGCAGCGGATGGTTTGATAAATGTAACTAAGGGTGCTGGACATATTTTGACCAATTTAACATCAACCTCTTCTGAGGTTGTCGTGAATGTATCAACTACAGTTGCAGATGCATTGACAACAGTTGCCATACCTTCAACTACAAGCTTGGTAACAACTGCATCCGCTGCTTTGACACATGCAACAACAGTTGCTGCTACCACTGCAAGTACTCTGGCAACTACGTTGGCAGATACAACTTCAAGCTTGACGACAACAACATCAGCCATATTGACGCATGCATCAACAATGGCTTCTCACGCCATTAACCAGGCAGCAACAAAAGCGGCGCAAGCTATAGACGGTAAGGTATCACCTGAAGACGATGGTGGTGAATCTATTATGTCTGATCCTAAATTTGTAGTTCCTCTTGTCATCGGTATAGGTTTGGCCACAACCCTTGTAGGTATGACGATTCAGGACTGTTGGAAAAAACATTGTACGCAGGAAGTGGATTCTCAGCCATCTTCAGCTCAGAGACGAAATATATATTCAGGAGCTAAGAGTGAATCTATGGTGTCATTACCTGATCCTGACCAGGAGCAGATCATGGTATCAAGTCATCGGGAAGGGAGTGCATCAAGGGGGGAGCATACACTTTCTTCACCAGGAGTGGCTGCAAATGTGGAAGTTCACTATAAGAATGAAGCCTATGAAGACTTGGGTGCTTGCTCGAATGATGAGGTGTTGTTTACTTCTTGTGAAAAATCCCCTTTGGTAGAAATTGAACTGGATGAACTTTAGTCTTTAGCTTTTTATCCTGATTGAGCAGTTTTGAGAGTGAAGACTAAATGCTGTATTCATTCATGGAAAGCAGGAGCCTGCTTTGGCTAAAAATAAACCAATTTCAGTTGAATTATGCTTCAATGCATTGATGAACTTCCTGAGCAATTATCCTGTTGATAGTAGTTATTGTGTGCGAATCAAATTAAGATTCAGCTAATTCAATGTGTTGATGCCTTTAGATTCATGAACCAGCCACAAATAACTATAGAATCGTTTGGTCCGGGGAGTTGTCGCTTCCTCGGCGCTAATTTTCTGGATCAGCAGTTTCACCTTGTGAGCTCTGCTTCTGCTACAGGTGTGAACTTTGCTGTTTATGCACCGGAAGCGTCGGCAATGATGCTTTGCCTGTTTGACAGTTCGGGTATTGAGCAGCGTCTCCCTATGTATGGCCCCGAAAAAGGTATCTGGCATGTCTTTGTTGGTGGTGTACGGGAAGGGCAGGCTTATGGCTTTCGGGCTGATGGCCGCTGGGCTCCAAATGAGGGGTTGAGGTTTAATATCAGCCAGCTGTTAGTGGACCCTTATGCTCGGCAGGTCAGAGGGGCAATTAACTGGCAACCTGCTGTTTATGATTACTCTGGTAAGGAGCGAAATAGCTGGTTGTTTAATGAACAGGATAATGGTCACCTGATTCCGAAGTCTGTGGTTCGAGATGACTATTTTGATTGGCAATCTGTTACCAGACCAGAAATCTCTCATGAGCAAAGCATTATTTATGAAGCTCATGTGAGAGGATTTACCCGACAGCATCCAGACATCCCTGAAGAGGTCAGGGGAACCTATCTGGGTATGTGCCACCCTGTTGTTATTGATTATCTCAAGGCCTTGGGAATCAATACTGTTGAGCTATTACCGGTTACCAGTTTTCTCAGTGAACCAAGACTTCGTAAGCTGGGGTTGAAAAATTACTGGGGTTATAACCCGCTCTGCTTTATGGCTCCGGAGCCGTCTTATGCCATTAATGACCCGGTAAACGAATTAAAGACAATGATTCGTGAACTGCATCGTGCCGGTATTCGAGTGGTGATGGATGTGGTGTACAACCATACCTGTGAAGCAGGTTCCGATGGTCCGAGCCTCAGTCTGAGAGGGTTGGCTGAAAAGGATTACTATCTGCTGGATCATCATGGCGGTCACCTGGTCACAACCAACTACAGTGGCTGTGGTAATACACTGAATTTTGACAGTGCTCAGACCATCAAGTTAGTGATGGACAGTCTTCGTTATTGGGCCGAACAATATCATATTGATGGTTTTCGCTTTGATCTGGCCCCCACAATGGCCAGACGACATCGGAAGTTTGATGCTCACAGTGCATTTTTTCATGCAGTGTTTCAGGATCCGATACTTTCTTCCCGGCAGATGATAGCGGAGCCATGGGATCTGGGGCCTGATGGTTATCGTTTAAAAGGCTTCCCCAGGGACTGGCATGAATGGAATGACCGTTATCGGGATGGCATTCGGTCATTCTGGCGCGGTGATAAAGACCAGGTTGTGGATCTGGCGTGGCGCCTGACGGGCTCGAGAGATTTGTTTGGTAAGGGAAGACCTGCTGGCAGTGTCAACTATATCTGCAGCCATGATGGTTTCACTCTAAATGACCTGGTGTCGTTTGAGCATCGTCATAATCTGGCTAATGGTGAGAGCAACAGGGATGGTGATCAACACAACCTTTCCTGGAATTACGGGGTAGAAGGGGCATCTGATGACTCAAACATTCGTAAGCTCAGACTTCGTGCTCGAAAAAACCTGCTGACAACCGTGATGTTTTCCAGAAGTATCCCCATGCTGATGGCGGGGGATGAGTTTGGTAATAGTCAGCATGGCAATAACAATGCCTACTGTCAGGATAATCCAATTGGCTGGGTTGACTGGTCATGGCTGGTGGATGCTCCAGACCAGAGCGATGGGGCCGAATTGCAAGACTTTACAGCTCAGCTGATCCGTTTACGTAAATCTGAGCAGCTACTGACCGTTCGTTACATGGCTGCGGCTGTTAATGGTCATGGCGCTCAATGGCACAGCGCAGAGCTTGAGTGGTATAACGCCCATGGTATCCCACTGACAGCGGCTATGCTGCCAGATGAGCGTGGGCACTCGCTGGTTATGCGATACCGATGTCCAGTAAATAGTCAATCCAGTCTTGTGCTATTGATAAACAATGAGATTGATACCCGGCGCTTTAATTTACCAGATACAGGCCACCCGGTTCGGTGGCAGAGAATCCTGTCCACTGAGTTGGAAAATAAAGAGGCTTTTCGGGAGGAAATGATTTTGAATCAGGGATGGTATGAAGTGTCAGGGCACAGCATTGCTGTGGTTAAAGAACTGATCTGAATAACAGATCATCATCTCACAGTTTTTTGGGGGATTAAATCAGTAATAAACGGCAATGCATCCGTATAAAATAGTCGGTATCGTGAGCATTATCACATGCTTATAGACTGATGCTCTGCTTTTGTTTGTGTTGGATGGCGGTTTCTTCTGTTAATTTCTGCAATATGGGCGAATTATTCTCTGCCATCTTAAAGAAATAGTATAGAAAATAACCATGAGCGGTAAATGTAAACTGACTTTTATCTTTCAAAAATGGTGAATGCTTTGCATTTTCATGGTTATAGAGTGTTAGTTATTTTTGCTGTCAGCCGACCTGAGCATTTTCTGCCATTTTATTATTGAGGAACCGCCATGCATCCGCTCGCAGGCCAACCCGCAACTGATGACCTTCTGGTTAATATCCCCCGGCTGGTCAGTGATTATTATACGATACAGCCCGATCAGGTAGAAAGCAGTCAGCGTGTCGCTTTTGGTACATCGGGCCATCGTGGAACCTCTTCCAATGGCTCGTTTAATGAAGCCCATATTTTGGCCGTCAGCCAGGCTATCTGTGAATATCGTCGTGCTCAGGGTATCGAAGGTCCTGTTTTTGTTGGCATGGATACCCATGCTCTTTCTGAGCCGGCGTTAATCAGTGCCGTTGAGGTATTTGCTGCTAATGACCTGGATGTGATGATTGATCAGGGGCGCGGCTATACACCCACTCCTGTTATTTCCCATGCCATCGTTTCCTATAACCGCAGCCACAGTAAACTGGCTGACGGGGTTGTCATTACACCTTCCCATAACCCACCTGAAGATGGTGGTTTCAAATATAACCCGCCCCATGGTGGTCCTGCTGGTGGTGATATTACGGGTTGGATTGAGCAGCGTGCCAATGAGCTGATTGCGGATAACCTCCACGGTGTTAACAGGGTTCCTTTCGAACAGGCGCTCAGATCCGGTAAGGTGCATAAATACGACTTCATCACACCTTATGTCAGTGATTTGGAAAACGTTCTGGATATGGAGGCCATTGCCAGCGCAAAACTCAGAATCGGTGTTGATTCGCTGGGGGGCTCAGGTCTGCATTACTGGGAGCCTATTGCTGAGCGTTACGGCCTTGATTTGACGCTGGTCAGTAAGAAAATTGATCCGACATTCTCCTTTATGCACCTCGATAAGGATGGCCGGATTCGTATGGATTGCTCATCTGCTTCTGCGATGGCCGGGCTGATCAATCTCAAAGATGATTTCGATATTGCTTTTGGCAACGACCCTGACTTTGATCGTCACGGAATTGTGACTCGAGGTCATGGATTACTGAATCCAAATCATTATCTGGCAGTTGCTATCCAGTATCTCTATACCCACCGTCCTCAATGGCTTGAAAGTGCAGCCATCGGCAAGACGCTGGTTTCCAGTGCCATGATTGACCGCGTTGCAAAGGGGCTGGGCCGTACCGTGACTGAGGTGCCGGTTGGCTTCAAGTGGTTTGTCGATGGCTTATCTGAAGGCTCAATGGCGTTTGGTGGCGAAGAAAGTGCGGGGGCCTGTTTCCTGAGGCGGGATGGTAACACCTGGTGTACGGATAAAGATGGTTTCATCATGGCGTTGCTGGCAGCAGAGGTCACGGCTGTGACCGGTCGCGACCCTGGGGAGCATTACCAGGAGCTTACCCGCAAGTATGGTGCTCCGGTTTATCAACGCCTGGACGCTGTTGCTAATGATGCCCAGAAAAAAGTGCTGTCTGCGCTAAGTCCTGAGCAGGTGAAGGCTGAACAGCTTGCAGGGGATCCAATTACTGCTCGCCTGACCCATGCTCCTGGAAATGGTGCGGCAATTGGTGGCCTGAAAGTGGTCACTGAGCGTGGCTGGTTTGCAGCAAGACCTTCCGGAACCGAAGCGGTTTATAAAATTTACGCTGAAAGCTTTGAAGGAAAGGATCACCTTTCCCATCTGCAAAGTGAAGCTCAGGAGATTGTCGCCGAAGTCTTTAAGGCTAATGGCGTGTAAATTTTCTTCGCTACCGTTGTATGGGCGGTGATGCCCAGATATGAAAATTACTTATATCCAGAGGATTTCAAGTTGCTAAGCGGCGGCAAGTGAGTGAATCTCGTGAGCCTACAGTTAGTAGGTGATCGAGTGAGCGAGCGCAGCCAACAAAGTAGCAGTTTGAAAGGCGACGGGTATATTCTGAAGCTGGCAAAAGGGGTGTTGGTTTCAGGCAAGTGGGGGATTTTTCCGGACGCAATTATATGTTTTGACACGTCCGGACCGGGTCAGGGATTGACCATCAAACAAACGTTCAGAACTAATTACAGATAATAGGAAAAAACGACCATGGCATCAGTCCTTTCCATGATCCTGGCCGGGGGAGAAGGGTCCAGGCTTGCTCCACTCACTGGAATGCGAGCAAAACCTGCGGTTCCTTTTGGCGGACAATATCGAATTATCGACTTTGTTCTGAGTAATTTTGTGAATTCAGATCTTCACAAGATTTACCTGATTACTCAGTTCAAATCCCATTCGCTGAGTAAGCATTTGCAGCGCTGCTGGCGTATAGCAGGTCTGGCGGACAAGTTTATTGATACATTGCCCGCCCAGATGAATACAGGCAGCGATTGGTATCAGGGAACAGCCGATGCGGTGTATCAGAACCTGAATCACATTGAGTCCCACAATCCTGACCTGGTCTGTGTTTTTGGCGGCGACCATATTTACACCATGGATGTTCGGGATATGGTTCAGTACCACCAGCAGCATAGTGCTGACCTGACGGTGGCAGCGATTCCAGTGCCTGTCGATCAGGCTCATCACTTCGGTATTATTGAAGTGGATGAAGATGGACGCATGATCGGTTTTGCGGAAAAGCCAAAGAGTAATGTGAAAACGATTCCTGGTAATCCGGATTTTGTTCTGGCCTCCATGGGGAATTACGTTTTCACCAAAGACTGCCTTGTGAAAGAGCTGCTGGATGATCATGCCAATGAAGTCTCTGACCACGACTTTGGTAAAAACATCATTCCATCGTTGTATCCGCGGGCAAAAGTCATGGTTTATGACTTTTCTAAAAATGCCGTTCCAGGTGGAAAAAACAATGGCTACTGGCGGGATGTAGGAACAATCGACTCATTCTGGGAAGCGAACATGGACCTGCTCTCCGGAGAGCCTCCTATTGATTTGCATAACCAGGACTGGCCAATTCGTACCTATATTCCACCCTACCCACCGGCATTGATTGCCTTCAACCGAAATGAACGGGAAGGGCAGATCAATAACTCCATGGTGGGTGTTGGTTGTGTATTTAATGACATCTATATGCATCGAAGTGTTGTTGGTTATAACGTGAAAATTGGTGATAACGCCCGCATTACTGAGTCTGTCATTCTTCCGAATACTAATATTGGTGATGGCGTGGTTCTCAACAGGGTTATTGTTGACAAGCGCGTAGAGATTGCCCCCGGTACTCGTATTGGTGTTGACCGGGAAGAGGACATGAAACGATTCAAGGTCACTGAGTCTGGTCTGGTGGTGATTCCCAGGGGAGCAAAAGTTGGCTTCTGATTTGAAAATCCTTTTTGCGGTTTCAGAGCTGGCAGGTATTGTCAAAACCGGAGGGCTGGCCGATGTGGCCGGTGCTCTGGGGCCCTGGATGAAAAAACTCGGGCATGATGTCCGGGTGATTATGCCTGCCTATCGTCAGGCTCTGGAGACGTTGACAACGGATGTTGTTTGCTCCGGTGAAGTTCATATTAATCCTCACTGCAGCACTTCATACAGGATGGGCTTTGCTATACGGCAGGGTGAGTTTGAAGGTGTACCGGTTTACCTGATTGAGCATAACCATTACTTTGACCGGAGCGGCCTCTACACCCATGAGGGTGAAGGTTTTGGTGATAACACTGAACGATTTGCCTTTTTTTGCAGGGCAGCGTTACAGGCCTGTCAGATTTTGAACTTCCAGCCTGACATTATCCATGGCCATGACTGGCAATCAGCACTTCTGCCGTATTACCTGAAAACCCATGAAGCCGGTAACGCTTTCTACTCCGGTACGCGCACGGTTTTGACGATTCATAATGGTGCTTATCAGCAGCATACTGACAGTGCCTTGCTTGATGTCCTGGGTATTGATCGTCACTGGTATAACCCTGATTTCTTTGAAGATCATGGGCATATTAATCTGCTGAAGGGCGGCATTGCCTTTGCGGATAAAATCACGACTGTCAGTCCCAGGTATGCTGAAGAGCTTCAGACTGACTTGGGTTCTCATGGCCTTGCGCACATCATTGGGCGTAGAAAACAGGACTTTTCCGGTATCCTCAATGGTTGTGACTATCAGGAATGGAATCCTGAAACGGATGACTTATTACCAGCGAACTATTCTCTGAAAGACCTTTCTGGGAAGCAGGCTTGTAAGCAGGCTTTGCAGGAGAGACTTCAGTTACCGGTAGCGGCAGATAAGCCTTTGTATGGTCTGGTCAGTCGTCTTGCAGAGCAGAAAGGCTTTTCTTATCTGATTCCTGCCCTGTGGCAGTTTTTGCAGGATGATGTTCAGGTAGTGCTGCAGGGGTCCGGCGACAAGGGGACTGCTGCCGAACTGCAGCATCTGGCTAATACCTTTCCCAATAAATGCCGCTTTGTTGAAGCCTATGACAATAGCCTGGCTCATCTGATTGAAGCAGGTTCTGACTTCTTCTTGATGCCTTCGCTGTTTGAGCCCTGCGGTCTTAACCAGATGTACAGCATGAAATACGGCACATTGCCAATTGTCAGAGCGGTTGGTGGTCTTGTTGATTCTGTTATTGGTTATGAGCCTTCTAATACTTCTCATAATCATCATGCGACAGGCTTTATGTTTGGCCCGGCAGATCAGGGTGCTCTCTACCAGTGTCTCCAGCAGGCAAAGGTGGTGTATCACGATCGTGGTACTATGAGTAGCATGATTGCCAGTGCTATGTTGGCATCATTTACCTGGGAGCAGTCGGCTCTGGATTACCTTGGGGTTTATCGATCCGCTCTCATCTGATTAAGCGGGGGACCGGTTGCCTGCCGGTCTTCTCGTCATCAGGCTACCGCAGCGTTGCAGATGAAGGTTTTGTGTTGAAAAAGGCACAATGTATCTTGCGGGTATCGCTGCGGTGGCATTTTTTCGAAAAAAACGAGAGAAATTGAATCTTACTCTGGCGGCAGGCAGCCATAGCACTGAAAAAAACAACGTTATGAATATCGCAGTTTCATCCACATCATCCCCATCGCCGCAGGTGTCAGTAGTGCCTGTATTGTCGGACCTGGCAAAAGGTCATTGTGCCACCCCTTTTGATGAGCTGGGGTTGCATTCCCATCCATCGGGTAAAGGGTTGGTCATTCGTACATGGCGCCCTGACGCAGCGAAGGTTGAGGTTTTTGACCACCGCTCAGGAAAGTTGCTCGGGGCCATGATTCGTAATGAGGCGGGTGTGTTTGAACTGCATTTGCCCCGAAGAAAAAATCCATTTCTGTATCAGTTAAATGTCCACTGGGAAAATGGGCATAGTTTTCTTCTGTATGATCCTTACTTCTTTGGCGAGTACATCCTGGCTCAGTCTGATATCGAGTCAGAGAGCCTGTATCGTCATCTTGGTGCTCAAGTTATTTCCCACAAGGTAAACAGCAAACTGAATATCCAGGGCGTTCTCTTCAAGGTTTATGCTCCCTATGCCAGATCTGTGAATATTGTGGGTAGCTTTAACGGTTGGGATGACAGGTTGCATCCAATGGCCAGTGCAGATGATGGGATCTGGCGTCTGTTTATCCCTAGCTTGCAGCCTGGAGACCAGTATAAATATGCTATTTGTGATTTCCATGGTAATCAGTTGCCGTTGAAAACTGATCCTTTTGCACGGCATATTGAGCAATGGCCGGGATTGGCTTCTGTTGTTCAGGGCATCGAAAGCTATTCCTGGAAAGATCAGGTATGGATGAGTAAAAGAAAAGAAAAGGACGATAAAGAGCAGCCCTTCTCTATCTATGAGGTGCATGCGGGCTCATGGAAAAGGAAAGAGAATCATGATTTTCTTAGTTTCCGTGAGCTGGCTGATGAGCTAATTCCCTACGTTGCTGACATGGGCTTTACTCATATTGAGCTGTTGCCTGTGTCAGAGCATCCGTTGTTTGATTCCTGGGGCTATCAGCCGGTCGGTCTTTTTGCTCCCAGCAGCCGTTATGGTTCACCAGACGATTTCCGATATTTTGTGGATCAATGCCATCAGAAAGGAATCGGTGTGATTCTGGACTGGGTGCCCGCCCACTTCCCCATTGATGAGCATGGACTTGCCAGGTTTGATGGCTCATCGCTTTATGAGCACCCCGATCCTCGTCGTGGCTGGCATCCTGACTGGCAGACGTGTATTTACGATTTTGGTAAGCCCTGGGTTCAGGACTTTCTGATCAGTAATGCTCTGTATTGGCTTGATGAGTTTCATATAGATGGGCTCAGGGTCGATGCGGTTGCATCCATGTTGTATCTGGACTACTCGCGTGACCATGGGGAGTGGGAGGCCAATATTCACGGTGGTAATGAGAACCTTGAAGCAGTCACCTTTTTGAAAAGGTTTAATGAGAAGGTTCACAGTAAGTTTCCTGATGTACTGACCATTGCAGAAGAATCCACAAGCTGGCCTGGTGTCTCCAAAGCCGTCAGTGAGGGGGGGCTTGGCTTTGACTTCAAATGGAACATGGGGTGGATGAATGACACGCTTGAGTATATGAAGTTAGATCCTGTTTATCGTCAGCATCATCATAGTCAGATGACCTTCAGTACTGTCTATGCATGGAGTGAAGACTTTGTTTTGCCTCTGTCCCACGATGAAGTGGTTCATGGTAAGGGAACTATCCTGACACGTATGCCCGGCGATGATTGGCAGAAGTTTGCCAATTTGCGGGCTTATCTGGCATTTATGTATGCGCACCCAGGCAAGAAGTTGCTCTTTATGGGGGCTGAGCTAGGTACTCATAAAGAGTGGAACCAGAATGCAGCGCTTGACTGGAGTTTGCTTGAAAATTCAGATGGCTTTCATGCGGGTGTTCAGAGATTGGTAAAAGCACTTAATCACCTTCATAGCGGTGAACCTGCACTGTATGAAAAGGACTTGGATGCGCCCGGTTTTGCCTGGACAACAGGTGATGACAGTAGTCAGAGTGTTTTGGCTTTTCGTCGCTATGACAGTGATGGGCGTTCAGTTCAGGTTATATGCAATCTGACACCGGTTGTTCGTCATGACTATCGTATTGGTGTTCCAGAGCATGGGCTGTATGCAGAGTTGTTGAATACTGATGATGAGTGCTTTGGTGGGAGTGGTGTTAAAACGGGTGAGCAACTACAGTCTGAAGAGATTCCAGTGCATCATCAGACTTACAGTCTTTCTCTGACCTTGCCACCATTAGCAACGGTGGTACTGGCACTGTCTTGATGGCTTTAGGAGCTTATAGGTCTGTGGCAGCCCTACAAGCTCCTGGTTTATGGATCGTTGAGCAGCAGTTCTATCGTATATGAAGGTACTGCTATCTTTATCAAGAGTGTACCATCCTGGCGCCTTTGCAGTTTGGATAGGTGCTGCATACCCAGCACTCAAGACCTGCCTGCGAACCTTTTTTCATTGTTCTCAGTTTCATTGAGCTATTGCATTTCGGACAGTCGGGGTTGACTATGGTTTCCAGTTTTACAACAGCCTCTCTAGGGGCTGGTAGTTCGTAGTCTGGAGTACCTTCCTCCTCAATGCCACAGGTGGAAAGAACGGTGCGACGCAGCTCGGTAACATCACGCCAGGGCTTCATATCGTATTCCAATAAAGGTAACTCTGCAGCCTTGCAAAGCTGGCGTAATAGCTTGAACTCTTTTGCGCTTGATTTTGTGTTATAGGGAATCAGGTTGATAACACAGCAGACTTCCATTTTTCGGCGATGATAAAGGACAAAATCAAACCGGCGGTTTTTTCTGATATTAAGTGCTGTTGCGGTTTTGCTCCATTTTCCGGATTTCAATACATCGCCAATGGGTAGGGACGGTAGAACCATCAGGTGGCTACGAACAGCAATATCCAGCTGGCCTAGAAAAGCGCGCTTGTCTTGCTCAAGCAAGTTCATGTTTGTATTGGCTTTAAAGGGGCTGAAAGTGAGCCAGAGATACCAGGCAATCGCTGTAACAATAAGAAGAGAGCCCGAGAGAACGAGAGGGAAACTGTCCAGCAGCACTGCACTACCTTGTATTGGATTTATGAGTCAACGAATTATTACAAACGTGTCTCTGTCAACAACGGACTCTCTATAAACCAAACTTAGAGAGGGCGAAGACATGTATGACTAATCATTGGCGATGCAGAAGTGCACTTTTGGCTTTTAACCAGTAAGAGTAACCAGTATGAGCAATAGGAAAGAGCAGTCCTGATCAGCTGCCTGAACAGCCAGACATTCTTTTTTATAAAAGAGTGACTGGAAATAATAGCAACAAATATTCTTTTGTCATAATAGGTGTTTCTCCACAACAGATGAAATTGTGGAGAATTACACGCTATTTTCGACTTAAAAGAGCATTCGGACAGCTTAAATCATATTTAAACAGAGTAAGACTCTTCCTGTGTCGCTGCACCTTGAGTGCTTTCACCGGCAGTCCCATTGCCATTATCTGGTAAGACTTTTGTGGCGATCAGGCCTTTAGGGCCATGGCCAATCTCAAAGCTGACTACCTGACCCGCTTTCAGTGTTTTAAAGCCGTCCATCTCAATGACAGAGTAATGAATGAGAACATCCTGATTCTCTGTCGCTTCCATACAGCTTAAATCCTTCAAATATTACATTGAAGGAACTGCTGGGAAACTGCAACCCTTGTTGTTTTATTTTTGGCATTTTTTTTATGGTTATTCATAAAAAGTGTCGTCCTTGCCACTTTACCCCTTATATCTCTGCCTGAATCCATCTCAGCAAGAGAGCCGAGCCCTCAGACTACCAGCAAAGGGAACTTACAATATAACATCATAAATTGTTTTTGTAATAGCCCTGTTGGGGCTTTATCTGCTGATGTTGCAGGCTTTTTTAGATATTTTTATTGTCTGAAAACGGTGTGTGGCTCAAAACTTTCTTCTATTGCCCCGTAAATAAAGACATAGCAAACAATTGGGTTGTCAGGTGGGATCAGTTGTTTTTTTATTCGGCCGGTTTTGTACGACAGACTACAATTAAAACCTCTGTAAATGTTGAGAAAATATCCATGGGCCAGCATGATAATCATGACTCCGTTGGTGATGGAAAACTGAATCTTGCCATATTCATTAAGCTCTTTTTGAGCGGTGTTCAGGTGGTAGGGGGAGGGGTCGCCGGTAGCCTTTCTTTAATTGCAGACGCAATACATAACCTTGGTGATGCAGGAGCCATTCTTGTTGCTGTGGTTGCCCGTAAAATAGGCTGCAGGTCAGCAGATAAAACTATGACTTATGGGTACAAAAGGGCTGATGTACTTGGAGGTTTAGTAAATAGTGTATTTTTATTGGTCGTAGGCATTTATCTGATTTTTGAGGCGGTCGGCAAATATTTCTACCCTACTGAGATTGATGGCTGGATTGTACTTTTGGTTGCGGGTATCGCCCTGGTTGTTAATATCACGACTACATGCTTGACCTACAACGCGGGAGCGAGGAACGATATTAATATCAATGCTGTGTTCATTCACAACGCATCAGACGCTATAGCCTCTCTGGCCGTCATTATTGCTGCTATTTTGATCATAAATTACCAGCTCTATATTTTTGATGTGATTGCTACGATTGGGATTTCAATCTATGTCATCTATAACGGCGTTATCCTGTTGAGACGTTGCATTGTTATTTTGATGCAGGGTGTGCCCAGTAATATAGATATTGAAAAGATAAAAGCTGCTATTGAGAGTATTGAGGGCGTAAAAAAGGTGGGCCATATGCATGTATGGCAACTTGATGACAAAAGAATTTTTTTTGAAGGACGTATTTTGCTTAACGGAGCAGAGCCTGAAAGCGTAAAGAGAAAAATCAGGGTAGCTCTAAGGCATCAATTTTGTATTGATCACTCGACGCTGGAGACAAAGAGCGTCAGATGTCTTTAATGTAGAGATGTATCGATAAGGGTATCCAGGTCTGGGTGCTTTTAGATGAATTGATATAGCTTTGTTATGAATCTGGAGAGGTATAGGAAGCTGGAAAAAACTGTCAGGCTGCTTGTAGACAGCCTGACAGGGTCCTCATGACGTGGCTTCAGATGCAGGTTTCTCTTTTGGTAGCTCAAACAGGTATTGCACCACATTGTCTTCATCAACAGACTCAAGTTTTACCTCGAATCCCCATAGATGATGAATATGTTTGATAATTTCATCGCTGCTATCACCATCCAGAGGTCTCCCTCTGTGCATATAATGGCGCAGTGTTAGTGAGCGATCACCTCTGACATCCACGTTATAGACTTGGATATTAGGCTCTCTGTTACCAAGGTTGTACTGAGCTGCAAGATTTTCCCGTAATTGGCGATAACCACTGTCATCATGAATCGCATCCACCTCAAGGTATGGGTTAACTTCGTTGTCATCGATGCTGAACAGTCGCATATCTCGCATTACTTTGGGCGATAGATACTGAAGAATAAACCCTTCATCTTTAAAGTTCTTCATCGCAAAATGAACGGCATCCAGCCAGTCGGTACCCGCAAGTTCAGGAAACCATGCTCGGTCTTCATCTGTTGGGTTCTCACAAATTCGACGAATATCCTGGAAGATATTAAAGCCCAGGGTATATGGGTTAATGCCGCTATATCTCGGGTCATCGAAATCAGGTTGGAACACGACACTGGAGTGTGAGTGCAGAAACTCCATGATAAAGCCTTCGGTAATAAGGCCTTCATCGTACATCTCATGCATCAGGTGATAGTGCCAGAATGAGGCCCAGCCTTCGTTCATGACCTGAGTTTGCCGTTGAGGATAAAAGTACTGAGCAACTTTACGGACAATGCGAATAAGCTCTCGCTGCCAGGTGTCCAGAAGGGGTGCATTTTTTTCAATGAAGTACAGGAGATTCTCTTCCGGGTCTTTAGGGAAGCGAATATCTTTTTTCTCTTTCTCACTCTCACGAATCGGAATTGTGCGCCAGAGATCATTCAGGTTTCGCTGAATATACTCTTCGCGTTCCTGAGAGCGCGCTTTTTCCTGTTCAGCGGACATTGGTGTTGGACGGACGTAACGGTTAACCCCCTGATTCATCAGGGCGTGGCAAGCATCCAGTATGTCTTCAACTGCACTGATGCCATACTTTTCTTCACATTTAGCAATATAGCTCTTGGCAAACAAAAGGTAATCAATAATGGCGCTTGCATCGGTCCATTGTCTGAACAGATAGTTGCCTTTAAAGAAGGAGTTGTGACCATAGCATGCATGAGCTATTACCAGTGCCTGCATGGGCATGGTGTTCTCTTCCATGAGATAGGCAATGCAGGGGTCGGAGTTAATGACAATCTCATAGGCCAGACCCATTCGGCCTCTCTGGTAGTTCTGCTGATTGCTCAGGAAACTTTTGCCATAACTCCAGTGGTTATACATTAGCGGCATGCCCACTGAGGAATAGGCATCCAGCATTTGTTCAGAGCTAATGACCTCAATTTGGTTGGGGTATGTATCCAACCGAAATTTATCAGCTAACCTGGCAAATTCCCGGTCGTATATTTCAAGCAGTTCGAAAGTCCACTCGGAGTCCGTTGACAGAGGTTGCTTTCTCTTTGTTTTTTTTACTGGGGCTTCAGCTTCCAACATGACTTCCCTCCTTTTTCTCAAATAAGCGGCGGAAGGTTGGGTAAATATCCGCATAACTGCGAATCTGCTGCATGGCAAAATGGCCCGGATGTGCCTGCTCTATGGTTTTGTACTCGTACCAGAGATTTTGATGATGGCGATCCGTAATTTCTACATAGGAGTAGTACTGACAGACCGGTAATAGCTTCTGCAAAATAATATCATGGCATTTGCTAGAGTCTGCTTCCCAGTTATCCCCATCAGAAGCCTGAGCTATATAGATATTCCACTCATTGGGTGAATAGCGGTCTGTAATGATTTCGTCTGCCAGTCGAAGGGCCGAGGATACAACGGTCCCCCCAGTTTCCCTAGCATAAAAGAAATCGTTCTCATCACACTCTCTGGCTTCACTGTGGTGTCTTATAAAGACGACGTCAACAGCCTCATAGTTTCTTTCCAGAAAAAGGTAGAGCAGCAAAAAGAAGCGCTTTGCCATGTCCTTGATTTCACGGGTCATGGATCCAGATACATCCATAACACAGAACATTACAGCCTTACTGGAAGGCTGGGGGACTTTGGTCATATTATTAAAACGCAGATCAAAGTCATCAATAAACGGCAGTCGTTTCAGCTTCTTGTTAAGAACACTGATTTCTTCTCGAATTGTTCTCGCTCTGTGTTGATCAATCTCGTCCGGGCTGACTTCCATTTCTCGAAGTTCACGCTTAAGGGTTCGAATCACCTTTCTGTCTTTGCCAGAAAGTGCGATGCGGCGTGCATGAGCTGCACGTAAAGAGCGTACGACATTTAAGCGGTCTGGTGAGCCAGCTGTGGTAAAGCCCGCTCGTTTGAGCTTGTAATCTGTGCTGTCTTTTAACTCTTTTCGAACGAGATTTGGTAGCTCCAAATCATCGAACAGATATTCCAGAAACTCATCCCGGTTAATCTGAAAGGCAAAGTCATCAGCACCTTCACCACTGTCACTGGCCTTGCCGTCACCACTTCCCTGGCCACCTCCACCAGGAGGACGCTGGATGCGATCACCGCTGTTAAACTCTTTATTACCTGGGTGAACATGACCATGATGGCCGCCCTGACCATGATGGAAAAAGGGTTCGTTCAGGTCTTTTTTGGGAATGGATATGTCACTGCCGCTTTCAACGTCGGTGATTGAGCGTTGATCAACAGCATCCTGTACAGCCTCTTTAACAAGGCTGCGATAGCGCCTCAGAAAACGCTGCCTGTTGACAGTGCTCTTCTTTTTTCCGTTGAGGCGTCGGTCGATTATGATGCTCATAAAGACGCTCTCCCGATAGTTGCTGTTCGCTAATAGAGAGCCCTGATATACAGGGCGCTGGATTTAGTCCGCTTTCGCTTGGCGAAAGCGGAGCTGCTTTTATTATTGAGACTTACGAACCCGGATATACCACTCAGACAGCAGTCGAACCTGCTTCTTGGTATAGCCATGGGCAACCATCCGATCAACGAAGTCAGCGTGCTTGTTCTGGTCGTCCTGAGACCCTTTGGCATTAAAGGAGATTACAGGGAGAAGGTCTTCGGTGTTTGAGAACATTTTCTTCTCAATCACTGTGCGCATTTTCTCGTAGCTTAACCAGCTTGGGTTTTTACCATCATTATTGGCTCGAGCCCTGAGGACAAAGTTCACGACTTCATTACGGTAATCCTTGGGATTTGCTATACCGGCTGGTTTTTCGATTTTTTCCAACTCTTCACTGAGCGCAGATCGATCGAGTATGTGGCCAGTATCAGGATCCCGGTATTCCTGATCCTGAATCCAGAAGTCCGCATAGGTGATGTAGCGATCAAAAATATTCTGTCCGTACTCTGAGTATGACTCCAAATAGGCGGTTTGGATTTCTTTGCCCAGGAACTCAATGTATTTCGGCGTCAGATATTCTTTGATATACGACATATACTTGTCATGAACTTCTTCAGGGAACTGCTGCTGTTCGATCTGCTGCTCCAGAACATAGAGCAGGTGAACAGGGTTCGCAGCCACTTCAGAAGGGTCAAAGTTGAATACCTTGGAAAGAATCTTGAAGGCGAAACGGGTAGAGAGACCGTTCATACCTTCGTCGACACCCGCCATGTCTCTGTATTCCTGCAGAGGCTTGGCGTTAGGATCGGTATCTTTCAGGTTCTCACCATCATAAACCTTCATCTTTGAGTAGATTGAAGAGTTTTCTGGTTCCTTGATTCTCGACAGAGTGGTGAATTGAGCGAGCATCTTCAGGGTGTCCGGAGCACACGGAGCAGCCTTTAGAGAGCTGTGTTCCAGCAGCTTCTCATAGATGTGTACCTCTTCACTGACACGGACACAATAAGGCACCTTGACGATGTTAACCCGGTCAATAAAGGCTTCGTTGGTCTTGTTGTTTCTGAACGTCTGCCATTCGGATTCGTTGGAGTGAGCGAGCAGAATGCCTTCATAAGGGATAGCGCCCAGCCCTTCGGTGCTGTTGTAGTTGCCTTCCTGAGTTGCTGTCAGCAGTGGGTGCAATACCTTGATAGGAGCCTTGAACATCTCAACAAACTCCATGATGCCCTGATTCGCCCGACACAGCGCACCAGAGAAGCTGTAAGCATCTGGATCATCCTGAGAAAATTCTTCCAGTTGGCGAATGTCGACTTTACCCACCAGGCTGGAAATATCCTGGTTGTTCTCATCGCCTGGCTCTGTCTTGGCTATAGCGGTTTGGTTCAGGCGGCTGGGATAGAGCTTGACTACCCTGAACTTGGAAATATCTCCGCCAAATTCGTTCAGGCGCTTCACTGCCCAGGGTGACATAATGTATTTAAGGTAGCGGCTGGGAATGCCATATTCTTCTTTAAGAATATCTGCATCTTCATCCGGGTTAAAAAGGCCCAGAGGTGATTCAAAAACCGGAGAGCCCTTGATGGCGTAGAAAGGTACTCTTTCCATCAGCTGCTTCAGCTTTTCAGCCAGTGAGGATTTACCACCACCAACGGGACCCAGTAAGTAGAGAATCTGTTTCTTCTCTTCCAGTCCCTGAGAAGCATGTTTGAAATAGGAAACAATTTGTTCAATGGCTTCTTCCATGCCATAGAACTCTTGGAAAGCAGGGTATTGCTTAATCAGTTTGTTTGAGAAGATCCGACTTAATCGTGGATCACGGGACGTATCAATGACCTCTGGCTCACCAATAGCTCTCAGCATACGTTCAGCTGCGTTGGCGTAAGCCCAGGGATCTTCCTTACAGAGTTCCAGGTACTCCATGAGGCTCATCTCTTCCTGCTGGACAGCCTCGAATCTCTGTTGATATTGCGCAAATATGGACATCTGTTTTCCCCCTCGCCTGATCGTTGTGAGTCTTTTTTAAGGCGTACTGCTTAGTTATGATTTTCAGGAGTCTCGTATCCTTTGAACGACACTTTTTCAATATTGAAATAGTGTACGTACATTTACGTTATAGAACTAATGGATAAGAAAGTCTATACCTTTTACGGTTTGATTTTTCAGGGATTATTTGTAAACAGAAAAGGTTTCAGTTGATAAATTGATCAACTGATTAAGAGGCATTCAGCCAGTCTAGATTAAATTTTCAACTATTTGAATATTATCTGTCGTATAATTTTCAGTTAATTATGATGTTGAATATCTGGTGTATTCAAAGTCAGTAGGTTGTTGACTGTCTTGTTTTCAGATAGCCATCTGGCAGGTGATAGAATTATATTCGTAATGTGTGAATATATGTAACACTTCTTGAGAAGAAGGTCGGTCTATAAATAATTATCGTCGTATAATTTAAGATTAATTATCAGTGTATAGGAATATCTAATGCTCTTTCTCCTTTATCTGGTTCTGGGTGCTTGTGCTGGAGTTATGGCTGGCCTATTTGGTATTGGTGGAGGGTTGATTATTGTTCCTGTGCTGATCTTCAGCTTTAAGGCTCAGGGGATGTCTTCCGAAGTCTTGACGCATATGGCGGTGGGTACATCACTGGCCACCATGGTGATTACTTCTTTGAGCTCCATTAAGGCTCATCAGGATGAGGGTGCTGTTCAATGGAAAATCTTTACAACGTTAAGCATAGGGATTCTTGCTGGTGCTTTCATGGGTGTGTATACAGCCGTTCATCTGAGTGGCCATCTATTGCAGAAGCTTCTTGGCGTGTTTGCCATTCTGGTGTCTGCAAAAATGTGGTTCGGGTTTAAGGTTCGTGAAGGTGCCAGAATTCCTGGAAAAGTCGTACTAGTTAGCACAGGTGTTGTGATTGGCTCTGTTTCCAGCATGTTTGGGATTGGTGGCGGCACGCTTTCTGTTCCTTTTCTCAGACGTATCAGTCTGACCATGAAGCAGGCAGTGGGAACCTCGGCGGCTTGTGGTCTTCCAATTGCCTTGATGGGGGCTTTGAGCAACATGGTGTTAGGTGAAAACAACCCCCAGTTACCTGCTCTGGCAACGGGCTATGTGTACTGGCCTGCTTTTCTGGGAATTGTTTTAACCAGTGTATTGCTTGCCCGGTTTGGTGCAAGGCTTGCTCATGGGCTTCCTGCCGAAAAGTTGCAGAAAATGTTTGCCGTTTTTTTATTTGTCGTTGGAGCTCAATTTTTAGTCTAGAGAAGCACTTTTGTTTTGATTACTCCGTCCTTTCTAGTTCATTGCTTAGAAATGTTTCGAAGTCATCAGTATTGTTATGCTGGTCAAATTGACCTGCTGATTCCTGTGGGTCAACAAATGCTTCAAGTTCTTCAGGGTCTAAGTTAATAAAGTAGAGAATACTGATTATAAGGATTATCAGAGGAATAAGATTTTTATTCCAATTTATCAGTCCATAGATAATGCAAGCAGGAGAGAATAGAATCATAACAATCCCCCATACGACCTTGTTTTCTTTGAAGGCCGATACAATTAACCAGAGCCAGGCAATGGTTGACATTACTGCCATTAGAAAAAACATTTCTTACCTCCTTGTGGTTAGCATTCATGTTTTTAGACAGGTTCTATGGTTATTCTTTTAAAACCAGCTCACTAATGCATTGTCTAGCTGATAGATATCATCCCTGAATCGTACCCGCCCGACTTTATCTGGCCATGCAGTAAAGTACACGATATATACAGGTATATGTTTGTTAAGGTTTAGCTTCTTAGGAGAGTTTGATTTTTTATAATTGTTGAGTTCAGGCATTAATCCTTGATCCAGTGCAATAGTTTCTACTAGAGTTTCTATGTTATTTACTCTTGCACACCCTGAGCTGAGAGATAAATTGGCGCTATCAAACAGTTCTGGCTTATCGGTGTCATGCAGATAAACGCCGTGACTATTTTTGAATCCCAATTTGAACTTTCCCAGACGATTGAGCTCTCCGGGCTGCTGTTCAAGCCGATAAGTGAAAGATTTTTGTGTCAGTGCTTGCCAGTTAACGGAATCTACTGCTATTTCAGGGCTGTTATCATTCCAGTTTTTATAAACCTTGAAGCCCTCCCTGCTGAAAAAGCCTGGCTGTTTTTTTTCTTCCTTTAAAAGGCTTTTGGACGCAATACTATGGGGTACCTTCCAAATAGGATTAACAGTGATATTTTCAATATCGCTTTTTAATACTGGCGTTTGTTTTTTTGGGGATCCCACTATGGTTTTGAAATGGAACGCTCTCTGGGGACTGCTTTGATAACTTGTTGTGAATCCAGCAATATCGACCCACACCCTTGGGTAGGGCAATCTTTTGGGAAGCCATCGGATGCGTTCGAGATTTGCCTTAAGTATTCGTATTCGTTGGTTTGTGATAGACAGTAATGCTTGCCGTGTCATAGGTCCAAGGCGGCCATCGGGTATTAATTTATATTTTAACTGGATACTGGTCAGCACATCTTTGTGCTCTTGGGAATAAATGTGATTGGGAAGCTCTTCTGCCAGATCCAGGGCCATTAACCACTGGTTAAGAAGTGAAACCGCTGGATGAATATCGCCTTTAAACAGCACCAATTCGTTTGGAAATATTTGATAAGCCGATTTATTCCACAACTTAAGGTTGTTCAACGCTTTGATCAAATATTGATACTCGGGGATATTTGGCTGAATATCTTTTATTTGTGGGATTTCTGGATGAGGGCTTGAATACTGTGGCTGGCTTGGAATTGTCCATCCTGGCTGAAAATATCGTTTATCCAGCCTTCCTCTGTCCAGGTACTTTGAATAAAGCTGAACGATTTCCAGAGCTGTGCTTTCTGATTGATCTTCAGCAATGGCAAGCCAGTGATCAGCGGAAACTTCAATACCATGTCGTGGCAGGTTTGACAGCCATTGAAGTAACTCTTTTCCTGACGTTTCCTGATGAGCCAGAGAAAGCGAGGAATAGATTGTGATCAACATAAAAGCAAAAATATGACGCATTACATCCTCTGTTACTGCTAAATCCATTGAGGCGTCAAAAGAACGGTTTATTTTTAAATCTGTACATTGGGTAGTACATCTTCAATTAAGTTTGTATTTTGGTATTGTGCAAGGAAATAATTATGAACTGCAGAGTCAAATAGATAAGACGTCATAAAACAGGTGTTTACAGATTCAGTATTTCAGTTTCGACTAGGGGGGTTCGCAATTAGCCATGAGGACTGTTGATCATACACGCACTTAGGCAAGGCGAACGACGTAGGACATGGTGGTTCCATGTTTAAGTCGTTCAACGCGGTATGAGTGCGTGTATGATCAACCCGAAGGGCGACCCATGATTTACGTCATACGGCGTTGCTCAATGCGTATCTGGAATAACCACACCGCGGAGCTCGCTCCTTGGCTGAGGTAAATCATGGGTGGCCGGTCACATGTCTAATTGTGCCCCCCGCTAACATAAGTGCCAAATCAGAGCTGCTGGCTCTTATCAATCAAGTTTCTGACTGGCTCAGTAGCCAACTACCTTGGTACACTTGAGTGGTACTTTGCTTATCGGAAGTGGTTTGTGATTGCATATCCTGAGATAGATCCCATTGCTTTTAGTCTTGGTCCTTTAAGTGTGCACTGGTATGGCCTGATGTATCTTGCAGGCTTTGCTCTGGCACTTTGGTTGGGGGGCGTTCGTGCCCGAAGATCCAGTGGCTTGTGGCGCCCGGAACAGGTCAGTGACCTGGTTTTTTATGGTGCTGTCGGGGTTATTCTTGGAGGGCGTGCTGGCTATGTGATTTTCTATCACTTTGACTACTTTGTCAGAGACCCTCTCTGGCTGTTTAAAGTCTGGGATGGGGGGATGTCCTTCCATGGCGGCCTTCTAGGTGTCCTTGTTGCTATGTGGCTCTATGGTCGATCTCAGGGTAAGAGCTTCTTTCAGGTAACGGATTTTATTGCTCCCCTGGTGCCTTTGGGGCTTGGTCTTGGCCGGATAGGTAACTTTATTGGTGGGGAGCTTTGGGGAAGAGCTTCTGATGTTCCATGGGCAATGGTTTTTCCTACTGACCCCAGCCAACTGGCAAGGCACCCTTCACAGCTTTATCAGTTCTTTTTAGAAGGCCTTGTACTGTTTTGTATCCTGTGGTGGTTTTCGGCAAAGCCCAAGCCAAGAATGTCAGTTTCCGGCCTGTTTCTATTGATCTATGGACTGACAAGGTTTTCTGTTGAGTTCGCACGGGAGCCTGATGCTCAGCTTGGTTTCATTGCCTTTGACTGGCTAACTATGGGGCAGCTGTTATCTTTGCCTATGGTTGTGATGGGCATACTCCTGATGATTTGGGCATATCGTTCTCATCCGCTTGTTGATGGTATGAATAGTGACGATGCCTCCTGGCTGAAAAAGGCTGGAATGAACAAACGTGGATTGAAAAAACGATGAAAGAATATCTGGACCTCTTACGCCATGTGAAAGATCATGGCACTTTCAAATCGGATCGAACGGGTACTGGCACCTATAGCGTATTTGGTTACCAGATGCGCTTTGACCTGTCGGAAGGATTTCCCCTGGTAACCACCAAAAAATGCCACCTGCGGTCAATTATTCATGAGCTGCTCTGGTTTTTGAAAGGGGATACCAATATTGGTTACCTTCAGGAAAATGGCGTTCGTATCTGGAATGAATGGGCAACGGATGAGGGGGATCTTGGCCCGGTTTATGGCAAGCAGTGGCGGAGTTGGGAAGGAGCCAATGGTGAAGTTGTTGACCAGATTCAGTGGCTACTGAATGAGATTAAAACCAATCCAGATTCCCGAAGAATGGTCATCAGTGCCTGGAACCCATCGGTACTTCCTGATGTAGCTTATTCACCAAAAGAAAATGCAGCCATGGGGCGGCAGGCGCTACCACCCTGTCACTGCCTTTTTCAATTTTATGTACTGGATGGAAAACTTTCCTGCCAGTTGTATCAGCGCAGTGCGGATATTTTCCTTGGGGTGCCGTTTAATATTGCTTCTTATGCGCTGTTGACGATGATGATTGCGCAGGTCTGTGATCTGGAACCTGGTGATTTTGTTCACACCTTTGGTGATGCTCATCTTTATTCTAACCACCTGGATCAGGCGGAAGAGCAATTAAGTCGAACACCTTATAAACGACCTCAGATGAAGTTGAATCCGGCAATTCGTGACCTGTTTGAGTTTACCGGGGATGATTTTGAGTTAGTCAATTATGAAGCTCACCCTCATATAAAGGCTGCTGTGTCCGTTTAAGTATTGTGATCTGCGTAGCCCTGGAGAGGGCTACTGCTGCTCCCTTATTTCAGAGTTTTCAAAGAGTGATTGGAGCATCGGGATTGGAAAAGGGTTTTTGTTCTTTCCTTGCACCATTCAACGGATTACGCCTCATGAATTTATAGCTGAGAGGGTCCAGGTCTTTACCGGGTGTGTCATCAAGTCGGTAGCCCACCAGTCCTGTATTCCTTTTCTGTACTTCTGTATGCCCCCCATAAACCATAAATAGCTCGGCCACAAGATTATAGAGCTGTGCGGTAACATCACTCTCATCTGACTGACTCTCATGCAGATACATACCTGTGGTTAACAGGGATTGCAGTACTGTCTGGAAAATTGAAGTGCGATCCTTGTTGCTCTTGCAGCCGCTGAAGATATCAATCTCCAGCTCTTCCAAAAGCTGGAAAAGTATTTCTGCAAAAATAAACGGATTCTTTTCTTTGGCCACTGTCTCAAAATCGACTTTCTTGGAATTAAATAAACCCCTTATTTGATCTTCAAGTTGATTAACACGGTGTTGCTGATTTCCAGATAGGAGTCTGCTTTTTTGACGTACCGGGCCGTCTGACCCAAGAAGCCATTTAAGTGACTCGGTATTGACCTGATTAACTGTTTTCCATGTGTTTGCGAAATATCTGAGCATTTTGTTTAATGCTCGTTTTGATAACTTACTATCACGTGACTGCTGAAGGGCCAATTGATTGCACGGAATTACAAACATTCGTACATTTGGGATTATTCTGACATCAGCATTTTCGCCATTGACCAGACAGACTTTCAGTATCATCTCTTTTCCAGATAGATCCTTTAATGCTTTATGAATTCTTTCAACCCATTTTTTCTCATCATCCTGACCAATAGCTGTCATCACACCATTATGACGGATATTATCCGGACTTAGCAGGTTAAGGTAAGCAGCCGTCAAATCAATGGGGGAGTGCCTGGGGTCCGTAAGGGCTTTTTGGAGTTGTTCCGAATGGTTTTGAACCAATAAGGCAGTAAAAATTTCTTTAATGCGATCAAGAGTTACTTCTTCTCTTCGCTTTTCACTTTTTTCAGCATAGGCATAAGGGCAGCCGACACGGATCTGGCTGGTCACTGGCCGGTCATCAATTTTCATTGTATAACCCATCATATTTACCGCATGTTTGGTATTTCTTTCCATGGATGGGCACAGCATACCACTATAGGGCTTTTCAAAAGGTGCTCGGTTGCCTGATAAGTTGGTATTTAATGGAAAGGGAGAGCGCATGGCTGCAGCAGGAGTATAGGTTGTACTGATCTTTTTCCATTTTCCATCCAGATATACATGGAATTGGCTGTGAAACGGTTTGCTGTTTTTAGAAAGTACCCGAATCATCTCATTATCAAACTTTCGCTTGTCTGGAAATATCTTTCTTAGCTCCGAGTCCAGATCAAGCAGCTCATCCATGTTCTCAGAGACGCATTCAACAGGAATACCATCATTTAAACCGGTATCTATCTTCTCATTAATAACCTCACCCACTCTTTGTTTTAGTTCTTTGAGTTCCGGGATAGGTTTCTTTTCCATTGCTAACAGTCTGTCAGCAACTTCCTTGTAAAGCAGGACTTGTTGCAAGTATTGATGACCACTTCTGAAGTCATATTTTTGCGCATCTGTAATAAATGTTCTCAAGCCAGAGAAATCTGCTTCAAGTGATTGTGTTATCAGAGAAAGTTTCGGGTGTTTTTTTGCTTTTTTGTTGTAATCCAAAAGTCCTCTGGTAAAAGATAGAGAGCTTTCTTCCAGCTCATATAGCTGTTGCAGTGTTGACGTTGATGATGGTCCGTATCTCAAAAAGGCTAGCTGTGTATCACGTATAAATGCTTGAACCTTCTGACGCCTTATAGTTAATTGGTGTACAAGGTCATCCAGTTGTTTCTCTCGCACTCCTCTCCATCGACCTATCTTGAGATAAATCTTATGGCTGAAGAGAGAGGGAGCTGTGTGTGCCTCAGATCTTTGATTCTCTTTAGCAAAACCTGTGTTAACACTCTCAGCTGCAAAATGATCGTCTTTGATGGGGTTTATAGGTGTCGGGTCTATGGCTGCTTCGTCATAATCATCATCTGTGTCAGAGATTAGAGGGACAAGACCTAGATCATCATCATCACACTCCTCATCAGTATTATCTTCCAATGAGCTCTCAAAATGTTGATGATGCCTTTCTGGTGTTGTTGCTGAGATATTTACAGCATTGGGTGTAGTGCTTTGTTTATCCTGACGATGGCTGTTTGAGCTGATAGAAAGAGTTTGGTCAGGTTTTTTATTTTCTTTGCTTTGCCTTCTTTGGAAGTTAAATATTCTTTTTATTATTTTTGATGGGGATGGTAATGATAGTTTTCTCCGTTTTTTACCGTTTCCTGCTTTGACAGGATCAGGAACTGCTTTAACAGAGCGTTCAGAGATTTTTTTCTTGGGAAAAACCAGGTTGAATAATTTTCCCGGGATAGAGGCCATCCATTTGAGTCCTCTATAGATAACGCTGGGAGCGCTGGACACTACACGAGCCGCTTTTCTCCAAAAGCCTTTCTCAGTGTATTTTGTGCCCACTTCAATAGGTGGTATGGACTTATTTTCAGAGGGAGGGCGATTCTCCGGTATCATTGGTTGTTTCCCCCAGAATAATGTTTTAAGAATTAGCTTTGATTTTAATGATTGATAGGTATGTAAGTAGTTAACCAAATAAAATCATATTTTCTGACTAAGTGGTCAGTCGCTCTGCGGCATTTCAGCTTCGGTCACACAGATAAGGCTATGCTCCCTACGTTGTGCCTTGCATAGTAACGATCCACTCAGCCAGAAAATATGATTTCATTTGGCCAGCTACTTAATAATACTAAAAGGTGTTCTCTACATTTATTATGCCTTTAGCTATCTATTAATTATTGCAGCTCTCGGGTTAAAACTCTCTATTTCGGTGGGAGTTGTCATTTTTTATTCTTTTTTGCGATTTAATTTCAATTTTTATGTTTTTTGTGTTTATAAAGAACATTACTACGAGCTTATCAACGTATGGTGCAGCGTTTTCCTGCTTTAAGGAGGGCTGCACTAGGTTCTGTTGACATAAAATTGCTAGCTCAGTGGTTCATAAAGCTGTCTTACATAAGGCGGACTGGTGGAAGGTTAGTGGTGAACCCAAACCAGTCCAACGAAGCTGGAAGGCAGCTATAAGAGCCATCCTACGCACTCACACCTTATGTCAACAGAGCCTAGAGGATTCAACCTGGTTAGTCCTGATTTTCAGGCACTGGCAGTTGAGCAACTCCCAGGTCCAGAACTTCTTCGATAACTTCCTGATCATACTCAGTATCTGCCAGAGTGCTGCTGACTTTGGCAAGGTGAACCAGGGCATCGCCTTCATTGGCCAGTGGGAGCTGACTAAGGCCTATAACCACACCATCAAAAGGAGCCATGATACTTTCACTGTCGCTGGCATCAAAGGGATTCACAATAGTCATCATGGTATCGCCTTCCTTAACCAGGTGCCCTTGTTTGATATGCAGTAGTACCAAGCCATCTCTTGAGCTTCTCAACCATTGGCTCTGGTTGCACTCCCAAGGCTGAATTGCTGGGGTTTTAACGGGCTTTTTGGGAAGCATGTTTAGATGTCGCATAACACGCATAACGCCTTTGAGGCCCAGTTTGATTGACGCTTCTTCCAGTCGTAAAGCTTCACCAGCTTCATAAACCAGCGCAGGAATGTTGTACTCGTTTGCAGCACCCCGGAAGGAGCCATCTCTCAAGGATGAGTGAAGAATAACCGGTGCGCCAAATGCCCTGGCCAGAGCAACGCACTTCTCGTTAGTCAGGTCTGTTCTCAGCTGTGGCAGGTTGGTTCTGTGGATAGCGCCGGTATGCAGGTCCAAAGCGTAGTCTACGTGCGGGAAAATACCGGTAGTAATCAGGTTGGCAAGTCTGCCACCCAGAGAACCTTTGCTTGAACCCGGGAAGCAGCGATTCAGGTCCCTGCGATCGGGCAGGTAGCGGATTTGCTGGATGAATCCAAGCTGGTTGACCACTGGAATGATGATCAGGGTGCCATAGATTTTGGACAGGTTTTTATGGCCAAGAATTTGCCGGCAGATTTCGACACCATTCAACTCATCACCATGAATGGCTGCTGTCACTAAAAGACATGGGCCTTTTCTACGACCGTGGATGACCTCCATTCGCAGGTCGATGGGGGTATCCGTGTAGAGTTTTACGACAGGTATATTAAGGTGCTGTCGTGTACCAGGAAGGATGGTATGGCCAAACAGCTCTAAAGGTTGTGCTCGTTCCATAGAGGACTCCAGCCCTAACCACCGGGCTTCAGAGGCCGTGGTCAGGGTTGAAAAGCATCACTCAGGTGTTTTTTTTAACATCAGTCAGAGTGATGGTGGTTGGTGAAGGTGAGTTATCCAGTAATGCGGGTATTGCTGGTTCGATGATAATTATTCTCGATGTATTCAATAATACAGTTTGCAACATCATTGGCGGTTGCGCGCTCAATACCTTCCAGGCCCGGGGATGAGTTGACTTCCATCACCAACGGGCCTCGATTCGAGCGAAGAATATCCACGCCCGCCAGTCTCAGACCCATGGCTTTTGCTGCCTTTACTGCGGTAGCGCGCTCATCTTTGGTCAACTTGACCAGACTGGCACTACCACCACGATGAATATTTGAGCGGAATTCACCTTCAGGCGCCTGACGCTTCATGGCTGCGATTACTTTGTCGCCTATAACAAAGCAGCGAATGTCAGCACCACCGGCTTCTTTGATGTATTCCTGAACCATAATATTGGCTTTCAAGCCCATAAATGCTTCCAGAACACTCTCTGCTGCTTTACGGGTTTCAGCCAGAACCACACCGATTCCCTGGGTTCCTTCTAAAAGTTTGATCACCAGGGGTGCCCCCCCGACCATTTCAATCAGATCTGGAATATCACCTGGACCACTAGCAAAACCGGTAACGGGTAGACCAACGCCTTTACGCGACAGTAGTTGCATTGAACGCAACTTGTCCCGGGAGCGTGCAATCGCCAGAGATTCGTTCAATGAGTAACAATTCATCATCTCAAACTGGCGAAGCACCGCTGTACCATAAAATGTATTAGAGGCTCCAATGCGCGGAATCACTGCATCATAATGAGGCAACTCAACCCCTTTCATATGAATGCTGGGGTTTTTATCATTAATATTCATATAACAACTTAAAATATCAATGACATCGATTGTATGCCCTCTGGCCTCTGCAGCCTCAATGATACGGCGGGATGAGTACAACCGCTCGTTTCGTGAAAGTAGCGCAATTCGCATTGGGTAATTCCTGATAAAGGTCATTCTGCGCTCTGGCTGAAAACCTGATTCATAATAAAATGTTGAGAAAAAGTATGGCTTACCAGAGAGCTTTTTACTGAATATACGGAGATCGGCTGTTTAGTAAAACTGTTTTGTAAAATCAGCACTGTATATCTTATTTTATCTTCACTAAAGCGATCCGGGTAATAGAGGCAATAAAATCAAAGCGGGCTGCCAGAATGCAGCCCTTGGGTAGATGAGGGATCCTTACCAGAAGCGGGAAGCCAGTGTCACCAATGATCAAAGACCAGGTTCTCCTCTCCGAGGATCTCCCGCAACCGCTTACGCTCAAGGTAAAGCTCAGCTTTTGAGCGTTTTTTTTCGTAGTCAGCCACGCGCGTGCGAAGACGCTTTTTAGCCCTGGCCGCTTTTTCAAACTCTTCTTCGAAGTCTGGATACTCTTCCATCTCTGCCTGCTCTGAATGCCTATCAAGACAAATAGCAAACAGCCTTTCCTCAGCTGCAAACCAAGGCTCACAGTGGCTCTTACAAGAACATGGAATTGGCGTTGCAGCGCTAATTTCTGGTAAAACCATGGTTCAGTCAACAAAAAAAAACTCAGTTACTAAAAAATAGCGAGATAGCCTGATTTTTGAATATTATTCGATTTTTGGTTGGCGTAAATTTGGTTTAACCATTGTTTTGTTTGTTTTTTTGAGGCTTTTCTGGTGTTTTTTTGTTGTTTTTTTCAGTTGAGTCCCTGTGATATTTTTTGGTCTTCTCTGAAAAGCAGGCCCAAGACATAGTATCCACGACAGCCTAATGGCGATTTTGCTCAGCTTTTATTCAGCATAGTCTGTATCGCCACTTAGCCTCTCAGGATTTTTCAGGTATGCTCTAACATCCTTCAGATTAACCGCCCAGCAAAAGCAAACACCTTTCTATGTTCACCCCTGATCTGTTTCAACAATTTCGAAGTTACTGGGCAAATGACCGGATAAACTACAGTGTTAAGGTGTTTTTTGCGTTGGCTGGTGTGACCCTGCCTGCCTGGTATCGAGGGGTTCCGGATGAGATTACCCCCATGGTCCTGGGGATCATTGCTGCGGCACTGGCTGAAGTGGATGATAGTCTCTGGGGCAGGATCAAGGCGCTGATCATGATGCTTGCCTGCTTTTTGTTGGCATCATTTTCGATTGAATTGCTGTTTGGTCATCCACTGTTATTTGCTCTTGGGCTATTCTGCTCAACGTTTGGCTTTACTATGCTTGGCGCAATGGGGCCAAGGTATAGCAGTATGGCGTTCGCCTCGCTGCTGTTGGCCGTTTATACCATGCTTGGGGCAGGTGAGAGTCAAAACCTCTGGGAGCAACCAATATTACTTCTGGCTGGGGCGCTCTGGTATGGTATTTTGTCACTGTTATGGCAGGTGCTGTGGCCAAACCGCCCAGTGCAGCAGTCATTGGCGATGGTCTTCATAGAACTGGCCAGTTATTTTGAAACTAAAAGTCAGCTGTTTGATCCTGTCGCAGATATGCATCCACAGCCTATGCGACTGGAGGCGGCGAGAAAGAATGCCCGTGTTGTCGCCGCCTTGAATCAGGCTAAGGCTTCCCTGCTCCAGAGAGTTCGACGTCAGGTCAATGCCAGTGAGCAGCCTTTTCTCCAAATTTATTTCATTGCACAGGACGTCCACGAACGGATCAGTTCTTCACACTATCGCTACCAGGACCTTGCTGCGAGCTTTTCCAGAAGTGATGTCCTTTTTCGCTTTCAGAAAATGTTGCAGGTTCAGGCAAAAGAGTGCAGGGCTATTGCCCGGTCTCTTGCAATGGGAAGGACTTATGCCCATGACAGTGAAAGTACTTTAACGCTTGATGAACTGCAGCAATCACTGGAATACCTTAAGGAGCAAGACCATGCTCACTGGCGCCCCCTGCTCATACAGTTGGAATACCTGTTGAGAAACCTGGCGACGGTGGAATTGCAGTTATCATCTGTAGGGCATCCAGACTCACCGGTCATTGGTGATGACAATGTATTGGCAGACCTGGAGCCAAAAGGGATTAAAGCGCACTTGCGCTGTATTTGGAATGAATGCCGCTGGGAAAGTACGCTTTTTCGCCATGGGCTGCGTTTGGCAACGGCGCTGGCAGCAGGTTACGGACTCATACAGCTGCTGAACTTGCAGCCCGGTTACTGGGTGCTTTTGACAACCCTCTTTGTCTGTCAGCCAGGTTACAGTGCCACCAGGCAAAAGCTGACTCAGCGGGTGGTTGGAACCATGGCTGGTCTCCTGATAGGAATTCCTCTGCTGTACCTGTTTCCCGGGCAGGAAGGGCAATTGGTCTTGATGGTTATCTGCGGAATTTTGTTCTTTGCATTCCGCACAGTCCGTTATGATCTGGCGACCGCCTTTATTACGTTACTGGTGTTGTTTTGCTTCAATCAGCAGGGCATGGGCTTTGCAGTGATTATGCCTCGTTTGGGGGATACGCTGTTGGGGTGTCTGTTGGCCGTGACTGCGGTCGTATTTATCCTGCCTGACTGGGAATCAAAACGGCTGAATCGGATTATGGCTTCAACCATATCCCGGCATAGAGAGTATCTTGCTCAGGTTATTGAACAATATCAGAGCGGAAAGCGGGATACGTTGGACTATCGCCTGGCACGTCGTAATGCGCACAATATGGATGCTCAATTAAACACAACCATTATGAATATGTTGGTGGAGCCGGATCGCTATCAGCGGGCAAAAGATGAAAGCTTTCGTTTTCTGACACTTTCTCATGCATTGCTGAGTTATGTTTCAACGCTGGGAGCCCACCGCATAATGCTGGAGGACAGCTCCGTTCAGGGAGAACTAAGGGAGCAGTATCAGTCTATAGATAAACAGTTACGGCTGCTGGAGAAGCAGCTGATGGGCAGTGTTGTTCAACGGTCCGGGATGCTTTCTAAATCAGGTATTGCTGACGAATGGCTGGATGAAGGGCGGCCTGAAATTCGGTTGTTGTTACAGCAATCTCTGTTGATTTTTCAGATCCTGCCGGAAATGCATACGCTGGCTGTTGAAATCTATAAAAAGTTGAGCCACCGTGCCCAATGAGTAACTACTCTACAGCTGGCTGTTATTTAGTTTCATAAATAGTGCTGTTGGTTGAAAATGAGTTTTTACTTGCGGCGGATTATAATCATTTAGAGTAAGAATGCCTGTTTGATGATTATATTGGCACAAGCCTAGGTTCACCAGTTCATTGATACTGTTATAAGCAGTGCGAGGGTGTATATTTTCCAGACCGAAAAATTGCAGGTTAGTATTCCAGTATATTTGCAGTGCATTTAGATCAAGCTTAAGCTCATTTCTCAATATTTCATGCCATTGGGTAAATTTTCGATAGCCATAAATATCTTGCATAATCCACTCTAGCATTGAGTTTTTTGGGGGTTCAGAAAAGCTCTGTGATGGGAATATCAAGGGTTGATTGCCATCTCCCACTTCAGAAGTGCAATGTGGCATGTGTTGAACTGACGGGTTTGGAAAGTCTGGTAATTGGGTGGTTGAGGAGAGTCGGGATCCTTTCATATTAGTCATAATCAAAGCCTGCCGAGTCACTGGGTGTTGGCCATTCAAACAGTAAACGTTACGGCCAGTATCGTAAGTCCAGTAGTTTTGGGTTGCAAAAAATCGAGCAACAAAATCAAATCCAGTCTGATGAGTGTATCCAGGTGAGTGTAGGGATAACCAATGGTGAGTAAGCTTGTCAATATTAATAGTTAACTCACCATTTGATCTATTATGCCATTTTGCAAAGCGTTGGTGCGAATCAGCATCAGAAAAAATAAAGGACAAGCAACCTTCACAGGTTTTAGGTGTATTAAACACTGATGTTGTCGGTTCAACTTTGCTTGTTGAATGGCTGTAAACGGGAGGAGGGAGTTCTTTTATTGGAGAGTCTGGTAGCTCTCCTTCTGCTTTTTTCCAAATATCGATAATATTCTTAAGTGTTCCAGGGGAGATGTCTTCTATAGCTACAGCTGCATCTTGAAGAGTGCTTGTACTTGTATGAGAAGTAGTTGATTTTTCAGTGGGTAGTGTTCTCTGACAGTTGTTTGCCACAGCTATGGTACTGGCTGGATAGTTTCTGTGTTTAAGTTGAAAAACAGGTTCATCTTGAGAGTCTGGATTTTTTAGAAAGATAATGTCCCCTTTTTCGGACTCCTTCTTTAAGGCACCTTGCAATGTTTCACCATTAGCCACCCCATATCTTTGCTGAAATGAATACCATTCGCTCTTCAATTGAGAGGAATTTATTACTTTTAATATTCCTTGGTTTCTATCAGCCCATATTACAGACAAACCAATTTCGGCCTGATTTTCCAAAAAGTTGCAGCAGTATAGTTGCGCCGTAGAGGAAGTTACATTCTGAGTTGTTGCGGTTGCACGGCCGAGCCTGCTTGAAGAATGTTGATGTGGGAACTGTTGTTTAGGTGACTCAGACTCTTTATATCGTTCAGGCCTCTGGTAGGGAGTATGTTGATTACGTGATGCAGTATTTGAGACCATTTTGTTGACCAACTCTGTTTCCTGCCTTAGTAGCTGGTATCGACTATGGTTAGATACTCCTTTTATATCTTTTGCATGACATATTTCAATAAGCAGTTTCTTTGGATCTATGTCCCATTCGGCACTAAGTGAGTGCCAGCTATTTATCTCCAAAATACGGTTCTTCTTATCAACCCAACTGGCTGCTCTCGACTCATTTGCTTTTTTTACCAAAAATGAATGTAGCTCGGATGGTTGCTGAGGAGTCAAATAAGCTTCTGTGGAAGGCTGAACGTTCATCTGTCTTTGTATAACAGGAGTGGTGGGTGGTTTACATGTGCTGCCGGATTCGAGATGACTTCCGTTGCATAGTGCACTGGCAACCTGCCATTGGTTATGTGCTCCCGGTGCATGAGGGGTATTAAGGTGGTGGGTGGCTTGGGTCGTGTATTCGGGAGAGAAGTTTTGAATGACGCCGGGGCTTTGAAGAGTTGTATTATTAGGGTCCATTTCGATAACAGCTATTTCAGTGAAACTAAATTACAAGACCTGAAATCTGAAAATTAGTTCCTGTCACTTTTTCGAAATGCCAAGTATGGGGGGAAGGCGTTGGCACCTGAGAAGGCCTCTGGTGCCGGAATAGTGATTGAGAGGTCAATCACTATCCATCATACCATCATCCTGAAAGATAACAGACTGATCAACAGTTTCACCGTTGGTTGCACAGCCAGTCAGCAGGGTCAGCATACCAGCAAAGAAAATAACAAGAGCCTTTTTCATTTTAAGTTTCCAACTTTCGAATATGGTGCTGATCATTAATCAAAACTTTCGAAAAGTTATTGATATTGGTCAGTCTTTTTACAATGCTGTCTGTAAAATAATCACAGACAGCACGTGTTTTCACTTTCCTTACTGAGCTTTCGTCAGGTTGATCTCTGCAGGAATACCAAAGTAGCTGCTGAAGACCAGGCTGGTGCTGTCACCGCTGGCAGCAACCTTAACTTTGTCGTTCATTTCAGCCGCCTTCCATGCGCCTTTGATGGTTACTGCAATATCAATGGTTTTTGGCATGGTTTCCTTGGTCAGTCCAAGATCGGTGGTCACCGCGCTGATGGTCATTTCCGTGTCAGAAACCGGGCGGGTCATCACCATGGCCTCACGGCTGATGCTACTGACCACGCCTTCATTAAAGCTTCCACCAGTGAAGGCAACATAACCAGTTACCTGAGAGGTGTTGTCTTTAATAATATGAGCGCTGGCGTCTTTACGAAGTACTTCGTAAGGCTTCTTGCCCGCTTTCATATTGTCAGCCAGTTTAGACATGGCTTCCGGTGTGGTATCCATCAGAACCAGATATTCGTACTCGGCATCACTTGGCGCCTTGCCATGATTAATCCAGGCAACTGAGAAATCACCTTCAGTTGGCTTCATGGTCTTGTCATGACGGGATGTCTGATGCTGGCGTCGTACGTTCACCTCATCACCCTTGATGACATAGTAACCATTGTCATGGCCATCGATCAGCCAGTCGCCAGCCTTCAGGGTGGCAGCAAACGGGAACTGCTCAACTTTCTTGCCATTAACCCATAGGTCGGCAGACTTCTCTGCAATACCGTGCTGGAACAGCGTGGTTTCGGTTGAGTACTTAGATGTCCGATTCTTGATATCGCTGCCCAGCAGGATCAGTCGGTCATCAACTGCCATTACCGACTTTCTGGCAACAAAGGAGCCATCAAAGCGGTCCAGGTGGCCCGGCGCCTTGTGTTTGAAGCCAAACAGGCCGTACTTGCCTTCCAGATTGGAACTGCCGCTGAAAGTTTCGCTGGAACGCAGCATGAGCGTATGGCGAATCGGGCTGTTCAGCTGTTCCAGAGGCAGGTGGATAGCCGTGGCACCCGGGTTACGGTTCCAGTCCCAGCCTTCCTGGGCAAAGCCGTACTCGGTCTGATCACCGAAGGGCTTGATCTGAACCGCACCGTGACTCTGGTAACGGCCGTAGCGGTTATCCCGATAATAGATCTCAGACGACCAGACATCCTTGTTGTAGGCTTTCAAAGTGACCATCTTGTCGTTGTAACGGTGAATACCGAAGGCTCCGCCGTTATAAGTCCAGTGACCTTCAGGCAATGGCATTGGTTCAAGGTGTCTGCCAAAAATGTCCTGGCTTTCTTCAGCTGAACGACTGGTGACTTGCAAGTAGGTGGATGCCAGTTCTTCATCCAGGCTGTCGCCTGTTTCTGGGTTACCGGTCATGGCCAGCCATTTGAAAGATTCACGGAAATCCTTCACACCGTAAGGACGGAATGGGTGACGTCCGGCAAGGCCCAGACCAACGGAAGGGTTAGAATAGTTCCATGCCGCCATCATGGCGCGCTTCAGGTTGGCTCGCCCATCTGCGCTTACGGCAAACGGTGAATCCTTCAGCATATAGACCACCTGGGCAGCACCATTAAAAGCTGGGAAAGAGTAACCCGGGTAGTTTCCATCGTGACGCCAGGCCGTACCGTCTGGACGCAAACCGTCGTAATAGCCCGGAGGAGTTTGAGCCAGAGACTGATTAAAGAAATCACCAAACTTCTTCAATAGGGCTACACGTTCAACAGGGTCAGGGTTAAGCAACAGCAGCGCCAGGTGTTGACGGGCCAGGGTGTTGTAATAGTCCAGGTTGGAGCTTTCTTTGCCCGTTTCCATGCTGAAGCTGGCAATGAATTCGCGGGAGTACCATACCAGGGCATCATAAACCGCTTGGCGGTGGCCTGCTTCGGACAGTACTTCAGACATCATCATGGCGGAGATGTACCACCAGCGGGCACCGTATCCCCAGTGGTGGGTGGTTACCAGACCGCTGCCATCCGCAAAGCCCTGATCCATCAGATGCTCAATCATCAGGAGGTACATGGCCTTGAACTCGTCCTTCTCGGTACCAGCTTCCAGGTTATTCCAATGACGCGCCATATTGAGCATCAGGGCGGAATAGTCTGCCATCAGTACATAGTCATCCAGTAAAGCTTTGTCTTCTGGGTTCAGATGCGCTGGCTGATAGATAACCTGCTGGAACTTGGTATTAACGTGACGGCCACGGAGAGCACCATCTTCATCCTTTTCGATCTCAAGCTCGGCAAACATCTGACGCAGCTTGTCAGGATCGTTAATTTTTTTCAGGCCCGTTTCATTAGCAGTACTTGAGAATACTCTTACCAGGGCATTATGAATTTCTTCAACACCGTTAAGTTCTTCAGCTGTTGGTGTTGGGAGAACATCTGGCAGATAAAAGTCGATTTCAGGAACGGTGATACGGGTTTTAACATGATCGTCAGACCACTGATAACGGGCATCATCCACAGAGAGCATGATACGGTCGATGTAGAAGGTACCTGCTTTTGCGCCAGTAGGAGCACTGAAGCGAATACTGTCCATATCCGGTTTGATGCCGCCCAGCTGAGACATGTCACCCATACCACCTTCGTCCTCAGCACCATCACTGATGCCAAGGCCTTCCATTTCCCGGCCCTGGAAATCGTTTTGCAGCGAAAGGCCTACGGTACGCCAGCCCTTGAAATTCAGTTTGACTTCAAAGCCGGCATCAGCAGGCATAAACCCACCCAGACCACGACCCACATCAACGGTCAATACGTCATCAATAGGCTTTTCGTTGTAAATCCAGAAGGAGAGCACCTGTGTGCCTCGACGTCCCCAGGCCTTATAGGCTTCCTGGTCGGTCACCAGACGGATAGGCTCAATGACTGAAAAGGTAGAGCCACGAGTCCAGTCCCAACGCAGGGATTGGTCACCGGCAATATAGCGTTTGTCACTTAGAGATAGCTTTGAACCAGAACCAGCGTGAACCGTTTCAGGAACCTGATCATCGGTAAATGCGATGATCTTGGACTGCATAACATTAAACGGTGTCGTTTTTTCAGTTTTTGGAGCGGGCTTGGCGATTTCCAGCGCATGAACTGCACTGACCCCCAGCACCATGGCCACAGCAACCGACAGCTGCTTCAGTTTTCCTGGTGTCTTCATTGATGTATTACGCCAATCATTCTTTATGGAGAACCAGCCCGAAAGAAACCATGGGGCTGGTTTGCACAGATTATTTTGGATCAGCCCGCCGGAAGCAGGCTGTCAGGGGTGTTAGAAGCGCCAGTTGGCATTAGCGGTCAGGGCGATATCCTGGTAGTCACCACGGGTGTAGTAAGTCAGGCCTCCACCGACATTCATGCCAGATACCATCTCCATATCCGCACCAAGACGGGTGTAGAAGCTGTTATCACCTACGCTTTCGCCGGTCATCAGGAAGCGGCCATCATCAGCATCATTCACCAGGCCCGCACTTTCCTGAATCACTTCATCGTTGCTCAGGTCGCGGTAGGCCATCATGGTCAGGGAAGGTGTCAGTATGCCGTGCTCAGTACGGAAGCTCTGAGAAGCAACAGCACCGATACCGAACTCATTCACCACATAAGACTGGCGGTCAAAGCGGAGTGCTGCAGGTGAGCCACTCTCTTCATAGTCTTCAACACGGATCCACTGGTAGCCGTAGGAAACCTGTGGCTGAATCATCACTTTGTTGAAATCCAGTTTGGTACCGGCAGTAATGCGGTAACCCATCTGATGGCTGGCGTAGTCGGCTTCTGCCTTCTGATTGCCCTCATAGCCGGTGCTGGCGCCTACATAGCGGGTACTGCTGTTGTTGTGGAAGCCCATGTTGAAGCTACCATCGACAAAGAAGCGTTCATTGAACCAGCCGGCGTAGGTCATGAACTGATAAGACTGAACGTCCTTGGTATTGTTGCCACCGGCAATTTCTACGTCGGAGTAGGCCATGGCAGTGGACAAGCCAAACAGTTTGTTATCGTCAAATACACGGTCAAGACCAAAAGAGGCGCCCATCATGCTCAGATCGTAGCCATTGGTTTCAGCGGCATCTTTCATCTGGGCATCGCTGTAGATCACCTGAGTCCAGCCATTCCAGCCATCGTGGCTGTTACGCAGGTAGCTCTGGTTACGCAGATAGTTGGTACGAACATCCAGACCACGTTCCATCTGCTGAACCATGGACAGTGCAGAGCGAACCTCGCCACCTTCGGCATCAGGCGTCAGTTCGTCATTCAGTGCGGCGGTCAATTGAGCGTCATTACCACTGCTGGACAGCAGAGCAACCAGCTCACCCATCGGGTTTGTTGCTGTTACGTTGTAGGTTGCGGCTTCTTCTTCACCAGCACCAGCAGCCTGGTTGTACTGGGTCAGAGCGGTAGAAACGATGTACTCACCAGCAGCCATTTCCTGCTCACTGGCACCGCCTTCTTCCAACAGTGCGCAATATGCTTCAGTACTGCCTTCAACATCCTGAGTGACACCAACTTTTACAACGATTTCATTGCCAGTGACTTCACCTGTCAAACCAGTAGTTTCATCCAGCCAGCTATCGCCAGTGAGTAATGGAGACAGATTTTCTTCAACACTCTCCAGAGCGTAATCGATATCAGTTCCTTTGATTTCATCGGCTTCCAGAACAGTGATCTCTTTACCAACGATGTTATCGATATCAGCGCCGGTATACGTCATAGCGATGGTGCTGCCACTCTTGAAGTCTGCAGTACCTTCAATGTCGAGAATGGTGTGACCATTGGCCAGAGCTTCGTCGCCAACCACAAAGTTCATGGTAGTATCTGAGTTGTTTGTGTAGTCAGCTTCCCATACGACAGTTCTGTCCTTGCCAACAACGGAAAGATGGCCATGGTTCTGTATTGGGCCTGCACCAGTGATCAGATAGCCATTGAATGTAGCTTTTCCAGGTATGGCTACGTTGTTTTCATCTTTTTGGCCGGTATAGGCAAAATTTATCTTGTTTCCATCGGTGTCATTACCGATGATGTTTCCCTCAACAGTCCCATCAACATCAATTCGGACATGACTATCTGCCGTAGAGAAGTCAATGGCATTAACAGCACCTTTGACTACAGAACCATTTTTAATAACTACACCACGTGAGCCTTTTACATTCCCTTTATCATCAACATAGTTATCTTTGAATCCGCCCTCAATTAAGATAGCAGTTCCATTTTCACTGATGATGTTGCTTCCTTCACTGATTTCAATGTTATATGCAAGCTGGGCATTATCACCAAGATAAATTGCTGAGGCACCATTGCCTGTAGCTGTTATGTTATGTCCCTTAGACTTGAAAACATTGTATACAACAGGATCACCATTGAGGTCTGATGGGCTTAGAAACTCAACGGCATTTCCACTACTAACATTGAGGTCACTGCTCAGTTCTACCTTGCCTCCGGCTGTATCGATACAAATGTTCCCATTTGGGTTTGCTGGATCACAGGCTGCCATTGATGATGTTGAGTAGGCGGCTACACTCATGGCAATTGAGGCCGCTAAAAGACTTTTCTTAAATACAGCATTGGATGACATAACAACTTCCCAATAATTTATGTTCGTTTAATCTCGTTAGGCAATGTCTTTAATGACGATCAGAAGTTGAAATTCAGGCCAAGTTTGAAATACTTGGTTTTGCTGTCGTCTTTATCATTGCTGTAGCCTTCCTTGTATTTGATGTCTTCCAGGTAGTATTCACCGACCAGACGCATGGCTGTGGTGACTGGGTATGTGAACTGGAATGCATAGCGTGTGACCTTGCTTAACTGGTCTGAGCCTTCAGGCATGCTTGGGCTGACATACCACTGCTGACGTTCACCCCAGCTGAGTGGGTAACGAATATAAGGCTGGATGCTCAGGCCGTTAGAAAACTTGTGATAGTAGTAAGCACGGGCTTGGCTAGACCAGTTACTGCCGCCGACACCCCAGTCATTGCCTTTATCAGCCAGACGTCCGTAGTCATAAAGGGAAACGGTAATTCGGGAGTCGTTAGAGAAGTAGTAACGAATACCCTCTTCGATTTCCCAGGTATATCCATCGCTGTAAATGGTTTCAAGAACGTTATCGTTACCTACTTTCTTCACCGTTTCACTGGTCTCTTTCATCATCTGGAACGACCAATCACCCCATAGTCCCCAGTTACCTCCCAGTGAGAAAATGTGATTTAACTCGAGACCGTAGATGTCGTTCATCAGGCGGCCGCCGGTATTGGTTTTATAGAGAGTTTCATCGCGTCGAACTTTTACTTCTGGCTGAATCCAGCCATTTTCGAACCGGAAGCGGTAGCCAGCACTCAGGTCGGTACGGCTATAGCGCTGACCACTGTCGTGGTTTCGTCTACGGGTACCTATATCGAAATACCAGTTAGTGCCATCCGGGTTGATGGTCATATCCAGCCGTGGGCCATCGTAGTTATAGGTCGAGCCGTAATCACCCACTTCGTAGCTGGTGGTCAGGCTGATTTTGGCGGCGTTTGCACTGGAGGCCATGGTCATGGCAGTCAGGCCAGCGAGAACGCTGTAACCAATAGACTGGATTCCTGATTTCATTTTCATGCTATTTCGAGAGGCCTGTTATAAATTGAAAATATTTTGCAGGCTATAATACTTACGAATCCTTTCCTTATGTTGATTTGTGTCAAGATGGGGTAAGGAATACGTTTAAAAAGAGAACAAAAAGAAGGGTTTTGTTTATGCGTACTGTTATTTGAAAGTTTTTGTGTTTTTGTTTTTTTTCTTTTGTGGACTCACCTGTTATCAGGTGAGTCTTTGTTTCATATTCTTGTGGTTTATCGAGTGATAGTTTCTGAAAGATTGATCAGAACGTTACGGAGCAGGTTCAGGCGTGGCTCAATGGAGTCCAGCACCAGAAACTCGTTGCGGCTGTGCATGGCTCCACCAATAGGGCCCAGTCCATCAATAGTGGGCACACCCAGAGAGCCTGTCAGGTTGGCATCAGAACCACCACCCACTGCCTGCCAGGTGATATTCAGTCCCATATCCTGCCCCGTCTTTTCGATCAAAGCCATTAGCTTTTCACTGCCTTCATTCGGGGTGAATGCCGGTTTGTGGGCTTCACGGGTCAACTCAATTTTAATGCCACGCAGTGATGGATTTTCCAGCATGTTCTGGATCTTTTTTTCCAGACGGGCGTAGTCATCGTTATCCCAGAAACGGATATCCAGGACAGTGGATGCATAGTCAGGTACTACGTTTCCGGCAGAACCACCCTTAACAACACCAAAGTTCAGCGTGGTACCAATTTCAAAGTTGGTTTCCTGGTTCAGTGTGGTGATCCAGTGTGCCAGCTCAGTAATGGCAGAAATACCTTTTTCGGGTTCATTACCAGCGTGAGCAGCTTTGCCATTGAACTCGACTTTGTAAGAGGCCATGCCTTTACGGGCTTTAACCAGAGAGCCATCAGCACGTGCTGCTTCAGCCACCAGCACATAACGGCTTTTGCTGGCAATGCTCTTGAGCCAGTCACCGGAATAGATTGAGCCGATTTCTTCATCCGGGTTCATGCAGACACAGATGCTCAGGCGGTCAGCGACATCTTCTGGCAGCTGGCTGATGGCCTTAAACATATTGAGTTGACCGGATTTCATATCGGCAACGCCCGGGCCATAAGCCTTTTCACCATCCTGGCTCAGGGACCATTCGGCCACGGTGCCTTCCGGGAA
Organism: Endozoicomonas elysicola; assembly: GCF_000710775.1. Classification (GTDB taxonomy): domain Bacteria; phylum Pseudomonadota; class Gammaproteobacteria; order Pseudomonadales; family Endozoicomonadaceae; genus Endozoicomonas; species Endozoicomonas elysicola. The sequence continues at coordinate 1,761,937 of NZ_JOJP01000001.1, forward strand.
TACGGTATCCAGGTGGCCGATCAGCATAATGTCGTACTCTTCGGCTTCAGGCTTGTTAGTAGCCAGCAGGCCAGGGCCAACTTTCTCATCAAAGCTATGACGGGTGACCTGCCAGCCAATGCCTTGGTATTTCTCGGTCATGATATCAGCAACTTTGCTGACACCAGCAGGGGTCCAGGTACCACAATCGACGTTAATCAGTGGCTTCAGTTCTTCCAGATACTGATCCAGATTGAAGTTTTGATCACTCATGATGGCTTCACTTTCCTGTTTTTGGGTTAGGTTGCTTACCGGAACAGAGACAGCGGGGACGATCATCATGAATATATCCATCGCCTTTCAAGTTGCTACTTTGTTGGCAGCATTCGCTCACCATGGTCACATAGTATTTCTATGCTCCCATGGCTTCGCTCATTTGCCGCCGCGTAGAAACTTGAAATCCATTGGATATAAGCCGCTGGCTTTTCTGGCAAAGCTCATTTTATGATCTTTGTACCAAATGCAGAGGAGATTGTACGGACGTTTAGGTAGAATTCCTGATCAGTATTTACCGTTTGTCAAAATATTTAGAGAAGCGCTGAGACATGAAATTGTACGCAAGGCAACAGGGGCAGGGCACTGATGTCATCAGTCTGCACGGCCTGTTTGGCTCACAGGAAAACCTGGGGATGATTAACCGGGGGCTTGCAGAATCCTTTTGTGTTCATGGGCTGGATGTTCGAAACCATGGGCGCTCTCCCCATGATGAGGCTATGAACTATCGGGTGATGGCGGAAGATGTTTTGGAGTATATGGATGACCAGCAGCTTGAGAAAGTCCACCTGGTTGGTCATTCCATGGGAGGCAAAGTAGCGATGACCATTGCACTGATGGCCCCGGAGCGCGTTACAAAGCTGGCGGTGATTGATATTGCGCCGGTGACGTATCAGGAAAGACGGCACGACAGAATTCTTGAAGGATTGTCGTCCATGCCTTTGGACACGCTGACAAGTCGCACCGAAGCGGATCGGTTTCTGGAAACATATGAGCCGGAAAAAGACGTGCGTCAGTTTCTGCTGAAAAATCTCTATCGTGATGAGCAGGGTGACTATCGCTGGCGGGTGAACCTTCCTGCAATCATTACTCATTATATGGAAATCCTTGCCGGGCAACTGTCTGATACTGGTTTTGCCAGTGATACCCTGTTTATTAAGGGAGGTGAGTCTGACTATATCTTGCCTGAGCATCGTGAGCAGGTGCTGTCACTCTTTCCATCTGCATCTATGCGGGTGATACCGGGAGCGGGCCACTGGGTTCATGCCCAGAAACCAGAGCTGATGACGCGAATGTTGTTACGATTTCTTGGGTGAGGTTCTCAAACCACAAAGTTCCGCCGGTGCTGTCGGGAACATTCACCGGCGGTCTTAGTGGTTAGGAAAGTCTTTTACACCGCATCCGGCTGATTTTCCGGTGCTGCATCAATAAACGCTGGCTGCATATTACAGTGCTTGTAGATTTCATGGATTTTGGGGAAATCTGTCATTTCTACCTTAAAGCGCAGAGCATTAAATACCTGTGGTACAAGGCATATGTCGGCTATAGAGGGCTGTTCCGAGCAGCAGAAAGGCTGGTCATCCAGTTGGGCTTCTAACGCGGTAAAGCCTGTATGAATCCAGTGTTTATACCACTGTGTTTTAGCATCATCACTCACTGCCAGCTCCTGCTGCAGGTATTTCAGTACCCGGAGGTTATTGACAGGGTGTATGTCACAGCTGACCTGATAGGCGAGACTGCGCAGCTGGGCTTTTTTCCAGGAATCTCCGGGAATGATGGAGCGTTCTGGGAAGGTCTCCTCCAACCACTCAATGATCGCCAGGGACTGGATGAGAATTCCTTTATCGGTGGTTAATGTGGGTACCAGTCCCTGGGGATTGATTTTCTTGTAATCCTCCGAGTTCTGCTCACCTTTCAACAGGTTGATGGCCGATTGTTGATAATCAAGCTCTTTCAGGTTCAGTGCAATCCGTACCCGGTATGCAGCCGATGAGCGGAAGTAGCCGTAGAGTTTCATCGTATTTATTCTCCAATATCCGTCCGGGCAGGCAGAATGGTTGCCTGTACTTCGCCGAAGCCGATACGGGCATGTCCGGCCTTCTCACACCAGCCTTTGAAAATGACAGTATCTCCATCCTCGAGGAATGTTCTTGTTTCACCGTTGGGCAGAGACAGCGGTTTTTTACCGCCCTGGGAAAGTTCCAGCAGTGAGCCCGCTTCTTCCGGTCTGGGGCCTGACTGTGTGCCGCTGCCAAATAGATCGCCGGGCTGAAGGTTACAGCCATTCACGGTATGGTGAGCCACCATCTGGTTGATGGTCCAGTACGAGTGACGGAAGCTGGATTGTGACAGTTGCGTAGGTGTGTCTCCTTCCTGGTCCATCTGTTTGGTCAGCAGTTGAGCAGAGAGCTGAATATCAATGGAGCCCTGCTGGCGGTTTTTCTGGGAGTCAAGGTAAGGCAGTGGTTGCGGATCACTGGCGGGGCGATCAAAGCTGGTAAGGTAAGGCACCAGTGCTTCCAGAGTGACAATCCAGGGGGAAACGGTGGAAGCAAAACTCTTGGATAAAAATGGCCCCAGAGGCTGGTACTCCCAGGCCTGAATATCCCGGGCGGACCAGTCATTAAACAGGCAGAGACCAAATACGTGCTGGTCGGCCTGATCCAGCTTTATTGGTTCTCCCAGGGCGTTGCCAGAGCCAATGAAAATACCCATTTCCAGTTCATAATCAAGGCGCTTACAGGGACCGAAGGAGGGGATTTCTGCATCGGGAGCTTTGGTCTGGCCAGAGGGACGGTGAAAACCCTGACCAGAAACATCAACAGAAGATGCACGACCATGGTAACCAATGGGCACCCACTTGTAGTTGGGCAGCAATGGATTATCGGGTCTGAACAGTGAACCAACACTGGTGGCATGATAGATGGACGTGTAAAAGTCGGTGTAATCGCCGATCTTGCAGGGCAGTTGGTATTCCACCGTATCCATATCAACCAGGCATCGCGACAGTTCAGCTTCCTCTGCTGCCCCTTTGCTCAGGGCTCTGGATAAAGCTCGTCTTAATGACGACCAATGCTCAATACCCAACCCCATAAATCGGTTCAGGGTTTCATCACAGCAGGCTTCCAGAGCCTCCCAGTCTTTCCCCGAAGCAACGCTGGTCTGGGAAACAGCGGCAAGATCCAATACCTGGTCGCCAATCGCTACGCCTGCTCGAAAAGACTCACCACAGTCTTTACGTCTGAAGATGGCAAACGGCAGGTTTTGAATAGGAAAGTCACTGTTTTTGTTATTGGCCGATGTAACCCAGCTGGTCAGGTTTACATCATGTGTTTCATTAAGTGTCAGCATGATGAGCTCTATGTCTCCGGCGTAAGTTAGAAAAACGACAAGTTTCTTATTTTGTGCTCTTATCGGTTGAAGTGTTTCTTGAGTCCTTTCCAGCAATCAATATAGTCGGTTTGGCGGGCATTACTTTCCAGCGCAAACCGGGTTGGCGCAAAGACAAAGCGGGACTCAAACATAAAGGCCATAGTGTCTTTATATCGCACAGGCTCTAGTTCTGCAGCACTGGCTTTTTCAAACACTTCGGCTTCAGGGCCGTGAGGGCTCATGCAGTTATGGAGACTGGCACCACCAGGAACAAACCCTTTTTCCTTGGCATCATAAACACCGTGAATCAGCCCCATAAATTCACTCATGACATTTCTGTGATACCAGGGAGGACGGAATGTGTTCTCAGCCACCATCCAGCGGGGAGGGAAGATAACAAAGTCGATATTGGCAACCCCGGGGGTATCACTCTGGGAGGTCAATACGGTGAAGATGGATGGGTCGGGGTGGTCGAAGCTGACGGTGTTGATAACATTGAAGCGGGACAGGTCATATTTATAAGGAGCTGAAGTTCCAACCCAGGCAACGACATCCAGGGGGGAGTGATCCAGCTTGCAGCGGAACAGGTTTCCACCGAATTTGGCCACCAGTTCAAACTCTCCGTCTATATCTTCAAAGCAGGCGACCGGATAATGGAAATCACGATCATTGGCATAGCCATTGGCGCCCACAGGTCCACGCTCTGGCAGGATGAAGGGAGCCCCGTAATTTTCGCAGATGTAGCCTCGGGCTTTACCTTCAGGCAACTGGATTTGAAATTTTATCCCTCTGGGGATAACCAGTATTTCTCCGGGGGAAACATGCAAATTACCAAGTTCGGTTTTGGCAAGGATGGCTCCCTGTTGAGGGACAAGCATCAGCTCTCCATCGGCATTGTAGAAGAAGCGGTCAGTCATATCCTGATTCGCCAGATACATATGCACAGCAGAACCGGTTTGCACCTGAAGATTGCCATTGGCAGCCATGGTGATAAGGCCATCAATAAAGTCAGTTTCTTTTTCAGGAAACGCCAGCGCATCCCAACGCATCAAGTTAGGTGGGGCGGGGACTTCGGTAATTGGGCCTGAACGAAGCAGGTCAGATGTTATCGGCTGGAAGTCTCCCTGGGCTGCAGAAGGCCGAATGCGATACATCCAGGTCCTTCTGTTCTGATGTCTTGGGGCAGTGAATGCAGTTGTTGAAAACTGTTCTGCATATAGCCCCATGGGCGCCTGCTGAGGGTTGAACTGCCCCTGGGGAAGCGCACCTGTCAGGGCTTCAGTCTCATGTTCATTACCAAATCCGTGTAGATATTGGAGTTCAGAAAACGTGGTCATTCGTCATTACCCCATAATGATCAGTTGATGCTTAATCAGCAAAGCACATCTTGTGGCAGGGCTGTCGTGGATTAAGACGCAATACAGGCAAGAGAGGCCAAATAAGTTGGCTATATTAAGTTATCACTTGACCGAATGAGTCTTTGCTTGTTTCTAAAACAATTTCTAACGATTCCTGACACTGGCTTTGTTATTGTTCTGCTTTATTTATTAACTATTTCTACCGAACATGTCCAATAGTCAGATTATTACTGTCAGGCTGGCATTGAAAGCGATGCTGACAGCAATATGGAATTTAATGACCATGTGAGAATCGTTTATAGCCATTACTCAGCTATTTATAGCAATGAGAGTGTAGCTGGTATTTTCAACTGAATAGGCTTGATCTGATGTTTCTGCTGAAGGTATTTTCATTTCAGCGGCTGTAAGATTGCTGGATCATAGAGGGTTCTATATCCCCATGGTTAGTGAGGACTTTTATGTGTGTTGCAAAAATAAAAAATGCCACATAAAAAAGTGGCATTTTTGGGTAGGTAGAAATTGAGTCAGATTCTGGGCTTGTAGTCAGCTTCATCTAATTCATCATAACCATCAAGATCTTGATAACGCTCGGATATACTTTTCCTCAGCTTACTTTTATCAAAGTAATCTTCGATTCCCTGGCGTATGGTTGATGAGTTTAACCCTTTATGACGTGATTTCTGAGCCTTTGCTTTGCGGTGTTCGTGATTGCTGTTCCAGAAAGTATCATCCCATTCATCCTGTTGCATGGACCTTATCCTGGTCATAACTACATCCTTATGTTTACTGCTCCTATTATTAAATCTAGAAAAGGATAGGGCTCTCTTTCATAAAAAATAGATATATACCGTTGGTCTGTTAATTCTGAAAGATTTATTAGACTGGCTGGCTTGGGGGAAACGATGACTTGGAATATGCGTATTGAGTTGTTTTTTAAAGAAAAAATAATTGTGTAGCTGCATCGGGCTACAGACCTTTGGTTTTGCTAAAAAATAGCCAGTGATCAGTAACCTTTTGAATCCAAATTGATTCTCATGGGCTTATCACTGGTTCTGACGATCTGGCTTTTTATCCGTCCGTCAGGAAAAAGGTCCAGAACTCGAAAGCCGGGCTGCCTGGTATCAGCAAGAAACTTGTCGGATTCAGGCGCAAACTGTACGCAGGTGGAGGGGGTTGCCATCACAGGGATATTGCAGAACTCATAATCTCTGGCTTGATGCACATGGCCATGAATAATGGCTCTTACATTATTGTGCCGAGACAGTACTCTGGCCAGGTCATCCGGGTTCTTTAACATAATACTGTCCATCCACTGGCTGTTGATGGGAGCCGGGTGGTGATGCAGAGCCAGCAGACAATGTTTAGTGGGCTCCTGAACCAGATATTTTTCCAAAAGTGCCAGCTCAGTGGAACTGAGGTGGCCAAACACTTCGCCATCCACCTGAGTATTCAGCAGGAGGATTTGCCACTCACCCAGAAGAACCTGCTTTTCCATGGCAGATGGATGAATTGCATTCATAAGGTCTGGCTGGTCATGATTACCGCGCAGCCAGTAACTGGGAACGTTCAGCGCTGATAGCTTGTCTTTGAGGTGGTAGTAGGAGGCTTCGCTGTCGTCCTGGGTCAAGTCACCAGTCACCAGTAGACATTCGATATCGTGATAATCATCCTGTACTTTTGCAAGTACACCATCCAGTGTGGCAGACGTATTAATACCCATAAGCGTTGAGTTGGAATCTGCAAAGAGGTGCGGATCAGTGATCTGTATGACTCGAATTCTGGCGGTACTCATGTCAGCCTTAACCGATGTTATCGTTATCCAACCTGAATTCTGGTTTATCAGGTGGTGTTCTGACGAGTACAGTCTCCATCGTAGAGCGTCACCGTCAATCAGCTGCTCGCAGTGGGCTCAGTCATTTGAGAGTCTGCGCTCAACTGGAGCATGCCTATGATAGCCCGCAAATACAGGATTGAGAATGCAATAGTAGTCATTTTGGGAAGTAATAACACATTTCCTCATTGCAGCTATTTATTTGGTATTGAAGGGTGCGGTGCAGGAGATACATAGTATCTGGGGAATGGGCTATTTAGCCCCTCAGCTACTTTGGCTTATTTGGTTGGGTATAGCCTTCATTTTTTTAGAGGGATTTCTGGCGTCGTTTTTTGTAAATATCGTTTTATTTGGAAATGACGTTATCAGTTATCGATTGATGAATCCTGATGCCGAAAGATTTTCCTTTCAGATCTGCTTTACCTGTATAAGTAAAAATCATTGATTGTATATATATTCAATTGGTTTTGTCTTTAAAATTATATACGACGATAAATGTTTTTACAGGCCGCTTTCTTTAAATTTACCATTTTCTCACACAAACGTACGATGGTTCTTCTATCCTTATTACTGCCTGGAGGGAAAACGGGTTGAAATGAAAAACAGTAAGGATGTTGATTTCATTTTTGCAGGAGATAGAGAAATGAACAAGTTCTTTACTAATGACAGTAATTTTGTCAGAGCCTGTGGTGGCGGTACTGTTGGCTATTGCGTGGCCGTTGCAATTAACAAAGAAGCTGGGCTTGTGGGTATTCGCGATACAAAGGATGCTGACAAGAGTACGCTGGTTTTTGACAGAGAGGAATGGAAACACTTTATAACAGCAGTCAAAGCCGGTGAGTTTGATGCCTAATAACATGGCATTCCAAAAATACAGAGAAAGGCAATTTAATCAGTAGAATTATTTGGTGATATTAAATTATATGTTCTCTTTTTAAATGGTGGTGCTTGTCAGTATGTTGTTGGTTGTCAAGTACCATCAGCTTTTATTGTTTATTGCTGAAAACATGACGCCTTGCAGCATGAAAAACGTCAGTTTTTAATTTCAGGCTTATACAAAAGGAGCTTTATATGAATACTCTAGAGAAACTGCAGCCTACTCAGAAAGTCATTATCCGTCCATTATCAGAGGAGGACTTTCCGGCCTTCCTTGCGTTGTCGACTGTGATGCATAAAGAGTCTGAATACCGACATTTATCATTCAGTGAGCAGCGAGTGCATGACTTTTTCCGCCGCCACTTGAACGAGCAAGACTATGCAGGCTGGGTCGTTGAAGTGAACGGCAGTCTGGTTGCTGGATTTCTTGCTCAATATAACTATATCAGCCAGTTTTCAGATGATCGTGTTGCTTTCGAAAATGGATTCTTTGTGCACCCTGATTATCGACGTCAGGGAATAGCTGAACAGTTATTCGATATTTATGAACAGTGGGCGCTGGATAAAAACTGTCGTTATACGTATTGCTCGGTTACCACTGAAGTGGAAGATAAAAAGACGGTCGCCCGGATTGAAAAAATAGGCTACAAAAGATGTGGTACTTTGCTTAAAAAGGCATTTCTTGATGAGTGCGTATCCTGTTGACAGGTTTTATCATTGCTAAATGCTACAGCGCTGTTCAATTACTTTTTATTCTTGAGCAAAAAGCTAAGACATCATAAAAAGAAAAAAATCTGATTAATAGATTCTGGTCAGGTTCTTTCCGTATGGGACTGGCAGGTTGGCAATGCATAATCAAGCCATAGTGCGAGAAACTGGTTATGCTGCTCTTTCTCATCGGGCTGATGCATTTTAGCATTAGGGTAATCGTATCGGGCCTGGATGATCTGGCTTGTTTTCCTGAATACCACTTCTGCCATACGTACATCATGGTAAAGGCGCACTTCAGCTTCTGGCATTTTGAAAAAGCTTCCCCAGCAAGTATCCATCTTCAGTTTGAGCAATGTCGTAAAAGGTGCTCTCTCAAGGACATCAATGATCAGCCATTCCAGACGCTGACCCTGACCTTTTACGTGTTTAACCGGCAGGTGGAAGTGCTCCTGTTTTGGCAGGTCTGGCAACAGGCGCATTATCCGCAGATAGTTCCCCTCACAAAGTTGCTGCAGGCGAATCAGATTGACATGGTAGTTTGGTTTTTTTGACTGTTTCTTCATAATAACTATTATAGCGTCCTCATCCCGGCAGCCTAAAGAAGCAATATCCATAGAGGAATTCGTCATACTACTGCATTTTTTGCGTAAATTAGTGTAGATTTCCTTGATCTGAGTTTGATACAGCGATTTTATCCCCCATCAGGGACCAGTCTGTAAGCCTTTCTGCGAGAGGGCTGATAAACGGCTGGCGAACTTTCCAAGGATCACAAAATTATGTCACGTAATAGTCGTAGAGGATTTCTGCTTGCTGCTCTGGCGGGTGCCGTGTTGAACGTGCAGGCTGCGTCAACTCAGTACAACCTGCTCGATGTCTACAATATGGCGCTGGAGAACGATGCCCAGTTGGCGGCGGCGCAGGCATCCATGAAAGCGACTCAGGAAACTGTTAACCAGAGCCGTGCTACATTGCTTCCAACACTCGGGCTATCTGCGAATACCCAATATAGTCGTACATCACGTGATCAAGTTGGTGGGGGAGAGGATCCAGATAACTACAATTCCCATGGTTGGGGAGCAACCCTGAGCCAGCCCCTGTTCAATATGAACAGCTGGTTTAATTATGAGCAGGCCAAGTCTGTGGGTGATCAGGCGTCTGCAGTGTTTGCCAATGCTCAGCAACAGTTGATTCTGCGGGTGGCTGAGTCTTACTTCAATGTTCTCAGGTCTGAAGATAGCCTGATGACGGCCAAAGCTCAGGAAAGAGCGCTCAAGCAGCAGCTGGATCAGGCTCGTGAGCGTTACAATGTTGGCCTGATTGCAGAAACTGATGTGCTGGATGCCCGCGCTGCTTATGATAATGCCCGTGTTGCACGAATTCAGGCAGAGAATCAGGTATCTGTCAGCTATGAAGGGTTGCGCACTATCGTCAATCAGGATGTGACTGATATTGCTCAACTGGAAAAGGCAATGCCGGTGGTGGCGCCGACACCGAATAATCCACAGGAGTGGGTGAGTACTGCGGTGGCCAATAACCTCGGTTTGAAAGCTGCCCGTGAAGGCTTGACCGCTTCCGAGTCCAAAGTGAAAGCCAGCAAGTCTGGGCATGCGCCGACTGTGAATGCTTTTGCCAGCTATAACTACAGCTCGAGCAATTCAATTCAGGCACAAAATCAAGCGTACACTGGTGATGGCAAACAGACTGTTGTAGGTGTTCAGTTTGACCTGCCAATCTTCTCCGGTGGCGCTACTACGTCGGTAACCCGTCAAGCTGGCTACCAATTGGAAGAAGCTCAGAAGAACTTCGATCAGCAGCTTCGTGATACCAATGCCAACACCCGTAATCTGCTGAGAACAGCTACTTCCGATGTTGATCGGGTTCAGGCCAGCTGTCAGGTCATTATTTCGTCTGAAAGCGCGCTGAAAGCGACTCAGAGTGGTTACGAAGTGGGTACCCGTAATATTACTGATGTACTGGATTCCCAGCAGCAGCTGTACTCTTCCATCAGTAATTACCTGAACACCCGTTATGACTTTATTGTTAATACCCTGAAGCTTAAGCAGGCAGCGGGTACGCTTAGTCCGGCTGATCTTGAAGAGCTTAACCAGTGGATGACCGATGCCAGCGATGAACTGTCTGTTCCTACAGAGTGTCGTGGTTAATTGCTGATTTAATTGTGATTTATTCTGAGACGGCTCCTTGTGGAGCCGTTTTTATGTACATGGATGTACTGTATCCTGAAAATGCAGGAGCAATTTTCAGGGAATGTTCAGAGGCGCACTGTATCCTGAAAATGCACGACTGCATGGATGCGGGAGATAGAGTAACGCAGGAGCAGTTACCGGGAGCAATTTTCAGGGAATGTACGGTTCATCAGAATGAAGGCTCAGTCAGGATGCGCTCTTCTATACTGAGTAAATACTCGGTTATGGATGATGACTTCATGGATGAGCATACTAAAAGCACTGAAGCCAGAATGAAGGTATTTGTAGATGAGGGTTGCTCATTGGCAGAAGCTTTCCTGAAAACCTTTGCTGATGAAGACTTACAGGAACAGCAGGTGGTGATGAACCGGATTCTGGGCAAGCTCTCTATTCAGGGACTGCAATCTGGCAGTGACTATTACTTTGTGGATGGTAGCCGCTTGAATATTGACCCTGCTGTGGATTCAATGCTGGCGACTAAATCATCCAGCACTGATATCAGACCAAGGCCTTCGGCCTGATTTTTTTATTAAGAGTCCCGTTATTAAGCCGTTACAAACCGGCTAACTAATGTGAGGACTCTGTCGAGAGCCCCACGGTTGGCACTGACAAACTCCCCGGCATGGCGGCTCATTACCTCATATTCGTTTTTATTCTGAATCAACCGGATGGCTTCCTGAGCCAGTTCTTCGCTGTTATTCACAATTTTCAAACCTCCGGCTTTAACCAGTGAATCGCTGATTTCTTCAAAGTTAAAAACATGAGGGCCTGAGAGCACTGGAAGATTAAGAGCAGCGGGCTCAAGCATATTATGGCCTCCGGTAGGAACAAGGCTACCGCCGACATAGGCAATATCCGATGCTGCAAACAGCTTCATCATTTCGCCCATGGTGTCTCCGAGGATAACTCTGGTTTCACCAGAAGGCTGGGTTCCCTGGCTATGGCGAACTACAGAGAGCTGGTTGTCCTGGATCAGCTGGTGAACACCGTCAAACCTTTCCGGGTGTCTGGGAACCAAAAGCAGACGCATTTCAGGAGCATTCGTCAGAATGGTTTTGAAGGCATCCAGAATCTGCTGGTCTTCTCCTTCATGGGTGCTGGCAGCCACAAAGATACGAATATCACTGCCCATGCCCTGTTGCCATTTTTCTCTGAGGGCTTTACCTGCAGCAATCACTTCGGGTGACACATCAAGATCAAACTTAATGCTACCTGTGTTACTGAGCTGTCTCTCAGGAAGACCCAGCTCCAGAAAGCGGCGGGCAGTCTCATCATTCTGGGCCGCAACCATATCAATTTGTTCCAGCATGGGGCGGGTGAGGAGGCTGAAGCGTCCATAACCCCTGGCAGATCGTTCTGATAAGCGGGCATTGACTATCAACACAGGGATGCGCCGTTTATGGCACGCTGCAATAGTGTTGGGCCATAGCTCGGTATCAACCACAATAGCCATGACCGGTTTTACTTTGTCCAGAAACCGTTTTATCGCGCCGGGCAGATCATAACTGGCATAGACGTGCTCCACACTGTCACCATGGATTTTTCGAACCTGTGCAGAGCCCGTAGGCGTCATGGTGGTAATCAGAATACGATGATCCGGGTAGTTTTTCTGAAGTTGCTTAACCAGAGGCCCACTGGCAATGGTTTCCCCCATTGACACTGAGTGCACCCAGATAACGGGTTTGGTCGAAGGTGGAAGGTTAAAGAAACCAAAGCGTTCCGCTTTTCTTTGCCAGTACTCTGGGGCTTTTCTGGATCGCAAGTAAAGGCGAACCATAGCCAGAGGGGAGATCAGGTATAACAGCAACGAATAGAAGAAACGACTCATGCACCAGCGCCATGTTGATATACCCGTCGCCTTTCAGGTTGCTACTTTGTTGGCTGCACTCGCTCACTGGAGCGCCAGCTCGGCCCGATCACCTACTCATTGTAGGCTCATGGGGCTTCACTTACTTGCCGCCGCGTAGCAACTTGAAATCCTTTGGGTATAGGATGAAACAGGGAATAATAACAGATTAAGGTAACTCTCTTTAGATAGCAGGCATAACAATTAGTTCTTCGAATGTTTGAAGCTTTTTTTCCTCTCAACTTTTCTGCCCGTATAATGCCGCTCATTTACTTTTCTAAACAGGCTGGGACTCCCGTTATGAGCAGCGTTATGGGCAGCAACTCTACACACACGCTGATGGTGCAGGGCACGACCAGTGATGCAGGCAAAAGTGCGTTAGTGGCAGGTCTCTGCCGGGTTTTCAGGCGTCACGGACTCTCTGTAGCCCCCTTTAAACCCCAGAATATGGCGTTGAACAGCGCCGTTACTGAAGACGGTGGTGAGATTGGCCGCGCCCAGGCGCTTCAGGCCGCTGCTGCTGGGTTAGAGCCCCATACTGATATGAACCCGGTGTTGCTGAAACCGAACAGTGACATTGGTGCCCAGGTGATTGTGAATGGTCGCTCTATTGGCGAAATGGATGCAACCCAATACCACGCCTACAAGCCTGAAGTGATGGAAGCCATTATGCGCTCCTGGCAGCGGCTACAGAGCCATTATCAAACCGTACTGGTAGAAGGTGCGGGTAGCCCAGCAGAAATCAACCTGCGGGAAGGCGATGTGGCTAATATGGGCTTTGCAGAAAAAGCAGATTGCCCGGTGATTATTATTGCGGATATCGATAAGGGCGGTGTCTTTGCCCATCTGTACGGTACGTTGGCATTGTTGTCTGAGTCCGAACAGGCGCGAGTAAAAGGATTTGTTATTAATCGTTTTCGAGGTGATGTGAAGCTGTTGGAGCCCGGTTTGAGATGGCTGGAAGAAAAGACAGGTAAGCCTGTACTGGGTGTTTTGCCTTATCTTCATGGCTTACACCTTGAAGCGGAAGATGCTGTCATTTCTCACCAGCATGTAGAGGAGGGGCAAAAGGTTCTGAAAGTTGCGGTTCCCATTTTAACCCGTACCAGTAATCACACAGACTTTGACCCTCTTCGCCTTCACCCCGAAGTGGACGTTCACTTTATCGGAAAAGGACAGTCTATACCTGAATGTGATCTGGTCATTATTCCCGGCACCAAAAACACTAGAACCGACCTTGAGTTCCTCAAAGAGAACGGCTGGGGTCAGGATATCCTTCGACATCTGCGCTATGGCGGCAAACTGATGGGCATCTGCGGTGGATATCAGATGCTGGGTAAGGCTGTGCATGACCCAGATGGTATTGAAGGCATGGCCGGAAGCTCTGATGCTTTAGGTCTGTTGGACCTGGAAACCACCATGATTCGTGAGAAAACGCTCACACGCGTTAGTGGGGTTATGCAACTGCCGGGTCAAGACCCTGTTCCTGTCACAGGCTATGAGATTCATGCAGGTGTTACAAAAGGGCCAGCGATGAATCACCCATTAATCAGACTCGATCAGGAAGTGGATGGTGTAATGTCTGAAGATGGTCAGATATTTGGTACCTATCTGCACGGCGTGTTTGAAGAGCCTGATGCCTGTACGGCTATTTTGCGATGGGCTGGGTTGAAGGACGCTTCAAGAATTGATTATCGCCTGTTGCGGGAAGAGGGTATTAACCGTATGGCGGACGCTATCGAAGAAAGTCTCGATATGAGACAAATCTTCGAGCTGTGCGGTGTTTAATAATATCTAAATGACTATTGTCGTATTTTGTTAACCACAGAGACCACAAAGAGCACAAAGAAAGAAAAGCACTTCTTCGTGCCCTTTGTGGTCTCTGTGGTTCAAAGTATGTACCAGCTACCAAGAAGAATCCGAGAAATGACTGAAAAAAAAGGCTATAGACTTACCCGCATCTACACCCGTACCGGTGATAAAGGTACAACCCGTATTGGCGATGGACAACAGTTGCCAAAGTCCCACCCGAGGATACATGCCATTGGCTCTGTGGATGAAACCAACAGCTGGCTGGGCATGTTGATCCATTCCCTCAAGCAGGAGAGTGAGGTTACGGTAGACCAGCTGAAGCAAATTCAGGATATCCAGCATCGTATGTTTGATGTGGGTGGTGAACTGGCCATGCCGGGCTATCAGCTGATCCAGGAAGAGCACACAAAAGCGATTGAAGCGCTGATTGATGAGCTGAATGAACCACTGCCACCTTTGAAGAACTTCACGCTGCCTGGCGGCGGTCAGTCTGCCTGTCACTGTCATATGGCCAGAACCGTATCCCGCAGGGCAGAAAGACATGTCATTGAATTGAATGATGTGCTTCAGGAGAGCGGAGAAAAGGTCAATGAGCCACTGCTTAAGTTTGTTAACCGCTTATCAGATCTGATGTATGTGCTTGGTCGCCATTGTGCACTTAAGGATGAAGGCGAAGTGCTTTGGCAAGCATCGGAGAAAAGTAAAATCACTGACCAGGATCAAAAATAAGTACAGGAAATCGACAAGTCCCTAGTGATTTAAGACGAATGTTTGGTTAGTATTGCGAAACTTTGTAAGGGTTACGTCAGTGATAGGTATGAATCACGACGCTTTTGACCACTCATCGTTGATGAAGTTTATGAGTCAAAAGAGGGAACAGGGTGAGAAACCCTGACTGTACCCGCAACTGTAATGGAAGAGTTCTCAGCAATATACGTCACTGGTTATACCGGGAAGACTGCTGAGAATGATGACGCCAGAGTCAGGAAACCTGCCTTTGCAAAGCCCAAGATGGGAGCCTGCCGGACTTACCACTGACCTACTGCGAAAAAGTCGGGTTTGGCCATTTTTTATGCTGCTTTTCGTTGAATAGAACCACTATTCGCCTCAAATCAGCATAAAAAATGACTCAAACCGGACTTTCTCTCGCTACGGTCGGCTAAGCCCGACAGGCTCCCGAGCAGCCTGTATATGCGGGCGCAAACCGGGCGGGTAACCTGGCGGCTGGGAACACATCTCCTTTTACACTGTACTTTTCTGAATAAAGTCCAGTGGCCGCGTGTGCCGCCCTGAGTATTGGTTGTGACTCAGGGACACCATGAAAACACATTCCTTGCAATACAAGACACTGAAGAGCAGGCTGCCCAGGGTAATGCTGGTCGTGGCTATGGCGTTGGCCAATGCTGTTTCGTTTCTTTTCAGTACTGCTCAGGGCAGTGAGTCTGACAGCCAGTATTGTGTGACAGACATGAGTGACCGCTCTGTCTGCTTGAATACCCGTACACCCAAAATAATCAGCCTGTCACCGGGCTCTACAGAATTACTGTTTGCTGCTGGCGCTGGTTCGCGCGTTATTGCAGTTGATAAGCACAGCGATTATCCCGAATCGGTTAAACAGTTACCCAATGTGGGTGGCTACCCCAACGTCAATGTTGAAGCCATTGTTGCTATGAAGCCTGACCTGGTGGTGGTATGGACGGCAGGAAATTCTCAGAAAGTGATACGTCAACTGGAGTCTTTGGGCGTCAAAACTTTTCATATCGATGTTGTGGATTTTGCAGGTATTGAGCAGGCCATCCAGAGTCTCGGGCAAGTCGCGGGCACAGAAAAAGAAGCAAACCGGGTTGTTGATGATTTTTCTACGCAGTTGAAGGCGTTGCAGAACAATTATGGCCAGCGTGAGCCCGTTTCGGTGTTCTTTGAAATCTGGCGCTCTCCATTGATGACTGTTGGCAGTGGCCAGGTTATTGATGATGTTATCTCTCTATGTGGTGGTCAGAATATATACGGCGATATTTCTGAACGTATTCCAAAAATCGGTATCGAATCTATGATTACTCGTGATCCACAGGTGATTATTGGTTCTGATCCGAGAGGTGATACACCGGAAACACGGAAGGATTTGATGGACTACTGGAGCCAGTGGCAAAACCTGCAGGCAGTAAAGAGCCATCAATTGTTTTCAGTACCCAGTGATCTGATTGCCAGACCAACGCCCAGGATTCTGGAAGGGGCAGAGATGATCTGTCATCAGTTGCAAACTGTACGCTCAGAGGCAAGCCATTCTGAATATGTGGCTTCCCAGATACCACTTCATCAAGAGAGCCCATTCTGAAAAGACGGGCTCCTGCAAATTTTTAAGACCATTCGCTTACGGTAAGGATGTAAACAAAATGTCGTTCAATCAGCGTTCCATTTTTGCACGCACGGGGCTTTCTGTGGCTGTTGCAATGTCCATTATGAGTTCTGTTGCCCTGGCAGAGGAAGTTTATGACCTGGGAGAGATTGTTGTTACTGCAGCAAGAACCTCTCAAACGGTCGACGAAACGCTGGCTCCTGTAACTGTGATTAACCGTAAACAGATTGAGCGTGCTCAAGCGACAACGGTTGTTGAATTGCTTAATCAGTCCGCTCCCGGGGTTCAAGTGTCTTCTAATGGTGGTCCTGGAAGTAAATCAGGTGTTTACATGCGTGGCACTAAAACTGCCCAGACGTTGATCCTGATGAATGGCCAGAAAATCAATATGGCAAGCACTGGTGAATCACCACTTGAATATATTGATCCTGACCAGATTGAACGGATTGAAATCGTACGTGGTCCCCGTTCTACACTCTATGGAGCGGATGCTGTCGGTGGTGTCATCAATATCATAACAAGAAAAGGTTCGGGGGATCCGAAACTGACGATTAAAGCCGGTGGTGGAAGTCATGGGACTGGCGAATATGGCTTGAATTTTGGTGGTGAGACGGATGGAACCCGTTATAACTTTGGTACTCGCCTATATGAAACTCAAGGGTATGACCGGACCATTACAAAAGTTGGTAATGATGGCGACGATGATGCCTACCGTAATAAGTCTTTTTCAGGAAATGTATCCAGAGCATTTGAAAATGGAATAGAAGCAGGCGTTAACTTTCTCCACTCTGAAGGTAAATCGGAGTATGACGTTAATTCATCGGGCTCAACTCAGGGATATCCAATTAATTATTTTGAAGTATCCAATATCAATAGCTATCTGTCGTTTGCTTTAAGTGATATCTGGGATAGCCGATTGGAAGCGGGCTTTCAAAGAGATCATCGTAATGACGAAGGCCCGAGAGCGAGCCACTCTACCAACAAGCGATACTCATTCAGCTGGATCAATGATCTGGGGTGGGCAGATAATCAGCTGTTAACCACAGGTGTTGATTACTCGAATGACACCTATGAAGGTACCAGTGCCTATGTTGTGAATGAACGTTACAACACCGGTATCTTTGCCCAGAACCTGACCTCTTTTGAAAGCAGTGACCTGCAGTTGGGTGGGCGTTATGATGAGAATGAGGCTTTTGGTGGCGAGTTTACCGGCAATGCATCCTGGGGCTTTAACCTGCCTAAAGATTTGAGGCTGGTGGCCTCTTACGGTACAGCTTTCAGGGCACCAACCTTTGCCGATATGTACGCTGACTCTACCTGGTCGGCACCTAATCCTGACCTGAAACCTGAGACGGCAAAAAACGCTGAGCTGGAGTTAAGGGGCGTGTTTGGTGACCAGAGCCGTTGGTCTGTCAATATCTACCAGAATGATATGGACGATATGCTCAACTCTGCTCCTCGAAGTGATGGTAAGTGGCAAACGGTTAACGTTGATAAAGCTCGTATCCGAGGCGTTGAGTTTGAAGTTGGCACCCATTATGCCGGTTGGGATATCAATACTAATTTAACTTATGTTGATCCTGAAAACCGATCTGGAGCCAACAGTGGTAAAAAGCTCCACTACAGAGCCCAGCAGATGGCGGCTCTGAATATGGATAAAGACTTTGGTCGCTGGTCTCTGGGTGGGACCTTCCGGGCTCAGGGTAAAACCTGGGTAGATACTGCCAATACTGCACAGCTGCCTGGTTTTGGCACCTTTGATCTCAGGGCTTCGGTTGAGCTGACTCCTCAGCTGGAAACCCAGTTCAAGGTGGTCAATCTGCTGGATAAGAACTATCAGCCAGTTAAGGGTTATCAGGGCGAGCCAAGAGGGGTGTTTGCGACCTTTGTTTGGTCTCCTAAGCTGTAAGGTTTTGCAGGGTAGCCCCTTCCCTTGTTTTCAATTTACCTAAAACAAGGGAAGGTAATCTGGCTCTTGAGAGCCTCTTTCCTGAACACATAGTTGTAGTGCCATATACATTAAGGTCAGAAGACTTCTTAATTCACCATTTGCCAAAATGCTTTCGATTTTGCTTTGTGCATCAGAGCTGTTGGGTAGCTGAGTTAATTCAGCTAAGTCTTTAGTTTTATATGCCTCATCCAGCCTTTGAGTAGTTAATGTGTCATGTAATAGTTGCTGGAATCTTATATTCAAGGAATCTATGTGTACCTGCTCTTCAGAGCTCCTGCGAATAAAATCAGATATAAATGATTTGGCAGTTTGGTTGTAAGCGATGGTTAGATATCTTCGGGGGTTATTTATCTTTATAGGAGAGCCGCCTTGTAGAGTAAATGGAGAACAATTATCTGAAAGAGGCTTGGTAAGGTCGCTTCTTTTGAGTTCGGATAACATCTCTTCTAACTTCATTTCAGCAAGGCTCTTATCTGCAGAGCCTAATGGAATAGCATCGCTTCTTTTAGGTGTTCGTATTTCACATTCTGTGAAGAGCCGATTTGTCTGCGTGGCCACTGTTTGAGAGGTCACTGTCTGTTGATGATTATTCTCTGTTTGTGTGCTCATCGTTGCGGTTTTTGTTGCTGATGGTGATACCTTGCTGAGAGTAAGTGTACTAGTTGCCTGATAAAGGTTGCCCATGGATTGGCAGTGCTGCATTCTGCTCCGGCTATCAGTAACTCTGAAAGGGGTTGGCTGCGTTAGAGTTATATTTGCCATTCGACGGGGCTTTTCATTATCCACCAATGGTTTCACTGTTTCTCTTGCTGTTTGTTCCGAAGCGTTAATATAGGGTTTACAAGACTGAACGTCCTTAGTTATTCGTTGAAACGCCATTGAGACTGAGCTTTTATTGGCAGAGACGGGTGAGCGTGGCAGATCATCCGTCGATTTTGAAAATGACATGTTGTGATTTGATAAACCCATTCGCTCTGCCATAAAGACTTCCTGATAGTGGTCAGCGTATTTTGTAGACCGGGTGATTACTATTTGGGTTCTGTAAACATTTAAGTATCCTGATTTTGGGTGTCAAAATGACTTTGAAATACTCCGGTGATATCCGTGAGCTCTGCTACCCCTTTATCTACGAAGACTCCCCCCTGTGTGATTATGAAATTATCACTGATGAACTGTGCGCCACACTAGGCGGAGTTATCAGTGAGCTCGAAGGGGATGAACGGTTTGCCGATATTTATGATTTTCTGGATAAACTGCAGCCCAGGATTTTCCATATGAATGGCTCGGTTCGGGGAAAACAGGCCATCTTTGAAGAGCAGATTCAGTGGCTGGCTGGTTATTTTGATCAATACCAGAAAGAGATTGAAGGGCAGCTGCATGGTTTCGTGCTTCCCAGGGGAGGTCGACCAGTACAGTTGCTGCACAGTTGTCGTTCACTTTCTAAGAAGGCTGTCAGAGCCTTGGTCAAGGTAGATGCTCACGGAGTTGAGGTGCCGGATGAGTTGCACCGGTTTGGCAATATGCTCTGTAACCTGTTTTTCCGGTTAACCGTGGTGATTAATCGCCGGTTAGGTATTGTTGAGCCAGAGTATCAGAGTTTGAGTTATAACCTGAAGCCCCCTTCCAGAAAATAGGCCGGTTTTCCAGTGAAACCAGCATCAATCTAAAGGTCGGCTCCCCTGAGCGGGGAGCCGACCTTTAGTGACATGTGTATTAATGGTGTCCGATCTTACGGTAATCAAAACCCTTGAAGTTAATCTTGTACAGCAGTGAATAGATCACCGGCAGTACAACCAGCGTCAGTACGGTGGCAAAGCCAAGGCCAAAAATAATAGTCACTGCCATGGATTTGAAAAAGGCATCAAACAGCAGAGGGATCATTCCCAGCATGGTGGTCAGCGCTGCCATGCATACTGGGCGTAGACGGCTGACGGATGCGTGGAATATTGCTTCATGTTCTTCCCAGCCTTCTTCAAGTTCCAGTTTGATCTGTTCCACCAGAACAATGCCGTTTTTGATCAACATGCCTGACAGGCTCAGTAGTCCCAGCAACCCCATAAAGCTGAATGGTGTATTGAGCACTAATAAGCCGGTAACAACACCAATCAGTGCCAGGGGAACGGTGGCCCAGATGGCTAATGGCTGTCGTATGGTATTGAACAGAAATACAGTGATTAGAAACATCGCCAGATACCCCATGGGGATAGACGCAAACGTCGCGTTCTGTGCATCGGTGGAGAGTTCATAAGCGCCGCCCCATTCCAGTGTATAGCCCTCTGGTAATGGAATGGCTTCAATATTGGTACGAACTTTTCGGAACACACTGTCGGTGGTCTCATCGCTCATCAGGTCAGGGTCTGCCATGACCGAGAGCATTCGCTTGCGATCTCTGCGTATAATCAGGGGGTTTTCCCACTCGGTATCAAAGCTGGAAATTGCCTGAGTGATGGGTACATAGCTGTTGTAATCCGCACTCCATACCTGCAGGTCGGTGATACTGTCAGCATTGAGGCGCTCTGTTTCAGGGGAACGAACAATCAATGGCATCAATTGGCTGCCTTCGCGATAGATTCCTACCTGACGACCAGTGAAGTTAACCAGCAGTGCATCGTCAAGGGCCTGCTTTGATATACCACTGCGACGGGCGCTGGCTTCATCAAGGTGGGGACGGACAAGACTTACCTGATTGCGCCAGCCATGTCGTATATTGGTTGCTGTTGGCTCATTTCGAAGCACCGTCATTGCCTGTACAGCGAGTGATCGCAACACCTCAGGATCCTCTCCATAGAAACGGGCTTCGATTTCTGCCGGTGCCGCGGGGCCGTTTTGCATCAGCTTGATGCGGTATTCGACATCACTGAACTGTTCATCCAGTACGATTTCCAGTGGAGGGATTAGTGTGTTGATTGCCTCCAGGCTTTCAGCCTCGATAATCAGTTGGCCGTAGCTGGTGTACTGTTTTTCAGGCTGATAAGGCAGAATAAAACGTTGTGCGCCCATACCAATAACAGAGGTGACGTTGCTGACGCCTGGCATGGAGAGTACCTGCTGCTCAAAGCGTGCTAGTTCAGATTCAGTTGCCCTGATATCACTGCCTTCCGGCATCCAGAAATCAACGAAAAAGATGGGAGTATTAGAAGGAGGAAAGAACACATTCTTCACAAAACCAAAACTTAAAATCGCCAGAACCAGTGCCAGCAGGGTGAGTCCCAGAGTGACAGGACGATGTTTCAGAGAAAAATTCAACAGCTGTTTGTAAAGGGTAAACAGTGCGCCCTGATAAGGGTCTACCGAAAAGGTTTCCTGATTCTCTGTGGCCTTTTCATATTTTTTGAACAGAATGTTGCAGAAGAAGGGAGTCAGTGTGATGGCTGTGATCCAGCTCAACATCAGAGAAATCAGCAATACCTGAAACAGGGAGAGACAGAACTCACCCGTGGCATCATCGGATAAACCAATGGGGGCAAAGGCCATTATGGCAATAACCGTCGCGCCCAATAATGGCCACTGGTTCTGACTGACTACCCGCTTTGCTGCCTCCAGTCGGGTTTGCCCTCTTTGAAGACCAACCTGAATACCCTCAGTAACCACGATGGCGTTATCCACCAGCATGCCCAGGGCAATAATCAGCGCTCCCAGGGAGATCATTTCCAGGTCTATACCCAGAACCTTCATGACTATAAAGGTGCCAGAGATGGTCAGTAGTAAGACGGCACCCATTAACAGACCGGCACGAACACCCATGGCCAGCAATAAGACGACAATAACAATAACGATGGCTTCAGCCAGGTTAATCAGAAACCCATTGACTGATTCTGAGACAGTGGCCGGCTGATCGTAGACGGTAGTAAGTTCGATACCTACAGGTTGTTCTGAGGTCAACTCACTCAGACGATTGCGAACCCGTTCACCAACATCCACGACATTGACGCCGGAGGCAAATGAAACGCCCAGAGATAGTGCAGGGTGGCTGTTAGAGGTATAGAGCGTGTCGGGTGTTTCATCATAGCTCCGGCGAACAGAGGCAATATCACCCAGGCGAACCAGTTGTGTACTGCCGGGAGGGCTGATGATCAGCTGCTCCAGTTCCCTGACATTCCTGAATTCACCGGTGGGGTGAATGCGAATGGAGCGCCCGTCAACCAGCATATTACCGGCATTAGAAACCACATTCTGATTCTGGATCAGGGAAAAAATCCAGGCGGGATCAATGCCCAGGTTGGCCAGTTTGGCCTGGGACATTTCCACAACCACCTGCTCCTGACGGGCGCCGGCAATAGATACTTTCTTAACTCCGTCTACCAGGACTAATTCACGCTTTAGATAGTCTGCATAATTTTCAAGATCTCTGGAGGTATAACCATCGCCCGTGATGTTGAACAACATGCCGAATACATCGCTAAAATCATCAACGACAACAGACGGATAAACACCAGGAGGCAGGCTGCTCTGGGCATCATTAATCTTTCGTCTCAGCTCATCCCATATCTGTGGCAACTGGCTGGATGGGTATTGCTCTTTCAGTTCCACCATAATCTGGGAGCGACCATTGCTGCTGATGGAGTCGATAACCTTTACATACTCCAGCTGCTGTATTGCTTCTTCCAGTGGCAGGGTCGCCTCTTCTTCCACCTGCTCTGGTGAAGCACCCGGGTAGTGGGTGATCACCATGGCCTGCTTAATGGTGAATTCAGGAAACTCCAGCTGGCCAAGTCCAAAAAATGAAACCGCACCGCCCACCAGCAGGATGACAACAAACATCCAGCTGATGACTCGATGGGAAATAGAGTATTCCGCAATATTCATGGCTTACAGTCCCCGTTCCTTACGCAGCGGTTTTACGGTCATGCCATCAACCAGCTGACTCAGGCCTGCGGTGACAATTTGATCGCCCGGATTGATGCCGGACATTATCTGTACACCCGCTTCTGTTATGCGGCCTGCAGAAACTTCTATGGGATGAACCTGTTTGGTTGATGGGTCAAATCGCCAGACAACGGTCTTATTGTTGGCATCGTCTTTGGCAATGGCAGAGATAGGAACCAGAACATAGCCGGGTTGTTCTCCTGTATTGATCACCTGAGCAAGGTCAATAATGACGGTTGCCGTCATACCTGGAAGAATATTCATATTGGCAGGAGCAGTTCGGGTAAAGATCACCTCATAACTCTGGGTTCCCGGCGTCACACGGGTAGCATGCTCTTTATAGCTGACAGGAAACTCTTTGCCTGGCGCACCTGGAAAGGTGGCCATCGGCTTATAGTCATGGTTGACGGTTTTCTTGTTAACATGAGAAACAATGCTTTCCGGAATCTGAATACTGATGTCCAGTCGATCACTGCTCTGTAGAATCAATACGGGTTGTTGGGCCTGAACCTGCTGGTGGGCTTCTGCCAGTGTCTGGGCGACCCGGCCACTGAATGGTGCTGTCAGTGTCGTATAGGCAAGTTTATCCCGGCTGAGTTTAAGTGCCGCTTCAGCTGATTTCAGTTTGGCGCTGGCAGTGTCAAAACTGGATTGAGAAACCACTTTCTTTTTGAGCAAAGAGTTAGCCCGCTCAAACTCGACCTTGGCCAGCTCATAGTTGGCTTGGCGATCCTGTAACTCATTACGAATATCCCGATCATCGAGATAAGCAAGTACCTGCCCCTCAATAACATCATCCCCCTGATTGACTTCAATTCGATCGATCTGGCCGGGTATACGGAAAGAAATTTCTGCTTCTTCCGTCGCCGTTACTTTGCCGGGAAAGTATCGCAATTGTTGTTGCTGGGGGTCTTTTATCTCAAACAGTTTTACGGGCCTGATGACTTCTTCATGCTCAGTTTGCTCTTGGTCACAACCTGTCAGCAGGCTGAATGCCATGAATATCACCACGGTTATGGATGATCGGGTCGATGGAAGAAAGTGCATTCTGGTGTAGCTCCAAACTAATACAATAAAAGCACGCCTACATCATTGTCTTGATGTTTAAAGAGTGCTTGGAATAAATAAACTCTGGCAGGTTTTACTGATCTGTAAATCTGGCAACCGTTTGTTCTGCCTTGATTTTGCTGTTGGCAATCGTTGATTCTGAGAACGGTTCCTGCCAGCCCCAGCCCTGCAGGTATTTGGCAAGATTAGTGGTCAGCAACCCGAATCCGTTGTCTTTTTGCAAAGAGGGTTGTTTCAGTCCAAAACCGGACACGCTGATCTGGAATAAGCCTTCACCTAAACTCCAGATTCCCATAAGGATGTCGGTTAGGGCATCGGCTTTATTCTCTTCTGAAATGGTCGGGTTTTCTGTCATGAGCTCAATAATGAGTGACTCAACAAGCTGACTAATTGTTTGGTAGATGTCGTCCAGTGCCCGGGCCCGTTCTGCGGATGCGCGTTGCCAGATGTCGGGAGTCATGGCCAGCTGACGAAGAAAATAGTGGTGAGGTTGCTGGGCATCACACAACCAGATTGCCATATTCAGGATGAGCAGACGTTCCATCGGAGGAGAGGGGCTATGAATCACCTGATCAAAAACAGATGCAATGGTTTTCGAAATATGGATGGCGCAACCCAGAAGTAAATCCTCTTTACTCGAGAAGTGTGAATACACGGTTCCCATGGAAAATTGAGCATGCTTGGCAACCTCTGACATCTTCAGGTCCATAAAACCCTTTTCCTGAAGTAAGGTCAGGGTTGCCTGAATGATGGCAGCTTCTCTTTGTGTCCGTTTTTCAGATGCAGACATGTTGGATAACCGAGGGTTTCAGGGAAGTTGAAAGAAGAATAAAGCATATTTAAATATCAGTCGAATAATATTCGAATATTATTTTTGATTGAGTAAAGATTGAAGCGTACGGTAAATAAAGGAGAAAAATAGTCGAAAACAAAGGATTACAGGGGTTCTGTTTTCATGTTAACGGGCACAAAATAAGTGCTGTTAACGCTTCTATGACTCTCCTGCTGATTGCTGTTTTTCTGGAGGTATGGATGCTATTGGTTGTATTTTTTGCGTGCTTCATCGTTGCGATTACCGCTTTTTTATCCCTTCTTGAGTCTTCAGTGGTTTCGATTGATGAGCTGAAACTGGTGACTATTCTATACAGGAAACCGCGTAATCAGGATTCCATTCAGATGGTTTTTAAGAAGAAGAGAGAGCATCTCTCCGCCATCGTTCTGTTGAGTACACTGGTCAGTATTTCAGGAAGTACATTGCTCGGTGCTATGGCGGCAAAAGAGTTTAATGACCTGTGGATGGCTGTTTTTACGGCGTTGCTTGCCTATTTTATGTTGGTGTTTGCCAAGGTGTTGCCTAAACTGCTGGCCGTGCAAATAGCTGAGAAGGTGGTGGTTCAGTGGTCACCACTGATTCGAGTGATTTACAGGCTGACAAAGTATGTATTGCTACTGGCGTTGTTCTGGACTCGAATTCTTCCACGCCATACAGAAGAGACTCGTAGCAGTGATGATCTACGAAGTATTATTAAGCATTACAATAAGCGAGGCGTTATTGGTAAGCCTCAGCGAAAACTGGCCGAAGCCGCGTTGAATTCTCACGAAAAAGTGTTGTCAGAGCTGGTTGAAAACTCCATGCCTGCGGTTTGTCTGGCTTCAGAGGCAACCGTTGCTTCTGTAGAAGATACGATGCGTTTATACCCCAGTAAGCGTTATGTTGTCCTGAAAGACAGCCAGCCTGTAGGCATTGTGCTCTATCGACACCTGGCCCGTTGTCTGGTGAACAGTGAAGCTGGTATGACGGTTGGTGAGTTAATGAGAAAAACCATCAGGCTCACTCCGGAAACCTCTTTGCATGAAGCAATGACAGAGCTCCATGAGACCCGTGCCTCTATTATTCTGTTATTGGGTGATACGGTAGAACAGACTCGAGTTATCACTGCCAAAAAGCTTTATCGAGCCTTACTTCGCTGAATGTTGTTGGTATCAAGCCATCCATCAGGTGGTGGCAATGTCTAACTGGGTATAACCCCACTCATCTTCGATGATGCCTCGCGTTTCTACTGCAAGACGCTTATGAAAGTGCGGCGCATTAATCACCAGGGTATGGAATTCGCCATCTTCACCGGTTGGACAAACTTCTTGTTGTTGAATCAGCCTTACAATCTCTGGCGTCAGGACTTTACCCAGCAGGCTGCGATCCAGTTTTTCAGCTTTCAGGCTGACAATCATGGTTTCAAAACCGTTTGCAAACATGTCTTTCAACAGCTGTTCTCTCGAGTAATGCCAGAGAGGGAAATGAGGCGTAACTCCGGTATCGATCAGAATCTTTTCATACCAGTCCCGGTGAGCCTGCAAGTCAATATCACCAAACGTCAGCTGAAAGGTATTAAAGGTGTTTTTAACGTCCTGAAGTGCTGCTTTTAAACCCGCTTCATATTCCCCAACGTTGGCCTTCCCAAAGATAATGGGGAGTTGCATGCAGGTAGCCTGCGCTTCCAGCACTTCTCTATTCAGGCCGTGTGCACTGGTCTGATCTTTATCACCTTTGAGCATGGTCAGCAGGCAGGTTGGGGTAAACCCCATCTGGATCGACTGCCAGAGCGCAAAGCAGGCATCTTTACCGCCACTCCATGAGGTGCAGAAATTATTTTCAGAGGTTATAGACATAGTATCAGGGGGCTCTACAGCAAAATTGCGATGCCGATGCACAGCAGGTAAATGTAAAAGATATTCTGGATTACCTTAATGCTGACGTTTTTTGCCAGCTTCAGCCCGATCGGTGGGAAGGTGGCCATCGTGATTGAGATGATCAGAAACGCAGGCAGGTACACATAGCCCAGCATCAGGTTTGAACCAGTATGCCCTGACTGAAGACCGGAAAAAATGTAGCCTGCACTGCCAATAATGGCATAAGGAACCGCCAGCATCAGATTGGTACCGAGAACGGTTCTGTGGTCGGAGTATCGGGATAGAAAAGGGATCATCAGAATTCCCAGTGCAATACCGGCTAATCCACTCAGTGTTGAGCTGATAATACTCACAATCACAATAAGCACAGGCTCTATCGGTTTTGTAACTTCTTGATGAGATCTGAAGCTTTTGGTCAGTTTATAAACGGCAATAAATAGAATTAATAACCCGATATACCACCTCAGCCAGTGAACGGATAAAGCACCTGCTAACTGAGGCGCAATAATGGCTCCTGCAATGACACCTGGCAGGCACAGCTTGATCAAATGTACGTCATACAGTTGTGATTTTTTGTAGCTGAGAGCACCAGATGCACTGCCGATGATCAAGGTAGCCATGCAGGTGGCAATGGCAACCTGCAGTGAAATCGCTTCGGGAAAGAGCGTTGGAAAAATAAGGGAAAGAACAGGCAGGATAGCCAGACTGCTGCCACTGCCCAAAGCACCGATAATAATGCCGCCAAGTGCACCTGTTAACAGGTATACGACATAAATAAGCATTACGTTCCCTCTTACTGCCCGGGTTCGAAAATTGTCAAAAAGGAAGGGCTGGCACGATATTCTAACCGCTACAGCCTGACTATTAATACGGTGAGCTATGTTATAATTCCGCCCATTTCAGGTCATCTCAGATAGTTGAACTCTCTTATGTCTCAAACTGTTGAAGCCGATGTGGTGGTGATTGGCGGTGGTATTGCCGGTCTCTGGTTATTTCGCACGTTGAATACTCTGGGTTATAGAACCTTGTTGCTGGAGCAGGACTCTCTGGGCGGTGGTCAGACCATCAAGTCTCAGGGCATTGTTCATGGGGGTACCAAATACACCCTGACCGGCCAGCTTACCAATGCTTCCCAGGCCATTGCCGGGATGCCGGAGCGTTGGCGTAATGCCTTGGCTGGAAAGGGGGAAGAGAGGGACCCGGATCTCCGTTCGGCTCGCATTCTGTCTGAATACCATTATCTATGGTCGCCAGGTGATATCGGTTCACGAATGACCTCTTTCTTTGCCAGCAAGGCGCTGAGAGGACGGGTAGATGCATTAACCAAAGAGCAGTTTCCGGCCATTTTCAAGCATAATGGTTTCCGCGGGAAGGTATATCAGCTCAATGAAATTGTTCTGGATATCGCTACCGTTACTCAAGCTCTGGTCAACGGCCTGAAAGATAAAACGATTAAAGTGGACTGGAGTGAACAGGGTAATGCCAGGCTCAATAAGGATAGTCAGGGAAATATAGATTCCATTGAGCTGACAGAAGCGAATGGTGAGAATGTTTTGCTGAAAGCCAGCCGCTATGTACTGGCATCAGGTGAGGGAACTGAGGCGCTTTTGAATACCTGGGGTATCAATGATCCAAAAATGCAGGTACGTCCCCTACAGATGGTGATGGTTCGTCATGACCATCCTGAACCTATCTATGCACATTGCCTCGGTACAACACCGCTTCCGAGAATTACCGTTACCAGCCATCCCGATAACGATGGGAAGTGGGTGTGGTATCTCGGTGGTGGCATTGCTGAGGATGGGGTCAAGCAGTCAGCTGAGGCATTGATTGCAACGGCGAAAAAAGAGATGAAAGCGTTATTGCCCTGGGTAGACCTTGATCAGGCGGAGTGGGACACACTTCGGGTCAACCGTGCAGAACCCAAACAGAACCGTTTGCTGCGCCCTGATGCTGCATTCTGTCAGCCTGTTGCCAATGGCATTGTGACATGGCCAACCAAGCTGGCTCTTGCGCCCAACCTTTCAGATGAAGTTATTCGACTGTTGCAGGAAGACAATATTCGTCCAGCGGGTGATGAAAATTTCTCGATTCCTGAAGGATTTTCCCGACCTGAAATTTGTCCAAACTTCTGGCAAGGGCATTTTGAAGAGGGCAAAGCGTCATGACTCAGTATCTTGGAAGAAAGCGAATAGCGGGTACTGATCTTGAAGTATCGCCATTGGGTTTTGGCACGGTTAAGTTTGGTCGGGATCAGGGAGTAAAATACCCGGAACATTTTACGATTCCTGATGACCGTGAAATGCTAAATCTGCTTGCTCTGGCACAAGACCTGGGAATGAACCTGCTGGATACTGCGCCAGCCTATGGTATCAGTGAAGAGCGTCTTGGTCAGCTGTTTGCCAGACATAAAGGACTCCGTGAACAGTGGGTCATCTGCAGCAAAGTCGGTGAAGAGTTTGTCACTCTTGAAAATGGTCAGGGAGAATCTTTTTTTGATTTCTCTGAGCAGCATATCCGGTTTAGTGTTGAGCGAAGTCTGAAGCGCCTGAATACCGATGTGATTGAATTGATGCTGGTTCATTCCAATGGTGATGATGCCAATATCATTGAGCAGTCGGGCTGTTTGGAAGTGCTGGCTGATCTGAAAAGAGAAGGGAAGATCCTCGCTACAGGTATGTCTACAAAAACGGTAGAGGGTGGCGTTCTGGCGCTGAAACACTCCGACGTTGCCATGGTGACCTATAACCTGAACGAACAGGGTGAAAAGCCGGTATTGGACTACGCGTTAGAACATGGGAAAGGCATCTTTATCAAGAAGGCGTTTGCCAGTGGTCATGCTTGCCTGTCTGGCCATCTTGCTAATGAGAATCGGGTTCTGGAAAGTATGAAACTGGTTTTTTCACACCCTGCCGTTTCTTCAGCTATTGTTGGGACCATCAATCCCGCACATATGCAACAGAATGTAGAGGCGTGTCTGGAGGCCTGTCGGACTTAAGGTGACCCAGGGGCTTCTATAGGGAGACTCCCATGCAAAATGCTCTGGTGGTTATCGACTATATTAATGATCTCGTCCACCCGGATGCCAAACGAAGGATGTATGCGCGGCAGGTGTCTGAAAATCAGGTGTTGGCTCAGGTAAATAAGGCTATTTCCTGGGCCAGAAAAACATCCACGCTGGTTGTCTTTGTGAAGGTTGGCTTTTCTCCGGACTATCGTGACCTGCCAACCAACTCTCCATTTTTTTCATCACTGGCTGAGGCAGGTGCTCTTCGCCTGGGAAGATGGGGGACGGAGTTTCATGAGGAGCTGGATGTGCAGCCTGATGACCTTATTGTGATTAAACCCCGTATTAATCCTTTTTACAGCACTCGCCTGGAAGCAATTCTCCGGGCAGCAAAGGTGACAGACATTTATTTCAGTGGTGTTGGTACCACCTGGGCAGTACAGTCTGCGGTCAGAACAGCTCATGATCTGGATTACACGGTTTACGTGATCAGTGATGCCTGTGCAGCAGCTTCGGAAGAAGAACACCTGCAATCACTGACTACTCTATCCCATTTATCAACACTCTGTACGGCTAATGAATTAAAAGCATCATTTGTACGCTGATTTTGTTGTTAATCGAGTGGAGTGATTTGCCTAAATTGATGCTCGTTTTCGCCGATAGCTGATGTTCTCTAACGAATACTAAATCAGAGTTCATTCATCAAATCAGTGTTGTTCGTTGCTATGTCTATATTTAAAGCGTATCGGTTTCTTGTTATTTGTATTTTACTGACGGCATTCTCCCAAGCGGAAGCTGAATCTGCTCTTATGGATTTTAATAATGCTTTTAGAGAAATTTACGCGAGCACGCGTACGGAAATGGCGAAGCAGTATAAGCCATTGATTGTCGCAAGCCCGTTTTCACTGAATCTAATTGGTAATGAAGCTAATGAAAACAGGCAGTATGTATTTTCATCAGCAGCCTATACGAACTTGAAATCTGTAAGCCATATTCCATTAACCATCTATGTATTGCTGGTTACGGAAGAGGGTCGGCAGCTACCCGAGAATAAAAAAAAGGAACTAAAACGATTAATAACACTCATAAAACGTGTCGGAATAGATCTTCCCAACCTTGGATTTACTGAACAGCAATTGATAAAGCAACAGGCACTGACTCAGATGAGTCTGGACTTTGCCCGGAAAATACTGTCGGGCGTAGTAGTAGACTCAAATAAATTAACCCGCTTTGTCAGAAACAGCCGGACCATCATTGATACCAATGTCCATGATGCGGCAGTAGCCCAGATCGACTGGCTTCATCAGGTCGTAAAGCCTTGGTATGACAGCCTTTCAGGTTCTGAAAAAAAAGCTCTCAAAGTTCTGATTCTTGCTCCAAAAGAGCCTCGGGACGGGAATTTAATGACGCAGTACTTCTCCCGACTGCTTGGTGTGAAAGGGGAAGGGATGAATATTGTCTATGCAGAAAATGTATTTGATGCAGAAGTCGGGATGAATGTGTTGGGTACTTTCCTTTTAGACACACAGATTGGTCGTGGTTTTTTTGATGATTCATGGCGAATGCATGAAGATTTGCTGTCCCATGCGGCCAGGGAGTATATCCAAACATTGCAGTTTGGACTCTGAATTTATCGTTCTGGTGGTTAAGAAAAGGAGGTGGTGATGAAAGGTGGCTCAATGGCTGGTGCAAAAGCTATTTCTTATTTAACAAGGTTCAAGAAACAATACCAACTCTGGCAGTTTCGCGCAGAAGGTCGAAGAAATCTGGCAAAAATGGATGCAAGACTGCTTAAGGATATTGGCTTAACGGAGTCAGATCGCCTCAGGGAGATTTCAAAGCCATTCTGGAAAGATTAAACTCCAGTCAGAAAGATTGATGAGATATATTCATTATATTCTCACGCATACAGGCTGAATAAATATAGTCATCCTCCGGAAAGTCCACAGTCACTATATTCACCCTGTTGCTGTTTGTACGGGCAGCATTTGCAGCGTACCGTAAAAAACCAGATGGATAACGCAGTGTTCTGGCAAATGCTCGCAGGCTGGAGGGCTGCCCGGGTATCGCACCCTGTTTTAGATCACTCGGACTTTCTGTCATTGTCATCTGTGTAATATGAAGTTGATTGTTGTTCCGATGCTCAAGATTACTGACAATGCTTTCCAGTAACGGGTAAGGACGGTTTTTATTATGCCACAGACTGGTCAGGGTTTCGGTTGTCGACCATCCCGAGAATACCGGAGAATGAAGCGTTGACACGACAATAACCTGATATCCGCTGTTCTGGAACTGCTGGATACTGGTTGAGGGTAATATGCTTGCAGGAGCAATGCTACTACCAAAGTTTTCAAATAAAACCTGAAATAACTCATCAATATCATCCTGCGTCATTCCAAAGGGTTGATGGATATGAAACATGATGATTTCTCTCGGATTTTCATTTAGAAATCGCCTGATATCAATGACGATATCAGCAATTGACGCACCTGCAAGACCATGAACGGTTACCAGCTGGCCATTTATTTTTCTGGGGCGTATATCAAGATAGCGAATACCTGCGGATAATTGCTGATAAGTGTTTAGCCCTTGGGTGACTGCCCACCACCGAACCAGTTCTTTAAATGGTGTGAATAGATAGCTCTCAGCATAATAGTCAAATAGTTTCTTCAAGCTTTCCCACATGTAAGGATCTTCTTCTGAGAAGGTCGTAATGTCGTAGCTGCCACTGTCATGTGTGCCCGGAATACAGATTTGATTAAGAGGCGTATCACTATTTTTATAGAGTTCAGTCATCCATTGATTGGGTTGTGGAAACTGGTCGTTAGCATCAAAATCCTGAACAAGATTGATTCCATAGAGTTCGCTGATTCGTCCGGATTTGCCAAACTCAACACGAATTCCTTTTAATAATGAGGCTGGGAAGGCTTTTCTGAAACTCCACTTTTTAAAGAAGCGGGACTCATGAATGATCAGCTGTTCTTCCGGCTTGATATTACGACACCACTTCTGACCACGCTTCAAATTCATGGGTTTTCCATTGACAGGAAAAACGGTTTTCTCATTTCTCTCAATGGTAATACCTATACCGACATTACTCGCGACGGCAGAGTATGCGCTGGAGAGCTGGTTATCCAAACAGTATTGATCTGCTTGAAGCCCATAAGTTGATAATGTTGTTCCCATCAAAATCAGGGAAGCGATCCATCGTGCCGGCACGGGTATTTTCTCAAGCAAGGGTTGATAGATATATCGACCCTTACTAAGTCCAGTTAATGTGTACTTTTTGTTTGAATGGTTAGGGGGCGTTATCAACTGGCCATACAACCAGTTGGTCATACAAGCACTTAGGCAATACCCAAAGGGCATAAAGGTGAACGGCGCAGGACATGGTAGTTCCCTGTTCAAGACGTTCAACGCGGCATGAGTGCTTGTATGACCAACCCGAAGGACCACCCATGATTTGCGCCATACCGCGTTGCTCGCTGCTCATGTGGACAACCACACTGCGCAGCTCGTGCCTAGTCTGACGCAAATCATGGGTGGCTGGTTGTATGTCCAGTTGGTAACGCCCCCTAGGATAGTAGAAGAGACGAGGACCTGCATAACGAGATGTAGCAGGCCTTCAAAAAGGGGCGTGATAATCAGGCGGGCTGTGCTTCCTTTTCATCGCGGATTTTATCCACAATGGCTGTCGTTGAGCAGTTGTCCAGGAAGGCCAATACTTTTACTTCACCACCGTATTCGTGAACAATAGGCGCACCAACGACTTGATCCAGAGAGTAGTCGCCACCTTTGACCAGAACATCAGGCTTGATAGTTCGAATCAGATCTTCCGGCGTGTCCTCATCAAAACTGACGACCCAGTCGACAGCTTCCAAACCTGCCAGAACCGCCATTCGACGATCAACTGGATTAATCGGGCGGCCTTCACCCTTCAGCCGAGTGACTGATTCATCACCATTGATTGCAAGGATAAGGCGGTCGCCTTGTTTGCGAGCCTGCTCAAGGTAGCCCACATGACCGGCATGGAGAATATCAAAGCAGCCATTGGTAAATACGACTTTTTCACCGTGTGCACGGGCATCTTCAACCGCAACCATCAATTGTTCCGGAGAAACTGCACCACGCTCAGCACCAAGCTCGCGATTAACTTCACGTCTCAGTTCCGGCATGGAAACACTGGCGGTACCTAATTTGGCCACAACAATGCCCGCAGCAATATTGGCCAGACCTGCAGCTTGAGGCATCCCGCAACCGGCTGCTAATGAGGCTGCAAGAACGGAAATGACCGTATCCCCTGCGCCAGTGACATCAAATACTTCTCTGGCTCTTGCAGGGAAGTGGACTTCAGGTTCATTTTGACGAATCAGCGTCATGCCATGCTCACTGCGAGTGATAAGCAGTGCTCCAAGCTCCAGATCTTTTAATAATTGCTGACCCTTGCTAACCAGTTCTTCCTCACTGCGGCAGGGACCAACAATGGTTTCGAACTCTTTTAGATTGGGGGTGATTACTGTGGCGCCGCGATACCTCTCGAAACTGGTGCCTTTTGGGTCAACCAGAACCGGAATATTGTGAGATCGTGCAAGACGAATCAGTTGCTGGCAACCCTGAAGCGTCCCTTTTCCATAATCTGAAAGTACAATAGCGCCCAGGTTCTGGATCAGCTGTATTGCTTTCTCTTCAATAACATCAGGGCTCAGACCATCAAAGGCTTCTTCATGGTCCAGACGAATCAATTGCTGATGCTGAGAAATAACACGTAACTTGGTGATGGTTGGAACACCGGGAATTCGTGCAAAACTGCAATAAATACCTGCGGCTTCGAGGCGGGTCTGGAGCGCATCTGCTGCTTCATCATCACCGGTTGCCCCAATAACCCATGCAGGTGCACCCAGCGTTGCAATATTGAGTGCGACGTTGCCAGCTCCGCCAGGGCGGTCTTCTATCTGCCCAACTTTGACTACAGGTACCGGAGCTTCCGGTGAAATCCGGGAAGTGGCACCATGCCAGTATCGATCCAGCATGATATCGCCAATGACAAGAACTTTGGCCAGATCAAAACGGGGGATAGTCAGTTTCATCAATGATGTCCAGTCAGCTTAATGACAGTTTCTTACCATATCACAGCCGTGCGATAACCACCCTCAAGTCAGTTGACGGGTATTTTTTGAAAAGACTGAGTAGCACACAGGTACACCTTGAGTTGCTTGTTTAACCTTTTCTAAAAACAGTACGGCTGTTTCATGGCAAAGGCGGCATTTTATCATAGATGGTTTTTACTGCGTAAGTAACGCGGGGGAGTAATGTAATCATCAGGCTTTATGCGGATTTTCTTTCATCCGCCCACCTGACTGGAAAATCTAGACATTATCTTTAGTAAGGGTAGATGTACAAAAAGCGCATCGGGTAGCGTCTTTATGAACCTGGCTAAAGCAATGATCACACTGTTTGGTTTGCTTCCCTTCCTTTACGTCTTCAGCCTTTTCTTCGTCCTGGCGGAGGTGGTTTATACCTTTAACCATCAGAAAGGCGAACCAGGAAACGATAAGGAAGCTGATAATACTGTTCAGTAGTAACCCATAACTCAAAGTGACAGCACCGTCCTGATTGGCATCCTGAAGGGTGACATAAGGAGAGCCTTCACTGCCTTCCTTAAGAACCAGAAACAGGTCTGCCAGATCGACACCGCTGGTCAGCAGTCCAAAAACAGGCGCAATGATATTGCTGACCAGACTTGACGTGATGGTTGCAAAGGCACCGCCGACCACGATACCGATGGCCATATCCAGTACATTACCTTTCAGGGCAAACTTTTTGTATTCAGAAATGATTCTTTTCATTGCGTTGTTTTAAGGTCAGATTTCTTTTTAACTCGGCTCTTCTATTATTGTTCTTTAACTTTTTTATTTATTTGAATGGACTTTGAGATTGTTTTCTAATGGCTAATCTATCTGCAAGCTCACCAATGTATTTTACAAAACCTGCCAGTGTGCAGTTTAAGCCGGCAACCGATGCTGAAATCTCAATGAAACCACTGTGCACCTCCTGTGGAGTTAATGAGGGTGATGGTTTTAGCCGGAAAATTAGATTATGGGATGGCAGAATAGCTGGACGATTTTATCATGTTGACTGTGCTGAAAATATGTGTAGCGAACAACTCGATATTAGTAAAAGAAAAGTGAAAGAAATGGAGGAGAATGGCAGGACTTTAGCAGCCAGAAATAGTGAGTTTTTTAAAGGGGAGCGAGTGGTAGAGGGGGGTATTGAAGTACATATTGATACTAGAAGAACTTATCACTCTCATCAGGCAATAGAGATAGGTCTGGTAGCACAAAAACGATTGCACTGGAGTGGGCAAGTTTATGCTGAGCCAATGCAGTCACAAGTTGAGATGTATCATCGATTGCTTGATGAGGTTGCTTATTTAAAAGTCGACAGAGCAGATATAGAAGAAATTAATTTTTGGATGAAAAAACTGGAAGAGGGCCCTGAATCTCTAGAGGTCTTAGATAACTTATTTAATTGTGCAAAAAGTATTTATTCGGTAAATTCTGGTAACCTGAAGCTAAGGACACTGTGCCTTAAAACATTTCAGCTGGTTGGATCTTTTTATTGTGAAAAATCTCGTTGTTTTCCAGATCGATACGCTAGTTCGGCTGTTGAGGCATTTACATTTTGTATGCGGGATTGGCATTTGATGCAAGAAGACTATAAAGAACAAGTAGAAAAAAGGAAGTTCGACTTGGAATATCCAGTTCACAAAGAAGTGGCCAGCTTTGTTGGGAGTGATAAAGAGCGGTTTCAATTATATAAAAGACTGGAACAGGGAATAACAGTAGTATTGGAAAACCTTGAGAAAGAACAAAAATCAAATAGAGAAAGGTTGGTTGATGAAAAAAATAAAATTGCTGAAAGCTATGCTGAGCTAAAGAGGCTTGAAATATATGGAACACACCTTAAAGAGATCGTTCATTTTTTGCGGATAGTAAGAGAAGGAAATGCTAAAGCAGATAACTATTTATCGTTGGGTGACTTATCAAGAAATATAGAGGGCTTTGTAAAAGTTAGTGAACATGCGAGGGCGCTCTATGGTGCGGCTCAGTTTGAAATAGGTAAGTTTTATGTGGTACAAGCCAAACATCATCCCGACATGTATTTGGGCAAGGTAATGGAAGTTTGTAGAGCCTGTAAGTGCGTTGGATTGGAGGGCATTCATGATAACTTGCTAGAAGCGCTTGAGAATGTTGGGCTAGAGTTGACTGAAGAAGTATGGCGTGAAGTAACGCAAAAGAAAAAAATAGAGTATAAATTTGATGAAATTATTGGTTGTACTGATCCTCATGAACTTAAACAATGCAGAGGAAATTTGAAATTAGTTGCTCAACTTTTGGAATCCGTCAGAGGAGGAGAGGAGACGCCTGAAAATTATTCGAGTTTGGTTGGTTTGGTGAGGAGGATTGAGGGATTTGTAAAAAAAAATGAGCATATTAAAGAGCTTTATGTTGCAGCTCAGTTGGCCGTCGGTGAGTATTATTTAGAACAGTCTCGACTACATCCTGATTTACCTCCGTCTATTTATTTAGATAAGGCTGTGGAAGGTTTAAAAGCCTGTAAACGTCTTGGTGTTGAGGGGGTTGAGGATCTGTGGAGGGACGCTAACGCGTTGAAGCCTTAATGTTAAAATCAAGTTTGCAATTTCAGGAAAGACGTAGGTGGGACTTTCACTTCCAACCTGAGGTTCTGGTATATCATATGAATACCACCTTTGCAGATATCATGGACAGATGAAAACAAAGGATAGAGCCCAGCAATAGAACCAATGTGAATTATATGACCTTTACTGCGAGCTTCCATACCCGGAGCAATAATATTGATCAGATGCATGGTAGCCAGCAGATTGGTATTCATTGCTATAGCAACTTCATCTCGGGAAACTTTATGGAGCGGCGTGTGCTCAACCCAGACCTGCATTACTGACCAGTATATCCACTTCCAGACCCGTCAGCTGTCGATAGAGCTTATCGGTATCACAGATATCAAGAACCACGGGAATTACACCGGTTTGTTCAGCTAGGCTGTTGAGTCGATCGGCCCTCCTTGCCAGTGCATAAACAGTAATCCCTTGATCAGTTA
This sequence comes from Endozoicomonas elysicola, assembly GCF_000710775.1. Taxonomy (GTDB): domain Bacteria; phylum Pseudomonadota; class Gammaproteobacteria; order Pseudomonadales; family Endozoicomonadaceae; genus Endozoicomonas; species Endozoicomonas elysicola. Next base: position 1,800,055 of record NZ_JOJP01000001.1, read on the forward strand.
ACGCCTTTACAACACTGGCCCCTATGCCGCTGGAGGCGCCGGTCACCAGAGCGGTTTTATAGGGTATCTGATACATGCTGTGCTCCAATGATCGTTTTGTGAATCTATCAGCATAGTCAGATCTTTTTAATATGCACTCAGTACTTCTTTTCAGATTCCGTGGTGATTACTGGATACTTATCAATTTAGTAACCGTGGGTTTGTACAGGCGAAAGAATTGTCCATTTTTTCACTTGTCTTCCATGTGTTAGATGGCTTTGGCAATAAGGGGGTATTTTCCGCTTCAGACCAAAAAGGGGATTCAACATGCTCAATGTAGCTTCGCTGCTTAGCAATAAACAGCTGTTTGATTTTGTAGAAGCTTCGAGATACTTGGATGAAATATATAAGTGAAACCTGCCTGGGACTTTATTTGACAATTAGGGGGTGGGGGGGGGCTTATTCTGTAATTGATGCTGTTGACATGAGAAGAGCAGCAAAGGTGTCATATAGGGCATTAAGAAGCGGAGTCATCATCGCTTTTATATTGGGCTCTTCTTTTATGGAGGCCTCTACTGATCCCACTAATTCTTCAATTGCCTCTATCGTGAGTGTCCTTCCCTGCTCTTTAATTGAGTATGTTAAAGCCTGTACACAGGCTGATACGCTTATTCTTTTTTCATCGTCAGGCTGGTTCTCATTGAACTCCTTTATTGCCAGTGCAAGCAGCTCTTTTACTTCTGTAATGATATTTGAGTCTCCACTCTCTTGCTGTTTTGTTGAGGCGTAGGCTTCAGGACTGAAACCTTCAGCCCCCTGAAGAGTCAGGTCGTCTTCGTTGTATGCAGAGGGTAAGGTGGCTGCAGCAGTGGCGGAATGAGGAGAGTGTCCTTTTACCGATGAGGTTGGCTGTTCTTGTGCAGGACGCCAGGAGCTTCCATCTTTAACCCTAAGTTCTTCTACTGCTGGTGTTATTTTTGCCAGAGTGAGGCGGAAATACTTATAGTCGGGATCTGTTTTGATTTGCTCGCCGATCTCATCATGAATCTTAACAATTGATCTTCTGTCACCGGTATTCAGTTCTTGTAGATTATTTTCTTTAATCAATTGGATGATATGTTGGTTAAGCTTGGCTAGCTGGCCATTGACTGTCGATATATCCGGTGAAACTCTATTGCTTTTCAGCTTTTCTTTGGCCAGTTCTTTCTTAACCCATTCCATAAGTTGTAGCGGTTCTTCAACAGGTGGTGGAGGCTCTTTTGGGTGAAATATCTCCCAGTGCCTGCCCTCAAGTGACTCCATTTCTGTACGGAAATAAGCTGTTATTTCTGGTGTTGTTTGTACTACTGCTGGATCCCGAGGAGGAGGGGTTTTCAGAAACTCAGGGAATATTGTCTGTAAAAGCTGGATACGTTCTCTGGCCATCTTGTGCCTTTGTTCTATAGGACCTTCTGCTTTATCGCAGGTTAAATAGGTCCCTGATATGCTGGCTACATGATTCGATAAGTGTTCTCTTCTTGTCTACTAACTCACTAGGGCCGAACTTGAACAGGTCAACCTCGACGCGCAGGGTTTCAATAATACCTGCATCGGAGTCAAGCAGTAGTGCAGTCTGTTCTGTCAGCTTTTTGGGGGTAAATGTCGGTTCTGTTTGCTTAGAAAATAGTGCCTTGTTCGTAGGTCTGAGGCATGTGTGTTTCGATTCCAGGTTACCAATAGTTTCCATTGCCTTGTTCAGTACAGGGTGAATGTTAACGGTTGGTGGGATACTTCTTGTAGTGTGGAGTCGGAATCTGCGTTGCTTTTTCCCTCTTCTCTGATGCATGCTATGTCCAGCCTGACATTGTTCTTCTAACCGTAGCTCGCATGGAGCACTTGCCAGAACCACAACTGACTTATCACCCATTTTCCCTTGGATTAACTCTTTTGCCTTTAGATCCCATTGTGGCAAAAGATAAAAAGGGTCGCTGTTAACTGCCTGCATCTGACTGGGCTGAAACCTACTTTGATGTGGTATATATTTGCTCAATCATTTGATTAGATGCAGATAATAAAGTTCCATCAACAAGACCATTATTCAGACTTCTTTCTGATCATCCCAAAGTCAGCAAGAATGGCATACGCCGTAGGGATCACAAAAAGCACCATCAGTGTGGAAGCAAATATCCCAAAGACAATGGAAATAACCAGCGGTTGAACCACCTGAGCCTGCAGGCTGCGCTCTAATAACAGGGGTAACAAACCGACAGCGGTCGTTACCGATGTGAGAAAGACCGCCCGGAAGCGATCTCGGCTGGCAAGAACCGCAGCCTTATGGACTGTCTCCCCTGCATCAATGTGATGCCGGATATATTGCACTAGCAAGATTGAGTCATTAACAACAATACCGGCCAGAGAGACAAAGCCCATAATGCTTGGCATGCTCAGCGAATACCCCAGCAGGAAATGTCCCCAGATCACTCCGACTAATGCCAGTGGAATAGCAAGCATCACCACAAAGGGCTCAAAGTAGCTGCGGAACTGGAAACTCAGAATGGCAAAGATACCAAAGAGTCCGAGAATAAATCCTTTGCTCATGGAGTTGCTGGTTTTGGCGTTCTCTTTGACTTCACCCTCAAAGCCAAAACGAATGCCCGGGTAGTTTTGCTTCAACTCTGGTAAAAGTTCCTGTCGCAGTTTTCGATTAATCTGGCTGGCACTGGCTTTTTTCTGATCGATATCGCCGGTGATGGTCAGCGTTCGCAGGCCATTGATGCGCTGAATACGAACGAAGTTCCGTTCATAAGTCAGTGTTGTGATGGTTGCCAGGGGAACCTGACTGCCGTCAGGCAGGATAATGGGCAGGTTTATCAGGTCATCCAGCTGATTGATATCCTGACTATCCAGTTGTACCTGTACTTCCAGATTTTCAGAGCCGACCTGTATTTCATCTGCCGTCTGGCCGAAATAGGCAGCACGGAGCTGGCTGGCAATCAGCTGGCCATCAATCCCAAAGCTTTCTGCCCCCGGGCGCAGTTTGATCACCACTTCCTCTTTTCCACGACGCATGTCATCCATCAGGTTACTGACACCGTCGAAATTCCCCAGGAAAGATTGAATATCCAGGGATGCCGCTTTCAGGGTTTCCAGGTCTTGATGCTGTGCGCGGATTTCAATGGCTCTTCCTGAAGGGCCTATGGAGCCCATGGTAAAGGTCATGGCGATGGGGCCGGGCAGTTCGCCAACATCTTCCCGCCAAGCGTCCAGAAAGTCATCCAGCAGGGTATTTCTGGATTCTGCGGAGCGCAGATCAACTTTTACCGTGGCAATGTGAGGGCCTTTTTCACTGGCATCGGGATTGAAGTTATAGCGCTGTGTTATGTTTTCTACCAGTGGGTGTCCATCTTCATTGTTACTGGATAACTGACGGTTGAGTTTTTCCGCGCTGGCAACCACCGTTTCTACTAAGGATGAGGTTTGCTGTAGGGTGGCGCCCGGGGGGAGAATGATTCTTACCTCGGCCTGGTCACCATCCACTTCCGGAAAGCCAATGAAATAAATAGCACCGCTGGTGATAAGAGAGATGGAAATCAATAGCAGAGATAACACACTGCCCATAAACAGGTAACGCCACTCAATTACCTTGCTGACCATATTGACCAGCTTGCCGGTTCTAAACTGTTCGAACTGTTCAAGAAAACGTTGTTTAAAGGCAAGTACCGGGCGTTCTTTGTTATTTTTCTCTGCGCTTCTGTGCAGAGAGTGAGCCAGATGGTGGGGCAGAATCAGAAACGCTTCAATCAGGCTCAGTGTCAGTACCAGAATCAATACCTGGGGAATGACTTTTAATACCGAGCCCATCTGCCCTTCCAGAAACAACAGGCTGCCGAAGATACAGATGGTAGTCAGGTAGGAGGATACAACGCCGGGCAGCACCTTTTTAACGCCAGCTAATACGGCGTCGTCCACTTCCATTCCACGGTCAAGGTGAGCGGCGATGGACTCTGAAATCACAATGGCGTCATCCATCATAATCCCGATGGCCATCAGCAGGGCAACCAGGGAGATGATGTTAATGGAGAGACCCAGTTGTGCCATCAGCATGATGCTACCCAGGAACGCCACGGGCAGACCTGCGGCTACCCAGAATGAGTAGCGCAACGAAAAAAACAGCCACATCACCCCAAACACCAGCAGAATACCCTGCCAACCATTTCGTACCATCATGGTCAGGCGATCCCAAAGGACGGAAGAGAGATCATTGGTCATGGTCAGGGTAATACCATCCGGTGCCCTGGTCTGCTCCTGTTGGACAAAATTCTCAACTACACTCTTTACCCGCAGGGCGTCATCAGCCTTGTTTTTGCTGATGGTCAATATGGCTGCTGGCTGACCATTAAAGTGGATACGGTTTTCATCCAGCTCAAATCGATCTGTGATAGTGGCAATATCCGCAAGGCGTATCACGCCACCAGAAGTCGATGATGCAATAATGGTTTGGCCCAGTCTTTCAGGGGTTACTTTGCGTTCATCGAATCGAATAAGCAGGTTTTTGTCCCGGGTTTCAATATTGCCGCTGGGAAGTTTGATGTTTTGCCGGGCCAGTTTGCTGGCGATATCACTGACCGTCAGGCCCAGTTGTCGCAGACTGGACTCCCTGAGCTCTACCCTTAGTTGATGATCTGAGAAGTTGTGCAGTGCTACCAGCTGAAGTCCTGCATCTACTTTCATTCTTTTTCTGACGTCTTCTGCATAGGCTTTCAGGTCAGGCAGGCTGGTATTTGCAGTAATGGCGACATCGACAACCCGTTCATTCCAATCCAGTTCCTGGACAACAGGAGACTCGATCTCGCTGGGGAAGTCGTTAATGGCATTGATCTGGGTTTGAACATCAACCAGCATCCGGCCAATATCGGCGCTATTATCGAGTTTTATGTTTAAAGAGGCACTGCCTTCCTGCGCCTGGCATTTAGACTCTTCTATATGGCTCAGGCCATCAATGGCGTCTTCCATTCGAAGGCAGAGGCTTTCTTCCACCTCTTCCGGCGTTGCTCCGGGGTATGCGACGGTGGCTGAGATATAGCTGGGTGAAAATTCTGGAAAGGTCTCCCGCTTGATGTCTGGCAGCGATAAAAAACCAGCAATCAGCAGCGCGGCCATCATTAAGTTGGCTGCCGTTGGGTGTTTGATAAAATAGCGGATCACTGACTGGCCTCCGCTGTTTTACTCTTCTCTTCTGGATGATTGCCTGCCAGTTTGAGCTTCATGCCATCAATAGCTGGAATCAGGTCGGTTGTGACTATCATGTCGTCTTGTTCAACGGCGCCATCAATGGCGGCAAGGCCATCCCTGCGGAACAGAACCTGAACATCCACTTTGTTCAGGGTTTGCTGCTCACTGATTCGATAGAGCGTATTGCCATGCAGGGCGGCCTCAGGTACCAGTAACTGAGGTTTTGCAAGCCCTTCAATCATGGCTTCAACAAACAGGCCGTTAGAAAGCGGAACCTGGTTGCTGTTGAGCATTGTCCGTATATCCTGTTCGACCTCGAGAATAACGCCAACCGTCCCTTGGTTGGGGTCAATGGTTTCACTGATCCTCACGACACGGGCTTCCCGCTCAGCCCGATAGTTACCGCTGCTGACTTGGACCTTGGCTTTTAGATTGAACTGGTCCGGCCGGATTCTGGAGTAGTCAGTGATATTTCCGGAATCAAAGGTAATGGTACTCAGCAATGTTTTAATGTCGTGCAATGGTACCTGGGCTTCAACTTCCATCTGGCTGATGCCGTATAGCAGTGCCAGTTGCTGTTGGGGATTTATCGCTTCACCGACTTCAAAATCCACACTGGCAACACGGGCGATAAATGGCAGGGTAATGGTTGTCTTACTTAACTGGCGCCGGGCCTCTTCCAGTCTGGATTCGTTCACTTTGACCTGGGCTTCACTGGTGCTGCGGTTGTCCGGAATCAGTGCCAGCTGGTTTTTCAGGCTCAGTACCTGACTTTGTTGAGAGAGAAAACTGAGTCGCTGTTGATCAACGTCGGATTTTGAAATCACGTTTTTCTTGAGGAGGTTCTCTTTGCGAACCAGCTCTTTTTCAATTAGTGAAAGCCGTTTTTCCTCAATGTCCAGTGACGCTTTCAGGTTTTGTTCTTCAAGGTTCAATCTGGCCAGTTGAGCTTTGCTGGAGTTCAACTCGGCCTGAGCCCTGGCAAGTTGTAACTCATAATCAAGAGGGTCTATTTTCAGCAGGGTTTCACCGGCCTTGATGACTCTGCCTTTTTCCAAGTCGGGATGACGGTAAATGATCTTTCCACTGGTCTCTGCAACGGCTTTCCATTCCACTTTGGGCTGTACACGACCAAAGCCAGATATAAGAGGTGCGATCGCCTTCTGCTCAATGGCTTTGGCCTGAACAGGTACTGCGCGGTCAGTTGAGGGGTTAAGCGGGGGGGATTGCCGGTTAGCCAGAGCCAGAATAAAGATAAGCACCCCTATGCCAAGGGCAAAGAAGAAAAACCTTTTCTTGGAAGCCTGCACGAAAATGTCCTTAGTTATTTTCCCCTAAGGACATTATTCACAGATTAGCCAGTTATGGCACGTGATTTGTTGCTTAACTCTTGAGTGGTGGATTACTCAGGCAGGTACCTGCTCCACGGTTACCGGTGCTTCATCCTGAAACTGCATTTTGTGAAGTTTGGCGTAATGCTCACCTTTAGCCAGCAGTTCTGAGTGGCTGCCCCGCTCGATAATTCGTCCATGTTCCATCACGAGAATGCAGTCCGCATTTTCTATGGTGGAGAGGCGGTGTGCGATAACCAGCGTAGTGCGGCCTTTCATAATATCATCCAGTGCTGCCTGAATATGACGTTCGGATTCAGTATCCAGCGCTGAAGTTGCCTCATCCAGGATAAGGATCGGAGCGTCTTTCAGGACTGCTCTGGCAATAGCCAGGCGTTGTCGTTGGCCGCCTGAAAGGAGAACACCGTCTTCACCCACAATGGTATGAATGCCATCAGACATATCTTTGATAAATTCGGTAGCGTGGGCAGCTTCTGCGGCCAGGCGGATATCTTCCTCATCAGCAGTATCCCCCAGAGCTCCATAAGCAATATTTCTGGCTACGGTATCATTGAACAGGGTGATGTTCTGGCTAACCAGGGCGATATGACTGCGCAGGTTTCTCAACTCAAAGTCATTGAGAGGAATTCCATCAATAAGAATGTCACCTTCGGTATGGTTATAAAATCTTGGTACCAGATTGGCCAACGTCGTTTTACCAGATCCCGAGCGACCCACCAGGGCAAAGGTTTGTCCGGGCTCAATGGTAAAGCTGATTTCATTCAGAGCTGGTGAATCAGCGCCCGCATAGGTAAAGCCAACCTGTTTGAATTCGACGCAGCCTTTTACCCGGTCACAGGTGTACTGGCCATTGTTGGCTTCAGGTATCTCATCCACCATTTCGAAAATGCTTTCCGCGGCAGCAATACCCTTCTGAATATTGGCATTCACTTCACTGAGCTGGCGGATCGGCTTTGGTAGCAGTGCAGCCGCAGTGACATAACCAACCAGTGTGGCTGTGGTTGAGTCACCTTTAACAAACAAAACCATAAACAGCAGCAGGGCCAGGGCGATAGAGACGATGAACTGTAGAACCGGGGTGTGTACAGAGCCCGCCTTAGCCAGCTTCAGATTCTGGCGAGTATTGGCAGCACTGGAGGACCGGAAACGGTCGCCTTCGTACTCTTCACCACCAAACCCTCTGACTTCACGGTAACCATTGATGGTTTCAGACGTCACATGGGTCAGGTCACCCATGGAGTTTTGAATGTTCCTGCTGATCCGACGGAACCGCTTGCTGGCATAGGAGACGACCAGTGCTATTACCGGCAGTGCTGCAATAAAAATCAGGGTCATTTGCCAGCTGGTGTAAAACAGGAAGCCCAAGAGAAAAACAACCGTCAGGCCTTCCCTGACAGCGACCCGGATGGCATCCGTTGCTGCGGAAGTGACAAGGCTGACGTTGTAGGTAATGCGGGCAATCAGGTGACCGGAACTGTTGTTATCAAAGTATGAGTTTGGGAGGTTGATCATTCGATCAAACATCTCGGTTCTCAGGTCATGGATAACGTAGTTCGCTACTTTGGATATATAGTAGTTACCCAGGTAGGAGCCGATACCCCGGACGATGGCAATAATGATCATCAGTGCAGGAATCAGCCAGAGAGAGGATATACCTGAGTTGGATAGCCATGCCCAGTTCTGTAGAAGGGTTACTTCCTCGCCTTCCAGCGCCTGAACAAAGTATTCAAGCAGTTTGGCGAAAGCGGGCTGGGTCAGTGCAAATATCGCCAAGCCCAGCAGGCTCAGCGCAAAGTACCCGGTGTAGGGTTTTACATAGGTCAGCAGTCGAATGTAGATCTGCAGGCTGCCAGTACTGCCAGAGCCACTGGTAAAAGGTTTCTGTTCTGACATGATATAGGGTCGTTATCCGGTTCAAGGCCGAAATAAAAATGAACCCGCGAGGATAACAGTGTATCCAGTGGTTTAAAAAGCCTTTTTACGCAGCGTTTTCGGAAGAAATGCATGTAAAATAGCAGATGTGTTGGTCCGATTGCGTAAAAAAGTTATCTAATTAGTACATTCTGGCGTAGGGGTTTTGGCGGGGATAGGGTACTATTGCGCCCTTTTTTATAGATAACAGCGATTAGCCTTGGCCACACAACCTCCCCAAAAAATGAGGCTTTAGGCTAGTCTGTGGCAAGGTTCTGTTGGCATAAGGCTGAGTTGCTCAGTGGTCCATAACGCTGTTTTCCATAAGGCGAGCTGGTGAAGGTGTAGTGGTTCTGCATCAAACCAGCTTAACGAAGTTGGAAAGCAGCTTTAAGGACCACCCTTTGGGTTCAAGCCATAACGCTCACGGATGCGTTGCAAGAACTTGAAATACATTAGTATTCCTGCGTTCTTGTGCCTTGCCTTGAACGTTATGGCTTGAGCTGAGCTTGACAGCCTTATGTCAACAGAGCCTAAGCCCCGATAAACGGATAAATCCCCCTGGATTTCTTACAGGTTCGAAAACGGACTCCGTTTTCGTCGCAGGAGGATGAATTGAGAGAATGACACAGTGATCGAAAAACTGCGGAACATCGCCATTATTGCCCACGTTGACCACGGTAAGACTACGCTCGTGGACAAGTTGCTACAACAGTCCGGTACTCTGGGTCGAAAGGACCAGGGCGCTGAGCGTATCATGGATTCCAACGACCAGGAAAAGGAGCGCGGCATTACCATCCTGGCCAAGAATACGGCAATTGAGTGGCGCGATTTCCATATCAACATCGTTGATACCCCAGGGCACGCTGACTTCGGTGGTGAAGTTGAGCGCGTACTCTCCATGGTTGATTCGGTTCTGCTGCTGGTGGATGCGGTTGATGGACCGATGCCACAGACTCGCTTCGTTACCCAGAAGGCATTTGAACAGGGCCTGAATCCTATTGTTGTTATCAACAAGGTTGACCGTCCGGGTGCCCGTCCTGACTGGGTTATGGATCAGGTGTTTGATCTCTTTGATCGTCTGGGTGCCACTGATGAGCAGCTGGACTTCCCGGTTATTTATGCGTCAGCCCTGAATGGTGTTGCCGGTCACGATCCTGATGACCTGGCAGAAGATATGACACCGCTGTTTGAAATGATCACTGAGCGTGTGCCTGCACCTTCCGTGGATGTTGATGGTCCTTTCCAGATGCAGATCAGTGCCCTGGATTACAACAGCTATGTCGGTGTTATCGGAATCGGTCGTATCTCCCGCGGTACGCTGAAACCGGGCCAGCAGATCGTGCTGGTGGATATGGAAAATAAACAGCGCAAGACTAAAATCCAGAAGGTTATGGGCCATCTGGGTCTGGAGCGTGTTGAAGTTGAAGAAGCCCGTGCTGGTGACATTGTCTGCATTACCGGTATCGATCAGCTGAATATTTCTGACACGCTGTGTGATCCTGAGCGTCCGGAAATGCTCCCTCCGCTGACGGTGGATGAGCCAACGGTCAGCATGACTTTCCAGGTGAATGACTCTCCGTTTGCTGGCCAAGACGGTAAGTTTGTAACCTCCCGAAATATCCGTGAGCGTCTTGATCGTGAGCTGATCCATAACGTTGCACTGCGTGTTGAGCCCGGTGACGATGCGGATAAATTCAAGGTTTCCGGTCGTGGTGAACTTCACCTGTCGGTATTGATTGAAACCATGCGTCGCGAAGGCTTTGAGCTGGCTGTTTCCCGCCCTCAGGTTGTGGTGAAGGAGATTGATGGTGTTAAGCAGGAGCCATTCGAGCATGTGGTGGTGGATATTGAAGAACCACACCAGGGCTCTGTAATGGAAGAGCTGGGCCAGCGTCGTGCCGAATTGAAAGATATGGTACCAGACGGCAAGGGTCGCGTACGCCTTGATTTCATCATGCCTGCTCGTGGTCTGATCGGTTTCCGTTCACAGTTTCTGACTCTTACTTCCGGTAGCGGTATTCTGACCTCTATCTTTGACCATTATGGTGAGGTGAAAGGCGGTGAGGTTGGTCAGCGTAATAACGGTGCGATGATCTCCATGGCTAATGGTAAGGTACTGGCCTACTCCCTGTTTACACTGCAGGAGCGTGGCCGTTTGTTCATCAACCCTAACGTTGATGTTTATGAAGGCCAGATTATTGGGTTACACAGCCGTGATAATGACCTGACGGTAAACCCAACCAAAGCCAAACAGTTGACCAACGTTCGTGCAGCGGGTACTGATGAGAACATCATTCTGACTCCGCCGGTTCGTCATTCTCTGGAACAGGCTCTGGAGTTCATTGATGATGATGAACTGGTTGAAGTGACGCCAAACTTTATTCGTATTCGCAAGAAGTTCCTGAAAGAACACGAGCGGAAGCGTGCCAGTCGTTCCAAGTAAATCTTGGTAATAGAATCAACGCCCCACCGAGTTTTCGGTTGGGGCGTTTTTTTTAAGCATCCTTAATATCAATAGAGCGCACCTTAGAGGTATGGGTTTCCTGCAATTGGAAAATAGATAACCACGAGAGTAACTATCAAGCCGATTCCAATACATGCGGTAATACCGTAGCCGGGTGAGGAAAACCAGGCTTCCAGCCAGTGCGGGCTACCGGGTTTCCAGGATTTTAAGCGCTTATCTCTTTTGTGTCCGTCCTGATGGGGAGGGTAGTTTTGTCTGATTTTATTAATATCGGACTTAGTGAGAGGTGATGCGGGTGGTCTTTTTGTTTTTTTGCTTGCTCTTTTATTGGTGGATACAAGAAAGTTTATCTCTAATGGTGATGTGAGCAGGATCACCGGTTTGAGTTTTGGGTTGTCATAGCAGCTCAGAATCGTTGAAAGGTGGTATTCAATATTGTCCAAAACCGTTGGTGGCGGCAATAACAGATTCGTGCTTATAGGTTCCGGGCTTAATACTTTTGAAGTGATTACCCGGTTATGGCTAATATCAATATCAATAATATGCTGATTTACCGATCGGGCTATGCATTGAAGAATGGTATGCCGTTTCTCTTTTATGCTCTTGAAATTTTCCAGGATTAACATTTCAGGACAGAGCTGAGTACTATGAATAACCTTTCTTGTTAATAGTTCAAACAGGTTTGAATAAAAGTCTTCATCATTAGTAAGGCGTTTTTCAAGATCAATGTAATGGCTTAGCCAATAAGCCAGATCGATTTCATTCTGCTCCAGAACTAATGCTTCGAATACCCTTTCCTGTGTTTTATTTAAATTAAATATCGGTTGAAGCAGTTGAGAAAGTTCATCATTACCGGTTTGGGTAGCCGTGATAACAAGTTTCGACAGGTAGCGATAAAACTGTTCGGGTCGAGATGTATGCAGAGCTTGCAAAGTGAGCTGAGTGTATAGCCACCGATCTTGCTGTGGAGTTGCACGATTATTGGCTGAGTATGTTTCAAATCCCGCTTCATTTATCCACTGTTGAGCCGTCACTTGATCTACAGGAGAGAAATATTGAAAAGCAAGCGCTTCTATCGTTATGGCACTGGTTAAAACGATTGACGTTGCTTTAATTACTCTTCTTAACTGATGCTTCATATTGTTCGGGGCATTACTCTTTTCGGCGCTATACAGCAGGCTATCAGCGAGTATCACTAATAGGTGTTTTTTTATCAGGAGCTACAGTTGGTGACTGAAAATGTATAGAGGTAACTACGCCTGATAAGCCTGAGACAGGCTCTGCCTGAATTGGTTCAAATCATGACTTTCTGAGAAAGGATAAGCGCTTTGCTGCAATAACCGTTTAAGGTTAAGGTAAGGCATAATTCTGCTGACTTTATGAAAGTTTCCTGAAAGGATTTTCCATGCGCACTCTGTATCCTGCCATCAAACCTTACGCTACCCGGCACCTGCAAGTTGATGATATTCATGAGGTCTACATTGAAGAGTGTGGTTCTCAGGATGGTATACCGGTGCTATTTGTTCATGGTGGCCCTGGAGCAGGTTGTACAGAGCGAGATCGTCGCTTCTTTGACCCAGAAAAGTATCGGATTATTCTTTTTGACCAGCGAGGATGCGGTCGATCCAAGCCTCATGCAGAGCTCGAGCAGAATAACACTGCCTTGCTGATTGAAGATATGGAGTTAATTCGATCAACCTTGGGGGTTGATAAGTGGTTAGTTTTTGGTGGATCCTGGGGCTCAACACTCTCTCTGCTTTATGCTCAGGCTCATCCAAAGCAGGTATCTGGATTGGTAGTCAGAGGTATTTTTCTCTCCAGGCAACAGGATTTTGACTGGCTTTATAAGGATGGAGCCAGCAGGGTGTTCCCGGACCACTGGGCGCATTTTCTGGAGCCAATTCCTGAGAGTGAAAGGGGCGATCTGCTGGAGGCTTATTATCATCGGCTGTTCGGAGACAATGAGCTGGCAAGAATGAATGCTGCCAAGCATTGGTCTTTGTGGGAAGGAAATACGGCTACGTTAAGGCCTAATCATGAGTTGGTAGACCATTTTGCTGACCCGCATCTGGCGTTATCCCTGTCCCGGATTGAGTGCCATTATTTCAGGCATCATTCATTTATCAATCCTAATCAGATTATTGAAAAAATGAATCTGATCTCAGCAGTTCCAGGGGTTATTGTGCATGGTCGCTACGACATGATCTGCCCACTTGATAATGCGCAGGCTTTGGCAGACCACTGGCCGGAAGCTGACTTACAAATAATTCGTGATGCGGGCCATGCCTCCTGCGAACCGGGTATTGTTGATGCACTGGTTAGAGCAACCGATGACTTTGCACGAAGACTGGCTCCATAAAAGGCTTTCGCAACACTTTATTTGAAAATAATTCGAGATGGATAGATGAAAGGCCTGATTCAGCGTGTAAAGCACGCCAGTGTTGTAGTAGACGGAGAAACCGTTGGTGAAATTGGCACTGGTATTCTTCTGTTGCTAGGAATTGAAAAAGGGGATGATTCGGCTCTGGCAGATAAACTGCTTGATAAAGTACTGAAGTATCGAATTTTCAGTGATGAACAGGGCAAGATGAATCTTGGGTTGAAAGATGTGGGGGGCGGCCTGTTAATCGTTTCCCAGTTCACCCTGGTTGCCGATACCCGCAAAGGGTTACGACCCAGCTTCAGTTCCGGTGCATCTCCTGAGCAAGGGGAAAGGCTCTATAACTACTTTGTTGAGCAGGCTCAAGAGCTTCATCAAGAGGTAGCTACCGGCCGGTTTGGTGCAGATATGAAAGTCTCTCTGCTTAATGATGGTCCAGTAACGTTTATGTTGGAGGTTTAGTTCTGGACTGCAATAGCTGCAGGAAATAATGGATACTGAAGCAGAAAGTTTTAAGTTAACTTGCTTGCTTCGAGTCTTCCTGATTACATCAAAGGCTGGTTTTTACACCAGCCTTTTTGTTTTGCACTACATCTGCTCGACAGTTTCAATACCCAGCAGGCCAAGACCCAGCTTCAGGGTTCTGGCGGTCAAGCCGCAGATCTGCAGGCGGCTGTTGCGCAGCTCTTCAGAAACCCCTTCCTTGTTAACCGGGCAAGCTTCATAGAATTTCATAAAGGCGCCGGAGATTTCATAGAGATAAGCGCACAGCTGGTGTGGCAGACCTTCTCTGGCAACGGACTCAATGGTTTCGCTGAAGCGGCAGAGCTGAAGAGCCAGCTCTCGCTCGGCCTCGTTTTCGATCAGAATGTTGCCTGTGAGGTCGGACTCACTGATACCTGCCTTGCGGAAGATGCTCATAATCCGGGTGTAAGCATAGAGCAGATAGGGGGCAGTATTACCCTCAAACGCCAGCATATTGTCCCAGTCAAAGACATAGTCACTGGTTCTGTTTTTGGACAGATCGGCATACTTAACTGAGCCGATGGCAACGGAGCGGATAACGTTAACCTTCTGTTCTTCAGAAAGGTCGCCAGACTTGCTGGCAATCACGGCTGCAGCTCTCTCTTCGGCTTCATCCAGAAGGTCTGCCAGTTTAATGGTAGTACCAGCACGGGTTTTGAATGGTTTACCATCTTTGCCCAGCATCATGCCAAAGGCGTGGTGTTCCAGAGATACATGGTCAGAAGCAAACCCAGCCTTGCGAGCAATCGTAAATACCTGCTCGAAGTGCTGTCCTTGGCGTGCATCCACATAATAGAGCACACGATCCGCATTCAGGGTGTGGCAGCGGTGACGAATGGCTGCCAGATCGGTCGTAGTGTAGAGGAACCCACCGCCGGACTTTTCAACGATGACGCCCATTGGGTCGCCATCTTTGTTTTTGAACTCATCCAGAAAAACAACTTTTGCACCGTTGTCTTCACTTAACAGTCCTTTCTCATCAAGCAGCTTAATGATGACAGGAAGGCTGTCATTGTAGGCGCTTTCGCCCATAACATCAGTGGCTGTCAGTGAAACATTCAGGCGGTCATAGGTATCCTGATTGTGTGACAGAGTGATGTCGACCAGCTTTTTCCATAGCTTATGGCAATACTCATCGCCTGCCTGAAGGCGAACCACATAGCTTCTGGCTCTGGTTGCAAAGTCGGGGTTGTCATCAAAATGTTTTTTAGCTTCCCGATAGAAGGTTTCCAGATCGGAGAGCTCCATGCTCATGGCTTCCTGGCTTTCTTTTTCCAGTTCTTCCAGGTGGGCAATCAGCATGCCAAACTGGGTTCCCCAGTCGCCCAGGTGATTCTGACGGATCACTTTGTGCCCAAGAAATTCGAGCGTTCTTGCCGTTGAGTCGCCAATGATGGTTGAGCGCAGGTGGCCAACATGCATTTCCTTGGCAACGTTCGGTGCTGAATAATCAACGACAATTGTCTGTTTGTTATCCGTTTCGGCAACACCGGCACGAGGATCTTTGATAGCGGAGAAAAGGCTGCTGGCCAGCCACTCAGGGGCGAGATGGATATTGATAAAGCCCGGGCCAGCAATCTCAACTTTGCTGGCTACGCCATCAAGGTCAAGGCTGTCGATCACTTTTTGAGCCAATTCCCGTGGATTCATGCCCATTTTTTTAGCAGCAGCCATGACGGCGTTGCATTGGTAATCACCAAAATTCGCCCGTGCGCTGGGACGAACCATGGCTGGGGTGCCTTCTGGGGCTCCCGCAGTGATAAGCGCTTTGACGACTCTGTCTTCAAGCAGCTTGAGAATATTCATGCATGAGTCCTTGGTTAAACTCGGGTATATAGCGACTGTTCCTCTCAGACCCTTTAAATAGTCCGGGCCGAGAGGAGAATGTAAGCTCATGTGCCCATGTTATCTGATACTTCCTGTCCGCTAGAGACTCTACAGTAACAAGAGCCTTTTAACCGTCAGAAGTTCATATCAGGGCATGACAACGTCTATACATCTTGCCTGAAGCTTTTGGTGAGCATTGAATCATTGGTGCTGGGGGAATGCCTTGTCTAAAACCAGACAGCAGCACCGATTCTCTCAAGTAAGGTCAGGCGGGCAGGTTGTTGTTCTGAGCACTAAATTGGTGGGAATGCTATCGAAAAAGGCCTTTCGTCTCAATAGAAGCTCTTTCGTATTCAAATGGCTGGGTACTTATATCAGTCTTATTGGAGATAATGGTATCGTTAAGCAGTAGAGTGCCTATAAAGAGCCTGATCGCAGACAGACCTGACGAACGATAAGTTGAGAATTATGACATCCAGATCAAACAGTACCAAGCGGGGAGCCAGTAAGTCGAAAAGTGCCGGCAAAACGACATCAGTGACTATGCCAAATTGGGGCTGGTTGCTGGCAGGTCTGGTGATTGGTGTGTTTGTTGCTTTTCTGGCAGGGTTAATGCCTTCTGCGAAAGATGTCAGGACTGTGGCTGAACAGGTCGCTTCAGCATCTGTGGATGACCAGAAAAACAATAGCCAGCCCGTGTTTGATTTTTATACTTTACTTCCTGAGTCGGAAGTGACGGTATCTATAGCCGATCCGGCTCCGGTTAAAACCCCGACCAAAAAAACGGATAAGATAACAGCTGCGCCTGCAGTAAGCGCTAAGCCAACAAAATATCTGCTTCAGGCAGGCTCTTTTCGCAGTGCAAAAGATGCTGAGAGGCTCAGGGCTCAGTTGCTGTTGGAAGGTTTGATGCCCAAGGTTGAGCGAGTGAATGTAGGGGGCAGTGAAACCTGGCATCGCGTGCAGCTGGGGCCATTCACTGACCGGGCATCGCTTCAGAGTGCCCAGAAAGTGTTAGCTGGCCAGAATATTGATAGCCTGCTTTTACAGCTGAAATAGGAAAAACTCAGTTCCGGGGAGCTTTCTCTACAGACCCTCTTGATAATTAAATACATCTCCCCAATATAAGGCTCTGTTATCCGTTTTTTTATTTAAGGAGCGAGCCTTGGAACAGTATCGTGGCACAACTATTCTGTCGGTGCGTCGTGGCGGCAGTGTCGTGATCGGTGGTGATGGCCAGGTTTCGCTGGGTGATGCCGTCATCAAGGGCAATGCCCACAAGGTACGTCGACTCTATCACGGGAAGGTCATTGCCGGGTTTGCAGGTGGCACCGCTGATGCATTTACTCTGTTTGAGCGCTTCGAAGCTCAGCTGGAAAAGCATCAGGGACGACTGACCAAGTCAGCGGTTGAGCTGGCTAAAGAGTGGCGAACTGAGAGAGCCCTGCAAAGGCTGGAAGCGATGTTGATTGTTGCTGATGCCACCGCCTCCCTGATTATCACCGGTAATGGTGACGTGATGGAGACAGAGGATGGAATTCTGGCCATTGGCTCTGGTGGGTTTTATGCTCAGTCGGCAGCGAAGGCACTGTTTCAAAACACTGAAATGGGTGCCCGTGATATCGTCGAAAAGAGTCTGGGTATTGCGGCAGATATCTGCGTTTACACCAATTCAAATCAAGTCATTGAAGAGCTTCCAGCTGTCTGAAGCCATTGCTATTTAAGACGAGTTTCCAATATGTCAGATATGACGCCCCGCGAAATTGTTCATGAGTTGGACAAACACATTATTGGTCAGGATGAAGCCAAGCGTGCTGTAGCAATAGCGCTTCGTAACCGCTGGCGCAGAATGCAGTTGAATGAAGATCTGCGTAATGAGATTAGCCCTAAAAATATTCTGATGATTGGCCCTACCGGTGTTGGTAAAACAGAAATTGCCCGACGCCTTGCCAAGCTGGCCAATGCACCGTTTATCAAGATCGAAGCCACTAAATTTACTGAAGTTGGTTATGTGGGGCGTGATGTCGAGTCTATTGTTCGTGACCTGATGGATGCCGCGATCAAAATGCTTCGGGAAATGGAAATGGAGCGCGTTCGTCATCGGGCTCTGGACGCTGCTGAAGAGCGAATTCTGGATGCGCTACTTCCGCCGGCACGCTCCTTTGGTGAAGACTCTCAGCCGCAGGACAGCTCTACCCGTCAGGTATTCCGCAAGAAGTTGCGCGAAGGTGATCTGGACGATAAAGAGATTGAAATTGATGTTCGCGAAGCGGCAATGGGCGTTGAGATCATGGCGCCTCCTGGTATGGAAGAGATGACCAATCAGCTTCAGAGTATGTTTTCAAATCTGAATACGGGTAAATCAAAAAACCGTAAGCTGAAAGTCAAAGATGCAATGCGTCTGGTTCAGGAAGAAGAAGCGGCCAAACTGGTGAATGAGGATGAGCTCAAGACCAGGGCTGTTGATGCTGTTGAGCAAAATGGCATTGTCTTTCTTGATGAAATTGACAAGGTTGCAAAACGCTCTGGTGCTTCTAATGCGGATGTTTCCCGGGAAGGGGTTCAACGTGACCTGTTGCCTCTGATTGAAGGTTGCACTGTTTCTACCAAATACGGCATGGTGAAAACCGATCACATTCTGTTTATCGCTTCTGGTGCCTTCCACCTGGCCAAGCCATCAGACCTGATTCCAGAGTTACAGGGCCGACTGCCGATTCGTGTTGAGCTGAAAGCACTGTCCTCCGATGATTTTATGCGTATTCTGACAGAGCCTGATGCGTCTCTGACGGAACAATATCAAGCGTTGATGGCAACGGAATCACTCAATATTGAGTTTGCCGAAGATGCCATTCGTCGTCTGGCCGAGGTCTCCTGGCAGGTTAATGAGCGTACTGAGAATATTGGTGCCCGCCGCCTTCATACCGTGATGGAGCGCCTGCTGGAAGAGGTCTCTTTCAGTGCTGCTGACCTGGCTTCTGCTCAGGATGGTACACCGCTGAAGATTGACGCAGCTTATGTGGATAAACACCTAGGTGAACTGGTTCAGGATGAAGACCTGAGTCGCTATATCCTCTAACAGCCTGTGTTGAGGTGGTCAGCGCCTTGCTGACCACTCATCTTTCTTACTCTTTTTACTAATGAGTGGGTATCCTGCCAGAAATGACAACCTCGATCCCTTCCGCCATTAAGCTTCACAAGCGCTCCAGATCATTGGAAATTCAGTTTGGCCACGAATCATTCCAGCTGGAAGCAGAGTATCTCAGGGTGTTAAGCCCTTCTGCAGAGGTTCGTGGCCATGGCAACCCCGTGTTGCAGACCGGCAAGGTGAATGTGGCGATTACCGGTGTTGAAATGGTTGGTCAATATGCTATCAAACTGATATTTGATGATGGTCATGACAGCGGTATTTATGACTGGGGCTACCTTTATGAACTATGCCATAACAAAGAGGCGATGTGGGATGCGTATCTGCAGGCCCTAAGGGATGCTGGTGGCAGTCGTGATCCTGATGTTTCAGTGGTTCGCATTTTTCAGTAATCGCGTTGAGGGGAATTCCCTCAATGTGGTTTATATAAGCCTTGTGTCTTTTTAAGTTATTTTTAATAACTTATTGCCGTATTAACAGCCATCTTGAGCTCAATCTGAGCGTCAAACTCCTAACGTTTTTCTGGAATGACATACTTATCCTCCAATAAAAACCGGCACCATCTGGTTATTTAGCAATGTGTCAGTGGGCTGTCCTATACTTTTTAGAAAATTGATATAGACAGCTAAGGATGGCTTCTCATGGATGGTAATGGACAAATACCTAGGGTAGGAAACCCGACTCCCGCAAATATTACGCAACCATCAACTTCTGATGCTACTGACTCTGTTGATCAGGAGCCAGGAAAGACGGATAAGGGACAGAAAGTTTCTAAATTTTCAAAGTTTAAAGGTCTTTTTTCAAAAAAAAGCAATAAGTCCGAAGGGAAGGACAAGACAGGTAAAAAAACACTTGCCAAAAGAGAGACCAAATCTAATGAATCTGCTAAGCCTGCCAAGGGACTGCGTAAGGAGTCTTTGGGGGATGATCGTCACAGAGCACTTGCTGACGGCTTGCCTGGTGCGTTCGCTGGCTCTGAGGGGTTATTAGCTGATGCAGTAATGGATCGAGTTGCTGGACAAGCAGCAGCTCAGGGAAGTGCTGATGTGCAACCAACTGAAGCATTGCTGCAAGCCCCTGAACAAACCCCGCTTGAGGAAAGTGATCAGCTTCTGCAAATCGTTAAGGATTCTGCTCAGGCCGGTATTGTTAAGGATGAAATTGAAGGGCTTGTAGACCGTTGGCAGAAAACATTAGATTCAGCGATTGATTTGCAGGAATCTTTCCAAGCTCAGAGAGACGGCGTTTCACAAGCTCTGAGTGAAAAGAATGAACTCCTATCTACTGCTCAAGAATCTCAATCACAGTTGTCTCAGCAAGTAGCCGATGGGACTTCACAGGTCAATCAATTACAGACTGAAGTGGCCAGTATTCAAGGTTCTATTAATGAACAAAATCAGCTGATAGCCGAGCAGCAGAATGTTCTCAATGAGTTGCAGAGTGATCTGACCGCAGCTCAGGATCATCTGGATGCAGCAAACCAGGGCGTTGATGATGGTTTTAACGATGCAGCAAATCAGGCCGTCGACAAGTTGAAAATACTGGTTGAAGAGCACCAGACCACTCTGGCAAATCAGCAGTCTCAGTTAGCCAGCATGGAAAGTGCGCTGGAGGCTAGAAACACAGAGCTGGGGTCCGCGCAAACTGAACTGGCAGGTCTTCAGGGACAACTGGCTGAAGCGGAGAATAGCGTAAATACGCTGACGGAAGAGACATCTACTCTTCAGGGGCAGCTTCAAGTTCTTGAACAGGACTATGCGCAGGCCTCTGAGCATGTCTCGGAACTGGAAGATCAGCTTTCTCAGCTGAATACCCTTAATGATGCTGCAAATGATGCTGCTGAAGCAGGAGAGTTGGAAACTGTTCAGGATCTTCTTGCTGAAGCGAAAGTCATTACAGCAGACCATGATGCGTTTGATCCAGATGCTCTTGCTGCCAGTGATGCCGCTGAAGTAGCTGCCAGTGAATCCGCTGGAGCAGCAGAATATATCAGTAGTTTATTAGACCCGGTCAGTGCTGGTGTTGATGTTGGTGTAGGAATCGTTGCTCACAGTATTACCCTTGGCCTCAAGGGCTATAAACTGTCCAAGCTTAGGAACAGGCAGGAGGCATTTGACAAGTGTGGTGATGTTATTGAGCGTTGGAAGGGGGCGGGTAAAGATGGGGCTGAAAAGGCTTCTGTTCAGGATTTAAAAGATTATGCCCTGGTTGCGAAGCTAGCTGATGATGGTTCTATTGAGAGAACGAATCCTTTGAGAAGCGTTCTAGGTGATAGCAAGTGCCACTTCAGTCATGACGGTAAGATGCTCAAGCTGGCAGAGAATTTGATCAAAATTGCCGGAGATATAGACGGATCTAAGTCCTCAGATATTCCCAAAGACATGAGAGGAAAGTCTATCGCTGATCAATTAAAACAGTGGAAAAGTGACTTTGAAGAAAAAGGGAAAGAATTTACGGAAGGGCAGAAGGCGAAGAAAGCCAGAAGTGAAGACGGTAAAAAACTATTAAAACATGGGCATCAGTCAAAAAGGCTAATGCAACAGTTTAATGCCATTGTAAAGCCTCTTGGTGTCGAGATGGAATACAAGCTGCCTACGTTTAAGAAGTTTGGTGAATCAGCGTTAGCAACTCAGCACCGGTTTGTGGTAGATGAGAAGAAGTTGCACGCACATTTAACCAAAACTGAAAAACACCTTCCCTCCCAGGGTGATGTGAAAAAGCAGGTGCTGGTACATCAGGATGACGCTCCGGCATTGAAAACTTTTGCCAACTATGAGCAGAGAAAGATTGATCATCAGATCAGCCAGATGAAATGGACAGGTGCTGCTCTTGCTACTGCTGGGATACCTGTATTGAAAATTGATTATGGTGTTCGTGCAGGAAGGGAATTCAGCGAAGCTAAATTCAGGACAGAAAATAATAAGCTTCTGGATTCAAAGCTGACTAAGATAGCTGCTTTTGCGCAGAAACAGATGTCTGCCTTGGAGTTCAAAAACAAGACTCCTGAAGAGAAAGAGAAAGCAATAAGTTCAGGTTTGGTGAGTGAGAAAACAGTAGGAAGTTATAGCTCATCTCTGACTGATGCTTTGGAGTTGGCTTCGAAGGTTATTCATGCGAAAAAGGATCGTACTCAGGTTAAAATGGGGAGTGCAATAGCACAGGGTACCATTGATACGGTAGGGGCTACCGCTGGTTCAGCTGCAGCAGTCTTCGCGCCAGGTGTGGGTAGCCTTGCCGCTGATGTGGCTGTCGGTGCTGCAAAGCTTACTGCTGCAGGTGTGTCTATTGGCGCCAGATCTCATGTTGATAAAAAGAACCAGCAGTTCGGCCGTATTGAAACTCAGGTTTATAGCGAGCTGAAGGGAGCTTATAACAACCCAAAATCATCTGAAGGTGAGAAAAGTGACTTGCTCGAACTGACACAGTCTTTGTTTGATATTGACGAAGGGCAGGCCAAGATGCTGTTCAAGCAAAGCGATGATAGAGACCTTGTTTCGGAAAAAGGTAAGATCCGATTGAGGTTTACTAATATCCCTGTCGGTGAGTCTAAATAATTTTTCGAGTTAAATATGTAAGGCTAATTGAAAGGTAAGTTGTAGTAGTTAATCCAGTGTTGTTGGCTGCGAATTAAAGTAGCAGTCAATTACCATTTAATAAGTACCCATATTTGAGTTTGAAAAAGGTGCGGTGTTTTGGTGTTGAGCTATTAGTTCTGAATGATTTTTGGGTCTTTTTAAATTTCGCGATTAATAAAATAAGGTTTTTTTGCCAAGGATGGCTCCTGATGGATGGTTCAAATTTTAACAGTAAAGCGGGTGGGGTGCAGTCCTTTACCAGTGTGCCTGAAACTGAAAATAAAACGGCTGATCAGGATGTAGAAGCTCCAAAGACTAAAAACGGCAGGAAAATTTCTTTCAAAAAAACGATAAAGTCTTTGTTCAGCAGAAATAAAAAGGGTGCTGACAAAGGGGCGAAGTCTACAAATTTATCCGATAGAAAAATCAAACCTTCAAATCCGCAAGTCAATCATTCGACCAGAAACAGCCTGAAGCCTCTTTCAGACAGTGCTCCTGAAGCCGTTCTCAGTGCCGCTGCCATTCCTCTGCTTAGTAAACCCGAGGAGTTCACTAAGGTAGACATTACGATCACTGTTTCCGATGCGCCTGTTCCGGATGCGCCTGTTCCGGATGCACCTGTTCCGGATGCACCTGTTCCGGATGCGCCTGTTCCGGATGCACCTGTTCCGGACAATCCTGTTCTGGATACCATTGACCCGGATATTTCTCTATCTGAAACCCCAGTTGCGGAGCCTAGTGCCCCAGACATTATTTCTTTTGCCCCAGTGAGTTCCTCTCCTGATGTTACTCCAGTGCCTGAAGAGCCCGACTTCCTATTGGAGGAAGTTCCGGTTGAAGTGGCCAGCGAGGTGACATCTCCGGTTGAACTCCTGACTGAGGCAGCATCAACCCTTGATAAGGCTGCGCCTTCTATTGAGGCTGGGGCTGATGCTATGGCTCCGGCCGACGCTGCTGGTGATGTAGTACCACCTATCGAAATCAGTATTGATGTCACCACAGAGACAGTAACATCAAATGCAGCGGCAGCGATGGAAGCAGCAGCTGTTGATGTTGGAATAGGTGCTATATCCCATGGCATTACTATGGGTCTTAAAATGCATAAGCTTTCCAAGTTGGAGCAGAGAAAAAGTGCATTTGAGGCTTGCCCGAAACTGGTTAAAAAGTGGGAGGGGGGGCGCCCGATGCTTGGCCAGAAAATGTCCCAGCAAGATATGAAGGACTATGCCAAAATCGCCAAATTATCAGCCGATGATACTGCCTCAGTCAGTAAGCAGGACCCCCTTCGAATGGTGCTTGGGGAAAGTAAGTGTCATTATGCAAATGACCAGCAGATCCTGAGACTGACAAACAGCCTGCTGCAGTTAACTGAAAAGAAGGGACGTCTAACGCAGAGCGTACACAAACGTCTGGATGAATGGCAGAAAAAGTTCAAAGATCGGGCTGAAAAGTTTGATGAACGAATTAAAAATGGGAAAACCAGTAAAGAGGATGGCCTATTGAAGGCCGGCCATCAGTCCAAAAAGATGATGAAGGAGTTTAATGACATCGTTAAAACGATGGGGGTTAAGATAGATTACTCTACTCCGGTTAAACAGGGTAAGTCAGCTTTGGCTTCACGCCATAAATTTGTGATTGATGATAAGAAACTGCACTCCTTTTTGACCAAGTCTGCGCAGCTTCCAGAAAAGGTAGATATAAAAGAACATATTGTGTCCTATAAAAATGATGCAGAAACTCTCAAGGCGTTTTCTGGTTATGAGGCAAGAAAAATAAAACACCAGTCAAGTCAGCTTGATTGGACTGCTGGTGCAATGCTGGCCTCAATTGTTCCAGTTTTGCAGGTTGATAAAGCGGTTCGAAGTGGTAGGGAGTTTGCGGAACACAGCTACAGAGAGCAGAACAATAAGATTCTGGACTTTAAACTCAATAAATTAGGTGATCTGTTTCGAGAGAACTTTCAGCTTGTTGAGCAGAAGCCTACATTAAAAAATGCATTGGATCTCGCTGTTGATGTTATCAGAGCGAAAAAAGATCGTACCGAAATAAAGTCAGATACGGCTTTGGCTCATGGGGCCATTGATGTAGTTGGGGCCACTGCAGGCACAGCCGCAGCAATACTTGCGCCTGGGGTTGGTAGTCTGGCGACTAACGCAGTAGTGGGGGCAGCCAGAATGGCAACGACGATTGCCGGCGCTGCGGACAGGTACGTTACTGACAAAAAAAATCAGCAGTTTGGTCGTATTGAAACCAAAGTGTATACCGAGTTGAAAAAGGCCCATAATGAAATACCGGCTGGTGATGGCGGTGCAAAAGATCGGGCTGCAATCAGAAATATTACTTGCCAGCTTTTTGATATTTCAAATAAGCAGGCTGATTTGCTGTTTGCCCAGGATCCCACTCAGGATCTGGTCTCTGGAAAAGGGATGATTCGACTTCGATTTAATAACTTTAAAATTAAAGATATTCAGGCGAATAGCGCCTCGAATATTGAGTCTTCCAAGGGAAGTGAGCTCCCCCCACCTCCCCAGGAGTGGCTGGATGACATCAACTCTATGCCCCCCTCTGCTAAAGGACCAGAGAAGGATGCGCCACCACCGGAAAAATGATCTTAGCAATTTGCTATGGATCAGCTGGCTGTCTGAGGAAGTTACAGAGCGAGTTGATAACTATCGTACTAATGGATATGCCGTACAATGAAATGACGGCATTTTTTCTTTTTAGTACAGCCAGTAAAGAGTCCGGTTTACAACTCCTGGGTTGTTCATTATCCCAATTAAATGATAATTACGACTCCCCGGTGGATTAAGACCACTTCTCATGCTTACGCCATAAGCCATTTGCCTTTACAATAGCCAGCCATAAGATTGATCGGATGAATGCTGGGAAGGGTCATGACAGACAGTGGCAAGCAAAAGCATGATGGCACGACGCATTTTGGTTATCGTGATGTGCCGGAAAAAGAGAAAGAAGGACTGGTCGCAGGGGTCTTTCATTCGGTAGCCAGCAGCTACGATGTGATGAATGACCTGATGTCCATGGGGGTTCATCGCCTTTGGAAGCGCTTTACCATTGAGCTCTCTGCTGTCCGTCCGGGTCATGCTGTTCTTGATATTGCTGGTGGTACTGGCGATCTGGCCAGGCAGTTTTCCCGTATTGTTGGTGACAAAGGGCGCGTTGTTCTTGCAGATATCAATGAATCCATGCTTCGAGTGGGTCGAGATAAGCTGATTGACCAGGGCATTGTTGGCAATATGGAGTTTGTCCAGGCCAATGCTGAGTGCCTCCCGTTTCCGGATAATACTTTTGACTGCATCACCATCTCTTTTGGTTTGCGCAATGTGACCGATAAGGATGCCGCGCTTCGTTCTATGTGTCGGGTGTTAAAGCCGGGTGGCAGGCTGCTGATTCTGGAGTTCTCAAAGACTAACAATCCGTTATTGACCAAAGCCTATGATGCCTACTCATTCAGCCTGTTACCGATGATGGGTAAGCTGGTGGCCGGAGACTCTGAGAGCTATCAATATCTGGCGGAAAGTATTCGCATGCACCCGGATCAGGAAACACTGGAGGGCATGATGAAGGATGCCGGTTTTGTAAATACCGTCTATCACAATATGACCGGAGGTATCGTGGCTCTGCATAAGGGAGTTAAGCCCTGATGGTAGATCCTGTCCTCAAGACGGGAATGCTGGCAGCCATCGAACATCAAGTGAATTCGCTGTTGGCACTGGACCCGGTAACCATAAAAAAACTGTCACACTGGTTTGGTAAGGTGGTCGCATTTCAATGTACTTCTCCTCAATGGTTATGCTTTGTTCATTTTGAGCAGGATCGAATTCGTTTGGCGGGGACTCTTGGAGGAGAGAGTGATGGTGAAGTCGATGCTCGCTTTGAAGGCTCAAGCGTTGCGTTTGCCGTGTTGGCCTTCCGTAGAAATCTGTCATTTTCTGAAGTTCCCGGTTTAAGTATTTCCGGAGATAAGGCTCTGATTGCTGATTTGCAACAGATTCATCAGCAATTGGACATTGATTGGGAAAGGCCGCTTTGTCAGACCTTTGGTGATATTACTGGCCATATGATGGCTCAGGGACTTCGTTTTATTGGAGACCATGCCAGGAGAGGACAGAAGCTCGTGATGGATAATCTTGGGGAATACCTCCAGGAAGAACTTCGCCTGATTCCCTCCAGGGTTGAAGTGGAAGGTTTTGTTGCGGAGGTTGCTCATCTGGCTGACTCAATGGACCGGCTGGATCATCAATGGCAAACCAATCTCCATACCCAAGACAAATCTAATGCCAAATCATAACTCGGGGACATGTCGTTGATCCGTTTGTTAAAAATAGTGGCAGCTGTCGCCCGTAACCGGCTGGATAACCTTATTGATACTGAAAGGTCTCCCTTTTGGTTACGCTGTTTTCTGGCCTTGCTTCCCTGGCGTTACTTCATCCGAAATAATGCCCCCAGAGGTGAACGTATTCGGCTTTCTCTGGAAGCACTTGGGCCAATTTTTATCAAGTTCGGGCAAATTCTCTCAACCCGCCGGGACCTTTTGCCGGATGATATCAGTGATGAGCTATCTCGCCTTCAGGATGATGTACCTCCTTTTCCGGCAGAAGATGCGATTGCCATTATTGAGTCCAGTCTTGGTAATGATGTGGATACGCTGTTTGCCCGTTTTGATCGTGAGCCACTGGCTTCTGCCTCGGTTGCCCAGGTGCATACCGCAAGGCTGCATTCTGGTGATGAGGTAGTGGTCAAAGTGATTCGCCCTGGTATTGATCGAGTGATTCGCAAAGATATCGGGTTGATGTACTTTTTTGCCCGTGTACTTATCTTTCTATCAAAAGACGCTCGTCGTTTACGTCCGGTAGAAGTAGTCGCTGACTACGAACGTACAATCTTTGATGAACTCGACTTGTTGCGGGAAGCGGCAAACTGTTCACAGTTACGACGTAACTTTCTGGCTTCACCTTTACTGTTTGTGCCCCAGGTTCACTGGGACTACTGTCGTACAAAAGTGATGGTCATTGAGCGAATCTACGGTGTTCCGGTTTCTGATATTGCAACCTTGAAAGCCAATAATGTCGATATGAAAAAGCTGGCGGAACGTGGTGTGGAGATTTTCTTTACCCAGGTATTCCGTGACCGGTTTTTCCATGCAGACATGCATCCGGGGAATATCTTTATTGATGCGACTAATCCTGCGGAGCCACGGTATATCGGAATAGACTGCGGCATTGTTGGTACATTGGAGCCTGAAGATCAGCACTACCTGGCCAGTAATCTGCTTGCTTTCTTTCGTCGTGACTACCGTAAGGTTGCACAGTTGCATGTTGACTCCGGCTGGGTGCCCCGAGATACCCCGGTGGGTGAATTGGAGGCGGCTATTCGTACGGTTTGCGAACCTATTTTTGAGAAGCCTTTAAAAGATATCTCTTTTGGACAGCTGCTGGTTCGACTATTCCAGGTGGCTCGTCGCTTTAATATGGAAGTGCAGCCTCAGCTGGTGTTGCTGGAGAAAACATTGCTGAATGTAGAGGGGTTGGGGCGTCAGCTGTATCCAGACCTGGATCTATGGATAACAGCTCAGCCTTTTCTGGAAAAGTGGATGAAAGATCAGGTGAGTCCTACGGGTATAGCCTGCAATATCAAGGAGCAGAGTGCGGATTGGTTGTTGAGTGCTCCAGTCATGGCTCAGAAAGTGATGTCAACGGTTCGTACGCTGGTTGATCATCAACAGGCTTTTCACCAACAGCAGGTGAGAGCAGAAAATCGCCGGCAAAAGCAGAGACGCTTTGGCGCTATATTACTACTTGTGGGTGGTGTGGTATTGGCCACTTCAGGGTTGGAAAACATCTTGTTGGATGACGCCGTGCTGGGATTACTGACTGCCGCACTGGGTGGCTGGTTAATCGTTCGATAAGAAGAATATGTGGATGGTGAGATGACGACAAATCAGTGGCTGGATGAAGTGCAATGGAATGACGATGGTCTGGTAACGGCCATTGCCCAGGATCATGAAACGGGAGAGGTTCTGATGCTGGCCTGGATGAACCGGGAGTCCCTTGAACTGACGCTGAAAGAACAGGTTGCGATTTACTGGTCCCGCTCACGGGGCAGGTTGTGGCGTAAAGGCGAGAGTTCGGGGCATACGCAGAGATTGCTGGAGTGTCGTCTGGACTGTGATGGCGATGCGATCCTGCTTAAGGTTGAACAGGTCGGGGGGATTGCCTGTCATACCGGTCGCAAGTCCTGTTTTTATCGTTGCCTTGCGGATCAAGACGGAAAAGCATCGTGGAATACCGAAGACCCGGTACTGCAAGACCCTGAAACTATTTATGGACGTCAGTAAAGACTGTTTTCTTTGCTGTAAATCATCCTACGGGCTAAAAGATGAGCGATATAATCGAGAAATTGACTGAAGTGTTAAGCAGTCGCAGGCAGGCTGATCCGGATTCCTCTTATGTTGCACAGCTTCATAATAAGGGGCTGGATCATATTCTGAAAAAAGTGGGTGAAGAGTCAGCAGAAGTGCTGATTGCTGCCAAAGCCTCAGAATATGACCATAACCGGGATGCAGTTGTCTATGAAACAGCGGACCTCTGGTTTCACACTATGGTAATGCTGTCTCATCTTGGGCTTGAGCCTGCAGACGTGCTGAATGAGCTGGACCGTCGATTTGGGCTTTCCGGTATTGAAGAGAAAGCTTCCCGCGGGTAATTCCCGGCTTCTTTTCCCTGATTGGCTATAAAATCCCTGGCTATAAATAGCTACGCCTACCGATGGTGACTGGGTTATTATGCCAATTACTTGGCTATTATTTGACCAGCTTCCATATGGAGCTGAAGGAGCAGAAAATGGGTTTTGGTGGTATCAGTATCTGGCAGTTGGTAATCATATTACTGATCGTAGTTATGCTTTTTGGCACTAAGAAGCTACGTGGCATGGGTAGTGACCTGGGTGGTGCAGTGAAAGGCTTTAAGAAAGCCCTGAACTCTGAAGAGGATAAAGACCAGGACAAGGCAGATGTTATTGAACAGCAGCGGCATAACCTGGAGTCTGACCTGGAGAAGTCCAAGCATAAGCAGTCATGAGCTTGTAACCAGCCTTGGGTGAATAAAAGGTTTCAGAGCCAAAGTCATTCGGGGCTGTCTTTTATTGGAAAAGCTCATTCGTGTTAAGCGTAATCCCCGTATGAAGGGGCAAATCGTGTGCTGCAGCTACCCGTTGCTTATGCCAGTGGTGTTATTGAGAGGTGTGATAGTTCGCTGTGCTTGATATAGGGTTTACAGAGTTATTATTGGTTGCCGTTATCGCCCTGGTTGTGCTCGGGCCCGAGCGGTTACCTCAGGCTATTCGAACCACGGCTTACTGGGTGGGCAAGATTCGTCGTAGCTTTCAATCGGTTAAAGAAGAGCTGGAGAAAGAAATTGAT
Organism: Endozoicomonas elysicola; assembly: GCF_000710775.1. GTDB lineage: Bacteria > Pseudomonadota > Gammaproteobacteria > Pseudomonadales > Endozoicomonadaceae > Endozoicomonas > Endozoicomonas elysicola. The sequence goes on from NZ_JOJP01000001.1 coordinate 1,829,865, forward strand.
GCCGATGGCATCAAGCAGCAACTTCATAATGAAGCGGTTATGAAAGAGTTGAATAAGACTCGAGAGCAGTTTCAAAGCCAGATTAATGATATTAAAAAGACCGTGAATATTGACGCTGTATCTGATGAACCTGCTTCCAAAGTGGCTGCTGAAGAGAGCGTACAGGAAAAGACATCTTCCAGTTTTGCTGGTAGTTCAACCATTGATGTATCTGGTAAAGATAAGGCCGTTGAGAAAAGGGCTGTGAATGACTCGCAGGTGCAGCAGCCTCAAGATAAGGACAGGCAGTAGCGTATGTCAGAGCACGATCCCAAAGGTCAGCAACAACAATCAGAAACACCGGAAAAAGATAAAGAGCAGCCTCTTGTTCAGCATCTGCTCGAGTTGCGTAGCCGTATTCTGAAGAGTTTGATTGCGGTGCTGGTGGTTTTTGCCGGGCTGTTTTATTTTTCCAACGATATTTACGTTTATATATCGGAACCGCTTCGGGCCAGCTTGCCTGAGGGTAGCACCATGATCGCCACTGAGGTGGCCTCACCATTTCTGGCGCCTTTCAAGCTGACCATTGTATTGTCGCTGTTTCTTGCGATTCCCGTTATTTTGCACCAGGCATGGGGGTTTATTGCGCCAGGTCTTTACCGACATGAAAAGATCATTGCCATCCCGTTGTTGATTGCCAGTATATTGCTGTTTTATCTGGGGATAGCATTTGCCTATTATGTTGTTTTTCCGCTGATTTTTTCATTCTTCACCTCGGTAGGGCCTGAATCGGTCACAGTGATGACTGATATCAACAGCTATCTGGATTTTATCCTGAAACTGTTTTTTGCTTTCGGTGTTGCTTTTGAAATCCCGGTGGCTACAGTGCTTCTGGTCTGGTCAGGGGTGACTACCGTAGAAAGTCTGAAGGAGAAACGCCCCTATGTGGTGGTTGGCTGCTTTGTTATTGGCATGATCATGACGCCGCCTGATGTTATTTCTCAGTCCCTGCTGGCGATCCCCATGTGGTTGCTGTTTGAGTGTGGCATTGTGTTTGCCCGCTTTGTCAAAAGCCGAAAAGATATTGAAGAAGAGGCGTAAAGCCGTCGTGAGTGGAAAGTTCCGCTCACCTCAGGCTATAAGTCCCTGAAGAACGCAAAGTGACGGCATTTTCATAATAAAACAGTGTCTTCCTGTAACGGTAATACTCTGTTCGGCATTGGCTAAAGTAAAAGAAAGGTTAATTTTTTACCACAGTCATTGTATAGATTCAGGATAGGATTGTTTCAGGGAGGAAGTATGCAATATTCTCATGCCTTAAATGGTCAGAAGGATTTACTTTTTGACCATTTTCACCACCAATCACCATTTGATGTTCCCATTGAAGTCGTTCAGAACGGATTAGTCTGGCTTCTTTCTGATTCCCGTTTTCATCCAGTAAAAGCCCTTGTTCAAGGTGAATTTTCATCAGTGGATGAGTTAAGGCTTGAGCTGCTCTCTGGTAATATTAAGCTCTCACCCATAGCCATTGATCAGTTACTTGATGAGATTGATCGGTTAGTGGATGACTATCGAAAAGGCGCAGCACTCAGCTGACGCTGTTTTCCTTTTGAAATGAATATACTGGAGAGAGCTTTGTTCTATGCTCCGGTATGTCTGGCTTATGGCTGTTTAGATGAATCTTCTTCTCCTGGAACCTCAGCACTTTATTGATGAACGGCATGCAGAGCTTGACCAGAGGCAGTTAAGACATGTCCTGGACGTTTATCAGGCCAATAAGGGTGATGAGCTTCGTGTTGGTGTTATTAATGGTCGTGTTGGAAGCGGTATAATCACGCATCTATCGGCGGAAAAAATGCAGCTGGAGGTTAATCTTGATAATCCTCCACCTCCGGCTTTGCCATTAACAGTATTGTTGGCTTTACCCCGGCCTAAAATGCTCAAGCGCTCACTGCAGCATCTGACAGCTTTGGGTGTAAAGAAAATTATCCTGATGAACAGTTACCGGGTTGAGAAAAGTTTCTGGCAGTCTCCCTGGTTGAGTCCTGAAAAAGTGCGGGAACAATTGATTCTTGGACTAGAGCAGGCCCGGGATACTGTTATGCCTGAAGTGATTCTTGAGAAGCGTTTTAAGCCTTTTGTTGAAGATCGGCTACCTGCTTTGATGGCTGGAAAACGAGGACTGGTGGCTCATCCCGTGGGTGGTGAGAGTTGTCCTCATCTGATTTCTGAGCCGGCTGTTCTGGCTATTGGGCCTGAGGGCGGCTTCATTGAATACGAAGTCGATAAGCTTGAGCAGGCCGGTTTTCAGAGAATTCATCTGGGTCCCCGTATTCTACGGGTAGAAACAGCGGTGACAGCGATAGTCAGTAAGCTTTACGACTGATTTCCAAGAGGGTATGGTAGAAATGTAAGTTAAAGACTGTTTTAACTTACGTCAATGCCAAGTGCTGACTCTGGCGTAGTGACACGGTCAGCATCTTATTTCTAATAAACTGTTTCAACACGGCTCTGACTATGGATGGAAAGAGATTAGTAGTTGTATGGTTGTTTGCCCCCCTGCTTTTTGTTGCCAGTGTCCAGGCGTCTTCTGAAAAAGATCAGTTGCTGGACAAACTTTATGATCAGACCGGGTTGGAGCAGCAGCTTAGCTGGATGCACGACAGTATGACTCTTCAGGAACAGCGCTACCCCATACCTGAAACCGTCGTTGATACTGTTAATCAAGTGGTTAAGGTGCGCTATAGCCCTGACTTTTTCCGGTCGTCCATGAAAGCAACGCTCGATGAAGCGCTTTCGGCTGGTGAGTTGGCTCGATTGATTAAATGGTTTGAGTCACCGCTTGGGCAGAAAATTTTGAGCCTGGAAGCGCAGGCAAATGATCCTGAAAACCAGGCGAGAATGGAAGCCTATATTCAGGAAAAACTGTCAAAAGAAGTGCCACGTAATAACCGGGTACGGCTAATCGAAGCGCTAATGGAAGCACTTGATGCCGTCGAATTAAGTACTGAGCTTGCAGCCAGCGCTTCAGTTGGGGCGCAGAGAATGCTTCGAGAGGTGATGCCGGCAGGTGCAGAGCAGCCCATGCGACCTGTTCAAGTGTTGAAAGCACTGGAGAAGCCTCACATTCGTAAGGAAATGCCTGAAAGAATGCGGAACATCTTTCTGTATACCTATCGCTCATTGCCAGATCATGAGATTCAGCGGTATCTTGATTTTGCCCGTGAAAATGCCATGCAGAATTTTCAGCGTGGGCAGATACAGGCAATGGCGCGTATGCTTTAATGGGGTCTCTTTAACCAATGGCACTGACTTAAGCTTAAAAGCCCCGTAAACATGAGGATTGATACAGGTTGAGAGATTTGAATTGGAGCCACAAAGCATACAAAGAGCGCTAAGAAGAGCTCTTCTTTTACTTTGTGCTCTTTGTGTGCCTTGTGGTTCAAATCGTAGGGTGCCTTAAAGCCAGCGTATGGCAAGGCTTTCACTCTTAAGTCAGTGGCATTAGCTTCTTTAACTCATTTCCTGTGGATCAATATCCACTGTCCACTTCAACTGCCTGGGAAGTCGATGGCTTTCCAGGTAGCTCACGACCCTGCCCACCAGACTGTGTAAGTGATTACGGTTTTTCCCATGAATGAGCAGGTGCCAGCGATAGCGGCCCTGACGTTTTTCCATGGGAGCTGGAATAGGGCCCAGTATTCGTAAACTGTTATCGAGTTGTTGCAGTCCTGACTGTTCGGCGTATTGGCGAAGCGCTGAAAGTAAGACTTCACTTTCATTCTGGTTGACAGATTCTGAGCGAATAAGCGTTAGATAGCCTTCTGGAGGCAGGTTCAGTTGTTTTCGTTCTATAAAGAGGTTGTTTGTAAAGCGACTATAGTCGTTCATCGAGAGAAGTTGGAGTGCCGGGTGCTCGGGATTGTAGGTTTGAATAATGACCTGGCCGGGTTTATCACCCCGTCCAGCACGTCCAGCTACTTGCATGATCAGCTGTCCTGTCCGCTCGGGTCCCCGGAAATCAGCACTGAACAGCCCTGCATCAGCGTTGATGATAGCTACGAGGGTGACGTCCGGAAAATGATGTCCCTTAGCCAGCATCTGGGTACCAAGTAGAATGCAGGCTTTTCCGGATTGTACCTCCTCCAGCATATCACTTAATGCCTGCTTTCTGCGGGTGGTATCCCTGTCAATTCTTAACACCGGATAATCAGCAAAGTGCTGGCTTAGTACCTGCTCTGTTCGTTCCGTTCCCTGACCGACCGGTTGCAGTTTCCTGCTTTGGCACGATGTGCATTGCCAGGGAATAGCTTGTTGCAGATCGCAGTGATGACAGTGCATATGAGGCGGATATCGATGGATAGTCATATGCGCATCACAGTGAGGACAGTCAATAATGTTGCCACAGTCCTGACAGATCATGGATGGGGCATAACCACGACGGTTAAGGAATACCATCACCTGATTTCCCCGGCCTAGATGAGCGGCCATTCTCTGTAAAAGTTCTGTGGATAACCCGTCTCTCAGAACCTGGTGACGCAGATCCAGCAATTCCATAACAGGGGGGCGGGCGTTTCCTGCCCTTTGTTTCAGGTGAAGCTGAGTGTATTTACCCTGATGTGTGTTATGTAATGATTCCAGCGATGGAGTAGCAGACCCGAGAACGACTGGGCATTGTCGTTGCCTGCCACGATAAATAGCAAGGTCTCTGGCGTTATAGCGCAGGCTTTCCTGTTGTTTATAAGAGCCATCATGCTCTTCATCCACAATGATAAGTCCGAGATGAGGCATGGGGGTAAAAATGCCGGAACGTGTAGAAATCAGAATACCTGCAGACCCCCGTGCAGCCTCAAGCCACCCCTGTAATCGTTCACCATCACTGAGACCTGAATGAAGGCAGGCGACCGGTACATTAAAGCGGTCACGAAAACGTCTGACGGTTTGAGGGGTGAGTCCAATCTCAGGCACCAGCACCAGCGTTTGTTTCCCCTCAGAAAGAGCTGCGGATATTGCCTGTAAATATACTTCGGTCTTGCCGCTACCAGTAACACCTTCCAGTAGATAAGTTCGGTAGTTTTCCAGACCATCAGTAATGGCTTCACAGGCAAATGCCTGTTCCTCATTAAGTTTCAGGTGTGCTGCTTTCAGTGGGTTGGTAATATCAGTGAAGGGCAGGGCTGAAGGCTCAACGTTACGAGAGCATATTAATCCTTTTTTGGATAATTCTTTTAAAGTGCTTTTACTAAAGCCAAGTTCATGAAGCTCAGTAGCACTGATGCCTTGTGGATAACTGGAAATCAGCTCAAGGGCTGCCAGTTGTTTTTTGGATCTTTTCAATTGGTTTTGCAGCTCACTATCGAGTTCTGCAATGCAGTTCCAGAAGGGAATAGCACCATAAGAAGCGGGTTTGCCAAGGCGCAGGTTTTTGGGCATTGCCTGAGCCAGTGTTTCTCCCAGGCTGTGATGATAGTAACGGGCAGCCCACTGGCAGAGATGGATAATGTCGTTTGGTAGCAGCGGCTCGTTATCCAGAACAGAAATAACCGTTTTAAGCTTACTGGTAGGGATATCGGTATCTGGTTCAATCGAGAGAACAATGGCGACAACTTGTCTTGGGCCAAAGGGAACGACAACTCTGCTTCCCGGGCAAATTCCGTGAGCCGGGTACGAATCTGGAGGAAGATAGTCGAATAACTGCCGTAGTGGTGACGGGATGGCAACCCTGATGAACTGCTTGTGGGCGAACGGTTCGGTCGGTATGGCGGCAGGGTTATGCCCTGTGCTGGAAGTGTTCGCCGGTTTGCTGCTCATTCAGGTTCCATCGTGGTGTTCCTAACGTTGGAATAATACAGGAACAGGCAATAGGCTTGAACAGAAACCGGTAGAGGGAGGGTTATGTCAACAGAACCTGCAGGAAGGCTTATAAAAAGAGAAGGCTTCAATTAACGTTGACTTTGATCTGTCTGGGTTTCACTTCTTCTGCTTTGGGAATGTTAAGGTTCAGTGCGCCATTATGGTATTTGGCATGAATTCCATCCGCTCTGATGGACTGTGGCAATGTAAAACTTCGGACAAATGAGCCGTAAAGGCATTCTGTTCTGTGGTGCTTGCGGTCTCTTTGCTCTTTCTTTTTCTCTCCTTTTATCGTAAGTACATTGTTGTCAACAGCGACATTGATATCTTCTTTGTGCACTCCTGGCAGCTCAGCCCGGATGTGGAATGCATCCGGTGTTTCATCAATATCCACGATGGGCATCCAGTCGCCCACTTCAAGGGCTCGATCATCACTTTTGGTCGGAGTCTTTCTGGAAGTACGGCTATACTTATCCAGCAGTGCTTCCATGTCATGGAAGGGATCCCAGACGTTTAAACTCATGACTTATCTCCCGGTTAAGGGTTGTGCAAGGTTGCTCTTTTTAATGCTAACCCATTAATTTTTATAGATTATTTTTTGTTCTTTTCAAGGTTTTTCATAGGTGTTGAAAGTAGTGGTATGTCCTGTACCTTGGACGAACATAAGACTGTTTCCCTTAAGGATAATCTCTGGTAATATCCCCGCCTCTATTACCCTCTCAGCTGTTATGCTGATGTGGATACCGTTTGCGGTGCCTGTCTCCGGAGTCTTTTAAAGGCTCGTGCAGAAAGTCAGGTGGCGGCATACACCAGTTCGAGGAAGCTCAAATGAAGCAGGATATCCATCCTAACTACGACGAAATCACTGTTAGCTGCAGCTGCGGTAACAAGATTCAGACTCGCTCTACTCTGTGTAAAGACCTGAGTATTGAAGTTTGCTCCAAGTGCCACCCATTCTACACCGGCACTCAGAAGGTGATGGATACCGGCGGCCGTATCGAGCGCTTCAACAAGCGTTTTGGCAAGCTTGGCGGCGGCAGCAAGTAATCGAGCTGCTGGTTTGAAGACCGAAAGGTTTATAAAGGCGACTGCATTTGTAGTCGCCTTTTTTATTGCTATTTTTTCCTCCGGTTTTGTCTGCGCCAGTGATTGCTATCTGAATAATGATGACAGAGTCGAACACGTATGGCTGGACAAGGTGATTGATGGTGATACTGTTCGCCTCAAAGATGGTCGTAAAATTCGTTTTTCCGCCATCAATGCGCCAGAAGTCGCCCATGAAGATAAAATTGCTGAGCCTTATGGTGATGCTGCCAGAGAGTATCTTCAAAAACGACTGACCAACAATAAGTCACTGCTCTATATTCCTTCTACAACATCGCGGGATAACTACGGCCGTTATTTGGGGCATCTTTTTTTAGAAGATGGTTCCTCCGTTGAATCTGAGCTGCTGCGTCAAGGGCTGGCTTTTCAGGTGTTTTTTAATCCTTCCAGTGACTATGAGCGTTGCCTGGCCGAACAGGAAAGTATTGCCCGCTCGCAGAATTCAGGTGTCTGGAGTGTCGAGTCGGTTGTATCTTCGACATCCTCGACACTAAATCCCGGGTTTGCCATTGTCAGTGGTCGGGTGGTTGATATAACTGAGAGTCGATCTGGCACAATCTGGGTGACTCTGGAGGGTAATGTTGTGCTCAGGTTGTCCGGTGATGCTGCCGCTTCCCCTGGCGCTACTCGCAAATGGCTGAATAAAAATATTGAGGTCAGAGGGTGGATGGTTGACCGGTCAGAGGGAGGGCGGAAGCTGACGAAGGGGTTTAAACGCTGGATGATTCTGGTTTACCAGAAAGCATCTGTCAGGCTTTTTCCGTAATTGACCTTGTTCCCCACATTTCCATCATATATTCTGGGTTTTCATATAACCTCCCCCCTATATCAGTAAAAAACTCATGGAAATGAAGCAAGCCGCTCTTGATTATCACGCTCTTCCAAAACCTGGAAAGATTTCGATCGAAATTACCAAGCCAGCAGAAACGGCTATGGATCTTTCACTGGCTTATAGCCCGGGTGTCGCGGAGCCGGTGCGAGCGATTGCTGAAAATCCGGAGGATGCCTATCGATATACTTGCAAGGGCAACCTGGTGGCAGTAATCAGTAATGGCTCTGCCATTCTTGGGCTTGGAAACCTGGGTGCACTGGCCAGCAAGCCGGTTATGGAAGGAAAGGCGCTGCTTTTCAAGCGATTTGCTGGTGTTGACTCCATTGATATTGAAGTTGAATCTGAAAGCCCTCAGGCGTTTATTGATACCGTTAAACGAATTGCCTGCACCTTTGGGGGGATAAACCTCGAAGACATCAAAGCACCGGAGTGCTTTGAAATTGAGCGTCGACTCATTGAGGCTTGTGATATTCCGGTCTTTCACGATGATCAGCACGGTACCGCTATTGTTACTGCAGCGGCGATGCTTAATGCGCTGGAGATTGCAGGAAAGAACATCGAAGAGGCGCGACTGGTGTGCCTTGGTGCAGGTTCTGCAGCCATTGCCTGTGTGAAATTACTGATCAGCTGCGGCTTCAAGGCTGAGAACATTCTGATGCTGGACAGCAAGGGGGTGATTCACTCAGAGCGGAACGATCTGAATCAATACAAGGCGACGTTTGCGGTTGAAACCAGCTGTCGTACTCTGGATGATGCCATTGACGGTGCCGATGCTTTTCTGGGAGTGTCTGGCCCTGACCTGCTTTCTCCAAAGCAGCTTGAGAAAATGGCCATAAACCCCATTGTTTTTGCCTGTGCAAACCCGGATCCTGAGATTCGACCAGAATTGGCCAGAGAGGTTCGCCCGGACGTCATCATGGCGACTGGACGTTCAGATTATCCAAATCAGGTGAATAATGTACTTGGTTTCCCATTTATCTTCAGGGGAGCGTTGGATGTGCGGGCTTCACGCATCAATGAAGAGATGAAGATTGCCGCGGTCAATGCTATTCGTGAGCTGGCAAAAGAGTCGGTTCCTGACGAGGTGGTAAATGCCTATGGTGGAGGGGAGCTTAGCTTTGGCCCAGGCTACATTATCCCCAAGCCGATGGATGTTCGTCTGCTGGGGCGCGTTTCTTCTGCTGTTGCCCAGGCTGCAGTAGACTCAGGCGTTGCCAGAGCTGGATACCCAGCCCATTATCCATTGAACTCTGTTTCGGATATTTGATGGGGTACTGAACTTTTTCGGTTTTGTCTCAATGAAAAGCGAAGCGTGCCTGCTGAATAGCCTTCAGGATAACGTCTTCGCTTTGTTTATTTTTATCTCTTTTCAATATTTACTGACCTATCTGTTTTCCTGATAGAACCTATCTTTTCTCCCTTCTATTTTTGAAGTCTCATGTCGTCTGTCGCTGCGATTTTCACGTTGATTACAACGGTTATGTCAGGGTGCGTTCTCGCTTAATCATGGGGTGTTGGCCACATGTTTAGTTGAGAATGTTCCCTGGATGGCATTGGAGAATAACAATGAGTGACTATGAGCGAACAGCCGTTCCACGGGATGCCAGAAGGGGGTTCTGGCAGATAACGTCGGTATGGGTAGGTTATGTTTTTATTCTTGTCAGCATGATGGCAGGAGCGGGGATGGCGGCAGGGATGTCGTTGGAAACACTGTTCTGGGCAATTCTGGTGGGAAACCTCTTTCTAACGGTTGTTTCGTCACTGATGTCCATTATTGCCTATAAGACCGGTTATACCTTTGCGCTGATCTGCCGGTTCAGTTTTGGCAGTCTCGGTGCAAAAATTCCCGCCATTATGTACGCCTTTATCCAGTTAGGGTGGTATGTCATTCAGGCGGCTCTGTTTGGCCATTTGATCGCTGTTTATTTTGAGTTGAGTCCATTCTTTGAAGCGCTTGCCATGATCGCCTCCTGTCTTTTTATGGGGCTATTTGCCCTGAAAGGCATGCGATGGATGAGTGTGGTGGGGCTGGTTTCAATACCGACCATGATTATGCTCTGTCTGGCAACAGCGATGCGTGCTGTTCAGGATGGAGGAGGGTGGGCTGCAGTCGCGGCATTCTCCGGTGAAGAAACCATGGACTTTATGACCGCAGTCGGGTTAGTTCTTGGTACGTGGATTTTTGGTGCATCCACAACGGTTGCTGATTTTAACCGGTTTGCTCGATCATCAAAGCATGTTGTCGCCGGGTGCGCTACCGGACTGTTGATTGTGAACAGCTTTATTATTGGTGTTGGTGCCATTGTGGGGGCTGCTTCTCAGCAGTGGGATCTGGTTGAAATTCTGTTTGGTCTGGGGCTGGTTATTCCTGCTTTTGTGCTGTTAACCACCAACCTGTGGACAACCAACAGCGCTAACTTATACAGCGTTGGCTTGACGTTAAGTAGTGTGTTTCCCAAAACGTCCAGACAGACAATTATGATCGGGATTATGATTCTGGCATCGGTGCTGTCACTGTTTAAGCCTTATGAGATCGGTGCCGTATTTGCCATGCTCAAGGGGTTGTCGATTATCGTGCCTCCATTGACTGGTATCGTTCTTATTGATTTTTATTTTCTCTGGAACAGACAGTATCCAGGGCATATCGAAAACCTTTCTTTCAAAACGGTTAACCCATACGCCATTCTTGCCTGGCTGGCAGGTATTGGTGTTGCGATATCGTTTGATATTGGCTTTGCATCACTGAATGCCATGGCTGGAGCTGCCTTTATATATGCTCTGATCATGAAGGCAACCCATTTACAAATGCTGAATACAGATAATGAACATCTAGCCGGTCATCAAAAAACGCAGGAAGCCTGATCATGTATAAATTATTAGCGTTAGGTGGAATTGTTGTTCTCAGTGTTGGCTCATTTATGAGCTGTCTTGGAGCGGGTGCACTTGCAACAGCGGGTGATGCTGTTCTTCTTCTGGGGTGTGGAATTTCCACGTGGGGATTCTGTTACTGGCAACCTGATAGTCAGGCTTGATTATAAATATCATCAAAAGGAAGCAACATGTTAAACGACGAAGATTTAATGCGCCATGTTATTAAAGTTGCTGAGCGTTCTGTGAGCAATGGTAACCACCCATTTGCCTGTATTCTTGTCAGTCCTGAAGGTGAAATTTTACTGGAGGCAGAGAATACCGTGGTGACTACAGGTGATAGAACGGGGCACTCTGAGCGAAATCTGGCAACTGCGGCTTCCATGAAGTTCAGTGAAGAGTACTTAAATGAATGTTCTATCTATATAAATGGTGAGCCTTGTGCGATGTGCTCAGGCAGTATTTACTGGTCAGGTATTGGTCGAGTGGTTTACGGCTTTACAGAACATCAGTTGCTTGAGTGTACTGGTAATCATCCGGAAAACCCAACCTGCAGTCTTTCCTGCGACACGGTGCTAAACAGTGGTCAGAGGAAAATTGAAATATTGGGAGGGATTCTGGCGGAAGAGTGTCTTGAGCCTCACTATACATTCTGGAAGTGATTTTTTATTGATAAACTGTGCCTGAGGCTGATCAGAAGATCGGTCTCAGGCGCAATAAATAGGTTCTTTTGCAAAGCGCTTTTGCAGCCAGAGTCCGCCTTTGCCAACGCTCGAGAGAGAGTTCCAAACCATATCAATACTGACTTCCCATTGAGTGTAAGGATACATCTCGTGCTTGATACGTTTCAATTCACCACTCTCAAGTCTGTCTTTTACCAGACTGTTGGGAATGGCTGCCCAGCCCAGTCCTTGGTTAATCATAGCAATCATTGCCCCATAGTTATCACAGAACCATTGGCGTGTTGATACAAGATGCTCCTGCTTTAATAGAGAGTTCAATGAGCGGCTGTATATAAGCTGTCTATGCTGAACAAGGTCGCCAGTTGTGACAATAGGCAGTGATGCAAGAGGATGGCTGTGATGAATGACTTCAGAGATCAGCATGCGCCCGATGCGTTGAAATCTCAGTGGTTGTCTGTACTGATCCTGACTTAGCAGTATGGCGATATTCAAGCTCTGGTCTGATAGGCGGGTCATGGTTTTAATTGAGGAAGCGTGCTCAATATTTATTGAGACATCCGGAAATGCTTCGGCAAATTCTTCAAAAATGGGGGATACGCTGGCATAAGGGAGTGACTCATCAAGGGCCAGGTTAATGGTTTCCTCTTCCTCGCTGGCACTCAGGCGGTAGGCGTGCTCTTTCAGGCGAGTAGCATGCATCAGTGCAGCTTCCGCTTCTCTTAAGAGTGCTTTTCCTGCCGGTGTTAGCTGAGGGGTGCGGTGAGTACGGTCAAACAGATCAACGCCCAGGTCAATTTCAAGGTTGCTGATTGTTGTGCTGACTCCCGATTGTGCTTTGCCAAGGCTTCTTGCCGCCGCTGAGAACGAGCCTTTTTCTGCGACAGCAACAAAAGTGCTTAACATATCAAAGAATGACGACATGATGCTTTGTTCCGCTCGCTTTGGAATCGGGCACTATGTCTGTTTTATTGTGGAAAGGTTTTGATCTGTACCAAAGAATTGCCGAGCCAGCTCCTGATAACCAGGAGCTGTAATGCCGTTTGTTCGAGAATACCGCTAGAACAGATCTTCTGGTGAAAACTCCTGATCCATCTCTCCAAGAGATGGCAGGTTTTCATCACTCAATTGCTGCGGGGCATTTTCCTGTCGGAAAACCTCAAAGATGGCATTTGGATCTCCGGGCTGGGCAAGCTTCCCGGTTTCACGGGATATCTTCAAGGTGACCAGACCTTCCGGCTGTGGTCGTTTATGCTCCGGTTTACCATCCAGAGCGGTATGCATGTATTCCAGCCAGATTGGCAGTGCTGCATTAGCGCCATATTCCCAGCGGCCCAGTGTGGAGTAATCGTCCATGCCAACCCACACGGCCGTCAGTATGTCTGGGTTAAAGCCGACAAACCATGCGTCTTTACTGTCATTGGTGGTTCCTGTTTTACCACCAATATCATGGCGTTTTAATGCTTGTGCCCGTCGGCCAGTACCTTTCCATATCACATCATTCATGATGTCATTCATGATGTAATTAACCTGTGGTGACATGACGGATTTGGCGATTGCCGGTTGTTGTTTGCTCTCGGTATCTGGCATCTCTTCTTGTATCAGTGTGTCCGCCAGATCAGGCTCTATAAAGAGCGTATTTTCGTCCTGACCTTCAATCTCCATGGTTTCTGTATTAAGGCTGGCTAAGCAGCTTTCATTACAGGCAATTGCAGGACTGGCCTCAGATATCAGCTCGTCAACCGTTTCAATCCGCTGAATGAAATAGGGCTCAATACGAAAACCGCCATTGGCCAGAACTGCGTATCCTGCAGCCAAATCAAGTGGCGTCATGGAAACATTCCCAAGAGACAGTGACAGGTCTCTGCTTAATGACTCTGCTTTGAAACCAAGCTGTTTCAGGTATTGAATGCTCTTGTTAATGCCAATCTGACGCAATACACGGATGGATACCAGGTTTCTTGAACGGTAAAGTCCTTCCCGGAGCCGCATCGGGCCATTGAACTTCATATTGTCATTATTAGGGCGCCAGCTATCTTCAAGTCCTGCGTCATCAAAGACGATCGGGGCATCATTAATAATGGTGGCTGCTGTCATGCCGTTGGCAATGGCGGAAGCGTAAACAAAGGGTTTAAAGGAAGAGCCAGCCTGTCGAACAGCCTGAGTGGCCCGGTTGTACATGCTGTCGTAAAAGTTGTACCCACCAACCAGTGCCAGAATGGCACCGTTTTCAGGGTGCATTGATACCAGTGCTGATTGGGCCTGAGGCTCTTGAGCCAGACGGTAGCTGCCGTCTTCTATGACTCTGACCCATATCTGATCACCGGCTTTGAGAACATCAGATGGTGTTTTTGGTGAATAGCCGAAGCTATTTACTGTCAGGAATGGCTTTGCCCAGTTCAGATTTTCCCAGCTGATGGTGCCGGTATGACCATTCTTAAGACCGATATCAACCGTTTCCTCACCCACTTGAGTGACCATAGCGGGCAGGAGAATACCAGGGGATGAGGTTTTGTTGATTCGCTGTTGCCAGCCTTCATCCGGAACATTATCGAACAGGTTGGTGATCGGGCCGTGATAACCATGGCGTTCGTTATAGGCCATTAACCCGTTGGCTACAGCAAGGTTTGCTGCTCTCTGCAGGTCACTGCTGACGGTGGTGTAGACCTTAAAGCCTTCGGTATAGGCATCCTGTCCATACTGTTCAAACATTCGCTGCCGAACCATTTCGGCAATATAGGGGGCTTCAAGTTCGACTTTAGCGCCATGGTAGCTAGCGGTGACCGGTTGGTTCACGGCTTCACTGTAATCTTCAGGTGTGATGTAGCCCAGGTCTTTCATTCTTCCCAGAATCCAGTCACGGCGAATCATTGCGCGCTTGGGATCATTGATCGGGTTATAACGGGAAGGGGCTTTTGGCAGGCCTGCAATCATGGCGATCTGGGCCAGGTTCAGTTCGTTGATGGATTTTCCATAGTAAACTTGTGCGGCAGACTCTACACCGTAAGATCGATTCCCCAGATAAATTTTATTGAGATAGAGTTCAAAGATTTCATCCTTCGACAGTTGCTGTTCTATTTGCAAAGCGAGTAGGATTTCGTTGAATTTTCGTGAAAATACCCGCTCATGGCTCAGGAAGAAGTTCTTGGCCACCTGCATTGTGATCGTGCTGCCACCGGATTGTATGCTGCCGGTGCTGACCAACTGGACAGCAGCCCTCATCAGGCCCATGATGTCAACGCCGGGATGATAATAGAAACGGTCATCTTCGGCAGCCATGAAAGCTTTGATCAGGTTTGTGGGCGCGTCTTCAAACTGAATAGGGGTGCGGCGTTTTTCGCCAAACTCGGCAATGAGCAGATTATCTTGAGAGTAAACTCGTAAAGGTGTCTGTAATTTGGCGTCACGCAGTGATTCTACTGAAGGTAGTGAAGGGCTGAGGTATAAATAGACACTTGCACTGACAAGCAGAATTCCACTGGCTACTGTTAATAGTGACCAGCACAGGAATTTAAGAAGTTTAACCGACCGTTTCATGCTGTTAGGACATCCTGATAAAGCGAAGGCCACCGGCTGAAGTAGTGACATTTAAACATTCTTGTCATAAGCAAGAGTCGTCCTGACAGCCGATCGTGACAGACTATTATACGGTGAAAAGGCCTTTAGCTGAAAATGTGGTTTTCCTTTACTGGCTGCAGTCTTGGGCGCAGGTGGGATTTTCCTTAAAAATCCAGTGTTTAGAGTTGGCTTTTTGGCCACTATAATTGCGAAAGTAAACAGACTGTTATTTAATTAGAGCTGTTGGTCTTATAACTAATAACCAGGGATTGCGCCAGTGTTTGGGCTGCTGAAGAACAAATCAAATACCGTTTTAGGGGTGGATATAAGCTCGACATCTGTCAAAGTCCTTGAGTTGGGGCTCAGTGGCAGTCAGTACAAGGTCGAAGCGTTTAGTGTTGAACCCCTGCCGCCGGGAGCCGTTGTTGAAAATAATATTCATGAGCTCGATGTCATTGGCGAAGCGGTCGCCAAGGCTCTTTCCCACTCCAGAACCAGTCTGAAAAGTGCGGCAGTTGCCGTGTCTGGATCTGCAGTCATCACCAAAACCATCGATATGGATGCCTCTCTCAGTGATGATGAAATGGAAACGCAGATCACTGTTGAAGCGGACCAGTACATTCCCTACGCCATGGATGAAGTGGCCATAGACTTTGAAGTTCAGGGACTGAATGAGAAAAATCCTGAGCGTGTTGAAGTCTTGCTGGCTGCCTGTCGCCGTGACAATGTCGAAATGCGGGAAGAAGCACTGCGACTTGGGGGAATAAAAACCAAAATTGTTGATATAGAAGCTTTTGCCATGGAGAGGGCTTGCGAGCTGATTGAAGGCCAGCTCGACCTTCCTGATGAAGACCCGGTGCTTGCGGTCGTCGATATTGGTGCAACGAAAACAACACTGAATGTGATTAGCCGGGGAAAAACGGTGTACACCCGTGAGCAGCTATTTGGTGGGCGGCAACTAACCGATGAAATCCAACGCCGTTATGGGTTGACTCCAGACGAGGCTGAAAAGGCCAAGTGTCGTGGCGGCCTCCCTGATGACTATGAGCCTGAAGTATTGGACCCGTTTCGTGAAACTGTGGTTCAGCAGGTGTCAAGATCACTACAGTTCTTTTATTCATCCAGCCAGTTTAATGATGTCGATGCGATTGCCCTGGTAGGAGGTTCAGCTTCCATCGTGGGTATGGCAGAAATGATTCAAGATAAACTGGGAATACCTACCAGGCTGGCAAATCCTTTTGCGGGAATGTCTCTGGCTGGAAGGGTGGATGCAGACGAACTGGCCAGTGAGGCACCATCTTTGATGATTGCCTGCGGCCTTGCCATGAGGAGTTTCGACTGATGGCAAGAATTAACCTGTTACCCTGGCGTGAAGAGCTCAGGAAAGAGCGGAAACAGCGTTTTGTAGCTGTCTGGGCTATGACTCTTTTGGTAGGCATTGGTCTGGTCTTTATTGGTGATCTTTACATCAGCAATAACATCAGTTATCAGCAAAGCCGGAATCAATATCTGCAGAACGAAATTACGTTGCTCAATAAACGGATCAGTGAAATCAAGGATCTGAAAACCAAGAAAGATCAATTGCTGGAGCGAATGCAGGTGATTCAGAACCTGCAGGGCAATCGTCCTGTGATTGTGCGCATATTTGACCAGGTGGCACGTGTAGTTCCAGAGGGGGTTTATTTCAAGCAGATCACCCTGGAGGGGGACCGCCTGTCTCTTGTTGGGGTTGCTGAGTCTAATAATCGTATCTCGGCTTTGATGAGAAACTTCGACAACTCAGAATGGTTTACTGAGCCAAACCTGACTGCGGTCAGAAAAGTTTCAGCAAACAGTCAGCGCTGGAATGAGTTTGATCTAACCGTTAAACAGATCAATCCCAATCAGGCTAAGGGGGGACTATGAGTTTTGCTGATTCGTTACAAAAGCTGAATGAGCTTGATCTGAATGAGATTGATTTTGATAACATCGGCTCATGGCCTCTGGGAGTCAGAATCATTGTCTGTGCTCTGACTCTGGCCTTGATACTTGGGCTTGGTTATCAGTTTCACCTGACCAGTTTGCAGAGCCGGTATGATGTCGCTGCCAGTAAAGAACAGGATTTACGGGAGCAGTATCGAATCAAGGCATTTCAGGCTGCGAACCTGAAATCCTATCGCGAGCAGATGGCAGAAATGGAGAATTCTTTTGGTGCGTTGGTTAAACAATTACCCAGCGATACTGAAGTGCCCGGGCTGTTGGAGGACATTACCTTTACAGGGCGTGGGGCAGGTCTGCAGATAGAAGAAATTAAGCTTCAGGCTGAAAATGTCAGTCATTTTTATATTGAGCTGCCTATCAGCATTGCAGTGCAGGGCACATACCATGATTTGGGCAATTTTGTCAGTGGTGTAGCCAGCCTTTCACGAATAGTGACCTTGCACGATTTTGACATTCGTCCGGGCAGGGATGGTCAATTGACGATGAGCATTCTTGCTAAAACCTATCGCTACAATGATCAGGGGGGGCTATGATGCAGCAGCTTCGACTTATTATTGTTGTCGGTACCATGCTGGTTTTAGCAGGTTGCTCAGATGGGGGCCGTCAGGGGTATAAAGATATTGATGCCTATATGGCAGAAATGAAGGCGAGGCCAACAGGTAATATTGAGCCACTACCTCAGTTCAGGGCTTATGAGGCTTTTACTTATCAGGCATCTGCCATGCGCAGTCCTTTCAGGCAACCTGTGAGAATTGCGCTGACCACTGAACAGATCAATAGCAATATCAAGCCGGATCAATACCGGGTTAAACAGTACCTTGAGCAATTTGAAATGGACTCGTTCCGTTTAGTTGGCTCGATCAGTAATGATGAAGGGTTCTGGGGCTTGGTGCGAGGCTCTGATGGTGTTCATCGAGTGCAGGTGGGGGATTACCTGGGGCGTAACCATGGCCGCATAACTTACATTGATGATCAGGAGCTGCGAGTAACGGAAATAGTTCCAGCAGGTCCAAAGTATTGGATCGAGCGCCCAAGGGTTCTTCGCGTTAATTTTAGTAATCAGTGATTTGATTTCCGGTATTGTGAATTAATCATCATTTTCTGAATATGAATGCTATTGTCAGTCTTTGCTCGGTTGACAGTGCGTCATGGGCTGTGTTGAGTTAGTCTGATTGTTGTTCTGGCATGGATGGCTTATTTTTGTCTGGGGGATTTTTCGT
This sequence comes from Endozoicomonas elysicola, assembly GCF_000710775.1. Lineage (GTDB taxonomy): Bacteria > Pseudomonadota > Gammaproteobacteria > Pseudomonadales > Endozoicomonadaceae > Endozoicomonas > Endozoicomonas elysicola. Next base: position 1,847,939 of record NZ_JOJP01000001.1, read on the forward strand.
GGTATGAAAGGATGTGATATGGAACCGTCATGGCGGAATGGGCTGGATTATTTAAATATGATGCCGATGAAAACAACAATTCTAATTCTGAAATAGGTAAGTTAGATGAATATTAGTCCCCTGTTGCAGGCGAAAGCTGTTCGAGGGCTTCTGTATGCGCTACTGGCAATATTGCCTATTTCAGCGTGGGGCGTCATTCTGAAGAATATGGATGTTGCTGCGTTACCGGGTGATATGGTTGAGCTTCGTTTGACTTTTGATGGCGCTGCCCCGGTTGCTCATGGCTACAGTATTGAAAAGCCTCCCAGGATATCCATTGATCTGCCTTTTACGCGCAGTGAACTCCCGAAATACAATGAAGTTGGTTTTAATAATGCCAAGAGTGTGACTGTGCTTGAGGCTGGCGACAGAACGCGTCTGGTTATTAATCTTCAGCAGCCAACCCGCTTTACCAGTCAGGCTGATGGACGGACGCTCAGTATTTACATTGGAGATGACAGCAATATAGCAGCCGTTCAAAGGGAGTCAGCCCAAGGGGATAACTCGTCTTCCCAGGCTGCTGGCATAAAGACAGGAATTACAGATATTGACTTCCAGCGCGGAGATGATGGTGAAGGAAAAATCATTATTGCGCTTTCTGATGCCAAGATCCCAATGGATATGAATGAACAGGGTGGACGTATCCGTCTTGAGTTTCAGGGAGATGTTCTGCCACAACGCTTAAGAAACCGCCTGGATGTCATTGATTTTGCAACGCCGGTTAAGTTCATTGATGCCGCCGTTGAAGATGGCAACAGTATCATTACTATTGAGCCTAAGGGGAAATTTGAGTATCTGGCCTATCAGACGGATAACCTGCTGACTGTCAGTGTTAAGGCACCAGATACAAAAGACCTTGGTAGGAGAAAGTCGGGGCTTTCCTATAAGGGAGATAAGCTGTCGTTAAACTTTCAGGATATAGAAGTCAGGGCTGTTCTGCAGCTGATTGCTGATTTCACAGACCTGAACCTGGTGGCATCTGATACTGTTGGAGGCAATGTTACTTTGCGACTGCAGAATGTTCCCTGGGATCAGGCACTTGATATTGTGCTCAAGGCCAAAGGGCTTGATAAGCGGCTTGAGGGTAATGTACTCACTGTGGCTCCGGCTGCTGAAATAGCTGCACGTGAGCGTGAGCAGCTGGAGAATGAAAAGCAGATTCGTGAGCTGGCTCCTGTGTATACCGACCTGGTTCAGATTAATTACGCTGATGCGGCAGAGATTGCAACGGTATTGCAGGGGACTGAAGGGGCTAGCCTGCTGACGGAAAGAGGCTCGGTTCAGGTTGTAGCCAGAACCAACAGTTTGCTGGTCAAGGATACACAGGCCAAACTGGATGAGTTGAGAGCGCTGATTGATCAGTTGGATATTCCTATCCGGCAGGTCATGATTGAGGCGCGTATTGTTACGCTCAGTTCTAACTTTAAAGAAGATCTGGGTGTTAAGTGGAGTGGCTCTAAAAATGATGCGTTGAAAAACGATAATCGAGACCTTTCTATTGGTGGTGGTCAGGATGGTGATGTATTCACTGATCTGAGCGTTACAGGTGCGGGCTCCAGTGCGATTGCTATTGGTTTCTCCACGAATGGAGGGACAATTCTTAACCTTGAGCTATCGGCCCTGCTGAGTGATGGTGGTGGTGAGGTTATTTCACAGCCAAAGGTCATTACTGCGGATAAGAAAACTGCGGTTATCAAGTCAGGTAAAGAGATTCCCTATGAAGAGAAAACGTCCAGTGGTGCGACATCGGTAGCGTTTAAAGATGCGGTACTGGGATTGGAGGTAACGCCTCAGATTACTCCGGATGGTCGGGTCATTATGGATATCAAAATCAATAATGACGATACAACGGATGAGGCCTCAAATAACGTACCGATTATTTCGACCAATGAGATCACGACCCAGGTACTGGTTGAAGATGGCGAAACTGTTGTTCTTGGTGGCGTCTTTAAGCAGAGTAAGAAGCAGGGGGTCACTAAAGTACCCGTGTTAGGTGATATTCCCTGGGTAGGTGGTCTGTTCAGGAATAAAACAGAGACTGATGATAAAGAAGAGCTACTGGTCTTTATCACCCCGAGAATTATCACTGATGGGGTTTCGTTGCGGTAAACTGTTCCCGTATTATGGGTTCGAATATCTCTGACGGGAGCCTTGGCTCCCGTTTTTTTGTTGTCATAACTGCTTACGATGCGCTACGCTCGCTGCACACAGGCAGGAAGTCAGGCTGGCAAAGAGCATGCCATTAACAAATATCTATCTGATTGGGCCCATGGGGGCAGGAAAAAGTACCATAGGCCGAATGCTGGCAAAAGAGCTGGCGCGCCCCTTTCTTGATTCGGACCATGTTATTGAAGATCGCAGTGGCGCTGATATCCCCTGGATTTTTGACGTTGAAGGAGAGCAGGGGTTTCGAGACCGGGAAAGTCAGGTTATTGAAGAAATCTGCAGTCAGAAAGGTCTGGTGATGGCTACAGGCGGCGGTGTTGTCGGTCGACCGGAAAACAGGCGAAACCTCAGTTCCAACGGTTTTGTTGTGTATCTGAGTGCTCCGGTAACTATTCAGCTGCAAAGAACGGAAAAAGACAAAAGAAGACCGTTATTGCAAAGGCCGGACAGAGAAGAGGTGCTGACCCGACTGCTTGAAGAACGAGATCCTTTATACCACTCAATTGCTGACCTTGTTCTTGATACGGAAGTCTTATCGCCACGACAAGTGATTAAAAGAATTATTCAAGCTGTTGGCTTGGGAAGAGAGTGAGGGAGTAATCTGCCATGCTGGAACTTAAAGTTGACCTGGGGGATCGAAGCTATCCCATTTTTATCGGCGCAAATATTCTTTCTGATCCAAATTATTTCCTCCCATATATAAAAGGCAAAAGCGTTGCCATTGTTACTAATGAAACGGTAGCACCGATCTATCTGGATACGATCCGCTCCACGCTGGCTGGTTGCGATTTAACGGTGGTTACCTTGCCGGATGGCGAGCAATATAAAAACCTTGAAACGCTCAACCTCATTTTCGATAAGCTTTTACAGTCGAGGCATACACGAAAAACGACGATGGTTGCTCTTGGTGGTGGTGTAATCGGTGATATGACCGGTTTTGCTGCTGCCTGTTATCAGCGGGGGGTGGATTTTATTCAAGTGCCTACTACGTTACTGTCCCAGGTAGACTCATCGGTTGGAGGGAAAACGGGTGTCAATCATGCCCTGGGTAAAAACATGATCGGCGCTTTCTATCAGCCTAACGCTGTTGTTATTGATACTGCGACACTGAACACCCTGCCGGATCGGGAGCTTTCAGCTGGGTTGGCAGAGGTCATCAAATACGGACTGATCTGTGATCAGTCATTTTATGAGTGGCTGCAGGAGAATATTGATCGATTGATGAGCCGTGATCCTGAGGCGCTTTCCTACGCTATTCACCGTTCCTGCCAGGATAAAGCCAGAGTTGTAGAGGCTGATGAAAAAGAGTCCGGTATACGTGCGATTCTTAATCTTGGTCATACCTTTGGTCATGCAATAGAAACACATACCGGCTATGGTTCCTGGTTGCACGGTGAAGCTGTTGCGGTCGGTATGGTAATGGCGGCCGATCTTTCTTTCCGGGAAGGAAACTTATCTAAAGAAGACGTCGATGGTATTGTGACTATGCTCAAACGGGTAAGTTTGCCGACTCTGCCACCTTCGGGTATCAGTCCCGGGCGATTTGTTGAACTAATGGCTGTGGATAAAAAGGTGCTGGATGATCAGTTAAGGCTGGTGCTTCTGGACTCAGTGGGAAATGCTAACGTTACAGACCGTTTTAATCATAAAAATCTAATGGATTGCCTTGAGCAGTTTTGTTCCTGAATACTCTATCAATGGCTGGAGAGATCTCTTCAGCCTCATCTTTATTGGTCGTTCCTGTCTGAATTTGTTCTGAAAAGTTTCGATTTATCAATGTATTATTGCGGTTTTTACTTGCATTGATAAGGGTCATTTGTGATTACGCGAACAGGCGTGTAAAATGGCGAGCCGTTTTACGTGTCAGATAGTCATAAGTAAAATTTAGTTTTATGCATTTAAACTGAATAATTATGACGGGGGAGTCCGGTTACGAGAGGCAGAAAGCCCGCCGGTTAAAGAATAGCTATGGCTCGACAGACACTTGATTATCGGTAGTGTACCGAAGAGTGCTGAATGGCGAGGAGTTCGCCTGATTCAGGGAGCCCGTCTGACTTAACACTGACCTACTGCGAAAAAGCCGGATTTGGCCATTTTTTATGCTGCTTTTCGTTGAATAGAGTGACTATTCGCCTCAAATCATCATGAAGACTGACCCAAACCGGACTTTTTCTCGCTACGGTCGTCTAAGTCTGACAGGCTTCTGGTAGTGAAATACAAAGCCTTCCAGAGCAGAATTTCCTTCAGGATCGAGGGTGTTCCGGGAAAAGTCGGGATGACTTTTTTATTATGGCCGAGGCGAGCCAGAAAAATAATGGGTTGATGAGAGAGTGCCTATGAAAGCAGGTCTGTATAATCCTGGGGAGTTTCGGGATAACTGTGGTTTCGGGCTAATTGCCCAGATGGAAGGTAAGAAAAGTCATGACCTTCTGAAAACGGCGATTGAAGCACTGACCTGTATGACGCACCGTGGTGGTATTGCTGCCGATGGTAAAACAGGCGACGGTTGTGGCCTGTTGATTCAAACACCTGATACTTTTTTCCGAACAGTTGCGAAAGAAAAATTTGGCTGCGAGCTGCCTGGGCAGTATGCGGTGGGTATGGTTTTTCTCAGTACTGATAAAGCTCGTGCTGCTAAAGGCAAAAAAACACTGGAAAAAGAGCTGGAAAAGCAGCGGCTCAATGTTGTTGGCTGGCGTAAGGTTCCTGTGAATGTTGACTGTCTCGGGCCTATTGCGAAAGACCTGCTGCCAGGCATTGAACAGATCTTTGTCACCCCTGAAGGGGAGCTTGATGAGAAAGAGTTCAGTGCCAAACTTTACATGGCTCGCCGCTATACCAATATGGTGATGGCAGAGGACAAGGATTACTATATCTGTTCACTGTCGCCCAGAGTCATTACCTATAAAGGGTTGATGATGCCGGTGGATTTGCCCACCTTCTACCCAGACCTCGGTGACACCCGTTTTGAAACCGCTATCTGTGTATTCCATCAGCGCTTCTCTACCAACACCATGCCGCGCTGGCAGCTGGCTCAGCCATTCCGCATGCTGGCCCATAATGGTGAAATCAACACGATTACCGGTAACCGAAATTGGGCGGAGGCTCGTCGTCAGAAGTTTCAGTCACCTTTACTGCCGACACTGGATGATATTTCTCCCCTGGTAAACCGAACCGGTTCAGACTCATCGAGTCTGGATAATATGATGGAGGTTCTGGTAACAGGTGGTGTCGACCTTTATCGCGCTATCCGTATGCTGGTTCCACCTGCGTGGCAGAATGTGGATACCATGGACCCTGATCTCAGAGCATTCTATGAATACAGTTCCATGCATATGGAGCCGTGGGACGGTCCCGCAGGGCTGGTTATCACCGATGGTCGCAATGCCGTCTGTGCTCTGGATCGTAATGGTCTGCGCCCTTCACGCTGGGTTATTACCAAGAACGGTTACCTGACAGTAGCTTCTGAGGTTGGTGTTCATGGCTACAAGCCTGAAGATGTCGTTGCCAAAGGCCGGGTTGGACCGGGAGAAGTTCTGGCGATTGATACCGAGACTGGTGAATTGCATCAGGCTCATGATATCGATGACAAACTGAAAGTCCGTCAGCCCTACAAGAAGTGGCTGAAGCAGAATGCCTATCGTATCCGTTCGCACTTCAGTGAAGATGACTACAAGGTTGACCACCTTTCCCCTGAGCAGCTGAACGTCTATCAGAAGATGTTTATGGTCACCTTTGAAGAGCGTGATCAAGTGATCCGTCCTCTGGTAGAGTCTGGTCAGGAAGCGGTTGGCTCAATGGGTGACGATACGCCAATGGCCGTGCTCTCTGGCCGAACTCGCACCGTATATGATTACTTTCGTCAACAGTTTGCCCAGGTAACCAACCCACCTATTGATCCGCTGCGTGAAGCGATTGTTATGTCGCTGGAAACCTGTCTGGGTCGTGAGTTGAATCTGTTTGAAGAAACGCCGGAGCACGCTGCCCGGGTTATTCTCAAGTCACCGATACTGTCCACAGCGAAGTTCCTGGACCTGATGAGTGTTCGTCATCAGCATAAGTCCTTTGAGACAGAAACCATCAACCTGACTTACGACCCGTCTATTGGTCTTGAGCAGGCAGTATTGAATATCTGTGATCAGGCGGAAAAGGCTGTGCAATCCGGCAAGGTGTTAATCTGCCTTTCTGACCGTCATATCGATCAGGGACTGTTGCCCGTGCCTGCAGCGATGGCGACAGGTGCTGTCCATCACCGATTGATTGGCAAAGGGTTGCGTTCAGAATCCAACATTATTGTAGAAACGGCTTCAGCTCGAGACTCTCATCAGTTTGCCGTGTTGATTGGCTTCGGTGCCACCGCTATATACCCGTATCTGGCCTATGAAGTCATCAATGACCAGATTCGCTCCGGGGAGGTAATGACTGATCCTCGCGAAGCGTACAAGGCTTACCGTAAAGGTATTGGTAAAGGGTTGATGAAGATTCTCTCCAAAATGGGAATCTCTACCATTGCGTCCTATCGGGGAGCACAGTTGTTTGAAGCTGTAGGTCTTTCCAGAGAAATTGTGGACCTGTGCTTCTGCGGCGTTCAAAGCCGTATTCAGGGTGCTCGCTTTGAAGACTTCCATTATGAGCAGGGCCTGCTGGCCGAAACGGCCTGGAAAGCCCGCAAGCCGATTCAGCAGGGTGGTTTGCTGAAGTATGTTCACGACAGTGAATACCATGCCTTCAACCCTGATGTGGTTCAGCAATTACAGGTTGCGGTTAAAACGAGTGATTATCAGGAGTACCGGAAGTACGCCGAACTGGTTAACAAGCGTCCTGTGGCTACCCTGCGTGACCTGCTGGGCCTTAAGCTTAAGGGTAAGGCACTGGTGGTGGACGAGGTTGAATCCGTTGGCGATATCGTTCGTCGGTTTGACTCTGCGGCCATGAGTCTTGGTGCTTTATCCCCGGAAGCTCATGAAGCACTGGCGGAAGCGATGAACCGTCTTGGTGGTCGTTCTAACTCCGGTGAAGGTGGTGAGGATGAAACCCGCTACGGGACTGATCGTGTCTCGAAAATCAAGCAGATAGCCTCCGGTCGTTTTGGTGTAACGCCTCATTACCTGGTGAATGCTGAAGTGCTGCAGATCAAGGTAGCCCAGGGAGCCAAACCGGGTGAAGGTGGCCAGCTGCCAGGTGGTAAAGTTAACGAACTGATTGCCCGGCTGCGTTACTCCGTACCGGGTGTTACCCTGATTTCACCGCCTCCACACCACGATATTTACTCTATTGAAGATCTGGCCCAGCTGATTTATGACCTGAAACAGGTGAATCCGGATGCTCTCGTTTCGGTGAAACTGGTGTCTGAACCTGGTGTGGGAACTATTGCTGCAGGTGTGGCCAAGGCCTACGCAGATCTGATTACCATCTCTGGTTATGATGGTGGTACTGCTGCAAGTCCATTGACGTCTATTCGTCATGCCGGTTCCCCCTGGGAGCTTGGTTTAAGTGAGGCTCATCAAACCCTTCGAGGTAACGACCTGCGAGGCAAAGTCCGTCTGCAGACAGATGGCGGTCTCAAGACGGGTCTGGATGTGGTTAAGGCGGCTATTCTGGGCGCTGAGAGCTTTGGTTTTGGCACCACGCCAATGATCGCCATGGGCTGTAAATACCTGCGTATCTGTCACCTGAATAACTGTGCTACGGGTGTTGCCACACAGGATCAGTCACTTCGGGAAGAGCACTTCAAAGGTGATGTAGAGATGGTCATGAACTTCTTCACCTTTGTGGCAGAAGAAGTCCGTGAATGGCTGGCCTTGTTGGGCGCGAGAACGCTTGAAGAGGTTATCGGTCATACAGAGCTGCTTGAGTTGCTGCCCGGATTTACTGAAAAGCAGCAAAATCTTGATCTCTCCCCAATGCTTGGCAGCGATGACGTGCCTGAAGATAAGCCAATGACTTGTCAGGTGGATCGTAATCCTCCATTCGATAAAGGTGAGCTGGCAGAGGAGATGGTTCGTCAGACACTGGATGCGATTGAAAATAGCACTGGTGGAGAGTTTAGCTTTACCGTTGGCAACTGTGACCGCTCTATCGGTGCCCGGTTGTCCGGTGAGATTGCAAAGCGTCACGGTAACCAGGGGATGGCAGATAAGCCACTGAAGCTGAATCTGACTGGTTCTGCCGGGCAGAGCTTCGGTGTCTGGAATGCTGGCGGTCTGGAAATGCGTCTGGAAGGTGATGCTAATGACTACGTCGGTAAGGGTATGACCGGCGGTAAACTGACAATTCGCCCACCGGCCGGCAGTAGCTTTGTAACCCATGAGACCTCCATTATCGGTAATACCTGCCTCTATGGTGCTACAGGCGGTACGTTATACGCCGCTGGACGTGCAGGTGAACGTCTTGGTGTTCGAAATTCCGGTGCGAGTGTTGTGGTTGAAGGCGCAGGCGATCACTGTTGTGAATACATGACCGGAGGACTTGTTACCGTACTTGGCAGGGCTGGACATAACTTTGGTGCGGGTATGACCGGCGGATTTGCCTACGTCCTTGATCTGGAAAGAAGTTTTGTTGATCGCTATAACCATGAACTGGTGGATATCCATCGCATTGATAATGAAGCCATGGAACCCTATCAATCGCATCTGCTGAGTGTTCTTGAAGACTATGTTGCAGAGACAGGCAGTGCCTGGGGACAGGAACTGATTGATGATTTCTATGACTACAGTGGTCGTTTCTGGCTGGTGAAGCCAAAAGCTGCCAGTCTCGATACCTTACTGGCCAGTACCCATGGCAGCCCTGAGTAATCAGGGACTCTGCAGCCAAAATAAGCTGCAGGGCATGGGAAGAAGAGCAACGGGTATTGAACATAAGAACAGCTTTGTGAGGTCAGCGAAATGTCACAATTACATTTGAAAAATGGCAAGGGTGGAAGGCTTAATAACAACTTTCAGTTTGTTGATGTGGGTCGTCTTGACCCGGATAAGAAAAGTCTTCGTCAGCGAAAAACAGAGTTCGTTGAAATCTATCAACCATTTGATGAAAAACAGGTAACAAATCAGGCGCACCGTTGTCTGTCCTGTGGTAATCCATATTGTGAATGGAAGTGCCCTGTACACAACTATATTCCGGACTGGCTGAAGCTGGTCTCGGAAGGTCGTCTTTTTGAGGCCGCCGACCTGTCGCATCAGACCAATACGCTGCCGGAAGTGTGTGGTCGGGTTTGCCCACAGGATCGTCTCTGTGAAGGCGCCTGTACCCTGAATGACGGGTTTGGTGCGGTTACCATTGGTTCAACCGAGAAATACATTACGGATACGGCACTGGCTCTCGGCTGGCGTCCAGACATGTCCAAGGTGTCCTGGACCGACAAAAAGGTAGCAATCATTGGTGCCGGGCCAGCAGGTCTTGGTTGTGCCGATGTGCTGGTGCGTAACGGTGTAACACCCGTCGTGTTTGATAAAAATCCGGAAATTGGTGGTCTGCTGACGTTTGGTATTCCAGAATTCAAGCTGGAAAAGCATGTCATGAGCCGTCGCCGTGAAGTGTTCACCGAGATGGGCATTGAGTTTCAGTTGAACACGGAAATCGGTAAAGACATCACCATGGAAAAGCTGCTTGAGGAGTATGATGCGGTATTCATGGGCATGGGGACCTACACCTATATGAAAGGTGGCTTCCCGGGTGAAGACCTTGAAGGTGTCCATGATGCTCTGCCTTATCTGATCTCCAATGTTAACCGTAACCTTGGCTTTGAGCAGGATCCGGCAGACTTCATTGATATGAAGGGCAAGCGGGTGGTGGTGCTTGGTGGTGGTGATACCGCCATGGACTGTAATCGTACTTCCATTCGTCAGGGCGCTAAGTCGGTTTCCTGTGCTTATCGTCGTGATGAAGAGAACATGCCAGGTTCGCGTCGGGAAGTGGCCAATGCCAAGCAGGAAGGTGTGCACTTCCTGTTTAACCGTCAGCCTGTTGAGATTGTTGGTGATGGCAAGGTTGAGGGCATTCGTCTGGTAACTACTGAACTGGGTGAGCCGGATGAGAATGGCCGTCGCCGTCCGCAGGTGGTAGAAGGCAGTGACCAGATACTGGAAGCGGATGTGGTTCTGGTTGCGTTTGGTTTCCGTCCAAGCCCTGCCGACTGGTTTGAAGATCATGATATCCAGATCGATGAAGGTGGCCGGGTTGTTGCTCCTGAGAAAGCCAAATTCAAGTTCCAGACCAGCAATCCCAAAGTGTTTGCCGGCGGAGATATGGTTCGGGGCTCTGACCTGGTGGTAACTGCTATCTGGGAAGGACGTCAGGCCGCTGAAGGTATTCTTGATTACCTGGATGTCTGATTGATCATTAGTAAGATAATATAAGGGGCGTTTCCTGTGTGGGGGCGCCCCTGTTTTTTCTACACTGTTTTTTTAAACTGCTATTGGAACAAATCATTGTTCAGGCAAAACGGGTGTTAGGACTTTTATGACTCCATTAAAAAATGATCGCTTTCTTCGAGCCCTGCTCCGGGAACCAGTGGATGTAACTCCCGTCTGGATGATGCGTCAGGCCGGTCGTTATTTGCCCGAATACCGGGAAACCAGGGCTAAGGCCGGTGACTTTATGGCATTGTGTCAGAACCCTGAACTGGCCTGTGAGGTAACCCTGCAGCCATTGGAGCGTTTCCCGCTGGATGCCGCCATTCTTTTTTCCGATATTCTAACTATTCCCGATGCCATGGGTCTTGGACTCTATTTTGAAGCCGGTGAAGGGCCGAAGTTCAGAAAGCCGGTTCGTACCGCTGCTGATGTAGAAGCGCTGACAGCGCCTGATCCGGAGAAAGACCTTGGCTATGTGATGGATGCGGTCAGAACCATTCGCCGAGAACTGAATGGCCGGGTTCCTCTGATTGGTTTCTCCGGCAGTCCCTGGACGCTGGCAACCTATATGATCGAAGGTGGCAGCAGTAAGGATTTTCGCCGTATCAAGGCGATGATGTTTGATCAGCCTGAGCTGCTGAAACATGTGCTGAGTGTGCTTGCCGAGTCGGTGACCACATACTTGAATGCGCAGATTGAAGCCGGTGCCCAGGCGGTTCAGATTTTTGATACCTGGGGTGGTGTGCTCAGCCCGGAAAACTACCGCGACTTCTCTCTTCACTATATGGAGAAAATTGTTAAAGGCCTTAAGCGGGAAAATGAAGGCAGAAAGGTGCCAGTCATTATGTTTACCAAAAATGGCGGGCAGTGGCTTGAGTCGATGGCAAACACGGGTGTTGATGCGCTTGGGTTGGACTGGACAACCGATATTGGTGAAGCACGGCAGAGAGTTGGTGATCGAGTAGCCTTACAGGGCAATATGGACCCATCGACACTGTATGCATCGCCAGAGCGCATTCGCCAGGAAGTGGCTACGATTCTGGAAAAGTTTGGCACAGGAAATGGCCATGTGTTCAATCTTGGCCATGGCATTCATCAGTTTGTTGAGCCTGACAAGGCGGCTGCTTTTGTGAATGCTGTGCATGAGCTGTCACCCAGGTATCATGCTTCAGTATAAGTCTGTTTTCTTTTATCTAGGAGCCTGTCGGACTTACCACTGACCTACTGCGAAAAAGCCGAATTTGGCCATTTCTTATGCTGCTTTTCGTTGAATAGCACGCTATTCGTCTCAAATCAGCATAAAAACTGTCTCAAATCGGACTTTTTCTCGCTACGGTCGGCTAAGTCCGAAAGGCTCCTAGAGCCTTGATCAGGGCTCTTTGTACCGTAAACCGGGTAACCGGCTTGGTGAGAATTGAGCTGATACCCAGTTTGCTGGACTGGTATTTATCCGGTGGATTACTGATGCCTGTCAGCATGATAATGGCAGGCATAGGGTCAATGCTGGGGTCGGCATTAATGCGTTCAGCTACCTGAAGACCTTTCAGTCCAGGCATATGGTGGTCAAGAATAATGATATCAAATGCCCTGTTCAGGTAAGTCTCGTTACGAATCATGGCAAGAGCTTCGAGCCCATCACCTGCTTCAATGACTGGAATGCCCAATAGCTGGCACTGTTGGCGGAGAACCTTACGACAGGTTGCGCTGTCATCAGCTATCAGTACCCGCATATGCTCATATTGTCCCTGACGGGGTGTTTCATCTTGGCTGGGTGGGGCTTGTTCATCCCCACAGTTGCAGGGCAGTGTAAATGAGATGATGTTGCTTCGTTTACTGACCTCCCCCCCAAGTTGTCGTATAAGGTGGGTTGCAAGGTAGAGATTCAGCCCCATGGCTGTTTCTGCTTTTATCTCGGATAAAGAGTGTTCACCGGATAAATGCTTTTCCTCAAGGCTGCTGCCAGCAGGGTTCTTAAAGCTGAATTCAAACAGTAAATTGCCGGTAGGATCTTTCTGAATAGACAGCGCAACCTCGCTCATTTCAGCCTGGTTCAGCCCGTAGAACAGAAATGCTTCCAGAATCAATGAAACCCGATAGCCATCGATATGGCATTCAGTGGACAGGTTATCATCGACGAAGCAGATAATTTCAATGCTTTGCTGCTCCGCTCGATACTGGAAATGGCGGACCAACTCCTCCACAGTGTTGTGCATATCGACAAGGCGTGTACCCGATACTATTCCCTGGTTTTGCGCCTTAATGCTGGAGGCCAGAAGATTGACCAGGTTGCCCAGCTCATAACCCGCGTATCGCAATGTTTGCACGTAGTCTTCCTGCTTTGGGGTCAGCGGTGTGCTCAGTAGCAGTTCTGACATGCCCATCACGCCATTTAGCGGTGTTCGCATTTCATGGCCGAGTGAATTCATTGCCTCCTCATCAAGTTCTTCCGGGCGTTTGTTGTTATAGGCAAACTGTTTCTTGTTGAGCACTTTCCTGTTGGTTCTTGCAGGTAATGACAGAAACCCCAGAGTCAGTGCCAATGTTTGAATAAGCAGCCAGGTGGTATTTCTGGAGGATATGCCCAGTCCACCAGTATGGTTCAGCGCAAAAATAAACTGACTGATGGCCAGTGGAATCAGTAACCAGGCTGAAACATAACGACGGTGAGGTTTTACCAGCCAGAACGATAGACAGAAAGAGGCATTGCCAATCAGTGTGAGCATCAACAGGTTGGTATTTAAAGTGTTGCTGTCGCTTAATGGCAGCCACAGGGCCGCAATCAGGTAGATAAAAGAGAAGGTGTTAAAAAAACGGATCAGCAGTGGCCTTTGATGGCCAAACAGGTTGATGGCAAGCTGACAGAACGTCAGGCTGATCAACAGCAGTGATAACTGGTAGAGCCATGCTTCGACCGTGACTGGTACATAGAGCCATGTGCTCAAGTATCCCTGCCAGGAAGCCATAAAAACCAGTATAAAAGAGGCAGCAGCGGCCAGCAGCAGGTGAAAAATGCTGAGATGCTTTGCAGGCGACAGGCTGTTTGAATCCTTTGACTCCAGTCTCATTGACAGGAAAAGCCAGGCATTAGCAAGGATGATGGATAGCAATAAGCCGCTGACCAAACCGGTCTGCCAGAATTTATAGCGCTGTTGTTTGATCAGCTGGTCAAAACTTCCCAGCTTCAGGCTTTTGCTCAACTCTGGATTAAATGGTGCTTTGAGGTATAAGGTTGCCGTCTGTTCTGGTAGCAGAGTAAAGGTCGTAGTGTTGACCCGGTCCATTGGCAGAGGTTTCACGACAGTCTTTCCGGAGGCAGAGCTGGTGTATTTGAGATAAAGGGTTGGCAGTTCCTGCTGTTGATAATCTACAGACAGTATGGGATGAACTATTTCTGATGTATGGTTTGTGACTGGAAAGCGCAACCAGAGACTTTTTTGCTGCTCTTCAATATTGAGTAATGAAGGCTGCCAGGGGGCAAAACGGAATTTGAACTCTTCATCAGCCAGCTCTTTGATGGTCAGCTGACCGGAATCGTCAATAAAGAACTCCGTACTTGCTCCAGGCTGGAGTAAGTATGATGTGTTATTGATGTCGACATTCGCTGATACATTAAAGCTAGTGAAAATGAGCGATATAATAAATAACAGTGCGAATGTCCATGTAGGCCCTGAGGCTTTATAAAACACTGTTGAAAATTCCGTTTTTCATATTTATTGTCGGATTATACTGAAAAGTACCTATCTGGACAGTGAATCAGTCGCTGATTTACAAAAGTGCAGAAAATATAGAGTTTTTTCTTGTTCCAGCTTGAAGTGAAAGACTTTTTGTTCAGCTGCGGAAGTTACAGGAAAAGACAAGATTTCTTGAACCACAAAGTCCACAAAGAAAGATAAGTTTTTTACTTCTTTTCTTCGTGCGACCGCCAAGGATGGTGGAAGTGCCGGTAATGCAGGAGCAGTTACCGGTGATCTTTGTGGTCTCTGTGGTTTAAAAGGCTTTTAACTACGCTTCTTCACGGGCAATAGCTTTATGGCCGATGTCTGTGCGGTAGTAAACATCTTTCCAGTCGATGGCTTTTACCGCTTTATAGGCTTGCTGCTGTGCTTCTTTAACACTATCCCCAAGCGCAGTAACGCACAGTACACGACCACCGTTGGTGAGCGTCTTACCGTCTTCAACGCGGGTGCCTGCCTGGAAGACTTTTGCACTGCCTGTATTGCTAATGCCAGTGATTTCATCTCCCTTGTTGTAAGCTTCCGGGTAGCCACCGGCTGCCATCACCACGCCAAGGGCAGTGCGGCTGTCCCACTCAACGTCAATCTTATCCAGTTCACCACGAGTGCCTGCGAGGCAGAGTTCTACCAGGCTGGACTTCAAACGCATCAGGATTGGCTGGGTCTCAGGGTCACCAAAACGACAGTTGTATTCCAGTACCTTTGGCGTGCCATCGGTGTCAATCATCAGCCCGGCATAAAGAAAGCCTGTGTAGGGCATACCTTCACTGGCCATACCTTCTACGGTTGGGATAATGACCTCCTGCATAGCACGGTCATGAATTTCCTGAGTCACTACGGGAGCAGGGGAGTAGGCACCCATACCACCGGTATTTGGCCCTTTGTCATCATTATCACGGGCTTTATGATCCTGGCTGGTGGCCAGTGGCAGAATATTTTTTCCATCCACCATCACGATAAAACTGGCTTCTTCGCCGATGAGAAACTCTTCTACTACCACACGGTGCCCAGCTTCACCAAACGCATTGCCTGCCAGCATGTCTTCGATGGCATCAAACGCTTCCTGTTCGGTTTGAGCAAGAATAACGCCTTTGCCTGCGGCCAGACCATCAGCCTTAACCACGATAGGTGCGCCTTGCTGCTTAACATAGGCTTTGGCAGGCTCAATTTCGGTGAAGTTCTGATAGGCGGCAGTGGGAATATTATGGCGGGCAAGAAAGTCCTTGGTGAATGCCTTGGAACCTTCCAGCTGGGCGGCGGCCTGAACCGGGCCAAATACCGGTAGACCGGCTTCTTGAAACTGATCAACAACGCCGGCGACCAGTGGTGCTTCGGGGCCAACAATGGTCAGGCCGATGTTTTCCTGCTGGGCAAACTCAACCAGTTTAGCGATATCCAGAACATCGATATCAATGTTGGAAACTTTGTCTTCACAAGCGGTGCCAGCGTTACCGGGAGCAACAAACACCTGGGTGACGTTCTCGTCTTGAGCAGCTTTCCATGCCAGGGCGTGCTCCCGCCCACCATTACCGATGATCAGCACTTTCATAAAGGATGTCCTTTTTTTGAACCACAGAGACCACGAAGTGCACAAAGGTGTTTGTTTTGTGATGTCTGTTGGGCAAATTTTTTGCTCGAAGGCTGAACCTGTTCTTCAGCCTTTTTTGCTTTGAACCACAGAGATCACGAAGTGCACAAAGGTTTTCTTTTTGTGATATCTGTTGGGCAAATTTTTTGCTCGAAGGCTGAACCTGTTCTTCAGCCTTTTTTGCTTTGCACCACAAAGATCACAAAGTACACAAAGGTTTTTGTTTGTGATTTCTGTTGGGGCAAATTTTCAGTTTGCTCGAAGGCTGAATCTGTTCTTCAGCCTTTTTTACTTTGAACCACAAAGGTCACGAAGTGCACAAAGTGTTTATTTAAGAAAAATCGTAAACTTTGTGCGCTTTGTGATCTCCGTGGTTCAAAAAAATCAATGGCGGAAATGACGAACGCCGGTAAACACCATGGCTATGCCGGCCTGGTTGGCGGCGTCAATCACTTCCTGGTCACGCATGGAGCCGCCGGGTTGAATCACTGCGGTGATCCCAGCGCTGGCTGCTGCATCGATGCCATCACGGAATGGGAAGAAGGCATCGGATGCCATTACAGAACCACGAACTTCCAGCCCTTCATCGGCGGCTTTAATGCCTGCGATACGAGCGCTGTAGACGCGGCTCATCTGGCCAGCACCAATACCGATGGTCTGGGCATTTTTGGCGTAAACAATGGCATTGGACTTCACAAACTTACCAACCTTCCAGGCAAACTGCAGGTCTGCCATTTCCTGTTCGGTGGGGGCTCGGTCAGTCACCACTTTCAGCTCAGAAGGGTCCACAATACGGATATCCGAATCCTGAACCAGCAGGCCGCCATTCACTCGTTTGAAGTCCAGAAAGGGTGTCTGAACTGAAGGCAGTTGTCCGGCACTCAGTACACGAATGTTCTGCTTATCCTGAAGAACGGTAGCCGCTTCAGCGTCCACTTCGGGCGCAATAATCACCTCAACAAACTGGCGCTCAATAATGGAGCGTGCAGTCGCAGTATCCAGCTTGCGGTTAAAGGCAATAATGCCACCGAAAGCAGAAGTGGGGTCGGTTTCGTAAGCGCGGTTGTAAGCTTCAAGAATGTCAGTGCCAGTTGCAACGCCACAGGGGTTGGCATGCTTAACGATCACACAGGCGGGCAAATCAAATGCTTTAACGCATTCCAGTGCAGCATCGGTGTCGGCAATATTGTTGTAAGACAGTGCTTTGCCCTGAAGCTGCTTCGCGCTGGAAACAGAGCCTTCAGGCGGGTTTTTCTCAGTGTAGAAAGCGGCTTTCTGGTGAGGGTTCTCACCGTAGCGCATATCTTCCACTTTAATAAACTGGGTGTTGAAGGTGCGGGGGAAGGCTTCCGGCTCATCGTCATCGCTGTTGATCACCGTGCCCAGGTAGTTGGCAATGGCGCCATCGTAATGGGCTGTATGTTCAAACGCCTTAACCGCCAGGTCAAAACGGGTGGTCAGATCAATAAGGCCATCATTTTCCGCCATGCTGTCCAGTACGTGCTGGTAGTCACTGGCATTCACCACAATGGTGGTGTCGCGGTAGTTTTTGGCTGCGGCTCTGACCATGGTAGGACCGCCAATATCAATGTTCTCAATAGCGGTGGCCAGGTCGCAGTCAGGGCGGGCAATGGCTTGCTCGA
Organism: Endozoicomonas elysicola; assembly: GCF_000710775.1. GTDB lineage: Bacteria > Pseudomonadota > Gammaproteobacteria > Pseudomonadales > Endozoicomonadaceae > Endozoicomonas > Endozoicomonas elysicola. The sequence continues at coordinate 1,865,460 of NZ_JOJP01000001.1, forward strand.
AGGGGTAGAGGTTGACGACGACCAGATCGATGGGCTTAATGCCGTGCTCTTCCATGACTGGCTCATCCTGACCGCTGCGGCCAAGAATACCTCCGTGAACCTTGGGGTGGAGGGTTTTTACGCGGCCATCCATCATTTCAGGGAAGCCGGTATAGTCAGAAATCTCAATGGCAGGAATATCATTCTCTACCAGCAGTGCGTAAGTCCCTCCGGTGGATAAAATCTCAACCGAATGCTGGTGGAGGGTCCGGGCGAACTCGACAATCCCTGTTTTGTCGGAAACGCTAATCAGAGCCCGGCGAATTGGGCGTGTCGTGACTGCCATCGTTTCTCACTCACAGTTTGTTGGAATAAAAATTCCGGCAGATTTTAGCTGGAAACGCCGGCTATTGGCAGGGGGGAGGGGAATAAAGGTGAAATCAGTAGTGTCCGGTGTTCCAGAAACTACTGATTACTGAGGTGAAAATGGTGATGAATGAATCAATTAAAGCAGGCCGTATTGCTTCAGCTTTTTGCGCAGTGTCCCCCGGTTAAGCCCCAGTAAAGTGGCTGCGCGGGTCTGGTTGCCCTTAACGTAGGCCAGTACAGTTTCCAGCAGAGGCGCTTCTACTTCAGATAAAACCATCTGATAGACATCGGTGACGTCCTGCCCATCCAGGTGGGCAAAGTAGTTATTCATGGACTTTTCCACACTGTCGCGCAGAGTCTGGGACTCTGGTATTTTCGACGCTGTGGCAAGGCTTCCCCCATGGCCATTTACTGGACGACCTTCTTCTATGATTACTTGTGTTGCCGTCATGCCGCTATGTCCTCTCCGTTACCTTTAACAAAAGTCGACTCTGAAAAACGTTGAAAATACTCCTGAATGCAGGTGTGCTGTTCCTGTGAAGACTCCAGCTTATTAAAATGCCGGCGAAACTCCAGGCCAGATGGCTGATCCTGCATATACCAGCTCACATGCTTCCTGGCGATCCTTACACCCTGAAGCTCACCATAAAACTGGTGCAGCGCTTCCAGGTGCCCCTTAAGGATCTCGTGAATTTCGTTCTGATCCGGTGCGGCCAGATACTCGCCGTGTTTCAGGAAGTGATTAATCTCCCGGAAAATCCAGGGGCGACCCTGGGCAGCGCGACCGATCATTAAAGCGCTGGCGCCGGTAGCGTCCAGAACCTGCCGTGCTTTGTCCGGTGAAGTAATGTCACCGTTAGCAATCACCGGAATGCTCACCGCCTTAACGATGCGGGCGATGGTTTCGTACTCTGCTTCACCCTTATACATGCAGGCCCGGGTGCGGCCATGAACCGCCAGTGCTGTAATGCCGCACTGTTCGGCCAGCTTTGCCACCTCGACACCGTTGCGATTGTCCGGATCCCACCCTGTGCGAATCTTCAGGGTCACCGGAATATCCACCGCTGCTGTGACAGCCTTGAGAATGGATTCCACCAGTTCAATATCTTTCAACAGAGCCGAGCCAGCCGCTTTGTTGCAGACCTTTTTGGCCGGGCAACCCATATTGATATCAATAATCTGGGCGCCAAACTCCTGATTCAGTCGGGCGGCTTCAGCCATCTGCTCTGGATCACCTCCGGCAATCTGCACCGAGCGAGGCTCAGACTCACAGCTGTGATCCATGCGCAGTCTGGACTTTCGTGTATTCCAGAGCTTCGGATTACTGGTCACCATCTCCGAAACCGCCATGCCTGCACCCATTTTCAGACAAAGCTTGCGAAACGGACTGTCAGTAACCCCCGCCATGGGTGCCAGTACCACTGGATTCACAATTGGATAAGGACCAATTTTCAACGATGCCGCTGGTTGCTCTGACGACAGGTCTTCTGAAACCAAGTCTTCTGAAACCAAGTGTTCTGAAACAACGTGCTCTGACAAAAAAGAAAGCCTCGATCTGATGGATGATGAAACCAACGAATCATCATACTCTCTACATATTTCACGATAAAGTGAAATTGATCAATATTTGTTCAGTTTAAAGTGATGATTTTGCGTATACAAAAACCATAACCCGCTGAGCTTCAGGCCTTCTGGCGCAGCTCAATAATAGAACCATTGGGTTGCTCATTTTTTGATATAAGTCAGCAAGAAACCGGTTCAATGCAGGCATAAGTACTGAAAATGTGCATTTTGTTGATACATTGCATGAAAAACGGGCGATTTTTTAAAACACAGAGATCAGGCTTTGAACCACGAAGATCACAAAGTTTTTACTTTTTATAATTTTGTATGCCTGTGCATCCGGGTTGGGTCCAGCACACTTTAGCTGCATACAGCTTTCTCCGACTTTCTCCAGAGAGTCAACGGAAACTGTGGGAATAAAAAGGGATCTTATAAACCCTTTGTGCACTTTGTGACCTTCGTGGTTCAAAAAATGCTTTTCATCGTTCAAAAAAGAGAGATAAAAAAACACCCGAACATATCGGGTGTTTTTAAACTCAGTTTGGACTGGTAGAAGGCGGCTTGTCGTTAGAACCACCGTTAGAAGGAGGTGGTGGTGGAGGCGGTGGCGTCGTTGCAGCTGGTGGCTGAGCGGGGGCGGTAGTTTCAGTCTGTTCCGCTTCAGTCTCAGTTTCGGGCTCACCCTGAGTGTTGGTGGTATCACCACCTTTAACAACCTGCTGCTGTTCAGCAGAGTCAGCGGCCTGTTGAACGGCAGCCTGTGCGGCAGGGTTGTCGGCCAGCTGAGCAGTGGCTGTTTTGGTAATGCTTGCCTTTTGGGAAGGTACGGCACTCACTGCAGCATAAACGATTTGTGCCGCCTGTTCAGGGTAGGCATTAACTGCAGCGCTGATCAGGGCGTTTAACAGCTGTGGGCTTTTTTCAAGCTGGCCAGCCGCGTCAGCGATCAGGGATTCAATGGAAACTCCCTGAGTTTGCACCGCCTTTGCCAGGGCATCGGCAGCAGGCATTTGAGTGAGGTCAGTGGCCAGATCCGCCCGGGCAACCCCTGTCATTGCTGACAGCGCCAGTACGGTGGCTGCAACAAATTGTTTTTTCATGAATATCCTTTCGATTTAAATCGAGTCAGGAGCAGGCCATACCGCGGGGAACTCTATAACCATGATAATGCATAATTCATGGACACCTTATCACTCATTCGCTGTCAGCTGGGAACAGGTTGTTCATCAGGAGTGTGGCACGAGTGAGAATAAAGCAGCTTATGAAATATCCGGATTAAAACAGTATTGCCCTGACCAGTATTGCCCTGAATAGGAAACTGGTTTGCCGTATTTTCCGAAGTAAGTAAAAACGTACAATAACCAACTGGAAATTATATTGACATGATCTTTATAATACAATCCGTGTCGTATGGTTGGCTGGTTTCGTTCTAAGCCCTGATACTGTGAAAAGTACTGTCTGGCCGTTAGTGCCACGCTGTACGACCTGACTTTATTTTACAAATGCCACTATCGGCGGTCGTTAAAAGACAACAGGGTAATATTGATGAAAGGGCTGAATGTTAACCAGCTGGCAGTAGCCATTGCTTTAGCGGGTTATAGTCTGAGTGCTGTAGCAGCGGTAGAAGATGCCGGTCATATCAATCTCGGGCCGGTGGAAATGACCCCGATGGCAACACTGGGGATTGGGTATGATGATAACGTCTACCGTGAAGGTGAAGGCGAGCTGGCTGACAAAGGTTCTGCCGTGTATAAGCTGGACGCTTCCGCTGCCTTTCGCGCGCAAAAAGGTCTGAGTACCTACGAAGCCACACTGGCTGCAAAGAACACCTCTTTCAGCAGCGAATCCGACGCAAACTACATTGATTACGGTGTAACCGGTAAGATCCACGAAGACATCAACAGCCGCAACCGTCTGGATGTGGACTTTGATTTTGGTCGCTACCACGATGCCGGTTCTACAGTTAATGGCGCAATCGATAAAGAAGCGCCAGAGTATACCCGCACCAAAGGTGGTCTTAAGTACGGCTTCGGCTCCATGGAGGCGATGTTCCGGGTTGATCTGTTTGGTAACTACAACAAGCAGAAATACCAGGACACCAATGGTACTCCTGAAGGTAACAACCGTAAGAACTCTGAGTACGGCGCAACGGCGTATTACCGTTTTATGCCAAAGACCGATGCCCTGGTTGAAATCAAGCAGCGTGACCTGGATTACACCGATGCCGGTAAAGACGGCTACGACGTCACCAGTTACCTGGTTGGTCTGAACTGGGAGGCGACTGGCAAGACCTCGGGTTATGCGAAGGTGGGTCGTCGTGAGCGTGACAGCAAAATCGCCAATGTTGATTCAAATAGCTCCACTGGCTGGGAAGTGGGCGTCAGCTACATGCCGGTTGACCACTCTGTATTCCAGTTGAGTACCAGCAAAGACTACGGCTTTGACTCTGAAGACCCAAATGCAGTCAACCCGCTGTTTACTGATGGTTCTACCTACTCCCTGAACTGGAATCACAAGTGGACGGCTAAAATTGCCACCAATGCTAACTACCGCTTCACCAAAGAAGATATTGAGAACGCTTCTGGTGTCGTACAGAAAGACCGGACCATCAACGGCTTTGGTCTGTCGGTTGACTGGAATGTGATGCGTAACGCCACTGTCTCTCTTGCCTATGACTACACTGACCGTGATGAAAGTAACAAGGTGGTTAATGGTGGCGCAGACAGCTACAAGCGTGGCGCTTACCTGCTGACAGGAACCATCGCGCTCTAAACACAGCACTTCTCTCCAATAAAATAGAGAGGACAGGTGTTTGTATCACAGACAGGCTGGTGTAAAATCCCGCCTGTTTTTTCATGCCCTCCTATCTATATACCCAAAGGATTTGGAGTTGCTACGCGGCGGCAAAGGAGTGAAGCCCCGTGAGCCTACAATCAGTAGGTGATCGGGGTGAGCAAATGCAGCCAACAAAGTAGCAGCTTCAAAGGCGACAGGTATGGGTTTCCGTTAATTTGCCGGTAGTCATGATTTCCGGGCAGCGAGCAGTTCCTTCCAGAGTTTTCAATCGGGTCATTAATGATGAAATCCATTCATCCATCAACATTCATACGATTATTGACGTTTATATCCCTCCTCGTGGTATTGACTCAGGGCGTTGCTGCACATGCGGCTGAAAGCATGAGCCTCTCACGTTACGAGTTGGGTGCTGGTGATAAAATCAGTATTTCGGTCTTTGGTGAAAAGGATATGGAAAAAGAGCTGATCCTCACCGATGCTGGCACTATTTCTTATCCGTTCCTCGGCGAGTTTAAAGCAAAAGGCTTAACCGTAGGCCAGTTGGAAGCACTCATTACCAGAAAGCTGAAGGCCGGTTACTTTATTGACCCGCGCGTGAGTGTCTCAATCAAAGAGTACCGTAAATTCTTTGTGAGTGGTGAAGTGAAGTCTCCCGGTGGCTTCTCATTTGAACCGGGCCTGACCCTGGAAAAGGCCGTGGCCCTGGCGGGTGGGTTTACTCAACGTGCCTCCAAAAAAGGCATTATGGTCACCCGGGAAGAGAATGGCCGGCCATCTGAGCGAGAGCTGTCGTTGAATGACTCCGTTCTGCCCGGTGACATCATCGTCATTAACGAAAGCTTCTTCTAGTAGACATGCTTTTTTGCACCACAAAGGCACAAAGAACACAGAGGAAAAGCGTTTTTTGGTAAGAGCGTTGTCTTTGCTCTTCTTTGTGCCCTTTGTGCCTTTGTGGTGAGAATCTTTTACTCTTCGCTCCCTCGAATTTGAACCGCTATGAACACAGAAACCAGACACGCCGGCTCAGCCCCTGCTCAGACCCGGAATCCACAGGACGAAGATATCATTGACCTTCGTCAGATCTTCCATGTGCTGAATAACCACCGCTGGGCGATTCTTGGATTTACCGCTGCGGTAACGCTGATCGCCATTCTGGTGGTCTTCTCCATGACGCCGATTTACCAGGCAACCTCCGTCCTGCAGATTGAACAGGAGCAGGCTAAGGTTGTCTCCATTGAAGAGATCTACGGCATTGAAGGTGGGAACGACAGCTACCTGAACACCCAGTTTGAAGTCTTGAAATCCCGCGGTGTGCTGGAAAAGGTGGTCAACAAACTTAATTTGTTGAACAACCCGGAGTTTAATACCCGCTTGCAGGAGGCTCCCTGGTACGCAGGCCTGCTGGACTGGCGTGACTGGCTTGGCCTTAAAGAGCCTGAGGCAGAGGTAGACCCGGCCACGGTTATGCGAGATACGATTAATGTGCTGAGTGCACATGTCAGCATTGAGCCGGTGCGCAAAACCCAAATCGTTAAAATTCATGCCCAGTCTGAAAGCCCGCAGCTGGCTGCCAGAATTGCCAATGCCATTGCCAATGCCTACATCGAATCCTACATGGAATCGAAGCTCTCTCTGACGCTGAATGCCACTGACTGGATGCAGGGGCGGCTGGGAGAGCTCTCAGAAAAGTTGAAAATTGCCGAACAAGAACTCCAGGACTACCGGGAAGAAGAGCAGCTGATTGACCTGGAAGGCGTGTTGACCGTTTCCAGCAATGAGCTGAAAGCGCTGACCGAATCGCTGGTACAGGTGCGTAACAAACTGGCGGTCTCTGAGAACATCTATAAGCGGATACGCTCCGGGGAGATGAAGCAGGGTGATAACCAGTCCCTGCAGGCCGTTTTGCAGCACCCGTTAATTCAGGATCTGAAACAGGACGAATCCAAGCTGGAGCGGCAGGTGCTGGACATGTCCCGCCGTTATGGCCCGAAGCACCCGAGCATGATCTCTGCCCAGTCGGAACTGGAGAGTATTCGCGAGAACCTCAATATACAGATTCGAAACATTGTGGATGGTGTGGAGCGGGACTACGAAATAGACAAGGCCAACGAAAAAAGTCTGCAGATTGCTGTGGAGAATGTGAAGAAGAAAGTTCAGGACATTAACCGAAAGCAGTTCCGCCTGCGTGCCCTTGAGCGGGAAGTGCAGACCAACAAAGACCTGTATGATGCCTTCTTTAAACGCATTCAGGAAACCTCGGCCACCAGTGACCTGCAAACCGCCAATGCCCGTATTGTGGACCAGGCGTTTACACCTCAGGTTCCGGTGAAGCCCAAGAAGAAACTGATTGTTGGTATCGCAGCGTTACTTGGGCTCATGGTCTCCTGCGGTATCGCCTTCCTGCTGGAGATGCTTAACAACACCATTCGTACCACCAGGGATGTGGAAGAAAAACTCAACCTGCCGGTGTTGGGTGTACTGCCGAAACTGACCGACAAAAAACTGCTGGACCATGTCTTTAACCTGTTTAATGACAAAGGTCAGCCAGGCTTTGGTGAGGCGGTACGCACCATTCGCACCAGTGTAAACTTAACCGCCATGGATCAGCAGCACCGGTTGTTTGCCGTTACCTCCACGGTGCCTGGTGAAGGTAAATCGTCCACCGCCTCCAACCTGGCCCTGGCGCTTGGTCAGCTGGGTAAAACCTTGCTGGTGGATTGCGACCTGCGCCGCCCGGTGGTGGGTAAAAACTTCCACATTAAAGGTGGCTCAGCCGGGCTGGCTAACCTGCTGGCCGATACCGCCGGATTGAACGATGCGGTTCATAAGCTGGAAGGGATTGATATCATCCCCTGTGGGCAGGTGCCACCCAACCCCCAGGAGTTGCTCTCTTCAGAGCGGTTCTCTGCATTGCTGAAACAACTGCGGGAACAGTACGACTATGTGGTGCTGGACTGCCCACCGGTGCAGAATGTCAGCGATGTGCTGATGGTCTCCCGCCATTGCGATGGTCTGGTCTATGTGGTGGAAGCCGGGCGCATGCAGGCTAATGCCGTACAGGCTGCTGTGGGTCGCCTGCTGCAGGCCAGGGCGCCAGTTACCGGTGCCGTGCTGAACAAAATCGACCCTAAAGCCAAAGATACCTACGGTTATAACCAGGGGTATTACGACGCTACCGGCTATTACTCGGGTACTGCCTGATTTTTTGCTTTGAACCACTAAGATCACAAAGCCCACAAAGGAAAAGAAAAGTCTTTCTTCGTGCTCTTTGTGATCTTTGTGGTTCAAAGGCTTGTGCTTCTTTTTTGCTACAACCTCGCTCTGGGTGGAAATGCATTGGTCTCTATGCTCGCTCCTGAGCCAGAAAACCATGTACAATAAATCCATTGTCTAACCAGGGTTTAATAGCATTGAGACTCACTCTGAAAGAGCAGGAGGCGATCAGAACCGTCATATATCAGGCCGACTCTGAGGCGCAAATATGGCTATTTGGCTCCCGAGCCAATAACGAAGCAAAGGGGGGGGATATTGACCTGCTTATTATTTCGAAAACACTGGGCCTGAAAGACAGAACCCGGATTCGGCTGGCGCTGTATGATCTGATAGGTGAGCAGAAAATTGATCTGGTCATTGCTGGCGACGATACTGATCCATTTACCAGAATAGCGCTGGCAGAGGGTGTTCAGCTTTAGTTTCTGCTGAGAAAGGAACCTTATGTCAACAGAACCTAAGTTGAACGATCATAGAGATAGGCAAAAAATCAGGCATATGAGCTCCCCATGACAAAGTCTCAGGCAGGTAGCAAAAACAAAGACCGGCTCCAATTACTGGAGCAGCAGCTGGAGAATATGGCGCAGATGGAGGCGCTGTTACTCTGGTCATATGAGCGTTGCCGGGTGTTGCCCATGATTGAAGGTCAAATGCCGGAACAGGAAGCGCTGGAAAAGTTCGAATCACTCACTGCCCGCTTTGCTCGTTTTAACGATATTCTGCTGCAGAAAATCTTCCGACTGATTGATAGCATCGACCTGGATGATGTTGGAACGGTGAGAGACCGCATAAACCGTGCAGAAAAAAAAGGTCTGATTGATGATGCGCAACAGTTTATTGAGATACGCGAGCTGCGTAACAGTATTGCCCACGAATACCAGCCAGAAGCCCTGAGCATAATTTTTCCAGAAACGCTTCAGGCCACGCCGGTATTGCTGGATATTGCGGAAAGGGTTCGTGAATACGCTCGGCGTTACGGCATCTAATACATTTCCTTGAGCCTTCGGTAATCAGGTTGTCGCAAAAAAAGCAGCACAAGCCTTTAAACCACTAAGATCACAAAGGAAAAGAAAAGTCTTTTTTCGTGCTCTTTGTGCGACCACCATGGATGGTGGAAGTGTCTGTTTTGTATGGAACATTAACAGACCGACCGCAATGATGGCGGAAGTGCCGGTGTAGCAGGGAGTATTCATCGGCTCTTTGTGGTGCCAGCATTTCGTATTCTCCTCGTTCCCACTGTCCCCCGTGGAGAGCTTGGCTGTGGCTTCTGTTGAGATAGGTTTTTCTTGCTGTATATGATATCAATGCTATCATTTTATATAGCCTTGATTGCAGGAAAAACAAATGGCCAACCTAATTGTGCGTAATATTGACGATAACATAGTCGATGCACTCAAAGCGCGTGCTGGCAAACATGGGCGAAGCGCTGAAGCAGAGCATCGGCTAATTTTAGAATCTGCCTTGCTGGGGCCCGTAAAGAAAAGCTTTGCCCAGGCTTTAAAAAGTATTCCAGATGTCGGTGATGACAGTGATTTTGAGCGTATTAATGATAATGCAGGCGATCGTGATGTATTTAATTGATACCAATGTCGTCAGCGAGTTACGGAAGAAGAAAAAAGCAAACCCGGGTGTTCAGTCGTTTTTTAAAACAGCAGAGCAGCAAGCATCACTCCTTTTTCTGAGTGTTATCACGGTAGGAGAGTTACGACGAGGAGTTGAAAAAATTCGTTATCGTGGTGACCACATTCAGGCAAAACAACTCGAAACCTGGCTTAATACACTGATAGACGAGTACCAAAGCAGAATTCTTGATTTTGGCGCTACCGACGCACAGGTTTGGGGCAAGCTCAGGGTGCCGCATTATGAAAATGCAATAGATAAACAAATAGCCGCAACAGCCATTACCTATGATTTAGTGGTTGTCACCAGAAATACAGACGACTTTGCCGGAACCGGGGCCAATGTGCTTAATCCTTTTAAGTAATAGGGTTGGGGGTGCAAAAAGGAAAACCTGACCCCGGTTTTCCAAAATTTTTCTGGTTGTTCTTATGTTGAGCGTTGAGCACACGCCAAACTTTTCTTTTCCTTTATGAGCTTCGTGCGACCGCAATGATGGCGGAAGTGTCGGTGTTGCAGGGAGTATTCATCGGCTCTTTGTGGTTCCAAAAAAGCTTTTCTAGACCTGTGCAGTCTCCTTACTCAGCCTGGCTAAATTACCATGGATTACTCGTTTTCTAATTAATATAAGAACATCGTCTAATAAAAAAATAGCGCTGAAATAAGAATGCTATTTACAGAAAATGATCGTTAATTTTGAGGTTAAGTGAGTTTCGAAAGCTCTTCTCTGGCAACGCCTCTATCAAGCTGAAGCTGTGCGTAAAGTGTGACACGGTTCCGTAAAATTACGAATAATTCAGACGCTTTTTATACACTATACTGTCGTTTAGTTTACACAGACCAATCATTGGTTCTCCTTTTACAGTCAGGCATTTACAAGCCTTCTGCCGTTTGCTTTCCATTCGAAAATTGTTTGCTTCTCCATGGTTATGGAGCGGGTAGTGGCTGGGTTGAGCATGATTGTAGTGGTTGGTTGTATCAGTCGTGTGTAGTACCGCTGTTGCGGATGTTGTTATCACAATTTAAGTCTGGTTGTTTCGGTATAAACCCCTAAATCGACGGGCGGTAGCGTGGGGAAGGGCTTGTGTTTTAATGCGAGCCAGGCTTTAAGCGTTATTCGTCAATACATCGATACACTAAGGCTTGTGCTCAGGCTGTGTTAATGCACCTGACCGTAAATGCGTTGTGTGTTGAACATCAGATCGTCTTTTTTGAACTCCCATCCAGTAGAAAACTATAAATGGAACTCGCAATAGTTAAAGCCGTTTTTGCCTTTGTGCTGTCCTTTGCTCTTATAAAGTTACTGAAGCCGGTTTCCCGAAAAATGGGGCTGGTGGATAAACCCGATGAACGTAAACACCATGAGAATGCAGTGCCATTAATTGGTGGGTTGGTGATTTACCTGACATTGTTGATTATCGGAATATTCTTTTTTGCGGGCAGTACAACCCTGGCTGCTTATTATGCTGCGGCTGGCCTGCTGACGGTCGTGGGTGTGTTTGATGACCGGTTTAACCTGAGCGTTCGGCTACGCATACTGGCCACCTTTATAGCCACTGGTATGATGATGTATTTTGGTGGCACCATTTTTACCAACCTTGGGAACCTGCTGGGGTTTGGAGTCATTATCCTGCCATTATGGATCGCAGTGCCATTCACCCTGATTGCGGCTTTTGGCATTGTTAACTGCATGAATATGATTGATGGGATAGACGGCCTCAGCTCCGGCATCTCAATTATTGCGCTGACTTCCATCCTGATTGCTCTGGACTTTAATACCCGGCTGCAGATTTTCATTATCGTGTTTATTGCAGCGATTCTGGCCTTTCAGGTATTTAATTTACAGCTGACGTCACGTTTGCAAAAAGTATTTATGGGCGATGCAGGCAGCATGATGATTGGCTTTACCCTGATAATGCTGATCGCCTATTGCACACAGGCGACTGCCACCCGTGGGCCAAGGTTTGAAGCCGTCACCGGATTGTATTTTCTGGGCCTGCCGCTGATCGATATGGTTTCTACCGTATTGCGGCGGGTGAAAAAAGGGATGAACCCCTTTAAGCCGGATCGTACCCATGCGCACCATATTTTTATGCATGCCGGTTTCAGCCCAAGGCAGACGCTGGTGATTATGCTGGCCATTGCGGCACTGATTAACGGCATGGGTATATTGTTGAACCATCTTGAAACACCGGCCTGGTTACAGTTTGGTTTGTTTATTTTGCTGTTTGCTTTTTATTTTCAGGGGGTTCAGCATGGGTTCAAACTCAGCCACCTGTTGCAGAAAGTACATGGTGAGCGGGTTCCTTCCTGAAATTTACATGATTGTTCACCACAGAGGCGCAGAGGACACAGAGTTTTTTAAATTAAAAGCCTTCCCTCTGTGTTCTCTGTGCCTTTTATGCCCTTTGGGTACTGTGGTGAAAAAGTCTTTTCATCTGATCTTCCTAAGGACTAATAAATGAGAGTCACCGTTTTCGGTATTGGCTATGTAGGCTTGGTTCAAGCTGCCGTTCTGGCAGAAGTCGGCCACGATGTTATGTGTGTTGATATCGACCAGCAGAAAGTCGACAACCTGAAGAACGGTATCATCCCCATTTACGAACCCGGCCTGGAGACACTGGTCAAAGGAAACTTCGAATCCGGTCGGCTGCAATTTACCACCAACGCCGCAGAAGGTGTTGAACACGGTAAACTGCAGTTTATTGCGGTAGGCACACCACCGGATGAGGACGGCTCGGCCGATCTGAAATACGTACTGGCCGTGGCAGAAACCATCGCCACCCATATGAGCAGTGATAAAATCATTATCAATAAATCCACCGTACCGGTGGGAACGGGCGATAAGGTAAAAGCCAAAGTCACAGAAGTATTAACTGCCCGTAATGCGGAGCTTGGCTTTCATGTGTGTTCAAACCCCGAATTCCTGAAAGAAGGCGCTGCCGTTAACGACTGCATGAAGCCTGACCGAATCGTGATCGGTACCGACAGCGATGAAGTAAAAGATGTGATGCACGAACTCTATGCACCGTTTAATCGCAACCATGACCGTATCATTTTTATGGATGTGCGCAGTGCCGAGCTGACCAAATACGCCGCCAACTGCATGCTGGCCACCAAGATCAGCTTTATGAATGAAATGGCCGGGTTGGCAGAACGGTTAGGCGCTGATATTGAAATGGTTCGCCAGGGTATTGGGTCAGACCCTCGGATTGGTTACCACTTTATTTACCCCGGTTGTGGTTATGGTGGTTCTTGCTTCCCGAAAGATGTGCAGGCACTAAAGCGTACCGCAGAAGAGATTGATTTTGAGCCCCTGATATTAAGAGCTGTTGAAGATCGTAATGCTCAGCAGAAGCAGGTGCTGTTCAACAAAATCTCGGCTCATTATAAAGGTGATTTGGCTGGTAAGACCTTTGCACTCTGGGGACTTTCTTTCAAACCCAATACTGACGATATGCGTGATGCGCCCAGTCGGGTATTGATGGAGGCACTGTGGCAGGCTGGTGCTAAAGTGCAGGCATTTGATCCGGAAGCTATGGAAGAAACTCAGCGTATTTATGGTGTGCGGAACGATCTGCAGCTGTGTGGTACCCGGCAGTCGGCGTTGCAAGGGGCGGATGCTTTGGTGATTTGTACTGAATGGAAACAGTTTTGGGCGCCCGATTTTGAGTTGATGAAAGAATTGCTAAATGAAGTAGTGATTTTTGACGGGAGAAATTTGTTTGACCCTGAATTGATGAAGCGGAATGAATTTACTTATTTGGCTATTGGCCGGTGAGCTTGAAGAAAGCCTAAGTTTAAAAAGATAGGCATTGGGTGTTCAAGATTCAAGACTTGACCCCAGCTTTTTAGTGCCCGGCTTCTTAGGATCGCTAAGGGTTCAGTTGATAATGGTCACAAAATGAAAAGTATTGCAAAGAAAAAATACACTTGGGATATCATAACGAATATGTATGAATCTCTTTACTAATACATGGCAGTAGGTCTCAAGCTTGTCAGTTCTCAGAAAGAAAATAAAAGAGTCATTCTTAAGTAGTAATTCTCGTCTGCTATTTTCCATAATTGGATCGTTAACTCTCGTTCCGTTACTTATAACACATCTAGGACCTGAAAAGTACGGGATGGTTATGTCCATTACAGTCATAACTGGGTTGACTGTTTGTTTTGAATCAGGCGTAGCAAAGTATATTGTAAAAAAGGCAGGGAATCATGGTATAGAATATAATATTGTTTATATATTAACATTGTCTTTGATAAATGTTTTAAGTACTTGCGTACTACTTTTTTTGTTAAGCATGCTATTTGAGTTTAATAATGAACACTATGCCTACTATGTTGTATCTATAACTGTTTTGCTGTTGATGTCGATCAACACACTTTTAAAATCAATTCTAGAATATAATTTACTCTTTAAAGAAATACAAACCTATGCCTTCATCAATTCATTTAGTATGTTGGTGTATTTGTTTTTTATCAGCTTAATTAGCCTTGATGTTAGGCATCTGTTTTTGGCTCATTTTTTTTCTGTTATCAGTGGATCAATTTACTTGGTTTGCAAATTAGGTAAAATAGAATTAAAAAATATCAACAGACAACCGTTTGTCGATGTTTTTAGAGAGCGAAATGTACTTTTAAAATATTATTTTATGGGCTTGAGTGTTTCGGGTTTTCATCCGTTATCGAGAGCGTTATTTCTAACATGTTTTGGAACAACTGGTTTTGTAATCTGGGACGTTTCTTCAAGGTTAGCTCAGGTTGCTAATAGCATTATAACTAGCTTATCTCTCCCTATATACTCTTTAGCAATTAGAGAGCCAAAGTCTGTAAGTAAAAATGCAGTCCTTAAGATATTTATTGGTTCGCTAATGATGTATGTTCTAGGAATGGTATTTTACTATTTTACGCGATGTTATATTGTTAAATATTTTTCTTTATCCGAAGTTTATAACTCAATCGATACCATAATATTTTTTCTGGTTTTTGGTTTCTGTTGTAATGGTGTTTCTGAGCCATTCAGTAGATACATTATTGCAACCTCAAATTTAAAAGATTATGTGATGATAAAAATGTCATCAATTATGATGATGTTTGTTTTATTTATAAGTAATACTCTGTCCGATGTTAATTTTTCCATTTGGTACTTCATAATTAATGTATTAACTTCCTTTCTAATATCTATCATGTTTTATCGGCGGAATATATATAGTTATGGATGAGTTGCAAATACTATTTATTTCATGCATGTTTCTATACTGGTCTATTGTTAATCCCACTTATGCAGTTATAATATATTTATTATTTTCCACTAAGGTGCTTGGTTTTTATGACCTGGGTGACTTGATTATAGGTGGTCTAGATATTGGCTACTTCACTCTACACATGATTTTGATGGTTTCGATTATATTAACTGGTGCGTATAGAAGACTTCCCAGCAAGTTAACCGGTTTATATTTAGTGGCAATATTATTACTTTTCTATGGGTTAATTTATCCAGTTGCACTTGGTTATCAGTCATTTACATATTCAATTATTGGTTCAAAAGACTACTTGTCAATAATTTTATTGTTTTATATGGCCGCAAATGTAGATACGATTGACCGAGATTTGGTATTTAAGTTTTTATGTGGTGTCGCAATTTATTTTTCATTTGTCTATGTAGTGTTTGCTTTATTCACTATTGCTCCGACAAAGTATTTGGTTATATATGAAAGTGGGACTATTGCCGCTAGAACATACTTTCCTACTTACATAAGTCTTGCAATATTTTATTTGTTAAGCAAGGGGAACCTCAAACAAACTAAAATAACAATAGCATTTACCATAATGATTATTGGGTTGATATTTAGCAATTACACATCAATTACATTAACTACACTTGCTTTTGCTTATTTTAGTCTTTTATTTAAGAGTGGGAAATACTCTAAAGGTGCTCATCTTTTTATAACTTTACTGTTATTGATTACATTGATATGTCTAGTAGAATTATTACATCCAAATTTTTCAAGCCAGTTATGGACAAAAATATCAGAAGTACTTAGGCAAGAAGATTTATCTCAGCGCACAAGAACGATTTATAATGAATTTAGATGGGAGGCTATTAACAAGAACCCTTTATGGGGTTATGGCTTTCTACATCCGTCATCTTATGTGATGGATAGTTTTGTGGGGCGAGTGCAAGGAAGTTACTTGATGAATTCTCTTGCTGTAATTGACTCTGGTTATGTTGATCTTTTGACCAAGTTTGGTTTTTTTGGTACAGGAATATATCTAATCTGTATTGTATATTACGTAGGTTTGCTAGTTAAACAAAAAGATACTCGAGTGATGGGTTTTTTTCTAGTTCAGTTTTTCCTTGTCAATTATACATGGTCGGTACTTAGCTATCGCCATGGGATTATTCCTATGTCCATTGTGTTGGCATTATTTTTATTTACGCATTCAGGGAAGAAGATTAAAAGGGTTTGAATATGAATGTTCTGTATCTACTCGCTACATTGAATATCAAAACGGGTACACCAAAGAAAATACTCGATTTAGTCGGTGAGAGTTCTGCTAATAGTACAGTTTTTACATGGACACTTGGTAGTTCAGAAAACGCTAAATTATATAGGGCTAATGGTGCAGACGTAGTTCAAATTGATGGTGGTAGAAATGTATTTTTAGTTATATATAAACTTAAAAGATTAATTGATGCAAAGAATATTGATGTAGTGGTTTGTCATTACTCTTATGGAGAGTTTATTGGTTCGATATTGAAAGTGCTATGCCAAAATATAAAAATTGTTGTGCCCTTCGTCGGCCCGTTCGCACCTTCTAGATTAAAAAGAATTGTCCTTGAAAGCTTCTCATATAAAAAATTAGATGCCGTAATCTATGTTTCTGAATATATCAAGAAAGAAAAGCTTATTCAATTTCCAATGCTAAAGAACGTCGAGTCTAGAGTAATATATAATGGTACAGATCTTCCTTTGGAAAAATACAAGATTAAAAGTGAAAATTTTTTGACAATGAGTACCACTGGCTCACTCATTGACTGGAAAAATATCGACTTCCTTTTGCCCATTATTAAGGATTTAAAAAGTAAACATCACCTTGATACTCGACTTTATATTTTGGGTGCTGGCCCAATGAAAAGCATATTGCAAGATAAAATTGCGATGTTGGGCTTAGGAAATGATGTGGTATTGGTCGGCGCCACTGACAATGTTGGCGGTTATCTTAATGCAAGCGATATATATTTACATCCATCCTTAAAAGAAGGATTTGGTGTAGCCGTCATTGAAGGAATGTATTGTGAAAACTGCGTGATTACATCAGATAAAGGTGCACTTCCTGAATTGACCAATAACGTATCTTCATTTTCAATAGCTTGTGATAGCACGTTATGGGTAGATAAGATTGTCGAACTCTGTGGGTCAGATAAGTTAGAAGTTTTAAAACAACATAGTAAAACTTATGTAGAAAGTAAATTTTCTACAAAATTGTTTTCTAGTAAATATGACACCTTTCTTGATTCTTTGATAAAATAAGATTGTTTAATGTATAAAGAAGTATTTAGTTTTTTTGAAGAAAATAATATCGAATATGCAGTACTTAATGGATATGAAGAGCTGGAGAATATATATGATACTGCGAAAGACGTAGATATATTAATTGAGCGCGTGTCATTTGGAAATCTAAGAAATATTATTCATGATATGTGCAAAGAAAATAACTTCTCAATTGTTCAAATTTTACATCATGATGTTTGGGCTATGGATGTGTTTTTATACTCACATAGTCAAAATCAAATGTTACATTTGGATTTTTATGCAGAAGTTTCTTCTAATGGTAAGTATATTTATAGTACAAGTGAACTACTAAAAAATACGAAAAATTATCGCGGATTTAAAATATTATCTCCTGCTCACGAACTTATAACCTATTTTGATAAATGTATCAGAAAAAATAATTTCAGTAAGGAAGTATTAGAAAAATTCGGTAGTTTGTTATTTGAAAATTCGAAAGCATCTGCAGAGTTACAGCGTATCTTCGGGGAAGACGCTAGCTTGCTTGAATCTATCTTTGCTAACAAAGACACTGATTTACTAGTAGATAATATAGATGTGCTAAAGGATAAAATAAATCAAAGGAAAATTACAGCTAGATTCTACTTATTAGGCGAGATTAAAAGAATTATTTCTCGAATATTGAAGCCAACTGGTATAACTATTGCCTTCTACGGTTGCGACGGGGTAGGTAAGTCAACAGTAATAGAAAAAATTATACGAAGCCAAATGCCGTTTCGTCAGACACAATATTTTCATTTCAAGCCTTTGCATGCTCGAAACACAACTGAAGGAAATAGCTCTACTCCTCATTTGATGGGAAAATATTCTTATACCAAGTCAGTCGTTAAGCTTTTTTATTTCGTATTGCAATATAATCTGGGATGGTTGAAAAATATTTCACCCTTGAGGGTGAAGAGTTATATGATCATTTTTGATCGCTATTACTTTGATATTTTTGTAGACCAAATAAGATATCGTTATGGTGCAAGTGACATACTGTTACGATTAGCTGGTTGGTTAATACCTAAGCCAAACATTAGCTTCGTTTTAGTTGCTCCGCCCGAAGTAATTTATGCAAGAAAACAAGAAGTTGAATTGGCCAACCTTTCAACACAAGTCTACGGCTACAAAAAATTGGCAAAAAATAACGATTATTATCTAGTTGAAGCTAACTCTTCACTAGACAAAGTAGTGAAAACAGTTAGAACACATATCTTAGATCAGATGAAAGAAAGGCACTTGAATTGAAGAATATCCTGATTGCTGCATATGCTTGTGAACCAAATAAAGGTAGCGAACCAGAAGTTGGTTGGCAAACTGTAGTGCATATAGCAAATGAAAATAAAGAGAGCACTATTTATGTAGTGACAAAGAAAAATAATCAAATTTCTATCAACAACCAAGAGGGTATACCAACAAACATAAAGTTCATTTATTATGAACTCCCAAAAAAATTTACATTTTGGAAAAGAGGTCAGCGTGGTGTTCGTACGTATTACTATATGTGGATGTATGGTGCTGTCAGGCATGTCAAAGCGCAGGGACTTGATTTTGATGTTATACACCATGTGACATTTGTAAATGACTGGCTCCCTAGCCTCTGGTATAAGTTGAAAAAGAATGACAATATATTTATTTGGGGCGCGATAGGTAGTAACGATAGAATACCAAGAGAATTTATACCCAAAAAAAAAAATCGACTTATAGAATCATTAAGAATGACACTGCAGGCGATTTTTCGAAACTTCGACATCCATTTTCACAGATGTAAACGTTCAGCGGACTTTATCATTGGCATAAATGACGACGTTTTTAATAAAATGAATTTGAATGGTTCGCACAACTTTTACCATACCCCTGCTATTGCTGTAAGCGAGAAGTATGTTAGAGCAGTAGATTATGTTCGTGAGCCAAACAATGATTTTCTAATTGTATCGGTTGGCCGGTTGATTTACATAAAAAATTTCAAACTGACTATTGAAGCTTTTGCTAGTTTTCTAAATTTCAACAAAGTTAATAGTCGACTTATAATAATTGGTTCTGGCCCAGATTTAGAAGAGTTAAAATCTCTTGCTATAAAGTTGGGGGTTGCTGACTTTGTCGACTTTAAGGGGCAAATTGAACAAGAAGAAGTTTTTGAATATATGAAAAAGAGTGATCTTTTTCTATACCCAACCTTGGAAAATGCCGGTTTTGTGTATTTAGAGGCGATGACATATGGATTGCCCATTGTTGCACTTGATCATGGTGGTGCAAAACAATTTATCACGACAGATAAAGAACTACAGTTAGTTCAGCCTAATCAACCATATAAAGAAATTGTATCTTCTATGGCATCTCGCATTGAAGGTTTTTATCAAGACAGTAAAAAGTGTCGTGAAGTTGGTGATTTAAATCGTGAAAACCTTTTAAATAGTTTAACTTGGGAATCCAAGGCGAAATTTTATTCGAAACTTTATTTTAAAAAACAAGGGCGTGAAAATGTACTACAAGTTGACGCTAAAAAATAGCGCAGTTTGTTTTGTTAGCTTGAAGTCGAATAAGTGCATAATTGATTCGCTTTCCTTTTATCAACCATTGAGTTTAAAAGGTAAGATATATAAATTCTTTATGGGTTCTTACTTTATTCTACTCAGGAATTTAGGGTTTATAAAAAGCCGAAATTTGCTAAGTGAAGGCGATATTATAAAATTTCTTATTAGCCTGTCTTTTGATGTTCAATCTAGCGATGTTTGCTCATATCCTATGTTTCTTTCCTCTTGTGGTCATAAATTGATTATAAAGGAACGCAATAATACCTATCGTAAGTTTGGTATATATGATGCACAACATCCTTGTATTAACGAGATTAAGGCATACGTCATTATGAATGACAGGATATCAAATTTCGTTGCTTCCAGTATATCAGATATATCAATCTCAAGTAATATTGTTTCATTCAGAATGAGTATGGAACAAGAATCATCATATAAAAATGATTCTTTTTACGAATATAAGGCAATAAATAGAAGTTTAATCGAACTATTTAACTTATCTCGAGATGATTCAAGAATACTTCTCTCAACTATTGAAAAGCTTAGCATGAAACTTAGTGAATTAAATTTACAGCGGGATTTTTATGAAAATATAAAATCGTATTTGGAGTCCTTAAGTGTGACTAAGATTAATGTACCACTTGGGTTCGTCCATAATGATTTTAAAATATGGAATATCAAATCTTGCAATGGAAAAATACATATTTTTGATTTTGAAAGTTCTTATGCGTCAGGATTGCCTTTTATTGATCTGATTAATTATTATATCGATCCTCTGATAGTGAAAGGTAACTCTGTTATCAATATTATAAGGTTTTTACAATGTGATAGATTTTCAAAGATCCTCGATGACTACTCTAGTAGACTCAATGCATGTTCTGATATTAGCTTAATGATCATTTTAAGTTTGGTTTGTCGTTTCATTTATCACTTTGAAAATGGAAATGAATATAGTGCATTAATATATTCTGGTGTTATTAGCGGATTGCTGATGGATTATTGATTTTAATATGAAAAAAATACTTTTCCTTTTTCATCTTCCACCGCCAATGCATGGCGTTTCGAAAATAAATACTTTTATAAAAGATAGCAAAGTTCTTGGTCAAAAATTTCTAATCGATCATGTTAGCATATCAACGTCACGTAGCGTCGAAGATATAGGTACCTCAGGCGTAAGAAAAATATTATTTTTCTTAAAGATCTTTTGTGATGTTTTTTTTAAGTTAATAACAAAACGTTATGATGCGATTTATATTACTCCGTCCCTACCTGGGATTGGTTTCTTTAAGGATTCAATATTTGTAATCCTGTCGAAAATATTCTGCGCGAATATAATTCTTCATTTACATGTTCAAGGTTACAAGAAAGCCTGTAAGAATAAGCTATATAAAGTGATTTATTCTTTGGTTTTTAAAAACACAAAGGTGATTCACTTGTCACCGCTGTTATATGAAGATATTTCCGGATTGGTTGATGACCGCTATGTTTATTTTTTAGGTAACGGTGCGGAAAACCTTTTTGAATGGCGGGATAGAGCTAGAGGCCTAAAATGTAACACATCAATCACGGTTCTTTTCTTTTCGAACCTGCTTGAATTTAAAGGCCCATTAGTTCTCTTAAAGGCATTGTCATATATAAAGTCCAATACCAAACATAATATTTTTATCCAGTTTGTAGGGGAATGGCATGATCCAGATTTTAAAAATGTTTTTTTTGATTATCTATTAGAGCATGAGCTTTCAGACGTTGTGAGCGTACGAACAGGGATTCGGGGAGACTCTAGAAAAGAGTTCTTTAACACTGCTGATGTGTTTGTATTGCCAACTAAGTATGAAGCGTATCCTTTAGTTTTATTGGAGGCCATGTCATGCGGGTTGCCTATAATAAGTACTTTTGAGGGGGCTATCCCTTCAATAATCAAACAAAATGAAAATGGTATATTGGTAAATAAAGATGATCACAAAGCTCTAGCGCATGCTTTGTTGAAGTTAATTGAAAATGAATCGCTAAGAATAGCTATTAGTAATAACAATCGGGTAAAATATTTGGAGAACTACAGTGTAGAATCTTTTGAGATTAGGCTGACGAGTTTACTTGAAGAAATCGTAAGTTAAAAAACAATGTCGTTACGACGAATAGCTGTTATTTAGGAAGAATATTACGATTTAATCGTCGCATCATATAGCACTTCTGCTCATTTACCGGACTAGGTCATGGCACTGCGTATATTTGGCGAATAGTTCTTCGGTCTGGCAATTTCGCGTTCAATCAGAAACTTAAATATCAAATGGCCCAGTTCGCCAATCTGTCGAACTGAGAAAAACCGGGGTCAGAAATCCGAGGTCAGTTCCTGATTCTTGACGCCCCTTAGTTCTGTTCTACTTTTATAGCTCTCTTGATATTACTTGGGGGCATATTAAGTGAGCAGGCCATTACGAATCCAGTACGCAGGTGCTGTACCATGTGACTTCGCCGGGAAATGAGCGTAAGCCAATTTACCGGGAAGAAGTGGATTTCAATCTTTTCCTGGATGTGCTCCCGTGATTAATATGTCTAAAGTAAGTATTATTGGAACCGTTGGCCTCCCAGCCTGCTATGGCGGCTTCGAAACACTGGCGGAAAACCTGGTTGATCACCGACGTAACGAAATCAACTTTGAAGTCTACTGCTCTTCCAAAACCTATAAAGAGAAGAAGACAACATACAAAAATGCCACTCTCCATTACCTCCCATTTAATGCGAATGGCATCAGTAGTATCATCTATGATATCTGCTCATTCTTACACGCCGTTTTTATCAGGAAATCCAATACACTGTTAGTGCTTGGCGTTTCTGGCTGTATTATCTTGCCTTTTCTCCGGTTGTTTTATAAACGTAAGATCATTACCAATATTGATGGTCTAGAGTGGAAGCGTGATAAGTGGAATGCTTTGGCCAAGTCCTTCCTTAAGTTCTCGGAAAAGCTGGCAGTGCGTTATTCCGATGTGGTTATTGCCGATAACCAGGCCATTGCTGATTATGTCAAACGGGAATACGGCGCCGATTCAGTGGTGATCGCCTATGGCGGTGACCATGCCGTTTCTGATTTTGCCAGCTGTTTAGCAATTGAGCCTAATGAAGGGTACGCTTTTTCCCTCTGCCGTATTGAGCCAGAAAATAATGTTCATATTACCCTGGAAGCGTTTGCCCAGTCTGGCAAAACACTTAAGTTTGTGGGTAACTGGAATATCAGTGACTATGGGCGATCACTAAAGCTTCAATACACTGATTATCCAAATATCGAATTGATTGACCCCATTTACGATGTAGAGCAGTTATTCAAGCTCCGTGCCCGTTGCAGTTATTATGTTCATGGTCACTCTGCTGGGGGAACAAACCCTTCATTGGTTGAGATTATGCACTTTGCCAAACCGGTAATCGCTTTTGACTGTGACTATAACCGAGCCACCACGGAAGATAAGGCTATTTATTTTCATAATGCTGGTGAGTTGATTGTTGCAGTTGAACAGCTGGGTGTAACTTCCGGTAACCTTGGCTCCGTTATGCTGGAGATTGCTCAACGCCGTTATACCTGGGATATTGTTGCTAACCAGTATCTTGATGTTATCTGTAGCAGTTGATTAATCACCTCCACATTTCAGTGCCCACAAAGCTCAATCAAACCTTCAGTTTGCTTTTCCCTCTATTAGGTTAAACCCTCCTCATGCATAAACATACGACCACCCGAAAAGGAATTATTCTGGCTGGCGGTTCTGGCACCCGTCTTTATCCATTAACCCAGGCGGTCAGTAAACAACTGATGCCAGTTTATGATAAGCCGATGATCTATTACCCGATTTCCACCCTGATGCTGGCGGGTATTCGTGAAATTCTGATTATCACCACTCCGGAAGAACAACCGCGCTTTAAAGAGCTGCTGGGTGATGGGCATCAGTGGGGTATTCATTTTGAATATGCAGAACAGGAAGAACCTAAGGGACTAGCCCAAGCCTTTACCATCGGTGCAGATTTTATTAATGGCCATGAGTGCGCCATGATTCTGGGGGATAACCTGTTTTATGGGTTTAATTTTGTCAATATGCTGCAGTCTGCCGATTGCCGTAAAGAGGGTGCCTCCGTATTTTGTTACCACGTAAAGAACCCTTCGGCTTACGGTGTTGTTGAATTTGATGGAAATGGCAAGGCAATCTCCATTGAAGAGAAGCCAGAAAACCCAACGTCCCCTTATGCTGTGACCGGCCTTTATTTCTTTGATAAAAATGTCAGCATGTTTGCCCGGGATGTTGAACCCTCAGCCCGTGGAGAGCTTGAAATTACGTCGGTTATTGATTGCTATTTGCAACGTGGCGAACTCTATGTAGAAAAATTAAGCCGTGGCACCTGCTGGCTCGATACCGGTACTCACGGTAGTCTTCTCGATGCTGCCAGTTTTATTCAAACCGTAGAAGAACGCACCGGCCTTAAAATTGCCTGCCCGGAAGAAATAGCCTTCCGACAGGGTTGGATCACCAGCGAACAGGTGATGGATATTGCCGTACCACTGCGCAAAAGTGGTTATGGGGAATACCTGTTGCAGGTTATTACTGAGGTGAATCCGCTGTGAATATTATCGAAACGCCTATTCAAGACCTGTTGATTATTGAACCAAAAGTGTTTGGTGATGAACGTGGTTATTTTATGGAAACCTTTCAGGCCCGGACGTTTGCTGAGTTTGAGCTGCCCTCCAATTTTGTGCAGGATAACCACAGTTATTCCGCACGGGGTATTTTGCGTGGTCTGCATTTCCAGAAGCAGCACCCTCAGGGCAAGTTGGTGCGTGTGATTGATGGGGAAGTGTACGATGTGGCGGTGGATCTTCGTAAAGATTCCGCTACCTATGGCCAAAGCTACGGTTTATTGCTGTCTGGTGACAATAAGCGCATGTTCTGGGTACCGGCAGGGTTTGCCCATGGGTTTTATGTGGTGAGTGAGACAGCGCATTTTCTTTATAAATGCACTGATTATTACGCGCCAGATTATGAAATGAGCATTGCCTGGGATGACCCTGAGTTAGGCATCGACTGGCCTTTGGTTAATGGTGAGCCACCACAGCTTTCTGCAAAAGATCAGTTGGGTGTATGCCTGGCAGATGCTGGAGGTTTTAACAATGGAGTGTATGAGCCTTGATGAATGTATTAATCACCGGCGCTGATGGCCAGTTGGGTTATGAGTTGCGTAGGACTGCACCGGATTTTGCCCAACTGTCTTTTACAGACTATCAGCAGTTGGATATTACTGATGAAGCGGCCATTCAGGCCTTCTTTGCTTCTGCATCACCGGCGGTGGTGATTAACGCCGCCGCCTATACCGCTGTTGATAAGGCTGAGTTGGATGTAGATACCGCTCGGGCAGTCAACGCAACCGGGGCCGCTCTGCTAGCCAGAGCTTGTGCTGACCATAATATTCCCATGCTTCAGGTGTCTACCGACTTTGTCTTTGATGGTGCCCAATCGTCACCTTATCATGCGGATGACCAGCCTCACCCCCTGAGTGTCTATGGCCAGACCAAGCTAGAGGGAGAGAACCATGTTCGGGAATTGCTGCCACAACGCAGTCTGATTATTCGTACTGCCTGGGTCTATTCTGCCCATGGCAATAATTTCGTAAAAACCATGCTTCGCCTGATGCAGGAGAAAGAGCAGCTAGGGGTAGTAGCAGACCAGGTGGGGACGCCAACCTGGGCCAATCACCTGGCACGTTGTGTATGGAATGGTGTTGTCCGTTTGCTGGAAGGCTCGGTGCAGTTGCCGGTGCATCATTTCACCGATGCCGGTGTGGCCAGCTGGTATGACTTTGCTGTGGCCATTCAAGAAGAGGCGTTACAATTGGGCTTGCTGGATAAAGCGATTCAGATAACGCCGATCCAGACCCTTGACTACCCGACTCCGGCTACCCGGCCTGCCTACAGTGTGTTGGATAAAACCTCTACCTGGGCTGAGTTGGAAGCGCCACAAGTGCACTGGCGGGTAGCGCTTCGACAAATGTTGGCTGAGCTGGTTGGCTAAGGCGTCAACTCCATTTCTGCGTTTTAACTCCCCCTCTGGAACTTTCTATGAAATCACTTCTGGTGACTGGTGGTGCCGGTTTTATTGGTGCCAATTTTGTTCATTACTGGCTGAACCAGTACCCCGACCATAAAGTGGTGGTGCTGGATGCCCTGACCTATGCAGGTAATCTGGCAAACCTTGAGCCGGTTAATGGTCTTCCTAATTTTGAGTTTGTGCACGGTGATATTCTCCATACCGATCTGATTGTGGAGCTGCTTAAGCACCATGCCGTTGATACGATTGTCCACTTTGCTGCAGAGTCTCATGTGGACCGCTCCATTACCGGGCCCGATGCATTTTTGGAAACCAATATCATGGGTACCCACAGTTTGCTGAAGGCTGCCAAACAGGTTTGGCTGGATGGTGGTGTGGTAGATCATCGTTTTCACCATGTGTCTACCGATGAGGTTTATGGCACTCTGGCGGAGAATGATCCACCGTTTACCGAAACAACGGCTTATGCGCCGAACTCACCCTATGCCGCCAGTAAAGCGTCCAGTGACCATCTGGTGCGGGCTTATCAGGAAACGTATGGCCTGAATACAACCATCAGTAACTGTTCCAACAATTATGGCCCCTACCATTTTCCGGAAAAGCTCATACCTCTGGTGATTACCAATATTCTGGAAGATAAGCCTTTGCCTATATACGGCGATGGTAAGCAAGTGCGGGACTGGTTGTTTGTAGAAGACCATGCCCGAGGCATTGAGCTGGTGCTGAATAAAGGCATGGTGGGTGAGAACTACAATATCGGTGGTCATAATGAATGGCAGAATATCGATATTGTTAAGCTTGTTTGCCAGCTGGTCAATGAAGCGTTTTCGGCTGATGCTGAGCTGGCTTCTCGCTTCCCTAATGCGACCAAAGCAGCTAATGGTATTGCTGAAGAGCTGATTACTTTTGTGAAGGATCGGCCAGGGCATGATCGGCGCTATGCAATTGATGCAGCCAAGTCTCGTCGTGAACTGGGTTATGAACCGGTTGAGTCTTTTGAGACGGGTATTCGAAAGACGCTGCACTGGTATCTCGATAATGAAGTTTGGTGGCGAGGGGTGATGGATGGGAGTTATCAGGATTGGATGGAGCGGCAGTATCGTTGAGTAAATAATGGAGAGCTTTGGCTCTCCTTTTTGTTTTGGGCTGCATTATTTCACGGTGAGTAAGATGATGGCCTGGCAGCTATTGGCGTAGTCCGTCGTATGGAAGCTTTCGGCAAGTTTGATCTTGAGCTGATTTGAAGTGCAACGCGGTGGTTATCTGGGGAAGGCCGAGGGTCTTGCAGGAATTGTAAACATAACACGTTCTACAGATCACTTCGTGCCGGTGAGCTCAGGGGCAGATGTAGCACCAAAATTCTTTGCTATGCTCAAGGCTCAAACAACAAGCAGTCATGGGTCGTTATTATGTCTCTGGAAGCCAGGGTGAAAAATATTGAGTCCAAACAAGATGCTCTGGAGCATGCTTTTCGTGAGAATAACAAAATTTTTGAAGCAACTCATGGTGTTGTCTCCCTGATTCTGAACGAGCAAAGGGCAATGCAAAAGGAACAGGAGGGCATGAAGAAAGAGCTAAAGGGAATGAAAAATGAGCAGCAGGCAATGAGAAACGAGATATCGGCAAACCAGCGTGAAACCTGCAAACGCTTTGACAAAATAGAAGAAACGCTCATTCAGATTGTCAACCACCTGGCTAAGTAAATCGGGAATCACTGAACTTTACTCTGCTTCTGTTAGTTCTTTCGTCGGATTGCCGATTTACAAGGTTATGAACATTATCCCCGTAATCATGGCAGGCGGCTCCGGCTGCCGCCTCTGGCCTCAGTCCCGAGCACTGAATCCTAAGCAGTTTCTGCCGTTGGTCAATGAGCAATCCATGCTGCAGAACACGGTGGCCAGGTTGGATGGACTGGACTCTGTTTCTGCACCATTGGTAATTGCCAATGAAGATCACCGGTTTCTGGTGGCGGAGCAGCTGCGCCAAATGGAGCGAAAAGCGTCGGCGATTATTCTGGAGCCGGTGGGGCGTAATACTGCTCCGGCAGTGGCTCTGGCTGCTTTGAAAGCGTTAAGCCAAAAGAATTTGAATCACAAAGGAAAGATTGAGGGTGAGGACGAAGATGAGCCACTTTTGTTGGTGCTGGCTGCGGATCATGTGATTCAGGATGTTGATGCTTTTCATCGGGCGGTTGAGGTAGCGTTGCCAGCGGCGATGGACGGTAAGCTGGTGACGTTTGGTGTTGTGCCTACCCATGCTGAAACGGGGTACGGTTATATAAAAGCGTTTAACCACAGAGACCACAAAGCCCTCAAAGAAAAGATAAGCGAAGAACAGGTTTTTGCGGTTCAGGAGTTTGTTGAGAAGCCGGATCTGGAGACGGCCCAGGGGTATCATGCTTCTGGTCATTATTATTGGAATTCCGGGATGTTTCTGTTCAAAGCCTCCCGCTATCTGGAGGCGCTGAAGCAGTTTCGGCCGGATATTCTGTCTGCCTGTGAACAGGCAATGGCGGTGCAGAATCCGGATCTCGATTTTGTTCGTCTGGATGAAGACGCATTCAAGGCCTGCCCGGATGACTCCATTGATTATGCGGTGATGGAAAAAACGACGGATGCCGTTGTGGTTCCGCTGGATGCTGGTTGGTCTGATGTGGGGGCCTGGTCTTCTCTTGGGGATCTCTCTGAGAAGGATGAACAGGGTAATGCTGTTCTGGGTGATGTCCTGCTGCACGATACCCGTAATACCTATGTGCGCAGTGAGAGACAATTAATTGCGACGGTGGGTGTTGATGACCTAGTGGTTGTGGAAAGTGACGATGCTATCCTGGTGGCCCATAAGGATCGGGTGCAGGAGGTAAAGACGGTGGTAGAGCAACTGAAGGCCGAAGGACGGCCAGAGGTGAATCTTCACCGGAAGGTATACCGGCCATGGGGCGCTTATGACTCGATTGATGTGGGCGAGCGCTTTCAAGTGAAACATATTACCGTGAAGCCGGGTGCCAGGCTGTCGCTGCAGAAGCACTACCACCGGGCAGAGCACTGGATTGTGGTGAAAGGCACGGCGCTGGTGGAGGTTGAGGGTAAAGAGGTTCTGCTGACGGAGAATCAGTCCACCTATATTCCCATTGGTGCGGTGCACCGGTTGGAAAACCCGGGTAAGTTCGACCTTGAGCTAATTGAGGTACAGAGTGGGGGGTATCTGGGTGAGGATGATATCGTCCGGTTTGAAGATACATACGGGCGGACTTGAGTTGTGTGGAAATGGTTAAATGGGAATTGGGAATGTGGCTATTCACAGTTAACTATGCCCACATAACTCATGGCTCATAAGCGCCGTCAATTTGTTGAGCAGCCTTATCAAAGGTGTACACACCCGCTAGCGTTTGAGGAGGCTTTGTACAGTAAGCTGCTTTATTGATAATCAGCGCATCAGGAAAGTCAGCCGTTTTTCGTTTGCTACCGACTTTTACCGGTGTAGCCAGTCGATAATCGTTCAGTGCGCCCCATACTGTCTGGCCATCTTCAAAACGGATATTGGGTTCTGCAAAGAGCTGTTGAATAACGGCGATAAGCTGGCTTTTATCAAGGTTGTATTTTTTCCCCCGCAGTGTCCACAGGGCTTCAACCAGGACAATATCGGTAAGCAGAACGGTGTGCTGGCCATTAATCAGCTTATCGGCCTTTGTTGACTGCTGTTTGTCATCATCCAGGAGATAACGGAGCAGTACATTGGTGTCGATGGCGATCATGGGTTAATGCCCGTTTGCATTGAGGTTTCATCGGTGAATCGTTTATCGTTTTTGGTATCTTTGAGAAAACCTCTGGCAGCCCCTCTGGTTTTTTTCACAATCGTAATATGCCCGTGATTATCAATATAACTTTCGTATTCATCGCCCGGAGCCAGTCCCGCTAACCGGCACTGTTCAGCGGGCAGGGTAATTTGTCTTTTGGCACTGATGATTGGCATAACAGGGTCCTCTTTACTTTTTGTTTAAAAGTAAAGATAGGTGCGACTGTTAAAAGGGTCAAGTATTGCTGGGGGGGAAATGGGTCATTCGACGGGTTTAATGGTTGCGGTTATGATGTACGTCCCATATTTAAGCTTGCATTTGTGCGACCGCCAAGGATGGCGGAAGTGTCGAACATGCAGGAGCATTTTTCGACCCTTTGTGATCTTCGTGGTTTCGAGTTTTACCAACTTCGCCCGCAGCCCTTGCGAGAGCGTCGACTAATCGATTAATGTTGAATTTATGAATAAACCATCAAGCCAAATCCCATGGAAAGGGTTGTTGTTTGTTGCCATCTTATTACTATGCACTGTGATGGCACTGATTCCCGGTGCAATGGATCCCACCGGTTTCCTGAATGATAAATTCAAGCATGCAGTTACCTTTTTCTCGCTGGCACTGATGCTTGATTGCCTGGCTTTCCCTACTGCGAGGTTTGTTGTCTTAAAGCCATTAGGATTATTTATGTTTGGTATATTGCTGGAGGTACTGCAGAATCATGTTGGTTACCGGCAGGGTAACACTGGCGATTTAACGGATATCTTATCGAACCTGATCGGTATCAGTGGCTACTTCCTTATGGCTGCTGTTGTCAGGTATTTCCTCAGGCCTGACCCGGAAGCTTTACCAGGGACCGGTGAGGTTTAACGAGTCTGTCGGACTTTTTCCCGTATGGTTGGTTAAGCTCAGGCTTCTGGGTGCGTTATCTATTGTTGCTTTTCTCCTGTCTTCGGTATTATTACCCGCGCTCTTATTTTCACTGGGCCTGAACCCGTTTTAAGGATTACTGCCTTGTCCATATCGGATAGCCGTTTTAGCCGTATTCTGTTTTATTGCCTCTTGCTGATTATTGCCTGGCTACCCTTGCCTTATGGCAGTAAACCCGAATGGGCTATGGGTATTTTGCAAGTGAGTATTTTCATGCTGTCAGCCGTTTGGCTGGTGGGCTATGGTGTTGGGCAATTGTCGGTTACAACGGCCTTTCGAAAAGGTATACCGGTGGTTGTCGGGCTGGTTCTGGTGGCTTTTTGGGTGTGGATTCAGTCATTGCCTTTGCCTGCTCATATTGTTCAGCAGTTATCACCAGAGGCATGGGCCATTCAGCTTGAAGCGGCACATGCTTTGAGTCTGGCAGTGCCGGAATACCTTTATCTTTCTCTTGATCCTTTTGCATCTCAGGTGCATGCACTGTTATCGCTGGCATATGCTCTGTTGTTTGCTTTGGTACTGCTACTGGTCAATAACCCTAAACGGTTACGGGTAATTGCCTGGGTGTTTGTGATTGCCGGTGCCTTTCAGGCATTGTTTGGCTCGTTGAGTACGCTTTCGGGGGCCGAGGTATTGCTGTTTGGCCCTAAAGAAACCGGGCAGGGGGTGGCTTCGGGCACATTTATTAACCGAAATAATTTTTCTGGCTGTCTGGAGATGACTCTGGCAGTGGGTATGGGGTTATTGCTGGGACAGCTGAATGAACGGCGGGCTCATGACTGGCAAGAGTTCTGGCGGCAAACGCTGCAAACCCTGTTGAGCAGCAAGGTGATATTAAGAACCGCCATTGCCATTATGGTGGTTGGCCTGGTGATGGGGCGTTCCCGCATGGGGAATACTGCATTCTTCTCCAGCTTGATGATTACCGGTGTTTTATACGTTATATGTCGTAAAAAACTTAGCCGTGGGGTGATCATCCTGTTTGTCAGTCTGTTTGTGATCGATACGATTAT
Source organism: Endozoicomonas elysicola (assembly GCF_000710775.1). Classification (GTDB taxonomy): domain Bacteria; phylum Pseudomonadota; class Gammaproteobacteria; order Pseudomonadales; family Endozoicomonadaceae; genus Endozoicomonas; species Endozoicomonas elysicola. The sequence goes on from NZ_JOJP01000001.1 coordinate 1,896,951, forward strand.
TGTCAGCCAGTGGTTTGGTCTGGAAGAGGTGGTTGAGCGGCTGGAAAGAACCAATGTTGAGATGGAAGCACGGAGTGATGTAAATCCGCAAACATTGGGTGCCATTCCTGATTTTTCATTGACCGGTTCCGGTGCGGGTAGTTTTTATACAACATTGCCTCAATATCACGATGGAACCTGGCGGGGATTTTTCGATCTGGCTCATAATGATTTTCTGCAATTTCCACTGGAGTTTGGCCTGCCTGCTGCTGCCTTGTTGGCATTGATGGTTTTGCTTTCCATCTGGCAGGCGGTTCAGGCGATGCGTCTGCGGCGCAATTTGTTAATGGTTGGTATGGGGTTTTCGTCGTTTATGGGAGTGTTGGCCATTATGATTCACTCCTCCGTCGATTTTAATCTTCAGATTCCTTCGAACGCCGCGTATTTTATCTGCATGATGGCGCTGGCGTGGTTGGCAAGGTATTTACCTACAGTAGGTCGAGTTCGCGGGTAAAAGATTTTTTTGAACCACAAAGAGCACGAAGATCATAAAGGATAAGATAAGCTTTTCTTCTTTTTTCATTCTCTGTGGGTTTTCTGGTCTTCGTGGCTTAGAAGCCCGGAACCACAAAGAGCACGAAGACCACAAAGGAAAAGATAAGATTTTTCTTTTTTTTCTTTCTCTGTGTACTTTGTGGTCTTCGTGGTTCACGGTTTTTAAGGCTCTTGATTTCAGTGTCTGAGTGCAATATCTCCATCTGGCTGGCAGCCATTCAGCAGGTATTTCTGTGAGGTATCAATCACTGCAAGACTATCCAGGGTATTACGCCCCAGAAGAATACTCTGGGGAAAACGGGATCGGGACGTGAGGCTGAACTCGGTGGTGGTTTTAACATTGCCCAGTTCAATAGTTGCTTCGATCACCGGCCGTTTTTGTGGTTTCCCTGCATGGGTTTGTACCAGAATGTATCGCTTGATGGGCTTGAGCAGCGTAATTTCTCTGCCATTTTTACCTCGTTCAGTCAGGATTTTAAATCGCACCCAGAGTACCCCGTTGGGCATGGGTTTGATGGTAATATCGCGAGCGTCCATGGATGAGGTGGTTGAGCCTGAATCAATTAAGGCCGTGAGCTGAGTATCAAATTGATGATCGATGCGGGTAACGTTTTCATGGTGCCCAAATAGATAGCGATCACCAATTCGACATTGTTTCAGAGAGCTGTCTGCCAGTAGCTGAAACGGCATTAGCACTAACGCGAGAAATAGGGTGACACCGGTAAACCGGAGCCCTGGAGAATACAGCATGACTTCCTCCATGAAGGTACTGCTTAACTAAATCCTTCTCTTTATATTTGTAGCTGCTGGGGATAGGCTGAGCCGATTTAATGCAGATTGCTGGTGGTTAATGACGGTTTTCCGGCTAACTCATCCGTGTGTGAGTGTTATGAGCGCTGCATTGCCATGATTCTGTTGCCAAAATATGTCTATTGAGGGCGTGGTTCTCATGAAAAAGTGGGTGCCTGGGTGGGATATCCCCCTGATTATGTTGGTGCTGGCGGTGGAAGTGCTGTTGATTAACACCCTTTCCGGGCCAGATAATGCGCCGTTGAGCTTAAGTATTGTGGATGCGGTGGGCAGTATTGCCTTTGTGTTTACGTACTTTCATGTTCCGGTTCCTGTCGCATTGTTTTTGACAGGCGTCATGCTGCTGATTCCTGCATGTTTGCTGACGCTATTGATTCGTCGCTTACTGTCCAGAAGCTGAGCGCTTGGTTCGCCTGTAACTTAATGATTTATATGACTAAATGATTGATATCCACAACCATGTAATTCCCGGCATTGACGATGGCGCTGATAGTCTGGAGCAGGCGCTGGCCATGCTGGAGCTGGCTCAGGCCGATGGCATCCAGAAGCTGGTGTGTACGCCTCATATGCACCCTGGTCGTTTTGAAAATAATGTGGGAACGATACGCCCGGCATTTACTGGGTTACAGAAACAGGCGGCAGAGGCAGGGCTGACTATCGAGCTGGCTATGGCCGCAGAAGTGCGTTTCAGCGATGAGATGATGTTTCAGCTTCGCAAGGATGAAATTCCGATGATTGGTCAGTGGGATAGTTACCAATGTCTGTTATTGGAGATGCCCCACCAACGCATTCCTGTGGGTATGGAACAGATGTTGGACTGGCTTCAGAAGAGGGAGGTGCGGGTAGTAATTGCTCACCCGGAGCGGAATAAAGAGCTGATGTCTTACCCTGAGCGTGTATTGCCATTTATTGATCGGGGGGCTTTGTTGCAGCTGACGGCGGGTTCGGTGGCAGGTCTGTTTGGGGAAAAGGCGGAAACCACGGCCCGTTGGTTTGTGGATCGTGGGCTGGTGCATTTTGTGGCTTCGGATGCTCATCATCCGGTGCGTCGTCCACCGGCCATGGCGCTGGCGGCCAGAACGTTGAGCCAATGGGTTGGAAGCGAGCAGTGTGCTCAGCTGACAAGCGAGAATCCGGATAAGTTGACACAGTGCCTTTTTGGTGATGCCTTATGAAACGTTCGTTATCCTGGCGGCGTGCTTTGCTTATTCTACCGCTTGTGCTGGTGCTGTGTCTGGCCATTTCTCAGGCGTTTAGTTTGCTCCGTTCTGAGGTGGGGCGTTACCAGACAGAGCTGTTTGTTGATCACTGGCAGAAGGAAACTGCAGTCAACAACAGTTTTCTTATAGAACCTTCCGAGCTAGACATTGCTCTCAAGGGGGTGGATAGCGCCATACGTCAAATGCCAGGTAATCCTGCGTTGTATGTTTTGAAGGCACGAGTTCTTGAACGGGGCAGGCTTTCCGGTATCGCCAGGGATAATCATGCTGAGCTGGATGCCTGGCAGAAGGCGGTAGTATTAAGGCCATCCTGGCCTTACAGCTGGAGTGATTATGCCCGAGCCCGTTCCCAGTATTCTCTGATCGACTCGCAGTTTGAGGCTGCATTACTGCGCGCCAGCGAGCTTGGACCATGGGAGCCTCGTGTTCTGGAAAACAGTGCGGTATTGGGGTTTCACTATCGGGGCTGGTTGAGTAATGAACTGCAGGCAGAATTGGATAACAGTTATCAGAAACTGGTTAAGCTTGCCCCTCATCGTGCCCGACAGATAGCGCAGCAGTATCAATGAGATTTTGATTGAACCACAGAGGTTTTAAAAGCTTTTGAACCACAAAGGCCACAAAGCACACGAAGAAAAGAAAAAGGCTTATCTTTCTTTGTGAACTTTGCGGCCTTCGTGGTTCAAAAAATCTTGCCCCCGTTCCCATGCTCTGCGTGGGGATGATACCCTTTGGCTTTGGTATCTCAGGAAAGTCCGGTATGCATTCCCACGGAGGATCGTGGGAACGAAGTTAGAGATCCTAAGAGCTTTTTAACCACAAAGGGCACCGGTAATTGCTTCTGCATTAACGGCACTTCCGCCATTCTTGGCGGTCGCACGAAGGCAAAGATAAGCTTTTTCTTTTCTTAGTGATCTTTGTGCTCTTTGTGGTTCAAAAAATCTTATCTTTTCCTCTTTTGTGAAAAAGACTCAGAGGTCTTTATGGGGGCCAAATACTTCATAGTGGAGGCGGTCTTCAGTCACTCCCCAGCTTTGCAGCGATTTTTTCACCATCGCCATATACCCCAGGGGACCACAGAAGTAGTAGTGGGCGCCGGGCAGGTCTATCTTTTTGCGGATCAGTTCCAGGTCCGTCTTCCCAGCATGGTGATATCCAGAACAAGCACCGGTTGGCTCGTCGTAAAACAGAATCTGTTCTATGTTATCACTCTGCTCTGTATGCTCCCTGACATGCTGATCAAAAGCGTGAACCCTGCTATTCATTGCACCATGAACATAAATGATCGGTTGTTGATGCCCCTGATGGACCAAACTGTTCAGCATACTCAGCATGGGGGTTTGGCCGACGCCGCCACTGAGTAGTACAACCGGCGCTTCGGAGCGAGGGTTCAGATAGAAGTCTCCGCTCGGTGGACACAATTCCACAATATCATTTATATGTACATTGTCGTGCAGGTGATGGGAGATCATGCCCTGAGTTTCTCCTTTCCCCTCACGTTTTACCGAGATGCGATAGCTTCGGCCATTGGGGGCATCAGAAAGGCTGTATTGACGAATGCAGCGATGTTCTGATTGTTCCGGGTGCAGGTAGATGCCAATGTATTGCCCGGGCTGGTAATCGGCTACCGGTAAACCATCCACCGGTTCAAAATAGAAGGAAGTGATCAGCTCACTTTCCTGTACTTTGTTCACCACTTTGAACTCACGGGTTCCCCGCCAGCCACCTTCAGCCAGTTCACTCTCCCGATAAATTCCTTCCTCAACTTCGATAAATAATGCGGCGAGAAAGCCATAAGCCTCTCTCCACGCATTAAGTATCTCATCCGTTGCTGCATCCCCCAGAACATGAGTCACTGCTTCGAGCAGGTGTTTACCTACGATTGGGTATTGTTCAGGCAGGATATTAAAGCTGGCGTGTTTGTGGGCAATTCGTTGTACGGCTGCGGTTAGAACGCCCAGGTTGTCGATATTGGCAGCGTAGGCATAGACGGCATTGGCCAGAGCCGCCTGTTGGCGACCGGTTTTCTGGTTGGTGGCGTTGAAGATGTTCAGCAGTTCTGGATTCTGGCTGAACATCTGCTGGTAGAAGTGCCGGGTAATGGTTTCACCATGTTCCGCGAGAACCGGGGCAGTGGCTTTGACGATTTGAATCGTTTGTTCACTCAGGCTCATAAAGCACCTCTTTCCATCGTAAATAAAAACATGCATTTGAAATGCATTTAATAAAAGTGCATTCTAGTTACATCTTTCGCCCATGTCTATGCTTGAATGAAACTGACCAAACACACCGATTATGCCCTTCGCATTTTGATGTATGCAGCCCTCCAGCCTGAAGGGCAACTGCTTTCTATCCAGGAAGTAACGGACACCTATGATTTATCACGGAATCATGTGATGAAGATTGTTCAGAAACTCGGGCATGAGGGTTATCTGAAAACCTTACGCGGAAAGGGTGGCGGGTTCACCCTGGGCAAACCGCCGGAAGACATTAATCTCGGTGAACTGGTGCTGTGTATGGAAACCACCATGAAAGTGGTGGAGTGTGATCAGCCGCTCTGTCGGATTTCGCCTGGGTGTGAATTAAAAGGGGTGCTTGCTGAGGCCGTGGCTGCATTCATGGCGGTATTGAACCGATACAGTCTGGCGGATTTGATAGGCAACCGGAAAGAGTTGATCAAGCTGCTGGCGATTGCTTGAGAAATAAAAAAGACCTTTAAACCACGAAGAGCACCGGTAATTGCTCCTACATTACCCACAATTCCGCCATCCTTGGCGATCGCACAAAGATCACAAAGACAAAAAAAGCTTATCTTTCTCTGTGAACTTTGTGATTTCTGTGGTTCAAAAAGTTTTAGTCTTTCCTTTGTGAGCTTTGTGCTCTTCGTTTCGTGGTTCCAAAAAAGTCTTAATCAGTCACATCTAGTTAAATCGTGTCATCTTGTTTTCACTGAATGTCAGTTGATAATTCACTGCTCTTTCGCCTGGATCAATAATTTCCAGCCCAAGCCGAATCGGTTGTGCTTTAGGCATCTCTTCTGAGCCAGCCAGTTCTCCACCAAGGTATTCAAAAGGTGTAAACGTGCGGTTAGCCACCAGTCTGCCATTGATGTCCGTAAAGGTCAGTTCCAGATCCGGAAATGGCTGAGGGTGCTTGGCTTCATTGATGATGACAGCATCTATCTGCAAGGCATTATCTTGATTCGGATGACTGCGAACCACCAGGTCAACGCTTCTTATGGCCTGAATATCGACCAGGGGGGGAAGGGTGCAGGGAAACAGATTACAGGCTATTGCATAGGCAGGCCTGAGTGAAGGGGTCAGAGACAGCGTGTTGCGGTTGAACCAGGCAAATTGCAGAACGAGCATCAGCATCAGGGCGCAGGCAGCAAATCCCCAGTAGGTTCTTTTTCGCCGGCGCTGCTGTTCGCTAATGGCTTCTTCAGTTTCCCGTTCATCCAGCTCCTGAATCAGGGTCTCAATGCTTTGCTGATGGTAACCATCGTACTCCATGGGAGCAGTCGCAACCTTTGCCTTTACAGAAGGGTCAAGCTCTTTGGCTTTGGGTCTTTGCGGTTGCGATGATTCCGGTTTTTTTACCGGTTTGTGCTGTTGGACTACCAGCTTTTCCGGAGGCTGTTGCCTGGGCTGGGCCGCCACTGGTGCTTCTGTTTGATGGGGGGTGGTGTTTTCTTCAAGAGCCTTAACGGTTTCTTTTACTTTTTCCTGCTCTTTTGGACGCTCGACCTGATCCAGGGCGTTGAATACCTGCAGGCATGAGCCGCAGCGCACCGAACCATTGGCAGCCTTAAGCTGAGCATTGGTAATGCGAAATGTAGTCTGGCAATGGGGGCAAGTGACACTTGAAGGCGTCATGTTTACTTTGTACCTGATCTTTAGGCTGCATTTTTTATTAGACCAGAGCCCCCGTACTGAATCCAGTCTAATTCGTGAAGCAGGTGCAACAGGCTCTATTGATAATGAATCTGCAACGAGTTGTTATACCTGCATCCTATGCATGATTTTTATGAACGTCGTTTACCAGAGAGCATGGCCCAGCCATCGAAAGTGACGGGGGCATCCATCGCAAACCACTGTTCATAGGTTTGAATAATTTCATCCGCTTGCTCAGCCAGAATACCTGACAGTGCAATGGAACCGCCTTCCCTGGTCAGACTGGCCAGTTTGGGAGCCAGTTGAGTCAGGGGACCAGCCAGAATATTGGCTAATACAACATCGGCCTGATCGGTTGGCTCATCATCCGGCAGGAAAACGTCAAGTTTGCCCATTGGGATACTGTTCCGTCTTGCATTCTCGATAGTTGCTTCCAATGCCTGTGGGTCGAGATCAACACCGACAGCCGATTGTGCTCCCAGCAGAAGTGCGGCAATGGCAAGAATACCTGAGCCACAACCATAATCGATCACTTCTTTACCGTTCAGGCCATCTTCCAGGTGGCTCTGCTGATCAAGCCAGCGGAGACAAAGTGCCGTAGTAGGGTGAGTCCCGGTGCCAAATGCCAGACCCGGATCCAGCATCAGGTTAACGGCCTCTGGATCTGGAACTTCTTTCCAGCTTGGGCAAACCCACAGACGGTCACCAAACTGCATTGGATGGAAATGGGTCATCCACTCTCTTTCCCAGTCCTTATCTTCCACCAGTTCGACCTTGTGATTGGGGAAAGGGTTCAGTCCGGCATTCTCTTTGAGAAACGGAATGACATTATCGGTGCGGGTTTGGGCATCAAACAGGCCAACAACGACGGTGTTATTCCACAGCGGGGTCGTACCCAGTTCCGGCTCATAGACCGGTTGATCTTTTGCATCCTGCAGGGTTACGGCACAGGCACCTGCTTCCAGAAGCAGGTCTTCCAGAATTTCAGCATGGTCAGAAGTAGTGTCCAGTCTGACTTGAATCCAAGACATTGTGTTATCCAGAATGAAAAGCGATAAGAATTCCGGCCTGCTCTTCATGAGAGCTTCAGGGGAGAAATTCATGGAACATAACGCAGGGTATTGTAGCTGAGCACGGATATTTCATATTAATATAAGGGGGAAAACGCCCCCTTTATTTTCAATGAGTTATATACGAATCAGTTACTTACAACTGCACTTGCGTGCAACCATTAATGGTTGTTAGTGGTTACAGGCAAGTTCTTTCGACACTTGAGAGCATACTATACGGCCAATCCCTGTCAATCTGGACGAATGGTTTATAAGTGGGGAGGTGCTATAGAGAGAGCTATATAGGTAGGGGAAAGTGGAAGGTGATCATTCTTGCCATGCAAAATCCTTGTTCAATTTTGGTATTGGAGTCCAATAAAACGGGGGAAGTACATCATCGCCCGACTTCCGTTTTCCACTATCTGATAGGATTAAACTGGCTCTTGGCTAAACAGTACATTTTCTTTTTAGTGAGGTTATGTCGAGTCTTCTCTATGTCAAATGAACCATATTTATGACATTGATCCCTGAAATAATGCTGTGCCTGGCGGCGACAACCACGATTTTCTACAGAACCTCTCTTGTAATTAGAACAAACTGCATTGTAGTCAATCTTATTATTTTTATAGCTGTAACGAACCTGATAGTACACATCGTGTTTATCTAGATTCACTGACCAGCTATTAAAGCTAATAAATAAAAGAGCTGCAATGACTTTAAACTTCAAAGAAACTGAGTGCATTGGTTGAAACTCTGTAAAACTATTTTTATCATCAGTCCTCTTAGGACAGGAAGTAATTTAAGCTTATGCACTATGAAAGACCTGACCATAACTTTTTAGGCATTTTTGGCAGATTTATCTTTTTGCCATTTTGCTCTTGCGTGCGAACCTGTTCCTCTAGAAAGATTTTTCCTATGAATCATCTGGCTTTCAAAAGAGAAGTCATTATTGATTTTTACTATTAATAACTTACTAAAATTTCCTGCACGCTTAACTCTTACTTCGTCTACGTTTTTTTCAGGAGAGATTGTTTTAATTTCAATGAAATCATTTCCAAGTTTACCATCTGAACCTTTTGTATGAGCTTTATGACGCTTGATGTTGTAATAAATTTCACCAAACAACTCTCCTAACTCTCCCCAAATTTGAAGGTAACGATTCGTTAATAAGTGAAACTCTTTTGCATTGTAAACCAGTTTTTCAAAAATTTCCTCCAACTCAGTATTTATAAGTAATCTGTCAGAAAGGAATTCCTCATCTTCAACTTCTTCCCACTCATTAGGGCTAAAGCCGTAATCAACAAAAGTTGTTGGCTCATACGGGTTGTAACCACAAGCAGCTGCATCAGCTATTTGGTCTGGGTTATAACCCTCATTATGCATATCGTGTAAAAAATCCCAATCGCTCATACTTACCTCGATGAAATGTGAATGAATGCCTAATGCTTATTAGTGTGAATTCCGCTTTTCACTTTGAAGATCTGCACAAATGAGTTCACCTTACAAATTTATACTGATTGAAAATCATCATTTTTGATGACATGGAAAACTGATGTCAGGTCTTTCATTGTGTATTAAACAAAGTATGGGGTTTTCAGATTTATCAATTTAAATGCACGATGAAAGACCTGACTCTTATTTTACGTTCTATTTTTTAAGTGCTTTTAAGGCAATTTGAGAAAATGATGCAGGAAGAGCCTTAGCTTTTGCTTGATTGGATAAATAAGTTGAGAGCTTGCCGTCGCCAATATAAACCTCTCTGAACCATCTTCTGAACTCACCTAGTGCAGACTCAGGATAGCACCAAGGAACTTGAGGGTTTGACATTGCTTGTGGGAAATAATCGGGATAATTATGTTCATATTTATCACGCTCCCCAAATTTCTGCTCAAGATTGTTTTTTGTCCAATGGCTACTCCATGTTCGACCAACACTGATATCAGGCACAAATTTGTGATCAATATGCAAACCAGCCTGCCCAAGAGTTACAACCATATCTGCAATTTCTTTGAAGATACTAAAATAACCTGCTGGTACAGAGTCATATGTAAGAGAAACTCTATCGTGGAACTGTTTCCATTGCTCTGGAACAGCTTGGTTTGGGTCATAGCCAACTTGGGCATATACGAACTCTTCGAACCCTCGACCAGCGAGAGTTCGATAGTTTTGTAATGCGATGGCGTTGTCGTTTTGCAAAGCATCAAAAGCATAATATTCTAGGACAGCAAGACAAACTGACCCAGTCCAGAACCTACTTCCATTTACTTCTAAATACGGTGAATGTAGGCTTACACCACGATTATCTAAAATTTGTTTAATCTTTGTGACACGAGGTTTTTGGACGGATTCTGACCATTCAGAACCAAGTCGTACAATTGGTGCGTTATCAACACCACATAACCGAGCTAACCCACGACCAGTTAGATAAGGAGTACCATCAGAAAGTACACCCATTCCCACTCCATTGATTTCAACTTCTTTCTCGACTTTGAGGTCAAGCTGGTCTTGAACGGTTGGATAATTCATATTTGTCCCCTAAAAGTAGGTGTAAGAGCATACTTTAAAATTATGTTAAGCATGTAACACCTAAAACAAGTACGCTGTAGGTGTCATCTGGAAAATTAGGATCAGGTTTTTGATTATGAATTACAAATCATAGCGTTCAGGTTTATCATTTTTCTACAATGCACGATGAAAGACCTGACCCTTATTTTTTTCATTGTATGTAGCTGAGTGGAGCGAGTCTTCGGCTTCGTCTGCTTGTTTTGCTATAAGTGCGATTTCATCAGTTCTTTTGGCAGATTGCCCTGCAACATTGTCAGAGTTTTTTGAAAGAGCCTTAGCGATAGCTGAAAAAAAATCCTGCATTGGCTCCGGTGGCCAGCAAAGCGGAAGCTAAGCGTATAGCAATTATTATTTTATTTTTCACAAACTAAGACCTTTTATCAATTGCTAGTGCACGCCATAATATTTTGTGAATATATACGATGGATGTGTTCTCTATTTTCTTTGCTGTTAGGTCTTGGCTTCTATCGTGAGACCATTTTACTGTACTTGTCCCATCTACTTTTATTCCGATAACTCCAATTTTATATAAAACATAAAGTATATTTTGTCTTAACTGAACAATATGAGCTTTAGAGGCTGGATATCCTGTTTTCATGTATGCATACGCAGATCTAACAGCTATGTCTGAGTTTTCTTCTGGAAATTCCGCCAGTTCAAGAATTAAAAATTCAAGTTGATCATCAGTTATTGCGCTAACTTTAAAGTTGCTATTCCTGTTATGTAAGAGATCAATATATTTATCAAGAGCTGGATGCTCAACAAACCATTCATACTTTAAGGATTCTATCCTATCTACAGAATAGGATTTTTCAGCTAACTTTATTATAGAAGATGTGATTTCGGACTTTCCTTGAGATTCATTTAAACATGCATTTACAAACATTATCGCATCTCTAGGGCGAAGTAGTGTTCTATCTAATATATATTCAGCTGCTGTAACTTTATCTATTTTATCAGGAAAGACATCATTGAAATTAACAGATCCACTTTTGTACTTATATTTAAGTAAGTGATTAACCCTGCTGTCTAGCACACTCATTAATTGATCTTTATTCCAACCCAACTGGAGAAAGAGACTGTTATATTTCTCACGCTGAAATCCAGAATCTCTTGTTTTATCTAACACCCTATCTAAAAGGTCTGTTCTCAAAGTAATAATAATTTTTACAGGTGTAATGTTTCTAAACTTTTTAATTGTTTCAATTAATGCCCGTATTAGCTTATAGCGAAGTCCATCCTCCACCCAGTTTTCATCTAATCTATCAATTAGAATATATATTTTGTTTTGTGGGTCAGTGAATATATCTTCCGCTAAGAGATTTACTATTTTGGATAGTTTTTCAATTTGAACGGAGCTTACTACTTTTTTTCCGTAATGTATGACTTCTGATTTTTGCTCCTCAGATAAAGCAATCTCAGCTTTGCCATTAACCTTTACTCCAGGGACATTAGAATTAATTGAAGATTTTAAGCTTCTTTCTAACTTATCTGTAAATTCCTTAATACGCGTTTCTGTGTCAATCCAGAATTTATCTCCCCACTCTTCAATATATTGAAGTGCCTGTTGTTTTTTATGGTTTCCAGAAAGTAATGCAGTAATTGAGTCAATAAAATTTGTTTTTGCTTGTGCTGAATCAATATTGTATTTATTTTTAATAAGTTCAACAGCTAAGGTGTGCTGCCATAGTAGGCTGTAAAATATATCTAAATTGACACCTAATTCCTCAAAAAAGTTTAATATGGTTGAATTTGATATATGTCTAAGTGCCAGCTCTTCAGGTTCAATTCTTATTACAGTGTCACTATTTTTTTCTAATTGCTCTAATAATGCACTTTTTCCAATTCCTGTTCTTCCAAGAACTATCGATTGTGAAGCAGTCGTATCTTCTAGGATTTCATAATCACCAATATCAACGAAGCACTCTTCCAAAAACTGCTTATCGTTTTCAGCATCAGCCTCACCGACCGACATATGCTTTTTAAAAACGAAGTCTTGCTTAGCTCTTTTTGTCATATTCCCTCATGGTTTAACGATTTATGTTTTAATGCTAACGCCTAAATCAGGTGCGCCGTAGGCGTCACCTGGATTTATTTGTTAAGCGCTACTCACCATCATCCCAGCTGTTTAAATAATTAGCCAAAACATCACCGTGGCAATTGGCAGGCTTACAAAAACATCCTAGACGCTTACCGGCAAGTCGATAAACCTCATTTTTTTTCAGATGTGGAAATTTATCAAAGTCAAAATCATATTTGAACTTTCTAATTACTTCATCACGGTCACCGTCACCATCATACATTGAATGAGGGTTTCCCCATTTTGAGCCTCTACCAATGTATTCATAGTCTTCAGTGCTCTTTTTGCCTTTATACTCTGTCTCATTCTTTATATTTATAACTCGAGTGATTTTAATTTTTATAAATCTAGAAAAAACACCCTTTTCTTTAAGCTCTTTTCTTAAATCAGAGAATTCTTCACCATCATCAAAAATAATAGCATGAGTGATACTTTCTAGATTTAGACGGCCAATCTCTGTAAAATTTATATCTGGTAATTTTTCAAGGCAAAGTCGGGCAATGAGATTATTGTGATCTTTAATTGTCGCAATTGTATAGTTGTCAAGGTTGGATAGGATATTGCCGACTTTCCTTTCAAGCTTTTCATAGCAGTTGAAGGCTTCAGGGTACTGTATTAATACAACATTCATTTTAGAATAAATGCTTAACTTGAAGGTTTAGTTCTGAATTGTCGTTTAAATACTCAACGACAAGGCGACGATGACAAAAATGAGGTTTGTGTTCGCTGCATAGTAAGCAACCGCTATCCATGAGTGCAGAGCTTAAAGTTTTTTCAATGCAACGTTGTGACATCAGATTGAGGAATCTGTCTTCATACGCCTCCCAAGATATTTCCTTCTTCTTATAGGCATTTAATAAATCTTTTGTTGGCGCTAGCTCTGGTGCGTGTTCATAATCAACACCACATAGTTTTTCTAAGAAGAATTTCAAGTCATCTCTTTTTGCAAAACCTGAGAGTTGAGAAACATTGTTTAATCTGACATCAATAAGAGTTTTTATATCCTCATGGTTTATGAGGCTGAAGAACTCTTTTGCCTTTTTTTGAGTAAAGCCTATTGTATATATTTTCCCCATATTCAGCTCCTCGTTTAATAGCTCCGGATGTTTCTCTGATAATCAGGGAAAGTATAAATACCGTTTACCTGTAACCAATACCCGTTTCTATGGTCAGGACTATAGGCACGACTTAGACCAATCCGTAAATATACTTCATCTTGGCTAGAAATGAAATCTTGAACCCTATCGAGCTCTCCATCATTCTGGTGCATTATCGCATAATCATAGAAGCCACGGTCAGTTATTGATAGATAGCGATAGCTGTGGCCATCTTGATCAGTAAAGCTAAGTTTGATTTTTCCTGGATTGTATTGGTCTTCGTGAATATGAAGTTCAGCTGGATCCACTTCTATTGTAATTATTGAGCATTCAACCTCATCATTTATATCCACATGTTTTTGATTTCTTTCAAACTCATAGTTAAAGCCATCTTCAACTGAATTAGAAAGAGAGTTTAATAAAACTTCTTTAAAATCTTCAGATGAAGCAGGGCCTCTGAATATGAGATTGGAGTAGCTTGCATCTTCTATATGGGGATTCTCTGCATCTTCATCAAAGGTGAAGTTTCCTGTAAAAATTGCTCCTGGTTGAATGTTGTGATCTGCACATGCCCTACTAGAAAAATAAGGCATTGGGCGAATACACTCCCCAGTATTAACATCAATCATTGCTGTACAAACAATATCAGGGTTTCTGAATCTAGTGAGGTCGGTGACTATTACTCGTCTCATTATGATACTCCGTTGTTGATGTTTTTTGCGCTTAACGCCTGCGTGTGCGGCTTGTCCGCACCACGCACTTGTTAGCTGCGTCCTTACTCTAAAACTGAACAAAGGTATTTCTGTATTATTGAACTGCTTCTATGTAACTTTTTTTCAAACTATCAAAATCTGAAAAATCCGAATTTTCTAGAATAACAACTCTTCTAGGTGAATAACTGACGCCATGATTTCTAGGTGGTATCCTTTGTCCTATATGAGTATCAAAAAAAGTCATTAATACATTATTTTTATCTTCTATTTTTAAGGCTATAAAGTATTCGATCAATTCAGCTTTGACTTGAACATCCTTTATATAAGAAAAAACCTCAAACACTTCATCTTTTAGTTCTTGTATATCCCTATCGAGTTCAATTAACCCTGTAACAAGATTTTGAGATAAAAATGATGTTTCAACAGTATTAAGATTCCAGTCGTCAGCCTTTCTAAGTTGAGACAAGATGCTATTTTTGGAATTCTGAATATCTAAATTAACAACGACCTTAACAGCTTCTGAAATATATATGCAGTCCATTGACGACAAATCAGAAGAAATAGTTAAATTCAAATTTCTTATTGTCACTTCTTGTGGCTGATAAGGTAAATTTCTTAACGAGGTCTCCAAAACTCTTACGGCTGTAGGGTTCTGGTAACAGCAAGACAAAGCTGTCCATATAGCATTTTGATAATAGGTGTCCCTAAAACCCTGCAAAGTCCTATAAAGATCATTCAAGGAAATAGAGCCAGGGAGCTTCTTTTCATCATCAATAATGTTTATTTCACTTAACTTAAATGTAGTAACAACCTCTTGGATTTGGTTATCTGTAAAACAAAAGTAACCAATTCTTTTTTCTTCAGTTTTAAACTCATTATTCAGTTCAACTTTAGAAAATATTAATCCTTTAAAATGATTTTCATTGACAGTGTCAATATGCTTGAAAGGAAGATGGTATTCTCCACACAAAATTCTTTCTATTTGTTCAAAGAGTATATTAATGCTATTTTTTAGATTATATTGTTTTATTATTGATACTGATTTGGGACTGCGCTCAATCATAGATTGGAGCTGTTGCCTATCCCAAACTTTCATTTTAAAGCCATTTCTATCAGAGTTTTCTGCATCGAAATTACTTTGAACAGTTGCGCTAGCAATAGTAGAAGTAATTAGAAAATAACCATCTACTTTAAATTTTTTACAAGCGCTTCTCCAGTCCCCAAGCTCGTTTTCATATACAGATTTGTTGCTGTGGGCTTTATGTTTACATTGAACTAAATACTTTATTGAGGTTGTTGTACCTATTTGATCTTTATTCTCAACTTCAACAATTAAGTCTTTTTTCTGGTCAGCACCTCTTGATGGTGAAGATAGAATTTTGACCCCATGACTTTCTAGAACATCTCTAATTAAGAGTTCAAAGTCTTCGCCATCATCGCTGATTCTTTTGAAATCAATAGTCATATTTATTTCACAAAACAAGTAAGTATTAGAATTACTGGGAAATATTAAATATCTATAAAGTAAATAAAGTTTTTATTTATTGCTTTTTTAAATACACTACACTTTCGTTTTTTTCGGCATAGCAGCTAACACTTATTAGTGCGAATTCCGCTTTTCACTTTGAATATCTGCACGCACGAGTTCACTTTAAAACTTTCAACTAATTGAAAATTATAATTTTTTAATACGATAATTAATTAAGCCGTACTAGTCATGTTCTGACAAAGCGAGAATTGGTATTAATCGAGAATCAAGATTCACGATAAAGATCCAGAGGCTAAAATTATTTCTCTAAAAACATACAGATAAATTTTTTACCACTATTTATCAAGAATTGTGGGTACGCTATACACTCTGGGAATTCAGCAAAATCACCGACTTTTTATTATAACTGTATGCTCATACAGCAGATTGAGAGTGATGACCATCAGGCACGCTACCGCCCGTCGATTTTAACTTCTGCCTTATACAGACATCAGGGAGCACATATATCAAACAGCTCAACAACAATTTTTGGGATGTAATATTGGTTCGATGATGTGAACCGTTGCTTACAAAAACCGGACTAAAGTATCAGGTAGGGCTTTATAATTAAAGAAAATCTTTATTGTTCTTCCATCGTCTTCTACTTACAGCTCATCACTTGGTAATAAAGGCTCTCCACTACCTTTTTATGTGCTGGTTCAACCTCGATTTGGACTATATTCAGGGGTTTGAGTCTGTGCGTCAGTTTTATTCTGAAAGCCTACCTCCTGCTGAATAGTTGTAATTTTGAACAACACCCGACGTAGTCCAATAAATCTGTTGCCTCTTCGGACAAAACATTTTTTGGACACGTCTTTACCTGTCGTTCCTGGACAAATTACATTCAGCAAACGAGGTAAACATCATGAAAACACTCACTAACTCGATGCTCTGCACCCTGATTCATTTGACCAAAAATCAGCTTGAAGAAAAGCGACATGAAATTTCAGAACTGAGCCAGTACACCACCAAGGTGATTCGCGAGAGTTATAATTCCGAAGTCGAAGAACTGGTGGCCATATTGGAAATTCTTCACGTTTTACTTAAAGATCATTCCTCACTTGAGCAGCAGATTCGTCCCACCAAGAAATAGCAGAGTGGGGTTTATCCCCTTTCTGCGCCATTTTAAGGGCTGGTTAGATGCTGTATCCCATCAGTATTCTTTCCTGATAGGAGTTTCGTAGTCGCTCAATGAGTTGGTGTTCAGTCGTGTTATTTTTCTCGTAGTGGTCGGCAATGTCTGTCCAGATAATGCTTTCTTGCAGTTCTTTCAGTACCTTTTTGAACTTCAATCCTTTTCGTGCACAGGCTGACAGTAAGTTACCGATGTAGAGCTGGTAGTTTTTGCCGGAGAATGAGGTGGCTTTTTTGTAGTAGCGTTTGTAGTGGAGATTCTCTTTGTAGGCGGACTCAGGGTATTTGAAGACGATATCGTCCAGCAGGATTGTCCAGATCGGATCAAGGTAGTTGCTGTTGTACTTGAGTTTGAAGGATTTCAGACCGTAGAGCCAGAGTGCCTGAATATGTTTGATGACCTCGGAGTAGGTGTTCATTTTAACGCCGATTTCACCGGTTTCTTTGTTGCAGGTTCCCAGGGCAAACTGTTGGATCACGGAATGGTGAAAGCGTACCTCAAACCGGAAGACATCGGATTCAGGATCATATCCACTGCAACCATTTTTTAATTGGGTGCTTTGTTCCCATTTGTGTTCCATATAGTCGAACTTATCAATGGTTTTGGCCTGAATGGTTTTGTTGTAGATGGCCATTTGGACGGCACCCGCAGAGCCAAACTTAAAAGACTGGGAACGATCATAGATGCAGGAGACTTCCGAGACATTGAACTCCGCTTTATCAATCCCGTTAAACTGGGCGATTCTCCGTGATTTACAGGTCATTCGTTCAGAGAGTTCGTTATCCGGTTTCCAACCCTGTACGTCCACCGCCAGGTGGATAGCAGGGTAGTGCGGTTCAGCGCATCGAAGCACTTTCTTGGCAATGTTCGTCAGGAACTGATCCACTTTCTTTGGAGAGCGGTTATCCAGGAACCACGGGGAGCATTCAATTTTCAGGTGGGAGCCAATGGATTCCGCTTTGGAGTGGAACATTTTGCAGAAGATAATGACTCCAAGCTGGTTATTCTGGAGTCGATACTGGTAACCGGATGCTTTACCACTTTTGCCCAGTATCCAGTTATGACCCAAAAACCGGAAGGTTTTCTCCCCAAAGCTCATGGAGTCTTCGATATCCGTCAGGAAGTCCAGATCCATAGCGCCTTTAAAAAGCTGTCGTAAGGTATCCACATAGGTTCCTACGATCTGGAAATTGTCTTGATAGAGATCCTGTACTTTCCCATAGCGAGGATGGACAAAGAGAAGGCCTTTATCACTGGCTATGGTTTCAGCTCTATCCTCTGATAGTTCATATCGTTCTAAAGATTGCATTATAAAATCCTTCTTATAACTTTTTGTCTTATATCTACCCTTGTTTAATGACGTGCTACAGGAACGTCCGCCTGTGCGGGCTGCGCTGCGCGTTGCAGCCTCGCACAGTGTCTGGCTCAGAGTTCGTCATAGGGTGCAATCTCTCTTTTCTGGCTGCGGCGACTGTTTCTGTCGTGTCGTTTATCCGAGAGTGTTTCGTCGAAATAGCCGTTGCGGACAACGGATTTGCACAGGTAGTCCGGCACATCCATCCGTGTCACCCGCTGGGAGTAACAGATGCAGACTTCCTGTGCGGTGTCTTCCCGCCAGAGCACACAGTTTTGTGGCTTAGGGAAGGAGCGGGGTTTGGTGAGGTGGTCGTAGACCGGCGCCGTATGTGTGATGCCGACAATTCTCGGCTTGCGCTCTTCCAGATACTGCTCACGGCTTTGAGGCTGGGTGTCAGCAACCGGCAGCAGAGAACCGGAGGGTTCCGGTGCTGGTGCGGCTTCGCCTGGTTGATCAGGGGTAAGCGTGGTGTAGCCGAAATAGAGTGCACAGCCGATAGCACCGAGCAGTAGCGGGATCAGCCAGATCACCGGCGGCAGGCTCAGCTTGTGCGTGTGCTCAAAGGCCGAGAAGTAGACTCCGAAGTATTTCCTGGGTTTGCCGGTGACGGATTTGCGTCCTTCTTTCTTGGCAAAGTGGTCATCGGGATCAGCGCACTTGTCCCAAGTGTATCGGGTGACTTTGGACGATCCCCAGAAATTGAAGTAGTGGGTATGGTGTCCGCACAGCCTTCTCAGGTGTACATCAAGAAAGTTCGGGTGTTGGGTAATCAGGATGACATCAAAACTGTCGTGGCGATGCTTTTCAAAGCGTGAAGCGTATACAGGGACTTTGTCTTTGCCGGAGCGTACCGGAAAGAACTCCTGTGCCTCATCGATCACCAGCACTGAGTAACCTTGCAGGTCGTACCATTGGTGAGGATCAGGAAAGTGTGTCCAGTGCAGGTTCAGATGCTCGAAGTCCTTGAAAGTGAGTTCCACACCTTCAGGTGCATTCTTCTCGATCTCCGATACTTTCTGAACTTGTGAAGCTGGATAGCAGACTTTCACCCACTTCAGCCATTGCCTCAGTGGATCATGTTGCTGAAAAGCCTGTTCCAGAAACGGCGCATCCTTCAGTTCTACAAATCGCTTTTGCTCATGGATCGGTTGAATCATCGGAGCAATGACAGACTTTTGATTCCTGGTCAGTGACGGTAGATAGATGTCGTAGAAAAATGCCTGGAAGGTCTGGCACTGCTGATAGTCCAGCAGGTTGAGTTTGATGTTGTTGTAGAACTTGGGTCGGCCAGCGTATTTCTTATCGGTGCAGACGGTTTTGAAGCAGTTCAGGCTTTTGCTGGCACCTGGTCTGCCGGTAATGAAGTGCAGCACTGTCCCTTTTCTCCTGTGGTCATCCTTGCGGATTGTTAATGGCTGTTGTTGTTGGGTTCCGCTGGAAACCGAGTTCTTTTCAGGAAAAGAACACCATTTCCAGCGGCTCAATAGACAGCGTTAACAACCCGTGGTTCAGGACGTGCCACCAAAGCCTTTCCAGAAGGAAACGCTTTGTTTTGGCCGTCCGTTGAAATAGGAGATGCCCTTGATCACCATGATGACGGTGATAAACGACAGTGCGATATTGACCGCTTTCGGAATGCCCAGCAGGGAAAGCATCTGGAACATGGCAACCGGCATACCATCAAAGTTGGCCTGTATCTGCTCACCCAGATAATCCACCATGATATCCAGGCCAAAGTAGGTGACCACACCGACACCCAGTCCGCGCAGCAGTAGCCAGGCAATGGGAACAATGGTGGAAACAATAAAGGTGAGTATGTAGCCCATGAGGTTTCTCCTATTTGTTGTGTTGTTTAACCAGAACCAAGTGACTTGGCCAGAATCACCGCCATCGAGAACCAAGTGGCAAAAATAATGAACCATGAGATATAGGAAGCCAGGTCACACAACGGAGTCAGGACAAATTCATATTCAGCACCGAGAACGGTAAAGCCGATTGGGTCTGGGCATTGGTTGTCCGACGTGACGTATTCATCGGTATCCAGGAAGTCTTCAACGTGAATTTCCAGCGTGTCACCTGGGAGTGACCCCAGTGGTGACATGTTTGGGTTGTTGCTGATGATGGAACCGACTTCCCCCTCGTTGTATTGGGAGAGGCACAGTTGCTTTTTCTCCATTCGGGCAATGGCGCACTGAATCGCGTCACCGGAACAGGTCACTTCTTTATCGCATTCAAAACCAGAGAATGCTGATTTGGGATTGTCGCTTTCTGCCTGTTTTTCGGCTTGCTGGCGAATACCCGTTTCTTTGACAATTTGCTGAACGGTTTGGGCTTCAGGTGTGTTGTCCGTGAGATCCTGCTGATCGAGAATATCATCCGTTGTACTGCCATTAGCATTGCCACCATTGGCAGGATGATCCGCAGAATTTGGGTCAACCATATCGCCTTCAGGGTAGGTGCAAAGGTATTCACCGTTGACGTATTGGCAGTTGCTGTAAGCATTCTTTTCAAAGCAGACGACTTCACCGTTAAAGGTTCCGCAGTTGAATTGGTCTTCCAGTGTTTCGTTATCAATACAGACAGGCACCCCATTCACCAACTTGCAGGTTTGATCAGCACTGATGCAGACCTGGGTATAACCATCCGTCCGGCAAGGCAGTTCATCTTCATTGATTTCGGTGTATTCGCTGATACCCGCTAACTGAGTCGTGTCTTCATTACCGGTACAGGCTCCTCCGGTCGGAATGTATTCATAGGCGATGGGAGCCAGTGCATTGTCATAGTCACGAAATCCTCCCAGTGAGGTATAGCTGCACTGGTTGTAACAGGCCGTTTGAGCATTGGTAGAACTGGTGATTGGTTTTGCTGTTAAGCATGATGAAGTACAGGAACCCGTTTCGTCATACACCTCACATTCAGGTGGTGTACTGAAGTTGTAGAGCGCAGTGAAACTTGATGATTGATCATCAGGAGGGCAGTAATTGTACAGGGTGCTGTTTGGGTATTGATTTAAGCCATTATGAACATGGGATAACAAGCGAACAGAGTAGGTTGAGCCAGAGTTATGGGAATAGGTTTGACCGATGGGCGACGTACAATCAGCACCACCAGTTTGATAAGATAAAACATCCAGACTGAAAACACTGGGCAGAATAACGGCTAAAAGTCGTTTCATGGCTGCATCATCCAGACAGCCATGAGGACAACCAGTACATAGAACCATCCATAGTCTGGAACCCACATAAGCCTGTTGTCCTTTTATGGTTGTTCATACTGACAATTGCTCGTGTATTGCCAGCATACCGTCCATCCCTGGACATAAAGACGGGAGGACGAACCTCCCGCCAACCCATGCAAACAAGTCTCAGCCGAAAATCGCGCCTTTGACCCATTTGAACACCACGGCAAGTGCCGCCACGCCAATCAATGCAGTACCCACAGCGGTAATCGCTGTCGAACCATCGGTTGAAATGGCGGTAGTGGCTGCTGACACATCAATCTCGGCAAAGGCACTGGATGCCATTGCTGAAGTTGCCAGCAGGAGTGCAAGGTGTTTTAGCTTCTTCATGGCTAATCTCCTTGTTGGTTAACGTAATTGACGAAGGATCAGGGCAAAGATGAACCCGATGACCAGCAGCATCAGCGTTGCGCTGATCAGGGCATCCGCCTGTTCTTTCGTCAGCCCATTCGATGCAGGGATCGCCTGCACCTCTTCAAGCGTGATGGTGGCGGACTCACCAGAGCAGGAAATCTGCCCTTCCGAATCCGAACTGAAGCCATCACACAGAAGCAGTTGCATTACTTAACCGCCTTTTCTAATGCCGGTTTTTTAATGCCAAGAATTTTGATGGAGATGCGTTGTTTTGAACCGGACATGACTTTGGTTCGAAACTCGTAAGGTTTTAAGGGTTGCAGGGATTGAAAATCCTGAAGTCTTTCATAATCAGAACTGCAAATCATGACATCCAGTCCGAAAATATTGGGGTCGTCATCTTCTCCTGTCGCAGAAAGAAAAACTTTTAAATAGCGACTGGATTCAAATTCGGTAACTTTTGCGCCCAGGTAAAGTGCCTTTATTGATGATTCCATTTTTTTGCTCCTGATGTAATTTGTTGTTTTGGCAATTACAGATTTAATTGCAAAGGGAATGGTTTTCAATAGGGGGTTTTAAACTCGCCCGTAACCGCCAACAGTGGCTAAAAGAAAAGTGAAAATTTACAATTCAAAAGCGAAAATTGATTTATTGACAGCAAAGCTTGGCAAGGCAATTAATCGCATGAAAGGGCAAGGGGTTGCCCTGCGATTAATTTTAATGCCTTGCCTTCACTGTCAATAAATCAATTGGGTTTTTACGTGTCAGACGACGTGTGGTTGCTGGTTGGCCATGTGTCGTTAGGAGGCTCACGCCCGATAATCACGCCCTTAGTGCGGTGATAATGGTAGACACACTCCCATATGTGGGACTTGATAATGTCCATTGCTACCAGGTGTCTTTCCTCCAGAGAGCAGCCAGGTTTAACCCGTGAGCTTGTTCTTTTTCTTCTCATGGTGGTGTTCTTATGGGTTAGGGCAGGACTCATTTAACTGATTAAACCACTCAGAAAGAAATGCCTGAATGGTTCTCAGGGTTTTTAATTCATTGAGCAATTGGGCTTTAAGGTTTTCAGAAATAAAATGTGCTTGATCAGCTAATTGAAACTCCAATTGTTCTTTTTGAATGGTTACAGATTTGATAGAATACTGTATCAAAATTAATTGAAGATAAGGGTCGTTAATAACATCAACCGCTTCAATAGCATTGCCTGTAAAAATAAATACATTGCTCATTTTTTTTCGTCCTTGTTATTTTATTTAAGAGGAATGTTGTTCTGGCCTTTTGCAATTTGCTCCCTGAGTAACAGCATATTGATAAACACCCGTCTTCCAATTCGAAACAATGGCAGGAGTCCTTGTTTCATCCAATGACGAACAACGTGTTCTGAAATATCCAGAGATTGGGCGAAAGCCTTTGGTGTACAAATGACTTCACTGGGGAGGTGACCCTTAATGATCAGGTCTTCAATGTCCATACCATCATCCGTGACGATTGGGTTTATGAAAACTTCTATAAAGTATGCATATAGCATGCAGATGTAATATTTACATCTATAATAAGATAATGTAAAGGTTTTTATTACCTTGCATGTATATATGTCATGTACTGCAAAAATTTATTAGCGAAGGTAGTATTAATACATACCAACAGGACTACCTGATTTAACTGCTCATAAGGCGGTTAAAGAGGGGGATAGGAGCTGATAAATGAGCAGGACTGACAATAACGGTTTGACCATGAATGGTCGGCTGGAGCTGGTTCGTCGATTGCTGGAATACACCCGTAAAGAGTGGGCTGATTTGCTGGGATGCAGCGTAAACTTGATCTCCAACATAGAACATGGTCGCCAGAGGCCGACCAGTGATTTGCTGGAAGCGATCAGTGAACGCTTTCCGTACCTGATTGAGTACATTATTACCGGTCAGGCCGAGAACATCATCAGTGATAAAGAGAAGGCATTCATCAGGGAACTGGCAGGCTATGAACCGGAAAAGGTAAAGGAGATCCTCAACTCTAAACCCAGGAAACGCTATTAGCGTAACTAAAGGTCAGTCAGTTTATGAAAATAACAAAAAATCCAGAAACAGGAAAATGGAAACTTGATGTAGAAATCTCCAAGAACAAGCGGTATCGCAAAACCTGCAATACCAAAACAGAATGCCTGGAGTATTACCACAAGATCAAACGGATGCATGATGATCAGGAAGTGAACGGTTCTGAGGATAAGCGCTCCCTGAAAACCATTATTGATATCTGGTATGAAGGTAAAGGGTGTGAGTTGATTGAAGGGGAGCGACTTCAGAGAATACTCCATGCATTAGCGGACGTGATTGGGAATCCCGAAGCACGAAGTGTGACGCCAAAGCGCTTCAATGACTACAAAACCATCAGGCGTATGGAGTCTAAGAATGGTAAGAAGTGCATTGCCGATTCCACCCTGAATAACTATCTGACGTATCTCCGGTGTGTGTATAACTACCTGTTTGCGATTGGTGAGATCAACTATCCCAACCCGCTGGCAAAGGCTCATAGAATAAAGGTGCAGGAACCGGAGCTGTCTTATCTGACCTGTGATCAGATTCATGACTTGTTAACCGTTATGAAAGAGCATTTTCAGGAGGATCACCTGTTGCTGCTCACAAAGCTCTGTCTTGCTACTGGGGCTCGCTGGAGTGAGATCATCAGTCGAAAAGCCTATCACTTTAAAAATGGGCAGATTGACTTGACCAAGACCAAAGGGAAGCGCATTCGCAGCATTCCACTCAATAAAGATCTTTATGAAGCCGCGAGGCAGCACCTGGAGCAGCATGGCAGCTTCAAATGCACCCGCAGGGGGTTTAGTAAGGCAATTAAGCTGGCAGGAATCCGCTTGCCTGAAGGACAAAGCAGTCACGTACTCAGGCATACCTTTGCCAGTCACTTCATGATGAACAAAGGGAATATCATCGTGCTTCAGAACATACTGGGGCATACGGATATAAAGCTGACAATGAAGTACGCGAAGTTCGATCCTGAGCACTTCAAGGATGCCATAAATCTGAATCCATTAACCCAACTTGAACGACAGTAAGTGTACAAAAAAGCTGGGTTGGCATGTTTACGACGTTTGATCGACATGCCTCGAAAAAATGGGACGAAAGGTCAAAATAATATCAGTGGAAACAAGCGGTTATGGTAAGTGCTTGTTTTGGTTCAAATATTTCATAAACAGACACTGGCTGAGCAATCAGAGGGTATACAAAATAAAGGCCATACCCGGAAGGTAATGGCCTTTATTAAGCGAAGACGTAGAAACAGTGACTTTAGTCAGCCAGTTTCTTCTCCAGATAGTGAATACTCACGCAGCCTTCTTTGAAGTGAGGGTCAGTTACCAGATCCTGATGGAGAGGAATATTGGTTTTGATCCCTTCAATGACCGTTTCGTCCAGCGCGTTCTTCATACGGGTCAGGGCTGTTTCGCGGTCTGGGCCATAACTGATGATCTTGGCGATCAGTGAGTCATAGTAAGGGGGAACGCTGTAGCCGTTGTAAAGGTGGCTATCAACGCGAACACCATTGCCGCCCGGTGCATGGAACTGCACAACCTTGCCAGGTGATGGCATAAAGGTTTTCGGATCTTCCGCGTTGATACGGCACTCGAAGGAATGACCTTTGAGTTCGATGTCTTCCTGGCGAACACTCAGTGGCAGACCACTGGCAATTCTCAACTGCTCTTTAACGATATCAAGACCGCTGATCATTTCCGTCACCGGATGTTCCACCTGAACCCGGGTGTTCATTTCAATGAAATAGAACTCACCGTTTTCATACAGGAATTCAAAGGTGCCGGCACCTTTGTAACCCAGTTCGATGCAGGCACGGGTACAGGCACTGGCCACTTCCTGACGTTTTGCTTCAGGAATGCCGGGAGCCGGTGCTTCTTCGATGACCTTCTGATGACGACGCTGCAGTGAACAGTCGCGGTCACCCAGGTGAATGGCATTGCCCTGTCCATCCGCCAGTACCTGAAACTCAACATGACGTGGGTTCTGCAGGAATTTTTCCAGATAGACCGTATCGTTGTTGAACGCAGCACCGGCTTCTGATTTGGTCAAGGCTACTGAAGCAATCAGTTCTTCTTCGTCGTGGACCACGCGCATACCACGGCCACCACCGCCGCCAGCGGCTTTGATGATGACGGGGTAACCAATATCCCGGGCAATGGCCATGGTACGACTGTCATCATCAGTCAGCGCACCGTTGGAGCCGGGAACGGTCGGTACGCCTGCTTTCTGCATGGCTTCAATCGCGGAAACCTTGTCACCCATCAGGCGGATAACATCGGCGGAAGGCCCGATAAAGGTAAAGCCACTGCGTTCTACCTGTTCAGCAAAATCGGCATTCTCTGACAGGAAACCATACCCCGGGTGAATGGCGGTGGCATGAGTCACCTCAGCTGCACTGATAATGGCAGGAATATTGAGATAGCTTTCTGCCGGGTTGTTTGGACCAATGCAGACAGACTCATCCGCCAGATGCAGATGCATAAGGTCTGCATCGGCTTTGGAGTGAACCGCAACGGTCTTGATGCCCAGCTCTTTGCAGGCTCTTAATATTCGAAGAGCAATCTCGCCCCGGTTGGCTATAACGACTTTATCGAGCATAACGGGACTCTCAGGCAATGGTGAACAGGGGCTGGTCGTACTCTACTGGCTGACCATTCTCAACCAGAACGGCCGTAATAGTGCCGGATTTATCCGCCTTGATCTGGTTCATCATTTTCATGGCTTCAACAATGCAGAGTACATCGCCTTCCTTAACCGATTGACCTTCTTTAGCGAAAACCGGTGATTCTGGGGATGGAGAGCTGTAGAAAGTACCAACCATTGGAGACTTGACCTGATGCCCGGAAAGTACTGGATCAGCCGTTGGTGCAGTTGGAGCAGTTGGTGCCGCTTCTGCTGCAACCGGGGCTGCAGCCGGTGCAGGCGCAGGGTAGGCGATTGGGGCATGAGCGACTGGGGCGTTCTTGGAGTAACGGCTGATGCGAACGGACTCTTCGCCCTCATGGATTTCGAGTTCATCGATACCTGATTCTTCCAGCAGCTCAATGAGCTTTTTTACTTTTCTAATATCCATAGTCAGTCTCAAATGCTTGTACTGGCAGAACCGGCCGGCCAGTGTGGTTGATTTTTTCCAAAAATCGAACGTTCGACTCGTCGAAACGTCAGATATTGGGTAGTCAGTTTTTTACGTTGTCCATGCAGCGGTTTAAATACCCGCACGGTCATTTAAATGAACTCAAGAGGCTGCCTTCCGATCTATCTTGTGGGCAGCCTCCTGGCAATTTGACTCATGGCTGTCTGGCAAGAGTTTCGATAGCGGCAGTCAGCGCGAGTTCATAACCTTTTGGCCCAAGACCGGCAATGACACCCTCAGCCACATCACTGAAATAGGAGTGATGGCGAAAAGGCTCTCTGCGGTGGACGTTCGAAAGATGTACTTCAATAAACGGTATGGCGACGCCCAGCAGTGCATCCCGCAACGCAACACTGGTATGAGTGAACGCTGCCGGATTGATGATAATGAAGCGTACCTTATCCTGACCTGCCTGATGAATGCGTTCTACCAGGAGGTGTTCTGCATTGCTCTGGAAGTTTTCCAGACCAAGGCCTGCATCGGCAGCCAGCTGAACAAGGTTCTGGCTGATCTGCTCAAGTGTGGTTGCTCCATACACACCGGGCTCTCGGGTACCCAGTAAATTCAGGTTGGGGCCGTTGAGCACAAGAATGTCTGCCATGTTTATCCTCTTGACTTCCGGCTGAAGGAAATTCTTTCTGAAGCACATTGCAATCGTTATTGATCAGGCATTTTGCCCCATTGTCAAGGGTGCGTCCAGTTTGCGCGTGTTACAGGAGGTTAACGACAGTTACGAAGAATTTCATGCCTGTTTCAGACATCTTTAGACATCAAGCGTATGCAGAAGCTTTAACAGCTTCTGGTGGAGTTGGGGGGCCGTGATTTCACCCTGCGATTTCAAGGCGGGCAGTTCCAGCCCGGCAGCGTCGAAAAACAGTATGGCTGGCGGGCCAAACAGTTGATATTGGTTGAGAAACTGCTGATGTTCTCTGGTGTTGTCGGTGATGTCCAGTTTGATCAGTGTAATAGCGGCAAGCTGCTCTGCAACCAGTGGGTCAGGGAAAACGGTGCGCTCGATGATTTTGCAGGAAATACACCAGTCAGCATAGAGATCAACCAGCGCAGGCTGTTGATTGCTGGCTGCTTCTGCAAGCAGGCTATTCAGTTCGCTCACCGTGGTAACGGTTCTGAAACCTGATGTTACCGTTTTGTCAGAGATCAGTGACGTTGATGGGCTGTTTTGACGGTAAAGTGGCCTCAGTGGATCACTGTTGCCCATGGCAGCACCAACAATCAGGCAGGTTCCATAGATCAGGCACAGAATACCAATGGCCTGCCTGAGTTTCCGGCTTGCTGTTTCTGCGGCCATGTCGACTGGAAAGTGGAGTGCTCCCAGAAAAATACCACTGCCAATCAACAGTGATCCCCAGAGGAACAAGGTCACCGTGGCAGGGATGACTCTTTCCAGCATCCAGATGGCTACGCCAAGCAGAAGAACACCAAACAGCCCTCGGACACCATTCATCCATGAGCCTGATTTCGGCAACCAGTGGCGTCCGCCCATGGCCAGAGCAAACAGTGGAAGCCCCATTCCCAAGCCAAGGGCAAACAGTGTCAAGCCGCCAAACAGTGCGTCACCCGTTGAGCTGATATAGATCAGGGCACCCGCCAATGGTGCAGAGACACAGGGCGAGACGACCAGCGCTGACAGTAACCCCATCACCGCGGCACCATATAAGCTGCCGGATCTTTGCTGATTACCACTGAGCTTATCTCGAATCCGGGCGGGCAGCTGCAGTTCGTACAGGCCGAACATACTCAGAGCCAGGAGCACGAAGAGGATAGCCATTGGCACCAGCAGCCAGGGGGATTGAAGTTTTGCCTGTAAATTAAGGCTGGCTCCAAACAGCCCCATTAATGTACCGGCAGTAGCAAAGGTAATGGACATGCTGAGTACATAAGTTAACGTCAGAATCAATGTTCTGGCTTTGCTTAACTCTCTGGCACCCAGAATCAGGCTGGAGAGTATCGGAAACATTGGCAGAACACAGGGCGTCAGGCTCAGACCGATACCCGCCAGTACAAAGAGAATCAGGGTGATCGGGAGACTGTCGTGCTCGAGTTGCTGCTGGAATGCATTCTCTGAGCCGGGCATCTCTGAGAGACTGGTTTTGATGGCCTTGGGCGGTTCACTGATTTCAGTCTGAGTAATCAGAGGGATGGTCAGTTTATGGGGAGGGTAACAAAGCCCTGCTTTGGCACAGCCCTGAAATCCAATTTCCAGCTCAGGAAGATTGCCCGAATAGTTTACTGGTAGCTCGACGATGAAATTCTCACTGAAAATCTCAAGCTCTTTATTGTAATAAGGGTCAAAAATCTGTTCGCCATCTGGGTAGGCAGCCGTTTCCAGCTTAGAAATATCGGTGATAGGAGTAAAAGTAAAACGGTGCTTATAAAGGTAGTGTTCCGGTGTGACCTGAACATCAATAATGGCTTTATTATCCTCAATTCGCCCCGTGAACCGGAATGCTTCTTCAACAGGGAGAAATGCCGGGCTCTCACTGGAATCAGAGCCAAACAGCTGGGTCAGGCTGGCTTGAGCAGACAAGGATATCAACAGGCCTAGCAATAAAGGCCAGATCAGGCGAAGAGATAGCGTTGGCATACAACCTGCGGTTTATAATGGTGAGTTCTATTTATTTTGCAGTGATATATCAGAGATGCAAGGGGAAGTGATTAATACTGTTTCAAAAAGCAGGATTGTCTGAGCTCAGGTCAGAAAACCTGAGCTCAGAATAAAGAAAATCAGCCTTTGTAGTTTGCGGCAGATTTCTTGATGACTTCCAAGGCCGCTTCGGAACCTTCCCAGCCATCAATCTTGACCCATTTTCCTGGCTCAAGGTCTTTGTAGTTTTCAAAGAAGTGCTCGATCTGCTGAAGCAGCAGAGCTGGCAGGTCAGTGTATTCCTTCACATCTTTATAGATGGCAGAGAGCTTGTCATGAGGAACGGCGATCAGCTTTTCATCACGACCACTTTCATCAGACATGTTCAGCATGCCTACGGTACGGCAGCGAATCACAGAACCGGGAATGACCGGGTATGGGGTAACGACCAGAACATCCAGTGGGTCGCCATCGTCGGCCAGGGTCTGGTTGATGTAGCCGTAGTTTGCTGGGTAAAACATGGGGGTTGCCATGAAACGGTCAACCAGAATGGCATCCATATCCTTGTCGACTTCGTACTTTATTGGAGAAGCATTAGCAGGAATTTCGATGATTACGTAGATATCTTCTGGGAGATTTTTGCCAGCAGGAATAGATGAATAGCTCATTGACAGTCAGTCTCTGTGTGGGTATCGGTTTGAAATTGCCGCGTATTATATAGAGTTTGCTGCGTTCTTTTCCACTTGCAAAGGTTATGACTGACCAGTGGGCGTTACCAACAGGTTTAATTTCCAGTAGGTAACGCCCACTGAGACATTGAGTCAAAGGCTGTCGTCAAATAGGGGGTGGATGCTTTTTACAGTGACGTATATAAACAGACGGTTGAAAAAATAAGTAATGATGTAAGAGGCTTATATTGAACTGTAGCCAAAAATACACAGCCAGAGGTGCCAAACCCGTTGCATTTCAAGCAGCTACTTTGCTGGCTAAGTTCACTCACTGGAGCGTTAGCCCCGCCCGATTACTTACTCATTGTAGGCTAACGGGGGGCGCCATGCAGCAACTTGAAATCCTCTGGGTATATGGATTTTGTGGCTGTTTTTATGAAAACAGACTCAATCCGTTTTAACTTTTGGTTTCACATTGGTTGGAAGCTCACTATTGCCGGTCATCAATGGTGAGTATTCAATACTTTTAGCAAGAGCAGTTAATCCAGTAACGGTTCGGGAAGCACTTTGGTAGACAGCACTCCCACCACTGGAAATCAGACTGCAACTTTTATCATATGCTGCATACGCTGCACTTGATGCGGCACTGCTACTGGCAGAAGCAAGAGCACAGCCCTTTTCATAAAAGGCATTAACGGCATCAGAAGCAACAGCAGAAATTTTTCGACCAGAGGAAACCGCTAAACTGGAACAACTATCGTATAGCCAGTCCTGATGATTCTGGTTGGTGGAAGCATAGGCGATATAACAGGCACCAAGTGTTAAAAACGGTTTTACCGAGAGTCCAAACGCAATGCCCAGTCCGAGAAGTATACCTTTACTGGTCGAATTGTCCTGAGCATGACCTTGTTGTTGAGTGTTTGTAACTACAGCATTGGAAGCTGGTTGGCTGGCTACTGGTGTAGTCATCTTTTAATTCCTTGTAAATCCATATGTGTTTTCTGGTCACAAAGTTAGATAGTTATTTCGTATATAAGTTCAACTTTCAGAGTAATAGGTGAATATTTTATAGATGAGAGACTAATTGATTGTTTTTCCTGGTTTTTATTGTTGCTTTGCACGTGTGAGACTTGTACTGTTGGTCAATATACGGAGTAATCTGCTAAATGCCACCGGTGAAATAGCTTCTGACAAATTAGATATATTCAGATATCTGTTTGATTGAAGACTAAAATTAAACAGGTATCAGTCGCTGGCGTGAGTGGGATTTATATCCCGAAGGAGGTGATTGTGAGATCGATTACTGTTGAAGATTGCATGACCCCCAAAGTTGTAACCATTTCTCCGGATATACAAGTTGTTGAAGCAATTCGTATTTTACTGCAACATAATATTACTGCTGCACCGGTTGTGGATAATGAAGGAGTGCTTGTAGGCATTCTGTCAGAGTCTGATTGCCTGGAAGGCACGTTGAATGGTAGCTATTTTTCCCAGGATGCCGGTCTGGTAAGTGAATACATGACAAGGAATGTTGTGACGGCCGACCCACAGGAAGATATTATCACGGTTTATCAACGATTTATGACTGATAAGGCCTTCAGGGTACCGGTCGTCTCAGAGGGAACCCTGGTAGGGATTTTGAGTCCAAAGGATTTGATGTCTGCTCTTCTGGAGTTTTACGAGCGTCCAGTGGACTCTGGATGAGGCACTGATGCCTTTTTTATTGGTTCAAATGTCAGCAGATTAACAGTTCATACCTACTGCCCAGGCTTATCCTCAGGCGTGGATGAGTCATCAAAATTGAACTTTGGAAGCTCCAGTCCTTTATAAATAGCCAGAATACGCAGAGTAAATCCGGAAATCAGTGTGATAAGAATAACGCTATTAGCTGAAAGAGGAGTCATTATCAAACCGAAATACAGCCATGCAGAAAGAAATGCAATACTGCCATAGAGCTCTTTGCGAAAAACCAGTGGTACCTGATTGCAAAGAATATCCCGAACGACGCCCCCAAAAGCGCCGGTAAATACAGCCATGGTTGCAGCAATAATATAGCCATGCCCTAATTCAAGCGTTTTCTGGGCGCCAATAATGCTGAAGGTGATCAGGCCTACGGCATCAAGCACCAGAAAAAGCTCAGTCATATAGCGAATCCAGGGGCGGATGAATAACACCAGCAGGGCAGCTGAGCAGGTAATCATTAGATATTCTGGTTTGCCAACCCATACCATGGGGTGGTTATTCAGTACCAGGTCTCGAACAGTGCCTCCGGCGAATGCGGTGCAGCAGGCAATAATTAAAATACCGAATGGATCCATTTTTTTTCTGCCAGCGACAATAGCACCTGCCATGGCTTCAACTGTTATTGCCAGAATATAGAGTGTTTCAAGCACGTCAGAGACCCTGATTAATTTCATTAAATAACAGCTATTAGGATAGTTATTATTTTTTTGTTTTATTCGAAATTAAAATAATTTTATAAATTTCTTTTAATTATTGAATTTGCCGTTTATTCATCAGCTAGACTTTTCTTTTATATAAGGAATATTTTTGAAAAGGAATTCGCATGGCACATCCACCGTCTGGGCCTTCTGGGGGGCCACAGGTTCTTTCACAAGGGGACTTAAGCTCACAGGGTAAGCTTGGTGGTGTGAGTGGTAAGTTTGTTACTCCAACGGGTAAGAGAACCGTCAAACCTAAAGAGGTTGAGTCTAAGTTAGGCAAGGGGAGTGTGGGGTCACCTACTGTTTCACCTGCTAACAAACAGAGAACGATCAGCGCAACTGGCAGCGAAGGGGATGAAGGATTTGAAGATGGAAAAGCGCTGGATAATGCTCTTGCAGCCAGTCTGGATGATGTAGAAAACGATTCACAAACTTCAGAAGACTCTGCTGTTTTTTCAGGTTCTAATAAGTCTGAAGTTGAAGATGATCCAGAGGATTTGACTCCTGATACCCATAAAGACTTTCCGGCTTCTGTTGATCCTGCTATAGCTGGGGTTTCTAATCAAAGGGTGGCCAATCCAAGAGAAAGTGAAGATGTTGATGAAGGGTTCGAAGAAGGAGAAGAGTCAGATCAAGCAACGGTCCCCGGTTCGGGTGATGTAAAAACTGGGATACAGACTCCGGTTCACTCTGCGACTTCGCCTCAAGTTCAGTATGCGCCAGAAGATGTTGTTTCTCCTCCCAATACAAGCTTTCCGGTTCCTGTTGATTCTCAAACTAATGATGCCTCTATTACGATCAGCAATACCGGTGCCGACAATGATGCGGCAATTAATGGTGATGAAACGATCACTATCGAAGGTGGCGGGCAGGTTAATAAAGGGAAGTTTTTAAAAGCACTTAAAGCAGTCGCTAACTGGTTTATGGGGCTTTTTAGTAATAAGATCGCCGTTGGCCTGGCGGTGTTTTTTGCCCTGACTTTCCTTTTTGGTCTTTTGGCAAGCCCTGCAGGTGCCCCCTTTGTTTTTATATTAATGGCCGGTCTTTCAGCTGCTATTACCTGTGGGTTAACGGGGCTGCTAATTGCTGATCTGTCTCCAGATCTTTCAAGGCAACAGCAAGAGCATCAGCAACCCAGCAATAACCAGAATCCAAACCAGCAGAATAATAACCAGAGTGATAAATCATCTTCTGAAATAGACAAAACGAAGAGCGGCTCTGGTTCAAGTCAACCCAGCGCTGACAGTGTTGATGAAAATGATACGGCTGGCAGCTTTTTTATGAAGCCAAACGGAAAAAAAGCGCCTGCACCCGTTATCAATGGAGGTGGCAGTTCCTCAGTCAGGGAGAGTCCGGACGCTGCTTCAGCAGCGAGTGCTGTAGACGCTCAGCTTGACAAAATTTTCGGTACCGAAGCGTTTGATGAATGGCTCAATGAAAACCTTCTTCGTTGGTCGAATAAAGCACAGTTTGCAGAGTTTTCGAAAACCTTACGGGGAAGAGATGATTACAAAGAGCTGGCGATGGACGACAAGCTGGATAGTCTTTTAGAAGACCTCCATCGTGAGAGTAATGATCTTTCCTATCTCGCACATTCACCTCTGGAAGAACTGGATAGCAGCGGTCCCCGCCAGTTTGACAGACTGAATTATTTTAATTCGTCATTTGATAGGGCGCTGGAGTTGCTTGATCCTACTCCCGAACATTGTCAGACCATGTTTAACCGGCTTATGAGAGTACTCCCTAAAGAACAGTTTCCCTGGGTTTCCTCCAATTTATACTCTCCTTTGTTATCAATTGGAGACCAGCGTAAGAGTCTTGAGGCGCAACCCAGTCAGGAAATTGCCAAGGCTGAAGTATCTGACATGCTGAGGATCGCTTTACGAAGGTTGGATAGCTATGGGAAGGGAGGAGAGCTTCAAAAAGAAAGTGAAGAGCAGGAAAAGCGTCGCCAGGTTCAAACGGTTAAGCGCAAACGGGCAGCTGATCCTCAAGATGGAAAGCCTCCAGAAAAAGTCAGGGTCATTGAGAAAACATCTTCAATCGAGGTAAAGCCAGTTGAAACCCATGAAAAGGAAGTTCAGGTTAATTTGAGCCATGAGGATCTAGAGGGGAATGCCGAAAGTCGAGCCAGAGTAGCCAAGACTTGGAATCGAGATATTGATGGGCTTGGTCTTGATTGGAAGCCGACAGATGAAAGTAAATCGGGAAAAGCCTGGTTTATGAGAATCAAAGGTGAATTGCAAGGTTGTGTTAGTGAATTAAAGTGGAGTAGTACAAACCCTTTTGTGCCAGCTAATGCCACTGATATGGAAAAACGCTTCATGGCAACAACAGGTAAATCTGTTCCCCCCTCAGATCTTGATAAGAACTACTTCGAGATTGCTGTTGAACAAGCAGCATTGGCTATTAAGGACAAAGTAGAAAAAACCATTACCGAGGAGCAGATTCGTGACCTTAAGAGTGAAGGCTCTAGAGGTTACCAGATGTTTGGTGATTTTAAGGCCGCATTTGTTGACAGTATTTTGGATGCGCCTCAGGTTGGCAGTGAAAAAACAATGGAGGATGCTTTTCAAGCTGTAAGTGCGAAAGGTCAAGACAAGCTATTGATTAAAAGTTACATCAGGGGTCACCTTATAAATAAATGGATGCCTTAAATTTAAATTTAATTCATTTTTCTTATAAAAAATTATCGACCAAGGTGTAATTGGCAAGAACATTGTTTCATAACCTAGAGTTAAAGGTAGTGCTTTTACGGATATTCCAATAAGACAGGGAGTCAATAATGAGTAACCCAGTTGGCGGCACTGGTTCCACCGGTACTGAATCAGGAACGACCTCGCCCACAATTACTTTGAACGATGCCAGAATCGCTTCACTGCGTGCTGCAGGTTATACCGATGCTCAGATTGAAGCCCTGCTGTCACTGGCCGATCCGGATGATCAGGGCAACTCCCTAGCCCCAACACACTTTTATTCCGTCAATAAGCAGACACTTAATTCGCTGCAGTATACCGGTCAGCTTGATGAGGCTTCCCAGGAGCTGGTCTATCTACAGGCCCCTATTGCTCTGGTTCAGGAAGTCAGCAATCCTGCCAATTGGAACGGTGATAATTATATAGGTCCCGGGGCTTCAGAAATTAATGCGTACCTTCTGGGTGAACCGGTAGATTTCACCAAGCCCAGTCTGGATGCCTTAATAATGTCTGTATTGACGGCCAGGGCGGACATTCTTCAGACACAGCTGGAAGAGCAGATTGAATCCATCCAGCAGAAGAATGATTTGCTTGAAACGGCGAATGCCTGGCTGGCTGAAGCCAAGTCTTTAAAAACGACTGCGGGCACTTCCGGCAGATCTGAAATCACTCAGGAAATGAAAGATTTCTGGGAGCAAATGGGTGCCAAGCTTGCTGAAGATTCAAATGGTAACCCGCTTGGTACGGATGGCGATGGTGACGGTCTTCGTTCCTATAATTCCGCAGAGTGGGATGTGAATATTGAAGCCCTTAAAGGGAAGATTGAGTCTCTTACCAGTCAGTCGCAACTGGAAACCACCAAGCTTCAGCAAACCATCAATAAATACAACCAGACATTTGAAATGCTTTCGAATTTCATCAATAAGTACTTCCAGTCAATAAGTACGATTATTCAGAATATGCGTTAACTCATGGAGGAGTCTCACGTGAATAATGAAGATCTTAACGGTTATGAAGGTGAAGAGCTGGAGGATATGCTCCTGAATTTCTTCGGTAAGGGGGGAACCTTCAAGGATTTGAAAAACATGAGTGATGATGCCATGGAGGCTATCTACTCAGTGGCTTACAACCTTTACCAGAGTGGGAAGTACGAAGAAGCGAAGAAGGTTTTTCAGTTTCTATGCTTTTATGACCATTTCAACCGTAAATACTTTTTGGGGCTGGGCGCATGTCAGCAAATGCAGAAGCAGTATGACAGCGCTATAGAGATCTTTTCGTTTGCAACGATTCTTGATTCTGATGACCCTCGTCCAATGATGTATATCGGTGATTGTCATATGGCCAAAGGCGATAAAGAAAAAGCCCAGATAGCCTATGAGACCTCTATTGAATGGTCCGATGGCAGCCCTGAGTACGCCAAAGACCTGGAGCGTGCCAAGAACATGTTGGAAAATCTTAAATAACTGAGGAGTAATCAGGATGTCTACTATTCAACAGGGACCTCAGTCGACGGATCAAACGGGGATAGATCCTTCGCTCTTGCAGCAGCAGAAAAAAGAACAGGTTGCAAAAGAAGAGCGCGTCAGCCGTGGTTACCCACCTGAGAACAGTGTTTCCACGGCCAGCGCACAGGACGATATTGATCCACCCATAAAAGCTCAACATAATTTGGATGTGCCAACAGAAGGCTCCGACTCACCTTCAGAAAAAGTGCTGAAAGAGATCTCTGTCTTTGCAGAAATCGAGAAGCTTGCCAAGTCCGATCCTGAGGCTGCCAAACTAGGCCTGCTTTCAGAGTTTCTCGTTGAAAATGGTGGACCGGACATATTGGACCCATTCGGCGCTTCTCTTGAGAGACAAAACCCGCTCGCCAAGCACATCAGTACTTTGCAAAGCAATAAGGATCATCTCTTGTCCCTCGGATACAGTGAGGAGCTCATTGATGGGCTGCTTGCAATGGCTGATCCCAATGACCCAGACAATTCTCTGGCGAGTATGCACTCATTCTCTGCCCGGGTTACTGGGAGGTTAGCTGGTGATGACTCACTTGAGAATCTGAGCAACCTGTTTGCAGATACCCTTAACAGGGTTGGCAACTTGAAGGGTGGGCCTGCTGATCTTCATGCTCAGTTACAGGCAGATTTGAAAAATTTTAATGCCACCTTTCTAAACTCCAAAAAGCATATTGATGTTGATACGGCAACACAAATGCTTATGAGTATACAAACAAAAATCCAGAATAACCGGCTGTTATTTGACCAGGAAAACATCAAGTTGAATCAGGTGGCCAGGGAGCAGGCCTCAGAAAAGCGGATAAACAAGATTCTGGACTCTATTGAAAAAGCAAAAGAAGCCAAAAAGGCCGGCATGATCAGTCGAATCTTTGGTTACATTGCCGTAGCCATTATGGCGGTTGTTATGGTTGTCATGTTTGCCACTGGTGTTGGTTCGCCTCTTGCCATGGGCCTTATGGCAGCAGCACTTGCCCTGACGGTGCTAATGACAGTTTCCTCTGAAACAGGCGACTGGATGAATAAAGGTGTCGCACAAATGTTCGAGGCTTTTGGGCTCTCTGAAGAAAATGCCATGATCGGAGCTATGGTCTTCTGGTCGGCAATTATTCTGGTGTTGAGTGCTGGTGGCGCTGTTGCTGCGGGGGCAGGGACTACCGCATCTACCGCTGCCAATGCTGCTGCCACAGGTACCAGCGCTGCAGCAGGTGGTGCCTCGGGCGGTGCTACGGTTACGGCTCAGGTAACCACGGCCGCAACCACTACGGCAAGACTTTCCAGAATGGCCAGTATGGCTGCACGTTTTGCCCGACTGGCGAGAATTGCAGGTGGTGGAGCCATGGTAGGCGATGGCTCATCCAGTGCTGTCAGTACGACCATGCAGTATCAGGCGGATATGTTAAGAGCTGAGGCTAAAGAGCTATTTGCCTGGATGTTGGCAAATCAGCACATCATTGATGACCTGACCGAGGATATCCGTAAAGTTATTGAGGATATGCAGCAGGTCTGGCAGGTCATGACTGGCATGATGAAAGACACCAATGAGACGATGACGAAGCTCAATGCCGCTCTCAAAGGGTAATTAATTAAGGTTGTTTTTACCTTAACGGTGATACATGGAGGTAACGCATGGCTGAGGGAATATCCGGTGCAGACCGCGCGTCGCAGAATGCGCATATGAACATGCTCCTTGAAAAAGGCGGGACATCAGCAGAAAAGAAAGCGGCAATCAAGAAGGGTGACATTGACTTTCAGCAGGAGAGTTTGCGGATTGCCTCAAAGCAGCATACTGGTACTGAGGCATTGAAAGATCTCCAGAAAGCCGGAGAACAACTTAAACCGGCGCTGCCCACTCCTGATGATTTGTCAACGAATCAAATGACGAATGCCAACAAAATGCTGGGGGATTTGTCCAAGTCCACTGATAAGGCCATGGAGTCGACCAAACAGCTGTTCAATAATATCTTGAATGGTTCTGTGACCCAAGGTGAAGCCGCGAAACTGAAATCACACGCAGCCGTCCTTGATGACACGGCATCCTATATGGAGCTTTTGTCTGGCAAAGGCGTGGAAACGGCTGAAGGTAAGCGGCAAGTACTGGCAGGTATGGGGGGATTTCATAAGTTCCAACTGGATAACCTTGAGCAGCTGTCAGGCTCTAAGGACATTACCACGTTTCTGGCTGCCCAGCATGGTGGTGCTAAGGGGTTGGACCAGAAAACGGCGATCCTCCGATCGTTAGGATACAGTGATAGCCAGATTAAAACGCTTATGTCCCTTGCGCCACCGGATACGGATGGCAGCCGCCTTGATATGATGCGAGCAGCAGGCTCTGATGTAAAAGCAGTTTTACAGGCTCTCGGGTTTGCCGATGCTGCTGAAGGCCTTGCCGCATTATTGAATGGGCAGCATCCGAAGCTTGGTAGTGCAGAACAAAAGCAGCTCCTGGCCAAAATGGGCTTCAGTGACCAGGAGATTGAAGTCATTCTTCTCTCAAGTCATCCTACGTCACTGAAAAATCAGGCTGCAATGATGCGCAGCGGTCCCCAGGGGCTTGCAGCCCTGCTAGGAGCTAACAGCGCCGGTATGAATTTGCTTGCTGCAGGCAAAACTTTTGAGGACCTGAAAATACTGGAGCAGCTGGTGGATATCTTTGCAGTGATGGAACTGCTGTTTAAGATGAGTACCACTCAGCGACGTCAGGCCAGGGAATTCCGTGCAGTCAATTATGAAGCTGCCAAGAATGAGGTTCTAAACCAGGCTGAAGAGATGAAGAAAGCTGCCTTGATGTCAGCCATTGGTGGCTGGGTCAGTGCAGGTACGAAAATCATAGCGGGTGCTGCTTCGATTGGACTTGCCGTTAAAGCCGGTAATGCGCCAAATCAGGGGGCGATGCAACAGCAGGTGGCTGTGGCGAATGGTGTTTCCCAGGTTATTTCTGCATCCGGCGATATGATTAAAGCGGGTACAGACTATAAGGCTGGTATGCATCAGGCTCAGGTGAAAATTCATGAAGCGATGCAGAAAACCTATGATAACGCGGCTCAGTCTGAAACTGAGTTTATGAACCTGCATCAAGATATGCAGAAGACAGTTCTGAGCAAAATGGACGAAATTATCCGGTCATGGTTCGAAACCCTGAAGTCAACAACCAGAGCTTGATGATCGGGTATTTAAAGGACGTGGTTTATAAGATGTAGCCAACCTCTGTGGTTGGCTTTTTCTTGTATAGAGGGAAGAGATGGGTAATCCAATTGGAGGGGTTCCAGGGTCTGGAGTGACGCAGCAGCTGACTCCCGCAGCGGTGGCGCAAGGCACTGAAAAGGCTGGGCAGAGTAACGGGCGAGCGATTATTGCATCGAATCCAGCTTCGTTGGTTGCTACCAGTAATATGAGTGAAGAAGCAACGGCGTTGGTTGCTAACCACAAAAAGGCGAGTGACTTCAAAGTATCCAAAGGTAAAACCGAGAGTGAACGACAGCTTGAATTAATCGAAAAAATCAAGATTGTTGAAGAGATTCAGGGTGTTGATGATTTTAAACGGCGTTTTCCTGAAGATTCAAAACAAGACTATCGGCACGAAGATTATCTGAAAGGTGCCAAAGAGCAATTCAAGGATCCTTATCACCAGTATGTCGCTCTTTATGAACTTGCCGTAGATTTTAAAGCCCAGCCTGATGATGAAGTTTTCCAAGCCATTGAAACGCTGGAGCAAGAACACCCTAAATATATTGAAGTTGGCGTAGAAATTTCAAAAGCAGCTGGTTTGCTGGCTGAGAAGTATGATGGTGTTTCGTATACTGAGATTAATCAGAAAGTCTTTGGTCATGTTAAAGATCATAAGTCCCTCTCAGAGGCTTTTAAGGATCTGAATAATAAGCAAGAGTCGACGGAATTTGAAACCAATGTAGACATCAGGCTCAAATTGTTAAGTAGTGATTTGAATAAGATGACGTCTACAACAGAAGATACTCACTTGCGTTCAGTTATTAATGATATGACGACGCTAAAAAGGCTTGTAGGTATCCATGATACTTGTATGGAAGCCCAGGGAGAGATGAGAAGACCTCCGAATAGTGTAGAACAGTTTGATGGCAAACTGTATATGACAAAGTTTTTGGATATATTGGATAAGCAGTTTGTTGTCGGTAGTGACTTTGTCACACTGCTGGATCAAATGGGAATGTCTGATCAGACAATACAGGCCAAAACTGCACTTATTAATAAGACGGCTACCTTGATTCGTGATATTCCAGAAGAAGTTTTTGCTAATGAACAAATTAAAGGTGGTCTCGTAGCGGCTATCGGTGAAGAACAGGATTCACTGGCCTTGATTGAAGAAGGTGGTTGGACTTCGGATAAAGAGTACGGAAAAGTTGGAGAGAAAGAAGTTAATTTAGATGGTTTTATTCGTTCTGGTGACATTCTTGGTGATCTGGGGGTCAATGTCACGGGGGCTCAAGCCAACCCAATACCTGACCTTGTGCCGACTCAGGATACCGCTGTAAGTCCACTGCCTGACCTTGTGCCGACTCAGGATACCGCTGTAAGTCCACTGCCTGACCTTGTGCCGACTCAGGATACAGCTGTAAGTCCACTGCCTGACCTTGTACCGAGTCAGGATACCGCTGTAAGTCCAATGCCTGATATTGTACCAACCCAAAAAGCACAGGTTGAAGCTTCTGGCACAGTAGATAAAGTTTCTGCTGGTTCAGCAAAAAATACCACCGCGGAGGTTTCAGCAAAGGGCAGTATCGATGGGCTTCCCGATAAGGAGCTTATAAAAAGGCAGGATGAGCTTCTGGATAAGGCTCGTGGCCTGCAAGAGAAAAAAGATACAGATTTTGTGTACGGGTGTGCTGTGACTGGTTTGGAGCACGCTCTGAATAATGATCCGGATACCCTGTCGGCATTGAGTGCTGTCGCCAAGAAACGGGGTAAAGGAACATTCGCTCAAGGTCTGAAAATTGCCATTACTCCAGAGGGAAGTGGGAAGGAATTAAAGCTTATTCCTCCAGATAAAGAAGCGCTTCGAGCATGGCAGGCACAGAATCCAGATAAGAGTGTTGCTGACCTTGTTCAGACAGCAATCGATGTTTTGAAAAATAATCGTGACTCAGGCTTCGATCTGGAAAAAATAAATAATGAGCTTGCCAGCCTTAAAGGGGCTATTTCTGATATAGACTCGAGAATAAGAAAATCTCACTATACAAAATCTTTGAAAAATGCCTTTAAAAACCCAAGGAAGGAGCCATTGTTGCGTCAACCTGGGGTCGATACTTTTGACAATATAGAGTCTTCTCACAAATTTAGAATCAGGGCGGATCAGAGGTCTGTGGGTGAAATCAAAGCTGAAGCTGATACGCCAGAAAAAAATGGTGTCGCTGCTCAAAAAGAAAAAGTCGATGCGGCTTCAAAAGATCAGCAAATAGAACCGGTTATGGGCAATCAGTGGCGGATGCCAACATACACTGGGTTTGATAATCCTTCTGTTGGGGATATAACACCATTTGAGGATAAAGATGGTGATGGCTATATGATGGATGACTAAGTCATTCATGTACGTTTTATAATAAAAACTGATTTCTGGAGAGAGCACCATGGACTGGCGCAATAATGTAATCACTGAATTAGGTGAGGGCATGGGTATCAGAGGACTTGATTTTGGCGATACCGGCGTTGTCTGCTTTCAGATTGAAGGGGCAGGCTCTCTCTATATGGAGCAGAAAGAAGACGGTATTTTGATGTATCTGGTTCGAGAAATGGATAGTTTCAATAGTTTGCCAATTTTAGAGCGCGCACTGGCAGAGTGCCATTATAAAAAAAGCTTCCCCTATCCTTTACAGGTAGGTGTTCAAGAGAACCAGCTGTTTATCTGCTTATTTATTCATGATGTCGATTTCAACCGACCAAGCGTAGAAAGTGCAATGCAGTTTCTGATGAATAAGGTGGATGAGCTAAAATTATAAATGAAATAAATAAAAAATATAAAAAGCTGTAGCAGGCTCTGCTGACATAAGTATTCTTTCTCAGCATCAAGCCAGGATGCTTCTGGTTAGGCGTAAGAGCACAGGCATGCTAATGCCAGTAGATCCTAAAGCAGCAAAGAGGATTTATAAGTACCTCAAACCAATAAATAATGAACAGAGGTTACTATCATGGCGGACAATCTTATCAAGACGGGTGATCTTGCCGATAAGGCTTTGGAAAAAACGCAGGAAGGCTTTGCCAATCCTGATCAACCTGAAGAAGGGGCCGCGGGACGTTTTGCTGAGCTGGTATCTGGGCAAACGCCGGATGAGGCTGTACAGGCAGCAAATTTCAAGCCCATAGAAGTGACTGCAAACCCCGATGCACCAGCCCTGACACTGGGAGATAAGGTGCTTAAAGGCATGCAGGGGCTCAGGGATCATGTGGAAAGCAGGGCTGATTTGGTGAAAATGCATC
Source organism: Endozoicomonas elysicola (assembly GCF_000710775.1). Taxonomy (GTDB): domain Bacteria; phylum Pseudomonadota; class Gammaproteobacteria; order Pseudomonadales; family Endozoicomonadaceae; genus Endozoicomonas; species Endozoicomonas elysicola. The sequence continues at coordinate 1,940,076 of NZ_JOJP01000001.1, forward strand.
TGGCACCTGGTGAGGCTATGGGTATGAAGGATATGTTTAAGACCCAAATGGCTATGACTAACCTGATGATCACCGAAGATTATATCGGAAAAATTGTCAGTAAGAGCACTCAGACATTCGATACACTGTTACGTAATCAATAAATCATAAGTATCCAGACATATTGGATTCATATGACTGGGTGCTGATGTATCTATAAGCTGAAGGAAAACCTGATGATTTTCTTTCAGCTTCCCTCCTTAACTATATCTTTCGAAACTATACTCTGAAAATTATAATTTTTCTCTTCAACTGGCCGTTAAAAGTAAGAGCAATAAATATTTTAACGTGCATAAGGTTGGCTCGTCATGAAACAGGGGTTTGTCCAGAGCTTTAGATATACAGTGCTGTGTCTCTTCAGCCTTTTATTGTTGGGGTGTAAAGTCGAGCTTTATTCCGGGCTTGATGAGAAAGAAGGCAACGAAATGCTGGCTATTCTCATCGATAATGATATTCCCAGTGAAAAACTGGTGGATAAAGATAAGATAGTCACCATCATGGTTGACGGGAGTGATGTTTCAAGATCTGTTAAGGTATTGAACAGCTTGGGTTTTCCAAAAGAAAAGTATTCATCAATAGGTGATATTTTCCCAAAAGACGGGCTGATCTCATCGCCAACGGAAGAACGAGCTCGATATACCTACTCAATGTCTCAGGAGCTGTCCTCAACCTTGTCAATGATTGATGGGGTGATAGTGGCCAGGGTACATGTTGTATTACCACAGGAGCAGGACAGTCTTACCGATGTTAACTACCCGTCATCTGCTTCTATATTTATCAAGTATACCCCTGAGCTGGAGCTTGCCGGCTTGATCCCAAAAGTGAAAACCCTGGTAGCTAACAGTATTGAGGGGCTTTCCCTGGAAAAAATCACGGTTTCATTGTTCCCGGCGACACGCTTGAACTCAGGCAGTTTTGCCAAGCCATCAACAGAAACTGTGTTATTTGTTGATGTTACTCCCAACTCCGCAGGGGTTATTCGAATTGTTGTCTATTCTTTGATTCTCTTGCTGGTTTTAGCGCTTGGTGCCTGTGGCTACTTCTTCTGGATGATGGAACAGAAGAAAAAGAAGAAGAAGAAAAAATCTATTGATAGTTAACAGCAGAGAGATTTTCTTAAGGCTCTGTGTGCAGTCAAACGATACAGGTGCTTGTTGAGAGTGAATGTGGTTAGAGTGAAATGACCAATGAACAGTAATAATGTTTTTCAGGAATATAATGGAACAACTCTGTTCAATCATATGGTTGAGTTCAACTTATTTCCCATTCGTTATGTGCACATGAGCTGGCTGAAAACGGATGAGCATTTCAGGTTACTTAAAGGGCTTCAGTCCAGTGTGCCGGCGCAGTTTAATATATCCAGCTATTTGCTGAACAAGTTTGGTATCGCGAATGAGTTTGATTATGATTTTGGCCGCTTGGATAAAAGGGTAGTTTTTGCCAGTGCCAAAGAAATTGAGCGTCTGGCTTTTTACCTGGGACTGATACTAAACGAGGGGACTGTCCGGTCAGTCATTCGTCGGGATGAGCGTGTGGCTTTGCAAAAGTGTCTAGGGGAAGAAGCCTATCGCTTTGCAGTGAAAAAAGCACAGTTTCTCAGCAGAGCTTCGGAAAAATCCGGCCCCAGTCTGCTCATTGACTGGCAGCATCTGGACCGCTTCAAAGCGTACCTGGAAACCAATGGCCAGCAGGTTATTTCCATGGCGTTTTCTGACTTACCCGGTGCTTTTCGACAGCGATTGATTTTAAAAATGCCCAGCAGCTGGAAAAAGACATTAAGCTCCCCGGATGCGGGGGGGCTGAGTAAAGCTCAATGTGTGAAGTTACTGGTAAAAACGCATAAAGAGGTGAATGGACAGTGGCGGCACCTGTTATCCTGAATAATGTCCAGCTTGAGCTGGATCCAACCTGCAAGGTTCTCAAGGCTGATGACTACGTTGTCTATCTTGAGGCACAGGAAATTATTAAGGCTGCCCAGCAGCAGGCTGCGGGTATTGCTGAGGAAGCCCGCAAGGCGTATGAGCATGAAAAAAAGCGGGGGTATCAGGATGGTATGGCTCAAAGTAAGGCTGAACAGACTGATCATATGTTGAAAGTGGTCAGCAGAACCATCAACTATCTCTCCGATATTGAAGATACGCTTGCGAACATTCTGTTGTCCGGTGTTAAAAAGATCATAGGTGAGTTTAACCAGGAAGATCTTGCCATCAGTCTGGTCAAAAATGCGCTTCAGCATGTCAGAAATGAGAAGCACGTAACTATTCGTATACCGCCTGCACAATACAGTGCCGTACAGGCGCGACTGAATATGATACTGGCAGACTATAAAGGGGTTGGTTTCATTGACCTTGTTGCCGACCCACGACTTGCAGTTGGTGACTGCATTATGGAGAGTGAAATTGGGGTTGTCGATGCCAGCGTTGACGTTCAGTTACTGGCATTACAGAAGCGGTTTGACAGCCTCAAATCCATCGCTGCTCGTACCCGGGAAGCTGAAGTGGCTAATAAGGCCCCGTGATGAGTTCTGGAAATAAATAACGTACTGAACTTTACTATATTCATTTTTGAAATAAGCAGAATTTACCTGCAATTCAGACTGACTTTGTCCAACAGGACATAAATAGGCAAGCATCTTTGCTAAATTCCCCTATCTTTATCACTGAAATTTATAATCAGTGATGGTGCTCGCTTATGTCTGAACCAAGTCGTTCCACCGTAATTGGCAGTGCTTTGATTTTGGCTGGAACGGCAATAGGAGCAGGCATGCTGGCATTGCCATTGGTATCAGCGAGTACCGGATTGATACCCGTAATCATTCTTTTTCTGGTAACAGCATTCTTTGCCGTAATTTCCGCCTTATATGCTTTTGAGGCCAATGTAGCCATTAAACCAGGCTGTAATTTGTACACAATGGCGAGCAGAACGCTGGGGCGTATTGGTAAAGTTCTCTCGGCTATTGCGCCACTTGGTCTTTTTTATGCGCTGATGTCTGCTTATTTCTCGGGAGGAGGGTCATTACTGGCACAGTATGTTCAGGTTGCTATTCCAGGGGCATCTTCTCAATTGTGTGTGATTCTGTTTGCCCTGATTGCTGGTGCGTTTGTCTATTACAGTACCCGGGCAGTGGACCTTATCAACAGAATTTTCTTCAGTTTGATGATTATCACTTTCATACTTGCACTGATTTCTCTGGCTCCATCGGTGCGTTATGAGAGCATGACTCATTCGACAGATGTCGGGTATTTCTCACTGATGGCAGCGCTGCCTGTGATATTTACTTCATTTGGTTACCATGGTGGTATACCCAGTATCATCATCTATCAGAGAAAGCAGCTGGCACATATTCCTCTTATCTTTTTACTGGCTACGTTGATTCCATTAACCGTCTATACGCTGTGGTTGATTGCAGTAATGGGGATTCTGCCAGAAGCAACATTACTGCAAGTCAGCCAGTCTTCCGGAGCAACCGCCCATTTAATCTCTGAATTAAGCCGAGATGATGACATGCATACTATCTTGTATCTGTTTTCTGACCTGGCTCTTTTAACTTCGGTACTGGGGGTTGCCCTAGGCCTGTTTGACTATCTTGCCAATTTACTGCAGCGTGCAGATACCCGTATTCATCGATTACAAACCGCTCTGGTGACTTTTATTCCTCCGGTAATTTTTGCCATTATGTTTCCGGATGGTTTTGTTGCAGCGTTAGGTTATGCAGCAATTGCTCTGGCAATACTGGCAATACTGCTGCCTACCGCAATGGTTTATGTACTCAGGAAAAATACAGAATACAAAAATTCGTTCCGGGCTCCAGGTGGAGTTGTTTTGATGTCTCTATGCTTTTTATTTGGTTGTATTGTCATCCTGTCTCAGCTTATCTCCAGGCTATAGGTTTTTTTACGTAATCTTGGTGAGTGGAGCGAAGTTGTTTGAGGTTTAAAAAGTATACCTGCCTACCGCAAAATGATTGCTGTTGTTTATAGTGATTACTCCTATATCTCCATATATAAAATATGGTTTTTCCGAAACATTGATTTATTTTTGTTCTATGTCAATGGCATTGATTTTGGGGTTATATAAACTCTTGTCCTAGATTTTTAACCCTTCTCTAATTATTCGATTTAGCCAGTTCTCTGGCTATCCCTGTTTGGGGTAGTGGTGAATGGTGATAGAGGTTTGCGTATGCAGGTCATAAAGGCTGATGTAGCCATTGTCGGTGCCGGAGGTGCCGGTCTTCGGGCTGCGATTGCCGTTGCAGAAAAAAATCCTGAACTAAAGGTAGCACTGATTTCCAAAGTGTATCCCATGAGAAGTCATACCGTTGCGGCTGAAGGTGGTTCTGCCGGGGTGGTTCAGGATCATGATTCTCTGGAAAATCATTTTGTTGACACCGTTGCGGGTGGTGACTGGCTATGTGATCAGGATGTAGTGGACTATTTTGTGTCCCATGCCACAGAAGAGATGATCCAGCTGGAGCACTGGGGTTGCCCATGGAACCGTAAGCCGGATGGCGACGTGAACGTTCGTGCCTTTGGTGGTATGAAAATAGAGCGTACCTGGTTTGCTGCAGACAAGTCTGGCTTCCATATGCTCCATACACTCTTCCAGACTTCCACTCAGTACCCATCAATTGAGCGTTACGACGAGTATTTCGCCACTGATCTGATTATGGAAGATGGTCGTGCTCAGGGTGTTGTAGCGATCGAAGTGAAAACCGGGGAACCTAAAGTATTCCTAGCGAAATCTGTAGTACTGGCAACAGGCGGCTCTGGTCGTATTTTCCGTTTTAACACCAATGGTGCCATTGTAACCGGCGATGGTCATGCCATGGCTCTGCGTGCGGGTGCGCCTCTGCGCGACATGGAATTTGTCCAGTATCACCCAACTGGCCTGCCAGGCTCTGGTGTTCTGATGACCGAAGGTTGTCGTGGTGAAGGCGGTATTCTGCTGAACAAGGATGGTTATCGTTATCTTCAGGATTACGGTCTGGGACCAGAGACACCAGTTGGTCAGCCAAAGAACAAATACATGGAGCTGGGTCCACGGGACAAGCTTTCTCAGGCTTTCTGGCAGGAGCAGCGTAAAGGTCGCACCATTGATACGCCGCTGGGTGATGCCGTTCACTTGGACCTGCGTCATCTGGGTGAACAGAAACTGATGGAGCGTCTGCCTCTGATCTGTTCCCTGGCGAAAAACTACCTGGGTGTTGATCCGGTTCATCAGCCAATTCCGGTTCGTCCTGCTGTTCATTACACCATGGGTGGTGTTAGAGCGGATATTAACTGTGCTACTGATCTGGCGGGTCTGTTTGCTGCTGGTGAATGTGCCAGCGTGGGTATGCACGGTGCTAACCGTCTGGGTTCAAACTCTCTGGCAGAGACTGTGGTTTTCGGTAAGGTTGCCGGTGAAAGTGCGGCTGATTTTGCCAGTCAGAACGTGATGTCTGATGAAAGTAAATTGCTGGATCAGGCAAAAGCGCACTTGGCAGCCATTGAAAGCCTGCGCAACGCAAACGGCACTGAAAAGGCATCTCACTTGCGTCACGAAATGGTGAAAGCCATGGAAGACAGTTTTGGTATTTACCGGGTTGGCGAAGAGATGCAGGCCGGTCTGGACAAAATCTCTGAACTTCGTGACCGTTTCAGAAACGTTAAGGTAGAAGACAAGAGCAAGGTATTTAACACCGAATTGTTGCAGGCTTTCGAACTGCAAAGTTCTCTGATGGTCGCTGAGTGTATGGCTATTGGTGGTGTTGAGCGTAAAGAATCCCGTGGTGCGCATCAGCGTATTGATGGCTTTGAAGCCCGTGATGATGTCAACTTCCTGAAACACTCCATCACCTTCTTCAATGGTGATGCCAAGCCGCGTCTGGAATATGAAGACGTTAATGTAACCCGCTTCCAGCCAGAAGAGCGTGTGTATGGCGCGGCGGCTGAGAAAAATGGTGAAGGGAAGTAAGGGGGCTGCCATGAGTGATAAAACCATAACCATCGAGATTCTGCGTTACAACCCGGAAACCGATGACAAGCCAACCTTTGGCACCTTTACCATTCCTTATGTCGAAGCCTGGTCTATGCTGGATGCCCTTGAGCACATCAAGGACGAGCTGGATTCAACACTGGCCTATCGCTGGTCCTGTCGTATGGCAGTGTGTGGTAGCTGTGGCATGGTGATTAACGGTACGCCGAAGCTGGGCTGTGAAACCTTCCTGCGAGATTACTACCCGAACACAATCCGGGTTGAACCACTGGCTAACTTCCCGATTGAGAAGGATCTGGTGATTGACTCTGAAGACTTCATCAAAAAGCTGGAGTCTGTGAAGCCCTACATCATCAATGCGATGGAGAAGCCGGTTGAAGAAGGTGTGAATAAACAGACACCGGCTCAACTGGGACTGTACAAGCAGTTCTCCATGTGCATTAACTGCATGCTCTGCTATTCCGCGTGTCCACAGATGGGCTTGAACCCATTGTTCACCGGACCGGCAGTGATTGCTCTGGGTCACCGCTACAATCTGGATAGTCGTGATGATGGCTATGAGCAGCGAACTGAAGTGATTCAGGGCAAGAATGGCGTCTGGTCCTGTACCTTTGTGGGCTACTGTTCTGAGGTTTGCCCGAAGAATGTCGATCCGGCTGCTGCCATCAATCAGAATAAATTGCAGGGTTCCCAGGACTGGGCGCTCTCTTTCCTGATGCCACGTAAAGGAGACAAGTGATGAGTCGTCGTCCCTATGTGCGCCCCATGAAGCGCACCTGGTATATGGATCACCCTTATTACCGCAATTACATGATTCGGGAGTCTTCCTGTGTCGTTGACGGTCTTTATGCGCTGAACCTGTTCGCAGGACTGGTGCAACTGGTGCGAGGTGAAGCCGCCTGGAACAGCTGGCTGGCTTTACAGGCTAACCCGCTGATGATTCTGTTCAGTGTGGTGACTCTGGGCCTGACCATTTATCACGCCGTGACTTACTTTGAGATGACGCCACGGGTTCTGCCTCAGCAGATCCGTAAGATGGTCAAGGATCATGTGGTCAACAAGCTGATGTACGTCGGTTTGGCTGTATGTTCAGCGGTTATCCTGGCAGCTTCTGTGTTTGGACTTTAAGGGAGAGGGAAGATGAGTAATAAGCGTCATATTGAACCTCTGTTATGGAGTCTGTTTGGTGCGGGTGGTACCACCATCGCCTTTTTCTTTCCGGCCATTATTTTTGTGGTTGGATTGGGTGTGCCTCTGGATATTATTCCGGCGGAAGCGCTTTCCTATGAACGGATGTCCGCATTCTTTCTGGAAAGCTGGATTGGCAAGCTGGCTCTGATGGTGGCACTGGTGCCTTCTTACTGGGCCTGTATTCACCGTATCTATCATGGTTCACATGATTTGGGCTTTCATCCGGGAGTGGGTGTTAAGGTCGCTTGCTATGGTGGGACTCTGATTCTCAGCCTGGCAACGATTACTCTGCTGTTGGTCTAATCCGATAGAATAACAAGGGGCTGAATAAGCCCCTTGTTATACCAATCGAACTTTCTAACTACGCTATTGCGCTGGAGATATGAACACCAGACCATCGTTAGAATTCCTCACAATAGCCCTGCTATTATTCGTCATTCTGCCTTGTTCTGACGTCCATATCTCCATGCTCATTACGGTAGTTAGAAAGCACGATTGGTATTATTTGGTTTGAGTTAAGATGAACTTTCAGGCGATTTAATTCTTTCCTGAAGGTATTTTTGTTCAATTCTTCTCTGATTTCTGGAACAGTTAACTTCCTGCTCAAGTGTGGAATTAGTTTTTTTTATGTGTTCTTCCTGCTCGTAGATCAATGCTGCAATCTGGTTGTGGATATTTTGAGTGATCTTGTCGACCAGCTGATTACGATTAATTTTGGTCAGAGAGTGCTTCTGAATAAATGTATCCACAGCTACTCTGGACATGACGCCAAGAAGACTGTCATGTTCGTCTGCTTGTTGAATTATTAAACTGAGACTATCAATCTTCCCAAGGTTCATTACAGTAGTTCCTTCGTGAGTTCCGGTAGTTTTTCCAGTACATAGAGCTTAACGAAGTGGTTACCAATAGTATGTTGAGCATCTTCAGGTAGATCAATGCTGTGCTTTTCTAGTAAGGATAGGGTTTGGTCCAGTTTTACAAGACTATCGCAATGCTGCTGAATTGCTGAAGAGAGTCCTGACCATTCACTCCTTTCAGCAAGTTGTACAATAATATCCAGATTATGAGGGGTAACTTGTCGATTGCTTAGCCTCTGGCCTTCAGTGCTTTTTGCTGATTTGTGATGGTATACCCGTGAATCAGCAAATTGAGCCTCTTTGGTCCTGAACTTACCTTTTGCTTTAGCCTTTATGCCAGACTCTTCTGACAGAGAAGTCTGGGTAGGCTGAATGGTTGTCCGGGATATGTCTTTTGCCATGGTACGTACCTGTCCGTGGTAACGTTGTAATACAGCCATTTTGCCATAAAGTAAGGTGGCTGCTTATCTTGTGTTGAACGGATGTCGTTATAAGGTTAAATATCGGCCATTTTGTTGTAAGTTCTATAAAGAATCTTTTTCTATACCACTGGAGGTCATATGCAGAAGGTAGTTGTGGTGACTGGTGTGAGCCGAGGACTTGGACTTGAGCTTTGTCGCCAATACCTTTCAGAGGGGGCTAAAGTGTATGGTTGCTGCCGGTTTCCGGAGCAGTCACAGCAACTTCTGGAGCTAAAACGCAATGCGGGCTACCAGTTTGAGTTGGTGCCTCTTGATATTACCCAGCCCGGAATGATTCATAATCTGCAATATGTCATTGAAGAGCCTATTGATATCCTGGTCAATAATGCCGGTATTTACGGTCCCTCCGGGCTATCTTATGATGAAGTGACTGTTGATCCCTGGATGGAGGTGCTTCGGGTGAATACTGTTGCGCCCATGATGGTTACTCAGGCTTTGGTTGAGAAAGTGGCTGAGAGCCATGATAAGAAAATTATCATGATGTCCAGTAAAATGGGGAGTGTGGGTGATAATCAGAAAGGAGGCAGTTATATCTACCGTTCTGCTAAAGCAGCACTGAATGCAGTGGGTAAAAGTCTGGCCATTGATCTTGCCGGGAAGGGGGTCAGCGTAGGTATTTTGCACCCGGGCTGGGTACAAACAGATATGGGTGGAGCTAATGCCCTGATAGATACTGAGACCTCGATCCGGGGTATTCGAAAAGTCATTGAGCAACTTTCTTTGAAAAACAGCGGCCAGTTTATCAATTATGATGGTTCAGTGATTCCCTGGTGAATTAACTAATCTGGTGAAATTTGAATGGCATCTATTGTTCAATCGTTACGCTTTTTTTCTTGTTATGGTTTGAGTTTGACAGCCTTGTTCCTGTTGGCAGCGGTTCCGTCTGAAATTATTGGCTTCTACCTTCATCAGTCTTTTGCAACCACTGGAGAGCTGAGCGGTGGGTTTGTTGACCTGCTTACCTCCGTATTGATCGAGCCTCTTGCCACAGGGGCGGCTATTTTCTTTATTGAGAGTCGTGATCAGGGAGGGAAGTTAAGTATTTACGACAGTTTAATGAAATCAACAGGCATCTATTTTCCGTTGGCTACCAGTTATCTGTTAGTGTTTGTGATGGTTACGCTTGGGTTGAGTCTCTATCTGATACCAGGTTTTTATCTGTTGTATAAACTGATGTTTGTGGAATATCGGGTTGCCCTGAAAAAAGAACAACCAATGGAAGCTATCAGAGCCAGCTTTAACCAGACGAAGGGGAGGTGGTCTTTGTTGTTTCTACCCTTTGTAGTTCTGCTGATCATTCTGCTGTCTTCTCAAACCCTGATTGGTTATTTATTGACGAGCCAGGGGGATGATATGCTGTTGCAGGTATTTGGTGGTGTTTTTGAGTCTCCCTTTATGGCATTTGCTGTTGTAGTTGGATATCGACTATTCAGTCTAACCAGTGAACCGCTCTCATAAATTGGGGTAGTGGGCTTCAATACTTTTGAAGCTATCATGCAGCTTAAGAAACAGAGGTTCATAACGCTCAGACTCAATCTGCTGTCCAGAATACTCCAGGTCTCCTGCAAGTGAGGCTAATTGATCCGCTCCGACAATAGCGGCTCCCCCTTTAATACGATGGGCAAAACTGACAATAAGCGCATTTTGGTGGTTATTGACCGCTGTTTTTAAATTCAGGATATCTTCCCGGGTACTCTGGAAAAAGGTTGATAACAGTTCTTCCAGTAGTGTCTCGTCACCATCAACAACTTGATTTAAATTTTCCAGATTTAACATAAAGCCTTCCGTACAGATGTTTAATAAGATAGTTAGTCGCCATTAAAACTGAGGGCTTTAATCAATGCTTTTTGAATCGCTCCATGACAGCTTGAATGGCACGATCAAAAATGGGGTTCTCTTCCATGATCCGGACTGAACCATTCTCAATTCCTTTCCTGAGGTCACTTCCGGATCGCTCCGCGACCCGCATTCCTGAGCGGTTTACAAAAATGTAGCGATGCCGGTCCTTACTGAGCCGGGCGAGCTTGCAGCGGAGGCGGTGAGAATCACCCTCGCCAATGAATTCAACCCATTGACCCGGATGCAATTCGTCAATAATGATGGGTTCAAGTGTGGAGTGGTAATCTTGTTGCTCACCAGTTATTTCATTTGATTTGCCCACGGTCAGTTCGAGTTCCAGGCGATCTTTATCCATCTCTGTGTTGACTTCTGAAAGTGATATTTCCTGTGGACTTATACCTGGTTTAACAGAGGAGAGAATGATCTCTTCTTCGAGTTCAGTTTCTCCTTCCGGCATTATTTCAGCCTGGAAATCAATGGTATTCTCTTGATCTTGATCTTGATCTTGATCTTGATTCAGGTTTTCTAATGGCTGTTCATTACTTTCAATTGGGTGGTTTTGGTTTTTCGAATCATCATGCTCAGGTTGCAGGATAATATTCAGGTTGTATTGGAACCCATCCAGGCAATCCTGGAATATATCCGGGTTTTCACTGTGATCAGAGACGATTGTTCGAACAGTGTGTTCAATCAGCATCAGCACATGGCTACTTAGTTTTGGGTCTTTGCAATACTGCATCCCAGCAGAGGTTAAGGTGTTTAACAAGAGGCGTGCGGGATGTTCCTGATCAGTTAAAAATGCATCATCCAGAATGGCTTGCTTTAAGATCGGAATCTGTAAAAGAGCTATCGTTTTTTTGATTTCATCAGGAAGGTTATGATCTTCCAGTATGTACTCAAATAACCAGCCAATCATATTGATCAGATCTTCGTGGTGACGTGAAAGCTTTGAGCTCACGCCCTGTATTTCCATAGCACCAATAACGGAGTTGTGAAGGTTTCTTATTGAAATCTGTTGCTCAAGAATCTCCAGCTGAAGTGTGCTGAGGACATTGGCCAGATCAATGGCCCTCACCCTGTTGGCCTTGGCCTCTGGGATGAGTTCATCTTCTGCCAGCATGTCTTCTAATCGGGATACCAACTTGTCAGCAAAGGCATCCAGAAACTGTGGGCTCTCCATTTCAGGATAGGGATCTTGATGTACGGCTGGCTGTCTTGATTTGTAGGATTGGGGAATAGACACAAGTTTTTGATCAGTGCTTGAACTGCTGTTTCTCTCCAATATTTCCGGTGGAGATAGCTGCTTGGGTTTCAGCCCTTTATCAATGAGTAGTTGATCGACTTTTAGCCAAAGCTCATCAGCTGGTTTTTTCAAGTGACAGGCAAACCAGACGAATAGCTGTTGCTCAATATCATGATCTGGGTGCAGGCTTTCAATAGCGGAAGAGAAGCTTTCACATATCCGCTCCGGCATGGCCGGATAAGTGCCTTCATGCAGAGGGTACTTAGACTCAAGACAGAGTTTGATTCGGCAAATGCGCTCTGAGTTATTACTGCTCTCAAAATGTTTGGTTGCAGAAAACCAGAGAAGTTTATGGTCAAGCTCGGCATTGTCCAGTAGCTCCAGCGTCAATGCACCCTCGTTTTGCTTTGAATGTTCATTCTCAATATTGGTCAAATTATTGATAAAGCACTTTTTGATGGATGATTCGGATTTCTTTAGACGGTTCTTGATATCTACCCAGCGCATTATGTCCTGATCATTGTTGATTTCTTCCAGGTGTGCTTCCAGTTGAGAAGACAAAGCAGGGATCAGTTTTTCGGCCTCAGGATAAATGATCGCTTGAACCAGTTGATTTAACTCAGAAAAAAGAGAGCATTGCGGAGGTTTGTCATCACCACTTCGGCTTAGAGGTATAATGTTGGAAGACTGAGCTGACATGCTGGCCACATCCCTGTACTGCACTGACATCACCTGCGGGATAAGTACCCACAGAGACCATTCACATCATTTAATTATAATTATATTGAAAGCTCTTAATTAGAATAAGAAGCAATAAAAAAGGAGAGGAGTCTGCCATTTGTCAAATAAATGACAACAAGCCAGAATGTTATCCCTCTCTGAGTTCTTTAGCTATTTCTTTAGCCTTTTCAAGTGCTTTATTGAAGCCATTTTTAAACAGATTTTCACGAATCTGCTTCTGGAGCTCTTCCGGTGTAATTTCACCATTTTCTGCAGTGCTTTCTGCAAGCTTGTTTTCTTCCTTGTTTTGCACAAGATCAGAAAATGCCTGAGATTGCATCGGATCAATACGGTCTACAGGTTTGACGTTGCCAACCTGTCCAGAGTTATCAGAGGGTAAGTTTTCTACATTCTTGTTAGTAATGAATGACATACTCAGGCTCTCCATTGCCCAGTTCAAGCTGGCTTCTTTTGTATTATGTCAATGTCGCTTTATCGGGCGGCATTGTTCGCTAATGCTTTCAATCCTTCTAATGATCAGTCTAGATTATGAATAGAGATTATAAAAAGATAGATGCTCTTGTTTTTGCTTGATGATCGTTATTTGGTTCAACGAGCTGACAGCTGGTCTGCTGATCATAAAGCCACCTGCCATACCGCCGACAACTGAATCTAGTACAGCCGGGAGATAACTATGAGCGGTGAGCATTTTACGTTAACGATCAGCCAAAGCACATCTGACGCCGGCGATTTTGCCATACATATGAAAGAACCAGATAAACCTGAGCAGCTATTAGTACATTTAAGGTTTATGCCTTTAGCCATGTTTGATGAAACGTATCTGGATGATTTGGTTGGAGTAATGGCCAGAAAACTGGCCAAGAGAATTATCGAGTGGCGTGTGGCACCCGATGATCCGGATGCCATGCAGGCCTGTCAGGATGAAGCCCGTGCTGTGGTGCAGGAAGCCCTTGAAAAAATGAAAAAACACCCTGAATAGCCATTTCAGGTGTTAATATCCAGATGGGAAAACCATTAATTTATACTGAAGAGCATGACTTGATCATGGAAGTCCTTCCTCGTTTAATCACTCCACCTGACTTCTTCAACCCTTAGGCTCTGTGACATAAGGTTCCTTTCCCAGTTCAAGCCAGAATGCTTCTGACCAGGCGCAAGAGCACAGGAATACTGGTGCCTTTCAAGTTCTTGCAACAACGGTAGAAGCATTCTGGCTTAGGCCGTTGTGTGGTTCGTAAAGCCGCTTTCCTGCTTCGTTGAACTGGTTTCAATGTAGAGCCACTACACCTGCACCAGTTCGCCTTGTGGAATACAGCTTTACGAATCAGGCTATGCGCCCCGCTGGGTTTGGAATTTTGTCAACAGACTCTAATATGAGAGCGTTCGATTAAGCATTGGCCATTAGGTCATGCGTTGAATTCCCTATAGGCGAACATACAGACAGCCGGTATGTTGTAGCGATTTTTTATTATGAAATGACTCTCTATGGACATGACCCGCTTCGTGAATACTTTTGGCCGTTATCTTCGGCAGAAGTACGGGGAAAAAGTGCACAAAGTTTCGGTGAATGCATCATTTACCTGTCCAAACCGAGACGGCAGTAAAGGTATTGGTGGCTGTACATTTTGTAATAATGCCTCTTTCAGTCCAGGCAGTACGAAAGCCGGTGATATTTCTGAACAGATCCGGCAGGCTCAGGAAAAGGTTGGGGCCCGTACCGGGGCCAAAAAATTCATTGCCTACTTTCAGTCCTACAGTAATACCTATGGTTCTCTTGAAGATCTCAAGCGCTATTATGATGAGGCGCTGGCCCAGCCAGGTGTGATAGGTCTTGCTGTTGGTACGCGCCCTGACTGTGTGCCGGATCCGGTTCTTAAACTGCTGTCAGGCTATCAGGATCAAGGTTATGAGGTTTGGTTGGAGCTGGGCCTTCAGTCAAGCTTTGATCACACCCTTGAACAGATCAACCGTGGGCATAGCTATAGCGATTATGAGGATGCAGTAATCAGGGCAAAAAAATATGGCCTTAAGCTGTGTACTCATCTGATTGTAGGGCTGCCTGGAGAAGATCCTGAGGACTCGCTGGTGAGCTTTGATCGTGTCATTGAGCTTGGGGTTGATGCCATTAAAATACACCCGCTCCACATTGTTAAAGGCACTCAAATGGCTCGACAGTGGCGTAAGGGAGAGGTTCGTGAGTTAACGATGGAATCCTATACGGATGTGCTGGCAAAAATGATTCTACGCTCACCAGAAGGATTATTGTTTCACAGGCTGACGGGGTCAGGTGAGCGACAGTATCTTCTTTCGCCAGAGTGGACAATGCATAAGTGGGATGTGCTGGGGGCTCTTTATAAAAAGCTTGAAACGAGTTGAAAATTGCTGGCTTATTTTATGTGAATCCTTACATAGAGGCTGCTATAGGCAGCCGTTAAAACTCTCATCCAATTATTTTTTATCCAGAATATTATTCTCAGTTGATCAAAGGATAATTCCTTCGCTGAGAAAATACAGATCCCAGTCTATTGAGTCTGGCTTCGATTTTTACTTAATACTGTATCCAGTAGCAATCTATTTCCACGGCATGTTTTCATAAATGTCGATGTTGCTGCGTTCATTACCGCTAGCGAACTAATGACCTGCTGGCATAATGCTGGCATACCTCTTTAGATTCCGATTTTCATACTCGTTTTTTCTTTCTTGTTTACGAGCTCCACTATCATCCCTGAATAGCTCTCTAAGAAAGCTGAATTCAATACTGAGTAGAAAGAATAGAGCTATTTATCTTTTTTGGGAGGCGGTGTGCTCCGGGATTTTGATACAAAAATATATCATCGTTTATTGACAGTACCTGGAGGAAGGCCGGTTCGATATGCTGCGGGTCAGGTCATCTGTTTTCAGGGGGGGGAGGCCAATGCTCTGGTCGTTGTCTCGGGTGCTGATATTAAGGTGCAGTATGTCTCAGCATCCGGGAGAAAGTATACCCTCGGTCAGGAAGAAAATTATTTCGGGGTGTTGGGGGAAATGGAGCTATTCAGCGGCTCAGGAACCCATATGCTCAGTGTTGTTGCCGTTAATCCCGTTGTTGGTTATCAGCTTACCCGTGAGAAAGTTCTGGGTGCTTTGGTAAAAATGCCCGATCTTGCTCTGGATTTTCTCGCACTGATGTCAAACCGGTATCACACGACGGTGACCAGAGCGATGGAGAATATTCTCTATGGCCTTCGATTCAATGCGCTTAAAAGACTGGTTGACCTGTCCGATGCGGCCGATCACGGTGCTTTTACGGTTGCTCAGGACATTGAGGCTGAGAGTTTGGGAACCTCTTCCCGAGCGTACCGGAGAGTTTTAAAGAGTCTTATTGATGAAGGTGTGCTGGAGAAGCATGGAAATAGTTTCAAACTTATCAATCCGGAGCATGCTTTTTCAGAAATACAGACATGAATCAAAAAATGATCAAGTTTTAACAAAAAACGCATTCAACAGGACAATTGTCCTTTTTTACGAAGCCTCTGTTGAATAAAGATAGGGGCAATTAAGGCCAGCCTTATTTCTTGAGCGGTTTTCATTGAAAACTGTGGGCATCATTTTTCTTGTTTATTGTTAGGGGGCACTCATGGGTATCTTCATGAGCCTGTTTGGTATGGCAATGCTTATCGGGATTGCGATACTTTTTTCGGAAAATCGAAAAGCGATAAATGTACGGACTGTTTTGGGTGCATTACTTATTCAAATTGCGTTCGGTGCATTTGTTATGTATGTCCCCGCAGGTCAGACAGTATTACAAGTTGCATCCAGTGGTGTGCAAAGTGTTATTAACTTTGCCAATGATGGCCTGGCTTTTGTTTTTGGTGATCTGGCCAGATTTGAAGTCGGTTTTGTTTTTGTAATTAATGTCCTGTTTGTCGTTGTTTTTATCAGTGCATTAATCTCAGTTCTTTATTATTTAAACATTATGCAGGCGGTCATTAACGTAATTGGCGGTGTACTGCATAAGCTTCTTGGTACCAGCCGGGCAGAATCTCTCTCAGCAACGGCGAATATTTTTGTGGGTCCTATTGAAGCACCCTCCATGGTTAGACCTTTTGTTCAGGGCATGACCCGCTCTGAGCTATTTGCGGTGATGACGGGGGGGCTTGCTTCCGTAGCGGGCGGTACCATGATCGGTTACATCAATCTGGGCATCGATATCAAATATATTCTGACCGCCTGCTTTATGACGGCTCCGGCAGGGTTATTGTTTGCGAAGCTGATTTGCCCGGAAACCGCTGAACCAGCCAATAACGTCAATGATGTGATCGACCAGTCTGATGAGAAGCCTGAATCCATTCTGGATGCTATTACCCAAGGCTCCATGGTTGGTCTGCAGCAGGTCGCCTGTGTGACGGCGTTGTTGATCTCATTTGTTGCCATGGTGGCTCTGGTCAACGGTATTGTTGGTGGGCTGGGTGGCTTGATTGGTTTTGACGGCATTACGGTGCAGAGCATTCTGGGCTATCTCTTGTCACCTCTGGCCTTTGTTATGGGGGTGCCCTGGAGTGAAGCTACTCAGGCAGCCTCTTTTATTGGCCAGAAAATCATCATTAATGAGTTTGTTGCCTATATCGACTTTGTGAAGGTTGCAGCAGAACTCTCTCCCAAGACTCAAGCCATTGTTACTTTTGCACTCTGTGGCTTTGCCAACATTGGCTCCGTTGCCATGGTGGTGGGTGGTCTGGGTGGTCTTGTTCCTGGCCGCAGAAAAGAGATGAATGCGCTGGCAATGAAAACACTGCTGGCGTCGGTACTTGCCAACTTGATGAGTGGCACTATTGCCGGATTGCTGATCGGACTTGGCGGTTAATCAATAATTGAAACCTGCCGGACCTATAAACCTCAGGGGGAGTTGACCGGCAGATTTGTGACCCTGACATAGACAGTTGTATCGTTGGAGTTTGAATCCGTGAGTACTGCACACATTAATGCGAAGCCAGGCGATTTTGCAGAAACTATTCTGATGCCGGGGGACCCGCTTCGAGCCAAGTTTATCGCTGAAAACTATCTGGATGATGCCAGAGAAGTGACCAACGTCAGAGGTATGCTGGGTTTTACCGGAACCTATAAAGGCAAGCCGGTGTCTGTCATGGGACATGGTATGGGTATACCATCTGCCTCTATTTATTTTCATGAGCTGATTACTGTTTATGCAGTGAAAAACCTGATACGTATCGGCAGCTGTGGTGCAATTCATGACGATGTAAAATTGATGGATCTGGTCATTGGCATGGGAGCCAGCACTGACTCCAAAGTCAACCGTATCCGCTTAAGGGATCATGACTTTGCTGCGTTGGCTGACTTCTCTCTCCTGCGTACAGCGGTTGAGCAAGCGGAACAGAAAGGTTTATCGGTTAAAGTGGGCAACCTGTTTTCTTCTGACCTGTTCTACCGCCCGGATGAGGACCTGTATCCACTGATGGCCAGTCATGGAATTCTGGGTGTTGAGATGGAAGCGGCTGCACTTTATGGTGTTGCTGCAGCACTGGGAGCCAAAGCACTGACTATTTGCACCGTCACTGATCATATTCTGCGCCATGAGGCCCTGGGAGCGGATGAGCGTCGCACGACTCTGAATGATATGATCACTCTGGCGTTGGATACCGTTGATCAAATGGATGAAAAATCCTGATCTCTACGTGATGTGTAACTAACCATATGGCATCATACTTTCTGAGTAAGTGGTCAATCACTCTTCAGCGTTACAACTTTGGTCATATAGCTACGGCTATGCTCCCGCCATTGTGCCTTGCATAGTAACTGTCCACTCACCCAGAAATATTCGATTCCATATGGTCAGCTACTTATTGTTGATTAATTGAATGGGCGTGGTTTCTTTATGAATCACGCTCATTTTTTATATGGCTTCCTTCGAATCTAATTGGCCCACAGGTTTAGTAATGAATCACGATGATATTCTTTTCGGCATATTGGGAAATGCTTTTCATTGCCCGGTTCTTGGAGAGTTTGAATTTCTAGAGAATGTACTGATTACCATCAATACTGACGGTGAGATTGATTCTCTTCTAAAGCCTGATGAATATGCAGTCAGTGATATTATGGAGGTGCTTGAGAGAGAAAACCGTCTGGTCAGGTTAAAGGAGAAGCAATACCTTATACCGGGGTTGATTGATTTGCATTGCCATGCCCCACAGTGGCCTCAAATGGGTAAGGGGCTGGATCTTCCCCTGTATAACTGGCTGGCGAATTATACATTTCCACTGGAAGCTAAATATCAAGATCTGGAGTTTGCCAAACGTGTTTATGATGATCTGGTCCAGTCTACCTTAAGTAGTGGTACAACCAGTGCCGTTTATTTCTCCAGTATTCATCTTGAGCCAACGAGGGTACTTGCAGATACCTGCCTGGAAAAAGGGCAACGGGCTTTTGTTGGTAAAGTCTGTATGGATGATGTTGAGCAATGCCCTGATTATTATCGCCAGAGCGTTGAAAAGAGCCTCTATGAAACCGAAGCGTTTCATCAGTATGTTTCAACGATGTCGGGCAATCATGGATTGATTTCATCCGTGGTTACGCCACGATTTATACCCAGCTGCACAGAAGGTCTTCTCAAAGAGTTAGGACAGTTTGCCACCAATAATAACTGTTATGTGCAGACTCACTGCTCCGAAAGTGACTGGGCGAGAGAGTATAGCCAGCAAAAATACGGTGAAACGGATATTTCTGTTTATGAAAAAACTGGCTTGCTGGGTAGAAAAACCATTCTCGCTCACTCGATTTTTCTGACTGAACAGGATGTTATCAAAATACAGGATTATGGTGCCAGTATTGCTCACTGCCCTTTGTCGAATATGTACTTTGCCAATGCAGCTATGGAAACTCGAGAACTGCTCAACAGAGGATTACACTGCGGTTTGGGCAGCGATGTGGCGGCCAGTGTGACACCTTCAATGTTGCGGTCTTGCTTTGATGCGGTCACTCACTCCCGGGTTAGGGAAGAGGGCACCTCGACAAAACTGGCAGCAGGTGAGCGAGGAGAGGCGAAGACGAGAATTTCATTCCTTGAAGCATTCTGGATGGCGACAACCGGCGGTGGAAAAGCACTTGATAAGAATATAGGGGTGTTTCGAAGAGGTTTCAGTTTTGACGCGGTTCTGGTGGATGCCAATATTCAGGACTGTGATTTGAAAATATGGCAAGCGTTGGATAGTGCTTCGGATATTCTGGAAAAAATTATATCGACCACTAACAGGCAGAACATCATAAAAGTATGGGTGCAGGGTAGGGAAGTTGTTTGTAAACAATAATTAGCGGATCAGGTGGAAACAATACTATAGGTGTTTTTTTCACCTGATGTAAATGATTTAAAATCATGGGTTTAGTAATGTGACGCATGGTTATGTCCTATAAAAAATGGATTTTTTTCTTTGGCTTTCTATTAAATGAAATCGAAATTTTATTTTTAATTTAAAAAAAGAATAATTCTATCAGGTGTCTTTTAAAGGAAAAGTTCATATTGAGTATTATAATTCCTGCCAAAGGTGTTTGGGGCTTTCATCTTTTCTTCCTTAATTAATAAATCAAGCCTGCTAAATGGAATAGATAATCTTAACACTTCAGCTTGATTGGATATTGCTAGGCGTTTTAAACGATATGGTTGGGCTATAGATATATAAATAAAGCCTGTATCGCTTTTGCCGATGTTTTACCTGATAGCTGACTATCAGGATAATGATATGCATATAGACCTGGGTAATGGTTACTGCCTCAGAAGGTTCCTTTATGGGGATGCCATCTCTTTGGCCAAGCATGGTAATAACGCTAAAATTGCGAAAAATCTTCGGGATACTTTTCCGCATCCCTATACGATCGAACATGCCAGAGCCTGGGTGCAACATGTAAAAGAGCATGAGACCAAAACCCGGTTTGCCATTGATTTTGGTGGTGAGGCTATCGGAGAGATTGGTTTTGTGGTTCAGTTGGATGTTCATCGCTTCGGGGCAGAGATCGGCTTTTGGGTTTCAGAGGAACACTGGGGTAAAGGGATTATGACCGGTGCTCTGTCCTATGTTTGTCAGTATGCATTTGATGAAATGGGGCTTGTTCGAATTTTTGCAGATGTTCAGGCTCGCAATGAGGGGTCCCGTCGAGTTTTGGAAAAGTGTGGTTTTGAGCTTGAAGGCGTGATGAGAAAACACGTTTATAAGGATGAGCAGTTTATAGATCAGTTGGTTTTTGCTTTAGTCCGCTAGTTGTAATTTTTGTCTTTCTTCTCTTATTTAGTAACATCACTTCTCCCCCTTTCTGGGGTGAGAAGTAATGTAGCGGCTAAAGAAATGAGAGAAAGTAATGAGAATTGGTTTGATCGGTCTGGGAGATATTGCACAGAAGGCATACTTGCCAATTCTTACGGAATTTCCTTCTGTTGAAGCTGTTTTCTGTACCCGAAGCCGTCAGGTTCTTAGTGAGCTTGCAAAGAAATACCGGGTAAATGACTTTTGTTGCGATTATAAACAGCTTCTGAATATGGGTGTTGATGCTGTCATGATCCACAGTGCCACCTCAACCCATGTGGACATAGCCAGCTACTTTCTTAAAAACAGTATTCCCGTGTTTGTGGATAAGCCCTTGTCCACTGACTTCGGCGACTGCGAAAGACTGCATGACTTAGCCGAAAGTGTCAGGCAGCCCCTTTTTGTTGGTTTTAATAGACGCTATCTTCCAATTTTAAAAGAACCCCTGTTACAGGAGTCCAAAGAATCACCTTTACTCTATTTCCGCTGGGAAAAAAATAGACATAACCTGCCAGGGGCTCCGCGAACATTTGTTTTTGATGACTTGATTCACCCACTGGATAGTGTGAATCAATCTGCAGGTGTTAAACCGGAAGACCTATTGATATCAGAACAGATGTCTAATTTCGGCCTTAACAGGCTTGATATTCAATGGCAGGCAGGAAGTACTTTGATACAGGCTTCTATGAATCGGTTGAATGGAATTACCAATGAGCGGATCACTTTGTGTTATGAAAACCAGTCGTACCTGTTTGATAGTTTTCATACTGGAGTCCTTCAAAAAGCCAGTCGGGAACAGTTGGTTCGCCTGCCCGACTGGACGCCGATGCTGGCAAGTAAAGGATTTAACGCTATGATTGAACACTGGCTGGAAGTGGTCTCGAAAGGAAAATTGGCCGAGGATATTATTGCAAGAAACCTCAGGACTCACCTGCTGGCTGAAACGATCTGCCAGCAGGTTGAGAAACAGATTTAGGGGAGATAACCCCTATTTACAGCGAGATACGACCCAGGGGTTGAACAGTGATCTCTTCAGTCAACTCCTGGTGTGAAAGCACTGCCAGGTCATAGACCTCCAGCTCGAGGAGTTTACGGACATAGCGGCGTATATCCATGGATGTGATCAGCACAGGCTTATGCTCAAGGTGGCCTATTTTACCGACTGAGTGTTTAACGTTTTCGACAAACTGTGCAGAAGTAGACGGATCAAGTGCTAAGTAACTGCCTGCCGAAGTCTGTCGAATGCCTGAACGGATCGTGTCTTCTACATCCTGATCAAGCAGGTAAACTGGCAGCATATTTTTGCCATTGGAGTATTTATAGCTGATGTAACGCTTCAATGACGAGCGTACATACTCAGTTAACTGAACAACCTCTTTCTCCTTATGCCCCCATACCACCAGAGACTGTAGAATGGATCGAAGGTTCCTGATGGAAATATCTTCAGATACCAGGCGCTGGAATATCTCCGTAATCTTATTGACGGGTAAAAGTCGCTGCACTTCTTTAATCAGTTCACCAAAACTGCTTTCCATTTTTTCCAGAAGGTAGCGGGTTTCCTGAATGCCAATGAAATCTTCTGCATACTTTTTCAAAACATGAGCCAGGTGATAGGTCATGATTTTGGGCGAGTCCATAAAGTTAACATTATTACGCTCAAGCTTGTCCTTCTGGCTCTCATTGACCCAGAGAGAGTCGAGGCTTGGTAGGAAGGGGTCACCCATTTCATAGGGGATCTTCAGCATGTCCAGATGCTCATTACTCTCCCTGACAAATAGAGAACCAGGCTTGAAGTAGCCTGAGGCTACGGGAACCTCTTGGAGCAGTATGCTATAGGTATTCTCATCCATGGAATCATTAAATCGTAGATGAATACCTGGAAAAGGAACACCAAGATCCATATACAGTGACTTACGAACTTTGAGTAACTCCTCATTCAGGGAGGATGTATTCAGGCTCTTCTGAACAGAGGTAGGGACATCAATAATCAAGGGCAGGGTCTGGGTAAACTCTTCCTGCTGATCCAGTCTGGTTTTTGCTTCACCAGGCGTTTCTGTTGCAGCGGCCATAGCCGGAATACCACCGTCTTCTTCAGCTGTTCGGGCTTTCTCTGTTTTCTTCAGTAGAAAATAACCACCACCACCAATGGCTGCAGCGAGACTTAGAAAGGTTAGCGTTGGGAAACCAGGAATCAAGGCGAAGCCAAGCAATAATGCGCCACCGACCATTAGCGCCTTCGGCTTATTGGTGAGTTGATCACCTATTTCATTACCCAGATCCTTGGCATCTTCATTGGATACCCGGGTAACGATAATACCAGCGGTGATGGAGATCAGCAGGGCTGGTATCTGGGAGATAAGCCCGTCACCAATGGTCAAAATAGCGTAGAGCTGAAGAGCATCTCCGCCTGACATTCCCTCGCTGGTACCAATAGCAACCCCGGCGGTGATGTTGACAAAGATGATGATTAAACCAGCGATGGCATCACCTTTAACAAACTTCATGGCACCATCCATCGAGCCGAACAGCTGACTTTCTTTGGTGACCAACTCTCTTCGGCGCTGAGCTTCTTCCATCTCGATGGCCCCAGCACGAAGGTCAGCATCGATACTCATTTGCTTTCCAGGCATACCATCCAGAGAGAAGCGGGCACTAACCTCTGCTACCCGTTCGGAACCTTTGGTAATTACCAGAAACTGGACAATGGTTATGATCAGGAAGATAACCACACCAACCCCAAGACTTCCGCCGACCACAAAATTACCAAAGGTGTAGACGATTTCACCGGCATCGGCCTGAAGGAGAATCAGACGGGTAGTGGTGATAGACAGAGCAAGTCGGAAGAGAGTGGTTATCAGTAGAACCCCCGGGAAGGAGGAAAACTCCAGAGGCGACTTGAGATAAATGGATGTCATCAGAAGAATGGTGGATATCCCCATATTCAACGCGATGAGGAAATCCACCAGGGGGGTGGGCATGGGTAGAATGATAAGCCCGATGATGGATACCAGCAGGCCTGCCAGTACCAGATCATTCCTACCCCCGAAGTTCAGCCCGGGTAACAGTTGTGCCATGAGAGGTGCGCCGCTGCTATGGGGCTGGCTTTGTCTTGAAGATTAGCGGCTCAGTGCAGCTTTTTTCTTCTTGAGCAGGGCTCGCCCCTTGATCCATTTTATAGCCCGTACATCGCTGCCAGGCCTCGCATATTTTAGAAAATTATCGGCTGCATTGATGGATTCTTCAGGCTGTTCTGCTTGTAGGTAGGCATAGCTCAGCATGCGATAGACATCGGGATTTTCCTTATCTATAGACTTCAGGGCTTCCAGTAAGGCAATGGATTTTCTGGGCTGAAGATATTCAAGATAATAAGATGCCTGCGACAGTAGCCAGGTTTTTAATGATTTATCCATTTCAATATTCCTTTAGCTGGCAATCAATACATTACGACACATCATTAGATATTCACTATCTGTTTTAGCGTTCTCTATAACGGCAATTGCCTCTTCCATGGCTTTGGTATAGTTGCTGTTTTTTTTCTGTTTCTTAAGGTACTTTGAAAGTGAGTTAATCGCTTCTCTGGTAAGGCGATAATGCTCTTCAGGGTTGGAATAAATGTTTTGGCCAGAGATATTTGTGGCAAACTTTAATTCCCTGTTCTGGAAATTTCTGCTCATATCCAAAGCCTTCCAGGTGTAGTCAACGACTTTTTCACCAGAAGGTCTAAAGTTTGATTTTGATTTTGGAAAATCTGAATCAGCTAATGCACTGTCGATTCTTGACATTCCCGAGATACCGCTACCAAATGAAACTGATCCTGCCATAACAAAGCCCGCCTGATAAATTAATCCTTTGGTGCTTTCGGCGGAAAAGTAGAGGGATTAAATAACTTTTCTCATGTTAATTATTTTTTTGACGAAATACTGGTGAATTGAGTTTGTTTTCCGATAAACTGGTATGTAACGAATTTTTATTGACACTTACTAAATTACAAGGCATCTATTCATTAAGGGCTGTTGAATAAGCTGGAGCAGACATGAGCATGGAGGCACGCGTCTGATGGGCTTTATAAGAAATACCCTGATAATCCTGTCCCTGTTGCTGGCGCTTACTTTTCAAGCGTTGGCGAACTGGTCATCCGAGGAGCCCCAAACCCGAAAACATGTGGTGCGCCCTAAGGAGACTCTGGAAGTTATTGCGGGCAGTTACGGGTTTGAGGTGAATGAACTGGCCCGCTATAACAAACTTGATTCTACTCAGGAGTTGCGGGTAGGACAGGTTATCTACTTCCCATCCAACATTGCACAGGAGCAGCCCGATCTTCCTTCAGTCGATCAGGGAAGACCTCTGGATGCCAGAACTTTTCCCAATTCAGTCGGTGCAACTGTTGAGGCAGAGAGCGCACGATTAATGCCGCTTTTGGATGGGGAGCAGTTGTCAGGGAAAGAGTCAGACCTCTCCAGGTACGGCAGTCAGGTTCATTATGCTTCGTCTTCTGACTTTGATTATAACTTTGCTCAGAAAAATACGCGTCAGAATATGGCGCCAGACGCCCGCCGCTCTGCAAACCTCTATATGATGCAGTCGCAGACACCAGGCGACAATAAAATGGTTATTTCTGCAGAGGATGCTATCCGCGATGCAATAGACGACTTTGAGGATACTATCGGTGATGATGAGTCGCCTGCTCTGGCCGCTTTTGGCGTTCGTCCTTATGCTTATTTTGGGAATGGGGACAGCTTGAAGGAAGTCTTACAAAATTTTGCTGCCAGCTATTACATGCCAGTTATTATTGCGGATACGGTTGAAGGGCAGGTCAATGGCAAGATTGGTCCTATGACCCCAGTGGACTTTCTGGATCATTTGGCAAATATCTATGGTTTCATCTGGTATTTTGATGGGCATACACTGTTTGTTTATGATGGTAGCTCTTCCAGCCAGCAGATTATCAGTCTGAGTTATTTACCTATTAACCAGCTAAAGAAAACACTGAAAAAGATCGGTATCTGGGATGGTCGATTTTTCTGGAAAGAGCAACCTAAGGAAGGGTTGGTATTTATCTCTGGTCCTCCCCGCTATATTGAGTTGGTTTCCCAAACCGCCATGTTACTGGATGCTAAAGAGGGGGAGCGTCAGAAGAGTAAACTTACTGTGCGCACTTTCCCGCTCAAATACGCCTGGGCTACCGATAAGTCGTTTACCTTCAGAGGGCAGCAACTAACGGTTCCAGGTATTGCCACCATCCTGACAAGAATTATTAACGGCGGTGGTGTCGCTCAGGTAACAAAGCAGGGGTTGCCTAATCCATCGGTTACTCCGGCAGAGAGTGTCAGTACATCCGGGGAGTCCAAACCTATGGATGGCTCAGAGTCAGCCGCTATGGAACAGTTAAATGCCGGGGCTGTAGCTGATGATATTTATATTAATGCGGATCCACGATTGAATGCGATCATTGTGCATGACCTTGAATCCAAGATGCCAATGTATGAAGAGCTCATCGCTTCACTGGACAAGCCCACCTCTCAAATAGAGATCAGTGTTTCAATTATTGATATCAATACTCAGGATCTGCAGGCTTTGGGAGTCGACTGGAATAATTCTGGCAGCTCAAGCGACAATCAGTTCTCTTTTACCCCCAACACAACTGCGGATTACACAACCATAGTATCCAGTGCCCTCGGCTCGTTTAATGCAAGACTGCAATTTCTTGCCGATGAGGGGAGAGCTAAGATTGTTTCAAGGCCATCAATCCTGACACTTGATAATATTGAAGCTATTCTCGACAACAGCAGTACGTTTTATGTCTCAGTGGCGAGTAATGAGGACTCGGAATTATTCCCTGTTACATCAGGAACAGTTGTCCAGGTTACACCAAGAATTGTTCGTGAAGATCATGGCAGAAGCATTCATATGAGTGTCAATATTCAGGACGGTACTGGCAGTCAGGGAACTGAAGAAATAGGCCAGAAACTGCCTGAAATTACCAATAGCTCAATTAATACCCAGGCGATTATCAGTGAACAGGAGAGCCTGTTAATTGGAGGGTTTTACAAAGAGCAGAATGAAGAAAAGCTCTCAAAGGTACCTCTCCTTGGAGATATCCCGGTTCTTGGTCATTTGTTTCGAGCGGAGTCAACTTCCAAGATCAAGCAGGTACGTTTATTCCTGATAACACCTCGAATCATTGGTACAAAACAAACCTGATGTTGTGTAAGGGAGGTCATGTTGGACGTGGCTGAGCAGGCAACAGACTATGATCTTCTGGTTATTGGTGGAGGTATTAACGGGGTTGGTGTTGCTTACGATGCTGCGGGGCGTGGCCTAAGGGTTTGTTTGTGTGAGATGGGGGACCTGGCAGGAGCGACGTCCTCTTCCAGCAGTAAACTGATCCACGGCGGACTTCGCTATCTTGAGCAATATGAATTTCGCCTGGTCACAGAAGCGCTAGCTGAACGTGAAGTTCTTCTGAAAATAGCGCCACATATTTCATGGCCATTACGCTTTTATCTTCCGCACCAACCCGGATTAAGGCCAGCCTGGATGGTTCGACTAGGCTTGTTTCTTTATGATCATCTAAGTAATCGCAATACGTTGGCGGATAGTCGTTGTTTAAAGCTTGATGCTGACAGCCCTTTAAAAAGCTCCTTCAAAACCGTGTTTGAATACTCTGATGTCTGGGTCGATGATGCTCGCTTGGTGTTACTGAATGCTCTGGGTTTGCGTGAGCGTGGTGGGAGTGTTTTTACCAGAACAAAAGTTGTCTCAGGTTCTCGTAAAAATGGTCATTGGCATATCGGGCTTAAAGACCGATTAACCGGGAGAACAGAGGAGGTAACATCCAGGGCTTTAGTCAATGCAGCCGGCCCCTGGGTTACTGATGTTCTTGACGGGTTATCCAGAGCGGCAGGTAAGACAGTACGTCTGATAAAAGGAAGTCATATTGTCGTTCCTAAAGTTTATCAGGGAGATCAGGCATACATTCTTCAGAACTACGATAAAAGAGTGGTTTTTGTCATTCCATTTCTTGGGGATTACTCTCTGATCGGTACAACGGAAGTTGAATATAAGGACGACCCTAAGGCTGTTCACTGTTCAGCTCAGGAGCGAGAGTACCTCTGTCAGGTGGTAAATGATTATTTCAAAAACTCGATTTCTATAGATGACATTCTTTGGGATTACTCAGGTGTTCGGCCATTGTGTGAGGATAAGTCCAGTAATGCGCGTACTGTTAGTCGGGATTATGCTTTTGAGCTAGAGGATGAGAATGGGAGAGCGCCTTTACTTTCAATTTTTGGGGGAAAGCTGACAACCTATAGAAAGCTTGGCGAGCATGCCATGGACAGTCTGGCTCGCTATTTTCCAATGGCTGCAACGGCCTGGACTCAAAGCTGCTTATTACCAGGAGCCTTGACTATTGATGAGTGTCTTCAGGAATTAGGTCAGCGTTTTTCATGGTTACCTGAATCTATGGCCATTCGCTATGCTCAAAGCTATGGCTCTCTTGCATATCAGTTTCTTGATGGAGTAAGCAGTATAAGTGACTTGGGAATGGATTTCGGTTCAGGGTTATATCAACGTGAAGTTGATTACCTTATCCATAATGAATGGGTTTTGAAAGTTGATGATTTGCTGTGGCGGAGGAGTAAGCTGGGTTTGTCTCTATGTACCGAAGAAACCTGTGTGTTGGCCGATTACATTGAGAGTCATGTCCAGATGGGGTTGGCGCAAGGTACTCTGAATCGTATTGGTTAGCAGAGCAAGAAAACCTATACATTTAATTTCAATAATTTAATAAAGATAATGCGCAATGTACTCTGTTAAAGTGTTATATCAGTGTCGTCGAATTGTCGCTATTGGCGGAGGGCATGGCCTTGGCAGGGTAATGGCAAGCCTGGGCTTTCTGGGAGAGCGTCTGTCCGGTATTGTTGCTACCACTGATGATGGTGGGTCAACAGGTCGGCTCAGGGATGCCAGTGGCTGTATTGCCTGGGGGGATCTAAGAAATTGTCTGAATCAGCTTTGCTCCGACAGCCCGAATCTGGCACGAATCTTATTTGAATATCGTTTTAAAAACAGTGGCGATATCAGCGGACATAATCTTGGGAATCTGATTTTGTTGGCAATGGATCAGATGTGTGTTCGTCCATTGGATGCAATTAATTTGATTCGGCAGATGTTACAGGTAGGTGCAGAACTGATTCCAATGTCTGAAGAGCCTGCTCGTTTGGGGGCAGTAGTAGATGGGCAGGAAGTTGTTGGTGAAACCGCAGTTGATTCTCTGGAAAAACGTCCGGAAAAATTGATGATTTTACCCACTATAAGGCCAACTGATGAAGCGTTAGCAAAGATAAAAGAATCTGAAATGATCATCCTGGGTCCTGGTAGCTTTATGACCAGTATTTTGCCGGCACTGCTGATTCCGGAAATCGCGGAGAGCATTCGTTCCAGTAAAGCATTGAAAGTATTTATCGGTAATATTAATCAGGAACTATCGGCCGTAGGTAAAATGCCCATCAGTGAAAAATTGTCATGGATGAACGAAATGACCGGGGTATATCCAGATGTACTGTTGTGGCCTGAAGAAAATGGGCAACCAGAACGTCTTCAGTGTGACACACATGTTCGGCCCTTAGCTGACAGTTTTCAGCCGGGTGTTCATAGTCGGGAAGCATTAAGACAAAGCCTTGATCAGCTTGCCTCAGCCCTGTTTTAATCTGGTGCTTTTATAAAAGAAGCTTATTGCCCACGACCTGTAATCATAACTACGATGGTCTTGAACATCACATAAATATCCATTTTCAGCCATTCCCAGGGACTGCTTAAAGCCAGTGCATAGGCATGGTCATAAGCGACTTTATTTCTTACATCATTAAGCGTCTCATCATAGCCCATGTTGACTTGAGCAAGGCCAGTAATCCCGGGAACAACATCAAAGGTTCTTTCTGAATAAAAGGGTATATTGTTTTCCAGTTTATTGTACATTCCAGGCCGCTCTGGCCTTGGTCCTACCATGGACATATCGCCTACAAGAACATTCCAAAGCTGGGGTAGTTCATCAAGACGTGTTTTTCTTAGAAAATTACCAATTTTGGTAATTCTTGGGTCGTTTTTCTGAGCCCATACTGGCCCTGTTCCTTCCTCAGCATCGTTGCGCATCGTTCTGAATTTTTTCATCATGAATAAACGTATGTAGTATTCCTTTTGATAACCAATACGCATCTGCTGGTAAATAATAGGCCCTGGGCTATCCAGCCTAATAGCCAGTGCGATAATGGGAAATAGCGGCAGGGTTATTAACAGTCCGACCAGTGCTATAAGAATATCCATTAACCGCTTTCCCATAGATGCGATTGGGTGGACATAGGTTGATTCTTTCATGGGTACACTCCTTAAGTACATTGTGAATTTTCTTATACTTCGTTATTAACTCGTTTCCATTGGCCCTTACTCTGGCCAGACAGATATTTAATTAACCCAATAGCCATCGCCATATGCCCGGATACCACGTAAAAAAGCACTCTTAATATTTTGGGACCTGGCTGTGAATGCAGAGCTATATATAGAGTGGTTAGTCCATAAACGGCCAATTGACTCGAAAGAATGATCTGAAAAAAAAGAGAGTTTTGAGCGAGTAGGGCCGACGATAAAAGTGCCATTAGCAAAAACAGTGGCATGAAAGGACGAAGAAATTTACCGGAGAAAAAATTGAAGGCGACTTTGCCAAACCTGGGGTGAAGTAACCCGGCATGACGAATAGCCTGTTGAACATTGCCCGCAGCAATACGTTTTCTGCGTTGAAAGTCCATCTCATTACATGCCTGTTCGAGTTCCATCGCTATTATTCTTGGGTCGTAAAGACATCGGTAACCTTTCATAATTATTTGAACGGGAAGGGTGAAATCATCATTGATGGTATCTGGCGGTATTAAGTCAAACAGGTCATGCCGAAAAGCATAAAATGCACCATGGACACCCAGTGTTGCCCCGAGAGTACTTTCCCGTGTTTTAATATTTCTTTGGTATTGCCAGTAGGCCTGCTCCCCAACACTGAGAGATTGAAAAAAGTGATAACTTCCACAAACAACACCCGTATTCTCATTGCTCAGGTGTGCTGCGACGATTAACAAACTGTCAATGGATAACAGGGATGACACATCGGAGAGAGCGACGATACTGCAGCGGCTTAGGCCGATGGCTTCATTCAATACTGCGACTTTTCCACAATTATCGGGTTTTTCCACGATGGAGAGATTCAGGTGTCTGCACTCAGGCTCAGTGAGTGTTTCTTTTGCAAAAAGTGCGGTTTTATCGGTACAGCCATCACATACCAGAATTACTCTAAGCTTATAATCCGGGTAGTCCAGAGCAGCCAGGTTTCGTATCTTTTCCTGAATGGTATCTGCTTCATTATGTGCAGGCATGATCAGGCAGATACTGGGCAACATATGATCAAGTGGTGTGACTTGGTAGTTACGGTGATAAAAGGAGGGTAACGTGTTTTCCAACCCCTGCGTCATTAGTTTCAGGATTACGGGATAACCAATATGGTGATAAACAATCACCAGACTCACCAGTAAAAAAACGGCTAAGGCCAACCATTCCATCATATTGGCCTCCCAAGATAGAGTTCATTGTATTGATCGATCATCCTTTCCAGATTGCAGTTTTCAACAACAAAATTTCTTGCTGACGCTTGCTTTTCAGAATTGACCCCTGTCCTGAGCTGTCTATTGAGGGCTGCTTCCAACTCCTGGGTGCTTTCGGGTTTTATCAATACGCCGCTATTGGGGTCAACCGCCTCTCTACAGCCACCAACATCGGTCATGACCACGACTCTCTGGCAAGATTGGGCCTCAAGAGGTGATAGAGGGAGCCCTTCTTGTTTTGACGCAAGGCAAAAAATATCAATTGCATGATAAAATCCGGGCATATCATCAATCACGCCCAGAAAATGCACACGCTGCTCAATATTCAGTCTTTTTGCTAATGCTCTAAGTTTTTGCTCCAGCTCACCTCCGCCAGCCAGGGCCAATTGAGTGGTTGCTGGCAGTTTTGAGAAAGCATGGAGCAGGAGGTTATGAGATTTCACTTCGGTGAAACGAGCTGCACAGCCAACAATCGGAGCATCAGCTGGTAAATTAAGCCTATGCCTGGCAGCAACCTGGTCAGCGGGCTTAAAGTGGCTGGTATCAATACCATTAAGAATGACTGATGGCTTGGATAGAGGAATATGTTTTCGAATATTTGTTGCAACCAGTTCAGCATCTGCGACAACGTGAGGTCTGAGCAAATGGAAGCAGGCAGATACCAGCCAGCGTCGCTTTTGGTTATTCAAATGCCAGGCATCATGTTCAGTATGAACGTGGTCACAGCCAGCCAGTTTGGCCGCAATACCACCATAGAGAAGAGGGCCTACATGATGGGTGTGAATCACATCTACTTTGAGCTCATTGAGAAGCTGAGAGAGCTTTTTTACGGTACATACACTCAGGCCGGAAGGCTTATTTAGAAAGTGAGCTCTTTCCAGGTGCTGAATTCTTGGCCATTGATTAATGGCCTCAGATCGGGTTCCTTCAAGGCTGATAATGTGAACAGCTTCAGGGGTGTTGGCCTTTCGTTGCAGATCCAGAGCCATTGTCTCGATGCCACCTGGAGCCAGATGCTGGACAATCTGGGCAATGACGAGCGGTTTGTTCATGATGGCACCTCCCCATCATTAAACCAGTCTTTCTCTGGGTCGTAGGTCAAGGTTGGAGCTTTTGGCATATTAGGTATTCTTGCCAGTACAGGAATACCAGAGATCCGCTCGATACTGTCCTGAAGCCGGAGTGTGGTATCAGATATTTCAGAGATGGCAGCAAGCCCAGTCCCTATACCCAGGCCAGCAAATAGCCCGGCAACCACAAACAATGAGGCTGGTAGCTGATTGGGACTGCTGGGGGTGAATGGTTCGTCAATGATCTTTACTTGTTCCGATTCCTGGTAAGCACTCAGATCTTCGGTTACTTTTGCCATTACATAGCGGTTAAGAAAGTCATCATAAAGCTTCTGCTTGATGCCAAAGTCTCGCTGAAGCTCTACCAGGGTTCTTTCTACTTCCGCAAATTGCTGTACTTTGTTCTGAAGCTGATCGGTTTGTTCCTTTATATTTTTTACTTCGTTCTCAAGACTGTTTACTTTGGCTTTGGCATCCTGAACGGCCTGAAGCTGAGAGGCAAGTATTGTAGTCTGTCCTCCCTGTGGGTTATCCATTGAGACTGAGGGGGTTGATGACGCCAGATTCCAGAGGCGTTGAACATCTTCTGTCTTAAGCTTGCTGCTTTCAGTGATCATTCTCTGGCGTTCTTTTTTTAGCCGATCAAGCTCTCTGACTGAGGCCTGAACTTTACTGTGCTTTTCTGTGTAGCGGGAACGAAGCATACTGAGCGTGGTGCGGGTATTGATGATCCGCTCCTCAAGCTTGCCGATTACGGGGTTGGTTTGAGCCAGGTTGCCATTGAATTCTTCCATCGCCGCTTTTGCGCCGGCAAGCTCTGTCTGCTTCTCCATTAATAATTGGCGAAGCTCTGCCAGTCGAGTGACATTCGCCTTGTGTAGCTCAGGCAGCTCCAGTGCATATCTGGCTTTGTATTCAGATAACTTCAGTTCAGCATCAGTCAGTTCTTTGTGCCTGCTATCTACCTGATCCTTAAGAAACTGGGTGGAAGCCACCTGCCATGATTTCTGGGGTGCCTGAACCAATGTAAGGAAATGCTTTGTAACTTTGGTCAGTAGCTCTTTAATGTCTGTTTTATTCTCACTGCGATAATAAATTTTGACCAGGTCTCCACCAAATACGATAGATAATGACCGTGAAAGCTCATCAATCGCCTCATCAATTTGTTCTTCAGAAGATTTATAATCGATAAACCCGACAGCCTTGGCGACTCCTTTTAACACCTTGCGGCTCTTAAGCAGTATTTTCAGTGCTAACTGTCGTTCTTCAAGGTTGGTAGAAATGGTGAAATCTTCCAAAATTGGATTGAGTTCGGTGGTATTTTGAAGAAGTATCGTTGTATGAGCCTCATAGAATTTCGGAGCCATGAAACTGGCAAAGAAACCGACAATTGGCATGATGAGAATTGGAACGCAAATTGTGTATCGCCTCCGCCAGGCTGCACTGAGAAGGCGAAACAGGTTTCTCAGGATTTCACTGGACATTCTTACCCCCTACAGCGTGAATAGTCGCTGAATCAAGATCGAGCTCTGGTTGGTAGATCAGCTCAATCTCTTTGCTGTATTGAGCCAATATTGCTTTCAGGCTCTGGAGTCTTGACCATGAATCATTGAGTGTTTTGAATGGTTCTCCCGCTGAAGATGGGGCAACTGAAATAATAATATTCAGGCGCTGGCTTTCAGGTAAGGATTTAAAAAAGAGATCTATAACTTGCCTATGCTGGGTATTAACTTGTAATTCTTGTTGATTAAAACTGATGGATAGCTGGCGGCGATACATATCCTTTGATATGGGTAATGCGTTTTCAGCCTGATTCATTTTTTCGATGACATCAGAAAGCTGCTGAGTAGAATGAGCCTGCTTCTTTTCCATTAACGTCTGAAAACTGGATGATACGCTACACCCAGCTAACCATGGCAAGCAAAAACATAGCATTGTGGCAAAGGTACGGGATCCATATCGCTTGATCACGGTGACTTCCCTGTTATCAACCTCTAAATTCTGAAAGCCAATTGACTCAGGAGAAGAACACAGGCTGACAGTTTTTTGTCCTTCTCGAGGCAATTGATCTCCTGATAAACAATTATGTTGGCTTTTATGACATTTTTTATAATAAACACAATCGCTTATGCATCATTACTATTAAGTGTAGCTTCTGTTTTTGAGGGGGGATCAACGAGAGGAAATCAATTTTAGTGGAAAGTTTTCTTTGCTTTAGTGAGGTGATCGATAAGAGCCTCTAACTGTATAGCCCTGTGTTGCCATGACTCTTTTGCAACAGTTTCCTGACGAATAGCTTTATCTTTCTGCAGTTGATCTGCTCTCAAAATAACCCTGGAAAAAGGTTCTCTGGAGGATTGGATAGCGACAATATCTTCATATTCTCTGACAGCAGGGAAAAGCGTTGAGGCAATGGGGGTTCCAGACGCCAGATACTCTCTTAACTTCAAAGGGTTGCAGGCTTCAATCTGGCGATTTTTGCGAAAGGGCAGCATGGCTACATTCCAGTGTTGAACGTAGGAGGGCAGCTGGTCATGTGGCCTGGAGCCCAGGAAATGGACATTTGGCAATGCTTGAAGTGAAGAGACATCTGTTTTTATATCCCCAATAAAGACAAACTGCCAGCTTGGTAGGGCAATTGCTGACTGAGCCAGAATATCGGTATCCAGCCAGGCAGAAATACTCCCGTAGAAGCCGGCAATGGGTCCGTTTAAAGGAAGGTCTTCAGGCTTGTTTTCAGGCGATGAAAAGAGTGGGTAATCAACACCATGCGGGAGGATAATGGTGTTTGGATTATTAAACTTCTGAGCCAGTGTTTTACTGACAACCAGTATCAGATCAACCTTTCCAGACAATTCCTGTTCCAATGGGTTGACCATGGCATGATCAACGCCATCCAAAGCCTCAAAATCATCACCACAATAATAGATAGACACTTGTTCATTTAAGCTGCCAATCATATCGACAGCCGTTGGTAGTGATAGCCATAGAACAATGTTTTCAAACCCTTGTTGCTCTATTGCCTTATCAAGGTCTTTTAATAAGAGATATTTGTTAAGCCTGCGAATCAGTTTAAAACCGTAAAAAGGCAGTACTTTGGGATTAATGATGACAGGGAGGATTTGTTCTGAATTATTTTTCTTTGTTTTATCAGAGCCTTTCAGCATAGCTAATGCTTTTTGGAA
Organism: Endozoicomonas elysicola; assembly: GCF_000710775.1. Classification (GTDB taxonomy): domain Bacteria; phylum Pseudomonadota; class Gammaproteobacteria; order Pseudomonadales; family Endozoicomonadaceae; genus Endozoicomonas; species Endozoicomonas elysicola. The sequence continues at coordinate 1,975,627 of NZ_JOJP01000001.1, forward strand.
TAGTCGTTTAAGATCTCTCAGTGAAAGCTGTGGAGCTCTCATGCCAATAGAGTTAACCCAGATGACCCGGTGTTTCTTCATCAAATGGCTGATAAGGTGTTGGGTGCTGGAAGGCAGGCCTCCCCAGTCTTCTCCAAATACAATCAGATCAGCCATTTCCTGTCTCCGATGGCAAATCCAGTGATTTAATAACCTTAGCGGGAATGCCTCCTGCAAGAACACCGGATGGTAGGTCTTTAGTAACAACGCTGCCGGTAGCAACGATGGTACCTGCTCCAATGGTTACACCGCTCATAACGGTAACTCCGGCTGCCAGCCAGACATCATCTTCGATAATAATACTGCCAACCTGATCATCACTGTCTGGCTCACCCCGAGCCCTGGCTGCTGGATCCACCGGATGACCTGGATAGCCAACCAGCCTGACCTTAACGGCCAGTCTTACATTGTCACCAATGTTGATTCGGTCACCGACAAAAATTTCATTCTGCCAGCTGATACCTACATTGCTGCCAATGTTCAGTTGAGGCTTTAATGTTTTTGATGCTCTGCCGCTGATGGTGGTATGGCCTGAAAGTCGACAGTGATCACCCATGGTTATTTTCAATGGTCCCAATAGTAGTGGCATACCTGAGTAGAGATAGAGCTTTCTGGGAGTATTGGCAAGTTGAGATTTGAAAAGCGGCGTCCAGTAAAAAATGCGAGTCAGACTGCTGATAAAACCAGTAATGATTTTATGTAAATGATAAAAGAGTCCATGAAGCGGCTTTATTACTGGCATTTCAAAGCTTCTAATGGACTTTAATGTTGTGAATAGCGCTCTTGCTGTTGAAGAGTCACTGTTTTTTAGCCGAGCTTTCAGACTGTCTAGCATTTGGCAAGCCCTTGCCGTGTCTGGTTTTCCTTGATTCATTAACTATAGACGTTTTTTCTATGTCTGCTTCTGATGCTGGATAGTGTTTATCCATAAAGTTGGCAATGGCAATGCTGATAGCGGTAATGATATAAACAGGCCAGAGAAAACCCTGACTTAGAAACGTGCCTGAAACACAAAAACCCACTAGTCCTGCGTAGGTACCTACAGCAATTGCCGACATATGAGGATCGTATTCTGGTGAACCTTTATTTCTGTCCAGCTTTTTCAGCGAACCGTATACGGACATGAAAATAGTGAAAATCATAAAGCCAAAAAGACCAAAGCCCACAAAACCAGACTCTGACATGACCTGGAACCAGGTACTGTGGGTCACGTGAGCCTGCCCTTCTGACCGGCTGTGGGTGGCGTAATCCCAGTAATTATCCAGAAATAGTGAGAGGCCAACGCCTGTTAGCGGATTTCGAAGCGCCATATTGAAGGCTGCTTCCCAGGCATGAATGCGCCCCATGGCTGATTCATCCACACCTTCCTCCCCCTGGCCACCGGATTTCCGGTCACTGATACCGGCAGCAGCGACCAGTATCATCAAGCCAAAGCTGCCAATGCTGATCAGTAGTAGCTTTGATTTAATAATTCGAAGCCCAAAGATACCAAACACCGCAACCGTTGCGAGCAGGCCCCCACGGCTTTGGGTTGCAATGATGGATGAAACAAAGACGACAATACCGATCAAACCAAGAAGTGTTCGAATCTTGCCAGTACCCTTAGTTGTAGCGAAGGCAACGGCATAGCTCATGGGAAAGCTGAGTACCAGAGAGAGGTCATTAGGGTCACCAAGGCTGGTACCAGGAATGGTGACACGGGTTTCTTCGACCATGCCAATACCATTGGCATTGTTGTAAAGGGTTACACCACCAACGGCCAGGCCTGAGCAGATAATGAGAAAGTGAGCCAGCTTGAAATGCCAGTGTTCGGTCATTAGCCATGATATAGCTAAAACCATTATCCCGATTTTCATATAAACACTGGTGAAGCTGCCAAAAGCAGAAGGCGGGTAGCTGGAGAATGCAATACCAATAACTACCCAGCCAAAGAACCGGGCAAAGATCGTGTGTTCATGTCGCCAGTAAACCTGAACTTTCTGAGTAATAATGATATGCCAGGCAAGAACAAAGTAAGAGCCTAACGCGGTTAACAGAGGGATTTTGATAGGATCCAGTTGTGGAAATACCTCGTGAAGTCTGAAAAAAGAGAACAGAATAAAAGTCAGACAGACTACGAACGGTTTTCGCAGAATAAAGAGCAGGCCCAGTGGAATGACTGCCAGTGGCAGTAATGCAATAGGGTGTGGGAATATCAGACTGGGCAGTGCTGCAAGGGCGCAGTAGGCTGCAACGGTTACCGTCTGGTAGCGATTAATAAACAGCCGTTCAATACTGGGTAGCTGCATCACTCATACCACCCTAGTGCCTTAAATACCGAAGTGTTGTAAACAGCTGATGCCTAAATAGCAGTAATTGAGTTGCTGAAAAGAGCAGCACACCAGCTAGAATCATCAGAAACAGTAAAATGGCATCATGTATCTGTCCTGTCAGGTGACTTCGAAGCAACATTAAACCAGTCAGCATAATAACTGAGCTGAAAAAGCTAGGGATAAGCGCTCTGAGAAACGATGATAATTTCAGTTGAAATATTGGCAGTATGGTTTTCAGGTGAAAAGTAAAACTGATCAGGTTAATGATCAACCAGGCCCAGCAGGCTCCTTCCACGCCGTACTGGATTCCAATAATAAAAAGAGGCAGTGTTGCAATGGTATAAAGCAGTGTACGGCTGTTCTTTCCAGGCTCGCCAATAGCGGTTACACCGGTAGCCATCATTTCAGATAGCATTCGAAAGGGACTGGACAGGCAGAGAATCTGGAAAGGAATGATCGCCGCGGCCCACTTATCAGACAAAATAAGGGTGATCAGCTCCGGAGAAACAGCGCACATGCCAAAGTACATGGGAAACAGCCCCAGACTGGCAAGTTGTGCTGATTTGTGCAGATATTGACCAGCAATATCTTTTTCATTCTGCAGTTTGGCAAAAGATGAAAGCCCTAAATGATTGAGCAGTTCACCAATTTTGTCACTGGGAAGATTGGCAAGATTCCGGGCTACAGAGAAAACCCCCAGGTCGCTTTTAGTCAACAAGCGACCAATGCTGATGTTGCCAAACACGTTGACGAAATAACGTAGTACATCATTAACCGTTGCTATGCCACTGAATCCTGCCATTTGCGAAAACCCCCGGAAGTTCCAGGTTGGCCAGGCCCAACAGGGAGCAATGAGATTGTAACCGATGACTAAAGCCAGACGCATAAACAGATGCCCATAAATAAGAGACCAGACACCAAAACCTGTCGCTGCCATGGCAATGGTGACCACGCTGGTCATGAGAGCTGTATAAAACTGGACTTTCTCCCGTTCTTTGAACAGCATCTTACGACTGGCCATGGCATAAGGCAGAGTATGAAATACCATGATCAGGTGCTGGCAGGCGACGGCTTGAATCAGTATCGTCACTCTGGGTTCATCAAAGAAACCAGCGATGCCAGGGGCGATTGAAAAGAAGAAGGTAAAAAAGATCAGGCAGGAGATGATGTTAATAGTGAATGCCTGGCGAAGCCTGAATGGGCTGAGTTCTTCAGCCTGAATAATGGCTTTGCCAATTCCAAAGTCGCCCATTAAGGCAAATATACCAATGAAAGCCATGGTCATGGCCATTAGGCCATAATCGTCTGGAGTCAGGAGGCGAATTAGAATTAATGTATTGAGCCAGGTGAAAATCTGAGCAGCCAGGCGCAGAATAGCCCCGACTTTCAAACCTTTAATTACATTTTGACCAAGTTCCATCTTGATTCACCCAGCTTGTTTTACTGCGATTCTATTTCTATGCACCTGAACGGATCATTGGTGTTTTATGGTCGGCTTCTGGCCAGGTAAGCCCTTTTGACTGAACCGCCTTTTGGTAGACTTCAATAATTTTTGGCAAAATGGCCTGGTTGGAGTAATGGTTGATGATTGTTGTTATACAGGACTCCCTCAATTGCCATTTAACGGTTTCTGGTAGCGAGAACCAGAATTGTAATAGATTGCTCATTCCGTTCAGATCGCCCATTGGTGTAGTCCAGCCATTAAACCCCTGAACAATAAGATCAGGTATTCCCCCCAGTGGAAAACTCACTACAGGAACACCATGTGCCATTGCTTCAAGTGCCACCATGGGTAAGCCCTCAAAGCGTGAAGTAATGCATAACAGGCCTATTTCCCGCCAATGTGACGCCATCGACTGAACCTGCCCCATAAACATGACATTACTGACTTGTTGCTTCTGAAGGCTTTTTTCCATGGGGCCACTTCCGTAAAGCCTGAAGGGGAGCAATGGTTGGTGTTTAGCCAGTTGTAGAAATAGGTCAGGCCCTTTCTCATAACTCAGTCGGCCAACAAATGCGATGGCTTTTCCTGACGATGGCTGATGCTCAGGGACCTCTACAAAATTATTGATTCTATAAGGCGAGTGGATATGCCTCTTGGCAATCTCATCACTGACGGCAATATTTTCAGACATGATACTGGTTAACTGATCAAGCAGAGTATATAGCCGGACGATACCTTCACCAGGATCGCCATTGTGAAAGGTTGAAACGATGGGCGTCTTTGAAATAGTTGCAGCCAGTCGCCCAAAAATTCCGGCTTTATAACCGTGGGTGTGGAGTAACAATGGTTGAACCGATTTGAGTTCAGAGATCAGGTGGGCAAGTTTTCCACTGTGGTAGCGAAAATGAAGGTTTATATCTTTTAAGTCCTCTTCAAGAGGGTGGGCGTTCGAGTATTTTTGGTAGAACCAGATTTCTACTGGCCAACCACTATTTTTCAGTGCTTTTCCAAGCTGGTAAACATGCGTCTCAATGCCGCCGGCCTGACGGGAATCAAGCAATATGACGATGGGGGGCTTAGTCATTATTAGCTCCCTGGTCACGATTCATATTGACAAGGTTTGGTCTGGGCTCTGTTGAGAGAGCGTTATGGTCGCTGAGATGGTTGATAAAGTCCTGTGCCGGTAAGGGTTTTCCGTAGTAATAGCCCTGTCCTTCCTGGCAGCCCTTTTCGATCAGGTAGTTTTCCTGTTCAGCCGTTTCTATGCCTTCAGCCAGTACTTTCAGGCCAAAGCTTTTGCCAATCTGAACAATAGCTTCAACGATGACACAGTTCTCTTTATTCTCAGGAAGGCCTTCAATAAAGGATTTATCAATTTTGATTTTATCGAACGGGAATTGTTTCAGGTAACTCAAGGAGGAATAACCTGTTCCAAAATCATCCAGAGCCAGGCCTACGCCAATCTCTTTAATCTTCCGAAGCTGAATTTTTGATGTTTCAAGATCTTCAATGATGGATGTTTCAGTCACTTCCAGTTCCATCGTTTCCGGAGGAATTTGATATTTATCCAGCAGGTAGGCAATGCGATCGACAATATTCTGGTCCTGAAGTTGAACTGCTGAAAGATTGACCGCCATACGGAGGTCTTCATATCCAGCAAGGTGCCAGCGGTGCAGTTGCTGAAATGCATTTTCAAGAACCCAGTCGCCAATGGGGATAATATCAAGACTGTGTTCCGCCATGGGGATAAACATATCGGGGGAGATCAGGCCTTTTTCCGGATGTTTCCAGCGAAGCAGAGCTTCAATGCCAACCAGTTTGCCTTTCTGGTAGTTAAACTGCGGTTGAAAGGCGAGGCTGAGCTCGTGATGCTCAAGTGCCTTATGGAGGTCCATTTCCAGGCGTTTACGTTGACGGATTTCTGTATCAATGGTGGCAATGTAGAACTGGTAGCGATTGCGGCTTCTTGATTTTGCCATAATCATGGCAAACTCAGCTTGTTGCAGTAGCGTGTCTACATCATCACCATCATCCGGAAACAGCGTGATGCCAACAGTGGCACTGACAGTTAGTTGCTCATTATTAATTTCAAAAGGTCGATCAAGTTGTTTGATCAGAGCTTGAGCCAGTTCGGCAGCTTCATAAGGCTGCTCGATTTGTGACTGAATAATGGCAAACTGATCCTCGCCGAGTCGGCCAATATAAGCTTTGTTGCCAATATGGTTTCTCAGGCGGTCAGAGAGTTTAACCAGAATATGTTCAGCTGCATTGAAGTTTACCTGAGCGTTTAGCGACTTAAAGTCGTCCAGTCCAAGGCATAGAAGCGCGATACTTTCTCCTTTTGAAGAAGCCTTTTCAATGAGCTTGTTGATCTGATTTTGTAAGGTACGTCGGTTTGGCAGTCTGGTCAGATAGTCATATTGAGAAAGCCGCATGATTCGAGCTTCTGCTTTTTGACGAAGACTGTAGTGGTAATCAATAGAGGTCAACAGTTTATTGGCGGTTTTTACCCAAAGGCCTAATTCATTATTTTCATTGCCTTTTGGTATGGGTAATTGCTGCTGGCCAGGCTCTTCCGGGTCAATGCTGGATAGGTGACGAATAACGCGCTTCAGGGGTTTGGTCAGTAGCGTTGAATAGATGAGATACAGCAGCAATGCCATGGCTATGGCTCTGATTACCCCGGAAAAGACAACAACGACAGATCTCTGAATCAATGCTTTACCTTCGTAAGCCGTGTCGATTGAGAGAATCAGCTCGCCAAAATACTCTTTCTCTGGTTTATGTCCATACAATGGCTGTCGGTATATTCGAATGGGGTTAAAGATGTAGTCTGAAATGAGCCGGTACCGGGAGGCAAAAACGGGTCTTTCTACCATGGCTAGCTCGGGGGCACCGTCAAGCCGGATTGCTGCAACCTGAACGGATTTCATCTCCAGCAAACCGTTCAGGACTTCCTGTCCCATACCGGTATCCAGACGATAGGCAGCTCTACTGGCGGGTTCATTGATCATAGCCAGCATTTCTCTTGCTTTTCGATCAATAGCCTTACTTGACTGGTGAACATCCAGAAAAACCTGCACCAGACTCAATGAAACGCCCAAAATACAGGCGCCAAGAAGAACGGCTTTAAGCAGCTTGATTGACAGCTGTTCTTTGGAATGAATGCCTTTTTTTGTATCCATATAATGACTTCAAATTGTCGCCATTCATTCAGAGTCATTAGGATACAGCTCTATTTCTGAATGTTGTAAGCATGTTTGGTGATTTTATAATGTTTTTTAATCTGCTATATGAATTAAATATAGGGGGGGATGGGATTTATGTTTTATACGAAAAAGAAATTGATTTTGTTTTTTAAATTTCTAAAAAACGTTTTGAGGTTGATTGATTTTTGGCTGAATATTATTTTTTCTTATTTTATAAGGTGATAGTGAGTTTAATTTTAAAAGCTATTTGTTGGCTGACTCTATTGTCTAATCTAATTATGTGTGATCGCTTTAAATAACTGCTTAACTAAATTTTATAAATAAAAAGAGCAGGTTTCAGGAGTAAAGGGTAATGGATTACGCGACTTATCAGGCAAGTAGCTGCGATATTATTGAATTACATAGTAAATTTGATGCAGATACTGTCAATGAAGTTAGGAATCACTTTGATCATTTAATAAAAGATTGTGCCGGTGATGTGCTTGTTGATATGAGTTCAGTTAATGAACTTGATTCTTCAGGTATTGGAGCCTTGGTTTTTCTTTATAAGCGACTGAAGATAGAAAGTAGAAATCTTGGATTGCTTGGCGTTAATGGAAAGCCTGACGAGTTATTGACTATGCTCAGGATTAACCAGACGATTAAGCAATATGAAAGTGTTGACGAGTATCTGGCGAAAAAATAGAAATAGGGCTGTTGTTCTTTCTATTGTGTCCAATATTAAATGTGTTGGACAACTTTCTATTTGCTTTTTTTTTCCTCTAATCTCTTCCTGTGTGGTGCTTTGGCCTCTTCATAGTGATCGTGACTATAGTCTTTCTATTGATGAGAGCCGTCAGGTTAGAGATATTGATCAATCTTATGTAATAAACCTCTTTGAATTAAGCAGGCATCGATACTTGGAGCTGAAAAGTTCAGGAGGTGAGTATTGTTTTCCAGCTCAAATGAACATTATCCAAAATCAGCATCAACTAATAGAGTATGAAATAGATGGTGACCTTCTGGGTGATGCCAGCAATACTTTAACTGAGTCTTTCTCATCCCTGGAGAAGGTCAGGACTCTGATGGAAAAGGAAGCCGAAGATGGTGGGTGTACTTTACAGTATGCTGCTGGTTTTATTCAAAAAGCTGAAAAGCTGTTGAAGTCAGAAGATTCAGTATTGGGTCTCAGTGACTGGCCAAGGCCTATGAGCTTGCGCATGTTTATGCGGAGCAAGTGATGAAGTATTTTAATGGAGAGTATTGCAAGAACACCATTTATGGTTATCTGTTTTTTTTATTGTTAGTTTTATCTACTGGGCTTTCTGCCAATTCAACTATAGAAGAAAATGGAGTATTTTTTATTGAATTAAGTGGTAATGATAAATCATTGCCTGCTTTGCTGGTTAGCGAGAATGTGGAAGTCAATCTTCCTGATGGAACTATCATCAGTCTAAGCAATCATGATAGTGAACAGGCCGCATCCAAGATACTCAAAGAGCTTTCGAAATCCCATGATATTAAATCCGTAAAGTATTTTGATTCTGAAAGTTTGCTTAATATTGCTGTTCTAGGAGATATCCAGAGCCCTGGTAAATATCGTATACCTGTAGGTTCCCATCTGAATAAACTGAATTTTTATCACCCAATTTATGATGACATGGCGTTTAATGCTAACTATACCGTTATTAGGGGGGGGCAGCAGATAAAAGTCAGCTCCAATAGTTTATCCGAATGGGGGCTTAAGCTTGGTGATGCTGTTCTGATATCTTTGGATAAACGACATGTGGAAAAAACAGAGAAGGAAGGTAAGGATAGACGTAATGCTAAGGGCACAATTAACGAGGATATAACTAAGCCTATTGAAGAACCTGTAGAGGTTTCTTCGGAAAAAGCAGCTATTGAAAGCGAGGATGGCAAAGAAGTAAAAAATATTTCGAATGATGTAGACGCTAAATCAGGAGGCAGTGAGATTACATCATCTGCCCGAGTGAGAGATCCTGAACGTTATAAACTGCAGTCTGGTGATATTCTGGTTGTTGGTTTACCCGGAGAGGAGGGATTTAATAAAAATTTCCTAATAGGAAGAGATGGAACTATCCATCTACCTGAAATTGGCCAGCTGAAAACTGCAGGCTTGACGTTAAGAGAAGTAGAGAAAGTAATTTATACCGCGCTATCCGATGCATTTTTAGGCTTGGATAATCTGACAATACAGCTGAAAGAAAAACGGTTATTAGTCACAGTGCTGGGTTTTGTAAATAACCCCGGAGAAGTTGAGCTTCCCAGTACGGGAAATATCCAGATGGCGATTACTGAAGCTGGTGGTTTTGTTGATGGGGCACAGCTTGACAAGCTTCAGTTAAGAAGAGATGGGAAAAAGAATGTATTCAACTTTAAGCGCTATCTGGATACAGGTGACCCGAATGTTCTGCCCGAAATAAAATCTCTGGATGAAATATTTGTTCCGACTTCTCCGGGTTTGAGCAGTGTTCATGGTGAGCCTCGGGTTGTTGATGATAAAGCGGTTGACTCAGTCTCTGATAGAACGGTTATCAAAGTTTTTGGTGAGGTTCTCAGACCAGTGAGTTTCCCTTATCTGGAAGGTATTAACGTTGTTGATGCCATTTTGAAAGGAGGTGGGGTTACCCGTTATGCCAATGTTGAACAGGTTCGGGTACTGTCAGGCAGCGAGCCTCAGCTGTTTAACCTGAAAGCTTATCTGGACAGTGGTAAAGCAAGTGATTTGCCACTTTTACAAGAGGGTGCAACCGTTTATGTGCCTAAGCAGGTTGACTCTATATCGGGTGGTGGTCGTACTGTCTATGTGATGGGGCAAGTACAAAAACCAGGCGCTTATGAGACTGCTAAAAATGTGAGCTTTTTAGATGTTTTGGCAAATGCAGGGGGGCCAAATCGCTATGCCGATATAAGGTCGGTCAGAATTTTGCGGAGAGATGGTAGTGTATTGCCATTTAATCTTCAGGACTTCACTGAAGGGCGGTCCACTGCTTTACCTCCAATGGAGCCAGGCGATGCGGTATTTTTTCCTGAAAAAGGGCCAGAAGATGATAAATCCTGGCTTAAGCTTGAGACGGATAATTCTCTTAAAATATTGGGAGCCATAAAAAAGCCTGGACGATATGAGTGGGCTCCATCTGTCGATTTTATGGACTATATCAGTAATGCCGGAGGGCCTACGGCGAAAGCCGATCTTTCGCATGTCAAAATTATTAAACCTGGTCCGGATAACCAGAGGATCTCTATAGAGTTTAATCTTCAGGAGTTTATAGATATAGGTGGGCAGTGGTCTGATATGCCAAAGCTTTCAGGTGGCTCAACCATTGTCGTTCCTGAATTGCCAGTGAATCCCACCTCGCAAACATCAAGTTGGGTGAAATTACCAAAGGAAGCAGCGATTTATATTATGGGGGCTGTTATAGAGCCCGGGCGATATGCTTTTAATGAAGATATGGGATTTTTGGATATATTGTCTGCTTCAGAGGGACCGTCAGAAGAAGCAGACTTAAGCCGGATTCGGGTGATTCATCGAAACGAGGGAGTGCCAAAAGTCAGTAAGGTGAATTTACTTCAATATTTTGAAACAGGTGATGAGTCACTCCTGCCTAAAGTTAAGGCCGAGGACACTATCTTCATAGCATCAAGAAAACGTAAGTGGGTAGAGAAGCACCCTGAAGATACGGTGCGAATTATGGGTTCGGTGTTTAAGTCAGGTCGTTATGAATTTACGAACAATATGACAATTCTCGATCTAATCGCTGAAGCAGGGGGACCAAAAGAAACGGCTTATATTGAAAAAATACTGATTGTAAATAGTTCATGTTGCGAAAGCAGAGCATCAACATTTGATCTTGTGGATTTTATGAAGGATCCAGACGCTTCCCGATTACCAATATTAAGGGCAGGAGATACAGTCTTCGTTCCAGAGCTATCACAGTCTAACTGGAATAACTTTAATGACCTGGTTGCTGATACCGCAGGTATCCTGAATGTACTTATGATGCTGACGAACTTAGGGTGGCTTAGACCATGATTAAGCTTCCCATAAACTATCTGGAAATAGAAGAGATATACAGCAATAGTATTGGCAAAGGTATGCGATCTGTTGCAATAACATCTGCAAATGCTGAGGAAGGTTGTAGTACTCTGGCTTATGCATTGAGTCAGCGAAGTGAAGTTGATGGCAAGCGTACTTTATTAGTAGAAGTAAATATGCTACATCCTGAACTGGGTGATATCTCGGGCCATATTCACACGGACTGGTTACCCAACCCCAAGTCAGCTGATGGCTGTATCATGCGTACTGATGATGTGAACCTGGATATACTGCCAGCTCCTTGTGATACTGATGTATTAATGTTCCGGAATATCGCCAATATGAGCAAGCTCATGCAGCACTGGCTGGAAAATTATGATGCTGTTATTTTTGATACCTCTCCGGTGAATGCTCGAAACCGTAATAATATTCCTGCTGAATCCGTTTGTGCGATGGTGGATGGAACTATTTTAATGGTTATGGCCGGAATTACTCGGCAGACACAGTTTAAGGCCGCTTTGGATCGATTAAATCATAATGATGTATCGCTGATTGGAGTGGTTTTTAATGACTACCGTAACCCTCGTCTTGCTGATGAAATCTGCAGAGAAACACATCGGTTGGATAACTGGTTTCCCAATGTTATGAGCAAAATAAGGCGTCACATCAAGAAGTCTTCATTCTTTAATATTGATCTATAAGTGATACCTTCTGAATCACTGGTAATTATTAATAATTTTATCAATGATTCCTTTTCTCTTTAGTTTCTGCAGTACAGTATCAATCTCCTTTCCATGTTGCTCTTGGTTTATGTTAAGCATAAATGAAACTGGAACGCAGTCAAATAGTGATCCGATTTCAAAGATATCCTGGGGGTCATTACTAGCAAGGTGTTCAAAAACCGTTTGATCCATCAAGGCAAGGTCAGTTCTTTTGTGAGCAAGCATTTTTAGAACACCTTGTTCATTACTTGCGTCTGCCCGGTGAATGCTCCCTTCATCAAAGAAAGGTTCAAAAATCGGGAAAGTAAAGTTTTGTACAACACCTATACGTTTTCCAATAAATACTGCAGGGGAGCTTGCTTTGATAGCTTCCCCTTTTCTAAAAACCGTTACTTCACAGTGTTCGGAAATGGGGTTGGTAAAGTAGGTGTGTTGTTTATACTTTGTCCGCCAGACTGGGGATGTCCATGTTTCCATATCCAACTCATTGCTGACGACTTTATTAATAAGCCGGTTGAAAGGGTAGTAACTAAACTCAAACCGAAACCGGCTGTTTTCACTGACGGCTTTTAGTATGTCCTTTACGATACCTTTATCTTCTTCTATCCAGAACAGCGGAGGGTAGTCTTGTTGCAGTAAGCCCACACGAATGACCACTTCTTTTCTGGAGTGTGCCTGGATAGGGAGGGCTACTGAGATTGCAAGGGCAAACATGCCCAGCAGTATCCTACTCATCAATGAGTTTTGAGTATTTCTTCTTTCTCTATCCATGAGAATCACTGTCTGGTAATTGATACTTTAAGTATGATCAGGTTGGTGGGGTAATGCCAATTTCAATCGTAGGGCCAAGGAATTTCGGGCCAGTGTTCAGGAAGTGCACTTCCAGAACTGCCAGCACTCTGGCAAGAAACTCTCTGGTTTTATTACTGATGTCCGAGTTATAACCTTCTCCTGCATTGAAGGCGATGGCATCGATGTCATGATTCAGGGCAATATAGAGTGCCCGCTTATTGTGTGGGGCCTGTGAAATAATGGTGAAACTGTTTAAATCAAAGACATGATGCGCTCTCAGGACCGAGTCCAGTGTTCTGAAGCCCGCATAGTCCCGGTATATCCGATCTGAGGGAACCCCTCTTTTGAGAAGGTCTCGCCTGATGGTACTTGGTTCATCATAAAAGCGTGTGCTGTTATCACCACTGATAAGGATGTAGTCAATTTTACCCGCTTTAAAGAGGCGATGGGCTGCCTCTAGCCGGAGTCGGTAGTGGTCATTAAAACCACCGATACGAGAGTATTTGCTGGTACCCAGTAAAACCCCTACCTGATTGTAGGGAAGGCTGCTGATATTTGAATAAAGGGATTCATTGGTTGTGCTTGCGACCAGATAGTTACACAGAACAGTAAATGCCAGCAGGGTGGCTGCAGAGAGCGCTGCCAGCCGGGAAATGATCACTAAATGGGGCAGTCGAACACCCATCATCAACCTTCAACGAAAATCCTATTATTCTATGAGTAGACCATATTGTGTGGCTATCATAAAGTCGATGGATAGTAATTATTGCGATTTTTAATCAGACTTTCGTCTTAATCCATCAATCATAAGCTTTGATATCGTTTTGCTGGGGGCGTCTGGTATCCCCAGTTGTTCTGCTATTGCTGGTGGCCTGTATCCCAATATGTGCGCTTTAATCATTAGCGCCAATGGTTTTGGAAATGATGCCCGAATGGCAAGCTGTTCGGTCAGCATAAGGTTCTGGTAGCTTTGGTCGGTAACGTAAATAACAGGTTTGCCTCTGTAGATAGCCTGTTGGGCCACTGATGACTTATGTACGATAACGGCTGAAGCAATGGTACTTAACGTGGCTGTTGAGTAAGTACCATGGTGAAGCAGGTGAACATTTCCGCCTGCCATGGAGTCAATGATTCTCCGCTCAAGGCCGCCATCAAATTTAGGGTGATAAGTCACCAGAAAAAGGGTGTCAGGGAGTAGTCGTGTTGCTTCTATAAATGTTTGAAAAGCTTTTGGGTAACTTTTGCTATAATCACCGGCAAACAATACGACGGGTTGATGGGGGGGGATGTTTAGAGTCTCGCGTAACAGGTCTGTATCGGTTTCCTGATAGATCGTGTCCCACTCTTCCAGAGTAGGCTGTCCGGTCACTTTTACCATCGCTCCCTTAGACTGGGCTATACCCTGAAAGCTAGCGGCAGTTGTTTTGCTGGGTACGTGAAATTCATCCACATAGCTGAGTTCATCGAGAAAAGGCTGCACGTAGCTGATTGAATCGACAGGTTCAAAATTATCGTAAAAGGCAATGACTCTAGCGCCTCTCCTTTCCCAGATATTGGCAATCTGAGCCTGTGCCCTGCTGGCCATACCGGTATAGACGATTTTCGCGGAAATCATTTCAGCGAGATGGTAGACCAGACTCTGGTTTAATGCCTGGTTGCGGTTATCGAATAGTGCATCATTGTGTGTCAGTGCATCTATCTGAATCAGCGCAGGGTCATCCTTGAAGACCTCTGCAGCACGACCCATGGCCAGTATTCGGTAAGGAATATTGGCACTTTTCAATCTTTCCTGAATACGAATAAAGGCATTACTTTCACCCTGATCGTAGGCAACGAAGAGAATGGCTGTTTTTATATAGTCGGTTTCACTGCTGTGTGAAACGGGCATAAAAAAGAGCCAGAGAAAGGAAAAAATGACGGGTGCTGACAGGTACTTGAGCTTGTTGTTTTTCACTTGATACTACCCCGGTGGACATCCTTAAAACGTTTACTTCCTAAGTTTGAAAGTAGGATTGCCACCGGAGGTTGTAAAACTGATTATTTCCTAATCAGATGAACGCCCATTTCAGCGTGATGAGTGTATGGGAACTGATCAAAAAGGGCTATTTTTTCGATTTTATGGGTCTGGCAGATCGTTGACAGATTGTGCTTCAGAGTTTCAGGGTTGCAGGAAATGTACAGAATATTGTCGAAATTCTGTACCAGTTTCTCTGTTCCTTCATCAAGGCCTGCGCGAGGTGGGTCAACCAGAATGGTAGAGAAGCGATAGCTGTCCAGATCGATTTCGCTCAAACGGCGGAACTCACGCTCTTTATTCATGGCCTGCGTAAACTCCTCACTGGAAAGGCGGGCGATTTCTACATTGTCCACACCGTTCAATTTGAAGTTTTCCCGGGCAGAGTGCACTGAGGTTTTTGCAATCTCGGTGGCCAGTACTTTTTCAAAGTGGCCTGCAAGTACACAGGTAAAGTTGCCATTACCACAATAGAGTTCTAATAAATCACTACGCTCCTTTAATGAAGCGCTTAACGCAATTTGTTGCGAGGTACGGCTGGCCCAGGAAAGCATATGTTCATTAACGCCAGCATTAGGCTGAGTAAAACTGTTTTCTACCTGAGTGTAATGGAACGCCTTCCCATCAACAGTCAGCGTTTCTGTGACATAATCTTTATCCAGCACCCGTTTCTGCTTACGGGCACGTCCGATAATGCGAATGCCAAACCTTTCCTGAAGTTCGGTTGCTTCCTGCTTCCAATCATCATCCAGCTGTCGATGATAGATCAGTGAAACCAATGCTTCCTGAGTCTGGGTTGTGAGAAACTCAACCTGAAAGAGTCTTTTTTTAAGATGATTGCTGGCAATGATCGCTTCAATCAATGGCATCATTAACCGGTTAATAGTTTCTGAGCCGCTGGGAAAGGACGTTACTTCGAAGGGCTGCTTGGTCTGTGGATCAAACATCCGGTAGTAACAATGGTCGCCTTCATGCCAGACATGAAACTCTGCCCTCATCCGGTAATTTTCTGGTCTTGAGCGGAATAGTTCCAGCTCAGGAATGCCAAACTCTGCAAATTCACTGCGAATACGGCTGGCTTTTTCTGCCAGTTGCTCTTCATACCTTTCGGGTTGAACTGTTGGTAAGGACATGGTGTCTGGAATCAATAAAAAAACGGCCCATATTATGGGCCGTAATGGTAAGAACGTGAAGAGTGGTTTATGACTGGGTTTATCACCGATCAGTTTACATAACGATCTTCGCCAGACACAACGCGCCAACGATGTATGAAGCAACGGATATCTGGCGGTAGTTACCACTCAGCAGCTTCAGAATGATGTAGGAGAGCATGCCAATAATAATGCCTTCTGCAATGCTGTATGTCATTGGCATAAACAGCAGGGTCAGAAACGCAGGGATCGATTCGCTGAAGTCATTCAGATCGATCTCCTGAATAGGAGACATCATGAACAGTCCCACCAGAACCAGGGCAGGAGTGGTTGCGGCGCCTGGCACCATCAGGAACAGGGGCGAGAGGAACAGGGCGACCAGGAACAAGCCTGCGACGACCAGAGCTGTCAATCCAGTGCGACCACCTTCAGAAACCCCGGTGGCACTTTCCACAAAGGTGGTTACTGTACTGGTTCCAAGGCAGGCGCCAGCAGTGGTAGCAACTGCATCGGCAAACAGTGCCTGTTTACAGTTGGGCACTTCGCCTTTTTCATTCAGCATGTTGGCTTTGGTTGATACACCCACCAGAGTCCCTACTGTGTCGAACATATCAACAAACAGGAAGGTAAACAGGATGATGGCCATATCAGTAGTGAATACTTGATCCCACTGGAACTGGAATAAGATCGGAGAAAGATCTGGAGGCGTCAGGCCATTGCTGAAATCTGGCATAGAGGTAACGCCCAGAGGGAAACCAATCAGGGTGGTTGCTACGATACCGATCAGAAGGGCACCGCGAACACCTTTTACCAGCAACACGCCCGTGACCAGAATACCAATCAGCGCCAGCAGTGGCTTTGGATCAGTCAACGAACCAACCGCTACCAGTGTGGCCGGATTGGCTTCCACAATACCGGCATTCTGCAGACCAATAAAGGCAATAAATAAACCAATACCACAGGAGACCGCTTTCTTTAGACTCAGCGGTACGCTGTTAACAATGGCTTCACGGATATTAAAGGCGGTCAGAACCAGGAAAATGATACCTTCCAGAAAAACGGCCGTGAGTGCCATCTGCCAGGAGTATCCCATGCCCAGAACAACACCGTAAGCAAAGAAGGCGTTCAGTCCCATCCCCGGGGCGAGAGCAAAAGGCAGTTTTGCCCAGAGCGCCATGACCAGCGTACCGATAATGGCTGAGATGGTGGTTGCGGTGAATACAGCACCAAAGTCCATGCCTGCATCTTTAAGGATCAGCGGGTTGACCACAAGAATATACGCCATGGTCATAAACGTGGTGAAGCCTGCAATCACCTCGGTTTTGACATTCGTGCCATGGGCTTTCAGGTCAAAATAATTCTCGAGTAGTTCCCTGCTGGACATAGGTTACCTTTAGTCTTTACATCAGCATTATGTTCTTTCGATCAGAAGCGGCGTTCTAATATTTTGCCTGTTCGGTCGATCAGAAAAGCGGTTAAAGATATATTCTTTTTAGTCTTGGCTTAATACGTATTTATGTCTTTTTTATTGGTTTGGCTGGGTGGGAGAAGTGGTTAAAAAGTGATCGGTTTGGTTCTCTGGCGATACTATACCTTGTGCAGGGTGTTTTCCTGTGTGCATTAACAGAGTTATCCACAGAAGTTGTGGTTAACTGGTGTCTGAAGTTTTGCTACGGGGCAGGGGGTAAGTTGCTGATGTTTTTAAGTAAGCTCTTATGCCTCTTGTAACTCTTGTAACTCTTTTAATTCTTAGCTTCGATGCTCTAGCTGGGCCAAAATATTCTGGCGAACCTTCTTCATCTGTGATGAGATCCGGTCGCTGCGATGACCGGTAAGAATCATTCTCTGCTCAAGCCTTTGAAGTGCGTGAAAGGTCCGGTTGAGCCTGAGGCTAAGTGCTTTCTGGAAGTGCTTTTCAGATTGGCTGTTTGTATTATTCATAACCCAAGTATAGATGGGTGTGAAATGTGAACACCCTCAAAGGAGTATGGCTTTGAGGGTGTGTAAGGGTGGGGGTCAGGCTACAGCAGAAATACTCTGATTATTCATGCTTATGGCTCGTGTGTTGAGCTCTGTCAGCAGTTTTTCAATTTGTTGGCGTTCGGACGCCTGATTGTCTGAGGTCTTCTGAGCTCTGGCCTTTCTATGTCGCTCGATGGCATCACGGATTCGCCTTTCCTTTGGGTCAAGCTCGATAACAATCTCTGGTTCAATATTTTCCACAAGCTCTGGCTGAGCTGTTGCCTCAACTTCAACTTCCACCAGTGCTGGCTTGCCGGGTTTTTTGTTGAGGATTTCAACCGCGCTATTATCGCCGGATAACACCGCATTAGCTGCGGCCTGGATGGCTTCAAGTTGTGCAGAAATATCATCACTCAAGCAGATGTTATTCATCTGAACAACCGCATTAACTTGTGAGCCATTTTCCTGTTTGGCTGCAAGTTGCTCTTTCTGGGTGTCAGCTGTACTTTCTGCTGTGGTAGCCGCAGGGATTTCCAGCTTGATTTCTGCTGTTCTCAGAACTTCAGCAGGAGTTGCGGCCTTGGTTTTTTCTGTGCCGGGTTGCTGAGTCGTTGCAGGTTTCTCATCAGTCTGCTTTTTGGGCTCGAGGGATGGCTCATCAAAGTCGTCGACGTCACCGTCAAACTCCGAAAAGATGCTGGCCAGCTCTTTCTCAAGATTGGATTTTCTGGTTCGTGTTTTCTTTTTGGGCTGAATTTTTACCGTGCTGGTTTTGTAGCCTTTCAGGCTGCGTGCATTCAGCGTTTCAATCGCTTCCTGCTCCAGCATGTTTAGTTCATTACGATCTTCAACATCGTCCCACTCTTCAACAACAAACCCATCCTGGCCGTGTACGCGAATTTCCTGATATAAGGGGTAGTCAAGGTTTTGCTCGGCTGCAGCCACCATTTTTTCCCATTGGTCTGCCAGGTCATTTCGGGTTGACCCGACATAGACTTGAGAGGTGGTTTTGTTGGTGACGGTGAAGATAATCAACGCTTAAGACCTTGCTAGAACTGAAACAGGGGCGGGATTATACCTGTCAATTTCAGACTGTGCAGGGGGGGAAAGCTCGTATTTTGTAGTTTTTTTTATCAATTTTTGAGTTGATTTTTCAGGCTGTTCTGCCAGTGTTTCGGCAAAAGGTCTCGGCAAGGCGAAGCGCTATTGCGTTAATATGATTTAGTTGTCGTTTATTGTGTTGTCTGAGGTTTCTTTGTTGTGGTAAATCCGTTATGGAGAGTAACGGTTAATTGAAATCGTCATAGCCCAGTTCCATGGCCATGACAATAGCATCTTCCCAGCCATTCCCCATTGGATAATAGTTTTTTCTTATGCCTATCTCGCTGAATCCTTCATGAAGGTAAAGGTTAAATGCTTTATTGTTGGATTTGCGAACTTCCAGTAATAGAGTATTGCAATTTGATTGGGTCGCTTTCTGTGTCATGTGTTGCAGGAGTTGTCGGCCGATACCCTGCCTCTGGTGCAATTTGTCTATTGTCAGGATAAGAATGCTGGCTTCTCCAGCAGCGGCCATCATTACGCAATGCCCGACAGGGGTGCCATTAATCTCTGCCAGCTCACAGATGTAGCCTGACTTCAGGCTGTCTGCAAAATGTGCTTTTCGCCAGGGATGCTCTGCTGATCGCTGTTCAACAGCATTGACCTGCTCAAGGTCGGTGTCTTGAATGCTTCGAAAGTTGATAGTGTCTGAGGTTGTGATCAGTGGTGTCATGATGATTGATGGTGTGTAAAAGAGATTAGGCTTTGGTTGCTGGTTACCCTTGTTCTGGTTTCTAGTCAGACGCTATGGAGATGGGCAATGTTTTTGATAGCGTTATCGGTAATAGGGGGGAGAGATCCTGCCATGCTTCTCTTTTGAGTATCGGTTGCTTCATAAGCTCATTCAAGCCATGAGTGACCGCAAACCATTGGTTAGTATGCGTTCCCTGCTGAATGCCGCGGAGTTGTTCAAAGCTTTTTTCCGGGTCTAGTACAAACCTGGCAGCAGATTGTCCCAGTAAAAGAACAAACTTTCTGCGGGATAAACCGTATTGATTGCTCAAATAGGCGCAGACTGCATCAGCTGCAGTATAGTCGTCCTGGTTAAGCTGGCTGAGCAGGCCCCGGTTTTCAGACATCGGCCAGACAAACTCTCGGAAAGGGCTGGTGTTATCAGAGCTTAGTTTCAGCGCTCGCAGTATGTCCTTTAATAGTCGTTGATGGTAACGGCTGAATTGATTAAGTCCCGAGTGTGGCATTTCAGCAACGATAAGGCACTCATCGTTGACTGGCAGAATTATCAGTCTGAATTTACTGACAGAACCACTCAGCTGCTTTACTGGTTCCGGAGTCACCTCTTCAATTGGCTTGGCCTCCTGAACGGCAGGAGTGGCTGAAGCCATAAACTGTCCAAGGATGTCGGCCGGCTTTGTGCGAGAGTAATCAGTCTGTGGCTTTTGTTGGGGTGGTGCGACATGACTGGCTGGGGCCGCAGTGCCTGCTTCTGAGGCGGCAAATATCTCAGCATCCTCTTTGATCCAGTCAAAGGGTCTTGCTGGAAGTGCGTTAGAAAGCTGGCACCTGGGATACCAAGTCTGTATACCCATGGCGCCCAGATAGCTCTGCCTTAGCTTTTCACTGCGGGCGCTTTGGTTTTGGTCTTTCAAAGCCTGATTGTTGATAGCCTGCTCATCGCCAGATTGTGATGGTTGATCAACAGTTTTGCCCTGCATGCCCGCTCTCAATGTTCGCTCATGATGAGCGTTGAAAAGATTAAAATGCCAATATTCACTAGTCTTTCAAGCTGCTACTGTGTTGGCTGCGTTCTTTTGCTGGTGGAGCACCAGTTAGCCCGATCACCTGCTTGGTATAGTCTCACAGGGACGGGCTTGCTTGCCGCCGTGTAGCAACTTGAAATCCTTTGAGCATAGTAACACCGAAAGTAACTGTTGGCATTTTAATCCGATGCCTGTAATCAAACAGGGCCGGTTTGTGGGTTTGCCTTGGTGATATCCGCCTCCAACAAATTGAGAGCATGGATGTAGGCCTTGGCTGACGCAATGACAATGTCGGTATCAGCGCCTGAACCATTCACAATCTGCCCATTCTTCTCAAGGCGGACAGATACTTTACCCTGGGAGTCGGTGCCTGATGTGATCGCGCTGACATTATAAAGAGCCAGTTTAGCCTGAGAGTTTGCCGACTTTTCGATGGCTTTGAATATTGCATCCACTGGGCCATCGCCCCCGCTGGTTACCACCTGCTTTTCACCATTGATTTCAATGGTGATGGTCGCTTCTGGAGTGTTTCCAATTCTTGAGCCTGCATTGAGGTCGAGCAGCTTATACTTCTCGATCAGCTCGCTGGAGCTTCTGACGTCACTGACCAGTGCCTGAAGGTCGTCATCATAAATTTCTGACTTTTTATCGGCCAAAACCTTGAAGCGCTGGAAGGCATCGTTCAGTTCTTCCTGACTATTGAAGGATATGCCCAGTTCTTCCATGCGGGTTTTGAACGCATTACGGCCAGACAGCTTGCCAAGCACCAGACGGTTGGTATTCCAGCCAACATCTTCAGCGCGCATGATTTCATAGGTTTCACGGTGTTTCAGAACGCCGTCCTGATGAATTCCTGATTCGTGGGCAAATGCATTTGCTCCAACAATGGCCTTGTTGGGTTGCACAGGGAAACCGGTAATGGATGAAACCAGTCGTGAGGCTGGCACAATCTGTGTAGTATCAATACCGGTTGTAACACCCAGGCTATCGGCGCGTGTCTTGAGTGCCATGACAATTTCCTCGAGGGAGGCGTTACCCGCTCTTTCACCCAGGCCGTTAATCGTGCATTCGACCTGACGGGCGCCATTCACGACAGCTGAGAGAGAGTTGGCAACTGCCAGACCGAGGTCGTTGTGACAGTGCACAGAGAAAATGGCTTTGTCAGCATTGGGGATGCGTTCGATCAGCGTTTTGATGGTTTCGCCAAACTGGTGTGGCAGCGCATAGCCAACGGTATCCGGGATGTTGATGGTTCTGGCACCTGCATCAATGGCTGCTTCAATAATACGGCACAAAAAGTCTATTTCGGATCGTCCCGCATCTTCACAGGAAAATTCTACGTCATCAATCTGGTTTCGGGCTCTTTTAACCGCAAAAACCGCTTGCTTGATCACATCCTCCGGATCCATGCACAGCTTATGTTGCATGTGGATGGGGGACGTGGCGATAAAGGTATGAATTCGACCTCTTTTGGCAGGCTTTAATGCTTCTGCTGCCCGGTCAATGTCTTTTTCCAGTGCTCGGGAAAGGCTGCAGACGGTGCTTTCAGTGATGTTTGAGGCGATTGCTTTAACCGCTTCAAAATCTCCGGGGCTGGCCATGGCAAAGCCAGCTTCAATAACATCTACACGCAGTTTTTCCAGTGTTCTGGCAATTCGTAACTTCTCATCCCGGGTCATTGCAGCACCTGGGCTTTGCTCGCCATCCCGTAAGGTGGTATCGAAAATAACGACCTGATTGTTGTTCATGGTATATCCCTTGCCTTTGCCATCCGAAAGGCTGATCGAATTTTTATAGATGCTGCTCATGTGTTCAGAGCGCGCAGCAGTCTTAACCAGCAAGGCGACTATTTAGGTCGTTATGCTTGCTGTTGGGCCTTCAGGCCATGTACTGGGGGAGTTGGTAATAAATATACCCTAAGGCAGCAGTAGGAGTAGCAGGCGAGCAGGAGCAAAGAGGAATTCAGGCAGGCAGGTGAAACCCGCTACATTAGAAGTTTTTGTATGACTTCTTTTATAAAAATGCTGTTTTTGCCAGTTCGTCACGCTATTCATTGCGCCCGTCTCTTGAAGGAGAGTTGTTTTTACGTAGATTGGCTAGGTAGTTGTACTATAAAGGCAGATTTTAATGGATACAAGATGGATTTAGGTTATGGGCATAATTAATGCCCATAATATCTCGGAATCAATAAGTCAGCGGGTGCTCTATCCACTGCTTTAACAGGTTTATCCAGGCAGGATGATCATTCAGGCAGGGGATCAGTTCCAGTGATTCACCGCCGGCTTTAATAAACTCCTCTTTGGCGCCAATGCCGATTTCTTCCAGTGTTTCCAAGCAGTCCGAAACAAACGAGGGGCAAATGACGAGTATTCTTCTCGCTCCCTGGTCAGCCACCTGTTTTATAACATCCAGAGTGTTCGGTTCCAGCCATTTGGCTTTGCCAAGTCGTGATTGGAAGCCGACGCTGTATTTATCAATCGGGATGCCTGCTTTTTCTACAAAGGCTTCCGTAGTCTGATAAACCTGATGGCGATAGCAAGTTTTGTGAGCGATCGACGTTTTTTGACAACAGCTTTTATCTTTCAGGCAGTGACTTCCTGTAGGGTCGTCTTTGATGATGTGTCGCTCAGGAACCCCGTGGTAACTGAATATCAGGTGGTCAAAGTCTTTCTCCAGCCAGGGTTTTGCGCTCTCTACCAAGGCTTCTATATAGCCATCATGATCATAAAATACTGGATGAACACGAAGTGGAACGGTTATGCCCATCTCCTGCATCAGTTTTTTTGCCTGTTCAATGACAGTTTTGACCGAAGACATGGCGTAGTGAGGGTAGAGCGGAAAGAGCAGAATTTCCTCAATATCGGGTTGCTTTGCAAGCCTGCTAAGAGCTTCGGCCATATCGGGCTTACCATAGCGCATAGCCAGCTCAATGGGGGTGTTGGTTTTTGATCTCAGCTTTTCAGTGCAGTTTTCACTGTTGACGATCAGTGGGGAGCCTTTTTCTGTCCAGATTGCACGGTACGCTTCAGCGGATTTTGCTGGCCGTGATGGGAGAATAAACAGGCTGAGTAGTGTTCTGCGAATGAGCCAGGGAAGGTCAATCACATGCTTGTCCATCAAAAACTCATCGAGGTATTGTCGGACATCTTCAATGGATGTGCTGTCCGGCGATCCCAGATTAACCAGCAAAACGCCTCTGTTTTCCATAGGCTAATGAGCTCTCTGTATGATTTGTCAGAAATACCGCCAAATCCTTTTAGTGTTCAGGCTGGGCTGTATGCGTGGGGTATTTCGGGATTGATAAAATTGAAAGCGAGTTTAACAGCTTTTGGACAGGTGTTGGTGGCAATGGTTCTTTTTCTTGTGGGTAAGTGCTTCTGGCCCTCGTGAGGATGGCCAGAAGTTAGTAAAGCTAGGGCTTGGTGAAGAGGGTTAGACCCGCTTGCGCCCAGCCCAGTACAGGATGGAAAAGCCAAAAACGGCAGACAGTATGGAGCCGGTTAAGACGCCAATTCGATCTGAAATCAGATAGCTGGTGTTGACATCTTCAAATGCCAGCGAGCTGATGAACAAGCTCATGGTAAAGCCAATGCCACAGAGAATCGATAGGCCGTACATCTGTGTCCAGTTGGAATCAGTCGGCAGTTTGGCAAGGCCTGATTTAATGGCCAGCCAGCAGAAACTGAAGACGCCAATCTGCTTTCCCAGGAATAGTCCGGTCACGATTCCCAGCGGAATGGGTGTCAGAATGCTTTTGACCTGCTCAGCATTGAGCTCCAGACCCGCATTGGCAAAGGCGAAGATTGGCAGGATGACATAATTAACCGGACTGTGCAGTTTGTGTTGCAGGGCTTTAAGTGGTGAGCGCCCTCGACGGTCAACCACCTTCAGTGGAATGGTAAAGGCCAGCAGCACCCCAGCCAGTGTGGCATGAACCCCTGACTTCAATACACAGATCCAGAGTAGTGTGCCCACAACTATATAGGGGCCTATTTTGGTGACCCCTCGATAATTGAAAAATGCCAGTACAGCGAGAAGCACTGTTGCAATACCCATTGAAGTGAGTGACAGGTCTTCTGTATAGAATATGGCAATAATGATAATGGCGCCCAGATCATCAATAATTGCCAGAGCCAGTAGGAAGGTCATCAGTGATGAGGGGACCCGTTTACCAAGCAGTGCCAGTATGCCCACGGCAAAGGCGATGTCAGTAGCTGCAGGTATGGCCCATCCTTTGATGGCAGTTGGATCTGTGTAATTGAAAGCCACATAAAAAAGGGCTGGAATCAGCATTCCACCAATAGCGCCGATGCCTGGTAGCATGATTTGGGCTGGAGAGCTGAGCTCGCCCTGAAGGACTTCCTGCTTTACTTCAAGGCCGATTAAGAGGAAAAAGACCGCCATGAGGCCATCGTTAATCCATAACAATAATGGCTTGTGAATATCCAGAGGCCCTACGGTAAAACGAATAGGTGTGGATAGAAGAAGGTCGTAGTACTCCGCAAAAAAAGTATTTGCGGAAAGCATCGCCAGGGCGGCGGCAATAAAAAGCAGTATGCCGATGGCATAGTCCTGCTGTAAAAAGCGATGTAATCGTCTGGCAAGCATGTTTTCTCCTGGTGCCCGTAGCTAACCGCCGTAAAGAGTTGTTATGCCCGAATTTATGATTAAAAAGTATACATTGGCATAATGGGCAAAAAATGACACCCAGTCTATATGTACTGCATGTCACTTGGTATTAAGGGGTACTACTTATGACGGCAGCATGGGCGCCACCTGTAGGGTGGGAGGGTATTAACGACCTATGTGGGCTTTTGTGCAAGCGAAACGCGATCATGTCCTGCCAGATCAACCTCGGTGCGAATCTGGGTGAATCCCTCTAAAGTCAGGATGTTTTGCACTGCTTTACCTTGGTCGTAACCATGCTCCAGCAGTAACCAGCCTCCAGGCTTCAGAGTCAGAAGTGATTCGCTGGCGATTGTGCGAATGTCATCCAGCCCGTCACTTCCGGAGGATAGTGCGGTCATGGGTTCATAGCGAACATCCCCCTCGTTCAGGTGGGGGTCATCATTGCGTATGTAGGGAGGGTTGCTGACAATCATGTCTATGGAGGCTTCAGACAGTGGGCTGCACCAGGAGCCTTCCATGAAATCAACATTGCGGATTCCGTTGCTGATGGCATTTTCCCTGGCAACGGCCAGTGCCTCGGCACTCTTATCGATTGCAGTGATCTTCCATACAGGGCGCTCTTTTGCCAAAGCCAGGGCAATGGCTCCGGTTCCCGTGCCTAAGTCTACGACTCTGATTCCGGATACCTTCTCTTTAGAGAGATTTGGATCAAGCGCCAGTTCCACCAGAAGCTCGGTGTCCGGCCTAGGTATCAATGTTGCTTCGGTAACTTTCAGCTGCAGACTCCAGAACTCCCTGAAGCCTGTGAGATAAGCTACAGGAACGCCCGATTTACGTTGTTCAACAAGGTCTTGAAAACTGGTCAGTTGTTCTGTGGTTAACAGTGCTTCAGGCCATGTAAAAAAATAGCTTCGTGGCTTATTAAGAGTGTGCGCCAGCAGTAGCTCTGCATCCAATCTTGGGGTTGGGCTGGCAGAAAGCATGCGTGATGCTTCTGCCAGAGATGAGTCTATACGGGTATTGCTCATGAGTTATTCGCCGGCCAGGCTTGCAAGCTGTTCTGTCTGGTGTTCCTGAAGCAGCGGGTTTATAACAGGATCCAGTTCGCCCTCAACAATTTCGGATAATTTATACAGAGTCAGGTTGATGCGATGGTCTGTGACTCGTCCTTGTGGATAATTATAAGTGCGAATACGTTCAGAGCGGTCGCCGCTGCCTACAAGGCTCTTGCGGGCATCGCTGATCTCTTTGGCGGCTGCGCTATCCTGGGCATCCTGTAATTTTGCTGCCAGCCAGGACATGGCTTTGGCTTTGTTTTTATGTTGAGAGCGCTCATCCTGACACTCAACAACAATGCCGGTTGGCAGGTGAGTGATTCGAATCGCGGAATCGGTGGTGTTGACGTGCTGACCACCGGCCCCAGATGAGCGGTATGTATCGATTCGCAGGTCTTCTTTACGGATTTCAATGGCTTGTTGTTCATCCGGTTCTGGCATGACCGCAACAGTGCATGCAGATGTATGTATTCTTCCCTGTGATTCGGTTTCTGGAACCCTCTGGACACGATGTGCACCGGATTCGAACTTCATTCGCCCATAGACATCACTGCCAATAACACGGGTGATGATTTCTTTGTAGCCACCGTGCTCTCCATCACTGGTGCTGATGACTTCAATTCGCCAGCCGCGTTTTTCAGCATATCTGGAGTACATTCTGAACAGGTCCCCAGCAAAAATGGCCGCTTCATCGCCGCCTGTACCGGCACGGATTTCCAGAAATGTATTCAGGCCATCCCGAGGGTCTTTGGGAAGCAACAGCACTTCCAGACTTTTTTCCATATCTGGCAGTTGTTCTGCAATGCTCTGTAGCTCTTCCTGGGCCAGCTCAGTCATATCCGGGTCACCTTCGGCCATCATGGCTTCGGCTTCAGACTTATCGCTGAGGAGTTGGTCATACTCTTTGAAGGCTTTTACCACGGATTCCAGTTCTGCGTATTCCTGGGAGAATTTTCGGAATTGGTCCTGGTTGCCAATGACCCCTGGGTCGCTTAACAGTGCGGAAAGCTCTTCAAAGCGTTCGCTGAGGTTTTCCAGCTTTACGAGGATGGACTCTTTCATGATGTCTGCAAAAGGTTTCTGTATAATAAAGGTGGACTCAGAACGTGATCAGGCGTCCTGAGTTGAGTCTGTTTTCTGGTTGCTATCCAGACCCAGAAGTTTTTCTGCCCATTCCAGTTTTTCCTGCTGCCCCATGGCTGCTGCATTTTTCAGCTGGACACTGGGCTGATGCATAAACTTGTTAGTGAGAGAGCGGGCAAACTGTTGCAGCACTTCTTCCGGGTTAGCACCTCTGGCCAGCCATTGCATTGCTTTTTCCAATTCCTGATCACGCATGGCTTCGGTGCTCTGACGGTAGTTGCGCAGGAGGTTGACTGCGTCAAGTGAGCGCATGCGCGTCATGAATTCAAACGTATCAGCCTCTATCATGCGCTCAGCCTTGCGTGCAGCATCTTTTCTTTGTTGCAGGTTGTCTTCAATGACATCCTGTAAGTCATCAACGGTATAGAGGAAAACATCGGCCAGCTCACTGACCTCGGGCTCAATATCCCGTGGAACCGCAATATCCACCATGAACATAGGCTTATGCCTTCGCTGCTTTAACGCCCGCTCAACAGCTCCTTTGCCAAGAACCGGGATGGGGCTGGCGGTAGAGCTGATGACGATGTCACTTTCATGCAGTACCTGCGACAAATCAGAGAGAAGCACCGGTCGACCTCCGAAACGATCGGTTAGAAGTCTGGCTCGTTCCAGGGTCCGGTTAGCCACAATGATATTCGATACTCCTTGCTGGCAAAGGTGGCGGGCGGTGAGCTCAATGGTTTCACCGGCACCTATCAGTAAAGCAGTATTTTCACTGAGGTCGGAGAAAATCTGTTTTGCCAGTCGGGTTGCTGCATAAGCAACGGACACGGGTTGCTCATTGATGGCAGTTTCAGTTCGAATCTGTTTGGCGGTGGTAAAGCTGTGTTGAAACAGACGGTTCAGTGCCGGGCCGGCAGTATCTGCTTCCTGAGCGCTGGCGTAGGCAGACTTGAGTTGTCCCAGGATCTGGGGTTCGCCCAGAACCATTGAGTCGAGTCCACAAGCGACACGCATCAGGTGGCGTATAGCCTCCTGGTCGTAAAAAAGGTACGCGTGCTCTGCCAGCAGATTACTGTTGGTCTGATGGCTGTTGATTTGATGGTAGTGGGTTAGCCAGTCAATCAACTTGCCGTAGTACATCTCAATAGTTTCAGCTGCAGAGCTGTGGAGTGCACAATAGATTTCGGTTCGGTTACAGGTAGACAGGATGGCAATTTCTTCAATACCAGTATGAGATCTGGCGCTCTGAAGTGCATCAGGTAGCTGGTCAGCAGAAAAGGCAACCTGTTCCCTCAATGTGATTGGTGCTGTCCTGTGATTGATACCGGCGGTAATATACCCCATCAGACCTCTGTTGCTGTCCTGGTTCACTGCTACTATAGATTGGCTGCCATACAGGCAGCTCAGCTTTAATTAGAAAATGTCTCTATGGGATTTTCCCGGCTCAGGGTTAAATATGCCTGACATTTTCTGCTCATGGCTGCTAGAGCGTTTTACAAATCCTGCTCATGGTTTTCCTGGCTTGTTGCCATATCCGATACCTCAATCGCAGCCGACAGATTCAGACTCTGACCAAAATAGGGAGAGATAATCTTTCAGAAGGTTGCTGGATTGATAGGTGTTTCGGCCGATCAATTCTGCAATGGAAAGCTTGCAACTGCAAACTCTCTTCATGTTTTTTTAAAGGATATTTTGCACAGTTTGTTGGTCTTTGGTGAGGGGTGGCTCTTTTTTTTGCTCAGGTTGTTTGGGCATGAGATCTATATCTGCTTATCAATTGGAATGAATCCATAGAGCGACTGCATTTATCAACCAGATAAGGGGAAAGGGCATACCATCCATGACCAGAATGACCATCAGGGCTGAAACTGTTAAAAAAGGGGCTGAGGCTCTTATAAAAAACTGTAAATCACTTCCTGTTGCCTTTGCTTTTTTTCTTTTTGGTTGCGCCAGTCAGAATGTTCAGCAAGAAGCTGCTGTGCTGGATGTTGGGACGGCTGTTGAAAATCAACAGGTTCAGGAAAAAGAGCCGGTCACTCCATTTGAGGCTGAGACGCTTTATGACTTGCTGGTAGCTGAAGTGGGGGGGCAGCGACAGCGTTACGATCTGGCGCTGGGGAATTATTTGAAACAGGCTCATAAAACCCGGGATGCCGGTGTCGCTCAGCGTGCTTATCAGATCGCTGTTTTTGTTGGTGCAAGACAGGCTGCACTCGATGCATCATTGTTATGGATTGAATTACAGCCAGAAAACCTGGATGCATTGCATGGTTCAGCCCTCGAACTGGTTTATGCAGGTCAGTTTGATAAGGCTTTTGAGCAGATGAAAACGCAGCTCTCTTTGGGTGGGAGTCCTGGTTTTGATGTGCTTGCCAGCGCGGCGGGCAGCTTGAGTGGAGAAAATGGTCAGGAGGTCCGGAGCCATCTTATCAGGCAGTTTGATGCGCTTATACCGGTATATCCAGACTTTCGTGTGATACCGCTGGGTAAGGCGATTCTTCTGCAGCAGGCTGGGGAATATGAGTCAGCCCTGTCTGTGGCTGATCAGTTATTGAAAAAGGATCGTGATTTTGTCCCTGCCATGATGGTAAAAGGACGTGCCCTGAACAAGCTGAAACGTGATGCCGAAGCAGAGGTGATGCTTTCTGAAGCGGTTCAGCGGCATCCCGGTAAAAACCGGCTTCGATTGCTGTATGGCAGGGTTCTGGTTCACGCGGGGAAGCTGGATCTGGCAAGGAAGCAGTTTGAAGTTCTGCTTGAACGTGCTCCTGAGGAGAGTGACATTGTATTATCGTTAGCGCTGATTACATTGGAAAATGGCATGGAGCAGGAGGCTGAAGAGTACTTTCAGCAGCTGTTGGCAATTGGTGAACGAAATAATACGGCTCATTACTATCTTGGCCGTTTAGGTGAAAAACAGAAAAAGTATTCAGAAGCAAAAGAACATTATCTCGCGGTTGGTCCGGGGAAGGAGTTTATGGCTGCGCAAGTAGCGATGACCCAGATGCTGGTTGAACAAGGTAAGCTGGATGAAGCGCTAACTCATGTTGGTGAAGCAAGAAATCGCAACCCGGCACGAATGGAGTCTCTTTTTCTGTTGGAAGGTGAGCTTTTGGTTAATGACCGTCAACTCAATAAGGCACTAATGCTCTTTGAGCGGGCGCTGAAAACCAATCCTGAGTCGGTAAGCCTTCTTTACTCAAGAGCAATGGTTTATGAAAAGCTGAACGACCTTGTAGGGTTGGAAAAGGATTTGCGCTTTATTCTGGAGTTTGATCCGGAAAATGCTGCTGCTTTGAATGCCTTGGGTTATACCCTTGCTGACAGAACTGATCGTTATAAAGAGGCTGAAGCTCTTATCTTGCAGGCTTATGGTTTGAACAGTGAGGATCCGGCTATTCTGGACAGTATGGGATGGGTGCAATTTCGCCTTGGAAATTTTGAGCAGGCAGAAAAGTATTTGAGGATGGCATACACTCAGTTTCCTGATGCTGAGATCGCTGCGCACCTGGGTGAGGTTCTCTGGGTCAAGGGAGAGCGTGAAGCGGCCAGATCTTTATGGGCAGAAGCTCTGCAGAAAAGTCCGGACAGTCAGATATTACAGGATACGATGGACCGCCTGACAGGGGCTGGTCTTGAGGATCAATCGGAAACGGTCAGTACAGCACAGTAATTTTTACTATGAAAACGTCGCTATTTCCGGCACTGTGGCTACTTTCATGGTTCGGGGGCTGCGACACTTTCCGCTTATGGTTGCTTGGTGTTCATTGGTATGGATGTTAATAAATCCTTTTTTGGGTTAAAAGTTTTACTGGCTCTGTCATTTTTTATCCTTGCTGGTTGTGCTTCACGATCCGTTGATACGGACGGGAAAGTGAGCGATGAAGAGAAAGAGTTTCGCTGGAAATTCCACCGTGAGCGCTTGAGTCAGCTTCAGGTTTGGCAAATGACTGGGCGTCTTAATCTCAGGGTGCCGGGGCGGTCGGGTACAATGTCCCTTGACTGGCGGCAGCAGGAGGATCACTACAAGCTGTTTCTTGATGGGCCTTTTGGTGCTGCGATTGCGCGTGTGTCGGGAGATTCGGGAGGGGTAACGGTTACTGCATCGAATGAAACCCGCTATGGCCCATCACCTGAAGTACTTCTTTATTCTCTTACCGGGTTGCAGTTTCCAGTCAGTAATCTAAGGTATTGGGTCAGGGGGCTTCCGGCTCCGGGCAGTAATGCTCTGATTCAACTGAATAATCTGGGTTACCCTGAAAAAATTGAACAACAGGGTTGGACGGTTGCTTATCAACAATACGGGCTTAGTAAGTCATTACGATTGCCTGCAAAGTTGAAGGTTACCCATGGCGATGTCACCCTGAGCTTTATGGCAAACAGCTGGCAGTTTTAGGGGATTTCTGGACTTTCCCCGATAGGATTTAATTAAGTCATTATTACAGGCTTTTTAGCATAACAATGTTTTTCTGGAGTCTTCTGGATGCTGACAGAATTGGTGTTGCCAGCCCCGGCCAAATTGAATCTGTTTCTTCATATTATTGGTCGTAGATCAGATGGCTATCATAATTTGCAAACACTTTTTCAGTTTCTGGATTTTGGTGATCGACTGACGTTTGTCTTAAACAATTCAGATGTCAGTCTTGCTTCCGATCTCGATGGTGTGGCTCCAGAGGAGAATCTGATTGTCAAGGCGGCTCGCCTTCTTCAGCAGGAGACCGGGTGTCAGCAGGGAGTCAATATTCTTCTGGACAAACAATTGCCTATGGGTGGTGGTCTGGGTGGGGGGAGCTCAAATGCAGCGACTACCCTGTTGGGGCTTAATGCGCTGTGGGAATTGGGCCTTACTATTGATCATCTGGCGGAACTTGGCTTGAGGCTGGGAGCCGATGTTCCGGTTTTTGTGCGTGGGCATAGTGCTTTTGCAGAAGGGATTGGTGAAGTTCTCACGCCGGTAGAGCCCGAGGAAGGCTGGTTTCTTGTCGTTGTTCCGGATGCGCAGGTTAATACTGCCGCTATGTATGGGCACAGTGATTTGACAAGAGATTCATTGCCGATTAAAGTCTGCGCCGCTCTTGACGGAGAGGGCGCTGTTCTTGATCAGGTTTCGCAGCAACAGCGGCGAAATGATTTCGAGCCTCTGGTTCGCGCACTGTATCCCAAGGTTGATAAAACGCTCTCTCTGTTGGATAATCTCGCAGATTCAAGCATCGGGCGGGCCATGATGAGTGGTTCGGGGGCATCAGTATTTGCCCGGTTTGCCAGTCGCGAACAGGCGTTAGCGGCACAGGCTGAACTGTCTCTTAACGTTTCTCGTCCTGAGATTGCGGATGACACATCAAAGCTACACAGCTTTGTGGCGCACGGTATTAATCGTTCGCCGCTGCATACAGCTTTGCAGCATGCAGGTTACCCCGTGATGGAGTAACGCTTGCAAATTTTTTGATGTTAACTACGATAAGTCGGCCTGGATTGTGCACGGATTGATAGAGAGATTTACTGGGGTGTCGCCAAGCGGTAAGGCATCAGGTTTTGATCCTGACATGCGGGGGTTCGAATCCCTCCACCCCAGCCAGCTCTTTGTGCAGAGTTTTATGCGTGTACCTTGTTATACCGAAAGCAATTCCCTCGTGTCGGCTTATGCTAGATTATCAGACAGTTTATTGTCTGACTCCCCTCTTTGTAATCGATTTTTCCACCTACGCCCAGTATCCAAGCAAGGTAATTTCCCGTGTCGAAAATGATGGTGTTTGCCGGCAACTCAAATCCGGATTTGGTTCATAAAGTTGTCAATCACCTGCATATCCCACTTGGCAAGGCTTATGTTGGCCGCTTCAGTGATGGAGAATGTGCCGTAGAAATTCAGGAAAATGTTCGTGGTCGGGATGTATTTATCATCCAGTCAACCTGCGCGCCGACCAATGACAACCTGATGGAATTGCTGGTGATGGCCGATGCCATGCGTCGTTCTTCCGCTGTACGTGTTACTGCTGTGCTGCCTTACTTTGGTTATGCCCGTCAGGATCGTCGTCCCCGCTCCAGTCGTGTGGCTATCAGTGCCAAGGTGGTTGCGGATATGATTGCTGGTGTGGGTGTGGATCGTGTGTTGACGGTTGACCTGCATGCTGACCAGATTCAGGGCTTCTTCGATATTCCGGTTGATAACGTTTATGGCTCACCAATTCTTCTCGATGACATTGAGCGCCGTGATTACAGTGATGTAATGGTGGTGTCCCCTGATCATGGTGGTGTGGTTCGTGCTCGTGCAGTAGCCAAGCGTCTGAACTCTGATCTGGCCATTATTGACAAGCGTCGTCCAGAAGCGAATAAGAGTGAAGTTATGAACATCATCGGTGATGTTTCCGGGCGCACCTGTATTCTTGTTGATGATATGGTGGATACTGCGGGCACGCTTTGTCAGGCAGCAGCAGCATTGAAGCAAAAAGGTGCCAAGGCGGTTTACGCTTATTGTACGCACCCAATTCTTTCCGGACGTGCACTCGAGAATGTTGCAAACTCTGAGCTGGATGAACTGGTCGTTACCAATACTATTCCTCTGAGTCCTGCTGCACAGGCGCTTGATAAAATTCGTCAGCTGGATATGTCTCCTCTGCTGGCTGAGTCTGTGCGTCGCATCAGTAATGCTGAATCTATCAGTGCGATGTTTCAGTAAGCTCTGAGCTAGATCATTATTTAAAAAGGCACTCAGAAATGAGTGCTTTTTTTTCACCTGTATGTTTACCCTTTCATTGTTTCCATTTACCGGTACCTGAATCATCTATTCTGAGTTTATCTGGATAGTGTCGTATGTGTAGTTGAAAGCCGTTGCTGGATAGGGGTTCTTGGCTTTGGTGGAGGCTCTAGTGCGTGATTTTGTCTTGGTTCTTGTCTTGAGTTGAGCGAAGTCTAGGTATTAATCGCGACGTTATAAAATGGCCAGACTGTTATTATGACGGAGTTAAATCTTTTCGGCCTTAATTCAATCTAAGGCTCAGTCTGGGATCCCATGGCCAGGCGCTCGGTCACCTGCTTTGGTGGCATCACTTATTTCAGGCGTGTGTTTTTCCGCGTTCTGCAATCATACAACTCAATTCTATAAGGACAGTTTAATGACAGAATGGGTCATGCTGACTGACTTCGCCCTGGCGGGTGTTCTTTTGCTTGCTGGTAAGGTTCTGCGCGTCTATTGTCCACCGATGCAGCGTATTTATATGCCTGCAGCAGTTCTTGCTGGCATATTCGGATTGGCACTTGGTCCATCCGGTACTGATATTCTTCCCTGGAGTCAGGGATTTGCTTCAAATGCAGGTATGCTGACCGCAGCGCTATTTGCTGCACTGGGTCTTGCTACCGATATTCCTTCCCCTAAAAGTATTGCTCAACGGGCGGGAAGCTTATGGGCTTTCAACCAGGTTGCAACCGTTTCTCAGTGGTTATTTGCTGCCATGCTGGGATTGTTTCTGGCGACGTTTATTTGGCCGGGCCTTAATCCTGGTTTTGGGCTTGTATTGTCTGCCGGTTTTATGGGGGGGCATGGTACATCAGTGGTGGTGGGTAATATTTTTGGAGATCTGGGTTGGAGCGATGCCTTAACGCTCGGCCTGACTTTTGCTACTGCCGGGATATTTGTATCGATTACGGTCGGTATGCTGATCTTGCAGCTGGCTCTGAAGCTGGGTTTGATTCGCAACTTTACCTGTTTTGATAAGATGGATGACTATCAGCGTAAAGGTTTGATTGCTCCAGGAAAGCAGCAGGCGGTCATGAAGGAAACACTATCGGCTTTATCAGTGGACTCATTTGCTATTCATGTTGCACTGATTGCGGTTGTAACTGCCTTTGCTTATCACAGTGCCAATTATCTCTCATCATTTTCTGACCAATTGCAGATACCTAATTTTGTCACTGCCTTTATTGGTGGAATGCTGGTTCGAAGTATTACCCGGTATACGGGGGGTAGCAGATACCTGTGTGATAATGTTTTTAACCATGCTGGCGCGACGACAACGGATTTTCTGATTGTGTTTGGTATTTCTGCGATTCAGATAACCATTTTGGCAAATTACCTGCTGCCCATGTTGGTTCTGCTTGTCGGTGGAATTTTATTTACATTATTTTTAGTACTTTGGGTTGCCCCGAGAATGCTTGGGGGTGATTGGTTTGAAAAAGGGATCTTTTCCTGGGGGTGGTTAACAGGCACGGTTGCCATGGGGATTGCCTTGCTGCGAATTATTGATCCCAAAATGAACGGTACTGTGTTGGATGATTATGCCATTGCCTATGTTCCCGGCAGTATCACTGATGTGTTCATTATCTCGTTGATGCCCGTAGCCATGGTGTATGGTTATTATGCAGAGGCGGTGGCCGTTGCCTCTGTTTATCTCCTGGTTGTATTGGCTGTTTGGCGATTTCTGTTGTGCAGGTCTGCAGGAAAATTGGCCGTCGAGTAAAAAGCGGTTGGCAGCTGCTGTGTATTCAATCTTCCATTTTTTTTGCCAGCTCCTGAATTTTTCCATTGGCTTCAGATAATACTTCCTGTCCCAATAGTGTGATGTGGTAATACTTGCGCTGTCGACCATCAGTGACCGTAACTTTTTTTGTGATCAGCCCTTCTTCTTCCATTTTGTGCAGAAGAGGATAGATGGTTCCGGGGCTGATTTTGTACCCATGGTCGTTCAGGTGCTCGATCAGCCAGGCACCGAAAAAAGGTTCCTGGTTTGCATGCCTGAGAATATGTATCTGGATAAAGCCCAAAAAAAGTTTTCTTAATATCTTTTCTTTCATAAGAGATTCAAATAACGTTCACAAATATCGACTTCTGATATTTGTGTGAGCCCCATGAGTGAGCCAAGAGTGCTTTGTCAGTTTAAAGGGGGGTGTGTAGGGGGTACCCGGATGCCTCTGCTCTCTGGTGTGGATTTAACCATAGAGGTGGGAGAAAGTCTGGTCTTTCATGGTCCCTCCGGGGGCGGGAAAAGCACATTGTTGAAGGCGTTGCTGGGTGGGCATCATGTGTGCAGGGGGGAGTACTGGTTTCAGGGGCAGCTGGTTAATGAGTCGGTGCTTAAAGCATTAAGGCGGGTGGTTGCGTATATCCCCCAACAGCCTGAGGTTGGTAAGGAAACGGTGCTTGATTATCTCAGGCGCCCTTTTGGTTGGAAGGCCTGGGGTGGAAGTGCCTTTGATCATGATGTTGCTGGTTATTGGTTTGCCCGTTTTGGTCTTGATCAGGAGATACTTTCAACGTTCAGTGACAAATTATCAGGAGGGCAGCGACAGAGGAT
Organism: Endozoicomonas elysicola; assembly: GCF_000710775.1. Lineage (GTDB taxonomy): Bacteria > Pseudomonadota > Gammaproteobacteria > Pseudomonadales > Endozoicomonadaceae > Endozoicomonas > Endozoicomonas elysicola. The sequence continues at coordinate 2,012,181 of NZ_JOJP01000001.1, forward strand.
CTCTATTATTCGTGCTTTGATGACAGGGCGAAAGATTCTGGTCGCCGATGAGCCAACATCGGCTTTGGATGATGAGGCCTGTCGGCAGGTCGTTGATGCGCTGTTGTTGTCCAATGAGTTTACCGTTATTTCAGCCTCCCATGACTTTCGCTGGATTGATCATTGCCAGCGCCGGGTGCTGGTGGCCAATGGCAGGGTTGGTGAATTTAAGGGGAGTACTGAAGATAATAAAAAGGTGGGCATCGTATGAGTGGAAGTGGTGCTGTCGGTTTGGTTCAGTTGGCGTTGTTTTATAGTGTTCTTCTGCTTCCCGGAGCCTTGTTGTGGTGGCTTGGTCTCAGAGGGCTGGTTAAAGGGCTTGCTATTGGTGTGGCTCGGATGACGTTGCAGTTGGGGCTTATTGGTATTTATCTTAAGTTTCTTTTTGATCAAGATAGCCTGTGGCTTAATGCTGTCTGGCTTTTGGTTATGCTAACTATTGCCAACCTTCATATCTTAACCAGGGCGAAAATGTCCAGGGGGCATCTGTTCTGGATTTCTCAGTTCAGCCTTTTGGTGGGCGTTGGACTGGTTCTTGGAGGAATGATTCTGGTTGTGCAGCCAGAACCCTGGTATCAGACAAGATACCTTATTCCACTGGCGGGAATGCTTCTTGGGAATTGTCTGACAGGAAATATTCTGGTGCTTGAGCGCTTTTACAGTGCTGTCAGCGAACGGTATGAGCAGTTTATGGCTGACCTGCTATTAGGTGCCAGCCTTTATGAAGCATTGCAGCCTTTTATTCGCGATGCGTTGCAGGCTGCCTTGAATCCGGTGGTGGCCACGCTGACAACCCTGGGGTTGGTAGCTTTGCCGGGTATGATGACAGGGCAGATTCTGGGGGGGCGGAACCGTTTGAGGCTGTGATTTATCAGATTATGATCATGCTGGGTATAGCCAGTAGTATGGTGATTTGTGCAGTGTTGAATATTTTGCTGAGTATTCGGGTTGCATTTGATGGCTATGGGCTATTGAATCGTTCGGTGATGTTGCAGGAGTCTGTCCGGTATTAGTGGGGGTAATGCTTTTTAAATGAATGGTATTCAGTAAATACCCAGTTCGATGCGGGAAACTTATTTTGCTTTTTAACGTCATGCCGGTATGATATCGCACCTTTGAATCCCTTTGTGGGGTTCTGTTTGAAGCTCTTTTAAAGAGCACTATCGTGCCTGGTCGCAAGGCGGCGATAGGTTATTGGAGATAAACATGTCTGAAGCAATCGTATTAAACGCAACAGCGCGTAAGGATATTGGGAAGGGTGCGAGCCGCCGCCTGCGTCGTGCTGACCTGGTGCCAGCTATCATCTACGGTGGTGAAGCAGAGCCTGTTCAGATCACTCTGGAAGGTAAAGCTATTCGTAAGGCTCTGGAAGTTGAAGCTTTCTACTCTCAGGTACTGACTCTGACTGTTGACGGTGCCAAGCAGCAGGCTATCCTGAAAGACCTGCAGCGTCACCCTGCTAAAGAGTTTGCCATGCACATGGACTTCCTGCGTGTTGATGCAGACCATGAAATCACTACTCATGCTCCTCTGCACTTCCTGAACGAAGAAGAGTGTGTTGGTGTGAAGGCTGGTGGTGCTATCGTACACAACCGTGTAGACATCGAAATCAAGTGTCTGCCAGGTGACCTGCCTGAGTTCATCGAAGTAGACATGGCTAATGTTGAAGTGGGTGGTCACGTTCACCTGAGCGATCTGACTATTCCTGCTGGCGTTGAAGTTATCGCTCATGGTCAGGATCTGGATATTGCCAGTGTTCAGGCTACTCGCGGTGCTTCTGACGAAGAGTCTGAAGAGTCTGCTGAAGAAGCTGGCGAAGAGTAAGCATAAGGAGGCGATGGCATTATGGCAAAATCTTCGGAACAGTCGATTCGACTGGTTGTGGGGCTGGGAAATCCTGGAGCACAATATGAAGACACCCGTCATAATGCCGGCTTCTGGTACGTTGAGCAGTTAGCAAGAAGCCATGGTGCGATCTTGCAGCCGGAGAAAAAATTCTTCGGCATGGCTGCTCGACTACAAATAGGTGGACAGGAAGTTCGCCTGCTTAACCCCACAACCTTTATGAATCGAAGTGGTCAGGCCGTTGGTGCTATGGCAACTTTCTTCAAAATTCCTCCTGAATCCATTCTTGTTGTCCATGATGAGCTTGATCTACCTGCCGGGGTTGGTCGGCTGAAGCAGGGTGGTGGCCATGGTGGTCATAATGGTCTCAGAGATATCATTTCATCCCTTGGTAATAGTCGTGAGTTTTTGAGGCTCCGTCTTGGTATCGGTCATCCGGGAAATAGCAAAGACGTGGTTAACTATGTGTTAACCAGACCTTCTGTCGCTGAGCGGCAAAAAATAGATGCCGTTATTGATGAATCTATTCGCGTTACGCCTGAAGCTTTGAACGGCAAGCGATCCAAAGCTGTGCAGGAATTGCATACTTTTTCAGCCTGAGAGGCTGCTTTTGATTTGAATAAAACCGGTTACTGAATTGATATATTCAACTCAGGGATTGGCCAGTATTCATTTTTATCAAACTGTTTTTCTTTTCGAAGCATGGCGTGATCAATCAGCCTGCATATCAGCGCTTCAAATTCTATTCCGGCATGCCTTGCTCCATCAGGAAACAAGCTGGTTGGTGTCATGCCCGGAAGGTTGTTGATCTCTGAAAAGATTGGCTCCCCGTCCTGGGGCACAATAAAGTCTGATCGACTGATATCCCTGCAGCGAACCAGCTGGTGAGCCTGTAGGGCTATTTCCTGTACTCTTTTCTTCTGCTCGTCAGAAATGCGGGCGGGGATAATATGCTCACTGAGGCCGGGGGTGTAACGGTGGGTATAGTCGTACCATGCATTATCGGGCGTAATTATTTCTGTGGTTGGAAGTACTTGTGTGGTGTCCAGCTCTAGTACACCGGCTGTGACTTCTTTGCCATGAATAAATGTCTCCACAAGCAGCTGCTCATCCTTTTCAAAGCCACTGCTGAGTCGTTCTGTCAGCTCCCTTTCTCCTTGAGCAAATTGAATACCGATGCCAGACCCCTGGGCAAAGGGCTTTATTATGACCTTTTCGCCCAGGGTTTCGAGGCAGTGAGTGACGGACAGGTTTAAGGGGGCCTTTCGGGATACAACGCAATCTTTTGCCATGGGAATGCCTGCCGCTTGCAGAATGCGCTTGGTCGTAACTTTATCGAGAGCACAGGCGCTTCCCAGAACTGTTGAGCCAACATAAGGGATGCCCATGACTTCAAGAAGCCCCTGAAGACATCCATCCTCCCCCATTGGACCGTGGGCAACAGGAAAAACTACATCAACCTGATGATGGATCAGGTTGGCTGGAAGCATTCCATCCAGTTCAAGTGTCACCACTTTTTGGTAGTTTTTCTCTAGCGGAAGGCTTATGCGCCCGGCTGAAAGTCTTGAAACATTGGCTTCAGGGGAGGGGCCTCCACAAACTATTCCCACAGTTATATTTCTGTCTGGCATCTAGTGATCCGCAAGCTTAAGAATACAATTCATCAAATGTAGTTGTTTTTGCAGTCCTGCATATTGTTAATTACTTTTCCGTTACATGAAGGCATTTCATGTAACAGGTGGGGTTAACAACCCCTATTGCGGTAGACATTAAGCATCTATCCGATAATTTATTTGTGTGCTTCGTGGTTCCAATTCAAGAACGGCAGCACGTACCAATCAATATGTCCACACCCGTTAATAAAAGCCACAAAATGAGGACAGGACCAGTGGCAGCAAGCAAAACATCCTTAATGTCTACCCTGGGAGGGTTACCAACTGGCTGGATGTATGTCCGGTTGATAACACTCCTCTAAAACAACCCCTAATAGTCAGTTGTTGCCCAGCGATAGAATCCCTTGGCTAAAATGAGCCCTAGTCCAAACTTTATGGCGGTATAGACGTAGGGAGAAGATGAAGTAATCCAGTTGCCAATAACATAAATGACTGTGGCTGTAGTCACTATTTCTACGGTTGCCAGAAGGCCTCCTGCAGCACCCGTCATGCCGGGAATGCTTTTCATGCCAAGGGTATGGCTGAGGGTTCCTGAAATCGGGCTTGTGCCCTTCCAGAGTTTGCTGACGTATGGGTGCCTCTGTGCATAATCAGGAAGGTCGTACAGTGATGGAAATTCACTGATCAGTTCCCAGTCATTTATAAGGGCCTTGAGGTGGTGCTGTCCATTGATAAGCGTGATGAGTGCGACAGGCTGTGCATCAAATTTCTGGTTGCCATTATTTTCTTCAACAAGCTGTAACTGTCTGGCGGTGTCAATGAGTTGAGTTATGTTATCGGAGTCTGGCTCAGCTTCTGTTTCTTCATTATAAAAGTGCATCTGGTTTCTAAGCAGTAGAGAGCTGGAAGCCGCATAGTCCCCTTCGGCGTCGAGATTACTTTCAGCTATCGTTGCAGTGGAGATATCTGTTGGTATTGTCGCCGCTCCTCTTTTGCTCAGAGAAAGAACAGCAACTGTTGGTTTGGGATTGATCACTCCATTTTCTATTTTGTGGCATAGAAGAGCATCAACCGTTGAGGTTCCATCGAAATTCAGCTCATTGAGTACTCTGATGATTCTTGGAGTAGCTAATCTCGCTTGTTGTCTGGCTTCGTCATCTTCAGTGTCGCTTTCTGGTTCCGGTTCTGGTTTGTTCTCTGGAATTAGAGAAAGGTGAGAAATATTTTTAATACGCTGATCGTGACAAAAATAATTGTTTGATGTTTGTGAGGCTTTTTCAGGTAAGACAATAGGGGGAGAGCATGGATCGATAAAATAATCAGCAGGAGCAAGGACTCGATCATTTCCAATGAGAATACCTTTAGCCATTCTTTTTTCTCTGGCCAGGGTGGAACCAATGCAGTGGTCAAAGTGAATGGTAATAACGGGTGGTGCATCGGAGTGTTTTTCAAGGGTGTATCCTGTGGCTCCGAAGTATGAAAATTGATGCTCACTGGTTTCTATTGGGAGGGTGCTGTCTTCTCCAGTTGCGGTTAGAGGAAAAGTTGCCAGTGTAAGTATCGCATTCAAAATGACGGTTTTAATAAATTGATTCACAGGATTTTCAACCTTTGGTTGTAAGAAAAGAGCTAGGGAGATGCACCTTTCAAAATTAAGAAGGCTTGAAGGCATGTGCTGGCCACAAACCGCTTTTTAGTGATTAGTTTTGGGCATTGATCGCTTGGACATCTTTTTGTACGAAAAATTCGATTCTTCGAGTCAACATGGCTTATTGATGTCTCATTGCATTCTTGGGGAGGGATGTGCGGTCTGGCGTAAAAAATGCCGCAATGAAGGCATAGGGGCATCCTGATGTGCTGAGCACGCAATGAAACGTCACAGGCCCTGGTAAATAAAGTCTGAGCTTCTGATTATTTTAGATGCAGTTGTTAGTATTTTCCGTAATATCGGTAATGTCTGTACTTTTGTACTGTTACATCAGTACAGGTGTTTCGGATGAATTGAACAAGGCATGAAAACTGAGTCCTGGTTTCAGGTTGTCAAACTGCTGAAGGAGCAGCAGGGTGTGGATGCGCTCCATGAGGTTATGAGGGTGTTACTGACTCAAGAAGAGCAGGATGCAATAGGTTCAAGGCTGGCCATAATGCGAGCCCTGCTTTCTGGAGAAGAGTCTCAGCGAGAAATTGCCAGGCGAATCGGGGTGAGCATCACCAAGGTGACCCGTTGTTCCAATTATCTGAAAACATTATCTGATACCGAAATGGCAATGATTGAACAAATCTAAATAGCCAGAGTCTTTATTAAAACAGCCTTGAGCGAACGAAAAAGTTCCATAAAGCAGTAGGAATAATAATGTCTGAAGCAGTTATAACGGAAAGTTCTGCGGATTCTGCCGGGAAGCAGGGTTCAGTCCTTGGAGGAACAGTGATTGTTGCTGGAACCGCGATCGGTGCTGGCATGTTTTCACTACCAGTAGCAACCAGTGGTCTCTGGTTTGGCTACTCTATGCTGCTGATGGTCTTTACCTGGTATTGCATGTACAGCGCTGCACTCTATCTACTTGAAGCCAACCTGCGTTTCCCGCTGGGAGCGAGCTTTGATTCTATTGCCGAGGGAACCATTGGTTCTATTGGGCGTGTTGTTAATGGCGCTTCTGTTGCCTTTCTCTGTTATATCCTGACTTATGCCTACATTTCCGGTGGTAGCTCCATTATCACCTATTCGCTGGAAGCGTTCGATGGAGTGTCTCTGTCCCCCCCTATGGCCAGCTTTGTTTTTGCCCTGGTCCTGTCTGCTATCGTAGTGACTGGCACCCGCGCGGTTGATCGTGTCAGTACGGTGCTTATTGGTGGGATGGTGATTACCTTCCTGTGGAGTATCAGTGGTTTGTTGAGTAATGCCTCTTCAGATTACCTGATGCCAGGCTTGTCATTTACTGAGGTATTCCCTTTCTCTTTTGGCGCGTTGGGCTTTTTGACGGTCAGCTTTGGTATGCAAACTGCGGTACCCAGTATTACCCGTTACCTTAATAAAGACGGCCAGAAGGTAAGGTTTGCTTTGCTGGTTGGTTCTTTGTTGGCTCTGGCATTTTATGCCCTGTGGCAGTTCAGCTTCTTTGGAAACCTGCCCCGTGAGGCGTTCCCGGCCATCATCGCTGCCGGAGGCAATATTGGCGATATGCTCGGTGCTCTTTCAGAAAGCGGCCTGAATATGAACCTTTCGTCTGTGCTGCAGTGGTTTGCCAATATGGCAGTAGCCAGTTCGTTCCTGGGTGTGGCGCTGTGTCTGTTTGATTACATTGCAGATCTGTTTGGTTTTGACAACAGTTTTTCCGGTCGTTTAAAAACAGCTGCAATCACTTTTATTCCTCCAACCCTGTTGGGAGTGTTTCTGCCCAATGGCTTTATCACGGCTATCGGGTTTGCGGGGCTGGTACTGGTCATTTTCTGTATTCTCTCCCCGGTTGTGATGGCCTGGATTGGTCGCCAGAGAGGTGAAGAGGGATATCAGGTTCCGGGTGGTATTTTGAGAATGGCACTGATCTTCCTGTTTGGTATTGCTGCCATGGTGCTGGCAGGTCTGGACCTGGTGGGAGTCCTGCCAAAGTTCGGCTAGTTCTTATTCAGGCTTGAATATATTGAGCGCCCGAAGATGGATTCTTGGGGCGTCTTTTGTCATATTTCCAAAATAAAAGTTCTGAAATTTTTTCTTCCAGTCTTTATAATTCGCTTCAATTAGATATTTCAGAAGCGAGCAGAAGCGCTATGGGTTTCAAATGTGGCATCGTTGGACTGCCAAACGTTGGTAAGTCAACGCTCTTTAATGCCTTAACCAAGGCGGGTATTGATGCAGAAAACTTCCCTTTCTGCACCATTGAGCCCAATGCCGGTGTTGTTGCTATGCCAGATCCCCGTCTGGATAAACTGGCGGCAATTGTTAAACCTCAGCGAGTGTTGCCGACCACAATGGAGTTCGTGGATATTGCGGGTCTTGTGGAGGGTGCTTCCAAGGGTGAAGGGCTGGGTAACAAGTTTCTGGCGAATATCCGTGAGACGGACGCTATCGCACACGTTGTTCGCTGTTTTGTAAATGACAACGTTATTCATGTGGCGAATAAGATTGATCCACGGGCTGATATTGAAATTATCAATATGGAGTTGGTGCTGGCTGATCTTGAAAGTTGTGAAAAGCAGCTGCAGCGTGTTGCCCGTTCCGCCAAGGGGGGGGACAAGGACTCAGTGGCCCAGAAGGCTTTGCTGGAGAAAGTGATTCCGCATCTTGAGTCGGGTAATCCGGTCCGCTCTCTGGATATGAGTGATGATGAGCGGAAGCTTGTTCGTTTGTTCCACCTGCTGACCATCAAGCCCACAATGTATATTGCCAATGTGGATGAGGATGGTTTTGAGGATAACGAATATCTTGATACTGTTCGGGAAATTGCAGCTCAGGAAGGCGCTGTGGTTGTGCCGATCTGCAACAAGCTGGAATCCGAAATTGCTGAACTGGATGATGAGGAGCGAGTAGAGTTTCTGGCAGATCTGGGTATGGAAGAGCCTGGTTTAGATCGTGTCATTCGTGCCGGGTATGAGCTGCTTGGTCTGCAAACTTATTTTACTGCTGGCGTGAAAGAAGTTAGGGCCTGGACTGTTAAGGTCGGTGCAACAGCGCCACAGGCTGCCGGCGTCATTCATACTGATTTTGAGCGCGGCTTTATTCGTGCTGAAGTGACCAGTTATGATGATTTCATCAAATATAATGGTGAGCAGGGCGCAAAAGAAGCAGGTCGTCTGCGTGTAGAAGGCAAGGCTTATATTGTTCAGGATGGTGATGTTATGCACTTCCTGTTTAATGTCTGATAGCCAGTTATGCGGTAAAAAAAGGCACGTTAAAATACGTGCCTTTTTTCTTTTGGGTATTGAAAAATAGCTGTTGGTATTTTGTCGTTTATTGAGAATTAAATCTGTCGGGCTTATATGCTTTTTGCTTGACAGTCTCGGGTGAAATCACTAAAGTGCGCACCATCTTTCGGCGGCTAGGTAGCTCAGTTGGTTAGAGCACAGCACTCATAATGCTGGGGTCGGCGGTTCGAATCCGCCCCTAGCTACCATCACTTACTTATTGATAAGTTATGTGATGGTTGCTAAATCGAGTTTTCGTATAGTAGCATCGAAGACATTGTAAGAGCGAAGTGTTTATTGTTCGCTTGTTTTGCTGGGGTGTCGCCAAGCGGTAAGGCATCAGGTTTTGATCCTGACATGCGGGGGTTCGAATCCCTCCACCCCAGCCATCATCTCTTTGTTGTGACAAAGGCTGGCATGTTTCTTGACATGAAGGATTTGAATCACGACAATAGCGATCCGGTTTTGTGGCTAGGTAGCTCAGTTGGTTAGAGCACAGCACTCATAATGCTGGGGTCGGCAGTTCGAATCTGCCCCTAGCTACCACTAATCCGGTTATTAGTATCGCATAAAGAGTGAAATTGGGGTGTCGCCAAGCGGTAAGGCATCAGGTTTTGATCCTGACATGCGGGGGTTCGAATCCCTCCACCCCAGCCATATAAAACCTTCCTGAGAAATCAGGGAGGTTTTTTCATGTCTTTATTTTTTCTTCCGGAAGATGTTTCATCAGAAACTTCTGAACGTTCTCTCCCATTACTTTTCTAATCTCTGTTTCAGAGAAGCCTTTCCTGATCATCAACTCTGTCAAAATAGCCAGTTCAGAAGCATCCAGACTGACCTTTGTCCCTCCATCAAAGTCTGAGCCCAGGGCAATATGATCCTCTCCCGCCAGATCAATCGCATAACGCAGGGTATTAACAATGCCTTCTGGAGATGTGTCGCAAATAGCATCCCAAAAGCCGATGCCAATTAATCCACCTTTCTCTGCAATACGCTGGATCAAGTCATCTGAAATATTGCGGGGTGAATCACAGGTTCCAAGAATACCAGTGTGAGAGATCACGACAGGATGCTTTGCCAGTTTCAATACTTCATCAACCACAGACTCTGAGGAGTGAGCCAGATCGACGATCATATTCAACTCTTCCATTCTAGCCAGTGCGCGGCGACCAAACAGGCTCAGGCGAGAACCGCTGACACCGTGCAGAGAACCCCCTAGGCGGTTATCGAAGAAGTGGTGCAGGCCAATCATACGGTAACCGGCATCATAAAGGCCTTTCAGGTTATCAAGATTGCCCTCAAGGGCATGGGCTCCTTCCAGCGCAAGCAATCCTGCAACTTTCTGGCTACCCTGCTGGCGTAATGCTAAGACAGCTTCCAGATCAGCCTGGCTGCGAATGATTTTCAGATCTTCCGGGCTGCTCTGTTCAACCTTATGAAGCTTTCTGGCTTGGTAGAGCGCTCTTTCATAAAGGCTATTCCAGGTGGCTGGTGGCCAGGCCTGGATCATGCTAAGCATGGTTATGCCATCAGCCGCATCGCTTTCATTCCGGCTGTAATTCTGGCCTCTTGGTGATTTGGTCGGAACTGCAAATGTTTGTACGGCAACATTTCCTTGCTGAAGTCTTGGAAGATCGACATGTCCATAACTGGCTTTCTGGCTCAGGTCTCGATTCCATAGCAGGCTGTCGGCATGAAGGTCTGCAACGATCAGCTGCTGATGGAGGCTGGAGGCTTTCTGTGAGATCGGGTAAGGGGAGTGAGCGCTGACAATATTCGTACCCTTTTCAATGGCTGCAGGAGCAAAGATCAGAGTGAATCCGATAGCAACAATAATGAACGTGGAGGAGATCGAGAGTGTGAGCTGCCAGCCCCTGCTAATGCGACGGTTGTGATGTTCTTTCTTCATAGCCTGAAGCCTGTATACGACAGATTGTTATTTTTATAGGTGATGTCAGGATGCGGAGTCAGTTTATCAGTGGGGCGCTGCAGAGTGCCAATAGAAAAACGGTTTATCTGATTAATTTTTTCTCTATAGCGGGCCTGGGCTTTAGATTTATAGGAGATATTAAAAGGCGGTTTTTAAATATCGAAATACACTGATGATTGTGCGTAATTCTCAATCCATTCGGTTGGAGTCGTATGATGCTGTCAGCCTTATCGCAAAAAAAAGTAGTCTGCTCTATCGCTTTTCTGTGTTCGCTTGTGGTCTCAAGCGTTTTTGCAGATCATCATGATGTTGTTCCTTTTCAGCAAAAGGGAGGTATGACGTTATCGGATAGGTTTGAGGCTCTGCAAAAGATCAGGCTTGCAGAAAGGTCATCGGATGGCACTGAAGAGCTTTTTTTGGTTCAGGGGCCTGACTACACTAAAAGGCTTTTTGTTGACAGTGGCAGTTTTGTCGCTGTTTCTCAGCATGTAGATCAGCAGGCGACGGAAGATGTTATCAATTCAACGCTGTTTGCTCAGCTGGCTGCCAGCCATGACTATGATAAAAATACCCAGCTGGTCCAGTGGTATGGACGGTATACCGATGTCATGAGCATTCAGGGTTGGGATATCAGTGATTTTGATGAAAGTTCACTCTCTTCAGCCTCTACTGACCTGAGTGTCAGTGAAGTGATCTTTGATATTCTAAAAGCAGCGCTCAAAGATCCCTCTGAACAGGCAATGGTGAATGCAGCTGTGGGCGCATTAAAACAACTGGAAAAGGAAGGGGCTTTTATTTCACTGTTTAACCACTCTGCCATTGGTGCAAACCGGGCGAATTTTCAATCATCCTTTGTAACCCGTGATAAACATGGCCTGGTGAGTATGAATCTGGGCTATTTAGTAGTTGGTTTCAAGGATATCAGCTCTACCATTCTCTTTCTTCGTGTTAAGGAAGGTGAGTCCTGGATAAAAAGCCATAGTGAAACGGTAAAGCTGGATTATGACGTTTTTAACCAGATACGTGATCAGATTATCGAAAAGCTGGGTGATAATGCGCGGTCTCAAGTAGCAGGTATTGATCTTTAACTGATTGAAATCCTGCTATTTATTTGTGTGTCTACTGGGTCTTTGTAAAAAATGGGGGGGTATTTTGTTCCTTGGTACTAGTTTAGGAACTTTTCCAGACTGACTGAGTCACATAATTATGGATTTATAAAATTATAAATAACTGTTTCAGGAGGTATTGACCGATGAACCCGGCAGCATCAGGATTTAATCCGCATCAATATATTGAGAATAAAATTAACAACGATGGTTGGTACATAACTCATAATACGTTGCAGACGCTGAATGGGGATACCGTACTTGTTGGGAGAATGGGTAGGGTCTCTGTTGTAAGTCAGGTTGACAGACGGAATGCTGGGGGGTGTGAAGCGGTAAAAAAAGCAGTACATATTGCCAGCAGGATTATATCGCGGCCAAATGCAGGAGCTTCAGGGGCTACTGGTACTGGTGTGGCAGCAAGAGGTCATTCAGGCTCTGCTGGGGCTGGATCTGTTTCGGGAGCATCCTCGGCAGCCGTTTCAAGAGGGGAGGTTACCACTGTTTATGTTCCTTATAAAGATAAGACTCCACAGCAAACCAGTGGGATACTTTTAGACGAGATCAAACGTAATGTGACAGGCGGTCGCCCATGTTTAATTGTCTATTCGGCGGGAAATATGGGACCTTCTGCAATTGACAGTGCCCATCATAATCCTCATATAAGTGCTGTTCAGGGGCAAGGTGCTCACGCCGTGATGCTCCAAGCTTTGTCTGGCCTGATGAACTCTTGTTCTGGTATGTGGTATCAAGCGTATGCAGATAAAATTCTTGCAGCTCCAGTTTCAGTTAGGAGTGATACGACGAGATACGATGTTGACAAAGCTATTAATTATTTAAAGCAAAAAAAGGATGAAGGCTATTGCATTTTATTGATTAAGAATGAAGATTGCAGTGTTGAATTCCCGTTTTGTTATGGAATGAAAAATCGGCGTATTTCATCTGATTTTGATGCAAGGATCGTCCAACAAGTTCAAAGAGAGCTAAAGTCTTTGTTAAATAACAATGGCCCTGTGGCTGGAGTAACTTCTGGTTCTCATCGTCAGGGGGCTTCAGGGAATAGCTCTCTTGATACACTTGGTCGAGATTTCAGGGCTGGAAGAGCCGGATCTGTAGGGGGCGATGACCTGCCTGTTCCCAGTCGTCGCCCCAGGGTGCGTCGTCTGGTTCGTGTTCCATCTTCCAGTAGTAGTTCCTCAGCCTCGAGGAGTAGTTCTCCAGCCTCGAGCAGCAGTTCTCATGCCACGAGTTCTTCTCTCCCAATTGCTCAAAGCCTGGGTATTAAGCCTAAGCCTATGTTTTGGAACAATCCTTCTAAAATTAAAGTCTTTGATGATGACCATAAGCATGTAAATGCTGTGAAGACTGGGGAGGCTCAAAGAATTCTTGGTGATGTGATCAAGCATGGTTGGTTAAGAGTTGTTCCAGAGAGTGAGCTTAAACATACTGATGAAATGGATCCGTTTTCTCAGGACCCTTTTAAAGAATGCTTATTTGGGGAGGTTTTAGCCTATCAGGTAAAACAGGGAAGTGATATTCGAAACTATTATATTAAAGCGGGTGATGTTGTTGGGTCGCTGTCTAGCCTATCAGAGCTTAGAGACTATTCTGGTTTGTTCTACCACATGTTCAGATGTCCGTTAACCCGTCAAATAGTTGCTTGTTCAGAGAGTGCTGACGATAAGGCTGTGGCGGGTCAAGATGCAATTCAGTTTGATGACAATTAATAGAGGTTTGTCTATTTCTGACCGTTTTTCTATCAGGCCTTACGGCCTGAGATGATTCAGCGGTAAAGCTGTTTTTCGAATTGGTTGCCGGAGAACAAAACTGGAATGTACACCGGTAACCCCCTGAATTCGTGTCACCTTATTAAGCAAAAAATCCTGATAGTAATTCATGTCAGGAACCATCACTTTGACCATATAGTCTGCTGATTGTCCGGTAATCAGCAGACATTCAATCACTTCATCATAACTGTCGATGGTTTCTTCAAAGTGCTCAAAACGTTCTGGTGTATGCCTGTCCATGCTGATGTGGATCAGGACAGTGAGACTTAGTCCTAGTTTATCGGGGTTCAATAGGGTGACGTGGTCTTTTATCAGTCCTGACTCCTCCAGCTGCCGAACTCTTCGCAGGCACGGAGAGGGGGTCAGCCCAATCAAGTCAGCCAGGTCCTGATTACTGATACTGGCATTCTTCTGCAGCTCTTGAAGTATACGGATATCGTAGCGATCGAGCTTCATGATATTTTCTTTTATTAGTCAGTTGATTTCTGGCAGATTATTGCGCTTTTTCGGTCTTTTATCCATTAATTCGCAATCTTTTGCCAAGCCGGTTTTTCTATAATTATCTCGTAGTCAAAAGCGTTGCCAAAAGTGACGCTCAGTCATCCCGGTCACAAGCTGATGATGAAAGAAGTGTTCCCAATCAGGAATGCTAATCAGGAAAACCCACAAGGTTTGATGGTGTAAGAGCAGAGAGCGTATTAACAGGCTAGGTGTTATGAGCTCAAAAGAGATTACGAACCGCTGATTATCTGGGGAGATGATCAGCGGTTTTTACTATATACGTCGCTTTTCAAGTTACTACTTTGTTGGCTGCATTCGCTCACTGGAGCGCCAGCTCGGCCTGGCTGCATAGCAACGTGAAATCCATTGGGTATACATGAAGGGTGTGTATCCGGATTGCCTTGGTTATCTTTTATCTGACCATGTGCCATGAAATGATAAGGGGGTGTGGTGACGTAAATGGATAAGAGCCAGTGGGCCTGCACTGACATGTGTGGCGTTCAGTATGGCAATAAAGCTTTTTCCTGTGTCGCCGTTCAGGGCCATTGAGAGTAGAAAACCTCTGTTTTCTGACATTCCTTCCGGTACATATATCGCCTCGCCAACATGAACCTTTTCACCGAAGTCATACTGATCCTGAGCACCGGTGTTTAAATCAATCCGGGTAATGCCACTGTGAAAAAACTGGCCGGGAGCGCCAAAGGTGGCGTAGCCAAACTGACATGCCAAGCCACCCAGTTTTGGATGGATAATGGGAAACTCAATATTTCCGTCGGTAATGAGTTCTTCCCTGAGTGTTGCCCGTTGCAAATTAATGATGTAACGGTAGGCCATGCCTGAGTGGTAAGTTCGGGTACATCTCCCCTGCATAATGGCCTTCATCTGTGGGTCCTTGCCGATAAAGTGGTCAGGTGCGTCATAGGCAATAAAATCAGCAATGATTTCACTGCCTTTTTCCCAGGCATTGAAGCTGTGCCACATAAATCGTGCCGGTGCCGGGAAGAATTTTACCGGTTGTCCGGAATCCCGGGGGATAACAATGATCTGATTGCCAAGGGCAGGGCTCCATTTCAGGCAATCGGTAAAGCTATACAGCCCTGCCAGCATGGGGAGTGGGTTAAACTCGATGGCATGGAGATCAATGATCGTAAAATGCTCAGTTGCAAAAAAATCATGGATATAGCAATCCCGCGGCATTGATACTTTTCGATGGTCGATCACTCGTCCGTTGGGAGATCTCACAATGATGTCCACGGAAGGAGCCAGTCCATGGCTCCAGCTAATAAATGTCCAGTTTCCGGTAGTTCCGGATTGTTTGGCATGAGCCTTCAGGTATATTGCTCCTCCTTTTGGTGAAATACGATGTTGCCCCATATCTTCCAGTGAATCAGGGTTTAGAGCGAAAGGTTGTCCCACTTCGTCATGGGCCGTCAGAATGCCATCCATCAGATAGGTTGTTACACCGGCCTGGGAGAAGGGAGGAGTACCGGGAAAATTCTCCCAAAGTTCTGGTGCCAGCGTTGTCCATGTTGGATAAAGAAAGCGTCCGGTAGCCTGCTCTCTGAGATATTTTGGGGTTCTTACAAAGTGATTGCGGTAGCGAGCCTTGCCATTCATCAGGTCTATTGCCTGAATCATGCCGTCACCATCCAGTATGTGCTGCTTTCTATAACCGGCACGTTCAAACAAACCAGGGCCATTTCTATAAAGTGTACCTTCCAAAGAGGTGGGGATTTCCCCTTCAATCTCTGCCTGGTAATCGTGCTCACCAACAAGGCTGACTCCCAGCAGAGCCTGCCATGGATATTCATTGGCCAGTTGTGTGGCAAGGCATGGAGAGGTGGCTGAGGCCAGAGCCATCAGTCCAAGAGATTGAATACAGTGCCTGCGTGTTATTGCCATTTCTATCCGGTGGGTCAGGAGGTGTGCGTATTACAGATAAGTAGATTCCACTGAGTGTTGAGTCAATTTTGCCTGAATATTTTTTTCTGGACGTTCTATTATTACGCCTCCACGAATCATCACCCTTATATTTGCAAGGATTGACCTTGGACGCGACCATCACACTGGAACTTGTCATTCTTCTTTTTGCCGTGGCCACGGCGGCCGGTTTTGTTGATTCTATTGCCGGGGGTGGCGGGCTGATTGCTATGCCGGCTCTTCTGGCTGCAGGGCTTTCGCCTGTTCAGGCGTTGGCGACCAATAAACTCCAGGGAACCGGAGGTACGCTTTCCGCGAGTTTTTACTTTATTTCCAAGGGAGCAGTGAACCTCAGGAAAATGCGTCTGGCAATAGTCATGACCTTTATTGGCAGTATGCTGGGGACGCTACTGGTACAGAAAATCGATGCGGGGGTTCTGGAGCAGGCAATTCCATTCTTGCTGATCGGCATTGTCCTTTACTTTCTATTTTCTCCTCGGCTGAACAGTGACCAATCACGACAGGTGATCTCTCTGTCGGTGTTTTCATTCACAGCTGCAGTGGTGATTGGTTTTTATGACGGATTTTTTGGTCCCGGTACAGGCTCGTTTTTTACCATTGCCTTTGTGAGTTTACTGGGTTATTCCATCACCAGCGCCACGGCTCATACCAAGCTGTTGAACTGCATCAGTAACATTGCCTCTCTGTTATTTTTTATTATTGGCGGACATGTGGTCTGGACGGTTGGCCTGGTCATGATGCTAGGGCAGATTATTGGTGCCCGGCTTGGTTCCACAGTGGTGTTGAGTCGAGGCCAGACATTGATTCGTCCCATGATCGTCTGCGTTTCTCTGGCAATGACCGCCAAACTTCTTTGGGGGAATTATGGACATTTGTTGTATTGAAAGGCATCTTGTCTGAAACCATTGTCTCTTTTTTTGCCTGCTGAGGTTACCTGCTCCCAGTTATCCTGGCAGGAATGTTCGGAACCTAAGTGCATGGAAACAACCTGGTATAGCTGGCTGTTTGGTGCTGCCTATTTGGGTGCCATTGTTGCGTTTGCGATTGTGGTTATCATGACTCGAAGGCCTGTGGGTGTTTCCCTGGCCTGGCTGGTGTTGTTGTTTGCTCTGCCGGTAGCCGGGTTTGTTCTTTACCTTTTGTTTGGTTCACCTCGTCTTGGCACCCGGCGTCTTAAACGCATGCGTGCACTTTATCCAGACTATGCTCAGTGGTATCAACACCTGTCCCGGATTATTTCAGATAGCGAACCATCTCGCTGTCCGGTCACTTCTCACAATGGTATTTTCTCACTGGCGGAAAAGAGCATGAGTGTTCCCCTTTTACCGGGTAATCATTTGCAGCTTTTTTCAGGCTTTGAAAACATTATCGACCACCTTCTGCGTGATATAGAAAGTGCACGCCACAGTGTGATTATTGAGTTCTATATCTGGGAGCCAGTCGGACGTGCCAAGGAGGTGGCGGACGCCGTCATCCGGGCTGCCAGACGAGGAGTGGATTGTCTGGTTGTATTGGATAATGTTGGTAGTCGGGGCTTCTTGAGTGGTATCTGGGCACGCCGTTTTCGTCTGGAAGGGATCAGTGTGACGGCTTCGATGTCGGGTGGCCCATTCCGAATGCTGGTGGAACGCATAGATATTCGCAATCATCGGAAGATTCTGGTTGTGGATGATCAGGTGGCCTGGACCGGAAGTTTTAACCTGGTTGATCCATCTCTATTCAAACAGGATGCCAAGGTAGGTCAGTGGGTGGATGCCATGGTTAGAATTGATGGGGTTGCTGCTCATGTGCTTGGTGCCATAGTCCAGTGGGATAAAGCGCTGGAAACCGGGCAGGGTCATCCATCATTCAATCGTCAGTATGAATATCCTTCCGCAAAGCACCGTGGGCGAGAGGGTGCGTGTGTTCATGTTCTGCCATCCGGTCCGGACGTAGACCGGGAAATGTTGCAACAGGTTCTATTGGCGGCCATTTATGAAAGCCGTGAAGAACTGCTGATCAGTACACCTTATTTTGTTCCGGATGAGTCATTGCTGACGGCATTGAAGTCAGCGGCGATGCGTGGTGTTGATGTACAGTTACTGGTACCCGCAAAAAATGACTCAAGAATGGTTCACCATGCCAGCCGTTCCTACTATCTGGAATTACTGCAGGCGGGGGTCAATATTCAGCAGTTTAATGGGGGGCTGTTGCACACCAAGTGTGTTCTGGTGGATCGTGAGACGGCGCTATTTGGTACTGTGAACCTGGATATGCGAAGTGTCTGGCTGAACTATGAGGTAACGCTGATTGTCTATGACGATGGGTTTGGTCAGCAGATTTTTCATGTGCTGCAGTCGTATATGAAGCAGGCTGAAGCAGTGGATATCAACCGTTGGACTCAAAGGCCCTTTCGGAGGAAGTTACTGGAAAATACCATGCAACTGTTAAGCCCGCTGTTGTGATTCGATCCTGGGCATAGGGTTGATAGTGATTACTATTGACGTTATGCGCTTCCTGCAGAAAATGTTTCTTTATTATCGTTTAAATCTCAATAAATCCTGTCTTTTTATTATTTTTAGGTGAAAGCACTGATACGGCTAAAGTCTTATCTGTGAAATAAAGGTTACCCTCAGGAGGCCCGATATTCAGCCTCTTTAAGCTCACTTCTAAAAAATATTCTTCCTGATTATTGGCTTAACTGTTGTCGTATGGTTAAGCCGTGGCTTTCCGGGAAGAATGGGTACAGGGGACTGGTTTTGCCGCAGACGTTAAAAACCACAGACATCATCGCTACGGGCCTGATGACTTTCGCTCTCTTTCTGGGAGCTGGAAATATTATCTTTCCCCCATTTCTGGGGCACATGGCTGGAACTGAGCTGATTGTTGCAATGCTGGGATTCCTTCTGACTGGTGTTGGTCTACCATTGCTGGGTGTGATTGCCTGTGCCCGTGCTGGTGGCGGTCTGGAAAAGCTGACGGCAATATTTCCTCCGAAGGTTGCCTTAACGTTTGCTGTTGTACTTTTCCTGGCTATCGGACCTCTGTTCGCCTCACCAAGAACTGCAGTGGTCTCTTATGAACTTGGTTTGCTGCCCTTTATGAGTGGCCCCAGCACACTTTCACTGGCTCTGTTCTCTGTCGCTTTCTTTGCCATAGCGCTCTACCTGGCGTTGTTCCCTGGCAGGTTGATCGAGACGGTAGGCAAACTGATCACACCACTGCTGGTGGTTGTTCTTGTTGTTATTGCCGTCGGTGCTTTCCTTTTTCCCCAGGGAGAAGCGGGTGCTGCCACTGAATCCATGATCAGCCAGGGCTTCTTTAATGGTTTCCGTGAAGGCTACCAGACCATGGATACACTGGGTGCTCTGGTGTTTGGTGTCGTTATTATTAATGCCATTCAGAATAAAGGCGTTACCGACACGCGACAGGTTGCGCGCTATACATTCATTGCCGGTCTGATTGCTTCTGTAGGGTTGTCACTGGTGTACCTGGTGCTGGGTTACATCGGTTCCACCAGTCATCAGCTGGTAGCGGCTCCGCAGAATGGTGCAGAGATCATCAGCCTGTTTGTTAATGCTGTATTTGGCTCCTGGGGTAAGGTGGTACTGGCGATCACGGTTATTCTGGCCTGTTTGACGACAGCTATTGGCCTGCTCAGTGCCTGCGGTGAATATTTCTCCCGAGTCTTTCCTGCTTTGAACTATCGCAGCTGGGTTATTCTCTGTGCTCTGGCCAGTGCTTTGATTGCTAATGTTGGATTGAATACCCTGTTGAAAGTGACCATTCCAGCATTGTTGATTATCTATCCTGTAGCCATTGCCCTGATTATGGTGACATTGCTGAAATCATGGATGGGAAACCCGAAACGGGTAATGACCTGTGTCCTGATTCCGGTGGGGCTGATCAGCATCGTGGAAGGCTTGCACGCAGCCGGCCTGTCTTTTGTTGGGCCTGCTTATGATTTACTTGCTTACCTGCCATTGCAGAAGGAAGGTCTGGTATGGTTGTTACCGGGCGTTCTGGGTGGTGTTCTGGGTATGCTGACATCTGTACGTTCTTCAGACGTAGCAAAGCCTGTTCAGGGGTAACATCCTCTACATAGCTATGAGTGAAAAGTGCTGTTCACTCAGAGCTGTGAAAGTGGCTACAGAACCCGAAAAAGCAGCATAAAAGTATCAGGCTACCTGAGTATTAATTCAGGTAGTTTTTTGGTTGTTAATGGACGCTGATGTCAGTAAGCACTTTGAGGTATGGTTCTCCATGTTGATGGTGAACGATGATTTCAGCCAGTGTTTTTCCATCACTGCCTTTTGCATTCAGGCTAAAACCTGCTTCCAGAAAGAATGGTACAAAGCGGGCAAAATCATCCGCTCTCAGGAAGCGATAGGCTCTTAACAGAATGTGATGATCTCGACTGCAGCCAGCTGTTGGTTGCAAGGCCAGTAACGCTTTCAAGCGCTCATCGGTTAATTCTTCTCCAATGACTTTCTGTTTATCTTTCTTCATGGCTTATTTCACTGCTCAGTTTTTTATGAGTAATGTGCGGCGTATGGCCTGTCAAGAGGCTGCAAGGTTCTCCATTGTACTGAGTAGACGATAAAGATATATAACCTTAATAGGATATTTTGAGATTAAAATAAGCAAAAAAAGCATAAGTGATGTTTCTAACTATCCGGTGATGAGCGTAAAGGGGAAAAAAAGGGGGGCAGTTAAAAACATATCAATTCAGTCACCATGACTATAATAGTTGCTGTTAAAAAGGAATTTTTGAAATTACTGCCTGGATAGCACCGATTTACCAGCAATTTGGGTGATATATGTCGGATGGCTCAGTAGACAGTCTTGAAAATCTGAAGTCTATGCAGAGTAAGAAACCAGATCAGGCTGCTGAAATGCGATGGACTTCCAGAGATACTGGCTGGATGCTGAATTTGTTTGGTACGGCGATTGGGGCTGGTGTTCTATATTTGCCGATTACTGCTGGTTCAGGTGGCATCTGGCCACTGGTGATTATGGCCGTTTTGGCAGGGCCAATGGTCTGGTTGGCTCATCGCAACCTTGTTCGTTTCTGTCTCTCTTCTACGAATCCGGAAGGCAATATTACCAGTACGGTTAGAGAGCATTTTGGTGAACGAGCAGGCCGATTATTGACCCTGGCTTACTTTCTTTCTGTTTATCCCATATTGCTTTTGTACGCGATTGGTATCACCAATGTCGCTATCAGCTACATGGAGCACCAATTGCACATGATACCGCCGGACAGGTGGTTACTGAGCTTAGGGTTGGTGAGCCTTCTGGTTCTGGCAATGCATGCTGGTGAGGGGTGGATGCTTCGATCGGTGAAAATAATGGTTTATCCACTGGTTTTTACCCTTGTGGCAGTGTCTCTGTATTTGATTCCCCAGTGGAATGGTGCTGTTTTTGATCAACCGGTCGATATTAAAGATTCATTATTAGTGCTTTTTATTGCAACTCCTTTGCTGATATTTTCTTTTAATCACTCGCCCGCATGCTCCTCGTTTGCTCATGCTTATCAGCGCTATTTTGTGGACAGCAGAGCTTGTCACAACAAAACGAGCCAGGTTTTAAAGCGGAATACCGTGTTGTTACTGGTAGTGATCCTGCTGTTTGTATTCTCCTGTGTGCTGAGCCTTACACCACAGGAGCTATTGCAGGCTCGGGAAGAAAATGTGCCTGTACTTTCTGTGCTTGCTTATCGATCGGACAATATGATCTTCTCCATCATTGCTCCCATCATTGCATTTCTGGCCATCGCCAGTTCATTCTTCGGGGTGTATCTTGGCGCCCTGGAAGGGCTTCAAGGTTTTATAACTCAGCAGTGGGTCCGTCATAATATCCATCGTCCATTACCTCATGGAGCTGTGCATAGAGGAAGTATTCTCTTTATTCTTCTGACATGCTGGGTGGCGGGTTATGCAAACTGGGATGTCATTGATATGGTGGAGATGCTGGTTGTACCGGTGCTGGCGACTATTCTCTATCTGATGCCAGTTTATGCTTTTTATCGTGTTAAGTTACTGAAACCATTTAGAAGCCCTCTTTTAGATGCCTTTATTTTCCTGGTTGGATTGATGGCTATCACCGGTTTTCTGGTGGGTAAATTGATTTGACTTTTTTTTGACGTTTGATGATTTTTTTAACTAAAACAATGGATTGTTTTCATAAGTTAACCAGTTATTGTTTCCTGCCTGCTTTTATTGTCTTAACCCCCCAGTCTGAAAGCTAAAATTGAAGGATAACCCGGCAAAAGGATTTTTTGGGGGATACAATGTCCGATGGAATGGGTGTTAGTGGTGGTTCAAATGTGCAATTTCAACCACCCGTGGATGCAGGAAATACTCAGTCTGCTGAGCAGGTGGGTAAATCGTCAACGGGTAGATCAATCTCGCCTGTTGAAGTAAAAAACACTGAAGGCTTAATCAGAACCGAAGGAAGTGAGAAGCATGGCTTTAAGCATTCTCCGGTAAAAGCATTGGCTAACAGAGTTATTCAAAAGGTTCATCAGCTCGGAAAGACCTGGGTGTCGGCCAGTGATTCTCAGTTGGGAAGGCTTGATCAAGTTAAAGATCAGAAAGTGAGTTCTGATGCAAAGACTGCGGCTACATCTCATAATGCCCTGGTGACTGAACTGAAGAGTTTAGAAGCAAAAGTGGCTCTGCTTGAGACTAAGGTGTCCTCTTTCAAAGAAGAATTTGGCGCTGCTACAAAATTTATGGATAAAAAACATCCAGGCTCATCAGATTTTCAGAGAGGAAAATCATTTGTTATTCCTAAGGCTGGCCTGGGTAGTGAACGTATAACAATTACTTCGCCAGATAAATCGACCAGAAAAGAACAGGTGCAAGATCTCCACAGCATGCTGAAAAGTGATCCTGGCGTTAAGGCTCGTTTCAGTGAACATAATCAGAATAAGCATAATCTCAAAGTCACTAAAGAGCTGATAGCTGAGAAGAAAGAAGAGTTATATCAGTCCCAGAAACAAACCAAGTCTGCGCTCAGTAAAGCTGAAAGTCAGCTATATAAAGAACAGAAAGCAGAGCTCAAAGCAACGCGAGATGCAGCTAGAGAACAGGTCAAACAAGGTTATGAATCCCAGAGGGATGTAAGGAAACAGGGCTATCAGGAAACCAAGCAGAATCTTCGTGCAGAATACGATAAGAAGCACGATGCGAAGGTTAAGGTAAGAGATCTAAAGGATTCAAAGAAGCAAGAGATCAAGGATCTGAATAAACAGATCAAAGGCTCAGAGAGCCGGCTTGGTAATTTAATGGCCAAAGCGGCCAAGAAACTTATGCCTGATGCGCAAAAAGATGCGGTTTTTAATGAATCAACCGCTGCAAAAGAGAAAATGAGCGCAACAAAGGATCCTTTAATCGCTAAAAAAGCTCAGCTTAAGCAGGAAAGAAAAGGTCTGAAGGCACAAGAGGCAAGTCTTAAGGAACAGCAGAAAAGTATTAACGATGAACTCTTTGATCAAAGAGAAAAACTCAAAGGTGCTAATGAATTTCAGGGTATAATGAAGGATGTTTTTGGGAGAAATATGAAGGTTGGGAGGCAAGCTTGGGGAGATCTTGGAAAACTGAAAGGTAAGAGAAACCAAGGCCTTGATCAGATAAAAGAGGATTATAAAGCGAGTAAGGCAGACGCTAAGAAAGCTAAAAAGCAGAATAAACAAGCCCTTAAAGATCTGGCCAGGGGTAAATTAAAAGAGTCTACGGACGCCAGACAATCGATGGGAATGCGTCCGGTCTTTCAATTTCGCGGAGATACAATTTTACAGAAGTTCAGTGATAATGCTTTTAAACAGGATCAGGAATGGAAATCTGATATTTCAGCCTTAATACAAAATGGGCAGACAAAAGAGCTTCGGTTGGTTGAAAATACACTTCTAATGTGGACCGCAGATCCTGAAAATTCGGGTGATTACACTGAAGCTCTTGAATTTATTCAAGGTCAGAAAAGTGCCGTCCAAAGTGCCCAAGGGGCAAGAACCGATGGTGTCTCTCCTTCAGCACCGGATGTTTCCTTAGTGGAGGAAACTCGTGGAGAGAGTATTGTTCAAAACTTTCGCCAGAGCTTTTATTCTGGCAATCTGGAAAATCAATGGAAAGCTGATATTAATGAACTAATTGATAATGGTGACTTTAAGAGTCTTGATATCGTTGAAGATGCTCTAAAGGAGTGGGGAACACGCGATGGCTATGAGGATTTCAGTCATGTGCTTGAATTTATTAGCGATCAGAGAAAGAGCAGGTCTCCCTAGAAATTAACTGAATGTATTTCAAGTAAATAAAAAAGCCCCTTGATAGGGGCTTTTTTATTTACTTAAAGTGGTTTGACTGTTTTTTGACAATTTTAAATTTTCAAATAAATCATATGGTTGTAATTGTTTTTGGTTTTCTTTGTTTTTTTGATCAAGCTTTTTAATGTTCTAAAGAATTGCTGGCTAGTATTAAAAGTAATCTTAATCCAAGGAGTGGAAGGAGTCGTAAATATGAATGTTTCAGGTAATACAGGACGTATTGATCAGAGCCAAACTCTACCGTTTGCTGTAGATGCAGATATTGTTAATCCGGAAGAAGGGTATCTGAATGGAAGCAAGGTTACCGTTCAGGCTATTGACCCAGATAAATATGTTGGTATCCAGGTTTCTACAAAGAAGTTTGCAGAACTTCCTAAAAGTACCAGACCTGTAAAGGTTGCCTTTAAAGATTTTCGTAAGTGGCTCAGAAATTGTCGCCCGGTTAAGGCCTTAGAGCATTTGTTGATGGGCAAAGGCAAGAGAATGGCGAAGAAGCAGAACTGGGGGCCAATCTCTAACAAGCAAGCGGAAGCTGCTTTGAAAGCCACTAAAAATCCTTTTGAACAGGAAACACTTGCAACAAGTATCAAGCAGTTTAATACAGACCTGAGACTGCTTGATCAGAAAAAAATGGATCATGATCGTTTCAAAATTGAAAATGATGAATTCAGGGAAAAGTATAAAACTATATTGGCTATAGCTGATGGGGATCTGACCTCTGCACGTATCGACTTACGTGAGGGTTTAGTCATCGTTTTACCGCCTGCTACTGCAGATGGTGATCCTCAGTGCGTACGTCTGGATAGTAAGTCATTGAGAGTTCGCAAAGATGCTGCGAATCAACTGGCTGAAACATTCAAGAGCAGTGATGCTTACAAGCAATATGACAAGAGCAAGGATCGTGTTTATAAGCTTGAGGCTGAGCGTGAAACGTTGAAGGCATCCCTGACCACTCAAGCCAAGGAACTCAAAAAAGCACACAAGGGGCTTATTAAAGAGAGAGTGAAGGGCGACCAGCAAAGAGTGGCTGTTGAGCATAAGCAACAGAAGACGAGAGCTACTTACGACATGAAGGTTGCTGAAGTCAATTATACTTCACAAATGAACGCCAAAATTCAAGCTAAAGTCAGTGAGGCTGATGCTCTGAGGCAACAGATAACTGGCTTTCAAGATCGTATTGGTGACAGGGAAGCAGATGTTGCCCAGGATCAGGCTTCCGTGAAGCGTCTGGAAGCGGGGATACGGTTCGCTGAAACTGGTGAATCTACTTTGGATGATGATATGCAGTCCATGTTTTTGAGCAAGGAAGGCATTGCTAAAGCCAGAGAGGATAAAAATTCACTGATTGGTGCTATTGAGCAAAACCAGCAAGAGCTTACAACCTTGTATGCAAACTTGAAAGAAGCTGAAGGTAAATACAAGCAGGCTTTAAAAGACGAAAAAGCTCTGCATGCGGAGAAAGATAAGGAGTTAACTGCTTTAGGTAAAGATCGCAAGAAGGTTGAAAAGCAGTATGACGATATGGCTGTGAAAATGAACAAAGCGCTTGAGACAGATGCTAAGACTGAACATAAGGCGGCAGCTGGAGTGTTCAGTGGCTCTGGATCAAAAGAGAAAGCAGCAGCACGGAAAGCAGCTAACCAGCCGAAGAGTGAACAGCCAGGGGAAGAGGCTGTTTACATGGATGGTCAAGAAGCAGTTGATCGTATTAATAAAGGTCAGGAGGAGCTTGTGCAGATAGCTGGTAAGGTTGCTCAGCGAGGTAAGCCAAAGCAGGAGCACCTTTACCCCGTCGAGGAGTTGGAGCAACTTAAGCGCGAGTACGGACCAACTGTTGACGAAACAATTGAAGGGCTGGCTGCAGACAATAAGGCGGCGGAAAGCGTAGTTGCTAAAGCCAAAGCAAGGACTGATGCCTTGAAAACTGAAAGGTTGCAAAAGGAGGCGCAGGAGGATGCAAAAGCTATGCAAGCGCTCGAAGAATGGGGGAATAGTCCAGTTTCTTCTCCAGAAAGTAAGGATATGGAAGAGCTTGCAGAGTGGGCGGCCAGACCGCTTACTCCACAGGAGCAGGCTCGGGCTGAAGCAGCTCGTTCAGAGAAGCCCAAAAAGAGTCGGAAGCAGAAAGTCGCGAGTGCATTCAAGAAACTGGATCCTAGAAAGAAGTCTTCCAAATCTGAGCAGCCAGACCTGATTGATCTGAGATCTGATGCAGAGCGGGCGCAGGCTCAAAAAGTAGCTAAGACTAAGGAAAATGTTGCCAAGGCACAGAAAGGTGGAAAAAAGTAATCCTATAGTTTGGCTATGAATGGGGGGCGGGAAACTGCCCCCTAAAATAAAAAAGCCTCCAATTAATTGGAGGCTTTTTTATTTGGAAGGCTTTGCAGATTTGTCAGTGGCCTTTCAGGGCATAAATGCCATTGGCATTCCGCCAATAGCCTTGGTAATCCAGACCATAACCAAAGATATAGCGGTCTTCGATTTCCAGACCGGTAAAGTCAGCTTTCAGACCTGGACGGGCTTTTCGGTCATGCTTTTTATCCACCAGAACAGCAGTCAGAACGCTGGCAGCGCCTTCTTCTTTACAGAAGTCAATAATGGCATCAAGGGTATGGCCTTCATCCAGAATGTCGTCGATAATCAGAACGGTTCGGCCCTTAATGCTCTGGCTTGGGCGAACTTTCCATTCCAGGCGACCGCCGGTCAACTGATCCCGGTAACGGGTTGCATGCACGTATGAGGCTTCCAGAGGGAACTGCATATGAGTGAGCAGCTTACCGGTAATGACCAGTCCACCGTTCATAACGCAGAACACCAGAGGGTTGCTGTCAGCCAGCTTCTCGGTGATGCTGTGTCCCATGGTAGCGATGGCGTCTTCAATCTGCTGCTCGTTATAGAGACAGTCGGCTTCTTCCATCACTTGCCGGATATGGTCGAGATCAACAGACATGTTTTGCAAACCCTGATCGTATGATTGGCTACCGTTCACTCTAATGAGTCGACTTATTTTGGAGGTCGGACATTCTGGAGTTCGGCATTCCATTTCTGGTCAAAAAACCATTTCGTGCTCTCCTGGAGAACGAAAAACAGTTTTCACGAATAACAAAGCAGGAAAAAATACCGTTCTTATCCCCAATGGGCAAGTGAAAACTACACGGTCATGATGGTTGTAAAAACCTATGGGCAGGTCAGACATCCTGTGGGACAATATGAAGGTTTAGGCTGCGCCACTGATTTATGGGGTTCATCTTTTCGTGAAAATGAAGGTGAGTCTACAGGTATAGCAACGGACTCAGTAGTAGGTTGCATTATACCATCTTCAGCAAAAGCGATAGTTGAAAGCTTTTGAATGATTGTTTTCTCTATGAGTTCTTCCTCAGAAACGTTTTTATCTCAGCCATTCACTTTCTTTGATCAATTCTCCATCATAGTTGAGGTCATGCATGAGCGTACAGGAAATCAAGCATCCGCTGGTACAACACAAGCTGGGACTGATGCGTTCCCACGATATCAGTACCAAGGGGTTCAGAACCCTGGCCAGTGAGGTTGGAAGCCTGTTGACCTATGAGGCAACTAAAGACCTTGAGCTGGAGGATACTGATATTGACGGTTGGAACGGCCGGGTCACGGTTCAACAGATCAAGGGTAAGAAAATTACCATCGTGCCCATTTTGCGTGCTGGCATCGGTATGATGAATGGCGTTCTGGATATGATTCCTAATGCCAAGGTCAGCGTGGTGGGTCTCTATCGAGATGAAGAAACGCTGGAACCCGTGCCTTACTTTGAAAAGCTGGTCAGCAATATTGATGAGCGTATTGCTTTGATTCTGGATCCTATGCTGGCAACCGGTGGCTCCATGCTGGCCACCATTGATATGCTCAAAAAGGCAGGCTGTAAGGAAATTCGCTGCCTGGTTCTGGTGGCTGCACCAGAAGGCATTGATAAAATTCAGTCCGCTCATCCGGATGTGAAAATTTTCACGGCGTCTGTTGACCAGGGGCTGAACGAAAATGGTTATATTATTCCGGGTCTGGGTGATGCCGGTGACAAGATTTTTGGTACAAAATAAATAACGTATAGGGATATCCAGAAATGAATCATTCAGCAGAGTTGGGGGAAACTCTCAATTCAGAGATGTCGCTCTGGCGGCAGGCACTGATGGGAGGGCAGATGCTGTTTGTTGCCTTTGGTGCATTGGTTCTGGTACCGCTGTTGACTGGACTGGACGCCAATGTGGCGTTCTTTACCGCTGGTATTGGTACACTGATTTTCCAGTTGGTTACCCGTCGGCAGGTGCCTGTTTTCCTGGCATCCTCTTTTGCCTTTATTGCGCCTATTACCTTCAGTATTCAATCCTGGGGGCTTGCCGCCACG
This sequence comes from Endozoicomonas elysicola, assembly GCF_000710775.1. Taxonomy (GTDB): domain Bacteria; phylum Pseudomonadota; class Gammaproteobacteria; order Pseudomonadales; family Endozoicomonadaceae; genus Endozoicomonas; species Endozoicomonas elysicola. The sequence goes on from NZ_JOJP01000001.1 coordinate 2,040,519, forward strand.
ATGGGGGGGATTATGGCGGCGGGCCTGCTTTATGCGGGGCTCAGTATACTGGTAAGACTGCGTGGATCTGGCATTCTGTATCGCCTGTTTCCTCCCGTGGTGGTTGGACCTGTAATTATGGTGATTGGTCTGGGCCTTGCTCCCGTTGCTGTTGGCATGGCAACGTCGCCTATTGAAGGATTGATTTCTGCGGATCAGGCTCTGTTTCTGGCGGCTATTTCTCTGCTGGCTACATTGCTGGTAGCCACCATGGCGGGTGGTATACTGAAATTGATTCCCATCATATGTGGCATTGGAACGGGCTATATTGCTGCTGTCATTATGGGCGTTGTGGATTTTCAGCCACTGATTGATCGTCCGTGGTTTGCTATTCCTAATTTCACTACTCCGGAGCTTAACTGGAATGCAGTGCTTTATATGATTCCAGTGGCGATTGCTCCGGCGATTGAGCATATTGGTGACATGCTGGCGATCAGTTCGGTGACCGGAAAGAAATATCTGGAAAAGCCAGGGCTGAAAAATACACTGTTGGGTGATGGTCTGGCAACGACAGCAGCCGGTATGCTGGGTGGTCCACCAAATACTACGTATTCCGAAGTGACTGGTGCGGTAATGCTGACCAAAGCCTACAATCCGGTCATTATGACCTGGGCGGCAGTGATTGCTATTGGTGTCGCGTTTATTGGTAAGATCGGTGGTTTCCTGTCTACAATTCCGGTTCCGGTAATGGGGGGCATCATGATGCTGCTGTTTGGTTCCATTGCTGTTGTGGGACTTAATACCCTGATCAAGGCAAGGGTTGATCTCAGTCAGCCACGTAACCTGGTGATCGTCTCACTTGTTCTGGTATTTGGCATCGGTAATATGGGGATCTCACTGGGTGAGTTCTCTCTGAAAGGTGTCAGCTTATGTGCTTTAACTGCGGTTATTTTGAACCTGCTGTTGCCTCATCGTTCAGGTGAAGATCGTTATCAGTCTTCTGAAGTGGGTAAAGAAGAACCGGTGTAAAGATTCGGTTTAACGCTAAGAGGTCGTCTGAAAGACTGTCCTTAGTAGTTACGTAACTTCTCAGGCGTTTTCCAATAAAAAAGCCGGTATTGAAAATCAATATCGGCTTTTTATCCTGTTCTGGGCTGGCTATGCAGGCTGTTGTTGCTGTTCTGCATTTTGAGCCTGAGTATTCATTTGTATAAAGTGAGTAATGCCGCTTAGCTCCATCAGTGAAGCAACATCACTAGATACGTTGTAGAGTGAAAGGTAGAAATGTCCTGCCAGCTGAACCTGGCAATGGAGAAGCAGGTTCAACCCATCACTGTTAATACTTTTTAATAAGGTACAATCAAGAACAATGTGGTTGTTATTGATTCTTGTTGCATTCCCTAAAGCATTCTCCAGTATTTGAATGGTACTGGTATTAATATCACCATCCAGCATCAGTAACGTGTAGTTTTGATAGCTTTCGAGATTAATGGTTAATTCCATACTTCTTCTCCCGGCTTCGTCCCTTAAGTTGGAGGAATATTAAGGGAGTGGGGACTGGTTTTGCATAACAGTCTGGTTATCAGGTCTGACAACCTGTCAGGGCTGTAGTTCATTTCTGGCAGGTGGCTTTTACTATTAGGTATTTCTAATCTATTGAAATATAGGGTTTTTAATTGCCTCTTTGTTATCATTCCTGTCAGCATTGTTATTGGAAATAAAGAGCCGTTCCCATAAGATTCTCTAAATCGTATTTAATGTAATGAAAAGGATGTCATTATGTTAGGAAGAATTCGAACAGGCGCTCAAATAATGATGACAGTGGTGAGTTTTATGGGATGCTATGAGGCAGGGATTGCATCAGAGTCAGTACTGGCTGCCCAGTACCGCAGCTTAACCCATCGATACGATACCAGAAGGCGCGATCACGAGGCTGAGCTTTCAGACTCAGCTTAAACTACGACTAAAGTCGGTGTTTATTGGTTTGTCTGCAAAACATTACCATGGTAGCCCAAATATTATTCCTCTGGGTTCAATGCTTTCTTATTTCCGCTTGCCGTTTTATCAGGGTAGTCATCCGGTTGGACAAATACCCGGGTAGTAAATACCAGATCTGCAAATGGGGCATTGTTAAAATGCATTTCAATAAAGCTCGCAGTCCAGCCTTTTTTATCTTGTGGCAGTTTGAGGTTACTGTTGCAGGTTCTGTCATGACATTTAAATTTCACCTTGGTACGAGTATAAGCAGAAAGGTCTTTATTTGATGTTACTCTGCGAAAGTCCCTTCCTGATGAATTAGTGGCCTGCCAGAGCCAAGCCTCTTTTGGTCGCCTTGACGTATTTATGTAGAGAGACTTTCCTTCCTGCTCCCATGTAACTCGGGGCAATGATCGACCTTGAAGAAAAGCACCGTAGAAAGATTCGGTCAAATCAGTGATTAAATGTGCGCTATCATAGTTGATATAATGTCCCTGATTCGGCAGAACTCTCATCCATTTATCTCCTGGTAATTTGTCAAAAAACACTTTGTTGGTATCGGGTGGAATGAAGTGATCTCCGGACGCAGTGACAAAGAACTTGGGAATTTTGAGAAAACGTTTGTACTGATAAGGATCAACGATAGAAATTAATTGATCCATTTCAGGTCTTTCGAACAGGGCTTTGAGAGGAAGGTAAGGTGATATAGCAGGGTTACCTTGTGGATAAACATTGAAAATATGATCAATCATCTCTTTCAAGTTCATAAAATCGGCAACCTGAGGGATTAAAGCCACGATTCGACTATCCTGAGTGGCAGTTAGAGAGGCTGTCCAGCCTCGCTTTGATGCACCAGCAATGACGAAATCTTTGATGGCTATTTTTTGCCGCTGCAGAATTTCTTCGCTGGCGTTCATACCGTAAATTGCGGCTTTCACCATAGGAAGTCGCAGAGGCCAGTTGAAATTTTCCTGCGGGTTATTCAAAAACTGCTTCCAGGTAAAAACGATCAGATTATCTTCTTTTAATGGAGGTGTATCTTTGAACTGTAGAAACTGGTTTGGTATATCTTTCAGGTCAATAACAATGGATTTTGTTCGAGCGGCTATTCGGGCAAAATCCAGCTCAGGTTCTGTGTTGATTTGCTGTAACTCGCCGGATGTGTGAATAATTCCACCATTGATGTATAACAGTGCTGTATTGTGCTTCAATTGATGAGGCTTAAAGATGGTTAATCGATGTTGCCATAAAGGGAAATCAACGGAAGCTTTCTCTCCCTGCTGCCAACGAAGGGAGACCAGGTCAGCATAGATGATGTCCACCTCTGTGGATAAGTCTTTATGCGTGACTTTTTTTGAAGAGGTCTGGGTTATAGTCCATCCGGAATCTGGCTCTTCTTTTATAAGGTAGCAGGGAAGAACGTGCTCCATATGATTGGTTAGCCACTCATTATTACACTGTAAGGGAGGTTCCCTGAGATTGTTTTCGGCTGATACATCCACAATGGAGATCATCTGGGTGCATATGAACAACCAGCGTATTATTTTTTTCATCGCATTATATTGCTTGCTAACTCGATCAAGCGGAATGTTAATAATTTAATTTTATAAGATAGCTTATTTTGATCGAGGCAGCTGGACACATATATCCGGTCTCTGGCTATTTGCTCATGATCCGAGTTTAAGTAATATTGACTGTTTCTCATATCAATTATAGATAGTAGGCAGGTCATAAGCGCCATGGCTCGATTTTTTACCAGTGATAATGCTTCGGGCGTCTGTCCGGAAGTGATGAATGCTTTGGTTGCCGCAAATATTGGTCATACTGGAGCCTATGGCAACGATGCCATGACCCATGAAGCCGTTGATATGATCAAAAAGGCTGTGGGAAAGCCTGCAGAAGTTTTCTTTGTTTATAACGGAACGGCGGCTAATACGCTGGCTTGCAAGGCAGTCCTGCGTAGTATTGATAGCATCATCTGCCCCGATAGCGCCCACATTGTGACTAACGAAGTGGGTGCTCCGGTGAATGCTACCGGTAGCCGGATGATTACGGTTACGTCTACCCATGGAAAAATAACGCCAGAGCAAATTCGCAAAGCCAGCCAGGATGAAAGCTGGTGGGGGATGCACGCAACCCGTCCAAGGTTGGTGAGCATTTCCCAGTCTACCGAGTGGGGAACGGTTTACTCACTGAATGAACTTGCAGACATAAAAGCAACCTGCACAGAGCTGGGCATGTTATTGCATGTGGATGGCTGCCGTATTTACAATGCTGTGGTGGCTCTTGATTGCTCCCTGACGGAAATGTGTGAGCACATTGATATTCTTTCGCTGGGTGGAACTAAAAACGGGTTGATGTTTGGTGAAGCGCTGGTCTTTTTCAATACTGAAGCTGCAGATGGTTTTCTGCATTTAAGAAAACAGGGCCTTCAGCTTCATTCAAAAATGCGTTTTATCAGTGCCCAGTTCAAGGCGCTTTTTACCGATGAGTTATGGAAGAAAAACGCAAGTCAGGCCAATCGCATGATGAACCTGCTGGTCGAAGGTTTGAGCGAGTGTCCGGATATTGAACTGGTTTGTCCGGTACAGACTAATCAGGCCTTTTTCTCAATACCCACAGACTTTGCTGTCCAGTTACAAGCGGTTAAAGACTTTTATCAAAATGGACCTCAGCCTGATGTCTATCGAATGGTCACCTCATTTGATACCACTGAAGAAGATGTGAGTTTTTTTGTTCGTGAAGTGATAGCTCTGAATGAGCAATGGCGAAAAGTTTGATCCCTGTGCTATGTATCGTCATGACAGTGAACGTACATAGCATGCTCCGGCAGGTGCAGTGATGCGTACAAACCGCTGCTATTGTTTTCTCTGTTTCTCAGGGTAGTTGACCCCGCCCCAAAGGAGTTTTGGTTTGACTGTATCGACACAGCCAGAAGCGTCATGGAAAGAGCCCGGTTTTCTCCACGCTTTTGCTACTCTCGCAGGTATTATCAGCGTCATCAGCATTGGTCTGTTTTTTCTGGAAGCAAGTCTGCACAGTCTGATTTTGATCTCATTATTGATTGCGTCTGTCAGCGCTTATTCACTGGGTTATGATTTCCGGTCAATTCGTGATGCCATGAATTCTGGTATTACCGGTGCACTCACTGCAATCTACATATTTATTTTGATTGGTGTGCTGATTGCGGCCTTTATTCAAAGTGGCACACTGGCAACGCTGATTTATTACGGTATTGAGTTCGTAAGCCCAGCAATCTTTTTACCAGCCGGCTTGATTCTCTGCAGTTTAATGTCTCTGGCAACCGGCTCCAGCTGGGGAACGGTTGGCACTGTTGGTGTTGTTCTGATGGGGATCGGAACGACGATGGGGATTCCTGCTCCACTGGTTGCTGGTATGGTGATTTCCGGTGCCTGCTTTGGCGATAAAATGTCGCCAGTGTCTGATACGACGAACCTTGCTTCCATGACCACAAAGGTTGACCTCTATTCTCATATTCGGAGTATGCTGTTTACCACAGGGCCAGCTTATATTCTTGCCCTGGTTATTTTCTCCCTGATGGGGTTTGGTTACGCAGACAATCAGTTGCCTGCTGAGCAGCTGGCCGCCATGCAGACGGCCTTGAGTGATACCTTTACGATTAATCTGCTCACCCTGTTGCCTTTAGTGGTTATGCTGGTGCTCAGTACGGCTCGCGTAGCAGCAGAGCCCAGCATGGTGATGGCATCTGCTGTTGCTGTGCTTCTGGCTATTTTTATGCAGGATCAGAGCCTGACGACGGTGCTTAACAGTCTCTACGGTGGGGGCAGTGTGCGTACTGGTTTGGAGAGTATGGACTCACTGCTTGGACGAGGAGGCATAACCTCGATGATGTGGACGCTCTCATTATCTCTGATGGCCTTGGCATTAGGTGGTATTCTTGAGCGGGGTAAATTTCTGAGAGTTCTGGTTCATACGGTTGTTACCCGAATAAAAAGAGCCTCGACTCTGGTTGCTACCACTGTTATTGCCTGCTTTACCGGAAATATGACCATGGGTGAGGCTTACATGTCTATCATATTGGGTGGTCAGTTGTTCAGTGATGCCTATGATCAGAAAGGAGTTGATCGTCGTGTGCTTTCGCGTTCTCTGGAAGAGGGGGCTACACTCACAACAGCTCTTATTCCATGGACTACCGGAGGTGCATTTTTTGCCTCGACCCTGGGCGTTGCAGTGATTGAGTATGCGCCCTGGGCTCTTTTGAACTGGTTTAGTCCGGTGCTTGCCATTGTATTTGCCATGTTGGGCTTCGGTCTGTTTCGCAAAGAGCCAGAGCCTCAACAAACCAGCCCTGCAGTGTGATGCTCACCTGAAAGGGAAGAGCCTTTCTCTTCCCTTGTCTACTGGTCTATAGCCAGTCGGTCAGCATAACTCCAACACTCAAGCGGTTGGCGCTGTCGTTGTAATCAATCAGGCTTTCTCCATAACCATTAAAATATTGAATATAGCCCCTGAATCTTTTGTTGATTGGAAATGACCAGTCCAGTTGCACAGCTCCCTTATTATCACGTCTCAGATTATTTCTTAATGTCATGCCCAGGTTGTGTTCCTGAATCTGATACCCAAGATGAAGTTCACCGTGTCCCATGTATTTTTCAATATCGGGATTATCATCACCTTTGGAGCTGTTTTCCTGACCGGGTTCCTTTTCTGGCTCCGGAATTCGCCACCAAGGTTTAATACTGACGGCAAAGTTGTCTCGGGAAAAAATGAACTGGGCGTAAATTCGGTTCCAGCTACGGGACAGTTCACCGCTACGGCCATTTGACTGGTGCGTTATACCTGCAGCAACACCATTCAGATCAAACCCCCAGAGCTGGTATTCAGTGGGAAAAACCATAAACACTTCCGGTTCATGATTGGTCTCACGAAATGGCGCGGAGTTACTGTTATAAGCCTGCCACCAGGAGGTATTGGTGTAGGCCACATAGATGTCACCATAACCATTGAACACACCCTGGGCCAGTGGAGCCTTCACACTGAGCTGAAACTTGATTTCGGTACTGGAGAAGTTATCAATATTCTGGACTTCAAATGGCGTTTCATTGGGGCTTTTATTGTAGGAAATGGGTAGAAGGTAGTTAGGCCTGTGGGGAGTGATGGCAAATCGGTTGTCCAGCGTTTCTTCTTCTTCCTGAACCCGCTGTTCAACGACACTCTCCACTTCTACAGGTTCCTTTTCAGTACTTGTTTGGCACTGTTGACGGATCTCTGCCAGCGTAAGTGAATCATCACCCTCTTTGAGTTGTTTGAATAAACAGTCTTCATAAGTGTCAGAGTAAGCAGTTACTGGGAGCAGGCACAGTGTGAGTACTGAAAGAACAGTACCTTTTTCCCGGGTCAAAGATGTCATTCTGAAACCTTATATTTATTATTCAAGGCAGTGTATGTATTTGTGTAATTATTATCAGGGCATGGTTGTGTGATTACAATAAAAGAGTTAGTCCGTTTCTTGCGCACCCCTCCTTTAGTATAAATGTTGGTTAGAGTGCAGTTTTACTCAGTTTTTCTGTTAGTAGTGTCGTTATTACTTTTTCTGGAACATTTGGGATCTCTTCATCGTTGCCGGCACTCTCTGCTTTAAGAATACCTAAATCAAGTTCGTCGTCTCCATGGGGAATTTCCTGTAAGTTAGTTGTGAATTGGATATTCTGCTGATCCACTCTTTCTTTGCACTCATTCAGACATTTGAACCAGTGACGTGGGTTCGTGACAGGGCTATTTTCGCTGCCTTCAAAGTACGGACAGCCGGCAACATTACTACGAATGACACAGGGAACCCCATTTTTCCGTACTGAGACAGTGATTTTTGATGCATCACCTTCATCCCGGGTATGGTGAACATTAAATCCAGCTTGATAGTCTGGGTTTGCCCGCTCCCAGCAGGCAGTTAAGAAAGCAGACGTTGTCTCAAAAAGAAGTTGGTTTCTAAATAACCCAAGTTGTCCATTTAGACATACAGGTAACTGCAGGGATAACTCATCATCCTGTCCCTTCCAGGCAATACTAAATTCTACATAAAGGTTTGATGGAGAAAACTCGTGAGAATTTCCAGTTGGGTACATATGAATTGCTGGCATAAACGGTCCAACATCCATGCCTAACTCGTTGAAGCACTCAGTCATTACCGTTAAAACTTTCATTTGCTTTTCAATATCAACCTGATTTGTAAATATCTCTAACCACTCAGTTAAATCTAACTCACATAAACTAGGCTCCGTTACTCCTAGTCTATCGAGTTGACTTTGCTCTCTGATAAAGAATGCTTTCAACTGTCTTATATTGTCCACCCACTGCTCAAAGGTAAGATCTTCATTTTCCTCTGGATTAATAAAATTACTAAACACCTGTTCACAGTACTCGGTAAATTCTTGCTTATCATCGTCAGGTACTTTATCAAACTCCTCCTTAAAGAAGTTAAAAAACTCTTCTACAGCACCAATATTTTCAAGAAAAAGGCTTGAGCTATCCGATTCATGCTCATTATCAAGGCTTTCAGGATGGGGATGGTCTGGTTGGCTCATTTTTACATCCGGGTTTTCAAGTACATCAATGCTATTAGCCTCAATATGAGTATTGTCAGAGAAAGTGACCCCTTCCAGTTTTTCAGAAAGCCCTTTTGTTGGTATAGGATCGTCCACAGAACTTTTCCGAAAACCAAATGCCGTTTCTGCCTGCTCATTATGCTCTTTTAGAGGCTGTGTTGGCTCTGGGTTACTAACAACAAATCCGGATTTGCCACTCTGGTTTGTGGATTCCATATTCTTTACCAAATTTTTTTATTAAACCTGAGTTTTGGACAGCCTTTTGCCTTGTCGGTTTCTTAGGAATCAGAAAAGCCTGGAATTTGGAAAAATACCCTGTATTAGAGGAGAGAGTGAAGTAATTTTCTGATTAATATTTTTATTAAGGCTTTGATAAATACATCAATACTAAAGATATTAATATCCCCCAGGCTTCTGAGGGAAAAGTATCAACTGATTTCTTCAAAGTCAGAGCCTATTTATCCTAATCTGAATAATGTCGTCTAAAGTATGAATGTCAGGGGGGCTTTTCTTAGATGAAACTGATTAATTTCTCTCCCCCTGTAATTTAAAAGACGATTTACTGACTGGACTTGGTTTCGTCAGCCTCATTATCAGTAACCAACTGAACATTTGGCCAGGGAATAAATAAGGCTATCAGGCTGATTACCGCAATGATAGAAAGATAAATAGCAGGCCCTGATGAATTATCAGAGTATTTAGCTAACAGTGTTGATGTAAATGGCGCAATACCACCGAAAATAGCAAACCCTATATTGTAACAGGTAGCAATGCCTGTATAGCGAACTTCTGTTGGAAAGAAGCTGATCAGTAGTGGTGGCAAAGCTCCTGATGCTGTTGCAGCTAAAAGTCCGCAGATCAGCATGATCTTATTAAGCTCTGCTGCAGGTGAAGAAAAGTACTGGAATGCAGGCCAGGATATAGTGGCAATAACAACCGCCATAACCCCAAGAATAAGCTTGTGATTAACCAGGTCAGATAGCATCCCGAAGATCAGGCATAATGGTGAAAGCATCAGGAATGCCAGAGTGGTGTGCCAGGCAACCGCTTCTCTGGGAAAGTTCAGTAAGGAAGACAGGTAGCTTGGCATGTAAATGCTATAGATGGTTACGGTTGCTCCGCACAGCCCAATAGTCATGAATCCGCAGATAACCCCACGGGTATGTTGTTTAAACAATAGAACGATGGGAATGGAGGCTCGTGCCTTGGTCTGGTCAAGAGCTTCAAATAAACCAGACTCAGAGAAGTGCTTGCGGATATGGTAGCTGATAACTCCGAGGGAACCTCCAATCCAGAACGGAACGCGCCAGCCCCACTCCTTCATATCATCAGGGTCAAGATACATTTCCAACATTCCGTGGACGAATGTACCGAAGGATATGCCGATCATGATTGCCAGAAAGAGGATGCCTATGACCAGCCCACGCCTTTCTGGTGTGCTCTCACTGAGGTACGTAATCGCACCGGGAATTTCCCCTCCAAGGGAAAAACCCTGAAGCAATCGCAATGCGATCAGCATCACTGGAGCTGCTGCTCCAATACTGTCCCATCCGGGGAGACACCCCATCAATGTGGTCGTCAGTGCCATCAGAAAAATGGAAAACGTAAAGGTTTTTTTGCGACCATAGCGGTCACCAAAGTGACCAAAGACAATGCCGCCCAATGGGCGGGTAAGATAACCAATGGCAAAGGTGGCAAAGGTACTAAGCAGTGATGTGATATGGTCTTCTGAAGGGAAAAAATTCTCGGCAATATAACTGGCCATCAAGCCATATATCAGAAAATCATAGATCTCCAGCATCCCCCCCAGTGATACAGAGCATGCCAGCCTATATTGGCTAGAAGATGCAGTGATGCATCGTTTAGATGGTTTGGATTTTGTTTGAGTCATCAGTCAGGTAAAAAGTGGGTGGGTGAAACATGCAGGTGATTAATAAACCATCGATCGTTGTGCTGTTTAAACAGATGGGTTGCCCGCAGGGATTGTTCTTCTTCGAGCTCCTCTTCTCCAAGCCTCCTCAAAGTGGATAGCACCCAGAGACTGCCGGACACGATGGTGCTTTCATCAGCATAGATGTCTTCAACCCGAAAGTTGACAGATTGGATATCAAATAACCTGAACAGTTCTTCGTACCAGAGCGTTAACTGGTCTATTGACGTAATGGTATCGCCCTCAGCATTCCAGAAAAGCAGGCTGGAATCACGATTGTAGTGACTAAGGATTGCGTCCAGGTCTTTACTGCAATAGCTGTGGGCTATTTCTGAAAAAAACTGATCAACCAGGTTAGCGGCGAGGTCGAGGTCAGCCATGGCTGTCTTCCCCCTGTCAATTTATTCAATGTCAAATGGTTATCGGGGTTGAAATATCGATTAAGAATAGCCCCCGTTTTGATAGCTGTTCTGAAAAATATGCGACGGTTATGGGAACTGGTTTACAGGGGCTCTTGGGCGAGTGGAGGGAAGTTATATATCTTTACGGAATAATGACGCTTTCATGTGGCTGACTAAACCAGCAGCATCTATCTTTCTTAGCATCCCTGAGGCCTGTTGCTGCAAGCTTTGGAGGCAGATATTGGCGTTAGCCATGTACTTGCAGATGAAATAAATCTATCGACTGCTTGTCTCATGGCTTGGAGGCTTTTCATTCCAGGACGGTCTACTCACCTTCTGTTTCCGGTCAGAGCAACTTCCAGAAAAGAAAACTCACCATGAGAACAAAGACCTTACCCTGGGTTTCACTGCTATTGCTGCTGGTGGCCAGCCTGTCGATTGTGGCTGAAAACCGACTGGATCCCATAAGGCTGTATATCCAAAAGCATTTTGCTGGTCGTCTGGAGATTACCCAGGAACAGATTGAGCAACTCTCATGGGTACTGGACAACCCGGTATTCACACCTGAGTTGTCCACACAGTCACCTTCGACGTCAATACATCGTGAGGTTCCAAGGGCTCTGTCCCGCTTGTATTGTCTGCAGCTGCTAAGAGCCGGATCACATGACGCTTATGAGGCGTTTGTGGCTCCCCAGACTAACCCTGAAATACCCAGGCTAACCGAGCCATCTTTCCGACAGCTTTCCAGAGAGATTGCCAGACTGGACTCAGTCTCTTATGAGGTTCTCCGGGCTGCAGCTATTCTTGACGCCGTCACACTCTCTCCGGAAGCGCGAAAGCGGGCTGGCAAAGTACTGGATAAGCCTGTTCCTGAAGATACCATGGATTTTCTCTCTGTAACTGCGCCATACGCAGATAAGATTTACCCGCTGGCACACTCGATTATTACAAAAGATCCCGAGGCGGCCCGGTTGTTTGACATTGTCTACCTGCCGCATAGCCATCTTCGCCATATGATGTATAACGAAGGCTCGCTGTCCATGTATACCGTGCTTAATACTGGAATACAGAACAAGAGCATCAGCCGCGCTGATCTGAATCTCTGGTATGACCATTGGGTGGTGAATATTGCGGGGTTCCGTGGCCATTCAGATCCGATGGGGTCAGTTTATTTAACCCAGAATACCTGGCGGTCAATGAATCAACTGAAGTTACTGCTGGATAGACTGTTCAGAGAGCCGAAGATGAACCCTATGCAGGTATACCTGCAAAAGCGGGGTCAATGGTTGCACCTGAATACATTGACCAGGAATCCCAATGAGTTTCTTGCCCTCGCTTCTCTTGGGGCTATGGCAAGGCTGTTCACACCTGCTGAGGGAAGAGCCTTGTATACCAGTTTTAAAAGCCTGCCCGAGAATGAGCAGAAGCAGTGGATTCAGTACAGCAGGAAGCAGTTAACTACTTTGGGTACGCCATCCCCGACTTATGGTCCAGCTGTCTATGCCAATGCGATTGCTGTCGCAGGGTTACCAGAAACGGTTCGTAAAGTACTGCCAGTTATGCTCAGGGTTTATGAAGAAGCGGACCGGATGAGGGCAGAGGGCCGGTTAGCTGCTGATATACCGCTGTCTTTTCGGGAACTGGCCCAGGAGCCGATGCTGGGCAATATTTTGAGCAGTTACCGGCAATTTACAACCTCAATCAACCCGGATGATGGAGTAGCTAAACTAGTAATGAGAGAAGAGCCCTAGGGCCTGTTGACAAAAGGTTCCAAACTCAGTGGTTCGTATAGTTAACAGAGCCTATGTTGACTTGTATATACAGACTTTAACTCTAATCAGAAATCCAGGGAGGATTTATGTTTTACCAGCATTTTCGCCAGAATGAAGTCGGCCGTGATTTTGTTATTGGTGATTTGCATGGAATGCATGATCTCCTGATGTCGTTACTGGCCAAGGTTGGTTTTGACTGGGAAAAGGACCGTTGTTTCAGCTGTGGAGACTTGATTGACCGGGGGCCGGATTCTGAAAAATGCCTCTCTCTCATGGCGGAACCTTGGTTTCACTGTGTTCGTGGCAATCATGAGCAGTGTATGATTGAAACGGTGCGGCATCCATCCTCACATGAGATAGCAAAGTGGGTTCTCTGTGGTGGGCGCTGGCACCTTCAAGTGTCTTCAGAAAAAATGAAGAAGTATGCTGATAAGGCGTCTGAGCAGCCAGTACTCATTTCTGTTGACCTTGCTGATGGCAGAAAAGTAGCCATTTGCCATGCTGAGTACCCGTTGCCAGTCTGGGCTCCGGATCAGGTTGAGTCTGATCCGGATTTAGTCTGGGCTATACAGTGGTCGAGAAATCGGATTCAAACCAATGATGACTCGTTGATTGAAGGTATTGACCACGTATTCTGTGGGCATACCATTGTTGATCAACCAGTCACCTTGGGAAATACTCACTTTATTGATACAGGCGGATTTGAGAGCAACCATCTGACGTTGCTCTGCCTCAGTGATCTTTCTAGGTGACTAAATAATCTTCTTAGAGCTGGTTTATGGCCTATTGCGAATAGCGAAAAAGGGGCGTTTTATCACTGTTTGCATCCCGCAGAAAGATCATGAACAGGCTATTAGTGCCACTCGACAACCGCTTCCTGTCGGTGGCGAGTTTTTGGGTAAGGCTCGTTTTCCCGGTAACCAAAGGCGACCATCACACTGACGCCAAACTCACTCATATCCAACAGGCCTTCCTGCTCCATTAGTGGCTCCAGCTTTTCACGATCGAAACCTTCAATCGGGCAGGAGTCAATACCTATTTGAGCGGCTACGCTCATCATATTGCCGAGTGCGATATAAGTCTGTTTGCAGGCCCAGTCAAACATGGCCCTGGGAGATTCGGTCAACCGGAAGTTACTGTTTTGAAAGTCACGATAGAACTCGCTGATCATATCCACAACATCTTCAGGCAGCTGTTTAACATTACGCATATGGTCCAGGATATATTCAGACTCATAATGCATGCTGTTTTCTTTGCGGGCTAGAATAATGACAAAATGACTGGCAGTTGGTAGCTGTCCCTGGGCTCCCCAGCTGACGGTTTTGATCTTTTCCCTTAAATCCGGATTCTGGATTACCAGGAACTTCCAAGGTTCAAAGCCAAATGAGCTGGGAGAAAGCCGTCCGGCTTCCAGAATGAAATCAAAATCCTCATCGGATATTTTCCGGCTTGCATCAAAGCTTTTGCAGGCGTGACGGAAGTTGAAAGCATCCAGAATTTGTTTACGCAGGGCAGTATTCATTGTTCAGACCATATACAACAGTAGTCGAGAGCTGCGCATTCTATTGGTGTCAGGATAAAATAGAAAGAAAGCACAAAAATGATAGGTAGTATATTGAATTGTGTTTAAGTATCAATTTTATACCATTAAATAGCTTTATCGACATCAGGAGTATCAGGGGTGCGGGGAGAACAGGAATATCTGGCAGGTAGTAAGCCATGCCCGGTGGAAGTGGCTCAGGAAATTATTGGGGGCAAGTGGAAAGGAGTGATTCTTTACAAGCTGCTTGAGTCTGGCTGTCTGAGGTTTAGTGAGCTGAAAAGACGTCTGCCCCGGATTACCCAGAGAATGCTTACACTTCAATTGAGAAGTCTTGAAGAAGATGGACTGGTTCTTCGAACGATTTATCCGGAAGTGCCTCCGAGAGTTGAGTACCGGTTGACGGAGCTTGGTCAGACTCTCAAGCCGGTTATTGATGGTTTGATGGCTTGGGGGATTCTATATGAGGAGGTAACCCAGACTGAAGGAACTGCTGTAGCAAAGGGTGAAGCTGCGATATGTTAACAGAACCTAATGCTGATTCAGGCAGGAAAATATTAATGCAATCATTGCGGGACATTGACTGGGATTCCTGGCAAGGAAAAGACCCAGCTACGCTGACGTTTATCATTAAAGGCGGGCAGATCCTGTTGATTCGGAAGAAGCGAGGGCTGGGTGCCGGAAAAATAAATGGTCCGGGAGGGCGCCTTGAACCGGGTGAAACCATGTTGGAGTGTGCCATCCGTGAGGTTCAGGAAGAACTTTGTATCACCCCCGTCAACCCGAAGTTCTGTGGTGAAAGTTTATTTCAGTTTACCGATGGTTATTCCATCCACGTTCACACGTATATGGCCGATGATTTTGAAGGTATCCCGGCTGAAACCGAGGAAGCCATCCCGCTTTGGTTCCCGCTTGATGGCATTCCTTACGAAGAAATGTGGGCAGACGACATTATCTGGCTACCTGAGATGCTGAAAGGGCATCAGTTCAAGGGACGTTACCTCTTTGATGGAGACCGGATGCTTGATCATCACTTGGATACTTTTTAAAAAGTTGGTTATTTTGACAATCTTTTAACAAGAGAGGGGTTGGAATCAGAATAAACGTACATATATTGAAGTTAACAGTGGCTCAAAGGAGCACTGTTAACCAAGGCTTGTTCATTGTGAAAAGCCATTGATATAAACCTATTGCTCGATTGAGGATATGGTAATGCGTACTTTTGATTTTGATTTCACCCCGCTGTACCGTTCTGCCATTGGTTTTGACCGTGTTGCTCATTTGCTGGAATCCATGAATGCCAGCCATGCACAGGTGACCAAAAATAATGGCTACCCGCCTTATAATATTGAACTGCTGGATGATAACGAATACCGCATCACCATGGCCGTTGCCGGCTTTGCAGAAGATGAACTGGAGATTGAGACCCGTGAAGGTGTTTTAATTGTTCTGGGCAAGAAAAAGACAGATGAAACTGAGCGAAAATATCTCTACCAGGGAATTGCCGAGCGTAATTTTGAACGCCGTTTCCAGCTTGCAGATTATGTCCGTGTAACTGGTGCAACCATGGACAATGGCCTTCTGCATATTGACCTGGAGCGTGAAATTCCAGAGGCGATGAAGCCGAGAAAAATTAACATCGGCCAGAACAAGCTATTGGAAGCGGAAGCAGCCGAAGGCGCTTAAACGTTATATGTTGAATAGTGTACGACAGTTATGAGAGGTGGCTTCTGCCACCTCCATCAAAGAGATACCTCTTAGCTCCGCCAGACACTCTGCAACGTGTTCTACCCTTCCTGGCTCATTCCTTTGTCCCTGATAGCCATTCAATGGCATATCCGGCGCGTCTGTCTCAAGCACAATACTGCCAATTGGCAGGGTGGCTGCCAGGTGTCTTGTTTTGCTGGCTCTTGGGTAGGTTATGCCGCCACCGAACCCCAGCTTAAAGCCCAACTTCAGGTATTCTTCTGCCTGTTGTTCACTGCCTGAAAAGGCGTGAATAATCCCGGCGCTTTCGGGCTTGAATCTTCGCAGTACTTTCAGAATATCGTCATGGCTTTTCCGGCTATGAATAATCAGTGGCATTTGATGCAGGCAGGCCAGTTCAACCTGACCAGTAAACAGAGCGAGTTGTTTGTCCTTTGTCTGAGGCGTCATGTTTCGGTCAAAAAAATCCAGGCCGGTTTCTCCTATGGCCACAACCCTGACGGGACGTTTTTCCAGCAGTTTGCCCAATAGATCAAGGTGCTTGAGATTATGCTCAGAAATAAACCAGGGGTGGATACCAAGGGCCGTTACAATGCTTACAGGGCTCTCGTTTGAAAGGACTTCTGACTCATTGATCAATGAGAGCCACTCGGTGTGCTTTGTGGCAGGAATACAGATGTTGCTCACTCCCTTTCTGGCCGAGCGGTTCAGCACCTGTACACGGTCAATATCGAAGTCTGAAAAATTAAGATGGCAATGGCTATCAAATAGAGACAGCTGATCGTTCCCTTGTAGCACGGTTCATTGTTCCCTTAATAGGCTGTAATTTATACAGAATAACAGTTTGCCAATTACATCCTCAGAATACTCCAGCTGTGTACATAAATACTTCTAAAAAAATAATCAATAGTATGAAAAAGCACTGGCAGGATGAGTGACCTATTATTTATCAGACACTAGACTTGAGGTATATAAAGTGAACGAGGACTTAACCACAGCTGAGCCTTGTGGAGGCTTAAATCATTTTTTAGGCCACTGGGAGCGCCTCCATAAAGAACCATCTGATACCAGAGGATTAATAGAAATCTATATATCGGGCACCAGAGGTAGTGTCTCGCATCCATTGCATCAGGTCAGAGTAACCTTACATTTTCAAGACCCTGATAACACACTTTCTTCTACGATTCAGGCCATCGGGACTCAGTTTAATGACTGGAATCATGCTTCTGACAGGCCAGTTGTGCTTGGACTGAATTTTTACGATAACGGCTACTTGGGAGAGATGTATATCATGGTCATGCCAGATAACCCGAAAAAAATGGGGTTGGACTGGGGGGCCAGAATTCCAAACAGTAACCAGCCCGGTTTCTATCAAACGAAAGTAGAGTTAAACAAAGTGGCATAGATGTTTTGTTGTTCTCCACGATTAAGTCATAGCAACACTCATTGCTATGAATTTGTACTTTTGGGGGGATTTTACTTCGTCAGAGGCTTCTCTCAAGAGATTGGGAAGGTGGATGGCATTTTGGGAACGGGTACTTAATATATTCAAAAGCGGCTAGGAAAGCCTATAATCCTGCTCAGAAAGTCAGGAATTTAATTCTAAAAATGATGAAAAACGTGTCAAAGCACTTATCCCAGTTTCTCCTCTCGATAGTACTATTGCTCGGCTTACTGCTGGTATTTTATGTATCACGTTCGCTGAACAAGAGTGAAATGCCTGTCGATAAGGAGGCGTTTCAAACCGTCAGTTACTGCAACACATTTAAAGGGTGCCAGACCAGGGTAGGGGAAGGTTCAATAACATTGAGCATTCTGCCAGCATCGATGCCGACGGGGCAGCCACTGGATATTAGAACAGACATTTCTGGGCTCAATGCTGAAAAAGTCAGCATGGAATTTGTTGGCCGTGATATGCCGATGGGGTTGATGCCATTCAATTTACAGAAACAGTCTGGACATGCCTCAGGCACTGACCTGTATACTGGTACCGATAGTATCACTTTTTGTACAACTGATAGCAAAATGGTCTGGGTCGCCAGACTGAAAATTGAAACCAGAGAAGCAGTTCATACCATTCTTTTTGAACTGGACAATATAGAAGCAAACTCACAGTAGATTGCTATTCTCCCATAATACTTCTAATGACGAGTGGAGTTGAGTAATGGAAGGTGGAACGATTTTGTATTCCAGAGTAGTCAGGATTATGCGAACAATCGTCAATAGTGTGATGGCTTTGATGGTGCTATTAACTGTGCACACTGCTGTGGCTGCACAGAATGACCACAGTCATTCGCATTCTCATGCTCACTCACAAGAACACTCTAAACAAGAGTTGCAGTTACTTAATGCCAGTGCTCGTGCTACCAAGCCCGGGATGTCCTCATCGGCTGCTTATATGACCATCAAGAATGGTACTCATGAGGCTGTTCAGATTCGGTCATTAAGCAGCCCAGTTGCCAAGAAAACAGAGCTCCACACCACAGAAATGAACAATGGCATGATGACAATGCGCCGTGTGGATAACGTTACCATCAAGTCAGGTGATAAGCTGGAGCTAAAGCCGGGCGGCTATCATGTGATGCTGATGGGGCTTAAGAAGCCCATAGCCACCAACAGTAAAGTGCCGGTGACCATTACCTTCAGTAATGGCGATAAGAAGACTGTCATTGCTCATGCAACGGATGAGATCAAAGGCCAGCATATGGCGCATTGAGTAGCAGAAGCTACTTCCTTGTAGCTCATTACAAAGGTACAGAACCTATGTGTTTCTGTACCTTTCTGTTTAATAAGAGCGCCATCTATAGAGCCAGTCTAATGGGCTTATCCCTGCTCCAGCTCACCCAGAATGGCTTCCTTCAATTCAGAAGGTGCCACAACAAGGCCTTCTTCTTCATCAACTGGAAATACAGCCAGCATGGTGTTATCCCTTTCGAGCCCGGGAGTCCAGCGCTCCAGCCACACTTCCAGAGTAATGGCTTTTGGCTGGCAGTCAGACCAGTCATCCACTGCCCAGGCTTTGGCGAAATCAGGATGGGGCCAAATGGGCAGACACTCTTCACCATCACTGGATGACAGCTCTACCCAACCCTCCGGGCTGTGCAGGCTCCAGATCTCTTCCCAATCAGCCACTTTTTTCAAGAAGTAGTCATAACGCTCATGGTCAGCCAGCTTCTGAATGGATTCGAACTGTTTGTCGTTGAGTTTGTAAGTCATCAGTCATCAACGCTAGTGCAGTAAATAGTGGTGGGAGTGTATTACCTGCGTAGGATTGAAAGCAAATGGTGCTGTAGAATGGTGTTCTAAATTCTGGATAAAAGATAAAACAAGGAAAATCCCGTGAAAAGCCTTGAACTGAAAATCCCCCCATTGCTACTGGTTTTACTGTTTGGGGCTGCCATGTGGCTTGCCAGAAAGTATATCTCTCTGGGGTTTGATCTGAGTCGTGAGATTCGGTTGGGGCTTTTTATACTGTTTTCCATGCTGGCATTTGGTGTGGCATTGGCCGGAGTGATGAGTTTCAGAAAACAGAGAACTACGGTTAACCCAGTCAATCCTGAGGCGGCATCATCCCTGGTAATTAGTGGTATCTATCAGTATACGAGAAACCCCATGTACCTTGGGTTTGCTATTTTTCTAATTGGCTGGGGGCTTTGGCTGACCAATATTGTGTCAATTGCATTGATTCCATGCTTTATCCTTTACATGACCCGTTTCCAAATAATGGCTGAAGAAAGGGCGTTGGAAGCGCTTTTTGGTGAAAGATTTCTTGTTTATAAGCAGTCTGTAAGACGTTGGCTCTAGGAGACTGTCCGAGAATAGACAGTCATCCCGGTTTGGGCGCTATTCTTGGGCCTCCTCCTGGAGGCGGTTCGTGAATAAGTCCCGATATAGCTTTGTACCGTACCGCTCCCAGATATTTTACTTTTTTTTCTGTTTGGGGTTGGCAGGTGATGTATCAACCGCTTTAGCGGTGAGAGGCTGTGCTGTAGGTGTGTCCGCCAGCATATTCGTCCAGCTGTCAATCATGCCAACCAGGCTATTATGGGCTGCTATTTTTTCCTCATCCTCTCCCGGGCCATTATCCATGAGGTCTGTCAGCTTTTTGGTAAAGACATTCCGCTCATGAACGGCTACGCCTTTTGATACTCCCAGGCCTATTCCCAGAACTCCGGCAGCTACACCGAGCATAGGGAGAAAGAAAATACCACTGAACGCTCCAATCAGTGCCAGTTTGAGGGTGCCAGATCGCCCTTCTGCAAACGTGTCGTTATGGGCAAAGTCCCCAACCCGTTTGATGGCGTAATGCTTCAGCAGTGCTTTTAACGCTTCAGGATCTTTTCGAACCTCAGCAAAGTTTTGCTTGGGCTTTTGCTCATTGGCAAATGCTGTGACGTCTTTCAACCATTCCTTTTTCGCAAAGCCACGTAAATAATACTCAAGTTTTGTTTCATTACCTGGGAGTGAGAATGCAAATGAAATCTCTTTGTTGGTACAGCCCGGCTTCAGACCAAGGTCTTTAATCACTTCTGTTCGGTTCTTTTTAAGGAATCGCTGAAAAGCAGTATCCCCAAACAAACCCAGTTTTCTTTTCTGTTTTCTGCCATAGTCTGGGCGCAGGACTTCTGATGTGGTTTGGGAAAGGTTCTGTAATTTACTGCGACGATCCCGGAAGTTCATGGCTGCAGAAAGAGCGACAAGTACCCCGGTAATAGTGGCGCCAACTCCCATTGCAGCGGTTCCCAGGGCGGGCATTCCGTACTTGCTCATTCCACTGGCCCTGGCAACTAGACTGGTGCTCAGCATCACGGTACTGGCTTTTAACAAACGTTCACCTTTCTCACGGTCAGTAACCATACTGGACAACAGTTCATCGACATCACCACTGCTTTTGGCACAATTTGCAATTTCGCTGTTCATGGCGTCGACCCGCTCTTGCAGCGCCTTGAGGACCCCGGGGTTATTAAAGGCTTCATCGATAGCCTTGCCCAGACGTTTACGGTTGCCAACGGTTGCCAACAGCGTAGCAACTGTCCCTGTTCCAGCTACACCAGCAGACACGCCACCAAATGCAGGCATCAATGGTGGAAAAAGCATACCCAGGGCCAGTGCCGAACCAGTTAAGCTGACTGTAGCACTGGCTCCCGCCATGATGGTGTCTTTGGTCATGGTTTTCAGCTGATTCTTTTTATAGAGGCTCTTCACTTCTTCAAGTGTTATTTTTTCCCCCAATGGTTTGCCCGCGTGCTTCTTACTGGTTTTTCGTTTTTGCAGAATTGCCGTCAGCTCCATGGCCTTAAGATGGCCCGGCATCAACTTGTCCTGATTTCGTATTTTCTTTTCATTCAGGAACCCCTGATAGGCACCGCCGGCAAGTGCCAGGGCTGCAGTAGCCCCTGCTGTGGCTGTTCCAAAACCTAACAGAGCTGATTGAAAGGCTTCGTCGCTTTCATAAAACAGACCCATTAACTTCAGGTCTGGGTTCAGCGCCAGCCCATCACGGTCTTCCGGTTTGAAAAAGCGGGGGTCGTTTGGCGATACCTGGTCAAGAGAAACCCATTTCCCTCCCGGGGTATTCATGATTTCATCAATCTGGTCGGTGGTGATATGAGGTGCGATATCGTCCGTTGAGAACTTACCGAACTCAAGGTCCATATCGATACCGTGCTCCATAATCGTCCGGTCTTCCCAGACACTGTCCAGCTGCAGGTTATGAAAGCCAACTTCGCCGCTACCGGCTTCGATAAAACGGGAGTGGTCAAAGTCCACGACTTTGAACCCCTCTGCGCGAATTTCTTCGATCGTTGGAGCACGACCCAGTTTGGATACCATATTGCTGTATTCATAAGAATCCAGTACGGCATCACGTCCAAAGGCATTTTCCAGCGCATCCCAGGGCAGGTTTCCCCGGTTTTCAAAATTCAGGAACAGTATTTCATCATGGTTGCCTGGCTCTTCCAGCCAGTCATTCATAGTCTCCAGTACATTATCCAGTTTGGGAATATTGTCATCGCTGACGGTAGCGTCGAAGATTCCACCGTGGTTGATGACGATTTCACCATTATGATTATGCAAATCAAGATCAAACCCCCGAATCGGGGTTTTGTCCAGCATATCCTCCAGATCTATATTTTGGTTGGTAGCAAGTAGTGGCAATGATCCTTTACCAGGAACCGCCTCAGTGTTGTGTGCGGCGAATATTTTTATTTGATCGATAGGTATATCTTTAGGAGAGATGTGATCAAACATGCTTGGATCATGGGGTGGTTGCAGTGCGCTGGCAGCCGCAACACTCGCTCCTGATGCTACGGCACCTGCTACAGCGCCAGCAAGTAATCCTTTTTCGAGTTTCTGATTACCTGCAGGTTCTTTAAATGCTTTGGCGGCGCGGGTGCTCTGGATTTTTTCGGCGAGTTGTTGGTTGAGTTGCTCCCTTTTTTTTGGAAACTTATCTTTTGGTATTGCTCGAAAGGTGGTTTGTCTGTCTTTCATTGAGTCAGGCGTGAACTTTTTCTCGAACCGCATAAAAACATCATCGGTGATGTCTGTAATTCGTCTCTCAATGCAATATTCCAACAGCTTTTCTTCTTTTCCTTTAGACAAATAAATAAGTTTAGGTAATTGGGTACTCTTGATTTCCTGGTTGAGCTTTTGGCTGAGTTGTTGGTCCAGCTGTTTCAGTTTGTTTCTGAATGTCTCTTTAGTAATAGGGCCTCGGAGAGCGGTTTGCCTGTCGTGCATTGAGTCAGGCTTATATTGTTGATCAAACTGTAGATAAACACGTTCAGTAATTTTTGCAATTCCTTCGTCAATGCAATATTGCAACAGCTTTTCTTCTTTTCCCTTAGGCAAAAATATACGTTCTGGTAATTCTTGTTTTTTCTGTTGTATTGGCTTTGGGTTTTGAAGATTATGATTCAGTTGATCAAGGCGCTCATGAATATCTTCAGGGCTATAAAGAGGAAGTTCAAACAGAGAAGCCTGTGTAAATAATCGATCTATATCTTCTTTTGGGTTTAAGGCATCGTTTTTTTCTTGATTCAACGAAAGGTAATCATCAAGCGTTACAGTCCGGCCCTCTATGACTGCAATATCCCTCAGTTCCTGAACTAAATCATCCGTCCAGAAGAGTGGCACATCAAGATGGCTTTTGTCACCAGAAGATGCTTCATTGATGAAGCTTTCTGCATTCTTGCAATAATTGCGGGTAAATCTGTCATCTTCAGAGATGGCACTATCAACAGAGCTTTCTGATGTGATCGATGCCGTGTCAGAGAACTCATCATCAGGTGATATTGAGGTTGTATCAGTTCCATAACCGTCGTCACTCAATGAGGAAATACTCCGCTCTGAGAGTTTTCTGCCCAAAGGTTGACCTGAACCGTCTGCTCTCTGGTATGGCTCACCAACCTTATGTGGTGCTAATTTTTTCCCATTTTTATACGCTGCTTGGTTTGTTTTTTTGGGGTTTACATCAGCTGGCAGATGTTGAACACCTTTTTCTGGCTCAATATTCACGGTAAACCTTCCCTGGTTGTGATGAATTTATATTTCGGCTGTCATTACGAAGTACTTATATCCAGTAATATTACGCTCTTTGCCAGAGGCTAAGTCAGTGACTTTATGTCAACAGAACCTAAGGCTAAGAATCTGACTGGTCTTGCCACAGTAATAGCGGTTATAGTCTACCCTCCTGTTTTATAAGACTGTTTTGTGATCTATGAAGTTATATGGTGCACCGCTGATGGCTTTTCTGTTGGCGGGTTTGGTTCTGGCAGCCAGAGAATTTTGCCCGTTCTGGCCCACCATGGCCTTCATGGAAGAGATTCTTTTTTTTCTTTCTGGGTTGATTGCAGGCATTCGACTGCCTGATCTGGATTTGTTGACTCCGGGGTTGTCCCATCGTTCTGCAATTACGCACTCCTGTATACCAGCACTTCTGTTTTGGGCTTTTGGTTTCTCACCCATTGCTGCAGGTCTGGCCTTAGGAATAGCCTTTCACCTTTCTTCTGACCTTCAGCCTAAAGCCTGGACTGGCGGGGCTCTGATTAAGTTCCCCCTGTTGGGCAGTATTGGGATGCTTTCGCCATTATGGCTGATTGCTAATGTGATTGGCTGTCTGGCTATTTTTATGGAGATGGTTTCCGGTGAGCCGATCGATGCCCGACAGATGATTCTGGCTCTGTGTGTTCTGGGAGCTGGCTGGTATTTTCTGCAGGAGGAAAAGCGACCACTGTTGCCATTGATGACCCTGGGGTTTGCTATTTTACTGGTTCATGCGGTTAGAGGCGGGACGTTATCTGTGAAGCTGGTGTGGCAGTATTTTGCATAAAGCCAGCTACTGATTTGTATCAGGGCTGGGGTGCCATTTAAAAAATATAATTTCCTGCCGGATATCAAAGAGGCTGTAACCGGCTGTTGCACTGTGAATCAAGGGAACTATTTGAATACTCTCTGTCACAGCTGGCCATAGTAGGGATGGTGACTATTTCACTGAGTTTCATTGATAAATACTATAACTCACCCCTAAATATATTAATTAAATGCTCTTGTAATTGGAAAGCATCGGCGTGAGGGTAACGGAGAGAAGGCGCCTGCATATGAGATATTGGTACCGAAGGAGGATTTTCCTGAGCTACTTGTTGTTTCCCAGAAAACAGCAAAAAGGTTATCTTTTTCATGCAAGCTATTAAAATCGCTGACGGCTTTTTTCAAAGCAGCAGCACCTGCATTCCAGTTTTCCATATCACCCTCATGTGGAGGGGAATTACCTGTCAGTATTGCAACAGCATGGGCTTCCGGTTTTAATTGCTTTCCAATTCCTTCCATGAATTGCAGTACTTTTCCCATTGGAATCCCACCACAGGTTTGCTCCTGACCAAAGCAGGAACATAAGACGGCTTTACCAATGATGAGTTGGTACTGCTTTTTTAACAGATGCTCCTGGCAGGCATCAACAATACAAAGGTTGTCTAATTGTCTGTATTTAATTCTGCTGCCATTCCAGCTGTGTACTGGTTCATAGCTTTCATCAATGGACCAGGCTGGTTTATCGGTTTTAATAATTTTCAGCTTACGAGAAGTATTATCTGCAATAGTCTCAGCGCTGATAGTACTTCTCAGAACCCTGTTTGAATCAGAAATCATCCACACCTTGGCGATTTTGTTCTTATCAATGTAAGAACATAGATTACCAATATGAGGTATTGTGAAATCAATGGGGGGAGCGATTGTTTTTTTTTCAATTTCTTTACATTTCCGAGTGTGCCTTTGAAATGCAGTGTACCTTGCATATCCTGATGACGGTGCAGTCTCTGTGTGCCCAGTTTCAGTCATAAGGGCGTATCTAAGATAGCTTCTTATCATAAATATCCATATTATTTATTTTATTAGATAGATCTGATTTTTTACTTTTAGTTCCTAAGTGCCAATTTTATTAATGCTTGTATATCCAATCGCCAATGACCCACAGTCATTAGCGAACTGATTATTCAGTGATTGGTAGTGAAAATAGGTTTTATGGAGCTGTTGCTCACTCTTGTTTACTGATATCCATCTCATCACACAGCTATTCCGGCGAGTTGCAGGTAAATCTGAGCTTTTCATTAACAATACCCAGAAGAATAAAAGGGTTGGGATGTTCGAATTCCATGATGGTTCTCCGCTCAAACCAACCTTTAGAACATAGCGTAGCCAGAGGGTATTCACCATTTCGAATGAGACCAGTTGAATACCCAAAGGGGGGAGAGACAATTGAACCAGATTCCTTTACAAGTCGTTCGACGCGCTGTGAGTGCATGTGCAAAGTGCCGTTCATAGTTCGTAGCATGCTGTGCTGCTCTCTGCTTATGTGGAACAAAT
Organism: Endozoicomonas elysicola; assembly: GCF_000710775.1. Classification (GTDB taxonomy): domain Bacteria; phylum Pseudomonadota; class Gammaproteobacteria; order Pseudomonadales; family Endozoicomonadaceae; genus Endozoicomonas; species Endozoicomonas elysicola. The sequence goes on from NZ_JOJP01000001.1 coordinate 2,066,270, forward strand.
ATACCGCATATTTTGCGCCTTTATGGCCTTATCAGTTCAGGTTTGAATTCATAGAATTCAAGGCCAGCCCGCTCGGATAAATTGCACCAGGTTGATGTGGCAAAATATATTCTATTGCCGAGTTCTTCGGCATTCCGTATACCGTTTACACAGGGGTTGCCAAAGCCATTATTCGTGAGCGTATGTGGGATACCATCATTATCAAAATAGATCAGGTCTCCACCGGCAATAAACTCGTGGAGCCTGCCATTTCGTGTCATTTCTTCTCTTGCCCAGCTAAACAGGCTGGATGTCGGGCTGGTATCCCGGAAATGATCCCAGAATGGAACGGGAACAGAAAAACCAGGATAGAGCAGCATACGACTGGAGTCGGCTTCTGCCAACAGGTCGTGAACACCACTGAAGGCATCAAACAAGCCCCAGAAAAGGCGGCCGTCTTTGCTGAGTGATGTCCAGGAGTAGATATTGCCGAGATTTCCCATTCCGGCTTTGCCAAAGAGGGGCTTTACCCCCATATTGTTGGGTACGCTTTGCCACTTACCGTGTTCATTGGCGACTTGAAAATGCTCGTAACCGTAGAGCAGCTCAGGCTCTGTTTCTCCTGAGGCCATTTCATCCAGTTGCTGGAGGGGGATTCGAAAGATGGAGGTTGCACGCCACTGGTTTTGTAAGAAGGTCTGCTCTTGACTCCGGGTTTCTGTAAGCTGATTGTAGAGTTTGCTGTCCGCTATTTTGAAATGGCTGTGCCCTGCCTGAGTCCCCTGGTGATAGGTGCCAAAATACAATGTGTCATGATGGATATTGACGGTTCCCCACTTTGCGCCCCACCGACCTTTCTCATCAGGATCATAGCGATCCATACTGAAAATGATTTGGAACTGCATTGGACTTTCTGAGGTCCAGCCGCCCATCGGTATTTCCTCGGATAGCAACATAACCGACTCCTGTCGGTTATTGTCCCTTACGCCTGACTCCGGGTCATACAGCAACGGGTGCGCAGCTGATGACATAATCAGGCGTTCTGTTCCATCGACATGGGTAAACTGAATGAAGTCGCCAATCATACCAAAACGGTGGTTGAGCACTGGGGCGGAAACCACATCCCAGCCAGCCCCTTCGCCATTGAGCGTTTCACGATAGTTTCCTCCCTTGAATGGGTCTTCAGGTGTGCCAACCCAGCGCAGCATCACGGTAGACCCATTGCCATTCTGGGTCATGCCGGTTTCAGCACCCAGAATGGTGTAAAAGCCAGCATTCCCATCCGCGTCTTTAAGAACCTTGAAACGTCGTGTTGTATCTCCCTTGATATCCCGATAGCCAAGGAATGAACGTTCCCGGGCATTAAAGACCAGCAGCCTGATCCAACCCTCTCCACCTTTATGCAGGTGATGGCCGGCAAAAAATACCAGGTCTTTGTAGGTTCCAGCGGCGCGGAGTCCCATGATGGAAAAGAAGGACATTTCATCATGAGGCTCGAGAGCCTCTTTGAATAACGCACCTCCGGCGGTTAATGTATGTTCATTCACCAATTCACGCGTACCGCGTTCAAAGTTATAGATGTAGATCTGTGATTGACTGGACAGTACGCTCTGCGGTGAGCAACCGGTGTATGTGCTCTGGTAGGTACTGAGATAAAAAGGGTAATCCAGGTTTTGTACCGGCCAGACACACCAGCCCTGTGAAATGGTGCCAACCCAGACTTCCCGGTCATCGTACGTTGTGGTTGCCCATGGATAGGATGCATTTCGTTTTGCCTGAAAACCCTCAGGCATCTGGCTTATCCAATCTACACTGGCATCTTGAATATTATTACCGCTGGTGACACTGTCGAAGGCTTCATCAATAGGTGATCTGGCAGAGAGTTGAAATGGACCATCAACAGCATTCGGAATGCTAGCCTCTGTTCCAGAAGGACTGACCAATAAGCAAAGTGTCAGATAGGTGAGCAAAACCGTATTTAATTTCATGCTGTGTGACTTTTATTATTGTAAAAATGGCATTATCGATACTGGTTGAAACGGGAAAACCTGTTTCTTTGATCAACCTGTTTTCAACTGGATGCTTGGTATCGCCCGCTTGCTTTGTTGCTGGTGGTTTGACCCGAGAGTGAGTAAAGCCATACCAGCCCTGATATTCCCGCAAATAATTCATAACCCAGTACTCCCAGGGTGTAAGTAGTAAAACTGTCGTCTATAAACAGGCCGTAGGTTCGACTGAGCGCAAGGCAGGAGCCAATAACTCCCAGGGCATAGACGAACGACTTAAAGAAGCGTGGGTTAACAAGTGCATGAAGGGCCATCAGTCCCATGGCCAGCTGAAAGCCACCGTACATGGCCCTCATATCCGTTTCCCCGCTGGGGTGCAGGCTTTTAACGCCAATAATGTCTGTGACCAGAAAGGGGGCCAGTGTGCAGGCTAATCCCCACGGCGTCCAAACAGCGATATTGAAAATCAGATAGAGCGTTTTTTTATTCATAGTATTGTCCGTGTTTTTTTTAGTGTTGTTTAGGTTCTGTTGACATGAGGTTCCTTTCTCAGCTTAAGCCAGAATGCTTCTGGCTAGGCGCAAGGACGCAGGAATACTCACGTCTTTCAAGTTCTTGCAACAACGGCAGAAGCATTCTGGCTTGAGTCCGTAGGGTGGCTCGTAAAGCCGCCTTCCAGCTTCGTTGAGCTGGTTTGATGTAGAATCACTACACCTTCACCAGCCCGCCTCGTGGAATACGGCTTTACGAACCACTGAGCTTGGAACCTCATGTCAACAGAACCTAGGTTCTGTTGACTATTGCAGGCACCAGCATGGTTTCCAGGAATTGCCTCAGGGCTTTTTCATCATTAATGAACTGCGCTGGAAACGTCATAAGAGAGAGTGTTACCCGGCAAATCAACTCAGTGGCCATCTCAAGGGTTACATCGGGGCGGATGTTGCTTTTATCTTGCTCACGCTGAAAAAATGGCTCGATTATCTTTATTGTCATTGGTCGGAACATGTCCGGTGTCAGCCTGAGTTTGCTGTTTACATCGGACTGTTGGTTCTCAAAAAGGAGTTGAAAGACCGGACGATTTGATCTGCCACGCATAAAGAAAAGAATACTGTCTACCAGTGTGCTGGCCAGGTTGTTGTGGTAACGCATGGCCTGCTCACATTCCGTTAGACGCTCACCAGCATCTCGAATGAGTACCTGGTGTAACAGGTCGTCACCGTTTTTTATATATCGGTAGAGAGTCGTCCGACTGACATTACCCTTTCTGGCAACATCATCCAGTGTCGTTCGGTTAATCCCCTTTGCAAGATAGCAGGCCATGGCACTATCCAGTATATGGTGAAAGGTTTGCTGCGCCTTTGGGCTCATTATTGGCTGGAACTCTAACTATCAGGTAATGCAGATAGTGTATTTTCTATTTATTGTTTCTATATCCTCCAAAGATATTACAAACTTTCTTTTTTTGTAATATTTTTGGGAAGGTTGAATAGGGGAGTCGCAATATTGGGAAAGAGGAAAGAGCTTATTGGCAAACAACAAGCTCTAAAGAGCATCTGTTAGTCTTGAACAAACTGATTATTGAGCGGCTGATAGTGAAAACGGATTTTATGAAGCTGGCTCTCGATTTCCTGTTTGCTCATGTCCATCTCATCGGCCAGCTGATCCAGCGAGTTGCAGGTAAGCCTTAGCTTTTCGTTGACGATACCCAGAAGGATAAAAGGGTTGAGATGCTCGGGGTGTTCGAGTTCCATGGTGACTCTCCGTTCAAGTCAGCTGTTGATAAAAAATATCACCCTCTTCATTGCCCAACGAGGGTGGTATTTTTAGTTCGTGGCTGCCCTTAAACCATAGCTTAGCTAGTCAGTTTTGCCTGCCTGGGTTTTCAGCTGCTGTTGCCGGCGTTCGTCTTCCTTTACCTGACGACGGTGAACAACGGTTTCGGCAACCTCTTCCCCCATATGGGCTTCACCTCGAGATCTGGCCAACTGCATCTGCTTTTCACGCTCCATAAACCGCGCTTTCTGCTTTTCGGTCAGCCTGTCAAAACAGTGTGGGCAGCTGACCCCCTGTTGAAACTTTTCACTTTGTTTATCTGCTTCAGTAATCGGCAGGCGACAGGCGTTGCACTGGTCGTAGGAACCCGGCTCAAGGTCATGGTTAACTGTCACCCGGTCATCAAAGACAAAGCATTCGCCTTCCCAGAGTGACTCCGCCTTCGGTACTTCTTCCAGGTATTTCAGGATGCCGCCTTTCAGGTGGTAAACCTCTTCAAAGCCTTTTTCCTTGAGCAGGGCAGTGGACTTCTCGCAGCGTATGCCGCCAGTGCAGAACATGGCCACTTTTTTATGAGCCCCGGGATTCAGATTGGTGTCAACGTATTCCGGAAACTGCCGGAAAGCCTCCGTTTTTGGGTTGATGGCGTGCTTGAAGGTCCCGACCTGTATTTCGTAATCGTTCCGGGTATCCACAACAATGACATCCGGATCACTGATCAGGCTATTCCAGTCTTTGGGGTCGACATAGGTCCCCACGACTTGCTTAGGATCGATGCCTTCTACTCCCATGGTGACAATCTCATTCTTGAGTTTGACCTTGGTTCTTTTGAAAGGCATCGATGCGCTCAGGGATTCTTTGAATTCAATGGGGTTCAGGCGGGTATCCTGATTAAGCCAGGCCAGCAGTGCATCAATGCCTTCCCGGGTACTGGCTACGGTGCCGTTAATGCCTTCCTGAGCCAGCAGCAGCGTTCCTCTGACATGGTTTGCTTCCATGGTTCTGAGCAGGGGTTCCCGCAGGCTGGTGAAATTCTTCAGGGTAACGAATTTATAGAGGGCACAGACCACAATGTGGGCGTCTGTTTGAGCATCTTTTGGAGAGTGAGTCATTGTCTTTATTGTCCTTTAATCAGCGATCCGGAGCGTAAATCCAGAGCCAGGCTGGGAAGTCTAGCAGAGGCTTAAAGCCTTGAAAAATCGAGCCACTGCTATGATATTGCAGAATAATAATGACCGGATGAAGAATAACACCATGACTCAACCCGTACTTGAACTGCTCCGATCACACCGCTCCATTCGCAAATTTACTGAGCAGCCGGTTGAAGAGAGTTTGTTAAGAGACTTAATTACCGCAGGGCAGAGCGCTGCCACATCCAGTAACCTGCAGGGCGTCAGTGTCATTCGGGTTCGAAATCCTGAAACCCGCAGAGCAATGGCTGAGCTGGCGGGTGGGCAGGCCTATGTGGAGGAAGCTGCCGAGTTTCTGGTGTTCTGTGCCGACCTGAACCGATCTGGCTGGTGCTGTGAACAGTCGGGCAAAACCATGGCAGACGGTATGACCGAGCATTTTATTATTGCCACGGTTGACGTTGCGCTGTTTGCCCAGAACGTTGTAGTTGCTGCTGAGTCAGAAGGGCTGGGTATCTGTTATATCGGAGCCCTGCGCAATGACCCGCAACAGGTCAGCGATTTGCTGGCATTGCCGGACAATGTCTATCCCGTCTTTGGGCTCTGCCTGGGTTACCCGGATCAGGATCCGGAGTGTAAGCCAAGGCTGCCGTTGGATGCGATACTGATGGAGGAGCATTACCAGCCGGTCAATGCTGAGCGAATGGCTGAATACGATGAGACCATGAGAACTTATTACCAGCGGCGAACCGGAGGTAAGCTGGATCGGGTCTGGTCCCAGGAGATGTCAGCCTTGCTGGGTAAAGAATCCCGACCTCATATGAGAGAGTTTCTGGAGAAAAAAGGGTTTAAGATGCGTTGACCTCGAACAGTCAGCACAGGTAGGTATATGCTACATCCCCGGGTGAGCCAATTCGCAATGGTTTACCCATACCGGTAGCGATAGACTGCGCGTCTTTTTTAATCGCTGCCGGCTATTCCAACATGTTCTCTCAATCCATCCGGGCTCAGCTCTGTCGTATGACATTGCTGCTGGCCGTAACCCTGCTTGTGGTTCATAACACGCCCGGCCTGATTGATCTGCTGGCAGGTCAGGCTGCTTCTTCTGGCTGTCATCAGCACTCAGATACCTCATCCAACCCTTAAACTGACTGTCAGGGATTCTTACGCATTGCTGGATTCCCTTACTACTGAATATTGAGACCTTTATGAGTATTTTCCGGTTTCCCCTACTAGTATGGCTGGGTATAGGGATTCTGATTATCTGCCTTGGCATACGTCAGTCGTTTGGTATTTTCATGCTGCCGGTTTCAGAGCATTTTGGTACCGGCCGGGAATTTTTCAGTTTTGCCATTGCATTGCAAAATCTGATGTTCGGCTTGTTTCAACCTTTTGTTGGTATGGCGGCGGATCGCTTTGGTACTAAAAGAGTGGTTTTCCTGGGTGCGATTGCCTATGCGCTTGGACTTTATCTGACGTCTATTGCAACGGCTCCGGGCATTCTTTACCTCTCCCTGGGGACACTGGTTGGCCTTGGGCTGAGTGCCACCAGTTATGTGATTGTGCTGGGTGCCGTTGCCAAGGTGGTTCCGGCAGAACACTCGGCCAAGGCATTTGGTTTGACGACGGCAGCAGGTTCGTTCGGTATGTTTGCCATGATACCGGGTGCCCAGTACCTGCTGAGTGAATTTGGCTGGCAGCAGGCGCTGGCGGTGTTTGCAGCACTTTGCTCAATCATGGTGGCTTTTGCCCTGTTTATGAATACGGCAAGAGGGCAGCAGACGTCGACTCAATCAGCACAGCCTGAGCAAACGCTGAAGCAGGCACTGAAAGAAGCGTTTGCCCACAGAGGCTACTGGCTGATACATGCCGGCTTCTTTGTCTGTGGTTTCCATGTGATGTTTATTGCCACACATCTGCCCAGCTATCTGGCCGACAAACACCTGCCGGCTTCCAGTGCCGCCATGGCGCTGGCTTATGTTGGCATCTTCAATATTTTCGGTTCTTACTTCTGGGGTGTGATGGGTGATCGTTTCAGTAAACGACATGTGATGTCAGCACTGTATCTGATGCGTACGCTGGTGATTGGAGCCTTTGTTGTTCTGCCGGTAACGGTGGATACCGCCGCTATATTTGGTGCAGCGATTGGCTTCTGCTGGTTGGGCACGGTGCCACTGACCTCCGGGCTGGTTCGACAGATCTTTGGTTCCCGCTATATGTCGACATTGTATGGGCTGGTATTCTTTACCCATCAGGTGGGCAGTTTCCTGGGCGCCTGGGCTGGTGGAAGAATCTACGACTTTACCGGCTCCTATGAACCAATCTGGTGGTCTACAGTGGCGCTCGCCTTTCTGGCAGCACTGATTCATTTGCCGATAGATGACAGACCTGTGGTTCGACTGGCAACCGCATAATAACTCATGCCTGTGAACCTATCGGCCCAGCCGATAGGTTCTATCAAATCTTCACAAGAAATATCGTCAATAATCCCTTCCGACTTTTCCAATAAAGCTGAATAACAACGTGGTATCGGGGGATTCTATGTTAACTGAGCCAATGCAGGCAGACATCGCCATCACACAGGCTTATGTCCTGCCCATGAACGGACAGCAGCCGATCCAGAATGGAACGGTATTAATAAACGGTCAGAAAATTTCCGCCATTGGCGCTTCCGAGACACTGGGCAACTGGCAGGCCAACCGGGTCATTGATGTGGCCGGTAACGTGGTGATGCCCGGGTTTGTGAACTGTCATACCCACATCGCCTCTAATATCCTGCTCCGCGGCTTGAATGAAGATGCCAAGCTGTTTGAATGGCTTCAGTTTATGTGGAAGATGAAAAAGAATTTTGATCCGGAAATTCTTTACTGGGCGAGCCTGGCGGGACTGATTGAGATGACCCGTTCCGGGATGACCTGTTTTAATGAACACTTTGATGCCTATATTGTTGAGCCTCAGATTGAGGCCCTAAAGACACTGCCACTGAGAGCAACCCTTGGCTATGGATTTGCCGACAGGGGCCTGTACAGTGACATCACGGAAAGCTCCTGGAAGATACTGGATACTTTTGCCGAAAAGGTTGAGTTGCATCACCGCTCCCAGGATGGACGGCTGGAGCTGGCGCTATCCCCGCATGCCACCTACTCCTGCACCGAGAAGATGTGGCGTCTGAACCGGAAAGTGGCTGATGAGTTGAATGTTCCAATTCATACTCATCTGGCTGAAGGGGTTCAGGAGCTGAAGTTTGTCGGAGAAAATTACGGCACAACGCCTACCCAGTGGCTTGCATCGCTTGGCGTTCTGGGTCCTGATGTGACCCTGGCGCATTGCACAAAACTCAATGCCGAGGATATACGGCTGCTGGCTGATACTGGCGCGCATGTCGCTCACTGCCCGATCAGCAATGCCAAACTCTGTTCAGGAAATATGCCCATCAGGGAGATGCTGGAAGCCGGTGTCCAGATTGGCCTGGCGACCGATGGTCCTGCCAGCCATAACACGCTGGATATGTTCCAGGAAATGAAGTTCGCGGCCATTATTCATAAAAATAACAACACCAACCCAGAGTTACTGCCACTGCAGCAGATGCTGGAAATGGCGACCTGTCAGTCTGCCATTGCCATGAATCGAAATGAGACCGGCTATCTGGCCGAAGGTCAGGCGGCAGATATGATTGTGGTGGATATTCATCGCCCACATACCACCCCGGTCTACAACCCGGAAGCTGCCCTTGTCTATTCCAGCCGTGCAGATGACGTCGTGCACACCATCGTTGATGGCCAGATCCTGATGGAAAATAAACAGGTCGTCGGGATCAATGAGCAGGAGGTAATGACTGAGCTGAGAAAGCGTGCACTGGCACTGAAAGCCCGAAGCCTTTAGGAGGCCGTCCGAGAATAGCGCCCGTAGCGAGGATGGCAGAAAAAGGATTTTTTAGACCAATGTGCTGCCACCGCACGACTGCATGGATGCAGGAGCTAGAGCAACGCAGGAGCAGTTGCCGGTAGGGCAGTCTATCCTCGGTCAGCCTCCTGGGTCTGAAGTGGTGATTGCATCCACTGGGGAAGTGTCTGGCTATTGCATCTCCAGTGGTGACGTATAAATACGCTCATAAGAGAGAACAAGCATGTTTAGACAGAGAGTGAGTAAGCAAGAGGCAGTACGCCCTGTAGAACAAATGCTACCCCCTGGCCCATCGACGGCACTGGCTATCCAGCATTTGCTGGCTGCATATGCCAGTCTGGTGGTGACCCCCATGGTCATTGCCGGCGCACTGGGCTGGTCCTCCAGTGAGGTGGTCTTTATGATCAGTGCCTGTCTTGTAACCAGTGGTATCTGCACCATTATTCAATGCCTTGGTATTGGTGTTGCCAGAAACCATATTGGCATCCGTCTCCCGGTTGTTCAGGGTACCACGGTCGTCACTATTCCTGCCTTGATCATGATCGGCTCCAGTTATGGTTTTAATGCCATGTTCGGGGCAACCATTGCTGCAGGTGCCTTTACCTTTCTGATTGCGGGATACTGGAGCCAGTTATTGCGCTTCTTTCCTCCCGTGGTGACCGGCACACTGATCACGGTGCTTGGGGTATCCCTGTTGCCCATTGCCGCCATGTGGGTGGGAGGGGGAAAAGGTTCCGGTGCTCAGGAGGTTGCCATGGACGATTTTGTGCTGGCAGCATTCAGCATGATACTGGTTGCCACCATCATGATGTGGGGCAAAGGTGCGTTGCCACGTGTTGCCATTCTGATCGGTGTGATTGCCGGCTCGATTCTGGCGTTTCTGATGAGAAAAATCAGCTTTGACGGCGTCGCCAGTGCAGAATGGTTTGGTATTGTGACCCCGTTTGCCCTTGGGTTACCGGAATTCAAGCTGGCCGCCATTATCAGTATGTTACTGGCAATGCTGGTGACCATGATTGAATCCACCGGGGGGTATATTGCCATTGGAGAAGTTTGCGAAAAACAGGTGGGACCTGAAAATATTGCAGCGGGCCTCAGGGCAGAAGGCCTTGGCACGATGCTTGGCGGGATTATGTGCTCCTTCCCCTACACGACCTATTCACAAAATACCGGGGTCTTGAGGGTTTCTGGTGTGCGCAGTCGCTGGGTGGTGGCATTATGCGGTGTTTTCCTGATTGTGCTGGGTATCTTTCCCAAGCTTTCTGCCCTGGCGGCCTGTGTCCCTCTGCCGGTGCTGGGAGGTGCATCCATGGTATTGTTTGGCAGCATTGCCTGTACCGGTCTGAAAATCCTTGGTCAGGTGGATATGGACAATAAAAGCAACCTTCTGATTGTTTCTATCAGTCTGGGTTTGGCCATGCTCTCCATTACCAACCCGATTTTCTTTAACTTCCTGCCTGGCAGCTTACAAATGTTGCTGAACAACCCAATCACTCTGGCAGGTGTTTCGGCCTTGCTGCTGAACTACCTCTTTAATATTTTCCGACAGTCAGCGAATCACAGTGCGCCGTTAGTGGCTGATCTCTAAACTGGGATATATTCCGGCTCAATCGCTGTCCCTTTTCCTCATGCGCTGTGCATGGGTAAAAGGGGCATTGCAGCAACTGACGTACGTCAGAGTAACGGTATTGATAACCCACTATTCTTGCCAGCCAGACCTTTAAAACCAATGTGCTGATATACCCGTCGCCTTTCAAGTTGCTACTTTGTTGGCTACGTTCGCTCATCCCGATCACTTACGGTTTGTGAGCTCACGGGGCCTCGCTTACTTGTCTGTCGGCGCGTAGCAACTTGAAATCCTTTGGGTATAGCCACTCCTAACGGCTGGGGAAAAGAAATGGCATTGACGCTGGATCAGCTGTTAATCATAAAAACAGCGGCAGAATGTGGCTCCTTTTCAGCGGCAGCCAGAAGGCTGGGAAAGGCCCAGTCAACCGTATCGTCGACGATCTGCAATATTGAACGGGAAGCGGGGGTTGTTCTTTTTGAGCGGGGTAGTAAGTTTCTGGCTCTGACATCGGTTGGTCAGGACTTATTGAAGCACATCAACAATATCATCAGTCAGGCTAATAACCTTGAAGGCAAGTTAAATGCCTGTGCTGCAGAGATTGAAGATAACCTGTCCATTATTATTGATCCTGCAATCCCTTATACACTCGTTGCACCGACGGTTCGGGCATTCTGTGAGCAGTTTCCTTACGTAAACCTTCACATTGAAAGCATGAACCTGAATGATGCTTTGACCAGTCTCCACAATGGGAGGGTAAAGCTGGCTCTGTTGATTACGCTTCCGAATTATCCCACCGATATTGGTTTTTGTCGGCTGGGGACATTACAAATAGCGGAAGTTGCCCATATTCATCACCCACTGAGTCAACTGTCGTCAATCTCTTTTGCAGACTTAAGTAATTATCGTCAGCTGGTGTTCAGTCCCCACGGCGATAATCTGATTACCTCAGAATACCTTCGCTCTTCCCAGCGCATTTATATTGATAACTACACTACGTTGATCCAAATGACACTGGCGGGGTTTGGCTGGTCCATCCTGCCCAGGCCGATTGTTAATGACTATGTTGCCAGAGGGCAGATGGTAGAACTGCCATTGGAGTCTTACCCTTATACGAAATGGGAGGTGGGGGTAGACCTGTTATGGAACGTAAGAGCGCAGCTTGGACCTGCTGCTGTGTGGTTGAAAGAAATTTTTTCTACCCAATTTTTTCACACAAAGTGAAGAGAGTATTCAGTTAAGTTTCATTTTAAGGGGAGGATTTGATGCAGATGTTACTGCATCAAATCAGTTTTCCCCTGTACTAATCGATATTGGTTAATACTTTGATCAGCGTTTCACTCAGCTTGAGACTGGCCCGATTGAGATTCTCCAAAAACTGTTCTACATTATCCAGCTCAATATCGACATGGTCAGTAACCGATTTGATTGGGAAGAAATCAATACCATAAAGACTGGCCACTGCTGCAACCGAAGCACACTCCATCTCTTTTGCCATGCCCCGGTTCTGCTCAATGATTTGTCGGTCGACTTCTGGCATGTCCAGCGAATTACCGGTCGTTACCACCCCCAGTTTATGGGCAACGCCCTGAAAATAGTCAGGTTTGTACGTGACAGGATGATGGCCGGTTGCAAACTCCGAAAACCCTTCCATAGGCACCCGGTGGTCATGATACACCACGGGCTGGTCGGAAGTGATGATATCCGCGATGTCAGCATCGGCTGAAAAAGCACCACAGGTTCCCGCATTAATGATCAGATCCGGAGCAAACTCAAGAATGGCGGATTGAGTATTCAGAGCAGCAAACTCGGTGCCTATTCTATCGACACCATACTCACTGGATTTCCCATTGAGTGAGATGATGATCTCTTTACCCTCAAACTCACCTTGAAAGCGCGGGAAATTACCCCGAAGCGTGTGACTGTCTGCCAGGGCTGTTAGTCCAAGCTTCTCTATAACTGGTTTGGCCTCGGCTTCCATGGCCATAATAATCAGGATTCGTTTCATAGGGTCTCTATATACAGGGTACTCATTATCCGTACTATTTTAATACAAAATTACTTTTAATCGACTCTTGCTGAAGTGACTCTGTATATTCTCATTATGATAGTTATGTTTTTTATATTTTATTTCTGTTTTACAGCCAGTTATATGATTAATAATAACTTTGATAAAAATGCCATCAATAATTATTGTTTTATTTAAATTAATTAAAGAAAAATAATAGGTCAGGTATTAATCAGTTTTTCTCTATTTCATTTTTTGTTGAGAGTAAATTGATTTGTTGATTTGCCATTATTTTTTTGCGTTAAATCATTTTAATATGGATCAGTGGTTGTAAGTTATTTAAAAACGATTCAAGGTTTTTCCTAAATATCCTATTTGTTTGTCTGTTTCCTATACGTGCATGAAGTCCTAAAAGGGGAAGGTCACATGGGTAAATTGGATAATCTGGGTGGCCTGAGGGCGTGGATAATATGGAGCGTTACAACCCTCTACGTGATTACCTGCTTTGCAATATCAATCGCATATGGAGTAACCAGTACCTTTATTGCCAAAGACCTGGGCTTGTCCTTAGCCCAGGTCGGTATCATCGCTTCTACTTACACTTGGGCTGTTGCCGGTGTACAGCTGTTTTCCGGATCACTTCTTGACCATCTTGGTGTTCGTATTCTTCCTATTGTGAGTGTTTTCACGGTTCTGGGTGGGCTTGCATTTGCTAATGCTTCTTCTTTTGAAATGTTGGTTCTGGCTAATTTAATGCTGGCGATTGGAGGTGCTTTTGGATTTGTTGGTGCCGGTGTTGTCGGAGGAAAATGGTTTGGTTTAAAACGTTTTGGAATCATGTTTAGTCTGGTTCAGGCAGTGGGTGCCATTGGTTCGTATTTTAATCAGAATGCCATTCGCTATACCGTTGAAACCTTCGGATGGTCTGCAAGTTTAAATGGTTTAGTGGTTTTGATTACGGTCGTTTCTGTTCTTATGTTTATCTTTATCCGCGAACCAAGGCTGGAAAACAGCGAGCCTATTGTCTGGCCAGGGTTAAAAAAACTGGTGTCACAGGTGGCCCTGTGTATGGGGCGTGTCATGATCAGGCCCCGCTTGTGGTTAAACACCATTCATGCTGGCATGATTTTCGGCGCACATATGGCCGTGTGCCTGGTATGGGGTCCCATTTTTTTAACTAAAGTTGGAATGTCTCAGCCTGAGGCTGTGGCTATTTCATCTTTTGCCTTTGTCGGGATGTTGTTTGGCTGCCCTTTCTGGGTGTGGCTCTCTGAACGAATCCGGATGAATCGTCCCATCACTGTGATTTCAGCCATCTGTCATGCGTTGTCATTACTGTATCTGATCACCAGACCTGAGTCTGCTGGCTCAATGACCTTTTTTATTATCGGTTTCTTTTCTGCCGGTACGGCCATGAATTTTCCCATTGCCCTGGCTCTGGTTCCTGCGAAACTGATTGGCGCGGCCAGTTCTCATGTGAATACCATGCAGTTTTTCTGGACTGGCGTATTGATGGCTGCGCCCGGATTGGCACTCTCCGGTACTGGGTTCTGGGCATTTCTGGCGGGCACCGGAGGCATTGATGCTGGCAATCCATCCCTTGCGGATTTCCAGTCCTCCATGATGTTAATTGTCTTTGCTGTTTTAGTGGGTGCGGTGGCTGGGTTATTGACGAAAGAGTCGTTTAATCACAGGCTGGTTGATGCTGAACCGGAACCTGCATCCATGCCAGCCTGTGGTAGCAGGGAGCTGGTTTGAAGGACGATCTCGGCGTAGGTCGTTAGCAGATTACGTTTTGCCCTCGTTCCCACGCAAAGCGTGCGAACGAGGTTTTCGGAGGGTTTTGGAACAACCGTCTTTGCGGGAATGACAGTGGATGATATAAATCGGGATTTAAGGCTTTTGTCTGGACTATCAGCTTTCCATCCACACATCCCTGACCCAGAGCCAGATAGAAGGCCAGCTGTCGTCAGTTACTTCACCATCAGCCCAGCGAACGACCTCGCCTTCTTCTGAAATACCATAGTATTCGCCATTATGTTCACAGATAGGAATTAATTCTCTGGGCAGTCCCTCAGCCCAGGCGTTGGCAGCCACTTCTGGAAGGTAGGTGTGAGAGTGTGGATCGGTGACTGTTACGGGCTCAATTGAGCCATAAATAACATCACTGACTTGAAGCAGAAACTCTCTGAGCTCATAGGGCAGTGAGATCAGGATTTGCTCTTCTACCTCAACCAGTTGGTCTTCATCGGGTAGCTCCAGAGGAACAGCAACATCCAGAGCCCGTTCTCGAAGTTCATCAATGACATCTTCCATCGTATGCGACCTTATCACTCATTTTTCAGGAGCTACGTAAAACTTGTAAGGCTGCCCCCCGGACAGCCTTACAAACGCGACTCAAGACTTGCGTTTTTTTCCAGAGAAAGTTGAAGGCCTTTGTTTTCCTTTGGCGGCAGCACCAAAAGGTTTTCTGGCTCTCTCTTTCCCACTGTCTTTGCTGCTTTCTTTTGCAGAGCCAGGGCGTTTTCCTGTCTGACTCTTTCTAAATGTTTTTATAGCAGGCTTTCCAGCTTTGAGGTCAGGTTTTGACCGCTTTTTTCGGGTATTACTGAGAGGTTCAGTGATATCCGCTGCCCGCACTTCGCCATTTTCAAAGTAAGGAAGAGGCTCAATTTCCAGTGGCTTTTTAATCAGTTGCTGGATGCTGGTCAGTAACTTCTTTTCTTCCGGGTTGACGAGGGAAATAGCTCGGCCAGCTTGTCCAGCACGACCGGTCCGACCAATGCGGTGAACATAGTCCTGTGGCACTTTAGGCAGGTCATAATTGATGACCAGCGGTAGCTGCTCAATATCCAGTCCACGAGCGGCAACATCTGTAGCGACCAGAACATTGAAGTAATTGTCTTTAAAATCTTCCAGCGTACGAATACGCAGGTACTGACTTTTATCGCTGTGAATGGCCTGGGCATTGATGCCATCTTCTTCCAGTAATTCAGCAATTCTGTTGGCCGCTTTCTTGGTGCGGACAAAAACCAGGGCTTTTTTCCATCCACCGCCATTAATCAAGTAGCTGAGAATCTCTGGTTTATCCTGCTGGTCGACGGGATAGAAGGATTGCAAGACCGTTTTGGCTGCAGAATTCGGGTTTTCCAGTTCAACTTTTACCGGGTGGCGCATGAAATCATGAGCCAGCTGTTTAATATCTTTTGAGAAGGTGGCGGAGAACAGCAGGTTCTGGCGCTTTACGGGTGCGGTTTTCAAAATACGTTCAATATCTTCCCGGAAACCCAGATCCAGCATTCGATCCGCTTCATCCAGTACCAGAATTCGCAAACTCTCCAGACCAATATGTTTTCTATTGATCAGATCAAGCAAACGACCCGGCGTAGCAACCAGTACATCAACCCCTTCATTCAGAAGCTGAAGTTGTTCGTCAAAATCCACACCTCCATAAATGGCTGCGGCTTTAACGGAAGTATGTTTGCCGTAGGTTTGGAAGCTGCTATGAACCTGAATAGCCAATTCACGGGTAGGCACCAGTACCAGTGCACGAATAGCTTTACTGGCACGCATATGGGCAAGACGGTGGAGAATAGGTAAGGTAAATCCAGCCGTTTTACCGGTACCCGTCTGAGCCGATGCCATCAGGTCACGACCAGTCAAGGCCATGGGGATGGCTTTTGCCTGAATTGGGGTGGGTTGTTGATAGCCTGCCTCATGGACAGCCTGAAGCAGTGATTCATCCAGCCCAAGAGCGGAAAAAGGGGTGTTGTTACTCATGTTAAATATTACTTCCTGCGCTTGGGTGGTTCGAAACCAGAATCAATCGCTGCTGTGGTTACGTGTGTGGTGGTCGAAGGCTGAGGGGCGTCAGCCGATGTACGGCGTTTACCTACGTTCTTTTTAACCCGGTGACGCTGTTTCTCACTGGCGCCTTTTTTAGCCGGGTTTTTTTTGTCTGATTTTTTCTTACCGGCGGCTTTGCCAGAGCTTTTCAGCTTCTTGGGACCTTTGTAACTGCCAATAAGTTCTTTGATGGTGCGCTTTTCAAATCGCAGTTTAAGGTAGCGCTCGATGCTGGACATCCGGTTCCATTCATCCGGCCCGATCAGGGAAATGGCCAGACCCTGTTCTCCACCACGACCGGTGCGACCAATGCGGTGTACATAGTCGTCGCCGTTACGGGCCATTTCCAGGTTGATCACCAGCTGTACGCCTTTGATATCAAGCCCACGGGCGGCAACATCAGTGGCAATCAGAATGTTGATAGCGCCATCCGTCAGAAGACGCATAACATGCTTGCGCTCACGCTGATCCATGTCACCGTGCAAGATACCCGCCCTCAGCCCTTTGACCCGGATTTTTCCGATGAAGGTATTGGCCTGGGCTCTGGTGTTGGTGAAAATCAGTGCCTTTTCGTAGGTTTCATTTTCCAGCAGCCAGATCAGCAGTTTTTCTTTATGAGCCGTATCATCTGCCAGTAGAATCTGCTGGTGGATATTCTCATGTTTATCCCGGGCGGTTTTCAGGGTTATCCGGGTTGGGTCGTTGAGTACTTCTTCTGCCATTTTGCCCAGTTGGTTGCCGGTCAGCGTGGCAGAAAACAACAGTGTCTGGCGTTCTTTACGGCAGTCATTGGTAATGGTCAGAACGTCGGCACCAAATCCCATGTCCAGCATTCGGTCCGCTTCGTCCAGTATCAGATACTCCAGGTCGCTGAAGTCATGGTTATTGTTTTCCATGTGTTCGATCAGGCGACCTGGTGTTGCAATCAGGATTTCCGGGTTTTTCCGCAGTGTGTTGATCTGATGGCGGAAGTCTTCGCCACCCATAATAAGGCCCGCTTTGATGTAGGTATATTGAGCCAGTTTTTCACACATCTGGAAAACCTGCAGGGCGAGTTCTCGAGTAGGTACGAGAATCAGTGCACGGGTGGCTGAATGAGGAGCAGGGTGGCTGTGCATATGATTGAGCATGGGCAGCAGAAAGGCCGCTGTTTTGCCGCTGCCTGTTTCGGCACTGACCATTAGATCTTTACCAGCCATGGCCAGTGGCAGGGTTTTCTCCTGAACTGGCGTGGCTTTATCGAAACCCAGTTCAGTCAGGGCTTTTTGCACCCGTTCATGCAGGGCCAGTTCAGAAAATAGCAATGGGAAGTTCCTCGACCATAGGGGGGAAATACGATTTTATGTGGAAAGGGGTAAATGGTGGTGCATTCTATGACTGATTATATGAAAAGCCAATATTTATTATTTAAGGGTCCCCTTCGTGGTGAGTATATGGCAGCTTTTCATATTTAATCCAAAAGTTAATTTTCCCTGTGGGGTGATGAACTTTGAGAATATCAACGTGTTTTATCAATGAGATGGCATAAATTTTTTCATTTCGGTCATTCTGAATTGAACGGATTATTTAAGAATTAGGTATAAATATGTTTGAGGTTAAGTTAGGTGACGAATTCGGTTGGCTGTTCTATCTCGCATGATTTATTAACTGTTGATTCTGGATCGTTGTAACGAAATTTAGAAAATACTAATGTTTGTAAAGATATATTTCACTTTTATCAGGCTGTGAAAATTAATAATCCCCAGCTGTATGAGGCCTATTTTAAAATAGTGATCTAGATCACGATGAATCAAAAGGAGTTGAAGATAGAGATGTAAGGCTTAGGCTAGATGAAATTCTACCTCAACTAACTAAAAGGGATGAAGTATCTGAAATAAAGAAGCTTGGCTCTGAGTTGGTTCTCTTGGGGCAGGTGAGTTCTGGAAGTTATTTCGGAAGGATAAAAGTTACAGCTCTTAGCAGCCCAGTCAAATTGTTGAAACCAGCAGAGCAAGAGGGAGATATTAATTCTAAGCCTATTTTGGAAAGATCCATTTAGAGAATTGAGGATTTAATCCCTGATGATCATAAAGCATAAGCCAAATTAATTTTTAAATGTGGCTTATGTTTTTTTAAAGAAGTCATATTATCAAGGCACTATAATCGCTTGGCAGTATGGTTTTTTATATTCGGTTTATCATTATATATGATGATAAACTTGGTAATCACCTTAATAAAAAGGTGCCAGCTCTCATTACAGCTTAATCATTCCTGCTAAGTTTTAGCTGATCATCTCTCTGCTTAAGCATCGTAGAGAGGAACCCTTGTAGATAAAATTGTTGCAGGAACGATAGATGCTTGAAATTGCTATGCTGCATCAGGTTCAAGGTATCTGCCTCTATATTGGCAGAACATTAAGTGATAATCAGGAAGTCTTATTGGTTTTTTTAAGTAGTTGTTCTTTAAATTTGGTATTACTATCTGCACTTTTCACACAAAGCTGTCTCTATGCGTCTGGATAAATACCTCTGCGAAAGTACCGAGCTCTCCCGTGCCAATGCAAAAAAGTGTTTGCATCGTGGAGAAGTCACCTGTGACGGTATTGTGGTAAAAAACAGTGCTTTCAAGGTGTCAGATGACTGTGAAGTCCGCCTGCTGGGAGAGCTGGTTAAGGCCCGTGGGCTTCGCTATATCATGCTCAACAAACCGAAAGATACCCTCTGCTCTAATGTGGATGAGATATATCCATCGGTGCTCTCTTTACTGGATATTCCCAAAGCCTTCTCACTGCATATTGCCGGTCGGCTGGATGCGGATACCACCGGTCTGGTGCTGATTACGGATGATGGACAATGGTCCCACCGACTGACGTCACCCGTTAAGGTCTGTGGTAAGCGCTACCGTGTACAGTTGGCTGATCCTCTACCAGAGGCTCAGGCCGCAGAGCTGATTGAGCTATTTGCCACTGGCATTGAGCTGAAAGGGGAGAAGTCGCTGACCAAGCCTGCACTTCTGGAGATTCTTTCACCCACAGAGGTTTTGCTGACCATTACTGAAGGTAAATATCATCAGGTAAAACGTATGTTTGCTGCCATTGGTAATAAGGTGATTGGCCTGCATCGTGAGCAGGTAGGCGTTATAGGGCTTGATTCGTCTCTTAGGCCCGGAGAGTGGCGGTATCTGACGCAGGATGAAATTGATTCAGTCTGATCGTTCTGGAGACAAAATAAAAAAGCCCCGGTGAAGGGGCTTTTTTATGGGGGAGTTATTACATCACGCGCATGCCTGGCTGGGCACCTTCGTGGGGCTCAAGAATCCACAGGTCCTTGCCGCCCGGTCCTGCCGCCAGCACCATGCCTTCGCTGACACCGAACTTCATTTTACGGGGCGCGAGGTTAGCGACCATGACCGTATGTTTGCCAACCAGTGCTTCCGGGGCATAGGCAGACTTGATGCCGGCAAATACATTACGAGGTTCCGCTTCACCAATGTCCAGAGTCAGGCGCAGCAGCTTACCTGCACCTTCGACCAGTTCGGCATTCACGATCTTTGCGATACGCAGATCCACCTTGGCGAAATCATCAAACGCAACTTCATCGGCAATGGGGTCTTTTTCCAACCACTCTCCAGAAGAGGTGGGCGAATTACCTTCATTTTTATTGGATGATTCCATCTGGGCGAGCACCTCCTTGCTGGCTTCAATCATAGCCGCTACTTTATCGGCTTCCACGCGGGTCATCAACGGTTCAAACTTGTTGACGCTGTGATCCAGCAGCAAAGCTTGGCTGTCCTGCCAGTTCAACGGCGTTACATTAAGAAACGCTTCGGCTTTCACTGCCATGGCTGGCAGCACCGGCTTCAGGTAGATCATCAGTAAGCGGAACAGGTTGATACCTGTGCTGCAGATGTCGTGCAGCTCCTGATCCTTGCCTTCTTCTTTGGCAACCACCCAGGGCTTCACTTCATCAATCCAGGCATTGGCTTTATCTGCTAGGGCCATGATCTCTCGCATGGCTTTGCCAAACTCACGACCTTCATAGCAGTCAGCAATTCGACTGGCTGCTTCCTGGAACTCTGTGGTCAATTCAGGCGCAATATTATTGGCAGAGAGCTTCCCATCAAAGCGTTTCTTGATAAAACCTGCATTCCGGCTGGCAATATTCACCACCTTGCCCACCAGGTCCGAGTTCACTCGCTGGATGAAATCATCGGTATTCAGGTCCAGGTCATCAATACGACTGGATAGTTTGGCGGCGTAGTAATAGCGCAGATATTCCGGGTCGAGATGCTCCAGGAAAGTGCGGGCAGTGATAAACGTGCCACGGGACTTGGACATCTTCTCGCCATTTACAGTCAGATATCCGTGTACATTGACACGGGTCGGCGTCCGGTAGTTGGCACCGTGTAACATGGCTGGCCAGAACAGGCAGTGGAAGTTAACGATGTCCTTGCCAATGAAGTGGTGTACTTCACACTGGCTGTCTTTATTCCAATATTCATCAAAACTCAGGTCATCACGGCGCTGGCACAGGTTCTCAAAAGCGGCCATGTAGCCAATTGGCGCATCCAGCCAGACGTAGAAATATTTACCGGGTTCACCGGGAATCTCAAAGCCGAAGTAAGGTGCGTCACGGGAGATATCCCAGTCCTGCAGGCCCACATCCAGCCACTCTGCCAGCTTGTTGGCAATCTCGTTAGAGAGGGTACCCGAACGGGTCCACTGCTTCAGGAAGGCATCAAAATCAGAAAGTTTGAAGAAAAAATGCTCACTCTCTTTCTCAACAGGAGCTGCTCCAGAAATAGCAGAGCGGGCATTTTTCAAATCCGCTGGAGAATAGGTAGCACCACATGCTTCACAGTTATCACCGTACTGGTCATGGGCTCCACACTTGGGGCAGTCACCCTTGATATAGCGATCCGCCAGAAACATTTTCTTTTCCGGGTCGTAAGCCTGGACAATGTTGCGGCTAACAATATGGCCTTTTTCTTTCAGGGCCAGGTAGATGGCTTCAGAGAGTTTGCGGTTCTCTTGTGAGTGGGTGGAGTGGTAATTATCAAATTCCACATAAAACTCACCAAAATCCCGAACCCGCTCAATGTTAATACGGGCCACGGACTCTTCAGGCGTGATGCCTTGCTTCTCGGCATGAAGGCTGATGGCGGTGCCATGGGCATCGTCAGCGCAGACATAGGTGCACTGATTTCCAAAAAGCTTTTGGAAACGAACCCAGATATCAGTCTGGATGTATTCCACCAGATGGCCCATATGCAATGGGCCGTTGGCATAAGGCAGGGCACTGGTGACAAGTATTTTGCGTTGGCTCATTCGATTCTGTCTTGACGGTCGGGTAAAAAAACGGGAATGCGCCATTATACAAACTGTCCATAGGAAAGCCTATTCGGAACAGTCCCGCTTTTTACCCTTATCAGAGGTTTTAGGAATTATATTTAAAGACTGGTTGTTTCTGGATCCTCCCCTTCCCCTGCATGGACTGCTGCTTCTCCTTCTGATTCTCTAAGTGAGGTAATTAGGCTTCTTGCTATTTGTGCAGGTTCATCAGCACTGGATCTGGCTCTATATACTGATGCTCTCTCCGCTTCATATGAAACAGTCAGCGTAGGATCATCTTCGCTAGCCCCTTTCAGCCTTGAATTTACCTCAATACTCAATTTTTGCCAGCGCTTGAGTACGTCGGATCTAATGCTATTGATTTCTTTAGTAACACCTTCCTCTATCTCTTTTAGGGTCTTACCTTCAGGAAAATCAATGTGTTTATAAGGTTCCTTTTTATCACCAAGCTTAATTGTAACGGTGCGAATACGAGTGGTTTCTGCTGAACTTGTAGGCTCATTTACTTCAACTATTTGGGTATAGTCAGAATCTTTGCGCTCCATTTCACCGCCAATAGCCTCCCCTTTAAGGTCTTGCTCCCGAGTTTTGGAGAGAGATTCACGGTAATAATCATATATTGCGAACCCAGACTTGTTCGCTTCTGCAACTTTATCATCTTTCTTAAACGTTGTTTCCCACGTTTTCTCAGTTATAGCCCTCTCCGAATGTTCAGGCGTTAACTCGCTGCTTGCCTGAGGGGAAGATGTAGTAAGTTTAATTTCAGTTCGGTACCGTGTTGACTCCTTAACGGATGCTGGGTCAAGCTCAGTTGGTGGATATTGTTCTCTGAGCACTCTTAATTCAACGGCTATTTGCTCGTTACTCTTTTCACGTGCACTGAGGTCAGTGGGCTGGTTTGAGCCTTCTTTTTGCTCACTTTCCTGAATTTCAGTTTGACCACCTTGCTGAGTCACCGCAGGCGTAGCGGTTAAGCTCTGTTTGCCCAGTGGAACAGACACCGTCAGTGGTGAACTCATGAATCTCTCAGTACTGGATACATAAGTTTGTTTTTGCATCTCAAGAGATAAACGATTCATTTCCTCATCGCTCATAGGTGTTGTACCTGAATCGCGTTCACTCTCACTGGTTTTTATCTCAGTATCGCCTGTTGCTGTTGTTTCATGCGTTTTAGGTTTGACCTGGTCAGCCTCTGACCGAACATCTTCAAGAGCCTGCTCATCGGTAATTGTTTCTATGATTGTCGTTTCTTCAGTTTCCACATACTCTTCACGAATGGTCAGAACACTTACCCTTCCATCAGGATGAACTACTCGATCTGAAAAATCTTCTGGAACCTCCTGACCTTGTTCAAGGATTGCTGCTCTCTTTACGGGATCAGATGTTACGCGTGTAATGACTTCTCTGTGTTTTAATGTTGTGCTTGCTGAAGTTTCAGATTGAGCCTTATCCCTTAATTCTTGTGAAACAGAATCTACAGTATCATCTGTAACTCTGTCTTGCCCTTTGTTTGCAAACAGTGCTTCTAATGAACTATCCCCTGTGGCAAGTGTGTCTTCAGTTCTCTGTTCTGTGCCACCCATCGGGTCTACTTCAGAAGAAAGCTGTGCATCATTTTTACTTTGTGATGTTCGAGCGAACTGTATAGTCCGAGAAACAAACTGGCTGGCAGGTTGTTTCTCGAGCTGTTGTTCTGTTCGTTCAATAAATTGCTCCTTCTCATCAACTGTTCTTTTATCTCCCCCAGAGGTTACTCCCGGCTCTGGTTCACTCCTTTTCTTTTCACTACTGTCAATCACTGTTTGTGTGACACTCGGTGTTGAGCGTGGGACTACGTCGGTTGGCAGAGACTCTTCCCCGGTAAGGCTCATGCTCAGGGAATTATCAGCAGTACTCAGAGCATACCTTTGAGGTTCAAGCACTCTTTGCATGGAGCTTAATTCACCCCTAAGGTCTTCACCATAGTCCTGAAGATTTTCATCCTCGAAATGATCGCTATCATCACTGTTTATAACTGTAGAACCGGATTGATGTTGCTCTTTCACAAACTCTTGGATGTTTGTTGGCTCAGTTGAAGCAGCTGCAAGGTCGTAAATTCCTCTTGTTTCAGAGGACGATGATGAAGAGTCTCTACGCTGATGGGTAGTAACATCATCTGAAGTACTCTCGCTATGCAGTCTGGTCTGTTGCTGGCGTAATTCTTGAAGTCTACTCTCCATTGAACCGAGTTCGCTTTTAGCCTGATTTACACCATCTTCGATTGAATCGAGCTTTTCTTCAGAGCTACTGCTGACTAATGGTTCATTTATATCCATTTCCTCATCAGCAGCTTCGCCTTCAACCAGAGGGGCGATCTCGGGGAACGGAGACTGCCGGTCACGGGTACTCAGCTGCTCTTCGGTATCGGAGAGTTGCCGATCGTCGTCATGCAGGGTGGTGCCGTCATCCAGGGGGCGGTCACCGGGAGCCGGTGGCAACTGGCTGGGAGACTGCCGGTCACGGGTACTCAGCTGTTCTTCGGTATCGGAGAGCTGGCGGTCATCGTCGTCATGCAGGG
>NZ_JOJP01000001.1:2091728-2336728 GCF_000710775.1 Endozoicomonas elysicola
GGGCGGTCACCGGGAGCCGGTGGCAACTGGCTGGGAGACTGCCGGTCACGGGTACTCAGCTGTTCTTCGGTATCGGAGAGCTGGCGGTCATCGTCGTCATGCAGGGTGGTGCCATCATCCAAAGGGCGGTCACTGGGAGCCGGTGGGAGGTTGGTAGGGAGCTGTCGGCCAGTACTCAGTGTGCCGTCGGTATCACCGAGTTTGAGCCCTGACTCTTTAAAGATAGTGGGGGCCGATTGTAGTGGGGGGAAATCTAGTTTAGCTCTATGAATTTCGGCACCACCAGTGCCTTTTAGTGCCTGAAGTTCTGCTTTAAATTTTGTAAGTTCGGCGAGACCTTCTTTTACCTGTTGGTCAGCTTGCTCCCTGAGTTCCCTAAAAGAATGTGACTGACTATCTGTACTTTTTGCAGAAGGTATCGTCTTTTGAAGGGAGGCAGGAGTTGCCTCATCTACTGGCGTTTCTTCAGTCTGGCGGTTAACTGTGGATATGTCACCGTGGGACATTGTAGAGAGGAGTTTTTGCTTATTCTCCAGATCTACTCTGGCTTTCTGAATTTGCTCTTTTGCTTTGTCTAGGATTGTATGATGATCAAGCTGTATTGTGGCATCAGTCTCTCTCTCCGTTGTCTTTTCAGCCAAAGGCTGGGCTATACGTAGAGGCGAAGTTTCTTTGCCAGCTTCCCAGCTTGCGTGCTGTAGCTCAACTTTGTGACCTACGCTTATACTTATTTTATCGTCAAAGGCACGCTGGCGTTGTTGGGTTTCAAGTGATGCATCGCGTTTTCTTTCTGGTTCTTCTTCACCACGGCTAGCGCGTAACGTATATGTTGTCGCAGGTTTCTGCTGTGTATCCTCATCAACACTGACCCATTCAGCTCTTGATAATTCCAATCTTTCGCCATATTTTTTAGATAATCTCTCGCTAAGAGCTGCTCTTGTTTCGTGGATTTCGGGTGTTATTGTTATTTTTTCAGTTTGTCCTCCTTCATGTCCCGCACGTATGGTATAGCTTTCCTGAGGTTTAAAAATTTGTGCAGCTCTGGTTTGAGGTGTTTCAGTCGGTATTTCCCTGGATGGTGTTGAAAGACCTGAAATAATTTGTTTGCCAGAGGTTACTTCAGTATCCATTCCTTTATATAAAGCTTTCTGAGAAGGCGGAGGAGCAGGATGAACTTGCTGACTCGGGGTAGTGGTGATTAATGGATTATGAAAACCGCCTAGCTGGTCCATTCTGACTCTCCTGATAAAAAAACGCTTTTCCATCAGATCATTGAGAGCAATAGAAAGTTTCCTGCATTGGCTATTTATCTCTATTTTTTTATCCGTATTTTCAATTAATTTTGAAATCAAAATTCGTATTTTTTTAACTGATTCTTATAGTTGTAAGCTATGGCTGTAAAAGTTGCTTTTTAATAATGAATTGCAATTATGTCTGGGGTTGATCGTTGTTAGAATACCCTGCTCACGGATTGACTATGATGCTCTGCTACTGGATATTGTGTCCTTTACTCATTGTCATAAGCGGGCATCGGCAGCAAACTTCTCAGTCCCAGCTGACGACAATGTTTTTCTATATTATTATCTGATAAGTGTATTTTTTCTGTATGTAAAAGCAGTATTGAAAAATAGACTTACATCGTTGGTCAAGCTAGACCAGAACCGGGAAGGCAGGTATTGTTGATTACATGACTGACGAGAACAAACACTATATCCGCCGGCGCAATGCTGGCGCATTACCCTGGGAAATTGAACCAGACACCCGGAAACAGGAAGAGCATCCTGTTTTTGGCCAGATAGAGGCTCAGCCTGCGGTTCGTGAGGGCGCCCGGGTTCAACCCTTGCCGGAAGATTTTGCACCGTCTCGAGAGATTTTGGAGTTTCTGCAGGCTCATCAGGGAATCCCGCTGGACTTTATTGTTACACAGCTGATCGATTTCAAACTGTACTGGCATGAAACCGGTGAGGCGCGTAAGGCCTGGCAAAATAAGTTTAAGTCCCACGTCATCTACCAGTGGAAGCGGAACCAAAGTGAAACAGGGCAAAGAGCTCATCGATCAACAGCTGAAAAACTTACAGACCGGAGCTGGGACGACGGCTTCCAGTTCGAAGACGGCGACGAGTGATCAGCAGTCCCTAGCTCAGCAAGCACCTGCAGCTTATGATCAGGCAGCTTCTGGCAACGCTTCGCAGCAACCACGCTCCGGGGCGGATCATGTGGATGCTATCAATGCAGTGTTTACTCTGCTGGAAGATGCCTACCCGCTGAAATTCAAGCGAGCTTTCCAGGCTCACGAAGATATTATCCGCGCCAAGCGGGTCTGGAAAAACTCTCTTCAGGAATTCAGCCCTCGTCGTATTTTGATGGCGGCAAAAAAAGCACTGGATACGGCCAAGTTCTTTCCAGACTTGAGTGATATTCGTGAGCTGTGCAAGCTGCGCTACGACGAAGTGGGATTGAAAGAACCCTTGCAAGCGTATTATGAAGCCTGTTATGCCCCAAAACAGAGCCGTGATTACCCATGGTCACATATTGCTGTCTATCTTGCTGCCCGTGAAACGGGCTGGATGATGCTGCGTAGTGAAGAGCAGCGGGTAGCTTTTCCGGTTTTTGAACGGAACTATGAGATTCTCTGCAATAGGGTACTGGAAGGGGAAGACCTGGAAACCAGCATCCTGAAAGGTCTGGAAGATGGTCGCAACAAAGAGGTCACCCGACAGGCTGAGGCAGCGGCTCAGCAACAGCAGCGTGATACGATGGTCAGGCAGGGTATAGACCCTGATAACAGTACGTCTGCCCGGGAACGATTAATGAAGGTGTTTGATCAGAGCTGATCATGTTTCATGCTTACTCTTCACCAGGTCCTTGAAAATAAGCTATTTTTCAGTAAGCCAACAGACGTGTGAGTTTCACAGTGTTTTTGGGTCTTTAGCTGGCTGGATGCTTGTACCTTTATGCTCAGCCGTTGGGTCATCATGGTGTTCATGATTGCTGCATGCACCCATGGGGTATTGAAAAATGAGCTTGAACCCGAAACTGCTGGGTCTGCTACGTACTCAGTTTGGTGAGCGTATAACGACAGTCGCAACTATTTGTCGCCAACATGCTATCGATGAATCCTGGCACTCCCCCTCACCCCCTGATGCGGTCTGTTATCCCGAGACGACACAGGAGGTTTCTCAACTTGTTAAGCTTGCAGTGCAATTTAATACCCCACTGATACCTTATGGTGCTGGTACCTCGCTAGAGGGACATATTTTCGCTCCTGAAGGAGGTGTTACGGTTGATCTATCGCGTATGAACCAGTTGCTCGCGATCAACAGTGAGGATCTGGATTGTGTTATTCAGCCGGGCATCCGGCGCAAAGGTCTCAATGATCAGCTACGCCATGAAGGGCTTTTTTTCCCAGTTGATCCGGGTGCTGATGCTTCACTCGGCGGTATGGTTGCGACCCGGGCGTCAGGCACCAATGCTGTCAGGTACGGTACTATGAAGGATAATGTGCTGGCTCTGACTGCAGTCATGGCGGACGGTGCGATTGTTCATACTGGAACCCGTGCCAGAAAGAGTGCGGCGGGCTATGACCTGACCCGTTTACTGGTTGGCTCTGAGGGAACTCTCGGTATCATAACCGAAATAACCTTAAAGCTTTATCCGATACCGGATTATCAGGCGGCGGCACGAGTTACATTTCCCTCCACTAGTGCGGCTGTTGAATCGGCCATTCAGGTTGTGCAGTTCGGTGTTCCCATTGCTCGAATGGAGCTTATGGATGCGCAGGGCATCAAAGCCATCAACGAATATAGCAAGATGAACCTGCCTCTACTGCCCACGCTTTTTTTTGAGTTCCACGGTTCAAAGTCCGCGGTGTCTGAGCAAGCTGACCAAGTTAGGGATATCGTTCAGGAGCATGATGGCAGTGATTACTTATGGGCTATAAAAGCTGAAGATCGCAACCAGTTATGGCATGCACGACATACAGCTCATTACGCAGTTATAGCCACAGGACAAGGTTCTCGTGGATGGACCACTGATGTATGTGTCCCTGTTTCAAAGCTGGTTGATTGTATTGTGCAAACCCGGCAGGATTTGGAAAGCAGCTTTATGGATGCTCCGATTATTGGTCATGTTGGCGATGGCAATTTTCATGTTATTTTTTCTGTTGACCCTGATAATGAGCGGCAGATAAAGGAAGTCAAACGCCTGAATGAACGTTTGGTGGAAAGAGCCTTACAGATGGATGGTACTTGCACTGGGGAGCACGGCATTGGTTTAGGTAAAAAAGAGTGGTTGCAGCAAGAAGCTGGTACCGCTATCAAGCTAATGGAAATCATCAAAGGAGCCCTTGATCCAAAGGGCGTGCTGAACCCGGGTAAGATTGTAAATCATAACCCTTCATAATCGATGGACTGGGCAATGTACAGTGTCAACCCAAGCGAACTGAAAGGACTCGTTCTGTTGATATTTATTCTCACAGGGACAGTGGGAACGAGCCTGTTGAAATAACGCATCAGGGGAGGAAACTGGCTTTCACATTCAAGCGTAGTTACGGACTTTTCAATGCCAGTAAAGAACCTGCCCCAATCATAATAGAGCCTGACGTTTTGTTAAGCAGACGCATTGCTTTGTGGGACTTGAAATATTTTCTCGCCTGAGCAGCACTGCCGGCAATGACGGACAAACCGAGCATCAGACCGATCAAGGTTAATATTGCTGCTAGAACAATATCTACAGTGGAAAATACGGTGACATCCATAAACGTGGGTAGAAACGCGATATAAAAGAGAATCACTTTTGGGTTTGAAGCAGAAATCATAAAGCCCTGCAGAAAACTTTCAAATTTATCTGCTACCGGTACTGTGCCACACAGGTCTTTCGCGATGGGTGAAGTCCATATTTTATACCCCAGATAGAGCAAATAAGCTGCGCCAACCCATCGGATAACGGTAAAGACTTCTCCCCAGTTCTGTGCAATAACTGCCAAGCCAAAGCAGGCCAGAATCAAGTAAATGATGTCGCTGATAGCCATACCGAGAGAGAGAAAGAAGCAACTGCGGGCACCACAGATCAGTGCCCTTGCCAGAACTGCAAAAACGCCGGGGCCGGGAGTAACGGCAAACAAAAGAATAGCGGCAAAAAATGCCAGACCGCTTTCCAAAGACATAAACAAACCTCGAGGGAAAATATTTTATTGGTCACTATATTCGTTGAGCAACGTTAAGAGCGCAAATTCTGTTTTACCGTTAGCTACAAAGAAAAATATAAGAATTCTATATAATTCCTGGGGGGCCAATACAGTCACCCTTGAATTCCATCCTGATAACCCATATTGAGAGACACATTATTTTCCCGCCGACTGGAGTATGGTCATGAGTCCAAGCCGAGCCGATATTGAAACGGCGATTCGCAGCTATCAGGATCCGTACCTGAAAAATAACTTGTTGGACGCTGGCTGTCTTGATTCCCTGACAATTGAAAATGGTAAAGTCAATGCTTCACTGATTCTGGGGTATCCGGCCAAAGGTCTGTGTGATGGCGTTGCCCAGATGTTGGCCAGCAAAATTGAAGATGTTGATGGCGTACAGTCTGTGGATGTATCGGTAAACTGGACAGTGGATCCGGCACCGGTTCAGGGTGAACTGGAAGCCATGGCTGGTGTAAAGAACATCATTGCTGTTGCCTCTGGTAAAGGTGGTGTTGGTAAGTCTACTACTGCAGCAAATCTCGCATTGGCACTTGCCGCTGAAGGTGCAAGGGTGGGAATCCTGGATGCGGATATCTATGGCCCCAGTATGGGGCAGATGTTCGGTATTGCTGATGGCACCCGACCGGATGTGAAGAACGAAAAGTTTTTCATGCCCATTGAAGCCCATGGTATTCAGGTGATGTCCATGGCGTTTCTGGTCACCGAAGATACGCCAGTGGTATGGCGTGGACCTATGGTCAGCGGTGCTTTGATTCAACTCTTGACCCAGACCATGTGGAATGACCTGGATTACCTGGTGATCGACCTGCCACCAGGCACGGGTGATATTCAACTAACCCTGGCGCAGAAGATTCCGGTTTCCGGCAGTGTGGTCGTTACGACTCCCCAGGATCTGGCGTTGATTGATGCCAAGAAAGGGGTTGAGATGTTCCGTAAAGTTGGAGTGCCAGTGCTGGGTGTTGTGGAAAATATGGCCGTTCATATTTGCTCCAACTGCGGTCATACTGAGCACCTGTTTGGAGAGGGTGGAGGTAGCCGGATCGCTGAGCAGTTTGACATTGATTTGCTGGGATCCCTGCCATTGTCCATGATGATTCGTGAGCAGGCTGATCATGGCGCTCCTACGGTTGTGTCTGAGCCTGAATCCCAGATCGCTATGATTTACCGGGATATGGCCCGGCACATGGCTGCCAAACTTTGGTTGCGGCATCAGCAGGCTCCGGCAGTGCCTACGTTATCAATTTCTGACGACTAAAAACGCTGGATTTTCTGACGAACCTTATCCAGAAACTGGCTCAACTGTGGTTTTGCGATTTTGTCCATGCTGTAAAGAGCCAGCCAGTCAATATCCCTGCATTTTGTAACGGCTTTTAAGCTCAGCCTCATCATCTTGCGGGGAGGGTTGCCAATCAGGGCCATCCGCCAGCGTGATGCGCCCTGGGTGGTGATGATCAGAATCTTTTTCAGGTTGGTCAGTTTCGGCTTTACTCCTTCAGGGCCAAAGTCGGCAACGACGGAGGGGAGCCAGACACGATCCAGCCAGCCTTTCAGAATGGCCGGTGGCCCCATCCACCAGGTTGGGTAGATCATGATCAGTGCTTCAGCCCATTGCAGCTGCTGAACATATTTCTCCACCGTGGCTGTATTGTCTTTGTCCATATAGGTCCGTCTTTCAGCGGTGCTCATTCTGGGCTCAAAGTTCTCTTTATAAAGATCCAATACCTGTACCTCAAACTCTTTTGTTTCCAGCTCATCAGATACCACTTTAAAGATACTGGCGTTGTAGCTCTCGGGAGTGGGATGGGCAAAGACAACCAGTGTTTTCATTCCAAATATTCACTCGAATAGTTATAAGTCTGGCCTGATTGTAGCGTTTATTGATCGCCTCGTAAGGCTCCGCCTCTGAGCAGTCGTCTATGCTTGTTCAATTCATAGCTCTAAGAAGCCTAAAGAGATGGATGATTTCTTTCAGCAATGGCGCACTTATCGAACGATTGTGACTCAAGAGTATATGGGGCATCAAAACATATCTGAGTGCATACTTGATGTTTTACAGCAGTTATCAACCGGTTTAGAGATTCTGGATCTGGGTTGTGGAGATGCAGAGGTGTTCTTCAAACTACTCCCCGATATTTCGGTTAGTGGTTACAAAGGCGTTGATAGTTCTGCTTCAGCTCTTGAGGTGTTGACTGAACGCTTTTCAGGTAAGGATGTCGCTTTTCAGCTCTACTGTCAGGATATGATGGATTTCTTACTATCGTGTCAGGAACAGTTTGACATAATCATTGCAGGTTATTGTATGCATCACCTGTCGTCTTATGAAAAAAAATGCTTTCTGCAGATGGTTTATCGTTGTCTTCGTGAGCAGGGCTTATTGTTCATCTATGATGTATTTTTACAGCCGGGTGAATCCAGAGAGCAGTATCTGGTCAACTATCTGGCTCATATGCACTCCAGCTGGAAAGCCATGTCAGTTCAGGAGCTGGAAGCATTGGATGCCCATATTACCGGCTGTGACTTTCCAGAAGAGGTTGAATCGTATCGGTTGTGGTCTGATGAATTAGGCTTTCAGCAGGTGAGCCAGACTTGGGAGGGAGAGTGGCACTCTCATAAATTGCTTCAGCTTAAGAGAGGCAAGGCATCAGTCTTGAGCTCCTGATCATTCTCTGTTCGTCCAGATTGTTGACTCAGGTCAAGATAGTGGTTTGCCGCAATGGGTCATACTGATCCCACAGCGTTACTTTCGGGAGTCAGGGATATGAGCAATGACAACCCTTTACTTACCATGACTGCTGAGCAGATCATGTGTCAAAAGGTGATTACTGTACCTTCAGACTGGTCTGTGGATAGGCTGGCTCGCTTTTTAACGGATAAGGCTATCTCTGGTGCACCGGTTGTTAACAACGCCGGGCAGCTGATTGGCGTTGTTTCATTTTCTGATATTGTTCGTCAGGCTGGCAGTGGTTTGGTCGATCTGGCAAAGCGGGATGATAGTTTCTACAGCACCATGATGGATGAAACGCTTTCCCCGGAAGACCAGCGGTCATTTCACGATATTGTCGACCAATCTGTCATGGTGAATGACATTATGACGCCTATGGTGTTTGAGGTATCACCCGATACGCCTTTGATGCAAGTTGCCGAAGCAATGGTAAAAGGGCGTATTCATCGGGTGATGGTGACTAAGGATCGTTCTCTGAAGGGCGTTATCAGTGCACTTGATCTGTTGAAGGTAATGACATTGTAGGTTCTTTCTTTCATTACCCGGCATTGCTTCTCGGTAACTGCTTCTGCATTTGCAGGATACAGTACATCCCTGTACATTCCCTGAAAATTGCTCCTGCATATTCAGGATACAGTACATCCCTGTACATAAAAAAAGGTACCGAGTCCTCGGTACCTTTTCATAGAGTGCTAACCGCGTTAACTGTCACTAATTGAGAAGATTAACGGAAAATCTTCATTTCAACACGACGGTTCATCATGCGGGTTTCTTCTTCATCATTGCTGGCGACTGGGTTTCTTTTACCCTTACCCCAGGCTGCGATGCGGCTCTCTTCAATGCCTTTCTGCATCAGGTAAGCTTTAACAGCCAATGCCCGGTTTTCAGAGAGATCCTGGTTCACCTGATCTGGGCCAATGTTACAGGTATAGCCAGTCAGTTCAATACGCTTGGATTTACCCATGCGCTCGACAACGGCATCCAGCATCATGCGATCATTCATATCCAGATCATGGGTACCAAAGTCAAAGAGAACGGTCTTTGGTGTCTGGTCGGCAATGGCACAGTGCAGGCCGGAAACCATAGCACCAGCGACCATCGCAGCACCACCGGCAGCCAGATTGCTTAGAGCAGTGGGAACGCCCACAGCCATTCCGCCTTTCACAGCGCATTCGGACCAGTTAGGGGTTGATTTGTAATCACCAGCAACCATTTCATTGCTGGTTTTCATCATGCCGCAACCTGTCATTAAGACGGCTGCTGTCAGAAGGGCGGGTATTCTGAGTTGCCTTATCATGGTACTTCTCCATCCATGGTTTGATTGGTTTTTTGATCTTTTGATTCCCTTTATGGGGAATTTATAAACAGTATAGTTATGTGATTTTCCATTGCGGGAGTAAGAAAAGAAAAGTGTATAACCGCTAATGGGGAGTCTGATTTTTGACGGAAAAACCAATGTTTTGAGGACAAACGGTAGCTCCTGAGGAGTTACCTGTATAAAAAGAAAATCTATCTACTTTAGTGTTAGGGGGGCGTTCTCAATTAGACATGGCACAAACCATGGGTGGCTCTCCGGGTTGACCACACAAGCACTCACGCTGTGTTGAACGGCTTGAACATGGAGCCACCATGCCCTGCACCTTTCGTCTTGCCTGAATGCTTGTGTGGTTAACTGGACTCATGGCTAATTGAGAATGCCTCCCAGTTTCTGTTGAGATAAGGTTCCAAGCTCACTGGTTCGTAAAGCCGCACTCCATAAGGCGAGCTAATGCGAGTGTAATGGTTTTTCATCAAACCAGCTTAATGAAGCCGGCAAGCGGCATTACGAACCAGACTGCGAGGCGCTCGAAGCATTCTGGCTTGAGCTGAGAAAGGAACCTTAAGTCAGCAGAACCTAGCAAACCGGACGCTCTTTCAAACCCTTCATCAGCTGCCACACAATGACAGCAGCCAGAAAAATATTGGAAATCGGTATAGCCAGAAATACTCCGATAGAACTAAATAGCGGTGGAAGGGTGATCAGCATTGGAATCTAAACAGCTATGTTGCCGACGGTAATAAAGGTTGCCGTTCTGGATTTTGCCAGAGACTGAAAAGACGCAGCAGCTACCAAAATAAACCCATCCAGAAGCATGCATGAACTTTATAGAGATAGTTTCAAATCAACTCAGGCTTAAGGCTTGATTCATTTATCAATGGATGACATCTGCTTTATTTGT
The DNA here is from genome assembly GCF_000710775.1 of Endozoicomonas elysicola. Lineage (GTDB taxonomy): Bacteria > Pseudomonadota > Gammaproteobacteria > Pseudomonadales > Endozoicomonadaceae > Endozoicomonas > Endozoicomonas elysicola. The sequence continues at coordinate 2,101,876 of NZ_JOJP01000001.1, forward strand.
CAGATAGCTCACTTTCAGTGACTCAGTAAATTTACTGGGCAATATTTTTAAGTGTTTGTTTAAATTTTGGTGAAACCTGCTTTTATTGACTGCGAGCAAGTGCTGTCTTTGTCCTTTCGCTATTATCCCTTTCTTTACCAGATCAAGGTATAGGTTTTTCTTATATAAGATTTCAGGTTCAGTGTCTGGTATCGCCATCTTTCACAGGGCAGACTGGTGGCTGTACGAAAGTAGAATGAAAGTCTCGCCCAAGGCTCAAACCAGGCTCCAGTGACGTCTTGCTATATACGCATGTCAGTGAAGCGTGTGCGTTGGTATCAGGGAGATAGCAGCCTGAACTTGAGTGACCAGTACGTTGAACCGCCGTTATCACTAAAACCGGGGGTGTTCACAAGATGACCACTACACGTCAGCATTTAATCGATCTTACTTTTAACTTTATGGAGGCATTCAATACAAACAATCTTGATGAAGTAATGACCTTTTTTACGGAAGATGCAATCTATGATGAATTCAACAATAAGAGAAATAAAGGCAAGGAGGCTATCCGGCGAACTCTGGAACCGCAGTTTTCAGGGAGATTTGGTGTTATGCAGTTCCTTGATGAGGATTTGTTTATCGATGCTGAGTCAGGAAAAGTCATGGTGAGTTGGCTCTGTAAGCTGGAGGTCAAGGATCAGCCTGTATCCTGGCGTGGCTTGGACTTACTGCATTTTAATGGTGATAAAGTGGTGCAAAAGCTGACTTATGCAAAAAGCAAAGTCCCTTTGTTTCATGATTGTTAATGGCTACCCAGCCACTTTTGAACGGGGCTTGTATCTGAGATTGTTTTAATTCGATACAAAATACGATCTGTTTTTAAAACTTAGCCTCAAGAGTTAAGACAATACATCTCTTTTTGTTTGTTTTGCCTGAAATGGGGCGGGTTTACATAACCTGGCTAAAACAGTCACAGGCTGCCAATCAGCCCGCTTATTTTGGCCCTGACAGAGCAGTGAATTTCTGAATATATGTTGGGGCGAATCCAGCTGCTTCAGACGGTTCTAACGAAATAATAATGATTTAAGGTTTTTTGATGAAGTCGTATTCCATCGCCGCATCTTTGCTGTGTTTACTTTTGGTATCTTTCCAAAATCAGGCTCAGGATGGTCTTGCAGATGAGCAGGTGAGTCTTAATAAGGTGGATTCTACTCAGATGGATCTTAAACATATGATACGAACTGATGAACGCCATCGGCCATATAATCCACCTGAATCCCTTAATGATGGGATATTAGTCGGTAACCTGACGTCAATAGCCGTTGATTCATCAGGAATTGAGCAGTTGAGATATCGGATTGGTAAGGGAGATTATGGCTATATTGATAGCCTGCTGGTCAGTTATAACGGGAAACTGGTCGTGGAGGATTATTGGGGTGATGGGACTATTGATAAGCCTCACTTTGTTTTTTCAATTACGAAAAATATATTATCAAATGCTATCGGTAAGGCCATTGAGCTTGGTCTTATCAGCAGTGTGAATGACCCCATTATAAAATACTTTCCCGAGTTATCGGAGAAAAATCTGTCGTCTGGTGTTGATACTATACGAATTCATGATCTGCTGACGATGCGTTCAGGCTTGAATATTAAGGGAGTGGATATTCCTCTTGATACTATTAATGAAAATAATCATGTTGAACATTATTTTACCATGACCAGACCTGTAATCCCCGGGCAATACTTCAAGTATCAGGGGGCAGACCCAGATATTTTGAATCATATTCTTTATAACGTGTCAGGACTGACCTTGGAAGAATTTACCGAGCAGCACTATTTCAAGCCTCTGGGGATTGATAATGTGCGCTGGGAGCAGTCTGCTTGCGGGCTAACCAAGGCAAGTTCAGGACTGCATCTTACTTCAAGAGATATGATGAAAATTGGATTGGTTACGATGTCTAAAGGGGACTATCGGGGGTATCAGGTATTGAACCGGATGTGGGTGGAGGAAGCTACCAGTGCGAAAACAACCAATGGTAACTATGGCTACTACTGGTGGACTGAAGACTTCAGGGTAAGCGGTGACCGTGTTAAAACAATTTCAGGACGTGGAGCAAGGGGGCAGTTTATTTTTATGATGCCTGAGCTTGAGTTAGTGGTTGTGGTCACCAGCAGTAATGATAATAAAACCCGAAGGGCTCCCTTTACCTTTGTACCAGAATTAATTTTACCTGCCTTTATTCGATAGCATACTGATTATTTTTCAGTCTTATCTATTGCATCAGACATGAAAGGGCAGGGGGCTTTGCTATAGAGTACTCAAGCAATACGCTGTATTCAAAGAGGAGTTGAAATAATATTCAGTTCTATTAAGCCCTGTGAATTCTTAAGCTGAGTAAAATGGAGCAATCTACTTTGCTGGTCTACATTTAGCTTTCTTTTGCTTTTGGTGAAGACTGGGTAAATCTATTGTTTTTTTATAAACGATATTGCCTCTTCATTAATCCAATAATTACTTCTCTATGAAATCATAACTGATGTTAATAACAATAGCGGGATTTGCATTTTCTGTCGGACTATTGATCTATTTAACCGTTCGCTGGCAGTGGCCATCTTTTCTGGCACTTCTTATTGCCAGTTATACAGCGGGTTTGAGTTTTGGGCTTTCGCCAAATCAGATTACATCCGCAGTAATGGATGGTTTTGGAGTCACATTGGGTGAAATTGGTTTAACGATTGCCCTGGGGACGTTGTTGGGTTATATCCTGGAATACTGTGGAGCAACCATAAGCATCGCAAGGGGGATCATTGTTTTTTTTGGGGACCGGTTTCCGGGCCTTGCTCTGGCAATTACCGGCTATATTGTTTCCATTCCTATTTATTGCGACTCCGGCTTTATTATTCTCAATTCCATTCGACGGTACCTGGCTAAAACGCATCATGTTTCTCCAGTATTTCTTAGTACAGTGCTGGGTAGTGCTCTCTATGCTACACATACATTAGTTTTACCTACGCCCGGCCCACTGATTGCGGCGATTAATTTTCAATTAACGGGCTATTTACCCATTGTCTTGATGCTGGGGCTGGTGTTGTCTTTGCTGGCTGCAGTAGCTGGTTTTGTCTGGGCTTTGTGTGTTCGTAATCTGGTACCTGCCAAGCTTGACTCTCAGAATGCTGAGGAGCCTTTGGTGAATGAGTCTGCTGATATCCATTTCCTTATCGCGATCACCCCGATACTGACACCGATGCTGTTGATTTCAGTGGGCGGTATTGTAGGCCATGGTGAAAACATGGTTAGCCAGTGGTTTGGATTTTTAGGCCAGCCGGTGAATGCCTTGCTGGCGGGTTTGGCCACGACACTGCCACTGTTGAAATATGGTTCAGCGGAAAAACTTCAGATGTGTATTTCCAAAGGTCTGGAAGCCGGAGGCAAGATTGTTCTGATTGTTGGCTGTGGTGGTGCTTTTGGGTATGTGCTTCAAAGCAGTAATCTGACTGAGCTGTTTACCCGAAATTCTGGATTCGTAAACTTGGGGCTGTTTTTACCTTTTGTGATGGCAGCCATTGTAAAAACAGCGGAAGGTTCAACAACTGTTGCCTTGATAACCGCTTCTGTTCTGGTGAGCCCGCTGCTATCCGCGCTCGGCCTGGATACAACAACTGGTCGGTTACTTGCACTGTTTGCCTGCAGCGGTGGTGCAATGACCATTGCTCATGTGAATGACAGTTACTTCTGGATTATCACTGAGTTTACCGGGATGGATACGGCGACAGCATTGAAATCCCTGACGATAGCGACTTTCTTCCAGGGTATCGTGGTTTTGTTAACGGTGCTGCTACTGGCTTTTTTTCTTGATGTTATAGCTTTGCAAACAATCCCGTTTTTGCTCGGATAAAAAAATGCAGCTTCACCTGGAAGGAAAAGCTGCACCTGCTACTTGGGGGAAATTAAATTTCCGTAAGCATCTGGGCTGCTGGTTTGTAGGTGAGGTTTTGTGCAAGCGCAACGCTTTCACAGGTGACCACCCCCTTACAGACATTCAGGCCTTCCAGCAGGTGTGGATTATCTTCAAGGGCTTTACGAGGCCCCTTATTGGCAATTTGCAGCACATAAGGCAGTGTTGCATTGTTCAGTGCCAGGGTGGAAGTACGGGCAACAGCGCCAGGCATATTGGCTACACAGTAGTGAACCACTTCATCAACGATAAAAGTGGGCTCTGCATGGGTAGTAGCAACGGATGTTTCGGCACAGCCGCCCTGATCAATCGCCACATCAACGATGACAGAACCGGGTTTCATTTTGCCAACCAGTTCACGGGTGATCAGCTTGGGTGCAGCTGCCCCTGGCAGAAGGACACCACCAATAACCAGGTCAGCAGAGGAGACATGTTGCTCAATGGACTGGAAGGTGGAGTAAACTGTGCGAACCCGATTGCCGTATTGGGCATCCAGCCTGCGCAGTGCATCTACAGAACGATCAAGTACGACAACCTCGGCACCCATACCAACAGCCATGGCGGTTGCGTTTTGTCCAACAACACCGGCTCCAATAATCACCACTTTAGCGGGTTCAACTCCGGGCACACCACCCAAAAGCATACCTCGACCCGCCATGGATTTTTCAAGGCAACGGGCTCCTGCCTGAATGGACATACGGCCAGCAACTTCCGACATTGGAGCCAGCAGAGGCAGACGGCCATGGACATCGGTTACAGTTTCGTAGGCGATGCACGTCGCACCGGAATTGATCAGGTCGTTGGTTTGCGGAACGTCTGGGGCCAGATGCAGGTAGGTAAAAAGAGTGTGGTGTGGTTTCAGTCTGGCCCGTTCAATAGCCTGCGGTTCTTTTACCTTTACGATGAGCTCAGCGACATCAAAAACAGCTTCAGGAGTCTCAAGAATTGCGGCTCCGGCAGCTAGATAATCTTCATTATAAAAACCTACACCACTTCCGGCATTGCCCTCTACAAAAACCTCATGTCCATTTTGCACCAGTTCTTTAACAGCAGCCGGTGTCAGCCCTACACGGTACTCGTGATTCTTGATTTCCTTGGGAATGCCTATCCGCATATTCAACTCCATGATCATATTAACGTGGGTTATAACAATATTTAACATTAATTCTCATAGGTTTTTGTCTTGAATATAGTTTCTATTTAGTGTTTTTCACTAAAAATTATTTTTTGTTTATTGATTTGCTCTGTGTTCAGGATAATGTGACAAATAAAGCAATTTAATCGCCTGTTAAGGCATGGTTGTTAAATATATTGAACAACCTGTGGTAACTGGGCAGTATTGATATAAAAAAAGCATTAAAAATAACAAAGAGGGTAAGTTAGCCAATAGCTGGTTTCAGGCATATTGAGATGGCTATCAGCGTTTGCTCTCAAAAAAGTCAGGGAATGTTTATATGCAAGCGTTTAAAACGGAACTTGCGGATTATCTTGAGCGCTATCCGCAGACTGAGTACATCGACACCTTATTACCTGATATTAATGGCTTTGTAAGGGGGAAGCGCTTGCCGGCCACCGCTTTTAACAAGCTGGAAAAAGGATGCTACCTGCCTTGCTCGGTGTTTTCTCTGGATATTACTGGTGTCACCATAGAAGAAGCGGGGTTGGGCATGAAAATTGGTGAGCCTGATCGTCTTTGTCTACCAGTTTCAGGAACACTTTCTCCATCAGCGATTGATCCTGAAAAAGTCGCTCAGGTGCTTTTAACCATGAAGGATGAAGATGGTAGTGGTTTTTCCTATGAACCCAGAAATGTTCTGGCCAGTGTGGTTCAACGTTTTAAAACACTGGGTTATACACCCGTCGTAGCTTTGGAGCTTGAGTTTTATCTGGTTGATCCACAACGTACTGAAGAAGGTAAGTTACAGCCCCCTGTTGGTTTTGTTACCGGTGCCCGTGAAACCATGAGTCAGGTTTATTCAGTTGACGGGTTGGCAGATTTTGCCGGGTTTCTGAATGATGTAAATCAGCTTGCTAAAGCTCAGGGGGTTCCCGCTGATTCAGCGGTAGCCGAAGCGGCACCCGGACAGTTTGAGATTAATCTCAAACATGGCGAAGATCCTGTCGCTGCCTGTGATCACGCCATTATGCTTAAGCGACTGATTCGAGAGTTGGCCGGGCGCTATAACTATGAAGCGACCTTTATGGCCAAGCCTTACGAAGAGCATCCGGGAAATGGTCTGCATATTCATGTCAGTCTTCAGGATGATGCCGGAGGTAATGTATTCGCCAATGCTGACGGGGAGGACAGTAAACTCCTTCAGCACGCCATTGCCGGCTCCATCGATATGATGCCGGAAACCGTGGCGTTGCTCTGCCCTAATGTCAACTCCTACCGTCGTCTTGTTCCCGATATGTATGTGCCGCTTCAGGCTTCCTGGGGACACAATAATAGAACGGTGTCGCTGAGGATACCCGCCAGTGGCCAGCAAGACCGAAGAATAGAGCATCGCCTGGCAGGTGCTGATGCCAACCCTTACCTGACTTTAGCTGCTGTGCTGTCCGGCATGTTATACGGTATCGAAAACAAACTGACACCGCCGGAAGAGGCTTCGCCAAGAATTGAGAGTGACTTGCCTCTGCTTCCCCATCGACCTGCAGATGCTCTGTCAAAACTGGCAGAGGGGCAGCTGCTTTCAAGATACATCAGTCAGCAATATATTGATTTGTATTCACTCTGCAAGCGAGAAGAGCTTCAGAGGTTCGAACGCCATGTGACAGCATTGGAAACCGAGTGGATGTTGAAGACCGCCTGATTTCATTGCTTTAGTTTTGAAAAAGGGAAGCCATTGGCTTCCCTTGCTTTTATCGGATAAGAGCTTCTATTGGTAAAGTGATTTTGCCGCCTTGTGATGATCAGCCATTAACGCCTGTAAGTCACCTCCCAGCCACTCACGATCTTTAACCTGCCACTGGCCATTGACCATAACGCTATTCGCCTGATTCGCACCACAAACGACCAGCGCTGCTAATGGGTCATGAGCACCACTGAATCTTGGCTCATCGAGTTTATAGAGGCCAATATCCGCTTTCTTGCCAACCGCCAGTTCACCGATATCTTCACGCCCCAATATTTCTGCACTGCCTTTAGTGGCAAGGTAGAGCGCATCAAGATGAGAAAACTCATCGGCCTGGTATCTCAGGCGCTGAATCAACAGGGCCTGACGTACTTCCTGGATAAGATTACTGTGGTCATTGGATGCACTGCCATCAACACCCAGACCTACCCGGCAACCGGCTTCCCTGAGTTCTTTCACCCGACAGATACCGGAAGCAAGAATCATATTGGATGAAGGACAATGGCAGATACCGGTGCCGGCTCTGCCCAGTCGCTTAACCTCTTCATCATTAAAGTGGATACCATGAGCAAGCCAGGTCCGATCATGGAGCCAGCCAACTTCTTCCAGATAATCCAGAGGTCTTAAGCCAAACATTTCCAGGCAGAAATTATTTTCATCTTCGGTTTCTGCCAGATGGGTATGCAGGTGAACCTGATGTTCACGGGCCAGTCTTGCACTCTCTTTCATAATGTCGGTGGTGACAGAGAATGGTGAGCAGGGTGCAAGGGCAATTTCTACCAGCTGGCGATCATCTTTCTGGTGGTACTTTTGAATAAGACGGGTGGAGTCGTCCATAATGGTTTGTTCGCTTTGAACCACCGACTTGGGTGGTAAGCCACCATCTTCCTGACTCAGTGTCATGGAGCCCCGGGTGAGGGTTGCTCGAACGCCCAGTGAGAGTGCCGTTTCTGCCTGGATATCAATGGCACTTTCCAGCCCCTGCGGGAAGAGATAATGGTGGTCGGCCATGGTCGTGCAGCCGGAAAGCAGGAGTTCCACCATAGCCAGTTTGCTGGATTGTTGATGCATCTGGGGAGTCAGGCCAGCCCAGATGGGATAAAGGGTCTGTAGCCAGGGGAACAGTTTTTTGTTCAGTGCAGGTGGGCAGCAACGGGTCAGGGTTTGGTAGAAGTGGTGGTGGGTATTGATCAGGCCAGGCATTAATACCTGATCGCGGGCATCGATCACCGTATTACAGGGGGAGGCTGGCTCTTGCCCTGCTCCCAGAACTTCAACAATTCGGTCACCTTCGATAACAATACCGTTGGTGGCATCCAGTTGATTGGCAGTAAAGACAGCCAGCGGCTGCTTGATCCAGATTCTTTCCATTAAGGCACCTCAAGTGCTTCTTATATACCCTTCGTACTTGAAGCTGCAGGGGTGTTGTCTGCACTCGCTCACCCCAGTCACTTAGTTGATCTAAGCTCTTGGGGATTCGCTCCCTTGCCGCCTACCTGCAACTCCAATTACTTTGGGTGTGAGCTGTTGGCACTGTGCAGGAACCGGTTGATTAAGACTTTCAGAGCCACCCTGCACACCCGATGTCTCTCTGGACATCCGATAGAGCGCGTAACAGTGACTTGCGTGTTAATCTGTCAGGCAGGCCTCACATTATCAGTTGGCAATCGGTTTTGCACGGTGCTTGAGCCGGTGTCCGTTGCCTTGCGTCAATACTCTTTCATTCGTGTTGAAAGGCTGATCAAGATTGACTTGCTGCCGATGAAAATGGTTATATGCATTCCATTACTATTCTTTTTGTTGTTTAAGAAAGCTTCAGAAATTCACATGTTACAGATATTGCATCATCGACATCGCCGCTCATTGAGCGTGGCCTTTATGGTCATGATGCTGCTGTCTGTCCTGCAATTTTGTCTGATGTCGGTTGCGGAAGCGCAGGTTACGCATCATCAGGGCGAAAGCTTTTCAGATTATGTTGTCACAGCAGAATTAAGTCATGCTGGGTCAGCTGAAAATGCCGAAAGCTTGCATGACTGCTGTGCTATTGATGCGAAACCCACGGTAGCAATGGAAGCAGCCTGTCCAGACTGTGAAAATGACAGTGAGGTGCTGCAAACCTCTGCGGGTCCTGATCTCAAGCCTCTGTTCTCACTGCTCTATATTGTTGTTCAGGAAGTCCTGAATCAAACGACGAATGTCCGTTTTTGGCAGCAGTTTACTGAGCCTGATATTCTCTCATCCCTCCCTGATATCTATCTCGCGAACGTCTCCTTCCTCGAATAGTTGTTCCTGAAAACTTAAAACTGAACTGTTTTTCCGGTGATACCGGGAAGGCGCTGTGGTCGGCTGTGTTGTCACTGCATGGTCGATCCCTGAGTGTTGTTTTCAAGGGACATTTTAATGTTACTTAAATGGAATGTCGGGATTGTCCGACGCTGTCAGCAGCTGGCCAGAATAGCGGGCCTTATGCTGCTGACTTCGAACAGTGTGGCTGGTAGTCAGGCGGGAGCCAGTGCTGCTGGATTAACACTGCTTGAGGCAGAAAGGATTGCTCTGGCAATAGATGAAGGTGTGAAACAGTTTTCAGCCCAGTCACGAATGATTGAGCAGGAGTCGATTGCCGCATCAGGCTGGATGGACCCAAAGCTATCGATTGGCACTATGAATCTGCCGGGTAATGATCTGGATCCGCTCAACCAGGGAATGTTTGAGTTTAAAGTGGAGCAGATGCTTCCCAGGGGGGACAGTAACGGTATCCAGAAACGCCAGTTGACGCTGAAAAAAGAAGCAATGGATGCGGCTGCAGCTAACCATAAGCTTTCCGTTCAACGGGATGTTCGTCTTGCCTGGCTTGATGTGTGGTATTGGCAGCAGGCGCTGGTGGCACTTAAAGCTGACCGCAACCTGTATGAGTCTCTGGTAACGGTCACAGCATCCATGTACAGCCAGGGCAGGAAAAGGCAGCAGGATGTTTATAACGCTAAAGTCGCGCTTTCCCGTCTTGATGATCAGACTCTGTCGTTTTCTGCCAGCTATGCAGAGAGCCTTGCCAGGCTCGGCCGCTGGTTAGGTGAAACAACGGTCACAAAGGTCGGCTCTGATTTACCGGATCTTCCTGAGGCTCGACATGAATTAGCCATTAACGCCTCTTTTAATCACCCAATGGTTCATGAGGCGGAACGGGTGATTGATCAGGCAGAGCAGGGGGTAGCCCTTGCCAGAGAACGCTTCAAACCACAGTTTGGCGTAGAGCTGGCTTATGGTCGTGAGCAGGGTGATATGGCCATGATGGGCAGTGATGGTAACCGTAATAAATATTCCCTGATGGTGATGATGGACTTGCCGTTGTTCACTGCAAATCGACAGGATCGTCAGCTTCTGGCCAGTCAGTATCGTAAGGAGGCTGCGTTGTCAGTGAGACAGGATTTGTTGCGTCAGCTGACTGGACAGTTAAACGCAGAGGTCGCCCGTTATCGTGGTCTCAGTCAGCGGCTTGATCATTACTCCAATAATTTGCTGCCGGATGTTGAAAGCCAGTCTCAGGCTGCACTGAATGCCTATCAATCGGATGCACAGGACTTTAACAGTGTGATTCAGTCATACCGAACTCTGCTGGATACCCGGCTGGCCTTTAAAAGGCTTCAGGCTGATATCAGACAGAGCCTTGCCCGTATTGATTATCTGATGCCAGGGAGCAGCTATTAATGAGCAGGAAATTATTTCGATTCGTGCTGGTCATTGTTGCGTTTATTGCCGGGCTTGGAAGCTATCATCTCTGGCTAACCACTCAATCATCGGGAGTACAGGCGGTTGTCGAGCGCGAGCCTCTCTACTGGGTTGCGCCCATGGATCCCAACTACCGCAGGGATAAGCCGGGTAAATCCCCTATGGGTATGGATCTGGTACCGGTTTATGAAGAGGCCTCTGATAAAGAGCAATTCCCCGGAACGGTGTCTGTTTCTCCGGTAGTAGAAAATAACCTTGGGGTAAGAACTGCTGCGGTGAGCAGGCAGTTACTCACGCCACAGGTACAGACTGTTGGTCGGGTGGTTTATGACGAAGACAGCCTGATGCAGTTGAACAGTCGGGTTGATGGCTGGGTGGAAAACCTGACGATTGCTTCCAGCGGCGAGTTTGTCAAAAAGGGCAGCCGGTTGTTTGACCTCTACTCACCCACGCTGGTGAATGCCCAGGAGGAGTTGCTGGCTGCGATTACCTCCGGAAACTCAGCGTTGATCAGAGCATCCAGAGAGCGGCTTTCATCGTTAGATGTTCCTGAAAAAACCGTTGATAGGATTGTCCGGCAGAAAAAAATAAAGCGAACCCTTCCTTTTTATACGGACAAAGATGGTTATATCTCTCAACTTAATATACGTGATGGGTCTTATGTTACGCCTTCAAAAACACTGATTGAACTGGCCAGCCTTGATGATGTCTGGGTGATGGCGGATGTATTTGAGCGTCAGTCTCACTTTATTGAAAAAGGACAGATAGCTTTTATGTCTGTGGATTACCTGCCCGGCAAGGTCTGGCAGGGCGAGGTGAATTACGTTTACCCCGAGCTTGATCCGAAAACCCGTAGCCTGAGAGTGCGGTTGAGATTCCCTAATCCCGATACAGAATTGAAGCCCAATATGTACTCTCAGGTACGCATTGATATGGATGGATTTTCTGCGTTGGCGATACCTGCGGAAGCGGTTATTCAAACCGAAGATCAACAGCGGGTTGTGAAGGCGTTGGGTAGCGGACGGTATCGTTCGGTCAGAGTGGCTACGGGACGGCGAGTGGGTGATCAGGTAGAGATACTGAAAGGGGTAGCGGAGGGTGAGCGAGTGGTTACCTCGGCACAGTTTCTTCTGGACTCTGAATCCAGCATTGATGCCGACCTCAGTCGTTTTGAAGATGAGAATACTCAGCAGGTGTGGGTTGTTGGCAAGTTGGACAGGAAAAAGGCAGGCGTTGTTACGGTGACTCATGACCCGGTGCCAGAGTGGGGCTGGCCTGCAATGACCATGGACTTCTCTTTGGCTCCGGGTGTTGATGCAGCCATAGTGAATTCGGGTAGCAGGATTCGTCTTCAGGTTGAGAAAAGCGATGGTGGGCGATATCAGATCATTGCCCTGGAGTCCCTGGAAGATAAAGGAGTGGATCATTCAGGCCATGATATGGGTTCCATGACGATGGATCACAGCAACATGGATCACTCTGGCCACGATATGGATTCCATGAAGATGGACCACAGCAATATGGATCATTCTGGTCACGATATGGGTTCCATGAAGATGGACCACAGCAACATGGACCACTCCGGCCATGATATGGACTACATGAAGATGGACCATAGCAACATGGATCACTCCGGTCACGATATGGGTTCCATGAAGTTGGATCAAAGCAGCATGGATCACTCCGGTCATGATATGGGCACCATGTCGAAGGACCATAGCACTATGGACCATAAGGCCATGGGGCATTAAGGAGACTGGAAATGATCAAAGCGATAATTCTTGGTTCCCTGGGGAATCGTTTCCTGGTGCTTCTGGCTGCCCTTGCTTTGTTAGTCGGTGGTGTATGGGTCACTAAAAATACCCCGGTGGATGCACTGCCCGACCTGTCCGATGTTCAGGTGATTATCAAAACCGACTATCCGGGGCAGGCTCCCCGACTGGTCGAAGACCAGGTCACCTATCCGCTGACCACAGCCATGATGTCAGTGCCCGGTGCGGTTGATGTCCGGGGTAGCTCTATGTTTGGTACCTCTTATGTGTACATCCTGTTTGAGGACGGGACGGATATTTACTGGGCCCGTTCACGGGTGCTTGAATATCTGAATCAGGTGCAGGGGAGTCTGCCGGCTGAGGCCAGAACGGCACTGGGACCCGATGCGACTGGCGTTGGCTGGGTATACAACTATGCCTTGGTTGACCGGAGTGGCCGTCATGATCTGGCTCAGTTACGTAGCCTGCAGGACTGGTACCTGAAGTATCCATTGCAATCTGTTGCCGGTGTCAGCGAAGTGGCCACAGTCGGGGGGATGGTGCGGCAGTATCAGGTCATAGCAGACCCATTTAAGTTGAGAGCCTATGGAATTCCTCTCCAGAAACTGAGAGAAGCCCTGGCCAATAGTAACCGTGAAGCAGGTGCTTCAGCCATTGAGATGGCAGAGGCAGAATATATTGTCCGTATCACAGGCTATCTACAGGGTATCGAAGATATTCGGCAAGTGCCGCTCATGGTCACTGAAGAAGGAACACCGCTTACCGTTGGTGATGTAGCCACCGTTCAGGAAGGGCCTCAGATGCGCCGTGGCATTTCTGAACTGAACGGAGAAGGTGAAGTGGTCGGTGGCATTATCGTGATGCGCTATGGTGAGAATGCCCGGGAAGTGATTGAAGCCGTGAGGAATAAACTCAATGAGCTGAAAAAAGGTCTGCCGGAAGGTGTGGAGATTGTCACTACCTATGACCGATCCCGGCTGGTGGACGATTCCATTGCCACACTGAGCGGCACATTGCTGATTCAGCTGGTGATTGTTGTGGCGATCTGTGCGCTGTTTCTGCTGCACTTCCGCTCATCGCTGGTGATTGTTATCAGTTTGCCGCTGGGGATTCTGGGAGCATTTGTCATCATGTACTTTCAGGGGTTGAATGCCAACATTATGTCCCTGGGGGGAATTGCTGTTGCCATTGGCTCGATGGTAGATGGCTCAATTGTGATGATTGAGAACTTCCACAAGCACATGCAGCGGGTCAAGGTTACTGCCGCTAACCGTTGGGCAGTGGTCAGACAGTCATCATTAGAAGTAGGACCTCCCCTGTTCTTCTCCCTGTTGATTGAAGCCATCAGTTTTATGCCGGTATTCAGTCTGCAGGCGCAGGAGGGTCGGATGTTTTCACCACTGGCCTTTACCAAATCTTATGCCATGGTGGTGGCAGCGGGGTTGACCATTACGCTGGTTCCGGTACTGATTGGTTATCTGGTTCGCGGGCAGATCAGGGATGAGCAGAAAAACCCGGTCAACCGGTGGATGATGTGGGCCTATCGACCACTGGTGAAACTGGCGCTGGGTCGACCTAAAACACTGCTTACCGTTGCCCTGGTTATTCTGGTTCTGGGACTTTCACCGGCTTCTCAAATTGGCAGTGAATTTATGCCGCCTCTTGATGAAGGGGATCTGATGTATATGCCAACCACTTATGCGGGCATTTCTGTCGGTAAGGCCCGGCAATTGCTGCAACAGACCGACCGACTGATCAAAACAGTACCGGAAGTGGAAACGGTATTTGGCAAGGTGGGCAGAGCAGACACTGCAACAGACCCTTCACCGCTGACTATGATTGAAACCGTTGTTCAGCTGAAACCGCGCAGCGAATGGCGGGATGGTGTAACGGCCGATACGCTGCGCGCCGAGCTGGAGTCCCTGGTAAAGCTGCCGGGTGTCAGCAACGCCTGGGTGATGCCCATTCGAACCCGCATCGATATGCTGTCTACGGGTATCAAAACACCCGTTGGCATTCAGGTAACCGGTCCGGACCTTAAGGTGATAGAAGACATTGGGCGGAAGCTTGAGCAGGTTCTGCAGTCGGTGCCGGGAACACTGTCGGTTTATGCGGAACGGGTTGCCGGTGGTCGATACATTAACATTGATATCGACCGCTCCCGAGCTGCCCGTTTCGGATTAAATATCAGTGATCTTCAGCCCGTAGCGGCTTCAGCCATTGGTGGAATGAATGTGACGACCACCGTTGAGGGGTTAGAGAGGTATCCGGTTAATCTGCGATACCCGCAATCTTTCCGTGATTCCGTTGAACAACTGAAGCTGTTGCCAGTGGTCACGGCATCGGGCCAAAGTATTGCATTGGGTGATGTCGCCACTATTGCTGTTGAGGATGGCCCTGGTGCTATCCGTTCGGAAAATGCCCGTCCGGCAGGGCGGGTGCTGGTGGATATTGAAGGGCGGGACCTGGGCTCTTATGTCAATGAAGCCAAGGCAGTGGTGTTTGATGAGCTTGAGTTGCCCGCCGGGTACTCTCTGGAGTGGACGGGCCAGTACGAGTACATGGAAAGAGCCAATGAACGACTCTCGATCATTATTCCAGCAACGCTGTTCTTTATTACCGTCATCCTGTTTCTGACGTTTAGGCAGGTCTTTGAGGTTGTCACTATCATGGCCACCCTGCCTTTTGCCCTTCTGGGCGGCATCTGGCTGATGGCTATTCAGGGCTACAACTTCTCTGTTGCAGTGGGGGTTGGTTTTATTGCCCTGGCAGGGGTAACGGTAGGGAATGCCATTATGATGCTGGTTTATCTTAACCAGTCCCTTGATGACCGTCGGAACCTTGCACATCAGGCCGGTGGCCGGATGTGTCGGCAGGATGTCCATGATGCCGTTATGGATGGTGCGGTGTTGCGTCTTAGACCCATCATGATGACGGTGATGACCATTCTGGTGGGGCTGATACCGGTCATGCTTAACGATGGTACTGGAGCAGAAGTCATGCAGCGTATTGCCGGCCCGATGGTGGGAGGCATTGCCAGCTCATTGTTAGTGACTCTGGTGATGGTGCCAGCGATTTATTTTTTATGGCACTGTCGTTTATTGAAAAAGCCGGTAGTCAGTTGATTTTTTAACACCCAGCCCTGAAAAGTGCTGTATAAACAGCCTTGAGCTGTAACCTGAGCAAAAGGAAATGGAGTAAATCTCATGAAAAACACAAAAGCAATCGTTCTGGGTATGACCCTGCTGTTGAACTCTGTTGCGGGCTATGCAGCGGATAAGTTTCCGATGATCATGACCTACAAGTCACCCACCTGTGGCTGCTGTTCCGAGTGGATAAAACATATGGAAGATAATGGCTTTCAGGTAATGGCTCACGACGTGCAGGATATGGGTAAATACAAGCAGAAGGCGAATCTGCCTTATGGCACAGGTTCCTGTCATACCTCATTTGTTGGTGGTTATGCCATTGAAGGACATGTGCCTGCATCGGATGTGGTCCGGTTGTTGACTGAGAAGCCAGACTTTCGCGGTATTACGGTGCCAGGTATGCCCATGGGCTCACCAGGAATGGAGTACGGTGACCAGAAGGACGCCTATCAGACCATCGCCTACAAAAAAGATGGCAGTATGAGTGTGTTTGCTTCTCACTGAGCTACAGGTTTTTGCGATAAACCATAAATGAAGAGGGCGGCATGATGGAATCATACAGTGATCGTGCCGCTCCATTATATTCCTGTGTATGCCAGTAAAGACGAAATGCACCGGACTCCCGGGCGATATGCTCTACCTGTTCAATCAGCAGCCGGGCGGCACCGCAGCCACGGGCTTGTTTATCCACAAACAGGTCTTCGAGATAGCAGCTCTTTTTACTGTTCCACGTTGAGTCGTGATAAAGAAAGTGTGTCAGTCCTATCAGCTGGCCATCCAGTTCAGCTACCAGGCCACCCATATCACTTGCAGGATCCTGTATTCGTTGCCAGGTAAAGTCTACGGTTTCTGGAGGGATATGTCCGCGATAAAAACGCTGGTAGTTGCTGAATAAATCCTGCCATTGTCTATGATCGGCTTCTTCTGGCTCACGGACTATAACGGTCATGATGCGATACTGACCTCTTGAATGTTATTTATCAGGGACTCATAGAGGTTAGCATCACTTTTCTTAATACGTACCAGAGTCTTTTATCTGATCACTTCACAAACGTAAAATATGGTTATAGGGTTTGTGATGTTTGAAGGTTAGGCATTCAGGTTTATCATTCACCATTTCGTCCAGTTGCCTGTCGCAACGAAGCTATTCAACACAATGGAATACAGCGACCCATGCTAGAAAAACTTACCGGTTACGATGCCATTATTTTTGATATGGATGGCACGCTGATTGATTCCATGCCTACTCATCTTGAGGCCTGGCGTTTGACCTCAGAGAAATATGGATTTCCTTTTGACAAAGAGTGGCACTACTCTTTGGGGGGCGTTTCCACTGAGCGAACGGCTGAACTGGTCAACCAACGTTATAACTTGTCATTGGACTCTGGCTCTGTTGCTGAAACCAAACGTCTTCTGTGGGAAGAAATATACAGCGGGCCGGTTCTGATTGATGAAACCTATGCAGTCTTCACCCGATGCGAAGGTAAAAAGAAAATCGCAGTAGGTACTGGGGCTATTCGGGCTCACGCAGAATCACTGCTGGCTGGTGTTGGGCTGCTTGAACGCCTGGATGCTCTGGTTACCGTCTCAGATGTTGAGAATGGCAAGCCACACCCTGAAACCTTTTTAACGGCTGCTGCTCAGGTTGGTGTTGAACCAGGGCGGTGTCTGGTGTTTGAAGATACTGAACTCGGCCGACAGGCAGCGACTGCTGCAGGCATGGATTGTGTTCTGGTCGTCAATGGTCAGCTGCATTGGCCTAACTAAAGTACCCAACCAGATGAAATCAAATTTTCTGCTCCATTGGACAGTTGCTTTACTGAGTTACAACTATGTTTACATAGCCCTGCGATGCTCCCATCGTTGTGCCTTGTATAGCCGCTGTCCAATGACCCGGAAATATTCGATTCCATAGGCTTGGTACTTAATAACTCTGTTTTGTAGTTGTTGTATTTTATGTCACTACTGAAAAAAGCAATGGCGTCGCTGTCCATAGGCGCTGCAAAAGTGGATGCAGTACTTGAACAGCCGGAGCTGATTCCCGGTAAGCGGGTGGATTTCACCATCCGGGTTAAAGGGGGAGCCGCTGAGCAGCAGATTGATAATATCTATCTCAATATCTGTTGCCAGTACTTTGAAGAGCTTGAAAAGCGTAAAGGTGGCGATGAAGGGGCAGTGACTGAAAAGGTGAAACAGACCTACTCTCTGAACCAGTGGTCATTACCAGAAACCTTTATCATTGCTCCGGATGAAGAGCGAATCTTCAATGCCAGTTTTACACTGCCTTATAACACGCCAATCACTCTTGGAGAGGGAAAGGTCTGGCTTGAAACTGGATTGGATATCCAGTTTGCCATTGACCCATCGGATACCGATTTACTGGTGGTCAGGCCCGATCCGTTAATGGCTGGCTTATTTGATGGTTTTGCCCAGGCAGGATTGCAGTTGCGTCAGGCTGAGTGTGAGGCGGCTGGAGGCTTTGCCCTGCCATTTGTACAGGAGTTTGAGTTTGTTCCGGTATCCGGACAGTTTCTCGGGCGCTGGCGGGAGCTGGAAGTCGTTGCCTGGCGTGATGAGCAACAACTTAAACTCTGGTTTGAGGTGGATCGACAGCGGCGTGGGTTGAAAGGCATGCTATCGGGTCTATTGGGCAGAGGCGAGTTGAAGCGGCATCTTGAAATTTCTGCAGATACGCCACCTGAATCAGTCGTTGAACAAGTTCTGGCTTTTCTTGATCAGACCACCTGATAGTTAATCATGTTCAGCCAGCCAGTTTTTCCAGTATAGGACAAGCTGGCTGGTCATCGCCCTGACAACAGCTAACCAACTCCTTCAGACTTTCCCTGATAGTTTGCAACTGGGCAATTTTGTTCTCGATATCGGTCATTTTCTGCTGAGCCAGTGCTTTTACATCGCTACTTTTCCGTTCCTTATTTCTATAAAGCTCCAGCAGATCTGCACATTCCTCAAGAGTAAACCCCAATTCCCGTGCATGGTGAACAAACGATAATTCTCTAATATGGCTTTGATTATAGTCCCGGTAGCCATTAGCCAGTCGAGCAGCTGGAGAAATTAACTTCCGACTTTCATAGTAGCGTATGGTTTTGGCGGTTAACCCGGTAGTTTTAGCGGCCTGGGAAATGTTCACAATGAATGGCTCTACAGTATTTGGTGTATAAATATATACTGAAAACATTAACTGAATCTTTTAAAAAAGCCTATTAATAACCAATAGTTGAAAGCCAAAACTATTTGCTGATAAGAAGAGAGGTTGATGGACAAAATTACATTGCGTGTTTGCAATTTCCGTATGGTGAATTCAGATGTGATTTAACTAATGCCTGTATTTCAGAGCTATCCGGATGATCTTTGAATAAAATCAGTATATCTTCTGTGAAGCCGGCACATTGCTTTTTGATGGTGCTGGTTTCTGGCGGACGAGAGGCATAAATGTATATTGGCAGTATGATTCCACCGATAATACCAAACAGATATGAGCTGTTATGCATAGAGGCCACAGTCAGAAAGCTGCTTCCGGAAATTAAATAAGTTAATCCACCGGCTAGAAGGGCTATTGCGAGGTTTGTACCCATCATCGTTGCGACTGGGTACACGAGATCATGCCAGGTCATTTTCAGTGCCCTGGCGTCTAGTCTGGCAGAAAGCGCTGAAAGTCCTCCTATTGGAAGACCAATCCACCATGTAGCGATAGTGCCCCAGAGCAGTGAATAGAGAATACGTGATTCAGAGTTGTACACTAATGGGAAAAAATCACGGGTTACCACTCCATGATGTGTAAGGTACAGGTCAGAAAAATAGGCAAAATTAATCTGGGTAGTAATTAAATCATGGATAACGCCATATAAAATTGCTGCGATGACTCCCATACCGATTATTTTTCCAATCTCAAGCAGCTCGTCTCCAGTTGTCATTTGTTCTTCACCTCTTTTTTGATCAGAGAACTCAATAAACTCATGGTATTTGTCTTGAATACTGATGATGGTTTCAGGATCTATATACATTGCTTGATCAAGAAGAGAGGAGAGTGGAGCGGCAGTTTGAACTCTATTTTCATCAGACCACCCAGCCGAAAGGAAAATCAGTAATGAGGCAGAAAGAGCTTTCAATCGTTGGATAAGCGTTGTCATCATTAGGGGATAGAGACTGATTGAACTGTGGTATTGGACTGAACAGAACTCGTTAAGTTCATTGAAGTATGGGGGAAATGGGTATGAGGAAGGTTATAAAATGGGAGAGTGCACTGACAACAGACAGTGCGACTCTGTTATATTGACCAGAAAAGGATTGGTGAACTATTTTTTATCCGCGTATTTCATGGAGTCCAAGGCTACGGCAAATATAATAATTCCGCCCTTGATAATAAACTGCCAGTAGGGATTGATACCGATATAGGTCATGCCGTAGTTGATGATTGTGAAGATCAATACGCCGGTCACCACTCCCATAATACTGCCCACACCACCGGCAAATGACACCCCGCCAACAACGCAGGCGGCAATGGCATCCAGTTCGTACAAAAAGCCCAGGTTGTTGGTAGCAGAGCCAATACGTCCAGCTTCCAGAAGCCCCGCAAACGCATAGAATACACCTGAAAGCGCGTAGACCTTCAGCAGGGTGAGTGGTACGTTGACACCTGAGACTTTGGCCGCTTCAGGATTACCACCAATGGCAAAGATATTTTTGCCAAAGACCGTTTTATTCCAGAGTACCCAGCTGAAAATAATGGCAATGACCGCATAGAAAGTAATGTAGGAAAGGCGGAAGTCTCCCAGCCGGATAAAGCCTTGGGTAAATTCTGAAAATTGAGTGGCAAAACCGGCCACCGGTGAGGCACCCACATAGTCATAATAAAGTGAGTTCACCCCGTAGACGATAATCATACTGCCCATGGTGGCGATAAAAGGGGTGACCTTAAGGTAGGCGACCACCAGACCATTCACCAGACCAATCAATGCCCCTATGGCGCAGACAATCATGATGACGGCAGGAATAGGCATTGGGCCAATTTCCGGGAAGACCTTGTTCACATTTTCCAGAGCCTGAAGCAGCGTCGCAGAGATCACCGCAGCAAGGCCAACCTGACGGCCAGCAGAAAGGTCTGTTCCCTGGGTGACGATCAGGCTGGCAACCCCCAGTGCAATAATTATTCTGACGGATGACTGGGTCAGGATATTGCTCAGGTTTCTTAAACTAACAAACGACGGTTCTTGTATAATAATGACCGCCAGAAGAATGAGCAGTACCGCATAAATACCACCTTCTTTAATAAAACGCAGAACACTCGGTTGTTTTCCTGCTGTAAGACTGCTGGAAACGCTCATGGCAGTCCCTCCCCCCGTAATAAGTTATCAATAGAAAGCGTTATAAATAGCGCGCTGCCAGTTCAAGAATTTCGTTCTGCGTGGTTTCCCGGGTATTCACAATGCCGGCAACGCGGCCATTACTCATGACCATGATTCGATCGGTTACACCCAACAGTTCCGGCATTTCTGATGAGATCATAATGATGCCCTTATCCTTTTTAGCCAGATCAAGAATCAGCTGGTAGATCTCAAATTTGGCACCGACATCAATGCCCCGGGTCGGTTCATCCAGCATCAGAATCTCCGGCTGGGTCAGAAGCCAGCGGCCAATCACCACTTTTTGCTGGTTGCCTCCGGAAAGAGAGCCTATTCGGGTTTTATGGCCAGGGGTTTTTACTTTCATGGAGTCAATGACCCATTGGGTATCAGAACCCATGGAGTGGTTACTTAATAAACCAAACCGTTTTTTATATTTTTCAATATTGGCGATCAGAGAGTTAAAGGTGATATCCAGCGTAGAATAGATACCCGTTGCACGGCGCTCTTCTGTTACCAGTGAAAAGCCATTTTGAATTGCTCGATACGCGTCTTTATTATCCAGTGTCTTTCCATGAAGCTTGATGACACCCGCGCTTTTATCCCGAATGCCAAAAATGGTCTCTACAACGTCGGTACGACGGGCACCAACCAGACCTGCGATACCCAGGACCTCACCTTTACGAAGTTCAAAGCTGACATCCTGTATTGATGGCTGATTTTTGGCTGTCAGGTTTTCCACCTGAAGGATTACTTCTTTGGGCAGGTGGTCTCTCTGAGGGAACCGCTGTGTCAGCTCCCGACCTACCATCAGGCTGATGATCTGGTCCATATCCAAGCCTTCCAGCGGTCGGGTGGTAACCCACTGGCCGTCACGAAGTATGGTGATGTCATCACAAATAGAGAAAATTTCTTCCATCTTGTGGGAGATATAGACAATACCGCAGCCCCGCTCTTTTAATTTTTTGATGATGGTAAATAGATGGCGGACTTCTTTTTCGGAAAGGGAAGAGGTAGGTTCATCCATAATGACAATTTTGGCGTTATAGGAAAATGCCTTGGCAATTTCTACCATCTGTCGTTTGGAAACGGACAGGTCCGCCACTTTATCTTTTGGATCAACATCAATATCCAGTTCTTCGAAAATCTTTCTGGTTTCGTCATACATGGTTTTGTGATTAACAAAACCATTCTTCTTTGGGTAACGACCCAGCCAGACATTGTCCATTACGCTGGATTGCAATACCTGGTTTAATTCCTGATGAACCATGGAAACACCGTGAGTAAGTGCTTCCTTTGAAGATGTGAATTCAGTGGGTTTACCCTGAAAATAAATACTGCCTTCGTCTTTTTCATAAATACCAAAAAGGCATTTTAATAACGTTGATTTACCGGCACCATTTTCTCCCATCAGGGCATGGACGGAGTAAGGGCGCACTTTTAAATTTACCCTATCCAGGGCCTTTACTCCGGGAAATGATTTGCTGATATCGGTCATTTCCAGAAGCCATTCACTGTCGTTGTTGAAGTGGTTGCTGGTATCCATAGCATTCTGACTTTTCAGAGGCGCAGAGCACCCGGCGAATGAAACGGTCATTCTTCGCCAACTGCGCTTTAAATAAGTAAGGAGTCGCTCTTTTATGGCTGCTTTCTGACTATGAGCCTTCTGAGCTCATAGTCAGAACGTCATCCGCCTGTTAAAGGTCGCCTTTATCAACACCGACGTAAGGTACGCGGACAATTTTGTTCTCTATACTCCAGTTGGTACCTTCACCTGCAGCTTTGCCATTGGCCAGATTGTTTGCCAGTTCAAAAGCGGCTTTCGCCTGATTATTAGCATCATTCAGAACCGTGCCCTGCATCTGGCCACTCTTGATCAGGGCCAGAGCCTCTGTTAAAGCATCGACACCGAATACAGGAATAGCGGATCGGTCGGCGGCTTTCAGGGACTCAATAGCGCCCATGGCCATGGCATCATTGTTGGCGATAACGACTTCAATCTTGTCAGCGTTAGGGCCGGAGATCCAGGCGTCTACCTTATCTTTTGCCATGGCTGTGTCCCACATGGCAGTATCCATATGGAGTTCTTCAGTTGGGTAGCCTTTGTCATTCAGGGTAGAAACCGCGTAGGACGTTCTTGCTTCGGCATCCGGGTGTCCGGGTTCACCTTTCAGTAATACATACTGGATCTTGCCATCACCATTCAGATCCCAGGCAGGATTTTTACCCCAGTGTTCAGCAATTAGTTCTCCTTGAATGATGCCAGACTCTTTGGAATCAGTTCCCACATAATAAGCATGCTCATAACTGGCCAGAGCTTCAGTAGTTGGCTCTTTGTTGTAAAAGACGATGGGTACACCATCAAATTTTGCTTTTTGAATAATGACGGGGGCTGCAGCAGGGTCAACCAAGTTAATAGCCAGTGCATCAACGCCCTTGGCCAGCATGACGTCAACCTGATCATTCTGCTTGGACTGGTCATTCTGAGAGTCGTTCATCAGCAGGCGGACATCTTCAACTTTACCGGCTTCTGCTTCAATTGCTCTGCGGACTGTTGCCATAAAGTTATCGTCGTATTTATAGACGGTAACGCCCAGTGTGGTGCTGGCCTGGACGGTACTTCCAATGGTCATGGCAGCCATCATGGCAGCTGCTCCTGAAATAAGCGCGGTGACTTTTTTCATGATTGTCCTTTTCGTCTGTTTGTAACTTTCCCAGAGTATGTCGAGTTCGGGGAGAGCTATTGGCTGTCAGGAAATCAGCCTTTTTGGCACATCTAAAGGCCGGTCTCCATGTTAAATATTCCAATGGTCACTGATTACACAGGGTTAGTGTTACCTGGTATTTCTGTGTGTTTTGATGGTATCAAATGGTTGTCGTTGTTAGGGTAAGGCAGCTCAACGAAATGTAACAAAGTCTTAGGTTCTGTTGACATAAGGCTCCAAACTCAGTGGCTCGTAAAGCCGTATTCCACAAGGCGAACTGGTACAGGTGTAGTGGTTCTACATCAAAACCAGTTCAACGAAGCTGGAAGGCGGCTTTACGAGCCACCCATGGGCTCAAGCCAGAATGCTTCTGCCGTTGTTGCAAGAGCTTGAAATACATGAGTATTCCTGCGTTCTTGCGCCTAACCAGAAGCATTCTGGCTTGAGCTGAGAAAGGATACTTATGTCAACAGAACCTAAAACAACAAAAAAATAACACGTCAATAGACATTCATATTGCTGGGAATCAATAGTTTTGCCTTTACCGGATTGGGATAATGATTCCGGAGTGGAAAGGTTGAAAACAGGTTAGGGGGAAAGATGGGAGCATCGCACCGGATTTTTGTGGTGGATGACGATGATGGTATTCGTCAATTGATTGCTGAGTATCTGACAAAGCATGGTTTTATTGTTGAAACCTCAAAGGATGGTGAGTCTTTTCTGCAGCTTTTCCAATCAAAGCATCAGGAGGATACCCGGCATGCGCTGGTGGTTCTCGACATCATGATGCCAGGTATTGATGGCTTTGAAGTGTGCCGTGCGTTGCGAACCTTTTCCAAAGTTCCAGTCATTATGCTCACTGCAGTATCTGACGAAATGGATCGAATCATTGGTCTGGAAATTGGTGCAGATGACTACCTTGCCAAGCCATTTAACCCAAGAGAACTGCTGGCCCGCATCAAGGCAATATTCCGTCGCAGTGAGCCTGCTAATGAGGCCCGGCAGTCCATAAGGTTTTGCTGGTTTCATGGGCTTTGTCTGGATACCACTGCACGTGCGTTATCAAACGCAGATGGTGATTCACTTCCTCTATCAGGAGCGGACTATAACCTGCTAATGCTCTTTATTAACAATGCAGGTAGGGTGCTCAGCAGGGAATATATTGCTGGAGAAACCCGCAAGCGTAGTTCTGATCCATTGGATCGTTTTATTGATGTGCATATCAGCCGGCTGCGTCAATGCCTGGGTGATGATGCAAAGTCACCAGAAATTATAAAAACGGTACGAGGTGCTGGATATCTGATGGCCACAGACGTTCAATTTACTCACCATGCTGTTCAGCCTGTTTTGATATGAGCAGTAAAGCCAAAGCATACTGGCCAACCCTGAAACGCCTTGTACATTATTATTCACCCAGGACTCTGGCGGGGCGTTTTTTAATGGTGATGTTTGCGCTGGTGTTCACCTCTCAGTTGATGGTAAATCATCTCTGGGAACGGGAAACGGAAAGTGATCGGCAGGAAGCACTGGCCAAGGTGTCAACCAACGTGGCTTTGCGTATGTCAGCCACTATTGAGTATTTTGTCACGCTGCCAGCTGCAATCCGAAAGGCTACCATAAATAAACTGCGTTACATGGGAGGTGCCCGTTATTTCATTACACTGAATTCGGAATTCATCAAGCTGCCCCCCTACCATAATTCCTCGGCTCATCAGACGGTGGTGAATGTTTTTAAAACGGTGCTTGGCAATGCTGATCATATCAATGGGCGGGTTACTGTTGCTTTTTCAAGACCGGAAACGCTGAAAGTTCTGGATAACCAGACGCTGCTGAAAGATCTGCCGGATAACTGGGGAAAAGAGACGTTGATGGTGGAGCCTCTGGATCTTCCGGTACTGGTCATACAGGTTGAGCTTGAAAAGAATGAGTGGCTATATCTGGCAACTTTGATGCCAGATTCATCCATTCTCTCAGAAGAATCCCCCCCAGCACCTTTGCAAACTTCCTATCTGATCTGGATGCTGGTGCTGCTGGCATTTGCGACTCTGGCGATCTATTTTATGGTTCGTCCTTTTGAAGCGTTGTCCAAAGCAGCAAAAGAGTTCGGGCGGGATCTTGAACCGGTGGCCATACCTGAATGGGGTTGCCTTGAGTATGAAAGAACGGCTCAGGCTTTTAACCAGATGCAGAAGAATATCCGGCATTATATGAATGACCGTAAACAGCTGTTCTCTGGGATATCCCACGACCTGAAAACCCCGATTACCCGGCTGCGACTGCGAGCCGAAATGCTGGATGATGATGTACAGCGGGAACCGTTTATCAGCGACCTGGAACATCTGGAGATTATGGTCAAGTCTGCACTTCAGGTGGTCAGCAATACTGATATTCATGAAAACCCTCAAGTGGTTGATCTTGAGAGAATGCTAAATGACATTACTCTGGCTGCACAGTCGGCAGGACAGAGAGCCTGGTTACACAGACCTTTCCATAATCATCCAGATGAGAGTGGTGGACTGTATAAAATCACCGGTAAGCCGCTGGCATTGAAACGGTGCCTTGAGAACTTGATTGGCAACGCCATTATTTATGGAGCACCGGCCAATATTTATATTGAGAGAACACCAGAGCAGATCATTATTACTATCCGGGACAATGGACCGGGTATCCCGGAAGGAATGGAAGAAACCATTTTCAAACCTTACCTTCGGTTGGATTACGGTTGTCAGAAAAACCCGGACGGTAATGGTCTTGGTTTGGTTACCGCACGCCATCTGGCACGAATTCATGGTGGCAGTCTCCGCTTAAAGAATCATCTTGAAGGTGGGCTGGAGGTTACCCTGACGTTTCTCATAGAGAAAAATTACAGCTGATTTTAAAAACGGTGCTCCTCTTGCGTTTTAACGTCTATATTACAGTGCCTTGATAATTAGTCAGTAAAGATCTCAATGCTGGAACTACTGGACTTTGCAAGTAATGGTGAAGGATAGGTTTTTTTAATCATTTAGAAAATGTTCTTTGATAAATAAGGCGAGGTATATATACGAGTCTGTATTAGCTACTAATCCCGATAGGCTTTATCATTCTCTTAGGATCTTTGAATTATGAATTTTAGTGGGTCTCCTCGTTTACGTCCTTCGTCGGAAGGAATGTTTAGAAGAGATGTAACTGCTTGTGAAAGTGATCGAGTTGAAGTTTTTGGAAGAACTCTTAAAAAGATCAGTTCTCAAACCAGTGGAACCGAAAAGTCTAGTCCTTTATGTTTTCAACGCCTGAACTATGAGCAAGGGTTTAAAGATGCTAACACTGATTTATTAATCAGAGATGTTATTGAATGTGATCCTTCCAGGTTGTCAGAGGTTATTGGGGGTGTGGATTTTAATCAAATGAAGGCTGATATTCTTAGAAAAAGAGATCGTTGTGATGAAGCTCTGAAAAAGGTGGAAGACTTTTATGTTAACTTAAAAAAACAGAGTGGTCTTAGTGGATTCGAAGAATCTTCAGGTGAGAAATTACTAGCTGGATCAGGTAAGCATGTCTATAAAAAAAGAAAGCACTGTTCGGTAGCTGATAATTCTGTAGGTTGTTCAAAATATGCCATAGAACAGCCGTGCAGTGAGAAGGAAACATCATCCTCTGTTTCTGGCAGAGAGTATTTACACCATAAAATAGCGGAGCCTGGAAAAGCAAGAAAAAAACGGTCGAGTGAGATAGCGTTAAATCTGCCTGATAGGATGGATCAAGTCGTTGGTGTAATTCTTCGTCAGTTAAATGACCTAAGAGATAGGAAAGGGGGGGCACCAGACTTAAACACCTGCTGGTTTACTATGATTTCTGGTGAGTATGGGGCAATAAACAGGAGATTTTTATCTGCTATTTCTGTTAATAATGCTGATCTGCAATGGATTCATGATTTTCAGAGTTTGCTCCGTGATAGCAGGCTTATTAAAGTTGAAACTGGCCATAGCGATAATGATATTTCTGATCAAGGATACTTAGATTTACGAGAGTATTTGTCGAAGCATGTTTTCAATGGAAAGCTTGTTGGTTTTGTATTTGATCGGCTGGTTGAAAAAATCACACGTGAAGATAGTAAGGATGAGCTTGATGCTCCTCCGAAGCTTCGGTGGCTTTCTTTTGAGATAAGGCGGTGTTTAAATTATGAGTTTATTTCAACGGGTAAAGTTTTAGAGTTGGATGATATTAGTGCTGTTCTTAAGGATTTTCATGGAGGGTTAGCGGTGCAGTTTTTACGTGCGATGACACTCGATGAAAGAGATCGGCTAAAATCTTTAAGGAATACTCAACATGCCCTTGACTCTTTTTTTGATGATAATGAGATTTTTGGTTGTTTTTCTAAAAAAGATTCCTGTGTTAAGCCTGATCATTCTAAGTCTTTATTTAAGTATTTGAAAAAAAATTGTTTTAATAAAAAGGTTGTATGTGTTGATTTATCCACTTTTTTAAAATCTTTGGAACCATGATCATGGGTTCATCATTAATGATTGTTTTAGATTGAAAAAGTGGGATTATGGCAATGAAAGTGCTTTAACCAGACTCGGTAACCCAGAAGAAGCAATTTTTTCCTGATTTAATGCTTCTCTGGGTTGAGCTAATGGTATGGAAAGGTTGTTAGGGGCTCATTGTCTGTGAGTGGAGCCATTCCATATGCTTTTAAATCTGTAAATTTCTGGAAGGCTTGAACAGTCTCAGCCGGTTGGCATTGGACACCACAGTGACTGATGAAAGCGCCATAGCGCCACCGGCAATGACTGGGTTAAGCAGCATACCGGTAAAGGGAAACAATATGCCCGCGGCAACTGGTATTCCCAGCGAGTTGTAAATGAATGCACCAAACAGATTCTGTTTGATGTTTCTCAATGTTGCTCTTGACAGTTCAATGGCATCAGCAACACCATGAAGAGAAGATCTCATCAGCGTTACCTCCGCAGATTCAATGGCAACATCAGTTCCTGTGCCGATGGCAAAGCCAACATCGGATTGAGCCAGTGCGGGTGCATCGTTGATGCCATCACCAGCCATACCCACTTTATGGCCGCTCTTATATAGAAGGCGCTGCAGCTGCTTCACATGCTCTGCTTTATCTTCAGGCAGAACTTCAGCATGGAACTCATCTATGCCTGCCTGCTGGGCAATGGCCTGTGCTGTTAATCGGTTATCACCCGTGAGCATGACCACCTTGATGCCCAGGTCATGGAGCCGCTTGATGGCAGCTTGGGAATCGGAGCGGATTGGATCAGAAACCGAGATGATGCCTGCCAGATGATTATCAATGGCCATAAACATCGGGGTTTGCCCCTGTTCCGCCAGTTGCTTAGCTTTACTGGCAAGGCTTTCAATGTTGAGGCCATTGTCAGTCATCAGTTTTTCATTACCCAGGAGCAGTGCATGATCATCTACTTTGCCAGAGACCCCGTGTCCGGGAATGGCCTGAAAAGCATCAACAGTTTTAAAACCCACTTGTTTTGACTTGCCGAATTCCACAATGGCTTCAGCCAGAGGGTGCTCAGAGGCTTGCTCCAGGCTGGCAGCCAGCGTTAACAGTTCGGCGTCTGTGTATGGCGTAAGGCTGACAATCTCAGTAACTGTAGGGCGGCCTTTAGTGATGGTTCCCGTTTTATCCAGAACCAGCGTCGTCAGCTTACTGGCCTGCTGCAATGCGTCACCCTTGCGGATTAAAATACCCAGTTCCGCGGCTTTGCCTACACCGACCATAACGGACATTGGTGTCGCTAGTCCCAGAGCGCATGGACAGGCGATAATCAGCACAGTTGTTGCCACGACCAGCATATGAGCGACTTTCGGTTCAGGACCGGCAAAGAACCAGACTGCCGCTGCCAGTATTGCAATCAGGATCACCGCAGGAACAAAGATGCTGGAGATTTTGTCTGCCAGTCGAGCGATAGGCATCTTTGAACTCTGGGCTTTTTTTACCAGGGCAATAATCTGGGCGAGGGCGGTTTCACTGCCCACTTTTTCAGCCGTAAACAGTAACGATCCATTTTTATTCAGGGTACCGGCTGTAATGGCATCACCCACTTTCTTTTCTACAGGGATCGGCTCACCCGTCAGCATGGATTCATCCACAAAGCTGTTGCCATCAACAATGATGCCGTCTACCGGGATCTTCTCTCCAGGGCGCACCCGCAGCGTGTCGCCTTTGTGTACCTGTTGCACTGGGGTATCCAGTTCTTTCCCATCACGAATCACACGAGCTGTTTTGGCCTGAAGCCCAAGCAGGCGTTTGACCGCTTCACTGGTTTTGCCCCTGGCTCTCAGTTCAAGGGCATGGCCCAGGTTGATCAGGCCGATAATCATCGCGGAAGCTTCAAAATAGACATGTCGGGCACTGGCTGGCAGCCACTCTGGAAACAGGACAACTATCATGGAAAACAGCCAGGCTGCACCGGTACCCAGTGCCACCAGAGTATCCATATTGGCATTACGATGCTTCAGGGATTGCCACATGCCCGTGAAAAAGTGGCCTCCGGAAAAATACAGAATCAGCCCGGTAAGAACGCCAACAACACCCCAGGCAACCTGCTCCTGAGTATTGTTAACACCCATCTCTCCAGTGACCATTCCCCATATCATCAGGGGTATCCCGAGTCCCAGGGCGATGGCTGTATGTTTCAGCAGATAGCGATAACGTCGCCTGTCTTCTGCTTCCTGCTGCTCCTGTTGTTTCTCAAATGAACTTTCCTCAAGGTTCATAACAGTTCCGGGAAATCCTGCTTTTTCCAATGCAGCAAGCACGGTATGGATCTCTTTATGGATATCAGAGCTGCTGGTGCTTTCTAGAAGCACGGTTTTATCCGCCAGATTAACGGTTCCCTTAACACCATCAATACCGTGCAGTGACTTTTCAATTTTTCCAACGCAGGAGGCACAGTTCATGGAAGCGACGGAAATGATCGCTGAGTCTTGAACAGCAAAGGCTAGCTCTGCCCCAAAACCAACACTTTCTACGGCATTGATTAACTCTTCCGAAGACGCTGTCCCGGCAACTCGTGCAGTACGGTCGGCAAGACTCACACTGGCTTCAGTAACGCCGGCAACCGCAAGCAGGGCTTTTTCTACCTTGCCAACACAGCCGGCACAGCGAAGACCACTCAATCGCAGCTCGGTTTCTCTGGCGGTCATGGGTTATGCTCCTGTGGCTATTTTGCCACTGATTGATTCATCATGGGGTAAGCATAACCCTTCCCCTTACTGGAAGGTAAAGGGAGGAGCAACTATTTATTTGCTTTCAACTATTAAGAGTTGAAATTCCCTGTTTTTATCATTATGGAATTATTTGTTTAGAAATGAAGCTAGCATGCAGTTTCATAAATAACTTCTATTGCCTCATTATTGGCTTCGAGTAATGGCACTGCTGTCTGGGTATAGGTGGCTATTGGCTGTTTCTCCTCAGTTCTAAGGCTTGCAACTTCATTGATAAACTGAGTGAACTCCTCCTGCTCTAACCTATTTGATAAAAAATTGACAATGCGGACTAATTGTAGTGATGGATCCTTTGCTTCAGTGCAGACTTTACTTTCACCATGAGGCTTTGGTCCCTTGGACCATTCATATATCCCTTTAGGAATTCCAAGAATCATACCAGCAGCATTTATCAAGCCCTGTGTTGCCCCATACAGCTGAACCAGTAAGGTATTAACCAGCATATAAGAATTAAAGTCGGCATCAAAACTTGCCCACTTACTGATAACTTGTAGCCCATTTACGCTAATACCTTCTGACTCAAGAAATGTTTTATTATTGATCATCTCTGAGTATTCACTGGCAACTTTTCGAGTTTCTTCACTAAGTGCCAGTTGATACTTTACAGTATTTGTTAATGCCATAACTGCAACTGAAAGCAGGGCTGCAGATGTTAATGTATTGACAACCGTTTTTATTTTCTTGCTGGTGAAAAAATGATGGAATGAGCTCTGGAGCTGCTCAATTTTACTATAAACACTATCAGTACTTGATGATAGCTGATAGCCACAAGCCCTTTGGATGCTGAACTTAATCACATCCTTTAAACCGATAGCTGCGCTGGCCGTGACAAATGTTTCCAGAATAAAGTTGACTATTACATGAGGAACCATAAGGCCACCTAGGAGCATATGTCCTTCAGGAGAATATGCAAAAGCAGTAGAAGCATGATTCTCTAATAGAGAGTTGGTCCACTGCTCAACACCAAATGGAAATGCGTAGGCAGAACCTGCAGATGTTATCGCAGCCACAGTAATCAAGAAAAGGTTGAATTTTGGCTGATGTTTTAACTCATCACGAGACTCCCATAACTCCCCAATAATTTTAAGTGCTTCAGCTCCAATGCCAAAAATGGTTATACCTTCACAAGTCCCGCAGAAAATACTTGTAGTAAGCCCAAACTTTTCATGAGCTTCAGCTCCTACACGATATGAGTCACTTGCAGTTGCAACCCCTAGTAGTGTTAGATAGCAGGCAATGCCTGCTTTCTTTATGCCTGATAGTTGTTGCCACTGTTCTTTATAGTCTTCAGGAATTCCTGAAACGGAGTCCACTGATAGTGCTCCACTTGCGAGAGAGCCAATCATCGTGAGTAAAATATTTTGAATGGAAGAGTCCTCTTCCAGAATGAAAGCCGTATGTCGACCAAAAGCTCCTAGTAAACAAGTGATTGTTAAAAGTCCGTGAAGTAAAGATTTTGGTTCCTGAATTTGTATTATGAAGTTTGAAACTGCTGATTTTGATTCATAGGTATTGTAATTAAAACGTTCTTTTGCAAGTTGTTCAAGTGTTTCGATATGTTCTTCCTTTAATTCTTTAATTAACTTGTAAACATCTAGCTCACTTTGACTTTCGTTAAGTGTTGTTATTTTTTTTGATTTTATTGACTCGGATGATGGGTGACTTTCAAGAGTTTTTTCATTGGGGTTGATATTTGTTTTTGAAACCCTTCTTTGCCCATATTTGTTTTGCTCAATATTTTGAATTCTAGATAAAGCTGCTTCTTGCTGTTGCGGTAATAGGGTTGATGTTTGATTATTATTCTTAATTGATTGCATTTTTATTTCCTGAATACCTTTGCTCTAGAATATGCTTCTAGCATGCCGTTTCTTGGGGTATTAATACGTCGACGATTAATGGTATTGAAAATAAATTTAACTCTGTTAATTGGCAGAGGTTGTTTATTTTGTGGCGCAGAGTATAGAAATAAAAAAAGTATGATCTGAATTAATTTGTATGTATTTTGTTGTTTATTTGTTTCGATTTTTTTCAGTTGAATTAGGCCAGTTTGAGATACAACTGACCTGTTGGTTATTTCAAAGAACTAAAAATTACTGGGCGTAGTGCAACTAATCAGACGACACTCTTCATCATCGCTTGGGTTTCGGAAGCGGTGAGGGCGGTTACTGTCGAAGTAATAGCTGTCGCCGGGGGTCAGCAGGTAGACATCGTTACCCACAGTAAGCTCAAGCTGACCTTCAATGATGATGCCCGCTTCTTCACCTTCATGACAGAGCATCTCATCGCCGGTATCAGAATTAGGTGGATAGCACTCATCCATAAAGGCCATGCCACGGTTCGCCTTATGCTGACCAATGACCTTGATCTGTATCTTGTCCATGATCATTGGGGAGAGTTCTTCCGAACGATAGACCACTGGCTCATAGCCCTGCTCATCCATCTCCAGGGAGAAAAACGTCACCAGAGACATGGGAATGCCACTGAGTACTTTTTTCAGGGAGCTGACCGATGGGCTGACACTGTTTTTCTCAATCATCGAAATGGTGCTGTTGGTGACACCGGCGCGTTTTGCAAGCTCTCGCTGGGAGAGGTTATGCATAATTCGAACGGCTTTTAACCGCGTTCCTACATCCAAAGCAGGTCCTCCTTGAAGTGGTATCAGCTCCTGTTAAAAGACGAAAACGGGAGCTTTAGCCAGCTTAACCCTTTGGTGAGTTAGACCGCTGCTGACTCTGTACTCTCAACTCTGTACGTCGATTTTATACGACGACGTTCAATATCTCCTGTTTTGGTTGATTCTTCCTCACTTTCATCAAAGAAATCATCACCCAATTGCATCATCTGCAATCGCCGAGCTTCCTGTCGACGCATAAACCACCAGGTGATAAACGCTGCCAGGGAGACAGCCAGAATAATCAACGTTGCCAGCGCATTGATTTTTGGCGTGATGCCCAGGCGGACAGACGAGAACACAACCATTGGCAATGTTGTCGCTCCCGGTCCTGAGACGAAGCTGGCGATAACCAGGTCATCCAGTGACAGGGTAAAAGACAGTAGCCAGCCAGCCGCCAAAGCCGGGGCAATACCGGGCAATGTGATCTGAAAGAATGTTTTAAAAGGCGTCGCTCCCAGATCCATCGCGGCTTCTTCAATAGAGCGATCCACTTCCCGCAGGCGAGATGAGATGACCACGGTCGCATAGGCTGCACAGAAGGTGACATGGGCAATCCAGATGGTCAGCATACCCCGCTCCTCAGGCCAGCCAATCGAGTTGGCCATGGCAACAAACAGCAGGAGCAGTGACAGGCCGGTAATCACATCCGGCATGACCAGTGGGGCGGTGATCATACTGGAGAATGCCGTTTTACCACGAAAACGGTTATACCGGGTCATAACAAAAGCCGCCATGGTGCCGAGGACAACTGCCATACAGGAACTCCAGAAGGCAATCTTCAGGCTCATGCCAATCGCTTCAAGCAACTGCTGGTCTTCAAAAAGTTCACCGTACCATTTAGTGGAGAAGCCAGCCCATACGGTCACCAGTCGAGATTCATTAAAAGAGTAAATCACCAGTATGAGCATGGGCAGATACAGAAACACCAGGCCCAGAATCAGAATCGTATTGGAGAACGTGATTTTATTTCTCATTAGTGCTCTCCAGCTCTTTGGATTGATAGTGATGGAACAGAGCCATTGGAATGATCAATAGCAGCAGCATGACCATGGCCAATGCGGAAGCTACCGGCCAGTCGCGGTTGTTGAAAAACTCCTGCCACAGGACTTTTCCGATCATCAGGGTGTCAGGGCCACCCAGAAGCTCAGGGATGACAAACTCACCCACTGCCGGAATAAATACCAACATGGAGCCGGCGATGACTCCCGATTTGGATAACGGCAGTGTGACGGAAAGAAAGGTTTTCCAGGGCTTGGCACCGAGGTCCGCAGATGCTTCCAGTATGGAGTGATCGTGTTTGACCAAATTGGCATAAAGCGGAAGCACCATAAAGGGCAGGTAGGCATAGACAATCCCGACATAAACAGCAAAGTTTGTATTCATCATGATGATGGGGTCATCAATAATGCCCAGAGCCATCAACAGATTGTTGATCAGCCCGTTATTTTTCAAGATTCCCATCCAGGCATAAATGCGGATCAGAAAAGAGGTCCATGAAGGGAGCAGGATCAACAGTAATAATGTGGTCTGCATATGCTGGGGTGCCCTTGCCATAGCATAGGCCATGGGGTAACCGAGCAGCAGACACAGCAGGGTTGCGTTGAAGGCGATCTGAATGGAACTGAAGTATGCCTTTATGTACATATCATCTTCAGCAAGGAAGAGGTAATTCCCCAGATTGATACTGATGCTCAGTGTCTCATCCACCAGCTCTACCAGACTGCTGTAGGGTGGAATGGCCATGATCATTTCTGAAAAACTGATCTTCAGAACAATGGCAAAAGGCACCAGGAAAAACAGCATCAGCCACAGATACGGTGTGGCAATCAGAAACTTTCTTCCGGGCAATAGTCGCTTAAGCCCGTCAGAGAAGGATGACCCCTGTTGTGTATTCAGTACTTCCATGAACCATCCCCTTAATTATTCAGTACCACAGGGCTGGAATCTTCCCAGCTGACATACACTGGATCATTCCAGGTAGGCCGTTCTCCATGCCGTTCTGTATTGGCCATATTGGCCTGTACGATTTTTCCGGAATCAAGACGAATGTAATAAACAGAGTGGGTGCCAAGATAGGCGATATCATCAATCACTCCGGACGACCAGTTGCTATCTGTAACTGGCTTTTCACGAGTGATCCGGGTCTTCTCTGGACGAATGGCTATCCAAACCTCCGGATTTTCAAGTGCGGTGGCAATTCCATGACCAATACGAACCGGTGCATTCAGCAGGTGTGATTCAATCACAACATGATCAGCCTCATCCTGGGTTATCTGGCCTTCAAACATATTGATGGAGCCGATAAACTCGGCAGCCATCCGACTATTAGGTGTTTCGTAAATATCGGTAGGTGTGCCAACCTGCACAATCCAACCTGCATCCATGATGGCAATACGGTGAGCCATGGTCATGGCTTCTTCCTGATCGTGGGTAACCATTAGACAAGTGACGCCAACCTGCTCAATGATTTCGACCAACTCCAGCTGCATGCGTGTCCTGAGCTTTTTGTCCAGGGCTCCCATGGGTTCATCCAGCAACAGAAGTTGTGGCTGTTTCGCCAGACTTCTGGCCAGGGCGACACGTTGACGCTGGCCTCCGGACAGTTGATGAGGTTTCCGTCTGGCGTACTGTGTCATATGGACCAGGTTAAGCATTTCGTTAACCTTGGCGTTGATTTCCTGTTTGGGCAGGTTGTCCTGTTTCAGGCCATAGGCAATATTCTGTTCAACCGTCATATGAGGAAAGAGCGCATAAGACTGAAACATCATATTGATAGGGCGCTCATAGGGAGGGAGATCGGTAATGTCCCGGCCGCCCAGAATAATCCGGCCAGATGTCGGTTTTTCAAAACCTGCCAGCATTCTCAACAGTGTTGACTTGCCCGACCCTGAAGCGCCGAGAAGGGCAAAAATTTCCCCTTTGGGAATATCCAGTGAGACATGGTCAACGGCCAGGGCTCCATCAAATGTTTTGGTGACATTCTGTATTTTCAGCATGGGCTGGTCTTGCGTACTGCCCATTACTGCTTTTTCAGGCTCTTTATGAGAGATGGCAGAGACCGTGGCAGTGCGACTGTCAGGCTTGAACATGAGACTTACACCTTTATTCTTTTTATGGTTTCAGGCTGCAGCAGTTGCAAAAAACTTCTGTCATAAAAATCAGTCAAGAGCCTTTTGCAACGACTGCTTCACTCCCATGTTTTTTGAGCATTACATGGAAGTAAGTGACTGGCTCCCTGTCCCGTGGGAGCCAGTGTTAGCATTTACTGTCCAGTAGTCACTTTGGTGAACGACCGGTTAATGATGCGATCTACCTTAGGAGGCAGCACTGCAAAAACGTAGAGGTTCTCTTTGGCTTCTTCTGTTGGGTAAATGCCCGGATTTTCTCGGATTTCCTCGTCAACCAGTGCAACAGAGCTCTTATTTGGGCTGGCATAGGCGACGTAGTTACTGATTTCAGCAATCACTTCCGGCTTCAGGAGATAGTTCAGGAAGGCATAGGCTTCATCAATATTTTCTGCATCTTTTGGAATGGCCAGCATGTCAAACCACATGCCTGCACCTTCCTTTGGAATGGTGTATTCAACAACAACGCCATTGTCGGCTTCATCGGCACGGTCACTGGCCTGCAGAACGTCACCAGACCAGCCAATAGCGACACAGATATCACCGTTGGCCAGGTCAGAAATATAGCGGGAAGAGTGGAAATAGGTGACATGAGGACGAACCTTCATCAGCAGTTCTTCCGCTTTTTTGTAGTCGCCCTTGTTGACTGAGTTTGGATCAAGCCCAAGGTAGCGAAGGGCTGCGGGCATGATTTCTGATGGCGCGTTCAGGAAGGCAACACCACACTTGTTCAGCTTGCTGATGTACTTCTCATCAAACACCAGGTCCCAGCTGTCGATAGGGGCCTCTTCACCCAGGTACTTTTTGACAAGACCAGGGTTATAGCC
Source organism: Endozoicomonas elysicola (assembly GCF_000710775.1). Classification (GTDB taxonomy): domain Bacteria; phylum Pseudomonadota; class Gammaproteobacteria; order Pseudomonadales; family Endozoicomonadaceae; genus Endozoicomonas; species Endozoicomonas elysicola. The sequence continues at coordinate 2,139,249 of NZ_JOJP01000001.1, forward strand.
AATGCCCGTGGTTCCCCATAGGTAAGGAATAGAATGTTTATTGCCTTCGTCGTATGTCTCAAGCAGTGCCATCAGGTCAGTATCAAGGTGTTTCCATTCAGACAGCTTGGTTTTGTCCAGCTGCTTGAAGACACCGGCTTTGATCTGCTTGGCCATAAAATCGGAAGACGGCACAACGATGTCGTATCCGGTTTTTCCTGACAGGAGCTTGGCTTCCAGAACTTCATTGCTGTCAAAGACGTCATAACGAACCTTGATGCCTGTCTCTTTTTCAAAGTTGGCAATGGTGTCTTCGGCAATGTAGTCAGACCAGTTATAGATATTCAGCGTTTTCTCTTTGGCCACTGCCGGCGACAGGGTCATTGCACAGCCAATGGCTGCCGTAATCAGAGACTTTCCCAGATGTCTGATCATGGTTATTCCTTTTTTCTTTTATTGTTTTGTGTTTATAAAGCACCCGGACGATAACAATCCGGCAGAATTATTTCTACCAGCTCTTGAAGTACTCCATCGTCAAGTCAAGGCACTTCTGGGCTTTGGTTACCAGCTCATCAATCTCAGCATGGCTGATGATCAGCGGTGGTGAGATGATCATGGTATCGCCAACTGCCCGCATCACCAGACCATTTTTGAAACAGAAGTCACGACAGATGGTGCCTGCTGTGCCTTCATCATCAAAGCGGGTTCTTGCTTCCTTGTTATTTGTTATTTCTAAGGCAGCGACCATACCAACTCCGCGGGTTTCACCCACCAGAGGATGGTCTGCCAGCTCAGCCCAGCGCTTTTGCAGATAGGGACCTGTTTCTGTTTTTGCCTTTTCGATAATGTTCTCATTCTGGAGAATCTTGATGTTCTCCAAAGCAACGGCTGCAGCGGTAGGGTGGCCGGAATACGTGAAGCCGTGATTAAAGTCTCCACCAGCTTGAACAACACTGGCAACCCGGTCACTGACCATGACGCCTCCGATGGGCAGATAACCCGATGACATGCCTTTGGCCATTGGCATGAGGTCAGGCTTGAGACCGTAGTAATCACTGCCAAACCACTCACCAGTACGACCAAAACCACAAATGACTTCATCGACCACAAGAAGAATGTCGTATTTATTCAGGATACGTTTTATTTCTGGCCAGTAGGTGGAGGGGGGAACAATAACACCGCCAGCTCCCTGGATAGGCTCAGCAATAAAGGCCGCGACCTTGTCTTCACCCAGTTCCAGAATCTTTTCGTCCAGAGCTTGAGCAGCCTTTAAACCAAATGCTTCCGGAGAGAGATCACCACCTTCACCAAACCAGTAGGGTTGTTGGATATGGACTATACCCGGAATAGGGAGACCTCCCTGCTTATGCATGGGTTTCATTCCACCCAGGCTGGCACCGGCTACAGTCGAGCCGTGATAGGCGTTTTCCCGGCTGATAATCACCTGCTTCGCGGGCTGATCTTTGGTTGCCCAGTAATGGCGGACCATACGTAATACGGTATCGTTACACTCAGAGCCTGAGCCGGTGAAAAACACATGGTTCATGTGCTCTGGAGTGATTTCAGCCAGCTTCTCTGCTAATTGAATGGCTGGGTTATGTGTCGTTTTAAAGAAGGTGTTGTAGTAGGGCAGCTCTTTCATCTGGTGGCAGGCGGCTTCAACCAGCTCTTGTCGTCCATATCCGATATTGACACACCAGAGCCCGGCCATACCGTCCAGAATTTGATTACCGTCGCTATCGTAAAGATAAACCCCCTGGGCGCTTTCAATGATTCGAGCACCTTCTTCTTTCAGGGCGCCATTGTCAGAAAAAGGGTGCAGGTGATGACTGTGGTTTTTTTCCTGTTTTTGTGCAGTAGATTGCCCTGACTGTTGCACTTTTTCTGTGTTTTTAATGTGATCAACTACGGTTGGCTCAGCGATGTCGTGACTCATATGCTTTTCCTTAATTGTTATTCTTATTTGGGATTAAGTACCCTGCCAGATTTAATCAATATATTTCGAACTCGTTCCCACGGTCCTTCGTAGGAATGCATACCGTACTTGCCTTAATCAGACTCCCACAGGTTCGGGCCTGTAGAGGTTTACCTGCATGTGGCTAATTCCGTATACATTCCCACTCAGAGAATGGGAGCGAGGTGTCAACTTTACAGGTTGGGTTCTTATACCGTCATTTGCAGGTATTCACGTTCCCAGGAACTGATAACCTCTTTGAAATTCTGATATTCAGCCCTTTTCACTTCAACGTAGGAGCGGACAAACAGGCTTCCCAGCGTTTCCTTGAGAATGTCACTTTGCTCCATTAACGCCAGTGCTTCTTCAAGGTTGAGTGGAAGTCGCTTGTCTTTTGAATCTTCATAAGCATTACCAGTGATTGCTTCACTGGGCTCAATCTCATTGATCATGCCCAGGTAACCGCAGAGCAGTGAACCGGCAAAGGCCAGATAGGGGTTGGCATCAGCCCCGGCAAGTCGGTTTTCAACCCGAAGGTTTTTTCCGGATGACTCCGGGACTCTCAGGCTAACCGTTCGATTATCAATACCCCAGGCTAGATTAACAGGCGCAGATGTATTGCTCAGAAAACGACGATAAGAGTTTACATTGGGTGCAAATAGGGGCATTGATTCACAAACATATTTCTGAAGACCACCGATATAGTGGTAGAGCATGTTAGTGGGTGAGCCATCCTTGTTGCTGAAGATGTTATTTCCATCTTTATCCAGAAAGCTCTGATGCAAGTGCATGGAGCTACCTGGCTCATGGCTAATGGGCTTTGCCATAAATGTTGCATTTATATCATGCTTCAACGCAGCTTCTCTGACGGTCCTTTTAAAAACAAAGACCTGGTCGGCCAGGGATAGGGCATCGCCGTGACGGAAGTTGATTTCCATCTGGGCAGCACCTTCTTCGTGAATCAGGGTATCAACATCCAGCCCCTGTTCGTCACACCAGTCGTAGACATCTTCAAAGAGTGGATCATACTCATTGGCTGCATCAATGCTGTAGGATTGGCGGCCTGACTCGGGTCGACCTGAACGGCCAATGGGGGGTTGCAGCGGGTGATCCGGATTGGCGGTTCTCTTGGTCAGGTAGAATTCAAGCTCTGGAGCGACGACTGGTGTCCACCCCTTCGCCTCATAGAGCGCCAGCACATTTTTCAGCACTGTTCTGGGGGCCATGCTGATCAGGTTGCCCTGTTTATCATAGCAGTCATGAATAACCAGAGCCGTAGGTTCCAGAGCCCAGGGTACCATATGTACAGCAGACTCATCGGGCTTGAGGATCATATCAATCTCAGCCGCGCTGATCAGGTCATCATAGATTTCATCATCAACATAATCGCCTGTAACACCCTGGATCAGTACACTTTCCGGGAGACGAATTCCTTTTTCAGCAATGAACTTATTGCTGGGCATGATTTTTCCCCGGGCGATGCCGGTAAAGTCGGATATAACGGCTTCAACTTCGGTGATTTTCTGTTCTTTTAACCAGCTGGCCAGTTTTTTCATAATGTCTTTTGTTGTTGTTATCATTCATATGATTGACGATGTATTTGCTCATGACTTCCTTGCATAGTGCCGTGAGCGACAGGCTTCTGCGAAAGCCTGATAAATCGTCATTGAAAAATCATTTTCAGCGACCTTGTATTCAGGATGCCATTGAACAGCCAGAGCAAAACTCTTGCTGTCTTGAACTGAAATTGCTTCGATCAAGCCATCTGGTGCTCTGGCTTCGATATTAAGACCATCACCAAGACGGTTAATGCCCTGCATGTGTACTGAATTCACCATTTGTGTACTGGAACTGGTGATTGATGACAGTAAACCACCGGCTTCAATCGTGATTGAATGGGCTGGCCCATACTGAGTATCCAGTGGTGCGGTTTTATCCTCCCTGTGTTCGATATATTGACCAACGTCATGCAGTTTTTGATGCAGCGTGCCTCCAAAAGCAACATTCATCTCCTGAAAACCACGACAAATACCCAATAATGGGATGCCAAGCTCAATAGCATCAGGGATGAGTTGTAGTGTTGTGTTATCTCTTTGAGGGTCTTCGTGTGCTCCCGGTCCTGCGGGTGCACCACTATAGCGCCATGGTTCAATATTTGAGTAGCCGCCAGTGACCAGTAAACCATCCAGCTGGGACAGAATGTGCTGGCTGTCCAAAGGCGCAGGTAGAGATGGGATAATAACGGGGATTGCATTAGCCCCATGAACGACTGAGGACAAATACTTCTCTCCGGCCTGATGCACCCGGTGCAGGCCGTCAATAGTTGTATCTGCAGTTACGCCAATCAGAGGGCGGAAGTGTGTTCCCATATTCTACCTTTTATGCTTTTTATTCTTAAAATGCTTCTAGAGCATTTTGGCTCATGGCTGTTTTAAGTGTTATACGGGTGTTTGTTTTATTGAACTCTATTCTGCAAAAAAATGCAGCTTTTTTTGTGGGTTTAGATAAGCTGCATTTTTCATAACGGCTAATTGTTAGCAATTAGTATGCCTTCTCTGAGCGCTGATACCATTTGGTCAATATGTGCTGGTTCAATAATCAAAGGTGGCGACATGGCGAGAATATCTCCAGTCCAGCGCACAAGTACACCATTCTCATAACAGTGCTTGAACACCTTATGGCCTCGTTCCCCAGGTTTGTCTGCTTCAGGTGTAAGCTCTATCGCTGCTACAAGCCCTGTGTTGCGAATATCGATCACATTCGGGAGTTCTTTCATGCTCAGCAGAGACTCTGCAAATTTGTCTTCCATCTCTATCGCCCGGTCAAACAGGTTTTCTTTTTCATAAATATCCAGAGCGGCAAGACCGGCGGCACAGGCTACAGGGTGGCCTGAGTAGGTGTAACCATGGAACAGTTCGATCATGTTTTCAGGGCCGGTCATGAAAGCATCGTGTATTTCATCACTGACAAATACAGCACCCATGGGGATAACACCATTGGTGAGGCCTTTCGCCGTTGTCATGATGTCTGGTTCGACTCCCCAGCGGGTTGAGGCAAAGGCTTTTCCGACGCGGCCAAACCCGGTGATGACTTCATCAAAGATCAGAAGAATACCGTGCTTACGGGTAATTTCCCGCAACCTTTGCAGATACCCTTTAGGCGGCATGATGACACCACCAGAGCCAGACATGGGTTCAACAATAACGGCCGCAATGTTGCTGGCATCGTGCAGGGCAATGATCTGTTCCAGTGCATCCGCCAGCTCAACACCGTGCTCCGGTAAACCTTTGGTAAATGCATTCAGGTTGATGTTTAAAGTATGTGGTAAATGATCAATACCGCTTAGCCCGGCACCGAACATTTTGCGGTTGTTACCAATTCCCCCCACAGAAATGCCACCAAAGTTCACACCGTGGTAACCCCGCTCACGACCAACCAGTCGCTGCCGTGTCGCATCACCTTTCAGTCGGTGATAGCCCAGGGCAATTTTCAAGGCAGTTTCTACAGACTCTGAACCGGAGTTGGTAAAGAAAATATGGTTGAGCTTCTCTGGTGCAATGGCCGCGAGGCGTTCTGCAAACTCAAACGCTAAAGGGTGTCCCATCTGGAATGGGGGGGCATAATCCAGTTTGGCAACCTGTCGGGCAACTGCTTCGGAAATTTCCTTACGACCATGGCCGGCATTCACGCACCAGAGACCTGCACAACCATCAAGGACTGGTCGCCCCTTATCATCCTGGTAGTACATACCTTCAGCACTGGTCAGCATACGGGGTTGTTTTTTAAACTGTCGGTTGGCAGTGAATGGCATCCAGAATGCGTCGAGAGGTTGAGTATTGCTATTTGAGCGCAGAATGGTGGCGGGATCGCTCAGAGTCAGCTCAGACATATCCTTTCCTTTATTATTCTTGTTGCAGTGTCTTTTATTACCATGAAAGACCAGCTCATGGCTGTTCAGGTGAACATTATTTCAAACAGTGTGTACAATATTTCAGACAATCTATATTGAATCAAGTACTGCATTTGGTTAATGTGCTTTAAATCAATTTCATCTATGTACGCTCTATCAAGCTCCCTATAAAACGCCTTATAAAAACAACAGGAACAGCTATGACGACAAGAACCCGTGCTCAATGGCAGGCCATGGCGGATAAACTCGAGATTCGTGGTCAGGCCTGGATCAATGGTGAATACACAGAGGCTTCTAGCGGCAAAACCTTCGACTGCATCTCTCCCATTGATGGCAAATTGTTAACCCGAGTTACCAGTTGCGATGAAGCCGATGTCAATCGTGCAGTTTCTGTCGCACGTTCTTCTTTTGAGTCTGGTTCGTGGTCTCAAATGGCACCGGCAGACCGTAAGCGTGTGCTTCAGGCATTTGCGAACAAAATTGATGAGCATCGCGAAGAGCTGGCATTGCTGGAAACTATTGATATGGGCAAACCCATCAGCGATGCCCTGGGAGATGATATTCCGGGAAGTGCGAACTGTATTCGCTGGTGTGCTGAAGCGGTTGATAAAATTTACGATGAAGTCGCTCCGGTGGGTGAGGGGAAGCTTGCCCTGGTCACGAGAGAAGCGATTGGGGTGGTTGCCGCGATTGTTCCCTGGAATTTTCCGTTGAGTATGGCCTCCTGGAAGCTGGGACCTGCGTTGGCAACGGGTAATAGTGTTATTCTCAAGCCATCGGAAAAGTCTCCGCTTACAGCCATCAGGGTTGCAGAGCTGGCAGAGGAAGCGGGTTTACCCAAAGGTGTGCTTCAGGTGCTGCCTGGCTTTGGTCATACCGCCGGTAAGGCACTGGCGCTTCACCCTGATGTTGACTGTCTTGCATTCACAGGCTCCACCAAAGTCGCTAGACAGTTGATGATCTATGCTGGTGAATCCAATATGAAACGGGTTTGGCTCGAAGCCGGTGGAAAGAGCCCTCATATTATTTTTGCAGATACACCTGACCTGGAAAAGGCTGCGAGCTATGCGGCTATGGCCATTGGCTGTAACCAGGGAGAAGTATGTACTGCAGGATCACGCCTTTTGGTAGAAGCATCAATACACGATGAGTTTCTGCCGCTTCTCAAGAAGCACCTGCAAACCTGGCAACCAGGACATCCTCTGGATCCTGAGACAACCTCGGGTGCTATTGTTGATGACATTCAGACGCGTAATGTCATGCGTTACATTGAAGCAGGTCAGGAGGGTGGGGCTCAGCTGGTCATGGGTGGTCGTCAAGTGATGGAAGAAACCGGAGGTTACTATATAGAACCAACGGTCTTTGATCAGGTTGATAACAAGATGACCATTGCCCGGGAAGAAATCTTTGGGCCGGTGCTGTCCGTTATTTCTTTCAATGATGAAGAAGAGGCAATTCGTATTGCCAATGATACCGACTATGGTCTGGCTGCAGCGTTATGGACCGGGAATCTGAGCAAAGCCCACCGGGTATCCAGACGGCTCAGGGCCGGTTCAGTGTTTATAAATAACTACCACGGCGGAGACATGACGGTGCCTTTTGGTGGTTTCAAACAGTCTGGCAATGGCCGGGATAAGTCGCTCCATGCCTTTGATAAATACACAGAGCTGAAATCCACCTGGATTGCTCTCGATTAACTGCTGTGTGCCTGGTAACAATCAGGCACCCTTTTTTCTCAATAATAATAAATAGACTATGGCTATAGCCCCGCCTGTCCATACAGAAGAGCATGCCCGCTCCTGGTATACCGCGACAGCCAGCAGAACCACGGACTATCCGACATTAACTGATCAGGTGGCTGCTGACGTCTGCATCATTGGTGGTGGCTTTAGCGGTGTCGCTACTGCCCTTGCTCTTGGAGAGAAAGGGTATGACGTTGTGGTTCTGGAGGCGAATAAAATAGCCTGGGGAGCGACAGGTCGAAGTGGTGGGCAGTTGATACGTGGACTTGGTGAGTCACCTGAGCGTTATCGGCGCTACATAGGCAGGGAGGGGGTGGATGCCATTAACCGAATGGGATTCGAGTCGGTAGAACGAGTGCGCTCTATTGTCAGCAAGTACCGTATTCAGTGCGACCTCCAGATGGGGTATCTGGATGCGGCCCTGAAACCCGTGCACATGAAGGCTCTTGCTGATGAGCAGGTCTGGCTGGAAGAGCAGGGTTATCCACGCATGGTGCGTCTTCTGGAATCAGCCGAGCTCAGAGACGTTATTGGCAGTCGGCAATACATTGGTGGCCTGGTGGATGAAGGCAGTGGTCATTTGCATCCCATGAATCTTTGCCTGGGAGAGGCTGAAGCTGCTGAGCAATATGGTGTTCAGTTTTATGAGCGATCCAGAGTTACGGCGGTTAACAAAACCAACACCAATGGCAAACACCAGATAATAACTGACCGCGGCAGTGTTAATGCCCGTATGGTGGTCTTCTGTGGAAATGCCTATCTGAATGATCTTGAGCCCCAGCTGAGTGGTCGAGTGCTTCCAGCCGGCAGTTACATCATAGCCACAGAACCCTTGTCTGAATCGGTTCGTGATGAGCTTTTGCCTGGTAATCATGCAGTCTGTGACCACAATGCCTTACTGCATTATTTTCGATTGTCTTCAGATGGTCGTCTGTTGTTTGGTGGGCGCTGTAACTACACAGGGCGAGATCCGAAAAGTATCTCACAAAGCCTGATACCCAGGATGAGAAAGATATTTCCACAGCTGAACCAGGTTGCCATTGATTATGAGTGGGGGGGCTGGATTGGTATTTCCGCAAACCGGATTCCACAGATCGGTCGGTTAAATCTAACAACCTATTATGCCCAGGGTTACTCAGGGCATGGCGTGAATGCTACGCACATGGCAGCACAACTGATTGCTGAGGCGATTGATGGGCAGCTGAGCCGATTTGATGTGTTTGATCGAATCCATCATCGACCATTTCCAGGCGGGAAATATCTGCGTTCCCCCATGCTGGCTACCGGGATGCTGTGGTATCGGTTGAAAGATCTTCTGCCTTAAAAAATAGAAAACAGGGAATGGACAATGAAACTCAAAGCACCTGTGCATACCGAAGCGCATGCGGACTCTTACTATGCGGCTTCAATGAATTTTGAAACCGATTACCCTGAGCTGGAAGGTAGCCTGTCCGTAGATGTCTGTGTTGTTGGCGGCGGCTTCTCTGGCGTTGCCACAGCCCTTGAGCTGGCAGAGCGGGGCTATCGTGTTGCCGTTCTGGAAGCCCGTAAAATCGGCTGGGGAGCAACAGGACGAAATGGTGGTCAGCTGATTAGGGGGATTGGTGAAGAGCCGGAGCAGTTTAGAAATCAGATCGGCAGTGATGGGGTGGAAGCAATCCATCAAATGGGGTTTGAGGCTGTCGAGCTGGTGCGTGACCGTGTCCGTAAATACGATATTCAGTGTGACCTGAAAATGGGGTATGTGGATGCGGCGATCAAGCCAAAACAGATGGATGAGATTGCGGAAGATTATGAGTCCCTGAAAAAACGCCATTATGCTCATGAGCTTCGGCTGCTGTCACAGGATGATATCAAACAGTATGTGAACACTGACCGGTATATTGGCGGAATGCTGGATTCGGGAAGTGGTCATCTCCATCCGTTGAATCTCTGCCTGGGTGAGGCTCGCGTCGCAGAAGCATTGGGCGTTCAGTTTTTTGAAAATTCGCCGGTTGTGAAAATCCATAAGGGTTACCTGCCCAGAGTTGAAACGGCAAAGGGTTCGGTAACCTGTCAGTTTCTGGTACTGGCAGGGAATGCCTATCTTGGGAACCTGGAACCCAAAATCGGCGGGAAAGTGTTACCGGCGGGCAGTTATATCATCGCCACAGAAAGGCTGGAGGAAAAGGTCTGGAAAAACCTGATACCACAGGACTCGGCTATCTGTGATGTCAGTATTGCGCTTGATTATTTCCGCCTTTCTGATGATAAACGACTGTTGTTTGGTGGTATGTGCAATTACTCCGGGCGTGATCCCAAAGATATTGTCGCTTCACTCCGGCCAAAGATGTTGAAGGTCTTCCCCCAGCTGGAAAATGCTTCCATTGAGTATCAGTGGGGAGGAATGATTGGGATCGGTGCCAACCGGATGCCACAGATTGGTCGACTGGGGTCGAACATTTACTTTGCTCAGGCCTATTCCGGCCATGGTGTGAATGCCACCCATATGGCTGGCAGGGTGCTGGCAGAAGCTATCTCCGGCCAGGCAGAACGGTTTGATGTATTTGCCAATATTCGCCATATGACCTTCCCCGGTGGACGGTATTTCCGCTCGCCGCTACTGGCGCTGGGGATGCTGTGGTATCGGTTGAAAGAGGTTGTTTAGTTTGAGCTAACTGGGTTTTAGAATGCTGAAAAGCCGTTTGGGGCGCTCTTTTTCTCCACGATTCCGGTGTATGTTGAAGATGTTCAGACAATGAGGACATCCCTACAATTCAATGAATTGTTCTGCCCGAAGGGGAGGGCTGAATAGAAAAATGGTTTTGGCTTTCGGGTAAGAGTTGTAGATCCGGCCAACTGAGACTTAGCCACTCTTTGGCCTCATCGAGATGGTGCTGACAACACTTACAGATACGATGTTTTCTGGAAAATTCCAGCAGCGGTATCACGGTGCATTTTATAGCCCTGAGTAATGGGATCTTAAACTCTTCTGACAATCCTCCTGACTTTACCAGCGTGATAATCCTCCGGTAAGGGAAAACCAGAAACTCACTGGCTTTCTGAGGCATTTTCTGGCCTTCATACAGGGCTGCCAGATTATGCATAGTGGCGATCCACGCCATCATTAACTGAGGATTATCCAAATTCTGGAACCACTCATGCTCCAGCATCTGTGCAGCTTCCAGGTAAGCTGCTTCAGCTGGTCGCCATCTGCATTGATGAAAATTAACGTTCCCTTGATGAAGCTTCTGTTGCCACTGGCTCACGGTTAAGATCTCTTATTGCTTATTTTAATGAGAATGATTATCATTTGTATCTCAAAAAGTGGTTGATGTAAACTTTTCACGCTAAATCGTTGTTGATCAGCAGGAGGTGATTGTGTCAGACCAGTGGATTACCGATTCCTATGCGCTGCGCTGGAGGTGTGCACGTCCGGAAGTGTTGGGTTATATCATTCGATATGCAGAAATGTCTGATAACCCTGAACTGTTACCTTCCTGGGTAGAGCAGACCGTCAGAGTACCAAAGCTCTCAGTGAGTGAGCGCTGGCAGCGAATGCAGGATTGTATAACCCTTTTGCTGGAAACCTATGCAGACATGCTGAACCCTGTTCACTGGCGCAGTACCTGTCTCGATTTTCTTCACAGTTTACTGGCAGAAGTCGATTCGCTTGCTGGTATGGCGAAACAGCAGGAGCAGCAAAAGAAACTGCTTTGGGAAATACAGGTGACTGGTTTTTACTTTGACCCCTGTGCGAAAAGAGGCGTGTAAATATTGAGCCCATGGATAGAACCGGCAAATGCTGATTAAACCAGCAGTCTTCCTCCATCCACTGGCAGTGCCTGCCCGGTAATAAAGGATGCCTCATCAGAACATAAAAAGAGAGCAGCTCCAGCCACTTCTTCAGGTGTGCCGAATCGACCGACCGGGTAGCGTAACTTCAACTGAGATGTGAGCTCATTATCCGGCTTTACCACCTCGTCAGACATAGGTGTTTCAATGATGGCGGGGCAAATGGCATTCACTCTGATACCTTGAGCTGCATATTCTTTGGCGGCCACTTTAGTTAATCCGATGATTCCGTGCTTGCTCACGCAATAGGCAGAGGTCGCAAGACTGGCAATCAGGCCTGCAACGGAGGACATGTTGATAATCACGCCAGAACCCTGTTGAAGCATGATCGGGATTTCCTGCTTCATGCACAGCCACATGCCTTTCAGATTGGTATTCATCACCCGATCCCAAGTATCCTCATCGTAGTCAGCGGTTGCTACTTTAGCAGGTCCAAAGATGCCGGCATTGTTGATTGCATAATCCAGTTGGCCAAATTCGCTGATGCAGGTATCAACCATGGCCTGAATATCGTGCCTGCTGGTGACGTCCGTTTTTACAAATTGTGCATTACCACCATGCTTAATAATCTCTCTGGCAGTCTGCTCCCCCTCATCACTGCGTCGTGCAGCGATCACTACATTACAACCTTCACTGGCAAATGCCAGTGCAATGGCTTTTCCAATACCGGAGTTGCCTCCGGTGACCAGTGCCGTTTTATCTTCGAATTTTCTGTTCATTGATGATTTGTCGGGAAAGTGATGAGTTCACAGATAAAAGTAGATGAGTGTCTGCAGATTTTCCGAGCATTCAGAAAGTTTTTGGCATTTGATAAATGCTGATGATGCTTTATTAATCAGAGGGTAAATCTAAAACTGTAAGAAAATGAAGGGCTTTAATTCTGAAAAATAGATTTTGGTCAATAAGTGTAAGTTTTTCGTGTTTCTTTTGATTAAAGATCTTTACTTTTTTATGGCTATTTATAAGATTTGAGTCCGGTGAAAGTGTGTTTTCTTTTATTTTCTTTTGATAAGGATTGCTGCAGTGAACAAGCGTTCCGCCCTTGCCCTGATGCTCTCAGTGTTCAGCCCTTTTGCTTTAGCAAACATCTATGTTGGCGGCAGCGTATCTGCCATGGATTACTCTGAAGGCGGTATCGAAGATGTCGCTCCTGTCGCACTTTCTGGCCTGATGGGAATAAAGGCGAATGAGCATTTCTCAACAGAGGTGCGGGTCGGGTTTGGCGTAGGCAATGACAGTGCGAAATATCAGGGTGAGAGTGTTACTCTGGATGTGGATAATTTCTTAGGTGTCTATGGCCGTTTGGGGATGCCTGTGGGCAAGGTTTATCCTTATGTTGTTGCTGGCCTGACTCAGGTAGAAATGACCATCGATATGGCAGGTCAGTCTGTGTCTGAAACGGATTCCGATGTTTCCTACGGTGCGGGCATTGATTACAACCTCAATAAGGCACTCAAACTGAATCTTGAGTACATCAACCTCTATGATCGAAGTGACACCAAGATCAACTCCATCAATATTGGTGCGACCTATCACTTCTAAGCGGCAGTGGTCATGAGCTCATTGTGAACACTGTCTGGTTCTTTGTGTTATCAAGCCTTCTGCCAGTCAAACTCCATTTGTCTGGCAGTCTTTTCTGCCAAAGCTTCACTGTGCATACGGCTGACAATATGCAGGCTCATATCAATGCCTGCGGATATACCCGCTGATGTGATAACAGAGCCTTCATCCACCCAACGGGTGTTCCTGATAACGTTTAAATCGGGGAACTGCGTTTGCAAATCCGGAATATCTTCCCAATGAGTGGTGACATTCTGCTGGTTGCTGAGTAAGCCGGCTGCCGCCATCAGGAAAGCACCTGTACACACTGAAGCGGTCAGCCTGGCCTGTTTTCCTTGAGAATGAATCCATTGTAAAACGCTGGGCTTATCCATCTCTGCGTTATGGACACCACCAACAACAATCAGCAGGTCAATCGAAGGATGGTTATGAAAACCATAATCCGGTTGAACCCGGTAACCCCCTCTGGCAGTAACCAGCGTGCCGGATTCACTGACCAGAAAAGGGCTAAAGGCTTTTCCATTGAAGGAGAGGCGTGCCGCTGTGGCGAACACTTCATAAGGTCCAGAGAAGTCCAGAACTTCAGCCTGATCGTAAATAAAAATCCCTGTATTCATTATTATTCTTTATTACTGTGATGAAAAAATCAGTACGCCAGCTTAAGAGTGACCACGCCAGCAATAATCAATAATACACCCATATAACGCATGAGGCTGGCGGCTTCTCCGTAGAAAATAATCCCGACAAAGAAAGCCCCCGCAGCACCCAGTCCAGTCCATACGGCATAAACAGTACCCATGGGTATCTCTTTTTGAGCCAGCCACATGGTGTAACCACTGAGGCCAATGCATATTATTGCAGTAAATATGCCCAACCATCGGGTGTCAGGGCTTTGCGCCATTTTCAGGCCAACAGGCCAGCCGATTTCGAACATACCAGCCAGCAGAAGATATACCCAAGCCATACTCACTCCTGATTCCTAGAGTGTGGAACATAGTACAGGTTTGATAAGAACCAAGTATTTTGCTTATGCAATTTTATCGCCGTTTGGGGGATTGGTGTTAGGTTTAGTGTTTAAATCGGGGCAGGCTATAAAAACCTGCCCGGATATCTGTTTATTTGCTCAGGAAGGATAGCACCACAGAAGTTAGTGCGGTTGTACCTGTTACAATCGCTTCAGGTTCGACAACATAGCGTGGATTATGGTTCAGAACCTCAGGCAAAATTCCTTTTTCCATAAAGTTGCTATAGACATCTTTGGCTCCTGAGCCTATTTCAATATAAAGAATACGGGTGTCAGGATAAGGTGATCCCAGCATATGGAAATCTTCAGAACCCATAACTGGAGGCATTCCCCTGAGTACTTTATTTTCGCCAAGTGCCGCCTGCATGGCCGAGCGGGCTTGCTGGGTATCTCCTTTGCCGTTAATCACTGGCTTGGAATACCCCTTCATGGTGTAGGTTGGCATTCTATCGTTGGGTATGCCGTACATTCTGGCAATATTATCAGTCACTGACTTGATGCCTTTGATCATTTGATCCCTATCTGCTTCGGTATACCAGCGAAGGTTGACCTTGAGTGTGGCTGAATCCGGAATGATGTTATTACTGTCGCCAGCCTGAATGGCCCCAACCGTAAGGACTGCGGGCTGTGATTGGTCAACTGAGCGTGATACGACGGCCTGGTATCCCATAATGGCCATGGCCGCCATGATTACCGGGTCTTTTGCTGCATGGGGGGTTGAGCCATGTCCTCCAACACCTTTTATCAAGACATCCATTTGATCGGTGCCAGCCATTCTTCTTCCATCATGAATGGCAACGGATCCTGCCGGGACAACCCCCATCGTATGGCCAGAAATAATGATATCTGGTTTGGGAGCTACTTTATAAAGGCCATCATTGACCATGGCCGTTGCGCCAAGGATAGGTTCTTCTGCGGGCTGTGCGACCAGAACAGCAGTTCCTGACCATTCACTTTTTCGCGCAGCCAGCTGTTTGGCCAAGCCTATAAGCCAAACGGTGTGTGCATCGTGCCCACAGGCATGCATGACTGGTAGCTCAATACCATTTGCGTCTTTTTTTATCGCGGTGCTCTTGTAAGGCAGGTTGGTTTCTTCTTTTATCGGAAGTGCATCCATGTCACTGCGAAACATGACCACAGGACCGGGGCCATTTTCCAGAATGCCAACAACACCAGTTTTAGCGATGCCAGTATGGACTGCAAACCCATGACTTTTTAATTCTTTGGTAACCAGCGCAGCGGTCTCAACTTCCATAAAAGCATGCTCTGGGTTTTGATGCAGATGCTTGAAAAGACCAAGAAGGCGTTGTTCATCATCTGCTATGGATGTTGCAAGGCTAGCTGAAGCACTTTGTAAAAACAGTGAGTATAAAATGAGCGTTGTGATTTTTTTTATAATATTCATGTCGGGCTCGTAATGCTTTTTTACGTAAATACCAATAAGCAGGAATTTTCGTCCATTACTCTCGTTAAAATGGGTGGTGGTTGAGCGTTATCTATTGTAGAGAATTTATACGATAAGGCTGATCAATACTGCCTTGTGACAACTCAGCCTGTCAATTCACTGAAAAGAGGCGAGCTCTTAATTGCCCCAGTTTATTTCCTCTGCGGTTGTCTTGCCGACGACTGTCTGGGCAAGGCTTCCGGGCATCTGACTGGATGATTCATTTACTGGAATATGGCCACCCATTATTTCTGCAAAGCGTTGTGGGTGAAGTGGGGTTTTATCTGGCTCTGCGTAGCCATCCGGAAACATTGGGCTGCCTGTAGAAAGGTCGTATTTGTCAGTAGCCCCCAGGGTGTGCATTAACTCATGAACCATCACTACGGCATTGCTTTTAGTATAGCGCCGGTCGCCATAGGCATTAACAATACCCACCATGCCTTTTTGCAGGCCGACAGAGTGCTCGAGAACTGGCAGCAAATCCGGATCGTGATAAACAACATAGAGGTGGATATCAGCGCCAGCCAGAGGGCTCTCTCCCTTCATTTGCCAGTGCCAGAAGCGAAATTTCAGAGACCAGAGGAAAGATGAGAGCATGTTGCTATCGGAAGGCAGGGCGGGGGGGAGCTCCTGAATCGTATCTCCTAAGTGAACAGATACTGGTTGGGAGGATGACTGCCCATAAAGTGTGACGCGATAACGAGCAGCTTGAGTTGCAAGAAACAGTTCAATGTCATCGAAATGCCACTCTTCCAGACGGTTAAGGTATTGCAGGGTCTTACTGCTGCTATCACCACTGATGGGATGAATGGCTACAAACAGGGGGGCGTCCCAGTCGGTGCTGCGAATCTGGGTCAACCAGGTATTCATTCCAACGACAAGCAGAATCAGAAGTAGAATGGTCACCCTGATGGTCTTGAACATTGATAAATCCTTTTTTTGATGAGTCGTATCCGATCGTTTTTTACTGGCTGCTGAGCGTAGTTTCTTCCCTGACCCAGTCAAGGTACTCTGGCAGGCCGTTTTCTATGGGTATCATAATTACCTGCGGCACATCATAGCTGTGCTCAGCTTTAAGGTATTGCTCCAGTGCTGTATAACGTTCACAGGTGGTTTTAATACGAAGCAGTACTTCCGAGTCTGATTGAACTTCACCTTCCCACATATAATAGCTGTGAATTGGGCTGCTCTGAACACAGGCACCTAAACGCTTTTTTATGATTGCTCTGGCGTGGGCATCTGCTTCCTGTTGATTCGGGCAGGTAGTCTGTACCATACAGAACTCAGTGGAGTTTTTCATGGGCATTTGGCAACCGGTTAACATCATTATCAGCAGTAGCGGGAACCAGAAGGCTATGCGCTTTAAAAACATGCTGAGTTTGTAATCTATCAGGTTCATGGGAGAGAGAATAGAGCAGGCCTGAATCTCAGACCATTCATTAGCGCTTGATGAATTATTGAGGTGTTGGATACGGAGCTTTAAATATTGAATAGGGGCAGAGATCAATAACTCTTCTTATTCTTGGATTATAGTCTTTATGATTTCCTCTGGCTCATCATCCTCTTCTTTGAGTTTTAGCCCCGAATCTCATTGTGTTGTGTGCAGAAATAGGTTTGATTCGGGAGTATCGCTGAAAACATTCAAGTGCGGTCATACTTTCCACAAAGATTGCATAGATACATTGATTTACCACTGCCCCGGAGATACTGTGTAATTCTCTAATTGGCGAACTAATATCTTGAGTCGATCATAATAATAGATATGTATGTACCTTTCGCATAATCATAAGAGCATTTTGGTAGATGCAGAGGCGCGTCAACAGTCCCAGTTATCGGAGTAACCAGGCACCAGACTACCTGAGTAAAGGTTTGGTCTCAGAAAACAGCCTGGTTCGTATTCTCGCAGCCTGATCTGGCGCAGTGGCCGAAGCCTTTGAACTCTATGTAAAATGTAAAAGCATGAAACCAAGGCCCTTACTGCATTTGATTTTCTGGTAGGCAGGCTGGAATTCTGATGAAATTTGTACAGTTGCGAATGGTATATAGTGACCACTCCCTGTATGCTACAGCCCCCTCCAGAAAAGTCACTGCTATATAAATGGTGACCCTTAATGAGACAGTTTCATGACCTTCGCCAATCTCGGGCTCTCCCTTCCTATCCTGCAAGCTATTACTGAGCAGGGCTATGAACAACCTTCCCCTATTCAGGCTAAGGCGATTCCTGCTGTTCTGGAAGGTCAGGATGTCATGGCCGCAGCACAGACGGGGACTGGTAAAACTGCCGGGTTTACGCTGCCAATTCTGGAGTTGCTGAGTAGAGGCGAGCGGGCTGGTCCCAACCAGGTTCGGGCATTAATTCTGACGCCAACCCGGGAATTGGCCGCTCAGGTGGGAGACAGTGTTGCGACCTATGGCCGGCATTTGCCTATTCGTTCTACTGTGGTATTTGGCGGGGTCAAAATTAACCCTCAAATGATGAACCTGCGTCGAGGTGCGGACATTCTGGTGGCGACGCCGGGAAGGCTGATCGATCTGTACAATCAGAATGCGGTGAAGTTCAAACATCTGGAAATCCTGGTTCTGGATGAAGCCGACCGTATGCTGGATATGGGTTTTATTCACGATATTCGCCGCATTCTGGCACTGCTTCCCAAACGTAGACAGAACCTGATGTTCTCCGCGACTTTTTCGGATGAAATACGGCAACTGGCCAAGACCATTGTTCATCAGCCTGTAGAGATCTCAGTTTCTCCTCGAAACACCACTGCAAAGACGGTTAAGCAGTGGGTGTATCCAGTGGATAAAAATAAGAAACCAGCGCTGTTGACCCGGTTGATTAAGGAGAATAACTGGAGTCAGGTGTTGGTATTTACCCGTACCAAGCATGGTGCGAACCGTTTGACTCGCCACCTTGAGGGTAAAGGCATCCAGGCCGCCGCGATTCATGGTAATAAGAGTCAGGGGGCTCGTACCAAAGCGCTGGCCAACTTTAAGAGTAATGAAATTACGGTGCTGGTGGCGACAGACATTGCTGCCCGTGGTCTTGATATTGATCAACTGCCACAAGTGGTTAATTTTGACCTGCCTAATGTACCTGAAGATTATGTACACCGCATTGGTCGGACTGGGCGGGCCGGTGCTGAAGGCAAGGCCGTATCGCTGGTCTGTGCCGATGAGAGCAAGCAGCTTCGGGATATTGAGCGGCTGATTAATGAGTTATTGCCAAGAGAAGTGATTGCCGGTTTTGAACCAGTCAATGACGTTGCGGTTACCCAGCTTTCCAATAAGCCTCCCAAGCCGAAGAAGCCTAAAAAGCCAAAAGTGATGGATCGGGCACGTCAAGATGCACTTGAAGGTAGGCGTAATCCCTCAGAAAAAAAGCACCATCATAGCAATGGCAAAACGGGCAGAAGGGCTGAGGGCGATGGCGCTTCTGGTCGAGTATTTACTGATAACAACCGTAAACCAAGACGGCGTAAAGTGACAGATTCACAAAGCACTTCTCGCTCTTCATAAAACGGATACGTGAAAGGTATAGGGTTATAGCAATGAGCACGGAGATCAGGCTTTATCAGGATAGCGATGTAAATGCGTTGTTAGCTGTCTGGGAAGCCTCATCTCGTCTGGCTCATCCGTTTATGACCGAAGCTTTTTTTGGTCAGGAACGCCGCAATATACCAGAATTATATCTACCCAATGCAGAAACATGGGTTGTTGTGCAGGATAGGACTGTCGTTGGCTTTATTGCCCTGATAGGAAATGAAGTGGGTGGCTTGTTTGTTGATCCTGCTCTTCATGGCCAGAAATTGGGTAAGGCGTTAATGGATAAGGCCAGGGAGTTACATGGTAGTCTGGTGGTTGAGGTATTCAAGGATAATACGCTGGGGCGCCGTTTTTATGATCGCTATGGCTTTCAGCTTATTGAAGAAAAGGTGTTTGAGCGAACGGGTGATGTACTATTCCGGATGGAGTTGGCTGCCAGTTAATAAACGGATTGGATAGCGATGAGGCCAGAGTTTAATCTGCTGGCCTGTGGAATCAAAACGTTAACCGGTTACTTCAAAATCATCATCCCTCAGTTTGGCGAAGCCATCCTTCTGGAGCACCCACAATTCTCTGTGGATGACTCCAGAGGCTTTATTCATCTTCCAGCCAGAAGTCAGCAAAGCACTTTGTTCGTCCACCACTTCAAACGTTGGGTTAATGTATTCCACACTGTGAAAACCATCATCTATTAGTTTTTGCCAGAAAGACTCAATTTCTTTATGACCTGTGAAGGTACCAAATGGGCGGGCATGCATAACGGCATCTGGCTCATACTGGTCGGCACAGCCTTTAGCATTCCCGGAATTGAACGCTGCTTTCCATTCACTGCTGGCCTGCTTTACTGCTTTGATCAGAGGCGAATCTTGCTCATTCGTCATATCAAACACTCTTTGTCAAAGTAATCAGACAACTATAAGTTATAGCAGTCAAACGCACCAGAACCGCTAATGGCCACCATTCTGGATGTGGTTCCCCCGTCGTTTATCTCGAACACTCATCTGGTTGTTGTCCATTATCTGGGTTTCAAACAGGTCAACAGCCCTGATCAGGTCCCCCAGCTTTTTATAACCATAGTTACGAGGGTCAAAAGAAGCCTGATTCGATATAACTGCACCAATTCGGCCTAGATACGCCCAGCCATCATCGTCCTGTTCAGTGTCAATTGCGTTGCGTATCAGGTTCATCAGTTTGGTGTCGGCTTTCAACTCATGGCCACTTTTCTTGCTGTTTTCAGGGACTTTTTCAGGGTCTGCCTCAGGCTCATCCAGATAGAGAAAGCGTGAGCAGGCATTAACAAAGGGAGCTGGTGCTTTACGTTCTCCGAAGCCGTACACCACTTTTCCTTCCGAGAGCAATCGCATGATCAGTGGCGTAAAGTCGCTGTCAGATGACACGATGCAGAATGCATCCATTTTTTTTGTGTACAGGGTGTCCATGGCATCAATGGTCATCGCCATATCGGTGGCATTCTTCCCTTTGGTCAGGTCGAATTGCTGGATTGGTTGGATGGCGTACTCATGCAGCTGTTCCTCCCATCCTTTCACGGTATGACTTTTCCAGTTGCCGTAGGCTCGACGAATGCTTACAACGCCGTACTTCGCCATTTCAGAGAGAATCTTTTCAATTTTTCTGGCGGGAGCATTATCCGCATCAATAAAGAGCGCGATTTTCTGGTTTGACTCTGCCATTGGCATTCCTTGCTACGTATTATTCTTTTTGCTTGCTGAACAGTGTCCTCTGATTCAAAGAAATTTGCAAAAGAGAGCATTCTTATGGGGTTATCTGGTCGGTAAATTTCTAGTCCATTTGTGCTTGAGATTGGTGAATGCCCCTATTAAGCTGCGATCAGCAGTAATGACGTATGCTTGGCCAAATAAGGCGAACAGAGATTAATAACAATGACAGAACAGACGCCCTATCACCTGTTGGGTGAAGATGAAGGTATTCGAACCCTTGCCAATGCATTTTATGATGCGATGGATGACCTGCCAGAAGCGGAGCACATCCGGAAAATGCATGCCCGTTCGCTGACTGATGTAAAAGAGAAGCTTTATGAGTACCTCTGCGGCTGGCTTGGGGGGCCTCATCACTATCTGGAGAAGTATGGGACTGTTTGTTTAACTGATCCGCACAAGCCTTATGATATCAGTGAGTCGGCGCGTGATCAGTGGCTCTATTGCTGGGACAAGGCACTGGATGAAGTGGGTGCCAGTGCTGAGTTAAAAGGTATGCTGAAAGAGCCAATCTTTCGACTGGCTGATTTTATGGTCAATCAGCGGTAGTTTTGAAGCATTGTATAGGCTTGAGGTATATTTTCTGCTACTTCGAGCCTGCGTATTTTTGAGATGCTTGCTAGCAGCGTACAATATCCCACTCAAGATTATGGAGGGTGTTAGTTAGACATCGATAGGTCTCATCATGTTGCTTAGTTCTCAGTTCATTTGAAAACAGATTTAAGTTATCCAAGACCCTATCAATAGCCTCGCTTTCTTCGAGTTGATGTTGATGCTCTTTTATATTCTCCAGTATGGATTTTAGCTGCATCAATGAGTCTCTAAACTGGGTGAGTTTTCTTCTTTGAGTTCTTTTACACCAAGTGCCCCGTTTATCTTCAAGCTTTGCAATCAAAGGCTCTGCCTCAGAAAGAACTTGAGATTTTTCTCTTCTGTACGGTTCAATGGCTAAGATTGACATTAAACTGTTATAACTTTTACTCTCCAGGAAAAAACAGGTGAAATCTCTCATTCGCCGTATTAATTCGGAGATTGATACTAATTCCAGTCCAGGTTTATCAGGTAATGTCAGAGTGGATGCCTCTTTTTGCAGAACCTTTAGTCTGGCGATTAGATGTTCAAGCTTTATTTTTTTATGCTCATACTCTTTTTGTGCCCTGACTAAATCAGCCATTTTTTCATCAAAGATTTTCCGCAACTCTTCAGTTTCGGGAAGTGCTTTAAATTGAATCTCTCCATCTGAACGGATTGCTAAGTTTTCTCTGGCATCACGATAAGCATCCCACTTAGTGGTTTCCTCCTTGAGGTCTTTTACACATATAGTGATCTGCTGGAATAAAACTCTTTTTTTCTTCAAAATATTTTCGAGATTAATACGAGGTTCAGGAGTCACAGTAGAGAGGCTGCTTCTGCATTTTCGAGTCTCTTTAAGTGAAGGACTCATCTGATAAAAGGGGATAAAGTCAGTAACATCAAAGAGGCTTTCATCAAAATGGACTTTCTCACTTTCTTCCTCATTTGCTTCTCTGGATAACTCCAGAAAATCTTTCATCAGTGGTTGGTTGAGCAGCTTTGCATTTTCAAAAGGCAGCACAGCATTCTCAATAGGAGTGTCTGATAACCTGCTTTGTTGCAAGTAATCCGGACTTTTTGTTGTTTGAATCAGCAGAATTTTTGTATGAGGGACACAGTTTTTGGGGTGATATTTTTCTGGCCATACATTCCACTCAGGGCATTCTGACTTTGCTTCCATTTCCATCCCCGAGTCGAGCTGCTCACTTCTTTTAGCTCCTTTTGGTAGGTAACCGTACTTTTTAAAGAGTACTTCATCGTTTGGCACATTGTTTGGCTTCACCTTTCTGGCCTTGTTTTTCTCTGGTAGTCTATATTGTTCATCAAAGGGTAATTTCTTTTTTCTTTTCCGATTTGATTTTCTGACAGGGGGTTGGTTGTCTTCGGTACTGGTTTCTGAATATACAGCTGATTCTTGCCTTTTTTGATAATTGGTTTGGCCAATATTATATTCACCGATAGGCGTCTTGGTTAGAGGTACCTGTCCTGAAGGGATATATTTTTTGTTTTCTGTAGCACTGTCTGATTTATCTTGGCGTGGATGATCGGTCGGATAAATTAATAGGCTGTTCAAATTAGCATGTTCAGGTTTCATATTATTAGAATACTTATCTTTCAATTTTTTATGATGTGGATTTATTAAGCCTTTGATCCTCTTTTTCTTAAATGGTTCCATAGTTTTATTTATGAAACGCTTTATTGGTTTATGGTCTGCTCACTAGTTTGGTAGACCGGTGAACAGCCATATCAAAAGCATAAGTTAGTATTTTGGGGTCAGGTAAATTGCTTCGGGTTCTTACCAGTCATATGCTGATAAAATTCCTGTATCTTTTCCAAGTCTGATTCATAGTTGCCTGTAGTAAAGAACATGGGGCCAAAACCACCAACTTTCTTTTTAAAGTCTAGAAAACCCAGTGCTATGGGGACCCCAGCGCCGTGAGCCACGTGGTAGAAGCCACTTTTCCACTGGCGGACTTTACTGCGAGTGCCTTCAGGAGGAATGGCAATGGCGAAGTCCGAATAGTTATGGAAGGTATCTACCATCTGTTGAACCAGGCCATTGGCTTTGCTGCGGTCAACCGGTACGCCTCCCAGCCACTTCATTATGCCGCCAAGCGGACCCTTGAACAGGCTGCTTTTCCCCATCCAGAACACTTTCATACGGAAACAGAAGGCGAAGGCAATGGTCAGGACAAAGTCCCAGTTACTGGTGTGCGGAGCGGCAATAATGACGTACTTGCGGGCTGCAGGACGCTGTCCTTCTAGCTTCCAGCCAAACAGCTTCAGACCAAGACGGGATAAAAGGCGAAAACAGCTGTTAACGACAGGTGTATCAAAAATCGTATGACGCATTTTTATTGTAAAGACCTAGTCCATTGAATTGCCCCGTTATTATGCAACGGGGCTATCCAGACTATCTAGTACTTTAATGCGCGACAATATGATCAGTTATGAGAATGCAACTCGTCATTGAGCTCAATGGCGGACTTGTTGGTCAGGCATTCCAGTGCTCCAGTCAGTGAGTTTCTGCGGAACAGCAGGTCTGATTTACCCGCCAGATCGCCGGCTTTTACGACTTCAGCCACATTTTTCTGATCATCAAGCACTTGAACCTTACTGGCGGCTGTGAGGTAAAGCCCTGCTTCAATAATACAGCGGTCACCCAGTGGAATGCCAAGGCCAGCATTAGCACCGATCAGACAGTTTTCGCCCACAGAGATCACAATGTTGTTACCACCGGAGAGTGTTCCCATGGTACTGCAACCACCACCAAGGTCAGAGCCTTCGCCAACCATGACGCCTGCGGAAACACGGCCTTCAATCATGCTTTTGCCTTCGGTACCTGCGTTGAAGTTGATAAAGCCTTCATGCATCACCGTAGTGCCTTCCCCCACATAGGCTCCCAGACGAACCCTTGCGGTATGGGCAATACGAACGCCTGCAGGTACAACGTAGTCGGTCATTTTCGGGAATTTATCCACTGAATTGACGCTCAGAACACGACCTTCAGCACGAGCCTTTAGCTGGCGAGCGGGGAGCTCATCCAGATCTATAGCACCTTCACTGGTCCATGCAACATTGGGTAGCAGAGGGAAAATGCCTTGCAGGTTCACACCATGAGGTTTAACCAGACGGTGAGAAAGCAAGTGAAGCTTAAGATAGGCTTCTGGTGTGCTGGTGGGGGCATCATCAGTTTCCAGAATGGTGATGACCCGAGGCTGATGACTCTCTTCCAGGCTGCTGGTAATTGTGGCCAGCTCAGTTTGCTCAATATCGACAAACAGGTCTTCAAGGGCATGCAGTGTTTTGCTATCAAGCTCGATAAATTCGTTGCCACCCTTATAGTCAACCAGCTTGGCAATACTGTCTAACAGTTCAGGTGCAGGATTAAGAATAGGTTGTGGATAGAACACATCCAGCCACTGGTCTTTCTGGTTCTTACTGCCAATACCAATGGCCAGACTAAAATGCTGTTTACTCATTTAT
Source organism: Endozoicomonas elysicola (assembly GCF_000710775.1). Classification (GTDB taxonomy): domain Bacteria; phylum Pseudomonadota; class Gammaproteobacteria; order Pseudomonadales; family Endozoicomonadaceae; genus Endozoicomonas; species Endozoicomonas elysicola. The sequence goes on from NZ_JOJP01000001.1 coordinate 2,164,034, forward strand.
CATTCCTTCAATTTTCAGGAGCCTGTTGGAATTAAGACGGTCCTGCTGCGGTTACGATAAATTGGTCTAGAAATTCTCGTAATCCTCGTTATAGACGCTTAAGTTCGACAGACACCACGCTCGTTATAAAAGCTGGTCACTGTATTCTTGTTCAGAAAAACCCAGTAACTTCTGGTTGCCCGTATCCAGTAAAGGGCGTTTGATCATGGCTGGCTGTTCCAGCATCAGGCTAATTGCACGCTCGGCATTGATTGCAGGCTTCTCTTCTTCAGGAAGTTTCCGCCAGGTAGTTCCACGACGGTTCAGTAGAGCTTCCCAGCCCAACTCCTTTGTCCATGCTTCAAGCATGCTTTTTTCAAGGCCGTCCTTTCTGTAGTCATAGAAGCGGTATTCAATACCGTTACTCTCCAGCCAGCGCCGGGCTTTTTTAATGGTGTCGCAGTTTGGTATGCCGTATAACGTTAAGGTGACCACATTACCTCCTGTCTTTATGGAATACCTTTATCCCAAGGGTGTCTAACCCATTGATTTGTGTCGACCATAATCCAAACCAAAATGGCCCGGTGATCACTACACAAAATGAGCAAAGCTTACACGTTTCTGGCGGGGTTTGCCTAGGCTGACTGGTCTAACTGCCTGCTAGAGAGCTTGTTAAGGCTGTTTGGCTTCGGCTTTCTGTTATTGAACTGGAGTTAACGTTGCTCTCAGCAGTTCAACACGGCGCCGGTTAGCGCCGAAGTCGTAATATCCGATACGGGAGGAAGAGCGAACATCAACCCTGCCGTCAGGACGGATGATCAGTATCAGGTCATCTTTGAACTTAAGCCAGGGCGTTGTAAAAACAGTAATGACAACCTGTTCATTACTACTGATGACCTCTGCATTAGGCCAGCTCTGCAGAGTGTTCACCAGTCTTTCTTTTATTTGTGAGTTATCGGTATCGTTGAAATAGAGCGGTGAAATATTCTGCTTGCCAGAAACCAGGCTGCTGACACAGTTTGGGCTCTCAGGGCAGGGGAGCTCGTCCGAATCAGCTTGCACTGTCGTATTGATCATAAGCGGAAGTGCAAGCAGGCATAGGATCGCGGATTTTTTCACTGTTCTTGGTTCCTTGAGTTTCTGGTGATGCAATCTATCTACGCGAGCAGAGCGATAACGGCATCGGCAACGGCTTCCGAAGAGGCTGGGTTCTGTCCGGTTATTATAAGACCATCGTGAATCGTGTAGCTATTCCAGTCGGGGCCTTGTGTATAAATGCCTCCCGCCTTTTTGAGTTCGTCTTCCAGAGAAAAAGGAACAATTCCTTCCAGTTGTACGGCAACCTCTTCACTGTTACTGAAACCAGTGACCTTCTTGCCTTTAATAAGAGGCTCCCCATTTTGGTTAAGGGCTTTTAGAAGAACTGCCGGAGCATGACATACAGCAGAAACCGGCTTGCCCTGTTGGTAAAAACGTTCAATAAGGGCAATGGAGTCAGGGGCATTGGTTAAGTCCCAGAGAGGGCCATGTCCTCCAGGGTAAAATACTGCATCATAATCATCTGCAGAAACCTGGGCTAATTTGCCAGTGCTGGCCAGTTTCTCCTGAAGAGCTTGGTCTTGTGCAAAGCGTCGGGTTGAGTCGGTTTGAAAGTCAGGCAACTGGCTTTTGGGATCAACCGGAGGCTGGCCTCCGGCAGGAGATACCAAGGTAATGTCTGCACCAGCATCCAGAAAACGGTAATAGGGAGCTGCAAACTCCTCAAGCCAGAACCCCGTCTTTTCACCGGTCGCACCCAGTTCATTGTGGGAGGTCAGTATAAACAGAATTTTCATGGGAGGAGCCTCTGTTAACTATCAACTTTTCAGTGTGTTGAAAAGATGGTGATTTGTAAAGCGAATGGCTATTTAAACCCCTTCGTGAGTGCGCCGATATATCCATGAGTGTGGGCTTTTGCTGGCAGGTTTTGTTGTTGTCAGCACCGTAAATTATGGAAGATATGGGATTCATGGTTTGAATCAGTTGCAGGTTTCAGAGCATCAGTGCTCTTTTTTCGGTAAATCTGGCCGGTGTAAAGATTTGGCTGAATCGGGAAGTCAGTTTTGTTTCTGGCACGATCCTGATGCGGACAAAACCGGTGATGATGTAAAAGGAAGGCTTGAAGAGAGAGCGAAAAATGGACAGCCCATGGAGGGCTTTATTCTCCGAAAAGCCAATCTGGATAATGTGAATTTGGTCAATCATGGCAGCAGCAAGCCATTTCAACTGATCAATGGTGACCTGAGTCGAGCCAGTCTTCATAAGGCCCACCTGTATCGTATTGATCTTTCAGGTACACGCCTGTTAAAAGCCAATCTTTCCAATGCAAATTTACACCGGGCAAACCTCTCAGGGTGCAATCTGTTGGGGGTTAACCTGAAAAACAGTCTATTGGATCATGTCTATTGGGGCGATAAGCTGTATCAGGAGCAAGAAGCTGAAGCAGATCCCGATAATGCCATTACCATGTATGAAGAGGCGGAAGAGTCTGCAAGAAACATTCGGCGTCACTGTGAACATCTTGGAATGATGACTGCGGCGGGCCATTTTTTCTATCGAGAAAGGGTCTTTCATCGCCTGCAGATGCCGAAATATTCCCGGCAACGACTTATCTCTTACCTGGTGGATAAGATCAGCGGGTATGGTGAGTCACCATTGCGAGTGGTCGTTTTTTCCATCGTACTTATTATGCTTTGCTCATTTGTATACTTGTTTACCGGTGTACAGGATGGGGACACGGTTGTTCGTTTCAGCGAGAGTGCTGGATTATCTCAAAATCTGCTGTACTGGTTGGATTGTCTGTATTTTAGTGTCGTAACGTTTACGACATTGGGGTACGGAGACTTGACGCCCCTTGGGCTGTCTCGAATCTTTGCTGCCTGTGAAGCTTTCACAGGCAGCTTTTCCCTGGCTCTGTTTGTGGTGCTTTTTGTTAAAAAAATGATTCGCTGAATATTCAATTTATTGCCGGTAAATACTCAATTATCAGTTGCGTATGCATCTACCTCATCGGGATCACAACTGATAGCGGCATGGGGCTGTCCTTGAAGCAGTTTTTTAAACTGTTCTCTCTGGAGATGAATCAGCTCACGGTGGTTTCCACCCTGAAAGTATAAATCCTGAACAGCGTTGAGCTCATCATCCCAGCAGGTTTTCATTCCGTAAGCGATGCCCATGGCTGGCACTGCACCCATCTCACAGTCCGGGAAAAGCTCCTCAAGGCTATGTTCACTGACAAGGTGCAGGTGTCGGTTAAGCTTGGTGTTGACCCAGCGTAGCATGAGCTTGTTCATTGAAGGGACGATTGCCATTACGTAGCCATCATCGTCCTGAAGAACAATTGCTTTAGCCATGTTTTTAACAGGAACGCAGGCGACATGGGCTGTATTGAGTGCGCGGTCTGAATAAGGGTGACTGACCACTTCATAATCTACCTGGTTATGATTCAGAAAAGCCTGGAGTTTTGGAGCGATAGACATCAGACACTCTCTTTAAACTGAGAAATACATAGGACAGTTGTTTTATAAAGTCTATACGCAAATCTGTTGAAATATTGTTCAATATGAACCGGTTTTTAAGTTAATAGAGTATTAATAATTTATTTTTCAGAGCGTTTTAGTTTACAGGCTTGTATCCCCTGGCAGTTAGCACGTTTTGAATGCTTTTAAATAATACTTTTCAGGGTGATGCTTTTTTGCACTCTTCTGTCTGTAGCGGTATCCTTCGCGGCGCTCAATAGGCTCTTAGCTGATAAATTAACCAATTCAATCACTGGCTTTTAAATTAGAGCCTGTGGGACAGAATGATGACGACAATAATGAAAAGACTCCTTTCTGTAGGAGCATTAACCTGTCTACCAACTACTGCAATGGCTGGCGATAAAGTGCTTGGTGTGACATCAAACCCGCTTGCCTGGGCCTGCATTGCTATTTTTGTGATTGCTTACTGTCTGGTGATGACAGAAGAGCAGCTTCATCTGCGTAAATCCAAACCGGTCATTATGGCAGCGGGAATTATATGGGCTCTTATAGCCTTCATTGCCGCACAGAAGGGTGTTCCTCATGAAGAATTAAAACAGGCCGTCATGCATGATCTTGAAGAGTATGCGGCGATGTTCCTGTTCCTGCTGGTTGCTATGACCTACATCAACGCCATGGAGGACCGGCAGGTGTTTGCCACGCTTCGAAGCTGGTTGATCAGCAAGGGCTTTAATTACCGAAGCCTCTTCTGGATTACAGGTATCATGGCATTCTTTATCTCTCCGGTGGCTGACAACCTGACCACAGCGCTGTTAATGGGTGCAGTGATTATGGCCGTCGGGGAGGGCAACCCAAAGTTTGTCACGCTGGCAATGATCAATGTGGTTGTGGCTGCCAATGCCGGTGGGGCCTTCAGCCCCTTTGGTGATATTACTACGCTGATGGTCTGGCAGTCGGGTAAGGTTGAATTTTTTAAATTCTTCAGCCTGTTCTTGCCGTCTGTCATCAATTATCTGGTTCCTGCCGTTATCATGAGTATCTTCATCGATCAGGGGCGGCCCGTTGGAATTAAGGCCGATAGCTCCATTCGGCGTGGCGGCATGATGATTTGTTTCCTTTTTCTGGTCACCATTTTCCTGGCAGTCAGCTTTGAAAAGGCGCTTGGGCTTCCGCCGTTTATGGGGATGATGACCGGCCTTGCCTTACTGATGTTCTATACCTATTTCATGCATATTCAAGGGTTGACCAGTAATCGGAGGTTAACCGCTCGACCGGCAGCAAAGGATGAGAAGATTGATATTTTTCAGGAGGTTGCCCATGCAGAATGGGATACCCTATTGTTCTTCTTTGGGGTTATTTTCTCCGTAGGAGGGTTGCGCTATCTTGGTTACCTCGACCTTGCCTCGGAAACCATGTATGCCGACCTGGGAGCCACGTGGACCAATATTATTGCCGGTGTGGTGTCTGCGGTGGTAGATAATATTCCAGTGATGTTTGCTATCCTGGGTATGGATCCTGAAATGGATACGTTCCAGTGGTTGCTGATTACTCTGACAGCGGGGGTAGGAGGGAGCTTGCTCTCAATCGGCTCAGCTGCTGGTGTCGCCTTGATGGGAACCTCAAAAGGTGGCTACACCTTTATGACCCACCTGCGGTGGAGTTGGGCCATTGCTTTAGGGTATGTTGCCAGTATCTGGGCTCACTTCCTGGTTAATGGTTGATAACTGATCGTTAGGCCTGAAGGGGAGCGGGCAGCCTCAGGCCATTATTTTGTAAAAATTAGCTGTCAGTTAAAAGCGATAGGCCAGCTGGAGGGTTTGGAAATCAAGCCCTTCATTATCGCTGTTCAGGTTGGCATTTGAATAGTGCATCCAGCCATAGCTGACTTCAAATGGATTATCCTCTCCCAGTGTCAGGCCGACCATTGCCCGGGTTTCAAACTGCCAGTGTCCGCCCATATTGATTCCGGAAAGGTGCTGCTGCTCAATATCTTTTTCACTCTGATAACTAACGCCAACACCAAGATCAAGAAAAGGTGAGGTTTCACCAATTAATGGGCCGTTACTTGTGAAGCGAAAAATAGGGCTTAAGCTGATCTGTTTTACGCTGTCAGCACCTATTCGACGGCTGTCTTCAGTTGGGCTTAGAGTACTTTTCCAGTGACCTAAAGCCAGTTCTGCATAACTCTGCAGAAGAATTGACTCTGAGGACCACAGAGCGTCTGAAAGGTTCCAGGCAAGAGCCAGTCGATATTGATTGATCTCAGCCTGCCGGTCAGTAAATGGTGCAATAGACTGACCATAAGCCAGACTTATTTTATCGGGTTGCCAGTCAGCATTGGTGATTGAGGGCAGCAAGGCAAGAACAGCAAGAGATAATGCCTGTTTCATATGGAAGTCCTTTCTGGCTGTGTTGCTTGAAATCAAACAGCACGGCGCTAACAGTTATTATTATTTTTAATCAATATATTTCATAAGTTATCAAAAGACTACTGTTTTGGAAAATTATATTTAAATTGTCGTTTATTGTCCTATTGGCTGGTGATTGTTGAGTTTCAGGTGGGAAGAAAGCTTTTTCTAAGGGGCCTCAGGCACAAATGGCAGGAAGTATGAGTAAAGAGATACATTGCCAACACCTCCGAAAAGGTAAAAATGCTTGTTAGCGCTTGCATACTGATACCTCAACGCTAGTTTTAGGGGTTCGCACCATTTCATAGTGGCCAACTTATGTTTCCAGAAAATAAATACTCAGGACTTGATCCAAACTATGGGGTAGTGAAGGAGCAGCAAGAGCCGGCTGGTACAGAAGGCCGGGAGTTGGATGGAAAACAGAATCGATCCAGAGAGGTTCGACCAGATAGTGGGCCAATAATACCAATGCATCATCGTAAGGTAGATCCTTATGACCCCGGGTTTTCAAATAGTCCTCAAGGCTCTCCATTGAATTTGACTACACAACACCCTTCACAAACTGCCTCCTGTTCAAGTGGAGAGATGAACATTGCTAGAAGAGCGTACCTTGTGGAGTGTTTCGATCAATTGGTGGCAGAAATATGCCCCAGAGGTACGAAGTTCTCAGAAATTGGAGTTAATATCTTATGTGGGGAGTGGCGAGAAAAGCTGTTTAAGGTATGCCAGGGTTTGAAAGATGATCAGGGGTTTGCAAAAGAAGTATTAAAGAAATCATTGATGTATCTACGATCGGGTAACCCTGAAAAACAGGAGAAGATCCTTCCAATCACAATCAAAAACTTCCTTATGCCTTTTTTAGAAAGCTGGGTTGCCAGAAATTTTCAAAATGAGTTTGGTGCTATCACTTCAGCGTTGAGTAATTGCATCTTTTTCAAGGCTCTCAATGCTTGCATCGTCTATAGCAGACACCCCGATACCCATCAGCATCATCCAGCATTATCTTTGAACCTGCAAGGTACAGGCTGGAGCAGGCCGGTTAGCCTGACTTACTTTATTGAGAATGCTCTTGGCGGACATGAGCAAGGTTTTCGACATAGCATGCTGTTTGATCTTGAAATACTTTGTTTCATGAAGCAATGGGAGCATAGGCACAATGGTTTTCATGTGGATGTAAGAACCTCATTGAATTTCAGAGAATACAGCAAATCTATTTTAGAGATCATTCTGATCAACAATATAAACCGTAGTCGATGGACTGAGCCGCTTGATTTTTCAAGCTTTTTTCAAGTTGATTGTAATGGTCCCGAATTGTGTAAAGGTGATCTGCTTTTCAGGCTGGGCGAAATACATCAACAACTGGCCCACAACGAAAGTGGGCATAGAACTGGCGATGATGTGACAGAATACAAAAGCTTTAAAAAATTATACCTGGCGGAAAAAGAAAAACAGCTGTCGGGAAATACTACAAAGTTTGAAGCGTTATAGAAAAACGTTGATCATCGTATGATTTTATATGGACTGTGGATTTAATATGGGGGTTGACTCCCTCAGTCGCAAACTGAGGGAGGGACATATTTATCCATCCAGCTTCTGTTTTAGAATCTGGTTAACCATACCGGGGTTGGCCTTGCCTTTGGAAGCCTTCATGCACTGGCCAACAAAAAAGCCGATCATTTTTCCGCGCTTGTCTTCAGGTGCTGCGCGATAGTTTTCGACCTGCTGGGCATTGCTTGCCAGAACTTCATCAATCATGGCTTCAATGGCTCCCGTATCGGTCACCTGCTTGAGACCTTTTTTCTCGATCACTTCATCAGCGGTGCTGCACTCACCTTGCCAGAGGACTTCAAAGACTTCTTTCGCGATTTTGCCGGAAATGGTGTTGTCTTTGATGCGTTTGATCAGGCCACCGAGCATGTTGGTAGAAACCGGGCTTTCAGTAATGCTGATACCGTTCTGGTTCAGGGACTTGGAGAGTTCACCCATAATCCAGTTGGCAGAGAGCTTGGCATCATCACTGACACTGACTGTGGCTTCAAAGTAGTGAGCGGTTGCCTGATCTGCTGAGAGAATCTCGGCGTCATAATCGCTCAGACCAAAATCAGTGATAAAGCGTGCCTTTTTGGCATCGGGCATTTCGGGCATTTCTGCCTTCAGTTTTTCAAGGCGACTGTCGTCAATAATAACAGGCAGCAGGTCTGGGCATGGGAAGTAACGGTAGTCGTTAGCTTCCTCTTTGCTGCGCATGGAGCGAGCCTCTCCGGTATCGCCGTTATAGAGACGGGTCTCCTGAATAACGGTACCACCATCTTCAATCAGTTCAATCTGGCGCTCTACTTCCTTGAAAATAGCTGCTTCCATAAATTTGAAAGAGTTCAGGTTTTTGGTTTCTGTACGGGTGCCTAGTTCCTTCTGGCCCTTTGGACGAACAGATACGTTTACGTCAAAGCGCATGGAGCCCTGTGACATTTCGCCATCACAAATACCCAGTGTGGTGACAATAGAGTGCAGTTTTTTAGCAAAAGCCACGGCTTCTTCAGCATTGCGGATATCAGGCTCAGTAACAATCTCAATCAGTGGAGTGCCTGCACGGTTCAGGTCGATACCACTCATGCCGTGGAAGTCTTCGTGCAGGCTTTTTCCTGCATCTTCCTCCAAGTGGGCATGGTGGATTCGAATGCGTTTGGTGGAGCCGTCAGTCAAGGTGATATCAACGTGGCCGGCACCAACAATGGGTTTTTCCAGCTGGGTAGTCTGATAGCCTTTTGGCAGATCCGGGTAGAAGTAGTTTTTACGTTCGAAGACGTTGACCTTGTTGATCTCGGCGTCGATGCCCAGGCCAAACTTAACGGCCATGTTAATAGCTTCTTCGTTAACTACCGGCAGAATACCTGGCAGGCCAAGATCTACCGCACAGGCCTGAGTGTTCGGTGCTGCACCAAAAGCAGTGGAGGCACCGGAAAAGATTTTGGTTTTGGTGGCGAGCTGGACGTGAATCTCCAGTCCGATAACGGTTTCCCATTGCATGTTACTGTGTCCTATACCAATGCCGGAGATTTCTGGTGCCAGTCTGTCGCCTGCTGGAAGCGGTGACCAATATTCAGCAGACGGGCCTCATCAAAGTGCTGCCCTATAATCTGCAGACCTACAGGGCGATTATTTGCCATACCTGCTGGAACGGATAGTCCGGGAAGGCCAGCCAGGTTAACCGACAGTGTATAGATATCCGAGAGATACATGGCTACCGGGTCATTACTCATGGAGCCGATATCAAAGGCGGATGTTGGTGCATTTGGCCCCATAATGACATCACATTCTTTGAATGCGTTGAGGAAGTCATCGCGGATCAGACGGCGAATCTGCTGTGCCTTACGATAGTAAGCATCGTAATAGCCTGCAGAAAGGGCATAGGTACCAACAATAATACGACGTTTGACTTCTTCTCCAAAGCCTTCACTGCGGCTACGGATGTAGAGATCCATCAGGTCTTTTGGATCTTCACAGCGGTATCCAAAACGAACCCCGTCAAAGCGGGAAAGGTTGGATGAAGCTTCTGCTGGCGCAATGACATAGTAGGCAGGAATGCACAGCTCGGCATTGGGCAGACTGACTTCCTTAACCTTTGCACCAAGCTTTTCATACTCGGTGATAGCATTACGAATCTGCTGTTCGACTTCACTGTCCAAACCGGCCGTGAAATACTCTTTTGGCAGGCCGATGGTCAGACCTTCCAATGAATCATTCAGTGATGCTGTGTAGTCTGGTACTTCATGGTTCAGACAGGTGGAGTCTCTGGTATCGAAGCCAGCCATGGTGTTCAGCATAATGGCAGCATCTTCTGCAGAGCGGGTCATGGGGCCGGCCTGATCGAGGCTTGAGGCATAGGCGACCATGCCATAACGGGATACTCTGCCGTAGGTTGGCTTGAGGCCGGTAATGCCGCAGTGGGAGGCAGGCTGGCGAATGGAGCCTCCAGTGTCTGTGCCGGTAGCGCCTGCTGCCAGCAGTGCTGATACGGCTGCTGCCGAACCACCGGAGGAGCCACCCGGGATTGCTGATTTGTCCCATGGGTTTTTGACTGGGCCGTAATGGCTGTTTTCATTGGAAGAGCCCATGGCGAACTCATCCATATTGGTTTTGCCGAGCATTACTGCGCCGGCATCTTTGAATTTACCGGTTACGGTGGATTCGTATGGGGCAATAAAGTTGTCCAGCATTTTGGAGCCACAGGAGGTCTTAACGCCTTCCGTGCAAAACAGGTCTTTATGGGCAACAGGAATCCCGGTCATGGCATTGGCATTGCCTGCAGTACGCAATGCGTCCGCTGCTTTTGCCTGTTTCAGGGCTAATTCTTCAGTCACCGTAATGAAGCTGTTAATGTCACCATCATACTGCTTGATTCGGTCAAGATAACTTTGTGTCAGTTCGACACTGGATATTTCGCCACTGGCTAATGCCCGGCTCTGTTCTGTAATGGTTTTATCGTACATGGGATTCGGTCGGTTGGAAGACGTATTGTATAGAAGAGGCTCAGCTTCTACCGGACTCAGAGCAGTTACTATGAAAATAATGCCATTTCGGCTTTTCTACCATGTTTACTGCTTCAGCAACTATCGTGTTACTCAATAACACGGGGAACCAGAAAGAGGCCTTCTTCGACGGCAGGTGCACAGCTTTGTAATTGTTCCCGTTGATTTTCTTCGGTTACGATGTCAGGCCGCAGGCGCTGGATTGCATCCAGAGGGTGTGCCAAGGGCTCAACGCCCTGTGTATCTATGGCCTGCATTCTATCGACCAGTTCCAGTATACTGCCGATGGTGGCGGTTGTTGCTTCCACGGCATTGTCGTCAATGGATAAACGTGCAAGGTGTGCAACCTTTTTGACTCCAGAGGCGTCGATGGCCATTGGTTTGATTTCTCCATAAATAAACAACAATGAGTGAAAAAATCACTTATTGTGTAGTCAGGCTATGAAAGTGATTATCGAATTTCAGATAATATCACTTCTAAATAAATAAGGAGCTAATGTATGGGTTGGCCACTTATTTCTCAAGGGTTTCATGGATATGGATGCGGTAAGTCAGCGGAGTTCTCTCTATAGGAAAGGTAAGCAGAGTGCGGGTTGCTGTAAAAAATAAACCGCTATCCATTGGGGAAATGCATGGGCTGCCACCTGATTTTTCGGTAAATCCCAGTAATGGAGCCTTTGTCCGAATGCTTTCACTGAGGTAAATGATTCAGGCACAGTTCCCACAGAGCACAATTGCTGCTTGCCCTCTGGAGACAGCATTGTTAGAGTTTCTAGAATTACCCAAGCCTTGAATCAAGGTACACCATAACATGCTGAAAAGGTTACGTGGCCTGTTTTCCAGCGATCTCTCGATCGACCTTGGAACTGCCAACACTCTGGTCTATGTCCGTGAAAAGGGCATAGTGTTAAATGAACCCTCCGTGGTTGCTATCCGCAATCTGGGCACCCAGAAGAGCGTTGTGGCCGTTGGTGCCGATGCTAAGCGGATGCTGGGTCGGACGCCTGGCAATATCACCGCAATACGCCCAATGAAGGATGGCGTTATTGCAGACTTTGATGTCTGTGAACGAATGCTTCAGCACTTTATTAATAAGGTGCATGAAAACAGTTTTATTCAGCCCAGCCCGAGAGTGCTGGTCTGTGTGCCCTGCAAGTCAACCAAGGTTGAAAAGCGGGCCATCCGTGAATCGGTACTTGGTGCCGGTGCACGGGAAGTGTATCTGATTGAAGAGCCTATGGCTGCCGCCATTGGTGCCGGGCTGCCTGTTGAAGAAGCCAGCGGCTCCATGGTGGTGGATATCGGTGGTGGTACTACTGAGATTGCGATTATATCCCTCAGTGGCGTGGTTTATTCTGAATCTGTGCGCATTGGCGGGGACCGCTTTGATGATGCCATTGTGACCTATGTTCGTCGCAACTATGGTAGCCTGATCGGTGATGCTACCGCTGAGCGTATCAAGCAGGAAATTGCTATCGCTTATCCAAGTGATGAGTTGTTGGAAATTGATGTGCGTGGTCGTAATCTGGCGGAAGGTATTCCACGGAGTTTTACCCTGAACAGTGGTGAGATTCTGGAAGCGCTTCAGGAGTCATTAACTGCAATTGTTCAGGCCGTGAAGAGTGCTCTGGAGCAATCTCCACCTGAACTGGCTTCGGATATTGCTGAACGTGGCCTGGTACTTACCGGTGGTGGAGCACTGTTGCGTGATCTGGATAAACTGATTAGCGAAGAAACCGGCTTGCCAGTTTTGGTTGCTGAAGACCCTCTCACCTGTGTGGCCCGTGGCGGCGGCCGGGCGATTGAAATGATGGATAAACACCGTATGGATCTTTTATCCACTGATTAATCAGGTGCTCCAGCCTCTGTTAGTCAAAATTTATTTGCAAAATAATCAGCAATATTTCCTGTGGAGATATTGCTGATTTGCTATTTTAGACTGCCGTCAGGCAAAGTTGATTATTGCTTTTTAATCAGCGACCCGGTTTCTGTTGTGTCTATACCTCTTGGGCTTCAGAGGTTTATAAATGGTCGTTGATAATTATCATTACTTCACACAGCGGATCGCTGGAAAATGCCAGTCTCAGTCAGGCTGACAGCACAGTTTTTGTAAACCATCATAATCTGGAGAGGTGGGTGAATTTACAAATGGCATTTTCAATGTAAGTAGCATACTGAGGCCTGGTAAGGAGCAGGTTATTAAACCGATTTTCAGTCAAGGCCAGTCACTGGTTACACGATTTGTTTTGCTAGGCATCTTGTCACTGGCATTATTGTATTTTGATCATAGCTATCGAGCACTGTCACAGGTTCGCCAATGGTTGACCGTCGCCGCTACTCCCGTTCTCTTTCTTGCGGACCTGCCTGGGCGTATATGGGGGACGGCATCACAAGTTGTTATATCGCATAATGAGTTGTTGCAGGAAAATGCCCGCCTGAAAGCCAGAAACCTGATTCTTGAGCAGAAAGTTCAGAAGCTGGCGTCACTTACAGCACAAAATATTCGTTTGAGAGAATTGTTGAACTCTTCTGAACTGGTGGATGAGCAGGTGCTGGTCTCTGAAGTTGTCGGTGTTGATCCTGACCCATTCAGGCATCGTGTGGTTATTAATAAAGGCTCTTTCGATAAAGTCTATGAAGGTCAGGCCATCCTGGATGCTCATGGTGTTATGGGACAGGTGGTTGAAGTCAGTCCTGTGAGCAGTCGGATATTGATGCTGACTGATTTGGCTGCGCGAGTCCCTGTTCAGAATAACCGAACCAAGTATCGAGCCATTGCTGCAGGCACTGGCCGGGCAGACCGTCTTGAGTTGTTGCACATTCCGACCACAGAGGATTTTCAGGAGGGGGACCTGTTAACCAGTTCCGGTCTTGGAGGTATCTATCCGGAAGGTTATCCCGTCGGTGTGGTCACTCATGTCAGGCATAAACCGGGTGATGCCTTTGCCACTATTGAGGTTCAGCCTCTGGCAGAAGTGAACCGAAGCCGGGTTGTGCTTCTTGTTTTTCGTGAGGTTAAGGATCTCATTGAGCCGGTGGAGCCAGTACTATCAGAACCCATAAAAGAGCCAGAATCGATCAAAAAGACTGAAGAGGGGCGGGCGTTATGATTCAGCAGGCTAATGCCCACTGGGTTGTTTGGATGACCCTGCTGGTTGCTGCGATGTTCAGTATTATGCCGTTGCCAGAGTGGTTATCACTGATGCGCCCGGCATGGGTGCCTCTTGTTGTCATTTACTGGGTTTTGGCGTTACCTGAACGATTCGGTTTGTTATTTGCCTTTATCACTGGCTTGTTGCTGGATGTATTTCAGGGAAGCCTGTTTGGCCTTAACTCCCTTGGCATGTTGATGGTTGCATTTATTGTACTCAGCCTGCATCGGCGATTGAGGTTGTTTCCTGTCTGGCAGCAGGCATTTATGGTGTTTTTAATGGTTGGTTTTTACCAGGTATTGCTTCTTTGGGTGCGAAGCGCTGCTGGGGATACGGTTCCATCAGTCTGGTATCTTCTGCCTTCCGTTTCCAGTGCTGTGATCTGGCCCTGGGTTATGTCCGGGTTGCGCTTTTTGAGGCGTTATTTTCGCGTAGTGTAGCCTTATACTCCCAAGGCGACCGAATACAGAGTTTAAGATGATCTATCTTGCTTCCCAGTCCCCACGCCGAGCTGAATTGCTGAAACAGATAGGCGTACCTTTTCAAAAATTGATTTGTGACATTGATGAAACGCCTTTCTCGCAGGAAGCTGCCTCTGACTATGTACTGAGAATGGCTCGGGAAAAAGCAGAAGCAGGCTGGCAGGAAGTGCTTTCGTCAGGTTCAGTCAAAATGCCGCTTCTTGCTGCTGACACTACGGTTGTCTGCAATAACCAGATTCTTGGTAAGCCCCGGAATACAGACGATGCTCGTCACATGTTAAAAATGCTTTCCGGTAACACCCATCAGGTGATGAGCGCCGTAGCCATCACGGATGGTGAACAACACCATTCAGAAATTTCTGTGACAAATGTTGTGTTTAATAAACTGACTGATCAGTTAATTAAAGACTATATTGCAACGGGTGAGCCAATGGATAAAGCAGGCGGATACGGTATTCAAGGTTACGGTGCAGTTCTTGTTGCCAGTATATCCGGTAGCTATTCAGCGGTAGTTGGGCTGCCGTTAATGGAAACTTCTCACCTTCTTGATCACTTTAATATCCTGGTTTGGCAAGCTTAGGGGCTGGGCATATGACTAATTGTGAACATCCACTTGTGACTTTATGCTTTTATTTTGGACTGTAATGTCTGGATGAGGGTTTTAAAGAGTTCGGAATAATAAATACAGTAAGAAAAATACAGTTATCTTTCGCCTGAAAGTCTCTTGGAACAGTTTTTGGTATAAAGTTTGTCAGGAAGCAAAAAACGCACACTGATTACTGGTATGATCGAACTAACTGGACTGTATATCTGTCAGGAAGCTGCCGGACTTAGCCGATCGTAGCGAGAAAAAATGGCCAAATCCGGCTTTTTCTATGTAGGTCAGTGGTAAGTCCGACAGCCTTCTGGTACATCAGCTCTACTAAAGGATTGGTGACAGTGTATTGACCTGTGGTGCCTCAATTTCCGAATCAATTTTCGGGTAAAAAAACCAGGCATTACAGGTCAATGCATTAAAGGAATTGAGGGACTGGGATGAGCGAAGAAATTCTCATGAATATCACGCCCATGGAATCACGGGTGGCTCTCGTTGAAAATGGGGTGCTGCAGGAGATCTATGTCGAGCGGGCTCGTAGTCGCGGTATTGTTGGCAATATTTATAAAGGTAAAGTCGTCCGGGTTCTGCCAGGTATGCAGGCTGCTTTTGTCGATATTGGCCTTGAGCGAGCTGCGTTTATCCATGCCAGTGAAATTGCACCAAGGCAGGAAAAAAACAGCGAGGATACTCAGGAACGTCCTATCTATGAACTGGTGCATGAAGGCCAGTCTCTGGTGGTTCAGGTCACTAAAGACCCGCTTGGAACTAAAGGGGCCCGTTTAACCACGCACATCTCAATCCCTGCCCGCTATCTGGTACATATGCCCAAAAATAACCATGTGGGCATTTCCCTTCGCATAGAAGATGTCGAGGAGCGCGAGCGTCTCCGACAATTGGTAGAGTCCTGCCTTGAGGGCCAAAGTGAAAGCCCTTCTGAATATTCTGCAGACCCGGGCGGCTTTATTTTGAGAACGGCTGCTGAAGGTATTGGTGATGCTGAGGTTCGGGCGGATATTCTTTTCCTGCGCAGGCTGTGGGATACCATTGAAGAAAATATCAAGGACAGTAAGGCCCCCGCGACGGTTTATGAAGATCTTCCTCTACATCTTCGAACCATGCGAGACCTGGTGAATCCGAACATTGAGAAAATTCGAATTGATTCTCGAGAAACGTTTGAGAAAGTTTCCAAGTTCGTGAAAAAACTGGTCCCAGAGATCGACGGCCGGGTGGAATATTACCCTGGTGAACGGCCAATTTTTGATTTATTTGGTGTTGAGGATGAAATTAATAAGGCGTTAAGTCGTAAGGTTCAGTTGAAATCAGGGGGGTACCTGATACTTGATCAAACTGAGGCAATGACGACCATTGACGTCAATACCGGTGCATTTGTTGGTCACCGGAACCTGGAAGAGACTATATTCAAAACCAACCTTGAGGCCGCTGTGGCCATTGCCCGCCAGCTCAGGTTACGGAATCTTGGTGGTATCATTATCATTGATTTTATTGATATGGAAGATTCGGAGCACCAGCGCCAGGTTCAGCGGGCCTTTGAAAAAGCAATGGAGCAGGATCACGCCAAGACCAATTTTACGGGTGTCAGTGAGTTGGGTCTGGTGGAGATGACTCGCAAGAGAACCCGGGAGTCACTGGAGAATGTTCTGTGTGAGTCCTGTCCAACCTGTGAAGGCCGTGGCACACTGAAAACTGCAGAAACGGTATGTTATGAAATCTTCCGGGAAATCCTCCGGGCTGTTCGGGCATACGACGGTGACAGTTATATGGTGCTGGCATCTGAGGCGGTCATTGACCGCTTGTTGGATGAAGAGTCCAATAATGTGGCTGACCTTGAAGAGTTTATTCAAAAGCCGATTCGTTTTCAGGTTGAACCCATTTATACCCAGGAGCAGTTTGATGTAGTTCTGGTTTAACTGGCGAATTTGGTACTTTTAGAAATGCGGTTTCTCATTAGTTGTGAGAAGCCGCATTTCGTTTATGAAAATACTGTTTATTTTGTCATGAATATTATTGAGCTGGGGTTGAGGTTTCATTGATAGTTATTGTTGTTTTGGGCCAGTCTGATTCTGGGCAGGTTGATGGTTTGTCAGGGCAGGGCCACGGTTGTTGAAGCGGATTTTAAACAGCCTTAAGCGGACTACTCCGCTCAAACGGAATCCAGAGGGTGTAAAGACTCAGTCTGGTGGCATATCTATGCTCAACAGTTTGATGAAGTGGAGCTGGAGACTTCTGATTACAGGACTGAGCATTCTGGTGGTTATGGTTGCTTTTGGGCGCTTGATGTTCAGTGCATTGCCTGTCTTACAACCTGAATTTTCCCGTTTTCTCAGTGGTCGTTTAAATGCTGACCTTCAGGTTGAGTCCATGACGGCTAAATGGAATGGCGGTGAGCCATGGCTGTCTCTGCGAGGTCTGACACTTAAGGGAAAAGAGGCGGACGTTACCGGCTTCAGCATTGAGCAGCTGGATATGGAACTGAGCCTAAGGGAGTCATTACTTCACTGGGCACCGGTATTTACGGCTCTGGAAGTCAAAGGTGTGAATATTGACCTGGTGCAGGGTGATGGTGCCCGATGGACCCTCTCGGGCATCCAGCAGATTGCCGGCTCATCATTACAAACTCCGGAATACCGTAAAGGCTCCTTACTGGAGTGGCTGTCTCTTCAGCAGATGGTTGATATCCACAATATTCGACTGAATCTGAGGAAGGCCAATGGCGAAAGCAGTGATATTAATGGCCGTTACCTGACGGTTCTGACGGATGATAATCGAAAAGAGTTGTCCGCCAGGCTTGAAGTTGGCGGTGGTTACTTTGAAATTGAAGGTAATGGCACCTCCAGTCGAGGCTTATTTTCACAGTGGCAGGGTATCGCGAAAGCCAGTGACCTTAATGCTGAACAGCTCTGTGCGTTATGGGCGGGTTGTTATGATGATGTGCTGGTTGCCATGGTTGAGTTCGATACCCAGTGGCACTACGACAATGAACACTGGCAGGTGCAGGGGCGTGTTGCGTCTCCGGATGTGGCTTATGTTGATAACTCTGGCAACCTGAGCCATCTCTCAGGGCAGTCGCAGCTGTTTATCCAGGGAGAGAGAGAGTCCAGCTGGCAGATCTGGTTGAATGATCTGCAGTTGGAAAATCGCTTGCATAACGGTGCTAACTATCAGTGGGAAAGCAGTTGGTATCTGACCGGTGGTCGAACCGATGAGTATACGATTACTGCTGCGACAGAAACACTGAACCTTGACCTTCTTAAGCGTTGGGTTCTGGATACTGATGCATTACCAAAACCGGTAGCTGATCTGATACAGACCCTGAACCCCAAAGGTCAGTTGAATGATCTTGCCATTCGCCTTTTCCCTTCCCGAAAACCCTTTGATTTTGATTTGAGTGCGCGCCTGGATAATGTGTCCGTTGATGCCTGGGAGGGGGCGCCCTCGGGAGGCAATGTCAGTGGTCAATTAAGGATGAACCTGTTACAGGGGTATCTGGATCTTGATACCCATCAGTTCCAGCTGGGTTTTCCTGAACTGTTTCGCGAAACATGGACATTCGATACGGCCCGGGCTCGACTTTATTGGGACGTTATCGACGACTTTTATATTCTGAGGTCTGATGATCTTGCCCTGAAAGGACCTGAAGGGGATTTAAAGGGTAAATTAAGGCTGGATGTCCCATTACTGTGGAACGAAGGTGAAAGTCTGGATATGGCGCTTACCGTCGGCATGAGTAATGGTGATGCTCGATATACTGGGAAATATCTGCCGGCTCTGATGCCTATGGACAGTGATCTGACTCACTGGCTGGATACGGCGATTCGCAAAGCCGATATTTCTGGTGGGGGCTTTATATACAACGGTGCCCTTGTTGGTGGCGACGAGGTTGGAGGAGGCAGTTCTGGTGATGGCTCTCAGGATTCCCGCTGGGGACTGTTTTTTGATATCAGTAATGGAGAACTGGATTACGAGCCAGACTGGCCTGTCATTACCGCATTGAAAGGGCAGGTTTATGTTAATGATGACCGGGTTGAAGTGCTGGCTGAAAGTGCTGAATCAGCCGGTGGCAGGCTAGATAATATTGTGGCCAGCGTTCCCTTGACAGGGGAGTCGATTCTCAAAATCAGCAGCCACCTGAATGCTGATGGTGAAACACTCAAATACTTTCTTACGCAAACACCGATTAATGACTGGATGGAAGGGGAGGCCAGAAAGTGGCAGCTGGATGGTGGGTTGAATGCGGGGCTTAATTTGACACTTCCTCTTGATGATCTGGACCGTTCAGCAGTGGATATTCGGTCAGCCGTTAATGACTTCCGGTTCGCTATTCCAGACCTCAATATTGATGTGAATGGCATTGATGGCGATTTATCGTTCAGCACTGAGCGCGGTCTATTTGCGAAACAACTGTCCGGCAGGTTCTTTGGTCAGCCAGCTAACTTCCAGATTCGTTCTGCGGTTGTGAATCAGCAGCCCGTGACCACCGATATAGACTGGAGTGGCAGAATATCTGTTCCTTCCCTTCAGGACTGGTTGAAGCTGGACTGGCTTAGTTTGCTGGAAGGTGAAACTGATTATCGTGCCCGATTATCACTCGGGCTGGATCAAGGGAGCACCGAACTCAGAGTGGACAGTGAACTGCTCGGGGTTGAAGTTGAATTACCGGATCCCATCGGTAAAACGGCTGATACGCCACTCCCTCTTGATCTTTCCCTGGTTAAAAAAGAGGGACATGAGTTGTTGAATGTTTCTCTGGCCAATCTGGGCAGACTGGAGATGAAAATGACGCCAGAATTTGCCCCGGAGTCTGCCTTGATTACCCTTGGGGATGACCCGTCAGCCCATCAAAAATCGGTAGATTGGCAGAGAGCTGACAGCAATACGTTTCTAGTGACGGGGAACTTACCGGTTCTGGATATTGATCCATGGAAGGAACGTTTTGAGGGGCAGCCTGGTAAGCCCGGTGAGCAACAGCTGGCTTCACGTATAGAAGTCGACAATGTTCGTATTGGCTTATTGAAGTATGGTGAATATCAATGGCCGGATGTTTCAGTCTCGCTTCAGCAGCAGGCTCAGCAGAAAGAGACTCAACTTGAAAGAAAAGGGATGAAGCTGAGTGTTGATGGGCAGAAACTAAGAGGTGATTTATGGATCCCAGAGCAGCGGGTAACCCCCTGGAAGCTGACTGTTGATCACGTTTATCTGCCTGAATCCGACTCGAAAGAAGTGCCGCCTGACAAAGGAAGTAAAGAGCCTGTTGATAGCCTTGCGGACGTGAATCCGGCAACGTTGCCCAATCTTGATGTGAACATCAGCCGTATTCAGGTGGGGAGCCGGGCACCGGCAAGTATTGGCTTCAAGCTTCGCCATGCTCCGAATGGCGTTAAGGTTGATAATATTACTGGTGAACTGTCGGGTGTCTCTCTCTCAGGCCTGGCGGACTGGGTACAGATGGATGGTGAGCAGCGTAGCTGGGTTCAGGGAACATTAAAGGGCTCCGGTATAAAAGATCTTCAAAAGGCTCTTGGTTTTTCAGGCTTTCTTGAAGCAAAAGAGAGTCGCTTTGATGCCAGCCTCAACTGGGAAGGGTCACCGATCGGAGGTGAAATTGCTACCATGAAAGGTCGGGTTGACCTCCTGCTGAAAAAAGGGCGGTTGCGGAAGGTGGATAGCAGCTCCTCTGGAGCGCTGAAAGTGTTTGGTATTTTTAATACTGAAGCGCTGGCACGCAGAATCCAGCTGGATTTTTCCGACCTTTATTCATCCGGTATTAGCTTTGACCAGATTCGGGGGAGCCTGAATTTTAACCAAGGTGTTATAACCTTTGATTCACCCATGGTGATTGAAGGTCCTTCGTCTGATTTCAAACTGGACGGCACTATCGATACCAATCGTGAAGAACTGGATTTGAGCCTGGTAGTTACTCTGCCGGTCTCGTCTAATCTGCCCATTCTCAGTGTTCTTTTAGGAACAGCGCCTCAGGTGGCTGGGATTATCTATATTGCCGACAAGCTCGTGGGCAAACAGGTGGATCAGCTGGCGAGTATTCGCTATCGGATTAAAGGGTCTTTTGATGACCCTAAAATGACACTGGATAAGCTGTTTTCCAATAAGCCTCGGAAAAATCAGGGAAAGAAAACAGGCAGTAGTCCTTAGCCTGAATATTTCATATTAACGAAGGGGGAAGGAGATCCCCTTTGCTTTTAGGCGGGGTATTAATAATCAACCAAACTTTTTTCTGCCCCCATTGTTCTACTCTGGGAGCGTTACCATGCTGTGGGGATTTTTTTGAACCACAGAGAGCACAAAGGAGAAGAAGAGCGCTTCTTCATGATCCTTGCGATCTATATGGTTCTGATTGTTAACCCATGAAAGCAGGGAGCAGATGCTTAAACCTGATCGAGCTTAGTGGGCTTAGAGATCGAAGACCTGTGCGGATTTCATCAGGGCTAGAGGTGAATATGGCCTCATCCCAAGGCCGGACTCTCTATCAAGGAAGGGGGGAGTATTACTTTTTAGCCATTAAGGAAAATTGATCTTTATATCCTGGGACGGGCGGTCCATAGATTGTAAATCTAAGTGTACTTCTGCCTCAGCCAATATAGCTGACTAAGCTGTCTTCAAACAGAGTCGGAACTTTGCTTATGGCCACTTTCCAGCTTATGATTGGCATCGTCTATTTGCTGGAAGCATCTTAACGTTAAGGCGGTTTTAAGAGGGACTCATGGAGTGTTTTCGTAACCCAGGTGTTTCTCACGCTCAGTGTTTAAAGCTGTTTCAATAGCCACCTTGGAAAGCACCTGTTCGTTGTAGCGAAGTCGTCAAGATTACTCGGATTTGATGGATTGGAAAGCTTCTTTAGCAAAAGCTTCAAGTTGTCTGGTATCCATGTCTGCCTACCTCAACCACATTGGGTTTGAAGATAGGCAGAAACACAGTTCTATCTACAGTCTCCAGGCCATACATAACCAAGTTTTTTTGGTGGTGTTTACACACCACGATTTTTCACCATTTTTCGATTTGCCAGAAGGTTTATATCTTCTGTGATTTGAGGTGATTCGTTATATGAGCTACAGCTTTAGTATTTGCTTCGCATTCATACATTGAGCCATTCCAAAAAACCAAGTCAATCATGCCTGCAGTTGCTCTATCTACTAAATCACGATCACCTAATCTATCCTTTGTAGCTGTGTGTATTCGACACATATGTGGCGCTAGATGATTAAAAATCAGAGTCATTATTGGATTACTAAATTTCGTAGTACCTGCTTTTGTATAAGCGGCTTGCAAGTCTGATCCAACGCGTGAGGCTGCAATACATGGAAGAAGAAACAATCCATTTTGAGTACTAGGGGCTCCAGGATTAGCTACTTTAAATGCGAGGTTTGGAAAGGATTCCTGGAGTTTATTAAGTAATTGATCCATTACTGGAGTGATTCGTTCATCCTCATGACTACATGGGGGGATATAGAGAGTAATTGGCCTGTTATTGTCAGTTGGAATATCCGCAATATTTTGTACCTCGGATGAAGAGCCTCCTCCAACTGCTCCATCTTGAGGATCCTTATCAGTGATTTTTTCTTTAACAACGTCTGAAACTGTTTTCATGCTCTTGTTATTTAAAACACAATCATAAACTTCACCTTGCCAAAATCGGAGATCAACTACACCCATAGACCCAGGACCGGGAGAACTTTTATCAGTTAAGTTCTTGTATGTGTCAAATGGATCGCGAACATGTTCTGCCTTTGAATGAAGAACAAGAATCAATGATTTAGAATCAGGACTTTGACTAACAGCACAGCGAATTTGTTTTGAAAGATCCTTACTATCGTTAGCGTACAAAGGAATAATAGCTAGACTATCAGAGCTTGAATCTCCAGATTCTTCAAAAACGCACCCAGGTATTTGTGTGCGAAGTTGTTTGATAACCTCCTGAACTAATTCTTTTTGTATGCCATTTGCAATAACTTTTTCTGGAATAAAATACTTTAATGTTTTATTCACAGCTTCTGGCCTGTCTTCTTGTAAAGCAGCTACGGATTGATTTTCTAAACTGCTTGTTGTCTGTTGTTGTAACATTGACCCAGATTTAGCGTTTAATTTTTCCGCTCGGAGATTCTCAAGTTGCATTCTCTCACTTTCTTGAACTACGGGCGTTTGAATTTCTGACCTGCCTTTTTGTGCAGTAGCTACGGTTTGATCTTCTAAACTACTTGTTGTCTGCTGTTGCACTGATTCTGATTTATCATTAATTTTTTCCAGTGCTTCCATTCTTTTTATTAATTCTTGTTGCATCAATGCTTGCTGTTGCATCAATGCTTGATGTTGCATCTCATAATATTCGCGTTGCACCATATTATCTTTTTGAAGCTCTGCTATTAATTTGTCCTGCTCTTCAACTTTTAGCATAAGTTCTTGAGTCATCGCGTTGCTATGTTCGCTCTGCACCTCCAGCATGGAAGCGTTGGTATCGCTAACTTCAATCTTTCTTTTTTTTCCGGCACTGTCATTAAGTGAGGCACAGCCTGGGCTCTGTGATAAAAAATGAACTGAAGTATCAGCTTTAGTCCAGCGAGAAGGGGTAGCACTGCTTTCCTCAGATTTGGGTAAAGTAGTCTTGCACGTATGAAAAAATGAATCCGGAATGGCTGAGCCTGAGTTAATACTGTCCATAATGCTGTTAAACCTCCTTGAAATGCTTTTAAATTAATGTGCGCACTAAACTGTTGAGTTCAACAAACTCAAAAAGTTCAATTTTTTCCAGAAGTTTCTCGACCTTAGTAGGATTGAGAGTAGTTGATCCAGTTCGTTGATTGAGATTTTATACATGATTCAAGGCCTGCCCTTGAATTTGAGCTGATGAGTTTGCTGATTAATGTGAGTTCGATGTTCAGAAAGTGATTATGATGATCTTTCCCCGTTGCTTAATCAGATGTTTAGGTGATTGATTGCTTTTGTTCAACCAATGGTGCTTTTTATACAGCATGGAAAGCGATTTTCTCTCTCAATATTGTTTAAAGGTTTTTTTTAGGAACTTTAATCGTAAATAATAATCAATATTAAATATTTTATTAGATAAAAAAATAAGGAGGTTTTATGGAGCCTGTCTCAGGAATGTACTCCTCAGGATTGCTGTATTCAACTTATGAGCATGATTCAAATGTTTGTGAATTAGGCTCAAATGACAGATTTTCCAAAGTAGCTCAGTCAGATCGGGTTCTGAATTTTAAAAAAGAGTCTAATTATGAAAATGGTTCTGAGCTTGGAAATAAACCGTGTGAAAAAAGTATTTTTACACGTGCTTATGTGGCAATAAAAAAATGTGTTGCTTATCTTGCGTTTAAAATTCATTGGGCTTTGGGATATACCCTCAGTGAACCTATTGAAGCGTTAAAACTGATTATTCCATTAATAAAAGGGAGGAAAGAAACATTTACCAGCTATGAGCTAAATAGTAGAACCATCCGACGACATGAGGTTCCTCTCATTATGGCGCATGGTGATGCGTCGAATCAGGGTGTCTGGACACACCTTGGTAAAGCATTGAAGGAAAATGATGCTGGCCCGGGGTTCACCGTTAATATGCCTGAGGATCGAGCCAAACGAGCTGATGTCTTGCTGGAAAGGATCAAAGATGTTGCGAAGGCTGCTAACTCCAGCCCTGAGTTAGGTTCGGTAACAGTGGACCTGGCTGGTCAGTCATGGGGGGTGAGGACTGTTCTGGAAGTCATACCAAAGCTGCCGGACAATATAAAGGTTCGAAACTGTTTCCTTATGAGTCATTCACGTCTTCCAATTCAGAATGAGTTAAAAAATGGAATAGAGAAGTGTCAGGGGCAAATAGTAACTTTCCATGGAGGCTGTGATCCATATGAAATCGAAGACAAAGAAGATTGTTATTATATTGAGGATGAGTGTGTCTGTCCCTCTGTTGTCATTGATACATCGGGTCATTTTGGGCTACTCACCCATAAAAAGGTTATGAATAAAATTGTTGAAGTCCGGAGGCAACAAGGAAGCCTGTCACAGGGGGGATGAATGGAGATAAGCTACCTTCCATGGCTTACATCCTATCAGCAGTAATAACCTTTCTGACTTCCCCATGACTTGCATGGGGGTTGTAGAATCAGGATTCCGGCTGATTTGCTTCTGTACCGTCGAAACGCAGTCTGAAAGTCACTGGTACGGATTGAGAGATGCTCTTCACACCTGCCAGATCGATCAATTTCTGAATACCAGGCATCAGTCCATAGTCACTGACATCCAGCAGTATGGGTTTGGCGGTGGCTACTTCAACGGTTTTCTTATCAAGCAGGGTGACATTTATGAACTCACGGAATCGCTTGGTTTTACCATGCAGTTTAACTTTGGCTGAGACCCGCACTTTTTCAGTTGCACCCACGCTCAGGCGTTTATAAATATCTTTACTCAGGCTGATTTCAACATCAGCGGTAGGGTACTTCGACGTATCAAAAAAGATATTCCTGAGCCGGTTGTCTCGTTTATCAATCCCTGTGCTCAGGCTGGCAAGGTCAATGGTCAGCTTTGCTTTTCCATCATCGGTGACATTGGCATCAAATGATTCAAAATGACCCACCGTGCCAATCTGGGCTGCTTTGATAAAGGTGAAATACAGTTCTGACTGGCTCTTATCGAGACTCCATTGTGCCTGGGCATTGCCAAAAATGACCAGACCGAAAAGTGTCAGTACTTTCAAAAGCGTGTTAAACCGCATAGAACTTCCCTGAGTTAGCTTTATTTTTATAAATCGAGGTTGAATCCTAAAGGGAGTGTTGTGGATATTACAACGTTAGAATGGATGATTGTTGAAAAAACATCGATATTCTGGGGGGATATGAAGTATTTATTGCCAGTGTCATCAGATAACGATTGAACCACAGAGATCACAAAGTACACGAAGAAGGGCTTTCTTTTCCTTTGTGCGCTTTGTGATCTCTGTGGTTCAAAAAACATCACCGAAGCTTGGTCTGACCCTCCTGGCGAATCAATGATTCAGAGGCAGGCAGTGACTTAAGCCTCTTCAATTTTCACCCGGAAAAAGACCGCATAAAACAGTGGAATGACCACCAGCGTCAGGATGGTGGCAAACAGAAGACCAAACATAATGGTCACCGCCATGCTTTTGAAAAACGGGTCTATCAACAGCGGGGCCACACCCAGTATGGTGGTCAGAGCGCCCAGTAACACGGGGCGGGCACGGCTGAGGGCTGCGTCAATAATGGCGTGATATGGCGGCTTGCCATCTCTGATTTCCACATCGGCCTGATCCACCAGAACAATTGCATTCTTCACCATCATGCCGATCAGGCTTAAGAAGCCAAGAATCGCCATAAACTCAAAGGGTGTCTGGAAGATCACCAGACCAGCAGCGACACCCACCAGTGCCAGTGGTGTTGTCAGCCAGATCACCAGAGGCTGGCGAAGGGCGTTAAACATAAAGATCACCGACAGGATCATCGCCGCAAAACCATAAGGCGCAGAAATTACCAGACCTTCGTTGGCGTCTTTTGATGCTTTAAATTCTCCATACCAGGTCAGCTCATAGCCAGGCGGCATTTCAATGGCTTCGATTTTGCTGCGCAAGAGATTGAAGGCATCTGCCGTCAATACACCGGGCGCCGGATCAGCCTGTACCAGAATGGTGGGCACTCGGTCGATACGGCGCAGAATGGCATCCTGATAAACCACATCCACCGATTCCACCAACTGGCTTACCGGAATAAAGGTATTCGCTTTCGGGCTGAATACTTCTGTGTTTTCGATGGCTCGTTGATGATTGCGTTCACCTTCAGGGGCACGAACCACAATGGGAATTAAGTCATCCCCCTCCCGGTAAACACCCACATTTCGCCCGGTCAGCGTTTGGGCGATGGCCTGGTTGATCTCTGGTGTGGTCAGACCAAACCGTTGCGCCTCTTCAGCGGAATAAACCGGTCGGAGTACAGGCACCTGTTGACGCCAGTCGTCTTGTACTGCGATCAGGTTGCTGTCGCTTAACATAATGGCCTTGGCCTGTTCCGCCAGCTGGCGCAGTACCTGACTGTCCGGGCCTTTGAAACCGGCTTCGATTTTCTTGCCACCACCCCGGCCCAGCATGAATTTCCAGACTTTGATGGACGCATCGGGATATTTGCTGGCCAGCTCGCTCTGCAGTTCGCCGATCAGTGGGGCAATTCTGGTGTAGTCGTCAATGTCGATCAGCAGCTGGCCATAACTTGGGTTTCTGGCCTCCGGTGAATAGGTCAGCATAAAGCGCAGACCACCACCGCCAATAAAACTGGCGATATTGGTGATGCCTTCTTTGGCTTTTACATCCTGCTCGACATCGGCAATGATTGCCTCAGTACGCGTGATATCGGAGCCCTGTGGCAGGTAAACATCAACGACAAATTGTGGGCGCTGTGAATCGGGCATAAACCCCGGAGGTACAAACTGTACTCCCCAGATAGCTACCGCCAATGTGCCCATAAGTAGCGCTGAGCTTATCAGACGATGTTTAAGTACCCACATTAACAGTGCTTTATAAGCCGTTACCATTCGGCCCGGTTTCTGGTCAGCCGCTATGGCTTTTACTTTTAGAAAGTCATGGCAGAGCATCGGGGTTACCGTGACCGCAAATACCCAGCTGAGGAGCATGGAATAGAGAATTACCCAGAACAGTGAGCCGGCGTATTCCCCCATATCGGATGGAGAAAGACCAATGGCGCTGAAGGCGCAGATGCCCACAACGGTACCGCCCAGCAGAGGCCACTGGGTAGATTTTACGATCTCTGACGCCAGGGCTGCACGGTCTTCATCGGGGTTTTTCTGCAGACGCACCAGAATACCGTCGGTGACCACAATGGCATTGTCCACCAGCATGCCGAGGGCAATGATCAGTGCCCCGAGGGAGATACGCTGCATGGCGATATCTTCAACCAGCATAATGCACAGTGTACCCGCCACGGTCAGCAGTAACACAAAGCCAATAATGACGCCGGAGCGCACCCCCATAAACAACAGCAGTACGACAAAGACAATGGCAACGGCAGCAATCAGGTTATCGATAAAGTTGGCCACTGATGCGCGTACGGAATCGGATTGCATGGAAATTACATGCAGCTCCATACCCAGGGGGCGCTGGCTTTCCAGTTCGGCAATTCGGGCTTTAACCGCATCACCCATATCCACCACATTACCGCCGGTGACATTGGAAATACCAAAACCGATGGCCCGTTCACCGTTATAACGCATCAGCATGGATGCCGGTTCCTGATAGCCACGCTTCAGGTCAGCAATATCACCCAGGCGCAGCACGGTACTGTTCTCACCAACGCCCACCTGCAGATTTTTCAGATCATCAAATGAGTGCACGCTGGCGTCGGGGATCACCGGAATACGCATGGAATTGGTTTCAATACTGCCAGCAACGGTCACCAGATTTTGCTTTTGCAGTACTTGAAGAACCTGCTCGGCAGACAGGCCAAATTTGGCCATACGTTCACTGGAAATCTCGACAAAAATGGTCTCCTGCTGTTCGGCTAGTGTGGCCGTTTTGGCAACACCCGGCACCAGTACCAGCTCACGACGCAGTGTGTCTACATAGTCCTGCAGCTGTTTATCGGTGAACCCTTCACCGGTTACTGCAAAAAAGAGCGCATACACATCCGAGAAATCATCGTTAACAATGGAAGGGCCAGCCCCCGGTGGCAGTTGTCGTTGGACATCACTGATTTTTCGACGCAGTTTGTCCCAGACCTGTTGTAAATCCGCAGAGCTTTTGGCGAACTCCAGCTGAATTTCAACGGTCACTTCCGACATGCCCTGTTTGGAGACGGATTTTACCTCCTTTAACTCCTGAAGCGATTGAACAGCGCCTTCGATCAAATCCGTGACTTCATCAGAGACTTCCTGGGCTGTGGCTCCGTAGTAAGGGGTATTAATAACCGCTTGACGAATCACGAATTCCGGATCTTCAAAACGACCCAGTTTCAGGTAGCTGATATAGCCGCCAATCAGGGTCAGGGCAATAATGACCCAGACGCTGGTTCGCTTTGCGATGGTATAACGTGCAATATCCATGCATCAGGCTCCAGCGTTTTTCTGAAGAGAGTCGTCGCTGTATGGACGAACTTCCATACCCTCTTTAAGGCTGGATACACCTGCGGTGATCACGCGCTCCCCAAGAGACAGGTGTTTTTTGATAGTAATGCGGTTTTTGCTCAGACTGCCGACTTCTACGAAGCGCTTTTCTACCTTGTTGTCACTGTTAACCACCCAGACAAACTGTTTCCCCTGGTTATCAGGAATAATTGCGGTCAGGGGTACAGTGATATTCGATGGTCCGATGTTGCCTTTTGACTGGGTGCTGGCAGCGATTACTTTAACTGCCATACCTGGCAGAACACGGAAACCTTTCAAATCCTCAAAACCCATGACGACCGGATAAGTCTGGGACATAGGGTCCGCCTCTGTGGCATAGGTACGCAGAGCCAGTGGGAATAATTGGCCAGGTATGGCTGATAACTCGGCATTGGCGGCGGTTTGGTGCAGCCCGGAAAGCATGACCTTATGGGGGAGATTGATGACGACTTCCAGGTCGCTCAGGTCATGAAGAACAAGAACCGGGCTGTTGGCCTGGATCTGGATATGGTTATCGACAAACTTGCGACCAATAATACCGTCAAAAGGTGCTCTCAGTTCGGTGTATTCAAACTGTCGTTTTGTTTCATCAACACGGTTTCTGGCCAGGTTGTAACGGGTCGTAATGGCATCCAGATCACTCTTGGAAATAGCCCGGCTTTTCTCAAAAATGGCCTTTGCCCGTGTATAGTCATCTCCAGTGCTCTTAAGCTCCAGTTCGGCAGATTCCAGAGCGGTCTTCGCATCCCGGGCATCCAGTCTGGCCAGCAGATCACCCTGTCTGACGTGGTCACCCTCTTTTACTCGAATATCAGTGAGCAGGCCTCCCACACGAAAGGCAAGATTGGCTCGTTCGGCAGAACGTACAACACCATTGAAACTGAGCTCATCACTGACTGTATTGGTTACAAGTTCTGTCAGAGCAGGCTGAATAACCGCCGTTTTGGTTTGTGCCGCGTCTTCTTTACCGCATCCTCCAAGAAGGAGCGATGCCAGAGCAATGCCAGCTGCCAGTCTGGTGACTTTTATCGATGCCAACATAGTGACCTGTCTCTAAAAAATTCTGATCAGGTGTGACCAGTTAAAATGAAAGGTTTTTTGGAAAGTCCGTTTTGAGTAACTCAAAAGTAAACTTATGAGTTTATATTATGCTTGCGCTCATTAAATGTAAACTCTATAGTGTACTTCGTGTGTTGCTTTATTTGCCCCTTAACTCCTGCAATGTGCAGGAGCGGGGGCGTTCAAGTTATTAGTTGATAAAGCGGATGCGCAGGATGAGGTGATAAAAGGGAGAGGAACCAGTGACACGCTCTGAGCGAAAACGTCAAGCTATCATCGATGCGGCGAAAGAAGAGTTTATCCAATACGGTTTTCTTGCTGCCAATATGGATAGAGTTTGTACCGCAGCCGAAGTGTCCAAGCGTACGCTTTATCGTCACTTTGAAAGCAAGGAGCTGTTGTTTGAATCGGTGCTGACCATTATTCAGACCTCGGCGTATGAGGCAGTACGCTATCCCTTTGATTCGAAGCTTAGCCTTCATTCACAACTGACAACCATCACTTTTAAAGAAGTTGAAATTCTCTATCAAACCTATGGCATTCCGCTGTCACGCACCATCGTGATGGAGTTTCTCCGTCAACCGGACATGGCGCAAAACCTCATCAATACGCTATACAGTACAAAAGCCGTGACCCAATGGTTCAAGGAGGCCATGGGGGCCGGTCAGTTGAATGAAGCTGATCTTGGTGTGATCACCAATATATACATCAGTCTCTTTCAGGGAATGTTGTTCTGGCCGCAGGTCATCAAAGGAGAGCCTGTACCGGAAGGCAAAACGCTGGAAGAGAAGGTTGAGGTTGTAGTGACTACCGTATTGGGAGCGTGTGAGGCAAAAAACAAACTACAATAGAGCTCTCGGTTTTCAGGCTCTCACTGGTTAAGTATGTTTTCTCTACCAGAGCTTCGGTTTATTAATAATAAAGATTAAATTGTTCCGGGCATTGATCATCCATTAACGCTTGAAAAAAATTCCCGGTTATTGTGTGGAATGGAAGAAGCGTTCAGATTAAAGAAATAGTTATGATTTTCATCAAGGCTGACGATGCTGGCAAGTATACACCGGAGCAAAAGTCAGCGCTGAAAAAGCAAGCTATGTATATTATTGATAGAGTCAAGAAATCCCATCCAGCCTATTTTAAACATTGCTTATCAACCTTTTACAGGGAGACCCAATGCATGTAATTGCCTCGCTGTTTTCAGCGAATGCACGCCAGGCTTGCTGGCCAAAAACTTTAAAGCAAACACCAAATACTCCTTGAGTTATCCCGTTCTCCGAGAGTACGCTTGCAATAAGAATAAATCAGTGTGAAGCCACGCTGCTGACAAAAGTGGTGACAAGATCTATGACCGATATTATTACAACAGCCCGAGACCAACTGCTGACCCCGGCCAATATCGGCGACAGCGAACTCAGCCGAATTCTGGATACCATTCTGGGTCACAATGTGGATGCTGCTGACCTCTATTTTCAATCCATGCGCCATGAGTCCTGGGTGCTGGAAGATGGCATCGTTAAGGAAGGCAGTTTCAATGTAGACAGTGGTGTTGGTGTTCGAGCCATGAGTGGCGAGAAGACTGGCTTTGCCTATTCCAACGAAATTATTCTCCCGGCATTGGAACAGGCTGCTGGCGCTGCCCGGAGCATTGCCAGGGTTGGGCAGCAGAAGCAGGTTCAGGCATGGCAACGGAGCCAGCCATTGGCTCTGTATGGAACATCGAACCCCCTGGATTCCTTAACCAGTGAAGATAAAGTCGATCTTTTGAAGAAGCTGGATCAGGAAGCCCGCAAAGCTGACCCAAGTATCAAACAAGTAACCGTGAGTCTTGCCGGTGTTCATGAAGTGGTGCTGGTGGCAGCATCCGATGGTACCCTTGCCGCCGATATTCGACCGCTGGTTCGTCTCAATGTCAGTGTTATTGCTGAGAAAGAGGGACGCATTGAGCGCGGTTCAGCTGGCGGTGGCGGTCGTGGCGACTATCTACAGTTCCTGTTGAATGATACCGGTCTTGAATATGCCAGAAAGGCCGTTCGCCAAGCCATGACTAACCTTGAAGCTGTCGCTGCTCCAGCGGGTGCAATGCCCGTGGTGCTCAGTTCTGGTTGGTCCGGTGTACTGCTTCATGAAGCTGTCGGTCATGGTTTGGAAGGTGATTTTAACCGCAAGGGCTCCTCATCTTATGCAGGGCGAATTGGAGAACGGGTAGCCTCACCTCATTGCACGATTGTTGATGATGGTACCTTGGGAGGTCGTCGTGGTTCCATGAATATGGACGACGAAGGTGTACCCACAGAAAGTACCGTATTGATTGAGAACGGTATTCTCAAAGGTTATATGCAGGATAAGCTGAATGCCCGATTGATGGGGGTTGCACCTACCGGTAATGGGCGGCGGGAGTCTTATTCACATCTGCCAATGCCGAGAATGACCAACACCTATATGCTGGCTGGCAAGCATGACCCTGAAGAGATTATCAGCAGCGTCAAGAAAGGCATCTACGTGGAAAACATGGGCGGTGGCCAGGTTGATATCACCTCCGGTAAGTTTGTATTCTCCACCAGTGAGGCCTGGCTGATCGAAAATGGCAAGAAGACGGTGCCGGTGAAAGGGGCAACCCTGATTGGCAACGGCCCAGATGTGATGAACAAGGTTTCCATGGTGGGCAATGACCTTGAGCTGGATCCTGGCGTTGGCATCTGTGGTAAAGATGGTCAGTCGGTTCCGGTGGGCGTTGGTCAACCAACATTGAAGATTGATGAAATCACCGTGGGTGGAACCGCCTGAACTACCCGCCTTTCACCAGAGCTACGTAGTCGGTAATCCTGAAAGGACTGCCGACAGCGCCTCTTGTCCTCTTGTCGGCAACCCGACGGGTTACCAGCCTACGCTTTTTCTTCCTCGTTCCGGTGGTGTTCCATGGGAGCACCTGCTACTCCTCACACTTCATATCCAGTGCGCTCTATCTGTATTTCCATGTTAAGCGTGAGAGCAACGAAATCCCACAAACTCGAGAATTACAGAGTATTTCTTTCAGACTGGAAATAATGCACTGAAAAGGATAAAACTTTTTTGTTAACACCCCTTGATTATTTGTTTTAAGTGATGATAACACTAGTCACTGCAGCCTTTCGGCTTTGCTACACCCCTACGCGCACAGGGCTTCTTTTTACAGGACGTGAAAAGATCGTGCGGAGTTTGTTTGGTCGACAGGGGATTGAGTACGCTGCAAATTGAATTCAATGCGCTCAATGTTGACTTAAGGGACAAAACACATGCAAGGATACAGGAAGTCGATTCTCAGCCTGGCTATTAGTGGAGTGCTGACCGGTATTATGGCTTTGCCAGCCTATTCAGCAGATACAGCAATTACTGAGGCAAATGATGGAGGGCTCGTTCGTGCCAGTGCTGTTTCTGATCCTGAAGATGTGCAAGTCGCTACAGGTAATTCTATCAGTATTGCTTCTGACGTTGCTATTACAACAGACGCCACTGGAAGTGGACCTGCTTTGACAGTGGACTCTGAATCCACTGCCTATGAATTAGACATTACTGTTGATGGTTCAATCAATGGTACGCTGCAAAGTGATAATACCACTGCGGCAACAAGAGATGGTCTGCAGGTTACGGGTACCAGCAATATTACTAGTGATATTACTATAAATGGTAGCATCCTGGGCTCAGGTACAGGCCTTAACATTATGCCCAGTGCCGGATCTTTCACCGGGGATATTATCATTGGGACTGGTGCATCAGTAATTGCGTCCAGTGTGGCCTTCAGTATGAGTCGGCAGTTCATAGGAAATATTGTCAACAATGGTTCTGTCGGAGACAGTACGACAGCAACTGCTTTTAACACCGCCCAATGGACTGGTCAGATTACCAATACAGGCTCGATTACAGCTTCTGATAATGCTTTTAATAGTGCTCAGACCGTTACGTTAGTCAACGCAGCCAGTGGCGTTATTACCGGTGATTTATCGAACAGTGGTAGTTATACCATTACAAATAACGGAACCATTACTGGTGATTTGGAAGCAACAGGAACTAATACGCTGACCAACTCAGGGACATTTACTGGGGATATTAACGGTGGGACTAACACCCTGACAAACAATGCGGGAGGTGTTGTCAGTGGTGCCATTATTGATGTTGATGGTGGCTTACTAACCAATGCCGGAACGATTACAGCCACTGGTGCTTTAACCGCCCTTGGTATTACCAATGATGGTTCAATCACGGCTGATTCCATCAACTCCGGATCTGCGGCGCTGACGAACAATGCTGCCGGTACGATCAATGTTACTAACGCTCTTACTATTGGTGCAGCCTCCAGCAATGCCGGAACCATCAATGCAGGTAGTTTTGCCGCGGGAGCCAATGCGTTCACTAACACTGGCACAGCAACACTGGGCGTTATGGCCAGCACTGGAACAGTGACTAACTCCGGTACGCTCTCTATTAATGAAGGCTCAACTGTTGCCACCTATGATGGTTCGGGAGGAACTTTGGAGCTCGTTGCTACCTCCGGTGCAGGTGCCTTGTTGACAGCATCTTCAAGTGCCACATTGGATGCTGACTCAAAAATCGTTGTAAACGGCAGTGATGCTTTTGTTAGCTCTGCCAGTGCAGCGACCAATATTGAATTAATTTCTGGCACATTATCAGCTACTGGATTTTCGACGGACAACATTTCATCAGGCTCTGCTCTTATCAGCCTGTCAAACCTGACCCTTGCAGGAGCATCGGTTGCAGCGGATGTTGAAGTGCTTTCAGCGGACAGTGTTCTTGATGGATCTGGAGCGACTGAGTCTACTCAATCATTGGCCTCGGATTTCCAGACTCTGAGTGCGGAAGAGCAGGTTGTTACAGGCGTATACGGAACACTTATCGATAATTCTGGCAGCACTTCGGAGATGAACGACTACCTGGATGAGATTCGTCCGGATGATTCGGGCTCTGCCGCATTAACGGTAAGTGATGCAACTGCAGCTGCAATGAGTAACATCAGAAATAGAGGAGCCAGTCTGCGTGGCATCAGTTTTGGTGATCTACAGACTGGTGACAATCTATGGATTCAGGCGCTCTACAGTCAAGCGGATCAGGATGCCAGGGGGGGCAATCTTGGCTATGAAAGTACGCTTGCCGGCTTCACCTTTGGTGCCGATCGGGATATGGACGGCCAGACATTTGGCTTTGCCGTCAGTTATGGTGACTCCCACATAGATTTTGATGGTCGTGACCAGCGTGATGAAGTGACTACTTATCTGGGTTCTCTCTATCACTTTATGCGCCGTGACACTATGTATATTGACAGCAGTCTTACTCTGGGTGGATCAGACCATAAAGGTCGCAGGCTGAGCGGTGCTGCACAGATGAACTCAAAATATCACTCCGAGCAGGTGGGGGTACAGTCGCTTGCAGGAATGTATATGCCAAGAGGCCGGTTTATGTTGGAACCGATGGCGGCTGTTCGCATGAGCATGGTTAAGGTGGATGGTTATACTGCGAGCAATGGTGATGGTACCCTGACTGAGCAGGTTGGCAGTACCAACTATCATAAAATCGAAGCCGGTATTGGTGGTGCAGTCAGCACCAGCTGGGAAACAGATAAAGGCATGATGACGCCTCGAGCATCAGTGATGGTCTATCACGATTTTGTTGGAGACTCTATGGATAATCAGGTGACTTTTGCTGGAAATGATTACACCCTTAAAAGTACCACACCTGAGAAAACCAGTTATGAGGCTTATCTTGGCGTCGATATGGACAGTGGTGAGAATACCACGGTTAATATGGGGTATACCCGCGTAATGAAGAGTGGTTTCAGTTCAGATAACTTAAACGTTAAATTGAAATACACTTTCTGATACTAAGTCTGAAGTGAAAAAAAACGGTGCTTGATAGCACCGTTTTTTTTGCATTGTTATCAGCTTTATTGGGCACTCTAATCAAAGTAAGTTGGCAGCTCAGGCTTATTTCTGTGTTCAAATAACAACTGAATATCTTCTGGCAGTGTTCTACCTCTGGACAGTTCTGGTAAATCATCAACATCAAAAAAGCCGATGTCTGAGATTTCGATATTCTCTTTGGGGGCTCCCCCTGTCAATTCACAAAGAAAAATCAATTTATAAATATGGTATGGGCTTCGTGGGCAGTAGGGGTGTCTTTGGGTATCCCGCAGTGCCACCAGCTTTATGGCTTTAGCGGTATATCCGGACTCTTCCATAACCTCCCGCTCAACACCATAAGCGGGTGGTTCGCACACATCTCCCCAGCCTCCAGGCAGAGTCCAGCCCCCATCCGCACGTTCTTTCACCAACAGTATTTGATCATCAAGGAAAACACCGCCACGAAGATCCACTTTGGGTGTGGCGTAACCGTGGTCAGGTAAAAAGTAATCATCTACCTTTTCTATTGGTGCACCCGTTAACAGGGCTGTCATCTCATGAGCAATGGTTTGCAGCTGATGGTACCGCTCCAGGTCAAACTCATCCCTGGAAAAGGTAAGCCCGTTCTGGGCTATAGCTTTGATTTTTTCTGCCCAGTCGGTCCAGGGGTTCATCACGGCAAGATCATCAACCATCGCAGGCTCCGCTATTTGTTATCTTGTGAGAGTTGCTCAGCGCTTTGTACTAATGGTTTCTCAGCACTGTCATCAGGCCCTAACAGAATAGCTACATTCCGCCATCGTTTTGAAGATTCCATCATGATTTTTAAAAACATGGTGAGAGGAACGGACAGGATCATGCCCACAGGCCCCAGCAGCCAACCCCAGAAAATCAGTGACAGGAAAACCACCAGAGGAGAAAGGCCCAGCCCCTGTCCCATCACGTTGGGCTCAATGATATTACCGATCATGACGTTAATAGCCAGATAGCCGGCCATAATCAGCATGGCGTCGGTATAGCCGAACTGCAGAAGGGTGAGCAGGATGCCGGGAATGGCGGCAACAATGGAGCCGACATTAGGAATAAAGTTGAACAGAAAGGCTACCAGTCCCCAGAGAACATAAAAGTTGACCCCTTTTGCCCAGAGCATTACACCGACCAGCATACCAGTGAACATACTGATCAGCGTTTTCAGGGCTACATAGCGGTTGAAGGATCGAAGAAACCGGCGCATGCTCTGTAATTCATGGTCTGGGGATGATAGTGCAATGCGCAGCTTACCCGGCAGAAGAGGGGCTTCCAGCAGCATGAATATGGTGGCGATCAAAATCAGCAGGGCAAAGCTCATGGTGCTGCCGAGTTTGCCAATCATATTGGTCAGCAGGCTGACCAGAGCCGATGGGTCAAAGGAATCAGTAAACGTTTTCAGGTCAACATGGATATTTTTCTCAGCGAGATAGACCTGTGTGTTTCTGAAAGTCTCTGTCAGTTGTTCACGGTAACCGGGCAGGGCTGCGGTAAATTCCTGAGCTGTGCTGGCAACATTGCCAAGAAAGAACAGAGCGAAGATAACAAAGGCCGTCAAAGTAAATATAATCCCAAGGATGCGTGGGATTTTAAACCGGGCCAGAAGGTCAACCAGCGGGTTTGCCAACAGGGCAAGCAGTGCAGACAGCAGCAGTGGTATGACCAGTGTGCTGCCCAGCTTGATGCCCGTCATGATAATGATCAGAGCCGCCAGCCCCTGAAATATATGACGGACATGTGTCGTTTTGATGCCCCGCATCAGGTTAACCTCAATGAAAATTGGAAAGCTTACTGCCAGAGCAGTAGATTTCATCATAGTTAACTTGAGCGTGCTATTGATAAAAACGCTATTTGTTTAGCCGAGGTATCTTTCTTTAAGGTGGTTTTTGAAATAACTGGCCGTTAATGGTTCTCCGGTAGCTCTGGTCATGAGCTCGGCAGTGGAG
Source organism: Endozoicomonas elysicola (assembly GCF_000710775.1). Taxonomy (GTDB): domain Bacteria; phylum Pseudomonadota; class Gammaproteobacteria; order Pseudomonadales; family Endozoicomonadaceae; genus Endozoicomonas; species Endozoicomonas elysicola. The sequence goes on from NZ_JOJP01000001.1 coordinate 2,201,777, forward strand.
TACTTTCGTCCCTGTGACCAGATATTGGTTTTCAGCCAGTCAAAAATGGGCATCAGGCTGCCATTTTGAATTTGCTTCTCAATATCTGGCATTGCTTTTTTCTGGGCAGCAAACAGCTGTGCAGCCACCATAGCGCCCAGCGTGTAACTTGGGAAATAGCCAAAAGCCCCCATAGGCCAGTGAATGTCCTGCATGCAGCCATTTTTATGATCCCCCGCCACATCCAGACCCAGGTAATCTTTCATTTTCTGCTGCCAGAGCTCAGGAATATCATCGACTTCGATGCTCCCTTCAATCAGGTCGCGCTCGATTTCATAGCGAAGAATAATATGGGCAGGGTAGGTGATTTCGTCAGCATCAACCCGAATAAAGCCGGGGCGAACCTGTGTGTAGATTTTTTCAAGATTATCCAGAGCCATATAAGGCGGTTGCTTGCCATCGCAAAGATGTTTAACGATCAGGGGCTGTATCAGTGACAGGAATGCCGGGCTGCGGCCCAGCTGCATTTCAAAGAACAAACTTTGCCCTTCGTGGATACCCATGGACCGGTAGGACGAAACAGGCAGCGCTCGATCCGTTGGTAGACTCTGGTTGTAGCGAGCATGCCCTGTTTCGTGAACGGTGCCCATCAGCGCTTCAACAAAGTTATCTTCGCTATAGCGGGTTGTCATTCGAACATCTTCACTGACACCGCCGCAGAACGGGTGAGTACTGACATCCAGACGACCATGATTGAAGTCAAAGCCAAGCAGCTTCATTACTTTCAGTCCCAGGGCTTTTTGTTTCTCCGTTGGGAATGTTCCTTCAGGCTCAATAATCGTAACTGAATCCTGACGATCTTGGGCTTCCTGGATAAAACCGGGCAGCCAGGTTTTCAGGTCGCCAAACAGCAGGTCAAGTTCCTGAGTGTTCACTCCGGGTTCATAAAGCTCCAGAAGTGCGTTGTAAGGGCTCGTATTACTTTTCTCCGCGCGAACGCCAGCTTCCTGACGTGAGAGGTTGACGACCTCTTTCAGGTTTTTGGAAAAGCCTTCCCAGTCATTCTCTGGACGCTGGCTGCGCCAGGCATGTTCACAGTGGGTGGATGCAATGGTTTTGGCTTTCACCAGGTCATCCGGAATGGCGCTGGCATGCAGCCATTCAACAGCCATCTCTTCTACGGATCGAATGGTTTCCTCACTGGTTTCCTGACGCTGTGCTTCCTGCAGCCATGACGCCACTTCAGGAGCGGTGAGCAGCTTGTGCAGGAGAGCGTTCAGCTCGGCCAATGCAGCACCTCGAGCCTGATTCCCCCCGGCTGGCATCATGGCTGCCTGATCCCAGCCGGCAATTGCCCCAAGATGCTGCAGGTGATACATCTGTTGGAATCGGTTCACCAAGTTTTGATAGGCGCTACTCATGAAATCACTCTTAGAAATTATGATGATTAAAAATAGTATCAGGCTTTTCTATGGTCTTTGAAAATATCTTCTTTGATGTCGTAATATCTCTGAGGATACCGGCTGGTCGTCAGGTCGTTCATTATCTACTGGGTTTGGAACAACCACTCCCCCTTGTTGGTGAACCGTATCCAGAAAACCTCCTATTCCTTCAGGCCTTTGAGTCTGCCATTGCTCTTCAGTTGTTGGAAAGTCCCTGAAATCATCCAGAATCATCTGCCGGGTAATATTAACTGCCCCTCTGAGCCCTTCTCGTTCAAGGCGCTTATGGATTCGTTCCCAGCGGACACGATCCAGTGTTCCAATGGGCGTATTACTTGCCGTATCAATTAATTGGTACAGGCTCCCAATGGCGACAACCGTGACTCGCTCATGGCCTCGTTGGGTCATCAGGTTATTCCCTTCGGTCAGTTGCCAACTATTTTTTGCAATGGTTTTCCTGTTTTCATCGGTTAGCTGTTTACCGCCTAATAGATTAAAAATAAGCTGAAAATCCTCATCGCTCATATCCAGAAGGTGATCGGTATCAATTGAGGGGTTATTCAGTGTTTTTATTAATAGAAGACGGTCTTGAATTTTTGGGGAGGGGGCAGTAGCGGTTACTCTATGTCCTTTTCTGGAAGCTTCTTCCATCTCGGCTAATTGATGTGGATACTGATGATCAGATTTTAAACGTTCATAGCGATGAATGACTGTACGAAAAACCTCTATGATCTTATCCACCCTTTTTGTTGCTTTGACTATGTTTGTTCTTGCTTGCTCTCTCTCCTGATCACAGAGGTCGGCCATACCAAATATACATATTTGATTTTCAAGATCCTGACTTAGCTCCTGAAAGAGAAAGTAAAGAGGTTGGTCATCACCGGGGCGTACTTGGTTGGGTATGATTGCCTGATCATTGTTGATCCATCTTCTGACTCTGAGAAAGTCTTCTGCTGACTGGATTCTATTGAGTGCATCGGTTAGCTGGTTCCAGGTATACCGGCATAAATGATGTGTTTTTTTATCAAAAAAGAGTTCTATCTCGTCAATTGCGGACTCGATTTGGCTTTGCAGATGCTGAAGACCCTGGATGGTTGCAGACCCTTCTGTTGCCAGTGCTGATGTTGCTGAAGCGCACCAGCTTTGAATCAGATTCGATGTTTCCAGACCATAGCAGCGGTGATAGATTTCGATATTTTGATCTATCTGTTTATTAAGCGCCTGGAGTTTTCGATTAAGCTTTGCGTATTTTTCTTGACCTTCAGTGGTGTGCTGGTCAATTTTCCTCAGCGAGTCAGCAACTTCATGTCTTTCTTTCATCAGTTTTTCTGTTTCTTGAAACAGAGTCGCTCGAGATGGCCGCTCTGAAATACCTATGCCTCCAATAGCTCCTTGTTGTATCGATGCTGGAGGAGCGTCTGATCTTTGGGCTAATGCAAGATCAGACATTGAGTGTAATAGCTGCCTTGCTTTCAGCTCAGCTTGGATCGTGCTTATGGCTGTTCGCCATCTTGCTAAGATTTGGTTATTTGAGTCCAGCTGAATAAGCTCTGTCATTAACTGCTGACATCGCGTGTCAGGGTTTCTGTCTGAATGGATAGCTGATAAAAGGTTATGGCATTTTCTGGAAAAGCATATTCCTCTGAGAAGATTAGATAGATTTCTCAGGTCTTCATATGCTCTCATTTTTGGGTTGTTATGTCGGATTAAATCAGTATTTCTTATAAATTTATTCAATTGTGATATATCTTCTTGAGAAATATCACCACTGCTGCGCAATAGTGAGAACTGAAAAATCTTCCAATAGAGCATTGATAGAGGATCTTGACCATTAGTATCGTTCGGCAAGTGTTGAAATAGTTTTTCCATGGCGTTATTTAAATTGAAGTGGAACTCTCTCCAGTCAGGTAAATCAGGTGCGGCGGATTGCTGGTGCGACGGAGTTTGCAGTCGAAGTCTGAGAGTTGGCTCCGAAGAAGGTGCTGGTAATACTTGAGTAGTGGTCCTGCTATCGGGAGAGTGTCTCATCTGTCCTGTTGCAGGGAAAGTCCATAAAATTGTTGGAGACGGTGAGAAGAAATCCCAGTTTAATAGGCTAGATATGCAGTGCTCACCCTTAATCTTATATTTAGATAGCTTATTTTCTGGCAAATAAGCTTCTGGAATTGTTTTTTTGGTTTCATTCTCATTCTTAATTACATTATCTCGGCATGATGATGTTGAGAAATGGGTAAGGGTATGACTTCCTAACCTTGGGGCGTCAGGTGTTTGCTGCAAAAGATCAGCCGCATCATGTTCTCCTGTTTCCTGGGGGGGAGTAGCCCTATGAACTGGGCTTAAAAGCGAAGGAAAGTTTATTTCAGCCATGGTAAATCCAATCATTCAGCCGTATGTAAAATCCAAGCCCCTCTGATTTTTATGGCTTGAAACGCTCGGTGTTAGATTACTCAGGCTCTGAATTGGTTCCCCTGCATAAAAAAGGCCTCCACTGTGGAGGCCTTGGGATAAAGCTAACTGAATTAACAGTTAGCCTTGTTGGGGTCAAAGTGCTCGCGCAGCTTTTGCAGCAACAGATAGAACACTGGGATCAGCAGAGTACCAAAAATCGTGGCTGCCAGCATACCGGAGCTTACGGTAATACCAATAATCTGACGGCTTGCAGCACCAGCCCCGCTGGCCAGAACCAGAGGCAGTACCCCGAGAATAAAGGACAGAGCGGTCATCAGTACCGCACGGAAACGCAGGCCGGCAGCATTCACCGCAGAGTCAAAGATACTGTTGCCTTCCCGGCGTTGAACCATGGCAAACTCTACTATCAAAATCGCTGTTTTTGCGGCAATACCGATCAGCAGTACCATACCTATCTGGGCGTAGATATCATTGGCCAGCAGTGGGTTCCAGTTGCGCATCACGTTAATGCCTACAAAGGCACCGAAGGTGGCGATGGGTACGGCAATGATGATGGCAATGGGCATGGTCCAGCTTTCGTACTGGGCTACCAGGAACAGGTATACGAACAGGAAGGCCAGGCCAAAGAGGATTGGGGCCAGGTTACCGGCTTCAATTTCCTGTAATGACTGTCCAGACCAGGAGTAGGTGTAACCATCCGGTAGGTTCGCTGCCAATTTTTCCATGGTAGCCAGTGCATCACCAGAGCTGTAACCCGGTGCGGCCTGACCACTGATATTGACCGAGCGGTAGAGATTGTAGTGACCAATGTTACTGGGGCCAAGAATTGGCTTCAGAGAGGCAACGGTGGTCAGTGGAACCATCTCACCCTTCATATTGCGCACATAGAACTTGCTCAGGTCAGAAGGCTCAGCCCGGTCAACACTTTCAGCCTGCAGGTTGACCTGGTAGGTTCTTCCCAGCATGGTGAAATCATTCACATAGAGCGATCCCAGCTGAGTCTGCAGAGTCATGAAGATCTCGGAGAGTGATATTTCCTGAGCTTTGGCCTTGTTGCGATCAACCTCGAGGTAGTACTGAGGAACATTCGCCCGCCAGGTAGAGAATACACGACTGAGATCTGGTTGCTGATTGGCTTCGTAGATCAGTCCATTCAACACCTGAGACAGCTCCTGGGGAGAACGACTCATGGTGTCCTGCAGGCGGAAGTCGAAACCACCGGATGCACCAAGGCCTGGAATTGGCGGGAAGGCAAATGCCATGGCCTGAGCTTCCGGAAGCCCCCAAAGTTTGCCCTGTGTATTATTCAGGATTGCGCTCTGGTGAAGTTCCGGGCTTTGGCGCTCATCCCAGTTATCCAGAACCACAATGGCCATACCACCGTTGGAGTTAGCGCCACTGAAAATACTGAAGCCGGAGACGGTGATCACACTGTCGACACCCTTTTCAGTACGGACTATATCCGTAATCTGTCGCATGACCTCTTCGGTACGATTCAAAGAGGCGGCGTCTGGCAGCTGGATATCCACCAGGAAGAAGCCCTGGTCTTCATCAGGCACAAAACCGGTGGGTGTTGAGGTGAACATAAAGCCGGTGGCCGCCATCATAATGGCAAAGAGGGCCATGCCGAGAATAGAACGACGCAGCAGCAGTGATACCCAGCTCTTGTAACCCCTAGTCAGCCGGGTAATAAAGTTCTCTACGGGCCTTAACCAGACGATCTGGGCCAGGTTGCCTTTCTTCAGCAATGTAGCACAGAGAGCCGGGCTGAGGGTCAGGGCGTTGATGGAAGAAATTAATACGGCGACCGAGATGGTGACGGCAAACTGTGAGTATAGCCCCCCCGTTATGCCCGGCATAAAGCCAACCGGTACGAATACCGCCAGCAGCACCAGGGTGGTTGCAACGATCGGTCCAGATACTTCTTTCATGGCCAGACTGGTTGCATCTTTGGGGGACATGTTTTCCTGGGTGATCAGACGTTCGACGTTTTCAATAACAACAATCGCGTCGTCTACTACAACCCCGATCGCCAGCACCAGACCAAACAGGGTAATGGTGTTGATGGAGAAGCCCAGCAGTTTCATGACCGCAAAGGTACCGATCAACGATACCGGGATAGCGATTGCCGGAATGAGCGTTGCCCGCCAGTTCTGCAGGAACAGGAACACCACCAGGATTACCAGAAGTACGGCTTCAAAGAGTGTTTTAACGACTTCGTTGATGGAAGCATCGATGAAGTCGGTGGTGTCAAACTTGATAACGTACTCGATACCTTCCGGGAAGGTATTGGCCAGATTCTTCATCTCCGCCTTCACGCCTTCAGCCACTTCCATGGCGTTGGCATCAGGCTGCTGATAGATAACCAGAAATGCAGTCGGGTCGTTATTCAGGCGGGCATCACCTTCATAGCTCTGTGAACCCAGTTCAACGCGGGCCACATCTTTTACACGGATAAATGAGCCATCAGGTTGCGCACGGACAATAATATTACCGAACGCTTCAGGGCTACTCAGACGACCCTGAGTCTTGATGGTATAGGTGAACTGCTGGTCGGGAAGGGTTGGTCCCTGACCCAGCTTACCCGCTGCAACAATGGTGTTCTGCTCATTAATGGCACTGGCGATATCACTGGTGGTGACATCCAGAGCGGCCATCCGGTTAGGATTCAGCCACAGACGCATACTGTAGGTCATGGGACCCAGTACTTCGGCACTGGCAACACCATTGATACGAGCCAGTGGCTCTTTCAGATAGTTGTTGGCGTAGTTGTTCAGGAAGATCTGATCATACTCACCACTTTCTGAAATCAGGTTGACCCCAAGCAACATGTTGGACGACTGCTTACGCACCGTGACGCCAAGGCGGCGAACATCTTCCGGCAGGCTGGGTTCAGCAACCGCTACGCGGTTCTGAACGTTAACCATGGCCATGTCCTGATCAATACCGGTCTCAAAAGTGACCGTGATAGACGCAGAGCCACTGTTGTCAGCGGTGGAGTTGATGTAGATCATCCCCTCAACACCATTAACCTGCTCTTCAATGGGTCGGATAACCGCTTCTTCAACGGTCTCGGCATCAGCGCCGGGATACATGGCATTAATAGTCACCTGGGGCGGCGCTATTTCCGGGTACTGGCTCACTGGCAGTGTCATCAGTGAGATCAGGCCGACCAGGGTAATCACTATCGAGATGACGAAAGCGAACTTTGGCCGGTTAATAAAAAACTGGCTGATCATCTCAGTTACCCTTCTCCTGCTCAGGGGTAATGGTGCCGGTGGTTGGGTTCACCGTTACCAGTCCCGGGGTTACTTTGGCACCTGGGCGAACTTTCTGCAGACCTTGAACAATGATGTGCTCATTGGCTTTCAGGCCTTTGGTCACCACCCACATGGCACCGATACGTCGTCCCAGGGTAACCTGGCGGGTTTCGACAGTATTCTCAGGTGTTACTACCAGTACAAAGTGGCCGGACTGGTTCTGCTGAACGGCAGCCTGAGGGATCATCGGTTGCATGGTCTTGGCATTGCTTTCCGCCTGCAGGTTGACATACAGCCCTGGCAGAATGATACCGTGAGGGTTAGGGAAAGAAGCACGCAGTGTCAGTGTGCCGGTTGTTTCGTCCACCTGGGTGTCGGCGAAGCGGAAGGTGCCTGGCTGGTTATACTCCTGACCGTTAGGCAGCTTCAGTGTTAGCTTGAACTCTTCCTTTTCCTCAATCGGCGCTTCTTCTTCGGCGTCTGCTTTCTGGCCTGCCGCCATGGCATTGTCCATCATATGACTGATCAGCTGTCGCTCATCCACCTGGAAGGTGACATAGATAGGGTCCATGCTGGTCAGAGTTGCCAGTGGTTGGCTGGTAGGGCCGACCAGGTTACCAACGCTGTAGGTTGATTTGCCGATTTCACCTTTAAAAGGTGCGGTGATGCGAGTGTAGCTCAGGTTGATCTGTGCGGTTTCCAGACTGGCTTCCGCGGCCTCAACACCGGCAACAGCCTGTGCTTCCGTGCTGGTTTGCATATCGAAATCAGCCTGACTGATAAACCCTTTTTTCACCAGGTCCCGGCCACGCTCAAGGTTCTTCTGAGCATTGACCAGGTTAGCCTTGCTGCTGGCCAGCTGGGCTTCAGCACCTTTAAGAGCGGCAATAAACGGCGCTCGGTCAATTTCATAGAGCAGCTGATCTTTTTCCACCAGGCCGCCTTCAGTGAAGTTTCTTTCGACAAGAAAACCTTCAACCCGGGCACGAATATCGACGACATCAATTGCTTCGGAACGGGCTACGAACTCATGGTATTCGCCTACTTCCTGATCAGCCACGTTAAATACGGAAACAGCTGGGGGGGGCATCTGATGCTGTTGCTGTTGCTTGTCTTCTGAGCACCCTGCCAGAAATAATATAGAGGTGGCTAAGGCGCCTATCGGAAGCCATTTTCCGAATTTACGATCAGTGATTTTAGCGATCATTGATAGCTCCGTAAGGGGTCAGGTTCTTGCAGGACCCGCAAAAGCAATGATGTGCCAGACCATTAGTTTAAGCACATCTCTATTCTGGTGGCTGCCAATACCGCTATCACAGCAGCCTCTTTATACCGTTCGCTTTAATACCCTCTATGGTCCTGACATTTGGGGCAGATACACGAATAGGCACTGTCTGGGCTCAACAGAAAATTTGCCTTGTATATCTCCCCTCAAACACCACGCCCTGCATTGAGGGGAAAGTCTGATTGGTACTTGTTGTGTATTAACCCCGAATGACTCTGCGGTTAGAGTGCCTGTCTTCGGCTCTTCATAGGGGAATGCTCCGTGCAAAGCATCGGACAGCATACAGGGTTATGGGTTGTGACGGATAGTATGGGTTTTATGTATCTATAGCCATGTGGAAAACCGAAGTTGGCAGTTTTTTTACTATTCAAAATGGAATAAGGCAGGGCTTTACACTGCTTTTACCGGATCTATTGACCCGATTGAGATGCAAGCCAATACACTGTACCTACATTCAGGAACAGCAGGTTTAAGTGCAGTTGTTGCAGGCGATAAACCGGAAAACTGTCAGTAATCGTTTAAAAAAGCATTCCTGATAGATGAATGATATGATGTCCCGCGCCTCGGAGAGTACTGGTTAAGCCCTTTTTGCATATTATTAAGAAGCAGGAAAGGGAGGTCAGAATCACATTGAGTGAATAACTCAAGAGGCTAACAGCTGAGAGCAGTACATTTTCTTATAATGTTCTGCAGGATTTAGAATAGTCAATCAGCTGTATCTTTGGAATTAAAGTGGTATGAAAAAGCCTCTATTGAAATGGTATATCGATAGAGGTGGCCAGAAAGCCCAAGCGGGGGGTTGGCTGGCTTGGCAATCAGTTACCCCATGAGCTGTACCTTTAACCCCGCTTCCCCCAAGGCGGGGTCTTTTTTTTATGGAGCAAACCATGAGCAAAACCAATGCCAAGCTATTGCTGATTGATGATGATATTGAGCTCTGTGAATTGCTGGTGGAATACCTGGCCACAGAGGGATTTACTGTCTCTGCTGTTCATGATGGTGAAGCAGGGGTTGATGCGGCTCTGTCCGGGATGCATGACCTGGTGCTATTGGATGTAACGTTGCCTAAACTGAACGGCTTCGATGCTTTGAAACAGATTCGTCAGCAATCCGATATTCCGGTTTTGATGCTGACTGCCCGTGGTGACGATGTGGATCGGATTATTGGTCTGGAAATAGGTGCTGATGATTACCTGCCCAAGCCTTACAATCACCGTGAACTGGTGGCCAGAATCAAGGCCATTTTGCGTCGCGGCCGAACGCCGCTGATTCCTGAAGGGACCAGCCGGACCTTGCAGATTGATGACATTGCATTAAACCTTGCGAACCGTGAGGCTGCCATTTCTGGCGAACCTCTGGAATTGACTGCAACAGAATTTCTGGTGCTGAAAACGCTGATTGAAAAAGCGGGAGAACTCATTTCCCGGGATGATCTGACCCAGATTGCTTTGAACCGTAAACTGACGCTTTATGATCGTGCGATTGATATGCATGTGAGCAATGTGCGCAAGAAAATTGGTACCCGGCCTGACGGCAGTCTGAGAATTAAAACCGTTCGTGGTTCTGGCTATTTTTATATTCTTCCGGGCTGATGGGGTTACGAGTGCGATTTAAAATCCCCCGGCTTGTGGTCTGGCCATGGCATAGTGTCTTCTGGAAGATCTTTCTGTGGTTTTGGTTAACCATGATTGCCATGCTGGTCACACTGTTTCTGGCATTTGCCGTCACGGTGGACCCTTCCGACTTCCTTTCAGAACGGCGGGCGCTGTTTCGCGAGCTGGAAATAGCAGCTCGCAAGATGGAACTTTTGTCCCGCACCTCTGTGCACCTGCCTATCCCAAGGTTTCCAGGCAGTGGCTATTACCTGTTTGATACCGAAGGTAATATTCTGGGCAGTGCATCTATCTCTGAAGAGTTGATTTCTGCCTACAACAAAACCCGGAATCGCAGTGACCCAACGATCACTTTTCGAAGAGGTGTTGTTGTCGTAGGCCCTCAGCGCATTACCCTGAATGATGCCCCTTATGAGCTTTACCTCACTAAAGAGATGCCAATGCTGGTGCACTGGCGGGTGCAACAGGTGGTGGCAAGGCAATGGCATCTTATTATTCTGGCACTGGGTGTCAGCTTCTTCCTTTGTGTGGTATTGGCGCGCTACCTGGTAGGCCCTATTCGCAACCTGCAGAGGGCATCAAGAAAGCTGGCTCGAGGTGACCTGAGTGCCCGCGTGGGTGTCAAGGTTGCTAAACGTCGAGATGAGTTGGGAGAGCTGGCCAGAGACTTTGACCATATGGCAGAGCAGGTCGGTTCTCTGGTGTTCAGTAAAGAGCGTTTGCTCCGGGATGTATCCCACGAGCTAAGGTCACCGTTAACCCGACTGCAGATTTCTCTGGCTCTGGCGAGAAGAAAGACACCCGATGCAGAAGCAGAGCATGCCCGTATTGAGCGTGAAATTGAGCGACTGGATCAGCTGATTGGGCAGATCATCCACTTTTCCCGTATTCAGCATAATATGGCCAATATGGCCTGCGAGAAGGTTTCGCTTGAAGTCATGCTGAAAAAACTGGTAGATGATGGAAACTTTGAAGCTCAGGCTCGTGATAAGGCGGTGGTTTTCAAAGAAACCGCTAAGATTGAGCTGGTTGCTGTTCGTGAGTTTCTCTCCAGTGCGGTGGAAAACATTATCAGGAATGCAATCCGCTTTACGCCGGAAGGCTCAGAAGTTGAGGTGCGTCTGTTCCGTGAAAATGATATGGCTCTGATTCGTATTCGGGACCACGGACCTGGTGTGCCTGAAGAGGCTCTTGAAGATTTGTTTGAACCATTTTTCCGGGTAGATGAAACCCGGGGGAAAGAAAATGATGGAACGGGCCTTGGGATGGCTATTGCAAGCACGGCAGTATCACAGCACAACGGCTCTATTATTGCCCGTAATGCTCATCCCGGTCTTGAGGTGTCCATTCGCCTTCCGTTAAGGAATGGGTTGAGTGCCTGACCTGGATCTTCACTGCTGGGATTTGTCTTATGCAGAGGCCAGAACTTTGCAGACGACGCTGGCCAGGCAAGTCATTCAGTATGATGACTTGCCTGAGGTCCGTTGCGTTGCCGGTGTTGATGTTGGCTTTGAAGAGAAGGGTAGCGTTACCCGGGCTGCTGTGGCCGTACTGGCTTTTCCCGGGCTGGAACTTCTGGACTACGCGGTTGCCAAAGTACCGACCCTGATGCCTTATATTCCCGGATTACTGTCATTTCGGGAATGCCCAGCCATTCTGGAAGCACTTTCCCGGTTATCGGTTCAGCCAGATCTGCTGTTCTGTGATGGTCAGGGGATTGCTCATCCCCGAAGATTTGGAGTGGCTTGTCATATTGGGGTATTAACCGGGTTGCCGGCGATTGGTGTTGCCAAGAGTCGGCTGTGTGGAAAAAGTGAGATTCTGCCTGAGGAAAAAGGCGCCCGGGTTGAGCTTTGGGATGACAATGAACTTATAGGGAGCGTGGTTCGTACCAGAACTGCAGTACGCCCACTGTATATCAGTATTGGCCATAGAATATCGTTGAACACGGCGGTGCATTATGTTGAAGCATGTCTTACCCGGTACCGGTTGCCAGAAACTACCCGCTGGGCAGATGCCCTGGCTTCAAACCGGGGGCAGGCAGTTATCAGGGCAAATCAGGTTCTGGGTCGTTAGCTTTTCCTGTGGTCTACTGGTTCTGTTGCTGGGTGGCTGTGCAGGAAATGATCGGGAAACATACAGTCAGCAGAGCTTTCAGAAAATGGTGGATGCCGGTTTTCTCTCACCGCAGATTCGCAGCTTGGATATGCTGCCAGTTATGATGGTACAGCTTTACCTGGAAACCCCCCAGATCTTTATCCAGGGCGATGGTAAACCACTGATGTTTCATATCAATGGCAAGGTTGATGCGGATGTGTTTGGTGGCATGGTTACAGAAAAGCTACCAGTGCAGGTCACTGGATTTACTCAGCTGAAGTACTCGACGGAAGATCAGGCTATCTATTTTGATCAGATCGATTTTATGGAAGCCCGGATTGATCTGGAAGTGGCACTGTTTAAAACAATGATCGTAGACAGCTTCCAAAAAGCCCTGCTGAAAGAGCTTGCAGCAATGCCGCTTATTTCACTGGAAAGAACGCCGGAGCTGGCAGCAACCCTTGAGGCTTTGTCCAGAAATAATGAGGAAGGCGATATTCGCTTTGATACCCGTGATGGCAGTCTTGTGGTTGAGGTTGTGCCGAATAAAAAGGAAAACAATTCGGGATAGTCGATGTGTCTGGTAGACGTGAAGTATTTATCTCCTGCTTTCATGGATTAAGGATTGAACCACAGAGTTCGCAAAGAGCACAAAGGAAAAGCGCTTCTTAGTGTTCTTTGTGACCTCTGTGGTTTAAAAAAGAATCCCGCAGTACGGTCAGGCTCTTAGAGTAAGGTAATAGATCAGAAACAAGCAGTGACGTTACTTGCATTACCCTCCGAAGCATTAAGGGAAGTCCTTAATCTCTATCTTAAAGGCAGGTGTTCAGAGAATATCTGTTGAACCACACCGAAGGTTTGCTGGCACTGCAATGTCCATTTTTTTGGGGTACGCAAGGTTCAGGCTGTTCATGATGGCAACAAATTCTTCTTTACTCTTTCCTCCCCCGATTCTCTGATTAAATCGCTTTTCTTCTCCAATGGATGAGCTGGTGAATCCACGGTAATCATGGGCAGGGTATACAAGGGTTGGGTCTGGCAGGGTAAACAGCTTGTTAGTAATACTGTCGTATAACTGCTCAGCAGAGCCCTCCTGAAAGTCACACCGTCCAGTCGCACGAATAAGGAGAGTATCTCCGGTCAATACCTTGTTATCAAACAGGAAACTCATACAGCTTTTTGTGTGACCTGGTGTTGCAATAGTTTTGACTGGAATAGCTCCAATATAAATAGTTTCTCCATCACCCAGTAACTGGTCAGCCATATCAATACAGGATGATTTGCTCAGTGCTATGTTGGCTCCGGTTTGCTGTCTCAGCTTCCAGGCTCCGGTAATATGATCGGCATGCACGTGTGTCTCAAGGATAAGTTTCGGTCTGAGGCCCAGTTCTTGCAAAAGCTGAAGATCTCGATCTGTTTGCTCGCTGACTGAGTCAATCAGAACGCCTTCTTTTGCGTCCACATCTCCAAGGATATAGGTGTAAGTATGAGATTCTGGATCCTGCAGTTGCCGGAAAATCAGGTTATTCATGGTGATGGTATTTGTTGTGCCCAACCTTTATGCATAAAAATAAAGGCTGGCGAGGTGGCTACAGGTTGGGTTGTGGTGTGGTTCGTAGATAACTCTTGATGCGTTGATGCCCTTTAGGAAATTTGGCCGGTATGTCTTCATCAGGGATGGACGGAACAATGATGCAGTCTTCGCCATGATTCCAGTCAACAGGGGTTGCCACCTGGTAATCAGCGGTCAGTTGAAGGGAATCGATGATCCTGAGTATTTCATCAAAGTTCCTGCCTGTGGACGCCGGGTAGACAATGGTTAATTTCACTTTTTTATCAGGGCCGATAACAAAAACATTCCGGGCGGTCATGGTGTCTTCTGAGGTCGGATCCAGCATGTCATAAAGGGCGGCTATTTTACCGTCAGAGTCGGCAATCAGTGGATAATTGATGGTGGTGTTCTGTGTCTCTTCAATATCCTTGATCCAGCTATGGTGGGATTCGACAGGGTCAACACTGAGTCCTATAACTTTAACCCCTCTAGAGTCAAACTCATCCTTTAATTGGGCAACACGGCCAAGCTCAGTGGTGCAGACAGGGGTGAAGTCTTTGGGGTGTGAAAATAAAACCGCCCATTGATTATCAAGCCAGTCATGAAAAGTTAAATCGCCTTCAGTCGTTGTTGCCGTAAAGTCAGGTGCTGTATCTCCAAGCCTGATGCCCATGTAAAACCTCTTATTTTATTTGAAGAAAGGTGCGAAATAAGGATGAATTTTCCTGATTCCAAGTCCGAAGAATAGATTAATTTATGAATTTTGTTCTTCAGGTTTTTTCAGTAGTTAAAGCGAGAGAAGAGAGTCAGGGGGGAAGAGAAAGGGGGAGGGAAGTAACAGGGCTGCTGTTATCAGCCCTGTTACAGAGGGGATTTCTTAAAGGAAAAAATCAGTAGTTTCACGGCCCATCACGACACCGCCAAAGTTGCGTGCATACTTGGCAGGCTGGTTGGCAACGTGTGTACGACCGGTCTGAATATCACGGAAAGCCTGGTTAACTTTGTGACCATTATGAATAGCAGCTGAGCCACAGTGCAGGTAAAGCTCTGTAATTGCATCGGCACAACGAGAAGCGACAACCGCAGAGTCATAACGCATTTTAACGCGTTCTTCGATGGCCAGAGGTTCACCTTCTTCAGCGCGCTCACTCAAAATATCAAAGTTTTTGAAGAGAATGGTTTTCAAATCGCTGACGACCATCATCGCATTAGCCGCTGCAGTTTGTGCGCCAGGGTCTTCAACAACCGCTTTCCCGTCATGAAGGGCAATGCGCTTGCGGTTAAAGTCAACGAAATCATCCACGGCACCTTTCAGTGCGCCAATAGCTGCTGAAGAAACGGCGCGAACAAAGATCTGTCCGAAGGGCAGCTTGAACAGTGGTGCAGTGTTTACTGCATTGCCTGGGCTGTTCTGCATAAAACCATCCAGAGAGCGGTGCGTGCGGTACTCTGGCACAAATTTGTCTTTTACCACGACATCATGAGAGCCGGTAGCCTGCAGCCCCATGGTGTCCCAGTTGTCCACGATCTCGTAATCTTCCCGAGGTACCAGGAATGTCCGGTAGTCAGGTGCCTCGCCTTCGTTTTTTGGCGGAACAATGGCTCCCAGAAATGCCCATTCGCAGTGCTTGGAGCCGGAGGAGAAGCCCCATTTACCGCTGAGCTTGTAACCACCTTCTACATGTTCCACTTTACCAACCGGCATATAAGAAGAGGAGATGAGAACGCTGGTGTCTTCACCCCAGACATCCTGGGCAGCGCGATCATCAAACAGGGCCAGCTGCCAGTTGTGGATAGCAACGACACCGAGAACCCAAGCTGAAGACATACAGCCTTCGGCCAGGGTCATCTGAACTTCGAAAAAGTCATGAGGCTTCAGCTCGTAGCCACCCCATTTTGCAGGCTGGAGAATTCGGAAGAAACCCGCTTCCTGAAAATCTGCAATGGTTTCGTCGTGCAGTTTGCCCTGGTTATTGGCTTCAGCTGTGCGCTCTTTCAGTACTGGCACCAATTCCCGGGCTCGTTCGTAGAGTTTCTGCCGAATCTGATCTTGATCACTCATTATTATTATCTCCAGTTGTCACCGGTTTGGATGAGGCCTTACCTGGATTTGATCAGTATCTTCTACTGTTGGCTGGCGCCAATTGGGTTTATTCCTGGCAAGACCACTGTACTCCAGTTCCCCGAAAGCACGCTCCGGTAGGGCGCTCTTAACTGTGGATTGAAACAGTCTGGCAGGCAACCGACATACTCTAAATGGACCATCTTGCATACGGTTGGAGAAACTTATATGGATGTTTATTGTCTTTTGATTGTATGACGTATATCTGGCAGATTGCCGGAAAGAGCCGATTTTGCATCAGGTCAGATGGCGGGGGCTCCATAAGTCAATAGTTTTAAGTGTCATATAGCTCTTAGAGCTTCAAATACCTTAATTTGGGTTGTTGATGTGCAAGGGCCTCAAATCGATATTCAATATTGCCAGTCCTCATCTAGTGGAACGAGTGATCGATCTGATGATGTTGGACGAAGTTTTAGTGGTCGAGGGGTTAAAACTCAAAAGGAAGTTCTTTTATTTGCAAAACAATCAAAGATGGGCGGTCAGGTGATGTTTGATTGTGCATTATACAATGACTGTAAAGGTAAGCAATTTGGGCTAATGGTCAAGCATCTAAACAAAACTCATTTCATGGTCAGGCCATTTCAGTGTGCTGATTGTAATGTTGGTTTTCATAACTCCGCACTGCTTGCTGGCCATCGTCACACTACAAAGCATCTCTCTAATACAAAGTATCAACATGAGAATGTTTTTGATTCAGTCTATTATTCTCGAAATGAACCTTATTCTGTGGAAGCTTGTGCAATAGAAAAGCAAGTTTCTAAAGACGATATGATAGCCCCTTTGAAGAGGGGTTCAAAGCTACTTATCAACGTAAACTTGAAGCTCATATT
This sequence comes from Endozoicomonas elysicola, assembly GCF_000710775.1. Taxonomy (GTDB): domain Bacteria; phylum Pseudomonadota; class Gammaproteobacteria; order Pseudomonadales; family Endozoicomonadaceae; genus Endozoicomonas; species Endozoicomonas elysicola. The sequence goes on from NZ_JOJP01000001.1 coordinate 2,218,366, forward strand.
GATGAGCTGGAAGAGGAGGAATATGACATTGTATTTAACTGGCTGCGTCCTGCAGGGCTATTTGAAATTGGCAGTGATAAGCACATCGAACTCATAGAGAGGCTTCATAAGATAAGAGTGCTAAATTTGCGATAAGAAAATTGAACTAAGATCATTGCAATATTCATTGTTTCCCTATGTTGAGCGACTTCCCGTGACGCCGGGTTCATAGCCCTGCAGTATTTATTCTCTTACTTGCTTATGTGTAAATAGTGCTTGCCTGATTAACTCTGTTTTCTGGCAGAAGCACCATTTTAGCTGTTAGTCCCCTTGGACGATGATGCTCTCTGGTCACAACGACACAATTCAGGCAGCGCTGTTGTAAGTGCATCGGAGGCTATTCTCAGACAGCCTCGAAAAACGTATTCTCAGCGAATTGATCCAGGAGCGGATAATGACTAATTCCAAACAGCGCCATGAACCGTTGAAAGAGCAGATGCTTCAATCCATGCGCCGCCTGGCCAGCTCTGTGACTGTTGTTTCCTCCACAAATGGGGAGCAGCGTCATGCGATGGCGGCGACTGCTGTGACTTCTTTGTCCGTTGAGCCACCTTCATTGCTGGTTTGTGTTAATCAGTCTACGGCCATGCATGCGCTTCTGGAAGAAGGTGTGGATTTTTGTGTCAATATTCTCAGCCGTGAGCAGGAAGAAGTTTCGGCCATGTGTGGCGGCAAGGCGCATGGTGAAGACCGTTTTCTGACAGGTAACTGGGAGAGCAGTGAAGAAGGTCTGCCCTATCTCTCAGATGCGCAGTCAGTGCTGATTTGTGAGCAGGATGGTAAATACAGCTACGGCACACACACCATCTATATAGGTCGCATCAAACAGATTCAGAACAGTGAGGATGTCAGCCCACTGATTTATGTTGATGGCCGTTATACAACCTCCGCCGAGGCGGTAACAGCCTGATTTAGTCACCCCTTTTTATATAAAAAATAATAAAAAGAAGAGAGACCTTATGAGTCGTCCATCCGAAGAACGAAATGCTTTAAAGGTAGAGAGTGCGGACCAGATCCAGTGGCACGATGAGCGTGATGTTGTCGTGGTTGGTTTTGGTGGTTCGGGTGTGGCGGCGGCGCTTGAGGCTCGTTATCACCGTGTTTCTGTATTGGCGCTGGATCGCTTTTTTGGTGGTGGTGCTACGGCACGCAGCGGTGGCGTCGTATACTCCGGTGGGGGGACCGAGTTTCAAAAAGCAGAAGGTTTCGATGATACCCCGGAGGAGATGTTTAATTACCTTCGTCAGGAAACAGGCGATGCGGTAAAAGAGGAAACACTTAAGCGTTTCTGTGATCAGAGTGCGACGAATCTGCGTTGGCTGCAGAGTCATAATGTTGAGTTCTCTGGTCAAATTCCACCGGTGAAAACGTCCTATCCAAGTGATAAGTACTATCTCTATTACTCCGGTAATGAGGCTGTCGGAAGTTATGCAAAGCATGCGAAGCCTGCTCCCCGGGGGCATCGGGCGAAAGGTCCGGGTCTTTCCGGTGCGTCTCTGTTTGCACCGTTAAAAGCTTCCGCCCTTGCCAGGGGGGTTGAATTACAGGTTCAAAGTGATGTTCGTCGTCTGGTGTGTGATGAATCCGGATCGGTACTCGGTGTAGAAGTTCGTCGTTTGATGCCCGGTACTAAAGCGGCGCGCAATCATAAACGGTGGTCTAATCTGGCGACGGCTATTCATAATTATTCTCCCAAGCTTGCTTTCAAGGTCCGTGGCAAGGTTCGGGCTCTCGAAGAAAGTGCCGGAGTTGTTCAATACATTCGCGCCAGAAAAGGGGTGGTTCTGACTGCGGGTGGTTTCATCTTTAACCGTGAAATGGTCAAACAGTACGGCCCAAAATATCAGGAAGGTTTATCACTGGGAACCACAGGGTGCGACGGCAGTGGTATTCAGATGGGCATGGGCGCGGATGCAGCGATTGATCGAATGGATAAGCTGAGTGCCTGGCGATTTATTAACCCTCCGCTGGCCTGGGCACAGGGGATTGTGGTTAATGATCACGGCGAGCGTTACTGCAATGAAGAGGTTTATGGAGCCAAGCTGGGTTATGAGATGGTTGAGCATCACAATGGCCGTGCAACACTGATTCTTAATAAAGACCTCTTCAAACAGGCATTTAATCAGGTGTTGCCAGGTAAGATCTGGTTTTTCCAGACTGCTCCAGCCTTGATGAGCATGTATCTGAACTGCAAGAAGGCCAGCTCTATTGCTGAACTGGCGAAAAAGATTAAGGTTCCTGAAGGCGCACTGGCGGCCACAATCCAGAGTTATACCGATGCAGCAAAGGGCCTTGCAGAAGATGAATTAGGTAAGTCCAGCGGATTTCTGGCGCCTCTGGATCAGGGCCCCTGGTATGCAATGGATATCTCCTTCAATAGTTCTGTTTTCCCCTGCCCAATGATTACTCTGGGCGGTCTGAAGGTGAATGAGGAAACTGGCCAGGTTCTGGATCAAAAAGGGGATGGAATATCCGGCTTGTACTCTGCAGGTAGAAATGCGATTGGTGTGGCTTCAAACCTATACGTAAGTGGTCTTTCAATTGCTGATTGCATTTTTTCTGGTCGTCGTGCTGGTAGCAGCGTGGCCCGGGTTGGTGAGAAATTAGTGAATACAGCGGAGCAGTCCGCAAGTAAGGAGGCTGTAAATGAAGCGGGTTGATGGAAAGGTTTGTATTATCACCGGTGCCGCCAGTGGTATGGGTAAAGAAGATGCACTTTTGTTTGCAGCCGAAGGTGCAAAGGTGGTGCTGACAGATCTGAATGAAGACGCCGGTAAAGCCCTTGCTGCAGAAATTGGTGAAAATGCGCTGTTTATTCGTCAGGATATCAGCAGTGAGGCAGACTGGCAGAACGTAATAAAAGAAACATTGAATGTTTTTGGTCGGTTGGATGTATTGGTCAATAATGCGGGTATTTTGATTCCTGGTTCTATTGAAGATACCTCTCTGGATCTTTGGCAAAAGATTAACCGGGTGAATGGGGATGGTTATTTCCTTGGCTGTAAGTATGCAGTTAAGGCGATGAAAGAGACCGGTGGTGGCTCAATCATCAATATGTCATCGGTTGCAGCACTGGCAGGTATGCCACATTTCTGTGCGTACTCTGCCTCCAAGGGGGCGGTCACCGCGTTGACCCGTGCCGTTGCGGTTCACTGTCGAGAGCGTGGTTATCGGATACGTTGTAACAGTGTTCATCCTGATGGTGTTGATACCCCCATGACTCAGCCTTTTACCGGTGGGCCGCAGTCAGAAGAAATAAAAAATGATCCGAAAAGTCGGATGTGTGATCCGAAAGAGATCGCCAGTCTGGTGTTGTTTCTGGCATCTGACGAATCTAGGTTCGTCAATGGCAGTGAGTTTAAAATTGATAACGCCCAGACGGTATCAGGGGTTTAGGAACGGATTAGGAGTTGAGAGATGAGTAGTTCAGAAGCTATAGCGGTTCAAGAGGTTGCACAAGAAAGTGCACCAAAACAGCGCTACCATCGTCTGGAAGTAGCTGCTGTCATCGAAGAAACCCACGATAGCAAGTCCGTGGTGTTCAGTATTCCTGAAGAGGTCCGGGAGCAATTCGAATATCTGCCTGGTCAGTTTCTGACGTTGAAAGTCCCTTATGAAGGCAAGCAGCTCACTCGTTGTTACTCATTGGCCAGCTCGCCACATGTGGATCCTGAGCATAAGGTGACGATCAAGCGGGTGGACGGTGGTCGAATATCTAACTGGATTAACGACGGAGTTAAAGCCGGTGATCTGATTGAAGTGATGCCGCCAGCAGGTTTGTTTCATCTAACCAGCAAAACCCCTCCTGGCGATATTGTTCTCTTTGGTGGTGGCTCTGGTATCACACCGGTGTTCTCAATCCTGAAGTCAGCACTGAAAACAACCGATCGCAAAGTAAAGCTGATTTATGCTAACAGGGATGACCAGTCGGTCATCTTCAAGGATGAAATGAAAGCGATTGCTGCAGAGAATATTGATCGTCTGGAGGTGGTTCATATTCTGGACTCTGTTCACGGCTTTCTGACTCAGCCCATGGTAAAACAGTTGGTTGAAGGGCATGAGAATGGTGAGTATTTTATCTGCGGCCCAGGGCCTTTCATGGATACGGTTGAGTCATCACTGATCGGTTTGGGTGAGCCCCGTGAGCGGATTCACACTGAGCGTTTTGTCTCTCCACCGGATCCTGATCAGGCCGAAGCTGCAGCTAAAGAAGCAAAAGCTGCAGCAGAAGGCTCAATTACTACCCAGTTCGTAGCTGAGCTGGATGGTGAGGTGCATGAAGTCGCCTATGAGAAAGGGGATACCCTGCTTCAGGCTATGCAGAAAGTGGATCTTGATGCCCCGGCATCCTGTGAAGAAGGCATGTGTGGTGCCTGTATGTGCATGGTAGAGAGTGGTGAGACTCAGCTGGGTCTTAACGAGGTACTTTCAGAAGCTGAGCTAGAAGAAGGGTGGACGTTAGCCTGTCAGAGTCGTCCATTGAGCAATGACGTTAAGGTTAAGTTCCCTGATTAAACCTTTAAGTACCCAAGCCTATGAAATCATATTTTCTGACTCACTGGACAGCCGCTCTGCCACGTTGCAACTTTGGTCACATAGCCCTGCTATGCTTCCGCCGTTGTGCCTTGCATAGCAACTGTTCAATAAGCCAGAAATATTCGACTTCATATGGCCGGATACTTAACCACAAAGCACACAGAGCTCACAAAGATTATATTTCTTGATTCTTTGTGTTCTTCGTGACCTTTGTGGTTCCAAGTGGTTCAAAAAATAAATAAGAAGCGACCGGTTATGATTGATCTGCAAGCAGTAAATACAATTCCTGATCTGATGGATGCCGCAGCTAATACCTATGGTAGCCGGTCTGCGATTGAAGATGAAAACGTGACTCTGAGTTTTATAGAGCTGAATGAGTTGCGCCTTAAAGCCGCCGCTTCATTGCTTTCTATGGGGGTAAAGCCAGGGGATCGTATAGCAGTCTGGGCTCCCAATATTTATGAATGGATTGTGGCGGCCACTGCATTGCAGACCGTCGGGGCAGCACTCGTTCCATTGAACACCCGAATGAAAGGTTCTGAAGCAGGTTATGTCCTTCGTGCCAGTGGTGCGAAACTGTTGTTCTGTATTCATCAGTTTCTAAACTGCCAGTACCCGGACATGCTGGAAGGTGAGGCGCTTCCTGAACTGGAGACGATTGTCACATTCCGTGGGCAAGGTGCCGAAAACTGTATTTCCTGGAATGAGTTTCTGCAAAAGTCAGAAAATACTTCTTCTGAACAAGTTCAGTTACGTCAGCAGCACGTAGCATCTGACTCCATGTCTGATTTGCTGTTTACCTCGGGCACTACGGGTAAGCCCAAAGGAGTGATGACCAGTCATGGTCAGAACCTTCAGGTGGTTGAGGACTGGAGTGGGGTTGTTGGGTTAACGGAAGCGGATCGTTATCTGATTGTTAATCCTTTCTTCCACTCTTTTGGCTACAAGGCAGGCTGGATGGCTGCCTTAATGAGAGGGTGTACAATTCTGCCACTGCAAATATTTGATGTGTCTACCATTCTGCAGATGATTTCCGACGAGAAAGTCTCTGTACTGCCGGGGCCTCCGACACTCTATCAATCCATTCTGGCTCATCCGGAACTGGATACATTTGATATTTCATCATTACGGGTTGCGGTCACGGGGGCGGCTGCGATTCCTGTTTCCATGATTCACCAAATGCGGGATGAGCTCGGTTTTGACACCATTATCACCGCTTATGGCCTTACAGAGGTTTGTGGCTTTGCGACTATCTGTCGTTCCGGAGATGACCCGGAATTGATTGCCAATACTTCCGGTCGTGCCATGCCCGGTATAGAAGTTTGCTGTGTTGATGGTGAGGGAAATAAGGTGGCTGCAGGAGTACCGGGGGAGGTTGTGATTCGAGGCTATAACCTGATGCAAGGGTACTTTGAAAACCCAGAGGCTACTGCAGAAACCATCGATTCTGATGGCTGGTTGCATACAGGTGACATCGGGGTAATGGACGAGCAGGGTTACCTGAAAATTACCGATCGGATGAAGGATATGTTCATTACCGGAGGTTTCAATGTCTACCCGGCAGAGATAGAAAACCTGATGAGCAGTCATAAGGCCATTGCGCAGGTCGCTGTGGTAGGGATACCCGATGAAAGAATGGGTGAAGTGGCGATGGCTTATATTATTCCAGTATCCGGTGAGAGTCTTAGTAAAGACGATGTGGTAGCCTGGTGCCGACAGGAAATGGCAAACTATAAGGTGCCAAGGCATGTAGCTATTGTGGATAGCCTGCCAACCAATGCGTCAGGCAAAGTGCTGAAATTTGAATTAAGAGAGAGTGCAAAGAAACTGGTGTAGTTAATAAAAAGCCTTGTTGATACAAGGCTTTTTATTAACCTGTGACAAGTTGGTCCGGATGTTAATTTGAGGGTTTAAAGGATCCCATCATAATGTTGAAGGTATCCGTTACCGGGTAGAGTGGATAGAAGGTGCGCTGGTTGGCAAAATTTCGGCTCAGATCATATTTAAAGTCGCTGAGAATAAAGTCTGGAATCTCTGGAATCCATTTGTGCACCACTTTCCTGAATGTGAATACCTCGCTTCTGGTTTGGTAGCCGGAGTATGAGTCTGGGAAAGTCGTTAATACGGTTACAATCTCTCCATCATCATCTGCCCGCATACGAAATTTAGGGGTTAAGTTAATTTCGTAGGCCCGGGAAATGCCAACATTAAATTTTGATTTGGAAATGATTCGAATAAAAAAATCTTGTGGAGTAAGCTCATTGGCCTTTGCTCTTCCCTCAGGAAAAACAAACTCAAATAAATGACTTGAGTGATAGCGTTGAACCTGATGCTTTAATAGCTTTAATGAGTCTTCTGCAAAGAAGTTGGCGAAGTCATCAAAGTCAAAAGTATTCAAGGTTCGTATCATCTCAATGATGGTGGCTTTCAGTTCTTCTTTGTCACTCTCGGATAACGACGCATCCATGGCAGGCATGGGGGATGTTATTTCTGTAGGGTCTGGCTTTTTCGAATGTGAGTTATTTTCTGACTCACCAAGACATGATTGGACAGTGACGAAAACGGCAATCATCCCGATAAGGAGTGATTTAATGACACTGGACATTTGAACCTCCTGATAAAATATTAAGTGAAATTTCAATCGCTGCAGCAAAATTTTTAATTATGAGAGCTGAATAAAGAATTAACTCTGACTGTAAAAACTAATGACTCTAAAAAAACAATTCTTCAAGTGGTTTTTAAGACTCATCAAGCCAGCATGGACATAAGATAGTCAGTAATTCTTGGTTCTGCTGAGTTGATGCAGGCGCCGATATCGTCCATTCGAACGATTACGCTGTTGATGATTCAGGCGAGAGTATGCAGCGATAAGAATCATAAGAGGCGCTTGCAATGGAGTTCGCTTTTACCGATGAGCAGGAGATGATTCGGGAGTCCGCCGACAGCTTCCTGCAGGATGTCTCAACATCGGAGGCAGTTCGTGCAGCCATGGCTACTGATCAGGGTTTTGATCCTGAACTCTGGGACCGGCTGTGTCAGGAAATGTACTGGCAGGCACTGCATATTCCTGAAGAGTATGGTGGCCTTGGTCTGGGGTATGTTGAACTGGCGATACTGTTTGAAGAGATGGGGAGAAGGTTGTTTTGTTCACCCTTCTTTTCAACCGTTGCAATGGGTGTTAATGCGCTTCTGGTTGCTGGCAATGAAGAACAGAAACAGCAGTGGTTGCCTCAGATTGCTGAAGGCAGCCTGACCGCAACACTGGGTCTGGCGTCCAGTCAGCAGAATCGAGAAAATCGCAGTTGGGATGCCAGCAGTGTTCAAGCCACCGCCAGGAAAGAGGGGGATGGCTATGTGCTTTCAGGCTCCTGGCATTACGTGCCGGATGGGCATACAGCAGGATTATTGATTCTTGCTGCCAGGGAAGAGGGCAGCAAAGAGGAAGATGGTATACGTCTTTTTGCCGTGTCTCCTGACAGCGAAGGTGTACAGCGTTACTGGACACCAACCATGGATCAAACCCGCAAACAGGCAAAGGTCGAGATTGAAAATCTGTTCGTTTCAGCAGATTGCCGTCTGGGTGGTGAAGGGACGTCAGACTGGCCTGCCCTGCAACAGGTTCTTCAACTGGCGTCGATAGCCATTGCTGCTGAACAGGTGGGTGGTGCACGTCAGGTGATGGATTTAACCATCGACTACACCCGCGAGCGGGTTCAGTTTGGTCGTACCATTGCCAGCTTTCAGGCCATCAAACACCGGGCTGCGGATATGATGCTGCAGGTTGAGTGTGCCAAATCTGCCGTTTATTACGCAGCCTGTGTTGCTGATGAGGTGTTGAGAAACGAGTCTGATTCCGCAGTAAAAGAAGAACTTCCCGAAGCAGCAGCGCTTGCCAAAGCGTATTGCTCTGACGCTTTTTTCCACTGTGCTGCAGAATCCATCCAGCTTCATGGTGGTGTTGGCTTTACCTGGGAATATGACCCACACCTCTATTTCAAACGTGCCAAGTCCACCGAAACCTTTCTGGGGGATGCTGGTTTGCATCGGGAGCGTATTGCCAGTCTGCTATTGGATGATAGTAAAGATAACGTTACTTCAGGGCAGGTGGAGAGGTAAGCATTATGAAAATCAGTTTCAGTCCTGAAGATGAGCAGTTCCGTAAAGAAGTAGCCACCTGGCTAAAGGAAAACCTGACCGGCGAGTTTGAGCAGCTTCGCTTCCGCGGTGGGCCGGGTGATGAACATATGTTCCCGGAAGAGCGGAAAAAATGGGAAGAGCACATGGCCAAAGCGGGTTGGCTCTGTGTGGGTTGGCCTGAAGAGCATGGCGGTCGCGGGCTCTCTATTAATCAGCAGGTTATTTTTAACGAAGAGTATGCCCGTGCCGGTGGTCCTGGCCATATGGGGCATATTGGTGAAGGTCTGGCTGGCCCTACCATCATTGCTTTCGGTACTGAAGAGCAGAAGCAACGTTTTCTCCCAGGTATTGCCAATGGCACAGAGTATTGGTGTCAGGGGTACTCAGAGCCCAGTGCAGGTTCAGATCTGGCTAATGTCAAAACTAAAGCAGCATTGAATGAGTCTACCGGGCAGTGGGAGATCAGTGGTCAGAAGGTCTGGACCTCTCTTGCCCATGAATCTGACTGGTGCTTTGTGATTGCCCGTACCGAACCCGGTAGCAAAGGCCATAAAGGGCTTTCGTTTCTGCTGGTGCCAATGGATCAGCCAGGAATCGAAGTACGCCCTATTGAACAGCTGACGGGTACCTCAGAGTTTAACGAAGTCTTCTTTGACAATGCTGTAACCGATGCCAGCAATATTGTCGGCAAGCCCGGTGATGGCTGGAAAATAGCCATGGCTTTGCTGGGCTTTGAGCGTGGAGTCTCCACGCTGGGACAGCAGATGCAGTTCCTCAATGAGATGGATGAAATTATCCGGATCGCAAAAAAGAATGGTGCAGCAGAAGATCCTGCTATACGACAGCGCATTGCTGATGCCTGGGTTGGTCTGCGGATCATGCGTTATAACGCACTTCGCATGTTGTCCGGTTCTCAGGATGGTTCTCTGCAGAAAGAAGCGATGATCTACAAACTGCACTGGGCTACCTGGCATGCCAACCTGGGTAAGCTGGCGATGGATGTGCTTGGGCCTGAGTCTGAACTGCTGGACGAAGGGCCTTATGAGCTGACCCGCCTGCAATCCATGTATCTCTTTACCCGTTCTGACACTATTTATGGTGGCAGTAATGAAATTCAGCGGAACATTATCGCTGAGCGGGCATTGGAAATGCCCAAAGAGCCCAGACAGGCCAAGTAGTTTTTGAGCCACAAAGAGCACGAAGAGCACAAAGGAAGAAAAAGAAAAGCTTCCCTTTGTGATCTCCGTGATTAGGCTCTGGTTTGAGCCCGAAGGGTGGCTCGTATAACCGCCTTCCAGCTTCGTTGGACTGGTTTGATGTAGAACCTACTACACCTGCACCAGTCCGCCTCGTGGAAGATGGCTATACAAGCCACTGAGGCTGCAACCTTAGGTCAACAGAGCCTAACATTATTTGATAATAAGAATTAACGGGAGAAAGGCGATGTTGAACCCGGAATATGTACAGGGTCATAACCTGTTGGATGGTAAGTCAGTTCTGATTACCGCAGCTGCCGGAGCGGGTATTGGCTTTTCTGCTGCTGTGCGGGCGGCGGAAGAGGGCTGTCGTGCACTGATGATCAGCGATATTCATGAAGGCCGGTTGATTGAGGCCGCAGAAAAGATAAAAGCCGAAACCGGTCTGGAAGCGATTTATACCCAAGTTTGTAATGTCACCGATGAAGAGCAGGTCCAGACTCTGGTGGCTGCTGCTGAGGAAAAGCTCGGTGGTGTGGATGTATTGATCAATAATGCTGGTCTGGGTGGTTCCAAGCTGCTGGTAGAGATGGAAGACGCTGAGTGGAACCGTGTTCTTGATGTGACGTTGACCGGTACCATGCGTATGACTCGTGCTATTTTACCAGCGATGATGGCTCGTAAATCCGGTGTTATTGTTAATAATGCTTCGGTACTGGGCTGGCGTGCCCAGAAAGAGCAGGCACATTATGCGGCTGCCAAGGCCGGGGTTATGGCACTGACCCGCTGTTCCGCTCTGGAGGCTGCAGAGTATGGCATTCGTATCAATGCGGTCAGCCCAAGCATCGCTCTTCATGATTTCCTTCGTAAGTCAGCACCTCAGGATCTGTTACAACAGCTGGCTTCAAGAGAAGCATTTGGTCGTGCTGCTGAAGTCTGGGAGATCGCCAACATCATGATGTTCCTGGCCAGTGACTACAGCTCTTACATGGCCGGTGAAGTGATTTCTGCCAGCAGCCAGAGGGCCTGATGATGACCACAGTCTTTAAAACACCTCATGAACTCCAGGATAAGGTTGGCGTGGTTCTGGGAGAAAGTCAGTGGCTGACTATTGACCAGGAGCGAATTAACCTGTTTGCAGAAGCAACCGGTGATCACCAGTGGATTCATGTTGACCCCGAACGTGCCAAGGACGGCCCTTTTGGTGCCTGCATAGCCCATGGTTACCTGACGCTCTCACTGGTCAGTTTGTTCCTGCCAGAGATTATGGATGTTCAGGGAATCAGTATGGGCGTTAATTACGGCACGGATAAAGTGCGCTTTCCTAATTCTGTGAAAGTGGGTGCGCGCATTCGTGGTGTGGGTGAGCTGATTAACGTTGAAGAAGTAAAAGGTGGTGTTCAGTCAACAGTTCGAGTGACTGTAGAAATTGAAGGTGAAGATCGTCCTGCCTGCGTGGTGGATACGATTTCCCGTTACTACCCAGAATAATCAGTTAACCCGGTAGGAAAGCCGGGTTGAAGCTTTCCAGAATGCTCGAGCAAGGAATAAAAACAATGAAAGACGCTGTTATTGTTTCAACCGCCCGTACGGCCATTGGTAAAGCGTTTCGCGGCGCATTTAATGATACTGAAGCACCGGCGATGGGTGGTCATGTAGTACGTGAGGCGGTTAAGCGCGCTGGCATCGAAGCGGGTGAAGTGGATGATGTGCTGATTGGTGCGGCTGCTCAGCAGGGCACTCAGTCATACAATCTTGGTCGCCTCTGTGCCATTGCTGGTGGGCTGCCAGAGAGCGTGCCCGGTATGGCCATGGAGCGTCAATGTTCATCAGGTTTGATGACGATTGCTACTGCTGCCAAAAGCATCATGTGTGATGAGATTGATATTGCAGTGGCAGGTGGTCTTGAGTCAATCTCACTGGTTCAGAACAAACACAAGAATACCTATCGAAACCTGTCTAAGGCCGCCATTGCCATGGATCCTGCTGCCTATATTCCCATGATTGAAACGGCAGAGATTGTTTCTGAGCGTTATGGCATCAGTCGTGAAGCGCAGGACGCCTACAGCCTGCAAAGTCAGCTGAGAACGGCTGAAGCCCAGAAAGCCGGCCTCTTTGCGGATGAAATTGTCCCCATGACCACGACCAAGAGCATCTTCAATAAGGAAACTAAAGAGGTGACTTATGAAGAGGTGACACTGGCTCAGGATGAGTGCAATCGAGCCAGTACAACGCTGGAGAGTCTGGCAGGCCTGCAACCCGTGTGGAAGGATGGTCACTGGGTACCTGAAGGTCGCTTCATTACAGCGGGTAACGCTTCACAGCTGTCTGATGGTGCATCTGCCTCTGTTTTGATGAGCAGCAAACTGGCAGAGCAAAGAGGTCTGGAACCACTGGGTATTTATCGTGGTCTTGCCGTTGCTGGTTGTGCATCCGATGAAATGGGGATTGGTCCTGTGTTTGCCATTCCCAAACTTTTGAAGCGCCATGGTCTGAAAATGGACGACATTGGTCTTTGGGAGCTGAATGAAGCTTTTGCCTGTCAGGTCATTTACTGTCGTGACCAGCTGGGTATTCCCAATGAAAACCTGAACGTTAATGGTGGTGCGATTGCCGTTGGCCATCCATTTGGGATGTCAGGTGCCCGTATGGTGGGGCATTCTCTTATTGAAGGTAAGCGTCGTGGAGCCAAATATGTGGTGGTCACCATGTGTATTGGTGGTGGTATGGGCGCTGCAGGCCTGTTCGAAGTAGCCTGATTTTTATTGAACCACGAAGATCACAAAGCCTACAAAGAAGGGCTTTTCTTTTGATTCTTTGTGCTCTTCGTGATCTTCGTGGTTAAAAAACAGAGGATGATAATAACAATGATCTCTACATCCACTATCCGTGAAAAGATGGAACTCTATGTCCAGCTGGTTAATAAGCGGGATATTAAAGCTATTCTCGAACTTTATGCCGCTGATGCCACTGTGGAAGATCCTGTGGGTGTTGAACCTTTACAGGGTATTGAAGCAATTTCCCGGTTTTACCGTGAAGGGTTAGGGCAAAGTGAAGCCTCAGCTGAGCAAACGGGTGACGTCAGAACAACGATCAGTGGTGAGGGGGCTATTCCTTTTCAAGTCAAAGTGACCTTTGAAGGACGACCCTGTGTTATTACGGTTATCGATGTCATGCAGTTCAACGACGATGGCAAAATTACTTCCATGAAGGCCTATTGGAGCCAGGATAACCTGGAGGTGCTGGCATGACGCTGGAAGAGCGCATAGAAAAGCTGGAAGCGCTGGAAGATATCCGTCAGCTGAAACACCGTTACCTGAACGCCTGTGACCTGAAAGAAGTGGAAGCTATCAGAGACTGCTTTGCCGAGGGTGACATTGTCATCGATTATGGCCCTATTGGCCTTTTTAAAGATCGTGACAGTTTTGTTGGGCTGTTCCAGGAGATGGCCTGTCATGATCATGTCATTGACCTTCACCATGGCGCTAATCCTGAAATTGAAGTGGATGGTAACCAGGCTTCAGCAAGATGGGCGCTCTATTACTTCAATATCAATGGGGATACGGGGGCAACCCGTCAGCTCGGCGGTTTTTATCAGGATGAGTATCGTCGTATTGCTGGTTCATGGAGGATCATTAAAACAACTTTCAAGGCTCACTCTATAAGCGAATGAGCCTTGGGCCGCCAGTTTTTAACAGGATCTGGCGTCTACCCCAGCCACACTAGAATCTCACTCACCAGCAGGCCGACAAAAGAACCCACCATGGAACCGATCAGAGCCATGATGATGGCGATCGGCATCAGGTTTTTATCATAGGCTGCGGCAACCACCGCCGCAGAAGGCGCACTGCCAATATTGGCAATGGAGGCAATTCCGCAGATATGCAGGTTCAGCTTCAACAGACGACCCAATAAAAGTAGTAGAGCGCCATGGATGGTAAGGATCATAACCCCGGAGAGAATATATAGCGGCGCTTTGGTAATTGCGCTCAGGTTAACTTCTGCACCGATCAGGGCAACGATAATGTAAAGCATGATGGTTGATACTTCGTCACCACCACCCATCTTACCAAGCTTGGTGGGTGCCAGGATCATACCACTCAGGGATGAAATAATGATGGCCCAGACCATGGCACTGAATAGTCCGGTGGCAGCAATCAGGCCACCAAAATAGTGGGAGAGTGCCGCAATGATCAGTGAAAGGCCAAGCATCAGCATTAATGCCTGAAAGTCAGGCTTTTCGGTGCTTCCTACATTTTGCAGTTGCTCCAGCACTTTATCCAGGCCGCTGTTATCCGCTCTTAGAAAATGACTGAACTTAGCCTTAAAGGGCTTCATGGCGATAATAATAATCAGCCATACTGAGTAGCAGAGAGCGCCCATCAACAGGGTGTAAGCCATGGCTGAATCACTGACGTTCAGGGCCTCTTTTACAGCAACAAAATTCTGAGTGCCTCCAGTCCAGCCAGCGCTCATAACACCAAAGGTATAGGGGGTTTCATCACCGAGTAAAGGCCCCATGATCTGCTGAACAATAATAAAACCCAGCATTATGGTAATGGTGGAGCCCAGAAACATGGTAATCAACCGGATACCCAGTTTTCGGATGATGGAGAGGTCGAATTTCAGGGACATAAGAAACAGCATGGCAGGAATCAGGTTGTCCCTGACTGAGGCTCTGGCTGTTTTTACTTCAGACGACATTTCCCACAGGCCGAAAGTATAAAGTGCCATCGAACCAAACATCACCAGGACAATACTGGGGAACCATTTGAAGAGGCGACTGGGGTACTGTTGCTCTATCCATACCAGAATGCCGCATAGCCCTGCCATAACGGCAATAAACGGGAAACCCGTGGTGATCATGCTGTTACCCACCAATATCAAATTATCATTATTTGGAAAAATTATTTTTTTAAGGTTATGGGCTGAGTGGATATGCTGCTTTGATACGAATCAACAAGACAGATGTTGGAACTGGTTATGCTGGCGCATCGATTTAGGAGGGAAGATGATGCAGGCAACGATACAGTGGTTGGGTAATAAACGATTTGTAGGGCATACCGAATATGTTGAAGGCGAACATTCATTGATCATGGATGCGCCAACGCAGTTTGGTGGTAAAAACAGCGCTCCTTCTCCTATGGAAGTTGTGCTGGCTGCCGCCGGTACTTGTGCCTCTATGGATGTGACATCCATTCTTACGCAGGCTCGCCAGGATATTCGTGACTGTAAGGTCTTACTGACTTCAGAGCGTTCGAAAACACCTCCAACGGTGTTTACGGCTATTCACATGCATTTTGATATTTACGGAAAGGATCTATCTGAAAAGCAGGTGGATCGCGCATTAGCGTTGACTTTTGAGAAGTACTGCTCGGTATCAATCATGCTGGCAGAGTCAGGGGTGACGATAAGCTGGGACTATACCCTGCATCAGGCTTGATTAGAGTGAGTAAAAAATGTACTTAATAAAGGATCAATCAACGTCTGCTATTGAGTACATATTTTATTAGCCTGGCTTGCTACTTAGTGGCTAACCATATGAAATCCTGTATTTCTGATTCAATATGGCTAGCACTGATCAAGCAGAAAAGTGGCAGATACCTTTATCAGGCTTTTGAAATGGTTTTATTGCTGGGAACACCCGTCTCATAATAGCTTTTCATATTCCGGGCAATTTTGTTCACTGCACCGTCAAGCGCTTTTTTAACAAACAGTTTATCCAGCAACTTACCCAGGAAACCAAAGCGGACTGTGTAGCTCATGGTGGTGGTCAGTTGAGTTTTTTCACCTTTTGGCTGGATTTTGTAGATAAAACAGGCTTCCCGGAAAGGGGCTGGCGCAGGACCATCACCTTCGTGAAGACGAATCACAAAGCCCTGTTTTTCCCGCCAGTGGGTGACCGTTTCATCGAGAAATTTTCCGTTTTTCTGAAAGACTCTTCGGCTGGCGCCTTTACCTTCCTCTGGTCCGGGGTGGAGCTCACAGCCAGTCAAGTTGGGAACGTAATTTACGGCTTGAGTAAAATCACGAAGAATTTCCCAGGATTTCTCCAGGGGTAAGTCAATATCGATGGTGCTGGTTGATTCTGAAGTCATTGTTATTATCCTCCACCGTCAATGGTTTATGATGATGTGTTTTCTGCCGCATTCAGGAATGCCGGTTTTTCTCCACCACCATGAACAGTGATATCAGCACCACTAACGTAGGATGAAAGTGGTGATGCCAAGTACAAACAAGTGTCGCCTATATCGGAGGGAGTTGCCAGTCGCTGTAGTGGAACTGTTCGGGCGACACTGGCAATACCGTCTTCATCACCGTAATGCAGGTGAGCCTGTTCTGTGAGAATCAAACCAGCAGTAACCGCATTCACTCGAACCTTCGGTGCCCACTCGACAGCCAGCGATTGTGTCAGGTTTAAAAGACCTGATTTTGCGGCACCGTAGGCTGCGGTTCCTGGAGAAGGGCGTTTGGCGCTGACGCTGCAGATATTGATAATCATCCCGCCTTCAGCCTGTTCCTGCATGACGGCATTGGCTTTCTGGCACAGGTTCAGCGGTGCGATCAGGTTCAGGCGAATGATGGACTCAGAAAAACGGGGTGATACGGTGGCTGCATCGGCATTGGGAGCGCCACCGGCATTGTTGACCAGAACATCCAGGCGTCCAAACGTTTTGATGGTGCTGCCAATCAGTTGATCGATCTGCTCCAGATCCCGGACATCACAGGGAAAGAAGGTCGCCGTATTTTGACTTCCCTGTGGATTAACTGCAGAAGGCAGGTTATCCGGTTCCTGACGTCCACAGATTACGACATGGGCACCCTGCTGTAAGAAACGTTCACTGATGCCTTTGCCGGCACCTTTGCCACCACCAGTGACCAAAACGACTTTACCGGTAAAATCCAGAGGGTTACTCATTACTACCATCCCTTTTTATTAGCTATGCGCATTTGTTCTTTTATTTTTTCATTAAGTCTACGATGTTACCCACTGAGTCTGGGGCTGTATTAGTCTTGTTGGACGATGTTGCTCTTGCCTGCCATTGAAAAAATGCCTAACAGTAAAGAACCTTGAGCGAAGATAAACACCACTTCTATACAGTGATCAAACTCACTGGGTAGATGCTTTTTCACAATGGGTGTTTGGTGGATACCAAATGATCAAAACGGTTCCACATTCATAATAACAAGAAGGAGAGCGGGTAATGAGTGCAATTCCAGAGGGGCATTTTGTTCAATTGGAAGATGGTCTGTCACTTCACTACCACGAAGCCGGTCAGGGAGAAGCTGTACTGTTCCTGCATGGCAGTGGACCCGGTGCCAGTGGTTACAGTAATTTCAAAGGCAACTACCCGATTTTTGCAGAAGCCGGTGTGAGAGCTATCGTTCCTGATCTTCCTGGTTATGGTTTGAGTGATAAACCGGAAACTGAATACACCCTCGATTTTTTTGTTGCCGCCGTCAAAGGTTTGATCGATCAACTGGCTATTGATTCTGTCACCCTGGTGGGTAACTCACTGGGTGGCGCCATTGCCATCAAACTGACGCTCGACTATCCCGAGCTGGTTACAAAACTGATTCTTATGGCCCCGGGTGGATTGATGGAGAAAGAACAGTACTTCCAGGAGATGGAAGGTATTCAGAAGATGGCGGCTGCGTTTGCTTCTGGAGAACTAAAAGAAGCTTCTGGAATGAAACGTCTGTTGGGTCTTCAGCTCTATGATGCGTCACAGGTGACCGATGAAACGGTGAATGAACGAGTTGCTGTCGTCCATGAACAGCCTGCCTGTGTTCTGTCAACCATGCAGGTGCCAAACATGACCTCCCGTCTTCATGAGTTGAACTGCCCCATCTTCGGTATCTGGGGAGTCAATGACAAGTTTTGTCCTTCCCGTGGTGCCGACACCATGATGAAGGGCTGCAGTAATATCCGTTTTACCCTGCTGAGTGAGTGTGGTCACTGGGTGATGGTTGAACATCAGGACTGGTTTAACCGGCAATGTCTGGATTTTATAAAACACGGCTGATGAATTGTTAAGGGGCATCTATTCCCAGACAGTCTCCTCGCTCCCATGTCCCGGCGCAGGAGTATGTGACAGGTTTTAGATTCCCATTCAGAACGTGGGAATGAGGCGAATAAAAATAATGAATAAAGATAAAAGAGCGCAGTACGGTGATGAACTCTATGAGGCCTTAACCAATGGCCAGAGCATTGCCCCGCTAACGGAACGTGAGAGCGATATTTCTATTGAAGATGCCTACCACATTTCTCTTCACATGGTGGAACGTCGGGTTGCTGCTGGCGATAAGATTGTGGGCAAAAAAATAGGCGTAACCTCCAAAGCGGTTCAGGACATGCTGAATGTACATCAGCCAGACTTTGGATTTATTACCGAGCAGATGTGGTTCAACAATGGGGAAACTATTTCCTGTTCAGAAAACAAACTCATACAACCCAGGGCTGAAGGAGAAATTGCCTTCAAACTGAAAAAGGATCTGGTGGGGCCTGGTGTGACTGAACAGGATGTACTGGATGCAACCGAGTCGGTTTTTCCCTGTTTTGAAATTGTAGACTCCCGCATTCATAACTGGCAGATCAAGATACAGGATACGGTTTCTGATAACGCTTCCTGTGGTGTTTTTGTGTTGGGTGAAGAGGCTGTTGATCCACGGTCTATTGATCTGCCCGCCGCGCAGATGAAAGTTTATAAAAATGGTCAGTTGATCAGTGAAGGTGTTGGGGCAGCCGTTCAGGGGGACCCATTAACGGCGGTTGCCTGGTTGGCCAATACCCTTGGTGAGTTTGGCATTCCTTTCAAGGCGGGTGAAATAATTCTGTCTGGCTCCCTTGTACCTCTTGAGCCTGTTCAGCTAGGTGATGTGATGGAGCTGGAGATTGAAGGTTTAGGCAAGGCCGCTGTGACATTTGGAGAATAAAAAGATGAGTCAGAAACTGAAGGCAATCATCATCGGGCCGGGCAATATTGGTACCGACCTGTTGATGAAAATGAAGCGCTCTGAATGGATCGAGCCGGTCTGGATGGTGGGTATTGACCCTGAATCAGAAGGTTTGAAACGTGCTCGTGAAATGGGCATCAAGACCTCTTCAGAAGGTGTTGATGGTGTGCTTCCTCATGTTATTAAGGACGATATCCGCATCGCGTTTGATGCAACGTCAGCTTACGTACATGCAGAGAACAGCCGTAAGCTGAACGAGCTGGGTGTGATCATGATTGATTTGACCCCTGCTGCTATCGGTCCTTTCTGTGTGCCTCCTGTGAATCTCAGAGAACATACGGAAGAGTTGAAGCTCAACGTGAATATGGTGACCTGTGGTGGGCAGGCGACCATCCCCATGGTGGCTGCTGTCTCTCGAGTTCAGGAAGTGGAGTACGGTGAGATTGTTGCCACCGTATCTTCCCGCTCAGTAGGGCCTGGTACACGACAAAATATTGATGAATTTACCCGAACCACGTCCGGAGCCGTTGAAAAGGTCGGTGGCGCCAAGAAGGGCAAGGCGATCATTATCATTAACCCCGCTGAACCACCACTGATCATGCGTGACACCATCCACTGTCTGACCACAGAAGAGCCGGATCAGAGAGCGATCACTCAGTCGGTTCACGACATGGTGGCTGAGGTTCAGAAATATGTACCGGGCTATCGTCTGGTGAATGGTCCTATTTTTGATGGCAACCGGGTTACGGTCTTTATGGAAGTGGAAGGCCTTGGGGACTTTCTGCCCAAGTATGCCGGTAATCTGGATATTATGACGGCGGCTGGCCTAAGAACGGCTGAGATGTTTGCTGAAGAAGCGGCGAAGGGCGCTATCACTTTACCGGCACGTGGAGAATAAGCAATGAACCTGAAAGGTAAAAAAGTCACCCTCCATGATATGTGTCTGCGGGACGGTATGCATGCCAAGCAGCATCAGATTTCTCTCGATGAAATGGTGAATATTGCCACTGCGATGGATGATGCCGGTATTCCCCTGATCGAAGTCACTCATGGTGATGGCCTGGGTGGGGCATCCGTTAACTATGGTTTTCCGGCCCACAGTGATGAAGAGTATCTGGATGCCGTTATTCCCAAGATGAAAAATGCCAAAGTTTCTGCTTTGCAGCTGCCTGGTATAGGAACTCTTGATCACTTGAGAATGGCAAAAGATCTGGGGGTTTCCACCATACGGGTAGCAACGCATTGTACGGAAGCGGATGTGTCTGAGCAGCATATTGGCATGTCTGCCAAGATGGGCATGGATACAGTGGGCTTTTTAATGATGGCGCATATGGTCAGTGCTGAGAAAATTCTGGAACAGGCCAAGCTGATGGAAAGCTACGGTGCAAACTGTATTTACTGTACCGACTCTGCCGGTTATATGCTGCCGGATGAGGTGACAGATAAGCTTGGACTCCTTCGTGCAGAGCTAAAGCCTGAAACGGAGATAGGCTTCCATGGTCATCACAATATGGCGATGGGTATTGCTAACTCTCTGGCAGCAATTGAAGCCGGAGCCAGTCGTATTGATGGTTCTGTGGCAGGCCTGGGTGCCGGTGCTGGTAATACACCATTGGAAGTGTTCGTTGCAGTGCTGGATCGCATGGGTGTTGAAACCGGTGTTGATCTTTACAAGATCAGTGATGTGGCTGAAGACCTGGTCGTGCCATTGATGGATCAGCCGATCCGAATTGACCGTGATGCACTGACGCTGGGCTATGCCGGGGTTTACTCATCCTTCCTGTTGTTTGCCAAGCGTGCAGAAGCGAAGTATGGCGTTCAGGCTCGTGATATTCTGGCCGAGCTGGGTCGTCGCGGAACCGTCGGTGGTCAGGAAGATATGATCGAAGATCTTGCCCTGACCATGGCCAAAGAGCAGGGACTGATTTAAGCAAAACTCTATAGACCACAAAAGGCTCAGTGCTCTTTGTGGTCTTCCTGGTTAAAAATTCCTTAAATAGCAGACTTCAGCCTATGAACAATTTTAATAATAAAGTGGCTGTTATCACCGGTGCGGGTGGTGGCATTGGAAGAGAGGTGGCGTTGCAGCTGGCGAAAGAAGGCTGCCATCTTGCCCTTGGAGATATCAGTCAGCAAGGGTTAGATGAAACCGCAAAGCTGCTAGAACCCTATGGTGTAAAAGTCAGCTGCCATATTGTTGATGTCACTGACCGGAAACGAATGGAAGCACTGCCTGAAGAGGTTATTGAGGTTCATGGTGCTGTAAACCTGTTGGTCAATAATGCCGGTATTACTCTTCAGAGCAGTTTTTCAGACCTGAGTATTGAACACTGGGAACTGGTGATTGGCATCAATCTGTGGGGTGTGATTTATGGTACCAAAGCTTTCCTGCCTTATCTGAAAGAGCAGGGTAAAAAAGGTTTGGATAATGCGCATATTATTAATATGTCCAGTCTGGCAGGCTTTATTGGCATGCCCAATCAGTCTTCTTATTGCGCAACGAAGTCAGCGGTTAGAGCGATCAGTGAAACACTGTGGGCTGAATTGCATATGGATAATATTGGGGTGACCAGTGTTCATCCCGGTGCGATTAAAACCAATATACTTAACGCTCACCTCGACAAAGCGGGTAACCCGGCAAATGCTGCTGCCATTAACAGAAAGGTGGATAAGTTTGCTATGGATACTGATAAGGCTGTCGCTAAAATGCTAAATGCGGTCAGGAAGAATAAACAGAGAGTGGTTATAGGAACTGATTCACATTTGGTAGAAAAGTTTAAGCGCCTTTTACCTTCTGCTATCCATAAGCCTTTTGCGAAGATGTTTGCTAAAGAGCAGCTTGCCCGGACCAGTTGATCTTTTATTCAGCAGCATCATTTTTTATGAAATGTTGTTGCTGGTTACTCTTCGGCAGGTGACTCATTATCTTTTTCCTGCTCTTTAATTTCCTGTACCCAGCGGAAGACTTCTGCAACAGGTTCAATAAGTTCCCCGGGGATAAAATCGGCAATGTTCAAATGAAAAAGGGCGTGAGCCAATGGAACGTTTTCTAGAACAGGAATACCTTCTTTTTCTGCAATTTTGATAATAAACCGGGCATGACCACCACGACCTTTAACCGTGACAAGGGGAAGTGGCGTCTTACCTTGACGATACTGCAAACCAATGGCAAGGTGAGTCGGGTTTTTAATAACAACGTCTGACTTTCCGGTATTTTCAGCCTGGTTCAGTATTTCCTGATGAATTTCCTTCCGTTTACCTTTTATTTCGGGGCTACCTTCACTCTCCTTATGCTCCCGTTTGACCTCATCTTTACTCATTCGGTTTTGCTTCGTAAAGTTATGGCGCTCAAACATATAGTCCAGAACTGCAATAATCACGAAAGCAATCATTGAATAGAGCAGTAGTTTTTTTATCAGATGAGCAGCGACTGGAAGTATGCAAGAGCTGCCGCAATGTGGCATGTCGACCATATCACCAATACTGGAATAGATGACGTAGTACACAACAAAAGTCAGAAATAATATTTTGATCACCGATTTGAAAAACTCGACGAGGTTTTTCATGGCGAAAATCTTCTTCAACCCACCAACCGGACTGATTTTTTCGATATCCGGTTTGATGCCTTCAGGGGCAAATAAGAGGCCAAATTGCATCACATTACCGGCAATGGCAGAAAACATGGCGACGGCAACTAATGGGATGAGTAAGTCCATGGTCATCTGCAGAATACCCATGGTCACAATTTTAAAAGAGACTTCAAATGGTTCGTTGTAGACCAGGGCCGGGAACACCACCATAGCCTTAAAAGTTTCGATATACGTTTCACTCATGTACCAGAGTACAGCCAGTACTGCGATCAGGTTGAAAGTACCAGATACCTCTTTACTCTTTGCGACCTGCCCTTTTTCCCGGGCATCGCGCAGTTTTTTGGGGGTGGGTTCTTCTGTTTTTTCTGCACTCATTTCCAGATCACTCCCAATGAGTCAAATAGCTGGGGGACTCCCATCATATATTTGCGGGTTAGTTCCAGAATGGTTGCCATGTAAACCACAAGAATGGCACAGGCAACGGCAGATTTAATTGGCATGGCCAGAATGAATACGTTTAGCTGTGGTGCTGCCCGGCTGATCAGGGCAATCCCGAACTCGGTGATAAACATACAGATAATGACCGGTGCGGCTAGCCACATGGAGAGCTGGATGATCAGGTCAAACTGGCCAAGGAAGAAGGTGGTTGCTTCCTGGTTGATTTGGGGGAAATAGCTGAAGACAGGCCAGACTTTGTAGGTGACCATCAGGCTTTCCAGTATTAATAAAAACAGCCCGCTGGTCATTACCAGTGCGATCATGGCTTGACTGAATAATATACCCATAGGTGATGTTTCAGCCCCTGAGAAGGGGTTCAGAGTGCTCGCCATAGAAGCACCCCGTTGGTTATCTATAAAAAAACCGGCTGCTTCTAATGCCCAGAATGGGATCGCCAGCACGAAACCCATGATGGCACCGATAAAGGCCTCCTTGATAACGAGGCCGCCAGTGTCATAGATGGTGAATGCTTCATCCGGTTTGGCTTCTGAAAGCATGGGGTGGAGAAAAAGCACCAGGCACATGGCAATACCATTGCGAATCATGGCACCACCCAGATTACGTTTGTGCAATAAGGGCAAGACGGTAAACATGGAAACTATACGTGGCATTCCCATCGACAGGATGTAGAACCACTCTTTCAGGTCGTCGACGGGTATGATCATGACTAGAGCCTTTGAATCATATTCATGATCGCTAAAGAGTAGTTATAGATCTCAATCCCGATCCATCGTGAAGTCAGGAAAATACTGATGATGACGGCAACCAGCTTGAAGGCAAAGGGCAGAGTCTGTTCCTGAATTTGTGTCAATGCCTGAATCAAACTGATTAACAGGCCAACGACGGATGCGGCAATAATCGGAGGCATGGACAGTAGCAGTGTCAACCAGAGTGCCTGCGCTGTGAGTGTCAGTATATGCGGATCATGCATAACTCAGCACCAGTCCGTGAATCAGGCGTGTCCATCCGTCCAGTAATACAAACAACAGGAGCTTGAAAGGCAGAGATATCGTCATGGGGGATACCATCATCATACCCATGGCCAGAAGTATGTTTGAAACGATCAAGTCAATAACGATGAACGGTAAATAAAGCAGGAAGCCAATTTCAAAGGCTTTCGTCAACTCACTAATACAGAAGGAGGGCATTAGAATGACCAGATCATCAGCGGTTAACTGTTCCTGATAGGCTTTTGGCCAGAGCTGTCGCGCTGTTTTGAGGAAAAAGTTTCTTTCACGCTCTGATGTATTTTTTTTCAGAAATTCCCGATAGGGGACAATCAGCAGCTCGATGTTATCCATCAATGCTTCACTGTCTTTAGTCTGAAAACTGATATTTTCCTGTTCAATAAGATCCCAGGCCTCAAAGCCAATAGGTGCCATGATATAAAGCGTCAGGATAATGGCCAGGGCATTCATGGCGATGTTGGGAGGAATCTGCTGAAGACCGGTGGCATTTCTCAGTATGGAAAAAACGACGACCAGTTTCAGGAATGATGTACCCATAACCGCCAGAAAAGGCACCAGCGCCATCAGCGCCAGCGGTATCATCAAATAAAAAGGACTGGTGAGAGTAATCGCGCCGCTTTCCATAGTCGCCCTATATAAGTCTCTCTGTGTGATCAGGAAACTTTTTTATTAAGATGGTCTTAAAAGAAGTCAGTCGACAATTCTGGTAATACGCGCACCCAGTCGATTGTTTATCTGTACCAGCTGGCATTCGGCAATCAACTTGCCACCGGCCCGAACACGTACCGGTTGTTCAATGGGGCGGTCCAATTCAAATACATGACCTGCCTGAAGAGCCTGAACTTCCTGTGCACTGAACTGTTGTCGACCCACTTCAAATAAAAGGTCAATCTCAATATCTGACAGATCTATCGGCTCCTGTTCATGATGCATCTGATCGTCTTCCATTGTATCCATCCTGTGTTTGATGGTGATTTGAGAGCCTTCTGCTTCTCCGATGAAAGCAACATCCTGGCTGACTCTGATAATCAGCTGCTGTCCGGTTACGTGGTAATGGAAAAATACAATGTCACCGACACCCAGCCCACTGGTTTCTTCTTTAGACAGTTTTGCCTGTCCCAGTTCCAGACCTGCCCAGATAGGTATATCGGTGGTTTGCTCGTGGATATGAGTGGGCAGTAGTTTCAGCAGCTCAAATACTATCGGGTTGCTTTCCAGATAGATGGGGTATTGCGTACCCGCTATCTGGATAGTCATAGCCAGCTCTGCCCGCTTTGATTGATCGGCATTGGGCATCATGTCAGAGAACTTGATAGAGATACCAAGTCCCTGCATCAGATACTCAAATAAGTTTTGCAGCCTGTTTTCCAGTGCAGCCAGCATCAATTCTCTGGGGAGTTTCAGTAACACCTGGCTGTTAAGGTTGTCCGGCATTATGCGATCAATCAATGCACTGCCGGTGTACAGGGAGACAGGTTGATGGTTGATTTCAAGCTGCATGCAGATGGCAGGCATATTTTGTGCCGCGATGCTGCCGAGTGAAATGTCCCACCTGTCGTCATTAACCGGCAGGGCAAGCTCTGTCTGACGGTTGCTGAGGATTTGACTAAGCAGCAGCTGCGAGGGTGAGACAGAGGGTAGATCAATAAGTTCTGCTGCCATGGTTCAGCCTATGCCCGATCGTTTCTGGAAGAGTTCTGGTCATTATCTTCGGCAACATACTGGTTACGTGAACGGCCATCGGTATCCTGATTGTCACCACCTGACATATTGATATTGACCTGAACCTTATCGTTGGAGAATCGTTCAGCCAGCATTTTTTGCAGGTTTGCTTCATGCTGTGCCAGAAAGTTTCCTGCTTCTGCAGATGATGTGTTCATGGTTACCGTCAGCTCTCCACCCAGCCTTTGGATTCTGATCTCGGTACCTGGCAGTACACTGTCTTTCAGGGAGATTCGAACCTCAGCCCCATTGATTGCATCTTTTGCGGAAACCTGAATCTGATCTGCCAGCTTAGTAAGAGCGGCATCAATTTCCTTTACGCTGCTTGCCTGTTGGATTTCACGAAGCTGGGCATCCGCTTTTATCTGGCTTTGAGTGTTATTGATTTGAGCGTGTTCTGACCCATCCCGCATATTGTGGGACATGTGCTCTCCGCCCTGATCTTTTTCCTGGCGGCCTTTTATGGCGTCTTTAGAGCTCTTGCTTCGTTCTGCCATCAAGCTCTCAAGACTCTGGTCCTTTTCACCTCCGGCCTTTTTCTCTTTTTCCCGCTTCTCTTTTGCCATTCGTTCAGCAAAGTCACCGGCCTGTCTTTCTGAAACTTTACGGCTCTGCTGGTTATAGTCCTGTTGCTGAGTAGGAGGGGTTGATTGGGTATTGCCACTTTGATTCAAGCCTTGTGTCGACATGATGATAGACTCCTATTCCTTGGATTTAACGGTAAATTCTTCCATTTCCAGGTCTTCAAGACGTTTGGCTTCTTTTTCAGCCTCTTCGTCCTGCACCTTGCAGAACTCTTCAAACTTTTCCACAGCGAGCTTGGCCTTATAGTGAGCCTGCTTTGCTATCTCAAGCAGCTGCTCTGCTTCTGTCACCTGTTGTTCTGCTTCTACGACCCGCTGCTCTGCTTCTGAAATTGCCTGCTCCATTGACGCATCTTTCTCACGTAATATGGCGACTTTCTGTTTCAATCGATCCAGATCATGCTGCTGAATACTGGTGTTCATAATATTATCGTATAGTCGCTGCTCTTCTTGACTGCGCCACAGGATATAGTCTTCCAAATCCTGCTTGCGTTGTTCGACTTCCTGCTGTCTCTTGATGACTTCCTGTCTTCGAAGCTCCAGTTCCTGTTCGCACAGCTTCACTTCACGCTCGGCAGTTTGCTCGCGTATATTTTTAACTTTCAGCAACTCCTTGAGCATAATCTTAATATTCTGCTAGTTGTTGGAGTTGAAGAATGGTCTGATCAAAGGGCATCAGTTCGTCGGTTCTCTGCTTCAGGAATGTTCTGATCGCCTCAATCTTATGTATTGCTTCATCGGCTACTTGATCAGCGCCCTGTTTGTATTCACCCACTTTGACAAGTAACTCGATCTCATCGTACTTGGCCATCAATTGGCGTATTTTGGTTGTCGCAGCACGGTGCTCAGGTGTAGTAATTGCATTCATAACCCGGCTGGCACTGGCCAGAACATCAATGGCGGGGAATTGACCAGCAGCGGCGAGCTTTCTGGAGAGAATAATATGGCCATCGAGAATCGATCGGGTTTCATCGGCTACCGGCTCTGTCATGTCATCGCCTTCAACCAGCACCGTATAGAGTGCAGTGATTGAGCCAACATCGGACATGCCTGTGCGCTCCATGAGTTTGGGGAGCGTGGCAAACACGGAAGGAGGAAAGCCTCGACGGGTTGGCGGCTCACCTGCTGCCAGACCAATTTCACGTTGGGCACGGGCAAATCGAGTCACCGAGTCCATTAGCAGAAGCACTCGTTTGCCTCTATCCCGGAAGTATTCAGCAACTGCCGTGGCGGTATAGGCCGCTTTTGAACGTTCCATGGATGATTTATCGGATGTGGCTACGATAATGACGGATTTTTTGACCCCTTCAGGACCCAGGTCGTGCTCAATAAATTCACGTAATTCACGTCCCCGTTCACCGATCAGGGCCAGGACCGTAACATCCACCTCAGCACCTTTAACCAGCATCGATAACAGCGTACTCTTACCACCGCCAGCCGCGGCAAATATCCCCATTCTTTGACCTTCGCCACAAGTCAGAATGCTATCAATAGCCTTAACCCCCAAGGGGATAGGGTGGTCGATAATTCGTCGAGTCATAGGGTCAGGGGCGTCGGCATAAACGGGGTAATGAGCTTCAGGCTCAATACCTTTAAATGCGTCCGGGTTCAGCGGGTTGCCCATTCCATCCAGTACATGACCCAGAAGGTGAGGCCCTACAGCCACATGATGTACTTTGCCTGTGGGTATAACTT
Source organism: Endozoicomonas elysicola (assembly GCF_000710775.1). GTDB lineage: Bacteria > Pseudomonadota > Gammaproteobacteria > Pseudomonadales > Endozoicomonadaceae > Endozoicomonas > Endozoicomonas elysicola. The sequence continues at coordinate 2,246,289 of NZ_JOJP01000001.1, forward strand.
CGGTGGTTGAGGAAATACCCATGATTTCCCCGAGGGGGGCAAGCACCGTTTCATGCCCCTGAAAGCCCACCACTTCAGCGTATGAGTTCCGATCATTGTCATCAGGGTTATTGGGAGATACCAGCTGACAGAGTTCACCAATTTTCACTCCAGGTACAGCAGCTTTGATGATCATTCCCTGGACTTCGGTGACACGCCCACGGATGTCTATCAGCCTGCCACTTTCGACAGTGCCCTGAAGTGCACTGGTCAGATAGTTAAACGCTTGAGCCAACTTGATGCCTCCATTATTTTTCTTTCTCTGGAAATGCTGCTTTTGAGATCCTTCCCATTTTCATGGCTGAAGAGTGCAGCACTTCACTTTTGGCAGTATGGAGTAATTATCCAGACGCGACGGAGTATAGTTCTTCTACTCAAGGCGTGATTAAAAACTGGATAAAGGCTCCCGGTTCAAATACAGGCTTCTTACATTCTTTTCGGCCTGATGATTTCGAGCTGAAATGGAGCTGATAAAATAAGTGTAGGCAGAGGGGCAGGAAATAAAAGAAGGGTTGTGGAAACCCTTCTTTATATTGAGTTTTATGAGGATTGAGATGTTGTTGGTTATACCATCATTCCCATATCACCAGGGCCACCGGGAGCGCCTCCTGGACCGCTTTGAGGAGACGGTGATGTTTTAGCTGAAGAGGCCTGCTCCTGCTTGGATTCATCCAGTTCACTGACACACCATTCGAGGGTGTTTACAAACTTTTCCAGAGTTGATTCAAATAAACCATAATCACAGGAAGCCTGAAGAGAACGAATTAACAGCACTTCAGTTTTATCATGGTTTAACGCCAGAAATGCCCCCTGCATGCTATGGTGTTGGAGGTTCAGAGAGCACATCTTTTCCAGCAGAGCGGTTTTTTCCGGGCTGTCATGGGTAATCATTGGTCGAACAGAAGCGACAAACACCAGTGCTTCATCATCCTCCAGATACTCCATGTTAACGATTAATGTATCGTCAAAACACAGGCCGCAGGCATCATGTTCGTTTAGTTTGAGTTCTCCCAGACCGATGCTCTGGGCAAAGTGTTGTAGATGCTGTTCTACATTCTGCTTGAAAGACATCAGGCCCTTCCCTCCACTGATTTATTTTTCATAATAGAAGCAATTTATTTTTGATAATCTATTTATAGCTTAGACACTATATATAGCTCAGACATTCCGCATGTAAAAAAAATCCATAGATTTAATCGGCTGATTGACGCATTTCATAAAAAGCTTCAAAAAAAATCAGAATCAATGGATGAAAATCCGGATGCTTTACTTCAGTATACAAAATCATTTAAGGCTATTAATTTGGTTTGGTAAACAGTTTGTGATTGATGACGCTGTCTGGATGAAAGAAGCTCTGCTGGAAGCTGATAAAGGCCGTAATCTGGGTGAAGTTCCTGTTGGGGCCGTGGTGGTTAAAGATGGTCAGATTATAGCCCGGGCCTGTAATCAGCCGATTTCATCCTGCAACCCGGTTGCCCATGCCGAAATTCTGGCACTTCAGTCTGCTGCAAGAGCCATCGGGAATTACCGGCTGGTGGATTGTGATCTCTATGTCACACTGGAGCCCTGTACCATGTGTGCGGGAGCCATTGTCCATAGTCGGATTCGACGCCTGATTTACGGTGCGGCCGAGCCGAAGGCCGGAGCCGTGCACAGTGCTGCCAGGGTACTTGAACAACCCCAGATGAATCATCGTGTTGAGGTTACCGGAGGTGTTCTTCAGGGCGAATGCAGTGAGATGATCAGCGATTTTTTCCGTTTTCGACGACAACAGAGGCGTGAGGAGAAAAGAAAGCAGCCTTTTGTGGAAAAATAGCGCCATAAATGGCCTATGACTGCTGGTTTCCGAAGGCTGGTTTCGATTATTATAGGCAGCCTTTGATCATTCCCCCTGAGTTGAGAGGCTGTAGCATAAGGACTGGCTTGTAATCCAATCAGGAAGTGGCCATCTATGCCGGCTTTCTGATGTTTATTATTATTTGCTCATCCAGGCTGTAGCTCCTCATAGCTGTTAATTGGCCCGAGGACAGACCAGAACATGCTGATACTGCGTGGCGCCCCTGCACTTTCCCAGTTCCGCAGTCAAAAGCTGCTTGCTCAGTTGCAGAGCAGAGTGCCAGAGATCTCCTGTGTTGTTGCTGAATTCCAGCATTATGTCAAAATCCAGTCGCTGTGTGAGGAAGGGTTAAATGACAGACAGGCTGATATTCTGGCCAGACTTCTGACATACGGCCCTAAGATTCCACAGACCGAACCCGAAGGTTTTGCCACGCAGGCAGAATTTCTGGTGGTTCCCCGTCCCGGAACAATTTCTCCCTGGTCCAGTAAGGCATCGGATATTGCCCATAACTGTGGGCTGAGCATGATCCAGCGTATTGAGCGAGGAATTCGCTTCGTTGTTTTTGCTGATACTCCGCTCACTGAAGACCAGGAAGGTCTGATTATTGAAGCGCTGCATGACCGGATGACCCAGGCTGTACTCCGTGATGAGTGCGATATTCCCAAGCTGTTTGCGGAAGCAGAACCGGCTCCAATGACTACCGTCTCGGTACTGGAAGGTGGTAGAGATATGCTTGTTGCTGCCAACCAGTCCCTTGGTCTGGCACTGGCTGATGACGAAATTGATTACCTGGTGGACAGCTATCAGAAGTTGGAGAGAGATCCGACGGATGTTGAGTTGATGATGTTTGCTCAGGCAAATTCCGAGCACTGCCGGCATAAAATTTTTAATGCATCCTGGAGTATTGATGGAGAAGAACAGGACCTTTCCCTGTTCAAGATGATCCGTAATACCCACGCCATGCACAGTGAAGGGGTTTTGTCAGCCTATAAAGATAATGCCTCGGTTATCGAAGGTTTTCATTCCAGTCGTTTTTACCCCAACAGTGATAGTCGTGAATATGGTTTCAATGAGGAAGACATTCATATCCTCATGAAAGTAGAAACCCATAATCACCCGACTGCGATCGCGCCATGGGCAGGCGCTGCTACCGGTTCTGGTGGTGAAATCCGTGATGAGGGTGCGACCGGTAAAGGTTCAAAGCCCAAGGCCGGCCTGACGGGATTTACTGTCTCTAACCTGAACATTCCAGGTTACAGGCAGCCTTGGGAGCAGGACTACGGAAAACCGGAACGCATTGTTTCCCCTCTGGATATCATGATTGATGGTCCATTAGGTGGCGCTGGTTTTAATAACGAATTTGGTCGACCTAATCTCTGTGGTTACTTCCGTACTTTTGAAGCCAGCGTAAAAGGCGCTGCCGGATATGAGGTGCGTGGTTATCACAAACCCATCATGCTGGCGGGTGGTCTTGGCAATATAAAAGCGGAGCACGTTGAAAAGGGCGATATTCCAGTAGGTGCCAAACTGATTGTACTGGGTGGCCCTGCCATGCAGATTGGTCTGGGGGGGGGAGCTGCTTCCTCCATGACATCGGGTGAAGGGCAGGAAGACCTGGACTTTGCAAGCGTACAGCGTGATAACCCGGAAATGGAGCGTCGCTGTCAGGAGGTCATTGACCGGTGCTGGCAGCAGGGTGACAGGAACCCTATTGCGTTTATTCACGACGTGGGTGCCGGTGGTCTTTCCAATGCCCTCCCTGAGCTGGTGAGTGATGGTGGTCGTGGTGGTCACTTCCAGCTGCGCGCCATTAATAATGACGAACTCGGAATGTCACCTCTTGCGCTCTGGTGTAACGAGTCACAGGAACGCTATGTGATGGCTGTGGCTGCCGAGGACCTTTCAAGGTTCGAAGCGATCTGTCAGCAAGAGCGTTGTCCTTATGCGGTCGTTGGAGAAGCAACTGAAGAGCAGCGGGTGCTGTTGGAAGACAGCCACTTTGAAAACCATCCTGTTGATATGTCTCTGGATGTGCTTCTGGGTAAACCGCCCAAAATGCATCGGGAGATTCATCGACAGTCATTTGAGCGTGATGCGCTTGATCTCAATGATGTCAGCCTTCGTGAAGCAATGGAGCGGGTCTTAAAGCTGCCATCGGTAGCCAGTAAGAACTTCCTGATCACCATTGGAGATCGAACTATTACCGGCCTCGTTAATCGTGATCAGATGGTAGGTCCATGGCAAGTGCCTGTTGCTGACTGTGCGGTCACTGCGACAGCTTTTGAAGGTTATACCGGTGAAGCCATGTCGATGGGAGAGCGGACTCCCGTTGCTTTGATTAATGCACCCGCCTCGGGTCGTATGGCGATTGGTGAAGCGATTACTAATATTGCCGCTGCCCGTATTGGGAAAATCGGCGATATTAAACTGTCAGCAAACTGGATGGCTGCTGCGGGCCATCCGGGTGAAGATGAAAACCTGTTTGAAACGGTTAAAACAGTGGGTATGGAGCTATGCCCAGCACTGGGTATTGCGATTCCAGTGGGTAAAGACTCCATGTCCATGAGAACCCAGTGGCAGGAAAAGGGTGAAGATAAGAGTGTTACTTCACCACTGTCTCTGGTTATCTCAGCGTTTGCTCCGGTTCAGGATATTCGCAAGACACTGACCCCTCAACTGAGAACTGACCAGGGTGATACCGATCTGCTGCTGATTGACCTTGGTCGGGATCATAACCGACTCGGTGGCTCAGCACTGGCCCAGGTGTATGGCCAGATGGGCGATACGGCACCGGATGTTAATTCGGCAGAAGACCTGAAAGGCTTCTTTAACGCGATTCAGGAGCTGATGGGTAAAGATCTGCTCCTGGCTTATCACGATCGTTCTGATGGTGGCCTGTTTACCTCCCTGATTGAGATGGCCTTTGCCGGGCATACGGGTATTGCTATTGATCTGGACAAGCTGGCGGGTAATAAATCAATGTTGCTGCCAGCACTGTTTAATGAAGAGCTGGGTGCCGTTCTTCAGGTGCGTCATAAAGATAAAGGGGCTGTTAAAGACATTCTGGCCCAGCATGGGCTGGCTTCCTGTTCTCATACCATTGGTACATTGGCTTCAGGGCAAAGGGTATCGTTCCGGTTTAATGGTGCCGAGCTGGTGAGTGAAAGCCGAGTGAAGTTCCAGCGCTGGTGGGCAGAAACCAGTTATCGGATTCAGGCTCTGCGTGATAATCCTGAATGTGCACGACAAGAGTTCGATAACCTTCTGGATGATCGGGATGACGGCCTGCACGCTTCCCTGCCTTATGATATCTCTCTGGATGTGTCTGCTCCTTATATCAATACCGGTGTCCGCCCGGCCATGGCCATTCTGCGCGAGCAGGGTGTCAATGGACAGGTGGAAATGGCAGCGGCGTTCGACCGGGCTGGCTTCAAGACCGTTGATGTTCACATGAGTGACATCCTTTCTGGACGTCGCGCATTGGATGAGTTCAAAGGTCTGGCTGCATGTGGTGGTTTCTCTTACGGCGATGTTCTGGGCGCTGGTGAAGGCTGGGCCAAGTCCATCCTCTTTAATGAACAGGCCCGTGATCAGTTTGCCCGTTTCTTTGATCGCAGGGACAGCTTTGCTTTAGGTGTATGTAATGGTTGTCAGATGCTCTCCAACCTTCATGACCTGATTCCTGGTGCTGAATACTGGCCACACTTTGTACGCAACCAGTCTGAGCAGTTTGAGGCCCGGGTGGCTATGGTTGAAGTGCAGAAGAGCCGTTCAATCTTTTTCCAGGGGATGGATGGTGCTCGTATGCCGATTGCTGTTGCTCATGGGGAAGGGCATGCAGAGTTTGCTGATCCGTCACACCTTGACCGGTTGACTGCCAGTGGTCAGGTGTCATTGAAGTTTGTAGATAACCAGGGTAAACCCACCACCCGTTATCCATACAACCCCAATGGCTCGGTTCAGGGGGTCACAGGCCTGACCTCTGCCGATGGTCGGGTAACTATTATGATGCCGCATCCTGAGCGTGTATTCCGTAGCGTTCAGAACAGCTGGCATCCTGATCACTGGGGTGAAGATGCTCCGTTGATGAGAATGTTCCGAAACGCCCGGGTCTGGGTGAGTTAAAGGAAAAATGCTTTTCCTATTTTAAATCAAGCTGGCTTTTCTTTTGAGAGGCCAGCTTTTTTTTGTTTCTCCATCAAGGTGGGAAAAGTTCTGATGAACTGTTTTGTAAGGATGTTGTCTTTAAATTGTAAGTCATCAGAGAGCTTGTCTTGTGGGAATAAATATTATTAGTGAAATAATAACGGAGCTCAATTCAGGCAAGAAGGGAGGGTTCGGATATGAAGGTCGTGATGAGTGGGAGGGAATACCCGGTAAATGGGACCTGAGAAAATCAGTCCATCATGAACCCTCGCAAAACACTCTTCCTTCCAGTTGTGTCGATTCTGTTGCGGAGTTAAAACAGCTGCAGGAAAGGAGGGTATGTCTGGCGTGTGAAGAAAAGCGTCAAGAGATAATCTCTCTTGCGAACATGGGGCGGCCTTCGGGAGATGGGCTTTGTTGCAGTGTCCTTAGGTGCATTTATGATTGCGTGGACCTTTTCAGCGGACAAGAGCAGACCATAAGATGGGCCGAATGTACCCACACTTTGGATGAAGATGATTCGGTACCCGTTATAACACATCAGCCGGAGATAAGTTCTAAAGCTGCTGGCCAAGTATCATCGAATGAAAATAAGGCTTTGACGCTGAAAGGTGAGGAATTGCCTGATATTCAGGAAGAGAATGTTGTTAATGCAGACCATCAGGATAGAAGCAATCCAGCTCATTTGACAGATATCATATTTCATCGTGAGAAGCTGCCTACCCCTATTCATTCTTCTTCCCCAAAAAGTCAGTATGCTAGTGACGTGGATCTTCTGGAGTTTAAGGAAGCAGATGAGCGTGCAATGTCTGGGGGGCGTTTTGCTCCTGAAACAGTTGAGTCCATTGAGCTTCGGGAAAAGGCTCGCTAACGTTTAACAAGAACAGTTCAGCGCATTTTACGCTTGCTCTGATTAAACCTTTACCCGATTTTACTTTCCATAAATATGGCTTCAGTCACAAACATCTCGCTATCAGGTACTATAGTTACTCAGATTTAAGGAGTTGAAGTCATGAGTGTGAGACGCTTTTGGGTCATATTACCCATCACGTTTATGGTCTTGTTGTCAGGTTGTATGACTGACAGTACGGGGACAACGTATTCAAGTCGTGAAGCCCGCCGCATTCAACAGGTCAGTTTTGGCACTATTTCCGAGCTGCAGCATGTAAAGCTGGAAGGCACAGAGGGGGCAGTCGGCACAGTGGCGGGTGCGGCCATTGGTGGTATTGCCGGTTCCAGTGTGGGTGGTGGTAAAGGCAGTGATATTGCTGCGATTCTTGGTGGTGTTGCCGGTGGTGTGCTGGGTAATATGGCGGAGAAAGAGCTGACCACTCAGCAGGGCATTGAAATGACCATCCGGCTCGACAGTGGCAAATACATCTCAGTGGTTCAGCAAGCTGATCCAAAAGCCCCTTTACAGGTCGGTGATACGGTTAAGATTCTGACTCAGGGTGGCACGACTCGTGTTGTAAGAATGCCATAATCCACTTGGATGGGGCTTTGGCCCCATCCTGATGTCGTGTGTTGGTTGAAATTGTGTCTGGCTAAGCTATTCCTCCTACAATTACTAAACAATCACAAAAAACAGGACTCGAACCCTGTGAACATTGAGTGTTTAGCTCCCACCTCGAAAGAACTGGCAGAATTATACCAACAGGCAGGGTGGACGAATCTCGCCAGTTTAGAAGCTTTGCAGCATTCTATTTATGCCAGCAGTTGCTGGTTTCAGGTAAGCATTGAAGAAAAGCTGGCAGGCGTTGTCAGGCTGCAGAGTGATTATGTCCGTTACTGCTGCATCTATGACCTGCTAGTGGATAAAGATCACCGCAGTCAAGGAGTAGGTTCAGCTTTAATGGAAGCTGCCGTCCAGTGGTGTGATCAGCGGCAGATCCAGATTGTCCATCTCTGGCCAGCAACGGGGCGGATCCCTTTCTTTGAGCGTTTTGGCTTTCAGCCTCTCAGTGATAAGCACCCGATGATGGTCCGCAGTGACAGCTATCCGGTCAATTAGGGGGAAGTCAGGCCCTTCAGGATAGTGCCTTAGCGAAACACCCAATACTTGCTCAGAATAAACATCACCAGCGATACAATGACGAGCACAGCACCACTGGCCCATAAATAGTCCAGATCGGTTCGGGTCAAAGCCATATAAAACAACCATTGATTAAGCATGCCCCCAGCAATTTGAACGGCCACGAACCGGGTGAGGCTGCGCTGAAAACCGTGCTTTTTGTGATTAAACGTCCAGAAGGTGTGGCCGTAGTAGTTGACTATCATGGCCAGCAGGAAGGCTGCAACATTGGCTCTGAGTGGTAAAAAAACATCATTCGTGACCAGAAGATGTAGAATGTCCAGATGTATGGCGCTTGCCAGAATACTGACCAGAATAAACTTAATAAGTTGTCCCAAAGGCCTATTCCTTCTTTTCGATCCTTTTATTCCTATCGGTTGAGGAGGGCTTGGAATGAAGGCTTGAGTGATGGGTTGCAACTTTGTACATTGGCGCTCTAATCAGATATTGGTAACTTCCGGTGGGTGCTGGAGAGGGCAGGTATGAGTAAAAAGGTGGTTGTATTAGTGGGGGGGATTCTTCTGGTCATCTGTGCGGCAGGTTGGCTGTTCTTTGCCGAAAATGATGAACCAAAAGTATTGCCGGTGTCGGATGTGATTTCGATTCAAGAGGAAATTGTAGAAACTCCGGCTGAAGAGAGTTCCTTCGCTCCAGATATGGAGTTTGATGAGTCATCAGAAGAAACAAGAATTATCCTGATTGAGCCCGATGATGGTAAGTTGAGTGACTTGCTTTCAGAAAAAGTGATACGTGATGGCAAAATTGTCGATAAGTCTCAGGCGACTCAATGATCAAAGTGAGATATATCTCACACTTTTCAGCGTGATCACTGCTATTGCCATGGAAAGTGTGCTGATAACGTAAATCGTGCATGGATTGCACTTATCACATGGATGTGAGCCCACCAGCTTTGCTGGTGGGTTTTTTTATGTACATGGATGTACTGTATGCAGGCAATGCAGGAGCAATTGCCAGTAAATGAAGGAATGTACTGTATGCTGGCAATGCACGACTGCATGGGTGCAGCAGCTTTCATTTTCCTCTCTCCAGCCCTATCAAGACTTCTTGCAAAGGATTCAGCATTTTCTTACTGTATTTAAACAAATTTAAGCAGTCATAAATGTTTCATTATGATGTGTTAATGGCCGTCTGCCTGACAGAGGTAAACAGATGCCCTTGTTGATTGAGCCGGAAATGCTGGCAACCCTGTTAAAGGATAAGAATCTGGTTGTGCTGGATGCAAGGTTCAGTCTTGCCGATTCGAAGATGGGGCGGGTGATGTATGATCAGGGGCATATTCCTGGAGCCCTCTATGCCGACCTTGAAGCCGATCTCTCTGGCTTGATTGAACCGGGCACAACCGGCAGGCATCCGCTACCAGAGCAGGAGGACTGGCAGGCAACCCTCCGGCGCTGGGGGGTGGATCAACAGACTCAGGTTATTGTGTATGACGATGGTGGGCATGCGATGGCGGCAAGAGCCTGGTGGCTGTTGCGTTGGGCAGGGATCTCTCAGGTCATGATTCTGCATGGTGGTATGAAGGCCTGGCAGGCAGGCCGCTACCCTGTGACGACTGATGTGTGTGAGGTGGTAGAAAGCCAGAGTATGTTCTCAATGGGGCATATGCCAACAATTTCAGCAACAGATTTGCTGATTGAAATGGATGCGAAAGGAAATGGTCAGGCACACAAATTGATTGATGCCAGAGCCTATGAGCGGTTCCGTGGGGAAGAAGAAACCATGGACTCGGTTGCTGGCCACATTCCTGGCGCTGTATGTCATCCATTCACGGAAAATCTGGGTGAAGATGGCCGCTTTCTGTCGGCGGGTCATTTGCGAGAAATATTTACGTCGCTGGTTGGCGAAGATTCCCGGCCGGTCTTCTACTGTGGTTCCGGAGTAACCGCCTGCCACAATATTTTTGCCATGGAGTATGCTGGCCTGTCAGGCGCAACGCTTTACCCCGGTTCCTGGAGTGAGTGGATAACAGACCCTCAGCACCCTGTCGCCAAAGGTCAATAGATACTTATCATTCAGAGTAATCCACGGGGTTTGACCGGGCTCAGTTCGCGGATGTATTCCTGCTGAGCCAGTCTGCCAACAATCTGGTGCTGGCTGGAAAAACCACAAACGCACATTTTGATTTCGTACTGATTTTTTTGTGTATTCAACTCGGCAGCAAAACTTTTCAGGTGCAGCCCGTTCTCGCTGCTGCACTGTAGAATTTGTTCCAGACTGCTTGGGTCACCGGTGGCGATCAGTCGAAGATTCAACTCACTCATACTCTCGTTTCCTTTCAGCTTGAATGCTCATAAAAAAGCCCCCGGACCGGTTAGGGTGCGGGGGCTCGTTTCTGCTTTTCAGCTATCCACGATGACCCCCTCGGCGCATCATAATTTTGCCGAGTTTCATGGTAATCATGGAGAGCAGTAAGAAATTCATGGTTGTTAGTATAGTTACGTATTTCGATTAGGTCGAAACTTATAACAAACCCAGGGTGAGTTGTAAAGTTTCATGTTCAGTTAATAACCGATATTTCTGCATGTATCTTCCATAATTACTCATGGGAAAACGTCAGAGCCTTGATGATTTTATTCAGGTAGAATGGCCATTTTCAAAGAGCGTAAAAGAGCTGGTGACTTAATGAATTCATGGAATGTTGATAGCTGGAGGCATATGCCCTTACTCCAGCTGCCAGAATATCCCGACCAGGAAAAATTGATCCGGGTTGAGCAGGAACTTGCTGCAATGCCACCCTTGGTTTTTGCGGGTGAAGTGAATGAATTGAGAAACCGTCTGGCCGAGGCTACTGCGGGTAAGGCTTTCCTGCTGCAGGGCGGCGACTGTGCCGAGAGCTTTCTGGAGTTCTCTGCCAACAATATTCGGGACACCTTTAAAGTACTGATGCAGATGGCGGTGGTACTCACCTTTGGTGCGGCTTGCCCGGTGATCAAGGTAGGGCGCCTGGCTGGTCAGTTTGCCAAGCCAAGAACCTCTGGGACAGAAACCATCAATGGTGTTGAGCTGCCTATCTATCGTGGCGATATCATTAATGGCACTGAGTTTACCAAAGCTTCCAGAGATCCTGACCCGCAGAGAATGCTGCAGGCCTACCATCAAGCGGCATCAACGTTAAATCTGCTGCGTGCTTTTGCTCAGGGTGGATTAGCTTCCCTTGAGCAGGCCCATGCCTGGAATCTCGACTTTGTCTCCAACAGCCCTCAATCGGATCAGTATAGCAATATGGCTGACCGGATTGATGAAACGCTGGACTTTATGAAGGCCTGTGGCATTTCTGCAGAGCATTCATCCACTATTCGTGAGACGGCGTTTTATACTTCCCATGAAGCATTGCTGCTGCCTTATGAGCAGGCGTTAACGCGCCGTGATAGCCTTTCTGGTGATTGGTATGACTGCTCCGCCCACATGCTCTGGGTGGGTGATCGAACCCGCCAGGTGGATGGTGGTCATGTTGAGTTTGTTCGCGGTATTCAAAACCCTATTGGCCTGAAGGCTGGCCCGACACTTCCACCGGATGACCTGATTCGGCTGATTGACTTGATCAACCCGGACAACATTCCTGGCAAATTGAACGTCATTGTTCGCATGGGGGCTGATAATGTGGAGAAAGGCCTGCCGCCACTGCTGAAAGCCGTTCAGCGTGAAGGACGCAATGTGCTCTGGAGTTGTGACCCGATGCATGGGAACACCTACAAGGCTGGTAATGGTTTTAAAACCCGGGAAGTATCAAAAATTCTTTCGGAAGTTGAGCAGTTCTTTGCTGTGCATCGTGCTGAGGGGACCTATGCCGGTGGTGTTCACTTTGAAATGACCGGGCAGAATGTGACCGAGTGTGTTGGTGGTGCCCATGCTGTGACTGAAGATCATCTGGGCAATCGTTATCATACCCACTGTGACCCACGCCTGAACGCCGATCAGGCACTGGAACTGGCATTCCTGATTGCTGAAACACTGAAAAAGTGTCGCAAGCTGAGGAATGTAAGGTAAAGGAGAGGTGACCATGAAAGACCGCATTGACATTATTCAGGGGGACATAACCGAATTAGCAGTGGATGCTATTGTCAATGCGGCCAACAGAGGTCTGCTTGGGGGTGGTGGCGTTGATGGTGCTATTCATCGGGCTGCCGGCCCCGAACTTCTGGCTGTCTGTCGTGAGGTTGGTGGCTGTCCAACCGGTGAAGTGCGGATAACGCAGGCATTTCATCTGCCATCAAGGTATGTTTTTCATACGGTTGGTCCAATCCTGGCAGGGTGGCAATGCCGGTGAGCCTGACTTACTACGCGCCTGTTATCGGAATGCTCTCGATGAAGCTTCGAACCGACGGTTAGGGGCGCTGGCATTTCCAGCGATCAGTTGTGGAGTCTATGGATACCCTCATCAGGAGGCCGCTACTATTGCACTGAATGAGGTGTGGCCGTGGTTGGTTGGCCATGAGTTTCCTCAAAAGGTGGTGTTTGTTTTGTTTGATCAACCCATGTCTGAACTCTATCAGCGTCTATTGGTTGAAAAGGCTAAAAGTTAAACATTTTGTATACCTGACTGTTGACTTATCAGTCAAAAACAATATGATAGGCGTCGTCTTACGGGGTATAGCGCAGTCTGGTAGCGCGCCTGCTTTGGGAGCAGGATGTCGGGAGTTCGAATCTCTCTACCCCGACCATTTTTCCTTTCTTTTTTCTCTTTGCAAAACTTCACTGAATTCTTTCTTGTTTTGTTGACAGGTTTATCTGCATGTCTAGAATAGCAATGGCTTCGGCGTGTAGCGCAGCCTGGTAGCGCATTTCGTTCGGGACGAAAGGGTCGGGAGTTCAAATCTCTCCACGCCGACCAGTGATCTTTCTTTTAATCTACCTTTCTTTGTTCATATCACTTTGAATTCAAACGGCTGTGACTGTTTGTATTACAGGTAGCTTGTAATAAAAATCCTCAGTCGTATTATGGTTACCTGTTGGGTTTATAAAGATAAATTCTGGGAGTCTGTTCTCAGTAATTTATAAGACCACCTGTTTTCTCAATTGAAAAATAATAATAAAAATACCGGAAGCTCTGTTCAAAGCGCTCTGGTTAAAGTGACAGGGTTCATAATGATAGAAAGTACCGAATGGACATGGGCGTGGAATTGGTGGAGCGTACTGGTTTTTATCAATGCAATTAACCTTATTGTCGCTGTCTCATTTTTTCGCCAAAAAGGTGGTGGTGCAGATAATACTCCCTATCTGCGGGTGATGAGGTTGATGGGAATGATCTTTGTTTCGGTTGCACTGTATCGTTCTGTTTTTGTGTCCAGCTATTTAGAGCAACTGGCGTGGTTTGACAGTCTGGCGAACAGTTCGTTGTTTATTCGCAGCCTGGCCTTCTTTGCAGAGCTGTCTTTTGCCGGGCTATTTATGTTTGCCATGTTGCGCACAAGCCGGGATTTAGGGCTCTACCCGGCAGGAAAACAGCATCTCTTAAGTGTGCTTGTCAGTCGGGCACCTAAATTTCTCTTCCTTTGCATTTTCACTGCCCAGTTTTTTGCCACCACCGCATTAATTACCAAGCTCGAGGTTTTGTTTGCGATTGAAGAGACGCTCTGGGGAATGGCTTTTCTATCTATCTTCCCATTAGCCATCAAGCAGTTGTGCGCCGTTTTAAAAAGTGATCGCAGTGCTGCAGAGTTAAGATTGCTGAAACCGTTTGTCTGGTTAAACGTTATCTGGCTGGCTGGTTATTGCAGTTATTCAGTATTTTATCATCTGCCGATCGAGTACTGGCCTCATGTGCTGGAAAACCTGCGACAGGGGAACTACCAATTCAATGTCAGCTTGCAGGCCGTTAAAGATGCGTTGTTGGTGGTCAATGAAACGAAGAATCTAAGTGAGTGGGGCGGTGTTGGTTTTCTGATCTGGCATTCGGGTTATTTCAGTATCTGTGTCTGGATTGTGCTGTTCTTAATGCGAGGTCCAAGGCTGCTGAGTTCAAAGGATGCGGTTCAAACCAATGATCAGCAGACAGGAGAGGTGGTGGGGGCTTGAGTTTCTCTGAATGGTTGAGAGGCTGCACCCCACTGATTGGGCGCAGCCTTTTTTGTCCCTTTAGAACTCTGCAGAGCTGTGTGTTGGCTTACCCACAGAAACTGTCCTGCATGTTCTTTTACGCTGTGATTTTCTGAGTTCAATTTCCTGCTGTTCGATCTGCTGAGCCGTTAATCCTGCTTTACGACCTTTCAAATAGCGTAGATAGGCTGGGATATGCGTTTTGCCCAGGTATTCATCCAGGTAAGGCAGAAAGCCGGCGTAGTTGCCTTTGAATTTTGCATGGTGGAAATCGTGGTAAACGGGACCTTTGTAAACCGGGAAAAGGTGTGCCGGATTCCACGGTACATCGTAGCCGATATGGCCATCAGCACCTTCCATTTGACGAATAACAACCCAGATCCAGACAACATAAATATGAGCACCTAATAGAATAGGTCCCACCAGAGTCAGTCCGGCCGTCAATACATACTCCAGCCAGTTCATGTAATTACCATTAATACCACAGGTGTTGCGAATGCGATGGTGGACGCTGTGCACATGCTTTAACAGCCACTTGTTTTCATGCATGTAGCGATGCATCCAGTAATATAAAAAGTCGTCCAGAAACACAAAGAACAACAGCTGGGCGATGATGATGTACCAGGAGGGCAGTTCTCCATTATGCACCGCGGTCAGTTTTAACAGTGGCCAGGTGACCACTAATAACCCGGCCAGAATGACATTATTGATGATGATGCGGGCAATGGAGGGCCAGAAATATTTTTTAAATTCAAACGGCTTTTGCTGGATTTTATATTTGCGCATCGACCTGGGATCGAGCCAGGCAATAATGGTCCACGGGGTGGCTACGGTTAGAAACGACGCCATACTGATGATCAGGGTTGCCATGGGGAACTGCCAGAACCATGGGTCGTTATGAAATCCCTGCCAGGGTGAGAATACATCCATGAGGAAACCTTTTTTGATTATTGTATGGTGAATGGATGATTACTTTTTAGTCAGTGCTCCAAAGTGAAGGTCTCCATAGGCCGCTGTTGGCTTATAGCCAGGAAAGCCCCAATAGCTGGTCAGCTCGGATGAATTTGCCATATTGGGGAAATCACGATAGACCGGATGGGTTCCGGCAATGGTTTTTTCAACAACCATGGATATGTACTGGTCCATCCCGCCTTCCAGTGTATTGCCGTTTAAAATTACTTCCATGCCGGTTTGTAGCGCGTATTTTTTTAAGCCTGGTATACGGGATTTTTCCGGTGCATAGCAATCAGGGCCAACACCGTTTTCACTGGTTACCTTTAATCCTTCTGGCGTATGAGCCACAAACGAGTGGTTGCCTGCGGTATGCCCAGGTGTGCTAATTAATGCCAGGCCATCACCAATCATGACGTCACTGTCCAGCTGAATCACTTTCTCTTCCGGAACACCCGCCAGACCATTTGGGCAATACCAGTCGATTTGTGGTGGCAATAATGCTTTTGCCGACTGCCACTCGTCTTTCATCACTAACAGGCGGGCATTGGGAAACAGCCCGGGCTTATTGCCATCACCCAGCCATTGACGTAAATCCTGTGTGTGAAGATGGTCATAACTGATGAAATCAATATCTTCAGGTAATAAACCCAACTGTTCCAGACAGCCATTCACCGTATTGCTTTGTGGGGCGATGAATTTTTTCAACAGATCTTTGGCCGGTCCTGCTTTGTTGGTGATTCGCTTGAAGTAAGGAGTTTCTGCATTCGCTTCAGCATCAGATGGGGAGAGTAGAATGGTTTTCAGCCCTTCTGAAGTATCTACCTGAACCACGAATAAACGGTTCAAGATATGAATAAAGGGCATTGGAATGATATTGCAGTTTAAAAAGGCGTATTTGGTTGGGTACGGTACACGGATCAGCTCCATGCTGCGGTAAAATTTAACTTGGGGTTTATTGAGCATGTCGGTTCTGAACTTTTCCGCAGCCAACCGCATGGCTTCAAGCCGTGTGTGTGTTGCCCGATACCGACGTGCTTCTTCAAAATGTTCAATAGGTTGAATGATGCTGCTTAACCATTCTTTATCCATGGATGAATGGTGAGCGGTTGTTGGCTCAAGTGTGTCCGTTGTCATTCTGTTATCCGGTTATTGTTATTTTTATAGGCCTAGGCTCTGTTGACATAAGGTTGCTGGCTCAGCTCAAACCAGAGCATTCGTGATCAGGCGTAAGAACGCAGGAATACCAATGTATTTCAAGTTCTTGCAACGACGTCACGGGAGCTCTGGTTTGAGCCCGGAGGGTGGTTCGTATAGCCGCCTTCCAGCTGCGTTGGACTGGTTTGATGTAGCACCACTACGCCTGTACCAGTCCACCTTGTGGAAAACGACTATACGAGCCACTGAGCCTGCAAACTTATGTCAACAGAGCCTAGCCTAAGCCAGTTGAGTTGAATAATATTGTTTTATTGCGACAATAAATTGCTATATCGCGATCATTAGGTGACGTTTGTACATGCAAGAAAGGACGGCAGATACAAAGGCCTCTACCGTTGAAGCATTTGTTTTGGGTGTATATCTGAAGCCAACGCTGGTGGCTTTTCTGAAGAAGGGCGGTCGACTAAGTGCCCTGGCCAATGCTATTGGAAAAGCGGATTTATGGCTGTATAACCCACCAGAAAAGGTGGATGTCAGAGATTACCTGGCATTTATGCAGGCGGCCAGTGAGTTGTGCCACGATCCCTACATCGGCTTGCTCAGTGGCCAGCTGGCTGATTTAAGCAGTTTTGACCTGTTGGGTGATGCTCTCGGTTTGTCCAACACACTGGCCGACGCATTGCAGCAGGTCATGGCACTGGAGCGTCTGGTGCACAGGCTGGGTGATTCCAGCGTTCAAGCTGAAGGTTCTGATATCCGATTAATATGGCGCTCCCGCTATCAAAACCACCCGGCAATACGGTTGGTCAGTGAAAACGTCTTGGCCGGTATTGTGCAATTAGCGCAGACATTAACCGGGCGGTCTTTACCCATACGTGAAATGACGTTTATGAATGCAAAGCCAGAGCGTTATATTGAAAAACAGTATCAGGCTTTATGTCAGGGAATCTGCCGGTTTTCTCAGCCATACAATAGCCTGCTGATTGCCCGAAATGTTTTAGACTGGCCATTGAAGAAAATGTCGATGGGGGGGGCAGAACCCGGTAAATAGTACAGTAACCCTCTCATTGACAGATCAACTGACGGAATTGCTGGAACAGCGTCTGGCTCATAACCCGAGCTTATCGCAAGCTTCGGCCATCTTCGGGTGTTCTCAGCGTGTGTTGCAACGTAAGTTGAAGCAGGAGAGTCAGAGCTTTCAACAGGTTTTGACCCGTGTTCGCTTAAGAAAAGCCTGTGATTATTTAAAATACTCTACGATGAGTCTTATGCAGATCAGCCAGCGGCTGGGCTTTCGTGAGCAAAGTTCATTTAATCATTTTTTTGTTGGACAAATGGGGCAGAGCCCCAGGGCTTATCGGCAACAGACAAAGGCAGAATCACAGTCTGTGATGCAGGCGGAATGATGTTGATAGAGCCTAATGTTTAGGGTAACCAGTAATGTCACGAATCGATTTATACAGCGGCTGCATACGCTTATAGATCTTCTTATAAACCTCGTTGTATAAACGATCGTAGAGCTGTGTTGTGGGCACATCCGGTTCGAATACATCGCCAATTCGTGTCATTTTATCGATGGCTTCACCGTAGTTTTTATGAATACCGAGGCCAACGCAGCAATTGATCGCCGCCCCAAGACCTGACGCTTCAAAAGTATGAGGGCGCTCGGCTTCCATGCCAAAAATATTCGCGGTCAACTGCATCGCTGCATCGCTCTGGGAACCGCCACCAGAGACTCTTAATCGTGTAATCGGTGTACCACTGCGCTTTTCGATCTGCTCTTTTCCCGAAAGTAATTCGTAGGCCAGTCCTTCCAGAATGGCACGATAAATATGCGCTCGCTTATGAACATCACCAAAGCCAATAAAGGCCCCTTTACCCTCTGGTCCGGGCTGTCGTACGCCAGGTGACCAGTAAGGTTGCATCATCAGTCCCATTGAGCCTGGCGGCACCTGAGTTAACAGGGCATCGAACAGCTGTTCGGGCTCGACGCCCAGCTCTTTGGCCTTCCGCTGCTCAGCCTGTGCCAGCTCATTTTTAAACCAGCTGACCATCCAGAAGCCGCGATAAATCATCACTTCAGTATTGTAGTGTTTTGGCATTGCGGCAGTATAGGGAGGAATGAAGGGGATGGTTTCAAAGTATCGGGTCGTTGTCGTGCTGATGGTCGCCGTAGTGCCAAAACTCAAACAGCCGATATGAGGGTCAACACCGCCTGCGCCCAGTACTTCGCAGGCTTTGTCTGACGATGCTGCAATCATCGGTAAACCAACAGGCAGGTCGGTGTGTTCAGCGGCATCGGGCGTGATATGGCCTAACAGCTCTCCCGATTGCACCAGTTCTGGCAACATGTGCCGTCTTGCTGCCAGCAGTTTCCATTTCAGGTCTCGCTTTCCTGCCCATTTCTGGCGACGATAGTCATAGGGCAGGTACCCAGCCACTGAGCCACAGGCGTCTTTCATCTCACCGGTCAATTGATAGGTCAGATAGCCCGATAAATTCACATAGTGTCGGGTTTTCTGCCATACATCTGGCTGATGCTGCATGATCCAGTTATCACGCGCTTTGGCTCGCAAGTCTTCAATCAGGCTGGTCAGACCGATGGCCTTAATCAATAGGCCCCACAGACCGCCAACTGGCTTCTCTGGTTCGGATTTGCGCTGATCCATCCAGATAATGGCAGGCCTCAGCGGTTTTTTATGCTCATCCAGATTAATCATGGTATAGCGCTGAGTGGTCAGTGACACACCCTTAATTTGATCGGGCGTTACAATACCCTGAGCCCATAACGCTTTGCACGCTTCGCCAAGATGTTGCCAATAGTATTCGGGGTGCTGTTCTGCCCAACCAGGATGCTGTGAAAAATAGGCTTCCAGATCAACTTTGCTTTTGGCTATCTCATTACCGGCGCTGTCAAACACCAGGGCGCGAATACTTTGCGTACCATTGTCGATTGCCAATACATATTCTGAATTACTCACTACGAACTCACTTTTGTATTTTTATTATTGAGTTGAATATCTATTCTTACGGTAGACATTAAGCATCTATCCATTCATTTCTTTGAACCACGAAGCACGCGAAGAGCACAAAGGAAAAGCTTTTCTTAGTGCTCTTCGTGGTTCCAATTAAAGGGCCAGCAACACGTATCAAGCAACATATCTGCCCCCGTTAGCAAAAGCCAAACAGTGAGGGCAGCAGCAGTGGCAGAAAGCAACCCCCTTAATCTCCACCCTAAGATTATCTATTGCGGAATGCTGTAATAGGTATTCCAGATCGATTGATAACGGGCAACTTCCTGCTGCCATTTTTGTTCACTCCAGCCAAGTTCTTCGCTGCAAATGGCCTTGATTTTATCTTCAAAAATCAAACCTCCATTCTCGAGCAGCAGGCCTAGGCGTGTTCGGCGCAGCAGGAGATCATCCAGGTGAACAATCGCTTCATTACCCGCAGACCAGCGTAACTCTGCCCATAGGGCTCGAGCACCGGGAATAACATCCAGTTCATCTGGATTAGACTGCTCCAGCAAACGGTTACTGTCCATTCCATAATGGCCTTGAATTCGTTTCTGCAAATAATCAGGTAGTTGTTTTAATAAAGAAGTGGCGGGCTCATGTTGAGTAAACATATCTGCACCGGAATCACTGAAATCAACGCCCGGCAGATACGCTTCAGCGGCCTGTAAAACATCTAGGGCAATCAACCGGAAGGTGGTTAACTTACCGCCGCTGATGGTCACCAGACCGTTATCGTTCCAGATACTGTGATCACGCTTTTCTTTCGAAGGGTTCAGTGCGCCAGAGCTTACCAGGGGGCGAACACCAGCCCAGGAAGAAATAATATCCTGCTCTGTTAATTCGGCTTTCGGGAATTGGAATCTGACTGCGGCCATCAAATATTCCAACTCATTACGTGTCATGGCAACCTCGTGGTTAACAATGTCGCCATTGTCCAGATCGGTTGTACCGATTACTGTTCTGCCTTCCCAGGGGAAAATAAAAATCGGGCGTTTATCATCCGGATGCATCGCGGTATAAGCCTGTGCGACTGGCAGTCGCCAGCCAGGCACGACAATATGGCTGCCTCGGGCAGGGCGTATATGACGCTCTGACGTCAGTTCTCCCCGCAGCTCATCACCCCACGCCCCCGTTGCATTAATAACGACTTTAGCGTTCACCGACATCAACTGACCGGTTTCTGCATCTTTCAACTGTGCACCGATTACTCGACCCTTCTCTTTAATCAGAGAATCGACAGCAACGTAGTTAATAACGGTTGCTCCGTCTTTCTGAGCTTCCCGAAGCACTCGAATGACTAAGCGTGAGTCGTCAGTGACGGCATCGGCAAACTGGGTGCCACCAAGCAGGTCATGTTCATTGATCAAAGGGCTCAGGTTTTCGAAATCATGGCGTTTATGAAACTTGCGGTAACGCTTTCCAGCGAAAAAATCATAAATACGCAATAACACATTAAAGACAAATGGTCCGGGAAATCCGCTTTTATAATGCGCCATCAGATACCCCATCTGATCAACCAGACCCGGGGCTTCTTTCATCAAACGTTCTCGCTCCGACACGGAGTGCATGGTGGTTTTAATATCACCAGAAGCGATATAGCGCAGGCCACCGTGAACCATTTTCGAGGAACGGCTGGAGGTACCCCAGGCAAAATCCTGACGATCAACCAACAGGACTTTCAAGCCGCGTCGGGCAGCTTCACGGGCAATACCGGCACCGGTGATACCACCACCGGCGATAACGATATCCCACTGGTGGTCAGCATTGTCTGCTAAATGTTTCAGTAACCGATCCCGGTTTCCTACCTGCCACTGTTCTTGCCACATAAACTGCATTCCTGGTTTGCTATGTAAAGCGAGGGTTATTCCTGAAGTAAAACACCAGGGTTCAGTCGCTTTTCCGGGTCAAAATCTTTCACCAGCGTTTTAATAACCCGCATACCTAACTCACCCTTTTCAACCGGCATATAGAGGGCATGGTCACGCCCGACACCGTGCTGGTGAGAAATGGTTGCACGACCTTGAGCAATGACTTCACAGGTTTTGGATTTAAGCTTTTTCCAGCGTTCCAGGGTGGCTTCGTAGCTGTCGGCACAGCGGAAGAAGTAAGTGGTGTAGATACTCGCGCCCTGACCGTAAATATGGGAGAGGTGGGTAAAGACCATGACTTTCTCACCGTCGTCTTTCAGCGCATTTTCAAGGGTGGTTTCCATCTGGCTCATCTGTTCATCAATATTTCCCCAGTCGGTTGAGGTTTCCAGCGTATCAACCGCGATGCCCTGCGCCCAGGTGGTTTCCCGTAAATAGGGGAATTTGAAGCGACCATGCGCCCAGATCGTACCCATGATGTTGGCCAGTGCTCCGCCAACGCCTCCGTGCTTTTTCAAAATCTTTTTAAGCTGCTTCAGGGCCACTTTATTCTGGTATTTAGAGCCTGTAACACCAAAGGTCAGCATGCAGCGATTATCATCCAGTCCGCGAAAACGCAGATACCCATCCAGTAGCTTAAACTGCTTGAGTGATGTACCTAAATTGGCATGGGCTCGCGTCTCTTTGGCGTTGCTGACACGCATCATGGACAGAGGGATTTTCTGCTGGGCAACTTCCCGCGCAACGGTTTTGCCCGCCTGCCAGTTTGGCATGAAGCACACCATGAACTTTTCTTCTTCAGGCGCCCGTTGTACGCGTACCTTAACTTCCGTGAAGATACCCATGCGGCCTTCAGTACCCATGGTCACTTCACGGATATCAGGGCCGGCAGATGAGGCCGGGATTGATGGTATGTCCAGGGTACCCTGCAGGGTTTCCATACGACCACCGGCAAACATTTGCTCAATACGACCATAACGGAGCGATTGCTGGCCTGAGGAGCGGGAGGCAATCCAGCCACCAATGGTGGATAACTCCCAGGATTGAGGGTAATGGCCCAGCGTATAACCGCGAGCCTGTAGCTGGGCTTCAACCTGGGGGCCGGGAGTACCGGCACCAAAGGTGGCAATCTGGCTCTCTTCATTGAGATCCATCAATTGATTCATTCGACCCATATCAATGGTCAGAATGGCCTTCGTGCTTTTCTGCGGCGTAATGTGACCGGCGACGGAGGTACCACCACCGTATGGGATAACAATGAAATCATGCTGAACCGCAAACTCTAACAGCTCGCGGACCTGTGCACTGGTTTCCGGATAGGCCACACCATCGGGGAAAAATTCAAAGTCGCCGCTGCGCATGGCCAGCCAGTCGGGGAAGCTCTGACCACGAGCGTGTCGCACACGATCTTCTTCTGCGGTAACAATCAGTGGGTGCTGGGGCAGGCGTGATGCCGGTACCCTGGCCATCACACTGTCCAGAGTTGCATCTTTCAGGGGAGCAGGTTCGCCAATAATACTGCGAATCAATGCACCTCCATGGTCGGATACTTCTTTGACGTAACTATCATCACCCCAGCCATTCCAACGGCGCATGTCTACCTCTGTATTCTTCTTATTCTTTGGGTGCGAATAACTGCCATGTAGAGCTAGGAGCCTGTCGGACTTACCACTGGCCTACTGCGAAAAAGCCGGATTTGGCCATTTTTTATGCTGCTTTTCGTTGAATAGAACCACTATTCGCCTCAAATCAGCATAAAAACTGGCTCAAACTGGACTTTTTCTCGCTACGGCCGGTTAAGTCCGACAGGCTCCTAGGGAACAGCTAACGCTCATTTATGTACGATTTTTTCAGAATTATAAATTAGAACGATCGTTTGAATTGGTAATGTAGCAAGTTGGGTCATGGGATTTCAATGATTAGAGAAGGAGTGGGCCAGAAATTATCATGTTCACCACAAAGGCACAGAGCCACAGAGAAGCGCTTTTCTTAGTATCTCTGTGCCTTTGTGATGAACATTCAAGTAATTTTTAATGCGAAAGTCGGCAGTTCAGAGGTTTACTTTTTCCACAGTAAAATGCCCATTATCCAGTGGCAGTTTGGTTTCTGTTTTTTGTTTGAAGTTAACCAGGTCAAGGTCCAGCTCTTTGATACGACTGTCGTTCATGGTGGTGAAATACAGCACCTTTTTTTGCTGGTCGATAACAGAAGTCCACTGGGTAGCGCTGGGCAGATTCGGTATATGTTGCCTGTGATGTGGACCAAACTCTGAACCTAACGGTATGTCGAAATTGTTGAGAATATGAAATGCCTGAGAAACGGCATCTTTACTGGTTTTCATGGGTGGGGCGGTGTGCAGGTAAAAGGATGCCCGGACAAATCGCGATGGTGGGCTGATATCGCCGGGCAATCCGGCAAAAGCGCTGCCGACACCAAACGAGTTCGCCAGGTATTGGCCAATCTTTTTCGGTGCTGCGCTGCCGGGGTCCAGGTGAATGTAGTTATTCAGGTTGGTGACCTGCCAGGGGAAATCTGGTGAATTAGTCAGTACCCCCACTTCATTGTCGTAAATATGGACCTGCCCATGGTTGATGATCTCAATCACAATACTGGCCCCGGTGTTATCGGTTACACGCCAATGGGCAGTCGGTGATGGATTACCTTTGGCATCAATAAACACATGAACAATTTTAATGTTGGCCATGGCCGACTTTACGTCTTTAACCGTTTTGAACTGGCTCAGCATCCAGCGGACAAAATCCATATCGGTAATATTGTTTCTGGTTTTCTTCGGGTCGAACTTTGCCAGTGAACCATAGCCTTTGAAATAAAATAACCCGGCAGTAAGACCTTCCTCGTTAACCCCTTCCGCAATAAACCGGTCATCACTGACCGAGATGCCCGCAAACCCGTATTTGCTTTTCCAGCTCAGCCCGTTTTTTCCGTTGGGGAGGGTTGATGTGTACTGGTAATCACGGGGGGCAAGAATCAGCTTGCTGTTCAGGTTGCTCTCGCCCCACTCAATGGTTCTGGCGTGAATATTGGCATTTGACTCGGTGGTGATGGTGATGCCGGTACAGGCATGCACAGTTCGGTAAGAAGGGATGGTTAGTAGCAGAGCCAGTAGTAGATGGCCTGATAAGAATCTCACTAGCATTGAAGGTTACCTCGTCTCACGATTCCTGAATCTATGGATTTGGAACGGATTTGCTATGAATAATTATCAGCCGGATATGGAACTCTGCCAGTTTTCTATTTGGGGAGATGATGTACTTATGGGTGCTGCTTAACGATCCCTCAGGTCTTTATAAGAAGATCACAGTGTTCGGCAATGCAGAAATTATATGACTACATCATTTTTATGTTCAGGTACCTGCCTTCTCTAGGAGCGTTACCAACTGTTTGCATATCCGTTGCTAACACTCATCCTATGCAGGACAGCTAAAGAAAATATGATTTGACAGTAATTCTTACGGGGGTGTTATGGAAAAATACCTGATGCTAATGATACTTGCCTTTTTAATCCTGGAATAAGTGCAGCAATGAGGCAGGAGAGATTGTGGATATAAGTAATAGTACTACGTTGCCATTTAACGAAGCTGATATAAGAGAATCAAGGCCTGATTCATCTCTCGGTACTGGTCATGAATCAGAGGCATTGGTTGGACCTCGAAGCGTTAAAGTCGAAAGGGATCTGCCTATCAATATGCAGAAAAAATTGAGTCAGATGCCTGATACCAAGCTGCAGGAATTACCGGCTGATCATAGAACTATCTCAATTGCTCATCGCTCATCGGAGGAGCAGAGCTCTCCACAAGAGCAACTGACTCTATCCCCTGACACTTCACCTCCCTCTGGTATTGAAGCAATGTTACCATCAAGGAAGCGGGAACAGCCCTTAGATTCAGAGGGTTCTCAACCGGCCAAGCAGGGACGATACTCTCTTTGCAATGATGCTACCGTTGCTTCCGGGAGGCCAGAGGGTGCCGAATTAGATTCACGTCTAATGTCTCTGGCGGATCAATTGAATACTGTTAAACCCGACGGCGTTTATGCGTTAGCGAAGGGCTTCTCTGAGAATGCTCAGGGTCAGCCATATGGAGCACTGACGGTTGATTTTTTAGTGAAACAGTTTGTTGCCAGTCATGATCGAAAGTATGGTGAAAATCTCTGCTTATTTGTTGTGTGCCTTAGCGAGTTGATGCCTTCCATCATTCGTGGTGAAGCTGCAATTCGTTCGAAGCTTCATCCTGTGATTCTTGATATTTTTAAATCAGAGTTTGAAGAAAAGCTGAGAAAAATAGCGGCTAACGGCGATATGATGTACTCGCTCGAGAATGAAGCTCAAAAGGTTGATTTTGATGTTTCCAGCGGTTCAGGTTTATTGCTCCATCTGTCAGAGATTCACCCAGACTACATCAAACAATTTTTTATCATTCCTGATGCTGAGTATGTGAACGACTGCCTTGAGTTAGAGGATATATTTCACGAAAGATTGCCGTACTATTGTGCCAAAGACTATGTGATTAAGACATTACCCAAAAAGATTACTGACAGTCTATATGCGCCACTATCCCAAAGGGTCAACAGCTATGTTCAGCGGTTAGCAACTGAAGACCTTTTTCGTGTTTCTGGTGCCCAAGTGGCTGCAGGAGATGCTGCTTTCGGACAGTTCGATGCACTCAATAATATGGGGGCTAATCAAAGTTGTCATAACACCCATGTCCAGTTTGAAAGGATGTCTGATGCCAGTATGGATCATACACTGAGAGCCTTTAGTGATACTCATCAAGTCAGACAAAGGGTTAATGATCAGCTTTTAAAACAGCTCAGAATGGATCTGGAGGTTGTGTCTTTTGACTGTCTTGAGGAGGAAATTGGTCAGGATCAGGAAATGGAGGAAGATCAAGGTATTGCTGAAGATAAAACTATTGCTGACTTTCCTGCTTTTATGAATAGAGTAATTAATGGTATTGAGGAGAAGATTGAAAATTTTTCTGCGCTTGTTTGAATATGCTTCTGTAGAGAGGTTAAAAGTAAGTTCAGTTTAATTGCCACTGAGCCTTTAATGTGGACTGAAGTGCTTTCATCTAAGCTTGTCAGGTAGTGATCTCTAATCCGTTATTTTTCCGGCTCTGGGCAGCCGGCTGATTGGGATCGATGCTGGTAATGGCGTGAGGGTGCTTTTTTACCTCAACTATTGTCGATAGGTTGATAAGAGCGTTGGATTTTTGGGGCTTGAATTGAAGCTCTAACCTTCTGCTTGCTATGCAGCCCGTATTTATAGAACTGGGTGTTCAGGAGAAATATCTGAACGGATCGTTGTTGCCCTATAACTCCAGAAGGTGGCACTTCATATGAATAAAATTCGACAGAACCTAATAAGAGTAACGAAGAAGCTTGAAGCATCTTATGGGCAGGATTTAATCATAGGTTGAGCCTGAACTTTCACTCGGGGTGGTGGATGTCATCACGGTAATCCTGAACAGCATCAATCCTACAAAAAAACGGCCGATGACTGTTTTAGAACAGAAAACTCAGGGCCATAAAATGAACGAACTATTCGCAGAGCTTCTGGCAATCCCTACTGCAACCTGGCGAATCCTGTTTTTCTGTGCTCTGGCTTTTGCCTTATTTATGTCACTGATACCGGGTAAGTGGGACCCTACCCGATTTCTTAATGATAAGGTGAAACATATTCTCACCTTTATGGTGTTGTTTCTGCTGCTTGATCTGGCTTTTCCAATGGCAGAGCTTCCGTGGTGGAAGCCTACAGGGCTGATGGCATTTGGGGTGTTTATCGAAACCTGTCAGCACATGACCCGTGATCGCCGTTTCAGTATTGCTGATATCCTGGCTAATGGGGTCGGGATTGGGCTTTATCTATTGATCATTTTTTCTATTGGCTCATCGAGTGCCTCTGAAGGCAAATGCCAGCCCTGGCCTGAATGCATGAGTGTGTTGTTTAATCTCTAGCTCGTAGCTTTTTTAACCGCAATACCCAAGGGCATAAAAGGCACAAAGACACGAAGAGCCAGGGAAAAGCCTCTTTTCGTGTCTTTGTGGTTATGCCTTTTTTTCGGGTTGACTATTTATCCCACTCACAGATTGGCTTGTTAGTACAGAAGTGGGAGGCACATACTTCATAGTCACATTGATGACTGCCTTTGGGGCACTTATCCCAGGTTGTGAAGGCGGAACAATGGAAAGCACCACATCCATCACCATTACACTGGTGGCATTCCGGAGAGAAGGTTTCACCGGTGCAGCCATTGGTTGCTGTCTCTACATAGCTGAAGAAGGGCGATGGGTAGATCGCTCCGACGAAGTGATCACAGGATTTCTGACCTTCGTCTGATACGGTTTCATAACCAAACTCAAAGCCTTTTTTGGCAGTGGTGTGCACGCAAATAGGGGGGAAGTGTTCAGGGTCGTGCTCATCTCCGCGGATAGCAAAGAAGGTTTTCCCGTGACTGTCCTTTTCAATGCTGGCAAATGATGTAAGCCAACTGGCGAGCTCCCCATGAGTAACATCCAGCCAGTCAAATTCAGTGGTTGTTAAGGATGTACTGAAGAAGCCGTGCTCGGGCAGGATATACTCACACACGTAAGTACGGGCTTTATGTCCGGGAATAACTCTACCAATAATATCACCGGAAATACCTGACTCAGGGCTGAACGGTAAAATACACAGTAAAACATTGGGCTTGGCTCTCTCATATGCATAGGGGGTCAGTTGAGAAGCTGCTTTCAGATGGTTTGGGAAATCTGCCGCGTTGGTCTGAAGAGCAGCTGCCAGCAGACATATCAGCAGTGCGCGAACCTTATGTATTACATTCATAATAAGAAGTCTGTAATGGTAAAAATATTACTGATATGCAGGCCGCCAAGGTGAAGGCCTGCATGGAAATAGGTTTAGATGGCAGGGGGTGGCGGGTTATTTATCCCATTCGCAGATGCGCTTTTGCGAACAGAGGTTGCCTACGCAGGTCTGATAGCCACAGACATGACTGCCTTTTGGACACTGATCCCAGGTAGTGAAGGCAGAGCAATGGAAGGCGCCACAGCCATCGCCATTACATTGATGGCAATCGGGAGAGAATGTTTTGCCAGTGCATTCATTCCAGCCGGCCAGAGCTACGTCAAAGAACGGTGAGGTATAAACTGCACCAACAAATTCGCCGCAGGACTTATGCCCGTTACCGGAAACGGTTTCATAACCAAATTCAAAACCCTTGCCGGAAGTGGACTGTGCACAAATGGCTGGCGGGTGATCCGGATGATGTTCGCTGCACCGTAAAACGTAATAATGGCCTTTGTCGCTTTTCTCGATGTGTGCCAGAGAGGTCAGCCAGCTGGCCAGTTGTTCATAGGTGGCGTTCAGCCATTGGAAATCAGTGGTGACATAGGGACCCATCGCCACGCCGTTAATAAGCTGAGTGTACTCACACACAAAAGAGCCGGGTTCGTTACCGGGTGTGACCTTGCCAATGACATCACCCGTATCGGCCCCGGAGGTGGAAGGCAGGACACACAGCAGAACATTGGGGCGGGCTGCCTTAACGATGCTGCTCGTTAGTTCGGAAGCATCTTTCATA
Source organism: Endozoicomonas elysicola (assembly GCF_000710775.1). Lineage (GTDB taxonomy): Bacteria > Pseudomonadota > Gammaproteobacteria > Pseudomonadales > Endozoicomonadaceae > Endozoicomonas > Endozoicomonas elysicola. The sequence goes on from NZ_JOJP01000001.1 coordinate 2,275,034, forward strand.
TGATTGGGCAGGGAATCGGCGTGAACGTTAAAAGTGATTGCAGACAATAAAAAAAGCGTGGAATAAATCTTATGCATGAGGGACATCATCAGTAACCCTTTTTTTCATTGTTCAGGGACAATGGGTATAGGCAAAGAGTAAACAAACGTCAAACGTCCTCTTACACAGTCTTTACTAAATGAAATTCAAACAAAGTATCATTATTGCAGGCTGCTATAAGATCGTTTTCTCTGCAGTTTTTAAGGCCGACAGGGGTTAATTCACCATTGTGTTATTCCTGTAAAATCTGCAAAATCATCGAACAAAAATAACAATAAACAAGAACAAGGATTTCATCCATGTATCAGGTACTTGTTGGGATAGGGCTTCCTGTCGCTCTCATTCTTATCATGATCGGTGTTGGGTTAAGCCTCACCTTCAAGGACTTCACCAGGGTTTTTATGCAGCCCCGGGCTTTTCTGGTGGGCATTACCTGTCAGATGCTTCTGTTGCCGATTGTTGCAGTAGTGATTATTGATCTTGCCGGCTTAAGTGGTGAGCTTGCCATTGGGCTTTTCATACTGGCTCTTTGCCCCGGGGGGACCACGTCAAACCTTTATAGCCTTCTGGCCAGAGCGGATGTTGGGCTGTCCATTTCATTGACGACCATTGCCGGGTTTATCACTACCTTTACGATTCCTCTACTGGGTAACTGGGCGATATATCACTACGCTGGTGAAAACTCCCAGTTTGAATTACCGGTGTTGATTACCTGGGTTAAGTTGATGGCGATTACCATTATTCCAACGTTGATTGGTATGGGAATCCGGATGCAATGGCAGGGCTTCGCTGAGAGGACAGAGCCTTATGTCAGCAAGCTATCCGCCGCGATACTGGCATTGATGATTGTCAGTATCGCCCTGCAACTGGGTGAGAAAGTATTGACGTATTTGCTTCAGGCAGGCTTTGCTGCTTTGGCTCTGAATGTAGTGACAATGGTGCTGGGGTATCTGGTGGGCAAATGGCTGGTGGAAAGTGAGCAGCAGGCAAGAACCATCTGTCTGGAAGTGGGTCTGCAGAATGGAACACTGGCCCTGCTGGTGACCGTTACCATTCTGGACAGTGCTACCATGTCCATTGGTCCAAGTGTATACAGTCTTCTGATGTTTGTTACGGCATCGCTGTTCACGATGGCTGTATTAAGGAAAGATAAAATCGCCCAGGGTAAGGTGGTGACGTCCTGAGAGCAGTACCTTCTGTTCTGGGCTGAATGTTTGCACGAATAAGAAATAAAAAGGAAAGGAAATCATGGCCAGGTATCATCTTGCCCAGGTCAATATCGCGAAAGCAAAAGGCCCAATGGACAGCGCGGTAATGAAGGGGTTTGTCGACCAGCTTGACTATATCAATCAACTTGCGGATAACAGTCCCGGCTTTGTCTGGCGGCTGCAGACGGAAGAAGGGGATGCCACTGATATTTCGGTCTTTGATGATGAACTGATTATTATCAATATGTCGGTATGGCAAACCTATGAGGATCTGAAGCAGTATGTGTATTCGGGTGAACACCTTAGTGTTCTCAAGCAGAAGAAAGACTGGTTCGATAAACTGCCTGGTTCACATCTTGCATTATGGTGGATACCTTCAGACACGATACCTACGGTGGAAGAAGGAAAGCAGGCGCTTGAATCGCTGGATACTCAGGGGCCAACAGAGAAGTCATTTACCTTTGCCCGACCGTATCCAGCACCTGAGCTGAAAAGTGCATAGCAGGTATAGTATTGATGTATGTGTTTATGATGCTGCTGAGCATTCTTTCCGGTTTTCTATTGCTGGTTTCTATCGCTTTTTATCAGGGGATGCAGTTAAAAAGAAATGCACTGCGTCTGCCTGAAGCCACTGGTAAACGGCTAAAGACCAGTAACGCCGACTTTTCTATCCTTCATATTGGTGAAAGTCCCGTGGCCGGGGTCGGTGTGGAAGATATAAGGCAGGGCTTGACCCATCGGGTCGTCAGCCAACTTTCTCACGAACTGAGTGTAGGGTTTGACTGGGAGATACTGGCAAAAAATGGTGCCCGAATTATTGATTCTCTGTCATTCGACGCAGTGATTGAAGAGCCGGATGTGTTAATAGTCAGTTTTGGTGTCAATGATACGACTAAATTTACCAGAGGCTCGATGTTCAATAAAAACATGAAAGCGTGTGTTCGTCGCTTTTCTGTTGGTCATACCAGGGTATTTGTTACCTCAATCCCGAAGATAAACCAATTTCCTCTACTTCCACCCCCATTAAGCTGGGTGCTGGGAGTAAAGGCATATCTTCTGGATAGACAGTTGCAACAGCTCTGCGAGCAGGAAGGGTGGGTATACATTCAGAGTGAGACAGCGCTGGATGCTTCTTTAATGGCTGAAGATGGTTATCATCCAAATGAGTCCGGATATCAGGTTTGGGCGGACATCATTACGGATCGGATATCTGAGGGCTGGAAGGCAAGAGCGGCTTTTGTTTCAAGGCAATGAAGAGGTGTCAGCGTACATAGCTATGTCCTGCTATTTTCTATGGAGATGAATATTCAGGGCTTTATTTATGCAACTCAGCATTACTCAACACTGTCTGTTTTTCTCATTATTTTTATGCCCCCTGGCTTTTTCTGGAAACGATGTGTGGCCATACCCTGACTCACTTGATGCCGTTAATGCAGCGCCTGACTCACATGAAATTCTTTTAGAGAATGACAAGGTTAGAGTATTGCGGGTGGTGATTGAGCCAGGCAGTAAAGAGCCTTTTCATACTCACCGTTCCGGTAGTGTGATGATTGTCGATAAACCTGCTCAGATAAACTACTACGGAGAAGAGGGGGACTTGTTGTTTTTCACAAAACCTACTGATGGAAAACATCACCAAATGCCACAGTGGTTGGACCCGGAAGTTTTACACAGTGTTGAGAACATTGATGACAAAGTTTATAAAGCTTACCGTATCGAAATCAAAGAGTAGCCGGTATCTGGACGCGGGAATGTCTGTCACCGTTATTCTGTCAATGCTTAGAATGGGGCATTTATGATCAGATTTAACGCTTTCGGAAAGCTCATGGTGGTCGAGCGAAAGAATGGAGAGTGGTTGCTCTATAATGATTCTCCAACGGGGGCTCGAGCCAGGGTGTATGATATTGTGATACCGGCTGAGTTACCTGAATCCAGGTTGGGTCAATATCTTGATGATATGTATCATGAGTTCGCTACGGAAAAGCACCATCGTGTTATTCGACTGCACTGATTAGTTTGTTTTTTGTCTGTTCCATTAAACAGGAAGCCGGCTTTAAGGGAGTAATGTCATCATTATCAAATCCGCATTGTGGATGATTGGCGCATTAACGTCATTTAGTTTGATGGCTATTGGAGTCCGCGAACTCAGTGGTTTGATTGACACGTTTCAGGTTTTGTTTTTCCGGAGTGTCATTGGGCTGTTTGTTATTGCTCTAGTGATTGCCTGTTCAGGGAAGGTAGAACGGTTCCGTACTGACCGCCCTGGCCTCCATGGTATCCGGAATATTGTTCACTTTGCTGGGTCATATGGGTGGTTTCTGGGTATTGGGCTATTGCCTCTTGCAGAGGTTTTTGCCCTGGAGTTTACCGTGCCCTTATGGACAGCATTGATTGCCTGCCTGTTCCTGAATGAGCAGCTTACGGTCCGGAAAGTTTTTGCCATAATTCTGGGTATGGTCGGGGTTGTTGTGATCGTTCAGCCCGGCAGTGGGGTTATCAGTCATTCTTCACTGATCGTGCTCGGTGCGGCCATCTGTTATGCCGTTGCCCACTCTTCGACAAAATCTCTTGCTGCTACTGAACACCCACTGACCATTCTGTTTTACATGTGCCTGGTGCAGTTACCTATTGGTTTATGTTTTTCATTGCTGAACTGGCAAAACCCTACCGATGTTCAGTGGTTCTGGATTACCGTTATCGGTATCAGTGCGCTGACCGCCCATTTCTGCATGGCTAAAGCCATGCAGACTGCAGAAGCTACCGTGGTCGTTACTATGGACTTTCTGAGGTTGCCGGCCATTGCCATGGTCGGCGTTGCGTTCTATGCCGAGCCTCTGGAAATTGCATTGATGGTTGGGGCTCTGCTGATGTTGCTGGGGAATTTATTGAATATGTATGTTCCTGAAAATAAGCACGGAGATGTTGCCAGAACATCGCGTTAAGGTTGTGAAGGCTTTCGTCATCCCAAGGTAAAACATTTCATGGAGTTTGATGATGTTGCTGCATCATATGCTGGGATTGGACTTTCCTATTATTCAGGCGCCCATGGCAGGCGTTCAGAACTGGGAACTGGCGGCAGCGGTTGCTGAGGCTGGAGGGCTGGGCTCTATTCCCTGTGGCATGTTGAGTCCTGAACAGGTGCTCACCGAAATCGCAGCATTTAAACAGCACTCTCATAAACCTTATAACCTGAATTTTTTCTGCCATAAAATGCCGGAAATAGATAACGACAAGATGGCAGCCTGGGAACAGAGGTTAGCAGCGTATTATGCAGAGATGAATGTCAGCCCGCCGAATCAGATGGGCAACCTGAGAGTGCCTTTTGATGACGCTACTGCCGAGATTCTGGAGCCCCATAAACCACCGGTGCTCAGCTTTCACTTTGGTTTGCCTGCAGAGCATCTTGTCAGGCGTATCAAGTCCTGGGGAACGGTGATTATGTCTTCAGCTACTACCCTTGAGGAAGGGATCTGGCTGGAAGCCAATGGGGTGGATATTGTGATTGCCCAGGGCGTGGAGGCTGGTGGTCATCGAGGGATGTTTTTAACCACAGATATTGCATCCCAGATGGGGACTGATGCATTAGTCAGGGCATTATTAACGACACTGACGGTTCCTGTTATCGCCGCCGGAGGCATTGCATCCCATCAAGGTATTGTGACGATGATGGATCTCGGCACAGCCGGTGTGCAAATTGGCACAAGCTACCTGCTTTGTGATGAGTCAAAAGCCAGTCCGGTTCACCGTGACGCTTTGAAGTCTCAAATGGCATCAACGGCGTTGACGAACCTGTTTTCCGGTCGTCCTGCCCGAGGGTTAAGTAATCGATTAATGAAAGACCTGAATAATATTTCCAGCGATGCACCGGACTTTCCCTATGCTTCTATTGCTTTAGGTCCTCTGCGTGCACGGGCTGAGTCAGGAGGGATGCCTGACTTTTCACCCTTATGGTCCGGTGAAAACCGGAGTGGTTGTCGAGAAATTCCAGCAGGTCAGTTAACTCGCAGCTTATGGTCTGGAGCTGACTAAGGGTATATTGCAGTGGTCAGTTAATAGACCTGGTCTTTAGTATGAATCCGAAACATTTGAACAAGTTGCTTGATGTTGTCAGGCAGAAAAACCTGATTGATCAGGACAGTGAATGGTCAAACGGCAGCGAAACCTATTTCAGGGAGATCCGGCTGGAGCTGGATGAGGTTCAGGAGGAACTGGATTCTGACAGAAACTGTTACCTTGAAGACGAGCTGGGGGATGTGTTCTGGGATTACCTGAACTTGCTTCTGGCTCTTGAACAGGAAGGTAAAATTTCACTCTCCAGGGTCTTTGAAAGGTCACTGGCCAAGTACAGTGAGCGTATCGAGGGTATACAGCAGGGAGTGTCCTGGTCGGAGGTGAAGCAGAAGCAGAAACAGAGACTGGCTGAGGAGCAGGCGATTGAGGATCACAAGGCTGAGCTTATATAGCTCAGTCTTGTGTTTATTGTTTGCTAGGTATTGATACGTATCAATGTAGGTATCAGTAAATTGATTGATAATTGCGCTGAAATTATTGATGTTTGACTGTCACGAATTTGTCACTGCTGCAATGGTATGCTGACGATGCTGGTGCTTCAACAGTACCCGAGAATGTTCGTATACAGTCATAATAATAGCGGAAACTGTCATTGGTTATGCTGAGAATTGAAAAATACACGCTTAGAGATGGGCAGGCCGGTTGGCAGGCGCATCTGGTAAAACCCCATTGCTCAAAAATACGCGAGACACGTCGTTTCAGTTATTCGGACTACGGTGACTTTGCATTTCAGAAAGCACTGGACTGGATTGAAAGCCAGTATTACCAGCCAGCAGCAAACGATGCGGATAATGAATACCCGGCGATAACAACGATGGATAAATACTGAATTTATTTTTCACCATAGAATGGAATAGGCCATGGATTGGCCTCGCCAGAAAAATCGTTGCTACATTGCTGGTTTTAATGATCTCTACTATCTGTAGTCATAAATAGACTTCATTTGACAGGTCATCCATATCGCACATCTTTCATACTCTGTACCTTCCTGTGTCTATAGTTGTTAAACAAACTGTAAGGAGGTGGTCAGAATGGTTGGTGAAGTATGTTTTAATAATGCCCAAACCCTAAGTTGCACATGTAGCCATCCTCCACCAGAACCGCCTCCGAAGCCTGATTTTTGCAGTAAGGATGATGGTGGAATAAATGAATCAGCTATAATCTTCGCTGGTTTTATTATAGCGGTGTCGGCCGTCGTAATTTATTCGCTATGTGTCGCAAAGCAAGGCGTAAATGAAGGAAAAACATATTCCGAAATTCCTCGCTATATCGCAGACCGTACATGCTCAACTGTAAACTCTTTTTTCAGTGGTCTTGCGAGTAGATTTAGGGGAAGTTCTGAATCTCGGGCAGTAACTGAAAGAGAGAATCCCATGGAACAAATGGAGCCTTTGCATCAAGCTACTGTGTAGACAGAAGGAATCGTCAGCTTGCTTTTCTACTCATGCCTTGTTCCGTAGGCCGTTTCACTGTGAATCCAAGGATTATACCAATTCCATCTTCTGATCATGAACTGCGCAGTCATTTTGAACAGCTGGGTCTTCGTTGGAATTCCTCGCAATAGCCCCGCTATTACGCGTCATTCGGCCTTGCCCAACCGTACAAAATGGCCTGCTCGATATCATGTTTAGAAGGCGGTATTGGTATTAGCTGTTCTTTTGGGGAGGTTGATACTTTTGGTAAGGGGAATAACTTTCTTCTCTGTTTTCGCATAACCCGTTGAGGCAGGCCTGTGAGGGCTTGCCTTAATTTAGATAGAAGTTAATGTTCTTTTTAGTCGGGTTGGCAACGTTATTAAGGGAGTTGTTATTTTCTTACGGAATTTAACCGTTTGATTAACTCATCTGTGGCTTCTACCGCCTTTTTGGCCAGCTTCTCTTCGGTCCAGTCACTGAAATCGGGGTTGGCCAGCAGCCCCTGAAGTGCCATTGCAGCCATTTGTTTTCTGGATGGAAAAATCAGGTTGGCTTTCTTCTGGTTTCTTCTATTGTCTTTGTCTGCCATGCTGCTCTCCCGATTTATTTCTTCATTAGCCAGCAGGCTCAGTGTTTCCCCGTCAAAATGGAAAGCACATGCAGCCAGGTTGCTTCAGTGTTTTACCCCCGTTAATTAAAAGTACATGTATTCAGTATATACCAGAGACCGGTGGTGAATTCTAATACCAACTAAGCTTTCTGGAGTTGTTTTTGAGTAAAGGAACGCTGCTATCAATGTGCTCGCTATTGGTAGCAGCGGGAAGAGCTACCGCAATCATTCAGGCTGCAACGTATCGTCGAATGACAGAACCATGATTTTCATTCTCTACCAGTGTTTTATGTAGAGCGCGAATAGCGTTCTCATAGTCTGACTCGGCAACGATACACTGCATTTCAACCTGTCTAATGGTTTGGTGCAGGGCCATCACATTAATATCTGCATCCGATAGTGCTGAGACTGTTTTAGCGAGTATACCCTTCACTTTCAGGTCAGAACCAATCGCGGAAACCATGGCTGCTTTGTGAATGGCTACCTCCGCCGTTGGGTACTTTTGCTCTGTCAGGCGGACCAGGCGGTTAATTTTTTTCCGGCTTCCTGTGAGGTAGAAGGTAATGCTGTTCGCGTCAGACTCTTTATTGACCAGCTGCAGTTTCAGTTCCTGAATGAGCCGGCTGATCTGCAGGTCGTGCTCGATAGAGCCCAGCATTTCCTGATCAAATATTTCAATGGCGGCGATATCTTTGCGCCCGGCAATAATTTCTACACAGGGTCTCGGGTTACAGTAATTTTGATCAATAATGGTGCCTAAGTGCTCAGGCTCAAATGTATTTTTGATTCTTAGCTTTATGCCGCTTTTCCGGATTTCCTGTGCGGCTTTTGGGTGAATGGCTTCCATACCGAGATTGGATAATTTGTCGGCAACGTCAAAGTTGGTCATACCAATGGGGATAACGTTGTCTTTCCCTGCCAGCTTGGGGTCAGCACTGCTAAGGTGATATTCCTTATGAATAATGGCTTCACGGGCTCCGGTGACAGCAGCGATTTTTGCAAAGGTCATCTCACTGTAGCCACGATCAAAGGTCTTCATCAGTTGTTCCTGGCAGTGTGTATAACCAGTCGCAATGAGCAGCTGTTTCGATGGATCAAACCCTTCAAAGGCTTGTTTGATCATTTCATCCATCGGAAGCGGTTCGCTGGTTTTCCAGCCTGTCAGATCAACAAACCGGGCGTTAATGTCCCGGGATTTCAGAAGCAGGGTGGAGTTAAAAGCACTGTGAGCTTCACCAATAGAGGCCAGCATTTCCCGGACAGTGGCGAGATGTTGCTGGAGCTGAAAATGACCGTATGAGCACAGACTGTGAAGGCTGGTCATGCAGGTTTGGGCATCAGCAATTCTCTGTCGAATAAACTGGTTGGCTTGTGACAGGTAGTGGCCAGAAAACATGTCTTTGTTAATTTCCAGCAGACGTGTTTCGAGTTTGCCCAGCATATCCAGCCATGCATCTTCTTTTTCACCGTCGATAAAGCAGCTGTAGACCCCGGCTTCGCCGGTTTTCTTATGTTCCAGCAGCAGGTCGGTTATACCGGCATAAGCGGAGACGACAAAAATCCGGTTAGAGATGCTGCCGTTCTTTTCATTGAGCCAGATATTGTTCAGCACATCCTGGTATTGGCTCATAGAAGTGCCGCCAATTTTTTCAACGGTATGTGACATTTTTCTGGGGTGCTTTAAATCGGCGTCATGGTTTGGCGAGAGCATAGGTATTCCGGGCGAGGGGTTTTTCCACAAAATGGATCACCCACTCGATTATTAATTTGGTTGTAAGCAAAGAACAGGTTGCTTCTTGGACATGGTGTGATGTTACTGTTTGAGCCATGCATCACATTGCAGTCGAAAAACAGGACTGAACCCGCTTTGGCTTCAGCGCAGTCAATACCGTATTTACTGGCAAGATATGAAAGGCTCTGGTCACTGGGTACACCATATTCCTGTTTCTTCAATGAAGAGAGGTAATGATTGTCAGGTGTTTCCCCTGTGCAGGAAATGTACTCCCGGTGGGAGCCCGGAATCAGCATCAGAGCACCATTATGGGCATTGTTGTCCGTTAACAGTATTGAACAGCTCAGGGCTCCCATGGCTGGCATGCCGTCTTCAACGTGCCAGGTTTCAAAATCGGAGTGCCAGTAAAACTCTTTACCACGGAACCCAGGTTTGAAATTCAGCCTGGACTGGTGGATGTAGATATCACCGCCAAGAATCAAACGGACGACATCGGTGATTCTGGAGTCACGAGCGGTTTTTGAAAATAAAGGTGAAAATGCCGGGTGGTTGCAGTGGATCTGGAATACTGAACGCAAATCGCCACTGCTCATTTCAGTAATTGCCTGTGGAGAGTTCAGGATCGCTGAATCCTGTTTCATCCTTTCCAGTTCACTGATGAAGGCGATGACCTCTTTTTCATTAAAGAGGTCTGGTATCAGCATGTACCCTTTTTCCTGATAATGTTGCAGCAGGTCTTCAGTCAGATGTTCTGCCGGATGGATATCAGAGGGGTGCAGGACTGGGTCGGTACGCCAGATAATGTCGTCCTTATCATTGATTCTTGATGGATAAAGATCATTTTGCTGCTGCATGGCTTGATCAACTGTCTTCCAGAAGCGGATAAACACCATCTTTGTCGTGAACTTCCTGGCCGTTCAACGGCGGGTTGAAAACGCAGGCAAGCTTAAGCTCGCTGTGGCCTCTCAGAAGATGCTCATCGTGCTTATCCAGAACGTAGAGGATTCCCGGTTTAATAGGGTATACCTTTGAGTCGGCCAGCGTTTCAATTTCGCCTTCACCACTAATGCAGTAGACGGATTCCAGGTGGTTCTGATACCAGATATGGGTTTCGGTATTGGCATAAATGGTGGTGATATGGAAAGAAAACCCCATGTTGTCGTCTTTAAGCAGCATCCGGGTGCTTTCCCAGTGCCCGTCAGGGGAGACAACACGGCGCTCTGACTGTTCTGCGTCTTGAAGTGTTCGTACAATCATTTTTTATTATCTCAGCTGGCTACCCGGTACAGGTTGCGAAATTGATTTTTTTTACTGAATGGTTTGCTTTCTGCCGTGCACACTTCTGCAAAAGCGTTCTCTATAATATCGAGACCTTTTTCAAGGTTCTCATCATTGATAATCAGCGGACAGAGCAGTTTGACGACCTGATCGCCAGGGCCGCTTGTTTCAATAATCAGCCCATTCTCAAGGCAGTTACGGGTGATTTTTGCTGCCAGCTCGCCAGTACCGCAGTCAATCCCCTGGAACATGCCTCGCCCACGTGTGGTCAGACTGCTGTCCCCATGTATCTCGGCAATGGTTTTCAGGCGGTTGGCGATGTAGAGTGATTTCTTCTTAATGTTTGTGGAAAATTCATTGTCGGACCAATAGTGGTCGATGGCCACTTTGGCCGTGACAAAAGCCAGGTTGTTGCCACGAAATGTGCCGTTATGTTCACCGGGCTTCCACTGATCCAGCTCTGGGCGGAAAAGTACAACAGCAAAGGGGAGGCCGTAACCACTGAGGGATTTTGACAGGGTCACAATATCAGGTTTTATGCCGGACTCTTCAAAGCTGAAAAAGGTCCCCGTTCTGCCACAGCCTGCCTGAATGTCATCAACAATCAGGAGTATGTCGTATTTTCTGCAGACGTTTTCCAGGTTTTTCAGCCATTCAAAGCTTGCTGCATTAATGCCGCCTTCACCCTGCACTGTTTCAACGATCACTGCCGCAGGAAGATCGACACCACTGCTTGAATCACCAAGTACCTTATCCAGATACTCTGTCGTATCAAGGGACTCATTAAAGTAGCCGTCGTAGGGCAGTCGACTGACACCGTTCAGGCTGATTCCGGCACCGTTGCGGTGGTGGCTATTGCCCGTGGCGGCTAGGGAGCCAAGACTCACACCATGGAATCCGTTTGTGAAGGCAATGACATCGGTTCTGCCGGTCACTTTTCTTGCCAGCTTCAGGGCGGCTTCAACGGCATTGGTGCCGGTTGGTCCGGTAAACTGCACAACGTATTCCAGTTCCCTGGGCTTCAGAATGTTCTCGTTGAAGGTGGTCAGAAATGCTTCTTTGGCTTTTGTGTGCATATCAAGGCCGTGGGTAATACCGTCAGCCTGAATGTATTCCAGCAGCGCTTCTTTGAATACCGGGTGGTTGTGACCATAATTCAGTGTTCCTGCGCCGGCCAGGAAGTCCAGATACTCATTATTGTTTTCGTCGTACAGGAACTCCCCCTGTGCCCGGTGAAATGTCTGGGGAAAGGAGCGTGCATAGCACTGCACGCCAGACTCTAGTTCATCAAAAATATTCATTTATCCAATTGCCTCAGTCAGATGACAGAATTGTTCGCTGCTGCTTCGGGGCGTTACCGCTTCTGATGTTCTCGTTTTGGTGCCGAGATAGAGGATTTCATCCTCATGATCTTTATCAAGGTGGATACCGCTTTTGAAGTGATCGAAGGTTTCGACGGTCATTCCCTGGTTCTCGAAAAAGGCCTGGAACAGTTTCTGAGAAGGGATGTTGTCGGGTGAGATGGTGGTTTTCAGGCGTTGCAGTTGCTTGTGTCGGGCAAACAACCTGTTCAGCATTTGTGATGCGATGCCTCTTCCACGGCACTGTTGATCCAGGGCTACCTGCCAGATGAATAAGGTATCTGAGCTGTCTGGCGGTATGTAGCCTGAGATAAAGCCGACAATGTCACCATCAGCGCTCTCTGCGACAATCGACGTGCTGGCAAAATCGGTGCATTGCAATAGATTGCAATACAAAGAATTTTTATCCAGGGGAGGGCATCGATTGATCAGCTGATGTACGACGTTGCCGTCCATCTTGTTGGGTTCTCTATAAGAAATATGCATAGTACTTAGATATATTAGTTATACTAAAATTTAGTATTCCTATATATTTTAAAGCATTTGTCTGTCGCTAAATCAAGGTTTTGTCACTTTTTCTGCATTTTTCTCTTTCTTTTACTATTAGTTATTCATCGTGTTTCTATGTATTTTCTGCTTGAAATTACCCAACAAGCATTGAATAGTAGGGCTACCAGAAAATTTGCAGTGAGAAGCTCTGAAAATGGCAAGAAGTCAGGATGCACTGGTATTGTTACGTCGGATTATCAGATCAACCGATATGCAGGATAAGGAGATCAGCCGCTGCAGCGGGCTCACCCTGCCTCAGTTAATGACGATGCAAACGCTCAGGCTATCGACTCAGATTACGACGGGTGATCTGGCGAAGGCGATTGGTCTTACACAGGCAACAGTGACCAGTATTCTTGACCGCCTTGAAAAGAAGGGGCTGGTTTGCCGGGAGCGAGGAGAAGAAGATAAACGCAAGGTCTGGATCAGTTTGACGCCTGCAGGGCTTGAACTGCTCAAAAAGGCACCGACTCCGCAACAGGATCTTTTTACACGTAGCTTTGAGGACATGCAGGACTGGGAGCAATCTATGGTTATTTCAGCGTTGGAACGCGTTGCCTTCATGCTGGATGCTCAGCACCTTGATGCGGCACCTATGCTGGATATCGGACAGATTGACAGGGACGATACCGACTCCGGCAATTGGAGCTAAGCACTGTTGATCTGTTTGAGAGTTTTGCGGGTGACTCTCGTTGAACGCTATTTTCAACATTGCCTGTGAAGCTTATTGCCTGTTTTTTGCGGGTCAGTTAGCGTTATAATCGAGAAGTGGAAGTAAATCCAATTGCCTGAAAATAAAGGGGGTAGCATTATGTCCCGAACAATAAAAGGCTTGCTGGCAGGGATGTCATTGTTGGTAAGTACGACGGCTGCGGCTCAGAGTGATAATCACGTCTATGTGGGGCTTGGCTGGACGGTGAAAAACGGCTGGGTGCCTTCAGCCATTGTTGGTGCCCGCAGTGTGGATGTTGATGGTGTTGGTGATGTCACCGGCGTAGATCTTTCCCTTTCCTATCATCTTACAGATGGCTTCGATAAATTCCTGCTGAAAGGCGTCAGAGGCGAGATTGACTGGCAGGCTGAGTTGGGCGGCGGGTATGACTTTCAACAGGAAGCATTGCTTTTGGCTGGAGGCGTACAGGGGCGGCTGATTAATTTTTCTGCAAATGTTTCTATGAGTGGTGATATTGATGGTGGTGTAGCCATCAATAGTATTGATAAATATGAATGGCAGCCATAGGGCTGAGTTTTGTAAATAACTTTTGTCCACTTTCATAATTGAGCTTGATTGAACGGTTAGCGCTTTACTATGTAGGAGCTATGTAAGGCGCCAGATCTGCTTATCTTTATCTCTTCTGAATATTGCCTTCATTAAAATCTGATGAAGGTCTTCTGTCACAGGCTCTCAGCATATTTTATTTTTCATTTTTAATCCATTTTGGTTATTGCTGCAGGGTTTAGTTGGTATTATCGTACACGCATGTAAAGTGTGATGTAGATCACAAAAATGATGAGTTCAGTCGATTATCAAAAAGCGGTTATCTGGAGTTTGTCGAAATTCAGCCAGCAGAAAAAAGCGGCTGACTTTTTTGACTCTTTGAGGACCGGTTTGTGTGTTTATTCTCCGGGGGCTCAAAGCCTTTACGGTAAGTATGATGTTTACTGGGGAACATCTCAGCGGGAAAAACTGGTGGTCATGCCTGACTTCGCGCAGCATTTATGGACCATTCAGCGTCTTGATCTTTCTACTGCACGACAGACAGGTATTTATCTGGTGCCTGGAGAAATTATCGGGCGTGATGGTTTTTACCTCTCAGTGCGAGATAGCAGTAAAAAGCGGATTCTCGTGCCCGCTAAAACAGGTTTCAGCAAAATAGCCCGGTTGTTTGAGAAAAAGATCGGTCAGCCTTTTTGCCCGATTGTTACCCGGGGTGATTTAAGAGAGTTCCGTCAAAGCCACCCTTATCTTCATCTGCATCATATTGATATCACCCGGATTCCGGTAGTCAGTGATTTGACTAAGCGGGATGTACTGGATATGTCCAGGCAGAAACTTTCTTCCTTGTTGAGTGAAGGGCTAAATTAAGGGGAAAAGTAGTCATTGGTAGTTGACGGCAATTTGAAAATAGGGATAATACGCCACCACTGGCTCGGCGCAACATTGATGCGACTGCGAGTGAGTTAACGGGGTATAGCGCAGTCTGGTAGCGCGCCTGCTTTGGGAGCAGGATGTCGGGAGTTCGAATCTCTCTACCCCGACCAAATATGCAAAGCCCATACTTTCGAGTATGGGCTTTTTTTATGTGCATGGATGTACTGTATGCTGGCAATGCAAGGAGCAATTGCCAGCATATGACATGGATGCACTGTATGCGTGCAATGCACAGCTGCGTGGATACATGGATGCAGAAGCTAGAGTAACGCAGGGCGGTTACCGAGGAGCAGTTTCTGGGATTATCTTTCCTTTTTGATTTATAGGTTAGATAAATACTGGTCAATCCGATTTGCTGCAAGTTATCTGTTGCTCGAAACATGCCCCGTTTTTATTGCTGCATTGATTCAGGACCTTTCCTCGGGCCTCCGCTTCTGTTGCTGCGTGGGCAAACAGGCCGCCGGCACGTATGTCATTCAGATAACACCCCCACTGCATGCTGTGTCCCTTCGGGGTGTCAGGCTCTAATGCCATAACCCTTTTTTCCAGTCGTCTTACCTCTTTGCGAAGCTGCTGCACTTCTTTCCTTAGTTCCTGGACTTCCGGGGTGTCAAAAGCCTGAATGCCGGGGCCGAGCAGTAGCATAGATAATACGATTAAGTACTTCATGGTTTTTCCCGTTAAGTGGTTCCAGAAGGGATTTTTGAAAACTATAGCCTTAATCTGTGTATATTCCGTAACCAGTTTGCGGGAATCACCACTACACAAAGGCTGAGGGTTTGTTAAAGTATGAATCGTTCCGGTATGGAGGTGTTTTAAGAAGTAGCGCTTTCATGGTGTCCGGAACGCTTCTCAGTTATGAGAATCGGGGTATAGCGCAGTCTGGTAGCGCGCCTGCTTTGGGAGCAGGATGTCGGGAGTTCGAATCTCTCTACCCCGACCAGGTTGTTTTTTTATTAGCCAGCTTAATGCTGGCTTTTTTTTATCTGCATTTTTTGTGAAAAATTTCCATTGTAAACACAGTGGAATACTTTCTGTTCCTCCGTGTCTCTGTAGTGAAATCTCTTATCCCCCTTGGGGATTTGTCAGTTGAATAAGTAGCTGACCTCAAGCCATCAGCTGCTCAATCAGGGTGACTTGGTCATCCGTTAATGATGTTTTCTGACAGTGCAGATCCTGCTGCATATGTTCTGCATCACTGGTTCCGGTGAGAATGATCATTCCCATTTTCAGTGCCGCCTGAAAAATCACCTGAGGTCCGGTCAGCCCGGTTCTGTCCATAATGCTCTGAAACTCCGGTTTTTCAAACATGGCTGTATTGGCCGTCAGCAAAGAAAACCCCTGGTAATGAATATCATGCCGCTGGCAGAGTTCGCGTATATTGGCATCCCAGCCTGTTCTGGCAAAGCATCGGTTCTGCACCAGCATGGGTTTGATGGCCGCGTGGTGGCTCAGGTATTCCAGCTGGTCATGGTTTACATTGCTGACACCTAACAGTTTGATATGACCGGAACGGTAGAAATTCTCCATGGCTTCCCACACTTCAAAATCCTTGTCACTGAGTCCGCTTGATTGAGAGGGACCATGCAGCAGATAAGCATCCAGATAGTCTGTCTGCAAATGCTCCAGAGAAGAGAGGAAAGACTGTTCAACCTGAGTTTTAATATCTGCCTCTGGGTCATAAGGTAGTCGGTTATCCTGTCCCTCGATATAGGTGAACTTGGTTTGAAGAAACAGGTCATCGCGGCTTTTACCGCTGACCTGATAATAGTTTTGTAAGGCTTCCCCGACGCCTTCTTCATAATAATGTTTACGCTGATTAGCGGTATCAATGGCAGTGAAGCCGTGGTTCAGGGCTTGCAGGGTGAGCTCGCTGGTGGCCTGTTCTTTCCAGGCAGTACCATAAATAAAGCGGGGGACTGCTGTGTCATGAAGATAAAGTGGGTCGGTCTCTGGCAGTTCGGCCATCGTCCTTGCCTCCTTTTCGTTTATAGAGAGTGTGATGTAAAAAAGTAACGTCCCCTAGGGCCTGTTGACGTTTCGTTGCGAGCTCAGCGGATCAGGTCGCTCCTATGACGAGGCGCGGCATTGCAGTAAGGCTGGCTGCCTTTCAAAATGCCGCAACGAAGTCATAGGGGCGCCCTGATCCGCCAGAAGGGTGGCCCAGAAAAGCGCCATCTGCTTTGTCAGGCTTGATTGATGTAGAATAACTACACGCTGCTCAAGCCTTTCGAGCATATGACGCTTTTCTGGGTCACTGAGCAAGCAACGAAACGTCAACAGACCCTAGCCAGGCTGTGCCTTTTCAGAATAACTTTAGTGTAGAGCTGGGCTCATGACATAATGTCGGCATGGGTGTAGAACTTTCTATGGAAACTTTTTCTGGAAAAGCGAGTATTCAGAAGACTTTGAACGATGAGCCTATTTAAAACTGAGCTTTTTAAAACCAAACCGTATCGGTTAGGCCTGACACTCTCTGGTGGTGGTGCGAAGTGCATGGCTCAGATTGGGCTTCTACAATACCTCAAAGAGCAGGAGCTTGAGCCGGATATTATTTCAGGAGCCAGCGGTGGGGCGATGGTGGGTGCTCTTTACAGTGCAGGTTATGCACCGGAAGAGATTCTCGATTTTTTTGTCTCAACCAAGATGTTCAGTTTCAGAAATCTTTCGTTTAATGCGCTCGGGCTGATTGATTCCGGCAAGATTGCGAAAAATTTCCAGCCGTATTTTCCGGAAGATAGCTTCGAATCGTTGAGTAAACCGTTGTATGTGGTGGCGACAGATTTGAATCGTGCCCGACAGGTGGTATTCAACAGTGGGCCGTTAATTAATGCCCTCACCGCATCATCGGCTTATCCTGGTATGTTTACTCCGGTTACATGGCATGGCACTGTTTATGCGGATGGTGGGATTATCAACAATTACCCCTCAGATTTAATTCACGATCAGTGTCGTCATCATATCGGGATGTATCTGGCCCCCATTATGTCGAGACCCAGTGAGCACTTTGGTAACACTTTTGATGTTCTTGATCGGGTGTTTCAGATTTACAGTTCCGCGAGGCAGTATTCCAATATCAACTTGCCCGAGGTGTCATTGGCCCCGGAAGGGATTGAGGAGTGCAGTGCTTTTATGGTGAAGCCGGATCAATTAAAGTCTATTTACGAGCTGGGTTATAACTCCACCAGGAAGTACTTTGAGAGTGAGGGGGCTGACTGGCTGCGGAATATGAAGGGAAGTGCGCAGAAACGCACTTCCTGGTTTAAATTGCCGATAGGCTCTGATACTCAGTAAGCACAAAGTGATCAGTCATACCGCTGACATAATCCAGAACAAGTCGTGCTCTAAAGTACCATTCAAGGTCGTTTGCTTCGGCGGTAGAGTGGTCTTCCTGTTCCAGTTGATGAACCGCACGAAAATAGGCCGCTTTGTATTTGCGGGATAACCGATGGTTGAGCCGGTGTTCGATAAAATGTTCACCATCGTCAAGATTTTCAAGGTTAGCAAATGCAGTTCTGGGCAGTTCAAGGATTGGACGGTAGATGTCCAGCAACCCTATCAGGGCTGCATAGCCCCGAAGTTCCGGTGTTTCTTTTTCCTGACTACTGAACACATGACGTATCGCAACGGTTTTCAGTGTTTTCAGTGCGAGGTGCTGGTCAGACCCCCCGTCAATTAAGGGTTCATCCAGAGTGCCATGAAAAACGGCCTCATGCTTCTGGATATAGCGATTGGCCGCATAGCTCACCAAGTCCTTTACCAGTTGTGAGCGCAGATGGCGAATAAAATCCTGAGGATTATCACCGGCGACCTGCTCTGCGGTTTGGATAATGTCAGGCAGATAGCTGCTGCTATCACTGAATTCCTGCCACACTTTCTTCAGCCAGAAACTGAGTCCCCGAAACGAGAGGATGCCTTTATCAACGGCATCTTCAAGATCGGCAATGCAGTACGAAATATCGTCCGCCGCTTCCATGATATATACCAGGGGAAAGCGGCAGTTCTCTTTGATATCGAGATTTTTCCAGATTTCCTGGATCAGGGCTTGCTCTGAATAGTAGAACCCTGGTTTTTTCTGGCGATAGTCAAACCCAGTTTTTTTGTTTTGAAAAGGTGTTCGGGTGTATTTGATGGTGGCTGCCAGTTGTGACCAAGTAAGGTTGAGCGCCTGCAAAGTATGAATGATTCTCAGGCCCTGAGCATTCCCTTCGAAGGTTGATAAGTCTGGTAGCAATACAGTGTAAAAGTGTTCTGAATGCCCGGTTTGGCCATTCAGCGCTTGCTGTCTCAACATTGCTTTCTGATGACAGTGTTCGCCGTGCTCTTGTATCCAGCGGCTGAAAGCGGCTTCGCCAAAGTGACCAAAAGGCGGGTTACCCACATCGTGCAACAGGCAGGACATTTCTACCAGGTTGGAAAATGCGGTTTCAATGCCTTCCAGCCCCAGTTTTCCAAGCTCTCCGCTCTGGTTCAGTTGATCCAGAATGGTCTTGGCCAGATAGCGACCCGTTTGCTGAACTTCCAGCGAATGTGTTAACCGACTGCGAACGGCCGCATTGGTTTCCAGTGGGTAGACTTGGGTTTTCTGCTGAAGCCGACGCAAAGCGGCAGACTGAATAATACGTCCCCGGTTACTTTCTGTTTCTGTAATTAAATCTCTTGGCTGCGAATAGACTCTTTGCTCGGGACGATCACAGGTGAGTTTCTTAAGGTAATCCAGAGATTCCATAGGATGGTAACCGGGAGATTATATGTGTGCTCAGGTTATCATATCTTTCGGCTGTTCGTTGAGTTGCATGTCTTGCAGGGTGGGAGTATTAGGAACACCTGCCAGAGGCGGCAGGTATTACAGGGTGGATGTTGCGATCGAAGGGGGAAGAGTTAACTAGATATGCTTTTTAAACTCGGCTTTCACTTTGTCCCAGAATGATGCTTGCAGATTTCTGTTGCAGTACTCAAGGAGTGTAGGCTTGATAGTTTCAATTCCTTGAACATCAAAGGCGGTATCTTCAGGTTTTCCGGATTTGCTGTATGCCGTAGCCCAGCCAATAGCATAGGGCTGGTAGTTTTCCTGAAGGTCAAGATAGTCAGCGCAAGTCCATTCAGTGATAGGTTTGGCTGGTTTACTGCTGGAAGTGGGTGATTTGCTCTTGTCGGAGCTTGCGGCTACGGCAGTAAGGGATAGAGCGGTCAGTGTCATGGCGAGACCAAGCACTTTTATTTCCATCGTGAGAACCCTTTACGGTGATAAGCCTGAAAAATTTTAGTCTAAGGGGGATGTTCTGCCAGCTTTGCGTTGTGAGAAAAATAAACACATATTCAGTTATTTTAGTGAATAGCTAGCCAGCTTTCAGTTTCAAAGTTTCTTTAATTTAACCTTATTCAAATAATGTTATAAACGTTAGTACTTATTGTTTTCGTTGTTTGCTTTTTGATTATTTATGGCTGAAAAGATTAAATTTGCTATAAATAACCGTCATGATAATTTTTAAAAAAATCAGGAGCTGATTTGTGGCTAAGAAATCAATGACGATATTATTTCTGTTTCTTGTTTTTTCACAATTATTTGATGAACAGGCAGAGGCGGCGGATTTTTATTCCTATATTCCCTTTTTATACAAAATTCCGGAAGGAAGTGTTGGTGTTTTTAAAAATGGCAATCAATTCTACGATGACATCTATCCGGCTGGTGTATATACAGTCTGGCCATCTGATGAAGGTTTTAATATCAGCATTCTGCCAGAAAAAGTGACGGTCACCGAAATTTCGTGCATTACTGTTGAAAAAATAAAAATAACATTTCCCGCAATGACGGTTCATTACCAGGTTAATGAAGAGAATGTTTTTGAACTGGTTAAAAACCGGGGTTTTGATTTTGTGAAGCCCTTAATAAAAAATCCGTTAAGACAGGGAGTGGCTGATTTATGCTCCACAATGACTGCTGAATCTGTTTATCTGGAACAATTTTCAATTCTACAGCAATACATTTCTGATTATCTGGCTGAGGTGCAGGTAGATAAAGAATCAGGATTACTGGTGATTGATGTGGATATAAACCGGCCTCATGTACCGGATGAAATGCTTGAAAATTTCATTGGACGTAATTTACCCACAGGGTCCTGTGATCAGCCTTATGAAATATTCTACACGCTTGAAGATGAAAAAGAGGCCAGAGAACGACTCTGTGGGGCTGATCAGCAGACGCCAATTGTGGAGGATGATCTGAGCAGAGAGAAGCATGGCTTAATGATGCCTGTTGAACCTTTAACTGTGTCCACAACCAGCATGGAGACTCATCAGGACAATTCTCGCCAGCCAGGTTATGAGCTACCTTCTGAAGAAGGGGAGCATCGGCTGATCATGGACCCATTTATTGATGATGAAGACTCATTCGATGAAGAAGCAGACACGGAAGAAACAAGTCGACACCAGGTTGGGGATGATCTGAAAGGAGGCAAGAAACACGTTGAGTCAGTCTATAGCGCAGGCGTTGAAATAGAAAAATACCCGACTCAACCCATCCAGAGTAATGTGGAATCTTATCAGGATGAGAGAAAAAGAAATCTGCACCAGCAGATGCAACACTCCAAAGGACTTTGGAAGAATAACAACAGTCGGTTATACCTGGGTTGGTAATAATATCATTTCCACCTTCTAGCTATGGCTGGGCAGCCATTTTGAACGGCTGGTCTGCGTTGACGCTTCTCGCCATAGCTAATACTCAAAGGGTATAAAGGCTGTGACTCGTCGCTTCGCCTTGTCCGGCAGCCCAAAATGGCTTGCTCGCTCTCATCCTTAGAAAGCGGGACTTATATAAAATAGAGGAGTCGCTCGCCAAATGATGATTTATGCTGTATAAAAAAACAGTATTTTAACCATTGTGAGCCGGATTGTTTTTGAATGCGGTTATTTATTGCCGAAAAACCCAGCCTTGGGCGAGCCATTGCAGATGTCCTGAAAAAGCCCCTTAAAAAGCAGGAGGGCTATATAGAGTCTGCCTCCGGAGATGTGGTGACCTGGTGTATTGGTCACCTGCTTGAGCAGGAGGAGCCGGATGCCTATGATCCCGCCTATAAGACATGGAAACTGGAACACCTGCCCATCGTTCCGGTGCAATGGAAGCTGAGGCCCAGAAAGGGGGGGCGCTCGCAACTGTCAGTGATTGGTAAACTGCTGAAGCGAGCGGATATTATCGTTAATGCTGGTGACCCTGACCGGGAAGGTCAGCTGCTGGTGGATGAAGTCCTGGACTATCTGAAACTCTCTGCTCAGCGTAAAAAAGAAGTTCGTCGTTTATTGATCAGTGATTTGAACCCTTCAGCCGTTTCACAGGCACTTGGGCGGATGCGGTCCAATCAGGAGTACGTGCCGCTGGCCGTTTCAGCGCTGGCCCGCTCCCGGGCAGACTGGCTTTATGGTATCAACCTGACCCGTGCCTGCACATTACTGGGACGTAAGGTTGGCTTTAATGGTCTGCTATCCATTGGACGGGTTCAAACCCCGATATTGGGTCTCGTAGCCCGCCGTGATGCAGAAATTGAGAATTTTCAGCCGAAACCCTACTTTGAAGTGTTTGCAACGCTTTTGACGGCAAAGGGTGAGCGCTTCAAAGCCAAGTGGATTCCCAGTGAAGCCTGCCAGAACTGGATGGATGAAGACGGGCGAGTTCTGGATCGGCGTCTGGCCAAGAATGTTGTCGACCGGGTTACTGGCAAACAGGGGATGGTGAAGCGTGTTGAAGATAAGCGCGGCAAAGAGACACCACCGCTTCCTTACTCTTTATCCGCACTGCAAATAGATGCCGCCAGGCAGCTACGAATGGATGCCAAGAAAGTGCTCGACAGCTGTCAGCGCCTTTATGAGCAGAAACTGATCACTTACCCCCGTTCCGATTGTCGTTATCTGCCTGAAGAGCATTTCTCTCAAGCTCCTGAAGTGTTGGCAACTATCCGTAGTAATATCTTTTCTCTCAGTAAGGCAGTGGATAGTGCATTACCAGAAAGGAAAACCAGTGCCTGGAACGATAAGAAGGTTGGGGCACACCATGCCATTATTCCTACATCGCTGAGAATGGACCTTGAACGATTGCCGGAATTGGATCGTAAACTGTATGAGTTGATTGCAAGGCAATACGTTGTGCAGTTTTATCCTGATCATACGTTCAGGAAAAGAGTTGTTGATGTTGACATAGAAAAAGGTCTCTTCCGTGCGAGTAGTCGCCAGACGGTTGAAGAAGGGTGGAAGGGCCTGATTACTTCTGGCAAAAGCGATCAGCGTCCAGGTGACGATGAGAGCAATGAAGGGAATGCATTTCTGCCGGAACTGGCAAAGGGCGATGTTCTTGATTGCCCTGAAGCTGAGCTGAAGGAGAAACTGACACAGCCTCCCAAGCCCTTTAATGATGCTACGCTGCTTTCTGCCATGACGGGTATTGCCCGATTTGTTCAGGACAAGAATATTCGAAAAATACTCCGTGAGACCGATGGCCTGGGAACGGAGGCCACCCGGGCCAATATTATCGAACTGCTGTTCAAGCGACAGTTTCTGGAGCGTAAGGGACGTAATATTCATGCGTCGGCAACAGGGCGTGCCCTGATAAATGCCTTGCCGGAAAAAGTGACAACGCCTGATATGACTGCGCGATGGGAGGCATCCCTGAATGATATTGTTGAGCGCAAGGGCAGTTATGGAGCGTTCATGGGAGGGCTTGATCAGGAATTGAGAGCCCTGTTGATGCAAACCAGGACGGACGGCTTGCCATCGGTTGCCGGGTTACCTGCACCTGCTAATCAACCGTTTAAAAGAAAAGGTCGAGGGAAGACAACTGGGGGGCGCCGTAAGAAACGAAGTCCCGCATAAGTACTTGAGATAGTTACCGGATGCTTTCAGGTCTTTTCAATATAGTGATTTTATACCAATCGAACTTCCTAACTACGCTATTGCGCAGGCGATATGGATGTCAGCCCTGCGTTGGAATTCTTCGCAATAGGCCTATTACTCGTCATCCCGCCTTGCTCTGTCGTCCATATCAACATGCTCATTACGGTAGTTAGAAAGCACGATTGGTATTATTTTTGAACCACAAAGACATCAAAACACAAAAGATTTTTATTTGTGCACTGGTGTCTTTTTGGTTAAGGGTAAGGTTTAGAAGAAGAACTTCACAAAAAACTGAGTGGTATATTGGTCGGAATTGCCTCGATAGTTCAAACCAAACCCCCACTCCTTATCCACTTGATACTCTGCCCCGGCAGTGAAAAAGCCGGTGCTATTGCTTTCATCCTGGTCGTCATTTCGGTCATAGTATTGTTGGGTATAGCCGGTATTCAGCCAGAGGCCTCGTTCCAGATGATAACGGGCGCTAACTGAAGCTGTGTAGGCTGTCAGTTTATCCTTTACTTCATCTGCATCCACAGAAAGACCATTTCGAAGTCGACCACTGGTTACCGATGGAATCAGGTGAAATCTCCCGGTAGGTTTTAATATCAGGCTGGCTCCAGCAAAGTAAGAGCTCCCATCTATTTCGACATTTTTGGCAACCTCATCTTTATCAATGCGGCCATAGGAATAGCCAGCATTAAGTATTAAAGGTACAGAAGGGATTTTGTATGCACCATTAACAAACCAGGTGGTTCCATCGATAGTTTGTGCACCTTGGTTCTGATTATTGTAACCAAAGCCAGTGTTGATAAATGTGTAGTTATAGTCATTACCTGCATTGGCGATCGCTGAAATGGTTAGTAGTAAGGACAGTAGCCAGGAGCGGAGGATCATTTATTGAGTCCTTTTGTCTAATAGAAAAATATGTAGTGCATGGATTTAATATGAATGGAAAAAGACCTGTCACTACAGCCTTTCTTTAGTGATTATTATTATTTGAAAAAGTTCCAATGGGTCGGATTGTTTTATGCAATGATAATTAAGTAAGTGTAATTGGTTTTATCATTAAGAAAGCTAGGTTATTAATTATTAGCTTGTGTGCTGTTTCTACGAAGGGGGGCGGAATTAGCACACAAGTTTATTTTTAATCAATAGTGGAGGGCTGTTTCACTCTTCGTATATCACAAGAACCGGACTTATAGTAGTTTACTGAATAGGTTTGTTCTGGCTGATAAATGTTTTCCTTAGTATCAACTGTGCACAAATCATCGCCATTATCATTTATGAATTTTATATATATAGGCATGCAGGCATTATATTCACAAGGGATTCTATCTGTCAGGAAGGACTGTGGTTTGATGGGATCTGATGTTTTAACCAAATGACTGGTTATCTCGACACGATACTCAGCTCTGATCGTTTCATTTGAATGGTTGGCAATATTAAAGACATCATAGTTATGCGCATTATCAGCACCAGCGGTTGCAATCTGATCTACGCCAGCATGCGTCATGAAGCTTGCTACCATCATAGTAAGAAAAACAAACTTCGCTTTTTCGAAAGTACGGTTCATTTTTTACTCCCAGTTTTTAATAAGATTTGATTTTGCATGGAATATGATAAGGAGCGAGTCTGAATATTAGACCATTTTCAGGCTGTTTAATTTTGAGGGGTATTTTTTATAAATTTTATTTTAAATAATAATTGTTTTTATTATTTTTATTTGTGATTTTTGGTTTGCTACGGTAGTGCCGTAGCAATGATTTTTCATTTTTATCTTATAAATAATATTACTTGTATGTAAGGGTTAAGGTTTCTTCTGAGTGTAAGGGGTTGACAATCCTGGCTTCTCTTTTGAAAGCTCCTTGATAATAGTGAGTGCGCGCCTAATATCGGTGTCAGAAGCTTTTTCACTAGTTGTTTCACCCGGTCGGCTTGGAATTCGGTCTCCCCTTGGGAGAGTGAGCTGATATTCCAGACTAGAGATAATGTATTGATCCAGAGACATCATCAAGACCACGGTATAATCTTTTTCAGGCAGCTCCTGCCGCATTTTGATTTCTGGTATCGTACTGTGGTGCTCTTGAGGTATAAGCTCTACAACAGAAATGCCTGTTGGAACTTTCAATACTGGGCGTAAGGCCGCAGCTTCATTTATAAATATACCAAGATGTTCACACAAAAAATCATTATAGGATCTTGAGTTGTATTGGTGAAAAGGTACGTTTCCAATAGAAAAAAC
Organism: Endozoicomonas elysicola; assembly: GCF_000710775.1. Lineage (GTDB taxonomy): Bacteria > Pseudomonadota > Gammaproteobacteria > Pseudomonadales > Endozoicomonadaceae > Endozoicomonas > Endozoicomonas elysicola. Next base: position 2,300,571 of record NZ_JOJP01000001.1, read on the forward strand.
GCCACCTCTACCTTCCATATCCGGGAAAGCCAGCCTCAGGGGATTTGAGGGTCTGGTTCTTTGAAAATTGACCAGCTGTTGTGTTATGGCATTATGCGCATCGCAGTAAAAATAACCAGGCGTTATAAGCTCTTTACCATTACGAATTATACCTCGCAACACTATATCGGGGTTCTCTGGATTTCCACTCAGTGTTGATGTCAAAAGCCCTGCATCATTTCTCCAGAGGCTATTTTGTAAAACCGTTTGTATATGAGGCAATCTAGCCACTCCATCAGCAGTGGTATATCGCATTATTACTTCAGGGCTGACGGTGATAGAATAAGTATTCTCCAAAATAAAAGGTATTTGCTGATCACCTTCTGTTTGTTTGAATAGGGTCTCATTGTAATTGGACAGTATATCTATAATTTTTGGATCATTTGAAATTAACTTATAATTAACACCTTCTCCCGTTTCCAGGTTTCCAAATAACAGAAACGCAGTATGCCGAGAACTTGCATCTTCAAACTGTTTCTCAAGTTTATCGGTATCTGATGTTTCACTGTAATTGAAAACGGTTTCTGAAGATTTCTCGAACAATGCTCTTATAGCAAGAGACTGTTTTTCCCTATCCCAGTCTGTGAATTGTTCAGGTGTGGTCTGGAGTGCAACTATATCGTAAGGTAAAGATCCAGATACTTCTGCTCTCATATCTGACTTATAGTTAGTATATGCTTTATCCGGGCTTTGGTGCTCTATTTTTTGAGTAGCGATACTGTCTTTCTGTACTTTACTACTTTCTAATGCAAGCCTGCAGTTAGTTTGTAATGGTTTATCAACTCTGAATGAACCTAGCTTGCTACTATGCATCATTAGTTCGGGTGCAGAGTGACTTTTTCCCTTGCACAGATTAGAGGATGGTTGTGTTGCGTGAGTGAGTCCTGACAGAGTATCCATTGAAATTACACCCTAAATATTTATTATCAGTGGATTATTGGAAATATATATATTGATGTCACTGACATGTTGGATAGTGATTCTTACCTATCTTGTTTATATTCAGAAATTAATATTTATTTTTTAATTAAACTTAGTTTGTTTTCCTATGTCTAAAGGGGTGTTAAAAACACCACTAAGAATCATAGGTGGTGGAAATTTTCTGCTACTTATTGCAAATAAAATAGTTTGGTGTTTTTGTTTCTATGCTTAATAAGATTATCTATAAAAGTAATTTATTAGATTATCAAGGATAGAGTTATGCAAATGAATAAAAAAAATATTTCAGTTTTTCTATGGCTGATATCAGGAATAGCCTTTGCAAGTACTGATCCCCGGTTTCGGGAAGAGTCAGAAGGTGCTAGCGATGCCAGGTTTGCTGTGGAACGGGTGGTTATCCGGGCTTATGAAGAAGTACTGCAGTCAGGAGTTCATTCTGGTGAGCAGCTAGTCAATGCACCAATATCTGGCCAGACTGATAAGCGGGGCCGGCATTTATTGTCTTTTGCTGCCTTTAATCATTTCCCCCGTCTGGCTCAGTGGGGGCTTGATCACGGTGCTGATATTAATCTGGGCGATAAGGATCATGCCAATATGCTGCGGATGTCTCTGGGTAACTTTAACGGAGAGATGGCACGCTTTGCCCTGGAGAGCGGTGCTGACCCTAATATTCAGATGGGCTCTGGCAATGACACCATGTTGAGCGGATTGTTAAAGTGGCAGTGGCCAGTTAATGGATTCGTACTGGCAAAAGAGTTTGGTGCCCGTCCGCGAAGTAAAAAAGAGCGTCAGGAGCTGTTGGCATACTTGAATAGCTTACCTATTACCCAGGAAGAGCCCGCTGGTTTCTGGTCGTGGGTATTTCCTGATCACAGTGATCGCCGGGAAGTGATCGACTATATCAAGGATGCACCGCTACTCAGGGGGGAGTTGCCCTCTGCAGGGGCGGGGCAGCTGATTTCCTCCAGTATGATTGATGTGATGGACAGACATATCCTTGCGGCTATTAATAGCGGTGAGCTGACTGAAATAGAGATGGATGCGTTTCAGGTTAAGGGAAAGGGCTTTGAAGCGTTCCTTACCTTTAATGGGTTTACTCACAGCGTTATCAAACGGCTTGCCACTATGGAGCGGGCAAAAGCGGTAAGAGTGGTGAAATCTCTGGATGTTGAAGGGAATGACCTGCTGGTTGCTGCTATTAAGAGCCTTAATGATGAAGCTGTTGAGGCGATTCTTGCGGTGACGTCGGAAACGGTGAATGCCCTGGTTTCTAACAGTCCTTACCACTACAGCAGCGGTCAGCGTCCATTACATATGGCCATTCAATGGGAAGTACCTTACCGGATATTTGCGTTATTGGTCAGTAATGGTGCTAATCCAGCGCTCACCAATTCCAGGGGCATCTCGGCAATGAAGCTGCTTGAGTATTATCGGGCTGACTGGAGTAAGGAGCCAGGAAAGTATGAGAGGGTGAAAAAACTATTTGATGATTCATCAGGTAGATCCCCTGCACCAAAACCTGGCAAGAAGAGAAAGAGCAGGAAGGGGTAAGGTGTCATAATCATTAAAGGGAGCAGGCCCCCTTTAATGATTAAAGTGCTCACGTTAAATTTCTGCAGCCAGTCTACAGCCCTGATTTATCGCTCGCTTGGCATCAAGTTCAGCAGCCACATCAGCTCCGCCAATCAGGTGAACCGTCTTGCTGCTGATGTTATCGGCAAGCTCTCGCATGGGCTCCTGACCCGCACAGATAACAACGGTATCGACATCAAGGAGTTGCTCCTCTCCAGCGATGGAAAGGTGCAGGCCCTGATCATCAATCTTATGATATTCACAGGCGGGAACCATACGAACACCCCGGTTAGCCAGTGATGAGCGGTGAATCCATCCGGTGGTTTTACCGAGGTTTTTACCAAGTTTGCTTTTTTTTCTCTGTAGCAGAAAGACTTCCTTCGATGGTTTTGGGTGCTCGCTTTCTGTCAGCAGGCCGCCTCGATTTTCCAGTGTCATGTCCACACCCCATTCTTTCATAAAGGTGGGGATATCCAGACTGCTGGATGGGCCTTCCTGGGTAATCAGTTCACAAAGGTCAAAGCCAATACCGCCAGCACCAATCACGGCAACCTTGTTTCCTACGGGCGCACCCTTAAATACGTCCAGGTAACTGAGGACCTTGCTGTGATCGATCCCTTCGATATCCAGTTTTCTTGGGGCAATACCGGTGGCAACAATGACTTCATCAAAGTCACCGTTTTCCAGCTCATCAGCTGATACCCGGTGGTTGAGCTTAAGTTCAACACCGGTTAGCTCGATTTGCCGCTTAAAGTAACGAAGGGTTTCCTCAAACTCTTCCTTACCCGGAACGGTCTTGGCAATATTGAATTGACCACCGATTTTGTCCGCAGCATCAAAGAGGGTGACTTTGTGACCACGGTAGGCTGCTGTGGTGGCAAATGCCATGCCGGCAGGGCCTGCTCCCACCACTGCCAGTTTCTTGGGTTCACTGGTTGGTAGATAATTCAGTTCCGTTTCATGGCATGCCCTGGGGTTTACCAGACAGCTGACGGGTTTCAGATAAAAGACATGGTCAAGGCAGGCCTGGTTACAGCCAATGCAGGTGTTGATTTCATCCGCACGGCCTTCAGCCGCCTTATTAACCCACTCAGCATCTGCCAGCATGGGGCGGGCCATGGAAACCATGTCTGCATCACCACGGGCCAGCACTTCTTCTGCCGTTTCCGGCATATTAATGCGGTTGGAGGTGATCACAGGAATGTTTATTTCGTTACGAATTCTTGCCGTCACCCAGGTAAAAGCAGCTCTTGGAACCATTGTTGCAATGGTAGGCACTCGGGCTTCATGCCAGCCAATACCGGTGTTGATGATGGTGGCACCGGCTTTTTCGATTTCTTTTGCCAGTTGAATGATCTCATCCCAGCTGCTCCCGCCTTCTACCAGATCCAGCATGGACAGGCGGTAAATGATGATGAAATCAGAACCTACCGTTTCGCGGGTCTTTCTCACCATTTCTACTGGTAGGCGAATACGTTTATTGTACTCTCCCCCCCAATCATCTTGCCGCTGGTTAGTGCGGTTAACGATGAACTGGTTGATGAAATAACCTTCAGAACCCATGATTTCCACGCCATCGTAGCCTGCCTCTTTTGCCAGGGCTGCAGAATTCACAAAGTTCTCAATCTGTACATCGATTTCGTCTGATGACAGTTCTTTGGGCTTGAAAGGGTTGATTGGCGCCTGAATAGCGCTGGGGGCAATACTTTTCGGATGGTAGGCATAACGACCGGTATGGAGAATCTGCATACAGATTTTACCACCCGCCTCATGAACCGCGTCTGTGACCACTTGGTGGTGCTTTACATCATCCATGGTTTCCATGGTGGCCGCACCTGGCATCCCCCCGCTCTCCTGGTTAGGTGCAATACCACCAGTCACAATGAGCCCTACACCTCCGGCTGCGCGTTCGGCAAAATAAGCCGCCAGTCGTTCAAAACCGTTGGGCTGCTCTTCCAGGTTGGTGTGCATGGAGCCCATTAGAACCCGGTTTTTCAGCGTGGTGAAACCCAGATCCAGCGGTGCCAGAAGATGTGGGTAGGGAGTGGTCATTTTATAATCCTTCTTGTGATTCGACGCCTCATCTAGACGCTGTCAAGATAAAATGCTATTTTGACACTGTCAAGATAATTTGCATTGACTCTGGACTTCACCATCTTGTAGCAAATAGCAGACGGGCATTAAACGACTTATGACTGCCAGAAAACCCTATCATCATGGCAACCTACACCAGAAGCTGCTTGAAGAGGCAACCCGGATGATTGGGGAGCAGGGGGTGGATGGTATTTCCATGCGAAGCCTGGCTGAGCGGGTAGGGGTGTCGAGGACCGCGGCCTATCATCATTTTAAAGATAAGAATGCGTTACTCTGTGCCATTGCTGAACAGGGTTTTCAGACATGGCAGGCTCATTTTGCGCAACTGATGCGTGAGCAGTCTGGTGATATGAACCGCTGGTTGAAGGCATTTGTCCGGTCTTATCTCGATCTTTCCTGGAAGCACCCAGAAGAGTATGACCTGATGTTTGGTCGGCCTGTCTGGAAAAATGGAGAGCCCACAGAAAGCCTTAAAGCGGCTTCTTTTGCCTGTTTTCAGGATTATGTTGATCTTATTCGCAGTTGGCAGGAGAAGGGCAAATTATCAAAAGATATCGACTGCCTACGTCTTGCCCAGGTGAGTTGGAGCATGCTGCACGGTATGAGTCGCTTATTAAATGATGGGATCTATCTGGATAGAAACTCCATCGATGCGATGTCGGACAGTGCAGTGGAGATGATTCTGGCAGCAGCAACCGTGTGAAGGGACATTCCCATGAAATTCCATGGGAATGCGTAGCCTGTTAATTATTCTGCTGAAGTCACAGTGATTTCAGTGCTTAACGACTGTTTTTCACCCGGCATTAACAGTGAGCCTGATGCCAGATCCTTTGCGTATTGGGTCGCTTCAACGCAGACCATGGTTTCGTACCCATCATCACTCATATCCCCCATGCTTCTGCTCAGGTCTTTCCATGGATTCCAGATAACCGCTGAGTTATGCCCCCGGTTAAGAACATTAATAGTTCGCTGATTGCCCTGATCATGAATCGATATGGTTTCCTCCGGCGTCGTATAAATCCGGTCGATGGACTGATTAATGATCAACGCTTCTGTTGTTTCACAAGGCAGGTCATTTTTCAGACTGTCGATATAGGAAGTACCGGCGCCAGTAATCCAGGTTTCGGTGGCTTCTGCAATAGCAAAGTAAGTGTGCAGTGCTCCACTCCACTGCCAAGGTGTCTCGCCGGTGTTGATCATTTCCAGATTTATTCGCAGAGTCTCTCCCAGGGTAAAGGTCAGAACTGCACTGAAATCATGGGGCCAGACCACTCGGGTCTGTTTGGAGGCACTGAGTTTAAGACGAATGGTAACCGCCTGCTCATTTTCCTCGTGATCCAGCAACTGCCAGTTGCTGGTTCGGGCAAAACCATGGGAGGGTGAACCGACCTGTCCAAACCATGGCCAGCAGACGGGTACGCCTCCCCGTATTGCCTTCTCTTCTGAGAAAATGGCTTTATTGCTAAGCCAGATTACGTCTTGTTCACCGGTTGGTTTGAATTGAAACAGGTGGCCGCCGTGAAGGGATATGGCCGCTTCACACTTAGGGCTTTGAACTTTTAGAATGGCCAGACCATTCATATTGTATCTGGCAATGGAAGGGCTCAGTGTTTCTTCAAAAATCATGTCATTGATCAGCATCGGGGGAAACCATAATAACTGTCGAACTTTCAGGAGTGGGAAATGTGGGTTAAACCACAGAGATCACAAGGATCACGAAGAAAAAGAAAAGCTCTTCTTTGTGCCCTTTGTGCTCTCTGTGGTTTAAAGAAAATTAAGTGCGGCTGAATGCTAAGACTTTGTGCTCCATAAACCGAATCAGCAAAGTCAGAACGCCAGTCATGGCCAGATAGATCAAACCTGCCATGGTGAACACGGTTAATGTGTCGTAAGTTTGTGCGTTCAGTCTGGCAGCATAGCCCATCAGATCCATCAGTGTGATGGTACTGGCCAGGGATGAGCCTTTCATGACCAGAATGATCTCGTTGCCATAGGCCGGCAGTGCACGGCGAGCCGCATGGGGCAGGATTACTTTCAGAAGTGCCTGCTTATGAGTCATGCCCAGTGCCATGCAGGCTTCCCAGTCGCTCCTGGGTACAGCATCAATGGCGCCCTTAAACAGCAGGGTGGAGTATGCCGCCGAGTTTAGCGCCAGGGCCAGCATGGCGCAGAACCAGGGCTGGCTTAACAGCGGCCAGATAACACTGTCTTTGATAAGGTCAAACTGGGCTGGACCGTAATAAATCAGAAAGATCTGGATCAGCAATGGCGTGCCGGTAAACAGCAGTATTTGAAGTTTGACCAGCCAGGTCAGTGCTTTCACCTTCAGGGAAAGTACAATCGTAAACAGAATGGCCAGAACCAGTCCGGTAAGCAGACTGACAAGGGTAAGTTCCAGCGTGGTTCCCAAGCCTTTCAGTAACTCAGGCAGATATTCCATATTCATGCTGTGGCCTCGCTGGATGTCACTGCCGATTCGGTAGGCGTTTCCATTTTACTCTGGCTGGAAGTCAGGTGGCGGTTTGAGCGTGACTTCATTCGTTCAAGGATATTCTGGCTGATCAGGGTGATGGCCAGATAAATCAAAGCGGCAATGCCATACCAGGTAAAAGGCTCGTAAGTGCTGGCGGCCGTCATTTTTGCTTGTAATAAAAGGTCATGAACGCCAATCAAGGCGACCAGAGCCGTATCTTTGAGCAGTACCAACCATTGATTACCAAGGCCGGGCAGTGCATGTCTCCAGGTCTGTGGCAGTGTGATCCGGAAAAAACAGCGGACTTTGCTAATACCCAAAGCACTGGCGGCTTCAGCCTGTCCCCTGGGGATCGCCATAAAAGCGCCCCGAAGCGTCTGGGATGCATAGGCTGAATAAATTAACGACAGTGCAATGGTGCCTGCCAGAAATGGACTGACTTCAACAAACTCACCAGTTAGCAGGAAGATGGCATGGGTTGAACCAAAATAGACGAAAAAGATCACCAGTATTTCAGGCAGGCCACGCAAAACAGCAACAATGGTACTGGTGGTGAGCGCAAGCGGCTTAAAGCGGCTCAGCTCGGCAAGAGAGAAGGCGATGGCCATTAACAGGCCCATTGCCAGCGATGACAGGGCCAGCCCCAGGGTCATCACGGTCGCTTCAGCGAAGAGCGCGGTCAGGCCCACAGTTACCTCACTATCGGATCATGCATTCCCACGCAGGACCAGCAGGACCTGAAAACGTGGGAATAGGGGTTAACGGGATAAATTAGTTGGCAGCAGAGTTGAAATACTTGGTGTGAAGTTGCTGATATACACCGCTCGCTTTTACCTGAGCCAGTGCTGCATTCAGCTTTTCTACCAGAGGGTCACCCTTGCGGGCGGCAATGCCCATGCCGATACCAAAATAATTGGCATCCTTGACCTCTTCGCCCACAGTCTCGTACTGACCTTCACTCTGTTGAGCAAGCCATTCACGGGCTACGGCGGTATCAGCAAACACGGCATCCACCCGGCCGTTGGTCATATCCAGCAACGCATTCTGGTAACTGTCGTATGGACGGGTTTTGACGCCTTGAGCTTCCAGCTTATCGATCAGATAGGCTTGGTGAGTACTGCCATTTTGAACGCCCACCGTTTTGCCTTTCAGATCTTTCTGGCCAGTCAATGCGCTTTTGTTGGCAGCAACAAAGATGGCTGAGTTTTCATAATAGGGCTGGGTGAAGGACACTTGTTCCATTCTTTTCGGGGTGATATCCATACCGGAGATAACCGCATCAAAGCGACGGAATTTAAGGCCGGGAATCAGACTGTCAAAAGGCTGGTTATTGAACTCACAGGTGGCATCCAGTTCTGCACAGATGGCGTTGGCCAGTTCAACATCGAAGCCGGTCAGTTCGTTCTTCTCATTGATGAATTCAAACGGGGGATAGGTCGCTTCCATACCAAAACGGATTGACTCCTGGGCCTGAGCCATACCGGAGATAACCGCACTGTACAGTGCGACAGCAGTGACTATTTTTTTCATGAGGCTTCCTTACTTACAGCTTGTTCTTGAAAGCAGTTTTTATCGGTTGATTTGGTGTTTGAGTCGGTATTTAATGTTGAAGATAACGTTCAAATGCTTTGGTCTGAGGCGCAGTAAATCGTTCGGCCGTTCCTTCCTCGACAATTTCCCCGTTTTCCAGATAGACTACGCGGCTTGCGATTTTTCGGGCAAAGTCGACTTCATGGGTGACCACGACCATGGTGATGCCGGAGGCCTGCAGTTCGTTGATGATCTCCACGACCTGGTTGGTAATGGCCGGATCCAGTGCTGCGGTGGGTTCATCGAACAGCAACACTTCGGGTGACAGCATCAGTGCCCGGGCAATGGCTACCCGCTGTTGCTGGCCACCTGAGAGAGAAGATGGCCAGGCATTGGCTTTATCGGTCAGTCCCATACGCGCCAGCAATTCCATGGCTTTGGTCCTGGCTTCTGGCTTGAGCATGCCCTGCTGAACGGGAGCTTCAATCAGATTTTCAAGCACCGTCATATGGGGCCATAAGTGGTACTGCTGGAAAACCATGCCGACTTTACGTCTTAACTGGCAGGCTTCTGCTGAAGATGGTTGTTTCTGGCCTGTACGCTGATTTTTGTGAAAAGTGAATGCCATATCAGCTATGTTGAGAGTGCCCTGGTCAGGACTCTCCAGAAGGTTAAGCATGCGTAAAAGCGTGCTCTTACCCGCACCACTGGAACCCAGTAATACCGTTGTTTCACCTTTACTGATGCTGAAGCTGATATCCTTCAGTACCTGGTGGTCACCAAAGGATTTGCTTAGGCTCTGTACTGCGATGCCCATTGCCTGAATCTTCTTTTTGCCTGAGAGATTTATGACTGAATTGTCCGCTATGAGTATGGATAAAATCAAGAAAAAAATGAATAAGTATTCACTTTGGTGCGGTCGGTCTTTATGATTGATGATCATCTGAAAGGTTATATGACAACTATGACTAGCCCAAAACAGGATGCGCTGGTTCGTTCTTTCCGCCAGCTTCTTAAAGAAGAACGCTGCGGCTCACAAAGTCAGATTGTTGCTCTTTTGCAGGAGCAGGGGTTTGATAATATCAGCCAGTCCAAGGTGTCCCGTATGCTGAGCCGTTTTGGTGCGGTCAGGGCTCGGAACGCGCTGAATGAACTGGTCTACTGCCTGCCTCCCGAACTGGGCAAAATGGATTCCAGTATTGCCGTAAAAGATCTGGTGGAAGAGATTGATCACAATGAATCGATGATTGTGATCAAAACCAGCCCTGGTGCTGCCCAGATGATTGCCAGATTGCTGGATTCCATTGGTGTTAAAGGTGGGATTATGGGGTGTGTGGCTGGGGATGACACCATTCTTGTGGTGCCCACCAGTGTTCAGGAGATAGAAGAGATCACTCTAAGTATTTCTGAGATGTTTAACTGAAAACGATGCGTTGTTAGCCTTTACAGTGAACCAATGAACGTTATGGGTTCCAGAGTTTTTTTGGTTCACTTGTAAACTGTTGTGCGTTGTCTTATCAGTATTAGTAAATATGACCCAGGTCTTTAAAATATTCTTTGACTTGATATTGTTGTTTATATATCTGAACGCATACTGCCACTCACACATAAAAAACGGTTTGCCAGTCATTGTTGGTGATAACCGCTGTCTTATTTCCCGCAACCAACCGTCATTTTTCCCGCTTTCTGTATCCTGTGTTTGGGCTGGATCATTGTTTTCCTACTATATTGGTTCGTTACGATTTCGCTAACAGTATCAACGCAGAAAGAACACTACAGGTAACGATGCAGTTATGACTTCTCAGTCCTCCCGGTTTGTAGGTTCCATTCCTGAGCATTACGATAGCGGACTCGGTCCTCATATTTTTATCGACTATGCTGCGGATATAGCTAGGAGGGTAACGGATTACAAGCCTTCATCCGTACTGGAGCTGGCGGCAGGGACTGGCATTGTCACCCGGAAACTGCGTAACCTATTGCCTGTAGACACGACACTACTTGCTACAGATCTGAACCCACCAATGCTGGAGCAAGCTAAGAAGAAATTCGCTGAAGACGAAAACATTCGCTTTGAGGTTGTGGATGCCTGCAGCTTACCTTATGAGTCTCCTTTGTTTGATGTTGTTGTCTGCCAGTTTGGTGTGATGTTTTTTCCGGATAAGCTCAAGTCTTATAGCGAAGTGCTTCGCGTGCTGAAGCCCGGCGGGCATTACCTTTTCAATGTTTGGGACTGCTGGGCAGCTAATCCTTTTGCTGAAATAGTTTACGAGACAATAGCCGCGGTGTTTCCTGACGACCCACCGGGGTTTTATCGCGTGCCCTTTGGCTACCACGATATAGAAGCAATCAATGCTTCTCTTCAGGAAGCTGGTTTCACAAATATTACTGCGAAAACCCTCCCTCTCAGGTCCAGAATTTTATCGGCGGAATTATTGGCTCGAGGTATTGTGTTTGGCAGCCCTCTTTACGAAGAAATCGTTAATCGCAATGGAGATCTGATAGCCATTCATTCTCGAGTACAGAAAGTATTGGAGTCAACGTTTGGGAGTGATATGCCTATTCAGGCCATTGTTTTCGACGCTGAATACACTCTTTAGGAGAGTAACCACTGATTGTTAGCAGTTCTAACGGCTTTGTTAGTTTTCCTGACAAAAGTGAACATTTGTTCGTAGTGGTAATCAATATAAGCCATTACTCATAATCAATTAATGGCTAACTGTATGGATTCGTCTCTTCCTTTAATCGCTGCTCCTCAACTTTACCCTGATATACAAATGTTTGAATTATGCTCAATTACACCATATGGTCCTGTTAATTCGATAGTTTTTGGATGCAAGCGATGTTATCTCACCTTTCCTGATTTTAATGCTTGCAATAACCATATCAGTCGCACCCGAAAGGAAAAAAATCAGTATGTATGTGTATTTGATCGTTGTGTTGAACGCTTTGCTTCTCGGACGAACCTTGGCTTTCATTACCAGAGAACTAAACATGATCAAATGGCTCAGCATAGCTTTGACGATGATGGTGCGATGGATTTATCGGTAAGAAATCAGAGGGAGTGTGACGATAAACACGAGCTTGATGTTAACCCGGGGTCACATGATTCTGGCTTTCCTTCAAGTTTGCCTTCTTTGTGTAGTGAGATTAAAAGCGAGCCGGCATCACCAGGTGCTTATGGTGAATCTGGCTATGAAAATCAGAATGAACCCACTTTTTGTCAGAATCAGCCCCAGCCTTCTTCGTCCAGCAAGCTTTGCTTATTACCCGGTACTTCGCCAATAGTCCCTGAATCGAACTGTTTTAGGGCTACAGCTACTCAACATCAACAAGCTTTCTCATCTGACGTTTCTGAGAGAGTAGTTGATTCGGGTCAAAATGGATCTCGTGTCGAGAGCTCTCTTTTAGCTCATCCTGTTAGCGTTCAGTCATTTGAACATGAGGCGCTTATAGAAAGAGAGGTTAAGCATACTGAGGAGCTGTCTATCTCCACTGTTAAAGAGAGTGCTTTAGAGTTTTCTGCAACTGCGAATGGTGATTGGGAGCAAGTGGAGGCTAAGCAGCATAGTGATGTCTGTCATCAAGTGGGGAAGAGTGAGGTAGTCCAGTCTGGTGTTGATGGCAGTCGAAGCCTTCGGGGTTCAGGAACTGAGACTGGATCACATTCATCAGTTGAAAGCTCTCCGGATCGCACTGCTAATCAGTGTATGGTCACCAGTTTATTATCTACGCTAAAGAAAGCATCGGAAAAACTGGTCAGTTCGGAAACCTATAAAAGCGACAGAGCACGCTTGTTAGAGAGCAGATTGAGGCTGGAAGTTGCCAATGCCGAGTGGGAGCCTATTAAGAATCCGGTTGATAATGGTGTTATGAGGCCTAATACTTCGGTTGGAAATACAGGTTTTGTGGTGTCAGATAATAAAAATAAGAGTTCTTCCAAGCGTTCTCATAACCAAGTGGACACTAATAATGAGCTAGCTTCTCATAAAGTACCAAAAGTAGTTCTAACGCGGCTATCAAAAGATGAAATTGCCAAATACACAGCCCCTGATGTAAAGACAGAGGTATCTTATCCGGGATTAACCGATGGTGAAGTCAGCTACTGTCTTTCCGCGCATGTAGAGCTGGAAAAGCTGCCTTCGTGGCAAGTAACAAGAAAAATGAGAGGTGAAGACTAGCCTTATGGTGCTTCATGTTTGGTCCTCGTGGGGTTACAGCTCTTTTTGATTGATAGCTGGCAATAAATCGCCAGCTTTTTTATTTGTATCTTCTTCTGAAATCAACTTGTTTTACTCAGGACTATTTTCATAGGGGAGGTATGCCAGTGTTACGGATTGCGTCTCTACTAACTGTACTGTCTATATGTCAGAGCAGCTTTGCCTCTGTGCTGTCTGAGGAGCAGCTAACGTTCTATCGTGAGAATGGCTACCTGATTCAGCAAGGCTTTTTTCAAGGAGAAGAGCTGGACGATCTGGAGCATCATATTCAGATAGCTCTGGACAGTGTGGCTGAGCTTCCATGTTCGGGTAATCAATCAGAAGAGAAACTGTATCTAGGTGGAACACTCTATGTTTTGGGGGCTGTTGGACAGGGCTCACTGCCGATAATTAAACGAATTGTCTGGGCTGGCGCAAAGTTCCCTGAATTACTGGCTTATGGCAGGCACCCTCAGCTAAGAAAAAATGTAGCCCAGATTCTGGATAGCTCAAGAGCGACTCACCTGATCAATCAAATTCATCCCAAGCAACCTGGAGATGGTGTTGAGTACGATATCCACCGGGATATTGATAATCGGCGGAACTTTGATAAGCGCTGGTTGGATATAAAAGGCAATGGCAGTTTTGTTCAAACCATGCTGGCTATTGACCTAATGGGAGAAGAGAATGGCGGGCTTTATGTGATTCCCCATTCTCACCATAACTGCTCGCCAGTGAAAGGTAATCAGCTACTTGGTGAGGAATATCGGCAGGAAAAGCATGGTCAGAAAATGGCTGTGATTATGGAGCCGGGAGATATGCTTTATGTTCATCCCTGCCTGGTTCATTTCAGTGGCCCTAATACATCGGATAAGCCAAGAAGGCTCTTTATTAATGGTTATGCCTACCCAGGGGCCAATCATGAACCTTATCCGGGTGACGGTAGTGCAGAAGTCATTTCTTTAATTGACTGAGTTAGGTTCTGTTGACATAAGGTTCCTTTCTCAGCTTAAGCCATCACTGCTCGTTTCAAGTTTTTTATTACGGCCTCTGAACTTGTGCCATAGGATGAATCGGCGTGCTTACTGAAATACTGCTGGGTGCAAAAAAAATCTGATTCTCTCGGGGTGGTCTTCCAGGCCACGAAGAGTAAAGTAAAGGGAGGCCTGCAGTGATTTTTGATATCAACCACTCATAGTTGTAGTTAAGTTTGCCTTGTATCTGTGCATGAGGATTTTGCAAGCACCTTAATATTTCTGGCGTTACCCTTTCTGGTGGAATTTTAAAGCGGATAAAAAGGTATTGACCTCCTCTTAGTTGAATACAAGCATCTCCGAATATGGGTTTTTGGGAAGAAGGCGTTTGATGTAAGTAAACTACCTTGGCATTTAACGATTTGTTGTAAAGAGAATGAATGGTGTCATAAACATATTTCTGTTGGCTGGTAAGGTCTAATTTTGTAACTAGATTCACATTGTTATCAGACTTCTTAATGACTCGTGCACAGACTTTATCAATCTGAAGTGGATTCTTCAGGTCACGCTGCAGGCGTTCATTAAGAAAGTTTTCTGCAGGCATTGATCGAACATACTGCTTCATTTTATCGTCATTAAAGTCCAGCTTGCCTCTAATAATGTATTCATCTCGAATGGTTTTGAAGTGCATTCCTCTTTGTCTTAATGCACATTGAAATACTACCTGTATACAGTACGGGGTTGCTTCTGGGCAGAAGCTCGCAAACCCACTGTCAAAGCTTTTACTGATGTACTCTAACTGTGCAGTGATCTCTTCTCCTTTAAGTTTTTCCAAAAGGCTGATTATTGCTGTATGACTTGGCTGTTCATAAGCACCAGTTGTTGTGGTTTCAGCTGAGGCTGAGACTACTGCAGAGTTTTGTGAGTCCACTTCACTGATAGTTAACTGATCCATGATGCCTGGTAAGGCACTGCTTCTGGCAGAAAGGTTGTCTTCTGGGTTAGTGCGAATATATTCTGTTGTATGCTGAGTCGGAAGGATGGACGCTCTTTGCAAGGTTCCAGGCTTAGAGCAGGTCTTTTCTCTTTCTGGTGGCGAGGCGCGCCATTCATCTACGTTTTTAAATATATCTTTGACTTCTGTACATAGAGGAGGGGTGCATTCCATTTCATATCCTTGCCATCGTGGGCGAGGATAATGGTTTTGCGGTACCTCGGGCAGGGACATATTGCCTGAATGGACTCTGATTGATGCTTTTGCTGGATCCATAGTGCTGAATTTTACCTTGTGGAATTTTGTTTCGTTATTGTCATCAGCAATAGAGAGAATAATTGGCAAAAATGGTTCCCAAGCTTGGGACTCTTAAGTTGATGATTGAATTTACTGTTTAGATCTATTTGCAAGTACAACGGCATAGTATGCAATGTACGCTTGGGTTTTTTAGTTATAAAGGCAGTCAGTGGCTAAGCAGGACCTGTACAAGAGCCTGCAATTTGGCTGATAGCTACCTTGCCTATTAATGGGATTTTCCTGTTATTATTGACGCTTTTTTCAAGGCATCAATAAGCATGAAGCAGGCGACACTGGTGTTTGATACAGCGGCTAATACGGTGTCTACTCCAAATGTTATGGTCACGTTGCAGGGAAACTGGACGGTTGATGGTACACTGCCTGCTCTGGATCAACTCTCTGTGCTGCAGGAAGACGACCAGTTAAGGACGGTTATTTTTGTTGCGGGTGATGATTTTTCCTGGGACTCAAGACTTCTTGCCTGGTTGATGGCCTGTCAGCGAATGTTCGAGTCTTCCCGTTGTCAGTTTGATCTGAGTGGATTGCCTGAAGATGTGGATGACCTGTTCAGGCTTGCCAATACCGTGCCCCCCAATAAGGCGCTGCCTGAAAAGCATACATCACTTGTTCAGAGCCTGATCAACCGGGTTGCCCGGCTGGGTGATGAGGCAATGGAATTGCTGGCTTTCACCGGAGAGCTGGCACTTACCCTGTTCCGCTGGTTTTCCCGAAAAGGGTCTGCACGCTGGTCAGATATCCTCAGCTTTTGCCATCAGTCTGGCCCTTCTGCGTTACCCATTATTACCCTGCAAAGTGTGTTGATCGGGATGATTCTAGCCTACCTGGGAATGGTTCAGCTTCGGCAGTTTGGTGCAGAGGTGTATGTTTCCAACCTGGTGGGTGTGGGGATGGTTCGGGAAATGGGGGCCCTGATGACTGCGGTCATCATGTCGGGCCGAACCGGTGCCGCCTATGCGGCCCAACTGGGTACCATGCAGGTCAATGAGGAAATTGATGCACTGACGACGCTGGGTATTAAGCCCATGGATTACCTGGTATTACCAAGGACATTGGCGTTGATTATGACGATTCCAATGCTTTGTCTGTACAGCAATATTCTGGGGATGTTTGGTGGAGGACTGGTAGCCACCAGCATGGATGTCACCTGGACGATGTATCTGTATCAGCTACGGGATGCCATCACCTTTGGTGATATTATGACCGGCATTTTTAAAAGCTTTGTATTTGCGGTGTTGATTGCCATGGCAGGCTGCCGTGCCGGACTGGACTGTGGTCGTTCATCAGCAGCGGTTGGCCAGGCAACCACTAATGCGGTAGTGACTGCCATTATTTATCTGGTGGTTGCGGATGCCGGTTTGAACATTCTCTTTTATCACCTGGGAATCTGAGCATGAGTCAGTTAAGGCCGGAGCGTCAGGACGTGGTGATTGAGGCCCGTGGGTTGACCATGAAGTATGGGAGCAACCTGATTCAGTCCAATCTGCACTTTCAAATCTGCAAAGGTGACGTGTTTGTTATTATGGGTGGTAGTGGTTGCGGTAAAAGTACGCTACTAAAGCATATGATCGGACTTTACCAGCCAGCAGATGGTGAAATTTTGTTTGGAGGGCAAAGCTATTTTACGGCATCGCAGGAGCAGCAACAGGATATGCGCAGGCGATGGGGAGTGACTTATCAGGGCGGAGCCCTGTTCAGTGATAAAACACTGGCAGAAAATGTTGCTCTGCCGCTGGAGCAGTACACGACACTGACCAATCAAGATATCCGTGATATGGTGCATTATAAGCTGGCCCTGGTAGGGTTAGCCGGTTTTGAAGAATTTTACCCTTCTCAAATCAGTGGCGGCATGTGCAAGCGGGCCGGGCTGGCCAGAGCCATTGCCCTCGATCCGGATATTTTGTTTTTTGATGAACCCTCGGCGGGGCTGGATCCACTCAGTGCCCGACGGCTGGATGATCTGATTCTTCAGTTAAGAGATTCAACCGGTGCTACGGTGGTGATTGTGACCCACGAACTGGCCAGTATTTTCGCTATTGGCAGTAATGGGATTTACCTCGATGCCAATACCAAAACACAGCTGGATACCGGTTCTCCCCAAACTATGCTTAATCACAGTAAGCATCAACTGGTCAGAGAGTTTCTTTCCAGAGGTGAGTATGGAGATGAATGAACGTATGGAACGACTCTTCATAAGAATGAAAGTCAAAGAGGCTCGCTTTTGTGAGAGTGGTGTATGAATAGAAAATCTTTGTCGGTTTCCGTGGGTCTTTTTGTCATTCTGATCATTACCATGACGATTGCCCTCGTATTGTTTTTGAATGCAGATGGCTTTTCCCGGAAAGATGTCCAGCGCTATCAGATCCTTTTTGACAGCTCTATAAAAGGCCTGAATATTGGTGCTCCAGTCACGCTTCGTGGGGTTAAGGTTGGCGAAGTGGTCAGTATCAAAACCAAGCTCTATCACAACCACCAGAAGGTGCTGAATGTCGTCACGGTGGATATGTACCCGGATGCCATCAGTGAACAGGGCAAAAGCAGCGATCATGATGTGCTCGGGCAGCTGATGAAGCAGGGGCTCAGTGCACAGATTGGTTTGCAGAGTGTGTTGACCGGACTGCTTTATATCGAGGTAGATTTTTTTGACAACCAGCCGGATATGCAGCCGGTGGAAACTCAGTACCCGCAGATTCCCACCGTGCCGAATAATCTGGATGAGTTTATTGAAAAATTCGAGAGCATTAATCTGGCGGAAATGGCCAGCCGTTTAACAGAGGTTCTCGATAACCTGGCTACTTTGACAGGGGGAGGTCGGCTGAACAAGCTGATTGATGATGTGGACAGTGCGTTTGTCAGTATGGAAGCCATGTCTAATGAGATGAGTGCGAGTATGGCGGGCATTCGTAAGGAGTTTGCTTCCATGTCCAGTGATGCTGGAGAGGTGACCCATTTACTGAAAACGGAACTGCCTGAGGCTACGCAACAACTGAATACAACCATGTTGCAACTTCAGGAAACCATGTCCGCGGCAGAGGAAACCCTGGCTCCTGACTCTCCATTGATGTATCAGCTGATGGAGAGTTCGAAAGACATCAGTCGTGCATCCAGAGCGGTAGATGACCTGGCCGATATGCTACAGCGTCAACCCGATGCCATTATTTTTGGCAGAAAAGCAGGAGAATCCCGGTGAGCCGCTACCTTCGTATATTAAATATTGCTGTGCACCAGAGAGCAGTTGCTTCAAAGGCTTTCTATTTTACCCTGCTGCTCAGCCTGATGACTGGCTGTTCAGTTAAAAACCCAACCTATCACGATTATACGCTGGTAGCGGCAACTGTCTCACAAGAGAGCAGAGTCCCTTCAGTATTACCCGATACCCTGGGGGTTTTTCCTGTCAATGTTGTGGGGTGGCTGGACAAGAAAAATATCACATGGAGCGATGGTGGCGTGCGCTTACAGACGGCTGTGAACGATCACTGGGGAGAGCCGTTGCCAGAGCTTCTGACACAAGCCATGGTGCAAAATATACGTCGTCAGGTTCGCTCCAGTAGCTGGGTAAGCTCAGGCCCATGGGTTCGTGATAAACGCCCGGAGGTGGTCGCGTTTATTGATGTTCAGTCGATAGTAGTGGTGAATCGCCAGTTGCAGATGAACGTGGCTTGGTCTCTGGAAGGACAGGATCGGAAGGTTATTACCCAACGTGAAAAGGTCTATGCTCTGTTACTGGAGAGTGGTGACTCTACACAGGCTTACGTTCGTACATTAAGTCAGGTCTGGGGCTTGGTTGCAAACGATATGATCCAAGGGTTCAGGCTTCAAAAACAAGAACATAATTGAGGAATATACAATTAGGGTACTGTCGGAGAATAGAGCTTTTGGGCAGTTTCCTAACCTGATCTGTGGAAATCGCGGAAGTTACGCTTTCTACAGCCTCTGAAATGATTGTTGTTAATGTTCTCAATTAGTACGAAATCTTCAAGTGCATTTAAATCAAGATTTTTCAGCTGATGGTCAGTAGTGGGTAGATAGAAACCACGAGCATTGGCAGCGTTCAGGATGGTACCGGTGTGATTGACTGTAATGACTGGTTTTTTAAGGGCCCTGGCGACCAGTGGGGTGATGACCGTATACATCCAGACACCATTACGGCTAATTGCGTCCAGACCTGTGATGCCGCTGTGATCGACTCTTTCCGTTAGATAGGAATAAAGGTCTTCTTCTGCCACTGGATCCCGCCAGCTTTCATATTCATTGAGGCTTAAATAGCGATTCGTCTCGTATTCATGGAGCCATTGTCTTGCCTCTTCATGAATACGTTGACGAAAGGTGTGAGCATTCCAGCCCGGACATTGCGCAGTAGCAGCATGAAAAAAACAATTGCCATCGCCTGGAACATCGACAACCTCGTACCCTTGGTCGTAGACAATTTTGGGTGTGCTTTCAGTTTGGCCAGCAGCTATTTCACTTGATATATCGATATTATGGGGCGATGTAGAAGTGTTACTGTTTTGTGAAAAGGCAGCGATGGCGCAGACTGTAGAAACCACGGTAATGGTTCCAAAGACTGCTGCTGTGGTGAAGAGTCCTGCAAAGATCGCGCTCAGGGCGAAAGCAGCGGACACGATGGCGGCAGCCGTTGAGAGTAAACGGACAGCCCAGCGTTTCCAGCTTACCTGTGGTTGCTCTGTCTGGGGAATATCACCGGATTGATCCACAGAACCGCAGGAGGAAGTTATTGGTAACGTCTGTATCAAAGGATCCTCACCTAAGCATCATATTATTGCCAATTTCCCCCTCGCATTCATCTGAGCTTCTGGTTCAATAATAAGTCAGTAAAGCCCGGGTTTTCAGCCGCTGCTTCCCAGAAGGCGTTTTGCCGCTCCGATCACGGTGTTAATCGCGTTGGGCTCCACGCTGGCCAGCTTTTCTGTATCCGGCGTTTCATTGCAGGTTCGGTTAACAATGACTCCGGCCACGCAACCGGCTTGAAGCCCCATGGTTGCACACATAGTCAGGAGTGTGGCGGATTCCATTTCGTAGTTGAGTACACCCATCGACTGCCACTCTTCCATTGAACCCTGTAGCTCTTTTCTAACCCGCTGGGTGAAGGTGTCATATCGTTCCTGCCCAGGGTAGAAGGTATCACTGGAGGCGGTAATACCTGTCCAGTAGTTAAGCCCACTTCCCTCTGCTGTATCTACCAGTGCCCGTGTGCATTGGAAATCGGCGACGGCAGGATAGCTGAGAGGAGCAAAATGACGACTGGCACCATCCAGACGAACGGATCCAGTGGTAATAATAACATCACCCACATTGATATGGGGCTGGATTGCACCGGTGGTTCCAACTCTCAGAAAAGTACGGATGCCCAATTGTGCCAGTTCTTCCACTGCAATAGATGTAGAAGGCCCACCGATGCCGGTTGAGCATACTACGACAGACTTTCCCTCCAGCTCCCCCCGCCAGGTGGTGAATTCCCTGAGGCTGGCCAGCTTTTTCGGATTATCCATCAGTTCAGCAATGCGCTCGACCCGTTCAGGGTCACCGGGGACAATGGCCAGCCTGGCCCCATTCAGAGCCTCACGGGTAAGCCCGAGATGAAAAACTTCGCTGCTACTCATATATGCCTCCGGGAATGCTACCCTGGATGATCGAACTTTCCTTAATAGAATCCATCATAGACCCATCCACAGTGGGTGTTTATCGATCTGAGTCAATATTTGACCCACTGAAGGTCAGGGTGTGTTCTGGAGTCCTTCAAAGTCTATCCGATGATATAAGTATCAGTTTGCGTCTATGCTGATATGGATTTGCTGGTCAGTTAATGCCTGCTTCGTTGTTTTAAATAAAAGTGAAAAACAGGAAGAATGGATCGTCCATGTCATCTGAAAATAGAATAACTTCCAATCGAGCTTTCATTCTTGCCATTGCAGGGGCGGCTATTGGTCTGGGGAATATCTGGCGCTTTCCCTATGTTGCTGGTGAAAACGGGGGTAGCCTGTTTTTTTTGCTGTACATACTATTTGTTGTATTGCTCGGGTTGCCGGTGATGATTGCCGAGATTGTCGTTGGTCGGGCAGGACGTGCATCACCCGCCAGCAGCCTGCGGCAATTGGCTGTCAGCGCAGGCCGTACAAAGCACTGGAGTAAACTGGCCTGGCTGGGAACGCTGGCAGCGACGATGATTCTATCCTTCTACAGCGTGGTGTCTGGTTGGGTGCTCTATTTCTTTTTTCAGTCACTTTCGGGGGAATTACCAGCGAGCAGTATACAGTCGGCCTCTAATAATTTTCAGCGGCT
This sequence comes from Endozoicomonas elysicola, assembly GCF_000710775.1. GTDB lineage: Bacteria > Pseudomonadota > Gammaproteobacteria > Pseudomonadales > Endozoicomonadaceae > Endozoicomonas > Endozoicomonas elysicola. The sequence goes on from NZ_JOJP01000001.1 coordinate 2,321,997, forward strand.
TCTGGAGTCTCCCTGGCAGGTCATTCTGTACCATGGGCTGTTTATCATTATGACAGTGGCGATTAGTGGGCGGGCAGTTTCCAAGGGGATAGAACGGCTAAACAACTGGCTGATGCCACTGATGTATCTGATTCTTATTATCCTTCTGATATACACCAGTGGTTTCAGTGGTTTTGGGATTGCTCTTGATTATCTGTTTGGCTTTAAGTTGGAAGCGATAACCGGAGGAGTTGTTCTGGAAGCGATGGGGCATGCGTTTTTTACCCTCGCGATCGGAGCCTGCTGCCTTATGGCTTATGGTGCTTATATGCCTGAGCGGCAATCGGTTGTTAAAGCTGTTTTGATTGTCGCACTACTGGATGTGCTGGTGGCAGTCATGGTTGGTGTTGCAACCTTCACAGTGGTTTTCAGCGAAAGCCTTCCCGTGGCAGGTGGCCCTGGTTTGATGTTTATCACCTTGCCGGTTGCCTTGGCTCAAATGCCATTTGGTTCATTGATTCTACCTCTGTTTTTTCTCCTTTTAGTCATGGCTGTCTGGACATCAGCGGTGAATCTGGCTGAGCCCCTGGTAGTGATGATGAGCCGTTTGTGTTCCGGGTTTCGTGGAGCAGGGGCGGTGATTGCTGGTGTTGTTGTGTTTCTGGTTGGGCTGATACCGGGCCTCTCATTCAGTGTGTGGAAGCACTTTTCTGTGGGTGACAAAACACTGTTTGATCTCTATACGGCCTTTGCCACCCAGGTCATGCTGCCAGTAACCGGGCTTCTGGTGCTTTATTTTTCAGGCTACATAATGGAGAGAAAGGTGCTGGTTGAGCAGCTGGGTATGCAGGGTAAATCACTGCAGTTCTGGCAGTTTTTAATTCGTTGGGTCAGTCCACTGTTGTTGGTGATGGTTATTCTGGGGGAATTGTTTCGGATTTAATCCTGACAGCTCGGGTGAGAGCCTGAGTGGTTAACTTCTACCAATCGAACCTTCTAAATACCGTAATGAGCATGGCAAGACGGACTTCAGAACAAGGCGAAACGATAAGTAATAGCCGGGTTATTGCGAGGATTCTCAACGCAGGGCTGACGATCATATTGCCAGCGCAATAGCGTAGTTAGAATGTTCGATTGGCATTACATCAGGTTTTTGATCAGTGCTGCAATCAGCATGACAAAAATTAACACCATGGCTATTTTTGAAAGCTTACTTTGTTGTTCACTGGTGAGTGATTTTCCATGGCGCTCTGTCAGTTTAACCACAATAAACAGAGTGATGAACAGTAAAACTAAAATTGAGATAAGGTTCATAATTCAGGAATTAAAACGGGCAGTATCACTGCCCGTAATTGATAGTAAGCTAGGAAAATTACTTCTTGACTTGTTTTTTGTCAGCGTCTTTCATGTCTTCAATACTGATGAGCTCAACATCAAACACCAGAACAGAGCCTGCTGGTATCGTTCCCACCTCCTGGTCACCGTAGGCCAGTTCAGCCGGGATAGTCAGGCGATACTCAGAACCGACAGGCATCAGGGCAACACCTTCAGTCCAGCCCTTGATCACATTAGCCAGAGGGAAAGTAGCTGGCTGGCCTCTTTGCTTGCTGCTGTCGAAAACAGTACCGTCGGTCAGAGTGCCGGTATAGTGAACGGTGACAGTATCTGCAGCGGTTGGCTTAGGTCCGTCACCTTGTTTGATTACTTCATACTGTAGGCCAGACTCGGTAGTGGAGACGCCTTCTTTTTTGGCATTATCTTCTAGGAACTTGGCGCCATTCTTAAGGGTCTCTTCGCGCTTTTCCTTGGCTTTTTCCTGAACAACGGTGTTCATCTTTTGCTCATGAGCTCTGAGGGCAGCCCCCATCTCTTCATCATTCATTCTAACCTGATCAGCTAAAGCGTCCATCAAGCCTTGCTGTACCAGTGCACGATCCAGAACGACACCCAGTTCGTCCTGCTGTTTCAGGGTCTGACTGGCAAAGTTGCCAACAGATGCGCCAATGGCATAGGCGGCTTTCTGTTCATCGGTGTTTAACTCAACTTCAGGAGCCTGGGTGGTTTTCTCCTGGCAACCTGCTGCTAAAAGCACAGCTGCGGCCAGGGCAGATATTTTAATAACCTTCTTCATATCAGTTTCCGTTGTTTTTGGCCAAAAAGCCGTGTTGGCCAAGAGAATCTTGCCTGTATCAGGATTAAAGTTAAGAAAAACTTCAGCAATAATGGCACAGCCTTTACGACAGTTGAACCAAATGGCGGTAATTTTTCAAAAAAATCACATTATTACTTTACGGCATATCATAGACCATTTTTAAAAATTTGAGCTGTTTGAGTTTTGATTGTCGACGTATGCAGGGGATCTTTTGCCAGGACCGGGCCTGATCAATGTCAGGCATGAATTAACCGAAATGCATGTATGCCCGTTTATCAGGGATGCGAATCATTAAAAAAATAGAGAACTGGAAAGGAAGCGGGCAATTAATACTCGCTATACTCAGCCTTAAAAGAAAGGGGGCTCAATCTACAATCATAGTACGCTATATTTTCTGTACCATTGTTTTTGATCATGGTTTGTTTCTCCTGATTTTAACTCTGAAATACATCGTCAAAACTGGCTTATAGTGGAGCTGTTGTTTGGAGCCTGCAGTCAACAACACTTTTATTCTGTCCCGAAAGCTATCAGCTGCATGCGTGTTTTTTAAAAATGTGTGCAATGAAGAGGCTGGGAAACACCGATTGCTTTTAATCTGCTACTGGATTCAATGGCATTTCAGGCATAGGACCGTCTGTTCTATTCTCTTGAGCTTTGCTCTGGTTCCCGGTTATGTCGATGCTTCTGAAGTCATAACGGGCGAGGGTGAGAGGCGGGTGAGTAACGTTTATCGACCTGTTTGTATTCACGATCCCAGAGATGGCTGGCAGTCTCTGCGGCATGGTTTTCAGTTAATGGCGCATTATCATAACGATAGAGTTCTGGAACAGCTGAAAGCATTTCCCCAGTATTACTTTAACCGGTTGTCTGAGCGTATTCTGACGCATCAGTTCTATTTGAACAGGAGGATTCAAGAGAAAGGTCTGCCGGCAGAGCTGGCCTTGCTGCCTCTGATCGAAAGTGAGCTTAATCTGAAGGCTCATTCATCAGCCAGAGCGATGGGGGTCTGGCAGTTGATGCCACGCACCGCCAGAGCTTATGGGCTCAAGGTTTCAAAAAAATGCGATGAACGAACGGATCTTGAAAAAGCCACCGATGCTGCGCTTACCTACATTGAATATCTCTATCGTAGAACCAATGACTGGATTTTAACCATCGCTGCCTATAATGCCGGCCTCTATCGGGTCAGGAAAAGCATCGCTTTAGCTGAAAAGTCCGGGGGGTATCCGGATGAAGGCTTCTGGAGTCTCGATTTACCTGGCGAGACACGCAGACATGTGGCCAAATTCCTAGCACTCAGTCATGTGGTTCTGTTACCGGGTAAACACGGCATCAAACTACCATCACTGGTTAATGTAGAAGGTGATAGGCTGTCCTCCGTTAAATCCGGATATTATTCTCCAGAATGTATTGTGCCCAGTGCAGGTTGCCTTTATTGCCGCCAGCTGGTGCTTATGGCTGTCTATATTCTGTTCAAGGCGATGTGACCTGATTTGGTGAGGAGTAAGGGCCTGTTGACGTATCGTTGAGAGCTCAGCAGATAAGGGGGATCCTACGACGCAGGACCCACAGGGCCTAAAGGCATGGTGGTTCCATGTTCAAGTTGTTCAACGCAGCATGAGTGCTTGTGTTATCAACCCGAAGGGCCACCCACGGTTTGTGCCATTCTGCGTTGCTCACTGCTTATGCGGAATAACCACACAACGCAGTTCAGGCCTTGTCTGACTAGAACCGTGGGTGGCTGGTCACATGTCTAATTGAGAACGCCCCCTCGGAAAACTTATTATTTATTGTCTCGAAGACTCTATTAAAAGGATTTAAAGGACTCCCAAATGCACTGATGTCTCGCGGTGCTGCGGGGCTTTGGGAGCGATACCTTCCAGGTGGATACGTTGCTATTCATTACCAGCCACATTGGCGCCCTTTATTTTGCTCATCCAGATATTCCTGCAGCGGAGCAAAGTACTCCAGAATAGCCGAAGCATCCATTTCCGGTTTGCCTGTCAGTTCGGCTAATGCTTCCTGCCATGGGCGGCTGGAGCCCATTTCAAGCATTCTATTCAGACGACCACCGGCTTCTTTTGAGTTATAAATAGAACAGCGGTGAATCGACTCTTGATTGCCGGCAATATCACAAAGTGCACGGTGGAACTCGAACTGAAGAATATGAGCCAGAAAGTAGCGGGTATAGGGCGTATTGCCTGGCACATGATATTTTGCGCCCGGATCAAAGTGTTCTTCAGTACGTACAACAGGCGCCTCAACCCCCTGATACTTTTTGCGTAACTCCCACCATGTCTTGTTGTAGTTCTCAGGTGTTATCTCTCCAGAAAAGACTTTCCAGCGCCACTGGTCTACCAGAAGCCCAAAAGGGAGAAAGGCGATTTTATCCAGTGCCATTTTCATCAAAAGGCCAATGTCTTTTGAGGCGTCGGGTACATCCTCAAGCAGGCCTATATCCTGCAGGTAACCGGGAGTGACTGACAGAGCAATGGTGTCACCAACGGCTTCATGGAATCCATCATTGGCGCTTTGCTGATAAAAAACCGGTTGTTTTTTATAGGCGCGATGGTAAAAGTTGTGGCCTAACTCATGGTGAATAGTGGTAAATGCTCTTCCAGTGAGCTGGATGCACATCTTGATCCGCAGGTCATCTTTGCTGTCCAGGCTCCAGGCTGATGCGTGACACTGTACCTCACGATCACGAGGCTTGGTAAACAGTGAGCGCTCATAGAAAGAGTCGGGCAACGGTGCAAACCCCATGGAGATGAAGAAATTTTCAGCAGTGCGAACCATTTTAAGCTCGTCATAATCGTGCTGGGTAAGTAGCTCGGTTAAATCATAGCCAGGGTCGCCATGCTCCGGGGCGACCATATCGTAAATGTTGCTCCAGTTCTGTGCCCACATGTTACCCAACAGGTGTGCTGGAATGGAGCCATTCTGAGGGACCTTGTCTTCACCATAGATGTCGCCGAGTTTGGCCCGGATATGGCAGTGGAGAGATTGGTAGAGTGGTTGAACCTGGCTCCAGAGGCGTTCAAGCTCTCTGGAAAAGTCATCAGCAGGCATATCGTATTTGGAGCGCCACATGACACCTGTGTCTGCATAACCAAGTTCTTTTGCCCCGTGATTGGTCAGTGTGACCTCCTGCATAAAAAGAGGGCGCATGGATTTTGCAACTTCATGCCAGCCAGTCCATAGTTCCAGTAATTCATCATAATTCCGGCTGGTGGCCATCGTTGCAGATATTTCACTCAAACTCAGGCATGTTTTCTCATTTAAACAATACTTACCTTTGCCATAAAGGCTGCTCAGTTGAGTGGTTATTTGGGATAGCTCATTATTCTGTTCGGCATTCTGTGGGGCTGGGAGCGTGAGAGCAAGTTTTAATTTTTCCAGCTTGCGCCGGGTATTTTCATTCAATTCAGTATTATTAAACCTGGATGCTTCGTGAGCCAGGCGGACGACAGCGGCTGTTTTTTTGGCATTTGCCTCAGCGACCAGTGATGAGGTGTCATAGGTGATGAAATTGGCATGAATCCACTTTGCCCGACTTACCTTCTTATTCAGTTTTTTTAGATATGCTTCAGAGTTTGCCAGAAAGATTTGAGCATCTTCTTCAGTCATTTCATTTCTGGTTGTAGAGGCGCTGTTGTCTGTTTTTTCCTGATTATGGTCAGCAAATGCGATCAACGAAACAAGAACAAAAGTAGAAAGCAGTCTGCTGGATGTTATGATTTTCATGTCGTAACGTCATGCTACCCGGTTGGATTGTTTGCTTAATCATAGCTGAAGTGATTGATATCACTGTTTGTGATAGCGGGGCAGTACTTCAATTCTGATTAAGCAAAGCATGAGCTATTTATCGTGATCGGGCATGATCATGGAAATGATGACCGTGAAAAAAATAAACAAGGAAGAGATCCACAGGCAGGCTTCCAGTCCCCCCCATTGAAAAGCCCAACCGGAAAGAATCGTGCCGGTTAAACGCCCCATGGCATTGGCCATGTAATAGAATCCCACGTCCATGGATGCGCCTTCTTCGCGGGCAAAAGAGACGATCAGGTAAGAATGCAGTGATGAGTTGATTGCGAATATCCCGCCAAAAATCAGCAGTCCAATAATCAGGCTTAACTGTGGATACCACTGGAATGCGACAGCCAGTGCCAGCAGGGCGGAAACCAGCAGCAGCATTGCTGACCACAATGCAAGAGCGATGCGGCTCTGGATATGATGACTCTCAGTCCCGGTGATTCTTGGTGCAATGCCCTGAACCAGCCCATAACCAATCACCCATATCGCCATGAAACTCCCCGTTTCCACATGGCTCCAGCCAAAAACGGCACTCAGAGAGATGGGGAGGGCGATAACAAACCAGACGTCTCGGGAAGCAAAGAGAAACAGGCGTGCAGCGGAGAGAATATTGATGGCCTTGCTCTTGGAAAATATCTGAGTAAATTTGGGTTTGCTTCGGGCTTTTCCCAAATCTTTTTGCAGCCACATCAGGCTGCCCAGCAACACCAGGGTCAATATAGAAGCCATTGTGAACATGGCATTCTGAAAACCAATCAGGCTAAGCAAGGCTCCTCCAAGGAAAAAGCCTGCACCTTTCAGTGCATTTTTGGAGCCGGTCAAAATGGCAATCCAGCGATAAAGCTTTCCGGATTGTTGACTGCTAACCAGTGTTTTTATGGAGGTCTTTGCACTCATCTTATTCAGGTCTTTCGCAATACCTGAAATAGCCTGGGCAAACATAACCAGAGGTACTGAAAGGTAGTGAGACGGTACCGCAAGCATCAGTAGTGCAATGACCTGCATGAACAGTCCGATATTCATGGTTTTGTTTAGTCCGATGCGGGCGCCCAGCCAGCCACCAATCAGATTGGTGACTACCCCGAAGAACTCGTAAAAAAGAAACAGCATAGCAATTTCAAAGCCGGTATAGCCAAGTGTATGAAAGTGAAGTACCACTAACATACGCAGGGCGCCGTCTGTCAGAGTGAAATTCCAATAGTTGAATGTGATAAGAGCGTAATTTCTTATCTGTTGTTGCCGTGACTGTTTACTGTTGTCAACGCGGGTAGTCTCAGTCATCAGGAAGTCTCTCTGCCAACCTTCAGTGCTAACTCTGCAGTACGGCAGGCATAGCCCATTTCGTTATCGTACCAGGCATATATTTTGACCATGCGCTGGTCAACGACCATGGTGGAGAGCGCATCAATAATTGAAGAGCGTTGATCACCCCGGTAATCGATAGAAACCAGCGGTTTTTCTTCAAAACCAAGGATTCCCTGTAACGGGCCTTCAGATGCTTCTTTCAACAGCTGGTTGACTTCATCAGCAGAGGTGTCTTTTGCTACGTCAAAAACCATGTCGGTAATTGAAGCATTAGCCAGGGGAACACGTATTGCATGTCCGTTCAAGCGGCCTTCCAGGTCCGGGAAAATCTGGGTAATGGCTGTTGCCGAACCCGTGGTGGTAGGGATCAGTGACATGCCACAGGCTCTGGCTCTTCGCAGATCCTTATGAGGAGCATCCAGAATCGTCTGGGTATTGGTCAGGTCATGAACGGTAGTGATGGCACCACGGGTAATTCCCAGGTTCTCATGAATAACCTTGACGACAGGGGCTATACAGTTGGTGGTGCATGATGCAGCGGTGACAATCGGATGTTTACTGGCATCAAACAGGTGATCGTTAACCCCCATGACGATATTTAAAACACTGTCTTCTTTAACTGGCGCAGTAACGACAACACGCTTTACTCCCTGCTCAAGATACTGGTTCAGTTTGATGGTTGCTCGATGAACTCCGGTAGCGTCAATAACAACATCACAATGTGACCAGTCTAACGCGTTGATTTCTTTTTCCTGTGAGCACTCAATGGGCTGACCATTAATAATAATACGCTGGTTATCCGATGAAACTTTTTCCTGCCAGGTGCCCTGTACAGAGTCAAACTGCAGAAGGTGTGCAAGAGTTGTGCTATCACCAGCGACATCATTGATTTGCACGAACTCAATCTCTGGCCAGTGCCAGGCGGCTCTGAGAACCAGTCTGCCGATCCGGCCAAAGCCATTGATACCTACTTTGATTGTCATTTTCTTACTCCTTAACAAGAAGGGCGGTTAACCATTGATTCCAGACGTTCCTGATCCTGTTGATACTCTTTTTTAAGGCATTTTGACAGGCGAAGACCATCGATGATTTTATTCATCCAGCCAGGCAGGTCTTCAGCAATAGAATAGAAAACCCACTGGTTCTTACGACGAGTGCTTAATAAACCGTAGTTACGCATTTGTGCCAGATGCCTGGAAATTTTTGGTTGTGGTTCATCTAGGGCGGCAACCAACTCACAAACGCACAATTCACCTTGTCGAGCTATTTGAAGCAGACTCCGGAGTCGGACTTCATCCGCCATCATTTTGAAAAACTCATGAGGTAGCACAGTGACCTCCTATATATCTGAATATGCGAATATGCATATATATAAAGTGAAATGCAATCAATTTTTTGGGTATGAGTTGAGGAGGTATAGATTGAGAGCAGCACACTGGTCAGTGTTGCTCAATATGGCTTATTAGTCGCTTCTTCTGACGTTCTTGTCCCCGTATTTTTCCAGAAAAAAACCAATTAGCAGCCATAATGAGTGAATCTGTTGATGGCGTGATTCTCGTTTAGCCAAGAGTAGTGGAGCAAAACTTCCCATTGCATTGCCTGAAATAAATCTGACGAAAGCTTCAGAGAATTATGAGCCTTTTGTTTATTGCAGAGCCATTTTAGTAATTGCGGATAGCCCTATGATCAAAACATGGAGTCAATACTCACTGACCACTAAGGTTCTGGTAGGAATGGTCTCGGGTCTTGCAACGGGTTTAGTCATTCGTACCTTTCTGGCTGACAGCTTTTTTGTGGCGCACTACATCACCGATGGACTGTTCCACGTTATTGGTCAGATTTTTATTTCATCACTGAAGATGCTGGTGGTTCCGCTGATCTTTACCTCGATTATCTGTGGTACCTGCTCTTTGAGTGATGCGTCTACTTTAGGCCGCTTAGGTGCCAAAACACTGCTTTTGTATCTGTTTACGACAGCGGTTGCTATTACGCTGGCTATTGTTGCAGGGCTGATTGTAAAGCCGGGCGTTGGGGCAAACCTGGAGGCGGTATCAACATTTACTCCCCAGGAAGCCCCGGCAATCAGTGACATTCTGATACACCTGTTCCCGGATAATCCGGTTGAAGCCATGGCCAGTGGTAATACTTTGCAGATTATTGTGTTTGCCGTTCTGTTTGGTATTGCTATCGGAGCTGCAGGGCAGCAGGGTGAGCGCATTGCCCGTGTTTTTGAATCCCTGAATGCGGTGATGATGAAGCTGGTGGCGCTGCTAATGAATATTGCACCCTACGGGGTGTTCTGTTTGATGGCTAAACTGTTTACCACCATAGAGCTGTCTGCTATTGCTAGTTTGGCTAAATACTTCACTTTATTACTGTTTGTTCTGTTGTTTCATGTACTGGTGACTTACTGCTCTTTGTTGAAGGTATTTACTGGGTTAAGTCCAATTACCTTCTTGAGAAAGATGGAAGATGCGGCCATGTTTGCCTTCAGTACAGCCTCAAGCAATGCCACGATTCCTGTCTCCATGGAAACGGCTACCCACCGTTTTGGTGTCTCTAATCAAGTGGCGTCGTTTACTATTCCGTTGGGCAGTACGGTGAATATGGATGGCACTGCTATTATGCAGGGCGTGGCGACAGTATTTATATCCCAGGCTTTTGATATTGATCTGACCATAAGTGATTACCTGTCTGTGATTTTAACAGCAACGCTGGCGTCTATTGGTACTGCAGGGGTTCCAGGTGTAGGCATGGTCATGTTAGCCATGGTTCTGCAACAGGTAGGTCTTCCTCTGGAAGGTATTGCGTTGGTGATGGGGGTTGATCGACTTCTTGATATGGTCAGGAGTGCGGTCAACATTACGGGTGATTGTGCGGTAACCTGCATTGTTGCCAAGTCTGAAAATGCCATGGATGTATCTGTGTTCAATGACCCTGAGGCTGGTGTCAAGCAGGAGACCATAGATTTCCATCATATCCGCTAAGCATTTCTGCCTCTTCTGACTTCTTTGGTTATGCCAACAGAGTTTTCTAGACGACAGAAGCCTATCTTTATGCAGTTTTTGACTATTTTTCTTCCTGACGGCTCGCTGGCGGTGACTATACTCATAGTTGTTGTTGGTAGCCCTATCAGGGATGCCGATTCAGTAATGACTCCTTGGGAACGCCCCCTAGATTTCTGACTAAATCCCGCCTTTATATTTCTGCTATTTCTTGAGAGCCCAACTATGCCCACAGCTCCGACCCCTTCCACAAAACGATTGTCGATAATGTCCATTGCGCTGATGACATCCGCTGCGGTTATCAGCCTGAGGGGACTACCGATGATGGCCAAAGAAGAGATGACGATGTTCTTCTATATTGGCTTTGCAACGGTTCTTTTCCTGATACCAGCGGCGCTGGTTTCCGCTGAGTTGGGCAGTGCATTTTCAAACCTTGGTGGTGGTGTCTATACCTGGGTTGAACAAGCCTTTGGTCCAAGGGCAGGCTTTATTGCAATCTGGTTGCAGTGGATACAGAACGTTGTCTGGTACCCAACGGTGATGTCGTTTGCAGCCGCAGGTGTTGCCTATCTGGTGGCCAGACCTGAGCTTGCCAATGATCAATACTATATTGGTGTTTTTTGTATCATTTTTTACTGGGTATCGACTTGGATGACCTTTAAGGGGACGGATGTTATTGCCAAGGTAACCAGTAGTAGCTTTCTGGTAGGAACGGTGTTGCCGGGTATTGTTGTTATTATTCTGGCTCTTCTCTGGGTGGACCAGGGTAACCCTGTCGCCTTTGAGCACCTGACTACTCAGGATGCAGGGTTGTTCCAGCTGGAAGGGGGGAAAGTCCATTCGCGCTTTTGGCCAGAGTTCAATAGCTTCGGTAATATTGCCTTCCTTGCCGGTATAATTCTGCTCTTCGCCGGTGTTGAAGTGCACGCCGTTCATGCCAATGAAATGGGTAATCCCAAGACCGAGTTTCCACTGGCTATGCTGATTGCTGCGTTGATCATCTTTGTGCTCTTTACTCTGGGCTCATTGGCGATTGCTGCCGTTATGCCTGCGGAAGAGATTGATCTTCAGTCTGGTCTGATGGCTGCCAGCCAGATCATGCTGAATAAAATGGGAATTGGTGACTGGAACCGTTTATTTTGTCTGTTGCTTGCATTAGGGGCGCTGGGGGGGGTGATGTCATGGATCAGCGGTCCGAGTAAAGGTCTTCTCTGGACTGCCAAGTTGGGGCATTTGCCACCGGCGCTCGCAAAGACCAATAAAAATGGCATTCCAAAAAATATTTTGCTGGTTCAGGGAGGGCTAGTCACCCTGTTATCCTGCATTTATTTCGTGTTCAAAAATGTCAGTGTGGCGTTCTTTTTGATCAGTGCAATGACAGTTGCTCTCTACTTGCTGATGTATATGTTGATGTATGCAGCCGCTATACGCCTCCGTTTTACTAAACCGGATCTTGAGCGACCTTACAAGGTGCCAGGTGGTGAAGGTGGTATGGTCATCATTGGGGGGCTTGGCTTCCTCGGCGTGCTGTTTGCCTTTATTGTCTCTTTCTTTCCACCCAGTAATCTGCCGATTGGTAGCCCATCTACTTACGTTGGGATTGTAGTGGCTGGCACGGTGATCTTTCCAGGTATTGCCTTTGTTCTGGATATGATGAAAAAGCCATCATGGAAACAAGCAGGTGCAGATAGTGAGTAGCTTAAGGCGCGATTAATTGGAATGATCCCAGGGAAGGGCGCAGCGCTTGGGTGGTGTTTTACATCAGATACAGTAGAGCCATGAATAGGAAGCCTGGTACAAAGAAACCGACCAGAGCGCCTGATTCCCGGTCACCCCAACGCTTTTCTGTGAAGATACCGGCGCAATGGATGATGACAACCCATAACAATAAGCAGATAGAAGCAATAATCCATCCCGTTGGTGTCATTTCTTCCAGTATTTTCATCAGGTTAAACATGGGCAGGTTCCTCTACTTCGAGCGTATTCTTATTGCTGATTAGCCTTGGCTGTTGGAAGCATAGACGCTTTGACAGTAATCTGCCGGTGACTGACGGTGTTTTTGGTCGTAGAAAAGCCATGTCGGAAGGATAAAAAAGGGGGCCGAAGCCCCCTTTTTTCTTTAGTTGATAAAGTGTTACATCGCAGGGTAAGTGTAAGAAGCCTGAATACCCAGGGGCAGACCTAGTGCCCAGTACGCCAGCAGGAAGATGGTCCAGCCGATCAGCATGGCGATGGAGTACGGCATCATCATGGAAGCCAAAGAGCCAATACCGGAGCCTTTAACGTAACGCTGGCAGTAAACCACTACCAGTGGGAAGTAAACCATCAAAGGTGAAATGATGTTGGAAACAGAGTCACCAACACGGTAAGCCGCCTGAGACAGTTCTGGGGAGATGCCCACTGCCATCAGCATTGGCACCAGGATTGGTCCAATCAGAGCCCATTTGGCAGAAGAAGAACCAATGACCAGGTTAACGGTCGCAGTTAACAGAATCATGCCAATAACGGTGATCTCACCAGGCAGGTTCATTGACTGAAGTACGCCAGCACCGCTCAGGGCGAGTACCGTGCCCAGGTTAGACTGGGAGAATGCGTACAGAAACTGGGCACAGAAGAACGACATTACCAGGTAAGCGCCCATGGTCGACATGGTGCTGTTCATCGCCAGAACCGTGTCTTTAGAGCTCTTGAAGTTACCGGATACCTTACCGTAAACAATACCGGGAATGATAAACAGGATAAAAATCAGCGGTACGATAGACTGCATCAGTGGTGCAGAAAAGGCTGTGATTTCACCGTTCGGAGAGCGAAGTGGTGAGCTTTCTGGCACAACGGCAGCAACCAGCAGTCCGATAGCCACAAGCATTGCGAGACCTGCAGCATTAAAAGCTTTGCTTTCTTCGGCGCTGAAGGAGCTCAGGTCAGGTGCTTTCTCAGCATCTTCGTCCAGAGAAGTCGTGCTTTTCAGGCGTGGTTCAATGATCTTGTCAGTAACGTACCAGCCAATAGCAACAATGATAAAGCTGGAAGCGCCTGTGAAGAACAGGTTGGCCAAGGGGTTCATCTGGTAGCTTGGATCAAGGATCTGAGCAGCAGACTGGGTGAAGCCCTGCAGCAGAGGGTCAATGCCAGAAGGAATAAAGTTAGCAGAGAAGCCACCGGATACACCTGCAAATGCGGCCGCAATACCTGCCAGAGGGTGACGGCCAGCAGCGTGGAAGATGATACCGCCCAGAGGAATAACCAGTACATAACCAGCGTCAGCTGCCGTGTGACTGATAATAGCCACAAGAATCAGCATGGGGGTCAGCAGTTTTGCTGGAGTGATACTCAGCAGCTTCTTAAGGCCAGTGTTGATAAAGCCTGATTTTTCGGCCACACCAATACCCAGCATGGCCACCAATACGATGCCCATGGGCGCAAAGCCGGCAAAGTTTTTAACCATGCTGGCCAGGAAGGTGGCGAGGGCCGAGCCAGTCAGCAGGTTATTGACGACAACGGTTTCGCCGGTTGCAGGGTGAACCATGTCGAGGTTTACTTGTGCCATCAGGGCAGAAAGCACCCAAACGATGACCAGACCGTAAACAAAAAGCAACGTAGGGTCTGGGAGTTTATTACCTGCTTTTTCAACGGCATTAAGGAAGCGATTCATTAGTTTTGAATCGCTCGATTTTGCCTCAGGCATCGGCGGTGCTTTTGTCAGGCTCATGGAATGATCTTCTTGGTAATATGATGATTTCGTAAACGACTTTAAAAAACCGTGAAGGGTTCAGGAATGATCCAAGTCAACTAAATATAATAAAGCGATATTTGTATATAGTATTTAGATATATGTTCTGTCAGAGGTGTGGTTTGCCGGAAAAATAGCCTGCGTTACATCGAGGGGGTGTTTCGCTTTTCGAGACTAAAGCCCATCCATTTGTACAGGCTGTCGTTTATAATCTTGTCGGTGTAACCCGATTTTTGCCATTTCTGCAGCTGACTTGAGATCGCATTCAGGGGTAACTGACAATTTAATTTTTTAGAAATAGCGGTATGAAGCTCAAACGATGAGATTTCGACAGGCATCTTTTCAAACCGCCCTTCAAAATCCAGCAGAGACATAAACAGGTCTCCCTGGGTTTGTGGGTAAATGGCATAGTCAACCCTGCCCACATTCAGCATTTTCAAGCCCTGCTTTGCGTTGAAGGTTCTTACCAGGTTCAGGTGGTTATTGGCATATTGGTTAAACTGCTTGCTGAACCTGAGGTTTTTTGGGGTGACACCTTTCAGTTCCTTCATGTCAGACCACTGATTGATAGCAAAGCGTCGATCCTTACGCGTAACAACCATATAGCTTTGGGTGAAAATAGGTGGTTCCATAAACTGGATATCCTTCAGGTATTTCTGCTGATAGGACATGGCAGGATTAATATGGATGATGCCTTGCTGTAGCTTATAGTTGACCCGATTTGCACCGCCAAAATAATCGTTGATAA
>NZ_JOJP01000001.1:2341728-2906320 GCF_000710775.1 Endozoicomonas elysicola
TACGTAATTTATTACGTGCGGTAGAGGAGCGTTCTGTAAGCCGTTGAAGGTGTATCGGGAGGTATGCTGGAGGTATCAGAAGTGCGAATGCTGACATGAGTAACGACAAGGGGAGTGAGAAGCTCCCCCGCCGGAAGACCAAGGGTTCCTGCGCAACGTTAATCGGCGCAGGGTGAGTCGGCCCCTAAGGTGAGGTCGAAAGACGTAATCGATGGGAAACAGGTCAATATTCCTGTACCCCTTTTGACTGCGACGGAGTGACGGAGAAGGCTAGGTCAGCGCAGCGTTGGTTGTCTGCGTTTAAGATCGTAGGCTGGGGACCCAGGCAAATCCGGGTCCTCAAGGCCGAGAATTGATGACGAGGTTCTAAGGAACTGAAGTGATTGATGCCATGCTTCCAGGAAAAACTTCTAAGCTTCAGGTCAGAAGGGACCGTACCCCAAACCGACACAGGTGGTCAGGTAGAGAATACCAAGGCGCTTGAGAGAACTCGGGTGAAGGAACTAGGCAAAATGGCACCGTAACTTCGGGAGAAGGTGCGCCGGCTTTGGTGATCGGACTTGCTCCGTAAGCTGAGGCTGGTCGAAGATACCAGGTGGCTGCGACTGTTTATTAAAAACACAGCACTGTGCAAACACGAAAGTGGACGTATACGGTGTGACGCCTGCCCGGTGCCGGAAGGTTAATTGATGGGGTTATCTTCGGAGAAGCTCTTGATCGAAGCCCCGGTAAACGGCGGCCGTAACTATAACGGTCCTAAGGTAGCGAAATTCCTTGTCGGGTAAGTTCCGACCTGCACGAATGGCGTAACGATGGCCACGCTGTCTCCACCCGAGACTCAGTGAAATTGAAATCGCTGTTAAGATGCAGCGTATCCGCGGCTAGACGGAAAGACCCCGTGAACCTTTACTACAGCTTCACAGTGGATCTTGATGTTGCTTGTGTAGGATAGGTGGGAGGCTTTGAAGCGTGAACGCCAGTTTGCGTGGAGCCATCCTTGAAATACCACCCTGGCAATATTGAGGTTCTAACCCAGGTCCTGAAACGGGATCGGGGACATTGTGTGGTGGGTAGTTTGACTGGGGCGGTCTCCTCCCAAAGAGTAACGGAGGAGCACGAAGGTTGGCTAAGTACGGTCGGACATCGTACGGTTAGTGTAATGGCACAAGCCAGCTTGACTGCGAGAGGTACATCTCGAGCAGGTACGAAAGTAGGTCATAGTGATCCGGTGGTTCTGAATGGAAGGGCCATCGCTCAACGGATAAAAGGTACTCCGGGGATAACAGGCTGATACCGCCCAAGAGTTCACATCGACGGCGGTGTTTGGCACCTCGATGTCGGCTCATCACATCCTGGGGCTGAAGCCGGTCCCAAGGGTATGGCTGTTCGCCATTTAAAGTGGTACGCGAGCTGGGTTTAGAACGTCGTGAGACAGTTCGGTCCCTATCTGCCGTGGACGTTGGAAGTTTGAGAAGAGCTGCTCCTAGTACGAGAGGACCGGAGTGGACGGACCACTGGTGTTCGGGTTGTGTCGCCAGACGCATTGCCCGGTAGCTATGTTCGGACGGGATAACCGCTGAAAGCATCTAAGCGGGAAGCCCCCTTCAAGATGAGACTTCCCTGGGCACCAGATGCCCCTGAAGAGCCGTTAAAGACTATGACGTTGATAGGTTGGGTGTGTAAGTGCTGTGAGGCATTGAGCTAACCAATACTAATGACTCGTGCGGCTTGACCATATAACGCCAAAGCGATTTAGAGTGTAGAGATACACAGCCATACGCAAGAGTGTGAAGCAAGAAGCAGCTTAAGACAGGATTCCGGAACTGAGAGCCGATAGGCTTTGAGTTCAACCAGTTAAGCCTGGCGACCATAGAAGGTTAGAACCACCTGATCCCATCCCGAACTCAGCAGTGAAATGACCGATCGCCGATGGTAGTGTGGGGCTTCCCCATGTGAGAGTAGGTCATCGCCAGGCAACAAATAGAAAAACCCGATAGCATTGCTGTCGGGTTTTTTGCTATGTGCGAGAAAAATGGAACCCCTGGTTCTATCCTTCTTCCATTACTGCGATGCAACTGCTTCTGAGTTGCTCTACCTTACAGCATTCAGGTAGTCGTGCATGAATGATGCTTTCTACCAACCCTGATGGGCACCTCTGCAGTGGAAAAGAGTAAGTCATTACAGCCATCAATTAGAAAAACCCGCTAATTATACTGTTGGTTTCTTTGTGATGATAAATCGTAGAAGAGTTGCTTGCTCGGAATGTTTCTTCTTGCGAGGTTCTATTTTCTTAACTATGGTCAAGGGTTTGATTGATTAGGAGGTTGTAATAATGGAACAAGTTTCTCTGCTTGGCAGAGTTGCTCAAAGTGTAAGTCAGGACGTTGGTCAATTAGATAAAGCTGTTTATGGATCGAGAGGAGTGAAAACTAATTCCACCGTGGAAAGAAATTTAGATAACCTGAATACGACATTTTTTACTGACCCTTTGGTTTGGACGGATAGATTGGTAAAACCTTTAAACTGGGTTTGGTCATGTCCACCGAGTTTAGGTGATAGTTGTTCTGATAACAGTGAAACAGAAACTCTAAGACCTGCTTTAGAATTGGTTAATAGTGAATCAGAAGCCTTAGAGCCTGCTTCAGAACTATCAATGTGTGTTTCCGATCATGATAGTGAGCGAAATGATGAGAAAATGGAGCTGCAAAAAAAATCACTTCAGTTAGAAGTACACATGCCTCCAAAGCT
Organism: Endozoicomonas elysicola; assembly: GCF_000710775.1. Lineage (GTDB taxonomy): Bacteria > Pseudomonadota > Gammaproteobacteria > Pseudomonadales > Endozoicomonadaceae > Endozoicomonas > Endozoicomonas elysicola. The sequence goes on from NZ_JOJP01000001.1 coordinate 2,344,477, forward strand.
TTATTCTCAACTGCAGTTGCGGGCAGGCTTATCATCTACGAAATGTAACTCAGGTCTAGAGTTAGCACTGCCTACGGGTATTCCCATAAATGCCCAATTACTCATTGGTATGTTTGAAGCTTCTTTAAAAATGATACCAAGTTTAAACCAATATAGGGTTGGTGATGATAATAGAAAAGATATTCTGCTTCGTCATAGTGTGGTGACAGCTGTAATCATTAATGCTTTTGAAGGGTTGTTGCCTTTTAATAATGACTACTCAACATTATCAGTTTATTTGAGAAAATAGGCCAGTTGGGTATTTCTAATGATGAGATTAAAAGTTATTTAAGTCAGCAGGATAGCTTAGCTGAGCCGATCAAGACAGTTATTGGTTATCTAAAGGCTTTTATAAAACTTCAATCATTTCCGCTGGCTGAGATAGATAGTTTTTTGACAAACCCATTGGGTTTTCTGAAAGGTAATGAGGTTTATTTAACCTTTTTTGTTGGTGAGAAAATAGTCATTATTCAACTTATACCTGTCATTAATACAAATCGTGAAGTGACAGAATTCATTATTGCAACAAATTCACAGGAAATGAATACATTGCCAGCAGAGGATATTGGAGTGCTTGTAGAAAAGGTTGCAGAATTAAAAAAGTTTTCTTCTGGGTATGAGAAGGTTATTGCATTTATGAGACCATTTCGATGAGGTTTTGAGCTATTTTAAATCGAGTGATATAGGTTTTGGATTTTAGCCGGTTTTTTGACAGTTTATTTTTGATTTATTGTTTTTTCTATTAAGGAAATTAGATGGCAATTGATGATATGCCTATGAACTAACGTTGAAGATATAGCCCTTTAAAGAGTCATGTCTTCGTGGATAATCAAATACAAATAACAATAACATTTCTCATTTATTTCATCGCCATGCTGGGTATTGGCTATATTGCCTGGCTGAGAACAAAAAATTCTTCGGACTATTTTCTGGGAGGCCGCTCTTTGGGGCCATGGTCGGCAGCATTAAGTGCCGGTGCTTCCGATATGAGTGGCTGGTTACTGTTGGGGCTTCCTGGTTATGCATTTGCTGCAGGGCTTGAAGCTGTCTGGCTTGGTTTAGGTCTATTGGGGGGTACGTGGCTAAACTGGCTTCTGGTTGCCCGACGTTTAAGAATATACAGTGCTATTGCTAATGATTCGCTGACCCTTCCTGAGTTTTTTTCAAACCGCTTTTCCGATTTGAAATACATTTTACAGCCGGTAAGTGCTGCATTTATTTTGATTTTCTTTCTTTTTTATACCAGCTCTGGTTTGGTTGCCGGAGGTAAGTTGTTTGAGTCTGTTTTTGGCTTTGATTACGAGCTGGCTGTGATCCTTGGCATGCTGAGCGTTGTTTCCTATACACTTTTTGGTGGTTTTCTGGCGGTCTGCTGGACAGACCTGGTTCAGGGGTTGCTGATGTCCGCTGCACTGTTGATTGTTCCTGTTACGGTGCTTGAAGTGACTGGCGGAGCGGAACAGGTATTTACAGAGATTGAGCAACTCAACCCTCATCTGACTAATATGCTCACGGATGTTCAAGGTGAAGCGCTCTCTATTATCAGCGTATTGTCTTTGCTGGGTTGGGGGCTAGGCTACTTTGGCCAGCCACATATTATGGCGCGCTTTAAGGCAGTTCAGTCCAGCAGCCAGCTAACGCTAGCCCGCCGTATTGCTGTTTCATGGACTGGAATCTGCATGTTGGGTGCTTTGTTGGTAGGCCTTACCGGAATTATTTATACCCAGAGGCAGGGCTTGGTTCTTGATGACCCTGAAGCGATCTTTATGCTGATGGTTAATACCCTGTTTCATCCGGTGATTGCCGGTATTCTGCTTGCGGCTATTCTTGCGGCGATCATGAGTACTGCTGACTCTCAGCTACTGGTCTGTTCCACCGCTGTAGCTGAAGACTTTTATCGGAATATGCTCCGTCCTAATGCCAGTCAGGGTGAAATGCTGATGGTTGGTCGTATCGCTGTAGTTGGAATTGCAGTGCTTGCCACGTTGCTGGCATTAAACCCTGAGAGTTCGGTGCTGGATATGGTCTCCTATGCCTGGGCAGGCTTCGGAGCTGCTTTTGGTCCTGCGTTACTCTTTTCTCTTTACTGGAAGCGGATGAATGGCCTTGGTGCTCTTGCTGGAATAGTCACAGGTGGTGTTACAGTGGTGGTTTGGCGTTCCATGAGTGGTGGTTTTTTCGATATTTATGAAATCATTCCGGGTTTCGTTGCAGCATCGTTAGCGGTCGTTGTATTCAGCCTAATGGGCAAGGCACCTTCTGATGAGGATTCAGAAACCTTTCAGAAAGTGCACTCGCTGTTGAAGTCGCCATCTGTTGGTAATTTAGAAGAAGAGCTCCGTTAAAGATCAGGGTGAGCCGGTTAACTCTTAATTATGCCGGGGGTAGTGCCAGAAGTTGGGGCTAAAAGGGAGTGTTAATGTAGTATCTTCACCGGCAAGGCAGGCTTCAGGATGATATCGGCTGATATGATACCGTACTTTATGTTCCTGCTGCTTTGATACATCGACCATAATCAGATGTTTGCCTTTTACCAGGTCATCGTGAAAGCGGGCAGTCTTATAGTTTTCACGGGTGACGCCTGCTAGACCTCCACTCCAGGCTCCAAACAGAGTAAAAACCCCTGCAATAATTATCAGTGTGGGTAAAGGTGCTGTGATACCAAAGGGATTCCACCACTCAATTAGCGTTGCAAACAATAAACCAATAACCCCACCAATGAGAGCCCCGAGTTCTCCCGAGTGAAGGACATCATTTTCCTGTAACATATTGGCACTATGGACTTGCTTGTGAAACAGGCCTGCTTCATTCCGGCTTAAAACGTGAAGATGCCAATCGGTGATACCATCGTGGTGAAGATCTTCAGTGATTTTGGTTACACTGTCGAGCGAGCCAGTCAGGTAGTAGAGACGTTTCATAGTTAACTCCTGCTTTACTGCGCGCAGAATCTATGAATAGAGTATAGATTATGACAGGCCTCAGGTTGTTTTAGGTGAATTGACGATGAAACAAATAAAAGTTGCAGTCAGAAAGAAAGGCTCCAAGAGTACTCAGGCACTCAGTGACGTGGATAACGAGTTGAAGCAAACGCTGGAGCGTCTGGCAAAAAAGGGGCTGAACCCTATGCAGATGTGCCAGAAGCTTATTGAGCATGGTGTAGAGCACCCTGGTGGTGGGGATTGGACCTACGACAGGGTGGTTGAGGAGTGTGAAAGGCTGAAAGTATAAATCAAAAATTGGCCTCAGAAGGGTGAGGTTGCAACGTATCTATGTAATACCATTTCCACCTTCTAACTATGGGTATGTGCTGCGCAGCCATTATGAACTACTGGCCTGCGTTGACGCTCTTTGCCATAGTACGGCGATGACTCGTCGCTTCGCCTTACCCGGTAGCTCGAAATAGCTTGTTCGCTCTCATAGTTAGAAAGCGGAAATGGTATAAGCAATCTCTCAGTTTTACTGTATAGCTATTTTTTACTGGATTTCAGCAGATTCTGGAAGCGTCGGAGTTTTTCTTCCTGAGTAAGCTGGGGAGCTGGCTCGGAGGGGGGCTGGATGAGCGGGCTGTAGTCCAGTTCAGATGATTCTATTGGAATTTCCTGAGGGACGGTACGTTCCTGAAGCCATCCATCCATCACATCAAGTGCTTCTAAAAGTCCTTGGTGTTCATCCGATACATCCAGGTTATCGGATTCTGCCATTTGGTTAACCTTCTTCACCAGGTTACTGCGTATTTGTAGGATTCGCTCTTCCGTGATCTGTTCCCTGTTCTCTTCAAGCCATTTTCTGGCTGATTCTCCATTGGTGGCCATGGTGAATAGTTACCTGTGCTGATGAGCAAGATTACCTGTTGAAACTGACATTGGGTCTGTTTTGAAAGGTATGAGTTTCAAAATTAAACGGAAGGCAATGATAAAAAGTTAAATCAAAAAATTCATCTACTATTACACAGGGTTGGCTATACCCCTAATACTCACATGGTTTTTCTCGGTAAATACGGTCCAGATACCGGTGGCCAATCTACGTACAATTACGTTATCTTAGCGCGTTTAATTTTTACCAATTTTTAGTGGCAGGATGTCTTGATCAGCTTATTCCAGGCTCAGTTTTCGTTTATGGTGGAACAGTTGGAGAAACTGGTATCTCTGCCTGTGCCTGAAAAGCAGCTTGTCAGAATTGAGCTACCACTGCCTGCTATTCACCTGCAAGGTTTTCTGGCTGCGCAGGCTTGCTCTGAAAAAGCCTTCTGGAGAGATCGGGAAGGAGATCATGCCATTGCGGTATTGGGTTATAGCTGGTCAGAAAAGCTGACCTGCCGTCAGGACATTCCATCTGCGTTTTCCCGTGCCCGTAGCCTTTTGCAAGGCTTGCCGTCGCCTGTCAGTAGCCACTGTCTATGTTACCTGTCTTTTGCGGATAGGGACTCTTCAGTCTGGCCTGCGTTCGGTTATGGTATGGTGCTTCTGCCACTGCTGGAATTAGTTCAGACCCGTAAGGGGCTGATGCTGGGGGTGAACCTCAGGGCGTCCAATGCTTCAGAGTACCTGGAACATATTCGCAAGGCTCTTGAGATTATTGCATCCCTTAAATACAGCCAGCAGCTCCCGGAAAATGATTTTAGTTTTCAGCCTGAAGGCTATAAGCCTGACATAAATACCTGGCGTCAGATGGTCAGTAAGGCTAAACAGGCCTTTTCATCCGGAAAGCTGGACAAGGTTGTGTTGTCGAGGGGGGCGAGGCTGAAACTTGATGGGGAATTCTCCCCATGGGCATTGCTTTATGCTTGGCAGCAGGCAAACCCACACTCCTATCAGTTTTTATTTCAGGGACAGGGTCAGACCTTTTTCGGTTGTTCTCCAGAGAGGCTGGTGAAACGGCTGGAGAATATTATTTCTACCGAGGCGTTGGCAGGCACAATCGTACGCGGGACAAGTCAGCTGGAAGACTCTCAGCTTGAAAGCCTGCTGATGAACGACAGAAAAAATATTCATGAGAATCGTCTGGTGCTGGATGATATCTGCCATAAGCTGCAGCCTTTGTGTCAGTCCCTGGAAGCGGATCGCAGTCACTCTATTGTTAAGCTCCGCCATATCCAGCACTTGCGCTATCAGATTCGTGGTGTGTTGAAGCAGGGTGTTTGTGACGAAGAGTTGCTGAGAGTTCTCCACCCAACGCCTGCCGTGGGCGGGGTTCCGAGAGAAGAAGCTCTGTCGTTTATTGAAACCCATGAGCCATACGCTCGTGGTATCTATGCCGGCGTATGTGGTGTGGTTGGTATTCGAAAGAGTGATTTCAGTGTGGCGATTCGCAGTGCACGTCTGGCTGATGGATCTTTGATGCTCTACTCTGGTGCCGGAATTGTGAAAGACTCTGTCGCTGACGATGAGTGGACTGAGTTGAATAACAAAATCACCACAGTACTGGATATTCTGGACGATCAACAAAACCGTCGGAATGACATTTCGCCATTCCCGGGACAGCCCGGGTTACACACCGAAAACAACATTGAGATGACTGCGCCATTGTCGTAAAGAGTTTAACGGTCCTGCTTGAGAATTCTGAGCACAGAATGCAAAAGAGCAGCAAATGGCTGCAACACTTCACTTAAGACTGGCTGTTTGGGCTGGTATATTTGTTCAACGAGTTAGTTCATGACGTTTAAAACCGACTACGCAAATATCAATGGCATCTGGTCTTCTGTGCTGATTGAAGAGTTGTGGAGGCTGGGTGTCCGGCATTGCTGTATTGCCCCGGGGTCACGTTCAGCGCCATTAACGTTTGCAGTGGCAGAACACGATGGGATGAAGCGTCATGTTCATTTCGATGAACGCGGGCTTGGTTTTTTTGCCTTGGGGTTGGCTAAAGCTACCGGTGAACCTGTTGCCTTGATCACTACCTCAGGCACCGCGGTGGCTAATCTCTTTCCGGCGATTATAGAGGCTCATCAGTCGGGCATACCGTTGGTGGTGATTACGGCAGACCGTCCACCAGAATTGATTGATTGCGGAGCCAATCAGGCCATTAATCAGCTTGGCATTTTTGGTGCCTATACGGGGGCAGCGCTGGATTTGCCAACACCTGATAGATCCATCTCTCTTCGATGGTTACTGGGAAGTGTTGATCAGGCATTTGCCCGTTCCTGTGCTCGGGGGTTGCCATTGCATATCAACTGCATGTTCCGGGAGCCACTCTACCCATTCCAAAAAGAACATTCACGTCAGCCAGAAGAAACGGCTTTGCTTGAAAATAATGTTTATTTTTCGAACATTGAAAAATGGATAGCTTCTCAGAAACCGTATACTGAATACTTTCTACCAGAGCTAACTCGGTTGCCAGAAGTCGAGCAGTGGCAGAACTTTGCTGATGGCAAAGGATTGATTGTAGTAGGGCGAGTGCCTCTCAATGCCGATGTGAAGGTGATCGCGGAACTGTCTGAGCGTCTGGGTTGGCCACTCATCACTGATGTTCAGTCGCAGATGCACGGGCATCCCGCAGCTGTGAAGCATGCTGACCTGCTACTGGCCAGTAAGACAGGCGAAAGTCTTTTCAAACAGACAGAGCGGGTTCTTCAGATTGGAGGCTACCTGACGTCCAAGCGGCTGGACCAGTTTATTGGCAGTCACCACTGGGAAGCGTACTGGATGGTTGACCCAGCCCCGAGAAGGGTGGATACCGGGCAGCGGCAGAGTGTGCGCCTAGTTGGTGATGTAGACACTATTTGTCGTCAGTTGTTGCAACGAAGTGAAGACCTGTCGTCTCGTCAACGATTCCAACAGCAATGGGCTCTACCATTTTGCAATCAGGGAGAAAAGTTGGCTCAGCAGTTGGATGAATATCTCCCAACTGAGCTGAATGAGCAGTGGCTGGGTGCTTCGTTAGGTGAGCTTTTACCATCAGGGAGCAGCCTGTTCCTTGGAAATAGCCTGCCCATTCGCATGGTGGAGATTTTCTCTAAACAGCATCTGTGCAGAGTTTATACGAATCGTGGCGTCAGTGGCATTGATGGCCTGATGGCGACCACTGCAGGGTGTGTTGAGGGTGATCAGCGCCCTATGGTTTTACTGATTGGAGACATCTCTTTTCTCCATGACCTCAACTCCCTGCAGCTGGCAAAGCAGAGTAAAGTTCCATTGGTGATTGTCCTGATCAATAACGATGGTGGTGGTATTTTCTATGTGACCACCAAAGGGTGTACCGGCGATAATGTACAGGTGGCTCACGATTATTTTGTCACGCCCCATGGTCTTTCAGCACAACATGCTGCTGAACTCTTTGGTATTGACTATTTTAGTATTGACCAGTGTGGACCTGAGTCTATTGATGAATTTAAAACTGAATTCAGTCAGGCATGTTCAAAGGCTGGTTGTACCATCATTGAAGTCATGACACCGTCTGGCCAGGGAGCAAAAAGTATTGAGCAGGCAGTGGCCATGGCCAGAGAACTGTGAGTCTTTCTTACCCCGGCCTTGCATACCACACGGATGGTAATGCAGGTGCTCCAGCCCTGCTGTTTCTGCATGGGTTCCTGGGCAATGCCGATGACTGGCAGGCATTGAAAACATTACTGAAAGACGACTATTACCTTATCGTTATTGACCTGCCTGGGCATGGTTCAAGCCAGTGGTATGAAGAGGATGCTCGGGGGCTTGACTATTTCTGTCATCGGCTTGAGCAGACCGTTCAAACTATTGAACAGGTGAAAGGGATTAACCTGGAAAAGTTCAACCTGCTTGGTTATTCACTGGGTGGACGCCTGGCCATGGCGTATACCGTTGCTTTCCCGAACCGAATTGAAAAGTTATTTCTGGAGGGGGCGCACCCGGGTTTAGTCTCTGAGCAGGAAAGGAATCAGCGTTACCAGTCAGATCTTCAATGGGCCCGACGTTTTAAACTGGAGCCGGTGGCTGAGGTACTTCATGACTGGTACAAGCAGCCGGTTTTTTCTGATCTGGATGATCACCAGATACAGTCTCTGATCCATGAGCGTGCTAATGGGAAAGGTCAGCTGTTGGCAGAAGCTTTAATGGCGTTCAGTTTATCAAAGCAACCGGATTACCGTCGGGCGCTGTGTCGGCTCAAGGCTGATTGTCAGCTCAGGGCCGGTTCACCGCCATTCACCTCTGTTCATTATTTTTACGGTGAAAATGATCATAAGTTTGGACAGCTTGGCCAGCATTTGCTGGCAGAGCATGTGATACACAGTACTCACCCTGTGGCAGGGTGCGGACACAATATTCATCGGGAGCAACCCGAGGCTATGGCCCGGTTGCTCAGAGAGTTACAGAGGTCGCCTTAAAAGGGCTGCGCTTGGCAATACAGCGTTAAAAAATGACTCAAAATGCTCATTTACTGACTGTAAACTGCGCTTTTTCGCCATTTTTGCCTTGTCTTGCCTTCGCTCGCTGCCTTTTTCGACAACCTCTGATTAAGGAGTTGGATATGAGCAAACAGCTGGATTCTGGTGTTATCTGGGAAAACCTTGGCGGAGAGTTCGAAGATATTCTGTATCACCGGGCTGAAGGGATGGCCAAAATTACCATTAACCGTCCTGAAAAACGCAATGCGTTTCGGCCACAGACGATAATAGAAATTCAAAAGGCTTTGGAGTCTGCACGGTTTGATGAGTCGGTGGGTGTTGTGATTCTGACTGGCGCCGGAGACCTTGCGTTCTGTTCCGGCGGTGATCAGAGTGTTCGTGGTGACTCTGGTTACAAGGATGATAAAGGTACTCATCACTTGAATGTTCTTGATCTGCAACGTCAGATCAGAACCTGTCCAAAACCAGTGGTTGCCATGGTTGCTGGGTATGCCATTGGTGGAGGCCATGTTCTGCACCTGGTATGCGACCTGACTATCGCCGCAGATAATGCCCGTTTTGGTCAGACGGGGCCAAAGGTGGGTTCATTTGATGGTGGTTTTGGTGCCAGTTATCTGGCTCGGATCGTTGGTCAGAAAAAAGCCCGCGAGATTTGGTTCCTTTGCCGGCAGTATGATGCTAAACAGGCAGAAGACATGGGGCTGGTCAATACAGTTGTGCCTCTGGAAGAACTGGAGCGTACCACGGTTGAATGGTGTCGTGAGATTCTGCAGCACTCTCCACTTGCACTTCGCTGTCTGAAGTCGGCCATGAATGCAGATTGCGATGGCCAGACCGGGCTGCAGGAGTTGGCTGGTAATGCAACACTGCTCTTCTATATGAGCGAAGAAGCTCAGGAAGGGCGTGATGCTTATCTGGAAAAACGTCAGCCAGATTTCAGCCGTTTTGGCCGTAATCCCTGACGCTGTTTTCCATAAGAACTCTATGAAAGAATGTAAGGCCGATATCCTGAGGTATCGGCTGCCTCTAAAGCGCCCACTGCATTTAAAACAGTTCAACCTGAATGAGCGGGAAGGACTGATTTTGCGTTTGAATTTAGGTGGTCGGTTCGGCTATGGCGAAATAGCGCCCTTGCCAGGCTTTAGCTGTGAGAGCCTTTTTGAGGCTGAAACACAACTTCAGGAATTCTGTCGAGCAGTGAATGATGGGCATTTTAAGCCTTTTCCTACCGATGACTCTGAGAGAAGAGCCTCTTACGAGACAGTCTTTGCCTCCTTGCCAGTGCCGTCTGTGTTGTTTGGTATTGAATCCGCACTGTGGTGGCTAAGGCAGGGTGGCTGGCTTTCCCCACCAGTAATGGCACCTCTTTTGCAGGGAGCCACTGAACATATTCTCCTTCGACTTGAGCAGTGGCAGGGCAGTTGGCCAAAAGAGTTCAAGCTGAAGATAGGACGAGACTCAATTGAAGAAGACTGCGTAAGAATTAATAAGGTTCTTGAAGCTTTACCGGAATCTGTCAGCATCAAGCTGGATGCCAATCAGCAATGGACATTGGGTCAAGCCTTGAGTGTGGCCCGCTCAATTGATGTCAATCGGATCGCTTTTGTTGAGGAACCGACTGCCAGCGTAGGCGATTTTTCAGAACTCTATGAGAAAACCGGACTCCACTTTGCCCTGGATGAGACAGTGCAACAACCCGGTTATTTACTGCAAACCATGCATGGGCTGGCAGCTATTGTCATAAAGCCAATGCTGGTGGGCGGTTTATGCCGCTGTCAGCAGCTGGTGACGGCTGCCAGAGCCCAGGGGATAAGAGTCATCTTCAGTTCTTCTTATGAGTCGTCTATCGGGTTACATATTCTGGAGCAGCTCAGTGCGCAGTGGACTCCGGAAGAGTTGCCAGGTCTTGATACGTCTTCTGCCTTTGTCAACAGACTGGCTTGTGAAGACATTATTGCCGGACATCCGGTTTCTATTAACCCTGCTTTTGTCAGCTTGGGAGAGAAGAGCTGAAAAAGCGTTGAAGAAAGCAGTCGATGAAGACGATTTTCCCTGAACTGCAACACTGTCCTTTGCGTCATCGAGCCATTCGGCAATCAACTTGTACCGCGATTCAGCTGGAAGAGGGCAGTGTCACTTTTCGCCTGCTTGATGAGTGGGTTGATGAGTGTTGTCGTAACTATCGGGGTAAGGGTCTGAAAGCAGGTAACCGCCTTCTATTTGTCACCAGTAAGCCATTAGATACTGTGGTGGTTGCTCTCGCCTGCCTCCGCTCCCAGTGGATTTTCTGTCCCGTAAATCCGGCGTTTCCAGACGAACAGCGAAAAGGGTATCGAGCGCGGATAGGGGCAACGCTGGAGGCAGACAGTGCAGGTATCAATTTTTATCAGCGGCTTTTCCAACCGGAAAAAAGGCCTCAGCCAGAGAGCAGTCTTAAGCCCATTGAGATTTCTCCGGAAGATATTTACGACCTGATAGCAACGTCCGGAACGACGGGAATACCAAAGGCAGTAGCGCACAGTTATAAAAATCATTATTTCAGTGCGTTGGGCTCGATGCATACGTTGCCATTAAGTTATGGCGATACCTGGCTATTATCTTTGCCTCTGTTTCATGTGGGCGGGCTGGCTATTGTTATGCGCTGTCTTCTTGCTGGCGCAACCATGACACTCTTTGATAGTAGGCAGGAACGCAAGCTCCCTCTGGAAGAAATGCTGGCCAGGCAGCGATTAACGCACCTTTCACTGGTTAATACCCAGCTGTTCCGGCTGATTCAGTCCGGGTTATCACTCTATGAGGCGGGTGTACGATATATCCTGCTGGGTGGTGGCGTTGCGTCTCCACGGCTGGTGGAGGAGGTGAAAGCACAGGGAATCACCGTGCTGACAACTTATGGTATGACCGAGATGTCATCGCAGATTTGTACCGGGGAGCCATTGTTTACGGACAGTGGTGTTACCTCTGGAAGCGTGTTGCCCTGGCGTGAAGTCAGATTGTCTGAACAGGGTGAGATTCTGGTTCGAGGGGAAACCCTGGCAAAGGGGTACTATGCAGATGGAGCAGTGACTTCTCTGGGCGACTCTCGAGGCTGGTTCCATACCGGAGATAAAGGGCTATGGTTTAATGGCCAGATACAGATATGTGGCCGCATGGATAATATGTTGATATCTGGAGGGGAGAATATTCATCCGGAAGAGATTGAGCAGGCTCTGCTGACACTTCCGGAAATTGTTCAGGCGGTTGTGGTATCTATGACTGATTCTGAGTTTGGAATGAGACCCGTTGCCTACGTTCAGACGGTAGACGGTACCCTGAATGAACCATTTACAAAAGAGAGGCTGGCAGGCAAGATAGCTAAGTTCAAAGTGCCAGTACATGTTCGTTTATTTCCTGAGCAGATAGCAGAATCAGGCATCAAGATTAATCGCCGCTTTTTTCAGGCACTTTTGGAATAATGCTGTCATCGAGGCAGCTTTCTGCTATCAATGTACTAGACTAAACAAACTGAGCCAAACTGAACAGTTGCAGGGTGCAGCCGGTTTGAATTTAGCAGTCAGACGTTGAAGTTAGAATAATATGAAAAATAATCACATTAGCTACAACGCCCCCAGTGAACTGACCTCCCTAGAGGAGCCGCTGTCGCAGAACTCTTCAATCAGAACATTCCTTGCGGTAAAGCTTCCTCTTGAGTTGGCCGCAACGCTTCATAAGAAAGCGATTCATCGGGCAGGAGAAGGCCACGTTCATGACTTGAAATGGGTGGTTCCCCAGCAGCAACACATTACGCTGAAATTCCTTGGAAACAGTTACCCCCATCAGTTACACCAGTTAATTAACTGTCTCCAGAATGATCTTGCTGATTACCATACTTTTGACAGTATGACAGGCTGCTTTCGTTTCTTTCCAACTGGGCGAAAGCCCAGAGTACTTGCCCTGGAAATGCATTCAGGACAGGAGCTGAAGCGCCTTGCCGATATTTGTGAGCGGGCGGCGGTGCAATCCGGTTTCAGTGCTGAAACCCGGCATTTCCGGCCCCACGTTACCCTTGGCAGGTTCAAACACCCTCGGCATGTAACCCATAGCCAGTATTTTAACCTTCCCAGTTTCCGCATGACGGTCGGTGAAGTGGTCTTGCTTGAAAGTGAGAGTAGCTCAGTTGGCACACGCTATAAAACGCTCCATGTTTTCCCACTGCAACCTATCGCCATCAGCGCATAAAAACAGTGCTGGTGGCATCTCAGGCTCTTTCATGAATAAGTAACTAACCATATGAAATCATATATTTCTGATTCCTTGTTCAGACACTCTGATTCGTTACAACTCCGGTCACATAGCTACGGCTATGCTCCCTCCGTTGTGCCTCGCATAGTAACTGCCTAAGTAGCCAGAAATATCCGATTCCATATGGCCAGCTACTTATCTTGATAAGTATCAAGTTGGTTTTTTGTTCAGCATGGTATGCTGCGGAAAAAACTATGGGATAATTCTATGGAATTGGTGTGTCCTGCCGGTAATCTTCCTTCTCTTAAAGCTGCTGTTGATAATGGTGCTGATGCTGTCTATATCGGCTTCCGGGATGAAACGAATGCGCGGCATTTTGCTGGCCTCAATTTTTCCGATCAGAGGGCAATAAAAGCCCTTGATTACGTCAATAAAAATCCTCGTGCTAAAAAGGTTCGGCTGTTTGTCGCTGTGAATACTTACGCCCAGGCAACCAATTGGAATCGCTGGAAAAAAGCGGTCGACATGTGTGCCGACTTTGGTGTGGATGCCTTGATTGCTGCTGATATCAGCGTATTGGACTACGCGAGCAAAAGACACCCAGACCTTAATCTACACCTCTCTGTTCAGGCTTCGGCCACCAATCAGGCTAGCTTGTCTTTTTATCATGATCATTTTGGTATTAAACGTGCAGTATTACCCAGGGTGCTGTCGTTAAAACAGGTTGAGCGATTGGCTCAAAAAAGTCCTGTGGAACTGGAAGTATTTGCTTTTGGCAGTCTTTGTATCATGGCGGAAGGTCGTTGCATTCTCTCTTCTTATGTAACGGGAGAGTCCCCTAATACTGCGGGCGCTTGTTCACCAGCATCCGCTGTGCGCTGGCAGACGACAGCTAATGGCATGGAAACCCGGTTGGGTGGCTTGCTAATCGACCGCTTTGATAATAATGAACAAGCGGGTTACCCGACGCTTTGCAAGGGGCGGTTCGAAGTGAACGGTAAGGTTAGTCATGCCATCGAAGAACCGACCAGTCTCAACACGCTGGATCTTATTCCTGAGCTGTATCAGGCAGGTATTAGTGCTGTGAAAATAGAAGGTCGCCAGCGGAGCCCGGCCTATGTTGCTGAAGTAGTGAGAATCTGGCGTGAGGCGATTGATCACTATCAGACTAATCCAACCAGTTTTTCTACCCATGAACGTTGGATGAGCGGGCTAGCAAAATTATCTGAAGGTAGTCAGACAACACTCGGTGCTTATAACCGTCCCTGGCAGTAACGTCGGCTGTTGTTGACATCTTGTATTGATGTATTTTTTGAACCACAAAGACACATAGGAAGCTTTAAATATTCGTGGCTTTGTGTCTTTGTGATGAAAATAATAAAGACGCTTCTATAAGCACAATAGGAGCGAACCTGGAAAGAGTTATGCAAATTACCCTTGGCCCATTACTGTTCTTCTGGCCGAAAAAAGAAGTTGTTACGTTTTATGAAAAGGTTGCTGAGTCATCGATTGATCGAGTCTACCTGGGAGAAGTCGTCTGCTCCAAAAGGCGAGAGCTGAAACTGGATGACTGGCTAAACATCGCGAAAATGTTGCAGGCAAAAGGGAAGGAAGTCGTTCTTTCAACTCTGACGCTGATTGAGGCTGAGTCGGAGCTGAGCCAAGTCAGCAAGGTTTGCGAGAATGGTGAGTTTGCTGTGGAAGCCAATGATATGGCGGCTGTTCACTATCTCTCAAAAGCGGGTATTCCCTTTATTACTGGTCCTTCTGTTAACCTCTACAGCGCTGAAGCCCTTCAAGTCCTGCATCGAACAGGTTTGAAGCGCTGGGTACTACCGGTTGAACTCTCCTTTGATCATTTGAAGATGATCATGAGCCGCTTGAAAGAGCTGGGTATTCATGACTTGGAAACAGAAGTGTTCAGCTATGGTTATCTGCCACTGGCATACTCTGCCCGGTGTTTTACAGCACGTACTCATGAGCTGAGCAAAGACAGCTGCGAGTTCAGCTGCATCAAGTCATCCGCAGGTATTCCCCTGGCCACCCAGGAGGGCGATGCACTGTTCACCATTAATGGTATCCAGACCCTGTCTGGCAGCTGCCATAACATTCTGGATCAGTGGCAAGTAATGGAGAGTGCAGGGGTGAAGGGTATGCGTCTTTCCGGACATTCAGGGGATATTTTGAAAACTGCTGAAGAGTTTGCAGAGGCTATGGGAAGTGGCAGTTCAGGAAAATATATAATGGGCTGCAATGGTTATTGGGTAGGAGAGGCTGGGATTAACCATCGGTAGATTTATGGGGTGCTCGCTTTGATAATCCCCCAGCTATGCTGGGGGGGCGCATAGGTTTGACCGTCGCGACGGTAACCAAATACGAGATTACAAGAGTTTGGGGGTACGAGATGGGATTGTAAGTATCACCTTGTCTTTATTTATTTCAAAGATGCTGTGTAAGCTTATATATGGAAAACTCTGGAAGAAACTTGGGGAGATTTTTCATAAACTGGCGAGAAGACAAGGTTGCAAGATTTTGGAGGAGTATTTGATGCTAGGCCATGTGCATATTTGAATTACATTCCATCTAAACATCCAGTTTCTCAAGTGGTTGGCTTTCAGAAGTGAAAGTGTGCGATTGAGATTGCAAAGAACTTCAGAGGCAAGGAGAAATCATGAAAGCACTCGTGATACCGAGCCTTCTATCCGATAGTGGCTGCTGACAAAGGCTGCACTTGCCGTACATGAGTTTTTAACTCTTTTATCGCTGCAAGCTCCGAAATAACTGGAGTAACGACCGGCAAGTCTAAAACCGCTGAAGATATGAGTATATAAAACTTCAAAAGGCTTGGGTTTCTTGTAAGTTATAACTTTAAAAAAAACAGTGCGTTGATAAAAGCGCGTCGTAAATTTTTTGTGTACTCTCAAAAACATGTTCTTGCGCAAACTCATTTATGACCTTACGTCGCCCATTAATTCCATAGGCTTTCATGATTAAGTTATTTGCAAGCAAAGTCCTCAGAGATTTCGCTAGTGCTTGAGGATTGCTGGGAGCACACAAAAGGCCATTCACACCATGATCAACTATTTCTCTGCAACCGGCTATATCTGTTGCTACTATTGGTCGCTGTGAAGCGGCAGCCTCAATTAATATCCTTGGAACTCCTTCACCATAGGTTGTCGGCAGGCAAACTATATCACAGGATTCAATCAGAGAAGGCATATCATGAACTTGCCCCAACCATTCTATTTTTCCATTGTTATGCCAATATTGAATTTGATGTTCAGATATAGCGAAGTGTACGTCACCATCAAGGATGCCGGCAACACGAATAATAAAGCTGATACCATCAGCTGCTAGGATTTCCCTTGCCTCTATCAGATCATTTAATCCTTTATCTTTCAAAAGACGGGCGGCGAAAAGAACAATGGAGCGACCCATCGGGACAGATGGGTAAAATTTTTCTATATCAACTCCAGCACCTTTAATAAGAAAACCATTATTATTTATTATTTTCTCTGCTATGAAAATTCTTAGATCATCACTGTTTTCAAATATAAAATAAGAGTTCTTGGTAGATATTAATCTATAAAGTAATATAGATAGTTTCCTGAATAAACGAAAAATCGCTGTTTTTGAAGAAAAAATAATACCTAAACCAGTTATGTTATAAATAACAGGGAATTTTGATGTGATCTTACGAATCAAGCCGACATAAATATTTGGCTTAATAGTGATTGCATGTACTATACTAGGTGAGATTTTTTTTATTGTTTGATGAATCGATAATATTGAATGTATTTCATTGAGTAGATTCAGGCTTTTTCTTTTAAGGGGAAAGTGATGACAAAAAAAACCTTCATTAATCAATTTGATTTTAAAGTCACTGTCAGTGAAATTTGTAAGTATATGAACCTTGAATCCAGAACTTCTAAAGTGCTTGGCTCTATCAAGCCAATGCAGCCGGAAATACCAATCAACATTGATCACATAAAGTAAAATTTTATCACTCTTCATATATGCCTCGAAATTATGTAAGATCTTCAAAGGTCTCGTGCTCTATTTATTTTTGTGAATTAGATCCAGTATTTTGTCTCATTTAGAGAAAGCGATAAGCACTGAGCAAATGAAACTATATATGCTGATTCAAGGTTTAGGTCTTCCTGGCAAGGCAATTCCTCGTTGCTCTATTTTCTGGATCCTTGTAGTAGTGAAGAGTTGCAATTCTGGTCACGAAGCCTTATTGCGAGTCCTTAGATGTGCTTTTTATAGAACCTTTCCAGTGCACCAGCTATATTCGATTTCATTTGCAAAGTATACTTAATACCTACTTACCTATTCTTATTCACTTGAAGTTCTAACGATAGTTCAACCAGTATCTAAATCGTTTATAGCCCCTTCCCATCAGTAACACCGAAGTCAGTAAAATCCTGTGGGATAGGCCTAAATCTTTACGACTCGAAATACCTGCTATCCATTGATTCTGGCGAATATAAAGAATAACTTCTTGTCGAACCTTTTTTGAGAAAATTCCATGAAATAATTGCCAAGGAGAGGGTACAGCACTCTTATTGATAAACTCTCCAACACCAAATATCTCGTTATGTCTGAGTGAAGCATAAGCCTTAGCTACATCTTGGCTGGGCTTGGCCACCAGTTCATGCCAAATTTTACAGGATGATTCTTTCAACTCTCTACTGGCAATAACGTGGCTATCTATATAATCTGACCAGCTGCGGCTGGTGAAGAGCACGCCTTTTTGAAAGTACGTAACAAATGTTTTATACACGGCATTTTCATCTTCATCTATGATTCGGCTTGCGATCATGCTTCCATCTACGGAGCGAATGTAGCCACTTACAGAGCCATTAGGAGAGTTACATAACATTTCGATCAGGGATACCGCATCCAGCAAATTTATATAGTTGTTAGAAAGGTTGGCATCCACGCAGAAAGCCGATTTGCTGCAATTCAGGGGTTGGTCGTTAAGAAAGCATTGCAGTCCCAGATAGTAGCCATAGATGTGTATATCAGGAAATAAGTAGGCTAGATTATCTTGAATCGTACCGCGCCAACCAATATCAACAATGCCCACTTTAGCTAAATTTTGCTGCCAGCCGTGTTGATCAAGGTATTCCAGCAAGTTGGTACGATCGGAATTTATCTTAGCCCGCACGGGTTCTATAAAGAGAGGGTTTTTAAACAAAGCTTGTACTCGTGCATCTTGCCAAGGGTTTACCAGCTTTTCCTTTGGGTTCAGCCCGTGTGATTGGCAGACTTCAGTAAACTTATCAGCTTTCAGTCCCAAGGTTTTAAGGAGAGCAGAAATTGACTGAGTAGAATATAGGTTCCATAAGCGCATCAACTCTTCAGTACTTATTTCTCTCAAGGAGGCACAGAAGGTTGCAATACGGCTGACTTCGAGAATGTCTGGTAACGGTAGTTTTTGTCCCGCTAAACAGTTGTTTGGGAAGATAGCTCTCCATACTTGAAGCAAGAACTCACCCTCACGAGTAAAAAAGTACAAACGTTCTACTCTATCCAATAATGCACGTTCGGCAATCTGCAATATAAAACCGACTAGCAGTGGGGCTGTGTGAATGCCAAGCAGATATGCAGGTTGTGCCTCCGCTTCTAGCTCCTTCGCTTCGTCTGTAGCCAGATTCTTAGTGTCTTCAGCTATATGGCGGAACAAAGCATAGCGGTCATGGATGAAGGCTGCTTGCTCTTGACGCTTTCGATGTTCTTCCTCTGGTAAGTAGTGCACTGTTTGAATACCTAGTTTTTTGGGCATTTCTACATCAGCATGAATGTTGTCACCGATATGGACGTGATCCCGAGGAGTTATGTCGAATTGGTGGTGGACATGTTTGAATAATTTTCCAGAACGTTTGTTCAACCTGACATCGCAAGAACTGATACCCTGACTCACTAGCGTCTCCAAACCATGGTGTTTCAACAGTCGCTGTAGACTTGCGGAGGACATGTAAAAGTCAGATAAAAATAAGCTTTGTTGTGCTGGGTATTCCTGACTGAAATTTAAAAATTTAGGATCAGGATAAGTGTGTCGAAGTTCAAATTGCAGTTCCATTTCCGCCAACCTTCCCGCTAGAACGGCTAAGTCCATTTGGTCTTGATTATTAATGAGAACCCGGCTTAACAATCTAGTTAGAACATCGTTAACTTCATATTCGCCACAATGAGAGGTAGTACTGGCTAACTCATCCTCTACTGCACAACGTTCACGGAAGATTGCCCAATAATCCTCAAACGGTATAGCTAATTCCATCTTATGCGTCAGGCTAAGGGCTCGAGCTGAAATTAACTTAGAAAAATCCGGATGCCCCTTTCTTCTTAAAAGAGTATCCCAGACATCAATAGTACGGAGTTTATACATGGTAGGTTAATGATTGAGAAATAGTTTACGCGCTGTACGTGCCCCCCAACCAAGAATACCGCGGATTGGTATAGGTAAAGAATTAAGGTTAGCATTAGCAGGTAATACCAAGCGCTTTCGAATATTGGTAGGCAAGGTCATACCATAACCCTCGGCAGAAATAGGAGGGCGATCATACAAAGGGGGTGTTACCACTAGCTTTGGCTTTTGTCCTTCGAGAATACTTTTTACGCAGGTCTTGAACCCCTCAGACTCATCTTGTAGAGGGCGATCTGACATGAAAGTAACGCCAGCCCTAGACATACGTTCTCTCTCATCATTATCAGCCAGTAGGCGCAAAATATTCTTCGCCAAACTCTCAGGAGTTTGCTCGCTGAGGCTAACAGCATCCGGTGGTATGTCATAGAGGTTGTTCTCGCGCCAAAATTCAACTACCGGCAATCCAGCGGCCATCATTTCAAAGGGAATTCTCGACGGGTTTGAAGAACTTAAACATAAACCAACAGCACAACGGTTATAAAGTGCATTACAGTCTTCCAGCTTAAGTAACCCTAAGTGCTCGTGCTCATACCAGATGTCACCTTTTTCGCTGGGTGGTGATCCGTATAAGTAGATGTTAACCTCTGGTCGATTGTGCTTAACAATACCTAAGGCCTCTACTCCAAAACGACTACACCGGCGAGGTTTGTCAGGTTGATAGATGAAGCAGACTGATAACTCCCGATCTATATTGAGTGGGTGATAAATACGATTGTCCACACCGAAATTAATGTGAAAAGCGGGTACTTTAAACCGATTGGCCAACTCGTGCTTTAACCAAGAACCGATGGTGATGGGGGTCAATCCGTAACGATAAGAGTTTTCGGCCGAAAGATAGGCATCGCCCATGGGATTGAACATAGCTTCATAGTCTTGGACAAAATAGCCCTTGTAGCAATTGAAGGGTAAATCTCTCACTATAGCGGCTGAATACCAAATGGTTGCCATAACTAGGTCGGCGGGCTGAATCTCATCCCAACCAAAGCGAACACTGAGAAAGCGATTACCAAACAATCGCTCCACGGTAGCAGCTGCTTTGGCCTGATTTCCTGTACCTTCAATATAGATGGGGCATTGATATCCAGCCTGCTCTAAGGCATAGGCATGCTGTAATATTGTTCGATGACCACCTGAACCTTCTATTAAACGAGGAATAACCCAAGCAATGGTACTCATTGGTTACAAACTTTAGATAATAATAACAGGGAGGAGTTACGTGCATTCTCTTATTGCGAGAGTCTAGACAAAATTGATTTAGCCTGATGCCTAAATGAAGATTTCAGCGCAGAGATTAATACACGCATTGATTGTTTCGTTGTGAGGCGCTTTTCGAGCATATACTTTTGTGTACCAATCTCCGCATCCCGATCACGAATCATGGACTCCATCGATTGAATAGCTGTCCACCGATCCTCTAGCATACGTGCCTGGCTAGCGATGACCTCATCACGATCACGAATCATGGACCCCATGGACTGTATAGCTGTCCAACGCTCTTCCAGCATGCCCTTCCAGTTTTCTCGCGTCAGTTCATGCAGTCGAGCGAGAGGCACGAGACTATTCTTGCTGGTAATTTGCAGTGCTTTGACACAGCGAACCGAAGAGTCTAGGAACTCTACTGCTTCGATTGTGGGGAATTCGTGGGGATTGTCGATATCACCGACGAACTCCTTCACATCAACAGAGAGCAAGGTGTAAGCCCGTTCGATACCAAGCTTCCAATTGGTTCGAGCAGCATTGATATCCCCTCTACCAATCTCTAGTAACCCTGCTTCAAACGCTGCACTAATCACTTTGGTACCTAAAGTAGGGCTATATTGTGAAATGTCAGCGCATGCAACCTGTTTGAGCACCGACAATGCATCGTCGAGTCTTCCAATTTTTACAAGCAGTCTCGCTTTTAGGTATGCCAAAGAAACATAGAAGCGCTGAAGATGAGGGGCTTCGAATGGTGATGAGACGTAAGGCTCAATGTTTTCTATAAATCGTTCAACCTCTGTGCTTGTGGCCCAGTTGTTGGCTAGGATCTGGTACCCAATGACGGCAAGTGCAGCGCCCTTATCAGCTGTAATGGTTTCGCTCTCATGCTCAAGTACCCGACAGGCAATCTGACTGAGCACTCCTTTGTTGGTTGCACGAAAAGGCATTGCCAGTAGAGACCGAACCAGCCACGGATTTTTGTAGTCACGTTCGAATTGTAACAGGTTTTCAGGTGGTGCAGAGTATCCGTGGATACTCTCTCGATACGGCAAAGTATTGGTAACAGGATCTTTCATTCCCACCATCAACCACCACTCACTGGGGGGGGGGCTGTCAGTATCTATATCGATGCTCTGCAACGTTCTAGGCATACGCTGCCAAGAATCCCAAGCTGGAGTCATTTTGCAACTGCTAGCAATTTGTTGAACTAGGACTTCCGGAATGAAGTGTTGCTTAATCTGTGAGCGCAATTTATTCAAGGTGTAAGTATGCAGATGAAATGGATTGGGGTCTTCACCTGTTTCGTCACTCCAATCGTTGGGAACGCTCACAATGATGCGCCCCCCTGGCGATAAAAGACGACAAAATTCTTTCAAAAGGGCTGTCGGTTGCTCGACATGCTCTAATGTTTCGAACGAGACGATCACATCAAAGTGACCGTCCGGATACTTCTCAAGACATTTTGGCAAATAACCCGCAAAAAAATCCAGCTTAGAGATTAAAGGAGAGAAGTTCTCACGAGCGTAAGCGATGGCATAGTCGCTACCATCAATACCTGCTATAGCCTTTGCCTTGCTGAGTTCAGCAAGAGTGTAGCTCCCATAACCAAGGCCGCAAGCTGCATCCAGAACTCTGTCACCTGGTCGAATGAAGCTCTCTGCCCATAAGTAGCGAGCAACATGGGCATCCGAACGCTCTCCTCCTTCACGCAACATGTCCATATGCAGGTCGCGTTCCTCCGCTAGAGCGGTGATCGGGTAATTTTTGTTTGCGTATTCTGGAATTTTCTCGAGAACTATTGTGATTTGCCACCCATCTTGGTTTAGAGACTCATACGGATTAACTCTGTAGTAAGTTGGATGCTTGCGAAAACCAACTTCAAAGCATTTCTTTTCCCACCAAGCTCGCCCTTCAACCGTCAAATGCCAATGCCCATCCCGATCTGCAGTCGTCGCTAGCTGTAAAAAAACATAGCGCCCGGCAACTCGATGAATTTCTTTCAGTGCTTTAGTTACATCCTCAGGTGCAAGGTGCTCCATACAATCTGTTGAAACTACCGTCTGGAATGATGCATCCTCGAATGGCAGCTCAAGCACAGAGCCATGAGTGAAGCGGTCAGGCATACGCTGATTACAACGTGTGGTAACGACTTTTGATACGTCCAATCCGTATGCTTCTATTCCACGGTTCAATAAAGATGCTACTAACAAACCTTCACCAGAACCAATATCCAAGGTGCGTCCTACACCACAAGATAAAACAATCTGCTCAGCGATGCGTTCCATGTCTCCACTTGATTCGCCGATTCGGTCATCAGATTTCCAATAATCATCATATTGGGCTTGGTAATCAGTAGCGTTATCTATATCAATCATTTCTTTTAGCATGTTGCACTCATTTTCAAATCAGTAACCCCTCCAAAGAAATATTCATCGCGCTTTGTTACAACTTGGAAGAAAGCGGCCTCATCTACCCAGTGCAATACTCGCTGGGACTGATAGTCCATCGTTTCTTCAAAGGATACACAAGCCTGTACTTCATATAAGTCCTGTCCCAAGTCGCAGCCACACTCGAACAGTACCGGAAAAGTGTCACCAACTTCGAAATGCCTCTTCCAAAAAAGCGTTCTATCAAGCCCTCTGGCATGAGTAGTCATATCCTGATTGAGTGTTCCCCATGAATAGATCTTAATCCCTTGTTTATTTCTCAAACGCAGAGCAATGTTTAATTTATTTATTCGAGTATAAGATTCACAGGTAACTCGGATGAGTAGCCGGTCACCCGTAAAATACACAGAACAAGGTTGCCCTTCAAAATTAAGCGTTTCGACTTTGATGACCTTTACCTCGCTATCACCAAACGTCAGCTGTTCAGAGCGGGTGCAGGTGTTTTTCTCAGAAAGAGTATTATCTGCAGGCTGCAGCTCGTTAGAATTACCAGTTTGCGATTCAGCCACCTTATCTATGTGAGCCTGTTTTGCCTGATCGAACATATTTTTGGTGAGGCTGCTGTAATATGATATTTCCTCATCATGGAGCAGTTTGCGATACTTAAGTACTACTACAGAAGAAGGCCCCCATTCAACGGGATGACCTTTATTCAATAAGAGGGCACGGTTGGTAAGCGTGCGAACACTTTCTTGGTCATGGGATACAAAAAGTACCGTAGTGCCATTTGAGACTAGTTTTTCTATACGCTGGAAGCAGCGTTTCTGGAAAAGAGCATCTCCTACAGCAAGAGCTTCATCTACAATTAGAATTTCTGGCTCTACTTGCACTTGGACAGCAAATGCAAGCCGAACAAGCATTCCGCTGGAATAAGTTTTTACTGGTTGATCAAGGTATTCTCGTACATCGGCAAAAGCTGCAATTGCATCGAATTTTTCGTCAATCTGCTCTTTGGAAAAACCAAGCAAAGCGCCGTTGAGATAAACATTCTCTCGTCCGGTAAATTCTGGGTTAAAGCCCGAACCCAATTCCAGCAGCGCTGCAATGCGGCCTTGAGTTTCCACT
The DNA here is from genome assembly GCF_000710775.1 of Endozoicomonas elysicola. Taxonomy (GTDB): domain Bacteria; phylum Pseudomonadota; class Gammaproteobacteria; order Pseudomonadales; family Endozoicomonadaceae; genus Endozoicomonas; species Endozoicomonas elysicola. The sequence continues at coordinate 2,368,199 of NZ_JOJP01000001.1, forward strand.
AAACCGCTCGTGGGGGTTAATGTGCCTGTTATAATCTGCAGTAGAGTACTCTTGCCACTTCCATTACGACCAATGATTCCGACTGTTTCACCTTTATTGACTTCGAAAGAAACATCCTTTAATGCCCAGAAGCCTTGGTAATACTGGCGAGGAGGTTTTGCAACCATTCGCTGCAGACACGGAAAGAAAAATTGCTTGAGACGATCAAGGGGCTGGTCATAAACTTGAAAGCACTTGCTGAGGCCTTCAACTTTGATTGCGTTTTCAGAGGACATCAGCAAACCCCTTTCTAGTCTTCTGAAACCAAGCAAAACCGAGCCAGGCAATTACTGTGGTAATCAGCCAATAACTAAACAACACAGTAACGTTAGGCAGCTTACCCCAGAAGAGCACGTCACGCGTCATTTCAATTACTGAGGTCAGTGGGTTAAGGTAAAGCAAGTGTTGATAACTTTCTGGCAAAGAGCTTGTTGGATAAAAAATAGGGCTCATAAACATTAGGACGGAGGTTGTAACACCAATAATTTGTGATACATCTCGTAAATAAACACCCAATGAGGCTAGGGCCCAACTTAGCCCCATAATGAGCATCATGAAAGGTAATACGATCATAGGTAAAAGCAAGACTGTGAGATGTGGCACACCGAAAAACAGGGCGTACGTAAAAAGCCAGACGCCGAAGCTGATTAGGGCGTGGAACAAACCGGACAGTAAAGTGATAGCTGGTAGGATTTCCAGGGGAAATATTACTTTTTTCACGTAGTTGACGTTTGAGAGGATCAGCTCAGGCGCTCTATTGATACACTCGCTAAACAGGTTGAACATCATCAAGCCAGCAAACAGCACTAAAGCAAACTCGACTTTTGAATCGCTACCAGCACCCCAGCGAGCCTTAAACACTACACTAAAAACGACAGTGTAAACTGCGAGCATGAAGAGAGGATTGAAGAAAGACCATAGGATGCCCATCACTGAGCCGCGATAGCGTCCCAGTATTTCTCGTTTTACTGAAGCTATGATGAGATTGCGATTCCGCCAAGGGCTAACTATCATCTCGCGTGGAGACGAAGACCAGTAACGCATCAGTGAGCTACCTTCGCATGCGAAGTGTTAAAAAAAATAGCTGTGCAAGTAATCTTAATCGCATTGCAAATAATTCCATAATTCTCGCTGTGTTGATATGAGTTAGTTCTGACCTGATCGTACAATTATCACGGCAAGATTCTGAAACCCCACAGACTGCCAGTACCTCAGAGAAATGGTGGGTACTCATCGTAGCCTTCCTTTGCTTCCGTTTGAGGCCTGCCTTAAACGTTGTTGTATTGTTCAAAAAATTGACTGCAACGTGTCTGATACCCGATATCATTTCTGGAGCATTGCCTCTTCTAATTCGGAAATCATCTTCTTTCAATGGAGTTTTTTCTCTATAAACCAATGCTCTCTCGTAGCCTTTGCTAACTTCTCTGCGGTTAATTCAGCAGGTGAAGTGTAATAACGGATGCTGATGTCATCGGTATTAATGCCACCGGCCTCTAACCGGACTGAAACAGCAATGCCCAGTTTTTTCATTACTTTCGAATCGGATGAGAAATTAACAAACTCATCAAATATATTGCTTACTAGGTAAAGACGGCTTTGAGCTGTAGAAGAGTCAGTAACTCTGGGGTTTCAGTTACCTCATTGTTTTTAGCATCAGTTTTAATTGAACCCACTAACGCATCATTAGCAGCGGAGAATGTACTGACCATATGAATTGCACTTTTATTTTTTCCTTTATTATACGAGCCGCTTGCATATTTCCCATCAATGGCAACAATTTCATCATCTGTTATTTTATGGTACACATTCATCCATTCAATAAAAAAGTGCTGGAAATTCTTAGGGTCAATAATGTTAATAACTATTCGCAATAGTATCGTGTGATGGGATTCTGTCGTTAAACTCACCATACTATTTTAACCAGTCCAGTCGTTCCAACCCGAAGTCTTCAATTTCCTCCCAACCTTCTGCGCTAGCAATGACAGCACAAATGATTAATAGCAACAAGGTGTCTGAAGGTTTATGTTCAACTCTTCCTGATTGCCTTGGGCCATAAATAATTGAAAAATTTTCCATCAGATTGAAAACGTTCATTTGATTGTCATATTCGGTAGCAATCATAGAGGTATGATAATGGTTGTGTGTTTTAATCTATACGTAAATGTATCTATATCTATACCGTTCTAGCCCGTTGAGTTCAGGCATTGCCATGCGTTTTCCCTGTAGAGTGTCCGCACCTCAAACCTACTCCAATAAGCCAACCGTGTAGCTTAGTGCTCTTGTCGAACCCACGCTACCGCCCATCCCCTTCTTGGCTGTCTTATGTTTCAAACTTTAAACGAGAGAAACTTCTGGCAATGGTGGAGGCCAACCAAAACAGCAAAGCGCATTTTGTGGCAAAGCGTAAAATTGACTAACTTTTGAAAGAGAGCAGATCAGTTTTCTGACCTGTATCTTTTGCAACCCTCAAATACATAGATAACTTGAATAGACAGTGTCGTCTCATTTGATGTGAGGAAGATTAGAGGGGGTTTTAAGATTTCGCTAGCAAACGTCGTGTAATTTTTAAGAACTTTCTCTTATAACAAAAAAAAGATACTCAATAGGAAGATTGAAGTAACCGCTCATCCATTTATTATCAAGGCTGGATGAACAGTTATACGTCACATGTTTCTTTTAATGTGGGCTGGCCATTGGAATTTTTTTCTGAACTTGTTGCCCAAGCCAGACAAGTTTCTGTGCAGGAATGGGCAGTTGCTCCAACTCCAGACTATCCAGCAGGTTTTTTACCCCAAGACCCAGTTCTGTGTCGCCTTCAATCATCAGGCTGCGCTGGAAGAACAGGGTGTCCGGGTCTTCCTGTCTGCTGGCCAGCGTCAGGAATGCTTTGCTGTTTCCCTGAAATTCGACATCAAAGTGTCGTGGGCTGGTAGCTGTCAATTGTTCACCATCAAAACTGATGTAGAAGCTGACGTCTAAATCCGTGATATGAATTTTCAGGCAGCGGTCTTCAATAAAGTCAAAATCACCTTCTTCAACCGGGGTGCGGAAGATATGGTTAATGGCTTTGGTCAATGGTTTGTTTATCATGGCTGCTGGCAGCAGCTTTACCGGCAGGCCGAGTAATTCGATACCGGGTTTTTTGAACCTTTCCCGGACGTTAATGCCGGGCAGGGGAAGTCTAAAAGATGGCAGCAGACTCAATGACAGCTCCTTCGCAAGTTGCTCACTTTTTCGAATTTTTGAATGGTGCTCTGGTCAAGGCGGTACAGTTCATCCAGCATGCGCAGCTGCAGTGATCCGGGGCCAGGGCAATCCATACTGGCCAGTTCACCGGCAATGCCCAGGCAGGTCAGGCCAGAGACGGCCGCCATCAATGGTGTATCACAGATGGCAAGAAAGGCACCAATGATGGCGGTAGCCGTACAGCCAGTGCCGGTTACTCTGGCCATCATTGGGTGGCCATTATTGATTTGGTAGACTTCATAGCCATCGGTCACATAATCAGTAGCACCGGTTACGGCGATGACCAGCTGATGTTCCCGAGCCTTTTCCTGAATAAAGTGCAGAGTGGATTCACTGCTACTGCTGCTGTCGACCCCTTTTCCTTCATTCGCACCAGTAAATAGCGCTTTGATCTCGGAGGCATTGCCTCTGACCACGGATGGTTTGTACTCGAGTAGCTGTTTGTTGCTTGTTAACCTGAAGGGGGTTGCACCCACGCCTACCGGGTCGAGAATCCAGCGCTTGTCCAGATTGTGAGCAGTTTCTGTTGCCAGAATCATGCTTTCCAGACTACTGCGGGTCAGCGTTCCACTATTAATGACCAGACTGTTGGTAATCCCAACCATGTCTGCGACTTCTTCAATTGCCTGAGCCATGATCGGGGAGGCACCAATGGCCAGAAGAGCATTGGCGGTGGTGTTTGTCACCACATCGTTGGTGATGTTATGAACCAGCGGCTGCTTTTCTCTCAGCTCGCCAAGTGACTGAATAATTTTTTCTTGCATAGAAAAGGCCTTTTTATCCATGTTCAATAATAATGATGTCCGCTGGACGGTGAATTGACTCGAGTCACTGTTTCAGACTCTTTTGTTGCTTTTTTGAGCACACAACAGGTCTGGCCTGGATATTTCATCAACATGCTCCCGTTCTCGCCTGTCCTTTGCCGCTTTATGGGAGCTTTGCTCGGTCGATCGTACTCCCTGGTATTTATGCCCTGCGGGTACGGTGCTCCTTTGCAAAATCCCATATAGCGATAAAGTCCTCGGCTTTGGCATCCTGCGTCGCCCTAACTCCCACATCCTTGTGGTCGTGCGCGAGATTCGGGGCAGTTTATAAAATATCTGGGCTAAGTCTCTGACAAATGATTTCAATAGTAGATCATTTGTTATCATGGTTTTTAAGTGTGGCTATTATTTCTGTATTATATTTGTTTTGTGGGTCTATATCCTGTTAATGGTGCAAATATGGATTTATAAGCTATTGTTTTTTGCTAAGTCTAGCGATATTTTTTACTACGAAATTACTGCTCTGTTTGTTCAGTTTTCTGCTCATCAGTTACCCAGTCAAATCTAATGATTTCAGCTCCGGAAGGGTCTTCAGAACCTTTTCCTGAACAAGGCTGGTGGGCTCATTTTAACTTCAAAAGAATTTGCCGGTTTCTACTGTCGAGAACCGGTATAGAGATTTTTTTGCTCTTTTATCTGCCCTTAATGAGTCAGGGCTTTTTGTTTCAGGAGCTAGGGAGATGATTTTTAACCGGGATATGCTGGCAGATACCTTTGCCATGATCACCTTTGGCATTGTGGTTGGTATGAGTGTTGAGCTGCTGGCTGGGCTGAGTTTTGAACAATCAATGCAATCCCGCCTGATGAGTATTCCGGTCAACCTGTTAACGGCCAGAGCATATGGTTTATATCGTGACTGGTTGATTCGTCGTGGCAGTTTTATCGGGAATGGTTTCATTCAAATGACATTGCTTGATGCCCTGGCATTTTTGTCATTCCAGATTCCATTGTATGCGTCGTTGGTCTTGTCTACGGGTGCCAGCATTGAGCAGTTATTGATTGCCTGTGCAGGGCAGGTGGGTGCGATGCTGATCATGGGGCGGCCCTACGGAATATATATGCAGTTTTGCCGTAACTGGTTCAGGCCTGCCACTCTTACTGCTGCATAAATACCCGTCAAAATGCATGAATAAAGCCTTGATTCGTAAGTAGTTTCCGAATCAAGGCTTTTTATTTTTATTTCCTGACTGTATAGTTATTTTCCGAAGCATGTCGGCATGAGCTTATGCCATTGTCGATGTATGCCCGATGAAGAGGTACGGGCGCTGCTGTATGCCAGCTGCAATTCCTGTGTACAGGATTTTGCCCTGCGTCTTCTCTGGAGTATCAGGAAATTACTGCCTTACCCGGTGGTTTTATCTTGAAAGGAAATTACTAACTGGTTTGGATACCCTCCACCAGAATAGCATTAAGAAAAAAATCTCCATGCACTCATGTTATCCATGAGTTAAGCCAGAACATTCTACTCATTTTGTGATGGCTGTTATGGAGTATAACAAGCTGTATCACGTATCGACCTGTATCTGTAGTAAGTCAAAACCGCTCTGTTCAGAACCTTTATTGGTTCAAAACGTCCTTCAGTGTTTTTACCAGCACTGTAGAGCCATGGCTTGTGAGTTCAGAAACTGACGGTCAGCTTCTGAAGATACCGACTGAGCATTTCAAGGGGGGAGCATGTCCTTACTGGAAGTTGAAGGGCTGCGCATCGAGTTTCCATCTCGTCATGGCACCGCTGTCGCTGTTAAAGGGGTTTCTTTTACCCTGGAGAAAGGCGAAATTCTTGGGCTCGTGGGTGAGTCCGGTGCTGGCAAGTCGACAGTTGGTAACGCTGTCATTGATTTATTGAGCCCTCCTGGCATTGTGGCTGGCGGCAATATTAAGCTGGATAACCAGACCATCAGTGGCCTTCATGGAGAGGCCATTCGTCAGATTCGTGGGCGCCGGATCGGATTTATTTTTCAGGATCCGATGACCTCTCTCAACCCTTTGTTGACCATTGAAACCCAGATGGTAGAAACCATCATGGTCAATCTGGGGTTTGACAAGGCTTCAGCCTATAAAAAAGCCATTGGGCTTCTGGAAGCCGTCGGTATACCAGAGCCTGAGTTACGCATTAAGCAGTACCCGCACCAGTTTTCCGGAGGTATGCGACAGCGAGTCGTTATTGCTATTGCTCTGTCTGGTGACCCGGAACTGATTATTGCGGATGAGCCTACTACCGCTCTTGATGTATCCATTCAAAACCAGATTCTTGAACTGATCCGCACACTCTGTAAAGAGCGGCAGGTTGGCTGTTTGTTGGTCACTCACGATATGGGCGTAATCGCCAATGTGACTGACCGGGTGGCTGTAATGTATATGGGGGATCTGGTTGAGCTGGGTTCAACAGAACAGATTCTATGCCGCCCTGAGCATCCGTACACCCAAAGTCTGATCAGTGCCGTGCCGAGAACGGATGTCAAACTTCATCGTTTTCCGCGTGTTGAGTATATCGAGAAAGAGAAAGGCCGCCATATTGATGTGAAGAATCATTGGTTGGGCCAGAAAGAGAAACTGTCGGATTTAAACGCACAGTTTAGCGACAATGCTTTACTGAAAGTGAAGGATGTCAATCTTCGTTTTGAAACCCAGTCCGCCTTCTTCGAGAAAAATCGGCGTTATGTTCAGGCATCCAACCAGGTATCTTTTGAGGTTCGTCCTGGTGAAACCTTTGGTCTGGTTGGAGAGTCAGGTTCAGGTAAATCAACCATCGCCCGGGTTATTGCCGGGCTTTATCCGCCAGACTCCGGAGTGATTGAATTCGCCGGTCAGGATATTACCCGGTTAACCGAAAAGCAGCGAAAGCCATTTCGCCGGCAGATCCAGATGGTGTTTCAGAACCCGTATTCCAGCATGAATGCCCGAATGAACGTTCAGGACATCATTGCCGAGCCTATTCGTTTCCATAAGCTGGCTGAATCAGAGCGCCAGGTTAATAGTATTGTGGCTGATCTGTTGGATCATGTCGGCCTTGGTCGTGCGGCCGGGGTCAAATATCCCCATGAATTTTCCGGTGGCCAGCGCCAGCGAATCTCCATTGCCAGGGCACTGGCAACCCGGCCCAGGTTCCTGATCTGTGATGAGCCAACATCGGCTCTGGACGTTTCCGTACAGGCCCAGATTCTCAACCTGTTAAAAGACCTGCAGGAAGAGCTCGGCCTGACCATGCTGTTTATCAGCCATGACCTGCCGGTCATTCTTCAGATGTGTGACCGAATTGGGGTTATGAAGATGGGTACACTGGTTGAGGTGGGGGATACCGATCGTATCTTCAGCGACCCTCATCATGAGTACACTCAGCATCTGATCAATATGATGCCAAGAGTAGAGAATCTGTCCCGTAGTGGGCTGGATATTGAATCGAGCATTGCAGCGCATTCTTAGAATTATGGACTGTTTTTTACACGGAGTTGGTTTCGTTCCCGGGCAGAGCATCGGAGCGAGACGTTCGAAAACGTAAACAACGAAATAATAAACAGTGTGAAACACCTGTAATGGGGGAACGATGAAAAAAACCATGAAGCTCTCTATCAAGAGACTGGCTGGAGCAGTCCTGGCCGCGTCACTGGCGGTAGGTGCCCAGGCTGCCACCTTGAAAATGGCATACGACTCAGATCCGGTATCCCTGGACCCGCATGAGCAGCTGTCTGGTGCGACACTGCAGCTGTCTCACCTGGTATTTGATCCGATTATCCGCTGGGATCAAAACCATCAGTTTGAAGCACGTCTGGCTGAAAAGTGGGAACGGGTTGATGAGAAGACCGTTCGCTTTACCCTGAGAGAAGGGGTTAAATTCCACAGTGGTAATCCATTGACCTCTGCGGACGTCAAGTGGACAGTGGATCGATTGATTGATAGCCCGGATTTCAAGGCGATTTTTGAGCCTTTTGCCGAGGTTAAAGTGATCGATGACCGAACCTTTGATCTTGTGACCAAAGAAGCATTTCCGTTGCTTCTGAACTCCGCCACCTACATCTTCCCGATGGACAGCAAGTTCTATTCGGGGCTGGATGCAAAAGGTCAGGAAAAGGCGCTGTTGAAAAAGCATGGGGATACCTACGCCTCTAAAAATGCTTCCGGTACTGGTCCTTTCATCGTTACAGAGCGTCAGCAGGGAGTTCGGGTTGAGTTCGAACGCTTTGATGGTTACTGGGATAAAAAATCACCAGGCAATGTGGATGAAATTATCCTGACCCCGATCAAAGAGGGCCCTACCCGGGTAGCAGCACTGCTGGCCGGTGATGTGGACTTTATTTATCCAGTGCCGCCCAATGACCATGATCGCATCAGAAAGTCTGGCAATCTTGATCTGATTACCCTGAGTGAGTCTCGCATTATCAGCTTCCAGCTGAACCAGGAGCGTGTGGAAGCGTTCAAGGATGCCCGGGTTCGTCAGGCCATTAACTATGCCATCAATAATGAGGGCATTGTTAAAAAGATCATGAAGGGATTTGCGACACCTGCCGGTCAGCAGAGTCCTGAAGGTTACGTTGGCTATGTGGATGATCTCAAGCCTCGTTATGATCTGAAAAAAGCGAAGCAGCTGATGAAAGAGGCCGGTTATGAAGATGGTTTCTCCATCACCATGATGGCGCCTAACAACCGTTACGTAAACGATGCCAAGGTTGCCCAGGCTGTTGCCTCCATGCTGTCAAGGATCAACATCAAGGTGGATCTGAAAACCTTGCCAAAGGCCCAGTACTGGCCAGAGTTTGATGAGCGCTCTGCCGATATGATGATGATCGGCTGGCGTTCGGATACGGAAGACTCTGCCAACTTTACTGAGTACCTGACCGCCTGTGCGGACTCTGTGTCTGGTTGGGGGCAGTACAATTCTGGCAACTACTGTAATGAAGCCATTGATACCCTCGTGAAAAAAGCCGGTTCTGAAACCGACCCTGCCGCTCGTGCACAACTTCTTCAGGATGTAGAGCGTCAGCTCTATTCAGAAGCAGCGTTTGTTCCTCTGCACTGGCAGAACCTTGCCTGGGGTGTGAGCGAGAATGTTGCTGCAGCAGAGGTGGTCAACACCATGAACTTCCCTTACCTGGGTGACCTGGTGATTAAGGAGTAAACGGTTTAGCCCAGCTCCCCGTTTCCACGCAGGAGTGTGTGAGCGTGGAGCTGGAGGCTTTCAACAAACGCTCTGCGTGAAAATTCGGGGGAATGGAATAAGTAGCTGGCCGCGTGGAGTCAGAAAAATATGATTTCATGTAGTTAGCTACTTATTCTGCCCGGAAATGAAATCGCTTCGCTATTGCTTTTGTCAGGCATCCAAGGATATTTATGCTGTTATTTTTAATGCGCAGGCTGATGCAAGGGCTGATAGTGATGTTTGTCATCAGCATTATCAGTTTTTCCATACAGGACAATTTGGGGGATCCGCTTCGTGAGCTGGTGGGGATGTCAGTTTCCGAAGCAGAACGTGACGCACTGCGTGATGAGATGGGGTTAAACGACCCGTTTCTTACACAATACGCAAGATTTATGGGCAATGCCCTGCAGGGGGATCTTGGGCAGTCCTACTTTTTCAAAGAACCGGCCCTGGATGTAATCCTTGCAAAGATGCCCGCCACCCTTGAGCTGGTATTTGCTGCATCGCTGATCATTATTCTTATTTCTGTTCCTGCTGGTGTTTACTGCGCCATCAAGCCGGACAGCTGGCTGACGAAACTGATTCTCGGGTTCAGTATTCTCGGGATTTCAGTACCGGTATTCCTGACTGCTATTTTCAGTATCTATTTTTTCTCTATTGAACTGGGCTGGTTACCGTCTTATGGCCGGGGGGATGTGGTGCCAGTGTTTGGTGGGCTGGAAACCAGCCTGCTTACCCGAGATGGCCTCTCTCATTTGATTCTGCCTGCCATCTCGCTGGCCAGTATTATGCTACCGTTGTTTATCCGCCTGATCCGCTCTGAGATGTCCGAAGTGCTGCATACCGAGTATGTAAAATTTGCCAGGGCAAAAGGGTTGAAAAAAGCTCGTATCTATTTTCTCCATGCATTGAAAAATACCATGCTGCCGGTAATCACCGTGGGTGGTGTACAGATCGGAACCATGGTCGCTTATACCATTCTGACGGAAACCGTTTTTCAGTGGCCGGGCATGGGCTTTCTCTTCCTTGAAGCGGTTAACCGGGTCGATACCCCGCTGATTGTTGCTTACCTGATTGTTGTCGGAGCCATTTTTGTGGTGGTAAACACCCTGGTGGATCTGCTTTATGGATTGATTAACCCAACGGTACGTCTGGCGAGGAGTGGCCAATGAGCGAACTGACAACCACTGTGCCAGCCAGTCAAGAGGCGCCTGAAGTTAAAGATGTGGCGGTGGCAGAAAGGACCCGCTGGGAGCGCTTCAGGAACTCAGCGTTCTGGTACAGTTTTACCCGTGATCGGGTGGCTATGGTCTGTGCACTGATATTTGCCTTGTTTGTGGGCGCAGCATTGCTGGCTCCGATGCTGGCACCCACCAACCCTTATGACCTTTCAACCATTGATATTATGGATTCGGAGATTCCGCCTTCCTGGGCGGAAGAGGGGGATGAACGTTTTCTGTTAGGTACTGATGATCAGGGGCGTGATCTGTACAGTACCATTCTGTATGGTATGCGGATCTCGCTGGCGATCGGTCTCTTTGCTGTGATGTTGCAGGCTTTCCTGGGGATCGTTCTGGGACTGACTGCAGGATACTTTGGTGGGCGTATTGATAGCTTCCTGATGCGTGTTGCGGATATTCAGCTGTCGTTCTCTACCATGATGGTCGCGATTATCGTGCTGGCAGTCTTCCAGGCCTCTTTTGGTTCAGAGCTTTACAGCAAGCTGGCCATGTTGATGCTGATTCTGGTGATTGGTATTGCTGAGTGGCCTCAGTATGCACGAACCGTCAGGGCATCGGTTCTGGCCGAGAAGAAGAAAGAGTATGTTGAGGCCGCCCGGGTAATGGGGTTTGGTTCAGGAAGAATCATGTTCCGGCACATCCTTCCTAACTCACTGTCGCCTATTCTGGTGATTTCAACGGTTCAGATTGCCAATGCCATTATCAGTGAAGCGGCGCTTTCTTTCCTGGGGTTGGGAATGCCGGTCTCACAACCTTCGCTGGGGTCGCTGATTTCCAGCGGGTTTGAATATATTTTCTCCGGAAGTTGGTGGATTACCGTGATTCCGGGGATTGTGCTGGTGGTTTTGGTACTGGTGTTGAACCTGCTGGGTGACTGGCTAAGGGATGTATTGAATCCGAAACTGTATAAAGGGTAGCGTTGAAGGGCATGCTTCCATGTAATGTTAGCCTGCCCTGATAGCGAGCTAAAGAATGAAACCACAAAGGTACAAAGAAAAAAGGCTCTGCTTGCTCCATGGGCAGTGGAATACCAATTTAGTTTTCTAACCCCGTTATGAGCTATGGCGAGGAGCTTCAACGCAGAATTTCTGTCCAGCTCGGTAGCGCAATAGGGATTTAGAAAATGCAATTGGTATAAGAACAGCGCAGAAGACTTTGTGCCTTTGTTGGTTTTAAAAAAAACTATTTTCTCTGAGGCAGGTGTGACTCAACCAGCCAGGTCAATTTATCAATTTCACGTGTTCTTGCCGTTAGTAAGTCGACAGAAATAGGGTCGCCATTTTCTTCCATATTGGCCATCGCCTGAAGTGCCTGGCTGGTCACAAAGGCCAGGCGTTGACCAATCACTTCAATATGTTCATCGATTGAACTGAATGATTTTGGGTAAGTGGGCAGAGAGCTCTTCTCCGCTACTTTCTGCAATGTGCCTTCTGGTTTATGACCAAGTTGAGCGATCCGTTCAGCAATATCATCAACAGTATCCTCAATAACTTCCGCCACTTCATCGAACAGGCGGTGAACAGAAAGAAACTCCCTGCCAGCCATGGTCCAGTGAGACTCTTTGATTTGCATATTCAGGTCTATCGTACTGTAGAGGAGCTTCTGAAGTTCCTGTGCTGAGTACTGCTTAACGTTTTCAGGCAAGGTTTCGTAAGTATGGGACATCGTGTGACTCCAGTTACTACTTTTCCCCAGGGAATTCATAGACAAGGGTGTGGTTGCCAGCGGTAACCGATGTGTTTCTGTTCCATAAGGCAGTGGACAGATAGTCTGGCAAACTAATAAAAGAAAATAGGAGAGAAATATCGTTTTGTACAAAAATGCTGGTTAAGCCATGCTCAGGCAGGACTAAGTTGACATTTATTGCCTTATGTCTATCTAACCGTATTTTTTACGTCTTTTTCTTTGCTTTTGCGTTTATCGCTTTCATAACCTTATGATACTCTTGTTTTTATCTCGATTTGTTAATGAGTTCTTTCAAAAAGGGTGAAAGAGAAACTCCATGATTAAAGATGTAGCGATGAGTAAACGTGTTGCTGTTTTGCTGGCAGATGGCTTTGAAGAAGCTGAGGCAGTTGCTTTTATAGATATCATGCGTCGCCTGGATATCAATGTAGATGTTCTTGCCTGTAAGGATGAGTTAAAACTCAACAGTTACTTCAAAGTTAACATCACTGCAGACTACACCCTGAGTGAAAAATTTGAAGAGAACTACGATGCAGTGATGATGCCGGGTGGTCCAGAGGGAACCGCTAACCTCACCAGTGACAAAATGGTGATTGATTTCCTGAAGCGCCACATCGACATGGGCAAATACATCTGCCCACTCTGTTCATCAGGAGCTAAAGTGGTTGCCGCTAATGGTCTCTTTGGTAAGCACAAGTACGTTTCTGGCCCAAACCTTTATAAGAACTTTGACGATGGTGTCCATGTTGACCAGAAAGTCGTTGTTGATGGTCAGTTCATCAGTGGCAAGGGATTGGGTGTTGTCTTCGATTTTGCCTTTATTGTGGCAGAGCACCTGATCGGTCAGGGTACTGAAAAAGGTTCAGCTCGCTGGCAGGCTCAGCATATTGATTACGATGGCTGGCCTTACGCAGAATAAGTTTTAGGGCCTGGTATTCCGTTCTTCCATGAAAAATACCACCTGTTCATATAGGGCGGGTGGTATTTTGGTATTTGAGGATCCCGGTACGGGATTATCCGCTTTCCACTGCTTTATTGATCTGAGTTAACAATACTGACTTATAAGTTGGTTACTATCTGTTCAATGTTTTCCTGCTGAGATCCTTTTTTTGATATGTCTCATTTAGCCTTGCTGTATATGGGGTGTGAAGGGCAGACCCGAAAAATTACTGAAAGAATTGACTATTGCCTGACCCAGTCAGGTCATGACACGGTGGTCATTTCCATTGCAGAGCTGAAAGATGACTTCTCCCTTGAGTCATTTGACGGGGTAATTTTGGGGAGCTCTATCCGCTACGGCAAGCATCACCGGGAGTGCTACCAGTTTATCGAGAAGTACAGTGATCAGCTCTCCACGATTCCCAGTTATTTCTTCTCCGTCAATCTGACAGCCAGGAAACCTGAACGACGGGATCCTCATAATAACCGTTACCTGCAGAAGTTTTTGAAGCAGATTTCATGGACTCCCGATAGAGTTGAAGTGTTTGCAGGTGCGCTGTTGTATACCCAATACCACTGGGTTGATAAGCAAATGATCCGGCTGATCATGAAACTGACCGGTGGCCCTACCGATATCACGCAGAATACCGAGTTCACAGATTGGAGACGTGTAAAGGCTTTTGCGGAACAGTTAAATCAGGATCTTCAGAGAGTAAGCCGCCCGGTGGCGACTTATGGGAAGCAGAGTGTAGAGCATGGCTCAGCCATGAATGTCTTTTAAATCCGGGGCGTTGCCTGTGAGCAGTGAAAAAAGAATACTAAAGCCATAGATCACAGGCATGATAAAGGCTGTACCCAGAATTATATAATCCATAATGACATCCTGTTCTTATTATATGAGTGGACGGGGAAGACTGTTTTGGAGTTGAGTGGCGCGACTATACATTTATCCCTCCAAAAAGTAGGTTACTTGAAAGTCAGTATAGTCATGATCCTGTCCTTTAGTTTTGTCTGTTCTCCCGATTTATTATTCCATTCTTATCGGGTGGATTTTCATACTATTCCATGGTTTTGGTAAAAGTCAAAATGCCGATAATATGAGGTATAGCAGGTTAACAGGGGAGAAGCTTTCAATGCGCTTCGTTACAGGGTTTATTGTTCTGATGTGGTCGCTGGTGACCAGTGCTGAGGGATTACAGAGCCAGCTTACGCCAGGAGGGATTTTTGTTGGTCAGGCTTCACCGGGCAGTAAAATTATATATAACAATCAGGAAGTGAGGGTTGCAAAAGATGGCCGCTTTGTTCTTGGTTTTGGCCGTGATACAGAGCTTGAGCACTCTTATATTGAACAGTATGCCAGCGGTGAATTAAAAACGAATTACCTTCAGCTGAAACCTCGGGAATATAATATTCAACGACTGACCGGTATTGCTAAAAAGTATGTTACACCGGATGAACGTTTTTTATCCCGTATTCGAAATGAAGCACAGAAGGTTCGTGAAGCAAGAGTTCCTGACACAGAGCAGGTTGATCTCTTTAATGGTTTTGGCTGGCCGGTAAAGGGCAGGATCAGTGGCGTGTATGGTAGTCAGAGAGTTTATAACGGCAAGCCGGGGCGCCCTCATTATGGTCTTGATATCGCAGTTCCAACGGGAACACCGGTCGCCGCACCTGCTGATGGCATTGTCAGGTTGGCTGACTCAGATCTGTATTACTCAGGTGGTACAATCATTCTTGATCATGGGCATGGTATTTTTTCCAGTTTCCTTCATTTGAGCAAGGTGGCGGTAAAAGATGGCGCTACGATTAAGCGGGGGCAAGTCATTGGTGAAGTCGGTGCCACCGGCAGAGTCACTGGTGCGCACCTTGACTGGCGTTATAACTGGTTTGATCAGCGGTTGGATCCTGCGCTATTGACTCTGGGGGAGCAATAAATATTCTTGATGTTCTTTGCTGGGAAAAAAACGGATTCTGTTATGATCTCTGTCAGGGAGGACAGTATCATGACATTCTTTCGCAAAGACCCCGATAAACAGCAGCTTCCATCTGTCGACAAAGCCTTGCCAGGCCGCTCGGAGGGCATGCCAGTTCCTGCGATGCATTTTGTTAACGGGCATCCACTGAAGCCTCCTTTTCCAGATCCTTTGCAGACTATCTATTTTGGTCTGGGCTGTTTCTGGGGGGCAGAGCGATTGTTCTGGCAACTGCCAGGGGTTTATACAACGGCTGTTGGTTACGCTGGGGGATATACTCCTAACCCAACGTATGAAGAAGTATGCTCTGGAGAGACCGGACATACAGAGATCGTGATGGTGGTTTATGATCCTCAGGCAGTATCGGTTCATGAATTATTGAAGCTGTTCTGGGAGTCTCATGACCCAACCCAGGGGATGAGACAGGGCAACGATGTGGGTACCCAGTATCGCTCGGCTATTTATACAACCACCGAAGAACAGGCTGAGCAGGTACATAATTCCAAAGAAAGTTTTTCAAGTTCTCTGAAGCAGAAGGGCTACTCAGACATTACAACAGAGGTCTGTGATGCTCCTGCTTTTTATTACGCAGAAGAGTATCATCAGCAGTATCTGGCTAAAAACCCCGGAGGTTACTGTGGCTTGAAAGGTACGGGAGTCTGTCTGGGAGGATGATGAATATACCCTTCGCCTTTGAAGTTGCTAGGTTATAGGCTGCGCCTACTCCCTTGTCGCTACATGGCAATTCCAAATACGTTGAGGGATAAATGCTCACCGCAAAAAAACGGGCAACTTAGAGAAAGATTAAGTTGCCCGGACGCAGTTTGCTGAATGGATTGAAACAGGAGCTTCATGAGCAGGCAACAGTGTGTTGCCTAAGTCATGGTTAATAAGATAGACAGCTGTTGCTAATTCATCCTTGCGTATTGCTACCTGTTTTGCTGCGATATTTACTTAGAGGTCGGGCTTGTCACTGACTAAGTCTGGTTTCTCTCCCTGCGGCCGGATGGATCCGACAGGCTTCTGGCGTCGCTTTCAGGTCTATTGCTCTCCTCCCCTGAGAGGTATCTAAACCTTGTTCCGAATCAGATCTCGGATCAGAAAACGGGAAGGGTGAAGTGCCTCCAGAAGTTTTGTACTCATTGATGGGCTCTGTTCGTTATCAAGTGCTTCTGTCTCCATACCTGTGATCATGGTTGCCAGAGTTTCCCCGGCTATCGGGCAGGAAATCATACCTCTGGAGCCATGGCCTGCCGTAATATAAAGTCCATCCAGATAGTCAGGTGTTTCGGTGATCAGTAGCTTGCTGTTCTTACGCAGAGGCGCGTATATCTCCAGAAAACGATCAGTGTTTACAACGGGGCCGACTACAGGAAGGTAATCTGGTGTCGTACACCGGAAACCAGTTCTGCCACCAGTGACGGTTGCCTCACTGCCCCCCAGAGACTGATACATTGCGGGAAAGTGTTCCGCTTGCATTGCCAGATTTTCTTTGTGGTCTGCTTCACGAACTTCTGTGCTGTTATCTTTAAAGTGGAAGGTTGCTCCCATGGTGTGTGCATCATCAATAGCGGGTGCAATATAACCTTCGCCACAAACACAGCTCGCCAGTTGCTGACTTTCAGTGGTTGCTTTTACTTGAGTGATCTGGCCGCGGATTGCTTTAAGAGGCAGGTAATCCAGTAATGGCAGTTGATGGCTGGCGGTTCCCTGGGCAATGACCACTGTTTTGCATTTGAGCGCTTCGTCTCTGGTGTTAATGATCCAGCCCTGCTCAGAAGCTTCGAGCCCTGTAACGACGGTATTGGTCACGACCTTGATGTTCGGATGGTTGGCCAATGCACGACAAAAGGCGGGCGGGTTAACCCAGCCGGCTTCTGGGAAGTAGAGTCCGGGAGAATTGACAGTGAGCCCTGCTATTTCCGACAGCTGCTGATCGTCAAGGTATTTCAATAACGTGTCAGGGTGCTGTGTATCCAGAGCCTGGTATCGCCGATTGGTTTTCTCATCAATTGCTAGCTGAATGACGCCGCACTGTTGCCATAAAAAAGAGGACCACTCTTGAACCTCCAGTGTTTTCAGCAGGCTGAGGGTGTAATGGTATCCTTTAACGATAAACTGGCTTAGAGGCGTATTATCTGCAGAGAGTTTGGCATAGAGCACGCCTTGAGGATTTCCGGATGCCTCTCTGGCCAGGCTGTCGTGTTGCTCCAGTATGGTAACCTGCCAGCCACGTTTGGCTAGGGACCGGGCTGTGCTGCAGCCAGCGAGGCCGCCACCAATGATAATGGCATTCTTATCGGGGTTCTGATGTCGAGCTGGAGCAAACCAGGGTTTGGTTGCTGTGGGTAAGCCGGAAGAAGGAATAAGCTGACCTGAAATCATATCTCTTTTCTTGCCAAAGCCGGGTTGTCTGGTTACGGAGAATCCAGCGTTGGTAAGACCGTCGCGGACCAGTCTTGCTGCTGTAAACGTTGCATAGGTTGTCTGCTCATGACTTTTTGCCTTCAGGGTTTGAAATAGGCCCGGCTGCCACATATCCGGGTTTTTTGCTGGGGAAAAACCGTCCAGAAACCACGCGTCGACCTTTTTATTGATGCGGGGAAGCGTGTCGAGCACGTCACCAATCAGCACGCTTAAATGAATGCTTTTGTTTGATGCACTGTCAAAGAATTGCAAGTTGATGTTTTCTGGGTCTAGCTTATACGCACTGACCATTTCATGGGTCAAATGGGATAATTCCTCAAATGCCCCAAGCGCCTTATGCATGTCATCCGGTTTCAGTGGGTATTTTTCGGTGCTGATAAAGTTCAGAGAACAATCATTTGGGGCATTCTCTAAAAATAACTGCCAGGCACACAGAAAATTCAGACCAGTTCCAAAGCCGGTTTCTCCGATGGTGAAGGTGGCTCCGGGCGTTAATGTCTGAAAGCGTCCAGTCAGCTGGTTCTGCTCCAGAAAGACATGGTGCGACTCGGCAACACCTGAAACTCTGGAAAAATAGAAATCATCGAACTGGGTGGAAATGGGCAGGTCATTTTCCCAATGGATGGCGGCGGTGCTGAGCTGACTCTTGTTATGAGAGGGTGATTGACGATCGGGCACGGTTGTCTGTTTCAAGGCTGAAAAGCTGCAAGCATAGTGAGTGCGGGCTATTGGGTAAAGCGTCATTCTCTTTCAACAGAAGAAGGGCCTGATTGGGAGTGCTCCTTATTTTGATATCGGGTTCACTGACGGTAGAATCTGCTCCTTTACCATTCAAGAGGCATGCCATGCGGCTGATACTGGCGCCGATGGAAGGCGTTATGGATCATGATATGCGTGATCTGCTGACCGGCATCAATACCTTTGATCTCTGTGTTACCGAGTTTGTGAGGGTGACCGAAACCCTGTTACCAAACCGGGTGTTTTATCGTACCTGTCCGGAACTGCTGCAGGGCGCCAGAACTTCCAATGGGACACCCGTTCGTCTTCAACTGCTTGGCAGTAGCCCCGAGTATATGGCGTTAAATGCGGCCCGGGCGGTTAAGTTAGGTTCACCGGGGGTGGACATCAATTTTGGCTGTCCGGCGAAAGGGGTGAATAAGAACCGTGGTGGTGCGGTGTTGCTGCGTGATCCGGATGAACTCTTTAGCATTGTAAAGGCTGTGCGTGATGCCGTGCCTGATGAGTTTCCAGTGACCGCCAAAATCCGCCTTGGCTATGAAGATAAGTCTTTATTTCTGGAAAATGCCAGGGCAATCGAGCAGGCCGGAGCTTCAGAGCTGGCTGTCCATGCCCGTACCAAGGTTGAAGGCTATCGTCCGCCCGCGTATTGGGAGTACATCGGTAAAATTCGTGAGAACCTGATGATACCGGTGATTGCCAATGGTGAAATCTGGAATCATGACGATGCCATGCGCTGCCAGAGTGTTTCTGGTTGTACTGATTTAATGGTAGGGCGCCCCTCACTGGTGACACCGAATATTACGGCTATGATTCGTGAGGCTGTTGGTCCGATGAGCTGGCCATCGGTATTGCAGTTGATTTTGCAGTTAAGTGACCGGGATCGCAAAAATGGGAAATGGCAATACCATCCTTCGCGATTGAAGCAGTGGCTTAATTATCTGCGGAAAGCCTACCCACAGGCGCAGAGTTTATTTGAGCGCATCCGGGCTCTCAAAGATGCCGATGTCATTCTTGAAATCATCTATTCAGATCTGGCAAGGGCGGCTTAGTTAAGGGCTTTTCCTGGGCCGCGTGTATGCTTTTGGAACCACAGAGAGCAAAAAGGAAAAGAAAAGTGCTTCTTCGTGTTCTTTGTGATCTCTGTGGTTCAATCTTTAAGGAAGTAAATGCTAACTGTTATACCTTGTGAGAGGTAGTTGACGTTTATTTTATCCATCTTTCACGTTTTTTTTGTTTAGCTTTCGCTCACTTGTATCAAAGGGGGGGAATGGCTTGGTTTGCTCACCAACGAGTAGTGATCTGGTTCAGTGAAACACTGGCCGGTTTTCATTGATTTGCGTCGGTGTATTTTTTTTCGGGTTGGGGCAATCTTGCTGACAGTACAATGCTGTCCGAGGCCTCTGGTCCAGTTCACATAGTCTGGATGACTGATTGCTTATTACTCAGTGTTCAGTAGAATAATCGCGCGGCCACGGGAAGGCATAAGACAGTCATGAGCTAAGAAAGAAAAAAGCCATGAGCCTGTTCATGGAAATAATAATCAAGAATGGTCCCGGTAAGAACATCTGCAAGTGAAGACTTACCGGACCTTCAAGCCTGTACCAACAAAGGACTTACTTGATGACTCCATCGGACCTTATCTCAGAAGGTTCCAGCCTGATGCTCTTTGGAATGGGCTTTGTTTTCCTGTTTCTGACGCTCTTGGTGCTGGTAACCAGCCTGATGTCAAAAATTATCGATCGGTATTTTCAGGAGCCGGTACCGTCGGGTGCACCCGCTCCCAATCGCACATCAATCAATAACCAGCCTGTGTCATCCAATGATCAGGGTGAGCTGGTTGCTGCCATCAGTGCAGCCATTCAGATGCACAGAACAAAAAAAGCTCAAGCAGAAAAACGCCAATAACCGGGGGATAAATAAGGGTTATGTCTGACGTAAATAAGCCTTTAGCCAGTAAAAAGCCGCTGGGTATTACTGATGTGGTATTGAGAGATGCCCATCAGTCACTCTTTGCTACCCGTCTTCGTATTGAAGATATGTTGCCGATCGCAGAGCAGTTGGATCAGATCGGTTACTGGTCTCTGGAAACCTGGGGAGGGGCCACCTTTGATGCCTGTATTCGCTTTCTGGGTGAAGACCCGTGGGAAAGGCTGCGTGAGCTGAAAAAAGCCATGCCGAATACCCGGCAGCAAATGTTGCTGAGAGGGCAGAATCTGTTGGGGTATCGCCATTATGCGGATGATGTCGTCGATAAGTTTGTTGAGCGTGCTGTAGCGAATGGTATGGATGTGTTCCGGGTATTTGATGCCATGAACGATCCCCGTAACCTGATGCAGGCCATGAAGGCTGTCAAGAAACAGGGGGCTCATGCTCAGGGCACGATCTCTTACACGACCAGTCCTGTTCATACGATGGATAGCTGGGTCTCTCTGGCTAAAGAGGTCGAGGATCTGGGGGCGGATTCTCTGTGCATTAAGGACATGTCAGGCATTATTACGCCGACTGACGTTTATGAGCTGGTTTCCAGGCTCAAGAAAGAAACCGATCTGGAAGTTCAGTTGCATTGCCATGCAACCTCCGGCCTTTCTTCCATGTCACTGCTCAAAGCGGTTGAAGCCGGTGTGGATCGAGTCGATACGGCCATCTCTTCCATGTCCATGACCTATGGACACTCTCCAACGGAGGCAATCGTTGCTGCATTGCAGGGCTCGGAGCGTGATACGGGCCTTGATCTGCATAAACTGGAAGAAGTGGCTGCTTACTTCCGGGTGGTGCGGAAAAAATACGCGAAATTTGAAGGTCAGCTGCGTGGTGTCGATTCCAGAATACTGATTGCCCAAGTGCCTGGCGGCATGCTCACCAATATGGAAAGTCAGCTGAAAGAGCAGGGCGCCAGTGATAAGTTCGACGAGGTGCTGCAGGAGATTCCCAGAGTTCGTGAAGACCTGGGCATGATTCCACTGGTAACACCCACTTCCCAGATTGTTGGTACTCAGGCGGTCCTCAACGTATTGACGGGTGAGCGCTATAAGACAATCTCCAAAGAGACTCAGGGGATTTTAAAAGGTGAATACGGGGCAGCTCCAGCTCTGTTTAATAAAAGCCTTCAGGACAGAGTTCTGGATGGTAAGGAAGCGATCACCTGTCGTCCAGCTGACCTGCTTGAATCTGAGTTCGAAAAACTGACTGCTGAACTGAATGGCCTTGCAAAAGAGAAAGGGATCAAGCTTGCAGAGCAGACAGTGGATGACGTTCTAACCTACGCTTTGTTCCCCCAGGTAGGCCTTAAGTTCCTGCAGAATCGCGGTAATTCCGACGCGTTTGAACCTGCACCGGGTACTGAGACTGTGGCAGAACCTGCGTCTACTGTGTCGGCAAAGCCTGGTGATGATTCTGTTTATACCGTCAAAGTGAATGGTAATGCTTATACCGTTCAGGTGTCTGAAGGTGGTGATGTTACTCAGTTGGTTTCGGCCTCCACTCCTGTGGCTCAGGCTGCCAGTACGTCAGCCGTTTCCGGTGAGCCGATGCCCGCTCCTCTTGCTGGTAATATCTGGAAAGTTAATGTCACTCCTGGTCAGAGTATTCAGGAGGGGGATGTTCTGCTGATCCTGGAAGCGATGAAGATGGAAACGGAAGTTCGTGCTCCGCGTTCCGGACAGGTGACGTCGGTCGATGTACGTGAAGGTGACAGTGTAGCGGTGGGTGATACCCTGCTTGCCCTGGCTTAATAAAAAGCGGTTAAAGAGAAAAAATGCCATGGAAAAGCTTATAACGCTCTGGGAGGGCTCCGGGTTATATAACATCACCACCGGAGAGTTCGCCATGATTCTGGTTGGCTTTG
Organism: Endozoicomonas elysicola; assembly: GCF_000710775.1. Taxonomy (GTDB): domain Bacteria; phylum Pseudomonadota; class Gammaproteobacteria; order Pseudomonadales; family Endozoicomonadaceae; genus Endozoicomonas; species Endozoicomonas elysicola. The sequence goes on from NZ_JOJP01000001.1 coordinate 2,390,293, forward strand.
GTCTTCTGTACCTGGCCATCCGGAAGCAATTCGAGCCGTTGCTGTTGGTGCCTATTGGCTTTGGTGGGATTCTTGCCAATATTCCCCAGGCAGGGCTGGCGTTCTCTGCCATTGAGCAGGCGCTTCATGTTGCCAATCCAGTGGTGGTGCAGGCCATTTCAGAGGCGCTGGGCAGTGCCTCTGCAACCCCTGATCAGCTCTATAGTCTTTACAATGAGGCTAATGCAGCGACACGCACTCTGGTTGGTAATATTGTTGCTGATGCTGGGTATGCGAACGGTGTCCTTTATCAGTTTTACAGTGTTGCCATTGGCAGTGGAGTGGCTCCGCTGGTGATATTCATGGGAGTGGGCGCGATGACGGACTTTGGTCCGCTGCTGGCCAACCCGAAAACCCTGTTCCTTGGTGCGGCAGCCCAGTTTGGTATTTTTGCCACTGTGTTTGGTGCCATTGTGTTGAGCTCAATGGGGTTGATGAATTTCAGTCTGGCTGATGCGGCGGCTATCGGAATTATCGGTGGTGCCGATGGTCCGACAGCAATCTACGTTTCCAGTGTGCTGGCTCCACATCTGCTGGGTGCCATTGCTGTGGCTGCCTATTCATACATGGCTCTGGTTCCATTGATTCAGCCGCCTATTATGAAAGCACTGACCACTGCTGAAGAGCGGAAGATTGTCATGACACAGCTTCGCCCGGTGAGCAAAACGGAGAAGATAGTTTTCCCGATTTTGCTGCTGGTGCTGGTGGCTCTGTTATTGCCTGATGCCGCACCGCTGCTGGGTATGTTCTGTTTTGGTAATTTGATGAAAGAGTGTGGTGTGGTTGAGCGCTTGTCCGATACGGCTCAAAATGCCCTGATTAACATCACGACTATTTTCCTCGGATTGTCTGTCGGATCTAAGCTGAGTGCTGATAAGTTCCTGCAGGTGGAAACACTGGGAATTCTTACCCTGGGCATTGTTGCTTTCTGTATCGGTACCGCCAGTGGTGTCCTGATGGCGAAGCTGATGAATCGGTTGTCGTCTACCAAGGTAAACCCGCTGATTGGTTCTGCTGGTGTGTCGGCTGTACCAATGGCTGCGAGGGTATCTAATAAGCTGGGGCTTGAGGCGAATCCACAGAACTTCCTGTTGATGCATGCCATGGGCCCTAACGTGGCAGGGGTCATTGGCTCTGCAGTTGCTGCAGGTGTAATGATTAAATATTTGTCGTAATAATTAGCCTGTTGCTATTGATAAATTGAAATATTTATTGAGCCTGACCAATGCTGTTGCTTTTCTAAAAGGCAACAGCATTTTTTTTGTTGAAGCGATGCTTGTTTTTCAGCGAGAATAAAATCATTCAGAAAACATCCGCTTTGGTGTTTTAAATAACTGTAATGCGTAGCTTACCGTTTAGTAATGGTTTATATCTTTTATTGCTGAAAAGAAGAGTAGAAGTACTTTATGATTTATAAAGAATATAGCGTTTCTCCAAAAAAGAGCATTGCTCTGGTTGCTCATGATAATAAGAAAGGTGAGTTGGTGCATTGGAGTCTGCGCCATAAAGATAAGCTGGATGGGCATAACCTTTTTGCGACTGGAACCACGGGGAGCCTTCTTGAAAAAGAGCTTTCCATGCCAATTACTAAATTTATCAGTGGTCCACTGGGTGGTGACCAGCAGATAGGTGCTTTGATTTCTGAATGTAAACTTGATCTGCTGGTGTTCTTCTGGGACCCATTTGAACCAATGCCTCATGACCCGGATGTTAAGGCATTGCTGAGAATTGCCGCAGTATGGAATATTCCTGTTGCCTGCAACCAGAGTTCAGCAGACTATATTTTCTCTTCAGACTTATTGGGGCAGTCTCATAATCGACAGATCCCAGATTACGAAAGTTATTTACAGGAAAGAACGCTTTAATTCTGATTCATTAACTGCCAGCAACAACGCACCTGACAATTCACCAGCACCTGTTAGAACAGGTGCTGGTGCAATCATTATCCTGGGAAATTCTAGCGAATGAGCTTTAGGTAGTTTCAGTATAAAGAAATGATCAGATTAAAATTCAAAAGATGTGATCAGTAATCGGAGCTGTCGCTCCCATCTCTGCCCATAGAAGAACTAAGGCCAAGGCTGGACGGGCCATATTGGCGACGCTTTTTGTAGGTCACCTTAGGTTCAGAGTTGCCGTGTCGATCTTCAGGCATCGGTGTGTGGCTGCTCATGGTGCTGTTGCTGCCACTGCTGCGATAGGCCTGGTTTCCTGATGTAAATCTGCGAACGGACTGTTTTTTCACCGTTGGCTGAAAGACAGAAACCTGCGCCTGTTCGAAGACATCTCTTTCCGATTCGTGTGAAGAGGAAAGGAGCTCACTGCCCTGGGCCGCATTTTCCTGCATATTTAAACGCATACGATACGGATGGCCAAAACCTCTGCGTCGGCGAGGCTTGTGATCTTTTGGCTCGGGTGGCTTAAGACCTGTGAATTGTTCGTAAATGGTTGTGTAAATATATTTGCTCATAACTACCTCCTGTTCATCCTCTCCCAGAAATGGATAAAATGTCTTTATTTGGTTAACGATGGTAGACAAACCCATTTTAGGTATGAATAGGTAACACTACTTAAACTATTTGTTAAAACCGCTTGAAAAGCTGCAACAATATATTATGAGTGTCGTTGGTTTTTTGAAAAAGCGAAGTTAAAAAGAATTAATAGAAACAAAGGATAGCATTCATAAAAATAGATCGTTGATTGGTTTCATAATTTTTTTGAATGTCTGACTATTGGTAATAACTATTTTTTGCTAATTGGTAGATTATTAATAAAATTAAATCGTTTTTCTTTTTTGTTAATTCTTGTTTGAGTTTGTCTTTTGTTTTTTTATGATTAATAGGTATTAGCACTGATAGTGGAATTGCCGTACATACGATACTTTGACTGCAATTATTTCTTATTATCGGGTTGGCCAGCTTTAAACGTGCGGTATGACCATATAGGGCATGAGATATCTGTGATGTGTCATCATGATGTCTATGTCCCCGCGAGATAGGCAAACAATACGCCGACAATGATTTTCTTACATTGATGTAGATCAAGTTGGTGTTACAGCTATCCAGATGCAGTCTGCCTGACCCGAGAGCAGCATTCCCAAAGAATTCTCCAACTTATCAGGAGCCTCTTAGTATGACTGTAACCACCAGCGAGCTGCCAGCAGCATGGGAAGGATTTACTTCCGGCGATTGGTCCCAAAACGTTAACGTTCGTGACTTTATCCAGAAAAACTACACGCCTTATGAAGGTGACAGTTCTTTCCTGGCCGGTTCTACTGAAGCTACAGACCGTCTGTGGGCTGATGTTATGGAAGGTATCAAGGAAGAGAACCGCACTCACGCGCCTCTTGATTTTGATACTGACCTGCCATCCACCATTACTTCTCACGATGCCGGCTATATCAATAAAGATCTGGAGACCATCGTTGGTCTGCAGACTGAGAAGCCATTGAAGCGAGCTATCATCGCTAACGGTGGTATCCGTATGGTTGAAACTTCCTGCGAAGTTTATGGCCGTAAGCTGGATGATACCGTCAATAAAATCTTCACAGACTATCGTAAGACCCATAATGCGGGTGTTTTTGATGTCTATACTGCCGACATTCGTAATTGTCGTAAGTCTGGTGTAATCACTGGTCTGCCTGATGCCTATGGTCGTGGCCGTATCATTGGTGACTACCGTCGTATCGCGTTATACGGTATTGATCGTCTGGTCGTTGATAAGAAAGCCCAGCATAAGTCTCTGGATGCTGTTCTGGAGTCTGGTGAAAATCTTGAGCGCACTATTCAGCTGCGTGAAGAGATCATGGAGCAGATCAAGGCTCTGATGCAGATCAAAGAGATGGCGGCCAAATACGGTTGCGATGTCAGTGGTCCTGCTACCTCGGCCCGTGAAGCTGTTCAGTGGACCTACTTTGGTTATCTGGCCGCGGTTAAATCCCAGAATGGCGCAGCCATGTCACTGGGCCGTACTGCTACATTCCTGGATATTTACATCCAGCGTGATATCGAAGCGGGCAAGATCACTGAAACTGATGCCCAGGAAATGATCGACCATTTCGTCATGAAATTGCGTATGGTTCGCTTCCTGCGTACGCCTGAATATGATCAGCTGTTCTCTGGCGATCCAATCTGGGCGACTGAATCCATCGGTGGTATGGGTCTTGACGGTCGTACGCTGGTGACCAAGAACGCATTCCGTTTCCTGAACACCATGTACACCATGGGACCATCTCCAGAGCCGAATATCACGGTTCTGTGGTCTGAGCAGTTGCCAATGGGCTTCAAAGAGTACTGTGCCAAGGTTTCTATCGATACCAGCTCCATCCAGTACGAAAACGATGATCTGATGCGTCCGGATATGGACAGCGACGATTACGCGATTGCCTGCTGCGTATCACCAATGGTCGTAGGTAAGCAGATGCAGTTCTTTGGTGCTCGCGCCAACCTGGGTAAAACGCTGCTGTACGCCATCAATGGTGGTATTGACGAGAAGTTGAAAATTCAGATTGGTCCAAAGGCTGACAAAATCACTTCTGAGTACCTGGATTACGATGAAGTTTATGCAAGCTTTGACAAGCTGATGGACTGGCTGGCGACTCAGTATGTCACTGCACTGAACTGCATACACTATATGCACGACAAATACTCTTATGAAGCTGCCCAGCTGGCACTCCATGACCGTGATGTCATTCGTACCATGGCTTGTGGTATTGCAGGTCTGTCTGTTGCTGCTGACTCTCTGTCTGCTATCAAGTACGCAAAAGTTAAGCCGGTTCGTGACGAAGACGGTATTGCCATTGATTTCGAGATCGAAGGTGATTTTCCGAAGTTTGGTAACAACGAAGAGCGCGTGGACACGATTGCCTGTGAGCTGGTAGAAACTTTCATGAAGAAAGTGGCTTCTCACAAAATGTACCGCGATGCGATTCCGACCCAGTCAGTTCTGACCATTACCTCTAACGTGGTTTATGGTAAGAAGACCGGTACTACCCCAGACGGTCGTCGTGCAGGTCAGCCATTTGGCCCGGGTGCAAACCCAATGCACGGTCGTGACACCAGTGGTGCGGTTGCTTCTTTGAGCTCTGTTGCTAAGTTGCCGTTTGCCTATGCGAAGGATGGTATCTCTTACACCTTCTCTATCGTGCCAAAGGCGCTGGGTAAGGATGAAGATGGTCGTCGCAAGAACCTGGTAGGCCTGATGGATGGTTACTTCCATCATGAGAAGGGTCATGAAGGTGGTCAGCACCTGAACGTGAACGTTATGAACCGTGAAATGCTGGAAGATGCGATGGAAAACCCTGAGAAGTATCCTTCTCTGACCATTCGTGTTTCCGGTTACGCGGTGCGCTTTAACTCTCTGACACCAGAGCAGCAGCGTGACGTTATCACTCGTACCTTTACCGGCTCGCTGTAACGGTAAACACGGGTATTTAAATATAAAAGGCCAGCTTTGCTGGCCTTTTTTTGCTCATGGCATTCAGGGTTGCTGGGAGAGGGAGATCCTTTTGCAGCAACTCTTTTGGGTTAACAGGAGAGTCGCCATGTCCCTTGGTCGTGTCCATTCCATGGACTCATTTGGAACGGTAGATGGGCCGGGTATCCGTTACGTTGTGTTTATGCAGGGCTGCCATATGCGGTGCCGCTATTGTCATAACCGCGATACCTGGGATCTGCGTGATGGTGGAGAGGTGCTTAGCCATGAAGAGGTTCTGGAAAAGATTCTCAAAGTTAAGAACTTTCTGACCGGTGGTGTAACGGTGACAGGTGGAGAACCGCTGCTTCAGGCGGAGTTTGTTGCGGACCTTTTCAAGGCATTAAAAGAGCATGGTATTCATACCTGTCTTGATACTAATGGCTTTACCAAGCATATTACTCCGGATATTGAACGTCTGCTGTCATACACAGATCTGGTGTTGCTGGACATCAAGCATATGGATGAGGAAATGCACCAGAAGCTGACCTATGTCACCAGTAAGTACACCCGTAATTTTGCCATGTATTTGCAGGAGCTGAAAAAGCCGACCTGGATTCGCTATGTGGTGGTGGAAGGGTATACCGTTGATCCACTGTATGCCGCCATGCTGGCAGAGATGGTGGAGAAGATGGATTGTGTTGAAAAGGTGGAGATTCTGCCTTATCACAGCCTGGGTGTTCATAAGTGGGATGCGTTTAAGGATGGCTATGAGCTGGAAACGGTAAGACCGCCATCAACTGAACAGCTGGATGCGATCAAGGCTGAGTTTGATCAGCGGGGGATTTCTGCGGCTTATTGATGTTTTGAGCCACAAAGCTCACAAAGGAAAAGATTTCTTTTTGTGAGCTTTGTGGTTAAAGATGCATTAATTGAAAATGCGGTTTTCCTGTTCCTGAACCCGGATAAACGTGGTTCGCTTGGACAGCTCTTTCAATTGCGCTGCGCCTACATAAGTGCAGGTAGAGCGTACACCTCCCAGGATGTCCTGAACCGTTTCCAGGATTGGTCCGCGGTAAGGCACCTTAACGGTTTTGCCTTCAGAGGCGCGGTAGTTGGCAACGCCACCGGAGTGTTGATCCATTGCTGTTGTGGAGCTCATGCCATAGAACAGACGGAACTGTTTGCCATCTTCTTCCACCAGCTCACCGCCGGACTCATCGTGACCAGCAAACATGCCGCCGATCATGACGAAGTCTGCGCCAGCGCCAAACGCTTTGGAGACATCGCCAGCACAGGTGCAGCCACCATCAGAAATAACCTGACCGCCAACACCGTGAGCAGCATCAGCGCACTCGATAACAGCGGACAACTGAGGGTAACCTACGCCGGTTTTAACACGGGTGGTACAGACGGAGCCAGGGCCAATACCGACTTTAACAATATCAGCGCCTTTCAGAATCAGCTCTTCAACCATTTCACCGGTCACCACGTTGCCAGCAACGATGACTTTGTTCGGGTGGCGCTGACGGACACGGGAAACATACTCAACGAAGTGCTCGGAGTAGCCATTAGCGACATCGATACAGATAAAACGGAGCTTGTCATTCAGTGACAGGATTTCTGCCATCTTTTCGAAATCGCTGTCAGAAGTACCGCTGCTGACCATAATGCGGTCTTCAATGCCTTCAGGTGCATCGTCAAGGAATGCTTTCCACTCTTCTACGGTGTAGTGTTTGTGCACGGCGGTCAGCATCTTATGCTCAGCCAGCGCCAGCGCCATTGAAAAGGTACCTACCGTATCCATGTTGGCGGCAATGACAGGAACACCTGTCCACTCCTGGTCGGTGTGAACAAATCGGAAAGTGCGCTCCAGGCTAACCTGGGAACGGCTTTTCAGGGTTGAACGTTTAGGGCGGAACAGTACGTCTTTAAAACCCAGCTTGATATCAGCTTCTACGCGCATAGTAACTCTTCATCGCAATCATGCAGCGCTTCACTGAACCTTATGACCCGGGGGTAGTACAGTCTGAAGCACTTACATCTGCTCTGGTTATACGGAAAATGTGATGTACAAGCGGCCGGACAGCCAGGACGATCTGGGGAGATCCACCTTCAGAGAAGAGAAGGTTGCGCCGGACCCAGTGTGTTTTCTAAGGGCGAAAAAAAAGGGCGTGTTTGACGCTTATACGGCTGAAGTATACATAGACGACCATTGAAATGGAAGGCTGGTTGAAACGAGAGTGTGATCACTGGCCTCATGGTTAATTGTGCTCCCCCTCCCGGCAACGGGGTCGCAGGGATTTTTTGAACCACAAAGTTCACAAAGAGCACAAAGGAAAAGAAAAGCGCTTCTTTGTGAACTCTGTGGTTCAATCTTTAACCCATTAAAATAAGGAATAAATGCTGAATGTCCACCCTGAGAGCACCCTTAGTCAATCAGGTTGCGGATCTGGGTTTTGATCAGATCAATAGCAATCCGGTTTTTTCCACCATGAGGAATAATCAGGTCCGCGTGCTGGCGTGCTGGCTCGATGAACTGCATATACATTGGACGAACTGTTTCCAGGTACTGCTTAATGACGGAGTCTACATCGCGGCCACGGCTGAGGATGTCCCGCTTCATCCGGCGGATCAGACAGATGTCCAGAGGGGTGTCCATAAAGAAGCGAAGGTCAAAGGCTTCCCGGATAGCCGGATTGGTAAAGAGCAATATTCCCTCGTAGATAACGACCCGTGCCGGATTGACCTTTCGGGTGTCTTCACGACGATTGTGTTGGGTATAATCGTAGAGCGGTACGTCGATTTCTTCACCATTTTTCAGCTGAATCATCTGTTCCAGCATCAGGTCATGATCCATGGACTCCGGGTGGTCATAATTGGTTCGAACCCGTTCTTCCATGCTTAAGTGGCTTTGATCCTTATAGTAAGAATCTTCTGAAATAACACACAGATGCTCAGACTGGAGTTCTTCAACCAGAGTGTCCGCCAGAAGGCTTTTACCTGAAGCGGAGGCGCCGGCGATGCCGACAAGAATGGTCTTCTGTTTCATGAGATGGGTCCGGTTTTCAGTTTCTTTCTACAGGTACAGGGTTTCCGTTGTCGTCTATCGCAACGTATGTGAAAAATCCCTCAGTGACCTTATGACGCTCTTCTGATTTGAAAGGGTGAGAAAGAATCCACACTTCAAGCTTAATGCGCATAGAGGTGTTGCCGACGCGAATAATATCAGCATAACAGCAAACCACATCACCGACCTTGACCGGATGAATAAAGCTCATGGACTCAACAGCTACGGTTGATACCCGGGTATTACAGCGGTTTTTGGCGGCGAGACCTCCGGCAATGTCCATCTGGGACATAATCCAGCCACCAAAAATGTCACCATTGGGATTGGTGTCAGCAGGCATAGCCAGTGTTCGCAGAACCAGATCACCCTGTGGTTCAGTCATCAGAAAACTCCATACTGATCGTCATTGGCGGCGAATGCTATGCTTGCAGCTTTGCCTTGTAAATCCGTATTTCCATGAAAGCTTTTATGGGGGTGGGCATGGAAAGGGCGAGGCTATTAATGTATAAGTGCCTGATTTAAGTGCATCTGTTACCCATCCGTTACCAACGTTGAGATCTATGACTTTCCTCCCATTATCCAATCCATCCCAGTTGGTCATCCGTAATCAGGAACAATTCGAGCTTGAGCACCTTGTTGTGGTTGGTTTGCCTGCTGATGATCTCGCAATGCGTCTGCTGGATGATGGTGTTGGCTTTATCACAGCATTAACCCGGGATTTCAGTGCCTATCGGTGTTTACTTCCATTAGAAAGTCGTTTGACTGATCGATTTTCTCTGACGTTTGCGCCGGTACTGTCAGCTGAGCTTTCCCGCCCTGTTGATGGTGTTCTTGTTTTTCTTCAGAAAAGTAAGCCATTGATGGACTTCTGGCTTGAGATGGTGCTGAACTTTTTACCAGAAGGCGTACCCGTCTGGCTGGTCGGTGAAAACGATGAAGGTATCAAATCCTGGAAAAAGCGGCTGAAGGGCAGTTTTGGCGTGGTTAAGAGTGTGGATAACGCCCGTCACTGTGTATTGCTGGAAGCTTTAGAGCCATTGAAAAAGCCGGATAACTTCACTCTTGAGCAATGGTTTGAAACGTTTTCAGTCAGCGCAGCTTCTATGGATATGGACATTACCTCGTTACCCGGAGTCTTCAGCCATGGTCGCCTGGATCGGGGGACTCAGGTTCTTCTGGAAACACTGGATGTGGTGCCTTCTGGCAAAGTGCTGGATTTTGGCTGTGGCGCTGGTGTGATTTCCGCTTATATTAATGCCATGGCGGGTGATCATGATTTTACTCTGGTGGACTGTGATGCTCTGGCCTTGGCCAGCAGTAATAAAACCATGAGTGCTCTGGGGAGCAAGTCGTTTGCAGTGTTACCAAGCGATGGCCTCTCGGAAGTGACCGGTCAGTTCGATATGATCATCTCCAACCCTCCCTTTCATCAGGGTGTTAAAACGCACTACGAAGTGACAGAGCAGTTTCTCTCCCAGTCGCACCAGATGCTTCGCCGGGGAGGTGAACTGAGAATTGTAGCCAATAGCTTCCTGCGTTATCCACCCATTATTCAAAAGGCTTTTGGCCACTGTGAGACGTTGCTGACTAAGGATGGGTTTTCAGTTTATCGCGCAGTGAATAGATAATGGCATATATAAGAAGTCGCCTTTAAGGAACCTTTTCTTCTGTGTTAACTCTTATTTTAAGGTTTACGTCTGTGGAAAGTTTTGGGTTTATTTCTTGGGACTATCTGTTTTTTTAAAATATACCTTCCAGCTAGGGGGGGCATATGTCCAATTGTGAACCTCCCCTGGTTTTGTAAACTTTCCGGCAGATTACTAAGTTCTGTTGACATAAGGTTCCAAACTCAGTGGTTCGTAAAGCCCTATTACACGAGGCGAGCTGGTACAGATGTAGTGGTTCTACATCAAACCAGTTCAACGAAGCTGGAACGCGGCTTTACGAATCATCCTCCGGGCTCAAGTCAGAATGCTTCTGCCGTTGTTGCAATGGCTTGAAAGACCTGAGTATTCCTGCGCCCTTGCGCCTAGTCAGATGCATTCTGACTTGAGCTGAGAAAGGAAACTTATGTCAACAGAACCTAACTCACTTATATTCAGGCACTGTTTTAGATGGGGTGCTTTTGCATACATGCAATAGAAGGTTGCCGTGATGCTCAGTCTGCGTAATTCGGGTCCAGTTGAGTCTTCTAATGGGTCTGGAGGAGCTTCTACGGGTGGCGTTTTCAACCGTGCTACCAGTTTTGGAAGAGACTGCTTTGCCTGGGTTCAGTCCAGGCTTTGCTGTTGTCTGAATCGAAGTGATCCTGATACGACCACTGCTATTGAAAGACGAAACTCACGCCAGCTTGAGATTGATGCAGTGCCTCACTTTTTCCCCGTCGCCGGAGCTACCTCTGACACCTTCTGCTTTGAACAATGGGATGGAGGGGGTGTAAAAAATCAACATCTGTGGTCTGCTCCACTTCCTGATTTATCGTCAGTTAGCACTGATGATGTTGAGGAAACCCCTGGAGGGTTAAGGTTACTTGAGGGAGGCTGGGGTAAAGGGGATGTTTATGAAGATGATGATGATGCACTTTGGGGTTGTTTTGGTTTATTTAAACAAAGGAAAATAAATTCCGGAGCATTTGGGACTGTCTACCAATATCAAGATATTGAAGGTACCGCTTATGCCGTAAAGATTCATAGCTTGGCAAATGATGGAACAACAGTCGTTTATCATGAGCACGAGGGTGGAAACTGCTATGACGATTTCAAAGCACGTAGGGGTGAGTTTGTTGGTCTAACGTTACCTCCTCATCCGAATGTCGCCAAAGTTCATACATTTATTATGCAGGATATAAACAGTGGTCAATACATACCCATCCATAGTATGGCGGATATAAGCGAGCATGATTGTCGAAGTTTGCAGTTAAAAATAATTATCAGTGAGTATGTTCATGGTATAGACCTTCTTGAGTTGCTGGCAAAACGGAAAAGCTTTGAACAAATCCCTGCAGGGGGGGTGTCACTGGCAAAGGAGCTTGCCTCGCAGCTTGCAGAGGCTCTAGATTTTTTGCATACCAGCAGAAAAGTAATCTATCGCGACCTTAAGCCTGATAATATCATTGTTACACTTTCGGACACAGGTCAGTGGGTCTTTAAACTGGTTGACTTTGGTCTTTCAAAGCAACTGTTTGAACATGGCCTAACGGGAACTTTTTGTGGATCTCCCATGGCTATTGCTCCTGAGATGCTCGGTTATGAAGAGGATGATAGTCGACTTTACTCTTATTCAGTTGACTTGTGGAGTTATGGGATTCTTTTATGGGAGACCGCAGCAGCCGGGTCGCGCAAGGAAATAGAGTCAATAATCAATAAGAAGTTTGCAGAAATGTTTCCAAACGAAGTGGTCACTAGTGACATGGCCGTGTCAGAGTCATCCTCAGTGTCTGATTCAGACTGTTTGAGTACAAAATTAGTACGAATGGGAGGGGATATTATCGGTCAGTTGTTTGATGCCAGTATTGCCCGTGAAAAGAACCACCCGGATGCTCCTTTATTAAAAAAAATGGTAACTGGTTTACTGGCACTTAACCCTGATGAGAGAATGAGGCTAGGGGAGGTCAGGACGCTTTTGAGAGAGCCCGCTTCATTAAGCTGACTGGGAGCTCTTATCTTCCTGATCAAGCTTCACACTTATCCGAACGGCAACAATATGAATAATAATATTAAGCCCGCGTGGATGTTTCTCGGGGTATTTCTGGTCACACTGTTGTGGGCTCTGGAGTCGGATAACCGGCCAAGAGTTCGACTGGCAATGCCATATTCATCTGATGATCTCCGTTCATCAACCATTGATGTAGCAAGCCCGCAAAGCCGTCAGGCTGATAATCTGAAGCCTGACGAGCAGTTGGCGAGTGAGGATCGGTCAGTCCGGTTCGGGAAAACGGAGAAAAAGAATAACCTTCAGCCGCACAGAGACAGCTTGTTAAGCGATGCTTCGAGAGATCTGTTGGTTAACTCTGCTAATCGACAGTTGCCTGCACAGGAACAGGCTTTTTACTTGCCGGATAAGGAACCGGTAGAACCGTTTCGTGACAATAATCCCCTGCATGCAGCTGATCGACTATATAGCTGTTTTGGGAACAGTTGCCTGAATATCGTTGCTGATCAATAGGAGCCTGTCCGAGAATAGACTGCCACCCTCGCTACGAGCGCTATTCTCGGTCAGGCTCCTGGCGCTTACAACGCCAGATAATAAGGCGACATCAGCAGCCTTATTTCTTCAGTATAATGCGGGTGCTGGTCATATATAGTCACCGTCTGCTCATGAACCTCCTGTGATTCTTCCGTATCGTTCAGGTGCTTTAGCACCAGAATATAACGGTGGTTATTGTGACTACTTGAAGAACGTAACCCAACCTGTTTTATCAACTTAAGTCCTTCTTGAACCGCTGCCGTCAGAAACAGAGTGGTGGATTCCACGGGGAGTAGAATCCATGCCTCTCCACTATTGGCCAAATGCTTGCCAATCGCTTTTGCAAGATCTGAAAAGCTCAAGCTGTCCGTATGGCGAGCGAGGTTTCTGCGATGATCGTTACCTTTGAACGCCTGCTGAAAAAATGGAGGGTTGGAGATAATACAATCAAAGCGTTGTTCACTGGTTGCAGAGAAGGACTGTATTGAGCTGTTGACCAGGTGCAACTGATCAGCCCATTGACTCTGGGCAAAATTATCTTCAGCCTGTTTTGACGCTTCTTCATCAAGCTCAATTGCGGTAATGCTTGATTGACTGTTCTGTGCTGCCATCAGACTGAGCAGTCCGGTACCCGCACCAATATCCAGAACAGTCTGGCTGTTCTGAAGAGAAGGTGACTGGCCGAAGAGGGCGCCAAAGATGCAGGCATCGGTGGTGACCTTCATGGCGCACTGGCCCTGTTCGATTTTGAACTGCTTAAAAGCAAAGTAACGGTTTCTGACCATGATATTTACTTTCTAGATAGGTGCTGCTGAGCCAGTACGGCAACAATAATCATAATCAGCCCTGCGTAAGTGGCCGGATAAATGGATTCTCCCAGTATATTGGCAATAAAGATCAATGATAAAAATGGGCTCAGATAGCTGATATTACTGATCATGGCCGTATTGTCTGCCAGCTTGAGTGCTTTCAGCCATAGAATATAAGCGAAGCCCATCTCAATCAGACCAACATAGGCCGCAGCAGCCAGGCCTTCTGTGGAAACTGGCCATACGCTGGAAAAGAGGAGGGTGGCACCAATAATCCAGGGCAGTCCGCAGAGAAAACAGATCAGTAGACTGACCACCGGATCCCCGTCACGACGAGTATTAAAAATCCAGTACAGTGCCCAGATAATGGTACTGGAAAGGGCAAGGACTACCCCCGTTGGGCTGGAAAAATTAAGATTCCGAAATTCTCCACGGGTACAGATAATCAATACACCCGCATAGGCGAGCAGGCAGCAGAGCAGGCTTTTAAAGGACAGTTTTCTGCCCAGCAAGGGAACGGCAAGCAGAGTCAATGCCATAGGCCAGCTGTAATTTAACGCCTGAGCCTGCTGAGCAGGCAAGAGGTCATAGGCGCCAAACAAGGCTACGTGATAGAGAAAGGGATTTAACAGCCCTAATAACAGGAATAGTCCGGGAGAGCGCTTAAATTGAGAGGCAATCAACCCTGTTTTGCCCTGAATGATCACAATGATGCTCAGCAGGATGGTTGAGGTAGCCACAGACCAGAAAACCAGTTGCCATGGGTCAAGGTGTTTAAGGGCTATTTTAAAGGCGGTGGCAATGGTCGACCACAATAAGGCCGTAGCCAGGGCGTAGAAACAGGCTTTGCTATTGTCTGTCATGAATACTGCTTGGAGACGTTAAGTGAGTAAGTTTGCGTTGTGACAATACTATCTCACAGGTCCCAAAAGAAACAGGCAAAAGCGTTTAACCACAGAGATCACAAAGACCACAAAGGAAACAACTTGTCTTCGTGCTTTTTTTGACCTCTGTGGTTACCTATAGATATGGGGGAAATACCTGATAGAGGTTAGCGTTCAATGGTGATGGTAACATGACGGTTATGTCTGCGGCCTTCTCTGGTTTGATCTCCGGCCTCCAGTACACCACCTGCAACCGCCTTGATTCGATTGCCATTGATTCCACGTTCTTCCAGGTACTTTTTGACACTTTCAGCCCGGCGCAGCGCGAGTTTCCTGTTGTATTCCACTGGTCCGGTTGAATCGGTGTAACCAACCGCAGTCAGGCGAACATTGGGTTGTTTTTTGGCAGCATCAGCGATTTGGTCCAGCTCCTGGCGACTCAGCTGATCAATGTCCGTTTTATCAAAGCCGAAGTAGACAATGCCAAGCTCTCTCTGCAGAGGACAGCCATCGGCATCAACGGGAACGCCTTTGGGGGTATTTGGGCATTTATCCATTGCATTGGGAACACCGTCGCCATCACTGTCCGAAGGGCAGCCATACTGGTCAACAGCAACGCCTGCCGGTGTATTGGGGCAACGATCCATATTGTCTGGAACGCCATCACCGTCAGAATCCGGGCAGCCGTCAGGGCCTACTTTTACACCATAAGGTGTATTGGGGCACTTATCCATGTAGTCAGGAACACCATCGTTATCAGAGTCGAGAGGGCAGCCACTCTTATCAACTTTGACACCCGCTGGCGTATGAGCACATCGATCTTTTTTATCGGGCACACCGTCGCCATCATTGTCACCTCCAGTCAATGCACAGATAGCGGCACCAACGAGAGCACCTCCAATAGCGCCATAGCCTGCTGATTTTCCACTGTCGGATGAGCTTTTACCATTGGCTGCAGCACCAATAAGACCACCTGTACCCGCTCCAATAAGGGCACATTGACTCCATCGACTCATATGGCCATCACTGGCACAGCCGGTGAGAAAAAGAGCGATCATGAAAAGGGTCAGCATTTTGCAGGGAGTGATGAAACGCATGAATCAAACTCCAAGTGTGTCGGGTTAGGGATGTGTTGACGTCTAATCGAATAAGAATTTCCCATCGCATGATCTGAACACTGTGCCTGACATTATCTGCCGAGAACTCCATTCAGGTTTTTAAGTAAGTCTGATCAGGAGTGAAGAGGGGCTTTGGTTGTCAGTTCATACTCAAGTAGTTAACCACATGAAATCATATTTTCTAATTAAGTGGGCAGCAGCCTTAGGACGTTACGACTCAGGTCACATGGCTATAACTATGCTCCCTATGTCGTGCCTTTGCATTACAACTATCCACTCAGCCAGAAATATTCTATTTCATATGGCCAACTGCTTATAACTGAAACAGGGTGCATAAAATGTGATGAGTTATTGGAGGATTAGCAGCTTCGAGTATAGGTCAAAATAATTAGTAGCCAGTAGAAAGTTACCAATAAAGCAAAAGGTTACGTTTGATATGGAATGATTTGCAGAGATGAACATCGTGCTGGTTTGATCGGTGCAAAAGTAGGCAGCAAGTTGGCGGCAGACTCTTATTTTTCCTGGAATGTGACCGATAACTGTGAGCATGCCCACCAAGATTCCAGTATCCATACAGCGAGTTATAGCACTCTTTCTGCGCCTCGTGAGGCGAATATCAGTGAAATCATGCTGGTTGTTTCTGCTTGTTTTACACGGTATGGAAAGTCAGGCTGAGATAATGCTGCACAGAGCTGTTGAGCCTGCCCGAATGGGGCTGGATATCAGTATTTCCGGCGAAAACCTGACGCTTTATATTGCCCTTAAGGAAGAGTCTTTATCAGTACTAAAGAAAAAAATGGATGTGGGGCTCTTGTATGGTCAGCTTAAGCGTATGTCGTATTTTGCCTTGCCGCCAGCTGCTGCCCGTTGTCGGGTGAAAGGGCATAAAGTCAATCAGGGGGCGGATCAAATTAACGGCTTTCAAGCGTTCCATTGTGAAAGACCTGAGCAGCTCAAATTCATTGATGTGAAACTTTATGATGCCTTGCCTGACTTGAAAGCCGTCGATGTGTGGCTGACCACCGAGAAGTGGCAAAACAAGACCGTTGTTTATCCTGACAAATTGCAGGTCATCATCAAGTCGGGGGTATTGAAATGATAGGTTCTCAAGCCGTTTCTATTCATGACCTTGAGCAAAAAATTGGTGAAACAGAAATTTTGAATATTCCGGAACTGGCAATTACTGCTGGTGAGACGGTTTGTATTCAGGGTGGCAATGGTTCTGGCAAAACGGCACTTTTAAGGGCTTTGATGGGGCTGACTCGTTGTAATAGCGGGGATGTGATTGTTCTGGGCAATGATATGAGAAGAATCGGTGCCTCTTCTCTGGAACGGCTCCGTGCCGACGCTATTGGGTTTGTCTTTCAGCATTATCGTCTGGTTCCTTACCTGAGTGCTTTCGATAATATACTGCTGCCCTGTTATTTCTCGTCAAAAAGGAAAGAAGAAGCTGAAAGGCGTTCTGAGACCGCAGCGAACGATGCCTTCCGTCTGATCAGGAAACTCAGTTTGAAAGACCCATCCCGGCTATCAAAAGATGCTGCGAATTACAGCGCTGGTCAGCAGCAACGTTTTGCTATTGCCCGGGCACTGGTCGGTAAACCTCAACTTGTTCTGGCAGACGAGCCTGCTTCTGCCATGGACAGTAATGGTAAGAAAGCCGTTTACCAGCTTTTGCAAGATGAATGTCGTGCAAGTGGAGCAACATTGATCTGTACAACCCATGATGAAAATAGCATTGATGGTTTTGACAGGTACTTGGATATGAAGACGTTGAACCTGGCCAGGGAGCGAGAAAACCGATGGTCATTATGAAGATTATGCGCAAAAGCCTCGGTCAGAGGGCTGGACGCTCAACAATATCAATTCTCGCACTGGCTTTCAGCGTTGCTCTCCTTTTAGTTATCAGCCATATCCATGAAGCAGTGAGATCCTATGCCAGACAAGTGTCTTCAGAGGCGGACCTTATTGTAGGGGCTCCTTCGCAGCCGGTACACCTTGTACTTTACAGCCTTTTCCGCATCGGACCTCCCCCTCGCGTTATTCCTTGGGAAGTTTATGAGGATATTGCTGGCCTTAAGGAGGCAGAATGGGTTGCGCCCGTGTCGACCAATGAAAGCCATCGAGGCTATACCGTCACCGGCAGCACTGGGCGTTATATGGATACTCTAAAACTAAAAGCAGTTAATTTTATTGGGTCCAGCGGGGCGGGCACGGTGTTCAGAAATGACCTTTCGGCATTTATAGGCTCTGAGCTGGCTGAAGAATATCATCCGGGAGAGACGTTAACCATTGCCAATGGTTTTTCACCTTCATTAAAGGATGAATATCAAACCCCATTTATTATCCAGGGTGTTTTAATGGAAACTGGAACATCACTGGATAATAACATACTGATACCTATAGAAGGGTTGAGAAAAACCCGAAAAGCTCATGGGATAAAATCTGACTATATCAATTTTATATTGATAAAGCTGAAGCACCGACAATCGCTGTTTAAGGTTCAGCAGGCCCTGAAGTCAAAATACCAGGTACCTCTTGAAGTGGTTATTCCCGCTTTAGAGCTGGAAAAACTGGGTCATTATGAGCGGATGTTGAATAATGTTTTTATGGCCATGAGCTTTATCATCGTACTTCTTTCGCTGATGATGATTTTTTTCAATCTTTCCGCCGGTTTTGCAGAGCGAAAACAAGAGGTCGAATTATTACGGATGGTTGGAGCAAGACCCTGGCAGTTGGCAGGCCTTACGCTGGCTGAGCCAGTACTTCAGATTATCTTTGCGCTGTTTTCTGGTGTTGTCTTATACAAAGTTTCCACTCTTTTCCTGGGTGGCTGGATTCCGGTTGTCAACAGCATCGCGTTACCTGTCGGGCACCTGTTCTGGCTGTTGTTGTTGTTTTTACTCGGATTTTTGATTGCCTGTTTGCCCGCATGGCGGATGTACGGTTTTTCTAAAAGAACCTAGTACATCATCTCAATGAGATTGATGGGTAGAGTTTTTTCAGCTTTACCCATGCGTCCTCAGTTTCGAACTGCCAATCCATTTTTGTGTCAACCTGATTTCGAACATTTTCCCAAGCAGTTACTAATCAACGCCCCCTAGAGGGCGGGCTTCACATTGTTCGAGGGATTTTTATAACATTATGGAACCTCCTGCTTCGCAATGCGGCATAACAAATTTAAATAAAGATGGGTGAACAGTCAGGCCTTTTTACTGCTATACAGAGAGAATATAGTTTTCAGGTGTTTTGGTTTCAAGGTATTTGAACTTTTGATTTTTGGCTGTGTGCTTAGTGGATCAGGACACGCCATGGATAGGAGTGGTATTGAAGGCGAAACATCAACATAAAAAAACGCAACAACACCAACAGTCCCTAGTATTTGAAAAACTATGCAACTTCATTTTGATCCAGACTAGTTTTTGGCGGCATCCAGGGATGGGGCTGCCACCATAGGGTATAAGTACCCAAACATATAAAATCATATTTTCTGATTCAACGATCAGCCACTCGGCTGCGCATTGTATAGTGCCTAACCACGAAGCCAGAAATGAACGATTTAACAGGTGCAGCTACTTATCAATAGAATTAACCCAGTGCTTAATTTATTAATGTGAGCCACACTACAGTTTTCCTGTAGTGGCTATTGGTGCAGAGTATTTTGAGAATGAAATATCTTAAGGTTTGAAGAAGGGGGCGCATGTGATTTCTAATTTGGCTTATCAAGTTCTGTTATTTTTACCTTAAAAATATGATGAAAGATGGATGCTGTTTTTGCTTTGGTAAAGTGCTCAGAATAGTTGCGCATCATATTATCGATGCTTTGAAAACGCTGGAAGGTGAAAATTAATTTGGTTAACTGCTTATAGTCTGGAAAAACAGATTTTTCTTAAAACTCACTAAGTCGTTTTTATGAGTTATTCCCATTTGGCTTCAATGATTGAGAATCAATGTATTTAAAATTAATTCTCTAGTTAACTTTTTTACTTTATTCTTTTCGATCATCGTTGACCATTCCTCATTGGTCTAATTTTTGGAATCACTTAGTTAGGATATTGTATAGAATACACACAACCAAGGAGGGGAAGGTTATGACTAAAGTATTAGATATAGTTAAGGGGTTTGAGAAAGCAAGTACACCTGAATATCATAAACCAGGTAGACCAAGCTTTCATAATTTGCGTGATGTTAAAAAAACTGAGGGCGAAAATAACCTAAGTATTCTGGATAGAGCCGAAATATTTGACAGCGTTACTGACGCTGCATTGACTCAATCCACCATATATAAAATTGACAAGATTGGAAACGAGCTTTTTTCAGTTAAAAAAGTAAATGATGATGAAAAGAGTGATGATGTATCTTCCTGTGATGATTTCAGAAAAAAACTATATCCTGACCCCATGGATTTTTATCGAATTTGCTTTGATCAGGAATCTACTGGAGATGAATATATTGAAGATGAATGGCTGTAGTATGATATACCTACAATATTCATCACTCAAACAATTTATCTATTTTGAATAACTGGGTGTTTTCAGTCAACTCGCTGGCTACACCCAGCTTGACTCATGATTAAGATTGAGGATAAAGCTTAAGAAAAAATTACGCTTATCATTAGATAGTCATCACTCTGAATGAAATTTTGGCATATCTGGAAGCTAAAGATTACTGCCTTATTAAAGCCAGTAATTGATAGAGTTTATGTAAAACAAGCTAAGTAATTTTTTCTATTATCGTTGGGCGATATCATGGAACCACTGATTTAAGTCGTTCAACCACCTTTAGCCAATACAATGATAAAAGTTAAAGAGAATGGTGATGTTGAACCATTTTCAGCTGAAGATATCTTAAAATTTAAGAGGAAATACAAAGGCAATAAATTACAGGTATTGTCTCACACTCGTAACGACAACCCAGAACCTACAGCTTCAAGTTGCAAGCATCCCCACAAATATTCCGACTATTATTGGGCTGCCAAGATGATTCACTCCGTCATGAACCCCGAGGAAACAAATACTCAGGCAAGCAGCATGAGCAGTAGTTTAAGTGACTCGAAAGCAGCAGAAGATCAGGCGATGTCAGAAAGCACCTCATCAAACAGTGAAGAGTGTCTGGAGGCAAAACTAGTGCTTGTTTTGCATCAGGTATGCTTACTAGAAGCCACAATACAAGTATCTGGCTCGAACCTCGAACTACTGCCTGCTATTAAAGTTCATCCAGAAGAAACGAAGGAGGTTGAACAAGCTTCTGAAAAAACAGAAACTGCTTCTGATAGATCATATATGCCAGGTCGTTTTCTTGATACCCAAATGGATGTAGATAAATATATTGCTCAATTAAAGCTAAGACTTTCTGGTGGAAAACAGAGGCTAATACTGCAGTTTTATTTTACTGCCGTAGAAACCTGTACGCGTAAACAGCATCTGCAAGGTTCTCTGGTCAATACTCTCCGGGATAAAGTGTATGATCTTGCCACCGATATGATGGCGATGATGGAGCTTCCAGAAGATAAATCAGCAAAGCGTCTAGCTAGAGTGGTTGCCGAACAGTTAATTCAGAAAGTGAAAGATATGCACGATGAGGAGTTTCATTTCAAACGATACCATCATCACTATCTAGGTATTTCTGATGAAGAAAAAGCTAAAATTCATGCTCAAGAAAAGACGTTCAGGAAAAATGATAAGAACATAATTGAAGGTATCGCGGCAGTTATCCCTGCATAGCTGAACGGTACGTGGAATGGGCTGTAGAGGTTACCAAAGAACGTAAGTAACTGGGCATGTGAAATCGAATATTTCTGTTTTTTTGGGCAGGTGCTATGTAAGGCACAACGTTGGAAACATAGCCTTAGCTACGTAACCGAAGTTGTAACAAAGCACGATTGATGGATTCGCAAGCTAGCAGCAACGTAGCACCAGCTGTACAAGGAGATCAGAAATATATGATCTCATGTGGTAAACAATTTAAATCACATGGGGAAAAATAATGGAAATAATGCTTGGTAGTAAATGAGGAAAATACTCTAAAAATTATTGAAACCATTCATAAAAGCCAAAGTCTATTGAAGGACTTATCAATAACCTGAGGTTTTTGTTATGGAAGGTGTTACCAGTGGCCCTATCGGTGGCGGTACTCCATATACAGGTACAGATGCTGCTAAAGAGGCAAAAAATGATAACGGAAAAGGCGTTGAGGGGCTTTCAGATACACGGCCTCAGACGCCTCCCCCCGGCTTGGAGGCTGATAAGGGCGAAGCGAAGAAAATGGCAGAACTGGAGATTAGTAAGCAAAAGGATGTTACACCTCAGGTAAATCCACCTGGAGGCGACAGCGAGCGAACGGATTCAATAGTAGAAGGTGAAACACCTGCTATAGCAGGAGACACTGGAGAGCAAGGCGCTGAGGAGCAGGTGGCTTCATCGGACACGGAGGCTTCCAAAGAGACCGCTACTACTGATCAGGGAGAAAAAGTTGCCACAGGAGATAAGCCTACGGAAGGGGGGGAAGGAGAGTCCCAGTCTGGTGAAGGAGAGCAACAGACAGCTTAACTCTCTATTTTGTGTGACCTGTTTTGCTGACAGGTTGTGGATGCTAATCAGTACAGATGATATCAGTGAAAGATACCTTGCCAGATTTATGAAGTTATAGTTTTAGAGTCACAGAATAGGTATTCATTCCACATCTCTCATTTGTTGATTATCATCCAAATGCTCATTCAAAGAAGGGGGTGTTTTCACCCCTTCTCATTATGAAAGCGCTAAATTAAATCAGGCATATGCATCTACAAGAATTTGCCGACTGATGGTCAGATCCATATCACCCGTTTCTGACAATGCAGTCATACCATGTTCTTGTAATGCATGAATAACCCGGTCGACTTCTCCAGGCTCAATGCCATATTGAGACAGTCGCGTTTTTACCCCCAGAGATTCAAAGAACGCACGAGTCATATCAATCGCCTGATCAACTCGCTCATCTTCAGTGCCTTCTGAAATGTTCCATACACGCTCGGCATACTGAAGCAGTTTTTCCTGTTTCTTTGCCTTACGGATTTTCCAGAGAGAAGGCTGAATAATTGCCAGGCTTTGCGCATGATCCATACCGAACAGATCGGTCAGTTCATGGCCAATCATGTGAGTGCTCCAGTCATGGGGAACGCCAACACCGATATAGCCATTCAGTGCAGAAGTTGCGCTCCACATCAGGTTGGCACGCGCATCGTAGTTTTCGGGCTCTGCCAGCGTTACCGGGCCAACCTCAATCAGGGTTTTAAGAATGCCTTCAGCCATCCGGTCCTGAACCTGTGCATCTACTGGGTAAGTGACGTATTGTTCCAGTACATGGACAAAAGCATCGATCACACCGTTTGCGACTTGCACAGATGGTAGAGAGAAGGTCAGTGTTGGGTCGAGAATAGAGAACTGTGGGTAGAGCAGTGGACTCATCACCGGCAGCTTACCACTCTCGTGGGAAATAACGGCACCCATGTTCATCTCAGAACCGGTCGCTGGCAGGGTTGCAACGGTAGCCAGAGGAACCGCAGAGTCAATCGGCAGCCATTCAAAGCCATGTTTTAGCAGGTCTGTTGCGTTACCCTGGTAAGGTGCAGCAGCCGCAATAAATTTGGTGCCATCCATCACCGATCCGCCACCCACCGCCAGAAGAAAATCGATGTTTTCGCTGCGTACGATTTCCACCGCTTTCATCAATGTATTGAACTGAGGGTTCGGTTCAATCCCGTCAAACTCGACAACCTTTCTATTGCCAAGCCCTGTCAGTACCTTTTCCAGGGTTCCATTTCTGCGGACGCTGCCTCCCCCGTAAAGCACCAGTACTTTTGCACTTTCGGGAACCAGTTGATTCAACTCATGCAGCCGATCCTTGCCGAAAACAATATGAGTCGGATTGTGGTAATTAAAATTCATCATGTTGGTTTTCCCATGTTTCCAATGGGAGCCAGCTTATCGTTTCCAGTGATGAATAGAATGGCTATTTCTGTCAAAAGCATGCCTAAACCGATCACTGATGATTCTTCCAGGTATGAATTAAGTTATTCTCCATCACATCAGGTGCATATCCATGGAAACTGTTGTATGAATCAATTGGCTCAGTGCCTTTCAAGTCTGGCAAACGATGAGGGATATAACGCGACCCATCTTCCAGGTGTTGGTGTTTTCAAAGCCAGTGAGTCCCGTGAAAGAGAGCCACTTTGTTACAGTCAGGGTATTTTTATTGTGGCTCAAGGGGCAAAGCGGGTTTTTCTGGAACAGCAGGTGTATGAATACAATCCGGAAAATTATCTGGTACTGACCCTGCCTATTCCTGCCGAGTGTGAAACCCGTGTAAGTCCCGGGGAACCACTGCTTTCGTTATTGATTGATATTGACCTGAGTCTGCTGCATCCACTGGTGAGGCTGTTTGATGAACATAACCAGGCGTTAGCTACCAGTGAAGGGGGGATAGAAAGTAGAAGTCTTTATGTCTGCCCGGTTTCAGAGGTATTTGCCGCTACGGTAATGAGGCTGGCAAACTGTCTGCACTCACCATTAAAAAGCGCTGCACTCGGGCGTGGTCTGGTACAGGAACTTTTATTTCTTATTCTCTGCAGTGAACATGCAGCGCCTTTGTTTGCACTTGCCCGGCATAATACCCATTTGGCCCGGCTTGAACGTGCGATGAAGTATATGCATGAACACTATGATGAGACGCTGGATGTGGAGCGTCTGGCAACACTGGCCAATATGAGTCCTTCAACATTTCACCGAAACTTCCGGCAGATGACAGCATCGTCGCCTATCCAATACTTAAAAAAACTGCGCTTAAGCCGTGCCCGGGAGTTGCTTCAGGATCAGGGGCTCAGGGTAAAGCAGGCCGCTGCCATGGTGGGTTATGAAAGCCCGACTCAGTTTAGTCGGGAATTTAAACGGTATTTTGGTTTAACGGCTCAAGCTTGTGCTCTAGGGGGGGCAATTAGCCCTAAGAGCAGTTGGTCACATGCCTGATTGTAAAGCCAGGGAGGCTTTGTATAAATTCATCAAATGCAGTTTTCAGGCTCAGAATTGATTAATAGAATGCAGTCAATAAAAACACTGTTGCCCGATATCTTGAGATAGAAAGTGGTTGAACTTTCTTGTGAATAACTTTGTCGATAGTGGATAAGCTAAAGTTAGTTTGCGATTTTAAAAGGTGTGTATGCAACGAGTTATGACTGGCAATACCTCAGGTCAGCTGGCTGAAAAAGCGGACGCTGATCGTGAAAGAACTCTTGATTCATGTTACAAGTATAAGGGGGCGCAGAGTGAAAGAACCTGCAGGCTGCAACCTTCGATGAAATGTTCGCCTATTTCGCAGAGTGAAAGTGCCTTGCAGTCTTTTCAGGCTCTTGAGACAGGTTCTGCTATAGGCTCACGCCTCGCCAATTATAGTGTTTGTTCTCTTGAAGACGTGAATCAAGTGAGTCGTTATATCAGTACTGAGTCGTTACAGTCTTCTTCTTCAGTGGTTGACCTTCGTACTCATGATGATGACCCGACAACATTGAAGCAAATTGAAAAAAAAGTTGAAGAAAGTGAAGTATTCGAGTTACAGGAACTGTCGGATCTTTATTCTCAATTCAGAGGTAAGTCTTCTGGCTCTTATAAAGAAATCTGTGGACTGAAAGACTGTGTTAGTGAAAGGCACTTCGAGGTGAAAGAGCTGGCGGACCGGTTCTTAAACCGCAATGCAACCTATCACTTGAATCGACTCATGGATGATGTTGATCATTGGAAATGGCTAATGGGAGATAAAATAATTAGCCTGTATCAGTTGTTGGAGAGAAAAAATATTCTAATTAAAGACGTTGCTCCTTCTTTACGTTTACCCGATTTAACTGGTCAGCAGATTATGCAGTTAGATTTGGCTAACTGCCATCAATTAGCAAATAGCTGGCCAGGGCAGTTTCTGCCGGAGACCCTGAAGGCTGTTAAATACGCACTTAACCCTTTGGAACTCAAGATAGCTGATATTCGGGTTTGCCTTTCCCCAGAAGATAGAGTGATATTAAAATTGGCAATTGATAATGCGAATGGCAAAATAAAAGATTTATACGTGGCATTAACAGGGTATGCTGAAGATGGGGAAATAAAACAATTTTTGAGAGGGATCCTTCTTCCTTTCAGTGCAGTGTTTATGGTAGAACATTGGCATCGAAAAGGTGCATGCCATCGCTTTTCTCCGACTGTTGAGCTGGACTTAAACGGAGAACTGACTGGTATCTTATTATCACTGGAGGGCTCGACTGCATTAGAATATGGGGAGTCTCTCTCTGTTCGTATTAATAATCCCGAAGATCTTTACTTTCTGGGAGATGAGCTACCTGATGTAAAGGCTGCTAACTGGTTACAGTGTTTAGATCAAGTGTCTGATGAATTATTGAATAATAAAGATATGTTTAATGAGCAGGCTGGGTGTCAGTTTAGATTTCTTTGCAGCGACTCTGGTTCTGAAAATAGATTACCGGGCTTTCC
Source organism: Endozoicomonas elysicola (assembly GCF_000710775.1). Classification (GTDB taxonomy): domain Bacteria; phylum Pseudomonadota; class Gammaproteobacteria; order Pseudomonadales; family Endozoicomonadaceae; genus Endozoicomonas; species Endozoicomonas elysicola. The sequence goes on from NZ_JOJP01000001.1 coordinate 2,416,315, forward strand.
AACAATTACTTTCCTATCTCGATTCAAGGAACAGTTGGCTTTTTCACTGAATAATTAGAATACATCATACAAGTTTAATATTTTTTGAGTCGTTATGCCCTAATGTTTAAAGGATGTACATGTTTCCTGCAACAGAAACTAGAAGTAACGAACTAAAGCATCCTGTACGTTCTTGTGATAATAACTTCGAAGGTGAATCTCATGGTTCTGGTCGTCTGGGGCAATTTCAAGTTCGTCCATGGAGCGATGTTGTCGAGAATAAAAAACAGAAGTGCTCAGTTTCTTACCCTTCAGGTAAAGAGGGGGGGCATCAATATCGTGGTTTCGCTCAGCGTCAAATGGCTTTAGTTGACGATGATTCTCTACTTTCTATAGTTCCTCGTGGAATAAAGCAAGAGTTAGTGGATGGTTTTGAGGGGCTGTCATCTGAAAAGAACCTATTAGATTCGGTTGCAGTTAGGTCAAATAAACTAGACCATGGAGAGAGAGTGCTTAGTATAAGAGTGCTCGCCGGTTCATTGAATGAAGCTGTTGATCGTTTCCTTAGTGAAACGAAAGAAACTCTAAATGATCTATCAACCTCTTATATGCGTTGGGATAAAGCTCGGGAAAATCTTTTATGGCTCAATGAACAATTCAAGAAAATTGGCTGTCAGCAACTTGCTAGTTATGGTCTTAAGTATCCTTCACTCTCTTTTCCTGCACGAGATGATGTTGGTTGGTGTAAAGTTGATCTTGGAAGACTGTGTGAATTTTTAGAATGTGACGTTCCATGTGCCTACATCCCGAAAGTAATAGCTTCAATCAAGAGTGAAATGAGTAAATATCAATTTTCAGTAGATACGGTTCGTCTGGTTTCTGATGTTGATAGAGTGCGTATGCAAGTTTCATTCTCTCATCAGTTAAATGGGGCATGCTCAGTATCCCTTCCTTTGAGTAAAAATTTCTTTATGGAGATGCATATTCGGTTGAAGACCTTGGTTATGGAGTTAAAGATAAATCAATCTGATATGAGTCTAAGAACTCATTGTCATTTGGCCATAGGTTTTCCTGGTGAAAAATCACTGTTTCTACACGCTGTATTTAAAGTGACAAAGTCTGATAAAAGTGGGCAGCTATATGACTACAGAGTGAGTTTTGATAAAACTGATAACCTTTATGACTTAACTCAAGCCCCCCCCAAATTGAGAGTTGCCAATTGGGAAAGAGTGTTTGACTGTATCGAAAGTGCTTCTTGTGAGGGAGCAGTGAGGCTGCATTATGACCCCTTGCTTGACCAGAGCTCAAACAGTCGACGATATGAGACTGCAATTCTTAAACACCTTTTTTGGCCAAAAATTTCTGATTAGCGCTTTAATGGTATTTTTGACACGACTTCAACTTAGCAAATGCTTTCTGTGCAGCAATGACCGCTCATGCGCTTGAAAATGAGTACCACAGACTATCAGCATCAAAACTGTTCGTGTAAGTAGCGAATCAGATCTGTTGAGGTAACAATGCCTGCCAGCAGTGTCCCATCCGTAACCAGCACTGAATGCCGGTTGCTATCAGAAAGGATTTCAGCGGCTTCTTTGACGGTTGCATTCATGGGCAGAGTTTGCAGGTCGTCACTCATCACATCAGCAATGCTATGCTGCTGATCCATCAAGGTGTCCTGCATACGGCTATCGGTATTGGCTGCATCGTAGACCAGACGCAACAAGTCGGTTTCGGAAAGCATACCGACTGGCTGGTTATGGTTCATCACGGGGATATGATGGATGTTGTGTTGGCGAAAGATGGCACTGGCTTCACTGAGCTTTTGACCCAATTGTAAAGTGACGGGGTTGTCTGTCATGATTTTCTGAATGGACTCATGCCTTTTCATTATTCAAATCCTGCTTTTATCGTCATCATGATGGTTGAAGGGCGCTTATTACTATAGGTGATCAGAGGCATATATCCATTAATAGTATAGGGATTTATATTTTTGCGTACTTGTATCTATAATATCCAGTGAGCTTTATCGGTATATTAAAGAAAATTGAAAAATAAGAAGAGATTTCCTGATTCACCAGCTATTAACCAATGGGATTGCTCTTAGCTGCTCAGAACAGGAAAGTAGGTTCTTCAGTTCTGGTAAAGGAGGGAAGCATGGGGCTTTCTGATTTCATCAAAGATAAAATTAATGATAGTAAAAAATCGGTAATAAAATCCAAAGCCAAGTCAGCCATAAAAGAGAAAATAGATATCGGCGATCACTTGGATAAAGTAATTACGGTTGGCAGCCAATTGGTTTGAGTGACTGTGGTGACAAGATCACGTTAATGAGCCGCAATGGTAGACAGATGGCAAAGCTCATTATTTCCAGTAGCGATTGGATTCGTCTTTAAAAAAGGGCGTAGCAGGTTACTTTTTGGCAATACCCTTAGGTTCTGTTGAAAAAAGTACACTGTATCAGCTCGAGCCAGAATGCCTCTGGTTATGCTGCTCATCGATTGTATAGATTTTCCGAAAAGGTTCGATCACTTCCCATTCCCCTGCAAAGCCGGCTGGAATGACAACGTGATCGCCAGCTTTCAGTGTCTTCTCATTACCGCTTTCATCACGGACGATGGAAATACCCTCCGAAATCTGACAGAACTCATGTTCGGTGTAGCTCACTTTTCAGTATCTGCGGTCGGATTCCCAGATAACAGCGTCGAACTGTTCACTGGGGGCGGAGTAATGGTTGGCGACAGCCTGTGATGGATTTCCAGTGATGCGCTTTTTCAGGCGCGTGGTAAGGCTCTTTTTCTGCCTGGGGAACGTTCTCAATTAGACATGTGACCAGCCACCCACTGGTACGTCCTTACATGGTTCTATTTATTTTATTGCGTTATTAAGCATCCACTCTATTGCAGGTGCGGACTATTATTCGATGACGTGTTATCCCAGTGTAAAGGTCTGCGAAGCCTCAGAGGTAAAGCTGACCATTTAGGCTATTGTTGGTGTTTCAGGTATGTGTTTACCCGTATAAAGCACACTGGGGGTGCTCACAAGTGGCTGGTCATATGTCTAATTGTGAGCACCTTCAGGCCTTCTTTTCATAGATTAACATTGTTATGGAGAGCTATTCATGAGTGATGCACTCGTGCTGGTCAGGCAGTTGCATCAGGAAATCCATGCCGTGGAGCACCGCATTCGTCATCATCCCTACTTTAAGGCCCTTGAAGCCCGGAAGTTTGAGCTGGTTGATCTGCAGTACTTCATTGGTGAACAGAGATACATAATTTCGTCAGATCTGCGTGGACTGGCATTGTTGATTTCCCGGTGTGAACAACTTCAAAGCCAAGTGTTCTTTCAGGATATTCTGAAAAGTGAATTTGTCGCTTTGGAAGCGCTTGAAGTATTGGCCAGTGCGGTTGGTATGGCCAAAGCTGAGCGTGAGACGTATGAGCCAGAGCCCGGAGCTCAGGCCTACAGTGCCTATATGGCCTGGTTGTGTCAGTATGGTTCGGATGCGGAAGTAGCGGCTGCGTTGTCGATCAATCTTGCCACATGGGGAGCCAACTGCGCTCGAATGGCCAGGGCTCTCCAGAATCTATACGGCTTTAAAGAACCAGACCTGCTGTTTTTTTCCCGTTTTGCCGAGTCGCCTGTGGAAGTGGGCAGTGCGGCGCTGGCCATTATTGACGCAGGGTTAAAAAAAGGCATTGCGCCTCGACGCATTCGCCGTGCTGTTCGCATGCTACAGGGTTATGAGCTGTTATTCTGGGATGCGGTCTATAAACTGAGTGTTGGAGGAGGAGAGCCTGATTGTTGAGTAAGGTGTCTCCTCGTATTGGCAGTTCAGGGCTTGCCCTCTGTTTTTCTGCGTTTATGTAGATTCTAACCGCTTGTTGGCTTCAGAGTATGGATAAACTCGCCGATTATTATTCTTAATCTTTTGCTGAAAATGGCCGGATAGGTAATGATGAGCGCGGATATACCTCCAAAAGATCGCCCTGAGTGGATAGAAATGGCACGGGGCCAACACCCGATGAAGAAGTATGTCCTGCAGTTGCAAATCGACAGGATCAGTAAAAAGATGGAAGCGAATGAGATGACCATCGAAGAAGGTGTGGACTACCTGTACGAGTACTTTTCCAAATACCCGAAAGGCTTTCGCAGTGACCTTGAGGAAGTTTTCAAAAGCTGGTGAGGCATAAACATACGGAATTGTTAATCGTAAAAAGGGTTTGTCATGAAAAAATTATACACTTTGGAAGACGTCTCCCGCTTGATTGAGCAAGGCAGGCTATTGTCGCTGGCTGGGGATGAGCGAATTCTGTCAAAGCTCCCAAAGGGACAGTGGGTTGCGGGTAGTACCCCCTATTTTATGGATGAACAGCAGGGAAAGTTTGAGCAGGATGCTATCTATGTAGATGATTTTTCGGACTTTGCAGAAGAGCATAAGGTTATTGTATATACGCCGGAAACAATAGCGTCCATTACGAAAGACCGCTTTGACAATGGTTTCACTTTTCTCGTTATCCCAGCCTTTTCCCGGATACATTCGGACTATGCCCTGCATGCCGGTGACTTCGAGAATATTTATGACAACCCTGTTCTCGGCTGGGTTTCAGGGATAGACCTTGATTCAGACGATAAACCCACCGTTTACAACGGGGTAACCGGAGAAAGTTCATCTGACTTTGCCATTGCCCTGCATATACAGATTCCTGATGGAAAAATGGCGCAGTTAGAGATTCTGAATATTCACAGTCAAGATCCCTGCAGTCCGGTGATTGAGTTTGAGAAAGACAGCTTCAGTGCACGTGAATGCCTTATTGACGGTAAAAGGCAAAACTTTGCCCAGTACATCAGTGAAAATGATATTGATACCAAACTACCCATTACCTGCAGTTATTCAGGTGCGGTCATTAATGTCTGTGTAAAAGAAGTGAATACAGAAAGTGGCCTGGTCGATTTTTATGCTCCGGTCTTTGAAGGACGACAATATAAGTTTGCCACCCCCATGGCAAACTATGCAGAGGAATTTAGCCGGCAGCTGCCGGGTAAGGGCAGTAATATGGCGTTCTCCTGCAACTGTATTTTGAACTTTCTTTATGGCGAGTTAGAAGGTAAAAAGGCGGGCTTCCCGGGACCGATCACCTTTGGTGAGATTGGTTACCGTCTGCTGAACCAGACCATGACCTACCTGGAAATTGTAGATATCGATTAGTTCATTCTTGTTGAGCTGGTATCGGCAGAGTTTCAGTTGTTTCTGCCAGTATCTATTGGCGGTGGCAGGTAATACCCATCGAATTTTCCCACGATAGCTTTGAATATGATGATCTGGATGTCAGTTCAATTCCCATAGTGCATAAAAGCGGATTGGTGAGTCATAGCAGGGCTATTTTGAGGAGCAACAACGCAGAACTGATGTTTATATCGGCAGTACACCATCATATGATTCCATGCGGCTGGGTATTTAAAAAGAATGGTAAACAGAGATGAAAGATAGGGAATGAACAGAGGGGGGGATAATTAAAATCGATTGTCTTATTATGGCAATAGTGATTGGGAACGACCCGTAATACCAATTGTATTTTCTAACTCCCTATTCCGCGGACTGCCTGAAGCGTAGATCTGCGTTGACGCTCCTCCCCATCGCTACGGCTATGACTCGTCACTTCGCCTTGTTTTATCATCAAGTCAGCCATGCTCATAAGGGGGTTAGAAAATTTAATTGGTATAACATTTTCGAAGTCGTTTCTGAAGTAGGAAAGCGATTAGTCGCTACTGTTCAGGATCATTAATCCTCCAACCGCAAAGCCCAGCGACCCAATACTCAGAAGACCGCCCATAACTGGAAACAGTAGTTCTTCGTCAATCATACCAAGCAGTGCCATCAGCTCAAAAGCAGCATGACAGAATACGGAGAGAAAGATTCCGGCAGTAATGATTTGGAGTCCTTTACCGACGCTGTTGCCCATCTGAAAGGAGGCGCAACCTAATATGGTTACTCCCACAAAGGAAAGAATCAGAGCTGTTGTATTAGCCAGAAATTCAATTTCCATTTGCAGCTCTCCTGATATATTTCTTCATTAGTTAAGTGGTGGTATCGGCAGTATTTCATTTATTGGTAATTAAAAATTTTCTTAGTTTATTTTGATATAAGGTTCCCGATTCTGCGTGTTTACACCAAAATGTTCCCGCTGTTGTCGCAGTGACTTGAATGACGTGATTACTTGTAATCTTTAGGTTATCCCTTCGTCCTTACGTCTGGCCAGAAGTATTCTGACTTGAGCTGAGAGAAGGAACCTTATGTCAACAGAACCTAATGAAGAGGGTAAATATAGGCGGTGTGATCAACCCTAAGGGCCGTCCACATGCCTAATTGGGAAGGCCGCCTAGTTCCGTGACAAAATAATAAACATCTCAGATGTAGGGGTTACTCAGAACTGCTGATTCCAGCGCAGAGGTCGCCTCAATTTTTAATGCAGTGTTACCTGCAGAGCTTTCAAAGATACCAATACTGTTTGTTTGAAAGGGGCGAGATGAATTGCTCGGAGCCTGCCCTTGAAGACAATATGCTAACTCATCCCTGCTTGCGTTCCTTGCCCAGGAAAGAGCACTGTTGAAAGAAGGGTGATAGCTAACAAAGGTCTCTTCTCGAAGGTGGGCTTGCTGTTGAGCAATAATTTTCAGTTTAAAGTCCGGAGATGATTTTTCCTTATTTTCCCTGCGATTATGTGTCAGCATTTTATCTAATAATACGCCAGAAAAACGCGTTTTAGTACAGATGTAAACCCGGTATGGCCTCTGTTCTGATATCCATTTTGGATAGCAGTGAATAAATGTGTCTTCTGTTTTTAGCCAGTGATAAACCTGACCTAAGTCTACTGTTTTACTTTTTCGATTTCTTTGAATTTGAAAATAATCAAAACATTGTTGATCAGAAAGTACATTGATTAATACTGTACTGTATTGTTCATTCAATTCTTTGGGGATTACCCTTGTCGCCGCTCGATTATAAAATGTCTGCCAACAGGTATATTCACGTTTTCTTGGTGAGCAGGGTGGTATTTCAACAGGGGATGGCTGGTACAGTGAAATAAGGTGCGTTTTAATCATACGCTGATCGTTAACACTTAAATATCGATGTTGGATTTTACGTACCTTTTTTTTGAAATCATTATTCAGATTGTGATCATCATTTATGGGTAAGTGTTTTACGGTATGGACCGAAGAAATAGCACGGTGATTGCACATCGTTTGAGTATTTTGACTGAGTTGTATTTCATTGGTGACATATGAGGGAGCGCTGTTTTTACAGCAGATGAAACAGGAAAAAGGTAAGCACAATGAAATATAATCCTGGTTTCAAGAGGGTATAGAGGTCCGACAAGTTAATATGATGAATGTCGGACACAAAGGCAAAGGCGTCGTATGTTAATAGAGCCAACAGTTAGCTTGATCTCTAAGCCGGTATGACCACCTTTTTCACTTCGTAATTGACTCTTTGCCCTGCCGGGGTATCTGTATACCGCTCGAGTTGTTTCTGGCCATTATCATAACAGAGCCTTTCTGTAGCCAGACCTTCATTCGTTCTTCTTGTACTTTGATAAGTCTCTAATTTTCCGAGTTTAGCTGGGTCAATCAGCCATGAGTTATTATCTTCAGATCGTTGGAAGAAATTTGACACGGAGATCCAGCTTATTGACCGTGAGATGATTTCCATTGCTGCATAAGCCAGCAAAGCAACCACTGCCGCAGGTATTAATGATAAGCCCTCTGCCATTGCTGCACAGAATGCCCCAACGGTAACTACAGCTTTTACCAATCGGCCCAGCCATGAGGAACCTTTGCTGGCATCATCCCCAGCTGTTGAGGTCGTCACTGGCGTTGTTGATTGAGTTTGCTGTGTTGCAGGCATGGCGCCAGTTGGTGGGTTGGCAGTCTGTGGCGGCTGTGGCATGGGTGCTGGCTGATAGGGAGAGGGCATCGGATATGCTGGGGGAGCCGGGGGGTAAGGTGCTTGTCCTGGATACATTGCTAAGACCTTTCTCTTTTTGTAAATGGTACTCACTTCAACCCTGTTTGATAGGGATATGTTCATTAGGTTCCTGAAAAATATACGTTCTTGTTCCTATACAATAAAATCGTTTAATAAATTAGCCAGATAATTCAAATAAAAATACCATTCTAAATAAAAGTTCTAGACTTTCTGCTACTCATATTTGAGCCGGGCAAGTCAATACTTATACTCAGACGGTTTTGTATGACATGTGTTGTGTTTTCTGTGAATATTGAAAAAAAGTAAGATATAGAATCAGCCAATAAGTAATAAGTGCCGTAGCTATGTGGCCGGATTTGCCTAGCAGTATGCCTATGGGGATACCAGTATCCACTGGTCATATTAAAGAAGCAATACAAGTGCAGAGTATGCCTGACCAGTCAGTGCCACTGAGCCCCTTGGGTTCTATTGACATAAGGTTCCAAACTCAGTGGTTTGCAAAGCCGTATTCCACAAGGCGAGCTGGAACAGGTATAGTGGTTTTGCATCAAACCAGTTCAACGAAGCTGGAAGGCGGCTTTACGAATTAGGCTACGCGCCCCGCCCGATGGACCTATAGGGCCTAAAGGCTCAAACCAGAATACTTCTGTCGTGTTGTAAGAACTTGAAAGAAGTGAGTGCTTGTGACCTTTAGTTTATTCCTGCGCTCTTGCGCCTAGCCAGAAACATTCTGGTTTGAGCTGAGAAAGGAACCTTATGTCAACAGAGCCTAATGCCAGCTGGGCTTAAGCCATTGGCGTGATCATACATGTCATGTTATCTCCGGAGTCAGCAGCAAGACCTTGAGAGGTTAATAGTGCAGCAACTTGTGCAGGGGTGTATGTTTTTAGCAGTTGACTCGCCACCCTACCCATTTCGTTGGGTGTGGCTACCTCAGAAAAACCATCACAAAATAACAATAGCTGCTTTCCAGGTAATTGGTCTTTAGGTATCTTGATGATTTTGGGTCTTGAGCTTGCTGCTGCATGGCCATCATCACCCAGCTTTCTGGTCATGGCGAGAACACCATTCACTCGTTCACAGCCAGACCAGTAGGAGATATCGCCTCCTCTGTTCTTCACCGACCGCTCATGCCTCTTATTATCCGGCTCAGCATCCTCTGTGAGGACTCGGGTATTTCCTTCACTATCAATCTCAATGGCCCTGGAGTCACCAGTATTTGCCACCCATCGGTCACCGTTTATTTTCAATGAAATAACCGCGGTAGTACCAGAGCCAAAGAAAGGTCTGTCTTTGCACAAGGTGTTGTTCAGGGTAACAAAAGCTATCTTGATGGCATTCCAGATATTGCGATCACTGAAGCCATGACTGTTAAAAGCCTGAAGCCAGAACTGTAAGTGAGCGATGATCCTGTTTCTGGCATATTCTGACCATTGGGTTCCACCGTGGCCATCAAACACTCCGGTAATCTCAATAAACTCTGTCTTTCCATTAACCTGAATAGGGAACTTGTCTGCAATGTGGGTATCTTCTGTTCTGCCTGTGCGTCGACCCTGACTGAAAGCAACACCGGTATCGAGTAACCCGGGAAGCGTTTCATACTCTATATAGATGTCGTGTGTTTCTTCTTTGCGGGTTGTTGGGTTCTTAGCGTTTACAGTACCAAGGAATACCTTGCCATTTTCGGGGGTTATGTCGGGATCAGAAGATAAAATAAGTGGGTAAAGACCAGTGTTTCCAATAAAATTCAGGTCTCTCTGCAGTATTTTTTTCAGTTTTGGCTCTTTCTCTTTTTCAAGTTCTGCATAGGCCAGTTCGCGGCCAAGCTTCTCCTGAATTTTCTGTTCATCAAGCTCAAGCCGATATTCCAGTTTCTCCCAGTCAACAATCGTTATTTCACCCTGTTCACACCAGCCCGTTAAGTCATGCCAACGTTCGGGGCGATAACACGCTGCCAGAACATATCGTTTCTTTATGAGCTTTTCTTTGATGACATCCACTTCCTCAGCCCAGTCCTCAAGCCGTGTCGGTAACAGAGCAATACTGTCGTTGGTTGCATCGGTAGTTTCTAGTGATAGTGGTGTTGAACATTCTTCTTCAGGCGGTTGGGTGAGGTCTTCAGGTGCACACACCTCCTTAATGTATGCCATATTGCTCGACTGAGATAGCTCGCAAGGGTGAAAACCCTCTAGCTGGGGCCCTTTGTATTCCGGTAGCACGAGCCGTTCCTGCACTCTCTGAGCCATATCCTTACTGAAGCAGTTGCGCCGCAGGAGTACTCTGCAATGCCTACTTAGACCAAAAAGGCTCTCTTCGGTCAGCTCTTCGAGACAGTTGCCAGACAGGTCGACTTTCAGCAGCTTTTCCAATGGTTGAAACGTATTGTCCGGGAGTATTTTGAGCCTGTTTTCACTCAGATCCAGGAGTCGAAGATTCTTTAAGCCCACAAATGCTCCGGAAGGAATACTTTCCAGTCTGTTGCCTCCAAGCAGCAGCATTGTTAACCGATCTTGTAAAGGATCGAGGAGAGGAAGTTGAGCCAATTGCTGGCAAGAGAGATCCATCAGACCAGGTTCTTTTTTGCTTGAGATCTGAGAGATTGTTGCTTTGACAAGCGGATCATCCTCAAGAGCAGAGCCCGGTTCTGGACTTAAGCAGGGCTCTCTGGCTGGTGAGTCATCAGGTTCGGGTTGCTCCTGTAGAAACGGCGCTGATGTATCACTGAATAGTATGGAGCTCCCAGCAGATACTTCTGGTTGTGCTTCTTGTTCAGCCAGGTGGATATGTTGTAAAAGGGAAGGTTTATCATGGACTGTTTGGGAGGGATCTTCCTCATCATCAGACAATAGCGCACTGCTATTATAACCATCATCTGACATCGTTTCAGTCCGGGAAGTCCAGGAGAGGGAAAAACAGTCGTTACTGCCTGTTTCAAACGGAAAAGGGTGCTGAACCGTTGTTGGATCCTGTTCATCTTCATCGTCGGAGACTACCTGACTGTTATAACCATCGTCTGATCGTGCTTCGGTCAGAGATGACCAGCGTCGGGTTAAACTTTTACTGTTGTCTGTTTCAATCAGAGGCAGGTCATGTGCAGCTTCTGCTCTTGCCTGTTCCGTCAATGGTTCATACGCTACCAGCGCAGGTTCATAACGGACTATTTGGTTAGGCTCTTCCTCAGCTTCAGACATTAGCTGGCGATTGCAACTATCATCCTGTTCCATTTCAGCCAAGGGTGTAATCGGGGGAGGGAACGCTACAGGGTTATTCTCAACGAGATCAGAGTTCGGTACTTCTTCTGGTTTTTCCGATTCTGGCGGTGGCATTTCTGTTACCAGTGAAGACGGGTCAGAAGAGGAGGTCTGGAAAGGATTCTTACTGTCCCTGGAAAAAAATGGGTCGGTACAACCATCACCTGACTCAGTTTCCACTGGGGGAGCCAAGCCTTCATTGCCTGTTTCAGTCAGTCTGGCGCTGTGAACACCGACCAGAGTAGCGCCCGTAAAAGGTGGCGATGCAATATCTGAGCTTATGGTTTGAGTGGTGGCATGACTGAAAAGGTCGAGGTCCAGTAGAATCAGGCAACGGTGGTGAAGTGTAGAAAAAACCTCTACAGGCAGAGTCTTGAGGCAGTTTGAGACCACGCTGATGCTCTGGATTTTCTCCAGTCCCTGGAACGCGTTGGGATGAATGGTATGGATGCTGTTTTCATCCAGCACAATGCGTTTAAGGTTTTTCAGCCCCTGAAAAGCCTTGACAGGGATGACCCGGAGTTTATTACCTTTAAGGTTCAGGGATATCAGAGTATCGGGTAGATCGTCTAGAGGAGGGATCGCTGTTAACCCCTGGTCAGACAGATCCAGCTCTACCCATTTCCTTAAATAGGTTTGAGGTGCAATGGTTGATTTCCCACCGACTTTAAAAGCCAGTATTCCCTCTTCTATAGTCTTTCTGTTCTGTACTTCAGCTTCACTGGCAGAGGCGCTTTCTGCCCACGCCTCTAATCGTTGTTCATAGGGCAGGTTACTGTCATACCATTTCGGGTATTCCTGTCGTTCCTGATTGCAGCAAGCCGCCTCCTCTGGACTTGGTAGCATTTGATTTACTGTGTGCAGGTGAGGGCCAGAATATTCCGTTTGCTGATGGCGTTCCAGCAGGTCTTGAACCTGGAGGGGACTGAAATGGTTGTAACTCAGTATCAGTTTACATTGTTTATTAAGGCCCTCGAGGCTGTTCTCGGGCAGTTCTCTGAGGCTGTTGTTAGCCAATGAAAGATAGTGGATATTATCAAGCCCCCGGAATGCCCCCGGGGCAATACAATGAATTTGATTGTCACTCAGCTTTAACCAGCGGAGATTCCCCAGACGTTGAAATACACCTGCGGGTAATTCTGTGATCTGATTTCCCGAGAGATCCAGAGCTGTCACTGTATCCGAGAGTTCATCAATCGGTGGAAATGTGGTTAACCCCTGATTGGACAGATCTACCAGAACAAAACCGGATTCAGGATCTTTATTGACGAGATGATGGGTTTCATTTCTTGCAAAAGCCAACACTGTATCACGCACCGTTTGTCGACCCTGTTTTTCTCTCTTATCGGTCGCCTGATTCTCCCAGGCTTCCACCCGGAGCTCATAGGCTCGGTCATGATCATAAAAATCGGTTATTGGTGCGGGGGTGTACAGTGAGCTCGAGTACAAGGAGAGGTTCTGGTGCAGCGATGCGTAATAGTCCTGCAGATCCATGGTTTGATTCTTTTCTATAGTAATTGTTATTTGGCAAGCAACCTGACATTGCCTTAAGTCATCAGGTTGCTCCTTGCTGTGTAGCGTGTGGCCAGGGTTAATACTCTCGACCCCAATGGATTATCGTCAGGGTTGGATGTTCAGGGGAGTGGCGAGTTCCCCAAATCTTATTCATTTATTGAGTCGCGTGACAAAGTGCCTATACAGTCCCGGGGTATGTTCACAGGATGAAGTAAGTAAGCGACAATTATCTAATGTCCTCGAATACACATTCTTGATCTTCATAAGAAAAATCAAATTGCGTTGAGGAAGGTTGCGGGCGCTTTGTTTTGAACTCCAGTGGTGACCTTCCATACGATTTTTCAGGGGCTATGGTTGAGGGTTCGGCATACTGTTCGTGCTTGTAAGGCACTCTTAAGTCCAGAGAGAGCTCTTCAAAACACTCGGGTTTCACATCCTCTTGCGTGTGATGAGTTTCCTGGTCAGAGCTATATGGGAAGAATGGGGCTTCTTCTTCCAGCCCATGCGTGTCGAAAGCTTCAAAGAGTATGCTTTTATCAGAGCCTGCATCAGATCCTGCATCAGAGCCTAAATCTAATGAAGGGACGGCAACCGCATAACCTCCAGAATTTGGTTGGAAGTTACAGAGAGTGTGCGACTGTGCGGTTTCTGGTAATGTACAAAATGAACTCTCTTGGACTGACATGGGGAACTCCAGCTCCTGAGCAGCTGGGCGGTGTGAGTCACTGTCTGGTTTCGCAGCTGTTCTTGCCGTCAGTTCTCTCTTCAGTCCTTGCTTTATACCGTCATGTATTTTCCACTGTTCAGCTCTTGGCATTAGATGAAAAATATCAAGCGCAGATGTTGATTGGGCACGGCTCAGTGTTTCTGACGAGAGCCAGTGTGAATCAACGGCATCTGGCCCTTTCAAACTCATAACCTGACTTTCCAGACTGTCCAGTGTTTCTGACTTATGAACTAAGTCCGATTTCAAGGAGGTATTTGCTTTTACGTAACCAGCAAGTATATCTTGAAGACACAGTTTCTCTTCGTGTTCCTCGTCAAGCATTGAATGCAGTTTCTCTATATTAGCAGCCATACTTGCAATTGTTTCTTCATGTCTTTTTTGTACAGCCTCAGAATCTTCACTCATAAGTTCTATTTTTGCTGTAAGTGTTAGGTCTGGTAGTGCATGTTCATTTTGTAGATCAGCCTCTTGATCTTCATAGGGCGAGCTTTTGATGGTTGTATTTACTTTTGAATGATGGGCAGACGCAGGCTTACGAAGCCCTGGTATTTGTTCTGAAAGAGGAGGCATACTCGTAACTTTTGCATCATACAATTTTTCAAGATCATGGGTTTCTGCTCTTATATCTTGAGTTACTTTATTTTTTGTTTGTGCTAACCGGTACTTAAATTCATCATATTCCCTTTTCAGTGCAAGGAGTGCCGCATTTACCTCGTCCAGCTGGTGCTTTAAATCTTGAATTTCTTCCTTATATTCAAGACTGCTGCTCATCATTTGGTCGAGAGAGTCTGCTCTTCTGGGAATTGCGCTTTGGGTACTGAGAAGTTCAAAATTAGCTAATTTTGCCTGGAGTTCAGCAAGCTGATCTTTTATTTGGGTGAGCCTTGCCTGTAATGATGCATTTTCTTGCTCAGCAAAGGCAATTTGCTGCTGTAGCTTCTCACGTGTTGTATTAGACTCAGCCTGATAAGTATTCATTTGTTCTGAAATAACCCGGACCTTATCTTTTTCTTCGCGAAGCTCATCAGTTAACTGTTCTTTCTGTCTGCGAACAGTATCAAGCGCCGTCTGAAGAGTTCGGGCTGTATTTTTCTCATTGAGCAATTGCTGTTCGTGCTCCAGCTGCAGTGTTTGACGGGATTGCGTTCTTTCAGCCAGTGTTTGTGTTAGACCGGTTATTTCTGAGAGGTGTAATTGAACCTCCTTAAGGGCGTTGTCTTTCTCAACACTGATCTCTGTGATTGCTTCTTCCACAGATTCGACCGTGGAACGAAGAGTACGGTTATCCTCCCTAGCCTGACAGACTGAGTCTTGAAGAGTCGAAAAAGTAGCCTTTGTTTGTGACAGCTCTTTTTGCAATGTCTCGACACGTTGCTTTTCGAGTTTGCATTGTTCTTGAGATTCCGTCAGTGCTGTGGATGCTTCTTCAAGTGCTTTCTGGTTTAAGAGTGCTTGCCCTCCCCACACAGCTTCAGCTTCCAGATGCTGGGTCTTAAGTTCTATTACTGTTTGTTGATGGTCTTTATTCAGCTGCTTTTGAGTACTGGCCATTCCTTCTACTTCTATGGTCTTAAGCGCCAGATGGTCGGTTAACTGTTTCTGGTCTGCCTGAAGTTCCTGAAGTTTAGAGTTCTGACTATCAAGTACAGATTGAAGCTCCAGAACTTTTTGCTGCGCAGTGGTATTTTGTTGAATCGCTTGATCTTTTTGTTGCTGTAGTTGCTGATGTGTTACATCCGCCTCAGAAATTTTAGCCTCAAGGGCTTTGATTTGTTCTGAGATAGGCTTAAACAAACTTTCAGTCTCATTGAGCTGTTGGGTAATTAACTGATTTTGCTGGCGAGCACTTTCAAGTGCTTCCTGAAGAGCCTGTGATGTTTTTTCCTTTTCCAATAGGCTTTGCTGGAACTGTTCATTCGTTAATTGTAGTGTTTGATGATAGTTAGCATTGAGAGCAAGCTGTTCGTTTAGCGCGGTAATTTCTTCGCATTTTGTATGCAGTTCCGATCTGTTTGTTTCTTTTTCAGACTCCGTTTCTCTCAATTTCATCTCTAATACAGAGGTTTTTGAAAGGAGAGCTTGATTCATCTCTTGAGCGTCTGTCAGCGCTGTAGATGATTTTTCATGAGCTTTCCTGACTGTGCGTAATTGCTCATTTAATGATGTTTCAGTTCTGTGATGCTTATCGTCGAGGGTTCTCATTGCTTGCTGGTGTTTTTCAACCTGCTTCCTTTGATAACCTTCCATTTTTGCTATTACGACTTCTTTCTCCTTGAGCTGCAGGGTTAACCGTTTATGATCCTCCTGCACTCTTTTAAGCTCAGAGAGCCAAGGTCTAAGCTCAGAGACTTCTTTTTCGGCGATGGCTTGCAACTGCAAAGCCAGGTTTCTTTCCTGCTCTAGCTTTTGGTGGGTTTCACTAAGTTGGTTCAGCTCAGCTTGATACTGTGATTTCTGGTGTTCAAAACCGTCCTTCAGATCATTATGCTGTTTCTGAAGCTGCTCAATTTCAAAGGCTTTAGCACTTAAGTCGCTTTGAAGCAGGGAGAATTTACTTGTCTTGGCGTTTTCTTTAGCCGTTTGACGTTGCAGTTGGGTCTGTAACGTCATGAATTGCTGTTTGTGTTCCTGAATTAATGCGTCCTTGCTCTTCAGTTCATTTTGGTAATTATGCTTATCACGAAGAAACTGCTGTTCGCTTGTTTGTTGAGCTTCTTTCACCTGCTTCAGTGTTAAAGAGAGCGCCTTTTCGGCTTGTGTATTTTGACGGATAGTGGCTTCTTTCTGGTCGAGCTGTCTTTCTAAATGTGTTTGCTGGTCTTGAGCTTTTTCCAACTGCTTCATGACGATATTCAGGTTTTGTCTAAGCTCGCCCAATTCACGTTGAGCCTCTGAGTTCTCGGCTGTAAGCTGTTGGAAAGCCTGTTGTGATTGTTTAGCCTTGGCCACCAGGTTTTTAAGGCGAAGAGCACTTCTGGTGATCATGTCGTTATAGCCATCAATGATCTGAATACTCTGTTCAAGCTCCTGACTCAGTTTTTTTACCTCCGACTTAGCAGATTCACTACGCTTCCGTAAAAAAATGCTATTTTCTGCACACTTTGAGTATTGGTCTCTGGCGTCAGTCAGCTGTTCCTTAAGCTGTATGGATTGCTGCTGCAACCCGGCGATGGCCTGATCCTTATCATGAATTTCAGCCTGGTGTCGCTCATGAGATTGGTAGAGTTGGTCCGCGGTTTCCTGACCGGTCTCTTTAAGGGCGGCGTTCTGCTCCTGCAATGTTTTATTGAGTTGCATGGCTACAGCATGTTGATGCTCAGCATCTGCCAGCTTTTGACTCTGGATTCCTGCATCGCTTTTCAGTGCGTCCACGTGATGCTGAGTGTGCTGTCCATCATTTGCCACTGGTTTTTGTGGGGCTGGAACGCTTGCATCAGCCACGTTCAGCGGGTTCTGGGTGCTGAGTTGAGGCTTTGGAGGGGCGTGCTGAATTTTCCGTGCAACAAGTTTAATTACGGTATATACGCCAGCGAAGGTAACAAGAGCAGCGCCTGCTGCAATCAACGTTGATACTCCGGCAACCCATAAAGCTCCAAACATGACTGCTGATAACGCAAGTGAAACCACTTCAGGTAGCACACTGACGATGCGATCTTTCCAGGTAGCTCGGGACTGGTTATGATTAATCTGGCTGATTTGATCAGACAGTGGATTCAACTGAGGGTTAAAATCCAATGCGGTCGTCATTGGCAATGCGGGAAGCATAAGAGATCCTTATCAATATTTCATTTCTCTTTATAATTCCCTTTTAGAAAATAGTGATGGATACAAAGTTCCAATACTTTTAATAATGAAAAGAAATTTAAATATTTTTTTAATAAGTAATTGTATTGAGGTATCGCAACGCTATTGGTTGTGTCTGAATATGGGTAATTCTCTGGTTTTATGTGGATTTTTCCATGGATTTAGCCGCATGGAAGAGATATTTCGATTAGTTTTATTACGGAATTAACCGTGGTGTTATCCTTATAGGATGCCAACAGTCTGCTGATAATGGAGTTCATGGATGAATGATGGCACTCTGCGCCCAGGTGAGTCCCTTGATGTATTGGAGGCAAGTCATGCTTGCATGCCTTCAGATACCGGTCTTTTGGAGGAATCAACAGAGTTATCTTCTCCCGACTGTATTCATCATCATCTCATCAATATTATTGATCCTGAGATCCCTCTTGTGGGTAAATACGGCCCTTCCATGAAAGAGGCAGTTGACCGTTACAACCGCCATGGCGAAGAGTTCAACGCACTGGTACATCAACAGCATCTCGGACATTCGCCAAAACGGCCGGCAGGAAGCCATAGAATTGATCTTCTGGTGTCGGATGCCTCATCCAGAGAGCTGTTGGTGAGTGGCCGTATACAGCAGCTGAAAAGACTACTGAAAGCCGATTATCTTCAGCTACAGGATATCTGTCGCGCGAATGCTGGCCGGCAACTTATGGACATACCGGAACAGGAGCGTGATGATGCCGTTATGGTCATTACTGCCATCTATGCTGAGCATGCACTCCTTAAACAGCAGCTGGATGAGACCTGGAAATATACCGATGAGCAGAAACGTGAGATTCGTAAACAGCTGGCACAGTTACCTGAAGAGGCTGATCTGGCAGACCAGATAGAAAGGCTGGTCCGCGATATTGACACGCACCGCGGCGAAGCAACCAAACTGAAGGGGGATCTGGAAAAGTATCAGAAACGGATTGCTGACAGTCCGGACGATAGCAGCTTCTTCGAGTTGAGGCTTAACACCTGTTGGGAAACCCTGGAAACCGAAGAGAAGTATTTGGCAGAGCATCAGAACCAGCTTGCGGAATCCGGACGACAGCTGGAACACGTGGTAGGGCTGAAAGTTCGGCTTAAAACCCTTGAAAACAGTCGACAGGAGGCACAGGCAAAGGTGGACGACTTTTGGTTGAATGTGGAAGAAAGCGTCCATGCTCCATGGGAGCAAAAGAGCTGGCAGGCATCAGCTTCTATTCATCCCAAGGTTAAGAATATTCTGAACATTCTGAGGGAAGATGTAGAAGTTCTTGTGCAGTGCTCTGAACTGCCCTGGGTGAAGGTAAATAGTAATCAGCAAGAGGATCCTACCTGGTACTATTTTGCCTTGGTTCAATGTAAAGAGTATTAGAAGGGGGCGTTAATACTCAATTGTCCGAGGTGAGACGGTAATCTTTAACGAGGAGATGAATAAAAAAACGGATTATTGATTCCTTTTTATTATTTTAATTTATTTTTATATTTCAAAATCTTTAACTTGACCATGAAACTAATTTATAACTTTCCTCTCTAAAACTGGAGTTCAATTTATTAACTTCGAATAAAAAAAGTGAGAGGGAATTATGATGGATGCTGGTCCTGTTTCTAATAATCTATCGGTTAATGTTGTGCCAGGTGCTGACCAGCCATCTACGATTGATCAAGTCCAGTCTGGAGCCAGACAGATAGATCAAACCGCTAAAGAAGTGGTTGAAACTCAGGGTTTCGGAACATTTTCCGTCATCTCCTTAGGCAAGGCTATTTTTAGGAAGTGCGGGCTCATTCTAGGTACCCCTCTTGTTTTAATGTCTCTGCTGATTAGCCCATTTTTATGTCTGTACGACGTCTGTAGATTTGTCAGCCTCTCGGGCAGAAAAATCACACAACCAGAAGGGCCAGTACAAAAACTCCTCCCAATGACGAAAAATCATGTCGAGAACGTTGATAAGCTGAAGCAAGAAAATACTGGACTTTCTAATGAAGTCGCTGCCCGGAAAATTGAGACTGACCAGCTTAATTCTGCAAAAGCTCAAACAGATCAACAGTTGGTGCAGTTTAAGCAGCAAAATGATCAGTTAAAGCAGCAAAATGACCAGTTAGGCCATCAGGTGGCTCAGCAGCAAAATGATAATGCAGAGATCGCAGCGCGCGCAGAAAATGCTGAAAGGCAGGCAGCTGCTTTAAACGACCAGCTGGCTCAGCTGCAACACGATAATGCAAACGTCGCAGCGCGTGCTGAAAGTGCTGAAAGGCAGGCGGTTGCTTTGAAGGGGCAGGTGGCTCATGCACAGCAGGAAAAGGGCCAGTTAGATCGTCAAATGGCTAAGCTGAAAAAGGATCAGGCAGACGCGGCAGCCCGTGCCGATAGCAGGGAGTCCAGCCTGAAAAAAGAGGCAGAGCAATGTAATAAAGATAAGAGTTTGTTGACTCTTGAATTAGAATCGCTAAAAGCAGAATTCGATGCTCAGGTGGCTGATAAAGAGTTACAAATTCAACAGATAAAAGAAGCGCTTGATACAGCTCACCAACAGCTCAGTGATTCCCATGCTGATGATCACAGGGCCAAAGAGGAGCTGACAGGGCAAATTCGCTCTCTTGAGGAACAATTGGTTACTCATCAAAATCAGGCGCGTGCTTTAGGGCAAAAGCACCAAGATCAAATGCGCGATCTTAAGCTTCAGCATCAAATGGGTATGGAAGTTTTAGAGGCTCAGAAAGATGCAATGATGAAAGAGCTTTACACCGAAATCACTCGTCTGCAAGAGGAAAAGCAAAGAGGAGAGCAAGAACACAATCGTAGGCTTAATGAACTCCAATCTAGAGTGTTTGACCAGAAGGAACGTATTGCGCACTTTGAAGCTCAAGAGCAAGAGTGGACAAATAGGCTACGCAATTTTGCAACACAACAACCCGTTCAGGACTTACCAACTGATCAAGGGGTGATGAACTATAACTATTTGGTTCAGCATCAGCAAACAGAGCAGAAAACAGCGTTGCTTGAGCAGACTCAACTGCGCACTCAAGCTCAGGAAATGTACCAGAAGCTGGCAGCTCTGGTTGAACAACAAAAACAAGAATACTCGGTTGAAAAGGCTAATTATGAAGAAGCACTGACTAGCCTGCAGGCTCAGTACAATGAGCTTGAGGCAATCAACCTTGAGCAGGATAACGCTTTCAGGCTTGCTGAGCAGAAACTTAAGCAGCAGTTGGAAGATGCCAAGGAACAGCTACCCCAGAGAGCCCTTCATTTCCAAAGGGCACTGGGAGCTCAGGGGATTGAAAATGAGCAGCTTCAGTCGCGCATCAAAGAGCTTGAAGAGCTCCAGCAGAGTTTGGAAAGAGGGGGCAATGAACTGGAAGAGCAACTGAGTGCCCTCAAAGAGAAGTGCCAGGTACTTGAAAGCGAGGTTCATGAATCAGCTGAGGTGAAAGGTCAGCTTGAGAATCAACTGGAAGCCCAGAAAAAAGGGAATGATGAACTCAGCGTAAAAGTTACTGAGCTGCAAAACGAGATTGAAAAAGCACAGGAAGGTGCTGATAATAGTATTGCTTTGGCCATGCAACTTAGGGAATTTATTAAGAGTAAGGGCGCTGAATTACCCTCTCCTGAGACAATAAAAATACACTCTGATGTCTTGGAACTGCCGGTTAGGATGAAATGCATCACGATCAATCAACATTTAAGAGCTGTTGTTAAAGAGGTTAAGGTTATTCGTCAAAAACTTGAGCTTCTGGAAGAAGAATCGAAAGTTAAGCCGCAACAGTTAGAAGATTCGAAAGCGTCTGCAGAGAGGTTGAAGGATGGTTTCGAAGATGAGCAGAAAAAGCTAAGCGCAATGTTAGCTCGACAAAGAGGTGTAAACCGGCAATTGGCAGAAAAATTAGAAGGCACTGAGAGTACAGTTCGTAAAAAGCGTGATGAAAAGAAACAGCTGGAATCTGAACTTCAGGGAGCAAAAGCAAAAGTCCAAAGTTTAACAACAGAGCTGGATGATGCTCGTGGCTTGTTGGTGAGAATGGGTGAAACTCTTGAAGGTTACGAGCGTGAAAGTGAGGAATCTAAACAAAGATTAATGAAGGTTTCTGATGCTGCGCAAAAGGCGGGAACCCTTAGTCAACAGCTGGTTAAGTCCGCTATTAACTCTGATCGAGGCGATATTGACCTTAGCCAGGATCGTGAAGCACTGGTTAGAAAAATTCAAAGCCTAACCGTTAAACATCACGATATGGAAGTACAAATAAGGTCTTTGCAACTCCAAAAAGAATCTCTAAATAATCAACTTACGCAACAGATGCTTGATAGTGAACAGCGGGATGGGGAATTGATTGAATTAAAGAGGAAAGATATTGCCGATCTTGAAGAGAGGCTTATTCAGGTTGAAGCTGAGAAAGAAGCTATTAGTGATGAAATAGCTGGATATAGAAAATCTAACAGTGAGTTTGTCGTAAGGAACCTTAAATTAATAGAGGAAAATGAGAAAATAAATGGGAAGTTGAAGGTTGCGGAAGGTATAAATAGCCAACTTGAAGAGCAAGTCGAAGGGTTAGAGTTTAAATGGCTTGAAACAGAGCAGGCATTGAATTCACTAGATGTGGAATACAGAGGACCTGATGCAGGATCGCTCAACCCAGAAGAACTGAAAACCCGAATAAGAGAAAAAGATCGGCAGCAGACAGAAGAACTAGGCCAAGCATGGTCTGAAGTTCATAAAGAGCGTGAACGAAACGAAGCGCTTAGTAATCACCTCAAGGATCTAAAAAAACCTGAGTTTGAAGAAAATGATCATCTTATCCGGTCGAATGCAAGCCGCATTGTCGAAGGTGCTATCTCTGGAGCCTTGGCACAGCTTGCTACAAAAAAGTAGCTAGGCCAGAGGAAACTCAAAGGACGGCATTTTCAGTCGAAGAGGGTGGATCAAATACCTCCACCCTTGAAGAACAAATTCCTGATGTTGAACAGGAAGCGACAACGTTAACCGTACTGAACACCTCACAGGGCACAGGCGCTTCTGAAAAAGCAGTATCAGAAGCACCTGTGCCTTTGTCATTGCCCCTTGATCCTGATGGTACAAGCGTGTCGTCAGCAATCGACAGTGAGCCCCATTCCCCCTGCCACGGGCTGGCAGAATCAGGGTTGCCAGAACCCATCGATGAGCAAGAGTGCATACTCCCTCAAGAGCTGGAAACAATGCTCTTTTCTGCTTCGGATACGTTACCCGATCTGGTCAAGGTGGAAACAGAACAAGGCACAATACCCAAACCACTCACTGATACTCCACCAACGGAAACCTACCTGGGCAAACAGTTGACCCGAGCTCTGGATGAAGAGGTTTTTCAAAATGGTGAGAGTGCTACTGGATTTTCGGAAAATAAAGGACTGGAAAAGCCGTTGTTGAGCAGTAAAGATACATTGGACTCTGGCTTTTATGAAACACACTCGCTGCCAACTCTCTGTCGGGATACATTATCTGATCCTGAATCTGATGCTGAGTCCTGGCAAGATGCCATGGATTTCCTCTCTGAACCCTTACCATCATTGCCTGAGGTAGAAGAGGGTGGGGCGATGTTACAACAGGGTTTGCAAATGTCGGAGTCGGATATTTTCATGGACTGTTTGCCATGGGAGACTTTCCCTGTTGCTGGTAATGGTGAGAGACCAGTAGACAGTCAGGCCACCGTTATTCCAGAGCCTGTTGAGGTGAGCGAAACACCTCCAGCAGAGATAAGCGCTAGCGTGAGAATCTCTTCAGTGAATGCTACCCCTTCACCCGGTATTGTGAGGGCTTTGGCAAACGGTGCTTATCAGCGTGTTAAAAATTCGGTAGGTTGGACATTGGGTCATGCCGCATCAATAGCTGGATGGGGCTGGAAAAAGTTATGGGGTGATGCTTCTGGTCAAGGTGTTGAGCGTACCAGCACAGCAGGAGAATCGGCTTTGGAGCATGGGCAGGAACATCAGCAGGAGCGTGCGCCGATTATGGTGTCCAGCTCACGTGGTTCAGCACCTCTCGAGGTTGATCTACCGGATCCGTCAATAGTAAGAGGCGGCACCGTAGAGGAAGACTCTGCTGAATCTCAGGAATAGCACCAATGGCATACACCAGAACCTGACTCACCGGGAAAGGAGATTACACTTGGAGAACCACAGTCTACATGCGATCAAGGATAAACTGGATGAAAGTCCATCAAGGTCCCTGCTTTCTATGCCCTTTGAATATCGTCTGGAACGACTGGTGATTGGACACATGTCCAGTACATCGTCTCAATGAGTTTGACGTGTTCAGCCATAGTGAGCGCTTTCGTGGCAAGGCGCAATAGCGAATACCATCCGTCTTTCAAGCAAGTCCAATACAGACGGATGGGCGTTTTACAAGCCACTGAACACGTCCAATCCATTGGAACGATGTATCAGGGAACTACGTCCTTTGGGCGGGGTAAGCCGTCTGGCTCGGAAAAATGCCATCTGCGTTGTCAGATTTGCTTGATGTAGAGTAACTACGGATCACACAATTCTTTCTTGTGTATGATGATTTCTGAGCCACTGAACTTGGCAACGAAACGACAATAAACCCTAATACTCATCGTACTTTCTAAATCCCCCATTGTGTTGGTGATCTGAACAGAAATCCTGCATTGAAGCTCCTCACCATAGCTACGGCTATGACTCATCACTTCGCCTTACCTTTCTGTTCGGCTAATCATACTTATAACGAGGTTAGAGAATTTGGTTGGTATGATGTTAACACCTCCCGATAATGAGTCAGAAAAATAAATATCATTTATTCAGTTACTGAAGGTTGCAGGACATGTTGGGGGCATTAGAACAAATAGGAAGTGGTTTTTGATACTGAAGTTCAGTATCTATTATAAAAAAACACGACAGTTGAATAGTATTGGTTAGGCTGGCTTAATATTCACGCATGCGGAGAAAAGTACGCTATTACCAGTAATCAATAAGTTGAGTAAGAATTAAGTAAACGAAGAGATCATCTATACATTGAAAGATAATAAATACTCGTGTCTTGGCTGATGATGGATTTTTTATTCAATAAAGAAATTAAGTTTTTTTTTTGATTTTTAAAAAAACTATAAAGGGCTGCAACTTCTTCAGGTTTTTCATCTCAAAGAATTGTTATTTTGACCCAACAAAAGAATGGAAGGTATATAAATGGCACATGTAGGTTTTAATCCTCATCAACCGCAGTACAATACCGGGTTCCAGTCGGTGCAAGGGCAGCCGCCAATGACTGGGCATAGTCACAGTCTTGGTAGTGTCGCTCCTCATAATGCCCAGAATCAAATGCAGACTAGCTCGCTTCCTGCTCAAGGGGCTGGACAAAAGCAAATGTCACAGTGGGTAATGACACCAGCTCATCATCAGTCAGGGTTGTTAAACCAGGCAACATCGGAGAGAAATCAAGCCTACTTAGAAAACGTTACTATTGCCGGCAAGGTTTTGGATGTAAATACTCAGCTGCGTGCTGAAATTGCTGGTTTACAACAACAACTAAGCGATAAACCCAGTTTAAGTCGTGATGCCTTAACAGCTTTCACCGATAGAATGGAAGTAATCATTCAGCAGCACGGCGAATTTGCACAGGAAAATGTACAATTTCATAAATTTGGTGAAAGAGCCAGCACCGTTACTAAAGAAGCGTTAGCGAAACTTAAAGAGTTGGAAGCTGACCTTGCCAGTTCAGAACAAAAGCTTGAAACCTCAGAGACAGCTAAAAAAGGGCTAGAAGAGATCCTTCAGCAATTTACAACTCAATTGGGAGAAAATGAGAAGAGTATTAAAGAACTTAAAGCTCAATTGTCTACTGCTAATACCAAGGCGACTAGTTTTGAGTTGACAGCTCGGCGGCAAGAGAGTGCTAATCAGGGTTTGACATCTGAGAATCAAAAGCTGACGCGGTACGCTCATGATATGCAAGGTCAGATAAGTGATTTAAAAACGAGCAATGCGAGGCTAACGACAGAAAACCAAAGCAATGAAGGCCTAATTAAGGGGCTGAAGGAAGCGCGCAGTCGAGATGAAGCAACATTGGGAGGAGTCTTAGCTGATTTAACCAAGGCGAAATCTGATAATGCAGGTTTACAACTGGAGGTGGCAACCCACCGGAGTGCGTTGGGTCAAGCGCAGAATGAGGCTGGGAAACTGAAATTATCACTTGAGCAAAGTGAAAAAACGTTGGAAGCAACACTATTGAAGGTGGACAGCTTAACGACGCAGGTTAATAAGTTGGGCATTGAACGTGATGTTAAACAAACTCAAATAGAAGACCTGAAAAGTCGACTCCAAGAGATGACGAGTGAAAATGAAGGCAATGTCCGTCTCTTTACCAGGGCTCAGGGTGCGCTAAAAAAACTGATGGATGAACGGCAGGCGATAGATATTGAACTTGGACGTACTGAAAGTGAACTCAATACAGCCAAAACTAATGCTGGTATTTCCAGTGAACGTATGACCAGGTTATCAGGGCAATTGGAAGCTAAGGATGCGCGAATTTCTGATTTGGTACAGAAACTTAGATTGTCTGAGTCAGCATTGGCTGAGCAGACGCTTGCCACATCAGAACAAAAACGCGTTGCTGAGAAATTGTCAGCAGATCTTGAATCCACAAAAGGTCTGTTAGGGCGTGAAAGGGAGACCCATGCATCCGTTCAAGATCAGCTAACTCAAGAGGAAAGATTTTCTCAAAAGCTGAATAGAGAAAACGGCCAGTTAAAGCGCGATTATCAAGCTATCAAAGGTCAATTGGCTCATCAGGAAAAGGCACATCATGATGAGCTGCAACAGCTTCATGAAAATCATCATACAGAGACGACTCAGTTAAAAACTCAGATTACCAGACATACTGCAATACTTGAGCAGGTAAGAAGCGAGAAGACAACGCTTGAACGACATGTGAGAGAACTAGAGGGAGGCGCTGATAAGAGAGAACTGGATGCGCTTAAAGGAGACTTATCGGTTAAGGATGCGTCTATTCGAGAGTTACAAGGTCAAATCTCTGATCTTAAGCAAGATTTGCAAGCCAAGGAAGTGGAGCATGAACAAACCGTGAAAGGTATGGAGCGGCAGTTTGCTGAAAGCATGGGGCAGGCACGGCAAGAGAGTGAGGGTCTTGAACGTAGTCTGCATGAAAAGGATATTGAGCTTCAGCAGAGTGCTCAAACAATTCGTGAGCAGGGCATGATAATTACTGGCCACCAGCAGGCGAGTAGTGAGGCGCTACAGCAGTTGAAGGAGCTCAACACTAGAGCTAATGATTTAGCAATTGAGGTTACGAATTTTCAAGAAGAGGTTCAGATGAATTCTGAAAATGGAGCTAAGATTCAGCGTCAAATTGATCAGGTTGTTAGCAAGTTAAAAGAGAGGATACAAATGGATCAAAGTTTGCAAACTCTTTTGACAGATATGGAGGAGGTACAAGGAACATTTGAAAATTATGACACAGGTAATGGACAACAAGCTTCAAGGTATGCATCTTTGGAATCTAAAGCAAAAATTCTTGCTCGTGATACTTCTGCTGCACTAAGCATGAGTTCTACTGCCGGCAGAGAGGATGTCCTTGTTGAGAAGGAGGTTGTTACAACAAGACGAGAAGAGGTAACGGTAACCCAGCAGCAGTCATTTGGTCGCTCAGAACATACTACAGAGCCTCATATGACACAGACGTATTATGGAGCTGCGCGGACTCCTGAACTTGATCCTGCGCGTTTACGTGTGGTTATGGACAAGGATTCTCCGGACTTAGAACAACATAAACCAGGTATGTCTTTAAGAGCAGGCGGTGACCTGGGTCATCAGGTTGAGAATATGGGAACGGATACGGAAGAAGAAGTCCGAGATATAATGGGGACCACACGGACTGGTACCTTCGATCATGAACTTCAAGAGCTAATGGGTGTCCGTACTTCCCCAACTGAAAGTATACTCGGTGATACTCGACCAGGCGGTCAGCAGGCGTTCAGTCTCATTGGGAAACAACCCCAACTCCCTAAATAAATAAGTCTTTTTTGTGAGTTGTTTTATGAGTCAGTATTGAGTGAACCACTGACTGTATTTGAATCGGTAATGCTCAATGCCCCTGAAACATTCAGGGGCATTTTTCGTAACGGTTCTATTTCATTGCTTGATAGCCCTTTTCGGTCATTCATTCAGGCTATTCTTCTGTTTATTCAACGGTTTGATAAGGTTAAAAATGGTATTAATTGGAGCAGTAAAGCAGCTGTAAAACGTTCAGGTTCTCTTCATAACCATACATCAGCGTATGCGGTGCTGGATGTATCCTTGCATTGTACGTTATCAGTATCAGCTTCATGCCGTAAAACGCGTGCTTTTGATGCTTTGCTACAGGAATTGATGGTGGATATCTGAAGTGATGAATCTCTGTGCAACCTATCAATGCCCGGGTTTTCTTCCATATCATTATCCGGCTTGAAAATATCTCTGTGGCTCGCAGTCCTTCTCAATATGTTTTTATTGTCTGTTTGTCTTTCTCTCTCGGCTTCATGCATGTTTAATTCTCCTTCTCCGTCACTGCTGCAACAGGAAACGGTCCTGAAAGTGTTACTAGTCCAGCATTTGCAGCGTGCCATGGGTTGGCAAAGAGTTGTGTGATCCAGGCAGTTGATATCGTCTGACTCTGGAGCTGTGATATCTCGGTTTGAAACTGGGCAGAATATTCTGGCAAGGCAGTGCATGGAGATGTTATTTCCTGATGATAAGTCGAGCCTATTATAGGCATGCGCTGCAAATCTCTTGAGGTCTGGTCGGCTACCGAATTATCATCTTCCTTAATCTGCTGGAGAGAAGGGCTATGTTATTCATTATGTGTTCAATGAACATTGCGAAGGTGAAGACTTGATAGGTACTGTTAGTTAGTTAATTAATGCATAAACCAGGTTTGTTCTTTTGACATTAGACTTTATTGATGAAAAAAATGTTGCCTGATGACCGTACTATAATGAAAAGGCTCTTGTTATCAGCAAATGTTTCCAGATGTACGCCCTGAAGTTATCAGGGAATATGAACCTCTTCTCCTCCCAGTACGGTCAGTAAATGTATTATTGCTCTCCTCTGCTGATGATTGAGGCATCGGACTCCATGATGGATCGCTTCAAATTCTGGGTTTCTACCAGCGGGAGCGTCGTTGCGGAAAATAGGTTCCCTGCCTTCCAGATACCAGTCGGTAGTAATGCATAAAGACGACAGAGTGAAATCAAATCGTCGAGGTTTCGGGGGCAGGCACCATTGTCTGCTTCCCAGGCATGAATGGTACTGATGCTTTTTCCAAGGAGTCTGGCT
The DNA here is from genome assembly GCF_000710775.1 of Endozoicomonas elysicola. Taxonomy (GTDB): domain Bacteria; phylum Pseudomonadota; class Gammaproteobacteria; order Pseudomonadales; family Endozoicomonadaceae; genus Endozoicomonas; species Endozoicomonas elysicola. The sequence goes on from NZ_JOJP01000001.1 coordinate 2,444,898, forward strand.
ACTTCGGCTACGGTGTATCCAGCCATTTCTCTGGCAGCACGCGCTCGTCTCTGCTTGTCTTTCATATACCGCTCAGCTGGAATCTTGCCCTGTCTTTCCGGTTGAGCTGGAATCATAATGACCGGTAGCAGGGAAGTGATGAATAACCCTTGAAACTGATGAGAGAGTTTATAACTGTTTGTTTTTAATCCAATCGTTAATAACAAGGTCGTTATTCTTTATGCTGCATCAAGAGAGCCTGTTGGAACGGACGCAGAATCAGGGCACCTTATGCCCGGCTAGCCTGATTCTTCTTCAGTGGTTAAAAGCCTGGAAGATACAAGACCCTGAACAGAGGTTAGCTGCTTGCTGCCGCTGTAAGGTGGCCACTATTCAGTGGCAGCAGCAGTATGATGGATGTACAAAGCGGTAAAATGAGAAAGGTCAATGATCAAAGAAGGAGGGGATACCTCCTTCGGGTTATCGCAATTCCAGAGCGGTAACGATGCTGTTGCTGTCTAACTGATCAGCGAGTACTCCTGCCCGTTGTGCATGGCGGTAGATGGCGGTATACACCCTTGCACGTTCTTCGATACTCAAATTTATTCCTTCTTCAAAGGCCGTATCGTCAACACATTGGATAACTGAGCGCATAAGCTGGGTTGATATGGTCGCATTCTGCTCCATTGGCTGGTTGTCCAGCAGTTCCTGAAACAGGGCATCGGTTGATGACAGCCCTCTAAATGGAACCAGCATGGGAGCATTGTTTTTATCCCCCAGTAACTGGTATGGGCCAAGTTGGCCATCGAGTAATGAGACCATTTGAGTTTGTGTAATCCGATGCTCATGGAAGCTCTGGTCAGGGTTTCGCATGTGATGACGGCGTACGACGGCGGCAGTCTCTTGAGCGATGGGAACTGGGATCATGCGGTAATGCTGATAAGGGATCTGCTTTTCTTTGTATTCATACTTTCCAGGGACACTCTGAATTAACATCAAACGTTGACCATCGGTAAAAAAGTGCAGCGATACTGGCTCGTTTGATGTTTTAACGTCATTGTTGAGCATGTTTTCAAGGTCATCAGGGCCTTGGCAATTCTCAAGTTGAAAAGGAACGCCATCACCCGCAACCAGCCAGCCAATGCTGATGCACTCACGTTTGCGGATCATTTTTAGGATTTCCGGCCCGGGAATATTCCCCTTCCCCATGTTTTCTGCGGCTCCTCTTGAAGCCCCCATGGCTGTGACCCATGGGTAGAGTTTCCGTCCTGCCAGCAGGAGAGAGAGCCTTTCACTGAAATGGTTCATTTAGTGATGTATAAATAATTGTTATTAATGTTAACAATGTACAACACTGTTTCCTGGAAATCATTAAAAAATGCTTTTTGCTTTATTTTTGTTTGAATTTTGATCGGGATAGGCGTTTTTTTATAATATTGTCATAAAAAAATGGTGGTTCCTGCTGTTGCTCACTAAAAAAAGATTGTGTTGTTATCAATAGAACCTAAAACATGCGAAATCAATGTCGGTGTAATGAGCTGATGGCTGATCACATCAGCTCAGGTAAGATGGCGCTTTCAATTAATCGAGAATGCTATCTGGCTAACTCGTTTTAACAACAATAAAACCAGATCAACAGAGTGCTTCGCAGTTATATGAAGACCTACACTTGGCAGAATGAGCTTAGAGGGAATCGTTAGTTGTTATTCTGGTTTTCCCAAGGCTTGCCCCATTTTAATCTTATGTCCTGATTGATGATATTCAAGCCAGTTTATATCAGCATTGGCAAAAAGAACGATCACGGTTGAACCTAACTTGAACAGGCCCATCTCATCACCACGCTCAAGGTAAATGTTTTTATTCTCATAAGATCTGCAGGTAATTTGTCGTGATTTCGACTTTACCTGCCCAGCCCAGGTTGTCTCCATACTGCCAACAACCATTGCTCCGACCATAATGACAGCCATTTCTCCGTACTCTGTATCAAAAATGCTGATCACCCGCTCATTAAGAGCATATAGCCCCTGGATACTATTTGTAGTCTTTTGATTGACTGAATACAAAGACCCGGGTACATAGATCATTTGTTTAAGTCTTCCGTTGTTGGGCATATGGACACGGTGGTAATCACCTGGTGACAGATAAATAGTGCTGAACAGTCCATGGTTGAATGTTTTGGCCAGCTCTTTGTTACCGGCAAGTAATGCTGTAAGGCTGTAGTTATGTTGTTTGGCCTGAATAATCTGGCCGTTTTCAATCAGGCCTATCTGGCTGATAGTACCGTCTACTGGGCTGCTGATCAGCGTTGGGTCTTCAGGAAGTGGGCGAATCCCCTTTTTCAGTGGGCGCGTAAAGAAGTCATTGAAGGTTCGATAATGTTCAGGATGTTCATAAAGAGCTTCACTCATATCAATATTATTTTTATCAATGAAGTCACTGATTAAATGATTCTTGAGCCATGGCCACTGTTTTTCAGCGATAGAGTAGGCTAGGTAGTTTATCAGCTGATGAGGGAGAATTTTTTGCAGATATGGGGGAATGCTGAAAGAAGCCTCTACCTGAACGGGGGCCAGATCAGCGGTAGCCAGACTGCTTCCAGGAATAAACGTTCCTACTGGCAGCAGAACACTGATTATTAATATTACTCGGCTTAAACAGGGCTTTAGGGACATCGCGACCACTTCCTGTGAATGATTGACTGACTTTTTAGACCGTGAAAAATGACAAAAGTTACGTTGGTCTAAGTAAAGAGCCACATTTTGTCTGCCTGCCTACCCACTGGCTGTCGTTGTCATTAAAGAATTATAAGGCCGGTTTTGGACTTGGAGAGTGCCGGATATTCGGTGGGGATTATATAAATTTCATGTTTTTCAGATGGTTATCAATTATTGTGTTTGTTCTTTCCGTTTCCCTGGCTGTCTCGGTTATATTGATTTTGCACACCACTCACTGTCATTGGCATTGCCGCTAATGGTTGCTCCGATAAAGATCATTCTGACCCTGACATAATCTCATGATTTAAATACTAAAAAATAAAAGCCGGTAATTATATTTATCAAATCATATGCTTGATGATGAGCCTCCGGAGGCATTTGATAGTCTGGTTACAGGGGTGGAGTAGCCAGTTATTGGGAGTGAAGTGAGACCTTTTTTTCTGTGGTGGTGTGATTTTTTCCAGCAAGTGTCTGTTTTCTTTGCAAACTGTAATTTATGCCTGCCACAGGATATGGCTTTGTTGCCACATGTCAGGGTTTTCTTGCCACAGTACCTTGCTCACCGGTTTTTATTATCTCAAGGTGTTTTCTTTCTTTTTGCCTAATAAAAGAAGGTATTAAAAGAGAAATGCTGCGAAATAATGAACCACAGTTTTATTTTTATGGTCTGTTTGATATGCCACAGATTGTTCTGTCTGCCAGGAGGCTGTGTGTGGTGCCGGTATTTACATTGAAAGATAGAATCTGTCTTTCAGGACGGCTATATCAGGATCCTTGTTTTCAACGGTATCGCTGACGGTGGACATCCTTTACACAGCCTGTGTCGCTATTTCTCCCAGGGTGTTGTGAATGACCCCTGCTTTGGACTATAAAATTTATAACGTAGCCAAATTCCCACTCCACTTGGTTACGTCACATCATCCCCCCTGATGATGGCTCACTCCCTGGACTCCGGCTGTGCTCCCGTTTCTCTGCTCCCTTCAGAGATAACGGGAGCCGGTGGCCAATGGATTCCTCCGTACCTCATTCCTGAACGCCATGTGGTTATTGGTATCTCCTTGACAGACCAGCAAGGGGATTCCAATAGGCACTGGTATAAGAATGAAAACAGGAAATTACGATGGCTCAATATAAAACACCGAACGTTTATGTTCAGGAAAAATCGATTTTTCCACCATCGGTTGCTGAAGTGGCGACTGCCATTCCGGCGTTTATCGGTCGCACACAGATCTCTGGCGAGTTAAAGAATATTCCCCAGCGCATCACCTCCATGGTGGAGTTCGCCTCATTGTTTGGCGGCCCCAGTCGGGAGGCTTTTCACTTCAGTGCTTCGGTCGATACGCTGCTGGACAGTGGCGCAACCGAGGACAGTCTGGTGGATTTTGTTACCAGTGTCGATCTACAGACAATTGGTCTGGGTAGCGGTGGTAATGAAACCTTGGCACCCGTTGCTTCTCATTTACTTTACCCCATGGTGGAACACTTCTTTGCAAATGGGGGCGGTGCCTGCCATGTGGTAAGTATTGGCGACTATGATGAAACGGGCCTCTCCGATGCCAATAACCAGAATGGTGAAAAAGGTGCATTCAGTGCTGCCTTGGAAGAAATCGCCAAAGTAGATGAAGTAACACTGCTGGTGTTGTCCGATGCGATTCGGCTTGGTGCCAGTGATTATTACGCTCTGTGCCAGAGTGCGATGAACCAGTGTCGTAAGAATCAGGATCGTTTCACCATTATTGATGCACTGGACAGTTTTGATCCAAACAGCAGCAGTGATAGTGTCAACAAGAGTATTGGTGAAGATCTGGGTGTGATGAGAAATGCTGTCACACAAGACTTGAAGTATGGCGCCGCCTATTATCCCTACCTGCAGGTGAATGCCCCCCGTTATTACGATGAGTCCATGGTTACCGTCAAAATAACCGGCAAAAAGGATCCGGATGTGGATCTGGAAGGTACGTTTACCATGAGTGATCATGGGGGTACCCCGTTACATTCATTGCTGAAAACAGCCCTGGGGACCAATAAAATGGTGCTTCCTCCGGCAGCCGCCATGGCCGGAATCTATTCCCGGGTAGACGGCACTCGTGGTGTCTGGAAGGCGCCGGCGAATGCCGGGGTGTCTGGTGTTCTGGGGCCGGTACGTACCATTACCAATAGTGAACAGGAGGATATGAACGTGGATACACTGGCCGGTAAGTCGGTCAATGCCATCCGCGCTTTCACCGGTAAAGGCACTCTGGTCTGGGGGGCCCGTACATTGGCCGGTAACGACAACGAGTGGCGTTATGTACCCGTCCGTCGTCTCTTCAATATGGTGGAAGAGTCGGTGCAAAAGGCGACTGGGTTTGCGGTATTTGAGCCCAATGTACCACTGACCTGGCTGAAGCTGCGCACCATGATCAGCAGTTATCTCGAAAGCTTATGGAAACAGGGTGCCCTGTTTGGTGCTACCGCAGATCAGGCGTTTTTCGTCAATGTGGGCCTCGGTCAGACCATGACTGAAGATGATATCAACAACGGTGTGATGAATATTGAAATCGGTCTGGCGGCGGTACGTCCGGCGGAATTCATCGTGTTGACATTCTCCCACAAATCCATTTCCAGCTAATTCTGTTTGGGCAGTATGGAACCGCAAGTCTCCTCTGACTTTGTGGTGAACACATGCTCTGTCCGCCAGTACCTCTAAACAACGCCTGCTGACCAAACCTTTCTGGCAGGTGTTACCCACCGATTCGAATAAAGACGGAGCCTGATCATGGCTGATAAAGAAACGTTTGACTCTGCGTATCCATTACCCGCGTATCGCTTTGTAGTGGCCCTGGGGGACGATGACTCGATGACTTTCTCGGAAGTCAGTGGTCTGGATGTGGAGTACGAACCGATCACTTACAAGGATGGCCTGGGCACCAAGCACATGCCCGGTATGGCGACCGACACCAACATTACCCTTAAGCGCGGCATTATGCTCGGCAAGGCAGAACTGTGGGACTGGATCAGCAAGACCAAACTGAACTATGGCGAACGCAAGGACATCACTATTTCGCTGATTGACAAGGAAGGTGGCGACCCGCTGGTGACCTGGAAAGTTCTGGGCGCATTCCCCACCAAACTGACAGCTCCAACCCTTGACGGTAACTCCAACGAAGTGGCGGTTGAGACACTGGAGCTGAGGGCGGACGACGTACAGATTGAATTTGCATGACCTCCGGTTGATACCCATTCCCATACTGCTCTGCCCAGCGGCAGGGCGGTACGCTTAAAGGACTGAGATAATGGCTGAATATAAAACACCGAACGTTTACGTTCAGGAAAAATCCATATTTCCCCCGTCGGTGGCTGAAGTGGCCACGGCAATCCCCGCGTTTATCGGACGTACTGAAAAAGTCAGCTATGGTGCCAATAAAACGCTGGTGAACAAGCCCATGCGGATCACCTCCATGGTGGAATACGCCAAATGGTTTGGCGGCCCCTACCTGGAGGCCTTCGACTTTAATCGGGTGGAAGATGAGCATGGTAATCTGCTGAGCGTGAAAATGCAGCCCGTAGCCAACACGGTGGCTAAATTCATTCTCTATCATATGATGGCGCAGTTTTTTGCCAATGGTGGCGGCGCCTGTTATGTGGTCAGTGTCGGTGCTTATCATGACGAAGATGGCAACGAAGAAAGTCCTACTGCGTCCGATGAGAAAAATGCATTTGCCAGGGCTCTGGATGAAGTAGCAAAAGTGGATGAAGTCACTCTATTGGTTCAGTCCGATGCCATTGGACGTATGAGTGCAGTAGCCGACCATGGTCAGTATTACGATCTGGGGGAGCTGGCACTCCAGCAATGTAATGATAATCAGGACCGGTTTGCGGTGATTGATGTGATCGACACCTTTGACCCGATGACACCGGCTAACACACGAAAAATGGCGGATGACCTGGCGTCTATGCGTAATGAGCTGGCCTCGGATTACCGCAAGTACGGCGCAACGTATTACCCGAACCTGGTGGTAGCAACGCCACGAAGTTACGACGAGAGTCAGGTGATGCTTGGCGGTGTTGCCATGGATACTCTCGAAGGCAAGCCGGAACACGCCATGCTGAAAACGGCGTTGTCCCGTAATTACATGCAGTTGCCACCTGCAGCCTCAATCGTGGGTGTTTATTCCCGGGTAGATCGGGACCGTGGCGTCTGGAAAGCACCCGCTAATGTGACTCTTGCTGGTGTTGACCGCCCAACCCGTAAGATCACCAACGACGATCAGATGGATATGAACGTTCACAGTTCTGGCAAGTCGGTGAATGCCATCCGTGCCTTTACCGATAAGGGCAATCTGGTCTGGGGAGCTCGGACTCTTGCCGGTAATGATAACGAGTGGCGTTATGTCCCTGTCCGTCGTTTATTCAATATGGTGGAAGAGTCGGTGCAAAAGGCCACAGCCTTTGCCGTATTTGAACCCAATACGCCGCTGACCTGGCTGAAGCTGCGCACCATGATCAGCAGTTACCTGGAAAGCCTGTGGAAGCAGGGAGCTCTGTTTGGTGCCACTGCAGACCAGGCATTTTTCGTCAATGTGGGCCTTGGCCAGACCATGACGGAAGACGACATCAATAACGGCATTATGAGCATAGAAATCGGGATGGCCGCAGTGCGCCCAGCAGAGTTCATAGTGCTGACCTTCTCCCATAAATCCATCGCCGGTAGCTAATTAAGGTTGGCAAAGCAGTAGAACCACAAAGATCACGAAGCTCATCAGGAAAAGACTTTTTGTTTTTGTGGTGAAAAAAATCCAACTGTCTACCTTAACCCCGCCAGTTATCTCCGGCGGGGCTATTTACTGGATCAAAAAAACGACGGAACCCGATCATGGCTGATAAAGAAACCTTTGACTCTGCCTACCCATTGCCCGCGTACCGATTTGTGGTCGCCCTGGGTGATGATGACTCGATGACTTTCTCGGAAGTCAGCGGTCTGGATGTCGAGTACGAACCCATCACATACAAAGATGGCCTGGGTACCAGGCACATGCCCGGCATGGCTACCGAGACCAACATTACTCTGAAGCGCGGCATCATGCTTGGCAAAGCAGAGCTGTGGGACTGGATAAGCAAAACCAAACTGAACTATGGCGAACGCAAGGACATCACGATCTCCCTGATTGACAAGGAAGGTGGCGACCCACTGGTGACCTGGAAGGTGCTTGGCGCCTTCCCCACCAAACTGACTGCACCGACACTGGATGGTAACTCCAACGAAGTGGCCGTAGAGACCCTTGAGCTTCGGGCAGATGACGTGCAACTGGAGTTCGCTTAAATGTCCGCGCTGGATATCGCCGGTGACTTCATCACCGGTAGCTTGCCACCGCTGCCGGGTTACCGGTTTGCGGCGGTCCTGATGACTGGACTGGTGCCGCAGATCATGCCTCTGGATATGCGTTTTCAGAAGATATCCGGGTTAAAGTTGACCCGTGAGTTGCGTGAAGACCGGGATAACTTTCTGCTTAAGCCCTCAGTCAACCGCCGTGATCTGGTGCTGGAGCGGGGAATGCCCCGTCTGCCCACACCGTTGCAGGCTACCCATCTGTTGGAACAGGCCTTCTGGAATTCCCGCCTTATGCAGACGGAAATCCTGGTCGTGTTGTTAAGCGACAAAGACATTCCCTATCCACTGCAGGCCTGGGTGGTGCACAAGGCGTATCTCACCGGCCTGGAGTGGGGAGAGCTGAATGGCGAGGAAAACAGCGTCATGATTGAGTCCATGACCTACAGTTACTCCTCCCTGATTCCCGTCCCTGTGCCGTTGGCTAACTGAGACTCATTAAAACGAATCATTATGCCCATTCTTATCGATCAGCTGAACGTCAACGCCAAAGTACGCGACCGGCGTCAATCATCCCGCAAGCAATCTGAGCCACCGGCCTCCAGTGCTTCGGTGCCGTCACCGGTGGTGGTGGAACTGTTGCAACGGGCCCTTGATGCCAAAAGGTGGTAATCATGAGTATTCTCGGAACCCTGCTGGGCAGTCAGGCCGCTATGGTGCTGGAAAGCTATACCGATGCGGAGCGCAGTGCCGGCAAAAAGGAGATGAAACTGCCTTATAAGGCAGAAAGCCTGCAGGTAAAATTGGTCAACAAGTTCAAATCAGACGACGCGATTAATACATCCAGTGGCACCGCCAGCTATGAAGGTGGCGAAAGTGCCCGTATGACCGTTACTTTTCAGCACGACACCACTCTCTATCAGGACATCATCTCCTTCACCACGGGCAAGAAAGAGAAGCCCATGAAAGAGTGGGTGCAGGCACTCACCGACTTGATGTACGCCATGGAAGGCACGACCCACGAGCCACGCTATCTGTTGCTCAAATGGGGCGAAATGGCCATGGGGGACAGCAAATCCGGGGCGTTTTACGGCGTGCTGGAAGAGATGGACATCACCTATAACATCGTCGGGCTTGATGGTGAGCCACTGGCTGCTGAAGTCACCTGCACCTTTGTGGAAAGCCTGGCTCCAAAGGCGCTGGAAAAGAAAGAGGGCAAAAACTCACCGGATCTGACCCACACACGGGTGGTGTATGCCAGCGATAACCTGGCCTACAAAACCTGGGAAATCTACAAGGATCCGATGTACATGATCGCCGTCGCCCGGGTCAATGGACTGGACAGCATTCGTCGTCTTAAAACAGGGTCAACACTGGTGTTTCCACCAGTGGGTGAATAACACAGGGGAAGACGATGTCGGCAGTTAATGTAAAAGTCACCGCCGGAGGCAAGGAGCTGACACCTGCACTGCGAGTGGTGGCGGTGGAAGCGTCCTGGCAGTGCCATGAAATCCCCCGCGCCACTCTGCTGGTGGCCGATGGCAACACCGCCACCGGTGAATGGGAGTATTCCCCGAAAGCGGAACTGGCGCCGGGCAAAGAAGTGGAAATCAAAGCCAGTTTTGTCAGTGATAAAGCCAGCGAAGTCACCCTGTTCAAAGGCCTGATAACCGGTCAATCCCTGAAAGCCTCCACCGCCGGTGCTTTTTTGACCCTGCAATTACACGGTGATTTGATCAAACTGGTGGAGCCCCGGCTCACAAAGGTGTTTCCGGAGAAAAGCAAAGACGGGGACATCATTAAGAAGCTGATCACCGATGGTGGTGCTAAAGCGAAGGCGGTGGCCGCCACCAAAGTACAGCACACTCAGCTGGCGGTGTATGACGAGAGTGCATGGTCGTATATCAAATATCTGACCGAGGCGAATGGGTTGTTGCTGATGCCCGGGCTGGAAGGGGCCACTATTGATGAGCCAGGCAAAATCAAAGGCGAAAATCACAAGCTGAAAATCGACCAGTTCAAGCAGGTCAGTCTTGATCTGGATGATACCAATGCACTGGAGAAAGTCTCCGCTTCTGCCTGGAGCGTCAAAGACCAGAAGACGGAAAGTCCCGCCAAGGGTACGGCCCCGACCAATATTGCCGGTGGTAAGGAAAAACCGGCCACTGCCGCCAAGGCTCTGGGGCGAAAGGAGTGGGCGACGATGGCCGGCAGTATGCTGCAGGCCGGTGAACTCACCAGCTGGAGTACCGCTGAACTGGTGTACCGTGAACTGGATCGCTACCGGGGCAGTCTGTCGCTTCAGGGTATTAAAGCGGTACCCGGTGATACCGTAGAGCTGGAAGACTTTGGTGCCCTGTTCAACGGTAAGTACATGGTGACTGGCGTTACTCACCGGGTGGATAACGATGGCTGGATCACCACGCTTACTATTGGTTTGCCCATTACTCGCACACGCTTTTTCGAAGGCCTGCACAAGCAGGGACCCAGGGTTCGTGGCTTGCTGATCGGTCAGGTTCAGGCCTACAAGGATGACCCCGACGCCCAGTTCCGTTTCCCGGTACTGGTGCCTGCGTTTGGCAGTAAAGACAACATTCTCTGGGCGCGCCTCGGTGCTCCTTATGCAACAGCCGAAGCTGGGTTATTCCTGCCACCAAAACCCAATGACGAAGTGATATTGGGTTGGTGTGATGATGATCCCCGCCAGCCGGTCATTCTTGGCAGTATGCATAACCCCAAGAACAAACCGCCCCTGGAGCATGATAAAAAGCTGGAACAGCGTGGTCTGATCATCACCAAAGATGCCCTGACCCTGTTGTTTGATGAGAAAGAAAAGACAATCAGCCTGACTGCCAGCGACAAAGTCTCCACGGTGCTGTCGGAGAAGGATGGGCAGCTGCTGAGTCAGGACAAGAACACCCTGACACTGAACAAGGAAGTAGTGCTTGAGAGCGACAAGGACGTCACCCTGAAACCGGGGGGCAAGGCTATTCTCAAGGCCGGCGCCGACGTGTCGGTGGAAGCCAGTGGTAACTGCGTCATTAAGGCCGCGAAAACAGAAATTCAATAAGAGAGTTTTTCCATGAGCGACTCCCAGCTGACTGGCCGGGGCTGGCACTTTCCGCCTCGGTTTATTACTCCTGGCACAGGCCCTGAAATGGTGGATGGCGAAGAGGACATTCGTCAGTCGCTGCGTATTCTCATGGGTACAGCCCTGGGTGAGCGCATTATGCGACCCGGGTTTGGTACACCCATCGCTGAATACCAGTTCACCAGCCTCGACTACGACAGCCTCTCCATGCTCAGTGAGCGCATGACCGATGCCATCGACCGGCTGGAACCGCGCATCAACCTGGAACGGGTGGATGTCGATGCCAGTGAAGGTGCGGAGGGTATGCTGAAGATCAGCGTCGCTTATGTGATTCGCTCCACCAACGCCCGTGATAACTATGTTTATCCCTTTTACCTGCAGGAGCAACGTACCTGATGGCTGACTCTGCAATCATTACCGGCGACCAGGTTCAGTTCCTGCCTGCCCAGGGCGCAGCGATGCTGCTGGCGCCAGCCATGATTCCCATTAGCGGCAGTGGAACCATGACCGTGATGGGCAAGCCCGTGTGCCTCGAAGGGGATGAAGCGAATGTACAGATGCCCATTCCCTATATGGCCGGTCCTTACTGCATTCCTGGTATGGGGCTGCTGAAAATTAATGCCCTGGCCGGTGATCAGCTGTCAAAGAAGTTAATGAATGGCAAAAAAGTCATTCTCAAGGGGGCCCAGTTTGATGCGGTAATGGAGGTCACGGCTCCTGCCCAGCAGCCGACCCCGAGTGGGCCAGTGCCTGACGGTACACCGAAGTATTCCGGCAAGGGTCAGTTCATCACCACCAACATGAAATTCATGCCCTCATGAGTACGACACAGAATACCCATCTTCTTGCCTCAGGCACCCGCCAGAATCAGCGCGAGCCAGAACACCTGAACCCTGACAGTTTCTCGGTGGAAGAGCGCAGCACCAGCCAATGGCTGGAGTACCTTCGGGCATTTGCTGCGTGGTTGCGCTTTTATACGCCGAGCGACGTCAATGGCGACTGGCAGAACCTGCTGAATGAACCGGAAGGTCTGGAGCAGTGGCAACGTTGGCTGGAGCAGCAGCCGGGCATCTCCGATGCGGTCAAACAGCGGGCAGCATCCCCTGATCGCGCATTGCTGTTGACCTTTCTGCAGCTGCTCCGACATCCACAGGATCAATTTCGCCGGATTACTGAACGGCATTTGACGTATTACTACCGACAGGTTCTTGGATTTTCTGAGCAACCCGCCCAGGGCGACACCGCTCATTTGGTGCTGACCCTGGAAGAGGGGGCTCAGCTACAGACCCTGCCTGCCGGAACCCTGTTTGATGGGGGTGACGATGCTGAGGGCAATAAACGACTCTATTCGCTCTCGGAAGCCACCGCTATTAACTTCGCTCAGGTGGCCAGTCTTCGAACCCTGGGACTGGACACCCAGAATAACGACACCGGGTTTCTGCGCACTGAGCTTGTCAGTCTGGATCAAGGATTAACCTTTCCTGGAGGGGGTGCCCTGACGTTTGGTGAGGTCAGTGAATACGAGGAAGATCCTGACCAGCGGCAGAGCCGTCCACAGATCGGCCTGGTACTGACATCACCACTGCTCTGGTTATCCGAAGGTGATCGTACGATTACAGTGACCTTTCATCGCAGCCTGAATACCGGTGGCGACTTTCCTGACACCTTGACTGACCTGTTTGATATTGCCCTTAGCACCGCCGATGGCTCGGTAGTGTTGACTTCCGAACAGGTTGCTCTAGCCAGTAGTGGCACGACGGCGACCGTAACGCTATCGCTTGATGCGCTGCTTCCCCCGGTGGCCCCCGTACCGGAGCCGGTTTCGCAGCGGATTACCGCACCGTTTATCCAGCTGACGTTGAAAGCGGATCCGGCCAGCCAGCGTTACTCCCAGTACCAGTTGTTAAAGCAGATCGCGCTGGACCGAGTGCAACTGAGAGTCGAGGTTGACGGGCTGAAACAGGTGCTGATCCGCAATGATCTGGCACCGCTGGATCCGGGTGGCCCGATGGAACTGTTTGGCTCCCAGCCGCGCATTGGCTCCAACTTCCAGTTCACCCATGGGGAGCTGGCGGTTAAGCCGTTGTCGTCATTATCGGTGGAGATTGACTGGGCCAACCAGCCGGACGATATTCAAGATTACTTTTCAGCCTACAGTGAATACCTCACAGGCGATAAGGGAAGCTGGCCGGAGCCTCAGGTCAGCCTCGGCTCACCCTGGGGAAACACCAGTAACTCAAGCTTATATGGCGATAGTCCGGGTTCAGTCATCCAGCGTACCGTGGCAGGTGATAGCAACCTGTATCCGGCTGGTTTGAACTGGACACTTTTTCGCGACCTACCCATCCAGAGCCCCGAGCCCCGAGAGTGGCCATTCTGGTATCAGGTGTCGCTGGAAAATGCGGATTTTGGTCATACGCTTTACAACAAGGTACTGACTTGGGCGGCCACCGAAAACAGTAAGAACCTGATTCGTTATCAGCAGAAGTTGCCTTCTGTGCAGGAGGATAGCGACTACCATAACGATCTAAATAATTACATCTCCCAGGAAGCGGCATATGACGCTTATCTTGAGCAGAAAGCGCTCTGGGAGTCTGTTCGGAATATAGTCTGGTATCGGGTAGTTTCTGCAGAGAATTCGGGGACTGGCCGGACGGCCCAGCTGTACACCAGTTCTGGCTCTTCACTTCACGGTGGTGGGGCATATACCTTTTATGTGTCGTCTTTAAATCCATCCAGTAATCAATGGACACACTTTGAATATGACATGACGGGAAGCAGTTATACGTCGGCGCAACAAATGGCCAATGATCTTGCGGGTATTCCCTTCGGACATCCCGTCCTAATTTTCAGCGGTACTGAATCGGATCACCATTCTGGTAACGGTGGGTCTGGCACTGAAAACAACCGGGGGCTGTCTGACCTTGTCACTCAGGTGGAAATCTGTGGTGGCAGCAAGGCGCAGTTTGTTGAAAGTTCTGGTTCGGAGCATGGCGCCTATATGTTGATTGGCCGCAAAGGGCTAGGTACCGGCAATGGTTATGAAGAAAACCGGGGAAGTCATAATAGTAGCGCCTATATTGACCATATTATCGTGCTCAACGAGGACGGCGACCGGTTCCTGACGCCATCAGAAAGCCAGGCGCTCTATAACAGCAGAAATACACCGGAGCCAACACCAGTTGCTGCCCCCGGATCGATACCCAGCCAATTGTCAGAGCCGAACTACAACCCCATTGAGGTTAACCCGCCTCTGGTGCCGTTGAGTGACCACTTCAGTATCCGCTATTCGGCAGAAACTGAACTGACCGTCGAGAATGCCAAAGGCGACAACGACCGATTGTTAATGCACCTGCACCCCATCGGTACCCAGGTGGTGTCCAGCAGTGAAAAACTGGGGGTGTCCAGTGAGCATCCGTTTATTCCCTCTCTGGATAAGTCCGGCTACCTCTACATCGGGCTGGACAATACACCCGACACCGGAGAGGTTGCGATGCTCTTCGATATTGCCGCGGTGGACAGTCCGGAAGGGCTGGCTGGTGCCACGGTACGCTGGGATTACCTGACCGAAAATGGCTGGGTACGGTTCAGTACTGACCGTCAGCAGGATGATATTCCCCGGGCAATGGTGTTGGGTGATGGCACCAACGGGCTGATCAATACCGGTATTATTCGTTTCCAGCTGCTGGCGGATATGCGTCGCAGCGCTGCTTTTGCCGGTGATCACCAGCTCTGGCTGCGGGGATCGTTGGATACCGAGAACAGCAGCATTCCCAGCATCTGGTCACGACTTGGCGGTATCTATACCCAGGCGGTTTCTGTCGTGTTTTCGGAGGATTCCGAAATTACCGGGCAGGCCCTGACACCCCTACATCTGCCGGATCCCTTACCAGCGGCCACCATTGCAGCACTGTACGAAAACAATCCGGCGGTGTCCTCGGTGGCACAACCATTGCCATCCTCCGGTGGTCGGGCGCCGGAAGCATCAGGCAACTTTAATAACCGAGTCAGTGAACGCCTGCGTCATCGGGGACGTGCTATCACGTCCTGGGATTACGAACGCATTGTGCTTGAGCAGTTTCCCGAGCTGTTTATGGCTCGCTGCGTACGTGGAGAGTCTGACGGTGCTGTGGTGATGCAGGTGATTCCCAACACTACGGATCCTGATATTCTCAAACCGAGGGCACCGTTGTTTCTGCAGAATAATATCCGTGATTATTTACAGCCCCTGGTGCCACCCCAGGCACAGGTCACCGTCACAGCACCTCGTTTTCAAGAGGTGCGTTTCAGTATCGCCGTGACCCTCCATGAAGGGTACGACCAGGGCCTGATGATTTACACCCTCAACCAGGAGGTAGTGACACACCTCAGTCCCTGGGTGAATAGTAATCAAAGTGACTTTAAAAACGCCATTGCACTGACGGCCATTGCCCGTTATGTCTCCAGCCGCCCCTATGTAGCCCGAGTGCTGAAAATTACCGCAGAGCGTGAAGAGTGGGATGAAGACAACGAAAGCTTTGTGTTCCGCCCGGTGTCGGGTTCGGTGATTCTGCCCGATGATCAGCTCGGCAATCCAGAAGAAGTGATTCTGGTACCGGCCCGTCTGCACACCATTAATGTTCTGCCGCCAGGCGAAGAGATCTTTGAAGGCGTAGGGCGAATGGAGATCGAGTTCGACTTTGAAGTGGTGTAATACTTAAGGTTCTGGCTCCCATGCTTTGTGAGTGTCGCAGAAGGTAAAGATAGATAAGTATTGAGCCACAAAAGCATGAAGACACAAAAGATGCTCCTTTCTACTTGCTGTCCACAGCGCCGGTAATCTCCAAAAACATGGTGTTGTTATGCCATTGTGGTTCCTTGTTTTGCGATTGGATCAAACAAGAAGACGTACCTTCGTGGTGACAAAAAAGACCTGGCAGCAAAGCACAACCCGACTTTCGGATCCCCTATGACCAATCTTACAGTACCCAACCAGCCCCCGGTGGAGCTGGCACAGGATTTCTACGCCCTGCGCGAAGAGGCCCTGACCACCCTGCAGCGTCTGGCCGGTGACACCTGGACCGACCATAACCTGCACGATCCCGGTATTACACTGCTGGAGACCCTCTGTTATGTGCTCACCGACCTTGGCTACCGCCTTGATTTTCCCATTGAGGATCTGATCGCCAAAGCCAGCGACCATGAGCCAGAAGCCTTTCCCCAGCCTGCGGCCATGCTGGGCTGTCACCCGGTCACTACAGATGACTATCGTCGCCTTGTTCTGGATGTGCCCGGCGTTCGCAATGCCCTGTTGGCTCAGCGCGAACCCGGGCTATGGCACATCCAGGTGATTCCGGACAGCCAGCTGAATGACGAGCAGCAGCGACAACTGGCGCAGCAGGTACGGACTGCTTTTCTGGCACATCGTAACCTGGGTGAAGACCTGCAACAGCTGGAACTGACCGACACTTACGACGCCGTCCTGAAAATAAACATTGATCTGAACAGTCAGGCCGACCCGGTAGAAACCCTGGCACAGATCTACAATAGCCTGGCCAATATCATTGCCCCCCGGGTGCGCTTTTACGCACTGGCGGAACTTGAGCTCGCCGGTCATCAACGGGAAACGCTGAACACCGGCCCCTGGTTGACGCGGGGCTACCTGCTCGACAGTGAGCTTGAACGCCCGGCTCTGGTAGAGCGGATTTTTGTCTCTGATCTGATCAACCAGGTGCTGACCCATGGTGGTGTGAATGAGCTTAATGAGCTGAAAATTGCCAGCACCTCTGAGCCTTCGGAAGCGGATTTTGAAGACTGGGTGTATTCGCCCATCACCGATATGGTGCCAGTGCTGGACATCGAAAGCACCCTCAATTTTCTGACGGTCAGCAAAGAGGGAACGCCTATCAATATTCCCCGGGAACGGTTGATTGAGCGTTTTCTGCAGCTGCGCTTTGGTCAGCAGGACCCTGGACGTGACAGCAGCTGGCACGGTCCTGGCCGTTATCGTCATCCTGGCAACTATCTGAGTCTGCAGCAGGAACTGCCTTCTATTTATGGCGTTGGCCCCCAGGGACTGGCGCCGGGTGAAAGTGCCGAGCGGGTCAGTGACGTGCGTCAGTTGCAGGCTTTTCTGCTGATGTTTGACCAGGTGCTTGGCAACCAGTTTGCGCAGATTGAACACCTGCGCCTGCTGCTGGGGCAGCCCGATGGCGAATGGCTGGATCCTGTCAGTCAGCTGCTGGAAAAAATGCTCAACAGCGCCAATCTCAGTGATGCCGAGCAGAGCCTGTTCTGGCAATCGCTGGACAAGATTCCCCATTCCCACATCACCCAGCCGGTGGACACCATCAACCCGCAGACTGGCCGTGGCCATCAACTGCAGGAACTGCCGGATATTCTCGGGGAGCATCTGGACGATTACTACTCTCCGCCGTTGCAGGCATTGACCGAAGCCCCTTTCAGCCGGGCACAGCTGCAGCGGCTCAGCCGGGCCGGTGATCACCTGCTGGCGCGCAGTCATGAACAGTTGCCGGATGCCGCCCAATTACGTTACGAAGAAATCTTCTGTCACTACAGTCACGACCTGCTTAATCACCGTCATGCCATGTCCGGGCTCAGTGCCGATGAGCTGACCCAGCGTATGGCGTTGCTGAAAGAAGCGGTAGATCGCGCCCTGTTTGTGCGGGAGATCATGATCAGTGGTCAGCGGGGGCAGGGCAGTGACTACTCGGACCCAAGAGTCTGGGGTAGTGGCAATCTGGCGGGCCTGAAGCAGCGGATCTACCGGCGGCTCGGCCTCACCACCCTGACCAGTGACGTGCTGTCGACCAGCAATACCGAAGGTTTTCACCTGGTGGAAGATACCCTGCTGCGGCATGGCATTACGGACCTTGATCCTGAACTGAAATCGAATGTCGTTTATCTGATAGTGCCGAACTGGCCCAGCCGTCTGGCCGATGGCGATTTTCGTCAGCTGTTTCGACGCACGGTGGAGCTGGAGCTACCGGTACACCTGAAACCCAAGTGGCTGGAGCTGGATCGAAAAGCCATGGCGAATTTTGAAAAAGTCTATAACGCCTGGCGCAATGCCCTGGTCAACCTGCCTGATGATTACAGTGACAAACCGCAGGAAGAACAGGATTACCGAACGGCGCGGGCAGTAGCTCTGTCTGCCAACCTCCGAGAATTCCTGATTGCTGAAGGACTGGTAGATATCAGTCAGTGGTCACTGGATCCGGCGGCGATCAATACCGGGGATGCGGTCATTGGTCAGTGGGCCATCGGCTACGAAGCCATTGATATTCTCAACTACAACCCGGACAGCGATTCAGACGATGGCAAGGTCAGCACGGCAACCATTGGCGGCGGCGGCAACCCGATGGTGATTCGCATTGCCCCGGCCAATGATACCGATGGCGGTGATCATTAATACTCTGTCCTGGCGCTCGGTGATCAAACTTGCCATGAGCTAAGAAACACTGGCCAGTTATGGCCCGCCTATTGGCTATATTATAAGAACTCACTTGATGGATGAATTTTGTGGAAGCTTATCATTGCAATACCTCAACCAGAACCTGTGGGCAGAGTCATGGTTACGATTTACGGCAAAGACATCCCCCAAAAGGTCAGTTCAGGCAATTTGACGTCACTGAAATTGAAGTTGGAGAGAATAAATTAAGTGAAGATAGAAATATTGAAGCTGAAAAATCAAGGCCAAAGTTATCAAAATACAGAAGAAGAGCAGCCAATAACAGGGAGCGTGAGCGCATGCAGAAAATAAACAACGCTTTTGATACACTGAGAGAAAAGCTCCCAATACCGCTTCAAGACAAAACTTCAAAAATACAGGTTTTAACTGAGGCAACCTCATATATTAAAACACTCTATGGACAATTAGGGGTTAACCCCGACGCCTCTAACGCTCTTGAACCCACTGAAAATATGAGCTCCTCTATTGCCTCAAAGGCATAGACATACAAACAGAGACACATGGACACATGAGAATGAAGTAATACTTCTCACTACGTCTTTGTGGTGAACAAGACAGGCAAATTATTAGTGGATAATACCTGAATCACATCAGCACGCACTCCTCCGCACCAGAGAAACCAAACCGTAACCCTGAAGACAGCACCCAAACTCAGGTGTTGTCCGTTAATCACTTCTGCGCCGTTTGTATACCAAGACACTGAGACATAAAGAAAGGCTTTTCTTTGCCCCCGTGTCTCTGTGGGTCAAAGGAAAGTGATTCCCGAGCAACCCCTTAAACCGCTCAAACTAAGGACAGGTACCAAATATGGCCAAGCAGACCCGAACCCATCTGACCCAGGAATTCGCCAATAATGAGATGCCGGACGGCGATGATTTTAAAGACCTGATTGAATCCGGCATTAACCAGCAGGACGACAATATCCATGTTGACAGCAGTCAGCAGGTGGGAATCGGTACTGACACGCCAGAAGCGAAGCTACATGTCAGTGGTTCGACAAAGATTGATGGCAGCGCCACCATTACCGGTGACCTGAACGTTGAGAACAGCAATGTCACACTGGGCCAGAAGCTGTCGGCACAGGAAGTCGACGCTGACAGTGGTTCTATCGATACCTTCAACACCACCACGATTACGGCTTCCGGTGCTGCCAGTGCCGATTCCCTGACCGTCAGCAATCATGTTTCAGCTGGCTCTGCAGCCATTACCGATGACCTGAGTGTGGGTGACAAGGTCAGGGCTAACAGTACCGATGCTGACGAAGGCCTGCTGGCGGTGCATCGTCAGGTGGCGGATGGGGTTCGCCCTTCTCTGAGTATCACCGATCAGAATGATGCACTGCAGTTGAAACTGGATGATCGTGGTCGTTTTTCTCTGGGCGTTGATAACGCGGATGCTGCACTGCATGTGCAGTGGAGCCAGAGTGGTAACGCATTGCGCATCGACGACGATGTTAATGACAGCACACCAATGATCGTCGATGAAAGCGGACACACCGGTCTTGGTACCGCAACCCCCCAGGCACAGCTGGATATTGAAACCGGGCAGGGGGAAGTGGCGCTGCGTATTGCCCAGGAATCCGGACAGGCTTGGCTCACAGCTCAGGAATCGGGCGTGGTGATCAACCCGGGTATTACCGCAGAATCCTCTCTGCAGGTGGAGCAGGGGTTAACTACCAGAGCGGCCTCGCCAGAGGCCAATGCGATCCTGGTCGACGGTAAGGGGCAGGTCAAAAGCCACCTTCACGTGGGTATCAATCCACTGGACGGTGTGATGTTCAGTGTCCGTGGCAACACTCAGCTGGCCGGTGATACCACTGTAGACGGCGCTGGTTCGTTTAACAGCACTCTGGGCGTCTCCGGTCTTGCTACTCTGGGCAGCGGTGTGGATGTGACCGGCCATGCTGATATGCATTCCGGCGCTTCCATTGAGAATGGGTTTAATGTCACCAGTGGCGATGCGAAAGTCAGTGAACGGCTGGCCATTGCCGGTGAACCGGATGCGGATACCGAGTTAACTGTCCATGGTCAGGCCAGAGTGGGCAGTACCTTCAGTGCAGATGGCAAAGCTACATTGAGAGATGGGCTACAGGTCACCACTGGTCTGACCGACCTGGATGCGGGGCTGGAAGTCACGGGTGACACTCAGCTAAACCAGTCTCTAACTGTCGGTGTTTCCGGAGATCCGGCGGATACTACCCTCTACGGTGCCCTGAATACTAAAGGTGCCGGCACGCTGGAAAGTACCCTTGAGGTGACGGAAAAGGCGACGTTGAATAATGGTCTGCAGGTGGCCAGTGGTGATACCGATCTTGACGGTAACCTGAATGTGGCGGGCACCACTCAGTTAAACGACACCTTGACGGTGGGTGCCGATCAGGAGCATCACGACACCACCCTATACGGTGCCCTGACTGTTGCTGATGCCACCAACCTGAACAACAGCTTGACGGTAGCCCATGCCACCCAGCTGAATAACACGCTTGATGTTACTCTCCAGACGACACTGAACAGTGGTTTGCAGGTCTCCAGCGGGTTAACCGATCTGGGTGGTAACCTGGACGTGGTAGGCACTACGCAACTGAAGGACCAGTTGAGGGTGGGTACGGAACTTAGCCACAGCAATGCCGATATCCACGGAGCCCTGAGTGTTGATGATGCCGCTACGCTGGGCAGCACGCTCAGCGTTACCGATAAAGCAACCTTGAATAATGGGCTTCATGTCAGTGTCGGCGAGGCAGATCTCGACGGCAATCTCGATGTTGCAGGCACCACGCAGTTGAATGATGCACTGACCCTGGGCGCTAGTGATAGCGACACCAGTGTCCACGCCACGATTTATGGGCAGTTGTCGGTTGATGAAGCGGCCACATTGAGAAACACCCTGAGCGTGACCAGTAAAACCACCCTCAACAATGGCCTGCAGGTCACTGTTGGTGAAACCGACCTCGACGGTAATCTGGATGTAGCCGGTATCACCACGCTGCAGAGCAGTCTGGATGTGACCGGCGCCAGTCAGTTAAACGACAACCTGACCGTTGGCACCGAAGATACACCCGCCAATGCGACAGTGCGCGGAACCCTGATGGTGGATGATCTGGCAACCCTGAATAACGGTTTGCAGGTGACCGTGGGTGACACTGATCTGGACGGTAACCTAGGTGTATTCGGCACCACACAGCTGAAGAATGCGCTCACCGTTGGTACCGCCGATGCACACCGTGATTCGGTGCTCCACGGAGCCTTGACGGTAGACGATGCTACCATTCTTGGCAGTACCCTGGTGGCCGAGGATAAAGCCACGCTGAATAATGGTCTGCAGGTGGCCGCCGGGCTCACCGATCTTGATGGTGATCTGGACGTAGCCGGTGCTTCAACCCTGGGTAATGGCGCCACGGTCACCAACGGTCTGACCGTGGCCAGTGGTGATACCCTGCTGACTGAAAAGCTGGGTGTTACCGGTGAAACCACGTTGATGTCGGATCTTACCGTGGGTGAAGCGCCTGCAGACAATACTGTCACTCCTGCCGGTGCTTCTGTTTATGGCGCAGCAACGTTGCACAGCACACTGAACGTGGCTGACAAAACGACCATGGATAATGGATTGCTGGTCAATACCGGTCGTGCCGACCTGAAAGAAGGCCTGGTGGTCACCGGTGACAGTGTCATGAATGACAACGCTCAGGTCAGTGGCACACTGGCGGTAGGTACGACTCCGGAAGCGGGCAAGGCACTGTCGGTACTGGGTGACAGCTCCATCAATGGTGATGTGAATGTCAGCAAACATGCCACGGTCCATGAAGGCGCCACCATTAACAAGGGCCTGACCGTTACCGGTGATCTGGTGGATGACGATGCCATTCACGCCATGGGACATGTCAAAGTAGACGACAACGCCGTGATTGATGGCACCGTCACTATTGGCAAACAGGTACAGATCCAGAACTCAGACAATAATGAGAAAGCGCTGGAAGTGCTCGGTGTCTCCCATCTGACTGGCAGGACCCAGGTGACCGGTGAACTGGGTGTCAGTGACAACCTCACCGTTGATAAAACCCTGATCGTCAGTAATACCGATGCGGAAGCCACCGCTATTCTGGCGACTGGCGATGTGGACATTACCGGCTCCCTGGACGTCACTGGCTCTGAAAACCTGACCGGTACTCTGACCGTCAACAACAGTTCTGCGGAAGAAACCGCACTGGCAGTCACCGGGAATGCTGTGGTCACTGGCAATGCCTCGGTCAGCGGCGTGCTGGACGTCAGCAACAGTGCCGACGATGAAATGGCACTGTCTGTGACCGGAGATGCCAGTGTTTCCGGGACCATGAGCGTCAGCAACCTTGCCAGCGATGAGCAGGCCCTGATGGTCAGTGGTGCCTCACAGCTGCAGGGTATGGTTGATACCGGCGATACCCTGACAGTCGCTCTGCCAGAGGATAAAGAAGATCGCACGGCCCTGGTCGTTCAGGGTGACACTGACCTCAATGGTCATGCAGCCCTGGCCAGTGGCCTGACCGTCACCGGTGATACCGGTATTACCGGCACCACCACGGTGGCAGGCAATGCCATCGTCAGCGGCACTCTGGCGTCAGGCCCGGCCACGGTGACCGGAGGCGCGACGGTGTCCGGACAGGCGGTGATCGGTGGCGGCGAGGCGGAAGAGAATGCCAGCCTGACCGTACACGGCGATGGCCATATCAAGGGTGACATACGTATTACGGCTTACCTTACGGTGAACGACGATGCCCATATCAAGGGGCAGGTTCAGGTGGATGAAGGCCTGGTGATTACCGTTTCCGACACCACGGAAGACCGGCTCGCGCTGGATATTTCCGGTGATTCAGTGCTGGATGGCGATGTGGAGATCCGCAAGATTGCCAAGGTGGGCGGTTACCTGGACGTGAATGGCGGTGCCGGCATTGAAAACAACCTGAGCGCCGGTTCCCTGAATGTGTCCGGCGCCACCGGTCTGGACAGCACCCTGAATGTCGCGGGTACCAGCACCTTCTCTGGCATTGAGGTGAATCAGGATGCCTTTTTCAACAAAGACCTGACCATTAATAATGGCGGGGTGCTGACCGTTTCCGGTAACAGTCGTGTGATGGGCAGTGAACAGATCGATGGTGGTTTGTCAGTTGCCGGAGAGGCTGTGGCAAACAAACAGCTGAGTGTGACTGGTGACAGTCAGATCAGCGGTGTCTTGTCGGTGGGTGGTGATGCCCTGGCGGACAAAGCACTGACCGTAACTGGGGACACCCATCTGGAAGGTGATCTGAAAGCTACCGGCGAAGTGTCGGTGGATGGCTGGTTCCAGGCGCTGGATGACGTCACTGTGCGCGGAGTTCTGCGGGTTCCGGAAGACAATATCATCGCCTCCAAAGATCTGGAAGTGAAAGAGAACGCTGAGATTGATGGTGTACTGACAGCGGCAGACATCAACGCCAGTGGTCCGGTGAATGTCAGCAATCAGCTCACCGTCACTCATACGGTCAACGACGACAATCCCGATGCCATTGCCTTGCAGGTGGATGGCACCAGCCACATGAATGCTGACCTGCAGGTGGACGGTGACCTGACCCTGAACGGTATTCTGAGAACCGATCAGGGCATGGTGATTGATCCGGCGGATAAAACCGGTACGGCACTGGAAGTGCGCGGCGATATAGGTGTCACGGGTAATCAGACCATCAACGGTCAGGCAGAAGTTGATGGTTTTGCCACCCTCAACGGTGGCCTCTCGGTGGCTGCGCTGGCTACATTTTCTGATGACCTGGTGGTGCAGGATGATCTGGAAGTACAGGGCATCAGCCGTTTGCTCAGTGATGTCACTGCTGATAAAACGCTGACGGTAAATAATACCAGCGGCAGTGAAACTGCCCTGAGTGTAACGGGCGACAGTCTGTTCAGTGGTGATATCACCCTGAATGGTGCACTGAAGACCAGCGCCGGCCTCTCCATTGACCCTTCCAACGACGAAGGTCCTGCACTGGCGGTGCGGGGTGATCTGGAAGTGACCGAAACGCTCTGTGCTCTGGGGCAGTCTGAGTTCCGTGGGTCGGCTCTGTTCAAGTCTGTGATCAGCGTGGATGAAACGGCCTCATTTGCCCGTGATGTGGTGGTGAGCAGAAATCTGGAGGTCGATGGCCACGCTTCGGTCTATGGCGAGTTCACCGCCTATAATGCCCTGCGGGTAAAAGGCACCAGCCAGTTTGATGACGATATCGTTCTGAATGGCACTCTGCGGACCAGTGAGGGCATGGAAATCGCCCCGGTGGATGGCAGTGGCGTGGCGCTTAAGGTCAGTGGCCAGTTGCAGGTGACTGATAATTTCCAGGCGATGGGGCAGGCCAGGGTATTTGGTTTTGCCAATTTTGACTCTGGCATTGACGTCAGTGACAACGCCTCGTTCGGTGGCAGGGTTACCGTTCAGGGTGACCTGGAAGCCTACGACGACACCCGTTTGTTTGGTGATGTGACCGCTAATCGCACACTCACCATCAACAACGGCAACGATGCCTCCTATGCCTTGTCGGTCAACGGCCCGAGCCGGTTTGACAGTGACATTACCCTGAACGGCAGCCTCTATACTAGTGAAGGCCTGAGCGTAGCCGGTTCTGGCAGTCTGTCTCGGGTGATGAGTGTTGCCGGCAATACCTACATGAACGGTAATCTTGAAGCCACTGGTGAGGCACTGTTCGGCAACAGTCTTACGGTCAGTGGTCCATTGCAGGTGAATACCCAGGCGACGGTGCAGGGCAATTTGCAGGTTGGCGACAGCATTACCGTCAGCAATGATGTCATTGTTGGCGACAACCTCACTGTGAATGATCAGCTCAATGTTGGCCGTAATCTGGAGGTCAGCGGTGATGCATCGGTGTCAGGGCAGGGCAGTTTTGACAAGGGTGCAACCCTGTATGCGGACAGCCTGAGCGGGCTGGCACTCAGGGCCAATGGCCGGGTCGAGATCAATGGCACCACGGAAGTGGCCGGTACTGCGAAGTTCACCCAGGGGCTGGATGTGGTCAACAACACCCTGACAGCAGATTCGGTGGATGTACGCGGCAACAGCCGCATTAATCAGGACCTGCAGGTGATCGGAGGCCTGACCTTTGCCAATAACCATCGGGTGACCGGCATTGAGGATGACTATGGCCTGGGTGGTGCCGCCAGTTCCCATGAACGGTTGCCAACCCAGAAAGCGGTGAAGGACTATGTCGACCTGCACGCTTCGCCTTTTGGTTTTGGTGGCCGCACCTTTACCGTGCGTGACCAGGAAACCTTTGAGCAGGTGTTCGGCAGTGGGTCAGAAACCACCATCGCGCCATACACCACTATTCTGTTGATGCCACCGGCGGAGAGCGCCCAACCCAATGCGGTTGTGGTGGGTAATGATCCGGGCATTGCCAGCCCCAATGAGTGGCCGGCAGTCAGTAGCTATGTGCTGAAAAACAGTGTACGCCTTAGCAATGGTGTGAGCATTATCGGCTTCAATGTCAGAACTACCATTGTCGTTAAAGAACGGGCAGAACACCGCTTCATCATTGAAGGCAGTTCAGCGGCGGATACTACCTACGGTGTTCACTGTGAAGGCTGGACCTTTAATGGCGGGGCTCTTGAATTTCAGGGCAACGGAGGGGCTTTCCACCTGACCCACGCAGAAAACTGTGTGCTCAACTGTGCGATGGTCGGTCACTTTGTCAGCGGTCATGGTGGTGCAATCTTCGCCAGCAATGCCAGCCGGATCCGTGCTGAACATATCCGTGCCTGCCGGGCCAATGGCAGCAACAGTGCCGGTGGCGGTGTCTATGGCCTGCACGACTCAGTGATCCGTGTTGATGGCTGCTCCTCTGATCTATACGGCGGCGGTGCTGCCTACTGCACCGAAAGCCGGATCATTGTCATGAACTGCAGTGCTGAATACGGTGGTGGTGTGTACCGGTGTGATATGTGCCGGGTACATGCTCGGGACTGTGCCGCCAGCCAGCGTGGTGGTGGTGCCTGCTTCTCCAGCGATATGGTGTGCGAAGGCTACTGGACTGGCAACACCGGGCTGGACGGCTATAAGCACATCTTCGCCAGCAACTACAGCAACATCGAGAGTGACCGTGAGGAGCACTTCTGGCGTGGTGATTATGTAGGCTCCAGGCTTACATTCTCTTCCAGCGAATGGCGTAGCAGCAACCTCTGATTTTCTTAATACCAATGCTCTGTGGCTGTCGTGAAAGACCGCAGGTCGGCCCGATGGTTGCCGACCTGCGGTTGGCAAAGCTCGACACATTCCCGGTTCACCCCTTCCAAGAGAAACGACTATGGCTAAATACATAAAGTGCGCCCGCAGTAACGGGCTGGTAATGAGTGAGCGCGTGTTTGAAGCGCCTCAGGCGCTGGGTAACTCAACGGTCTTCTGGGTTCAGGTACAGGAGCCACCGATGGGTGTTCATCCGGTATGGCGTCCAAACTGCCCCGAAGACCAGTTGAAATTCCAACCCTACCAGCGGGTACCGGACAGTGGCAACTCGCCCACGGTGATCACCGAAAATCAGGGCCAGTGGCAGCACTCCATCAGTGGCCTGTCTGCCCAGCAGTACGCCCAGGAAATTGCTGAGAAAGAGCACGATACGGAAACCTATCGCCTGATTAAAGAGTGGTGCAATGGCCAGTCTGAAGGCTGTGAAGAAGCATTTCTTAACCTGGGGGTCCTTAGTCATACCGACTCCCGTTATCAGGCATACCTTCAAGCCGTGAATGAGATCAAACGCATACGTCGGGCGATGTAAATTATGCCGTCTCACTCCCCAGTGCGAATTCACCGGGCAGCATTGAATCTATCACTGCCCGACGATCATGACCGGCAGCGGTTCAGTCGCCGTTTTGAGCAGGCCCTGCGCAGCAGCCTGGCGGCCATCCCTGATCGGCTGTTACCTCAGGTTGAGGAAACGCTTCATCTTGGCACCCTCAACCTGGATCTGGGCGAGCTGGACCTGCACAACGGGTCCCGGCTTGAAGGCCTGTTTCAGGAGCGACTGCAGCAGAGGTTGCTGGCACTGCTGAAACAGGCAGCCAGAGCAGCAGCACCTGCAGCGGCGACTGCCGCCCGGTCATACCCCAAACCGGCTGTTGAGTCGGAACCTGGTCGTTCCCGGCAGAACCCGCGCAGTCGGGCCATTGCCAGTGTCCGGCAGCAACTGCAGAACCTGTTTCGGCTGGCCGGTCAACAACTCCCCGCCGCAGGCTCTGCGGTTGCTGACCATAACCCGAAGAAACAAGCGACCACCGTCAACGAGATAAAAGCGCTCTGTGCTGATCTGGCGAGCGTCAGTCGGGGCACGCAGTTGCCGGCGGAACTGCGGACAGCACTGGCAAAACTGGTCACTGATCTGGAGTGCTGGCTATCCCCAGGGCCGGATACTGCTCATGCACTGTCAGAGATCAGCGAGTGCCTGAAACCATTGCAGCAGGCCTGTGCAGAATCCACTGATGCGATGGGTGCAAGCGATGAGCAGCTGTTGCTTCAGGTGCTGGACAAACCATTGCGGGCATCAGAGCCGAACCAGCCTGTGGCAGAGGTTTCCTGCATCGCGCTGGAAGGGGTGCTCAAGGCATTGGTCGTACGACGGCAACTGTCACCGGCCGTTGCCGGGCGGCTGGGACTCTGGCTGGCGCGTCAGGTGCAGCTGGCACCGGTTTTGCGACTGCGCAGAATGCAGGCTCTGCACCGCTACCTGAGATCCCATTCTGGCAAAACCGGTGAGCTGGTTACGGTACTGAGCCAGGAAGACAGTGTGGACGGGGCTGCGGTGGAGGATCATCATCCGAATACTGGCAATGCACTGTCCGCTGCGGAGTCCGGGGCTGTCAGAGTCAGTGAACTTTCAGAAGACTCTGCGCAGATATCGACCCGCGATCAGGACAGTGCAGCCGGGGTTGATCAGAAGACGCCTCAGCCTTTAAAAACAGTGGCAGCTTCAACGCCTCGTCAGCAGGCAATACCGCTGTCTGATAGTCCAGACGTCACCCACCGTCAAAATCTGGCTGAAAATTCTGACCCGCTGGCAGACAAAACATTCGCCAGACCGGAGCTGGTCTCCGCACCCGTCACTGTTTCCAAAGCACGTATCCAGTGGCTGGTTGATACCCTGCTGCGCGACCCGCAGCTGCCTTGTCAGCTGGCAGTCAGCCTCAGGCAGTGGCGGCAGCAGTATGAACAGTTGTCACCGTTGTCCCGCTACCGCTGGCTGGCTGCACTGCTGCAAGATGTTAAGCAGGGCAGGGAAGAGACAGGAACAGAGGCCCAGCGCGAGCATGACCCGGAAAAAACGACAACAATCGTTGAACCTGAATGGCATCGCCTGCAGCAACGGTTTATTACCAGCTGGGCCAGTGCACCGGTTCATACTCTGCATGCTGATTGGTGGCCGGCGGTGGAACCTTTTACTGAAACTCTGGCTGAGTCTGAAGACCGGTTGGTGTTGTCCAGAGCGATACAGCGGTTGTTTGTGGTGGCCTCGGTTGCGGCAGAACAACACACCGAGATGGCCAGTTGGCTACGGCGTTATCGCAAACGCTGGCAGCAGTGGCTCCGGCAGCTGGACCCGGCTTCGCCTGACCTGTCGTTTACCCTGCGAGCGCAGCTCTGGTCCGAGCCACAGGAAACACTGCCCGGCTGGTCCGCAGGGGCACTGGTGCTGATACTGGAACAGCAGATGGGTGAGGGTCGTTTAAAAATGGCGCGCAGCCAACGTGTGCTGGAACCGTTGAAGCAACTGGTCCAGGCCAGCAAAAGCAGCCCTGTGGATCAGCTGGCAGCCGCTACCCGTCACTGGCTGGCAGCAGCGCCGACTCTACCGGTGTCGTGCCGACAGGTGATTGAGCAACGATTGATGCAACCCGCCAGCTTGACCGCACTGAGTCTACAGGAAGTGTTGAAAGCCACAGGCAAACAGCTGGAGCAGGAAATGGGCGCCAAGGCCGGGCAACTGAGCCGCTGGCGACAACTGACCGCAGCGGTGTTAAACCGGCAACCGCCGGTTGAGATTGCCAAGATGGCTGAATCCCTGCCATTGCCAACGGCACCGGAAAGCCGTTCGCCAGTGACGTCCTCGGAAAAAATACCAGACACCCTTATTGAGCAGGGGCAGCAACTTCTGAAGGATTTGAAGCAGGCATTACGACCTGCACGGGTTTATCCGCTGGAACACGATTACCTGGTATCGGACTCCGGACTGGTGTTGCTCTGGCCACACCTTAGTCGTTTGTTTTCATCGCTGCTGGATGACAGTCAGCAATGGTTGAGTCCGCAGCACCAGTGGCAGGCGCTGGCACACTTGTTATATCTGGGCAATACCCTGCCTGATGAAGACGACCGAAGCCCAGTGGCAGCACTGTTGGTTGGCTTGTCACCGGATACCCCGATGCCCGAGCTGCCGACCCTGACCGAGTCTCAGCAGGCAGCGTGCGACCTGTTACTTGGTGCTGTGATCAAACAGTGGCGGGCGCTGAAAGCGATGGCCACCGGTGGCCTGCAGCAACTGTTTATCCAGCGTACGGGCTACCTGGATCAGACCGCTAACGGCTGGCGGCTGACCACCGAACACCAACCCCAGGACATTCTTATGCAGGCAGTGCCCTGGCCGGTGTCTGTCATCCATCTGCCGTGGATGGAACATCTGCTGGCAGTGGAATGGCATACCGGCCCCACAGGGTTGTGGAAACCCTTTCAATAAATATTTCTTAACCACAAAGATACCTCTTAAATGCTCCCAGGCTCGGTACTGGGAGTGAGAATATAAAAATAAGGACTCAATCATGGCTGAATCACTTACGGATACTTTGATCCGCCACGAAGGTATGCGACTTGAACCGTACCATGACACCGTCGGCAAGCTGACCATCGGCGTTGGCCGCAACCTGGACGACAATGGGATTTCAAGGGAAGAAGCATTGCTGTTGCTCAGCAACGACATTGATCAGGCCCGCTCTGAACTGCTGAGCTGTTATCCCTGGGTGGCCAGCCTGAACCAGACCCGGCAGGACGCGCTGATCAATATGGTGTTTAACCTGGGGATGCCCCGCTTCTCAAAGTTCCGCAAGATGCTGGCGGCTATGGAAGAGGGTGATTTTGAGCAGGCCGCACAGGAGATGCTCGATTCCCGTTGGGCCGAACAGGTGAAAGGACGTGCCATTGAACTGGCTCGCCGGATGGCAATGGGGAGTGTCTGATGAGCAGTGCGCACAGGGAATCCGATCACCGACTGCTCAGCGAAATGTCGGCTCTGGCCCGTCTGGTGGATGATGCCTGGCACATTGCCCGGCAGTCACCGGACGACGATGGTTATGAGAAGGCCGTCGATGACTGGTCCACCCTGAAGGTCGAGGTGTTGTCGGCCTTGGGACAGAGTCCGCTGATGCAGAATCTGCAGACCCATTTCGGGCTTCGCCAGTGGCAGTTGGCTCTGCTGGGGCTCTGTGCATTGCCACAGCTAGATCCCCGTTACCAGGCTGTTTATGCGGACTTGCATCCGGGCAGTCAGCCGGTGTCCTGTCTGGAACTGTTGATGAACCTGATCAGCGCCTTTCCTGAGCAAAAACGACAGTGGGTTAGCGAGTTTCTGAATGACAGTCCACTGGTGAGATGGCGACTGCTGCGTCTACCGGAAGGGGAGCAGCTGTCAGATAACTACCTGATGACAGCCCCGGTCTGGCTGGCTACCGACCTCCTGCAGCAATTTATGGGGGCGGGTTCAGGTGAAGCATTGGACAGCAGCCACGGTTGTCTGACCCGTGTGCCCGAAACGGCCCATCAGTGTCCCGCTGTGGCCGATCACCCAGAGTTGGCCAATGCACAGCTGGTTCAATTACAGGGCGAGGCGGGCAGTGGTCGTCGTACGCTGGTTCGTGCTATTGCGGGAGAGCGTCCCCTGTGGCAACTGGACAGTGAGCGACTGTTGCAGCACAGTGACTACCGCAGTGTGTTTGTGGATTGCCTGCGCTTTGTTGCCCTGAGCGGAGGTGAACTGGTGTGGCCTCAGGGCATGGAACTGTCGCACAGCAAAGCCGATCTGTGCCGGTTGCTGGCTCAGTGGCTGGCCATGCCCGGTAATCGCTGCTGGCTGCTGGAGCAGGATACCAGCCCCTGGCCAGATGCGCTGGCTGTATTGGCACCAGTCACTGTGGTACAGGAGCGACCGGATGTTACCACCGGTGCTGCCATCTGGCAGGCGCTGGCACAGTACTATCTGCCGGGTGCAGAGCTGGAAACGCCCGGGTTATGGACGACGGTAGCAGAGCATTACCAGCTGCAACCCGGAATTATGCTGCAGGTGCTGTTGAATCTGCGGGGAGTCCTGAAAGCCGGTGAACCGCTGCGGGCACAGCAAGTCTATCAGGCGTGCCTGAAGCAGACACCGGCTACACTATCGGGCCTGGCCAGCCGGGTAAACCCTGTCTATCAACTGGATGATGTGATCGTCAATGACGATACCCAGCGACATCTGCGGGAGATTACCCGCCGCTTTCAACAACGCCATACCCTTCAGGAGCGTAAGCTCAGTTCAACCAAAGGGCTGCTGGCCCTGTTCTGGGGTAAGCCCGGCACTGGCAAAACCATGGTGGCCGAGGCACTAGCGGATGAGGTGAAACTGCCACTCTATAAAGCCAACCTGGCCTCTATTTCCAGCAAATGGATTGGCGAAACCGAAAAGCATCTGGCGGTACTGTTTGACGACGCAGAGCGTCATAACGGGCTGTTGTTCTTTGACGAGGCCGATGCCGTGTTCTCCCGTCGCAGTCAGGTGGAAAACAGTCACGATAAGAATGCCAATCTCGGTGTCAGTTACCTGTTGCAGCGCATGGAACATTTCCACGGGCTGCTGGTGCTGGCCACCAACTTCAAGGGCAATCTTGATCCGGCCTTTATGCGACGGATGCATTTCAGCGTCGAGTTTACCCAGCCCAACGGTGAAGACCGGCTGAAAATCTGGCAGCACTGGCTGGATAAAGTCAGTACAGCAGACAATCTGGACGAAGGCTGGCTGGCTAAACACCTT
Source organism: Endozoicomonas elysicola (assembly GCF_000710775.1). GTDB lineage: Bacteria > Pseudomonadota > Gammaproteobacteria > Pseudomonadales > Endozoicomonadaceae > Endozoicomonas > Endozoicomonas elysicola. The sequence goes on from NZ_JOJP01000001.1 coordinate 2,477,508, forward strand.
GAGCTGTCCGGGGCACAGATCCGTAATATTGTTCAGCATTGTGCCTCACAGGCGATTGGCACCGGCAATGAACGTATCGACCGGGAACGTCTGGCCAGGGCGATCTACCGGGAGTCCCAGAAAAACGACAATAGCTTTCTTATTTCCACCCGGTTGGCCGACTGGTATGACCTCCGACAGTCTTGCCGGCCTGCCACTGAGCAGGGAGCCAGCTTATGAGTGATGACGATGAAGTGATTGAAACGACTCAGACCAGCGAAGTGTATGTGGCTCCGTTTGAGGCCGTATCGAAAGCAATCAAGGCACTGATTCGCCGTGATGCGCTGAGCCAGGAAAATGGTGGTGACCAGATCGAGGTCCGCTTTGATGTGCCGGACACCGACTTTATCAGCAGTTTGCCAGAATATCCGGTGGTCAACGTCTACCTCACCAGTTTTGCCGAGAACACCACCCGTCGCCAGAGTGAGCCTTTCCAGATGCGCAGCGTTGACAAGGATACCGGGCGCGGCGTGGTGGTTCGTCGGCCACGCTACATTGATCTGTTCTACATGATTTCGGTCTGGAGCCGCAGTCAGGAAGAGCGGGCGCTGGTTGAGCAGTATTTATTGTCCCGGCTGGTGCAGAGCCTGGGTAAATACGAAGTGATGCCGGAAGAATTGATGAAGGCCCAGAACTACGGCTATGGCGTTAGCATGCTGCAGATGCTGGGTGACGTTGACCGGAGAAGTCAGGGCGAGTTCTGGAGTGCCCTGGGTTCGGCACCCCGCCCGGCGCTGAACGTTCAGGTGACGGTGCCGGTGCCGGTACATGAGCCGGAAGATACGCCGTTGATTCTCGATATCAATCGCCATATCCGGGACTACGACACACTCATGCGGGACGAAACACCGCCCACCAGTGAGCCGAAAGCCTTGACCGGCCAGGTGGCGCTGAATGGCCTGGACTATCGCAACTTTTCCGTACAGGCCGTGCAGACCAGCACTCTGAGAATTGAACACCGAACCCTGAACTCTATTGGCCTATATGCTTTTAACTCTCTGGATCCGGGACAGTATATGGTGCGTTTGATGAATCAGAGCACTGGGGTAGGTATCCAGTCGGGATACTGTGAAATCCAGCAGGATGGTCAGGGGCAATTCATCACACAGGAGGTTAACTTTTCTACGATCTGATAAGAGACCTTCTGAAACGGTACAGACTTCTCATACGGTCTCTGAGCAACAGCGTATTGTCATGGACGACATTGTGCGATCAAGCAGCCTGGTGGGCTCGCCCGGCAGGCGGCGAGGAACATGGATATGAAACCGGGAACAGCAAACTGGAAAGGCGTTGTTGCCAGCGTCGCCCCAACCGTGGCGGGCATGCTGGGCGGTCCTCTGGGCAGTGTGGCCGTTAACCTGCTGGCGGAAAAACTGCTCGATGACCCCCATGCCAGCAAGGATGATATCGCCACGGCCCTGAGTTCCGCCCGGGTAGAAGACCTGAACAAACTGAAACTGCTGGAAAAGGATGTGCGTATTCAGCTCAAGGAACTGGGCATACGTGAACATCGTCTTTTTAATGATGACCGGGCTGATGCCCGTGCCCGTCAGTTGGCCAGCAAAGATGCCATGCCTGATATTCTGGCAGTGCTGCTGACCCTGGGATTTTTCGGTGTTATCGCCATTATGGTGAACGGTCAGGTGGTTTCCAGCAGCGAAGCGCTGATGCAGGTGATGCTCGGTTCCCTCTCCACCGCCTGGGTTGGATCCATGCAGTATTTTTTTGGCACTACCCAGTCCAGCCGCGATAAGAATAAATGGCTCTCGCGATAAACGTCCACCGGAGGATAGCCCCGTGTTTATGGAAAAACAGAAATTGGCCCAGAAAAAAACGGCGCCATTGATTCAGAAGAAAAATAACACCGGCCTGCCGGATAACGTCAAGGGCGGGATCGAGTCCCTGTCCGGCATGAGTATGGATCATGTGAAGGTGCACTATAATTCCCCAAAACCGGCGCAGCTCAATGCCCATGCCTACACCCAGGGCTCGGATATCCATGTGGCCTCTGGGCAGGAAAAACATGTAGCCCATGAAGCCTGGCATGTGGTGCAGCAGGCGCAGGGAAGGGTGAAGCCAACGACCTCTGTTGCCGGGCAGGCGGTGAATGATAATGCGGGGTTGGAGCGAGAGGCGGATGTGATGGGCGCGAGGGCTCAAAGTTTGGGAGGATAGAGCGCGTTTACACAATGGGAACGAGGCCTAATAAATTTCACATAAATCAGCTAATGCTTACTATGTAAGAGATGAGATATGTACGCATGTATTGAAGAGCAAAGGAAAAGAGTAAAAGTTGGAAGTTTTGAACTTAATAAAATTAAAATTGGTTTTAATGAAAAATTAAAGCAATTTAAAAAAGTTAACGGAGGTACAGTACTTGGAAACATTAGTTCGACAGATTACCCACAGACAGTTAAGCATATCACTGAGTCTATTGATGAGGGAAATGCAAGTCAGGTTACGATAAATAGACCTAACGCATCATCTAATAGGAAACAATCCCTAGCCAATATTGAAACGATCAAAGGAACTGATAGGGATGAGTGGCCGATGGCTATGTTTAGTGAGGGTGGCAAAGGTGCCAGCGTTATGCACATAGATCCTTCAGATAATAGAGGAGCAGGATCAAAAATAGCTCAGATTCTTAAACAACAGCCTGATGGTGAGAAAATAGATTTCTCAGTACAAAACAATGGTGCTTCCATTCAACTCTAATAAGCTAAGGATAAGTAATATCTTAAGCCATTTTTATTGCTATTTTTTTGATATCGGGTTGATGTCCGTTGGCATGACTATTTAACTGAATTCAAAAGTTTATGGGTTCCCTTCCTGAAGACGTGGGCGTTTAAATATGACTCCGAAATTCATTATTCAACATCAGTAAAATTGAAGGTTTAAAATATGTATGCACAACAGGAAAAACTATATGTGAAAAGACGGAAAAATATTCAAATGATAATAAATTCTTTGAATACGTCTCGATCTGAAATAGCAAATAATGATCCAATACAACTAATAAGAAATGTAACGCATGATACTGTGAATTTTACTTTTGATGGCACCGGTGCAAAAACTCGTCCAGCACCACCAGGTACACCCACCAATCCAATTGGGCGGTCCGCCTGGCCAAATCAAATGATTGCTGCGAACCTTATTACTGGGACAAACAATAATGGAATGTATCAAAGTGGTCATCAGATTGCCCATCGATTTAATGGCAGTGATGTGGGTGATAATGTAGCAGCCTGGCCAGATAACCAGGAAACAGCGTACTCCGTTGAAGAAAATAAAATTGATATGGGGCTGGCAGCCAATCGGGTGAATGAGCACGGTAAACTGTCAGTAACTACTGGTTATTACGCAAGTAAATTGGTTTTGTATGAGATGGTCGATGAATGTTTAGATGCCATGCGGGCTCATCTACAAACCCAGGCTAATTGGGATAATTTGAATGCTGGATCAGCGAATGCTCACCCACCCTCTCAACCTACGGATGCTGAATTACTTGAAGGGTTGACGAACTTATTTAATACGCAGCAATATCAGGTGACGGATGATAATGTTGCCAATACAGTAAAAATGAAATACGAAGCGAAAAATGGGAGTAAGGTGAATGCCGCAAGGTCATTTGAGTACAGTGATTATTCTATAGACTTACCAACCTGGACAACCAACCAACTACACTGGCGTAACTATCTTCTGCAAAATAAACCAAGAATATCGGTGGGCGGCGAAAACTTTCGTCTAGAGCGCTGAAGTAATTTTGGCTTCTTATTATACCTCTTGTATGGCTCTACCGTGATAAGAAAGCAATAGACACCATAAAAAGAATACTATGACACCTTCAAACAACTGGCCCAGCCCCCGCGAGATCCAACGCAACGGCAACCACCCTTATAAATTCAAAATAACCGAAGACTACCACTGGGAATCCGGTTGGATTCTGTCTGAACCTTTTGATTCCCGGTGGCTCAGTATTTCAACCAGCGGGACGATCACAGTAAAGGCTAACGACAGTGGTTATGCCTGGGATGGCTGTACGCCGAAATGGAGCCTGCTGAACTTGTGGGTCATTGGTACGCCCGACGGGCATATCAACCATCGCACCATGAAGCCTTACACGTATTATGCGTCGCTGGTTCACGATGCCCTTTATCAGTATCTGGATACGGTGCCGGTGTCGAAACAAGTCATCGATCAACTGTTTCTGACCATGCTGGGTGATTTCAAACCCCGCCTTGTTTATTACCTGGCGGTTCGTCTGCTGGGTGGACGGGGTGTCGTAGGTCGATAATTCCTACCGACAATAAAACCAACCGAATGCCGTTTTTATCGGGTAATTGTCGGCACCCCTTCGGGTTACCGACCTACGTTGTTTGTGTTTAAACCATCATTTGTGACAACACCTACCTCGTTCACCACTGTGAGTGTGGGAACGAGAAAAAATAAAGTTCGAACTATCCAATGGGTTGCTGCCGTTAGCCCTCAATTCCCTCAATCACCAATTAATTCCAACAGGAAGGATTCCCTATGCCTGACAACCAAGATTCCGATCAGAAAGTCCTGATAAAAGGCTATCTTGCTCCGGGAAAAAAACCGACGGGCGATCAGTTTGCTGCATTTGTCGATCTGGCCACTGATGCCTCCGAGTTGTCTGGCACGGTAACCGCCGGGCAAACGCTGGCGATTCCCGGCAGTAAAATCAGTGGCAGCATGGATCTCGGCGCGGCTTCCACGTTGACAGCGACAGAGTTCGTTGGCAATGGCTCCCAGGTTACCGACCTGAGCAATACCAGTCTGCCGGATGATATCGATCTCTCTGGTCGAGGCACCGGTACTATTAAAGCCACGTCGTTTGAAGGCAACGGTGGCAGCCTGACCAACCTGAGCGCTGCCGAGTTGTCTGGCACGGTATCTGCCGGACAAGTACTGGATATTCCCGGCAGCAAAATCAGTGGCAGTATGGATCTCGGCGCGGCTTCCACGTTGACAGCAACAGAGTTTGTTGGCGGCGGCTCCCAGGTTACCGATTTGAGCAATACCAGCCTGCCGGATGATATTGACCTGTCCGCTCGTGCCACAGGTACGATTAAAGCCAAGTCATTTGAAGGAAGCGGTGCCAGCCTGACCGACCTGAACAATACCAGCCTACCGGATGATATTGACCTGTCCGCTCGCGCCACAGGTACGATTAAAGCTAAGTCGTTCGAAGGTAATGGTACCAGCCTGACCGACCTGAACAATACCAGCCTGCCGGATGATATTGATCTGTCCGCCCGTGCCACGGGTACGATTAAGGCTAAGTCGTTCGAAGGTAGTGGTGCCAGCCTGACTGACTTGAACAATACCAGCCTGCCGGATGATATTGATCTGTCCGCCCGTGCCACGGGTACGATTAAGGCTAAGTCGTTCGAAGGTAGTGGTGCCAGCCTGACTGACTTGAACAATACCAGCCTGCCGGATGATATTGATCTGTCCGCCCGTGCCACGGGTACGATTAAGGCTAAGTCGTTCGAAGGTAGTGGTGCCAGCTTGACTGACTTGAACAATACCAGTCTGCCGGATGATATTGATCTGTCCGCCCGTGCCACGGGTACGATTAAGGCTAAGTCGTTCGAAGGTAGTGGTGCCAGCTTGACTGACTTGAACAATACCAGTCTGCCGGATGATATTGATCTGTCCGCCCGTGCTACAGGTACGATTAAAGCCAAGTCATTTGAAGGCAACGGTGCCAGCCTGACTGACCTGAACAATACCAGCCTGCCGGATGATATTGACCTGTCCACTCGTGCCACTGGCACTGTTAAGGCCAAGTCGTTTGATGGCAATGGTGCGAATATTACCAACCTCGATGCCCGTCATCTCTTCAAAGCTATTCTGGCGGATAACGATGCAGGCCTGCAGGTTGCCATTGATGGTCTGGCCGATGGCGAAATGCTGGCCGTTTATCAAACCACACCAGCACCGTAACCGGAGGCCGCATGATTTATCTCAATCAGGGGGCGCTCAGCAGCCTGTATCTACGACCAGAGTCGGATACTAAAGTCTGCAGGGTTCAGCGTCTGTTGGTTCGCACGGCCAGTGGTCCACATGAAGTCTGGCTTTACCCAACCGTTGGCAGTGAACTGGCTAACTGGAATGGCGGTGAGCTGGTGTTTGGTGGACGAGGTGTGTTGTATACCAATAACACCAGTACGTCTATTGACCAGAACTTTATTGTGCCTGCTCATGTAGGGCGCCTGCATATGGTGGCTATTGGTGCCGGAGGCAGTGGCAGTGCATCGGCCTATGGCGGCACGGGCGGTGGCGGTGGTGCGCTGGCAACGTTGCTGAATTTACCGGTGACGCCGGGGGATGTGGTTAATCTGACGATTGGCGCCGGTGGTACTGGCGGGCTGAAGTATGGCTCATCAGGCTCCGGACAGGCCGGTGGTAATACGGTGATCAGCGGTTTTCTCACCGCAGGCGGTGGTCAGGGTGGAGCCAGCGTGGGTAGCAATACACCCAATGTTTTTGGTGGTGCTGGCGGCATTCCGGTAATAAACGATCTTGGTGCACGGTCTACCTACACGATCTCTTATACCGGCATCGGCGGCAAAGGCGGTGATTATCACGATTCCGATCCGAACGGTTCTGGTAGCTCCAATTCCTGCGGAGGAGGAGGAGCCGGCGGTTATGGTGTGGGCAGTGACGGCTCTGGTGCGGTTGGTGGAGCTGGTGGCGGCGTCAATACCGGGTCCATCTCAGGCAGCGGCACCAACGGTGCTGGCGGTGGCGGTGGCAGCTGTGGCGGTAATAGCGATGTAACTCATGGTGGGCGTGGTGGAATAGGCGGCGGTACAGGTCCCTTTGGTAAAGGTACAGAGGGCGCAGGTGTGCTTGCCATCGAAGAACCCGCAACCGATAGCAATGCTTTTCAAATCGGCAATGAGGGACTTTCCGGCAGTGAGAACAGCACGTATACCGACCGGGTATACGGCGGTGGTAGTGGGGGTATGGATACTGACACAGCTTCACCGGCAGAACAGACCGAGCCAGGTCAGGGCGGAGCTATCCTGATCTGCTGGGGGCCACCGGTCAGCGTATAAATAATGAATCAAAAAAGCGTTTACTCATACCAGGCCTCAAGTGATGCACTGCTCCACGGTTGATGCGCCAGAGGAGTGATATTGTGGCCAACAATAAAGTACAGGTAGAGCAGGCCTTTCGGTCGGGAAAAAAGCCCAGCGAGGATGACTTCCGCTCATTCATTCAACTGGCTACCGATGCCGGTGCGCTGGATGCCGGCACGCTGAACCCTGAACGATTGCCTGCAAACCTGAACCTGGCCAGCGCGCACGACGGGCAAACCACGGCCATCACCGCAGGACGTTTTACCGGTGACGTGGATCTGATCCAGCAGAAAGATGTCACCAATATTCGGGGGGCTGAAACACCTTACAACAGCCTGAGCAAGATTGCCGATGCGATGGCCGGTTATGCCGGCCAGCTGGCCGATCTGGCCCGGATTGATACCGATAATCTCGATGCTATCCGTGGTGGTGTGCAGGCTTCCCACGACAACCTGCAGAAAATAAAAACAGCGATGGACACTATTCAGCAGGATGTCGATGCCAATGAAGCTTCAGCAAACAGTGCTGTCAGCCAGGCCGAAATCAATGCGGTCAGCACCCTTCGGGGCGCTGTGAGTTCGACCTACGATACCCTGAAAAAGGTAGAAGACAAGCTGATTGCAGTGGATCAGCAAATTACACAGTTGCACTCTGGTGGTGACAGTCAACCGTCGTCTTCTTATGTGGCGGAGATCAGCGGTAAAGGCGCCACCATTCTGGCAACCACTCACGCTCAAGGTGCTTACCCTGGGCTCATTGCCCAGTTTTATGATAGCAGTGGCCGGTTGATGCACGGTGTGGATTTGGTCAATACCAACGGCGATATCCACTGGGCAACCACAGCGCCGGTTGAGGTGGGTAGTTATGTGGTGATTCGTTAACCACAGAGATAATAAAGCCCACAAAGGAAAGAAAAGTTTTTTCTTAGTGTGCTTTATGATCTCTGTGGTTCAAAAAAATCATCCGAATTTGCAACCCTGTTTCCGACAGGAGTGCAGATAAACCAGTGATCAATAGATGTTTGATGATCACTGAGCGTCGTTAAATAAGCAGGGAGAAGCCCCATGGCAGAAATAGAATATGTCAATGATGTCAACCTCAATGGTCGGGATATTGTCAACATCACCGGTGCTTCGGTCGGTTACCAGAAACTGTCCGAGATTGCTGTAAAAGCTGAAGCTAACGCGAGTGATATCGCCACCCTACAGAACGATGTGAGTGCTAATCAAAACTACTCGGAAGGAGTTTCTGGCACCACCGGTACGATCACTGCAGTAACCCATGGTCTGGGTGCCATCCAGGCGCTGATCGTGCAGATTTATGACGACGCGAATAACCTGGTGCACGGAGCACAGATCAATAACACCGCCGGTGATATTACCTGGACCACCACCGCTACCATGGCGGCAAACAGTTACATTGTGATTGGTCGTTAATAAGGCTGAAGCCCAGCCGCCTTCCGGTTTGCGCCCCATGCCCGCTGGGCATAGCGGCGTGAATTCGGGATACTTGGTCGGGGTTTTGTATTTTCATCAACATCTACTTAAGAAACATTCAGAGAATGATGAAATAATTGGAACTTTTGTATTATTTAATGAACTAATCAGTACATATTGAATGAGCGTACAGTAACTTCCAGTGCATGCCCTTACCACCAATGTCTTAATTTTTGACGATAAATGATGTGGTACGATTTATAAAAATTTCAATGGAAGAAATGATAAGTCAAATAAAACAAAGCATTGAAGAAACCGATTTTTTTGAAAAGTCCTTGAATCCAGGCTGCCGTAAAAACAATCATCAGGCTTGTTATAACCATGGAGTAAAAGCGTTATGTCCAGACTTACCGATAGCCCGAGTTCCAGTGGCCATCTTTTTTTAAAGCATAACGCCGACATTGTTCATGAAACGTCGGGTCGTCCAGAGAATACACCGGTAATGAGAGCTGGTCGGACGATCAAAACCGCAGTTCGACCGGATACGGGCGAAAAGAAGCCGCGTGTCAGCCAAAGGTCAACCTTTGGGACAGCACCCCGATTTCAAGAGACATTCATAACGTCTAACGGATTATCAGGTATTTCCATAACCGGTCGGAACGCGTGCCATGCAACTCAGGGGTGTTCAAAGAACACATCGGTAACGAGAAGTATACGGACGGCCACCAGTGAAAAGTGGGCTGATAAGCATCTGGATCATAAAACCGCAGTTATTGAGAAAGACCTGACGAACAGTTCTGGTCCAAACAGTTTTGAGAGAACCCCTGTTGACATGAAAGCCCTCAGGGAAATATCCCCTGCCGCTTTTGACCCTGAGATTTTAGATGGTGGTTACGGCAGTACAGACACGCTTAGTAATGTAACGGACATTGAAGACTTTGAAGAAGATATATTTGAAGATGATAACCTTGATGAAGAACAGCTTGAGGTTATACGAGAAAGGTGGAAAGCTGAAACTCGGGAGTTGCTTGAGAAAATAGAGGCAATGCGGAAAGCTGAAGCCAGTAACACGGTTTTACCGGTTGAATTAATCAATCAGCATCACCGCCTGAAACAACGTGATGATTACAAATTGTTTGAATCTCGTTTCAATCAGGATTTGCCGCTCTTTATGACGAGTGGCAGCGCAAGTATGCAAGTCTACCGTGAGTTAAACCGGTTAATGAATGAGAATGGGTTTGACAAAAGCCGGCTGGAAGATAAAGCCTCAAAAGAAATCTTCGATATTTTATGGGATGAAAAAATCATAACCATGGATCTCATTCTTTCTTTTTTACGGCCAGCTCCGGGTAGTAGTTACAGCCCTGTAAATATATCCAAAGATGTCGATTTAGAAGGTTCACCTTTCTGGTAAATGACTCATATCTCTACCGGGAAAGGTGTGAATAATCCCCGCTGTATTTTCTAAATTCCTATTGCGCTGTCGAGCTGAACAGAAATTCTGTGTTGAAGTTCCTCGCCATAGCGATGGCTATGACTCGTCACTTAGCCTTTATGCCCTATGGGTATTGCCTTTTTGTCCAGCTCACCATGCTCATAACGGGTTTAGAAAACTAAATTGGTATAAAGCCCGCACTAAACGCTCAATTAGCCATGAGACCTCATGGCTGATTGGTAGCCTGATATTGAAATGGCCAACAGGACAGCAACCCATGACGGAATATGCCAGCGATATTGCTCCAAAGCTTGAGCAGGCCGCCCCTGCGGTGGTCGCAGAACCAAAGCCCAGAAACACACCTCAGATGACAGCCCCTGCACCGGCTGCTTTGCAGTTGATGGCGCAGAACTCGGTGCTTGGACAAAGCCGAAGTGCTGTCGTACAACGGGCTGTGCGTAAACCGAAACCCCGTCGCAGTGTGGCAGCGGACTCGGGCGATAAGCCCAAGTTTGAGATCTATGTGCCCGCAAAACACAGTTACAGTAAAAAAGAGCTGACCGGTAACGACGCTTTTAAGTTTGCTCAACAGCAAAACAGCACTTTTGTCAGCAATAATATGCCTCGGGGTTATGCCCTGAAGCTGGACCATAAAAACAAAACCTGGCATCTGGTCGGCCCCCTGGGGGGAACGCTGGAGGAAGCGAGAGCTGTGCTCAAAGATTTCCGGTTCAAGGGGAAGGTGCTATTGCGGGGGGTACCGGATAACCTGGGGAAGACGGACAAGGACAAGGACAAGGACAAGGATAAGGATAAGGATAAGGACAAAGACAAGGACAAAGAAGAAGATAAAAAAGAGGAGGAAAAGATTAACCGGTTTGATGCAAGCGACGGATTTGTCCCAGAGAAAAAAGGCTTCGCTCCGAAAATCTCCAGCAAATACCTGGATAACGAGGGTAATGTCACCCGCACCGATGACGCTGACCAGACATTCACCGCCTTGGGCAAGGTAAAGCGGGTCGAATTCGAGCAGCTCAGTAAAGACAAACAACAGATAGTGGGCAATGCCTCAACCCTGCGGGAGCGGGTCAACAGCCTGGAGGCCGCAGCCGCTATGGACACCTCTGTCGCCAGCAGGCTGTATGGCGTACCGGCGAAAGTGGCCGCCGCAGCGACTGGAGAGATGCTGGCTCAAGGCACCATTGACTGGAGTCAGGAACTGCCAGCCAGTGCATTGACGCCACTCAGCAACCTGATGCAGCAGGCTGGGCTGGGCAAAGAAGACTTCCCCAAACTGCTGGATAACAAAAACAGCCTGGAAGACAGCGACACCGACGAGCTGTCGGTGCCTGACAAAGCCGCTGCCCGGGAGCGGTTTCAGCCCAACTCGGCAGCCGCACGGCAACTCCGACAGGCTCTGGGGCATGCCCGTGCCGGGGAGATCTGGAGTGGCCTCAGGGGGTACAGTAATGGCTACTTCGGACTGGCGGGCAGTATCCTGAAAAGTGAAGCGCTGCCACGACGGAACACATCGGCCAGCAGCCTGAAACCATCGCTGGTCAAAACTGCCGGTAATGGTGGGGTCGCCATCAATGGATCGGCGCTCTCCGTCTCCTGGCTGGGTGATAAAACCCATAAGGACTTCTGGTCCGGCAAGGCCGATGCGCTGTCATAAAGATCTTGAGAAAAGAAATATTAACCACAGAGATCACAAAGTGCACAAAGGTAAGAAAAGCTTTTCTTAGTGTGTTTTGTGATCTCTGCGGTTAAAAAAATACCCCCCAAAGTGTCCGTAAAAAGCCCAGCAAAGTTCACCCGGGCTGTTAACGCCAAATAGCGTTGTTCCCCCTTGTTGACCTCGATAAAAAAGGGTTTGGGTAACAAGGGAAGAGATCATGGAACTATCAGTTTATATCCAGAAACACAGTGACCAGCAGGTCGCCGAACTGCTGCAGGTGCCGGTGCGCACCGTCGCCTCCTGGCGTCGATTGGAACGGGCGCCGAAAACCCTGCAGGCGCTGAACATTATCCAGAAATCTGCCGGTATCGTGACATGGGAAGGCATCTACCAGCCCTATGCACGACACCGGGTTCGTCGGAATGACCGCCTGACTCACCCATCCTGAGGAGAGGCTATGCATCCGGCACAATTCCTGCTGTTGCTGAACCTCAAAAGCCCATCCTTAACCAGGCAATCCGCCAGCCATAACTGCTGGCAGTGGCAGGATGTGGCTGCCGCCCTGAGCATGGGGCAGTTGTCACCCCTGGCCATTGAGCTGGGCAGGGCCAAATACTGTGAAGACGAAGACAGTTGTCAGAATCTTTTACGACAGATGCAGGCTGTGGTTCAGAAACAGGCACGGCAGCACCGGTGGCGCGCCCATAAAACCCTGTTACCGCAGCTGGCAAAACTGGCGGTGTACGAAATGCTCTCGGCGCAGTTGTGCAAAAGCTGCCGTGGGCGGGGCGTCACCCGACGTGGTATCACCTGTACGGACTGCAAGGGGCAGGGGCGCCAGCCACTCAAGGCAGCACAGCGATATCACTTTGCGGGTATCGATAAACGCAACTGGGAGCGTCGCTGGCATGACCGCTATGAAGTGGTGTATGGCTGCCTGTGCGAAGCCGAAAGCCAGTTGCTCAGTCATCTTTCATGGCAGCTGAACGATGGAAGCACAGCTAAATAAACCGGTCACCCTCGGGCCACCGGTAGACGATGAGATTCGGGCGTTTGTCCCATACTCGCCAGAGGCCAGCGCGCTCTGGTCATTCTCCGGGCAACAGGGAACGCTGCCCGAGCCCTCAGGGATGAGAGAGGAACACACCATGGATAAATCCAGTGGCTCACAATGGAAAGAGCTGGTGGGCAGTGTGGCACCCACCCTGGCCGGTATGCTGGGTGGTCCGCTGGCCGGAGTGGCGGTCAGCATGCTGGCCGAAACCCTGCTGGACGACCCCCAGGCCACAGAAGACGACGTTGCCTCAACACTCAGTGCCGCCCGGGTGACGGACCTGAACAAGCTGAAGAATCTGGAGAAAGACGTACGGGTTCAACTTCGTGAACTGGGCATCCAGGAACAAAGCCTGATCAACGACGACAAGGCCGATGCCCGTGCCCGCCACCGGGAGCTGCGGGACATGATGCCCGGCGTTTTGTCCGTACTGCTGACCCTGGGTTTCTTTGGGGTGCTGGCGGCACTGATCACCGGTCAGGCCGACCCCGGCAATGAAGTGGTGTTGCAGGTGATGCTCGGTTCGCTCTCCACCGCCTGGATCGGTTCCATGCAGTTTTTCTTTGGCACCACCCAGTCCAGTCGGGATAAAAACCGGTTACTGCTGAGATGAGCCTGCCTCTGTCGGACACTACGTTACTAGGGGAGTTACCGCTGTTCCGCTTCGGTCAGGAGACGACCACGGCAATACAGCCCATGGCTGACGCTCATTATCCCGGCTGCAGTTTTACCCTGGGTAACCAGGCAGTGCAGTCGGGGTTCTGGGCGTTGGCACGGAGCTGTTATCACACCGGTATCCGCCATTACGGTGAACGGCTGGCCGCACGGTACAACCTGGCCCTGTGTGATCTGGCAACCGGCCAGCCGGAACGGGCCATGACACAACTGACCCGTGCACGACACCTGTTGGCGGGTGATGCCGCAGCTGGTGGCTCACCTGATAAACAGCGGATAGAACAGCGAATGGCGGAGTTGGCCGCTATTGAACAGTACTGGAAGCAGTGTTCATGGTTTACGCCGGGTAATGCCAGCAGTAAGCACATGAGCCTGGAGCCATTGCAGGAACGTCATCTGCCAGCACTGCCTGGCCTGATGGAAAGCTCAGCTTTTGCCCGGTGGGCCAACCTGCCAATGGTTCAAGCTGATGTTAAGGGAGAGAGCTGGTGGTCTAAATGGCAGCAGAGCGCCAGCTACGATCTGGCTGTCGTACACCATGACTTCGGTTTGATGGGGCTGTGTGGTCTTAGTCGTATCAATGAGGTGGCCTACTTCTACATCTGGTTGGGGTATAACAACCCACAGTCAGCGCTGGCCACAGAAGCCACGCTGCTGGCTCTGCGGCAAATGAGTAACCTGAGTGTGGGTAACCTTTGCACTGCAGTGTCGGAAAAGAACGTTTCAACTCGACGGGCTCTGCATCAGGCTGGTTTTGAGCAGTTGAATGGCCGTGGTCATTCGGGCGATGAGGCTGTGTTGTTTTATGGTTGTGACCTGGAGCAGGGCAGTGATCAGTTGGATACGCAAGCGCGTATGCAGGGTTGGCTGGATGTGGGGTTTTGAATTGCCGTTGTTTTGTTCACCACAGAGACTCAGAGAGCACAGAGAAAAAAGCGTTGATTCTTATCTCCATGTTCTCTGAGTCTCTGTGATAAAAAAGGAGGTTATTTCGGGACGTATCTTTAAAAAAACACTTCACTTTCCCCATTCCCATTCCCATTCCCCTCTTCTCTTTTTCCTTTTCACATACCCCTTATCCCTACAGCCCCAATCCTTATGGCAGTATATCATCCCCAAAAAAACCTAAGAAATGTAAGGATATGTTGTTTAATGATACTATTTTAGGCCTATGAAATTACACACTATTAGTTGTGCAAAAGAATGTTGTCAGACTACTCCTGAAAATGTCTGGATGGGCGGTAGAGTGGGTTTCAGTCGAGACAAATAAATGTAGAACTCAAAGCTCTGGAGATCGAAGTTTCTGTTTCTATCTGCCTACTCCATTGATATTGAGATAATGCAAACAGCTTAAAAATTTAAGTAATATTGCGCCGTTTTCTTTTATAAAAAAGTTGAAGAAAATCATAAAAAATTGAAAGATTAAGTCTAGACTAAAAAGGTTTAAAGTTTGGTTCTAATAAAAGAGCACGTTCTACACATTGTTATAACTTTAAAAAACCTTTAAATAATATTATTGATACAGAGTGTGTATCTTGTAATTGGATTATATGCGAATGTGGAGCTTGTGGGTGTGGTTATGGTGCAACCTGAAAATAGGGACTTAACAAGAATTTTTAGTTCGTTTCGGGGCTGCGCCCCTCCACCTGAAGCCGCCGTCGGAGGCGCAGCTGAAATTGGCATTAAATTAATATAGAGACTTGGATGTGTTAAATAAATATCTAAAAAAGCGAGCGATAAAAAAGTATATTTATATGATGTCACCAGAACTTTCAAAAAGATACGGAGCATTGCCGGAATACACTGTGTTTCAGCTAGAAGCAACAACGAAGAGTTGTGGCTTATCAGAGAAATATATTCCTTATGCAATTGCTCTGTTTAGGGAAAATGAATCTGAAAATACTTTGAAGCGCTATCAAATTGATCAGAGCTTCTTGGAGGTATTAAGGAAAGAAATATCACAATGGTTCTTTGCGGGGTATTCATACACAACGAAGGACATAATGAGTTTAGCAAAGCCTAAAGGTTGGCGTGGTGGGTACAACACAGACGCCCTTTCTAATGTATATGGCCAAAATAGCAGATATTAAACTTAACAAGCTGCTGCTGGGGAAAATGTACTTCCTCCGTTTTAGTGGATAATAACATCCAATTTAAACGGGGGGCTTTATGTTTGCTTACAAGGCTGGTAAAAAGACCAGGCAATACACCAATAATTTTAAAGTCACTGCTGTGCTGCTGACCTATAAACCCAATAAAATGATCAAAGATGTAGCTGAATATTTGGATATACATCCTTTCATGTTGCTCGCTGGTGTTTACACAGTAAAGCATCAGTAAGAGATAACGATGAGTTGATATTTGATCAGCTATTGAAAGTTAAACTTTTATATGAATAAGATATTCTTTCTAAGGAAGAGTTCGAGCAGAAAATGAAAGAGCTTATAAAAAAGATATAAAACTGAGAAAACAGGATCAAGCCTTTCATTGTCTATTAATTCAAAGTGAAAAATTTGTCCTCGGCCTTTTTTAAAGTCACAGGCTACTGACTTATTAAAAGAGAAATACTTCAAAACAACACATATACCACAATTATAAAATCAAGGCTCACACCATCTCTGACGGCTTTCACCCGCATAAGGTCTGGCTGTCCCGGCCTGTAGGTGCATGTCGGTCAAGCTCACTCCATCCACATAGATATCAGCAATAACCCTAAAATACTTCCACCGACGTATATCTCGGAGTTCAATCACATGTACATTATCCAGGGCTTCCACTGTCAGCTGTTTGGCGACCAGTGCAAGATCCTTCTCCTTCTGACACTTGCCCTTAATCTCAGGGGCATCAAAGCCGTATGCTCGAATGGGCATCCGCTCGCCAATAATGGCTGGCCATCCATCGATATTTACTTTGAAGGTATCAGCGTCATAAACCGGGGTCACCTCTTTGACGATGATGGTTCCGTAACTTTTTTTATCTGCTGAATAAACCGTACTACTGAGGATGAGAAACGAAAGCAGGGCTTGACGATACATCGTGAAAACAGCCTTTTTGTTCGATCTGGCTGTTATATAGAATAGCTTTGCTTGTAGAGAGTTGGGTGAGTTTGACGTGAGATTTTTAAAACCTGATGGGCCGGTTTTTTGAAAACCGAAGGCAGCGCTTGAATCCTGCATTATGATAAAATGTATGGCCGGATTCCTGATAAAAGTTGGGGTCAGGTCTTTCATTGTTTCATGTATTTAAAATGAAAAACCTGTCGCCAGCCTTATTGTTGCAGTTCGTACGGTTTAAATACCATGAGTGTTTTATGAAAATTTGCATGAGGCGATGTAGGTGTGATTGATTTTCTAAGATATGCTGATGGCGGAATATTTTCCACATCGCGAATGTTTAGATAAAGGGTGGATTCGACACGTAACCTGAATGCAGTTTCATCGTAAGTGCGGTGTATGTCTTTCCATTTCCATGGGTAAATAGTTTTGTCTTCTGGTTCTTGGCATTCAAAGGTTACATTACTTTGAGGGTCAGATTTAACAAATATTTCTACCCTTCGAATTTTATTAACGGATGATGCTGCTTTCCATAATTTATTGATGTCGAATTCTTCAATTCTTCCATGATTTACGACTATGATGCAGTTGGCAATTAAGTCATAACCAATCGCCACCGCAGCATGTTCTGACCATTGTTTTGTAAATGAACTATCAGGGCTTAGTGTTTTATTCACTTGTGCAAAAATAACAACTGGAAAACCATTGTTTATATTGTCGACAATGTAATTTAAATATTCATTTAGACTTTTTGCTGATAATTTTTCACTGGAAAAATTAACTCTTCCTGCTAGCGTTTCCAGTACTTCAGGTGAAGCAATTTCCCCCTGCACACTACCCGATTTTTTGGCATGTTCTCTAAGTGATGTTGATTTGTTTGTTATCCAGACTTTTTCACCATTTGTTTGAAAAAATAACTGCTTTTTGTAAGTTGGCATATAGGTGCAGAAGCCATGCTGCGAAAAATAATCATATACAGTCGCGAATGCCGCCAATTTACATGTCTCACCTTTTTGAACGAATGTGAGATCGTAAGGAATTGTGTGTGACGTTGTCATTCTCATTTCTTGAAAAGGGACACTCATATTATGATAGTGTCTATGTAAATGATTCTGGATAACTGCCCCATGAGCTAGAAGGTTTAGCCTTACGGCTGCGGAATTAACAGTATCATTGCAGTAAAACCCTGAAAGGAAAAGCTGTCTTTTTAAAGTATCAACCTCACGTTGCATTTCCTCATTTAATCGTAATAATTGTTGGTTTCTTTTAATAAGGTTTGTTTCTGAGTCGTATCGTGCCTCACTACTTAAAGATTCATCGCTATCCTCTGATAGGTTATGAATGGCCATCATGTAAAGGTCACTTGAGCACATCGATAACTGGCTTATGCTTCTTTCGGTTAACTCAGTGAGTTCTGTCTGCTGGTCAGAATTTTTGGGAGTAAGAGGCTCAAATGAAGAATGACAGGTTCTCTCCGGCAGGCTGGGGCTGGGTACATAGATATTTGGCAGTGATTTTGTAATCAATTTTTATACGTCCGTTAGTTTAATTGTTTATGGATAGAAACACGTGGTTTTTAATGGTTTCTGGTAATACTTGTGAGGATTTACAGGTTTATTTTTGGCTCCAACTCAGTCTGACAATTTTCTTTGTATGATGTTCTGAAAAAAACGGGGTTTTAAGTAGTTGGGCAGGTGGAATCAACTATTTCTGACTGAGTGGACAGCTAATGTGCAAGATGCAACGGAGGTGAGAACAGGAATCAGGCCTTTCATTGAGCATCAGTTCAAAATGAAATACTTGCTCTCAGTCTCTTTTATAAAGCTAGAGACTGCTGACTTATCAAAAGAGAAATACTTCAAAAGAACTTATACACCACAATTATAAAATCAAGGTTCACACCATCCCTGACGACTCTCACCGGCATAAGGCCTGGCTGTCCCGGCCTGTAGGTGCATGTCGGTCAAACTCACGCCATCCACATAAACATCCGCAATAATTCGAAAATACTTTCCCCGCCGTATATCCCGAAGTTCAATCACCTGTGCATTGTTCAGGGCCTCCACTGTCAGCTGTTTGGCGACTAGGGCAAGGCCCTTCTCCTTCTGGCACTTGCCCTTAATCTCAGGTGCATCAAAGCCGTAAGCTCGAACGGGTATCCGCTCGCCGATAATGGCTGGCCATCCATCGATATTTACTTTGAAGGTATCAGCGTCATAAACCGAGGTCACTTCTTTGACGATGATGGTCCCGTAGCTTTTTTTATCTGCTGAATAAACCGTGCTACTGAGGATGAGAAATGAAAGCAGGGCTTGACGATACATCGTAGATGCAGCCTTTTTGTACGATTTGGCTGTTATATAGAATAGCTTTGCTTGCAGATAGTTGGGTGAGTTTGACGTGAGATTTTTAAAACCTGACGGGCAGGTTTTTTGAAAACCGGAGGCAGCTCTTGAATCCTGCATGATGATAAAATGTATGGCCGGATTCCTGAGTAGGCAGTTTGTGTATAGAGCCGTATAACAATAAAAGGCAGTTTATGGACGATTATAAAAAGATTTTCATGGTGCTGATGATCACTGTTTTCTCATCAGTGAGCGCTTTTGCTGATATCAGCACTCAGCCTGAGAGTTATTGGGCTGAAAGTAGGGGGAATGAGCGTAAAGGGATCGGTGTTGCTCTGGCCGGGGGAGGGACAAAAGCAGCATCATTCTCCATGGGGGTGTTGTCTGCATTAGCCAAAGAAAACCATATGTGGGATGTCGATGCGATCTCGACGGTTTCTGGTGGTAGCTATGCTGGGCTGTTTTTATACTCAAGGCTTATCGCTGATAAACAACAGGGCGTGTTAAGCCCGGAGCACACAAAGCGCTATTTTCAGGATTGCATTCCGTTGACTTATTCCAGGTATGGGTCACCTCATTCTCCTTTTAATAACGCGATCTTGGAGAATCTCGACCGTCGCTTTTGTGAACCAGCGTGGGCAGACGAAAAAGACATCAAGCTTTCTCTGGACAGGCAGTACCTGGATCAGCAGTACGTTCGGTGTAGCCAGGATATTATCGAGAAAGGGTGTACATTCACCACCTCGAAAAAGGATAACTCCAGTATCCCCAATATTTCGGCCTTATTGGTCGGGACTGGTTTTTCACTGCCATTGAGCCTCACGGCGAATACGCTGTTTGACTGGCCGGTAAACCTGAGCCCATCCATGCAGGCTTATCAGGAAGGCATGGGGGTTGCTTATGCCATGCACCCTACTAAGACAGAGGTATTAACCCAAAACCATAAAGGCCGGTTCTGCGACTCTTCCTACAGTAATTGCGCTCTGATTGAGGGGGCAATGGAACACAGTCCCTCTTCTGTCATGCTTGATCCAGATAAGCGACAACAGTTTTCCGATCTGGCCACGTTGTATGAGGATGAGGCTGCTCCACCGGTCTGGATGTTAAACGCCACTTCAGCGCCCAGTCGCAGTATCTATGGCTGGCTGAGTCGTAATCAGACGGATATGGAACGCTATACCTTCAGCATGACCCCGTTTAAACAGGGATCGTCACAGTACGGGGATATTGATTTAGAGGAAAATAATGTCGATTTGCTGTCTGCAGCAACGGCATCGGCCGCGTTTTTTGATGCCAACCAGACCGTCGTTGGTCAGCCATGGAGGTCTGTCGCTGGAGCAGGGCAACACCTGCTGAATCTGAGTTGGGGGATTGATATTCCACACAGCGCTGCCTCGGACACACGTCGCACGATTCGGTCCATGCTGCCTTTCCCATTCTATTACGCCGATTACTGGATTTTTAAAGAGCCTGCTTATGTTCGCTTACTGGATGGTGGCTCATCGGACAACCTGGGCGCTTATCGATTAATTGTTGACGGTTTTAAAGATGTGGTGATTTCCGATCATGCCCAGGATGTCGATGGACGAATGGGGGACCTGTGCCTGCTGAGAAATGAACTTGAGGTGCGACATGGCCTGTATCTGCACATGTCAGGTCTGGATGGCTGGCCTAAAGCCTGTGCCTCCGTGGCAAAACGGTCAATGGAAGAGAATGGTGAGGAAATAAAGTGGAGTCAAGGTTGGTCCAAAGGTGAACAGAAGATTGAGTACCGCTACCCCATTCATGCCTGGCCATACCCTTTTCTTACGGGTTGTGTTTCTGGCAGTGATAATGCGGAGAGCTGCCTGAAAGACGACAAGAGCCAGCGGATCTGGCTGATTAAACCGGCCATGGACTTTGCTTACTATCATAATGAACAGGTGGATCGTCGTAGTGGGCTGGTTAAGGCGTGTGACAATCGGGAGGCATTCTTTTTGCCCTGCGAAACCAGTGGGTTCTTAATCCATAATTTTGGCGCTGAAAATAAGTACAGGTTTCCGCGGTTTCCTCAAAACGGGACGGTGGCTATGACCATTGATTCAAGCTCGACTCTTTATGGCGCTTACCGGGATTTGGCTGAGTTTTATACTTCTATCACCATGCAGGCGCGTCAAAAAGCGGAAAAGGATTCGTCGTATTTTCAGGCGCTGTTTAAGGCACAGCAAGAGCATAAGATCAAATACGCTAAAGAAAAGGAAACGGTGTTCAATCGCAACTGGAACAGTAGCGATATAACGCATGATGATTGGCAACTTGACGATCGAAATGCAGCCAGAAAGGCTTTTGGTGAAAAGCTATTTACTGAATGAGGAAAAAGCGGGGGCAGATCTTTCATTACGCATTAATTCAAAATGAAAGGCCTGGCCTCGGCCTTTTTTAAAAAGACAGGCTGTTGCTTTATCAAAAGAGGAGTACTTCAAAAGAGCTCCCTGCACTAAGATAATAAAATCAAAGCGCACATCATCCCTGAAGGCTCTCTTCCGCAAAAGGAGTGGCTGTCCCTGCCTGTAGGTCATACTCACTCCAGCCACATAGACATCAGTAATCATTCGAAAATACTTTCCCCGCCGTATGTCCCGAAGTTCAATCACTTGTGCATTATCCCGTATCTCCACTGTTAGCTGCTAAGCCGACAGGGCAAGACTCTTCTCCTTCTGCCAGGTCCGTTGATTTATCCCCATCCTTGTTTTCAGTCGTTGTACTCTCATTGAAATAATCTGTAAATTTTCCGTTGATCAAACACTTTGCGCTATCTTGGGGTTGTTCTGACACAAGGTTTGTGTTGAATGAGTATTAATACCTGAAATTATGAATCGAACGGGGCTGAATATGTATAGAATGACATTGTCGGATTCACCCTGCGTTGATGCCCGAAATTATGGAAACGATGGTTCAAACTTGCCTGAAGCTGAGTTCGACAACCGAGCTGTAAAAGAACTTGCAGAGAATTTTATTGAAAGAATGAAAGAAACATCAAAATCATGTGATGGTTTTTATAAAAATGAACTATTCAGGAATATACTTTGCCGATTAATATCAGAAATTAATCCTTTACCTTATATTAGTTTCAACCTTTCGTTAGTCCCAGAGAATGAAATCCCTCCTGGGGTTTATGATCAGGAAGAAGACTTATCAGTTCGTCATTGCTTGATTCAGGAGCTATCCAGCTCAGTTGTCGCACGCTATGAAGGCCTTAAAGCTAATTGTAAACAAGAGGGAGAGGACTGTGCCCGAGGATTCACCGTAAGAGTGGCTACGACTTTGCCAAGAGCAATAAATGGCAATAATTTTGGCTTTGAAGTTCATGCAACACCAAAAGTAACACCCCAGAGTATTCCTGGCCCGGTAGAGGCAATAGAAGGGAGTCATCATACCAATGTCCATAGTGAAAAAGTGGGCTTGGAAGGAATGCTTATTTACAGAACAGAGGAGCCTGATTCAGGAGAAAGTTCTGAGGAATAAAATGAATATTACTGGGATTATGCAGGGGCTTTTTAGTCAGCTTTTGTCACTTAACTGGAAAACCGGGGAGTGTCTTGTAAGACCAAGACCAGCCCCAATGCCCCTTGTCTCTATCTTCTAATTCGCCCTAAGGGCTAATTAGTATGGAGAAACCAGCCTACAAAACTTACCATCTGGCAGTTATCCAAATGAACATGGCTGGTCGGGGGACTGGGTGGTACTGACCGGCAACGCTTTGTACTATCTAAAAGGTAAGCTCTCATCAACTCCTAACAGTAAAGGCCTGACTCCTTCCTTCTGTGGCCCTATCCTCCAAATCTGCTTCTATTTTACCGGCTCTCTCGTATTGATAAAAAGCTAGTAGTGACTCTGAGATAAGTGAACACTTTCATGAATCATGAGTGAACTATTTCCTCGATATGGCATCCAAGTTTTGCAAAAACGCGCATAGATACCTGTTTAATAAGTCTTAAGTGTTTGTTTTTGCAGTATATAGACTGCTTATTCAATGATGGGAACGGCTAATAACTAAGGGATTAAAGTGGTATGGATATTGGAACTTCAAGTCATTCCAGCGTAGGAGGTAGAGAATTCTTCTCAAGGCTCGGTCATGGAATGTCTTATGCTGTGGCTGGTTGCTTTGGTCGAAGAGCGCGTATTCATCAGCTTGATAATGTTGAACGGTTGCTGGCTAACGTGACCGTTAGTGTTAACCCTGTATATTTTTCTTTTGAAAGCAGGCTCTCAATACCTTCAAGGCAACCATCTATACACCTGACAAGGCAATCATCTTTACCTCTGGCATCTCAGGAAAGTCTGAGTTCTAACCTCTCTCTGCAATCTCAAGGTGCAGAGGCTGAAGCGTCTCCAAACACTCCATTAGCGCGAGAGTTCTCGATAAATTCTGCCGTTGTAGGAAATGGTCACTACACAAAAGAGTTAGGAGGTGTTCTCGAAATACGGGAAGTATTTAGTAATTCCAACCACGTTGCAAAACCTGTACGGGATGATCTTGCTGCTCAAAATGAAATAAAGATGCTGGAAAAACTTAAAAAAGACCGTCACCCCAACGTAGCGAATATGGTCGGTACTATCACTCGTAAGGGACAGCGATATATTGTGATGGAGAATGGGGGTAAAAACCTGAAAGTCAGGTTAGATGAATCTTCTGGCCCATTACCTCCTGACGTCATCCGAACGATCATGCCACAGTTGATGACAGTTCTGGCTTATTTTGAAAGAAAAAGCATTGTCCATGGTGATATCAAGCCAGATAACCTGCTGCTCAAAGATTACCTGTTGAAAGTGTGTGATTTGGGTTTGGCAAGAAAGCGGGGTGAAGCTGTTATTGAAGGGCTGAGCATACCTGTTTCCTATATGCCTCCAGAAATAGTTTCTAATGGAGAAGCTGAGAAAGTGGATATGTGGTCAGCAGGGTGTACATTGGCGGAATTGGTTACCGGTGAGAGGCTGCTGACTATAACTGTCGAAAATATTCGACAGATTGCGGCGAATCAGTATGAAATATTCGATTATATTAAATGGCGTATTCATTGGGCTGCAAATAAAATAGAGGCTTATTTGGGCAGTGATTTCAAATGCCTTTTTCAAGGTATGATGCAAATTGACCCAAATAAAAGAATAACGGCTACATATGCTTTGAATTATTCCTTTATTGCTCAGCAAACAGGGAATACCCCAAAGGTGACCAGGCCATTCATTCGGGAGCTGCCACCACACATTCCCGTAGTTAATGAGCATTTACAATACGTGCCTATGGCTGGTGAGGTATCCGATACAGAAAGTGTTCCGTCAATGGTTAACTCTCAATTGGATGACGGCCAGCGGTTTCCTCTCACTCCTGTAATAGAAGTGCCCGCACCGAAAACGGGGGAGATGGGTACATCGACTAATCATTTTACGTTTGAAGAAGACTTTCTTGAACCTGAACCTACCTGGCGGGATATCAGAAATGGCGTGAATAACCCCATCTATTGGTGTGTTAAATCAGCTGATTTTGTAAACATAAACCAGCCTCCTCACAGCACAGGCGGTAATCTTAATGAAGGTAATATTCGGTGGTATTCCAGTCTGCCTATACTCCCTTCAGGAAAAATTTTTAAAAAAAAGCGGGTCAGGTCTTGAGTCTTGCAACGTTCGAAATGAATGACCTGATCCAGCCTTTCAGCCATTGCTGTTATTATTTCAACAGGCAGGTGTGAATATGCCAAATGTGGTTGGTGATCCAGGGAGTTTAATAAATACCAATAGTGTGGAAAGTCTGATATTTCCAAATACTTCAACATCCTCTGTCACTACACCAGTAGATATCAGAACCTTTGGAAGAAAAATAGATATCGTTAATGTCGTTGAGTTTAAAAATTTATCGCTTTCAGAGTCATCTATTGAACCATTCCCTTCTTTTGATCAAGATATTGGTGTGAGTAACACTGTCCAAAGTCAATATCAAGCTCAAGCCCAACTGCCAGAATATCCGGGTGTGACAGAGACGCTTGATTATGATCTGGCGTGCTCTCGGCCTGTTCAGAATCTTTCTAGAACGGTCAATAATGAATCTCTTTGTAATAATCCACATCATCTAGTTGGGATTGAGGAAGAGTCAATAATTAAAATAATTGGCGCTGATCATCTCTGTAAAGGAGACGTTCTTGTAAAAACAAGGGGGAGTAAAAATCAGTATCCATTACTTTCGTTAACCGTTGAAATTGGCTCTGATAACGAAACTGTTGTTGAACTGGTAACAGCCCCACTCACTCTGGAAGAGCACTGTGATTATCAAACGGAAGACTTACTGTCTATTGCAAAAGAGATACTGTCATCACCAGAAGGCGGCCATGATATCTCCCTGAGGCAGTTTGCGGGAAAGTTTAACCAGCATTTGCTCATGATTGAACACCCCCTGATGGCGGATTTGTTGATGACTTTTGCTGATCCTTCTGAGTCATTGAGAGAATCGCACACAAAGTATGGCGTTCCTGCCGCTGGAGCGACAGGAATAACCAGAAGGCTGGTCTCTTTGAGAGTACCCCAGCGACCTGACCGTGGAGAAGCGCACTGGTACAGGCAGAGTAACTTTTCATTTAACTGGGATAATATAAGGAGATTCCATGGACTCTTCCCAGAAGGCTGGCTTCCTGATGGTGAGCATGCCGATGTAAAATATCCAATGCTGGCATGCAGGAATCAAAGATGGGGTTATGCTACGAATATTGCTAAATCCCTGTCGAAACTCATTGATCCTGATGATAGGCAAACATCATTATTGCCTTTTCTCATACATTGGATGACAAGAATTCTATCCGTTCAAAATCAGATTGTAACAAAGCAAGAGGCGATATTCAAAGGGCGGTTGATTAATCCTATACGGTATATTGCTCTATCTGTCAGAGTAAGCTTTCATCAGGAAATATTTGAAATATTAAGTGATCAGGATATTGATGTTTTTTATCAATGGCTATCAAAACCACGACGTGATGCAACATTTCTCAGCAATACAATAATGTCACATGCCAGTAAAATACATCCTGATTCTGCATTCAAAAGTGAAGAGTTATTTTATTTTTTTTGTGACTTTGTTTGCGCACACAGTTCTGACATTGTTGAGTGTATCAAACTTCGAAAGCAGGAAGGCCGTCGGCAGGTCCATCTTGCAGAAACAGCAAATGCTTATATAGAACTCTCTGATGGCAGTAAAAATACGCTCCCCAGTACCTCTGCAACTGTTTTGGAACGAATAATCCGTGACAGGAATAGATTTTTTTATTTTGTCAAACCAGTCAGAATAATTGATGGAAAACCTTTTGTTGTACTGGAGTACAGAACACACATAGGGCACTCATCAAATGATGATGACTATATTCCATTTAATTATCGTTCGAAGGTTTTATGCGGTTTTCGTGATTCAATTGAACAGAATTTTTTAGAAAAACTATGGGCTTAATTGACTATGTAAGTAGTTGGATACATGGAATTGAATATTTCTGGGTAAGTGAACAGTTTCTATGCAAGGCACAGCGATGGAGCAGTTGCCGAGAGGGGCCAGTTATTTGCTCAGAAAATATGATTTCATTTGGTTAACTACTTAAGTGCTTGGTTATATGACTTCGGTTTTCATAAAACTTGATGCGCTCTTGAATCTTGCATTAATCCAAAGTGAACGTTCCGGCTCCCGACCTTTAAGGTAAAATGCACATGCAGACCTGAACTTGCACACACTGTCTCTGGCTGCTAGTAACCTGTGATTCTCCTGTTTACACTATAATCATCATTGACTGACAGGGTGGATCTCATATCGTACTCAGGATTTCTCCAAATCGACTCATAAGCCAGTGCACCACCACTTAATCCTGAATGCTTTGCAACTGCAATTAATTCAAACTGATCATCAGCCAGAGTGAAAATCAAAGTCACACACTCAGGGCTTCCTTTTCTCCCATGAGAAAAATGATAGATAGGAAGAGCATCTTCAGTGAATGTAATTTTCAATTTTTTTCTATTTATTTCTACACTATTATCACTCATTGATTTTAATCCCTCAAAGCATCGAATTAAATTGTGATACTGCTCCGATCTATACTGAAAACCGCACTCCAAAAGATTGGCCATCCATCCAGAAGCATCTTCTTCGGTAACTACGTTTCGGTTGCCAATACGCTCATCTTTCTGCTTAGGCGAGCTGCTACAAGGGTGAGGTTTTCCACGTGTTTTGACTTTTTCTCTTTTCACTGATGTCGCAGTACTTTCTGAAAGGTCATCTTCTCCCTGATCAAGGAGCTCAATAATTTCTTTATAGGTTAATGAAGAAGGCTCAGTACCTTTTAGGTCTACCTTTGACCTGAAATCATTCAATAGGGGTGGGGCAGGTAATTTGCTATCCTCAGCATCTGGTGTCGGTTCTAAGGTTTCATCTGAGTCACTGACTTTTTCATCAATATTTTGATCATGTTGTGTGCTGTCAGTGCTTTTATACTCAAGCATATTATCTCTTACTTTTCTTTTTGGCGGCAGGGAAGGATATAAAAAATATATCTGTTTTCTAAATTCAGTCTGAAGTTTTTCAGCTAACATCGTCTTACATGCAGAAAGAACTGACTGTATATGCATAGAGTGAAACGGCGTGTTTGCAAAGTTTCTGGTAAGGTGCATAATCAATGATAGAAATATTTCCTTATCAGAAAAACCTTGGTCTCGCAGCATTCTCATTAAACCTTCATCGATCACCTTTCTCAGGTTTGCAAGATCTTTTCTAATCATCCTGGTACGTTTTACTGGTAAAGATGAGTTTCCTTGTTCATATTCAATAAGATCAACGAAGTAATCAATCTGAGCAACGGTTATCTCTTCAGAAATAGCTTCTATCAGCCTCATACAGACCGCGCCGGTTCTACACCCGGGGTCAATAATATCTAATTTATATTTATGGTTCAGTGCTTTTATAAGAAGTTCTTTCGGAATAATCCCCTTAGCATTTTCAAGCATTTTTTTAATGATCTTAACCTCATCGTTCACCGTTTTTTGACAAGCATTCATAATCATTTTCTGATTTTTTTTTGCAAAGGTCTCTGCATTTCTTCTTAGGATTGGGACCAGAGCAGGTCTTACCGCATTAATATCAACCTGCCTGTCAGAAAGACACTGTAGAATGCTCAATATATTATCAGCACTGGATAGATAGCCGTAAAAAAATGAGGGTAATACACCGAGTGTTCTGCCATACAAAGCTTGAGTCCCTGCAGTCACTCTATTTATTATTCTGCCAGCACTGCAATGTTCAAGGTTAATGGTTTCTAACATAGGAAAATATTGAGCCATGCCATCATAAATCGAGTTAGCCAAGGCCCTTGTGCGCTGAAAATTGGCCATTTCACCAGAGATCATTTTGACAGGGTTAATTATTACCTGGACATACTTGGCGTAATTTGCCATGTGAGAAGCAGCAAATGTTGTTAACCCATATAAAGGGTCGGCCATACATACCGCTTTTAGAAAAGTAACATTCTCAACACTGTGATATGGCGTTACCTGTACACCACGAAAGTTACCAGCATGTTGATGATGATGATGATGGCGATGATGGCGATGATGGCAGGGACAATGGCAATGATGCTGTGCCATATCGTTATGGGCTGAATCTGGCATTATCTCTTACCTTCCGTATAAACTGTGAATAGAATAATAAATGAACGGAGTCTAGAATAATTTTAATCTATTAAAAAATGCTATTAGATATGAAAGTTCATTTTTAGAAATAGTCAATTAATAATAATTGGTGCCTGTGTCCTCAATGTATTTATTGGCTTAGTTTCTGATGATTAAATGTCAAAAATTGCTCACAGTTTTTAAATTCTAAAAATGGTAGAAACGGTAAATAAGGTTCTGGCGGCTATCTCATAAATCGTTCTTTGCAAAGATCATAAATCCAACAAGTTTTAAAAAACTTGCAGGTTTCCAGCTTGTATTCATTGGTGTTAACCGCGGCAAGGTGAACCATTTTAATATGTTTCGGATTATCTCAGGACAACGCGATTTCAGATCATACAACCATTATGAATTTTCAATGCCTGCTGGAGAGTCACAATCTGGATCGGGCAATTTTACGGATGTAAGTCAATGGCTGACAGGTTCTGGTATCGTTTTAAAAGAAGGCTCACTGGTCGATGCCCGTACAGGCTTGTCCCGTAGCCTGACGACAGCCGCCGCCAATGAATTAAACCTTCATCAAGCCAGTACTCTGCCACCCGGTGATGAATAGTTTATCATTGCCGGTGCTGGCGACAATTGAAGATCTGCTCCAAGCATAACCAGAAATTGTATCTCATACTCAAGAATAAATTTTTTGTTCAATCATGCTGGCACAACGATTTTATAGCAGCCTTTATTGCTTTTAATCCTTTCCTGTATCTTATCAATACATTCATCGATGTCTTCTGTTGAGGTAAGCTTAAACACAAAGCTCTGAAAATAATCAAATGTACGGTCATCAAAATGGGCTCTCGCGGTTGTGGCGACCGCTTTCGTTACACAAGTCCCCGTTTTTTGAAGACAGCCCTGGAGAAATAAACGCTCAGCTATAACCGGGGGAGCAATACGGTGTTTCTCTCTTCCAGGTTTATAGCAGGGAGTCAGTGTATTCCGCAGTAACGAATAGAAAAGCTATCTACCATCAAATGGAAATGGGTGATTACCCAATCTGATCGCTTTCAGATGATTGTACAGCGCCCTTGCTTTACTGATGGCTGAATCTGCAGGAGCTACACGATACTTCTCCCAAGGGACAGTAAACGTCATTCTGGAGAAGTCACCATAGCAGCCGGCACCGGTGTTATCGACAATCAGCCAGACTGAATCGTGAGAATCACAGACAATACTGTAAACCACGGTATGGCCGGCGTGTTGCCCAGTTTGATCAACGCCGGGAGGATAACCACCCAGTATTCGAATTGGTGCCGACGGGCTGAATGCTTTCAGCCTGCTCTCAATATCTTCGTTACTGTCGGGATCCTCCATAGTACGAACGGTAATGATATTTTTTATGGCATCCTTAGCCTGTTCCAATGATTGCAGATGGCCATGTTGTTCAGCGGGGCCGTAACGAGTGTTCAGAATACAGAGGTTGATCAGGTTTTTATAAACAGTGGGGATGTTATCCCGCTGCAGGCTCATCTTCGGTGCTTTGTCAGGCATTAACGACGCAAACTGGTCATGTGCCGCTCCCTGAAGTAATCGCGGAAGCGATGGGTCAGAACGTAATGAATCCAGAAAGCCCATGTCGCTTTCTGCCTGCTCTGTCATCTCAGGCTTCTGTAATTGAGCCAGCGTAGTGCTGTCACGCCATTCATCGCATTCTTCGCAGGGGTGAACATCCATCAGTTTTGGGCCTTGATATCCGGGCATCCGGGTACGGGCCTGTATGCCTAGGGCCGCAGATTCACTAAACTTGTTCCATCCTAAATAAACGTTGCAGTCAACGTTAAGCCCACGCAGGCTTTCGTCATCTAGATCGTTGAGGCAGTTGCCACATAATCGAATTTCCCGAGCTTCTTCCAGACCATGAAAAGCATCAGGCATGACCAGCTGAATATTATTACCACTGAGATCCAGGAGGTTAAGGCCAGTTATCCCATGGAAAGCCCTGGCTGGAATGGCTCTGAGTTTATTTTCACCAAGATAAATCATTTTCACCGGATGTTTTAAATCATCCAGAGGCGGTAAATTCGTTAAATCTTGACCCTCCAGGTTCATTGATGTTGTTCCATAAGCCTGCCCATTAAAAACAGCGTCGGCTCTTTCATTTTTTCTGAAAGCAAGAATAGACTTCATCAGCATTTCCCTGCTCTTCCTCTCCTTATCATCAGGAGCCGTATCTACCCAAGCTCGCAACCGGTTTTCATAAGGAATGATACAATCATAAATATCAATAGTCGGTGTGATTGAGTACAGATCCTGTTGAAATTGAAAAGGAATTGGAGCAGAGGATGTAGGATACATAATTCATTTCTCAATTTATCATCGTATTTTTACTCTCTAATCAGGCGATATTCTTTCGATAGAACCAAATATGCGTTTACTAATAAACGGTAAATTAGAGAAAAGATAAACAATTCAGCAGGCAATCAGCTGTTTTTAGATAAAACTGACTCTGTGGATGATTTAGACGGTGAGTTTATAGGAATGTTCCATAACTTATGTTCATATTTTTAAATCACAGCTTGAAGCAGGGCTGAGAAAATTATCGAATGACAGTGACATCGCCTACTCGTTGGGTAATGACAATCTGCGGGTGGATATTGATGTTTCTTTTAGTCTGGATGTAAAAGCCGAGCCACTCTTGAAGGTTTACACAAGCTTTGTATTATTCGGCTCAGGCCTGATAACGGTCAGGTCTTCCCCGGAACGCTATCGTTCACCATGGCTCGTAAGGCGGTGGTGCACCTTGTTGATTGATGTGGTGTTTTAGAGCCGCGACTGATTGTTCCAGTTTGGCCACTTTATAATGAAGCATCGCGATCTCGCCTCTTTTCGGCTGGCTGGTAATCACATCATATTTGTGGGCAATGGACCGATTGCCCAGTTCAGCACCAGTAATGCACCCCACTCCCGCTGAACAGGCGATGGCTGAAGTACTGTACCCGAGAAAACAGGTGGTTGCTGCTGCGGTTACCATGCAAAACAGGCCGCATTCCAGCGCGGCTTGATGTTTGCATTTTGTGGGCTCTTTCTTTATTTCGGAATCGCTGTACCCACTTACCACAAAGTTATCATAAATCGCTGATTTAACGGCATGCATTAACCGATTCCTTTAAGAACTGTAAATAGCGAGGTTCTATTCATTTGAATAGCATTAAATGAAATGGTTCCAGACAGTCTGGGGGAAGGGGTTGGGTCTTGCATAAATTCAAAATGAACGGCTCGACCTTGTCTCTACCCGGGAGAGGGTTTAATTTACTACACAATCTCTTCGATAGTTGAAATGCACTGAATGATTTTTATCATTCAAACGTTCGCCACAATATTCGCGACACCCATTAAACCAGTTGAGGTCATTATGGAATATCGTCGACTTGGAAGCTCAGGGCTCAAACTGTCAGCACTGTCACTTGGATCCTGGGTTACCTTTGGTAAACAAGTGGACCTGCACGATGCAACCATATTGTTGCAATCGGCCTACGATGCCGGAGTGAACTTTTTCGACAATGCCGAAGGCTACGAAGCCGGTGAATCGGAAAAAATCATGGGGGAAGCCATCGACAGCTTAGGGTTGCCACGGGATACGTTTGCGGTCTCATCGAAAGTATTTTTTGGTGGCAGAAAGCCGACCCAGATGGGGCTCAGTGCAAAACACATCCGTGATGCCTGTGACGCTGCTCTGGTGCGGTTGAAAGTGGATTATCTCGATCTGTTTTTCTGCCACCGTCCGGACATCGATACACCCATCGTCGAAACCGTTCGTGCCATGCACACCCTGATTCAGCAGGGGAAAATCCTCTATTGGGGCACTAGCGAATGGTCAGCACAACAGATCACTGAGGCCCATGCCGCAGCCATGGCTCATAACCTGACGCCACCCACCATGGAACAGCCCCAATACAACCTGTTCAATCGCGATCGTGTGGAAGCCGAGTATCGCCCACTTTATGAAAACTACGGTATGGGCACCACCATCTGGTCACCACTGGCCAGTGGCTTGCTGACCGGGAAATACAATGATGGTATTCCGGATGACAGCCGCTTGGCACTGCCTGGCTACGAATGGCTGAAAGACCGATGGAACAGTGAAGAGGGCAGAATGAAACTGGAGAAGGTTCGGGCACTGACCCAGTTGGCCAAAGACCAGGGCATGAGCGTTACCCATCTGGCGCTGGCGTGGTGTCTGAAAAATCCGAACGTGAGTACGGTGATTTTAGGAGCGTCCCGTCTGTCCCAATTGGAAGACAATTTAAAGGCCATGGACGTGGTTGAAAAAATTACGCCGGAAACGCTGGCAGCGATTGAAGCCATTGTAGAGAACAAGCCGGCAGCACCGGAACGTTATGGTCAGTAATTTTTCTGCTGAACAAACAATGGTCAAATACATAGACACTCCCATGCAGGGCTATCAGGGTCTAAAGGCATGGGAGCATGAAATAAAAAGGAGCATGAAATAAAAATAAGTAATAGTTGTCTGGGCATTATGAGCCCGGATGATCTGCATTTCACGGTAATACTACAGGAACAGGCCTGGCTCCGGACTCCATTTGGGGCCGGGCGCTCTCACAGAGTGAGAACGTCCATTCAACCATGCGTTGTCAAACGATGTGACTTGTCATTGATACTGACCAGCTTGTCAGACCATTGTTAGTGGTAATATGGCAGGGTAACCTTAAGCGTGTGTCTGGTTCCATTGCATCGAGAGAAATTTTTCACTTCAGACCAGGGCTGGTGAATGCTAATACAATGTTATTTGTAAGGAGTAAACATGCAGTCATGCAGTATAAAAAATGTTGTTTTTGATATTGGTAATGTGCTCGTTCGCTGGTCTCCTCTGGAAATCATCAGATTAACCTTTGGCGAATCGGAGCATCATAGAGACTTGCTGAAAACGCTTTTTCAGGGGCAAGTATGGCTTGATTTGAACAAAGGGTTAATGACTGAAGCGGAAGCAAAAATACAATATCAACAGGCGTTCGGATTCTCACCGGCCGAGTGTGACCGTTTTTTTTATTACGTGAAACAGACCCAGATATTGATCTATGGTTCGTTAGATCTTCTTAATCGTATTAAAAAAGCCGGGTATCGGGTGTATGCACTCACTGACAATATCAATGAAATTATAGAGCATCTGAAGTCAACGTATGACTTCTGGCCACTATTTGATGGCGTTACCGTTTCTGCGGAGGTTGGCCTTTTAAAACCTCAACCTGAAATCTACTTCTCTTTATTGTCACAGCAGGAGTTGCTGCCATCAGAAACGGTGTTTATTGACGATATGCCATATAATGTCGAAGGAGCAAGGGGCGTCGGTATGTTTGCTATTCAATTTAACCATGCGCTTCAATGTGAAAAAGAATTGAAAGAACTGGGTTTGGTGTTCTAAGTCTTATATTGGCCAGCAACCTGATGACGACATGGCCTGAGCTTTGCAATGAAACCTCAACAGGCCCGGGTTTGCTTATGATTAACGATTACTTTAAGGCGGAAAAGCACCAATCCCTGTGGGTTATTAAATAGCACCGTAACAGATGCTCGGATGAGCAAAAAGAGCGGTTGAATCATTGATTGGTGTAACCGCCCTTTTGGGTACTGCTTTTACCATCTTTACGATTGCACCATGCCCCATTATTCGAGCTGAACCCGGAGGTGATTGTGTTATTAATGAACCTGAAACCCTACCTGAATACATTTTTTCAGCTTAAAAATTGACTGGCTTGGTCTGCATAGTATTGATGCAAATCAGACGCTTCCTTGCTGGCGACAGCTTTAGATTGGTGCCATTGTGAAAACTTTTTCAAATCATGAAGATGTTTGGAAAGCCAGATCAGTGCTTCACGATCACCTTCATGAAAAGCAGCATCCAGATTAGCCTCAATAATTTCTGACATCTTGTGACTTTTTCTTAATTGCCCTCTCAATAGCTTTGCTGCTTGAGTATAACCTCCAGCATCATCTTCTCCTGCATAAATAAAATGCTTGAGTGCTACTTCAAAGTTACCCTCTTCAAGACTTTGTTGAGCAATAACCTGATGCTCAGATAAAGATCGTTTAACTTTCTTAGGCATTGGCTCAATCGCACGACAAGGCTTATTACATAAGCTCCGGTATTCACTGAGAAGTGTTTCGTTTGAAAAAGTATCTGGTGTATCTTGTTGTTTGCCTGCACCGCTGTATACATTCATAAATCCTAAAATAGCACTCCAGCTGGCAGCCCTGGGCAGCCAGCTATCAAAAATGCTTCCATGGTTTGCAGTGCCTACACGATAAAACCCTGTAATATTGGGGTAAATAGCATTCAGGTCCTGGGCAAACTTTATCTGCGGACCCTCCTTCACTTTAACATCACACCCTGCCTGTAAAACCAGTGTTGGAACAGGCGGCATGTTACCAACGTTATCGGTTGCATTTTTACCGGCATCTCTGGCTTCAACGACCCAGCGAACGGTTGCAGGAGCCAGCTTTAGTTCTGGCATCGCTCTGTATAGATCCTGCATCATATTAAAACGTGGCTCACTATTGGTGACATCATTCTGGGTAAAGTTTCTTTCTTGATATGGATCCAGAACAATTCTATGTTTAAAGGCAGTGTACAAACCACTCCACATACCACTTCTAACCAATGAGCTAATGCCAATATTGCCAAGAAAACCTGCTCGGCTGGTATCAATTTCGAACATTGGAGCACTTAATACTGAAGCATTAAAAGTGACCTGTGGATTATTTTCTAAATACAGCGCTGTCATTGTTGCGCCCATGGAATGCCCCAATAGAAAACGATCAGGGTAAGATGAAACATTGAAAAATTCGATCATTTCCCGCAGGTCAGTTACGTAATCATCAAAACTGTTTACATCACCTACTTCAGGCCTGTCTTTGATGAACCGCTCATTTGCACCCTGTCCTCGTTGATCATAAACACAGGCATCAAAGCCATGATGATGAAAATCCCTTAAAGACTCCATATGGAGCAATGTATTTTCACTTCGCCCTGAGACCAAAACAGCAATACGTGTATTATTATTAATAGTGCATCTCCAGTTCAAAGAATAGCCATCAGCCATTTGATGAACTCCACTCCTTGAAGCATCCCACACTTTCTTTATAGTTCCATTATTCAGTTCATTCGTGAAACCATCCTCTTTAATAAAGGTAGAGGACAACGCAAGAAAATCAGATTCTTGCTGAGCGACTGTGTAGCCGGGTAGATTCAAATGCTTCGTTGGATCACACTTTTTATCAGAAGCAGGCGTTGAAAAGCCCTTTGCTGTTCCTGTTGTTGTCACCCTGACCGTGGGTGTTAGTTTAGTACTTTTCTCTGGACCTTCAGTTACTCTGGGCCTTCTTGTTGAGTGTTGAGTAATCGTTTCTTTTGTCGGTTGCATCGAATGATGAAAAGCAGTCGTACCCGGAGTTGTCAGGTTTTGGACATCACCAGAGGAGTAAGGAAGACCTGGTATAGCCTTTTCTATTTCTCTTGCCCGAATGAGTTTATGTATCCCTATCCCCAACATGGATAAACCAAGCCCCAGGATAATTACACCACATCCTGCCATCGTATATTTCAGGCAGGAAATAGCCCTGCCTCTGAAACGGGTAGAACGATTGACAGGTAAAGCAACATCGTTCTGATCAGAGTTCAGATGACTGCGTTCAGCCATTTCAATATCATTTAGAGAAGGATGTCGGTTTTCTGAATGAATACAGCGAGAAATAGGACACATTGCTTTTTAATTCTCAAAAATCAACCTGGAAGGTATCTCAACACTCAAATTGAAAAGTGGAGATGATCTTTTTTATGTAATTAGCGTTACTGCCATGAAAGCGCTAACCAATATCCAGTTGGAGGGCTTGCTTCTCTTTCCCAAAACAAGTCAGACAGGCCGTACAGTAAGACAAGTACTTGAGCGGGTTCTCTGGATTGTATGGACAGGAGCACAATGGTACGACTTGCCCGACAGATTCCCCTCTTGTCAAACCGGCTATCGCCGCTTTTAAAAATGGCAAACAATGGGCGAACAAATTATTGAAGCTTGCCTCAAATTATCGAATGCCTTTAAACGCATACAGAAGACAAAAACGCTAAAACAAAGTTCATTATCGAGACCGTAATTTAAGCAGCGTAAATGGCTACAGGACGAATACACCTTAATACATTTGCTGGTCTGGTCATCGTAGAGGGTCACGGGAGCGCCAAGCTTTCCAGTTATCCGGTTAAGGCCTTACCGGTTAAATTAACCGCCTCGACAATGAACTATACCGGCGTAAATGAGTCTAATTATCGCTTGTCATTAATGGCGGAAGGTGTCATTTAGCCATTATATTTCTGGGTATTCTGTTAAAAAAACAGGTAACCCTATGAATGGCAAGGATACTTTCAGGAAGTGATGATAATAAAATGGAGTCAGATCAATGGAAGTGCACGCTCACCCCTGGTCCACTATTCTTGCTAATTTAGAGATAGCGAAAGCCACCAGCATTGATTCTGGAGCGCTGACGAAAGCGGTTCGGGTTAAACCCGAAGTCAGAAAACGGTTGTTGGCAGGCGTTCACTGGCAAGAGCTGCAAAATATAGGGCGTCGGAAAGTATTTGCTGTGAAGTGTGGCTTAAGCCATGGAAAAGAAAAAAACAGCGATTTAACACGCCATAAAGAAGCTTATAGTCCCTTCCTTTGGCCTGACGAGCCGCTTCATATAGAATGCGGTCAGGCGACCATACCCGACCATGATAGCAATAAAGTCTACTGTGTCACTACGGGTAAAAAGCCCTCGGGAGTCTCTTATTGCAGTCTTCAGCTACCGTCATTTAACAATACGGCAAAAGGGACTGAGTTTGTTATTAAGAATCAATCGAAGAATTTTATTGAGTTCTGTTCACGTGAGCGAAGGTATCCAATTCCGGCTTGCAGCCAGTGGCTTGGGGCAGGGGAGGCCATCATTCTGCACAGGGCGGAAAAGAAGTGGGAGTGTCTCGGCAAAGCGGGAGGGCATCGGTCTGACCGGGTTGCAACAAACCCTCTACTTAGAGAGTCGGGTTCTGTTGTGGACTGTAATCAAGGGGTCATCAATTACGAAAATGATGGTGAATACTTTCTCACTCGCCCGGTTATTGAGCACACGCTGAGTAAAAAGCTGGCAAAACAGGAGGGTACTTTCAGGTATCACTATTGCACCTCCCCTGATGAATTGGGGGCTGCCATCAAAACCGAAGAAAAGAGTCCGTGTTATTTTGTCTATGAGAATACAGAAAATAACCATGTCACGGCCGGTTGTGTCCAGGTATCCGGTGATGACGTGCAGTGCTACCTGCATGAAACCCTGGGTGCTGAAAGCCGCTATACGGAACCTCTGGTAAAAACCATCCGCAAAGAAATTGAGACCGCTTTTCCGGGAAAGCGTGCAGGCATATTGTTACCGGAGGAGGGGCTACAGATCGATTATGTAAGTTGTGGTGTTATGGCGATCAAGGGCATTGGTTACTTTGCCAAGCATCCTGAATGGTTGGAAACGCTATTCAAACAAGAGAAGGTGAACGACGGTAATCATCTGTTCGACACCGTTAAGGTGGGGTCGTTGCCAGCGGGAATAGTCAAGCTTTGTCAGGATCGCTCGTTGATATACAGTCACCCGGATCAACAAGACAACGTCAACAGCAAGGAGACGCTGCGGGAATACTTAGGCCTTTTTGATGCGATAGCGGTTAAAGAAGGAAGTGGTATAAAAACGTGCGTCAATGCTGCCGCTTATGTAAAACGTTATAAATATCTCATGGATTATATTAAAGATCATAACGTGAGCAGGGCGACAGCCGATACCATTGTCCAGCTCCCGGAGTCTGGGAATAGTAGGAAAAGGCGTATTGCAACGCTATTAGGGCCGCTGAAAAAAATGCAGGTTCTGGATAAGGCTGAAATAGAGAAACCCGCGCCGTGTCCGGAAGAGCATTTATCGTTTGCTTTCCTGCAAGACCACGATTATTGTGCTCTTCATCCCCATTTTCAGTCTCAGACCTCTCGAGATAGTTCGGGTTATGGCTCTTCATAAGTAAAACGACGAGAGTAGGTCTTGAATCTTCCGCTTATGCAAAATGGAAGACATGACCCCTGTCTTCACGACCCGGTCTTTGATTTAGTGAAACCAGGTTTTACCAATCATCGATAAATAACTACCGTCTGTCATCAATCAATGAAGAAAACTAATCAGAATAATGACTGCTTATCATTGAGAGTAAGTAGAAAAGTAACAAAAGATTCAGGACATAAGGGGTTTTCTACTCTTTTTAAGACCCATTGCTTCAGTCATTCTTCAATTTGGAAATTGCTAAAATAATTAATTATTTTTCATTACTTTTTAAAAACACTGATATCCATCTGAAAGATGATAATCGACATCGTCTTTCAGAAATTCAAATGGAGTTTGAATATTTATGGCCATGTCAGCCTGTCAAGTCAGGGATGTTCTTCAGGACGTATGCGAGGTCGTTACATCCACTTCAGGTATTCCTCAGTTATTGAAAGAGTTAGGGCGTACTTCTGATGGTCGGTGTGTTTGCATTAACAATTTTGATGATAAATCGGCGGAGGAGTGTAATCGCCGATTAATGAAAGAGCTTAACGAGTGTATGCCTGCTGACGGGGTTAATATTGAAACGGATATATCGACGGTCAGTAAAAAGCTGGAATCCAGGGTTGTAGAGCTGACGAAAGAGTGGGAAGACATTAATCGTTTTATTAAATCTGCAGAAGATTTACTGAATACCAGCAAACAATCGGTGGTCACTGTAGGCGAGGTTGGCACGTCAAGGAGTGGCAGTAAGTTATTTCTATTAAGTGCATTCCCGGGTGATGCAAGATTTGATGAGGTTCGCAGCAAAGCTGGGAACTACCTGAAAGACAGAGTCCAGAGCTTAATGCCATTGTCTACCGTTGATGAGAGTATGAGCTTGGCTCAAGTCATCAATCGACTTGAGCAAAAGGCGACAGAGCTTAATGGTATAACACTCACAAAAGAGAAAGACTACATCGCACAGGGCCTGATTAAGCGCCTCAACTTCTCAGGAAATCCAGAAATAAAAAAAACACTGTATGAGTTCATGGAAGCTAGAGCCAGGTTCTCTGGCTATCAGCTCCAGCATTTAACCAGACGGCAGTTTGGTATTGCAATGAAGCAGGCCTTACTGGAGCTGCGAGTCAGAGGTTTGGGGGTTGGTGATGACCTGAGCCAAAGTAAGATCAGCACCAACCTGTCACAGATCCGTGACCTGGCTCAAGATTATTCGCAAGTTCTGGCATACGACGGGGTGATGCAAAGTTACCTCCACAGTCATTGTCCGCTATGGTCTGATGAAAAGCCCCTGTATCGTGGTGGTGATGTGCAGCGTGAAGCCCGGAGGAAAAGGCGCAGTAAAAAGGGTAAAGGTTTTTTTAAACCTGAGTCTGAGAACATCAATGGAGAAGCGCTTGGTAAAGGGGTATACCTCACAGGTCTGAAGTCAGAGGCTGTACGCTATGCGTCGGGTGGTATGACAAAACTCTGGCTTAAACGAGGAGTGCCTTTGCTGGATATCAGTACAAAGGAAAAGAAAGAGGTACTAATGAAACTGCTGGGTATTTCTGACCAGGAAAGACTCAACCAGTACATACAGTTTCAGTTTGCCGGGGCTTGTATTTTATATCACTTACCGGGAGTCGAATATTTCACGCTTAAAGATCCGGCCGTCATTGATAAAATTCAAACGATAGAAGC
The DNA here is from genome assembly GCF_000710775.1 of Endozoicomonas elysicola. Classification (GTDB taxonomy): domain Bacteria; phylum Pseudomonadota; class Gammaproteobacteria; order Pseudomonadales; family Endozoicomonadaceae; genus Endozoicomonas; species Endozoicomonas elysicola. The sequence goes on from NZ_JOJP01000001.1 coordinate 2,517,791, forward strand.
CAGTGCTGGAGAAGATAATAAGGTGTCCAGCCAGCATCTGGATCAGAATGGTGCCATCAACGGTAAGCCAGCGTTTTTTAAGGAAGTATCAGAATTACCCTCGACACCTGAAGATACACCATGGAAAGCGGATGGGTTTTGGAACGATAAAACCGGAGCGGCTGAGTCGCTTGATGTACTTAAGTATCGTGATAGAAAAGGTAAGGAGAAATATGTTGTTAAATCACCGTTAAGTGATGAGCAAAAACCGGTTTACTGGCGGGTTAACCGGGGGGCGGTAAAGGAAGGCCAATTTCTTCTTGAGCCGGATGCCGGTGTTATCAAACAGAAGTATGAAGACAAATGGCAGAAAGGTTACCCCAGGTCCGTTCAGGAAAAAATCGATCATACCATCAATACATTGTATGAACATGTGAAGGGTATTCTTTAAATGGTGAGTGATTCGCGAATGGTGGCAAAAGCCAGCTTCTGATTTTTAAATCACCTCCTCGCTCCCACGCTTTTAGGTCCTGTGGATTTGGCGTGGGAACGAGGTAACATTCATCTTGTTGCCTGAGTGTTTTGACATTATTACTGCATTATTGCTAACGGCGTATCGCCGTTATCAGTCGCAAATTTTCAGGAATGCTACTGACAGGGTACGCCGCCTGATTTTTGCTTCAAACGCTAGAAATGATCATAACTCCTTCATGCCAGCTATTTGAGATAGTTTCAGACAAAGTCGCACATTGCGTAAACATATAGAACTTTATATCCTTAAATAGGAAAATCTGGTCCAATACGATGCGCTAATTTATTTAGGGCATCTAATGAAGATACAGTCTGTTGCATTGTGGAAGCTAACTTTTCACTACTAAAACCCGGCATAAACTCTTTTATTGGATCCTTATAAATAAACGTATGTTCAAAGTCATGAAATCTAAAGGTATACCCTGAACTATCAATTTGGCGATAGTTGACTTCTCTATCTCCAATTTTTTTAAAGCACACTTCATTTGTACCAGGAGAATAAAGAACCTCTATAGCAGTATTATGATTAGAGCATGAAACTAACCATTTTCTTTCAGCAAAGAATCCTAGTTTAGTGTTTGAATTATCATTAAAGGTGGCAGAGGATGTTTGGGAAGTAAAAACAGGGTTGTGGTTTGTTGAGTTTGCACCATACATAAAAAACACCATTACTATATACGTTAGTACCAAGAATTTAATGTTTTAAATTAATTCTTGAGATTGAATTTATTTTCAATAGAACCTTTGTAGACCCAGTTTTAGTGTAATGGTTCCTTTTTTATATAGGTGACTTCAAATTTTAAATAAATAATTAGGGTGTTCTCTCTGAATGATTTAAATAAATACACCTCGAATCAAGGCTGATTAGTTAATCACAAGAAAACATATATCTATGATCAGTAAGGTAAAATGCGCGTTTAAGTTTGCTTAAAATCCGTAAAAAATCATTACTTCTAATAAAATCAGTCATTTTTACTTTACCATCCACCATAACATTTCAATCCAGTTGACTCTTGGTAAATAAGTGAGAAAAAAACAGACAAGAATAGCCCTTTTAGAAGATACTAAAGATTGTGAAAAATATTATGCGTTGGGGCTGTCAGCCAATCAACAGTTTTACTCAGAACGGCAGCATTCAACTGGCATTTTTATCGCTAAAGGCTCAATAAAATTATATGACCCTAATGAGGGCTGCTTCGAGATAGATAGCACTGACTATAACGAGTTTTTTTCCCAGTGGCTAAGCAATAGTATTACACCGTATGGGGGGAGAGAATTTATCGCCTTGAAGAAAAATACAAATTCTTTCACTTGATACCCTGCAGGTAATATTCATTTTCTTTGAAAAGACCTCCCCGGTTTTTTTCAAGGTTAATCAATCTCCGACCTTTGCTTTAAGGGCGGGAATTTACAAGCTACACGCAGCTGTTCGGCCAGTGCTTTTTTGTCCGTAGCATGCCAGTGCCGTATCAGGTCGATATCGTGCTTGCCGGAAGGTTTGCACAACTGCTCATCAGTCATCTGCAGATGCTTTCCGGTAATGGCCAGCAGCATTTTTTCGGCAAGTTCATATTTCTCCATGGCTTCCCATTGTCGTGCCAGATCGATATCGTACTGGCTGGAGTGTTTGAACAGTTCAGTTTCAGTCATCTTCAGATTCTTGCCTGTAATGGCGAGCAGTATCCCTTCAGCCAACCGATGCTTTTCCATATCCTGCCAGAGCCTTGCCAGAGCCAGATCAAGGTCGGTATTGCCGGAGCGCTGGCATAATAAAACCTCAGCCTGAGCCTTTCTCATGTTCGGGTGCCTGCCCGCCATAGCATGGAGCCATTCGTGTGGGTGCTTATCACTCATTATCAGTAGTATCTTTTCAGCAAGCCTGTATTTCTTCATGGCTTGCCAGAGTCTTGCTATAGATAGATCTGTATCGTAATTGCCACAGGGTTGGCACAATGCATCCTCTGGCATGTTTAATTGCCTGTTGATCATGGCCAATTGTAGCTTTTCGGCACACGAGTATTCGCGAACCCCCTCCCAGAGCTTTACTAATGTAATGTCTAATTTATGGTCACCGGAAGGTATGGTTGGGTCGAAACGCCTTCCTCTGAAGTCCAATATAATTGGAATGGCTCTCTGGTAGTTTTTTACTCCCCCTTGATTCTTAATCGCTCTTGCCAGTCCGGTAACAACCCGACATTGATCTTTCTGCCTCAGGCAGCCAAGTCTGGCTGGGTATATTTTTTTAAACTCAATTTCAGCGCGTGAAGGGGCATTTTTTAAGAAGCTGTATCCGATGTTTATTGTGTGTTCCAAATCAGAGCACTGCCCTCGATCGGAAACACGTCCTGGTCTATCGTGAGGTATTTTGTGATTTGCAGGAAAATTAAAACGCTGGGTAGGCGAGTTAAACCGTGGAGTCCTCTGTACACCCGGGTGTCTCTGATAAGAGCCTTGCAATAACGGGGGGACTTGTGAACCTCCCGGTGGTGCTTGGCGAACAGCGGGGTGACCATGACTGACACGGAATCTCTGGGGAGCTGAAGCCGTGGGTTGTGCAAGACGGCGCTCGCCCTCACTGTCAATGCGGTTTACGTTTTTAGCTCGCTCTTCTTCCAGGCGATTCTCCCACTGATCAACCTCTGGAAAAGGCCCCGTAATCACAGGAGAAAGAGTGTCAGTTGCAGAGGCGCTATTCATGTTGACTGGCATCATCGTGGAGCGTGGGTCAGAAAGTCTCAGTTGTTCCATTCTTGAGTCCAAACCTGATTCTGGAGACTGAGAGACTGAATAGTCACTGTTAACACCCGAGGCATCAGTGGCAGTGAGTACTGTGGTTACTGAGCGGCTGTAAGCACTCATTGTCGATGGTTGGGAGGTGCTACTGATTGCAGTGGTTTGACTCTGCCTCGTTGCGGTTGAGTGAACAACGCCATGGGTTTTAAAACTTCCCTGATGATGCGCATGGGGTTGTGAAGGGCGACGATTGGCCGCGCTATTAAAGAAAAGTGGGTTTGAATTGACTCTATCAACGTTATCCATCTGATGATTAACACTTGAGCTTAGGGTTTGTTGATGTCGGAATGTGACGATTGAATGATTTATGATCGGTAAACATAAAGAAATGGGTTGTAAGCTAATCACCAGATTTTATGTAAACGCACCAATCAGACTTAAACTCAGCATCCTTTTGCAAATTCCAATTAGACTGACAGCGTTTTTGGCAGTTCCTTACCTATGAAAAACAGGTCACTAAATGTCCATTAACTGCCTAATGTTCTTTTGATTTACTGTGGCGTTCACTTCAGTCATTGAGCCCAACTGATGCTCGGGATAGATATGTTGAGCTCGTGACGAAGCGTCAACAAGCCCTGTATTCATAATGAAAAAGCTGCCCCTGACTTTCGCGGCTAAACTGGACCATACATTGTGGCTTCAACGTAATTAGCGTCGTAAGTTCAGTCGGTTTGATCCGGGAAGTGTTATGGAATGGCTCAGCGTTATTATGGTACTTATTGCCGGTGCCATGTTGCCGATTCAGGCGGGTGTGAATGCCCAGCTGGCCCGTGCCAGTGGCCATGTAATCTGGGCTTCAGGGTTCTCTTTCTGTGTCGGCACTGTTGCACTTCTGGTCATATTCACCATGCTGCGCTATCCCTGGCCAGCGTTAGGCCAACTGAGAGAAACGCCCGCTGTCGCTTGGACCGGCGGTTTAATGGGTGCGTTTTTCGTGACGTGCATGGCATGCTTTGCGCCAAAATTAGGTGCGACTACTTTGCTGGCGGTTGTCATCGCCGGACAGATTGGTATGTCCCTGACGTTGGACAATTTTGGCCTGGCCGGTTATACCCAGCACGCGATTACCTGGCAAAGAGTTTTTGGCGTTCTGCTGATGTTATCAGGGGTATTTCTGATAAAAAAATATTGAGATTGCCTTTCTTTTCAGGATTAGTACAAAGCAGTGTAAACAGGTCTTACTCTTAAAATTCTATATGACAGTGGACAATTAATTATGAGTCCGGGTCCTTACACCCGTTGACTCGTTTCCACGGTCCTGAGCCTGAGGCTGCTGCAACGCTCAAAAACGAATCTATTAGCGCAGGTCGGTTTACGAAGGGGCTGCCCCCGAACGAGTATAGAGGGTTTTGCAACACGCTCTCATCTGTGGGAAGGCAGACTTGTTTCTCTACCGGTATTGCTATCGAGGCATAATCTCTGCAGTATACATTTCACGCTAGGCCCTCAGGGCCTGAAAACGTGGGAATGTGGAAAAATGAAAAAACGCTGGGGCTATCAGAAATAGACTATGAGTAAAATCATATTTACGCCTTTTTTGTTTATGCTGGGGGCAGCACTGGCCAGTGCCCTGTTTATTTTATTGGAAAATGTGGGCTTCACCTTAGATCTCTATTCTATTTTATTTTTTATTGCTTTTCCGATCGTAGTGATTCCCGCACAGGTTAATTATTTCCCACTGATAATTACGCTACCTTTAATTGCCACCATTTTTATCGCATTTTCTGTTGTTTTTCTGGGTTATAGAAACTATAAAAAAATATGGGGAAAGGCTTTGATTATTTCAGGTGGTAGTCTGTGGGTTTTTTGCGGACTTATTGGAAGCTATCTTTCGTTATAAAAAATTCATATGTCCAATAAATAATAGATCTAACTATTTTTTTGATTTCTTTTCGGACCTTCTCTCCTTAATTCGACTCCTTTGGGGGGTAGGTTTTTCCTTTTGAATTCAGGAGGGATTCAATTATTAATCTATGATCTTGGTTTAACGCTAGTTGATATGGGGATTAAAAAGCAATGGCCGAAGTTTATTCGGGCTGCTCATATCGTAAATACACAAGTATCGATAAACGCTATTTTTGTACTATAAAGCTGAAGTTATCAATTTAAATGATTCATTTCATTGTCAGTTTTGAATAATAGGGTAGTATGTTATGAGAACCCTATTGTTATAAAATATTATTTGGTTACGGAGAAACGAATGAAACCATTTTTTGGTTTGGCGAGTTTATTGCTTTTGAGTACAGTGACCCTTTCTGACGAACGCATCGTTGATACATTTACAGAAGATTTTGGCGGACCAAAGCCGGGGTTTCGATACAAAGTAAAGGATTTGAGTATTGAAGGGGAAGGTAATGTGTTTTATGCCGAACCGGGTAGCCAGGTGTATGTAGAAATGGATGTGCTGCACGATTGCACCTCCTGCGGAAATGCAATTAACCAGATTATCGTCGGGCTGTCATCCGATCATAAAGCACAGGTTTCTGTTTGGAATGGTAAGCAAAGAAGTGGTGGCGGGGTAAAGGTCGTTAATTCTGGAACCAGTGTTGAATGTCTGGCAGAAGATAACGATGGCGAAGCAGAGTGGGTAACGGTTGGATTCCAGTTAACAGTACCGGATCAGCTTGGAGATTATTATATCAGAACCCGTTACTCTCAAGCGTATACGGGGAATCTTCTTACTGAGGACGGTCGTCAAATAAAGCAGAGAGCCTTTGAAGAACCACTGAAGTGGTGGAAGGTTGATCGTCCATCCGGGCCAGGTGAACAGTCAAATATCGGTAAAATTATCGTTGAGTCTGACACACCATTGCCCTGGTAAAGCCACTGAGAGCGGCGTTGAACGACTTGAACATGGAAACATCATTCCAAGCCCAGCCTGGCTAAATTAGAAAGCTCTTAGATATTCCTGACAGCTCTGAAGTCAGCTCTACAGGTTTAGAAAATTTGATTGGTATAAAGCCCTCTACTACTCTGACTGGAATCTTTATTTTATTTATAAGGCCTGTCCAAATATATCCTGAACCTTTGCGTGGACTGCATTAAGCCTTTGCTGATTCTCTGCTGCTAATGTTATTTCATAGAATCCACTGTATCCCGAAGGCATTCTATATTGGCCATTAGTATTCAGCAGGGAGGGTTTTCCGTTGTGCATTACCAATGAAATGGCATGCGCACCACTTCTGTCACGCCTTTCGATCGCCAGCGTTGCAGCTACCTGGTTATCAGCGCAGTACCTGGTAAATCGCTTCAGCTTTTCCATATTTTCCGGCGTTAAAGGGTGTAAATGCCGGAGCTTAACTCTGGTGGCAAAGTCAGTATAATTTTTGAAAATATTAAACGGCAGACCACCACTGGTATCATTAATACAGTGCAGACCACGTGAACCAAGTCTGTTATTTCTGACTTGTTGTATGCTGTGACTCAGCCTTTTAGCGTTAAAATGCAGGATTTTATGGCCCTGGTTAACTTCCGCAATAGTTTCATAAACCGTATCCTCCATCCTTGTTGCCCTTTTTTCTTTCGGAAACCTGATATTAACAACCCTCGGCTCTCTAATATCTCTAGTCACTGACCCCGCTAATGCAGCATTGCCCCAGGGCACACTGTTGAGGGAATTGATACAGGCAATTAAATAACAGTTACCTGTCCTGGTTTGATGCAGGTGATCTCCCTCTCGGAGCGGTTTATTTTCAAAGCAGTCAACACAATGGGTACCGGGACTCAGACTCATAAACTCGTCTAATACGACGAGATCATCAGTATCATTCATGCCTTGCCCCCTTCTCTGATCATGTCGATCTGCATTAGCATGCATATCTATCTTCAAAGTAATAAAGGCATCAATAAGCTCATTGCGACCATTTTCTCTGGTTCTCATTCTTGTCAGTTCATGATGAATTCTGGAGTCATAAGTGTTCATCAACTGATAATATTCATGATTTAGCCTTCCCTGTTCATGAGAGAGCCGTCTGGTGATATCACTGATACTTTTCGACCTTAACTGGTTACTGATGCACTGCCGACTTTGTGGTACAAAATCTTGATGGTTAACCAGAATGTGGAGAAGAAAAGCCAGGTTTTCATTGTTCAAAGGTCGGTTTTGCCTTGCGATGGATACCTGGTTAGCAAGCGCCCAATTAATTCTCGCAAGTGCTTCTATAGAAACGCCATTATTTAAAATGGTCCATCGATCAACAATGCGGCTGGCTGTTACTTTTTTATCCCTGTTACTGTTCTCTACACCAACGAGGCGAAACAGCTCAGTCATGCGCGTCTCATCCAGCCCTTTAATGATGTCAGCTACTTTGTTACGAGCACAATCAAATTTTCTGTACTGAAATATCAGGTTTTCAATGTAACGACATTCATCATCTACGCTGTCCTCCAGCTTAAGCTCTGTTCTGATGCCTTCGATTTTTCCCATCAACTCAAAACAGCGATCAAAAGCCTCATCGGATAGCTCGCTTGCATCTGAAATACGTTTCGTTATTTCATATTCAACTACTTTAAGAGTTTTCACCATAGCCGGTGCTTTAAGTCTTAATGCTGCTTTGATTTCCAAATCCCATTTAGCCAGATCATCCATTTCCGGGGACAGAGCATCAGCCGTACTATCAGAACCGCCCACTGCACCAGGCTCTGACTCTGCTCTCTGTGGTATTTCCTGATCGTCTCTCACGACGCTTATTGGTCTTTTCCTCAAGGCTGACGCTGCTTCGATATGCCTTTCTTGCCCACCTGAACCGCCAGGTTGACAGAGTGGCCTGACTCTATTCGCCTTGTTTACTTGTCGAGAATCCGCCTTAGCTTCACAAAGTAAATTCTCAGGGTTTTTTTTGATGAATTCCAACGTTTCTGGTGATGCGGTCTGTATGGCTACAGCAGAATATATGACGGGAAAAGGCATAGTATTTATCTTCCTTAATATAACGTTCGTTGAATAACGCAATCATTTTTCGGTGTGTAACCGCTTTATATTGAATCACTGAGAAATGAAATAAATGAGAGATAATCGCCAGGCAACGGGGTTATCAATACCTAATAGACCGAACTTCAATGGAAATGTTCCTTATTCTATAATTTTATAAATATTAAGATAACTATGTTCAGTTGTAATGTTATGCGTTTGGAATGATTAGGCGTGCTTTTAATAAGTCTGTGTGCACAGTTATTCCTAGGGCAGGGGGCTGGCGGTGAATCTTGCGTAAATTCAAAATGAAAGTACTGCATCCAGCATTACTATTCCCTGTGCAGGGCAGCGGCTGGATATTGTTTTTTGATGATTATTCCCATCAAAAGGCATTAAGACACCCGGTCACAGAGAAAATCCTTACTCACGCTACCATGCCCCGCCTATCGATTATCTCTCAACTCTCCCATTACAACTGGCACGGGGTATACCGACGAAAATCAGCCGGAAAATATGACGCAAAGCAATATTAAGAAATATGGTTCGTTGGTACTATTTATGACTTATGAAATTACTCACCAAGTGTCGTGCAAGAGAGTGTCCCCTGACTGTTCCTGAAAATGTCTGGAGGGGCGGTAGTGTGGGTTTCAGGCAGAGGTAATGCCAGGGGCTTGCCTTCGCTCTTTCGCAAAGCAAATCACTTTCAAAATTACATGCTTAGGTAGTTAACCTGCCTGATGGTATTGCCCGGTGAGTTCATTGTTGCCCAATACCCAATATCAGGGCGGAACGTGCTCATACTCTGTTAACTGGACAAGTCTGGCTTATCTAAATCAACACTGTAACCTGGAAAATCAGTTGTATTTTATGCTTAGTTCAATGAAGAGATTTATTGTTTTACTTTTATCATTTTTAATCATTTCATGTTCAGATGATGAAGGTAATAATGATGAGCAGGTAGTTCCTAAACCCACTATTACTGAACTCAGGAAAGAAGGAAACCTTATTCCTGGTGAATTAATTACTGCAAGTGCAAGCTGTAAAAATTGCGATCCAGAAAAAACAACGTTTACCTGGATTGTTGATAGAAATGATAACAATACGTTTGGTGATACCGTAGAAAGAGATGAGATTGAGGTCAGCGACCATTATTCAAATGGAGCAACCTATCTTTTTCAAAGTGATGACTTTGGAAAAAAACTAAAATTGATGGCCAAAGCGTATTCACCGACGGGTGAAAGCAGCGAAGAGTATGTGGTTGCTCTTAGAGTTTCTGCAATCAATATTCAGAACAATATCTCTTCTGTATCAGCATTGAAAAATGATGGGCGTGTTGTTTCATGGGGGAATGATCGTTTTGGTGGTGATCAGAATACTGGTAGTGGTGGTGATCTATCCAGTGACGTTCTTAAAGTTATACCCAATAATTCATCATTTGCCGCGTTGAAAGACGATGGAAGTGTTGTGGCCTGGGGTGCTAAGTATTTTGGTGGTGATACCTTTATTGGTAGCAGTGGGGATCTTTCTTCCGGCGTGGTCGACATCATACCATCCCATATGGGCGCTTATGCTGCCATTAAAGAGGATGGGAGTATTGTTGCCTGGGGAAATTCGTCATTCGGGGGCGACGTTAACCATGGCAGTGGTGGTGATTTAAGTTCCGGTGTTCAGCGTGTTGTTTCCAATGGTTCAGCGTTTGCAGCGATCAAAGCTAGCGGTGAAGTGGTTAGCTGGGGGGCCTACAATGAAGGAGGTGATGTCCGTCAAGGAAGTGGCGGTGATTTAACCTCTGGTGTTATCAGTATTACTCCAAACGAATCTGCATTTGCAGCACTGAAAAAACATGGTGAAGTGATTGCCTGGGGAGATTCGCTTCAGGGTGGGGATGTGTATCTTTACGGAAGTGGTGGTGACCTGTCCTCCGGGGTTTTGGCCATATACGCTAATCCCTACTCATTTGCTGCATTAAAAAATAATGGCAGTGTTATTGCCTGGGGGAACCCTGCATTTGGAGGTGACACGAATGCAGGCAGTGGTGGTGATGTAACCGCTGATGTTGCGGATATATATACGACTGATTATGCCTATGCGGCATTAAAAAAGAACGGCAGTGTTGTTACCTGGGGGCATCAGGCATATGGCGGTGATCATCGATGGGGAAGTGGTGGAGACGTAAGCTCGGAAGTTATTAAAATTGTGTCATCAACCAAAGCATTTGCGGCCCTGAAAAAAGATGGATCGGTCGTCGCTTGGGGAGATTGGGAATATGGCGGTGATGTACATTTCGGCTCAGGAGGTAGCCTGGTGGATGTTATCGATATTAAAGCAACAGAACGAGCATTTGCCGCGTTAAAAAGGGATGGCAGTGTGGTGGCTTGGGGGGCAGAAGCGTTCGGTGGTCGCATCAATGCCAGTGACGTTGATGTAACGGCAGAGGTTGTCGAACTTTTTGCCAATCAGAGCGCATTTGTAGCTTTGAAAAAAAATGGAACCGCAGTGGCCTGGGGTGATCCTGCTCATGGTGGCAATATTGAGCATGGCAGTGGTGGCACGCTCACCAACATAAGAGAGATTTATCCATCGGAGCATGTATTTACAGCGTTAACACAGGATGGGCAGATTTTTACCTGGGGTGATTTAATTCATGGTGGAGATAGCAGCCCTGTTAAAAATGAACTGACCCCCGTTGACGTCATTATTGAAAGTTCGCTTGAGTAAAGCGCCACATCCAGCGGGCAGAAAAATAAAAGATTTTCCGGGGCTTCGCCCCCCGAAACTGGGGGGTAGGCTTTTCAATTATAATTCAAGTACGATCCAAGACCTAAAGGGATGGTCTTGAATCTTGCATGTGTGAGCAACGAAAGATCTGAATCGAGCCACATTGCACCAGAAAAGTATGACACGAAACGCAGGTGTAAAAGCTTATGGACGTTATGCTTATCTTTCTAACATTACTCTTAATGCCAGTTGGTATTTTCCATCTTAATGCCGAAGCTGCTGAGCTTTTCAGGGTTATGGAAGAGAGTCATTATGGAGTGTGGGTGAGTTTAGGTTCACCTAAAAGGCTCCTTGGTATAGTCAATGGAGCAAAAGAGCCGGCTTTCAGCTTTGTATACGAGAAGGGGTACGAAAGCCTGGATGACTCAAAAATTAGTAAACTGTGCCACAGCATTGACATTACTTCTAAAGTATTTGTTTTAGTATTTGCAGTATCGTTCATATTAGCCAGCATCTGGAGTGGCATTTTATAAGTAGCAGCATTCGGACTTAGCAAAATCTGTCGCCTTTTTTACTGGCACAAAAATCCGACAGTGTCACAGTGTCGTTGCGCTGGGCATTAGCTGCTTGAAATCATCAAGTAAAATAATAATAGAGAGATTATATCGGTGGAATTAGAAAGCATCGTACCTTGGGGGCGTACTCTTCAAGAGTATGAGTCAATGTTTTGTCTAGATGAAAGAGATATTAAAAAGAGAATCCTTGGTTGTGGCGATGGTCCAGCCAGTTTTAATGCTGAGCTTTCAAATCTAGGAGGAGATGCCGTATCCGTTGATCCGATCTATCAATTTTCAAGAGATCAGATCGCTGGTCGCATTGAATATGTTCGCCCAAAAATAATGCAGCAAGTAAGAAAGAACAGCGGTGATTATCTCTGGAACAGTATTTCATCTCCAGAAGAGTTAGAGTTAATGCGAATGACTGCTATGAGGAAGTTCTTGTCAGATTATGATGAAGGAAAGATCTCAAACAGGTACATTGATGCTTCTCTCCCTGAACTTCCATTTCAAGATAAGGAGTTTGATCTCGCTTTGTGTTCGCACTTTTTATTTCTTTATAGTGAGCATTTTTCAGAACCCATGCACCTGAAGTCCATCATTGAGCTGCTCAGGGTTGCAAAAGAAATTCGTATTTACCCATTAATATCATTAGATAATTCGCCGTCAATACATTTACCACAAGTGCTCAGCAGCTTGAAAGAACTGGATGTGAAGGTAGAGTTGAGAGCTGTTGGGTATGAATTTCAAAAGGGGGCAGATCACATGTTGGTAGCAACCGCTGGCTAACAAAAATGTCCAGTTCGTTCCAAAGTTTCCCCATTTTATAGTCGGAATTAGGGGGCGTTATCAATGGGTTGAATGGCCAGTTGATAATGCCCCTGGAGAGTACTTTATGGCTATGCCATAAATACATCTTGATTGTGCCAAGTGCCATCATCATGTGATGTACATCAGTCACCTGGGGGCTATTTTCATAGCTTATTGAGGATAAAGAGGTACCTGTTAACAGGGTTCTTGGCTGGTGTCATGCTTGTGATATCTTTAAACCCATAGAATCGTTTGACTCTGATGAAAGCCTTAAACAAATTAATTCAGTAAGGAAGGAATTTAAGCTCTCGAATCGAGTAGGATATTGAGCGTTTTTAGCCGCTGAAGTCCTCGTCGGGTCCAGGGCTTCATGATTTTTCCCTGCGACGTCACATAATATTCTTCCCCCCTTGTTTATGGCTTTGTAGGTGTTTATGCTTCCCATTTCTGAATCGATCATAACAATTACTAAGGTTGGTCATGCGCTATAAACTAGCAGGCATCTTATCATTCAGCATCGCTTTTTGCGCGCAAGCTGATACGCTATCCAAATCGGCACTCGAACGTTGCATAAACCTTAAGGAAGAGATTAAAGAATCGAATGAGTATTTAGAACGATTAGATGCTTCCATTGACGAGAAAGAGCGTGAATTTGAAGAGATATACTCTTCTTTGAATTGGGCAGAAACGAATGTGAATAGTGCCATCGCGACCTGTGAAAACTATGATCAAGCCTGTGGGCGAGCCAATTTGCTGATCGATGAATATAACGCAATGGTTCGCAAGAAAAATCAGATAGCCTCCCGACATGAGTACTATATTGAGCGCCAACATCGCGAAGTGAATATTGTCAATGAAGCCAATGATCAGTTTAATCAAGCCTGTACAGGTCAATCGTTTTATCAGAAAGATTTAAATGCACTGTGTTCCGACGTTTTTGACTGGAACTGGGTTTTTTGCAAAGCCAATAAATAAGATGATTGATAGTTTTTACCTTGGACAGAATAAATTAAACAGCTATTTATTTAATTTTAATGACTTACTCATACTGCAATAGTGGGGCGTGAATCAGGTGTATTGATCTCGCATATTTTTTGGACACAGATGACAGGTAGTCTGTTCATTTTCCTATGGCTGTCATCAAAGTCGTATGTATTCACTGTGATACCACAGAAGGTGTTGTGACAAAAGGTAAAATAAATGGGAAGGTGCCACCTATCGAACTGAAGAGAAAAATCATGCGAGAAAGGAGCGTCGCCCTTGTCTGGTAATTAATATATTTGACGAGTTTGTTTATTTCTCATTTGATTGGGAAGAAATGAAAATACTAGACATTGCTGTATCAGTCCCGATGGAAGGAGATAGCTTTAATACGGATAGCATGAACATTCGTTATTATATTTCATCTTCTGAATTAACCGTTGAGAAATTAGCAAAGGCTACCAGAGAATATTGCAGTTAATTTTTATTAACAATACAAAAACGTTTAAGGCAGGCCTTAAACCTAGGCAAAAGATGGCATCAATGAGTACCCGCTAGCGCTCTGAGATATTGGTAGGCTGCGGAGCTTCATAATCTTGCCATGTATTTACAAGTAAACTTAGAACAGGTCTTTAATGATGACTGCATGCAAGGTTCAAGACATGGCTCCGGTTCTTCACTTTTAAAAGGTCTTTTATGTTTCAGTGTCCCCACTGCAAAAATAAGGGAATAGGTATTTGGGCCAAGCTCTGGTGTGGCTCGGATGCGCCTGCTCAATGTAAGTACTGTGGTGAGTTGAGCTTTGTCCACTCCAGGTATCGCTTTGGGCTTCAGTCGGCGAGGCCATTGATTGTTTCATGGCTGACTATTGGATTGTGCATTTATTTATTTTTCGTCAGTCACCCTATGTATGTGTTACTGGCAGTGCCATTTATCTGGCTTGCGGGTCGCTTTTGGGCGCTTGCCCTTCTTCCATTGCAGCCTATTACTCAGCAACAATCAGTAGCCTGTCGTCAATTTGGCAACGGGTTTATTGTTGTGGTGGCGATATTAGTTATTACAGGAATCACCATTGCCAGCCTTTGAGTTATTCAGGCAGTGGATATAAAAAGCGTTGACCATTTCCCATGTTCCTCCGTAGGAGAGCCAGTTTGATTATTTACTGGCATTGCTATCGCGGCATAATCTCTATCCCATGCAGCACCCTAAGTGTCTGAAAGTGTGAGAATGAGTAAAAACGGATATTAAGGCGATCGATGTTTTTCAAAAAGAAAGTGAAATATAAGCTCTACCTGGGCCAGATAGAGGTAGTTGAACGACGTGACCTCAAGCGCTTTCTAGATCAGAGCGGTTATTGGGGGGGCGGAAAATTGAATGAGCAGCTCTATCACCGGTTGCTCGATATTTTTGACTTGCCATTGGCAAAGAGCCTGAGTGTGGTATCTGAACAGGATCTGGCGATTGATATAGCCATTCCCGGGTTTCAGGGGGGCGCTGCTTTTATCGGTTCACTGGATGCCACGGTATTTCCCGTATTCTGGAGACCCAAAGTTCAGGTTAATGCAAAGATCTATACCATTGAAACCGGTCAAACCCTTCATCAGGTCGAGGTCGTGTCCAAAATGGCCTGGAAAACCTACCTTCAGGGAATAATATCTCCGAGAGCCCTACTGGGTTTATTTCCTCCATTTGGTATCAAAGATCTGGAGCCGCTCCTTTTTGAGAGCTGTTATAAAGCCGTGACTAGGCTCCGAGCGAAATATTAACCGTAGCAGAGATAAATATAGACTTTCACCTAAAGGAAGTGATCAAGGTTTCCGCAGTGAACTGTTGAAATAAGAAGCTGGGGGCAGGTCTTGAATCGTGTATGAATTCAAAATGGAAAAACTGTCCGCAGTCTTGCAGGATAATGGTAGCTGATTTAAGTAGAGCTGCTATCAACAAGTTAATTGCATACCGCGATTCCTCCCCCGCATTACAACTCCAGCGGCAGTGCCGCTCATTCTGGTGTTATTGTTAATGATGAAAAAAACACTCTTTATTCTCATTGTCGTGATTGTTTTTTCTGGTTGGATGACTCAGGTTGATGACGATCTGAGCGAAGAAGCTGTCAGCCTTCTTGAACGGATAGACCCTGATGCCACGAGCGAGGCCTATTTTTACCTTTATGGAATATTTGCCAGAGATGGTGAAAATCCGGCCGAGGTTGGGAAAAGCCTGTTTGCCGAATATCAAACATCCGTATCGGACGACTCATATCACGTTGACGGTTATCCCAAAACAAAAAAACTACCGTTGCCTGAGGGCGCCGCATTTTGCCAGTTACAGGAAGCGGGCTGCCTGGAATACCTGTTTTCACACGCGGTTAATGTTGAGCGCCTGTTGAGTGAGCACCGTGTATTACTGTCCCGCTCCCAGGCCTTCCTTGAGTTCGATGAGTATAAAACCCTGGCGAAACCAAGTCCTGAAGAACCCCTGCCTCCCTATCGATATATCACCGCTGCGGAGCGTATCAAGGTACTTGATGCGATATCAGCCTATAACCGTGGTAATGCCCGCAAAGCGATTGATTCCCTGATGCTGCAGTTCACGACATTAAGGAAGGCGCAGGCATTACAGGATAACATCACAGGGAAGATAACCTTTCTCATGTCGCTTTCAGACATCATTGATGTGACCAGTGTCATTTTATCCAGGGAGGGACTTGAGGCCGACAGGATTCCCGGTTTTACGCCATCAGAAAAAAGTTTCGATACGGCCATCGTAAGAGAATTCAAAGCACATTACGATCTGTTCAAAGGAGTGGATAAACACCCGGAATTCTTTCGAACCGGTGGTAACGTTCCCGGCTGGTATACGCGAATATTTTTTAAGCCCAATATGACAATAAATGCCATAACGTCCATGCACTACCGAACTGAACGTTTAGCGAAGTTATCACCATCGGCTTTTGCCAGTGAGATCGAAACCTTGGGCTTCGTTCCGCCCTCGACTTCAACGCTTAGAAATCATATTGGTAATGTGTTAATCAACGTATTATCTGGGTCTGGGTACGATAAATATGTGGCTCGTTTTCATGACGTGGACGCAAAGCTGGCGCTGTTTAACCAGCGCCATCACTTAACACTGGAGCCGGGTGACATGAAAAATCCCTATTATGGTGATGAAGTACCCAGAGAAAACGATGGAAGCTACTGCTTCAGTGGCCCGTTAAACGATGAAAGCGCTCTGCGGTGCCTGAGGGTGAACATATAACCAGCCTGTCAGTCAGGAATATCATTTGGGTAGCGCGCAGTAAGGCCTTCACCGGTTAGACAAGAGGAGCAAAGTCATGCATCCTCGTCAGAAAATAGAGACAGTAAGGACACCCAGTGGCAAGAGTTGAAGTGGGCAAAGGCCGAAGCCAGATCGACAACACGGTATCGGGATTAAGCATCACCATTCCGTCAAAGAAAAACTATTTTCTGATTTTATTCCTGGCCTTCTGGCTGATGGGATGGGCCTTTGGTGAGGTGATGGTATTAATGTCACTCTTTAGTCCTGAGAATAATGCGCCCAGGCTATTCCTGTTTGCCTGGCTGGGAGGGTGGACGGTCGGTGGAGCCTTTGCCATTTATGCCTTGCTCTGGAATATCAAGGGGCAAGAGATTATCAATATCTCAGGCATTGAACTGCAATATATTCGCCGTCTTCCGATTTTTCAAAGATCAAAAGAGTTCGATCTTTCATCGGTGACCAACCTGAGGGTGAAAGTGGAGGAAAGTTCCATGTTTGGGAACTACCGGGGTATGGAACCCTGGGGAATATCCGGCGGATCAATAGTCTTTGATTACGGCTACAGTACCCATAAATTCGGCATAAAGCTTGATGAGGCTGAGGCGAAGCATATTGTCAGCACCATCAGGCAGCGGTTTAAAAGCCTTTGATAAGATCAGTCAGCTGATAATACCCATTCTCAGGGTAGGACATTAGGGCCTGTTCTTATGGGTTAAAGATCGAACCACAGAGATCACAAAGAGCACGAAGAAGCGCTTTTTTTCCTTTGTGCTCTTTGTGGTTAAAAAAAGCCCCCGGCAAGGCCAGGTTCCCGGAGTATATAAATGGACCTGAGACAAGTAGTGACTTTACTGGCATTGTCAACAGAGTCTGATTCCCTTCCCGCTAGCGCCATTTAGCTTTATTCACTCGTCCGGTCTGAGTCGATATTGGACGTACTGCTGGTGGCTCCGACGCGGTGAAAAAAACGTCAAGCCTTTTCATATCTTCTTTAACTTCCGGTGCTAACATTGCCTCCTTTACCCGTGTTCTGAAGAGTTCCAGAGCCGTTTGGCTGTGACTGTTTGGCTGGTCAAAATCGGTGCCGTGCTGCCGTAATATTGAAGTCATCTGCTTTAGCTCATTTATCTCCATGAAGGCGATGTGACTTCTCTGGATGTTGCATATCCGCTTTTCAGTATATGTCGAATAGGTTGTTTCCAGTTTTTTCAATTTCATGATCGCTGCTTCCACCAGGCAGTGCACGGGTGTTGAGTTATCGTAAGTCAGTAGATTTGGGTCTGTGTGAAATTTACCGGGAGAAAACAGAGCCGATAGCGTTTCAATGGAGCCGGGCAGGGAAAACTTCATGCAGGCAACATGAATCGGGTAGCATTCCAGATTGCCAGGTCGCAGTGGTTTATTTGGATTGGCTTCATGTTTTAACAGAAACTTGATCATCTCATGTTGTTTTTTGACTGCGGCTAACTGCACAGGCGTATAAATCATGACCGGTTCAGTGGTTAGCCCACTGAATATGTCCTCTGTAAGGAATTCTGCGGGCATATTGATGTCAACCCCAGCCTTGATGAGTAGGTTTAAGTTATGGAATATAGCGTCTTTCCTAGCCTCCTGATCTTGCTCTGATAACGTGCTTGAAGATAAATCCGCTACTTTATGGACTGCATACAGCCCAATACTGGTGTTTAGTCTCTCCCCACTAATGGTGCATGGGCAGTGAGCATTAAAATCGCAGTCTTTTTCGATCATGCTGTTCACGTGGTGCTTTTGCAGCTTCACCGTGTGGTTGAAAACATCCAAAAGAGGTGTTATTTCCTTGCGTGGTATGAGGGCGTTGATATTTTCGGCCGTCAATTTTTCCATCGCTTTATCTATCCATCCAAGCCCGAGCATAATGGAGTACCGTGAAAGTTCCTCCAGAGGGTGGGTGGATATGGTCGGTGTTGGGGCAACCGCTGGTAATGTGCTGACCGTCGTACCCACATCATTTTGATGGGATTGAGGTTTCTTTTTTTTGTGCGCTTCGCCGGAGAGGGCTGAATCGGGTGTGGGTAAAGGTTTTTCATGAGGTGAGGATACCGGGTTGGATGCTTTCGCTTGTACTGGTCCAGTGCCCTGTTCTGTGAAAAGAGGTGCAAATTTCTTCAGAGCATCCTGTTTAAGCTGCTCGCTGGTTATCTTGCGATTGGTCAGGTGTGTGAAGTACGCTTTAGCAGTTTGGCCGGATTTATTTTTCTTGCCGACATTCAGGTGATGCGCCCTGAGCATCTCAGTTATCCGTGACAGGTTTCTGAAATCTTGATCAAGCCATTGTGGCTCTACCTGGATGCCGTCTTTTTCCCAGTCCTGTAACCTCATGACCTCTGTTTTCGCTAAAACATGCAGGGGAGTTGAGGCATCCATAGTGATGACGCTCAAATCTGTCCGTGGGATGTCGGACTCCTTTACCGGAGAAACGGCCTGGGGGGACAGGAGTATTTGAAATATTAACTCAGTTGATTCGTTTATTGCCATGCTGGCAATATGCGCAGGAGCGTATTGTCGGCTTCCGATGTTCAGTACTGTATTAGGGTCAGCACCGAATGATCTCAGAGTCCTGGCAAAAGGGATTAGCTGCCTTGACAGGGCAAACTGGAAAGGTGTCATGTTCATGACCTTTGGGGTCTTTGCCGGAAAGTTCTCTCCTCGAAGGCATTGACCGGGTTGATCAATTCCTGTCCGGTCTGTGGAGAGTAGGTTGAAGAAGCTCTCCTCAATATTAGCCATTTTTTCCTGGAGATCTTTTCGTTCAGTTTCTGATGCGAACATCTTCCTTTCCAGTAACTCGTCATAACGGTGCATTGCGTACAGTAAAGGGGTGGTATTCAGCGGGGTTTTGTCAACCGTTACGGTGGCTGGCTGATTCGGGTTGCAACCGTTATTAGCCAGTTCTGTGAAATGGCGGGATTGAGCTTTCACGTCACCATCTAATAGATCAAAAAACTGAGTCCTGGCACTGTCTGAGTTGGGAGCGTTGCTATTATCAGCAGGAAGTTGCTGAGTGGTTCCGTCTAAACTGCCCTTTCTTAAGTTAAGGCACTTTTGTTCATGGTTGACGTCAGGTGCCTTTGACGCGCGTTTTTTAGCAGCCGGTTTTGTTTCTAATTCCCTGATTTCTCTGAGTGCCGCATCAATTTCATCTTCCGGTGGTTTTTGCTTCTTTTTTCTGTCCTTTTTTCGAGGGACTGATAAGTTTTGTTTGGGTTCAGGCTTCCGGGAAGATTCCTTTGCGACTTCATGGACGGCAGGCTCAGTGAGAGCATCACTGGTAACGGGTGTGTTCACAGTCGCCTCTGCCTGCTGCTGTTCTGGATTCGGTCGGCTGTGCGTTATCCCTCCGCTGCCCGGACGGGTGGGGGCATCTTCCTGTAAAGCTGTTAAGGCGCCGGTTGATGGCGGCTCATCAATATGAGTTGCTTCCAATAGGATTGCCGGCTCCGCTTCATGGGCTGGTTGATGGTTATCGAGTAAAGACTTAATTAATGATTCAAATAATCGATATTCACTAGCCGTAAAGTCCAATAGTTCACCATTTTCCTGCATAAACATTAATATCGACAGTCGTCTATCAACCGGCAAACGATCATTATCGTGAACGGTGCAGGCGAATTGATACATTGGGCGAATGAATTTCCTGTTTTCGCGGCTGGGTAATAAAATCTTGAACTCATCCAATAGCAAAAGAAGCGGAACCAGCCATTCAGTTTCTTCAAGTGTAATGATGGTTGATTGCCTTATGATTTCATTCAGTATTTCAGTTAAACGCAAAGGCAGGTGCCTTGATAATAGCGCTTCTTCCTCTTGAGATGGATTTTCAGCGCAATCAATGTTGATAAATTTTAAAAGGTCGTTTTTGCAGTCCATGTAAATGCTCTTAAGAGCTTCAGGCAATTGCTCAAAAAAATGGTATTCGAACATACCCAGAGTTTTAACGTCGATATAATATTCTCTGAGCCTACCAGCCAATTTCTGAGCCGGGCTTAAAGCCTCTTTTGTCGTTTTTGAATGCTCTTGAGTTGTTATTGATGATCTTTCTGTCAGGCTGGATCCCATCTGTTTTTCATTGTCTACTGGTTGAGGAGAGAATGCCTGTTCAACATTAAAAGTGCCTGCACTTCTTAGAAAGGCCCTTGCTGTTTTTCCTTCTCCCATGGATATCGTTGAACCTTCTGCCTGGAAGATTTGCTGCGTGGGATTGGTTACCAATGAATTTGATGGGTCTGCCATTGAGTACTTCCTGATAACGGTCAGTTTTATGCAGTAGACCCTCTAATGCCTGTTTGGTTGCATAGGTTATTTACAGAATACACTGACAATAGACACTGGAGCCTCCAGTTCCGAGCACCTTATCTCTAGTTTGGTATCAGAAAGATAGAGAGTCTGCGAGCAAGTGACTTTCAAGAAATACAGTTCATGAAAGTCATTAATTCACTGTTGTTCTGCTAAAAAAGTACTCAGTTTTTTGCTGTATGGGCCAGTTTTACTGGCTTTCAGATACACGTAACCTTCCGTTCGGATCATTTGGTCCAGTCTAACCATGTTTGCCTGATCGAATAAACAGCTCACATAGCTATGGCTAAGCTCCCGCCATTGTAGTGGGCACAGCACCTGTCCAATTAGCCAGAAATATTCGACTACATAATGAGTAGGTACTTAAGAATATCTTTTATCCGTAAACAAATTAATTAAGCTTATGAAGGGTATAAAATGTTCCATTATGCGCTTCTCCTGTCTGCCTGAGAATTGAGTATATTTTTTCTTAATTAAGTCCAACTTAATAAGGTACAATTAATGGATGTATTGTGCGTCAAGTCTGTGTTACCACTTTTAAAAAATAGCCAAGCGTCAGACCCACTAAATCCGGACTTATTTTCTTCTAGTAGAGAAGTGAAATACTCTGAATCCATAGGAGCAAGCGTCAAAACCTCACAACAATACCAACCTCAATCTACCCTGGTAGATTCAACCCTTGACTCAAGATCTATTACTGGATTGCCAACGGAAAGTTCATCCCGCGGAGCTGAAGAATTCACCCGGACACATGAAATTACTATTACCGACTTAGGAAAAACATTAGATATAGAGGCGGTATGGGACGAGATTGATTATTATCTGGAAAGCGTGATTAAAGTATCACCTGAACACTTGGAAAAAACAAAAGAGTACTTACAAAGACTGGAGATTAATGAGTTTCAATATTTTGAGGATCTGGTTGATCACCTGGTTGACATTTTAAATGATAGAGAAAAAACGGAGTACCCGTTAATTGATGACGTAAAACAAGATGACCATCATGCCACACAAAATAAAACAGGCGGCAAACTATGGCGCTTCGGTAAATACATGACCGCAGTATTGGCAGTAGATGCCGGATTAAAATACCTGGTTACACAAAGAGGAGCAGACGCGGCATCTATTCGCAATAATGGAACATCCCTTTCCCAGCCTGAGAATTTAACGCTTTCTTATCGGTTCATTTCTGACTCTGGTTTTAGTCATGTCATTACCAAACCTGATAGCGCTCCAACGCCGGTTTTACCGGATATCTGTTTAACCCAGGGCCCATCCAGTGGCAGAACCACCGAACTGGTTGAAGGAGAACCCGTTTGCATACCGGACGGTGATGATCTTAGTTATTTTTACATTGGTGAATCTGACAAACAGAAAAGCATTGCTATCAGTACTGGTCATGGTCGTGGAGATTTAAGTGTGTTTGTCGGCAGTGGCCAATGGCCCGACCTTTCTGCAGAACCTGCTTCCAGTCATCCAAATAATACGGAATGTGTTGTTCTTGAAAAACCGGAGCAACACTGGACTACGATTGCCGTTAAAGGTCATAAAGACAAAGCATCACTGGCTGTTGATTTTAATACAGATGCATGCCGGCTTCCTGTTAGGAGAGGGTTTACTCATGAAACTCATGTGCGCACCAACGGGTATCCATACAAGTCCGCACATCTGCTGGTTTATAAACTCAATTTTTCTGATGCCCAGCTCGACTGGCCAAATCTGGAAGAGGATCTCCAGAGTGTAAAAGAATATTACAAACGTCAATCCTACGATAACTTTGATGTGTCCTGGGAAATGGTAGAAGTGAATCTCGGTGAGTCGATCGAAAAATACAATAATGGAACGTGGACTGAATGGATAAACCGGTGTTCTGAAGTAGTAAAAAAAACAGGCGTTAACCCTGGTAAACCCGGCAGAAACAATCTCGTTCTGCTGGTGTCACCTCCCGTGAAAGATTACAACTCAAGCGGTGGCCGTTCATATATGCATATATATGATAAACACAATAGCGCCGAAGTTATTGCTCATGAAGTTTCTCATGCCATGGGGCTCAGGCATGCTAAAGCGCTTGAGGCTGGCACTGAAGTTATTAAAGATATGCCGGATAATGATAGATGGTACAACTGTCATAAACTGAAAACACAGAGCAGCGACTGTGTTGAAAAACGTAATCAATACTTCCAGGAATATGGCAACGTATACAGTTTGATGGGGAAGGCTCACGGGCGTAACAGGCTTGGTGAAATGAATTTGCTGTACAAAAGTTTTTTTGGGTGGGTAGATTTAGACACTGACGTACCGATGGCCTCCACTTCAGGTAGGTATCGTATCTATGCCTTTGATCATGCAGACAAATCCAATGGCCCTATTGGATTACGTTTACAATCGGGTAACGGAAAGTATACCTACTGGCTGGAGTATCGAACAACGGAACCCTATTCAGAGAATGCAAAGCAGGGGGTTCTTATTAATCTTGAGGGTTACGCTGAACATGAAACGGAGCCTGAGTATTGGAGAACCACTTCTTATTTGCTGGATATGACGCCTGAATCAGGAAAACCATCATCACCATACTGGAAAGAAAATGATTACGCTGACTCAGCGTTGACCATTGGGGAGATTTACACCGACAAGTGGGGAGGATTTAGAATCAGACCCAACCGAGTGGGGGGTACTGAGGATACGGCAAATGCCTGGATTGAAGTGGAAGTGGTCACGCGTAAAGCCAGGCCAGCTCGTCAAGAGGAGAAGACAAACAGGCCAACGTCCAGACCCCGAAAAATCTCAAGTTCAACAACGACGAATCCAGTGACTGCAAGCCTGTCAACGTTAAATTCTGACAGTACCGTTTTATCCGTTACCAAACGTGCGCCTCTGACCAGTACTTCGGAGATTCCACAAAACTCCGTTGCAGTCCCCCATAATGTTGCTGTTGTATATTTAAAAGATCAAATGAAATCGCCACGATTTGATAGCAATACACTTCAAGAACGGGTTACTCTCCAGGTAGACAGCCTGATCAGAAGCAATAGCTATAACAGGGAAGGATTTGGAAAGGTTGAAAAGTTCGGCTGGCTTGATATTGACAGCGAAGCGTGGAATACCGCCTTAAGGTCGCGACGCTGGACGGATTTAGCGCCCGTTGTTCAGGCAAAACAAATGGGGGCATTAAATCTCGATAACTACGATTATGTTCTCACTGTCTGGGATGACACAGAGGGTAATGTTTCACCCAGAGGGACAGCTGATCCAAATAAACACGATGTTGTTATTGATGGTACGACTTATACAGATAAATCAACAATAGACGTATTCCTGAAACCGAACAGCCTTGAAAATCATTGCTTTTACAAACAACAAAATTACAGAAAACCGGAACTTTGTTATACCAATCCAGCTGGAGAAAACCTCAAAGAGTTTGAAGGTGTTATATTCCATGAATTTCTCCATACAAAAAAACTGGCACACCACAGTGTTACTGAATACTGCGATGACGTTTTACTCGGAAAGTGTTCAAGTGGTGCCTACAATATGTTCGACGCACTGTCTTCAGCACGATTTTTTGGCAATAGCCTGAATGCACATGATAAACACCGGATCAACTGGCTCACTGATGATGATATTGTCACTTTGGCACCCGGCTCAGGTCACCATGAAGTGACGCTTCATCATTTGAACAGTGACGTTAATGGCAAAAAAGCGGTAAAAATTGATTATCAGGCATTTTCAGGCTTTGATATCTGGCTGGAATTCAGGCAGCCAACCGAGCTTGACTACGGCTTATATAATGAGGCTTTTGACAAGGTAACCCATGGGTTGCTTATCTATAAAGACAATCAACTCTTGGATGCGACACCCGAGACAAGAGCTATTGATTTTGTTGATCAACGTGATGTCAGTATTACCGAAAGTTTCGACTTCGAACCTTTAGGGCTCAATATAAACATTCTTGACGTTGACTCAAGTGCCAAAACCATCCATTTTCGTGTGAATCTACATAAGCCTCAGCCGGTTCGAAATCCTCCTTTGCCCAAGGCATCTCGCTGCAACAGGAGATGGGATTGCAATGTTTTAAGCGGTACATCATTCACCACAAAATATCGGGCGAAACTTACTGATATTGGTTACGGCGCTCAGTTTAATAAGCCCTGGGAGTATACGCTTATTGGCCTGCCTGCAGGCATTACCTGGAGTGATAACGGTGTTAAACGTCAATATTCATCAAACCCCAGCATGTATTCAGCCTCTCCCCATACCTATATCACTTTATCTGTCGATGCCAGTGTTAAGCCGGGTACATACCCTTATACGATGCGTTTTCTCAATCCTGATGATCACTCAAAATACAAAGACCTCAGCCAAGTGATTACTGTCGTTGATTAACAGCCTGTTAACAGAGCTTAAAACAAAAGTATAAAACAGTGATCTTGAAAACCAGTGTCATGCCTTCCATTTTGCACCACCTGACACCAACCCCATCAAAC
Source organism: Endozoicomonas elysicola (assembly GCF_000710775.1). Lineage (GTDB taxonomy): Bacteria > Pseudomonadota > Gammaproteobacteria > Pseudomonadales > Endozoicomonadaceae > Endozoicomonas > Endozoicomonas elysicola. Next base: position 2,543,161 of record NZ_JOJP01000001.1, read on the forward strand.
TCCCCAAAAACACAGCAAACCTTACTCTCTTCACCACCTCATCCGGGAATACCTGGGGTCATATAGAGGCTGCACCCGTTTGTGACTGTTACCAGACAAAGTTGGATTTAGCCATCTCTCCGTTATCCACCAGGATATCCTGTGCGGTCATGCTGCGATTGACGATGGCCATAAAGTAAACCCATTCCGCAATTTCTTCTGAACTGGCCCATTTAGGCAGCAGCGTTTCATTCATAATGGCCTGCCATTTTTCAGGGTCGTCCATAACGGGCTTGTTCAGCTCGGTGAGAACACCCCCGGGGGAAATACTGTTACAGGTGGCGCCGTATTGGGCTATCTGCAGTGCTGTCCATTTGGTGTAAGCGACGACGCCGCCTTTAGAGGCAACATACTCAGGAAATTCGGCACCCGAATGAGCACTGGCCGAGGCCACATTCACAATCGACTGAATCTCTGGCTGCAACCCGTACAATTTGGTGCAGTTCATCACCCCGCCTAAATTGATGGCGATATCCTGCGCGGTGTTTTGTACCCCGGCATTGTTGATGAGATGAGTCACGCCCTCTATGGCGGGGAGCGAGTCAGGGTTGGCAACATCAGCCAGTACATGGCTATAGCGTGCGTTGCCAAGTTTGCTTGGGTTCACATCGATACCTACCACCGTGATGCGCTCATCTTCCAGAAAGCGCTGACAAACGGCCAGACCAATACCGGCACTGGCTCCAGTGATGACTGCTTTCATGTACGCTCCCATATCTCTCTGACCTTGATTTTTCTGCACAGGTACACGGCAGGTGTATCGCACAGGCTTGTCACCACGAAGATACCATAGCTGGTGATGATGATGCTGAGCAGGTCCGCCACCGGGAACGTCCCATAAAATGCGCCAAAGGTGAACAGAACTGCATTTAATAACTGTGAAATCATGGTGGACGCATTGTTTCGCAGCCACAGGTATTTCTCAGTAAACCCTGTCCAGTGCCAGATTTTGTGGTACAGCCACACATCAAAGCGTTGTGCGATGGCATAAACCACCAGTCCGGTCATCATCAAGCGGGGTGTATTGCTGAAAATCGCCTGAATAGACGGCATGGCAAAATCCAGCTCATTGGGGACGAAATACAGCCAGCTCTGAGAAATGGCAATAAACAGGGCTGAAGTGAAAATCCCCACGTTCACCGCATAGTCGGACCATTTCTTACCACCCACTTCGCTGAGAATATCGGTCACCAGGAAGGTCGTGGCAAACATGATATTCCCCAGGGTCATCTCCATACCGAAGGCATTGATTTGCACCAGTACTTCGATATTGGCGGCCACGATGGCCAGCACGGTATAACACAATAGTCCTACTTTACCGAAGAGCCGGTAAGTTAAAATGACCATGCCATAAAATAAGAAAAGCTGGCCAATCAATAATAATTCGTTCAAGTGTACTCTCTGATCTAAACGGTTTTTTATGGTGCTGCGGGTAGCGATTAACGGATGTTTGAGGGCTTTTTTCAATACCAACATATACCTGCGGCCTTTGGTGTTGTCTCACCATTGGCTTTACCCGCTCACTTGAAATACTGAGCTCAGCCCTTTAATCCTGTGTTCGTGAAAAATAAGAAGCCGGACATGGATACGGGAGGCCGTTATTATGACTGCTGTTTCTAAGTCCCTGCTATGCTGTCGAACTGAATAGGAACTCTGCGTCAAAACTCCTCGCCATAGTTATGGCGAAGACTCATTACTTCACCTGTATGTCCTTCAGGGCATTGCCTTTCTGTCCTGCTCAGCGGGTTTATGTCGTTTCACAGGTATTTAAATGATTTACTTACTGGTTATGACTAAGCATCCAACCCTATGAAATCATATTTTCTGACCATTGGACGGCCGCTCTCGGCAATTGCCCGATGCTCCAGAAATATTCGATTCCATATGGCCGGATACTTATGAGGTTATTTTCGTCTCCCGAAAGCTTTTAGCCCTGAGAAAAGACTGAATACTTTGGATTTTCTTCCTTCCCCAGATGTTTTGCTCTCAGCGTTCGGCGGTGTGGCATTACTGCTAGCAGCTGACGCCATTAGCACCTGGTTAGCCTGGGTGTTTTTAGGCCTGACATCAAGTTTTTTAGGCGACGCAGTTGAGGTTTGGGCTGAATACTGAGGATGAGAGCTTAAAGACGGTTGCCCTGGCGTTCGATTGGAGGGTTCAGTTCCTGTTGGTCTGGGATTCTGCTGAGCCTGATTAAGGGGGGGAGCCAATAGCATAGGTGTTCCACCAAGAGATACAAAGCGATCTCTCATTTTCTGGGGGGCTTGGTGCATTGTCTGGTTAATGGTTCTGTCTGTTATTGCTTTTCTTGCTGAGTAATCAACGGACTGGATGTGTAATGAGCGTAGCTTCTTAGCATCCTGATAGGCTGTTCTTGTAAAACCGGTGCAGAAATTATATGAAACCGTTTGGCTTTTTTTACCTTCTTCAATTGCCAGAGGAATGGTCGCTTCAGGGCCTAAAATGACCTGTACCCCGTTGAGTGGTGACGGAGGAAAAGGCCTCCCATCAGGGTTGATGATCCAGATGTCCAGTGCTTTTTCAAAGTTATCATGCCCACATAAGACCAGTTGAGCTCTTGAGTTTTTGGGATTGAATCTCATGGTAACAGAGGATAAGCCTTGTTCAGCCTCAATAGTCTGAACGAGCTTAAACAGGTCTCTGTCACGAACGTCAAAATGATTGTCAGGATTCTGTTGTATTAGGCTGATGCTCGTACCAAAAAGGTGATTATTCATTGCAAAGCATTGAAAAGGAATATTGGCCAGAAGGGTGATGACACGCCTTATCACCGAACTTGAGACCATACGTTCGCCGAGAGTATTCTGTACAAGGAAATGAAGATTGTCTTCTTCCCAAGTTTTCGCTTTCTTCAGGGTATCTTCCAGCTCTTGTTGGGCAATAGAGTCTATTTGTGCCTTGAGCTCCTGAAGTTTGTCCGGTTTAACCAGCGCTGTTTCTATGCTCTGTTTAAACTCAATCGAGCAACTTGTTCTCCAGTATGGCGTTGTTTTGAGCTCTGTAAGTGCTGCATGCAATGCCTCAGAAGCCTTTTCAGGACGAGCCAAATATTGCCGGAGTAAAGAGGATTCGCACTTTGGTCTGCCTCTGAGCTCGAGGAATGCTTCAACGATCATCATGCCCACTCTATGGCTTGCATCTTGAAGCCTGGAGTAGACCTTTGAAGAAGCCTCATATCGGTCAACAATCACCGAAAATGCTTTAACCTGGGCTGAAACCTGTTCTGTTGTATATCCTTCAGGCAGAGAAAGTGATTTCTGTGTCCCCAGGGTTCTTATCACTCTCTCAGCACACTTGTAAAAATGAGCAAGTTGAGTATGGCTGTATGATGCTTGAGCATCGAATGTGCTGGTTTTTACCAATGCTCTCCGGAACTCCTGGTCACCTAGGGGCTCTTGGTTTGGTTTCGGGTATTCTGTCAGGAATGTACATATTTCATCAATGTCCCGCTCATGGATGAGCCTCTTGTCCGGAGCACTGTCTGTGAATTCAGTCAGATACGATTGCCACCGATCGGGTAATTCATGAATCCTGCTATAAACTTTTCGTTCGAATTCCGCAAATAAGCGGTCATAGCTTCGGAAATTTTTCTCTTCTTTTGCCTCCTGCTTTAGTTGTTTTACTATTTCCTGCAGTTCAAATTCTGTAATGTGTTCAAATAACTGGTGAAAGGCTTTAATGACATTCTCAGGGAATTCTATCTCGGTAGTATCTTAATTCTCGTTTTCATATTCCTCTTCAATATCATTGAGCTCTTTGACTAGGGCTGTAAACCAGCTCTGCATCTCATCATGATTCCCGGCCTTAATTGCGACCTCCACTCGTGTTATGTATTGCCAGACACAATTATCTGGTGTGATGGTAATTTTTCCTGCTTCAACAACGGCACCGCTCCCGGGTGGCTTCATTGCTGTGTGACGAAGAGAATGAGTCGGATCAGCTTGAGCAATATCCAAATCGAAAAAACCGGAGTACAGGTCGTCATTTTCAAAGTCGTTTTGAGGAAGGTAATTACTTTGACCGGTTGCTGTGGTCAGCCCGTGCTGGAAAACAAAGGATGACGACGTTGGTACGCAGGTTCCTTGCTCTGCCTCATCAGATTGGGGGGGGGATTGACTGGTCTGTTGTGTGATAGATGGTTGATATGAAGCGGTGGGTGTTGCCATTTTTACTGCGCCTTGTTAAGTAATGGTTGATTTGTTTCTTTTCTTGGATTAGAACCGATTAATAAAGTTTCATTTTTTGATCTATGATATGGATAGTCTGATCAGGTGCTGGGTGTATTTAATAAAAATCAGAGCAGGTCCTGATCCTTGTATAAATTGAAATTCATAGATTAGAAATCTTAAAGGTACCCTTAGTTAGTTATATTAAATTGTGAACGGAGTTCGTACTGATTTTCCCCCGATAAAATAGACACCACTCTACAGCAATGATGCTGCCTCATATTCTACCGGTGACTGATAATTAAGGCTCAAATGCAATCGACTCCGGTTATAAATCTTGAATGAAAAGCTGGGGTCAGGTCTTGAATCGTGTATGTATTCACAATGAAAGGCCTGACCCCGTGACCTCGTAGGGCTTAAAGAAAGACAGAAACACAGTTCTATTCACAGTCTCAGAAATTCCACCGGTGACCTTCCCCCGTTTTAGTGGACACGTAAATCCAACTAAAACGGTGGCTTTATGGTATACAATACTATAGCCTCGGCTCAGGCCTTGAATTCTGCATGGACTCAAAAAAAGACCTGATCCTAAACCCCGCTTAACCCCACGAATATGGATGTAAAGTAATAAAACAAATGATCAATACGTTTTCACCTACCCTGTATGTTCAAATCTGGCAACATCGAATCAAAGTCTCCGATGTAAAGACGGGACAAATATTTGAAACGTCCTCTGAAGTCGGTCTTGGTAACGATAAAAAAGGGCATACAATAATTACCTCAATAGGGCAGGATACCATCAGTACGGAATGTGGAACCTCTCAAACCATTAATCCGTTTTTACACCCAAGAACCATCATTTCAAACTTTCCTGTCGCCACCCTGGTTTTACAACACGCTTTTCAGCGTCTTCTCAGTACGCGTTCTTTCGCCCCGTCACCGGTCGTCATCATGCACCCTATGGAGAACATTGAAGGTGGGTTAACCATGATTGAAAAACGGGCACTGACGGAGCTGGCTTTAGGCTCTGGCGCTAGAAAAGTTACAGTATATACCGGCGCCGAGCTGATGGGCGATCAGGTCAACTTTGATGCCATTCAAGAAAGAGCAGTCGAAAATGTACCCGATGTCTCATTACCGAAAAAGTCGAGTGCAGTCCGGTCAATGGTTTTCTTAAGCATTGTGATATTGACCACTGCCTATTTAATGGCAGGCAGCTGAAACAGGTCTCCGGCTTATTCCGGGTATGGTTACTTCCAGTGAGCATCCCTGCGGCACACCTGATAACCACGGTAACCGCACAGAGCCCTCTGTAAGTATCATCTACCCTGGGGGGCTTAAAGGTCGTTCCCGGAACATGAGACACTGGGTATAAAATAATAAGGGGAGCAATATGTCAGCTTTAATGGTGGCCTTTGTAAGGGTTCATGATCTAGATGCCTATAACCGGGAGTATCTCTCTTTGGCACACCCACTTATTCAGAAATACGGCGGTAAGGCATTAGTGGTGTCTGAGAAGGTCAACAAGCTGCAAGGTACGCTTCCGGATGGTAAGTTTGTGATTTTGGAGTTTCCAAGCCTCGAAAAAGCGGAAGGTTATTATTATTCAGGTGAGCACCAGGCGCTTTTAGAAAAAGGGAACCCGTATTTCAGCTCGGACAGCATTATTGTTGAACATCAAATGACGGGCGATGAAGGCTAAACTCTGCGTGGTTTGTCGTAAACCAGTATGGAGTGATGCGACAGACAGAAATCAGGGGCAGGGCTGTAGCCCGGTCTCCAATTCCACTCAGTAAAGATCATCGTGATGTATCATCGAATATAGTATTCGATTACATGATGCTGATCCTGATGAAATAAAGGGCAGTTCGAGGTTGCAAGGACGATAGCAATGAAAAAAATAAATCTATTATTTATTGTCATTTTTCTTTCAGGTTGCTCTGTTATGAAGGATTTTGAGCAGTCAGATGATGAAAATTCCTCAAAAATAACCGTTGAAAGGGCATTGTCAGCACCACTATTAGGGTCGTCAACGTTTATTTACGCGACCAATAACAAAAGAAACTGTAAGGGGGACTCATCAGGAAATGACACAAAATTTATGGTTTTGGATAAGTTAAACCCCCTGGTATCTGAATATAATGAAAATGGCGTTTTTGTTGAAAATGGTAAAGAGCTATCCTTACTCTTTCAGTCGGTTGCCGAGTTAAGGCAATGCACGATTATAGCTACATTTACTCCAGAAAGTGCCTCTAACTATCATATTGTTTTAAGAGGCAGGATCGGCTCAATTTTAGACTACTGTGAAGCAGTGCTATATAGAGTGAATAAAATAAGTAAGAAACCCGTTGCAGATAAATTTTCCGTGTACCAATCATGTGAAACATAAGTCACCATAAGAAGGCGCTTAAATTTTTTCCTCAGCTGCGAATTATTTTGAGTCAATATCTGTGCGACAAATTCAGCAAGAAGTAGGGGGGTAGTAAGAGAATGGATAAAGTATCATCAATTCAAGAGAGAATTGTTCAGAAAACACAATTTGAAGCCTTTTTTGCAACTTATCAAATGTTAAGTGACCGTTACGATAAATCCGTCTTGGACTTATACGATGAAAATGCGGTTATTTCTACTTCAAGAATCATGGCTGATGGCTCAACCAGAAGTATGTCATTCAGTAGTGACCAGTTTAAAGCGCTTGCTCTTTCCAGTTGGGAAGCTGGAAAAAAGGCAAACGATAGAAGTGTATTTTCTGACGTTGAGATAAAGCTCTCTGAGAATAAGGCTAGAATTACCGCAAATAGATACTCTTTATCTAAATGTTATAACGATGAAGGGTATTGCATGGTTGTGTATAAAAATGACTCAGGCGAGTTACGTATTTTAGAAGAACATACCGCTTCGCCCCAACTATCAAATTGTCCTGATCAGGCTAATTTGATAGCCACCATTGAGGCTTATGCAGCCTATTTTAATAAGCAAGTCCCTATTGATATAGATGAAGAGTCAAGGCTCGTTCAAGTGACGGCTTCCGGTACCATGTGGTTTATCAATATGAACTGATTGAATTTGAGGCTGATGAAATAGATGTTGTTAGTTTTGAAGCTGAGGTACGACAATCCCTGATTGAAGAAGTGATGAACTCGAATTTAAGGGCGTTAGTTGAGCAGGGTGCTGTCATTTCATTCAAGTATTATGGTTATGATCAGGAAGAAATTACGACAATCAACATCAACCGATTTACTTGTAAGATAGTTTAATCCCCGGACCTGTTCCGGGATTAGGGCCTTACACTGGGTGTCGCCTGTAGCGGTACTCAGCCGATGTTATGAGTGAAGCCCCCCTGGAGAGGCAGTATGATAGAAGCTCTACATTTGCTGGTGTTGAGATGTAAAGATATTGAGGTTACGAAGAGATTCTACTCATTTCTAGGCCTGATATTTGAGAAAGAGAGACATGGGGGAGGGCCAGAGCATTATGCCGCAATGCTCTCTGATACCGTATTTGAGCTATACCCGGCAAGTTCAGAAGCGTATGAAGATAACAGCAGGATAGGCCTGACAGTTTGTGAAGATGCTATATTGCCCGATGCCTTAAGTAATCTCGGTATACCCATTGAATCACAGCATAACTTCCATGACTCAATAGTCTATGTCGTTGAAGACCCTGATGGCCGTAAGGTTGAGCTTGCTGTACCTGCTCATACAAAGGGTTGACGACCATTCCAACTGTTCCGGTTTTTACCGGGTTTCGCGCCGTTTCCCCCCGGCGTTACCCCGTTACTTTGAGCAGCTTTTGTTATCACTTTTCTGACCTCAATACTAATGGGTTATATTGTCATCTCACTGGGCCAGATTGGCTCACCATTAGCCATTATTGCCACTGTGTTATTCGTTGTCTTTCAGTGTGTGCTTATCAGCTTGATGTGATATCAGGGTATCTGTGTTTACCGGAAAGTTTGCAAAGTTTAACTGCTCTGACAGTGGATACAAAAAGCCTGCTGGTTATTCGGTCCGCAGCAGAAGACGTTAAATTCAACATGTAATGTCTGGCCTGAATCGTTGAAATGTAAGTATCTACAGCTGAAAAAAGAGGTGTAGTATGAAGTACTTTCTTGATGTCATTAAAATTTTTCTGCTGGCGTGTATCGCTTTCTTTCTATATCAAAATGGTAAAGATGCACCTGTAGACGGCAAAGCCATTGAATCCGTTGAGGTTGAGACCGCGAATTCAAAAAAGGAGACTGAACTCAGGACAATCATGGAGTACCCCATCCGGCAAGTGTTCAAATTTCCAGATGATGTAAAATTTTCATATGTGGTTTTTGAAGAGAAAGGTGTATACAGCGACATTGGGATAAAGTTATCGAATCCTCACGATGATATTGTCACTGCAAAGATGTGTGGTTTTTATTCCGCAAAAAATGGGATGGGGGCTTATGGTGCGCCGAGAAAGTTCTATGCCATGATGGCCATCGATAACCAGTCAAAAGATATAGGTGGTGAGTTCTGGCTGGTTAATGATGAGGGAGAAGTGAAAAGAACGCTTTCTCTAACCTCAAGCTACTTACTGTCTGATAATAAAGGTGACTTTGATAAAAAGTGGTCTGAGTTATGTGGAGATGACAAAAGAAAATTCCTGGGTCAATACGAAAACTATAAAACGGAAATGGCTCTTTTCCATGCCCAGTATATTGAAGAAAGCCTTCGTTCACGTCTGGAATCAAACAAGGATATGCTGGGTATGCTAAACGCATGCTTATCCACTGGTGAGCTTCAGCCCTGTATATTTTCTGCCAGCTGTATGACCGACAGTGAATTTTCTAAAGAGAATAAAAGTTGTGATATTGTGACCGCTATTTGTAATGATGCTAATCAGTCATGTACAAAAGAAAATATAGATAATCACGTAACAGAGTCTGAGGAAAAATGATATTGCACTTAACACGGGGCCCATAAGGCGTCCCGTGTTGGTGAACCCGATGTCGGCACTGCAATATACATTCTGACCACCCGCTCTTGCAGAATGGATAACAGCAAACATAAGGAACATGTTTTGATTTACGACGATACACTGCGACAAATTCTACTGGCCGCTACACTTGGTATTTTTGTTATCTTCAGCGTATGGGGGGGACTCAGGCCAGAGTCTCTGGCATCCGTCCTGGGCTATAAGCTGGAGTCGGCCAATTCATTCAGTGAATTCCATGCCATTTATGTAGGTGTCTTTCTTGCCCAGGCGCTTTTATGTGCTCTGGCACTGGTACGAATCCATGATGCGGTCTTAGGCAATCTTGTTGCCATATTTTTGTTATCACAACCGTTGGGTCGGTTTATCGCAGCCATTCGCCATGGTTTTCCATCCGGAATTCTAAAGATACTGTTTGTAATGGAAGTAGCCGGTGGGGTGTTACTGCTTGCTATACAGCCCAGCGCCGGATAAATGCTTCCAGTTGGTTCTGGACATTTGGGCTCAGGTCCCGAATCTTGCATGAACTCAAAATGAAAGACCTGGCTCCTGAGTACCCTTTGTACTCTTTACCCAACCAGGTCAGTTTATCATCAGTAACTCAGGTAAGGTGATTTCTGGCACCATTAAGTGCTGCAATGATCTTTACCGTCCACTGTTTCCTGGTATCCTCATCCAGCGCTGTGGATGTTCGGAAGGTACTCAACTCAGCTTTGAGTTTATAGTATGCATCTTTAAAATTCTCAGCATCATAAGCCCCACCTTTTTTGATTTTCCTTAATTCCTGTTTTAGATTTTCCATTAATCGGTTCATCTCACTGATAATCAATTTTTTTGGATCAGGGGGCGTTGTACCTCCGTCGTTTGTTTTCAGGTCAGGTGCATTATTTTGAACCGGTTTATCCGATGTTTTTCTTTTATATCTGGGCACACTTGGAGCGAGTGACGTTTTTTCTCTTACTGGCTGTTTTGGTGGGGGAAGGCGTATAGCTTCCGGTTTTTCGCAACGTGTTTTAGCTGCTCTCAGTAAACTAAAATCGAAATAAAAAACGTTAAACTGTTCAGTGACAGGATGTTCAAAATGAAGCTTAAAGTCCTTACAGTGCCCTGGCACGGTATAATAAATCTCCCCTTTCCCTTTTCGGGTGCACACGCCGGCAATCGGTGGCGGGCTGTCAATAAGCCCTTTGGTTTCTACTTTATGGTATCTTTCATGAAAGAATATGATGTCCCCAACTTGAACACTGCCACCCGTTCGTGGCTTTAGAAATTTATACAGTCTGTTGGCCATAAAGCTATCCAGTTTTCCAAGAGCGGATGATAACGTTAGCCCTGAAAGTTCACTGTTGGGCGAATCAGGCCACTTGACACTGAAATAGCGATTAAAGGCTTCTTTCCCGAAATAATCTAAAAAAGTTCGATAGGTGCGCAATTGAAAAAACTGGAAAAGATCACAAAACATGAGGCTGTTCTCCAGGGATTCAATCGCTTTATCCGGGGGTGTTCCGGGGTGTAATGAAAAGACCGTTCCTTGCTCTCGACCTGCTCCATAATGGGTCATATCGAAATAGGGTGTACGTTCAATGTAGCAAGGCTCATCACAACTTGCCTCGGTGACTACTGTTGAATATGGAGAGATTCCATTCGTAAAAGCACCCAAGTCAGATAGTCGTGTGTATAAGTCAGTAAATGGTTTATCTCTTTCGTTGTACTCATTCCTGACGGCCATTCGCATGAGAATGCTATATTGGCTAACGGGCCAGAATCCCCTGTTTGCGGCACTCCAAGCTTCTTCTTTCCCTGTCTGTGGATCCGCAGGTTTATTTTTAGCATGGGATGGTGACACATGCGCTAATAGTTTGTCTTTGCGTGACTGGTATTCATCATCAGCCATTTGATAGTTTGCTACCAACCGGGCACTCAGTGTTTTCTGGTCATGAATGCCTGAGGTTACCTGTACTGATGATACCGTTGCCCGGGATTTTTTTGTTTTTTTCCTCGCTGCCGGCCCGCCGGTCACAACGGTTGCCTGCTCTACGGTTTTGTTTGTTGTCAGTTTTAAAGGTTGAGTGGCAACGGTGGCACCCGGTGTTGCATAACGCTCAGGGTCATATATTGGTTTCCTCTCTTCAACGATATTGACCCCCATAGTCTGTCGTTCGTCAAAAGGTGGTGGCTTGCGGTAAGGGGGGAGCATTTCTGATTGCGGGTCAGCTTTAAGCGTTATTACTGGCAAGTCTGGGTCAGGTTCAATGGGGCTTTCCGGGGGGGAGGGGAGATCAAATTCACAGAGCTCCACTTCGTTTGCCGGCTGCTCACGATGCTTCAGGTTTTGCGTATCTTCCATCTCAGGCGCGGCTTTTTCATGCACGGGTGTTTCTGATAAGGATAATCGTCTTATTGGCTCACCACACTCTTCAGTCTTATTGTTCTGATCACTGAGTGGCTCACTGTGCTCCGTGAGCGGTGTTACTGATCTGGTTTGAGAAGCGATGAGTTTATCTGGGCTGTCATCGGGTAAAACCAATGATTCAATCTGTTCGGGTTGATGTTGAGCACTGGCTTGTGTCCATATTCTGGCTGCATTCCACTCATCTTCAGGGACTTGTTTCCAGGCATCCCGGAGCTTTGCCAGTAAATGGGCGTAATGAAATAGCTCTAACAAATATTGAGTACCCTCTCCCGGAGAAAAGCGATAAAGCAACGTTAAACAGTCTGCGTATTTTTGATCCAAATCGCTGTAAGGCGTCGAGTCCTCAAGCGCCATGCTAATATGGGTTCGTGCTTTGATAAATGGTATTAGTGCCTGACTTAGCTGAGTGTCATTTTGTTTATCCATTGCCCTTAATAGCAGGTAATGCTGTTCGATATCGAACCATTGATCGATATTGGTCAGTTCTCTTTCTTTCATTGCTTCACTGATTTCAAAGGGCATATCTTCTGATAAATACCTGGTTGCGTAGGCATTATCAATGCTGTCCATTTGCTGTTCTCGCGGGTCATTGAGCAGCCGCGTAAGCAGTTCTATGTCTTTCAAGCGAATCTCGTTACTGCTCACTCTACGTTCTAATAGAGGTGTTCGCCTGATTCTGGCCAGGTTTTTTTCAAGTATTTCGCGAGTGGGCTGGCATTGACGTGTGCAGTCTTCGTTATCCACTGCAGTAATGAGTCTGCCATTGCGATCAATAAAAAAATTGCAGTCTTCACGCCCTGTAAATGCTTCAGGGTCGTAATCCATGATGCCGAGGTGTTTTAAATTATTGGTTATCAAAATAGCCCTGCCTCTCTGGTATTGCTTATCGCCAAATCGATATACAGTGTAGCTATCGTTGATGACCCGGTTGCCGGTACGACTGGCAAATTGCTTCTCAGGGATAAAAATGACCAACCAGATTTCAGGGGACTCAAAGGGGAAGGGTACCTAGAGTTCAGGAAAGCTTAGAGCAGATTCAGAGCCGCATTCCTTAGACATAGCCATCAAGGAAAAATATATATGGAGCATAGGAATTTATTTTTCCTTTATGAGATAGCTTTTATTCAACCTCTTATCTCTCTTTTTCTAGTTCATGAATATTTTTCCACATCATCTCATTTACCTTAGCTTTGCTAAGCTCCTTCATTATATTCCTGAATTTAAACGAAACCACATCGATTTCAAAATCATGAATATTTCTCCAAATCAAATCATCAACTTCAGCCAGAGATAGCTCTTTTTCTAGATCACTGGTATTTTCACAAATTGATATCTGGCTAAAATTACAGATTTTTACTGGCGTACCAAGTTCATCTATTGCGACAGGTTCTTCTGGCGACTTGCAATTCACTGTATATTTTCCAGGAACATAGCGAGGTAGATACTTCAAACGGATATCCAGTTGCCGAGTAGTTGAATGGAGGGGTTCTGCTTCCAAGGAGAGTACATAGCCATCACTCCAACAAGTTTCTATGTGATCATAATCTTCACTATCTTGATTCAAAACAGGAAGTCCAAATTCATCCATTTTAATGGCTATTAGTCTTGCATTTTGTGTATTGTCGGCACCCAAAAAATCAGACTCCATTTCATGCCCAAAAAAATTGGGCATATGCTTAGTTTTTAAATTATAGTTATTCCACTCTACACCAGAATCTTCAGAGTCTTCAGAATCTGAATAGTTTGTAACAACCAAATGAAAATCATGGTCAACACGATTACTGAATGGTGATGTGTTCGACAACATAAGCTTATCTCCTCAGATATAGAAAAAGATAAATTTCAAATGCACGCAAACAATAACCAGGTTACCCTAATGAAATTATCTTTTATCCATTTTAGTAATTTTTAAGAAAGTGATTTATGTTATAATTAACAACAAAAAATAGGAATTGCACTTTAGTATTAAATAAGGCCACATGAATTTGCTTTACTACGATTCTATAATCTCCAAAGGTTTATTACACTGTAACTAGTCACTATCTGGAACTAATTCCCACACAGTACTTACCTTGGGTCAGCTTTATTTATAGTAAGTAGTCTAAGTTAGAATATGGGGGTGAAATCTTAACGGTTTTGAAATCGATCCTACCCCAAGAAGAAATGAATCATTCCATTAAATAAAGTCGTTTTTCAGGATGTGAAGCAGTTCATCGGGAACAAAGACTAGTTCACTTTATCTGGTGCATATCCCTAGAAAAAATGATATCAATACCCATCGTTTTTTCGTGGACAACGGTTGTTGATGGTAAGTTCGGCTGGTGGTTATAGAGTCCAACGGGTCTGATTCATGCCTCTATCAGCCTGTACTTTAGATCCGTACATGAATGAGGACTCATCCGAGGCAAGAAACAGGGCGACAGAAGCCATATCCTCAACACACCTCATACGACCAGCTGAATGATGACGCCCTGATCTGAAGTAGTAAAAATGGACAGACTTACAGCGCGTCAGTGAAGCGTTCCCAGAGAAGTAACTGTGGTTTGTATAATGTGCAGCTGGCATTGATAGGTGCAGGCATTACACAGCTACCCATCTGGATGATGAAAGACGATCTGGAAAGTGGCAGTCTGGTCCAGGTACTGTGTGATTATCAGGCTGATAATATTCCATTCCATGCGATGTACCCATAAAACCGCTATGTGCCGCTCAAGGTCCGTTGCTTTGTTGATTATCTTAAACAAGTGTTGAAAAGCCACCCCGCATTGGAGATAACCAGCGCAATAGGTAATTGAGAAAATGCGATTGGCATAAGTACTCTGGCTGGAAAGGAGGTTGTTTCAACCTCCACCCGATAAACACACGTTTCTTCGAATCGTGCATGCTTCAAAAATGAAAGGCCTGACCGTTTGCACCCTTCTACCTGATCCTGAGTTTTTTGGATCCTGCTTGAGAATATAGTGGGGGGGCTACTGGTTGAGCCGGTTCCACAGCGGGTTGAGTGAAAAAAACCTCAAGCCTTTGCATATCTTGTTTAACCTGCTCTTCAGATATCTCCTGTTCTACGAGGGTTCTGAAGACTTCGAGAGCCGTCTGGTTGTTATTGTCTTTTATTCCAAAGTCTTTTCCGTGCTCCTGTATAGTCTCAGATAGCTGTTTTAGCGCTTGTTGTTCTAGTGTGGTGATGACACTTCGCTGGAGCCCGTGTACCTGTTTTTTATCCTGTTCAGCATGGGTCGTTTCCAGAGCTTTTACTTTCATGACCGCTGTTTTCGCTAAGCAATGCAATACGGTTGAGCCATCACTGGTCACTTTATTTGGGTTTGTCTTAAATTCACTGTGTTCATACAGAAGTTTTAACAGGTCAGGTGTGTCTGACTCTATTTTCATACAGGCGATATGAGCCAGACTGCATGTCAGGTCTCCGACGTTTAGCGGTATATCTGGATTTGCTTTCATTGCCAGAAAGTCCCGTGCAAAGGGAAGTTTTTGCTTTGTGACGGCCAGCTGAAGTGGGGTAAGCATCATTACCTTCTGAGCCGTGTATTCTCGGAATATATTATCTCTAATGAACTCTGCGGGCATATTGATATCAGCCCCTGCCTCGACCACGTATTTGAGGTTTGCATCCATAGCCTTTGTTTTTTTCTCCATCTCTTCGCTTGATAAAGTCTCGGAAGCTAAAACGTCACACCGATGGATCGAATACAGCAAAATACTGGTTTTAACTGTCTCCCCATCAATGATTAAAGGGCAGACAGGATTAAGATCACAGCTTTTATTGACCATACTTTTGAAATGCCGTGGCATTAGTGATGCTTTGTGGTTAAAAATAAGGAAAAGGGGGGGTAAACCCTCGTACATTACTGGTTTATTGATATTTTCCCGAGTGAGATGTCTCATCGCTTTATCTGTCCAGCCTACACTGAGATATCTCAGAAAATCACCATGGCTCTCACCTGGCGGATTTAAAACGGGTTGCGTAGAGACAACGGTTGTATTGACTGGAGGTAGTGCTCTCAACGCGGCATCAATTTCATCTTGATCTTTTTTGGGTTGATGTATTTGCTGCTGTTTTTTTCTCTTCTTTTTGCCTGAGAGTTCTGCATTTTGTGTGGATGATGGTTGTTCTTGAGGAGTGACCAATGGCGCTTTAGAATCTCCGCTGAGTGTTATAACGGGGCGTGTATAGACAATGGTTGGATGAGCTGGGGGTAATGTGCTTACCGAGGCGTCCATGTCAAATTGAGGTATTTTCTGCTTCTCTTTTCTGTTTTTGTTCTGTAAAGGTGCTGAGTCTTCTTGTGTGGATGGGGTACGTTCCCGATAGGGTTCAACAGCGTCATTAGACACGTCAGTCATGTGCAGACTGCTGGTAGCTGCAATGCTTTCTGAATCTTCTGAGTGCTCCGGCTTTGGTTCCGACAGGCTCTCTGGCGGTGTCGGCTCTGCGATCAGTTCACTGAAACAGGGTACAGACCAATTCAGCATATCGTCTTTAAGTAGCTTGCTGGATATGGACTTTTCTACCAGATCTTTGAAGTACTGTTCTGCAGTTTGCTGACGGTTATTTTTTCTTCCAAAATCGAGGCCATGCTCACGTAGCGTCATAGTTACCTTGAGCAGGTTCATGTTAAGTTTCTGATAGAGCCCCCGTATCTCTATTTGACCATCTTTAGCACCTTTCGCATATTGTGTTTCCTGCGCTTTTAACCTCATGACCATTGTTTCTGCTAAAACATGCAGGGGGGTTGAGCCATCCCTGGTAACGACAGTCAGATCGGTATGAGCCATGTCGGTTTCATTTATTGGTGAAATTTGCGGGAGGGCTAAGAGCTTCTGAAATATTAAGGGGGTAACGTCGCTGATTGTCATGCTGGCAACATGCACAGGATAGTATTGGTGTTCTCCAGCCATGAGAGGTGTGTTAGATACGGCTCCGAATGTTCTCAGTGTGTTGAGTGGAATCACTAGTTGCCTTGTTACCGCAAATTGAAGTGGCGTGAGTGTGATGACCTTCGGGGTATTGTCTTGAAAGATACCACCTCTAATGCATTGACCGGGCTGGTCAATCCCGGCTCTATCAACGTACAGTAATTTCATGATGTTCTGTTCAAGCGTTTCCGTTTGTTTTTCCAGAATCATCTTTTCCAATTCGGTTGCGGATACCATTCTTTTCGATAATTCACCCAACCGGTGCATTGCAAACAATACAGGGCTGGTATTCAGGGTGGTCTCGTTAATAGTGACGGTAGCTGACTGATGCAGGTTACAGCCTCTACGAACCAGTTCTTCAAAATGATCAGTTTCAATGGGTACGTCACGATCAAGTAGATAAAAAGCAGGTGGCAGGCCATTGTCAGCAATGGGTTTATTGATGTTGCCCGCATTCAGTTGTTCGATAGCATTGCTTATGTTGCCTGTTCTTAAATCATTAACAAATGTTCCATGCTGTACTTCAGGTACTTTTGATGTGGGTTTCACAGGGGCAGCTTGTGCAACGTCAGGCTTCTTTTTTTCTCTGAGCACGACACTCTGTTTATCTTCCTGTGGTTTTCGCTTCTTTTTTCTGCGCTTTTTGTGTGATGAGGCTGAATCCTGTGCAGGGGGCACCTGCTCCCGTGAGGATTCCACCGTGTCTTCAGGAGAGGCAGTCGCGTTCTTAAAATGACGGGTAACCAAATGTGCAGCTGGCGTCTGCTCCTTTACTGGTTTTGACGGGTTTTCTGGCGGGGGAGGCGCTATCTTGCCAGGGGCTGCGGAGATTGTTTCCTGCGTTACCGAGGTTAAGGGGAGATTTTCTAATGGTGACTCGTGAATATGAACGGCTTCCAGTTCTGCTGTCAACGCTGTTTCAAGGGCAGGTTGATCCTTATCCTGTAAAGAAGTAATCAAGTGCTCAAACATTAGATTCTCATTGGCATGAAAGTCCAATTCTTCGCCATGCGCTTGCATATAGATTAATAACGCCCGCCGTTTATCAGCAGGTATTTCATCATCAAATCGAATAGCGAAAGTCAGCTGATACAGTGGGCGTGCATACTTTATACGTTCACTTCCAGGTAATAAGGTCTTGAGTTCATCAAGTATCAAAACCGTGGGGACAAGCCAGACAGGTATTTCAGAACCTATTCCTTTTGATAGTCTTATGATTTCCGTGGTTATTGCCGTTATGCGTGGAGGCAGGAGCTTAGGTAATAGAGCCAGATCTGCCTCAGAAGCTTCCTCATCTTCATCAATTTTGATGCACTTTTGGAGATCGTCTTTGCAATCCAGGTAAATAGCTTTAAGGCTGTCAGGAAAGCTTTCGTAAAAATGGTTATCAAAGATTCTGAATGTTTCAGAGTCGATGTACTCATGCTTTAGCCTTGCGACAATTTGTTCTGTTGGGCTTAAACATTGTTTTTCCAGTTCTGGTGCCTGGTGGGGCTGAACGATCTCTGACCATCGTTTCGTCAGGGGATACTGTGTGCTGTCTGTTTTTGGGTGCTGATCGCCTCTCTGAGCAGAGAGTTGGTGCGCAACATCGCAACCTTCAGCTTTTTTTTGAAAGACAGTGGGTATTTTTCCTCCTTTGGCCGGTGCAGTGGAGCACGCTTCCTGAGACCCTCGCTGCCAGGAAGTGGTTCCTGCTGGACTTACTGGACTCGTCATAGAGTATTATCCTAATAATTGTCGGTTCCTTCAGTAGACCAACCAATGATTATTTGGTTGCACAGGATTTATTTGGCTTTTATCTATGGTGAAAAAAGCTCGGGGAAGGTCTTGAATGTTGCATGAAGTCTAAATGAGCCACCTCACCCCAGCTTATCGCTTCTGGAAAGATTCTATGAAAAGCAAGTAGCGGCATGGTCTACCTGATGATGTAGCGTTAAATGTCAGCAATTATTGTTTGTAAGAAGGTCATTGATTTGTTGAGCTCCTGCATTTGAGGACTGTTTATATTGGTATTGTTCATTTCAGGTAAGTTCAATACCGGGGAAGAGTAAGACAGCCCCCTTTGTAATAGAGGTTTGGGGCGCTTTCTCTGGCTTACACATTGAGTAGCGTTGAATTCCTCGCAATCGGTTAAAAGGGTGTTTAGCTCATGCAGTCTTGCTACATGATTTTCGTGACCAGGCAGAGAAGATACGCCTAAGCGTGGAAACCTGGTTTTTCCAGATGTTTTTAATTCTGCAGGAGGACGATCGCTTCCCTGATCTTTTGAAATTTCAGTGGTGCTTGTTGATGTATGCATGGAAGGGGTAATAGCCACCACAGGAGAGGGCTTATATTCAGAAAGTGTTTTTTTTGTCACTGTATCATCAGCAGTGATTATATAAGGGCTGTTATCGATCAAACTTGCCAATTTTTTTTCAATTATCTTTTTTGCAACATCAGGTGCTGGAGGGGGGAGGGGGAGTGTAGAAAAATGAGCGCTGGTGGGGCTATTCATGTAGAAGTCTCTATTATTTCAAAAAATGATGGTTCAAGAAAGCTGGGGGCAGATACTGAATGGGATATTAATTTAAAAAATAGTCGATTTTGAAGATCAAGATAAAACTTTATCTTTGAGGAACTTACTGAAAAATAGTGAGCCATATTATTAATGCCTTAAAAATAATATTTTTTGAGTGGAGGTTCCGGTAGGATACGAGACGGAGTTAAATTGTATAGTTCTATGGTGCTATTTTTGTCTTGTAAATTACACACTATATGTCCTACAAAGAACGTTCCCGGCTATTTCTGAAAATGTCTGGATGGGCTGCAGCGTGGCGTTCAGGTAAAGATGAAATCGGGGGGAATCTTTCGTAAAGCAGAAGATATCCGGGTTCTTTCCAGCATTGCAAGGTTAGCTATTTAACCTGCCGGGTGGTATTGCATGGTGAGGTATTTGTTGCTCAATATCCAATATCACTTATTTGAGTTAATTGGACTGTAATATTTAATATCAGGGTAGGTTAGGTCTAATACAATGTTAAGGGACAATGATGATTCCAGAGTATTGGAAAAAATTCGTAGAAACAAATAGCTTGATTGGTGAAGACTTCGAGTTTTCTGAAGATGAAGATCTCTCGGAAATGGGAGCTGACTTCGAGATTATGAACGAGCAGCAGTGCATATCTGAAGCTACTGAAGCTTATCCAGGTATTGTTGCAGTAAAGCTAGGCTACTTTCCTGTTGCCATGTGCTTGGAAGGTTCCGGCGATTACTACTACATAAAAACGGAAGAAGGTCCGAATGGCGCACTTTATCGGATTTATCACGACGCCGTCGAGGGAGAAAAGTTAGCGTCTGACGGTATTGAAAAAGTAATCGAAAGTTATGCGTCAATACTATAAGTGGGCAGCCCTTAACAAGGCGCAGCAACGGACTGTCAAACCTGTCACTTTTTGTGCCTTCGCACAAAAATCGCCAGCTTTCCCAGCCGCTGTGCGCGGCGTGAGCAGTCAGAAGTAAAAAGGAACTCTCAATGGAATTAAAATATCGTTCAGCTAAATTTGAAGACTTGGAAAGTCTTGTAGCTTTACTGTCAAATGACCTGCTTGGCAGTCAAAGAGAAGACTCATCTATTCCGTTGAATAGCGCATATCTTGAAGCGTTCGAAGCTATTGCACGAGATCCAAACAACGAATTGCTTGTTGTTGAACTTGAAAACTCTCTAGTTGGAATGCTTCAAATTACTTTTATTCCTTACCTTACACACATAGGAAGTTGGCGCTGTCTTATTGAAGGCGTGAGAATCCATAGTGATTATCGTGGAAAAGGTTTAGGTGAGAGTATGTTTGAACACGCCATTGAGTTGGCAAAAAACAAAGGCTGTACAATCGTTCAATTGACAAGTGACAAGCAGCGTCCTGATGCAATCAGGTTTTATGAAAAACTCGGATTCAAAGCAACACATGAAGGGTTCAAGCTCGCGTTGTAGGCTGTCTGCTAACAAAGCATTTAAGAGTGATTTGAACTTCCCTCGTTTTAGTGGAGATTAAAATCCAACTTAAACAGAGGGCTTTATGCCTGCATATAAGACTGGTAAAAAGGCCAGACAATATATCAATAAGTTTAAGGTCACTGCCGAGTGGGGGATTTTTTAACCACAGAGATCACAAAGAGCATAAAGGAAAAGAAAAGCTCTTTTTGGTCTTTGTGATCTCTGTGGTTCAATCTTTAATCCATGAGAACAGGCCCTAATGCCTACCCTGAGAGTAAATATCAGATTTAACAATGCTATAAGAATCGATCGGTGTTTTAGTGTTTATAAAGCGTCTCTGATCCATAAGGCCTTCTATATGGGTGCTTTGTGATCAAAAACTTCCGAGTCGCTCCCGGATTCAACGTCCGAACTGGTCGTGTACTTAACATCCGTAGTGGACTCCGATAAGCTGATTTTGTCAAAGCTGCTTCCTAGTGACCATTTACTGGGAAGGCCTATCTTCTTATAGATGAGGCCTGGCACAGGATCAAAAGCCTCTGAGAACAGTGGCCATTTAACCAGTTTTCCCTCACTGATATTCTGCTCATGTTCTGCAAACTCATGGAGAATATCGATGTCCAGGAGCTGGTTAAACTCAACATCAAAAAATACCGGTTTCTGAGTGTTAACATCCAGCTTCAGGTTGGCACTTTCATCGGTTATTTTCGCATGGCCTGAATCCTTTATTTGATCTTTAAAGAAATCCATAATCGCTTTGTATTTCTCTTTGTCAGCTTCTGAAAAGCTGGTCATTTCAATATATTCCTGAATGACCGCAAAAACACACAGCTCATCAGCAGTATCTTTATGTTTTGATATAAAGTGATATCCAGAATTTTTTGACAGAGTTTCGCCATAAATTGTAGTCAGGTCTCGATAGCTCATACAGACAATCCTTGTTTCAGGGACAATCACCTGCTCCGGGAAACAGTCTTTCACTTTCTTTCCAAAACACTTGCAGGCCACATAATCGGTCCATGCCTGCTGAAACGTAATTAGAGTCAAGTCATCATGATACCTCTCAATAAGCTGTTTGCTGGATGCGTTGGTGATTTTAATGACATAACGGGAAACAAAGTTATCGCCTTCCCGGATGTTCATTATCTGGACAAGCCGATGACCACTCCCTGAAGGTGGCAGAAATTGATAACCACTTGAGCTAAGGTCCAACAACTGGATAGGCGCTGAGGTTCGAGTATTCTGACCTCTGACAGAGAGTCGAATTTCCTGACTGACCAGGCTCAGCTGACAAGTATTCAACCGGGCCCTTTTGAGCGCTATCGGGGACTCTGGAATTGAGACCCGCAGATCTGGCTTAGCCCTTTTTCCCAGTTTTTTAATGGCAGCAGGCGTTTCACTACCCACACGGCTCTCACTCGAATAACTGCATTCAGGCGACTCAGGCACTGGAGATAGTCTCATCTTAACACGGGGTTCTGGCATTTTCCCCAGCCCGGCTCTCTTTTCCTGTACCTCCGGGATATTGCGCAGAGGGTCTGATTTCCGCCTTATGTCAATGGCTCTGGCTGAAGGGCTTCTCTTACCGGATACCTTCTCTGGGCCATTTCCACTCTGTTCAGGGAGGGCAGGTAGTTTGGGTATAACGGGTGGTCGGTATGGTGAATGGAGACTTTAAGCACCTTGCCTCCAGCTGTTGATATTCCTTTGTACTGTCGCTACTTTCCACCATTTCTACCTGTTCAAGGACGGAACTTTGAGTGGAGGTCGTTGGCTCCGTTTTATCAACGGTGGATCCACGGAAGATTTTCTTGTTATCTGAGGTATCGAGCCTCTGGTCCGTATATTCACTGCTTCCCGGTACATTTGTCCCTGAATTGCACCTCATATCAAATCAAGCTCATGAAGAGTATCAAGGATAAAGAATAAATCAGAATCATTTAAACGCATTTAGAAACGGATAGCTTTACCTCAAAGTGGTATGTTTTTACATCAATAAAATTAACGATCTCGATACAGCAGAAAGTCCGTGGAAAATATATGGATAAGTAAGGTCAGGATGTTTGGATCCATGATGCTTTAAAATCTTAAGGGGCTCCTCCCCTGTAGGAACTGGCAATGTGATATAGTCATTAAGCATCGGTTGATGCCTTCTGCAGCTGAGTCAGGTATTACAAACCATCAGGGAATTCAACACCATGCAAGTTAATAGAATTGATCATTTAGTACTGACGGTCAACGATATTGAGGAAACCGTTCAATTCTATACATCCGTTATGGGCATGGAAAAAATCGAGTTCGGTGCAGGGCGTGTAGCCTTAAGTTTTGGCCAGCAAAAGATAAATCTTCACGAGCTGGGCAATGAATTTGAGCCAAAAGCACACACTGTGGCCTCTGGCTCAGCGGATTTATGCTTTATCATCGATACACCCCTACAGAAGGCCATGGATGACTTAGCGGCGAAAGGTGTTCAGGTGATTGAGGGGCCAGTCCAGAGAACGGGCGCTTCAGGTAAGATCCTTTCAACGTACTTCAGGGACCCTGATGGGAATCTTATTGAGGTGTCTAACTATATAGATATATAGCAAGGTGTGACCCTGTCTTGCGCTATCCCGAGAAAACCAGACTTCAATGAGTGCTGTGTGCGTCGCTGGGTTGTGAGAAAAAACCATTTCTCTGCATTTCTCATTTTGGGCATCCATCATTTTTATGGTTTTTAATGCATATCATTTACCGCATCCTGATTAAACTGGTTGAAACCAATCACTGCAAATGTCGGACAGATCTTGAATAATAGGGGATTACGGTTACGGTTTATACGGCAGTGGTAATATGAGTAGATTGAAGAAGTATGGATGGCTTGTATTCATGATGATTCTGGTCGATTTCATCGCTTTTAAATATTGGCAGCGCTATCTATCTTCAGGGGCTATTCACGATGGTAAGCATGGCCTCACTTTTCTGGGCGAGGCAACTGTTGGTCATCTGGTTGGTGCAACCACAGGGGCGATCCTTCTTACTTACTATGTTATAAAGGTTCTGTTTAATGATAATTATAAGCAGTAAACAGAGAGCTAAGTGTACAGCTGGTCAGTAATTGCAGTGTTCTGAACTCCCGGTTGTCTGCTGTTCTGTGGATACAAAGGAATATATTTCTTGATATGACATCCCTGAAAATTAGTACCACGCTTATCATCTGTTTTTGGTTGGCTGGGTGTGCTGCTATCTCAAGCCATACTGTCAGTGTGCCGTCTTTAAGTGAAACTGAAACGTCTAACCCGCATAAGGTATTCGGTTATCACGATGAGGAGCTATTAAGATCAATCTTGTTTGAGTCCATTGAATTAACCATTATTCCCTATAATACCAGAGTCGATGATTACCGGCAGGAAGTGCTCTTTTTTCCCATTAATGGTGGGAATCCTTTTGCTGAATCACCTATCGATAAAAAACCATTTCAGGTTGAATTCAACATAAAAGGGGAAAAAGACCGCTATCTGTTTTATCCCTACTCAACAGCCTTAAACAGTGCGCATTTTCCAGAACTGGTACGATTTCAGGAGTATGACCATGCTCAGGACTGTACTCGTTTCGCTAAACCCTGGAGTGATATTGCCACAGAGCAACCCGTTATGGTTAAAGATCGCAATATAGAGTACAAGCATTGTTATAAAACCTCAGGGCTCTATTATTTAATGATCTTTGATGTGGTAACGCCGGCCCCAGACCAGATTTTTTCGGTAGATATGGTGTTTTTTGATCGTTTCGAAAAGAGGGAAATATCGCAGAAGGTTTTCTTTAGAGGTGTCAGGGTTGAGTCTGTTTCAACCCATTAGCCGATCACTGCACAGTAAAGATTTATAAATGTGCCTGATTAGCCGAATACGTAAAACTCATTGAAGCATGTACGAGTGTGAGTTAACCACTAAACCCTTGACGCCATAATTGCGTAATTAACGGCTATAAACGCTGGTATTTAATGCCAAAAATATTTTTTATCCGGATGCTCGTAAATAGCCCCGTTGTTGCCGAACCTTTTCTGCGTATTTTCATTTCAGCCTTAATAAACCTGGCAATGGCTGTATAGTTTTGATCTTCAGCAATTTGTAAAGGGGATTTTTGACAGCTCATACCTGCGGCGATGCCTGATTCAAGGTCTGCACCATGTTGAGCCAGCAGGCTGACCATCTCCAGATTATTACTGGCTACGGCTCTGCAGAAGATAGGTATGCAACTCCATGACGTATTGATATCTGCACCATGCTCAAGTAGTAAGGCTGCAATATCAACATGGCCTTTCTGAACAGCTTTAAAGAGTGGGGTTAGACCGTTATAAGCAGATTCAATATTTACCGAGGCATTCAATAAACATCTGACAGCCTCAATGTTTTTATATTCTACCGCAGTAAAGAGCGCTGATGCGCCACTGCATTGAGCATTTTTATCAATGCCCTGATTCAGTAATAGTTTGATTACATCGGCATGCCCTCTCTGGGCTGCCGCATATAGATACTTTGGGCCTTGTTCCTGAAGCTCAATCCTCGTTTTTTCCGTCAGCAATAATTCGACGATGGCGGTATGCCCACGGTAGATGGCCTGATACAAAGGGGTCGCTCTTCCGCATGCAATGGTCGGGTTTGCTCCCTCTATCAGTAAATACTCCGCCACGTCTTTCCGCCCCCACCGGGCAGCTAACAGCAGTGGTGTTGCGCCGTTATGGATTGAATCAATATTTGCTCCGTACCGTAGCAGTAGCTGAGCGATTCCTAAGTGGCCGTTACACGCAGCCTGGTGAAGTGGGGTTACGCCATCACAGGCTTTGTCAGGATCTGCACGATTTTCCAGCAGGTATTCGACGATACCATAATGCCCGTTGCTGGTAGCCATAAATAATAACGTTCGTAGAAAACCGGATCTTGCCGATCGAAATTCTTCACTGATAAGGTTCGGTCTTTCAGTGAGTTCATTTTTTAAGAGTTCAATATCTCCAGCCCTGCAAGCCGATAGGGCTGGGGGTTCATTAGTATTGCCTTCCGTACAGCGTTCCTGGTTATTGGCTTCCGGTAGCTGTGGCCGGGAAAACCGGGTGTCATGGCTAAGGCGCCCATGTAGCCTGCTTTGAAGGAAATTTGGAAGCATACGGATTGCCTGGGGCGTTTTGTTCAATTGACAAATGACAGTATATTTTGGGATGTATACCGCGGA
The DNA here is from genome assembly GCF_000710775.1 of Endozoicomonas elysicola. Lineage (GTDB taxonomy): Bacteria > Pseudomonadota > Gammaproteobacteria > Pseudomonadales > Endozoicomonadaceae > Endozoicomonas > Endozoicomonas elysicola. The sequence goes on from NZ_JOJP01000001.1 coordinate 2,568,881, forward strand.
TGTTTTGCCTTACTCTATTATGAGGCAATTCAGAGTAGACAGTATTCTCAGAAGTTTGAATGAAAGAATAGGCGACTTTATAGAGTTTGAAGAAGTAATTGGAATGCTACTTATTTCTATTTCGGATAGATGGCGCACAAGCCGTTTACCAGGGAATACTCTTACCCTTTTCATCAACAAAAGCCCCACTTTTTACACCACTCTCAATAACACCGATGATCCCTTCAGCGCTTTCTTTCGCTGAGATACGGTTGGGTTGAACACTGGGGAAGTTGGTTATCACCGCGCCTGGATGAATGGACAACACTCGCCAGTGCTCTTGCATCTGACTGAGACTGGAATAAGCCATGTTTCCTGCTGCCTTTGATGAAGTATAAGCAGTACGGTTTAGATATTTTTCATCACGATTTCGGGTGATACTGCCTCGTCGGCTGCTGATATAAACCGCTGTCGGGTCGTCACTTTTATCAAGATTCGACGCCAGTGCCTGGGTTACCAGCATCGGTGCGATGGTATTGACCCGAAACGATTTCGACCATGCCGGTCCCGCCAGAGCACCAAACTTATTCGCTCCCTTTTCAAAATAACCCGCATTGTTGACCAGAAGATCCACCTTCCGGTCACCCACGGTTTTCTTGATTTGAGCAATGCCAGTATCCAGACTTTCCTCCGTGTCAAAATCCGCTTTAACCAGGATCAATTGAGGGTTTTTATCTGCCATCTCCAGCAATGCCTCAGAGCGCTCTTCTTTCCGGTAGGTGGCGTAGACTGTGCAGTGCCTGTTCAATAGGGACTCAGTTAATGCCAGACCAATCCCCGAATTCGCCCCGGTAACCACAGCGACTTTATTGGTCACTGAGTGTTTTGGCTGCACAGCAACAGACCGGCTCCCAAAGTAGCTGGAACACCCATAAATAAGAGCTGCACTCAACACGGCAGCCCCGGTAAGCCCCGCTGCCCGAATAACTGTATTCATGATTCATCACTGGATTGTTATTAAAGGTGACTCTTAAGACATGAAATAAGCTTGTTAATTCAGGTGAATAACCGGTTGGTTAGTTTTACTTAACAGCAGATCCGGTGACCGCAGGGTTTGCTCCATTGAATGCTGTTCTATTAACTGTATTCCTATGGATGTAGGAGGGAGGGGCGTTTATCGGGGCGTTAGAAACTATTGATTTAACCATTAAACAACTTCACTAGGAGGGCACTATTGATGAAATGAATTGACACTCCTGAGATCGTAAGCTTGAAGCTCTCTTGCCAGGCATCAGGGTCTTCGAGTTGATGGTAACCGAACCTGAGCGAAAAGCTGATGAGATGGCAAGGCAATTAGTAGAAGCAGGTGAATAAAACAGCAGAATGTTGAAGTCCAGTTGATCGCCTCCTGCTCTGATTAATTCAGGGGAAAATCTTATTGAGAAAACAAGCTGGAGTGATCTGGTTGATTTAGCGCAAACTGATTCATCTAAGGAACTGGATGAAAAAGATGCTTATCTGTGCCTGATCTCTGACATGTTAAATTTGGAGATTGATGTGGATTTTGGCTCAGGAGAAAAACAACAATATAAACCAGGGTTTCAGGTCGTTTCAGGTATAGAAGGAACACCCATTGAGACGGGTGCGCCCCCTGTTAGTCTGGCTGTTTATGAAGGTCGTTTTTATACTTCATTTGACCATTATTGGTCATTGGGGTGATTGGTGGGTTCAAGACCATCTCTGATGGTGTTGTCTGTCAACAAAACAGTGCACTCTGTAAAGTTTCTTAGCTGATTGATGAAGAGATTATTTATTCCTAATTATTCAACCTGAAAATTGATTTCAGTTCAGACTTATAAAGAGTTCAAATGAAATTATTGGGGTGAGAATGGAATTTGATGGGCGTTTACAGGGGGCGGGGCAGTCTTCTTTTGCAACGAGGGATTCGGGATCTGCAATCAAGGGGCAGGAGCCTGATCAGAAGGTAAATGTTTTTCATCGGGAGGCTCAAGGAAGCCCTGTCAATGAACCACGGGTTGCAACTCATCAGGAAGGCTCTTCTGCTCATTCAAGCACTGTGCCCATTCATCGAGATAAGCCTTCTCTCATGCAGGCGAGTGTCCGGACGGTTGACGTTACTCCTTATCATGTTCAATCTCCCGGTGGCAATGAAGAACCTGTGCGAGAGGTTGAAGATTGCATTATCGGTCAAGAGCTGACGACTGGCGGTACAGCTGGAATGGATACCATCAGATCCGATGGGTCAGCAAACGCAGTGTTTGTCGAAGAGGAAGTAACTGAAGATAGTGTTGCAGAGGCTTCTCAGTCAGAGCTTTCGACGAGGGGGGATGGCGTACCCAGGTCGCATCAAAGTACTTCTGAAATTAAAGGAGAGTATGAGCCTGAAACCGTTTCCGGTGCCAAAGTGGCCAGCAGTGATTCGTCCAGAGATCAATTTAAGGATCTGGTTAATCAAGGCAGATATTTTGTGAGCTGTTTAAGCAGCTACCATCGATGTCCACACTATTTACCAATGCCACAGCTTATTAATTGTTTGATAAACCTGCCAGGTAAAGATCTAATTACGTTTTTTGAAAACACAGGGCTTTTAGCTCGCGTAGCCCTTGATTGGTTTGATGATCATAGTAATGAGGCGATTCTAAAGGCAATGACCCCTACTTTGGTCGAAGGAGAGCTGAATCTGGATCAATTAAAGCGACTTCTTTTTAAGCCCCTGAATGCACGACAGGGCAGCTATTTTTCCCAATACCTTTATGTTATCCGATATGCTCATGTATGTGGCGTACGAGCCAACACCGCTATAGCATTGATGGGGCTTTTGAAAGCGGCTGTCGTTGACAAGGTCGCGGCCCAGCGAATACTCCGCTGGATTACCGATGTGGAAGTTCAAAAGGCCGGATCAGGCGGTTTTTCTTCAAAAAAAGATTCAGATATTGCTAAACAGCTCAGTGCATCGTTCAGGCACTTTAAAAAACAGGCTGCAAAGCTGGATGCTGCCGCTCGTCGTAAAGGTGAGTCTGCTGGTCGTCGTAAAGAAGAAGCTACTCGTTATAAAGACACCGCTGCTCATTATAAAGATGAGGTGTCTGCATTGCTTGAACAATATCAAACGGTTCTCAAGGTGCTTTCTGAAAACGTTGGAAATAATGAATCCATCAAAAAATTAAAGGAAAGAGCTCAGACTGCGTCATCTTCTTGGGCTGAGCGTATTGGAGAGAAAACAGGCTCAATAAGCATATGTGAAAGTCCAGAGACTGCCCTTGTTGACCTGCAGCCTGAGCAGGCAGGAGATTCATTGAGTGAACGGATGGCTCTGGCTATTAAAGAAATGCAGGATCAGGGAGAACAGATTAACAAGAGCAGGTTCCGCAATTGGATTTCAGGGGAGCCAGAAAAGGAAGCGCCAACGGCAGATCAGAAAGTCGATCAGCTACAGCAGCAAGTCGGGCAGCAAGCGGAAGAGATTACAGTTCTTAGGCGGCAGGTTACCGAGCTTTTGAAGCGTGTTTCAGCTCCTCCTGAAAGCTCAGAAGGAGGACAGGAAGCTCAGAGTTAGCATGATGTCGGTTAATGGTGGACTGATGAGCGTAGTCAGCACTGATTATTAAAACTGACGGGCAGTTAAGCCCAGGTATCTTGAATATGGGGGATATTAAGGTTTATGTCAGTCACTCAAATGCTCCGCCAGCTACTCCAGTGGTTAATTACTGTAAATCCGGATTTATCACCTGTCTAATTGAGAGTACCCTCTGATAGACATAGAAAACCATTATGTTTTGCTGGCCTGCATATTTATTTTATTCAGGCATCAGGAACTTTTCTATAAATGATTCGTCTTATGCAACAGTTCAATAACTGACTAAAAATATAAATCAATAATGTTTACGCCAGATGTCTCTCTCAGCTGTTTAAATTCAGCACCTGTTTATCCGTGTCTGGACTCTCAATCAATAATTTCTGATTATGAAAATGATCCAATAACAGCCTATTATAATGGCCTGACAGTCAGCGCGACTGAAACATGCTTTCCCCTTTTAACCTCTTCATTTGATCAATTTAACCAGGATTTAATAGACCGGATTTTCCTTTCTGATAACAATGCATCGGAATCAACAGATAGTGACACTGAGAATACGACATTAAGCGGAAGAACTGAACGAGTTCAACGATGCTGGGTAAAAAATAAACTTTCAGGCTGTGAGATAAATGGCGTTAAAACGACAATTGAAGCATCAACGCCGGCTTCAGAGGATCCGGCCATTGAATTACCGGATGGCACACCAGAAAAAATACTTTCTGCATCTATACCTGAACCACAAAAGCCTGGTGCCCAAAGCAAGCTGTTTTTCTGTACTCAGTGCACACCGAAGAGATCGTACGCAACAAGGAATGCACGTAGTGTGCATATATATTCGTTTCATTCGGCAATAGAAGATAGAACCTGCAAAACCTGTGATAAATCGTTTACCAGTCGTCATGGTCTTTATATGCATAATAAAGGGGTTCACAAGATGAGAACCCAGAGAATGGCGGTTAACCATAAAATGAATACAGCTTTGCACGATACTCAAATGCATAAAAAAAATCACAGAGTAGCGCACCCCGTTGCTCGAAGAGTAGTCAGTTTAGTATCACAGCTTGAAACTGGTAAAACGGAGGGTCCCTATCGCTGTCTATTCTCAAGTTGCAACAAGGTGTTTGCTCAACGAGGCCTGTTTACAAGGCATGTCCGAACTCATACTCTGCATTAAACCTGGCACTTACTCATCATATAGGCATCAAATTTTCTAACCCATGTACTTTGGTTCTGACGTCCATACTGTCACCGGTTTACTTACTTCACAACCATCGTCGACACCAACTGCGCCACGGCCTCTCTCCGCTGAATATCCATCTTGCCCAGGCTGGCCACAATGACCTCGGTGTGTGGACAGTAGTCGTATACTGGTTCGCGCAGGACCGGCTCTCTCCCTTCCAGATACCAGTCGGTGGTAATGCCATAGAGTTGACACATCGACACAAGGTCCTCCATATTTCTGGGGCCTCTGCCATCTTCCGCCTCCCATCCATGCACCGTACTCACGCTCTTTCCAAGCTTCTTTGCAACCTCTCGGATGCTGAGCCCCGCCATTTGCCGTGCTGCCCTGACTCTCTGATTTTTACCGTTCATGTTCGTTGAGTTGGTGTCCAGATGAAAGCTGATCTATTGAACAGGAATATGACTGATGAGGACAGTAAACCCGAAACAAAAAATCGTTGAGTAATTAGAATTGATTCATATTTTTATGAGGTTTCTATTCGTTTTTTAATGACTTTTGGTTTATTTTGAGGTTATTAATTGTTGTTAATCATAAAAAAATGAGTTAATTTGTTTTTTGTGCGCATAAGAAAGTGAAATGGATAACAAAAACAATCAGCACAACGGAGATTCCAACGTATGAAAAAATCCCGTCCCGCCACCGCTGTTCTCGGTTTCCGGGTTTCCTTAGAAATGATCAAGCGACTCGATTCTCTGGCCGAACAGGATCACCGTACCCGTTCACAAATGGCCCGCCTGCTGATTGAACAGGCTCTGCGTGACAAGGAGCAGAGCCACAAAAGCAAAAGACTAGTCGCCACCGCCTGATAATAAGCCATCGCAGTACGGCTCTTTACTCTCAAACCTTATTCATACTGTCTTCTCAGGAATCTGGCAGGGGCTAGCCTCTGGCTGAAGAAAGTCAGGTCCTGAATGAAGGGGGAATCAATGTCAGATCAGATCCAGAAGACCAAAGCCGATCTTGTTATACCGGCCAGCGTTCAGGAAGAGCCAGACTCATTTTATCTGACCCTTGGCCTGACCTTAAGCGAGGTGTCCGTACTCAACCAGTTCTGTACCCATTTGCGCATTGGGCAGTTAACACAGGATAACCGGTGTACTGAGCAGCAGTCCCGTGCACTGATGCACCTGCTGCATCGCATTAATAACCATATCCAGCCAGATTGTGTACTGCCATTCCTGACCGGAGATGCTGATGAGCAGCCTTGAGGCACTCAAGCAGAAGGTGGATTTACACGAACTGGCTGACCGGTTGGGAATGCGCCGAGCCTCCAGAAACGGGCAGGGCAATGGGATGTATCACTCACCGGTACGAGAAGATAAGCACCCATCGTTGTCGGTGTTTAGCAGGGAAGGGGTACAGCGTTGGAAAGACCATGCCACTGGAGAAGGGGGGAGCTGTATCGACCTGCTTCTGTATGCAGGTGTCGTACAATCGGTTGCAGAAGCCAGTCAGTGGCTGCGACAGGTGTTCTCCCTGCCGGAAGCTGCTCCTTCCATGCCCCGTGCCCGTCAGAACAAAGAAGAGTGGCTTGCTTCCCGCTGCCTGCAACAGTCCCGTGAGGTTGAGCCTTACCTGATTAATGAGCGGGGTATTTCTGAGTCGGTGGTGACTTATGGGCGCAACAGTAAAACGCTTGGCTACTCCAGCTATACCAGCAGTAAGCCCGCCGGTGATGTGTTTCACGGTGGGCCAGCGGTAGCGTTTATCTGTCGGGATCTGATACGGCGCAATGTCACGGCCGTGGAATACCGTTACTTTGATCCGGCGTTGAACGGTGGGGTAAAGAACCATTGCCATGGTCAGAAGGCGGCAGCGTTCTGGTGTCTTAATCCTGGCAATCTCAAAGCGGCCAACACGGTAGTACTGGTTGAATCCCCCATTAATGCCTTGAGTGTGGAAACGGCTATTGAGCAGTGTTCCAGTATGCGTGACTGGGCATCCCTGGCAGTTTTGGGGGCGAGTAATGTGCGGGAGAAAGAGTGGCACCTGCTGCAGGGTAAAAAGATCATCATTGCCATGGACAATGATCCGCCACTGGATCAGCCGGGCAAGCGGGAAGGGTTCAGCCCCGGTGCCGAAGCGGCCTGGCAGATCCACGAACAGTTGCTGGCACTTAATATTGCCTGCCACCTGGTAGACCACCGTCGCTGGTGTGATCTGAACGATGTTAACGACATTCTGCGGGAGAAGGGGGTAGAAACTCTGCGTCGTTCTTTGATTAATCTGGAACCTTGGTTGATTCCCGGCGTCAGTGGCAAAAAGGATAAACGTCGTCCCAGGGTCAACCTGCCGGAGCACGACTACACCCGCTACTGGCAATTTCGGGTACGTGAAGACTTTACAAGTTTTCAGCGGGAAGTCACCAGTCGTAATGGTGAAACCCGGCTGGTCAATGAAGACCTGTGTGGCTTCCGTATTGCCGCATTGTCGTCTATTCGCATCCAGAGTGCGGCCGCCACCATGAGTGGCAGTGAAGACAGCCAGCCATCAGTGGTGTTTGCCGCCAGTGTACAGTCGGCGCGTCATGGGCAACGACTGATCCGTCAGGTGTTCACCGATGATCAGCTCTACAATCCGGACCGTTGGCGCAGTTTCGGCGGGGCGATCTATAAGCCTCTTCAGTTCAGTCGGATGCTGAATATCCTGGAACGGGCTACCCATATAGGCGGGCGTGAAGCGGTGAATTTTGTCGGGGTGGCCTGGCGTAATGGGCATTTGTCGGTTAATGAGGGACCGGACAGTTACTTTACCGAACCCGACAAGCAGTGTCCTTACCATAACTTGCAGTTTCCCTCGGGGGCGGTTGCCGATGCAGCACCGGTGATTCAGGCATTTCAGGCCACCTTTGGTTTTAATGCCGCTGCCCAGTTGTTGTGCTGGAGCCTGGGGACGCATTTGAAGGCCGTGCTGGGGTTCTGGCCACACATGGTGTTACAGGCTGATAAAGGGGCAGGGAAGTCCACCTTAATTAAACGACTGGAGAACACCATTGGTTTCACCATGTTTTCTGGGCAAAGTCTGCAGACCGAGTTCAGGCTGGTGACCTCGGTCTCCCATACTTCCCAGCCCGTGGGTTGGGAAGAGCTGTCAGCCAGACGCAGTGACGTTATTGATAAGGCAGTTGCACTGTTGCAGGAAACCTATCAATACACCATTACCCGCCGAGGTGCAGAGCTTACTGAGTATGTGCTCTGTGCGCCGGTGTTACTGGCGGGTGAAGATGTGCCGGTGCAGTCGCTGTTGGGTAAGGTGGTTCGGGTTGAGCTCACGCGTAAAGGGGCTCTGCTGCCGGATGATCTGCCCCGTTTTCCTCTGCGGCAGTGGCTGCAGTTTCTGGTCAGGTTATCGCCCGAGCGGGTGCGGGAGATGTACTGGGAGCACTTGGACTATCTGAAAGGGTTTTGTTCATCCAACACTGGTAAAAATGGAGTTTCCCGGATGGTGGCTAATTATGCGGCTATGGCCGTCTGCTGGTCACTGTTGTGTGAGTTCAGTGGCCTGCCCGGGGAGCAGGACGTGATGATGGTGGACATGGTGCAGTCCATGAATCATCACGTACTGGAAACCAGCAATGAACGTGAGCCCTGGGTGTGGATTCTGGAGATTATCCTGGGTGAGATTGATGCAGGTAGCTTCCCCAGGCCTTATAAATTCGAAACCAACGGTGATGACTGCCTGCTTTATATTCGCACCCCACATATTATGCAGCACCTGAGTCAGACCTCGGCCCTGCGTCCCAAGTTTGATGCACTGCCGGTAAAATCGGACCGAGTGCTGAAAAAACAACTGATCAAGGCGGGGGTGCTTGCCAGAGAGAACGACGACCGGGAGCGACGCATTGACGGCAAACGCTGTGCTCACATGAGCGGATTGTCGCTGAATCGGCTGGAAGGGTATGGGCTCAGTCCCATGTTGCCAGATGATCTGGCGCATGTTGGATCAGGAGTCTGCAATGAACAATAATAATCGTGAAGGAAGCGACATAGTGTTGACCACCGAACTGATGCTGTATGGCAAATACAAAAAACCCGTGATCAATCTGTCTGAGTGCTGTGAAGAGGTTCTTGGGCTCTGTTATAAAAACGCGAGAGAAGCGGCGCGCCGTTGTGAGCTGCCATTCCCTGTCGTCCGCACCCGAAATACCCGACATGCGCCGTACCTGGTGCATATACGCGATCTGGCCCGGTATCTGGACAGCACGTTTGAGGATGCGAGGAAGGATTTTGACAAACTGTAGTAACCGGTGCCGGTAGCGCTTGGTAGATGTATCCTGTTAAAAGCTTACGGTTTTTGTTCACCACGGAGCCTGAGGGTATTAAAAGCTGGTCGTACAATCAGTGGGCCAGTCGCCAAATCTTACATTCTCAGTGCTATCAGCCGATAAAAAAGAGCTGTAATCAACTGACTTGATTGATACGGCATGATAGAAGACTCCCTGAATACCTTGTTTCTGGCAACTTGCATCATTCTGGTGTTTCTGATGCAGGCGGGCTTTCTCTGTTTGGAGGCGGGTGCAGTCCGCCATAAAAACAGCATTAATGTCGCCGCCAAAAATCTGATGGATTTAATTTTGGTCACCAGTGCTTATGTATTGGTTGGCTTTCGTATTCAGTACGGTGCTTTCGATACGTTTTTCTCAAGTGATCCCATCATTGATAAATCCCTGATGCAGCAGGGATTCACTGAGTTGTTCATCATTTTTCAGGCGCTGTTTGCCGCTACGGCGGCCACCATTGTGGCGGGTGCCGTCGCCGAGCGGTGTGGGTTAGTCGGCTACCTCATCATCAGCCTGATGATCGGTATCCTCATTTTTCCCGTAGTCGGTGGATGGGTCTGGGGCGGTGTGCTCGACACGCCGGTTGGCTGGTTGTCCGAACTTGGCTTTGTTGACTTTGCCGGCTCCACCGTTGTTCACAGTTTGGGGGGAGCTGTTTCTCTGGCCGCTATTATGATCATTGGTCCCCGCAAGGGTGCTTTTTCCGAATCGTCGATAAGCACAGGTCAAAACATGGTACTCAGCCTTCTTGGCGTATTGTTGTTATGGCTGGGTTGGTATGGATTTAACGTTGGCAGTCTGTTGACCATGGGGCCGCTGTTATCCAATGTGTTTACCAATACATCCATTGGTGCCTGTACCGGAGGGTTGGTAGCCAGTGTATGGAGCTACTGTTACTACAAACAGGCCAACCTGAAGGTGATTGCCAATGGGGTATTGGCTGGCCTGGTCGGCATAACGGCTGGTGCTCATGTGGTAAATCTGTGGTCCGCGGCCATTATTGGTGGTGGCGCCGGAATTGCCTGCTGCCTGGCAACGGTCGCCCTTATACGTCTGAAGCTGGATGATGCCATTGGCGCCATTCCTGTTCACCTGGTTGCAGGCATCTGGGGCACCATTGCCGTGGGGGTGCTTGGTAACCTGGATATGCTTGGAACCGGACACGATCGGGGTACTCAGATATTGATCCAGGCTTTGGGCAGCATGAGCATTGTTATTGGGTCATTCAGTGTCAGCTATGCTCTATTGAGCCTGATTAATTGTTATATTCCCTTGAGAGTCTCAGCGGAAGAAGAAGAGCGGGGGCTGAATGTTTCCGAGCATGGGGCGGTGACCGAACTCTCTGAGCTGGTGTTCGAGCTGGAAAAACAGGCGGGAAATGGGATGTTGAGCTCTCTGACGGTTGACCCTTTTTCTGAACTGTCTGCCATTACGGAACAATATAATCGGGTCTTGAGCCGGTTTGCCCGGTCACAGTCTTCATTGCAACAGAATATCCGTGCGCTGGAAGAGGTCCGGGATCAGCTGCAAGTTCAGAAAGATAGGGCTGAACAGGCCAGTCAGCACAAAAGTCAGTTTTTGGCCAAAATGAGTGATGAAATCCGAACGCCGTTAAACGGTATTATTGATCTGTCGGATTCATTAGGGACAGAGCATCTGTCAGACCGTCAAAAAAAATCAGTGGATGTGATTCTGCAATCCAGTCGGGCACTGTTGGCGATTATTGATGATATTCTGGATACTCCTCAGGCTGAGACGGGAACCCCGTCCATTGAGACGGTCGATGTTCCAAGCAAAGGTTTCAACCTGAAGTCACTGCTTGAGCAATCCCTTGCCCTGTTTAAAGCAGAAACCCTTAACCGTCCTATTGCACTTAACCTGGAATTCGGGGGTAATATTCCTTCAGGAATACAGGGTGATGCCATGCAGGTCCGTCAGATCATCATTAACCTGCTGGGCAATGCCATAAAATTCACAGAAAAAGGCACGATTACCCTGAGTGCAGAATACGACTATATGACAGGGTTGGTGAGCATAGCGGTATCGGATACTGGCAGAGGCATCAGCCAAGGCTGTATCAGGCATATTTTTGAAGCCTGCCAACCGCAAGATAACGCCTTTAACCCTCAGTTCGGAGGGAAAGGGCAAGGCCTTGCTACCTGCAAACAACTGGTTGAATTAATGGGTGGAAATATTGATGTGCACAGTGTTGTGGGGCAGGGCTCCACGTTCTGTGTCCGGTTTCCGGTCAGGCAGTAGTCTTGTGATTGTTTAAATGTTCTTACAGCGACTTTAACTTCTGCTTCAAAGGCTCTGCGTTTGACATTGTGCTCGTCGCAACTGATAAAAACGGGGCAGGTGAAGGGCAGAAAACTCGTCTACACGAATGGTAGAAAGGTACTGGTGTTCAGACTGAGCCCGTAGTACTGGCTGTTTCTGAGCCCAGGGACTGAGACTGCTCGAGACAGAATTGGAGCAATGCCCCCTAGGGAGGACGCGACTGTTGATTGGCCAGCTGTGTCGCAGAATCCACCTCTTCGAGTTCCACCACACGTATGCGCCCCCATGCCCTGACTGCCTGCAAAGAACCGAAGTTTTTGCGGTCAGAGAAACGCTGAGCGGTGATCGTTTTTCGGACAACCGCAGTGCAGCGTGCCTTCCCAGCGTGATTCTTTCGTTTTAGTATGCTCATATTATTTTTATCCAGATATTACAAAGGATCGGGAATGTGTAACATGTTGCAGCTGTAACAGAAAAACAAAGCATTTCCAGACGTTCATATGCCCAATAAAGCCGACCAGATAAGTAGTAAATCTCCTGTGATTGATAGTAATAGCAAGGTTTCTAGCCATTCAGCGCTGGATCGGACTTTTATGGTAGCTCCGATGATGGATTGGACTGACAGGCATTGTCGTTACTTTCACCGGGTATTGTCCGAGCGCGCATTGCTTTATACCGAGATGGTAACAACTGGCGCTTTGGTTCACGGTGATAAAGACCGGTTTTTACAGCATGATGCGTTTGAGTATCCACTCGCCGTTCAATTGGGTGGACATGATGATAAGGATCTTGCGTTTTGTGCTGGACTGGCGGAAGAACGGGGCTATCAGGAAGTTAACTTGAATGTAGGCTGTCCCAGCGACCGGGTTCAAAATGGTCGTATTGGTGCATGTCTGATGGCAGAGCCAGACACTGTGGCTAAGGCTATCCGGGCAATGAAAGAGCAGGTGTCAATTCCTGTTACTGTAAAGCATCGTATCGGTATTAATGGTCGCGAGTCATGGCAGGAGCTGGTGGATTTTGTAGGTACGGTAGCAGAGGCAGGTTGTGAGACCTTTATTGTGCATGCCCGTATTGCTGTTCTGGAAGGTCTTTCTCCCAAAGAGAACCGGGATATTCCCCCCCTGAAGCCAGACTGGGTCTATGAACTGAAGCGACAGTTTCCTGCTTTGAATATCTCCATTAATGGGGGGATTAAAACATTTGAAGAAATTGATGATCACCTGCAGCAGGTTGATGGGGTTATGTTGGGGCGGGAAGCCTATCAGAACCCATATCTTCTTTCGGAAGTAGATGGCAGGCTTTATGGCAGTCAGAAACCTGTTGCCAGCAGGTCTGAAGTAGTAGAAAAGATGATTCCGTATATTGAGTCTGAGCTCTCGAAAGGGACGTGGCTTAGCCATATTACCCGTCATATGCTTGGTCTGTATCATGGTGTTCCTGGTGGGCGACGTTTCCGAAGACATATCAGTGAAAATGCCCATAAACCCAAGGCAGGTGTCGATGTGTTGCTTGATGCTGTCGGGCTGGTCGAAAGTTTGTAAAGATTTTAGTGAAAAGTTCAAGCCGGCTAAGGATCGCCGGCAGGATGATGCTTTTTAATAAGATCCCCCAGGAGTCTGCCGGACTTAACAGTGGCCTGCTGCGAAAAAGCCAAATTTGCCGGTTTTTATGCTGCTTTTCGTTGAATAGAGTCAGCATAAAAACTGGCTCAAACCGGACTTTTTCTCGCTACGACCGGTTAAGTCCGACAGGTTCCTAGCGCGGTTTTATTGGGGGAAGCTGCGCTTTCTTTTTTATACGATGTCTACTTGATTCGCTGACTTAGGTGGTCACTTCTGGCTGTCTGCAGCGTTCCAGTTGTTTGACGAGGTCACTAAAGGCCTTTCGGTTATTCTCATTCAGGCTCATGAGGACTCTGTGGGCATCCAGTACCCGGGCATGTGTGGACTCCTCGCTGCAGTCATTGCATTCGATTTCACGGTATTCACTGGTATGGTTGCCGGCATCTTCAACGATGACAAAAATCCGCTCAAATCCCATGCTCATGAGGATTCTTGTAATATCGGCGCGAGGCGATATAAGTACTGGCCGCTGATCTATTTGCTTTCGGGCCATAATGGATAACTTGGCGAGTAGTCCAAGCGATGTGCTGTCAATGGTTTCTGTTTCCGACAGGTCAACAATAACAGAACGGAATCCGGGTTCTTCAAACATGGCCTGAAGGAAGGTCTCCAAGCTGGAACACAGGGTAAGTCGTACTTCTCCGATCAGCTTGAGTACATAGGTACCTTCGCTTTCGGCAAACTGAATTTTTCCAGGGTTCATGATCAGTTTCGAGCCAGTATTAGCATTGCAATGTCATCGGGTGCTTCCTGAATATCATTAAGCCCCAGCTTTTCTGTCAGCGCTTCTATGGTGTCGGCCCCTTCTCTGATAACCGATAATAAATAATCTTCTTTTTCTTTAAGGCTTTTCTGCGGTAAAACCTCAATAATACCGTCAGAAAGGATAGTTAAGCTGAATTGTGGGGGCAAGTCTATAATAGCGTCTTCGTATACAGCATCTTCAAACAGTCCAACTGGTAAACCCTTGCCTTCAAGGAAGTGAACTTCTTTCCCTTCGGCAATTACGGGTAGCGGAAAATGCCCGCCGAAAGAGTATGTCAGTGTCTGGTCGCGGGTATTCACAATTCCACCGAATACGGTGACATGTTTGCCCAGTCCGGTTTTTAGCAGGCTGCGGTTAATGTAATTAAGTACATGAGAAGGTTTGACCCGAACTTTTCCACCATTGCTGTGATAGTCCTGAAGCAGGCTGATTGACATATGCTTCAGAAGAACCGTGACAAATGCAGAAGAGGCGCCATGGCCTGAAACATCTGCAAGATAAAAGGCAAAGCTGTGATCATTCAGGGTGAAATAATCAACAAAATCCCCACTTAAATACAAGGAGGGGATAATATTATGGCCAACCTTGAAATCCTGATACTGAAGGGGTTGCCTGGGTAACATGTTCATCTGTACCTGGCGCCCGGCTTTTTGGTCTTCTTGAAGAAGAGTCAAACTGCTCTTTAAAGAGTTTATCGCCTCTTCCAGACTCGCACGATAGCGCTTATTTTCTATCAGCAGTTGTGCTTTTTCCAATGCCCGGTTAATGGCGTACTCTAACACCTCAAGATCTACAATCGGTTTAACCAAAAAGTCACTGGCACCAAGATGGAGAGCTTCAACAACATCGGTCATGACGCCGGCACCGGAGACTACGATAAAGGGGATGTCGCTGGATTCACTGCGGACCTGACTTAGCATGGTGAGCCCATCCATGACAGGCATGCGCAGATCGCAAAGAATCAAGTCTGGCTTGCATTCACGGAAAATATGCAGACCCTGCTGGCCATTTTCAGCTTCAAGGGTTTTGAAGCCACTCCCTTTCAGGTAGGTGACAATGCTTTCACGTACTATAGTGTCATCATCGATGACCAGAATGGTACTGCCGGTCATGGATACACCCGCAAAGTAAAGAGGATATAAGAACCTGCTTGAGCTCGATACATTCGGATAAAAAACCACATTAAAATGTAAAGTTAAGGAAAAAATACTCCCAAGCGGCCTTGGCTGCAAGCGGGAGTATTGGCAAGTTAATGTGTTTGCTTTGATTAATTACAGCCAGAGGCTGCAGCGATTGTCTGTAGCAGTTTATCTTATTGGTTTTTTAGAAGTCATCTTCAGGCTGTTGGCCTGTAATTAAATATTCACGCCTTTGCAAATAAGTATCTCGGATAAAGGTATAACGGTCGCCAAGAATCAGCTCCTCAGCGTCAAGCAGCTGAGCGCGGCTGTTGATGATATTAATACTACCGGCAATCCAGCGATCACGCTCAGCTTCATGATAGGTCACCGGATTGGTTAATGCATCTGGAACCAAACCAACTCCGGATCTTATGGTGTTGGGGCCGAGCATGGGCATTACAAGATAAGGCCCGGAAGGCACCCCCCAATGAGCAAAGGCAAGCCCAAAATCACTATAGCGCTTATCAAGACCCATGGGTGTTGCTACATCAATCAGGCCAAGAATACCCACTGTTGAGTTGATAATGAGACGGCCTGATGAAACAAGGGCATCCTGACCTTTGAACTGGATGCCGGCGCTGGCGATATTTCGGAACTCTCCCAGGTTACTGAAAAAGTTACTGACCAGCGTTTGTGCTGGCTTGGGGGTAAGGTAGTTATAGGTTTTTGCTACCGGTTTGAGTGCATAGGTATCCAGGGTGTCGTTAAATCGAAACACCTTGCGGTTCCAGCTTTCCAGAGGGTCATCATAAGAGATGGGGGCTGCTCCGAGTGCCAGAACGGGTAATAGCATCAGTACCGTTACGACAACTGATCGAGCAATGGTCGCAGGAGAGTGATTCACGCGCTTGATCCTTGATTCCTTGTTGATTTTTAACGGGGCTGCTGTGACCCAGCCGCGCAGTATTCCATATTAAATGCGATGGTGATGTATGTTTCGCAATCCGTTGTCCTGAGTGAATAACGTTCAAAACGAGCTCAGTAGAATATAAAATCTTCCCTCGGATTATTCTACCTCGTTCAGTGGTGATTTTTCCAACGTAGTGATGATTTCAAAGAGTCCATCGGCACATTTTGGTGCACCGTTATAGGGCATAAAAAAAATAATGAGGTTCTTTTTTTGCTAACTTTTTGAAACCAAAGCAAAGCAGGTAATTGGTATGGAATTTGTTTACTAAAATAATGTGGATCATGGGTGGACAGCCTGAATTGGAGGTGACAGTATGTCCGACTCGTCACCGAAAAATGTCAGTATTTATTGATCGTTCAAGGAGTGAACATGGTTAAAAAATATCGAGAGTCAAGTGAGAATTTAGAAGGCTCCGAGAAGAAAATAAGCTTTGTTATCAACACCACTGAAGATCGGGTCAGCCTTCTGCGTCAAGCTTATCTTGACGGACAGCTGATCGTAAACAGTGAAAGCCTCGCTGAAAAAATGCTTGCCTTCGAGCGTCAGCTTGAAATCGTCTTTCCTGAGAAAGACAGTCCCTGAGTTGAATCAAACTTGTAGAGAGTGTGCTGGGCTGCCAAGGCTTGATCATCCCTTGTGAATGAAGTACGCTTCAAACCACTTAAAGAGTGCATCTGCCTTCGGCCTTAAGGCTGAAACTTTATGCTCCCATGGCACAGCTGGATAGCGCAGCCCCCTCCTAAGGGGCAGGTCGGAGGTTCGAATCCTCCTGGGAGCGCCATAAATAAAAGGCTTACTTTTGGTAAGCTTTTTTACCCTCAACCTTACACTTTCACTCCCAGCGTGCATGAAGTAATAATATTACCCCAATAAATTGTCTCTTTGTGTGGCTTTTCGCTTTTAGAACTTCCAGCTAAAGAATTTTATCTCTCTTTGTTTCTGCGACCTTCACATCAAAACCTGTTCAATAAATATGTTATTTAAAATGTTAAATGCTTCATCTACTCGCAAAAATCTATGAGTTGCTCTCCGAGTTTGCCCTTGTATGGATGGTGTTAGCCATTAATGGCATGGTTAGCGCTTCAGTTGAAAGTGGGCGTCAAATGTCGTCAGAATGTGCAGGTAAATGGTTTAATTTACTATTAAATGGAGGCTTTAAATAAAAGCCCCGAGTGAAAAAATTATATGAAAATGAACTGCCGGTAGAGCTCTTTTAAATCCTGTCGAATCTTTTTGGCTTTGTCTGATTCACCGTTATCTACCGCTTTTAACATTGCTTTTTCCCAAAAAGATATTTGCTGGCATAGCGATGCAAGATTTTCACAAAATTTAGGAGAATGAACTATTGGCTCAACGGCCATCTCATCATCATGTGCGGCTTGTTTGCGTTTTGAAGAGGTTGGCGTAATTCCATTGGCCTGGTTATAAGCGGCTTGTCGTTCTCGCCGTTGGGCTGACTCATCCATTGCCAGTTGCATCGCCGTTGTGATCCTGTCGGCATAAAGAATGGCTTTTCCGTTGGCGTTGCGGGCTGCCCGACCAATAATCTGTATTAATGCCTGCACTGAACGTAAAAAACCTGCATGGTCTGCATCAAGAATAATAACCAGAGATGCTTCGGGGATATCCAGTCCTTCACGTAATAAATTAATGCCAATCAATACATCAAACTCCCCAGCACGAAGTCCGTTAATGATCTCAACACGGTCGGATGTTTTCACATCAGAATGGAGAGTGCGGACTTTAATACCATTATTGGATATAAACTGATCCAGTAACTCTGCACTCTTTTTAGTGAGGGTTGTTACCAGTACTCGCTCATTCTGTTTAACTCTCAGGCGAATTTCTTGTAACAGATCATCCATACGGTTTTCTGAGGGGCGAACTTCTACTTCAGGGTCCAGTAATCCGGTTGGCCGAATAATTTGGTCAACAGCAATACCTCTGGACTTCTCCAGCTCATATACGCCCGGTGTAGCCGAAACAAAGATAGTCTGAGGCTTAATCATTTCAAACTCAGTAAATTTGAGTGGACGATTATTTCTCGATGAAGGAAGACGAAAACCGTAGTCAATCAGGTTATCTTTACGACTTTTGTCACTACGGTACATAGCCGAGATCTGGGGTATCATGACATGAGATTCATCAATAAAAAGAAGGCCGTCTTTCGGTAGGTAATCCATCAGTGTGGTTGGGGGCAGTGAGGCGTCACGATCATTGAGGTAGCAGGAATAGTTCTCAATCCCGGAGCAGTAGCCCAACTGCTGCATCATCTCGATATCATACTCTGTCCGTTCGTAGAGCCTCGCAGCCTCGGCAATCCGGTTTTCAGCATTTAATTCGGCAACCCGTTGCTCCATTTCACTCCGGATATGTTGACAGGCTTCTTCAATTTTTTCTCTGGGTGTAGAGTAGAGGGTTTTTGGAGATACTCGGTAGTTTTCTAACGCCTCTAACTTAGTGCCAGAAACCGGATCGATCCATGATAGTTGCTCAATGTTATTGTCAAAAAGCTCAATGCGAACACCAAGGTGGTCGGAATCAGCCGGAAAGATATCAATAACATCACCATTGACCCGAAAGGTGGCCCGCTCAATGGTTCGTTCACAGCGAGTGTACTGGAGTTGTGTCAGCTGCTGAATCAAATCCTGTCGGTCAATGGTTAAGCCGGGAGCCAAAGGAACCTGAAGGGCTCGATAGGCTTCTGGATCACCCAGCCCGTAAATGGATGAAACAGAAGCGACCACTACCACATCACGGCGCTCAATAAGTGACTTGGTGGTAGACAGCCGGAGCCGTTCCAGGTGCTCGTTAATGGCAGAATCTTTTCGAATAAAGCGGTCAGTGCCGGGAATATACACTTCAGGTTGATAATAATCGTAATAGGAAACGAAATACTCAACAGCATTTTCTGGAAAGAAATGCTGCATTTCACTATACAGCTGGGCTGCCAGTGTTTTGTTATGAGCCAGAATGAGAGTTGGACGCTCCAGGCGATGAATGATATTGGCCATGGTAAAGGTCTTGCCCGAGCCAGTAACCCCTTTGAGTGTCTGATGGGTTTCTCCGCTATCAAGACCGCTAATAAGCCGGGCTATGGCTTCTGGTTGGTCACCAGCAGGTGGATGGTTTGCATGCAGAATAAATGAGCCTTTCGACATGGTGTACGTCCATCATCGTGTGAAAGTCCCCTGTAGTATATGTTGATATGACCATATTGACTGAAAGAGCTTATTTATCGAAGTAAATCTGTGGTATGTGTAAACCAGATGCCAGCATTTCTAACCATGAATTAATCATGTCGTTATAGAGTTTTTAAGGCAGAATCCCCGTAGTATCGTCAGGTTCCTGGTTTTCAGCTTCGGCCTCAAATCTACAGTCACTTCTGGTAATCACGAACTTCATGATATGTACTCCATCATTTCCGGAGTACGAGTAAGCATACTTGCCACCGTACTGAAGTGACGGTTTCATCTCGGCACTATCGCAGACGCCATCACGAATAATAGGGAATACACCGGCTCTCATGATGTTTATATCAATATCTTTGGCGGTAAAGTTTGGGAAGGTGTAGTGATACGTCATTAATGCCCCGGGACCTACGGTGGCTTTTTCCATTCTGGTTTCTTCATCCACCATTAAAGGCGTCATTGCATTCAGTTGCTGAGCAGCGAGCTCAAATCCTTCAATCACTTTGGCTTCTAAAGCTTTGGCATTTTTCTCTGAAGGTGCGAATTGCTCTCTGGCACTTTGCATAACCATAACACCCGCAGTGATTAAGATAACCAGAGCGAATATGGAGCCAAGTACTTTCAGAAGGTTTGATGGCATATTGGGCTTCCTGTATCTGGCGTAAAGAAAACATTTATGGAGTATCAGGTCAGTTATCGTCCGTTTTAGTTAATCTTAATAGGCTTTATAGCGATTTATTTGTTAGTGATGTAGGTAAGCGCATTAAGCCGGTAAGAGGCAGGAATGCTTTGAAACTATAGCAATGGGTGACTGTCTACATGTGTTTCTGTTCATTAGGTTGTATTTATGAACACCGTGGGTGCTTCTCATCACACAGCTTCACCTCAACAGGTCCCTGAAACTGTTTCAAAATCAGAGGTAAAGCTGCCTGATAATTATTCTCACAACAAAATGAGAGCTTCAGGCAGTCCTTGTGAAAGAGGTCATCCTTCAGAAGAGCCTTTAATTTCACACAAAATATCTCCTCGAATGGTGGATCCAACGCAGGGTATGTCTGAGCAGTTGCCGGGAGATGGTCCTGGCTTAGCTTTTCCAAATCCTATGGGAAGGAATGAGGTCGGGCCTGAGAAGAGGTCAAGCTATTGTCTGGAGTCTGATGGCGAAAGCGGTTGTGAGGAAGGTACTGGCCTTAAAGAGACTCCATTAGAAAGGAAGCATAATGCTAAGTCCAATTCAGATAAACAGTCAGGACTGGATGTTAATGCCCTCCTTATGCGACTCGAGAATTTATCAGAGACAGGTATGCCCGAGGAAAAGTGCGCTGTCGTTTGTGATGTGGCTGTATCGGAGGAAGCAGAAAATAATGAGACAGGTGCTGCTTGCTCAGGCAGCTACAGACCTGGTGATACGAAAAGTGCTGAAAGCGAGGCTTCCGATTCAGAGTACTATGATAGCGACACTGACTGTTCCGATTTTGATGATGATTTTTCCAAAGAGTATGTGTTGGAAAAGCTGGGTCGATTCGACAGGTTAGCATTTAATGCATCACCCGATCATTTACAGCAACTCCGATCCGAGCTGGCTGATTATATGAAAAGGGCTACGGATCTTAGTGTTATTGATGTTCGAGATCTTAAAGAAAATGTCGAAGAACTTAATGCACTTTATAAAAACAAATTTCTGTTTGATAGGGCTGGAGTCTCAGAACCATTTGTTTTGGTAAAAAAAATGCCTGAAATCAATGGTAACGCTTTTGTCCAACATAGGATGAAAGTATCTAAGTTATTTGAGCTCATACAATGCAGTGCTATCTATGACAAGTTAATAGCATTTTGGAGGCAGCTGG
This sequence comes from Endozoicomonas elysicola, assembly GCF_000710775.1. GTDB lineage: Bacteria > Pseudomonadota > Gammaproteobacteria > Pseudomonadales > Endozoicomonadaceae > Endozoicomonas > Endozoicomonas elysicola. The sequence goes on from NZ_JOJP01000001.1 coordinate 2,589,780, forward strand.
AGTTTGCTCTGCCTGCTCGTGATGTACCAACCCGCCCTATGCTTGTGTTACATGAAGGGAAAGCTGGATCCCGTTTGCTTCTTGGTCTTCCGGTTTACTTGAATAAAGATGGTCTACCGGTGGTTCTACTCGTCGATCTTGATGCTCAAGCCACTGCCTGGAGCAATTTGCGGAAGAAGTTAATAAGTGAGCTGGATGCCTGTATTGCAGTAAAGTGCTGGCAAAAGCACAATCCTGATTATGCTATCAAAATGGAAATAGATCTTAATTTTGAAAACCTTGAATCATCAGTATTAACGTTAGAATTGATAGGGATAAATCACAATATGAATATTCGGATTGCCAAGACTTGTTCAGTTTTTGAATTGTTTGATGTTGCAAGTGGTGAAGTGTGCTTTAGGAAGTTCTTTAGCGTACTAAATCAAATGAAACCAGTACGTGATGATGTTACGGGCTCTCCAGATGATGAAAATACTGCTTTTGAATCTAATGGTCTGCCTGATCCGGGGCAAACAATCTTTCATTTAAAACTAACTTAGAAGGAGTGACTCTGTATTCCCACTCAATGTAGATGCGATTAAATACTGCCTGAATTTATACCTGCTAAAATCAGCAAACGCTCTTAGAGAAAAGGTAGCAAGACTACCTCGATACGACGACTATTAAATACTCTCAGGGTTTCTATACTCTGACTGTGTGGCTACTGGCTGGATTTCTTTTCTCTTTCAGGCCCTTTCAGTGACAAGTGTTCTCAATACCTTCCGCAATAGTAAAGCAGGAAACCTCAATGATTTATAAGAACCCTGGTGAGTCGGGTGCTGTTATCCGTTTTAAAGCACGATATGGAAATTTTATCGGTGGTAAATGGGTTCCGCCATCAGGGGGAGAGTATTTTGAAAATACAACACCGGTTACGGGAGATTTAATCTGTGAGATCCCACATTCCAATAGGGCCGATATTAACCTGGCCCTGGATGCAGCCCATGCTGCTAAAGGAGGGTGGGGAAAAACTTCGGCTACAGAGCGATCCAATATTTTATGGAAGATTGCTGACCGGATAGAACAGAATCTTGAAAAACTGGCTGTGGCCGAAACCTGGGATAATGGTAAAGCAGTGCGTGAAGCTCTGGCGGCGGATATCCCCCTGGCAGTGGATCATTTTCGTTACTTTTCCGGTTGTATTCGTGCCCAGGAAGGCTCAAGTGCTGATATCGATCAGCATACCGTCTCTTACCATTTCCATGAACCATTGGGTGTTGTCGGGCAGATTATTCCCTGGAACTTTCCATTACTGATGGCGGCCTGGAAACTGGCTCCGGCGCTGGCAGCGGGCAACTGTGTAGTACTGAAACCTGCAGAGCAGACTCCAGCTTCCATTTTAGTCCTGGTAGAACTGATTGGAGACTTACTGCCACCGGGTGTTTTGAACGTGGTCAATGGTTTTGGCCCGGAAGTGGGTGAAGCGCTTGCAACCAGTAAACGCATTGCCAAAATAGCTTTTACCGGCTCAACCACAGTGGGGGCAGGCATTCTTAAATGTGCAGCAGAAAACATTATTCCTTCTACTGTGGAGCTAGGTGGTAAATCTCCCAATATCTACTTTGAAGATGTATTGCAGCATGAAGATGAGTACCTGAGCAAATGTGTTGAGGGTACGGTGCTGGCTTTTTTCAACCAGGGGGAGGTGTGTACCTGTCCGTCCAGAGTGCTGATTCAGGAATCCATTTACGATGAGTTTATCAGCAAAGTGGTCGAGCGGGCTGGTCAGATCAAACGTGGGAACCCGCTGGATACTGAGACTCAGGTTGGAGCTCAGGCATCTATCGAGCAGTTTGATAAAATTATGAGTTATCTGGAAATTGGCCGTCATGAAGGCGTGGAGTTTCTGATGGGTGGCGGGAAGGATAATATTGGCAGTGGTTTTGAAAAAGGCTTTTATATTCAGCCCACCCTGATGAAGGGCTCCAATAATATGCAGGTGTTTCAGGATGAGATCTTCGGCCCTGTGGTGGGTGTTACCACATTTAAGAATGAGGCAGAAGCGCTTACCATTGCCAATGATACCCGGTATGGTTTGGGTGCCGGTGTATGGACACGGGATATGAATCTGGCCTTTCGAATGGGCCGGGGTATTCAGGCGGGCAGGGTATGGACTAACTGCTATCACTCTTATCCGGCGCATGCAGCATTTGGAGGCTACAAGCAGTCCGGTATTGGTCGTGAGACTCATAAGATGGCGTTGGAAAATTATCAGCAGATAAAAAACTTGTTAGTCAGTTATGACATTAATCCTATGGGCTTTTTCTGAGCAGGAATAGCAAGTATTTAATGAAGGGTTATCCTATGTCGAGCCACTTAGGGTAGACATAAAGGACTTCCCTTGATGCTTCTGGAGGGCAATTCCAGTAAGTCACTGATGGTCTCTGACTCATTGATTCACTCTGGTAGCCTAACCGTATTGCAGGGATCTTTTTTAAACCACAGAGATCACAAAGAGCACGAAGAAGAGCCTTTCTTTTCCTTTGTGTTCTTTGTGATTCAAGCTTTTTTAACCCATGCAAAAAAGGAGTAAGTGCTTAATGTCCACCTTAAGTGTCGAGATCAGGGTGTGTTTTAACTTGCCAGCTGATCGAAGGGTTCTTCATCTGTTGGCGGCCGCGTGTATGGCAATAACCCTTGAATGGCTTTAGCTCGACAAGCCTTTACTGCATAGCGGCTCCGCTTATTGTCAGTCTTGGCTCCAGAACCAGTGGTCTGACATCCAGTTTATTCCAGAACCAGCTTGCAGAGTCAGGAGAGAGTCTTGGGTGTGTGTCATAGCGGGCATGATAGTGTTGAAACAGGTAGTGAAGGAATTGTGGAAGAATATAAGTGCTATAAGGTCTGGATGGGCATTTTCTAGGTTCATAACCAAAGGCATGACCTTTAAGGGAGTTAGTAATCAGTATTTTATCGCCTGTCTTAAACAGAATGTGGTGTTCACCTGTATTTGTTGTTGTGGTCACTAAAAATGGTTGGTTGACCTTTCGTGGGAATAGTGTGGCAAGGGCTCGAAGGTTATGAACTTCATCTACAAAGAGCTTACCCATATTCACAAGATGCTGGTTTTCTTTATGCTGTTCTGCAACGTGAATGACAAAATTCGTGGCGGTATTACTGATATTTAATGAATTATCTATCCAGGATAATAAATTGAAAACAATATTCACGGCTTCCTCTGGCGAAATGTTATCAATATCTTGTGTTAGCGAAGGAGTGAAGACTGGCAGTACAGCTGCATTATTTGTCTTTAATAGCTCTACTGTTTTTAAAGCCAGAGTTTCACGTCTTGTTAACTGCGGGTGGCTGTTTTGAACATCGTCGAGTAACGGGTCTATATCGTATAAGAGGCATAAGACCTTATAGAATTGCTTCAGCGTTCGAATATTGCTGTAGGGTTGAACTTTGGGGAAGGGCTTGTTGCCGTGAATAAAGTTATTGGCTTTTAAATTATATTTTCCCGTGTGTTCTTCAAGTTGATCGTAGAGAGAGTTGATCTGGCGATAGTTTTCACCTACATGCTGCTGAATGTTTCTGTTTACGGGGTATTCAGGTGAAGGATTTGAAAAGAGTATTTGGAAATAGATCTGCGTTAATAAATTGCTGATCTGGTCTTCGGCGCGGTCTCCATACAAATAACCTGAAGTGATATTGTCGGTTAATAAAGCGGATAGGTCGGGCAATTGTTGCAGTCTTTCAAATGCATGGTGGAAAAAAGCAGCCTGTTTCCTTCCGTAGGCATGGTGGAACATATCACGTGCCGCGACTGGATTGTGTTCCAGAAGGAACCAGTTTTCAGGGGTCAGTAATCGCCGGTTGGTAAAGTTGTTGATTTCCTGCCCTTCAAGCGCAATGACTTTGTTTGCCAAGTCTTCGTTAGCGATAAAGTATATTTTTTTGTCTCTGAAGGACAGGTCGTAGTAACCATACCTGGTGGATTTGGCATAATCATTGAATGTTTTTATGTCCTGGTATGTGAGCACATAGGTTTTACTAACACGAGACACAGCTTGAAATGCTTTTAAAAGGGAGCTTTTCAATGCCCAGGACAGTAAGGGTGACTGTGTTTGTAGTTTATCGATTGAAAACAATGTTTGTGTTAAAACGGGAACTGCACGTTTTTTTAGAGAATAAGACCAGCTCGGTTTATCTGGTTGAACAGTTGCGCTGTAAGCCTGATTTGTCATCACAGAAAAAGATAATAAAGCAATGATCATTGTCATCAAGCTTATTGAAGTCTTCCTCTTGTTGGTGAGCGTAAAATGATTTTTCTTGTATGAACGTGTGATATTTCTATATAAAATCATTTTTAAATAACCGGTTAAATAGAATGTTTTTAAAGCATTCTTCGCATCTTTGATGTTGGCTCTGTCACTGGATTTTTATAGTTTTATCAGATACGTATTAGCGTTATTTTTAGTGGCTGAAAAACCAATATCCAAGTAATTAGTCTGATTATCGATAAAATAGTTCCAAGCTTTTTTATTGCTCGGTTTCGGGTACGGGTTGGCTATTTCCCTTTGCAAAACAGTAACAGGGGTAAGGTAAGTGTCTGGCGTTGTAAGAGGCTGGAGCTATTCAACGACTCCTCGACGCTGAAAGCCGTCTGAAAGAGGTAACAGGAAGCGGCTGTCCTATGTATTCATGTTCAGACGGTTTCAGTTGTGGGGGAGTGTCTCAGGGCGTTTCCTGAAGGTACTGGCTGGGGTCAATATAGAGGCCAAGTGATCGCTTATCGATACGTTTTTCTTTGTTGTCAGTTTTTCCAATTTCCTGGTATCTGAAGACGACAGTGTCGCCAATATTGACATCCAGAAGCTTGTCAGCTGACAGGTATTTGTAGTCGTCGCCGGCCACTGTCAGGGTATGGATATAGTAGTCTGGCATACCCAGCCATTCATTGTGAGGACCATCAGTGTTGACGGCTTCAAGCAGGCCACGGCCTTCCAGCTTGGGCTGGCGTTTTTGAAAATTTCTTTGCATTGGGCTGTTATCTCAAGAGAGTATTGAGTAGCGGTTAGTTGAATGGATCGGGTCGAGAGCGTCGTTTATTTCTCTGGCGCCAGTTGATGACAACATTCCAGCGCCAGGCTGCCCGAATCAACAGATAACTGATGAAGCCAAGCACAACACCTGAAACCAGTGACCCTAGATAAAGAGGCTTCCACACACGGGCAAGTCCTGCACCCAGGCCCTGAATGGTAAGTTCGAAGGAAGCTTCACTTACTGGTGTCTGAAGGATAAAACAGCCAATTTTGTATGTAAAATAGAATATGGCTGGCATGGTCAGTGGGTTCGTAATCCAGACCAGGGCAACAGACAGCGGTAAGTTACAGCGAAAGACAATGGCCAGGCAGGCTGCCAGAACCATCTGAAAGGGCATGGGAATAAATGCGACAAAAATGCCGACAAAAAATGCGGCTGCAGCAGAGCGGCGGTTCAGTTGCCAGAGGTTCGCATTGTATAATGCCGACCCCAGAAACCGCAGGTGACGATTTTCCTTAATGGTTTTTGGTTCCGGCAAATACCTTTGAATCAGTTTTTTCGCCATATCCTTCCACTATGTTACAGCTATTATTGCGTCTACTCGTGAGTGCTCTGAGCACCGTTGCTTTCAAGCTATGACTTTAGTTCATGGCCTGTAGAGCCTGCCAGCTTTTCCAGTATGAAAATCGTAACCCGGTTTATTTCCTTCTGCGGATCCACTGCATCAGCCTGAAATTCATCTATGCTTGCTGCTTTTTCATCGGCTGTGATGAGCCATTTTTCAACAATGGTTTTTTACTGCATCACGGTAGGGTGAGAGTCAATCAAGGCCAGAAAAAGCGGGCCCCGAATTGAGCATTAAAGCAGGGAATTATGCACTGAAACAGCAGGCAAGACTACGTGGATAACACTCACTATACAATAAAACCGGCAGCAGGGTTGCTGATATTATCAATGACAATTGGTCTTGCATCGTGGTTGTTAAACCTTTGTACGCTTCTGGTGATCAGTCTCCCGGCATTTATCCTCTTGTTTTGGATTCTTTTTTTGAAGAGAGGTTCCCGACTGCACTGGTGGCTGCTTCCGATAATAATAGGCGTATTGGTTAGTTCATTGTATGCAGGACGCTTCATTTCGACCCGTTTTGATGAAAGCCTTCAGGGAAAAGACCTTGATATTGTAGGCTATATTGCCAGCCTGCCGGTAGCTAATGGTACGGTTACCCGCTTTGATTTTGATGTTGATAGTCCCGAGGTTGGCCAAAATGAGTCTGGTCAATATCCCAAAAAAGTCAGGCTAAATTGGTATGAAGCGCCTGAGCTGAAGGTTGGCGAATACTGGAGGATGACGGTTCGACTGCGCCAGCCCCACGGTTTTGCCAGTGCCGGGGCTTTTGATTATGAAGCGTGGTTGTTACGTCAGGCTATTCAGGCAACAGGGTATGTAAGGTCAGGCAGTTTGCTCTCTGGTAGGGATTTATGGAAATACCCTGTTCATCAGCTCAGAACACAGCTTCGTGAGTGGCTGGAAAAGACGGTTTCGCCTGAAAATACGGGTGTTCTGACGGCACTTTTGTTGGGTGATAAATCCGTTATTACGGATAAGCAGTGGCGCATGTTTAATGAAACAGGCACCACTCATTTGATGGTGATATCGGGCCTTCACATAGGTCTGATGGCCTGGCTGGGGTTTTCTCTGGCGTCGCTGATGGGGAGGGTAGGGGTGTTACCTCTTCGCCGATTCCCACTGCCCCTGATCAAGGCTTTGGCTGGAATGTTATTTGCGCTTTGTTATGCATTGCTGGCAGGGTTTAGCATTCCTGTACAAAGGGCTCTGGTTATGACATTTGCAGCACTGCTATCCCCACTGTTTGGTATACGTGCTTCCCCTTTAACGCTCTGGCTACTGGCTCTTGCTGGTGTTCTCGTCATGGATCCACTGGCTGTGACCAGTCAGGGATTCTGGTACTCCTTTATTGCTGTCGCCGCACTTTTGTTTGGAATGGCTGGGCGTCAGGGTGGGCAGCATTGGCGAATAAAGGCGTTTAAGCCCCAGTGGCTGGTGTTTTTACTGTTGATGCCTTTGTTACTGGTGAACGGGCAACCTGTCTCGCCATTTTCTCCTTTGGTGAACCTGGTCGCTATTCCATTTATTGGTTTCGGCGTAGTTCCTCTGTTGCTATTCAGTGCTCTGCTGCAGTTTGTTCTGCCGGATATAGCCAGTTTTATGCTGCTTGGAGTTGACTCTCTGATGAACGCTTTTCAATGGTTTCTTCAGTGGGTCTCGGACTTCATGCTCTTGATACCATCACGGCAGTCAGCTGACTGGCCTGCAATTTTGCTGGCAATGATGGGGATGTTGTTGTTGATTTCGCCGGTAGCATTGCGGTTACGCTGGCTCTCTCCAGTCTTGCTTCTGCCTCTAATTTTTCCAGAGCAACATCTACTGCCAGCAGGGCAGGCTGAGGTGACGGTTCTTGATGTTGGTCAGGGACTTTCGGTATTGATAAAAACTCACCAGCATCTTCTGGTTTATGATACGGGCGATCGTTTTTCTGAACGTTTGTCAGCTGCAGACAGTGTGATTCTACCTGTATTATTGTTGTCAGGAGTAGCCCGGATTGATCGAATTATGATCTCTCATGGTGATAAAGATCACTCAGGTGGTTTATTGCCGCTGCTGTCCAGATATGATGGAACATCGGTTATCAGTGGGACTGATTTACCACAGTACGACGGTAAGCTTGCCCAGTGTATGGTGGGCGATCAATGGCAGTGGGATGGTGTTGACTTTCAGGTGCTCTCCGGAGGTGGTTTTCGCAGAAGTAATGATGCTTCATGCGTGCTGAAAATTACGGCGGGTTCCGAAAGTATCCTCTTGCCAGGGGATATCAGCGAGCGGGTTGAAAGGCACTTGCTGGATCAGGGCTCTGATCTTGAGTCTGATGTTCTGCTGGCTGCACACCATGGTAGCCGGTTTTCCAGCAGTCCTGAGTTTCTGAACAGTGTTCGGCCAGAAGTGGTTATCTTTTCTGCAGGGTTTGCCAATCGTTTCGGTCATCCCGCTCCAGAGACCGTTAAGCGTTTTCAGAAAGTAGGTGCTCAGGTCTATAACACGGCTTCAGATGGCTCATTATCTCTGGTGCTTGGGCGGGGCAATCTCATGGTTTCAGCTTACCGGAAAAAACACACGCATTATTGGTGGCGCTAACTCCATCTCAAAGCGATCAGTTACTGCTTAAATGGCACCAATCTCTGTGATACAGTCATGCTAACAACCTTGAAAATCGTGTGATCAGCTATTTAATACTCCGGTTTTCATGAATCTGTCATTGTAAGGGAAGATTATTGTGTTCGAACTGGTGAAATCCGGTGGTTGGCTGATGGTGCCTATTCTGTTGTCTTCTATTATTGCCATGGCGATCATCTTCGAGCGGCTGTGGACGTTGAGGCCCTCGCGTATTGCGCCAAAGAATACCCTCTCCCAAGTCTGGAAGTGGATTAAAAGCAATGGTCTGGACAGTAAAAAGCTGGAGCAGCTTAAAGGTGGTTCTCCGCTGGGTGAGATTCTCGCGGCGGGGTTGAGTAATGCCCGCAGTGGCCGGGAAATCATGAAAGAGGGTATTGAGGAACAGGCGGGTAAGGTTATCCACGACCTTGAGCGTTATCTCAATACGCTGGGAACGATTGCTGCCATTGCTCCACTGCTTGGCCTTCTCGGAACCGTGATCGGTATGATCGACGTGTTTACTGTGCTGATGGTTGAGGGCACTGGTAATGCGGGTGTTCTGGCGGGTGGTATTTCAAAAGCGTTGATCACCACAGCTGCCGGCCTGACGGTTGCTATTCCGGCTTTGATTTTTCATCGCTACTTTACCCGCAGGATTGACGAACTTGTAGTGGCTATGGAGCAGGATGCGATTAAACTGGTTGAAGTTTTGCAGGGCGACCGCAAGGGCTCTTCATCCGCTCTGGGCAGTGAGGCCAGGAAATAATGAATTTCCGACGACAGAGAAATCAGGAGGAGGTGTCAGTCAACCTGACGCCTCTGATCGATGTAGTGTTCCTGCTGCTGATTTTCTTTATGGTCTCAACCACCTTTACCAAGGAAACTCACTTGGCCATTGACCTACCGGAATCAGCTGGTGAAGTCTTGCAGCAGCAGCCGAAGCAGATTGAAATTACTATCAGTAAATCCGGCGATTTTGCGATTGATGGTCAGGGATTGGTTAATGGCCAGCTGGATACCATCAAACGAGCGTTAAGCAAAGTAAGCCAGGGGGATAGTAAGTTGCCTCTGATTATTACGGCGGATGCCAAAACCCCTTATCAATCGGTCGTAACTGCTATGGATGCAGCTGGTCAGCTGGGTTTCGTTAACCTGAGTATGACCACCCGTAAAGATACCGAGTCCGATCAGTGAGTCTATGGCGTCGGTTCAGTCAGTCCGTCACGGACTCATGGTATAATCCTTCGAGCGGTTGGACTCTGAGTCTAAAGCCGCTTAGTTCATTGTTTACCTTTTTTGCAGAAAGAAGAAAGCAGCGGTATCTTCGCTCATCCCGGTGGTCTCCTCCCGTGCCTGTCATTGTGGTGGGGAATATTTCTGTGGGAGGGACTGGTAAGACACCGCTGGTTGCCGCTCTGGTAAAGGCGCTTCAGGAAAAAGGTTACAGGCCGGGTATCATCAGTCGTGGTTTTGGTGCGGTATCCGGTGAATATCCCATGCTGGTCACTTCAGCCAGCGATCCGAATGAAGCGGGGGATGAGCCAGTGATGCTCGCCCGGCAGTTGGGCGTACCGCTGGTAGTGGATGTTGATCGGGTTAAGGCGGCTCAGTACCTTTGCAGTCAGACGGATTGTAATCTGATCATCGCAGATGATGGCTTGCAGCACTATAATCTGCAACGGCACATTGAGCTATTGGTGCTCGATGGTGAAAGGTTATTGGGTAATCGACTGTGTCTACCTGCTGGCCCTCTTCGGGAGCCGCTGGAAAGAATGAACTCTGTTGATATGATTCTGGTGAATACCAACAGTACGCCAGTGTCTATGAAAGTGGCAGAGGTGGAAAGCTCGCTCGGACGAAACCTATTGGCGCGAAAGGCGAACAAAGGGTTGTTCTATTTTTCCCTTGAGCCTTCGATGCCTTTAAGAGTAGCGGGTAGTTCTCAGCAGGCTCCAGAGTCAGGTCGGGTTCATGGGGTGGCCGGTATTGGTAATCCGGAGCGCTTTTTTAATACACTCCGGTCGCTGGGGTTTGATGTTATTGCTCATCCTTTTCCTGACCACCACGCTTTCATATCGGAAGACATCTCTTTCAATGATAATCTTCCGGTGATCATGACGGCAAAAGATGCGGTCAAATGCAGCGGGTTTGCGGATGAGCGTCACTGGTACTTGCCAGTCACTACTCATTTGCCGGACTCATGTATTGATCATCTGGTGGAAATGATTGAAGCACGTAAACCAGCCACTTCCGGCTTATAGATGTAGTCTAAGGAATCATTATGGATAAGACTTTATTTGAAATTCTGGCCTGTCCACTGTGCAAAGGGGAAGTGCATCTGGAAAAGGAGCGTCAGGAGCTGGTTTGCAGACCCTGCGGTCTTGCTTACCCGATACGTGATGGTATTCCTGTTATGCTGGAAGGTGAGGCGCGCACATTAACGGTTGACGAACGTTTAGATGAGGCGTCCTGATGACTCAAAGCTTTCAATCCACTGAAGGCTTGCGATCGGCTGAGAGCTCAGGCTTTACGGTTGTCATTCCCGCCCGCTTTGCTTCCAGTCGTTTGCCTGGTAAGCCTCTGGCGGAAATTGCTGGAAAGCCAATGGTTCAGCACGTTTATGAGCGTGCCCTGGCCAGTGATGCCCAGAGGGTCATTATTGCAACAGATGATGAGCGCATCATGAAGGTGGCAGAGGGCTTTGGAGCTGAAGTGTGTATGACTTTGCCGGGGCATCCTTCCGGAACCGACCGTTTGCAGGAAGTCTCTAGAATCTATGACATGAAAGATGATGAGATTATTGTCAATGTTCAGGGAGATGAGCCGCTGATACCGCCTTCTGTAATCAATCAGGTAGCAAAAAATTTGAGTGCGGCGCCGGATGCCGGGGCGGCTACGCTATCCAATCCGCTCGTTCAGGCTGAGCAGGTTTTCGACCCTAATGTTGTAAAAGTCGTGACAGACAGCAATGGTTATGCGCTCTATTTCAGTCGTGCCCCCATACCCTGGGCCCGAGATGATTTTGCGGGTGGTGAACGAAAAATGCCTGCCGAGATGTGCTTTCAAAGGCATATTGGTATTTATGCCTATCGGGTAGAGCTTTTGAATCACTATGTGACCTGGGGTGTCAGCCCTATTGAAAAAATGGAGTCCCTCGAGCAGTTACGCCTGATGTGGAATGGCTATCGCATTCATGTCGCTGAAGCGGTTGAAACGCCACCTCACGGGGTTGATACCGAGCAGGATCTGACTGCGGTTCGCCAGTTTCTGGAAAGAGGGAGCCAGGTGGTAGGGGATAGTGAGCAGAATGAGAAAGCGGTGAGAGTATAAGTAACCATGGTTAAGGTACTGTTTGTCTGTCTGGGTAATATCTGTCGGTCTCCCACAGCCCATGGTGTTTTTGCTCACCAGGTAGCTGAATCAGGGCTTTCAGGTCGCATCAGGGTTGACTCTGCAGGTACCAGTGGCTGGCATGAGGGTGGTGTGCCAGATAGCCGCTCCATGGCCCACGCTTCGGGCCACGGTTATGATCTTTCGTTTATTCGATCCAGGCAGGTGTCCTCCAGTGACTTCGTCGAGCAGGATCATATTCTGGCTATGGATAAGGAAAACCTTAAAAATCTCAGAAAAATCTGCCCACCTGAATATACCCACAAAGTTCGGTTGTTTCTTGATTTTGCTGACTTACCCGTAACAGAGGTGCCAGACCCATATTATGGTGGAGACGAAGGCTTCACCAGAGTTCTTAATCTTGTTGAGTTGGGTGGGCTTGCGTTGCTGGATCATTTAAAGAAAACCTTGTAGTGAGCTGGGCAGATATACCCAATGGATTTCAAGTTGCAACGTGGCGGGTATAGGTATCTAGACCTGGTTGTCGAGTAGTTAAACTCTCCCAAATATTGTCGTATTAATTATTACATGAATTCCCCTCTCAAAATTCACGAAAACTATTCTCTAAAGCACCGGAATACACTGGGCTTGTTGGCTTCTGCCAGGTATTTCGTCGAAGTCAACTCTGTGGACGAACTGCCGGAGGTGCTGGGTTTTGCCAGAGATAAGCAATTGCCGGTTATTCCTCTCGGCGGCGGAAGTAATGTGGTGTTCGGGGAGTTCCTGAACGCTCTGGTTGTCCATATAAACCTTAAGGGGCGATCCGTTTTACAGCGTGATCAAGGTCGCGTTGTGGTCAGGGCTGAGGCTGGAGAAAACTGGCATGAGTTCGTGTTATGGACATTGACCAATGAAGCCTATGGTCTCGAGAACCTTTCACTGATACCGGGGACCGTTGGTGCGGCACCTATTCAGAATATCGGGGCTTATGGTGTTGAGCTAAAAGATCACTTTGTTTCACTGGAGGCTATGAATATTGAGTCTGGCGAGATCGAGTGTTTTGATCGACAGGCCGTTTGTTTCGGTTACCGGGACTCTGTCTTCAAAGGTGAAAAGCTGGATCAGTATATTATTACCTCCGTAACCCTGGAGCTTGACCCAGTATTAAGGCCTAAGCTTGGCTATGGTCACCTGGGTGATCTTATTGCAAGTCGGCTGGATGGCGAGGCTCCATCGGCCCTGGATATCAGTCAGGCTGTTTGTGATATTCGTCGGGAAAAGCTGCCCGATCCTTCGGTGATTGGTAATGCTGGCAGCTTTTTTAAGAATCCCGAGATTTCACAGGAATTGATGGATCAGCTGAAAAAAAGGTATCCGAACATCATCGCCTACCCCGTAGGGGCGAAGTGGAAGCTTGCTGCTGGTTGGTTAATCGATCAGGCCGGCTTGAGAGGGGTGCGAGAAGGAGAGGTTGGAACCTATCAAAAACAGGCTCTGGTGCTTGTCAATCATGGCGGTGCGACAGGTCAGAATGTGTTGGCTTTTTCCGATAGGGTTCAGCAAAAAGTTAACGAGAAATTTGGCATCATGCTGGAGCGAGAGCCCCGGTTTTATAATGGGTGGGTTAGCAGTATAGGGTAGTGAGTACAAAGCGCAGCAGCTATCTTTTGTGGTGCGTGTTGTTATTCTTGTTGAGGGATATAACATACCTTTTGAAGGTAGCAGGCAATGGATTGCTCACTGGCTTCAAAGTGAGGCTGGGGTAATTCGGTGGGGTCAACCCATATCCAGCCTTCACATTTGTCAGGTTCTCTGTTTTCCTCTGTATCACCCTGGTGCTGTGCTTGCAGGCATACTGAAATGTAATGCTTGTTTTCTTCCTTAAAAGTTTTCAGGTTGTTGGTAATCGCAATCACTTGGGGATTTTTGATAATCAATCCTGTTTCTTCATATATTTCACGGATTGCAGCCTGCTCAAAAGACTCACCAAGGTCGAGATGCCCTCCTGGAATTGACCAGTAAGGAGCATGGCTGCCTTTACGCTTTCCAATCAGGATCTTTCCATCCTTTCTGATGACGATCACGCCAATACCGACTTTAGGCTCTGCTCTTAGGGTGGGCATCAAGCACTACTTCCTATTTTCATGGGGTATAGATTGAACCACAGAGAGCACAAAGGAAAAGAAAAGCTTTCTTCGTGCTCTTTGTGCCCTTTGTGGTTTAAAAAGAATGACCGCAGTATGATCAGGCTCGAAGAGTGAATCAATTTTTTGAGAATGTTGGTTTTATAAAATCAAAAAAAACGGGGTGGAAACCACCCCGTTTTTGATCAGCAGTCAATCTTAATGGTTGCTTTCTTCAGTGTGTGCAGGCTGAGCTTCCTTTGCTTCTTTAATTTCAGGCTCTACAGATAGTTCAACCTGCTGAGTCTGGCGCTTGGCTCTTGGATCGTTATGAGCCCTACGGCGGCGGCGGGGCTGATCAGGAGTCGTATTAGCCGCAGCTGCCACTTCTGGCTTATGGTCAGCCTGGGTAGTGACAGTACTTGCATCCTGATTCAGTGAAGGTTGGTCTTTAGCCGCTTCTTCCTTTGTCTGATTGTCAGGCTGTTCTTTGTTGGCAAGTTGAGTTGCCATCTCTGTTTGGCCTTCACTCTTGTCGAGGCTGGAGCGGTGTTCTACAGGGCTGTCAGCTGTTTTTGACAGCTGTTCAGACTGGTTCAGAGCCTGCTTCAGCATTTCCTCCGCTTCATTGGCTAAGGCAGTACTTTTCTTCTCGCTCTTGCTCTCGGAAGTATCAGCTTCAGTTGTTGCTGGTTTCTCAAAAGCCTGTGGTATCGATGTAAATGCTGACTTATCGAGGTTGTGAGAGGCTGCTACAGCTTTCGCCATTTCAGTCATCTGCGGGCGAGAAGCTTTTGCAGGCTCTGTCGTCATGGTTTCATCGGCACTGTCGGTGCGGGAGGAATCGTTGGTCTCATTGGCTGTAACCGGTGTTTCAGCTGTGGATACTTGCGATTCATCGGCTGCTACAGCGTCTGTGCCTGAAGTTTTGACTGTTTCTTCAGATGCTGGTGTTGCTTGCGCTGCTTGCTGCTCTTTCCTGAGGATGCGAGGATCATTCTTCACTCTTCTGGAGCGACGAGGCGCCACTGCTTCTTCAGAAGGTCGAGCTTCTTCGACAGTTTTGACAATGGCTTCTTGAGCGTGAGCTGCTGTGGCGTTGCCGGCTTCCTCTACCTTGCCTTCTGTAACCTTGTCTTCTCTAGAGCTGCGAGTTTCAACACTATCCTGCTTGGGGGCGGTCTCTGAAGTTCGGGTTTCAGAGGCAGGTTTAATGTTCTGAAGCTCGGTTTTGTCAGTAGTCGAAAGAGGTTCTTTCTTGTCTGTGCTCTTTTCCTGGGAAACAGGCGTGCTTACCGTGCTTTTTGTATTCTCGGGCAGCAATGGCTGAAGCTGAGGCTCATTCTGCTGCTGTCGCTGTGACTGGCGGTTATTGCGACGGCGTGGCGCTGAGCTTGGGCGACGGCGACGGTCATTTGCAGAGCCTTGTTCAGAATCCTGCTCCTGACGGCGTTCTGGTTTGTATTCCTGTTGTTGCTCAGAGCTATCCTGATGCTTTTCGCGCGGACGGCGTTCCTGCTTCTCAAAGCGATTATCTTGCTTGTTTTGGCGGTTGTCGGAGCGTTCCTGTGGAGTCTTTTTGCGCTCTTTCTGAGGGCGGCTATCCTTGTCCTGTTTATCCCGACGCTGTGAATCAGTCCGTGGCTTCTTTCTGTTCTGGCCTGGTTGATTGTCACGACGAGTTGACTGGCGCTGTTGGATAGCCTTGTCCTTGCTGGCAGGTTTCTCTTCTTCATTGTCAGAGCTGAAGAGGCTGCCAATGGACTTAAACAGACTACCAATGAATCCGGATTTTGCTTCAGCAGATTTAATAGCTGGTGCAGGCTGAGCGGGTGCTACATTTCGTACTGCTGCTTGCTGCTTCGGCTGTGGCTTAGCGGCTGTGATCAGTTCTTCTGCAGAAGCTTCTTCATTTTCCAGAATAATGTCATAACTGCTTTCGTGATCCTGCTGGTTACCATCTCGGAGGCGCTGAACGTCGTAGTGAGGTGTTTCCAGGTTGACGTTTGGAATGACGATGATGCGAGCATCATGGCGCTTTTCGATCTTGGCGATCATCTTGCGTTTTTCATTCAGCAGAAATGCCGCTACAGGTACAGGAACCTGGGCCCGGATTTCAGCGGTCTTGTCCTTCATTGCCTCTTCTTCCATAAGGCGCAGAATGGACAGTGCCAGTGACTCGATGTCGCGGATAGTACCCTGGCCGGAACACCTTGGGCAGACAACGCCGCTGGTTTCACCCAGTGATGGACGCAGGCGCTGGCGTGACATTTCCAGCAGGCCAAATCGAGAAATGCGGCTGGTCTGGACGCGGGCGCGATCTACTGATAGGGCCTGACGAATACGGTTCTCAACTTCCCGTTGGTTCCGGTTGCTGCCCATGTCGATGAAGTCAATAACAATTAGACCGCCAATATCGCGAAGGCGCAGCTGGCGTGCGATTTCATCGGCAGCTTCGAGGTTGGTGTTGAATGCGGTTTCTTCGATATCGCCACCGCGGGTAGCCCGGGCAGAGTTGATATCAATAGATACCAGTGCTTCTGTTGGGTCAATAACGATGGAGCCGCCGGATGGCAGTTTGACTTCACGCTGGAAGGCAGTCTCGATCTGACCGTCAATCTGGAAGCGGTTGAATAGAGGGACGCTGTCTTTATACAGTTTGAGTTTGTTTTGATACTGAGGCATTACCTGCTTAACAAAATCCAGGGCTTCTTCGTAAACCGAGGTCTTGTCGATCAGAACTTCACCAATATCCTGACGTAAATAGTCACGAATCGCACGGATGATGACATTGCTTTCCTGGTAAATCAGAAAAGGAGCAGGGTTTTTGTCGGCAGCGTCCTTGATTGAATTCCAGAGCTGCAGAAGATAGTCCAGATCCCACTGGAGGTCTTCCGCTGAGCGGCCAAGGCCTGCAGTACGGACGATAACGCCCATCTCGGCAGGAATGGTCAGCTTGCTCATAGCTTCGCGAAGTTCGGCGCGCTCATCCCCTTCGATGCGACGGGAAATACCGCCGGCGCGAGGGTTGTTTGGCATCAGAACAAGGTAGCGACCGGCCAGGCTGACCAGTGTTGTCAGGGCGGCACCCTTGTTGCCACGCTCTTCTTTGTCCACCTGAACAATAACTTCAGTGCCTTCCTTGATGACATCCTTGATATTTGGTCGGCCACCGGTGTGGCCAACGAAATATTCCCGGGATATTTCTTTCAGCGGAAGGAAGCCATGTCTTTCGGCGCCAAAATCAACAAAGGCGGCCTCTAAGCTGGGCTCAACGCGGGTGATTTTTGCTTTATAGATGTTCGCTTTTTTCTGTTCACGAGCTCCGGACTCAATATCCAGATCGAACAGGCGCTGTCCATCGACGAGTGCAACCCTCAGCTCTTCTTGCTGGGTTGCATTGATCAACATTCTCTTCATAGAGTACCAATTTGCTAATGGCTACCCTAATCAGTCGCTCTTTGCGAAAAGCCGTTCATTACAGTCGGTCAATCCAGTGCATCCATTGGTAAGGCGGGTATCCATATTGTTGCTGGTATAACCCGAACTTCACCACTGAGCATATAGCTGGCTTCCTTCAGTTTCTGTACAAACTCTTCGGTGCTACCCGATTGTAAACAGCCGGCTGTCATAGAGTTATGAGCTGCCGGTTATATCCTGCTATCAGTCATACAGCCTGACTTGTTTCAGATAGAGGCTGTAACGATATAGCAATATGCATCCATTATTTTGCCGGATGCAAAGGGGAGATGCGATTATCGGGCGCTTCTGGCTGGCTATGGATACGTTGTAAGGTATCCCCAGACCTTTCACTAGCATATGACCCGTTCGCTTTTCCTCATCCCTGGTATCGGGAGCGCAACCACTGATCAAGGGTGGCACTGTTTATCTATCACGGCTTATGCCGTGGTCTTTCATCTTTTAATCATGGCAGGGCCTTTATACCCTGAAATAAGGGTGGTGACTTGCTCTGCTGCCACGATATTTGTCTAAGCACGTATTCCTGAAGCCACCTAACCCATAATTACTGAGGGGTAAAAAGCGTGGCTTCAGTTTATTTTTCGGACCTTTTTAGCGGAATTTGAATGTAACTTCCGTCTCGGGTCTTGCTCAGACTTCGTAAATCGAACTGCCCTTACGGATAGATACCGGGCATTGCCACAACTATATCAGTAATCTGTAAGTGCTTCAAATGAGTCAAAGCTGATAAGATTACCTGAATGTGAATAGTAGAAAATCGATAAAGTCTAGTTATCTCAATTGGTTAGTGTAGGCTTTTCGGTAATGATTTTGTATTAACAGATATGTGGTTAGGCGATTGAAGCAAACGCGTGGTGTTAGTAGGAGGACTCGTTCCTCAGTAAGGAAAGGGGTCTCAAAGCCCGGTCGTGTGAATTCTACAGCTGCGGAGTCGTCAGCCGGCAGAAGGTCATCAGCCGTCAGAAAGCCTTCAGCTGCTAAAAAGCCGCCTTCAGGAGGAAGTGCTTCAAAGTTGGAGATAATGGCAGTTGAAGACGAGCGCTCCTCTCAGGATGGCGGTGAAGCTTTGAGGGTTAGGCTGATCACCATCGATGAAGATACAGCAGATCAAAGAATTGATAACTACTTGTTGAGGGTTCTGAAGGGAGTTCCCAAAACACGGATTTATCGCATTGTTCGAAAAGGTGAGGTGCGTGTAAACAAAAAGCGGATTACGGCTGATTATCGTCTGCAGCCGGGCGATGTGGTTCGAATTCCTCCTGTTAGAGTGGCTGAGGCCAATGCGCCGGCGCGGCCAGCAGATTCTGTTATTGCCCAGCTGGAAAAAGCCGTACTCTATGAAGATGATCAGTTGTTGATTATCAATAAACCATCCGGGTTGGCGGTGCATGGTGGGAGTGGTCTCTCTTATGGGGCAATCGAAGCGTTGCGTCAGCTGCGACCCGAAAATCGTACGTTAGAGTTGGTGCATCGGCTGGATAGAGATACATCAGGTTGTCTGGTCATTGCCAAGCGACGAAGTATGCTTCGCCACTTGCATAACCAGTTGCAGCAGAAAGGGAAAGTTGAAAAGCTGTATCATGCTTTGGTGGTGGGTAAGTGGCCTGCCAGAAAGCAGCTGGTTAATGCGCCTTTGTTAAAAAATGTTTTGCAATCCGGTGAGCGGATGGTCAGGGTTCATGTAGATGGCAAAAAGTCCCGAACGGCTTTTCGGGTGTTGGACCGTTTTCCGAATATGACGCTGGTCGAGGCTTATCCCATTACAGGGCGCACGCATCAGATTCGAGTTCACTGTCTGCACGCGGGGCATGCTATTGCCGGAGACGAAAAGTATGGCATGGATGAAGATAATCAGTCGCAAAGACAGTTTGGTTTGAAGCGTCTGTTTCTTCATGCAGCCAGTATCCAGTTTGAATTGCCAGATGGGCGCTTGTTAAAAGTTGAAGCACCTTTGCCGGATGAGTTGTTGGAGGTGCTGTCTGTGTTGAAGGGGGAGTGAGGCAGGAAATGTCAGAACGAGTAATGGATAAATACTCACTTATTATTTTTGACTGGGATGGAACACTGGTTGACTCGATTTCAAGCATTGTTAAAGCGTTGCGACAGGCTGCTGTAGAGGAGCGATTGCCCGTTCTTGATGATGTGCTATATCGTGGGGTGGTTGGCTTGAGCTTAGCTCCCGCTATGGAACATTTATACCCTGCGCTGAGTGCAAATGAGGTTGAGCGATTGTGTCGAGCCTATAAAAAGCATCACCTGGTTTTGGAGGAGGAGCCTTCTCGACCTTTTGTCGGTGTTTTAGAAGGGTTGCCTGCCCTTCGCGATAGTAAAATATTGCTTGCTGTTGCAACGGGGAAGCGACGATCAGGGCTGCAGCGTTCAATGATTGCTAACGACGTTGAGGCTTTTTTTGATGCAAGCCTGACGGCGGATGATGCTCGCTCTAAACCTGATCCAGATATGATTGAGCAGCTTATGAAACGCTTTCAGCTCATGCCTGAGCAGATTCTTATGGTTGGTGATTCCGGGTTTGATATGGAAATGGCCTGTCGTGCAGGGGTTGACCGCCTGGCGGTAACTTATGGGGCGGGTTCCCGTGAGGACCTTGAGCGTTATCAGCCGGTATTTATTGCCGATGACTTTGATGGCGTGTTGGTATGGCTGGGGGTTAAGCCGGTATTAGAGCAGGTTGTTTGATTTTGGATTTATAGGGGTGGTTATGCAAGATAAGTGGCGAGAGTCTTCGTCAGAGGCGACTTCTGCAGCAGAAGGGCGTATTGAAAGTGATCGGGCCTGGGGGCTGGTTGAGTCTCTTGCCAAGGGGGCTTTGCTTGAGCAGCGGCGCTCAAGGCGCTGGAGTATATTTTTCAAACTGCTGACGTTTTGCTGGTTGTTCTTCTCGGTTGCTGTGATTTACAACGCGACCAACGTCAATGATGTTTCGGTGGGTGCGGGTACTGGGGAGCATACCGCGCTAGTGGACATTAATGGCCAGATTGGTGGTGGCGATGTTGATGCTGATACCGTTGTTACCGGCCTGCGATCGGCTTTTGAAGATCCGGGTACAAAAGCCGTTATCCTGAGAATTAACAGTCCTGGAGGCAGTCCTGTTCAGTCTGGATACATCTATGATGAGATTATTCGCCTGAGGGGTATGCATGAAGACATACCGCTTTATGCAGTCATTATGGATATTGGGGCTTCCGGTGGTTATTACATCGCCGCTGCAGCGGATGAAATCTATGCGGATAAGGCCAGCCTGGTTGGGTCCATTGGTGTGATTTCATCGGGTTTTGGCTTTGTGGGAACGATGGAGAAGTTGGGTGTCACCCGACGAACGTATACTTCTGGTGAAAATAAGGCTTTCCTTGATCCGTTTCAGGCAGTTGATCGTGATGCTGCTGTCCAGTGGCAGCAGTCGCTCGATACCATACACCTTCAATTTATTGATGCGGTGAAAACCGGTCGTGGTGAGCGCCTGGTGGATGATTCTGATATTTTCTCAGGCATGGTCTGGTCTGGTGAGCAGGCAAAGCAGCTTGGCTTGATTGATGGGTTGGGCAGTGCTGGTTATGTGGCTCGTGAGGTTGTCGGTGAGGGGGAGATCATTGATTATACTTCCCGCCTTTCACCTCTGGAGAAGTTTGCCAGGGATTTCGGGGCGGGTGTTAGTGCTACCCTGGTTGAAGCCCTGGGTGAAGGTTTTCAATTGATGTAGTGTTTTTAAGAGACCTCTCTGGAGAGGTCTCTTTTTCCTTATATAGTAGCTGGCCATATGGAATCGAATATTTCTGGGTGATTAACCACTTGCTCAGAAAATATGATTTCATATAGTTAGTTACTTATACCCAACGGGTGGAGCCCTTCATTGATCAACATGCTGGTCAGGGCGATTAGTGGTAATCCTACTAGGCTGTTGGGATCATCCCCCGCCATCTTCTCAAAAAGCGTAATGCCTAGTCCTTCACATTTAAAACTTCCAGCGCAGTCCAGTGGGCTCTCTACATCTATATAGGTGGTAACCTGTGAGCTGGAGAGTTTGCGGAACCAGACTGTGTAGTCCACGCAGGCCAGTTGTTGTTGTCCTGTTGATGTGTTTAAGAGGCAGAGGCCGGTATGGAAAATGACCTGCTTGCCGCTGCAGTCTGATAACTGCTTAATAGCGCTCTCTCTGGTTCCCGGTTTTCCGAGAATGGTGTTCTCCAGTGCAGCGCACTGATCAGAAGCGATAATTAGGGTGTCGGTGTATTGGTCGGCCAGGGCCTGAGCCTTTTCTTTTGATAGTCTCAAGGCCAGTTTTTTTGCATTTTCGCCCGGCCTTGGGCTTTCGTCTATATTGGGTGAGGCTTGTTGGAAAGTCAGGTTGAGCCTCTCCAGCAGGCTTTTTCTGTAGGGTGAGCTTGAAGCAAGCAGAATATTCATTGATTGATGTTTCGGGCGTGATAAGTGGTGGTGATACGGGATAGTTGAGTGAACAGTATGTACTGTCTCAGGTTTTTGTGAAATAACCCCGTGTATTCAGGGGAAGGGATTGTGAAAAATACGGGGTTGAGGCATGTTAATCATGAAATTGTTGAAAATCTGATAAAAAGGTTGTTTGACAGCAAAGGGGCATCGCCCTATGATTGCGCGCTTATGTTATCAGGCCAATTACCAAAAACCGTTGATCCGCGTAAACTCGCGCGTCAGGGGTTACAGTTTGAAGGTTCGCTGGCGCTTAAGCAGTTTAATCGACTGGTCGCCAGTCTCGCTGACGATCAGGGTGAGGTGAAGGTCTTTCTTCATTTCTACATGAGCGAAGATCATCGAGTGGTTCTTCAGGGGTACGTTGAAGCAAATCTGAAAATGATTTGTCAGCGCTGCCTCGATGTGGCAGAACTTCCCGTACGTTCAGACCTCAACCTGATGGGTGTATTGACCGATGAGCAGGCCCGATCCCTGCCAGAGGGTTATGAACCCCTGATGCTCATAGATGAGCCGATGGAGTTGGTACCCTTGCTTGAGGAAGAGCTTTTATTGAGCCTTCCGATTGTGGCTTATCATCCGCCTGAAGCCTGTCAGGTTCAGCAGAGCTTTACTACTGAATCTGATGAAGAGGCTGAAGCTTTCGCTGCTCAGGCAGAGGAAGAAGAAAAGCGTCGTAACCCGTTCAGTGTTCTGGCCAGTCTGAAAACAGATGCTACCGAACCCAAATAGAGATTCAGGAGAGTTGACACATGGCTGTTCAGCAAAATCGTAAAACCCGTTCCAAGCGTGACATGCGCCGTTCCCACGACAGTCTGACTGCTTCCCAGCTGTCTGTTGATGCTACTTCCGGCGAAACTCATCGTCGTCATCACATGACTGCTGATGGTTTCTACCGTGGTCGTAAAGTGCTTGAAGGCAAAATCGGCGAGTGAGTCGATCGATGCCAGGACGGTTGGCGGCTCCAGGACGGAGAATAGCGCTTGATGTTATGAGCGGGGACGAAAGTCCCCGTTCTCGTATTCGGGCTGCGCTCAGGGCCCTGGGAACCTATTCAGATCTTCATCTTATTCTTGTTGGTGATCATTCAGTGATTGCTGATGAGCTATCCTCCGTTTCATTCGATCATGCCCGCCTTGATATTGTCCATGCAGAGAAAACCATTGGTATGGATGAAAAACCATCGGCCGCGCTAAGAGCCAAAGAGGGAAGCTCCATGTGGGTTGCTCTTGAGCAGGTTGCCAGTGGTTATGCTTCGGCCTGTGTCAGTGCTGGAAACACGGGCGCGCTGATGGTTATGGGGCGATTTGCCCTGAAAACATTTGTGGGTATAGATCGTCCGGCAATTGCTGCCAGTATCCCCAGTGCTGGTGGAAGTGTCCTGTTGCTTGATATGGGGGCGAACGTTGACTGTTCTTCGACTAATCTCTACCAGTTTGCCATCATGGGGTCCCAGTTGGTTGCCTCGGCGGGTGGTATTGCCTCTCCGCGGGTTGGTCTTCTGAATGTAGGCACCGAAGATATTAAGGGAAATGAGCAGGTCAGGTTGGCCAACCGGCTGCTGAGAGAAGACGGCCGTTTGAATTATATTGGTTATATCGAAGGGCATGATGTATTTGCAGGTCGGGCTGATGTTGTGGTCTGTGATGGCTTTGTCGGTAATATTGCGCTGAAAACCGGAGAGGGTGTGGCTTGTCTTATTCGGGATAGCCTTGTTGATGCCTTTCAGCAGACGCTCTGGCGCCGCTTTCTCTCCCTGCTTATCGCGCCGGTTATGCGTAAGCTCTATAAAAGCATTGATCCGGTGGTTTATAACGGTGCCAGCTTTCTTGGGTTGCAGGGGATTGTGGTGAAGAGTCATGGTCACTCCAATGAAGAGGGCTTTTTGCGAGCGATTGAAGAGGCAGTTCGGGAAGTGGATAGTGATGTCCCTGGTCGCCTGGCGGAAGAAGTTGAGGCAATGTTAAAAGGTTAATTTGCTTGTTTTTTCCATCGGAAACATAAATTTACTTACCTTGTTGTCTACTTTTTCTATAATTGCACCGGTTTTCTACAGGGAAGCGTGGCCAATTTGTGAGTAACTGCCTGTTTTTAATAGTGGTTGCATCGTTAAGGCTCGCTTTGTATCCGATTACGTTTTGATGGTTCTGTTTAAAGAAGACCTATTGGTGTTCTCCATAAAAAGCAGGGTCGAAGGAAAAAGAGCGGGTTGAAATGACGGATAAGCTAGCTTTTGTCTTTCCCGGGCAGGGATCTCAGCAGGTCGGCATGCTGGCTGACTACCTTTCAGAGCCTCTTGTTCAGGCAACGTTTGCGGAAGCTTCAGAGGTGCTTGGCTTTGACCTCTTGAAAATGGTATCCGAAGGGCCTGCTGAACAGTTGAATCGGACAGAAAATACTCAGCCTGCACTGCTGGTGTCCAGTGTGGCTCTCTGGCGTCTATGGTGTGAGCGTCAGGGTGAGGCTCCATCAATGATGGCAGGACACAGCCTGGGTGAATACTCCGCGCTGGTTTGTGCTGGAGCTATGAATTTTGTGGATGCGGTCAGACTGGTTCATCTTCGTGGGCTCTTTATGCAGGAGTCTGTAGCTCCTGGTGAAGGTGCCATGGCGGCCATTATTGGTCTGGGTGATGCGGATGTAATCGCGGCCTGTGAAAAGGCAGTCACTCTCGGTGAAAAAACAGAGGTTGTTGAAGCGGTTAACTTTAATGCTCCCGGGCAGGTGGTTATTGCGGGCCAGGTGGCTGCTGTGAAGCGGGCAATTGAGTGTGCAAAAGAGGCGGGTGCAAAAAGGGCTATCGAGCTGCCTGTCAGTGTTCCTTCTCATTGTGCACTGATGAAGCCAGCAGCTGAGCGGCTTAAGAAAGAGCTTGATAGTATTGACCTGCTTGAGCCAGTCATTCCTGTTGTTCAGAATGTCTCCGCTGATGTGTGTTCGGATCCGGTTCAATTGAAGGCTAACCTGGTTGCTCAGTTATACAGTCCTGTTCGCTGGGTTGAGTCTGTTGAAGGCATGATGACGGCCGGGGTTGGGCGATTTGCCGAATGTGGTCCCGGTAAAGTGCTTGCAGGGCTGAGTAAACGAATTGCACGACGTGCGCCCATTGTCACGCTGGAGTCCGCTGATGCTATGGCTCAAATGCTGGCAGAAGCTAACTAATAAGGAATAGGCGGGAAATGACAGCTTTCTCAGGACAAGAACTGGAAGGAAAGGTTGCTCTCGTTACCGGTGCCAGTCGTGGCATTGGCAGGGCGATAGCGCTTTCTCTTGGTAAAGCCGGAGCCATTGTTGTTGGAACTGCAACGACGGAATCCGGTGCGGCTGCCATTACCGAAGCCCTGCAGGCCGAAGGTATTCAGGGGCAGGGTATGGCGCTTAATGTTACTTCAGCGGGTGAGTGCCAGGCGGTGGTGAAGTCGGTTGCTGAAAAGTACGGCGCTCCTCTGATTTTGGTAAACAATGCCGGTATTACTCGTGATAATATCCTGATGCGAATGAAGGATGATGAGTGGGATGACGTTATTGATACCAATCTCAGTTCCATCTTCCGCATGAGTAAAGCCGTACTGCGTGGTATGACAAAGGCACGCTGGGGGCGGATTGTGAATATCAGCTCTGTTGTTGGTTCCATGGGGAATCAGGGACAGGCTAACTATGCCGCAGCTAAAGCCGGTATCGAAGGTTTTACCCGGGCGATGGCTCGGGAAGTGGGTTCAAGAAGTATTACTGTGAACACCGTTGCCCCGGGTTTTATTGCGACGGATATGACCAAGGCGTTGCCTGAAGAGCAGCAGTCTTTTCTGCTTGGGCAGATTCCACTGGCCCGGTTGGGGCAGCCCGAAGAGATTGCTGCTTCAGTTGCTTTTCTTGTCAGTGAGCCGGCGGGTTATATTACTGGTGAGACATTGCATGTTAATGGCGGCATGTACATGAATTAATGCTCTCTCCCAAGGGGCTGTTGCCAGGCTTGAATAGTCGTGAGCGAAAATAGCCATGAGCGGGAAAAATTTCTGTTCTGATGGGTTGGGTTTTGGGTTTTTTTTGAAGCAAATGTCAATTTGCGCGGATAGTCACTGGTTTTCCATGAACTGGCTTGAAATTCCCATAATTGACCATATACACTAGTTCACCTGTAGCCTCAGGCTGCACCGAATATCGATAGGAGCACAACAAGGTATGAGCACCATTGAAGAGCGCGTTAAGAAGATTGTTTGCGAACAACTTGGCGTGAAGGAAGACGAAGTCACTAACAGTGCGTCATTCGTAGAGGATCTGGGCGCGGACTCTCTGGACACTGTTGAGTTGGTGATGGCGTTGGAAGAGGAGTTCGAAACAGAGATTCCTGATGAAGAGGCTGAAAAAATCACCACTGTTCAGGAAGCAATTGATTACGTCGTTGCCCACTCCTGATTCTGCCTTGATTTGCACAACTATGATCACTCACGGAAAAGTCTCATGATGCTGTCTTGTGACACTGTCCTGTGACAAGAGTGTGACAACAGAAGCCGCATGACAATTGTCTGCGGCTTTTGTTGTTTCTGGCAGCCTGCTGGGCTATAACAGCTGGCTGTATGGTGGGCTAATTCGCATCATACCTGAGGTGGCTGCTTATAGCTGTGTAGCAACGCTGGATTCTTTGGATATATATCATGTTGTTGTCGTTTTTTCATATTCAGTGATCTTGTATGGGTTCAATGTGTGAATGACGGATCATTAAATCTGTACGGCAGGTCAGCAGGAGACTCAGTCTTGTCGGAAGAAAAAAAAATAGAGAAATTACAGCAGCGGTTACGTAGAAGGGTTGTTGTAACAGGGATGGGGGCTATCACCCCGGTGGGTAACAATGTCCGGGATAGCTGGATTAACCTTGTAGCGGGTCGTAGTGGTATTGAGTCAATCAGTCATTTGGATACTGAGGGCTTCAGTGTACGCATCTGTGGAGCCGTAAAGGGCTTTGATCCTGCTGGTGTGATTGATAAGAAGGATGTCCGGAAGATGGATGTCTTTATCCAGTATGGTGTTGCCGCTGCTGCTGAGGCTATAGCAGATGCTGGTTTTGTAGTTGATGACGATTTTGCTCATCGTTATGGGGTTGCCATCGGTTCTGGTATTGGTGGGTTGACGTCCATCGAGCAAAATCACTCTACGCTTATGAATAGTGGCCCTCGTCGTATATCTCCCTTTTTTATCCCCGCAGCGATTGTCAACATGGCAGCAGGCTGGGTCTCCATGAAGTACAATCTTCAGGGGCCAAATTTTGCCACTTCTACGGCCTGCGCAACCGGTAGTCATGCTATTGCTCTTGCTGCGAGAACCATTGCCTATGGTGATGCAGATGTTATGGTGGCAGGAGGTGCTGAAAAAGGCTCTTCTTCACTTGGAATGACAGGCTTTGCTGCTGCTCGTGCGCTTTCTACCCGGAATGATTCCCCTGAGAAAGCCAGTCGCCCCTGGGATGCAGACCGTGATGGTTTTGTGCTGGGCGATGGTGCCGGCATTGTTGTTCTGGAGGAATATGAGCATGCGGTGGCCCGAGGGGCCAGAATATATGCCGAACTCAGTGGAGTCGGTATGAGTGGTGATGCCTGGCATATGACGTCACCGCCAGAAGACGGTCGGGGGGCTGCACGGGCAATGTTATCTGCGCTCGAAGATGCCGGCCTGAGACCTGAAGATGTGTCGTACATTAATGCACATGGAACGTCAACGTTTGCAGGCGATCTCGCAGAGACCCGAGCTATACACAAAGTGTTTGGTGCGCATGCCACGCACCTTGCAGTCAGTTCAACCAAATCCATGACTGGCCATTTGCTCGGCGCTGCCGGTGCTGTTGAAGCTGTGTTCAGTATTCAGTCACTGGTTGAAGGGGTAATACCACCAACCATCAACCTGGATGCCCCCGGAGAAGGGTGTGATCTTGATTATGTGCCCAACAAGGCGCGTAGAATGACGATGGATCACGTTTTCTCGAACTCCTTTGGTTTCGGTGGTACTAACGTAACTCTGGCATTTTCTCGAGTAGTATAAGTTTTTTTGAAAAACTCAGGGTAAATGGGGCGTTGGATGAGTAATATCCCTGTTTGGGTAAATGGTGCTCCTCAGGATCATCTGTCTGTTTCAGATCGCGGGTTGGCTTATGGTGATGGCTTGTTTGAGACTGTTCGAGTGTCAAATGGCAAGCCAACCCTTGCAGGTTACCATTGGTCCCGTCTGCAGCGTTCCTGCGAGCGGCTTGGTATTGTTCTTGATGTTGCTCAGCTCCTTGAAGAAGTTGATGCCTTTTTGTCGGGCAATCAGGCAAGTGCAGGCGTATTGAAGGTGATTGTGACCCGGGGGAGTGGTGGTCGTGGGTATAACCCCGAAGGTTGCCTGTCTTCTTCCCGGATTCTTTCGCTCCATTCCTTGCCTGTACGTCAACGTGATCCCGGGCTTTTTGGTGCGCGGGTAAAGGCATGTCAGACCTGTCTTGGACGCAGTTCTCTGGCTGGCTTGAAACATTTGAATCGTCTTGAGCAGGTTCTGGCAAGAAGTGAGTGGCAGGGGGGTGCTTACGACGAAGGTTTGCTGTGTGACTATGAGGGAATCCTTGTTGAGGGCACAATGAGTAATTTGTTTATTGTTACTCATCAAGGTGATCTGGTTACCCCTGACCTGTCATTCAGTGGTGTGGCAGGTGTTTGTCGTGAGTTTATTATTGAGTTTGCACGCAGTCGTGGAATCATCGTTAAAGAGCAGCTGGTATCAGACCTTGATGTTGCGGAAATCTTTCTTTGTAACAGTGTCAACGGTGTCTGGCCTGTGGTTGAATATGAAGGCAGGGTATGGGAAATCGGCCCCATTACTACCCTGATTCGGGATTGTGTACTGGAAGAATTAAATGCTTAAGAAGTTACTGCTGACACTGCTCGGTGGTTTGCTGGTAGTTATGGTGTCCTTGGCTGCTGGTTTTTATGGATTGCGCTGGTATGGGGATCAACCGGTTTCTGCTGACCGTGATACAGAGTTCGTTATTGTTTCGGGAGACTCACTTGGGCGGGTTGTTCTGCGGCTGTCGACAGATCAGTTAATTCAATATCCAGAGGTGTTTGAGATATTTGCCAGAATAAAAGGCGTTGCAGCTGCGCTTCATGCTGGTGAATATCTGATTTCTCCCGGTATTACCTACCGACAGTTGTTGAATAAATTTGTTGAAGGAGATGTTCGCTATTACAGCGTCACTCTGGTTGAAGGTTCGACTCTGAAAGAGTTGTTGCAGGATCTTAACGGTCATCCCAAGCTGCTTTCTCCAGTAGAGCCTGCCAGTCTGTCAGCGATGCTGGGTCAGTATGTTCAGGGAGTGTCAAAGGCTGATAACCTTGAGGGGCTTTTTTATGCGGATACCTACAGCTTTGAGGCGGGCACGTCGGTTGAATTGATCCTTAAAAGGGCGCACAAAAAACTTCAGTCGGTTTTGACCGAAGAGTGGGGGCAGCGGACTGAGGGGCTTCCTTATAAGACACCTTATGAAGCCTTGATCATGGCTTCCATTATTGAAAAGGAAACGGGTGTTCCATCAGAGCGGCCTGATATAGCGGGTGTTTTTGTTCGGCGTCTGGAAAAGAGAATGCGCTTACAGACAGACCCGACCGTCATATATGGTATGGGTGATCGTTACGAGGGTGGGTTAAATCGTCGTATGCTCAGGGAGCGTACCGCTTATAATACCTACGTCATTCATGGGTTGCCCCCAACACCCATCGCGTCGGTCGGGCGCGAAGCGATTCGGGCGGCGCTGAATCCATCCGATGGAAAAACACTGTATTTTGTTGCTCGTGGCGATGGTACCCACCATTTCTCCAAAACACTGGCAGAACATAATCGTGCCGTGAGAAAGTATCAGATTACTGAGCGACGGAAAGATTACCGCTCCACTGTGCAGCAATAAGCTGTTCAGAAACGAGTGTTTACTGATGAAACTGAGAGATCAATGGGTTTTTTTCTGACGATTGAAGGCTGTGAAGGTGCTGGTAAAACCACAGCTAAAGGTGTGGTTCTGCAATGGTTGAAGGCGGCTGGACGGGAGTTTATAGAAACACGGGAGCCAGGTGGTACTCCACTGGCTGAGGAGTTGAGAAACCTAGTGCTTTCTGAGCACGAAGAGCAAGTATCGGATACCTCGGAGTTGCTTATGGTTTTTGCGGCCCGCTGTCAGAATTTGACTCAGCGAATTGAACCTGCGCTTGCTGAAGGGAAGGTAGTTGTCTGCGACCGGTTTACTGATGCGACCTATGCGTATCAAGGTGGCGGTCGTGGTATTGATGAGCAGCGTATAGCGGTTCTTGAGCAGTTGGTTCAGGGTGACAGACGGCCTGATATGACCCTGCTTCTGGATGTTGAGCCTGAGCTTGGACTTGCCAGAGCTCGAGGGCGTGCCCTGGAACAGGGTGGCTCTCTGGATCGTATTGAACAGGAGGCTATTGAGTTTTTTCATCGTGTGCGAAATGTCTATCTGCAAAGAGCTGAACGTTTTTCTGGGCAGTATGTGGTGATAGACGGCAGCCAATCCATTGCTCAGGTTGAAGAGCAGATTCTTAAGGCGCTGCAGGCTCGGTTGGGTAACTCGTTTGAATAGCTTTTTGGGAAAGCCGCTGCCCTGGCAAGAGGTGCAATGGAAGCCGTTGATTCAGCGTTTACAGTCAGGCCTGCTCTCCCATGCCTTATTGCTCAAAGGTGTGCCTGGTATTGGCAAAGGCCTGTTTGCGAAAGCGCTTGCTGCCCGTGTGCTTTGTAACGAGGATGGTTTCTATGCTTGTGGTCATTGTAAAAGCTGCGAGCTGGTGAAGGCGGGAACACACCCGGATTTTCTGGAGGTTGAGCCTGAATCGACTGGTAAGCCGATTAAGATTGATCAGATTCGTCAGGTGAATGAGTTTGCCCGTAAAACGGCACAGCAGGGCGGTCGCAGGGTTATTGTCATTAATCCGGCTGAGGCAATGAATATCAATGCAGCCAATGCGTTATTGAAAAGTCTGGAGGAACCGGGTGGAGATACATTGTTTATTCTTTCCAGTGCCCGTTCCGGTGATATGCTGCCAACGATTCGCAGTCGCTGTCAGATGGTAACGTTTCCTGTGCCAGAGAGAACTCTGTCAATTGCCTGGCTGTCTGATCATATTGCAGACTCATTGATCGTGGAGCAGCTGCTGGATCTTGCTTCTGGTTCGCCGATGACTGCGAGATTTATGTTTGATAACGATACTCTCGCCATTCGTGGACGCTTGGTTAATGCAATGCCGGAGTTATTCAGGGGTAATCTAACCCCTGTTGAAATGGCAAAGGATTGGCATGCCGGTAACATAACTGAACTGTTGTCCTGGATGGGTAGCTGGCTGGATGATGCTGTAAAACTGAAGCTGGCCGCCGATGAAAGCAGTATCAGAAATCGTGACCTGATTAGAATGCTGGACTATCTTGCTAAGAAAGTTGAGTCTTCTGAGTTGTTGGTGTTGCGGGACAAAATTATGCGCCAGCGGCAGCAGCTGCTGGAAGGTGCTAACCTGAACTGTCAGATGCTTTTGGAAGGCGTGTTCAGTGATTATCTTGAGCTGTTGGTGTAAGTCGATTTTTACAGGGTATTCGAGGACTAAAGTCCACCTGAACATAAACAAACCTGTGATTAACGGGTTGGATTTGGAATAGAAGGAGAGGATTGTCATGGGAAAAGGGATGCAGGGATTGATGTCTCTGACCATTCGGGACACAGCATCGCTCTATGAAGCCTATATGCCTTTTATCAGCGGTGGTGGCCTGTTTGTTCCAACCCATAAACATTATAATTTGGGTGACGATGTATTTATCCGTCTGACGTTGATGGATGAGCCAGAAAAAATTCCTGTTCCTGGTAAAGTGGTATGGATTACACCCATGGGGGCTCAGGGTGGAAGGCAGTCAGGTATTGGTATTCAGTTTAATGATCCGACAGACAGTGTCAGGACTAAAATTGAAACCTATATTGCGGGAGCACTGGCTTCAGATCGCCCAACCAATACGATGTAATTGATTTTTTAAAAAGAACTACGGCTTTTACTGCTTTGCGGTAAAAGCCGTATTTTGTTGAAGTGCTTTTTGGCTACAGGGCTGTGTATGTTTATTGACTCCCACTGTCATCTTGATCGCCTCGATCTCAGCGCTTACGAGGGCGATCTTGATAAGGCTATAGAGGCAGCCAGGCAAGCTGGTGTGGAACGTATGCTCTGCATTGGTATCGATCTTGAAAATGGTCCCAGAGTGGTTGAGCTGGCAGAGCGATACGACGATGTTTATGCCTCTGTCGGAGTGCATCCATTAGACTGCAAAGAGATGGTTCCGGACATCAATGTGGTGCGTTCACTGGCTGACCATAAGAAAGTTGTAGCCATTGGTGAGACAGGGCTGGATTATTATTATGCGGGCAGTGAAGGGTTGCAGGCAGTTCAGAGACAGTCGTTTATTAATCATTTACAGCTGGCTTCAGAGCTGGAGTTGCCTGTCGTTGTTCATACTCGTGATGCCAGGGAAGATACCATCGATTTTATTCGTGAATATGGTTCTGAAGCGTCTTCGGGTGTCCTGCACTGTTTTACTGAGTCTCTGGAGATGGCAAAGGCCGCCCTGGATTTGAATTACTATATTTCCATTTCGGGTATTGTTACGTTTCGAAATGCCGCCGCATTGAGAGAGGTGGTGCAGTATCTCCCCATGGATCGGTTGTTGATTGAGACTGACTCTCCGTATCTGGCGCCTGTTCCTCATAGAGGGAAGTCGAATGAGCCACGTTTTGTGGCAGATGTTGCCCGGTTCATTGCTGAGCTTAAGGAGGTTGATCTCGAGATACTCGGAGAGAAAACTACCGAAAATTTCTTCCGACTCTTTTCCCGTGCTACCTGACTGGTGATTATCAGGTGCTGTTGAAATGAAATTGTCGTATAAAAAACTGTTATATTTGTGAGTTCTTTTATCTTGTTTTGAATGCGTCAAGGGCGGAACTGGGCTGCTTTTTTGTATTTTCTATCTACTGGGACGGTGCGTGAAAAACTCTCGCGATTAAGGTGTTTTTTGGTTATTTCTAATAGGTATTGGTAAAAATATCCTGCCAATCAGTATGGCATATCACTTCCAGTCTCTTTATAATTGCGCCACCATTTTCATCGGTGATGTTGCGAATTAAGGCTCAGGTACGGAAATTCCGATCATGTTTCGGCTAATTATAAAGAACATAAGTTCTCAATTACGATGCGTGTCTATCTGTTTGCCCATTAGGATCCTGCTGGTTTAAGGCGGGGTTTTTTCTGCGTCTGGATGGATTGCCAGAGTGCTTTCCGGGATAAAGACTGCGCAGCAGTAACCTTGAAAAAGGGGTGCTCTTCCAGACCCTGCTGCTTTTCCCTGATGCCGCTGGCCTCAGGGCTTTGCTTTGTGCAGTATGTTTGCTCCCCTTTCTCAAGTGATTACATGAAAGCGTTCGCAGTGCTCTCGGCCAGTTATCTGGTTGCTGGGAGTTTTGGTTTTTGTACTGGCTCTTTTTGAGAGAGAAGGCTAGGAAACCAGAGCTTCCTCAATCGTTCGGACAATTCCGGATCACCGGAGAGACGGGTTACTCCTGACCTCAACTTGATTGATTAGGCGAAAGGTATGATCAAAATCAAACAGGGGCTGGATCTCCCGATCTCAGGATCGCCTGAACAAAGTATCACGGAAGGCAGGGCAGCGCGCTCTGTAGCCGTGATCGGCTTTGATTACGTGGGCATGAAGCCCACTATGGCGGTTGCTGTGGGAGATCGAGTTAAAAAAGGGCAACTGCTCTTTACCGACAAGAAAACACCGGGTATCCGGTACACCGCTTTGGCTGGCGGTACCGTTTCAGCCATTAACCGTGGCGAAAAACGGGTTTTTCAATCCGTTGTGATTGATGTTGATGGCCAGGAAGAGGAAGAGACCTTCACTGCGTACAAGCCTGAGGAACTGGCGGGTCTGACCGCTGATCAGGTTGAAGTGCTGCTGAATGAATCTGGTCTCTGGACTGCCCTGCGCACCCGTCCGTTCAGCAAAGTGCCTGCATTGGGCTCTCGTCCTGCTTCTATCTTTGTAACGGCCATCGATACTCACCCACTGGCTGCGAATCCAGAAGTGGTGATCAAAGAACAGGCTGAAGCATTTGAGCAGGGTATCAATATCCTGGGCAAGCTCAGTGGCGGCAAGATTTTCCTTTGTAAGGCACCTGGTGCCAACATTCCTGCCGGCATTGCCAACAGCGAAGAGTTTGCCGGTCCGCATCCTGCGGGTTTGCCAAGTACTCACATTCATTTCCTTGATCCGGTTTCTGCCACCAAAACGGTTTGGCAGGTGGGCTATCAGGATGTGATTGCCGTGGGTAAATTGTTCACCACTGGTAAGCTCTTTACTGACCGTGTTGTTTCTCTGGCAGGACCCCAGGTTGATAAGCCACGTCTGGTTCGTACACGCCTTGGTGCCTGTACCGATGAAATCACCGCCGGTGAACTGAAGCCTGAGACCAACCGTATTATTTCTGGATCGGTTTTTGGTGGTCGCACTGCCAACGGCCCATTTGCTTACCTTGGACGTTACCATAATCAGGTTTCCGTTCTGGAAGAGAGCGATGAGCGTCTGTTCTTGGGTTGGGTTAACCCAATGGTTGACCGCTTCTCCATTCTGCGCGTCATGACCTCTGGCCTCAGCAAGAGCCGCCTGTTCAACTTCACCACAACCACAAACGGTGGTGAGCGTGCAATGGTGCCCGTCGGTAACTACGAGCAGATGATGCCCCTGGACATCCTGGCAACACAGCTGCTTCGTGCAATTATCGTTGGCGATACCGATACCGCGCAGAAACTGGGTGCACTTGAGCTGGAAGAAGAAGACCTTGCTCTTTGTACATTTGTTTGTGCGGGTAAATATGAGTACGGCCCCCTGCTGCGTGACAACCTGACCCGTATTGAGCTGGAGGGGTAATCAGTGAAGCCATTAAGAAAACTCCTTGACTCGATGGAGCCCCATTTCGTCAAGGGCGGTAAGTACGAAAAGTTCTACGCGCTGTTTGAAGCGGCTGACACGCTGTTTTACACACCGCTGGACAAAACTCACAACACCAGTCACGTTCGTGATGCGGTTGACCTGAAGCGTATGATGGGACTGGTGTGGTTATGCACTTTCCCGGCCATGTTCTTCGGTATGTGGAACGTAGGTTTCCAGGCAAATACTGCGATTGCTGGTGGCCTTGCAGCACCTTCTGACTGGCACGGCATGTTGATCGCCATGCTGGCGGGTAACGATCCGGCCAGCATCTGGGATAACCTGATTTATGGTGCGGTTTACTTCCTGCCTGTTTACGCTGTGACGTTCTTCGTCGGTGGTTTCTGGGAAGTGCTGTTCGCCATCGTGCGTAAGCATGAAGTGAACGAAGGTTTCTTCGTTACCTCTATCCTGTTTGCCCTGATCGTTCCGCCATCCATTCCTCTGTGGCAGGTGGCTCTGGGTATTTCCTTCGGTGTTGTTATCGGTAAGGAAGTATTCGGTGGTACGGGTAAGAACTTCCTGAACCCTGCGCTGACAGGCCGTGCGTTCCTGTTCTTTGCCTACCCGGCACAGATCTCTGGTGACCTGGTCTGGACGGCTGTTGACGGCTTCTCCGGTGCGACCATGCTGAGTGTTGCCCAGCAGGGCGGTGTGGAAGCTCTGCAACAGTCCATCAGCTGGATGCAGGCATTTATCGGTGTGATGCAGGGCTCCATTGGTGAGACCTCCACTCTGGCAATCTTTATTGGTGGTGCGATTCTGCTGTTCACCGGTATTGCTTCCTGGAGAATTGTTGCAGGTACCATGATCGGTATGATCGCCACAGCAACCCTGTTCAACATGATTGGTTCTGAGACCAACATGATGTTCCAGCTGCCTTGGTACTGGCATATGGTTCTGGGTGGTTTTGCCTTTGGTCTGATCTTCATGACTACTGATCCGGTATCGGCTTCCATGACCAACACCGGTCGTTGGTTCTACGGTGCCCTGATTGGTGTGATGGTCATCCTGATTCGAGTGGTAAACCCTGCGTATCCGGAAGGGATGATGCTGGCCATTCTGTTTGCCAACCTGTTTGCGCCGCTGATTGACCACTTTGTGGTAGAGGCCAATATCAAGCGTCGGGAGGCTCGGGCCTGATGGGTAACGATTCTATTAAAAAGACACTGCTGGTCACGGTAGTACTGTCACTGATCTGTTCAGTGCTGGTATCTGCGGCGGCAGTATTCCTGAAGCCGGTTCAGGACCAGAACATTAAACTGGATGTTCAGCGTAATATTCTGGCGATTTCCGGTCTGACTTCGGATGCAAAGGCGCTGAGCGTTGCTGAAGTTGCAGAGCTTTACAAGCGTATTCAGCCACGTCTGGTGGATCTGAAAACGGGCAAGTTCGTTGATGAGGCCAATGGTTTGACCGTTGATCAATACGATCAGCGTGTGGCCGCTAAAGACCCTAAAGCTTCTGAAGCCCTGGCAGGCAGTAAGGACATTGCCGGGATCAAGCGTCAGGCCGATGTTGCTAAAGTCTACCTGGTTGAGCAGGATGGCAAGATGCAGACTCTGATTCTGCCAGTTCACGGCTACGGTCTGTGGTCTACCATGTACGGTTTTCTGGCTCTGGAAAATAACCTGAACACTGTTAAAGGTTTTGGTTTCTTCGAGCAGGCAGAAACACCGGGACTGGGTGGTGAAGTTAGCAATCCGGTCTGGAAATCCAGATGGTCCGGTAAGGAAATTTACGGCGTCGACGGTCAGGTTGCTCTGCACGTGATTAAAGGCGGTGTTGATCCAGCCAACCCGGGTGCCATGAATCAGATCGACGGTCTGGCTGGTGCTACACTGACAGCCAACGGTGTCAGCAACCTGATTAAGTTCTGGTTATCCGACACTGGTTTCAAGCTGTTCCTCAATAACCTGAAAGCGGGGAATGCATAATGTCTGTAAAGACCAAAGACATCCTGCTGGAGCCGGTGGTTAAAAATAACCCCATTACCCTGCAGATTCTGGGTATTTGCTCCGCGCTGGCAGTAACCACCAGTATGCAGGTTAGCCTGGTAATGGCGCTCGCGGTTATCGGGGTTACTACGGCTTCCAACTTTGCCGTTTCTCTGATCCGTAACCAGATTCCCAACAGCATTCGAATCATCTGCCAGATGACCGTTATAGCCTCGCTGGTAATCGTGGTAGATCAGATTTTGAAAGCTTATGCCTTTGATATCTCCAAGCAGTTGTCAGTATTCGTTGGCCTGATCATCACCAACTGTATCGTTATGGGACGTGCAGAAGCGTTCGCCATGAAGAATGGTCCTGCACTGTCTGCGCTGGATGGTTTCGGTAATGGTCTTGGCTACGGTGCAGTTCTGCTGGTTGTTGCTTTCTTCCGTGAGCTGTTTGGTGCCGGCAACCTGTTTGGTGTGGAAATCCTGCAAACCGTGAACAACGGCGGCTGGTATATTCCTAACGGACTGATGCTGCTGGCTCCTTCAGCCTTCTTCCTGATCGGTCTGCTGATCTGGGCGATTCGCAGCTGGAAGGTTGACCAGGTTGAAGAGGTGGAATTCAAGATTGCACCTAACACCAAATTCAGTGAGGCGCACTAAGTCATGGAACATTTTATTTCGCTTTTTGTGAAAGCAGTGTTCGTGGAAAACATGGCGCTGGCTTTCTTCCTGGGGATGTGTACCTTCCTGGCCGTGTCCAAGCAGGTGAAAACTGCGATGGGCCTGGGTGTGGCGGTGGTTGCTGTGTTGACCATCACCGTGCCGATTAATAACATCATCTACCAGAACGTACTGAAGCCTGACGCGCTGGTGCCGGGAGTTGACCTGAGCTTCCTCGGTCTGATCACCTACATTGGTGTTATCGCGGCACTGGTACAAATTCTGGAAATGTTTCTGGATAAATTTGTACCGTCACTCTACAACGCACTAGGTGTTTTCCTGCCACTGATCACGGTGAACTGTGCCATCATGGGTGCGTCACTGTTCATGGTGCAGCGTGACTACAATCTGGGCGAGTCTGTAGTGTACGGCTTTGGTGCAGGCATGGGTTGGGCGCTGGCTATTGCGGCACTGGCGGGCATTCGTGAAAAGCTCAAGTACAGCGATGTACCTGCGGGACTGCGAGGTCTGGGCATTACCTTCATTACCGTAGGTTTGATGTCTCTGGGCTTCCTGTCGTTCTCTGGCGTACAGCTGTAAGGGGATTGGGACGATATGGATTCAAATATTATCTATGGCGTTGCCATGTTTACCATTATCGTACTGGCGCTGGTGTTGGTCATCCTCGCCGCCCGTTCGAGACTGGTAAGCACTGGTGATGTGACCATCGGGATCAACGAAGATCCGGAAAAAGGCGTGACTACCGCTGCTGGTGGCAAACTGCTGAATACGCTGTCCGGTGCAGGCGTTTTCCTGCCATCCGCCTGTGGTGGTGGTGGTACTTGTGCACAGTGTAAGTGTAAGGTGCTCTCCGGTGGTGGTGAAATGCTGCCAACCGAGCGTTCTCACTTCACCAAGCGTGAAGAGAAAGAAGGCTGGCGTCTTTCCTGCCAGGTCGCTGTTAAACAGGACATGGAAATTGAAGTTGAAGAAGAACTCTTCGGCGTCAAGAAGTGGGAGTGCGAAGTTGTCTCTAATGAGAACGTGGCTACCTTCATCAAGGAGCTGGTGTTAAAACTGCCTGAAGGTGAAAACGTTAACTTCCGTGCCGGTGGTTATGTTCAGCTGGAGTGTCCTCCTCATACGGTTGAGTACAAAAACTTCGATATTGAAGAAGAGTATCGTGGTGACTGGGACAAGTTTAACCAGTGGCAGTACGTTTCCAAGGTGGACGAAGAGACTATTCGTGCCTACTCCATGGCCAACTACCCAGAAGAGAAGGGATTGTTGAAGTTCAATATCCGTATTGCTTCACCACCTCCGGGTACTGACTTTGCGCCTGGTAAGATGTCTTCTTTCGTCTTCAACCTGAAGCCAGGCGACAAGATGACCGTATACGGACCATTTGGTGAGTTCTTTGCCAAAGAGACCGATAACGAGATGGTTTTCGTAGGCGGTGGTGCAGGTATGGCACCAATGCGTTCGCACATCTTTGACCAGCTGAAGCGTCTTTCTTCCAAGCGGAAGATCTCTTTCTGGTACGGTGCACGTTCTCTCCGTGAAGCTTTCTACGTGGATGAGTTCGACAAGCTGGCTGAAGAAAATGAAAACTTCACATGGCATCTGGCGCTGTCTGATCCGCTGCCGGAAGATAACTGGACGGGTTATACCGGCTTTATCCATCAGGTTCTTTTCGATAATTACCTGAAGGATCACCCGGCTCCGGAAGACTGTGAGTTCTACATGTGTGGACCGCCCATGATGAACGCAGCTGTGATTAAGATGCTTGAAGATCAAGGCGTAGAGCCTGAAAATATCCTGTTGGATGATTTTGGTGGCTAATTCTTTGATTTAACAGCTGAAAATTAAAAAGGCCAGTTCTCTTTGAGACTGGCCTTTTTATTTGCAATTTTATTAATGATGGGGAACTTTTAAAAACATTAGTACACAAATATGAAGTGTATTCAAGACATACGGAAAATGTGAGTCTTCCGGGATTTAACCGAACAACTGAATGGCTTCATCAAATAAAAAATAAGGTAATTAACCATGGCTGGAATCCAATTAAGTACTCTGGAGTCTCTTTCTCATTCCTGGCATAAACATGCCCAGTCATGGCTGATTATTCGTGCTGTTAAAACATTTGTTAATACGGTTAAAGCAGTTTTTGGTTTTTACACTGTTAATGTATTGGATGGTGTTACTCCCCGCCTAGTTCAAAAGCACCCCGATGCCTGGTTTTCTCAAGCGCTTCGAAAGCCTCTCGCTTTATTTAAAATTGCTTCTGTGTTGCCTGAGTTAGTGTCTCCCTATATCGCAGGAAAGCTTCATAAGGTGAAGGATAGTGAGCGTTCAGTGGAGTGTAGATTAGTGTTTTCCGGGGATCATGTCGGCTTATTACCCTCATATCGATCTAAGGATGAACCTGCAGCTTATTTGAATTGTATAGTTATGTGGCCAGGTAAAACAGACAAAGATGATGTTATTGCGTGTAGGAATTTAGCACAAGCTTATACAGACCGCACCTTTGGCCGAGGAAAGAGCTCTTTTTTACAGGTTGATAGTCCATTTAAACTTCAAGCACTTGCTGCTCAAATTCCTGATGATAAAAAATTGCGAGAGATAGAGAAACAGGGACAGTCAGATGAAGCTTATTATTTCAGCATTGATTGCATTCAGGATGCCATTGAGAAAATTGCTGAGAAGCATTGGAATATGCGTGTGGGGGAGGAAAAGTGCTTCATGTTTCGGGCAAGTGATCATGCAATGAGCCTGCGATTTAAAAAGCAGGAAGGAAGTCTTAAAGTTATTTTCTATGATCCGAATCTGACAGATTTACACTGTACTTACGGATTAACTTCTCCGCTGGATGCCCGCGGTCTTACAATCGATTATTTAATGGCGGGAGGTGACATCAGTGAGTACTTTCCTGATAAAAGTCTGCGGTCAGGCTGTATCAATTCTAATACGATGATTCCAGATCGTGATCAATGTGATGTTCATATGTTTGGAAAGCCTGATGCAGGAATGATGTTCCAGGGTTTGAAACAAGGCCATTTTGGCCATAAAGGTTTTTCAAAGAGTGCCGTCGCAAGTGCTATTCAAGGGCTTACTTCTTATGAAAAACTGGATTTGTTGATGGCAAATAATGAAAGAGGTGCCCCTGGACTTTCCGCTGCCTGTGGTAAAAATCGTGTTCAAGCCGTAAGAGATATGCTTGCTTTAATTAATGAGTCCGGATTGCCTTCCTGGGATATCAAGCGATTATTTAAGGGCGATCCGGAACTTCATAATTTAAAGAGAGCATTGGCATTTAGGAGTCTTGATATTATCGTTCTATTGATCAGGGGTATTTTGGAAAACCGCACACTAGATTCCCATGATAAAAAAGATCTTCTTGGGCCATCATACAGTAATAACTCCATACTGCATGATGTAGCATTGATTGAAGGCGCTGGTGCTGAAATGTTACTGAACTCATATGTTCTTGAGGTAGCCAATAGTGATTTATCTTACCTTGATAAAAAGGATCTTTTGGTGGCCGGTAATAAATACGGTAGAAACTTCTTTGATACGTGTGGCCTTCTCGGTAAAGGGTACATGATAGATGTATACCAAAATGCTTTGATGGCTAGCTCGTTGGCAGAATGGCAGAAACAGGATATTTTGAGCGCAGGTGCAGGAAGATTCTATGGAGCGACTGCGGCTGCTTAGCCATTTTTGAGTGAGTTATAAAAGTTAGTGAGTTTATGTAGAACTAATGCATAAGTAAAAACATATGCAAAGTCTGAAAACATCTGTGTCAGGTACGGAATGAGCGAATAAATCTTTATGGTCCTCTCTCACGCAACCATTGATTTTACTTTGGTTTTGGGAGAAGTGACTTATTCGCAGCGTCCTTAATGATTTTCTTTGGTGGTTACACTTGATTAGTATTGAAAAGTTTAGATCAATAACCTTTCCAAGGCACCAGTTTCTTTTCCAGGTGGCGCATCAGTAAATCAAAGCTATAGGCAATTAATCCAATAATAATAATGCCTGCTACAACCACATCCGTTACCATAAACTCAGCAGCATTCAACACCATAAATCCGATACCTGCTTCAGCGGCGACCATTTCTGAGGCTACCAGTGTCGTCCAGCCAAAGCCGATACCAATTCTCAGCCCGGTCAGTATCTCGGGCAGGGCACTTTTAATAATGACATGGTATAGCACCTGCAGTTTGCTGGCTCCCATGGAATAGGCCGCTTGAATCTGTTCACTTTTGGCGGCATTGACACCCGCACGTGCACTTAAAGCAATAGGGGCAAACATAGCCAGATAGATCAGGGTTACCTTACTGGCTTCGTCAATGCCCAGCCAGATAATGATCAGTGGCAGATAAGCCAGTGGTGGTAGTGGACGGTAAAATTCAATAATGGGATCGAAAATACCGCGAAACCAGACATTGCAACCGATCAATATTCCCACAGGAATCGCAGTGACTGCTGCCAGTATGAATGCTCCAAAAACACGGCCAAGGCTGGCCTGCATGTGTTCAGCAAGGGACGCTCCGGCAAAACCATCCGTCACCAGCTCTCCCATTCTGGCTGCCACATCAAGCGGGGAAGGTAGAAACAAGGGGTTGATCCAGCCCAGTTCTGTGGCGGCCAGCCATATCAGAATGCAGCAGAGGGTGGTGACTATGGCAATGAGTCGACTGTCTCCCTGACCAGGCTCGCCATAATAACTGCCGGGTGTCATGGTTTTTGACAGGATTTTGTCTTTTAATTTAACCAGCAATGGTGTCGGTTGCCTGTCTGCTTCACACTGTTCCAGTGGGATGGGTTCTGTGTTCATTTCAGCAAGCCTCCTGAACTTCATCCTGGTGAATGATGGAGAGAATTTTTTCTCTCATGGCAATAAAGTCCGGTTCAGATTTAACCGCTCTTGCATCCCTGCATTCCAGAAAACGACGGTTGAAGTTCAGGTCAAAGGCGTGGGTTATCCGCCCAGGCCTGGGAGACATGACGATCAGTTTTGAGGCCATAAACAGTGCTTCTTCGACACTGTGGGTAATAAAGAACATCATTTTGCTGGTGGCTTGCCAGGCGTCCAGCAGCAATTCCTGCAGTGTTTCCCGAGTCAGAGCATCCAGTGCGCCGAGTGGCTCATCCAGAAGCAGAATGCTTGGGTCATTGGTTAAGGCTCTGGCAATACCAACCCTCTGTTGCATACCACCGGACAGCTGATACACCTTGTGTTGATGAAAATCATGGAGGCCTACCAGTGCTAGGTATTTTTCTGCTTTTTCACGGCGCTCTGCGGCACTGATGCCTTGAAGCTTCAGGCCAAATTCTGTGTTCTCTACCACATTCATCCACGGGAAGAGGGCATGCTTTTGAAAAACCACACCGCGTTCAGCGCTGGGGCCGAGAATCTGGTCACCAATGTCGCGCCCCATGGATACCCGGGGGACACCCGTTAACGTTGAGCTGCCCAGTGTCAGATAACCTTTAGTGGGTCTGATAAAGCCGGCAATAAGATTGAGCAGTGTCGTTTTACCACAGCCCGAAGCACCAAGGGCGACGACCAGTTCTCCCTGTTCGATCTCAAGATTAACACCGGACAGGGCAGTAACTGGGGAGCCTCCCTGCAAACCGGGGTATTCCACTGAGACGTCCCGGATTCTCAGTACCTTGTCCATACTCATGTGATTACTTCCTTATCCAGCAAATAGGAGTACCTGACCTTTCTAAGTCAGGTACTGATGACAGGCAAAAAGTGTTCCGGAATCACTCGGTCAGTTTCATGGCCAGTTCGGCATAGGCCGGGTTTACGAATGTGCTGTAGTCATCCTGAAGTCCATTGATCTTCTTTTCTTCCAGCAGAAATTCGGAGGTATAAAGAAGCGCTTTTGCAGCACCGCCTTCCATCTGGCAGCCAAGCCACTTGCAGGAAACCTGTGCAGGGATATCCGGGAATTCATAAAGGGCCATTGCTTCGACCACCTGATCCAGTTCACCACCTACGATGTTTTTGACAGACTGTGCGATAGGGT
Source organism: Endozoicomonas elysicola (assembly GCF_000710775.1). GTDB lineage: Bacteria > Pseudomonadota > Gammaproteobacteria > Pseudomonadales > Endozoicomonadaceae > Endozoicomonas > Endozoicomonas elysicola. The sequence continues at coordinate 2,633,123 of NZ_JOJP01000001.1, forward strand.
GTTCGCTGGAGAAGTCTGCACCTGCCTGGCGGTAAGTACTGTCGGCCTTAGCAATTACCTTGATCACTTTTGCCACAAATTCGGGAGATTCTTTGGCAAAGGACTTACTGGCGATCAGACCATCAAAGGTCGGTTTACCCCAGTTGCTCAGCTCTTTGGATGAAATAAGTACAGAGCCTTCTTTCTTGATGTTGCCCAGTACCGGGTCCCAGATAAAGGCACCATCAATATCACCTCTGGCCCAGGCGGCAGAAATGGCATTGGGCTGCATATTGACCAGCTTTACGTCCTTTTCACTCAGGCCAAACTCTTTCAGGGCGAAGAGCATGTGGTAATGGGTGGTCGAAACAAAAGGTACGGCAATCCGCTTACCTTTCAGATCTGAAGGTGACTTGATTCCACTGCCATCACGAACTACCAGAGCTTCTGCCTCAGCAATGTTTTCCATAATCCAGACCAGCTCCACATCAACACCCCGGCTGACGGCAGTGGCAATAGGGCTGGAACCGGCTACGGTCAGGTCAACACTGCCAGAGGCAATGCCGGTAATGGCCTTGGCGCCGGAATCAAACTTCCGCCACTTGATCTCAACACCGGTCTCCTTTTCAACCAATTTCTGGTCGATGGCGTATTTCCAGGGGTTAAACATTCCCTGGTAACCGATGGTGACCACGTCTTTGGCATAACTGATGCCAGAAGTAACCGCCAGACCGAGAGAGAGGGCTACCGTACCCAGCGTATTTTTAAATGTACCGGTTTTGCTCATGACTGTTTCCTTTCAGTTTATGGTGACTGGTTGTATTTATAAGTTTGGGTTGCACCAAGTGGGTGCGTTAGTAAGGGTGTTTACTTTGTCGTGCACTGTTTGAAGTACAGTGTCTTCTAAGGTGATATCTCTGTAATCACTTCATCCAGAATGCTCAGGATACGATCCGCTTCCTCCTGGTTGATGGTCAGCGCAGGGCTGAGGCAGAGGGTATTATTGAACTGGCTGAAGGAGCGGTTGGTTCTGCCAATCATCAAGCCCTTCTCAAGGCAAAGCCCTGCTACCTTGATGGCTACCTGCTCATCTACCGGCTCTTTGGATACAGGGTCATTGACCAGCTCAATGCCGAGGAAAAGGCCTTTGCCCCTGACATCGCCAACAATAGGGTGCTTTTGTTGAAGCTGTCTGAGACCAGCCATCAGGTACTCACCCATATGGCTGGCATTTTCCAGTAGCTTCTCATCTTCCAGAATTCGCAGGTTTTCCAGTGCCGCTGCGGGCCCGGCAGTGCATCCGCCAAAGGTGCTGATATCACGGAAATAGTCTTCCCGGTCTTCAGGGTTGCTTTTAAACAGATTGAACACTGCTTCTGTGGTCACGGTGCAGGAGATGGCGGCGTAGCCTGAAGCGACGCCCTTGGCCAGAGTGACAATGTCCGGCTTGATACCGTAATGCTGATAACCAAACCAGGCACCGGTACGGCCCATGCCGCAGACCACTTCGTCAATGTGCAGCAGGATGTCATACTTACGACAGATTTCCTGTATTTTCTGCCAGTACCCTTCCGGCGGGGTAATGACGCCACCTCCTGCAGTAATGGGCTCAAGGACAACTGCACCAATGGTATCAGGCCCCTCTTTCAGAATGACCTCTTCCATCGCCTTTGCAGCGCGGATGCCATAGTCTGCGATATCGCCATACTGACTCCGGTACTCGCAGCAATGAGGGATTTCGATAAAACCGGGAGTAAAAGGGCCGTACTGTGAACGTCGCTCTTCCTGTCCAGTTGAACTGAGGCAGGTGATGGTTGTGCCGTGATAATCCCGTTCTCTGTACAGAATTTTGTGTTTTTTTCCGTTGTATTTCTTATGGGCGATCTGACGCACCATTTTGTAGGCTTTCTCATTGGCTTCAGAGCCTGAGTTAGACAGATAGACTCGACTCATGCCCGGCATCTTCTCCAGCAACTTCTTGCTGAACTCTGCAGCAACCGGTGTGCCAGCTGTTGCTGCAAAGAAGTTTAATGTTTCCAGCTGCTGTTTTACGGCCTCCGCAATTGAACGTCTGCCATAGCCGACATTCACCGTCCATACGCCACCGGCAGAAGCATCCAGGTATTCCTTACCATTGATGTCCCAGACTTTCAGTCCCTCACCTTTCACCATGACAGGAGGCTGTTTATGGTCATAGATGGCGTGCTGTGAAAGGTGGTGCCAGACGTGCTGACGATCAATTTCTGCAATGTTCATTGGTTTACTCCCTGGCGTTTGTGCTTTTTTTCAAACTAAAAAAATCCTGCAAATCTCGCCTAGTGACAGTTTTGTTTTTTTATAAGGCCAGTAATCAGCAAATGGTTGGCCAGAAACTTGCTTTGCAGGTAGGGCAGGTGTTTAGAAAGGGAGTTGATAGGAATACTGCTCCAAAATGGTGAGGCTAAAGGAGATGGATGACGAATGAGTGAGCATTTGCTGCATATTGACTTTACCCGGGCAAGAGGTCTTCAGGAGCAGATTCGCGAGCACCTAACCACCATGATTCATCAGAACCATTTTGGCGATCGAGCGTTGCCATCCTGCCGGAAGATGGCGGAAATGCTCAAGGTTTCCAGAAATACCATTGTCCTGGTTTATGAAAAACTGGTGGACGAGGGATTTCTGATCTCACGGGAACGAAGCGGCTATTTTGTCAACCTAGACTACCTGTCACAGAATACGCAACTGGTGTCCAGAACCTTTTCTCTGAACTCGTCAGTATCGGACTCATGTTCTTCTTCGATTTGCTGGAAAGATCGACTTGTCAGGGATCTTTCCAGCTATCAAAACATCAGGAAACCCTCAGACTGGCAGGATTACCCATACCCTTTTGTTTTTGGCCAGCCTGATCATTCACTTTTCCCTCTGAATCAGTGGCGTGAATGCAGTCGTCTGGCCCAGCGGCAGAGTGCGATGAAAGCGTGGGTTTCGGATTTTATGGACAATGATGATGAGTTTCTGGTTGATCAGTTAAAGCAGCATGTGTTGAGTAAGCGGGGGATTCAGGTCAGCACGGATGAAATACTGGTGACTGTGGGCACCCAGAACTCCTTGTATCTTCTGGCATCCCTGTTGGTGGGAGAGAATACTCGGCTGGGCATGGAAGACCCAGGCTATCCGGATGCCAGAAATATCTTTGCCCACCATGGAGCGGAGGTGGTTCCGCTGGGGATGGATGATCAGGGCGTGATTCCGGATAGCCAAATGGATACCTGTAATTATGTGTACCTGACGCCCAGTCATCAGGTACCCACCAATGTCACCATGTCGATGGAGCGACGGCAGGCATTGTTGTCTGAGTCCAGTGAGAAAGATTTCATCATTATTGAAGATGACTATGAGAGCGAAACAAACCTTCAGGCGCAGCCTCATCCTGCCTTGAAGAGCCTGGATCAGTCCGGGCGGGTGATCTACGTGGGCAGTCTTTCGAAGTCGTTGTCGCCAGGGCTGAGAATCGGGTTTCTTGTGGCGGATGCTGAACTGATTCAACAGGCCAGGATGTTACGGCGCCTCATGTATCGACACCCTCCCATGAACAATCAGAGAACCGCAGCCCTGTTTATTTCCATGGGCTACTACGACAGCTATCTGCGCAAGCTTCGCAAAAGCTATGGTGAAAAGTGGCAGGTGATGAGCGAAGCCCTTGAGCGCTATCTTCCCGGGAGCATCATTAATCACACGTCAGGTGGTTGTTCTTTCTGGCTGCAGTTGCCCGGTGGTATTGATTTGGATTCACTGGTATCCAGCTGTGCCACAGAAGGCATTATTATTGAACCGGGAGATATTCATTTTCTGTCGTCAAAATCACCGGGCAACTTTATCCGACTGGGATTTTCAGCCATTGCTCCTGAAGCCATTACACCGGGTATTCAAATTCTGGCTCAGGTTATTTCAGCTCAGGCATACCCCTTGGACTGTCCATCAAGATTACCGGTAGCGGTATAGCAAGAATTAACCTTAATGATGACTCTGTCCCTAAAAAAAACAGCTTCTGTCTCTAATGGTCCTGGTTCCCAGTGATTAGACTGAGATGGGTTGATAGGGATTATGTATGTTGTCGATCGAGTGGTTACTGTTTGTTCCTGTTGCCATTGCTGCGATGATCCGGGGGTATACAGGATTTGGCTTTGCCGCCATTTCAATACTGGCTATCGGTCAGTGGTATCCGGTTCATATTGCCGTGCCTGTGGTGTTGCTTCTGGATGCTGTGACCGGGTTGCCGCTTCTGCTGGGCAGCTGGCGCCAATGCTGTGTCCGAACCCTGAATTCATTATTACTGGCTGGCGTTGCAGGCATGCCTGCCGGGTTGTTTCTGCTGTTTTATCTGGAAGAATCCACGCTGAGACTGCTGGTGGCGCTGGTTATTCTGTTGATGGGACTGTTGAGTTATCTGCCATCCAGCGTTGCTCAGTCGGTGATAAAGTCCGGCTGGATCTGTGGCGTGATGTCTGGTTGGACAACCAGTGCCGTATCGGCGGGGGGGATCCCGGTGATCATGCACATGGTGAACTCATCGCTGTCACTGCGAAAACAGCGGGCAACACTCATCATGTATTTTGTGATCAGTTCCATATTATGTGTGTCATTAATTCTGATGGGCACAAAGGATCTGGACTCGGTATTTGACCTTTTTCTGGGATTGCTCCCGGTTTGTATCTCGGGTGCCCTGGCAGGCAAGGTCTTTTTCCACTTCTACGAAACCGGTAGGGTTCAACAAATCGCATTTTCCTTTATGATGCTTCTGGCATCGCTTTCACTGATCAAGGCAGTTTATGTGGTGTTTTGATGTAAACTGCGACACAAGAAATGAAATGGAGTTACGCAGAATGAGTTCATCCACTGTTTTGATCACAGGGGCAACCTCCGGTTTTGGTCTGGCCTGTGCCAGGTTGTTTGCTGAGCATGGTCATTCCCTGATCATCACCGGTCGCCGTTCAGAACGTCTGCAGACGCTGGCGGATGAGTTGACGCCTAAAGTCCCGGTTCACAGTGTGACTCTGGACGTTCGCGATACCCAGGCGGTATCGGATATGGTGGATTCACTGCCCGACAGTTTTCGAAATATTGAGGTTCTGGTGAATAATGCCGGTCTTGCGCTGGGAGCAGGACCGGCGTGGGAAGCCAGCCTGGAAGACTGGCAGACCATGATTGATACCAATGTGACCGGACTGGTGAATGTGACCCATAAGTTGCTGCCGGTTCTGCGTGAACAACCCAAAGCCTCCATCATTAACCTGGCTTCTGTGGCTTCTAACTGGGCTTATCCGGGGAGTCATGTCTATGGAGCGAGTAAGGCATTTGTTGCCCAGTTCTCCCGCAACCTCCGCTGTGACCTGGCGGGCAGTGGCGTCCGAGTGACCAGCCTTGAACCTGGCATGTGCGAAACCGAGTTTTCACTGGTGCGTTTCAAGGGGGATCAGGAGAAGAGTGACAGTATTTATAAAGGGGTTAATCCGCTCCGCCCGGAAGACATTGCCGATATTATTCTCTGGATTGCCCTGCAGCCAGCGCATATCAATATCAACAGCCTTGAAGTGATGCCCACCTCCCAGGCATGGGATAATTTCAAAGTGGTTCGGAAAACTGACTGACAGAATGTTTTGTTGAACCACAGAGGTCACTAAGAGCACAAAGAAGAATCTTTCTTTTCCTTAGTGCTCTTTGTGATCTCTGTGTTTCAATCTTCAGCTCTCGAAAATAATTTAATGGCCGCTCTAAGTTAGGCTGAATAATGGGGCATTGGACAGTAAAGAGACAATACTCTCTAGGTCATCCGGCGTTGCTGAACAATACTTCAATAACATTAAGACTTCTTTTCACATCAGAGCATGTTGTAATCATTGGTCATGCTCGTGCTGACAAGTATCCATACCTTGCTAAATAGTGCCAGATTTTCTTGATTTCTTGCTCGTCGTAACCCTGTTCAGTAATTGCTGTGCCTAATAGCCTGGCATTGACGGTGCCGTTTACCGCAAGGCTGCGAGCTAGTTGAATGAACTGTTTACCCCTGTAGCTAGGGTAACGGCTCATAACATTGACCTGTAATTCATAACCATCATGCCAATTTATGGTAATACCTAGTTGATGAGCGTGTTCCTCTACGACACTGAATCTGTATATTGGATCTAAAACCAAACATTCCACGTCCGTTTTTATTGAAACAACTCCATGAATATGGGCTTCAATATAATCATCCAGTAAGTCAACTTGGTCTAACGAGGCTTTTGCTATTAATGAACTGACTGTGTTGGATACGGCACAATCTTCTGGTTCAAAGAAGCTGTCTGGGTAACAGAACGTTGTACGCTCCAGAACATGGGATTTCAGTTGGAAAAAGGCTGACCCAAAACGTGGTGCTGCACCGGTTTTGTACTTACGGAAATTAAGAGCACCATACTTAGGCCTAAGGTGTAAAGGCGCTTTATCATAAGCCCCTCCAAAAATCCGTTGTTCCCAAAGCCAGCGTGCACCACCGTTGTATGCAGTTAAGCCACCATTACTTGTAGCGGTTTCAAATTGAGACCTTAATTCTCCCGTTTTGGCAATAGCTAACAATAAAGGCACATTATCTGGTGTATATCGATCTGGATGAAAATTGATAGTAACAGAGTGCTCTGTACCTTCAGAATTACCAAAAGATTTTGCACGCACATTTTCTATAGCTTGAGTAACAGCATGTGTATTCATCCAGTCTCCATTTCAGACCTATGCTGGCTGAACAATCTGCCATGAAGCATCTTCTTGAAGGCAGGCCTGTCCCCAGGCTTCCTCTGTTTTTCCTCCAATCGTAACAGACTGCTGAAACTCTCGACAGACCAGTCCGGAGGTTGAGCTTTTGCCTTCTTTGGTGGCAACAACATAACCATTGGCGTCACCATCACTCCAGATGATCTTTTCACCTACCGGAGCAGTCGTCGCTTTAACCTGCGCCGCTTCGTGTTCCCGCTGGGCAGCTTCATTGATGTTATCAAGAATTTTCAGTGTAATGGCCGTGAATGCCAACCATTTTACCGCATCATTATCGTTGTGATAGTGACCATAACCCCCATAGGGGTGACCGTATGGACGAATCACCACAATGTTATTAATAACCCTTCTGCGAGGGACAACAATGGGTTGTACTCTGACCCGTCGATGATCATCCCAGCGGTCATCCTGGCGGTAGTCCCTACGGTCATCACGACGATCCACACGATCATCCACTCTTAAGTCGGCCATCAGAGGCTGAGAAACCAGGCCAAGAGACAATAATAACAACAGTGGTGAGAGCAGCTTTTTCATATCAGTGATTCCTTTTCTTATGATCAGGCTTCTTTACCCCAGAGCAGTACTGTTGCCTGGGCGCGCCCTTTGCCCTGGGTCTGATACCAGAAGGAGACTTTTTCTATGGCACGGGTTTTACCTGGCAGATCGATTTGGCGGGTGCTGTTGTTCTTGCGAACCAGGCCTTTCATGGCAATTTCACGGGTCTGACCATTTCGGTAATGGATGATGGCCCGCTTGAAATCCACATCTGCGCCACGAACCTTGAACTGAATCTTCCGAAATAACCCTTCACGGGCTCCCACGAAAATAGTGTCAGCTTCTGTACGGCGACTGACTTGTTTCTCGCCCAGTAGCTCCCAACCAGAAGCCTGTACTGGTTGAATAAAGAGGGTAGTAATGAACATGGCAATCAGGCTGAAAACGGTAAGGTGACCTTTCATGGCAATTGAAACTCCAGAGCTTTATTATTTATTTTGCATATGTGTATGCAATTTAGGGATGTTTAATAAAAATAGGTATAGTGGCTTTTACTTATAAGAAATTATTGAAGGACAAAACTGAGGTACCCAGAGCTATTTTCAATGTTTTATGGGCATCTTCATCAGAAGTCACCGTTTGCAACTGATCCAGCAGACGCATCATCGCTCCCTGAGTGGAGGGGTGTGGTGAACGGGACATCAGGTTATCAATGAACATCCTGACGACATTCCTGAAATGAAGATCATTTCTTAGTGCTGATTCCCAGGATGAAATAAATAACTGGCTGCTGGAGAAGTCGAGATTTCTGGCAACAATTGGCATCACTTTGCCCTGGAGGGCGGTCACAAAGTGCATTCTGCTGGGGTAGTAACGCTGTAGCGTTGATTTGCTGATGGTCAGTTCTCTGGCCAGGCGATCATAAGTGATGGCCTCCCAGCTTTCTGTCATAAATATATTCAGAATAACTGCGTCGTACATTTGTTTACGGCGGGCACGCTCTTCACTACTGATTTTAGCCATAGTCTGTTTCTGAGGGCTCTCTTCCTGGCAATACGTATAGCTGTTGTATACACATTAAGGTTACTTAAACTGGCGCTCCATACTATTTAGCATGCAGCACTTGTCAACAGGATAATTGATGGCTTGCATTATTTATCCATTATATATGTCATTTTGAGTATTGGTATGCATTAATGCAAGTGTTTTGTACTTCCAATCTGGAGATTGGTTTGATGATATAATTGAGCCAATGAAATTTGTTAATAACGATCTTTGGGGGATAAGAAGCCTATCTGTGTACTTCATGACGGTGACTCAGGATTGGGATGACATTCGGGGATGACTGATATTCACTCCCAGCTCGCTTTTTTGATGGCTTCAAATAAGTCGTTACACTCCGCTTCCAGTATTCCACCAATGACCTTCGTTTTTCTGAATGGTGTTCTTCTGGCCACCTCCTCCGCACGTATATCAATTTGCTTCCATCCCAGCTGTGTCAAATAAGGGATTGATGTTCCGTAATAAACGTTTTGAATACCACACCATTCAATAGCACTCTGGCACATAGGGCAGGGCTCTGCGGTGGTGTAAAGCGAAAGGTTTGACCAGTCTCTGGAATGATAAACATGTGCGCATTGATTGATCGCATCAATCTCACCGTGAAAAATCGGGTTTTCAGCAACCCGGTTAAAGCCGGTCGCGATAACTTCCCCGGAACCTTGATCAACAATGACAGAGCCAAATGGATATTCAGGCTCTTGCCCAGCAACGGAAATGGCCATTTTCATATAATCTTCGTGGCAGTTTCCTTTCAGGTGTTTGTATTTATTTGATTGCATATTTTCTGCTGCAGCTTCAGACGGCCTGGCAAGCATCATGGAAAGTCCAGCAAAGGAGAGTAGCGAATCCAGAAAAAATCGTCGACGAGTGACATGAAGCGTCGTTTTTTCTTTATTACCCGCTGAAAATGAATCTGAGTATTTCACTTTCTACACTGCACATTCAATAAATGGTCAGTGCAGTGTAGAGGTATATAGAAAAAGGGGGATAAAAATATACAGGTATTGAATCACTGGATCCCAAAATGATTAAAAACAGCCTCACCTGTTTTTACAATTATCTGGTTTCTTTCTTCAAAGCTGGCGTTTGTACCCGTCATATAAATACTGATGATGAGTGGCAGCCTTTTTTCACTCCAGATAATGGCGGTAATTCCCCGCGAACCATGGCCGCCTGCACCTGAGCGGTCGGCAATTGACCAGCCTTCTGGAAGCACAGAGCGAAGCAGGTTGTCTGCTACCTGGTTGCCCATCATCCATGTTTTCAGCTGTGCCCTAGAGCCGTCAGAGAGAGTATTCCCCAGTATTAGCTGGTTCAGGGTATCTGCCATTGCCAGAGGGGTTGTGCTATCTCTTAGGTCTCCCTGTTTTGCTTCATTCAATTCGGGCTCAATACGATCAAGGCGTGTAACGGTGTCCCCTGTAGAACGGAGAAAGTCTGTCAGTTGCTGTGGACCACCAATCCCAGTCAGTACCAGGTTTGCCGCAGTATTGTCGCTGGTGGTCATTGTCGCATCACAGGCCTGTTCCAGCGTAATTCTTTGGCCTGTCAACGGCTCGGTTACCGGAGAGTAGGTAACCAGTGATTCCCTGGTAATCATGGCTTCAGTGGTCAGTTTCTGTTTTTTCTGATCTGCATCAGCAAGCAGTTTGGCGCAGGCCAGCGTCTTGAAGGTACTCATTAATGGAAAGCGGGTATTGCCCCGGTAATCCCACAGAGACTGGTTTGACGTATCCATTACAGCAATACCGATGTGTCCTCCATGGCGATTTTCAAGATCCCTGGCCAACTCAGTAACCGGGTGAGCAAGGGCATGTGAGGAAAAGCAGAAAAGAATCAATGTAATGAATGAGAGAGAAACTGAACATCGGGCCATTGAAAAGTACTTAGTGTGTTTAGTGGACGATATCAAAGGGGCTGAATGCTATCATTGGCAAATTACTTGACACCAGTCTTTTGGTTACCTGCAACGGATGTAATCACGGTATGTATTCAGAGAAAGTTGTGATTGTCACAGGCGCCAGCCAGGGTATTGGCAATGCCATTGCTAGGGCATATGTCGATCAAGGAGCTATTGTAATTGGCTTCGACCTGCATAAGCCTGAAGCTCCAAGTATAGATTACTACTGTGTTGATCTTGGAAAGCCGGATGAGATTGAGGCGGCTTTTAGCGAGCTTGATCGCAAATACGGTGTAGTTCATGTCCTGATCAATAATGGTGCTATCAGCCAATTTAATAAACCCGTAGAGGATCTCTCTTCTTCAGAGTTTTCCCAGGTTATTGATGTCAATTTGAATGGCAGTTTTAACTGTGCAAGGGCGTTTATTAAAGCCCATAAAGATGAATATTATGGTCGTATTATTAATATTGCCTCGACCCGCTGGCACCAGAATGAGCCTGGCTGGGAAGCTTATGGTGCCTCTAAAGGTGGGCTGATCTCACTGACCAATACGCTGGCCATCTCACTGGCAGAGACACCGATTACGGTGAATGCCATCAGTCCTGGCTGGATTCAAACTGAAAATTACGATGACCTGACTGAGCAGGATCACCGGCAGCACCCATCAGGGCGTGTGGGTAAGCCAAGGGATATTGTGAATACCTGCCTGTTTCTGACCCATGAAGATAATGACTTTATCAATGGTGCCAATATTGTGGTTGATGGCGGAATGACGAAAAAAATGATTTATCTGTAAATTATTCAAAATTAACTGCACGGCTTCATTAATTCACTCTCTGCAGGTTTATCTTTAACACTATACTGGGCTCTCTTTCCATTATCACATAAAGGCATAGTGAATATTTCCGGTGCAGTATGTTCAGTTATGCTGGCTTTTCTGCTGTCTTTGACTCTAGTTGTTATGGCAGAACCCGTAGCAAGAAAGGAGTGCGTTGAGAAAACCCGGTACAGGCTTGACGGTGAAGTTGATAATTACACCTTTTCATTTCCTGTTCACAATGTTCAAAAAGCGTTGCAGGAAATTCCCGGTCAGCATAAATACAATCAAATAAAGCTATGGTCCTGTGGTCCGAATGCTATTGCACGGGCCATGATACTTGTCTCAGGGGAGAGTATTTTTTTATCCGACTCTGAGTACGTCCATTTTGCCCAAAGTGTGCCCAAGACTTTGGGAGAATATATCGATCACCGGTTTGATGAGCGGTTAAATATCGACAATCATCTTCTTAAAACGCTCAACTATCCAATGCGCCTGTTTTATATCAACAGTTTTCTGCAGTTAATTACCACAAGGCTGTCGTTGGATGTTGGAGCTTTTCCTGTCTGGCTGGCCGATTACATGAATGAGTATGTTGCTCTATCGAACAGGTCTGGCTTTTATTTTGAGTTCTATTCTGCAACCACCTTTCAGCGAATGAGGGATGAGATTCAGTCACACTTGTCCATGGGGCATGCTGTGATTCCACTGGTGATTATGGGGCCATTAAACTGGCATTATCTCAATATCATTGGGTGGGATGATATCACCGGTACTGTCATGATTATGGATACAGATTCCAGAATATATCGCTGGTCTGTTTATGTCCTGGAGTGTCTGATGAACACCGGTATTAAACATCAGGGGGCAGGATTGGATGACATGTTCTCTCTTGGTGTTTCTATCCTGGGAAACCAGATTTCTGAGATCAACTATTTCAATACTATTTTTGTTTCACTGCAGCCCTCATCAGATAAATAGCTATCAACTGATGATCAGAAACTCAGCATATATTATACCAATCGAACCTTCTAACTCCCTATTGCGCTGAAGATTTGAGCTTTAATCCTGCGTTGCCGATCGTCGCCATAGCTAAGGCTATGACTCCTCACGCCGCCTTGTCTTAAGGCTCAAATCTTCTTGCTCATAACGGGAGTTAAAAAGCACGATTGGTATTAGTTATTGATGAATAAACTTTGCACAAATATTTGCATGAATTTTCTTTTTCTATCATTTATTGTCGCTTATTGATGTAGACATTTGATTGAAATCAAAACTTCTCTCGAAACACATGCCTAGTATCCGTATTTTGAGGGGTAAGTTAAGATGTCTACTACAAAAGCCGCCCTCCAGCTCCTGTTCGATAAGCTTGCCAGTATTGGTCATTCCAGCCATGGCATGAATCGCATCGCCTTCACACCACCTGAAAACCAAGCCTTCGAATTTATCAGCCAGATTCTTGATCAGCATGGCATCGCCTATCGCAGCGATGGCTTTGGCAACCTGATTGCCCGTATTCACGGAGAAAAAAACAGGCCGGTGGTTGCCACTGGCTCCCACCTTGACAGTGTACCTGACGGTGGTTGTTATGACGGTGCAGTGGGGGTTATTGCTGGGTTGTATGCGCTGATTGAACTGCAAAAAGAAGCACTGAACCATCCTCTTGAATTAATTATTTTCAGAGCAGAAGAGTCCAGTCGTTTTGGCCACAGCTGCATGGCCAGCAAGCTGATGACTGGGCAAGCTGACCTGGATAAATGGCGGGAGACGCGGGGGAGTGATGGCAAAAATATCTTTGATGCCCTGAGAGACAATGGACTTGACCCCGATCAGCTGGACCAGGTGCGAATTAACCCAGCAAATTATAAATCCTTCATAGAGTGTCATATTGAACAGGGCAGGGTGTTACTGGATAACCATTTGAGTTTGGGCGTGGTCTCTGCCATTGCGGCGCCAACTCGGTTTTTGATTGAAATCAACGGCATTGCAGATCACTCCGGCGCTACACCAATGGGGCTGCGCCACGATGCGCTGGTGGCTGCTTCTCAGGTGGTGACCCGGGTGAATACCATTGCCCAGCGTGAGGCACTCCACGGTACTGTAGGTACGGTTGGCCGTATGGAGGTCTCTCCCAATGCCATGAATGTGATTCCCGGAAAAGTGGTGATGAGTATCGATATCCGTGGGATTGATACGGGCAGCATTCAACGAACTAACCATGACTTATTGACTTTTGTGTCTGAACTGGAAGGCGTTACCGTCTTTATTACCCGTCTCTCAGAAGAAAAGCCGGTCCATCTGAATAATGACATCGCAGAGCTGCTGAATCAGTCCTGTCTGGAGGAGTCTATTCCAGCCATGCCCATGCAGAGTGGGGCAGGGCATGATGCCATGTATATGGCCAGAGAAATTCCTACTGCCATGCTGTTTGTGCCATCGGTGAACGGGATCAGTCATAACCCGGAAGAGTTTACCCCGTTTGATGATATCTGGAATGCCGCCAGGGTGCTGAAGCGCACCATGAGAAAGCTGGCAGCCTGAATTTGTAACGTCAACAGGCCCCTAAGAATCTTATATAAATCCAGTTGATAGGAGATTGTTGTGATGACCCTCATGCCGTCGGATTTTGTAAGCGCCAATAAAGAGAAGTACACGGCGATCAGACGATTCTTTCACCAGATTCCTGAGCCGGGCTGGGAGGAGTATCTGACCACCTGGCATATTTATCAGCACCTGAAAAAGCTAGATGCTCCCTTCACCTTTACCATTGGTAAAGACCTGCTCAACAGTGATAGTCGACTAGGTCTTCCCAGTGTGCAATTGTTACTGGCTGCTCACCGTCGTCTTGAACAGACTGAAGCGGATGCCGGGTTTATTGAAAAGATTGCTGGTGGCCACACAGGTCTGATGGTCACTCTGGAGAGTGGACGACCCGGGGTAAACTCTCTGTTTCGTTTTGATATTGATGGTTTGCCTGTCAGAGAAGCTGACTCCGAGAGCCATATTCCAGTCAAAGCAGGTTTTCAGTCCACCCATCCAGGGTATATGCATGCCTGTGGTCATGATGGTCATATTACTACCGGCCTGGCCCTGGCCGAGTTTATTGCCCTGAACAAGGATTCGCTCAATGGTCGAATTCAGTTGTTGTTCCAGCCTGCGGAAGAGGGGTGCCGTGGAGCAAAAGCAGTGGCGGATCGTGGCTGGCTGAAGGATGTCGATCACTTTGTTTCCGGACATATTGGCATCAGTCAATACCCGGTCGGTACGGTATCCGCAAGAACCTGCGATATGCTGGCAACCAGCAAGCTGGATATCCGTTTCAGTGGTCGTTCATCCCATGCTGCCAATAATCCCCAGGAAGGTCGTAACGCACTGCTGGCTGCTGCTAATTGTGCATTGGGGTTACACGGCATCAGCCGTCATTCGGACGGGGGCTCCCGAGTTAATGTCGGGTCACTGAATGCCGGCAGCGGTCGCAACATTATTGCAGATAAAGCAAAAATGATGGTGGAGCTTCGCGGTGAGAACGATGAGATCAATGCCTTTATGCTGGATCAGGCCAATAGGGTGACTGAAGGCAGTGCGTTGATGTACGGCGTTGAACACGAGTTGCAACTGGTCGGTCATGCGCTGGCTGCTTCTTGTGACGAACCATTGGCAGAACGAATGGAAGCCGTGCTGAAGGACTGTCCTCTGGTTACTGAAGTGGTTCATCAATTACCTCTGAAAGCTTCTGAAGATGCTTCGGTGTTGATGGATGCTGTTCAGAAGAGCGGCGGACAGGCTACTTACCTGATGTTCTGTTCGCCCACCTGTGGTGGACACCATAACCCGGAATTTGATTTTGATGAGTCAGTGCTGAGTATCACTATGGATGTGATGGCCCGCTCGCTTCTGGCTCTGAATGGCTCATAGGAGGCTGACAGCCTGATTGGGTTCAGGCTGTTATCAACGCGCCTTGGCAGAACAGTATTCAATCCAATATCAATGATAATGAATGGGGGGAAGGCCGTATGTTACCGTTCATCGGCTTGTTGATTCTGTGTGGTACCGTTTATTGCTTAATCAAACGTCTGGAAACCCGAATGGTCCTGTTTGCGTCGGGACTGCTGATGTCGATAGTGGCACTGCAGCCGATGCTGGCACTGGACAGTTTTGCCGGGCGCATGACGTCAGGGGGGCTGATTCAGGCCATCTGTTCCGTAATGGGTTTTGCCTTTGTGATGAAATATACCGGCTGTGATATGCATCTGGTAAAAGCGTTGACCGGTGTACTGAAGAAGGGCGGGGGCCTTCTGATACCGGGAACGACCATGATCACGTTTGCTATCAATATTGCTCTCCCGAGTGCAGCGGGTTGTTCTGCTGCGGTAGGGGCAACCATGATTCCTCTGCTGATGGCTGCAGGTATTCATCCGGCCATGGCGGGTGCGGCTGTTCTGGCCGGAACCTATGGCAGCATGCTGAGCCCGGGGTCGGCCCACAATGCCTTTATCTCTGAGCTCAGTGGTAAGACGGTTATGGAAGTGATTGCTGTTCATGCTCCGGCAACGATAGCTGCCGGTATTGCTGGTGCAATCATTCTGACCGCAATCGCCTATTTTAGAAAGGAACACACTGGTCATCTGGTGCAGGCTACCGAAGGCACCATGGAAAACCAGGTTGATAAGGTTAATCCGCTGTATGCCCTGATGCCGGTACTGCCAGTATCCATTTTGATTCTGGGTTCTTCCGTGATGCCTGCGATCAAAATGGGGGTTCCGCAGGCCATGCTGATCGGTGTGGTGCTGTCGTTGCTGCTTACCCGCATGAACCCTCAGGAAGCGACCAAGAAATTCTTCAATGGTATGGGGACAGCTTACGCGGATGTTATTGGTATCATTATCGCGGCCAGCGTATTTGTTGCCGGTATGAAGGCACTGGGGATGGTGGATGTTTTCCTGAACTGGCTGATTAATACACCGAGCCTTGCGAAGTTTGGTTCAACCCTCGGCCCATTTATTCTGGCGATCCTGACTGGCACTGGTGATGCTGCTGCTTTCGCATTTAACGAAGCCGTTACGCCTTTCGCAGAGCAGTTCGGGATGACCATTGCCAATATGGGTACCGCTTCAGCGGTGGCTGGCGCCATTGGTCGAACTGCATCGCCTCTGGCAGGTGCGGCTATTGTCTGTGCCGGTATTGCCGGTGTGAGCCCACTGGAGCTCGCCAAGCGAACCATGCCCGCAATGATTGTCTCCTTGATTGTGTTGATGCTGGTTTTGTTTTTGTGAACAGGAACAGTAGATGAAAGCACCCAGAGTACAATAAGTCATTATTGTACTCTGGGTGTATCTTCATTCGAATGCTTCTTTAACCATTTCATCCATAGATCTATTGTAATCATCAGATATGCTTCTAAGAGCTTCTACCATAGCTTCGCACTGCTTTTGCCTGGAGCTATTCTCTGGATTACTACAAATTGATGTTCTAATGCTTCTTAACAATTGAAATGCTTTTGCTTCATCATTCAGCCCTTTGGATGAGTATATGCTATCAGCAGACTTCACCTGTTTTGCACCAAGGATATTAGCGTCAGCAGCAACCAACTTGAGATTGTCATACAGCTGGCTGAAGCCACGACTGTTTTCCTTAGAGCTCGGAGTAGAGAGATCGGAAAAATCCAAGAATAACTGCTCAGGGTCTGACCATGCAGATACCAATAGATTCATAAATTTGGAGAGCTCTTCATCATTAATTGTGATCTGGCCAGTTTCTATTGTCTCAATAGTTGACATTGTTACTCCAACATAAGTGTTCGGAGGGACTCCATCTCCAGTTATCTGCGTCGTAACAGTTCCACTCCATTTCTCTTGTGCCAGCGGTTTTCCAGCACTCTCCGCCTTAGCTCTGAGCTGAGCTTTCAAGTGTTCACTTTGACTAGAGGCTTCTTTTTTTAGTTCGGCTCTTACACCCTCGAGAGTTTTTATTGTTCTTTCAGATGAATGTATTTGAGGAGAACAGCAAGCATGGCAATATTTTTGAGGGTTTTCTTCTGTTGAAACTTTATAGCCTGCCCCCCAGCTACGTTGGCTATGATCATGAGGCTCTTGATTTTTTGGGCTATGATCTGGAACACTAAAAGTGTATCCACTGCTTAATTCACCAATTCTATTTTCCATATCACTTGGCCTTTGAAATCATAAATGAAAGCAAATTAATGGTATTAATGAGGGCGGTATTTAATTTTCAGTAGTTGAAATATATATCCCTAAAATATTAAGGGTATATATTTTTTCCTATTCAGATTTTTTAGGCTTATTTTATGGGGCAATCGAGGGAGTTTGTTGATAAAAAAAGATAATAAGTAGATGTTATTTTATAAAAGGCGGGATTAAGATTAAAGCAGCCCAAGGGGCTGCTTTAATCTTAGTGTATAAATATGCTCAACTCTTAATATCAAGGACTCTTGCAACATCAGCGGCAGGGCGATAGCCCGGAATCACCTGACCACTTTCCAGAACCATTGCTGGTGTTCCGTTAATGCCCATCTGAACACCCAGATTATAGTGCTCATCAATGATAGTGCTGCAGGCTGCCTTATCCCCTTTAATGTCCACACTAATGGGCTTACCCGTTTTCAGATCTGTTAATGCCTGTTTGCGGTCTACTGAACACCAGGCATCGGTCATCTTGCCATGCACTGGTGACTGTTGACCACCGCGAGGGAAGGCAAGGTAGCGTAATTCAATACCTAACTCATTTAACTGGTCGACTTCCCGGTGCAGTTTGCGGCAGTAGCCACAGTCGACATCCGTGAACGCATAAACAACGCCTTTTGTTTCACCTTTCGGCGAAAAAATCACCATGTCTTCCTTTTTCAGGGATTTGAGTAACTTGGCGTTCTGCTGGCTTTTAATTTCTTCCGTCAGGTTAACCAGCTGGTTGCCGCGAACTTCCAGCATATCCCCTTTAATAAAATACTGTCCGTTTTCACTGCTGTAGAGAACAAAGCCACCTTTGAGCATGACTTTGTAGACGCCAGGCATCGGGCTTTTGGTGACCGACTCAATGGGGATGGTGGCATCCAGCTTTTTTAGCTGACTTTCAATAAGGGTCTCGGGGCTCTGGACTGAGCTGTCCTTGCCGGTAGCCTCTGCATTGACAGCCACAGACCAGCCTGCGCTTGCGGTCATAATGGCAGTTAAAAGAAGAGCAGAGCGTTTAGACATACTGATTCCTTAAGTGATCCAGAAAGATAAGCCTGACTGACGGCCGATCAATTAATCAATGGGCATCTCAGGGGCTATCGGCAAGCCGTTCTAGCTTTGGAGAGAAGCGCTGGATAAAAACAGGAAAGTTTAGCCTTATTTCTCCCTGTTGTATCGCTTGGACACTGTTATCAGGTAAAGAGTTCTAAAAAAGGTGTATAGACGGTCAGGTTATCCCCTGGGATGATGCTCTCGGTGAAGCTCTGACAGCCTGTGGTTGGCAATATGGGTATATATCTGGGTGGTGGACAGATCACTATGGCCAAGCAGCAGCTGCACTACCCGAAGATCAGCGCCATGATTCAGAAGGTGAGTGGCAAACGCATGGCGGAGAACATGAGGGGAGACGTCAGTATTGATACCGGCAATCGTATTGTAATGCTTGATTCGATGCCAGAATGTCTGGCGGGTCATTGGGCGCCCGTGTCGGCCGGGAAACAGGGTTCGACTTTCATATTGATTCAGCAGATCGCCTCTTGCCTGCTTTACATACTGCTCTAAACACTCAATGGCATTCTGACCCATGGGTACCAGTCGTTCTTTTCTGCCTTTACCGATAATGCGAATGACACCCTGCCTCAGGTTGATGCTGTCCATGTTCAGGTTCACCAACTCCGAAATCCTGAGGCCGCAGGCATACAGGATCTCAAGCATGGCACGATCACGTAGACCAATGGCGGTATTGGTATCCGGACTGTTAAGCAGTGACTCCACATCGTCTTCTGACAGTGTCTTTGGTAATGCTTTTCCCTGGCGGGGCATTTCAATATTGGCCGTAATATCAGTAGGGATCTGTTCAGATTGTAAAAGATAACGGTAAAAGGCTCGAAGACTGGATATTTGCCGGGCGGTTGATCTTGGGTGGTAACTCTGCTCATAGCGCCAGCCCAGAAAGCAGCGAAGATCATCTTCACTGGCCGTGAGTAATAGATTGCCTGTGTTTTGAGTGTGCTCTTTCAGCCATTCAGAGAACAGCAGCAGATCTCGTTGGTAAGCTTCACGGGTATTTTTGCTGAGGCCTCGCTCAAGCCAGAGGTGCTGTAAAAATTCCTGTGTTTCAGGGGACGCGGGGGCTGGCATGACAATCAATAAATCCAATTTGGCGCAATGGTTGAATAATACCAATATTCTTCTCTGTGAGGCTAAGGTTCTTTAAGCATCTAGCCATTAATTTCTTTGAACCACGAAGCACACGAAGAGCACTCAGAAAAACGTTTCTTTTACTTTGTGCTCTTCGTGTGCTTCGTGGTTCCAATTTAAGGGCCAGCAACACGTATCAAGCAACATGTCTGCACCCGTTAGCAAAAGGCAAAGAACGAGGGAGAAGCAGTGGCAGAAAACAAAATCCCTTAATGTCTACCCTAAGGGCTAAGGTTAGGACGCAGTGTGTTTTCAGGCTGCCTCTTGATTGCACGTTATATATTCAGCATTGTTGTTGTGATGAAAAAATAAACCAGCATGCCTGTCATATCGACCAGTGAGGTTAAAACCGGGGCTACGATAACCGCTGGATCCAACTGTAAGGATCGGATAAAAACCGGCAGTATCGCACCCAAAAAACTGGAGCTGATTACTTGAATGGCCATGGCCGTTGAGACGGCAATAGCCACCTGGAGCAGGGTAATATCACCGGGAAGGTCTACATCTGAGCCAAACCCCATGACTCTGATCAGAATGATGCTGATCAGGGCTGCTGCCATGATCAGAGAAACCCTGAACTCTTTCCAGAGCACCCTGGCCCAGTCTCGCGTGGTTATTTCTCCTGTTGCCATAGATTGAATCAGCAGTGTTGAGGCTTGTGCACCAACATTGCCTCCGGTATCTGCCATAACGGGCATATAAATCGCCAGAATGACCAGGGCGCTCAATGCGTCCTCGTAACTGGCTATGATCATTCCTGAAAAAATACCAAGGAGGGATAGGCTGACAATCCATCCTAATCGTGATTTTACATGCTCAAATACGCCTGTATGCAGGTAGTTACTCTTTAAGTCTTTACGATGTGTGACCAGACCAAGGTCAACAGTGAGCCTAGTGTATTGAGTTGCATAACCGGCTTCCTTTAACTCATTCAGTATTTCACGAACCAGTATAAGGGGGGCCTGCTGAAGGGTTTGCAGAGTCTGTTCATAACTCAGTGCTTGCAGAATAGGGGTTCGATGCCCTCTATCGGTTTGGCTTAACTGATGAATCGTTGTGTCTGCGTCATGTGTGGTGGATTGGTCGTTGTGCGGATGCTCAAAAGCTGTGATGTCCAGGCTGGTCATGGTTATCCCTCTGGCCCGGGTGTCTCTGGTCATTAATAGCTTTTACAATCTGGTTTGTTTGTACGCAAATTGGGGCGCAAAACAGTAAGGATCAGCAGAATGATGTCAGGAAACCCAGTCTGGTTAATTTTTTGTATTCAAGAATCTGGAAGGTAAGGAGGGAGGTAGACATAAATAATCCGAGCCTGAAACAGCCCGTGAGAAATGAAACATCATGGGTCAGTTTGCAGGCCAGTCTCTCCTTACGTTGCTACTTGGAGGTTGGTCGCTGTTCATGGTCTTTTCCTGACTGAATGTAATGACGATGAAGCCTATTGGCGTATTTTATTTCGGACAAGGCTATTTACATAAATTAAAGATAAAAAAAAGCGGCTTTCGCCGCTTCTTTCTGGATCGGGGAGTGCCTGATCCGCTCTTCTGAAGAAAACAGTTGCCGGAAAATTAAACTGAATCTTAGTTGAGCTTTTCCTTGATGCGAGCAGCTTTACCGCTCAGCTCACGGAGGTAGTACAGCTTAGCCTGACGAACGTCACCACGACGCTTCACAGTAACAGAAGCAATCAGCGGAGAGTAAGTCTGGAAAGTACGCTCAACACCAACACCGCTAGAGATTTTACGAACGGTGAAAGCAGAGTTCAGACCACGGTTACGCTTGCCGATGACAACGCCTTCGAACGCCTGCAGACGCTCACGGTTGCCTTCTTTTACCTTAACCTGTACGACGACAGTGTCACCCTGGCCGAAGGCAGGGATCTCTTTGGTCATTTGTTCAGCTTCAAGCTGCGCAATGATTTTGTTTTTGCTCATTAAAAATGCTCCCAGTTAGTCAATGTTCCGCTCGGTTTTAAACTCTGACAGTAATTCCTCTTCCTTGCTGGTCAGGGGTCTGTTCTCCAGGAGATCAGGCCGTCTCAGCCAGGTTCTGCCCAGTGATTGCTTCAGTCGCCAGCGTTCAATGTGTGCATGGTTTCCTGATAACAGCACCGGCGGCACTTCCTGTCCTTCAAATATCTCCGGACGGGTGTAGTGCGGGCAGTCAAGAAGACCGTCAGCAAACGAATCTTCCGATGCGGAATCCTTATGACCAAGGGTGCCCGGTACAAAGCGTGAAACTGCATCAATCAGAGTCATGGCGGCTAATTCACCACCACTTAACACGTAATCACCAATAGACCATTCTTCATCGATCTCGGTCTGGATTACACGCTCGTCAATACCTTCATATCGCCCCGCGACCAGGATCAGTTTCTTGCTTTGGGCAAGCTCCTCTACACCTTTCTGGTCGAGCATTCGACCCTGGGGAGAGAGGTAAATCACTTTGGCCTCGGTTCCTGCAGCTTTGCGGGCTGCATGAATGGCGTCACGCAGAGGTTGAATTTTCATCAACATGCCGGGACCACCGCCATAAGGTCGGTCATCCACAGTTCGGTGTCGGTCATGAGTGAAGTCTCTGGGGTTCCAGAAATCCACGCCAATCAGCCCTTCCTTAACGGCGCGACCGCTAATGCCGTGCTCCGTTACTGCCCGAAACATCTCGGGAAAAAGACTGATGACACCGAACCATATTCCGGTGTCCATGGGGCTCTTGTCGGTTTCCAGCGAGCCTTCTTCAACGTCGCTGGAAGGTGAGGGTTGAGTCGTCATGGACACTTAAAACTCCGGATCCCAATCTACCCGGATAAATCCTTTCTCAGGATTTACGTCTAACACCACCGATCCGGTAAGCCAGGGTACCAGACGTTCACGACGGTCAATGCTGCCTTTTGAGGGGCGGATAACCAGAACGTCGTTGGCACCTGTTTCCATCAGGTGGCTGACTTTGCCCAGCAGGATATTGTCTCCCTCAGCGTTACGGGAGAATACATCCAGCGATTCCAGTTGATGCCAGTAAATCTCGTCATCTTCCGGTTCGGGCATCTCATCGGCGTTGATGGTGATCTCGCTTCCACAGTAGCTGCGGGCCAGCTCACGATCGTCACAGCCGACGATATGGGCAACCAGACCTTTACCGTGAGGACGGGCCTGATCGATTTCAACGGTCATCAACTGACCGTCGCGGTCAAGAATCCAGCGTGGGTAGTTGAGGATGTTTTCCATCGGGCTGGTATTGGAATGAATCTTCAGCCAGCCTTTAACTCCGTACACGGAGGCGATATGGCCTAACGCGATGCGCTTCACAGCGCCCTCTACTGCCTTTGTCACTGAATGGTTAACCTCACGCAGCCTTTTTAGCTTCTTTCAGAAGCTGGGCAACGCGGTCAGATGCAGTAGCACCCTGGCCCAGCCAGAATTCTACACGCTCGCTATCAACACGCAGACGTTCTTCCTGGCCACGAGCAGTAGGGTTAAAGAAACCTACACGCTCGATGAAACGACCGCCGTTAGCATTACGGCTGTCAGCCACGGTCAGGTGGTAAAATGGACGCTTTTTGGAGCCGCCACGAGCAAGACGAATGGTTACCATGGAATAGGTTTTCCTATAGTTGTTTCCGGCAACTGATTTTCTGTGTTTATTGTGCCTTTGGCGCGAGACCTCAGGCGAAAACCCAGAAGAGTTCTGACAGCTCTGGCCAGAGATAGTTCTCTTCCCATCGTTTGTCAGCTAATCCATGATCGGATTAAGGCCAATCATAAAGGGCGCATATTGTATGGAAATTGGCAGTGAGTGGCAATATTCTGTGATAAGTATATTCCCGCGATAACTTTTTTTGGGGTAGGGCTTTATACAATAGGTGCTGCTGCAGACCGGGGTGTTATTGAGTTATTTGCGGGCTTGCAGAGAGTGGAGCCGAAGAAGTCAAATCGTCTTTACCTGAAGGATAATGACCTCAGGATAGCAACGTGGTAATGAACCCAGTACTCATCAAGAGTACTGGGCCTGAAGGGTTATGACGGGTCGTGACCTTTAGAAAGGAAACTTCTTGCCACCACCGGGAGGCATCATGCCGCCCATTCCACCCATACCGCCAGGCAGCTGACCTTTCATGGCAGACATGCCACGCATCAGCTTGTTCATTCCGCCCTTTTTGGTGACCTTTTTCATCATCTTGCTCATCTGCTTATGCTGTTTGATGAGACGGTTGATATCCTGGATCTGGGTGCCGGAGCCTGCAGCTATGCGTTTTTTGCGAGAGCCGTTCATGATGTCCGGGTTGGCTCGTTCTGAAGGTGTCATGGAGTTGATGATGGCCTCCATCTGATTAAACACCTTGTTATCCATCTGTCCTTGCATCTGTGGCGCCATACCACCCATGCCTGGCAGTTTGTCCATCATACCGCTGAGTCCGCCCATCTTCTTCATTTGTTGAAGCTGATCGCGGAAATCTTCCAGGTCGAACCCTTTGCCTTTCTTTAGCTTACTGGCCAGCTTATCCGCCTTGCTGCGGTCAAGCTTGCGCTCGGCTTCCTCGATCAGGGAGAGAATGTCACCCATGCCAAGGATTCGGGAGGCAATACGATCCGGATAGAAAGGCTCCAAGGCATCGGTCTTCTCACCCATACCGATAAACTTAATGGGCTTACCGGTAATCTGACGGACGGACAGTGCCGCACCACCGCGGGCATCACCATCTGCTTTGGTCAGGATAACACCCGTCAACGGGAGGGCGTCACCAAACGCCTTGGCAGTGTTGGCGGCATCCTGACCGGTCATGGCGTCAACTACAAACAGCGTCTCTATGGGGTTAATGGCGCTGTGCAGTTGCTGGATTTCAGCCATCATATCGTTATCGATATGCAGGCGGCCGGCGGTGTCGACGATCAGTACGTCAGCATGCTTGATCCGTGCTTCATGAATGGCACTGTTGACAATGTCTACAGGCTTCTGGTCCGCAGAAGACGGGAAGAAGTTGAGTCCGGTTTCCTGGGCCAGAGTTTCCAGCTGTTTGATCGCAGCAGGACGGTAAACGTCGGCACTGACCACCATGACCGATTTTTTCTGGCGCTCTTTCAGCCATTTACCCAGCTTGGCAACCGAGGTGGTTTTACCCGCCCCCTGCAGGCCAGCCATCAGAATTACGGCAGGAGGCTGTGTGGCAAGGTTCAGTTCGTCATTGGACGAACCCATCACCTCAATCAGCTCATTCTGGACAATTTTGACAAATGCCTGTCCCGGGCTGAGGCTGGCCTGGACTTCCTGCCCGATGGCGCGTTCCCTGATCCGGTTGATGAACTCTCGAACCACCGGCAGGGCAACGTCTGCTTCCAGCAGAGCCATGCGTACCTCACGCAAGGTGTCCTTGATGTTGTCTTCGGTCAGTTTTGCCTTCCCGGTGACCGTTTTAAGCGTGCGGGAGAGGCGTTCGGTTAAATTTTCGAACATTCTGGGAATTACCCTGATCTAAGATGTTTATGCTCTGATGGAGGCCATTATATAGGAATCGTGACTAAAGCGGCATCCATTTCAATGGTCAGTGTTTGGTTCTGTCAGAAAGAACCTGAATGGTTGTTTGTCTAGTGCTGTTTAATATGACAAACTGCTGGTGCTGCTTGATCGTTGAAGCCTATGGACAAACAGGGCTTCCAGCTTTTTTATTTTCTGCTGTTTTGAGGACAATAGGCTTCGCTAATGGGTGTCATGTTGGTCAGTATGGGTGCGCTTGGTTGCTATCTGGCAGGCACGGTAGGTCAAGGGTTGCGAAACAGTGGGCGTGAAGTATCCAGATCATTGGTTTTGTTGATCACCGCCTTAGGCCTCGTTTTTCATGTTATTGCTCTTTATATCTCTATCCATACTGACCACGGTATCAATCTTGGTGTGTTCACTATGGGGTCGCTCACCGCGATGATGGTGACGATGATGGTTCTGTTGAGCAGTTTGAAAAAACCATCAGAAAGTCTTCTGGTGATGATTCTCCCGGTAAGTATGCTTGCCATTGTGCTCGCTTTACTCGCCCCGGTTGAGCATATTGTCTGGAATCCAGCTTCTTCAATGGTGACCCATGTTCTTCTTTCAGTAATGGCCTATGGCATTCTGATGGTTGCTGCATTTCAGGCGATTCTTCTTTCTTATCAGGAACATCAGCTTCGTACTCACCGGCATACGATTAAAACACTACCGCCTTTGCAAACCATGGAACGACTGTTGTTTGAGTTTCTCTGGCTGGGCGTTGTTTTGCTGACGCTCTCTCTGGGCAGTGGCTTTCTTTTTCTGGAAGATATGTTTGCCCAGAAACTGGTGCATAAAACCGTCCTGTCCATTACTGCCTGGTGTTTGTTTGCGGCGCTGCTGATCGGTCACTGGCGATTTGGCTGGCGGGGGCAAACCGCCGTTCGCTGGACACTGGCAGGCTTCCTTTTTCTTATCCTGGCTTACTTTGGTTCCAGGCTGGTGCTTGAGTGTATCGTCTCCGGACAGTCATGCTTTTGACCTGTTTCATGAGATCGGGCTTGGGACTTTGCCATTAAGTGAGTAAAATAAGTAACTTTACCTGCTCTTATTCTGACAAAAGGCGACAGCTCGTTGAGTGAAGCACCCCTTAGTATATTGATTGGCGCGTTAGTTTTCCTTCTGCTGCTCTCTGCGTTTTTTTCCAGCTCTGAAACCGGGATGATGGCAATCAATCGATACCGTCTCCGGCACCTGGCTCGCAAAGGTAATCGGGCGGCCAAAAGAACCAGTAGTTTGCTGGACCGGCCTGACCGCTTGATTGGGGTTATTCTGATCGGCAATAACTTTGTGAATATTCTTGCCTCGGCATTGGCAACTATTATTGCTGTCCGGTTATGGGGCGACAGTGGTATTGCCATTGCCACACTGGGTTTGACCTTTGTGGTATTAATATTTGGTGAGGTGACGCCGAAAACGATAGCCGCTATGTACCCCGAAAAGGTTGCGTTTCCTGCATCGATGGTATTGGTTCCACTGTTGAAAATTCTTTATCCGGTAGTGTTGCTGGTTAACTGGATTTGCTCTTTGTTGATGAGACCGTTTGGTATACGTCCGGGGCAGGAAGGTGAGGACCAACTGAGCAGTGAAGAGTTGCGAACACTGGTGAATGAGTCAGGCCTGCGGTTGCCCAAAAAGCGTCGTGGGATGTTGCTGGGAATTCTTGATCTGGAGAAAGTGCACGTCGATGATATTATGGTGCCGAGAAACGAGGTTTACGGTATCGATATTGAGGATGATATTAAAGAGATCGTGCATCAGTTAAGAGATTGTCAGCATACGCGTATGCCGGTTTATCGGGGAGACATTAATAATATTGTGGGTATGCTTCATATGCGGAAGATTGCCCGCCTGCTGACCCTGGAAGAAGTCAACAAAGCAACATTGTTGCAGGAAACTGCTGAGCCCTATTACATCCCTGAATCCACCCCGCTTCATACCCAGCTGTTTAATTTTCAGAAGTCCAAGGAGAGAACGGCGCTGGTGGTGGACGAGTACGGTGACATCATGGGATTGGTGACGCTGGAAGATATCCTTGAAGAGATTGTTGGTGACTTTACGACCGATGTTTCTGACAGCAGTCAGGACATCACTCCCCAGGGAGATGGCAGCTATATCATTGACGGCTCGGCTTCTATTCGTGACGTTAATAAAGCATTAGGCTGGGATCTGCCCACAGACGATGCTCGAACGATCAATGGTTTGATTACAGAAGAGATGGAAGTTATTCCGGAGGCCAGTGTGTGCTGGAAAATCAAAAACTGTCGCTTCGAGATCCTTCAGGTGAAAGATAACCGGATCAAGAGTGTCCGTATGTTTATGGCTGGTACATTGTAGTTCACTCCTGATCATTAGGATAATGGCATAATATGGGTTAACTGAATTTTCGTAATACCTCATGTCAGAAAACCTTTGAGCAGTTTCTTCCGTACAACATGGCGATAACTATTAGAATAAAGCAAAGGGGTCGCCATGCAGAAAGCCAGCGTAAAGTTCTTCACTTGTCTTTTTGAGTTCTCCCTCCTGTTGTGGCTTTTGGTATTTCTCTTCCCCTCACACTCTTTTGCTAAAGACACTGTTCATGAGAAGTCGGCTAATCCTGTCTGGCTGGGGTGGAAGACTGTTGGGCATTCAACACTAAAATGGGGGTTCTGGGATATTTATGACGCCCACTTGAGAACACCCTCTGGTACTTATTATCAGGCAAGCGACCATACTGTTTCCGATATGGCGTTACTGATTGATTACCGTCGAACGATCAGTAAAAAACGTTTACTGTCGGCAACGAATGAACAATGGCTTCACCTTGGGATTTCCCGAGAGGACAGGATGCGCTGGATTCAGGAACTCGGCAGGATATGGAAAGGTGTCAAAAAGGGGGATCGTCTGGTGTTTGTGCTGACTGAGACTGGTGGTCGCTTCTATTTTGGTAACGATTTTCTTGGTAAAACCGATGATTTGCAGATGGCTAGAAGTTTTATTGATATCTGGTTGTCAGAAAATACTGCCTATCCAGGGTTGAGACGCGAGTTACTTGGGCAGTAAGCATCAGGCTAAGCCTGTCGTTTTATATGTTGGCTGCTGAAGTGGGGGGCATTCAATGGAATGTCTGTGTCCAGTGTAATGTTCAGGAACTCAACCAGCATTACTGCTGTCAGCCCCCAGATTAGATACTCTCCATAGTAAAATGAGGGCATCATGTAATCCTGGTTGCGCATTTTCCAGTGATTGAATGACAGGTTTTCTTTTTCAAGAAAGTAGCTTAACGGGACTTTAAAAATGCGGTCCAGCTCTGCCATATTTGCCCTGAGCGGAGTGTCGGCTTCGATAATTCCGACAATTGGCGTCACTTCAAGACCAAAGCGGGAGATTACTGAACCAGTCTGGCCAATTATCCTGACGGTTTCCGGAGGCAGGGCAACTTCCTCGTAAGACTCCCTCAGCGCGGTATGTATCAGGTCTCTATCCGATGGGTCTCGCTTCCCTCCCGGAAATGCAACCTCACCACTGTGGGTATTCATGTGTGTTGCACGTCGAGTAAATACCAGCTCTGGCTCGGAAGCATTGGTAATGGGTATCAGCACCGCCGCTTCTGGCAGCTGAGCATCGACTCTTCTTGGCTGGTAGTTTTGCAGCCGTTCTTCAACCTGCTTTAACATCATGATGATTTCAATGGCATCCTTGCAAGGGACTTGATTTTATCATAAGTAGCTTAACAGGAATTATCCAGTGTTCGTCACAACTCCTTACATAACACTATCCTAGAGTACTTGTGGAAGATGTTGAGATCGATATTATGATAAGAATGCTTTTTGTCGGCTGCTGACCAATAGGTGAGTTATTAATTCTTCGTCGTGTATTATGTAAAACAGTTTGTTCATCTTTAAGGGTTTGTTACGCTGGTACTGTTTCTCTCTACCAGTCTGCCAGAAANTTTTTTTTGCGTCTCATGACCGCAGCTACTGCAGTAATGGATAGAGGATCCTGTCATCAATCGTCACTCCTTGTTTCTGGCAGACTGGTAGAGAGAAACAGTACCAGCGTAACAAACCCTTAAAGATGAACAAACTGTTTTACATAACACTATCCTAGAGTACTTGTGGAAGATGTTGAGATCGATATTATGATAAGAATGCTTTTTGTCGGCTGCTGACCAATAGGTGAGTTATTAATTCTTCGTCGTGTATTATGTAAAACAGTTTGTTCATCTTTAAGGGTTTGTTACGCTGGTACTGTTTCTCTCTACCAGTCTGCCAGAAACAAGGAGTGACGATTGATGACAGGATCCTCTATCCATTACTGCAGTAGCTGCGGTCATGAGACGCAAAAAAAAGTTCCTGAGGGTGATCATCGCCTTCGGGATGTGTGTGATCACTGTCAAACTATTCATTACCAGAACCCCAGGGTTGTGACTGGATGCCTTCCGGTTTATAAGGACAAAGTGTTGATGTGTAAGCGGGCAATAGAACCCAGGAAAGGGTTCTGGACACTGCCTGGGGGGTTCATGGAGTTAGGCGAAACCATAGAGGAAGGGGCGGCCAGAGAAACCAGGGAAGAAGCCTGTGCCCAGGTCACCATTGAGTCACTGTATATGCTTTTTAATGTGGTTCATGTTGGGCAGCTGTCGGCTTTCTTTCTGGCGAAAATGGAGAGCCCAGAGTTTGCACCCGGGGAAGAGAGTGAAGATGTTGCCCTGTTTTCCGAGGATGAAATTCCGTGGGATCAGCTGGCATTTTCTACGATTGGCCGTACCCTGCGCCATTACTTTGAAGATCGGCGGGAAGGCTTGTTTCCCATGCGGTTGGAGTATGTTACTCCTCCGGATCAGAGAGCTTGACTGGGTAAAGGTCAAAGGCAGGTATTTCATAAGGATGAGCTTGGCGGAGAGCTTGAACTACCTGCTTTAAAAATCGTTTCTCGCAGATCATTTCAACTTTCCAGGTTTCTTCCCTGTGTACTTCTCCTGATTTTCCGGAAAATGGCGTGCTGCCTTCAAGCGGGCGAAACTGCCCTGTTCCCAGGGTTTGCCAGCAACAGCAATCATACTGGCCATAACGTCCCGCACCCGCTATGAACATTGCGTTTTTAACAGGTTCCAGAAATGGCGAAGGAACCATTACACAGATCTTATAAATCACATCTTCCGGGTGAATACTGTCTGATTCTGAAGAGAGTGATTCTTGTGTTAGAGGTGTGGGTGGTTCCTGCATATCTATTTATGATCCATACCTGAATCGATTGATGACCGGCTGTGCGTACATTCTCAAGAACCATGGGCGGTATACTTCGGGGCAACGCTCCAGGTGTCGGGTGAACTCATCGCGCTTCTTTTTCAGGTCGGTATCAGGGAAAAGCGTTGAAATATCTGGAACCTGTATAGCGGGTTCCTGTTTGATTACATTATTGCCAATAGCTTCCCAGGCAAACAGGTTGGATGGCTGCAGTTTATAGTTATGGTGGATCTGGTGGTCGACTTCTTTGGCTACCGAAATGGCATTTTCAAGGTTTTGTGGCGCTTGTTTTCCTGATAATGGTTTGCCAAACGCAACATGAACATGACCTTTATATCCCTCAATCCCCATGACGATACTTTTCAGGTCTTCGTCGTCTGCTTTCAGGTATTCTCCGGTCTGCTGCTTTTCGAAGAGTTCTCGAGCCTTGCTGCAGTCACAGGGATCAAACTCATAAGAAATAGATACTGGCACAATATTCAATGAGCGGATGTTATCAGCAAACGCCGTTTGCTTATCGCGGCGGCTGACATTAAACATCTTGATGATTGCCGGGTCAGTCTGATCATTGCCATCCTTTGCCCGACCTTCACTCTGGGCTATCCAAACGGGCTGGCCGGAATCAATGCAGTGATGGATATAAGCAGAGAGATTCTGGAAAGCGGTCAGTTTTTCTCTGCGGCCAGTGAGAGAGCGTTTCACAATAAAACTTTTGTTCAGGCGCATCAGGTCGCTGACATAAGGGCGTTTAATCAAGTTATCGCCAATGGCTATCTGGCAGGTTTCCATGCCATTTTGATAAAGGGCGTAGTTCACCAGAGCAGGGTCAAGAACAATATCTCGATGGTTTGACAGAAAAAGATAGGCTTTATCTTTTTTCAGGTGCTCAAGGCCTGAAAAGGTAACCTTGTCGGTGGTTGTTTTGATCACTCGAGTCAGGTACGGTTCGATGATGCTCTGGAAGTCCCTGACATTTTGAATGTGCCGCGTTTTATGCTTCAGGACCATGGCCGTGAGCCATGTCATAATGCCGGAAAATTTCCGGGTTAAGTCAGGGTGGCGATGTTGTGCCATAACGCTGAGGAGGTCTTTGTTTTGTAAAAGACGTGCCAGTGTTGGTCTGACCTCATGGTCGTGGTAAGGGCGAATATCGTCAAAAGCTTCCATTGGTGCCAATGCTATGTATAAAGCGGTTAAAAAATCGTTATTGATCGCCAGTTTATTATATTACATTCATTAATTACTGGTCTGTATAGACAGTGTCGCTTAATGTAACCGAGGCTGACTGGCCTTACAATGAGAGATCTTTTGCAGCTGTTGAATGCAGTTTTAAGCATTCTTCTGCTTATGGTGGTTCGGTAAGTCTGCAAAATAGCGTTTGAAAATAATATAATTGTGTTGCTTTCGGTTCTGTTGACATAAGGTTCCTTTCTCAGCGCAAGCCCTTTGGGCGGGGCGCCCCGCTGGGTTTGGAGGCTTATGTCAACAGAGCCTAGACATAAGTTCGTCAGAATCAGGCCTTCCTATAAAAAAGCCAGAAAAGCAGAGGTTGTTCATGTTTAAGCAGTGTAGATGTGCTGTCGGTGTGATTGTCGTGTTGGCTTCAGTTGCCGGGCCGGTCTGGTCTGCAACACTCGCCGATGAGCTCATTGTGCAAAAAGAACAGCCTGTTTCCAGTAAGGCTCAGGGGCAGTTGGCGGAGGCTATTCAACTGTTGCAGTCTGCGCAGCAAACAAGTTCAGCTAAGGCCATTAATTCTTTGCAGCGAGTGGCCAGTGTGGGCAATCGTCAAGCTCGTGCAGAAGCATGGCTCTGGCTGGGTAGGGCATACCGGGATGGTCTGGCAGGCACGGGTAAAGATGCTGGTATGGCTTTTGATTTTTTCAAAAAGGCTGCAGGGCGGGAAGGGCTCAATGTCGAAGCTCAATATGAACTGGGTAGGGCTTATTTAAATGGGGAGGGAACTGATCGTAACCTGATAGCCGCTTATATGTGGACTGAACTTAGCCTGCATACGTCATCAAAAATGTCTTCTTCTGCTGAAGATCAGAAAACCAGGCTGGTAAAGATGCTCAATGAAGCACAGTTAGAAAAAGCCAGAGAACTGGTTAATCAATTGGAAACACTGTATCTGAAATGAACAGTATCTGAGATGAATAGTATCTGAAATGATTAAAGTCTACAGTCCGGCAAATTTGGTTGAAGCGCAGTGCTTGAAAGACCTGCTTATGAGTCGTCATATTTTCTGTCATTTGTCGGGCGTCGACTTGATCGGAGCGATGGGTGAGTTACCTGCCATTGGTTTGCTGGGGTTGTATGTTGATGATGATGATGCCGGCCTTGCCAAAGAGTTGATTGAAGATTATCTGAATGCTGAGCCGGTGCCGGGGGAAGAGTAGTCATGTGCAGCCGTTACTCCTTTAACTTGTCCAGGGTTGATCTCGGCTTTCTTGGTATTAAAGATACAGTATCGCAAAAGCCGGTTCAGCAGGTCGTTCCTGGTCAGCGGGTATGGCTGGTTCGGCACAATGACAATGGTGTTCCTGAGCTGGCTCAGGCCAAGTGGGGGCTTGCTCCTTCATGGCTGCAGGATTTCTCCCGTGTTCAAATCAATGCCCGTGTTGAGACCGCACCCGAGTCGAGAATGTTCAAAAATGCCTGGCAGCACAGGCGTTGCCTGATTTTGGCTGATAGCTACTACCAATGGCACATGGCTCCGGGGAATCGGCGTCAGTTATGGCGCATCGGCGCAAGAAATAATTCCCTGATACTAATGGCTGGGCTTTGGGAGCGGTATCGGGTTGACAGTACACTCTCTTTTGATTCCTGTGCTGTTTTGACCATGCCTGCAATGCCTCAGTTAAGGTTGATAGCTGAAAGGATGCCCGCTCTGGTCATGGCCCAGTATGCAGACAATTGGCTGTCAGGCTTACCTTTTGATATTGATAACTTTTCTGCTTCTCTTACAGACTTTTCCTTTCATAGTCAGAATATTCTAAAACGCTGACTTTCAGGTCATGAGAATCTCCATTCACTGCTGAAATGCTGGTCTATCATTAGCGTTCGTTGTGGCCGTGTGCAGTGAACCCAGTGCAATTTTCCATTAGAAAAAAAATCATTTTTTTTACTGTCGTGCCTGTCACGCTTCTTTACAACCTGATATTTGGCATCCACCTCTATTTCTCGCTCAAGCAGGCTACGGATGCAGTAGCTAAAGGGTTGATTGAGCAGGTTTGGCATAATGCCGGCAAGATTGACAGTCATACACAGCAGCTAATGACAGTGACCTCTTTCATGGCTGACATGCTGAGCCGGATGCCGGTGACTGATCACGCCATGATTAAACACTTTCTCAGTGATCTGGTTGAAAGGAATCCTCTTGTCCGTGGCT
This sequence comes from Endozoicomonas elysicola, assembly GCF_000710775.1. Classification (GTDB taxonomy): domain Bacteria; phylum Pseudomonadota; class Gammaproteobacteria; order Pseudomonadales; family Endozoicomonadaceae; genus Endozoicomonas; species Endozoicomonas elysicola. The sequence goes on from NZ_JOJP01000001.1 coordinate 2,666,689, forward strand.
TTACCTATGTCAAGCTGGGGAGCAGCTTTCAGCATTGGGATGTTTTTCATGCTTATATGGGGGATGGCGAGGTCAAGCTGGATGAAACCGTTGATACCGGTTTGTTTCCTGCCCAGTTCTGGTGGGCGAATCAGGGTATGCAGAAAACAGGGTTCTGGACCTCGCCAAGGGGGGCTGCTGATACAGGCTGGGCAGTCAGTTATATTGTACCGGTTTTTTCAGAAAGCACCCTTTATGGCTATTTCTGGATGGATATCAATCTTGCTGATTTGAGGAATCAGTTGGTCGAAAATACCACTGGGAATGCCAGTTTTTCTATCGTTAATGGTGCAGGCGAATACCTTCAGACGGACAGTGAAACACCAAAGCGTTATCAGCTAAACAGTATTCACCAGAGCCAGTTTTATTATGGCTCCCCCGGGTTGTGGAGCGACCTGGAAGAGTTGATTGAAAGGGGTGAGCCGGCTTTCCGTCATAAGTGGGTTCCCGTTCGGCAAAATGAGTATTGGCTGATGGGAGCCCCTATTAAATCGGCTTCCTGGTGGATGATCAGTTATGCCCCCAGGGAAACAGTGCTTGCACCTGTTATTGATCAGGCGCAGATCAATGCATTGTTGATGATACTCTCCCTGACACTGATATTTACCTGTGCCAGCCTGGTGTCTGTACGAATTACCCGTCCGATTGTTCGGCTGAAACGGGCAATGGATGATTTTACCTATCGTCAGGTAAAGCCGGTTATTACCCATATCAGTAGAGATGAAATTGGCAGTTTAACGGAAAGCTTTCAGCAGCTGGTGAACAAGCTTGCCGATCGAGAGAAAGCACTTCACAAGGCCAGAGCCAGTAATATAGGGCATTTGCTTGAGCGATTGAGGGGAAACTACTTTTATTTCAATCTCAATAAAGATGGTTGTGTTACCCATGTCAGCCCTTCAATAGAAGCCATACTGGGTTACTCGCAGAGTGAATTTCTTCGTCCACTTATTGGTTATCTGGCCACTCAGGACAGTAAGTTTCGTTTTCGGGATCAATTTCGGGAGGCCAAGCAGGGGCGATGGGGGGATACCTTTGAACTGGATATCAGGCACCTTAATGGCAGTATTCGCAGGCTTGAAATCTTCTGGAGTGATATGGGGGACCTGCCAGGCAAGCAGTATCTTGTTGAGGGGTTGGCGAATGATATTACCGACCGGGTAAGTGATACCAAAAAATTCAAGCTGCTTCTCGACAGTGCACCTGATGCTACGATCATCGCAACGCCTGAAGGTATTATTGGTATGGCCAATAGCAGGACGGAAGACTTGTTTGGCTTCCACCGGGAAGACCTTGTCAATATGCCCTTGAGCCTGCTTACGCCACTGGAAAACCGGTTAGGTCATCCTCTGCTTGGAGATCTGGAAAAGGCCAGTTGGGAGCAATTATGTCTCGTGGGTTATGAGTCCAGAGGAATCGATCGTAAAGGTCGGGTTTTCCCGGTAGAGATCACCAGTAATCCCTTGAAAACCGATGATGGTCTGCTTATTTCCATGGTGGCTCGTGATATCACTGAGCGTAAGCGTATCGAGCATGAGTTGATGAGGGCTAAGGAGGAGGCTGAGCGAGCCAATCTGGCCAAAGGGCTTTTTCTGTCAAATATGAGCCATGAACTGAGAACGCCTTTGAACGGTGTACTGGGTAATGCTCAGCTATTACTGAGAAATCTTTCATTATCTTCTGCCCAGAGAAAAAGTCTGAATACTATTGAGGCCAGTGGGCAGCACTTACTTTCACTGATTAACGATATTCTTGATTTAACCAAAATTGAATCCAGTCAGATTGAGTTGCATCCCTCTGCGGTAAGGCTTATGGAGTTGCTACGGGGGGTGCGCAACATTTTGATGGAGAGAGCTGCTAGCAAGGGGCTTGAGTTACGCCTTCTGCCTATTGGTCCTTTGCCGGAAATTGTCATGCTGGATGAAATCAAGGTTCGACAGGTATTGTTGAATCTTCTCAGTAACGGCGTTAAATATACCGTCAAAGGCTGGGTGGAGTGCAGGGTTTCTGTAGAGCGAAAGGATATCGTTTTTGAAGTACGTGACACCGGAGTTGGTATTGCTCATGAGGATCTGGAAAAGGTTTTTGAGCCTTTTCGTCAGGTGCATCTGGGGCTTCAGATTGGCGGCTCAGGTCTTGGGCTGGCCATCAGCCGAAGGTTGGTCTCGGCAATGGGAGGAGAGCTTGATGTTACCAGTGAGCCGGGTAAGGGGAGTCGGTTTATATTTACTTTGCCACTTGTCAGGGGCAGCTTTGAAGCTCTGAAAGAACACCAGCGTCTATTGCCGGGTTCGATTTATGTCCATTTGGAAGAGCGATGCCATGGGGTTCGAGTACTGGTTGTGGATGATGTTGAAAGCAACCGGGATATGATGGCAGGGTTGCTTGATTCTGCCGGCTTCAGAGTTGATATAGCTTGTAATGGGCTTCAGGCGCTGGAAGCTGTGAAACAAGTAGATTTTGACTTGATTTTGATGGATATCTCCATGCCGGTGATGGATGGCGTGACTGCGATCAAGCATGTCAGGAAACTTCCCGGAAAATCTGAAATCAAAGTGGTGGCTGTAACGGCCAGTGTCAGTCATGAGGCTCGGGAGCGATTACTAAGTCAGGGGTTTGATGAATATATTGGTAAGCCTCTCGATGCAGGGCTGATGTTTGATAAAATTCGATGCCTGCTGGGGATTGATTACATCACGGCGTCCCCAAAGCCGGAGTGGAATGAGGATATTTTGCTGCAAAGGCTCAAAGACATGCATATGGATGCATTTGCCCATTCCACTATTTCTGCTTTTGAACAGGGGGATCTCGAATGTCTGGAGCAGGCTCTTCACGCATTTGAGGGTGATGCTGAGCTGGCAGATGTTGTCGGATTTTTACTAACGCTGACGGCTGATATGGATATTGCCAGGCTGGAGAATTTTATTGGGCAGCTTGTGGAAAATTTTGGCAAAGAGTCTTGATGAAGAGTTATTAAAAATGCGGTGAGAAACAGTTTTCAGCCAGTAGAGCTGACTGAAAACTGTGAGTAGAGTTAGGTGCTTTGCCTACGCCTTTGGCCCAGGAAAATAAACAGCAACAGGATGAATGCTGGAATCCAGGTCAATTGTTTTGGCAGGCGATCGGAAGGGACTTCAAGGCGTTGAATCTGCCAGTCGAAATCAATACCGACTTTCTGAGCCTCGCTGTTAAAGTCGACCATGTCAATGACCAGGTTATCACCATCAATCAGAACTTCCAGCCCCATATTGCGGAACCGCTCTTCGGCAGACGCTTTGTTGCCGGCAGGAAGAATAACCATCTGATTAACCTGCTTACCTTCCAGAGTTTCGCCTGCAACCCAAAGCCGTGCATTTGCCTGGTCAGGCAGTGCCTCAACCTGAGTGACGATACTATTACCGTCATAGGTTTCATAGGGAGGGTAAACCCTGTCCCACCAGAAGTCTGGTCTGAACAGCGTGAAGGCAATCAACAACATGCCCAGCGTTTCATACCAGCGGTTTTTCACCAGCCAGTGTCCCTGGGTCGCTGTGGCAAAGACCAGCATGGCGGCAATGGCACCAAAAACGACAATGACCAGCTGAGGAATGCTATCGATACCAATCAGCAGTAGCTCTGTATTAAAGATAAACATAAACGGCAAAACAGCGGTTCGGATATCGTAAGTGAAGCCCTGAATACCGGTTTTGATAGGATCGGATTGTGCAATGGCTGCTGCTGCAAAGGCGGCAAGCCCAACTGGAGGCGTGTCGTCTGCAAGAATTCCAAAATAGAAAACAAACAGATGAACGGCGATCAGTGGAACAATCAGCCCATGTTGTGCGCCCAGGGTGACGATCACCGGAGCCATCAATGTGGAGACCACGATATAGTTTGCCGTGGTTGGGAGGCCCATACCCAGCACAAGGCAGATAATTGCGGTAAAGAGCAGCATCAGAATAATACTGCCGGCTGAAATCCACTCAACAAACTCCGTCATGACCAGGCCAATACCGGTCAGGGTAACCGCACCGACGACGATACCCGCAGTTGCTGTGGCAACCCCGATACCAATCATATTGCGTGCACCAGTGGTCATGCCATCAATCAGATCCAGAAAACCTTCCTTGAGGTGAGTGGTTGTCTGTTCTTTCCTGAAAATATCGATCAGTGTCTTATGGGTCAAGGTAATAAATACCATAACCAATGTTGCCCAGAAGGCAGACAGTCCCGGAGAGTAGCGCTCAACGGTCAGGCACCAGAGCAGAACAACCAATGGCAGCAAATAATAAAGACCACGCTTAATGGTTGGGCCGGGTACAGGGGTGGAGCGTATTTCATCTTCAATGTTGTTGATAAGGTCAGGCTGTCTGGCCGCCACTTTCAGTAGAATCAGGTAGCTGGCAAGCAGTGTCAGAGTGATTATCGAAAGCGCGTATTCACCCATATATTGTCGTGTCCAGCCAACGCCGTAATAAACGCCAGCGCCCAGCAGACAGAGTCCGGCAAAGGAGCCGGTAAACGACATCAGGGCTTGTGTTCTGGTACGGGTAACGCTTCTCGGCAGTCCCTGCATTCCTGCTTTTAATGCTTCAAGGTGAACAATGTAAAACAGGGCGATATAGGAAATGGCAGCTGGTAAAAGGGCGTGACGAATAACGTCAATGTAGGAAATACCCACATACTCAACCATCAAAAAGGCTGCTGCTCCCATAATGGGTGGAGTGAGCTGTCCATTGGTTGAGGCGGCGACTTCAATAGCACCGGCTTTATGAGCAGGAAAACCAACCCGCTTCATCAGGGGGATGGTGAATGTTCCGGTGGTAACAACGTTAGCAATGGAGGAGCCGGAAACGACACCACTAAGGCCTGATGATACCACCGCTGCTTTGGCTGGCCCACCTTTGAGGTGTCCTAACAGAGAGAACGCAACCTGAATAAAATAATTACCTGCTCCAGCCTTTTCCAGCAGTGAACCAAACAGTACGAAAAGGAATACGAAGCTGGTGGATACACCAAGAGCCACCCCAAAGACACCTTCTGTGGTAATCCAGAAGTGAGACAGTGCCTTATTCAAGCTTGCCCCTTTATGGGCAATAACGTCCGGCATGTAGGGGCCGGCAAAGGCATAGGTGATAAAGACCGCGGCAACGATCATGAGTGGAGGCCCAAGCGCTCGACGGGTTGCTTCCAGCAGAAGCAGCATACCTGCACCTGCTGTGATCAAGTCCATGGTGACCGGGGCACCGGCACGAGTGGCCAGCTCCTGATGAAAAATATAGAGGTATGCGGCGCAGAAGCTGCCGGTTAGACCAAAGAGCCAGTCGGTAACGGGTACCTGGTTGGAAAACGATTTTTTTCTGGCGGGGAAAGCAATAAAGGCCAGAAAAATAGCAAATGCAAGGTGTATAGCTCGAGCCTGACCATCGTTGAAAATGCCAAAATTGAAAATATAAGGCAGTGGTGAGGCATTCCAGAGCTGGAACAGCGACCAGCACAGGGCTGTGCCCAATAATACCAGTCTGGATTTGCCTAAAGGCTGACGTCCACCTTGCTCGGATTGGTTTACCATTTGTTCAGCAGAGTTTGCAGAGTCTGCCGTTGAAGAATTGTTCAGCTTATCGCTGTTGACTGCTTCCATAATGTACCTGTTGTCATTGAAGTTATGCGTTATTCCTTTGGAAACGATGCATCCTTCATCAATTGGCTTATGGCCATTTAATCAATGGGGGAAGTGGAGTATTTGAAGCTTGTGAGGTAATAAAGACGACAGTGCTTCCCCGTTCAGCCCTGTGATCCATCATTGGATAGGGCTGTAGATTTCGTCGTTCAGCGTTCAGGCAGCACTCTAAACGACGAAAAAGCGTTCGAGAGAAGGTGTTGTTACACCTTCTCAAGAGAGGTGTTGCAATTTAGAGCAGGCCAGCTTCTTTGTAGTAACGCTTGGCGCCTTCATGAAGTGGGATGCTGAGGCCGTCAGAAACCATCTCTTCTTTTTTGAGAGTACCAAATGCCTGGTGTAGCTTTTTGAAGGTAGAGAGGTCTTCAAATACTGCCTTGGTGACCTGGTAAACGGCTTCTTCACTGGCTTCAGTAGAGCTTACGAACGTTGCTGCTACACCGAAGGTCTGGACATCCTGATCGTTACCTTTATACATGCCGGCCGGGATGGTGGCTGTGCGATAGTAGGGGTTGTCCTTGATCAGCTTGTCGACTTTATCTCCGGCAACGGTCACCAGAACAGTATCACAGGAAGTGGTCGCTTCTTTGAAGGAGCCGGAAGGGTGTCCAACGGTATAAACAAAGGCATCAATCTTGTTATCACAGAGTGCTTTGGCATGCTCAGCCGCTTTCAGTTCGGAAACCAGGGAAAAAGAGTCATGGTTCCAGCCATACACTTTCATCAGCTGTTCCATTGTGCCTCGCTGACCAGAGCCAGGATTACCAATGTTGACACGCTTGCCTTTCAGGTCTTCAAAGCGTGTGACACCGGAATCCTTTCTGGCGAGGATGGTGAACGCTTCTGGATGAACAGAGAAAATGGCCCGAAGATCCTTGTTGGCGCCTTGCTTTTCAAACGCGCTGGTGCCGCGATAAGCGTGGAATTGCCAGTCGGACTGGACAATACCCATATCCAGCTCGCCAGCACGGATGGTGTTAAGGTTATAAATTGAGCCCCCGGTACTTTCTACGGAGCAGCGAATGCCATGCTCTTTACGCCCTTTGTTGACCAGACGGCAGATAGCACCACCGGTAGGGTAATAGACGCCAGTGACACCACCGGTGCCGATGGTGACAAATTGTTGATTTGTGGTGGCTGCGCCAGCCGTAGAGGTCATGGCTGCGAAACCGGCCCCTAGAATGGCAAGTCCCAGTTTTTTAAAAATGGTCATTGTCAGTCCTCTTGATTTGAGCTTTTTGTACCATGGAAATACGCAGCGGGTTACACCAGCTATGGGTGCGCCAGTAAACCGTACTGTTTGTTCATGGCTGTTATGTTCAGTCCGGACACTTCTTCCGAGTTATCCGTTCCCCTGACTGATTCTGATCGTCTGATCATTGAAGAAAAGACGTAGGGTTTGCCTGTCAGACTACAACGGTTGTCTGTAGTAATCTGCTTAAGGTGGGCGATAGTACCACGTATGAGGGTTGTTTTCTTTGATTTTTGTCTATTGATTATCGGTAACTACCTATGATATTGCGAGTTTTTCATCCGTTAGTCTGGTTGCAGCACTTTTTATATTTTCTACCGCTACCACATGGGCAAGGATCGTTTCTGCCGACTGCATCCGTTTTGGTGTGTGATATTCCGGGGTATATAAAGTACCAGCGATCTTCTATTTTCATAAAAGAAGAGCGTTCATGGTGAACTTTTTCAGGGCTGGATAGAGACTCTTTAAACCAGGCTTTAAACTCAACGATACCTACCGGGTCTGATGCTTCACCAGATTCTTTATCAACCACTTCCAGTTTTTGCCACAGTGTATGAGCAGATTGCTCATACAGTTTTTGTTGTTTGACTGCACTCTGTTGTGCGGGATGGGTTGTGGTAATCAGATATTTAAAATTCTGCAGCGTATAAGCTGTGTATCTGGAACGCATTAATGCCTCTGCAGTTGGGGCCAGTGTGCCATTCATCAATGGCTGACAACACGCCGAGAATGGTTTTGCGGAGCCACAAGGGCAGTTCGATGTTTCAGCTTGCATGTTGGATACTCAAAACGCCGTTTTACAGAGGGTAAAATGATTTTTTAAAATAGAGCTCCGATTCTAACCTAATGCCCCAAGGGCTATAAAAATAATTTCTATTTCTTGATCTGTATCAATTTACCAGTAGTGAAAATGTATTTACTCTCGCTACGTAAATGTACCTACTCATAAAATAGTCAATGGATGTCAGTTAGAAATTAATGGAAATCAGCGCGGATGAAATTGATGACTTGCTGTATTGGACCCTTCAGCAGAGCTGGCCAGTAGAGCAGCATCTTGTAGCCTTTGCCTCACAGCAAATTGGTTTTGTTAATGATGAAGGAAACTGTGGTGTACGCTATCCAGGTTCCGACATCTGCCCAGGATTATTACCAGGACAGGTCGCTGTTCATCATTGGCATCAGGGTGAGTTTCTTGCAGTGAGTGAAGTTGCTTATCTAAATGTCATGACACAATTTCTAATAGACCGTGGTGAGATTGCCTTGGCCAATTCGCTGCCAGCTCCTGAGTCTCGTCGCCGTGAATGCCTGTTACTGGATCTGTCTGGAGCTTCCACTGTTTCCATGTTGGTCTCCTGCCTGAAAAAACAATTGGGCATACTGTCTTCCGGAACAAGTGTGACGGCAATCAATCAGGCAATGATGGATGATCGCCTCTCCAATATGCCTAAATACTTGATGATAGAGGGGCTTGGTTTTATTGAAGGTTTTCTGCCTGCAACCTGCAGAGAGCTAATGGATATCTTTTCCTGCTATCAGGATACTTTTCCTGATCGGACTTTGACGCTTCGGGTCGGTAGTCCTTCTGGTGAAGGACAGGGGCTTGTGGAGCTCCAGTGGGACAGCTTTGTTAACGGCTAGGAGCCTGTCGGACTTTTTTCGCTATGGTCGGTTAAGTCCGACAGGCTCCTAGTGGCATCTACCGCTGTGAAGCCTGACCAATTTCGATACAATCCAATCATAACGTCTAATTTTGAGTTACTGATGATACCGTAACTCCCAGGAGCGATTGGCATTGTGCTTGATGAACCCCAGAAAAGAGCCATCCAGAAAGCGTACTCAGCTTTTCTGGAGAGTAAGAAGCTAAAGGCCCGGCCGGGGCAGAAGCAGATGATTGCCGAAATTGCCCGGGCACTTGGTGATATCAGAACCGACAGTGAGGGGCGCAGAATTTCAGACCCTTCGGTGACCGTTATCGAGGCAGGTACGGGCACCGGTAAAACGGTCGGCTATGTCCTGCCTTCGGTGGTGATGGCCCAGGCTGCGAAAAAACGCCTGGTGATTGCCACTGCCACCGTGACACTCCAGGAGCAGGTCATCAATAAAGACCTGCCGGATATTATTCTGAAAACCGGATTAAAGTTTTCTTATACACTGGCAAAAGGGCGTGGGCGGTACGCTTGCCTCAGTAAGCTGGATCGACTGCTGCAGGAAGAGGAAGCGACGGCTTCTCTGATGGATATGTTTGCCTACGACGGCTTTACTCTGGAAAACGATCAATCCTCCCTGGCGCTTTACCAGAGTATGTTGGAAGCCTTTGCTGCTTCCAAATGGGAAGGGGACAGGGACAGTTGGCCTGACGCCCTGGAGGATCAACAGTGGCGCACCATTACTACTGATCATGCCCAGTGCAGCGGACGTCGCTGCGGCTATTTTCGACAGTGTCCATTCTATAAGGCGCGCGGTGATCTCGAGCACGCCGATGTTGTGGTGGCGAACCACGACCTCGTCCTGGCGGACCTTGCCCTGGGCGGTGGTGCCATTCTTCCTGAACCCAAAGATGCTATCTATGTTTTTGATGAAGGCCACCATTTACCAGACAAAGCTATTGACCACTTTACCTGCCAGTCTCGGGTCAAGGGAACGGCCAGCTGGCTCGAGAAAGCAGGACGTCATCTTCAGAAAGTGCTGACTCAGCAGGCATTGCCCGGTGAGCTGGGAGAACTACTGGAGCGAATTCAGCCAGAGTTTGATGCCCTGGTTAATGCCCTTGGCCATACCCGTGAGATGTTGCACAGTATCGCTCAGTTTGAGCCAAAGACTCATTTCACCCCTCAGGGTGAAAGTCAGGTGGCTTTTTACCGTTTCCCGGAAGGGGTTGTGCCTGAGCCGCTGCGTCAGCAGGCTGAACGATTAAAGGCAGGGTTTAGTAAATGCAGTGGGCTACTGGAAAAAGTGGCAAAAACGCTCGACGATGCAATGGATGGGGATGTTCCTGGCATTGATCGCTGGCAGGCTGAGCAGCTGTACCCTGAAATTGGTGGTATGCAGTCCCGTATGGAAAGCCATTTTCAGCTCTGGCTAACCTATACCATGAAAGATCCGGAAGGGGAGCCTCCCTGTGCCCGCTGGGTGAAATGGAGTGAAGGTTCTTTTGGTGAAGAACTGGAAGTGTTCAGCAGCCCGATTATGTCATCCATGCCACTCTGGCAGACGCTCTGGAATCCAGCCCATGCCACCATTGTTACTTCGGCGACGTTGGCGGCGTTGGGCAGTTTTGGCCGTTTCCGAATGCGTTCCGGAGTTCCTGCGGAGTCCCGTTGTATCGTGGTACCGAGCCCTTTTCTGCATAATGAGGCGGCTTCTCTGGTGATTCCTGCCATGGCATCAGACCCTCGAAATGCAGAAGAACATACCGGAGAGATCATTGAACTTCTGCCTGATTTGCTCTCGGGAGATGAGCGTCCAAAAGGGATGCTGGTGCTGTTTTCTTCCCGTCGGCAGATGAAGGATGTGCATTTTGGCCTGGGGAAGGAGTGGCAGGAAAAAATACTGCTGCAAGACGATTACTCTCGACAGGAATTACTGAAAAAGCATCGTCAGCAGATTGATGATGGCAACGTGAGTATTCTGTTTGGTCTGGCCAGTCTTGCGGAAGGGATTGATTTACCAGGGCACTATTGTGAACACGTGATTATCGCCAAGATTCCTTTTGCTGTACCGGATGATCCGGTGGAAGCGGCTCTGTCTGAGTGGCTGGAAGCTCAGGGCCGTAATCCGTTTATGGAAATAACCGTACCGGATGCTGCTATTCGTTTGATACAGGCAAGTGGTCGTTTGTTGCGAACAGAACAGGATCGTGGACGAATCACCATTATGGATCGACGTCTGGTAACCGCTCGCTATGGGCAGATGATTATGAACTCGCTACCGCCCTTTAATCGGATTGTTGAGCCGGCTTCGGCAGTGATGGTGCGATAGAGCCCAAAAAAGAGGTAAGAATCAATGGCTGTCATCAATTCCTCATTTGATCAGTTGGATGTCCATACGCTCTATCAGCTACTTAAGCTACGAGTGGATGTCTTTGTTGTTGAACAGACATGTCCTTACCCTGAATTGGATGATAAAGATACTTTACCGTCTACTAGACACCTCTATTTGAAAGAGCAGGGTAAGGTGTTGGCTTATGCCCGCTGCCTGGCTCCTGGTATCTCTTTTGAACAGGGCTCCGCGATTGGTCGTGTCGTTGTAAATCCTGACAGCCGGGGGCAGGGATATGTCAAGGTGATTATGGCGGAGGCAATCAAGACCTGCCAGCAACACTGGATAGATAAACCGGTATTGGTGTCGGCGCAATCATATCTGGTGGGCTTTTATCAGAGTCTGGGTTTTGTGGTATTGGGAGAGTCTTATGATGAGGATGGTATTCCCCATCAGGATATGATTTTACAATCAGCCTGTTTATAGAAATGACCGGAGCATTTGCCCTTTGTGCAATTCAGCTTTTTTGAAGTTGTCGTAGGGTATGTATATTCAAGTTATTCCTGCAGAGTTCTCTCTTCACCGGCTATAATGGTCTGGCATTACTTGACGTCAAAAACAGAGGAGTTTTGACATGAAGTTATGCCAAACGTTAGGTATGTGCGCTGTCACCATAGGTTTGTCGTCTTTTTCCGTGGCATTTGAGAATGCTAATTGCGGCAGCGCTGATGACTGGCCTTCTCATCACTTATGCTGTTCTCAACCCGGAGCTTCTGAAAACTCTATCTGGGCTGCCGCGCCTGGCAGTGGCTGGCACTGTACCTATCAGCAGCGCTCGAATTGTGGTGCAAGTACTCACCTCTGGGATAACGACGGTAAGTATGTGACCAGTGATACCATGTATACTTATTGTTGGGCTAGAGGGCAGTCCTATCCCGTATTTGATGGAAAGCCTGTTCCCCCCCCTGAAAAACTGGATGACGAGACTGGCCATGCAACTCGTCTTATAGAGGTTCAAGGCTAAATTTCATCGGGTCTATGCCCTGGAACCAGTGAGCATTACCAACTTGTTGGATGGCCAGTAAGTAACGCTCACTGGAGAACGTTCAGGCAGCGTTTGAAATGACCCTGTTTCCAGAGCCTACCCTCCCATCTCTATGTGTGCTTTCTCAAAAGCACTGTTAAAGCGCCCGTGAGCTTCGTGGAATGTGGCCTCTCGCATCGCTGAGTTTGAAGCCTTACATTCAATACACCCAAAGATAAAGTCATAAATACTCCGTAGTTCAGTATGGCAACGCTTGGTTTCCCAAAACCAGAAGGAACCATTACCGATCTTCCCGGTCAAAAGCACTGATATTTAAAACATACGTTAGTTTTATTTTTTGAATATGCTTCTGAACAGGGTGTCTGGTTTTGAAAAACAAGGGGTTAGCTTTTTATCTGCTGTTACTGTCTACCTGTGCAGTGGGTCTTCAGGATTCTTTCCATTTTCCATCTACCTACCTTGACCCGCTCCGAAGAGAGCAGTTTTCCAGCTTCTACCATGAAGTGCTGCGTTTTATTCCTGCCAGAAAAATGGATGAACTTATTCATCAGGAAGTAATGAAAAACCCAGGGGGGAGTGATCTGCAAATCTATTCAGCAATAGGAAGACGAATGCCTGAGATTCAACCCGGTAGATTAGAGTCTTTGAAGCTGGCCCAGTCGGCACTGGCTCATCAGAGACAAGTGCTGGGAGATCAGACAAAGGCGCTGCTTCCTGACAAACATGAGATTGATGGGTATCTTGAAATTGGCACAGATGGTACATACATCAGTGCATTGAAAGAGAGATTTCCCGGAGGGTTCACGGGAAAAAACTATGTGATGAATGATAAGCAGCCCAGCCCGCTGGATATCACTTCATATTATAAAAGAGATGCTTTCTTTCAGAATTTTCACTTTATTCCCTCCCGGAACTTTTCACCGATCTCTGTGGCGGATATTCCAACAGAAAGCCTCGACATGGTGACGATGTATGTTGGGTTGCATCACACTCCTGCGGAAAAGCTGGACCATTTTCTTGCCTCGCTGAATAGGGTGCTCAAAAAAAATGGTGTTTTTATTTTGCGAGACCATGACCTGAGTGAAATAAATGAGGACTATGTCCACCTTGCACACATGACGTTTAATCTGGCTACAGGGGTAGTATTATCAGAAGAACGGAATGAGTACCGAAATTTTCAACCTTTGCACTACTGGACTGACCTTGTGGAAAAACACGGGTTCTCTGCTCATTCAGAACGACTGTTGCAGGAGGGAGATCCTTCGGGAAATACACTGATTCGCTTTACCAAAACCCACGGTACAGATTTAATCAGGGTACAGAAGCACTGTCGGGAAAATAAACAATATGTCAGACCGGAAGACCAGTCGATATTAACGGTTCCAGAGTGGTGGATTGTCTGGAATGCTCAAGACTATGCTCGGCTTGTACAGAGTAATGGTTCCTATCAATTTCCATATTTTAAAAGCATTGGTTTCTATTGGTGGGTCTATGCTCAGTCGTTTATGAATACTCGGGAAATGAATATTGGATATAATTTTATGAATGCATTTCTGGGTGCTATTCAGGGTGCTGAATATGCAGTCAAAGGTGCTGTTGATAAAGTTTGGGTTCGAAAGAATAATACCAACCCACATATTGCGAAAATTCAACATGAGTATGGTGAGTATATTAACCATACACCTTTTTATGATTTTCCTTATCAGCAAAAATACCGGGAATTTAATCAGAAAAATTCCGGGAGTGATGGGGAGTCTGCTCTATTTCGAGCAGAGTTCTGGTTGAAGTCATATATAGCTCCTTTGCTCAAATCAGGATCAAGATCTACGTATGGTGAAGAGGTAGAGACAATCGGCATGATTGTTCATGACCCTGAAAGGGTTCTTGACCATATTGATGATCGAATAGACGTAATTTTTTCATCCGGTGATTATTACGCTGTTAATGTGCCGAGATATCAGCCATTTACTGAAATTCTTCTGAAATTGGCTCAGAGTTCTGCTCGTATTGAAGAGGTGGCAGGCAATCGGTGGATTGTACTGGCCATTGAAGCTCAAGACAGCGAATCAGAATCGCTATGTCCCACACAAGCCGATTGTGAAGAACTGTTCTCTGTCAACTCGGTGATTGACAGCAATATCAAACGATCAATGGTCAGGGTCGATCTGTCTGGAGTGAATGATGTCGTTAGAAGAGTCAGTGAATTTGAAGGTTTTACCATAAAACACATCTTTGACTATTAATCTTTGCTCTGCAGTTTGGGTGACTACATGATGGGTAATCAACATTCTTTAAGAATAAACCTCACATTGCTATTAATATGTATTCAGGTATTTTTGTTCAATACTGCCTCTGCAGTAGAACTGACTGCAACAGAGTCTCCCTATGCTCAGGGTATAACCCCTGAAATTGCTACTATCCATAAAGATGAATTGAGAGCTGTTCATTACGCTTTGCTTAATTACTTTCTTCCTGAATCGGATAATTTTTCCAAAGAAATTCGACAGGCGCGAGTGCAGGCCAGGGATATGTCGTGGGGGTATATCAGCGAGAATAAAGAGGCTATGGATATACTTAAACTCCTGAGTACTTCTGAAGCCTCTTTGTTACCAAAAGAGATACAAACAGCATACCCGGAACTATTAGCTTCAGGTTTTCAGGGGATGAGTTATAGCCGACAGACAAATCTGTTAATGGACTTACGGCGTCACCCTGAAAATGACATTCGAAGAATGGCGTTCGAGCTTCGTAAAACCTATATCACTCTGGCATACGCCAGTAAATTACCCGATGGGAAGTCTCTTTCTGAATGGGTCTCAGGGATTGATAAAATATCAGTGGTCAATAAAGCGGTGGACTATCAGCTTCCTGACTCAAGACTGTTTCTGAAAAATGGCATTATCAATCATCAGGATGGGGAAATAGATTATCTGATCATTGGCAGTGGTCCTGCCGGATCGCTTATTGCCTCTGAATTGGCAAGGTTAGGAACGGATCTCAATATTGTTTTGGTAGAAGCCGGGCCTTTCGTCAAGCCCGGTAGCCGGGATACGACATCTTCAGGAGAGCTTATTGAATCTGCAAACCTGAGAACGACCAGCGATGGCGGTATTGTCGTGCGCAACGGTCAGGCGGTTGGTGGCGGAACGACAGTGAATGTTGATCTGGCCTTTTCTCCCAGACTGCCGGCGATAGAGAAACGGTTGCACCAGTGGATGGAGAATGACTGGGTCAGGAAAGACCTGTTTAATGACTTACGGGTAGAGGCTACTTATCAGTGGGTTGTGGAAAAGCTAGGTACACGGAAACCCGCCGGTAGAGAAATAAATCAGAACAATCTGAATCTGTATCAAGGGGCTCTGGAGGAGGGGTTAACGCCTGAACGTTATCATTTAAATGCTCGAGTGCCCGGTGGTGGGGACGGCGAGATTTTGAAGGTATCTGCGGTAGATGCTTTTTTAAGCCCTGCTTTGCAAGGGGCTTATCCGAATAGAGTCTCTATTATTCCTTCTGCCCGTGTATCAACCCTTTTAATGGATAACAGTGGGCATTCTGCACAAGGAATAGAAATAGAGTTCCAGCAGGAATGGGATGCCAGCCATGTCGTGAATGACCCGAACCGGTTTTATGCAGAAGCTGGCGAAACGGCAGTTATTCGATCCAGAAATGTTATTTTATCAGCGGGTAGTCTGGGCTCGGCCGAAATTATGTTGCGAAGTTTTCCCGGCCATACCTGGGCGGGGAAGGGCGTTGTGCTCCACCCCTCTATGGGAATCCCAGCGTATTTTCCATTTCCGGTAAACAACCATGAGGGTATTTCCGCTTCTGTTTATGTGCCATCAAAAAGAGTTGAAGATGGGTATTTTTTTGAAGCCATGGCCGCGGATGCAGACTTTGGTGCTCTGTTGCACCCAGGAAGTGGTCAACAGATCTTCAGCATGACAGAGAACTTTGCCCATTATGGCGGGTTTGGTGTGATGCTGGTGGATGAGCCAGAAGAAAAAAACCGCATTTTTATCAACCCCGAAACAGACAGCGTTGACATTGCTTATTCATTCAGCAATGACTCAATAAAGCGATTTAAAGAAGGGTTGAAAACAGGTCTTAGAATTGCATTTAAGGCATCGGCTAAAAAAGTTGAACTGCTTTCCAGTGAGCCAGTGCTGACGAATGAATCAGTATACCTTTCCCTCTCGGATATCACTCAAGTGGAGGAGGCGGTGAGCAATATGAAATTTATACCCAATCAGAACTTTATTTCCTCTGCCCACTTGCAGGCCAGTAATAAGATGGGGAGTAATGCTCAAACATCGGTAGTATCAAAAAACTTCAGGGTTTGGAATCAGAAGTCTGGCCAGGAAATTTCAAACCTATACATTGTTGATGGCAGTATTTTTCCGACGTCCTGTGGAGCTAACCCAATGCAGACTATATATACTATGGCGAAGTTGTTTGTTGATGGTATTATTTATAAGTCAGGCACTGTCATTTTATAAATGTCTAAAATCAATTCCGTTCTATTAGACTTTAAATGGCAATACATTGTATTAATCTCTTACCCCATATTTTTGTTGTGCTCTTTTTAATTAACTGTTAACGGGTTTAATAATTCTTACCTGGCCAAGACTATGTAATTTTTCTAAATTATCCATTTGAGCATCTATTTTGTCTTTAAAACTATGTAATTTTTCAATGTTATTAATTTGAGTTTCTATTAGCTTAATCCTGGTGTTAGTTTGATTTAGGGTGTCCATTGCTAATTTTTGCTGTTTTACAGCATGGTGGAAACGTTGTTTTTGGCTTTCAAATCGTGGTGATTGTAACGCTTCTTGATGGCTAAGACCTGCTGCTCCGTAGGCTTTTTGAAACTGACCTCCGACTGTTTTCTTATTACTTTCTGCTTTCTGTACCCATGCCATCTGGCTGCTCTGTGTTGTCCTAAGCTGCTGTAAGCTCTGGCGTAATTCGTTAAGCGACTGATCGATAGATCCTGAACCTGTTTTTCCGGTTGCTGCTGGTGGCCTTGTTGATGGTAGTGAGGCATGAGCAGGTACTTGTTCAGTCTTGCGTTTGTTTATAAATTGATGTTTTTTATTGGGTTTTATGTTTTTTAAGGGGTTAATGTAATTCTTTCCTTCAGTCTTGAATACTTTTCCTGATTTGGACGCGTTCCCACCTTTATTTATTGCGAGAGAAATTTTTTTTTGAACCCAGTTTAATGCTGCTCCAATACCACCAATTCCTTTGGCCATATATAGAATCCCTTCCATCCGATAAAACGTTATTATTTTAGTGTAGACTGCTTTTTAAGGCTGAAAAAGTAGATGGTGGTCAGTAATTAGTAGCTGCTATCTGTAAACTGGTAGTTGTGGTGGTATATTACTGAATGCTTCAGTATGTCGGGTGAAAGGATGTTAGGTTTTAAGTATAAGTATATGGTACGGTTTGTTTCTTTGTACGTCTATTCTAATTAAATTCTGTGTTTATTGCTTTAAATATTTAATTGTTTAATATTTTTGGCGAATGAAATATTATCAGTTTTGAAATTATCAAAAATTAATAATTATAGTCTTTGTTAATTAGGAACTTTCTAATGATTCCAATGGGTAACTTCGGAAACCAACCGAGATGGACGGTTGATGATTATCAAGAAGCGACTGAAAGAGGCTTGGAAAGTATACACAGCTCAGAGGTGAATTCTGTAGTTCCATCCGGATCATCTGATCCTCATTCTTTAAAGTGTAATGCTGATCTTCAGTATGCTTTAGATAAAAGTGATTTGGCCGGATTTGTGGAGGGCAGTAACCTTGCAAGACCAGAGGATAAGGTTGCTAACTGGCTTGGGCTCGAAGTGACTCAGGTAGATCATGATGTTCATAATTTAAAAGTTACAGACTATGAATTAGAAAGGAAGCACTATCAATATTTGGATAGAAGGAATTTAATTAAATTGGACGAACATCTTACTATCAAAAATAGGATGATGGTTCCGGCAGATCAGACAAAGAAACTGGACGCAGAAAATTTAAAAAGAATGTTGTCATCTCTAATGAGACGCATTTCAGAGGCTAGTGCTCAAAAATCAAATAAACCCGAAGAATTATCAGTAGTGCCTGTTTCTTGTGAAGCGATAACTGACGAAACTCTTGCTCATGGTACTCTGTCTGAAAGTAGTCACTGGCATGCAGAAGCGCAGTGCGAAGTGGCAGCAGAATCAAGCTTTAAAGAATGTATTCCGGAGGCCGCATCTGAAATAGCAACTCATACTACTTGTTTGACTTCGTATGACGCTTCTACAAAAGAGAGAGCTGATACATCTTCTCACGAAGTGGTTCCATGTGATGCTTCTGACGATGCATTATTTGATTTTGATGGAGGACAAGCTCTTAGAGGATTGGAGCGTGAAATTCAACTGAAAATTGGTGCCTATATTGGGGATTTAAAGTGGGCTGAAAATTTGGATGATGTTCTGAGTCTTCCTGAAAGGCCATTTTCTTCAGGGTTGGTAAGAAGTAAACTTGCAGAATATGCACGACATCAATATCTAGGTCCTCATCCAGAAAACTTGATGCATAAGAATGAGGCGGAAAAAGCAGGTGCTGATTTCAGGGATCACTTGCACTATTATTTGCCCAGGTTTGACTTTCGTGGTGGTTTAAGATCATTGCTCTCATCCGATGATTTAGTGAGTCATACTGCTTTAAGAGAGCTTATATATGGACATTATTGGGAGGATCATAGATTACTAGATAGAGAAGAACAAAGGTTGGAAAATGTTGCTCATGAATATCGGTCTTTTTATTCTACGATTACACAGTTAACGCCATCATTTTCAGAGCCGGAAAGAAGCTTAGTAAATCCAGATGATTATATAAAGACAATTAAAGAGCATATTGGAATGGGATATGTTTATCCCTTTATAAGAGAAAATTCTAAATTGATGACATTTGCTCAGGCTTTGGCTTTGGATTTAAGGCTTAGAGATGAAATGCCTCAGAGCTGGCTTCCTGATCATCTCACGATGCCCTTTAGTCAAGCTAAAATAGTGTTGGTTTTTAATGAGTACTGTGGTCAGATGCATAACCATTCCTATGGTTCTCTTGAAAACCAGAATGAAGTTGATGAGGCTTTAAGGCAGCTTAGTGAAGTTTTAAATGGGCTTGGAGACATTGCAGTACATAATCGACAGGATGCAAATTTCTATAACCATATAGTAGCTGTGATTTGCAGGGCCATTAGTTACACAGTAGATATGAAAGATTTTCCTAAATACCTTGCTCACTTGACAAGTATTTATTCAAACCATGTTGATCGTCTAGTGCAGGAAAAGATGGGGACTAAGGTCAAAAAGGTTTCTGAAGATAACAGCCTTGCTGAGGTTTCTGAAGGAGAGTATGCCTCGCAATGTGCAGGTGCGATAGAATACACCAAAGCGGAAGAGCCTCAACAGGATCAACAGGCGTTGCCAAGCCTTATTACGGTCACTGCTGAAGTTCATCATGTTCCTGATGACCTGCCGGATTTAGTCGGTGAACCCCAGGAAGGCGAAGCATTAGTTGATAAGAAGCTAGAGTCTTCTGATGTAGAAGCAGAAAAATGTGGTGATATCCCATGGGCTGATGAAGTGGATAGATTTGAAAGCCAACCGGTTGTTCAAATGAAACGTCACGCCACTCAGACATATATGGAGGATGAGTCTTCACCAGAAGTGAAATTTGAGGCATGTATACTAGACACGGAGAGTGTTCAAAGTGTGACTTTGGAAGCCTTACCTCAGAAACAACGGGGCAATCCTGAAAGAGAAAGCTCTGTTATTGATACAGGGCATGTGTTGGTATCTGAGCCATTTCCTGAACTGGTTGTTGTTGAAGGGGGCAATGAGGCGGAGTCAGTTGATGAGTCACGAACTTTATCACCAGAGCAGGTATCTCAAGGATTAACCAGAGTTTGGTGTGCGCAATTTCGTTTATACATAGGTCAGTTAATGGAAGACCCGGAAGCGATGCTTCCACCTCTGACAAGACTAAGGCTTATGGCGGATTCTGAACCTATGGAAGCTCTTTCACAGGAAGGAATGATTGATGAAATAGGTCAGTTCGGGGGAAGTGAGTCGAATACTGTATTAATGGATACATTTGCTAGACAACTGTCTATAGGGAAAATGTCTGCGACCGATTTTGTTAATCGGTTGCGTGCTACAAACTATCTACAGTATCTATTAAAAAATCCATGTGTTGACCATACCGTTCTTCCTGTGAAGGCACTTCAGGTGATGTGTATTGCTGCTGAGCATTCAAAGACTCAAGCCGAGAAGAGCAAGGTTGCTGCAATATTTCAGAAATTAGATTTAAGCTGTGAACCGACAAATATCAATGCTTTTGTAATGCTCTGTGATGGTTTGAGAGATGTGCTTCCTGAGAGATTTATTTATGATAAGGCAATGAGTTTTTACCTTGAAACACGCAAAGAGTATTCAATATCAAAGGTTGAAACTTATGCTATCTCTCTTCATGGCTTAGTGAGTTTACTTCCAAATTATGATCGAGATCCTCATGTTTCAGCGAGTAAGGTTTCTTTTTTGTGTGACATCTCCTCGAGTAAGCTAAAGCCAGAATGCTTTGAGTATCGAGCCTTCCTTTCGGCCATGTATCATGAGGATGAGGCTAACCCAGAAGATCTGGTAACGATGACTGATAGAAAAGAACCTGTTTTTGGTAAAAATAAAAAGCTTGAGAAATGTAAAGTGATAGAGAAGGGCGCTAAACCATTGTGTGAAGTTGTTGCTAAAAAAAGAGCCGATGAAAAATCCTCTGTTATTGGTCAGGCATGTGTACTTCCTGTATGTAGTGCTAAACCACAGTTTAGGGCGTCAATGACTGCAGCTGACTTCAAAAGATTGGAAGTAATAACTGAGTCCAGAAATCATGATTGGTATGAAATACCGGAGATGATTAATAATGCTGTACTGACTGCTAATGATTTAGCATCTGTGGGGTATACGGCACATGAAGCTTTGGTTGTTGAAACTCAGCTTGATGCGCTGATTAAAAGTGGGAGAGAGATATCTACAGCTGAAAAGTTGGATCGAGTAACCACATTAATGCGAAGATGCCCAGCTGATAATCAATTACTATCTAGAAGAATAGGTGAGTATATCTCTGAAAATAAAAAAGAAGAGAGAGCAATCAAGGAAAGAATAAAGTACAGCTTGACTCAAGACTTTCGTACAAAAGTCAAAGGAGTATGGAAGACTAGAGTTGAAGAGGCGGTAAGTTATCAGCAATTCGGCATAAGGTTTGTTAATAAATCCCCAGATGAAAAATTTGTAGACAAAGTAGTTAATGACGTTGAGAGTGATGAAGAGTTTTCTGAAATGGTGGATGAAATGACTAACCTGAAGTCAGGTAAGCTGATGCTTGATCAGAGAAAGTCTGCTTTACGTGATTTGATGATGGATGAGGGAATAGAACCACCAGAAGACGAAACATTCGACGGATTACTTCATTTTTACAGAGATAAGGCTCCTTCTTTTGATGGTGATTGGGAAGCTTCAGGCGCTGTAATGTCAAAACAAGGTGGATCCGATTCTATCGCTTTAAAAATGGATGTGTCACTTGGCAAGTGTCAAGCTAAGGCCTCATATTTAGCACAAAAGCAAGCAGATGTTGTGACTCGAAAAACAGAACAAGAAAGTCATAAGTTTCAACAGACTGTACATAAGAAATTTTCCTCTTCTGCACACCATTCATTAATTGAAAGAGAAGTGAAAGAGCGGGTAGATAAGGGAGTAGGCCGAAAAATGGATGATTGGGCAAAAAGTATGAATGATAAAGTTCGTGAAAAAGCAGATAGAAAAGTTAAGGACGTTGAGGAAAGGATCGTGAAAAGGGCTGAGGCTAAAGTCGATATTGCGCAGAGGGATATTGGTGATTGTAGAAAAGGCTACATGCAAAGAGTTTCAGCAAACGCAGTTGAACAAGAATTAAACCAGCTATTGAGCAAACATGGCATTCGTAGTACCTATTTTACGAAGCTAGATACTGATAAAATGCGCAGAGACGATAAGAAAATGTTTTCAGAATCCGAAAAAGAAAGAAAATATAGAGCGGACATTAAAGCTGCTGAAGATAGTTGGGAGTCATCTGTGTCGTTTTTGAGAAGTATTTCTGATGATACGGTCAGTAAAGCAACTTATAGCCAAAGACTTAATAAGCAAAGAAGTGCTAGAGCTTTGGAGTCAGTACGGGATGTCTAGAGCCATTTTTTGTACCCTGCGGATACCTGCGTTGTTCGTTAGTATCGTTTCAACGGGTATCTTGATTGATAATACAGGCTCCAATTAAGTTAAGAGCCTGTTTCTTTATTATGGAATCAGCGGGTTGCCCAGTGCTTCACAGGCACCTGTCAGGCCAGGGTTATCATGAATAATCAGGCTGGTGGGAATGGCCGCCAGATAGCTCACCATCTTGTCATTAATTTCAAAGGACTTACGGAAATCCGACTGGGCAAAAAACTCCGGAAAGCGGGGAATAATACCACCGGCAATATAAACACCACCTTGGGCTCCAGTCGTCAATGCTGCGTTACTGGCAGCTCTGCCCAAAAGCTCACAGAAATGCAGTAAGGTTTGTTTGCAAAGGGGATCGCCACTAAGTGCCTGAGCAGTGATTTCATGATTTTTGAGCTTCTTCACTTGGCCCGACAAAGTGCTATGGGCTTCGAATAGCAGTTCAATACCTGAACCACAAAGTACCGACTCCCAGGAAACATAGCCCAGCTTCTGCTGAAGAATGTTGAGAATCTCATTATCCATGGAGGAAATAGGAGAGAATGCCGCATGTCCGCCTTCACCCGGTAGAGGCAGCCAGTGTTCACCTACTTTCTTCAGTGCCGCAACACCCAGGCCGGTACCTGGCCCAATAATCAGTTTGGTGGCCCCTTCAATCGATTCTCCATTGCCAACCTTGATCAGGGAATTTTCGGGTAGAGCCGGCAGCGCCAGAGCCTGGGCAGTAAAATCATTAATCACTTTGAAAGACTGTAGTCTTAATGACTCTTTCATTTCAGACTTGTTAAAAGCCCAGTGATTATTGGTCATTTTTATCTGCTGGCCACTCACCGGACAGGCAAATGCCATACAGGCATGATCCACTGCTACCTGCTGAATCGCCAGGTAATGGCTGACAGCATGATCCAGGTTCTCAAAATCGTTACAAGCCAGCACTTCCACCGAATCTGCTTGAAGCTGTCCATTCAGTGAGAGGGCAAATCTCGCGTTTGTGCCACCGATATCTGCTACCAGTGCCATTGAGTCATTCAAGAAGGTGTCGCGTGACATAATGCAGAGTGCTCAATTTGTTAAGTATCCAGGCTTGAAGTCATGCTGTTCTAGTGTTTGCAGTGTATACATACAGCTTGGCTTTGTACGTCTGGCTACTGGTGAGGGTAAAAGAGTGGGCAGGAGTTTACCCTACTGCAGAGTAAAGGCGTAGTTTGAAGACATGACACGAGTCAATGCAGTAGTCAGCAATGTATGCCGCAAAAGGGGGGGTATCTACACTGGTAAGATAGCACTGACGGTTCGGGTTTGATGGGGGCAGTTCATTGTATCGTTGGAGGTTCAGTCAAAAGCGGCACTATCAGTTTTGCAGGCAATTTTTTATATCACCATCCGGAGTAACGCGGAGCTGGTAGGGCATGTAATCGTACTTCTTTATAGCATTGCCTTCGTTTTCTTCGTCGATATCCTCTTCTTCAACAGCTTCCATAAGTTCAGAAGCTGCAGAGCAGAAACTTTCTTTGCTAAAGGAGAAAGCCAAAGTGTGAATGCTTGGAAAAAGCAAAAAGATCAGAATCAGTGCTGATAAAAATCGATATGGGGTGGGTATCCACTTCATAGCACGCCTCTTGTGATTTATTTTGGTTTTAGTCGCCAGAATTTTTTATATGTAAGTGTGATTTTGACATTCAAAGCACTTCCTGGTTCCCTGTTCAAGGTGTTCGACAGGGCATAAGTACTTGTATGACCAACCCGGAAGGGCCAGTTATTAACGTCCCCTGGGTTCTGTTGACGTAAGGCTCCTGCCTCAGCTCAAGCCAGGCTGCGCGTCTGGTTGGGTTTGGAGCCTCATGTCAACAGAATCAGGTCTGTGGCTTCCAATGAATAAAAACGTATATAAAGGTCTCGCCTGCCGAGCAATTCCAACGAACAGGCTATTGTTGTAGAATCGTTCAGTTGTATTACAGGTTTTGGTAATGGCCTTGTAGAGGTCAGCCTGTCATGTTTCATGAACAGCTACATGCTGTCATTCTCCGTTCCCATAGTTTTCTGAAGAGCAAATACACGTTGTCTCTTGATGGAGCTATGCAGTATATGAGTGTTGGTGCCGGGTGCACCTGACAAGAGCGAGTGATATAGGGCAATGTTTGAAGTCAATCCCATAAAGGAGCGTATCAAGGACCTGACGGCGCGTACTGACGTGCTTAGGGGGTATCTTTGACTACGCTCACAAAAGTGAGCGGTTGCAGGAAGTAGAGCGGGAGCTGGAAGACCCGAACGTCTGGAATGATCCTGAGTATGCTCAGAAGCTGGGTAAAGAACGCTCAACATTGGAAGCCATCGTGTCCACCATCGATGAGCTGACCAGTGGCCTGGTGGACTCTGAAGAACTGTTGCAAATGTCGGTAGAAGAAGAAGACGAAGACGGTGTTCAGGGTGTGGTGGATGAACTGGATGAGCTTAACCAGAAACTTGAAGTACTCGAGTTTCGTCGTATGTTCTCCGGTGAGATGGATCCAAACAGTGCCTTTGTTGATATTCAGGCGGGATCTGGCGGTACAGAGGCTCAGGACTGGGCCAACATGCTCCTGAGAATGTACTTGCGCTGGGGTGAGGCTAATGGTTTCAAAACTGAAATCATTGAAGTCTCCGCGGGTGAAGTGGCCGGCATCAAATCTGCAACGGTTCAATTTATCGGGGATTATGCCTTTGGTTGGCTGAGAACTGAAATAGGGGTTCATCGGTTGGTTCGTAAATCACCGTTTGACTCGGGTAACCGCCGTCACACCTCTTTTGCTTCCGTCTTTGTTTCTCCTGAAATTGATGACAATATTGATATAGAAATCAATCCGTCAGATCTGCGTGTCGATACTTATCGCTCCAGTGGTGCGGGTGGTCAGCACGTCAATACCACTGATTCTGCTGTCCGTATTACCCACGCGCCGAGCGGTATCGTCGTTCAGTGTCAGAACCAGCGATCTCAGCACCAGAATAAAGATAAGGCCATGCAGCAGCTGAAGGCCAAGCTGTATGAGATGGAGATGCAGAAGAGAACTGCGGAGTCTCAGGCGATGGAAGATACCAAGTCGGATATCGGCTGGGGGAGTCAGATTCGCTCTTATGTACTGGATGACTCTCGTATTAAGGACTTGCGCACAGGGGTTGAAACCCGAAATACCCAGTCTGTATTGGATGGTGACCTCAACAAGTTCATTGAAGCGAGCCTGAAAAAAGGGCTGTAATCGAATCACTCCGGATGGCCACTGCCATTCGGTACTGGAAGATCGTCATATGTCTGAAGAACAGTTTGAAGAAGGGGTCGCAGAGGCCCAGGAAGAGAATCGTCTGGTAGCCCTGCGCCGGGAAAAGCTCGCTGCGATCCGGGAGAAGGGCGTCGCTTTTCCGAACAAGTTCCGTCGTGACTCCCTTGCCGGAGAACTGCAGGCGCAGTTTAAGGATCACGATAAGGCAAGTCTGGAAACGCTGGGCCACCCTGTCAAAGTAGCTGGTCGTATCATGTTGAACCGTGGAGCTTTCATGGAGCTTCAGGATATGACAGGCCGCATCCAGCTCTATGTAAATCGTAAGCAGCTGCCGAAAGAGACCCTGGAATCGATCAAAACCTGGGACCTGGGTGATATTATCGGTGTGGAAGGGACTGTCCAGCGCTCTGGTAAAGGTGACCTTTACGTCGACATGAGTGCCGTCCAGCTGCTGACCAAATCCCTGCGTCCTTTGCCAGAAAAGCATAAAGGTCTGACCGACACTGAGCAGCGCTATCGCCAGCGCTATGTGGACTTGATCACCAGTGAACAGTCCCGGGAAACTTTCCGGATTCGCTCCAAAATCATTCAGGGTATTCGCAGCTACTTCTTAAGCCAGGACTTTATGGAAGTAGAGACTCCAATGCTGCAGGTGATTCCGGGCGGTGCCACGGCCAGACCGTTTGTGACCCATCATAATGCGCTGGATATCGACATGTACCTGCGTATTGCTCCGGAACTATACCTTAAGCGTGTTGTCGTTGGTGGTTTTGAACGGGTATTTGAGATTAACCGGAACTTCCGGAATGAGGGGCTGTCTACTAGACATAACCCGGAATTCACAATGATTGAGTTCTATCAGGCTTATGCGGATTACACCGATATGATGGATCATACCGAAGCCATGCTGAAACAGCTGGCTGAGGATGTTCTGGGTAAAACTGAGTTCGAGTACCAGGGGCAGATGATTGATTTTGGCAAGCCGTTTGCGCGGATGTCTGTTTTTGAGTCTATCTTGCATTTCAACCCAGATCTTGATGCCTCGGATATTGATAATCTGGAGTCTGCGGCTCAGGTTGCCAAGAAGCTGGGCATCGATGTGAAGCCGATCTGGGGGCTTGGTAAAGTTCAGATGGAAATTTTTGATGAAACTGTTGAGCATCACCTGTTGAACCCAACGTTCATTACGGATTATCCAACTGAAGTATCACCTCTGTCCCGTAAAAATGACGACAACCCCTTTGTTACCGAGCGTTTTGAGTTCTTTGTGGGGGGTCGCGAAATCGCTAATGGCTTCTCTGAGTTGAATGACTCTGAGGACCAGGCAGAGCGCTTCAAGCAACAGGTAGCCGAAAAGGATGCCGGGGATGATGAGGCAATGCATTATGATGCGGACTACATCAACGCTCTTGAATATGGCCTGCCACCAACAGCGGGTGAGGGCATTGGTATTGATCGGCTGGTAATGCTATTCACGGATGCGCCTTCTATCAGGGATGTGCTTTTGTTCCCGCATATGCGTCCCCAATAAAATGGATGCACTGGGAGTAATGGTATTTGACTGGTATTGGCCAAATGCTCTATTCGACGATGTAGTTTATCGTTTACATAGGGGATGCGAGTCTTCGTTTTCATCTGGCAGTATTGGCTGATACAGTCTTATCACAATTCCTTGGGATGTTGATTCTTCAGGGTCCATAGTATGAGCAGGTTAAGCCTGCTCATCTAGTATCTGAGGATTGGAACCTGCATTTGAGTTGATGCGCTTTACTGGTGATGTCAGGGAATTTTACCAGCTGCTCTGTCCAATCGAGCGTTACAGGGAGATAGAGCATAGCTGCTAATTATGGCAGCCCGACTCTCCTGAATAGTTGCGGGGGCAGGTTTTAGACGGATGGTTGATTTCTGTACTAAGATGCATGTTCAAGCGATGGTACTGGACGAACGCTATAAAACAATCAGGCAACTGTAAGGCAGTCTTAATATGGTTTCAACAATGGATTCCCCATCAGAAGGCATGAAGGGTTCTGGTAAGCACGTCAGTGGTATGGAATTGAAATACCAGGGGCGTAAAACCAGCCGTGCCAATAGTGAGCAGCGTCGTCGAACAATTCTTGAGGCGGCATTAAGAATCGTTGTGAGAGATGGAGTTCGGGGTGTCCGTCACCGTGCGGTTGCAAAGGAAGCGGATGTTCCTCTTTCTGCAACTACCTACTACTTCAAAGATATTACTGATCTGATTACTGATACCTTCACACTGTTTGTTGAGATGGGGGCTCAGAAATTTAAGGCATACTGGGAAGAGTCTGACAGTATGTTGAAAATAGCCATGAAGGAACTTGAGCCTTCAGAGGCCGCAAGTCGCCAGGTGTTTGCTGAACGGATTAGCGATCTTGCCATTGAGTATGTCCTGATTCAGCTGCGTGAACATCGTGACTATCTTATTGCAGAACGTGCTTTCCAGCAGGAATGTCTTCGTAACGAAAACCTCAGACCCATCGCTTTCAGTCACCAGAAGTTCTTTCTTGATAGCCTCGAAACTTTCTTTACAAAAATTGGTTCTAATTATCCTGATATTGATGCCGAGCTGTTCGGTAGTATCATACTGCACGTTGAGTACCAGGGATTAATAGCAGGCTTTGACGGTGAGATAGCGAACAAACTAAGAGCAATGCTTAAACGTCAGATTGAGTTGATGCTTGGTATCTATCACTAAAAATAAAAGTTCGACCACTCATAGATGGATCGTCTGATTGACAGACGATCCCGAATGGAAGTGCAGGCACTATTCAATGCCATAGAATAGGGAATTCGAGCATGCCAAGCGTGCTGTTGTGATCTGATATATTCAGCCTTTTAATGTCTAACTCTTCCATAAAGCCAAGTACTAATATTGCATTTGATAGGCTTAAATCATTTGTTTTATTGGTTGTTTGTAGCTGTTCCTGAATATATTTTTTGAGTATTCCCTTGTTCAGGAGTTTGCCATTCATGGTGACATCAACGGCAATGCTTTCCTGAAACACCGAACCAATGGCCGTGATCTGCACCTTTTCTTTTTTCAGTTCTCTGCGAATGATGGATGGTGTTCTACGGGCAAGGTACTTAGCGAAACTAATGGCGGCATCAAGTTCTTCAGTTGATATGGGGGATAATGAACCCGAAAGTTTTGCTGGTTTATTTTGAACGACTTCTTTCAAGTACTCCATAAAGTTTACTGAGCCGAACTCCCCTTTATGGGCAAATGGACCCACTTCAGGATCCGCAATAATCAGTTGAAAGCGCTCTTTGCCTATATCCCATACAACAGGCGCTTCAGAGTTGTCTGTTGCGTTCAGCGCTGAAAAGAAGTCCATACGGTCTTCTTCTTCAAGCGATAGAATCCGAATATCAATACCTGTAGTACGCCGTATTTTTTGTACCAGCTCTTCAGCATTGTGCGCCTCCCTGAATGTATCAGTTGCTATAGCCCTGACTTTAATAGCTTTAAAATGCTCTTGTCGGGTTCGCAGTTTTTGAAATAGATTCTGGGCTTTTTTGAACATACAACTGCTAAAGAACCGA
The DNA here is from genome assembly GCF_000710775.1 of Endozoicomonas elysicola. Classification (GTDB taxonomy): domain Bacteria; phylum Pseudomonadota; class Gammaproteobacteria; order Pseudomonadales; family Endozoicomonadaceae; genus Endozoicomonas; species Endozoicomonas elysicola. Next base: position 2,695,765 of record NZ_JOJP01000001.1, read on the forward strand.
TTGTCACTGGCTGCAAGGTCATTGTAAAAACCGGCATCCAGGGAGCCATAATCAAGATATCGATAGACTTTATCAGTATTGTTATTCACGTCGGCAATCGCAAAGCGAACAGTATTGGCGTCAACCTCAATGGACATCCTCCGTTCCAGTTTTGCGATGACTGATTGACTTGTAAAAACAAGGGTTAAAACTGCTGCAGCACCGATTGATACTTTGTTGAAAGCTGGCATTTTATTAAGAATCATCCATAACAATGGCTTATTGCCATGGTTGTTATTAGGAAAAGTGTTCCTGTGCTAAAGTGCATCCGGTGGCAAAGAGTGTAGTTGGCTCTTATGCAGTTGGGGGGTAATTATTTGTCAGCATCATTTGGATGAGAGGTAAGAGGTCGGGTATGCCAGAAATCAAATTGCAACCTTCCTGGAAGGTCAAGCTTCAGGATGAGTTTACCAAAGAGTATATGCAGACCCTTCGTCGCTTTCTGCAAAATGAAAAAGCCCAGGGAAAAATGATTTATCCAAAGGGTGGCGAATATTTTCGTGCAATGGACTTGACCCCTTTTGAACAGGTTAAAGTGGTGATTATAGGGCAAGACCCTTATCACGGTCCTGGTCAGGCCCATGGTCTCAGTTTTTCAGTATGTCCGGACGTAGCGATTCCGCCTTCTCTGGTTAATATGTACAAAGAGCTGGAATCTGATCTTGGGATTCCACCGGCAAAGCACGGTTTTCTTGAACATTGGGCCCAGCAAGGGGTGCTGCTTCTAAACAGTGTTTTGACTGTGGAGCATAAGCAGGCAGCTTCTCACCAGGGTAGGGGGTGGGAAGCATTTACTGATCGAATTGTTGCTGTATTGAACGAGCAGAGAGAGAACGTTGTCTTTATTCTCTGGGGCAGTTATGCACAAAAAAAAGGACGCTTTATTGATACTGGAAAACATTTGGTCCTGAAATCGGTTCATCCTTCTCCACTCTCTGCTTATCGTGGTTTCTTTGGTAGCAGACCCTTTTCACAAGCCAATAATTATCTGGTGCATCATGATATACAGCCAATTGACTGGCAGTTGCCTTCGATAGACTGATTGGTGATATTTTGTTCTCTCAACGCTGTACATAGAACGGTTGTTTATGTATAATGCGCGCCACTGAATTGATGAGGTTGGTCAGACTTCAATCCATAATTTTTCAGTTTAACGCGCTCGTAGCTCAGCTGGATAGAGTACCTGGCTACGAACCAGGCGGTCGGAGGTTCGAATCCTCCCGAGCGCGCCATATCAACGGCAGTCCATCTGCCGTTTTTTTATGCCTGCTATTTTGTAAATCCTTTCTTTCTCTTTATATTTTCTCGATCCTGTCGCCGTTGAAAGCACAGGTAACATCACTTTCATTGCTTTCACCGGTGACTGGTGCTCATCGCTTCCTATTTTCTCGTTTGGTAATACTCAGTCAAGATGAAACTTTGAAGGCGATATCGTGCTTATAGCGACAGTTGATCAGAATCCTCAGGATAAATTCTATTCGATTAGTAAAAACCGTATTTGACTCAACCTAATGAAATCTCTATAGTTTGCCTCCGTTGACGCAGGGCGCTCGTAGCTCAGCTGGATAGAGTACCTGGCTACGAACCAGGCGGTCGGAGGTTCGAATCCTCCCGAGCGCGCCAAGTCAACGAAAAAGATTGACGAATCAAAACGATTCAAATATCTTTCACATCGCTTCAAACAACGCGCTCGTAGCTCAGCTGGATAGAGTACCTGGCTACGAACCAGGCGGTCGGAGGTTCGAATCCTCCCGAGCGCGCCATTTAAAAACGGTGAGGTGGCCGAGAGGCTGAAGGCGCTCCCCTGCTAAGGGAGTATACGGCTTATACCCGTATCGAGGGTTCGAATCCCTCCCTCACCGCCATATTACTTTCTTAACTCCTTGATTTCCCTTCCTTTTATCCTAGCTCAATAGTTCCAAATTACCTATGTGTCCAAGATGTGTCCATTTTGCTTAATGGATTTAGTCTTACGGCGTCGTTTAGGTGTTCTTTGCTGAATTTCGCGTATTTCATGGTCATCTTGATGTCGGCATGACCGAGGATGCTTTGCAGTACCCGAATGTTTCCACCATTCATCATAAAGTGGCTGGCAAAGGTATGGCGTAGAACGTGGCTGGCTTGTCCTCTCACGGTTCTGACACCAGAGCGCAGTAAAGCCCTTCTGAACGATTCCTGGCAGTTGGTGAACTCGCCTTTGTCCCTGATGTGCTGCTTTACTTCCTGGAACAATGCTTCATCTAATGGAATGATTCGATTCTTCTTGGACTTGGTGTAGGTCAGGTAGACCTGATTGTTTTTGAAGTGGTGATCCTTCCGACTCTCTATCTCTCCCCAGCGAGCACCGGTAGACAGGCAAATCTTGGTTATCATCATCACATGGCGACTTTTGCTGTTCTTCTGTATGTCTTCGAATAGAAGCTGGATCTCTTCACTGCTCAGGAAGATCAGCTCTTTCTCATGGGTACGGATCTTTTCTATGGGCTGAAAGGGATTGCAGTAACCAATGATGGCATTCCTGAATAGAAAGTTATAAACGGCATTTATATAGCCCAGAATGTTGTTCAGGGTTTTGTCACCGATGCCTGCCTCTCTCTTTTTCTTCTTATACTTGTGCCAGTCCCTTGTAGTGACTTCTTTGGCTATCGGGTTTCCCAGTGCATCACAGAAGCGAATCAGGTTCTTCAGGGTGCGCTCATTGTCGGCCAGCTCGATGCCTCTGGCTTCATACCATATATCAATGAGCTCTCTCAGAGTGCGATCATCTTTCTCTGGTGCTTCCTTATCTTTCTCGGCTATGCACTTATCTCGATACTGGATACATTCCAGCTTTGTTTTTGCGGTATGACGATATCGCTTGCTGCCAATTCGGAAATCAATTTTCCATTGGTTGTTATTTTTTCTGATGGGCATATGTTTTCTATTGTATGTATGGCTGGTAGTTGTATGAAAACCATTTTCTTATGGAATATTTCATATTGTTGGATTTGTTAAAATTAATTGCAATTAATTTATTTCTAATTTTGTCTGCATATGCAGACATGATTTTTGTATTTATTTTTGATAGCAATTAAATGTTTTTAATATCTGGTAGATTTTCAGTTTGGCTTTTTGATAGCAAAATATATGTAGGTATATGTTTTATGTATAGGTATGCATATTTTTTATATATACACATGCATATGTGATGTATATGCGGTGCATATATAACGTATATACATCTCCCGTATATAAATATGTAAAAAATACTTTTTACATATTTATTGGTTAAAAAATGTTGATTTTTAATAATTGATTATGTATTCCTATTGTTTCCTTAAATCGACATGGAACGTTGATCAATGATAGAGCCAAATGATGGAGAATATTTTATACAGTCAGTTGAGTCCTTTGCCCAACGGGTCGGAGTATCTGCTGAAACAGTCCGAACTTGGATTAAGGACAACAGAATTCCCACGATAAAAATGGGGAAACGTCGTTTAATCGATATCCGCAAGTTGAAAGCCAAGCTCGATAATGATGACTGATACTCACTGCAATAAAGCTCTAAAACATCTGTAATTATAGCTTGAAATACATGGTCTTACCTGTCTTTAGAGAGCCTTTTTTTGAAGCGAGGACGCAGAAAACAAGCGCACGATTCCACAGAAAGACTTTCCCAGCAAGTAGATGAGGCTTTGAAGCTTCAGGCTGATTTACCGTATATATTCTGCAATACCCTGTCATGGGTTGAATATGCCCGTTACATTCAATCAGAAAACTCCGTCTGGTTTCTGGATGTTGAGGAATCCATCAAACGATCAAGGCAATGAATTTTAATTATTGCTTTGGATGCCATTGTGCTTCACTTTTTTTGGCGATTTTCCCCATCGCCATAAAAAAATTGAAAGCATAATGGTAAGGCTCCAAAGCAAAAATTAAAAATTCATTTTGGTTGTTTTAAGTGGTTATAGGTCAGTGTTAGAAAGTTTATTTTCACCTATTGCGCATTTGGAAATCTGTGTATTTAATTCAACACAGGTGAACCAAAAAAGGAGAAAATAAAAAATGGAAACCACCGTCAAGGCTCTCTACCTGGGAGCTAAAGTTACCGAGTTTGAAAGCTCACGCTACTTAAAGGTTTTTCTTTCTGGAACCGGTGAGGATGATGATCCAAACATTTTTGGTTTGGATGTCATGATTTGCAGTTCTGATTATGAAAAGCTCGTTGATTTTCAATCACTGCAACCCTTAAAGCCGTATGAGTTTCGAACCAAAGTGATGTCCGGTTCAAAACAACGAATCTCTATCAAGATTCTTGGCATTAAAAAACCGGCATTAGAAAAGGCGGTTAAATAATGCAACTGCTTCTGTGTGATGGCTTTAGTTCGGATTCAGAAGGGCAGATTACCTGCTCTGGTGAGTCCGCCACCATCACGCTTGAAGAGGTGCAGGCGATCCCTGCATCGACTGGGCTGACGAAAGAACAGGCGGATGCCCTGATCAGCGCAACTCTCCTGTTGCTGGTCATCGGATTTATCTTTGCCCTGATCCTTCGTCAATTACGTTAACCAACAAGGAGATTAGCCATGAAGAAGCTAAAACACCTTGCACTCCTGCTGGCAACTTCAGCAATGGCATCCAGTGCCTTTGCCGAGATTGATGTGTCAGCAGCCACTACTGCCATTTCAACCGATGGTTCGACAGCGATTACCGCTGTGGGTACTGCATTGATTGGCGTGGCGGCACTTGCCGTGGTGTTCAAGTGGGTCAAAGGCGCGATTTTCGGCTGAGACCTGTTTGCATGGGTTGGCGGGAGGCTCGTTCTCCCGTCTTTTATTAACAATTTTATAAGGATGATCAGGCGATGTGGGTTCCAGACTATGGATGGTTCTATGTGCTGGTTGTCCTTGTGGCTGTCTGGGCTATGCGGCCATGAAACTACTTTTACTGGTTATTTTGCTTTCTGCTTTCAGTTTGGACTCCTATTCTTATCAGCCTGGTGGTGCTGACTGTAATTCGCCAATCGGTCAAACCTATTCCCATAACTCTGGCTCAACCTACTCAGTCCGTTTGCTGTCCCATGTTCATAATGGTTTAAGCCCTTATCCGAACAGCACCCTATACAACTACTGTCCTCCCGATGACCAGTCTTCAAGCTTCACTGCGCTCTACAATTTCAGTACACCGCCTGAGTGCGAGGTGTATGACGAAACCGGTTCCTGTACTTCGTCATGCTTAACAGCAAAACCAATCACCAGTTCCACCAATGCTCAAACGGCTTGTTACAACCAGTGCAGCTATACCTCACTGGGAGGGTTCCGTGACTATGACAACGCACTGGCTCCCATCGCTTATGAATACATTCCAACTGGTGGGGCTTGTACCAGTAATGAAGAAACGACTCAGTTAGCCGGTATCAGCGAATACACCGAAATCAATGAAGATGAACTGCCTTGCCGAACGGATGGGTACACTCAGGTGTGTATCAGTGCTGATCAAACCTGCAAGCTGGTGAATGGGGTTCCTGTCTGTATTGATAACGAAACAAGAGAAGATAAGTTCAACTGCGGAACCTTTAATGGTGAAGTGGTCTGCTTTGAAAAGAATGCCTATAGCAACTGCAAATATGTCAACGGTGAATACCTTTGCACCTACCCTGAAGGTGATGTCGTTGACCCAAATTCTGCTGATCATCCTGCCAATGGTGGCAATGCTAATGGCAACAGTTCGGATGATATTCTTGATCAGCAGGATCTCACGGATAACACACCCGAAGCACAAACTGTCCAGCAAATCGTCAAAGAAACCGGTATTCGCCAGCAAGCCGAAAAGCAGGCAGAGAACGACAACCCCAAATCGGCATTCTCTGGCTTTGAATGCGATAAAGAAGTGACCTGTTCTGGTGATGCGATTCAGTGCGCCATTGCTCGAATGGAGAAGAAGCAGCTGTGCCTCTCGCAATATAATGACGGTGAAATCAACTCTATCATCAGCAACAACCCAAACATGTCTCCATTGGGATCACTACCGGGGGATACGCTGGAAATCCATGTTGAAGACTTTCTGGAAACCGATGAGTACGTTACCTCTGACAGTCAATGCCCCGATCCGATTAGCTTTACTGTCCTCGGTGCTGAGTTTGAATTTGCCCTGACTCCATTATGTGACCTGGCTTCCTATATCTCATGGTTCATTCTCTTCGCCACCTGGTTCTCAATGGCGGTGATATTGGCCAAGTCTCTCGGCAACGGATAGGAGCAGATTATGGGCTACATACTGACTTTCATTGTTTCCACCATTGTTCCCATCGCATGGCTATTACTGCGAGGGCTTGGGGTAGGCGTGGTCACCTATTTTGGCTTGGATATCATGGTGGATTATCTGGGCGAGCAGATACAGGCCAACTTTGATGGTATGCCAGTGGCCATGTTCCAAATGCTTTCTCTGCTTGGCATCCCCAAAGCGGTCAATATCGCACTGTCGTTTATCACCGTGATCATGGTGATCAAGGGTGTCTCCTATTTCAATGGACGGCCAAAACAAAGCGTTTCCTTCTGGAAAGGCTTTGGTGGCTAGTCCTGAACCACGGGTTGTTAACGCTGTCTATTGAGCCGCTGGAAACGGTGTTCTTTTCCTGAAAAGAACTCGGTTTTCTGCGGAACCCAAAATCAGCAGTCATTAACAATCCGCAAGGATGACCACAGGAGAAAAGGGACAAGTGCGATGCTTCACTTCATTACCGGCAGACCAGGTGCCAGCAAAAGCCTGAACTGTTTCAAAACCGTCTGCACCGATAAGAAATACGCTGGCAGACCCAAGTTCTACAACAACATCAAACTGAACCTGCTGAACTATCAGCAGTGCCAGACCTTTCAGGCGTTTTTCTACGACATCTATCTACCGTCGCTGACCAAGAATCAGAAGTCAGTCATCGCTCCGATGATCCAGCCCATTCATGAACAAAAGCGGTTTGTAACGCTGGAAGATGCGCCATTTCTGGAACAGGCATTTCAGCAGCATGATCCACTGAGGCAATGGCTGAAGTGGGTCAAAGTCTGCTATCCAGCTTCACAGGTACAGAAGGTCTCTGAGATCGAGAAGAATGCACCTGAAGGGGTGGAACTCACTTTCAAGGACTTCGAGCATCTGAACCTGCACTGGACACATTTCCCCGATCCCCACCAATGGTTTGATCTGCAAGGCTACTCGGTGCTGGTCATTGATGAGGCACAGGAGTTCTTTCCGGTACGCTCCGGCAAAGACAAAGTTCCTTTGTATGCGTCACGCTTTGAGAAGCATCGCCATGACAGTTTCGATGTAATCCTGATTACCCAGCATCCGAACTTTCTCGATGTGCACCTGAGAAGGCTGTGCGGACACCATACCCACTACTTCAATTTCTGGGGTTCCTCCAAAGTCACCCGATTCACCTGGGACAAGTGCGTTGATCCTGATGATCACTTTGCCAAGAAAGAAGGGCGCAAGTCCGTCACTGGCAAACCCAAGAAATACTTCGGGGTCTACTTCTCGGCGTTTGAGCACACCCACAAGCTGAGCTTGCCGCCGGTGATCTGGCTGATCCCGATGCTGCTCGGTGCTGTCGGCTTTGCACTCTATCTCGGTTACACCACGCTTACCCCTGATCAACAAGGCGAAGCCGCACCAGCACCGGAACCCTCCGGTTCTCTATTGCCGGTTGCTGACACCGAACCTCAAAGCCGTGAGCAGTATCTGGAAGAGCGCAAGCCGAGGATCGTCGGCATCACACATACGGCTCCGGTCTACGATCACCTCACCAAACCCCGTTCTTTCCCGAAACCCCAGAACTGTGTGCTCTGGCGGGAAGGCACCGAACAGGAGGTCTGCATCTGTTACTCCCAGCGGGTGACTCGCATGGATGTGCCGGACTACCTGTGCAAAGCCATTGTCCACAATGGCTACTTTGACGAAACACTCTCGGATAAACGACACGACCGGAACAGTCGCCGCAGCAACCGACGGGAGATCGAGCCCTATGACGAACTCTGAGCCATGCACTGTGCGAGGCTGACACGCGCAGCGCAGCCCGCACAGGCGGACGTTCCTGTAGCACGTCATTAAAAAAGGGTAGTGAAAAACGAAAAGTTATAAAAAGGATTTTTGATATGAAACATTTGGATCGTTATGAACCATCAGAGGATGGTAAGACCACAAATCAACAGGATAAGGGACTTCTGTTCGTTCACCCCAAATTTGGGAAAGTGCAGGATCTCTATCTTGAGAACTTCCAGATAGTAGGAACCTATGTGGATACCTTACGACAACTGTTCAAAGGAGCCATGAATCTGGATTTCCTGACGGATATCGAGGACTCACTGAGTTTTGGGGAGAAAACCTTTCGATTTGTTGGCCATGACTGGATACTGGGCAAGAGTGGTAAGGCATCGGGTTATCAGTACCGGCTCCAGAATAATCAACTGGGGGTGATCATCTTCTGCAAAATGTTCCACTCAAGGGCAGAATCCATTGGTTCCCATCTGAAAATAGAATGCTCTCCGTGGTTCCTGGATAACCGATCCCCGAAAAAGGTGGATCAATTCCTGGCGAACATTGCCAAGAAAATACTCAGATGTGCTGAACCCCATTATCCCGCTATTCATCTGGCGGTAGATGTACAGGGATGGAAACCGGATAACGACCTGTCAGAGAGAATGACTTGTAAATCCAGACGGGTCTCCAATTACTTTGGGATTGATAAAGCGGAATTCACCGTATCGGATGTCTCCTGTGTCTATGATCGTGCCCAGTCCTTCAAGTTTGGCTCTGCGGGTGCAGTACAGCTGGCGATCTACAACAAGACCATACAGGCGAGGGATATTGATAAGTTCGACTACATGGAACACAAATGGCAGGAGAGCACCAAACTGGATGACGGCTCCAGTGGCTATGATCCTGAGTCTGATGTCTTCCGGTTTGAGGTACGATTCCACCACTCAGTGATCCAGCAATTTGCCCTGGGAACCTGCAATAAAGAAACCGGTGAAATCGGCGTCAAAATGAACACCTACACTGAGGTCATCAAACATATACAGGCACTCTGGCAATACGGTCTGAGATCCTTCAAGCTCAAATACAACAGCAACTACCTTGACCCCATTTGGACAATCCTGCTGGAAGATATCGTATTCAAATACCCTGAATCCGCCTATAAAGACAACCTCCATTACAAACGGTATTACAAGAAAGCCACGTCCTTCTCAGGCAAGAACTACCAGCTCTATATTGGTAATCTCCTGTCGGCCTGTGCAAGAAAAGGGCTGAAATTCAAAAGGGTGCTCAGGGAGCTACAGGGGAGCGTAATCTGGGACGATATTGCTCAGCACTACGAGAAAAAGAATACGACCGAAAATCAGCTGATTGAAAGACTGCGGGAGTCTTACCAAGAAAGAATACTGCTGGGGTACAGCATATAAAGACAAAAAACAGAAAGGGGATAAACCCCCATCTGTTATTTCTTGGTAGAGCGAGTCGGTTGCTCCAATGAGGACTGATTTTTCAGGAAGCTGTGAAGGATTTCCAGAATGGTTACCAGTTCTTCAACTTCGGAATTATAACTCTCGCGGATCACCTTGGTGGTGTATTGGCTCAGTTCTGCGATTTCATGACGCTTGGTTTCAAGCTGGTTTTTGGTCAGATGTATCAGGGTGCAGAGCATTGAGTTAGTGAGTGTTTTCATGATGTCTTACCTCGTTTGCTGAATGTAATTTGTCCAGGAACGACANTGAATCCGCCTATAAAGACAACCTCCATTACAAACGGTATTACAAGAAAGCCACGTCCTTCTCAGGCAAGAACTACCAGCTCTATATTGGTAATCTCCTGTCGGCCTGTGCAAGAAAAGGGCTGAAATTCAAAAGGGTGCTCAGGGAGCTACAGGGGAGCGTAATCTGGGACGATATTGCTCAGCACTACGAGAAAAAGAATACGACCGAAAATCAGCTGATTGAAAGACTGCGGGAGTCTTACCAAGAAAGAATACTGCTGGGGTACAGCATATAAAGACAAAAAACAGAAAGGGGATAAACCCCCATCTGTTATTTCTTGGTAGAGCGAGTCGGTTGCTCCAATGAGGACTGATTTTTCAGGAAGCTGTGAAGGATTTCCAGAATGGTTACCAGTTCTTCAACTTCGGAATTATAACTCTCGCGGATCACCTTGGTGGTGTATTGGCTCAGTTCTGCGATTTCATGACGCTTGGTTTCAAGCTGGTTTTTGGTCAGATGTATCAGGGTGCAGAGCATTGAGTTAGTGAGTGTTTTCATGATGTCTTACCTCGTTTGCTGAATGTAATTTGTCCAGGAACGACAGGTAAGGACGTGTCCAAAAAATGTTTTGTCCGTAGAGGCAACAGATTTATTGGACTAAGTCTGGTGTTGTTCAAAATTACCGGTATTCAGCAGGAGGTAGGCATTCAGAATAAACCTGACGTATAGACTCAAACTCCTGAACATAGTCCGGACTGAGGTTGAGCCAGTAAATGGAAACGCGGTGCAAAGCCTGTATTGCCAAGTGATGAGCTATAAGTAGAAGACGATGGAAGAATAGTGAAGGTTATCTTTAATTCTAACGCTTTAACTGATACTTTAGTCCGGTTTTCATAGGTAACGGTTAACACCATCGAAAAATATTTCATCACAAAAATTGTTGTTGAGCTATTTCATACCCTGCTCCCTGATGTCAGTAAAAGGCAGAAGAACAAGTGATGGACGGTAGTGTGCCTGATGGTCACCACTCTCAATCAGCTGTATGAGCATACAGTTATAATAAGAAATCGGTGATTTTGGTGAATTTCCAGAGTATATAGTGCACCCACAATTCTCGATTAATACTAATTCTCGCCTTGTCAGAACATGGCAAGTAAGGCTCAATTAAGTATTGTATAAAAAATCGATAAATTTTAATCAGTTGAAAGTTGCAAAGAGAACTCATTCGTGCGGATGTTCAAAGTAAAAAGCGGAATTCGCACTAAAAAGCGTTATGCACATAGAGTGTTTAATCAGGATTTTGGCATTAAATGAGTTATTTGAAAAGAAAAACGGGAAGAAATAGTCAAATCGATTCACTTCCAAATTACACTGCCGCTGGTTCTTATTGTTTTTTTAGCCAGTGTATCGAATTAAACGATTTAGAAAAAAAAGACTTATTGGCATTTACAGATACTAGTAAATCTATAGATGAGAACCATCAAGCAATTCTTAAATTTGGTCCTTTGCTAAATCATGAAGTTAAACACTGGTATGACGCTCATTCAACGCTATGGGGGCTGAGGTTTCTAAGCGATATTTACCATTGCAGAAATGATCTTTATGAAGCGGAGAAAAGTGGCATATCGACAGAGTTGCCACATTTTTACCGGCAGTTAGAACTGTTTGATAAAGTGCAATATATTAAATTCCCTAAATATTATTCAACTGCGAACCCAAAAGCTAATACATCAGCACCTTGGAAGTATAATTATTCAGCAGGAATAATGTTTAATAAATATGGAAAACCAACTGATAGAAACATATTTTTTACAAGGTTTGCAAATAACAACGGGGAGTTGATTGCTAGGGTTCCTTTTAGTCTTTGTTCGCTCTTGGAATCTTCGGCTGTTGCTCAAGAGCTTAACGCTAAAGTAAGGGTCATAGGTCTTATCGAAGATCCCGTTTATAGAAAAATAGAAAGTAACAAACTATTAAAAGAAATGATGGCAGACTTGTATAACGAGAATCTAGTTGAGTATTCAGTGGTAGCACATAAAATATCAAATTCGTTTACTATTTCTGATGCATTAGAAGCTTATAATATTGCAGCTAAGCTAACTCGATTAATACTAAACCTACCTGATGACATAATAATGTCATTAAAACCTAAAGATATGTTAAACGCTAATTTTGAACATTTTATTGCACCGTATGAAAATGCATTGAAATATGTTGACCATGGAGCCATATTTTCACTTCTTGTGGACTCTCTACATAGTGAATATCAATTAAAAGGGGTTCAGGTAACTAGTGATAATTTAGAGCAGTTATTAGCTGAATCTTTTAAAAAGCATCTTAATTTAACGCTATTGGAAGTGTTTGAAAGGTCAAAGGAAGAATTGAAAAAAATATGCTCTCCAGTTGGTTTCGATTTAGATAAAGAGCATATTGATTCATTGTTTGAAGTAGGAATTAAACTACATAATGACTTTGGTCTCATTGGTAGTCATTATATTAACCTTGATGAAAGTTTAGTTCCTGACTTTGTTCTTGGTGATGGGAGTTTTGTAAGTCAGCAGGGAGAAAGTCAAGAAGATTTTGAAAATAGATATTTTCAATTAACTGGTTATTTTGATTATCTATCAGATTTTTCAAAGGCGTGCATTGTTTAAAATAGTGCATAACAATGCCTTGAAGCGGAACAAAAACAGTTGGCTTTGTTTTGTACCTCAACAAGTATAGCCAACTGTTTTTGTTCCGCTTAAGGCGGCGTTAGCAATCAGGAAAAGTTAAAATAGAGGCATACATTGAAAAGTATTTTCTTAGAGACTGTCAAAGAGAATTACTACTATGAACTTGAAACTAGAAACTCAATATTTGGTAGGTTGCAGCTAAATCTTGCTGTTTATACAGTTTTTTTTGCAGTTATTGCCTATATGGTAAGGGTTGTAGACTATAAATCAGATACTGCCTTGATTTTACTTTTTTACTTTTTCACTTTGTTTTGCTTATACCTGGTCTCAATTTCGTCATTCTTTTCGTACAAGACACTAACAAGAATGGAGTACAAGCTTATTCCTTCAGCAGACAGACTAAATGAAAAATATAAATCATTTGCTGAGTACGAAAAGGAAATGGTTCAATACAATAAAGACCATAATCAGAATTTTCCTGTGCCATGTCGTGAAGATAAAATGAGTGAGTACTTATTAAACTCCTATTCCATTTGCGCCACACACAACTCAGATATTAATGAAAAAAGAAGACAGTGGAATCAAAAGGCACTGGTATTTCTAGTTCTATCTAGCATTCCTTTAGCAATTGCAGCTTCCATATTTGCAATTTGTGATTTAGATGCATCCTCTCCTAGAAAGGAATTCGCTATACAGAATGTATCTCAGAACAGCAAACTAAATGAAATCAATAAAACCTTGCTTGAAATAGGCAAGAAAATCGAACCGTCACAGTACATCGAGGAGTCAATTATGTGTGACGAAGAAAATGTTAAAGTACCACCACCACCACCTGTAAGCCCATCAACTAAGGGGGAAAGTGTGTATTCAACCGAGGATATAGATTCTCAAGATGTTGTAATTCCAAATGAAGATGGGGGAAATGATAGCTAACAATCTGTTTAAGAGTGATTCGAAACGCATGGCATTTTTACTATGCGTTGCATTTAGTGTTTAAGGTAGTGTGGGGGAGCTTTGGTATTGCGTTGTTCACACCTTAACAGGGCGTTAGCCTTTCGAGTTGCCCACGAATACTGGACACTTCATTGGATCTAACAATAGGTGTCTACTTTTCGTGGGTAACACTACTCTCAATTGTCAAGGGCAAACATCAACATTTATAATTAAATTTATGGATAATATTGCAAGATCAGTTTTAAGGGACAAAATTAAAAGTCTCAAAGCAACGTATTTTCAAGATGGCCTAGATAAAATATTCTTAGTGATCTATGAAGATAGATTCACAAGGATAAAGCAAAAGCATGATCAAGGCTCAGACGGAATAATTGATAACAATACGATAATTGCAGCCTATGCTCCAGAGAATTATTCACTTAGTGATTTTAAGAAAAAAGTTGGAAGTGATTACAAATCTTATGAAGAAAATTGGATCAAAACACATCCTTGCTGGATGGTAGTTACAAACTTAGAACTTTTGTCTTCAATGCAAAAGTATGTAGATGGCTTAAAATCAAACTCCAAAACTTTATGCATAGAAGGAATAGTAGAGCTAATAAGAAAGCAAACATGGTCAAAAATAAATTTAATTTTTCAATCCTTAGATATACCTGCGCATTATTTATCAAATGATGTGGTTGGCACTGTAATTGAAGACCTAATTAATGTAAGCGATAACGAAACTAAAATAGCGCCTTACCAGAAACCAATATATATTGAGGAAAAGGCTGAAATTAATCTAAGTGATGAAGAGTATGATGCATTTATTGATGAGTATGAAGAATTTTTACAGTTGTTTTCATTGATGAAAAATATAATACAAAACCAAGAACCAAAATCCATACAGGCATTGAGAACAAAGATTAGAAATACTTTTAATTCGACTAAAGGAGAGTTCTCGTCTCGTTTAAACACGACATGTGAGATACTAGCAAGCCAAAAGTATAATGACGACTACTATATGTATCATATGAGAGCTGTTCTTTTTTACTTCTTTGAGCAGTGCTTATTTGGAAAAAGAACAAGTGAGGAAAAAAGGGTATGATCAATGCCCATATTGAAATGAATCTTAATGACCACATGGTGGTTATTGCAACGTATATCCTTGAAATACTGAAGTCAAAGCAAGGTGAAAGTGTGACTGAAACTCTTATGAGAGAGTTTTTATCAAAAAATGATTCATATACTCCTGACCAATTCTTTGATTCTTTAACTCTATTATATTCTTTAGGCTTTATAGATATGCAAGAATATAAGGTTGTAGCCAACTATGTTTAAATTAAAATCGTTAAATTCTGAAACAAATCTGTTTAAAGAAGTAGAGTTTAGAGATGGCTTAAATATTATTCTTGGTGAGTATACACATCAAGATAAGGATATTAATGGAATAGGTAAAACAACAGTAGTCAAATTGATTGACTATTGTTTATTAGCTGATGGACCGAAAGCTGCTTTTTTTAGTGAGAAGTACAGTTTTTTAAAGAATCACACAGTAACACTCGAATTTAAACTAAATGAAGTAAGCTATAGAATAAAAAGAGACTTTAAAAATAAAAAAATAGCCTATTTTTCAGAATCAGTAAAGCCTTACGTTGAGTATGATGAAGCTGACCTGAAACTTATATTATTTCGAATATGTACTTTAAATGATATGTATTCAGGTGTTTTTGATCTTTCATGGTTTAGAACAATCATGAGTTTTTTCATACAAGATGATCACTCATTTCTTGCAAGAGATGCAAAAGATGTAATTAAGTTTATTTCTGTCGGCAAGAGGAAGTCAGAATTATTATTTCTAAATATGTATTTACTAGGTATTAATAATTCAAACATATGGAAGTTTGATCAGTCTAAAGTTGAATTAAAGCAGTTTCAATCAGACCAGACTAGAGTAAGAAAACAAATAACAGAGAGCTCAAATAAATCTGTTGGAGCATTCAGAGCTGAAGTTGATGATATAGAAAGAAAAATATCAAGTTTTGAAGAAAGTCTAGATCGATTTGAATTTGGTTCCAGTTACTCTGTTGCTGAAGAGGAAATCAGTGTTCTGAGTAAGGAAATAACAGAGCTAAACAAAGATTATATCACAATCTCAAAAAAACTTAATGACATTAAGGCGAGCTTAAAAATATCACTTGATGTTGATGTAGATAGAATAACCAATCTCTATGGTGAGTTAAGCCTTCAGTTTTCGGATTTTATAAAAAAAGAATTTGATGAAGTTATACAATTTAGAGAAGATCTTGTAGCAAATCGAAGTCTATTTCTCAGTAAAAGAGAAAGTGATTATACAAGAAAGCTAAGTAGTATAAAGGAGAAAATAATTTCGTTGGAGTCAAGACGAGGCCTGCTTTACAAAAGGTTGGACGAACAAAATGCTTTCGACTCTATAAAGTCAGCATACAAAACGCTTCTAGAAGAAAAATCTTCACTTGATTCGAAAAATGGATATTTAATTCAGCTTGATAATATTGAGTTAAATATTGCCGAAAAAAGAAATGAAACCACTGGAATTGTAGCTGACATTGTAAAAGAGAAAAATCAAATTACTCAGCAGCTTGAATCTGCTAAGAAAATTTTTCTTGATATTGTAGATAATTCAGTAGACACCATAGATACTGATGTAAAGCCTCATTTAAGTTTTGATGCACGATCACATGCAAGCAGTCCTATCAATGTATCTATTGAAGTTCCCAGAAGTAGTTCTCTAGGAAAAGGAAGATTTAAAATACTTGCGTACGACCTAGCATTATTTCTCAATTCTTGCCTCGCTCAGAGATCACTGCCTAAGTTCCTGATTCATGATGGTGTTTTTCATGGCATATCACATAAAACAAGAATTAATTTGTTGAATTATCTAGATGAAAAATTAATTTCAATGGGAAATGTTCAATATATAATAACCCTCAATGAAGACGAAATAACCTTTCCAGATGAAGAGATAGAGAAAGCGAAACTTAACTTTAATCTTGAAGACCGAGCGATAATAAGGCTTGAGGACTCTCCAAGTAGCATGCTTTTCGGAACAGAATTTGGGTAAGAGAGCTAACAAATATTTCCAGTACGTTCCGGGGCTTCGCCCCTCCATCCTGATCTTCCCCCGTTTTAGTGGACACCTAAATCCAACTTGAACGGGGGCATCTGTCTACATAGGCGAATCAATGATTATTGAAGTGTCCAAAAAGTGTCCACCAAACTGACCAATAACCACTTTTAATAACCCAAATGGACACTTTTTACTATTACGGATTGCTTTAACCTATTGATATTTAACGAGTCCTTGCTTTGTTGCAAGGATTCGAATCCCTCCCTCACCGCCATTATCCCTTCTGTAAGTTCCTGATTTCCTTTTCTAAAATAGCTCATTTTTACGACCATTGTCTTTTTCTGTCAACGAAGTGTCGACGGCGAAAAAATACCCTTGTTTTCTCGGCTTAAAAGCATGCTTCTGCCTTAATTCTCTGATATCTCGAAATACCAGAAACTCATTTCTATCATCTCTGGTTAAGCCTGATAGAGTGCGTCTCACTGTAATATTCAGTACCTGAAAGCCGATAGTAATATCGCTGGATTTCATGAAATGGATATTACAATGACACCCAAATGTGAGTATTACCCGATCTGCCCATTTTTTACGGACAGTCTGGTTTCAGGTATGCCGTCCACTGCGAAGCTGCTTAAAGAGAAATATTGCTGTGATGGCTACAGTAAGTGTGCTCGATATCAAGTAATGGTTGAAGCTGGTGAACAATATATTGAAGACAGCCTCTTTCCAAACCATGAAGAAAAAGCTCAGGCTATCATCGCTAGAGTTAAGAGCGAAAAGGGGAGCTGAGGCTCTGGTTTCATAATCAACTGAACAGTTCCTCTGTTTCTTCCAAAACCTTTTCAGTGTCATCATCCATGCCGGATAACGGATTCAAATTGATCGCCTCCTGAAAATGGTTCGGATCAAATTTGGCGTATCTCATGGTCATGGAAATATCGGCGTGTCCCAGTATTCGTTGCAGCACAATGATATTGCCGCCATTCATCATAAAGTGACTGGCAAAGGTATGGCGTAATACATGGCTGCTCTGGCCTCTCGGAAGCCGGATATTGGAGCGTTTCAAGGCTCGGTCAAAACTGCACAGGGAAGAGGTGAATCCACCGTAACGGTCGAAATGGGCTTCCACTTCACGGTAAAGTTTCCTGTTGATGGGGATGCTGCGAACCTTCTTGCCCTTGGTTTGCGAATAGACCATACAGCCGTTTTGCAGGTGGGTCATAGTGCGGCTTTCAACCTCTCCCCAGCGAGCACCCGTAGCAAGGCAGAGCTTGGTAATCAGCAGTACATGGGGGTTGTTACAGCTTGCCTTAATTTCCGTTAGCAGGGTGTTGATTTGCCGTTTGGTGAGGTAAGCCAGCTCCCGTTCCTGAAGCTTGATCTTCTTGGCCTTCTCCAGTGGGTTCTGATAGTTGATCTCATCAATCTCGATCAGGTAGTTATACACCGCTCTCAGGTAGCCCAAATGGTTGTTCAGGGTCTTGTCGGATACAGTCCGTTGGTTGTCGGCCTTGCCCATCTTGTTGCTGCGCTTGATCGCTTTGTATTCATTGAAGCGGGAAACCGTCATTCGTCGAGCCTGAATATCACCAATCACCTGAACCATGCTGTCCAGAACATTCCTGGTACGCTCACCGTCTGCCAGTTCCTGACCTCTGCCCTGATACCAGATATCGATGATCTCGGATAACAGGCGTTTATCCTCCTTCTCGATAAACTCCTTATTCTTGAGTTGCGTCTGTCCCTTGATGAAGTTGACGAACTGGTTGCATTCGGCCTTGGTGTCGTAAGTACGCCGATACCGTTTTGCACCTCGCTTCAATTGCAGGTCAACTTTCCACTTTCCGGTTTTATGATCTTTTCGAATGCTCACTATTCAATGCCCTGAATTGTTATTTTGATTCTAAGCCGTGATTTTTTATATTCAGAAAATAAAAAACTGACCGCTTAATACGCGGCTGATTATTTTTTCTGAATTAAATGGGTAAAAAATCACTGAGAATATTGTCAGCGTTGAATCCAACGTTATATGATTTTGAATCAACAGGAAAGTTGCTTTCCTGTTCCATTCACCAATTGATAAAGGGATTTAACAATGACTGATAATACCTGTTTGTTTTTTACTATTACCTTGTTTGCTGATTCTGTTGGCGTAACAAAGCGGACGGTCGAGGGCTGGATTGATCGAGGATTTATTCCCGCCGTTAAAATCGGTAAACGTCGTCTGGTCAATGCTCACGCCATCAGGAAACAGCTGGATGAGGCCAGTGACGGAGACGTCGCATTAGCGGGATGCTAAACATGCTGACCACCTATGAAGTATAGTAGAAAAGCCTTGAAAATCAGGGCTTTTTTACAATTTTTCCCTGCTTTTTAAACCGCTTTTTACCAGCATTCTGTCGCTCATTCGGTGGTCGATTAAGTTTGACAGTGAAATCAGCGATTAGAATTAATGCCCCAAAAATTCCATTTTTTGGGCAAGCGCAGCGGTTAATTCAGCTGATAAGGTTCGCTGTCAAATTTAATCGACTTTTTAAAAAATAAAACCCCCGTTTTTACGCATTATTACTCATTGCTGGGGATTTGAAATTTATTGGTTGTATTTTATTGATTTTGTTTTCTGAACCTGTAAGCATAAATCCACGAAAGGGATAACGAGTAAATCGAATCAATGAAATAACATTCATTAATAGTGCAATTCATTTGTTGTTTTTTCATCAGCCGCCAGCGGTTGATTAATTCTCTTATTGTTTTTAAAAGACAGAGCCACCATTTTTTATTCATCAACAGGCTCCCCTGATTTTCGTAAAGGCAAACGCCAGGAAGCGAGCTGCCTTTACACCGAGCGGCTGAAGCGGTGCTTTTTCTTTCGGTATGAAAAAGTACCGGTTCAGTCGAACCGACACGCTTGCCGATCCTCTGCGCAACTCGATGGCACTGCCCATGGTGTTGCGCAGAGCGATCGCAGCGTGCAAACCATCAGGAGGCACGATCTCAATGCGGACACCCAACTCACCAACCACACCCACGGACTCGCCGTCTGACTCCCACGCCCTGACTTGCACGCGCAGCGCAAGCGGGCGGGGGGAACGTCCTTGTAGCACGTTATATAAATACAATATATGGGATCAATAAAGTTATAAGAAAAGGAATTCTTAGTTATGAATCATCTAAATCGTTATAAGGTCGCCGAAAATGGCTTCACCACCGTCCCCTCGGAAACCGGGTTGATCTTCTGCCATCCCAAGAAAGGGAAAGTGCTCGATCTCACTGATAGTGGGTTTCAGGTGGTGGGCATGTGTGTGGATACCCTCCGGCAAATCTTCAAAGGCCGCATGGATCTGGATTTCCTGACGGACATACAACACAGCATCGAACTTAATGAGAAACAGATGACCTTTCTCGGTTATGAGTGGTTGGTGGCGAAAAGTTCCAAGTCCTCCGGTTATCAATACCGGCTCCAGAACAATGATCTTGGGTTGATCCTTCTTTTCAAAATGTTCCATGCCAAAGCAGAGTCAGAAAGCTCTCATCTGAAGATCGAGTGTTCCCCCTGGTATCTGGATAACCATTCACCTGAAGCGATTGATACGTTCCTGAGAACCATTGCTGAGAGAATTCTGAGAGTACCGGTATCTCACTATCCAGCCATCCATTTGGCCGTTGATCTACAGGGTTGGGAACCGGAACACGATCTGGCGGATAAGGTGGCTTGTCGCTCTCGTCGAGTGGCTCAGTACAATGGGTTTGAGAACATCGAATTTAACTTCTCCTACATTTCCTGTGTGTATGATCGTTGTCAGTCTTTCAAGTTCGGGCCAGCGACTTCGGTACAAATGGCGATTTACGACAAAACCATCCAGTCCAAGGACGCCGATAAGCTGGATTACATACAAAACAAGTGGAAGAAGTATGCCGGTAAGCAGGGAAGGGTTTATGACGCTGACAGGGACGTGTTTCGGGTTGAACTGCGATACCACCACTCGGTCGTCGAACAGTTCGCTCTGGGCTCCTATGACAGCAATGGAGTGATCGGGTTAAACATGAAATCCTATGCTGAGGTGTGCAACCATCTCCACGGCCTTTGGCAGTAGGGTTGAAGTCTTTCAAGCTGAAACACAATACCAATTACTTCCATCCTATTTGGAGTATCCTGATGAATGATCTGGTCTTCGCTCCTGAAGGCATCAATGCTCCAGATCAGCAACTCAACTACCAACGCCATTACAAGAAACCGGATACCTTCTCTGGCAAGAACTATCAGCTTTATCTGGGGAACTACCTGTCAGCCTGTGCCAGAAAGAGATTACCCTTTGAACAGGTACTGGAAGAGCTGCAAAACAACATCATCTGGAATGACATTGCTCTCCACTATGAGAGCATCAATACGACAGAGCATGAACTGATTGAGCGGCTTAGGGCGGGCTACCAGGAAAGAATCCTTATGGGATATGCAATATAAAAGTTAGTTCTTTGTTAAGTACTTATAGGTGCTATATTTATGGCTCGATGGTACTATTTAGCTCTTTTTTTACAGTAGTTGAAGTACAAAAAGGATAAGAAGCTCATGGGGAAAGCTTTAAAGGTTAGCTCGCTTTTTTTGGTGTTTTTTTTAAGTGGATGTGCAACCGATTCATATAGTTCAGCGAGTGCAGAGCCTAATTTTGACTCAAGTGTGAAAAGTAAATTGTACGGTAGCTGGAATTGTGAGGCGGCTTTTAACGATTCTGGTGCTAAGATGACCTCAGAATTTACTGAGACATATGTTAGAAATGGCACATTAAATAGTATTGGAAGTATGAATATTCAATTTTCGCCAGAGCTTCCTGAAATATTCTATACAATTACTAGTCATGGGACATGGTCATTGGATGATGGCTATTTGATTACTAATTACGCTAAAACAAAAATCAAGAATATTACCCATCCAGAGTTCGATGAAATTATCAATATTAATGACTTGTTTCCCGAAAGTGTTAGTGAGTCTTCGAAAATTGTTTCTCTTTCGAATACAACCTTATCACTGCAAAGTGAAAGTAGTGGTGAGTACATAACATGTAACCGCGAGATATAGTGTCATGAATAAGGTGGGGGGGGAGTTCCCCACCTCTTTTCTGTCACTTCTTGGCAGATTGGTTTGTTTTCTGAACCGAACTCTGGTGTATGAGAGTGTCACTAAGAATCTCAAGGATCGCCACCAGTTCCTCAACCTCTGAGTTATAGCTCTCAAGGATCACCTTGGTCGTGTACTGACTCAGGTCAGCAATCTCATGACGCTTGGCTTCAAGCTGGTTCTTGGAAAGATGAATCAGAGTGCAAAGCATGGAATTTGTAAGTGTTTTCATGATATCTACCTCTTTTTTGAATGTAATTTGATCAGGAATGATTGGAGCTCTGGTCAAAAAAATATTTTGTCCTTTAGTGGCAACAAATTTTTTTGGATAAGAGCGATATTATTCAGAATTACATCTATTCAAAAAGCTGAGGGGATTGTAAACTTTTAAATCAGTGATTTTGCTTCAGTGAAACCCAAATATACGTCAATGTAATGGAAGGGAAAAAATGGATGATGTAATGCTTGAGGGTGGAAAAAGTACCTCAAAATCTATCGCGTCTGACGTTTATATAGGGGTAAAGTCTTGGTATAAAAAACTCGACCCAACAGGAGATAAGCTGGAAGGTTATAGAGAAGGTATTAATCATGCGTTAAATAAAGTTCAAATAATGGGGATGGATAGCCATAAACAGATATCTGACATCTATATTGCATTAAGGGTTCACTCCAATATGCGAAAGCTATCCTCGGATAAACCAGCAGATAAATACATATACGATAAAGATAACCCTGAATCATCGCTTTTGCTGGATAATGAAAATGCATTTGATATTGATGGTTCATTGAGATCGTTAGGCTACGGACATATACCCGAATCTCTCAAGAGATTGGGTAAGAGTAGTGAGGCTAAATCAGTTGAAGATTTAAGTATAAATGATGGTCTGACCAATCACGTTTATCATGGAAAAGAGGCATTTTCATTTGTAGATGGAGAAGAAAAAGTTTTGGTTCTGGGCCAGCCTGGTTGTGGAAAAACTACTTTTTTAAAATCTTTGGCACTTGCTTATTCTCATGTATTCAAACCTGATGTTGAGCTCGGATTTTTAATACCAATCTTTGTAAGATTGAGAGATTTCTATATTGATGGGGTTGGTAGTTCTGATCTATTTTTAAAATTTATTCTTGAGGCTGTGTCTGAGCTATCCTCGGTCAGCTTTATTGATAATTGGATGCAACAGAAAATTGAGAAAGGTCAGTGCGTATTTTTGATTGATGGGGTTGATGAGCTTTCAGATGAACAGTCAAAAAATGTTTTAAACTGTTTTAGGAAGTTTGTTAATAAGTATCATAAAAATAAGTTTGTAGTAACTTGTAGAACCTCTGCCTATGAGCATGGTCTAGAGGGGTTTAAAATCTGTGAAGTGGATGATTTTAATGACAAGGATCTAGGTGCTTTTATCTCTCAATGGTTTGGTGATCAGGTTAAAACAAGAAAAACTTTGGCTAATGATCTTAAAACATCTTTGATTGCTAGGGACTTATGTAAAACTCCTTTGCTAGCAACAATGATATGTTTGATGTATCAATACAATAAGAGAATCCCTAATAATAGGTTCGAATTGTATGAAAGCTGCTTGGATGCATTGATGTATCGTTGGGACTCTTTTAGGAGTATTGATAGGAGTCGAAAAATAACCTCTATCTCCGATAATGCAAAGAAGGCTATTTTGGCAAAAGTTGCACGGACAACATTTGATGATGATAAGCTTTATGTGAGAAAAAACTATCTGCTCAGTTTGTTATCGAAAGAGATAGACCGACTCAGTCTCAAAATTTCATCTAGTGAGCTTCTATATGATTATGAAAGTAATATGGGAATACTTGTAGAAACAGATGTTAATCTATACACATTTTCACATCTGACTTTTCATGAGTATTTTACAGCTCTTCATTATTTAGAGTTGAGGAATGAGAATCAAATAATTGATAAGGCCCTTGGTGGGCATAAATATAAAGAAGTTTTGCTCTTGATAATGGAAAAAACTCTTGATGCTGACCGACTTGGGTTGATTCTCATTGGTAGAATTAAAAGTGAAGTTATTTCTACAGGTCTGTCAAATAGCTATGTTGAAGGACTTATTCAAGATGTTTTGAGATCCAGTGTATTGTTCGATAAGAGAGTAAGGGCTGCATTACATGAGGTTTACTCCGAGCTTATGTCTCTGCCTGATCCATTTGACGTATATGATGATGATTTTTTATAGGCTTTTTGATGGTTTATCCAGAGTAGATATTTGATGTTTATTCTGGTGGATATGGTGTCGACCAAGTGTCGACACTATAGCGGTATTAAGGGGGGGGATGGGTATTTTTCAAAAATATAACTAGTTGATATTGCTGTAACTTATTGAAATTTAAGGTGTTTAAAAACCTCTGACTCGGGTTCGAATCCCTCCCTCACCGCCATATATTCTTCCTAACTCCTTGTTTTTCCTCTTCTTAATTCTCCAAGACTTCTATTTTTTTCTTAAGTGTCCAAGATGTGTCCATTTTGCTTAATGGGTTTAGTCTAACGGCGTCGTTTAAGTGTTCTTTGCTGAATTTTGCGTATTTCATGGTCATCTTGATGTCAGCATGACCGAGGATGCTTTGCAGTACCCGAATGTTTCCGCCATTCATCATAAAGTGGCTGGCAAAGGTATGGCGTAGAACGTGGCTGGCTTGTCCTCTAACGGTTCTGACACCGGAGCGGAGCAAAGCCCTTCTGAACGATTCCTGGCAGTTGGTGAACTCACCTTTCTCCCTGATGTGTTGTTTCACCTCCAGGAACAACGATTCATCCAAGGGGATAATCCGGTTCTTCTTGGACTTGGTGTAGGTCAGGTAAACCTGATTGTTCTTAAAGTGGTGATCCTTTCGGCTCTCGATCTCTCCCCAGCGAGCACCAGTAGAGAGGCAGATCTTGGTGATCATCATTACATGGCGGCTTTTGCAGTTCTTCCTGATGTCTTCAAATAGCAGCTGGATCTCTTCATTACTCAGGAAGACAAGCTCCTTCTCGTGGATACGAATCTTGTCTACGGGCTGAAAGGGGTTAGGGTAGCCAATGATGGCGTTCCTGCTCAGGAAGTTATAGACCGCATTTATATAGCCCAGCATGTTGTTGAGCGTTTTGTCTCCGATACCTGCCTCTCGCTTCTTCTGCTTATATCTGTGCCAGTCCCTTGCTGTGACCTCTTTGGCGATAGGGTTGCCCATTGCCTCACAAAAGCGGATCAGGTTCTTCAGCGTCCGTTCATTGTCGGCCAGCTCAACACCTCTGGCTTCATACCAGATATCGATAAGCTCTCTGAGCGTTCGGTTATCCTTTTCTGGTGCTTCCTTATCTTTATCCGCAATGCACTTATCCCGAAACTGGATACACTCCAGCTTTGTCTTTGCGGTATGACGATAGCGCTTGCTGCCAATCCTGAAATCAATTTTCCATTGGTTGTTTATTTTTTTGATAGCCATAGCATTCCAGACCGTTTTTTTTTGGCCGAAAAAAATTCACCTGAATATGCAGTTTGGTGCAGTTCGGTGTGGTTCAGCGGAACTTTAACTTTTCAGGTTGGTTTTCTTGGATTAATTTCTATTTTTCTGGTCTCATAATTACATAACAATAAAAAAGGAATCAACTGACATGGAAAGTGAAGAAAGACTACTGCAAACGATTGAAGAATTTTCAAAATCAGTTGGTGTTTCAATTGATACTGTCAGAGTGTGGGTAAGAGATAATAAAATACCTTCATTTAAAATTGGTAAACGCCGCTTGATTAATATCAGGAAGCTAAAAGATAAGATGGATTCAGATGATAACTGATAGTTATTGTTAGTGTAATTATAGTCTAACCTGCTGATATTGCAGGGATAAGGTGGCTCTATTTTATGTTTTTTCGATCAGCATAAGTCATAGCTTTATTGATTTTTTGTCTTTGCTTTGGATGTCGCTGTGCTTTATTTTTTTTTGAGGCGACCTGTCGCCTCAAAAAATTAAAAGGCACAGCAGCAAGACTCCAAAGCAAAGATAAAAAATTTGTTTTAGTCATTATTGGTTGTTTTAAGTGGTTATTGGAAAGTTAAAAAACAGCTATTGATATTTATCATTGATATGGCTATTAAGGATTTAAGCGGCCTGCTTTTTTAGGAATGCTGTGAACAATAACTTTCAAGTATTGATAGTAGTTTTGTATTTTCTTTGAAACGTTGTTTCTTCCTTGTTGTTTTCTCTTTCAGGTGTGCCCCCAGGAATCTTGGCAGTCATTACTGTGGTGCATGTTGTCTTGAAATTGGTGTCGGCTCTCTCACTGATACTGTGCGAGGCTGACACGCGCAGCGCAGCCCGCACAGGCGGACGTTCCTGTAGCACGTCATTAAAAAAGGGTAGTGAAAAACGAAAAGTTATAAAAAGGATTTTTGATATGAAACATTTGGAACGTTATGAACCATCAGAGGATGGTAAGACCACAAATCAACAGGATAAGGGACTTCTGTTCGTTCATCCCAAATTCGGGAAAGTAAAGGATCTCTATCTTGAGAACTTCCAGATAGTCGGAACCTATGTGGATACCTTACGACAACTGTTCAAGGGAGCGATGAATCTGGATTTCCTGACGGATATCGAGGACTCACTGAGTTTTGGGGAGAAAACCTTTCGGTTTGTCGGCCATGACTGGATACTGGGCAAGAGTGGTAAGGCATCGGGTTATCAATACCGGCTCCAGAACAATCAACTGGGAGTCATTATCTTCTGCAAAATGTTCCACTCAAGGGCAGAATCCATTGGTTCCCATCTGAAAATAGAATGTTCTCCGTGGTTCCTGGATAACCGATCCCCGAAAAAGGTGGATCAGTTCCTGGCGAACATTGCCAAGATGATACTGAGATGTGCTGAACCCCATTATCCCGCTATTCATCTGGCGGTAGACGTACAGGGATGGAAACCGGATAACGACCTGTCAGAGAGAATGACTTGTAAATCCAGACGGGTTTCCAATTACTTTGGGATTGATAAGGCTGAGTTTACGGTATCGGATGTGTCCTGTGTCTATGATCGTGCCCAGTCCTTCAAGTTTGGCTCTGCGGGTGCAGTCCAGCTGGCGATCTACAACAAGACCATACAGGCGAGGGATTTTGATAAGTTCGACTATATGGAACACAAATGGCAGGAGAGTACCCAACTTGATGACGGTTCCAGTGGCTATGATCCTGAGTCTGATGTATTCCGGTTTGAGGTACGATTCCACCACTCAGTGATCCAGCAATTTGCCTTGGGAACCTGCAATAAAGAAACGGGTGAAATCGGCGTCAAAATGAACACCTACACTGAGGTCATCAAACATATCCAGGCACTCTGGCAATACGGTCTGAGATCATTCAAGCTCAAATACAACAGCAACTACCTCGATCCTATCTGGACAATCCTGCTGGAAGATATCGTATTCAAATACCCTGAGTCCGCCTACAAGGACAACCTGCATTACAAGCGGTATTACAAGAAAGCCACGTCTTTCTCAGGCAAGAACTACCAGCTCTATATTGGTAATCTCCTGTCGGCCTGTGCAAGAAAAGGGCTGAAATTCAAAAGGGTGCTCAGGGAGCTACAGGGGAGCGTAATCTGGGATGATATTGCTCAGCACTACGAGAAAAAGAATACGACCGAAAATCAGCTGATTGAACGACTGCGAGAGTCTTACCAAGAAAGAATACTGATGGGTTACAGCATCTGAATAAGGGATCAGAAAGGGGATAAACCCCAATCTGTTATTTCTTGGTAGAACGAGTCGGTTGCTCCGGTGAGGACTGATTTTTCAGGAAGCCGTGAAGGAGTTCCAGAATGGTCACCAGTTCTTCAACTTCGGAGTTATAACTCTCGCGGATCACTTTGGTTGTGTACTGGCTCAGTTCTGCGATTTCATGTCGCTTGGTTTCAAGCTGGTTTTTGGTCAGATGGATCAGGGTGCAGAGCATGGAGTTAGTGAGTGTTTTCATGGTGTTTACCTCGTTTGCTGAATGTAATTTGTCCAGGAACGACAGATAAGGACGTGTCCAAAAAATGTTTTGTCCGTAGAGGCAACAGATTTATTGGACTAAGTCTGGTGTTGTTCAAAATTACCGGTATTCAGTAGGAGGTAGGCATTCAGAATGAACCTGACGTATAGACTCAAACCCCTGAATATAGTCCTAATTGAGGTTGAGCCAGTACATGGAAGCGCCGCGCAGAGCCTTTATTGCCAGGAGATGGGCTATAAGTATAAGACGATGGAATAATAGTTAAGGTTGTCTTTAATTCTAATGCTTTAGCTGATACCTTAGTGCAGTTTTAATAAGCGACGGTTCACACCATCGAAAAATATTTCATCACAAAAGTTGTTGTTGAGCTATTTCATACCCTGCTCCCTGATGTCAGTAAAAGGCAGAAGAACAAGTGATGGACGGTAGTGTGTCTGATAGTCACCACTCTCAACCTGCTGTATGAGTATACAGTTATAATCAGAAATCGCTGATTTTGGTGAATTTCCAGAGTATATAGCGCACCCAAAATTCTCGATAAATAGCGATGATTAATTTAACTGTCTGTTTTTAAATAAAAAAATCACTCCCTAGATCTTTATCGCGAACTATGATTCTCGATTAATACTAATTCTCGCTTTGCCAGAAAATGGCTAGTACGGCTCAATTATGTATCGTAATAAAAAATTATGATTTTCAATTAGTTGAAAGTTGTAAAGTGAAATCATGCGTGTAAATGTCCAAAGTGAAAAGCGGAATTCGCACTAATAAGCGTTAACTTTCCTATGAAATCAAACATCGTTATTTTATTCTTGTCTTCTATGATTTCAGGCTGTACTTCACTGATTATGGGAAGTTATTGTGCTGATGCAGAAATTGAGAGGGAGCCAGTTTCGATTCCAGGAACTCACGTAATATCAATAATTACGGAAAGAAAGGAGTATGACTTCACATTCAAATGTGAGAAATATTACGATGCTCAATGCTCTACAAGAGGGAATTATTGGGACGTCAGATATAATAGCTTTTCCTCTAAACATGATACTCAAGAGATTGAATACGAGTTACCTGATCAAGCTCATGCTAAAGTTCTCCTTCCTAGTTGTAATGATCTATTAGATAAAAAATCATTCGATGTTAGTATGTTAAAGGTTTGGGTTTCTGGAATACCATATTTCTATCGTAGCTCTGATAAAGATCTTCATGTTTACATAAGCCATAAATTCGGAGATATCGAAGCAAGAGATATAGTTCTAGATCTAAAAATAAGCTACGAATTTAAAGAGTAAAAAGTTAACAAGGCGCAGCAACCGACCTTCGGCAACTGTCACCTTTTGTGCATTCGCACAAAAAGCGCCAGTTACCTCGGCGGCTGTGCGCGGCGTTATGCGTACTTTATGTCCAATTCTATTATCAAAAACAAAATTAAGAATTTAATTAATGAATTTAAGTTCGGATAATTAAGCGTTTAGTGAACAGTAATGCTATATAACCCACAAACTTTACGAGAAGTAATTCGGTGGTCGAAGCGCGACCAAATAATTGTATTAATAGCTGTGATTCTGCTTCCAGGAGGTGTATTTGAGTTATTGGTTGCAGCCATAATTATGTGCTTCTTTTTATTTTTAAGAAGAAAGCATATTAGAGCTTTTAGGATAATAGCACCAACAATCTTCCAAAGGTGGGCCTACCTGCTTTTAGCTGAGATCATCATAAGTTTTGCTTTTTGCTTGCTTTTGAAATGGGTGCCTGAGAATAAGGAGGAAATTCTGATCGCGTATATAGTATTAATTTTATGTACGACCATTTTCAATTACTTTCTTCTGGGCAGGCTGCCAGATATTAAAATCAGGGCGCAATATATCGGCCCTGATCTACCCGAAAGTCAGGTCATAAGAGACGGTCGGAGTAAAATGGGATTACCTCCTCTTGATAAATACGCTCCAAATAGCAAGAAAAAGAACGGTAAAAAGAAGATAACTCGGAGAAAATAAATACTTGCCTCGTTCCTACGCTCCAGCGTGGGATTACATGTGAAGCCATCCAAGCACCAAAGAAAAATAGAAGTCCAACATGTACTCCCCGGAAGTTAATGCCCTGCTCGACCACGAAGAACTTCTTCACTGTGCCTCAAACTATAGAAATTACCTGTTTGAAAGATAAAGTTATTATAATCGAGCCCACGCATAACAAAAAATTTCAGGGGAAGATCACAGCGCCTGCGGCGCTGCCCCTGAATTTGGCGTTATACGCCCAATCAGCGTACGCTCGTTGACACAACTTTGAGATAAACAAATGGAAATTGAAGTTCCAACAGCCAAGTCCTTATATATAGAAATGTATTTTGATGAAACATTACTAAGTTCAGGAACCGCAATCTTAGCCGCTAACAATCGTGAGTCTCATTGTGCTTTGATCACTAATAGACACAACGTAGTGAAGCTTAAGTGTCCAAAAAGTGTCCACCAAACTGACCAATAACCACTTTTAACAACCCAAATGGACACGTTTTCTTAAAGTTTGAATGTACAACTTATTGATAAATAAGTGTTTAATCTAATATGGCAAGGATTCGAATCCCTCCCTCACCGCCATTTATCCTTTCTGTTAAGTGCCTGATTTTCCTTTCTAAAATAGCTCACCTTTACGACCACTGTCTTTTTCTTCCAACAAAGTATCGACGGCGAAACAAAATCCTTGTTTTTTCGGCTTAAAAAGCATCCTTATACTTTAAATAGCTGATGTTTCAAAACATCAGAAACTCATTTCCACTGCATCTGGTTCAGCCTGATAGAACTCTTCTTTCAGTAATATTCAGCATCTGAAAGCCGATAGTAATATCGCTGGATTTCACTAAATGGATATTACAATGACACCCAAGTGTGAGTTTTATCAGGTCTGCCCATTTTTTACGGACAGTCTGGTTGCAGGTATGCCATCGACTGCGAAGCTGCTTAAAGAGAGGTATTGCTGCGATGCTTACAGCAAATGTGCTCGTTACCGAGTGACACTGGATGCTGGTGAGCAATATGTGGAAGACAGTCTTTTTCCTAACCATGACGAAAAAGCTCAGACTATTATCGCTAGAGTTAAGCGTGAAACCGGTAGCTGAGGCTCTGGTTTCATAATCAACGGAACAGTTCCTCTGTTTCTTCCAAAACCCCTTCCGTGTCATCCTCCATGTCGGATAACAGATTCAAAATGATCCCTTCCTGAAAATGGTTTGGGTCAAATTTGGCGTAGCGTATGGTCATTGAATTATCGGTGTGTTCCAGTGTTCGTTGCAGAAAAAGGATATTGCCGCCATTTATCCTAGGGTTGTTGTCGGTTCGGGTGTTCATCAAGAAATAAGTTTTCCATTTAGGTTTTTAGCTCAATGTGAGTTCCAAACCGTTGGCAGCCACAATAAGCCACAGCAACGTCTCTTCATCCAGATAACAAATACGAAAAACTACGTAAAAGTCTGGGTATAAACTCAGGTTGCCCGTATCCAGGGTTGAAACTATATTGCCTGCATACCGACCGGACGGTCTGTTTTTGTGGTGAGACACAGGTGAATTCCATGGACAAAAAGCAGCAAATTCTTCAAGCAGCTATTGAGCTGTTTGCCATACAGGGTTACGAAAAGACGTCCATCGCCGCTATTTGCGAACATGTAAAGGTTTCAAAGGGGGCGGTCTTTCACCACTTTAAAAATAAGGATGAATTGCTCAGAGAGGCATTCATCCGCATGGCCCAGATTATGAATGAGATTGCAGACAATCTTGATGTCATTAATGAGGGGCTATCGACTAAAGAGAAGCTGGTGAATCTGCTGGAGCATATCTTTTCATCCATGGCTTCTGCGGAACAAAAGTTATATTACCAGTTCGACTTTCAGGTTTTGTCTCAGCCGTCGCTACGGTTGGTTTTAAACGATTTGATTGAGGAGAGATACCGCCTTGCCATGGCATCTTTCCAATCCATTCTACGGGATATACCTTCGGCAGATGGCATGGTTGATAGCCAAATACTTATTGCTGAGATAGATGGTATCGCACTGAATTATCTCTTTGCAGAAGATGACTACCCGCTGGAAAAAATCAAAGAACGATTCATCAAAAAATATTTGTTATTACTGGGTCTTTAGGGGCTGAAATGAAAACACCATACGACATCCAATACGAAGCCTTCGCTGCGGCAGGTGGTCTTTATGATGAGCGTCATGCCAGACTTTACGCGCAGTTTGCAGACGACCTGATTGCCGACGGCAGTTTTTCTATTGTTTATGAGGGCGTCGCACACGCCTGCTATACACCCATCACCATCGATGCAGCACCACACCTCAAATGTTATGTGCTGGCACCATTGGCCGTACTCCCTGAGTACCAGGGGCAGAGATATGCCACTCGACTGATGGAAGAGGCTGAGAAGCAACTGGATGCCGACGTGATCTTTGTTATGGGTGAACCCTTCCATTACGGTAAGCGGTATAACGCTGCTCACAAGGTGCTGCCACCGGTAGCAACCCAGGCTCCTCTGGATTGCTGGTTCGCTCGTGAGCTAACTCCAGGAGCCCTCGATGGTGTGGGAGAGTCCACTTCCAGTATCTCTGGCCCTTACGCCGAGCCCCTGATGTGGGGGCACCCGAACGAACAGGTGTGACACTCGGGGTGTTTTTACGCCCCGCAGGGGGGAGTGTTCAACTGGTTGGATGGCCAGTTGGTAACCCTCCCTGATAGTATGGGGGATGTGCAGTTGCATGAACATATCGTTTTATTTGCTGATATTGAGCGACTGCTGGAGGCAGAGCAATGTGTCTCTGTCCCTTTTGTTCAGCATGAGACTAATGGACTGGTCAACTCAAGCCGCACACAGATTTCCATAACGAATTGGGTTTCATCGCTGGTCTAAAACGAGATCGTTAATTTCTCGTATCAGTGCCTCGGTGGAACATTGACGACAGTAACCTTTAATCGTCTCCAGGGAATGACGATGCCTCGTCTCTGTAAAGGTGGCACACGCATCTGAGACCAGGGTGACCAGGTAGTTCAAATCACAGGCATCGCGCACGGCACTTTCCACGCACTGGTCAGTCAAGACACCGGTGATGATCAAATGCCGGCAGTTCAGGTTACGTAGAAGGTAATCGATGTTGGTTGAAATGAAGACGCTGGATGATGTTTTTGGAATTACTATTTCATCACCGACCGGACTCACTGAGTTGATCACCTGGGCATCCTTTGAACCTTTCGGTACGTTGAACCCTGTAATCTTATAATCAAGGCCTCGATCTCTCCCATCGAGTGTGAGGCTTTCAATAACGGTGAACAGGACTTCAATGTGTGCCTCACGACAGGCGGTTTGCAGGCGTCGGATGTTCGGCAAAACCATGGCAGAAAGCTGTTGGAAATAGTAGTCGAACGCTTCCATCTCACTTGGGCTTTTTCCGGTAAATTCTCCACCTTCAGGTGTGCAACTGAAGTTCTGAACATCGATGATCAAACATACACTTTTCCCCAAAACCAAGGGGATATTCCGTGATAAGACTTCATTCATTATCTGGTTTCTCCTTCTTATTTAAGGGGGATGGATGTGCTCTGCTTCAAATCTCTTCCACTCCC
Organism: Endozoicomonas elysicola; assembly: GCF_000710775.1. Taxonomy (GTDB): domain Bacteria; phylum Pseudomonadota; class Gammaproteobacteria; order Pseudomonadales; family Endozoicomonadaceae; genus Endozoicomonas; species Endozoicomonas elysicola. The sequence continues at coordinate 2,728,956 of NZ_JOJP01000001.1, forward strand.
CGTATAGGCATCTAAGGAGCCATCACGGACCTCATGGTACATATACTCTAACGGCAAGCTCTTCAGCATAGACTGTACGCCAAAATACAGATGTTTTGTTTAGTTGTGACCCTCAGGAATGTAATTACGACAAGATATTTAGAAACTTATTCAGCTAATATATTTTTATAGTCGTTTAATAATATTTTTCTTTCTGAATTCTGTTTTTATGTTGAACCTTCAGACTTCGGGCTTGTCCATTACCGGGTAAATTCATTAAGCATTAACCGTTGTTTATCGGAGGTGTAAGTTGGCTTCAGTGTTTAACTTTGGGTTTGATTTTTTTGTAGGTGATTTTGGTGGGTTTTCTTCTTTTCTTGTTCGGTCAATGATGTCTTTTCTCTGACACTTGGGGGGTGTAGTTACGTACAGCAGGAGTAAAGGTCATCACCTTGAGCTTTGCTCCTGCTAATGTATGCTCAGTCGAATACTAGGTTTTGGAGATATTGCTATTTATTTTCGTCGTTTATTATTTTATTAAATGGATTTCGTCTTTTATTTTTCAACCTGAAGAATAGTTTTTCATATACTTCTTTTTTCTGGATCTATGGGGTTATTTCAGGTCGTCTGTTGTGGAGATTATTGTTAAAGCCTTTTGCCAACCTTGATCTGACAGCCATACTTTCACGGTATATGTGATTTTTTGCTTGCCAAGGGTAATCTAGATTTGGTGTACATTACCGGGAAAGTGGTTAAAGGCTATGGGGTTGCTTCTGGTCAGGCCAGTGATTGTCCATTCCCGGGTGGTTCTATCCGTCTGCAGAAGCCCTGCTTCCTTGAGAAAGGGCTTGATCTTTCTGACTGCTTTGATGGCACTCTCAATATCTCCATTGCGCCATATTCTTTTCATTTTATCTCACCTGAACTGACGTTACCCAGGCTTGTCTGGCCGGGGGGATGTGAGACTTTCTCTTTTTCCCGTTGCTTTCTTCAGTTTGGCCATCAGAAGACTATCGGCTGGATTTATTACCCTCATCCGGAGACCAAACCGGGTCACTTTCACCGGTCAGATATTATTGAGGTACTGTCTCCCTGGTTAGAGGGTGTTGGTTATGGGAGCGAACTGACACTGCTGGTTAAGGGAGATGAAGTGTTGATCGAGGGGTGATACTTTCACTATTTTCCTGCTTTGTCATAAGTGAATGTATGGGGAGTCTTCAGAACTCTTTCTACATAATTACTGCTGACCCAGTGAACAACTATAATAAAAGAAGAATATAACGGACTGATTAAGTTGCTGATATATAGTGTCTTTTTTGTTTTAGAGAGCGGATTGCGATTTAAATATTTATTTTATCTCTAATAGTTATTAAAAATGCGACTTTGGTCTGATTCTCTGGGAAGGAAAAGCGTGGCGGTGTTGATTAATCTTAACAATTGTCACCAGGAAGTGAATCAGTATGAATGCCAAGAACGGTCTAATAATCAGCGGTTTTCTCTTTTCAACCCTGCTGTTGATCAGCACATTTGTTGAGGTTGAAGTATTTACCCGTGCGGATGGTGAAGTATCGTCCTTTTCGGCTCCAGCCCATGCCGATTTTTCCGATGAGGGTGTTATTCAGCATATATATGTCTCCGAAGGAGATTTTGTTGAGCAAGGCGATATTCTGGTTGAGCTCGATAATGAAGAGCAGAAAATCAACCTTGATATTTTCACTGAGAAACAAGAACGTCTTGGCAAAAAACTGGACATTCTCCATGCACTGCTTGAAGAGCAGCAACTGGACAGACTGGCTGATGGTCAGGAGCTTGAGAAGCAGGTTCAGCGTTTTGTATTGCTCAGCAATAATTATCACGACAGCCTCAAAAACCTGCAGCAACTGGTGGCTATTGATAGTCAGAAGAATCAGGCCATTACTGCTCTGGTGGAAAAGAAAGCGGCTGGCTCCATGCAGACCATGGACTCCACACAAAAAGTTCTGCGCTCTCGGAAAGACCTGTTGAAGGTTAAGAAGGAATTTGAAGAGCGTATTGTTTTTGAAATTGAACGATACGAAGAGCAGCTTCGGGAAGTCAGCAACAGTATTCGTTTGTATGAGCATTACATTGAACGTACTTATGTTCGTTCTCCGGTATCCGGTGTAGTTCGGCAGGTTAACTTTTCACAGGAAGGGAAGTTTATCAGCCAGGGTGATACGTTTGCCGAGATTATTGAAGATACTCCCCAGCCCTACAAAATCACCCTGAATGTCTCTGCCAGTGATATTGGCATGATCAAGGAAGATACCGATGTAAGACTGCGTCTTGATGCTTATGACCACACAATCTTTGGTTATCTGGACGGAACGATCAATCGAATCAGCGTTGACCGTCTTGAGGAGTCTGGCGCTGAAATGTTTTATCGGGTTGAAGTGGTGCCGGAAAGAGGGTTTCTGCAGTACAAGGATCAGAACTACCCTTTGAAATATGGTATGACGCTCTACGGTACCATTGAGCGCGGCAGGATTTCATTGATCAGCTACCTCATGAGCCCGGTGATTAAACATTTTCATGAGATTGGCCATATCTGATTCGGGTTGCCCCTGACTCGAATCACTCACAACAATAAGGTGGAGGGGCAAAAATGAGTGAAACTAATCAGGTCAAATCTTCTGCGTCCGGCAGCGAAAGTGTTGGTGCAGCACTACAGGCAGCGACTGTTCTGGGAGCTTCTGATGGGCTGATTAGTGAAAATCATGAAGCTGAGACCAAGGCGAGTGAAGAAGCTCTGGCGGAGCTGGAAGAGCAGTGGGAACAAGCGCCTGAAAGTGATGATGAAGAAGAAGGAGATCAAGGTGACAAAGCGGCATTAGTCAAAGGTGCCCGACCCAATATTGCCAATACCGCTAATACTGTCTCGCCTTCACCAGAAGTTTCAGCTCCATCATCAGAAGATGACTCTGAGGGGAGTCGCGACGATTCAGGGAACGTCGGTGCTTTGGATAATCCCTCCGATTCAGAAGCAGCCGAAGAAGATGCCGAAGACGATGCTGAAGAAGAGACCGACTCTGAAGAGACTGAAGAGGAGTCAGCATCGGATACGGATGAGTCAGCAACAGAGAATATCAGTACATTCCAGCCTACCGTTTCTCAATCCACAACCTATCCGTCCAACTATCAGCCAGAAGCTGTTCCTGACGACGTAACGGCCAGTGAAAGTGGATCATTATTGTTTGACCTGCTGGCTAATGATAATGATGTCGATGTGAATGACAGCGCGCAGAACTTCAGTCTTGATAGTGTCACTATTGTTGACAGTAATGGTGACGCAACCAGTGGTCAGGGAAGTGTTGAGGTCGTTGATAATCAGCTGCAATTTGATCCCGGTAATGACTTCCAATCATTGGCGACTGGTCAGGAGCAAGTGGTGACTGTCCGTTATGTGATGAGTGATGATGAAGGTGCCCAGTCGGTCTCCACGGTCAATATCACCATAACAGGTACCAACGATGCTCCAGAGGCGATAATGGATACCGGTCATGTGGCAGATAATGCTTCATTGTCTCTGGACGTTCTGGCTAATGACACCGATGTTGATGGCAATGATGATGTTTCCGTTTTCAGCCTTGATTCAGTTCAGGTCGTGGATGGCAATAATGATCCGGCTTCAGGGCAGGGGAGTGTCAGTATCAGTGGCAATCAACTGTTGTTTGAGACTGGAACTGACTTTGATGACCTGGCTTCCGGTGAAACAGAATCGGTCACCGTTCAGTATGTGATGAGTGATGATGAGGGGGCGATATCTACGTCTACTGTAGAAATTACCGTCAGTGGAGAAAATGACATCCCTGTTGCGGTAACTGATACTGGCGCAGGCAATGAAAATCAGACCCTGCTGATTGATGTGCTGGCTAACGATACCGACCCCGATCACAATGACCAGCCCGCTAATTTCGCTCTGAGCAGTGTCAGTATTGTTGATGTTAACGGTGACCCTGTTGTGGGGCAGGGCATTGTCACTGTTGCTAACAACCAGCTTCAATTTAATCCGGGAACGGATTTTGATGACCTGGCTTTGGGGGAGACAGAAACAGTCAGCGTCCATTATATAATGAGTGATGATGAAGGCGCCGTTTCAGAGTCTGAAGTGACCCTTATCATAACGGGGACGAATGATACTCCTGTTTCAGGTGATACGGTTCTGCTGGGCAGTAGCAGTGAAGACAGCTTGATTGAAATCACTGAAGCAACCTTGCTGGCCAATGCCTCTGACGTGGATGGTGATCAACTCAGTGTTCAGAACCTGACTTCTGACCAGGGAGCGGTTCTTGATAATGGGAATGGCACCTGGTCGTTTACCCCGAACAGTCACTTCAGTGGTACAGCCAACTTCTTCTTTGATGTCTCTGATGGAATCGCTTCTTCTTCCGCTCAGGCTTCAGTTGCTCTGACTGCGGTTGCGGATGCTCCTGGTCTTAGCATTAACCCTACCCATAATGATTTGCCCATTGCGGATCACCACTTCGACAGTGGCTCAGAAGGCTGGACTCAGATGTGGGTGGGAACCGGGCTTTTTGCGACGGGCAATATGCTTGGACGCTTTGAAGGTTCCGGAGGCAATCAACGAACCTCCAACACTTACGATGTGCCTCAGGGGGTTAATGAGCTGACCCTTAACTTTACTTTTTATGAAATCGATTCCTGGGATGGCGAAGAGTTTCGGGTATTTGTGGATGGCCAGCTCTTTCACTCACGGTCATACCAGATCTATAACAATACAGGCGATGTTGCGGGTACTGAAACTCTGACAAATGGTCAGGGGGATGTTATTGGTCAGGTGGTTCATGATGAAAGCTTTCAGGCGGTGGTGTCCACGAACTGGGTTGATCAGGCGCACCACTACACGCTGACAATTCCTGTTGATCCTAATGCTGGACAGGTCACCATTGGCTTTGGCTCCACGCTGGATGAAGCAAAAAGCAATGAGTCCTGGGGGATTGATAACCTGAATCTGGCCGTTTCAGGCTCTACCAGTGACGCTATTGGGTTGGAAGATACGGCTATTACTCTGGATGTTGCCTCAGCCCTGGTAGATACCGATGGCAGTGAATCCCTTACTTTGACTTTCTCTGGCATACCCACCGGAGCGGTGTTATCTGCCGGTCAGCAGAATCAGGATGGTACCTGGACTTTAACCGCCGCTGAGCTGGACTCTCTGACCATCACACCAGCCGAGCACTTTAATGGTGAGATGTCATTAACGGTGACAGCGGTTTCTGTGGAAGCAGAGACCGGAGAGACAGCCAGTATTACCGATACCATTACCATTAATGTTATTCCGTTTAATGACCTTCCGCTGGCATCCAATGGTGTCACAATTGGTTCTGAAAATACGGATTATGTCTTTACGATCAACGATTTCCCTTTTTCTGATCCTGCAGATGCAGGTGACGTTATTGAAGCTGTGCAGATAACACAGTTGCCAGGTCATGGGCAGATATTGCTGGATACTAATGGTGATGGCAGTTTCGAAACAACGGTTGCTTTGAACACCTCTATCAGCCGGACCGATATCGAGAGTGGTCGTTTGATTCTCCGTCCTGAGACCGGGTTCAGTGGTCAGGTGACTGTGGACTTTCAGGTCAGTGATGGGGAGGGGTGGTCTGACAATTCCGGTACGTTGACTGTCATTACCAAAAGTGGTGATGCTGCTGTTGTACAGCTGGATAGCGGTGTCGAGCATATTCTGGTTGGAGAGTCTGGAGAGTTAACCGGTACGGCTTCCTCTGGCTCGTCATTAAGTGTTGCCTCTGTGAATGGGCAGCCATTGGCCGGTACAGGGACATCATCCATTCAAGGTCAGTATGGTGAACTGAAGGTTCACCCTTCCGGAGACTGGAGTTATACACCGGATGGCATATCTGAAGCAGCGCTGTCAGTGACCTCCAGCCAGCTACAGGATTCTCTGGTTGCTCACTGGCGTTTTGATCAGGCAAGTAATGGCGTAGTCGCCGACAGTGCGACAACCGGAGTCGGTCAGGAAGCGGCAACACTGACCGGAGGTGCAGCGCTCGAGACGAGAGGGTTTAATGGTTCTGCTGTCTGGCTGGATGGGGTTGATGACCAGGTGCTGGTTGGGGACTCTACCGATATTAATCTCAACAGTACTACTTTGGACGAGCGCACTCTCAGTCTGGCATTTCAGTTTGATGAAACCAATGATCTTGATGGCCGGCAGATTCTCTATGAAGAGGGGGCGGGTTCCAACGGTATTGTTGTCTACCTGGAGAATCAGACGCTCTATGCAGGTGCCTATAACCAGAGCACAGGCTGGTCAGGGGATTATGCGACACAGGATGTCAGCTCGCTATCGGCGGATCAGTGGCATCATGTCGCGCTGGTTCTTGATGGCGCCGGTCAGCAGATGACGGCATATCTGGATGGTCAGGCATTTGTCAGTGGTAGTGTTTACGGTGAAGGGCTTTCCGGCCATTCTGGTGATATTTCCATCGGTGGCCCAAGTCTGGATGGTGGAACACCGTCGACCAATATTTTCCATGATGGTGTTCAGACTGGTGCTTACTTTCAGGGCAGCATTGATGATGTCAGGATATACAATCGAACGTTGAGTGATTCAGAGGTTGAAGCCGTTCGGTATGACTTTGACGGGCTGGTTGATCAGTTTGACTATACCGTTACCAATGGGGTGTCTACGACCAGCAGTACACTGGATATCTCTTTATCAAGAGCACCGCAGGCGGTTGATGAAACGCTGCATGTCTCTGAAGACAGCGGTTATACCAGCGGTCAGTTACAAGCTTATGACCCTGATGGTGGGGATACACTGAGTTATCAGCTTCTCTCAGGTCCTGATAAAGGGTTTGTCACGGTAGACAGTAGTGGGCAGTACAGCTTTGTAACCGGTTCGGACTTTGAGTCATTGAACAGTGGTGAATCTGAGCAGGTGTCATTTACCTATTCAGTGACGGATCTACAGGGCAATCAGAATATTGGCACGGTTCTGGTGGATGTCGCTGGTGAGGATGAACTGCCTTTTGGGGAGAATCTGGTGGTCAACCCATCGGCTGCCACTGGTGACTTCTCTGGCTGGACCATCACCGAAAATGGTGGAACAGGGTGGGGCGTTACTGGCACCAGCCAGGAAGGGACAAACAGCTTCATTACGTCACATGACTGGGGCCGAAAATATCAACTGATTGATTTGGAAAACCAGGGGTTTTCAGCAGATTTTCTTGATTCTGCACCAGAAATATCCGCCAGTGAGTGGTATCTGGGAATCGCTAACCCCAGTGATCAGTATTACTTCAAGGTTGAGCTGCGAGGTGCTGGACAGGAAGTGATCGATAGTTTTGATACAGGTACGTTGACGGCCAGCAACCAGTGGCAGGAAGTCTCCCATGAGTTCAGTGGATACGGTACCGGAGTCCGCTATGTCTACGTAGAACATGGTGGTAAGGACAATGAATACTGGTCAGGCCACTATGGTACAGCCATTGATAATACGCAGATTATAGTGAGTGCTCCGGAGGCTTCGGGCAATGGGCAGGGCAGCCTGGGTATTGACAGTAGTTCGTTTCAAATCATGGATGGTGCCATGCTTGGAACGGATCTTACTGGCCAGATTGTTGAGAACAATGGGTTTACTTCGCTGGATCAGTGGTTGCTTGAACATGACGGAGGAGCACTTTCAGTTTCATTGAATACAGCCGATGGAAACAGTTGGTCTGCTGGCGTACGTCTGCTTCACAGTGATGCCAATGGTTCTGCCGGTGTGGAAGTGGCTCAGTTCAGCGGGCAGCTTTCAGCAAACGGGCAGGCAACTCAGGTTCTGGCGTTTGATGATCTTCCAGCTGGTCATTATCAGCTTGTGCTGGGAAATGACGGTTTTGATGAAAGCAGTGCGGTCAGTGCTCTGGATTATCCGGGCGTGGTCAGTGGTGAGCATGGCTATGAGGTGGCAGTTGCCGGCCAGGTATCGGTTGCGGCTTTACCGAGGGATCCGGGACAGAATGCCCTGATTTCCGGGGAAACCTATGGCCAGACTGAAGGAATTCTTACATTGGCCGTTGTTAATAATGAAGCTGAGATGATCGACACCGATAACACCTTGTATTACGAGGTGTTTAATAATGATGTCAGGGTTGGGCAGGGAGCGTTCGATTTCAGTAGCGGTATGAGTCCGCAGAACATCTCTATTACGATTAACAACGAGCCTCTGGAAACGTTAACCCTGGACGAAGTTCAGGTGATATTTCATGAGATGAATGTTTCCGGGGAGGTGGTCAGTAGTCAGACGTTTGGCTTTGATCAGGCAACCATCCCTAATGGAAGTCCAGTGACAGCCCAGGGGGGCGACGGTTTACAGGGGCTGGAGCTGATAGAACTTGGACTGGACTATTTTGAGCTGGGTTTCAGTGAGTTGATGGATGATATGCAGGGGTAGTAGGGTGAGCAGTCAGATACCCAAAGGCTTTGGAGCTGCAAATAAGGCGGTATGTGAGTGAAGCTGCGGGAGCTTAGACAAACTAAGTGATCGGGGCAAGCGCAGCCAGCGCAGTAGCAATTTCAAAGGTGACGGGTTAGCCAAGACGTGCGTTGATCATTTACTGGATAAGGAGTGACTCCCGGCATTGTTGAAAGGCAATGGACTGTGAACATGAATAGTGAAGACTGTCTGGTTAATTCAGCCAGTTTGAGCAATGCGCTGGAATATCTGAACAAGCATTATACGCTGGACAGCAGACTCGCCTTTATTAATAACAAGTTGCGCAGAACCACCGACCTTAATATTTACAAAACCAAGTCCTATCTGGAAGAACTCGGCTTTCTCGTTAAAATCTCCTCCGTTGACAATCTCGATCTGGTTGAACTGGATGAAGAGCATTTGCTGTTCTGTTTTGACCACGAGCACGACATCATTATTCTTCGTCACAATAGTGATATGAATCGGACACGTTCCAAGCACAGCATGGAACACCCGATACTTGTCATCAGTACCAAAAAGCTGGAACCCAGGGCTGGTGCTTCGGGTGATGAACACAAAAGCATGGCCTGGTTTTTCCGGCGCCTGACGGATCGTGACGGCATATACCTGGTATTGACTGGCTTAATCACGAACCTTCTGGTGTATGTTGTCCCGCTATACAACATGAATGTGTTCGACAAGGTACTGCCCAGCGGCTTTGTGGGGATTTTGTCATCACTGGTTCTGATTGCTGTATTTCTGGTACTCATCTGGTTTGTTAACCGGTCAGCACTGTCTTATTTGCTCAGTGACCGGATCTTCCACCTGGAAGTTCAACTGGCGAATGAGTTTTCACACCGGCTTTGTAACCTGAAGCCATCGGCCATGCCCCAGTCGGCTTCATTCATGACCCAGCTGGTAACCTATGGCAAGTCTCTGAGCCAAATGCTGGGCACATTGCATTTAATGGCGTTGGTTGATTCGCCATTCATGCTGTTATCTCTGGCGATGATCGCCTACTTTGGAGGGACAATGGTAGCTATTCCGTTGATCGCCATTATTCTGGTCATCGGAATCAATCTTGTTCTCCAGCCAAAGATTCAAAAATACATTAATGATCGCTATGAGTTTGAAGGACGAAAGCGCAAGTTTGAATATGAAATAATGCAGTCACTGCCTTTTATTAAACTGGCAGGAATGGAACGTTATTTCACGGAAGTCATCGAGCACAACAGACCAGACCATAAGTTTTACTTTTCAATCTCTGCTCATATCAATCATATCTCTATGTTGATCCTGTTCCTTTCCCTGATTGCTGTCACCGGGTATGGTGCCTGGCAGGTCTCTGAGGGAATGATGACCATGGGACAGCTGGTGGCCTGTTCGCTTCTTGCCTCTAAGTCTATCTCCAACGCATCCATCACCAATTTGCTGTTTAATATCAATCGCATTCGGATTTTGTTTGATAACCTGAATAAGTTTTATGAAATCCCCATTGAGGAACGGGGTGCTTCTTTCTGTCTGACTCGAATTAAGCACCTTGAACTGAAAGATATTGAGTTTAATTATGCTGATAACCGTTATTTCCAGATAAAGGGTGTAAATATTGACTTTAACCTGCCGGATACACTGTACGTTTATGGTCGTCCGGGGGCAGGAAAGTCCAGTTTGTTTAATATTCTGGCAGGGCTTGAAGATCCATCCAGCGGTCATTTACTGGTTAATAACCTGAATGTTGAACATTTCGATTATCGGGATGTACGCAGCCATATTCATTTCTCTCCTTCATATTACCGGTTTTTTACCGGTACCCTTTATGACAACCTGACCCTTGGACGTACCTCGCTGACGGCTGATCAGGTAGCGGATGCCCTGGAAAAGGTCCATCTGTCGGAGAAGATTAACCAGATTGAGGATGGCCTGCACTTCCAAGTTGATAATAACGACATCGTTCCCCTGTCATCCGGTGAGCGGAAGCGTTTTATGTTAGCCAGGGTATTTTTGACGGATGCAGATCTTGTTGTTCTTGATGAGCCTTTTGAGTTTCTGAGTGATGAAGACAGCCTGAACTTTATCCAGTCAGTCCGTGCCTTTTGCAAAGAGACTGAGAAAGGTCTGATTATTCTCAGTAACCGCAAGTCTTTTGCCAGCTTCTGTAATCATGCTCTGACATTGAATAATGGTCAGTTGTATCCAATGAAGACAAAATAATTATTCATGAAGACAAGCCATAAGGTCATTTTGTTTTTTCTGATAGCGGTGGTTTTTATTAATGCTATCTACTTTGCATTTGGAGGGAAGTCCCGGCTGCCTGTGGAGGTGCTTTATCTGCTGGGAATGAATGTTATCTATTTTGTTTTTACGCCAGTCTTCTGGGTTGGTTATTCTTCCTTTGCTGAAAGAGGAAAAAGAACGGCTCTGAAAGTATACACATGGTTAATGGGGGGAGTCGTACTTGTGGTAACCCTCATTCTGCTGTTTGTTGAAACAGGTTTTGGCGACTGGCTAAAGTATGTTCTTTCAGAATCTTAGATGTGATAGTGCCCTTTTTCATTGCAGTTACACTCGTGATTCATCATTTTTGCAGCAATAAACTAAGTACTGGTTTCATCTTCTTCGGTAATCTGGCTAAGAGGATAATCTTCTTGTTCTGCTTTCAAAGACAGGTGCTGCATAAGTGAGTTTGCTTGATCTTCTGTCATAGCCACCAAAGACACAGGCTCATCTGAAGAGTTCAATAGCTTTTGAGATATATAACGGGACGTTGTTGACAGTTGAGATGCGAGGCTTATTCTGGATCCATATCGTGATAGGCTTGCTTCAACTTGTTGGTCATATTTTGTATTTAAGGCCTGTCGCGTGGAATGATTAACTCTATGTTTGGGTGTTCTGCTCAGTTTAGAAACAGTGTCATTCATGTTGTCCTGTGGGGCTTCCTCGATACTTGATACTGTCCTTAGATGTTTTCGTTCATGTGGACCGCTTAAGTTTTCTGCATTACGGGTAGTATTGCGTTTTTTTATACAGACAACCGCAATCGCTACTCCTGAAACTACTGCTAATGCTACAAAGGAAGTGACAACGACAGCGGCTATTTCACTTGGGCTAAGTCCATCATGGGAAACGGTGCCCTGCCCATCAATGTCAAGTGGTCTGGGCATTTCACTACTCGGTGGGGACAACCTAAACAGAATGGTGCCCTTTTCATCTGTGCAAACTTCCTGACTGAAACGGCCTCTGTTGTGTCTACAAAGTTCTTTGAAGTGAGGCGCTTCATCACCATAATATGGGTATTCATCGTAGTTGATAACACTATCAAAAAAAGAGAGACCTAAGCAGTCGTTGTCACCATCGTTGATGGAAGCCCTATCAACACAACCAGCTGAGTTAACTGTATATTGATATGGAGCTTTTATCATACACGCCAGCTGATCTTTGCGAAGGCAGGCTTCTGGGCCAGGATCATAAGCGGCAGTTTTTCCTATTTGGGTCAGGAGTCCGATAGAAATTGGAACAAATGCTGTTATACCTGATGTGGTGGCTGCTATTAATTTTCTTGTTCCCTGATCGGCAATCCTAACCCCACGGGATATTAGATCTCGTTCGGCACTCTGTAGCCTGTTAAGGTGGTTTATAGAGGCTTCACCAGCGATTATTACCTGTCTATACAGGCAATTAGGACTCAATACCTCACTGCACTTAGTACGAAAGCCTTGCCACAGAGCAGATGATGCTTCAGAGACCTGCAGATTTTTTTGCTTTGAAAGTATCGGTTCTGGCTGTGTTTTTCCTAAAGCGGAGCAATGAGAGGTAATGGTCGCAAGCATAAATACCATATTCAGGTTGTATGAATTTTTATACGATTTTCTTCATGATTTCTTTATAGTAATCATTCTCCGTGTAGTGACAGTAAAGCTGATAATAAGTTCAACAGCGGTAAAACTGCGTCAATTAAAATAATACTGAGCCAAGAGATTATTGAGTATCTATGAGCAATCAATTTGACGTCATTGTATTTGGGGCGACCAGCTTTGTGGGGCAGCTGCTCTGCCAGTATCTGGTCGATACTTTTAATGGTGATGGTCAGGAGTCTCTGAATTGGGCGATGGCTGGGCGTTCTCAGACCAAGCTGGATGAGTTAAAACTGCAACTACAGCAACCGGCCTTGTCAGTGCTGGTGGCTGATGCCGCTGATGAAAGTGCCCTCAGAGATCTGTGCCAGCAAACCAGGGTTATTGTTTCTACTGTGGGACCTTATGCACTTTACGGCGAACCATTAATTAAGGTTTGTGCGGAAAGTGGAACTGATTACTGTGACCTGACCGGGGAGGTACAGTGGATCCGGCTGATGCTGGACCGATATGAGGACACAGCGCAGAAAAGTGGAGCTCGGATTGTCCATTGCAGTGGCTTTGACTCAATTCCTTCTGATATGGGCGTGTACTTTACCCAGAAAAAGGCGAAAGAGGTTTTGGGTTCATTCTGTACGGATATCAGCATGCGCGTGAAAGCGGCAAAGGGAGGGCTTTCTGGCGGAACGCTGGCCAGTATGATCAATATCACCCGTGAGGCGGCAAAAGACCCTGCATTACGTCGGCAGTTGGCCAATCCGTACCTGATCTGTTCTGAAAGTGAGAATTTGAAGACCAAACAGGACGATGTTCAGACACCGACGTATGATTCCGGCTTTGGTGCCTGGCTGGCACCATTCATCATGGCAGCCATTAACTCCCGGGTTGTCTTTCGCTCCAATGCACTGGCTGAATACCCGTATGGAAAGGATTTCAGGTACAACGAAGCCATGCTGATGGGCAGTGGCTTCAAAGGCCGTTTACAGTCCACTCTTTTTGTAGCAGGGTTGGGACTTTTTATGCTTTCCCTAGTGATTAAACCAACCCGCTGGTTTATGGAACGGTTTGTTTTGCCAAAACCGGGAGAGGGCCCCTCTCCCAAAGCCCAGAAAGCCGGGTTTTATGATATTCGGTTTCTGGGCAAAACGGCAGACGGTCAGGAAATCCGAACCCGTGTTGTTGGGCAGGGTGATCCGGGGTACAGCTCCACTGCCAGAATGCTGGGGCAGGTGGCAGCAGGGCTGGCTCTGGACTTTCATGATCATCAGCAGAAGCAAGGGAAGTCGGGTGGTTTCTGGACAACGTCCACGTTGTTTGGTGACCGGCTTATTGAGCGTCTGGAAAAAGATGCTGATATAACTTTTGAAGTATTACGCTCCTGAGTGGAGATTATTCTGATGCTATCTATCTTCCCCAGATAGATAGCAGCCGCTTTGGCTGATTTTTCCTGCGCAAATTGCTCCGTTTTCTGACAGTACTTTTTCATTTAATCGAAACTTAATAGCAATAAATCTGTAACAGCCATCCCCTAACCTCTCAGTAAATCATTCTTTCAATAAAAATACGTTTACTTAGGGGGCGTTCTCAATTAGCCATGAGTCCAGTTGATCACACACGCATTCAGGCAAGGCGAACGGTGCAGGGCATGGTGGTTCCATGTTCAAGCCGTTCAACACAGCATGAATGCGTGTGTGATCAACCCGGAGGGCCGCCCATGGTTTGTGCCATTCTGCGTTGCTCACTACTTATGTGGAATAACCACACTACGCAGTTCACGCCTTGCCTGGCGCAAACCATGGGTGGCTGGTCACATGTCTAATTGAGAACGCCCCCTAACGATGAGGAATAATCATGAAAGCTGGAACTTCAAAATTACAGAACCATCGTGATTTTCATGAGCAATTGGAAGCGCTGGATGATCAACCAGACAATCTTTCCAGTAACAGTACTCTGGATGACGTGGTAGAAAAGAGCCGACGAAATTTTATGAAGGGTGGGCTTGGTCTTGCCATGGCTGGCTTTCTTGGCGGTTGTCTGGGCACAACCGGGCAGAATCATAATAGTGTTCGCGGAATTGCTGCTCGAAACCTGCAGCAGCCAGACATAGGATTGAAACCAATTCCCGTTGAACAGGATCTGATGTTCGACGCCGTCAATGTGCCTGAAGGCTATACGGCCAACGTCTTTTTTTCATGGGGGGATTCCGTGGAAAAAGGAGCCAGCCCCTGGCGGCCAGATGGCAGCAACAGCTGGCAGGAGCAGATGAAGCAGGCAGGGCAGAATCATGATGGCATCTGGTTTTTCCCATTTCCGGATAAGCCCGATGAGCATGGTCTGCTGGTGATGAACCATGAGTATATTAATCCTACGCTCCACCCCAATGGGCTGACAATCACTGAAGACAGTCATGGCTTTAAGCAGCGGCCTGAACATGAAGTAAAAAAGGAGATGGCAGCTCACGGTGTCAGTGTTATTGAAGTCCGCAAACAATCGAATGGTCACTGGCAGAAAGTCAACGATTCCGACTATAACCGCAGGATCACGGGGTTTACGCCGATGGACCTGACCGGTGAAGTGGCAGGTACTGATTTTCTGAAAACCGTTGCAGACCACGCTGGCCGTCAGGTACTGGGTACTTTGAATAATTGCGCCATGGGGGTTACCCCTTGGGGGACTTATCTCACCTGTGAAGAGAACTGGAAGAACTACTTTGTAAACCGTGATGCTGAAGACTATGAGCAACGCCCTGCTCATCATCGTTATGGTGTGGCCCAGGATAAGAACAGTAACTACTATGCCTGGGAATCGGTAGAACCCCGTTTTAATGCCACGCCTGACCACAATGTCGCTCACGGTGGTTATGTTAATGAACCCAACCGTTTTGGCTGGGTAGTGGAAATTGATCCATTTTCACCGGACAGTACCCCGAAAAAGCGCACCTCCATGGGGCGACTGGTAAGGGAGTGCTCAACGCTTTCACTGGGTGATGATCGTCGTATGGCGTTCTATTTCGGTGATGATACCCGTGGCGAATATGTCTATAAGTTTGTGCCGGATCAGGTGTATGAGCCCGGTAATTCAGCGGCAAACCGGGATATTCTGGATCATGGCACTCTGTATGTAGCGGTGTTCCATAATGATGGCCGTGGTGAGTGGCGGCCACTGGTGTTTGGCCAGAACGGGCTGACCCGGCGGAATGGTTTTACCAGTCAGGCCGATGTACTGGTACACGCCCGTCGGGCTGCGGATATTCTGGGAGCCACCACGATGGACCGCCCGGAATGGGTTGCCGTGCATCCACAAACCCGGGAAGTCTATGTCACCCTGACCAACAATAAGCACCGCGGTAAAAAAGAGGATCAGGAGATCAATGCCGCTAACCCGCGGGAAGATAACCGCCATGGTCAGATTGTTCGCTTTACCGAAGAAAACTCTGATCCAACGGCCACCCACTTTGACTGGGAAATCTTCCTGCTGGCCGGTGATCGTCCCGGAGCGACACTGGCTGATGGCAGTTCTGTACCTGAAAACCTGGTGGGAGATATCAAAGGTGATATTTTCTCTTCGCCGGATGGTATCTGGTTCGATTACCAGGGGCGCCTCTGGATTCAAACCGATTACGGTGACGATGATGAACGTAATATCAATATGGGTACCAATCAGATGCTTTGCTGTGATCCGGTAACCGCAGAAGTGAAACGCTTTCTGACGGGCCCGAGAGGATGTGAAATCACCGGTGTAACCACCACGCCCGACGGCAAGGCCATGTGGGTTAATATTCAGCATCCGGCCATCAGTTTCCCGGCCAGTGATGGAAAAACACGGCCTCGGTCGAGTACGGTGCTGATTACGAAGGATGATGGTGGGGTGATTGGAACTTAAATCATATTACTGATGATGAAAGGTGGGTATTTTAATAAACTGCCCACTTTGTTTTTTCATTTTAATACCTTTTGCATATCCTTTTTTATAACCAAGGCCTTGCCTTCTTGCCTGGTACCTACTCATCATCAAATCACCCGGGGTAAACTTTTTTAAAAAACCTGAACTATCAGCCAGGTAGATTGGTATCCCAAGCCTTGTTGCCAATATTACATCCTGCTGAGAAAAAAACAGGTAAGTACCTTTGCCGTTACCATGAGTGTGCCAGATAGCGATTAACTCCAAACTGTCTGGAAATTGCAGTGTTGCCGTGATTTGATTTTTTCCGGGTTTTCCCGGGATTACTGAATAGTAATAAAGTGATGTCTGGCGATGTTTGAATACTCCCCCAATATACTCCCGGTCTTCTTTTATGGAATCAGGGTTATAGCGCTCAGCGGCAGCCACTGCGGTTGCCAGTTCACTGTCAAATGGCGCTGGATAAAATGTGGGGACTTGTATCAGATGCTGCTGGCTGGTATCTGAAATCACATTGGTGGAAAGAAGTAATACACACACTGCAAAGATGCTTTTATCAAGTTTCATTCTGCCTTATCTGTATTTATTGGTTATATACAGAAATATCGGCAGGGTCAGGACTTTAGATTAAAGCCAGCTTATTCTCAGCTGGCTTTTGTATGGTGGGTTGGAACTGCCGCCAGCAATTGACGTGTATATTCATGACCGGGTTGTTTCAGAACTTGCTCCGCTTTTCCCTGTTCAACAATTTGACCGTCCTTCATCACCGCAACCCGATGAGCAATATGAGGAATAATGGACAGGTCATGGGTAATAAACAGATAGGAGACCTGCAGTTCACTCTGTAACTCCAGCAGTAGATCCAGAACTTCGGCCCGAATGGAAACATCTAGCGCGCTGGTGGGTTCATCGCAGATGATCAGGTCGGGCTCAACGGCCAGTGCCCGGGCAATGGCAATGCGCTGGCGCTGGCCACCGGAGAACTCGTGGGGGTATCGCAGCCGGTGTTCAGGTTCCAGCTTTACCCGGGTTAATAGCGCTTCAATCCGTTCCTGCCGCTCACTGGCAGACAGAGGCAGGCCTAGGCTGACCATACCTTCTTCAATAATATTACCAACGGTCATGCGTGGGTTCATGGACGAGAACGGGTTTTGGAAGATCACTTGGATTTTGCGCCGTAGTGGCATCATCTCCTTTCGGGACAGGGTATTTAATGGCTGATTGTTGTACCAGATATTGCCAGAAGTGACGGATTCCAGGTTAAGAATGGCACGGCCAGTGGTGGTTTTTCCGCAGCCGGACTCTCCGACTAACGCCAGGGTTTCACCTTTGCCGATGGTGAAGCTGACACCATTCACAGCACGAGTGTAGCTGTGTATTCGCTGGAAAAGCCCTTTACGAACGGGAAAGTGAACAGCAAGGTCTTCGACTTTCAGTAATGGAACTTCCTCTGTGTCTGCCCGGTAGCTGTCCATGGCTGGAAGACTGTTGATTAATCGACGACTGTAGTCTTCCCTGGGGTTGGCAAAGAAGTCGGCACAGTTACCCTGTTCAATAATCTCCCCCTGGTACATCACGCCCACCCGGTCAGCGGTCTGTCGAACGACTCCCATATCATGGGTGATCATTAGTACAGCCAGCTGGTGGCTTCGGGTCAGGGTTTGTACCAGCTCCAGAATCTGTTTCTGAATCGTGACGTCCAATGCGGTAGTAGGCTCATCGGCCAGCAGCACATCCGGTTCGCAGGCCAGGGCCATGGCGATCATTACCCGTTGCTGCTGACCACCGGACATCTGATGGGGATACCAGTCAATGCGTTTCTCGGGTTCCGGGATACCAACCTCACCCAACAACTCAATGCAGCGATCTCGAATTTCGTCACGGTTTAAAGCGGTGTGTAGCTTCAGGGTTTCCTCGATCTGCTGGCCTACCGTATGGACCGGGTTCAGAGCCGTCATGGCATCTTGGAAAATCATGGCAATCTTCTTGCCGCGAATAGAACACATGTCGTGTTCAGTCAGGCCGAAGATATTGGTGTCAGACAGTGTTATTCGACCCTGAGTGATTTTCAGTGCATCGGGTAGCAGTCTCAGTATCGACAGGGCAGCTACCGATTTACCGCTGCCAGACTCGCCAACCAGCGCATAGATTTCACCTTTTCTCAGCTCAAAGGAGACTTCGTTCAAAATCGGGGTGTAAGGCGAATGCCGTAAACTGACACTGAGCTGGTCAACAGACAGGGCTACTGATTCTTTACTCATCATGCAGCCTCCAGTTGGGTTTTGGGATCAAAGGCGTCGTTCACCAGGTCAGAAAACAGATTGACCGACAGCACCAGCACAAACATCAGGAAAAAGGCTCCGCTCAGGTTCCACCAAATGGAGGGCTCCCGGGACAGTTCGGTACTGGCCATGTTGATCATATTGCCCCAGCTGGCCATGGCCGGGTCGACACCCACACCAATGTAAGAGAGTACAGCTTCGGCCAGGACCAGGGCGCTGAAGTCCAGCACAAACGAGATAATAATAATGTGGCTCAGGTTGGGCAGAATATGGCGACGGATAATCTGAAAATGACTGACCCCGAAGGCATGGGCGGCCTGAACGTAATCCAGCTGACTGATTTTCAGGGTCTCCGCCCGAAGTAGTCGGCACAGGCTGGTCCAGCTGGTGATACCGAGAATAAAACAGAGGGCCAGAAATTTGGCATCCGCCTTCTCCAGACCGACTTCAAAAAAGTCCGGGTTATTGTTGATCCAGACCTGAAACAGCAGCACTGAGGCGGCAATCAGCAGAAGCCCGGGGATAGAGATCAGCGTCGTATAAATATACTGCACTACATCGTCAATCCACCCTTTGAAATAGCCTGCAGCAATACCCAGAGAAATGGCAATGGGCATGGTGATCAGTGTTGCCAGCGTACCGATTAATACACCGGTACGAATGCCTTTCAGGCTTTCGTATAAAGTATCATTACCGGCTTGATCGGTTCCCAGCACATGGTAGAGATTGCCCAGGGTGATCAGCCAGCCAAGGAGTGCCATGATGATGGCAAACGTGATCCAGCCTGCACGCCAGGGCAGGTCAGGTTCTGATGATTTGCTCCTTTTTTTCAGCCAGCGGGCGTGGAGGCTTATCAATAGCAGAGCAAGGGCCAGTCCCTTGCCAAGGCCCAGCAGGGAGTTAAGGGCAATATCCCGTTGTTTATCTTCATCATTTTTCAGATGCTGGCCACCGTATTTCAGCACCGGATAGTCTCTGACCCTTTCACCACCGGGCAGCAGCAGATTCTCTTTGTTCCAGGATTTCAGGGCAAAAGGTGCGGAGTAGGTTCGCTCATGTTGTTCTCCCATCTCGCCTAACGCCAGATCCAGCAGACTGTTCACCGTATTGCTGTAAAAGATCTGCTCGCTGCCCTGGCCTTCAACCGCAGGCAGTGCTTTGCGGAAATGGATGGAGTCCACCAGGGCAATGGCAATATAGGCCATGATGATCACAAAGGTACTCATACCCAGTCGGGTAGAGAACACCTGTCGCCAGCGCTGACGGTTTTCAGGGTTCTTCCTGAGGGATATCAGGAAAAGGGTGATTGCACCCACCAGGAAGAAGATCAGTATGTCGGTCCAGAGGATGGTCCAGAGTACGTGGTAGCCAAAAAGATCTGATCCGATAGAGAAGTCCATAGTGTCGTTTATCCCTTTCTGATCAGTTTAATCGAACCCTGGGGTCGGCCCAGGTGTAAGAAATATCGGTAAGAATCAGACCGATGATGTAGAGCACCGACCCCAGGAATACCATGGCCCTGACAATGGCAAAGTCCTGGGCCTGTATGGCATCCAGCAGATAGCTGCCGAGGCCAGGAATACTGAAGAAGGATTCCATGATCAGGCTGCCCATAAACAGTGAAGGGATCACAACAACCACTCCGGTCAGTATGGGCAGCATGGCATTGGGAAGCACATGACGGAACAGAACACCGGCTTCACTGACACCCTTCGCCCTTGCAGTTCTGGCAAAGTCTTGACCGGAGGCTTCAATAAACAGGGTTCGGTACCAGCGGGCGCCGGCACCAATACCGGCGATCACGCCAATGGCAATGGGCAGAACCAGGAAGCGCCAGCCATCAATCCCTTCGTTATAACCGGATACTGGGACCAGTCGTGAAACCTTGGCGATAAAGAACTGGCCAACCACGATGTAAAACAGGTAGGACACCGACATCATGGTCACAAAGACGGCAACGGCAAACCGGTCCAGCCGGCTGCCCCGAAACATCAACACCATCAGGGCAACGCTGATATTGACCCAGATACCAATGATAAAAGTGGGCAGAGCCAGTGCCAGGCTGGGACCCATACGATCCACCACATCGGAGCGGATATTCCGGCCTTCGTCAGAGTTGCCAAAGTCAAAGGCGAACAGTTTGATGGATTTCTCAAAGAAGATGGTGCTGGTCAACTGCTCCAGGCCACTGACCTGAGGGTTATAAAACAGCGGCTGATCGTAGCCCTTGTCAGCAATCCACTCCTGGATAGCCTGCTCGGTGACGTATTTGTCGCCCAGATGAGCCCTGGCCATATCTTCTGGTGTATTGACGATAAAAAACAGAATAAACGTCAGAAGATTCACGCCAATCAAAATAGGAATGGCGTAACAGAGCCTTCTTATGATGTAAGCGAACATATCCTTCTCTCCATGAATAGGCGCTAGGAGGCTGTCCAAGAAAAGCGCCCGTAGCGAGGATGTCAGAAAATTGAGGATAAAAAATCCTTTTTGTGAGGTGAATAGTGGTTCTATTTGCCGAACAAAAAGGGTTTTTTAGACCAATTTTCTGCCACCGCAGTAGGGCAGTCTATTCTCGGACAGCCTCCTGGTCTTCAATCGTCAGTTTCTGACGCTGGCGATAAGCTTTGATACCCGGTATCAATATCATCAGTAGCAAACCAATACCTGCAAACATTGGCCAGATCACCGGTTGGTTCCACGCCTTCTGTTTCTGTGCCCGGAGATCCGGGTCTACACGGAGGTATTTCAGGGTTGCCTGACTGATCCCGTGGCGTTTGGTGTTATAAACCCATTGATTGGAGAGGTAATACTCCTTGTTATTAAAGCCCCAGATCCAGGGGCTGTCTTTCTGGACGATAGCCAGCATTCGATTGATGGCTGAAAGCCTTTCCGGCCCATTCGGCAGTGTTTTTATCCGGTCATAAAGGCGGTCATATTCAGGGTTATCATAGTTGGTGGAGTTACTGCCATCGCACTGACATTTAACCAGCCCCTGTCGACTGTCGAGCAGAAACAGAAAGTTTTCCGGATCGGGGTAGTCTGCCAGCCAGCCCCAGCCAAACATCTGGGTATTGCCCTGACGCATCTTCTCTTTAAAGCGGGTGTAGTCGGTGGCTCTGAACTCCAGCTGAACATTGATTTTAGCCAGCTGTTTCTTGATCCAGTCTGATCGTGGGTTGCTGTCTCCGGCCGTCGTATCCATATAAAGAATCAGTGGCTTGCCAGTTTCACGATGGCGACCATTGGGGTAACCCGCTTCTGCCAGCAGTTTTCTGGCATATTCAATCGGCTTTCTCCGGGCCGTCTGAATAATTTCATCCCAGTCAAAGATATAGGGGTTCAAACCTTCTTTTCCGGCGGTATAGCCAAACAGTCCTGGCGGTATTGGCCCCTGGGCAACCTGGCCAATGCCATTGCGGAAGATATCGATATACTCCTGATCGTTATACACAATGCTGATGGCCTGACGCAGTTTACGCTTCTCTTCGCTGTAGCCTCCCACCACCGGATCCACCATATTAAAGCCAATATAATAAAGTGATGGGCTGACCTCTTCATCGACAACGATATCGCGGCTGGCCAGTTCTGGTGTCAGTTCGAGCCCGTCCGGGCCAGTGGTGAAGGCCCGGTCAAAGGTGGCACTGTTAATATTGGAGTTGCCATCACCAGAACGATCGTAATAGCCCTGGACAAATTTGCTCCACATGGAGGTGGCCGCTTTTTCATAGCGATAAACGGCTTTGTCGATAAACGGCAGTGGTTTTCCTGCATCGGCGAGATAGCCGCGCTCAAGGTCATTCTCAGAGCCTTCTGATGGATAGAAGTCCTTTCTGTAATTAGGATTTCTCTCCAGAACAATTTCCCGGTTAGGTGAATTAACCGTCATCATAAATGGTCCGGTACCGATGGGGTTCCAGTCCAGCGTCAGGTTTTTTTCCGGAAACCCCGGGTTATGGTAGAAGCGGTCGGCCTCCCAGGGCACAGGCGCGAAGAAATGCATGGCCAGCCAGTATTGAAACTGCGGATAGATGCCTTTAATTCGAATGGCAAAAGTCAGATCATCAATTTTCTCAAGACCTTCCATATCCTGCTGGCGCAGATCCAGCCACTCTCCGGGCTGTCGGTTGTTTTTGGTCCATTGCCCAAACGCTTTCATGCCGACAATATAGCCGGACATCAGACCCAGCAGGGGAGATTTATTCACTGGGTCCGCTATGCGCTTGATCTGATAAATATAATCATCAGCGGTCAGGTTTCGTGTTCCGGTAACGGGGAAATCGGCAAGCAGTTTGTACGGTGCGCCTTCATCAGTGGTACTGAAAACATAAAGAGGATTACCGCTGTCGTCTTTAGCAAATGCCGGGTGAGGCTGGTATCGGGTATCCGGCTTCAAGCGAATGGTGATTCGGCTGAAAGCCGCTTCTTTGCTGCCTGCTGGCAAAGGCTGCAGTTGCTCATTCAACAGTTCCAGAGAAGGCATGGTCGCAGCTGTTGCAGGCTCCAGTTCATAGGGCCTTTTCAGGAAGTGGTACTGCAGAGGGGGATCATAAATCTGATCAATAAACATCGCCTCTTCGGCGCTGTAGGAGCGTACCGGGTCCAGGTGCTTGGGACGGGTAATAAAACTGCCGAAATAGGTGACCTGTTCCGGGTTGGTCGGTGGGTTTGGATCATTCCATGGACCATTGCATCCTGAGAGCAGCACGGCTGCAGTCAGAATAGCGAGCCACTTCCAGGTGGGGCTTTGCTGCATAAATCTGTTCTCATTAGAGATTATTAAATCTGTCTATGGGATTGTACGTATTCGATTGGTTTCCGTCATCTACTATGGCATAGCTCCGTGATTTCCTGATGCTTGTCCAGTTACGGTAATCGACTTCTATTACGGGGTTGCCCAGCTGGATTTGAAAGTCGCGGTGCCTGTACTGGCGCTCCTGTGCATTGTTAAAGCATTAAAAATTCGTGCAGATAATTTCTACATGCTTGATGAATTAAGGCCATTTGTATTGCTCTGGCCAAATGCACCTCAGTGTCCGGCAAAATAATTATCGCAAGTCTCAGATCAAAGCCATTATTGAGAATACAATGATTGTGATAACTGAGAGCGTTGCTGACAGTCAGTTTTCTTTACAGTTCTCAATACAGCTACATTGATCTTCAGGTTAGGAGGCTGTCACTTTTGGACTGTTGCTCAAAAAGCAAGTTGGGTTGATGAACCAATGATCAAAAAACTATGTCCACTTTTACTGGGCTGCTGCGTGGCTTTTTCTGTTAATTCTGTGGAGACAGATCCAGTCACTAGAGCAAATGAGCTCTATGAAGCGGGCAATAGAGACCAAGCTAAATCCTTGTACACATTGGCAGCGGAGCAGGGTAAGGCTGAAGCCCACTTCAGGCTTGCCTACCAATATATCCTGCCAGATGAGCAGCGCGCGTTTCACTATCAACAAGCCGCCTTGCAAGGTCACCAAGAGGCATTAGAGTACTATCTTGAAGCGGTCTTTTTTCGAGCTGGCAGCATAAAAATGTCTGATCCGAAAAGTGCTCTTGCTGCCTATCAGGCAGCCAAGCAACAGAACCCCAACTTGTCTCTTTATGATGAAGATCGAAGTGTCCAAATTCTCACCTATGCTGCTGAAGTGCCAGAGCGAGATATCGATGCCTTTTTCGATACTTATCAGGTAGAGGATGAAGATGGTAAGTGGCCTTTCTACGATGTATGGGAACTGGCAGAGCAAGCCTCAAAGGAAGGAGGCATATTTGGCAAACCAGACCCTGAGCTTACCTTATGGTTGATTACCCGTGGAGGACATGTTCCTGCTGAGCTGTCTTATGCGGTCAAGGATTACTATCAGCATTGGAAAAACAATCAAGTGGTACCCTTCGACATTTGTCAGTATGTGACCAGTGGCGATGGCGCTGGCTTTTGCGCGAGGCGTGTTGCTGATGAGCAGGAAATACGCCGGCAGAGTGACTTGGCTGCTCTAAAAGAGCAACTGTTAGGCGAAAACCGTGCTTTAGTTGATGTCGCCTATAAAGAAATGGAAGCTTTTGTTACCCTCAAAGCTTATCAAGAAGAAATGCACGGTGGTACGGGGCGATTAGCGTGGATATCGGAATCGATTCAGGAGCAGAAAAATCGATATATCGAAATGCTTGAAAAAGCCCTCCAGGGCAATATCGAACGAGTGGCGACGCCATTGGCTGAAACAGATAATAGGTTGAATACCACTTATAAAGTGGTGATGAGTAAGATTAAACAGCTGTCTTCAGGCGATGAGATGCCAAAGCCTCAGGAGTTAAGGGAGGTGCAGAGGCAGTGGATCAAGTTCCGAGATGCAACATGCAGCTTACTCGCTTCCATTGATCAGCAGTTTCAAGAGCAATGCCTTAATAGCTTAACGGCTCAGAGAGAGCAGCAGTTGGAAGATATTATGCATATACCGGAGATCTGATTCACAGTACCCCACAGCTGAACATTACTGATGGATAACCAGCTTGATGGCCTGACTGAGGTAGATGTCTGCTCCACTCCAAATTAAAGTTAGCCTATTAAGCATTTGTCGTTTTTTTCTGCTCGATATCACTCACCTTATTCGATCGTGTATTCCCTATGGCCAGCTACTCATTGGTTGGCATCCAGCTCCATCTCATTCAAACTATTCGTTTGAGTCGTTCCTGATCGGGAATAGGAAGTCCTTAACATGCACTTTACGCCCGCAGTGGGATTGAAAAATCCCCACCTGCAAACCCTTGCTCCTCGCTTGATTCGCAGAGCTGCGTTGTTTGAGCCGATTTGGCAAACCCTGGACACTCCGGACGGTGATTTTCTGGAACTGGCCTGGAGTGAAAACTGGCAAACTGAACGGGCCCAGGTAAAGCCGGTATTTGTGCTGTTCCATGGATTGGAAGGCTGTTTCTACAGCCCATATGCCAACGGGTTGCTCAACGCTTTTACCAAAGCGGGCTGGCTGGCGGTGATGATGCATTTTCGAGGCTGTGGGGGTAAGCCCAATCGGCTGGCGCGGAGCTATCATTCTGGTGAAGTGTCTGATGCCCGCTTTTTCCTTAAGTATCTTCAGCAGCAACTGCCTGAACAGAGGAAAGTGGCGGTAGGAATCTCACTGGGTGGCAATATGCTGGTGAATTATTTGGCCAGATACCGCGATGACCCAATTCTGGATGCCGCCACAGTGGTTTCGGCACCGCTGGATCTGGCAGCCTGTGCGCAGCGGATAGAGCAAGGTTTTTCCAAAGTCTATCGAACGTATCTACTATCATCCATGAAGCGCAATGCCCTGCGTAAGTATTCGCTGTTGAAAAATGAAATCAGCATTACCCGTCAGGGAATTGAGCAGCTGACCACACTGTATGACTTTGATGATCTGATCACCGCACCACTGCATGGTTTCAGAAATGCAGACGACTATTATCAGCAGTGTTCTGGCATTCATTACCTGAAACAGGTGTCAGTACCACTGCAGGTGATTCATGCCAGAGATGACCCGTTTATGACTGAGGCTGTTATTCCTGACTTTGCGCTGCCGAAACATATTAACTACCAGTTATTCGATCATGGCGGGCACGTCGGCTTTCTTACGGGAAGTGCGATTAAACCGGAGTTCTGGCTGGAAGCTGCGTTACCGGCATATTATGAATTCATGTAACACTCTATATCATGTGACTGATTAAAGGGAGGTTGTCTTATGTCGCGCATCATGCGCTGGTTTCTGGAAGGGCTTGCTGTGCTGGTACCTATCCTGATCACTATTTACCTGTTCTCTAAGGGGATCACGTTGGTAGCTGACTTGCTTACAGAGACTCTTGGGCCTTTTCTTAGTCGGGAGCTGTCTATTCATGGGCGTTGGCAGCTGGTTTCCATCAGCCTTCTGTTGATGGTTGGTGTTACCGTATTTGTTGGTGCTGTAACCCACGTCTGGCTGGGGAGTCATATCGTTCGTCTTGTCGATCAGGTGCTCACCCATATTCCATTTGTGAAGCTGGTTTATTCTGCCATTAAAGATGGTGTCAATGCGTTTATTGGTGACCGGCGTGAGTTTGAACGACCCGTGCTGGTGAGTATGGGAGATATTCAGGTGCCCGGGTTTGTAACCCGAAGCTCTGCTGATGATTTTGGCCTTGAGGGCCATGTTGCGGTTTATTTTCCCATGGCTTTTAGCATTGCTGGTCGGGTTGTGCTGGTGCCTGCGGATAAAATCAGACCGCTTGAGAAAAGTAGTACAGAAGTCATGTCCTTCCTGGTATCCGGTGGTGTGACTTCCGGTAAAAAATCATAAAACGGGTTCGGATAAAGTCAGCAAATACTGGCTTTATCCGGGGGGGTGAATACCTTATGCCAGGGCAACTTCCTGCTCGATTTCTGGCTGGGCAGCCCCAACTGGCTTTGTCATAAAGGCCAGGGCAAGAGCGATACCGACCATAACAGCAGATGCACTGTAAGCAAGGGTATAACTGCCACTGGTATCAACGGCAAAAGCGGCGATGACCGGGCCTATGAAACCACTGATTCCCCATGCGGTATAGAGCACGCCGTAGTTGGTTCCATAGTTTTTCAAACCGTAGAATTCTGCGGTCAGTGACGGGAATACAGAGAGCAGTATGCCATAGCCAACACCGGCAGCAATGGCACCGATAATTAATGTAATCTCTGTGCTGTAACTGCCGAACATCAGCATATTGGCGCCCTGCAGCACAAATGCCAGCATCAAGGTTCTGACGCCACCGATTTTATCGGACAATATGCCACCACCCATTCTGCCAAGACAGTTAAAGATGGCCACGATGCCGACCAGGTAAGCTGAGTCGCTGATATTGGCCTGAGTGAGCGCAATGCTGGTGATATTACCGATCACCATCAGGCCTGCTGAAGAAGCAAAGGCGAACATGATCCACATGAAGTAAAACTGTGGGGTTTTCAGCATGGCTTTCCAGGTAATATCTTTGGGTTTAACGCTATTCGCAGTGGTCAGACTTTCATTTTTCGGTGCTTCTGGTTGGTAACCTTCGGGTGGGTTGTTAATGGTACAGGCAAGAGGAACAGCAATGACAATGACCGCGGCTCCGAGCACCATAAAGCTGTATTGGATACCCAGTGTTTCGATAAGCTGTGAAGTCAACGGCGCAAGATAGACGGCACCAAGACCAAACCCAGCGGTTATCACACCATTCACAAACCCCTTTCTGGATGGGTGAAACCATTTCATGGCTGCAGGGCTTAAGCAGGCATACCCAAAACCAATACCCGTTCCAACCACAACACCAAAGGTTAAGACCAGGGCGATAGGGCTGGCCACCAGGCCGGATAAAATCATTCCAAGCCCGACTAAACTGGTTCCCAGAATCAATACTTTTCTTGGCCCTATTTTGTCTTGCAATATGCCCGCAATCAGCAGGGCGGCAGCGAATACGACAATGGCTACGGTATAAGGCAGTGTCGCATCCGCGTTACTCCAGCCGTAATCAATAACCAGAGATTTTTTAAAGACGCTCCATGCGTAAAGAATACCGATGGCCAGGTTTATGCAAAATCCGGTCCATAGGATTTTGCCGGCTTTAGACAGTGACTGCATGATCTACTCATTGAGATTTTGTTTTAATAACAACAGCTAACACCGGTATTGGTGCTTATGTTTTTGCCAATAAAAAAGATGAAAAACTGTTGGCCAGTTTCTATTTGTTGAAACTGAAAATAGAAAAACAGCGGGTTGGACAACTTTCAGTGAACGAAAATTATCCAAGAATAAGAAGTAATCCAGATTCTGTTGCTCGCGGAGATTGTGTTTTTTCGACAGCAACATTGGCAGTTGTAGAAACGCTGCCGGATGGACTACGCAAAATATCTTAATCAAGGAAAGTGCTGTGAATGTTGATTTACATCAACAGGACCCGTGATTTTGGGTTGTAAATAGAATTCAGTCTGTTTGAAAAAAGCACACCGACTTGACAGCGGGCAGTAAGAGAATAAATTATACTGTATATAAATACAGTATTGGAGTTTGTCCGGCAATGAAGCTTGTCCCCCTGATCCCTGAGTTAAAGCCAGTAAAATACCCTTACTACCGGAGCCCGGCAGCCTGTGGGTTTGTAAGCCCTGCAGCGGATTATCTGCAGGAAACCCTGTCTCTGGACCAGCTGTTGATCCGCCATCCGGCAGCGACTTTCTTTGCCAGGGCGCAGGGGCAGTCAATGGAAGGGGCCGGCATCTTTAATGAGGATATCCTGATTATTGATCGTTCTTTGACCCCAAAGTCTGGGGATGTGGTTATTGCCCTGTTGGATGGAGAATTGATTGTGAAGCGTCTGGTTTACCGTGAATCAAAGCCGGTTCTTCAGTCAGAGAATCCGGACTACCCACCCATCGTACTGGACTCCGAACAGAATCTGGATGTCTGGGGCGTGGTCACAGAAGTGGTACACCATTTGCGATGAAACCGGTGATAGCCCTGTGTGATGCCAATGCCTTTTACTGTTCCTGTGAACAGGTTTTTGACCCATCTCTGCTCAACCGCCCCCTTGGTGTGTTGAGTAATAATGATGGCTGCATTATTTCCAGAACCCGTGAGTTAAAAGCGCTGGGCGTTGCCATGGGTACACCGGCTTTCAAGGTTCGTCATCTGCTGGAGCGAGGAGAGATTGCGTTGAGAAGTTCCAATTATCCGCTCTACGGTGATATGTCTTCCCGGTTTATGTCGGTGCTGGAACAATTTACGCCTGACCTTGAGGTTTACTCCATTGATGAAGCGTTTCTAGATCTTTCCGGTTTTCCTGATGAGCAGCTGGGAAGTATTGGCCGGGAGATGAAAGAACGGGTTTATCTATGGACAGGACTACCCATCGGTGTTGGCATATCAACCACCCGAACACTGGCCAAGCTGGCGAACTATGCGGCCAAGAAATATAGTGCTACAGAAGGCGTGGTAGATTTAACCAGCCCTGTGCGTCAGCGACGCTTGATGGAAATCACTCCGGTCGGTGAGGTTTGGGGGGTAGGGCGCCGAATTGGCAAGAGGCTGGAAGCTGCGGGAATCCATACAGCAGCTCAGTTAGTCGATTGTCAGCGCAAATGGATCAGGCGTGAGTTCTCTGTGGTACTGGAACGTACAGTGTGTGAGCTTCAGGGAGAGCGCTGTATTGCAGCAGATGACCAGGGCAGTGATAACAAACATCAGATCATGTGTTCCCGCAGTTTTGGTAAACGCATCAAAACCATTGAGGAACTGCACTCGGCCCTAGCCTGTTATATCTCCCGTGCCTGTGAAAAACTCCGGGAGCAGAAACAGCTCGCTCGGGAAGCCATTCTGTTTATTCGAACTGATCCATTTCGTCAGAGCACCTGGCCAATGGGAGGTAGTATTCGGCTGGCCCTTCCTGAGCCCAGTGCTGATACACGTCCGTGGTTGTATTTGTTGAGACCCGCCCTGGAGAAGCTATTCCATGAAGGCTGTGAATATAAAAAAGGAGGATTTGTATTGCTGGATCTCAGTCACAGCCAGAGCTTTCAGGGAGACTTGCTGGCCATTCCTCCTCACCCTGAGGCTCCGGGAAAAGAGTCAGTCATGACGGTTCTGGATGCGATTAATCATCGCTTCGGTCGAAATATGCTTCGCCCGGCTTCCGTGGGTTTTGAAAAACAGGACTGGCATATGAATCAGCAGTTATTGAGCCGCTGTTATACCACCCGCTGGCCCGATATTCTGAGGATTAACACATAGGGGGAAGCCTGATTCAGCGAAGAGCTGAAGCATATAACCAGTCCAGATAATACTGTATTATTCTACCGTTTTTACTATCCAGCCATTGAAAGCTCTTACCTGAATATGAAGAAGTTAAGTATTACTGCTGCCGCCTTTATTTTGGCAGGCTGCGCAACCCAGACGCCCCATGTGGCGGTAAAAGAGGCGCCTGCCAGTCAGGAGCAACAAATAGAAGCACAAAAAAAAGCTGCAGAAATCCAGCCCAGTGACCCACTCCAGCTCAAGCGAAAAATAGCCATTGGTCGAATGACTAATGAGACTACATATGGTCGCTCCCTTCTACGTGATGATCACAATGACCCACTGGGCAAACAGGTTGGCGATATGCTGTCTGCTCGGCTGATAAATTCTGGCAGTTTTCTGGTCTTTGAGCGTCCTGACCTGGCGCGTATTGAACAGGAAAGGGCAGCGTTTGGTGCAGGTGGAGAGCTGGTAGGAGTCGATACCCTGATTGTTGGCTCACTGACAGAGTTTGGTCGCAATGTGACCGGTGAAAGTGGCTTTTTAAGCAGTACAAAAACCCAGAGAGCGCATGCCAAGGTTGAGCTGAGGCTGGTGGATGTTAATACAGGACAGGCCTTTTTCTCGGCAACCGGTGCCGGTGAAGCTACCCTTGAAAGCGCTTCTGTTGCCGGTTTTGGTTCCCGTGCTGCCTACGATGGCACCTTGACGGATAAAGCGATTGCGGCAGCCATCAGTGATGTCATTGATGAGATGATTCAGAAAATGATGGAGCGCCCTTGGAAGACCTATATTCTGGATGTCGTTGAAGGTCAGACTTTTATTAGCGGTGGTAAGAGTCAGGGGCTTGCTCCGGGTAAAGAGCTAAAGGTCATGACTGCAGGCAAGAAGGTAAAGTCTCGTCAGACCGGTTTTACGGTAACCCTGCCTGGGGCTGAAGTAGCCAGAGTTGAAGTGGTTTCAACATTTGGTGACAGTGAAAGCAATGAAGGCAGTGTGGTGAAAGTCATCAGCGGGTCACTGGACGGTCATAAATTCGACAAGCTGGAAGTAGTTGAATAACAGGAGTTCATCATGAAGAAGTTTTCTGCACTGTTGTCAGTGATCCTTTCCTTGTTTGTCCTGACTGGTTGCGTGAATACACCAACAGAGATGGTTCAGGTAAAGGATGATCGTCCATTTATCATGTTTGCTGCGGCACAGCCCGGTGATGTGGTTATGCTTGATGGTATTGATATGGGCGCTGCCAGTAATTATTCCGCCGGAAAAGTGGGTATGCGAATTGAACCGGGTACACATGTTATTCAGGTTAAACGCTCAGGGGCTGTTGTCTTAAGTGAAAAGTTTTATGTGGCTGACGGTGTCAGTAAAACATTCAATATTGGTGGTGGTGAATGACCGCAGTTAGAAAAGTGGCCGGTGTTCTTGTGCTGGCAACCACGATATTTGTGACGGGCTGTCAGACCAATCAGCAGTTGTACCACTGGGGTGAGTACGAGTCTGGCCTTTATGGCTATTATAAAGACCCAGCCGAGTTGTCAGCATTGTCCGAGGAGCTGCTCAGTGCCATTGAAGATGCCAATGGACGTGTAGCTCCCGGTATGTACGCTGAATATGGAACATTGCTATTGCAGCAGGGGAAAAAGGATGAGGCCGTCGTTTATTACACCAAAGAGAAGGAACTGTGGCCAGAAAGTCAGCATTTGATGGATGCCATGATCAATAACCTGACTCGTACATCCAGTGCTGAGAACAGTGGGGGTTCACAGGATGACTAATATGAAAAAATGGTTATTGGTGATTGGGATCAGCCTGCTTGCCGGTTGTGCAGCGCAAGCTCCCAAAGAGATGGATTTCTCCGCTTTTAAACAGGAAAACCCTCACTCTATCCTGGTTGTGCCGGTTATTAATGATTCTGTTGACGTGGATGCTCCGAACT
The DNA here is from genome assembly GCF_000710775.1 of Endozoicomonas elysicola. Taxonomy (GTDB): domain Bacteria; phylum Pseudomonadota; class Gammaproteobacteria; order Pseudomonadales; family Endozoicomonadaceae; genus Endozoicomonas; species Endozoicomonas elysicola. Next base: position 2,761,109 of record NZ_JOJP01000001.1, read on the forward strand.
ATTTCCTGTCGACAATTTCTGTCCCGTTAGCTGAAAAAGGCTACTACGTCTTTCCAGTAAATACGGTAAAGACGGTGCTTGAAGGTGAAGGTTTGTACGACGCAAATCTAGTTCATTCTGCAGACCCGGTTCGACTGGGTAACATGTTTGGAGCAGATGCCATTCTCTACGTTACGATCAATGAGTGGGATGCCCAATATGTCGTATTGAGCACGACTGTAACGGTGAGCTTTACCTATCGCATTGTTAGCGGAAAGTCTGGTGAAGAACTGTGGACTGCCCAAAAGACCATGCAGTATACCCCTCAGCAAAATAACTCATCAGGAAGTCCATTGGCTGACCTGCTGGTCATGGCTGTATCTGCCGCGATCACCCGAGCGGCTCCCAATTATATGCCATTGACTCAACAGGCTAATTATCAGGTGCTGTATATTGACCCGACTAAGCTGCCTGAAGGCCCTTATCGGAAGCCGAAGTCTTGAGGAATGGTTGACACCGAAAACCCGGTAGTAGCTTTGATAGCCCCAAGCTAATGGGGCTTTTTTTTGGAAGTTAAAAGACGATCCGTATCAGGTATTGTGACCCATGGTTATTTAATGGAGGCTATGGCTGGTATCATGCTTGGAAAAGAGGGTGCGATGGTTACCTGGGCAGGTGTTTCAACAATTGCTTAAGGAACCTTTTTCGCTCACTGTTTTCTTAAGGTAAGTATCAATCCCTTTGAGTTGTTCTGAAAATACTGAATACGATGTCAGACCCATTAACATCAGACCGGCCTTTCACTCCGGTTAAAGAAGCTGCAGTTTTTTTCGCAAAAGGGGTGGGGAAGCGTGATGATTCAGTTGCGGTAAAGCTTGGTCCTTTCAGGGTCTCATCTTTACCGGATGAAAGTGTTGAGAGAAAACTTGAAGCAGGAGGTTCAAAGGAAGTTCTTATTGAACCAGTGCCAATCTGGCAAAGGGCGGACAAGGCCTCCCAGACTTCCCATCTTCAAATATACGAAGGTGATAATAAAACATTATCCATTTGTGTCGGTAAACCGGAAGACCATAAGAATAGACAAAGTAAAGCAGAGGGTACGAAAGAAACCGCATTATCGTCATCTAAAAACAGGGAGGAACAATTACAGTTTGTTGAATCAGAATATTCATACTGCCAGACTGCAAAAGCTGCTCTGTCAATCATAAGCCGATATGAAGAATCTACTGATGACGATAATGTAACTGAGGATGATCAAACGATATTTGATGAAGTAAAAGGTGCGGCAATACCAATTTGGCAACGAATTGCAAAGCCTGATAATGATGATGGACAGTCAAACCCGTGGGAAGTTTGTTATCTGACGAAGGGAGAAGCAGCTCTGCTGGCGACAGAACGGGCAATTTTCGAAAGCTGGAAGCAAAGGTGGAGCGATAAATACCTTCAGCTCCTAGAGGAAGATATTGAACTTGCCACCGAGCTTCCCTGTGAATATGGGGAAGCTCTGGGTGGGGCAGTGCAGCTGCTCAGGAAGCAGCAGGCTTTGATTAAAGAATTGCAAACAGAGAATAAACAGCAAAAAGAAATGCTAGTCAAAGCAGAAAATAGTAAGCACGTTGATGATAACGGTACATTGAGCTCCATATCCTCTTTTGAGTCTGAGGCTTCTTAAGAAGAGTAGCCTATATCCACTTCACAGTAACTCTCAGGTATGCACTTGTCGTGTTTTAAATGTTATATCGTTCTGAATATTTTTTGAGCAATCGAATGAATTATCATCGATTGTTTTTCGAAATTTAATTGTATGGTTTTAAATATAAAAATAACTTTACTTTGAAAGGGTTATGGATAATATCGCAACTTAGTGAAAGTCATCTGTCTTTTACTTTTCTTTCAAAGGATGATTTGAGTGAATAAGAAAACTCTTCTTGCATTATCGCTTTCAATTCTTAGTCCTGTTGCTTTCGCCGGTGGTTATGCTGGTGGTAACGTGTCGGTTCTGGACTACTCCGAAAATGGCTTTGAAGATATGTCGGTCACTGCCGCAGCGGCAAAGCTGGGCTTTCAGGCAACGGATCATATTTCAGGCGAACTGCGTGTAGGTTTTGGTCTGAATGATGACAGCGCTACTGCTATGGGCGAAGACATCAGTCTGGAAATCGACAATTACTTTGGTGCTTATGGCCGGGTCGGTATGCCTGTTGGTGACTTTTACCCTTACGCTGTTGCCGGTTTTACCCGGGTTGAACTGACCGCAGGTGTTACTAGCATGGGTGTATCCATGTCTGATTCAGGCACCAGTGTTTCCTACGGTGTTGGTGTTGATTACAGTATTAATGAAGCCATTAGTCTGAATGCTGAGTACATGAACCTTTACGACAGAGATGCTGTAGAGATTGGTGGTTTCAGTGTCGGTGCTACTTACCACTTCTAATGTAAAATGGCAGAGAAAACGCTCTGCCATTCTCCCGCCACATAAGTACCCAACCATATGAAATCATATTTTCTGATTCAGTGGTCAGCCACTCCCGGCAACTGCCCCATGCGTTGCTCTAACTCCTGCATCCATGCAGTTGTGCTGCGTTACAGCTACGATCACATAGCTACGGCTATGCTCACTCCGCTGAGCCTTGCATAGCAACTAAGCACTAAGTCAGAAATATTCGATTTCATATGATCAGGTACTTGTTCATTCTTTTGTTTTTATATCCTGGTTGCTGTTTGAACTTGCTGCGTTCAAGGGTATAACAATAGCTATACCTCGTAAAAGTTATCTAACAGTGGAGGCCATGGATGGAAACAGAATACACACCGATATTTAATGACAGCTTCCAGCGCTGTACCGGTGAACCTGATTTTCTGGACCGTTTTTATCGGATATTCCTTTCCAGTTCCGAAGAAGTGAAAGCCAAATTTTCACACACTGATATGCAGCTTCAGAAGAAGATCATGCTGAAGTCCATTGCCTATATGGTGCATGCAAATATTAACCCCGCATCAATTCACAAAACGGCCATTAACCATGATAAGCATCATCTCAATATTGCCCCCTCATTTTTATGAGCTTTGGCTGGACTCAATGATTCAGGCAGTGGAGCAGACAGATCCACATTTCACTAAGAAGGTCGCGCAGGCCTGGAGAGAAACCCTCCAGCCCGGAATTAACCATATGATCAAGCAATACCATGCTTCCTGATGGTTAATGGTTTGCCAGTTCCTGCACTTCTAACTGTACGCTTAATTCAGACTTGAACTTCCTGCGCATCATTCGTGTGTATAACGCTGGAAACCATCGGTAGAATAAACTGGCCAACAATATGGCTTTACTGGGAAACAGACGGCTTTTGCCCGAATGGCATGCTTGAATGATCTGTTTTGCCATCCACTCAGCACTCTGAATATTCCCTATGGTTGAACGCGCATGGGTTGCCTTCTGGCCATTACCCGCCAGTGCATTCTTCTCAATATCCGTCGCCAGAAAGCTGGGGTAGACCATCAGAATGTTAACAGGAAGGTGGGTTGTTTCTGCCCGCAGCGTTTCAAAATACTGGTGCTGCGCAGACTTGGCTGCGCAATAGCCGGACCGCGCCATAACCGGCATCCACCCCGCCATGCTGCCGATATTGATAATTGTTGCCGGCTTTTTCCGGGTTCCTGAATTGGCTAACTGCTCAAACAACTGTTGTGTGAGTTTGACCGGTACCAGGAAATCCAGGTCCATGACTTTTTCAATCACGTCTATTGAGGTTTCCCTGGCCAGTGAACGGTGGGTGATACCGGCGTTGTTGACCAGCACATCAAGAGACGTGAAACGCCTGGAGAGGGTGTCTTTAATGCACTCAATAGCACCTGACTCCAGTAAATTGACAGTACACAGCTCTATTTTCTGAGTGTTGCTGCCCATTTCGAGCAGGGAAGCTTTTCTTGCCTCCAGCCCCTGCTGATCCAGATCGACCAGACACAAGCTGTATCCTACCTGCCAGAACTGTTGAGACAGTGCCCAGCCCAATCCATTGGCGGCACCGGTGATCAGGGCAACGGGTGTGTTCATCATTGCGCCGCCTCCCTATCAAGGTGTTCAGTAAACAGTTGAAACACTTCCGCTGACGTTTTTCTCGGGGTATAGCCAAACTTTTGTTTTAGTGCATCGTTGGCCAGCACCGGGCGGTAACGGAGAAATTTCAGCTGCTCTGGCCCATAGCGGGTGAGGCCGATGGTTTTACCGATCGCCAGTGCAATCTTGAGCAGGGCAGGCGGTAGCGTAAATACCGGTTTATTTAGGAAGCGCGCAATATCTCTTAAGGTGAGAGCACCGTCTCCAGCGAGATTGAAAATACCGGATTTATGCTGCAGAACCCCATCACAGATAATCTGAACCACATCCTCATCCCAGATAAACACGAAAGGGGAGTCAGACCCTTTAATGGTCAGTATGCGTTTTTTCAGGAACAGGTTGGTGATCAAGTTACGGGTGTTTTTGCCAAGCACGGTTCCCGGCCGGAGGATCAGCTGCTTCAAACCCGGATAATCCACCCGGTATTGTTCAAGCATCTCCTCCACCAGGCGCTTATGCCACGAATAGGCAAACTCATAGTTGCCGCGCAGTGGCGAGCTTTCCTGTAACCAGGGATCATTATCCGCATGATAGCCATAGGCCGCGCCACTGCTGGTGACGGTTAAATGATGTACACCGGCCTGCAGGCAGGCTTCAATCACATTACGGGTGCCTTCTACATCGATACGGTAGTCACGCTCGCGGTCTTCACTGGCTTCCAGAACACTGGCCAGATGAACCAAATGGGTAATTTGCTGACTGCGTAAGAGCTCAACCAGGGAAGCATCGCAGATATCCATTATTTCGATGGGGAAGTCAGCCGCCGTATTGGGTCGAATATCACAGCCAATCACAACCTGAGCTCTGGCCAGGGCATTCCCCACTTGATGGCCGATGTAGCCGGCAGCGCCGGTAATCAGAATTCGGTTAGCTGTTGGCATAGCGCGCCTCCCTGGCATCAGAGCGTGCATTCCAGATCAGTGCGAGGCTTAACCCGGTTACCAGATGCAGAACCCCCCAGAAGGCGGCAATAATCAGCATTCCTCCGTATTGTGGGAAGAAGGTGAACAGAATACCCAGAGCCAGTCCTGAATTCTGAATGCCCACCTCCAGCGTCACTGCCCGCCTATCTGGCGTATTCAGCCGGGCCAGGTAGCCGCTGATCATACCGATCAACAGGGCGAGGGCATTGTGTGCCACGACTAGTAAGGCAAAGCTGCCCATATGTTCGATAAACACGCCAACATTGTTGGACACTGCGATCACGATAAAGACCATAAAGACCAGCAGTGATAGAAACCGGAACGGTGTGTCCGATCGTTCGGCAAACCTGGGGAACAGTTGCCCGATCACCATGCCCAGCAGCAGAGGAATGGCCAGCACCAGCGTCACCAGCAGGAAGAGCTCAAAGGGCTGAATGGCGATCTCCTGGATTAAAGGACGGGTGACCGGGTTCAGCTGACCATAGAGGACAAAGTTAAAGGGCGTCATGACAATGGCGGCCAGACTGGAAACCGCAGTCATGGAGACGGATACAGCCACATTGCCCCGTCCAATATGGGTCATGATATTGCTGAATGAACCACCGGGGCAGGAAGCCACCAGAATCATGCCCAGCGCCAGCTCAGGATCCATATCAAAGACCCAGGTCACCAGGGCCGTGGCGGCAGGCAGCACCATAAACTGGGCCAGCAGACCGATAGTGGGCGCAATGGGAGAGCGGAGAATCTGTTTGAAATCATCCGGTTTCAGCGTCAGTGAAACGCCAAACATCATCAGGGCCAGAATACCGTTCAGCAGTATCAGGCTCTGGGGGTCGAAGTGGATTTGAACGTCAGTGAGCATCAAAAAGCCTCCGCCTGCGTGAACAGGTTATCGTTATCGGAGTAGTCTCTCTGCAACAGACGAATTCCCTGGTGTATGGCTTTCAGATACGAGGCTTTATCCACGTAATAGGCCATGCGCTCCAGCTCCAGATAATCCATTCCCCCCACAACCCGCTCAGCAAACTGCTGTTCGATGTTTTGCTCAAACACGGTTGCCGATGCTTTTTTATCCTGCTTCTGTCGTAGATACAGGGCAACCAGGTGGGCCTGGTCGTCACGCCCCTGCCAGCCCAGACCCGCAGCTTCAACCATCCCCATCACAAAAATATTATTGTGTTCAGGATTGAAGACGTTCAGATGAAGCTGAGGTGCATACCCCTGCCAGTTCAAGTGCTTCTTATCGATAAACGGGTAGTGCAGTTTATAGCCCGTGGCTTCCAGAATGAGGTCATAGCCCTGGCTGGACCCATCACTGAATTCCACCATTTTGTCTGAAACGGATTTAATGGCAGGCCTTGGCGTGATATCACCATGACCAATGTGGTGGAGAAACAGTGAATTGATGACCGGGTGACTTTCATAAAGGCGGTAATCCGGGTCAGGCAGACCATAATCACTGGGCTTACCAATAATCATGCGGATCAGCCAGCTGTCCACTGTTTGCTTTAACCGCTTTGGCAGTTTTATTTTTCCACCCAGGCTGTCCGTCGGCTGGCCTTTGATGAATTTAGGCAGGAAGTAATAGCCGCGCCTTACCGACATATCGACGCTTTTTGCCTGATGCACGGCATCAACGGCAATATCACAGCCACTGTTGCCACAGCCAATAATCAGCACCCGCTTATCTTTGAACAGTTGTGGGTCCTTGTATTGGGCGGCATGGAGGTGCTGTCCGGAAAAGTCACCCTTCAGGCTGGTTCTGTTCGGATGATGCAGGGTGCCATTGGCCAGCAGGACACCGGCAACATCATAAGATACTTCCTGACCATCGGTTACTGCGGTGATCCGCCAGTGATTGCCCTGGGGGGTAATGCTGTTGACGGTGTGCCCGAAGCGAAACCCTTGATACAGGTCGAAGTGTCTGGCGTATTTCTGAAAATACGCTTTCAAGTGCTGGTGGCTTGGGTAGGTCGGTACCGAATCATCCATGGGGAATTCGGCAAACTCGGTCTGCTTCTTTGAGCTGATCAGGTGTGCAGACTGGTACATGGTGCTGGTGGGGTTATCAATATCCCACAGGCCACCCACGTCGCGGTGAATCTCAAAGCCGATCCAGGGAATTTGATACTGGTTTAACCGTCTTGCCGTGCATAAACCCATTGGGCCTGCACCAATGATGGCATAGGGAAGCATTTAGCACTCCTTAGCAGTCGTCTGTTATTTTTATTGGGTTGACGCCTGACTTCTGTCTAACAAACAATGTACCCGTAAGGAAGCAAAATAACCTTGATTATTTGGGACATTGGCATGGTTAATTCGGGACATCCCACAGTTACGCAGCAGTTTACCAAGGCCATTGTGCGGACATTGGAAGACTCTGGCTTGAAGGTTTCTGGCGAGTTGAGCGGCATTATTGAAGAGATCAGCCAGCACGCCCGGGTGCCCATGCCGTTGCAGGATCGTCTCTGGCGCTCTCTGGTTGACGCGTATTCTGAGCCGGACCTAGGGCTGCGTCTTGGGCGTTATGTTCAGCCAGGAAATCTGGATATTGTCGGTTTTCTTCTGCTGAGTTGCGACACGCTGGAAGATGCCCTGGACGCACTGATCACTTACCATCCCATTGTCGGGGAGGGCGGGGAGTTTCTTTCCATGGAAGACGAACTAAGCTGCCGGCTTATTTATTCTCCCTTCCATAATGTCTGTCGAACCACCCGGGTGGAAGCGGTCATGGCCACGTTGATCCAGTTAGCCCGCTATCTTACCGATAATCGATTTGAACCTGCCTATATCTCATTCCAGCATGCGCCATTAATGGACCCTGAGCGTTATGAAGCAATGCTTGGGTGCCCGGTTCGATTCGAGCAACTGGCTGATGCCATGGTCTTTCCACGGTCACAGTATGCACTGCCATTGGTGCAGGCCAATAAATCACTGTATGCCCAGATGCGACAGCTGGCCGATCAGGCGCTGACCGATATGCAGGAGCGGGATTTTCGAACCCGGGTCGTCCGTATTCTTAAAGCACACCCGAACTGGGGAAAAGAAAAAGTGGCCGAGCAGTTCGGTATCAGTGGCCGGCATCTGAATCGTACGCTGTCCCGGGAAGGCATTACCTTCAAACTGTTGTCTGATCAGACCCGGCTTGAAATGGCAAAAGCACTGATGACTGAAGGGGTTTCCGGAAGTGAGCTGGCAGCACGACTGGGTTTTCATGATGAGAGTGCGTTTAACAAAGCGTTCAAACGCTGGACGGGTATAACCCCTGGAGAGTATTGCTGTGTTTGACGATCAGGCTCTTGGATAAGAGCCTGATGTGGACGAAGCGTTACAGTTTTCCTGCCTTATCCATGACAAAACAGAAAACCAATGCCGTGGCGATAAACCCACCGATAAAAATGGCGGGCATGGTGGCATAGCCAAGGAAGTGCCAGATAAAAGACTCCAGTGTGCTCATTGTATTCTCCTTGCTTTCACTGGGGCTGCTTACCAGCCCTCAATACCATGCATATTAGGCAGCTCGTGGGCAATACCCTTATGGCAGTCAATACAGGTCTCACCAGTAGGAAGCATCTTGTCCGTTCCCAGGAAGGCCTTGGTGTGACTCTCCATCGCTCGGGCAGACTGTTCGGAAAAGTCCATGTAGTCGAAGTTGTGACAGTTCCGGCACTCCTGCGAATCATTGGCCTTCATCCGGGCCCATTCACGTTCAGCCATTTCACGACGATGTGCCACAAACTTTTCATGGGTATCAATTTTCCCCGTCATTTTACCCCAGAGTTCTTTGCTGGCCTGAATCTTTCTTACCAGCTTGGGTGTCCACTCCTTGGGTACGTGGCAATCGGAGCAGACAGCTCTGACACCTGACCGGTTATTGTAGTGAATGGTGGCTTTGTACTCTTCAAAGACATTGTCTTCCATTTCATGGCAGCTGATACAGAATTCTTCTGTATTGGTTTTCTCCATGCCGGTATTGAAACCGCCCCAGAAAATAATGCCGGCAACAAAGCCGAAGGCGAGAATCACACCCATGGATATCTTGCCGGCCGGTGTGGTCAGCATCTTCCAGTAGCGTTTCAGAAAAAAGTCCTTACTCATCATGTTCACCTTTACCTACACGCGTCCTTACTTCAGGGAATCAACCGGCTCAAAGTTATTCTTTTGCAGCGGTGCTGTATCCGCCTGTGGCACATGGCACTGAAGACAGAAATAACGGTTAGGGGCCACGTCCGCGCGTTGTTTTCCTTCACGGTCGTAGAAGTGGGTGACGCTGATTCGGGTTGCTCCCCATTTGCTGGCATTCTTCCAGCTGTGGCATTGCAGACAGGTATTGACGTCTTTATTGACGGTGTAACCGCGAATGTCATGAGGAATCAGTGGCGGTTGCTCAATAAAATCACGGTGAAAGGTCGTGTCACTCTCCAGAACCTTTTTCATGGCTTCCGCAGGTGGCTCGACTGAGAGGTCAATCGTTCGCAGTGAATCTATGCCTCCGGTTTCAGCCACGGCAGTCATACTGACCATGGTTGAAACCAGTAATGTCATCACGCCTTTTGATACCGCTTTTACCCAGCGGATATTATTCAATGAGAGTCTATTTCTCAGGGTCATTGGTTGGCTCATGGCAGTGTCTCCGCCTTCCTGGTCAGTCATTATTCAGAGTCCATAACCCGGTTATCTGACCGGGTTGATGCGATGATTTGATGGTTAAAGGATGCCTGGAAGGAAAAGACATTCTTTTCACAGACATCAATACAGCGACCGCAGCGGGTACAGTCACGTTTGTTCAGTACCGGGCTGTCGCCCTTTTTTTCCTTAAGGGCCGCCGGAAGAATGTGTGGTTCGGGGCAGATGGCATAGCAGTCCATGCAGTCATTGCAATGTTTGCGCTCTGTGGCACTGACCTGCAGGGGACTGATGCGTCCAACCAACCCGTAAAATGCACCCAGTGGGCAGAGGTGACCACACCAGCCTCGGGTGCTGATCAGGAAATCAAACAGAAAGACGGCAGCGATCAGATACCAGCCCGCTCCCATGCCAAACAGAAGGCCTCGGATCATTTGGCTGACCGGGTTGAACAGCTCCCATACCATCATTCCAGTCACCAGTGGCAGCACCAGTACCATGGCCAGAATCCAGTAGCGGCTGCTTCTGGACAGCTTATGACTGTTGCGGATTCCCAGCTTCTTCCTGAGCCAGGCGGCCAGGTCTGTGATCGGGTTGATCGGGCAAACCCAGCTGCAGAAACTCCGGCCACCAAGCAAACCATAGAGAAGAATGACAACACCGGCACCAATAAGCCCCCGGGCTACCATTGGGTGACCAGCCAGTAGCCCTTGCAGTACGGCCAGAGGATCACTCATTGGCAGAATGCCCAGGGTCAAACTGGACGACAGGTTTCCGTTGATCAGCAGTGTGTCACCGGTCCATTGCACCAGATATGGGGATGCCAGAAAGAGAATTGGTACCATCAGCTGGCAAAATCGACGGAGCAGAAGAAAGCGCCATTTCTTCCAGTTGCTGCGTGACGTTACGGCACTCATGATCCTTCTCCTGCAGGTCGATGCGCCGGTAATTTCAGGTTGCGGGGAACCAGCTGCGTACCGGTGCGTTCCTCTTCCTTCCAGCCCAGCCGATAGTGGCTCCCCAGTTCTCCCTGTGCCAGTTTGTGAGGCACTACCTTGATGGCCGCTTCATCCAGCACACAGGCCTGTTCGCACTTTCCACAACCGGTGCAGGCATCAGAATGCACGACCGGTTCAAAAATCGCGTGAACATTGGTGCGTGTGTTGCGGCTCAGCTGCAGGGTAATGGCTTCATCAATGCGGGGGCAGACGCGATAGCAGACATCACAGCGAAGTCCCTGCAGGTTCAGGCAGTTCTCACGATCAATAAGAACCGCCAGTCCCATCCGGGCATCGTTAATATCCGTCAGTTCCGGTGACAGCGAACCACTTGGGCAGTTGGTGATACAGGGAATGTCTTCGCACATCAGGCAGGGATTTTCCCTGGCTTCAAAGTACGGCGTACCGGAAGCAACCGGGTCTTCCGGTTGCGCCAGTTTCAGCACATCGTATGGGCAATCTCTGACACAGATACTGCAGCGCAGACAGGACGCCAGAAACTCATCTTCCGGCAATGCGCCGGGTGGGCGCAGAGCCTGAGCTTCCGGGGAGCTGGACTTGCTGCCAACCCAGCTCAGCCCCAAACCCAACAGACTGACAGCACAGGCGGCCTGGGCTGTGCCCGCAATAAAACGACGCCGGCTTACTGTACGACTGTCATGCTGGCTGGGCTTGTTCTTACTCATACGGTTCCTGGCTCAGGGCTGCATCAAACTCTGACGATCTTCGCTGCGGTTTTTTTGAAATCCGTCTCTTTCGAGAGCGGGTCGGTCGCGTCCAGAATCAACTTGTTCACCAGCTGACCGGCATCGAAGAACGGCATGAACACCAGACCTTTGGGTGGCGTATTCCGGCCCCGGGTTTCAACACGGGTACGCACTTCGCCATAGCGGGTCACGATTTTCGCTTCCATACCACGGCGCAGACCGCGTGATTTGGCATCGTCAGGGTGCATGTAAACCACGGCATCGGGGAATGAACGATAAAGCTCAGGTACCCGGCGGGTCATTGAGCCTGAGTGCCAGTGCTCCAGAACACGGCCGGTGGACAGCCAGAGATCGTACTCATCATCCGGTGCTTCATGAGGCGGCTCGTAGGGGAGAGCGAAAAGCCACGCTTTACCGTCAGGCTTGCCGTAGAAACTCACTTCTTCACCGGCTTTCACATACGGGTCATAGCCTTCGCGGTAGCGCCACAGGGTTTCCTTGCCATCAACTACCGGCCAGCGCAGTCCGCGGGACTGGTGATAAAGGTCGAATGGTGCCAGGTCATGGGCCTTGCCACGGCCAAAGGTGGCGTACTCTTCAAACAGGCCTTTCTGAACATAGAAACCAAAATCACGACTTTCGTCGTTCAGGCGGTCGGCAGGAATCTCTTCCAGACTGTATTGATCGGCCTGCCCATTGGCATAGAGGACGTCAAACAGGGTTTTGCCCTTCAGTTCAGGCGCCTTGGCCAGCAGCTCATCGGACCAGACTTCTTCTACCTTGAAGCGCTTGGAAAACTCCATCAGCTGCCAGAGGTCTGATTTAGCGTCGCCCTGGGGTGCAACCTGCTGGTACCAGAACTGGGTCCGGCGCTCGGCATTGCCATAGGCACCTTCTTTCTCTACCCACATGGCGGTTGGCAGAATCAGGTCAGCAGCCTGGGCTGTTACTGTCGGATAAGGGTCGGAAACAACGATAAAGTTTTCAGGGTTGCGATATCCAGGCAGGCTCTCATGATTGATATTGGGCGCTGTCTGCATATTGTTGTTGCACATCACCCAGTAGGCATTGAGCTTGCCATCTTTGAGCATGCGGTTTTGCAGAACCGCGTGGTAACCCACCTGGGCGGGAATGGTGCCTTCAGGGAGTTTCCAGATTTTTTCAGATTTGTCACGATGCTGCTTGTTGGCCACGACCATATCGGCTGGCAGGCGGTGGGCAAAGGTACCCACTTCACGGGCAGTACCACAGGCAGAAGGCTGACCGGTCAGGGAGAAAGGACCACAGCCAGGCTTGGAAATCTTGCCGGTGAGCAGGTGCAGATTGTAGATGATGTTGTTCATCCAGACACCGCGGGTGTGCTGGTTAACGCCCATGGTCCAGAGGGACATTACCTTGACCTTGGGATCGGCATACAGTCTGGCCAGAGCTTCCAGCTGATCTACCGGAACGCCAGATAGCTTCGAGGTTTTTTCGGCAGTGTACTCACTGACAAAGGCCGCGAACTGATCAAAGGTAATCTCTTCCGAGCCACCGTTGCCGGGGTTTTTGGCCTGTTTCTCCAATGGGTGATCTGGACGAAGTCCATAGCCGATATCGGTGACACCGCTGCGGAAACGGGTATGCTTTTTAACGAAGTCTTTATCGACGGCATTGTTCTGGATGATGTAATTGGCAATATAGTTACCAATGGCCAGATCGGTATGAGGCGTAAATACCATGCCAATGTCGGCCAGTTCAAAGGAACGGTGTTTGAACGTCGACAGAACGGATACATTGACCTGGTCACTGGAGAGGCGGCGGTCGGTCAGGCGTGACCAGAGCACCGGGTGCATCTCCGCCATATTGGAGCCCCAGAGCACAAACGCGTCCGCTTTTTCAAAATCGTCATAACAGCCCATCGGCTCATCCATACCAAAGGTACGCATAAAGCCAACGACTGCGGATGCCATGCAGTGACGGGCGTTAGGGTCGATGTGGTTACTGCGGAAACCGGCTTTCATTAATTTGGCCGCAGCATAGCCTTCCCAGACGGTCCACTGGCCGGAACCAAACATGCCGACAGCAGGCATCTCGGGTGTGTTACGGGTTTTGGCAATGGCAGCTTTCCACTTGTCAGCCATGATGTCGAATGCCTGATCCCAGGTGATGGGCGTGAATTCACCCTCTTTATGGAACTGGCCATTTTTCATCCGCAGCAAGGGGGTCTGTAAACGGTCAGAGCCGTACATAATCTTGGACAGGAAGTAACCCTTGATGCAGTTCAGACCACGGTTAACCGGTGCTTCCGGGTCACCCTGGGTGGCGACGACACGCCCATCCTTGCTGCCGACCAGAACAGAACAGCCGGTACCACAGAAACGGCAGGGGGCTTTGTCCCACTTGATTTCTGTTGCTTTACTGCTGGTGATCAGATTGGTGGCCGCTGCTGGTGTACTGACGCCGGCAGCCGCTGCGGTGGCAGCGATAGCACTGCTTTTTATAAAGTCCCTTCGACTTATTTGTGAAAAACATTTTTCTTGGTTATCGACGTTGCTTTCGGATGGCGAAAAATGTTTTTCTTCCGCTATGGGCATTCGTTTCATATCCATCTGTTTACTCCTGATGCGCATAAATCAGTGCAGCAGACAACACTCCCGCCACAGCATTAATTTCGGTCAGCCTGTCAACCATCAGCTTTTCACCGGGTAACTCTTCAACGGTAACCACCAGCTTTCCCTGTGGATCACAGGCGTGAACCTCAACACCTGGCAAGGCTTCCAGTTGCCGGGTGACGTCGGTTAACTGCTCTGGCAGGGCCCGGACAACAACGCCGGAGATGGCGCAGATTTCAGCAGCTTGAGTCATTCACAAATCCTTCTGGCCGATGGCTTTTCTGAAGATGGTTGTTCTGAATTTGAATTCATGGAAATGGCGGTTATCGGACACAGGGAGACACACTCGCCACAGCCGGTACACTGGTCGGTATTGATGCTGGGAATGGCCACACCGCCAGTTTTAATCGTGAAACTGATGGCTCTGGCCTCGCAGGTTTCCTGACAGGTTCGGCAGTGCACCCGGTTCAGTGCCAGGCATTGTGAATTGATCGTGGCCAGAATATTCCAGGGGACGTCTTCGGTTTCTTGAATAACGTGCTGTTGAATGACATCGTGCTGGCAGGCATCACTGCAGGAGCCGCAGAAAGAGCAACCGGCTTGTGAAAAGTCTGCTTCTGGAAAGCCACCGCTGCCTTTTTTAAGAAGGCCTGTTTCACAAACGGCAATACAGTCATCACAACGACGGCACTGGTCGATAAACTCATCTTCCGGCGGCGTCCAGGGAGGACGGAAAGTGGTGCCTTCCTGCCGGTTGCCGGTTAAGAAACGACGTCGTGAAATCAGGTTGCCTGCCCCCATGTTGATCGGTATCTTTTGTTCTGAATTAAACGTTAACTGTTGCTTTCAAGTGGATGATAATCCCTTGAGTAAAAGGGTAAAGACGGTGTAAACCGGGGGGGCAGGAGAGGGGTATTAAGGTTGTACCTCTAAAGAGGTATAAGCTTGGTGGTTCTTCTCAGGTTATGATTCTCGAAATCAGAAAAATAGCGTTAAAAAACAAGGGGGTCTCTTAATTCAGGCTTCATTTGAGTGCAGGCCTTGCTGCATATGGGGCTATTATGGGACAAGTCAGAAAATAAGAGGTATATGCCTTCAACTGCAGGGGATGTTGATCTGGATCAATTAGTCTTTGGCTCTGACCAGGAGCAGAAAAAAAGTCGTATCGGCTCTCTGAGGCAGAAAGCACTTCTGGTGATATCAGGCATCTGTCTTCTTGCTCTGGTCAGTGTGGGTAGCTCTTTATGGTTTGCCCTGGTGACGGAGAGTGATGCGGCGGCGATCAATATCTCAGGTTCATTGCGCATGCAGTCCTGGCGACTGGCTGAACATGTCCTGATTCCTGAACTGACCAGTCCGGACACGCTGAACCGGTTACTGGATATCTATGACAACAGCATCAACAGCGAACCTCTGAGAAAATTACTGGATGACCGGAGCGATCTGGGTGAGGCCTATCGGTTGGTGGCCAGCCAATGGTTCTCAGAGATGAAACCACTGCTGGCTGACCCTCAGGGCTACGAAGCCTTTGTTCATCAGGTGCCGGAGTTTGTTGATCATATTGATCGTATGGTGAACTCACTGCAGCTGCATACCGAGCAGAAACTCCAGCAACTGTTTTTAACGGCGTTGTTTGTGCTGGCAGGTATTCTCACCATGGCATTGATGACCATCCGGTTTATTAATCGCCATCTTCTAAAGCCAATGGATGACCTGGGCAATGCCGCAGGTCTTATTCGAAATGGTCAGTTCAGTGAACTTGGTCTGAATTATCAGTCCAGTAATGAAATAGGAAACCTGACCCGGACCTTCCGTGTAATGGCCCTGGAACTCGGAAACCTGTATGGCCGATTGGAAGAAAAAGTAGAAGAGCAGACATACGCACTCGCCCAGTCCAATCATGCCCTTGAGCTGTTGTACAAAGCGTCCAGAAATCTGGCAACCAATCCATACGATGAGCATCTGGTGGCTTCTCTGGTCAGAGAATGGCAGGAGTTACTCAGGCTGGAGGATTGTTATCTGTGCCTTTCTGATACTGAAGACAGTAACCGTTTGCAGAGAATTGCCAGTGATCGCGAAAGGACCTGTGCCGGAGAGCATTGTGCGGACTGTCTGAATAAAACGATGGCAGGGGCATTGGATGAACCAAAATCATGGCAGTTTGTTCTGTTGTCCAGGCAGCACCGTTTTGGTTTTTTGAAAGTAACCGCTGGTTCATCCATTGAGCTGTCTGAAGAGAGTCAGCAGTGGCTGCAGACCTTTGCCGATATTATCGCGACCTCCATTGACCAGAACCGCTCCAGAATCCATGAGCGACGGATGTTGTTGATGGAGGAAAGGGCGGTGATCGCCAGAGAGCTCCATGATTCTCTGGCCCAGGCACTGTCTTATCAGAAAATTCAGGTACTGCGCCTCAGGCGGCAACTGGAAAAGTCGGAAGCCCTCCCATCGGTTGTACCGATCCTTGATGAATTAAGGGAAGGCACGAACAATGCCTATGCCCAGTTAAGGGAGTTGTTAAGAACCTTCAGGCTGACCCTGTCTGAGGGAGGCCTTGAACAGGCCCTGCAAAAGACGCTGGAAGAGTTCTCTCAGCGCTCACCGGACATTCATTTCCTGCTGGATTATCAACTGCGCTTTTCCAGCATCGGTGCCCATGACCAGATTCATGCCCTGCAGATTGTGCGGGAAGCGCTGATGAACGTGGTAAAACATGCGAAAGCCAGTGAGGCCCGGGTCAGCTGTTTTATAACCGGTGGTGGGTTACTGGGCATTACCGTCACTGACGACGGTTGTGGTATTGAGGCCAAACCCTCAGCACACGGTCATTATGGCACAACCATTATGCGTGAACGCGCGGCCAGTATGGGTGGAACACTGGATACCAGGAGGTTATCGTCCGGGGGGACGGAAGTGTATCTGGAGTTCGGGCGATCTGAAGAGAGAACTTATGAGTGAGCAAACCATCGATATTCTTCTGATTGATGACCACCCTTTATTACGAAAGGGCCTGGCCCAGTTGATCAATGAAGAAGAGGGATTACATGTGATTGCTGAGGCTGGCAGTGGGGAAGCCGGGCTGGAAGCTGCGATCAAACTGGAGCCAGACTTGATCCTGCTGGATCTGAATATGAAAGGTATGGATGGTCTGGAGACACTCAAGTCGATGAGAGCCGCTGACGTGGACAGTAAAGTGATCGTTCTGACGGTTTCCGAGCATCGAGAGGATGTTGCCGCGATGTTCCGGGCCGGAGCCGATGGCTATCTGTTGAAAGATATGGAGCCGGAGGATTTACTGCTTCGAATTGGTGACGCTGCTCGTGGCAAACTGGTAGTGGATGACAGACTGACAGAAGTATTAGCGTCGTTGCTCAGGCCGGAACAGGAGCAGGAAGACCGGCTGGAGCTGCTTACGTCCAAGGAAAGGGAAGTTCTTCATCTGATCGCTGAAGGTCTGGCCAATAAAATGATTGGGCGGAAACTGTCGATCAGTGAGGGAACGGTCAAAGTGCATGTAAAACGGCTGTTGAAAAAGCTGGGTGTCCGCTCCCGGGTTGAAGCGGCGGTGTGGGTGTTAAAAAACAATACGGTAACGGATGTTGATTTATAAGCCAGAGGCTGGAGTTGTTGCTGAGTACTTTGTGTTCGACATGCCCAGTGTCAGCTGAATATCATTGATCACCAGCTCATCGATGCTCTGAAGGTTGAGACTGCTATCACCCAGGTAGGAATAACTGGACAGTGTGAAGCTGGTAGCCAGTAACTTCCATGCACACTGTCGACTATCCAGTACGGGGTGAAACAAGCCGGTTGCTTTACCCTCGTTAATCACACCTTCAACCAGGTCAGTCAGGCTGACCATGGACTCACAGTAGACGGTTTTCAACTTTTCATTGCGCCACATTTCATCAGCGGCACTGAGCCACACCCGGTTTTCAAACTCCCGGTCAGGGAAGTTTGATGGCAACAACATCTCTAGCAGGGCTTCGTAGGGGGGTAATCCCTTAATCGCCTCCAGGTCGCAGTCAACGGAAGATGATACCGCATAACGGATTACCTCCGTTTTCAACTCATCCAGAGACGAAAAATGATGGTGTATGGTGCCCGTAGCGGCCCCCATTTCTGCGGCTACCTTGCGCGCGGTTATGCCGGCAAAGCCAAAGGAAACCACCAGGGAAAGGGTGGCTTCCAGAATGGCTTTGCGCTTTTCATCTTTTGGCAGGTAACTCATTAACCGCATCTGTCCGATATAAGTACTGGTTGACTTAGCATAAAAACAAATTGAACATATGTCCAATTTGAACGTTTGTTCATATTAATCAATCAAAGGAATAAAATATTGCTGGCAAAGGGGGGACCTACTGCCGCAATAAGGAAACGCTTATGTCAGTTCACACTACTGATGACAAGATGACCTCCGGCAGTACCACGGTGGATTTCTTCCGCTTTGTTGTACCATCCATACTGGGTCTGGTGGCACTGTCTTCAGCGGGTATTGTCGATGGTATCTTTGTCGGTAATTACGTGGGGGCAACCGCCCTGGCTGCGGTTAACCTGGTGGTACCACTCTACTCGGTGTTCTTTGGCCTCTGTGTCATGATGCTGGTCGGTGGTGCTGTGGTTGCCGGTAAAGCCCTGGGTGCCGGAGATACACGCAAGGCGTCCAACATTTTTACCAAATCCCTGACGGTGATTGTGATTTTCGCACTCATCGTAGCCAGCCTGGCATTCTTGTTTGCCGGTAATATTGCAGCTTTTGTCGGAGCAGAAGGTGAAGCACTGCCCTTGACCACGGAATATATCCGTATCATCTCTCCCTTTATGTTCTTCATGGGATTGGCCTATACCTTATCGTATTTTTCCCGGGTGGATGATGCACCCAACTATGCGTTAGCTGGGCTGGTACTGACCGCGTTAACGAATATTGCACTGGATGCGTTGTTTATCAAAGTGTGGGGCTGGGGTGTCAGTGGTGCCGCATTTGCCAGTGGTATCGCTTATACGGTGGGTACGGCGTTCCTGGTTATACGCTTCTTTGGCAAACAGGCCCGAATCCGGTTGATTAAACCCTATGGTTCCTGGTTTGAACTGTTCCGGGCCGCCTACAACGGTTTTTCCGAGTTCATTAATGAGATGTCCGGTGGACTGGTCATGTTCGTTATTAACTGGATTCTGATGATCGAAGCAGGCACTACCGGCGTTGCAGCCTTTACCATTGTCAACTATATCCTGTGGCTCAGTATCATGGTGGCATACGGTACTGCAGAAGCCTTGGGGCCGCTTGTCAGTGTCAACTTTGGAGCCAGAAAGCCGGAGCGTATAGCCAGCTTTATGAAACTGGGTGTTGGTCTTGCCATTATGGTCGGTATTACCTTTGCGACGGTTCTGCTGGTGTATCCTGAGGAGCTGGCCAGTGTCTTTATCCGGAGTGACGAAGTTGCCACACTGGCTCTGACTATGTCGATTATTGCTGTGATCTGGCCTGCATTTCTGTTTAATGGTATCAATATTACCCTGTCAGGCTATTTTACCGGTATGCATGCGGCTACCCAGTCGGCACTGATTGCAATGAGTCGCTCTCTGGTTCTGCCACTGGTATTGATCATTCTGTTCTGGAAAACCCTGGGGCTTGAAGGGGCGTTTCTTGCTCTGCCAGTGGCAGAAATACTGACATTTGCTCTCAGTGTTACCCTGTTTTACCGGGCAACACCGAAAATGATGGTGAGTAAGGATGTAGCGGCAGGGAATAATGAAATAGACAGTCTGGGCGGTGTTCACAATTAGAGTTGTGAACACCTTATGGTGACCGTCCGACTCAAAGCCTTCAGGGGGCTAATTGCCCGCCATTTACATCCAGAATCTGGCCGGTGATATAACCACTGCAGGCATGAGAGGCAAAGAAGGCGTAGGAGGGGGCAACCTCTTCAATGCGTCCGAAACGACCCATGGCTATGGATCCGGCAATCTTTTCTTTCAGTTCATCACTTTTGCCATCATGAAAGGCGGTGTTGATGGTGCCCGGTGAGACAATATTGAAGCGGATATGGTCTTTGGTGAATTCCTTGACCCAGTTACGATGAATGTCGTGTAACCACGCTTTGGAGGCAGCATAAATACCGGCACCCACACCACCGCCTTCTCTTCCTGCGATGGAGCCTGTGCTGATCACACAGGTGGTTTCCCCTGACTCAACCGCCGATTGACGCAGGTGCGGTATGGCGTATTTGGTGACCATCAGAACCGAGCGGGCATTCAGGTCCATCACCCGGTCGTAAAAGTCATCGGTAATGTCTTCCAGGTTATTGCGGCCACCAAGGCCACCGGCGTTGTTAATAAGAATGTCCAGCCCGCCGTAATGGGCGACAAATTCCCCAATCAGCTTTTCACATTCCGGCGTCTGGGTCAGATTAGCCTGAATAAAAATGGTCTCGCCACCCAGGCTATTCAGCTCTTCAACAAGGGCGTCAATCTGTTGATCTTTCCGGGAGCCGTTGATGGCGACTTTTGCACCGCACCTGGCAAAGGTTCTGGCAACCGCCAGCCCAATGCCCGCGGTTGAGCCAGTAACCAATACCCGTTTATCTTTTAAATCGTTGAACATCATCATTCACAGTCAGTAACGTGTTGAATAAGTGGTACAGCATGCTGGTGGGTTACATCACACCAAACGTTGTGTAAGCCTCAACCGTGGACATGCCTTCTTTCAGCGCATTCAGCACACGCTTTTCAGCACGGGCTTTTTCAAAGGCGCCCATAAAGACTTTTTCTTCGATCGCTTTGGGAATAATCACGGTGCCGTCAATATCGGCAAAGACGATATCGCCCGGGTTGACGCGAACGGCACCAAATAGAATGGGAACACCGTAATCCATGACTTTACCTCGGACTTTCTGATCCTGGGCGTAGCTGCCCATGGAGGCGATGGGGAAGCCCAGTGCGTTGATTTCCCTGATATCACGGCAGTAGCCGTTGACCACGGCACCGGCTGCCTGAAGGTATTTGGCCCGGGTGCTCATCAACCCCCCCCAGAGCGCATAGGTTGGCGATGAGCCGGAGCAGATGTACACCTCATTCTTTTTGAGTGAGTCCAGCGCTTCGAACATCAAGCCAAAATCTTTGGCGGTTACCGGATTGTTGACTGATGAATCGGCTGGCACCTGCACCACATCCGTTTCCAGAACGGTCATGGCTCGGCCAATAATGATGTGCTTCTCGTTCTGTACTTTGATTTCGGGGGGTAAAAACTGTGTCGTGTACCCCAGGTCGTCCATGATGTCGCCAACCAGTGCGGTAAACAGTTCGGTCCGCGCCATCTGGAACAGCTGGTCATCGTCTTGCCAATAAGCGTGCATGGTGCATTGCCTGTCAGTGAATAGAAATCAATGGAGAAGCCTGCACCGGTTGGGTGCAGGCTGTTGTATCAGACGGCCAGCTGAGGGCTGGTGTTGGATTGAATCCTGCGCTTAATCCGCCAGGTGCTGTACAACGATAGGGCTGAAAGCAGTACGAAGATCAGGACAATGGGGCGGTCATAGAGGAAGCTCCAGGATCCTTCGTACATCATCAGGGATTTTCTCAGGTTGGTTTCTGCCATGGGCCCAAGAATGACAGCCAGTACAATGGGCGACAGAGGTATTTCAATTTTGGTCAGCAGATAACCCAGTAAGCCAAAGGTGAGGGCCACGGCCACATCGAACATGCTGTTGTTCATGGAGTAGGCACCAACCACGGAGAGCAGGGCGATCATCGGGATGATCAGTGCCTTTGGAATCTCCACGATCCGACAGAAAATTTTAATCCCGGCCAGGCCGACAATCAGCATCAGGATGTTGGCAACCAGCATGGAGCTGAACAGACCGTAGACAATATCCGGGCTGTTCTGGAACAGCATGGGGCCAGGCGCGATGCCCTGGATGGTTAATGCGCCGAGCAGAATCGCGGCGACGGCATCACCGGGTACGCCAAGCGTGAGCAGGGGCACCAGTGCGCCGCCGGTAACGCCGTTGTTGCCGGACTCGGCAGCCGCGATACCTTCCAGGGCACCTTTACCGAAGTTTTCCGGATTCTTGCTGCTGCGACGGGCTTCGTTATAGCAGACAAAGGCCGCAATATCGGCGCCAGCACCGGGGACTGCTCCAATACAGGTACCCATCAGGCTGCTTTTCAGCGCAGAAGGGAAGAATTTTCGAAACTCTGGATAGCTGAACAGCTTATGGCTGAAGGTCAGTGCTTTTTGACTCGCTTCTTTAACGATCTGCTCGGACTGGAGCAGACACTCTGAAATCGCGAAGAGACCAATCAGCACCGGAATAATCGATAGGCCATTGTAGAGTTCCATGATGCCGAAGGTATAACGTGGCGTACTGGTGATAGGGTCCAGACCAATGCAGGCGATGGCCAGACCAATGAAACCACTGATCAGACCTTTGACCAGACTTTTCGATGAGAT
The DNA here is from genome assembly GCF_000710775.1 of Endozoicomonas elysicola. Classification (GTDB taxonomy): domain Bacteria; phylum Pseudomonadota; class Gammaproteobacteria; order Pseudomonadales; family Endozoicomonadaceae; genus Endozoicomonas; species Endozoicomonas elysicola. The sequence goes on from NZ_JOJP01000001.1 coordinate 2,783,499, forward strand.
GCTGCCGATAATGGTCAGACCGAATACGGCCAGCATAAAGTATTCCGGGGCACTGAATTTCAGGGCAAATCCCGCCAGCATCGGGGAAAGCGTGATCAACATGATGGTACTGATCAAGCCTCCCATAAATGAACAGACGACCGAGATACTTAATGCTTTGGCGGCATGCCCTTGTTGCACCAGTTGGTGCCCATCCAGAACGGTCGCAGCGGATGCCGGTGTGCCCGGCGTCCGCAGCAGGATTGCCGGAATGGAACCGCCATAAATTGCTCCGACGTAGACGCCGATCAACATGGCCAGCGAGGCATTAGGACCCATGCCGAAGGTGAAGGGCAGCATAATGGCAACGCCCATGGTGGCCGTCAGCCCAGGGAGTGAGCCGATAATGATGCCGCCCGTGACACCGGCCAGCAACAGCAGGAAAATGCTGGGCTGTAACGTGCTCTGTAATCCCTGAAGTAAAAGTTCAAACATAAATCACGTCCCTATTGAAACAGCAGGCCTGATGGCAGAAATACGAGAAAGATGTCAGCAAACACAACGTTCAGACCATAGGAAAAAATCGGGGCAGCCAGATACCAGAGCCAGTTTCTGACCCCTAACATAAAGAGAATGAGCGCAAAGCAGAGGATGGTGGCTGCCAGGTAGCCAATCAGGTACATGGCAACGGCGTATCCGGCCAGAATGGAAAACATCCATACGGGGCGCCACGGAAATGATTTGCTGGCTTTCCGACTGAACAGTTTGTTCTGCTTAAGATCAAATACAACCTGAGTCGCAATTAACACAATCAGCGCAGCAGAAATCAATGACGGGTAAAAGCCAGGCCCCAGCGTATGGTTACCAATGGAGGGTACCGGAAATGTCGTTGCCAGGTAAAAGAAAGACAATGCAAAAATAAAAAGAAAAGAGTACAGCACAATGGTCAGCTGTGGACCTTTGAACTTTTCCATAGCGGATTCATCTTAAACAAATAAAGGGGGAGGGAACTGCCTGTTTAAATCGCTGGAAATAATGGATTCATTTGGCCAGCTATTTGATTTAAACAGGCGTTCAGTGTTTACATTTTTTCAATGATGGTATTCAGGGATTGAGTATCTTCAGCAATAAACTGAGTGAATGACTCGGAAGATTTGTCTTCAATAAAGAAGTTCCCTTTTTCCATAAAGCTGACAAAGCCTTCTTCTTTCACCGCTTTGGCAAATGCGTCTTCCAGTTTATCAACAATGGCGTCTGGTGTTCTGGAAGGAACGGCGATACCGCGCCAGGTTCCGGAAACCACATCGTAACCCAGTTCTTTCATGGTGGGGACATCAGGCATGGACGACAGACGATTCTCTGCCAGCACTGCCAGTGGCTTCAGCTGGCCTGAGTCCAACTGAGCTTTGACTTCACCCGGTCCGGTAATGGTGAACGCAACGTGACCACCCATAACCGCGGTAGTGGCTTCGGATGCGCCATTAAATGGAATCTGGTTAAAGGTCACATTCTGATTCTGTTCAATAGCCAGAATATAGAAGTTGGGTTTTGCGGTAGAGGCAAATTGAATGCGGCCTGGATTCTTTTTGGCCTCGTCAATGATTTCAGCCATGGTTGTGTACTGGCTGTCTGCACGAACCGTCACAATCGCAGGATCAAGGTTGACCAGCCTGACCATTTTGAAGTCTTCGCTGTCAGCCTGCATTAATCCCATTTTTGGTAAGGAGGCCAGCTCTCTGGTGACCATGGTAATGGTGTAGCCATCGGGTCTGGAATTAGCCCCAGCGGTCATGCCAACGCCGCCAGCGCCACCGGTTCTGTTCATGATGGCAATGGGTTGCCCAAGGTGTGGTTCTGCGTATTTTGCCAGTGCCCTGGCCACCGCATCAGTACCACCACCGGCACCAAAGGGAACAATTAAACGAACGTTTCTGGCTGGATAATTATCAGCAGACGCAAAAGCAAATGCAGAGCTCAGGCTGAGAAGGGCAATGCCAACAGCCGCTTTAAATTTCATTTTCATGGAGAAAACCCGGTTGTTTACCGGCGTGAGTATATGAAGTGATCTGTTAGGATTTATTGATATGTGTCATCTGTAAATGTTGTACGCATTAAATTGATGTGCCATTTTTTATGAAAATGAAAGTCTTTTTATTTTCATAAAACGTTTTCTTTCATTTGAAGTTCTGGGTAAAAAAGGATCAGTATAAAATATGCTCAATTTATCCGGAAAAACGTTTTAACTGGCTTTTTAACGATGGGTGTCGATTTAAAGGTTAGTTGCAGGATATTTTTTTCAATTAAAACGGTTTCTATATCGTTATTCGTTGTCGTTAATTCTATTTTTGGTTTTTAACGGGCTATCAAGCTCCGATGACTCGGAGCTTTTATTTTGATTAAATGTTCATCAATGAATGAAATCCAACGTTAATAGCAGGCGCTTATCGGCACCGGGTAATACCGGAGAGCGATGAACCAAACCTGCATTCTCATTCCCCTGCCAAAGCGTCCCTTTCAACAGGGCTACATCACCACAGTTAAGTTGCTTGATGGCCTGTTTATGCTGATACAAGCCTGACTGGTCATCCGTTTGGCCATGGCTTCCCCGGCCCAGCTTTGTGTGATCCACCGTTTCATGGGGTAACCATTCCGTTGCGACACCTTGATAGGTCGTCACGAGGCGACAGGGGACTCGATCCACATGAAATTTCGGGCACATTGCCTGATCCAGTACTTGCATGCGCAGTCCAACCCGCACCAGACCAAATAAACAGCAAAACATGTCGACCAGCAGAGCGATATCGTCACTCAACTCCGCCATTTCGGCAGTCTGAAAAGCCTCATTAACGCCTGAAAGTACATTGTCCTGGGTGACCACCATTTGGGTTTCAAGGGTGGCGTTTGAAGCCAGGTAACTTTTCACCGCATCTTGCAGGGGGGGCGACAGTTTACGTTGCCAGATCGCTATATTGGTGTCGTCTTTATAAATGTCGCTCAGAACGGCTGGCTGCTGGCCTTGTACTGAACGCCGAAAGGCTGCTGACTCTGAAGCCAGAGAGTCAGGAAAAATGGTGTGTGTGGGGTTGGTAGACATCATTCCTACTGGCTCCATGCGGGGAAAGGGTCGTTTAACGTTGCCCAGTGGGCTCTGCCTTTCAGAACATCTTCTTCACTTAACAGGCAGTGGTTTAGTGCCTGGGTGATACCGTCTTGATCCAGGCCCTGGCCGATAAAAACGAGCTCCTGGCGCATATCACCAAAAGGCTCAACCCAGTGTTCTTGAATGCTGGAGAGGTAGTCTTCATCATCAGGCCAGTTTTCCCTGGGAATGGCTTTCCAGAACATTCCCGCAAAACCATAACGAGCTACGCCGCCAGCCTGACTCCATTGCCCGGCAAATTCAGGACGTGAGGCCAGCCAGAAATACCCTTTTGAGCGCAGCAGCTTGCCGAAATTTTCTGTGCGGTGGAGAAATTGATAAAACTTTTCCGGGTGAAAGGGGCGGCGTGCTTCATAAGCGAAGCTAGTGATCCCGTATTCTTCCGTTTCGGGAACATGCTCACCACGCATTTCCTTGAGCCAGCCTGGTGCCTGCTGTGCTCGATCGAAATCAAACAACCCGGTGTTAAGGACCGCGTCCAGATCCACTTGTCCCTGGGTTATTGGGATAATTCGGGCGTGGGTATTGAGGGTCTTGAGAATGGCGGTGAGGCGTTCGAGATCGGTGTTCTGAGCTAAATCGGTTTTACTGATTAGAATGACATCCGCAAACTCCACCTGATCAATGAGTAAATCCGCAACGCTGCGTTCGTCTTCCTCACCAAGAGATTCCCCTGTTTCCTGCAAATACTCGGCTTGCTCGTAATCCTTCAGGAAATTGACAGCGTCCACCACGGTTACCATCGTATCCAGACTGGCAAAGTCCGACAGGGAAATACCGCTTTCATCCGTAAAGGTGAAGGTTTCTGCCACAGGCAGCGGTTCCGAAATGCCGGTGGATTCAATCAGTAGATAATCATAGCGTCCTTCCCGGGCAAGCTTATTGACCTCCTCCAGCAGGTCTTCGCGCAAGGTGCAGCAAATGCAGCCATTGCTCATCTCTACCAGCTTTTCCTCACTGTGATTGAACGAGATTTCATTTTGAACAATTGCGGAATCAATGTTGATTTCACTCATGTCGTTAACAATCACAGCCACTTTCTTACCTTGCCGGTTATTCAGAATGTGGCTGAGTACTGTGGTTTTTCCTGCGCCAAGAAAACCTGAAAGCACAGTAACCGGGAGTTTATGGGCTTCGAACATCGTCATTTCCACTCAGACCTGGGTTTTTATAGTCAGGAAGATAATGTTTAAATTATGTTATAACATAACATTAAAGTTGTCGAAGTCAGACCATTTCAAAACGTCCGTGAGGAGTTGATTCGTTATGAAGGAGGTTGGTGTTGTTGTCTGGCGGGGAGCATCAAAGATCTGTTATTCCCCCAGCGCAGGCTGGGGGATAGTCGCTTTTGTTTAGACGCCAAGCAGGTAACGAGTTCCGTATGCAACCGCTACCCCCAGATAATTCCCCAGCGCATAACCGATAATGGCGGCGGCAAATCCAGGCAGCAGAATTTCACGATTTTTCAGTGCTCCGGCAATCACCGGGATAAAGGGCACGGACATAATCGCTGCAGAAGAGGTGATCAGGAAGGTGTCCGTATCGATTTTCATCAACTTGCAGGCAATTGCCTGAACAAACAGGGAGCCCAGCAGGATAAAACCGATATAAGCAAACAGATCCAGATTGAGATTGGTCAAAATGCTGGTGTCGGTCATGGTACCCATGGTGAAACAGAAAACCAGAATCAGATACATGCCCAGCTGAAAACTATTCGCCAGCTTACGGATATAGGGAATAAAGGAGGCTGCCAGCCCCAGACTGGTGATGGAAATGATGGTAACCACCGACGACATGGACTTGGGAAACAGTGATGACAAGCCCAGTGCGAGCCCAACCACCAGTCCGGAAAAGAGCAACGATTGAAGTGTCTGAGGCAGGGTTTTCAGGCTGGCCAGTGCTTTATAGCTGTTTGCGCTTTCGTCGGCCATATGAGCAAATTTATCCTGATCTACAGAATCATTGGCATTCGCGTCCGACTGAAATGGGCGGAGAAACAAGCCAAACAGTGGTTTGGCCAGGGTCATGACAAACATCAGGTATAACGCCGAGAGCAGAATGTCGTAGGTGGTCATGGTGATGAAGATGTCCTGATCGGCTTCAATGGCCGTTTTGACCGCTGCGATATTTGGGCCACCGCCGGTATAGGCTCCGACCGACATCCCGGCAATCTGCCAGATATCCTGCAGTTGATCATTAAACAGAACAGCACCGATGGCGCTGATCACCATCACGCTCAACAGGGCGACGACCATACTTTTCATGGTATCACCGGCCATGTTCAGTGAATGTTTTACGTCAATAGAGAACAACAGCAGGGGGAGAGCGAGGGCAATGGAGATTTCGCTCAGGTTCATTTGAATGGCCGACAACTGTTCCTCACCGAACAGGGCTGGCAGGTCGAAACCGGCACTCAGGGCGATGCCCAGACCAAACGACAATACCACAACACCGATTTTATCCAGCAGCCTGAGGTTCTGGCACAGGATAATCAGTACGGCGGGCACCAGCAGATAAGCCAGGGCAGTAAATAACATGGACACAATAAACTCCTTATCCTTCAGCGGCTGATGCTGACAGATCCTTTGAAAACGGGGATGTGGTTTTGGCTAACGGTGAGCCGGGTTCCGGGTATTGAAATACCGGCCAGTAGGTTTCTATATTTCCGTTATTCATCAACGCAATATTCCCAAACTGCAGAAAGACGGCTTCGCTCTGGCTGGGCCGGAAAAACATAAAGTCATCCCTTTGAATAGGGTGGTCTTTGTCGATTTCGTACAGCTCCTGGTTGCTAGAGTGGCCAAGTAATCCCGAACGTTTGCTGCCAGTGGGGTAGCAGGGGGAAGCAAGCCAGTTACCCCCGTAGATAAATGCAGCTCGCTGTGGAGAAAGGCCTACCATTCTCAGTAGCGCTGAGATTCCTGAGGCCATGGGCAGGTCTGGTTTCTGGACATCTTTTATAACCGGGGTGGCAATAAACGCAGCAGGGGAGTGATGGTCCAGAGTGAAAACGTCAAAATCAGTGGGCTTCACCAGGGCGGAAGCGGTGGCAATTTCATTGATCAGGCTACTGTCCTGGTAGAGTGGGTAGGTGGTGCTTCCTCCCGCATTGAGACAAAGATGTTCTAATGTCTGGTCACCCAATATCTTGCGTACTTGTTCAGTAAATTCCCGGTAGCTTTCCATAGCTAGTCGAAATGCCTTCTCCGGACCGCCGATCAGGTTGGGAATCTTGGTGATGTGGGCTTCATAGCCCATCAATCCAGACAGTGACAGATGATCACTGTCTCTCAAGAGTTTGAGTGCCTGCTGGAATTCGGCAAGATCAGAAAAGCCACCCCGGTTGAGACCAATATTGATCTCCAGGTTAATTTGCAGCTGCAGGTTATTGTTCTGAGCAAAATCATGATACTCCTGCAAACGTGCCAGAGAATCGACCAGCCACTGAAGCTGGGATTCCGGCCGGAACTCGCCGGGGTGTTGCCGCTGCCAGTCATAGAAGTACCTGACGGCACTGACCGGCATGGGTTTGCCCAGTAAAACATCCGATTCTGGAATGTGTTCGATCAGGTGTATTAGGAAAGGAACGTGGAAACTCATCAAGCGCCGGGTTCCCGTGCGCTCCATGATATAGCGCAGCAACGGAATAGACGGCAGTGACTTGGCAACAATCCGGTACTGGAAACCCCGGTTGATTACCTCCCTTAGCTGGTCAATGTTGTGATCCAGCCGTTGCTTATCGATCACCAGCACAGGGCTGCAGAGGCCGGCCTTTTTCAGGCTCAGGCCCATGTCCTCATAGTAGCGATCATTTGTGTCGTTATGATTCATGGCCAGTATTGAAGTTTCTTATTCTTATAGTTGACGTACTGGTTCCAGGGAACTCTGATATGCCGCAAAAATATAGAGATGCTTTTCACCACAAAGACACCAAGGCACAAAGAAAGCACAATTCGGTTAACTGAGTCTGGCTAAGTTATACCTCAGAACACGTTGTGGCTTTGTGGCCTTTGTGGTTCCTTCTTTATAAAGCTATTTACGACAACCTCAATTTTCCATGAAGGCTGGTTACGAAGACCCTCTCAATATTGCTATCAGGTAAACAGTTGCTTCAAATAGGGGTTCAGGAATTTACCCTGAGGATCCAGTTGCTGCCGGACCTGGTTGAACTCTTTCCACTTTGGATAGAGCCTTGAGAAATCCTGGACAGTCAGCTTGTTGAGTTTACCCCAGTGAGGGCGGCCATGGTATTTACGCAGGATAGGCTCGATGGCCTTGAAAAATTCCTGGTAATCCTCTTCGAAGAAACGGTGTATGGCAATGGAGCAGGTTTCCCGCTGGTAGAACGGGCTTAACCAGATGTCATCACCTTTCACATAACGGAATTCGATGGGGAAAAAGACCTCATGGAAGTTTTCTTCCAAGACTTCACGAATTTCCTTCAGCGCTTTCAGGCCATTTTCCCTGGGCAGGTGATACTCCATCTCGTTAAAACGGACATTTCGATCGTTGGCGTAATTCTTCCAGGAGCTTTCAATGACGACCTCGTCGTCAATGGTTTTCATGTACGTACTTAAGATCACCTCACGCAGGGCAGGGGACCAGCTCAACATATCCCTGGCCAGCTTAAGGTCGTTGGCACCATCATTAGTATCCAGTCGTTCAGTGCTGCCTAATGGTTCATTGGTAATGTTGTGAACGTCAGTCCATCCCATGCCGGTAAAGGGGATGTAATAGAACTCGAAGTTACGGTTGTTGTCCGCCATGTCTTCTGCGACTTCGAGAATTTCATCGAATTCACGCCAGACCGTTTCCCGCTTTAACCGGTAAGGTGCTGAGTTCTGCATGGTGACCTTGGTGATAATACCCAGTGACCCCAGTGAAACCTTGGCAGCCTGGAACAGCTCTGCATTTTCCTGTTCACTGCATTGCAATACTTCGCCACTGGCGGTGACCAGCTCCAGGGCCTCTACCATGGTGGGGATACAGCCGATACCGGCTCCTGTGCCATGGGTTGCGGTGGCGAGACAGCCAGCCAGTGACTGCTGATCGATGTCTGGCATGATGGTCAGGGCCTGACCCAGTTCTTCCAGCGGCTGCCCAATATCACCCAGACGGGTTCCACCCTGAATGGTGGCCTGCAATTTTTCCGGATGATGATCGACGATGCCAGACATACGGCTGAGAGAGACCAGCGTGTCATCAGTAGGAACCAGGGCGCTGAATGAATGCCCGGAACCCACTGGACGAATAACACCCTTTGAGGATGTGATGATTTCCTGCAGCTCCGCAACGGTGCTCGGGGCTTTTCTGAATTCAGGAAAGCACTGCTGTGATCCAGACCAGTTGCGCCAGGGAATACGGCGTTTTTCTGCAGCAAAGCTGATGGTGGGTGAAATAGCCTGGGCTGCCGCAACAGCAACTAATGACGTCAAAAAATGTCGGCGACTTAACATAACGATATCCTGGTGTTCGCTTCTTATTATTCTGCTGGGGCAGCCATGAAGGTGATCAGGGCTTCAAACTGTTCGGGATCGCAGTCCATGCACATACCGAAAGGAGGCATGCCACCAAAGCCGTTGATCACATTGTCCAGAAGCTCATCCATGCCTTTGTCCATCCGACTATCCCAGCTGTAGCTGTCGCCAGTCAGTGGGGCACCGGTATTGGCAATGGTGTGGCAGGCCTTGCAACTGCGGTTGTAGATGGCGGAGAGGTGAGAATCTTCTGGCTGCAACTGACTGGCCAGTGTGGGGTCGAATGCTTCTTTTGATGACAGGATTTGTGATGAGTCACAAGCTGTGAGCAGGAAAGAAAATAATACGGTACCTGTCAGGTATTTTGCGGTTTTCAGGAACTTCATAAAGCGCTTCTCTTATTGTTGTTTGCTTTCTACGCTTGAGTTGAACCGGGATGATTTAATTTTCTTGTACCATAGTACAGTTTTGACTCAAAAAAAAGCCCCGTTTATGCATCGTGGTCAGTAGAGTAACGCTGAAGAACAAACATTGAGAGGTGTGTATAAAAAGAAGAAATCTGAAAAAAGGGAGCAGCGCATTGCTGCACCCTTTGATAAATACCATCAGGATATCGTTTGCTTTACCAACTCAAACTCTTTGGTGATTTCTTCATCGGGAGCCTTGGTTATCAGACTGATAATCACAATGGCTACAGAGGCAAACAGAATGCCGGGTACAATCTCATAGAGATCGTAGATGCCACCACTCAGCTGCTTCCAGACGACAACCGTAACGCCACCAACAACAATGCCAGCCAGAGCGCCAAAGCGGTTCATCCGCTTCCAGAACATACTGAATAACAGCGCAGGGCCAAAGGCAGCACCAAAGCCAGCCCAGGCATAGGAGACCAGCCCCAGGACAGAACTGTCGGGATCAAAGGCCAGGAAAAGCGCTACCAGTGCAATCGCGATGACTGCAAGACGTCCTACAAGCATGACCTGCTCTGAGGTCGCGTCTTTTTTCAGAATGTCTTTATAGAAATCCTCAGCCAGTGCAGAGGAGGACACCAGCAACTGAGAGTCAGCGGTGCTCATAATGGCAGCCAGGATAGCGGCCAGCAGAATGCCGGCAATCACAGGATGGAAGATGGCATTCACGAGAACCATAAAGATTGTCTCACCATCGGCAAGTGCAGAGCCCTGATCGTTCAGATAGGTCAGACCTGCGAGACCGACGAGGATGGCTCCTGCCATGGATAAGCCACTCCAGATGACCGCTATGCGACGAGCCGTGGGAACATCGCTCTGAGAACGAATGCCGGCGAAACGCGCGAGAATATGCGGCTGGCCAAAATAACCAAAACCCCAGGCAACCAGGGAAAGGATGGCAATCCATGTCAATGCTTCTCCATCGGCGCTGCTCCAGGGGTTCAGCAGGTGTGGATTATGGTTTTCCACCAGTGTGAGTAATGACTGGTCTGAAGAGCCAGACTGCAGGGCAATAATGGGAACAATTAACAATGCTGCCGCCATCAATAGCCCCTGAATAAGGTCAGTCCATGAAACGGCGAGAAATCCGCCAAACAGGGTGTAGGATATGATGCAGAGCGTGCCGACAATCACGGCAATGCTGTAATCAATACCAAAGACGGTTTCAAACAGTTTGCCGCCGGCCACCAGTCCGGAACTGGTGTAAAACAGGAAGAACAGCAAAATGAAAAAGGCTGAAACCACCTGCAGCATTTTTGAGTGGTCTCTGAAGCGATTGGTGAAAAATTCCGGCAGAGTTACCGAGTTTCCGGCAGCTTCACTGTATACCCGTAGTCGTTTGGCCATTAACAGCCAGTTCAGCCAGGTACCCAATAACAAGCCACCGGCCAGCCAGAATGCTTCAAACCCGGCGGCAAAGGCATAACCGGGCAGGCCAAGCAGGAGCCAGCCGCTCATGTCCGATGCTCCGGCACTGAGTGCCGCAGGCCATGGCCCTAGGGTTCGGCCCCCAAGGAAATAGTCTTCAGAATTGCTGGTGCGCTTCCAGGCCAGGAATCCGATAAACAGCATCAGGGCCAGATAGGCAATAAAGGTGATTAGAATGGCACTACTGCTCTCATTCATAAGTCGTCCTTTTTAGAGTTATTGGTTTTTATTGTTATGCCAGTGATTTTCTGATGTTGTTAGGGGGCGCAACTGTTCAGATGTTCATCTGGCTTCCTGAGTCAGGTTGAAACAGAGTAGCATTTTGTAATAATACTGTCGTGTTATCTGATCAGCCAGGCTATTATTCCTTGGAGTGAATGATTGTCAAATTTATAGCTGTTCTAATGATTTTTTGAAGTCACTTCCTGATCTGCAAGATGGATTTTTCAACATATTCAGCATTGTTTCTATCCTTTTACCGTACTGCTGCTTACTTTGCATATTTCTATCTTGAATTAATGACTTAATACCCGCTATGACTTGCTCTTCCAGCATTTTTTTCAGTTCACTGTGAGTGGAGTGTTTTTCAGTAAGCCCTCTGGATACAGCAAATGCCATTGTTTCTACTGTTGCTAATAATCGCTTTTCAGAAAATCGAGCCCATTCACACTGACGGTTGCCTGACTGACTGGCTTTCATAAGTGTGTGATGTAGAGCATTGATAAATAATTGGTCAAGTGCAGGATTATCAACTGGTTGTCTTGAGAGGGCTTGGTTATGTCGCTCAATGTTTACTATTAGTGCAATAACTTTATAGAGAGAGCCAGATTGTGATTTATTTATAATCTCATGCTGAATCAGGCTGGCCGTAATAATTCTATTGAGTTTTTCAGGCAGTAAAATCGGTTCGGATCCTTTACTATCAATCATTAATGATAAAATTTGGTTAATGAAAGGAAGGCGGTTTTGTACTGATAAGTTATTACATAGCCAGGCCAGTTTCGTATATCCCTCTATACAATTCACTATTGCATGGAAGTTGTGGCACTTCTGCAGCTGTGCAATAAATATATTTTTTTCCCGCAGAGTATCAATATCCCGCTGGGCTTTGCCAGAAAAGCTTAGTTCACCTCTATTGCTGCTTGCTGGTCTGGAGTATGGCATATGTGGCTGCGCATAATGCTGTCTTTGTATTCGCTGAGGGCCAGGGGAGGCACTATAAACGTATGGCTGAACAATTGCACAGGGCCGAGTTGAAAGAGTTGTACTTGTTGGGTAGGTCATGAGTCCTTGAGCTTGAAGTGGTGATAAGCTTTGTGGTTGAAGATTTACATGGAAAATAGAAGAGTGATGATAAAATGAGGCGGCAGATGCTTGTGATAAATGAGTATATGAATGTACTGGTGTGGTATTACTCTGAAACTGAATAAGCTGCTGACTTAGTAATGCTGGAGGTATATTTCCTGGCTGCATTTTGTCTTTATCCAAGTTGCGAAAAATGAAGACAATAACTACCAATTTATATGGAGTCGAATTTTTCTAGTTAATTGGGTTGGCACTGGGTAACCCAGCAGAGTGTCTGAGAAATGAGTATGTCAGAAAGTATGATTTCATATTACTAGGTACTTATTACTACGGTATATCTATTAACTTTTTTGTATTTTTAATATCCTGATTCTAGACGTTTTTTATATTTTTGGGGCCATTCCTAATGTTTTTTTAATGGCAGTGTGGTGCCATATTAATAGCATTGTTTGGTCTTAGAGAGTGATTTCGTTTCAAAATGACTTTATTGATTCGAGGTTGTTTGCTGAATATCTTTCATTGCTGGATCACTGAGGTTCAATAAGTTATCTCAATACGTTGCCTGAGAATGAGTTTACCCATATGGGCAAGAAATGTTCTGTCGAGCCTTTGAATGAGTTTAGAGTCAGAAAGGCTGAGTTGCAGGTCCATAGTCTATCTCCGGAAAGACTGATGGATATTAGCTTATTAATGGGGACTTGATCGCAGGTTCTCTGGCTGAGGAATAGTGGTAATCAGGATGTTCTTTATGGATTAAAACAAGAGCAGTGAAAGAAAACTTTTTCCAATCAGCTCCTGAGTCACTGTTGACCTTATGTGATACCCATTAAATAACCAGCGCCAGGACGGCGCTGGTTATGTTTGGCTAAGACGATTAATATCCTAAAGCCTTTCTTTCCTCATGGGTCATATAAGGATAAGGCGCCTCAAAATAGCTTTCAGGTACCTGGTAATCCTTACGCAGCTTATTAAGCTGGGCCGTCATGGTTTTGCGCACTTCCTTATATTCCGGGTTATCGTAAACGTTATTGATCTCAAACGGGTCGTTTTCCAGGTCATACATCTCGAATGAGCCCACTCCGGTGTAGAAGTTGATCAGTTTGAAACGATCCGTTCGAACACCATCGTGACGTGGAACGTTATGGCCACCATGCTCATAGTAGTGGTAGTAAACCCCCGGGCGCTCAGCCTGCCACTGCTGGTCGGTCTGCTTTCCGGTAAGCAGTCCTTTAAAGGACTTGCCTTGCATTTCGGCCGGTACATCAGCGCCTACCATGGTCAGAAAGGTTGGGGCAAAATCGATATTCTGAATCATGCCCTGGGGTCTGGAATCGGGCTCGATTTCCCCTGGCCAGCGGATGAGGAAGGGCATCTTCATACCTTCTTCGTACATGTAGCGTTTTTCAGCCCAGCCATGTTCGCCGATAAAGAAACTCTGGTCGGAGCTGTAAACAACAATAGTATTTTCAGCGAGCTTATTCTCGTCAAGCCATTCCAGCAGGCGACCTACGTTTTCATCCACGGTCACCACCGAAGCCATGTACTCTTTCATAAAGCGCTGGTACATGAACTTGGTGCGTGCCTTCAGGTTTTCCGGAGGAATGTTGTCGCCAAACTGACGCTTGTACGGCGGAGACTGGATTTTATGCCAGTAATCCATATTCATATCGTCGTAGGCATCGTGCCAGGCCTGACGCTGTTCATAAGTCATCCGGTTCATCCACTCATCGAAGTTTCGGCGGGTGAAGGTGTCCATCTGGGCAAGCCATTGTTTACGTACGACTTTCTCTTCCGGCGTGCTGCCGTCCGGTGGGAAGGCATTTACCCCCTCGTCGTTCATGCCGTACATCTGCATCCAGGCGTTTGGCGCATGGTCGCCACGGGTAGCGTAATTATCGTACAGCGTTGCGGGCTCAGGAAACTCATGATCCTTGAATAGATTCAGGTGACGAAGCGGTGGGCGCCTTGGGGTATGGGGGGATTTGAACTGTACCATCAATGAGAAGGGCTTACTTTCATCCCGCGATGTTTCCAGCCAGTTAATGGCTTTGTCCGTAATGACATCGGTTGAATACCCCTCGACGGTGTATACCTTACCCTTGTGATCAATAAACTGCGGGTTGTAATAGGATCCCTGTCCACCGTGGCTGTTCAGAACCGTAGCGTACTGGAACTCATTGGTTGGCGTGGGGTGCATATGCCACTTGCCAATCAGTGCGGTCTGGTAACCTTCATTGGCCAGCAGTCTGGGGAATACCGTCTGGTTACGGTTCCAGCGGGACGTATTGTCGGTTACTCCGTTAAGATGGCTGTGCTTACCGGTAAGAATGGACGCACGACTTGGCTGACAGATGGAGTTGCCAACAAAGGTGTTTTCAAAAATGGCACCCTCTCTGGCAATCCGGTCAATATTCGGTGTCTGAACCATTGTGTCATCGTAGGCACTGATGGCACGGGTGGAATGGTCATCACTGAAGATAAACAGAATATTGGGCTGTTGTGCTGCCGAGGCTGCCTGTGCCATCAGTGTGGCAGCCGTCAGCATTGCGCCGGCACCACGGTAAAAAGCGGATCGTGTGAAGTTCATTGTTTTTCCGGAGAGTTTTTAATTCAAATAGCAGTGGGTAACAAATCAAAATGAACGGTTAATTCACTGAACCATTTAATACCGGGACAGACTTAAGTGGTTCAGCGAAAATACTGAGGCTTACATTAAAAGCCCAGAGCCTTTCTTTCCTTGCGGTTCATATAAGGGTAGGGAGCAACATAGTAACTTTCGGGCACTTCATACTCCTTACGCAGATTGGTCAGTTGAGCCATCATGCTCTTGCGCACTTCCTTATATTCCGGGTTGTCATAGACGTTACTGGTTTCGTAAGGGTCGTTGTCCAGGTCATACAGCTCGAAAGAGCCTTCGCCGGTGTAGAAATTGATCAATTTGAAACGGTCTGACCTCACTCCATCATGGCGTGGAACGTTATGACCACCGTGCATATAGTAGTGGTAATACAGTCCGGGGCGTTCCGCCTGCCATTGCTGGTCAGTCTGTTCACCGGTTAGCAGTCCCTTGAAGGATTTGCCCTGCATCTCTTCAGGTACCTCTGCTCCCACCATGCTGAGGAAGGTTGGTGCAAAGTCGATGTTCTGAATCATGCCCTGTGGTTTCTGGTTAGGCTTGATTCCTTCAGGCCAGCGGATAACAAAGGGCATTTTCATACCTTCTTCGTACATATAGCGTTTTTCTGCCCAGCCGTGTTCACCAATGAAGAAGCTCTGGTCCGAGCTGTAAACGACAATGGTATTTTTTGCCAGTTCATTCTCATCCAGCCATTCTAGCAGGCGGCCAACGTTTTCATCCACGGTCACCACTGAAGCCATGTACTCTTTCATAAAGCGCTGGTACATGTACTTGGTACGGGCCTTTCGGTTTTCCGGAGGAATGTTGTCGCCAAACTGACGCTTGTAGGGGGCAGACTGGATTTTGTGCCAGTAGTCCATGTTCATATCATCGTAGGCATCGTGCCAGGCCTGGCGCTGTTCCGCATTCATACGCTTCATCCATGAATTGAAGTTTTTGCGCGCATTGGGAGCCATTTTGGCCAGCCACTTTTCACGAACGACTTTTTCTTCCGGCGTGCTGCCATCCGGTGGGAAGGCATTGATACCTTCATCGTTCATGCCGTAAATCTGCATCCAGGCATTGGGGGCGTGTTCGCCACGGGTCGTATAATCATCGTAAAGCGTGGCAGGCTCAGGAAACTCGTGATCCTTAAACAAATTGAGGTGACGCAGTGGTGGTCTTCTCGGGGTATGGGGTGATTTAAACTGCACCATCAGGGAGAAGGGCTTACTCTCTTCCCGGGAACCCTCCAGCCAGTTAAGGGCCATGTCCGTGATGACATCGGTGGAGTAACCCTGAACGGTATACACATTACTCTTGTTATCAATAAACTGCGGGTTGTAGTAAGTGCCCTGACCACCAGATCCATACAGTACCGTTGAAAACTGGAACTCATTGGTCGGCGTAGGATGCATGTGCCACTTGCCTATCAGGGCTGTCTGGTAGCCTTCATCAGCCAGCAGTCTTGGGAAAATGGTCTGGTTGCGGTTCCAGCGGGAGGTATTGTCAATAACACCGTTAAGGTGACTGTGTTTACCGGTCAGCACCGAAGCACGGCTTGGCTGGCAGATGGAGTTGCCAACAAAGGTGTTTTCAAAAATGGCACCTTCTCTGGCGATCCGGTCGATATTCGGTGTCTGAACCATTGTGTCATCATAAGCACTGATGGCACGGGTCGAGTGGTCATCACTGAAGATAAACAGAATATTGGGTTGTTGAGGTGCTGCCGAGGCGGCTTGGGCCATCAGTGTCGCGGCGGTCAGCATAGCACCGGCACCACGGTAAAAAGCGGATCTTTTGAAATTCATCGTTTTTCCCAGGTGGGGTAAAGTCTTCATTTTGTTAATTGTGAAATCAGCATGACTCAATTGCCGGTAACTCCATTGGCTCTCACTGATTCATCAGGCCATTAATAAAATCAGCGGGCAGAAATACGCTTGTTGTGTCGAGTTAATTCATGCAAAAGACAAGTACTGATTCTGTTTTATTATGATATTCATTTTTGTCGAAACGTTTCATAGACTTGGGTCATAAAAATTACCGGTTAAAAATTTTCAACATTCGCTAATGTAAACGGAAACCACTTGTGGGTTTCCGTTTGGGTAAGGAAGCCGGTTATCTTGCGGCTGTTGTCGTTTCACTGATAGTGGGTAAAGGCTTTCGATAATCCGCAGGTTCCGGATTGAAATAGTCGTTGAACGTGTTGAAAAACTCCATGCCCAGATTCTCCGGCAGTGCAGCCAGACCAAACAGCATTGTTGAATAATCCACGGCCTGGATATTGTCAGCCCGCCATTCCGGGTTAGTGGTACTGTACCGCCAGAGAATAGTGCTGCCATCCTTCAGCTGGTAATGGGCACGCTTGTCAGGATCACGGTACATGGCGATCAAATCGGTTCTTGCCCTCTCAAGATGGGGTAAGAAGCCGGAAACAATATGGGGAGAAGCAATTTTTTCCAGGTTAAGGTCTTTATCACCGGGAAGGGCGATACGGTCAACACAGTAGCCAGTGCTGCAGGCTCCAGCGCCACTGCCCCATTCATAAGTTTCCCGACTTTCAATACCCTGATCCTGCCACCACTGAAAATCAGCCATCGCCGCATATCGGGTGGCCTTCTGATACATCTGGGAGTCAGAGAAGTGATGAACCAGATAGTTGTTGAACTGGAAGTTGAACATGGAGATGAATCGGCTCCGGCCTGCGGAGAGAACAGGAATCTTCCCGTAATAGCTGATGGGCGTATATTTCAGGGTGTCATACCAGGTGTCCCAGAACCGTATGGCATCGGACCCCATATTCCCAAAGTCCTCTTCCTGCTGGCGGGCCAGGTCAGCAACAATCATGTATTCATTGAATACCTTGGTTTTATGGCGCTTGAAAGAGCCGTCCTTATGAGCAGCGAGGTAGATATGCCCGGTGCGGTAATCGGCAATAAAGGATCTCAGGTCTGTGGTTTCATAGAGCTCATCCACCAGGTCCGCGATTTCCTGGTTGTTATGGAAATACCGTTTGGCAAACAGGGCACCGCTGAGCATGATGGCGCTGTCGATCGGGCTCCAGTCATCACCGATCGCCTTGCCCGTTTCCACGTTATAAAAGTGGATGTAAGTGTTGTTATCATTGCGGGGAACCGAGAAGTCAGGGTCTTTGCCGGTCAGTACCTTAAGGCTTTTGATCACCAGTTTTTCGGCTTCAGGTTCCCAGCCATTGATATGGCCAATGGTCAGCGCAACCAGGCCCATACCGGAATTGGCAATGGAACCCACTTTGGACTTTCCATCCAGAGGGTACAGGTCGTTGTAGGAACCATTGTCGTTTCTCACCATCTGCCAGTAGGTATAGCTGTTACGATAAAGTGTCTGGATTATCGCCTCATCGCTTTCAACAACCTGTGCTGATGGCTGGATATTTTCTGCAGCCCAGGAGGGCTGCGCTATGCTCAGGCCCACTGCCAGAGCCCACCCGATTTTTTTCATACTGCCGAATTCCTTAAAAGCGTAGACTGATCTTTGCTCGCGCATATCAGGGCCGTTCCTGTGAGGAACGGCCCGGCCATTGGTCATTTCTTAAAACTATGAGGAAACAGCTCTCTCAGGGTGGGTGCCGGTTTACGTTCCAGGTCGGCATCGAGCCACTCCACCATGGGAGGAACATCGTATTTCGCTTCCAGCCTTTTGATTTCTGCTTTAAGCCGTTTTATTTCATCCGCATACCGGGGATCGTTGATGGCATTGTTCATCTCGGTGGGATCCCTGGAGAGATCGTAAAATTCCCACTCATCCATCTGATAATAAAAATGCATCAGCTTGTAGCGATTGTCCCGCACACCGTAGTGACGACTTACGTCGTGCATGGCCGGGTATTCGTAGAAGTGATAGTAAAGTGATGTCCGCCAGTTATTATCGTTGCCGGAGAGCAGGTCAACCATGGACTCGCCCTGCATGGCACTAGGAATGGCAATACCGGCGTATTCCAGGAACGTAGGTGCGTAGTCAATATTCTGAACCAGCTCGTTAACCACGGTGCCGGGTTTGATTCTGGCGGGGTATTGCATGACCAGCGGGGTTCGAAACGATTCTTCATACATGAAGCGCTTATCGAACCAGCCATGTTCACCCATATAAAAGCCCTGATCGGAGGTATAGACAACAATGGTGTTGTCGGTCAGGTCATTGGCTTCCAGGTAATCCAGTACATCACCGACGGATTCATCAACCGAGCGGATAGTCGCGAGATAGTCCTGCATATAGCGCTGGTATTTCCAGAGTGCCATCTCCCGGTCTGACCAGCTGGCTTCGTTGGCATTCATATGATCATTACGGGCCTGATAAGCTTCGTCCCATTCACGACGCTGTTCCGGTGTCAGGCGTGCCAGCAGATGAGGCCAGATATCTTCCCGCCACTGGGTTTTTCCCACACCGGTGGTCATTTTCAGGTCATGGCCTTCCTGGGCATCCCGGTAAATATTCATGGTCTGCATACTGGCAGCCACACGCCCTTCATAATCGTCGAAATAATTCTCAGGTACCGGGAATTCAACATGCTCAAACAGTCGGGTATGCCGGGGAGCAGGCATCCAGTTGCGGTGAGGTGCCTTGTG
Organism: Endozoicomonas elysicola; assembly: GCF_000710775.1. Lineage (GTDB taxonomy): Bacteria > Pseudomonadota > Gammaproteobacteria > Pseudomonadales > Endozoicomonadaceae > Endozoicomonas > Endozoicomonas elysicola. Next base: position 2,802,539 of record NZ_JOJP01000001.1, read on the forward strand.
GTGCATCACCAGTGCAAAGGGTTTGGATTTATCCCTCTGCTGATCAATCCAGTTCAGGCTTTTTTCGGTGATCATGTCGGTGGTGTAACCCATCTCAATCTTCACACCCTCTTTGGTGATCCAGTCCGGGTTATAGTATTCCCCCTGATCGTTCAGAATTTCCCAGTGGTCAAATTTGAAGCCTTCCGGTGTCAGGTTGATGTGCCATTTACCGATGACCGTGGTGGTATAGCCATTATCCTGCAACAGGTTTGGCCAGTTATCCTGGGTACCATCAAATAGCTGACCATTGTAGTTAAAGCCGTTTTTGTGGCCAAACTTGCCGGTAAACATGGCCGCACGGGATGGGCCACACAGCGAATTGGTGACAAAGGAGCTGTCAAAGCGGACCCCGTTACGGGCAATACGGTCAATGTTGGGTGTTGGCGCCAGTTCAGCCAGATCACCACCATAGGCACTGACCGCACGCTGAGCATGGTCGTCAGACATAATGTAGATAATGTTCGGACGCTGCAGCGGCTGCTCAATACGGGTCAGATCAGGGCTGGTGGCATGAGTCAGCTGGGACAATACACCTGCTACCATAAGTGACACTACCTGCTTTTTCATTGGCTGTTATCTTGGCTGGTTTTATAAGCGCACCCGGTGTGACCGGGTGCATGCCATTCTCTAACGGGGGGAAAGCTCACAATGACCCTGGAGCGTTGCATTGCAGTCACCTCCGACAAATACCTCCAGTTGACCATCAAAATCCTGTTGCTTGCCAAGGGCAAAGTAGGTTCTTTGCTCCGGAGTGATCTGCAGGGTAATGGTGCGGGTCTCACCCGGTTTCAGGGTGATCCGGGCAAAGTCTTTCAGCTCTCTGGTGGGGCGTGTTGTTTCAGCCACTGGCAGGCGAACATAACATTGAGCCACTTCAGTAGCAGTAACCGCTCCCTCATTGGTCAGCTCAAAGGTAACGTTCAGGTTTTCAGTGCTGTCGAGCTGCTGGTGGGACAGATGCAGATTTTTATAGCTGAACTGGCTGTAGGTCAGACCAAAACCAAATGGATACAGTGGCTCTGCACTTTCATCCTTGTAGGGCTGGTAGTCCTGAAAGTCCCGCATTTTGCCAATGGGCTTGCGGCCATAATAAATGGGCACCTGTCCGGTAGTTCTGGGCATGGTCATGGGTAAACGGCCGGAGGGGGATACATAGCCAAGCAGTATTCTGGCAACGGCATGACCGGTTTCAGTTCCTGCCTGCCAGGCAAACAGCAGGGCATCGGCATACTGTTCTGCGGCAGGTGATGGAATTGGGCGGCCACCGCATTGAACCACAACCAGCGGCTTGCCGGTTTTGCCAATGGCAGTGATCAGCTGTTCCTGACCGGCAGGCAGCGCCAGTTCGGCAATGTTTCTGGCTTCACCGGTACGGCGATGGCTTTCGCCGACACAGAGAATCACCACATCAGCACGCCGGGCACACTCCACCATGTCGTCACTGAAATCTGCCGGTTCGGTAAGGATCTCCAGCTCAGGTGCCGCCGCCACCAGACCTTCATAAATGGAGGTCACATCCTCGGTCTTACCATCCAGGCACCAGGAGCCCAGATGCTGTCGTTTAGAGTGCGCATGGGGGCCGATAACGGCAACTCTCAGGCTTTTACGGGCCAGTGGTAGTATCTGCTGCCGGTTCTTCAGCAGAACCATGGACTGTTCTGCAAGATGTTGTGCCATGGCCACATGATCTTCACGCCGCATGACGTTCAGGTGACGCTGTTCATCCACATAAGTGGACTCAAACAGTCCAACTCTGAATTTGGCTCTCAATACACGGCAGACCGAATCATTAATGGTTTCAATATCAATGTTGCCGGCATCCAGCAGGTTGGCCAGATGATCTTCATAGGCCTCATTGGTCATGGCCATATCCACACCGGCCTTTAAGGCCATGGTGGCTGCTCCGGCAGCGTCCCGGCTGACCCCGAAGTAGGCGAGGTCTGAAATTGACCCCCAGTCACTGACGACCAGACCATCAAAGCCCTGGGATTCCTTAAGCCATCCGCGAATCAAACGTCGACTGCCGGATACTGGCTCTCCGCCAAGGTCGTTAAAGCCGGACATCAGGCTGCCAACACCGGCTTCCAGTGCCGCTTTAAACGGCGGCAGATAAACGTTGTGAAGCGTATTGTCGGTGATCTCGGTGGTGTCGTAGTCACGGCCACCTTCTGCCGCGCCGTAACCGACAAAATGCTTGGCACAGGCCAGCAGTGATTCGGCGTCTGACAGGTTTTCTCCCTGGAAGCCGTTAACAACGGCTCTGGCAAACTGGCTGCTCAGGTAGGGATCTTCACCGCTGCTTTCAATCACCCGACCCCAGCGGGGGTCCCGGACGATATCCAGCATCGGTGCAAACGTCCAGTGAATGCCCAGGGAGGCTGCTTCTCTGGCAATACCCCGGTAGGCTTCCTGAACCAGTTGCGGGTTCCAGGAAGCAGCTTGAGCCAGGGGGATGGGCAGAACGGTTTGCTGACCGTAGATCACATCCCGAGCCACAATCAGAGGAATGCCAAGACGGCTCTCTTCAACGGCCACCCGCTGTATTTCATTCAGTGTTGATGGATCGACCGTGAGCCCGGGCGCATTTCCTGCCCAGGCGGTATCTGCCAGAATTCGTGACCCCCAGCGTCCCTGTCGAACACCTTCAAGGTAAGCCTCCCGGTTGGCCTCAAACTCCAGCATGGGGGTCTGGCACAGCTGACCGATTTTCTCCGCAAGGGTCATGCGGGACAGAAGGTCCTGAACACGCTCTTCAATGGGGAGCGTGGCATCCTGATATGGGGTACTCATGATAGTTCCATCAACAGCGTCGTTTATTTTGAGTTCTGAGCAGCATCAATCTAGGAGGCTGTCCGAGAATAGCGCCCGTAGCGAGGATGGCAGAAAATTGAGGATCAAAAATCCTTTTTGTGAGGTGAATAGTGGTTCTATTTGCCAAACAAAAAGGATTTTTTAGACCAATTTGCTGCCACCGCAGTAGGGCAGTCTATTCTCGGACAGGCTCCTAGTGGTGTGTAAACTCTGGAAATGCTTCGGTCAGAAATTCCGTCATCTCGGTGGCCAGTTGCTCATCACCATTTTGTCTGGCCCGCTCCTGCAGTTCGACAGCGGCCTCCGGGACATAACGCAGATCCAGCTGAACGTAGATATCGATAAATTTCAGCAGTTCAGCGTCTGACAGTTTTGGCAGAACCTCACTGGCAGCGGTGATAGCCTGCTGATAGAAACCGGGTCTCGGGCCTAACAGGCTGGATTCCCAGGTTTCGATTACCTGCTGATAGCCCCCCAGGTAGGGGTCTTCAAGGCGCAGTTCGAGCTTGTTCATACCTTTCAGGGCGGTTACCCATTCACCCTGCTGCATTTGCTCCTGGGCATACTCGAAGTAAGCACTGGACTGGCGGTAAGCCGTAATCCAGGCCGCACAGTAAGCCAGCAATAGAAACAGGCCGATAAGAGAGAGTTTTTTCCCGAGGCTCATTACTTCACTCCTACCCCTGTAAATGCCTTGATAAAGTTTTTCTGCAGGAAGAAGAAAACAAAGACCACCGGTACTGCAATCATGGTGGTCATGGCCCAGAGCTGTTCCAGCTTGCCACCGGGTACATCGGACTGGAATTTGAACAGGGCCATCTGCAGGGTCAGCATGGAATCATCCCGGATATAGAGCAGGGGGCCCATAAAGTCGTTCCAGGCTCCCATAAACGTCAGAATGCCAACGGTTGCCAGGGCAGGGCGCAGCATGGGCAGCACCACCTTGAAGAAAATTCTGAACTCGCTGGCGCCGTCGATTCTGGCGGCTTCCAGGTAGGCGTTATCGATCTGCTTCATGAACTGAACCAGCAGAAAAATGTTATAGGCACTGATCGACCCGGGAATGATCAACACGCGGTAGGTATTTATCCAGTTCCAGTCGTACATCATCATGTACACGGGAATGGTGAACAGGATCGCCGGGATCATCATGGAAGAGAGGATCAGCTTGAGCCAGAACTCCCGCCCGGGCATATTGGTCTTCACAATGGCAAAGGCCACCATGGAAGAGAACAGGCAGTTTAGTACGGTGACTGAGGTGGCAATAAAAATGGTGTTCAGGAAAATCCTGCCCAGGTTAATGCTGTTAAAGACCTCGATGTATCCCCGGAACGACCAGTCCGTAGGGAGAGCGTTCGGTGTGTGCATGATCTCTGCTCCTGTTTTAAAGGAGTTGATGATCATGAAGAAAAATGGATAGAGCACCACGATACTGGCCAGGATCAGTGACCCGTAAATCAGCCAGTGTTGTTTCTTAATGCGGATCACTGGTTGTCTCCCTTGCTGGTCAGTTTCAGCTGCATCATGGTCAGGGTATAAATAATCAGGGCCAGAAGCAGACCGATGGTAGAAGCCTGTCCCATCTTCATCTGCTCGAAGCCGGTCTGGTAGAGGTAGAGCACCGGTGTCAGAGCGGCATTGTATGGACCGCCCTGCAGGTCAAAGTTCATGAACACTTCCACAAACATCTGCAGACCGTTGATGATGTTGATGGTGAGTACAAAGACAATCTGGGGTTTGATCATGGGCAGCGTGATGCAGGTCACCTTGCGCCACCAGGAGGCGCCGTCCAGCTCGGCAGCCTCGTAAAGTGACTTATTGATGCTGGCAATACCGCCGAGAAAGATGATCATCTGTACACCGAACCACTTCCAGGAGCTGAATACCGCAATAACCGGCATGGGCAGCCACTGTTCAAACTTCCAGAACACCGGCTGGTCGAGCAACCCGGTGCCGACCAGTGAGCTCTGGATGGGGCCGGTAGGTGCTGCCAGAAAGTCAAAAATGATCATGGCGACGGTGATGGACGTAATAACCGGCACGAACAGAATGGTTCGGAACAGGCTGGCCATGAATGTCACTTCATTCAGCATCAGGGCTGCGGTCAGAGCGATCACAAAGCTCAAAGCAACAAAGATGATCTGGTTGAACAGTACGTTAAAGAGTGACAGCCAGAACTTGGCATCAGTCGCCACCATTAACCAGTTACCCAGACCGACAAATCGAGTGTTTTCCGGATTCAGAACGTTGATGTCGAGAAAACTGTTCTGAAATGAGAGGAAAAACGGGTAAAGCAAAAACACCAGAAAATAGAGGATCCATGGCATTAAAAAGAGGTATGCGATCCAGTTTTCTTTAAACTTCATGTCCTGTGACCTGTAATAAATGTGCCGGAAAAAGCCATGTTGTTGATAACGGTTCCTGATAAAATGGGAGTTACTGTTTTAACAACGCTCTTGCTTCCAGGCCTGCCTGATGAACAGCCGCTTCCGGTTCCATTTCTCCTTTGACGACGACTTTCGAGTAATACTTCAGAATAATGTTGGCAACATCCGATACATTAACGAACGATTCATTCATCACGGTATGCTTCAGCTGATCAACAAAGGGTTTAACGTCGGGTTGTTGAAAATAGGGATCGTTCTGCAGCGCAGCCAATGTTGGTAATTGTTCAAGGGCTTTACAGGCGGTCAGGTTAATGTCGCTTTCCATTAACAGTTGAATCAACTGCCAGCTGTGCCGTTCTTCTTCACGAGTGCCTTTGAACATCATCAGGGCACGGCCATCCAGGTTGGAATAGTGGGGCATACCGGCTTCAGGCACCGGAATTGGAGCGATACCCACATCCCTGCCAATTTGCATGGGGCCGCCAGCGGCATCCTGAAGATTGGCTTTCCAGCCAAATCCGTATTGCAACCACATACCGATGCTTCTGGAGAAGAAGTTTTGTTCCATGGTCAGTGGGGAGTATTTCTGGGCCTGCTGCATGGTGGCGAAAAAGTCCGCCATGCCCGCCTCTTCACGGTCAAACGCAGGGTGAGTACCGTAACGGTTGAGCAGCTGGTGCTGGCCTTCATTAAAGTTGTAATACACCTGGGCAAGCATATTCCAGTACCAGCTACCGGTGGACAGTACATCGTTCCACATGACTGTACCGTATACCGTGTTCCCATTTTTCCGTGCTGGCAGCTGACTGATCTTTTCAGCCGTGGCTAAGAATTCACGCCAGGTGACCGGTGGTTTCTCAGGATCCAGTCCGGCTTCCACAAACAGGTCCTTGTTGTAGATCATCATCTGGGTAGTGGCATGCCAGGGGATGTAATAGTGGCGGCCAAAGTTTTCCTGCATGAACAGAGGGTCGATGCGTTGATTCAGCTCATCAAAGCCCGTGTATTGATCCAGATAGGAAAGACGACCCAGTTTGGCATAACGGGCGACCTGATAACCAAAGATACCGGCATAGACATTGGGGCCATCACCGGCGGCCATTCGAGTTTCCAGATTACCGTCATTGGTTACAATTAATTCAACATCAGGGAAACGACGTTCATATTCCGGCTTGATTACTTCGGTGACAAAGGTCATGTAATCGCCGGAAGGCACCATGAATTCAATCTGTTCTTTCGCCAGCGCAAAGGGGGTAAATGCGATCAGAGCAATTGCTAACCATTTATACATCTTTTAAACCTTTAATAAACAGGGCAGAAAACGTTTGCTACGGGCACAGTCATCTCTCATCAGCAATAGTGAGGAAACAAAAAAACTGTCTGTTATTCCTGTTTAGAAAACAGTGGAGCGTTCTGTTATCAATTGAAACTCGCCTGTTTTAGTAATGACTGAACAGGCGGATTCATTTTTCTATTGAATAAGTTAATGACGATATAAGCTTTAAATGACCACTTGTTTAATTAAAGGGTCTCCCTTTTGATTAAATTGGTTGGAATGATTTTTGGTGAATCAATATTGTCATCACCATTAATGGCGCTGAACAGGGTTTCTGCCGCCAGGGTGCCCATTTCCAGCTTCTGGTGGGAAATGGTGGTCAGGGCAGGAACGGTCATTTCCGATTCACGGATATCATCGAAGCCGACCAGCCTGAGATCGCCGGGAATGGTGACGCCATGTTCCCGTGCTGCTCGAATGATGCCAATAGCCATTTCATCGTTACCGGAAAAAATGGCCCTGGGGGCGATGCCTTTGGCCAGCAGCGCTTTCATTTGCTGATAGCCACTTTCTTCCGTGAAATCTGCGGGAATAATAAAGTCTTTATTGAATTCAACGTTGAAATAACCCAGGGCGGCGATGTACCCATCAAGGCGCTTCTGGTTATCGTAGGAATCCTGTGGGCCACTGAAGAAATAAACCTCTTTACAGCCAGAGGAGATCAGTGCCTTGGTTGCTGCAAAAGCGCCACCGAAATTGTCAATAAGAATGCTGTAGATGTGTGGTGCCTGAATTTCCCGGTCAAGTACCACCAGTGGAAGATCTTCAGATGCGACCGAATGCAAAAACTGATCGTCGAAAGAGTTGGTGAGAACAATGGCGCCATCCACCATTCGGTCACGGAGGTATTTATAGGCCGTTGAGTGCTCTTCACCATAGAGACTGCAGGCGACGAGGTCGTAACCCATTTTGTGGACCGTCCGCTCTATGCCGCGGGCAATCTCACTGTAAATAGGGCCAAACCATGAGTTGAAGAACAGACCAATAGCGCGTGTTTTTTTCTGTTTTAACATTTTGGCGTTGCCATTGGCTACGTAATTCAGCCGTTTGGCGACCTCCAGAACACGCTTCCGGGTCTCTTCACTGATTCGCTCATTGCCATTGATGGCATAGGAAACCGTCGAAATGGAAACTTTGGCTTCTCTGGCAACGTCTTTTATGGTCGCTTTCACCGCAATGCTCCTTTAGTTTTCAGGAAAGAGTTCTTGCGAAAAGAGAGGTTTGCGGGAAAGCCCTCGAAATACTCACAGACTATTGACTGTGAGTATTTCGAGGCTTTCATCTTCTCATTCAGGCTCAGTCCAGCAGTTGAAACGATTCTATCAGTAACCTTGGTCCGGGGCATCAATAATTTGATGCCCCGGACTTTGATTGAGTACGAAATAATCAGCGTTTGAGCCGTTATTGGTTCTTGTCTGAAAACTCCGTACTTTTCCATGTTTACAGCCAGATTTCCAGTAGATTATCCGTTGCAGAAAGCGTGCTTTCCAGAACGTCTTTTTCGACCAGAACCCCTCCGGTGCGGTATGGGTTGGCCAGCTGAGTAAACGTCAGTGGTTTATCATTCAGGCAAACCTTTTTCGGTGTGTGTTCGCCCTGTTCAGGGTGAATGATAATCTGGCATGGTTTGTCAAAAATCCGGAAGTTCAGCGTTACCTTGCCCAGTGTTCTGGCAATCACCGGATCCAGCACCAGTGACTGCTGCTGGTAACGGATGCCCAGTACGCTGCTGATCAGCTGGTTAATATAGATACCCGGTCCACTGGAATAGATTCTCCAGCCACCTTTCACCTTGACGTCGCCGGTTCTCAGTTGCTGGAAGTTGTCATACGCTTCATAGCGGTCATTGAACTTGCCATCAGAGCTGGAGAAATAGGCATTGGACTGACGCAGTTCAGCGTTAGGCACTGCAGACTGAATCCCAACCGGAATAATTTTGTAGAGGTTTTCAAAGACCGTTTCTGCCTTACCCATCTTGCACAGTGCTTCAATGAAGCGGATGTGCGCGTGGCAGTATTGCAGGCCAACTTCACGACCCAGGTTGGCGGCCAGTTCGGCACGTTTGAAATAACTCTGCTTACCGGCCTTGTATTCCGCCATGCGGTCCATCAGTCGAACACCGTCCGGGCAGAGCAGATGTTCATGGATAATGGCCATATGTTTTTCGGCCAGTTCCGGATCAAACGTCTCGGAAATGATCGAACGGGAGCCAGGCAGCAGACGGTATTTAATGCCGGTTTTCTGGTCCGCAGGGTGCAGCAGGTACTCCACCTGACTGGTATCGCCATTGGCAAAATGAATAAAGCCGGCAATCACACCATCTTTGATCAGGTAGCGGTGGTAATCGGCCTCCATTTTTTCAGCAAGAAGGTTCAGCTCATTGATAAAGGCGTCATACTGGCCATGACCGGCAAGCGCCTTACTCATGGTTTTCAGGGTTTGCAGCGTCAGTGGAATCGTCCAGCCACTGACCATGTTTTCCCGCAGCGCCTGGTTGGCTGGCTGCAAGGTGTCGTCCCAGTCGCCATCGCCGTAGCAGGACAGGCTGGTACCAGGCACCAGGCTGTCAATGATATGCTTCAGCTGTCTTTCAACATGGGCAAAGAGACTGACTGTCTGTTCGGTAAAGCCAAAACCTTCCTCAATCGCCGTATAAGGCAACTGCTTGTCCAGAATGGCCAGATCTCCGGTTGCTACCAGATAGTCTGCCAGTGCCTTCATCGGCCAGACCACTACATCCCCATGAGCATCTTCCTGCTGGATACGGGCGTACTGGTCGAACATGAACCACTGAGGCCAGGTACCGGTTTCCAGATGCTGATGGCTGTAGATGGTTTCCAGCAGGGCTGCCGCACGGTCATAACGCTGCAGGGACATAAAGAATTCGAACGGTCCCTGGGAAACATCACGGGTACCCCAGGCGGCGCCAGAGTATTGCTCCAGACCATGAGGCGTACTGTAATGCACCAGTGCATTGTGGGTGAACCACTGCATGGTATCGTTCAGTTTGTCCGCGTTGTGATGGTCATGTTCGAAATCAATATTGAACTGGTTGATCAGCTGGTTCTGGGCGTCCTGAAACGCAGTGGTTTCCCTGTCGAAGTCCAGTGTTTCCGGTGCCGATTGCTGCTGATCCCACAGGGAGCCAGTGATGGTGAGCGATGCCTGACCTTCAACGGTGCCGGAGAGCACCAGGTAGCGAACCGGGCCATTGCCGTCTTCCTGTACCAGGTCAACCTGATTCAGGCAGCTGTCAGTACGCAGGGTATAGCTGAGTTCCGGCAGTGTGTCGGCAATCAGTGCATTGTCGCCAGTGATATGAATCAGGTTGCCTTCCTGATGAACCTGGACATGGCTTTCATGCTCATTATTGGCCATCAGCAGCTGATGGGTGATCATCAGTTCAAGAGGTTGATCATAGCCTTCAGCCTTGATATCCATCTGAATAGCAGGCGCGCTCTGGGCACTGAAACAGCGCACCTGGATAAAGCCATTCTGGAATTTATAGACCCAGAGAGAGTGGTTGGCGCCAGCCTCATAGGCAGAAGGCATGGTCAACAGGTGATAGGTTTCACCCTGCTTGACCCAGATACGCTGGCCACTGGATTTAAACAGGTTGAGAAAGCTGCGTTCAACCCCGAGAAGTTTGTTAAAGGATGTATTGCCCAGCACCACATGGGAGTTGAATACACCATAGATACCATGGGTTGAGCTCATGACCGCGTTGGCAAAATCCTGGTTATTACCGGATGCAATCATGTGGCCGGTCGCTCTTTCCAGATGCTGCTCTTTTGCCTTAAGAGTGACATAGCAGCTGTTTTCCCTGAAAAAGGACAGAAGTTCGCCGCCTTCTGTTTCCGGGAACCGGCGCTGCTCACCAAAGAAACGGGTGATCTCGTTTTCGTTTAATGTTTCACCAATAATCACCGCTGGTTGGGTCAGGCAATTCTCTTTCAGTCCGGACAGGTCAACAGCAGCGCTATTACTGTGATCAACGGACGAGTAGTGCTGCCTGATATCGGCAACCGGCAGAGCCTCGCTCACATTGGATGATGGCATATTGTCCTGGAAATCCAGGTAAAAAACATGACTGGAGTGTTCGCCAGTAGTCAGCTGGATATCCTGAGTCTGAAGCGCAATATACGCCATCTCAAACTGGTAGCGTTTATCATCCAGCGCTGGCTTCAACAGGGCTTCAGGCTCATTGGTGAACTTGTAGCTTTTGCCAAAAAACTGAATACCGTCGGTAGAAAAGTGTGCCACTGGCTGGAATGAACCGATCTGTACCCATGGGTTACCACTGCTTTGTGGCAGGTTCTGACGGCAGCAGACGGTATAGCCAACACCTTCCAGCTGGAAGACCTGCTGATCGATGTACTGGCTGCAATAGGCTTCATTCGACTTGACCGCACCTTCATCGGCCAGGGCAATGTCCTGGCCGTAGATCAGGTCATAGGTCAGCGAATCTTTGCCAAGATTTTCTACATTGGCGGTAAAAAATACGGTATTGCGATCTATAGCTACGCTGACCGTGACGGTTGCGCAGAATTGTTCTGTGCGGGTTGTCCAGGTGACTTCACCGGACTCGCTCCGACAGGTTTCAATCTGCCCGTTGAAATACATCAGCGGCGTTGCTGAAATCTGGCCGTTCTCTTTTGTACGCAGATAAATGTTGGCCAGGGCCAGTTCCATCTCCGGCGTGTCGTACTGGCTGACCATAATCTTGCCAGCCCGGATAGACTGAAGGACATGATACTGGTTAAACGACAGTGAAATATTTTGACCGCTGAGCGTATGCTTGGCTGTTGAAATAGAGAAATTCATTGAAACTACGTCGTCTCCGTCGATATTTGTCATGATTCTTTTATTGAGCAAGGGAGATGTTCTCACCTGTCTCACTGTCGAAAATGTGGCATTTGTCCATACGGAAGCAGAGGGATTGCTCTGAGGCGTGCTTAAGGGAGTGTTCAGGGCTGATCAGTTTGCAGATGAGCGCGTGGCCCTGCAGATCGAAATGAACAAAAGACTCGGCACCCATCTCTTCAATACCGGTGATATGAGCACGGATTCCCTGTTTCTGACAGCTGTCGCCAATCAGAACATGCTCCGGACGCAGCCCCAGGAACACGTCTTTATCGGTGTGAGCTGATAACAGCGCCTGCTTCTCTTCAGACAGGGGGAAAAACTGGCCAACACTCTGAACACCGAGTTGTCCTTCGTGGTTTACCAGTTTGCCGGGCAGCATGTTCATGGAGGGGGAGCCAATAAACTCGGCAACAAATTTGTTTTTTGGGCGGTGATACACGTTCATGGGAGTATCAACCTGCATGATTGCGCCTTTCTTCAGGATGCATACGCGATCCCCCATGGTCATGGCTTCCACCTGGTCATGAGTTACATAGATCATGGTTGCCGGACGACCGGAGTCTTTCAGCTGCTGGTGCAGCCGGCTGATGCGCATGCGCATGGAAACCCGCAGTTTGGCATCCAGGTTGGAAAGGGGCTCATCGAACAGGAATACTTCCGGCTTACGAACCATGGCCCGGCCAAGAGCTACACGCTGGCACTGGCCTCCGGACATCTGGCCCGGTTTGCGATCCAGCAGCTCAGTAATCTCAAGCAGTTCAGCCGCCTCATTCACCCGTTTTTCAATTTCAGCTTTTGGTTTGCGGGCCGTTTCAAGGCCGAAGGCCAGGTTCTGGCGGGCGGTCATATGTGGATAGAGCGCATAGTTCTGGAATACCATGGCAATACCGCGGTCTTTGGGCTGAACATCATTGCATCTGGTATCACCGATGATCAGGTCTCCGCTGGTGACACTCTCCAGGCCGGCAATCATCCTGAGCAATGTGGATTTGGCGCAGCCTGAAGGGCCGACCAGAACCATGAACTCACCGTCCTCAATGTCGAGAGACACATCATGAACAGCGTGAAAGCCGTTCTCATACACTTTATTTATATCTTGTAGCTTTACCCGGGCCATTGAGGTGGCTCCCTGATGTGACTGAGGTTTGAGTCGATGTTGATCATCGCTCTGTAGAAACGTTTCAGCATGATATTGAGGCAATGAAACCGTGTCAATGTTGAACGAAAGGTAAAAAATTGATCCCTGTCGTAGAAATGATAAAAAAAACGGATGTGATTGAGCTATGGCCTGTCCCCAGTGGGGGAAGAGGGTATTTCTTTTATGATCTGGATCATGTGCATGGTGGTTCCAGAGATCAAAATAAATGAAGCTTTATCATAGTTGACTCAGGTCAATGCATGGTGAGCTGGTGATTAAAAAGGACGAAACTGGTGAAATGCTTCAAATGATATAGTGAGCGGAGTGTTGAAATTTATAACCTCCGGGACAGTGTCTCCCGGAGTTACCATTATATTGAACGAATGAAGCTTGACTGAGGATTTATGGTTAGTTCACAGAGACATTGAAAGCTGCTACATCAAGCTGCTTTCCTTCAGCATAGCCAGCATTGCGATTGACCGGCTTATGGCTGTGAGGATTGACCGGCAGCGTGGCTTCCCAGTGATCAAACTTATTCTGCAGCGATTGGGCAATCTCAGGATGCTGCTCTACAAGATCATGATATTCGCCCGGGTCTTTTTCTATATCGAACAGTTGAATGGTTTTTGGACCATTGTCGTCATTCCAGGCCAGTTTCCACTGGCCATCCCTAATGGCGTAGTCATTATCCCTGCGCCAGTAGAGTGTTGAGTGAGGAGTCTGATGATCAGCCTTTTCACCATTAAGGTAAGGTATCAGGTTAACGCCGTCATAGGGCATTCCACCTTGAGGTTTGATATCAAGGATGCCGCTGATGGTTGGCATAATATCCAGAGAGCTGACCATATGAGAGTAGGCTTTACCACCTTCCAGGGTTCCGGACCAGTGCATGATAAAAGGAACGCGGATACCTCCCTCATAAGTATCGCCTTTAAAGCCATTAAAAGGGCCGGGGCTGGACATGGTGGTTTGCCCACGGGTTTTTCTGCGGGGCTGTGCGAAGCCCTGACCAGAAGGAGACCCGTTATCGCTCATAAAGAAGATCACTGTATTCTGGTCAATTTCCTGTGATTTCAGTGCTGTCAGTACATCACCGATGCCTTCATCCATCGCCAGTGTCATGGCGGCAAAATGCTTCCGTTCCTCACCGGCAGGTAGGTCCTTAACTTTGTCAATATAGTGAGCGGGTGCCTGCCATGGATGGTGAACGGCATTGTAGGCCAGGTACAGAAAGAAAGGTTCATCCGCTGATCGTTCGATAAAGGATACGGCCTCATCGGTAAAACGGGTGGTCAGGTAGTCCCTGTTCTGCTGAATAGGGGGCTGTGGTTCATTATTTCGATAGATCGGTGCCAGTAGCGGCTTTCCACCTTCAGTGGATCTGGATTTAAAATAGTCGTGAGAACCGCCTCTGAAACCATAGAAATAGTCCGCGCCTCGTTCATTGGGAAGACCGGTGGGTTCACCCATATGCCACTTGCCAATCACTGCCGTCTGATAGCCTTCATCTTTCAGCATTTCCATCATCATGGGCTGTTCCCTGGGAATGGTGTTGTTGGCAAAGTTCCCATAAATCCCGAAACGCTGCTGATAAACGCCGGTTAGCATGCCTGCCCGCGAAGGGCCGCACACAGAAGCGGATGAATAAGCCTGGGTGAAATGAACACCAGTGGCGGCAAGGTAATCCAGATTGGGTGTCCGGATATCATTAAAGCCGTGATAACCGACATCCCCCCAGCCCTGGTCATCACTGAAAATTACAATAATATTCGGTTTTCCTGGCGTGTTGATTGCCGCTGTTGCAGCGTTGGTCGAATAAACCGCAGTAAAAGATGTGGCTGTTAATGCAATGGCAATCAGCGTTTTTTTGAGAGAGCTCATAGGGAAATTGTCATTATGTTTATTGGCGGGAAGGTGTGTTCAGCCTGTTCTGCAGATAACTAAAAATATGATGGGCTATGGCAGTAGCGCCCTGTTCGTTGGGGTGAACTCCATCTGATACAAAGAGGAGCCTGTCCATACCGGCCATGGTAATGACCTCGGCACTGGTGGTTTTACGGATCTCATCGATCAGTATTTTTCTGACATCAATCAAATTCGCCTCACTGACATCCCATGGGGTACGGAGTTCAGCGTGGCTGGTCACAGGGGTAGCCACATAAACGCGGGGTGATGATGGCAGGGACTGATAGTCATTAATCAGTGAAAGCAGGTCACGCCGGTAGGCTCCGGGATTCCAGAAAGCAGGTTTTGAGTCATTTGTACCGAGCATGATGATCACAACCGACGGGCTGGACGCCAGGCTTTCTGGATAAACGTCTCTTTTTATATAGGGGGTCAGCTCCGGTGTATTCTTGATAGCGGTGGCCCCATTGGCGCCATAGTTTTTTACCCGCCATTCATTCCCTAACAGCTGCTGTAAAACGGCTGGGTAGGCATCCTTATCAGGGTGCTGAATGGAGTGGCCGAAGGTGATGCTGTCACCCACGCAGGCAACGATATTCCCATGTGCCATTGAGATCTCCCCGATAAAGACAACAGCAAGCAGTAACAGATTCCGGATGCAGTGCATGGTGGTAAATGAAAAAGTGGGTTCTGGTGAAAAGCCATGCCGAATGAAACAGGCATGGCTTGAAATGCTATCTCAACACAGCATGAGTCAGGCTTTCTTTTTGGCTTTCTGTTCGCTGCGATACTTTTTGAAGGCTTTCATCTGCTTCTTGGAAACGGCTTCGGCAAAGGCATTCTGATACTCCTTCATATTTGCCTTGCGAGCCTGCTTGAGTTCGGAAGAACCTTTTTCATGGGCCTTGCTGGCTTCTTTGTTTTTGATAAACAGAGTCGTTTTCAGTTCTTTAATGGACTCGGCCTGCTGTGGAGTCAGCTTCATTACCTCCGTCATTGCTGTTACATCGCTGGTGATTTTTTCCTCAGCTTTACGGCTTATGTCGCCTGCCAGGGCTGCCATGGAGTGACTCAGGGCCAGGCTGACGATCAGGCAGGACAGTGTTTTTTTGATAGCAGTGTTCATGACAACTCCAGTATGGAAACCCGTTAATGGTTCTGGCTCAAAATAGAAGTGTAAGATCAGCAACCGCTGTGAAATGTTTCTATTTGTCTGACAGCAGTGAATTCGTCGCTAAATTAAGCCAAAACCGATCAGCAGAGAACATCCGGGTTGAGAAACTTTGACGAGTTCTGATGTATATCAATAAAAGGGTTTTCTGCAGGCGTTGAAAGAAAAGTTATCAAGTATTGATGAATAAAGGGCTGTATGGGAGTTTGGTTGATTTTCATGCGGGCTGGCTTGATTGATTGCAAATGGTTGAAACGTTTATATTGCTGTGGTTTTTCGTGGTGGCTCTGAATAAGCAAGCCGTTCTAGCCGGAAACAGGCTAGCAGAAAATGGTTATCTGTCAGGAGTTTCACCATTCACCACTTGGGCAGGGCAATAGTGCTTATGAATAAAACAACCTCCCTCCTGGCTGCAGGGTGCCTGGCGGCATCATCCATGGTGTGGGCAGTCAATGATCCGGTCAATATCATGCTGGTCACGGCAGATGATCTGGGTTATGAGGCCTACCAGCTGTTTAATAGCCAGGTGCCTGATCTGACGCCGAACCTGGTCAGCTTTGGCGATCAGGGTTTTCAGTTTGAGCACGCCTATATTAATTCATCAATCTGTCAGCCAAGCCGTTCGGTAATGTTGACCGGAAAGTACAGTACCACATCCGGAATGATGGGCTTTATCCATATGAAGGATAAGGTGCCAACCGTGATGACGGAACTGGCCGCCAACGGTTATCGAACCGGGATCCTTGGCAAGGTGGGGCACTCTACCCCCGACCTGGATTACACCTGGGACTACGCCTATGATGCGGAAGACTTGGGTTCCGGTCGTTCACCCCAGCTTTATCACCAGCGAACTCTTGACTACATCGAAGAGAGTAAAGCGGCTGGAAAGCCTTTCTTCCTGATGGTTAACTCCCATGACCCGCATCGGGCCTTCTATGACCCGGCAGAAGATAACAACCCTGACGATGGACGACAGCCTTCAAGAATCTACTCACCTGATGAGGTTATTGTTCCCTCTTACCTGCCTGATTATCCGGAAGTCCGGCTGGATCTCTCCCATTATTACAATTCGGTAAGAAGGCTGGATGATACGTTTGGGCAGGTGATGGATGCTCTTGAAAAATCCGGTGAAGCAGACAATACACTGGTTATGTTTGTTTCCGATAATGGCTCCGCCTTTCCCTTTGCCAAGGCCAATACCTATCTGGCCAGTACCAAGACTCCGTTGCTGGTGCAGTGGCCGGAAGGTGGTTTAACGACGAATGTTGTGGACTCCCGACATGTGGTCTCGCTGGTTGATTTGATGCCGACCATGCTGGAGGCGGCGGGTATACCCATTCCGGATACTGTGGATGGTCGTTCATTTCTACCGTTAATGAGGGGCGAGCAGCAGAATGACTGGGATTACGCCTATTCCCAGATTGATTACAAAATCAGTGGGCCGGCGACCCCCATGAGGGCTGTCCAGAGTAAGCAGTATGGTTATACGTTTAATGCCTTCGTGGGTTATGCGGAATTTCAGGTGGGCTACGATAAGGAAATTATCGAGCTGATGGAAAACTCCGGAGACCCGGAGCAGGTTGCCCGTGCTGAATTCTTTCGAACCCGCATACCTGAAGAGTTTTACGACCTGAAGAGTGATCCCGATAATCTGGTTAACCTGATTGATCATCCCGAACATCAGGATCGAATCAACCGGTACCGTACCCGTATAAGGAACTGGATGGTTCAGACAGACGATCCGGTTCTTGAGATCTTCGATGCCTGGACTGATCCGAAAAACGACGCTGGCGACCCTTTGAGTATTTCCATTTCCGGCCTGACTGACGAACAGGTAGCCAGTGTTCAGGTGGTTAATTATGGCAATAAGGATCTTTCCAGCACAACACCGGCTGGAACCCTGCAGTTTGAAATCAGCGATATTCATGATCTGGACGAATCGGTTAACCGGGTCACCGTTGCCATGAGCAGTGAAGATGGTCAGGAAGCGAAAGTGGATATTACCGGAGCCGTCTATTCATTTGCCGGTTCCGAACGTGTTCAGACCGTGAATATTCCCCTGAGCTGCTTTGCAGGTGTGGACTTTTCGCAACTGGATAAGCCATTTGTTCTGAAAACGGATTCGTCGGTTAACCTGGTACTGGGGAATATTAACCTGGCTCCTGAGAGAGCGGGTAACAGTCTGGATCTGGCCTGTGAGCCGGCAGGCGTTGTGCTTTCGGGGC
Source organism: Endozoicomonas elysicola (assembly GCF_000710775.1). Taxonomy (GTDB): domain Bacteria; phylum Pseudomonadota; class Gammaproteobacteria; order Pseudomonadales; family Endozoicomonadaceae; genus Endozoicomonas; species Endozoicomonas elysicola. The sequence continues at coordinate 2,820,420 of NZ_JOJP01000001.1, forward strand.
CGGCTTCCCAGTTGCATGGACCGAATGGCAGTGATGTTCCCTGGCAGATCAAAACCAGTGGACAGAACCTTTCCAGGCAGAGTGATGCTCATCTGGTAGACAGTGAGGGAGGCTGGATTGATCAACAGGGAACCATCACCGGCAAAGTACCTGCTGATTTCACTAAGTCCAGTGCTGGAGTGAGCCTGGTTCCTGCAGACAATCAGAACCCTGAGTTGGTGGACATCAGTAAATACCTTGAAAATGGGGCGCTGGTGTTTGATCTGCAGGTGGATACCAGGGGTAGCATGGACACCAAAGTGGTTGTTCAACTGGATACCCTGAATGGAGGAAACTCGATCAAACAGGAGTTGATGGATTATTCAGCAACAGCGTTTAAAGAACAGCGGATCTCACTCAAGGACTTCTTTACGGATAAGGATGGAAAGGTTCAGGTCAATGGCGTGCAGTCCATTACCCGGCCCTTTATGTTTAAGCTGGAAAATTCTGCCAACAGCTTCAATGAAGCTGAATTTGATATCAGGAATGTGCGGCTGATGATGACCCCATAGGGAATTACTTCCTGAGAGTTCAATAAACGAGAGGGCCAATGAAATAACTGACGTTTCATTGGCTTTTTGTTTATGGATGGAATACAGATTGCTGACATTTCTTCCAGAGGGAAAGCTAGTCAAGAATACACAGAAAATCCTTGTGGGAAAATAAGAGAATACAGTCATTTATTATGCCATTAATCAGTTCTATAGTTTTGTTACCAAACAGACTGAACCATCTACAGAGTCTGACAAATGCTATCAAGCTGATTAAATGAGGAGCCGTTCAGCATGATTCAAGAGGTGTATTCATGGATGTGCTGATACTGACGGCGCTGATTCTGCTGAACGGCGTCTTTGCCATGTCTGAGATTGCTCTGGTATCGGCCCGTAAAAGCCGTCTGCAAAAGCTGGCTGATAAAGGGGATGCCGGGGCTGCCCGCCATCAAGCTGGGTGAAGAACCGACCCGATTTCTTTCGACGGTGCAGATTGGTATCACGGTAATTGGTCTGCTGAATGGTATCTATGGTGAGGCGGCGCTGGCAGCGCCCCTGGCCGAGTATATGTCCACCTTTGATATTTCCAGAAAAACCGCATCGGCTGCATCTACGGCGATTGTCGTTATTGGTATTACCTATTTGTCCATTGTTGTGGGCGAGCTGGTGCCCAAAAGGCTGGCGCAGCTTAACCCCGAATTGTTTGCCCGTATGATGGCAAGACCACTCAGCCTTCTGGCGCTGCTTTCCAAACCCTTTGTCTCCCTGCTGGCCTGGTCAACGGATTTACTGTTGCGTTTATTGGGGAAAAATGGAGGTGAATCGGAAGAGAATATTATCGAAGAAGATATTTTTGCTCTGGTTAATGAAGGTTCTCGCAGTGGGGTTATTGAAGCCCATGAGCGTGACATGGTGAGGAATGTGTTCCATCTCGATGATCGGAAAGTCTCGTCATTGATGACACCACGCAGTGAGATGAAGGCATTTGACCTGCGTAAATCCCTGGATGAGAACCTGCAGTGCCTGCTGGCCTGTGGTCATGAGCGCTTCCCGGTAATTGATGGGGATATGGATAACCCCATCGGGGTGTTATCCGCCAAGCAGCTGTTGAACATCAAGTTCACCGGGGCAGGGGATCATGATGCGATTAAAGCCGTTACCCAGCCAGCGGTGTTTGTCCCCAAAAGTTGGAGTGGCTCGCGGCTTCTGGAGTTTTACCGCCAATGCAATGATCACCTGGTATTTGTGGTTGACGAGTATGGAGATCTGAAAGGCATTGTGACCCATGGTGATCTGCTGGAGGCTCTGGCCGGTGAGTTTAAATCCAGTCTTCCAGAGGATAACTGGTCTGAGCAACATGTTGATGGCAGCTGGACCATGGATGGACTGATACCGGTTTCCGTGTTCAGAGACCTGCTCGAACTGGATAGCGTTCCGGACGAGAGCAAGCGTGGCTACCATACCCTGAGTGGCATGATGATGTGGTGCCTTGGCGAGATGCCGAAAGTCGGCGAATCGGTCGAGTGGGAAGGCTGGCAATTTATCCTGCTGTCGGTGGAAGGTAACCGACCAGAAAAAGTACTGGTGAGGCGAAAACTGGGTAGCAGCTCTTGAATAGCGGTCAATGAGCTGCATTTCCTGAGAGCAGGTGGTTGATTAATGACCCGTCTGCTCGTCTGGCATCAGGCTTTCCTTGGTTGGGTAATGGTTGCTCATCAGGTCAATCATCTTTTCACCACGGACATCGGCAAAACCGGTGGCAATATTGTCAACCCCGACAACGGTGCCATCCCCATCGACGGCAATATCCGCGATTAATCCATTACTGTCTGTTACCTGCAGAGTAAAGCTGTTATTCGTTCCGTGACTCAGGCCATCACCATAGAGAACCACTTTGTCAGGATCTGGCTCTGGAGCGGGCTCTTCTATGCAGTCCGGTGGGCATGGATCCGGAGCAGGATCTTCAACCGCCGGTGGCGGTGTGATGGTACTGGAGTCTGATTCATCATTACAGCCGGTAAGGAGTGTGGTCGCACAGGTGATCACTAAAACAGGCTGAATCAGCGATTTGCAAAACTTGTTCATTGTTGTTTGTTATCCCCGTCTCGCGTGTGATAACAGCACTGTTTTCCAGTGCATCAGGTATCTGAAATGATAAAGTAGAAACGTTTTTTTAAGATGGGTAGATTATCAGGAGAGGTAACAGGATGCACAGGCATAAAGGGCTGGCCAGTATTTTTTATGACACCCGTCAACAGAGTGGCCGGAAATAAAGGGCTTTCAAGCGGTTCAGCCTTGCAAAAAGCACACATTTCCCTTTCAGAATGAAAAGCAGTGCTGATGCTCAGCCGGTTAATACAGGAATGAAAAAGCAGAGAAAAGTTGTGTTAGCTTCTGATGTAAATCAATAAATTGATTATTTCATCATACGCCTGTTTTTGGGTTTTTTTCTTAACTTGTTGTTTATTATGGTTTATTCTTTATTTCGGTCATTTTTTGTCCCCTTGAAAGTATTCTGCTGAAACGTTTATATTTGCGCTGTTTCGAAAATATGCAGCCCATATCAGAGGCCATGGTTTCTGTCCGGGCAAATAGGGTGATTTTCAGGATCAGGGCAATACATTATGAATAAAACAACCTCCCTGTTGGCAGCAGGGTGTCTGGCTGCTTCTTCAATGGTCAGTGCCGCCAGCGCGCCGGTGAATATCATGTTGATTACCGCCGATGACCTGGGGTATGAGGCATACAGCCTGTTTAATAATGAGTTGCCAGACCTGACACCGAACATGGATCAGTTTGCTGCTGAAGGTGTTCAGTTTGAGCATGCCCATGTCAATCACTCGATCTGTCAGCCCAGCCGTGCCGTTATGCTGACCGGTAAGTACAGTACCACTTCCGGAATGATGGGCTTTATCCATATGAAGGATCAGGTACCAACGGTTATGACGACGCTGGCCGAACATGGCTATCGTACCGGTATTCTGGGCAAGGTAGGTCACTCCAGCCCGGATCTGGCTTATCAGTGGGATTACTCATTTGATGCCAACGACCTTGGCGCAGGCCGCTCTCCCCAGTTGTATCATCAGCGTACCAAAGATTATATCGAGCAGAGTAAAAAAGCCGGCAAGCCTTTTTTTCTGATGGTGAACTCCCACGACCCTCATCGAGCTTTCTATGATCCGGCAGGTAAAAGACAGGGTGGGGATGAGAAAACGCCCTCCAGACTTTATACCCCGGATGAAGTAACCGTACCTTCTTATCTGCCGGACTACCCTGAGATTCGTCTTGATCTCTCCCATTATTACAACTCGGTTCGCCGTCTGGATGATACCTTTGGGCAGGTTATCGATGCCCTGGAAGAGACCGGTGCAGCGGATAACACCCTGGTCATATTTGTTTCAGACAACGGTTCTCCATTCCCTTATGCCAAGGCCAATACCTATCTGGCCAGTACCAAAACCCCGCTGCTGGTTCAGTGGCCGAATGGCAAGCTGGAGAACGGTTCAGTGGATGATGAGCATGTTGTGTCCACGGTTGATCTGATGCCAACCATGCTGGAAGCGGCAGGCATTGATATTCCTGATACAGTGGATGGTCGTTCATTCCTGCCATTATTGAAAGGCGAGGAGCAGGATAACCGGGACTACACCTTCTCCCAGATCGACTACAAAATCGGTGGACCGGCAACGCCAATGCGAGCGGTTCAGAGTAAAGAATTTGGCTACACCTTTAATGCTTTTGCCGGCTTCTCCGAGTTTAAAGTGGGCTACGATCGTCAGGCGATTAATCTGATGAAGCAGTCTGATGATCCCGAAATGAAAGAGCGGGCAAAGCACTTCAGAAAGCGGGTACCAGAAGAGTTTTACGACCTGAAGAACGATCCAGACAACATCAACAACCTGATTGATAACCCTGAATACCAGCAGGTCATCAAACAGTACCGGGCCAAACTGGAAGAGTGGATGGCGAAGAATGAGGATCCGGTCCTTGAGATCTTTAATCACCGTGATGATCCCCAGAAGATGCGAGCGTTGATGAAGACTCACTACCCAACGAAAAACAGTTTGATGTCCAAGGCACAGAAGGAACATATGGCCGCGAAGAAAGCCGAGAAGCGCGCACGGCGTAAGAACAACAAAGACAGTAGTTAATTTTTAAGAAGTCATCGGTTGGTCGCTGATGCCCTTGACCCTGTATGGAGTTACCGGGAGCTGATTGTGTTCTCAGTCAGGTTTGCAAACCCCTCATTGTGCAAACCTGGTGACGATCCGCTGCCAGTAGGTCCATCAGGGTCTTTTTTTATGTCGTCAAATGACCAGCCTCATATCAGTTAAGTTTGGCAACATTGTAAAGCTTGTCTGGGGGACATTTTGTGAAGGTCGAAAATCCAGTGGGTCACGTACGACAAAGGTTGAGCATAGCCGTTCGAATTGCCCTGTTTTCCGGACTGGGCATGGCGTTGTCCGCCTGTGGTGGCGATGAGTCAGGAGGGGAAACGGTAACGCCTCCACTCCCACCACCTGTCATAGATATTGCTATTGAACCATGGTCATTTGATGGCAGTAATGGGGATCTGGTCAGTGCAGCCCAGGTCTCCGGGTTGTATGCCGCAGCTGATAGCAGCGGCGACTTGATAGAAATTCGTGATATTCATGAAACCGTTCTGCATGAAATATCGGTGGGTGAGCTGTCTTCAGTGTTGCCTGATTTCAGTTTCAGTGGCGAAAACGGTATCTGTGGTATGACTCTGACGCCATCAGGCCGTTTTCTCTATATAGCAGCCTGTATGGAAGGAGAGAGTGATAATAAGGACGCTATTGTCGCTTATAACACCAATACCAGGGAGCTGACACTTCTTGACCGGGTAACACTGGTTACTGACGAGGTAAGGCCCGTTGGAATGACTTACTTCAAAGGCCAGCTTTATGTGGGCGGGGATGCGGGAATTCATCGATACGATGCCACCCGGAACCGCGTCTTTGACGTTCGTAACAACAATCTGGATGTTACTGGTCAGCTGGTGGCTACTCAGCAGCCGGTTACTGGTCTCGCCGTGGATATGGTGGATGAAAAAATTTACTTCACCACACAGGGCTCACTGAACCGTATGCAACCTGATGGCTTTGGCATGACCACGCTCTCTTCAGGAGTCGGATTTGACAGGGTAACCATGGGGGCGGTCTATGGTAATGACGACTCTGATGGACTGTTCCTTCTGAAACACATTGCTGATGGCTCCCGAATTCTGAAGATACCGTCCGAAGCGCTACGAGCTGGCCAGCCGGTTAGCCCAGAGGTTTATGCCGAGCTTGACTATACAGTGGATGATATTTCAGCCACTGCCGATGGTCGGATGATGCTGGCAGCCCAGCAGATCCAGATGATGAGGGATAACACAGATCCACGATTGAGCTACCAGGACTGGTTGCAGGATGAACTCCACCAGTATTACCTGGCCATAAAGAGTCTGGTTGAAGACGGCAGTATTGAAGGAACCAGTACCTTATTGGGCAGGCCCGGCTTTCTGTTAAGCAAGATCGTTCAGGAAGGGGGGAGTCCGGACAAATCACCGGTAGCGGATAATGTGGGCTGGGCGCTGTTTCTGTTGATGGCCATTGACCAGGTGCAGCCAAATCCCGAGATCGAACGGCTGGTGGAATTGTTGATTGAGCGTCATGCAGGCCTGTATTCCGATGGTTATGGTGGCGTGCGCACAGTGGACGGTCATTTTGTCCGAATGTACGGCAGCGATGGCCTGCCCAAAACAGGTGGACCGGAAAAGTCGCAACCGCAGGTTTATGTCAGCATGAAGTTTCTGCCTGCCGCTTATAAGGCAGCAGAGATGTACCCGCACAATGAACGTTTGCAGACTTACAAAGAGTACCTCAGGCAGTTGCTGCAGCGTTCATCCGATACCATTCGAGCCAACCAGAAAATTACCTGGACCAATGACGATTATGGTCCGTTACTTAACAATAATGCCATGTCCAATGAAACCTGGCTGTTCGGGGATATCGGTGCAGCCCAGGACCCATTGGCGACTGAAGATTATGCACACTATGTTTATGATCGCCGTAACTTTGTCTATGACCATTGGCTTAAGGGGGAGGCAGTCATAAGGGCTGGGCATTCAGCCTTTATTGTGATGGGGGGGACGCTGATACTCAAACATCATGCAGAAGATGCGGGCTGGGCAGCTTTCAACCGTAACTACTATGCTGCGACCATGGCGGAAACCGATGATATGGGAGCTCCCTATTTTGGCGGATTCTCGGCAGGGAACCAGCCGACGTGTCCGACTGGAAATGAGGACTGGTGTGGTGGATACCATGCGGATGGTCCCTCCGATCACCCCAATGACATTATCCATTTTCCCGCCGTCCTTGGCTTTGGGCAGCATGGCCATACGCCGGCAGTCGTCGGAGCCTACATGGCTTATCGCGATGGAAAGCGTCAGCCAATGAATAATGCTGCGGGCGGTGAGCCGATCAATATGCTGACCCGCTGGTCCATGGCAGAACCTGATTACACGATGAAAGCGGTCGGTATTGCTGACTTCTGGTTTGGTGGTGTTGGCCTGGTTGAAGCCATTCAACCGGGTACCGTTGACCGTTTCCGGGCTGAATTTTACCGGCCGGATCTGGAAGTGGAACGGAGCAACGGTCAAACGACGCTCCATTATTCAAACATTACCCCCAGAAAAGTGATCGGGCATGATGGTCAGAAAGAAACTCATTACGGCTATCAAATGTCACCATTCAACTTGCCTGCCGGTATCAGTCATCAGGATTATGAAATTATTGACCCAGAGGGTGAATGGCTGGAGCTGGAAGATTTGGTCAGTGAGCTGGATGGAAAGAGCAAACGCTTCTCCAATCCGGGTTTTGAAAATGGACTCGATAGCTGGACAACCAACGGCGATGTGACTGTGGTAGACAGTGAAACTGGCAGTGCTGCTCAAGTTTCAGGTGTTGGTGCTCTTGGTCAACCGCTTGAACTGTCCATGGATCTTCCAGGCACACGTTATCGGATTAGCAGTACGTCAGAAATGAAGCAGGGGAGTGGCAAGGGGTATATACGGCTGCAGTGGCGGGCATCAGAAGATATTCTGGACCCTGTTCTGGAAGAAGCGGTCAGTAATGAAATAACCTCAGTTGGCAGTGGGCAGGCGTTATCCGTCGTTACTGAAAAGCCTGCAGGTGCTGGCTACCTGCATATCAATTATGTAACGGAAGGTGCTGACAGTGTTTTTCTGTTTGATAACACCGCAGCCGTGCGGCAGGGGGCTGACTCCCCTCTGGAAAATGGAGATTTTGCAGGTGGTGAAAATGGCTGGGATGTGAGATCTGGCAGTAAGCTCGTAGACAACCCGAATGGTGTTGATGGAAAAGCATTACTGATGAAACGGAGTGTTGGCCAGAGCGGTGCCACCAATGTTTTCCGGAATGAAGATGTTTCGCTTGACCCACTGGGCACACGCTATCTTTATCGTTTTGATGTCACTACAGAGGGATCTGATGAGTTTATCTTTGAGGTTGATGTGGAAGTGCTTGATGCAGCAGGCCAGCGTATTATTCTGAGGGAAAATGCTGGTGATGTATTACCCGGGCAGAAAGGTGAAGTCACTTTTGTGATGAGAAAACGACCAGGCGATCATACTCATCGAATTAATTTCCAGATGACAAGAGACGGAGAAAAAGATTTCAGAGATGCCAGCGTCTTTATAGATAACTTCCATCTTGATAAGCAGAAATTATTTGATGAATCTGCCTGTGTCAGTGATAGTCCAACAGGCTGTTTGCCCACAAGAGTTCAATAATTAAATAATACGGCGCTGCTATTTTTTGGTAGCGCTTTCTCTTTTTATTAATTCCTGTCTCTGTATGGCCTGTCATTTTTTAATAATTGTTGCAGTATCTAAAAGGTTATCCCTTGAAGTATTTTAAAAAAACCATAACTGCACTTATGGTCAGCTCAACGCTTTCTATAGCTCAGGTTGCAGCTCAGCCAAATATTGTTGTCATCGTAAGTGATGACTTGAATTACAGTGGTTTAAGTTTTACCGGGAATAGTAAGGTAAAAACACCCAATATTGATTCCATTTTTCAAGATGGTGTTTTCTTTGAAAATGGCTATGTGACTCATGCGGTATGTGCACCTTCTCGGGCTGGCATGATGACTGGCCGTTATCAGGCAAGGTTTGGTTATGAAACCCTCACTTCCAATGATAAAGATGGGGTGAAGCATGATATTGGTGTTGATACCCGTGAGATATTTCTATCTGAGGTTTTGAAAGAGGCTGGGTATACAACGGCGGCATTTGGGAAGTGGCATCTTGGGGTAAATGAAAAGTATCAGCCCTACAACCGGGGATTTGACTATGTTTATGGTCATCCGGGCAGATGCAGCTATTACAATTGGGACAGCCTGCGCATTAATGGGGTAGAAGTAAGCTTCAGGGAAGAAGATAAAATTGCCGTCTTCGACCATAAAGGAAGGCAGCGTGGCGATGCTTATACGACGGAAGCACTTGGCCGGGCTGCAGCAGACTTTATTGATAAAAAGGGCAGTAAACCTTTTTTCCTGTATTTCGGCTCGTACAATGTCCATAAACCGTTGCAGGTTCCCTTGGAATATATTCCTGAAGGTGGTGATATTTATGATGGAATGGTTGCAGCGCTTGATGCTAATGTTGGTACTATTCTGAACGCCATTGAAAGTAATGGGCTGGAAGACAATACCCTGATGTTCTTTGTGAATGACAATGGTGGTACCAAAGGCCATGCAAATGGTGTGTTTCAGGGTGGTAAGGCAACCAACTGGGAAGGCGGAATTCGTGTTCCTTTTGGCCTTAAGTGGCCAGAAAAATTATCAGGCGGAAAAAATTTTACAGGTATTACCTCGACCATGGATATATTTCCAACAGCGGTCGCCGCTGCGGGTGCTGAAATGCCTGTTGACCGTTCTTATGATGGTGTTGATCTGATGCCCTGGTTACTGGGTAAAAAAGCGGGTAACCCCCATGAAACTCTGTTCTGGCGATCAGGGTATGGGCATGCGATGAGAATGGGGAAGTATAAATTACTCTGGATGGCGGATAAAAAGAAAAGTATGGCCAATGAAAGGCAGCATTATGGTAGGAAAAAATTTAAATGGGAGTTGCCGCTTTATAAGGATAAGCACAAGACGTATATGGCTCCGAAATTATTTGATCTTTCAAAAGATCCCGGGGAGCAGATCGATATATCGAATAAATTTCCAGAAATCACGGAAAAAATGATCCGTCAAATTGAGGGGTTTGATATAGAGATGAGGTGATTATCATCGGATAAAGACTTTCAATAAAAATTATTGAAAATCTTTTTTAGAAAATATTAAGCGATAGAGCAAAAAAATACCTTAAGCCATGGCTGACTTAAGGTATAACAAAGGCTAAATAAAATACTAATGACTATTGAACAACCGGTGCTGGATTCATGACCAGTTTAAGATCAGCAATGGTGAACTGGGCACCTCTCAGTAAATAGCCCAGTTCATCCTGATCGTTCTTTTCACCGTTATTCAGCTTGAACATGAAGGGTTTGGTGATCGCAAGCAGTGAGCTGGCAAGTGCATTACCGTTCTCATCTTTCTTAACGAATTCCTTAACCGGGATAGTCACTGTTTTTGGTGTGGCTGATATCTGGTCAGCGGTCAGCGTATAAATGGCTTCAAAGTCATCATTGTCCTGCATGGAAACGGTCACAGAAGTTGTTGCTTCTGAGCCAGCAGGTAAGGTGACACTTAAGTCAAAAGAAAGTATACCGTTTTCAATATAATTTCTGAGGTTAATCGGGGTGTCTGCCTTACTGTCAGTGATACCGACCCCGGCAACTGCTTTGCTATGGGTATCTGGAATGGTTGCAGTCAGAGTAGCAACCTTCGTGACAGGGTCTGCATCGGTAATTGACCAGCCGCTGGCGCCTGCACCGGAGCCATCTTTTGGCAGCTGTAATCCGGTTAGCGTGGCTGTCCAGGGAGCTGCCGCGATACCGCCGGGTTTGGATGTCTCATCAGTGAGCAGCAGCAAGGATTCAGCATCGTCGAGGACGGTATTGGCAATGGCAGTACAAGGCAGGTCATAACCGGGAGACAGACTGTCCGGCGACATAATGACTTTGCCGAGAGTGAAGTTGAGGTCAGTGCTGGTGGTCAGTCTGAATGGTTCATCTACTTGGGTGAAATCAACATCAGCAAAGCAGCTCAGAGGTACCCTTATTTTCTGAGTGGATTCTGCTGCTGTAAAGGCATATATCGCATCGGTAATATCAACAGGCGTTGCTGTTGCACCGGTTGAGACGGTGACAAGATTTGATGCAGTGGACACTGGTAAGTTATTAATGTCACTGACTTCAATATGCAGTGTGCCATTACTGTTGGTGTTTGAAAGGTCTTGGCTTTCTGTGCTGTCCGTTAGAATAGAGGCGTCAGAAGCGCTGCCAATACTCAGATCCACAGCGACTGCCAGCGGATCCCCCAGTTCACCATCAACTGCGGCAGGCTGGGTAGAAATAGCCCCTACGGTATGAATACCACTTCCTGGAACCAGACTGGGTTCCGACAGGACGCTGTCTGCCAGCTTCAGGGTAAACACCGAACCTGCCTTATCACCATAAAGTACGACGGTGTTGGGATCATCTGGATCAGGGTCTGGGCCTGGACCTGGGTCTACCGGCGGGTTAGTACCATCTTCTGGATAATCGTAATTATCTTCCACACAGCCTGAGAGCATGGTCACAGAGAGCGTGGCCAGTAATATGGACTTGGCAAGGAGTGTTAAGGGCTTATCCATTGTTATCGTACTTCCTGACAGTAAACCGGGCTGATATTGTCTGAACAGCATGAAATTCGGTGTGGTTGTCTGTTTTTTAATCTGTGCTGAAACGTTTCTAAAAGAAAAGATACGGAGATTTATAAATCAGGTCAAGATGGATCATGGGCAGGCAGTTATTTGTCTGGAGTTTATATGACCTTTGTCAATGGATGGTCAGTAATTGCTCTCGGCAGCCTGTTGATGGCATTTATTGCGACTTATTTATTCAGGTTAAATTACTGATGTTTCGATATTTATGTAGTTATATTTATAATTTTTAGACCTATTTTACAGGGTTTATGGTTGCTCTAATTGTTGATGGTGTCGATTTGATTCAGATCAATAAAAACGACAATTGTAAAATAATTTCTAAAAAGGGTTGATTCTGCGAAAACGACCATGAGCTCTGCTATGTAAGGTGATTGTCAGCAAATAAGGTGATATTTGAGCGTTGCTGAGCGGTTGATGGTATATGTTGAAACGTTTATCTTGGTTTTGCGCTTCACGGTGTGAGGCGTTGGTAATAACGATAAGCGGCATTTCCAGCCTGAGCAGGGCTGAATAACAGTGGAGTGTTGTGCCAGTTCAAGAATACCCGTTACCTGATATTGGCAGGGTATTTCCATGACCAGACGTCATGGCAACCAGACTAAAAAAAGCTTAGCAATGATGACAAAGAAAAGAGTGTTGATTCCAGTGCTTATGGGGGCTGTTACTTTGCCTGGAGCAGTAACCGCAAATACAGGAGCGTTCGACCTTCCGGAGTTGTCAGCGGTCACTGTTGCCAGTGCCGATACTTATAAAGAAGAAAAGCGAAAAAAGAAACCACGAAAAGCCAGTCGGAGTGCAGATCATTTCAACCCTGGTGGTGTTCAAGCCGAAGACTTGCAGGACATCGGTGAGTTTGGTGAGATTATTCAGGCAGAAGCTCCAGGCAAGAAAAAGCGCCCTGGCTTTAAACGCACCCGTATTCTTTCCGGTATTGAATACACCAAAACGGTTTTTGATAACAAGCCCCGCCTTACCAATCTGCTGAAAATTTATGCTGATGGCAACACATTGATTACGGATAATTTCCGACTCAGTTATGTGCTTTCAGAGAGGGATCAGACTACCGGGCAATACGATGAGGAGCAGCCGGGCCGACTGAATATCAACCTTACACCACGGTATGAACAGTGGGTAAGCCCCAGGCTTAACTACTTTGTTGCTGCAGGCTATAAAAGAGCGGTAGAAGCCGATGAAGGCAAAGAAGAGGAGACGTATCGGGTCAAGCCCGGTGTTAACTTTAATTTTGGGAAAAACTTTTTCGGCCTGACCGGCGAATATAACTATAAGCACCATAACGGTTATTATGGTTTCAGTGTCGAAGGAAACTACATCTATCGCTGGAAGCCCAATATCAATGTGGGAGTAAAGGGAGCCTACAGTGAGGCAGGCAGTGACTCCGACAATAATAACAAGAACATCAGGGCGCTGATTAATTACCGTTTCAAAAACAAGGTTCGTATGGAGTGGAGTGTCGTACGGGGTCGTGATGGCGCTGATGTAAAAGGGGATGGCGACACCATGATGCGTCGTGGCTATGACTATACCTATTACAATATGAACACTAATATCCCGATCAATGATACCTTCAGTCTGGTTGCCAATGTCGCCTATCGTACTGGTGAGCAATACAACCCCAGTGATACCACGGGAGGGGATAAAGATATCTTCTTTGGTAAACTGGCGATTATTTCCAGCTTCTGATTCTATTTTTTGAACCACTAAGATCACTAAGGGAAAGAAGCGCTGTTCTTCGTATTCTTTGTGATCTCTGTGGTTCAATCGATATCCTGTCAAATGCTTCTTTCTATCGTTTAAATCCCATCGAATTAATTCTGCATGATGCTTTGTCATGACGAATGTTATCTGATTTAAATCAACGAAATCCTACTTTAAGTTTCTGTTGTTTTTTGCGCATGCCTTTCTATCAGGCGTAAACACTGGGGTTTAGGGGATGTGTCAGAATTGTATGTGATTTGTACCAAAGTTTGTCATTGATGGTATTTGGTGAAACGTTTATATTTCAATTGCTGCTGGAATTATCAACAAACTGTAAAGTTCCATCAGTCAATACAGCTTATGGTTAACAACGATGTTTTCTTGATGCCCGGGTCACTTGGATGACCTAAAGGGGTATGGAAATAACTATTATGAGAAAAGTATTGATTCCAGTTCTTCTGGGGGGGGCGTTATTGCCAGCAACGGCAATAGCAGACAGTAATCCTTTTGATCTTCCTGAGCTCTCTTCTTATCAGCTTGCCAGAGAGGACTCTGATAAAAAAAAGGCTCGAAAAGCGAAAAAAGAACGTACTAAAAATAACCGGCAGACAAAATATTACAACCCTGAAGGTGTTCAGGTCGAAGACCTACAGGATATGGGCGAGTTCGGTGAAATTATCCAGGCAGAAGCGCCTGGTAGAAAACGTCCCGGTTTTAAAAGAACCCGGATCCTTTCTGGTATTGAATACACTGAGACGGTTTATGATGATGGTCCTCAGACCACCAATATGCTGAAAATCTATGCGGATGGTAATACGCTGATAACCGATAACTTCCGACTCAGCTATGTGGTTTCCGAGCGGGATAAGCACACAGGCCAGAATGATGAGCAGCAACCGGGTCGTTTGAATTTAAACCTTACCCCTAGATTTGAGCAGTGGGTTAGCCCTGCGTTTAACTATTATGTGGCTGCGGGGTATAAACGGGCGGTAGAAGGTGTTGATGATAAAGAAGAAACCACTTATCGAATCAACCCGGGCCTGAACTTCAATTTTGGCAAAAACTTCGTCGGTGTATCCGGTGAAATTGATTATAAAGAGCATACGGATAACTATGGTTTCAGTTTGAATGCTAACCTTGTTCACCGCTGGAGAGATAATATTAACTTAGGTATTAAGGGAAGCTATACCGGTAATAATAACGAAGCAGATTCAGATAACTGGAATTTCCGGGGATTGATGAGTTATCGCTTCACGAATGGGGTTCGAACAGAGTGGAATATTGTGCACGGCCGTGATGGTGGTGATGGGAATATGATTGATGAAAACAATAATATTATCGGCACGGAAAGAAGGGGCTACAAATACACCTATTACAATATGAATACTAATATTCCGCTGACTGATACTTTCAGTATGGTGGCAAACGTTTCATATCGTACCGGTGATATATACAATCCCGGCAAGTACAGTAACGGGGATAAAGAGCAGTTTATGGGCAAGCTAGCTATAATCTCCAGCTTCTAAACAGTCTGTTATTGTCATCTGATCTGGTATTGCTTAGTTATCAGATCAGATGACAATACCCTTTTTGCAACGGTTTTTTCAGTACAGTCCTTTCCTCATTTATCGTTTATTTGCCAAATAGTCACGATAAGCCTGAAGCTGGCCTGCAGTCACGTTTTCCTTAAGGCCACGTTGGAAGGTTTTCATATTAACATCCTTAGCTGCCTTAAATGTTTTTGATCCGGCACCATGTTTATTTCTGGCTTCATTATTCCTAAGCAGAAGGTCAATTTTCAACTGCATAATGATAGCTTCCTGCTGTTTGGACAGGTTCATATGGTGATCCATCACTTTAACCTCATCCTCAAAGCGGGCGCGGACTTTTCGGTGAATCTGCTGGTAGGCACTGGCTTCAAATGTGATGCACAGAGTGAGTAGTAGTAAGAAAGCTCTGGTCTTCATGGTAAACCTGTTTTTCTTATAAATAGTCAGAAGTGTTATCTACCTTTTCAGATAGAGGGTATAGATTGTTTCTTGGGTATTAACAGCGAAGTGGTTGGCAGCACTTTACAATGCTGCCAGGTGTGAATGACTGTTTAGAGTTATGGAGTGGGGTCCATAATCAGCTGGATATTATCAACTTTGAACTTCATGCCTTCCAGGTCAGTTTTGTCATCAACGGGAGTCGGGTTGATGGCAAACAGTTTCTCCACATTCTGAAGGGCTGCTGCATCGATACGGTTGGAGCTATCTGACGCTTCGAGGAATAAATCCTGAATAGGAATTTGGACGGTTACCTGATCAGGGTATCCGAGTCCCTGCGCTAACGTAACAGATGTTGAACTGTTAAATCCTTGCGGTGTTTCCATTTTAACTAACAATGTTTGATCCGGATGACTGGCGTAACTCAGTACCTGTAAATCAAATGAGACTACTCCATTCGCCAGGTAGCGACTGATATCCTTGACCGGCTTTAGATCTGTCCCTTTTGCCTTAAAGGTTATACCTCCATTAGCGCTCTGGTTTCCGGCTACATTATTGTAGTTTGCAATGATGCCACCTTCGCTTGGGTAGCCCAGAGAAGCGAGCCCCCATGCAGAAACGAAATTTGAAATACCTTCCTCCAGGTATTTCTGAGAGCTCTCCGTGTCTGGGTTCTTGATTCGGCGGTATAGTAGTGAAGCTGGTTCACTTAAAAGCTCACTGTCCATTGAGCAGGGGAGAACATACTTTTCAGTACTGGTTTTTTCCCGGAGTCGGATATGATTGAGTTCAAACTCAACATCAGACTCTGAGGTCAGTGAAAATGGCAGGGTGTTCTGGCTGAAGTCAATACCAAGGTCGGTAAAACAGGAAACGGGAATTTTGACATTCTGGCCAGCGGCGAAGCTGTCAGCATCTGGCGCATTTACAAATGCATTATAAGTGCCCGTGATATCTACTTCCGTAGCAGTCCCATCTGACTTTGGTAATGTCAGAAATACTTTTTTGTCTGTGGCTGTCTGAGTTTTCGGTTTCAGGTAAAACTGAAGGGTGCCGCCGGAGTTTTCCTCATCGGCTTCATTGGCTGCTTTGCTTAAATCATAAGCAGTATCACTTTCTGCGATAATCGTTGCCGGAGATCCTCCGGTAATTTTGACCAGCAGAGACCCTTCGGCAGAATCTGCTCTGATGGCTGAAACAGGGGATACCTCTATATTAGTGCCTTGGGCAATACCGTTTTCGATGGTGTAAACATTGTCGGTATCATCAATGACTTTCAATGGATATAAGCCATCAGAGCCCTGGTATCCGTAAATGGTATAAATTGCGCCCGGAGTAGGAGTGCCACCACCACCGCCCCCGCCATTACCACCCTGAGAATAATCATAGGTGTCGTCCATACAACCACTGAGCATTGAAGCTGACAGTGTCACCAGCATGACGGATCTGGCTAACTCTTTTAATCGTATATCCATGGCTGAGCAATCCGAATTATCAATTTATCTTTTGTAGAAACGTTTCATTTGGCGGGAAGGTACGAAAGATGTCTGAAAAGGTCAAGAATCTGCTTCTGTGCTTCAGGAATAACCAAAGATTTACATGACCAGAGTCAAATATCGTTTGAATAATGCCCATTTTTCCAATTGCAGTCTTACGAAAGCCTTTTTAGTGATTGTGAGTTTCACTCTGTCACTGTTGTTATAAATTTCGATAGGTTCTGGATCTCGCACTACGACATTTGATGAGTATAAAACTGATTCAGGTCAAGGGATTGTACGTCCAGGAAATAAGTTCTGTTGGTTTGAAAGCTATTTAACTCTATGTTTTTAATATATTTTATCTTTTTCTTCTAGCCGTCGTCTCTCATTTCTTTAAAGCGATCCAAGATTGATGCTGTTTGTTGAAACGTTTATATTTTGTCTGCCTATAGTTTAAGTGCTACATGGATAAATGCTGACAATGAATCTGAAGATAAAAAGTCTTGCAGGCGCCACCCTGATGGCGGTGAGTGTGCTTGCCAATGCCAGCGCTGTCACACTGGATAAACTGGAAGTACGGGATCAGTTTTATCCGGCTGATTTCCGGGAGGAGCTTCAAACTAACCTTAACTTCTTTCTGGATGGTAAGGGGGTCGATGCGGATACCCTGGTGCCTTACGACACAATCTGGGTCAAGGACAATAAGGCGGAGTACGCTTATTACACCAATACAACCGAGATTGCGTTGTATCTGAATATTCTGGTGGAAGCCGAGAAGGCGGGAAATCAGAAGGCGCTGACCCGTATTCAGGAAGTGCTGACCACCCTTGAAGAGGCACCCAAGTTTAAAGGGCTTTTCTACTGGCCCTACGACATTAAAGGCGGTGAGCTGAAACCCGGTAAGGGAGAAATTGCGCCAGCTGTTGATAATGGCAACCTGGCGTTTTCACTGGCCGCTGTGGCAGGAGCCTATCTCAATTCCACGGATCCGGTTAAGCAGAGCATCATCAGTCGAATTGATCAGATGCTGAAAGCCCAGATTCCCGGCTGGTTATCCCTCTACGACAAGGATCGGGGGCTGCTGTGGGGTGGCTGGCAGAACGGAGAGCTGATTGAATATCACGTGGATCGCAAGGCCAATGAAAGCCGACTGGCGGCACTCTGGGCACCTCTGATCACGAAGCATCTGGGCGCTGAGGCGATTCCAGCTTCTGTTTTTAACGATATGGAAACCTATACCGTCAGCTACCGTCTGGACGGCAAAAACTATACACCAATCCTGACCTGGGACGGTGCCTATTTCCAAGCGCTGCTGCCTGCCATATGGCTGAATGAAAAGGAACTGGTGCCCGATTACTCCATGTTTGAAGACACTACACAGCTGCAGCGGATCTACAGCAAACGAAACAATATGCCCATGGTTTCCTCATCTGCTACGGTCAATGATGAATACCGTCCATTTGGGATCCCTCATCTTTCTGAAGCCTGGGTTCGCTATGACGATAAGATTGCCGGCGGTTCTACCGGTACACCGCATGCGACAGCATTGTCGTATATGGTTGATCCCGAAGGCGCGGTTAAATCTCTGAAATCCATCAAGGCACTGTACCCAGCCATTGAGACTTCCTATGGCTGGTACGATGCGGTGGACAGCAAGGGGCGTATGAGTACCAAAATTCTTTCTCTCGACCAGGGCATGTTTGTTGGTGCGTTTCTGGCGGAAAGTATCAATGCGGATGTTGAGCGCTACCTCAGGGCCAGAGGCTATTGGGATGATGTGAAGTCAATGTATCTGAGTTTTAAAGACGACCGGGCTAAGTAAAGCCAACCAGAGCAGTGTGATGGCTATTGACGGTTCATCACACCGTTCAAAATCAATAATCAGTTTCTAAAAGCTGTTTAATTCGATCGATCTGTGAATACCACCAATAACGGTGGGGTTGGGTCGTGCAATCATGAAATGTAAAATTGCGGCAGTCATTATGTCCTGCATCACCTCGTTACCAACCATTGCCTCTGAGGCAGGCTATCTTCTTAATCCTGATAAAGCGCTGGTTCCTGCCTCGAAACAGCATTGGCAGGATGATCAGAAGGTGATGGATACCTTTATTTCTGATCTGATCAGCAGGATGACGTTAGCGGAAAAAATCGGTCAGCTCGATCTTCAGTCAGGTTTCCGAAATACCACCGGGCCCTATGTGAATGACGCCTATGAGCAGCAAATTCGCGAGGGACGGGTGGGTGCGGTGTTCAATGCTTACGGTGCTGACTTTACCCGCGAACTTCAGAAGATTGCAGTAGAAGAAACCCGCCTGGGCATTCCATTAATCATTGGCCATGACATTATTCATGGCCATAAGACCATTTTTCCCCAGTCGCTGGGCGAAGCGGCTTCCTGGGATCCTGAGGTTGCCCGTATGGGAGCAAGGGTTGCCGCTATCGAAGCAACTGCAGACGGTATCGCCTGGACGTTTGCCCCCATGGCGGATATTACCCGTGACCCGCGCTGGGGCCGGGTTTCCGAGGGGGCAGGTGAAGATGTCTACCTGGGCACCATGATGGCTGTGGCCAGGGTTCAGGGGTTTCAGGGTGAGGATCTCAGTCAGCCGGATACCATGATGGCGACTGCAAAACATTTTGCCGGTTATGGGTTATCTCAGGCTGGTCGTGATTATCATTCGACCGATGTTTCTGAACTTGAGTTGTGGACGACTCAGCTGCCACCGTTCAAGGCGATGGTTGATGCCGGTGTAGCCACGGTCATGACCGCCTTCAATGATTTGAATGGTATACCGGCAACCGGTTCCAGACGACTGTTAACCGATATTCTCCGTGAACAGTGGGGGTTTGAAGGTTTTGTGGTAACGGATTACACCGCCATCAACGAACTGGTGCCCCACGGTTTTGCCCGGGATGAAAAGCACGCCGCTGAGATTGCCTTTAACGCCGGTGTTGATATGGATATGGTCGGCATGACGTTTATTGGCCATATGGAAGCACTGGTTGCTGAAGGTAAAGTGTCTGAATCGCAGATCAATGAGTCGGTACGCCGAATCCTTGAGATGAAGTGGCGACTTGGGTTGTTTGAAGACCCTTATCGTTATTCTGACCCTGCCCGTGCTGAAAGGGAGATTCTCAGTGAACAGCACCTGGACATGGCCAGGGATGCTGCCCGACGATCCATGGTGTTGCTGAAAAATGACCATCAGACGCTGCCGCTGAATGCGGACAGTCTGAACTCCATCGCGCTTATTGGTCCGCTGGCACATTCAAGACGTGACATGATTGGTAATTGGGCAGGAGCCGGTGATCGTTCTGAACAGCCCGTGTCGGTGCTTGAAGGCATGGTTCGAAAGCTGGAAGGACAGGTCGCCATTCATTATGCACCTGGTGCCACTTATGCCTACCTCCATGATGCGGACAGCGAAGAAGCGCATATCCGTGGGAAAGGTGTGTCACGGATGGAACGTGATGACCCGAGACTGGTCAGCCTGTTCCAGGAAGCGCTGGCCGTGGCTGAAAAGTCAGACGTCATTGTCATGGTAATGGGTGAAGAGGAACGCATGTCCGGTGAGGCGTCCAGCCGTGTTGACCTGATGCTGCCAGGCAACCAGCGACAGCTGATGAAGGCACTGAAAAAGCTGGGCAAGCCCATGGTGCTGGTGTTGATGTCCGGGCGGCCCAACGTGCTTGACTGGGAGGATGAACATGTCGATGCCATTCTCCATGCCTGGTACCCGGGAACCTCAGGTGGTCATGCGATAGCGGATGTTCTGATGGGAGAATATAACCCTTCAGGTAAGCTGCCAATGACTTTCCCCCGGTCTGTTGGTCAGGTGCCCATTTATTACAATGCCCGTAATACCGGACGACCTTACGATGCCGGGAGTGAAAACCCCCGTTCACAACATTACACGTCACGGTATGACGACTCTCCCAATACACCACTTTATGCGTTTGGCCACGGGTTGAGTTATACGGATTTCGAATACGGCAAGGTTCAACTCTCAAGCCACCAGTTGAAAACCAGAAATGATGAGTTGACGGTTTCCGTGGACATTACCAATACCGGCGAGTATTCCGGAGAGGAAGTCGTCCAGCTCTATACCCGGCAGCTGGTGGGCTCTACCACACGGCCCGTTAAAGAGCTGAAGGGCTTTCGAAAAATTCAGTTTGCGCCCGGGGAACGCAAAAGAGTGTCATTTTCCCTGCGATCAGATGATCTTGCATTTTACCGGGCGGACATGAGCTGGGGAGCTGAACCCGGAGACTTTCATGTGTTTGTTGGCTCCTCGTCGGACAGGGTTCAACAGGCTGAATTTACACTGGTTGATAAATAAACAGTCAATTCTATAAGGCGTAAATAGAATGATTCCAACGTTGAAAAAAGGACTAATGGCAGCAGCCTGTGCCGTGGCAATGGCAGGTGCTTCGTTATCGACAGCACAGGCTGCTGAGCCGGCTTCTGCCAGGCTGACAGAGCGACCCAATGTTCTGCTGATTGTGGCAGATGACCTGGGTTATGCTGATGTGGGTTTTCAAAAACAGAGCCGGGATGTGGTCACACCGAACCTGGACCGTCTGGCTGCCAAAGGCACGATCATGACGGCAGGTTATGTCAGTGCTTCGGTGTGTGGGCCAACACGGGCAGGACTGATGACTGGGCAGTATCAGCAACGTTTTGGCTACCACGATAACGTTGCTCCTTTTGTACGGGAAGAAGGTATTGAACAGGGGCTGCCTGTTGAATTGACCACCATGGCAGACCGTATGAAAGACGTTGGTTACCGGACCGGTATGGTGGGCAAGTGGCATGATGGAGATGCTGAACACTTCTGGCCCCATAACCGTGGCTTTGAAGAGTTCTTCGGTTTTAATAATGGTGCTGCAAACTATTTCGTAGGTCCCATCAATCAGCAGGAACAACAGAAAAAGCCCTGGTCGGCGATGTATCGCAACGATCAGCCGGTCAGTAACTTTGATGACTACCTGACCGACCGGTTTGGTGATGAGGCGGTCTCTTATATTGAGCGGCACAAAAATGAGCCATTCTTTCTCTATGTTGCCTTTAATGCCGTTCACGGTCCTTTACAGGCCCGACCTGAAGACCTTGAACGCTTCAAGCATATTACTGACGACAAACGCCGTACTGTACTGGCCATGAATTACAACCTTGACCAGAATGTTGGCAAGATTGTCAGCAAGCTTGAAAAGCTGGAGCTGATGGATGATACCCTGATCGTCTTTATTTCCGACAACGGTGGCAAGCTTAATGATAACCGCTCATTCAATACCCCACTTCGCGGAGAGAAGGGGACTTACTGGGATGGTGGTATCCGGGTTCCTTTCACCTTCACCTGGGAAGGCGTGATTCCTGCGGGCAAAACCCTGAATGAGCCGGTGATTGCCCTTGATCTGTTACCAACCTTCCTTAACGCGGTTGGCGCAGAAGTCAGGAAAGAGTGGGATCTGGATGGGGTGAACCTGCTTCCTTATGTTAAGGGTCAAGTTGCGCAGCTGGATAACCGTTACTTCTACTGGGATAACCAGATGAGCTGGGCCATCCGTGATGATGAATGGAAGTTGATCAAGGAAAACAAGTTTAACAAGCAGCAGAAAACCGAACTTTTCCGCATCAGTCAGGACATCAGCGAGTCAAACAACGTTGCTGATCAGTACCCTGAGGTGGTTGCGAAGATGACCAGTGCCTACATGAGCTGGAATGCTGAAAACGACACGCCAAAATGGGGCTGGAGAAAGACCGAGTTTCCTGTGGCTAATGGTTATCGTGGCAGACACTGAGCAACAAAAACTGCTAAATCAGAAAACCGTTTGAGCTTGTGGCTTAAGCGGTTTTTTTATAAACACGAAAATGGATTCTATTGAATGTTTGCCTGAAGAGCGTTTAAAAATATTTGTTATTCTCATCCTGGATATTGGTTTCGCAGCATATCTTCAGAAATACATGCAGTCTGCAGGTAAAGTTGTGAGGTGAGTTCAAGGATTTCTTTGTTATCAAGCATGGCCTTTATTGGTCTCCTGCTTCCTAGAAAGTACAGCGTTGTAGGCAATCATTCTTATGTTTTGGCAATGAATAGTGCCAGGCGGTATTCAATCGTTCAATATGTCGCAGGGTTGGTGATATTCTTTATTCCCATTGTTATTAATTTGCTATGAGAGGGTAATTGGGTGAACAGCAACTGGCCAGCTATCCTTGCTGCGTTAATGGCTCTTTATATGGTAACCAATACAGTATACGAAGCGATTTTGCGTGCCGAGAAGAAAAAGTACCCTGTTGATCTATATCAACTGAGCTACTTCTCTGAAAAATCGAAGCTTATGGTTATGTGGAATATTTTTTGTGGGAAGTATCGTGGAATAAGCCAAAGGCTGGATAAAGCTGGGTTAATCAATCAAATTGTGCATCTTCTTTATTATGGAGGAATCATACTATTCTTTCTTGATACATACTTGTTTTAGTTAAAAGATAGAAAAGGTTACATTTGGAGCACTTAGTAAACTGGCCCTGTAATTTAGGAAACGGGGAAAATAAGTGAGAACCGGTTCTTCCTGAAGACCCGGTTTTTTCTAGAGGCATTACTTATTACGGCTGTCAAACAGAGCCTGGAGCTGTTTTTTGCTCACGCTCTTGGAAACACCTTTCTGATAGGCCTGCATATTCTTGTTCATGGCGGAAGAAAGCTCAGAAGATCCCTCACCAAACTGTTTGCGGGCCTGTTGGTTCTTTTTATACAGATCAATTTTCAGGTCAAGTATCTGGTCTGCCTGAGTACTGTTAAGCCCCATAATCTGGGTCATTTTTACCACTTCGTTTTCAAAGCGTTTTTTCGGGCCAGCGGGAATTCCCGCACTGGCGGAAGTAACGATAGAAATGGACAGTAATGTGCTCAGTGCGATTGTGGCGAACTTGCTTTTCATGGAATAACGTCATCCAGTATTGGTAATTTGAGCGAACAGTTTGATGTATCAGGATTGTAATGAGCTTTCTACGGTAAAGTTTCTGATGATCTTTCAGTATCTTTGTCAGCAGCCAGCAATTGGCAGACAGCAGCAATCATGAATGTGTATGTGACCAGTCCTGTCAGCATGCTGGCTGCATTCATTATTTTTCTCCGTGCCTAATATTATAGAAACGTTTCTTTTGTTGTCGACAACATACGGAAGTTCACTGGCAAGATCAATAGATGACAGGTTTATCTTATTTTAACGGACTTCATTCCATGACGCAGGTCTAAAAAACGGTGGCAAATTGCTGCTTTTTCAGGCTTCAATCTCTTTCGATACCAACTGCTTATCTCCTTTATTTTATCAGTAAGGCAGCAGGTTGATCTTTCATAACAGGGGTTTGTACAAAAGTTTGAGCTTTTTTATACAGGAAGTTGACGTTGGAATCTGACCTGTGTCAAAAGAGTCATGACTAATTTTCAGGCAAATTTCAGGACTGATAATAGCGCTCACTTAGAAGCTTAAGGCGTGCAGAGAGTTGATGATAAAACAGGCAGAAAATGTGTGTGTTGATGCTATTTGTTGAAACGTTTATATTTGGCGCTGGTTGTCGTGGACAGGTGAGTTTCAACAGGGGGATATGTTGATCATCTGTCGTTGATTACTCAATGGTGCCCGGTGGGTATCGGTTGGAGCTTCCTGATTCTGGGTGCGCAGCTGCATGTTCAGGCAGGAAAAGCATAGCAATACAACGAATGAATAATAGCGTTTTATGAAAAAAGTACTGACACCGGTCGTCATTGCCTGCCTTGCCATGCCTCTCGCTGCCCAGGCGGAAAAAAGCAGTAGTTATCTTCCGCAATTTTCTGCGGATGACCTGAACATTGATGGTTCCAACGATATCATTCTTGTTGAAGCACCAACCCAAAAGCAGCCAGGACGAAAAGGTCCACCCAGAACCAACTTCGTTTCCGGTATTGAATACACTGAAACAATTTATGAGAACCAACCTAAAATCACCAATATTGTTAAGATTCTTGCCGATGGCTCGACCAAGTTTCATAAGAACTGGCGGTTACGCTATGTGCTTTCCCAGGCGGATGCCGAAAAAGGTATTGATCAGTCAGAACAACCAGGCAGGTTGAATCTTGTGGTGGCCCCCCGGTTTGAGAAATGGGTCAGTCCAAGGTTTAGTTACTTTATCGAAGGTATTTATAAAAACTCAGTGGAAGGCCGTGGCTGGGAAAAAGACGAATTTGTCTTCAAGCCCGGTGGCAGCATTAATCTGGGTCGACACTTCTTCAACGTGGTGGCTGAATATCAATATAAAGAGACCAGTGACCATGAATACAATAAAGGCACTGCCTACAGTACCGGGTTTCATATTGAACCAACGTATATTTACCGAATGAATCCACGGATGAATATCGGTCTGAGGCTGGTTTTTAATGAGCAACAGGATGAATCCCAGTACTTCAATAAGAATGTTAAAGCTCTGGTGAATTATCGCTTCAACAATAATATTCGTACTGAATTTAATGTTGTTGTCGGTAAAAGCGGGCAGGCAAAAAATGACTCCGGTCACAATTACACGGACTACAACCTCAATACCAGTATCCCGATCAACAAAACCTTTACCGGCATTTTGAACTTTGGTTATCGATTAGGTGACCAGTACAATCCAAATCAGTGGAGCTGGGGAGACCGCGAGGGAATCTTCACCAAAATTGCCGTTTCAACCCGTTTCTAATGAACTGGCAGGGATCAATCTTTATTGATCTCTGCTCTCTGGTATCTGGACATTCAATATAGGTGGCTTCCGGACTGAGCTCTGGAGGCAGCCGCAGTATAGGGATGTGGGTAATCCGGTTACCCTGATGTATATGACCAACACTGACCTTAACAAGCAATTTGCCCGGCATGAACTTCTGGAAAAGATCAACGCTCTGCGCCAGGAGGTGGGTAAGGTTATTGTTGGACAGGAGCAGCTGGTTGAACGCCTGATTCTTGCTCTGATCTGTCGCAGTCATGTCCTTATTGAAGGCATTCCCGGGCTGGCCAAAACACTGACGGTCAATACCCTTTCTCGAGCGCTTGGCCTGGCATTTAGCCGTATTCAGTTTACCCCCGATCTTCTGCCCGGTGATGTGACCGGAACCATGATTTATAACCCGGCATCTGGCCAGTTTCTTTCTGAGAAAGGCCCCGTTTTTGCCAATATTGTGCTGGCTGATGAAATTAACCGCTCACCGGCCAAGGTTCAGTCGGCACTGCTGGAGGCCATGCAGGAAAAGCAGGTAACACTGGGAAAGGAAGTAATGCCACTGCCCAGACCATTTCTGGTGCTGGCAACACAAAACCCGGTTGAACAGGAAGGTACGTACCCGTTGCCTGAGGCTCAGGTGGACCGCTTTATGTTCAAACTGAAAGTTGAGTATCCATCGTTTGATGATGAGCTTGAGGTCATGCGTCGTATGTCCAGGCCTGCCAGTACAGTTACTGTCAATGAAGTGCTTAGTCGGGAGGATCTCGATACCCTGTCGGAACAGATCGATTCGGTTTATATCGATCCCGGGCTTGAACAATATATTGTCCACCTGATCTGTGCGACCCGAGATCCGGGTCAGTATGGCATTGATATCAATGAGTTGATTCGGTTTGGAGCCTCTCCCCGGGCCACAATCAATCTGGCTCTGGCATCCAGAGCAATGGCTGTGGTGCAAGGTCGTGATTTTGTTCTGCCGGAAGATGTTCGGGCACTGGCACCTGATGTGCTCAGGCACCGTCTGGCAATGAGTTATAAGGCAGAAGCCCGTGGAATCAGTTCTGACCAGCTGATCGAGATGATTCTTGAAACCGTGGCCATCCCGAATCATTGATTATGAATGACCTGATTGAAGAACGACTGCATCAACTGGAGCTTTATTGCCGGTATCGCGTTGATCATCAGCTGACGGGTAAATACCGTTCGGTTTTCAAAGGGCAGGGGCTGGAATTTGATGAAGTCAGGGCCTATGCCCCAGGCGATGATGTCAGGGCAATCGACTGGAATGTCACCGCCCGGTCCGGTGAAGTGCATATCAAGCGTTACCATGAGGAGCGGGAGCTGAACCTGATAATGGTTGTGGACAGCTCACCCTCGTTTTTCTGGTCAAGCCAGCGGCAAGGTCGCCATGAAGTGATGTTGCAATTCTGTGCACTCCTTGGTTCAGCTGCACTGGCCAGTAATGACCGGATCGGTGTCGTTCGGTTCAGCGATGGGCTTGATGATTACCTGCCACCGTCGAAAGGTAAAAATCAGCTGATGCGTTGCCTCAGCTGTTTAATGAAAGCGCCACGTCAGGTAGCTGAAACGTCGGTAATAGAAGCGCTGGAGCAC
Organism: Endozoicomonas elysicola; assembly: GCF_000710775.1. GTDB lineage: Bacteria > Pseudomonadota > Gammaproteobacteria > Pseudomonadales > Endozoicomonadaceae > Endozoicomonas > Endozoicomonas elysicola. Next base: position 2,847,380 of record NZ_JOJP01000001.1, read on the forward strand.
CTGAACCGGTTAACACTGAAACGTTCCATTGTCGTTATTATCTCAGATTTTTTTATGCCGGCTGTGACAGAGAAACTGGCTGAGCTGTCGCGGCATCATGAGTTACTGGCCATTGCCATCGATGATCCCCGTGAGCAGAAGCTGCAGGGTCAAGGCCTGTTCAATCTGCGGGATGCAGAAACCGGTCGATCCCGTTGGCTGGACCTTTCTGATAAAAAGCAGCAGGAAACCTATCAGCGGAATATGGTCGATCGAATCCGGTATCGACAGCAGCAGTTTTCAGAATGGGGTGTCGATATGGTCTGCCATCAGGTTGGTGAAGACCCGGTTGAAACCCTGCTCTCCTATTTTCTGAGTCGCAGGCATCGAGTAGAAGGGGAAACCGGTGGTTAATGTTTTCACTGCTCTATTGATGCTGCTGATATTGGGTCTTTCTGATTCCGTCATGGCTTCCGGTCAGGGCGATGTTCAGATTGAGCCGTTTGCTGGTCAGGTAACGCCGGGGCAGTGGATTGATCTGGTGTATACGATCCGTTATCCGGAAGGGACTGAGTTAAGGTTTGTTCCAGAGAAGCAAATCTGGGGGGATTTCAGGTTTGAGAATTTCCACCTTTCTGAATCCCGATGGGAGGATAACAACTGGGCTCAAACTCTGGCCATCAAATTGTCGGCCAACAGCATTGGTCAGTTTCACTCCCCTGTTATCAAGCTGGACTTATTACAGGGTGACCTTCACTGGCAGGTCAGCAGTCCTGCTGTATCAATACCGGTGATCTCTTCATTTACCAACGACAATGTACAGCTACAGGGCATTCTGCCTTTTCCGGAACGCTCTAAGCCCGATACAGAGCGATCATACACATTCCTGATTGCGGTTCTTTGTATTCTGCTGGTTGCTTTCTGGAGACTACGGTCTGGTAAGAGGGCAGTAGCTGTCAACCCATGGATCACACCAGCGACTCTGGCCGAGAAGGCAGAAACAGCGGGTGAAATAGACTGGGAAGCGCTAAGGCAGTGGTTAAAAGTGACAACAGGAAGTGACCCGATAGCAAAACTGACCACCCATGAGCCTCTGCTGCACGAATACCAGTCACTGCGTTTTAACGGCAATGCATCAGCCCGGGATTTCGCCGATTTCTGCTACCGCTGTGAGGAACGATGGAGATGATATTTGCCAATCCAGTCGTTCTGTGGCTTTTGCTGCTGTTGCCGTTGATCGGTATTTATCGCTGGCGGCAGGGCAGTGAGGGGGTGACCTGGTCACATTTACCGCTGGTGGACGACCTGCCCAAAAGTTACCGGCAGCAATGGCAATGGTTGCCTCTGGCTCTGCAGTTGATGGCGCTTGCTGCATTGATCGTTGCGGCAGCTCAGCCAAGGAAAATCCATGTGGCCAGTACCGAAGAGAGAGAAGGTATTGCCATGGCCATTGCATTGGATATGTCGTCTTCCATGAAAATCCGCATGGATATGGCAGGTGAGCGTGTCAGCCGGTTGAGTGTGGCAAAGAAGGTGTTGGGAGACTTTATTCTGGGTGATGAGGATCAGCTGCCCGGCCGGGATGGGGATCTGATCTCTCTGGTGACTTTTGCCCGCTTTCCAACGGTTGTCAGCCCATTAACCACTTCCCATGACTCGCTGGTTTTCATGGGTAATCAGATAGAGCCGCCCACCATACCGGGTGAAGACGGCACGGCATTTGGTGATGCCACGGCACTGGCGGCCGCTCAGCTCAGTGAATACGAAGAGCACTACAACCTGAAAAACAACGTTGCCAGCAAAGTACTGATTTTAATTACCGACGGAGAAAATAATGCGGGACAGTACACGCCAGCCATGGCGGCATCCATGGCCAAAGCCTGGGGAGTGAGGATTTATGCGATCTTCATTGGTAATCAGCCCCGGGATTCTGTGGTAGACAGTAACGAGAATACCGACAGAGTGGACTGGATGCTTCAGGCCATGGCGGATCAGACCGGGGGCTTTTACCATCGGGTTCACGACTATGACTCTCTGGTCAGGGTCTATCAGGCCATTGATCAGCTGGAAACGTCACGGTTGCAGACACTGACCTATGAGGATCATACACCGGCCTTTCAGTTTGTGGTGATTATTGGGCTGCTGTGCCTGATGGCGGCTTCGTTTCTGAGTGCTACCTGGCTGAGGAGGGTGGGGTGAACGCTCTCCGGTTATTAGAGCCCCAGTGGCTGTTATTACTGGCTGTGATTCCTTTGCTGGCGGCACTTGCCGTTTATCAGCATCGGAAAAGGCAGGCTGATCTGGCGCTTTTCAGTGAACGGGAAGGTGGACAGGTATTGGGTGTGGGGCGGATCGTTATGATAAGCGTTCCTGCTTTTCTGATGGTGCTTGCCCTGGCTAGGCCTGCCTGGAATCCAGTGCCCAAAGCGGTGGCTGAGCAGGGGCGGGATATGATCTTTCTGCTGGATGTTTCCCGCTCCATGCTGGCAGAAGATGCCAGACCTTACCGGTTGGAAGCTGCTAAAGCCGCTATAGAGCAGCTGGCTGATAAACCCGGATCGGATCGCTTTGGTCTGGCCGTATTTGCTGGCGTTACCTCCATTCTGTCGCCGGTTACCAGCGACCGTCTGTTTTTCAGCAATCGGCTTACCGGCGTCAGCACCGACTCGGTGCTTCAGGGGGGAACCAACATTCAGGATGCCCTGTTGACGGTGCTCAACAAAATGGTGGACCGGGAATCCGCTGTGAGATCACTGGACCTTGTCCTGATCAGCGATGGTGAAGATCTGGGTGATCAGCCAGAGCAGGCATTACAGCTGCTCAATCAGCTGGGCGTGCGTCTGCTGGTGATCGGGCTGGGCGACAGTCAGACCGGTGCCCGTATCCCATTACGACAGGGAGAGGGCTGGACCCTGAATCAGGGGGAAGAGCACTGGAGCCGGATGAATGATCAGTGGCTGAAAAGGCTGGCAGCCGGTGCTGATCAGGGGATCTATTTTCCGGTGGGTACTGACTGGCTGGATCTGGCGTTAATTATTGATCAGCTTGGCGTGGTCTGGCCGGGTGAGCAGCGAGCCGGTGCTGAGGTGCTTGAATACACAGAAGGTTATCCCTGGTTGCTGTATATGGCGCTGATATGGATGTCGGGTTTGATCATGAGTAGGCAGTGGCGTGGAGCTGGAGTGGGCGCTTTTCTGTTTATACTTTTATTGTCGTTCAATTCAGAGGTCGAGGCTTCTCAGTCAGAAAGCGAGTTCGCTCCCCATCAGCTGGAGTTACTGGCGGTCGCACTGGTTGATGATAAGCGATACCAGGAAGCCTCTGATATATACCGACAGATTGTGCAAAAGGCTGAAGAGCAACAGCTGGTGGTTACCGCCAATTATAACCTGGCCACTACCCTGATCCTCGCCGCAGAGTCGCTGGATGCGGCAAGACTGGTTGAAATGGGCACGGAAACCGATCTGGCAGAAGCGATGCAGGAAGGCCTTGAACCTGAGCTTTTTTACCAGGAGGCAAGGCGGTTACTGCAGCATGTTCTGGTGTTTGCTCCTGACCACCTGTCCGCCCGTCAGAATCTTGAATGGCTGGTATGGCAGGAACAGCTGCGGCAGTCACCGCCGGATCCCCAGATGCGTGACCAGCCTTCTGACGAGCCTCCCGAAGAGCAGGAGGGTGAGGATAAGCCTGATCAGAAAAAACAGGAAAGCCGCGACTCATCCCAGCGTGATAAGAAAGACACGCCTCAGGAAATGGAGCCATCAGATGATGAATCTGACGGCAGAAACAGACAGCACTCTTTCGAGCAGTTGCAGTGGCCCTCACCTTCAGCCAGTGCTGAAGAGGTTATGGAACAGGCGAGGCAGCGTGAAAGTCTTCAACAGCGTCAGCGTCAGCGTAGTAAGATACCTGTTGAACAGGATTGGTAACGCATACATCAGTTAAAGTGATCACCGGAAATGATGATGTTTTCAGGTTGTTTTTCAGGCGGCTTTTCAGGACAGGTATCGCAGGCCTTCCCTATGACCCGGTGCATTATCGCATTGCTTTTCTGCTGCGTGGTGTCTTCACCGGTTATGGGCAGCGCTGCCGGGTGGCAACTGGTTCTGGAGAAACCGGAAGGTGAGTGGTGGCAGGGGCAGCCGGTGGAGGTTTTGCTGGTATCGCTGGCACCCCCACACAGTGGGATGACACTCACTATTGCTGAAACGGAACGTTTTATTGTTCTGCAGCGGCCTGCAGTATCGGTTAAAAGGGGAGAGCTGAAAGGTACCGGGTATCCTGTTCAATTGACGCCATTAAACTCGGGTCGGCTGGCATTACCTGAGTTTTCAATGAAAAGCCATGATGATAAGCGATCGGTGTCGGCTGATGTGCAGGTAAAAGCACCGGAATTGACCGATGAGATGTCGCTTGATATCACCCGAAGCAGGGGCCGCATTTACCTTGGCCAGAGCATCCGCCTTGGGTTTGAATGGGTGACAACGGTGCCTCTTCAGGCGCTTAAAGCTGTCAATATTCTGATTCCGGAACTGGCCAGCCCGGTAAACAGGAATATTGCGCCTCATAACGTAAATTCGCAAGATGAAAACAGTATTGGTCTGCCTGTGGGTGGTCAGCGCATCATGGCTGACTGGCGACATCGTCCTGAGGGGGGGGTCAGTATCCATTTTGAGATCATTATCCAGCCACAGCAGACGGGAACGTTTCATTTTGATCCGCCAATGCTGCTGGCCAGTATTGACCCGGAAGTGATGGAGTTCAGTCCCCAGGTCTTTCGAGGGATGCCTTATCCAGCACACTTCGATAACAATTTTTTTGATCAGGATGATGCTGCGGGCGTCAAACGCTCCCAGCGGGTTATCGCTCTTGGGAAGCCCTATTCTCTGGTTGTTGATGCGCTGCCCCCTGGTCAACCGGAACACTTCTCAGGTGTGGTAGGGCGACCGGATATTTCACTGGCTATTGATTCTACGGAGGTAGGGCAGGGGGAACGAATGAACGTCAGTGTTCGTATTCGCCATCCGGATCTTGAGGCGTTTCCCATACCTGACCTGAAAGCGCAGGCAGCGTATCGGCAGGCATTTGATATTGGCAGTAAAACGAGCCATTCATCTTACCGTGAAGGGGTCAGGTATGAAGCGCAATACCTGACGCCAAAGCTGACCGAAATCTCTGAGCTGCCTCCCGTCGTGGTTAATTATTTTGACCCGATATCCGGCTTTTACCGTGATTACCTGACCGAACCAGTGCCCATCAAGGTTACCCCTTCCCGGCAGTTCAGCCTCACAGACACCAATCTGACGGATGGTATTGTCCTTAAGAATCCAGTGAAACTGGACAGCAGTGGGATCTGGGAACATGCCTGGGGTGAACTTGTCCTGTCGGAAAGCGATCCGGTAACTGACTGGTCTTATCTGCTTTATCTATTGTTGTGTCTTCCGCCGCTGGTGGCTGGTATTTACCTTGCGAGACATTGGTGGCGTTGCAGAGAGGAAAAGCGCGGGAGAGGATCTTTTGCTGTTTTCGCAAGGCATCTTTGGAAACACCGTGACCCTTATCAGTCGCTGGGTTTGTATCTGAATCGTCGTCTGGGGTTGCCACCCTCAAAGCTTGCCAAGGATGAGCTCCGGCTTTTGCTCCAGAAGCAGCAGGTGGATAAGGTCTTGGTTGAAAAACTCTGCCAGTGGTTGTCGCAATATCAGGCACAATTTCAATCCGGCCATCGAGAGATCAATGATCCACTGCTGACAGCATTGGCAGGTCTTGTGAAATCGCTGGATCGTGCCCTGGGCCATGAAAAGCCAGGTAAAGGAGTAACAGAATGAGTCATGGCATGAGTACTAATATCCGTATCTGGCCATTGTTTGTTCTCATGCTGCTGTCGTCAGGAAGCTTTGCCAGTGACAGTTATATCAAACAGGAACTGGCGCATATTCGAGATCTGCACCAGCAGGCTCTGGAACTCAGTATCAGTCACCCGACCAGGGGAAAGCGGGAACATGTTCGTGTCGCAGGTATGCTGGAATCATTTTGGGACCATCCTTTGATCGACAAAGGGGCTCTGGCTTACAGTGTTGGCAACAGCTGGTTTCATGCGGGTCGATACGGCGAAAGTATTCTCTGGTACCGGCGGGCAGAAGGCTTGGGCTATAACCATGCAGAGCTGGCCCAGAATCTGGATTATGTCCGCAGTAAAAGACTGGATGAATTGCCGGAAGCTTTTGGCGCTCAGTGGCTATCCGAGATGGACCAGTGGGCTTCACATCCATTATGGGTGCTCCTTTCAGTCGCAGTTTATCTCTGGTTCTGGTGGCAGCTGGTCAGTTATATCCGAGAGGGAAGGACTCGCAGGCTTTCTCTGGTGTTTTCAACAGTGGCTTTATTCATTGTTGGGTCGGGCTTTGTTTTCTCCAATATTTATGAGGCCCCTGGTAGCGATGGTGTGATTACCGTGACCAATACCACGGCTCGAAAAGGTCCCGGACTTATTTTTTCTCCAGCTTTTACCAGTCCTCTGAACCAAGGGACAGAGGTTATTGTTCTTGAGAAGCAGAAAAACTGGCTGAGGGTTCTGTTAAGTAATGATGCTCAAGTATGGCTACCTGAAGATTCTCTATCTTTCATTCATTTGAAATGAATAGAATAAATTTGAGGTGAAGAGGCTGTAAATAGAGCTGGGTAGTGTTATCTAACACTGTCCGTGATCAAATAAGTTGTCCTCCTGATTGTCATAAAAGTGTCTTTAAATTTGGCAATATAAGTTTCCGCTTTTTTAACTGGGGTGAAAATATTGTTTTTTTGGTGCTGGATGTGTAACAGAATGATTTAATATCAGTTTGTTATGAGTTTTTTTCGACAGTCTGAGCGGTGTGGCAGTTAAAAGATCTACAGTATTGAGCTATCTGGTAGGTTTTTTCTTGGCAAGAAAAGCCAGCGGATTGTGGAGGCCTCACTGGTTATTAAAAAGGCTGAGCGTTAAACCAAGGATTGCTGTTTTTTTGAGGCATTTTTATTAATATTTAGTTTGCCGAAAGTTGTCCGGAAATTTTTCAGAAAAAATGTTCGTTTTACAGATAAAAAAAAGGACACTATTCGTATAATGTGTCCTTTTTTTGAACTCTAGCTCGAAAAGTGCAGTCTTTAATCGTAAATTATATGATCACGTACAAAACTATTCGGCTTGTTCCTATCTGGTACCGGTGGGCGGACTCGAACCGCCACGCCCGCAAAGGCGGGGGATTTTGAATCCCCTATGTCTACCAATTCCATCACACCGGCAGGGTATTTCGATTCGCTGAGCTTATGTCATCTGTTCGCTGATTTCAAAACTTTTTCTCATCGAGTGAATCGTTGAGATGCTTTGGCGATGTGACCCTTGCTCAAGTGCGGCGAAGTATATCAAAGAGATTATTGAGATCAAGCAGTTATTGAACAGAGAGAACAAAAAAGTAAGTTAAGTCCGTAACTGCTCTTGGGATAGCCCTCCTGACACTTCTCTTGTTTTACAGTATCCTTTCATGCTTTTTATAACGACTGGTTTTCCTGGTTCTTCCATCGTCTTTTTACCATGAAAGGTGTGGATTACTGATGGAAATGAAGTAATTAACCACCGGATTGTCCATGCAAGTCAGTGATTTTGATTTTGATCTGCCCGATGAGCAGATTGCCCGGTTTCCTGCGGAAGACAGAACAGGGAGCCGCCTGCTGTGCCTTGATGGCAATAGCGGTGAGATTGAGCATCAGCAGTTTTCGGATATAGAAGGCCTTCTTGAGCCGGGTGATCTGCTGGTGCTGAACAATACCCGTGTTATTCCTGCCCGCATGTATGGGCAAAAGGAGACGGGTGGCAAGATTGAAGTACTGATTGAGCGGGTGGTAGAAGATAACCTGGCACTGGCCCAGGTGCGGGCCAGTAAGTCGCCAAAGCCTGGCTCTGTCCTATTACTGGCCGATGGTGCAGTTCGGGTTGTGGTAGAAGGGCGTCAGGACTTTTTGTTTATTCTTCGTTTTGAAACCTCTGTGTTGCCTTTATTGCTCGAACACGGTCATATGCCATTGCCGCCTTATATTGATCGTGAAGACGGTGATAGTGATCGTTTACGCTATCAAACTGTTTTTGCCGCAAGGGATGGTGCCGTGGCTGCGCCAACAGCGGGTCTACATTTTGATGAAGCTCTGCTGGCACGCCTTGAGGCGAAAGGTGTCAGGAAAGCTTTTGTTACGCTTCATGTGGGTTCTGGCACCTACCAGCCGGTTCGGGTCGATCGGATTGAAGACCATGTGATGCATGCCGAGTATATCGAGGTTTCTGAGGAAGTCTGTCAGGCTGTGCGGGAGACACGTGCTCGAGGTAATCGTGTGGTTGCTGTGGGAACCACGTCGGTCCGAAGTCTTGAGTCTGCCTCTGCCTCCGGTGAGATTGCGCCATTCCAGGGTGATTCCAAAATTTTTATCTATCCCGGCTATGAGTTTCGCAGTGTGGATTTGATGGTGACTAACTTCCATCTACCACAGTCCACTTTATTAATGCTGGTCAGTGCTTTCGCCGGACGAGAGCAGGTACTGGATGCTTATAAAGAAGCGGTTGAAAAAAAGTATCGTTTCTTCAGTTATGGCGATGCCATGCTGTTGGCTCGTAAAACTGATTGAGAAATCATAGGGTCTGTTGAATAAATTACGCATTCCCTTTCCCTCAGTCGCGCTTCTGTGCATGGTGGGTTGGGGGTAAACGCGGGATCGAGATCTAAAAGAATCGACATAATGTCCAGCTTATCTTTGCGACTTTGTGTCTTTGTGGTTTTAAAGAAAGAGCTAAACAGAATTCATGACAAGAGAATGCTTTATGAAATTTGATCAGCTGGCAACCGACGGCAAAGCACGTCGTGGTCGGCTGACGTTTCCACGCGGAACTGTTGAAACCCCATGTTTCATGCCGGTGGGTACCTATGGCACGGTAAAAGGTATGCTGCCACGGGATATTAAAGAGATTGGTGCAGAAATTATTCTGGGCAATACGTTTCATCTGATGCTTCGTCCTGGCACTGAAATCATTCAGAAACATGGCGATTTGCATGATTTTAACCAGTGGCATGGTCCGATCCTGACGGACTCGGGTGGCTTCCAGGTGTTCAGTCTGGGCAAACTGCGCAAGATCACAGAAGAGGGGGTGTCATTCCAGTCACCGGTGGATGGCTCCAAGGTATTCCTGAACCCTGAAATCTCCATGCAGGTTCAGAAGGAGCTGGGTTCTGATATCGTCATGATTTTCGACGAATGTACACCCGGTGATGCGACTGAAGAGCAGGCCCGTATTTCCATGGAGCTCTCTCTGCGCTGGGCCGCTCGTTCCAAGGCTGCTCATGGTGACAGTCCATCCGCACTGTTTGGTATTATTCAGGGCGGTATGTTTGAAGAGTTGCGGGATGTTTCGCTGGCAGGGTTGGCTGAGGTCGGGTTTGACGGCTATGCCATCGGTGGTTTGTCGGTGGGGGAGAGTAAAGAGGATATGATGCGTATCCTTTCTCACATTACGCATAAAATACCTGAAGATCATCCCCGTTATCTGATGGGCGTCGGCAAACCGGAAGATATCGTTGAGGCGGTGCGTCGTGGTGTCGACATGTTTGATTGTGTTATGCCAACCCGTAATGCTCGTAATGGTCATTTGTTTGTGGATGAGGGTGTTATCAAGATTCGTAATTCGGCTCACAAGAAAGACGAGCGCCCGCTTGAAGCACATTGTGATTGCTATACTTGCCAGAATTTCAGTCGCTCCTACCTTCACCATCTGGACAAGTGTGGTGAAATTCTTGGCTCTATGCTCAATACCATTCATAACCTGCGTTATTATCAGCGGGTGATGGAAGGGCTGAGGTCTGCGATTGAGCAGGGTCAGCTGGATGAATTTGTGGTTGAGTTTTACCGAAAGCGTGGACAGGATGTTCCTGACTGGGGCTAAGCCTTTATTCTGGGGCGACTTCATTGCATATGTGGGGTTGATATTGTGTGGAAAGTCCCCAATAAACAGTTTGTTTGTATCAACCGGATCATCTCTTAAAGGCCGGATACTGTGTTTGGTAGCCTTAATTATTGGGCTGTAGCACTGTTTTTACCCTCTTTTGATGACAGGACGGGTTCCTGACTGGTTGTTTTTCAGGTAAATTGCTGCGTCAACAGTAATAACTCGATTAGGAGTATAGGAATGATTCCATTCATCAGTCAGGCTCAGGCTGCAGCGGAAGGCGGTGCTACAGCTGCTGTCGGTGGCCCGGGTATGATCGGCCAGCTGGTGATGCTGGGTGGTTTTGTGCTGATTTTCTGGCTGCTGATCTGGCGCCCCCAGAGCAAGCGTGCCAAAGAGCACAAGAATCTGATTTCAGGGCTGACTAAAGGTGATGAAGTCGTAACCACTGGCGGTATCCTTGGAAAGGTAAGCAATGTAACTGACGAGTTTGTTACTTTGCAGGTTGCTGACAATATGGAGCTGAACTTCCAGAAGGGCTCCGTTGCCGCTACTTTGCCGAAAGGTACTATTAAGGCTATTAAGTAAGCCTTGAGAAAAGCAGCCTGAACAGGCTGCTTTTTTAATTGAATGGACTGTGCCATATGCCCATAGCCCTGGAAATATTTTTCCCGGCAAAGGCCGTATAACAATGCCGCTATGGCGCTTCACTATTAAATCAGGAACCGGTGAGCCATGCTCAATCGCTATCCATTGTGGAAGTACCTGCTGATTCTGGTCATCGTAGGTCTCGGGTTTTTTTATGCCCTTCCCAATCTTTACCCCGCAGACCCCGCTGTACAGGTGACTGGGGCCAGTTCGTCCAGAGTAATGGATGAGCGTGTTCAGCAGAGAGCTGAGAGGGCTCTTGCTGCTGCCAATGTCGATGTTAAGTCTGTTGAGCTTGACGATAATGCGCTTCTGATTCGCCTGAACCGCGCTGATCAGCAACAGTTATCCAAGTCGCTGATAAAAGAATCGCTTGGGGATGACTATATTGTTGCCATCAACCTGGCCCAGACGACGCCAGACTGGTTGACCTCTATTGGTGCTTACCCAATGAAGTTGGGGCTTGACCTTTCCGGTGGGGTTCACTTTTTGCTGGAGGTGGATACCGCAAAGGCACTTCAGTTGAAAATGGATATTGCCACGTCGGAAATTCGTTCTGCTCTGCGTAAAGACAAGCTTCGTTATCGTACCATGCCTGAGCGTGCGGATGGTGCACGACAAATGGCATTTAATGACTCTCAGTCCCGTGATAAGGCTGCCCGTCTGATCAGCAAGGATTTTCCGGATCTGACGTTAGAAAACTTTGAAGTTAATGGTCGTGCTGTTCTTTCTTACCGTTACTCTGAAACTGCTATTAAAGAGATTGAAGATTACGCGGTGCGTCAGAACCTGACAACAGTACGTAATCGTGTAAATGAACTGGGTGTGTCCGAGCCCCTGGTTCAGCGCCAGGGCAGGAATGGCATTGTGGTCGAGCTGCCTGGTGTTCAGGATACCGCAGAAGCTAAGCGTATTCTGGGTAAAACGGCTAACCTGCAGTTCCGTCTGGAAGCGTTGCCCAGTGCTTCCAGGGCCACTACTGAGTCCTTCAGTTTCCGTGACTCCCGTCGTCCACCGGTTGATCTTGAGCGGGACATCATCATTACTGGTGATCAGGTATCCAGTGCTCAATCCAACTTCGATACCCAGACCGGGCAGCCTCAGGTCAATATCAATCTGGATAGCCATGGCGGTACTGTCATGAATCGTTCCACGCGCAATAATGTTGGCCGTGCCATGGCGGTTATCTTTATTGAGCAGAAGCCTGTTACCAAGGCTGTCACCAAAATGGTTGATGGCAAGCCGGTTAAGGAAACGACTCAAAGCTTCCAGCAGGAAGAGAGTATTATCAGTCTGGCGACGATTCAGAGTGCCCTGGGTAATCAGTTCCGTATTACTGGTTTGAACTCTTCAGCTGAAGCATCTGAACTGGCGTTGCTGCTGAGAGCGGGTTCTTTGGCTGCGCCCATGTATTTCGCGGAAGAGAGAACCGTTGGACCAAGTCTGGGTGCAGAGAATATTCAGATGGGCGTTCACTCTACTCTGATTGGTTTTGCTCTGTTGACCATATTTATGTTGGTGGTTTACCGGGTGTTTGGTTTGCTGGCAAATATTGCCTTGTCAATCAACCTTGTTCTGCTGGTCGCTGTGATGAGCCTGTTTGGCGCAACGCTGACCATGCCGGGTATTGCTGGTATTGTTTTGACCCTGGGTATGGCGGTAGATGCCAATGTTCTGATTTTCTCTCGTATCCGTGAGGAGATTCGTGGTGGTCGTCCTATTCAGCGTGCTATTCATGATGGTTTTGACCGGGCGTTTGTTTCCATTTTTGACGGTAATATCACAACGCTGCTGGTGGGTATTATTCTCTTTGCAGTGGGTACCGGTCCCATTAAAGGGTTTGCGGTCACGTTGTGTATTGGTATTTTGACGTCTATGTTCACCGCCATTGTCTTCACGCGTGCTCTGGTTAACCTGACCCACGGCGGTCGTAACCTGAAGAAACTGTATATTTGAGGTGGCAGTGATGAATGATTTAAAAGTCATAAATTTCATGCGACTGCGCTCCTATGCTTCTGTGCTGTCGCTGATCTTGATGCTGGGCTCAATAGGTGCGCTCGCGGTTAAGGGTATTAACTGGGGGCTTGATTTTACCGGTGGTACGTTGATTGAGCTGGTTTATGATCAGCCGGTAAAAACTTCTGAGATTCGTGAGCAGCTGGCAACGGCTGGTTACGAGAACGTTGTCGTTCAGGAGTTTGGTTCCGCAGAAGATATCCTGGTTCGAATTCCTGGTGATGATCCAAAAATGGGGGCAGAGGTTGCCAGCTTGTTAGGTCAAAACTATGAGGGCAGCGTCGAAGCAGTCCGGGTCGAGTTTGTTGGACCACAGGTTGGTGAAAGGCTGCGTGAGCAGGGCGGTCTGGGTATGCTGTTTGCCATGCTCCTGATTACGCTCTACATCGCTTTCCGTTTCCAGTTCAAGTTCTCCGTTGGTGCTATTCTTTCCCTGGCGCACGATGTGATCTTCACGTTGGGGCTGTTTGCGCTTTTGGGGCTTCAGTTTGACCTGACGGTAATGGCTGCGTTGCTTGCGGTAATAGGTTACTCCCTGAATGATACGATCATTGTTTATGACCGTATTCGTGAGAATTTCCGCAAGCTGAGAAAGGGTGATGCAGAAGAAGTTATTAATGTCTCGCTGACCCAGACCCTGGGTCGTACTTTAGCGACTTCTGGTACCACCTTGATGGTGTTGTTGGCTTTGTTTCTGTTCGGTGGCGATATGATTCACAACTTTGCCCTGGCATTGATTGTGGGTGTGGGGGTGGGTACCTATTCTTCTATCTATATCGCATCCAATATGCTGATCTACATGAGAATCAGCAGGGAAGACCTGATTGTTCCTGTTAAGGAAAATGAGGAGCTCGACCAGACGCCTTGAGCCTCTGGTTTGATTATTGAAAACCGGCGCTTTTGCCGGTTTTTTTATGGTTTGATGTTGGGGAATTTGTGGTATTAATTTTTCGGCGATTTCAGCGTATGCCGGTGGCTATACATCGCTTTCTGTTTTTTTCACTGCTGACTTTTGTGTTGGTTATGTCATTGATTCCGGGTGAGGCTGATCCTTCCGGTTTTATTAACGACAAGGTTAAGCATGTGCTGGTATTTTTTATGCTGACGTTTGTTATGGAGATGTTGGCCTATCCATCAGAAAAATGGGGTATTCGAAAGCCGTTTTGGTTGATGATGTTTGGTGTGTTGATCGAGGTTTTGCAGGGACAGAGCGGATATAGGGATTTTTCGCTGGGGGATATGGTGGCTGATGGTGTGGGGGTTGTACTGTTTTATGCGGGCTTAAAGAGTTTGCAATATTTCTGGATAAAGAAAAGTGAGGCGTAATGGCCTCACTTTTCAATGCATCACTGGCGGAACATGCCTTCTGTTACGAAAGGTCTGATCCGCTTCAGTACTTCCTTAAAGCAGCCACTGTTGCCAGCGACGATCTGGTTGTTCTGCATATAGGTGTGTCCACCCTTGAAGTCGCCAACGAGGCCACCTGATTCTTGAACCATCAGAACGCCGGCTGCCATGTCATAGTCCTGCAGACCGATTTCCCAGAATGCATCCAGGCGGCCAGCGGCAACATAAGCGAGATCGAGGGCTGCGGAACCAGCGCGGCGAATGCCAGCGGTATCACCAAGCAGTGATCTCATCATGTTGAGATAGCTGTCCAAGTGGTTGATGCCGGGATTCATAAATGGGATTCCGGTACCAATTAGCGCCCCTTCCAGATTTCTGCGATTACCTACACGCATGCGCTTACTGTTGAGAGTGGCACCATGGCCGCGGCTGGCGCAGTACTCTTCTTCTTTGAGGGGGTCGACAATGACCGCGTGCTCGAGGCGTCCACGATACTGAACGGCAATAGAAACCGCAAAATGAGGAATGCCATTAATGAAGTTGGTGGTGCCATCCAGTGGGTCGATGATCCAGAGGTAATCTTTGCCTGCACCTGTTCCTTCGCGATGGCCGGACTCTTCACCATAAAAACCGTGATCAGGGTAGGTTTTGCTCAAAGAGTCGATAATGACCTTCTCGGCAGCCTTGTCTACTTCAGTCACAAAGTCGTTGCGGCTTTTGAATTCCACGTTAACGTGATCGAGATCTTTGTAGGCGCGGGCAATGATTTCGCCAGCCTGGCGCGCTGCACGCAGCGCCATATTAACCATCGGTTGCATAGGCTTAAATTACGTCTGAACTGTGAAAGATCGAATCGGGGTGGAGTGGGATTATACGGGATTCAATGATCCGTCTGTATCCCGACAGCCATGAGCTGAGTGTACGCTCATCGGACAACCGAACCGCCGAAACCATGAAAATACCTGCATAGTTGGAAATGTCAGAATTTTCATAATACAAATTGGGTGCGAATTCTGACAGGATGGAGGCCAACTTGCAATGGAGCGAGCTCCCTTACTTGTCGGTAGTTTTACTATGGACTTGGCTTTAGCCGTAATTTGAGTACACTGGCGAACTGATATTATATAAAGCTAGAGATTCCTGTGGTGCTCGACAATATTTCCATTGTACTGGTTAATCCTTCTCATCCCGGCAATATCGGGGCGGCTGCCCGAGCTATGAAAACCATGGGTCTGAGCCAGTTATGTCTGGTATCGCCTGATGATTTTCCGTCGGGTACCGCGACTGCGCTGGCCTCAGGTGCAGATGATATTCTCAGAAATGCCCGAATTTGTGCAACGCTCGATGAGGCGCTGGCTGATTGTCAGTTTGTAGTCGGTACCAGTGCCCGGGTGAGAGGTGTGTCTCTACCGTTAGTAGATCCTCGTGCTTGTGCTCAGAGCATTATTGATGAGGCGGTAACTCAGAAAGTTGCCCTGATTTTTGGTCGGGAGGATAAGGGGCTGACCAATGAGCAGCTGCAGCGTTGCCATCTTCAGGTTCATATTCCCACGAACGAAGATTTTAGTTCGTTGAATCTCGGTGCAGCCGTTCAGGTGATGAGCTACGAATTAAGAATGCAGCAGCTAATTAATGCGGATGCGCTGGAAATGCCGAAGCCTCGTACTCATGAGCTGGCAAATATGGATGATATGGAACGCTACTACGATCATCTACACCAGGTGTTGATGGAGATTGGTTTTCTGGATCACAGTAGTCATGAGAAGATTATGGCGAAACTGCGTCGTCTTTATGGTCGGGTTCGACCTGACCGTGTTGAGCTGAGTATTTTGAGAGGGGTTTTGTCAGAAACTCAGAGATGTCTTGCGTCAGACAATAAAAAGTAAATAAACGATGGAGGCTTCTGTATGTTGCTGATTGTGCATCGGAAGCTTTTATGACGGCGGGATGTTTTGTGTAGCTGAGTTTGATGCTGAACTTCCCGTGGTCAGTAAAGGATAACAACAGGCAGGCGCAGACCATGTTTGAGCGAATAAAAGAAGATATTAAAACCGTAATGGCCCGGGACCCGGCCGCCCGCGGTACCTTTGAAGTTATTACCAATTACCCCGGGCTGCATGCCCTGTTGCTTCATCGAGTGTCTCATAAGTTGTGGAAAGCTGGTTTTCTCTGGCTGGGGCGGACACTCTCAACATTTAATCGCTGGTTTACCGGTATTGAGATTCATCCCGGGGCAACCATCGGTCGTCGTTTTTTTATTGATCATGGCATGGGGGTGGTCATTGGTGAAACGGCGGTTATTCATGATGATGTCACGCTATATCATGGTGTGACACTGGGGGGGACTTCTCCGAATAAAGGTAAGGAACATCCAGCCAACCAGGGTAAGCGGCATCCGACGTTAGCAAATGGGGTTGTTGTTGGAGCTGGTGCCAAAGTCCTTGGGCCATTCCTTGTGGGAGAGGGAGCCAGAATTGGATCCAATGCTGTTGTTGTGCGCGAAGTTCCACCTGGCGCAACGGTTGTTGGTATTCCCGGTAGGATTGTTAAAAGGCCTGATAACAAGGATGATCGCCGCCAAGCCAATGCAGAAAAAATGGCAGAAAAGATGGGGTTTGATGCTTATGCGGTCACTTCAGAAATGCCTGACCCGACAGCGCATGCTATCTCAGCCATGCTGGATCACCTTCATGAGGTCGATTCACGCTTTGATACCTTATGCCAAGTATTAAAGGACAATGGGCTTGAGTGTAAGGTAAGGCCATTGCCAGAGTTGAAGAAAGAGGACTTCGAGCCGGTTAAGGAAGAGAGTCGAGAGGTGCTGACTGACTAGGAGAGCTTCTTCTGGTTATTATGGAGGAGCTTGGGTTGTTCTGCACAACAACAAATACAGTACCTGTTGTTGTGCAGATGTCGGAAGATTTAAAAGTGGTGACTCATACTTTCTTAACTCATTAAGAACGACTGCTCTTGTGTTATATCGTTGCTATCAATTATACATAGCGAACCCTGCTTTCTGTCCTTTGACAAAGTCTTCGTATTGCTCTGGTGTCATCCCAAAGTCAAAAGCATTAACTCTTTTTTGTATTGTTTCTGCCCCTGAAAAGTGGAAAGTATTGCAGTGAATATTCATTTTTTGGCAAGTGCTTTCGATGTATTCTAAATTTTCACGGATATCGTCAATAAAGCAAACGTGTCTGGTTCCTTGAAACTTTTCATTTATATATTGTTCAAGGGCAGCTCCTTTTGTGCCATAAGCGCTCTCTATGCTGTCAAACATGTTGGGGTTAAGACCTGCCTTTCTTAGCTTAACTTCGGTTTCTTCTTTGCTGGCCTTGGTTAGTAAGATGATATGGCTGTCGGGAGCCTTTTGTCTTATTTCTCTTATTACTCTCGGGGTTTCTGCTTCGATCAAGACTTTTTGTCTTTTACCATGAATGATGTCAGTAGCAATAATCGTCTCATCAACATCCAAAACTACTAATGTTTTATATCCATTCTGAACATGATCGGTGAGTATTCCAATGCTGGCTACATCCTGTTTTCGATCAGGGGTTGGTAGATGTTCAAGTTGTGGGCTGCATCTTGCACCTGATTGATGGTAAGGCTCAGTGATAGCTGTTAATCGACTTGTGGAGCCTGATCCGGCAGTAGGTCTTAGTGAGGATGCGTATGTACTGCTTGCTGCCGTTTGTGAATAAAAGCAAGGCTGAGTAGCGGTTGAAGCCTTTTCATCCCATTGTGAATATTGTTTTTTAATTGCTTCGTAATTTAGAAGTTCCTTGTCTGGGTGGCTGGGGGTGAACCGGCCTGAGGAGTCTGGTTGGAAATAAAGCTGCTCATCAAATGATGTGATAGCTCTTATCTCATCATTAAAAAAAGCGCCGTCAGTGGTATTTTCAAAGAGTGCTTTTAGACTTTTGCATTGTTCTTCAGTGAGTGGTGCGTCGTGTGTGGTTATTAAATGCAATCGTTCTCGTGTATGTCGCGAAGGCTGTCTCGCTCCTTCTAATGGGTTGTATGATGGTGAGTTAGGTATGTGAATCATTCGCTCGTTTGTTGTAGTTACTGTGAGAGTTCTTTGAGCAAGTGTTTTTGTTGCTTCCGGTAGTTCCATATAAAAATCTTGTGCCAGTTTTATATTGGCTGCTGTATGATTTTCTTCGCCTACCTCTGTGTTAAAAATACCTATGACCTTATAATTTCCATTAACGAGGTAAGGCTGTCCATTTGCTTGTTCTACCTGGTATTTACCAGTATGGAGGTTGCATTCGATTGACTTCTGGCTGCTTGAAATTAGCGCCGCTCTGAGTGGTGAATCCATTTGTTTAATTCCTTGATTGAATAGTTGCTAATGCCATTAATTTCTTGGGCTTAATAGTTGAGACATTGTCCATCAATATAATATCCGTCATTAACAAATTGGTTAGTAATATGGACGTGCATAAAACCAGAGCTCCTGATCAACCGTTGTTGATGGTCATTATGCTTCAACAACAGTAATCTAAAAGTTTGTTCATATCGTAGTGGGATAAGGCCTTACAGGGCTTTCGTACATTTAAGATTTTATTGGGATTCTGTGAGCATCGATAAGAGTGTTTACCTGGGGTTGGCAATAGTTGCTGGTTTTGTTGAGAAGACTATTAAATTTTGAAGGGGTAGATACCATTATACACGGATGATAATGGTATCTCTTAAAACAGGAGAATAAGAAAGCCGAGACGCTTTCTTTGACCTGGTTTCGAAAGCTAGCGCAAAGCTGGTTTTTCAGTTTGTGAGGCTAGTTGTTTTTTAGCGCATTGGTCATTCAGTTCCATGGTTTGCAGTGCTACCTGGCATATATTCAAAAGGAAATCGGCGTCTTGAAAGCTTGCGCTATCTTGTGTCGCCAGGGATGCCTCAACTTTTTTGTGTAGGCTAAACATTTGCTGAGCATAGGTCTTGTAGCACGCCATATCTTTCGGGTTGGCAGCTACTGCAGCTGGCACCTTCAAGCTTCCTGACTCAATATCGATCACTTTGCCACTTTTTATTAAAGCTTTAAATCCGGATAAGAGTTTCTCTTTTGCTTCGGCTGGGCCGCCTTCGCGACGGTACCTTCCATCGGATTCGGCTTTTTTCATGTCGAATTTAAACGCAAAGTCGGGTGTATCATAGTTTTGATCTAAGAAACGTCGAACTTCTGCAGCATCGCTTTGATGGCCTCTAAGAATACGGACTGCCTCTTTAAAAAATTGCGCTGCAGATGTGTCCGCTACAGCAACCGTTAAAGGTGAGTCTTCTTTATTTGTTTTTGTGGAGTCGCAAGCCTCGTAATAAGAGTCTTTGTTCGCAAGCAGGTGGCTGGATGTGTCATTACTTCTTTGAATGCACTGTTCTGCAATCTCTATTGCAATATCGGTTTTTGTCTGCAGATTATCTGCTGAACGGAACCTTGCCATTAAGGGTGACAAAGCTGCTCTGGATGTTTCAACCATAAACATTTGATAAAGGTGGTGTTCAAAAAAACCACGGTGTTCAAAAATTGATTTACAGTGGTCAGGGTAGTTGGCTTTCCCAAGAACGTCTCTCGTTCTCATAAAGTCGCACAGCTCTTTATGTTCTTTTTTGAAGCTATCATAAGAGCCTTTGTAGCCAGAAAAGTAATGCCGAATCACAACTGGCTGCTGTTGCTCCCTCTTGGCTGCTTCAGTCTGTCCTGCGGTCATTTTGGGCATGGGGCTCATTGCTTTTACAACGGCTTTTGAGGAGCTTGGACGTGAGCCGACGACAGCCTCCGGGGTGGGGCGCCTCTCTGTATTTCTGTGCGGTTGTTCAGAAGTCCAGGTGCTGTTAAGTGTAGCCAGTTTGCCTTTGTTTGCTGGTGTCGTTGAGTAAGCCTGTTGTGGTTGTTTAGCGGTAAAGGACGGTTTTGATCTTGAGGTTTGTGCACTGGCTACCGGCGCTTTTTCCCAGCGAAGATACTGGCTTTTTATGTCGTCATAACCTGTAAGCTGTGCCCTTGCAGGCCTGGTAGAGAACCCTCCATCGTTATTTGGTGAAAAATAAAAACGTTCATCCAGGGAGGTAAGTGCTTTCAGGTCATCGTTGAAAAAGACTTCTCCCCTCTCGATATGCATCTGGAGGCTCTTACAATGATCGTTTGTCAGTTGAGTTATATGTGTTTGGGTTGGGCGTGGAAGCCCTGTCGTTTTGCTGGTGCTGGGAGTATGAGCTCTTTGTATTTCGCCTGAGGCCGCCTTGGCTGCAGGGTTTATCATTGATTGAGTGTTATTTTTGATTTTAACGGTCATTTGCGCGAGCTGCTGAAGCCTTGGAGATAGGCCACGGAAGAGCTGTTGAGCAAAACTGATATTGTTTAGGGTGTTTTTTTGAGGAGTGATCTTGCCGTCAAGGAAGCATACAACCCTTTTTTCATTATCAAGGAGGTATGTTCCGGACTCTTCTTTTAATCCGTATTTCCCATTCCTGAGTCCTTGTTCGATTTGTGTATGTATATTCTGGGGGGGGCGTGATTCTGATTTGTGTATCCATTTGTCATCGTCCTTTGATTGATCATAGTAATTATTCATCAATACCCTTAACGGGCTATCGTTGTCTTTGAGACAATAATTATTTGAAAATGATCAGTCTTTGACACGTTGGTTAGCTATAATAACCATTTTGATGGTAAAGACGCCGTTCAGCTTCATTGAACTGGTTTGATGTAGAACTACTCCACCAGTAACCGTTCTCCTCATGGAATATGGCTATACGAACCAGACTGCGCGCCCCACAGGGTTCTGAATCTGATGTCAGCAGAATCTAATATTGTCTGCAATTGTAGATAGGGCGAGGGCTAATTCTACAAATTGGTGTAGATAGCCTTACTTTCCAATGACTGAAACCCTTGATGTTTCGATACATGTGGAAGAATTGGATAGGTGCAAGTGCCTGCAGGCGTACGCTGCAGGCTTGATGCTTTCTTTAACCTGGTTTCGAAAGCTAGTGCAAAGCTGGTTTTTCAGTTTGTGAGGCTAACTGTTTTTTAGCGCATTGGTCATTCAGCTCCATGGTTTGCAGTGCTACCTGGCATATATTCAAAAGGAAATCGGCGTCTTTAAAGCTCGCGCTATCTTGTGTCGCCAGGGAAGCCTCAACTTTTTTGTGTAGGCTAAACATTTGCTGAGCATAGGTCTTGTAGCACGCCATATCTTCCGGGTTGGCAGCTACTGCAGCTGGCACCTTCAAGCTTCCTGACTCAATATCGATCACTTTGCCACTTTTTATTAAAGCTTGAAATCCGGATAAGAGTTTCTCTTTTGCTTCGGCTGGGCCGCCTTCGCGACGGTACCTTCCATCGGATTCGGCTTTTTTCATGTCGAATTTAAACGCAAAGTCGGGTGTATCATAGTTTTGATCTAAGAAGCGTCGAACTTCTGCAGCATCGCTTTGATGGCCTCTAAGAATACGGACTGCCTCTTTAAAAAATTGCGCTGCAGATGTGTCCGCTACAGCAACCGTTGAAGGTGAGTCTTCTTTATTTGTTTTTGTGGGGTCGCAAGCCTCGTAATAAGAGTCTTTGTTCGCAAGCAGGTGGCTGGATGTGTCATTACTTCTTTGAATGCACTGTTCTGCAATCTCTATTGCAATATNAACCTTGCCATTAAGGGTGACAAAGCTGCTCTGGATGTTTCAACCATAAACATTTGATAAAGGTGGTGTTCAAAAAAACCACGGTGTTCAAAAATTGATTTACAGTGGTCAGGGTAGTTGGCTTTCCCAAGAACGTCTCTCGTTCTCATAAAGTCGCACAGCTCTTTATGTTCTTTTTTGAAGCTATCATAAGAGCCTTTGTAGCCAGAAAAGTAATGCCGAATCACAACTGGCTGCTGTTGCTCCCTCTTGGCTACTTCAGTCTGTCCTGCGGTCGTTTTGGGCATGGGGCTCATTGCTTTTACAACGGCTTTTGAGGAGCTTGGACGTGGGCCGACGACAGCCTCCAGAGTGGGGCGCTTCTCTGTATTTCTGTGCGGTTGTTCAGAAGTCCAGGTGCTGTTAAATGTAGCCAGTTTGCCTTTGTTTGCTGGTGTCGTTGAGTAAGCCAGTTGTGGTTGTTTAGCGGTAAAGGACGGTTTTGATCTTGAGGTTTGTGCACTGGCTACCGGCGCTTTTTCCCAGCGATGATACTGGCTTTTTATGTCGTCATAACCTGGAAGCTGTTCCCTTGCAGGCCTGGTAGAGAACCCTCCATCGTTATTTGGTGAAAAATAATAACGTTCATCCAGAGAGGTAAGTGCTTTCAGGTCATCGTTGAAAAAGACTTCCCCCCTCTCGACATGCATTTGGAGGCTTCTAAAATGATCGTTTGTTATTGGAATGCACTGGATTCGGCCTTGTTCCAAGACGGTTTCACGATGCTTTAATGTTGGCTCTAAGTATTGGAAGGCAAAAGCTTTAACAGTTTTATCATGCATTCCGCGGAAGGGTAATAGTTTATATTTTCCTTCTGTATCAGCCATCTCAACAAAGGTGGTTGGATTTGTTATGGCTTCCTGAGGGAGATTAAATTCTAATTCCATTGGAGGCTGCTGTGCTTGCATACCGGCGCACAACAGTAATACTTCTTCAATAAAACCGTGTGAGTCCGATGTTAAAACACCTTGTGGGGCATCCTTTTTAAATATGGCATTTACTGAGGCGACACATTTCTCTCTGTATTTTCCTAATATTTTGGTATTGCTGGAATGTTCATCGAGATTGCTGACCATTAAGCCTTTAAGTGCTTGCATGGGTGCCGTTTCATGTATTGTGGTGACTTGCAATGGCGTTGGTAAATGAGGAGGGCGTAGTCCAAAAGCTCTCGGATTTCTACAGATCTCTGCCAGATTGTGGTAGCCCAATACTGTTGATGCATTGGTTTTGCCGATAGCTTCCCTTAATACACATGCAGTGAATTCTTGATAGGCTGGATTCCCGATTTTGAATTGATCATAACAAAATTTATAGACCTCCATGATTGCCTCATTTCTCGTGTGTGCACTGCCTCTTAAGTGAGCACCTTTTACAGTTGAAGCAGTCTGAAATGTAAGCTGGCTATACTTTTCCTGTAAAACCGATGGTCGTGTTTTTGTAGAAATATTTTCTACTTTGGTGGTATCCCGGCTAACGTCCCTGGCTAGCTCCTGGCCTATCTTCTTAGCAAGGTCATCGTGCCACCCTGTTTTCTCTTTGAGTTCCTGTTCTTTGCTTTTTATGCATACTCGTAACCGTTTAACTTCTGCTTCAGGTTCGGTAAGCCAATTCTGAATGCTTTCCGGTAATTGTGCAGAAGCTTGAGCCTGTACCTCACGTTTTCTTTGTATGAGCTCCGCTGAGCTGGACGTTTGGCGGTCTGCTAACAGACTCCTAAGAGCTTCTAATTCTTTCTGGGTAGTTCTCATTGCCAGCTTTCTACGCTCTAACTCATCTGTTTCATCCCCATGACCTGATTGATTCTCTGTTTCTTCGATACATGGCCTTTCTGCAGCAACGAGAAGATTTTTCAGATGAGCTTGATTGTCTCTTAGTTGATCGTCAGTGATGGACTCAATAAGTTCAGCTCTTTCCATGATGACTTTGCGTGCCACGCCAAAGCCAGTTATGTTGAGAGGTATGCCTTCGTCCAACCCTACTAAAAAGCAAAGAGTTTTATAATGCTGATGGCAATCTTTGATGGTTGTTTGTGCCCGCAAAAGAAGGCTGAGTGTGTGTAAGAGGATGGGGTTCTTCAGTTTTGGAGGGATAAGCTGCTCAACAACAGACTCCACATGCATAGATGCAGCCTTGGCGTTTGCAAAGTACTTTTCTACTTCTTGAATGACTACTCTATTTGGTTGTGTCTTGCAAAGTAGGCCGTAATTATTAATGAATTCCGCGGGAGTTTCGCTTATGCGCAAAACTATCGCTATCTTTTCTGGGGGGGCACCAAGTCTTGTAGCCATTTTTTCGATAGGCTCTAGAGTCTGGCCTGTTGGGCTGTTAGGTTTATGAGATAGATGGCGGCTGGGTGAGGTGTCAGAAAATTTTGGCTTGCAGGTGGCAGAAGCAAGAGCACTCCTTGATGGTTGTTCTGTAGAGGGAGTGTCAGGTGATCGTGTTGGTTTTGATGTTAAAACTGTTGTTGATCCGGGTCTGTTATTACTCTGGCTGAATGGTTGGGGGGGACTGCTCTCGGTATTTTTCTCACCTGTGGCAGCCCAGATTTTATATTGTGCCTTATGTTCCGAATAATAGGGATGAGCCTCGTTAGCCCCTCCTGCTTTTATTTCCCAGATTCGTCTAGCAGGCACATAGCAATCTTCTGAATTTGGCAGACAGGCAATAACCTGTCTTTTGTCGTCGAAGAAACACTTATTTTTTAAATTGCCATGGAGTATGTGTAGCTGGAATTCACTGAGTTTTGTATAAGCTCCTGGTTGCGAAAGATCAGATTCTTTTATTCGTCCTCTAGTCAAACCTGAATTATTTGTTGTGGTCGCAGCGTTGCTTCTGGTTGTAGAAGGAGAGTTGGGCTGGCTAGAGTTTGTCTCCGCTGTGGCAGTATCTGAACGGCTGGTGGGTGTATGTGCTCTGGTTTCACGCTCTAGGACTTGTTTCCGTGGGCTCTTTTGATCTTGGGTGCTGGGATTGCTTGATGGAGTATTTCTATGTTTATCAACAGATCTACCATGGCTTAATACAAGGGAGTGGTCTGTTCCTGATTCAGGTGGTGGGTGTCTATCCGGGCTTGGAATTGTTTTGGTCTTGGCGCCCGAGCTTGAGAAGCTGAATGAGTCCATATAACTGATCCTGTGATAATTATTCGGTAGTTATTTTGGCGAAATCCCAATGTATGTACTGGGGTACATAGGTTTTTCAGTGGGGTTATAGCGCAAATCCCTTTGGGTATTGCAGATGTCGGATGTTTGTTAGGCTGAGTTTTTGAAAGTTCCCTTAACTTTCTATAAAATGCCGAAAAATTATATGAAGCTGTTTTTTAAAATCTTTTGATATTTACACATAGTTTGATTATCTGCTCCGGTTTTATCTCTAATAGTTGACTATTTTGCTAAGGTATTTCATAATTCCACAAAGATAGCTTGAGCCTATGTGGATTCTGCTGCCGGGAGAGTCGCAGTTAAGAATCATAGGCTTAAAGTGCTTGGGGACTGATACAAGAGTGATAACTCTGCCTTAATAGCAAGAGAGATGCTGTATGAGATTGACGACCAAAGGACGTTATGCGGTGACTGCCATGCTGGATCTGGCACTTCATGCCGATCAGGGGCCGGTTTCTCTCGCGGATATATCAGATCGTCAGGGAATCTCTCTCTCTTACCTTGAGCAGCTGTTTTCCAGGCTTCGTCGTGGGGATTTGGTTTGCAGTGTGCGTGGGCCCGGGGGAGGATATCGGTTAAGTCGTGGTACTGAAGCGATTTATGTCGCTCAGGTGATTGATGCAGTCAATGAATCGGTAGACGCGACTAAGTGCCGGGGCTCTGGTGGCTGTCAGAAAGGCGTAACGTGTCTGACCCATCACCTGTGGCAGGATTTAAGCGAGCAGATTCATTCGTTTCTTGGAGGGATCAGCTTGGCTGATCTTGTAGCGCGCAGGGAAGTGCAAAGTGTTGCCATTCGCCAGGATGAGCAGCAGGACAACAAAATTGCCGCTGACACCATTCTATGAGGACTCTTTGTAATAAAGAGCGTTTGGTGTAGAGGCATGATGATTTTAACCCTTTGCGAATCAAGGGCATTGAGCGTACTGACCGCCTGGAGATGTACCAGATGAAATTACCTATTTATCTCGATTATTCCGCAACAACACCGGTTGACCCGAGAGTGGCTGAGAAGATGATTCAGTGCCTCTCTCTTGAAGGTAATTTCGGTAATCCGGCTTCGCGTTCCCACGTTTTCGGCTGGCGCGCTGAGGAAGCTGTTGAAGATGCGCGTCGTCAGGTTGCAGACCTTATTCATGCAGACCCGAGAGAGATTGTCTGGACTTCTGGTGCAACAGAGTCTGATAACCTTGCCATTAAAGGTGTGGCCCGCTTTTACAGCAAAAAGGGTAAGCACATTGTCACTTCACGAATCGAGCACAAGGCGGTACTGGATACCTGTCGTCAGCTTGAGCGGGAAGGTTATGAAGTTACCTACCTGGATCCCGACAGTGATGGTGTGATTACTCCTGAGATGGTGGAAAAGGCTCTCCGTGATGACACAATTCTGGTTAGCTTGATGCACGTCAACAATGAGATTGGCGTTATCAATGATATTGAAGCCATTGGAGACTTGACGCGCTCTCGGAAAATTATCTTTCATGTCGATGCTGCCCAGAGTGCCGGTAAGATTCCTCTGGATATGGAAGCGATGAAGGTTGACCTGCTTTCTATATCCGCTCACAAACTCTATGGTCCTAAGGGTATAGGTGCCCTTTATGTTCGTCGTAAGCCACGTGTGCGTCTTGAGGCTCAGATGCATGGTGGCGGACATGAGCGTGGTATGCGTTCCGGTACTCTGCCGACGCACCAGATCGTGGGTATCGGTGAGGCGTGTCGAATCGCTGCTTCAGAGATGGATGCAGAAAAGGCTCGGTTGGAACAATTAAAAGACAGAGTGCTTTCGCAGATTTCAGATCTGGAAGAAGTGCATGTTAATGGTTCGCTGGAGCAGCGGGTTCCTGGCATTCTGAATATCAGTTTTGCCTTTGTTGAAGGGGAATCCCTGATGATGTCCCTGAAAGATCTTGCCATTTCGTCTGGATCGGCCTGCACTTCTGCCAGTCTTGAGCCTTCCTATGTACTCAGGGCGCTGGGGTTGAGTGATGAGCTTGCCCACAGTTCCCTGAGAATCAGTCTGGGGCGGTTTACGACAGAGGCTGAAGTGGATCACGCAGTATCAGAGATCAGAGAAGCGGTTACGAAACTGAGAGAACTTTCTCCGCTCTGGGATATGTACAAAGATGGTGTTGATTTAAGCCAGGTTGAATGGGTTGCGCACTAACGGGCTCAGAGTTAACTGAATTTAGGGGTAGTGCACTGAAGTGTGCTGCCCTGGAGGAGAGAAAAATGGCATACAGCGAAAAGGTTATCGATCACTACGAGAATCCTCGTAACGTAGGTAAGCTCGACCAGGACTCTCAGAGTGTCGGTACAGGTATGGTCGGTGCTCCAGCATGCGGTGACGTTATGCGTCTTCAGATTCAGGTCAATGATGAGGGTGTGATTGAAGATGCCCGCTTCAAAACCTATGGTTGCGGTTCTGCTATTGCTTCCAGTTCTCTGGCGACAGAATGGATGAAAGGTAAGACGCTGGATGAAGCAGCAACCATCAAGAATACCGATATTGCTGAAGAGTTGGCGCTGCCACCGGTAAAAATTCACTGTTCTGTTCTGGCGGAAGATGCTATCAAAGCAGCCATTGACGATTACCGGGGTAAACAGAAGCATGATGATGCGGCTCCAGCTGCCTGATATGTTTCAGAGTTGTCATGTAAGCATGACCCGTAGTTAAGCAGAACAGATTTATAGCCGGGTAAGCCGTGGTTTTCCCGGAAGTGGATGGAGTATTTAATGGCAATTACCGTAACCGAAGCGGCTGCCCGTCATATCAAAGGTCAGCTTTCCCGTCGGGGTAAAGGACTGGGCATTCGACTGGGTGTGCGTACTTCTGGCTGCTCTGGTATGGCTTACGTCCTGGAATTTGTGGATGTGGTTGATGATGGTGATCAGGTTTTTGAAGATCACGAAGTGAAAGTGTTTATTGACCCGAAAAGTATGGTTTACCTGGACGGTACTGAGCTGGACTTTGTCAAAGAAGGGCTTAATGAAGGCTTACAGTTTAACAATCCAAATGCTGCCAGTGAGTGTGGTTGCGGTGAAAGCTTTAACGTGGACGCTGGCTGACAGATAAGCAGTTCTTTATGGGCTTCTCTGGTTCTGTCAAACAAGTGCTGGTTGAGAGTTTTGATCTGCCTTCTGGCCCGGCTGGTTCATACTGGTCGGGCCTTATTTTTGAGAAAGTGCTCAGTTAATAATGAGTATTTTCTAATGTGTTATACCAATTCAGTTTTCTAAACTCGTTATGGGCATGGTGAGCTGGACGGAAAGGCAAGGTCGAAGTGACGAGTCATATCCATCGCTATGGCGAGGAGCTTCAATGCAGGGTTTCTGTTCAGCTCGCCATGGTGGCGGGGTTTGGAAAATGCAATTGGTATTATTATTGACTTGGGGTTTGAGTGCGCTGTGGTTGATTTAACCAAGAACTATTTTGAACTTTTTGAATTGCCTGTTTCCTGTCAGGTCGATCAGCAGCAGCTTTCCAGTCAGTATCGGGCGCTGCAGAGAGCGGTGCATCCAGACCGTTTTGCTGGAGATGGTGAGCGTCAGCAGCGTCTTTCGGTGCAGTATGCCTCTCATGTTAACGAAGCATTTAATACTCTGAAGCAGCCGCTAAAAAGGGCTATTTACCTTTTGAAGATTGCTGGTCGTGATGTTGATATGGAGCGCAACACCATTATGGATCCACAGTTCCTGATGGAGCAGATGGCGTTGCGTGAGGCACTTTCTGATATTAGATCACACGCAAACCCTGAGCAGGAGCTTGAACGGCTGGTTGATCGGGTTGATCACGATCTTGATACCTATCTCAAGCAGTTTGAAGGTTTCTGGGAGGCAGGCGAAGAGCTGGATCTGGATCAAGCGGAAACGGTTGTAAGAAAGATGCAGTTCATGGTAAAGCTGGCGGCTGAACTGGAACAGCTGGAATCCGAGTTGTTGGACGGCTAATTTAGGAAGAGAAGAGGCAGGTATGGCGTTACTGCAGATTTCTGAGCCGGGACAGGCTCCCGAACCACATCAATACAAGCGGGCGGTGGGCATAGACTTGGGGACCACCAACTCTCTGGTAGCTACTGTCCGTTCAGGTGTTGCTGAGACACTTCCCGATATCGACGGGCAGCACACATTACCTTCCGTGGTTCACTATGGTGAGCTGGGTGTTGAGGTTGGTGTTCCTGCAAAAAACTCATCTCTGATTGATCCGGAAAATACGATTGTTTCTGTCAAAAGGATGATGGGACGCGGTCTGGAAGATGTTGATTCCCTCGGTGGGGTTTTACCGTATCGATTTGTTACTGCTCCCCAGGGGCAGAGTGAAGGGATGCCTTTTATCAAAACCCGTCGTGGGGATGTCAGCCCTGTTGAAGTTTCAGCCGAGATTCTACGTTCACTGGTTGGTCGTGCAAAAGATACTCTGGGTGGAGAGCTGGATGGTGCTGTAATTACTGTGCCAGCCTATTTTGATGATGCCCAGCGACAAGCGACAAAAGATGCCGCAAAGCTTGCGGGTTTGAACGTGTATCGCTTGCTGAATGAGCCAACGGCAGCGGCTGTGGCTTATGGTCTGGATCAGGGCGGACAGGGGGTTATAGCGGTTTATGATCTGGGTGGTGGCACCTTCGATATTTCTATTCTTCGCCTGGAAAAGGGTGTTTTTGAGGTCATGGCTACCGGCGGTGATACAGCGCTGGGTGGTGATGATTTTGATCGGATGGTGGCGCGCTGGATGCTTCGTGAAGCGGGGGTTGATGAATCCTCAATTAACTCACTGCAACTTCGGGAAGCAATGGTCGAAGCTTGTCGGGTTAAAGAGGCTCTGACTGTTGGGCCTGAAGTCAAGGTCGGCTTTGGTGAGTGGAGTGGCACGCTTTCCCGTGAGCAGTTCGACGAGCTGGTAGACCCATTGATTGATCGTACGATCCGCGCGTTCAAGCGTTCACTCCGGGATGCCGGACTGAAAGCGAATGAGATTGATGAAGTGGTTATGGTGGGTGGTTCTACCCGTGTGCCCAGGGTTCGTGAAAGGGTTGAAGGGTTTTCCGGCAGGCAGCCGTTGACATCAATAGACCCTGATAAGGTGGTTGCTGTTGGTGCAGCTCTTCAGGCGAATGTTCTGGCTGGAAATAAATCAGCAGAAGATATGCTTCTTCTGGATGTTATTCCGCTCTCACTTGGCCTGGAAACCATGGGTGGTCTGATGGAAAAGGTGATCCATCGCAATACCACTATTCCTGTCAGTCGAGCCCAGGAGTTTACGACCTACAAAGATGGCCAGACTGCAATGGCTATTCATGTATTTCAGGGTGAGCGGGAATTGATTCGGGATAATCGTTCTCTTGCCCGTTTTGAGTTGCGTGGAATTCCTCCCATGCCGGCTGGAGGGGCCAAGATTCGTGTGACTTTTCAGGTAGATGCTGATGGACTTCTTGGTGTTGCTGCAGAAGAGTTATCTACCGGTGTCAAAAGCAGTATCCAGGTTAAACCGTCTTACGGCCTGAGTGATGCGGATATCTCCCGAATGTTGAAAGATTCTTTTGAGCACGCTGGTGATGATAAAGATCTGCGAGCTCTGCGTGAACAGCAGGTAGAAGCGGATCGTGTTGTTGAGGCGCTGACGGTTGCGCTGGAAAAGGATGGCGAGAGTCTGTTGAGTGAAAGTGAATATACTACTTTATTGGAAGATCTTGAGTCGTTAAAGCAGTGTCGTCAGGCTGGTAACGCGAAGTCGATTGCCAGTGAAATTGAACGTATTGGTAAGTCCAGTGAGGAATTTGCTGCCCGTCGAATGAATCAGGGGATTCGCCAGGCTCTTTCCGGACAGAAAGTAGATGATTTGGAGGAGTTCTGATTATGACTCGACTCGTTTTTCTTCCCCATGAAGACCTATGCCCGGAAGGTGCTGTTATTGAGGTAGAGCCGGGTGTCACCATCTGTGATGCGGCCTTGCAAAACGGTATTGAAATTGAGCATGCCTGTGAAAAGTCCTGTGCCTGTACAACCTGTCATGTGGTTGTTCGGGAGGGGTTTGACAGCATGGATGAGCCGGATGAGCTGGAGGAAGATATGCTGGATAAAGCCTGGGGGCTGGAGCCGGAATCCCGGTTGAGCTGTCAGGCGGTGGTGGGTGACAAAGAACTGGTGGTTGAAATTCCCAAGTACACGATAAATCAGGTCTCTGAACGGCACTGAATATTTGTCTTCAGCCCGTTTGGGTTCTCTTGAGCGGGCATTAGAATAATTATGGAGCAGAAAAATGAGTTTAAAGTGGACAGATGTTTATGATGTAGCCATTGAACTCTATGAAGCCTATCCAGATGTAGATCCCAGGTTTATAAATTATGTTGATCTGAGAAGCTGGGTGCTTGCGCTTGAAGGCTTTGAGGATGATCCAGATCGGTGCGGCGAAAAAATACTCGAAGCTATTCAGATGGCATGGATAGAAGAATCAGAAGACTGATATCAATTTTTGTCTGATTTGTAATGACGCTCAGCCTGTCCGGGGTGCGCTGAAAAAACTGTTAATGGGTTGATTGAATTAGAATTTTTATCATTTTTTTATTTTGCTCCCCTATACTATGAAAATGCCTCTTTAGAGGCATTTTTTATATTCCCTGAAAGTACGACCTCGCTTTGATCTTCTTTCGGGGCTATTGATGTTTCGTTGTGAGGCTTGGTGGCTCAGAAAGCGCCAGCAGGTCATGGAACTTTTGTGTCTGGATTTCGAATGGCTTGCCAGAGCTACTGGAGGTGAAATCATGAATTCTGATCATTCGCCCAAAGCAGGTCAGGTGTTTGCCCTGCGAGCTGATGAGGATTCATTGTCACTTCCGGTTTTATCATCCGTACACTCTTATGGTGATGAGAAAATCTGCATCACTGATCATCGCGGTTTCTCTACTCCCAGGGGGCGTAACCCTGAAGAGTTAGTGCTGGATGCATCAGAGGGTTTCATTCCTCTCTGGGCTGAGGGTGTCAATCTTCGCTGGCGATTTAATGAGCATGCGGTGAGTTTTTTTCAGCATCCAAATGCAGTCAAGCGTACTGTTCGAAAGCTGCTGTCTGAAGCATTGCTGGCGTGGGGGGCTGCAGCGCCGGTCAAATTCAGTGAGCGATCAGATACCTGGGATTTCGAGGTTGTTGTGCGACATGCCGACGATTGCAGTGAACACGGTTGTGTTTTGGCGCGGGCATTTTTTCCGGATTCCGGTCGGCATCATTTAGAGCTTTATCCGGTTATGTTCTCTCTAAGTCGGCAGGAGCAGATCAACACCTTGACTCATGAGACTGGTCATATTTTTGGTCTACGCCATTTCTTTGCCCAGATCAGCGAGAAGGCATGGCCCAGTGAAATCTTCGGTCATCACAATCCGTTCAGTATCATGAATTATGGAGAGAAGTCTCAGTTGACCAGAGAGGATGTGGATGATTTGAAAAAACTCTATGAGCTTGCCTGGGGTGGTCAGCTGCCACATATCAATGGTACGCCTGTTGTTTTGGTAACTCCGTATCATCACCTTGGCCGTTACCACGAATCCTGGGAGGGAAGGGTTGCAGCCAGAGTGTCTGCTTCCTGAAAGCTGTAATTCTTGATAGAGAGAACGTTTGAAAGGCTTGGTGGTAATACGGAAAAGGTTTGTTTTTTCTATCATCTTTCACCGGCCAATGATCCTCATGCAGGCCCTTGTTTGTAAAACCTGAAGAGTGCTTAAACGCTGTTTTTTTGTAACCTTTAGGTCTAAAGGACTGACACTATCGACTCTATTGTATACAATGCTGCCAGAACTCCAGCTATGGACAGTTGAGAGAGTCGTACGTTTTTAATAAGTAATAACAATCCCGAAAGGGCACGAAAATGACAATCTGGAGATCGTAATGGCGGTAGAGCGCACTTTATCCATTATAAAACCTGATGCAGTAGCCAAGAGTGTCATCGGTAAAATCCTTGCTCGATTTGAGCAGGCCGGATTAAATGTTGTGGCAACCAAAATGCTCCATCTTTCTGAGGAGCTGGCTGGTGGCTTTTATGCTGAGCACAAAGAGCGTCCGTTTTATAATGACCTGGTTGCTTTCATGACTTCCGGACCTGTTGTTGTGTCCGTCCTTGAAGGGGAGAATGCGGTAGCATTGAACCGGGAGTTGATGGGAGCCACTAACCCGAAAGAAGCCGCTGAAGGCACTATTCGGGCCGATTTTGCTGAAACCATCGATGAAAATGCGGTACATGGATCTGACTCGGCAGCGTCTGCTGAGCGTGAAGTGGCCTACTTCTTCGAGGATTCGGAGATTTGCCCCAGAACTCGATAATCTGAATCTGGCTGCTGTAGCAGTCGGACAGTGTGTGGGGCTTAGCGTGAATGTACGAGCCATCAGGGGGGAGACCTTCTGGTGGCTTTGAGGTATTAAAAAGATGTCAGAATTGATCGAGCCATCTATCGATCAGGCCAGCGAACTGGCTGGCGAGCTATCAAGTAAAGAAGCAAAAGTTAATTTGCTGGGCCTTTCCCGTAAAAAAATGGAAGCTTTTTTTCTCAGTATTGGTGAGAAAAAATTCCGTGCAGAACAAGTTTTGAAGTGGATTCATCATCATCGCGTCGATAGCTTCGACGAGATGAGCAATATCAGTAAGTCACTTCGTGAGCTGCTCAAAGCGAAAGCAGAAATTCGCGGGCCAGAGGTGGTCAGTAGCCATTTTTCTGAAGATGGCACCTGTAAGTGGATCGTTCGCGTAGCCAGTGGCAGTTGTGTTGAAACCGTATTTATCCCTGATAATGGCCGTGGAACATTATGCGTTTCCTCCCAGGCTGGATGTTCTCTGGATTGTAGCTTTTGCTCTACCGGCAAACAGGGGTTTAACTCAGATCTGACTGTCGCTGAAATTATTGGCCAGGTGTGGGTGGCTGCCCGTCACTTTGGCAATGTGCCCGCAAAAATGGATCGTTCCATTACCAATGTGGTGATGATGGGTATGGGCGAGCCATTGATGAACTTTGATAACGTTGTTGACGCCATGGATCTGATGATGGATGACCTTGGTTATGGACTTTCAAAACGACGGGTGACGTTGAGTACTTCGGGTGTAGTGCCAGCACTGAGAAAGTTGAGTGAAGTGTCTAATGTTTCACTGGCCGTTTCTCTGCATGCGCCTAATAATGAGCTGAGAAATCAGCTGGTTCCAATCAATCGGAAGTATCCGCTGGATCAGCTGCTTGATGCGATTCATCATTACATGAACAGTTTGACGGATAGCAAGCGGGTCGTTACGATCGAATATACGCTACTTGCTGGTGTTAATGATCAGCCTGAGCATGCCCGGCAGCTGGTTGCTTTGCTGAAAGATGTGCCCTGTAAATTGAATCTGATTCCTTTCAACCCATTTCCTCATTCAGGATATGAAAGACCCAGTAACAATGCAGTGAGACGTTTTCAGGAAAGTTTGCAGCTGGCAGGATTTAATGTCACCGTTAGAAAGACAAGAGGTGATGATATCGGTGCAGCCTGCGGTCAGCTGGTTGGCAATGTGATGGATAAAACCCGTCGCAGTGAGCGCTACATAGCAGCCAGACAGATTTAAGAGACTGCTTGGGAAATACTGCCATCATCACAATGGACGGCTGCTATTCCCGGGCAGCCTCACAGACTTATTCAAAATTTGCAAATGTGGGGATGAGCATGGGAGTCAGATTGAGGCCCATTGCATTACTGTTTTCTGTATCACTGGTACTGACTGGCTGTGTCACCACTGACGGCCGGCCTGTCAATGAGAGCAGGGCAGTGGTGGATTACATGAATCTTGCCAGGGGTTATCTCCAGGGAGGTTATTCTGAAAGGGCGGTTAAACCTCTGCAGAGAGCACTGGAGATAGAGCCTGACTCTCCCGATGTTCACGGTATGCTAGGTATGGCTTATCAGAGACAAGGAGAAGACCAACTGGCAGAGAAGGCGTTCAACAGGGCGCTTTCCATTGATCCCGAGGCCTCTGATGTACGCAACAATTTTGGTGCTTTCCTTTTCTCCAAAAACAGGCTCAAAGAAGCTTACCGCCAGTTTGAGCTTGCTTCACAGGATGTCTCTTATTCCCAACGCAGTCGTACCTTTGAAAATATGGGTATAGTGGCCCTGCGTCTGGGTAAATCTGAATTGGCTGTTGAGCACTTTATTCGAGCTTTGCGTCTGAATAGCAATCTGCCAAGAGCAAATCTTGAGCTTGCTGCTATCTACAAAGATGAAGGTAATCTCTACAAGGGGTGGCAGCACTATCAGGCCTTTGATGAAGTGTCTGATCAGAGCGCCCGTAGTCTGTTGTTGGGTATTGAGCTGGCAACTGCAAATGGTGCTCAAAGTAAGGCCGCCAGTTATGGGTTACAGCTGGAAAGACTTTATCCCGGCTCTATGGAGCTGAAGCAATATCGGAGTCGATTGGGTTATGAGTGATCAGGATACTCAGCAAGAAGAAGCCATTCAGCCGGTTTCTCCGGGTGCTGTGCTTGCCCAGGCTCGTAATAGCCAAGGGCTCTCTATTCCGGAAGTTGCAGAACATCTGAAGATTACTGAAAGCTATGTAAGAGCTATTGAAGAGAGTACGTTTGACGTACTGCCGCAGGCCGCTTTCGTGCGTGGTTACATCCGGAACTATGCCAGACTGGTAGGTCTCAGTGGTGAAGATCTGGTAAAGGATTTTGACCATTTTATTGGTAATGATGGGCTTGATACTCCCCGTTTGCAGGGTTCCAAAAAGGTAAAACCGTTACGTGCTCACAGTACACCCTCTCCGGCTCATGCGCTCGCATTGCTGCTGGTCGTGTCGCTGGGTGGTTTGAGCTACTACCTCTGGAATAACTGGCTGGATGCTGAGCCAGCAGCAGAGGTTGCCATCATTGAAGAGGTGTCCGAACAACTGCCTGAATATCTGGAGGCCGTGGAGAATACTCCTCTGGAAACAGATCTTGAAGTAGAAGCAACGGTTGTTGAGGAAAGAGCCTCTTCTGATCCTTCTGTAGTTGTAGAGCAGGAGTCTGAGCAGGTAGAAGAAAGGCCGGAATTTCCGCCAATTGCCGTCGATAGTGCTGAGATCGTGGATGTTACTGCCGATGATGATGTCAAAAAAACAGTTCTCGGGCTTGGCAAACCCCTCGTCATTGATTTCTCACAGGATTGCTGGGTAGAAATCAAGGATGCCACCGGTGAGGTCCTTGTATCTGCTGTGCAGAAAGCAGGTTCTTCAATTAGTCTGGATGTTTTTCCACCGGTCAGTGTTCGGTTTGGTAATACCCCAGGTGTGCAAAATATCGTTTATGATGGCAAGCCTGTAGCCAGACCCAACTCGAGTACCCGAGTTGCCAGTGTCTTATTGACTGGCAATGGACAGGGGTAAATTAACTCTCTGAAATTCCAATCCTTTCTGTGATCTTTACTCTTCACTGCCATGGGCATCCTTTTATGAGAGGACGGTGGGATTGTCACAGAAAGGCCTTAACGGTTATAGTTGCCCATTTTCAAGCCATATCTCCCATTCCAATGGGGTCGGGTGATATTTTTTAGGTTAGAGGGCATTTGAACTTGGGCAAGCAGCTTCAAGCCATTCGCGGGATGAATGACATTCTTCCCGAACAGACACCGGTCTGGCAGTACCTTGAGCAGCAGGTACGCTCTGTCCTGACAACTTATGGTTATCAGGAAATCCGAATTCCGGTTGTTGAAAGCTCTGCTCTGTTCAGCCGGGGGATTGGCTCCGGAACGGATATTGTTGAGAAAGAGATGTACACCTTTGAAGATCGCAATGGTGACAAGCTCTCACTCCGCCCTGAGGCTACTGCCGGAGTTGTGCGTGCCGGTATTCAGCAGGGACTGTTTTACAATCAGGTTCAACGTTTGTGGACTTCAGGTCCCATGTTTCGCTATGAGCGTCCTCAAAAAGGCCGCTATCGCCAGTTCCACCAGATCAGTGTTGAAGCCTACGGCATGACTGGGCCAGATATTGATGCAGAAATGATCATGATGACTGCCCGGTTCTGGCAGAAGCTTGGTTTGTCGGAACATGTAACCCTGGAGCTGAATACCCTGGGTACTCTGGAAGCCCGTGTTCGTTACCGTGAAGCATTGGTGGCGTACCTTAAGGACTATGAGTCAGAGCTTGATGAAGACAGTCGTCGTCGGCTGACCATTAACCCATTGAGAATCCTTGACAGTAAGGACCGCAACACTCAGAAAATTGTTGCCGGGGCACCTGAACTGTTCGACTATCTGGATGAAGAATCCCGGGTTCACTTTACCGGGTTGAAGCAGATTCTGGATGAGGCGGGTATTGCCTATCGAGTTAACCCGCGACTGGTGCGCGGTCTTGATTACTACGGAAGAACCGTCTTCGAATGGGTAACCGACAGTCTGGGATCTCAGGGTACGGTATGTGCTGGTGGCCGATACGATGCACTGGTTGAGATGCTTGGTGGAAAGCCCACGCCTGCCGTTGGCTTTGCCATGGGTATTGAGCGTCTGGTATTGATGTTGGAAACCCTTCAGTTACTGCCGGAAAGTGTCTCTAATCGGGTAGATGTGGCTGTCGTTGCTGTTGGTGATGGTGTTGTTCATAGAGTTCTGCCAGTTGTGGAGCGACTGCGTGATGCACTGCCAGAGCTTAAGATTCTGATGAATTGCGGTGGTGGCGGATTTAAAGCTCAAATGAAGCGTGCGGATCGCAGCGGTGCTGCCTATGCTCTCATTCTGGGTGAAGATGAGCTCGGTTCGGGTATGGTAACTGTCAAGTCGTTGAGAACTGATAGTGCCCAGCAGCAGCTGCCAATCGCCGATATGGCCGAATATTTGCAGAAAGTATTATAGAATGCTGCTGTTCAGTACGCTGCTTGTTGAGAAGAGCGCTCTGTTAACGGTTTTCAGGAAAGAAGTCAGGAGTAAAGGGTGAGTTACCAATCTGATGAAGAGCAGGTAGAACTGCTTAAGAATCTATGGAAAGACTATGGTCAGCCTGTTGTGCTGGGAGTTGCCATTACACTGGCGGCTGTTTCCGGCTATAACTACTGGCAAAAAACTCAGCATCAGGAAATCTCTGAAGCTTCTTCGCTTTATCAGAATTTGCTGGATACTTTGTCTCTGGAGCAGCAGGCACAGTTTGCAGCACCTTTGACCGAAGAGCAGAAGGCGACGGTAGGGCATGTTGTTTCTTCGCTACAGAATGATTATGCAGATAGCCAATATGCAGCGTTTGCAACGCTCTTTCTGGCTCAGCAGCAAGTTCAGGATAATCAATTGAGTGCTGCCCGGGCTTCTCTTGAGTGGGTGCTGATGCATAAACCAGCGGCTGAAGTTCAGACAATGGCCAGCGTTCGACTTGCACGTGTCCTGTTGAGCGAGTCATCCGAGAATGGCCAGCAGGCGCTTGATATTCTGACCAAACTGAGTGCAGGCAAGTCTTATGAGGCAACGGTGGAGTCTGCAAAAGGGGATGCATATCTTGCCCTTGGGGATCGCAAACAGGCAGAAGTGGCATACCAGAAAGCAGTCGATGCAGCACAGGATAATGGCTTGAACCGTCCATTGCTGCAACTCAAATTGGATGATTTGGCAGCAATGGCACCTCAGGAGGGGTAACGTAATGGAGAGGTTATTCAGGGGTTCTTTAATTCTTCTGCTGATGCTGGGGCTCTCTGCATGCAGTCTTTTTTCATCGGATGAAGAGGAGGTAAGAACTCCTAAACCTCTCCAGACGATTGCGGAAGAAAAGATACAACTGGTTAAGGTGTGGTCCAGAGGTGTTGGCAAAGGTGTTGGTAATCGTTTTGAGAGCCTGAAGCCAGCAATGGACGGTGATAAGGTCTTTGTGTCTGGCGCTGAAGGCTCTGTATATGCACTGGAGCGTGACACTGGAAAGGAAGTCTGGAAGAAAAAACTCAATACCCGGATCGGTGGTGGTGTCAGTGCCTATGCTGGTATGGTTCTGTTGGGTACACTGGATGGTGAAGTAATAGCTCTGAAGCAGG
The DNA here is from genome assembly GCF_000710775.1 of Endozoicomonas elysicola. Taxonomy (GTDB): domain Bacteria; phylum Pseudomonadota; class Gammaproteobacteria; order Pseudomonadales; family Endozoicomonadaceae; genus Endozoicomonas; species Endozoicomonas elysicola. The sequence goes on from NZ_JOJP01000001.1 coordinate 2,886,163, forward strand.
AATCCGGTGATGAGCTTTGGAGAGCACGGGTAAGTAGCGAGATTCTCAGTGCTCCTGTTACCGATGGGCTCTATGTTGCCGTTCAGAGTATTGACGACCGCCTCACAGTGCTAGATGCAGAATCTGGCAAGTATCTCTGGCGTCAGGAAGCACTTCAGCCAGCCCTGACTCTGAGAGGATCTGCCTCACCATTGATGTTCCGTGAAGCTGTGTTTGCAGGGTTTGCCAGTGGTGAAGCAAAAGCTTTCCGACTGGAAAATGGCGCTCCTCTCTGGAGTTCTCGAGTTGCTGCACCAAAAGGCAGTACCGAACTTGAACGGATGGTTGATATCAAAGGTGCTCCACTGATTATTGGTGACACCATTTTCTTTGTCAGTTTTCAGGGCAATGTCGCTGGTCTGGACCTCTATACCGGTCGGGTTCGCTGGACAAAAGAACTGTCCAGTTATGAATCCATGACGGACGGTTTCGGCTCTATTTACCTGAGCAGCGAAGACAGCTATGTCAGCTCCATTGATCAGAGAACCGGTGCATCTAACTGGCGTCAGGAAGATTTCGAATTCCGTCAGTTATCAGCACCCGCAGCATTCAGTAGCTACGTGGTCGTGGGTGATGGCGAGGGTTATGTCCACTTGCTATCTCAGGTTGATGGTAGTCAGGCGGGCCGTTTTAAAGTGGACTCTTCTGCTATTAAGGCTCAGCCTCTCGTTGATGGAGAGCTGATTCTGGTACTGACAGCAGATGGCGAGTTGGTAGCCTTGAAAGAAAAGGCTTCTGAGTAAACAGCGACTGACTGTTCACCATTCTTGATGGAAAAAGGTGGTGGAATAAGTTGGTGGAGAAAGTTGTCGGGCTGAATCCCTAACCGGATTCAGCCCGTTTTCAATTTCGGTTTTACTGGTATTTCATGCAGTAACCGGCGCATTGTCTGCGTATTTTTGTATTTGTGGTAAAACTTATGGTACCTGTTATTGCCCTGGTGGGCAGGCCGAATGTTGGCAAGTCCACCCTGTTTAACCAATTGACCCGCTCTCGCGATGCTTTAGTTGCGAATGTGGCCGGGTTGACCCGTGACCGGAAATACGGCGAGGGTAAGGTTGGCTCGCACCCTTACATTGTCATTGATACGGGTGGTATCTCTGGTGATGAAGAGGGGATTGATTCTGCTATGGCGGAACAGTCTCTACTCGCTATTAATGAAGCGGATGTGGTGTTATTTCTGGTGGATGCCCGGGCAGGTTTGACCGCTGCCGATGAAATGATCGCCTTGCATCTTCGTAAGCAGGGGAAAAAATACCACCTGGTACTAAATAAGGTCGATCGGGTTGATGCTGAGCAGGCTGAAACTGATTTTGCTTCTCTGGGTATAGGTGGGGCTTATCATATCGCAGCGGTTCATGGTCGTGGCGTCAGTAACATGATCAATAACGTGTTGCTGGAGTGTAGCGATGGGGAGACTGATGAGTCAGATGAGGCTTCGGTTAAGCCCCGAGGCATAAAGATTGGTATTGTCGGTAGACCAAACGTGGGTAAGTCTACTCTGGTCAACCGTATGCTGGGTGAAGACCGTGTTGTGGTCTATGATCAGGCGGGAACGACCCGTGACAGTGTTTATATTCCTTATGAACGCTTTGGTCAGGATTATACGCTGATTGATACTGCAGGTGTGCGCCGACGGGGCAAAGTGTCTGAATCCATCGAAAAGTTTTCGGTGATCAAGACGTTGCAGGCCATTGAAGACGCCAATGTAGTGGTTCTGGTTCTGGATGCCCGCGAAGGCATTGTTGAACAGGATCTGCATCTGCTTGGCTTTGTCCTGGATGCCGGTCGTGCCGTGGTGATTGCCCTCAATAAATGGGATGGCATGGAAGAAGAGCAGAAAACTAATGTTAAGGAGGAGTTGAAGAGACGCCTCGGCTTTATCAATTATGCTCGTATTCACATGATTTCAGCGAAGCACGGTACCGGTGTTGGGAACCTCTACGATTCTATTGAAGAAGCGTATGAGGCAGCGACTAATAAGTTATCAACTAACCGTCTGACCCGTATTCTGGAAGATGCTGTTAAAGAGCATCAGCCTCCCATGGTCAATAATCGCAGAATCAAGCTTCGCTATTGTCATGCTGGTGCGATGAATCCGCCAACCATTATCATTCACGGTAATCAGACTGAGCGTGTTCCAGCGGCGTATCGTCGTTATCTGGAAAATACCTTTCGTAAGGTTTTGAAAATTATGGGTACTCCCATTCGGATCGAATTCCGCTCTGGTGATAACCCTTATGCCGAGAATAAAGAGGTGGATCAGCGGCAGGCACATCGTAAACGCAGAGTCGAAAAGACGGCCAAGTTTGCCAAAGAAAAGCGTAAAACAAAGCGCTCCTGAGTACTGAAAGGTTAATTGATGAAAAACAACCTGTTCGAGAATATTCCTTCGAATTTGCCTGAGGAATTGTTTGAAATACTTCAAGGCTCTGGAGGTGTTAAAATCGAACGGATTGTTTCCCGTGGTCATGCTACTCCGGAAGGGGAGTGGTATGACCAGTCCTGGGATGAATGGGTTGTTCTTTTAAAAGGTTTGGCAATACTGGACTTTGATGGGGATAAAGAGTCGGTCTCGCTTAAATCTGGTGACTTTATATTTTTGCCTGCTGGCTTAAGGCATCGAGTAGCCTGGACAGAGCCAGATGTTGATAGCATCTGGCTGGCTATTCATTTTAATTTCTGATTGTTTGGTTAGCTTTTGATTTTTTCGACTTTGCAAGTAGCCTCACCTTCGCAGAAACGTGTAGTAATCAGATCTCCCTTCCGCAGTTGTTGACTGTTTCTGATAATCGATTCTCCAGCCATGGTTATGGAGTAACCTCGTGACAGCGTTGCCAATGGGCTTACTGTATTCAACTCGCCGGAAATTTTTTCCAATTTAAGTTGTCTTTTTTCAAGACTGTTCAGTATGAGCTGAACAAGCTTCTGGCCCATGTGATCATTTCTATTTTTAAGTAGTTCCAACTTGCGCTGTGGGTTTTGTTGGAATACGCGTTCCTGCATGCGATCAATGCGTGAACGGGCTCGTTCCAGCTGTAGCGTGATTGCTTGTTTTAATCGAATTTCCAGGTCATCCAGTCGCTGGCTGCTATCTCTCAATCGATCACCCGGGTGCCTGAGACGTTTTTTCAGGCTCTCAAGTTCTTTCTGGCTTAGTTGCAATTTGTGTCGTGTTAAGGCTGTCAGTTTTCGGCCTAACAGGTGTAACTGGTTCAAGATTGCCTGACGATCAGGGCTGAGAATTTCAGCGGCTGCGGATGGTGTGGCAGCACGGTGGTCAGCGACGAAGTCAGCGATGGTAAAGTCAATTTCATGGCCGACGGCACTGACAGTAGGGATGCTGCAGTCAGCAATAGCCCTGGCTACGACTTCTTCATTAAATGGCCATAAATCTTCCAGAGAGCCCCCTCCCCGGCCAATAATCAGAACGTCAAGCTGATTGGTGGCTTGTGCCATCGTTATTGCTTTAACCAGCTCACTCTTTGCTTGGGCTCCTTGAACAGAGCTGGGGATGATGGTCACGGGAATGGCCGGGAAGCGCCGTTTCAGTACTGTTAAAATATCTCGTATAGCTGCTCCTGTTGGTGAAGTGATGACGCCAATATGTTTTGGATGAGTGGGCAGGGGCTTCTTTTGGGTGATATCAAACAGGCCTTCAGCAGCCAGTTTCATTTTCAGAGCTTCGAAAGCTTTCTGGAGATCACCTGTGCCAGCACTGTCCATATGTTCAACAATAAGTTGATAATCGCCACGACCTTCATAGAGGCTTACCCGCCCCCTGGCAAGTAGAAGCATTCCCTCTGTAGGTATGAATTTCAGACTCTGATTTTTGTTGCGAAACATGGCGCAGCGAATTTGTGACTGCCTATCCTTCAAGGTGAAATACCAGTGTCCTGAGCTCGGGCGAGCCAGTCCGGAGATCTCTCCCTCAACACGGATATTATTGAAACTCATCTCCAGTAATCGCCGTGCTTTGCCATTTAATTCTGTCACTGAGAGGGCTTTGGCAGATAACTCTGAAGGCAGGGCAGGGTGATCAATAAACTGGGGCATGGAGAAACTCAGTAAGAGATTATCGGTTTTTTACTATTTTGCCTGAAGAACAGGTTTAGCTGAAGTAGCAAAACAGGGTATACTTGTCCGAATTTTTTTCCCATAAACTCTTGGTAACAGGCAATGCTGAGAATTGCACAAGATGCTCTCACCTTCGATGATGTACTCCTCCTGCCCGGCTACTCCGAAGTCCTCCCCAAAGATGTCTCCCTGAAAACTCAACTGACCCGTGGTATTGAGCTGAGTATACCGCTCATCTCTGCTGCTATGGATACAGTTACCGAGTCTTCCCTGGCGATAGCAATGGCGCAGGAAGGCGGAATCGGCATTATTCACAAGAATATGACACCTGAGCAGCAGGCCGCTGAAGTTCGTAAGGTTAAAAAACACGAAAGTGGCGTGGTAAAGGACCCGATTACCATCGATGCCAGTGCAACCGTCAGGGATCTTCTGGAGCTCACATCCAGACACAATATCTCTGGTGTTCCCGTGCTCTCTGGTACTGATCTGGTGGGTATCGTTACCAGTCGTGACGTCCGGTTTGTTTCCAATCTGGATAAAGCCGTTTCCGAGATTATGACCCAGAAAGACCGCCTGGTGACCGTTAAGGAAGGTACTGACCCTGAAACGGTTCGTAAGCTCCTGCACAAGCACCGTATTGAGAAAGTCCTTGTGGTTGATGACCAGTTCAACCTCGCTGGGATGATGACGGTTAAGGACATTAAAAAGGCTCAACAGTATCCGAATGCTTCCAAGGACAGTCAGGGGCAGTTAAGAGTGGGTGCTGCCGTCGGTACAGGTGCGGAAACACCGGATCGTGTTGCTGCACTGGTGGCTGCCGGTGTTGATGTCATTATCGTGGATACTGCTCATGGCCATTCCCGTGGTGTGATTGAGCGGGTTAAGTGGGTGAAGGAAAACTTCCCCCAGGTTCAGGTTATTGGTGGCAATATCGCTACTGCGGAAGCGGGTAAAGCGCTGGTAGAAGCTGGTGCTGATGGTGTTAAAGTCGGCATTGGTCCAGGCTCTATCTGTACAACCCGTATCGTGACCGGTATTGGCGTTCCTCAAATCAGCGCTGTGGCCAATGTGGTTGAAGCGTTGAAAGATACCGGTGTCCCGGTTATCGCTGACGGTGGTATTCGTTTCTCCGGTGATCTGGCAAAGGCGATTGTTGCTGGTGCCAGTACTGTCATGCTGGGCAGTATGCTGGCAGGCACTGAAGAAGCGCCTGGTGAAGTGGAGCTCTATCAGGGGCGTAGTTATAAGGCCTACCGTGGTATGGGCTCTCTGGGTGCGATGTCTCAGGTTTCCGGTTCCAGTGATCGCTACTTTCAGAGTGCAGAAGAGGGTGCAGAAAAACTGGTTCCGGAAGGAATTGAAGGTCGTGTTCCCTATAAAGGACCACTTCACGCCATTATTCATCAGATGGTGGGTGGTTTGCGTGCAGCGATGGGGTATACCGGTTCTCCAGATATGGAAACCATGCGTACCCGGCCACAATTTGTTCGTGTGACCAATGCCGGAATGGCGGAATCCCATGTGCATGATGTGACGATTACCAAAGAAGCTCCAAACTATCGTGTTGGCTAAGATCGCTTTTTCTGGTTATTAATGTTGAAACTTACAGCCGGGCAGGTAGCTTCTGACCCGGCTGCTTACTTTCAGTAAGGATCAGTTTCCTTCCCTTGCTGATACAGGACTTAGAGATTAATCATGTCCCAGGATATTCATTCAGATCGCATTCTGATTCTTGATTTTGGTTCTCAGTACACTCAGTTGATTGCTCGCAGAATTCGTGAGATCGGCGTCTATTGTGAACTGCATCCCTATGATATGGATGATGATGCTATTCGGGAGTTCAGCCCGAAAGCGATTATTTTGTCCGGTGGGCCGGAGTCGGTGACCGGTGATAACTCTCCGAGAGCCTCTGACGTTGTTTTTGAACTTGCTGTTCCAGTGCTGGGTATTTGCTATGGCATGCAGACCATGGCAGAACAAATGGGTGGCAAGGTAAGCACTTCCGATTTACGCGAGTTTGGCTATGCCCAGGTTCAGCTCGAAGAAAAGGTTCGCCTCTTTGATGGCATTGAAGATCATGTCTGTGAAGGTGGTCGCCTTAGTCTGGATGTCTGGATGAGCCATGGCGATAAGGTCAGCGCGATACCGGATGGGTTTGTGGTTGCTGCGTCTACCGGCTCCTGCCCTATTGCGGCAATGGCGTGTGAAGAGAAGCAGTATTATGGGGTTCAGTTCCATCCTGAGGTGACCCACACCACCCAGGGGCTGCGCATTCTTGAGCGTTTTGTTGTGGATATTGCTGGCTGTCAGAAGCTCTGGACCGCGGGCAAAATCATCGATGATGCCATTGCCCGTGTTCGAGAGCAGGTAGGCGATCAGAAGGTACTGTTGGGTCTTTCTGGCGGGGTTGATTCCAGTGTTGTTGCGGCACTGCTGCATAAGGCGATTGGTGATCAGCTGGTCTGTGTATTTGTTGATAATGGTCTTCTTCGGCTTCATGAAGGTGATCAGGTAATGGCCATGTTTGCAGAAAACATGGGTGTTCGAGTTATTCGTGCAGATTCTGAAGATCTCTTCCTTGGACGTCTGAAAGGTGTTCAGGATCCGGAAGACAAACGAAAAATTATTGGTAATACCTTTATTGAAGTGTTTGATGAGCATGCCAGTGCACTCGATAATATTGGTTTTCTTGCCCAGGGAACCATCTATCCGGATGTGATTGAGTCCGCTGGTTCTACAACCGGTAAAGCTCATGTGATCAAGTCTCATCACAATGTGGGCGGTCTTCCTGAAGATATGAAGATGGAGCTGGTTGAGCCGCTTCGTGAGCTGTTCAAAGACGAGGTTCGGACAATTGGTCTTGAGCTGGGTTTGCCTTATGACATGGTCTACCGCCATCCTTTCCCCGGACCGGGTCTGGGTGTACGTATTCTGGGTGAAGTGAAGAAAGAGTATGCCAATATTCTGCGTCAGGCTGATGCTATTTTCATTGAAGAGCTACGTAAATCAGGCTGGTATCATAACACCAGTCAGGCTTTTGCCGTTTTCCTGCCAGTAAAGTCGGTGGGTGTGGTAGGTGATGGTCGCCGCTATGAGTATGTCATTGCCTTGAGAGCGGTAGAAACCATTGACTTTATGACGGCACGTTGGGCTCATTTGCCTTATGAACTACTGGAAAAGGTCTCCAATCGTATCATCAATGAAATTGAGCAAGTTTCAAGGGTGACCTATGATGTATCCAGTAAGCCACCGGCGACGATTGAGTGGGAGTGATACGGTTATTACTAAATGTGATAGCTGTTTCCCGTGCTTATGTTAGCTTTGGGTTTTTATATTGAAAATGGTGGTGCATAATGCACCACATTCAGGGGTGGTGTGGCCAAAATGATTTTGCTACATCCCTGCCTGTGATCCTCTTTCCCGAATTAGAGGCGCGCTGTTTATCAGTAAATCGGAATAGGGTGACACCCGCACACCGATTGAAAGGAAATGGCGCCGAAGTGAGTGTGGCAGTCAACCATTCTTACTGGTAGTGCATCGAATAGGTGTACTACTGTCACAGTTTATACTGTGGAGAGCTAACGGGTACCAGAGAGCGCTGAGGTCTATCCTTTATGTGCTTCCTCGATGTACGCTTGCCTCCTGATCTAATGACAAATGGTTCACCCATCCTAATAAACAATGGAATAAACAGGCATGTGTGATCAAAAACGAGATCAGTTTTATGGAATTAACCAGTTTCAGTGATTCGTCATTGTCTTTATTAGCGCCTGCTGTAGCTATTATTCTGGCGGTAATAACGCGAAAAGTGTTGTGGTCTCTTGGTGCCGGTATTATGACCGGTGCCTTGCTTCTTACCGGTTTGAATCCTCTTATAACCATTCGCCGTATTTTTGATGGATTTGTGGGTGTTTTTTGGGATGAAGGTCTCAATTTAAGCAATATCTATATTCTGCTGTTTTTGCTGGTTCTTGGAATAATCACCAGTCTGATTAGTATTTCTGGGGGAGCCAGAGCCTTTGGTGAGTGGGCTCGCCAGCGTGTTAAGACCCGTCAGGGCTCGCAAGTGTTGACCGTTTTCCTCGGTGTTATCATTTTTATTGATGATTATTTCAACAGTCTTGCAGTGGGCAGTATTAGTAAGCCGCTCACCGACCGCCACAAGGTTTCACGAGCCAAACTAGCTTATTTAATTGATTCCACTGCTGCCCCTATCTGCGTTATTACACCGATTTCAAGCTGGGGTGCATATATTATCGCTTTGGTAGGTACCATAATGGCGACCCACGGAATCGGTGAGGATAGTCCGGTCTTCTCATTCGTCAGCATGGTGCCAATGAACCTCTATGCAATTTTTGCACTGGCACTTGTGTTCTGTACGGCTGCAATGGATCTTAATGTTGGCCCTATGGCAAAGCATGAGAATGCAGCACTCTCTGGTAGCCTTTTTGACGCTAATAAGGGTAATCCTCCGGGAGCTCCAGAGCTTGAAGAAGATGAGAATGGCCGTGTGGCCGATCTGATTTCACCGATTCTGGTATTAGTGCTGGCTACACTGACTGCCATGATCTGGACCGGGAGTGCTGCGCTGGCAGCGGATAATCAGGTATTTTCTATCCTTGGAGCGTTTGAGAATACAGATGTTACTTTATCCCTGATCAGTGGTGGGGTCATTGGTCTCCTGTTTGCAGTAATACGACTGCTTAGCCGTAATATCTCCGGAGAAATCTGGAGGAAAGCTGTGGTGGAGGGCAGTAAGTCCATGTTGCCTGCTATCTATATTCTTGTCTTTGCCTGGGTTTTGACAGGCATTATTGGCCAACTGGAGACAGGCAAATATCTAGCGAGCCTGGTTAGCGGTAATATTTCACCCAGCTATCTGCCACTGATTCTGTTTGTGGTTTCGGGGGTAATGGCTTTTGCTACGGGTACCAGTTGGGGAACCTTTGGTATCATGTTGCCGATTGCCGGAGATATGGCAGCAGCGGCGGATATTGCCATGATGTTGCCTATGCTGGCCTCTGTTCTGGCAGGTGCGGTTTTTGGTGATCACTGTTCACCAATTTCTGATACAACTATTCTCTCTTCTACGGGGGCTTCCTGCCATCACATGGATCACGTAAATACCCAGCTTCCCTATGCGTTGAGTATTGCTGCTGTGGCGATGTTTGGTTACCTGGTCATGGGTATCAGCCACTCAATCTCGACAGGATTTGTTGCGTCGCTTGTGGCATTTGTCGGGCTGGTTGTTTTGTTCAGAAGGCTTTCGGAAAAGTCTCGCTCATTGACAGCATCTGCTGAGTATCTGGCCAAGTAATCAAGCTGAGCTATTCTTAACTAGAGGCAGGGAAGCCTTTTCAAACGTATTTTAATCAGGGGCATGGATGCTATGGCTTTTGAGAATCTGATGAATGCTTATGCCGCTCGTCAGCAGATACAGCCGCTCAAATATGAAAATAATAAGTTTATGTTGACGGTTGATGACCGAATTGATGTTTCCTGTTTCCAGGCAAATGGTCGATTCTATGCCTACAGCACGATCACAAAGCTAGCTGAAGATAATAGTAAGCGAGAACAGCTTCTGATGATGCTTCTGGAGAAAAATCTTGCTCTGCTTGCGACTCAGCGTGTTTCACTCTGTATTGATCCTGATGAAAATGCTTTGGCAATTTATATTTCGGCACCACTTAAGAATTTGAGTGTTGGTGGTATCGAAGAATCCATTGCTGCATTGGCTAATAATTATGAGCATTTTCTAAAGTGGGCGGGGCAGAGTGCTCCACCTCCTCCAGCGCCCTCCATGATGCTGATGCCCTAATAGAACCTCCTGCAAGTTCGATATATAAGGTATATCAATGATCAGAGTTATTCGATATGCCATCGAAAAAGCAGCAATCGGTTCGTTCCTCAGTATTTGGTTGCCTGGTTGCCAGCACAGAGGCAGCATATTTCAACGGTCTGCGGCGTGCGAATGATGGTTTTCTAAAGGCGATTATTCGCTACAGCAGATTCAAAGAGATACACATTTTTGCTCCTCAACCGTTGCTACCAGACTTGAAGTCAGGTTGGGAGTATTTCCTTCAGCATTATGGCAGTGATAAATCCATCCATTTTTTACCGGCTCATGAGTTGAGTAAATATTTTTCCAAGATTAAATACGAGGTTTTCCATCAGGGGGATCCCTGGATTGGCCGTCTGACTGCACTTCGGGATGCATACTGTCAGGAGCCATTCCCAGTTACGGGTCGAGCGCATACATTGAGTACTGACTCGAATATGTCGAACACGCGGGATCTTTTACTGTCACCATTGAAGAGTTGTGATGCTATTTTGTGCAGCAGTAAGGCGCAGAAAAAGGTCATGATGCGGCTGTTGTCTGCTGCCAGTTCAAGTATTTCGGATCATATTGGGGTGGCAATACCTTATAAGGGGAGTGTCGTAAAGCTGCCTCTCGGTATTGAGCCAGACGAATGCTTCACCGGGAGTACAGAAGACGCTCGGGAAGGGCTGGATGTTAAGCAAGGTCAATTTGTTATTCTAACCTTGGGTCGAGTGTCTCCTGCGTACAAGATGGATTTAAACCCCGTATTGTTGGTAATGAATGACCTTGTAGAAGGGTATGGATACCGAAATATTAAGTGGGTTGTTGCCGGAGCTGGAGATGCAGCCAGTCCCGCAGTTCAGACTCTACTGAAACAAGCTTATGATTTAAACCTTGAGGGCTGTATTCGCTTTGAGCTGGATATTGATGATGACCGTAAAAATAAATGGTTATCAGCCTGTGATATGGTTCTGACGCTCTCGGACAATATTCAGGAAAGCTTTGGTTTGGTTCCTCTGGAAGCAATGGTTAATGGGAAAGCGGTTGTTCTATCGGACTGGAATGGCTATTCCGAGCTGGTTGAGGATGGTGTCAGTGGCTGTTTGATTGAGACGATGTCTACAGATTTTGACCAGCTGGCTCGCCCCTTGGGATCCTTGCTGACTGATCATGCTCATTTGTTGCAGTCGCAGGGGACCGCTGTCAATTTGAGCCAGTGTTCGGAAAAGATCCATCAGCTTATTCAGAACCCTCAGCTTCTGTTAAGCATTGGGGAGCAAGGAAAGCAGAGAGTATTTCAGTGTTATCAATGGGAGTCCATTGTTGATGAGTACCATCAACTAGTGAATGGGCTTAATAAAGATGCCGCACAGATTTCCAGGTTAAATAATCGACCAGTTGGGATTCCGTACCATCAGATATTTGAGCATTATCCTGCTTATCAATTGGAAGAGAGCAAAAACCTTAAAACGACAGATCGAGGTGTTCGAATGTTGTTAAGGGCTGAGCAGTATTATCACTATGCTGAGATGGAGTCATTTTTAAAGCCAGACTTGATTGATCAAGTCGCACAGCTCTGTCTATCTGGTTGCAAGGTAGCGGATTTAAAAGCCAGATTTCCTCAAGATCCAACACTTCTCTTAAATATTATTTGGATGTGTAAGTACCAGTTATTGGTACATGCCGAAAATCAGCCGTTGAGGCAGCCTTATAATCAAAAAAGATGGTGGCCTGAAGAGAAAAGGTTGCCAGCGGACATTATGCTTCATCTTGATTGTGCTGAACCGCATCGATTCAGACTTCTTGAGCCTTTACTTAGTTGGTTGGACACACAACTGATTGGCTATCATAAGCAGTCAGAAAATTTAGAGCTCAGGTCTAGTCTGCTAACGTTTTTTGTTTCCAAAATGGATGAGCAATTGCTTCAGGCTATTGGCTGGGTTGGTGAGATGAATAACACCCAGCAGTATGCGGATATACTGGACTATGTTTTTGAGCAGGGTGGGTTGTTATTCCTGAGCACAAAATTTCCTTTGTGGTATCGCTTGAATCGCTTAAGGGTTGTTCATGCCCTTAAAGATTTCAAAAAATTATTTTCCCGATTTAACAGGGATCTTAACGACATAAATCAGTTGTTTTCTGATGACTGGCAGAAGCCGGTACAGGGTATTACTCGTCTGGATTTTCCATTAAGTACGTCTTCTTGCATGATTGCAATAATTGGCTGTGATAATGGGGAGAATCTGGTTTATAAAAACAGAGACTTGGGTATTGAACATCAGATTATTGGATTTACTGAAGAAAATAGTAATATCGCAGGTAAGCTTAACCAATGGCTGGAGGGGCAGCCCGGTTTGGCTACCATACGGATATTGCCTGGTTCTTTTGACGGCTCTTATGGCTTTTGCGAGTTTATTGATAACAGTAATCATGAAATATTGGATGATAAACAGGTTGCTGTTTATTACCAGCGTTTGGGCGTTATTGCTGGCCTTTCAATCCTGTTAGGGTTGGGTGATGTGCATAACAGGAATATTGTATCCAGAAACGGCGTACCATTTATTGTCGACGTTAAGGCTGCTTTCTGCCCGAATGTAATTAAAGCGTTCGAGTCTGAATTAAATGACCCTCAAAGGGCGTTCTGTGGAGCTGATAATAGCTTCCAGAGAACATCCCTTCCCAGTGTTTTGGAGTTATTTCACTTTAATAGTTACAAGGAGTGCTTATTTCAGTTGATCAATGGTGAGTTGATCGAGATGCCTCCGGTTGAAGAAAATCTGGTGACCAATAACTGGATCAGGAGTAGTGGCAGCCATTCACTATCAAAGAGTAAACCTTTTCTGTGTGGTCAATATGCCAATGCTTTTGAAAAAGGCCTTGCTTCAGTGTTCAGAGCTGTCGTAGTTCATTGTGATGAGTGGTATTTACTCTTAAAAAATTGCAAAGGGATGTCGGTCTGTCACTTGCAACAATATGACCGACAATTTTTCTGGCGACAGAAAGTGAATTTATGGACATTTCATGGGTTTCAGGAGTTTTCCGAGAATCGTCTAAGAGCCTACTTTAGCAGGGTAATGAACCGGTTGTGCCAAGGAGAAGAAGAAGTTCAGCGCTGGGTCGAGCCTGAGTGGTTTGAACCTGCGGCACATTTGTCGGATGAATTGGTAAGAAGCATGCTTTCCGGCTCTATTTCAGAGTTCAGGCGAGAAATAGGAGGGAGTGAGGTATTTAGTGAGTCGTTCCATCGCGGAAGTTATAGAAAAGTTATATCAGATAACTATTTTTCGGTTGATACGTTAAGCAAGTCTATCTGCCTGGTGCAGGATATGGCTGAAAACCCTCAGAAAATGGAATGTTATCTAACGTTTCTCACAGCAGTAGTGAAACAGTGGCTGCTTGAAAAGGTGGTGCCGGGGAAAAACTTTCCGGAAGCTTTGAAGTATAAGCTTCCGGAATAGATTATTGGCTGTGGATGTTGCTAAGAAGTTCCTTGGCCATTGCAGCGGGCTCGGTCTCTTTTGAGGACAGAAGCGGTTTCAGATAGTCCTCGCTTTCCTTGTTACGACCTTCGAACATTAAGGCTAACCCCAAAAAGGCCTTGATCGAAGGGTCATCTGGATGCTTTGCAAGACCCTCCTTGTGTAACAGGTCAATAGCTTCCTGATGGCGCTTTCGATTCATGAACTCTAGGGCAAAACCAATGGTACTGAGGGGGGTGTCAGGCCTTGCTGCTTCAATGCCATTAAAAATACCAAAGGCATGTTTTGGAAGGCCAGTACCGCTGGCCATAAAGCCAATGTCTGCCAGAACTTTCAATAGTTTATCATCAATCATTGCCCGCTATCTCCATCCATGGATTTCATTTAGAGTTTCTGAATAATACTCTGTATCGTGTCTTTAATAGACTTGACGATACTGGAGCGAAGGCCTTCAACAATCATGTACTTGTTGAACTCAACCTGAAACTCAACCATGTCCTTTGTGCTGTTGGGGTCCATATTGGCAACACGGGTTTTCAGTGCCGCATCAAGAGCTTCCGCCTGGCTACCAAAAGTTTCAGAGACTTTATCAAAACTGAAACTGGTGCTCCCGGGCTGGTTGTAGTTCGGGTTATAGGTATCCTGAAATGCCATGGCTGAGTTCCCTCTCAGGCTTTAGATTGTCCGTGATGCTGTTTCCAGCTCTTATCGACAACCTCCATTGCTGCTACTACGGCAGTCAGAAGGCTATCAATCTTTGAAAAATCCTCTGGAGCAGCGCCTTGGTCTTTTAAGCCTTTAAGGCGTGAAGCTTCAGAAAATAATTGGCTAAGCAGTTGATCCCGATAGCTACCATCTTTATCTTCGATCAGTTGCTCTTCGATTGTTGAAAGATGAATATTTTCATCGTTTTTCGATTTGTCCGTCACGGTTCCCTCCAAGACGGTATTTGATTCTGTCAGTTCCGTTAGTTAATAAAAGATACTCAAGGTTAATATCTTCAATTATATACCCATTAGAAAGTTTTGCTCCTATCAGGTATTTGGAACCATCTATGAGTATCACATAAGGCACACTTCCCATACTGATACCACGGATATTTAAGGATAAAGGTGACTGGCTATCGGTTAAAGTACCTCCTGCATACTTGGTTGCTAGTTCAATGGATGGTTTATTGGCGTATTTTTTCTGAAACTTGGTGACAACTGTCTGCAGGTCATAAACCTGACCTTCATCAAGGAGGTGTCCTTTCAGAATAACGGTCTGATCGCGAACTACGACGTGTATTCTGGGGATTAGCCCCTTTTCGCGCAGCATGGATTTGAGGGTGTTGACTCTGCCAACCTGGTTTTCAACCTGGTCGACGACAGAGATTAACCCATATATCTCCTGCTTGAGCATTGTAATGATATTGTTGAGCTCGTCGGAGGTTGGGACATAGCCAGTTACCACCAGTGATCCGGGTGTATTGTCCAGCTCAAGTTCAAGATTGTCGTAACCGCGATCTCTCAGAAGCATTTCTGCATTATCACGCATCTCATTCATAACAATGATTTGCGAATTAAAAGGAACGTTTTGTTTTCTGAGAAGCTTTTGCAGTTCAAGTTTATCCTGAAGAGTTTGTGTATATCCTGAAACCAGTAATGATTTATCTGGTAATTGTTTGAATTTTATCTCTTTTAGTCCCAGTTTATCTTTGGTTTTTGCAGAGATCTCAAGCACCCCTGGAATGCGTGTGACTTTTTGTACCCGGGTATCCGTATTCGAGATGATCAGGCTTATAATGGCTATAACCAGTACCAAGGCGACAGGAATTGCAGCAAGCCATTTTTTATCAATACTGGCTATAAATGAGGGCTCTTCAAACTCATCCTCATCATCTTCTTCCTCTTCGTCATCAGATATCTTCTGATCAAAGTCTGATGCAGATAGTTCTGGCTCATCTGTTTCGGGAAGTTGTTGTTCTTCCTCGTTGATGGTCAGGTCTTGAGTCGGTGGAGGGTTGACATTCGGCAGTGCCAGAGATGGCCACTCTGCATCAACAGGGCCTATCGCTATGAACAGGTTGTTGGATGTAACAATATCGAAATGGTTGTACTGAATAGCCGAACCAGCGGGTTCTCCATTCAAATATAAAGGAGTATCTGGGGTGCTTGATTGAAGTTTGATTTGGCCATTATCAAAGATCTCGATAATGAGCTCAATATCACTCAGGTTGTCATCGGTTAATACCAAATCACAACCATCATCTTTGCCTAAAGAATACCTGCCTGGCTCGAGGGGGATCTCAGCACCAATGTGATTTCCGGAAAGTATTTTTAGATAAAATTCAGTCATATATAGCCTCCTGCCAGTTTGTGGCAGAAAGTGGTCTGACTGGGTTTGTAAACGGTAATATGGTCAACATCCTGTTGATTCTTTCCGTAGTTATTGCTGGAGTCTCTGGCTACCAGCGAAAATTCAGTTCTAAAAATAGATTAAGGTAAAAAAAATGTCATTGCC
The DNA here is from genome assembly GCF_000710775.1 of Endozoicomonas elysicola. Lineage (GTDB taxonomy): Bacteria > Pseudomonadota > Gammaproteobacteria > Pseudomonadales > Endozoicomonadaceae > Endozoicomonas > Endozoicomonas elysicola. The sequence continues at coordinate 2,902,081 of NZ_JOJP01000001.1, forward strand.
AGAGATTACATGATAATTATTCGGCAAATTCGTCACTTATTAGATGCCTATCGATAAAATGTTGGGTAGAATCAATTAAAAAGGCAAAATAGCCCTGATAACAATAACCATAAAATAAGAGGCGCAGTGCTATGGATGCATCATTCTGGAATGGCAAGAGACCTGCAGGTGTTGGTAACACAATCAATCCTGATGAATATTCCAGTGCATTATCTGTGATCAATGCTTTTTTAAATGAGAATAGCTCGCGCCCGGCGTTTACCGGTATTGGCCATACACTTACCTACGCCGAAATTGATACTTATAGCCGACAGTTTGCGGCTTATATTCAGAGAAATACCGATCTGAAACCTGGTGATCGAATTGCTATTCAGATGCCCAATCTTCTGCAATACCCGATAGCCGTGTATGGCGCGTTGAGAGCCGGCTTGGTTATTGTGAATACCAATCCACTTTATACTGCAAGGGAAATGCTACACCAATTCAAGGATTCTGGTGCAAAGGCGCTTGTGTTTCTTGAAAATTTTGGTCATCTCGTTGAAGAGGTGGTTGGTCAGACTGAAATAAAGCACCTCTTTGTCACTCGTCTTGCTGATATGGTGCCAGCGCCAAAGCGACAGGTCGTTAATTTTCTGGTAAAGCATGTTAAGAAAATGGTGCCAAGGTATTCGTTACCCGAGGCTATTCCATTTCTTGATGTTTTGAAGTCTGGAAATGCCTCTGGCTATCGACCTGTTGCTGAAGGAACGCTTTCTGACCCAGTGGTTCTGCAATATACCGGTGGTACTACAGGGGTTGCCAAGGGTGCTATTCTGACCAACAGAAACTTGATTGCCAATATGCTTCAGTCCAAAGAGATGCTGTCTCAAGTGGATGAACAGGGGCAGAGAATATTAAAAACAGGGCAGGAAATTCTTATTGCACCTCTGCCTCTTTACCACATTTATGCCTTTACAGTGCATTTATTGTGTATGCCATTTATGGGTAATCACAATATTTTGATTGCAAACCCGAGGGATACAAATACATTTATCAAATTTATTAAGCCATGGCGTTTTACTGCGTTTATTGGTCTTAATACTTTATTTGCCAGTTTGCTTAATCACCCCCGCTTTAAAGAGTGTGATCTCTCAGGTCTTAAGTTGACTCTGTCTGGTGGCACAGCACTACAGGAATCAGTAGCTCAAAGGTGGCATAAAGAAACGGGATGTATTATTTCAGAAGCCTATGGTCTAACAGAGTGCTCGCCAGCGGTTTGCATGAACCCAGCGGGAGACCTTTCACAACCGGGTACTGCCGGGTTGCCAATACCGTCTACAGAGCTGAAAACGGTTGATGATAGTGGCGTAGAAACGGCTATTGGTGAGCCTGGGGAGTTGTGTGTTCGTGGGCCACAGGTGATGCCCGGATACTGGCAGAGGGAAGAGGCGACAACAGAGGTTTTGGACTCTGATGGCTGGCTGAAAACCGGGGATGTAGCAGTGATTCAGGAGGATGGTTTTGTTCGGATTGTTGATCGCATCAAGGATATGATCCTGGTTTCTGGCTTTAATGTATACCCAAATGAAATTGAAGATGTTGTTTCCGGTCATCCAAAGGTTGCTAATTGCGCGGCTATCGGTATACCTGATGAAAGCTCGGGGGAAAAGGTAAAATTATTTGTAATAAAGGCTGATGACAGCCTTACATCGGATGAGTTGTTAAACTGGTGTCGTGATTATTTGACAGCCTATAAGGTACCAAAAGTCTGTGAGTTTCGTGATGATCTGCCAATGACACCTGTCGGTAAAATTTTACGAAAAGATCTCCGTCAGGCACAAGATGTGGCCTAGTCTTTGAGGGAGCTGGGTGGCAGTCAGTTATGCTGACTGCTGGTCATGGTTTGAAAAGTAGCGGTGTAAAATCTCGGGGTCGTCCTTAAGGGCATTAAATGCCTCTTTTGAGTCTGTTGGGGTAATGCTGGTGCGACTCAGTTTCATTCGGTGTATTCCGGCATCAAACCAGAACCAATGTTTATCTTCAGTAAGGCACAGTGCCCTGACGGAATAACTGGTTGAAGGGATGAATGGTAGTGGCATACCACTGGTGATCTGTTTCCTGACAACGGTAGAATTTTGGCAGGAATAGGTAGTGTTGTGATAAATCCGCTCAAACCGATTGAATTCATGACCAAACATCTTATTGGCCATAAGATCCTGTTTTTGACTTAGGTAATACAGCGCGAAAATGCTAGCCACAATCAGGATAAAGCTTTCCATTTTTTCATACCTCATGGGTTAATGCACCGGGCTTTCCTGCTGCTTCGGAAAACCCTTATATGTATTCTATACGCATTTGTCCATCTATGTTCAATTAACACAGAAGATTGATGAGCAATTTTTGGGGGCTTTGTTATAAAGCCCAGTCAGCGATCATCTGTTTGGCTATCGGCCGAAAAGCGTCTTTTCCATAGAGGGCATCAATTAGTTTGAAAGCAAAACCCATTGCATTACCGGGCCCCTGAGCTGTTATAACACGTTTCTTATCATCAACCACGATGGTGTTGCCTGGGTGAGGCAGGGCACCTTCGAGTTGATCCATAAAGCTGGGATAGCAGGTAGCATGGGTGTTATCCAGTAATCCATGATGTGACAAGACAACGGCGGGGGATGCGCAGATTGCAGCATACCATTTTCCTGCTTTTTGCTGATCATGAAGAAGGCTGATAAGTGGGGCGCAGTCTTTGAGATTCTCTGCCCCTGGCATTCCACCGGGTAGAGCAATTAAATGGAACGGCTTTCCAGTACAGGATTCTATGTGGGTATCTGCTTTAAGCAGTGTTTTTTGTGAGGCGATAATCGAGAGGTTGCCGTCTGGCTGGCAGCTCGCGACAGTTACCTGGGCTCCAGCTCTTCTCAGCGTATCAATAATAGTAACGACTTCAATTTCTTCAGAGCCATCGGCAATGGGGATAAGAACCTGTCTTGGCATGGTAGACCCTCAATGGGAGATAGGGCGATGAGATAAAAGTGAATGGGCTGGCTTCAACCAGCTGAAGTCTTAATCTAGCAGATAGGGGTGATAGGAGAGGTAAATTTGATGGAGCGGTTATAGCTGGCTTTCTGTGGCGGCTAGCTGTTCTGCAAAGGCGTAACCAATGGAGTACCCGTAATGGTAGTCAGAGACTAAATGATTCCGCTGTCTTGTTCCCCGAGATGAGCTGAGATTTTTTTCTGGAGCAATCTGGATCAGCTTTACGCTTCCATCCTGTGCCGGAATGTCTGCAAATTCTGCTGCACGATTATAAATTTTATTCTGATCTTTGATTAACTTTGCTACAGCTGGCATTTGTCGACTTTTCCAGGCATAAATTCGAGAACCTGTTGTCGTTTTTTTTCGGAATTCTACAGGTCTTGTTCTGAGAATAATAATTTGGTTAAAACCGTCGCTAACTGCCTTTTGTATCGGTAAGGGGTCTGAAAGGCTGCCATCCGTCAAGGCCTGACTATTAACCATAACTGGCTTTCTGTAAATCATTGGCAAAGCGCTGCTGGCCTTCAGGATGTCTGAAATGAGGTCGTTCGATGTCGTACGGTCTATTTTGTTATAAACCGCTTTCCCTGTTTTAATGCATGTGCTTACGACTGTGAAGTGCTCACTGGCCAGTTTATTTTTAAAACGGATGAAGTTTAGCGTGTTCTGCTGGCTGATTTTTTGAAAGAACCAGTCCAGATCAAACAGGTTTCCACCTTTTAGATGTCGTAATACGCTTATGAATTCAGGGTTCAGGCAAAGATTGGTGTAAAGCTCCAGGTTCCGACCGCGCTGACCAGCAATGAAGGAGCTAAGGTTTAATGCACCTGAAGAGACGCCGTAGTAACCGGTGAAATCCTTGACTCGTTTGTCAAGAAATGCATCTAACACGCCAGCAGTAAAAACGCCACGCATGCCACCGCCTTCAACAACAAGCGCTCTTTTAACAGGGGAGGAGTTGTTCGAAGACTGCATTATAGAATTGCTTGGGGGATAATTTTGAATGAAAAGTGGTTGCGGGAGCCGGATTCGAACCAACGACCTTCGGGTTATGAGCCCGACGAGCTACCAGACTGCTCCATCCCGCGTCAAAACTGTTCAGCTGATCTTTTAAAAAAGAACATCAACTGCTTTTAAGCGTACTGTAAAAATGGTTGCGGGAGCCGGATTCGAACCAACGACCTTCGGGTTATGAGCCCGACGAGCTACCAGACTGCTCCATCCCGCG
>NZ_JOJP01000001.1:2906743-3388079 GCF_000710775.1 Endozoicomonas elysicola
CAAAACTGTTCAGCTGATCTTTTAAAAAAGAACATCAACTGCTTTTAAACGTACTGTAAAAATGGTTGCGGGAGCCGGATTCGAACCAACGACCTTCGGGTTATGAGCCCGACGAGCTACCAGACTGCTCCATCCCGCGACAAAACTGTTCAGTTGATCTTTTTAAAAAAGAATATCAACTGCTTTCAAAATGGTAGCGGGGACCGGATTCGAACCGATGACCTTCGGGTTATGAGCCCGACGAGCTACCAGGCTGCTCCACCCCGCATCAAAAGAGAGGCGAATTATAGGGACGCTGGTTACAATGTCAAGAGCCAGAGGTTGAAAGGCGTACGTAAAGATAAGTTCGTACGGTATTCTCATTCTTTGAACACCGTACGACGAACGGCAATTATTAACTGGCAACAGCCTTATTAGCGATCAACTGGTTCACTACATCTGGATCCGCCAGTGTGGAAGTATCACCGAGGTTTTCATATTCATCCGCAGCGATCTTGCGAAGGATTCTTCTCATAATCTTGCCTGAGCGGGTTTTTGGGAGTCCTGGAGCCCACTGAATAATGTCGGGCGTAGCGATGGGCCCTATCTCTTTTCTTACCCAGTCCTTCAGGCTCGTTTTCAATTCCTCGCTGGTATCTGTGCCACTATTTAGCGTGACGTAAACATAAATTCCCTGACCTTTTATGTTATGGGGGAATCCAACAACAGCTGCTTCTGCTACTTGATGGTGGGCGACCATCGCAGATTCTATTTCGGCTGTACCCATTCGATGGCCCGAAACGTTAATTACGTCATCAACACGCCCGGTTATCCAGTAATAACCATCATTATCTCTTCTAGCGCCATCGCCGGTTGTGTACATACCTTTGAAGGATGAAAAGTAAGTTTGGACAAACCGTTCATGATCACCATAAACGGTTCTGGCCTGACCCGGCCAGCTATCAAGAATGACTAAATTGCCTTCCCCGGGGCCATGGACAAGACGGCCCATATTGTCGACCAGTGCGGGTTGCACACCAAAGAAGGGGCGTGTTGCTGATCCAGGCTTTAGATCTGTCGCTCCAGGCAGAGGTGTCAGCATCGCCGCTCCGGTTTCTGTTTGCCACCAGGTGTCAACAATAGGGCACCGCTCTTCACCAATGGTTGAGTAGTACCAATTCCATGCTTCAGGATTGATGGGCTCACCCACAGAGCCTAGAAGTCTCAGTGAGTTGCGATGGGTGTCTTGAACAGCAGCATCACCTTCAGCCATCAGGGCGCGAATAGCCGTTGGTGCAATATAGAGAATATTGACATTGTGCTTATCGATAATTTTACTGATGCGGTTGGTTTCAGGGTAATTGGGAAGCCCTTCATGCATAACGATAGTGGCACCATTCAGGAGCGGACCGTATGTGACATAAGAGTGACCGGTAATCCAGCCAACATCCGCATTACACCAGAACACTTCGCCAGGCTTATAGTCAAATACATACTGGTGGGTCATTGATGCATAGACCAGGTAACCACCTGTTGTATGCATTACGCCTTTTGGTTTTCCTGTTGAGCCGGATGTGTAGAGAATAAAGAGAGGGTCTTCAGCATTCATTTCCCGTGCTTCGCAGTGTGGCGAAGTCAATGCTGTCAATTCCTGCCACCACACATCACGATGACGGTGCCAGGCGATGTCTGCACCGGTGTGTTTGTAAACAATGACTTTTTCGATGGTGTGCGTGTCCGGGTGTGTCAGAGCTTCGTCTACGTTGTCCTTGAGTGAGACTTTACGACCACCGCGGACACCTTCATCGGCGGTAACGACAACTTTTGCTTTGGAGTCAATGATGCGACCAGCAAGTGCTTCGGGTGAGAAACCACCAAAAACAACGGAATGAATGGCACCAATACGGCTGCATGCCAGCATGGCAACGGTGGCCTCAATCACCATGGGCATGTATATCGCTACTACATCACCTTTGCGGACGCCCTGACTTTTCAGAGCATTGGCAAAGCGGCAGACTTGTTCATGGAGTTCTCGGTAAGTGACTTTTCGGGCTTCACCCTCGTCGTCTGGTTCCCAGATGATGGCTAACTGGTCGCCTTTATCTTCCAGGTGTCGGTCAAGGCAATTGTAGGAAGCATTAGTCGTTCCATCATAAAACCAGTTGATGCTGACAAAGTGGTCATCAAAAGAAACTTTCCTGACCTTCGAGAAGGGTTTGAACCACTCAATACGCTGGCCATGCTCACGCCAGAACCCTTCCGGGTTAATTATGGATTGCTGATACATTTCCAGGTACTGGTCGTTATTAACCAGAGTGTTTTCAAGAGCAGCAGGTTTTACTGGATATACGGAGGTGTCAGACATATCACTTCCCTTAGTTTTGTTATTGTTATTTAGTTCAAAATGACTCAGGGCGGTTCTTTATTATACTGTTCAGGTTGAGTGATTACTCGATAAAACGACTGTGGACGCATTTATTGGAGCGATTCCAGTTTAGGATTTGTGGGGATTTCTGGTATTAGACTTTGGTATTAATAGAGCTAATTTCTTCGGTTTGTTATGAAAAATATAGCATCTGGATACATTAACTTTTTGTAGGGAGGTAGATACGGTCGAGTGTTACGCTAACCTGTTTTTATTTTTTTGCTTCCTGTGACTTCGTCTGACAGGTGTACAAGCGGGATAACCCCTTTGTTAGTTTTATAGACTGAATACAGTGTTAACCTACTGTTCTATTAGGTTTTCAGAAACGGATATTCATTTCAAGGAGGAAGTAAAATGAATACTGGTAACTTACGAAGTATGGTTCTACAAAATCAGGTTGATCTTGCTTATGGCCAAGTCATGACAAAAGAAGGTCAATATATATTATTAGGTTCTAACAACAAAGTACGAATAGTTAACCCTGAACTGCTTCTGGCGAACAACCTGGATTGTTCTAATGAAATAAAGAGGGCATATGATTTTGCAGTAAGCATTAGAAGAAATGAGGTGCGGCCTATGTTGGACGGGGATTCTTCTGCTGCACTACAGCAGCCTGATCAAGAAGAGGTCCGCAAGTTACTTCTAAAGCGTGTTAGTGGTCCAGGGGAGTTAGACGCCTTTATGGCAAAATGCCGTCTCATTGATGCGCCCTTCCTTGTTGGGGCTTCTTCAAGTTCAAATAGACCAAGTACAGCTTCGCCAGCGATTTCTGATAAAGCCATGAGAGATGCTCGTAAGTGGGCAGAGCATGAGAGGAAGGAGGAACGATTTGAGGGTGAAGCAAGAGTAGCATTTCTGGCTCATATGCACAGGCCTAAAGGGCGTACACTTGGAGATGTCAGTGATATCAGTAAGCCTCTTGGTATAGTTATTCCACAAAGTTTCTCAACTGATGTGAAACATATAAAGGTCTACAATGACGCTGGGCAGCCAGATTCCGAACGAACTGGAGAAGTCAGGTATATTCTGAGTGACCTCATTAAGCACGGTTTTTTGAGGGTTGTTGCTGGGGCAGAACTTAAATATACCGAGCAGACTGATCCAATTCTTTTGGAAGAGTTTGCTGATAGTCATCAGGGTGAAGTGGTTGCCTACAGGAGGCAGGAAGCCGGTAAAGTGGTTGAAGAATATGTGAAAGCAGATGACCTTGTGAAAGCTCTTACCATACCAACTGAAGTGGTTAGCTATGGTCGAAAGCGCTACTTGTTCAGGAGTATTGTTAGCCGGGGTATTGTTTTCTGTGCAGAAACTTTCAAGGGGAAGGCCATGCCCGGAGTATCTGCGGTTCCATACCAGGGAGATTTCCTGGCAACCATAGCCCCTGGTGTGTGATATTTTCCTGTTTGGAGCTTGCTTTAACGAGCAGCTCCTCATTGTTGTAATGATTTGATAATCGTTCAAAATAGCGTTCAAACACAAAAAAAGAAAAACCGCTATGTCTGGATGGATTTTGGCTCTCATTGCAACGGTATATGTTGCCTGTCTTTTTATTGCAGCCTGGTTTGGTGACTATCGCGGTTCAGCCTTCAGAAAACGCTGGCAGCCTTTGATATACAGCCTTTCTCTGGCGGTTTATTGCACGTCCTGGACTTTTTTCGGTGCTGTTGGGCAGGCCAGTGAAAATCTCTGGTCATTTCTTCCTATCTATCTCGGGCCAATCCTGGTTTTTGTCCTGTTCTGGAAACTCCTGGTCAAGCTGATAACCGTCAGCAAGCAGGAAAACATTACTTCCATTGCAGACTTTATCGCCTCGCGCCATGGGCGTTCTCATTTTATGGCCATTATGGTGACCTTGATCCTGGTGATTGGGGTACTTCCCTATATTGCGCTCCAGTTAAAAGCCATTGTCATGGGATTTGGTCAGTTAACACATGATAGCTTGGGGCCAGACAGCCTGTCCCGGGAAGACCTTGCGTTGGCAATTACATTAACACTGGCTGTGTTTGTCATTATGTTTGGTACTCGAAAGCTGGACGCAACTGAACACCAGAATGGCATTATGACCGCTATTGCCTTTGAGTCTTTGGTTAAACTTTCGATCTTCTTGCTAGTCGGTGGCTGGGTGTCATGGATGGCGATGGATCATATTAATCTGGATGATGCTTTTCAGAGAGTGACCAAAGAGACAACGGTAGACTGGTTTGGCAATATCCTGATGCCAACAGTGATGGCCATGACTGCTATCTTGTGCCTGCCTCGACAGTTTCATGTCACTGTCGTTGAAAATAGTAGTATTGAGGATTTCTATAAGGCTCGCTGGCTTTTCCCTGCGTATTTATTTCTATTAGCCCTTTTTGTTATTCCATTGGCTCTGGTTGGAAACCAGCTACTCGGTAGCTCTATCCCTGGTGATGCTTATTTGATTGAGCTACCAAAACGGATGGGCAATTTACCTATGGCTGTGCTGGCTTTTCTGGGTGGTGTATCAGCCGCCATTAGTATGGTGATTGTGGCAACTCTGGCCCTGACCACAATGGTTTCCAATGAAATATTAATGCCGCTTCTGCTTCGCAGAAACAAATACAGTTACAGGGACAGTAATGATTTTTATCGTTTTAGCGGACTTTTGTTAACCGTTAGGCGAACAACTATTGTCGTTTTATTGATGATGTCGTGGGTTGTGTATCGGCTGCTTGGAGATTCTGGGTCGCTGGCATCTATTGGGCAGATGTCATTCTCTGCCGTGGCCCAACTTGCACCTGTGCTGCTGGGTAGTCTTTATATCAGGGAAAGTAATGCCAAAGCTGCGATAGGAGGTGTGTTAGCCGGTTCCATTGTCTGGTTCTTCTGTCTTGTTGTCCCTGTGTTTGACAATGTTTCATGGTTAGATTCTGGCATTTTGCAGGATGGCTTGTTTGGTTATGAATGGCTTAAACCAGGTAACCTTTTCGGTCTGCAAATGACTGAAACAGTGACAGGGGCTACGCTAGTGGCACTGTCACTGAATACTCTGATTTATCTGTGTGGCTGTCTGTATCTGAGGCCCGGTATTGATGAGCGAAGACAGGCTCGAAAGTTTGTAGATGCACTGCTTTCTGGCGATGGTGTCTTTTTTGATATTGCGATCACGGTGGGGGAGCTTGAACAGCTGGCTAGCCGCTTTGTCAGTAAAAACCGGGTGCTTGGCGTTATTCAGAGTTTTGAATCTGATAGTAGTAATTTGCTGTTTGATTCGCTGGATAGTGATAAACAGGCGGATCCGAAGCTGGTTGCCGCAATAGAACGGTTGCTGGCGGGAACACTGGGAGCATCATCTGCCCGCATTGTTATGAAGTCTCTTGCTCATGGGAATGTTGGGTTGGAAGAAGTCCAGGCGATGGTGGATGAAGCCTCTGAAGTGTTTCAGTTCAACCGGGAGCTGCTTCAGGGGGCGATTGAGCATATTAGCATGGGGGTGAGTGTTGTAGATCGTGACTTGCAGTTAGTTGCGTGGAATCAGCGATACCTCGAACTATTTGATTATCCCGGTGACTTGATTAGGGTTGGACGTTCAATAGCAGATGTGATCCGGCATAACGCCTTAAATGGGCTTTGTGGACCGGGCGACGTCGAACAGCATATTAATAAACGGCTTTCGTATATGCAAAATGGCACTGCTCACCGGTCAGAGAGGCGGCGTCCAGATGGCAGGGTTATTCAGATCCAGGGTAATCCGATGCCTGGTGGTGGTTTTGTTATGACGTTCACAGATATCACAGAGTTTCGTCAGGTTGAGCATGCATTGAAAGAGGTGAACGAGAGCCTTGAGCAGCGAGTGCAGGAGAGGACAAAAGAACTCTCGTTATTAAATGTGCAGTTGCTGGGTGCAAAGTCGCAGGCTGAAAAAGCAAACCATCTACGCTCACGTTTTTTTGCAGCGGTCAGTCATGATCTTATGCAGCCAATGAATGCGGCCCGGCTATTCACCGCTTCCATGGAGCTGGAGGCGAGGGGAACTGTGCATGAAGCGTTGGCTCAAAATATCAGCAACTCATTGAGGTCTGCAGAACACTTGTTGACAGATTTGCTGGATATGTCGCGCATTGAAGCTGGCAAGATGGCAGTAAACCTTCGGGAGCTGCCAGTGATGGATGTTTTAGAACCGTTAAAGTCAGAATTTTCCCTTTTATCCAGAGAAAATAGTCTGATGTTTCGTGTGGTGAGCTCAAATAAATGGATTAAAACCGACCCAGTTCTGTTACGAAGAATTTTGCAGAACTTCCTGACCAATGCATTTCGTTATGTTGAAAGTACAAAGTTATCCGGAAAGGTGCTGGTGGGTTGCCGCTTTTTGAGCAGTCAACAGCTGAAAATTGAGGTAAGAGATAATGGCCAGGGTATCCCTCTGAAAAAGCAAACGCTGATTTTTGCGGAGTTCGAACGTTTATCAACAGCTGTGAATGGCCTTGGTCTGGGTCTTTCGATTGCAAAAGGAATGGCCGAGATTCTTGGTGCCAGAATATCTCTGTCATCTTCTCCAGGTAAAGGGGCTGTTTTCTCCGTTGTGATTCCTTTGGCAAAACGAAATGTTATCGATGCCGCGCGGATTAATCATAAGGTTAATAACAGTGATATAGGTTTGAAGGTTCTGTGTATTGATGATGAGCCGGAAATCATCAAAGGTATGACAAATCTGCTGTCTCGCTGGGGGTGCCAGGTACATTCTGCCCAAGGCTACCAGGAGGCCATTCATTCACTTGATGAGATGGTGCCTGATTTGCTAATGGTTGATTACCAGATTGGAGGGCAAATTAACGGTGTTGATTTGGTAGAACGTGCTCGCGCAATGTTAGGATATGAAATAGGCGCTGTTCTGGTAACAGCTAACCAGCAGGACGGTTTACGGCAGAAATGTCGCGAGTTGAACATTAGCTATCTGACTAAGCCAGTAAAACCCGCCTCAATGAGGGCAATTCTTAATCGCTATGAGGCTGAAAGCAAGAGGGTAGAAACCAGCTAACTTTGGTTTTCCTGGTTTTGTGAGTCCTGACTGGGCATTTCAATCTCGAGCTCTTTGACCGCTATTACGGCCTGAGTACGGCTGCGAACCCCCAGTTTTTTGAAAATGGCGGTAACGTGAGCCTTGATGGTTGCTTCCGAGACATCCAGGTCGTAGGCGATCTGTTTATTCAACAAACCTTCACTGATCATTCCCAGAACCCTGAATTGTTGAGGGGTCAGGGTTGCCAGTCGAGCCTCGATATCACTCGTTTCATACGATTCGGCAGGTTGGAAGTTGTCAGGCCAGAAGTTTTCACCATCCAGAACGTTTAAAATGGCAGTTTTCAGGTCTTCAAGAGGCGTAGATTTTGGAATAAACCCATTGGCTCCATGGTTTTTGATTTTCTGTATGATCTGCAGATCATCAGAAGCTGAAACGACGACAACGGGAACATCGGGGTATTGCCCCCTCAGAAAAATCAGTCCAGAGAGGCCATGGGCTCCCGGCATATGTAGATCTAACAAGATGAGGTCTGGAGAGGAATTCTTTTCCAGAAGTGCCTGAAGCTCGGTAATTGAACCGGCTTCGCAGATCAGAGGTTCCTGTAGCGCATGACCAACGGAGGACTTGAGAGCTGTCCGGAATAGGGGGTGGTCATCGGCAATTATTATTGTGTAGTCCATTTTCTGAGCTTGCCATTATATGGTTGATCGGTCAATTAATTGGATCCTGTGAACCTGGTAAAAGGTTCAGGCCTTTATTCAAGTATAAGTAAATACGTTTTATATAATGGAACTATTTTCTGGAGGTTCGGTCATATCCGGTAATTCTTTATTGAAATAAGGGTACTCCATGGCTGATTCAGTCTGTACTTCTGCACTTCCGGTTCCTGTTTATCAGGGGGAATATACTCAAGCATACCTTGCTGATCAGAATCAAAAAACTCAAGATCTGGTCAAAATAAGAGAGGATCGTCAAAAGAATCCCGGATGGAACACCTTGAAGGAGGTCATCTGGGCTCCGCTTTGGTCATGTTTCCAGTTGGGGCAGGCTATTGGTAGTTTTTTGGGGCATCTGGTTGTTGCGCTGCCAGCAGCTCTTATTGGCGGTGTTTTTGGTTTATGTATTTATGCGCCATTTATGAAGGCAGTGGATGTCATTTCAGGTAGAGAGAATACGAAGTCATTCTTTGAGTATGTTATTACACCAGCTAATTTGCTGAGTAATATTGCATACAATCGTGTTACTGATTTCTTGAGTCGCTGGATATTGGGGCACGCCGTTCTGATTACCATTGTTGAGCCTTTGCTCTATATTGGCGGGGCTTTTGGTTTGGCCGTTGTTGCTTCACCATTTATTTATCGTGATATGGTTCATAATGGCTCGAAAAATGTTGAAGCTTTTGATCGCTTTCTAAGTACTGATTTGAAACTATGTACTGACCATTATGGTTGGCAAAAATTTGATGATTTAGCTGCAGGTAAGCTCAGGACGTCTCAAGCTCACGTGGTAGGTGCAACCAAGCATTTGCCATCATTACCTTCAGCTGCACCCGCAGCTTGACCTTCCTGTTCATCGGAGGATGAATCAAGAGGACAACTCATAGGGTTGTCCTAATTCGGGAACAGTCAACAATAAAATGCCTTTGTTGCAAAGGCCTTGAGGTTCGAGGTCATCAAGATTAGCTGTCAAATTTATTCATGTTTTTTGCAGACGCTGGCGGCGACTGCTTTGAAACTTCTTTTTTAAACATTTTGGTGACACAGGGCTGAAACATTCAGGATACCTGCCATGAATATCGGCATAGAACGCCTGTATTTCCGACAGGTCTTTTTCCATATCCTCGCCAGGCTCAATAACAGGACCAAAGCCTCCCGCTCGCCCTTTAAAATCCAGATAGGCCAGAACGATAGGGACGCCTGCATTTTTTGCCATGTGATAGAAGCCCGTATGCCAGCGCTCTCCACGGGCTCTCGTTCCTTCCGGGCAGATAACCAGCCCCAGCTTCTTGTGCTGCTTGAAAGTGCAAACTGCCTGTTCCACCAGACTTCCTCTCCGGCATCTGCCATTTCGATCCAGGGGAATACCTCCCATCCAACGCATAATCCAGTTAAATGGCCCCATAAACAGCGTGTGTTTCCCCACCCAGTAACACTGAACACCAGTGGCAAGGCCAATGGCCATTCCGTAAACAAAGTCCCAGTTACTGGTATGGGGGGCACCTACAAGAATATATCTGGCCAAGCGAGGTGCTTTGCCTTGGACTCTCCAGCCCATAATCTTGAGGAAGAGTTTTGCCAATAAAGAAAGAGCATGACTGACAATTGGCGTATTGAAGATTGTGGTTTGCATGATGCAGTGAGTGCCTTGCTATCCTGGGTTTCAGGAAACGGTGTTGAAAGCTATCGAAAGGGTGATCGCTTTGAACACAGCTTCAGAGCAGATAATGAATGTCTGCAGCTTATGCTGCAAAAAAGATACTCGTCTGGGTACTGGTTTAATAGGCAAGGAAGTGCTTGCCAAAATCATTCTGTATGTATATACAGTGTTTATCCCGGATCTATTTGGAACATGATGGACAGTAATGCCAGCCTTCAGCAAAAGGTAATTCAGAGAAAAATCATACACATCGATTTTGACGCCTTCTTTGCCAGTATTGAAATACGTGATAATCCGAGGTTGTCAGGAAAGGCTGTTGCTGTTGGGGGGGCTTCCGACCGTAGAGGTGTTATCGCCACCTGTAACTATGAAGCCCGTCGGTTTGGGGTGCATTCGGCTATGTCTTCGGCTCACGCTATGAGGCTCTGTCCGGAACTGAAGATCATACCTCCCAGGTTTTCTGTTTATCGGGAAGCCTCTGCTGAGGCTCATGCCATTTTTCGCCAATATACTGATTTAATTGAACCTTTATCTCTGGATGAGGCATATCTGGATGTTACTGGAACCCACCTTTGCAGAGGCAGTGCCACGTTAATTGCGGAAGAAATTCGACAGAAAATTTTTCAAAAACTTAATGTGACCGTATCTGCTGGCGTTGCTCCCAATAAGTTTCTGGCCAAGATTGCCAGTGACTGGAATAAGCCCAATGGTCTTTTTGTAATCACTCCGGATGAGGTAGATGACTTTATTTTCGATCTGCCCGTGAAAAAAATTCATGGGGTGGGGCGCGTTACTGCCGAGAAACTTCACAAAAAAGGCATCAAAGCCTGTGGTCAGCTCAGGCAATACTCCATTCTTGAGTTAAGTCGCTGGTTTGGCAGTTTTGGTGAGCGATTGTGGGAGCTGTCGCGGGGACAGGACGACCGTGAGGTACAGACCAGCCGACGCAGGAAATCACTTTCAGTCGAACATACCTATGATAAAGATCTGATGGGGCTGGAAGAGATAGCAGCACAAGTCGTGCCTTTACTGGAAGAGCTTCAAGAGCGTTTTAAGCGTATAGAAAAGGAATACGAAGTCCATAAGCACTTTGTGAAGGTTAAGTTTGCGGATTTTACCCAGACGACTCTGGAGGAGAATCTGCCAACAACCGGTGAAACAGTGCAGGAACATTTTACCCAGCTTTTGGGAAGAGCCTGGGAGCGGGGAGGCCGACCAGTCAGGCTGCTTGGTTTAGGTGTTCGGCTTTTAGATCTCCGTGAAGAAAGAGCACTTGAACAGCTTGAGCTTTTTGAGAAGAAAATTATGGGACTGGTTTAGCCTCCATTGTCTTTTCTGCAAATTGGCCCAGCAAGTTACTGGTAACACAATAAGCGACAAACCAGTAGAAGCCAGAGTGAAGCTCTGCATCAAATTGTATGACGGCACTTTCTACAGCTGATGAATTTGCCGCCAAAAAGGCGATCAATATACCAATGGCAAAAACGTCAGCCATAGACCATTTACTCAAAAAACTGTTTATCCAAAGTGGCTTGTTACTTTTTACCAAAACTAATGCCAGTATCAGGCAGAATAGCTTGAAAACAGGAATTAACAGGCTGAAGGTGACAATCATGAAGGCCACCAGGTGATACCCGCTTTTCCAGAGGTCATTAGCCGTGCCAAGAATAGAACGGGTTTTATCGTATACCTTTGATGTTCCCTCAACACTAAGGCTTCCCAGAAACTGTGAAGCCAGGCTTGCCATCGCGGGATGAAGATTCTGCTGTTCGATGATTTTTTTTCCTTCATCAAGCATTGCCTGACGGTCAAGATTTGCCTTCATGGTAATCATAGGCTGGGTGACCCCCGAAATCAGCAAACCAAGGGAAATGATCAGCATTAGAGGTAGTAGCAGTCTGGAAATTGTCATCATTACCCCATTCTTGTTCTCAAACTGAGCGTTAATAATAAGTTGGTTCTGATCGCTCAGTCTGGTCTATGGATTGGGCCTTGTCAGCTTGTGAATCGAGCTCAGAGGCATGTCTTACGCCGGATCGAAGTGCTCAACCATCAGTTGAAGATTACGCTGACCTCGAAACTCATTAATATCCAGCTTATAGACGGCCTTAATTTGCCTTATATTGGGATTAGGCCACTTTCGATTGTCAATATTAAAGGCAATAGCATCCAGCCAGAGTTCACTGCCAGGTATCTTAAGCACCATCTTCAGGTGTTTTTCGCCCACCAGTTTCTGTTGAATGATTTGGAATGTGCCATCAAAGCTGGGCTCGGGAAAGCTTTGTCCCCATGGGCCTCCCTCGCGAAGGGTATATGCAGTTGCCATGCTAACCTGATCTGGCATTAGTTCACCGTCAGTATGCATTTCTGCCTGAAGGTCATCAGCAGTCAGCTGCTTTCTCACCTCAAGGTCAAAGGCTTCTTTAAATGCGCCAAATAGGGATTTTTTTATAGAGAGGCCGGCTGCCATAGCGTGGCCACCAAATTTAATAATAAGCTCGGGGTTATCCCTGGCAATACTATCTAATGCATCACGCATATGTAGTCCCTGAATAGATCTGGCGGAGCCTTTAAGCTCGGGTTCTCCCTCAGGATTGTCAGCTTCAGCAAAAGCAATGATCGGTCGATTAAGCTTCTCTTTTATTCGTGAAGCCAGTATACCAACGACTCCCTGATGCCAGCTCTCTTGAAATAGACTGACTCCCCATGGAAGCTCTGCTTGCAGGTTAAACTGGATTTTCTCAAGTTCTGCCATGGCCTGGTTCTGCATACTGCCCTCAATGGCTTTCCGGTCCCGATTCAGCCCGTCCAGTTCAAAGGCGAGTTCCCGTGCCCGGTTTATATCTTCACTGAGGAGGAGTTCGATACCAATGGACATATCATCCAGACGTCCGGCAGCGTTAAGTCTTGGGCCAAGGGCAAAACCCAGATCTGATGCCGCCAGTTTTTCAGCATTCCTGCCCGATACTTCGATAAGTGCTGTAATACCGGGGCGACAGCGTCCTGAACGGATACGAGCAAGCCCCTGAAATACCAGTATGCGGTTATTGCTGTCCAGTTTGACCACATCTGCCACGGTGCCAAGAGCAACAAGGTCAAGAAGTTCGGCCAGATTGGGCTCCGGTTTATCCTGAAAATAACCCCGTGATCGCAGCAGCGTTCTTAAGGCGCACATCAGATAAAAGATAACGCCTACCCCAGCGGTGTTCTTGCCAGGAAATGGGCAGTCTGGCTGATTCGGGTTCACAATGGCATCTGCTTCAGGTAGTTCCCGACCTGCCAGATGGTGATCAGTCACCACGACTTTCATGCCTTTATCTTTTGCTGCCTGAACGCCTGTGATGCTGGAGATACCATTATCAACGGTGATCAAAACATCCGGCTTAAAGGGCAGGGCAGCTTCAACAATTTCGGGCGTTAGTCCATAACCATATTCAAAACGGTTGGGTACCAGAAAGTCGGCATGGCCACCCATGCTTCTTAGAGCCAGAACGCCCAGCGCACTGCTGGTGGCACCATCACAGTCAAAGTCTCCGACGATTAACATGCGTTGCTGCCTGGTAATGGCATCTGCCAGAATCTCAGCGGCTTTATCGATATCTTTTAGTTGTCGGTAGTCGTTTAATTGTTGAAGTTGACGTGGAAGTTCATCCTGAGTTTTAACGCCTCTTGCGCTGTATATTCTTGCCAGCAGTGGATCCATGTCGGGAGTGAAGTGACAGGCTGAAAGGTCGTATGTACGGCGGATGATATTCACTGGCATATATGAAATAAGGCGTTATTGAAGAGTAATGTAAAAATATCAGAGTATCATAGTTACTTTCGGGAGGGGGCAATAATAGAAGGCATTATAAAATGCAGAGCTGGTTATTTCTTGGCTTTTTTCTTATGTTCAAGTGCGACCATGTAATGCAAGTGCGACCAGCTGTGACGACCGTATAGTGTATTTTTCCCCGTTGTCTTGTTTCCATGAATGATTGTTCGTTTACCAATGACTGTTGGAGCTAACCATTTATGCCATAATCCATAACCGGAGGGTGTTGTAATAAGATCATTGTCTATCAGGTAGTTGGAAACCAGGCCGTTTCTGGCCAGCTCCTTTTCTTCAATAGTAAGGTCTTCCAGCACTTTATAACCCAGCGCCGCAGGACTGAATGTCCGTCCCAGTACCTTGTTTTTTGGAGCACTATATTGAACAAGACCACCCCCCAAGGAATGTCCCGTTAAAAACAGCATTCCCAGAGAGTCATCAAGCCCCATACGCTTTAAGAGAGTGTTGGAATTTGCCATGCTCTTGATTAACTGGACCAGTTTGGCTGCTTGATGGTAGCAATCTGGAATATTCTGCCCGGTCAGGTTTTGCCAGTTAGCTTTTAATTGAGCTCGTAGCCGCCCTGGTTTTTTTCCTATTTTCAATCCGCTGTCATCAAGGAGCTCACTTGCTCCGTAGGCTGAATTAGTTCCACCAAAGATAAGTGTTATTTTGTCAGTGGCTTGATTAATCACCATGACAGCCGTCAGTCCTGTTTTATGATCCACGATCATGCCGGATGGTAGTAAAGTGAAATTATGAAAGAGTTCATTTTGTGCCATATCCTGCTGTTCACGGGTAAGAACGGTATTTTTGAACTCTGAAATGTGTTTTTCTTTTTTATTGTTGATGATTTCTTCAAAAAAGCGGGATTCAATTTGATGCTGTGTTTCAACTGGTGCCTCTGATTCAGTACTGTCAATTAGAATGTTTTCAGCTTCTCTGACCGTTTTCCAGCAACTGACCGGGTCGTTATTAAGTGTGTAGGGTATTTGAGCCAGGGCTGAGTCTATTGCGATCTCTTTTAATTGCCTGGGATCATTGGGCAGAGGAACTTGCTCCCAGTATCTCCCTTTCATCGGGGCAGGGTCTTTTGAAAAACTAAGCTTTATTGATCGTCTCAGTAGCGCTATTCCTGCAATAAGGCTTTTCTTTAGCGATGAGAACCATTGGATAATCTTCTGGCCACGAGATAATTTTACATTTCGCCCCTTGTGATGGCCTTCTAATTCATGTTCTGACGTCCTGGTTACATTGGGTGAGTTTTCGGGGCTTCCTGTTTTATTCAGCTTCATCATTCATAGCTTCCAGACCATTCCTTGTTCTGGATCGGCAGGAGCATGTTTGATATAAGGAGATACCATCATGCTATCCAATAGCATGATGGTATTGGCTGTCATGTGTTTTGAATGAAAGCCTTGAGAGAAGGGAGGTCATTTTCAAGAATGTCGTAACGCTCTTCCCGTTCAAACAAATCCGTCATATGGACTGGCAGTGCTGGTGCATCCAGGCCTGCTTTAACGATCGCGTCAGGGAATTTCACCGGATGGGCTGTTGCCAGGGTTACCACAGGGGTTTCCCTGGCGAGTTCAAGCGTTTCAGTTGCACGGATACCTGTTGCGGTATGAGGGTCAGCAAGGTATCCGGTTTTTTTATGCAGGGTGCTGATGGTGTCGCAGACCTGTTGATCATCAGAACGGCTGCTATCAAACAGCGCCTTGATTGCCTGCCAGGCTTCATCATCAACACGAATGTTGCCAGTCTCCTGGAAAGCTGACATCAGTTCCGCCATAGCGCCACCATCACGGTTATGCATATCAAACAGCAGCCGTTCAAAGTTGCTGGAAACCATGATATCCATACTGGGAGAGAGTGTCTGGTGCAGTGTTTCTTTACGGTAATCATTGTTCTGGAAGAAGCGGTGAAGAATGTCATTGTTATTGGTCGCAACAATCAGCCTCTCCACAGGCAAACCCATTCCGCGGGCAATATATCCAGCGAAGATATCGCCAAAATTACCAGTAGGTACAGAAAAACTGACAGGCTGATCTGGAGCGCCAAGCATTAGAGCCGCATGGAAATAGTAGACAATCTGAGCCATGATTCGGGCCCAGTTGATGGAGTTGACGGCAACCAGACGAGTATTTTCTGGCAGGAATGACTGGTCAGCAAAGCATTTTTTCACCATATCTTGGCAGTCATCAAAATTGCCCTGAATGGCAATGTTGTGAACATTACTGTCGAGGACGGTGGTCATCTGGCGACGTTGAACTTCTGAAACCCGCTGATAAGGGTGGAGAATGAAGATATCCAGATGGTCACTGTGACGGCAGCCTTCTATAGCGGCAGAGCCGGTATCGCCGGAAGTCGCACCCAGCACAACGGCTTTCTCGTTGCGCTCAGTCAGAACATGGTTCAGTAGTCGGCCCAGCAGTTGAAGAGCAAAGTCTTTGAAAGCGAGGGTTGGGCCATGAAAGAGTTCCATTACCCACTGGTTGTTGCCAAGCTGCTGTAGAGGGGCGACAGCTTGATGACTGAACTCATCATAGCTTTCATCAATCATCTGTTTGAGTTTGTCGTCAGCGATGGTGCCACCAACAAACGGTTTGATGATTTCAAAGGCTAATTGATTGTAAGGAAGCCCTTTAAGGGAGCGAATTTTCTCAGCGCTGAATGTTGGTAGGGATTCAGGTACGTAAAGGCCGCCGTCATCGGCAAGACCTGCCAGCAGAACATCCTGAAAGTCTTTGGTTTGTCCCTGTCCTCGGGTACTGATGTATTTCACTGGGAATTCCGTATATCTGTTTAGTACTGTGCCAGAACTCTGAAAATGCCGCTTACCGACAGTGGCGGTAAGCGGGAAGGCCTGAATAGATCAAGCCATGGTTTCGACCCGGATTCGGGTAATGGGGGATTTAATATCCGCCAGGGCTTCGAGTTCAGAGATTGCCTTGTCCATTGTGATTTCGATGATCCTGTGCGTGAGGATAACGATATCCGCACAGCCATCGTCCTCTCGAGTTACTTTCTGCGTGATGGCATCGATATTAATGCCGTGACTGCTAAGTACCTGAGTGACTGCGTTCATAACGCCCGGGTGGTCGTCGGCATGGATGCGGAGGTAGAAGCTGCACTCTGTCTCAGTAATGGGCAGTACTGGCAAATCATTACTCAGACTATCCGCAGAAAAGCCAAGGGCGTTGACTGCAGAATCCGGGGCTTCAATGGTTCTGGCTATGTCGATGATATCGGCAATCACGGAAGAAGCCGTCGGCTCAGCACCCGCACCAGGGCCACTGTACATGGTTTGTCCAACAGCATCCCCCTGAACCACAACGGAGTTCATCACGCCGTTGATATTGGCCAGAGGGCGGTCAGAAGGAATTAGGGTAGGGTGAACCCGAAGTTCAATACCTTTTTGGGATTGACGGGCAACTCCCAGATGCTTGATTCTAAAACCCAAGGATGCAGCATATTGAATATCGCTTGGAGTAATTTTGCTGATGCCTTCGGTATACGCTTTATTGAACTGGAGAGGAATGCCAAAGGCGATAGAGGCCATAATGGTCAGCTTGTGGCAGGCATCGATCCCTTCCACATCAAAGGTCGGGTCTGCTTCAGCGTAACCCAGGGCCTGGGCTTCTTTCAGAACATCTTCAAATGGGCGGTTATGGTCACCCATTTCGGTAAGGATGTAGTTACCAGTCCCATTAATAATACCGGCCAGCCAATTGATCTTGTTGGCTGATAAACCTTCCCTCAGACATTTGATGATGGGAATACCGCCGGCGACCGCTGCTTCATAAGCGACGATGACATTTTTTTCCCTGGCTGCCTGAAATATCTCATTGCCATGTTCGGCGATCAGCGCCTTATTCGCGGTAACAACATGCTTTCCCTGCTCAATAGCCGTGAGAATCAGTTCCTTGGCGATATCGTAGCCACCAATGGTTTCTACAAGAATATCAATGTCGGGGTTATGGGCGACTTCAAAAATATCACGGGAAACGCGTGTGTTTCCTGTATCGCAATTCGGGTTATCCCGACGGGTGCCTACCTGCTCAATAATGATAGGTCGACCAGCTCGGGCCGCAATACTGCTGGCGTTACGTTGAAGGACATTGAAGGTGCCACCACCCACAGTGCCAAGTCCACAGATACCTACTTTGACCGGTTTCAAACTGTTACCCCACATTCATTGTTATGTTCATTCCCGGTTTTACCGATGGGAACGGATTATAGCCTTAAATAGGGTTTTGATGCGATATACCCGTTGCCTTTCGAGTTCCTGCTTTACTGGGGCATTCACTCATTTGCCACTTCGCGGCAACTGGAAACCCATTGAGTATATGGAGGAGGGAGATATTGAACAGGGTGGAATAATGAAGGGTGACTGGTCACCACCCTTCTAAAAGATCATTTAAACTGATACTTCGCCTGAAAGATTAACACTGAGCATCGCCTTCACTTCTTCAGTGCTCAGGCCAAGAGAGTAGAGATGATGAAGCTTACAGAACATGGCTTCGGTAGTGGTGTCCAGACCTCCCACAATACCGGCTTTGGCCAGCGCCGATCCTGCTGCATAGCTACCCTGATGGACAGTACCACGATGGCACTGGGTCAGGTTTACAATCAATTTTCCTTCGGCAGTGGCCTTTGCAAAGGTGTCCAGAAGGGCATGATCTGCATCAGGGCCATTACCAGTACCATAGGTGCGCAGAATAAAGGCATCCATAGGCTGGCTCAGGGCTGACTCCATCCACTGGGCATTAATACCCGGGAACAGCTGCAAAATTCCAACATGAGTTTCTGAATCGCATTCCAGCTGAAATTTTTCTTTCCCCTTTGGTTGCCAGAGGAGGGTTTCATTGAGTTCTACATGGATGTCTGCACGACCCAGCCATGGATAATTCGGGCTGTCAAAGGCATCAAACAGATAGGCGTTCAGTTTACGTGAACGGTTACCTCTCAACAGACGGCCGTTGAAATACAGGCAAACCTCTTTAATGCGATCATCAGCGGCCATGGTCAGGGCGCCAACAAGGTTTTCCAGTCCGTCAGTTCGAGCTTCGCAGAGTGGGATCTGGGAGCCGGTAAAGATGACAGGCTTTTGAAGATTTTGCAGCATAAAAGAGATCATGCTGCAGGAATAAGCCATGGTATCGGTACCGTGCAGAACCACGAAACCATCGAACTGTTCATAGCGGCTGGCAATATCGGAGGCGATCTGTTTCCAGTTATCCGGACGGATATTACTGGAGTCAATCAGTTGAGGGTACTCATAGAGTTCGAATTCTGGCAGGCTGGCCATTACATCGGGTGGAAGCTTCTCTTCCAGAAGGCCCATCAGATTGTCACCGGGCACATAACCGGATTCTGAAGGGCGCATGCCAATGGTTCCACCGGTGTAAGCAACGTAGATTTTCTTGCTCATGACTTTTCCTAATTTAGATCAGCCTGTTTCCTAATGTAAACGGCGATTGTCATTGGGTAATGGACTTTTATCAAGTCTATCATTTAGTCAAAATGCCTCGGTTGATCTGAGGCAGAGTCTGAAAAAAAGCCGCCCGTGTCTGAAGAACATGGGCGGCGTAGAAATTCAGTTCAGGGGAGCTATCAGGCAGTGGCTAACTGGCCATCAACTGTGTGATCTTCAACTTTCTTGATGTATTTGCCATCAGCTGGGCGGAATTTACCCATGTAAGCAAAGGCAACAACCAGGCCGATGCTGATAAAGCTCATCCACATGTAAGGCACGTAAGCAAAAGTAGAAACACCCAGCAGGCCAGCCATGAAGATACCGTTATCAGACCATGGAACCATACCTGAGGTCAGGGTTCCGCCAAACTCGGAGCTACGGGAAAGCATGCGACGGTCAACACCCATGCGATCGTAGTTACCGGACATGATCTTTGGAGTCAGGATCAGAGAGACGTACATGGCTGAACCGAATACGTTGGCCAGGAAGGCTGTGACTACGGTATAGGCAGTCAGGTTACCTTCGTTGGTAATACGATTTTCAAAGGTGCGTGCGATGGTTTCCAGAATACCGACTTTATCCAGCAGGCCACCAAAGCCCAGACCAAAGATGATGACAGCAACGGAACCCAGCATGTTAACCATACCACCACGGTTCAGAATGTTGTCCAGGAAAGCATTGCCGGAATCAACAGTCAAAGGCGCCCACAGTGCATTCATGGCTTCGATTGGCGTACGATCCTGGAACAGGATGGCCCAGATCATACCCAGGCCAGCACCCAGCATGATGACAGGGTAGGATGGGAATTTCTTGGCCAGCAGGAGCAGGACGATAATCACTGGAACAAAGGCCATGATGGAGATGCTGAAGTTTTCATCCATCAGGTTCATAACTTCCTGAACCTGAGCCATATCGGCGCTACCGCCAAACTGGAAGCCGTACACTGTGAAAGCAATGGCGGTCAGAACATAAGCCGTCAAGCTGATTGGCAGCATGCCTTTAATGTGGTCAACAATCTCAACTTCAGACATGGAGGAAGCAAGGATAACACTGTCTGACAGAGGAGACAGTTTGTCACCAAAGTAAACACCGGACAGAATTGCCCCGGCAGTAACAGGAGCAGGAACACCGAGACCCTGACCAATACCCATCATAGCGATACCCGCGGTACCGGCAGCACCCCAGGACGTGCCCGTTGCCAGGGCAGTCATGGAACAGATTACCATGGTAGCCAGCAGGAAAATGGATGGGTGAATGGTCATCAGACCGTAATAAATGATGGAGGGTACGATACCGCCGGCAATCCAGGTACCCACCAGGGCGCCTACCGCAATCAGAATCAGGATAGCGCCGGTACCTTTAAAGATACCTTCAGCCGCAGCCCCTTCAAGATCTTTGTATTTATGGCCCAGTTTGACGCCCAGTCCCATGGCAAGGAACCAGCCGATACAGAGAGCCAATTGAATAGGAAGGTTCAGTTTGGCGGTAAACGCAAAAGCGAGAACCAGAAAGGTACCCAATACCAGGGACACTTGTCCCATAGAAGGTAGCTTGATCTTCTGCTCCATGAATGAACTCCGAGGGTTTATTAATTTAATCAATCACTTGTGCGGCGTATCCTAACGATTTGGCTGGTATAGGTTTTGATCCATGTCAGAAAATGACGGTGATTCCTTACAATTTCTTTAGAAAAGTAAAAAAAAATGCGCTGGGACAACTTTTGATCAATTTTGTGAAAGTTCAGGGTGAGAGAACTGTCATATTTTGACGATACAGGAAAAAAGTCTATGTTTTCTTCACAGTCAGTCTGATAACTATGGAAGGGGATATTTGTGAAACTTATCGAGCATCTTACCAAGATTAAGCTACCAGCCATGCTTCTGGTGGTATTGTTTATTCCCTTTCTGACAGAATCTTGGGTGAGTTATGACGTTAAATCATTCTTTTACTCCCTGAGCCTCACCATCAAGTCTCTATTGGTTTTCGTTCTTCCATTTATTGTGTTCAGCTTTGTGGTGACCTGCCTTGCCAGAATGGGGAAAAGTGCGCTGCTGTTCACGCTTTTGCTGATTGTGATGGTGTTTACTTCCAATATCACTGCGATCTTTACCGGGTATAGCATTGGCTCCGTCATGGTTCCGCTAATCTCCATGCCGATCTCTCTGGATGCTCTTGATGGTAATGGTCTGGCGGTGATGTGGGTCTTTGAGCTGCCGCAACTGTTTACCAATATGAATGCCCTGATTGCCGGCTTCATTGCAGGTATGCTGGTAAACCTGATGGATGTTCGACCGTTAAGGGAGATTTTTTTTAAGGCGAGTGATGTTTCCAGCTGGTTTCTCAAACATATTTTTATACCGATCCTTCCTTTCTTTATCCTTGGATTTGCTTTTAAACTCCATGCTGATGGTATTTTGAGCCAGGCTATTTCTGCTTACGGTCCGATTTTGCTGCTGGTGATTGTTTCACAGCTTACGTACCTTTTTATCTATTTTTTTGTGGCGGCAAGGTTTTCATTTCGCGTTTTCATAACGTATGTGGGCAATGTTTTGCCAGCATGGCTGACGGGGTTGAGCACCGTGTCCAGCGCAGCCAGCATGCCTGTTTTGATAGAAAGTACAGAGAAAAATATTGGCAACCCGATTATGGCAAGAACCATTGTGCCTGCCACAATCAATATACACACCATTGGCAGTGCGATCGGCTTGACCATTCTTGCTTTGGTAACACTGAACACTTTCAATATGCCGATTCCGGATTTGCAGAGCTTTGCTATCTTTGGTTTTTACTATGCATTGGCAAAATTTTCAGTAGCAGCCGTGCCTGGTGGAGTCATTCTTGTAGTGGGGCCGATTCTGCAAAGTATGATGGGCTTTTCAGACGAAATGCTCGGGCTGATTACTGCTGTGTATATGATTTTTGATCCCTTTGGCACCGCCATGAATGTCAGTGGTAATGGTGCTTTTGCCATTGTTTTCTCCAGATTATGCCAGTGCCTTGGGCTTAACGGCGATGATGGCGGTGACGAGGATAAAGATCGTGAGCCAGAGAGCAGTGTGGCTTGATTTGTAGACCAATAAATCTACTTTTTTGGAACCACAGAGATCACAAAACGCACCAAGAAAAGCCATTCTTTCTCTTTGTGTACTTTGTGATCTCTGCGGTTATAGATTTTGATTTTTATTGAACGAGCCGTTGATAAAGGCCTGACTGTCTCTTGGTCGGTGATTTTGCTGCCTTAATCAGAATCTCCATCTCAGAGAAGAGCGTAAGCTTGGATTTGGCTCGGGTAATCCCCGTGTATACCAGTTCTCGAGTGATAATGGGGTTGTCTTTATCCGGTAACACCATGGCAACATCGGCAAACTCAGAGCCCTGGCTTTTGTGAATCGTCATGGCAAAGACAGTTTCATGTTCTGGAAGGCGACTGGGAAGAAATTCCCTGACCTGTTTATCAGGTAGCTGAAATGCTACCCTGAGTCGGTCATCAGCCCCTCTGATGGTAATCCCGATATCGCCATTGTACAGACCGAGCCCGTGATCATTCCGGGTGATCAGAACCGGTCGTCCTTCATACCACTGTCCGGTGATATCAATCAGACCTTTCTGTTGCAGGGCGTTTTGTATTTCCTCATTCAAACCTGCAATACCATAAGGACCTTCACGCAGAGCGCATAGCAGCTGAAATTCGTTAAAGGCATTGAGAATGTGTTGAGGTTCTGCCTTCTGTGGAATGAGATCCAGGTAGTGCCGGTATGACTCAGCACATTGTTGAATTAACAGTTGATAGCCAGAATTCTGGGCGATGGAAAAGCGTTCAATATCTTCAAAGCCTGATGTAAATACCGATTGCAGCGATACCTGGTCACCGTTGTTCACTGCTTGTGCCAGACTGCCAATGCCGGAATGGGCATCAAAGCGATAGCTCTTGCGGAGCAGGCACAGGCTATCAGAGACTGAGTGGTCAGCAGTCGCTATGTTTGAGGTATGAGCTTGAGCTGGCTCTATGTCTTGAAGGGTATGGCCTGTGAGTGCTTCCAGCAGGTTGCTTTGTTCATTTGAGTAGCCAAAGCTTGCTGCGGCACAGATATCCCCCAGGACGCTGCCGGCTTCCACCGAAGATAGTTGATCGCGGTCACCTAAAAGAATGAGTCGGGCATGATCCGGCAGTGCATCCAGTAAGTGACTCATGAGTGGAAGGTCGATCATAGACGCTTCGTCCACTACCAGAATGTCCAGGTGCAAACGATTGTTTTTATTATGAACAAATCCTGCCTGTCCGGGTATAACACCCAGTAAACGGTGAAGTGTACCGGCCTGAGCGGGTATCCTGTCCCTTACGGTTTCACTGCAGTTTATTTTTGCCAGGGCACCGCCAATGGATTCGGTTAGGCGGGCAGCTGCCTTGCCCGTGGGGGCAACCAGCTTAATATCTGGAGGCGAATTGCGTTTTAACCCCAGTTCCGCTAGAAGAGCAAGAAGCCGGGTAACGGTGGTTGTTTTTCCAGTGCCCGGACCGCCACTGATCACTGAAAAAGAACGGCTGGCTGCCAATGCTGCCGCAATTTTCTGCCAGTTAAGGCAGACTGACTCTGGAATCAGCAGGTCAAGGGTGTCAGCATCCGCACTCTGGTTAATCGCTTTGAGGATGGTTTTCCAATCAAGTTGATCAGAGGATTCAATATCCAGCCATTTAATGATTTCAGCTTTCTGAGTGGCTTCCGACTTTCCTTTACATTGGTGGATCACATAGCTGTAATCCCTCTGAAAAAGTCTCTGCAGGATACCACGGGCTTCTTCAGTATCCAGCAGCTCGACACTTCGACTTTTCAGGAAGCTGGAAACAATGCGCTCATATTGCCAATAACGGTAGAGGTAAAGGCGTTTATTATCGAGAACTAACGGTGTTGGCTCCGACCCGTCACCCACAATGTCAGTTCTTTTCAGTCGGGCTAACCACTGGTCTCTTGGAATATCAAGGGTGTCTCTGTCTACAAGCCTGAAGCTTTCACTCTCTTCAAAACAACAGTATTCCAAACCAAAGAGTGTAAAGTCTGATGCAAGAGATATGCATACGTTACCCTGTCCCAGTTCAAAGCTGACATTTGCAGCAGCAAGGGCAAGCAGTGGATCCGGGTTCATCGAATGTATTAGTTTGGCGAATTGATAATCCAGAGGTCGAATGATTCCCTGCTGTTCGAGTATTTGCAGCTGATTTAACATGCCATCAGCTCCTCTTCATCATTATCTTTTTCACTATTGGTGTCTTCACCGCTAAAAAGCTGGTCCAGACCATTAACCAACTCCAATGAGGGTTTATGGCTGAATATGCCGTGGTGTTCAGGATCATTCATCTGAACTCCCCGCAGAAACAGGTAAATGACTCCGCCAAAATGCTGGTCATAGTCATAATCAGGGATACGCTGTCTGAGCAGTCTGTGCAGAGCCAGAGAGTAAAGCTGATATTGAAGGTCATAACGGTGCTCTACCATGACTCTCTCCATGGCCTCCCTGGAATAATCACTGGCTTTGTTACCCAGCCAGTTTGATTTGTAATCCAGGACATACCAGCATCCTTGGTACTCAAAAGTGAGGTCGATAAAACCTTTCAGCATGCCTTTCATATTGTGGAACTGAAGGTCTCCTGCTCTGGCGCTCAGTGGGTCGTGTTGAGCAATCAGCCGGTTGAGCCTTTGAGGGTTAAGATGTTCGATAGGCAGGTAGAACTCCATTTCAACCCGGCGTGCGGAGTCCTGCAGATTCATGAGTCGGAGGTTACCTCCGTCAAGTGGTGCATTAAGGCAATTCAGCAACATGCCCTTAATGGCGGGTAGCCATTCTTCGCCATAACCCGCACTGGTATGACTCTCAAGAAGAAAACTGTCGAGATAGGCATCATTATCTGCAGAACGTAATGCGTTCATATCCAGCTCTTCAAACAGGCTGTGCATGAAGGTTCCAGGTTGTGCCCCTTTTGGAAAATTAAACAGGCTTAATGGGCTTATGGGTTCTTCCGCCAGAGGGTTCTCCCGGGTGGCATGCTGCTCATCGATAACTTCAGTATCAAATCCAGGTGCTTCATTACTGGCATCTGCAACTGATTCGGAGCGGTGTGATGAAAGCCGGGAAAGGGCCGAGTAGCTGGTGGTCCACCAGTTTTTTTCAATGTTTCCTGTAAAATTTCGGGCGCTTAGAGACTCTTCTTGTGAGATTACCGGAGAATAGGGGGCTAAATTATTAGCTGGTGGTGAAGAAATCACGACCTGCTGATGCTCGTAACGCTCAGCCAGTCGTTCCAGAAGCGTGTTGAGTTCTGGACTTAAAATTTCTTTTCCCTGGTTTAGGAGATAGCCAATCGCGGTCAGGTGCAGGTCTGTCTTGCCATCTTTACTGGCTCTGCCTGATTTGTAGGGAGCCATCCCGAGGTAGCAGCAGTAAACAGAGCGGGTCAGGGCAACATAGAGCAGGCGAAGGTCTTCAGCCAGACGTTCCTTTTCGGAAAGTATTGAGGCTTCGTCAGAGGGCGTTAATGCCAGCCATGTTTCACTGGTTTCCGGGTCATGGTACAGGGGGGAGTCGGCTTTTCGCAGATGGCATGGAAAAGGGATAAACACCACTTTGTATTCCAGCCCCTTGGATTTATGGATGGTAATGATCTTAACCAGATTTCGTTCACTCTCAAGATGGAGCTGCTGGTCATCGGCATTGTGGTTAGGTCGGGTGATCTGTTCTGAAAACCAGCGAGCCAGAGCCGATTCGCCCTGTTGCTCAAGGCTGGCGGCGGCCAGCAGTTCACCCAAATGCAGCAAGTCAGTCAAGCGGCGCTCTCCATCCTGAAAAGACAGCAGTCGTTCAGCAATCTTTCGGTGGAAGATGAGCTGTCGCAACATGGGAAGAATGCCTTTGTTCTGCCATAGCTCTCCATAGTGGGTAAACTCCTCTACGGCGCTTTCCCAGGCTTGCTCATCACTATTCAGAGCGTCCAGTGACAGGGCATCAAGATGGAAAAGAGTGGTTGCCAGCGCTGCTTTCAACAGTCTCTCACTGGTGGGGTGCAGGCATGCCTGCAGTACTTTTTCCAGATCGGAAGCCTCTCGGGAAGTAAATACCGAATCCTGGTTGCTCAGGTAAATACTGGCGATATTCTGTGCGGCCAATGCATCACGAACTTTTTGGCCATGCCGACCACTGCGTACCAGTACAGCGATATCTCCGGGCTGCAACGGTGTTTGCCGGTCATCATTGTGAACCTGACAATTTCCCTGGTCAGCCGCAGAGAGTAGCCGGTTGATCTCGGTCGCGGTTGCCTGGCTCATGGTTTCCAGATAACTGTCCGTATTGATGGTTGGCCCATCAACAGGTTGTTGTAGCCACAGAGTCATTGACGGTAATGCAGTTCCTTCATGATACAGACGTTTGCCTGAAGCGCCAGGTGATGGGCGAACGGGCTCAAAAGGGATACTGTCGTTGTAGATAAAGGGGGTTGCCGAATGTTGGAATATGGCATTAACGGCTGACACCATGTGGTCACTCGAACGCCAGTTGGTATCCAGTGTGTAATGGCTGTGCACCTGCTGTCTGGCCTGCATGTAAGTGAAGATATCGGCACCACGAAAAGCATAGATGGCCTGTTTGGGGTCGCCAATCATAAAAAGGCCTACCCCGGGATCACCGCCTTCCATGTAGATTTTATTGAAAATACGGTACTGGAGAGGGTCGGTATCCTGAAATTCATCAATCATCGCAATTCGGTACTGACCGCGAATGGCCTGAGCGAGCAGCTCACCATCATCGGCTCTTTCTCCGGCGAATAGCGCTGCTGCCAGATTGGTCAATAGGTCATCAAATGAAAGCTGGTAACGGCTAGCTTTTAATTGAGCCAGCTGGGACTTGATGTGCATAAGTGCATCCCATGTGATATGGCCTTTAAGGGCATCCTCCACAGGCATTGGTAATGACAGAAATTCATCTATTTGTTGAAATACTGGATGAGAAGGGAGCTTTCCTGTTTTCAGAAGACTCTTCTCCAGAATTGCAGAGCCATAGATTTCCCAGCCATCCCTCTCCCGGCCTAGTCTGGGAATCAGGTCATCAGAACTGAGAAAGTGATCCAGCTCTTTGAGGCGGTTGAGAGGCTTGCTGTTTTTTCGCATTCCGCAGGACTCAATCTGATCCGCCAGCTCATTGCAATTTTCCAGCCAGCGCTGTTTTATCGCCATTGCTGGAGTCAGGTAGATCCTGACGAACTCATCCATTGTTTCTGGAATCTGATCACCAGCCAGTTTCAGGTCGGACAAGGGAAGCCAGCTGCGCAAATGGCTGAGCAGGTCATTGGGTGTTTTCCAGAGTGTGCGGACGAGCTTGACCTGTGGCTTTTCCAGAGGGTAAAAGTTACGACGCCAATAGTCTGCAGCACACAGCTGCAGCATTGGCTCAGTATCGGTAATTAACTCACTGGAAAAGAGTGTGCCACTCTCAAAAGCGTGCTGTTTCAGCATTCGCTGGCAAAACCCGTGGATGGTGAAGATTGCGGCTTCATCCATCTGCTGTTCTGCTGCAAGAAGCAGCGCCTGACACTGTTCAGGCTGATCCATATCCTGAATCAATTGCTGAATAAATGGATCACTGGACTTTCCCTCAATAAAGGCATCTCGAGTCTGATGAATTCTGGCACGAATACGATCCCTGAGTTCTCCAGTAGCCGCTTCAGTAAAGGTTACAACCAGAATCTGGTCAACGGTTAATGGGGTTTCATGTTGACTCCTGTCACTGCCATGCCCCAGCAGTATTCGCAGATAAAGGTTGGCTATGGTGTAGGTTTTTCCAGTGCCGGCACTCGCTTCTATCAAACGGACGCCGTGCAGGGGAAGTGCATGGGGATCGAGTGTTTCCGGAAAAAGATTGGTCTGATTCAGCATGTCAGGCTGACCGCCTATCACTGTTGACTGGCTCACGGGTTTTTGCTTGCTCATGGCTGTACCTCCTGAAGACAGGCAAACGCAGGAGCGAGGATCTCCTGAGTCAGGCTGGTCATCTCAGTGAAGACAGGCGTCAACTCAGGGTAGACCCGCTGTATATAGTCATCATTACACTCTCCCCTCAACCGGAAGTCATCACCGGAAAATGCTTTTTCTGCGGCTTTTTCTGCTTTATCAGTATTGTTGTCTGGATCTGCATTTAACCAGCTATAGGCCGTTTCCGGAAACCAGGGAAACGGCAGGTTTTGTCCCAGGTGAAAGTAGTAAATCAAGGTGGCCAGATGCATTTCCGCTTCCTGTCTGGGAATTACCGGTAATAAGCGTTCTTTCTCTGGATCATGAATACGGGTCACTTCCGGGTTTTCGGTCATGCAAAGACAGAGGTGCTCAATCCAGCTTCTGATCAGGTCTTTGCCTTTGAAGGTGGCAGGTCGGTAACGAAGCATGCCTGATGAGCAGAAGCCTTTCAGCCAGCCGGTCAGGTGGACTGGTTTGTCAGTAAGATGCTCACTGGAAGGCTCGCGGCGTGGTATGTGCAGGTTGACTTCCCGATCTTCAAAAATGTTCTCCAGTTGAAGCCTTAACTTTTCAGACATGGGCCTCAGGGCAGTTATCTGCTCTTCCAGCAAAAGCTGCCCAAAAGCAGAGTGGGGAAGCTCGCCAGTTGATTGAAGCCGTTTGATGAGGCGTTCAGGCTCTACTCTGGCGATCAGGCTGTCAAGAAGCTCGGTTTTGAGCTGGTAGTTTTCCAGCGGTCCCATGGTGAACGCTTCAGTCTCTTCAAGGGCCTGATCCTGGGTGGAAAAATAGACCTTTAGACGGCGGTTAAAGAAGTAGCGGCATGGGTTGTTATAGAATCTCAAAAGTTCGGCAAGCTCCACTTCTTTGAAGTTAAAACCCTCTTCAACGGGTAAACGCGTCTGAATAAATTGAGCCGGTTTATCTTCGTTGCGATTGGCAGCTGGTAACCACTCCTTGATGTAACTGTAAAAAGATGGTCTGTCCTGATCCCCACCCCCGGAAAGTGGTAGGAAGTTTTTGTGACTGAAAGGTTGTAGAGGGTGCTCAATAACCAGCTGTTCTGGCTTCAGACTAAAGCCCTGTTCACAGTAATTGAGTAATTCGGTGACCAAAACGGATGGAATTCTTTCGCTGTTGTCCTGTATCCGTCGTCCGACAAAACTGATGTAAAGGCTATCCTGGGCAGATAGCAGTGCTTCCAGGAAAAGATAGCGGTCGTCTACCCTGCGGGAACGATCACCACGTCTGCTGTGCCGGGCTATCAGGTCAAACCCCACCGGAGCAATACTGCGGGGGTAGGCGCCGTCATTCATTCCCAGCAGGCAGACAACTTTGAAAGGAATGGAGCGCATGGGCATTAGTGTGCAAAAGTTAACCTGCCCGGCAAGAAAGCGCTGACTGCTTCGCTCTTGTGTCAGACGCTCTGTCAGATAGCTGATAAATACACTTCTTGATAATGGTTGGTTATATCCAGCTTCCTGCAGTTGCTCATAAAGATGCGAAAGCGTCTCCCTGACCATCCTTAGCGCGGACTCGTCTTCTTCAGATCGTGGCAGGAAAAAATGTTCAAGCAGCTGATGAGTAAACTGAATCCACGCCTCAATGGTTCTATTTTCATCCAATTCACTAAGCAACTGTTCAGCGCTATCAATAAAGCTGGCCAGATAGCCTGCAAGAACCGCATTCATTCCCTGAACAGAATCCAAAGGTAAAATATTACTGTAGACTCCAGTGTTTTCTGGCATTGCGTAGCCGAGTAGCATCCTTTTGATGCCAAACAGCCATGAGTTTGCCTGCAATTCTGGCAGATCAAACCGGCTCTGATGAGCCGGTGTTATACCCCAGCGTATACCAGATTCATGGGTCCACTGCCTGAGAATGTCCAGATCGCTGGTGGTGAGTTTGAAGCGGGATTGAATGGCGGGTACTTCCAGCAATTCCATGAGTTCCGGTGCGGTGCAGCGGCTCTTGTCCAGTTCCAGAAGTTTCAGGAATGCTGACAGAATAGGGTGTTCGCTTTTTGCACTGATATCAGATATGGCGTATGGGATACGACGATGATCGTCGATGCTGCCAAATACGGCTTGAATCCAGGGCGTATAGCTATCGATATCCGGTAGCATAATAACAATATCTTTAGGCGTCAGCTCAGGGTTTTTCTCAAACATTTGGAGTAAATTGTCATACAATACCTCGACTTCTCTCAGTGGGCTGTGACAGCTGTGGAATTGCAGAGAGTGGTCACTCTCCCGCTGAGTTTGCCCGCCCTGCGCGGTTCTGTCGTGAAGTTCGAAAATATCTTTTTGCAGGTTGCCCAGAATGGTGTCCTTGTGATCACTGACAAATACATCGATATCAAAAGCATTCAGGTCGTGTAGCTGGTGAAAGTAGTCCCGTCCAAGTTTGCCCATTGAGCCCAGAAGGGGGTTGCCAATCGAGTCCAGGTTGCCAAAAGCGCCAAGAGAGTCTATCGAATGACCTTCCTTACTGAACCAGCTTTTACCAGCTGCCGTGTCATCAGAACGGCTCTTTTTTTGCCGATCGAGCAACTTGCGGGTTGCCAGCTTTCGCAGATACTTCGGATCGCGCTCATCTCCCCAATAATGCTGGCAGGGGTTGGCAACCATGAAGTGAACATCGCAGTTATACGATATTGCCTCAAGTGATTCGACAAAGTGGGGTGGCAGGGCAGAAATACCAAATACAAACAGCCGCTTGGGCAGCTGTGTGTGATCGTTGTTGTTGATCATTGACTGTAAAAATCGGTGATGCATATTGGCACGGTGCCAGGGCGATTGATCAAGTTGAGCTGTTCTTGCTACCAATGCCCGCCATAATTTTGGCTGCCAGGGTTGGTCTGATGTGATTAATGGGGTGTCATTTTCCTGTTCCCAGTCAAGAATCCAGTCGGGGCGGTAAACCAGATATTGGTCGAAAATATCGGCAATTTTTCCGGATAGCTGGAATTTGCGAATGTCGTCCTGATCATTGGTCAGATATTGTAATAATGCTGAAAAGTCCGGGTCTTGTTTCAGAGAGTCCAGAAGGTCCATCAGTTTCCAGGTCATGGACTCTTTATTAAAGGCAGAACGGCGTGGTACGTCTGGCAATACACGGGTATACATCTGCCAGAGAAAGCTGGCTGGTAGAGGAAAATTGATGCCTGCTGCAATACCAAGCCCTTTCGCCAGCTCCAGCCTGAGCCATTGTGCCATGCCCGGGCTTTGCACCAGAATCTGCTCATCCTCCAATGGGTTACCCGGCGGGTTTTGGCGTAACAGCTCGACCAGAAGGTCTTTAAGAACATCCAGATGGTTTGAATGGTATATGGTCAGCACAGGGAAGTATCGTCAGTAACCTACAGATAAGGCTACTGTCGGTGGTATCCATCAGGCTGTCAACCGAGTTGCTATAGTGTCAGGCTTGGCCTCGACGGATGATGTTATTCAGCAGCCCTACT
Organism: Endozoicomonas elysicola; assembly: GCF_000710775.1. Classification (GTDB taxonomy): domain Bacteria; phylum Pseudomonadota; class Gammaproteobacteria; order Pseudomonadales; family Endozoicomonadaceae; genus Endozoicomonas; species Endozoicomonas elysicola. The sequence continues at coordinate 2,938,257 of NZ_JOJP01000001.1, forward strand.
CTATTTTTAGAAGTACCCTTGGAACTTTCTTGCGGAGTGCCACTGTATGCAGCGGCAATCTCTTGTTCAGCTTTTTGTAAAAGCGCAAGATCAGGGTTGGTCTTTTGCAGGAAACGCTGACCGCATCCTTCACTGAGATGTAATTTTTTTTTCAGGGTTTTCATTAAATCCATCAATGATTTAGCTTGAGCAATGGCTTTTTTGCTGGCATCAAGCTGTTGAATGGATAATTTTTCGGTTTCCATGGCGTTTACCTGATAGTTGTTCTCCTGATTAATTCTAGCAAATAACCGAATTTACCCTCTCTTTAATAGGTGATTGTCATATTTCAGGGTAAGATAGGCTCGCTTCCCGGTTCCCTGAGTTACTTCGAATTACTATGCCCTTCGCACTGAGCCGCTACTTTCGACCAACACTTCAATCTCTTTTATGCTTCCTGCTCTTTCTGCTAATGATTTCAATCAGTGCAGATCTTTTGGCAGAAACGGTTAAAAAGCCCGTAAGGATTGCATATTTTACCGATGATGCACCCTGGATGTTTGTCAATGACCAAGGGAAGCCAGATGGTTTGGTTTATGAGTTGTGGCAGCTGTGGGCGGAAAAAAACAATACTCCTGTAAAATTTTTACCATCGTCAGCTGACCAAATTAAAAATCAGCTAGACCGCTCACAAGTCGACTTACTTGCTTATATTCCTGGTACATTGAATCAGGACGGAGTCCTCAGGGACTTTGAACGCGTATTGATCTATGAGTTTGTTCCTGTACTTCTAGTGGAAAAGAGTCATCAGATTGATAGTTTTCAGGAAGCGCTTGCGAAACTCAGAATAGGGTATGTTAAAGGACATAACTGCCAACCCCACCTGAAGACATTTAATGCAGAGGCTGTCGTTGTTCCTTTTGCCTCATATTCTGCAATGGTCGGTGCTGCAACCAATCGGGAAGTGGATGCAGTATTGGGTGGGCATGCCAGTTTACTCTACTACCTGACCAGTTCCGGAGTTGAAGATGAGTATCAGGTCGTTCAGGCACCACTGCATCCGGTTAAAATAAAAGCGGCGGTGGCGTCTGGGGCAGCCGGCCTGGTGAGTGTTGTGGAAAAAGGGATGGCTAAAATCTCGGAACAGGAAAAGTCTGAACTTATCGAAGACTGGTTCCAGTTTACCCCCTGTAATCAGGAAAGCCTTGTCGTTGCTCTGGATGCTGGTCTTGCGCCATTGTCTTTTATCAATGCCCTTGGTAAGCCTTCGGGCCTCTTTGTAGATATCTGGAATTTATGGTCAGAAAAGACAGGCACTCCTGTTAAATTCAGGGTGGGGCCTATTGGGGAAAGTCTGACTGCTTTGAGAGATGGAAAAGTAGATGTTATTGCGGCAGTTTCTCCAACAATGGAGCGAAGCCAGTGGATGGCGCTGTCTAATCCTTATTATGGCTTGAATACACGCATTTACTTTCGCCCCACCAGTAAACTTGATGACCCAGGTGCTGAACTGAATGGGAAAAAGCTTGGGGTGATTATCTCTTCCAGTCAGGAAGAATTTGTTCGGCGCTGGTTGCCTGATGCATACCCTGTTGGACATAACAGCGTATCCGAGTTGATTGGCAGTCTATTTGCTGGAGAAATAGATGCTTTTCTCGGTGAGCCCGTAATTGTTCAGTCTGCGTTAAATCGTCATGGCCTGGTGGGGGAGGTGAGTTCCAGTGAGTACTTCAACTTGAATGAGGCTGTCGGCGCTGGTTTTTTACTGAATGACTCTGCAGATTTACTGTCTGAATTAAATAACGGGTTTCGGGCGATCACTCCGGATGAGTACCGACAAATTGAAAATCGGTGGATTGTCAGTACTCGAGATCGTTACTTCCATCGTAGTGGGTCAGTCATTGAGTTGAGTGACTCCGAGCGTCGCTGGTTAGGTGAGAACCCGGTGATCAGTGTGCTGGTCGACAATAACAAACCTCCCTTTTCCTACATCAATAGTAGAGGGCAGTGGCAGGGAATAGCGATAGATTATCTCAAGCTATTAGAAGACCGACTTGGGGTTACCTTTCAACTTCATCAGGATCGTGTTTGGACGGATGCATTGAGTCAGGCTTATCGGCACGACGTTGATGCTGTCGCGATGTTGCAGAAAACGGAAGAGCGTAGCCGGTATCTGAATTTTACCAAACCATTGGTCAGTGTGCCGGCAGTGGTGCTTGCCCGTGTTTCTGATAAAAGTATCCGGTCTCCATCACACTTGAAGGGGAAAAGGGTCGGGTTTACTCCGGGCTATGTCACTTATGAAATTTTCCGTCAGAAATATCCGGGAATACATTTTGTCAATATTCCGGATATTGCGACTGGTTTGAACCAGGTAGCCAGTGGTGTGCTGGATGCTATGATCGTTAACCTTGCCTCAGCAAGTTACGAAATAGAGCGCATGAAAATTACCAACCTGCAGGTCGTTGCTGAAGCAGGTTTTAACTATGAGTTCAGCATGGCATCGAGAAATAACTCACCTGAGCTGGCCTCTATTTTTGAAAAAGCGGTTGATACTATTACGCCGGAAGATCGTGAGGTTCTTGAAAGTAGCTGGCTTTCAATTAAGGGAGGGATGTGGCGACCCAATAAAGAACTGTTCATTGGTCTTGTGCTGATTCTGGTGACATTGATTCTGATTGTTTATTGGAATCGTCGCTTGACCATAGAGATTGCCGATCGTGAAAAGGCGGAGGAGGGGCTTCGGGTTCGCTCGGAGCTTGATCGCCTTCTGAGTGATATTTCCAGACACTTTATGGATCAACCGGTTCATGACGCCAACGAGTATTTTTTGAGCCAGCTGGGAAATTATCTCAATGCTGAGGCTGTCTGTATTTTTACCTGGGAACCGAGGGCTTGTATTGAACATTACTGGACGCGTAGGTCTAATCCTGACCCTGTCGCATTCGAACCCCTGTTTGATCATGACTTTACCCGTGTTTATGGGGAGGTAAAAAAGGATCAGGTTAATATTCTGGTCCGCGACGAAATATTACAAAAGGGTGATCTTGAAGGGGCGGCCATTCTTGATGGGCTGGGTGTTTCTATCGCAGTGTATGCCCCCATGATGTTATTTGGTCGGGTAGTAGGCGGTATTGGTCTGATCAATATTCCCGAAAAGTACCATGTCTACATCAATGAAATGGACCTGTTGCACCGAATGGGAGAACTGGTTGCAGTTGCTCGTGACCGGCAAAATGCTGAAGATGCCTTAAGAGTGAGTGAAGAGCGTTATCAATTGGCGATGGATGCGGCTTCTGATGGTCTTTGGGACTGGGATGTCCAGCGGGACTGGATGTATTTGAGTCCCCGTTATCAGACCATGCTGGGCTATCAACCAGGAGAACTTCTGCATACTATCCGTGCCTGGAGACGGTTATTTCATCCAGAGGATAAAATATCAACCATTCGGTTTTTTGAGCACCAACTGGCGACTTCTGATAACTCTTTCCAGTTCGTTTATCGTATCCGTAGAAAAGACGGTAGCTATGCCACGGTCCGCAGCAAAGGGAAAGTGGTGTTCAGAGATGAGCAGGGGAAGCCAATGCGGGTGATTGGTACGATGGTCGATATCACCCATCAGATAGAAAGAGAGCGTGAACTCTCTATGGCCCGTTTCTCACTTGATAACGCGGGTGATCATATCCATTGGTTCCGAAGGGATGGCTATCATAAGTACGTCAATGAGTCTGCCTGTAAAGCGCTGGGGTTCTCACAGGAAGAGTTAATGAAGATGTCCATTATGGACATTAACCCGGCCGTAACCCGAAATTCCTGGAAGAAACTCTGGGAACAGTTGGTTCTCAGAAAAGGGATGACCTATGAAACGCTCAGAAAGACCTCCGATGGTACTGTTTTTCCAGTCGAAGTGACTGCGAATTACATGGAGTATGAAGGAGAAGGGTATCTATTTGCTTCTGGTCGGAACATCACTGACCGTAAACAGGCTGAAGAAGCCTTGCATAAGGCTAAAGAGGTCGCGGATCAGGCAAATCAGGCTAAAAGCAATTTCTTGGCAAATATGAGTCATGAGATTCGAACCCCGATGAATGCGATCATTGGCTTGAGTCATCTGGTTCAGGAGACGAAACTTTCTCACCAGCAGAGAGATTACATTAGTAAAATTCAGATCTCTGCACATGATCTTCTAGGCATTATTAACGATATTCTTGACTTCTCAAGAATTGAGGCTGGCAAACTCAATATGGAAAATATCGAGTTTGACCTTGGTGGTGTTTTTGAAAATGTCTATAACCTCAGCAGTATCAAGGCTAAGGAAAAAGGGCTCACCCTGACTTATGACATTCACTCTGATGTTCCGCAACAGTTGAAAGGAGATCCTCTCAGGCTTGGGCAGATACTCATTAACCTTACCCACAATGCTCTTAAATTTACCAGTGAAGGTGAAGTCAATGTCTCTGTCCAGGTGCTCTCCAGCCGGCAGGACGTTGTCAGGCTTGAGTTCTCTGTAACCGATACTGGCATAGGCATCAGTAAACAGCAGCAAAGCAAGCTTTTTCAGTCATTTTCTCAGGTCGATGGTTCAACAACCCGAAAGTTTGGTGGTACAGGATTGGGGCTGGCAATCTGTAAGAATCTTGTGCAGATGATGAACGGAGACATGTCCGTAGATTCTGAACCCGGTAAGGGAAGTACTTTTCGCTTCGTGGCTGAGCTGGGTATAGCTCATCAGGCTCAGATCTCGGTGCAGTCGCTTCAAGGTGTCCGTGTGCTTGTTGTGGATGATAACCCTGAAGCCAGGGCTCTTTTGATCAGTCACTTGAAAATGTCTGGGTGTGAAACCTGGGAAATGGGGCACGGAGATGAAGCTCTGACCTTGCTTAAACAAAAGAATTCCAGTGAACAGGAGGCTATCTCGCTCGTTCTTCTCGACTGGAGGATGCCTGATATTGATGGTATTGAATTGGCTAAGAGTATTCATAAGCTCAATCTTGCTGTAGAGCCCAAACTGATCATGGTTTCTGCCTATGGAAGGGAAGAGGTGATGGCAAGAGCTTCCGGTGAAGTAGATGCCTTTCTTATCAAGCCGGTTAACCGTTCCGTGTTGATAGAAACCATTCTGCGGATGCTGAAGTGTCGTAATACTCAGAAAACTGATGTTATCGAAGAGGCTCGATTCTGCGAGATTATGCCCAAAGGGCGGATACTGTTGGCTGAAGACAATGAAATTAACCGTCAGGTTGCCCGTGAGCTGCTGGAAGGTATGGGGCTTGATGTAGTAATGGTCACTAATGGGGCCGAAGCCGTTGAGCGGATAAAAAAGGAAGATTTTGATCTGGTGTTTATGGATATTCAGATGCCTGAGATGGATGGTTATCAGGCAACCCGCATGATCAGGAGGAAGCTTGCCAAAGATAAACTGGTTATCATCGCCATGACAGCCCATGCAATGACAGGGGATCGCGAGCGTTGTCTGCAGGCTGGAATGAATGATCATATTTCCAAACCGTTAAGCCCTGATGCACTTAAGCAGATGGTTCGTCACTGGTTGCAGGTGGGAGAAACCGACGTACTTCATTCAGTGGCTCTAGCACAGAATATGGAGCGCGGTTCCTGCTTGGGATTACCGGGAATTGATGTGGACGAAGGCTTGAGTAGGCTTCAGGGGAATCAGCCACTCTATGAGAAACTTCTGGCTGACTTCTACAAAGGTCAGAAGGAAGACCTGATTCAATTACAGGCACTTCTGGAAACCGGTGATTGGCATGAAGCTTGTCAGTTGATCCATGCATTAAAAGGCGTTGCCGGTAATTTGGGAGCAAAAAGGTTGCATGAACTGGCTTCGCAGCTTGAGACTAGTTTACGAAGACAGTATGAGATGCCGGGCAGTGCTTTGATGGACGCTTTTGTGCTGGCTTTTGAACAGGTGATGGAAGGGCTCGAACAGTTGCCACCGGTGAAAGAAGATCTGGAACCTGCAGGAGAGGGGGCTATTGAAGTGGGTGAACTGAATGACCTTCTCTATGAGATGGAACAAAAGTTGAGTGAAGGGGATGTAGATGTTGTGTCTCTACTGCCTACGCTTATTCAGGGGCTAAAAGATCAGATTGATCAGAAACAGCTAAAGTGCTTTCAGGATGCTGTTATCAGTTATGACTTTGATGAGGCTAATGGAATACTGGGAATTATCAAGCAGAGCCTTAGTTGAAAACTATGTTTCTAATGCGGAGCCAGTGACTGGCTCCCTGGGTGGCCTGGTTGGGTTGATGCTTCCTACTTTTGAAGTTCAGCCTTGGGATCTATTGCATAAGGCAGATCATGAACCTTCAACTGATGACTTTTTTCCGGTGTAAGATATACATCGTTGGCTTCAGCAGCATCAATCCGGATAACCGCCAGTAATTCAATCTTATTGGATTCGATATTACTGGCGCTCTGTATGATTTCCCCGACAGGTTTACCATCACCGTTGTATAGGCGAGTATTGATATTGGGTGGTTCTACAGGGTTTTTGAGAGGGCTTTCAAGGCTCAGCCAATAGCACCGGCTTTTCTGTTGTCCCAGGTTTTGCATTCGGGTAACAATTTCCTGCCCGGTATAGCATCCCTTTCTGAAACTGACACCTCCCAGTGAGGGCTGGTTTAGATGTTGGGGTATGTATTTGTCGATGGTTTCCTCGCGAAGCTCTGGAATTACCGACTCAATACTCAGTAATTGCCAAAAATCTTCAGTTGCAGGTGTCAGTTCTTTTGTAAGTTCAGTCCACCACTGTGGAAGGTCGTTCTGGTGAAGCCATAGTTCATATCGAGCTCGAATACCGGGGACTTTTATAAGGTAGCCACTGCCGGGGACTTCGATCACTTCATTCTGTTTTGGCAGTGGTGAGTCAGGAAAAATCTTGGCTAAGATCGTATCAATATTCTCACCAGACAGGCCAAGAACGACGTAATCTGGTTGGGGGGTAAGATCAACCTTAAAGAAAACAGCGTATTTTTTCAGCGTTTCTATCGTGGTTTCAGTTAGCCCTGAATTCATAGCCAGCAGATAGCGCTTGCCATTATTCATAATCCTGAAATTTGTGTACATGCGTCCTTTAGGGGAGCACGCAACCCCGGTGCTGTGATTAAGAGCGCCAAGCTGCATCATATGGGTGGAAATCTGTCCCTGTAAGAACTTTTGACGATCCGTTCCATCGACACTGATCAGGCTGAGGCTGGATATTACAGAGACTGTGTTGGTGCTGAGCTTTGGTGGTGTTTTGGAAAAGCCTTTCAACTGCTCTTCTTCATAAACAGCGCCCTGAGTTATTAAGTAGGTCTTCCTGTCAGTGGCCATCTGATTACCTTGTTATCTGGTTGCCGCAATTTGATAAGGCGGGACACTGATGCCGGCGAACAGGGCGTTAAAGCTAAGTTGCCGTGCTGTCATTGTGTTTGCCCTAATTGGGAAAATATTAAATAGGTGGTGGCATAATAGAGGATTATTGCGTCAAATTTAAAGGTATAATGGCCAGCAAAATCCATAATTGGGGTTATTCTGAAATGCTGGGCGAAAATGAATTAAAATGCCTTCAGTGGCGAAGTCGTCGTGGGATGCTTGAACTGGATGTTCTTTTGGAGCCTTTTACCAGAGAAGCGTTGGCTGGCTTGAGTGATACTGATCAGCAAACTTATGTTCGCCTGTTGGAGTGTGAAGATCCGGATCTCTTCAGTTGGTTTATGAGCGGGGCAAGGCCTGAAGACCGGGCACTGAGTCGCATGATTGATATGGTATTAGAGCGTGGGCGTTACAAGGGCGAGTCTTTGTGAGATTAACTTAAGGCGTTCTCGTTACTACCTTGTTTTAATTGCTGTCAGCCACTTTGCAGCCTTTTTAGCATTGTGGCTATCCACACTCTGGCTGATAGCCAAGTTTGCTCTGGCTGTTGTTCTGGTTTCTCATTGTTATCGATACTGCCTCCGATTCATTACTCACAGACATTGTTCGAGTATTCGCAGTATTCGATTATTTGATGATCAATGGAGAGTCCTTCTTGATGGTAGGTGGTTTCGCGCATGGCCTGAAGGTGAGGTTGTCGTAACTTCCGCGTTGATCTGTTTTAAATTGAGAGTTGAGGATAAGCACCGTCCTTCATATCTAATCCTGTTTCCAGACAGTGCTGATCCTGTTGAATTGCATGCTTTTAGGCTAAGACTGATTCTTGAGTCTTCCACTCTGTTTGTTGGAGAGGCTCATAGCTTTCGGGAATCAGAATAGTGTCTTCCGGGTGCTCTACCGGATTAGGGTAGTCTAGCGTGTAATGCAAGCCGCGAGACTCTTTCCTTGACATGGCACACCGAATAATTAACTCGGATACCTGGGCAAGATTTCGAAGCTCAATGAGGTCATTACTGATTTTGAAGTTACTGTAAAACTCATTGATTTCGGATTGCAGCAGCTCAACACGATTCATGGCCCTTTGCAGGCGTTTTGTTGTCCGAACAATCCCAACATAATCCCACATAAAACGACGCAGCTCATCCCAGTTGTGAGAGATGACGACATTTTCATCGGAATCAGTTACCTGGCTTTCATCCCAATCGGGTAGTGCAGGTGGTTCCGGGTATTGGTGAATAGTTTCGCTAATAATTTGAGCACAGCTTTTTGCTGATACAAAGCACTCAAGTAAAGAATTGCTGGCAAGTCTATTAGCACCATGCAGCCCAGTAAAGCTGCATTCTCCAACTGCAAAAAGTCCTTTTGAATCTGTTTGGCCATATTTATCAACAAAAATTCCCCCGCAAGTGTAGTGTGCCGCTGGAACGATTGGGATGGGATCCTTAGTGATATCTATATCGTAGCTCAGGCATCGCTCATAAATTGTCGGAAAGTGTGAGCGAATGAATTCGGCAGGTTTATGACTGATATCCAGGTAAAGGCAGTCGGACCCTAGTCGCTTCATCTCATGGTCAATTGCCCGGGCTACAATATCTCTGGGTGCCAGTTCTTCCCGATGGTCATACTCTTTCATGAATCTGGAGCCATCTGGACGTTTTAGCTGGCCGCCCTCTCCCCTTACTGCTTCAGAAATGAGAAATGATTTGGCGTTGGGATGATAGAGACAGGTTGGATGGAACTGATTAAACTCCATATTAGCAACCCGGCAGCCCGCCCTCCATGCCATTGCAATAGCATCACCGGACGCGCCATCGGTGTTGCTGGTATAGAGGTAGGCTTTGCTGGCTCCACCAGAGGCAAGCACGGTACATCGGCTTCTGAATACCTTAATCTGGTCAGTCTTCAGGTCAAGGATGTAAGCGCCAACACAACGATGCTCATTGTTATCAGTGATGCTATTAGAAAAGTTGCCCAGTTTGCAGGTGTTAATAAGGTCGATCGCCAGGTGATGGTCAAACAGGTTGATATTTGGTTTTGATTTTGCCTGCTCCAATAGCGTGTCTGAAATAGCTCTACCAGTGGCATCTGCAGCGTGAATTATGCGGCGGGCGCTGTGTCCGCCTTCCCTCGTAAGGTGGAAATCAAAAGGCCTGTCTACTGTATTATCCGGTGTGAATGGAACTCCCTGGTTGATCAGCCATTCTATGCTGTCCCTGCCATTCTCAACAATGTGCCGAACGGCATACTCATTACAGAGCCCTGCTCCTGCAATCAGTGTATCCTGAATGTGCTGATCGATATTGTCCCCAGTCTGATCCAGCACTGCAGCTATACCACCTTGTGCCCAGTAGGTTGATCCGGCACTCAATGAGTCTTTGCTGAAAATAGCAATGCGGGCAGTACTGGGCAATTGAAGTGCGGTAGTAAGGCCGGCGGCCCCAGAGCCAATGATGATTACATCGTAATTAAAGGGCTGTTGCATAGGAGTCCCCTGTCATCAGATCACTCTGACGTAATTTATCCTTCATATAATCCATAAGAAAATGAATACAGTGTGGATTAATGTGCTAGCCTGTGGAACTGTAACTGTCCGGTACGAGACACTATAAGCTCTCTTCAGTGAGCAGCGTGGCCATCTGCAGCTGTAAGCAGGTTTTTATACAGTTGCTTATGTGTATGTCAGGCTAAAGTGGCTATTTTTCAGGTCGATGCTTAAGAGTGCGGTTGATCTAAATCAACAAGCCTTGAACTTAAAGCAATTGACCTGTCTGTTTTGGTTAGCCCGGCCAATAATACAGTAGCGCGTAATGGTTCGGGCCATTATATAGAATGTTTTGGCTGTACTATAGCGCTATGCAGCGCTAAAGATAACTGGACGGTTTTTCAATATAATTACAGAACTCAGAAAAACTGAGTGTGGTGGACAAATACCTTTTATAGTAAAAAATTGAAAATATCAGGAACTTTTCTTCATTTTGATGGTCTATATACTTGCGGTTGAGTTTAACCCTATATTGCACTATGGTGCCATTTGCGGTGTTCCTGCCATGCGCGGGTGGAGATGCCTGAATGGTTGATAGTCAGGACTCTGATCAGCAGCTGGTTGATCGTGTTAAACAGGGTGATAAAAAAGCTTATGATGTGCTGGTTATCAAGTATCAGCACCGTATTCTTGGACTGGTTGGGGGTTATGTCAGTGACTTTCAGGAAGTTCAGGATGTAACGCAAGAAGCTTTTATAAAAGCATATCGTGCGCTGGATAAGTTTCGCGGGGACAGCTCATTTTATACGTGGTTGTATCGTATCGCTGTCAACACGGCCAAGAATCACTTGGTATCGAAAGGCCGTAGGCTGCCGGAGTCTGATATTGATGTCCATGATGCAGATTTCCTGGAAACGGCAACGACACTGAGAGTCGTTGATACACCGGAACGTAACCTGTACTGTGATGAGATTGAGCAGGTTATTCATGATGTTATCCAGCGTTTACCCGATGAGCTCCGAACTGCTGTAATGTTGAGAGAGTTTGATGGGTTGAGTTATGAAGAAATAGCTGATGTTATGGATTGTCCGGTTGGAACTGTCCGTTCCAGAATTTTCAGGGCAAGAGAGGCTATCGATCGTGAAATCAGGCCGTTATTAGGGCAGGGTGGTTAACAGGTTTGACTAACGCATGGCAGCAGCCAGGTCTGCGTGGATATCAGGGGTTTGTCTATGAGTGAAAAAGATCCTCAAATCAGTGCCAGAGAACGGCTGAAAGAGTCCCTGTCGGTTTCTCTGGACGGACATTCGAATGATCTTGAGTTACGCAGAGTGCTTGATGGTATTAGTAAAGATGACGAGCTTCGCTCGTTGGCGGGGCGTTACCAGCTTATTGGTGATGCGGTTCGTGGAGAGGTAAACCAGTTTTCGAACGTTGATATTTCCAAGGGTGTCATGGCTGCGATTGAGCAGGGTGATGTAGATACTACTCTCAATCAAAAGTTTTCTGATTCACCGCGCTCTTCTGTAAATGGCTCTAATGGTAATTCAAAATCGAGCAATGTTATTGAAGGGCTTTGGGTGTCACTGGGTAAGGTTGCCATGGCCGCTTCTGTTGCGGTAGCTATTGTTGTTGGAGTGCGAAACAGTAATCCTCCTGCTGATGTCCAGTTGATGGCAGTTAATGAACCTGTAACCTTGACTCAGCCGGTCCAGTTGGCACATGTAGGTCAGAATGATTATGGTGCATCGGGTATTCGTGCAGGTTATAACTCAAAGCTTCATGACAGCATTACACCTGAGCAGCTTGCCTATGCGCAAAGTCTTGCTGACCGGGCTACCAGAGAGCGTTTTCACGCCTATGCCCTTCAGCATGCAGAGCTATCAGCCATGGGTAATGGGCAGAGCATTTTGTCATTTGCCAGATTGACGAGTTTTGACAGCCAATAAGTTTATGAAACAAACGCAATGGATTTCCGGCAAGTTGCTGGTGCTAGTTATTTTTATCAGCAGTTTTCTGAATGCTGATACAGTTCCAGATTCCAGCTATCTTCTTGAAAAGATGGTGGATTCCTCCAAGAATCTCAGTTTTCAGGGTGAGTTCGTCTATCAGCAGGGAGCTCAACTGGAAACCCTCAGTATCATTCATCAAGCCGGTGATAATGATCATTCTGAAAAAGAACGGATTCTTTATCTTGATGGCGCTCCCAGAGAAGTGGTTCGTGATGGAAATGAATTGTTTTTTTCAAGCTATAACGAAGGGGTGACCCGGTTTCAGCATGGTTCTCTGATGCCTGTTATTAACAAGCTTCAAGGTGGGATATCTGAAAAGTATTATGACTTGAAAATTGTTGGTATCGATCGGGTGGCCGGGCGTGAGGCTGTTTTGTTGTTGGTCCTCCCCAAAGATCGCTTTCGCTATGGTTATCAGCTATGGCTTGATCGAGAATCATCGTTATTGCTCAAATTGGTAATGGTTGACGATCAGGGGAAGATTATTGAACGCCTTCAATTTACTTCCTTAAATGTCGGATCGCTATCTGATGAGACTAAAGATCTTCTTATACGAAAACCTTCTGTGGTAGATGAAACTATCACCGTTAAAAGTCAACCTGACAAACCCTCTGATCCACTGGAGTGGGAAACGGGTTGGTTGCCTGATGGCTTTCTTTTGGAAAATAGAAGCGTTCGCCCATCACCGGTGAGTCAGCACAACGTTGATGCATTGGTCTTCTCTGATGGTATTGCCAGCTTTTCAGTTTTTGTTGAACAGGATGATACCCGGGTTCTTAGTCAGGCTTCTGAAAAAATCGGAGCGCTTTCTGCGGTCTCCAAGATATATCGAGAAGGCAATCAATATTTTCATGTAACGGTTGTTGGTGATATTCCACTTGGGGCTGCTGAACGAGTAGCAGTATCCGTCCGCCCGTTGAAGATTAAACCTTGATGTAATGATCAGGTAAGTTTGCTGGACTTGATGGCTGTGGTTTCTTTTATTATTTCACTACCGATGTGTGTCAGGTTTCCAGGAATATGGTAGAAGAACAGGGGCGAGTTGTTACGGTTGAGAGTGAATATGTCTGGGTTGAAACGACCAGACGATCCAGTTGCTCTAGTTGTAATGCTCGACAAGGCTGTGGGCAGCATCTTTCTGAAAAATATAAATCTGATGCTTATTTTTCCTATATCAAAGCAAGCAGTCGCTGGGTATTAAAGGAAGGTGATCAAGTTGTTGTTGGCATTCCGGAAGGCTCGCTTCTGAAGGCTTCTTTTTTGATTTACCTTTTTCCCCTTATTCTCTTGATGGTTGGGCTCTGGCTGTCTTCACTGGCGGGTTTGAGTGATTTTTGGTTGGTGCTCACATCAGGGTTCAGTCTTTTGTGTGGCTTTTTTTTCGTGCGAATTGTAGGGGAAAAAAGGTCTGCTGATATATGTCGTGTCGAGGTCGTAAAGGTGCTGTCACCTGAAGGATTGTTTTTCTCTGATAGTGGAGTTGGCGAACAATTTGCTTTCAGGCATGACTGACAGTTTTTGTCGTCCTTTCTCATAAGAATTGGAGGGGTATGTCCAGTCAGTATCAAAACTCTGTTGGCTGCCCATGTTACCTAAATGCAACTAATACTGCTGGAACATTAGGCCTGCAGTGAGTACTTTTAAGATTAGAGTTATGGGGAAATCATATTAATGAGTAGAGTATTTTTTCTCTTCAAAAAGTCATTTTGTAATTTTGGATTGTCTGTCATTCTGCTTTGTGCATCATTGTCAAATGCTTCAGCTGATACTTCCGGATTACCCAATTTTACAGGTTTGTTTGAGCAGGCTTCTCCTGCTGTGGTGAATATTAGTACGTTAGCCAAGGCTAAAGCAAGGCAGCAGATTTATGGTCCTGGCGGAGAAGAACTTCCCGAAATATTTCGGCGTTATTTTGGTATCCCGCTGCCTGATGAGGGGGCTTCAGGCAATTCTCAACCCATGTCTCTTGGTTCTGGGTTTATTATTTCTTCAGACGGATATATTCTGACTAATAATCACGTTGTTGATGGTGCCGATCAGATTATTGTCAGGCTTAGCGATAGAAGTGAGCGTCCTGCTGAACTGATTGGTGCTGATAAACGCTCAGATCTTGCTCTTTTGAAAATTGAAAGTGATCGTAGTTTGCCAGTTGTAAAGATTGGCGATTCCGAAGGTGTTAAGCCCGGGGAGTGGGTGGCTGCTATCGGATCTCCTTTCAACTTTGAGTACTCAATTACTAAGGGTATTGTCAGTGCGCTAAATAGAAGTCTGCCAAGCGACTCTTATGTACCATTTATACAAACCGATGTTCCTATTAATCCGGGTAACTCAGGTGGGCCTCTCTTCAATATGGAAGGTGAGGTGATTGGAATTAATTCTCAAATTTTTACCCGCTCCGGTGGTTTTATGGGGCTCTCATTCGCCATTCCTGTTGATCATGTTATGTGGGCGGTCGATCAGCTGAAAGACAAAGGGTATGTGACCCGGGGTTGGTTGGGTGTTGCTATTCAGGATGTGGATCGTGATCTTGCAGAGTCATTTGGTTTGGAAAGACCGATGGGGGCCTTGGTTAGTCAGGTTGTTCCTGGTGGGCCTGCTGATAAAGCCAAACTGCATCCCGGTGATATCATAGTTCGGTTTAATAACAGAGCTATCAGTAACTCCGGGATACTGCCAATGTCGGTTGGTGTCATCAAACCTGGTGAAAAAGCAAAGCTTGAGTTTATCCGTAACGGTAAGCGTAAATTGGTAGACGTTGAAGTAGGGCAGTTACCTGATGAAAATAGTAGCGCCCCGGAAAAAAATGGAGATAAGCCAGTTTCTGACAAAAACCCGTTAGGTGTTAAGGTTGCTGAGCTGGATGAGAATTATCGAAGTAAGTTGCGTCTGGAGGAAGATGTACAGGGTCTGGTGGTGATTGGTGTTAACAGGGGGGCGGGGCGTTCCATCGGTTTAAGGCAGGGGGATGTGATCACTGACTTGAACAATCGTAGCGTTACCACAGTATCAGAGTTCAAAAAAGTCGTTGCCAAATTGCCCAAAAACCGCTCAATCTCAATGAGGGTTATTCGTGGTGGTAACCCTGGTTATATTACTTTCCGTTTACAGGAATAACCATTTGTTATCAGCACAGTATATGATCATGGAGTACTGTGCTGACATGTTATAGAATAGTACGGAATCATTTATAGCAGATCAGATACTTTTAAATCGCTGTCGAGGCTGTCTTCACAGATTTAGTGACAATAGCCTTTGTTTTTCCTGCGTTAGAGAGCATCAGTTTGATCTGCAGGCCAACATAGTCCCCGCCAGTGCGGGGACAACTTTTTGTAGTGATGCTATCGTGAGCGACCTAAGCCTTATCAGGAACTTTTCAATCATTGCCCATATTGACCATGGCAAATCGACTCTGGCTGACCGTTTTATTCAAACCTGCGGTGGGCTCAGTGATCGTGAAATGCAGGCTCAGGTGCTTGATTCCATGGAGCTTGAGCGCGAGCGTGGAATCACGATCAAGGCTCAGAGCGTAACGCTGGATTACCATGCTAAAGATGGTAATACCTATCAGCTGAACTTCATTGATACACCTGGGCACGTTGACTTTTCCTATGAAGTGTCAAGATCTCTGGCTGCCTGTGAAGGCGCGCTGCTGGTGGTGGATGCAGCTCAGGGTGTTGAGGCTCAATCTGTTGCTAACTGTTATACAGCGATAGAGCAGGGGCTTGAGGTTATGCCGGTTCTTAATAAAATGGATCTGCCTCAGGCCGAGCCTGATCGTGTCTCTCAGGAAATTGAAGAAATTATAGGCATTGATGCTACTGATGCGGTGCGCTGCTCAGCCAAAAGTGGGCTGGGAATTGAAGATGTTCTCGAGCGACTTGTATCGAGTATTCCTGCACCTGAAGGTGACATCAATGGACCTCTGCAAGCACTGATTATTGATTCCTGGTTTGATAACTACCTGGGTGTGGTTTCTCTTGTACGTGTTAAAAATGGCACGTTACGAAAGGGAGAGAAGATTATTGTCAAGTCGACCAGACAATCTCATGTGGTTGATAATGTCGGTATTTTCACGCCAAAACGATCACCTACAGGGGTGCTCAAAGCAGGCGAAGTTGGCTATGTGGTTGCTGGTATTAAGGACATAAATGGTGCCCCTGTAGGTGACACGCTGACGCATCTGAAAACTCAGGATGTTGCGGCGTTGCCAGGCTTTAAACATGTTAAGCCACAGGTTTATGCCGGGTTGTTCCCTGTCAGTGCTGATGATTTTGAGGACTTTCGTGATGCTCTTGAAAAGTTAAGTCTCAATGATGCTTCACTGTTCTATGAGCCAGAGAGTAGTGATGCCCTTGGGTTTGGTTTCCGCTGTGGCTTCCTCGGCATGCTTCACATGGAGATCATTCAGGAGCGGCTCGAGCGAGAGTACGATCTGGACCTGATTACCACAGCACCAACGGTAATCTACGAGTGTCAGATGAAAAATGGCAGCGTTATTGAGGTTGATAACCCATCTCGCCTGCCAGATCCTGCTGGAATTGATGAAATTCGAGAGCCGATTTCCAGAGCGAATATTCTGGTGCCACAGGAATATCTGGGTAATGTGATCTCCCTCTGCGTTGAGAAAAGGGGGGTACAGAAAGATATGCAGTTCACCGGGGGGCAGGTATCACTGACCTATGATATTCCGATGAATGAAGTAGTTCTTGATTTCTTTGATCGTCTGAAATCAGTGAGCCGGGGGTTTGCATCACTGGATTATTCTTTTGATCGCTTTGAAGCCGCTAAAATGGTTCGGGTAGATATCCTGATCAATGGTGAAAAAGTTGATGCTCTTGCGCTGATTGTTCATAAGGATCATTCCGTTGCCAGGGGTAGGGTTCTGACTGAGAAAATGAAAGAAATTATTCACCGTCAGATGTTTGATGTCGCTATTCAGGCTGCTATTGGTGGTCAGATTATTGCTCGAACTACGGTTAAGGCACTTAGAAAAAACGTAACGGCTAAGTGTTATGGTGGTGACGTTAGTCGTAAGCGTAAGCTGCTGGAAAAACAGAAGGCAGGTAAGAAGCGGATGAAGCAGGTAGGGCGTGTGGAAATTCCACAGGAGGCTTTCCTAGCCGTTCTAAAGGTCGACAAATAATAGTCCTTTGATTATATATAACCTGCAATGTGCCAGGTTGATGCGATGAGCCGGATTACCGGCTTATTGTGTGCTGGGGAATTATTGTATTTGGACATTTTTAACGCAGGCTTACCGATTTGTACAGGTCTGATAAAACGGGTTTAGAGAAGAACAGCCATGGATTTTAACTTTCCACTGCTATTGGTACTCTCGGTTTTCATCACGGGTATCATTGCACTGATTGACCGACTTTTTCTGTTGCCAAAGCGAAAAGTAGCTATGGCGAATCTCAGCGCTCAGGGAGGGGATAGCGATACAGTAGAAAAACTCGCTAAAGAACCTGCGATTGTAGAGACCTCTAAGTCAATATTTCCTGTTTTACTGTTTGTTCTGGTGATTCGATCATTTTTGTTCGAGCCTTTTCAAATACCCTCTGGCTCAATGATCCCAACGTTGGAGGTTGGGGATTTTATTCTGGTGAGTAAGTACAGCTATGGTTTGCGTTTGCCCGTGACAGGAACAAAAGTTCTCCCTGTTGGTGAGCCCGATCGTGGTGATGTGATGGTATTTAAACAGCCTGGAAAAGAAAGTATTAACTTTATCAAGCGGGTTATCGGCTTGCCTGGTGATGTGGTCCGTTATACGGGTAAGCGTCTGACAGTGAATGGTGAGGCAGTGCCTGAAGAGTTTGTAGCTCAGCTGAGTGATGATCGATCCATTTACCGTCTTTATAATGAAGGTAGTGAAGACAACCAATATCAGATTCGAAAAGAATTAACCAGTAACGACTTCAGGGCTGAGGGTGAGTGGGTTGTGCCAGAAGGTATGTATTTTGTGATGGGTGATAACCGTGACAGAAGTAATGACAGCCGCTACTGGGGATTTGTTCCGGAAGAGAATATCGTCGGAAAAGCTGTTTATATCTGGATGCACTGGCCCAGCTGGACTCAGTTACCCGGCTTTAAGAATAATGGTGCTATTGAGTAAGGGGCAGTAAGTACCAGTGGAGAAAATCTTATGAATGGAATGAAAAGCAGACAACGGGGAAGCAGTGCCTTAAGCTGGCTTTTTTATCTGTTAATTGGTGGGCTCCTGTTGTCTTTTGCATTTAAGGTCCTACCTTTCTATATGGATGATCATGCAGTTAATAAAGTTGTGGCATCATTAACGGATCGTCCTGGCTCTTCAACGGCCTCGGTAACTCAGGTTAGAACCTGGATTGATAAAGGGTTGCAGTTGAATATGGTCAAGCTGGACCGTAGTGAAGTCAAAGTGGCCCGTGAAAATGGTGTGGTCGCGATAAACATTGACTATGAACGTCGTATTAATTTTTTCTATAACGTTGATCTGGTATTAACGTTTCAACATAACTGGAAAGCTGGATCTCAGTGAAAATGCTTGAACTTGCCCGCTTGCAGAGAAAGTTAGGGCATGAATTTTCAGATCAGAGTCTGTTAGAACTTGCGTTAACACATCGCAGTTTTGGCAGTCGGAATAATGAGCGCCTGGAGTTTTTGGGTGACTCAATTGTCAATTTTGTCATTGCTGAAGCACTTTATGAGCGTTTTCCCGATGCAAAGGAAGGTCAACTAAGTCGTTTACGTGCTCGAATGGTTCGAGGCGCAACGCTGGCCGAGCTAGGACGTGAATTTGAGCTTGGTGATTTTCTTCGACTGGGCTCGGGTGAATTGAAAAGCGGTGGCTTCAGGCGGGAGTCTATTCTCGCTGATGCTATTGAGGCCATCATTGGCGCGATTTATCTTGATGCCGGAATGGCTGTTTGTCACGAGCGCATTCGCAGCTGGTTCAACAGTCGCCTTGATAAGTTGACGACAACGGATGAGCAAAATAAAGATCCCAAAACCCGGTTGCAGGAATATCTACAGGCTAGACAGTACTCATTACCGAATTATCAGGTAACGGATATTCAGGGTGAGGCTCATGACCAGCATTTCTCGGTGGTGTGTGTGCTTGACTGTCTGGATGAACCATCAAAGGGGGAAGGGCCGAGTCGGCGTGGTGCTGAACAGCAGGCGGCTCGTAACGCATTGAAATTGCTTGGCGTTGAGCATTAAGAGTATTAGAGAGCAGATAAACAGATGACATCTGATGTAAATCACGAAGAGCCCACTGCTCATGAGTTCAGTCCGGTCGACTCCGTTTCAGAAGTCAGCCGATGTGGCTATGTTGCCATTGTTGGCAGGCCTAATGTTGGTAAATCAACACTGTTGAATCATCTTCTTGGGCAGAAACTTTCAATTACCTCTCGCCGTCCCCAGACAACGCGCCATCAGGTGCTTGGTATAAAGACAGAGCAGGGCATTCAAACTGTGTATGTTGATACGCCGGGAATGCACAAGGTCCAGAAAAAAGCCATTAATCGCTATATGAACAAGGCTGCCAGCAGTGCTTTGGCGGGCATTGATGCCATTGTATTTGTGGTTGACCGGCTTACCTGGAATGAAGAGGACCAAATGGTTCTGGAGAAAGTTCAGGGTGCTCGTTGTCCGGTTATTCTAGCTGTCAATAAAGTTGACAAGATTAGTGACAAGACGAAGCTAATGCCCCATCTTGAATCCTTGTCAGGAAAAATGGACTTTCATGCTGTGGTGCCTATTTCTGCTCAGCATGGGCATAACCTGACACAATTGGAAGAGATGATTACTGATCTTGTCCCTGAAGGCGTTCACCATTTTCCTGAAGACCAGTTGACGGACCGAAGCTCAAGATTTCTGGCCGCTGAGCTGGTGCGTGAGAAGGTGATGCGCCAGTTAGGTGATGAGTTGCCTTATGAGGTCACGGTTGAAATTGAAGAGTTTAAGCATGAGGTGCGCCCAAAAGGTCCACTACTGACGATCAGCGCGTTAATCCTTGTAGAGCGTGCAGGGCAGAAGGCCATTGTCATCGGTGATAAAGGCAGTCGTCTCAAGCAAATAGGACAGGATGCCCGTAAGGATATGGAGCTGATGTTTGACTCGAAAGTGATGTTGAACCTCTGGGTTAAAGTTAAAGCTGGCTGGTCTGATGATGAGCGAGCTCTGAAAAGTCTGGGATATGACCACAACCAGTGAGTTTCATAAAGCCTGGTTGCTTCATCGACGCTCTTATAAAGAGCGCTCAGTTATTGCTGAATTTCTCGTTGAGGGGCATGGTCGTATTGCCATGGTTGTCAGAGGTGTTCGCCAGTCTCGTTCCCGATACTCGTCGTTACTGCAGCCCTTTCATCAATTGATGCTCAGGTGGAAGGGGCGTGGTGAACTGAAAACACTCATTGATCTGGAGCCTGATCGTCACGAATTTCTCTCTGGTGAGCGGCTTTACTGTGGGTTTTATATTAACGAGTTATTGATGAGGTCGATGATTCCGGGTCAGCACGTGGACGGTGTGACTGATCTGTATCAGAATACACTCTCTTATTTGAACAGGTCTTCACCTCTTGAGCCTCTACTGAGGCAGTTTGAGTTGGACTTGTTGAAGCTCTGTGGCTATGCCCCCTCCCTGGATTGGGATGTGGCTAATGGTGTTCCTCTTATTGATGGGGTTTTGTATCGGTTTGAGCCAGAGCATGGTCTGGTTCCGACTGATGAGCATATTGGCCATTCTGAGAAGCGGTTTTGCTACACTGCGGAATTACTTAAAGCGCTAGCCAGCGGGGATTTCAGCAACCCTGATTTTTATCCGGGCTTTAAGCGCTTTACAAGGCAGGCCATGAGGCCTCTTATTGGGGAGCGGCCTTTGCAGAGCCGTATGCTTTTCGCAAATAGAACTCGTTCTCTGTCGGAAGGATAAGAGCGTCTCAAACGTTTGAAACAACTTGATCAATGGTAAGGTTTACTCATGGTTCCTCATCAGCGTATTTTGCTGGGCGTCAATATTGACCATATTGCAACTGTTAGACAAGCTAGAGGGATTCGCTATCCTGATCCTGTTCAAGCTGCTATTGAAGCTGAAGAGGCAGGGGCAGATGGTATTACATTGCACCTGCGTGAAGACCGAAGGCACATTCAGGATCATGACGTTTTTAGGATTCGCGATATTCTACAGACTCGGATGAATCTTGAAATGGCGGTGACTGAAGAGATGCTGTGCATTGCTGAAAAGGTCAAGCCTGAGCATGTTTGTCTTGTACCTGAGAAGAGGGAAGAGGTGACTACTGAGGGCGGGCTGGATGTTAAGGGGCTTTTTGATAGTGTTGCTTCTGCCTGTCATCGACTTGGTAAACAGCGTGTTGAAGTTTCATTATTCATTGATCCTGACCGGGATCAGGTTGAGGCGGCTGCCCGTGCTGGCGCCCCTGCCATTGAGTTGCATACCGGTGCGTATGCTGAAGCGATGACTGCAGAAGCTATGCAGGAAGAGCTTGATCGTCTGCGAAATGCGGTAATATTTGGGTTGGAGCAGGGACTTATTGTTAATGCTGGTCATGGGTTGAATTATCAGAATGTTGAGCCTGTCGCTATGATTGCTGGTATTAATGAACTTAATATTGGACATTCAATCATTGCTCGTGCGCTTTTCACCGGCTTGAAGCCCGCCGTTCGTGAAATGAAATCACTAATGTTGGATGCCGCACGGAAGGCATTTTAAGTGATTGCAGGAATTGGTACCGATATCGTCCGGATTGAACGAATTGAACGCTCCCTTAACCGCTTGGGTGATGCATTTGCCCGCCGGATTCTGACCCAATTTGAATTATCTGTCTGGTCTGAGAGTGCTAAGCCTGCATCTTATCTTGCCAAGCGATTTGCTGCTAAAGAAGCGGTCGCAAAAGCGTTTGGAACGGGTATTGGTAAATTATCTTTTCAACATATTGAAATCAGAAATAACTCTATCGGAGCACCGGAGCTGGTTCTGTACGGTTATGCGCTTGAATTACAGCGCCAAAAAGGCATAAAACATTGCCATATTAGTCTTTCAGATGAACAAGATAACGCCATCGCTTTTGTTGTTCTGGAGGGCTAAAAGCCTCTCCAGATACAATGTACTTTGCAAGCAGTATTCAATGATACATAGCGCAATGTTAACTTGCTTCCTCAGCTTCTGCATTATCAATCTCCCATTCCTTAAGTCGAATAATTGACTGAACTAATAACTGAAAATCTTCTTTGATCTTGTCATGGGAGAGATCATTGTATTGCTTCAGTCTGGTTTCCAGTCTGTTGCAAATCCTTTCCATCTCCGGAATACCACAATATCGACAGGCGCCATGTAATCGATGCACCCGTTCAAGAACGGTTGAAAAATTATTCTCCTCCCAGCCCACTCTAAGTGTTTCCAGGTCATCTTCAAGACCATCCTTCATCATGACCAGCATCTCATGAGCCAGTTGTGAGTTCCCTGCAGCCAGTTTTAAAGCCAGATTTTCATCAACCGGACTTTCCTGAGTACTGGTTGCACTGGTAATGGGTATGTTTATTTTAGAAGTTGGTCGATACTCCTTGCCCTCGATATTCTCTGAAGGGGCTATAGCCCATTGATTCAGCATACTGATCAAGTGTTTCTCACTGACCGGCTTGCTTAGATAGTCATCAAAACCACTTTGCAAAAGAGTTTTCTTTTCTTCAGGCAAAGCGTGGGCAGTGACGGCAATAATAGGGGTTCGCTGATTAATAGGGATTTCTTTTCGAATTCTCTTTGTGGCTTCCATGCCATCAAGAATAGGCATTTGAACATCCATAAAAATAATATCGAAGGGTAACTGTTTGCAAAGTTCAATTGCATCAAAACCATTTTCTGCTGTTATCAAGGGCTGGCCAAGTTGGCCAAGGATGGTTTTGAGTAACTTCAGGTTAACCGGGTTATCATCAACAGCCAGAATTTTTAGAGATTTAATTATTTGGTGAGGGTCAAAAGCCTGTTGGCCTTCCCTGTAAGTGATGAGCCTCTTGAGACGACTAAGTCCTACGGGTTTGAGTAATGTATTTATTTCGTTTGGCAATACAGCGTCAGACAGGTTTGTTGCTTCGGCTGATGTAAGAAGTGTAATAGAAGAGCTGGCATGACAAGAGTGGAGCTGTTCAATGGCCTGTTCAAGGTTAACATCATCAAGATTAACGAAGATGTGATTATAGTTCGTACAAGCCTTGCTGGAAGCTATTGCCTGCTGAAAACTCGCTGCCGTGATATTAGCACCCAGTTTATCAAGCAAATGAAAGATAGAGAGCCTGGTGAGCTCATGAGGCTCTATAAGAAGTACGTTTTGACCATCCAGAGGTTTTTCGATAGCAGCCTGTTGGCTCTTATTGTTAGGCGCTAGTGGTTCAGTAACCTTTGTCTTAAAAGTGAACCAGAAAGTAGCTCCTTGTCCTAAGTCAGACTCCAGAGCAATCTCACCACCCATCTGTTCTACCAGGCTTTTACAGATAGAAAGACCGAGGCCAGTACCTCCAACTCTTCGGGTTTTACTCGTATCTGCCTGGGCAAAGGCATGGAACAGCTTATGGTGTTGTTCCCGGGTAAGGCCAATACCCGTGTCAGCCACTGAAATCCTCAGGGTTATCTGATCATCATGCCCTTGTCCGTTTAAAGAGTCGTTATTTGCGTTCCGACGTTCATCATTATGTGCAGAGAAGCGTTGTACATCCTGTTCATGGCTGTCTTGATCGATCATTACGCGAACAGCTACAGAGCCATAGCTGGTGAATTTGATGGCATTGCTGATCAGGTTGGTAAGCACCTGTTTTAATCGCTGCCCGTCAATGAGGATATTTTCAGGAACATCGTCGTATATAAAGTGAACAATTTCCAATGACTTACCATGAGCTGACGGTGCCATAAACGTCATAACATCTTCAATGATTTCACGGAGGCATGCAGGCTGAGGATCCAGCTCTAATTTTCCCGCTTCCATTCGAGAGAAATCAAGAATATCGTTAAGCATGGTGAGCAAACCCTGAGAGGATTTCTCAATGGTACTAATGTAATCGTATTGTTGTGGTGTCAGACTGGAGCTGAGCATTAAGTTTGAAAAGCCAATAATACCATTTAGTGGCGTTCTGATCTCATGACTCATATTGGCAAGGAATTCACTCTTGCTTCGGCTTGCTTCCAGTGCTTCTTTTCTGGCCAGATCCAGTTCAACATTCTGAATCTCAATGGTTTCGAGCGTTTCCTGTAGCTCGTCATTATTTTGAGCGATATGGCTGGTCATTTTCTGATGTTTAGCCTGGAGGCTATCCAGCATTTCATTGATGGCTGATTCCAGTTCATACATCAGACTTCCGGAGTTGTCCGGAAGGCGGGTGTCAAAGAAACCATCCCGTATACGACCAATGACCCTTGCCATATTATTCAGAGGTCGAGTGACGCCATTACCCAACTTAAGGCTGATCACCAAGGCGATCGCGAGCCCCATCGAGATCACAATAATACTGAATGCCAGAGAGCGGTACCGGGTGAGGTGTGTTTCTGCATAGGTGTAATCAATAATAAGCCAGCCATCGTTTACCGAACTGTTGGGGCTGGTGATCGGGTTGGCGACCTGAATAATCTGGTCATTTTGGAACCAGGTTTGGCCCGATCCCAGTAGTGAGGATATTTTGCCGGTGGCTGTCAGTGTCGGTCCGGCATGGAGAACTTCCTTACCTTTTTCATTCACCAGACTGACCGCGCGAATATCCATATCGTCGAGCAACATACTGATCAGAGTCTGCAGTTCTTCACGCTGGGTTTTGTGTAGCAGAAGTGCAGCAATAGCCGCCTTTTGTTCGGATTGGGTGAGCGCTTTGGACATAAGCTGGTTATCCAGCTCGCTATAACGCTTACTCAGATAGACACCGCCCATGAGTAGTGAAACGATGATGCCGGGTAGAAAAGCCAGCAGAAGTATGCGTTGGCGAAATGCCAAAAGGTGCTGTCTCATGATACTGCCTTTCCCTGTTTAGCTTTTGTTCTGTATTATTGCAGGGCTTATTTTCAAAACGGTTAATAAACTGATTTTTTATATCAGATAAGTAAAGGCCTGCATGTTATAGCAATGCCTCTGATAAATAGTCAATGGCCAGAATTATTCTTCTCTGAGCCGGAATAATAAAGTCAACGTAAGTTATATGTCCATGGAATATCCGACAATAGAGTCGATTATTGGCAACACTCCTCTGGTTCGTCTGCAGCGCATGCAAGGGAACAGCTCCAATACCATCTTGCTCAAACTTGAAGGACAAAATCCGGCGGGATCCGTCAAAGACCGTCCGGCTCTGTCTATGATTGCAGAAGCTGAGGCCCGCAGCGCAATCAGCCCGGGAGATACCTTGATTGAAGCCACCAGTGGTAATACGGGGATAGCACTGGCTATGGCAGCGGCGGTCAGGGGGTATAAAATGATCCTGATCATGCCGGACAACATGAGTATCGAGCGTCGTGCAGCCATGAGTGCTTATGGTGCTGAACTTATTCTGGTCAGTGATGGTATGGAAGGAGCTAGAGATAAAGCGCTTGACATGCAAAGGCAGGGGTTGGGTAAGGTCTTGAATCAGTTTGCCAATCCCGATAATCCTCTTGCGCATTATGGGACCACCGGTCCTGAAATATGGCAGCAGACCAATGGTAAGATTACGCACTTTATCAGCTCTATGGGGACGACTGGAACCATAATGGGCGCTTCCCGTTATTTGAAGCAAAAGAACCCATCCGTTCAGGTACTGGGTTTACAACCGGAAGATGGGGCACAAATTCCGGGGATTCGACGTTGGAGTCCTGAATATTTACCGGCTATTTTTGATCGCTTCGCCATCGATGATGTCATGGATATCGGGCAGGTAGAGGCAGAGGAGTGTATGAGGCAGCTTGCTCGTGAAGAGGGTATATTTTGCGGTGTTTCATCGGGTGGCGCTGTTGCAGCCGCTCTCAGAGTTTCAAAAACCGTAGAGGATGCCATCATTGTTGCGATTATCTGTGATCGTGGTGATCGCTATCTTTCGACCGGTGTATTTCTTCCTTAAAGAAACGATAGACTTTGTAAAATATTGAAATTTCAATAAATAGACTTCAGCTCTGAGTTTTTTGTGACGGGTATCCAATGTAGAATTGCCGTTTTAATGCGTGCAGATAAAATGTTGGAAGTTAAATATGCGCTTTAAACGTAGTACCTCAAATCCATTCTTCCTGAATGAGGATGTGCGTATTGAGGCGCTTTCCCATGATGGTAGGGGGATTGCCCGCTACCAGGGAAAAACCCTGTTTGTTGATGGCGCATTACCGAATGAAGTAGTCCGGGTTCAGGTTGTTGAAGATAAGCGACGATTCATGAATGCACGCGTCAAAGAAATCCTCACTCCTTCACCTGAGCGTCGTGATCCTGAATGCCAGCACTTTCGTCAATGTGGGGGCTGCAGCTTGCAATACTGGTCTCATGAGGGACAACTCAGTAGCAAGCAGCAGATAGTCCTTGATCAGTTACGACGTTTTGCCAATATAAGTCCAGAGTATATTGATGAATCGCTGGTTTCTCCTCCCTATGGATACCGTTATCGGTGCCGTCTGGCCATACGCTGGCTAAAAGGGAGTCTTCAGCTTGGTTTCCGTGAAAAGGCCAACAATACCATTTGTGTTATTGAAGACTGCCCGGTTCTGGCAGAGCCTTTGCAAGAAATACCTGCACTTCTGAAGTCATTTCTGCCAATGTTGAAAGGCCGTGAAGCGATTACACATGCAGAGTGTTTCCTTGCGGAGAATGGCCGAGGGTTACTGCTGCGTCATATCAAGCCTTTGATAGAAAGGGATCAGGAGCTCTTAAGAGCGTTTGCGGCTTCTCATCAGCTCTTCCTCTATCTGCAGGGAAGTCCTGAGAGGATTGATCCTTTTTATCCGAAAGATGGTCATGAAAAGCTTTATTACTCATTACCGGGCTCAGATTTAAAGTTGTATTTCAGACCTCAGGATTTTACCCAGGTCAACTGGACGATAAATCAAGCCATGGTTAATCAGGCCATTGAATGGCTCAGTCCAAAACCCTCAGATAAGATACTGGATCTATTCTGTGGCCTTGGTAATTTCTCATTGCCGTTGGCCAGAAAATCAGCGCATGTGACGGGTGTGGAAGGCTCGCAGAGTTCGGTGGCTCAGGCTTGCAGGAATGCTGAGCTGAATGGTTGTGCCAACACGCATTTTTATCAGACTGATCTGGCCAGTAATTTCAGTTCAGAAATATGGGCTAGAGAGCGATATGATATTGTTGTCATGGATCCGCCAAGGGCTGGTGCTGATTTTTTGGTTGGTCAGTTGAATAATATACTGCCTGACCGGTTGTTGTATATTTCCTGTAATCCGGCGACACTGGCAAGAGATGCAGGTGCCCTGACATCATACGGCTTCAAGCTGCATCGCTTATGCGTAATGGACATGTTTCCACAAACAGCACATGTGGAGTCTATGGCTCTGTTTATTCGGGCGAAATCTATCAGAGCGTAGTGAATTAGTAGGTAGCTTTTCTGGCAACAATATTAAATCCGGAATGCCGGGCACGGGATGCCGGACAACCAAAACGCCATACCTGAACTTTGAGCAAGGGGAAGGTTGATAATGGTGTTATTTATATAGAAAGAGACGGAATGGAATAGATGGTTAAGGTTAGAGAGGATCAGCCCCAGCACTATGACGGTAGTGTCGATTTGGGTGCCTGGCTGAATCGCCTTCAGGAACGTTATGGTGTCGGTGATACGGACAGTCTGAGAGAGGCCTGTGAACTGGCTCGTCAGGCTGAGCTGCTTGCTATGCAGCAAAGTTCAGCTGATGACACTGTCTGGCCAACGGGGAAAGGTTGTTTTCGAACCGGGCTGGAGATGGCAGAAATCCTGGCCGAGCTGAAACTGGATATGGATACCCTGGTTGCAGCCGTTCTCTACCGAGCCGTCCGTGAAGCTAAGTTACCTCTTGCTCAAGTTGAGGAAAACTTCGGAAGTGTGGTAGCCGGATTAATCAAGGATGTTCAAGGCATGGCTGCCATCAGTAATATTCAGAATCCGCGACGACAGGTGTTGGATCATCGGCAGGACCAGCTTGAAAAGGTCCGGAAAATGCTGGTTTCCATCATTGATGATGTTCGTGTAGCTTTGATTAAACTGGCTGAGCGAACCTGTGCAATTCGAGCAGTTCAGCATGCCAGTAAGGAGAAACGACAGCGGGTTGCCCGGGAAGTCTTTGAGATCTATGCTCCGCTGGCTCACCGACTTGGCATTGGTTACATCAAGTGGGAATTGGAAGATCTCTCATTCCGTTATCTGAAACCTCACGACTACAAAAAAATTGCCAAGCTGTTGGATGGTAAGCGACTTGATCGCCAGAAGTACATAACTGATGTCGTCGATACGATGAAATCCTCATTGTCTGAGGCCAGTATTGAGGGTGATGTTAACGGTCGGGTAAAGCACATCTACAGTATCTGGCGCAAGATGAGACGGAAAAATGTCGATTTCCGTGATCTCTATGATATTCGTGCTGTCCGCATACTTACCCATGAAGTGCGTGATTGCTATGCGGCTCTGGGCGTGGTTCATTCCCTGTGGAATCATATTCCCAAAGAGTTTGATGATTACATTGCTACGCCTAAAGAAAATGGCTATCGCTCTTTGCATACGGCCGTTTTTGGTCCCGAAGGAAAAACCCTCGAAGTTCAGATACGAACCCATGATATGCACGAAGAGGCAGAATTGGGTGTTTGTGCGCACTGGAAGTATAAGGGGACAGATGTTAATAGCCGCAGTGATAGCTATGAAGAAAAAATCTCATGGTTGCGGCAGGTTATGGAGTGGCATGAAGACCTCGGTGATCTCGGTGAACTGGGGGGGCAATGGCGAGCGGATGTTGAACCTGATCGAATTTATGTGTTCACCAAAGATGGTCATGTGGTAGACCTTTCGGTTGGCTCAAGCCCTATTGATTTTGCTTACCGGATACATTCTGAAGTAGGCAGTCGCTGCCGTGGAGCTAAAGTCGCTGGTCGTATTGTGCCACTGAACCATAAGCTGAAGACGGGAGATCAGGTTGAGATTCTCACTGCTCCCAATGCCCGGCCGAGTCGTGACTGGCTGAATCCTGATCTCGGCTATGTCACTACCAGCCGTGCCAGGGCAAAAATTACCAGTTGGTTCAAGAAACAGGATCGTGACGCCAATATTGCAGATGGGCAGAGCCTTCTGGAAATTGAACTCAAACGACAAGCGTTGAATGGTGTTAATTACAACGAGCTCGCGCTAGCCGTCAACTGTCTTGCTCCAGATGACATGTTTGCCGGCATTGGTGCCGGGGATATAAAGCTTCGTCATGTGGTATCACTGGCCCAGAAGCAGGTGGCTCCCGAAGAAGAGAAGTCTTTTGAAATTCGGACCAAGCCTCAACAGGAACGTTTGTCAGACAGTACCATTAATATTGATGGTGTTGGAAACCTGCTGACTCAGATGGCAGGCTGCTGTCAGCCAGTCCCCGGTGATCCGATTATCGGCTACATCACTGTTGGCCGAGGAGTGACGATTCATCGTCAAGACTGTAATACGGCGCTTTCTCTTCGTAGTCGTGAACCCGAGCGCTTGATTGAAGTGAACTGGGGAACCAGGCCGGACTACAGTTATCCGGTGGATGTCATGATTACGGCTTATGACCGTCCAGGGTTGTTGAGAGATATTACGGTAGTACTGGCCAATGATAAGGTCAACGTGCTGTCGATGCAGACTCGAACCAGTAAGGAGGAGCATTTGGCCAGTATGTTATTAACTATGGAAGTGTCCAGCCTTGAGAATCTGGGACGGTTGTTGGCGAAAGTTAGTCAGTTGCCCAATGTTATTGAAGCCGTCCGTCACCGTAAAATGAGCTGATTAGTACAACTATTCCCACGCATTGCGTGGGAATGCCTCCTTTTAGTGGTATCGAATGTTTGCAGGAGTCTGGTTTGTCCCATTCCATTGATGAGCTTATCACTTTGATGGCCAGGCTTAGAGATAAAGAGCATGGTTGCCCCTGGGATCTTAAGCAGTCTTTCGAGACTATTGCTCCATATACTTTAGAAGAAGCCTGTGAGGTCGCTGAAGCGATTGAGCGACAAGATTATTTGAATCTCAGGGAAGAGTTGGGAGACCTGTTATTTCAAGTGATTTTCCATGCCCAGATGGCATCGGAAAGCGAGCTTTTTAACTTCACAGATATTACCGAAGGATTATTGGCAAAGCTTTTGCGCCGGCATCCTCATGTATTTCCTGATGGTAGCCTTGAATCATTTTCTTCTCCAGACAAGCTGTCACCCGAGGAGGTCAAGCAGAAGTGGCAGGAAATAAAAGCAGAGGAAAAAAAGCAGAAGGGACAAAAGCTATCTGAGTCTGCGCTGCCAGATGATCTGCCAGGCACATTACCAACCTTACAACGTGCAGAGAAAATTCAGGCTGCAGCGGCAAGAGTGGGTTTTGACTGGCCAGAGGCTGAATTGGTATTTGACAAAATTCAGGAAGAGCTGGCTGAAATCCACGAAGCAAGAGCAGAAAGTCAGGAGCGAATTTCAGAAGAAGTTGGTGACCTGTTATTTGCCTGTGTCAATCTTGCCCGTCACCTTGGGGTTGATGCCGATATGTCCTTGCGGAAGGCATGCCATAAATTTGATGGGCGCTTTCGCAAAATGGAAGCGCTTGCCGCAACCAATGATCGGGCTTTTGAGCAGTTAACATTAGAAGAAATGGAAAACTACTGGCAGCAGATAAAGAGTGAATAGTTAGCATTGAACTCACAGGGATAAACCCTTATGTGCTTACAGTGCTCAGTCTGGCGATGTTAATTAATTGATGGGTTAGGCTTTAGATTTTTTTGCTAATAGTTTATCAAGATTATTGGCGAAATCCTGACGGTCACTTTGGCTGATGGCTGAGACTCCACCCGTTTGAATACCGCTAGATCTTAGCGTATCCATAAAGTCCCGCATATTCAGTCGTGCCCTGATATTGCTTTCGGTATATAGCTCGCCTCGCGGGTTTAATGCTAATGCACCTTTTTCAATGACTTCGGCTGCTAGAGGAATGTCAGCGGTAATGACTAAGTCGTCACTGGTGATGCGTTTGACTATTTCACTATCCGCGACATCAAAACCAGAACTTACCTGCATGAATTTGATGTATTTAGACTTTGCCACTTGTAAAAAATGATTCGCCACAAAAGTTGTTGGTGTTTTCGTACGCTCAGCCGCCCGGTATAAAATTTCTTTTATTACCAGAGGACAGGCATCAGCATCGACCCATATTTCCATCGTAAAATTCCAGTGCTGATATGAGCAATTATTTTATTCTCTTAGAGCCTGATTAATCCAGTAACATTTCTGGTGTTCTTTGGCGCAGAAAAAAACTGACCACAGAGACCGCAAAGAGCATTTAGGGAGAGAGTTTCTTTCCTTTGTGCTCTTGGTGGTCTTTGTGGTGCTATTTTTACATCCTAAGATTCATTAGCAACTAAAGTCATTGAGCGATCAAAATTCTTTTTGAGGAAGCTTAATAAATCACTGTACGCCTGCTGCTTGGTTTCATCATCATTACCAATCAGGTATCCGTACTTAAGGCAGTCCTTATACTTTGGTCCACTCTTCAGGCGTGAAGCAATTCTCTCTTCCCGTGTAGGCTGGTCTGAAAGCTTTAAAATGTGTTCACCATTGATAAGAGGGAAGCCTTTTGGATCATAGGTAACTTCGCAACCGGCAATATAAGGGGCATCTTCTTTCAGAGCCTGAGGAGCAAGATTTTCCCAGGAATGACCAGCTCCCTGATAAATAATGCTGTTTACATCCACGTTCAGTGCACGCAGCTCTTTTTCCCGGGCTGCACAGGCTTTCAGTTCATTAGAGAAGTCTTCTGTGCCTCTGAGGGTTAACAGGGGTTTACCATTGGTGGCCTGAGTGCCGAGGTTCTGAAAGCAGGGGCCGTAGACATCGACGTATAAACTGAAGCCATCGGTTCCTGGTGCAAGAATGTTGTGGAAACGCTCATCCATCGCAAGCCTGCTCGCCATGCCGCCATATGAAAAGCCCATGACCCCAATTTTTGAGCCATCAACCAAAGGGCTGCTTTGCAGCAGTTTATAAACTGAATAAGCATCGGTAATGACATCAAACTCGGTGACTGCATTCACCTTCATCATATAGTTGGTGTCTTCAGTAACTCCACGGGGTTGGTAATAGTCAACAACTACAGCCGCTATGCCATTTTCATTAAGGAGCTTGGCGTACTCATGCTCCCGACCGGGAGATATTCCTCCACTGCCGTGTAGGATAACCATTGCCGGTACAGGCTGATCGCTAGTGGCAATATCAGGTATATAAAGGTGTCCCATTCCAGTGGTAGGTCTGGCGTCTTCCATGTTGTTCAACAAGACATCCAGATCGAATGGTGTAGCGCTTTGATAGTAGATGGTGCCGGTTGAGTTTTCATCCAGTTGGGCTATGGGTTCTGGATAATCAGGAAATGACGGAAAGATAAGGCCGACCAGAAAGGCTTGAACCGCCGTGATCTGTAGTAACCCTGCTGTAGCAACAACCAGGGCAAGCAGACTGAGTATGGCTTTTTTCATGGGAGAGGCTCTTTCTTATTGTTCTAATGAGCGCTCCATTGTCTTTATTGAGGATTGCTCCTCACATCATCCGATCAGACGATTTTACGAGTGCTCAGATGTTTGACTTAATCATCAGTTGTTCATAGTCATAGGTGAGGTCATTCATTTTCTTAAGAATGGATTCCGTGGTTACTGACACCATGTTGGGGACAAACTGGCCCTGGTCGCTGATTTTAAAGCCGGCATTGGTAAAGTCCCATTGACTTTGTACTTTTGTCAGCTTTTTATTAATCTCGGCCGAATTTAATGCCGATTGACGCAACGTTTTCAGTGCCCCATCAAACTCAATGATAGCGGTATCTAATTCACTGCTGACTGCTTCGTCACGAATACCCCAGGCGCTGGCAATATAAAGCTTGGCTATCCGTTGACTCAGCATCCGCTGTCGGCCGGAAACATCAACCAGATTCCCCGCCTCATGCTTTACGTGTTCTGAAATGGCCTTGACGACAGCCTCACTGCTGGCCAGTAACTGGTCGCTCATGGCAATGACCGTTAATGCTTCATTACGACTGGGGCGGGTGAGTACTTTAAATCGGTAGTCTTGCCAGATGGCTGCTACCTCATTAAGGCTTTGTTTGATGTTATCGTTAGGAGCGTAGTCCTGGAGTTCAATGAACTGCTGTTCAAACAGGGCAATGCTGATATCCAGCTCTTTCGAGGCAACATCCGGGTTTACATCAGAGCCAATCATAATGTAGCTTTTGGCGATTCTCTGGCTAAGCATCCGCTGTCGGCCGGCCTTGTTGATGGCTTCAGCATCATTGATCGTCGCAAGAGCTGGAATAGAGGTTGTGATCAGGCTGAGCATAAAACCCAGGAATATCGATTTCTGGAATAGTTGTTTTAACATGTCCGTATCTGTGAATTGCTATTGATTTGAGAGGCGGATAATACATGAAATTTTCATATGATTCGCCTGTCAAAATACATTGCTGATGCCGGTGTCTGTTCGAGACGCCAGGCTTCCCGGCTTATTGAAGCTGGTTTGGTTCAGGTCAATGGTCGACATGGTTTGCATATTGATCGTATAAAAAACGGTGACATGGTAGTGGTCGATGGTCAGGAAGTTATGACCAATACCGAGAAAGTCTATTTTCTGTATAACAAACCGGTTGGCGTTGACTCAGTCTGTGATTGGGAAGATGGCTCAAGCATTGTTCATCATCTGCCAAAGGTTGAAAATAACATCAGGGTTTTTCCGATAGGCAGGCTTGATAAAGACTCCCATGGATTAATGTTGCTCACTAATCATGGTGAGTTATGCCACAAGTTGCTGCATCCGGACTTTTATCACGAGAAGGAATACCTGGTTTGTGTCGATCAGCCTTTGTCTGACGATTTTTTGTTATCAATGTCGGCAGGTGTTCGCTATGGTGGGGTTATTACAAAGCCCTGCCGTATTCAAAAAGTAGCAGACCAATGGTTTCAGATCATTCTGACCCAGGGGCTTAACCGTCAAATCCGCCGGATGTGCCGTTCTCTCGGCTATCGTGTTCTTGAGCTGCAGCGTATTCGTATGGTGAATTTGCAGTTAGGTAACTTAATGCTCAATAAGCACCGAAAACTGACGGATAATGAAGTTATCGGGCTGTTACGGGATACAGGCCATCAGTAGAAAATCGTTTCCCTGTTGCTGATATCGCTGGTAAGGCTCCAGGATGTCAGCAGGGACGTTCTCTAATACCGGCAACATAAACCCTGCTTTTATATAAAAGGTCTCAAGGTGGGGGTAGGGATAGCACCAGCACGTTTCAGATTTCAGGTCTGACAGTGTGGCTGTGAGCAGTAGTGAGCCAATACCCTGCCTTCGAACATGGTTCCCGACCCAGACACTTCTCAATAAATAACCGGCTGACTTCTGGCTGGCTCTCAGTCCAGCCAAAATATCTCCCTGTTGATCACGGACAACCCAAACCCGTTCATCACCTCTGGCTTTACCTTTATGACCATTTTCCTTAAAAAAACGGTTCACCAAAGGAAAGGCAATAGGGTTGAGTTCCTCCACTGTGAATAGGGTTGGTCTTGTCATAGCAGCTACTGTTTTTTTGCCGATTTCTGGACTGCTCCAAGAATTCCACGCAGCATGCTCAGTTCTTTTGCTTCGGGTCGTGCACGGTTAAAAAAGCGGCGAAGCCTTGTCATAACCAGACCGGGGTGCTGTTTAATAATAAAATTGATATCGGTCAGCGTAGATTCGAGATGCTCGTAGAAAAGCTCAAGCTCTTTGTTGAGGGGGTAGGCGTGCTCAGGCTTATCATTTGCGTAACTGTCTGCCTCTTTGAGAGAGGCCTTGTAGATTTCATAGCACAGGATCTGGATGGCAGAAGCGACATTCAGCACAGGATACTCAGGGTTTGCATCAATGCTGGTGTGAAAGTGACATTTTTCCAGTTCGCTGTTGGTAAGCCCCATGGTTTCCTGTCCAAAGACCAGCGCAACCGGAGCCTGCTGAGACTCTGATAAGAGTTGTTCTGCACAGTGTTCAGCATCAAGCATAGGGCGAGAGAACGAGTGTGTTCGAGTTCTGGCGCTGGTACCGATTACTAAAGAACAATCGGCAATGGCTTCATCCAGTGTTTCAAACAACCGGGCATTTTCAAGCACGTCGAGGGCGCCAGCGGCCATAGAATCAGCTTCTGGCGCAGGAAAACGCTGGGGACTTACCAGGCAAAGGTCACTCAGTCCCATGGTTTTCATGGCTCTGGCAGCGGAACCTATGTTACCCGGGTGGAAAGTATTGATAAGGATTATGCGAATATTCTGAAGCATGATGACCAATGATTTCGGATCAGAACCAAAAGCGCGTAATTATAGGGGGTGTCGCTATCTGAAAACCAGCTTGTATGTTCGTGGTGGCTGTACATGGTGACGGGCGATCGACTTATGTACAATGCCCTTCTTTGGTATGCAGTCCGGAAAATCGGTAAAGAATGAGTCAAACAACGCAAAAACAAGCCTATCGATGGCTGTTGAGGCAGATAAAGCCAGCCCGGCATTGGCTGCTGATCTCAATGCTCCTTGGCTTGCTCAGTGGGATCTTTTTAATTGTGCAGGCTTCTATTATGGCCAGCATGATTCACCAATTGGTGATGGAAAATGCCACTAGAGAAATGTTAAATCATGATTTTCTTTTGATTTTATTGCTGGTGATTATTCGTGGTGTTTGTGCCTGGGGGCGAGAGTTTTGTGGATTCAGGGCGGGCGCCAGTGTTCGAGTTGAAGTAAGAAAGCTTCTTCTGGATAAGCTGAGACGGCTGGGTCCTCTGGTGATTGGTGAAAAGCCTGCCGGCAGCTGGTCGGCGATTGCGGTTGAGCAGGTAGAAGAGTTGCAGGAGTTTGTTGCTAAATATTTGCCCCAGATGGTTCTGGCTGTATCGATTCCTGCGATTATGCTGGTAGTTGCTTTTCCTGAAAGCTGGGTTGTCGGCATTATTTTCCTGGGTACCGCACCGCTTATTCCTACATTTATGATTCTTGTGGGCATCAAGGCAGCTCAGGCTAACCGTAAAAACTTTCAGGCGCTTTCGCGTTTGGGGGGCTTTTTTCTTGACCGCCTGCAGGGGTTGGAAACGTTAAAGTTATTTCATCGTACCCAGTTTGCAGAAGAGCAGCTATCCGGTGCCAGTGAAGACTTTCGGGTAAAGACCATGGAGGTTCTTCGGCTGGCATTTCTCTCTTCAACGGTGCTTGAGTTTTTCGCCTCGGTGTCCATTGCACTGGTTGCCGTATTTCTGGGTATGAGTTTCCTGGGGCATCTCACCTTTGGAGGTGAGGTGACATTATATACTGGCCTTTTCCTGTTACTTCTGGCCCCTGAGTACTACCAGCCCCTGCGGGAACTGGGAACGTATTATCATGCAAAAGCAAAAGCCGTCGGTGCGACAGAAGAGATATTGGCGGTCCTTTCCAGGGAAGAGCCTGAGGTTCATCGTGGCGGGTTAATTATTCCCTCAGAAACGCCATTAACCATTGAGGTAAGAGCACTTTCTGTATTTGCCAGTGTAAAAACTGAGGTTGAACCAGAAGCGTCTGCCTGCCAGAAAAATAGCAATCAGTATTTGCTTGATCAACTGTCGTTCACCATAAAACCGGGTAGCCGGGTTGGTATTGTTGGGAGCAGTGGTGCCGGTAAAACTACGCTCATTAATGCCTTGATGGGGTTCTGGAATTATCAGGGAGATATTCTGGTGGCAGGCCAATCTTTAGCCGCTACTGACCTTGATAGCTGGAGAAAAGAGATTGCCTGGCTTGGACAGCACCCCTTGATTGTTCATGGCACTGTTTATGACAACATTGCATTTGGGCGAGCGGTTACTCCTGATCAATGCTTGAAAGCGCTGGAAAAGGCTCAGGGCTTGGATATTCTGGAAAGGCTGCCCGATGGTTTGGACAGTTCACTGCAGGAACAGGGCGGTAATCTCTCGGTAGGGCAGGCTCAGAGAATTGCACTGGCTCGAGCTCTGGTGATGCCGGTCCGTTTATTGGTTCTGGATGAACCTACGGCCAGTCTTGATTCTGCCAGTGAAACACTGGTACTGGATGCACTCAGTGCCATTCCCAGGGACTGTACGGTGATTACCATAACTCATCGAATCAACCAGCTGACTGCCATGGACCAGATACTGATGCTGGATAAGGGGCGACTGGTTGCCGATGGTTCTCCATCTTCTCTGATGGAAGGGAATCCTCAGTTCCAGC
Organism: Endozoicomonas elysicola; assembly: GCF_000710775.1. Lineage (GTDB taxonomy): Bacteria > Pseudomonadota > Gammaproteobacteria > Pseudomonadales > Endozoicomonadaceae > Endozoicomonas > Endozoicomonas elysicola. The sequence continues at coordinate 2,975,503 of NZ_JOJP01000001.1, forward strand.
AGTTTGTCACTATGTACAGTGGGAGTCTGGATGATGAATGACCTGTGGCTTTTCCTGAAGCTGTATCGGCAATACCTGGGCATGCTGTCACTGGGAATTCTTCTGGCGATTGTCACTTTGCTAGCCAGTCTCAGCCTACTATCGCTTTCTGGGTGGTTCATAACGGCTACTGCTATTGCTGGTTTGACCTTTACAACAGCACAGACGTTTAACTTTTTTACCCCTGGGGCTGGTGTTAGAGGGTTTTCGATTGCCCGTACTGCGGCTCGCTATGCTGAGCGACTGGTGAGCCATGACGCCACGTTTCGTTTACTTTCTGGCTTACGCAGCTGGTTTTTCAGTAAGCTGATTCCCATTTCACAGGAGCAGCTGGGTCAATATCGAAAGGGTGAGTTACTGGATCGGCTGGTGGCTGATATCGATGCACTGGACCAGCTTTATCTGAGGCTCATCAGCCCTCTGTTATCTGCTCTGATGGTTACGATGCTCTTTTCGCTCTTCCTATGGTTTTTTAGCCCGACGGTGGCGATGGTGGCTTTTGTTGTGATGATTCTATGGATTGTCTCCATGCCTTTGTTGTTCTATGTTCTGGGCCGGAAAACCGGTGAATCCATGGGGGTCAGGCAGGCTCGCCTTCGGCAGCAGGTGCTGGACTATTTGCAGGGGATGGCTGAGCAGCAGATATACGGCAGTGATGCAAACAGCCGATCAGTGATCGCCGGTTCAGAGCAGGCATTAATCAAGGATCAATCCCGTATGGCGGCTCTTGAGGGATTGGGTTCTGCGCTGTTTGTGTCCGGATCGGGCGCCGCTGCATTATTGGTTCTGTATATTGCCAGCAGTGAAATGGCTACCGGTGCAGTCAGTGGGCCAGTAATGGTGATGATGGTGTTTGGTATGCTGGCCAGTTTTGAAGCACTGATGCCGCTGCCTTTAGCCTTTCAGTTTCTCAGCCATACCCGGCATGCGGCCAGCCGCCTGCGTAAGGTTGTCAGTACGCCGACAGTGAACTTCCCGGATATAGCCTCCAACCTTTCTGTGAGCGGCGAAATTCAATTCAATGATGTTGCTTGTGGCTATAGCCATGGGCAGGAAATCTTTACTCAACTCTCATTAACCATTCCTGCAGGTAGTCATGTTGCCCTTTTAGGGAAGACAGGATGCGGTAAATCAACCCTGATCAAATTATTGAGCCGGGGGCTGGAGCCACTCACCGGTCAGGTCTGCATTGATCAACAGGATATTCATCGTTTTTCAGAGCAGGAATTGTACCGGGCAATCACCTTTGTGCCTCAGAAAACCCACGTATTCAGTGCAACATTGAGAGAAAACCTGAAGTTGGCTGCGTCACAAGCGAGCGATGAGGAGCTTATGAATGTCGTTCGAAGCTCTGGTCTCGATAGGCTGGCTGCTGCAAGGAATGGAGAGAGTGGTTTGCTGGATACCTGGCTGGGGCAGGGTGGTATCGCCTTGTCTGGTGGTGAGCAGCGTCGTTTGGCTATTGCCAGGGCTATGTTGAAGGCTTCGCCGATTCTGGTCATGGATGAGCCTGGTGAAGGCCTGGATATTCAAAGTGAACAAACACTGATGGATGCAGTGCTCAGTCAGTTCAGAGAAAGCACTGTCATTATGATCACCCATAAAACCACGACCCTTGAAAAGATGGATCAAGTCTATCGAATGGAAAATGGTAGCCTGATGAAGCTTTAGTCTGTCATTGATGGCGGAGAAGTCTTCTATCTGGCATGATTTTTGGCTTGGATTATTTTTTGCTTCGGTCGATGTCTGCTAGCAGGGATTGGCTGGAGAAAGCGTGTGAAAAAATACCTGTTCATTATGTTTGCGATAGTCTGGGCGGTTTCAGGATGGATGAAAGACCAGTTACCTGAAAGACCAGGGGCAGTCGCTGGATTAATGAATGATCCTATTCAGACTCCAGCTCGTGTAAAGCCATTTATGACTCAGGTAGGAGGGGAGCGCTACGAGATCACGCCCAGATACGACTATGAGCAGTGGGGAATGGTTGTCTCATATCACCACAGTGATTCATGGATGGATCGTGTTCATGAAAAATGGGCTGATAACCTCAATATTAAGGATTTATGTGTTATTTGGGGGGCTGCCAATATGGATCCTTCCATCTATAAAAATGTTGAATTCTCAAGTGGTCAGTGGACCTGTTATACATGGATTGATGACCCTGTGGTATACAACCGTTTTGATGGAGTCCGTTTGGCTAATAATCACATGTTAGCGGACGATCCAGAGATAGCAGAGGCGATTCTTGATTCCAATTATGGAGATATTGTTCATATAAAAGGTTATCTCTCTAATTATCGAGGCCGGAAAATAACCCGGGGAACCAGTATTACACGTACAGATACGGGTAATGGCGCTTGTGAAACTATCTATGTTACTGACTTTTCAATAATTCATGATGCTAATAAAGACTGGGATATGCTGTATCGCTGGTCTTCGTACCTATTGTTAGCGCTGATTAGCTGGGTGTTATTTTTTGGATCACTACCCATTTTAAGAGATTTATTACGAAGAGAATAATTAGATTAAGGTAGTGAGTTTAAGCTAAGGTATAGGAATTCGTTCCTATGGTATCCAAGGCATATTAAAAGAAAGGTTGTAGTTTGCAAATGCTCTCTTTTTAAAACTGCTTGGTGAAGATTGTTCAGTTATTGGAATTTTTTCACCATGCTGATGAGATTTTAGAGACTCTATGCTGGCTTTTACGGAGTCTTTTATGACTTTTGAATGCTTGGAAGAGCAGCTATGCTGTTAAAGGGTAGCTGCTCTTCCAGATGTAATGCTTCAAATTTTAAATATAGACATTAGCGTTGTGCTGCTTTATAAAAGTCTTTTTCAGGCCAGTCCTCTATCAAACTCTTGCGAATATCAGAGCGCTCATTTTCACTCATTTGGCAGATGTCTCTACCAGCAACTTTAGAATAGTAGTGCCACATCCAGGTCTTGTTGACTGGGTTGGGAATAATAAAGTATTTTCTGCCGTAATTATCTTTAGTTTTTTCGACAGAGGACTTGTCGAAAGGGGACAGCCCCTGTTCTCTCAGGTCAAAATCATCAAGAAGATCGCCCACAAACAATCTGACATTATATTTTTTCCCATTAATCATTCCAGTCATGATGGCTCTTCGTTGATGCTCTTTATCACAGCTTCTTGCTATTCCAGGACAGTATTTTGAGCGATTTAGCAGGTTTTCCTGAGAGACTTTTGGAAATCCATTATGAGTCAGTTGTTTCAGGGTGAAGGCCTCAACGTCTCCTTTATGGTCAGATCGACCTGAGGAGTGTTCTCTGGCTGTTAAATAGAAAATTTCGTAGCCCAGAGCAGCCGCTTTGTTTAAAAAGTCTCTGGCGCCGGGAATTGGTGATGCCCTAAGCTGTTTTTCATAGTTCCTCATTTTTTCTTCAGGGTCAGGAAAGCTTTTACAAAGCGGGGGGGCCAAGTGAATAGGTGGGTAATCTATAAGTGTGCCGTCTATATCAACGATAATCGCCCGGTCTTTAATAAGGCTGTTTTCAGGGTTTTCAAGAGTTTTGCTGGCAAGATTATAGGTCTGTTGAGCGATTGCCATAAAATCTGCAGATCTCCTCATCCATAGATTCGCCATTATGATTTGTTGTTGATAATTTTCCGGAGCAGTAACTGATAAGCCGGGATAGAGGATGGCCTGTATACGGGCATTATGTTTTTCTTCAGGGCTCAGCAATCGGTAATCTCGGGTGATGGACTCTTCCCAGAAACCATAAACAGTGTTTGGTAAAATAAACCATTGACTGCCAAGTTTATCCTGATGCTGTATGACCCATTTCTTCTTTTCTGGGTAAAGTCCCTGATCTACTTCTCCAAGGTCGGCTAATTGATCTCCAAATAACATGATTGGGTGGTAACCCATATTAATAATCTGTTGTCGCTTTTCTTCTTTGCTTAGGGTTACATTTTTTTCTTCTTGCAGTAAAACATGTTTGTCGCTGTTAACCGGATAACCTAACTGTTTCAGTTTATTGATGGTAATGGTTTTTACATCCTTGAACCGTCCGCTGATATAGAATACCTCAATGCCAAGGTTATTGGCTTTTTGCAGAAACTCGACGGAGCCCGGAAGTGCTTTTGCTTCCTGGTGGTTCCACCAGAACCTTGAGCGCTCGATATTCCGTGACTCGTTAGTATCAATCATACTGGTGAAATAAGGTGTGCTTGGGATCAGGGTGTCATCAATATCGGTAATAATGGCCGGTTTTTTGCCTTCTGGTATTTGTTTTAAAATGGGTTCCAGTTGGTCAGCGGCGCTATTAAAGCTCTGATAAAGATAAGCTGCATACTCTCCTGAGTGTTGCTGCCAGTTGGCTGCAATAATCATTTCATTATTTAAGTCTTTTTGTTCATAGCTATTGGCTACGAAAGATTGCACATTCAACAGGCATGAAAAAAATAGAGCGGCCAAGTTTTTTTTGTCCATTGAGTCGAGTTCTCATAATTTTGTTTGTGATAATTATGTTTGTGATGGCTGTGCTTGTGACAAGAGTGACCGACTCAGAATAGACGATGGAAAATATAATTTATGGAAGAGTTTGCTCTCAGTTTATTGACGAATAAGTTCTTTTTAATTGACAAAGTCGTTGAAACACTTGTTTAACACCCTGGTGGTTAGCCAGGGTATTTATATCAAGCCTTAGCTTTTTTGGGCATGAAAAGCCTGACCGTTGATATGCTGGCTCTCATTGCCCATCAGGTAGAGGTAAACCGGCATAATCTCTTCCGGTGTAGGCAGGGTTTGCGGGTCTTCGCCGGGGAAAGCGGAAGCTCTCATGGTTGTTCTGGTGCCGCCTGGGTTGATACTGTTGGCTCTGACAGAGCTGATCCCGTCCTCTTCATCAGCAATGATCTGCATCAGGCCTTCTGTGGCAAATTTTGAAACGCTGTAAGCTCCCCAGTGAGCCCTGCCTGTATGACCGACGCCTGATGATGTAAAAATAACGGATGCTTTTTCAGAGAGTCTGAGTAAAGGCAGTAATTCCCGTGTCATCATGAATGCACAGTTCAGGTTGACCTGCATGATTCGCATCCAGGTTTCTGTAGGGAATTGGCTGATAGGTTTGAGGTCCCCAAGAAGGCTGGCGTTATGAAGTAATCCATCCAGCCGACCGAATTCATTCTCAATCGTTTCAGCAAGGTTGATGAAATCGATGTCGCCAGCGCTTTCCAGGTTTAATGGGTAAATGGCAGGCTGTGGCCACTGGTTCAGTTCGATTTCATCATAAACTGCTTCGAGTTTTTCGGTATTACGCCCCAGTAGGATGAGAGTGGCACCGTAACGAGCATATGTCAGTGCTGCAACTCTTCCAATACCACCGCCAGCTCCGGTAACCAGTATAACTTTTCCCTTGAGCAGGTCCTGGGGAGCTTGGTACTTAAACATGGTTCAAAACCTCATTATGAAAACGCCACCACTCTGCCATTGTTGCTCTAATGGTATTGGTGGTCATTCTTTTGGATAAAGCAACTCACAAGCTATTGCTTGAGGATAACGCTCTATCTTCAGGAATCAGCCAGTTACATTGCTTAAGCCAATCATGTAACTGTTTGATATTGTCAATGTCCAGGTCTGCCTGCCATTCCTTAGGATTATCTCCTTCTGCAATATAGCCATAATGTGCAGCAACCGTTGTCATGCCAGCTCTCTTTCCTGCTTCAATGTCACGGGCATGGTCGCCAATATAGAGGCTGTGCTCTGGTGAACATTTGGCTTGCTTACAGGCCAGTATCAGGGATTCTGGATCCGGTTTCGCCCTTTTGACATCTTCTGGGCAAACAATGGCATGGCTCTTATCAAGCAGGCCGGTCTGCCGTATAAGAGCTATGGCGTAGGCTCTGGGCTTATTGGTGACGATACCCCAGGCGATCTTCCGATGCTCAAGCTCATCGATCAATGGCAGAATGCCGGGGTAGGGGTGGGCGAAAGTTGAGCGACTTTGATCCTGAATATGCTGGTCATAATACTCAAGGAACAGCGCTCTTTTCTGCTCCAGTTCTTTTCCGGTGGGAATGTTAAATGCCAGCTGCATCAGTGCTCTGGATCCGGCCGACACATGCCGTCGGATCAGCTGGCCATCCAGTTCTGGGTGTTTGTGATCGGTTAGCATCTGGTTAACCGTGATGACAAAATCTTCTGCAGTATCGAGAAGGGTGCCATCCAGATCAAAAAAAACGCCTTCAATGGCTTTCATCAGCATTACTCTTGCTCATTGTTGTTATCACGGTGGCGGTAACCAGAAGGGCCACGATTTTCTGGTCAATGGGCTGCACCTGCAACTGCACCAGCCCTCGTGGAATACGGCTTTACGAACCACTGAGTTTGGAATCTTATGTCAACAGAATCTAATGCTCAGCCGGTTTGGAGCCATAGATGAGATAATTAACATCTACATCCTTCGGGTTGAGTCGATAGACTTTGGTCAGTGGGTTGTAGGTCATTCCTGTCATATCATGAATATCAAGACCAGCTTTTCTCATATCCCTGCTCAGCTCACTGGGTTTGATAAATTTACTGTGCTCATGGGTGCCTTTTGGCAGGAGTTTGAGTATGTATTCTGCGCCGATGATGGCAAAGAGAAAGGATTTTGGGTTGCGGTTAATAGTTGCGAAAAATGCCTGTCCCCCTGGTTTCAGGAGTTTGCTGCAGGCTCTGATGACTGATGCCGGGTCGGGGACATGCTCCAGCATTTCCAGGCAGGTAACGACATCGAACTGTCCTGGCATTTCTTCTGCCAGTTCTTCGGCGGTAATCTGTCGGTAGTTTACGTCAACACCGCTTTCCATACTGTGGAGGCGGGCAACGGAGAGTGGTGCTTCACCCATATCAATGCCAGTGACATCAGCCCCCCGGCGAGCCATTGATTCGCTGAGAATGCCACCGCCACAGCCAATATCAACAACACGCTTGCCTGCCAGTCCTACTCGTTGATCAATATAATTCAAACGCAGTGGGTTGATTTCATGCAATGGTCTGAACTCGCTGTCAGGATCCCACCAGCGACTGGCCAGTTCTTCAAACTTGGCTATTTCTCCAAGATCCACATTTTGTGCTGAGCGCATTTCAGGCATTCGTTCTGATCCGTCAAAGCAGGGATTAAATCGGGGCAGTCATCTCTGCCATCTATGCGGATTATACCTTTAATATTACATTTGATCACAGGGGGTAGGGCTTTGTTAATGTTCCTGATTATCAGATATTTCCACACGCGGGGCTTGTGTATCAGAGTATTTCAGGTTTCGGTTCGTCAGAATGAGGCGAAGTTATATTTCTGAAGCGCTGGTTTGTGGATTAGGTGGGGATGTGCGCAAAAACATGATAAATGTTAAGTGGTTTATTCTAGTGGTTTTATCCGAGAGATATCTCGCGATACCGGCATGTACTGTGGTATTCTTGCTCTTTTATTGGTTATCGAACCAATAGCTGTATTACAGAAGTGGTTGAGTGCAGTGGCGCTTTGCCCGTTCTATCGGGATTGCTGCTGTAAGAAGGTTGATTTGCCATCTGGCGGTTGCGTCAAAACAGGGACTCTGCTGTCAGACTGACTATGGAGTTTCCTGTGAGGTACACCTCTGCATCACCCGACCAATGACTACCTCTTCGAACAGCTAACGATTGATGGATCACCTTGGTGATCCCATGAATAGTGATGCCTTAAATGAGAGCCCTCTTCTGTGTGTAGGAAGAGCTTTTCAACATCGGTATCCTGGTCCACAGAACCGGAATGGATGCTGACTTCGATCTGTTGGCCGTAAGCAAAAGGACGACTGGGTTTCCATGACTGAAATTGCCAAAGAGATTCTCCCGGTAAATATTGAAGATGAGCTCAAACAGTCCTATCTGGACTATGCCATGAGTGTCATCGTTGGTCGTGCCCTGCCTGATGTACGTGACGGGCTGAAGCCCGTACACCGGCGCGTACTGTTCGCCATGAGCGAACTGGGCAACGACTGGAACAAGCCTTACAAGAAGTCTGCCCGTGTGGTGGGTGATGTTATCGGTAAATACCATCCTCACGGTGATTCTGCGGTTTATGACACCATTGTCCGCATGGCTCAGCCTTTCTCCCTGCGTTATATGCTGGTGGATGGTCAGGGGAACTTTGGTTCCATTGATGGTGACTCTGCCGCGGCCATGCGTTATACCGAAATTCGCATGGACAAGATCGCCCATCAGCTGCTGGCGGATCTTGATAAAGAAACCGTTGACTACGTGCCAAACTATGATGGCACCGAGCAGATTCCTGCGGTAATGCCTACCCGGGTACCAAACCTCCTGGTCAATGGTTCTGCGGGTATTGCGGTGGGTATGGCGACCAATATACCCCCTCATAACCTGACTGAAATTGTCACAGGCTGCTTGGCTCTGCTGGCAGACGAGTCACTGACCGTTGACGACCTGATGGAGTATATCCCGGGGCCGGATTTTCCGACCGCAGCCATGATCAATGGTCGTGCCGGGATATTGCAGGCTTATCGTACGGGCCGTGGCCGAATTTATATTCGCTCTAAGGCGGATATTGAGCATGACGAGAAGCGCAATAAAAGCACGATTATTATTAATGAAATACCTTATCAGGTTAACAAAGCTCGCTTGATCGAAAAGATTGCCGAGCTGGTTAAGGAACGCAAAATTGAAGGTATTTCAGAGCTTCGTGACGAGTCTGATAAAGATGGCTTGCGCGTAGTTATTGAGTTAAAGCGTGGTGAGAATGCTGAAGTTGTTTTAAACAATCTTTATGCCCAGACTCAGATGGAAACGGTGTTTGGCATCAATATGGTGGCGCTGCAGGACGGCCAGCCAAAATTGATGAATCTGAAAGATATTCTGGCTGCCTTTATTCGCCATCGCCGGGAAGTGGTAACCCGTCGTACCGTTTATGAGTTACGTAAAGCACGTGAACGTGGCCATATTCTGGAAGGTCTGGCGGTTGCTCTGTCAAATATTGATCCGGTCATTCAGTTGATCAAAGATTCTCCGACACCCGCTGAAGCAAAAGAAAAGCTGGTGGCCAAGGGTTGGAATCCGGGGCATATGACGGAAATGGCAGAGCGTGCGGGTGCTGATGCCTGTCGTCCGGATGAGCTGCCTGCAGAGTACGGCCTGAGAGATGGATTGTATTACCTCTCTCCAGGACAGGCTCAGGCTATTCTGGAAATGCGCCTGCATCGCCTGACCGGTCTTGAGCATGAAAAACTGCTCTCAGAATATCGGGAACTATTAGAGAAGATTGCTGAACTGATGCTGATTCTCTGTGATCCTATGAAACTGCGCGCCGTTATTCAGGAAGAGCTGGAGCTGGTTCGGGACGAGTTTGGCGATGAACGCCGGACCGAAATTACCAGCTCCCGTCGTGACCTGACGGTTGAGGATCTGATTGATGTTGAGGATATGGTGGTAACCCTGTCCCATGGTGGCTACGCCAAGACGACGTCACTGGATACCTATCAGGCACAGCGCCGGGGTGGTCGTGGTAAGTCCGCTGCTTCCGTTAAGGAAGAAGACTACGTCGAGCATATGCTGGTCGCAAATACCCATACCCAGATTCTCTGTTTCTCCAGTAAGGGGAAGGTTTACTGGCTTAAGGTTTACCAGATTCCTCAGGCTGGCAGAACATCCCGTGGTCGACCCATTGTGAATATTTTGCCTCTGGAACAGGGTGAAAAGATAACTGCCATGCTGCCTGTAGAAGAATATACCGAAGGCTATTTCGTCTTTATGGCGACAATGAATGGTACGGTCAAGAAGACACCTCTTGAGCAATTCGCCCGTCCACGTTCATCTGGTTTGATTGCTCTTGGTCTTGATGAGGGTGACACGCTGGTAGGTGCAGAGATCACCACCGGTGAGAAGCAGGTAATGCTGCTTTCTAATGGTGGTAAGGCAGTCCGCTTTGAGGAGACGGGGGTTCGCGCCATGGGGCGAACGGCGCGAGGTGTTCGCGGCATGAAGCTTCCAGAAGGTCAGCGTATTATCTCTTTGATTATTCCGGAAGACGATACCCAGATTCTTACGGCCAGTGCCAAAGGTTTTGGTAAGCGGACTTCGGTAGATGAGTTCCGTTTGACCAGTCGTGGCGGGCAGGGAGTAATCTCCATGCAGTGCACTGAGCGTAATGGTGAAATTGTCGGCGCTATTCAAGTGAAAAGCGGTGAGCAGATTATGCTGATTTCCGATCAGGGAACGCTGGTGAGAACCGGAGTTGACGGAGTATCTTCACTTGGGCGGAATACCCAGGGGGTTACACTGATTCGTGTCTCTGAAGGTGAAAAGCTGGTTGGGGTGGCCCGGGTTGAAGAACCTGAAAATGTCGACGGTGCTGGCATTGATCCAGAGTTGGCAGGTGAGTCTGAACAGGCTGAAGATCAGGGTGATCCTGTTGAAAATGAAGGGACGGTAGAATCCTGATAGCTTGATAAAAAAACGCCAGCCCAGTGCTGGCGTTTTTATGTCCAGTGATGGGCTGTATGATGGTAATGCCCGACTGCATGGATGCGGGAAGTAGAGTAAAGCAGGAGTAGTTACCGGGGGCAATTATCAATAATTGTCTGATATCGATAGCGCTAAAATTTGTAAGTAATGACCGGGGTAGGCCGTCTTTAAGTGGAGAGGGAGTCATCGTGAAGCATTCTGTAAATGATGTTCTGGCGCAGCTGGAAAATCGTGTTTACAACTTTTCAGCCGGACCTGCGGCTATTCCTCATGAGGTGCTTCAGCAAGCTCGTGATGAGCTGATGAATTGGCAGGATGTTGGTGCGTCAGTGATGGAGGTCAGTCATCGGGGTAAGGAGTTTCTTGCTGTCGCTCACGATGCTGAAAAAGACCTGCGAGATCTTCTGAAGATACCGAGTAACTATAAAGTACTATTTTTGCAGGGTGGGGCTCGAGGGCAGTTTGCAGCAGTGCCTCTGAACCTGAAAGGTGATAAAAAATCCGCTGATTATGTAAATAGTGGTCATTGGGCGCAGTCTGCCATTAAAGAAGCGCAGCGCTATATGGATGTTAATATTGCCGCTGATGGTAAATCCAATGGTTTTAGTGCCATGCCTTCACAGGATCAATGGCGGCTTAGTAAGGATGCGGCCTATTTACACTACACGCCCAATGAAACGATTGGTGGGCTGGAGTTTTCATTCATTCCTGACTCTGGCGATGTGCCTCTGGTTGCGGACATGTCTTCCAATATTCTGTCCGGGCCTGTCGATGTCAGTAAATTCGGCCTGATTTATGCGGGGGCTCAGAAAAACATTGGGCCAGCTGGTTTGACCGTAGTCATCGTTCGAGATGATTTGCTGGATCATGGCTCTTTGATGTGCCCTGCAGTGCTGGATTACAAACTGCAGGCGGGCAATGAGTCTATGTATAACACGCCGCCGACGTTTGCCTGGTATCTGGCCGGTCTGGTTTTTAAATGGTTGAAGAAGCAGGGTGGACTTGAGGCTATTAATGAGATTAATGGACGAAAGGCGTCCAAGCTCTACGGTCAGATTGATGGTTCCGGTTTTTATCAGAACCCTGTTGATGCTCAATGGCGCTCCCGCATGAATATACCTTTTACGCTTATCAAGCCAGAGCTGGATGAGAAGTTTCTTGCTGAATCTGAACTGGAAGGCTTTCGCTACCTTAAAGGCCATAAGGCAGTAGGCGGTATGCGGGCAAGTATCTATAATGCAGTGCCAGAGCAACATGTGGATGCTCTTATTGATTTCATGAAAGAATTTGAACGGCGGTACGGATAATGGCAGATGAGAAGTTGGGGCAGTTGCGAATTCAAATAGATTCTCTTGATCAGAAAATTCTGGATCTGATCAGTGAACGTGCGCGGTGTGCCCAGGAAGTGGCTCGTGTAAAAACAGAAGCTGACCCGTCTGCTGTGTTTTACCGTCCGGAGCGTGAAGCCCAGGTACTCCGTAAAATCATGGAAAAAAATGATGGTCCTCTCAATGATGAAGAGATGGCTCGTCTGTTTCGTGAGATTATGTCGGCCTGTCTGGCACTCGAAGATCCAGTCAAGGTAGCTTTTCTGGGGCCTGAGGGTACCTTTACCCAGCAAGCGTCTTTGAAGCACTTTGGTCACTCGGCTGTGTGTGTGCCGATGGCGGCTATTGATGAAGTATTTCGTGAAGTGGCTGCTGGTGCTGTCAGCTATGGTGTGGTGCCTGTTGAAAATTCCACAGAGGGTGTTGTCAGCCATACGCTGGATAGTTTTCTGGATTCTTCATTAAAGATTTGTGGTGAGGTCGTCCTTCGTATTCATCAGCATATGATGGTGTCAGAAAACACCCGGCGCGATCATATTACCCGGATTTATTCCCATGCCCAGTCATTTGCTCAATGCCGTAAATGGCTTGATTCGCACTGGCCGATGGCCGAGCGGGTGGCGGTGAGTTCCAATGCTGAAGCGGCAAAACGCATCAAGGGTGAGTGGAATTCAGCAGCAATTGCCGGTGATATGGCGGCAGAAATGTACGGTTTGGAAAAGATTGCTGAAAAAATAGAGGATCGTCCGGATAACTCGACACGCTTTTTGATTATCGGTAATCAACCAGTACCACCCAGTGGTAATGATAAAACCTCTGTAGTCATCAGTATGCGTAATCAGCCCGGAGCTCTGCATGCCATCCTTGAGCCTTTTCATGTTCATAATTTAGACCTGACCCGGGTAGAGACTCGTCCGTCACGTACCGGAATTTGGAATTATGTCTTCTTCGTGGACTTTGAAGGGCATCAGGAAGATCCTGTCGTACGTAAGGTGCTTGAAAAGCTGGGTGAGCGTGCTAATGATCTTCGTGTTCTTGGATCATATCCGAAGGGTGTTCTCTAGCATTCATTAAAAACATGCCGGGTCAGTTTTCAGTATATAAAACTGGCCCGGTTTGGCTTCTTGTTTGGAGTCTGTTTTTACCCGGTATACGTACAACCTCTGAAATTTTCCATAATCAATAAAAATTGCCATGAGTTGGAAATGTTGCTCTGTTTCAGCCTCTGAGATTTGTGGTTGAAAAGGCCATTTTCATGATCAATAACCCAACTGAAGGTCGAGTTATGTCCTGTGATTTTCTGGAGCTTGCGGTACCCGGAGTGAGAGGAATGAGCCCTTATCAGCCTGGCAAGCCTATTGAAGAGCTTGCCCGGGAGCAGGGTTTGAAGGTTGAAGATATTGTCAAGCTGGCCAGCAATGAAAATCCGCTGGGGCCACCCCCTTCGGCTGTGAAAGCCATGGCTGAGTCTCTGGCGGAGCTGGCTCGATATCCTGATGGCAGTAGTTTTCTATTGAAGCAGACTCTGGCAGAGAAGTTAAAAGTGTCGCCTGAGCAGCTGACAATGGGTAATGGCTCTAATGATGTGTTGGTTCTCTTGGCAGAGTCATTTCTGGATGCAGGCAGTTCTGCTGTGTATTCTCAGTATGCATTCGTCGTTTATCCTCTGGCTGTGAAAGCGGTGGGTGCTGAAGGTATTGCGGTTCCAGCGCTTAACTATGGCCATGACCTTGATGCGATGGTTGAAGCAATTAAAGAGAACACCCGGATCGTCTTTCTTGCGAACCCCAATAACCCAACTGGTACCAGTTTCAGTGAGCAGGCGTTACTTGGTTTCCTCGATCGGGTTCCGGAAGATGTCATTGTTGTTCTTGATGAAGCGTACTACGAATATGGCGTAGGCGGTGATCTGCCAGATGGTATTGAGTTGCTTGATCGTTATCCAAATCTGGTTGTTACCCGAACATTTTCCAAGGCTTATGGGTTAGCAGGTGCTCGTGTCGGTTATTCGATATCCAATCCTGAAGTAGCGGATGTGCTTAATCGTTTGAGGCAGCCATTTAACCTCAACCTGCCTGCTCAGTTCGGTGCGGTTGCCGCTCTCCAGGATGATGCCTATATGCAGAAATCCATTGAGGTTAATCAGCAGGGTATGGCATTTCTGGAGCAGGGCTTTTCTGATCTTGGGCTGAGCTGGATTCCTTCGTCGGGCAATTTCATTACGGTTGATCTGAGGTGTAATGCCATGCCCGTATACGAAGGGTTGTTATCAAAAGGTGTCATTGTTCGGCCTGTTGCTAATTACGGTATGCCAGAGCACCTCCGTATCTCTATTGGCCTGCCGGAAGAAAATCGTCGTTGCCTGGAAGCGCTGGGTCAGGTGCTGGCGTAAGTTGCTTGTGTCGTAAGGAGTGCGTTTGTGAAAACAGTTGATACACTGCTGGTTGTTGGGCTAGGCCTGATCGGGGGATCTTTTGCGGCGGCAGTGAAGTCTGCCGGAGCTTGCCGGCAAGTGTATGGTTACGATCTGGATAAGGCCTCTCTGGAGGAGGCGAAGGCACTGGGAATTATTGATCATGGATGTCAGAGCCTTGCGGAGGGGCTGGCTGCAGCTGATGTGATTATGCTTGCCGTTCCCATGTTGGCGATGAAGCCTGTTCTTGAAGAGCTTGTCCAGTGCTCACTGGATGGCTCTTTGGGTAAAAAGGTGATTACGGATGCCGGGTCCAGTAAAAGGGCGCTTCTTGATGCTGCCCTTGAGGTGTTTGGAGAAATGCCTGATTACCTGGTTCCGGGGCATCCTATCGCGGGTTCTGAGAAAAGTGGTGTGGGTGCGGCAAAAGCAAACCTGTTTCAGGCTCATGATGTTATTCTTACTCCGCTAGAAAATACTGACGCTCTTGCGCTTGAAACGGTGAAAATGCTCTGGGAATCCTGTGGGGCTGTGGTGACGGATATGGACCTTTATCACCATGATGAAGTTCTGGCAAAAACCAGTCATCTTCCTCACTTTCTGGCATTCTCACTGGTGGATACACTCGCAGGTAATCCGGATAATCAGGATATTTTTCGGTTTGCAGCGGGTGGTTTCCGTGACTTTACGCGGATTGCCGGTAGCGACCCTATTATGTGGCATGATGTGGCGCTGGGTAATAATCAGGCAGTGCTGGAAGCACTGGATGAATTCACAGAGGGGCTTCAGGTGCTCCGCCAGGCCATTATTGAGAAAGACAGTCAATCACTTTTGGGCATATTCAGTCGTGCTCAATCAGCTCGCCAGCATTTTTCTTCTCTCCTGGAGAGCAGAAAACAGAGAGTGAACACCTTGCCAGACGCATCCGTTGTCAGTGGTGGGTTGTCGGGCTCCGTGCTGCTTGAGGATCACGAGATAAAAAAAGAAGTTATGGAAGGTATGAAAGAAAGTACGCAGGCATTTATTGTTAGCCCGGGAGGGGCAATCTCTGGTGAATTAAGAGTACCCGGGGATAAGTCAATTTCTCATCGTTCCATAATGCTGGGAGCCCTGGCAGAAGGTGAAACGGTTATTGACGGCTTCCTCGAAGGAGAGGATGCGCTGGCGACCTTGAAAGCATTTCGTGATATGGGTGTTCAGATTGATGGCCCGTATCAGGGGAAGGTTACCATACAGGGTGTTGGTATGCATGGCCTGAAGCAGCCAGAGGGCCCACTTTATCTCGGTAATGCTGGTACTGCAATGAGGCTGATGGCTGGTCTAATGGCTGTCCAGTCCTTTGACGTAACGCTGACCGGTGATCATTCATTATCGGGTCGACCAATGAATCGGGTTGTTGATCCTCTCAGTCAGATGGGAGCAACTATCGAAACGACAGAAGGTGGTCGCCCACCCCTGAAAATCAAGGGTGGGTCGCGATTAAAAGGTATTGAATACCATCTGCCTATGGCCTCTGCCCAGGTTCAGTCCTGCCTGTTGTTGGCGGGAATGTACGCTGAAGGTGAAACGGTGACAGTTGCTCCAGGTATTGTTCGAGATCATACCAATCGTATGCTCAGTGGGTTTGGCTATCCAGTCTCGGTGAGTGGCGATAATGGCTGCCGGGTGGCGATCAAAGGTGGTAGCAAGCTGACCGCAGCACGTATTGATGTCCCATCTGATGTCTCTTCTGCCGCCTTTTTCATGGTGGCTGCTTCAATAGCAGAGGGTTCAGAAGTTCGGCTTTCTCATGTCGGTATGAACCCAACTCGCTCAGGTGTCGTTGAGATTCTCCAGCTGATGGGCGCTGATATAACCCTGGAGAATGAGTCTGTTGTGGGTGGAGAGCCGGTGGCTGATCTTATTGTGCGCTCAGCACAGCTGAAAGGAATTGATATTCCTGAGCGCCTGGTTCCCATAGCTATTGATGAATTTCCGGTGCTATTTGTTGCAGCAGCCTGTGCAGAAGGTAGAACGCTGTTGACTGGGGCACATGAGCTTCGGGTCAAGGAAAGTGATCGAATTCAGGCGATGGCTGATGGTTTGGTTGCCCTCGGTATTGATGCACAACCACTGCCTGATGGTATGATGATCAATGGTTCCGGTGTTTCCCCTGTTTCTTCAGGAAAAGCTTCAGGGCAAAAGCCCGTGTTTAATGGTGGCACCATTGACAGTCATGGCGATCACCGCATTGCCATGTCATTTGCCGTGGCTGCACTGCGGGCAAAGGATGATATTCGCATTCTGGACTGTGCAAATGTGGCGACTTCATTCCCGGATTTTGCAGGTCTGGCAAATCGAGCCGGTATGCGTATTGTGGTAACCGAAGGTTTTGAAGATGGCCCTTGTTAAGGCGGTGATATCTGTCTGACTGGCCTGTTTATTTTTGCGACTGCTTCAGGGGGCTCTGATTGTTCTTTTTCAGGCTCCGTTGATGATTTCGACAAGCAAGTCGGTTGAAAATTATGGGCAGGCTTTTAACCAGGGTCCTTCGTTCCATGGAATAAAGGTAAGTACGAGTGAGTGAGTCTCAGACACCAGTGACAGTGGTCACCATTGATGGTCCCAGTGGATCTGGCAAGGGAACCATTGCAGCCCTTTTGGCCCGAGAACTAGGCTGGGGGTTGCTGGACAGTGGGGCATTGTATCGATTGACCGCACTGGCAGCGATGAATCATGGGGTTGATTTTACCGATGAGTCATCCCTGGAGGTGTTGGCAGGTCATCTTGATGTTCAGTTTTTACCATCGGAAACTGGCGAAGGCCTTAGTATCATTCTTGAAGGTGAGCGGGTGGGTGAGAGCCTGCGAACGGAAGATGTTGGGGCGATGGCCTCCAAAGTTGCCGCTCTGCCTGGTGTTCGGGCTGCGTTGCTGCAGAGGCAGCGAGATTTTGCTGAACTGCCCGGTCTGGTAGCTGATGGTCGTGATATGGGAACGGTTGTTTTCCCGGGCGCAGCGCTCAAGGTATTCCTTACAGCCAGTGCTGAGGAGCGGGCAAAAAGGCGTTATGAGCAGTTGCATCAAAAAGGGATTAGTGCTAGTTTTGATCGCCTTTTGGCAGATATTCAGGCCAGAGACGAGCGAGATAGTCAGCGGACTGTAGCGCCGCTCAAACCTGCCGATGATGCCATCATTCTTGACAGTACCCGAATGAGTATTCAAGAAGTATTCAATAAGGTGCTGGAACAGATGCGTTTGAAAGGACTTGTTTAGGGCCTTTCAGGTGCATAGAAGTGTTTTTACGCACTTCAACAAGCCTGAGTGCGCCATATATCGTACTCTGGATTAATTTGGAGGTTCGTTTCTGGCGTAAAGCCAGCATTGCAGATTCGAACCTGATTAAAGTAACCCATACTGGCTGGCGGTGTGGATGACAAGCAGCGATGCGCTATCCAGTTTTTGTTGACTGGCTGACAGAGCAGAGGCTTTTCAGTTGCGTACGTTGTCACAGGAAAAAACATGAGCGAAAGCTTTGCCGAACTATTTGAAGAAAGCCTGAAAGAAATCGAAATGAAGCCAGGCGCCATTGTTAGTGGCGTAGTGGTTGATATTGATAGCGATTGGGTAACTGTCCATGCTGGTCTGAAGTCTGAAGGTGTTATTCCTAAAGCTCAGTTTCAGGATGAGAACGGCGAACTGACTATTGCCATTGGTGATGAAGTTCAGGTGGCTCTTGATGCGGTTGAAGACGGTTTCGGTGAGACTCGTCTGTCCCGTGAAAAAGCCAAGCGTATGGAAGCCTGGAAGGAACTGGAAAAAGCCTTCGAAGCAGAAGACGTTGTTAAAGGTGTTATCAGTGGTAAGGTCAAGGGTGGCTTCACTGTTGACGTGGCTACTATCCGTGCGTTCCTGCCAGGTTCTCTGGTTGACGTTCGTCCGGTTCGTGACACTGCACACCTGGAAGGCAAAGAGCTTGAATTCAAGGTTATCAAGCTTGATCAGAAGCGTAACAACGTTGTTGTTTCCCGTCGCAGCGTTCTGGAAGCTGAGAACAGTGCTGAGCGTGAGCAGCTGTTGGGCTCCCTGCAGGAAGGTCTGGAAGTTAAGGGTATCGTTAAGAACCTGACCGACTACGGTGCTTTTGTTGATCTGGGCGGCGTTGATGGCCTGCTGCACATCACTGACATGGCTTGGAAGCGTATCAAGCATCCTAGCGAAATCGTTAATGTTGGTGATGAAATCAACGTTAAGGTTCTGAAGTTCGACCGTGACCGCAATCGTGTGTCTCTGGGTCTGAAGCAGCTGGGTGAAGATCCATGGGTAGCTATCACCAAGCGTTTCCCTGAAGGTGCCCGTGCTTCTGGCCGTGTAACCAACCTGACTGACTACGGCTGCTTCGTTGAGCTGGAAGAAGGTGTTGAAGGTCTGGTTCACGTGTCTGAAATGGATTGGACCAACAAGAACATTCACCCATCCAAGGTTGTAAACCTGGGTGATGAAGTTGAAGTTCAGGTTCTGGACATCGACGAAGAGCGTCGTCGTATCTCTTTGGGTATCAAGCAGTGCAAGACTAACCCATGGGAAGATTTCTCCGGCTCCTTCAACAAGGGCGATAAGCTGGCTGGTAAGATCAAGTCTATCACTGACTTCGGTATCTTTATCGGTCTGGACGGTGGTATTGACGGTCTGGTCCACCTGTCTGACATTTCCTGGAACGAAACCGGTGAAGAAGCTGTTCGTCAATACCGTAAGGGTGACGAAGTTGAAGCCGTTATCCTTGCTATTGATGCTGAGCGTGAGCGTATCTCTCTGGGTATCAAGCAGCTGTCTGAAGATCCATTCAGTGTTTATGCAAGTCTGAATGAAAAAGGCACTATCGTTAAGGGTATTGTCAAGGAAGTAACTGCTAAAGCTGCAGTTGTTGAACTGGCAGAAGAAGTTCTGGCAACCCTGAAAGCTTCCGAAATCAGTGTTGATCGCGTTGAAGACGCAACCAACGTTTTGAAGGAAGGTGAGGAAGTTGAAGGTCGTATCATCAGCATCGATCGCAAGAACCGTAACATCAGCCTTTCTATCAAAGCGAAAGATCAGGCTGAAGAAAAAGTAGCGATGAAAGAGCTGCGCACCAAGCAGGAAGAAGAGACAGCTGGTCCGACCACCATTGGTGATCTGATCAAGGCTCAGATGGAAAGCAAGTAATCCATCAGATTCCTGATTACTTTTAGAGACACTGTTGTTTTCAAGGGTGGTTTCCATTAGTAGAGAAAACCGTGAGTGCTTCTGCCTCACGGTTTTTTTTGATCTGTATGTTCTTATTCTTGGTGTGGGTGTTTCATAGAATGTCCTGAATTTTGCGTACAGTCACAAGGATGTGGGAGTTAGTGTCCATAGGGCAAAAAGGTGGCTCAGGATAGCAAAACCGACAGTTTTGCTGCTCGAAAGGATACAGTGTGGAGGTGTATCGGCGAATGCCATCGATGGAATAAAGCCTCTTTGGCGTGGTAAAGGGCAGTCGATGGCGGGAGTCTATTCATGAAATATGCGGGCTAATCAAAGGGTTGCTTGATTTCTCGGTGTGGGTTAGCTAGTGTAGAAACTGTCTGGTTTTTTAAGGCGCTTTTTAAGAATAAGCGGTGTCTGTCAAGGTCTGTAGGATCTTTTTAGACATTCCGGGAATGGCAGCAGGGAAAGGAAAAACGACGATGACCCGGTCTGAACTGATTGAGCGGATTGCCCAGCTGCAACCGCAGCTCTCTATCAAGGATATTGAGTTGGCTGTAAAAGCTATCATTGAACAAATGTCTCATTCGCTTGCTAACGGTGAACGTGTTGAGATCAGGGGGTTTGGTAGCTTCTCCCTTCACTATCGTGCCCCAAGAGTTGGGCGTAACCCGAAAACCGGTGAAGCTGTGAGTCTGGATGGTAAATATGTTCCCCATTTCAAGCCGGGCAAAGAGCTTCGGGAAAGGGTGAACCGTGGCTTGCAGGCAGAAACGGATTGATCGTGAAATAAGGTTATGGCGGACTACGAGTTGACTGTTTTTGCGACGATCGTCGTATGGGCTAAGCGTCTTCTGGTTTTGGCGTTGTTTGTTGTTCTACTGGTATTTTTTGTCAATTTTACCCTGTCGAATACTGAGCAGATAAGCCTTGAGATGGGGGGGGTGGTTATACCTCCGGTTAGCAGTTCCACACTGGTCATGGTGCCTTTTGTTCTGGGTGGTTTTGCCGGTTTGCTGGTCTCGCTGATGCTTGTTATTCGCTTTCGACTTGCTAATGCCAGTTTGAGAAGGAAGCTTGTACGGCGTGATGCTGAAATTCAGAAATTGAGATCCAGTGCCCTGAAAGGGTTAACGGATGCCTGATATTGCGTTACTGGGTCTGATTCTTGCTGCAATCGTCATTGGTTATTTTCTGGGATGGCGTGATCAGAGAAAAAGACGAGGTGATGACTCCGGTCAGCTTTCAAAAGACTATTTTGTTGGTCTGAATTATCTGATTAACGAGCAGACCGATGAGGCTATTGATGTCTTTATCAAGGCTCTGGATATCAATAATGACACTGTAGATACCTATCTGGCGTTGGGCAGCCTGTTCAGTAAACGTGGTGAGGTTGAAAAATCGATCCGTGTTCATCAGGATCTGCTTGCGCGTCCAAGCTTGACCTCTATCCAATCTTTCCAGGTTCAACTGGCCCTGGCTCAAAACTACTCTTCCGCTGGTCTGTTGGATCGTGCCGAAAGCATTCTTATTGATCTTAGTCGCCAGAATCATGATCTTCGAGATCAGGCCTTGAAGCAATTGTTGCGGGTCTATGAGCAGGAGCGTGAGTGGGATAAGGCGGCTGATGTTGCGGAAAGGCTCAGGCGAACCCGTGGTGAGTATTTCGCTATTATCCTGGCTCATTATTACTGTGAGCAGTGTGAAATAGCCCTTAAGCAGAATGACAGAGTAACAGCCCGTCGTCTGATCCGTCAGGCATTTTCCCGAGATAAAAACAGTGTCAGGACCAGTCTGTTGCTCGGTCAAATGGAGTTTGATGAAGGCAGCTATAAGGAAGCGATTAAGGTATTGCAGAGAATATCCGTTCAGGATATCAGTTTCATGCCTCTCTCACTGCCGCTACTGGAAAAGGCCTTTGAGCATACTGGCAGTTTACGGGGATTTGGTGCCTATCTTGGGCGCTGTCTCAATGAGCGCCCGGGAACTGCCGTCATAATCTCTATGACCCGTCTTTTGGTCCGCGAGTCTGGAGAGTCTCAGGCTGTTAATTTTCTTACTGCGCAGCTTGATCGCCATCCTACCCTGAGAGGTTTGAATGAACTGATAGACCTTCGTCGTCAGTTTCAGGGTGACTTGCCGGATAATGTGTTGGCATTGATTCACCGTCTTACAGATCGCATGCTTGAGCTTAAGCCTGTTTTTTCCTGTGGGCACTGTGGGTTTTCTGGTAAAGAGATGCACTGGCAATGCCCGCGTTGCCATAACTGGGGTGCGGTTAAACCTATCCAAGGGTTTGAGGGTGAATAACCTTGCTGCCTTATCAGTTGCTATTGTTTTCTCCAGATAATGTCAGGGTTTCTTAAGTCATAATTGTTTGTTTAATAATTTCTCATAAAGTGCTTGGTATTTTCTGATTTAAAGTCTTTCCTTTCTTGCAATATTGGAGCTTAAGGGCGTAAGTTTTCCACTCCATGATTATGGTGTTATGTTGGTTTGTATTGTTTAATTGTTTGCTGTGGATAGAGTTCTAAGTTTATAGCCTTTGCAAAGTTGATTTTCGATTTCGTTTTCAGTGATTTTTGAGTTTAGCTTTATGCTTGCTCATCAGTTATTTTGAAGACTTATATAAATAATGGAACTGTACCTGAGTTGAGCAGTCTCTCTATAAGTAGATTGTTGCAATAGTTAATGGAAATTAAGCCATTAATGATTGCTGAAACAATCATAAACTCAATGTGCTTGTAGAGAGAGTGTTATGACTTCACCTGTTATGCAGCAGCCAGGTCAGAGTTCATATTTTCAGTTCGGTAGTGCTTCCATAGATGAATCCAGGCATCAGGAAGGTGTCGATGGTGTTATGGCTGTAAAGCGCCAAGAGAAAAGTGTTGGCACAAATCCAACCTTTACTGGAAGGGTTGTAGGTTTTCTGTCGTCAGTATGTTTGAACTCCCCATCTATTGCTGCTGATCCAAGTTGTCAGGCGTGTAGTTCGAATATTTTTTCTTCTGTATGCTGTTGTGTGGTCACAACTTATCTGGGGGGGTGTGCTGCAGACATTACTTTTGAACAGGTTGGTTGCGGTTATCAGAAAGAGGAGAGTACTGGTGAGATGAGGCTTTTCGTTGGCGTTCAGCCAAGAGGGTTTCATGGAATGGTTGAGCAAGCTAAAGCGAATGTGAATGATTTGGTGGATGGTGCTAAAACCATGTTCTCGAGAGCTTCAGGTGGCAATGATGGCATTGCTGATGAGCAGCAGCTTGCCGAAGGCAATAGTCAAGTAGGCGATCAGGTTGAAACTGGAGGGGAAGAATTAGACACAGGAACTAAAAAGGATAATTAATAATTGGCTCCCCGAGCTGGACTCGAACCAGCGACCCAATGATTAACAGTCATTTGCTCTACCAACTGAGCTATCGGGGATCAGAAGCGTGTTGTCAATAATACCGTTCTTAATATGCCTGTCAAGTTACTGAGTACCAGAATGGTACTCAGTAACAGAGGAGGGAGCTGATTAGGAAAGAGCCGCCTGGAGACGATCCAGTGCTTTCTCAAGAGCCTCATCGCTGGTAGCAAATGAAAGCCTCATGCATCCATCAGAACCAAATGCAGAGCCTGGAACCAAAGCTACGCCTTTCTCCAGGAACAGAGCTGCGAGATCGGTATCCTTCTCAAAGCCCATCGTTTTCATGGCATCACTGAAATCGGCAAAAGCGTAGAAGGTGCCGTCACCTTCAATGGCGCTGACGCCGGGCAGCTGGTTCAGACGGCCAACAACATAGTCATGGCGCTTTTTGAACACTTTGAGCATGTCTTTGACGCAATCCTGTGAGCCATTCAGGGCTTCAACCGCTGCTGCCTGGGCAATGGAGCAGGGGTTTGATGTGCTTTGAGACTGGATCTTTTTCATGTTCTTGATCAGCCACTCAGGACCACCGGCATAACCAATGCGCCAGCCCGTCATGGAGTAGGCTTTGGATACACCATTGAGAACAATAGTACGATCATAGAGTTCAGGGCAGGCCATCAGGATGTTACAGAATGATTCCTCGGTCCAGAGGATGTGTTCGTACATGTCATCCGTAGCCACCATTACATCCGGGTATTTCTTGAGAACTTCGCCAAGGGCTTCCAGTTCTTTCCGGCTGTAGGCTGTGCCTGAAGGGTTGGATGGGCTGTTCAGAACCACCAGTTTGGTCTTCTCGGTGATGGCTGCTTCCAGTTGTTCGGGGGTAATCTTGAAGCGATTTTCCAGTCCGGCCTCAACGATGACCGGTACACCTTCAGCAATAACGACCATGTCTGGATAGGATACCCAGTAAGGTGCAGGAATGACGACTTCATCACCCTTATCTAATAGCGCCAGTGCGAGATTGAAAAAGCTCTGCTTGCCACCACAGGAGACCAGGATCTGGCTCTGCGTGTAACTCAGGCCGTTATCCCGTTGGAATTTATCAATAATGGCTTGCTTGAGTTCTGTGGTTCCATCCACGGCAGTATATTTGGTTTTACCATCAGCAATCGCCTTGACCGCTGCTGCCTTGATATGTTCCGGAGTGTCGAAATCAGGTTCGCCAGCGCCCAGACCAATAATATCGTGTCCTGCTGCTCTCAATTCTGCTGCCTTGGCGGTCACTGCCAGGGTAGGGGAGGGCTTGACCATTTGCACGCGTTGGGATGGATGACCAGTCACAGTGTTCCTCGTTTATGGTTATTGCGTAGAGAGCTACATGAAAAGCCATGTAGAGAATTATAATACGGTTTGCCTTCGCCTTTTGTTGAGAAACATTTGCCTTGCTTTTTATGTGCCTGCTTGGTCAAAAGTTTCTATTTCGCTTCAGGCTTTTTGCACCTATGGAGGTAAACATCTATCCGGCACTGTAGTATAACAGTGGACAGTAGTGACTATCCGCCATTTGGGCAACAGATGCATCATACACAATCAAATGCCCATAGCGGAAGAAAGATATTAGCTAACAAGTGAAGGGTGATATGAGTCGAGCGTTCAGGGTATCTTCTCGCTTCAGTCCGGCAGGTGATCAGCCTGTAGCTATTGACCAGCTGGTTAAGGGTATTGAGTCTGGTCTGGCCTGTCAGACGTTGCTGGGTGTGACTGGTTCAGGCAAGACCTTTACTGTTGCCAATGTGATTGAGAAAATTCAGCGGCCAACCATCATCATGGCCCACAATAAAACGCTGGCCGCCCAGCTCTATGGCGAGTTTAAGGAATTTTTCCCCGATAATTCGGTTGAGTACTTTGTCTCCTACTACGACTATTATCAGCCGGAAGCCTATGTCCCGACCTCGGATACCTATATAGAAAAAGACGCTTCTGTTAATGAACATATTGAGCAGATGCGCCTTTCTGCAACCAAGGCGTTAATGGAGCGTGAAGATGCCATTATTGTGGCTACCGTGTCCGCCATTTATGGTTTGGGAGATCCTCAGTCCTATCTGAAAATGATGATGCATCTGGATCGAGGCGATATTGTTGATCAGCGAACCATTCTGCGTCGGCTGGCTGAACTGCAATATACCCGTAATGATGCAGATTTTCGCAGGGCAACTTACCGGGTGCGGGGTGATGTCATCGATGTGTTCCCAGCGGAATCAGAAAAAGAAGCTATCCGGCTTGAATTGTTTGATGAGGAGCTGGAGTCCATCAGTGAATTTGACCCGTTAACGGGTGAGGTGTTGAGAAAACTCCCCAGGGCCACGATTTACCCGAAAACTCATTATGTTACGCCCCGACAAACCATCCTGGATGCAGTGGAAAGCATTAAGGTTGAGCTCGCTGATCGACTCAAGGCTTTGAGAGATAACAATAAATTGGTAGAAGCCCAGCGCCTTGAGCAGCGCACTCAGTTTGATTTGGAAATGATGATTGAATTAGGTTATTGCACGGGTATTGAAAACTACTCCCGTTACCTTTCTGGTAATAGGCCGGGGGAGGCGCCACCAACCCTGTTTGACTATATTCCGGATAATGCACTGCTGATCATTGATGAGTCCCATGTGACCGTGCCTCAGATTGGTGCTATGTACAAAGGGGATCGATCCCGAAAAGAAACGCTGGTGGAATATGGTTTCCGGTTGCCGTCTGCACTGGACAACCGACCCATGAAATTCGAAGAGTGGGAGGGACGAAGACCTCAGACCATTTTCGTATCAGCTACACCAGGTAAGTATGAGGAAGAAAATCAGGGACAGGTCGTAGAGCAAGTGGTCAGGCCAACGGGTTTGGTAGATCCGGAAATTGAAGTGCGTTCGGCTACCACGCAGGTAGATGATCTGATCACCGAAATTAACAAGACCGTTGCCAAAAAAGAGCGGGTCCTGGTTACGGTACTGACCAAGCGGATGGCGGAGGACTTGACCGAGTTTCTCCATGAACAGGGTGTACGGGTTCGCTATCTCCATTCGGACATTGATACCGTAGAGCGGGTGGAGATTATTCGTGACCTGCGAATTGGCGCTTTCGATGTGTTGGTAGGGATCAATTTGCTCCGTGAGGGGCTTGATATGCCTGAGGTATCACTGGTAGCTATCCTGGATGCGGATAAGGAAGGCTTTCTTCGTTCTGATCGATCGCTGATTCAGACCATTGGACGTGCGGCACGGAATATTAATGGTCGGGCTATTCTTTATGGTGACCGTATTACCGGTTCCATGGAACGGGCGATCAGTGAAACAGAGCGGCGTCGTGAGAAGCAGGTGGCTTTTAATAAAGAGCACGGAATTACTCCGAAAGGTGTCTTTAAGTCGGTTGCGGATATTCTTGAGGGTGCCGTTGTTATTGGGCGGAAGAAGGGCAGTAAAGCTCAGAAGGGTGTTGCAGAGCCCAGGACTGATTACCAGGTACCTATGACGCCTGAAATGATGACTGCCACCATCAAAAAGCTGGAAGCGAAAATGATGGAACATTCCCGTAATCTGGAGTTTGAGCAGGCGGCTGCCGTCCGAGATGAAATTACAGCATTGAGAGAGCAGGTTCTCAAACACTGAGAATAGGTATTTATCCTGTTAGAATTAACCTGGTTGGAGTGTTGCATTTTTTAGCCGCATTGATAATATACGCACCACTTCAGTCGGTTAGCTCAGTTGGTAGAGCACCACCTTGACATGGTGGGGGTCGCTGGTTCAAGTCCAGTACCGACTACCAGTTTGTTTTTTCGTGTTCCTGTTCAGGGGCATGTCGATATAGTCGGTTAGCTCAGTTGGTAGAGCACCACCTTGACATGGTGGGGGTCGCTGGTTCAAGTCCAGTACCGACTACCAAATTCGTTTTATTCATTTATTTTTAGAGTTGCTTGAGTCTATAGGTGCTTGCTTTTTGCTTATATACGGTCTCAACATCAAGCCGAATAATAATACCAATTGACTATGCTATTGCTCTGGCATTACAAGCAACGGCTCGTCATTTCGCCGTGTTCTGACGCTTATCCTGCCATGTTTACTACGGTGGTTAGAGAGCTTGATGAGTACAAACTGCTGAGTACATTCCTTCTCAATAGTATTCTGAACGATTTCATTTCCATATAGAGAATCGCCCTTGAGACGCTGCCATCAGCGTGACTCAAAAGAACGACGGCTAACAAGTCAAAGAACATCAAGTCCCAAAAGTTATCCAACCAATGTCAAGCAAGTATTAAAAACCCCAGATGCTTGGGCATAACGTTTATCGATCTGTTATGCCTGATTAACGGCAGTGAACCATTTTGCATCCAGTGCTTTTAACATTTTACCTTTGTCGTCTTTTGTATCAACCAGCCACCCGGATGGACAGTCAATGGATCGATAACAGCGAATTACCGTACGAGGGCGGTTTTTCTGGACCGGATAGAAGTGGGTGGTGACCCGATCTCCGGATTCAAATGGTTTTTTCATGGCTGACTACTGACATTTACCTGAATTCGTAATCGACTTCACATTTTAATGTATTGCCTGAATCTAACACTTCTGAGAATGTAATAGTTATTAATGAAACCGGTTACAGAAATCGGTTTCATAAGGAATGGAACATTCTATAACATTTTCAGGGAAACTCTTCATGTTTAGACTATCCAGCTTGTTTGCGCTGAGCAGTTTGGCCATGGTGACGTCGGTTTCGGCATTAGCCTACGATTGTTCACCCCTCAGTTCATGGGAGTCGACTGCCGTCTATAACAGCGGTGATCGTGTGCAGCATAATAGCAAAGCCTATCAGGCAAATTGGTGGACGAAAGGAAATAATCCCGAACAGTTTTCATCGGCTTATCAGGAATGGACTTTACTGGGTAGTTGTGGGGGGACTGAACCGCCTCCGACAGAGAACCAACCACCTCAGGTCACTCTTATATCTCCAGTAAATGGTGCTGTCTACACTGAAGGTGATTCCGTATTACTGCGTGCAAATGCATCTGATGTAGATGGTTCTGTCAGCAAAGTTGAGTTCTATGTCAATAATGCTCTAGCAGGAGCTGATGTCACTGCACCTTACTCTCTGAGCTGGAGTGCGGTTGTAGGTTCCCATGCAATTTCTGCCAGGGCTATTGATGATCAGGGTGCCAGCAGCAGCTCTTCTGCAGCGGTTGTTGAGGTTTCGGCGGTAGAGCAGAACCAGTTACCACAAGTCAGTCTGACCTCCCCGGTTGATGGTGCCGAATACCAGCAGGGAGATAAGGTGGTTCTAACCGCTGATGCCAGTGACCATGATGGTACTATCAGTAAAGTGTCGTTTTATGCCAACAGTGTTCTTCTGGGAGAAGACAGTACCGAACCCTTCTCACTGGAGTGGGTCGCTGCCGAAGGGCGTCAGCAAATCAAAGCGGTAGCTACTGATAACGACAATGGCTCCAGCACCTCAAAAACCGTCGTAGTCAATGTTGGTGAAGTGGTTCCTCCCCCATCGGGTGACAGCAACTGCCGCCCCGATGGTCTGTATCAGACACCGGGTGTCAGCACACCTTACTGTACTGTATACGATGATCAGGGCAGGGAGAAAATGGGGGCTGATCACCCTCGGCGGATTATTGGTTACTTCACTGCCTGGCGTAATGGCGCCAATGGGCAGCCCGTCTATCTGGTCGATGATATACCCTGGGATAAACTCACCCACATTAACTATGCATTTGCTCATGTTAACGGTCAGAACCGTATTTCCGTCGGCACTCCGGGTAATCCGGAAAATCCGGCTACGGGAATGGAGTGGCCTGGTGTAGAAGGTGCAGAGATGTCACTGGACTATCCATACAAAGGACATTTTAATCTGCTGAATAAATACAAGCAGAAGTATCCCGATGTCAAAACTCTGATTTCTGTTGGTGGCTGGGCGGAAACCGGTGGTTACTTTGACGACAATGGTGATCGTGTCGACAGTGGTGGTTTCTACACCATGACCACTAATACCGATGGCTCCATTAATTACCAGGGAATTAACACATTTGCTGATTCTGTGGTCGAGTTTCTGCGTAAATACGGATTTGATGGTGCTGATATTGACTATGAATACCCGACATCAATGAACGATGCAGGTAACCCTATGGACTTCGGTATTGCCAACGCCCTGCGTGGCAGTCTGATGAACTCCTACGTTGAGTTGATGAAAACACTCCGTGAGAAACTGGATGCTGCGGGTGCAGAAGATGGCAAGCACTATATGCTGACCATTGCGTCTCCATCCTCAGGTTATCTGCTCCGAGGCATGGAAACCTTTCAGATCACTCAGTATCTGGACTATGTGAACATCATGTCTTATGACTTGCACGGTGCCTGGAATGAGTATGTGGGACATAACGCAGCACTGTTTGACACCGGTGAAGATGCGGAATTGGCATCCGCTAACGTTTATGGCACTGAGCAGTATGGCGGTATCGGCTACCTGAATACCGACTGGGCGGTGAAATATTTCCGCGGTGCCATGCAGGCCGGTCGAATCAATATCGGTGTTCCGTATTATACCCGTGGCTGGCAGGGGGTAACTGGTGGTGACTATGGCCTGAATGGTCGTGGACCATTGCCAAACCAGGTGGACTGTCCGATTGGTACGGGTGGCAGTGCCAAGTGTGGTTTCGGTGCTACCGGCATTGACAACATGTGGCATGATAAGGATGAAAATGGCGATGAGATGGGGGCTGGTTCCAACCCGCTGTGGCATGCCAAAAACCTTGAGCGGAATATTGTGCCAGGTTATCTCAGGGATTGGGGGTTGAACCCGGAGAGTAATCCGGATCATCAGCTCACAGGCCGCTACCAACGCTACTACGACAGCGTAGCTGTGGCACCCTGGCTATGGAATGCCGATAAGCAGGTCTTCCTCTCCATGGAAGATGAAGAGTCCATGAGAACCAAAGTCCAGTACGTGATTGATAATAATATTGGCGGCATCATGTTCTGGGAGCTGGCTGGAGATTACGGCTGGGATACAGAGAAAGGGGAGTATGGCTTTGGTACAACATTGACCTCGTTGGCCTATGAACAGTTTGTTAATGCAACCCCATACGGAGATCGTCGTACAGATCGAGTAATACCTGATGAAGCTGTTGAGATTGTGGTTGAGGTTTATGGCTTTAAGGAAGGGGATCAAAACTATCCATTGAACCCGACCCTGAAGATCACTAACCAGTCCGGTGTTGCACTACCTGGTGGTACTGAGTTCCTTTTTGATATGCCTACCTCAACCTCAGAATTTATTTCTGACCAGAGTGGCTTCAAGCTGGAAGTGGTGGAAAGTGGCGCCAATGCCAGTGGTAATAATATTGGTGGCCTTGAAAATGAGTTCCATCGGGTTTCCTTTAGCCTGCCCGGCTGGCAGAACCTTGGCGATGGTGAGAGTGTTGAACTGACACTGAATTATTATCTGCCTGTTACTGGCCCACAGGCCTGGACTGTCAACATCAATGGTCAGGATTATGCCCTGAAGTCAGAATATCCTGAGCTGCCATTGGCAGATCTCAATGGTGGCCCTAGTGGTGGTGGCGAGCTCTGCAGTGATCTGGGTGTTGATACTTCCGGCTTGAGCACCTATCCCAACTGGGCTAATGGCAGCAATGCCAATGGCGGGGACCAGGTTATCCATAACGGCAGTGTCTACAAGGCTAAATGGTGGACTACTAGTGAACCGGGTAGCGACGAGTCCTGGGCATTTGTATGCACCATATGATTAATTGCTGAAGAGTATATAGAAGTTTAAGCTGCCCCCCAACAATCGGGGCAGCTCTTCTCAGATCTGTTAGAAATCAGTTTGATCAATCAGCAGTTATAGGGCGTAAATCAAATTCAGACTGGGCCATTAAATAAGCAAACTGAGCATAGGCAGCTACATTCTGCTGCAGTGCTTCTGGATCAATTTTGTCTAAAGTGTCATTGGGTGAATGATGGTAGTCAAAGTAATCAGTACCATCCTGTCTTAACGAGGCAACCGGCACACCTTTTTTATGAAGGAACGATACGTCGGGCCCTCCCGTTGAGCTGTTATTACCCAGGGCAATACCATTACCTGTCATCGGCTGAACCAGTTGAATAACTTCTGCAAAATTAGCGTTATTAATCCCAAAATCAATTTGGTATACAGGAGCGGCACCAAAGTCAGATTCGGCTGCAATATAGTGTTTATCAAGCTCGGCCTGATGCTCTTTGGCGTAGGCCCTGGCGCCAAAATATCCCACCTCTTCCGCTGCATAGAGCACCACTCTGACAGTGCGTGCAGGTTTGGTTGGCAGATCCTGAATCAGCTTTGCGGCAGCGGTGACAATGGCGATGCCTGCGCCATCATCGCTGGCTCCAGTGCCTTCATCCCAGGAGTCCAGGTGTGCACTGATTAACACTATCTCTTCAGGTTTGTTTGAACCAGTTACTTCAGCAATGACATTGAAAGATGTGGTGAATCCCATGGATTTTGAAGAAAGGTGAAGTTTTATCTTCACATCATTGCTTCGCCTGAGCATGGCATTGATCAATTCTGCATCTGGAGAGGATATTGCCACTGCCGGGATTTTATTGATTCCATCCTGGTATTTCACCATGCCTGTCTGGGCAATCCGGTTCTGGCTGGTACCAACGGTGCGATTGATAACAGCCAGTGCTCCTTTGTGAGCGGCAACAGATGCTCCATGTAAGCGGGCAGCTGCACTTTTTACATACCCCTTGCTGGTTTTGTGACGCTCAGTCAGCTGGTCAATAAACACTATCTTGCCAGACACCTCTTCAGGCGTGGCTTTCTCCAGGGATCCCAGCGAATCAAATCGAGCAATACTTGCGATAATACCGTCAGGTGGGGTACCAATACTGCCCCCTAACGCAGTAATTACCAGTGGTTGTGGGTAAGGGGATGTTATTGATGCTTTGGCATCACCCCGTTGCCATACTGGTACCTGAACAGGTTCTTTGTAGACTCGGTCAAAATTCAGGGAAGTTAACTGTTTGATTGCCCACTCTACCGCGATGGGGTCCTTCTCGCTGCCCGCGAGTCTTGGGCCTACCTCAACGGTTAAGGATTCAACCAGTTCGTAGGCGAGGTTCGAGTTGAACGCTTTTTGTTGCAGTAATGCCGGAACAACTTCTTCATTGTGGCTGGTGGTTTCTTTCTGGCATCCAGTAAGACTGAAGAGGGCCATGACAGGGATGAGGCTGAGAATAAGGTTTCTCATGGGCGTCCTTTATTATTTTTTCTTTCCATAGACTATATCTGTAAAGGTTAACCAGGCTTTAAATAAGCCCATTAGCCCGGCCAATCCTTGATTCAGCATCTTTGCATATATTGAGCACGCAAAGATGCTGATTACTTTTTCTGCGTACCTGTTATAGTGAATTATTGTTGGAACTGTGAAGTTGGATCACATAACAGGGATCAGGGACTGATAGCTCTATGAAATGGATAACAATTCTAATAATGGTCATTGGGCTGGTATTGATTGTTTACAGCGGATCAATGTACATCCAGTCTGGTGAAGTTGCTCAAACTATTCCTTTGGAAATTGCCGGTGATACAGAAGGTACGGTGGAGCTTACTCCGGATATGAGCCCCGTCCGGGTGATATTGAATACAGAATTTATCAGTCGAACAAAAAGCGAAGCGGTTAGGTTTTACAGTTACACAATCGACATCAAGGATGACCAAAATAATGAGGTGCTTTCGCAAAGTGGTGCGCTCACCCTGCGTCGCGAAAGTAAGGATATCCCGGCCAATGAGTTATCCCGTACCCAGCGACGCATTCATTCTATCGATGCCTTCTCAATCCCCAGGAAATCAACTTATCACTGGGAAACTGGGCTACTGAATCGCCAGGCCAGGGTCAGTAGCGCTCATCTTGAAATACGGAGGAATGTTCAAACCGAACTTCCAATGAGCTTATGGTTAGGGCTGGGGTTACTTATTGGTGGAATCTTTTTAGGATTTTTCATCACTAAAAGAGGTGAAGAGTGAGCAGGTCTGTTGCCATCATGAGAGCCCATTTCAATATGGCTTAATCATCCAATTATGCGATGGTCTTACTGGTCGGTACCAAAGGTATGCCCTTGATTACTGGTATGGAAGAAACTGTTTTTATGGTTCATAAGGGTGCTGCAGTTTAAAGAGTACTCTGTCTGTGAGCCACTGAAGCGTTCTTATGCGCGGGTGCTGGTCGTGATATGCTCTGTTTTCCCTGAAGTCAAACCTATTATATATGCTATTATTGCCCGCTCAGAATAAAGGAGTGGTTATGACTGTTGGCATTATAATGGGTTCCAAGTCCGACTGGCCTACGATGCAGCATGCGGCTGAAATGCTCGAAAGATTCGGCATTGACTACGAAACAAGGGTTGTTTCTGCCCATCGCACTCCACAATTACTGGCTGAATACGCATCGCAAGCGGCTTCTCGTGGCATTAAGGTCATTATTGCCGGGGCAGGGGGGGCAGCACACTTGCCCGGAATGGCGGCGGCATTTACCAGCCTGCCGGTACTGGGGGTTCCCGTTAAGTCCAAGGCACTGAACGGTATCGATTCCTTATTGTCTATATGCCAAATGCCGAAAGGGGTTGCTGTGGGCACTCTGGCTATCGGAGAGGCCGGAGCTGCCAATGCTGGCCTGTTGGCGGCGCAGATCCTTGGCTGTCAGCAGCCTGAGTTGCAGGCTAAAATTGATGAGTTCAGAACGCAGCAAACTGAAACCGTATTAGCCAATCCAGACCCTGCCGAGTGATATGAGAGCAGTATGAACATTCTAGTGTTAGGTGCCGGCCAGCTTGCACGTATGATGAGCCTTGCGGGAGCACCGCTGAACATCAATATCATTTCATATGATGTTGGCTCCAGACAGTTAATGCATCCTTTAACGCTCGATGTCAGAGACCAGAGCTTGTCGGATGCCATTGCTGAGTGTGATGCCATTACCGCTGAGTTTGAGCATATTCCCGATGATGTACTCACCCTGTGTGCGGCTTCCGGGAAGTTTTACCCGGGTAAACAGGCCATTAAAGCCGGTGGTGACCGCAGCATAGAGAAAGCGTTGCTGGATAAAACCGGTGTACCCTGTGCACCCTACCAGCTGATCACTGAGCGCTCCCACCTGGACAGTGCCATTGAGAGTCTGGGTCTGCCTCTGGTGATTAAAACCTGTCAGGCGGGTTATGATGGTAAGGGTCAGTGGCGGGTCAAGGCCGACAGCAATGTTGAGCAGATCTGGTCGGAAATGTCGGACTTTCTGGCTGCTGGCAGCGCTGACGCACCACATTCCATTATCGCTGAAAAAATGATTCCCTTTCAACGAGAGGTGTCTGTTATTGGCGTCCGGGATAAAGCTGGCAATATGGCCATTTATCCGGTTACTGAGAATGAGCATAACGGTGGTGTGTTGACGTTGTCTCTGGCGAAGGCCATTTCTACCGATATTCATCAGCAGGCAGTGGATGCCTTCAGTAAACTGGCTTCGGAAATGGACTATGTCGGGGTGCTGGCTATCGAGTTTTTTGATGTGGGCGGCAAGCTGATGGTTAATGAGATTGCCCCTCGTGTTCATAACTCCGGTCATTGGACACAGCAAGGCACTTTATGCAGCCAGTTTGAAAATCATCTGCGAGCGGTTGCTGGTCTGCCTCTGGGTACAACGGAAGCACTCGGGCCAAGTGCCATGATTAACGTACTTGGTCAGCCAGATATTCCCGCTGATGTATTATCGGTTTCCAATGTCACCAGCCATTGGTATGGCAAAACCCAGCGCCCTGGTCGTAAAATGGGCCATATCAATGTGGTGGCTGAGTCGGAAGAGGCGCTGGGGGAAAAGCTTACGGCACTGACCGCATTTTTGTCTGAAGAAGACTATCCAGGTGTTGCCCGGCGTGGCAGAGAACTTGTGCAAGACTGATTACGAGCCATTCCATTTTAACCGGGCTGATGTGACTGATTAAGTTTGTTGCATCAGCCTTTTTTGTTGTTTTTTCAAACAACAATCTATAAACCTGATCTGGATCATGCTTGAAAAATAACCACATCTCATAGAATCGCTGCCTGCAAATTAATTGTCTGGTTGTTCAGGTTTTTTGATGATGGGTATTTTTTCGCCAAAAGCGCTTGCTCTTGCGGTAGCCGCTTCTCTTTTTTCTTGTGCTACGCAGGCGGAAGTTAAAGAAGTGACACTCCTCCATACCAATGATATCGAGAGTGTTTATGAACCAGTGGATGCATTCTGGGATGATAATATTTCCAGAATTGGTGGTATCCCTTACCTTGCCAGTCTGATTGAAGATGTTCGTGAAGACGAGGAAATCTCGTTTCTGCTGGATGCCGGTGATATTTACACAGGCTCGCTCTCTAAAAAGACCAAGGGTGCGCTGGCCTACGATCTTTATACCGCCATGGGCTACGATGTTATTACCCTGGGTAATCATGAATTTGAATACGGCTGGCAGGCATTGCGTGACACCATGCCACGTGCTGGTTTTCCAGTGCTGAATGCCAATATTATTTATGAAGGAACGGATATTACTCTGGCGCAGCCCTATACCATTCTGGAAAAAGACGGTATCAAAATAGGTGTTGTTGGTGTCATGGGTATTGATGCGTTTTACAACACCATGTGGAAAGGCAACCGTAAAGGGCTGACCATCCTTGATCCAACCGAAACCGCTCAGGAGTGGGTTGATAAGCTGCGCCCTGAGGTGGACATCATGGTCGTCCTGACCCATCAGAACCGTACCGCTCCAATGCAGACGGATAAAGAAGCCGATCCGGAAGTGCAGCGTGGTTTTGATGAAGATTATGCCATGGCGGGCAAGCTGAAAGGGGTCGACGTCATTTTTGGTGGTCACTCTGATAATGGATTGTGGGAACCGGTGGTGCATCCAGAAACCGGAACCGTTATCGGGTTAACCTTTGGTCAGGGTAAATACCTGGGCTATACCCGCTTTGAAGTGGATACGGAGACCCGGAAGGTAACATTAAAGGAAGGCAAGCTGATCCCGGTAGCGTCGGATAAGCTGGATCGTGATGAAAAGACCAGTGACTTGATTGCAACTGCCCGCAAGCAATATCCGGAGTTGAGCCAGAAGATTGCGACCATCAATGATGTAGCTTTCCGTCGCTATTACCGTGAATCCAATATTGGCAATCTGGTCGCTGATATGATGCGTGAAGAGGCTGGTTCCGATATTGCCATGATGAGCTCAGGCAGTATTCGAGTGGATTTGAACAAAGGGCCTGTGACGGTTGAGAATGTCACCAACGTGTTCCCATTTACTGACACTCTGAACGTGGTGAAAATTTCCGGTAAGCAGCTGGATGAGTTACTGGAGTACAGCTATACACTACCTTATGGTTTGGCACAGTTTTCCGGTATCGAAGCCCGTTATGACAGTCAGCGCCCGGAAGGTGATCGTTTGTTGTCTCTGACCGTTAATGGTAAGCCTGTGAATATTAATGAGAAGTATACACTGGCTACCTATTCTTATGCCGCCAGCGGTGGTGATGGTTACACGATGCTGGGTAAAGGAGAAATGCTGAAGAAAGGTGAGTCCATTACGCAGGTGCTCATTGACTCATTCCGTGAAAAGAAGAACATTGTCGTACCTGAACTGGGCCGACAGGTGGATGTGAACCGCAAGTCATAATGTTTAGTCGACACCAGTAACGGTTCGATGCATAGGTAAACCAGGCCCCGTTTTTACGGGGCCTTTTTGTAGCACAGCATTTAGTAAATCGGTACCCCGTATGCATATCTCTGGCCAATCAGCAGTCACCAGTGGTATGTATAATATCTACGATCTGGTAACAGCGAAAATATTAAGGTACTTAATGGGGACGGATTTACTGTTAGGTTTGATTTCATTGATAACATCGCTGATAGCCGCAATCGTCGGGCTAGGTGGTGGTATGATGTTGATCGCCCTCTTGCCACTGTTTCTTGCCGCTCCAGTCATTATACCCATTCATGCGATTGCCCAGATTGCCAGTAATAGCTCACGGGTTGCCTTTGCTGTTAAGGATGTTCGCTGGACTTATTTTCTTCCCTTTTTTATTGGATCACTGATTGGTGCCTTTTTATTTGGCTTTCTGCTTTTCAATATTTCAACTGATTACATTCCCCTGGGCATTGGTCTTTATATTTTGCTTAAGCTGTGGTGCAAGCCATTTGTCCAGAATATTGAAAAGTATGAAAACCCTTATCTGATCGGTTTTCTGCAAAGTGGTTTAGGAGTGATTGTGGGGGCAACGGGTCCTCTGACCTTAAGTTATCTGGCAAGTAAGTTATCAGACAGGAATCAGATCATTGCGACCAGTGCGTTATTCATGACCTTCAGCCATTTGGCCAAAATTCCCATTTTTGGGATGATTGGGGTTTCTTTATGGGACTATAAAGAGACTGTATTGATAATGGTCATCGGCTCTGTGATGGGTTCCTGGTTGGGTACTAAAATCCGGATCAGGATCGATAATGATAAATTGCTGCTGGCTATCCAGTGGCTTTTGACAGTTCTGGCTATCAATATGATTGCCAGAACTATTATCTGAGGAACCGGGGGCGGGCTCAAACGTTTCTTAAAGCGGGGAGTAGCCCGGTTTTAACTTCTTTTGCTGCTGAAACCAGAGAAACGGTGCAGCAATAATCAGTAAGCCAATGGCATAGCCCATTTTCCAGCCCAAGCCTGCGGCCAGCATCAGGCAAAACAGGCAGCCGAGAATCGTCAACCAGTGATATTTCCCAGGCAGCAACTTGAATGATGCAATCATGGAGGCAAAGTAGATAATGACGAATACGCCGTTCACCCAGGAGACCAGATCCTCTAGATTCTGATCGGTATAGTGAGTGGTAATCAGGACGGCAGCCATAATACTCAGCAGTGTGACCAGTGCCCGCTCTGAAACACCATGACGGTTCTGTCTACTGAACCAGGTGGGTAATATGCTTTCATTGCTGAAACTCCAGATCAGGCGGGTAAGGCTGGCGGTATACACGTTGACTGCTGCAATACCACCGGCAATCCCCAGAATACCAATAACCTGGGTTCCCATGCCGCCCAGTAACACATCAAAGACGCCGGTCATGGCCAGTGGTGTATCGGTAGGAATAGCCAGAATCAGCCAGGCACAGGCCAGATAGATACAGCCAACAATAGTAACGCCGATCATGATGGCGGGTTTAAGGTCTTTTTCCGGATTTTTAAAATCACCCGCCAGATGTGCCATGGCCTCAATACCGATAAAGCTCCAGAAAGCAATACCGGCTGCTTTCCATAGGGCGCTGCTATCGATAACACTTTTTACTGGCTTAACGGGAACATCAACCGTGCCCCATGAGAACAGCATCAGAAGTAATACGGCAACAATAGAGAAGGTAAGGCCCAGCTGCAGGCTGGCTGCAATATGGATTCCCCTGAAATTCAGTGCATACAGGAGTAACAGAAAACCCAGTTGAACCAGCAGTGCCATGGAGTCAGGCACTATGAACAGGGCATCAATGAACTGGTAAGTCATAATAATGGCTGCCGTAGCACCCAGAGGAACGGCAAACATGAAGATAATGCCGATAGTTTTGCCTGCTATTGAACCAAAGGCTTTTTCCACGAAATAGGCAGGTCCGGCTGCATGAGGGAAACGACTGGCCAGACTGGCAAACACCAGTGCTACCGGGATAATCGTCAGGGTCAGCAGGCCCCAAGCCCAAAGTGCCCCATAGCCCGCCAGTTCAATAGTAAGCTGAGGAAGAATAAATACGCTGGTACCCAGCAAGGTGGTAGCGAGAAGACCTGCTCCCTGCCAGCGACCAATACCTGATGTTTTGTTATGCACTCTTGTTTCTACCTCTGGGACATCGCTGTCATTTCTTTATTTACCAATGGGTTACGGCTTTTACTATAGAGTAGATTGACTTAACATTCTGTCGAACATTTCCCTCATTTGGCGGTATATTCCGGCAATTTGACGGGTATGTTTCCGTTTGACAACAAATCGTCGGGGGTTGTTTGGATAAGTTTGATCGAGCCATTATTGCGGAGTTAAAGAAAAACGCCCGGGCCAGCGTCTCTGCAATTGCCGAGTCTGTTAACCTTTCACGCTCTTCAGTCTCTGAACGAATAAAGAAACTTGAGCAGAAAAAGATTATCCGGGGTTATCAGGTGTTACTGACCGAGTCTCAGAAAGAAGGGGTCTCTGTCTATTTTGAAGTAAAGCATCGTTGTGCACGATGTTCGGAAGTGATTCCCCATTTTCGAGATATCCCTGAAATTATTACCTGTCATGGTATCTCCGGAGAGATGGATCTGATGGTTCATGTCAAAGCTGACAGTATGCGTCGCATTCATGAAATCCGTGAAACGCTGGATGGTCTTGACGATATTGTTAAGATCAGAACTCATGTAGTAATGAGTGAGTGGATTGACAACCGGTGAGAGTAATACCAATTCCGCCTTCTAAATATGATGTCGAGCAAGCCATTTTGAACTGCTGGGCAAGGCGGAATGACAAGTAATAGCATGGCTATTGCGAGGAATTTCAACGAAGATCCAGCGGTTCAAAATGGTTGCGCAGGTCATGTTTAGAAGGTGAAATTGGTATAATGTATGGCTGGTAAAGAGATTGAGCAGTTCCAGCTTGCGGTTGAAGAGCCTGTTCTGATTACCCGGGTTGATCAACAGAACCGGGATGCATTTCAGCGCAAACCACACCGCCATGATTACTTTAAAGTAATCTGGACGGAAGAGGGGGAAGGGGTTCACTGCATTGATTTTACCGAGTACCCCCTGCGCCCGAAAACACTCTATCTGATTGCGCCGGGGCAGGTGCATCAGATTACTACTCCTCCGGACCTGATGTATATTTTGTCCTTTCAGATGGACTTTATCGGAGCGGGTTACCGTAATCAGCTGTTATTGCAGGAAGCTTTCGCCACCTTCAGCCTTGAGCGGGCCTGTATTTCTCTTGATGCTGATGGCTATCGCCACCTCGACTACCTCGGTGAGATGATGGAATATGAACTGAGGCGGTCAACTACCGACTGGGATTTTCTGGAATCACTGCTGACGGCTTTTCTGCACTACCTGACCCGTTATTTACCCGACAATAACCCGGAGTCTGTCTATTTCGACCCCCGGGTGATGAAGCTATTTGAACTGATTGAAAGGAATTACCGCGAGCAGCGACACAACGATTTCTACGGCCATGAAATCGGGTTAACGCCAAAGCGGCTGAATGAGTTAACCCGGCAGTATGTGGGGAAAACAGTCACCCAGTTGATACACGAAAGGGTGATGGTGGCATCCTGTCGTGACCTGGCCTTTACCACCAAAACCATTCAGGAAATTGCCTTTGAGCTGGGTTACGAAGATACCAGTTACTTTTGCCGTTTTTTTCGCCGGGAGATAGGGGTGTCGCCCAAGCAGTTTCGCAGCCAGATGTTTGCCTAGATTATGTTTACCACAAAGGCACAGAAAAAAGACAAGCTCTTTTTTGTGTCTCTGCGCCTCTGTGGTGAAAAGAAACAGACTGCTATTTCAAGTAGTTCTAAACTCTTACACGACGGTAATGGCTTTTTACCAGACTGCCCAGCAGAACCTCGGTTTTCTGGTGTTCAAAAGTCAGTGATTGCTCCAATCGGGCAAACAATGGAATACCTTCACCCAATAGAATCGGCACAGTGGTGATGGTCATCTCATCAATCAAGTCATACTGGAGAAACTGCTGAATAGTTGCACCGCCATCAATATAGAGATTTTTTAACCCCCTGGCATTCAGAACCGAAATAATCTCTTCGGGTGTGCCTTGGATCAGTGAGGCTTTGTCGTCAAAGCCTGCCGGCACCACTTCAAGTGAGTTGCTGGCCACATAAACCGGTTTTGAGTAAGGCCAGTCGCCGTCAAAGCTCAACACCGTTTCAAATGTGTTGCGCCCCATCACCAGCGCATCAACCGTTTCCATAAAGTCGGCAAAGCCAAAATCGGAACCATCAGGGTTCGGTATTGAGTGAAGCCAGTCCAGACCACCATTTTTGTCGGCAATAAACCCGTCGAGGCTGGTGGCTATATATACGCGATTGGACATATTACAACTCGAGTTTCAGTGATGTTGATAGATAAATTCTACGGTGTAGAATTATGGCGTCAGTCTAGTGAGATCAGCAAATGTCTGTCAAGACGAAGAAACCCGTGAAAAAGCGGGGCCGCCCTGTTGAAACAAAAGGGCAGATGAGTACTGAAAAGATAGTACTTATGGCGAAGGAACTGTTAAAAGAAGACGGAAAAATACCCAGTATCCGCAAGCTGGCCAGTGCTCTCAACGTCGATGCCATGGCCATATATCATTACTTTGATAATAAAAATGCCTTGCTTAAAGCGGTGACTGTTTCGCTTATTGATGCAATTTATGACCCTGTCGTTTCTACCGACTGGCGCAAAGAACTGCGTGCGCTGTGCTTAAGCTATTTGCAACTGCTCTGTGATCACCCAGGTCTTCTGGATACCTTGCTGGGCATGAGCAGTGTCGGGCCAGCAGGTGTTTTCATCGAGCGGTTTGAGCGGGCGTTGTTGCCTTTAGAGCTGGTCGCTGAACATCAGAAGGTAGCATTAGAACTGCTGGTGGATTATCTGCACGGTTATGCCCTGGCACTTAACTGTCAGCCGGAAGCGACGCTCACCATCGAGCAACTTGATGGCCCGTTGAATTTTTATATGGATGCTTTGATGTTAAAAAAACACCATAAAAAGCGACAATGATCCATTTTTGATCAATTTGTAAGGATAGATAATACCATTCGTTCTTCAGCCACTGGCTGTTGTTTGTATAGACTGAGTGAATGGTTATATGGCTTCAATTGATCTTCGCAGTGACCCAATCCCTTCCAGCTTTTTTTATTATCTGCTGCCGGCGGTGAGTGGCATGCTGGTGAAATCACTCTATGTGCTGGTGGACAGCATCATGGTAGGGCGAGGTGTGGGGGCCGATGCACTGGCTGCGCTTTCTCTTACCGTACCTTTTTTTGCGCTGTTTCTTGCCCTGGCCTTGATGATTGGTGTGGGTGGTTCAGCCCTGATGTCCACCCAATTTGGCCGTGGTAATTATACCGAAGGTCAGAATATCTTTTTCCAGTCCGTATTGCTGACTCTGGTGATCAGCGGCTTTCTGGTGAGTGTTGGGTTTATTTGGCTGGATGAAGTGGTATTGATGACTGGTGCCAGTGAAGCACTGTTTACCATGACCCGGGATTACCTGGAAATCATGCTGATGTTTTTCATGATTTATGCCGTGGGCTGGGTATTGTCATGTTTTGTCCGTAATGACGGTAATCCGCGCTTGGCCATGTACTCATTGGTAGTCAGTGCACTGACCAACGTTGTGCTGGACTACGTATTTATCTTTGTATTTCCATGGGGAGTAAAAGGTGCAGCACTGGCCACCGGCCTTTCTCAACTGGTTTTATTTGCTGGTGTGATAACGCATTTTGTCCGTAGTAAAGGTGTTCTGAGACTGAAACTGCCATCATCCAACGTTAAATGGGTTGGCAAAATTATGAGTACTGGGTTACCGACATTTTTTATTGAGTCAACCATTGGTGTCAGCACCCTGATTTTTAACTGGGTGCTGATTCGCCACGGTGGTGATCTTTATGTCACTGCATACAGTATCGTAATAAACGTCGCAGTACTGGTATTGTTTATCCTGATGGGGGTCGGTCAGGCCTGTCAGCCCATTATCAGCTTTAATCATGGGGCCAAATCCGTTAGCCGAGTTCGTGAGACACTGGTGCTCGGTGTTAAAACTGCAGTTGGGGTGGGTATTGCCGCGCTGATGCTGGCCAGTCTGGAAACTGATTGGCTGGTGGGCTTATTTGTGGTGGATTATCCGGTGTTGTTTGATCTGGCCAGTCTGGCAATGCCCCTTTATTTTATGGCGTTCCCCTGCATGGCTATTAACCTGATGATTGCTTCATTCTTTCAGGCGGTTGAAAAGCCCATGCTGGCCACTGCATTATCCATCGTACGCGGTTTTGGTTTTGTGGTCTTGGGGCTGGTGGTCATGCCTTGGCTGATGCCAGAATATGGCATCTGGCTGGTGGTGCCCTTTGCGGAGATGATTACGCTGGTATTCAGCCTGGTGCTTTATCATCGGCATCATGTTCAGAGCAGTGGATCTTCAACAGTGGTGTTAAGTGCCTGAACAAGATTTATCCCTGTTGTCAGAGTGCCCTCTGGCTGCAGGGTGAACCTGCTATTGTAATGTGTTTAAAAGTTTGAATGCCTATAGCAATACTGTAGGTCGGTTTCCCTTTCGGGGAGCCGACAACCGAACCTTCCGATAACGTCAGGCTCAAAGGATACGTCATAGACTCGAGATCAATTTGCTATTTCGTAGGTAAGGTAGAAATTTCTGGTAAAATCCAGCGTCACATACCTGTTTGCAAATTGAGTATTCAAGGTATTCGTTTGTAGTCGTATCGTAGGAATCTACCCAATGAGTCAGGAACAGCCGAACAACCCCTTGCATGGGCTTACCCTTGAAAAAGTGTTAACTCGCCTGGTTGAGCATTTTGGATGGGGCGGCTTATACCAGAAAATTCGGGTCAATTGTTTCTACAGCGATCCTTCCATTAAGTCTTCTCTCAAGTTTCTGCGCAAAACCCAGTGGGCCAGAGATAAGGTTGAAGCCTTATACATCGATACATTTAGCTGAGTCATAACTGTATAAAGTAAGGGTGGAGCGCCTTAGAAGTAGCCCCCGAATAACTTCACTTTTTTACCACAGAGACACGAAGGCACAGACGATAAGCTTTTGCTTCTTGTCTTTGTACCCCTTCAGTTCATG
This sequence comes from Endozoicomonas elysicola, assembly GCF_000710775.1. Lineage (GTDB taxonomy): Bacteria > Pseudomonadota > Gammaproteobacteria > Pseudomonadales > Endozoicomonadaceae > Endozoicomonas > Endozoicomonas elysicola. The sequence continues at coordinate 3,019,191 of NZ_JOJP01000001.1, forward strand.
CTTTGTTTATCTCCTATACTGATTCCAACCTAATCAGAGTCGAGTATATGTTGACAAAGAAACAGCTGGCAGGGTTTATCAGAGATGTACAGGGTTATCCCACTAAAGATATTCTCTTTAAAGATATCACCCCTTTGCTGGGCAACGGTGAAGCCTATTCGAGTGTTATTTGGCATCTGGTAGATCGCTACCGTCATTATGACATTGACTGTATTATTAGCATGGAAGCAAGAGGGTTCTTCTTTGGAGCTCCTCTGGCTGTTCAGTTAAAAAAAAGCTTTATTCCTGCTCGGAAAAAAGGAAAATTGCCCCGGGAAGTCATCTCTCAGGATTATAAACTTGACTGTTTCAATAAGTGTTTGGAAATCCATAAAACAGACCTGTTAAAAGGCAGTCGTGTACTGATTGTGGATGACATATTAGCTACCGGAGCTACAGCTGAAGCCCTGATAAAGTTAGTAGAAAAGCAAGGTGCTGAAGTGGTTGAACTGGCATTTTTGATTGACCGACCTGATTTTAAAGGCCATGAGAAACTAAAGCACTTTCCTATATATTCTATACTCCAATACTAATGAGAGGATAAACCTCCGGCATAGCCAGAAGGTTTATCCTCTCATTATTAGATCCCAGTGATGTTGTAAGACGTTGTCTTTGCTGAATATCGTAGGTTCAGGCACTAAAACCATCTTGTCTGTATCCTTTGAATATCCGTTTCTTTCAGCCACCGATTGACTTCACTGAGCAATGCCCGGTTGTTTTTTTGTGTCATGTAAACTTTGTGTGACACTGTCCATGAAAACATGTCGTCATTAATAATCATCAACGAAGGAATCTGTTTTACCTGGTAGAGCGCTTCTGTCCGGTCAGTAATCATGACGTCTGACTGATGGTCCCGTAACATCAGGAATGGCTCCCGGTTGTCTGCGGTCAGTGTAGAACGCATGTGTGGGAGGTACTTCATCGTGAATGTCTGATTTGTGCCACCGGGGTTGATCACCAGATGAAGGTTGGAAGTACTTAACTGTTTGACTAATTGCAGATCATTGAGCCCTGTGTAGGCACTGGCCATGCTTTTCTGCATTAAGACGACTTTGCCACTGGGTATAACCGGGTCAGACAGTAAAAATTGTGCGTCACGATCCTCCGTGTAGGTGATGCCTCCCATGGCAATATCGAACCCGTCATTTTCCAGGTCATTATGCAGGTCTGGCCAGTGGGTACGAACAAATTCAACAATCATGGTTTTTCCGCTGACCTGTGACAGGTATTTCCCCAGTGAGTGAGCCATGTCGATGGCAAACCCTTCACAGCGCCCCTGTTTGTCGCACAACGTTAGAGGGGCATAATCACCCGTGGTGCCTATCCGGAGAACACCGGAGCGGAAGATGTCTGACAAGTCTCTGGCCATGGCTGTTTGAATAATCATAATGCTCAGAAAAGCGGTGGCCAGAGAAAGTGGTTTCATGTTTTCATGCCTGTTTACTTTTTGTTTGGTTAGAGTCGACCCGTGGCCAATGGTTCAGAAAGAATGTTGAAGGCACTTCATTGCGAATAAGTAACACAAGCCCTGCAGCTTATTCTCGGACAGCCTCGTGGTCTTTTTTTCCCAACCATTTATAAACCAGCCCGGCAAGAACTGATCCGATAAAAGGGGCAATCCAGAACAGCCAGAGTTGGGAGATTGCCCAGTCTCCTTGAAACAGTGCAACCCCGGTACTGCGAGCCGGGTTGACCGAGGTGTTGGTTACGGGAATGCTGATCAGGTGAATCAGGGTCAGTCCAAGCCCAATGGCTATCGGCGCAAAGCCAACAGGGGCTCGTCCATCAGTGGCCCCCAGGATGATCAGCAGGAACATAAAGGTCATAACAATCTCGGTTACCAGTGCTGCCACCAGACCATAGCCACCAGGAGAGTGTTCGCCGTAGCCATTGGCAGCAAAACCTGCAGTTTCGAAGCCCGGCTGGCCGGATGCAATCAGGTACAGTATTGCCGCACCGGCAATTCCCCCCAGTATTTGAGCGGCAATATATGGCAACAGCTCTCTGACGGGAAACTATCCGCCCACCGTCAGCCCCACTGAAACCGCAGGGTTAAGATGGCAGCCGGAGATATGGCCAATGGCGAAGGCCATGGTCAATACGGTCAGACCAAAGGCCAATGCTACGCCTAGGAAACCAATCCCCGCATCAGGAAAGGATGCTGCCAGTACTGCACTGCCACAACCACCCAGCACCAGCCAGAATGTGCCCAGAAATTCCGCAACCAGTTTTTTACCCATGTTCATGGTCAGATAATTCCAGTTTCACAATAACTTACAGAGCTTAGTGCATGGCCACTTCAGGGTTGTGAAAACCTAACTGGTTCAGAATATTTACACGTTAAGGTTATTCAGGCAGGTGTTGTTTAAGTATTCGGACTGCATGTATTTACGAATTGGTATAGATAGTTGATTGATTCTTCTATAAGCGTGTCTTCATTTCAGGTAATTGATTCGGTCAGACGACAGATTGTGTTTTGAGTTTAATGGCCAAGGTTGGAAGGGAATCAGCGCCTGACTTACAGGCTGTAACAAATAGAGCCATATTGCTACCGAGTTACACGCACCATCTCTTTCCCAAACTACGGCTTTTGGATAAGCTACTCCGTTATTTATACAGAGAGGCTGATATCCGGTACTTAGCCTCTGGTAGCCAAACCGAGTTTCACCTGTTGGGGACAACGATGATCATTAAACCAAGGATTCGCGGATTTATCTGTACAACCACTCACCCGGTGGGTTGTGAAGCCAATGTGAAGGAGCAGATTGCTTATACCCAGTCCCAGGGCCCTGTTGCCAATGGTCCCAAAAAGGTACTGGTGATTGGTTCTTCGAGTGGTTATGGTCTGGCTTCCCGCATTACGGCTGCTTTTGGCTCACAAGCTGCCACTATTGGTGTGTTCTTTGAAAAGTCAGCGACAGAAACCAAGCCGGGCACTGCAGGCTGGCACAATTCTGCTGCCTTTGAAAAGCTGGCCCATGAAGCGGGCTTGTATGCAAAAAGTTTAAATGGCGATGCCTTCAGCCATGAAGCGAAGCAAAAAGCCATTGAACTGATCAAGCAGGATCTGGGGCAGGTGGATATGGTTGTTTATTCACTGGCATCGCCAGTGCGCAAACTGCCGGATACTGGTGAGGTGATCCGTTCTGTTCTGAAGCCGATGGGTGAAACCTATCGTGCTACTGCTGTGGATACCAATAAAGACACTTTGTTTGAAGCCACTGTCGAACCCGCTACTGCAGAGGAAGTAGCGGCGACTGTCACCGTAATGGGTGGTCAGGACTGGGAGCTCTGGATGAAGGCATTGTCTGAAGCGGGTGTTCTGGCAGAAGGCTGCAAGACGGTTGCTTACAGCTATATTGGTACTGAACTGACTTGGCCGATCTATTGGGATGGCGCCCTCGGTGAAGCCAAGAAAGACCTGGATCGCGCAGCCCATACTATTGATGACCAGATGAAGGCCCTGCACGGTTCTGCCAATATTGCCGTACTGAAGAGTGTGGTCACGCAAGCGAGTTCTGCAATTCCGGTCATGCCACTGTATATTTCCATGGTCTTTAAGAAGATGCGGGAAGAGGGTGTGCATGAGGGCTGTATTGAACAGATCAACCGGATGTTCCGTGAACGCCTCTACCGTTCGGATGGTGCTGCTCCAGAAGTTGATGAAAATAATCGCCTGCGTCTGGATGACCTGGAACTGAGAGAAGATATTCAGAAGCATTGCCAGGCTATCTGGCCGCAGCTGACCAATGAAAATCTGGCTGAACTGACAGATTACATCCTCTATAAAGAGGAGTTTCTGAAGCTGTTTGGTTTTGGCGTTGATGGTGTGGATTACGATGCCGATGTTAATCCCTTAGTACCTTTTGAGGTTATCAATATCTGAGAGGATTGATCAGGAGGCAGGGATGCCACAGGTTGAGATCACTGGCAGGGCTGACTTATCAGGTGCTTTGCCAGCAGTTAAGCGTACTCCTGAAAGTAGTCAATGGGGACATTGGCAGGTGAAGCCTGCTTCCGTTGAGAAGCAGATGCCTGTGATGGATTCTTCCAGTAGGACATGCTCTGAAAATACCAATATTCAGAAAAGCCGTAAGGTGAGTCTTGATTCAGGTATCGGTTCTATCAGTTCTTCCGGAGCTCTTGATATAAGCCGTGAGGATGCTGGAGAAATCAGCAAAGAACTTGAACGGATCTATCTGGGGCTGTTCGCAGGTGGCGCCCAGGTCAAGAACCTCCCTAAGGTGCGACAGGCTTTGGAGGGTAAAGGTTGCGAAGCTCTTTTTGACACGCTGGCAACCTATGGTTTACAGCATTACGCTGAAGGTTTAGTTGAATCTGGTACTAATATTTTAGATTGGTGTGAAAAAACGCCGACGCCTGAGGTCCCTAACGATTTAATAAAGAAGTCGAAGTATAGTGACAAGCTTCGAGCAGAGAGCAATAAATTAACCCAAAAGGTCAACCTGAAAGATACGCCTGCTAATGTCAAAAAGGCCATCCGAAAAAATGAAGAGTTGACTCAGTTTAAAAGGGATCAACTTGAGCCTGCCAGGCGGAAGTTTGACAATATGCTTTATTCACTGATTGACCAGCACCCCTCCACTCAGGAGCTAAAATCCTGCCTCCAATCGATTAAAGCCCTGCTGCCTGAAAGTGTGGAAGTCAGTGCTCCTATTGATACTACCATCAGAACCTGGGCTTTTAATGTTCTGTTGGAACGGGCAAAAACTGTTGCCGGGATCAATTAGTTAAATCAACCGCCACCCTGTAGGTTACCCGGACTGACAACTTGCGGAACAATGGGTTGCATGACATTGCTGTATTGCACGGTCTTTATGGTTGATGTCTGTGCCAGTTGGTGATGAAGGCCATTTTGTATATGAGCCAGTACTTGCCTGACATCTACGGATGAAGCAGGCTGGCCGGGCCGCTGTGCAAATATGCTACTACTGAATGCACATAGCCGTAATACGGGTACTGGTGCCAGACCATTTCTTATGCGCCATAGATTGTGCTCCTCAAAAGCTCGTACAGTGTTTATGGCCATTTTCTCAACAGCGTGGCAGAAAGACTGGTCATCAGGATAGTCCACCCGGTTGGGTGGAATGATATATAGCATGATACGGTTATTCAGGTTACCGTGAGGACATGCGGAATCTGTAAACTCTTCGACAAAGACTGTGCCATCACTTATCTGGTATTTGGGGTGGCCTTTTGGATGAGTTGCCAGACAGTCATACAGCACAGTAGCAGCCTGAAGTTTTGATGGAAAAATACCGAGCCTGGTTGCTGGTATTGCATGGACCAGTTGTTCACGACGAACCCCTTTCATAAACTGGTCGTGGAAATTGATAAACTCCAGATCATCCTGGCTGCCCTTTTGAATTCCCAGTGCATCTGCATGTCCTTTATTAATTCCTTTTCCACCAACATATTTGAACGGATCACCAGCATTCACGGAGCCTAAAGGCAGGTCTCCCGGCTGACTTACACGGTCATATATTGGACTAAAGCCTGACCTGCCGCTGCCAAGTAGCTGGTAATTGATAGAAGCAGGTGCTGTTCTTGGGGGGGCTGAGAATGAAGTTTGAGCTATCGTGGCAGGCATGGAAGCGGGTATGGCCTGACCGGGCATCGCAGCAGTAACCTGGCGGTTATCAATCGGTGTCGAGGGCGATTGCTTCTGGGTAGTTTGTCCAGAATTACCTGTCAGGTAGTTATAGACATTGGAAACCGCCTTGACCATTTTACCAATAAAAAAACAGCCAATACGCACAGGCAGAGTGACTGCCTTGTATAGGAAGCTTGCTACCGTCGATGCAGCATTAGAGAGTGTTTCCATTATTTCTATACCCTGTATTGCGGGTTTTGCCTCCAGGAAAAACGGATCTGTGTTTTTTTCTTTATTTGAGAGGTGCAAACCTGCTTTTTATATAAGACAGGCATAGAACGATTTAGTTTCAAATGGTCATACAGCTGGCTTTTGGGTGAGATGAGCAGGAGGGGGAGGTATTTGAATGATTGTTAATGCCGCCTTGCCGGAATACAGGCCAGGTTTTGCGCTGGTGTTCTTCTACAGGTTCCTGTGACCCTTTGTCCTCGACCCGGGGTTCTGAACTGGCAGTAATCATCTGACTGTTTACCGTAACAAGCATTGATGGCTTCCTGAGGCGCGGCAGGTTTTCGAGACCTCCTTTGAGAATCCTGGTTACGGCGGCTTTCACGATTGCTGTTTTTGTGAAGAAAGTCAGTGCTGATCTCTCCCCATAGACACCTTGGGTAGAACGGGTAGGTGTCCGTTGCGTAATAGACGAATGCTCCCTCGAGAGTCCCACCATTACATTCATCCAGCGTTCCTGATCCAACCTGATATTCCCAGTCCTGATTGTAGGTGCCATCGTATAGGCCTCCCGGGGGAGCGGGGCGGTTTCCTGGCTTCAGCTGGTAGCTGGATGTTTGCTGCTCGTATGCATAATGAATTTCAAATCCGTCCGCCGCATAGCCAATCAATGTTGAGTCAACGGTTTCTACCAGTACCTCAGGAATGCCGTGGTAATGGTATAAACCCCGCTGATCGACATGGGCGTTATTTTGGTCCATGCCTAACCGGTCTCTTGCACCGATGCCTTCAAGGTTCCAGCCAGAGCTGCGGTCACGACTGAATCCCCTGGGGCTTGATGCATCATAGTATTCCGCGGTGCCAGGACGGATCTGTACACCATTAATGGCAACACCAATAGAACCCCGTACGCTCTGTGGGATGCTTCCTTTATGGGGGACTTTTGAGAAGCAGAGACGTACATCCTGTTCTGTGATTGAGTTCGGGTTGCCCGGGTTGGGAAAACGACCGGTATCGTGGTCTGGTAAACCATTGGAGATAACACATCGTTTTCCATTGTCTATGGTGATGGTTACCGCATTATTGTGTGCCCATCCGGCAGAGGGTAATTGGGTAAGAATGACGGATAATAGGAGTGAGTTCCATCTGGTGGTTACTGGCATGGTCAATCCCTGATATAGCCATAATTGTTTTTATTCAAGATTATTATATGGGGATAGTTACAGGGGGTACTACTGTTTTCTACCGAGTAACACCGGACAAAATGTCCGGTGTTATAGAAGGGCTGGTGGTATTAAGAAGCATAGGGCCTGTTGACGTTTCGTTGCGGCATTTTGAAAGGCAACCAGCCTTCCTGCAATGCCGCGCCTCGTCATAGGAGCGGCCTGATACGCTGAGCACGCAACGAAACGTCAACTGGCCCTAGCCTGTTTGATTTTATTCAAATAGTCACGTTGGAGAATGTACATCCTTAATACATCACAGTAATGGCCATTGGTGAAGTATTCCTGAATCATACGACCTTCTTCAATAAAGCCGGTCTGCTGGTAGAGATGAATGGCTTTTTCATTTTCAACGGCGACCACCAGATAAACCTTATTCAGGTTCAGTATGGTAAAGGCATAATCCAGAGCGGACTTGATCAATGCCCGGGCATGGCCTTTGCCCTGATGACCCGGTGCAATAATGATCTGGAACTCTGCCTTGCGATGGACATAGTCGATTTCAATCAACTCAACCAAACCAATAGACTCAGCTTCATTGCTTTGTGTCGCGGTATGTTCCGCAACAAAACGGCGCTCGGTGTTGTCATGGATGTGTTTGCCATAGAGGTCTTCCAGTTCATCGAAAGACTCATAAGGCTCTTCAAACCAATAGGACATTATGCTGCGGTTATTATTGAGAGAGTGCACAAAACGCAGGTCTTTCTTTTCCAGCGCTCTCAAACGGATACTGCTTTTCATCCTGGAATCTCGTTAGCCAGAGACTGACTCTGTATAAAAAATTAGTGCTTAAAGTGCCAGCAGAAGGAGTGGCAAAAGCATCGGTATTTTACGTGAATTTAGGGGTAAATAACTATCTAATTGTTTGAGTATTTATTGATTATTCAATGAGTTATAGGGATATGTTTGAGGTGGGTATGACCTTTCGTTTTGATAATGTTTCAGGGGCTGGTCACATGTCTAATTGTGGACACCCCTAAGCTCTTTGATTTGCAGGTGAGGTTAAAGTTCACCTTCGGTATAGGTGTATCGTCGCTCACTGCCTACCGGTTCACTATCAATGCCGTCGGCATTCAGGGGAAGGGGCTGGATTTTTGCAGGGGGATAATTCCAGAACTCCGAATTTAGCTCCAGTTCATAGCGTTGAAAGGTCTGGCTGGGTGAAGTAAAGCGCACATTAAGATCAGGTGTGCCATTTTCAGGCAGGCTGACAACCCAGCTGGCAACGGTAACTTCCCGAAGAATACTGTTGTAGGGGCCATTCTGGGCGCTGTTCATCCAGCGGTAATAGTTACCTTCTGCCGTTAGCTGGCCAGGTGCACCCTTCATCAGCGCTTTTATGGTTTCAAACCGGTCTGCAGAGTCGGGGTAGAAAACCTTATTAAACCCTCGCATAGGTTCCAATACATAATGATTGGTATGGTATAGAAGGTTATTGTTTTCACTGGCATGGAGTATTTGATAGGAACCTTCTTTGGGCCCGACCTCGACCAGAATTGCTCCGGATTTATCGCCGATGATCAGAAAATTTGCCAGGCCATTGCCAAACAGTTTTTCCTGGTTTTCCAAAACTTCCGCAACGGAACGATGATCTTTAAGGATGGCGTAAATAGCCGCAGACTGGTCTGCATCATTAAATTTGTCTGCATTGTTAATAGAAGCGGACTCATTCTGTACCACTGATAGGCCATGCTCATTAATGCCTGCGGCAATATAAGGGTACGGTGTCTGATCAACACTGTTATAGAAAAGGCCAAGATAAGCATTTTCTCCGGGCTCTCTTTTTACTGCTAACTGTTCATATGCTGCCAGGGAGTCCCGGTTCTTGGCCATTAATAGCCCACCCTCATCATTAGCTGTGCCCACTGAGGCAAAAGTGGTACAGGCCTTGGCTTCTGATGGCTGGAACAGGAGGGATGAAAACAAAAGACTGGTCGAAATAGTAAGGCCTGATAAGAGGCGCATGGCCGGGTCCTTATACTGATGTTGTCTTTTAAAAAGTATCAGTGATCTGTTGTTTGTCCATCCTGTACCCGAAATGTGTATGCATAAATTGCATTCTTTGTAGTTCAAAAGGGTGAGCTGCAAGTGTTCAATGGGCCTTATAATTGCCGTCGGTAAGATTAAGGTCAGAAGGTGCTGGTTTGCTCCTGCCGTGTTCGCTCTGATATCGTTTTTTGGTAACAATAGAGCTATGATGCAAAAAGGCAGTAAATAGAAATAAACGATAAAACACTGTCTTTCTTAAAAAAATACAATGTGTAAATGCTGTTTTGATTCACTGGCAATGCATCCTGTGGCGTTTACAAAGAAAGAATAAATAACAAAAAAGCGAGTTTCAGTATGTCTTCTTCACGTAATCCGTTACAAGAGAGCATCGTCATTGTCTCCGCAGCCCGGACTCCCATGGGCGGATTTCAGGGTGATCTGTCGTCTACTACCGCTGTAGATCTGGGTACCATTGCCATCAAATCAGCCCTGGAACGTGCAGGTGTGGCTCCTGAAAAGGTTTCTGAGGTGCTGATGGGCTGTGTGTTGCCTGCTGGAACAGGGCAGGGGCCTGCACGACAGTCAGCGCTGAATGCAGGAATCCCAGTTCATGTACCCACCACAACACTCAATAAACTCTGCGGATCTGGGATGAAAACCGTGATGCTGGGTGCTACCCAGTTGCAAACTGGCGAAGCGGATATGGTGGTTGCCGGTGGTATGGAAAGCATGACCAATGCACCTTATCTGCTTGATAAAGCCCGGGGTGGTATGCGTCTTGGTCATGGTCAGGTGAAAGATCACATGTTTACTGATGGCCTTGAAGACGCTTACCGCGGTATAGCCATGGGGGTTTTTGCCCAGGAAACGGCTGATCGTTTTGGTTTAACCCGTGAGGCGATGGATGACTATGCTCTGACTTCTCTGGAACGGGCAAATAAGGCGATAGAGTCCGGTGCTTTTGCTGATGAAATTGTTCCTGTTGAAACCCGCAAAGGGCTGGTGGACATTGATGAGCAGCCTGGTAAAGCCAGACCGGAGAAAATACGTCAGCTTCGGCCGGCATTTACCAAAGATGGAACAGTAACTGCCGCTAACTCAAGCTCTATTTCTGATGGTGCAGCCGCGCTGGTGCTCATGCGAGAAGAAGATGCAAAAGCGCAGGGACTTCGGCCTATTGCCCGGATTCTTGGTTATCAGAGTCATGCCCAGAAGCCAGAGGAGTTTACCATTGCACCTATTGACTGTGTTCGTAAGCTTCTGGAGAAAATAGACTGGCAGGCCGGTGATGTTGATCTGTTCGAAATTAATGAGGCCTTCGCGGTAGTTGCCATGATGGCCATGCGTGAACTGGGGCTTGATCATAGTAAAGTAAATATTAACGGTGGTGCCTGTGCGCTTGGTCATCCTCTGGGTGCCAGTGGTGCCCGTATTCTGGTGACATTGCTGCATGCATTGAAAAAGACGGGTGGTAAAAAAGGTGTTGCTTCACTCTGCATTGGTGGTGGCGAAGCGACAGCCATTGCGGTTGAAATGATTTGATCAAGTAAAAGGGCTCTGTTGCCCTTTCTTTTTGTTGTCGAATGAGCCTTCCGGTCATTTGCTGTTAAATAAGAACAAGAGACTGAAGTCATGGATTACAACCTTTCTGAAGAGCAGATCGCCTTTCGTGATCTGGCCAGGCAATTTGCCGACGCTGAATTGGCTCCCCATGCTGCGCAGTGGGATCTTGATTCTCATTTTCCAGTTGATGTTATCAAGGCAGCGGGTGACCTTGGCTTCTGTGCCCTGTATACCAATGAATCCATGGGGGGGCTTGGTCTTTCCCGACTCGATTCACATATTGTCTTTGAGCAGCTGGCTATGGGATGTACGGCTACGACTGCCTATATCACCATTCATAATATGGTGACCTGGATGGTCAGTGAGTTTGCTACTGACAGGGTTAAGTCCGACTGGGGGGAAGGTTTGATCAGTGGCAGCAAGCTGTCTTCTTATTGTCTCACAGAGCCGGGGGCAGGCAGTGATGCTGCTTCACTGAAGACTAAAGCTGTTCGTGATGGTGGTGAGTATGTTCTCAACGGCTCTAAAATGTTTATTTCTGGTGCGGGTAGTACTGATCTGCTGCTGGTGATGGCCAGAACCGGAGAAGAAGGTCCGAAAGGTATATCGGCCTTTGCTGTACCTGCGAACCTTGAAGGCATTCACTATGGCAAGAAAGAAGAGAAAATGGGCTGGAATGCCCAGCCAACCCGACTGATTTCCTTTGATAATGTTCGTATACCCGCTGATCACCTGTTGGGATCCGAAGGTGAGGGGTTTTCGTTTGCCATGAAGGGGTTGGATGGTGGACGTATCAACATTGCTACCTGCTCGGTAGGTACGGCACAACAGGCATTGAATACCGCCAGAGCGTATATGAAAGAGCGCAAGCAGTTCGGCCGTGAACTGGCAGGATTTCAGGCGTTGCAGTTCAAGCTTGCTGATATGAATACTGAGCTGGTCGCTGCCCGTCAGATGGTGCGGCTGGCTGCGTTTAAACTGGATAATGGGGATCCGGAAGCAACGGCCTATTGTGCCATGGCCAAGCGTTTTGCCACGGATATCGGTTTCCAGGTGTGTAATGAGGCGCTCCAGATTCATGGTGGTTATGGCTACATCAAAGAATACCCACTGGAACGACATGTTCGTGATAACCGTGTGCACCAGATACTGGAAGGCACTAATGAAATCATGCGGCTGATCGTCGCTCGTCGTCTGCTCTCAGAGAGCATCTCTGAAACTGGTATGGAGTTACAGTAATTATGTCTGAGGCTATGTCTGAAAAGCTGCGCCTTACTTATGAAGGGCGTACCGCCATTCTGACCCTGGATAACCCGCCGGCTAATACCTGGACGCCTGAGAGTCTGGAAAAACTGGAGCAGATTATTCAGGAGTTAAACCGCAAACCGGATGTTGTTGCGCTGATTATTACTTCAGCTTCTGAGAAGTTTTTCAGTGCCGGTGCTGATTTAAAACGCTTTGATAACCTGACGCCTGAAGAAGCGAGACCTTTTGCAGAAGGGTTTGGCAAGGCCTTCGAAGCTCTCAGTGATTTTAATGGACTCACCATTGCGGCTATTAATGGTTATGCGATGGGCGGTGGTCTGGAAGTTGCGTTGGCTTGCGACTTGAGAGTGGCTGAAGAGCGAGCCATTATGGCTTTGCCGGAAGCTGCAGTGGGTTTGCTGCCTTGTGCTGGGGGAACTCAGAACCTGGCAATTCTTGTAGGAGAAGCTTGGGCCAAGCGCATGATTCTCTGTGGTGAGAAGGTAGGGGCCGAAAAAGCATTGGAAATTGGTCTGGTGGAAGAGGTTGTGGGGGCTGGTGAAAGTGTGGGGCGTGCGAAAGCATTGGCCGCTAATGCTGAAAAGCAGAGCCCCGATGCGTTGAGAGCTTGTAAAAAATTGGTACAAATGAGTCGATCAGGCTTCTCAAGGGATGCTTTGCCCAACGAAAGAGAGTTGTTTCTGGAATTGTTCAATGGCAAAAACCAGCAGGAAGGGGTTCGTGCATTTCTTGAGAAGCGCAAGCCTGAGTGGAGCTATGAATAAGCGCTGGGAATAAACGTATTTTGCCAGCAGGCTTTTGTCCTCATTTGGCCTGCTTTGGATAAGGATCATAATAATGACAAAAATTGCATTTATCGGCCTTGGTAATATGGGTGGTCCCATGGCTCAGAATCTGGTGAAAGCCGGTTATGAAGTCTGTGGTTTTGACCTGATGCCTGAAGCACTGGATCAGCTGGAGCAAGCAGGAGGCTCAAGAGCTGAGTCGGTAACCGATGCTGCTCAGGATGCCAGTGTTGTGATCAGTATGTTGCCTGCTGGCAAACATGTGGAAGCGCTTTATCTTGGTGATGAAGGCCTTTTTAATGTTATTGGCAGCCGTTGTCTGGTTATAGACTGCAGCACCATTGAGGCAGATGTTGCCAAAAAGGTGGGTGTAAAGGCCGAAGAGCAGGGCATTGATTTTATTGATGCTCCGGTTTCGGGTGGAACTGCCGGGGCTGCCGCCGGTACATTGACGTTTATGGTTGGAGGCAGTGCAGAAACAGTCGAACGAGCCAGACCTTACCTGGAGGTGATGGGGCAGAATATTTTTCATGCTGGTGGCGCTGGTGCCGGACAGCTGGCAAAAATATGTAACAATATGCTGTTGGCTGTTCTTATGACGGGGACATCGGAAGCCCTCAAGTTGGGTATTGATAATGGCCTTGATCCAGCAGTGCTCTCTGAAATCATGAATAAGAGTTCTGGGGGCAACTGGGTTCTGGAAAAATATAATCCAGTCCCGGGAGTCATGCCTCAAGCGCCAGCCAGTAATGGCTATCAGGGTGGCTTTATGGTGGGCTTGATGGCAAAGGATCTTGATTTGGCCCTGAATGCGGCGGCAGGCAGCAAGACAGCAACACCAATGGCCTCGCTGGCGGAAAACCTGTATAAAATGCATTCGATCCGCTCTGGAAACACTCAGGATTTTTCGAGCATTATTCAACTCTACGATCCAGCAGATTAGTGCGCATGGTGATCACTTATAACGGCTTTTTGTGAATTCATGAGATCCGTTGAGGAGTTTGTTTATCCTGGCAGCTGTTTTTCTGAATGCATGATCAAAATTATTATTCAATAGATAGTTGCCGGTCATCGTGCAGTTTGTTTTCCTTCTCTTGATTTAGCTCAATGTTTTGCTCTGAAGTTGTTCTAAATTTGAACAGTTGTGTCAGATAACTGTTCTGTTTTTGTAAATCAGGTTATACAATTCCGTGGATTTATCTATAGTTCTGGCTGGGTAACTGGTCGGAGCTGATCATCCATTTGAGGTAACCTGTTCCCATGCAAATACTTATGAGTCTGGTTGGTATTGCCAGCTTGTTGGCAATCGCCTTTTTGTTATCCGATAACCGGAAAGCCATTAACCTGCGAACGGTCGGTGGTGCGTTTGCCATCCAGGCTGTACTGGGGGCCTTGGTTCTTTATGTGCCATTGGGTCAGGAGATTCTGGGTAATGTCTCCAATGCGGTCAGTAATGTTATCAGTTATGCGAATCAGGGTATTGGTTTTCTTTTCGGTGATCTGGGTAATTTCAAGGTAGGTTTTATCTTCGCGATAAACGTTCTGCCCATTATCATCTTCTTCTCATCTCTCGTTGCTGTTCTGTACTATCTTGGCGTTATGCAGAAAGTGGTTACCATTCTCGGTGGTGCTCTGCAGAAGTTACTGGGTACCAGTCGTACAGAATCCCTGTCTGCAACCGCTAACATCTTTGTTGGTCAGACTGAAGCACCATTGGTGGTCAGACCTTATATTGGTCGTATGACAAACTCTGAGCTGTTCGCCGTTATGGTTGGTGGTCTTGCTTCCGTTGCCGGCTCTGTTCTGGCGGGCTATGCCAGTATGGGGGTTGAGCTGAAATACCTCATTGCAGCAAGTTTCATGGCTGCGCCGGGTGGTTTGTTGATGGCTAAGATGATCAAGCCAGAAACCGATACGCCTGATGACTCTGAACTGGTTGATGAGGAAGGTGACACTGATAAGCCTGCAAACCTGATTGATGCTGCTGCTTCTGGTGCTTCTTCTGGTATGAAGCTGGCAGCCAATGTGGGCGCCATGCTGCTGGCCTTCATCGCCCTGATTGCAATGCTCAATGGCATCATGGGCTGGGTTGGTGGGTTCTTTGATTATCCAGATCTGAGCCTTGAGATAATTCTGGGTTATCTGTTCAGTCCTTTGGCATTCCTGATTGGCGTGCCTATGAATGAGATTGTTACTGCAGGCAGTTTCATTGGACAGAAGTTGGTAGTTAATGAATTTGTTGCCTACATGGACTTCGTGAATTACCTGGACCCTCAGGCAGCCGCTGCTGCTGGTGTTGAGGTGCTGTCACAGCGTACTCAGATCATTATCACATTTGCTTTGTGTGGTTTTGCCAACCTGTCTTCCATTGCGATTCTGCTGGGTGGTCTGGGTGTTATGGCGCCACACCGTCGTCAGGACATTGCCCGTATGGGTGTTAAGGCGGTGGCTGCAGGTACTCTGTCTAACCTGATGAGTGCTACCATTGCTGGTCTAATGCTCTCTCTGTAATTCTTTTCCCTCAGGCCATGGTTATACTATGGCCTGTCTTAGCTTTTCTCCCGCTCTCCTTTTATCAACAGAATCTAACGCTTTTAAAGAAACAGCCGAATCACATAGTGAATATTATGTGTAGGGATTTCTGTGTGCTGATTGATCATGGAACTCTTTCTGAACCTTTCCTGAGTGTGCAAGGATGAACCTGACAACAAGGATTTTATGCTCCCGCAAAGATAAGAAGTTCTCACAGCAGGCACTGGCTGATTTGATTGGTATCTCCAGAAGTGCGCTGGCCCAGTGGGAAACCAGTATGAGTAGTCCCAGTCTGGATAATCTGCGTAAAATGGCAGAGATACTCGAAGTTTCCTTTGAGTGGCTGGCCACCGGGCGGGGAAATCAGTATCTGATTATATCCGATGAGGTGGTCAGTGATTCAGAGGTGGATGGGGAAATCATCAGCCAGCTGCACAGAATGAATCTGCTGAAGAAAAGGGCGATTCTCAATGTTATGAGGGCCATGGCATAAAAAGGATGGGTATTGCATAAAAAAGCGCCGTAAAGGCGCTTTTTTATGTCAAAGTACTTGTGCAGCAGTATGTGATATTACAGAAGTATTCGGCGGGCGTTCTCAATTAGACAGGTGGCCGACTATTCATGGTTTGTGCCAGAGAATACCCAAAGGGTATAAAGGCGCGAGCTGATTAGTAAGCAACGTAGAATGACGTAAACCATAGGGCGGCCCTTCGGTTTTTTCACACGCATTCAGACGAAGCGTGTGTGAAGAACGGGTCTCATGGCTAATTGAGAGCGCCCTTTGCAATATAAGCCTGTCTATTTGATCATTTCCCGGAACTTATTACCTGGTTTGAACTGTGGCAGTTTGCAGGCGGGTATATGAATTTCTTCACCGGTCTGGGGGTTACGCCCCTTTCTGGCCGCCCGGTCCGCCACTGAGAATGTGCCAAAACCAATGAGTTGAACGACATCTCCGCTTGCCAGCGTGTCCTGCGTGTTGCTGATAAAGGCATTGACAACCAGTTCTGCCTTGCTTCGTGGCAGGTTTGCTTGTTCAGCGACTTGCTCAACCAGTTCTTTCTTGTTCATATCCAGTCTCAGGGAATTACCAGTTATGTGGAAAGAAAATACCAGAAAATCTGATTGATCAGATTCTGGTTTCGCTCGGCCCAGGAAAATCCTGGGCAGGTGGTGAAACACAATCAGCCTGGGGGTTAATCTCTTGCTTGAAAAGATTGAAGGGAGAAAAGCCTCGATAAGACAATATAGAAGTTTTTAAGCGCTTTATCCGGTTTCGTTACAGAATGAGGGCAATTAATTTAAGTGATGCCTGTCAGATGGTGCTGACAAGGCATCACTGTTAGTCACTGACTCAATTCACGCTCAAGGGGGATCATATGGTGCTTTGGTTGAAGAACCAGGATGTCGGTTTTAACCTCTGAGATCAGCTGTTCAGCTGTATTACCAATGGCAATGGCACTGATGCCTGTTCGGGCATGCGTGCCAAGAATCAGTAATTTGGCATCAATTTCTTTCAGTAATGCCGGAATCATCGTTTCGGTAGGGCCGGGTTCAATATGGAAATGGCTCTCATTCAGGTTGAATTCACGGGCATATTCTCGACAATGCTTTTCGTAGTGGTTTTTGTCAGTTAAGCCATCACCCTGGTCTTGAATGGCCAGCATGGTAGTAGGGTATGCGGTAGCCAGATGCAGTTCTGAGGAGAAGTCATCGGCAATATCCGTAGCGTATTGTAGGATGGCCTGATTGAGAACACTGTGATAATGATCTCTTGGGTCTGCATTAATGGCTGCAAGTATTTTGCCTTTGGTCCAGTCGCTTCTCTCCTGGACCAGAAGGACAGGAACGCGGCAACGTCGCAACAGACTCCAGTCTTCAGGGGTGGAAAACGCTTTTTTCAGAGCGCTTATCAGCTTGGCATCTTTGACAACAAGGTGGCAACGTTCCATCTGGCGAACATGGATGATGGTTTCGATGACAGAGTCGTGCCAAGTTTCATGAAGATACACTTCTCGACCTTCTGCCATCAGGGGTTCAGCCAGGGCTTCCAGGCGAACCATGGACTCACCATCGGCTTTTGGGTTGGGTGCAAGAATATGCAGCGCAGCCCCGGTTACCCGACAGATCTGGTTGGCCCGCTCAAGGGCCAGTTGCTCTTCCTTTCTGGTATCAACAACGGCCAGAACTTTGGTGATTCCACGCATTTGTCTCTCCTTCTTGCTTGAAATTCTGTTTCTTTTGATTCCATCATGCATGAGATTAACTGATGATTTAATGATCTAAGTCAATAAAATACTGTGCTGTTAGGAGTATGTGAGCGTTGTTTTGTGAAAATTTACATTATTAAAAGAAATGGTGTGAATAAATTTGATGTTTTTTGTTGGTTTGATCTAAGTCAATAAATTTGCTGAATGAAGTTCATACAATAAAAAGATCTTACATATCCAGCCCATTAATAAAAAAAAGGATAAGGAATGAAGATCAAATCTCTTTCGCTTGCCATTATCAGTGCAACGGCTTTGTTATCTGGTGCTGCACAGGCTTATGAAGCTGGCGACTTTATTGTTCGTGCTGGCTTGGTCAGTGTTAATCCGGATGTTGATAGCGGTAATCTGCATGCAGCTGGCATTGAACAAGCTGATCAGAAAGTAGATGTTAATAACGATTCTCAGCTGGGCTTATCTTTGACCTATATGGTTCAGGATAATATTGGTATTGAATTGCTGGCAGCAACGCCTTTCTCGCATAACTTACAGGGCAAGGGTGGGCTTTCTGGCTTGAATGACTTTGCCGAAGTTAAGCATCTGCCGCCAACACTGACTGTCCAGTACTACCCTATGCAGAACAATTCTGCATTCCAGCCTTATGTTGGCCTTGGCTTGAATTACACCATCTTTTTCAGTGAGAAATTTATTAATGGAGCCGATGCTGCTTTTGGCAGTCTCGAGCTGGATGATTCGCTCGGTTTGGCGGCTCAGGCTGGTTTTGATTACCAGATTACTGATAACTGGAGTTTGAATGCTGCTGTCTGGTATATGGATATTGATACCACCGGAACATTTAAAAATGCAGATGGGTCCGGTGATTACAAAATCGACGTATCTCTCGATCCCTGGGTTTATATGGCAGGTGTAGCCTACCGTTTTTAATACCTTAGGTGTTCGTTGAACAACAAACCGCTGTCAGTTTTCTGTCAGCGGTTTTTTTCCTATTACTGTATCGGGTCTGAGACGATCATGGGGTGTGATGTGAAGTGCTTTCGCATTTCCTGAGGTGCTCCTAGCTCATCTACCAGTTTGGCAAAAGCAATCTGGCTATCAGTTTTATTAAAGACAACATAGAATCCCCGCATATAGGCATCCCCAAAGATCCAGAAATCCTGGTTTCCCGGTGCGAGCCCTGCGGTACACTGCTCCTGACCCCACCAGTCAACTTGCTTAACTATGTAGAACTCAGGCGGTACTGTGTACTTTGTGGCATCAATGGTGAAGACAAGGTCAGGCTGTTCATCAAGGTTTGAACAATCCGGGTTAATATTCAAGGCATTTTGGATGCTGGCAATATCATTGGCGGGACCAACAATCAGTGAGGTGCCGGAGTCAATGATGGCTCTACATTTGCCCTGATATTGGCAGGTCAGAGGAATGCTGTCTGAATTAACAGCTATACCATCGAAGGCAATGTTGTAATAAAAATCTATAGGGCTACCAGTCTCAAGAGATTGCAGGGAGTGCCAGTTAATATCTCCCTGATAATAGTCAGGATCAGGCTCGCCGATAATGAGCCGGCCGGCCCCATTGCCCGGGGAGTTTGACAGATAGAATGAGAAAATGGCTTTTGGGATGAGTCCTTGTGCAACGGCATTGTCCATCCACGGAGTAACCTGATCGCTGGCAATGGATTTGTAGGCAAGACCAAAAATGCCATCGAAGGGTGAATTCTGAAAATTGTTCGAAAGCTGGTTGGCCAGGCCTATACCCTGTTTAGTGACACTGATTCCGCCAAATGTAACTGTGTCATAGCCAACATACCCCTGCATACTGCCCGTTCCGTACTGTATGGAGAGTGGCTGACCATTTGTTGAGAATGTCTGGCTTAGATCGGGGTCAAACTTTTCCTTGCCTTCACAGCCTGGTGTGAGGCAGCTTTTTTCCGGTGTCCAGATATTGCTTGATCCGGTATCCAGCACTCCAGTGAATGTCTGGTTTTGGGACCCCATCAGGAATGTCCCGTAATACTGGGTATTATGCTTGTCTGTAAGAACAACTTCACCTTGCTCTGGTGTCTGTGTGATCAGTCCACTGCTTTGGAGCCTTTGCTCCACAGTAGGCTCAAGTATCTGAATATAAGCTTTTTTACCTCCCGAAGCTGCCTGCTGGTCCAGAATGGTTTTTTCTGTTAAACCCGCGTGGGTGACAAGTGCTTGAGACAATATTAATGAGGGGATTGATGCAATAAGTAATCTGTTCATAGCGCTATTCCACATTTAAGGAAAAGGTAGTGTTAGCACGCGTGCAATTTAGTCGTTCTCTGTCGTTTTATCCAATGTGACTATATATAATTTCCTCATGCGTAAATGTGATAGTATGCTGCAAAAATTTTACTGATTGGCTCTACTGGTTTAGCTACTTATGGAAAGATTGTTTGAGAAACTGCTGTATTCTGCCCGTTGGCTGCTTGCTCCGATTTATTTGGGGTTAAGCCTTGTTCTTGTGGCGCTGCTGATTGAGTTTTTTCAAAGTGCTCTCTATCTCTTGTTAAACGTCTCTCACATGAATGAGAATGACGTGACCCTTAAGGCACTCACTCTGATCGATGTCGCTTTAGTGGGTGGGCTGATCGTGATGGTCATGTATGCAGGCTATGAAAATTTTGTCTCTAAAATTGATATTGCCGAAGAGACAGATAAATTAAGCTGGTTAGGGAAAATGGATGCTGGCTCTCTGAAGGCGAAGGTAGCTGCTTCTATCGTTGCCATTTCTTCAATTCATCTGCTCAAAGTTTTCATGAACGCCAATAATGTGCCTAATGATAAACTTATGTGGGCTGTTTTGATGCATCTGACGTTTGTTGCCTCAGCTTTCTTTATGGGATTGCTGGATAATATGCTGCATAATAAAAAGAAAGGGCTTGATACTTCGTTATAAATACTTGCCAGCCATCTCCACTGCTGAATTTTGACTGTGTTAACATACTGGCTCAGTAAAGTGAGCCAGTTATGATCGATATTTCCCATATTCTTGAATTCTTACCCTGCCCAACGCCCGAAGTGTGGGTCGAAGAGGCCAGAAAGCCAGAAAATCTCTCTTTGATTCTGATTGATCATGCCAATAACGAATTGAAGGCCGCTCAAAGTGCCATTGCAATCATGAGCCGTTATCGTACCGGTCAGTTTGCTTCGGCTCGTGATAAAAATGAGGGCGGGATCAGGCGGCAGCTCAAGCCGCAAGATCAGTTTAGCCTTTTGAATAAGATGTCCAGACTGGCAAGAGAAGAGCTCAGGCATTATGAGCAGGTCCTGGCCATCATGGCACGCAGAAATATTACTTATACTCACCTGGGGGCTGGTCGTTATGCTGGTCAGCTAAGCTCTGTAATTCGAACCTTTGAGCCGGAAAAGCTGATCGATACCCTGATTATGGGAGCGTTTATTGAAGCCCGGTCCTGTGAGCGCTTTGCAGCGTTGTCACCCTGTCTTGATGATGAGTTGAAGAAATTCTATTTGTCCCTGCTGAAGTCTGAAAGTCGACATTTTCAGGATTATCTGACGCTTGCTGAAGCCATTAATGGCGGGCCTGTTGATGATCGGGTGATGTTATTTGCAGGAATTGAGCAAGATACCATTGAGTCACCGGACCCGAATTTTCGTTTCCATAGTGGGATTCCAGCCTGATACCGTTCAAACCATAGGGATTGCAAAGGCTCTCTATATCTTTTCTTTGTGCGCTTTGTGATCTCTGTGGTTTAAGATGGGGGTTATTCTGGAATAGGAAACTGATTCATGGACAAACCCTGCTCATTTAGCTCGATTTCCCAGCCTTTATCAGTCCAGTCGCCCAGCACGTAGCGCTTTCCAGTGCCTTTTTTTAAGGCAACTTCATGGATGTCGGGTCGGTGCGTATGGCCATGAATCAGGGTGTCTACCTGAAATTTCTCCATGACTTCAATAACGGCAGACGGCGTTACATCCATAATTTCCAGTGTTTTGCCAACTTTGGCAGTTTTACTGTTTTGACGAATTTTATGCCCAAGATTTTTTCGATAGGCCAAGGGCGTCTTTCGTAAGACAGCAATCACCAGTGGGTTGCGGATAATTTTCCGGTAACGCTGATACTGTTCATCATGGGTGCACAGGGAATCACCGTGCATAAGTAGAATTTTCTGGCTGTTAATCGTGACGAGTGTCGGGTCTTTCAGCCATTTCACGCCGGTTTCTTTCAGGAAAGATTTGCCAATAGCAAAATCCCGGTTGCCTGGCATCAGATAAACCACTTTGCCGGAATCGGTATACTCTTTCAGACGTCTGGCGATATCGTGCTGGAAGTCATCCATAGCATCATCCCCAACCCAGTACTCAAAGAAGTCTCCCAGGATATAGAGTTCATCCGCCTGAGGGGCACGATCCGTCAGGTAACGGCAGAATGCCCGGGCAATTGCCGGGCATTCTGGGGTTAGATGAAGGTCTGATATAAACAGAGCCTTCATCAAGCGGCTTCCACCGGCTCCAGGATTTCCGCAGACTCAATGATGATGTCATCAACCGGAACGTCCTGATGGCCAGCCTTGAAGGTGGTTTTGGCGCTCTTGATTTTGTTAACGATGTCCATGCCTTCGGATACCTTTCCAAATACACAGTAGCCCCAGCCATCATTGGTTTTACCGCTGTGATTAAGGAAATGGTTGTCTTTAACATTGATAAAGAACTGGGCGGATGCGGAGTGCGGGTCCATGGTTCTGGCCATGGCAATAGTGCCGGTTTCGTTCTTGAGGCCGTTATCAGCCTCATTTTCAATGGGCATTTTGGTCGACTTTTGAACCATGCCTGGCTCGAAACCACCGCCTTGAATCATAAAGCCATCAATCACACGGTGGAAAATAGTGCCATCAAAATGACCGTTTTTGACATATTCAAGAAAGTTGGCAACAGTTTTTGGCGCTTTTTCTGCATCCAGATCCAGCTTGATATCACCAAAGTTGGTGTGTAATACAACCGTCATAAGGGCACCACTCTTGTTAAAAAGGGATTCAGTCAGCCTGCCTGAGAAGCTGATAACTTGCGGGAGTGTGCAAGGCTAAGAGGCAGGTCAGGAAAATCACGGATTCTAGGTGTTTATCGTACTAGTGTAAAACCTATTCGATCAATGGAGGTCTTAATACCTGTGTTCAGACCAGCTTATACTACTGATGATGACGTGATATCAGTGAATACCCGGAATGAATGGAGTAAATCTTGCCAGTAGGCTAATGACTTATTTTCCCGGATTTGCAGATATGGTAGTCTCAGCCGATTATGGCGTAGGTGTATAGCCGGTATTCGCCAGTAACCTTTCATAGATGCATCAGTGACAATGACTGCTACCGATAAAGCCAGAAACTTTCTGGAACAGATTATTGAAAAAGACTTGGCTGAAGGCCGGGTCAGTCGTATTCATACCCGTTTTCCACCTGAGCCGAATGGGTTTCTTCATGTTGGCCACGCCACTTCTATCTGCCTGAACTTTGGTCTGGCAGAAAAGTATCAGGGTGAGTGTAATCTTCGTTTTGACGATACCAACCCGGAAAAAGAAGAGCAGGTCTACGTGGATGCTATTCAGGAGGATATTCGCTGGCTGGGCTTTAAATGGTCCGGAGATGTTTGTTATGCGTCCAGTTATTTTGACCAGTTCTATGACTGGGCTTTGCACCTGATCCGTGAAGGAAAGGCTTATGTTGATCATCAGGACGCCGAGTCCATGCGGATTAACCGGGGTGACT
This sequence comes from Endozoicomonas elysicola, assembly GCF_000710775.1. Lineage (GTDB taxonomy): Bacteria > Pseudomonadota > Gammaproteobacteria > Pseudomonadales > Endozoicomonadaceae > Endozoicomonas > Endozoicomonas elysicola. Next base: position 3,042,407 of record NZ_JOJP01000001.1, read on the forward strand.
TTAATAAGCCAGGTGTTGAGAGCGCTGACAGAAACAAGTCTGTCGAAGAAAATCTGGCCGAATTTGAAAAAATGCGGGCCGGTGAATATGAAGAAGGTAAGGCTTCCCTGCGGGCGAAAATCGATCTGCAGAGTCCCAATATGAATCTTCGGGATCCTGTGCTCTATCGTATTCGCAAAGTCCCTCACCATCAGACCGGTGACAAATGGTGTATTTACCCCAGCTATGACTTCGCTCATGGGCAGGAAGATGCCATTGAGCACATTACTCACTCTATCTGCACCCTGGAATTTCAGGATCACCGTCCTCTGTATGAGTGGTTCCTGGATAATTTGCCAGTACCTGCAAGACCGCGTCAGTATGAGTTTGCCCGTACTAATCTGAACTACACCGTGACTTCCAAACGCAAGCTGAAAAAGCTGGTGGATGAAGGCGTTGTGGGTGGTTGGGATGATCCTCGTATGCCTACCATCTCCGGTATGCGTCGTCGTGGCTACACGCCAGCGTCTATCCGCCGCTTTTCCGAGATGGTGGGTGTCAGCCGTTCCGATGGTACTGCTGATGTATCCATGCTTGAGCATGCCATTCGTGATGATTTGAACACCAATGCTGCCCGTGCCATGGCGGTTCTTGCTCCGCTGAAGCTGGTGATTCAGAACCTGCCGGAAGGCGAAGTCCAAGAGATGACGGCAGCAGCGCATCCGAATCGTCCGGAGCTGGGACAGAGAACTCTGCCGTTTACCCGTGAGATCTATATCGATCATGAAGATTTTACTGAAGATACCATGCTTTCCCGCAAGAAGTTCAAGCGTCTGGTTATCGGTGATTACGTCCGCCTGAGAAGTGCTTATGTGATCAGGGCGGACGATGTGATTAAGGATGAGAATGGAAATATCGTCGAGGTTCATGCCTCCTTTGTACCAGGTACGGTCGGTGAAGATCCGCCCGAAGGTATTCGTCCCCGCGGTGTGATTCATTGGGTGTCGGCTACCCATGGCCAGCAGGCAGAACTGAGAATCTATGACCGTCTGTTCAATCATCCAGCTCCGGATCGTGGTGAAGAGGACTTCCTTAGCCATATTAATCCTGAATCATTGAAGGTGATGCAGGCATGGATTGAGCCATCGCTGGTGAATGCTGCTCCAGAGCAAACTTTCCAGTTTGAGCGTGAAGGTTACTTTGTGGCCGACCGCTGTGACCACTCAGCAGAACACCCTGTGTTTAACCTGACTATTGGCCTCAAAGATACTTGGGCCAATAAGGGCTGATTTGATATTCAGTAAGGGGTGTGAGTGAGCCCCTTATGTTTCTAGAACTCTTAAAGGTTGTACGTCATGGAGCCCAGGGACGTTGTTGCTGCGTGGGTTGAAGCTTTCAATAAGGCCGATGCTGAATTGGTTGCCAGCTTTTATGCGGATGATGCCATCAATCACCAGGTGGCGAATGATGAAATAGTGGGTAAAGTGGCGATACGCTCACGGTTTGAGCAGGAGTTTGCCACTGCTGAAATGGTCTGTATTGTTGAGCATATTTTTCAGGATCGTGACTGGGCGATCCTGGAGTGGAAAGACCCGTTAGGCTTGCGTGGGTGTGGGTTCTTCCAGATCAAGAATGGAAAAATAGTGTTTCAACGGGGATATTGGGACAAGTTGTCATTTTTACGGCAGCACGGACTTCCCATTCCTCAAAACTGACAGGCAATTGCAAACAGGATAGACAAAGTGCTGCAGATTTATAACAGCCTGACCCGAAAGAAAGAACCGTTTACTCCGCTGGATGGAAACCATGTGAGGATGTACGTTTGTGGCATGACTGTTTATGACTACTGTCATATCGGTCATGCTCGGACAGTGACGGCTTTTGATGTGGTGGCCCGTTATCTGCGAGCCCGTGGTTACGACCTGACCTATGTCCGCAATATTACGGATGTGGATGATAAAATCATTCGTAGGGCTGCAGAAAATGGTGAAGATTTTATGGCTCTGACCGGTCGTATGATCGCTGCCATGCAGGAAGATTTTCAGCGACTGGGTAACTTACCGCCAGATCATGAGCCAAAGGCTACTGAATTTGTGCCCGGTATGATTGAAATGATCGAGCAATTGATCGAAAAAGGTTTTGCTTATGCGCCGGGTAATGGAGATGTCTATTACCGGGTTCATAAATTTGCCGAATACGGCAAGCTCTCTGGCAAGGTGCTTGAAGATCTGAAAGCAGGTGCCCGTATTGAAGTGGATGAGCAGAAGGAAGATCCACTGGATTTTGTTCTGTGGAAAGCCGCGAAGCCCGGTGAGCCTAGCTGGTCTTCGCCCTGGGGTGATGGTCGTCCAGGGTGGCATATTGAGTGCTCGGTGATGGGCAAATGCTGTCTGGGTGATACGTTCGATATTCATGGTGGCGGGTCTGACCTTACATTTCCGCATCATGAGAACGAAATTGCCCAGAGTGAAGCGTGTAACGACACAAAGTTTGTAAATACATGGATGCACTCCGGAGCTATTCGCATTGATAATGTGAAGATGTCCAAAAGTCTTGGCAACTTCTTCACTATTCGTGAAGTGCTGGATAAGTACGATGAAGAAGTGGTGCGCTACTTCATGATCTCCAGTCATTACCGCAGCCCGATAAATTACTCGGAAGATAGCCTGAAAGAAGCCGGCGTTCGTCTTGAGCGACTTTATACGGCTCTTAAGGGGTTTGATCTGGCTGGTGTGGCTATCCCAGAAAATAATGAGTTTGAGCAGCGTTTCTTCAAGGTAATGGACGACGACTTCAATACGGCAGAAGCGCTGGCAGTATTGTTTGAGCTGGTACGTCATCTTAATACAGTCCGAGCTCAGGACGAGGCTGTTGCACTGCCATTGGCGGCGCTGCTTGTTAAGCTGGGAGGGGTTCTTGGTATTCTCCAGCGTAACCCTGAAGCGTTCCTGAAGTCTGGTGCTGATGTTGATGACGCCGTGATTGAGGATATGATTCAACAGCGCAACGATGCCAAGAAGAGTCGCGACTTTGCTGAAGCCGACCGTATCCGTGATGAGCTGGCGGCTCAGGGGATTATTCTGCAGGATGGCAGAGAGGGGACCACCTGGCGAATTGAAAGGTAGTTTATTTGTTTAAAATCGGCAGGTTTAAACCTGCCGATCATTTCTTTCTATTAATTTCTCTTCTCTTGCAAAAATTTGTAATTTGTATCTACTGCCTTTGGCATGTGTAAAGGCCTCAGCTCCAAGACTGCAAACATAATCCGTTAATTGAGTGTCGTCCATTGAAAAATGAATTTTTGCTTTCAAACGATCAAACTGTTGATACAGCTGATCTTGGGGGGTGTGCTGAAGTTCCTGTGGAAGCCTAAAGAGAAAACGAGTTTCAAATCCATCTATATTATAGCTCGCGATTCCTCCTCTACTGTTAATCTGAAAGAATACTATGTTGGCTGTTACCGTATTATCTTTCAGCGATTTTAAATGTTGAATGATCTGCTGAATATTGGGCGTGGGTATCATAAACCCATTTCTATGAACAAGTGCTGTAGGTTCCATAACAACCGGTATTGACCAAGCCGGTTTGTTTTGCGATCTTAGGTCTCTGAAGCTTCCTATCGGGTGGTTATATATATACCTGTTTACATTTTCCATATCCATTCTTAATTTTCCTTTAACCGAACAGCTTTTGATACCGTTTATGTCTAGAAAGTCGAGATGGTTTGTAGCCAATGGAAAGTCGAATTTAATGGGTAATTGAGACTCATCGGGTAGTTTGAAGAAACCAAGTCCTTTTAATTTCTCCTTGCTGATTGTTAATATCTGACCTGTGACAGTCTGGTGATTCATTTGGCTAAGACAGGTTGTTACCCATTTTCGATCGTCAATATCGCTGAAAGGAGCTGCACCAAGCAGTCCATCAGATTGTTGGGTGTAGACTTCAACGCATTGGTTTGTTTTCTGGGAAAGAGCATTTATTTGTTCTTGGTAAGTGGCGTTAAAAGGATTCGACAATGATGAGGCCATTGGCACATACGGGTACGGTGTTGCTGTATCTCTTTGGATCATTGTTCCGGGAGGTGGAATAAAAAAATAATGGGGGGAGAATGTATTGAAAAATTGACCGGCTGCTTGGACCGATGCTTCTGCTCTCAATGGCTCATGCTCTGTCGTCGATACGGACTGTTGCTCGGGATTCAAGCTTGACCCGTGAGCATGAGCTATTGCTTGTTGGCTTGATGAGCTTGTTACAACCGATGGAGGTGTATTGTCTTGGCTCAATGGTCTGACCATTCTGGACGGCATATTCGGGATGGGTTGATTTGATGTTATTGCTGCTGTCTGAAATGGACTTACCGAAGTGACAGGAAGTATTCCGGGAGTTGTATGCATCCAGGTTGGGTAAGTTGTAGTAGCGACTTGCCCGTTTGGACCAAAAAAAATACCCGGTTGTCCATGTGTTGGTTGTACATGCCGTTGCTGCCAGTTATTAGACGATAGCCCCGGGGAAATTACACTCTGTGTATTCTCGGGGTTGTAGATGTTGGGTGCTGGGTTATTTGAAATCATTACCTGTTAGCTATGTCTATTGATGGTTGTGGGTGATTTAAAGAGAGATTTAAGCTTCATCATTTTTTTTCTCAATGACTTTTATTTTATGTGGAATACTATCTGGAGCTCGATGCAGGGATGTGCCTTTCATGTGAATTGGAATATTCTCACCACGTTCTTTTTGTAATTTAAGCTGTCGAAATGCACCGGGTTGGTGTTTGTTTACATATTCTGACATTTTTGATCTGTCGAACTCGAAGGTGCCTCTAATTCTTAAATCTCTCTGATCAATATCTCTTGGTGGAATTTTCGATTCTTTATCAATTGAGAAATCGAACTTGATACAGAAGGGGGCGGTTTCGTAATAAGCGAGCCCTTTATTATTGTGTGGCCCGATGAATAAAACTTTACCAATGGCAGATTCTTTGTGTAATGAGTTGAGTATTTTTACTACCTCTTTATTATCATCTTGATACCCTTTTAGTTGTGCGAGTTCAATGGAAGGCGTTCTAACTTTTTCGACAAAATATGATCTGTTTTCTGACCTGCTCTGGTATTGTTCTGGCTTTGCATAATTAGGCCTTGCATAAGGAGTAGGGCGGTGGTTGGAATTTTTTCTCTGCCAGGGGAGAGTGTTTGGTGTGATGCTTTCTCCATGCATGCGTTGATTCATATATGAGGGGTGCAACGAAAATGGATTGCTAAAAATACTGGGCTGGCTGGCTGAAGGATGAAACGAAGGTGGTCTGAAATATTCCGGGTAGAGTGAAGGTGGAGCGACTATAGCAGGCATGTTTTGATTTGGCTGATGGAAAAAAACCGGGTGTGTGAAGCCGGTTGGCAGGCTGTGAGTAAAAGACGGGTTGAACGCCGCTTGAATATTCGCAGAACTGAGTCTTTCGCAAGATAGTGGTGCAGGCGTCAATGGTGGTGGGGGGGGTAATATGTTACAAACTTGGGTGGTTGTACTTACTGGCCGGTGTTGCCATTTTGCTGTTTGAGATGCAGAAATTGAAGGTGAGTTGAGGGTAGTTGTAGAGGTGCTTGTAACGAATCCATGTTGAGTAACAGGTATGTCGGTATTGGAATTCATTATATGGCCACTGCTTAAGCCGTTATTAAATGGGTTACCTTAATAAAGTTGAAGGTGGGGATATGTCAAATTTTTCAGTTTAGAGGAGTTAGTTTCAAATTTTTGTGAATTTTTTATTTATATGAACGTTTAAATTAGTTTTTATTTCATTTTGAAATCATTTTCTAGCGGCTATTAATACTAAGCTCGAGTGGTTAGGTACAAACGGTCAAATAGCCAGTTGTTTGAGTTTGCATTAGCCCGGTAAAGTGTTGCAGGTCGATTGCTACCATGGCGCTTCTGACCGGTATTGACAAGAAGGTCACTATTAATAAAGCGATTGCGGATTGAGCGCATTGGCGGCGCTTTGTCGAGGACAATAGAAAAAACGTTCTGAATATCCGAGAGCGTAAATGCTTCAGGGAGAAGGTAAATGGGCAGTGCGCTGTACTGTATTTTATTTTTCATTCTTGCCAGTGCTTCCATTACTAGCTGGCTGTGATCGTAGGCCAATGGCTCTGCAGGCTTGCCATCAATAATATCAATCCATCTTGAGTCCTCGGATAACATTTGCTCGTCGCAGGGTTGTAACAGGGCATAGTATACAACGGTTAAAGACCAGCCCCTTGAGTCCCGGTGGTTATCACCAATGGTAATGACCTGCTCATAATAAGTCGCGGGCTCCTTAGTAAATCTTTCCAGTTGTCGTTTTGCCGTATCTTGCAGGCTTTGATCCTGTTCTGAGTCGATTCTTCCTGCTGGTAATTGAAGTAATGGGGTTTCAGGTAATTGATGAGTGAGCACCTGTAGCCGGTTATTGCTGGCGAGTTTAAATGCGACCAAATCGACAGAAATAAGTGCCGTGCTCAAGCTCATTGATGATTCCTTGTGAAACAGTCTCTGGTTGACAGGTTAGTGAACATAATTCACTATGTTAGTGAATGTAGTTCCTTTTGTCACGGTGAAAATAATGTACTCCATAGGGTCGAGGAAGACCATAGCCGCGTTTGATGTGGATGCCCAGCAGTGTTTCACCCCACTTTGTCCGGATGAACTGCCAGTTCCTGATGGTCACAGGATCGCTCAGGAGCTGAACCATCAGGCCCGGCTAGCTGAAATTCGTGTTGGTTCCAAAGATGCCCATCCGGCCAATGCGGTATGGGTGGCCACCGAAGAGAGCCCTCAGCTAACGCCGATGACTGGCTACAAGAATGTTGACCTGCATTGGAACCGTCACGCGGTGCCCGGGACAAAAGGTTTTGAGCTGGTGGAAGGGCTTCCGGATGTCACGGATTATGATTTTTTTGTCTGGAAAGGGGTTGAGACGGATATTCACCCTTATGGTGCCTGTTTTCATGATCTGGAAGAGAGACTGAGTACGGGCGTTATCGAATTTTTAAAGAATAAAGGCGTTAACACCGTATTGGTAGGTGGCCTGGCGTTTGATTTCTGTGTGAAAACCACCGCTCTTCAGCTGCAACAGGCGGGTTTTCAGGTGTATGTCAACCGTGCAGCTACTCGTGGTCTGGCAGAATCATCGGTTGCAGATGCCATTGTTGAGATGGAAGCTGCCGGTATTATTCTGATAGAAAGTTCCAGTGACCTGACAATTGCTGATACTGTCAGTGATGTCTGCGCTATCTGAAGGAAAGGTGTATGGATAGCCCGATCATTCCCACTCTTCTCGATACCGATCTGTATAAATACACTATGCAGCAGTCCATGGTGCATCGCTATCCAGATGCCTGGGCCCGCATGGAGTTTCATTGCCGGAATGACAGCCCGTTAGCCCTATCTAAAAAGCAGCTTAAAAGGCAGTGTGAATTTCTGGGTGACCTGCGTCTGGGTTCAGAGGAGCTAGAGTGGCTGTCGACTCTGCCATTTATCGCTGAGGATTTCATTGATTACCTTGAGCGTTTCAGGCTTGAGCCTGGTGCGGTGCAGATTGAACAGAGTCAGGGGCAATTGTCGTTAGTTATCGAAGGGTTGTGGAGCGAAATTACTCACTTCGAAATTTTTCTGCTTGCAATTATTAGTGAGCTTCATAGTCACAGCGTCTATGGTCATGGGGGGCAGGATGATGTAATTGCTCAAGGCCAGCATCGCCTTGATGAGAAGCTGAATCAGCTTCCTGAAAATAGTGGATTTACATTGGTCGACTTTGGTACACGTCGGCGGTTTTCCAGGGACTGGCATTATCATGTGGTGGAGAGCCTGAAGTATCGGTTACCGGACAACTTTATGGGCACCAGTAACCTGAATCTGGCAAGAACGCTTGGGTTGCCACCGGTAGGAACGATGGCTCATGAGTGGCTGCAGTCCCATCAGGTGCTAGGCAAGAGTCTGCGGAGCAGTCAGAAAGATGCCCTAAAGGTCTGGCTGGAGGAATACAAAGGTCAGCTTGGTATTGCACTCACTGATACGATCAGTATGGAATCCTTCCTGAAAGACTTCGATGTTGAGCTGGCCAGGGCCTATCAGGGTATGCGACATGACTCCGGTGATCCTTTTGTGTGGGGAGAGCTGGCGATTGATCACTATCGCCGACTGGGTATTGATCCACGTACCAAAAGTCTGGTTTTCAGTGATAAGCTCAATTTCGATAAAGCGTTGGCCATACATCGGTGGTTTGCCGGCAAAATCAGTGTCAGTTTCGGAATTGGTACCTATCTCACCAATGATATGGGCTTTAAAGCGCCCAATATCGTTCTGAAATTAACGGAGCTGAATGGTGCGCCCGTTGCCAAACTTTCAGACAGTCCAGGTAAGACGTTGTGCCGTGATGAAGCGTATATTGAGCTGTTGAAGAAAACCTTTGGTTATGCACTCAGTGCTGCCTGATTTTGCGGGTTTGATTTTTCTTTTTTATCTCTGTATGTTTCCCCTCACTCAGGGGAGTAGTCTCTCTGTATTCAGAGGTTGTCGTCAACATACTTGAGCCTCAATGTTCATGGCGATAACGGCACAAGCCCATTCAATGCAATGGCTAGTGTTTGGCAAGACCTGTGGTATAGCTGACTCACATGGCGGGAGATTGGCTGTATCACTGCGTTCTGCTCCCGCCTGGATTTGTTATGGAAACCCTTTCTCTTTCTGCACTTGTGGTTTTTCTTGCCGAAATTGGCGATAAAACCCAGCTGCTTGCTCTTATGCTGACTTTGCGTTTCCGGGTGCCCTGGCTTATTTCCATTGCTATCCTTATTGCTACCTTGCTTAATCATGCAGCTGCGGCTTGGTTTGGTAGTTGGGTGGTAGGTTTTATTTCACCGAATTTTCTCGAATATCTTATTGCTGGCTCTTTTTTTGCGGTAGCCCTGTGGACCTTGCTTCCTGACAAACTTGATGAGGAAGAGGCTTTAATTAGTGGCTCTGGCGTATTTTTTACGACACTGGTTTTGTTCTTTGTTGCCGAAATTGGAGATAAGACTCAGGTAGCGACGGTGCTGTTGGCTGCAGAATATGACTCAATGATACTGGTGATTGTTGGTACGACTCTGGGCATGCTGCTGGCGAATATTCCTGTGGTTTTTTTTGGTGAGAAGTTAGCAAAAAGGCTGCCGCTGCAATGGATTCACCGTGGGGCTGCGCTGTTGTTTGTTGTATTGGGTATTGTTTCATTAACATGAGAGCGATGCTTAGAAAATGATGGCTGCGCTTTAGATACGGGAATCTCTATTTCGCTGGCTCTGGCTTGATGCCCGAAAGATAGCTGGATGACTGGGGCCAAACTTTTTATCATCGAACACACGTTTTATTAGAATAGAGTGCTTGCTTAGAGTTCAGATTTATAGCTGAAAGTACCTTGTAAATTCTTAGAATGAACATTGTTATGTATGATTTTTTGGGGTTCTGTTCCACCCACTGGTTATTGGGGTGAGTTGACTTATGAGTTCCAGATAAATTGTAGTTTTGAACTTATTCAGATTTGGTAGGGTCAATTCACTATTGATCCCCGTGTTTTAAAAAAAAACTCTGGAGTAAGTTGGTTTTGATTTCTATAGGTGCTGATTCTTCTCTATCAGGTAGCTTGAATGCTTATGCTGTTTCAATCAGTGAACAAATCAAAAAAGTTGTTTTTAACGATAGGGGATGTATCAACTTTGTTGCCCTTAAATGGTTGCTTGACCAGTCAGGGCAATGCGTGCAGACTTCTCTTGTAGAGCGTTCAGCAGTCGCAGTTGGTCGGGTTCATAAAAAAATAAAATGTGAAAATGAAACAGAATTCTATGGACCGTTAAAGAGTTTATTGGGCTGGGCAGGAAGCAAACTTGAACGTAGCAGTACATATCCATCGCTCATTCAAGACGAATTGAACGACACTCTTGTTGAATCTGTCAAGCGCTATAATTTCAACGTAAATGATGTCAAAAAGCTATGTGAATACGGTGCAAGGTTGACGTCTGAAAAGCGAGATGACTTAAGGGAATGGTTGTTGGAACAAGACTCGAAGTATCCAGATGATTTTAAAAAATACTTTGCTGCAGGCGGTGAAAAGACAGATGAGCTTCAAGCGATAATGGATAATATGTTGTTTAAAGACATCAAAGAGCTTATTACTAAAAGACGTCGAATTTTTGATGAATGCTTGAAAAGCCGGTGGGTAACGTTAGGTGCAGAATTATCCCAGAAGCACTGCAATGAATTATTAATGCATTCATTGACCGTAACTTATAAGTCTGGTAAGCCATTATTTGAATCAATGAAAAAATGTATTGAGTTAGGGGCGGAGATCTCTTCTGAAGTCCGTAAATTCGTAAAGCAAAAGATGCACGATTGTGTGAGTCAAGGTGATTTGGATTCTTTAAATCAATGGAAACAGTTGTTCGGGGAGAGAGATTTAGATGAATTGCAAAATGCTATGTCTGAACAACTTGCAATGTCCGCTGAGTCTCAGAATGTCGATCAAGTTTATCGTTGGAAAAAAGCTGGGGTACGGGTGAATGACAGGGCTCAGAAAGCTTTAAATGAAGCGTTGCTGAATGCGCTGGGGTCTGGAAATGTGGAACTTGCTGGGCGCTGGAGAAGGAGGGGGGCGATTGTTCCTCAAGAATCGCGGGAAGGATTAAAGGGCGTATTAGTATCTGCTTCAAGAAAGAATGAAATAGATCTAGTTGCTGAAATAATTAGACTGGGGGTGCCTCTACAGCCATCAATCCTGGCGGATGGTCTTGAAGCGGCAGTGTCGAGTTTTGAAAGAGGTGGTTATTTTCGTGGTGTCGAATACTGGTGCCGCAATGGAGCAGAGCTAAGTGAAGGGCAGTTAGCTAGAGGGGGTTCGGTCAGCTGCCAGTAGGGGAGAGTTTCGTCTTTTTCAACAGTGGCTGGAAATCGGTGCGCCATGCAATGATGTATTACTTTGGAGTGGTGTTTTTGCTGCATGTAAAAGCCGTTATACGTATGGCCTTAAAGAATGGATAGGTTATATGGGTATATCAATTTCTGAAGCCCCATTACATGTAGGTCTACTATTTAACCTGCGTGCTGGGGATGTTGATAGTGTTGAGGATTGGATAAAACTGGGTGCACCCACTCCGGCTGAAGCGCAACAGTTGTTGAATCAATTGGTTTTTGATGCAATTTCAAGAAGGGATTTTACTGATGCTGACCGTTGGGCTAAATGTGGTGGGAAAGTGCTCTGGACTTTATGAATGGTTGTTTTGTGCAATTCCAACCGTAATTTTTGATCGTGTTTTCAGGTTTTCTTAACCTGCTCACATTGGAGCTGACAAGAGTAGCGGCATTACTGGCAAGTCATAGGTGTTATTGTTTCTACTGTTTTTTGAATAGTAGGTGCTCCATCCCATGAAATATCATCGCTCCAATACTTCCTGGTCATATGGAATCATATATCGTTGACATCTCGTTCAGGTTCTCGGCTCTTTGTAGCGCCTGCCACACAACTAAGGCTATGTTTGATCAAGGGTGAATGCGGGAATCAGGCGGGTAATGATTTACGATAAGTATCTTTAGTATGTTCTGTGAGATGGCAGTTGACGTCAGGTCGGGTTTTATGGAGAATGCGCTGCATCGGGACGCGATGTCCTGGTCTCTATGGCGGACCTTGCCGGTCCCCCCGCAATAATCAGCTACGAACCCCGCCAGGCCCGGAAGGGAGCAACGGTAGTAGTGACATTATGTGCCGGGGTGTGGCTGGTAGGGTTCGCCTCCATTATTTCCGGGTTCTCCGGCGATTTTCCTCCAAGTTCAAATCCAAACTCTTCCCGATCGTGCAATCTCAAGGCTTCTTGGTTAGCATAGGTACTCTTTAATTGTGAAAAGCCGCTCAAGGCTGTTCTATTTCTGACATCAGGTGTTGACGCTACTCAATGAGCTATCAGGTTCTTGCACGCAAATGGCGACCCCGTTCTTTTAAAGAGCTGGTAGGGCAGTCTCATGTTCTTCAGGCGCTGGTTAACGCTCTGGATCAGGATCGTCTTCATCATGCCTACCTGTTTACCGGTACGCGTGGTGTTGGTAAGACGACGATTGCTCGTATTTTTGCCAAATGTCTGAACTGTGAGCAGGGTGTCAGTTCTACGCCCTGTGGCCAGTGTTCTGCCTGTAAAGAGATTGATGATGGCCGCTTTGTTGATCTGATTGAGGTGGATGCAGCCTCCAGGACCAGGGTAGAGGATACCCGGGAGCTGCTGGATAATGTCCAGTATGCGCCGACCCGTGGCCGTTATAAGGTGTACCTGATTGATGAGGTGCACATGCTCTCTGCTCACAGTTTTAATGCGCTGTTGAAAACGCTGGAAGAGCCGCCGCCTCATGTGAAATTCTTGCTGGCAACCACAGACCCCCAGAAACTGCCGGTAACTATTTTGTCCCGCTGCCTTCAGTTCAGCCTTAAAAATATGACGCCGGAGCGCATTGTCGGTCACTTGGAGAATATCCTCGGTCAGGAGCATATTCCTAATGATGTTGCCGCTCTCTGGCAGTTGGCTCGTGCTGCTGATGGCAGTATGCGGGATGCCTTGAGTCTGACGGATCAGGCCATTGCTTTTGGTAATGGTCGGGTTAGTGAGGCTGAAGTCGGGGCAATGCTGGGCACTATCGACCAGGGGCAGGTAATGAAGATGGTTGTGGCGCTTTCCACTGCCAACGCTGCTCAGATTCTGGGTTCTGTCTCATCACTGGCCGAACACTCGCCGGATTACCTGGCGGTGCTGGATGACATGCTCTCCCTGTTGCACAGGGTTGCCATTGCTCAAGCCGTTCCTGACGCTGTTGATAACAGTCAGGGTGACCGTGAACAGGTTGTCGAGCTGGCAGCGTCAATGACAGCAGAGGATGTTCAGCTCTATTACCAGATTGGTCTGGTAGGAAAGAAGGATTTGCCGTTGGCACCGGATCCCCGTGGTGGTTTTGAAATGGCCTTATTGCGCATGCTGGCCTTCAGGCCTGATGGTGCCCCGGCAGCGGCCAGGCCGCTAAATGTTACAGGTGTGTCAAGTGCTGGTGCTGTTTCAGCTTTGCCAGCCGGTAGCTCTTCTTCAGCGGAGGGCTCTTCATCAGCTAAAGGCTCAGCATCTCATAATAGCGCTTCCGATGAAGAAGGCGCCTCTGATCCGGAGCCTGAGCCTGTTGCTGATCCGTCAGAAGTTTCGGCAATGGCTCAGGAAGCGTCTGTATCAGATGATCTTTCTGCCCGGAGTCGTGTACAGAAGGATTCATTTGAACCTCCTGCCATTGTTGAAGAGCGGCAAGAGGCATTACCGTCAGAGCCTGTTACCGAACCTGTCGTCGTAACTGCGGATATCCCACCGGTTGTGGAAGAGGTTCCACTGTCGGCTTATGATCAGACTCCCTATGAAACACCTGTTTATGAGCATCATGGCAATAATACCGGTCCCTCATTTGATGATATGCAGGAGCACTGGTCTTCCGGAGCGGCCTCTCAGGAAGAAATGGATACTCCAGCTGTGTATCACGCGGATTCCATGGTTGGTGAACCTCAGCGCTTGCCAGCTGCTGAGTCTAAGGTTGTCGTATCTGATGCGCCTGTCAGGGCTGTTGTTGAATTGCCCGCAAAAGAAGACAGGGTGCATTTTGAACAGCTGGATGAGCTGAGTTGGGTTCAGGTTTTTCGTGGTCTTCCCCTGGGTGGGGTGACGGGAACCATTGGTTCTCATTGTGAGTTTGCTGGTAGTGAGCAGGGCGGTATCAGTCTGCGCCTGGATGAAGAGCGTAGCACCCTGTACAACGATACCCATCGACAGCGTATGGAAAAGGCACTGTGTGATTATTTTGAACAGTCCGTTAAACTGTCAATTGACACTGGTCGTATTGTTAATGAAACTCCTGCAGCCTGGCGGGAGCGGAAAATCGCTGAACGTCTTCAGGAGGCCAGAGAGAGTATTTATTCAGATACCAGAGTAAAGGGTCTTGTCGAGACGTTTTCTGCCATGGTACTGGATGACTCGATTCAGCCAGTGGGTAATATCATCAAGTAAAAGCTTGAGGAGGGTGGTCAGCAAATGTTGATGGCTTTCCTTGGGTGTTTTTTGTGCAGAGGTCAATATGTTTAAAGGTGGCATGGGCAATCTGATGAAGCAGGCCCAGAAAATGCAGGACGATATGCAGAAGCTCCAGGAAGAGCTGGCCAATGCAGAAGTTACCGGTGAAGCAGGTGCCGGGCTGGTTAAGGTAATCATGACCGGTCGTCATGATGTGAAGAAGGTTGAGATTGATCCAAGTCTTTTTGAAGAAGACAAGGAAATGCTGGAAGATCTTCTGGCGGCAGCTGTCAACGATGCGGTCCGCAAAGTTGAAGCTAATAGCAAGGAAAAAATGGGTGAGCTGACTTCAGGGCTCGGGCTGCCAGCAGGCATGAAGCTGCCATTTTAATCTCTGACTCCCGGCATCTTTGTTGATTTTTTTAATTATTGATTGATGTCGGGAAGCCTTATTTTTTGATTCAGGTTTACATTATGTTCAGCCCCATGATCAGGGAATTGATGGAGTCGTTGCGCTGCCTGCCGGGCGTTGGACCGCGCTCTGCTCAGCGAATGGCGTTGCATTTGCTGGAAAGGGATCGGGATGGGGCTGTGCGCTTGTCTGCTGCTCTCAAACAGGCTGCTGAAGGTGTTGGGCGCTGTCAGCACTGTCGGACACTGACTGAGGAGAAGGTTTGTCAGATCTGCGCTAACCCTGGTAGAGATGAAAAGCTTCTTTGTATCGTTGAGAATCCATCGGATGTGATGGCTTTTGAGCAGGCGGGTGGCTTTTCAGGGCGTTATTTTGTCCTGATGGGGCACTTGTCGCCTATTGATGGTATTGGTCCTGAAGATATTGGCATTGAGCAGATGCTGAAAACGGTGGCTGATAACCGGGTTGATGAAGTGATTCTGGCAACCAATCCAACCGTAGAGGGAGAGGCTACTGCTCACTATATCGCTGAAGAACTGAAGTCTCTCGGAGTAACGACCTCCCGGATTGCTCATGGCGTTCCTTTAGGGGGCGAGCTTGAGTTTGTCGATGGCGGTACTCTGGCTCACGCGCTTGCAGGGCGAAAAAAAGTAGAAATATAGTCGGAGTTTTTAAATAATGTCTCTACCTCCCTATTTTCTTGGATTGCCCATGTGGAGTAATCGGGATTGGCTGGGAGGTCTTTTCCCGCAGAATGCTTCCAGTAAAAGCTTTCTGAATCATTACAGTTCGGCCTTTAATACGGTGGAAGGTAATACAACGTTTTATGCGTTGCCCAGTGAGGCAGTCATAGCCAGCTGGAAGTCCCAGTTGAATCCCGGTTTTCGTTTCAGTTTCAAACTCCCAAAAGATGTCACTCATACCGGTCATTTATCCAGCAATGACTTGCTGCTACAGTTTTTTGAGCGGCTGGAGCCTTTGAAGGCTTCACTTGGCCCTTTTATGATTCAATTGCCCGCAGCGTTTGCTCCCTCCCGTTTTGTTGAGCTTGAGCGTTTCCTGAATTCTATTCCATCAGAGTATTCTTACGCGGTCGAAGTGCGTCATCCGGTTTTTTTTAATAAGGGTGATGAAGAGCGTCGGCTTAACCATCTGCTGATGAGTTTGAATATGAATCGTGTCTGTTTTGACAGCCGCTCCCTGTTTAGCAGGCCTGCCAGAAATCAAGTAGAGCAAGATGCTCAAAGCAAAAAGCCCCGCTTACCCGTTCATGCTATTGCTACCGGCGATTTTCCCGTTGTTCGCTTCATCGGGTTGGGTGATATGAGGTGTGATGAAGCGTACCTTGAACCCTGGAAACAAAAACTGAGAGAGTGGATTGCTGAAGGAAAGTGCCCTTACTTTTTTATGCATAGCCCCAGCAATCGGGAGGTTCCCCATCTGGCTCAGACTTTTCATAACAGTTTTCAGGATTTAGCTGGATGGGAGAAGTTGCAGATTGATTATCAAACGGATCAGCTGGATATTTTTTAAGGGCCTGTTCATGACCTTATGTAAATAGCGAAAACAGGGGGGGCTTGCCGTCTACAGCTCGACTAAAAAGTATTACCAGACTTTCAAATATGGGAAATGATTTGATTGTGGATAAAGGGAGAAGGGTATTAGCCATGATGGCGGGTAAAAGATTTGGTCGGAGCGAGAGGATTTGAACCTCCGACCCCCACAACCCCATTGTGGTGCGCTACCAGGCTGCGCTACGCTCCGACTCTCCTGAAGAGCCGATGCGACGTCTCTTCCGAATGATTTGTATGTTACCTGAAACCCGATCTTTTGCAAGTTCTTGATGTTGCAGACTTCTTTGGTTTGAAGCTTTACTCTTTTGTGGCTTCATAAGGCCAGTTGATGCTGTTTTGTTGAAATTATATAAACTATCGTGCATTGATTTCAATTTATACGTCTGTAGTCGCTTGCAGGGTCGTTCCTGATCATTAAGTGTTTCGTTAATTCGTGAGCCTATTATTACGCGTAGTTTTGTCAGACTTCAGACAAGTTATTGGTTAATGGAACTTTATCGATTTTCAAAGGACGAAAAGACACGGCTATTGTAATTTAGCTGGAAAAGCCCCATCTTAGAGACTATGGCCAGTTTTACAGGTGATTGAGACTGTATTTCAGGTGTTTCCTGCTGTGGGCTGACCATGTATTAAGCACGTAATAGATCGTGTCCTGAATGCCTGCCAGGTTTTCATTTTTCTATTTTTTATCCGGTGAACAGGCCGGTATATGGCAGGCTTTACTGGTAATGAACATATAGGGGCTGAGCTATGGATAATAAAGATACCCTGCAACCATCAGAGAGCTTCGATCTGCCGTTGTTACCCCTCCGTGATGTTGTGGTCTATCCACATATGGTGATCCCGCTCTTTGTTGGTCGGGAAAAATCCATTCAGGCGCTGGATCTGGCAATGTCAGGGGATAAGAGAATTCTACTGGTAGCTCAGAAAAGTGCACAGACCGATGATCCACAGGTGGAAGATCTGTTTTCTGTGGGTACAGTGGCCAGTATTCTTCAATTGCTGAAGCTGCCAGACGGTACCGTAAAAGTTCTGGTGGAAGGTGAAACTCGAGTAACCATTGATGCCATCTATGAAGATGACGGGCTGGTAAAAGCTAAAGTACATGAGCAGTTGTCAGAGCAAATCAGTGACCGGGAAGGTGAGTTGCTGGTTCGATCTGTAATGTCACAATTTGAACAGTATGTTCAATTGAGTAAGAAGGTGCCCAATGAGGTACTTAGCTCACTGTCTGGGATTAAAGACCCTGGCAAGCTGGTGGATACCATCAGTGCGCATATGCCAATGAAAATCGAGGACAAGCAGAAGATGCTTGAAATCGAAGATCTGGGTGATCGTCTGGAGTATCTGATCGGGATTATGCAGGGAGAGATGGATTTTCTTCAGGTAGAGAAGAAAATTCGTGGTCGCGTTAAAAAGCAGATGGAGCGCAGCCAGCGTGAGTATTATCTGAATGAGCAGATGAAGGCCATTCAGAAAGAGTTGGGCGATATGGACGATGCCCCCAATGAGCTGGAAGAGCTTAAGGCAAAAATTGATCAGGCAGGTATGACCCAGGAAGCCAGGGAAAAGACACTGGCGGAACTGGCAAAGCTCAAAATGATGTCACCGATGTCGGCAGAGGCAACGGTGGTTCGTGGGTACATTGACTGGATGCTCAGTGTACCCTGGAAAAAACGCAGCAAAGTTCGCCACGACATGAGACGTGCCCAGGATATTCTTGAGGCCGATCATTATGGACTGGAAGAAGTTAAGGAACGCATACTGGAATATCTCGCTGTACAGAAGCGGGTTCGTAAACTGAAGGGGCCTGTTCTCTGCCTGGTAGGACCTCCTGGTGTTGGTAAAACGTCGCTGGGTGAATCGCTGGCCAGGGCTACCAACCGTAAGTTTGTCCGGATGGCGTTGGGTGGGGTTCGTGATGAAGCCGAGATCCGTGGTCACCGTCGGACTTACATCGGTTCCATGCCGGGTAAGCTGATCCAGAAGATGGCGAAGGTTGAAGTTAAAAACCCTCTGATCCTGCTGGATGAGATTGATAAAATGGGTTCTGATATGCGTGGTGATCCCGCTTCAGCCTTGCTGGAGGTGCTGGATCCTGAGCAGAACAACTCATTTAACGATCACTACCTGGAAGTGGATTACGATCTTTCGGATGTCATGTTTGTCTGCACGTCTAACTCCATGGATATTCCAGGCCCGTTGCTGGATCGTATGGAAGTTATCCGTATCCCGGGTTATACCGAGGATGAGAAGCTTAATATCGCCAAGCGTTATCTGATTCCCAAGCAAATCAAGCGCAGCGGCCTCAGAAAAGGTGAGCTTTCCTTTGACGATGATGCAGTGCTCGATATCATTCGTTACTACTCCAAAGAAGCGGGAGTGCGTGGATTAGAGCGTGAAATTGCCAAAGTTTGTCGCCGTGCTGTGAAACAGGAAGCGCTCTCTGAAAAGGATCGCAGGAGTGTTGTAACTACAGAGGCTCTTGAAGACTTTCTGGGTGTTCGCAAGTTTACTTATGGGCGTGCTGAAGATCAGGATCAAATCGGGCAGGTAACAGGCTTGGCCTGGACTTCAGTGGGTGGTGAACTATTGACCATTGAGTCAGTAGCAGTACCTGGTAAAGGTCAGATCATCAAGACCGGTTCTCTGGGCGACGTTATGCAGGAGTCGATTCAGGCAGCTTTAACGGTGGTTCGTTCCCGTGCGGCAGCGTTGGGGATTGATCCTGAATTTCATCAAAAAAATGATCTGCACATCCACGTTCCCGAAGGCGCGACACCGAAAGATGGTCCAAGTGCGGGAGTGGGCATGTGTACCGCCCTGGTATCGATCCTGACTGGTATTCCTGTCAGAGCTGATGTTGCCATGACGGGGGAAATCACACTGAGAGGTCAGGTGCTGGCAATTGGTGGTCTTAAAGAGAAGCTGCTGGCAGCCCATCGTGGTGGTATTAAGAAGGTGCTGATTCCTGAAGAAAACCGCCGAGACCTCAAGGAGATTCCGGACAATATCAAGGCCGATCTTGAGATCATTCCAGTTCAATGGATTGATGAAGTTCTGGAGGTTGCCCTGTCGTATATGCCTGAAGCTTTGCCGGAAAAAGCACTGGAAGTTGCCGATTCTGAACAGAAATCCGGGCAGAAAAATGATGATCGTGTCAATACTCACTGATCATTGATTATGAATGGCCGTTCTAATTTGGGCGGTCGTTCAGTAATGACGGGGCTTTCCGGTTGATTCTTCAGTTGACAGAACCGTCGGACGATTGGTATAAATTGCCGCTACTTCGGATCAGGAGTTAGGTCTGAGCCATAGAACCAAAGGTGTTAAGCAGCTTTGGCTACATGCGGATAAAAGTAATCTTCTTTTACCGGAATAACCGAGCAGGTTAATGCTGTAACCGGTGATTTGCTTTCTAATGACCCTCCGAACAGGAACTAACTGCTTCCCCGATTTAATCAGCCCCCTGGATGATTGCAAGTGCTTTCAGAATCTTGGGGGAGGGCGGTCATTCCGCCAGACTTCATGAATATAGTTAGACAATTTGCTTGACGGCAGATTATCAGACTTCATACTGCCTCGGTATTATCGCTCGCGTTACGCGGTCGGTACGACTGGTTTCCATCGGGCAAAGTGAGTTCTGGCGATTATTTTCAGTGGTCAGAGATTAAATTGGCTGGTTGGCAGGCTATTAAGCACGAAGGTGCCTGTGTGGTGCTTGTTTTTCACTTGAAAATGCAGCAGCATAGCGGTCGCACCCGATTGGGTAGATGATAGAAGACCGGCAAATTACTCAGTTGCCAGCACGCTTTCTGTGTCTATCCTCTGTTAATGATTGAAATCGCATCCTACTTAGAAGGGGAATAGAGTGAACAAGTCCGAGCTTATTGATGCTATCGCTGCATCTGCAGACATTTCTAAGGCTGCCGCTGGTCGAGCCCTGGACGCCGTGATTAACTCTGTCACTGGTGCACTGAAAGATGGTGAGCAGGTTGTTCTGGTAGGTTTTGGCACATTTTCTGTGAAAGAGCGTGCCGCTCGTACTGGTCGCAACCCACAGACAGGCGAGCCTATTGAAATCGCTGCTGCAAGAATTCCAAGCTTCAAGGCTGGTAAGGCTCTTAAGGATGCCGTGAACTGATAAGGCACTCTCCGTAGGGCTTTCTATCGGTTCTATTTCATCAGGTGGACAAGGCAGGGTTCCACATGAATTATTTCAGGGGAGTTGTCTGCCGGTTCACGAGAAAGCGCATCCGATGATGCGCTTTTTTTTTAAAGCCCGGTCTTCATCACCGGGGGTGAAGAATAAGGGGTTTACTTTGCTGTCTCAGCGGCCCTGGTACCTGAGGTTTATATGCTGCAATCGATGAGGGACAAAGCGAAGAGTTGGGTGACATTTGTTGTCGTCGGCATCATCGCTTTTATGATGGCCATTACTGGCCTCGAAACACTTGCGCCCAATCCAAACAATCCAGAAGTGGCGTCAGTGAATGGTAAGGATATAACTCGGGCAGAGCTGGCTCAGGCTGTAGATCAGCAGAGACGGGTCTTGATTCAGCAAATGGGTGGGCAGTTTGATCCCTCCATGCTGGATGATCAGTTATTACAAAGCTCGGTTCTGGAAGCTTTGATTGATCGTCAGCTGTTGCTTCAAAATGCTGAAGATCAAAAAATGGACATCAGCCAGTCTCAGATTGATAAGCTGATCGTCTCCATGCCACAGTTTCAGCAAAATGGCCGCTTCGATGCAGATCGTTTTCAGATGATGGTGCGCAGTTATGGTATGTCGCCACTTCAATTCAGAGACGCCATCCGTGAAGAAACACTATTGCTTCAATTGCGCTCCGGGGTTGCGAATACCGAGTTTGTGACCGTGGAAGAACTCAAGCGCCTGCAAAGCCTTGAAGGTCAGACTCGAGACCTTGCCTGGGTCGTTCTGCCTGCAGATGAGGTTCGAAAAGCTATTGTGCCTTCTGATGATGAAATCAAGGCCTATTACGATGCCAATTCGAATCAGTTCATGACGCTCGAACAGGTTGTGGTGGACTATGTTGTTCTGAACAAGAATGACATTGCCAAAAGTATCGATGTTTCGGCTGAAGATATTAAAGCGGAATACCAGTACCGTATTGAGCAGTTGAAGCAGCAGTCTGGAAATAACGCTCATGTTTCCGTCATTCTGATTCAGACTGGTGAAGATCGCTCGTTCGATGAGGCAAAGGCCAGGGCTAATGAAGTTGTCGCTAAACTGGAAGCTGGAAACAGTTTTTCTGAATTGGCCAGGTCCTATTCTGATGATCCTATGACAGCTGAGAAGGGTGGTGATCTTGGGGCTGTAGAGCCAGGATTCTTCGGTGATGAGTTCGATAATACGGTAGCCGGGCTTGGTGTTGGTGAGGTGTCCGGGCCCATTGAAACTGACTTTGGCCTACAGATTTTGACAGTCACTTCTCGTGATGAAGTGGATGTTCCATCACTGAATGAAATGAGTGCAGAAATTGAAACAGCGCTCAAGCAAAACGAAGTTGACTCGTTGTTTCTGGAGCAGACAAGGCAGCTCGCTGATATCAGTTTTGAGGCTTCTGATCTGACTCAGCCTGCCGAGCAGCTAGGTCTTAACATTATGACCAGTGAGCCTTTTGGTCGTAATGGTGCTGATTCAGGTATTGCTAGTGATGGCCGTGTATCGGCTGCGGCTTTCAGTGATGATGTCCTGAATCTTGGCGCTAACAGTGAGCTGATTGAGATTACACCTGAACAGGCTGTTGTGCTCAGAGTCAAAGATCACAAGAAGCCTGAATTGATCCCATTGGTTGATGTTAAAGACGCCATTGCTGCAACATTGAAAGATAGCCGTGCCGCGGAACAACTGGCTGCAAGTTCTGAAGAGTTGATTGCCAAACTCCAGTCAGGTTCTTCGCTGAAAGTACTGGCTGATGAGCAGAAGCTAGAGGTTGTGGAAAGCCTGAAAACCAACAGAAATAAGGCTGATGTTCCTGCTCAATTACTTCAAAAAGCTTTCAAAATGCCTCATCCTGGTATGAGCGTATCTTATGATACCGCGATTCTTCCCAATGGCGATTATGCCATTGTTGCCTTGAGTGCTATCTATCCGGGCGAGGCCGCGGCAAATCCTGAGCAGTTAAAGGGGTTGGGTCAATTCATAGCGGCAAGCAATGGCCGGGTTATGTTTGATGAATACCTTGCTAGTTTAAAAGAAAGAGGGAAGGTTAATATCCTGCTTAACAACGAATAAGATTCTGTCTTATTCTGAGTGAGTGATTAAGGCCACCGAAAGGTGGCCTTTTTTATATGGATCAAAGGGCGCTCTCAATTAGGTCTGTGATCAGCCCTCATGACAAAAATTTATTGGTCAAACCACAGGTAACTTCTCTGCCAGCAGGTCTACAAGCATCCGTATTTTTGGTGAAAGCTGTCGGTTGTGCGGATACAGGGCCCATATACCTTCTCTGGGCTCGCAGAATGGCTCCAGTAAAACAATCAGATCACGTGATTGGATAGCGTTGCTTACATAGTAACCGGGTAATTGCACAAGCCCCATGCCCCGTTTCGCAGCATCTGTCAGGATATGACCACTCATGCAGGTTAGGTTGCCACTGACCTTTATCGTTCGTTGCCTGCTGTTTTCCATAAACCGCCAATAGGGAGTGTTACCGGTCAGGCAGTTGTGCTGAATTAGCTCTGACAGAGTGTGTGGTGTCCCATGACGTTCAAGGTAGGAAGGAGCGGCACAGACAAACTGGGTTCGTGTCGAGAGCTGTTTTGCGATCATTGATGAATCTTTCAGATGGCCAAGGCGAATCGCCAGATCATACCCTTCCTGAACCAGGTCCAGAGTCTGGTTGGTCAGGTTGCAACTAACCTCGATTTGCGGAAACATTTCCATGTAATCCAGTATGACTGGCATAACATACTGCTCACCGTATGCAACGGGTGCTGTCATTTTTATCAGACCCTGAGGCTTCTCCTGTCGATTGGAAATCGCTCTTTCTGCATCTTCAAGGTTATTGAGAATCTGGCGGCAGTGCTGATAGAAAATGCCGCCTTCTTCAGTCATGGATACTTTACGGGTTGTTCGATAAAACAGCTTTGTTTTCAGTCTGTTCTCCAAGTGATTAATTTGACGACTGACCTGGGCTGTTGAAATGCCCAGCCGTTTTCCTGAAGTTGTGAAACTACGCGTCTCAGCTACGGTTACAAATTCGGTAATACCTTCTAAAGAATACATTATTGCACTCAGGTAAAAATGATTTTCGAATCAGGTGGATTATCAATGGCTGAATAATAAATACAATAGTTGGAAAAGGCGTGTCGCCAATGGCCAGGCTCTCAGCTCTGCTGATGCTGGAATTGAGTACTAAAGGAAAATTTATGTCTGATCAATTTATTAAATCTAAAGCAGCTATTGCCTGGTCAGCAGGTGAGCCTCTCTCTGTCGAAGAGATTGATGTAATGTTACCGAGAGCAGGTGAGGTGCTCGTAAGAATCATTGCGACCGGGGTCTGTCATACCGATGCCTTTACCTTGTCAGGTGATGATCCGGAAGGTATTTTCCCGGCAGTACTGGGTCATGAAGGCGGCGGTATTGTTGAAATGGTGGGTGAGGGTGTGACCAGTGTTGTGGTTGGTGACCACGTCATTCCTCTTTATACCCCAGAATGTGGTGAGTGCAAGTTCTGCTTATCTGGAAAAACCAACCTTTGTCAGAAAATTCGTGAAACTCAGGGTAAAGGCCTGATGCCTGATGGCACAACCCGATTCTACAAAGATGGTCAGCCAATCTATCATTATATGGGCTGTTCGACGTTCTCTGAATACACTGTATTGCCAGAAATATCTCTGGCCAAAGTGAATCCGGAAGCACCTCTCGAGGAAGTCTGTCTGCTCGGTTGTGGCGTAACTACCGGTATGGGGGCAGTGCTTAAAACAGCCAAAGTGCAGAAAGGGGATACTGTTGCTATCTTCGGCTTGGGCGGCATTGGTCTTTCAGCGGTGATTGGTGCTGTTATGTCCGGTGCCAGCCGGATCATCGGTGTCGATATCAATGAATCCAAATACGAGCTCGCAAAAAAACTGGGTGCCACAGACTGTATTAATCCAAAGAATTATGATAGGCCGATTCAAGACGTTATTGTTGAGATGACTGATGGTGGAGTGGACTTTTCCTTTGAGTGCATCGGTAATGTTAACGTGATGCGTTCTGCACTGGAGTGCTGCCACAAAGGCTGGGGTGAATCCGTGATCATTGGGGTGGCTGGTGCAGGTCAGGAGATATCTACCCGTCCATTCCAGCTGGTTACTGGCCGTGTATGGCGTGGGTCTGCTTTTGGTGGGGTTAAAGGGCGCTCTGAACTGCCCGGAATCGTTGAGCAATATATGGCTGGCGAATTTCAACTTGATGATTTTATTACTCATACGATGGGGTTGGAGGACATTAACACTGCCTTTGATCTTATGCATAAGGGGGAAAGCATTCGGTCGGTTATTCATTACCAGCAATAATTACATTTATAGCCCCGCTACGACGTGTCAACAGGCCCTGGTAGCCTTTCTTTTCACAATAGCCCTGCTGCTTTATTGGTAGCTGCGGGGCTGCTCCTTACTGAGCCATAAATATGTCCCTGGAGAATATCAGCAGTAACAAACTGTTTGGTGGCTGGCATAAGCAGTACACTCATGAGTCAAAAAGTCTTGGTTGTGCTATGCGTTTTGCCATTTATCTTCCACCCCAAAGTCTGGAACAGCCGGTTCCTGTTCTTTACTGGTTATCCGGGCTGACGTGTACTGATGAGAATTTCATGCAGAAAGCGGGGGCCCAGCGTATTGCTTCAGAGTTGGGGATTGCGATTATTGCGCCTGACACCAGCCCAAGAGGGGATAACATTCCAGATGATCCTGAAGCAGCCTATGACTTTGGTCTCGGGGCTGGATTTTATGTGAATGCGACACAGTCTCCCTGGAGTCAGCATTATCGTATGTATGATTACGTGGTTTCTGAATTACCCGACCTGATTGAAGAACATTTTCCGGTCAGCAAAAAGCGCAGTATTTCCGGTCACTCAATGGGGGGGCATGGTGCCTTAACTATTGCCCTTAGAAATCCTGACCGTTACTTATCAGTTTCAGCTTTCAGTCCAATCAGTAACCCGATGAACACCCCCTGGGGACAAAAAGCGTTTATGGGATACCTGGGCA
This sequence comes from Endozoicomonas elysicola, assembly GCF_000710775.1. Taxonomy (GTDB): domain Bacteria; phylum Pseudomonadota; class Gammaproteobacteria; order Pseudomonadales; family Endozoicomonadaceae; genus Endozoicomonas; species Endozoicomonas elysicola. The sequence continues at coordinate 3,067,675 of NZ_JOJP01000001.1, forward strand.
ATGATCGTGAACTTTGGAAAACATATGATGCCAGTGAGTTGATAAAAACCTCGACTGTATATGTTCCTGCATTAGTTGATCAGGGGAGTGAGGATTCCTTTCTGCCAGAACAGTTACAGCCTGAGGCATTGAGGCTGTCTGCATCAGGAGTGGGTTATCCATTAACGTTGCGAATGCAGGAAGGCTATGATCACTCTTACTATTTTATCGCTACATTTATAGAGGATCACTTAAAGTTTCACGCTGAGTATATTCTTTAACTGCTTGAAAGTACGATATTTACCGCTTAAGTGGTAAATATCGTACATAATTTTCCAGGACTGTCTCAAGGAGTCTTCTCTACTCTATTTCTTCTTCCCAATCATCAATTAACCAGTCTCCGGTCATCCAGTACTGGTCAATGTCCATGCTTCTGACGGGATCATCGCCTTGATCAAACATCGTTTTGCCTTCTTCGAAGGCTTCATAGCATTCATCGGCCAGTATTTGTCCATGAATACTGAGACTGTTCCGGAAATCATCGGGATAACGCTTTAGGTTTTCATCCAGACCTTGGCTGGGATCTTGAGTCCAGATTTTCTTCAGGCTTGCTCTTGAAACGCCATAAATGATCTCGTCGATGTGAATTCCCTGGCAACGAGCCCAGAAGATTGCCATTAAGCTAAGGTCATCCGGTTCTGACGTTGTAATCAAAGTAAGTGGCTGTTTTTTATGGCAATCAAACTCACTGGCGAGTAAGTGTAGAGCAAGCCCTTCAGCGGTATAGAGAGGGCTGATATGGCAGGCGTTACAGGCAGTCACGAGTATTTGACCAGAGGAGTCCAGTATACAGGTAGTAAATGGAAATGCGGGATTAGCATTGATGCCCAGTTCCAGCAACTCACCCATCAGCTCGGTGTAATCAGACATAGCGATAACTCCAAACCACCATGAATCTGACAGGTAGTCCCGGACTCACAGTGAACATCATTGAGTACATGTTAACAACGATATCTCAACATAGTTGAAGGTCGGCATTTTGTCCGGTTTGAGGCCTTAATTATGCTTGTTGAATAGGGCGCTATATGATGGCAGCTTTTCTATTTAAGGGGTGTTATGGCGAAGATAGGTGCTGATCTTGGTGGTACGAAAATTGAATATTGAGCTTGATAAAACAAATAATGAATTATTTCGAATAAGGGTGGCCACTTTTTACAGCGTAATCACCAGACCATCATGCCCGGCCTCAATATCTTTTGGCAGCGGATGGGTATTCATCCAGTTATCCAGCTCATGACCTATATGGGTAAGAATCGTTCGGGAGGGCTGTATTTTGTTATGTAGCTCAATGACATCTTTGAGACTGTTATGAGATCCGGGAGGATCAGCCATATCGGGTGAATAACTACAGTCAATGATCATGATGTTGAGTGGGATCTCTGCGAAGAAAGTCAGAGTTTCTTCTGGCAGACCTAATGTATCAGTCAGATAGGCAAGCCTGCGGCCATTGCGATGGAAAACATAACCAACGGTTGGGCGAGAATGACTGAGCGAAATGGGAGTGATTTCAACACCTTCCAGCTGAAAGGGAGCAAAAGGAGTCACCGTCGGAGAAAAGTCAAGGATGCCAGGGGTTTTCAGCAGGTCTGTTGGTGCATCAGATGTATCCGGACCGATCACAGGAATCTTCAGGGAGCTTCCCCAGCGTAAACTGTATAGACCTGCAATATGGTCCATATGGTAATGTGTTAATAAAATCTGTTTCAACGATCCTGGAGGGAAACGCTCTTCAAGGTCTGTCAATCCCGCATCAATCAACGTTTGCTCACCTTCTGACTGCAGGATTGCAGATGCAGGCCGGCGGCGCAGAAATGGGTCCATAACTGCTTTTATACAGGCAGGACAATCACACCCATAGACCGGACATCCCTTCACGCTACCGGTACCAGTCAGAGTAAACTTCATCGGGAACTCCATAATACCCTCTATAGACTGAGCGGAAGTGCCGTGGTGGACTTGATGGCTGAAAGGGCCAGAGCGGTTTTTATCTGGCTGACTCCTGTTATCTTCATGAGCTCTTCCATCAGGAAAAACGAGAGTGCCTGCTGATTTTTGGCAACAACTTTTAACAGATAATCACCATCACTGCCCGTTATGGCGTGACACTCCATAACGGGTGGCATTTTCAGAATGGCCTCTTTGAAATGGGTTGCTGAATCCGGGGTGTGATTATCCAGAGAAACGGTAACAAAGGCTTCAACGTCAAGACCTACGGCTTGTGGGTTCAGTAAAGTGACCTGTTTATGTATGTAGCCTTTTGCTTTCAGCCGGCTGATACGGCGAGAGCATTGTGAGGCTGAGAGGCTTACCAGCTCAGCAAGACATTGCAATGACAGTGCATCGTCCTGCTGAAGTGCAGACAAAAGTCTTATGTCGTATGTGTCCAGTACATTCCTGTTCATCGCCCAATCCCTCGTTGCCTTATTACCGCTCTTCTTTTCAATACAGATACATGCGTGATGATCATCTGTTCTAACCGGGGTAATAATGTTCTTCTATTAGGGGCTGTTGATTTAACGTTCCCTTCAGTACCAGCCAGAATCCTTCTGCCGGATACCACTGGTTTGGAGCTTCATGTCAACAGAGCCTGAAACAACAGCCTCCGGCTATCAGAGCTTCTGCCGATTTTATTGACAGGAGCTATACAAAACTGCAGGTCCAGCTGTTTGTGACAGGAAGTGTAAGCCCAGTTTGCTGGCTCCGCCAATTCACATATGCAAAGCTTTTGTATCATCTTGCGTAACCAGGCTATAGATCGCAAGGCTTTTGCATCAGGCCAAACGTATACTTTCTCTATACTGTGGCTGGAATGTAAACGAGGACGAAGCATGACAACGAACAAAATGACGAAGATTACCAGCACGAACCCAATGGGAACTGATGGGTTTGAATTTGTTGAATATGCGGCGCCTGACCCAGTGGCTCTGGATAACCTTTTCAAACAGTTTGGATTTGTACCAGTTGCTCGACATCGTTCAAAGGAAGTGACCTTATATCGTCAGGGGGGAATCAATTTTATTGTTAACGGTGAGCCTGACTCTTTTGCTCAGCAGTTTGCCCGTGAACATGGACCTTGTGCCTGTGCTTTTGCCATCAGGGTTGAGGATGCCGCTTTTGCCTATGAAAGGGCACTCCAGTTGGGGTGTGAGCCTGGGCCGACCACAAGTGGGCCGATGGAATTAAATATTCCTTCCATTATTGGCATTGGTGGGAGTCTTATTTATCTGGTTGATCGTTATGGTGACAAGGGGTCCATTTATGATGTGGACTTTGTACCCATCGAAGGTGTTGATCAAGAGCCTGAGGGGGTTGGTCTTACATTTATTGATCACCTCACCCACAATGTTCATCAGGGGAATATGGATAAGTGGGCCTCTTTTTATGAAGATATCTTTAATTTCAAGGAAATTCGATACTTTGATATTGAGGGTAAGTTAACCGGGCTGAAATCCCGGGCCATGACTAGTCCCTGTGGGAAAGTCAAAATACCCATTAACGAATCATCCGATGATAAGAGTCAGATTGAAGAGTACCTTAAGCAATACAAGGGGGAGGGCATTCAACATATTGCTCTGTATTCAAAGGATATTTACCACAGTGTTCCGGCAATGCGCGCCAGTGGCACTGCTTTTATGACACCTCCTCCAGAAACTTATTATGAGATGCTTCCCGGGCGACTACCCTGGCACCATGAAGATTTAGAAGAACTTAAGAAAAACGCCATTCTTATGGATGGGGCACCGACAGAAGATGGCGGCCTGTTGCTACAGATATTTACAGAGACGGTCATCGGGCCGATTTTCTTTGAAATTATACAGCGAAAAGGTGATGAAGGGTTTGGTGAGGGTAACTTCACAGCCCTGTTTGAGAGTATTGAACGGGATCAAATACGCAGGGGGGTTCTTTAATTCTATTCAGGGTTAACATGCTGATTTTAAATCAGCTTAGCCCTTTAATGGAGACAGTGTGACTGCTGGTGGCCTATAGTTTACTAGAGGGCTTTTCAGGGAACGAACCTTCAATCAGATGGGGTAATACTTGCCTTTTATTATCCCGTCAAAAAGGTCGGGGAGAGTATTTATGAAGTCATCCAAATATCAGGCAAGAAAGCCTGATGAGTCGGGCTTTATTGAATATACGGAAGAGGAGCATGAAACCTGGAGTATCCTGTATCACCGGCAGATTGAGTTATTGAAAGGTCGGGCATGTGATGAGTACATGAATGGTATTGAAGAGCTGGCAATGCCATCTGACCGTATTCCCCAGCTTGATGAAATTAATCAGGTGCTCAAAGGTAAAACCGGTTGGGGCGTTGCCAGAGTCCCGGCACTGATTTCATTTGACAGTTTTTTTAAGCTTTTAGCGGATAAACAATTTCCGGTTGCGACCTTTATTCGTGTACGCGAAGAACTGGATTACCTGCAGGAACCCGATATCTTTCATGAAATATTTGGTCATTGCCCATTATTGACCAATCAGGATTTCGCAGATTTTACTGAGACCTATGGCAGGCTGGGTCTTGCTGCAACCAAGGAAGAGCGGGTTTATCTTGCCAGGTTATACTGGTTAACGGTGGAGTTTGGTCTGGTCGACACTTCCAAAGGGCTACGAATTTATGGTGGAGGAATACTGTCCAGTTATGGGGAAACAGGTTATGCGCTGGATAGTGATATTCCTGTCAGAACCGCATTTGATCCTCTGGCAGCTCTAAGAACACCCTATCGAATTGATATTCTCCAACCTTTATATTATGTGATTGATGACCTGTCAGTCCTTCATCGTCTCTGTGAAATGGATATTATGGCGCTTGTTCATCAGGCGATGGAAATGCCGTTGTTGCCTCCCATGTTCGAACCCAAACCTCAGGAAGGTGCTGCCTGAAGGTTTCACTCTACCGTCGTTGGTGTTAGCGGTAGAGTTCCCTCTATATCCAATTCCTGATGCTTGCGTTTCTTATCAATGTATGATTAATTCTGGATTATATCTATTATATTATCCAATCATATTTATTTAGTGAATCATTCAATAAACTGAACTTTTTGAATGATCAGTGTTGTTGATACTTCACTGGTAAAGCGGGTTATACATTTTGTCTGCATCATTGCTATTGTATTTTTTTCAAAAAGTATTTTAAAAACTTTCAGGAGGCGTTTTTGTGGCCAGGCGGATGATTGATATTTCAATGTATCTTGAGAATGATGTGATATCGGACCCTGTTGGATATGGCCCAAAAATAACCTATATGAGTCACAAGGATACTTTTTCGCAAATCGCTCCATTCTTTCCGGGTCTGGTTAAGGAGGATCTTCCAGATGGAGAAGCCTGGGCCATTGAGAAAGTAGAGTTAATTACTCATAACGGTACTCACCTCGATGCTCCTTACCACTTTCACTCCACGATGAATGACGGTGAACGCGCCATAGCCATAGATGAGGTTCCTTTGGAGTGGTGCTTTCAGAATGGTGTGAAACTTGATTTCCGGCACTTTGAAGATGGTTATGTTGTCACTGCCGAAGATGTTAGAAAAGAGTTAATCAGGATTGGTCATGAGCTTCAGCCTCTGGATATTGTCGTGGTCAATACCAGGGCAGGCAGCCGGTATGGGCATGATGACTATGTGTCTTCCGGCTGCGGAATGGGTCTGGAAGCCACACTTTATCTCCTTGAACGAGGTGTAAAGCTGACTGGAACGGATGCCTGGAGTTGGGACGCTCCATTTGTTCATACTGCGGAAAAATACCAGGAAACAAAAGATGCTTCGCTGATCTGGGAAGGCCATAAAGCAGGGAGGCATATGGCTTATTGTCATTTGGAAAAACTCCATAACCTGGAAGCGCTCCCGGATAAAGGCTTTATGGTTTCATGCTTTCCAGTGAAAATCCGCGGCGCATCTGCAGGCTGGACACGGGCGGTTGCTATTCTTGATGATTAGCTGGCGGAGGTTAATATTCGCTGCCTGCTCTGTAACGATGTTGCCTCATCTTTTTAGAGGAAAACACTGACTCCTCATTCGGCCTCTACATAATGTAATATTCGCCGCCATCTAAGCGTGGGCTGTCGTTTATACTATCTTGGTTTGGGGTGTTTATGGAAATGGGGCAGAAGAGGGATTTTACAGAGTATCTGACTCTGATTTTTCTTAAGGATAGGCAGGTCAGCAAATCGGTATTCAATCTGGTTGTTGGTCTTGTTCTGATGTGGGGTTTTCTGCTCAACTATTGGATTGTGCAGTATTTTCCTACTGAATGGTTGACAGCACTTAACCCTTGGGTCTTTCTGCTTCTCTATTTTGTGATGAGCGGAATTGGGATGGGCATTATGTTGTATTACGAACTGCCGCTTTTCAGTTTTATTGGTTATAGCATCATGACCTCCACCTTAGGCTTTCTGTTAAATATTTATCTTGGGTACTTCAGTGGTGAAGAGGTGATTCGTGCTATTCAGTATACAGCATGGACTACATTCGGAATGATTATTGCCGCAACCCTTTTGCCGAAATTATTTCTGCGTCTTCACACTATACTCGTTGTGATTGTTTCTTCTGTCGCAGTTATTGAGTTTGGCTGGATTATCCTGTTTGGCCAGAGTGGTGATTTTTTTCACTGGATTATTGCTATCAGTATGTGTGGCTATATTGGCTATCACTGGGCTGATATGCAAGATTGTGGTGATACGCTGGATCAGGCTATTGATTTTGGTGGTTTGCTATATCTGGCCATTATCAACTTGTTCATTCGTATTCTTGAGCTGCTGCGACTCTCAAAGTAGCTGGCTGACCGCTGAGCTGTCCATGCGTGTGAAGTGGGCAGCTGTTCAGGAACTGTTTTCGTTTTCTAACTCCCTGATCATTCCAGATACCCCTTATTTTCATGTTCCTTCTGTGTGTTAATATTCAACTATTTTGATCAGATCGGCCATGGTATTCATTCTCGAGTGTGCGATCTTGTTTTTTTAATGAGTCATTGCTTTGAGTTACAAGGAGTCTTCGATGCAGCCAAGGGAACTGAGCATTCAAACACCTCATCTGACATTTGCAGCCGTGGAGTGGGGAGATCCCCAGGGACATCCGGTGATAGCCCTTCATGGCTGGTTGGATAATCTGGCCAGTTTCACGCCCATGGCAGCAAAGCTCAAGGGAGTAAGGTTGATCGCAGTGGATCAGGCTGGTCATGGCCTTTCTGATCATCGCCCTCATTGGTTCAGTTATGATGTCTGGCATTATGTGGAAGATCTGGTCTACATAGCCGAAACCCTACAAATTGACCGGTTTGGTCTGCTTGGTCATTCAATGGGGGGCGTGGTCAGTGCCATGGCTGCGGGTTCAGTCCTGAAAGAGCAGGTAAGTGGGGTGGTGGCGATTGATGGATTGTTCCCCTGGCCCAGAAAAGCGGAAGATGCGCCAACGGCATTACGTGACTATATTAATCAGCGCAGAACACCCATAGATCAACTGCCTGTAACGCGATATCGCTCCAAACAGCAGGCCATTCGTGCACGTGCCATGAGCCTGTTCAAGGTATCCAGAGCGTCTTCTGAATTACTGGTTGAACGCTCAATACGGCAGGTAGGTGATGATTGGCTCTGGACCTCTGATCCGCGTTTAAAACTGGGATCTCCCGCTCGCTTCAGTCTGGAGCAGGCGCTCGCCTTTCCACAGCAGATTACCTGTCCTGCTCATATGATCCATGTTGATCATGGTGCTATCCATGATGCGATCCAGCAATACAAGGACCGACTGCCGAATATTGAATTTCATCCCATGAGCGGTAACCATCATCTTCACATGGATGATCAGGTTGAAGCCATTGCCGGGATTGTTAACTCGGTTTTTGGTGGTGGGTTATGATACCCTGAGAAGTACATGGGGGAAGCCTTGGGTTGTTCTATGAATAAAGTGACTACACGGTGTCTTGCTCGATTCAAGACTCATCAAAGGCGTATTGCAACCTCTGGTATTTTGCGAGGTTGTTTATTGTTACTGTCAATGACGCCTTTGCAGTTCATCCATGGTTCTGAGCTTCCTCCTTATCCCAATGCGAACCCGCAGCTTTCTGTTGAGGAAGACCGACAGAATCACCCGGTCATCACCAGTCGGATGAAAAGAGTTAACGGCGTTGTTACCTCTGATGGGGCGCAGTGGCTTGATGGTCATCTGAACAGAACTCTGTATTTATTACCTTCAGGTCACAGTAGTAGTCAGGGCTATGACTTTTATGTCAATAAGCTGCGTGATCTTGGCGTTGAGACACTTTTCCAATGTCGCAGCTTTTCCTGCGGTGCCAGTAACTTCTGGGCAAATGATATTTTTAATATATCAACCCTCTATGGTCAGGATAAAGAACAGGCCTTCTATATAGGGAAAAAGCAGGGAGGTTATTATTCTGTCTATTCTGTGAGGCGGGGAAACGGCCGCATTTATACCCTGGTTGATGTGTTTGAGCCTCATAAGTATGAAGCTGAGCGTGTGAATGAGTTGCAACAATCCAGCGGTACAATAAAACTGCTTATTGAAAGAAGTGGTTTGACCAAAAGTCCTGATCTTAAGTCATTTGTTGCCGCGATGAGCAGTGATACTGCAATGAATGCTCTGCTTATCATTCACAGCTCTGTACCGGACACACTGGCTGAACTGGATGCCTGGCAGGAGAAGATGGAAGAGCTGAAAAATGTTATCAAGAAACACTTGAACGATCAGGGCATTAATGATTCGCGCCTGCGCTTCAATGTTTCTGTCGGAACCTATGGGGATGCGCCAGAGCAGACACCTGTGCAATCATTCTGGTTGGAAGTTGTACCGTTAAGTTAGTGGCGTATATGCTCATAATTCACTGATACGCTTGAACTCTACTGACTTTAACTCGCGTTCTGCGATTTTCATGAGTTGGTTAAAAAAATCTTCTGGGGCACTGGCTTTCAACAGTTTAATTAGCCCAGTTCTTTCGCTCGGACTCAGAGCAGGAACAATGTATTTGAACCAGAGCGCTATCTGATCCGGATTCATACTGGACATAACCTGATCATGGAGTTTGTTCAGTTCATTGTCGCTGTAGTATTTCCAGAAAAGTGGAAGGAAGCGGATTTCCTCTGACTGCATATGCTCCAACAATTCGGGAATTAACAGGTTTGCCTTCTGCCGGATAAGCAGGAACTGTTCATCTGTTGGTGTCTCAGGTAATTCTGAAAATTGTTCCGACAGTTTGGAAATCTTTTGATCCAGCTGCTGGTGCTCTTTGACATCAGAGTCCGTCTTTAAACTGTGATCCATTTTTTCCGCGAGAGAGGTCATCAGTATTTCATTTTCTGACTGGGAGTGATTTCTGATCATAAATGCCAGCTCTGTCGCTTGCTGCTTAAGTTTATTCATTGCAGGCTGATCCTCAACATCGGTTGTATCCAGACTTGTTAAAAAAGACGTAAGACCGTGTCGAAGCCCTTTGTGGGGGAATGCGTAGAGGTTATGACGCATGAGGGAACCATTGGCATATTGGGAAAATACAGTCCCCCCAGTAGGGGGGATGTTCTATCCCACTCAGGATAGTCACCACCAAAAGGTTTAACCATTTGACAGATTGTTTTCAGTGATGTGGAAAGCGCTGAGAAATTTCGAGGGACAGGTTTTCTTTGTCATTGCCAATGGATATTTGTTGATCCTGAATAACGCAATGCAGTTTCATGGTCTTATCAATCAGTTTAACCAGTTCAGTAGCTTCAGGCGGAATTCGATAGATATGCAGATTATTGAAACGCTGAACTTTTTCCTGATACTGCTGCCACCAAATATCAGATGTTCGTGCTCCATAATTATAAATAAACACCTGTCTGGCACGACCACAGGCCTTACGGAGCCTTTTTTCATCGGGTTGACCCAGTTCTATCCAGGTTTCAATTTCACCGCTGAGATTTTTCTGCCAGATATCCGGCTCATCGTCGGTGCTGATACCACGAGTAAACAAAAGTTCTTTAGATGCGTGTAAGGACCATGCCAATAGTCTAAGCATTGCTCGCTCATCGCTCTCTGAAGGGTGGCGGGCAATGGTCAGGTCATGATCTGCATAATAATGGCGGTTCATATCCGCAATATTGACTGCAGCTTTGTATATCGTTGCTTTCAGTGCCATTAATCGTTAACTCGATTAAATAGCGGAGTGTAACCGTTCATGCCTTTCTGCTAAACAAAAAGCCATGAACAACGGTTGAAACGATGTATTAAAAGCCAGGATGGCGGAGTGAGAGTTCCCGAATGTGCTGGTAAATGATGGGGTAATCAATGCCCGCAAGCTGTAGTATTTGAGCCAGCTGCTGATAACTGTAACCGGTATCCATTCTTTCTCGGAGAATGCTGTTAAAAGCAGTTCTGCTTTCAAGGTAGGTCTTGTAGTAGGGCAGTGATTCTACTTTTTCCAGGTTTTCGATATAGCGGTAGGTCGTTGTCTTCATCGCAGAGTTTAACGTTTCAGAAGAACCTTCCTGGTTCGTAGTTTGACGGGTGATATTTCCCATGCTATGGCAGGCGGTTTGCTTTAAGTCATGGCTGGCAGGCTTACTTAAATGCTGACTGCATTCCCCCAGCTTATTGTTAAATTTGCTGAGGATTGTCTCCTGACTTGTTAGTGAAAATGCCTGTTTCTGATGCTTGTCAGACCATTCTGTCAGTAGCCCATTAAGCATGTCTATCCATTGTACTTTCTGGCTGTCAGGGTACTCAGCCTGGTCCAGTAAATCATTCCACTGTCGTAAGATCGATTCATTGGCCAGCTCAATGGTCTGCCCCGGAGTTTCAAGTGCTTTCGGAAGCCATGTCAGATAAAGTTGTCGAAGCTGATAACGATAGCCTTCAGTGATCATACCCTGGGCGCTTTTCTGATAAGCGTCGGCGAGCATTCCATATTGGAGCGCCTGCTCAATCAGATCCTTATTAGATCTGGCCACATTTGGCTTCATTACTAATGTGCTTTGTTTAACAGCAATGGTTTGATGATCATCATCAATGGTATAGACAGAGGTTTTGGCACTGGAGCTGCTCATTACTGATAAAGTAAACAAGCCGGATCCCAGCAGGATCATGATGGGTAGCTTCCTGATTGTCATGGTTCCTTCCGAGGGTTACAAGTTATACTATTAGTTCAATTGGTATCGGCATGTCTGGTTGTCTTTATTATGATTTTTCAGTGAGTGGTTCGTTAAGTGGCCGATGCCCCAAGGGCTGACGAAACAGCATGATACTAAGGGCTGAATTCGGCTAACTTTTGTCAAGGTGATGTAATGTTGACATGGGTCAATATGTCATAAAAAACAATACGTAATATGGCTTATGCCTGATGGAGGAAAAACAAGGGGGATTTCTCCAGTTAAAGGCCTTTGAATTGCGGGGGAGGTAATTCATTGGCCACGAAGATGACACAGGCGACAACAATAAAATTTTGAAACCGGTGCTTGCTGCCGGTTTTTTGTTTTGGTCACTTTTCAGATTACGTTCCAAAAAACTAAAAAAGCCCGCTAGACGGGCTTTTTTAGTGGTGTCATTTTTAATGGCAGTGGCAATTGCAGCCTTTGTACTGGATGCTGCCTTCCGCTTCTACCAATTTTCCTTTTTCTACAAACTGGTCGATCAATTCTTCAGCGGTCAGGTCTCTGGCTGAACAGGTGTGGTAGCGAGCGGTATCACCAAACTGCTCAGAGATGGCTACCAGAAGTGCATCTCTGGTCAGTGCGCTTTCCTGTTCCTTCACCAGGTTGAGCACATTGTGGCCGTGTACAGATTCCATGAATTTATTCTCATATAAATAGTGTGGACTTTAAGCAACAATACTCTGCCCACTGTATTTAAACAGTCGTATATATTCGTATACCAGAAACACGGTGTTCATTTTTCTGAAGCGGCCTCTCTGCACCTCTGTAATTTTTCATATTGATAAACTCAGCTATGTTCATTAGACAAGAGCTTCGAAACTTATCATGTTTCTGAAGCCAGTATACAGCGCATATGAGGGGCTGGTTTATGAGATCAATATCGATTGCCAAAGAATACCCTCCAGACATTGATAAACTCAGCAGAGTAAAAGGTGCCACTCTTGGCTTGCTGATTGGTGATGCCCTGGGTGTAGGTACCCAGTGGTACTATGATCTAAACCAACTTGAAAAAGACTATGGCTCATGGATCGATGACTATCAGGATCCTGCCGTCAATGGTAGTCATGGCTTTGCTAATATCAGTCATTTCCGTTATGAACAGGGAGTCAGGGCTGGTGATCTTTCGCAGTCAGGGCAGGTTATTGTCCTGTTGATTGAATCTCTCGCCAGCTGTGACGGTTTTAATCAGGCGGATTTTCTGGAGCGTCTGGATGATTTTTTTGCACCATTATCCGGTGAGTCCTTTTCAGGGCGTTATACCGATGAGCTGATGGTCGATCTTATCAAGGCACGGAGAATGGGGGTGCATTGGGGAGATCCTGCAGCAGCATCGGGTTGTGATACTTCTGAAGGTGCCCAGCTGGCAGCGGTTCTGGCACTGGTGATTGATGAGCCTGTTGAACTGGTTGAAACGGTTGGGAAACTACTTCAGGCGCTCTACCGAGAATCGTTTATTCGCCAGAATATGATTGTTTTCTCGCTTGTTGTGCAGGCAATGGCAAACAGTATTCCTTTGGATGATCTTCCTGCTCATTTGACGGGCATGGTGAAGAGCCCCGAAATAATGGCTGTGGTTCAACGCTACGATAACCTGTTGACCCCGGGAAATGGGCGTGTTGCCTGGCAACCTGATAATGTCAGGGTCGAGCCTGCTCTTTACATTAGTCAGGTCTACGGTATGGACTGCCAACTGATTCATGTTATTCCCTGTGCCTACTATCTTATGCATCGCTTTCCTGATCAATTTGAACAGGGAGTGCTTTCAGCTATTAATGGTGGTGGTAATAACATGGCCAGGGCTGCCTTAACCGGCGTGCTTTTAGGGGCTATGAATGGCGTTGAGGCCATTCCAGATCGTCTCGTTAAGGGGCTTCATGACAATGATCGCTATCTCCTACTTGCTGAAATGATGAGAGACTGATGATGTATCAGAAAATTCTGAAAGCGTTTACTGGTGAGTTCCATGTTAAGTCCACCCCTCTGGTCGAGCATGAAAAGATTATAGTGTCGGGTGTTCAGACAGGGACACTGGTCAATGATGGCAAGGGGGTTATCGCGTTGTATACGGCTAATCAAATTGATGGTGTTTTGCCGCCCATTCGAATGCAGGGATTCCTTACTTATAATACCGGTTATTCAAGGTTTGAATGCGTGTTTCTGGCAGCAATATGGATGGCCTCGCCTATTATCAAGGCCAGTTTGATGGCAAGAAACTGGTGCTTGCGCAGGTGGCTTCAGAAGGTGAGTCAAGGGTAATCACAACAGAGTTTATTGATGATGAGCACTTCAATGTGCTGCTTAGTCCCAGCGTCACCTATCCTGATCACCAGTCATTATAAGAGTTCGCAAGACTTTAATACTAGGCTCTGTTGACAATTAGCCCCTAGGGCTAACAGGTAAGGTTTACATTAAAGTATTTACCCTATTTTCATGAGATAAAGACTGAATCACAGTGATCATCAAGGGCACAAAGGAAAGAAAGCTCTTCTTCGTGCTCTTTGTGATCTCTGTGGTTCAAAATAATCCCTGCAACAGGTCAGTCTCCCAGAATAAATCAGTGGGTCAGAGTCAAACAGTCACTTTGCATATCCCCCAGGGGGGATTAAAAAAGGTTATTGATTTTTCTCTATGAAGGTTTACAGCGATGGTTACTTACCGACAAAGCGGGCAATCATAACGGTAGGGCTTAATACACCAATAACCGCTTCCAGTGTCACAAGGCTCTGAGCCAGAGAGCTCAGTGGGAGAATATCGCCATAACCCAGGGTGGTCAGGGTAACAAAGCTGAAATAGAGGTAGTCTGGCCAGCTGGAGATGCTCTGGCTGGACAGATCAAATGCACCTGGCGAAACCAGATTTACCATCAGGTAGAGGTAGCTGAAGGTTATGCCGGTTAATAAATAGAAGTTAATGGCTGCCAGCAGCTTTTCAGCCTGAGGTTTTACGCTGAACAAATGTCTGATCAGCATGAGCATCATACCCAGATGGAACAACATACTGGCAATCAGTGTGAAGAAGGGAAGCCATTGTGGTGATAGAGGGAACTCTGCAAAGCCCCTGAGTATAACAATGGTGATACCTGTTATTTGCAGCCATAGACGTATTCTCGGGCTGTCTTCCGTAAGAGCGCCAAGGGTTAATACAAAGCTGGCAATCATAAGGCAAGAGAAGAGTGTGCCTGCAAGAGACTGGTAGCCAATAATCAACGGCGAGAAAACAATACTGCTGATGAGAATGATCAGTAGCAACCCAAGAGAGACATCCGGACTACGGCTTATTGTTTGAGGAAAAGTGAAAAGTGATCTTCGAAGCATTCATACTGGCCATGTATTGGGCTGTTAAATCTAAACAGCCATGAGCTGAAAGTGTCGCTCAGTCCTAACCATGAAAATAAAATACCTGCAGAGTTTGAAAGCACAGTATTATCAGGGTGAAGGGTAGAGATAGCTGTGGCGCACTGTTTAAAAAAACAATAGCGCTCTAAAATACCCTGCTGAGCGATTGAGAGCTATCAAAACCTGTTCATCCTGCAGGCTTTGGCCGATATTGATCAGGTAGTTGAAGTGTGCGTCAGGATTGTCGGCGGTTCTGGGCTCGTGTTATCTTTTCACGTTAAACTACTGTGTTTATAGTCAGTTATCTCAGGGAGCCGAATGGCAGAGTCGGTTAGCAGGAAAAACAGTCAATCGGAAAGTGGCCCTTCAGAAGAGTCGGTTTCCATTCGGCGACGCAAGCGCTTAACTCAAGGAGAAACGGTGACAGAGACCCTTTCATCACGAGTGCGTGAAGGAATTATGTTTGGCTGGCTGGTACTGGCGGCTTTCCTGTTTCTGGCACTTATCACTTATGACAGGGTGGATCCAGGCTGGTCCTACG
Organism: Endozoicomonas elysicola; assembly: GCF_000710775.1. Lineage (GTDB taxonomy): Bacteria > Pseudomonadota > Gammaproteobacteria > Pseudomonadales > Endozoicomonadaceae > Endozoicomonas > Endozoicomonas elysicola. The sequence goes on from NZ_JOJP01000001.1 coordinate 3,082,720, forward strand.
TTGGTTCGGCAAAAAATATTGTCAATAGTGCTGGCAGAATTGGTGCCTGGTCTGCGGACTTACTGTTAACCCTTTTCGGATTTCTGGCTTGGATGGTGCCTGTTATCCTGGTTTTAAAGGCGATCAAAGTCTTTCGCTACCGGCATGAACTGAGCGAGTGGAATTCCTGGTTGTTTCTGGTTCGCAGCATGGGCTTTATTCTTGCCATTGCTTCAGGCGCTGCTCTGGCGTCACTGCATTATCATGCGCTCAGTGAACTGTTTCCTTCATCCAGTGGCGGTATCATTGGGGAACTGCTGATTCAACAGTTCCTGCCAGCCTTTAATGTGACAGGCAGTACATTATTACTAATGGCTTTGTTCCTGCTTGGCATGACACTTTATACTGACCTTTCCTGGTTCCGTTTGATGGACAGTGTTGGCTATTGGAGTCTGCGTTTTGCGACCTTCTGCCAAGAGCGGGCTGTTATTCTCTATCTGTCCCTGAAAGAGAAAATCGAAGCTAGGGCGGATAGGGAACCAAAGAAGAGCATCATCCCTGTTCGAAAACAGGAACCGGCATTAAAGCTGAAAGAAGAAGATACTGCACCTGTTTCGCCAAAAGTTGTAGAAAAGAGCGTCGAGAAACCAAAAGCGCCGGTTATCGTTCCGCCCCCACCAAAAGAAAAGACATTGCCCCTGTTGGAAAATACGCCTCTAGGGAGCCTGCCAACCGTTTCCCTGCTTGATGAAGCACGTCATTCCGGCAAGGCCATGAGCCCCGAGTCTCTGGATGAAATGTCCCGACTGCTGGAACTGAAGCTGAAAGACTTCAATGTTGATGTGGAAGTGGTTGCTGTTCATCCGGGCCCAGTGATTACCCGGTTTGAAATTCAACCGGCCCCGGGCACCAAAGCCAGCAAAATTACCAATCTTGCCAGTGACCTCGCTCGTTCACTGGCGGTGGTCAGTGTTCGGGTGGTGGAAGTGATTCCCGGCAAGTCGGTCATGGGTATCGAGATACCTAATGATGACCGTGAAACCGTATTTTTCAGTGAGATAATTGCTTCTAAAACATTTGATAATGCTGAGTCACCGATCAGCCTTGCACTGGGTCATGATATTTCCGGACAGCCTGTGATTGTTGATCTGGCAAGAATGCCACACCTATTGGTAGCAGGTACGACCGGCTCGGGTAAGTCAGTGGGCATCAATGCGATGATTTTGTCCATGCTGTTTAAATCCAGCCCGGAAGACGTACGGTTGATTATGATCGACCCGAAAATGCTGGAGCTTTCGATATACGATGGCATACCGCATCTATTGGCACCGGTTGTAACCGATATGAAAGAAGCTGCCAATGCTTTGCGTTGGTGTGTTGCTGAGATGGAGCGACGGTATAAACTGATGGCCCATATGGGGGTTCGTAATATCGCTGGCTATAACCGTAAGGTTAAGGAAGGTATAGATAGGGGTGAGCCACTGAGAGACCCATTCTATCAGCCAGTCTCAGCTGAAGATGTTGCTCCAGAGTTAAATACGCTGCCCTTTATCGTAGTGGTGGTCGATGAGTTTGCCGACATGATGATGATTGTCGGGAAAAAGGTTGAGGAACTGATCGCCCGAATTGCCCAGAAGGCGCGCGCAGCAGGCATTCACCTGATTCTGGCGACTCAGCGTCCCTCTGTCGATGTTATTACTGGCCTGATCAAGGCCAACGTTCCCACAAGAATCAGTTTTCAGGTGTCCAGTAAGATCGACTCAAGAACCATTATCGACCAGGGAGGAGCAGAACAGCTTCTGGGGCATGGTGATATGCTCTATCTTCCACCAGGTACCAGCGTACCTGTACGGATTCATGGTGCCTTTGTTGCCGATGATGAGGTGCACCGGGTTGTGGCCGACTGGCAGCAACGGGGAACCCCTGACTTCGTTGAAGAGATTCTCAATGGTATCAGTGAAGGCTCAGAGGGCAGTGCTTTCTCAGGTGGGCTGGATAACAGTGAGCAGGACCCTCTTTATGATGAGGCGGTTGCTTTTGTTACAGAGTCGCGAAGAGCTTCTATCTCTTCGGTTCAGAGACAATTAAAAGTTGGCTATAACCGGGCTGCCAGAATGATTGAGGCTATGGAGGCGGCAGGTGTTGTCAGTCCCGCATTTAATAATGGTAACCGTGAAGTTATTGCTCCACCACCTCCCAAACACTAACATTTACCCTTGGATAAGTTCATTTACATGATAAAGAAGACACGCTTACTTGCTGTTTTACCATTGGTTTTTTCTGTCAGTCTGCCGGTCTGGTCTGTAGAGCAGAAGTCAGTGCAGGCATCCACTCTCCCAAAGTCTGAGAGTAGTACGCCTGCCAATGTTAAGCACGATACAAAAGCTGCGGATGAGCTGGCAAAAACACTGCAGTCAATGATTACTGTCAGCGCCAGTTTCTCCCAAAGTACCATCGATAAGAGTGGTCGTCCCAAGGTGGAGAAGGGAAGTATGCAGCTTAAACGGCCAAATCAGTTCCGCTGGAATATTACGTCACCGTTTAATCAGGAAATTATTGCCAAAGGTGGAAAGCTCTGGATGCTGGATCCGGATTTCAAACAGGTGGTGATTAAAAAGCAGGATGATCAGTCTGGTCCTACTGCGGTGCAGTTGCTCAGTGGTGATGCCAGTGTGTTTCTGAAAGAGTACGGTGTGACCCGTATGAATTATGGTCCTGAGGTGGTTTACACCCTTAGGCCCAGAAAAGTATCAGACCTGTTTGAAAAGCTTGAACTTCATTTCTCCAGAGATCAGATTTCTGCTATCAGTATTGTTGATTCTCTCGGTGGTAAACGGCGCATTGATTTTACCCGGGTTGAGTTAAATCAGCCGGTAGCCAACCATCTATTTGAGCCTGATGTCAAAAAATTAGAGAAGGCGGGTTTTGATGTGATCGATGAGAGTGGGGTATGACCTCCCTTTTTGATATTCCTGCTTCCAACCGCTACGAGCCTTTGGCGGCAAGAATGCGTCCCCGAACCCTCGATGAATATCTGGGGCAGAAGCATATACTGGCCAGAGGCAAGCCGCTTAGAGAAGCATTGGAGCAGGGTATGCTCCATTCTATGATTTTCTGGGGGCCTCCCGGCGTTGGTAAAACAACCCTTGCCAGGCTGATTGCCACCAAAACGGATGCTCATTTTGAAACCCTTTCAGCAGTACTGTCAGGCGTTAAAGACATACGGGAAGCGGTTGCAAGAGCAAAGGATGAACAGCGTTTTCAGCAGAGAAAAACGGTCCTGTTTGTTGACGAGGTTCACCGCTTTAATAAATCCCAGCAGGATGCTTTCCTGCCCCATATTGAAGATGGCACAGTTATTTTTATTGGTGCCACCACTGAAAACCCATCTTTCGAACTGAATAATGCCTTGCTCTCCAGGGCTAGAGTTTATGTTCTGAAAACGCTTGGCAATGATGCCATTGGTCAGGTCATTGATCAGGCGGTATCCAATGAGGAGAGGGGGCTGGGTGGAAAGGGGATCAAACTTGACCCTAGGGCTAGGGAAATCCTGATCCGTTATTCCGATGGCGATGGCCGAAAAGCACTGAACACTCTGGAGGTTGCTTCGGACCTTGCCGAAGATAGTGTGATCTCTGCTGATACGGTTCAGGCCATTCTTGCTGATACCGGTCGGCGTTTTGATAAAGGTGGTGATGCATTTTACGATACCATTTCTGCTTTTCATAAGTCGGTGCGTGGTTCCAACCCTGATGCCGCGCTCTATTGGGCTGCACGCATTGTTGATGGAGGGGGAGATCCGCTTTATGTCATACGACGGTTGGTGGCCATTGCCAGTGAGGATATTGGTAATGCGGACCCAAGGGCGCTTGAGATTGCCATGAATGCCTGGCAGGCGTTTGAACGGTTGGGAGCCCCTGAAGGGCTTCTGGCTCTAGCTCATGCAACGGTTTATTGTGCCTGTGCCCCGAAAAGTAATGCGGTATATAAAGCATGGAAAGCAGCGTTGGCGGATGTGAAAAGCAACCCGTCTTATGAAGTCCCTAACCACCTTCGAAATGCTCCAACCAAGTTGATGGGGAGTCTGGGTTATGGCGAAGGCTATCGCTATGCCCACGATGAACCCAATGCTTATGCGGCAGGTGAGTGCTATTTTCCAGAAGATATGGGTGTTCGACATTATTATCAGCCTAATGACCGTGGACTGGAAATAAAAATAAAAGAGAAGCTGGCCTGGTTAAACAAGCTTGATGCAGAGAGCACACAAAAGAGATAGATTTTTGTGATATTATCCAATCATATTGTTGGTTGAACTTAACCAAATAACCCTCTGGACTTAAATCTTTGTTAATCAACATGGTAGAGATTGTCTAAGTCGTCTACGTTTATTTTCTGAATAAATTTGTCGTGTATAAATGAATCGCCGAGGTGCCGGTATGGATCTGAAGCAAAATAAGCAAAATGCTATTGAATTCTATCGGATGGCTTATCAGGGAAACCCGACCAAGGCTCTTGAACTCTATGTTGGTCATGAGTACATCCAGCACAATCCTGATGTTGCAAACGGAAAGCAGGGCCTGATCGATTACTTTACTCGTATGCACAAGGAGTATCCGGATAAAGATATCAGTTTTGTCCGTGCGATAGCTGAAGACAACCTGGTCGCTCTACATACTCATCAGAGATGGCCGGACAATGACGAGTACGTCACGATGGATTTTTTCAGGTTTGATGAGCAGGGGAAAATTGTAGAGCACTGGGATTCTATTCAACAAATCCCAGGTCATTCTCTCAATGAAAATACGATGTACTAGATAGTCTGATTAGGTTGTGTTCTTAGTTTTGCGCCATTGGTGAGCTGTTTTTAAAGGGGTTAAAGTGTGGCCTTAGCTTCCATGCGGGATGGTCTTGATCTCTTGCTAAAATACTTTTCTCCACCGTAGCACCAAGCAACATTAACAGGTATTCACTGTTGTTATTGCCCATCAGTTGAAGGCCTATTGGCAGATAGTTTTCATCAAAGCCACACTGAACCGTAACTCGAGGGCCGCCGGTAAGGTTTGCGAGCCCGGTATGTGCTGTCATCAGATATGTTTTTGCCAGATTTAGTTCTCCATTATCAAAAACCTGAAACCAGGGACGCTCAGCTTTAGGAGCTGTCGTTAACAAGGTAGGCATGACGATGACATCGACTTTTGAAAATATGTTGTTCTGGAAATGATGGGTAAGTCTTTTCTTGTTTTCTTTTGCGTTTTCAATAGTGCTTCGGTCAAGTGATAACCCCATAATCAACGCCAGTTCAGTCTCGGCTGGAATGCCTTTATCGATAAATCCTGCTTTACCTTCTGCTTCCCCCCGCCCAAAGAGCACGGTGTGGGTATCCCACAGTGGTTTTTCATAGTCTTCTGGTAAGTAGTGCATTGCGAGCAGCTGCGGGGATAAACCTTCACGCTGTTGAAGGTTATTAATAAGTGTTTCAAGGCACGTTAAAGTTACAGTAGCAACGTCTCTGGATGCGTGTTGGAACCATCCAGGATCAACACCAATTCGAAGATTGCTCAGAGCTTCAAGAACGTGACTCGTTGGTACTTTTTGGCTGGTGACCCTATAGCCTTCAGCAAGATCGAAGAATGACTGTCCCAGAAGACCAATAGCGACCAGGCCCGGGGCAGCATCATCATAGTTTTTGGCAGTAATCTTGCCCTCTGTTGGCTTCAGTCCAGGGATTCCAGTGTTTGCTGCAGGAATGGAGACAGAGCCTCCACCATCAGTTCCTATTGCCAGTGGGCCTCCTATACCGACAAACATTGCGGATCCACTGGATGACCCTCCCGGGATATAGGCACTGTTATAAATATTTCCCATTCGGGGATAGTGGGGGTTCAGGCCAAAAGCACCCAGGCCAAAAATATGTTGATTGCTTTTGCCCAACACTATGGCACCTTCATCAGTCATTCGTTTGACCACTTCTGACTGGCTTTCTCTGGTATGAGAAGGAAAGTGTCTGTCAACGCGTAGCGGGTCCAGGCCATAGGATGTGGTATAGCCGGGTACACTGATCTCATCCTTCACAACAACTGGAATGCCATCAAGTGCTTTAATTATTCCAGCCAGTCGGCATTTCTCAATATCTCCAGAATAGAGTTCCCGACAGTGCTCCCACCTTTCAGCTGATGATTTGGCCTGATTCACTGCAAGTGTCTGGTTCCGCTTAATGACTATGTCTTTCACATGCCATGGGGCATGATGATCAAGCCACCGGTAAAAATTGTTTACTACATCTTCAGGTTGTAAATGATTATTTGCGTAGTGGTAGTAAAAGTATCCTATGCCGCTCTCACCAGTATTAATCCTATTAAATGTTGCTAACTCAGCCCCCTGATTCTGGTATTCAGTCTCATATATTCTTGGACTGATTTGTTCAGTGATGTCAGGGTTTAGATCATGAAGCGCCTGTTCATCAAACAGTATTGGGTTCTTTGGTGTAATGCCACTTTCCGGTAGTAAGCTATTTACCTTATGTTCTCTGTTCATTCTGAATTGAACTGCATCATAAGAACTGGAACCAAATAGCCATAGAAGGTTGGCCATTGGATCGGAAGCCATATTCAGTAGCATCCTTTTACTGGTCAGCTCAAAACCATATGCCTGATCAGAACTGCTTAGCCAGGAGGGGATAAATGATTTGGTGATGTGCTTTAAAGGATCGAGGGATTGTTTGATTTCTTCAACGGTAATTTCTGGCAGTGCGAAGGATATTGAATTATGGAATATAAGTAGTAAGTAAAGCAGTGTTTTTATTATCGAGCTCAGGCGTACTGATGTTAAAAATCCGAGTTGTTTTCTTATCATCTTCATTACTTGTTATTACACTTTGGCTTGCTAATGATGGAGTGTTACCAACAATGAAATTTTCGGGTCCATGTACTTCCCCCGTCTCAATAGTGCTCTTTTCTTTGTTATGTTATTGAAAAATGAAAGTTACAGCTGCTAGAACCCAATAAAGGTCTTGATACGTTAAGTTCATATGCAAAGCTGACAACGCTTTCATACGGAAATAGCTGTGCATTTGCACGAATCTCATCCATTTTTTCTGAGGCTGATTTCTCTGAAAAACCTGAAGCCACAAGGTGATTTTTGAGGTTTGTCAAAAAAGATGATTCTCCAGTAAGGTCGGCTATTTTCACCGTAGTAGATCTTGAGGAAAATTGATGCCCAGTAGGTGAGACAGCACTTGCAGCAGAGTTTCTACTTACTGAAATATGTGAGGGCGGGAAAATATATCTTCCAATTTCAAAGAGTATGCAGGCCCCAAAACCCAAGGCTGCTGCTAATGGGGCTGGAGCGCCTGCCAGCAGGGATAGCCCAAAAGTTGCGATGCCAACAATCACAGAGATAAATCGTCCTTTCCAGCAGGAAGATTCGACAGTTATCATTGACGGTGGAGTAGGTGGAGTAGGTGGAGTAGGTGGAGTAGGTGGTGTAGGTGGAGTAGGTGGTGTGTAAGTTCCTAACATCATAACAAACCGGTAATTGTGAATTAAATATTAAACTGGTCAACTCGTTCTCTGCTGACATAGACTGTTAGAATCATCATAAGTTTCTGAATTTAAAAACCTGTATTCTGTTTTCAAACAACTTTGATGAAGGGAAAATTAATGCAGTTCATGTTGAACTACCTCGCCGTAGCAGCAGGGGGTGCTCTTGGAGCATTGGCACGCTCGCTTGTTTATGAATGGTATGCGAAATCCGGTAATGACCAGCTATTCCCTCTGCCCACCTTAACCGTGAATGTCGTTGGCTCTTTTCTTATTGGTATTGGCTGGTATTGTCTGGTGGAAAAAAGCCTGCTTCCCCCTATCTGGAAAGATTTCGCTACCGTTGGCTTTCTTGGTGCATTAACTACCTTCTCAACATTCTCACTGGATATTTTCCGTCTTTTTCAGTCTGACCGCTTTATTGAGGCTATTGCCTATATGCTGGCCAGCGTTATTTTGTGTCTTGTAGGAACCTGGTTGGGTTATCAGGGAATCCGGGGGATCCTGAACGGATAAATATCACCGTTTTAACCCACTATCTTTATCGAATGTCCCGGGCTCATGGTGTATGATCAGCAGTTTACTCTGGACAGAGGTTTTACGCCGGTCAGGGTAAAAAACCATCATCCAATCAGTTAATTTGGTAGGAATATGCTAGACCCTAAAATCGTTCGCAGCACTCCTGAAGCTGTGGCGGAACAGCTGTTAAAGAAACACTACAACCTGGATGTTGAGCGTCTGGTTTCTCTTGAAGAGCGTAGGAAGTCGCTACAGGTTAAAACTGAGCAGCTGCAAAGCGAACGTAAGTCGGGTTCCAAGGAATTTGGCAAGATCAAAGCGCAGGGTGGTGACGTTTCGGCCCTTAAAGAGCGCATGGATCAAGTCAATGCTGCTGTTAAGGAAAATGAGCAGGCTCTTTCTGAACTGCAGGACGAGTTGAATAACCTGTTGCTGGAAGTGCCTAACCTGCCAGATAGCTCCGTTCCTGAAGGTAAGGACGAGAATGATAATGTTCTGGTTCGTACCTGGGGAGAGCCCCGCAAGTTTGAGTTTGAGGTTAAAGACCATATTGATCTCGGCGAAAACCTGGGTCTTGATTTTGAATCAGCGGCGAACATCTCAGGTGCGCGGTTTGCCATGCTTCGGGGTAAGATTGCTCGACTGCATCGTGCACTGGCTCAGTTCATGCTGGATGTTCAGACCACTGAGCACGGTTACGAGGAAGTCATTACACCTCTGCTGGTTCATGACAAGGCTCTTTATGGTACCGGTCAGCTGCCCAAGTTTGGTGAAGACCTGTTCAAGACTGCCTGTGACGACGATACTGGTACGGAACAAAAACAGTTTTTCCTGATTCCAACCGCGGAAGTGACGTTGACTAATCTGGTACGTGATCAGATTGTTGAAGCTGATCAACTTCCAATCCGTCTGACTGCGCATACTTCGTGTTTCCGAAGTGAGGCTGGGAGCTATGGTCGTGATACTCGTGGCTTGATTCGTCAGCACCAGTTTGAAAAAGTTGAGATGGTGCAGATTGTACATCCGGAGAAATCTTTTGAAGCACTGGAAGAGATGACTGGGCATGCAGAAGTCATTCTGCAGAAGCTTGGGCTGCCATATCGTGTTGTAGCACTGTGTGGTGGTGATATGGGTTTTGGTGCCGCCAAGACCTACGATCTTGAAGTCTGGTTGCCAGCTCAGGATCAGTATCGTGAGATTTCTTCAGTCAGTAACTGTGTCGATTTCCAGGCTCGCCGTATGATGGCCCGATTCCGAAATGAGTCAGGCAAACCAGAACTTGTTCACACCCTTAATGGTTCAGGCCTGGCAGTAGGTCGTACTCTGGTTGCAGTACTGGAGAACTATCAGGATGCGGAAGGTCGTATTCATGTGCCTGAAGCACTTCAGCCCTATATGGGTGGATTAACGATTATTGAATAATCGATAAAATCAAAAAAGGCTTCCTGAATGGAAGCCTTTTTTAATCTGAACGATAACTCTCTCAGGCTTCAGCCTCTACCGTCAGGTTTTTCAGCCAGTACTTAGCCAGTACGCGATAAAGTACCAGAATGGCTTTAGTTACTTCTTCCATCAGTGCGCAGATAAACACCAGGTATAGTGGCCAGTTCCAGATAGTAACGGCTGCCCAGGTCAGTGGTACACCCACAAACCACATACCAATGATATTGATTGCTGCAGTAGCCTTTACATCACCGCCACTGCGCAGCACTCCAACGATTCCAGTCAGATTGATTACTCGAATGCACAGAGCAAAACCAGCAATGATCAATACCTCACTGGCCATTTTCAATGTATCACCTTGAAACTTGCCAAACATTCTGACGATCTGCTCATTGAAAATCAGGGTAAGGAAACCAATCAACAGGGCAATGGCAGGTGCTGCCAGCATGAAATAGCGGCTTTGTTTCCAAGCCAGTTCAAATTCACCGGCACCAAGCTCTTTGCCAAGAATAATCGAGGTGGCGATGGCGAACCCGATAAACATGGATATCAGAACTCCTTCAACGGAAGAGATGGCGCTCATTACCGCCAGTTCGACAACACCCATCTGGGCAAACATCAGGTTGTACAGTACGAGACCAAATGACCACAGGCCATCCTGGATCAACATAGGTACACAGATACCAATATATTTAATCCAGTGTTTACGATTTTTGCATTGCAGCAAGTCTGCTCTTACTGGCTTAAGCCCTGGGCGTACTTCAAGAATGTAATAAATGAGCAGTCCAACCTGGATCAGCCGGGAAATTGTGGTTCCCCATGCAGAGCCTGCAACACCGAGGGCAGGCAGGCCAAAGTGGCCATAGATCAGCAGGTAGTTAAAGAACACGTTCATGAGAATGGTGATAAAGCCAATACGCGTCGGTGTTTTTGCGTCGTTATTGGTTCTCAGCAGTGCTTCCAGGGGAATTGTGATTGCTACAAAAAGAAAAGATGGTGCCGTGATCACCAGATAGCTACTGCCCAGCGCCTTAAGCGTTACATCATTACTGACCAGTCCCATGATCTGCGCCGGAAAAAGCAAATAAATAATGGCGAATGGGGTGGTGATTGCCAGTGCAGCAATAATGGTCTGTACAAGTGTGCGGCGCACGCCATCCATATTCCGGGCGCCAATATACTGTGCAGACAAAATACTCATCCCACTGCCCAGCGCGGCAATCAGTATCAGGTTAAAGAAGAATATTCGGTTACCCATGCCAACAGCCGCGACTTCCGTTTCTCCTAGCTGCGACACCATGAAAATATCGATCAGACCCAATAATGAAAACATCATCGACTGAATAGAGATCGGCAGAGCCAGTTGCCATAAGTTGCGCAGGAACTCCCTGTTGGGGGAGCTGTTTTCACAGGTTTGAGTGGTCATAGAGTGACTAACAATTATTGGTGCCAGAAGCGTGTTTCAATCCATGAAGGAGGAGGAGAGTCTCATTCGGATGTAAACGTTATATCGTCATATTCGATATCAACTGTACTCTCATAGTCGCATCAGATATAAGTCGGATTTTTCCCTATCCAACATATATAACTTTTAAGAATAAATAGTAAGGAAACATTATTATCTTTATTCTGTCGTATGCTGGTAAAATCTTGCGATCCATGGCCCGGATTGACTGTGCCGCAGGCCATCAGGTTGTCAATGCAGCCTGATGGCCTTGAGTGAATCATAAGTAATAACGAGAACAACATGGACTATCTACCATTATTTCTACAGGTACGTAACCAGAACTGCCTGGTCGTGGGTGGTGGAGATATCGCCCTACGGAAAATTCGACTTCTTAAGGCTTCCGGTGCCATCGTCAGGGTTGTTGCCAGAGAAATTTGTAAGGATATTCGAGTGTTTCTAGCTGATGGGGATGATCAGCTATTGAATAAATCGTTCGATGAGCAGGATCTTGACGACGTCTGTCTCGTTATTGCCGCAACAGATGATAGTGTTGTGAACCAGCAGGTGGCTCTTTCTGCCCAACGTCGTCATCTCTTTGTGAATGTTGTTGATGATGCGGATGCCGGAAATGCGGTAATGCCTGCTATTGTTGATCGATCCCCGGTAGTTGTGGCTTTTTCTACTGGCGGTAAGGCTCCTGTACTTGCCCGATTGTTGCGCCAGAAGCTGGAAACGCTTTTACCCCAGGGATATGGCCGGCTCGCAGCGTTGGCGGGTGAGTGTCGTGATATGGTTAAAGCAAAGTTCAGCCATATTAACGATCGCCGCTATTTCTGGGAGAAAGTCCTGGTTGGTCCTGCTGCAGAAAAGGCACTGACAGGTGACCTGAAAGGAGCCCGTAAGTTGATTGACCAGACGCTTCAAAGCTCATCTGCGCAGAAAATCGGGGAAGTTTACCTGGTTGGTGGCGGCCCGGGTGATCCGGATCTTCTTACATTTAAAGCACTACGGTTGATGCAACAGTCAGACGTGGTTCTTCATGATCGCCTGGTGTCTGAAGATGTTCTCGCTCTTTGTCGCCGTGATGCTGATTACATATATGTCGGTAAAAAAAGGGATCGTCATGCTCGCCCCCAGGAAGAGATCAATGCCTTGCTGGTTCAGCTTGCCAAAGAGGGTAAGCGGGTTCTGCGGTTGAAAGGTGGTGATCCATTTATTTTTGGCCGAGGTGGGGAAGAGATTGAAACACTGGCCAGTGAAGGAGTCCCATTTCAGGTGGTTCCAGGTATTACTGCTGCTTCTGGCTGTGCCAGCTATGCCGGTATTCCTCTTACTCATCGTGATCATGCCCAGTCTGTTCGCTTCGTCACAGGACACCTGAAAGATGGCAGTTATGCCTTAAACTGGAATGAGATGCTGGATCCTGGGCAAACGCTGGTGTTTTACATGGGGCTGCTGGGGTTGCCGCGTATCTGTCAGGAGTTAATTGACCATGGGCGGGATGCGCAGACACCGATTGCATTGATTCAACAGGGTACAACCCGGAATCAAAAAGTTTTTACCGGCACCTTGGCAACAATTAATAAAATTATCGAGCCTGAGAAGGTAAAGGCTCCCACATTGATCATCGTGGGCAGTGTGGTAACCCTTCATGAGATATTAAACTGGTATAATAATGACAAGCTCCTGAAACAGTAGGTTTCAGGAGTTTTAGCGTTAGACTAGACGTCCAGTGCTTCCAGTGGGTCCGGATAAACAAACTGGTAATTAAGGGCTTTTTTCAATTTATCGCAATTCACCAGCCGATAGGGCATGGGTTTATCGATAAAGATGGGAGGTGCAATACCCATGATTTCACAGGAACGGGTATAAAGCTGGCGTCGGGTAGGGTGCTCATCTGCGGATGCATTGAAGACTTCTCCAAACAGGTTTTTGGCAATAATCTGCTCAATGATTTGCAGGCAGTCTTCACGGTGGATCATATTCACTGGATCGTCAGCTCCTCCCAGCTCTTTGCCCGAAAAGTAGCGACCTGGCTGATATTCACCGCCAATAAGCCCTGAAAAACGAAGCACTGTAGTTTTCAGGTCTTCGTGCTGGGTGAACAGTTCTTCAATATCCAGCCATGCGGTGTCAGAGAATGGAGATTCAATTCGAACGGCATCTTCTTCCGTTACTTCATCGTTATTTTGAGGGTACACGGAGGTTGCACTGATCAGAATGATTTTTTTTACTCTGGATTGCTCAATATTTTTGAGTAGTTCCTGCATCTGGCGCAGGTAGAAGTTGGGTTGCCCATCACCTTTTGAGGGGGGAATATTAATGAAGAGAATATCAGTATCAAGAAACGATTGAATATCACCCTGTGGTTCCGGTGAAAGGCCGATAATATAAGGGTTCATGCCAGCCGAAGAAATCGCTTCCCGTTTTTCTTCCCGGGTGGTAGAGCCATTGACTGGATAGCCATCGTTTACCAGTCGTTCGCCCAGAGGCATGCCCAACCAGCCACAACCCAGAATGCTGATGGTTTCTTTCATTATTAATCTCTTTCTTGTCGATGAATAGCGGTCGATGAATTGCAAATGCGAACTATTCTCGCTGATTGTTAAAACAAAAGGAATAGTTGCTGAATAACCGAGTTAAGCGGTGGGGATTCTCTGATGCGTCCCAATGTCATAGAATAGCCTTGAAGTTAATAGAGGAAGTGTTGCGTTGAACATTACATTCACTGAAGCCGCACAGAAATATCTTGCAAAGTTACTGGAAAAACAGGGTGTTGAAGGGATTGGGGTGCGCCTGTTTGTCAGCAATCCCGGCACGCCTCATGCCGAGACATGTCTGGCCTACTGCAAGCCTGGTGAAGAGAAAGAGGAAGATATTACACTGGAGCTTGAGTATTTTAATTGTCATGTGGAAGGTCCCAGTGAGCCTTTCCTTGAAGAAGCAGTTGTTGATTTTGCCGAAGATAAGCTGGGTGGCCAGCTCACCATCAAGGCACCTAACGCCAAAATGCCTATGGTTAATGAAGATAGCCCACTGGATATGAAGGTGAGTTATTTCCTTCAGACTGAGGTGAACCCTGGCCTTGCTTCCCATGGTGGTGTGGTTTCTCTGGTTGAGTTGGATGATGGTGTTGCTGTGCTGCAGTTTGGTGGTGGTTGCCAGGGTTGTGCTGCCGTTGACATGACGCTTAAGGATGGTGTTGAAAAGACGCTCATGGAGCGAATCCCTGAATTGAAAGGGGTACGTGATGTGACGGACCACAGTAATACTGAGAATGCTTTCTATAAATAATATAGGCCTTTCAGGAAAGGGGAGTTGTTGCGTCCTCCCTTTTTCTGCTGCTCACTCACCGTTGAATCCCGGTTTCACTGTATGAAGTCCCCCCTTATCACCCGTGCAGGTAAAGAAAAGCTTGAGCAGGAGTTGCGCTATATCTGGCGGGTCAAGCGCCCTGAAGTGACTCAGGCTGTTTCTGAAGCTGCAGCACTGGGTGACCGCAGTGAGAATGCTGAATATAAAGAAGGGAAGCGGCTACTGAGAGAAATTGACCGTCGAATACGGTATCTCACTAAGCGACTCGAAATTCTGAAAGTGGTTGATTATTCAGAGGAGCAAGAGGGTAAGGCCTTTTTTGGAGCCTGGGTTGAGTTGGAAAGTGAAGAGGGTGAAGTTTTACAGTGCCGCATTGTTGGGGCGGATGAAATTGATGTTAAAAATAATCACATCACCATAGACTCTCCTATGGCCAGGGCGATGGTTGGACGTCAGGTGGATGATGAAATCACAGTGCATACTCCGGGCGGTCCAAAAATTTGGTTTATAAACAAAATACAGTATCAGCCATTCACATCCTGATATCGCCGATTTTTCTCTGTTTTTGTGGTAATTCAACCGTGGGTGATGGTATTTTTACTTAGTGGTAAAGATACCGGTATAACTATCTGAAATAATAGTGTATCTTCTCCCGCCTTTTTGAATTCTTCATCTCATTTAATCACCCTGTAGTCCGACGGAACTGTGAAGCGCTATAAACAGACCATTTTATCCAATTTTTTTGTCACCGAAGATGGCAGTGCTGCTCGCCATCTGGTTGAGGCAAACCTGGATATTGAGTCGAGAAGTGACCGTACGCTGTGTACCGAGGTGCTTAATAATGAGTGTCGCTACGAGGTGCTGGTCAACAACCATCTATCAAGTGTGTGTATGATCTGCTCAGCCATACTCGATCGCAGAATCAGTAATATGCCGGTTGAGCGTAAGATGAGCTATGGAAAAAAGCAGACATTGGAAGTTTATACACCACCCGATAGCCAGCTATGCCTGCTGGGTATTGTTGAACCTGTTCAGGCTGATGACAATAAAGTCATCCTTTCAAGGGAAGAGCAGCCCGAACAAATCGAGCTGTTTATCTAATCGAGAAAAGGGCTTAGAAGGCCTTACTTTCGTCGATCTGGTAATACATCCTTCAATTTATCCCTTATGCTACGAAGTGTTTTCTCTGTGGTGTCCCAGTCGATACAGGCATCAGTAATTGAAACACCATACTGAAGGTCTGCCAGGTCATCGGTCATCTTCTGACTGCCCCAGCCAATATTACTTTCCACCATCAGTCCAACTATCGACTTATTGCCTTCAAGAATCTGATTTGTCACATTTTCCATAACCAGTGGTTGCAGGGCAGGGTCCTTATTCGAATTGGCATGAGAGCAGTCCACCATGATATTGGGCTTGATGCCTGCTTTTTCCAGCTCCTTTTCACAGAGTGCAACACTAACAGAGTCATAGTTGGGCTTACCGTTACCACCTCGCAATACGATATGGCCATAAGGATTGCCTTTGGTATGCGTAACCGCAACCTGCCCCAGACCATTAAGACCCAGAAAACGGTGAGGGCTGGAAACAGACTGTAGGGCATTGATGGCCACTTCCAGACCACCATCGGTACCATTTTTAAAGCCAACGGCAGAAGAGAGGCCACTGGCCATCTCACGGTGAGTCTGGGACTCGGTGGTTCTGGCGCCAATGGCAGACCAGGCTACCAGATCTTGAAGATACTGAGGTGATATTGGGTCCAGGGCTTCGGTAGAAGCGGGAATTCCCATCTCGGCGACATCCATCAGCAGGCGACGGCCAATGTGCAGGCCTTCTTCAATTTTAAAAGAGTCATTCAAATGAGGGTCATTGATAAGACCCTTCCAGCCCACTGTTGTCCTTGGCTTTTCAAAATAGACTCGCATAACCAGGTATAGAGTGTCGCTCAGTTCTTCGCTGAGCTGCTGCAAACGACGGGCGTAATCTTTTGCGGCAGCAACATCATGGATTGAGCAGGGGCCAATGACGACGAACAGTCGATGGTCTTTCCCGTCAAGAATATCCCTGATGACTTCACGGCTTTCAGAAACCGTTTTTGCTGCTATTTCAGTCATTGGGATCTCAGCTTTGAGCCGCTCTGGGCTTAACAGTACTTCCTGAGATTCAATATTAAGGTCTTCAATGGGTAAAACAGCCATCTATACGGTTCCGTTATTTAAAAAGGTATTTCTATAATCTCCCAGTCAGCGGATTGAGTGCTTGCAGACAAAGTAAAATGTGAATTCATATCATGGGTTCGTTGATGTAGAACCTTTATCGAAACAGGTGCGATGAAACAACAGGGTTCGATTGAACTGATATTTATTGTGACGCTTTCTACTTTAATCCTGTTGCCGCTCACTGTAATGCCTGATGAAAATGGCACCCATACTGACAGAATGTGACCTCACTCCTTGTATAAAACCCGCTTGGTTATGGGTTTTCCATTGGTTGAATGAGGGTTTTCCACTTTATTCAAACTGACCCGAGGCTGCAACCCTGAAAAGCGCTAAAACAGGTATTTCAAGCCAAGTCCGAGCAATATCATGGCTAAAATGATCCGCATAAACGTATCAGGTAGCTTCATGCCTACTTTAGTTCCGGCGTATATGGCAGGGATGGAGCCGATTAACAGACTGCCTAAAAGAACAAAATCAACATTACCAAGCCAGATATGGCCAAGACCAGCCAATAGAGTCAGGGGCACTGCATGTGCCAGATCACTGCCCACAACTTTAACAGGTTTAAGAAGCGGGTAGAGCAGTACAATAGCTGCTGTTCCGAGAGCGCCTGCACCAACCGATGAAAGTGTTACCAGAACACCCAGGAAAATACCTGCAATAAATGTCAGCGTCGTCTGAAATTTACCTGGAATTATTGAGACACCAGTAGCCTGCCTTTTCTTTAACAAAGGACTCATAAACAAGGATAAAGCGGTCAGTGTCAGCATTATCCCGAGGCATAGTGTAAGGATCGGGCTATAATCAGCGCTTCTGTCAAAAAAAACCTTGAGTAGAACAATCGTCAGGGCTGTAGCAGGAAGGCTGCCAGCACAGAGTGTTTTGACCAGAGTCCAGTCAATACTCCTCTGACGGTGGTGGATGATGACACCGGTTGACTTGGTAATGGCTGCATACATCAGGTCCGTTCCGATGGCGATATGAGCCGGAAAGCCGAACATTAACAGCAGTGGTGTCATCAGTGAACCACCGCCGATACCTGTCAGGCCAACCGCAAAGCCAACGCCGGCACCGGTGGCAATGTATGTTAGAAAATCCATAAGCATCCTGAAATTTATGGTCTAAAGTTATAAGTAGCCAAGACGATGTTTGAAAATATTGACTAAAAATCGATGATTCGCTGGTAACTATATTGACTGGCTTGTATTCTGGAAAAGAATTTAATGTCATTCTTTTATGCTTTATAGAACTAACGGATCCTGTTTCACTCTGTTCATTTTTGTCAGCACCACCTGCCTGACCGGAGGCTATCAATGAAGCTGCAACAACTGCGCTATATCTGGGAGGTCGCCCACCATGATCTCAACGTATCAGCTACTGCGCAGAGTCTATATACTTCTCAGCCTGGTATAAGTAAACAAATCCGGCTTCTGGAAGATGAGCTGGGTGTTGAAGTTTTTGCCCGAAGCGGAAAACATCTGACTCGTATTACGCCTGCCGGAGAAAAAATCATTGATACAGCGGGTGAAATTCTGCGCAAGGTAGAGTCGATCAAGCAGGTTGCTCAAGAGTTCAGTGATGAGCGTAAGGGTAGTCTTTCCATTGCTACCACACATACTCAAGCCCGCTACGCCCTACCAGGAATTATTCAGCAATTTATTGGCCAATATCCCGATGTTGCGTTGCATATGCATCAGGGTACTCCCATTCAGATTGCTGAAATGGCTGCAGATGGTTCTGTTGACTTTGCAATTGCTACTGAAGCGCTTGAGCTGTTCAATGATCTGGTTATGATGCCATGTTATCGGTGGAACCGCTGTGTGCTGGTACCTAAAGATCATCCACTGGCCCAGATTTCTGAACTGACGTTAAAAGACATTGCCCGTTTTGCCTTGGTTACCTACGTCTTTGGCTTTACTGGACGCTCTAAGTTAGATGAAGCCTTTATGAATGAAGGGTTGTCTCCAAGAGTCGTCTTCACTGCTACCGATGCTGATGTAATCAAAACTTATGTACGTCTGGGTCTTGGCGTCGGCATCATTGCCAAAATGGCTTACGACCCTGAGTTGGATTCTGATCTTGTTCCTCTAAATGCCGACCACCTGTTTGAGCCAAGCATTACCAAAATTGGGTTCAGACGGGGTACCTTCCTCCGCGGCTTCATGTACGACTTCATTGAAGAGTTTGCTCCCCACCTGACCAAAGATGTGGTTCAGGAAGCGATCCTCCGCCATAACAAGGCCGAAGTTGATGAGTTATTTTCCCACGTTCAGCTGCCTAACCGGTAATGATATATAAGCGGCCTGATTCAAGCCGCTTTTTCAAGTATTTCCTTCACCAGCTTGAAATAAATGGTGTAAATAACCGGCTCCCTGCCTTCTTCCTCAACGATAAAGAAGGGGGCTTTGTCCACCTGATAAAGCTCCGCGAGCAGAGTTCCGGTACTACCAGCATCGCCTTCATCCGCAGTGATGAATTGATCGATCCTGTTGATGTGCCCTGAACTCTCCAGCCTCTCCTGTACTTCCTGACATTTCTTGCAGAGATTTCCATCGGCCATTATTTTTTTGACCATGGTTATTTTCATGATGCACTTCCCCTTGATGATTGTTTCCAAGTATCGCTGAATGTCATTGTAGCAATGGCAATATATTCAATAATAGAATCAATACCTATATTTATAGGTTTTTATGCTATATTCTCGAACAGCCGCTCAGGCTGCAATAAGTCTAATCATCATAGTGAGAATAACCAATGGATGTCGTCTGTCTTGACCTTGAAGGTGTGTTGATTCCTGAAATCTGGATTGAGTTTGCTGCACATACAGGTATTGATGAACTCAAGGCAACGACTCGTGATATTCCGGATTATGATGAACTGATGACCATGAGGTTATCCATTCTTGATAAGCACAATCTCGGATTGAACGAAATTCAGGAAGTGATTGCCGGAATGAAGCCACTGGAAGGTGCGGTAGATTTTGTGGACTGGCTGCGCAGTGAATTCCAGCTGATTATTCTTTCGGATACATTTTACGAATTTGCCGATCCTTTCATGGTTCAGTTGGGCCGTCCAACGCTCTTCTGTCATCGCCTTGAGGTTGCAGAGTCAGGCAAAGTGACCGGGTATAAACTGAGACAGAAAGACCCCAAAAGAGCTTCGGTCAAAGCGCTGAAAAGCCTTAACTATCGTATACTGGCGGCAGGTGACTCATATAACGATACTACCATGTTGTCTGAAGCTGATGCCGGGTTCCTGTTTATGGCGCCTGATAATGTGATTGCCGAGTTTCCTCAGTATCCCTCTATTACCAACTATGATGATCTGCGTACCGCATTGTTTGCAGCAAGAGGGTGATAAACTCATATGCCCAAAGAATTTCAAGTTGCTAAGCAGCCAAAAAAGTAGCGACTTGAAAGATGGGGGGTATAAGAGCGCACCGGGGCTGTGCGCTCTGATCCAATCAGGCTTTTGTTCTGGCCAGGATAACCGCTTTCAAATGCTCATGAATAGCTGAGATTGGGGCATCCCATAAATTGGGCGAAGGCTGAGTGTTAATCAGGATGTTCATGTTGGCATTGGCTTCAAAAATCAGCATATTTCCATCCTCATCGAGGTTGCAGTCGATCCCGAAGTAGTCCAGTTTCAGGCGATCCGCAATCTTCATGATTTTGCTGGTGAGCTCAACAGGTGGTTTTTTATAAAAAGTTTCGATCCATTGTTTTTCCTCTTCCTGAAGCGCTTTTCTGGACGACATAAATTCTCTCGCGGTTCTGTGTACCATCCAGTGATCATTAATCAGCATGTGTCTTAGATAAGGCACGCCTTCAATAACAACGATACGAAACTTTCTATAAAAACCGTCTCCGGATACGAAGTTTCTGAACTCAATTAAGTAGTAGGGTCGCCCATCCAGAGCAAAAGGGTAGAGCTGCTGCTCAATATTATACAGAGAATCAATTTTGGTCAGGCTTTTTCCGCCATGGGTACCCGCTTCCCTGAGCAGAACAGGGCCGGTGAAATGGGCATTGATCTGTTTGCGAACATCCTCAGGGGTTTTGGGCGAAAAACGGATCGTCTTGGGTGTTTCTACGCCAGGAATATCGTTCAAGGCCTCGGTCACCAGGTCTCGACGTGTCTGTTGGATTGCTTCAGGTCTATTAAGTACAGGAGCCTTCTGTTGATTACAGAAATCGATGCAGCGGCCCAATGAATGGCTATGGGTATCCGGATCACTGATCTCATTGAAAATGACGGCCGGATGAAACTGAAATCCGTAACGCTGATGACCACCAGTTCCTCCCAGAATGAATCGGTGACTTTTGAATTCGGTTATGTTTTCCATATGAGGAGCAACACTGCTTGAGCCATTCAGCAGATATTGAAATCGCCCATTTTTATCAAGCACTGCGCTGACCTTGTTGTCATTAGCGATGCCACTGATAAAAAGAATATCCATATACAGATCCTTTATTCATTGTTTTGTTCAGAGCTGTTTCCGTCCTCAGGACTGCTTCTGAAACGTTATATAAAGCAGCTCCCATTTCAGACTTACCCCCGGTTCACCTTGGCTATTGGTGATATCGGTATATCCGACATAGAAGCTCAGGGCATCCAGAACTTGCTGGTTAGATACAGCCTTCAGCCCAAAAAGAAGACGGCAAAATTCGACCATTTCTGTTTTGTTTTTAAATACCCAAGGGCAGGGCTTTAATGCATGCTCCACCAATGACAGCTGCTTTTGACTCATGTAGCCAGGGTAGGGCGCATCAATTTGCAGATAACTGCCTTTATGTCCGGTCAGGTTGTATTTACCGGCAAATTTATCCAGAAAGTGGCTGATACCCGAGTCTGCTGCAACATCTGAGAAACAACAAAAGCCACCCAGTTTAAGAGTATTTGCCACAGAATTAAGAAAGCCAGGCTTATTCTCAATATGGTGTAGTGCTGCCAGAGATATCACCAGATCATAATGGCTCTCAGGCAATACGAGACTCTCAAGATTAAGTTCATAAATCGCGTCTGATTTTCTGAACTGGGAACTTGGGTCAGCAGAGTCCAGTTCACAGTGTTCGGGAAGGAATTGAGACAGATACCCCCCGCCAGAAGGTAAATCAAGAATACGTCTGGCTTTCGTTAAATCTATCTGATCAAACAGATGTATAAACTCAAAATTCCTGGAGTCTGGAAAGCGTTGCATTGCCTGATCATAAGGGTGCCCCCTCTGCTCAAAGGCATCTGCATACTGACTACTCATATGAAGACAGTCCCTGTATGTTCTTATTCTGAAACAGAAAAATAGTTTCTGTGTTATCGAAGGATGCCTGAGAGGGAAGGTAATTGCACTATCTTTCAGATAATAAAAAGCACAGAAGAAATCTGTGCTAAATGACCATAAACATTATTTTTATAAGAATTTATTCAAAGCTAATTCGGCTACGGTTGTAACGGGCCAGACGCTTGCTGACACCTTTTACTTTAGCCAGTTCATGAATGCTATTGAACTTACCATGTTGATCACGGTATTCGACAATGCTTCGAGCAGTATCTTCACTGACAAACACCAGGGTTTTGTCAATTTCAGTTGCACTGGCTTGATTGATATTCAGACGATTGGACTCTCCAGCATGGGCTGAAACAGCCAAAGTAGAAAGCAGAATTGCGGCACCAAGGCTTTTTAGAGAAGACATGAGTATTACTCCTTAACAGCATTTACTCGTTATTGATTTAATAGTCCTACTAATCGGTTTAGCTCATGGTGCGGGCTGGGGCAAACAGTCAGCGCTTTTGAGGTGCCAAATAGCCTCAATCAAGTATATTCAACTTCGGTGGGCGTTTTACAAGGGAAAAGTGTCAACTTTCAGACACTGAAAACCGGCCATAAGGCCGGTTTGAAGAGGCTAGTTAGCTATCAGTGGATTAGAAGTCATACCGCAGCTTGGCTTGTACCGTGTCGGCTTTAAAGCCACTCTGCCAGTTATGATCGTAGTTGAGGGACAGGGTAAAGTTATTGTCCATCCAGTACTCCACGCCAGCACTGGCCTGATAGCGGTTCTTCACCGCTTCTGGGCCAAAGTAGGTGAAGGTTCCACCGGAGTTTTCAAAGCCAATTTCAGCTTCCACCGCCTCGGCCTTGAAATCGTGCCAGGCCATCAGGCTGACTTCGGGCAGAAGCTGACCGGAGCCCACATCGAAACTGGTCATATAACGAACCCCAGCTCCCAGTTCCAGTGCTTCAAGGCTTGTTTCACCGACATTGGTTGTATTGTAACTGTAACTGTCACTTTTCAGTTTGGTGAAGTTCACTCCAATACTGGGCTCGATCAAAGAGTCATTGCTGTTAAACAGGAAGCTTTTGCCGGCCAAGGCACTAATGGCTATTTGACTGGAATCAAACCGGGTATTCCATCCTGCACCGCTTAGGTCGGTTTTGCTGGAACCTATATTCAGGTTGGCATCAACAAAGTAGTCCTGATTTCTCCAGCCGGCATAGAGTGAGCCCAGGTACGTATCGGTCTCACCATTATTGCCTCTGGTACCGCTGCTTGTCTGGTTTGTAGTACTGGTGACCATGGTCATGCCCAGGCCAAGCGTCAGGTAATCGTTGATGTCCTTATCCGCTCCCAGGGTGAAGCCCTTACTGCGCAGGCTATAACCGCCAAACTCATCACGGGCTTTCTGGTCACCATCGGAATAAATCGCCCGAATCCAGAGAGAGTCAGGACGCAGGTTATTTCCAGCGGCTTCCCCATCACCTGCCGAGATACCGGAAGCACCGGTTCTCAGGTCCGCAATCCGGCCGAGAATGGTATTGATGGCTTCATTCTGGGCATTCTGGCTGGCAGCAATGCTGTTACCTGGATTACCCGCTATCAGCTGCTCGGCCAGTTCCGTCAGGCTTGCTTCTGTACCATCATAGATGGCGTTATACAGGTCGGGATTACTGGTATAAAGATCCACTAATCCCTCAGAGTTCTCACCCTGGAAAGTGCTGATGGCGTTCACCGCGTTAGTACTGGCACCACTACTGGAGGCCAGGGTACCAAGATCAGTTATGGTTCCAACAACTCCAAACTCTGTTCCTTCATTACTGCTGAAGGTCGAGTAGTTAAACAGAATGGAATCGGACGCAAGGGTGACCTTGTCATCACCGGTAACACCAGAGTCCGCATGGATCAGGTGGACATTTTCACCGGTAGCACCTGGATTGAAGTTGGCAATGTTGCGGTCTTCAACACTCATACTAATAGTACTGCCTTCATTCAGGCTTGCACTGCCAGTTACCTCAAGCACGGGGTCGGCAAGATCTGCTGTGTTTTCATTCAGTACGACACTCAATGTGCCATCCTGAGTGTAATCACCTTCTACAGAGACTGTATCAGTCACTCCAAAGGCTAGGGTGCCAGGCTCCTGGACATTCAATGTACTGCTGTTATTGAAGTGGAAGATGTCATTATTCAGGGTGCTGGTGCCGGTAATATCAATGGTTTCTACATCGTAGATATCACCATTTAGCTCACCGGCTGCCAACTCAATACGATCATTGTGCTCACTGCCGTAGATATCGCCATTAATGATCCCGTTATTTCCATCTTCAGAGCCGTTATACAGATCAAGTCCGGCGATAGCCGTTCTGAAGTCCATTGCAACAGTGGTGTCATTGATAATGGCTCTCTCAGTCTCCATCTCGTCACCGGAAACCTGGCCACCATTAAGGGTACCGATGTTGTAAATGGAGCCAAGGGATGAATCGGCTACACGGACAACAGCACCATTCTCAGAGGCAAGGGTGCCGCTATTTCTAATCTCTCCAACGCTCGATGTTTCATCGGAGTCTTCACCACCGATATCAATGGTAACATCGCCAGAAGTAATGTTGACTGAGTTGACAATCATCGCCGTAACAGTGCTGTCATCAATATCAATGGCATTTTCAACCGCTGTGATGATGCCACTGTTACCGATATCTCCCTCAACCAGGCTGTTGTTAGTAATGCGAATAGCATCATCACCGGCAATGAGCACGCCGTTGCTGTAGTTAATGATATTTCCACTGTTAAAGTCGCCATCATCTTCAATACGATCCAGCGAACTGTTGGAAAGTTTGATGGCATCGGTACCAACTTCAATGCGTCCTTCATTAAGAATGTTGGTAGCCCCATTGGTGCTGTTCAGGGAAATACCATGCGTCGCTGCCAGAATACTGCCATCAACATCATTGGAGATATTGCCCTGAAGTGCTGAATCAGAAAGATAAATACCTGTTCCACTGCCTGAAGGTACTGTCGCCTCCGAAACTGGCATTGGACCTTCTTCCTCTTCCTCCACATAGGTGCCAGCTGTAATGGTTCCATTGTTATAAATTGCGGAAGCTTCAAGATCGTGAAGGCTGATGCCATTGCCACCGGCAGCAATGGTTCCGGTATTGATGACGTTTTCGTCAAGCTCGCTATCAATTGCCGTAATGCCGTCACCATCAATAACGGTAATACGACCTTCATTGATCAGGTTATCGATATTCCAAACACCGCCCAGGAAAATTCCTGCCATGGATTCGGTATCAATAATGCCATCAGTACTGACACCGATATTTCCATTTACCGAAGACTCTATAACCACCATGGCAGGGCCTTCAGTAGTGATGATTCCCTCGTTGGTGAAACCTGTTGCTCCATCAGAACCGAACATCAACATACCGGTTTCAGCGTCAATGGTGCCGGTGTTCGCCATGACGCCATCCATGGTGATATCGATTGCCAGCATGCCATCACCAGAGGCGTCGTCAGTCGACGTGATTGTCCCATGGTTGATAAAATGGCCGACGCCAGTAACCGTATCCAGTCGAATACCGGACTCCGGATCATTACCTGTCATGGTGATTACTGCATCACTGGTATTGATCACATCACCTGAAAGTTGACTATCAGTAATGGTGATTCCGTAGTCATTGGCGGTGATATCGCCACTATTGCTGACACCACCATTAACAGAAACCTGATGTAGATCCAGACCTGAGTGGTAGGCACTGATGTCACCAGAGTTAATGAAAGCACCGCCGATTTCGGTATTCTCTATCGTAATACCAGAGCGAGGGTCGTATTCTGGTTCAAAGAGAGCAGGGGTGGGACTTGCCTGAGCGAGAATTTCTTCCGGCGCAAACGGGATGGTCAGAATTAGGTCACCTTGGAGCTGGCCAGCATTGACATAAAGCTCCTCTCCGGCTTCAACGGATGCGCCACTGAAGACTATTTCACCGGCCTCATCAATCAGAGTTACCGGGAAACTTCCACCAAACTCATCGTCAAAACGGACTTTAAACCATTCATCGCCGTTTTCATCAGTACCAGCAGCTTCCAGTACAAAGGGAGACTCTCCGTCATTAAGCTCACCATCCCAACTGCGCCGGTAGCTGTCTCCTGCCTGATAAACGTAAAGCTCATCCGCACTCAAATCGCCAGTATTGATAAAGTTACCGGCTATGGTCGAATCATTGATCTGTATAGCGGTACCACGGGTAACGTCGATATTCCCATGGTTTTCGAAGTTAGCGGCACCATCGGCTGTATCACCATTTGTGCCTATATCTGCCCGCTCAAGGACAATGCCATTCTGACCTGCCGTGATTTGGCCCTCGTTATAGAAAAAGCCACCGATTTCGAGTCTGTGGAGTTCCTCTACACTGAATACCATAGGGATGATTTCTGGTGGTTGTGATGGTTCCAACCCTTCAAGAACGATCCCGTTAGCTTCGACATCAAGGATCCCTGAGTTCGAGAAGTTGCCACCGATGCGGCTTTTCTGTATCAGAAAACCATGATGGATTGAGTTGATATTGCCACTGTTGATGAGATCCGTTCGAATATCGACAAAATCCATATCGAACCCGTTACCATCTCGGTCACTGTCTTCATCGTCAACTTCTTGGGTCAACAGGTTGCCAGAGTTGATCAGGCTTCCCTGTATTGTCATATAAACTGGAGTATCGCTATCGTCATCGCCGTCCAGTTCAAAGGCATTGTCACCACTGGCTATGCTGCCATAGTTCTCTACATTTCCATCAATATTGGTTTGGTCAAGATCAATGCCGTCGTGGTTACGGGCGATCAGAGTGCCATAGTTAATAAGGTTGCCCTGAACAGTGGTTCCATCATCCAGCAGGATAGCATCAGAATAGGCATCAATGGTTACGCTACCAATGGCGCTTTCATCGCCATTGACGATATTCCCTTCAACCCGTGTTTCCTCCAGATAAAAGCCTTCGGTGCCATTGATGTCCATATCACCCAGGTTGAGAATGCTGCCCTTGATATGGCTATCGATAACTGACAGTCCATGATTCTCATCATCATCTTCAGTGACGGTGAGTTTTCCATAGTTGATGATATTGCCATCAATGATGGCATCATCTATTTCTATGGCTGACCCTTCCTCAGAAGTGATGTCACCGTCATTAGTAAAGTTGCCATCCAGCTGAACGCCTTCGAGATGAATACCGTGCTTGCGGCCAATAATGGTTCCGGAATTGGTAAAATCACCACCTATTACAATCAGGCTATCGCCATCCATGATGCCTTCATCATTAATGTAAGAACTGCTCTCGATTTCAATGCCGCTTTCGTCAGCGGTAATGTCACCGGAGTTAATGAAGGCTCCGCCAATGGATACATTGTCCTGCAGAGCAATACCTGTACTGGTCAGGGAGGTGATATCTCCGTTGTTATCGAAATCACCAGCTATCATAGTATCTGAAATGTAAATCCCTTCATCAACAGCACGGATAGCGCCGATATTGGTAAACTTGCCGCCAATGGACACCTGGCTTTCCAGCTCAAGTTCACCATCGTCGTAGTAGTCGCCCATCAGTGAGATTCCCCGCTGAGTGGCTTCGATCTCCTGTGGGATAAACGGTTGATCAATGACACTGACTTCAGCCAATGGTTCACCTTCACCCACTGGGTACGTCAGAACAAAGGTTTGCGCGTCGCCGCTGTATTGTCCGGTATTAATGACAATCTGATCGCCAGAATCCAGTATCAGTTCGCCCGAGATAAACTCTCCAGAAGGATCACTTAACTGAACACCCTGCATCATGGGTCCTTCGTTGCGGATTTTGTACCACGCCTGACCGTACTCATCCACACCAAGGGATTCCAGTACCATTTCTCCCGATTCCGATGGGGCACCCAGCCATGGCTGATCATAACTTTCACCAACGGCGTAACGGGGTTCGATATCTGCAAACAAGTTGCCTTCATTAACAAAATCATTGCCTATTGAAGTAGCAGAGATATGAATTGCAGTGCCAGTGGTAGAGGTTACAGTTCCCGAATTGTGAAAGTTCAGGCCTATTTCCGACAGAGCCACTTCAATACCCTGTTCACCTGCATTAATGTCTCCCTGGTTGTTCAGGCTTCCATCAATTTTTCCCGCATTTATCACAGGTACAGTGGGCTCTTCAATCAGCATGGGAGCCGGCATCTCACCCTCTTCAGGGAGAGGAATCTCAATATCACCCACGAAGGAAATGCCTGCCTTGCCTGAACTGATGGTTCCGGAATTGCTCAGGTCTTGCTGACATGAGTATTGTCAAAGTCAAACCCATCACTTACCGCGTTAATGGCAGACAACGATATGACATTCCCATCGATGGTTGTGTCATCAATATCAATACCGTCTCTGCCCGTGATCGTAGTATTACTGTTTACATTCCCGGTCAGGACATCGCCGATAATTGTGCTGTCATCAATACTTAACGCATCATAGCGGGTACTGGATGTCAGTGTTCCATTAACTTGAACAGAGCCATCAATCTGTGAATCCTCAACGTCAATGGCATTATCAAACTCAGATATAATGAGTCCGGAACTGGTAACATTACCTTGTATATAAGCCTCATTCAGATAAATACCATTATCACCAGATCTGATTTCACCACCTTCGGCATTGATGATATTGCCTTCTACGACTGCACCGTCGATGTAAATACCGTAGGTGTCTGCAGAGATGGTTCCATAATTTTCTATATTACCTGACGAAGCATTTTCGATGACTTGAATACCATTGGCGGTATAGCCATCTTCAAATGCCTCGCCATCGTGTTCAAAACCAGGATGAACCTGAATCTCACCCTGATTAATGATAGTGCCTGCAGTGCTGTTATCTTCCAGTGAAATGCCTGCATGGGTATGACGGTTTGCTGGTTCGGTGACAAGAATATCTCCGTTATTGACCAATTCATCAACAGAGCTATTATTCTTCAGCTGGATACCGATGCGATTGGCTATAATCGCACCATCAACGCTATTCTCTAACAGCGTTGTAGCTGCCCGATTTTTGAATAAGATTCCAGTTTTTCTGGCCGTGATGGTTCCCTGATTAATAAGGGATTCTTTAATGATGGAGTTACCGGAAACGACGATGCCATGATTACGGGTACCCTCAATGTCACCCGAATTAAGGATGGACTCTTCTATTTGCGATTTATGAACCTGCAGGCCAGATTTTCCTGTTATGCTGCCATGGTTCTCAATGCCCACACCAATACTGGACTTTTTAACAGAGGCTCCATAACTTTTTCCACTGATATCCCTAGAATCCTGATTGACAAGTGAGCCAGTAATTATTGATTCTTCAATCGTCAGGTTCTTATCAATAGATCCTTTATTGACAACATCCTGTTCAACGGTTGCACCGTTGCTGATATCAATAACACGGACAGTACTATTATTGATAAACGAACCGTCAAGCGTTCCTGAACTGAGCCATAAATCACTGACTCCATTATTATTAATAACATCGCCGGAAACATAACCTTCTATGCGAATCTGATTGATTGGACCATTCGGTGAGATACCGCCTTCACAGGACTCGCTACTTGGAATATGGATATTTTTATCGATACTGGGTGGAGGGCAGGTGCCTGCAGATGCTAAAGAAGACTGGATTGAGAGTAAAACAGCAGAACTGAGCAGAGAACGTTTAAAAACACGCTTGCGAATACTATCCATAGTGTTCACTTCTTAAGTTTGGAGTGAGTTGTCGCCTATTACATGGCTGGCGAATTATGAAAAACGTTACTTTCGGTCAGTTAACAATAACGAGTTCACATTTACAACAAAAAACATATAACAACAGTTTACATTGATATAAATTTATGGAACTTACCTTTTCAGATAGTTATTGTCATTAATGAAGAAAATAACAGTAATAAAAGTATCGCTCTGTTTTTGTCTCTGGTTAATGGCTGGTTGTGCCAGTCGGTCGGTGATTCCTGAAATCGACCCTGGGGATTTGCAGCAGCCATTAAAAGTTGTCGTTTATGATGAGGTTTACTGGCCAGTTTATACCTGGTCACCTCAAGAAGCCGTGAGCCGTACGCTTAGAATTTATATTGAAGGAGATGGGCGTGCATGGTTAAGGTCTAACCGTCCTTCAATGGATCCAACCCCGGTTAACCGGCTTGTTCATCATTTGATGCTGAAGGATAAATCACCAGACCTTGCATACATAGCCCAGCCTTGCCAGTACCTCATGAATGACAATTGCAACAGGGAGGTATGGACTTTCAAACGTTACAGTCCGAAAGTGCTTGAGGCCATGAATTCGGCGGTGGCATTTCTGAAAGATAGTGGACAGTACGAAAAGCTGGAATTGATCGGTTATTCTGGTGGTGGGACGCTGGCTCTCTTAATCGCTGCACAGAGAACTGATGTCATAAGTGTCCGAACTGTGGCTGGTAACCTTTCTCCTGAATTTTTAAACCGTCATCATGGTGTCTCCGAAATACCAGCAGCACTTGATCCACTTGCTTTCAGTTCTCAATTATCGTCAATTACGCAAGCGCACTTTTTTGGGGCCAGAGACTCGATAGTCCCGAGACAGGTCAGCCATCACTACCTTAAGGCATTTGAGGATACTTCCTGCATTAATATAGAGAGAGTCGATGCTGACCACCAATCAGGCTGGATTGAACAGTGGGCACTTCTACTAGAGAGGCCACTGCCATGTGGCCTGTAAATAGAGTTATTTTTATAAACAGGTTTCCAAAGTGTTCATCAGGTTTCTGACTTTGGTAATGGATTCCTGATATTCATCGTCACAGTTCGAATCAGCAACAATGGCCCCACCTCCCCAGCAATGTAACTCACCATCTTTTGCCAGAATGGTTCGGATGGTGATGCTGGTGTCCATATTGCCATCACAGCTGATATAGCCGATGGAACCACAGTATACTGTGCGAGCAACAGGCTCCAGCTCCCTGATAATTTCCATGGCTCGTATTTTTGGGGCTCCCGTGATTGAACCTCCAGGGAATGTACTTCTGAGCAGGTCAAATGCGTCATGGTTCTCCATAAGCTGGCCTTTGATGGTACTGACCAGATGGTGGACATTGGCATAACTTTCCAGTGCAAACAACCTGGGAACAGAAACCGTTCCGGTCTTACAAACTTTACCTAGATCATTCCTCAGCAAATCGACAATCATCAGATTTTCCGATTGATCTTTCTGGCTATGTTGCAGCTCTTCAGCAATAGCGCGATCTTCTTCAGGAATATTTCCTCTTGGGCGGGTACCCTTTATCGGATTTGTAGAAACATAACCATTTTCCAGTCGAATAAATTGCTCTGGAGAGTGACTGAGAATGGTCAGATCCGGACGTGAAATATACGCTGAGTAGGGGGCTTTTGTTACGGTTCTAAGCCTTTTAAAAGCCTCCCACGAATTGCCACTATAGGAGGCAGTAAAACGCTGGGTTAGGTTAACCTCATAGCAATCGCCCGCCGCAATATAGTCCTGAATTTTCTGGAATGCAGCCTGATACTCAGTTGGGGACTGGGTTGGGGCGAATCGGTTGAGCAGCTTGAATGGTGAACGTTCTGAATGAATACCCATTTGATCAATGGTGCTCAGGATTTCATTTTTGAGTGATTCTGAAATATCAGGGTGAAATACCAGGCAGGTTTGTCGCTCCTTATGATCAGAGATCAGAGCCCACTGGTAGAGACCGACGGACATAAGCGGTGTTGAAATATCACGATGGTCTATTCGGCCCGGCTCAAGGTATTCACACAGTTCATAGCCCCAGAAACCAACCATCCCTCCCACAAAAGGCAATCCAGCATTATCGACTTTGCTCATATCGTGAAGCCGGTTTGACAATTGCGAAAAAGGCTCTGTATCAGAAAGCGTTTCTGTTTTTTGTTGAATGAGGTCTTCAATAATCAAATCACCTTCTGAGGTGAAGGTGAAGTGCAGTTCGGGGGATGCAGTCATGATGTCATAACGGCTGAAATGATCTTTATAGATCGCCTGATTACCATCAAACGCCGAGCTGTCCAAAAAGCATGGATAAGGGAGGTTAATAAAATGTTCAAAGTAGAGACTGGTGTCGTCTTTATATTCCAGTTCCAGTATCGTCAGAGTCTTCATACAGGTGTCCGAACAAAACAGCCGGCATTTTAACTGGAGCCGGAGTGCAATGTCATTGCTTGCGGTGCTTTCTTACAGACTATGACTCCACCATCAAAAAATGACATAGTGACTATTTTTATTGATCAGCCATGAGCATATAGAGTTTCTGTCATTCTTCCACTGAAATATCAGGATAATTATGAAAGCTATTGTTTTCCTATCAGTTATTTTTCTAATGACAGGTGTCAGGGTGGTGTATCCAAACAGTTCGAATGCAGCTGATTTGATTTTTACCCACGGCAATATCATCACTATGGATGAGGCTTTGCCTCGTGCAGAAGCCGTTGCTGTAAAAAGTGGAAAAATTGTTTATGTAGGTACCAGCCAAAAGGTAATGGAGTTGGCTGGAGAGTATAGTGAAGTTATCGATCTGCAAGGCCTGACCATGATTCCCGGAATTCATGATGCACATATTCATGCATTAGAAGCGGGTAGTGAAGTGGGAGGGAATTGCTGGCTGGAAGCAAAGAGCCTGAAAGGCTTGAAGTCACAGCTGTTATCTTGCCTGAAAAAACAGAAAGGTACCGACTGGCTCTTGGCGTATGGGCATCATCTGGAAACGTTACTGGAAGAAGCTGAAGACCCAAAAGGTCTTCTCGATAGCTGGGTCAGTGATCGCCCGGTCGCCGTCATGGAAAGTACGTCACACTCAATATGGGTTAACTCCAGGGCTCTGGCTGCAGCCGGCATTAAAAAAAACACAAAAGATCCTGATGGTGGCATCATCATGCGCTACTTGGACGGGGCGAATGCTGGTGAACCCAATGGAATCCTGTTAGAAACAGCAGGTGAAATGGTTTTTGACCTTGCCCTGCAACCCAACCCAACAGCTGAAGCTATTAACTATGAAGGGTTGCAATGGGTGATGGATGAGTTGCCACAATATGGCATAACCTCCATTGCGGATGCTCGGGTTTATTGGAAGCGTGGCTGGCTGGATGTCTGGAAAA
This sequence comes from Endozoicomonas elysicola, assembly GCF_000710775.1. GTDB lineage: Bacteria > Pseudomonadota > Gammaproteobacteria > Pseudomonadales > Endozoicomonadaceae > Endozoicomonas > Endozoicomonas elysicola. The sequence goes on from NZ_JOJP01000001.1 coordinate 3,115,601, forward strand.
AGGCTGAAAACAATGATGACCTTACGGTACGGGTCAACCTGGGTCTTTGGGCGTATCCGAACGAAGAAGATGAAAGCCAGATTGAGTTTTTGAAAAAACAGTACCGCTTTAACCCTGAACGACTCATGCAAATCAACCAGATCAAGATTTACAGTGATGGAATCATTCACAATACCACTGCCGCTTTAAAACAACCTTATCAATTAAGCCTCTATGGCGTTCCACCCACAGGGTTGAATTATTTCGATGAGCAACGCCTGAGCACATACATCGCCCGTCTGCAGCCTTCGGGATATGACTTTCACATACATACGATTGGTGATCGTGGTGTTCATGAAGCGTTAAATGCCATTGAAAAGAATTATCTGGAAAACCCGGGTCACCGTCATCGACTCACCCATGTTGAGATGATTGATAATGAAGACATGCCCAGATTTGCCAAACTGAATGCTATTGCTGATATGCAGGTTGCCGGCGACTTTACCCTGCCTGAAAATCATCACTGGCAAGAACCTTACCTGGGTGAACGGGCATTTCACTCTTACCGCCTGAAAGATCTGCATGATTCCGGAGCCCACTATGTTTTAAGCAGTGACTGGACCGTTAATGATCTGAACCCATTTGTGGGAATACATAATGCAGTCAGTCGAGGTCGCGAGAGCATTTCCGTTCAACAGGCGCTCAAAGCTTATACATTGGGTGCTGCTTACGTGATGCGCAGCGAAACCCGGACAGGGAGTATCCAGACTGGTAAAGAGGCCGACCTGGTAGTGCTTGATCGGGATATCCTGTCGGTTCCCAAAAAGGCTATCAAAGAGAGCAGGGTATTGTTAACACTGTTATCCGGCGTTACCACTTACCGAGCTGAAGACTTTGTGTTGGAATAACCGGTTTTTTCTGTGTCGCATCAACGAAGTATCAAAGGTGCTTCGTTCGATAACGAAGCATTAACATCCCACGAGAAAGGGATGTATTGATCTTCTTAGAAGTATTCATGTTGGTGTAGTAAAAAAAGTTGAGCTTTAAGTGCTTTTCTTTCCTGAATGAGCGCTGTATTTATAGCAGTAATGCTTGCATTTTCCTGATCAAGTTGAGCATTTACCCTGGTTTGCGCATTTGCATAGGCTATAGCAGTGAACTGCAATCTGTTGCCCCTCATGCTGGTTAATTTCAGATCTAAAGCTCTCAATGCAGCTTCATTTAATTCCTGAGTTTTGTGAACTTCAGTTCTTAAGGCTTCGAGCTTTTCTTTCAATAACTCGATATCAGTGATAAAGCTTGACTCTGTAAGATCTCTGCCGCTTTTTTGGATATTTCCTTTATTAGCGGGATGTTTTTCTTCACTCTCTTTTGAAAGCTGATTCCTTAGGGTTTTGTTTTCAATAACAAGCTCAAGGTTTAAATCTATGACTCTTTTATGCTCTTTAGACAGTTCACAGTAAGCCTCCTTGGCGCTTTTTATTTTCTTCAATTCATTTTCAACATTAACCAGAACAGTAAATCTACGGTTGGTAAGGGCTCTCATGAACAGCGTGTTGTCGGAAAAGCAAGCCCATTCATATTCTATGTATCTTTGTACTACTTCAGGTACTGCCTTGATCTGAAGGTTGTTTTCTTTCCGGTGTTTCAATATTTCACTGAACAACCCAGTAGGGCTGTCTTTATTTTGCCGAGTGTTTTGTATGTCCATGATATTAAATTCTGTTTTTAATATAAAGTAAGATAAATCAGATGGTTATCATTTGTTTCGATCTGCTGGAAAGCATGTTTTTGATGTTCTTTAACAGTACTCGCCACGATTAAAGCGACGATGCCAAGTGGTATGGGGATGCCTGTGATATGAGACTTTTTTCTTGCTCTATAGTTCAGAAAAACGTCAGAGCTCTGGAGAATTGTTTACAATATAGGTAGAAATACTGATAAAAGTTCGGTATAAATGCCTCGAGCTAAAATATTGTCAACAATATTCAATGATGCCTATGACCTCAATAGAACCAACAATTCGCCTTACTCAGGCCAGCGAAGTTACTGAGGTTCTGGTTCAGGACATTATCAGTGGCCAGTTGCCAGAGGGAAGTCGGATTTCTGAGCCAGAGCTTTCACGGCGTTATGGCATCGGTCGTGGGCCACTGCGTGAAGCCATTCTAAGGCTTGAGGGCATGGGGCTCGTGGTTCGAGCACCGCATGTGGGTGCCAGAGTTGTCACACTGACAAGGCAGGAACTTTCGGAAATCTTTGCCATTCGAGAAGCTCTGGAAGGCATTGCTGCCCGGGAAGCGGCAAGAAACATGACCAATGAAGACCTTATTGATCTGGGTCAACTCATTGAAAGTCATGCCCGTTATGTTGATGCACATAATGGTGAAGCCTACATGGATCAGGAAGGTGACTATGACTTTCACTATCGCATCATCAAAGCATCCGGTAACAAACGACTAATCAGAGCACTTTGCGATGAGCTATACCATCTGGTTCGCATTTACCGGCGATCATCCAATTCTGCCGCAAGACCTGAACAGGCGCTGACAGAACACCAGATGATATATAAAGCACTCAAGGATCGAGATGGTGAATTGGCTGAGATTCTCATGCGCCGACATATCGCCCGAGCACGCCGGGAAATTGAGGCCGCCATCGAGCAGCAACAGAACGAGTAATGCTGTTGTTAAAACTCTTAATAACAAGAAGTAAGAATCAGAGGTAACACAATGAATCAAAAGAATAATGCATTAGATCGACTGATCGCCGAGCAGGGCATTGTTACCGCTCCCGGTGTCTACGATGGTATTTCTGCACGCCTGGGTGAAGAAGCCGGTTTCTCTGCATTATACGCCAGTGGTGGTGCGATCGCTCGTAGTACTGGTGTTCCTGATATAGGTCTGCTGACGCTGACAGAAGTGGTTGATCGTGTTCGTCAGATTGTTGAAGCCACAACATTGCCTGTTATTGCCGACGCTGATACCGGTTTTGGTAATGAGGTGAATGTTAAGCGGACAGTAGAACTGTTCCGTAATGCCGGCGTCAGTGCTTTCCACCTGGAAGATCAGGAATTTCCCAAGCGTTGCGGTCATCTCGATGGTAAGTCTCTGGTGTCTCTTGAAGAGATGTGTAAAAAAGTCTCTGTTGCCAAAAAATACGCTGGTGATGTAACCGTGATCGCCCGTACTGATGCGATTGCCGTCAGCGGCTTTGACGATGCTATTGATCGCGCCAGAGCTTACGTCGATGCCGGTGCCGACATGTTGTTTGTTGAAGCGCCACAAACCATTGAACAGATCGAAGAGATAGCCCGACAGGCTCCTGGCCCCAAGCTGATTAACATGTTTTACAGTGGTAAAACGCCACTGGTGCCCACAGAAGATCTCAAAGCGATGGGCTATCAGCTGATCATCATTCCATCGGATCTGCAAAGAGCCGCTGTAACGGCCATGCGAGAAGTGTTGAACGTTATCAAGCGTGATGGGAACAGTGGTGCCATTGCTGACGGCATGATGACCTTCCAGGAGCGTGAGCAACTGGTTAAAACCAAAGAGTTCCTGAACCCATAAATTGATCACTGCTGGTACTTCATCATTAAGTGATCACCAGCTTTATAGTCAATTTGAGGGAAGTCTTTTTTACAGGGAATCACAATAATTCCCGGGTACCGGCTGATGAGATGGGTAGCCTGGCTACTCTTCTGGTGCCTGACACTCAGCAAGTGAACGAAATAAAAAAACGGAGAAGTTCCATGGCAGAGAAGAAATTAAGTGGTGCTGGTCTGCGTGGCCAGTCAGCTGGTGAAACCGCACTGTGTACTGTTGGCCAAACCGGATCAGGCCTGACTTACCGTGGATACGATATCAAAGAACTGGCGGATAAAGCTCAGTTTGAAGAAGTTGCTTATCTCTTGCTTTACGGCAAACTGCCCAATCAAACCGAACTGGACGGCTACAAAGCCAAGCTGAAAGGCCTCCGCTCTCTGCCCGCTGCATTGAAAACAGTTCTGGAACAGATTCCTGCCGATGCTCATCCAATGGATGTTATGCGCACCGGCTGCTCAATGCTGGGCAACCTGGAAACCGAACAGGATTTCTCAGAACAGAACGATCACATTGATCGCATGCTGGCTGTATTCCCAGGCATGATTAACTACTGGTACAACTTCAGCCACAACGGTGTTCGGGTTGATGTTGATACCGATGCTGATTCCATTGCTGAGCAGTTCCTATGGACTCTGCACAACAAAAAGCCTGAGCCTCTGCATGTTCAGGTAATGCACGCCTCTCTTGTACTGTACGCTGAGCATGAGTTCAATGCTTCAACATTTACCGGCCGTGTTTGTGCTTCAACGCTCTCCGATATTCACAGCTGTGTAACCGGTGCAATCGGCTCTCTGCGTGGCCCATTGCATGGTGGTGCCAACGAAGCGGCCATGGAAATGATCGAGAACTGGCGCTCTCCAGAAGAAGCTGAAGACAAAATCATGGGCATGCTGGCCCGTAAAGATAAGATAATGGGTTTTGGTCATGCTATTTATCGTGAATCGGACCCACGGAATGCCATCATCAAAGAATGGTCACAAAAACTGTCTGAGCAGGTGGGTGATGAGTACCTGTATGCGGTTTCCGAGCGCGTTGAAGCCGTTATGTGGCGTGAGAAGAAACTGTTCTGTAATGCGGACTTCTTCCATGCCTCAGCCTATAACTTTATGGGTATTCCCACCAAGTTGTTTACCCCGATCTTTGTCTGTTCACGGGTAGCAGGCTGGACCGCCCACGTTATGGAGCAGCGAGCTAACAACCGTATCATCCGTCCATCTGCAGACTATACCGGACCAGAGAGTGCGGAATGGGTAGCGATTGAAGACCGCGATTAACCACAAAGGTCACAAGGTGCACAGAGAAGAACGTTATCTTTGTGCTCTTTGTGTTCTTCGTGGTTCATAACAATAAATTTCTTGCCCGGTGGACGTTCGACGTATGAACACTGATTTTCGTAAAGCCTTACCCGGCACCCAGCTGGATTACTATGACACCCGTGAAGCCGTGGAAGCGATTCAGCCGGGCGCCTATAAAACCTTACCCTATACCTCCCGAGTACTGGCTGAGCAACTGGTTCGCCGCTGTGACCCGGAAACGCTGACCGATTCCCTGAAGCAGATCATTGAGCGCAAGCGAGATCTGGATTTTCCCTGGTATCCTGCCCGTGTTGTCTGTCATGACATTCTTGGACAGACCGCTCTCGTTGACCTTGCCGGCCTGAGAGATGCCATTGCGGAGCAGGGTGGGGACCCTTCTAAAGTTAACCCGGTTGTTCCTACCCAGTTGATCGTTGACCACTCCCTGGCCGTTGAGCACGGTGGTTTCGATCCGGATGCGTTTGAAAAGAACCGGGCGATTGAAGATCGTCGTAACGAAGATCGTTTTCACTTCATTGAATGGACCAAAACCGCCTTTGAAAATGTGGATGTGATTCCTGCCGGCAATGGCATTATGCACCAGATCAATCTGGAGAAAATGTCTCCGGTTATTCAGGCTCGCGATGGCATTGCCTATCCGGATACCTGTGTCGGTACCGACAGCCATACGCCACACGTCGATGCCCTGGGCGTTATCGCCATTGGTGTCGGTGGCCTTGAAGCTGAAACCGTGATGTTGGGTCGCCCTTCCATGATGCGCCTACCGAATATCGTCGGTGTTGAATTGGTGGGCAAGCGCCAACCCGGTATTACTGCCACCGATATCGTTTTGGCGTTAACCGAATTTCTGAGAAAAGAGCGCGTAGTCTCTGCTTATCTTGAGTTCTTTGGTGAAGGTGCTGCCAATCTGACCATTGGTGACCGTGCGACCATCTCCAACATGACGCCAGAGTTTGGTGCTTCTGCTGGCATGTTCTATATCGATGAGCAGACCATTGACTACCTCAAGCTGACCGGACGTGAGCCTGAGCAGGTGGCTCTGGTTGAAAATTATGCGAAGACCACCGGGCTCTGGGCGAATGATCTGGAAACCGCTGAATATGAGCGGGTACTGACGTTTGACCTTTCTTCCGTATGTCGAAATATGGCTGGTCCTTCCAATCCACATCGACGTCTGCCAACCTCAGAGCTGCAGAGCCGTGGTGTTGCTGGTGAGTGGGAAGAAAAGAGTGGTGAAATGCCTGATGGTGCCATCATCATCGCAGCCATTACCAGCTGTACCAATACCAGTAATCCCCGTAATGTTGTGGCCGCCGGTCTGGTTGCACGCAAAGCCAATGAGCTGGGCCTTATTCGTAAGCCATGGGTGAAATCCTCTTTTGCTCCTGGCTCAAAAGTTGCCAAACTTTATCTTGAGGAAGCTGGTCTTCTCTCGGAGATGGAAAAGCTGGGCTTTGGCATTGTTGCCTACGCCTGTACTACTTGTAATGGCATGAGTGGTGCCCTTGATCCCGAGATTCAACAGGAAGTGATTGATCGTGATCTCTATGCAACCGCTGTCCTGTCCGGTAACCGTAACTTTGATGGCCGTATTCATCCTTATGCCAAGCAGGCTTTCCTTGCATCACCACCGCTGGTTGTTGCCTATGCCATTGCCGGTACCGTGCGCTTTGATATTGAAAAGGACGTACTGGGTACAGATAACAAGGGTAATCCCGTTACTCTGAAAGATATCTGGCCCAGCGATGAAGAGATTGATGCGATTGTTGCTGAATCCGTGAAGCCTGAGCAGTTTAAGCAGGTTTACATTCCGATGTTCGATTTGGGTAAAGCCGAAGAGGCAGAGAGCCCACTGTACGACTGGAAGCCAATGAGTACCTATATCCGCCGCCCCCCTTATTGGGAAGGCGCTTTGGCGGGTGAGCGCACGTTGAAGGGTATGCGCCCTCTGGCGGTATTGGGTGACAATATCACCACAGACCATCTTTCACCTTCCAATGCGATTATGGCCAGCAGTGCTGCCGGAGAGTACCTGGCAAAAATGGGCTTGCCTGAAGAAGACTTTAACTCTTATGCAACCCACAGGGGTGATCACCTCACCGCCCAGAGAGCGACATTTGCCAATCCAAAGCTCCTAAATGAGATGTGTCTCGACGCCAATGGCGAGGTTAAACAGGGTTCTCTGGCACGGGTTGAGCCTGAAGGCAAAGAAACCCGGATGTGGGAAGCCATTGAAACCTATATGGAGCGCAAGCAACCATTGATCATTGTGGCTGGTGCTGACTACGGTCAGGGCTCATCCCGTGACTGGGCGGCCAAAGGGGTTCGTTTGGCAGGCGTAGAAGCGATTGCAGCCGAAGGTTTTGAGCGTATTCACCGGACCAACCTGGTGGGTATGGGGGTGCTGCCTCTTGAGTTTAAAGCAGGTACTACCCGTAAAACACTGGGTCTGGATGGCACTGAAATTTACGATGTGCTGGGTGAGCCTACACCGGGTGCAACGCTGGCTCTGCTGATCCACCGTAACAATGGAGAAACATTGGAAGTGCCTGTGACCTGCCGACTTGATACTGCAGAAGAAGTATCTGTCTATGCGGCAGGTGGTGTTCTGCAGCGATTTGCCAAGGATTTCCTGGAGTCAGAGGCGGTAGCCTGAGCAAACCCTTCTCCTTGCTCCCATGCCATACGTGGGAGCTTTGGTATGCATTCTCATGCAACGGGGTTGTCGCAAAAGATGCGAGCGCAGCCCTTTTGCGACAAGCTCGCAACGTGTGGGAACGAGAGAGAATACGGATATGATTTATTCCCCCCAGATAAAAGTTCCTGCTACCTACATGCGTGGGGGCACCAGTAAAGGTGTCTTTTTCAATCTCACCGATTTACCCGAAGCTGCACAGGTACCGGGTGAAGCTCGTGATGCATTGTTACTTCGGGTGATTGGCAGCCCTGATCCCTACGGTAAGCAAATCGATGGTATGGGCGGGGCAACGTCCAGTACCAGCAAAACCGTGATTCTTTCAAAAACCAGTCAGCCAGATCACGATGTGGACTACCTGTTTGGACAGGTGTCTATTGATAAGTCCTTTGTTGATTGGAGCGGCAACTGCGGTAACCTCACAGCGGCTGTTGGTGCTTTTGCCATCAGTAGTGGCCTGGTTGATGCCGAACGGATACCTGATAATGGCATTGCAATGGTAAGAATCTGGCAGGCCAATATCAAGAAAACCATTATTGCCAATGTGCCCATCACGGATGGTGCGGTTCAGGAAACCGGTGACTTTGTTCTTGATGGCGTGACCTTTCCGGCGGCTGAAGTTCAGGTTGAGTTTCTGGATCCGGCGGATGGTGAGGGCGCCATGTTCCCAACCGGTCATCTCGTGGATAATCTTGAAGTGCCGGGCGTCGGAACATTGAAAGCCACCATGATCAATGCCGGTATTCCCACTATTTTCGTCAATGCAGAAGAGATTGGTTACCAGGGAACCGAACTGCAGGAAGCCATTAATGGTGATGCAAAAGCACTGGCCATGTTTGAGAGCATTCGAGCTCACGGTGCTATTCGGATGGGATTGATCAGTAATATCGAAGAAGCGGCTACCCGACAGCATACGCCAAAAGTTGCCTTTGTCTCCAAGCCAAAAAGTTACCTTTCTTCCAGCGGTAAAGAAGTCTCTGAAGGTGATGTGGATCTGCTGGTTCGGGCACTCTCTATGGGTAAACTGCACCATGCCATGATGGGTACCGCTGCAGTGGCCATTGGGACTGCTGCAGCGATTCCCGGAACCCTGGTTAATCTGGCCGCTGGTGGTGGCGAAAAGAACGCCGTTCGCTTTGGTCATCCTTCCGGTACATTAAAGGTGGGTGCTGAAGCAGCATTGCAAGATGGTCAGTGGTCTGTGACCAAAGCCATTATGAGTCGCAGTGCCAGAGTTTTAATGGAAGGCTGGGTGCGAGTGCCAGTCGATTAAGCACAGGTTGTCTTATCAATAACGCCACCCTGTCTTGATATGTTTATAGTCTGGGCAGGGTGCGATTCTTTTCTTTTAGGCGTTGGACAATTGGACACTTGAAATGACAGATCACCCTGACACAGATGCCAGCGTACTTAAAAGCTGGGAGCTTTAGATTGGTTTTCATGATAATAAATCGAGGGTGAATGTCTAAATAAGTGTCATGGCTATAAAAAAGCGGATGATAAGAGAAATCTGCTCTACTATATTGATTGATCTGTATCAGATCATTCTGCTGCCTAATGAGAATATTTCATTAGGCAGCAGAATCGGCTTCCTATTTCAGTCGCCTCACTAAATTAGCCTGATCCATTATCCGTGTCGCAATCTCTTCGACAGAAAACTCCGTCGTATCGATATAACTGATCTGCTCCTGCCTATAAATCTGTTCTACGGCATGTACCTCATACTGGCACTGTCTTGCTGATGAATAACGGCTGTTAGGACGGCGTTCATTTCGAATTCCTGCCAATCGAACCGGGTTAATCGTCAGACCAAACAGTCGCTCTTTATGAGGTTTGAGCACATCTGGAAGTTTTGTCCCTTTATCAAGGTCATCCTCTGTAATAGGGTAATTTGCCGCAAAAATGCCAAACTGCAATCCTAGGTAAATGCAGGTTGGTGTTTTTCCGGAACGTGAAGCCCCCAACAGAATGATATCTGCCTTTTCATAGTGCCTGAATCGTGCGCCATCATCGTTATCCAAAGCAAACTGAACCGCTTCAATACGGCGGTGGTAACTGTCACTGCTGGTGGTAGAGCGCTTCTTGCCAACGGTGTAAAGAGGGTGGGATTCCAGTTCAATCTCCAAACCAGGCAAAAACGTCGAAAAAAGGTCGATAATATAGGCACCACTGGTATGCATTAACTGACTGACTTCTTCATTCAGAACTGTCATGAAAATAATGGGCTGAACCTTCTCAGCCTGGTGGGCTTCAGTGATCTGCATGAGTGCTTTTACTGCTTTTTCCCGTGTATCTATATAGGGCAGCGTGTGATGACAAAACGTCGGGCCAGAAAATTGGGCGAGTAAGCTCTGGCCAAAGGACTCAGCCGTTATGCCGGTTCCATCTGAGATGAAAAATACCGATCTTTCCACAAAATGACTCCCCGATGAAAACGGATGTTAAAAAATACTTCCAATTAATAACAATATCTAACAAACTATACCGGAATCTTTCCAGTAATATAACCATTGTCGTCTGCTTTTGCTGTGCAACCCCCAATGATTCAATGGCATATGCATAAACTGGAATTGGCAGTGATCAATCTGATCTTTTATTAGAGAAACGTTGGGAGAATGGCTTGAACAGTTCATCTTTACCAGAGTTTGTGGTCAGTCTGGATGCTTTGGGCAATGGCGATGTCGATAAGGTTGGCGGTAAAAATGCCTCTCTGGGTGAAATGCTGAGCCATCTGGGCAAGGCGGGCGTTAGCGTGCCTGGCGGTTTTGCTACAACAGCTGCAGCTTATCGGGACTTTCTGGATGGTTCCGGATTGTATGACCGGATTCACACACTGCTGGATGAACTGGATATTGATGATATTCAGCAACTGACCCAGGGCGGTGCCAAAATTCGCCAATGGATTATGGATGAGCCATTCAGGCCAGAGTTTGAGGAAGCTATTGTTAACAGCTATCGAGAGCTTTGTGGTGATCAAAAGGAGCTTGCCGTTGCAGTGCGCTCTTCAGCAACAGCTGAAGACTTGCCCGATGCCTCTTTTGCCGGTCAACAGGAAACCTTTCTTAATATTCGCGGTGAGCAAAATGTGCTCAGGGCGGTTCGAGAGGTCTTTGCTTCACTGTTTAACGACCGTGCTATTTCATACCGTGAGCATCAGGGCTTTGACCATCGTGATGTTGCACTGTCTGCAGGTATTCAGCGGATGGTGCGCAGTGAAACGGGCTCTGCCGGAGTTATGTTCACTCTGGATACTGAATCAGGCTTCCGGGATGCAGTGTTTATCACGTCATCCTACGGTTTGGGTGAAACGGTGGTTCAGGGGGCCGTAAACCCGGATGAGTTTTATGTCTACAAGCCTGCCCTGGAAGCCGGGCGTTCTGCCATTTTGAGGCGGAATATGGGCAGTAAAGCGATTCAAATGGTCTACGGCGATGCGGGGGAGACCGGTAGATCCGTTCAAACGGTTGATGTAGATCTGGCTGAACGGAATAAGTTTTCTATTAATGACCAGGATGTCCTCGAGCTTGCCCGACAAGCAATGGCCATTGAGGCGCACTATGGGTGCCCTATGGATATTGAATGGGCCAAAGATGGTGATGATCAGCAGCTTTATGTTGTTCAGGCAAGGCCGGAAACCGTACAGAGTCGAACCGAGTCGAGAACGCTTGAACGTTATCGTTTGCTTGAACAGGGTCATGTTCTGGCGGAAGGTAGGAGCATTGGTCAGCGTATTGGTCAGGGCAGAGTCTGTATGGTTGACGATCTGGCGGATATGGATCGTGTCAAAGTGGGTGATGTGCTGGTTACGGATATGACGGATCCGGACTGGGAACCTGTCATGAAACGTGCCTCAGCCATTGTCACCAACCGCGGTGGGCGTACCTGCCACGCAGCTATTATCGCCAGAGAGCTTGGTATTCCAGCGGTCGTAGGTTGTGGTGATGCAACTGATCGACTGAAAGATGGTCAGGCTGTCACGGTTTCCTGTGCTGAAGGGGATACCGGCTTTATCTATGAAGGTGAGCTACCGTTTGAGCACCAGAAGAAAGACTTGGATCAGATGCCAGAGCTGCCATTCAAGATCATGATGAATGTGGGTAATCCTGACCGGGCTTTCAGTTTCTCCCGACTGCCAAATGCTGGTGTAGGTCTCGCTCGACTGGAATTCATTATCAACAAAATGATTGGCGTTCACCCCAAGGCGTTGCTGAACTACGGCAGCATGCCCGATGCCGTCAAACAGCAGATTGATGAACGCATGGCAGGCTATGGGGATCCTGTTGATTTTTACGTCGAGAAACTGGTTGAAGGTGTAGCGTCTATTGCTGCAGCTTTTGCTCCGGAAAAGGTCATTGTCCGCCTTTCCGACTTTAAATCTAACGAATACGCCAACCTTATTGGCGGCAAGATTTATGAGCCCCATGAAGAGAACCCGATGCTGGGCTTCCGCGGTGCTTCACGCTACATTTCAGAATCCTTCAGAGACTGTTTCGAATTGGAATGCCGGGCCATGAAGCGGGTGAGAGAAGAGTTCGGTCTGACCAATGTTGAACTGATGGTGCCATTCGTTAGGACGCCGGATGAAGCTCATCAAGTTATCAAGATCATGTCAGACTTTGGGCTCCGTCGTGGCGAAAATGAGCTCAGGATCATCATGATGTGTGAGCTGCCGTCCAATGCGCTTCTGGCTGATGAGTTTCTTAACTATTTTGATGGCTTTTCCATTGGCTCTAATGACATGACGCAGCTGACGCTGGGATTGGATCGTGATTCTGGGCTAATCGCCCATCTGTTTGATGAGCGTAACCCCGCCGTTAAACAGTTACTGTCTATGGCCATTCAGGCTTGTCGCCGGCAGGGTAAATACATTGGTATCTGTGGTCAGGGACCCAGTGACCATCCCGATCTTGCCCGCTGGTTAATGGAAGAGGGGATTGATACAGTCTCTTTAAATCCGGACTCAGTCCTGGAAACCTGGCTCTATCTGGCTGAATGAGTTCTCAGGGCCTGTTGACGTTTCGTTGCGTGCTCAGCGTATCAGGGCGCTCCTACGGCGAGGCGCGGCATTGCAGGAAGGCTGGTTGCCTTTCAAAATGCCGCAACGAAGTCAGAGGGGCACCCTGATCCGCCCGAAGGGTAGCCCAGAAAAGCACCATCTGCTTTGTCAGGCTTGCTTGATGTAGAATAACTACACGCTGCGCAAGCCTCTCGCGCATATGACGCTTTTCTGGGCCACTGAGAACGCAACGAAACGTCAACAGGCCCTAGCCACAAAGATCACTTATCTCACAGAGTTACTCGCTTTTCTTTGTGTTTTTTGTGATCTTTGTGGTTATCATTTCAGTCTGAATTGCCTTGGGAGAATAATAATGACTTTTACCACCCCTGATCTCTGCGATGATTTTTCCGACCGTATACAAGTGGTTGAGCCTGGTTTTAAAAGTTTGGGTGGCACTTCTGTTTTCAGTGGTGAAATTGTCACCATAAAGTGCCATGAAGATAATTCCATGGTTCGGGAGCAGGTTTTCCGTGATGGTTACGGTAAGGTATTGGTTGTTGATGGAGGAGGCTCCCTGAGAAAAGCGCTGTTGGGCGATATGCTGGCAGAGCAGGCAGTTAGTAATGGCTGGCAGGGCATCATCGTTTATGGTTGTATTAGAGATGTGGAAGTTATCTCTCAATTGCCACTTGGTGTTCAGGCGTTAGCGACTCACCCAATGAAAACTGATAAAAAGGGTCTTGGTGAAGTGAATCTTCCGGTTCGCTTCCATGGTACGGACTTTGTTCCTGGTCATTTCCTTTATGCTGACTTAAATGGCATTGTTGTTTCTTCTGAGCGTCTCGCTTAATTCTCACTTACCCTGTTTCAAGTTATATCTATAGGAACACGAAACGGGGTGATTTCTGACCTGTCATAAATAACGATTCTTTCTATAATAAGCCATTGTTTCACAAGCCTTTTCATAAGTTATTATCATTGATGATTAATTAAACACTTCTTCGGAAATTACTGATCTAAAACGACGAATTTCTTGTAAAAAGGCGAAGGTTTTCTTTCGTTTTTGCGGTAATATCCGCCCCCATTGAAGCGTCGGGAACTATTTTTACCTGACAGCCAACCATCCCAGAACCCCCCTCTGACGGAGAAAGTTCCAGTGAGAAAGACCAAGATCGTCTGTACCATCGGCCCTAAGTCTGAATCCCATGAAATGCTGACCAAACTGGTCGACAATGGCATGAATGTGATGCGACTGAACTTCTCCCATGGTAATTTTGACGAGCATGGTGCCCGTATTGCCAGCCTGCGTAAAGTAATGGTTGAAACCGGTAAGCGTGTTGCCATTCTTCTGGATACCAAAGGCCCTGAGATCCGTACCGTTAAGCTGCAGAATGGCGATGATGTCATGCTGACTGCTGGACAGGAATTTACTCTGACTACCGACATCTCAGTGGTTGGTGACAACACCCGTGTTGCAGTTACCTATGCTGGCCTGACGGATGATCTGAAGCCAGGTAACACAGTTCTGCTGGATGATGGATTAATTGAACTGACTGTGAAAGAAGTCAAGGCTCATGAAATCGTCTGCGAAGTTAAAAACAATGGCGAGCTGGGTGAAAACAAAGGTGTAAACCTACCTGGTGTTAAGGTTAACCTACCAGCGCTGTCTGAAAAAGATAAGGCTGACCTGGTATTTGGTTGTGAGCAGGGCGTTGATTTTGTAGCGGCTTCCTTCATCCGTAAAGCGAGCGATGTTAAAGAAATTCGTGAACTGCTGGATGCCAACGGTGGTCAGGAAATTCAGATTATTTCCAAAATCGAAAACCAGGAAGGCGTTGATAACTTTGACGAAATTCTGGCCGTCTCCGACGCTATTATGGTTGCTCGTGGTGATCTGGGCGTAGAAATTCCTGTTGATCAGGTTATCTTTGCCCAGAAGATGATGATCAATAAGTGTAACCATGCCCGTAAGCCAGTTATTACTGCGACGCAGATGCTGGATTCCATGATCAAGAATCCTCGTCCAACCCGTGCGGAAGCCGGTGACGTAGCGAATGCTATTCTTGACGGTACCGATGCGGTTATGCTGTCCGGTGAGAGTGCCAAGGGTAAGTATCCAGCTGAATCTGTCGCGGTAATGGCTACCATCTGTAACAGTACCGATGGCAGCATGGAACTTCGCGTTGAAGAGTTTGATGCTGAGATCGACAACTACCGTAGTATCACTCAGGCAGTTTGCCGTGGTGCCGTGAAGACTGCTGATATTCTGGCAGCAAAGCTGATCATTGTTGCCACTGAACAGGGTAAATCTGCGCGCTCACTGCGCAAGTTCTTCCCTAAAGCTCAGATCCTGGCGCTGACGTCTTCTGAGAAGACCGCTAATCAGCTGAGCCTGAGCAAAGGTATTACAACCAGTCTGGTACCTCAGCAGGAAAATACCGATGCTTTCTACAAGCTGGGTAAAGAGCTGGCTGTTGAGCACGGCTTCGTTAAGTCTGGTGATGTTGTTGTGATGGTTTCTGGTGCTTTGGTTGCATCTGGAACAACCAATACTTCTTCTGTTCATGTGATCGATTAATCTTTTAAATCCGAAGATTACTTTTCTCTATCTCCCGGGTTACTGATCATCAGCTAACCCGGGTTTTTCATAATTACCCTTCTAATCTCTCCTCTATTTTCTTACTTAAGACTTAATTTCTAACGGTTAACTGCAAAGATCGTAAATACTTCTGCCATTTCTGCCGACAAAAAGAAGCAATACTTAATTTTTGGGCTAGGGCAGATGAAAGGCATAATTTTCACCGAGTTTATAGAGATGGTGGAATCGCGATTTTCCGTTGAAGTTGCAGAACAGGTAATTGAAGCTGCCAATCTCCCATCGGGCGGCAGTTACACATCCCTGGGAACCTACTCTCATCATGAAATCCTGAAGTTAGTTATTAAGCTATCTTCTATCAGCGGTGCTAACCCAGCAGATATGCAGGTAGTCTTCGGAGAATATTTGTTTACCCGGTTTCACGAGGTGCATCCAGAGTTTTTTGATGGTATGGAAGGGTCTTTTGAATTTCTGGGTAAAGTACAGGGCTATATTCATATGGAGGTGCAGAAACTGTATCCAGAGGCTAACCCTCCGAAGTTGGTCTGTAAGCGAATTGACGATAACCATATGGAGTTGTTCTATCAGTCCCATCGCCCATTTGCTCCGCTTGCACTAGGTTTGATTAAAGGTTGCGCTATCCATTTTGGAGAAAATCTGACGATTCATTATGAACCACTTCCAGGCACTGGAGATGGTACCGAGGCTCGTTTTCACCTGACCCTTGAAGGATGATTGTTCATGGACGAAAAGGCATGGGAAAAACGCTATGAGCGAGAGAAAGCAGCCCGACTACAGGCAGAAAGAATTGCAGAAGAAAAAACCAGGGAGATTTTCTATCGCAATCTTGAGTTAAAGAATCTGGCTGAAAATCTGGAGAGGCAGGTTAAGGAGCGCACCACAGAATTGGAAGCCAACAATCATCGTTTGATGGATTCCAGAAATGCGTTAAGGGATCAGCAAAAAGCATTACAGGAAATAAACCAGCGTCTTCATGATAAAGCCGTGGAGCTGGAAAAAGCCAGCCATCACAAATCACAGTTCCTGGCCAATGTTTCCCATGAGCTAAGAACACCACTGAATAGTTTGATGATTCTGGCCAGCATTCTTGCTGATAATCAGGAGGGAAATCTTACATCCGACCAGGTTCAATCCGTTCAGATAATCTTCAATAGTGCCAACGAGTTACTGGAGATTATTGAAGATATACTGGATATGTCGAAAGCAGAGGCTGGTGAACTCAGTATTCATCACGAAGATATTTTGCTGGGTGATATATGGCGAAGTCTTACTGATCAGTTTATGCCCATCAGTAAGGAGAAAGAGGTTAACTTTGAAGTGGTCTGTGCACCCAATCTTCCCGAATGGATACATACGGACCGAAAGCGGCTTAAGCAAGTTTTGAAAAATTTATTATCCAATGCTTTCAAGTTCACGCCCAAAAACGGTTCCGTAAAACTTCTGATCCACAAAGAAGCCTGGCGCCTGGGGAAGGAGTACTCGTCAGAAGGACTGGTTTTTCAAGTTATTGACGATGGTGTAGGGATCCCAATTGAGAAACAGGAGACTGTTTTTCAGATGTTCAAGCAGGCCGATGGAACAACAAGCCGAAAATATGGTGGTACAGGTCTGGGTCTCTCAATTTCACGGAAACTTGCGCGCTTACTTGAGGGAGACCTGACACTGGAGAGTGAAGAAAACAAGGGGGCAACGTTCTCTCTGCTCCTACCGCCATTAACGTTGGTCACCACAGAAGAATCCATTCGAAACGTAAACAGTGACTTTATTATTGTCAGCGAAGAAGAGATAACTGAACCTTTTGCAGGGCAACAGGTGCTACTGGTGGATGATGACCTGAGAAACAGCTTTGCATTATCACGATTATTAGAGAGTTATGGACTCAGAGTGCATCTGGCAGAGAGTGGCCAGCAGGCATTGGAGTTTCTGGAAGAAAATAACCAGATAGAGTTACTTTTACTGGATATGATGATGCCAGTTATGGATGGCTGCGAGGTTCTTAAAAAGCTGAGAAGTAAAGTAGAGTTTCGACTAATGCCCGTGATTATGCTGACAGCCAGTATGTTGAAAGAGGATGAAATGCGCTGTCGTGCTGCAGGTGCGGATGACTATCTGCAGAAGCCTGTGGAAATAAGGGTGCTTATGGATCACATACGAAGCTGGATTACTGCATGAATAGCGTTTTGTGACTTTTGTTATTGTTGTAATAACGAGGCATATTTCTCTCGATCAACATTCCCTCCACTCCCCACAGCGACCACGGTCTCATTTTTAAAGAGTTCTGGTTTTTCCATCAGTGCTGCAATTGCAACAGCACCGCTGGGTTCCAGCACAAGATTCATCTCGCTGAAAGCGAGTCTGACGGCCTCATGAACCTTCTGCGAACTAACTGTAATACCCTTAACGCCGGTCTGAAGGATGATATCCAGGTTAGCAACTCCAGGCTCAAGTGCCATCAAGGCATCACAATCACAAAGAGTATTTCCCGGTGCGCGACTACGTTTGCCATTTTTGAGTGATAGATTCATGCCTTGATAACCATCGACCTCTATGGCCCACACCTGTACATCTTTATCGAATGCCAGGCTTGATCCGGCAACGAGACTACCACCACCTACTGGACAAAGCAGGTGATGACAGTTGTTTTGCATGTCATGAAGCTGCTCCTGAAGCTCTAGTGCGACAGAGGCCTGCCCTACAATAATCTGGTAGTCATCAAAAGGATGTAAGAGGGTTGCGCCATGGGTTTTAGCCAACTCCTGGGCCATGTTGCTTGCGGCTTCCTCTCTGGATGGGGTGTTTGAGTCACAAAGGGTAATATGAGCACCATAATATCTCGCATTTTTAATTTTGGACTCTGGCGCATCATGGGGCATTACAAGGCGAACAGGAATATTAAGTATTTGTCCTGCTGCAGCGAGACCTGCAGCAAAATTTCCTGAGGAGTATGCGGTAACGCCTTGTTCCTTTTGTACTTTGTCGAGATTTAAGAGTCTATAGAGAGCGCCACGGAATTTGAATGCACCAGTAATTTGCAGTGATTCAGCTTTAACCAATACTTCGCCTTGGATTAGGTTACTCAAAAAATCTGATCTTATGAGTGGTGTGGTGCGGACGAATTTCCTGATCTGATCAAAAGCACTGCTGAGTACCTGGTAGTTCGGAAGTGTACTAATAACTGGGACTGCTGACATAACCCTGATAATCAAAAAGTTGACGACGATTGAAAGTATGCAAGCAGCTCCAATGTCACTACGACAGAACTCCCAGCCAACATACAAGATAGTCGATGATTCGAGTTTAGGGTTGCGAGTTGTTCGCTCAGACGATTCTAATTGGGACGTCTCTCATCAAAAAATGTGCCTCGGTGGCAGCCGGTTTTACCATTCGATTGATTATCTCAGTAACAATGGACGGTATTGCTCCACATGAGGTTAATAGTGCAACAGTCATTGGGCAGATCACTGATTTTACTGGCCTGCTTAAGAAGCCAAAGTAAGAGAAGACATCAGCAATGATGGTACCAGCAGCACCAGCTATTGATGTAAACCGGTACGTTTTGCCCATAAGTTCATTCAGGAATTCGGGAATTCTGGCCTCCAGCTGGCTGCCCAGATAATACATGGTTTCACAGATACGTTTGAATAGAGGATTAACTGAGCTGCTCATGTCATTGTTCTGCGATTGCTCACCGCACTGGACCAGGCCGTCAATCAAGCCAATGCTTCCCATGACAATTATTGCCGCCATGGCAAATTCAGGATGGCCAAGATAACTGGCAATATCTGCACTTACCGTGCCTGCTGTTGCGTGGATTGCAACACGTTGTAATATCACTTTGATTACTTTTTTCGCATCCAGAGTTAAATCTTCGTTATCTACAGTTGTTTGTCTTAGTCCTTTGCAGGTAAGCACCGCTGCTAATATTGTTGGAAGAATAATAGTTAAAGGGCAGATAATTGGTTGAATAAACTCTGCATTCAAGATGCCTGCATCATTCATATGAGAAAGCAGGTCTGCCGGTACAGTAGATGCTGCTGCTATCCATGAACAGTTGTAATATAACTGCTTAAAAGCACTGATTGATGCGCCTGGTATACACTCCCGAATACTAAGCAGGCTTTGATGCACCCAGTTGCAGAATGAAAGCACATAGGAACTGCACTCCCTGTTTTTTTCACCAATCTTATAAGCACCATCGGTCAATCCAACGAATGACATGATTAAGATAGAAGCGCCAGCATAATATGGATGATTGAGATAGTTCAGTGAATCGGCAAGAGCAGTGCTTGATGCTGCATGACGGAACCAGCGTTTGATAGCAATCAAAATGATATCATCTACCGTTAATTTTTGTTTATCGCGCTCATTACTGGCATTAAGGCTATCCAGAAAGTTAGTAACCGTATCGGTTGAAGCTTGTGACACACTTTGTTGACGCATAGCAGGTGTGCTGCAGCTGCTTAGTAAAGAAATGCTTTCAGCGCTGCTCTCAGGCATCAGTAAATGGCTCGCTCCTGAGCCAGAAGTGTGGGCTGTTAAGATCGGGAGGCTTGCAAGAGATGAATCTGGATCACTTTCTGAACGCTCAGAATTATCCGGTCTGGGTAGATTACAAATACTATCAGGTAGTATTGGAGCTTCAGATAAGTGGATTCTTTGACTTTTGGTTGAGTCAACTCTGCTTTCTACGATATCGGGGCATGATTTGACTTTTTTTAAGTTACTTTGACCATGGTTGGTGTGGATTTGTCTCTCTGATAAAGAGCAAAGATATGAACCGGGATCACTTTCTGAACGCACAGAATTGTCCAGTCGGGAGGGGTTACAAACACTATTAGATTGTGTTGGGTGTTCATCTAAGCGGATTGTATGACTTATAACTGAGTAAGCGCTGCCCTTTACTATATCGGGGCATGATTTGACTCTTCGCAAGTTACTTTGAACAGAAACGATATCTGAACCGTCTGTTTTTACAATGGTACTGGCTAGAGAAACTGAAGACTCTGTTAAGTCAGAAGGTTTTTTGTATAAAGGTGGGTTAGTTTTTTTTCTGTAAATATCCGGCAGCGATACAGCTCTGGCCTGATTTCCTATTGAAATCGTCATATAACACTAAATCCCCCTAAAATAGCGCACACCTAATGACAAGTAGCCCTCATAGAAAGTTCATCAAATACTTGAGCAGAATAAGAAAGTACAGCAGCACTCACCGATCTGTGCGATGAGTGCAAAGGGAGGGTTTAGTTAAGGCAAGTTTTTCCAATTACCGGAATATCAAGAGGGTCGCAGTTATAAATCAGCCTTCCCCGGTCACCATGGAGATAATCAAGTGAAATTGCCGAACGAGCGGATGGAGCCATACTGGTTGCTGCCTCGTTCTGAAGCTCAGAGAGTGGTCGTGGGTAACTGGCCCAGTCTTTGGGTGGATGCCAGCCTGGTGGTGAGGCGATCCTGGCTCTTGTGCCATTGATTGGATATAGAGCTCGACGATCCAGAATGGCCTGGGCCATTCTGCCAACCCTGCGGGGGTGTTCGCTGGCCAGATTATTGTATTCACCAGGATCGTCCGCAACATTGTAGAGCTCATGGGTTACCGTCGTGGCCAAGGGCTCCATTGTCACCCACTGTACCAGTTTCCAATCACCATCAATGGCAGTAAAGCCGAATGAGTTGTAGATGGGGATTTCGGATGCAAAGAAAATGCTCTCATCCCTGGATATCTCCTTATTCTCCAGCAGGGCAGGCAGCATATTTATGCCATCGAACTCCAGTTCATTTTGAGGCTTAATGCCCGCAGCAGCTGCCAGAGATGGAAAGACATCCATAACCGTCATGGTCTGTTTCAGGTTAGAACCTTCCGGAACTTTCTCAGGCCAGCGGATCAGTGAAACAACCCGAATTCCACCCTCATAAACTTCAGCTTTGCCGCCTCGAAAGGGGGTATTGTCACCACCACCCCGTCCATGAACCCGGGTTGCCCCATTATCGGAGAAAAACAGGACAATCGTGTTATCTGCAATACCTTCTTCCTCAAGAGTATCCAACACCCGGCCAACGGATTGGTCCATGGCATCCACGACTGCAGCATAAAGAGGGCGACGACTCTCAACCCCGGAGAGTTTAGCCAGTTTGGATATTTTATCGGAAGGGCTTCGGGCTGGAGGCCGTTCATCTTTCATGTCGGCGTATTTGGCCACCAGATCATCCGGAGCTGCCAAAGGTTCGTGGGGAGCCAGAAAGGGAAGATAGAGAAAGAAAGGCCGGTTTTTATCCCGGTTCTTAATCCACTCTGAAGTGTGATCTGCCAGCATAAAGGTTTCATAACCTTCCATACCGCCATTCTCACCCTTAACAGTGTTAGCCAGAGACTTACCATTCTCCTGAAAGTCTGCCCCACCCAATGCATTGAAGGGAGGGTAATAACCGACATCGGTATGTAGGTGACCATAAAAATGATCAAACCCACGCTCGTTAGGGTGAAAGACCTGTTGTGAGTGGCCAAGGTGCCATTTTCCAACAATAGCGGTTTGATAGCCCGCAGCCTGGAAGCTTTCCGGCATAAAATGTTCATCCGTATGAACGCCGCCACTATCCCAGGGCAGCAGGACACTGTAGCCAACGCCAAGGCGCATAGGGTCCCGCCCTGTCATCAGTGCCGCACGGGTAGGGGAACAGATTGGGGCAGTATAGAAACGGTCAAGGGTCATGCCTTCTTCTGCAAGGCCATCCAGCGATGGGGTGTCTATACCTGATCCCCTGAAACCGGGGTCTGCATAGCCGATATCATCCGCCACCATAATGATGATATTCGGTTTATCCGGAACCGGTGGATTATTTTCGGCAAGTGCTGGGAGGCTGACAGCAACAGCAGCTGCGAGAGCAGTCTTTATTATTTTTTTCATTAGTAGTGCTCTTTTTAATAGACTCAGGCCGCCCTGGATTGTCTGGCAATTTTCACCATGGGTTTCAGGATAGCAGTCGGTAGTAGTCGTTTAATAATGTCCATAATGATGGCATCTTTACCAATTCTCAGACGGACTTTGTTCTTTTCAATGGCTTCAATAATCTCATTGGCGGCAAATTCCGGAGTAACTCCCATCTTTTGAGCCATTTTGTAGTTTCGTTTCGCAACGGCAATATTGTCAGACTCTTTGAGTGTTGCCTGTATCATTTCGGTTTTAATGCATCCCGGATGGACTGAAGTGACTCCGACACCATCGTCTTTCAACTCAGACCAGAGTGTTTCACTTAATCCTCGAACACCTGCTTTAGTCGCACAGTAGGAACCCTGATTAGGCAGCCCTGTATAGGCAGCCATACTTGAGAGGTTAACAATATGAGCATCTTTGGACTGTTTTAAGGCATTCAGGAAAAAGTGACAACCGTATATCGTTCCCCACAGATTAATATTGATCATCCGCTCCCAGTCAGTCAGCGAGTGGGTCGCCATGCTTTTCTGAATGGTGATGCCAGCATTGTTAATCAATAAATTGATGGTTCCAAACTTTGTAATAACGGCAGTGGCCATCTGTTCCATCTGCTCACGATTGCCAATGTCGGTGGTAAACAACAGAACATCAATACCTGGGCGCTGAACTTGCTTTTTGGTTTCCTCAAGCGCCTGGAGATTGATGTCAATAAGAGCAAGGTGGCAACCGCGACTGGCAAGCTGTTTAGCAAGAGAACGACCCAAACCACCACCAGCACCGGTAATAACGGCAACATGTCCTTTTTTTATTTTCATTGTCAGGTTAACTCAGTCAGATTATTTCAGCAGGGGCGTATCAATTGGTAACTGATTCGTCCCCAGATCGGTGTGGCAGAAGCTGTCTTCATATTTCAGCCCCCAGCCAATCGTACGATCGAATGCGCAGTGGGCTAACCATACAAGGCCGATCTGTTGCGCCATTGGAATCTCAACAGTAAGCCCTACAACCAGCAACAGGGTTGGCCAGATAAAGCAATGCACCAAATTGTAGGTAAAGGCTCCAAATGATTTACTTCTGAGATAGCCCAGTATGGAGAGATCAGGCAGAGCAAAGGTCAGGGCAAAAAACAACCATGAAAAGCCGAAGTAATGGTACAAGTAGAGGCTGCAGGCCAGAACTGCCGTTGCTTCCAATCGTTTCTGAATCGTCGGATCAGTAAACTTCATGCAACCTGTTCCTGCTTGATGTTCAACGGACAGTGAACGCCACCAGGCACTTCGATTGTCGTCACACAACGGTTGCAATGGGTGCAGCCATTTACATAGTTACTTTGCTGAACCATGGCATTTTTGACGTAATCAGGATCTTTAATTAGCGCACGACCAATCTGAACAAAATCGATGCCTTCAGCCATGACCGTTTCCAGGCTTTCCATGGTGTGGCAGCCACCGATATAAACCAGCTGGGCATTTTTTACCCGGTCGCGAACCCGCTTACAGCCTTCCAGAAAATAGAGTTCTTCGTATGGGTATTCCTTGAACATCTTTGGGCCCATGAATTTGAAGGCGGCTTTCATGATGGGGTTGGTTTGCGACTCTGCCATACCCTCAGCAATTGAGTCGCCCCGGAACATGTGCATCACGTTGTAACTACTGGTGCCGCCACTGGTAATCAGGGCGTCTATACCGCCTTTATCAAGATGGGCCGCCACTTCAATGGCTTCATCCCTTGATAAGCCGCCACGAACTGCATCGGTCAGCCCCATTTTCCCAAGAATTGGAAAATCATCACCAACTGCTTTACGAACCGCTTCAAGGGCACGGAGTGGAAGGCGCATACGGTTTTCGAGGCTTCCCCCGTAGCGGTCAGTCCGTTTGTTGGTCTTGGGGCTAATAAACTGGCTCAGACCATAGCCATGACCGAAATGAATTTCGATGGCATCAAAGCCAATCTCCTTCATCATCAACCCAGCCTCATAATAGGTACTGACCATATAGTCGATGTCTTTCTCAGTCATGGCATCAGACCATGGCTTACCAACTGTCAGCCCTAACGGATTGACCATTGCAGTAGGGCCTTTTGGGCGCTTCAACCGCTGGAGTTTACGGTTTTTGGAAAAGTGGCCGCAGTGAGCCATCTGGCCAGAAACTCTGGCGCCTGTAGATTTCAGGTCGGCAAGCATATCGCCCAGAGGCTTACGGACGTAGTCGCCCATATACATCATCTGGTCATTGACCCGACCATCAGGGTCTGTGGTGCAATAACCGATGGTGGTCATGCCAACACCGCCATCACAAAACTGTCGATGAAACTTATGCAAAGCCTCACCGGGAATGCCATCCGGTGTCTTACCTTCAAAGGTGGCAGCCTTGATGATACGGTTACGAAGTTCAAGTGTTCCCAGCTTTGCGGGGCTGAATGCTTTCTGGAGTAGTTGGCTCATTTTCTTATTGTTCTGATTTATGTAATGATGATGCATAAGTTATGCAATGAGATTGCATAAATCAACTTTTTTATGGATTTCTGAGAAGGGCTGCTGTAGATCTGTGGTGGAAAAAAGAAAAACTCAGGCAGAAAGAAGGGCTGAAACACGACAACAGGTTCTGGATAGTGCCTGTCATTTATTCGGCAAAAATGGCTATAACAATACTTCTCTGGAAGAGATAGCCAGTAACTGCGGCCTGACTACCCGTCCTGTATACCATTATTTTGGGAACAAACTGGCTCTTTTTCAGGCAGTTAATGATGTGATGGTGTCACGGATTCTCGATATACAGCATCAGCCTCGATCTGGTGACAAAACGTCCAGGTTTATGGCTATCTGGGAAGCTTTTCTTAATCTCTGCGATGACCCAGGGTTCAGGCAGGTAGTTCTTATTGATAGCCCAACAATACTTGGGCGTGAGCGTTGGAAGAATAGTCCGGTTACTGCCAGGGCTGAGTCTCTCTTGCTAAATCATCAGCAAGGAAGTGATGGACTTTTCCGGCAGAAATTACTGAGTAGAATGGCCATCGCTGCGATGGCAGAAGCCGCACTGATGATTGCTGAAGCGGAGGATATTCAACAGGCGAAGCAGGAGGCCAGGGAAGTCGTTAACCTGGCCATTAATCTTCTATAGAGAAAAGAATAGTCAGGGAAAATTCAGCTTGTTTAAGCTGTTTTTGGCCCTCATCTCTGATGATCATAGCTGCTTCAGATGTCAATGTTTGTGGGATTTCTGGTTTTGGAAATTGAAATAATGAGTTAGCAAAGAAATTGCATAACATCTGTTTATCTGTGAGCCCATCTCTTCCCTCATTTGGAGCATGCTGATATGCAAGTTTCATGAGGTAAAGTGTATCTTTAAACCATGCTTTCTCCGCAGGCATTTTAGGGGTTACACTCTGATATGTTTTTTTCACAAGGGCTAAAGCTTTTTCTCGTCCTTGCTTACTTCCGGAGAGGGAAGCTGCGTGCAGCATGTTGGATGTTAATTGTTCAGTAAAAGGTGCTGATGACTTAACCACTGCTTTGAACAGACTGGATAGCAAGTCAGGGTTATTTAATTGCTCTTGCTCGAGAGGAGTTATTGCTATCTCTTTTGCAGGCTTCTGATACTGGCCTGTTACACCTGACTTTCTGAATAATCCGGGTTGATAATTGTTGATATACTCTTCTAATTGTTTTTTGATGAGTTTTTTGTTGATGGCTTCCAGATAGGGCGAAGTGAGTTGGTGCTTCCCTTTTTTGCGGGCAATACTATTCTCCAATGTTTCTTTCGCAGCTTGGGCCAATGAAAAAAGCTCAACGATACTACATTGTTCCAGCAAGCCCCAGAATCGGGATAAATCCTGGCCAGCCTCCTTTATACAGCGAAGAGCATCGGCACAGGCTGTCGCTACCTCGGGAGAAGGGGCTGGCTGAACAACCACTTCACTAGATAGTTTTGGATCTATTGATGAATGCGATGAGGAGTCACGCTCTTTCAGTGCTTTATTGAGTTCTGGCAAAAAAGCGTTTGCTTCGTTTGGTTGAAGTCTTTTGGTGGCTTCCCACACAATGACTTTACGAGTACAAAAGCTGCTGACCGCTTTTGAAAAAGCCTTCAGGGTCTTTAGTCTGCTATTCGGGTGAGCATCCAGATAGTTACGATAAGTTTGCTTGGCTGCATCTATGCGTTCGCTGAAGGACATGGCTTCCTTTCCATGGCATGTATCAGGAGGTTGTCCTTAAAGAATATGTCATGATTATTCAGTGTTCAAAGTTGGATGAGAATTGGGTTGTTGATCAAGGTAAAACAATAAAGGGTGGCCGCTTTAGATCAATCAAAACCTTATACATGTTTTGGTTAGATAAAAAAAACCCGCATTCGCGGGCTTTTTCAGAGATTCTGTCTAGGAGATCAGAATTGCTCTTCTTCAGTAGATCCGGTCAGAGCTGTTACTGAAGACTGACCACCCTGAATTACTGTGGTCATATCATCAAAGTAACCTGTACCTACTTCCTGCTGGTGAGCAACGAAGGTGTAGCCTTTTTCTGCAGCAGCAAACTCTGGCTCCTGAACCATTTCTACATAATGCTTCATGCCTTCGCCTTGGGCGTAGTTATGAGCCAGTTCAAACATGTTGTACCACATGTTATGGATACCGGCGAGGGTAATGAACTGGTACTTGTAGCCCATATCGCTCAGTTCCTGCTGGAATTTGGCAATGGTGGCATCGTCAAGGTTCTTCTTCCAGTTGAAAGAAGGAGAGCAGTTATAAGCCAGCAATTGATCAGGATATTCAGCTTTGATGGCGTCAGCAAACTTGCGGGCTTCATCCAGATCTGGAGTTGCAGTTTCACACCACAGCAGGTCAGCGTATGGTGCATAGGCCAGACCACGGGCGATCGCCTGATCAATACCTGCCTTGGTGCGGAAGAACCCTTCAGCGGTTCTTTCGCCAGTCAGGAAAGGTGCATCGTACGGATCACAGTCAGAAGTAATCAAGTCAGCTGCGTTGGCGTCGGTACGAGCCAGAACAATCGTTGGCACGTCAGCAACATCCGCTGCGAGGCGGGCCGCAACCAGTTTTTGTACGGCTTCCTGAGTGGGAACCAGTACTTTACCGCCCATGTGGCCACATTTTTTCACAGAAGCCAGCTGGTCTTCAAAATGAACGCCGGCAGCCCCTGCCTCAATCATGGCCTTCATCAGCTCATAAGCATTCAAGACTCCCCCAAAACCTGCTTCTGCATCCGCTACGATAGGCGCGAACATATCAACATAGGTTTCATCATCAGAGGTTTTTCCAGTTTTCCATTGCACCTGGTCGGCACGACGGAAACTGTTATTAATGCGTTTAACCACTGCAGGCACCGAATCAACCGGGTAGAGAGACTGGTCAGGGTACATGGTACTGGCACTGTTGTTGTCTGCTGCAACCTGCCAGCCGGAAAGATAGATCGCTTCAATACCTGCCTTTACCTGTTGAACTGCCTGCCCACCAGTCAACGCGCCCAGACAGTTTACATAACCTTTTTTTGCCTGATTCCCGTATACCAGGTCCCAGAGTTTCTCTGCACCCTGTCTGGCGATGGTATTCTCAATATTAATGGAGCCTCTCAGGCGAACCACGTCTTCTGCCGTATAGGTTCTCGTTACATTTTTCCAGCGAGGATTTTCTGCCCAATCTTTTTCGATGCGGGCGATTTCTTCTGAGCGGTTGTAGCGAGCCATCTTATTTTCCTCCCCCGGGAAGCGAGGTGTAGTTATACGACTATTTATTCATAAAAAATGGAATAATTCAAACAATCGTTTGATTTACGGTATCCATCCTAAACACCTGAGAAAGATTCTGGTAATTTATAAGCGTTATCTCGGGTATTTATAAAATGAATATTGCACGTGTTGATCTGAATCTGATGGTTTATCTGGATGTCCTGCTGAGAGAACGGAATGTTACCCGTGCAGCAGAACAACTTGGTATCACCCAGCCCGCCATGAGTAACGGACTTCGTCGGCTTCGTGAATTGTTTGGCGATCCTTTATTAATAAGAACCAGTGAAGGTATGACTCCGACTGAGCGAGCTCTGGAGCTACAGCCGTTGATCCGGGACGCGTTGCTGGCCATGGAAAAGACAATACAGCCCAAGGAAAAGTTTGATCCACAAAACAGTCAGCGGGTATTCCGTATCATGGCATCGGACTACGCTGAGTCAACTCTGATCCCACTGGTTTTGAAGCAGGTGCGTTCACTTGCCCCGTACGTCACGCTTGATGTATTAACGCCCAGTGATGTCAGTTTTCATGATGTAGAGCAGGGCTGGATTGATATGGCAATTAACCGCTTTGACAGTTTGCCTCAGTCATTTTATCAATCTCGCGTATGGCAGGATGATTTCTCCTGTGTGGTTAGTAAAGAAAACCCGATACTGAAAAACTTCACCCTGGATAGCTATCTGGAAGCCCAGCATATCTGGGCGAGTAAGACTGGAATGGGTATTGGCGTTGGGGTTAACCCCGAAGATGTGCAGCGGTTAGGGTGGGTTGATGAAGCATTGGCTGCCGTTGGCAAAAAACGTAAAATCAGTGTTTTTACTCGGCATTATCAAGTTGCGATGCTCCTTTCTGCACAGAATGACCTGATCGCGACGCTGCCAAGCCGCCTTGCAGATATAGAGCGTTTTAATAGCTCGCTGGCTGTTGTCAGGCCTCCTTTTGAGGTTCCTCCCTTTGATTTGTCTATGGCCTGGAGTCCTTTGTTACATCATGATTCTGCACATCAGTGGCTGAGAAATATCATTAAATCAGAGGCGATCGGCTGAGCTGGCTGCTTAAAAATCACTCATAAAAACATTAATTAACATCTATGGACATATATTTCTGTTATCCAATGTTATTGTATGTTCTAATCTGACTGCTTTCGCTGATTTGTGCGAAATCAGAGGTGTTGAGTTATCATCCCTAGCAGAAGTATAAAAATCAGTTGGATAACAGGAGATAAAAATGGATTGGCTGAGTGATTTGGAAGCAGAACATGCACTGTATGATGTTGCTGAAGAGTGTAAGGAGTTTATGGCCGAGTCATACTACTTGTTAATCTCTGAGCAGCAGCAGGATGTTGTTCTGGACGACTGATGTACTCGTTAGATTACTAATTTTTCTTAGAAACCCTTTTCCTTTGTGACTTCTATTAAGGAAAAGGGTTTTTTATTTGTTCGCGAACATTGAAGAATACCCCCTCCTATTGTCTTCCTAATCATTTCCCCCATGTTTCACTGGCTAAAACATTCTTACTAGCTAGATTTAGTCCACTCTGTTGTCATGATGGACAATCACATGTTTGCAATTCGCTCTCCTCTGGACAAGGTTTGTACCATTGAAGATTTACAGGTTCTGGCGAGGAAACGAGTTCCTAAAATGTTCTATGAGTACGTAGACTCAGGTTCATGGACAGAAGGAACTTATCAGCAGAATGAGCAAGATTTCAAAAAAGTCTTCTTTCGCCAGCGTGTTGGTATCGATGTATCTCAACGCAACACCTCGTCCTTTATGGCTCAAACAAAGGTGACTATGCCTGTTGCACTCGCCCCTGTGGGGTTGACGGGCATGCAATATGGCGATGGCGAGATTCTTGCTGCCCAGGCAGCAGAAGCATTTGGCGTTCCTTTTACTTTATCCTCCCTGAGCATCTGTTCTATAGAAGATGTTGCTGAGCAAACGGAGCAGCCTTTCTGGTTTCAGCTTTATGTATTTAAAGATCGGGAATTTACTCAACAGTTATTAAAACGGGCAAAGTTAGCGGGCTGTAAAACATTGGTTGTAACGTTGGATTTGCCAGTGATGGGCCAGAGGCATAAAGATGTTAAAAACCAGCTGTCAGCACCACCCAAAGTTTCCATATCCTCACTTATCCAGTTTCTGAATCATCCCAGGTGGTGCTTTAACATGATGCGTTCGAGCCACCGTACCTTTGGCAACATTGTTGGACATGCCAGGGGGGTTAACAGTCTCAGCTCTCTCGCTAAATGGACATCAGAGCAATTAGACGCAACATTAACCTGGAAAGACCTTCAGTGGGTTCGGGATGAATGGGATGGTTTTTTGATACTGAAAGGTATTCTTGATGTTGAAGATTTGTACCAGGCCGCCAGCATCGGTGCTCAGGCCGTTGTCATTTCAAACCATGGCGGGCGTCAATTAGATGGGGCACCGACAACCATCAGTGTTTTGCCAGAAATTATAAGCGCTGCAAATAACCAGACTGATATATATATGGATGGCGGTGTCCGTTCAGGGCAGGATGTTTTAAAAGCAATAGCACTGGGCGCGAAAGGCGTCTTTATAGGACGTGCTTTCATTTATGGATTGGGTGCCGCTGGAGGGGCCGGTGTAACCCATGCACTGGAAATCATCCATAAAGAGATGCTCACTACCATGGCCTTGCTTGGTGAAAGTAAAGTCTCTGGAATCGGACTGCATAATTTGCGGTTACCATAGATCCTCACCTTTTCTGGCCACTTTTACACCATTCATGTGAAAAATAGCCGGCATTGCTGTTGTTAATTGGAAATCTGACCGTGCTTGGATACCATGGGAAACGTTTAAAAAGCCAGTAGATAGTTTCAAGACCATATTGTGTTTCTGTCTACCCACTCGTTGACTTTTCCATCGACTGAGCAGCAGGATAGTGCTTGTGACAGTTGCATAATAATGACAATCAGGAAATGAGGTTTAAATGACTGAACGTATCCAGAAGGGTGGCCTGCAAATAGCACCGGTACTCTACGATTTACTGGTAAATGACATTATTCCTGGAAC
Organism: Endozoicomonas elysicola; assembly: GCF_000710775.1. GTDB lineage: Bacteria > Pseudomonadota > Gammaproteobacteria > Pseudomonadales > Endozoicomonadaceae > Endozoicomonas > Endozoicomonas elysicola. Next base: position 3,146,524 of record NZ_JOJP01000001.1, read on the forward strand.
TGGTATTGATGCTGACCAGTTCTGGCATAGCCTGGAAAATATAATTATTGACCTTGCCCCTGAGAATAAGGCATTACTGGCTCGCCGCGATGAGTTTCAGCATCAAATTGATCAATGGCATCTGCAGAATGCGTATACACCGGATACTCGTGCGAACTATAAGTCCTTCCTTGAGAGTATTGGTTATTTATTGCCAGAAGGTGATGACTTCGCCATTACGACTGAAAATGTAGACAGTGAGATTGCCTCTCAGGCAGGCCCCCAGCTTGTTGTGCCAGTAATGAATGCCCGCTTTGCCTTGAATGCTGCCAATGCCCGCTGGGGAAGCCTTTACGATGCATTGTATGGTACAGACGTTATTCCCGAAACGGATGGTGCTGAAAAAGGCAAAGGTTACAACCCTGTTCGTGGCAGAAAAGTCATTGAGTTTGGCAGGGAGTTGCTCGACACCGCAGCACCTTTAGCCGTAGGTAGCCATAAAGATGCCATTCAGTATCAAGTGCTTGAAAGCAATCTCGCCGTTTCTCTGAAAGATGGCTCAATAACTTCACTGAAAGATACCGGACAGTTTGCCGGCTTCACCGGATCAGAAGAAAAGCCGCAATCAGTTTTATTAAAAAACAATGGATTACATATCGATATTCAGGTTAATCCTGATGGCGTTATTGGCAAAGAAGATGCTGCCGGTGTTCAGGACCTGGTCATTGAAGCGGCAATTACCACCATCATGGATTGTGAAGATTCAGTGGCGGCTGTTGATGCGGACGACAAGGCTCAGGTATATCGCAACTGGCTTGGCTTAATGAAGGGAAATCTTGAAGATACGTTCATGAAGGGTGGCAAGTCCCTGACCCGCACACTGAATGCTGACCGCGTTTACACGGCTCCTCATGGTAGTGAATTGGTTTTACCCGGCCGAAGCCTGATGTTTGTCAGGAATGTGGGTCACCTGATGACCAATGACGCCATTCTGGATGCCCAGGGCAATGAGATTCCTGAAGGCATTATGGATGGGATGTTCACTTCTCTGATAGCCATCCATGACCTGAAGAGCAACGGTCAGCGCCGGAACTCTCGTGAAGGCAGTATCTATATTGTAAAGCCAAAGATGCACGGCCCTGAAGAGGTTGCCTTCACCTGTAAGCTCTTCAGTCGTATCGAGCAAGCTCTTGGTCTTGCGGTCAATACCCTGAAAGTTGGCATTATGGATGAAGAGCGTAGAACGTCTATTAACCTGAAGGCGTGTATACGTGCCGCGAAAGAGCGGATTGTTTTTATCAATACCGGGTTTCTTGATCGAACGGGGGACGAGATTCATACCAGTATGGAAGCAGGCCCAGTGGTTCCTAAAGGGGAGATGAAGCAGTCAACCTGGATTCAGGCCTACGAAGACCAGAATGTAGATATTGGTCTGCTTGCAGGTCTTCCTGGTAAAGCCCAGATTGGTAAAGGTATGTGGGCCATGCCTGATGAAATGGCAAAGATGATGGAACAGAAGATTGCTCACCCTCAGTCTGGAGCCAACACTGCCTGGGTTCCTTCTCCAAATGGAGCCACACTCCATGCGGTTCATTATCATCGAGTTAATGTTCTGGCCAAGCAGGATGAACTGTCTAAGCGTAAAAAAGCCAGTGTTGATGATATTCTGGAAATTCCGTTGATGGCAAATCGAGACAATCTTCCTGCTGAAGTGATTCAAAAAGAGCTGGACAATAATGCCCAAGGCATACTGGGCTATGTCGTACGCTGGATTGATCAAGGCGTCGGCTGCTCCAAAGTGCCTGATATCAATGATGTTGGTTTGATGGAGGACCGGGCAACATTGCGAATCTCCAGTCAACACATTGCTAACTGGCTGCGCCATGGCATTTGTTCAGAAGACCAGGTGGTAGAGACTCTTAAGCGTATGGCGAGTGTCGTGGATCGGCAGAATACCGGTGATGACACTTATCAGGCAATGGCTCAGGACTTTGACAACAGCATAGCCTTTACGGCAGCCTGTGATCTTGTATTCAGGGGATGTGAGCAGCCTAATGGCTACACAGAGCCTGTTTTGCACAGACGCAGGAAAGAGTTCAAGGCCAAGCAACAGGGATAAACCTTGTCTGGCATCGGGTAACAAACAGTTAAAATGCGTTCTTAATCAGAGAATTATAACTCTGATTGAGAGCGCTTTCTAAATTAGACCATCTCTCCTCTCTATACTAACCTTTTTCTGCATCACCACTTCAAATCTCTTTATTAAAAATTCTTTTTTAGCAAAGAGAGTTCGGTTTCTTCCTTTATTCTGGTTTCGAGAATGGATAATACAGCCCCTCATCCAGTACGACGCTGGTTACTTACAGTTGCTGTTCTACTGCTTGCATTCATTGCAGGCTATTTCTATTTTGAACACCAGAAAAACTATCCCAGCACGAATGATGCCTATGTCCATGGCAATATTATTTATATAGCCCCCCAGATAGGGGGGCGAATCAGTGTCGTTAATGTCGACAATTATGAGCATGTCCATACGGGAGAAATGCTGCTTCAGATTGACCCTTCCTCCTATGAGGCGCAACTGAATAAAGCGAAGGCATCCTATCAAGTAGCTACTGAAGAAAATGAAGCGGCCAGCGAAGGAATACTGGCTGCGAGTACCAATATCTCAACGGCAGCGGCAAATCTTCGAAAAGTCCAACTCAACTTTAGACGAACCATGACACTGGTTTCAGAAGGTGTTCTTCCACAGCAGGAAGCCGATACAGCCCGGGCAGCATTGGCAACAGCGCAGGATAGCCTTACCAGTGCAAGGGCCCATATGGCGCAACTGATCGCAGAGCAGGGGGCTGAAGGCGAAGAGGCCCCTGCAGTCCAGGAAGCTGCAGCTGCTTTGATGCTCGCCACGTTGAACCTCTCTTATACCAATATTGCAGCACCAGCAGACGGTGAGCTGGGCAAAGTTAATGTCCATCCAGGAAGCGTTGTTTCTGTTGGGCAGGCATTGATGCCATTGGTCGTTGCAGAAAGCTTCTGGATTCAGGCGAATTTTAAGGAAGATGATCTTGGTCGGATTCAACCCGGCATGTCAGCCAGAGTCCAGTTGGATATGTATCCAGATTCAAGTTTTTCTGGGAAAGTGGAATCAATTTCTCCTGCCAGCGGTTCAGCCTTTTCACTGTTGCCCCCGGAAAATGCGACGGGAAACTGGGTAAAGATCACTCAGCGTTTTCCGGTAAGCGTGCGGCTGGCAGATGCCGACAACCAGCGCGGAAAAGAGCCTTTGAGAGTAGGTGCCAGCGCCACTGTAACAGTAGATACGATAGCCGCTGATCATGAGCAATAATATCAGCCGTCAGGCAATTACCATTACCATCATTTTATCCTCATTGATGGTGTTGATTGACATGACGGTAGCAAATGTTGCGTTGCCGGACATGATGGGGACACTGGGAGCCACTTCTGAGCAGATTACCTGGGTATTGACCAGTTTCAGTATGGCGGAAGCCATTTGTATTCCTTTAGCGGGCTTTCTGACCTTGCGCTTTGGTGAGCGTCAGTTGCTGCTTTATTCCATCGCCGGGTTTATCGTAATGTCAGCCATGTGTGGTCAGGCTGACTCACTGATGGAAATGATCTTTTTCAGGATATTTCAAGGGATATTTGGTGCCGCGGTTATCCCGCTGAGTCAGTCAGTTCTAATGCAGGTCTACCCAAAAGAAGAGCAGGGGAGAGCCATGGCGCTGTTCGCTATTGGTGTTATGGTCGGCCCTGTTCTTGGACCGGTTATTGGGGGCATTCTCACGGAGCATCTTAACTGGCGTTGGGTGTTCTATATCAATTTGCCAGTAGGTGGTGTGTGCCTGTTACTGATTTTTAGAAATATACAGATCAGTAATCGAGGTAAGTCATCGGTAGACTGGCTTTTGATCATAACAATGGCTCTGGGGATAGGGTTACTGCAAATGGTGCTTTCTCAGGGTAATGAGAAAAACTGGTTCAGTTCAGACTTTATCCTGCTCTCAACCATCATCAGTGTTTTGATGATCACCGCTTTTATTATTCGCTCATTCTGGACCAAAGGTGAGATCGCACCTGTGTGGCTGTTAAAAGACCGTAATCTTGCAATTTCCTGTCTTATTGTCAGCTGTTTTGCTGTGGGGACCTTTGGTGTCCTTCAACTGCAACCCATGCTTCTTCAGGAGTTGCTCAATTATCCCGTTGAGACATCAGGTTTTATAATGGCTCCACGAGGGGTAGCATCGGCGGTTGTGTTGATTATGGCTGCACCCTTGATGGATAAGCTGGACAGTCGGATTCTGATTTTTGTCGGGCTTGTATTCAATGCTGTGGGTGTTTGGCAGATGAGTTTGTACTCTCTGGAAATAGACCCGTTCTGGATTGTTCTTCCATCGATTATTCAAGGTGCAGGATTGGGGCTTGTATTTGCTCCATTATCGAAAATTGCTTTCTCTACCCTTGATCCAGCGTTCATCACGGGTGGAACCGCCATGTTTAATCTTTGCCGGACTATTGGGTCATCGATTGGAATTGCGGTTATTAACACCTACTTCAGTTATGTGAAACAACTGGAGTGGCAAAGTCTTGGGGGCAGTTTATCGCCAGATAACAGGCTCTTACAGAATTATGCTGAAGTTGCAGGTCAGGGTATTACAAATACCGATTTTCTTGAACAGATTGCTGCTTTACTCAAGCAGCAATCTTCCATGCTGGCATTTGTTTATTGCTTTACCCTGATGGTTTTTATCTATCTGTTTCTTATCCTGTTACTGCCTATTTTCAGGAAAAAAGCCCCAGCCAGCTCGTCTTAGGCTCAGATTGCCAGAGCCTGCTCAACAGCATTACCGATATAGGTAGCAGGGGTCAGTGCCTTGAGTTCCTCTTTAATGTTGGCTGGAAGCTCCAGACCATCAATAAAGGTTGCCAGGGAGGCCTTGGTAATACCATCCTGGCCACGGGTCAGTGCCTTGAGTTTCTCGTAAGGCTGCTCAATACCATAGCGACGCATCACGGTTTGAATCGGCTCCGCCAGCACTTCCCAGGCATTATCAAGGTCTTGCTCAATACGGGCAGGGGAAGCTTCCAGTTTGCCAATGCCTTTCAGTGTGGCCGCATAAGCAATAAGACTTTGTCCCAGACCAACACCCATGTTACGCAATACTGTTGAATCCGTCAGGTCACGCTGCCAGCGGGAAACTGGAAGCTTTGCCGCCAGATGTTGCATGATGGCATTGGCGATACCCAGGTTGCCTTCAGAGTTTTCAAAATCAATCGGGTTCACTTTATGAGGCATGGTGGAGGAACCAACCTCTCCGGCCACAGTCTTCTGCTTAAAATATCCCAGAGAGATGTAACCCCAGACATCCCGGTCGAAATCGATCAGAATGGTATTGAAACGGCAAATGGCATCATACAATTCTGCAATGTAATCATGGGGCTCAATCTGAGTTGTATAGGGATTCCAATCAAGGCCAAGGCTGGTAACGAACCGTTCAGCATGTTCTGCCCAGTTAACTTCCGGGTAAGCCGAGAAGTGAGCGTTGTAGTTGCCAACCGCACCGTTGATTTTCCCCATCGGTACTATGCTTTCGATCTGTTTAAGCTGTCGCTTAAGGCGATAGGCAACATTGGCCATTTCCTTGCCCAGCGTTGTCGGTGATGCTGTCTGGCCATGAGTTCTAGATAGCATTGGCTGGCTGGCATGGGTTTTGGCCAGGTTTTCAATGGACTCGATAATCGTGCGCATTACAGGCAGAACTGCTTCGTCCATACCGGTTTTCAGCATTAATCCATGGGAAAGGTTATTAATATCTTCTGAAGTACAGGCAAAATGGACAAACTCGCTGATAGACGCCAGTTCCTCATTACCCTGAAAACGCTCTTTGATAAGATATTCAACCGCTTTCACATCATGATTTGTAGTTCGTTCAATCTCTTTGACCCGTTCGGCTTCAGCCATGGAAAAATCAGTCACCAGACTATCCAATAGCTGATTCGCCTTGTCTGAAAACGCTGGAATCTCCGTAATAGACGGATGGTTAGCAAGAGTTTGCAGCCAGCGAACCTCAACAGCTACCCGGAATCGAATCAATCCATATTCACTGAAAATGGTTCTGAGGGATTGAGTCTTGTCACCATAGCGCCCGTCAATGGGGGAGACGGCGGTCAGTGCATTCAGCTCCATGTTTTATGCCTTAAGCTCAGGGGGAAAAGGGCGCATCATAACTGATACCTCTGACAGTTTCTAATCATTGCCGGATACCATGCATCTGATGCTTTTTCAAAATGTATATGAATGGGTACCGGGAAGTACCCATGTAAACGTTTAAAGGCTATTCAGGCCATCCTGTAGCTTTTTACGGCTGATGAACAAATGCCAGCGACTGCCACCGCATTGACGCCAGAGGGTGGCAGAACGAATACCCGCTAAAAGGATCGCGCGGATCCGGTTGGCATTGACCGGATTCTGCAAATAACGCATATCACCGGCAACCTGCACTCGTGTTCTGAAGGTGCTGATGGTATCGAGGTAGATACTGGCAAGACTGGACATCACATTTTCATGAAGCATTCCAAAATGTTCCACCTGCTCTTTGGTTCTACCCAGGCGTTGGCCAATGGTATTAAGCATTTTCGGGTTTCTACTGAGTTTTTTCTCAATGTGGATCAGAGCCAGAGCATAACGAATAACATCTCCCTGAATCGCAGAGCTGTCTCTGCTCAGAACGGAGTCCAGCGTTTTACGGCCCATCATTAATTTGTCGAAGCCGCCGTATACCTCTGACACATCACCGGGTGAAGTGACAAAAATGCTATGGATAGAAGGGGTCAGAGCCTCTTCACTCAATTGCCCGGTTCTGGCCAATTTGTCTACCAGCTCTGCGGCCTGGAATACACCAGATAATGCAGCCGCCTGATCCTTTGTAGAATATCGCACCAATCTTCTTCTCTGGGAGTTTTCGTTGTGGTTGAGAACGTTTTCTATGTGCCCTGAGGGTCAAATAGATGCCGGAAGCCTGTCGCGGGTCAGCGCGACGCACCCCTTTTAAGTCCGTGTTTCAATAACACCACCGCCAAGACAGACCTGGTCGTCATAGAAAACCACTGACTGGCCTGGAGTTACTGCTCTTTGCGGATGGTCAAATGTAACCTGATAATCGCCATCAGCTTCTCTGGTCAAGACACAGCTCTGATCCTGCTGGCGATAACGTACTTTTGCCTTGAGCTTACAGGGCATTACCGGTGCTTCGCCTGAGACCCAGTCAATATGTGAACATGTCAGGCTCTGGGAGAAGAGCAGTGGGTGATCCTTGCCCTGGCCGACGATCAGGACATTTCTTTCGAGGTCTTTATCCAGAACATACCAGGGTTCTTCATTTGCATTTTTCAACCCGCCAATGCCGAGTCCCTGTCGTTGGCCAATGGTATGATACATCAGCCCGGAATGTTCACCGATTACTGCACCTTCAACGGTTTCAATATTGCCCGGCTGGGCAGGCAGGTACTGCTGAAGAAAATCCTTAAACCGGCGTTCACCAATAAAACAAATACCCGTACTGTCTTTTTTATTATGGGTAATCAACCCATGCTCTTCTGCTATATGCCGTACTTCCGGCTTTTCAAGCTCTCCTACGGGAAACAGAGTTCTGGCAATTTGTGCCTCATTGACGGCATGCAGGAAGTAGGTTTGATCCTTATTATTATCAACCCCTTTGACCAGATAGCTGTGACCATCCCGGTCAATCCTGCGACAATAATGCCCCATGGCAATTAAATCACTGCCCAGCGTCAGCGCGTAATCCAGGAAGGCCTTGAATTTGATTTCCTTGTTACAGAGGATGTCAGGGTTAGGCGTTCTGCCATTGCGATACTCATGAAGGAAATGCTCAAAAACATTATCCCAGTATTCCGCGGCAAAATTAGCTTTATGTAATGTAATGCCCAGTTTGTCACATACCGCCTGGGCATCAGCCAGATCAGTCATGGCAGTACAATATTCAGAGCCGTCATCCTCTTCCCAGTTCTTCATGAAGAGACCTTCCACCTGGTAGCCCTGCTGCTGCAGAAGCAAAGCGGATACGGATGAATCAACACCGCCGGACATGCCAACAATGACCCGGGGGTTCTTTGCAGAGCGTTGCGAAGAGGGCTGTGGGGGAAGGGAAGGTTGTTTTATCACTGGGGAATACTGCCACCTGTCAAAAAATAGCTGCACATTTTACCTTTACCAGCAAATAAGCGCCAGAACGCTTGAAATTTATAGTGGTAAATCCAGATGACAGTTTCGCTTTTGTAACAAATCTTCATTTATTCCTGATTAAGGATGGTATATGGTATACGCGCTATTTCATGAGCCACGGCGTTGTCCAGACAGAGTCTTTGTTGTCGGTTATAAGTTTTTCTGGCATGACTGTCGGATTCAACTGCCTGTTTATATAACGGCTTTGATATTAAGAAAAAAGTAGCGTTGAACCAGGCTTTCATCTGGCCAAACCGATGATTAGAGAACGGAGTTGATAATGGGATACCAAAAGATCAAGGTGCCTGCCAGCGGTGACAAAATCACTGTCAACGAGGACCTCTCCCTGAATGTTCCAGACACCCCTGTTATTCCTTACATTGAAGGCGATGGCATTGGTGTTGATGTATCACCAGCAATGCTTAAAGTAGTTGATGCAGCTGTTGAAAAAGCTTACGAAGGTAAGCGCAAAGTTGAGTGGATGGAAGTCTTCTGTGGTGAAAAAGCGACTCAGGTGTACGATGAAAACACTTGGATGCCGGAAGAAACACTGGAAGCTCTTAAAGAATATGTTGTCAGTATTAAGGGCCCTCTGACTACCCCTGTGGGTGGAGGCATTCGCTCGCTGAACGTAGCGCTTCGTCAGGAACTGGACCTGTTTGCCTGTATCCGTCCGGTTCGTTGGTTCCAGGGCGTACCAAGTCCTGTTAAAGAGCCAGGAAAGACAGACATGGTCATCTTCCGTGAAAACTCGGAAGACATCTATGCCGGCATCGAGTGGAAAGCTGGTAGTGCAGAAGCAGATAAACTTATTAATTTCCTCCGTGATGAAATGGGTGTTACCAAAATCCGTTTTGAAAAAGATTGCGGTATTGGTGTTAAGCCTGTTTCCAAAGAAGGTACTGAGCGACTGGTAAAAAAAGCCATTCAGTTTGCCATCGATAATAATCGTAAGTCTGTTACCCTGGTTCACAAGGGTAACATCATGAAGTTTACTGAAGGCTCTTTCAAAGACTGGGGCTATGAGACTGCCGTAGAATATTTTGGTGGCCAGCCTTTGGATGGTGGTCCATGGCACACTGTCAAAAACCCGAACACCGGTGAAAACATTGTCATTAAGGATGTCATTGCTGACGCTTTCCTGCAGCAGATTCTCCTTCGCCCTGAAGAGTATGATGTTATTGCTACGTTGAACCTCAATGGCGACTACATCTCCGATGCACTGGCAGCTCAGGTAGGTGGTATCGGTATTGCACCTGGTGCAAATATTGGTGCGCCAACTGCAGTGTTTGAGGCCACTCACGGTACAGCACCAAAGTACGCAGGTCAGGACAAGGTTAACCCTGGATCTGTTATCCTTTCAGCTGAAATGATGCTCCGCCACATTGGGTGGAATGAGGCTGCAGATCTCATTATCAAGGGTATGGATGGAGCTATTGCAGCCAAGACCGTTACTTACGACTTTGAGCGACTGATGGACGGTGCAAAACTGGTCAAGTGCTCTGAGTTTGCTGATGAAATCATTAATCACATGTAATTTTTTCAGTTAATTTTTAACAAGTTAAAGCCGGAAATCCATTTTCCGGCTTTTTTGTATTAAACCTGTTCACTATAAGTTTTTCTCATTTTTCTCACTTCTGACAAATACGTTATCTGATCAATTTCTGGTAGCTCATCATTGTGATTTGCTCAAGTATCTTTAGAATGAGAAGGGAAGTCTTGGCAATATTGTCAATTTCTTAATATATGTGCACTAAATTTATCTTCTGTTATCAAATGTCTGTAAACAGTGCCGATCAGTTATTTGTACTCGTTGTTTTTATTATGATTGGCAGTAGTAGCTTTAGGCATCATTATTGTGGTGCGAGTTACCAGACAGTAAAGTTGGATATTGAAGGTTGGCAGTCATAAAACCATGAGTAATCTCGAACTGTTTCGTCTAAGCTTGGAAAAAGAGGGAGAGGAACAGGAAGGTGATCTGGACGTTGCAGTCGTTCCGGAAAAAACTAGACTGGCTCCCCCTCCCATGTATCAGGTCTTGCTCCTGAACGATGATTTTACACCAATGGATTTTGTTGTTGAGGTACTGGGGAAGTTTTTCAGTATGCCGGAGGAGAAGGCGACTCAAATTATGCTGATGGTACACACTCAGGGAAAAGCAGTTTGTGGTGTATACAGCAAGGATGTCGCGGAAACCAAGGCTCAGCAGGTTAATGAATATTCCAGAGAAAACGACCATCCCCTGCTGTGCAAGACAGAAAAGGCCAATTAGCGTTTTCAAGGTTACACCATATGCTCAACAAAGACCTCGAAGCAACACTGAATAATGCATTTAAAGATGCCCGTGATAACCGTCATGAATTTATGACTGTGGAGCACCTTTTACTTGCCTTGCTTGATAATGAGTCCGCAGCAAGAGTCCTGGTTTCTTGTGGCATTGATCTCAATAAACTTCGCCAGGATCTCACAGAGTTTGTCAGCTCAACAACACCACTAATCTCTGATAATGACAATGAGCGAGAAACTCAGCCAACACTTGGTTTTCAAAGAGTGCTCCAGCGGGCTGTTTTTCATGTTCAAAGTTCAGGTAAGAAAGAGGTTACCGGAGCTAATGTACTTGTCGCGATATTTAGTGAGCAGGAGAGTCAGGCTGTTTACTTCCTGAAACAGCAGGATGTAGCTCGAATAGATGTTGTTAATTTTATCGCCCATGGCATTTCCAAAACCCCGGGTCAGGAGCTTGAAGAGCTTGGTCATGATCTGACTGATGATATGGAGCCAGAATCACCAAGCGGTAGCAGCAAGAATCCTCTTAAGCTATACGCTACTGATCTGAACGATCAGGCTCGCCTTGGTAGAATTGATCCACTGGTTGGCCGGGCTGAAGAAGTTGAGCGTGTGTGCCAGATTCTAACTCGTCGCCGTAAGAACAACCCATTACTGGTTGGTGAGGCCGGCGTGGGAAAGACAGCCATTGCTGAAGGTCTTGCCCGGCGTATTGTTGATGGTGATGTGCCAGAAGTCCTGTCCAAGGCTGTTGTGTATTCTCTGGACCTGGGCTCGCTTCTGGCTGGCACCAAGTATCGCGGCGATTTCGAAAAGAGATTCAAACAGTTACTGAGTGAACTTAAGAAGCATGATCATGCTATTTTGTTCATTGATGAGATTCATACCATCATAGGTGCGGGTGCGGCATCGGGCGGTGTCATGGATGCATCAAACCTTCTTAAGCCAATGCTCACCTCTGGAGAGTTACGCTGCATCGGCTCGACAACGTTTCAGGAATTCCGTGGCATTTTTGAAAAAGATCGAGCTCTTGCCCGAAGGTTCCAGAAAGTCGATATTACTGAGCCCAGTGTTGAAGATACTATCCAAATCCTTCTTGGGCTTAAGAAAAAATTCGAAGAACATCATGAAATCCAATACCTTGATGAAGCATTAAAAGCAGCTGCCGAATTAGCTGGTCGTTATATCAATGACCGTCATATGCCGGATAAGGCTATTGATGTTATTGATGAAGCGGGGGCCTATCAGCGTCTCCAGCCCGAAGAAAGCAGAAAGAAAGTCATTGATGTTGATGATGTAGAAAGCATCGTAGCAAAGATGGCAAGAATTCCGCCTAAGTCAGTTTCTTCTTCTGATAAAGAGTTACTCGGCAAGCTTGAACGCAACCTGAAAATGGTAGTTTTTGGTCAGGATGACGCGATTGCGTCTTTATCTACTGCCATTAAATTATCCAGGGCAGGGCTCAAGGCGCCTGAAAAACCCGTTGGTTCTTTCTTATTCTCAGGCCCAACCGGGGTTGGTAAAACAGAGGTTTGTCGTCAATTGGCTAAAGCTCTTGGTATTGAGCTGGTGCGCTTTGATATGTCTGAGTACATGGAGGCACACACCGTATCAAGGTTAATTGGCGCGCCTCCAGGTTACGTTGGTTTTGATCAGGGTGGTCTGCTCACTGAAGCTATTAATAAAACACCTCACTGTGTTTTATTACTGGATGAGATTGAAAAGGGTCACTCTGATGTCTTTAACCTGCTATTACAGGTTATGGATCACGGCACTCTGACGGATAACAATGGTCGTAAAGCCGACTTCCGCAACGTCATTCTTATCATGACCACTAATGCGGGCGCTGCGAATATGACCCGAAGCTCAATTGGCTTCCTGGAGCAGGATCACACGACTGATGGCAATGAAGCTATCAAGAAGACGTTTACACCTGAGTTCAGAAATCGGCTGGATGCGATTATTCCTTTTGCCTCACTGAATGACGATATCATTAAACATGTTGTCGATAAGTTCCTGACTGAGCTGCAGGCCCAGTTGGATGAAAAGCGGGTTCAGTTAGATGTTGATGATAAGGCCAGAGGCTGGTTAGCTGAAAAGGGATTTGATCGTCAAATGGGTGCAAGACCCATGGGACGAATCATTCAAGAGCATTTGAAGAAGCCAATGGCTGAACAGATTCTCTTCGGTAAGCTTGCGGAGAATGGCGGCAACGTTAAAGTTACGGTTCGAAAAGGGGAGCTTTACCTTAAGTTTGAGGCAGCCAAAAGCAGAGCTTCAGATCTTGAGGCTATCGATGGTGGTGCGGGGTAGAAGTAGAAAACTCAGGGGCTGAGTGCCCCTGTTTTAGCGAGAACGGTAAGTGATTCGACCTTTGGTCAGATCATATGGAGTGAGTTCTACTTTTACCCGGTCGCCAGTCAGAATTCGGATATAATTTTTGCGCATTTTGCCGGAAATGTGTGCAGTGACAACATGACCATTTTCCAGTTCTACACGAAACATGGTATTTGGAAGGGTGTCGATAACAACACCCTCCATTTCCAGACTCTCTTCTTTTGCCATTAAATAACTACCTCAGAGGGGTTGGTACGGCTTGATTAAATTTGCTGGGCATTCTGCCTGAAAATAATTTGTAAAGCAAAGCACCCTTGATCTGCAAGAGAATTATTTCAATTGCCTCCACTCCTGACTGATATAAAGTTCAACAGGACGGTACTCAATTTTGTAATTCATTTTCTGACAGTTTCGGATCCAATAGCCAAGCTGGAGATAGGGTAATCCCAGCTTTTTCGCTTCCTGAATGAGCCATAAAATACAATATTTTCCAAGGCTGCGCTGCGAGAAATCAGGGTCGTAAAAGGTATAGATAGCCGAAAGGCTAGTTTTCAGGTGGTCTACGACAGATACTGCCAGTAGCTGTCCTTTAAGTCGGAATTCATAGAATGAAGTAAACGGGGGGCTCTCCACCAAGAATGGTGAGTATTGCTCAACAGATGCAGGATACATGTCACCATCCTGATGGCATTGGTTGATGTAGCGCTCATACAGCTGATAATGCTCATCCTGGTAACTTGCTGGCACCCGATCCACCATCAGGCTCAAATTTCTGTTCCAGGTCTTTCGCTGTGTTCTTCGCATCATAAAGAGTTTAACCGGTATTCTTGCCGGTATACATGCTTTGCAATGACTGCAGTGTGGCCGGTATATGTGTTGCCCGCTTCTTCGAAATCCTAACTCAGCAAGATCGCTGCATAACTGTTGATCAAGTAAAATCTCGGGATCCATGAATAATGTGGTTGCCTGCTCCTCTGGCAGATAACTGCACTCATGGGGTTGTGTGGCATAAAATTTCAGATCTTTGTACTGGCTCATTATTGATGGTCATTCCATTGCCATTCCTGTTTCCAGTTTGCACAGGAAGACATCTCTGAGCAATACCGTTTGAGATAATCAGAAAATTGATTTCTGGGCATCAACCAGGCTCCCATTGATTCAAGGTGAGCCGAATGAATCTGGCAATCGACTAACTCAAACTGCCATCTGGAAAGCTGGTCTGACAGTGCGGCCATGGCAATCTTTGAAGTGTTGTTTTCGATGCTGAACATGGATTCAGCATAAAAGATCTTACCCAGAGCAACGCCGTAGAGACCTCCAACCAATTTGCCTGTCTGCCAGATCTCAACAGAGTGGGCATAGCCGGCATTATGTAATGCTAAATAGGCATTAATCATATCGGTGGTAATCCAGGTGCCTTCCGAGTCTCGGCGAATAGCTGCACAGCCATGCATCACTGCGGGAAAATCATAATCAAAGGTAACCTGATAAATGTTCTTTCGAAGCAGCTTTCTCAGGGATCGAGAAATATGAAGCTCCCCTGGGGTGAAAACCATTCTTGGTGATGGAGACCACCACAGGATCGGATCACCATCGTTAAACCAGGGAAAAATGCCCCGCTGATAGGCCATGACCAACGTATTCACTTGCAGGTTCCCCCCAACAGCCAATAAGCCCTCTGGTTTCTCAAGCGCATAATCCAAAGGAGGGAATTCAGTAACATTTTCAGGCAAGAAGGTAATTGTGTCTCGCATTATTCCAAGCACTTGTTTAGAGCGTTATTTTCATAAAGTACAATACATCATTAACTCATACCTGCAATGAGGTTATCCTATAATACTGGCTGATCATATGGCTTTTCGCGCCGGCTATATTGTCATCTGGCAACATCGGATTTGGAATTGGGCGATTATGCCCGCAATAATTTTCGGAATTTTCCAGTCAGAGCTTTTCATATCCTGTTTTATGTATTAGAATCCGCCACCTAGTCTACTGATATTCTGCTATTTACCAGCCGCTTAATGAAGAATAACTCATATCTTCTTAATTTTTCTCTCGCTTCAGTGCGTAAACGTCGCGCTGGTAGAAGCTTTTTATTTTTTCCTATCCAATAAAACTCCCCGGAGGTAATCGAATCTATGGGTACCCTGAGCATGGGCGGAAGTATTGATACAAGCAATGAAATGGATATCATTGAACAGCAACGCCTGGCAGCTCTTATTGAAATTACAGAGCAGCACAATCGGGAAGTAAGTCAGCTCAAATCTCGCCTGGAAACTGCTGAGAAGAAAGCTGAAAAATCCGCTGCCCAGCTGAAAAATATGGAAAATGAGCTGAAAGACCTGAGAGCTAGCAATCCTGACCGAATGAAGAAGCAAATCAAGCGTCTTCAAGAGCAGAATCGTACGCTCACTGGTGAAAACAGCGGCCTGAAGAGCAAACAAAAGCAGCTTACTCAGCAGCTGAACACAGCGACTCAAGAGCTTGAGCAATTGAAGTCTGAAGAAGCTGAAGCAGAAACTGAGAAGGCATAATTCTATTAAGCTGAATTAGCAGTTCAGTAGGCATCCGGTAACTACTCAATCCCGTGCGTTGGGCTGTTACCGGTAGGCAAGCTGCAGGACATCTTTGTGCTGCTGGCTATGACATAATTCAGATAACCGCACATCCGCATGGCCAGACATTCCACATACCTGCATTTCTGATGCTAACCCCGTATATTTGAATTAGACTGTTTTTCTGTCTTTATTCAATAATCAATACTAGGAGTGCAAGTATGAGTGAGTGGATTTCCTGTCAATATGACAATATTGATCACATTGAAAAAACCTTTGTATTTAAGAAATACTCTCGTGCCCTGGCATTTTGTAATGCCATTGCTTGCCTTGCCGAAGCACACATCCATCACCCTCGCATTGTGATTGAGTGGGGAAGGGTTTCTGTGGCCTGGGGAACCCATCAGTCAGATGAGGGAAGTGGTGTGCTTGCTATTGATAAAGCATTGGCTCAGCGTTGTGATGCACTGTATGAACAGCTTAATCTCCCTCTCTCCTGACATCTTGTTCGTGCAGCCCAGACACAGCCCCCTCGGGTTGCACTCGACTTGAAGAGTATTCAACTGCTGTACTAAGCAGAGCACTCACCTATCAATAGTATTCAGTTCTTGGTTATTCCATACGTTGCAAAACAGTATTCTATCTCTGCCAGAGAGAGTAGCTCAGCCCTTATGCTCCGGTTTATGGATGATTAAATGGAAAAAAACAGCGCAAAACTCTAATTCTTTTAACGCATCTTATTATTATGAAAAGGTCTTAAAATTCAATGGACGTATTCTGATTCTGAATCATACTTATCATGCTGATTTGATCGACTTCCCCCTACGATTGAATCAGCCTAGGTCAGAAATGACCTTGGTACTTGGATTGTGTACCTATGTTTCACTCCTAATGGTCTTAGCCCGTGTCTTCTTCCCCCAGAAGCGCGGGTTTCTTTTTGCCTGACCATCAGGCTTTTTACCTCATTTAATGCGTTGATATTGGACCACTCTCACCACCATCCTTCTTATTATCGGCTAGAAAGAACGAGGAGTCTTGCAGACTTTCATCATCAACAGAGCTTTCTTTTTGCAACTGCCGGATTTGCTTGGAAGACATATAGAAGTCAGCCTCTTTTCCTTCGAGCACTCCATGCCCATGCCATGGCAGCAGACGATAATCTGCGTGATGACCGTAATCCAGAAATGGATACTTTATGATCTGAAAGTAGGGGGAGTAATCAAAGTCACTAGGGGTGCAGAGTTTTGGGTTTCGCTGAAAAAGCTGAACACCCGACTCACCATCATGTTTAACTAATGGCAGTATCGGAAAATGGATAAAGCTAAAAGCTTCAGCAATCATTGTGGAGCAGACTGTTTTGGTTTCCTGGCCCGGAGAATGCTGAAACAGTGAAGAGCCAAGACGTCTTGGAAGAAAAGAGTAGGGGAAGAAAAATCTGGCTAAATCAAGAATTTGCCGGACGTTGTAATCCATGCCTAACCTGCTGATCGCATAATGCACCACTTTCTGACTATCACTGTAGCTGATACCTTTAGGCCGGCAGATTCGTAAATGTTCTCCTTTGTAGCTATTCAGTGGTTGAATGGCTGTGCCTACCCCCAACTCACTTTCTATGACCAGCTGTTCATCAGGAGACCCACCATAAGATTTGCTGACAATCTGCCGGACCCTATCATCCTCAATATCATGAAGTCGACCAATATAAAGCATTGCATGAGACCATGGGCTTTGAGTTGTCTGCTTAATCACCTGACTGACCCTGGAACGCCCTTCAACCAAGAGGACATCGCAGGGCTTAACTTCATGGCGTATACGTTGGAAATCGCATAGTGGGCTGTCTTTTTCCTGAGTATTGCGACTCAGCCAGTCAGTCAGATATCCCGCAACCATTTTGAAAAGTTCCATGCTCCAACCCTGGACCCAATATTTATTCCTTTATGTTAGCATTTGTGATGGTTACGATTATAAATAGAGATATTATTGACAGCTTTTCATGTGTTTTAGCACTTACTCTGGCAGCACACTGAAAAACACCAAAAAATTGATATTTCCTTATTGTTCGAAATAGTGGATAAGCCAATCATTGCCAATGGGAGAAGTCATTGTGAGCAAACCATCCAAGCCAGGTGACATTGCCTCAAACCTGCAATTCCTTAAGAAAAAACAGGGCTTGCCTCCCATTCATAGTTGGAACCCTCCATTCTGTGGTGATATCGATATGCGAATCAGTAGAGATGGCCAATGGCATTATAATGGCTCACCTATTGGCAGAGAGGCGATGGTAAAGCTGTTTGCATCGGTATTAAGGCGTGATGATGATGACTGCTATTATCTGGTGACCCCGGTTGAGAAGGTTAGAATTCAGGTAGATGATGCTCCATTTGTCATTGTTCGAGCAGAAATAATAGATGGTGATCATGGCAAGCAGTACCTGTTTACCACCAATATTGGAGACAAAGTAGCTTTGGATAAGGGGCATCCGCTGGTTATGATGGAGGACTCTCTGACAAAGGAGCCAGCCCCCTACATTCGAGTCAGGGATCAGCTTAATGCCTTGATAAATAGAAATGTCTTTTATCAGTTGGTGGAAGAGTCTGAAGAGATTCCTGTAGAAGGGGGGGTAGATCTTGTTATCACCAGTCAGGGAGGGCAATACTCACTTGGACGTGTTCTGAAGTGAGAAGAGGGAGGGTGATTAACCACCCTCCGGATAGAAAACAATAGCGGGCTACATATTTGGATAATTTGGGCCGCCAGCTCCCTCAGGTGCCACCCAAGTGATATTTTGAGCCGGATCTTTGATATCGCAAGTCTTGCAGTGAACACAGTTCTGACTGTTTATCTGGAACTTGTCTTCACCACTATTCTCATCAACCACGATCTCGTACACACCTGCAGGGCAATATCTTTGTGCTGGTTCATCATAAACAGGCAGATTCTGTTTTAGAGGAATAGTCTCATCTGTCAGCTTCAAGTGACAGGGCTGATCTTCTTCATGATTGGTGTTTGAAAGAAATACGGAGCTCAAACGGTCGAATGTCAGAACACCATCAGGCTTTGGATAGCTAATAGGGCTGCACTGTGCTGCTGGTTTTAACTGCGCATAATCTGGTGTTTTGTCATGCAAAGTAAAAGGCAGTTTTCCGTTGAAAATATTGATGTCAGTAAAAGCGAAGGCTGCGCCAAAGATATTACCAAACTTGTGCATGGCAGGACCAAAGTTGCGCTGCTGGTGCAGTTCCTTATAAAGCCAGGATGCCTTAAATGCTTCATTGAACGACTCAAGTCTGTCACCACCCTCAGATCCGCTGCTAACGGCTTTAAAGACCTCTTCTGCAGCAATAATCCCTGACTTCATGGCTGTATGAGAGCCTTTGATTTTCGCACCATTCATCGTCCCGGCATCACAGCCAATCAAAAGTCCACCCGGGAACGTCATTTCTGGCAATGACTGGGGGCCGCCCTTTGCAAGGGCTCTTGCACCATAAGAGACACGCTTGCCACCTTCCAGATATTGCTTGATAACAGGACTCTTCTTGAATCGCTGAAACTCTTCAAAAGGACTCAAATGGGGGTTGGAATAACTTAGATCCGTAATAAGACCCAAAACGACCTGGTTATTCTCAAGGTGATACAGGAAGCCTCCACCGGTGGATCCGCTTTCAGCCAGCGGCCAGCCAGCCGTGTGAACCACAAGCCCCTGCTGATGTTTTTCTGGGGGTATATCCCAAAGTTCTTTAATGCCAATACCGTAATGCTGAGGGTCGCGACCTTCATCCAGGTTAAAACGATTGATAAGCTCTTTACCTAAATGCCCCCGACACCCTTCAGAAAATAAAGTGTATTTCGCATGCAGCTCCATGCCTGGCATATAGCTGTCTTTCTCTTCTCCAGAGGCTGAAACCCCCATATCCCCGGTAGCAATACCCTTAACACTGCCATCATCATTAAACAAAACTTCCTGGGCAGCAAAGCCGGGGAAAATTTCGACACCTAGACCTTCTGCCTGCTCAGCAAGCCAGCGGGTAAGGTTGCCAAGGCTGATAATATAATTACCTTCATTGTGCATTGTTTTAGGCACAAATAGATTAGGTACTTTTATGGATTTCTCTTCTGAACGAAGAACATAAATATCATCAGAGGAGACCTGGGTATTCAGTGGCGCACCTTGCTCTTTCCAGTCTGGAAACAGCTCATTCAGTGCGGATGGCTCAAAAACGGCACCTGACAGGATATGAGCACCCACTTCTGAGCCTTTTTCAACAACACAAACACTGACCTCTTTACCCTGTTCCTGAGACAATTGCATCAAGCGACAGGCGGCCGACAAGCCGGAAGGGCCTGCACCCACGATAACGACATCAAATGCCATGGATTCGCGTTCCATGATGAGCTTCCTCCCTGTCGGAGTGTTATTCTATAAAAGAAATAATTCAAACAAGTGTTTGAATTTGTTTGGCATTATACTCAGTGTTTCCCTGAATGGCCAATATATCAGTAGCTATTAATACCTATAAACGAAATTTTCTGCCTGATACTAACCGGTGAAGCAGATAACGCTATAGACATGAAGCTCAGACAAACAGGTGTATCCCGGCTGAATGATAGTATCAGACAAGTGTCTTTCAGGGGATCGTTTGTATGAACTAGTTGGAACATACGTTTGAACCCTTATTGACGTACTGGTAGACTGCGCTTGCGCAGATGTGTGAACACAGGTTGCTGAATGAAAATAAAATCTGTCTGGTTCCCAAACCGGTTGTTCGTTATCTGTTCGATAATTCAAGATCAAGCCAATAACGAGAAGGGAAGGCTGCGAACTCATGAAAATATTAGTAGCCGTCAAAAGAGTCATTGACTATAACGTCAAGGTTCGTGTGAAGACGGATAACACTGACGTCGATCTCACCAACGTCAAGATGGCAATCAACCCTTTCTGTGAAATTGCTGTTGAAGAAGCAGTAAGACTCAAAGAGAAAGGTGTCGCTACAGAAATCGTTGCTGTATCCCTTGGACCCAAGGAGTGCCAGGAACAGATACGAACAGCGCTGGCTCTTGGTGCTGACCGTGGCATTCAGGTTCAGACTGATGACCCTCTGGGCTCCCTCTCAGTCGCTAAATTACTTAAGGCGATTGTGGATGAGGAGAAACCGGATCTGGTTCTTCTGGGTAAGCAGTCCATAGACAGTGATAATGGTCAGACCGGACAGATGCTTGCAGCTCTGGCGGGCATGTCACAGGGAACTTATGCATCAGAAGTCAATGTTGACAGCGGTAAAGTCAGCGTGACTCGAGAAGTTGATGGCGGTTTGCAGACCGTCAGTCTTAATCTGCCAGCAGTAGTTACTACGGATTTGCGTCTCAATGAGCCCCGTTATGCTTCACTGCCCAACATAATGAAAGCTAAGCGTAAACCTCTGGATGTAAAATCACCAGAAGACCTGGGTATTTCAGTGTCGTCTACTTTAACAACTATCAAGGTAGAGCCACCTGCAGAACGCCAGGCTGGTATCAAGGTGGCCAGCGTGGATGAGCTGGTAGAAAAATTAAAAAATGAGGCGAAGGTGATTTAATGGCCATATTAGTCGTTGCCGATCATGATAATGGCACACTTGCACCTGCAACCCTGAATACCGTAGCCGCTGCTACAGCAATTGGAGGTGATATTCATCTTCTGGTTGCTGGCTCAGGTTGCGGCAGTGTTGTAGAGCAGGCTTCTGCCGTATCCGGTGTTTCCAAAGTTCTCCATGCTGATAACCCGGCACTCGAAAATCGGCTTGCAGAAAATGTCAGTCTGCTGGTTGCTGAACTGGGCAAGGATTATTCCCATATTCTGGCATCTACCTCAACCGATGCCAGAAACACGATGCCTCGTGTAGCTGCCATGCTGGATGTGGATCAGATATCTGACATTATCAGTGTAGTGAGTGAAGATACTTTCTCACGTCCTATTTATGCTGGTAATGCTATTGCGACTGTTCAGTCCAATGCTTCCATTAAAGTGATTACTGTCCGCAGTACTGGCTTTGATCCTGTTGCCTCCGAAGGTGGTTCAGCAGCAGTTGAAGCGGTTGCCAGCAATCACGACGCAGGCATATCCAGCTTTGTCAGCGAAGAGCTTGCTCAGTCTGACCGTCCCGAACTAACCGCTGCAGACATCATCGTATCCGGCGGTCGTGGTATGGGTAACGGTGAAAACTTTGAGTTACTCTATAAGGTGGCGGATAAGCTGGGGGCTGCTGTTGGCGCTTCCAGGGCAGCCGTTGATGCTGGCTATGTACCTAACGACATGCAAGTTGGGCAGACCGGCAAGATTGTTGCGCCTAACCTATATGTTGCAGTTGGTATTTCCGGAGCAATTCAGCACCTCGCAGGCATGAAGGACAGCAAGGTTATTGTTGCCATCAACAAGGATGAAGAAGCCCCTATTTTTCAGGTGGCGGATTACGGCCTTGTCGCTGATCTGTTTGAAGCGGTCCCAGAGCTTGAAGGTAAGCTCTGATCAGCAATAAAAGACAGTATTCTTTTTTATAAATAGAAATACCACTTTCCAGTAAAGTGGTATTTTTTATTATGAAAATGCTGCTCTTTAAAATTAATCGTCTTCTGTCTTTTTTCTGTCTGGGGGTTTCCAGACTCAAAAACTCTGTGCATAATCGTTCACAATAAAATTATAAGAAACGTACCGGAGTATATTGTGATACGAGTTCTGGTTGCGGATGATCATGATTTGGTGAGAACAGGCATCTCACGCATGCTGGCGGACATTGAAGGCATTGAAATTGTTGCCCAGGCCGTCAGTGGTGAAGAGGCCATCAGTCTGTATCGAGAATTCACCCCGGACGTCACATTGATGGATGTCAGGATGCCCGGCATCGGGGGGCTCGAAGCAACACGAAAAATCTGCCAGATTAATCCCCATGCGAAAGTAATCGCTGTTACGGTTTGTATGGATGATCCATTCCCTACAAAACTGATCGAAGCGGGTGCATCGGGCTATGTTACGAAAAGCTCAAATATTACTGAAATGGTATCAGCTATCAGAACTGTTTTTTCGGGTAAAAAATACATATCCCCTGAAATTGCCCAGCAAATGGCCCTGAAGTCCATACAGCCCGATAGTGCCTCGCCCTTCAGTCAGCTGTCACACCGGGAAATGCAGATAGCTCTGATGATCGTTAATTGTGAAAAAGTTCAAACCATCTCAGACAAACTCTGCCTTAGCCCAAAGACAGTCAACAGTTATCGTTATCGTTTGTTTGAAAAGTTGAACATCGCCAGTGATGTAGAGCTGACACATCTAGCCATTCGTCATGAGCTCGTCGATACCCTCGCCGAATAAAGTGCAGATAGAACCGTGTGCAATGAAACTGATTTTTCATTGCCTACTTCTAAAAAGCCTTGTTACTGTTTTCTCCTCATTTCAGCACCTCGCATTGCTCAGGCCGGTAAATTAACGTTATTCGGTTTAAATCCATTCAAGATTGTTCGTTTCCAGCCCCTCTGAAGATATAATTCACAGGCGGTTTGATAAGCTTCTTTTGGTGTTTCATGGCAGATAGTGAAGGAAATAAAACATTTGATCACAAGGCTTTTCTGGAAAAGGCTTCGAGCCGTCCAGGTGTCTATGATATGCGTGATCAAAAGGGTAAAACGCTTTATATCGGTAAAGCCAAGAACCTCAAAAATCGTCTATCCAGCTATTTCAGAGCGACGGGCCTCACGACAAAGACAATGGCACTGGTCAGCAAAATTGCCGATATCCAGCTAACGATCACTCATACCGAAACCGAAGCGCTCCTTCTGGAGCAGAATCTTATCAAGGACAGGAAGCCGCCTTACAACATATTGTTGAGAGATGATAAGTCCTATCCTTATATTTACATATCGGGTGATAGCGACTTTCCCAGGATGGACTCTTGCAGAGGCCGCAAACGTCAGAAGGGACATTACTATGGCCCATACCCCAGTGGAGGCGCGGTAAGAGAGAGTCTCCACCTGCTCCAGAAGATTTTTAAAGTCCGCCAGTGCTCAGACAGCTATTTCAGAAACCGTACCAGACCCTGCCTTCAGTATCAGATTGACCGCTGCAAAGCGCCTTGCGTTGGGTTGGTAACGCAAGAAGAATATCGACAGGATATTTCAGACACTCAGCAGTTTCTTGAAGGTAAAAGCCAGCAACTGATTCGGTCTCTGATCAAGCGTATGGAAACTGCGGCTGAAGAACTTGATTTTGAAGAAGCCGCTGCAGTTCGTGACAAGATTAATCATCTCAGAGCAGTTCAGGAGCAGCAGTCTGTTACAAAATCGGCCGGTGATATCGACGTTATCGGTTTTGCACAAATTGCTGGCAACAGTTGCTTTGATGTTCTTTTTGTTCGATCCGGGAGAGTGCTTGGCCATAAATACTATTTTCCTGACTTTAAGATTGAAGCAGCGTCTGCTGATCACCTTGAAGACTTTATGGCACAGTTTTATGTTCGACTGTTTGCAAGTCGTGACCTACCGGATGAAATTGTAGTGCCATTTGAACTCCCGGGAGCAGATACAATTGAGAATGCAATCACCAGCGTTTCCGGGAAGAAAATTAAAATTAAGAGCAAAGTCCGTTCTGACAGATATGACTGGCTCAGCCTTGCCAATAAGAACGCACAGCAAAACCTTGAAAGTCATTTGGCCAGCAAAAGTCATCTGGCCAAGCGCTTCTCTCAACTTCAAGGGCTAATGGGTATTGATGACCCAATACTGCGCATGGAGTGCTTTGATATCAGCCATACCATGGGCGAAGCCACTGTTGCATCCTGCGTTGTTTTTGGGCCTGAAGGACCAATTAACAGTGAGTACAGAAGGTTTAATATTGCAGATATAGAGCCAGGTGATGATTATGCCGCTATGGCGGCTGCTCTTGATAAACGTTACCGAAAGCTTGCCCTGAACCCAGAGGGGGAGGGTGTAAAGCCCGACCTGATTGTCATTGATGGAGGGAAAGGCCAGTTGAGCAAGGCTTCTGAGGTTATGTCTCAGCTCAATCTTGCAATCCCATTACTTGGTGTTGCGAAAGGTGTAACCCGAAAAGCAGGTCTTGAAACACTTTTATATAAGAGCAAAGAGCTCAACCCTGCTGGTCATGAGGCAGCACTGCTTTTAATACAGCAAATCAGGGATGAAGCGCACCGGTTTGCAATTACGGGACACCGACAACGCCGTCAGAAGGCAAGAAAGCGCTCGATTCTTGAAGATATCCCGGGGATAGGCGGCAAAAGGCGTTCTGCGCTACTAAAGTTCTTTGGTGGCCGCGAGGGTGTGAGCAATGCAACCGTTGATGAATTAAAAAAAGTTGAAGGCATTAGCCTTAAACTGGCACAACAGATACATGATTATTTACATAATGACTAGCACCGGGGAGCAGTACTGTGTACCGTATGCCCCAAAGAATCTCCTGCTTTGATTTCTGGCTTTTTATGAACGTCCCAAATTTTCTAACACTAACACGAATAGTTCTGGTTCCTTTTCTTGTCATCATATTTTATCTCCCCTTTGAGTGGAGTTATCTTGCCTGCGCAGGAATATTTGCATTTGCTGCTGCAACGGATTGGCTTGATGGCTACCTTGCCCGGCGCCTCAATCAAACAACCCCTTTTGGGGCCTTCTTTGATCCAGTGGCTGATAAAATCATGGTTGCAACGGCGTTGTGCTTGTTGATTGATGAATTTCGAGCATTCTGGGTTACTGTGCCAGCATTGATCATTATTGGCCGTGAGATCGTTATATCTGCGCTCAGAGAGTGGATGGCTGAACTGGGTAAGCGAACCAGTGTAGCGGTGAGTATGATCGGTAAGGCAAAAACAATGGCCCAAATGGCAGCAATCACTTTGTTACTGTTATCACCGGTACCGGTTGACTCGTGGATTGGTTTCCTCGGCATTCTGCTGCTTTATCTTTCTGCAATTCTGACACTATGGTCCATGTATATTTACCTCAAAGCAGCCTGGCCAGACCTTTCTCCATTCAACAAGCCTGACTGATGTGACGGAAAGCGGTTGACATCAAAACAAAAAAACCTACAATACGCTTCGTGTTCGGGCGCTGACAGGAAGTTAGCCAAAGTCGTCTAGCACGAGATTGCGGGAATAGCTCAGTTGGTAGAGCGCAACCTTGCCAAGGTTGAGGTCGCGAGTTCGAACCTCGTTTCCCGCTCCAGTTTGTGGCGAGTTAGCAAAGCGGTTATGCAGTGGACTGCAACTCCATTTAGACCGGTTCGACTCCGGTACTCGCCTCCAGAATAAAATTGCAGGCCTAAGCCTGTTTTTTTATGGTTTTACTCTGTACTATTCAAGTACTGCCCGAGTGGTGAAATTGGTAGACACAAGGGACTTAAAATCCCTCGATCGCAAGATCGTGCCGGTTCGAGTCCGGCCTCGGGCACCATCCTTTTATATTTTTAACTGTTTATTTGAAAACAGGGCGAGTTAGCAAAGCGGTTATGCAGTGGACTGCAACTCCATTTAGACCGGTTCGACTCCGGTACTCGCCTCCATTTCTTTAACACATACTCCCTTCTTTTTTTCTGCTAAATAAAACTTGGCTAAATTTGTTTTTCCTATGCAACTGAATCAATAGTCATAACTATTGAGGGTAAGGTAGAATGCTACCTCAAAATGCAGGTTGAAGATCTCAACTTTCATTTGGAAAACCAGTCAATAAAGGAAAATAATAATGCTTGACCTGGTCGCTATTGAGCAAATTAAACAGCTAAAATCCCGATATTTCCGCTTTCTGGATACTGCAGACATTGATGGTCTTAAGACAGTGTTTACTGAAGATGCAGGAATACACTACAGAAGCCCAAGTTATGAGTTCAAAAAAAATGGCTGGACTGAGCTGGCTGATTTTTTCCTTGAGTGTTTCACCAAAACCAAGTTTGGGATCCATACCGGCCATCACCCCGAGATCTCCGTTGATGGTGATCAAGCGAAGGGGGTCTGGTACTTACATGATAAATTTGTGAATCTTGATGAGGGCATCACATTTGAGGGGAGTGCTATCTATCAAGACAGGTATGTTCGCGAGCATGGTGAATGGAAAATTTCATTTTCTGAGTATGATCGTTTGTTTGAGGAAATTACCAAGCGAAACGCCGATATGATAGTCACCTCAAAGCCGGTAAATAAAAAAATTGTAATAACTGATTAAAAGATTTTGATGCCAAAAAACACTTCTCTCGAACAGCTGGTGAGCGAAGTGTTTTTACTAACATGAATTCAGCTGCTAGCAGGCAGTCGTAGCTACTCAGATAAAGCTGGAAATTTAGACCGGTTATGAGGAATTAAAATATAGGAACTCGTAAAGTATTCAGCTGAAATTTGGTTGATACCCCATGCATCAGCATAAAGCTCTGAATTTCTAATATAGAAGGGTATTGCTTCACCACTAACTATACTTGCATTCACATGCCCCAGCTGCGCAGGGCTGCATACAGACTTCGTAACATGTAACCTGGACTCCTCTATCTCATCTTCTGAATTATAAACAATCACATCAAAGTCTATTGGATGGCTTGATGGATATAGTCGGTAATATTCCAGGTAAGCCTGTACGGGTCTTATTTGTAGCGTCCTCGCGTTTCGCTGCTCTTTTGGCTGGTACGAATTACCTTCCCCCTTTGCAAACTGGAACTGATTAACAATACTGCCGCTAGCAATATAAACCTCCTTAATTAGCCAGCCATCCTGGGCTTGAATTTCCAATGCGCCACAGAAGCCGTCAAATGTAGAAAATGCAGAAGCTAGCGACCTGATAACGGTTGCGCCATGCTTGAAATAATTCAGCGGCCAGATAACTTCCAAGCCAAGAGCAAGCGCAGAATCCATACTACCAGTGCCAGACGGTTGCTGCCTGCCAGATCTATAGGAATTTTTTTGCACCGCTTGCGTGCTCTCTATGCTGCCAGTATTGATGCTTGTTCTTGATGCTGCTTCTATTTCACTTGCGTTTACGAGCATGATATCCGAGAAGGATATAGCTGATACAAGAAATAGTACGATATAACAAAAACTGTTTTTTGATGACAGTAATGTGCTGCAGAGGTTGATCTTTGAGAAAGTCATAGCCAACGGTCTTGAGGTTTAATAATCACATTGGACAATAACTTTATTTTGAAGTTCGTAACCGATAGTGCTGTTGTATGAATTCTCGCCAAATCATTGTTTGTTGAGAGCAAGATGATGAAGGTGTAAACCGTCTTTAGCTGTAAAAAAAAGAGCTCCAGCGTCCCGGGAATTTTTTCTTCTCCTTGATAAACTCAAGAAGTGACGTAAGCGGCATATACTTCAGCGATTCTTTTGCTTCTCGAAATCCATCCCCATAAATAGGATCAGTACTAAGCTCTATTTGCTTTCTCCTGAACTCAGCATCTTTGGTGTCAAGATTTTTCAGCCAGATATACTCCATTAGAACGCACATCCCTTCTTCAACATTCAGTGGTAAATTCTCGTAGTAATTGTAAAAAAACCAAGCATGGGTGAGCTCATGAATCATTACTGTGCGAAAATGCTCTTCTGGCAAATTGATTTGAATCAGGATGCAGTCAAAGTTTCTCGCTAGAACCCGGCCTTTCTGGTGGGTTATCGTGGTACGGGTAACGCCCAGAATGGGGTGATTCTCATGAAAGTCGTGATGACTGGCATCATTTAATTCATCCCGAGCGCATAGTTTGACCGGAGTTTGTGTCGAGTTGAGCTTTAGTCCAACTGATGCCAGTGCTGAGCGCATTTCTGCAGCAATGCTGTCCGCACGTTCCTGAGAGGAAACGCCATTCAGGCTACACCGGTTGCATATAACAACACCATCCGGGTATTGCATGCCGCCATCAGTAAGATTTGCACACACAAGCCGACTACAACTAGAACACTCTGGATGATTTTCGTGCTGATTGCAAAAAGCATTACCCCAAAAATCAATATAATAATTTGGAGTTAGCGGATTTCTACATACCGAACAGAGTGGGGCAGTCTGCTTCTGGGCGCAGACTGGATGCCATGGCATTCTATCAACTTCAACATAATTTCCTTTTACAGGCTTTCTACAGCCGGGGCACTTGAGGCAGTCAGGATGAAAAGCCCGATTTCTGAATACAACAAACGCCTTTCCTCCAAAGGGCTTCTTGCACCCACTGCATTTGAAGCACCCAGGATGCCACCTGGCTCCCATGGCCTTAACACACTGCCCCTTGAGTGGTTTTTTACAGCCCTGACAAAAATTCATGATCTTCCCTGACGCATGATTAATAAGCCCCCAGACCATTCTGGAAGAATTCCCCCCGCGTTAACTGTGACAACAATTCTTCATAGATATATGGTCTTCTCTTCCTGTCGTATCAGATATGATGATCGGCAGCCATCTTTTTCAGTCTACTTGCTTCTGCATGATAGTACTGGCTTGTGGTATTAATCGAATCATGACCTGCAAATATAGCAAGATCTTCGATATCCATTTTTCGAGCCAGATGTGTAAGGGCTGTGTGACGAAGCGTGTGAAATGGCAAGTCCTGTAGCCGGTGTTTAATGGCCGGCGTTGCCTTGCTTTGACAATAGTCTATAAATGATTTCCACCAGTACCGGAGCCCTCTGGCGGAAAGGGCTGTTATAACACCCTCTGCATTACGGATCTTTGGTGCCAGTGGAAAGCTGTCTCCATACAGCCCGGAGTACCCATTAATGCGCCTGTAATCAATGATTCCCCGTTGAAGCGCTGCATTTATAGGAACCTGTCTTCTTTTTCTGCCCTTTCCCAGAATGCTGAGATAATAACCATCATCATTATCCGGGTGTATGTCAGAACAGGTATGTCCCGTAAGTTCAGACTCTCTTAAAGCCAGCCCATAGCTCAGAGAAAGAACGAACCGGGTGCGTGCTGACTCAACACGCTCTCTGGGGGTGGCTGACGGCAGCTTTTCCAGGCATTCTTTGATAAATTGCCACTCATTATCATAAAAATATCTGATGATAGTATTGCCACGAGCGACTTTTTCGCCTGAGCGTACTAACGAGGATGCTGGATTTCCGAGTGTATAGCGATTTTTTTCAAGAAAAGAGAAAAAGGAAGAAATCACATCAATGACCTGATCAGTGCTTTTTCCAGATTTTATCGATGATCGAAACATGATCCTGTTTGGTTGACCGGGAAGAATGCCAGCCATAAGCCAGCGTTGTGGTAAATTTTGAATAAAATGCAAGTACGCTTGTAGATGTTTAAGTCGAACGTCTTTGTATCCAATACCTAATTCCAAATATAAAAAAGCGGTCAATCGAGTAATCTCTCTCTCATAGCGGCGAAGAGTCTCTTCAGATCGAGCACCAGACTTATTCAGAAATAGGGTCATGGCCTCGCCATCACTGCTCGCTCCCATCAGGTTATCGTGCCCATGATCACGAGAGGAAAAAGGGGAGAGGGTAGTGTTCAGTATAATGGGAGGAATAACAGAGTGACTCACTGCTTCATTCCTTCGATCTCAGTTCTTTTTGGTAATGCCTTTTCAAATGCCTCTGCAGCACCACGGGCTCTTTCAAGCTCAAGCTCCATGGCGCCAATCTGTTTGATTCGCTCTTCTGTTTCTGTGAGGCGGTTTTCCAGCTTTTCATTTGCTATTTTCATTGCATTGTAGTGTTGTTGCATCATCAATGACTCTCTGGAGTCAGCTTGCAGATTACGCACTGCACTCAACAAGTCATTCTGGCTGCAGTCTAGCAAAACCATTAGCTGATTAGTCAGCTGAGCAATGGCTTCTATCTTGTCTCGCCCCGAAGCCAGCGTATTTCTCTCCTCGCAAGCTTGAATGTATGCTTTTGACTTACTATCTAACCGGCTCTGCAATTCAAGATTGGCTTTTTTTAAATTTTGTTGGTCTTCGTTTAGCTTGTTTATCTTTTTTTCCAGCCCTTGCTTTAGCCTTCGCTCATCATCGACCACGCTCAGCCAGTGGTTCAGTTGCTCCTGGTTTCTATGATCCATCTGTTTTTCCAGCGTACTTATGGCCTGGGAGTGGAGAGTCTTCTGCTCCTCTACCATTGACTGGATCTGCTCATTTTGCTTCTGTTCCGATCTTAAGAGGGATTCCAGTTCTTTGAAATCCTGCTTTTTACTTTCCAATTCAAGTTTTATAGCCTTGAGGTCCGAAGCTAGTTGCTCATTTGCATTCTGTAGATCAACATTGCTTATGGTCAGCTGATCGTTTCTACCTAAAAGTTGGCTCAGGCTTTCTTTCAGCTCATCTATCTCCTGGTTTGCAGCTTCTTCGCAAGCTCGTTTCTCTTCCGATAACTCATACTTCCACTTGGCGATACCTCTTTTCAGACCTCTAACCAAATCATCTGGCAGTTCAAGTTCCTGCTCTTCGCCGAGAGTGCCCAGAAATCGCCATTCGTTGTAATAGGGCAGTATGGTCTGCTTTCCCATTTTTCCTATACGGGCAACTTTATCGGCGTTAATCCTTTCACCTTTCTCTTTCAAGTCATCAAGAATACTGAAAATGTGCTGCCTTCTCAGTTGCCCCTGGTCAGAACCTTTCATAACTTTCAAAATCCACTTAAAGTTGAACCAACAATACCAGTATTATAATACTGGTATTGTTGGTTTCGCCATAAGTTCATTTACTGCCGGTAACTGAACTTACCGGTAGTAGTAAATTTAGTTATGACAACAAGGGTTAAAAAGTACTGCTTAGATGAAGGGGTAAGTGCTGGTTTTATAAAAAGAAGTGAGGAGAAGAGAGAAGAGAATAGTGATGTGGATGAAAAACTAGTGATTACACCCCAAGCTTATTTCTTCATTGATACGGGTGTCTGATAGCCAACGGTACTACCTGATCACCATCCTCAAACCATACTTGTTACTGATACTCCTTAAGCAGGTTAGGCTGGGATTTATAGACAATGCTATGAAAAGATCAGGAAAGGCTCAGCAATATTAATAATATGGATGAGTGCTTCATTGATGCTTCTTTCTTCTCTGCAAAAAAAGGGGAGGGTAAGGAGTAAGAATAGCTATGGACATACAGTCATCTTATGGCAGCGTGAAACTCAGCTAGTCGATGAGCTTTAAGGCAGAGAACACATAAGAATATTGACAGGCGACAGAACTTATAAAATCTAACCTAGCGAGTACACACGCTATAGAGATGGAAAAGAGCTCTCACACAAGATTTGACAAGGTATAAGCGGCGATGGAATTTTGTCTTCCGTCATAATTTGAGTCTCTTGTCACGCGCCATGAATACAAGGGAAAAATTATCAAGGGTTGCTATGAGATAGGCTCTAGCAAAGCAAAAGGAGAGAAGAAGGACGTTAGAAAAGGGAGGGTGAGGGCCCCATAGAGTAACTCCTATAATACTCTCACAACGTGTAGAGCCCTTATATTATTGACTGACTCATTTTAGATAACGAGCTTTCTGCTTAATTTTCTCAACCAGCTTTTTACCTTTCGCAGTCAACGTCAGCTTGAAATAGCGACCATCATCTTCATGCTGCACTTTTTTAATCAACCCCAGACCAGGTCTGTCATGCCTTCCTTCACCCAGACGCTTAACACTTACAGCAATGTCACTAGGGGTACCACAGGTAAGCTTTTCTGCATTAACAAGATCTGTAATGGTTTCCCCAGGGTTTTCTGCAACCACAAGTAGGATTTGCCATTGGATCACAGTCAGTGGTTGCTCCTGCATCAACTGGGTTAATTTAATAAGACCTTTCAAAGTCATTGGCAGTTACCTTTCTCTAGTTGGTTATGAGGTTTGTTGTGGACTAGTAGCGTCGTTTACTTTCCATGCTATTAGGCTTCAGCCTAGTCTGTACAACTGTTACGGCGACTGCTATACCAGAATAAATGTTAGACAGTTTTCTACTGTTATAGCAAGTTTCTGATCACAGTCGTTAAATATTTCGGCAATGGGTAACAAAACTGTTACGTTAAGAAACAGCCTGTCAAATGTCATTCAGTTCACTATATAGAGCGTCCAGGCTGTTCTTTAGCTCAGCCAATGACGACTGATGGCAGATAGAGCACGATGACGTCTAATCAGTTAAGTCTTTTAGTTATGCCTCCTTGAAACTACTGAAGTGTTGGACAACTACTTTTTGAAAAAATTCTCTAAAAAAAAACATTACGCATATATTGTCGTGAATAATGCTCTTGACAGGTGTTTTTTTTCCTGAGGGATGGGTTTTATCTCGACGATATTCTTATTCGCATAATATATATTATGTTAAATGGATATTATATTTGTCATAGATAATAACTAGTAAATACAATACAGAGTAAGAGTTTGTCAGAGTGAAAATGGAACGATGAAAATAGTAAGCTTTAATGTTAACGGCTTGAGATCACGTCTACACCAACTAGCCCAAGTTATTGATAACTATAGTCCTGATATTATTGGCCTTCAGGAAATAAAAGTATCTGATGAAGACTTTCCAGTTAATGCCATAGAGGAAATGGGTTACAAGGTACTATTTCATGGTCAGAAAACCCATTACGGCGTTGCTTTACTCAGTAAAGCTTCCGCTTTAAATATTCAAAAGGGATTTCCAACTGACCTTCCTGACGCCCAACGGCGAGTTATTATCGGAGATTATGAAGTCAATGGAAAAACGTTAAGAGTGATTAATGGCTACTTTCCACAGGGAGAAAATAGAGACCATGAGATAAAGTTTTCAGGGAAAGCAAAATTTTACAATGATTTACAAGGCTATTTAGAAAACCACTGCCTTCCCTCCTCCAATGTATTGGTCATAGGTGATTTCAATATATCTCATACAGATCAGGATATCGGTATCGGTGCTGATAATGCCAAGCGATGGTTAAGAACGGGGAAATGCAGCTTTCTGCCCGAAGAGCGAGAGTGGTTTGACCGCCTTCTCAACTGGGGGCTAACTGATTGTTTTAGAAAGCTAAATCAAAATCTAGCTACTCAATTCAGCTGGTTTGATTATCGAAGTCGCGGTTTTGATAGTGAACCGAAAAGAGGATTGAGAATAGATGCAGTTTTAGCAACGGCTTCTTTAATGAAAGAGTGTCGATCAGTGGTTATTGATTATGATATCAGGGCAATGGAGAAACCATCTGATCATGCACCCGTAATCGCTGAATTCTTTGGTTAAATATAAATTGATTTTTATAACAGGTGCTGTAATTTAGTCATATTCTTTATTTGAGAATCATTCTTATTTGCATCATTTTAAAGGCGGTCTATTCTAAGCCCAATCAATAACAAATGATCGGGATATAACTATGACCGCTTTTCAAAAAAGCAGACAGCTTTTGATGGTTTTCTTTATCTTTCTTTCAGGAAGTTTATCAGCGGGGCCAGATGATAGTATAAATGAGCATGAAATATCATTAAATTACCTAAATAATGGAGCCCTAAATGGTCACATTCGTGTTGACTGTTTTGATGAAAACAATAGCTGTGAATCAACATTGGAGTTTGAACAGGATGGCGATACTCAATACAGGGTCACACCACCTTCATTGAGAGGAATGAAGTTCCAGGGGCATTTTCAAAGAGATTTAAATGAATTGTTAGAGCTGGGTTCAATAACTGTACAAAAAGGCAGTGAAAAGACCAAAATTCCTTTGAGTATTGATTATGACGAATTACCACTTGGTGATAAAGATAACTCAATAACAAGGGCTATTATTGCCCATCTGCACCCTTCCATAATTAGTCATGCCAGGAAAGAATTAGAGCATATCACTGAGATTTCAGACTATCTGACTGGTTCAACAAAAAATTCTGAAACCCTTCATCTATTTAAGCCAGAACCACACAAAATTTCCTATAAAGATGCTGAGAAATTGGCAAACTCAATCAATGGGGATTATATGGTGCTTGATATTGGTGAAAGCTACTCGATGGTTCTTATTTTCAATCAGGATAATATACCAGAGTCCATTTATGTGCTTGACCGATGGAAATTGTATAGGGATCCGATTTTTAAAACAATCATTGGCTATGGCGATTTATTCGGGCTAGTACTGCATGGATTAGATTTTTATGATTACAGTAAAGCGATATTAGGCTTTGGTAAACATGCTGGTCATGCCCACAGTTTTATTGGTGCTGGTTTTCATATAGCGGAGATTATTGACCATACTCATGGCGTGGCTGAGTTTATTTCTGGAGGTCAGAAGCACTATCATGATCATGATCATGGAGTATGGGGAGATATTTTTGGTTACATGCATTTAGGACACACAATCTATGAAGTGGCAACTCATCCTACTCCAGCGCATGTCATTCAAACTGCTTTAACGTTTGCAAGCTTTGGCTATCACCATGTCCCACATCATTATTATGAATATTCAATGACAGAGGTTTTACGTCCTGTAATAAACTCCCAGAGTCAATCTTCTCTTGATTCTAGAAATCTGAACTAGCTCATTACATTCACTTAGCACTCTGATCACTATTAAACGGTGTTCAGAGTCACCCTCACCCTTCATCGTCTTGTTGAACTATAAGAAACTGGTCGCATTTCTAATGAGATATTGCGAGAATTGCAGACCTTAAGGACATAAGTACGCGTCCGGCGTTGTATTTTTTCTATAAATGCTTCAGTAACTCGCCGGGTAGACGCTAAAAAACGAACACACGTCAGGGCAATGACTGCCAACTCAGAATAAGAATGTGATACTGGGGTAATACAAGAGTGCAAAAGTTAGTCAATGTGAACGGCTCATGGTTAGCCGCCGGTGTTATTGCGGCTGGCATTGGTATCTACCTGTTGACCGCTGATGTCGTTAATATCAACGATACTGAAAAAGTTACCCCTCCTGCCCAGGATAGCCATAAGAATACGGTGATTCCCGTCGTTCAGGCTTCTCACTTTGAGCAAGTACCGCTAAAACGTACACTGACACTCTATGGGACAACGGAAACTGATCGAACCGTCACGGTCAGTGCTGAACTGGCAGCCCGAGTTATTACTATCAGTGCTGAACGCGGACAGCTGATGGCTGCAGGCGATGAAATGATCCGCCTGCGTGAAGGCAGCCTGATAGCTCAATTGAAATCGGCTGAGGCTCGCGTAAGACAGGCTGAACAGGATTACCAGTCAGCCCTGTCTCTGCAAAAGAAAAAACACATTGCCGATAATCAGATCACTCAACTTGAGGCTTCCCTGGCTGAGGCGCTGTCGCAAAAAGAACAGCTCCAGACTCAATGGGAAAATACGCTGATTAAGGCGCCCGTTTCCGGCATTCTGAATAAGCGTCACGTGGAAGTCGGTGACTTTATTGATAAAGGCAAGCCGGTCGCTGAAATTCTCGACCTTGACCCTCTGGTGGTCCATGTCGATGCTCCCCAGAATCACATTAATTACTTTAAGTCTGGCCAGAAAGCGGTTGTCCGATTTCTTGGTGGAGCAACCAGCGAAGCGACTATTCGTTTTATTGATCGACAGGCAAATGCATCCACCCGGACATTTTCTGTCGAGTTAACGATCCCTAATCCCGATATGAAAATTCCCGCAGGCCTAAGCGTTGAAGCCGACCTGCTGATGGAAGAAGTACTGGCACTTGAAATCAGCCCAGCATGGCTCGCATTGAGTGAAGATGGAGAACCGGGTATTAAGTGGGTGACAACAGGGAATCGGGTCGAGTTCACCCCAGTGGATGTGGTCAAGTCTGAAAGTAACCGCCTCTGGGTCACTGGAATTCCCGAACAGGCCAGAGTCATCACCCGGGGTCAGGGCTTCGTTCGATCCGGTGATCAGGTTGATGTTATCAACCCTGATGTGTCTCTGGTTGCCGGGGAGTAATGACCAATGCGAAGTCTGATTGCTGCATCACTGATGCGAACCCGTACCGTTATGATGCTGCTGGCGTTAATCCTGGTTACCGGCCTTGCCAGCTATCTTACTATTCCCAAAGAATCGAGCCCTGATATTACGATTCCGGTCATTTATATTTCCGTATCACACGAAGGTATTTCGCCGGAAGATGCCGAACGCTTGCTGGTACTCCCCCTGGAGAATGAACTCAGGGCTATAGAAGGTGTTAAAGAACTCAAGGCAACCGCATCACAGTCACATGCCTCCATTACCCTTGAGTTTATCGCTGGACTGGATACGGATGAGGTTCTCGCAGACGTCAGGGATAAGGTGAATCTGGCTAAAAGCAAGCTGCCTCAGGATACGGATGAGCCTATTATCAACCAGATCTCCTTTGCCAGTATGGAGCCGGTGATTACGGCCGTACTTTCTGGCAACTTACCCGAACGTGCGCTGGTCAAAATAGCTCGTGAGCTCAGAGATGAGCTGGAATCCAGAAAGCAGATTCTGGAAGTGGATATCGCAGGCGACCGAGAGGAAGTCGTTGACGTTATTATTAATCCACTCAAGCTGGAAAGTTATGGGTTGGTTCCAGCCGATGTTATTAACCTGGTTTCCCAGAACAACCAGCTGGTTGCGGCCGGCAACCTGGACAATGGTAAGGGGCGATTTTCAGTCAAGGTCCCCGCTGTCTATAAAACAGCCGCAGATATTCTCTCTCAGCCCGTCAAAGCAGATGGTGATCGGGTCATTACCTTCGGTGATATTGCCAGCGTTCTCAGTACGTTTAAGGATGGTGGCGGTTACGCCAGAATGAATGGAAAGAACAGTATCGCCCTGGAAATCAAGAAGCGCCCCGGGGAAAACATCATTGAAACGGTGGGACTGGCTAAAGCCATTATTACTGAAGGCCAGAAGCTTTCACCTAAAACCCTGAATGTTGATTACGTGGGTGATCAGTCTGAGGATGTCATGGGTATGGTCAATGACCTGCAGAACAGTGTTCTGGCGGCCATTATTCTGGTGGTTACGGTTATTGTAGGAGCACTGGGCTTTCGCAGCGCCGTGTTGGCAGCCATCGCCATTCCAGGCTCCTTTCTGACCGGTATTCTGATCATTGCCATGATGGGCTTAACCATCAACATGGTGGTTCTTATCTCACTGATGATGGCTGTGGGTATGCTGGTTGATGGCGCCATTGTAGTTACCGAATATGCCGACCGGAAAATGAGTGAGGGCGTTGCCCGCAAACAGGCGTATCAGGAAGCCTCATTACGCATGGCATGGCCAATCATTGCTTCGACAGCAACGACTCTGGCCGCCTTTTTCCCACTGATGTTCTGGCCGGGCATTATGGGCGAGATGATGACCTATCTGCCATTAACCCTGATTGCGACCCTCTCCGCATCTCTGGTGATGGCACTGATTTTTATACCGACCATCGGCTCCCTTATTGGCAAGCCCAGAAAGCTCAGCGAGCTGGAAAAGCGATCCATCACCGAGGCGGAAACAGGAGATTTGCAGAATGTTCCCGGTTGGGCCGGCGTATATATCCGCACGCTGTCCAAGGCGATTCAGCACCCTTTAAAAATTCTGTTCTCGGGCATGGCTATGGTGACAGTCATTTATTTTGCCTTCATTAGCTTTGGCAAAGGCTTTGAGTTCTTTCCCGATGTTGATACCAATAACATCATGGTCAAGGTAAGGGTTAATTCCAGCAACCTGTCCATTGATGAAAAAGATGAAATCCTTAGAAAGGTAGAAGCAATTCTGCTCCGGCAACCAGAATTAAAAACGCTGTATGCCCGCACTGGTGACAACCAGGAGGTGGGTACCATTCGTCTGAATATGGTGGACTGGAAATATCGCAGAAAAGCAGCCCTTGTCGCAGAAGAGATTAATCAGAAGCTTTCACACTTTGCCGGACTGGATATCACTGTTGAGCGAAGAAAAGATGGCCCTCCCCAGGGGAAACCCCTGGAACTCGTGATCAGTGCCAATGACCTTGATGTGCTGCACGAAACGGTTGGCAAAGTCAGGTCCGTTCTGGCGGGCATTGATGGCTTTACCAATTTAGAAGACGACGGCCCTACTCCCGGCTATGAATGGCGCATTGATGTAGACCGTGCCGGAGCTGCCCGTTATGGTGCGGATGTCAGCAGTGCCGGCGGCCTTGTCCGTCTGGTTACTTCTGGTTTAACAGTGGGCAGTTATCGTCCGGATGACAGCAGTGATGAAGTGGATATTCGTATTCGTTTTCCTGAGTCAGACCGTCACCTTGAGAGTATCGATCAACTTCGATTAATGACCCAGTCGGGCCTGGTGCCTATCAACAACTTCACAACACGGGAGATTGCCCCCAAGGTTGACAGCATCAAGCATCTCGACGGTAAACGAACAGTCAGCGTCGGTGCCAATCTGGCCGAAGGGGCCCTGTTGAATGACCTCCTGCCTGAGTTAAAAGCAAAGCTTGATACATTGGAAGTACCACAGGAAGTCAGTTTCACCATTAAAGGTCAGAATGAAGACCAGCAGGAAAGCAGTCAGTTCCTGATTAAGGCATTCGCAATCGCCCTGTTCGTGATGGCCATGATACTGGTGACTCAGTTCAACAGCTTCTACCAAGCCTTCCTGATTATGTCAGCTGTTGTCCTTTCTACCGGTGGTGTGTTGCTTGGACTACTCGTGGCCGGAAAACCCTTTGGCATAGTGATGTGTGGTATCGGGGTCATTTCTCTGGCAGGCATCGTCGTAAACAACAATATCGTATTGATTGATACCTACAATCTGTTGCGCAAACAGGGAATGAAAGCCGAAGAAGCCATTCTTCGAACCGGTGCCCAGCGTCTGCGACCGGTAATGTTGACTACCATCACCACCATTCTGGGCCTGATGCCGATGGTGCTCTCCACCAATATTGATCTGTTCAACCACCGGCTTGAGATTGGCGGTCCCACCGCTCAGTGGTGGAATCAGTTATCGACCTCCATTGCCGGAGGTCTGGCATTTGCGACCCTGCTGACACTGGTTCTGACACCTTGTCTTCTGGTCATTGCAGGTCGGAGGCAGGACAGAAAAATGGCTGAGTAAACCATCAAAAACAGGCAATAGCAGAGGCTATTGCCTGAATTATTAAAGTCACTTACTCCAAAATAGTCACCTTATCTCCGACCCGGATAATGCCTGCCTGGTCCGGAATAAGATTCTGACCAAAGATAACCCCCATCTCCGTTCGACGATATTGAGCCAGTGTAAACAATGGCTCCCTCCCCTCTTTCTCTCCGGTTTCAGGGTTGACGGTGGTCATTACACACCGGGAACAGGGTTTGGCTACCCGAAAGGTGATATCTCCGATCTTGATCACTGACCAGGTGTCTTCTTCATAGGGTTGTTGACCACTGACCACGATATTGGGTCGGAAGCGTGACATGGACACGGTATCGGTCAGGCGTTGGTTCAAATCGGCTAAAGACGCTTCATTGGTCAGAAGAAATGGGAAACCGTCGGCAAAACTGGTGTGATCTTCTGGTTTTGAATACCGGGCATCGGTGGATCGTATTGACTGTTCTGGCTGATAAAACAGTCTGCATTTCATATTCAGAAAATCACTGAACCACTGAGCGGCATCATCCCCGGCATCAAGGGCATGGCAATCATCTTTCCAGACGGTGACTGTTGAAGAATAAGCTCCGGCTGACGGTGTTGATACACGGAGACTCTCAGCCTCTGGTCGTGTGATCTGCAACCCTCCATCAACGATAGAGGTGACCACTGTTGCCAGGACTGGGTATTGTCGCTGAGTAATGAACTTGCCATTTTCATCAGTCAGGAGCCAGCGACGATCATGTTCAAAACCTCTCAGGGTTACATGGGCACGCTCAAGGGGGATTGCCCTGGTTGATTTGATCGGATAGACCGTCAGCCCGGTTACTTCCATCAGCTCCAGCTCCTGTACTTTATATGACCAGAATATTATTACCGCCAAGGATACGGCTATCCCTTGTTTATGAGAACAATGGGAATCAAAATATCCTGCAAATTATTTTAGTGATAACAGGATTCTCAATGACACTGCAGCTGGTTGATATAGGCGTTAACCTCAGTGATAAGGCTTTTGACAAGGATCGCGATGAGGTAGTCAGTCGCGCTGTTGAGCACGGTGTTACCACCATGATCCTCACTGGCACTTCTCTGGCAGAGTCTCAGGAGGTGTTGGGTCTGGCAAGAACCCACGCTGGCCACTGCTTTTGTACTGCCGGTATCCACCCACACGGGGCTAAAGATGCAAATGTGCAGGCCTTTAATGAGCTGAAGACCTTATTCAATGAACCAGAGGTGGTTGCTGTTGGAGAGACAGGTCTGGATTTTAACCGTGACTTTTCTCCCCGGCCGGTTCAGGAGAAAGTGTTTGAGCGTCAGTTGGAGCTGGCTATTGAGAGTAGACTGCCCCTGTTCTGTCATGAAAGAGATGCGTCAGAGCGCTTCGCAGAAATCATCAGAAGCTACCGGGATCAGATCAACAAACTGGTCGTACACTGCTTCACAGCGGATAAGAAAGCTCTGTATCGATATCTGGACCTGGATTGCCATATTGGCATTACCGGATGGATCTGTGATGAACGACGGGGAACCCACCTCCATCCGCTGATGAAGGATATTCCTGCAAATCGATTGATGGTGGAAACCGATTCACCGTGGCTACTGCCAAGATCGTTGGTGAAAAAGCCGAAAAACCGGAGAAATGAACCGGCCTTTCTGCTTGAGGTTGTCCAGATGATCGCTACTCACACCGGGCAATCCCTGGAACAGGTTGGCCGGCAAACCAGAAAAACATCACTGGAATTCTTTAATCTCACGGCTCGTCATCATGACCTTCAGGGTCAAGATGGACAATAACGTCCGCTTCGGGCAGGTATTCTAGTACTGCCCGCTTTGCTTCAACCCCCAGTTCATGGGCATGGATCAGCGGCGTATTGGGTTCAAGGTCCAGATGCATCTGAATAAACGGAATTGAGCCTGACACCCGGGTTTTTACGTCATGAATACCCAAAACACCGTCTACGGAGAGGGCTCGTTTCTCAATTTCCTGAAGATCTTCCTTGGGCAGCGCTTGATCCATCAATTGCTGAATAGCTTCCCAGGCCAGATTTCTAACACTGAACAACATATAACCACCAATAAACAGCGCCAGAATATTATCTACCTGCTGATAGCCATAGCTGGCACCAATCAGTGCGGCAAGTACAGCCAGGTTGGTCAGGAGGTCTACCTGATAATGAAGCGAGTCAGATTTAATAGCCGCTGAATTGGTTTTCCTGATGACATACCGCTGGATAGAGAGCAGAATCAATGTGGCGATGATCGAAAAGATCATAACTATAATGCCAGCACTTTCATTACCCAGCACAACATCTTCACCCGTTATCCGGTCAAGCGTGTTCAGCACCAGAACAATGGCTGAGCCACCAATAAAGGCAGACTGAGCCAATACGGCAAGTTGCTCAGCCTTCCCATGGCCAAAATGATGATCCTCATCTGCTGGCGCAATGGCAATCCTGACGGCAAATAATGTGATCAGGGAAGCCAGAATATCCATTGTGGAATCCAGCAAAGTAGCGAGCAGGCTCATGGAGCCGGTCATGAACCAGGCGACGAGCTTAGCGATAATCAGGATGCTTGCAGTAGCAACCGAAGCGTAGGTTGCCAGTTTGAGGAGGCGGTTTTTGTCTTCAGACACGTGCTTTCCAGAGTTGCTGTCATTAAGCTCAGACGATGTCATCCTTTGACGAGACTCTTGTCTTTGAGCCCGTCTTTGAACCAGAGCGTAGTTAATCATGCGATCCCTGCTAATTAACAACCGACGATCTTTCTATCCTATCCTGAAACGGGTTGGATCAGCCAGTCATTCAGGGCCTCGAGCGTAAATGGCCATCCAAGCTCCCTGCCCTCTTCCGTCGCTATGACAGGAATCCGTACACCATAAAGATCAACCAGACGATCATCCTCACTGATCTCTATAGCCGCCCAGCGACAGACCTGCTGACCTTGCAGAAAATTGAGCATTTCTTCAGCTTCTTCACACAGGTGACATCCGGACGTGGTATATAAAGTCAGTTGAATCATAAACTATCCCCTAAAAAGGGGGTCTATGATAGCGATAATATAACCATAGAGTTAGTAAAGATTATGTAGATATAACTACAGCATAGTGTTTTTGCTTATACTCTCACTGGGCACTAATAAATTCAGCTGGCGATCCCATGGACTTTACATTTTTCAATCAACTCATGCTTATCCTGGCTCTGTCAGCCGTCACCATTGCCTTTTTCAAGCGCTTTCAACTGCCTGAAAGCCTTGGTTATTTATTTGTAGGCATCATTCTTGGACCAACAACCTCTGGTTTGATTCAGCAAGACTTTGACATTGCCCTGCTGGCCGAAATTGGCGTTGTCTTCCTGCTCTTTACACTGGGTCTCGAGTTTTCCATGAAAACCATTATGGCCATGAAAAAAGAGGTATTTGGCCTGGGGGGATTGCAGGTTCTACTGACAGGGATGGGGATTTTTGGGATCTTAATGGCCTTTGACTTTGCCCTGCTTACATCTTTGGTCTGTGCCTCGGCACTGGCATTGTCATCCACAGCGATTGTTTCCAAAGAGCTTACCCAAAGCAATGAAATTCGCTCTAGGCAGGGACAATTGGCGATTGGTGTCCTTCTATTCCAGGACATTGCTGCTGTTATCTTTCTGATTATGATCCCTGCCCTTATTGGAGGCAGTGACTCTATCGCCTCTTCCCTGGGTTTTGCCTTTGCTGAAGGCGTCGTTTTTGTGGTGATCATGCTGGCCATCGGTAAATGGGTGCTTCCCATTATTTTCCATGAAGTGGCCAAGGCAAGGTCTGAGGAACTGTTTGTCTTAATGGCACTGGTCATTGCCTTGATGGCAGCCTGGCTGTCTCATGCCATGGACCTTTCCATGGCTCTCGGGGGCTTTGTGGCGGGCATGATGATGGGTGAAAGCCATTACAAACATCAGGTTGAAGCCGATATTAAGCCTTTTCGTGATGTACTTTTGGGGTTGTTTTTCGTTTCAGTTGGCTTAATGCTGAATATGAATGTTCTGGCAGATTTCTGGAAAGAGATTTTGCTGGGTACAGTAGCGCTGATCGTTTTCAAGTTTCTTGTTATTTACACCCTGGCCAGAACGTTTTCTGAAACAAAGAATATTTCCCTCAGAACCAGCCTCTCTCTGGCACAGGGGGGAGAGTTCTGCTTTGCGCTGGTTGCATTGGCTTCACAATATGGTGAAAGCGGCGGAGATTTAACCTCAATCGTTCTTGCTGTCACCATTCTATCCATGATCATTGCCCCTCTCCTTATCAGGAACAGTAATGCGATTGTTAAGCTGGTCAAATTCGATAAATCCGAGCAAAGCATTCATCGTGTCAAAGAAGAGGAAGTTCGCAAACAGACGGCTCATATACATCATCATACCCTGATTTGTGGCTATGGCCGGGTGGGTCAGACAATCGCACGCTTCTTAACGCAGGAAAACAAGGCTTATGTCGCTATTGATGATGACCCGATTCATGTGCATGAAGCTGGCCTTGCAGGTGATCCGGTTTTCTTTGGCGACTGTAGAAAGCTTGAGCTGCTGATGGCTGTGGGGTTAGAAAGAGCAAGCCAGGTGGTTATCTGTATTGATCGCCCGGAAAATGCACTCAAGATACTGGAGGCTGTTCGTCAACAATCGCCTCAGATACCGGTTCTTGTTCGTACAAGAGACGACAGCCAGTCTGATGAACTTAAGAAGGCAGGCGCTACGGTTGTGATTCCAGAAGTACTTGAGTCAAGTCTGGTCATTGTTAAACACGCCCTGCTGATGCTGGGTATGAATCCAGCCCATGTCCGTCAAAGAGTTCATGAAGCAAGAACCAAAGGGTACGAAATTCTGAATGGCTTTTATCCTGGACTCAGTGATTACCTGCTGGAAAATGATAAGAAAACATATCGCCACGCTGTTACGCTAAGTAAGAACTGCAAGGCCAGCCAGAAAACGATCGAATCCCTTGATTTTAAAGGTACTGATGTCTCTATTGTGGAGGTTCGACGGGATAACATGGTGTTGCAACCCCAGCTTGGCATGATTCTACAAACGGGTGATATTGTGGTATTGACAGGAAGTAACAGTGATATTTCTCATATTGAGAAACTTTTTGACTGATTCATAGACTAATAAAACGCTAACACCGTTTAAATAAACCGGTTTGTTTCAGGCTATGTCTGCATAGACTGAAATACATAGCCATAGAGTGAAATGGCA
Source organism: Endozoicomonas elysicola (assembly GCF_000710775.1). GTDB lineage: Bacteria > Pseudomonadota > Gammaproteobacteria > Pseudomonadales > Endozoicomonadaceae > Endozoicomonas > Endozoicomonas elysicola. The sequence goes on from NZ_JOJP01000001.1 coordinate 3,191,090, forward strand.
ACGGAGTGCCTCCCATTCAGGATGGTAGGCATGCCAGAAAAAAGCCTCTTTAAGTATTACTTCAGATATTTTCTATTGTTACGTCATACCTCATTAATTTTTTACCTTTGTTTACTAGTTAACTCCCCTCTGGTTATTGCATTTCATCAAGATGAACTTTACCTGCTATCTCCAGACATGAGGACTGATTTGGAGATAGATACTGCAGGACACCAGGAAATAACAATAGCCATAGACACAAAAGTTCTTGAGCAAGACCTTCAGGGAAAAATCCCAGTACAACTTATTTTGGATAATGATAATGTAACATTTGAAAATGGTGAGCAGCAGCTATTCTGGCACAACAGGACATTTACTCTGGAACAAGAAAAAAACAAGCTGCTTAATAACGATCCTTTTATCTATCTAAAACTGAATATGGATGAAAACTTCTTTGAAAAAAAAATAAAAGTAAGAATTAGAAAGGAAGAAGATATTTCGAAGCTCTCGGCAATGGCCGCTTTTTTCCCACAGATGTTGCCCATTATCCTTATGGGTGAAGTCACATGGGGGCCCAAGCCAGTAATTTTCTATGATGCACTGATGCGATGGAATTATAAGGTTCTTGAGGGTGATATCATCAAATCAACTCGCGAACTTATCCTTAGTCAGTCTTTTGGAAAGAACAAACCTCTACTGGCCCAATGTTCAGCAGATTTCATAGAGAGCTTCCTGCTTTTCGAAGTCGCAAACTACGGAGAAACCTCAGCTTCTATAAAGACAAAAACACAAACATTCCGGACATATATTATGAGTGCGCCGTTCAAACGGCTAATGGATTGTATGTCAAGCACAGTATCAGCAACACTCTTTGACATTCAGGAAAATCAAATTAGTGACGAGTGGCAATATCTGAAAAAGATGAACAAAGAGTCAATTAATGGCCTTTCAAAAATAATGGTCGGATATAGTTTTAACACGTTTGCATTTGAAGCTGGAGACTTCTTTAAATCATTAAAGAAGACCATTGGATTTTCTAACGCTACTGATGATTTACTATTACAAACGGATCTGGACCGGTCATTAGTTAAAGCAGCTCAGTACACACTTCAATCAGGATATGAAGATTTTTTTAAGGGCCAGCTAAAATATCACAATTTAAATGAGAAATATTCCATGCCACTTTCCGTTGGTGCAGGCGTTATTGAAATACTATGGAGGTTGAATGCCTATCAGAGTATGACAGGGCGTGATCAAATGCATCAACTCCACTCGTTCACTAAGCGGGCAGAAGCAATAGGCGTCTCGATCAATAAGGCACTGGCATTAACGGATCTATCTGATGTTCAGCTACTGATGCTTGGTGTAACAATTCCAGCCATGATCTATGGTGTATTTAAAGTTTCTACTGGATATTTTTCTTCAGACCCGGTGTTTAACCTGTTCAATACTGCATATGAAGGAATGGTTCTTGGAGCCGTTACCCATTTAATCTCACCAGTTCTACAGAAATATGGCATCTGGGCAGCACAAACAATTCAAAAGCCAATTATTGAATATATGGATTCAGAATCAGGCAGCTGGGCTGAATATTTTCTGGCTGATAGTATTCGGTACAGAATAGATATTTTTACTGAAAATTAGTCATATCTCATTTCAAAAGAATCGACTAGTTGTTTCTATGATTTTAATAATTTAACATATAAAAATTGTTTTATATCTTTTTGAGTAATATAAAAGAAATAAAAACGAAAAATATATCTCAATTAATTATGACAAAAAAAACTTAAATTCGTTTAGAATATATAGAAAGTTTTCTCAATAAGAGATTTAACTACTTAAAAACAGTTGAATTTAGGTTTTTCTCCGGCAATGGATAGCCAAGCTACCGAGGTGGTAATAATGGCTTACTTGTTGCTATTTGAATCCAGCAAAAACATTGAACAATCAAATTCTATAGCATTCGTTCGCCACCATTTAATAAAGCTATTATCAGCTATAAAGAAAATTGCAAGATACAGAACTATTCCAATAATTTTTATTTGTACAATATTTTCTGTCAATGCTATTGCCTTAAATCCTCAGATACTTTCACCTGAGAAAAATAATTCTATAGAGATCACAGTCAACAGCAATGACCCTCTGCATATTGAAATTGATACAAAGACATTAAAAGAACAAATCTACGGAAAAATACCTATAAGATTTCGATCGGACTATGATCAAGCTTTTTTTAATAGAGGGGATGATGTAGCCAATGAACTTTATTGGCATAACCAGAAAACCCCAGTTCTGGAAAATGGAAGAGTTACTCCATCAAGCAATGATCGATATATTTATTTAACGTTGAATACTACCGATGAAATGGTAGGTAAGAAAATAAAAGTTGTTCTTGAGAAAGAAGAAAATCTTTCCAAAGTAGCAGCAGTGGGTGCATTTGTCCCTCAGATATTACCCATTTTGGCCATGAGCACTGTAACGTGGCAGCCCCACTCATTCTGGCCATCATTGTTACGTTGGAATTATCTGCTACTCGAAGTGGATATCATTCATTCAATTCGAAATCTCATTCAAACTCAGGTGTTTGAAGACAGGAATTCTCTTTTTGCACAGTGCTCAGCAGATTTTGTTGAAGGCTTTACGGTATATTCCTTGTTGTCAAATCATGGCGGAGCCGTTACAGGAGACCCCAACAGGCCATCGGCAGCTGCTGCAAGTGCCAGTGACATTACGAAGAATGTAGTTAACAGGAGTAAAACTGAAACATTCCAATTGTATCTCAGAACAACTCCAACTAACCGTATGCTGGACTGCATTTCATCAGTGGTAGCCAGTTCACTCAAAGCTCTTCATAGCGATGGTCATTTACACAAAGTTTTTGGTAAATGGTCAATGCTGGATACCCTCAATGATGAAACACTGGATGGTATTGCCATGCTTATGGTGGGGTATGGTTTCAATCTTTTTGGTAACGTTCCGGGAGATACTCTTTCACTATTCAGGAGAGACCTCGGCTTTGAGAATATTGCCAGCCTTGCCGGTGACTTTAATGACTCAATAAAAACCAGTATTCAATACACTATTCATAATGGTTACATGAAATTCTTCAAAGGCAGAGGCTGGGACGCAACATCGGCATATGCCTTATCTGCAGGAGCTGGATTACTTGAAATTGGTTATCGGTTTTATCAGGTTAAAGAAATAATTCCGACTGGTCAGGATGAACGCATGGCCCACTTGGATCCTTCAGATCCCAAGAATATTAACCTGCTTGCCAACCTGCAGCACCAGATAACATCGATTGGTGAGCGAGCTGAAGCGATTGCTTCATCTGGTTATCAGTTGATTCCCATGCCTGAAAATATTAAAGAATATGCAGTCCCTGTAGCGGCAGCAACTATTATCCCTATGGTTACCTATTATGCTGTGAATGGAATACTTAATTACTATGCAACCGGAGGCTTAAACATTGCGCTGCAAAAAGCACTGACTTCAGCGACCAATGGACTGGTTCTGGGAGCCATGGCCTACGTGATACTGCCTCACGTCAAAGAATATGGAGCCTGGCTGACTCAACTGGCTGCCGATCAATTTGTCTCATGGTCAGAGGCTGAGAAAGACAGCTGGATCGGGTATTTTGCAGCAAGAGATACTCAATACAGAATCAGGGTCATCGTTGTTAACTAACCATACTGATTTACACCTGTCGCCTTTGAAGTTGCTAGTTTGTTGGCTGCGCTCGCTCGGCAACTGCTCCATGCGTTGCTCTGCATCCATTCAGTGGTAACCCCGGTCACTTTGAATATCAAAGCTCCCGGGGCTTCGCTCTCTTTCCGCCGTGTAGCAACTCCAAATCCTTTAGGTATAGCAACTCAAATGACAACATCTTAGAATGATGGAACTATAGCTAAAGGCGAGGCGAGAATTGGCTGATGTCTGACAGAAAAGGAACGGGCATAAAATCAGTTGTATTTAGCGCACTGTCTGCTGCTTTTGGCGTGCAAAAAAAATCGAACCTGGAAAGGGACTTCCAACAGGGTAAGCCAGCGCACTACATTATCGCTGGTATCATCGGTACAGCCTTATTTGTTGTGGTTCTAATGCTGATTGTACATGTGGTTCTACAAGGAACATGATCGTCTATTGAGTGCTTACCCAGTATATGGCAGTAACAACCACCAGAGTGATCAATGCTATAGCTGCAATCGCGTCAACAGTACTGTCTTTCATTTTGTAATCTCTCCATTCTTACCAGAATATATTTCAACTCACTCAAATTAGCGAAATCCTGACCAACCATCAACTGCTTGCTACTTTTTGAGTTATTACTTTTTCATCTACTTTTATTTAAAAATAGTAGTTTTACGTATAAGTAAAAGTCAGTATTCTTCTAACGTCCCAGGTTTCTGACCTGTTCCCTAGATGTGGCTAATCAGACGAACAATTCATGTATAAATACGATGATTACGACCAGCGTATAGTTGATGAGAGGGTCCTGCAGTTTCGGGATCAAACTCACCGTTATCTCGCAGGTGAGTTGCCAGAAGATGAGTTCCTGCCTCTTCGCCTTCAGAATGGACTTTACGTACAACGTTTTGCCCCCATGCTGAGAATTGCCATTCCTTATGGAATGGTCAGTAGCAAACAAATGCGTAAGTTGGCGCATATCTCCCGTCGCTTTGACAAAGGCTATGTTCACTTTACCACTCGTCAAAACCTTCAACTGAACTGGCCTCGTCTTGAAGATGTACCAGAGATTCTTGAAGAACTGGCCAGTGTTCAGATGCATGCCATTCAAACCAGTGGTAACTGTATCCGTAATACAACAACTGACCAGTTTGCAGGGGTGGCGCACGATGAGATTGTTGATCCCCGGCCCTGGTGTGAAATTATCCGTCAGTGGTCCACTTTTCACCCGGAGTTTGCTTACCTCCCACGAAAATTCAAGATTGCCGTTTGTGGCAGTGAGCAAGACCGGGCAGCAACTCAGGTTCATGATATCGGTATTCATGCCTTTTTGAATGAGAGTAACGAGGTACGATTTAAAGTTCTGGCTGGTGGCGGATTGGGGAGAACACCCATGGTGGGCTCAGTCATCAAATCCTCCCTAGAACCTGAACACCTCCTGAGTTACCTGGATGCAGTCCTGAGAGTGTATAACCGTTATGGGCGACGGGATAATAAATACAAAGCCAGAATCAAAATTCTTGTTAAAGCACTCACTCCTGAAGTCTTCTCAAATAAGGTGGAGCAAGAGTGGTCTTACCTGAAAGACACGAAAGCAAAACTCCCGCAGCAGGAAATTGATCGGGTTCAATCCTTTTTTACAGAGCCGGACTACCAGCAACTAACCAATATCGACTTAACGGATCTGGCGTTATCCGGTGAGCCTGACTTCCAACTCTGGCTCAAGAGAAATGTCCATCCACATAAAAAACCAGGCTATAGCGCTGTAACCCTGACACTCAAGGCGACTGCTGATGCTCCGGGTGATGCCAGCGCAGAACAGCTGGAAGCTATTTCAGACCTTGCTGACGAGTTCAGTTTTGGCGAACTCAGAGTCAGTCACGAGCAAAATCTTATTTTTGCCGATGTTGCGCAGAATAAACTTCAGGCGCTTTGGCGGAAGCTGAAACAGCTCAACCTCGCCACACCAAACCAGGGCCTGTTAACCGATATGATCTGCTGCCCGGGAGGTGATTTCTGCGCGCTGGCTAATGCCCGTTCTATCCCATTGGCAGAAAGTATTCAGCGACAATTTGAGAACATCGATTTTCTGCACGACATTGGTGAACTTGATCTGAACATTTCAGGCTGTATGAATGCCTGTGGTCATCACCATGTAGGTCATATTGGTATTCTTGGTGTTGACCGTAAAGGCGAAGAGTATTATCAGATTCAGGTTGGTGGGGCATCGGGTCATGATGCATCACTGGGTAAAATTCTTGGGCCATCTTTCAAAATGGATGAGGTACCTGGGGTGATCGGCAAGATCCTGAAGACCTATGTTGAGCTGCGAACTCCGGAAGAACGTTTTATTGATACCTGCCGACGTGTTGGCGTTCAGCCATTCAAGGAGAAGGTTTATGCCAAAGCTGCTTAAGGGTCAGCAAATCAGCAATGATCACTTTCAGATACTAGACCAGAATGAAAGTGAGGCTTCTTTACCTGAGGGCAATTTGCTACTGCACGTATCGGCAATTGATGCTGCCATCCAAGCCAATACTGATCACAACGGTCAGATCGGAATCTGGTTTGACAGTGCAGATGAGCCAGAAATGGTAGCGGATGCTCTGAATCAGTTCGAAGTTATCGCGGTTAACTTTCCAAAGTTTATGGATGGGCGAGGCTACTCCATAGCCCGCCTGCTTCGGGAACGCTTCAATTATCGGGGCGATGTGAGAGCGATTGGCGATGTTCTTGTAGATCAGCTCTACTATCTGCAACGCTGTGGATTCAGTAGTTTCAGGCTAAGAGAGGATCAGAATCCGGATTATGCAGTGGAAGCACTGACAACGTTTAGTACGGATTATCAAACTGCTGCCGATAATTTAACTCCTGTGTACCGGCTAAGGCATCAGTTGTAGCCACAGTTTGAAATCTCTTCCTTATGGAAGAGATTTACCCCTTCTGCTGCACGAAAACCAAACTGTTGGTTATACTGTTCTTTCCATAAATAATCTAAGAATGAGCCTTTAATGATGGAAAGCGGTTCCCTGCTCTTCTCTTTTTTTCTTATTTTCACAGGGGCAGCAGTACTCGCCACTGGCGCCTTATTCACCCGTCAACCATTACTGGTTGCCTATATTGCGCTTGGAGCGATACTCGGGCCGTTTGGACTGGAAGTTGTAAATGACACCAATCTACTGAATGACATTGCCCATGTCGGTATTATCTTTCTGTTATTTCTGCTCGGGTTGGATATGCAACCCAGTCACCTTGCCCATCTGCTTAAGAAAACCGCTACGGTTGGTCTGCTGAGCTCATTTCTCTTTGCACTTACCGGTTATGGGCTTGGCCTGGCATTTGGCCTGCCGCAGAATGAGTCGATCATCATTGGTGCAACCATGATGTTTTCCAGCACCATCATCGGCATCAAGCTCCTCCCGACAACAGTGCTGCACCATAAACATACCGGGGAAATCATGGTTAGCCTCCTGTTATTGCAGGATTTGATGGCGATTATTGCTCTGTTGCTACTGTATAATCTTGACCCGTCACACAGTGCCAATTACAGCGAACTGATCATGGCGTTTATTGCCCTGCCCGCTCTGATTTTCACTGCCATCATGCTGGTCAAATATCTTCTGCTGCCCTTAATGGCCCGTTTTGACCGTTTCCACGAATACCTGTTCCTGATGGCCCTGGGTTGGTGTCTCGGTTTCGCAGAGTTGGCGCACAGCTTGAACCTCTCTTATGAGATTGGTGCCTTTATTGCTGGGATCAGTATTGCCACCAGTCCGATAGCACAATACATTGCGATAAACCTGAAACCACTAAGAGACTTTTTCCTGGTTCTGTTCTTCTTTTCAATTGGTGCCAGTTTCAACCTTGATCTGTTAAGCCATGTTCTTATCCCTGCTCTTGTGATGACAGGCATCGTGATAGTCATAAAACCGGTGATTTTTGGTTTTCTGCTTCGCAAGGTCAGTGAAAAGCGTTCAACAGCCTGGGAGGTCGGTTTTCGTTTAGGCCAGACCAGTGAGTTCTCCATACTGATCGCTGCTTTTGCCAGTGGCCAGAACCTGATTGGTGAAGTTTCGGCTCATATTATTCAGGCTACGGCGATACTCTCACTGATCGTCTCTTCTTATATTGTTGTATTCCGCTTTGAATCGCCGATTGCTTTGTCAGAACGTTTGAGAAGAGATTAATACAAAAGAAAGAGGAGGTGTGTCGATTAGCTCCTCCTCTTTCCCATAAAGTGAGGACCGTCATGTACCAGAAGGACTGTATTCTGAGGAAATAGATCACGATTAAAATTCGCAGTCCAATCAATCACTTCACCATTTTCATTGACCGCTAAAGTAACATTTCCATTTATGTCAATGATAACTATGGGCCTTCTAATGACTGGGGCAGCAAAAAAAGCATCGACCTGATCAGAAAAACAGCCAGGAGTTTCTATTTCCTGTAGTCCACTAGAAATAATGTTTCCCCTATCAGGATAAAGAACGTCGTTTTGTAAGCGGGCATGGGCACTGGCTTCCAAGACTGAGAAGGTCGGGTCAGCAGCAGGATAGAGCTGCTGCCAGTTTCTGGCGTACTCAGCGACCTGACGGCGAAGCTCCCTCGCGTTTGGAGCTATTTCTGGACATTGGTGGGAAATGGAATCATAAAAGCAATTATTATCTCGACTGCTCTGGTAAAAGTGATAACCATAAGCTTCCAGCAAACGGGTGACATTATCTTCCTGGATACGGATACAGTCTTCAGCTGTAATAAGGATTTCTCCAGAACTATCAGCAACTGTAGCTGAACGAGATGGCGGCGGTGCTATCCCAGAAGTATTTACCACGGGTGGGGAAACACCAGCAGAGCTATATATCGGTGGAGGACCTGCAGGAGGAGTATAGGCCTGCGGTGGCTGTAATGTAGGTGAAAAAGCCGGTGCCATTGGTGCTGGATGGGGTTGCGTCCCAGAAAAAGAATATGCTGGTTGTGTAGACACAGCGGGTGAATAAGGCGCTGTTTGGACAGGTATCGAAGGTGGTGTATAAAGCGGCGGCTGTATAGATGCAGAAGTTTGAACAGCGGGAGGCTTTGAAGCCGTTGCAGTACTGGCATCACCGCTGTGATGGTAAAAATACCCAATCACTGCAATACCCAGTACCACGGCAACTGCTCCCGCAGCAATGATTGCTGCAAAAGGACTGACAGATAAAAATGATGCAACAGCCCCTGCAAGAGCCCCTAAGGCTAACACAGCAAGTCCGGCTACTGCTCTGACAGTCCGGGATTGTGTCCAATGCTTTGTCTGGCCAACCGTATTATCCGGTTGAGACTGGCTATGGATATAGCCAGCCGGTGCTGGTACTCCAACAGCATTCATTGCGTCATGCCTGTCTGAATAAATAGTAAATAGTCATGTATTGGACTATTTATTAGTTCTATAGTTCAAACCAAACTCGAATCAAGAAGAGACCCTAAAGCTCAGGAGTCTGTCGGCTAAGCCCGACATGCTCCTGGAATACTGTGTAAAATAGAACAATAACCACCTGTCAGGAAAAGAATCGACTGGTATTAAACCTTCCCCACCATTTCATCAGGGTATTATCCAGAGCAGACTCTGCTGCCAGTCCAAGTTTATCGGCAACACCTTTTTTCATCACATATTCAATCTGAACCAGGTCTGCCTCATCCACCTTTTGATAAATGTACTCATCACTGGTACTGATCTCATCAATCAGATTCAGTGATAGCGCTTTCTGGCCGTACCAGATTTCACCCGTAGATACCTGATCAATTTCAACAACTTCCCGCTCAGCCTTTACAAAATCTTTGAACAGTTCATGGGTATCTTCCATATCCTGGATAAACTTCTTCCGTCCTTTTTCGGTATTTTCACCCAGCATGGTTAACGTGCGCTTATATTCCCCAGCGGTGTGCAACTCAATATCAACATCGTGCTTTTTCAGCAGGCGATGCACATTTGGTAGCTGAGCCATGACACCAATTGAGCCTAATACGGCAAATGGTGCAGCAACAATATGATTAGCAACACAGGCCATCATATAACCACCACTCGCAGCTACTTTATCTACAGTTACCGTCAGTTTGATACCCTTATCCCGGATTCTCTTCAGCTGTGATGCTGCCAGACCATAGGAATGAACCATGCCTCCGCCACTTTCCAAACGAACAACCACCTCATCCCGCTCTTTATCAGCTAGGGAAAGTACGGCCGTAATCTCTTCACGCAGAGATTTGACGGCTGATGCCTTGATATCGCCGTGGAAATCGAGAACGAAAACTCTGGGCTTGATCGCTTCATCAGCCTCTTTATTTTTTTTCGCCTTTTTCTCAAGCTTTGCCTTTTCTTTCTCTTCCTTAGCTTCTTTTTTCAACTGTTCTTTATCAAATAATGCATGTTTCAGGTCATTCTGCAGGTGTTCGTAATGCTCGTTCAGGCGGGTAATCTCAAGATGTCCCTTATGCATTTTCTTTGCTTTCTGACCGATTGCGGTGACCAAGGCAACCAAAATCGCTACACCACCAATCAGCGTAACGGTTTTTGCCAGAAACAGAATAAAGTCTGCCAAATACTCCAAAAGGACCTCCTTATAAGGTGTATGAGTTCCAATATTAAAATTGCCTATAGGATAACTGATTTATCAGTGCTGGGGACTATAAAAAATCGTGAGGCAGGAAATACTTTACGCAAGTGAATTCATACAAGTGTTTGAATTGCATTGACACATTCGGCCAATACTCATAACCTTCTTTTTGTTGAAGACAGAAATGCTTAACGCCAAGAAAAAGGATAAGAGAATATGAGCACAGTTGCTGAAATCATTGAGTCCATGAAAACCCGTTTTAATGCTGATGCTGCAGCTGGCCTCGATGAGGTTTTCCAGTTTGATATTGAAGATGCTGATACCTACCATCTGGTTATTAAAGATGGCAACTTCGATATCGTTGCTGGCGTCCATGACGACCCAAGCGTAACACTGATCATGGACAGTGAAACCATGGTCGGCGTGATGTCTGGCGAAATGGATGGCATGCAGGCATTTATGATGGGTAAACTGCGCGCTGAAGGCAACATGATGTTAGCGACCAAGCTTAATGCCCTTTTCCCGAACTGATAGACGACTATTTACTGAAATATTGTCTTAAGAAAAACTCATCCCATAAAAGCCAGCCCTGTTCACTTCCCAGGCTGGTTTTTTATCCTCCAGGCCCTTGCATAATTGTGAAACGTATCTCACATCTAGGCACTACATTGCCACTTATCCGTAAATAGCGACCGTTTATCTCGAATGAAGTGAGAACTCAAGCGGGAAAAGATATACAATTCCTGACTTTTAATAACAATAAAAACACCATGGATGAAAAGATAAGAGAGCGCGTACCTGAAAAATCGGGTGGCTTTACTCTGGTTGAATTGATCATCACCCTCGCAGTGCTGGGTATACTGTCGGCTATTGCCTACCCTTCTCTTACCCAGAGTATCGCCAACAATCAGGTTCGCAGTCAGGCCGAAGAAATTCAAAGCATTCTGGCATTTGCCCGCTCAGAAGCAATCACTCGTGGTACGGATGTCGTAATTTCACCCGATAATGGCTGGGCGGGAAGTGATGGCACGGTAACCGCAAATGGCACTACCATTCTTCAACTTGCCCCCCTTTCCGGTAGCACCATCACGTCAACGGCAACCCAGTTCAGCTTTGATGCACGGGGGCTTTTCACCGGTGCCAATGTTTCTGTCAGTAATACCGATGCTTCTCATACCGCAACAGTGAGTATTGATAGCGGTGGAGCTACATCACTGTCCGTACAGTAAGTGCGGGGCTAGGAATGCCGGATACAACAATATGCAGGGAATGAATCATGAGAAGAAATAATGGCTTTACCATGATTGAAGTACTGGTGGCCATGATCATCATATCAGTAGGACTTTTAGGGATCGCTGGCCTGGTCGTCGAATCCAGAAAGAATATTGTTGAAGTACAACAGCGATCCACTGCCTTACAACTGGCTGAGGATCTCTTGGCCCGAATTAATGCCAATAATTCAGGATTGACGAGCTACAACGGCACTATTACTGCCACCCCAGTTCAGCCGGGAACGCTATGTAACGGTGCAAACTCTAACTGCACACCAGCGCAAACAGCCGCCTTTGACCTCTGGCAATGGGGCTCTGCCCTCTACGGTAATGAGGTACAGACTGCTGCAAATAACAATGCAGGCGGCCTCATTTCACCACTGGCATGCATCAACATCAATAATACCGACGTAACCCTGACCATCGTGTGGCGGGGAAAATTTACCCGCCCCGATACGCGGCCAGCGGTTACTTGCGGAGACGCTGACACTGACTATCGATCAACAGTGGATAATGATCTTCGCCGGGTAATGGTGATAGAAACCACCATCAGCTAGGTGCAGTACATGGATGCGAGGAAAGTCATGATTAAAATCTCATGGGTTATCACCAGTCATAATAGACAACAGGGGTTTACCCTGGTTGAACTGATGGTCGCTGTCACCCTGTCATTATTTCTGCTTGCGGGTGTCGCTGTTCTCTATCTGAACACATTTACTGCTCAGCGTGACAGCAGTGCAATGATTACTCTGAATGATAATGCCCGCACGGCATTGACGATCATTTCACGTGATCTTAGGTCTGCCGGGTATAACAATGGCTTACCTCCAGGAAGCATCAGTCAAAATGGTCTGACGGTTACTGATGATTGCAGCGGCATTGCTGCTGCATTAACCCCTTCCCCCGCATTTATGGCTGGCCGAGCCAGTAACGATATTTTCGGATGTGCTGCAGGGCAGACCGGTAACTATACGGCTACGGATGGCTTGCCTTCTGACTGGCTGCTTTTCAGGGGAACCGTCGGCGAATTGGTGAACACTCCTCTGACAAACACTAATTACCTGGTCGCCAATACCCAGGAAGGCCGTCTTTTTCGTTCAGCCACAGCCCCCTTGATTTCTGACGACCAGCAGGTCCGTGAATATCAGTTCAGCCTGTTTTATCTTCGGGACAATCAGTTAAAACTGACCCGTCTGGCTAATGACGCACTGGTTGAAACCACACTCGCCAACAATATAGAAGCCATGCGGGTATTTCTGGGCATTGATGATGACGGCGATGGCCAGATTAACCGTTACCAGGGAACACCGGCTAACACAAACACCTGGACTGAACAGCAATGGAATGAAGTACAGAGCATTAAGCTCTACCTGCTAACCACAACGGATCAGGTCAATAATTATGAGGACCATCGCACCTACCAGATGGGTGATATTACCGTTCAGCCCGATGGTGATAGTCGTCATCGTCGTTTAGCCAGTACCACCATCTATCTATACAACCATGCCTATCGGTGACCAGAGATGAAACAGTTCAAATCACAACAGAGCGGCATGATTCTGATGGTATCTCTGTTGTTTCTCATGATGCTGACCACGATTGCTGTCACACTGGTGAACCAATCCAGCAGGTCACCACGCATGATAGCCAATGCGGAAATAAAACTGATCACGTTTAATCAGGCGCAGGCAACGCTCAACCAGATTGCCGTTTTGGATATGACTGAATTTGACCGGGGGATCTGTGGCTCAGAACACGCTCCCTATAACCCAATCGATCCAGACAGCTCACTGACACAGGCTCAGCAGACGGCTCATACCTGTGGTGCTAATAATGCAGCACCCAGTCCAAGTATCCATTATCAGGCATCCAGCCAGACAGTACCCCGCAGTGAAGATGCCAGTGGGGTTGGTAAATACAGTGTTGAGTTTTATCAGATCCAAACGGACAGTGCGCAGTCAGGCATAACAACTTCGCTGGCCATGAACACCTATAAAGTGATGTTAGGTGAACAGGGCGGATCGGCGACAGGGGACCAGAACGTCATTGTCGGGATCTCAACGCCAGCGGCAAGTCCATAGAAAAAGATACGAATCATGTCAGGAAACTCTGACTTCAGCATAAAAAATCAATAACAAATTTGGTCGTGGAATGTGGCATAAAGAGATTTTACAACGCATCAAAATGGCAGCAATCGTTGCTGTCCTGTTACAGCATCAGCTTATAGCCAGTGCTGATGATACAGAACTATTTACCGGTGCCAATATTAACAATAATGCCCGCCCCCAAGTGATGATCATTCTTGACACTTCGGGGAGTATGGGCTGGGATGCTCCAAAGGCCGAATACAATTCATCGAATATATATCCATTGCATGACAAATATCCGGACCCTGATGCCTATTATAAAAAGCCAGATAATGCCCCGAAGAGTTCCAGTGAATGTAAAAAGAAAAATGGGAAGTGGAAGTGCCTAGGTAACTATTTAAATTGGTACAAGCAGCCTGTTGAGAAGCGAATTACATTAGCCAGAGAATCCATCAGGCAGTTAATCAACGATAATTCAAATGTTGATTTTGGTTTGGCTGCATTCATTGATGGTGATTATAGCGGTTACGGTGGTTATATTCGTCACCGTATCTCTGAAAATGGCGGTAATATTGTTAATGATTTAAACAACCTGGATCCTGATGGAGGGACTCCCTTGTGCGGCGCCTACTATGAAGTTCTGAATTTTTTCACTGGACGGGATCTGTACAGAGCACAATATACCAGTAGTCGGGACACCAGTGTTGAGAGTCAGGTTGGCAGTCAATACAAAACAACGAATGAATATGGCGATATTCCTGTAATAAAACCATGCCAAAACCTGTATATCATTTATGTCACTGATGGCGAACCAAGTACAGAATCCAGTGTTAACAGCACAATAAAGTCAGACACAGATTTAAAAATTGGTGGTACTACGCGCATTACTTCATGTGCCAAATACGAAGATAATGGCGGTGACATGAGTGAAAACTGCCTTCCGAAACTGGCTGAATATTTAGCTAACCCCGGAGCAGGCGGACTTGATAATGACACCGCTACAGGCAATCAGAAAGCATTTACTTATACAATCGGATTTGCGACTGACCAACAATTATTGAGAGATACAGCAGACAAGGGAAATGGTGTCTGTTACACAACAGTAGGAACCAATACAGACTCAACCACCGGCTGCGTTGTCGTTAATGATATAGCAGCCGCATTCCAGGGAGCGCTTGGAGAAATTCTGCAACAGACAAGCACCTTTGTGTCTCCTGCCGTTGCCGTGAACAGTTTCAAAAGAACGGAATCACTGGATAACGCTTACTATGCAATGTTCCTGCCCTCAGAATCGTCACGCTGGACGGGTAATCTCAAGAAACTGAAGATTTATAAAGGAGACTCAACAACCGGTTGTAATGCCCTTGATATTCATACACAGGGTATAGTGGTTGATCGTGGATGTGACCCAGCATTAGACGATGGCAGCAATCGTATTGCCGATGGCCGCAGCACCTACTGGAATACCATAAATGATGGCAGTGAAGTCGGCAGCGGTGGACTGGGTGCGGCACTGTTAAATGCCCGTGGGACTTTCTACACAAACATTGTTAACAACTCAGGCAATGAATATCTGGGTTCGGTGGACAATATTGATGTTTCAAGATTTGGTATTAGTGATAGCGCAAACTATACCACCGCTAACCTGATTAACTGGATCAAGGGACTCGATAATGATGGCAATACACTCAGTTGGGTGTTGGGTGACATTCTTCACTCCAGACCCGTTACTTTGAATTATGGAGATACCGACGGAACCGGTACCGAATACAATGACACCAACCCAAATTTACGTCTGGTTTTTGGTACAAACTACGGAATGCTTCATTTTATAGAAGACCAGGGTAATTCTGTTGTTGAAAACTGGTCATTCTTTGCGGGTGAAACAGCAAGCAACATTCCAAAGCTCTATGAGAACCGTGATGACGTTGGCCACCCCTATGGGCTTGATGGTCAGGTGAGTGTTATCCGCCTTGATTACAACAATGATGGTAATATCAAGCATACCGATGGTGATCGAATGATCCTCTATTTTGGTATGCGCAGGGGAGGCAACAGTTATTACGCCATTGATGTATCCAATCCGGACGGTGCCCCCACCCTGCTCTGGCGTATTGACAATCAAACTGCTGGATATTCAGAACTGGGGCAAAGCTGGTCCACTCCAGTACCTATGATTATTCCGGGTCATCGTGAAGTTATTTCTACAACAGAATCAGGCATCACAACAAACACCATTAATTACAAGTATGTACTGGCATTCGGTGCAGGCTATGACAGTACAAATGATGATGATCGTATTGGCGAAGCTTTCACAGATGCCAATGGTGATACGCATACCGTCAGAAAGTATTCTCAAAAAGGACGAGGGTTATTTTTTGTTGATGCGGCAACAGGAGCGCTCGTTAAATCGTTTACAGCACCGGATGATATCTCAACTGCAAACTCGGTACAGTACGAAAGCAGCCTTCTCAAATGGAGCGTTGTCTCATCACCTGCCCCCATGGACAGTAATGGGGATGGCCTGATTGATCGGGTTTATTTTTCCGATACTGGCGGCAATGTGCTCAGGATTGACATTGGCAAGGTTTATCTGGATGCGAACGCACCTAATGCAGAAAGCTCAATATGGTCAATGATAAAACTGGCAAAACTGGGTGCTGATGAAACTGATGTACGACCTTCACCGGATCTGAGCAGTGATCGACGCTTCATGTACCAACCGGAACTTGTCAGAACCACCTATCGTGGCACCGCTTATGATGCTGTTGTGCTAGGAAGCGGTAATCGAGCTAACCCTATGGCAACTACCAATACTGACCGCTACTACGTCATTCGCGATAGGAACATTTTTTACACTCGGTTTGGCAACTGTAATAGCTGTACCACTCCGCCCGGAGTGATTACCAATAACGACTTGTACGATGCCAGCAGTAATCTGATACAACAGGGAACTGATGAACAAAAAGCAGGAGCTCTGTCATTACTGGACACTAAAAGTGGCTGGTATATAAACCTTTCTGCTTCAGGTGAAAAAACAACAACAACGGGCGATGTATACAGCGGCCAGTTACTGTATAGCACCTATTCACCGTCATCTGCCCCTGGCGCAAATATATGTACTCCGAGTGTTGGGTCCAGTCGTTTTTATGTTTTAGATTTGCATACTGCATCAGCCATACGTGATGTTGATGGGGATAATGACAAGCAGGCTGATGATCGCTTTTCTCTGCTTTCTGTTGTTGGTACACCGGGTGATGCCACCATCGTCTCCCTTGGAGAAGGCAGCAACCTGATCGATTTGAATACCGGATACAGCGGTGCTGCTAACGAGGTTGGTATTCATCGCAATGGCTGGATCGAACAATAACAAGACAACAGGAGTACAATAACATGCGAAATGCATCAGGCTTTACGCTGATCGAATTGATTATTGCGGTGGTTATTGTCGGTATTCTCGCCTCTATTGCACTGCCAAGCTATCAGAGTTATATGCAGAATGGTCGAAGAGCCGAAGGTCAGTCGGCACTGCTGGACATTGCTGGAAGACAAGAGCAGTTTTTCCTGGATAACCATCAATACACTTCTAATTTGACCAACCTTGGCCTGAATGCTAACCCCTTTATTTCTGAGGATGGCTGGTATTCCATCAGTGCTGCCTGTGGCAATGCTGGTGATGCATTTGCCTGTACTGATGGGTTTGTCTTGATTGCCACGCCCCAGGGGGGCCAGGTATCCGATGGCAACCTGGGTCTGAACTCATTAGGCAGCAAATCGGGGAAGTGGTAAGTTTCAATATTGATCAGCTGATTTTATAGCGAAGCACCATTGAAAATTTCATACGGTATTGATAACGAATCGATGTTTTCCAGGCAGCCAATATTGATTCGGTAGTGATCTTTCTTACGCAGTGTCTGGTGAAAAGGATAGATTCCACAGGCACGGCAAAAGTAATGCCTGGCAACTCCACTGCCAAATTCATAGTGTTCAAGTAAACCCTGTTTATCGTCAATGTACATCTCGTCTGGATCCACTATAAATGCCGTCATGACGGCACCTTTGCGAACACAGATCGAGCAGTTGCACCTGAGCCCTGAGTCAATTTCCGGCCCCTCAAACTCAAAGCTGATTGCTTTGCAATGACAACTTCCTGTGTGCTTCATTTAATCTCCTCCTTTTTGTTTTATTTATCAGCCAGAAGTCAGCTTAATCTTTCATGATCAACCTGTTGCAGGATTTTGAGATAGTGCTTTATTGATTGATAAATATGATTGGATAATATCACACAAAAACATCCACCAGCTTTCTGGCGATGGTAAATTCCGGTGGCAGGTCTGGCGGGTTATCTCGATGGAACCAGCCACCAAAACAGAGCTCTTCCTCTTCGAGAATAAGTTCACCACTTTTATATTCCGCATGAAATCCCATCATCAATGAGTGAGGAAATGGCCAGCTCTGACTGAAACAGTAATGGAGGTTTCCCAACCTAAGACCCGTTTCTTCAAATACCTCTCGATGAACGGCATCTTCAGCACTCTCACCTGGTTCAATAAAACCCGCCACCAGCGTATGCATGGTCGACTCTTTACCATGGCGATGATGTCGAACCAGAAGCATTTGATCTCCCCGCGTCACCAGAACAATGACACAGGGAGAAATACTGGGGTAAGCATGGTGTCCGCATTCAGGGCAAACCATTGCCCACTCCCCCTCCTTTTCCCGCGTGTGATGACCACAACAGCCACAAAAGGCATGTTCACTACGTGATGTCAGGATTTGCAGGCCATGGCTGATAAAGCTATAAGTCGTTGAGTCTGACACGGACAGTAATGACCTGAAACTTACCGTTTCAGCTTCGATCGCCAGAGTTGTGAGTTCAACAATTCCAACGGCCTTTCCATGAATATAACCCGTGACTATCTCATCTTGTTTTATCACCGACTGAAACTTTTCAAGACGGTACCAGAGGAAATTTTCTCCAGAGCCTTCGTCATTAAGAACAACCTGCCCTTCAAACAGGACCAGCCAGCACTCAGCACTTAGTTCCGTTTTCATACCTTGCAAAGGCAAATAGTTCACGTTGAATACACCGTTATGATCATGATCCAGCTGCAAAGCTGACTCCTTGATTCCGTTCCATATATTGCAGGGTAGAAATATTTGTAGCAGGGCTATACGACCGTACTAGAATAGTCAGCCCTACTGAAGTGGCAGCCGCCTAGTCGTTAGAAAGCCAGAGGCAATTGCCAGACTGTTTCTGAATCTGTTCCAGCTTGGTTTGATGGTTCTGCAACTCAACCTCACTGGCAGAAATAACTCGAAGTCCAGGTCTGCCAGCAGCAAGACGTCGAATCTTACTGCCTCCCTCCTCCGAATCTTCATCACCATCTTCACTGTTGCTGAGAGACAGAGCGGTCTGCCCACCAGTCATCGCAAGATAAACTTCAGCCAGAATCTCGGCATCTAACAGTGCGCCGTGCAATGTCCGTGAAGAGTTATCAATAAAATAGCGCTTACATAAAGCATCCAGGTTGTTTTTCTGTCCTGGATGTTTTTTGCGGGCAAGAACAAGCGTATCAAGTACGCCACAACAATCTTCTACCTTTGGAAAACCTCGGCGAAGCAGCGAAAATTCATGATTAATAAAGCCGGTGTCAAACGGCGCATTATGAATAACCAGCTCAGCACCACGAATAAACTCAAGAAACTCATCAGCAATGGCACTGAACACCGGTTTATCTATCAGAAATTCATTGGTAATACCATGAACGTCAATGGCTTCCTGCTCTACGACCCTCTGAGGATTGATATAGACATGATAATGATTGCCCGTCAGTTTACGGCCGATCATCTCTACACAGCCTATTTCAATGATTCTGTGCCCCTGTTTGGGGTCGATACCGGTAGTTTCTGTATCAAGAATTATCTGTCGCATGGATCAACTTTTCTCAAAACGGTTTCAAAGTAGCTGCTCACTTTTTGAAAGCTTCAGCGCCCTTACAGGCCAGCTGATCTGCAATTTCATTTTCACGGTGCCCTGCATGGCCTTTAATCCAGCGCCAGTCTATGTCATGTCGTTGACTCTGCTCATCAAGCAGTTGCCAGAGGTCCTGATTTTTCACTGGCTGCCTTGATGCCGTTTTCCAGTTTTTACGTTTCCAGCCTGCAAGCCATTCCGTAATCCCCTTACGTACATACTGAGAGTCAGTGGTAAGAATAACGGTACAAGAACGCTTTAAGGCTTTCAGGCCCTCAATAGCTGCCATAAGCTCCATGCGATTGTTCGTGGTTTCTGGCTCACCACCATAAAGCTCTTTCTCAACATTGCCGTAACGGAGCAATACACCCCATCCACCAGGACCGGGATTGCCCTTACAGGCACCGTCTGTGAAAATTTCAACTGTTTGACTCAAGAAGAACTCCAGTCCTTACTAACTCTACCTGCACTGGGCCGTGAGAGAGGTTGACCAACAAACCGTCTTCTCACATCGGACCAGACCTTTCTAACTGGGGTTAACCCTGGCGTTTCACGAGTTGCAATCATCATATAAAAACCACCAACCGGCAGCTGAAATTGCTCGAGACGCTCTTCAATCAAGTCACCTCGCAACCCCGTGAAAAACTTTTTCAGAGGGTATACATAACCACCATAAACCACTTTTTCGACACTGAAATTTAGCAGTGCCAGCCAATCTCTGAGCCTGGATGGTGATATAAAATGAGCATCCCTCAACAAACTGCGTTGACCGGGTACACACCAGCGAGTGATATTACTCAGGCTGTATGGGTTAAAACCAATAATTACCAGTTTGCCATCCGGTATGATGGTATTGGCTGCTTCACTCAGCAGGCGATGAGGGCTGTCCGCAATTTCCAGTGTATGCTGCAACAAAACCAGGTCAAGGCTGCCTGGAGACACTGGCCAATAGAGAGGGTCTGCAATAATTTGAGGTCTTGGACAATCAGCAAGGTGAGCTGAACTCAGTATAAACTGCCGCCGAACCGGACTGCTGGACATAAGATCAGCTCGCCAGGACGCGGAAAACTGCCCTGCATGGAAACCAAATATCGTACTGAGTTCTCTCTCCAGAAGACTCCGTTCATAACTCACCAGAATTTTTCCGGAGTCGGTCTCCAGCCAATGCCGCAAGTCTCCAATTCGATCAGAGAGACTGCTTTTTGTCCTTTTTCCAAAACATCGAATCATGCAAATTATTGTACCAATAGAAAGCCAGCGTTTTTTCAAACCTAATGTATATAAGGGCCAGCAGAGTAATTACAGTATTCGAGCAACCTTCTCAAATCAACAGGGGCAAAACAGGCTACTTTTCATAACCATGTTTCTTCATGTTAACCTCACTGCTTCCCAGTTTACACTGAAAAAATTCATTAATGTTGGGTTAACGATGACTCCACATGATACCGACATTCTTATAGTATGTGGTTCATTCAATGACCTTCCCCGTGCAATGACGATCACAGGGATGAAAGTAAGGACATAAGGCAATGCTGATCATATCTCCGATACCTGCATTTGATGACAACTATATCTGGATGTTTCATTCACCGGATAGCAGGAATGTTTATGTTGTTGATCCTGGTGATGCCAAATCTGTTCAACAGGTACTGGACGAACGTCAACTAAACCTTTCCGGCATTTTGATCACCCATCACCACTTTGATCATACCGGAGGGGTCAAGGAACTCACCATAGGCAAAAATATTCCGGTATATGGGCCTGACAACAAGAATATTGATAGCATAACCAATACGCTGCAAGATGGTGACACCATCAACCTGGATGGAAATCTGTTCAACATTGCTGCAACACCAGGCCACACGCTTGACCATATTGTGTACTTTACAGAAACTGGTGAAAAAGGCTGCCCCGTACTTTTCTGTGGAGATACACTCTTCGCAGGTGGTTGTGGCCGGTTGTTTGAAGGGACTGCAGAGCAAATGTATGCCAGTCTGTCGCGCCTGGCAGCACTTCCCGGCAATACCCGCGTATACTGTGCTCATGAGTATACTCAGGCCAACCTGAAGTTTGCCCAGGCTGTCGAGCCTGAAAACCGGATCCTGAAGGACTATGTGGAAGAAGTAGCTGAACGCCGGTCTGAAAATCAGCCAACAGTACCATTCACACTTCAGAAGGAGCTGGCAACTAACCCCTTTTTAAGATCCAATCAGCCCGATGTTATTAAGGCTGCCTGTAACAGGGGAGCACCCTCAAATGCCGAACCCGCTGAGATTCTAAGGGTAATCCGAGCATGGAAGGATAATTTTTGATAGTGGTAAAATAATGAGCTGATAACTCTCAGAAACAGATATATGACCAAAACCCCCTACTCCAAAGGCCAGCGAAATTTTCAATTTGGCCCTACCGTTCCAAAACGTGCACTGCCAACGCTGGCCTTTTCCCTGTTTCTGACGGGTTGCCAACTGGTTAACACACCATCGACCTCGTCGACTCTCTCTTCAGAGAAAAAAACCTCAAAGCCTGTTGTAGAAAAGGTTGAAGCCCAAAAGCCGGTGAAGTTGGTCCCTGTTAAAGCACCCGTGGTGGTTGATAATCTCTGGGTTCGGATTCAATCCGGCTTAGCCATGGACCTCAATCAGAACAACAGCCGAATCCAGGCCGAACTGGAGTGGTACAAACGACACAAGTCCTACTTCAGCCAGATTTCCAAACGGTCAGAGCCATACCTCTATTTCATTGTTAAAGAAGCAGAGGCCAGAAATGTTCCACTGGAACTGGCACTGATGCCTATTGTTGAAAGCAGCTTTGATCCTTTTGCCTATTCCCATGCTGGCGCTTCAGGACTCTGGCAGTTTATGCCGGAAACTGGCGAGTATTACGGACTCAACCAGAACTGGTGGTATGACGGTCGCCGGGATGTTGTGCATTCAACACGCGCTGCACTGGATTACATGCAGAGCCTGTACAATATGTTTGGAGACTGGGAACTGGCACTGGCCGCCTTTAACTCCGGACCAGGTCGGGTTCAACGAGCCGTACGAAAGAACAAAAAACTGGGTAAATCAACACGCTTCTGGGCGCTGGACCTTCCCAGCGAGACCACAGCCTATGTTCCCAAGCTGATCGCCCTTGGAAAAGTGGTTCGAAACCCTTCGAAGCATGGCGTCAAGCTCGACCATATCCCAAACAAACCCTATTTTGCCAAGATTCAGACCAGTGGTCAGCTGGACATGGCAAAAGCATCAAAGTTATCGGGTGTTGATCTTGAGGAACTTTATCGACTCAACCCTGGACTGAATCGATGGTCCACCCCCCCTGAAGGCCCTCACCATCTGGTGGTTCCAGTAACCAATGCTGAACACTTCCGTACGCAACTGGCAACCCTGCCTCCGGAAGAACGTTTAACCTGGCATCGATACACGGTCAAGGCGGGTGATACGCTTGGCACTATTGCCATGGAGTACCGTACCAGCGTTAATGTCATAACCGATGTTAACAAGCTCAACAGTACGATCATCCGTATTGGTCAGGGATTGATGATACCAGTGGCAGCCAAAGCCTCTGAATCTTATACACTCAGTGCCAGCCAGCGCCTTGCAACCAAGCAGAACCGTGCGGTGAACGGTCGTAATAAGGTGGAGTACCGGGTGAAGTCCGGCGACAGTTTCTGGACCATTGCGCAGAAATACAATGTCGGCGTTAATGAGCTGGCCCGCTGGAACAATATGTCGCCCAGAGACACACTGCGGATTGACCAAAAGCTGGCTATCTGGAAGAAACGGAGTACCGATAATGCCGTTGTCCGAAAAGTGAACTACAAAGTTCGCTCCGGTGACTCTCTGGCGAAAATCGCCTCAAAGTTTAACGTCAATGTCGATCAGATCCGGGACTGGAATACTGATATGAATGGAAGATACATTCATCCCGGCCAGCAGGTAACATTATTTGTGAATGTAACCCGCAACTTCTGATCTTTAGCTTCCCACTGACTAGGTGAAGTCAAGTAATCCGGCTCCATCTATCTCCACCTTCCGGCAGCTGCTATCCTGATAGCTCTGCTGCCGGAAGGAACAGTTATTTGACCGATCAAAAACAACAACAAGCCTGCTTCCTCTTTCTGTTACTATTCAGCCCCTTCATGCTTGCCATCGTGCATGCAGAAAACAAAGAAAGCTCGTGGCAACATGCCTTGTACCTGTTTGATTCACCCAAATACTCCAACGGCTTTAATGCATTCGATTATGTTAATCCCAGTGCTCCCAAGGGAGGACATCTTCGGCTGGCTGTACATGGAACCTTCGACACACTAAATCCCTACAATGGCAAAGGTGTTCCGCCCTCCAAAGTAGCCGCAGTCCTCAAATACGGTTTCAGTGAATTAAATGAGCCCTTAATGGCAGGCAATGGAAGCTATGCTCCCTCTATGGATGAGCAGGAAATTGCCTACGGTTTAATTGCTGAATCAGTCCGTCTTGACAAAGATAAAGGCCTGCTGGAATTCAAGCTTAATAGAAAGGCCAGATTTCATGATGGTCAGCCAATTACCAGCAGTGATGTAGTATTCTCATTCAATCTACTGGCATCGTTACCCTATGGTCGCTTCGCAGGGTTAAATAACCAGATAGAAAACATAACAACCCCCTCCCCTTCACATGTTATTTTCCACCTGAAAAAGCCATCTCCCATCGCGCTTCCGCTCCATATTGCCGAGTTACCGGTATTGCCTGAACATTATTGGAAAAATAATGACTTTCATAAAACAACACTAACCCCCCCATTACTGAGCGGCCCTTATAAAATCAATCGCATTGCTGCAGGCCAATGGGTAGAGTTAGTCAAGGTTAATGACTATTGGGGTGAAGCGCTTTCTGTCAACCAGGGGAAATATAACTTTGACCGGGTAACACTCTACTTTTACCGTGACCTGAACATGGCCTTTGAAGCATTTAAAGGAGGTAATGTAGACGTTTACCAGGAAGTGCAAGCCAAAAACTGGGCCACAGGTTATAACTTTAATGGCGTCAAAGAAGGCAATGTCATTCGACAGGAAATACCACATAAGATGTCTTATGGCACACGCGCCTATGTATTTAACATGAGAAGGCCTTTTCTTCAGGATCGAAACGTCAGACAAGCCATCAGCCTGATGCTTGACTGGAATTGGACCTCCAAAGCCATCTTCTACAATGCCTACACTCGAACAAAGAGCTACTTCCCACGTATCCCCGAAGCTAGCCTGAGCAAACCTTCTGCTGCTGAAAGCCAATTGCTGAAGCCATTTTCTGAAACCCTTCCTCCGGAGTTGTTTACCAGCCCATTCCCTTTTCAAGAGACACCTGGAAATGGCGTTCAACACCCGCAAAGGAGGCAGGCATTAGCCCTGCTGAAACAATCAGGCTGGCAATTAAAACAAGGCAAGCTTATCCATAGCGTTACACATCAACCCATGAAGCTGGCCTTTATCCATTACGGCGATTCACAATTTGAGCGAATCATCTTCCCGTTTATTCAAAGCCTGAAAACCATCGGTATTGAGGTAACCCTGAGCCGTACGGACCTGACTCAGTATTACCGGCGTCTGAAGCAACATAACTTTGATATGACGCAATTTATCTACCCATTGCGCCACCATCCCGGTGAAGAACTGATGGATTTTTTTCACTCCAGCAGTGTCAATAACAACGATGGCAGAAGCTTGATGGGTATTAGAGACCCGGCAGTTGATTACCTGATTGAGCAAATCATTAATGCAACGGATAAAAATGCATTAGAAACTGCCACAACAGCCCTTAACCGGGTTTTGCTCTGGCAGCATTACGGAATACTGAACTGGAATGGTACTACTCACCGCATAGCCTGGTGGGATCACTTGAAAAATCCGGGAAAATTTCCACCTTATGGTTTCAGCCTGAATACATGGTGGACTGAAAAAAATAACTCAATCAGTCGATAAGCCTATCAGCATAGGCATTGAGGTTCTCCAAATGCGGTTATCATTATCAAGGCTCAAGACACCGCTGCTTCTCCGCGCGTTGCTTAACGGCATCACTCTATTCGCCATTTCAGCATCTACCATGGCTGAAACGATTAAGTTACAACATGCCATCAGCCTTTATGGTCAACCCAAATATTCCGAGAATTTCCAGTTCTTTGATTACGTAAACCCCAGGGCACCAAAAGGCGGTGAATTGAAACAAGGCGTCATTGGCCATTTTGACAGTCTAACCCCTTACATAGACCGTGGTACAGCAGCCGCTGGCAGTCACCTTATGTACGATACGTTGTTGGCCAGATCCTGGGATGAACCACTCACAAAGTATGGTTTGATTGCCGAGAAGATAGAGCTGGACCCGAAAAATGAGTGGGTGGCCTTTTACATCAATCCCCTGGCCAAATTTCATGATGGCCAGCCGGTTACTGCCGGGGATGTTAAATTCAGCTTTGATCTGCTCCGGGAAAAAGGCTCAACATTCTACAAACACTTTTACCAGGATATTGAAAAGGTCGAGGTCACCAGTAACAACAGGGTGCTCTTCATCTTCAGACACAGTCATAATAAAGAACTTCCCCTGATACTTGGCCAAATGCCAATCCTCCCAAGACATTACTGGGAAAAAAGGGATTTCTCATCACCAGGCATGGAAATACCCGTAACCAGCGGCCCATACAAACCGATACGTATAGAGCCAGGACGGTCCATTACCTTTGTCCGCGTTAATAATTACTGGGCAAAAAACCTGCCCGTCAATGTTGGCCGACACAACTTTGACCGCATTCAGTATGAATATTATCGAAATACCAATGTTCTGCTCGAAGCGTTACAAAAAGGTGAATATGACCTTAAAACCGTGAGTGATCCCCGTGTATGGCATGACCAGCTGAGAAATGAATCACTGGAAAAATATCAACTGATACGATCCTCGCTGACCAACCATAACCCACAGACGTTAACGATCACCTATAACTCTCGAAGACCCCTGCTGTCTGATCCAAACGTCAGAGAAGCACTGGGTTACGCCATCGAGTTTGAATGGATTAATCAGCACTTATTCCACAGTATGTACAAAAGAGCTGACAGCGTGTTTGCAGGGACTGAACTGGGAGCATCCGGAAAACCTTCCGAGCAGGAGATAGAACTGCTTTCAACCTGGCAATCAGAAATCCCGCAGGAAGCACTTAATCAGGTATGGGTGCCGCCCGGCAGTGAAGCAGGCATGACCCGTCGTGAGCGTAAAAGGAGAGCCCTGTCACTACTGAAGCAAAGTGGATGGAGCATCAAGAAGAACCAATTGGTCAATAGTGACGGAAAGCCACTGGAGCTTGAGATCTTATTATCTTCTCCGGAAGATGAGCGCATTTTTATTCCAGTACAAAAAACACTGCAAGGTATGGGGGTCAGACTCAATATTCGGACAGTGGATGTGGCCCAATACGTAGAAAGGGTTAGAAGCCAGGACTTTGATATGGTCATGTACACCTTTCCCCATACCCCCTCACCCGGTACAGAGCAGGCAAGCCTATGGGGCTCAAGTACTGTTGATCAGCACGGTTCAAGAAATATTGCAGGCATAAAACTGAAATCCATCGACACACTGACAGAAAAAATACCCCAGGCCAACTCCCGCAAAGAACTATTATCACTGATCAAGTCAATGGATCGAATTATTCTGTGGAATCACTATGTCCTTCCACTCTGGTATCAGCCGGACTGGTTGGTAGTCCATAAGAAACAACTGAAATACCCAAAAAATCCTGCCCCCTATGCACTGGATTTGAGCACCTGGTGGTATCAATCGGACTTGTAAGTGGTAAACCATAAAAAGGAACCAGTCATATGGCTGACTTTTTAAGAAAGGGATTTGTTTTAATAGCCCTGACATTATGGCTAAACACTCAGGCAAGCCCTATAGAAAAACACTCAACTACTGCTCATGGTCTGAGTTTTCACAATACGCTTAAGTACAGCAATCACTTTACACATTTTTCCTATGTTACCCCCAATGCACCTAAAGGAGGCATCCTCCGTAAAGGCGTCACGGGAACTTTCGATACATTCAACACTTTCGCGCCAAAAGGGATCTGGGCAGATGGCAGTTACTTTCTCTATGACTCATTAATGGTGAAATCGGGTGACGAACCCTACTCAGTTTACGGGCTGATCGCTGAACATATTGAATACCCCAATGATTTCCGGTGGGTCATTTACCACCTGAACCCTGATGCCCGATTTCATGATGGTACTCCAATCACCGCAAGTGATGTGGTATTTACCTTCGAGTCACTGAAAAAGAGAGGACCGCCTCACTATAAACATCTTTATGGAATCATTAATAAAGTGGAGGCTATCAATGCCAAAACAGTCCGTTTCAGCTTCTCAGAATCACCGGCTAAAAGTCTGGTTTTACGACTGTCTCAACTTCGTATTCTGCCCGCTCATTACTGGCAAAAAGAAGAGAATGATCTCTTTAAAGCAACCATGAAACCACCTCTGGCCAGTGGTCCTTATAAGGTTAAGGACTTTAGTCCAGGTCACTATGTCGCCTATGAACGGGTTAAAGACTATTGGGCCGCTGACCTGCCCATTAATAAGGGTCGGCATAATTTTGATATCATCAGGACCGACTACTATCGGGATGATGGCATTGCCCTTGAAGCCTTCAAAAAGGGTGAATTTGACCTGCGCATCGATGCCAATCCCCGAAACTGGTCTCAGGCGTACAAAAGAAACAATGTAAAGCACACGACATTCATTCAGGAAAAGATTTTTAACAAAAGCCTGGGAATGCGAGCCTTTGTATTCAACTTGAGAAGACCTGTTTTTGCGCAGAGAGATGTCAGAAAAGCGATATCAATGGCGTTAGACTTTAACTGGATGAATCAGCATCTCTTTTTTGGGATGTACTATCAAGCGTACAGCCTTTTCTCTAACTCAGACCTTGCTGCTACAGAGCAACCTTCTTCTAAAGAAAAAGCACTTCTGACTCCGTGGAAGTCGGAGCTTCCTCCGGAACTGTTCGACATCCCCTGGACACCGGTGGAAACGGATGGCACTGGAAACTGGCGTAAGAATAAAACCCTTGCTTTGCAGCTGTTAAAGGCTGCAGGCTGGTCCTACAAAAATAAGAAGGTACTGGATAAAGATAACAAACCGCTTAAATTTGAAATTCTTCTGACAGATCCAGACTATGAACGTTTTGTGATTCCATTCGCTCGAAATCTTCGTGAGCTTGGTATCTCTGCCACAATAAATACCGTTGATACGTCCCAATACATTAACCGCGTCAGGAAGTTTGACTTTGATATGCTCATTCACGGTTTCTACCCAAGTGTTACACCAGGCACCGAGCTGAAAAACTTCTGGAGCAGTACCAGTGCTGACAGTGAGGCAGGGCAAAATTTGAGCGGAATAAAACTGGATGTATTGGACAACATGATTGATAAAGCCATCAATGCAGAATCCAGAGAAGAGTTAATGTTGTATACCCGGGCAATTGATCGCATTGTGCTCTGGCACTATGCAGTGATTCCTCAATGGTACCTGCCCTATTGGCCGATGGTCTATCGGCCAGGCCTGAAACACCCTGATGTTGCTCCTCCCTATGAAAATGGCTTAAGCACCTGGTGGCGGGAATTTTGAAAAGCACTTAGCATAAAACCAGTCACGATTACAAAAGCATTACTGGTACTTAACAACAATCCATGGTTAAGTCTATATTAGAACGATTGCTTATAAACAAGACTCCTCAGAGATTTTAAAACACTAACGGTTTCTTATGATGGTAATGAACTCTGGCTCTCTCAAAGCGGCAACACTGACCTTGGGAGTTTTACTCTCCTTTACTGCCTATTCTTCAGGCAGTTCTTCAGCCAGATCGTCCGAAACAGCATCCGATATATTATCCAGTACTGACGCAGAAACAACGCTGGTCCTCCACGGCGATGCAAAGTACGGACAGCCGGGAACAACCTTTACACACTTCGACTATGTCAATCCTGATGCGCCAAAAGGTGGCAGTGTGCGAATGGCTGCCAGCGGTACTTTTGACAGCCTGAATCCCTATACCAATAAAGGAACACCCGTCACCGGCATAGGTCTTGTTTACGATACGCTGATGACCCAGAGCCGGGATGAACCCTTTTCTCTTTACCCTCTTATTGCAGAGTCAGCAGAAAAGGCAGCGGATAATAGCAGCATCACTTTTAACCTAAACCCACGCGCACGTTTCCACGACGGAAAAGCCATTACGGCCAATGATGTAAAATACACGTTCGAACTGCTTACTCAAAAGGGGCACCCCTTTTATCGCAGTTATTATTCCGACGTAGAATCCGTAACAGCACTTTCTGACAGCCGCGTTCGCTTTAACTTCAAACATTCTAACAACCCGGAATTACCTTTTATTCTCTCAGAGCTTCCAGTCTTGCCAAAACATCACTGGGAGCTGGAGGAAAACGATTTCTCCTCAGCCTCTCTTAAGCCGCCTCTCGGTAGCGGCCCTTATCAGGTCATGAACGTTGATGGTGGTCGCAGCATTACCTACCACAGAGTGAAAGATTACTGGGCACAAGATCTACCCGTGAATGTGGGCCGTTACAACTTTGATGAGATCAGTTATGACTACTACCGGGATGAACATGTTGCCCTTCAGGCGCTGAAAGCGGGAGAGTACGATCTGCGATATGAGAATGTGGCCAAAAACTGGGCTACTGCCTACGATGTTCCCGCTGTACACCGGGGTGATCTTATTCTGGCAACAATCCCAACCCGTAACCCTGCGCCCATTCAAGGGTTTGCTTTTAACCTGAGACGTGACTCTTTTCAGGATCCACTGGTTCGCAGAGCCATTGGTTATGCATTGGATTTTGAGTGGTTAAATCGCAACCTTTTTCATAACAGCTATATGCGCTCACGCAGCTATTTTGGTAACTCTGGAATGGAGGCATCGGGCATTCCTGAAGGCGAAGAGCTTAAGTTGTTACAACCCTGGCGCAGTCAGTTGCCTGAAAAGCTGTTTACTGAGCCTTATACACTGCCAGTTACAGACGGTTCTGGAAATATCCGCCCACAGTTGCAGAAAGCCCTGACACTTCTGAAAAGCGCAGGGTGGTCTCTCAACAAGAACAAGCTGGTTAGTTCTCAGGGCCAACCTCTTAAGATCGAGTTACTGATCGCCCAGCCTTCCCTTGAACGAGTTGCACTGCCTTTTAAGAAAAATCTTGAACAAATGGGTATAGAACTTAATATTCGTACAGTTGATCTATCCCAGTACATTAACCGTATCCGGGACTTTGATTATGACATGATCGTTGTGGGCTATGGTCAGTCTGCATCTCCAGGGAACGAACAGACCGGTTTCTGGGGCAGTAAAGCAGCCGACACCAAGGGCAGTAGAAACTATATGGGCATTCAAAGCCCAGTCGTTGATGCCATGATTGACAATGTTATTAACGCCGGTAGCCGGGAAGAACTGACCACTGCCGTTAAAGCGCTGGACCGTGTCTTGCTCTGGGGAGAGTACCTGATCCCACAATGGTATTACCCTTACGACCGGATTGCGCACTCCAGCAGATTGTTGAGACCAGAAACAGACCCATTGTACAGTACCGATATTTATACTTGGTGGATCGACAATACAACGTCACCAAAGAATGCGGTAAAGGTGAAAGATGCTCCAGACTCTTCCGCAAGTTCACCACAAAGCAACATCCCATGGCATTATTCAGGTCTGATATTGCTGGGCCTGATCCCGCTCTGGATGTATCGACGTAGAAAAAACGGTTAAATTCACCAATTAGCGCCAGAGAGCCGTGAGGCTCTATAACTAGAGGTTTTTTAGTTACAAACAGGCGACGCCCTGGAGCTTAGACAAACTAAGTGACCGGGCCGGGCTGGTGCTCCAGTCAGTGACTGGAGCCAACGCAGTAGTAACGTCAAAGCCGACGTGTATAAAGAAAGTCTAGGAGAATCACCAATGCATAACAGGAAGTCTCCATGAGCAGTTATATATTGCGACGACTTGCTTTGATGATCCCGACCCTGCTCGGGATCATGCTGGTTAACTTTGCCATTATTCAGGCAGCACCCGGTGGTCCGGTAGAGCAGATGATTGCCAAGCTTGAAGGTTTTGAAGTCAATGCGATCAGTCGTATTGGTGGTTCCAGTAATGCGGAAGTCCAACAGATGAGCCTGGATGAAAGTGGTGAGTACCGTGGACGCAGGGGGCTTGATCCTGAACTGATCAAAGATATTGAGAAGCTCTACGGTTTCGATCAGCCGGCCCATGAACGCTTTCTGAAAATGATCAAAAATTATCTCTCCTTTGACTTTGGAGACTCCTTTTTCAGAGATGCCAAAGTTATTGATCTCATCAAGGAGAAGCTACCGGTTTCCATCTCTCTTGGACTCTGGAGTACCTTGATTATCTACCTGATTTCTATCCCCCTGGGTATCCGCAAAGCCATTAAGCACGGCAGTCGCTTTGATATCTGGTCCAGCGCCATCATTACCACGGGTTATGCCATTCCCAGCTTCTTATTGGCTATTTTATTGATCGTACTGTTTGCCGGCGGCAGTTACTGGAACTTCTTCCCACTCAGGGGGCTGGTATCAGATAACTTTGAAGAGTTGAGCTTTTTCGGCCAGATCTGGGATTACATCTGGCATATGATTCTGCCTGTTATCTGCATGGTCATCAGCGGTTTTGCCACGCTGACGATGCTGACCAAAAACTCCTTTCTGGATGAAATCCATAAACAGTATGTGCAAACTGCCAGAGCAAAAGGCCTTGATGACCGGCGGGTGCTTTACGGTCACATCTTCCGAAATGCCATGCTTCTGGTCATTTCCGGTTTTCCCGCAGCCTTGATTGGCATCCTGTTTACCAGCTCCCTGCTTATTGAGATTATTTTCTCTCTGGATGGTTTGGGTCTTCTTGGGTATGAAGCAGCAATAAACCGTGACTACCCGGTGGTTTTTGGCTCCCTCTACATTTTCACGCTATTAGGCATGCTGATTAAGCTGGTTGGCGACCTGACCTATGTAGCAGTTGATCCCCGTATTGATTTCGAAGCCAGGGACTGACGTTGAATGATCAAGTTTACTCTTAATCCGCTGAACCAGCGTCGCTGGCAAAACTTTAAGCAGAATCGACGTGGCTATATTTCACTCTGGGTTTTCTCCATCCTCTTTGCCATCACCTTGCTGGCAGAAGTGGTTTCCAATGATAAGCCACTGCTGCTCTGGTTTGATGGCAGCCCTTACTTTCCAACTTTTGTCACCTATCCTGAAACCACCTTCGGTGGTGAGTTTGAACTGGAGATGGATTACCGTCAGGACTTTGCCAGAGAATTGATCGAGCCGAAAGGCTGGATGCTATGGCCCCCCATCAGATACAGCTATGACACCATCAATTATGCTCGAATTGCCCCCGCCCATCCGACTCTAGACAACTGGCTGGGTACTGATGACCAGGGACGTGATGTTCTGGCCAGAGTGATTTACGGCTTCCGAATCTCGGTACTGTTTGGTCTTGCCCTGACATTGTTCAGCACCATTATTGGTGTCGCTGTCGGAGCACTACAGGGGTTTTATGGTGGAAAAATTGACCTGTTTGGTCAGCGTTTTATTGAAATCTGGTCAGGTATGCCTAATCTCTATCTCCTGATCATTCTGTCCAGCTTTGTTGAGCCCGGCTTCTGGTGGCTATTGGGAATCATGCTGTTATTCCAGTGGATGGCATTAGTAGACGTGGTACGTGCAGAGTTCCTGAGAGGTCGAAACCTGGAGTATGTGCGAGCGGCAAGAGCCCTGGGTATGACCAACGGCCGCTTGATGTACAGGCATATATTACCCAATGCAATGATCGCCACTGTTACCTTTATGCCCTTTATTCTGACAGGGGCCATTACCACCCTTACCTCTCTGGATTTCCTGGGTTTTGGCCTGCCTGCTGGCTCGCCATCACTCGGAGAGCTGATTGCCCAGGGTAAGAACAACCTTCAGGCTCCCTGGCTGGGTATCACTGCATTTCTGGTTATGTCCATCATGCTCACTTTACTGGTTTTTATTGGTGAAGCCTGCAGAGATGCCCTGGATCCCAGAAAATACTATTCCAACTAACGAACCTCCATTAAGAGCCCCAGATAAGAGAAACGTTATGGACAAACCGTTACTGGCAATTAACGATCTGAAAATCCGTTTCCAACAGGGAGACAGTGGTGTTGATGCCGTTAAGGGGGTTACTTTTTCTGTCAATGCAGGGGAGACCGTCGGACTGGTGGGTGAGTCAGGTTCTGGCAAGTCCATTACGGCATTGAGCATTCTGCAGCTACTCCCAGAGAATGCCAAATGCTCAGGTACTGTTCAATTTAATGATGAAGCTCTGCAGGACTATTCAAAGTCACAAATGCGGAAAATCCGGGGCCATAAAATCAGTATGATTTTTCAGGAGCCCATGACGGCATTAAACCCTCTGCATACCATCGAAAAACAGATATGCGAAGTACTGGGTATTCATCTTGGCCTTAAAAACAGCGAAGCAACGGCGAAGGCTCTTGAGCTTCTGGAACTTGTTGGCATTCGGGATGCAAAAAATCGCTTAAAGGCCTATCCCCATGAATTGTCGGGAGGGCAGCGGCAACGGGCAATGATAGCCATGGCCCTGGCTTGTGAACCCACACTGTTAATTGCCGATGAACCAACAACCGCCCTGGACGTCACCGTTCAACGACAGATCCTCAGTCTGCTGGCCGATCTGCAGAATAAACTCGGAATGGCCATCCTGTTTATCAGCCATGACCTGAACTTGATTCGGCACGTTTCCGATCGCATCTGTGTTATGAAAGATGGGGCCATTGTTGAACAAGGGCCAACAGAAACCGTCTTTACCACGCCTCAGCACCCTTACACCATAGACTTGCTCAATGCCGAGCCTTCCGGAGAACCTGAACCTCTAAACGAATGTCCGATAGAATTAGTGTCAGGTGAAAACATAAGAGTCTGGTTTCCTATCAAAAAAGGCTTTTTCAAAAAGACGGTTGGCTATGTCAAAGCCGTAACCGACCTTTCTCTGGATATTCACCAGGGTGAAACCCTGGGTATTGTCGGAGAGTCCGGTTCTGGCAAAACGACATTAGGAATGGCACTGCTTAAGCTGCAAACTTCAGAAGGCCTGATTCAGTTTGAAGATCAACGTATAGACTGCATGAATCAGAAGCAGTTTCGCCCACTTCGTAGGGAAATGCAGATTGTCTTTCAGGACCCTTTTGGCAGCCTTAGCCCTAGGATGACCATTGCTGAGATTGTGGGCGAAGGCCTTGATATCCATAAACTAGCCACTGAAAAGAACCGGGAGCAGATGATCATCTCTGCCCTGACTGATGTAGGTCTGGATCCCGAATGCCGTCACCGTTACCCCCATGAATTCTCTGGTGGTCAACGTCAACGCATATCCATTGCCAGAGCTCTGGCTCTCAAGCCAAAGTTGATTGTTCTGGATGAACCTACGTCAGCACTGGATAGAACCGTCCAGTCGCAGATTATCGACTTATTGAGAACATTGCAGCAAAAGTACAATCTCAGCTACATTTTTATCAGTCATGATCTTGCTGTGGTCAAGGCAATGAGTCATCGCATCATAGTAATGCAGGACGGCAAGATCGTAGAACAGGGGCTTACAGGGCAAATTTTTAATCAGCCTAAAGAAGCGTATACCCAGGAACTTATTAATGCTGCTTTTGAATCTCGACAGCATGCATAGGACTTATAACAATCGCATTTTCTAAATCCCTATTGCGTTGCCTGCCTCGAGGGTAATCCTACCAGTCATGCTCATAACGGATTTAGAAAATTTGATTGATATTAATTAAATATCACGCCACAACCCATGGATGGTAATTTTAACAATCAAATGCAATTATCAAACAAATAGCAGCCAGGGAGATTAAGTTTCTCATTTTAAAACTCAAAAAAATCTTTTAACACTATTTATCGGATAGTGTTAACCAGTGAGTACCTGTACGCTGTTACACGGTAGCTCTGCTTAAACAGCTATTGATTAAAACTGTTAAAAGACTTTTGAGACTTTCCAGTAGATTGCTTCTGACGAGCGTCATTCACTCGTATTGGGCGGCCAGCAACTTCCTTTCCATCCATTGCTCGGGCAGCTTCTGCTTCAGACTCTTTTTCAAAAGTAATAAATGCAAAACCTCTTGAACGATCAGTCTCCCGATCTCTCATCAACTTGATATCTTCAATGACACCAAATGATTCAAAAGCCTGTTCAAGATCTTCCTCAACTGCGGTATAAGCGAGGTTGCCGATGTATAAAGTCCTTTTTTGCATGGAAAAACTCTGATTTTTCTCTTGTTTACACGCAAATCCTTGCGTAGTCAGGGTTAAATTACCTCAATGAATACATCCATGTTCAGATTCTCACATCACATAGTTGTTGTCCACTGGCTTATCGGCAATCCGCTGGTGTTCATTAATATCTATGAAAGGTAGACATTAAGCATCTATCCATTAATTTCTTTGAACCACGAAGCACACGAAGAGCAGAAAGGAAAAGAAAAGCTTTTCTCAGTCCTCTTTATGTGCTTCATGGTTCCAATTGAAGTGCCTGCAACACGTATCAAGCAACATGTCTGCACCCGTTAAAAAGCCAAAGAACGAGGGTAGAAGCAGAGGCAGAGAAAACAAAACCCTTTTATTTCTACCCTAAGAATATCTATTAACTGGGCATAGTATTTAACGTACGAAGCACACAAACAAAAAGATAGAGTCATTCCTTTGTGCACTTTGTAATTTCAATGATTCAAATTAACTATTGAACACTTTCATTTTCCGAGAAGACACCTTCAAACAGTACCGTTGAAAGGTAACGCTCACCAGAGTCAGGCAAGATAACAACTATGGCCTTACCTCTATTTTCAGGCTGCTCAGCAACTTTCAGTGCAGCACTGACAGCTGCCCCGCCGGAAATACCAGCAAGAACCCCCTCTTCACGCATCAAGCGATGAGCCATCTCTATTGCATCTTCATTGGACACCTGTTCAACCTGATCCACCAGCCTCAGGTCGAGATTCGCCGGGATAAAGCCTGCGCCAATTCCCTGAATCTTATGAGGTGCAGGCTTTACTTCTATACCTGCCAAGGTCTGACTGATAACCGGTGAAGCACTGGGCTCGACGGCAACGGATGTAATTTTCCTGCCCTGAATTTCCTTGATATAACGGGATACACCGGAAATTGTGCCGCCAGTACCGACACCAGCTACAAAGATATCAATGTTTCCATTAAGGGCGTTCCAGATTTCCGGGCCGGTTGTCTCTTCGTGAATCCGTGGATTAGCTGGATTCTCAAACTGCTGAAGCAACAAATACTTCTCAGAATTTTCTTCGGCCAGTTCTTTTGCCTTTGCAATAGCCCCTGGCATTCCTTTAGCAGGCTCGGTAAGAACAATGTTCGCCCCGAGAGACTTCATGACTTTACGACGCTCAATACTCATGGAGGCAGGCATGGTCAACGTCAGTGGAATCCCTCGGGAGGCCGCTACAAATGCCAGCGCGATACCCGTGTTTCCGCTGGTTGGTTCAACCAGCTCCATACCAGGTTTCAACTTGCCAG
This sequence comes from Endozoicomonas elysicola, assembly GCF_000710775.1. Lineage (GTDB taxonomy): Bacteria > Pseudomonadota > Gammaproteobacteria > Pseudomonadales > Endozoicomonadaceae > Endozoicomonas > Endozoicomonas elysicola. The sequence goes on from NZ_JOJP01000001.1 coordinate 3,228,310, forward strand.
AACGTTCTGCATCCCAAATCATACTGGCGCCAATACGGCATTTGACACTGTTCGCAGGATTTCTGGATTCTATTTTTACGTAAATCTCATGGCCTTTTGCCAGACGATTCAGTTTAACCAGTGGCGTATTACCAATAGCCTGAGAATTATCCTGATAGACCTGCGTCATAAAAGTCCCTTCCTTAATCTTCTGTAAATAATTATGTTCCTGTTTAAGGCATAATCATTGCCTTGAACTTTCTTATAGCGTGAGACTATCTCGTTCAATAATATTTCGTAAAGTAATTTAAAATTATAGAGTTATATAAAATATCTATAACATTGAATTATCTACTTTTCAGCAAGGTCCCATCACCCAAGGGCCTCAAATGGCTACCCATTATCCTCCCTTTTGAGTTACCCTTACCCGCAACTCAATTCCCCCAAAGACATAAACGAAATACGTCTGCTTTAACGAGTAATCAGTTAACGCCCTGTTTCATAATAAAAAAGACAATTGACCTATGAGCTTCGAAAGTACCGACCAGTATATTGCTACAGAAGACCTGAGAATGGCCGTCAATGCAGCAGTAACATTGCAACGCCCTCTTCTTATTAAAGGTGAACCCGGCACCGGTAAGACCATGCTGGCAGAACAGGTGGCCCGTTCACTGGGGAAAGAGCTTCTGCAGTGGCATATCAAGTCAACCACCAAAGCCCAGCAGGGACTCTACGAATACGATGCTGTCTCCCGCCTGCGGGATTCTCAGCTGGGTGATGAGCGTGTTCACGATATCAGCAACTACATTGTGAAAGGCAAGCTCTGGGAGGCCTTTGAGTCACAAGAGCAGTCCGTTTTGCTGATCGATGAAATAGATAAGGCCGATATCGAATTCCCCAATGACCTGCTGCAAGAGCTGGATAAGATGGAGTTCAATGTTTACGAGACCCAGCAACAGATCAAAGCCAGACAACGCCCTATCGTCATTATCACCAGCAACAACGAGAAAGAGCTGCCCGATGCCTTTCTGAGACGGTGTTTCTTTCATTACATCAGCTTTCCTGATGCAAAAACCATGAGAAAAATCGTTCAGGTTCACTTTCCAAACCTGCAACAAAAACTGGTGGATGAGGCTCTGCAGGTATTTTTTGAACTCAGAGAGATTCCGGGCCTTAAAAAGAAGCCCTCTACTTCAGAGTTGATCGACTGGCTGAAACTGCTCAACTCAGACGACATTCCTGCAGATATTCTGCAAAACCGGGATACCCGAAGTGCCATTCCCCCCCTGCATGGTGCACTGGTAAAAAATGAGCAGGATGTTTACCTGCTGGAGCGCCTGGCCTTTATGAGTCGACGTGGTTAACCGGCCCGAGGAACCACCATGCTGACCAATTTTTTTGAAACCGTTCGGGCATTTGGTGTACCTGCCACCACCCGTGAGTACCTTGACCTGCTGGCGGCGCTGGATGCAAAACTGATCTATGCCGATCAGGAAGGCTTTTATCAGTTATCTCGAACCATTCTGGTCAAGGATGAGAGGCATTACGACAAGTTTGATAAAGCCTGTCAGGCATTTTTCAACGGCCTTGAGTCCATGGACGACATGCTCGAAGGCATGATTCCGGAAGAATGGCTGAGGCAGGAGTTTATCCGACAGCTTTCCGATGAGGACAAGGCAAATATCCAGGGCATGAAAAACCTCCAGGAGTTGCTCGAGACGTTCCGTCAGAGAATGGAGGAGCAGAAAGGTCGTCACCAGGGCGGTAATAAGTGGATTGGCACCGGTGGCACCTCACCTTTTGGGGCATATGGCTATAACCCCTCAGGGATTCGGATTGGCCAGAATGAATCGAGACATCGTAAAGCCACCAAAGTCTGGGATAAACGGGAATTTAAAAACCTGGATAATGACGAGCAACTCGGTAGCCGCAATATGAAAATGGCCCTTCGCCGATTGCGCCGATTTGCCCGTCAGGGAGCAGCAGACCAGCTCGACCTTGATGACACGGTTCGCTCAACCGCCAGCAAGGGTATGCTGGATATCAAAATGGTGCCGGAACGCCATAACGCCGTGAAAGTACTACTGTTCATGGATATTGGCGGCTCTATGGACGATCACGTCCGCCTGTGCGAAGAGCTCTTTGCCTGCTGTCGAACCGAGTTCAAACACCTTGAGTTCTATTACTTCCATAACTATCTCTATGAAAGTGTCTGGCAGGATAACCGTCGCCGCCAGCAGGAGCGTATTAACCTCTGGGATGTTATTCATCGCTACGGCAAAGACTACCGGGTTATTTTTGTTGGAGACGCCGCCATGTCTCCCTATGAAATTACCTCACCCGGTGGCAGTGTTGAACATTTCAATGAAGAAGCTGGGCATGTCTGGATGTCACGGGTGAAAGCCCATTTTGACCGTGTCGCATGGTTGAACCCCACACCGGAACATGCCTGGCAATATACTTCTTCAACACGGCTGATTGATGAGCAGATGGAAGGCAAAATGTTTCCCCTGACCATCAATGGGCTGGAAGAAGCGATGAGCTATCTTGCTGGATAACTGAATACCCGATAGGCAACACTTGGTGTTGCCTGCCAATAGTATAAGATCACTACTTGAGTGAACTGAAGAACCGCTCAACCACTTCGGTAGCTGGCCCGTAATGCTGTTCATCAAACAGTGAGCCGTGATTCCCAGGCTCAAGGTTTAATTCAACGGTCTTTGCTCCTGCCGCAGCCGCCTCCTGAACGAAACCTGCCGCTGGATACACATTTCCAGAGGTGCCAATGGAAACAAAAAGATCACAGTTTGACAGTGCCTGATAGATCTCGTCCATCTGTAAAGGCATCTCACCGAACCAGACAATGTGTGGGCGGAGATTTCCCGCAACACCGCAGCATTCACATTGAGTATCAACGGTAACATCCTGATCCCAATGAAAAACCTCCTCGGTGTCCTGACAGTGAACTTTCAGCAGTTCACCATGCATATGAATCAGACGGGTGCTCCCCGCTCTCTCATGGAGATCATCAACATTCTGAGTCACCAGAAGAAAGCTTCCAGAGAACTGACGTTCAAACTCAGCAAGTGCCTGATGAGCACGGTTTGGTTCGACTGAGTTCAGCTGACGCCTTCTATCGTTGTAAAATCGTTGTACCAGTGAGGGGTTTCGAGCGTACCCTTCAGGTGTTGCCACATCCTCAACAGGGTGATTTTCCCAGAGTCCGTCGCCGGCCCGGAATGTTCTGATTCCGGACTCAGCCGAGATTCCCGCACCGGTCAGTACTACTATGGATGAATAGGGGGATGAACAGTGCAAGCAAACCTCCTGGTCAATCAGCGACGATATTTAGCAGTAAAGTGTATAATTTTCTGGGTACCGGCAGAAACCTCAACACGAAGCTGATCCATTTTTTCCAGTGTTGCACCCTTAACACTCTCAAGCTTAATCAGATTAGGATCACGCTCCTTTATTAGCAGTGTAATGCTGTCTTCCTGATCATTTGAGACCGTCGCCTGCCATTTAACCACCAGCTCTTTGTCACTCTTCTGTTCAACGTCCAGTCGTGTACGCTCAACACGCACAGCCAGCGCTTCTCCCATGGTCAACCAGGCGTGATCACCCGCGGTTGTTTTGGGCAACCATGAGTTACCACTGATGATATAGCCGCCATCCGGGTCCTGTTCATACATACGAACCTGTGCTGGTGGAAGGTCCAGCGGTGCCTCAAACTTCCAGGTCAACCTGGGACGCTCAGCCATGGAAGTTCTGCCACCGGTCGAACGGCCATACACGTCAAGGGTGTATAGCTTTTCAAGGTGCAATGCTTCTGAAAAAAGATCAATCAGCTGCTTGCTATTGGCAGGCAGGACGGTGTCCTTTGGCAAAGTAGAAAGCAATACTTCACCGACACGCTCACCGTAGTCACCCGCATCAGCCACCACCGATGCTTCAAGCATCCGGTTCTTACGGTAAAAGCCAGGAACACCACCCTCGCCACCGGCAACCAAACGAATTTTTGCCTGATTGAAATTGATATTGGAACTGTTGGTCAGCAGTGTTTTTAATTCCAGACGTCCCTGGTTCTGCGATAAAAGCGTTAAACGATAATGGCTGTCATAGCTTAACTGAGGGGTGATATAAGTAAGCTTCAGAGGCCCACTGACCGGTTGCTGGCCAAAATCCGCCGTCAGGTATTTGAGACTTTTACCCTGAGTCTCCGAAGAAACCCGTGACAGTATCCTCAAGCCCTGGGGGTCGTGATAATCGATAAAATACTGACGGCCATTACTGCCTTCCACCAGCCCGATTCCCTGCTGATAGCTGACCAGTTTACCCTGAATGGCTACGTTCAGGCCGCCACCAAACACTTCAACATTTTTACCCACCAGATTCCGGTAGTAATTATCCCGGTCCAGACCTCCCTGGTACCAGAAGATTTCCTCAGGCCGGTAAACGGTTTCACCATTAACGTATTCAAGGTTCAGACTGCCATCAAGCCGGTTGATTGGCAGACCGGAAATCTCAAGGCTGCCCTTTGCATCGGGTCGGGAATTGAACGTCTGACTGATCAGGGCCTTATCACTGTAGAGCGTCACTACTGTCGACTTTGGCTGCTCAACATTCAGCTTGCCAGGTAATGCCTCGCCCGAAGCCTTGGCCACCATAAATCCGGACACCAGCAGAACCAACAATGAGTGCTTAAACATATTGGGCTCCTGTAAACCACCACTGAATCGCTTGTTTTGCGACAACTGTAAAACGAACAAAGAGGCTTGTCTTCCAAAACATCAAAAATCAAAGCATCATTCTGAAAATGATGCGGAGCGTGAGGGAATTTCGAAATTTTTTGTGGAATATCACAAGAAATCTGCAACCTCTATCCGGTGTGTAATTTGTTTCAATAAGCAGGTATCCTATTGAAACTTAACTATCTATCAGCCGACAAAAACACAAAAACCGTCAGCATCCAACACAATCAGACAAAAAAGATCAGGATCAGGATACGCGAGTGAAGTATCTACTTTGGGGCACATTCATCACCGAGTTTATTCTCTTATTTTCTCTCTTTATCAGAAGTAGTCGACAAGACAGCCTCAGGTTAATCGACCGCTTTCTTTGCCTGCCAGTATTGGTGAGCATGCTGCATCTGGTTATGTATATCGCCACGACAGGTAACCACCAGGGGCAGATTATCGCCAGCACCAGCTATCTGGTTTTACGATCTTTGCTTCACCCGATTTTATTCCTGACAACACTGATATTAGTGAATCATCAGAAAAAAACTGAACTCCGGGATATCGTTCACTTCTGTCCTTTTCTTCTTCTACTGATCGTCGCCCTGGAAGGCAGTTGGATCCAGCAACTGATCCCAACCCAGGAGTGGCATGCCTTTATACCCGTACTGGCACTGCCTCCCATGGTGAACCTGGCGTTACTGTTAATGCTGAGTATGATCTTCGCAGGTTACCAATGGGCCACACTGAAACTCGCATGGCCCTCAATCACCACCGTTTGGCAGGACACCACAGAGCACATCGGCTTACGCTGGGTCTGCTTTTTCTCAATATTCAATATCTTATTTACAGTGCTTGCATCACTTTTTTACGTGGGAACTCGTATCAACCACCCCGACAGTGCGCCCGACTCGGGAGGCGAGGTTTACACGCTGCTCTCCAGCCTGTTTACTCTGGCCTTCTGTCTGTTTTACCTGAAATCGACAGCACTAATAGTGATAGAAGATTCTCCGAAGGAAAGCGCGGTAAATCTGCCCGACGATGACGACGATACCGAAGTAACTTCGGACTGTATTAAATATCGACACAGTGGACTGAGTGATACGGAGTCCATTCACTATTTTCAAATGGTTGATGAGCTGCTGCGCAACAAAAAATTGTATCTTGAACAAAACCTGAAAGTCGCAGACCTCTCCAATGAGCTGGGGCTTGGCAGTTCATACATCAGCCAGGTGATCAATCAGAATACCGGCCACTCTTTTAATGACTATATCAATCAATTCCGGGTTGAAGTTGTCAGAGCCAAGATAGAGGCGTTGGCCAATACGGGGACAAGGCTGCTTCCCAAGGACCTTGGCTATGAAGCAGGGTTTGGTTCGGGCTCAACCTTATACAAGGCGTTTCGACAAATCACCGGATCAACCCCCAAACAGTACCTGGTTTCCTGTCTAAATCTGGAAAATAAAAAATTACAAAATCCTGAAAATTCTTTGCAATCTCTAGAACCGGTAGATTAGAAAATCTTTTTTGACTGAATATGGCTTCCGAACCGGGCTTTACCAAAGCTCGAGAATAAAAATGAGGAAGTCGACAATGAAAAGAAAAATACTGGCCAGTGCCGTTGCTTTGGTCATGGGGACAATGGCAGCCCATGCCAGCACTATTCTTGATGGAACAAAAGATCAGCTCCGTGCAAATGGTATGATTGTACAGGACAGAAACAGCATGTCCGCCTATGTGGATTGCCTGGTTAGCGATGCTGAAGTTTGCCAGAACTACGCTAACACATCTCTGCTCTACAGTGGCAACCTCTTTCCCTGTGCGGTTGATGGTTGTAATGAAGCAGGTCCTGGGATGCCCATAGAATTACCCGGCAGCGAGCCAATTGAGTTCAAGGCTTCCGCCACCTGGACCATAGAAACCAACGAGGCCATGGTGATGTATGGCATTCTCCCTCCAGGTGTCACCCACTTTGGCTATGAAACTCTGGTTTATGAGCGTTCAGAATCTGAAATTCCTAACCCAGGTGGCAAAACGCCATTACAGGAAGGCGAGAACCCACCGGATAAAAAACGAGTCAATGGTGTCATTATTGATGCTGCGGTTGGCGAAACACGCAATGAATTCACCATGAAAAATGTTCCTAACCCCGATGCATTGGGTGAAGGACAGGTGTTTGTTCATATTGCTACCCCAAACCAGCTGCTGGCGGCCAAAATCAAGCAGGCCTTCATCGATAATGGCTATCCTGAAGAAGGCATCAATATCAAGGGGTTACCTGAAAAGCACTTTACTTTCAGTAATGATCCAGCCATTGGTGATAGCTTCAGAACCATTGGCCGGTTTGCCCGCCCATTTGAAAGTGAAGATGCTGTTATGGACTGGACCAGTAGCAAGCCGGTTCAACTGATGCGCGTCACCGCCAATGAAGATACCGGTTATATTCCATTTCCTGTAGAAGAGGAAATTGATCGCCTGACAGGACGACAGGAGTTGAAGCCCTGGCAAAGAGACAACTATCGCAAATGGCTCAGAGAAACCAAGCATGAGTACGGAAGATATGATGCCAGTGCCGTCATTAAGGCGAGAGATTACAGTGCAGAGCACTGCATTGAAACTGGCAGCTACTGCTGGGGCAATAACCTGGATGCGTTATATGTCGACATCAATGACCCTGAAACCGATAAAATGATGATTGTGGATTTCAGTAATCCTGATAGCCAGCTGGTCATTACCGGTGTTGATCATGTTGCTACAAACTATGCCAAATTCTGGAACTTTGGCTTTTATCACCCCGAGACTGGCAGAGCTATTGCGACCATTGATTTTGACAAGGTGCAGCTTCAGGAATACGACAACAGAAGGCCTAACCCGAGAAAGCCAGTCACTTTCATAGAGCGGAGTGCTGACAAGAACTTCTTCCGACTGGCAGTTAAATCCGATTGTACCGGTGTCAATAATTGCTTTGAAGTTGATACCAGCCAGAGTGATGGTAAGTTCAAAATCATGATGCGGACTTACGTAAATCCTCAGACTGGTACCGGTCCTGACTTCTCTGAAGTTGTTAATCCTGAGTTCTGGGTTTATAAGAACTGATATTTAGTCCAATAGGAAAACAATACGAACTGGCTGAGGTCTGTTCGTATTGTTATAAAATGAATGGCTAGTACATATCATCAGGCCCCAGCCTGTATGGTTTTTCATCTTTCACTGTGGAAGGCTCCTTTCCGTAGGCTATATCACCAGATTGCGGCATTGCACTGTCTTGATTTTCATCCACTTCATTAACCTTTCCGAAAGTCACATCCCCTGATAGAGGAACAACAAGGGGCTTAGAATCATTGCTGAGTTTTATGTCTCTCTTACACAACCCTTCACAAAACTCCATTCCGTAGCGATTATGTTTGCTCTCAAAGTATGAAAAGGCGTTATCGGCGGAAATAACGACTGATTTTCCGAAAAACATTCGGAGCTGATTAAAAAAACCAATCGATTGATTCTCATTTTTATAATTTACAGCATCCTGCCCAGTAATTTTTACATGTGTCGATCCATGTCGCTCAATCATGCTTGATTCTCCTTAATCATCAAGTCTCCTATAACTCTATCTGTCACACCCTCTAGCTACTGCTTGACCGTATTTTTTTAGAACTATAGCACCCATAAAAATTTGAACTATGGACAGCCAAGCACGCAAAATCCACCTACAGCTTTAAGTAATTTACGTAAGTTATTGTTTTTATGGATGCAATTAATTTGCACGATCGTATAATAATTTTGAACGGAACGATCGTTCATTATCATCCATCGATTTCCCATCCGAGTTTGTAATGACTACTGCGGCTATTGAAGCATCCCGTCATATTACTGAATCCCAATGCCCTCCACCGGAAAAGACCGGATGGATAGACCGTCAGTTTCAGCTTCAGGCCAAAGGCACCCATATCCGTCAGGAAGTCATGGCCGGCATAACCACCTTCCTGACCATGGCCTACATCATCTTTGTAAACCCGCAGATTCTTTCCGCTGCGGGTATGGATGCTCAGGCCGTGTTTGTCACCACCTGCCTGATCGCCGCCATTGGCAGTATTGCCATGGGTCTACTGGCTAACCTGCCCATTGCCATGGCACCGGCTATGGGTCTGAACAGCTACTTTGCTTTTGTTCTGGTGGGCGGTATGGGACTGGCCTGGCAGACCGGTATGGCCGTGATCTTCTGGGGCTCGTTACTGTTTGCGGCGGTTGCGGGGTTTCGTACCTACATCATCACCAGTATTCCCTTAAGCCTGCGCATTGGTATTGCCACTGGCTGTGGTCTGATGATTGCTCTGGTGGGCCTGCACAATGCCGGCATTATTGTGGCCACGCCAAGCACCATGGTGACCATCGGTGACGTTCGCTCCATCCCGTTTGTTCTGGGTTGTGCCAGCTTTCTGCTGATGATGGTTCTGGTTCAACGTGGCTTTAAAGCGGCAGTTCTGATCTCAATAATCGCCATTACTTTTGTTGGCTGGTTACTGGGTGATGTGGAATACCAGGGCATCGCTTCATTACCGCCCAGTATTGCACCAGTCCTTGGCCAGCTTGACCTGATGGGCGCTCTTGATCTCAGCCTGATTGGGGTCATTATCTCCGTTATGCTGGTCAGCCTCTTTGAGTCTGCTGGGACCTTTGTTGCGGTAACGGATAAAGCCGGGCTTGCGGACGAAACCGGCAATTACCCGAACGCCACAAAATCCCTGTTTGTGGACAGCCTCAGCTCTGCTGCCGGTGCATTTATGGGTACGTCTTCCGTCTGCCCGTACGTTGAAAGTGCAACCGGTGTCGTTGAAGGCGGCAGAACCGGTCTGATGGCTGTAGTGGTTGGTCTGCTATTTTTGATGGCCATTTTCTTCTCACCCCTGGCCGCGATGATTCCAGCTTATGCCACTGCAGGCGCCCTGATTTATGTTGGCCTGCTGATGACCTCCGAGTTAACCCGAGTTCAATGGCACGATCTGACCGAAGCCGTTCCTGCCTTTGTGGCCACCGTGATGATTCCCTTCAGCTTCACGCTGACCGAAGGAATTGCCACCGGCTTTATCACCTACACCGTAATCAAACTGGCGTCTGGCAGAAGACATGAAGTCTCGCCCGTATGTGCCTTATTAACTGTGGTATTTCTGGCTCGATACGCCTTTTTATAGACCACTGTTTTAGAAATTTGTAACACGCGGCCGTTTGCGTCATCAGGTAATGAAACCAGAGACCACCACCTTAAAAAGCCGTATTGAAGACCATTATTTGAGTTGAGTGAAACACAATGATTAAAGAAAACCTGCGCGATCTGATTGACGCTGGCGCTGCCCGTATTCCTGCTGACCTGGTGATCAAAAACGGTCAACTGGTGAACGTCACCTCGGCAGAGATCTACCCTGCTGATATCGCCGTTTACCGTTCAAGAATCGTTGCCACTGGTGATGTTGAAGCCTACATCGGTGAAAACACCCAGATTATCGACGCTGAAAACAAATACCTGGTTCCCGGTCTGATCGACGGCCATCTGCACATTGAGTGCAGCAAGATGTCCATGACCAGCTTTGCCAAAGCCGTGGTGCCCTGCGGTACCACCAGCATTGTCTCTGGTCTGGACCAGTATCTGGTGACTGCAGGTCTGGAAGGCGTTCGCGAAGTTCTTGACGAAATCAGCCAGGGACCACTGAAAGTGTTCTGGGGCCTGCCGTTTACCGCGCCTTACACCCTGCCAGAATCCACCGTTGGCTTTAACGTGACCCCGGAAGTGCACCAGGAAGTTCAGAAGTGGCCTGAAGTCTATGGCGTCTGGGAAACCGTTTCCGAGTTTGTTGAAAACAAACACGACGGTGTGATGAAGGCCATCGAGCTGGCCGGTGAAAACAATCTGCCTATCTTTGGTTGCGCACCCATGACCACAGGTACACGCCTGAACTCGGTTCTTTGTGCCGGTGTCCGTCTGGACCATGAAAGCTATGACCACAACGAAGCCATGGAAAAAATCCGCAAGGGCATGTTCCTGCTGATTCGTGAATCATCCATCTCTCACTTCCTTAATGAAAACATGAAGGTCGTGACGCATATCAATCCGCGTGTGGCCCGTCGTGTCAGCTTCTGTACTGACGACGTGATTCCATCAGAAATTCTTGAAAACGGCCATATGGATAAACTGATCCGTATGACCATCGCGGCGGGTGTTGACCCGATCACTGCCATCCAGATGGGTTCCCTGAACAGTGCCGAAGCCTATCGTATTGATCACCTGGTGGGCTCTATCTCTCCAGGAAAAATCGCCGACATTTTGCTGGTGGAAGACCTGCGCAAGTTCAATATCGATAAGGTCATCGCCAAGGGCAAACTGGTGGTTGATGGCGGCAAGATGGCGATTGACCTGCAACCACCAGCACGCAGTGAAATTCTATCTTCCAAGCTGAGAATCCCATCCATTACCCCTGCTGACATGAAGGTATACACCGACCTCACAGCAGACAAGGTGAACGTACTGTCCATGGAAGTGGATTTTGATGTACCTTTCGTCCGTCGCCGCCGAGATGTTCAGCTCAACGTTGAAAATGGTGTGGTGCTGCCGGATGTTGAAAACGATGTTCTCTACGCCACAGTGGTTGAGCGTTTTGGCAAGAATGGTAATAAGCCAGTGGCCTTTGTTTCCGGCTGGAAGCTAAAAGCCGGTGCCATGGCCAGCTCCAAAGCTCCGGATGACAACAATATTGTCTGTATCGGTACCAACTCTGAGGATATGTCCACTGCCATCAACTATCTGGCTGAAAAAGGTGGCGGTCAGGTGATTGTGAAAGACGGCGAGATCATTGATTTCATTCACCTGCCAATCTGTGGTGTTACTTCCGATATCAGCCCAGAGGAAATGGCCGCAGCAGAACTGAATATGAAGGCAATTGCAAGAGAACTGGGCTGTGACCTGCCTGACCCTGTTTTCTACATGTGCTGCCTGGAAATCACAGCCATCCCTGATTACGCCATGACCGATCTGGGTGCCGTGTGCTTTGCTACCCAGAGCGTCTTTGATCCGGTGTTAAGTGCTGCTGAATAACGCACGCTGAAAGACAAGTGATTGCATGAGTCATCGACCGGGCACCCTGCCCGGTCTTTTGCCAGATAGTTTACGAGTAGCCTTAACGTATGAAACAACTGATTGATATGGCCGCTGGCCGCATCCCCGTAGATACACTGATTATCAACTGCAAAGTCGTTGATGTTTTTAACCAGCGCCTTATTGATGGCCCACTGGCCCTGGGGATGGGCAAAGTCATTGGGATTGGTGATTATGAAGCGCGTGAGATCATAGATGCCAATGGCGGTATTGTGATGCCAGGCCTGATCGACAGCCATGTGCATATCGAGTCGTCGTCCATCACGCCACCTCAGTTTGCCCGTATTGTACTGCCTCATGGCACAACCACTGTTATTGCCGACCCACACGAAATCGCCAATGTCTGTGGTCTCGATGGCATTCGTTATATGCTGGATGCATCAAAGAACCTGCCACTGAATGTGAAGATCATGCTGCCCTCCTGTGTACCCGCGACACCCTTTGAGGAAGCTGGGGCCAAATTGATGGCAGAAGACCTGGCCGAGCTGATTAGCCACCCGGATGTCCTGGGCGTTGGGGAAGTCATGGACTTCCCTGCCGTCATCAATGGTGATGAAGCCATGCTGGCCAAAGTCAAACTGGCACACGACCATGGCTATATTGCTGATGGCCACAGCCCCGGGCTGAAAGGATTGGATCTTCAGGCCTATGCCATGGCGGGCATTAAAACCGATCATGAGTGCTCCAGTATTGAAGCGATGCTCGCACGTATCCAGATGGGTATGTACATTCAGATCCGTGAAGGCTCCGCCTGTAAAGATCTGCTGGAACTGGTGAAAGGCGTCAATGCCGCAAATGCCAGCCGTTGTCTGTTCTGTACCGATGACCGAGAGCCCAAGGATATTATCAATGGCGGTCATATCAATAAGAACCTTCGCCTTGCGGTTGAAGCCGGCATTGATCCGATCATGGCCATTACCATCGGCACCCTGAATGCTGCGGAGTGCTATGGCCTCAAAAAGAAGGGAGCCCTGGCGCCCGGTTATGATGGTGATGTGGTGATTGTTGAAAACCTGCAAAGCTTCAAAGTACGCCGTGTGTTCTGTGCGGGTCAGGAAATCTCACGAAATGGTGAATTGCTGGTCGATATTCAGGACTATCACTGCCCTTCGGTACTGAACACCGTGAACCTGGCTCCCCTGAGCATTGAGAATTTCCACCTTCCACTGACTTCCGATAAAGCAAGAGCAATGGGTGTATTGCCCGGTGGTGTTTTAACCAAAGCTTTGGAGGTCGATGTTCAAGTCAATTCGCACGGTTTATTTGACCCTCAGCTCAACCCTGGCCTGAATAAGCTGGCAGTGATTGAACGCCACAAAGCGTCTGGTAATATGTCGCTCGCCATACTCGCTGACTATGGACTGACTGGCGGGGCTATCGCCACGACGGTTTCCCATGATTCACATAATATTGTGGTGGTGGGTGACAATGACCAGGACATGTTAGCTGCCGTTAAACAGGTGGAATCCATCGGTGGTGGGTTTGTTCTGGTCCATAATGGCGAAGTGATTGGAGAGCTGCCTTTACCGATTGCTGGCCTCATGTCTGACCAGAATGCTGAAACCGTTGCAAAGACGATGGGAGACCTTTTAGGCAAGGCACGAAACACACTGGGCGTGAATACCAATATTCAGCCGTTGATGACGCTGGTCTTTATGAGCCTGCCGGTGATTCCTGAGCTAAAGCTGACATCGAATGGATTGTTTGATGTCAGAGCGTTTTCTTTTACTGACACCAGCATTATTTGAAATTTTATACATCTGGCAATGATTAATCATTGTCAGATAACAGTTTGTATATAGAATATCTGATATCACAGTTTTACTGATTCAATTTTTTCCTCTGGGTTTATTAACGCTTTCAAGGCACGCGTTAAAAATATACCTCTTCCAAATTTTCTGGTCTACTCGCATAGATCTTGTTTCTGACAACCTCTTCAGACAACCCCATGCTCTTGGCCAATTCATCCAGTTTCGCACCATTTTTGATTAAATATTTGCAGCACTCTATGTGACCATAATTATAAGCATAATAATTTGCGTTATTCCCTGAGAGATCATTATGATGGATATCAGCATTACTCTGGACAAGGATTTCTACAACCATGTAATGACCATTTGCCGCGGCCTGAATCAATGCTGTTCGCCCATATTTATTAACATGATCCACTTTTGCATGAGCTTGAAGAAGCATTCTAACACTGCTTAATTCACCTAATTCAGCTGCATAGATAAGTCCGGTAGAACCATGATAATCATAAGCATTTATCATCACTTTGCACTGAATCAAGTGATCTACTACTCGGGGAAACCGACTACACACAGCTTCATGCAGGGCTGTCCTTCTGAAATCATCCGCAGCATTAATATTACTGTCATGCGCCACTAACAATGCTACCGTATCAACATGACCTTTCTGTGCAGCCAATATTAACGGTGTTCGCCCCATGAACCCGACAACGTTTGGATTCCCCCCCTGATTAATAAGTGAATAAATTTTTTCATTTTGACCCAACATTGAGGCTTTGAGTAGCTTTCTAGAAACTGGGTTATCAATACACTTTATATAAGGGGAGACTGTAGCAGTGGAACTTCGTCTAAGTCCCTCAGTAAATGAAGTATTTACATTGCAAGTTTCCCTGCAACCAAATGAGAAACCTGCTGAGGTAGTTCTAGAACTTATACCCTCAAGATTCAAGGCAGCGAGAAAAGAAGATAGAAATTGAGATGAGGTACTTCTATTTGGAAACATAATTTGCAATGAACGTCTAATCGAAGGTCATAAAAAGATCTCCTGAAGTCATATAAAGTTCCCAAAGAAATTCAAAAAATATTTTGATAAATAGAACTTCAGGCATTGCAGGTCACAATGCCTGAGCTTATTTCGATTAAAACTCCCAGAAAGGGTTTTCCATCTCCAAGTTTAAAGCCTTTCCATAACCCGGGACTTTAACCTGTTTTTCAGTAAACTCCAGGTCAGAGCCATCCAATACACCTTCTCCAAACTGATAAATAGGGCTCACTTCACCTGTTTTACAGAGCCCCTCGTAATTATCCTGCTGACGAGCAACTGACTCGTTTTTCTGCTGCCACTGAGTCATGGCTTTACCACCATGACGCACCGTTAGCATCTTCCGTGTCATTTCAGGGCTAAGTAACAGTGCTGTAGCATTATTGCCACCAAAGCCCTTGGCATTGACCAAAGCAAGATCCATTTGATCGGAACCAGTTTCAAAGTGATTGAGCAGAATATTCAGACGCTCTGAATGAACATCTTCTGCCAGACCTTTAATTGTCTGAATTCCTGGAATCACACCATGCTTCCAGACACCCAGCGTCGCCATAATCTGATCACCACCAGCAGCACCAATGGAGTGACCAACATAGCTTTTCACCGCGGCAACAGGCCAGTTTTCAATACCAAACGTTTTAGCTGTTTCGCTGAGGATCTGCGACTCAGTCACCCGGTTCTGAGGTGTTCCTGTACCATGGGCCTGGACAAAACTGCGATAACGAAGGGCATCATCACCCGCGATGGCTCTGCCAAGTGCAGCTGCTCGCGCTACAGTCAGGTGATTCCCAGCGCCAGGAGCTGAAATGGATTTTTTGAACCCATCCGCATTAATGAACACATCAGCCACGGCTCCCATAATCTCAGCGCCACACTCAAGCGCGAGTTCATCATCCATCAGTACCAGAAACTGACTGGATTCAGCAATGGTAAAACCGGCATTATCGCCAAATGGGCGGCAAGCTCTTCGCCAGTCGGGATTATCCGAATCTGATAGTCCATCCAGATTTCTCAGCGCTGCATCCGTGGTTAACGCCCCCATCGTGGAATAACCTTCCATGATTTCAGGTGTTATTGGTGCTTCACTGTTACCCACTATAACCAGACGTCGCCGACCACTGCGAATCTCAGATGCTGCCTGCTCAAGATTATAGAGCATCGTGGCGCAGGCTCCCATGCCTGTACCCGTTCCACCCAGCGAGCCAAGTACATAAGCATTGATGAAATCTGCAGACATTTCTGCAAAGCCTAATGGACACTGTTTGGAAGTAACTCGCTTACCCAGCAAACGGGCCTGCAGCATACCGCCATTTCCGTTGTAATCCATCTGGCTCATTGCACTGCCAGCGTAAACAGCTATCTCCTCAGGGCTCAGCTTCTGCTTGATAGCATTCCAGTCCATACCTGAAGAAAAAATGGCATCTGACGCACCAAAGACAGTCATTGCCAGTGATCGGGGATGATTTCGGGACTGATAAAGTTGCTCCGGTGAAAACCCTGTAGGAAGCTGACCTGCCGAACTTACCAGGGATTGCCTGGTTGCTGGCACCATCAGCTGCTGACTACCCTCGATACGGACTTTTACACGGCCATCTTCCAACTTTTCCAGCTGCCAGCCTGTGGGTAATGGGTCGGGCAGGCGGCGCCCTCGAAGAATGATTTCAGTTCCATGCTCAGCTTGAATCATCTGATGTACAGGGATCGCCTGACTGTCAAAGAGGTTTTTTTCCAGCTGCCGAATAAGTGTGCCCGAGAGAATATCATCCCGGCTGCTGTCAACCGGCAAGTTTCTCAGTGTTCGAAGCGCTGAAAGCGTATCACGCTGGGACTGGTCATCCAGACATTCAAGAACCAAACGACGATAGCCATGAAAACCAGAAGTTCTTCCAGCCGAGCTGACCCCACCTTGAGCAACAATAACGGGTAATCTGGACAAACCACACTCCTGTATAACAGCATCACCTGCTACTCAGATTTTGAGTTCAAGTCGATGGTCATGAATGCAAATTAAGAATTAAACGAAGTTGGCACTAGTTTAATGATTTCGTGATAAAGTAAACCAGATTAAAAAGACATAAATCCAGACAGATAAGACATACGTTTGAATAATGTTTAGACAACCCCCCCCATTAAAGCTGAACCGGGTGTTAATACCTATGGTGGAGCATATGATCAGCACCAGCGTAACATTGCCGCTGGAAATGCTTGAAGCAGCAATGACTTATACTCGCCTAACGAGCACAAAGAAAACTATTGAGGTTCACTTTTGCGCTCTGAAACCAGAACCTGTGACCACCACCGGTGGGTTGCGACTCACACCGGATCGGACCTTCAAGCAAAGTGGCATTGGCGATTTGATACTGATACCAGCGCTCTGGCGGAATCCGATCCCGGTCGTTAGAAAGCACCCGGATATTATTGAATGGATCAAACTGCAATACGATGCAGGCGCTGTATTTGCAGCGGCTGGAACCGGCGTAACCTTTATGGCTGCTGCCGGCTTGCTGGACAACAAGCCCGCCACTACCCATTGGTTCTACATGGAAAAGCTGCAACGTTTCTTTCCGGAAGTCGATTTCAAGCCGAATCACCTGATCACACGGGCTGATCGTATTTATTGCGCGGGCAGTGTTAACTCGGTTGCTGATTTGATGGTGCATCTTCTGGGTGTGTCATTGGGAGAATCGGTTGCCCAGAGGGTTGAACAGCAGTTTTCCCATGAAATCAGAAAGCCCTTTAAAGACACCCACTATGCAGATGACCACACCACTGCCCATCAGGATGAAATTATCGTTTCGCTTCAGGACTTCATTCACCATCAGTTTGTCAGTGATATTTCTATTGAAGACATGTGCAGACTATCAGGCCTGAACACCCGAACACTCAATCGCCGCTTCCAGCAGGCCACCAGCTCAGCCCCTATGGAGTACGTTCGCAAAATCAGACTTGATCAGGCGAGAGACCTATTAAAGAATACAAATCTGAGTATTGCCGAGATTGCCTTGCAGGTGGGTTATTCTGACGCCGATTATTTTTCCAGACTGTTTAAACGTCAATACCAGCTCACGCCTTCTGAATTTCGCAGAAGTGTTCGAGGCAAATTGTTTTATCTTAATGATTAGGAATTGCTCTAATTACAGCAGCAAGGTTATTCTGTATTGGATTTATCATGGATGAGCACAATAGCTGCCCAGTCAAGATTGCTCAATAAATTTTATAAACACTGGAGAAACCGGTGTATTGGAGATCGACTCTCATGTTCTTGAAAAAACGCACCCTGGCAGTTAGCTTGCTTGCTGCGTGCCTGTCATCTGCTACCTTTGCATCCTCCCCGCTGGGTATCTGGAAGACAGTTGATGACAGTTCTGGTGAAGCCAAAAGTTATGTCACAATCTATGAAGAAAATGGCAAAGTATCTGGCAAAGTGACTCAGATCCTTGACCCTGCCAAACAGGACAGTATCTGCGACCAGTGTAAAGGGGATCTGAAGGATCAGAAAATTCAGGGTATGACGATCCTTTGGGGTATGGAAAAACAAGGCAGTAAGTACGACGATGGTAAAATCGTTGACCCAGAGTCTGGAAAGGTATACAGCGCTAATATGAAAGTTCTTGAAGATGGCAAAAAGTTAGAAGTCCGGGGCTACATCGGATTCTCTTTGATTGGCCGCTCACAAACTTGGGAACGTGTTGAAGAGTAAAGTCTAATCCATTGAATTCACTAATAATTACAATAACTCTTATGATTTCAGCCGGCCTGATCGCCGGCTCTATTATTTTCTGGTCTCTCAAACTCGGGATTGGCCCCACCCCCACGTCCAGCAAGGTCAGATCCAGTATACGAAGAATTATTCCTGATGACGTGTCTGGTGAGATTATCGAGCTAGGCTGCGGCTGGGGACATCTCATTCCAATATTAAGAGAAAAATACCCTTCAAAAAAAATTCACGCTTGGGAGCGCTCACCAATACCAGCCATATTTACACAGGGAGTTTATAGGATTGAAGTGAAGAGAGATGATTTCTTTAAAGCCAACTTTGAAAAAGCAGGATTTATTATTTGTTACCTTTTTCCAGGGGCGATGGAGAGAGTCGAAAAAGAAATAATTCCTCAATTACCGCCAGGTTGCTGGATACTCACTCATACATTCAGCTTATCGAAAAGAGTCCCGGTAAAGACCTTAAAGGCTAACGACCTTTACCAGACACAAGTCTACCTTTATCAAACTCCCTTGTAATATCGATCACAAAAGATACGAAAAATCCTTGATGACTTCTAAACCTCTATGAAGAAAATAGTTAGTGTAAGCTGAACCTATCTGCTCCTAAAAATTAATCCGCTATAGTTGAGTTCTTCATTTCTGTACCCGCATCATCAGCACTTCCAACAAAGTATGTCAATAAAGCGCCAGATATTATGGCCCAACCTCGTGTGAAGACACCTTCTTCAGGGTTGCCAACGGGCCTGGCATCATACAATGCAGCAAATACCTCAGGATCATTATTTCTCAGATCCATAAGCTCTTTTCTGCTCAGAACCTTAACAAAGCCATTATCATCTGTCTCCTTAAAAAGAACAGAATTCATCTCTTGTGTTGCACCTAAAACTGGGCCAGCTTCTTCTCTTTTTTTAACGCTTAACCCAAATACACTTCCAGTATTCTTACCGGCAGGCTTTGAAACTTGATTCACCTGATTAAACTGATGAACCGAAGTCAATGTGTTTTGCGTATCCATAGTTCTTACCTCCCTTAACAACATACTTTCTGAGAAAGCAACAAAAAAACTTAGATTTATCTTGAATATCAACCTATTAACAACAACTTCGTCGATCAAGAACTGTTAATTAGTTAATAATAAGACCAACGTATGTTTTAAAAGTTCCAGATAGGATCATTCTCGCAGACAATATTGAACATCGTCAGAAGTTAACTCAGCCAAAATAAGTGCAATGAAATAGATTGGGAGGCGACCTCAATTAGCTATGAGATCTCCCCAAGAGAAATGAGTGGTTTCGCAAGAAATTGTAAGGAAAGTGAACGGTAGAATGTATCACCCCGTATTCAGCGGAAATGGGGTTAGTATTTTTTAAAATCAACCTGCAGCACACAGCGGAATAAGTTGTGACTTGCCTTGCCAGCGATATATTTCCAGCTCCGCTGGGTCACAGGAAACACATCCCTTTTTACAGGCTACAAAACAACCTGGCTGCTCACAACTTAATTGCCCTTTCCTTAGCCAGTGAGAGAGCATCCCTCTCATAGCTTCAGGGGTTGTGTTGAATTTCACACTAAGATCTGCCAGAGAACAGATTTTCTGCTGTTTCAAATAATCCCGAATTTTGATCAGCACAGTCAGCTCCAGTCATATCCAATTTAAGGCTCAGGCCAAAGGCTAGAGAACCTTCCTTTGGCCACACAATCTCCTTCCACTAAGTCACTGTGTACTTACGTCCATTCGACCCTGAAGTACCGTTGCCCCCATCCGTTTCATCATGCTAACCACGATAAACATCATAAGGGTTACAGAGACAACCCATACCAAAGTTTCACCCGGTTGTACGGACAGTAGTGACAATTGATAGTAAATCGTTGCAACTGCATATCCAAGAAAGAATGTCCAACCCGCAATGAATAGGGTCCAGCCTAAACTGGTTTCACGATAAATAGCCCCAAGCGCCGCTACACAAGGTGTATACAGAAGGATCATCAATAAGTAGGCAATGACAGCCGCGTTACTTGGGAACAGGCCAGCCATAACGGAAAACGTACTGACAGTGACGGCCTGCTCTTCAGCAACAGCATCCAGATCTGTAAGATCTCCAACCTGGACACCCAGAGGGTCAGTAAGCGCACCACCCAAGCCACTCAAGTTTGCAGGAATAGTAGCAACTGCCTCTTTTAAACCAGCCACCAGATCAAAAGAACCTTCAGTCTCAACATCCGAATTTTCAGAAGCAGCGATGGCACCGTACATAGAGTCCAGAGTACCCACTACAGCCTCTTTCGCCAGAATGCCGGTAAAGAGCCCAACTGCTGCTGGCCAGTTTTCCTCGGTCATACCCATGGGTGCAAATGCAGGCGTAATGGTTTGGCCGATCTTGCTGAGCATCGAGTCTTGAGTATTCTGATGCCCGAATGAACCATCAGTACCAATCGCATTCAAGGTGTTCAGTACGACAACAACCATAACGATCGCCTTACCGGCACGTAATATAAAAGACTTCAGGCGATCCCAGGTACGTAATATCACTTGAGTCACAGATGGCATGTGATAATTGGGCAACTCCATAATAAATGGCGAACTGTCACCGCTTAAAATGCTTTGCTTCAGTATCAGTCCGGTAAAAATAGCGGCCAGAATACCCACCAGATACAGAACAAATACAACATTCTGACCTGACTCTGGGAAAAAGGCGGCGGCAAACAGTGCATAAACCGGTAAGCGGGCACCACAGGACATGAAGGGCGCCATGGAAATAGTTAACAGTCGATCTTTCTCATTATCCAGCGTTCTTGCCGCCATAATGGCCGGCACATTACAACCAAACCCCACCAGCATGGGTACAAACGCTTTCCCCGGCAGCCCCAGAAAGCGCATCAGTCGATCGACGACAAAAGCTGCACGGGCCATGTAACCCGAGTCTTCCAAAATAGAAAGAAACAGGAACAGAAAGGCAATGACTGGAATAAACGTAGAAACCGTCTGAATACCGCCACCAACACCATCTGCTAATAACGTAACAACCCAGGCAGGCGCACCAATGGAACTCAACCAATGCCCAACACCATCTACCAGTAGCGTACCTGTAAAGATATCGAAAAAGTCGATAAAGGCACTACCAAAGTTGATCGTGAACATAAACATCAGGTACATGACCCCCAAAAAAATGGGGAAGCCAAGAACCCGGTTCAATACCACACGGTCAATGGATTCAGTAAGGTGATGACTCGCCACACCTCGCTCACGAATGACAGATTCCATCACATGACCAACCACATCATACCGGCGACTGGCCAGTATAATATCCAGATCTTCTTCCAGCGCAGCTTCAATTATATGCCGCTGCTGTGTGGCTATATTAACCACCTGCCAGGTCAGTTCCGGCAGAGGAACGTTGTCACCTTCCAGCAATTTAAGGGCATACCAGCGCTGAGACAGGGGGTTATCCAGAGCAGTTGACTCCTTAAGGGCCGACTCAATAGTGGTAACCGCCTGTTCCAGCTGATCACCCAGATTCAATGCAGGAGCAATGGAAACCCCCTCATTCAAAAAGACATTAACATCTCTCAAAAAGCCCTTGATGCTTCCTGATTTACTGGCCACCAGAGGCAATACCGGACAACCCAGTTCTTCAGAAAGCTTGTCAACATCAATATCCATGCCCTTTTCTCTGGCAACGTCCATCATATTGAGTATGACGATAACCGGAGCCCCCATATCCAGTAGCTGAGTCGTCAGATAAAGGTTTCTTTCAATATTGGAGGCATCAAGAATATTGATTATCAGGTCGGCTTCACGCTTAAGGATATAGTCACGGGCAACCTTTTCATCCAGAGAGACATCACTATCAACAACATCAAGGCAGTAAGTACCCGGAAGATCGACAACTTCTACGGAGTTATCATCAAAGGTATAAAACCCACTACGCTTCTCAACGGTTACACCAGGCCAGTTACCAACACGCTGGCGAGCGCCGGTTAATGCATTGAATAGAGTGGTCTTCCCGCAGTTTGGGTTTCCTACGATTGCAACAATATGTTTTTTCATACTCTGGAAACCTCAACGACAGCAGCTTCATCCCGTCGAATAGTTAATTGAAAACCTCGAACCTCCAATTGAATTGGATCCCCCAGGGGAGCAACACGACAAACCGTGAACCGGGTTCCGGGGGTCAACCCCATAGCCAACAGTTTTCGCCGATAGGAACTGCCTGCATCCAGAAAAGCCGCTACCCGGCCGCACTCACCGGTTTTCAGCTCACCCAATGTCACCTTCATCTACTGCTCTCCACTGGCATCAGGGGTCGATCTCAGAAGCCATTTTACCTGCTCTTCAGGTATTCACTCCCATACAGCGACCAAAACAATTTGGATCTACATCTTGTGCCAGGAATAAAGCCTATTATTTTTAGGGTCTTTAGTATGAAATTGTTGGAGCCTGGCAAATTTTCAACTCATCTGAATATATACGCAAATGAGAATGGTTACAATTTAGAGGACCACTAACTATCCATGCCATTGATCAGTGTCAATTTGCGTCAATAGTACGTATATAGATGTAAGTTGAGATCAGGTTGGATCAACTCAAAAGTTAAGCAGTGTAGACCGGCTGATTAGAAGGACAACTAATCAGCCAGTTTTTTCAAGAAAAGGAATTGCTAAAGGACTGGTAATTTTATGGGACAGATGGGTACATCGCACCCGACATAAACTGCAGAATCCGGTTTACCTGACAACTGTAACCAAACTCATTGTCATACCAGACATAGAGAACGCAGCGCTGGCCATCAACAATCGTAGCCTGACCATCCACAACACCTGCCCGACGGCTACCAACAAAATCACTGGAGACCGCTTCAACCGAAGTCACGTAATCCACCTGTTTCTGAAGGCTGGAATACAGTGAAGTCTCCCGAATATAGTTATTGAGATCTTCAACCGTTGTAGCCTTTGCCAGAGAAAGATTAAGAATTGCCAGAGAAACATTTGGCGTCGGTACCCGAATAGCATTCCCTGTCAGCTTGCCCTCAAGTTCAGGTAGCGCCTTGGCAACCGCTTTGGCAGCCCCCGTTTCGGTAATCACCATATTCAGGGCTGCGCTGCGTCCACGACGCTCACCTTTGTGGTAATTATCAATCAGGTTCTGGTCGTTGGTATAAGAGTGGACAGTCTCAACATGACCATGCTCAACACCAAACTCATCATGAATTGCCTTAAGAACCGGGGTGATTGCGTTGGTAGTACAGGAGGCGGCCGATAGAATCTGATCATCCTGCTGAATATCTTTATGGTTAACGCCATAAACAATATTCTTGATATCCCCTTTCCCAGGTGCTGTTAACAAGACTCTGGATACGCCATTTGATTGCAAATGAAGCCCCAAACCCTCTTTATCACGCCACTTACCGGTATTGTCGACAATGACAGCATTTTGAATACCATACTGCGTGTAATCGATAGAATCCGGGGAGTTCGAGTAAATAACCTGTATAGCGACGCCATTGGCGTAAATAACTTTATTCTCTTCATCTACAGAGATTGTGCCCTGAAATGAGCCATGGACAGAGTCACGACGAAGCAGGCTGGCACGTTTTTGAAGGTCATTTTCTGCACCACCGGGTCTAACGACAACGGCCCTGAGGTTTAGACCGGAGCCACCGCCCGCACGCTCAATCAGGATTCTGGCCATCAGACGACCAATGCGCCCAAAGCCGTAAAGCACAACATCCTGACCAGCACCGAGTTTCTGCTTGTGACCGTTGGTCACCGATGCCACTTTCTGAGTAACGTACTCTTTAAGTGACTGGCCTTCACCTTCGCTTCGGTAACCAACAGCCAGCTTACCAATATCAATACGAGATGGTCCCAGGTCCAGGCCGCTTAGAATGTCCAGAACCGGGTAAGTCTCGCGAACAGACAGACCATTATCTTCAATCTGCCTGACAAATTTATGCGCTTTAAGGAGGTTAATAACTGAGCGGTTAATGACGGGACGCCCAAAAACGGACGTGACAACATTGTGATTTCGATATAACTGGCCAATCAGGGGGATCATTGACTCAGCCAGCGCTTCACGCTCTTTCCAGTCCTGAAAACGGTCTGCTACCACGATAAATTCCCGTTTATTATGTCTATTTTAAATCGAGCCCCTTCACTGGGACTAATGTTTCGGGGCTATTATCCTTCCTGAACGGCTTCAGTGCAACAAAGAATACCAAACTTTAACACCCTGGATTATCAGGATTATTTCTTCTGTCACAACGCATTTATCGGTGGGAATGCTGGGACAAAGGGGCTACAAACGCTACAATTCTCCTCCTGTAGCCATCTTGGCATCAAAAACAATCCATACTGCAAGGTTATCTCATTGTCTTTGGGGTACTCAGGAGGACGTTCAGAATATTCATGTTTCAACTCACCATCCCTCTGCCTAACCACCCCGGCGATAAACTGGAGTGGGGAAATCTCTCACAAGCAGGACCTGCATTTGTTATTGCCAGCGCAGCACAGGCTGACAATCACCCTCTGATGATCATTACCCCAGACAGTGCCTCAGCAAACCGTCTCGAAGAAGAGCTTGCGTTTTTTCTGGCGGGTAATGAATCAGTCAAGCTCCAGCAAATGCCTGACTGGGAAATCCTCCCTTATGATACGTTTTCCCCTCATCAGGATATTATTTCCCAAAGACTGTCCACGCTTTACCAGCTACCCACATCGGGTAGTTCATCGATAAAAACGATTCTGATAGTCTCGATCAGTACTTTACTGAACCGACTCTGCCCAAAGAGCTTCCTGTTAGGCAGTTGCCTTTCGTTACAACCTGGAACCCGGTTTATCATTGATGATCGCCGCAACCAGTTTGAACAGGCTGGTTATCGCTGTGTTGACTCAGTAATGGAACATGGTGAATTTGCCATACGGGGTTCTATTGTTGACATATTTCCTATGGGGGCTGATATCCCCTACCGAATTGACCTGTTTGATGATGAAATTGAGTCGTTAAGAACGTTTGATCCGGAAACGCAACGTTCAGTCACGAAGGTTCCAGAAATACAGCTATTACCAGGCCATGAATTCCCAATGGACAAACAGGGACAGGAGCGCTTCCGTAGCAACTTCAGGGAAACCTTCGATGTAAACCATCGTGATTGCCCTCTCTACCAGGACATTGGAGAAGGGATTGTCAGCCCGGGGATTGAGTATTACCTCCCCCTCTTTTTTAAAGAAACCGCAACCCTTTTTGACTACCTACCTGAAAATACCCGTGTGCTTGTCTATGACACGGTGAATGCGGCATTGGACCATTACTATGCTGATGTAAAAGCACGCTATGAAAACCGGAGGGTCGACCCGCTCAGACCCATCCTACCACCATCGCAGGTGTTAATGCCCCCTGAGGAGCTATACAGCAGACTCAATGATTTCCCAAGAGTGACACTGTTTGACCAGCCGGTTCCAACCAAGGCTGGACGATTTAACCTCAGTAGAGCAGACCTGCCGGAACTTACCATCAATGCCCGACTTGAACAGCCGTTGAGCCACCTCAGGTCATTTATTGATGATGTCAGCAATGTCTTGCTGGTAGCAGAGAGCCCTGGCCGGCGGGAAGTCCTTCTGGAACTATTGGCTCAAAATGATATTTTTCCGGAACTGTGTGACAACTGGTCAACCTTTGTAACCGATAAGATAACTGAAAAGCCAACGCTGGCCATCAGCATCGGGTTATTGGAGAACGGCCTTTACCTTCCCGACAATCATCTTGTGATCATTCCCGAAGCACTCCTGCTAGGTCAACGGGTACAACAGACCCGTCGCCGCAAGAGCGGCGAGGAGCAAAGTGCTGATCAGGTTATCCGTAATCTGACGGAGCTGAGAATGGGGGCGCCTGTGGTTCATATTGACCATGGCGTGGGGCGTTACCGTGGATTGGAAACACTGGCAGTAGATGGCCAGACCACAGAATTTCTTTCGCTGGAGTATGCCAACGAAGCCAAACTCTATGTTCCGGTTGCTTCGCTCCATCTAATTTCCCGCTACACCGGTGCTGATGACGACCTTGCCCCGCTACATCGTCTGGGCAGTGAACAATGGAGTAAAGTTCGTCGCAAAGCCGCAGAGAAGGCTCGAGATGTTGCGGTGGAACTGCTCGACATTTATGCCCGCCGTGAAGCAAGAAAAGGATTTCCTTTCGAAAAACCGGAGCAAAATTATCTGGCGTTTGCTGCGGCGTTTCCCTTTGAAGAAACGCCTGACCAACAGCAAACAATTGCCTCTGTTATTCGCGATATGTGTGCACCTAAACCAATGGATCGACTGGTTTGTGGCGATGTTGGCTTTGGTAAAACAGAAGTCGCAATGCGAGCAGCCTTCCTCGCCGTTCAAAGCGGGAAACAGGTGGCTATTCTGGTACCTACGACACTGCTGGCACAGCAACACTATGAGAGTTTTCGAGACCGGTTTGCTGACTGGCCCGTTGAAATTGAAGTCATCTCCCGCTTTAAATCTCAAAAAGCTATTGATCACATTAAAGAGCGCCTGCCTGAAGGCAAGCTGGATATCATCATTGGTACCCACAAAATTCTTCAAGGTGATCTCAACTTCAAAGACCTTGGACTGCTGATTATTGATGAAGAACATCGTTTTGGCGTCCGCCATAAGGAAAAGTTGAAATCCCTCAGATCAGAAGTCGACATACTCACGCTAACAGCAACACCAATCCCAAGAACACTCAATATGGCCATGTCTGGAATTCGGGATCTTTCCATCATCGCTACACCACCGGCAAGGCGCCTTTCCGTTAAAACATTTGTTCGCCAATATGACCAGCCCTTGGTTAAAGAGGCCATTCTCAGGGAGCTCCTCCGTGGAGGACAGGTTTATTATCTGCATAATCAGGTTGAAACCATTGAAAAAACAGCCAGCGACCTTCAGGAATTGATTCCAGAAGCACGGGTGATTACCGGGCATGGCCAAATGCGTGAGCGACAACTTGAACAGGTGATGTCTGACTTTTATCACAAACGTTATAATGTTCTGGTCTGCACCACTATTATTGAAACTGGCATCGACATTCCCAATGCCAACACTATCATCATTAATCGCGCTGATAAGTTTGGCTTGGCACAATTACACCAGCTTCGTGGCAGAGTTGGCCGCTCTCATCATCAGGCCTACGCCTACCTCCTGACACCTTCTCCAAAGGCAATGACGGCTGATGCGGTAAAAAGGCTTGAAGCAATTACTGATGCTCAGACACTTGGGGCTGGATTCATGCTCGCATCCAATGATCTGGAAATACGAGGTGCAGGTGAGCTACTCGGTGAGGGACAAAGCGGGCAAATTCAAAGTGTTGGTTTTACGCTTTACACCGAAATGCTTGAACGGGCGGTTTCATCCATTCGCAATGGCGAAACCCCGAACCCGGATCAACCCTTAAACCATGGAACGGAAGTCAACCTGCGACTCCCCGCTTTGTTGCCTGAAGATTATATTCATGACGCTCACAATCGTTTGATTCTATACAAGAGAATTGCGGCTGCTACCAATGAAGAAGGTTTGAAAAACCTGCAGGTTGAACTGATCGATAGATTTGGCCTATTGCCCGATCCAGCCAAACACCTCTTTCGCCAGATGAAGTTAAAACTTCACGCTCAAGAGCTGGGTATCAAAAAGCTTGATGCTGGTAGTAAACAGGCCCGCATTGAGTTTGAGGAACAACCCAGCGTTGATCCTATGGTCATTATTAACCTGATTCAATCAAGTCCCCAACAGTTCAGGCTGGAAGGAAGCAGCATCTTAAAGTACATTGACACAATGGAAACTCCGGAACAGAGGTTTACTGCGACAGAAGCGCTATTGAGTAGACTGGCTCGTTAGATACCTTCCTAACATCAATGCAAGCTGGTGAATTTTCAGACAGCATTTCGTTACAATGCTGTTTGGAAACGGCTGAACTCAATTTGAGTCCACTGCTTGAATGTATATGGCCTCTGCTTTTGGATTGGAATACCCTAGGAATCCCGTATGAAAAAAGTTCAGCTTATCGCACTGTCGATAGCGCTATTTTTTAATTTTTCGCTTTCTGCTTCAGAAAATGAGAGCAATCCAAGGCCAAAGGATCAATGGTACCAGATTGATCTTGTGGTATTTCATTACGCCAAGAATGACAGTGGTGAAGCATGGCCTCCCGTTACAGAGTATAGAACGCCTGCAAATGCCATCAGACTACGAACGCTAGCTGGAGAGCATAGTGAAAACAGCCCTCTATTTGAAATACCGGAATCTGGCAACCCACATTTGAGTTATCATGACATTGTACGTGATGCCTACATCTCTTTACCTGTGAGCGAAATGATACTGAATAAACAGGTTGCCACTCTGGAGAAAAACCGAGGCTATCAGGTTCTTGCTCAGAAAGCCTGGCGAATGCCTTTAAATCCCGGAACACCAAAACACCCAGTTGAAATTCGGGCTGCTATCAGCGGGCAGGATAGCCTATTACTTGATGGTACAGTCACTGTCAGTGAAGAGCGGTTTCTTCATGTAGATATTGATTTATGGCTGAATAAGCTAAGCCCAGAATCACTGTACTCGACACTATCAGGCAAGACGTACAATCATGGGCCGAGTTCATCTGATGTTCTTACCTCCAATAGAGGCTCAGATAATTTAATCAGACTTCATGATGGCTCCCCCCCTCTTCGAATAACTGAAAACTTTCAGGTAAAACAGAGGAGAAGGATAAAAAACACTAATGAGATTCAATACTTTGACAGCCCGGAAATCGGAGTAATCTTAAAACTGACTCCGTATCAGCGCCCAAATGCACTGGTTGAGACCGGCGTCTGACTTTCAGAAGAAAGTAGCTAAAGGCGGGGTTGAATGAGTAAGCAGATTAACTCCTGATCTGCTTACTCATTATGAAGCTGTTTTTATCATCAACACTTTGATACTCAACTTTATCCATCAGGCTCTGAACGATTGGCAAACCTCTACCACTGCATAGCCATGCAGCGGGGTCATCCGCATCAACAGGGAAATTTTTGTCTCCCAGCTTTCCCTCATCCATTGGCTTACCCCAGTCACTGATTGTGAGCGTTAAGTAGGATTTCAGAAGGTTAACACTCACCTCAACCTTATGCCCTTTTTCACTACCATAGGCATGTTCAATTGCATTATTAACAATCTCAACAACACACAACTCCACACGGTTTACTTCGACCGGTGACAGAGTTGTCATAGCGCAAAGACCGCGAACAGCCATAGCAACCAGGGTTGTATTAGCCAGCTCACTGTCAATTTCCAGCCTGACCGTCTGGCCTTTTTCATCCATCATGATTACTTCTCCTCAATGGCCTCTGTCACTGTAGGGAGAATGGTAAACAACTTATCCATAGAGGTAAGATTGAAAAGATCCAATACCGCGGGCTGTGCAGCCGCCAGTTTCAGAGTGCCTTCGCCACCCATCTTTTTCAGGGTTGCAACCAGCGCCCCCAAACCACTACTGTCCATAAAACGAACCAGAGATAAATCAATCACCATCATGTTGTTTGACCCGTTTTCAATCTGATCAAACAGATAAACTCTGAACGGCTCAGAAATAGATGCATCAAGCCGGGTTTCATCAATAGATACGATGGTATACCCAGCTTCGCTTTTTGATTCAAATGGCATGTCGCGCTCCTTGCGTCATTAATTTTTTAATAAACAGGTTGCCATATTTAATTCTATGGCTGCCACTCTAATACTAAATAATTTACATCATCTTCAAAAACATCGGCTTCCGTCCAGCTGTGTATACCCTGATCAACGAGACTGATTATGCCTTCAATTGAATTATCAAAAGTGTTTTCCAGCAAAGACTCCAGTCTCGCCTCCCCAAACATTTCACCTGTACTGTTTTCACATTCTGTTACCCCATCGGAATACAGAAAAAGTCTGTCCCCAGGTTGAAGCTGAATAGTTACATTCTCATAGGTCATACCAGGCATCATGCCTATAGGAACCCCACCACTGGAAATCTTCTCAACCGTTTTTGAATGGCTCTTAAGCCATAATGGAGATGGATGTCCTGCTTGCGAAACAGTCACCGAACCTGTGCGACTGTTAATTATCCCGTAAGCTATGGTGAAATAGAGCATCGCCTCAGGTTTGGCCTGGAACTGCTCATTGAGGCTAACCAGCACTTCATCAGGACTTTTAACACGATAAAAGGGCGGCTCGTTAAAAGACTCCTTAACTAAAGAGTTACTGCCATCCTCACGAAGAATATTATTAAGAGAAAAAGAGAATAACGCCGATGGAATTCCGTGACCGGCTACGTCCAGCTGATAAAAGCTAAGGGTTTCTCCATCAAGCGCCTGGTAGCCAAACATGTCCCCACCAAGAAAGCGGCTTGGCTTGAAATACCAATTAAAATCAACATGTTGAATTTTGGCAGGTTCAGAAAGAAGGCGAGCCTGAGTCTCTGCTGCAGACTCCAGATCTTTCTCAATCGTATCAATTTTGTTTTCAAGAGCAGCCTTCAATTCAATAATGCGAATGCCGGCATTTAAACGGGCACTAAGCTCATCAAAATCAATAGGCTTATTAATAAAGTCATCAGCACCACGGTTAATCCCTTCAACCATTGCCTGACGATCAGATTTGCCTGTTAACAGCATGAAGTAAACATAGTATCCAATATGGCTCTTTCTAATAGCTTCACAGAGCGCTATGCCATCCATATTGGGCATCATCCAGTCACTGATAACAATTCTGATATTAGGATGGCTTTCTATAATATTCAGTGCTTCATATCCATCTGATGCTTCAAAGACACGGTGCCCCTGCTTTTTCAAAACCACAGCAAGCATCATTCTCTGATCACGTGCGTCCTCAACGATCAATATATCCATCAGTATTCTTATCAGTCTGCATTATATTGAATATAGCTACTATGTTATCGGCCCATTCGACAAAATCCTTCGAGTCGGGTAGGCAAATGATGCACCAGCCTCAGTTACAGCCTTTGCTATTAATAGAAGAATAGACTCTTGAACTTTGAGAAAACCAACACGGTCTGTTCTCGTGATATGAGCCCGAACCTGACAAAGCAAAGCAGAATCGTCATAACGAATGAACACCGCGTAATGTGGCTCTTTATTATCAACCTCAGAAACCAGCTGAAGAAGTTCATCTATACGTCTGAGGATATTAGGTATTTTTTCAAAATCTTCATAACGAAGATAAAAATTTTCAACCATGCGTCGATTGCGCATACGAGTGGCATTTTCGACAACAATGCCTGTAAAAATTGAGTTAGGGACATAGATTGGTCTACGGTCAAAAGTCCGAATCTTTGTCAACCTCCACCCTACTTTTTCAACGTGTCCCTCAATCGCGCGATCTGGAGAACGAATCCAGTCACCTTCAGTAAATGGGCGATCCAACATTAGCATCAGCCCGCCAAAGAAGTTAGCCAACCAATCTTTGGCCGCTAGACCAAGAATAATTCCACCAATACCACCAAAAGCTAAAAGCGTCGAAAGCCTGTATCCAAAGACTTGAGCGAGGCTCAATAACGTAGTGATAACGATAAGCAATTGAATGGATCGCGCAATAACTGAATAGGATAGCCTCCCCGCCCAACGACCATCCGCAGTATTCAGCAGCCCTTCCATATTCAAACTGACTTCCCAGATAAACCAGGCTGGATAGACGACAAGAAGAATTTTCTGGATCAGTATTAGTGATTCATTAAACTCTGAGCTTTCAAGTCCTGGCCAGAAATGCGCTGAATACAAAATAAAAAACAACCAGGGAATCGTCAGCACGGGCCTGCGAAAGGTATTCGCCACAAGAGGCCTTATGCCTGCCTGTTGTTCAGCTCGCCACCTCATGATCAGCCACTTAAGCCCATAGAACGCAACGGCTGCGAGTAAAAAAGCGATTAAAAGGTGGTAGTAAAAAGTGATAAATCCAGTATTCATTCCAAAAACTCAACAGCCAGCTTCAACTTATATTTTAATAAATTGTAGCTGGACTGATTTTCAGAGCCTTTTTATAAACACCAGAAGTAGAGAATTAAACAAAAAAAAACAATATAATTGATTGAAATACCTAAACTTTAGCACCTTCCTGGATAGATGTTTTAATTCGATATTCAAAAGATTCCTGCTCTTTCTTAGTCTCTACAGGAACATCGAGGGTACGTGTCGGAAAGGCAATATCAGCGCCATTACGATGAATAATCTGAACAATTTCCAACAAAACTTTTTCCTGTATCAGAAGGTAAGTCGCCCAATCCGTCGTTTTAGTGAAACAATATATCTGACAATCAAGACTGGAAGCACCAAAACGAATAAAGTTGACCATAATAATCTTGTCCTGATCGATACCATCGTGCCTCTGCAGATAACTTCTAACCTCTTCAAGTATGGGTCCAACGTTTTCACTGTCACAGTAACGTAATCCAAAAACCTGTTTAATTCTGCGGTTCTGCATTCTGGACGGGTTTTCAACCGAAATATTCATGAACGTTGCGTTTGGAACGTAGAGAGGCCGCCGTGAGAATGTCAGAATTCGGGTTTGACGCCAACCAATATATTCAACCGTCCCCTCTATGTTTTTATCCGGAGAGCTAATCCAGTCTCCCACCCGAAATGGCTTATCAACATAGATCATCCAACCGCCAAAGAAGTTGGCCAGCATATCCTTAGCGGCAAAACCAACAGCAAGCCCGCCAACACCACCGAATGCCAGAATACCTGACAAACTGTATCCCAGCGCCTGCATTGCAACCAGAACACCTGTGATTATCACGGCAACCCGCATAAGCCGCCCCAAAGCAACGACCGATGTTTGATCCAGTTTCTTTTTATGCTCAACCTGTAGGTAACGATACTCTAATGCTTTGATAAATGAGATAAAAACCCAGCAGAAAAGGATGATAACCAGTAGATCCCGAAAACTGAGCAACTTTTCAAAAATAGTATTGCCTGTCCCTTCCCATATTTCTTCTGCTGACCAACTAAGTCCAGCAACCCAAATAAAAAGATAAACTGGCTTTTGGCCTGCAGAGAGCAGTGCGTCATCCCAGAAATTCTGAGTAGCTTCTGCTTTCGTCATCAACTTGCTAAACAACTTGCCAGTAAGAAATCGGATAACTGCAGTAAGAATGACAGCAATTACAGCCTGAAATAGCCATTCAGGAGTGTTACCTGCCATAAGTGAAGAAAAGTCCATTGTTACACCATAAATCGTAATGGAAAACCTTAAAGAAATGGGATGGAGCAGTGACAGAAGCCTAATGGGAAATGCTGAAAGTAATATAAAACGCTAAAAAAATTAAAGTTAATTTTATGCTATTGAGACGCAGCCAGTAATAACCATGAGCTTCCACATAACAAATGTCTTTAAGTACCCAACAAGTCAAATCATATTTCCTGAGACACTGAACAGCCGCTCTCGACAACTGCTCCTGCCATTGAGCCTTGCATAACAACTGTCCAATAAGCCAGAAATGTTCGATTTCATATGCTGGGTACTTAACACCTTAGCAATGATGTGCACTATTGATTAGTAACTGCTGAATATCCTGATAACGACTGGATGAAACAAGCTGTTCCCAGTCAGGATAACGACCAGGCATCAAATGAAATGGACCCGGACCTTTCAACTTAAGGGGTTCCAAACCATTCAACACATCCAGAACACCTTGCCGATCACAAACAATCAATAAATCACAGCCAGCCTCCAGAGCTGCTTGAGCACGTTCGGAATAGCCACCAAGAGCGGCCGCACCTTCCATGGAAAGACAATCACTCATGATCAGGCCATCATACCGAAGTCGACCTCTCAAAATAGTTTGCAACCACTTTGATGAAAAACCGACAGGCGCTTCATCAATAGCGGGAAAAAGTATGTGAGCAGGCATCACTGCCTCAACCCCCCCCCTGTCAATCATGGCTTTAAACGTTTGCAAATCTGTCTGTTCAATTAGTTCAAGCGAGCGTTGATCGACAGGTAAACTCAGATGAGAGTCATCATCAACATTGCCATGTCCCGGAAAGTGTTTAATGACCACAGACATTCCTGCATCATGAACACCATCAATCCATGCCGCAGCCAGCTTAACAACTTGTTCATGAGAATGACCAAAAGCCCTATTCCCCACGATATCGGTTCGACCGTGGTCAATATCTAGAACCGGGCCAAGACATAGATCAACACCACAAGCAAGAAGTTCCGACGCCATCAGCCACCCTGACTCAAGGGCAATTTCCTGTTGAAGGTATTGATCATACTGACTGTATGCCATTGCAGGTGGAAGCCGTGTAAACCCCTTAATAAAGCGCTGAACTCGTCCACCTTCCTGATCTACGCATATCAAGATGTCAGGACGTAACTTACGTATTTCACTGGTCAGGCTGATTAATTGCCCCCGACTTTGGTAGTTTCTCGAGAAAAGCACTACACCTGCGATACTTTCAAGAAGCAGTAACGATTCTTCTTCTGTCGTTAACTGTGTCCCCTCAAGATCAACCAGAAGAACACCTCTGTTTTGCCCTTCAGGCATCAGAGCCTCCTGCGAATACGTATAATAAGGGTATCAGGTAAGCTGTATATCGATTTTAACGCCTGCATCAATACGATCATACAAATCAAGAATATCTTTGCCATGCATACGAATACACCCCCGGGAGCCTGGTTCACCCATAACTGCAGTATCCGGAGACCCGTGAATATAGATATACCGCCGCATAGTATCGACATTTCCATGCCGGTTATACCCGGGCTCCAGACCACTGAGCCATAATATTCTGGTTAATATCCAGTCCTTTCTTCCAGGGTACTGTTTTCGGAGTTCAGGCGAATAAATCTCACCTGTAAAACGGCGACTGACAAACACTGAGTTAACAGGCAGCCCACCACCAATTTTGGCCCTGATAACATGAAGTCCAAGAGGGGTTTGCCAGCTACCCTCCTGCTGCCCGGTTCCTTTGCTCGCTGTAGAAATAGAATAAACACTGCGCTTGCCGTCCTTCTCGTGAAGCACCATCTCCTGGCTGGCAATATGAACAGTAAGATGCATCGGTTATAAACTCTCTTATCGCTAAATGATATGTCAGGTGTGTGCCCTAAGGCCTGCTGCCATGAAAGGAACCATCTTCCTCATGATCTCTTCCAGCTCATAGTCGACTCCGTAATCACTTTCAGCGATAGCTCGCAGCGCATTTGCCCCTGAAAGGGTAAAAACGGCTGACCCGAGTATAAAGTAAACTCTCCAGAACAAGTCACCCATTGGTAAATCCGGACATGCTTTTACCAACAACTGAAGATAGGCTTGGAATACTTCCCCGTAGACCTCTCGCAAATATTTTTTCAGATGACCCTGCCCCTGGGTGTATGCCAGCCCAATGAGTCGCATACAGACTGAAAGATCTTCTGGACTACGTGGCTTAACGGCCATGATCTGATCCACCAGCAAATGGAGAATTTCTTCCAGATCAATCGCATCGTTATTATCCTGATATTTGACCAGTGCCTGGGAAAGATTGCTGACAAAAGGATCAAGAAACCTGGAAAAGACTGCCTGAATGAGGGATTTTTTTGAACCGAAGTGATAATTAACAGCGGCCAGGTTAACACCAGCCTTACTGGTAATTGAACGCAGGGAGGTCTCTGCAAACCCATGCTCAGCAAATAACTTCTCTGCAGCGTCCAGAATCCTGTCTACTGTCGCTGACTGTGACATGCCTGAATAACCTCCATTGTAAACATTTGTTTAAAACTAACGTTTGCCAACTGAAACATCAAGTTAGATTAATAAGTTCTGATAGTTGCAGCCAACAAAATACTGTATATAATTACATGTACTGTATAAAAACACAGACCTAAACATGTATAAATTGACCAAGCGCCAGACTGAGATCCTAGAACTGATCAAGTCACATATAGAAGAAACCGGTTTTCCTCCAACTCGTGCAGAGATAGCACAGACATTCGGTTTCAAATCGCCCAACGCTGCGGAAGAGCATCTCAGAGCCCTTGCCCGCAAGGGAGCCATTGAAATCACCCCTGGAGCATCAAGAGGTATTCGTGTGCCTGGCACAGAACTCTCTGGCCTCCCTATTGTAGGACAGGTTGCAGCAGGAAGTCCCATTCTTGCCCAGGAACATATAGAAGACCACCTGTCAATCAATCCCGATTTTTTTTCACCAAAAGCAGACTTCATGCTGCGCGTCAAAGGCATGAGCATGAAAGATATCGGAATCCTTGATGGCGACCTACTGGCCGTCCATAAAACATCAACAGCATCCAATGGTCAGATTGTCGTAGCCAGAATTGAAGATGAAGTCACCGTTAAGCGTTTCGAACAAATCAAGAACAGGGTTTACCTTCACCCGGAAAATGAAGAGTTCCAAACGATTGAAGTAGATCTCAGCGTTGATGCCTTTGCCATCGAAGGGCTGAGCGTGGGGGTTATCAGGAACTAGAGCTTTGTCCCTAACGATCCCTGTTGTAGAGGACCTGACATGCAAGCATTAACATCATCATTCAACCAGAGCGGAAGCTGCGCCTTCCTTGACAATGAGCCTGCAAGCTTTATTGATGAGCTGATTCTCTCAGGGCCACCATGGCAGTCAGGACGTTTTTTAAAGTCAGTTCTGAATGAACTGGCCAATGATCAGGATCAGCGCTGGCTTACTTTGATATTGTCCAGTGAACAGGCCAGAAGCACAATAAACTGGCTGAAAGCTTCCGGCATCAGCCGACATCGTCTACAGGTTCTCAACCCTTCTGCACAATCAGATCCGTTAAAACTCACACGCAAGGCTCTGGCCTCAGGAACCAGTCATACTGTAGTCAGTTGGATTAACCAAATGGATAGCACAACACTCTCCGAGCTGGAGTCCGCTGCCCGCTCAGGTCGCTGCCAGGGTTTAGCTATCCGAAACAGGGGACAGGGTTAAGGCAGATTAATGAAGAATACGGTTTTCAGGGATGTGTTCTTCAGCTTCAGCTTCTGTTTTTCGTCCTACTTCAGCAATACAGGCATCCAGCATTGCTCTGGCAACCTCTACCTGATCACCCTGAAGAAAATCAAGGAGTTCCTGAGAAAATGACATAGTCACTAGTGGCTCAGCGCTCTCTTCATCGCTGCGACGCAACACGATTTCACCTGAAGGTAACTCAACAATTTCAAGAAACGACGCTGACATAGTTAGTGACACCAGAATTATGTGATTAGCAAAAAAGCATTGTGCATGAGCCTTTAGTGGCTTTCAAGACACTGAGCAGGATCTGCATTTGAATATCAACTGGCAACAATAAAACCAGCATCTTTACCGCAATTCACCACTCAAGACTGAAGTTACGGCTATAGGTGACCAGCTCTTTCAGGAATCCAAGTACAGAAAGAAAACCCTCTGGCTGATCAAGCCGGACACTATTGGCATTGAAGAGCGGAATTTCATTACAATTGATACTCTTACGCTGGATAGGCATCGAGCACTCCTGATGATTCTTCAATAAAGCCGATAACCAGGAATCATGCTGTTCAAGCTTCTCAATGTACTGTAATTCAGAAGAAACCTCTCCTTTATGGTGAACACTATTTATCGCTTCATCCAGGGTAGGTAGCTGGTTTACCGGTAAACGGTAACTAGTCATGATTTCAGCAAGCAGTGACTGATAAGCCTGAACCATAGCATTCAGACACGCTTCACGAAACGCAGGTTTGGCAAGCTCATCAGCATCCTCCCAGGCTTCCATCAACAAACGGGAGTGAAAGAGCATTTTATTGGTATATCCCTGCCAGTTGTTTGTCATAACCAACTCCAGCAATTTACCGGACACACTTTCGAGCAGCCCGGCAAACAGTTAACAACAGCCATAGTACAACAGGGCTTAATAGCCCTGTCTGATGAATCAAAAGTTTGAGATAAATCTAACTGGATTGACGCTTTTTGGTCTGCTTTTCATTCCACCTACCATCCTCATAGGTAGCACTCCAGCCGGTAGCCTTACCCTCTACTTCAGACATAACATATTGCTGTTTTGTCTTACGACTGTATCGAATAATTGAAGGGTTACCATCAGGGTCCTGGCGGGGAGCATCCATAAGATAGCCATATTTAGGATCAATCATAGCCTGATGAGGCAATAGCTCAGCAACAAGAGGTGCCCGGGTTTCCCGATTCTTGGGAAACTGACTGGCAGCCAGGAACAGGCCAGAGGCTCCATCCCGCAGGATATAGTGATCTTCAACCTTGACACACTTAAGCTCTGGCATTGGAACAGGCTCCATTTTAGGTGGAGCTGCTTCACCACTTTTAAGTAGCTTCCGCGTATTTTTACACTCACTGTTAGTACAGCCAAAGTACTTGCCAAAACGGCCTGTCTTAAGCTGCATCTCACTACCACACTTATCACATTCGAGAATTGGACCATCATAGCCTTTCAGCTTATAACTACCCTGCTCTACATCATAACCAGAGCAATCGGGGTTATTACCACAGACATGGAGCTTACGATGTTCATCAATAAGGTAACTCTCCATGGCAGTAGAGCATTTCGGACAACGATGCATAGCACGCAGAGCATTCACTTCTGCATTTTCATCATCCGCATCTTCCGCTTCTTCACCCGGAACCAGATTGATGGTCGTTTTACAGCGCTCTTTCGGAGGCAAAGCATAACCAGAACAGCCCAAAAACACACCAGTAGAAGCAGTGCGAATCATCATGGGGCGACTGCAGGTCGGACATTCAATATCCGTCAGGGAGGGTTCATTAGCCCGCATCCCACCGTCAACCTGTTCAGCCTGCGCCAGCTGAAGGGTAAAGTCAGAGTAAAAATCATCCAGGACCTGCTTCCAGTTTTTTTCACCTTCAGCGATATCATCCAGCTTTTCTTCCATCCGAGCTGTAAAGTGATAATCCATAAGCTCATGGAAAGACTCATTCAAGCGGTCAGTAACGATATCCCCCATCTTTTCTGCGTAAAAGCGGCGATTTTTAACCGAGGCGTAACCACGATCCTGAATAGTTGAGATAATGGAAGCATAAGTCGATGGTCGGCCAATACCCTGCTTCTCTAACTCCTTCACAAGAGCGGCTTCACTAAACCGAGCAGGTGGTCGGGTGAATAGCTGCTTCGGGTCGATCTTCTGAAGATCAAGAGGAATACCTTTTTGAAGGTCCGGCAGGATAGTATCCTCTCCCTTACGAGCCATTGGCTTCTGTACCCGGGTATAACCATCAAACTTCAGGGTTCGCCCCTTAGCCTTAAGCTGAAAACCTTTAACATCGACAGTCAGTGAGGTACTGAGATACTCAGCTGGCGTCATCTGGCAAGCTACAAACTGGCGCCAGATAAGGTCATAAAGCCGCTCAGCATCACGCTCCATCCCGGAAAGGCTATCTGGCTGTAATGTAACACTGGATGGACGTATGGCCTCATGAGCCTCCTGAGCACCCTTTTTACTGCTATAGATGTTCGGATTATCAGGACAATAGTGCTCACCATACTGCTTGGTGATAAAAGAACGGGCACTGTCCACAGCATCCTGACTCAAATTGGTGGAATCCGTTCTCATATAGGTAATATACCCAGCCTCATAGAGGCGCTGGGCCAGCATCATCGTCTTTTTGACACTGAATCCAAGTCGGGTACTCGCAGCCTGCTGCAGAGTTGATGTGATAAATGGGGCAGAAGGTTTACTCTGTGTCGGCTTATCTTCACGGCTTGTCAGGGAGTATTGACCCTGCTCAAGCAAAGCCAGCGCTTTATCTGTTTCAGCCTTATTGGTTGGCCTGAAGTTAACCCCATTCTCTTTCATTACCTGAAAGCGAACAGCATCTTTCCCTGCTGCAGAAAGGTCTGCGTAAACTTCCCAATACTCCTCTGGAACAAAGCTACGAACTTCTCTCTCGCGTTCAACAATCAACTTAACAGCAACAGACTGAACCCGCCCTGCAGACAACCCCCGGGCAATCTTTGCCCAGAGAAGCGGAGAAACCATATAGCCAACAACACGATCCAGGAAACGGCGTGCTTGTTGGGCATCAACACGATCCTGGTTTAGCTGACCGGGGGATTCAAACGCAGATTGAATGGCTTTCTTGGTAATCTCATTGAAAACAACACGCCGAAAACGCCCTGGCTCTCCGCCAATAGCCTGCTGCAGATGCCAGGCAATCGCTTCTCCCTCCCGGTCCAAATCCGTCGCAAGATAAATGGTGTCGGCACCTTCAGCCAAACGAGTCAGCTCATCAACCACCTTCTCCTTGCCAGGTAGAACCTGATAGTGTGCTTCCCAGCCCTTATCAGGGTTAATACCCATGCGTTCAATCAACTGCTCACGGGCTTTAACCTTTTTACGACGCTCACGTTCCTCAGGTGAGAGCTTCTTTGACTCAGCAGCAGCCTTCGCCCTGGCCTTTGCATCCACGGTTTTTTTAGGACCACCCGCCGTTGGCAAATCCCGGATGTGACCCACGCTGGATTTGACAACAAAGTCTTTGCCCAAATATTTGTTGATGGTTTTCGCCTTGGCTGGCGACTCCACAATAACTAGCGATTTACCCATGCTGCCTTACACGTCCTGTCATCTGTTCCAATGTTCTGGCTGGTCAGATCTGCGAGCAGATAAATCGCCCATCATACTGAATATTCAGATCTGCTGAAATAGAGCTTATCGCCAGAACAAGAAAAGCCGGGATAGAAATTGCTTCAATATATAAGGCGAAGTCAATAATCGGTCAAGGAAAACCATCAACCTCTTTCCCGTAAAGCTCTGGGTTATTCCTCTGGAAGAATCCAGAGAAAGCCTTGTTTCTTGCACGCTGAAGCCAATATCCAACTCGAATTTTCCGCTGACATTTTAATCAAACCATCCTCTGCACAAATGGTCTGCCAACAAGTAATTCCACCAATCATCACATCAAAACTGCTTACACGTGATAATATTTTCTTGATAATCAGTAGCGGCAGAAGCCATTAAACGCTTAGCATGAATTTACAAGACTCTCAACCATAGGAAAAAATCCGCTTTTTTCCAATACAATCATTGTCATTCATTAGCTCACAAATCAAGCACCTTAAACCAATGAAAGCAAAAAGATGATTCAATGAGTCGATAATGAAACGAAAAAGCCCGGGAAACCCGGGCCACAGATTCAGTGTTGTTGAGGTCATGAGAAAAGAGTCCCCGACCTCAACTCATCCATCTGAAGTATCAAACGCGCTCAAAAATGGTTGTTATACCCTGACCAAGGCCTACACACATGGTTGCCAGTCCCAACGTTCCACCATTTTGCTTCATGACATTCAGCAGTGTTCCGGATATACGTGCCCCAGAACAGCCAAATGGATGCCCAAGTGCAATAGCACCACCATTCAGGTTTACTTTTTGATCCATTTTATCGAGTAGCTTCAGATCTTTCAGCACAGGCAATGCCTGTGCTGCAAAAGCCTCGTTTAACTCAACCTGATCAATATCGTCAATGGTCAGCCCCACACGTTTCAATGCCTTTTTACTACTTGGAACCGGACCATACCCCATGATCGAAGGATCAACACCCGCCACTGCCATAGCTCTGACCACAGCCATGGGTTGCAGGCCGAGATCTTTTGCCCGCTGTGCAGACATTACGATCATACAGGAAGCACCATCAGTAATCTGGGAAGACGTTCCAGCGGTTACTGTACCTTTCGGGTTAAATGCTGGCTTAAGCTGAGACAAACCTTCTGCCGTAGTCTCTGGACGAATAGTCTCATCCTGCCTGAAAAGACTAAGATTGCCATCAGCATCGTGCCCTTGCATTGGAATAATCTCATCTTTGAAATTACCGGCCTCAGTCGCTGCCCAGGCCCTCTGGTGTGAACGAGCACCAAATTCGTCCTGTGCCTGACGACTAATACCATGCATCGTTCCGAGCATTTCCGCCGTCAGCCCCATCATGCCTGCAGCTTTGGCGCCATACTTAGAAAGTCTCGGGTTTGGATCAACACCATGCATCATGCCCACGTGTCCCATATGCTCGACACCACCCACAACAAAAACGTCGCCGTTATTGCTTTGAATGGCTTGCACGGCTGTGTGCAGAGCACTCATGGATGAACCACACAGACGGCTTACGGTCTGGGCACTTGATGTATGAGGGATGGGTGTCATCAACGACGCCATCCGGGCGATATTCCACCCCTGCTCCAGAGTCTGGTTAACACAACCCCAGATAACATCTTCCACTTCAGCAGGGTTCAACTCAGGATTTCGGTTAAGCACGCCAGTAATCAGCTCTGCAGATAGAGTATCTGCCCGCACATTACGGTACATCCCACCCTTGGAACGCCCCATCGGGGTACGCCCATAATCAACAATTACAGCATCTCTTGGATTCAGGCTCATGGTATTCTCTCTCTTATATTCCCTGAAAATGGTTCAAAATCGTAGAAGAAGGCCTATTGACCGTAAAACGTCCTGCCTTCACGAGCCATTTCCCGAAGCTTGTCAGTCGGTGCATACAGTGGACTGATGTGAGCGTACTTATCTGCCAGCTCAACAAACTCGGCAACGCCCATACTGTCCATATATTTCAATGCACCACCCCGGAAGAGAGGGAAGCCAATTCCCATAATCAGTGCCATATCCGCCTCTGCCACCGATTCAACAATACCATCCTCAAGCGTCCGTACTGTCTCCATGCAAAGAGGGATCATCATACGGGCAATGATTTCCTCATCATCAAAAGCCTTGCTCTGTGCACAGACTTCATCCAGCAAAGCATAAACCGACTCA
The DNA here is from genome assembly GCF_000710775.1 of Endozoicomonas elysicola. Lineage (GTDB taxonomy): Bacteria > Pseudomonadota > Gammaproteobacteria > Pseudomonadales > Endozoicomonadaceae > Endozoicomonas > Endozoicomonas elysicola. Next base: position 3,271,463 of record NZ_JOJP01000001.1, read on the forward strand.
TCAACGACCTTCTTCGGTTTACCTCTTTTATCCTGCTCATACTGATAGAAACCAGCACCATTTTTCTGGCCAAAACGCTTATTCTCAAACATCACATCCAGTGCCGTTTTGAAGTCACGCTTCATTCGGTCCGGATAGCCTTCGGACATAACCCCTTCAGCATGAATACCCGTATCAATACCCACCACATCCAGCAAATAGGCAGGCCCCATTGGCCAGCCAAAGCGCTCCATGACCTTATCAACCTGTTTAAAATCCGCACCATCACGAAGCAAGGCAGAGAACCCACCAAAGTATGGAAAAAGGACCCGGTTCACCATAAATCCTGGGCAGTCATTGACAACCACCGGTGTTTTGCCCATTTTCCGAGCGTACTCTACAACGGTCGCGACAGACGCTTCACTGGTTTTCTCACCACGAATCACCTCAACCAGAGGCATAGCATGAACAGGATTAAAGAAGTGCATACCACAGAACTGTTCCGGCCGCTTCAGATCACTGGCAAGTTCAGTAATTGAGATGGTCGAGGTATTGGATGTCAGCACGGTATTTTCTGAAACCTGGCTTTCAACTTCTGCCAATACCGCTTTTTTAACCTTGGCGTTTTCAACAACAGCCTCAACCACCACATCGACGGAGCCAAAATCGCCAAACGACAATGTAGGCACAATGCTATTAAGCACTCCCCCCATCTTACCAGCATCCATACGGCCTTTAGCCACCCGTTTGGAAAGCAGCTTAGTGGCTTCAGCAAGTCCCAGATCAAGGCCATCCTGATTGATGTCCTTCATTAAAATAGGCGTACCTTTCAGGGCTGATTGATAGGCAATACCACCACCCATAATACCCGCACCAAGAACAGCAGCCTTATTGGTTTCACCGGCCAGCTTTGACGAAGCCTTTGCTTTTTTCTTCAACTGCTGGTCATTAAGGAACAGGCCAACCAGCGCATCACATACAGAAGATTTAGCGAGCTTGATAAAGCCTTTCGCCTCAGCTTCAAGCGCTTTGTCACGCTCCATAAAAGCATGCTTCTGAATCGTTTTGACGGAAGCAATGGGTGCAAGCATATGTGGCCCCGCCTGCTGTTTAACCACAGCAGCGGTTGTTTCAAATACCATCATCGCTTCAACAGGCGGCAGTTTCAGCTTATCTTTCTTCTCCTGCTTCCGGGCTTTGTAATCCAGCTCCCCGGCGATACAGCTGCGAATCAGGGCAACAGCTGAGTCTTTCAACTTCTCCGGAGCAACCACCCCATCAACAGCCCCGACCTTCAGAGCTGAATCAGGACGGTATTCCTTACCACTGGCAATCCATTCCACCGCATTATCAGCACCAATAATACGTGGCAGCCTGACAGTACCACCCCATCCCGGGTAGATGCCCAACTTGACTTCAGGCAATCCAACTTTTGCGTCTGTTGAAAGTAACCGGTAGTCCGCACACAGGCAAATCTCAAAGCCGCCACCCAACGCTATACCATTGACTGCCGCAACGGTCGGCATATCAAGATCTTCAAAACTGGAGAATACATTATTTACCGACATCAATTCGGCAAATAATGTTTCATCATCTTGCTTGAACGTCTGTGTGAACTCATTGATATCAGCACCAACGATAAAAACGTCCTTGCCACTGGTGAGTATCAGACCCTTTATACCCTTATCAGCACGAATGGCATCCAGTGCCTCGGCAAGGTCCTCAATGGCAGAACGGCTGAATTTATTGACACTTTCACCGTCGAGATTGAACTGCAGTTCGGCGATACCATCTTCCACAGGCAGAACCCTGAACGCCTTCCCCTGGTAGATCATGAACTTCTCCTTTCGGATTTGAAGATAGATAGACAAGCCACATGCCTGTATGAGAGCAGTTTTTTAATCCCCTCAAACCTTTATATGACATTAACTATGGCAGCTATCTGATTATTATTGCTTTACTTCCTGACTTTACACGGGAGCCTGACGGACTTGAGACTGTCCTACTGACCCTGGGCAGAAACAAAGTTCCTTCATGCAAATTCATACGCTTGTTTGAATTCAGTGCTTACCTTCTGTGAAATGGTGTTTAAAGTCAAGCCTGAAAGCCTATGAAGATGCCGCATTTTCCCATACTTACACAAGACTATACACACAGGAACGTTGAGATTCAGAATCTGGATCATTGTTTCTGATAATTACCTGACAGAGAGCGAATAAAACCATGAATAAAACCGCAATTGGCCTTACAATAGAAATGCCATGGCTTGAGAAGCTTTCACACAAACGCTGAAACATTCAAGCCATTCGACTGATTGTACTGAGGAAATCGCGACAGCGGTCTGGCCATCCAGGTGTTAGAAAACGGGCGGATCACTTTTTGCATTTATTGAAGAAGGAAGACAGCTTATGAGCCTTTACAAGCACATTCTGGTTGCGATTGATTTGTCCGACGAAGCCGACGAGGTGCTCGATAAAGCCAAATCCATTGCCGAAAAAAACCAGGCCAGGCTTACCATGGTTCATGTGGTAGAACCACTGAGTGTTGCTTATGGCAGTGACATTCCCCTTGATCTCACAACACTGCAAGATGAGATCACTGAGCAGGCGAGAGAGCGTATTGCCCGTCTTGCGGACTCAATCCATCTAAAGAAAGGTGAGCAACACGTCGTTTATGGACGACCAGAGCGTGAAGTTCATCGAATTGCAGAAGAGTCTGATGTTGACCTGATTGTCGTTGGTAGTCATGGTCGTCATGGACTGGCTCTTATTCTTGGCTCTACTTCAACCAGTATTCTTCATGGTGCCAACTGTGATGTGCTGGCAGTAAGAGTTGGCAAAAATCAGAGTTAACCCTTTTCCACCGTTTTTAGGACCACTGTAAAATCAGAAAAAAGCCACGTAGATCAAGAATAATCTCCGTGGCTTTTGGCTAAAGGGCGCTACATATTATCCAGCTCTTCCCAACGCTCCATTTTCTCTTCGATCAGTTCATTTATCTCTGCAAGTCTGTTCAGGACATCCTGAACCTCGCCTTGATCTCCCTGATAGAAAGCCGACTCAGCCGTTTTAGCTTCCAGCTCAGTCAACTCCTCTTCAAGCGTTTCAATTTCACCCGGCAAAGCATCCAGCTCACGCTGAAGTTTATAACTGAGCTTCTTTTTAGCTGGTTTGTTTTCAGCGCCTGATGGCGCAGGCACAGATTTTGTTTTTTCTTCTTTTTTACTAACTGCAGTTTCAGCAACCAGCCGTGAAATTGCACCACCCTGTCGCAGCCAATCATCAAACCCACCGACATAATCACTGACATGACCACCCGGCTCAAACACCAGTGAACTCGAAACTACATTGTCCAGGAAAGTTCTATCGTGGCTCACCAACAACATTGTGCCAGTAAATTCAACCAGTAATGATTCCAACAACTCCAGAGTTTCAATATCCAGATCGTTAGTCGGTTCGTCCATCACCAACAGGTTGGCCGGTTTACTAAACAATCGCGCCAACAGCAGTCGGTTACGCTCCCCTCCGGATAACGCTTTAACCGGAACACGACAGCGCCCGGGCGGAAACAAGAAATCGCCCAGATAGCTAATAATATGACGACTGGCACCGTTAATGGTGATGCTCTCCCGTCCTTCAGCCACGTTATCAATCACCGTTTTCTCAAGATCCAGCTGATTTCTCAACTGATCAAAGTAGGCCACTTCAAGCTTGGTTCCCATTTTGACAGAACCCGACTCAGGACTCAGATTACCCAGAAAAATACTGAGTAACGTTGACTTTCCCGCCCCGTTTGCGCCAATCAGGCCAACTTTGTCACCACGCATAAGACGAAGACTAAAGTCTTTGATAACCGTATGATTATCAAATGACTGGGAGATATTCTTCGCTTCGAGTACTAACTTGCCAGAAGACTCACCCTGCTCCAGCCCAAAGCTGGCATTACCCTGAACTTCACGACGCTGACTACGCTCTGCTCTGAGCTTTTCCAAGTCACGAACCCGACCTTCATTACGGGTACGACGGGCTTTAATGCCCTGGCGTATCCAGACCTCTTCCTGTGCCAGCTTTTTATCAAACAACGCATTCTGCTCAGCCTCAACCTCAAGGGCATGGGCTTTGCGTTCCAGGAAAGTGGCATAATCACATTCCCAACTGGTCAATTGTCCCCGATCCAACTCGATAATACGTGTTGCCAGAGACTGTAGGAATGAGCGGTCGTGAGTGATGAAAAGCAATGCCCCGGAAAAATCTTTCAGTTGCTTCTCAAGCCAGTCAATGGCGATGATATCCAGGTGGTTAGTGGGCTCATCCAGTAACAAAAGATCGGGGTCGCCCACCAAGGCTCTAGCCAACTCAACTCTGCGCCGCCAGCCACCAGATAACTCTTTCATCTGTTTTTCAGCAGGCAAGCCAAGCTTTTGAATGACGGTATCCACTTTCAGGCTCAGACTCCAGCCATCCACTGATTCCAACTGCTGCTGAACTTTTTCGAGAGCTTTCATATCAGCATCGGTGCTGATATTCATAGACAGGCTATGGTAACGGCTGATTAAATCACCAACTGCTTCCAGGCCAGAAGCCACCACATCGTATACCTTCTTCTCATCCTGATCAGGAAGATCCTGATTAAGAACCCCAACCTTCAGCCCCGGCTTCCTCCATAACGTGCCATCATCTGGCAAGATAGCCCCAGATACCAGCTTCATCATGGTGGACTTACCCGCGCCATTACGCCCCAGCAAGCAGACTCTCTCACCTTTCCGAATCTGAAACTCCGCATGATCAAGCAGAGGCTGGTCACCATAGGCCAGACTGACTTTTTCGAATCTAAGTAACGGCATTATCCATCCAAGAGGTACAACCCTTCGCCAGTTAAGCGTTCTGGCGAAGGTTTATAAGCTGAAAGCATTGAATAAAAAACGGGTTAGGATAGCGCCAACCACCAGCAATGGGTAGAAGAATTACTGTTTTTTCAGGCAAACCGCTACGATCAGCGCCAGCAACTGACAGAGCAATAAAGGAACAAAGGCCAGTTGATAGTCCTGAATTGATAAAGCACTCAAACCATCATGTCCAATTCCTTCCAGAATAAAGCCAATCAATAGCTGCATAACAGGGCCCGCCAAGAGCATGGAACCATTGGTGATCGCCAGCAAGACCCCCACCCGTTCAGCTGGACTAATACTTTTGACAACAGAGAATGCCAGCATATACCCTCCACTGCTGATCCCGCACATAAAGCAAATGAGCGCCATAACCAGCATTGAACACTGGCAAAAAATCAGCATACTGAAGAAAATCGGAGAAATGACAGCACACGCCATCATCACTTTTCGTGTAGAGCCCACTTGACAGGCCAACCAGCCTAACAAGGGAGCACCAATAGCAGCACCGACAAAAACCAGGGCAACCATATCAGCAACCGCTTCCTGCTCACCTGGAAAACGCTCATAAAAGAACGGTATTCCCCACAACCCACCAAAGCTGGTAATGACGGCAAAAAGCCCAAAACCATACATGCAACACAGTGAAAAAGAGACTCGATCAAATGGAGATGTATCCACCTTCTCGATCTCAAGGTCAGCCCCGCATGTTACTTCGTGCAGTCTCACATCACTAACGGATACAGGCGGAGTACTTTTAACAAAAATGGCGATCATGGCCGCAAGAACGACACCAAATATTGCCGCTGCCTGCATAGCACCCTGCCAGCCAAATGCCTCCATGAGATTAGGCAGAATCAGGGGACCAAGCCCACCGCCCGCTAAAGCAAAAGCCTCTATCAACCCTGCCAGAGTTGGAAAATAGCGTTCCGGAAACCAGCGACTTGCCAGGGTCATACAAACCACAATAACGGGTGAAGTTACCACCCCCATAAACGCACGGGATGCACTGGCAGATAACATGGTTTCAGAAATACTGAACCAGTAACAGGCAACAGCCATCAATAAACTGCAAATAACCAGCAATGCGCGTGCATTGCAGCGATCAGCCAGATAACCGCCGGGCACTTGAAAAATCAGGTATAAACAGAGGAAGCTACTGGTTAGCCAGCCAATATCAGCCACATCCAAATCGAATGCAGTCATCAGCTGAGGAACCATAACGGATGGAGCCCCTTGCAACATGAATTGATATGAGCAGAATAAGGCTGCTATTGCGCAGACCAGAATGCCTCTGAGGCTTATAAAACTTGTCGCCACCGTACTTTCTCCCTATCTATCCCTACACTCTTTCCCTGTCTAAAGCACCAGTAACATGGGACACGAGCATCATTAGATTAGATGGCAAAAAGAAAGTTCATTAATAAATCAACAGACAGCCAATAGATTCAAAGCTATCGCCCAACACAGTGTTAAATGAGGAGATAAATCAACTTATGTACTGCGGGAAACAACTGAATTTCCCGCAGAAAAACCAAAGACTAATGGCGCTGAATTTTTTAATGGCTAAGCAAATTGTGACTTACAACTGAGGTATTATGCGCTCAAGGACTCGGGCCATCCCGGGAGCCACAATATCCATCTCCAGGATCAGCGCCATTCCCGTTTGAAAGGATGGACCAGACTGGGGGACTCCCTCGCAAAGCAGACCCGAAAGATAACCAACCATGGGCATATGACTGGCCAGCAGGACAACTCCCGTCTCAGGCAACACCTGCAGTAAAGCCTGAGGGCTACCCTCAGGCTCCAACTCAGCAAGTGTTTCTACACCACAGCCAAAAGCCTCTGCAGCAATCCGGGCAGTTTGCTGGGCCCTGAAATAAGGGCTGGAAAAAATTCGGTCAACCTTCTGAGACGCCAGAGATGCAACCGTACTGGACACCTCTCGAGCACCCTGTTCAGTGAGTGGTCGTTCCCTATCAGATGGTGCCGACCATGAAGCCTGACCATGGCGCATAATGATAAGTTTCATGCTTAATCGTTACCCGGCTCGTTGACAACCTTACCTGCGGAGTTCGATGACTGAGGCCAGTCCGAGAAAGGATAGGGCTTAACATCAGAGTTATAGGTCAGGAACCCGGCAATCTGATAAATAAACCGGTTAACGCCAGCACTGAATGTTAAAAGACGCTCATTTGGCTCACTCATAACAAAACCGTGCACGGCCTGTATAAGAGCAATCAACATAACGAGGAATGCCGCAAGGTAGGCGACAACTCCAAAGACAACCATAAACACAAGTCTTAACCAGCGAGACTCCGATTTTAGATTATTAACGACTTTCTCATCCATTGATCTTCTCCACTCTTCCACACAGAATTGTAAAAACAAAGTTGTCAAAACAAAGCCCAGAATCTGACTCAACAGCCATGATCTTGATATAAATCATCTGGACATAAATTCCACATCTGTTTTCTGTTCCCTGAGCATCATCCCCTTTACGAGAACTCCAATGGCATTACCTTCAAAAATAATGCTGTATAAACTACCCACCAGAGGCATGTATACCCCCAGTTCATCGGCCTTTTGCTTCACCTGTTTAAGTGTATTAACCCCTTCAGCAACCTGCCCTAACTTGAGCTCTGCATCTTCTAGCGAATCTCCTTGACCAAGCGCATAGCCCACCCGGAAGTTACGACTTAAATCAGAAGTACAGGTAGCTACCAGATCACCAACACCGGCCAACCCCAGAAAAGTCATGGGGTTAGCCCCAAGCGTTACTGCAAAACGACTCATTTCTGCAAGACTCCGGGTGATCAACATACTTTTTGTATTTTCACCCATTCCCAGAGCTGCACCCATTCCAGAAACAATCGCATAAATATTCTTTAAAGCACCTGCCAGCTCAACACCATACACATCGCTGTTCGAATAGACCCTGAAATAGTCGCAGTGCAATACAGACTGAATGGTCTGGCATAACTCATCATCTTCACTGGCAATCACAGTAGCAGTCAACGCTTTGGCTACGATTTCACGGGCAAGGTTGGGGCCACTGAGCACACCAATTCGAGCATCATTGACCTCCTCTACCAGAATCTGACTCATCAGATCAAAGGTAACAGGCTCAATACCTTTAGTCGTACTAATCACTATCTTGCCTGAGAGCAATCCACCGGTTTTTTTCACCACTTCTCTGAACGACTTACTGGGAATTGCAATAAAAACGATATCAGCGTCCGAGACCACAGCAGCAAGGTCCGTGTCAGCGGTGACTGATGGATGAATCTGAAACTCCGGAAGGTATCTGGCATTAACATGATTATTGTTAATGCTGCCAACCTGCTCAGCATCTCTCATCCAGAGTTTTACCCGGTGCCCATTGGCTGCAGAAATATCAGCAAGGGCCGTACCGAAACTGCCACCGCCAAGAACGGCGATCGTATATTCACTGGCACCACCATTGTCAGCCGTGCTATCTGGCCTGTCTGTCATGCTGTTAATCCTAGTTTACAAGCTCAAAAATAACTGGCACTAAATTGCCATGAGCAGCTTTATAGTAAAAATCTTATTTAATCACACTCGTCGGCCCCGTTGCACAGTTCTGACACACCTGAAACAAAAAAAGGGATTATCGTCTGCAATTACCCTCACCTAAGGTATCTGCTCATAACTAGCAAACCATTCCCGACTGTATTACCTTTAACTTTTGCGAACTATGCCAGTTTTACAACATGCCTAATGGTAATAAAACGCTACGAAAATTATCATTGCCTGCCTTTTCGGCGATGCAGTGTTGTCTTTTTGTTACAAACAGGCCAAGAGCACTATGACGGACAAAAAGCAATGGTATAGTTCAACTCCGGAACGATAGTAATGCATTTTGCAAGACTGTTAGGATTAAGTGGGGTCATCAGACCCTGATGTGAACGCCGCGTATCGGCAGGGATGTCCCGATCAGAGTATCGACTTCCCGGGTGTCATCACTGGCCTGATGCCATGCAGGTGCTGGACCTTCCAGGAACCAATAAACTAATGAAGCAACCATTTAAACAAGACTCCTTCAGCAAAGAAGATTTGTTACTCTGTTCACAGGGCGAACTCTTTGGTGCTGGCAATGCGCAGTTACCAGCTCCTAATATGCTGATGCTGGATCGTATTGTTCGTATTTCTGAAGAAGGTGGCGCCTATGGAAAAGGCGAAATCATTGCAGAACTGGATATAAACCCAGACCTGTGGTTCTTCTCCTGCCACTTTCCAGGCGACCCTGTTATGCCAGGATGTCTCGGGCTTGATGCCATGTGGCAGCTGGTTGGCTTCTATCTGGGGTGGATGGGCAACCCCGGCCGTGGACGCGCTCTTGGCAGTGGTGATGTAAAATTCACCGGCCAGATTCTGCCCACTAACAAAAAAGTAACATACCGTATTGATATTAAACGTATCATCGCACGCAAACTGGTTCTGGGTATTGCTGATGGAACAGTCAGTGTTGATGATCGGGAAATTTACACAGCGGAAGGGCTGCGAGTCGGTCTTTTCCAGAATACCGATTCTTTCTGACTCTCTTTTCCCTTGCTCTTACATTGTAAAAGAGAGCGAGATTGAGAGTCTGACTCTGATTTTTCTGACTTAAACGGGCTATTCAGGTTGACATCAATGAAACGTGTTGTAGTTACAGGGATTGGCATCACATCCTGTCTGGGCATTACCCAGGACGAGGTAGCTGAGAGCCTTAGACATGGGCGCTCCGGCATTCGCTTTAATGAAAGCTATAAGGAGCATGGTTTCCGCAGCCAGGTATCCGGCACAGTAGACATCGATTTCGAGCAGTTTATTGACCGCAAAACCCTGCGATTCATGGGTAACGCTGCAGCCTATGCCTATATTTCCATGAAACAGGCAATCGAAGATGCTGGTCTTACTGAAGATCAGGTATCCAACCCCCGCACAGGGCTGATCGCTGCATCCGGGGGGGCTTCATCAGAAAACATTGTTGATTCTGCAGACATCATGAGAGAAAAAGGTGTCAAACGAGTCGGACCCTATCGCGTCACCCGCACCATGGGTAGTACGGTTTCTGCCTGCCTTGCAACCCCCTTTAAAATCAAGGGTGTTAACTATTCCATCACTTCTGCCTGTGCAACCAGTGCACACTGTATTGGCAATGCTATCGAGCAAATTCAGCTGGGTAAGCAGGACATCGTATTTGCTGGCGGTGGTGAAGAAGAACATTGGACACAAACTGGCCTGTTTGATGCCATGGGCGCTTTGAGCACCAAATACAACGAAACACCTCAACAGGCTTCACGTGCCTATGATGCTGACCGTGATGGTTTCGTCATCGCTGGCGGTGGCGGTATGATCGTTGTCGAAGAGCTGGAGCATGCCAAAGCCCGTGGCGCTAAAATTTATGCTGAAATTACCGGCTATGGTGCAACTTCGGATGGCTACGACATGGTTGCCCCATCCGGTGAAGGTGCCGCACGCTGCATGCGCATGGCAATGGAGGCCCTTAAAGAACCCATTGATTACATCAACACTCATGGCACCAGCACCCCGGTGGGTGATGTTGCAGAGCTGAAAGCACTTATTGAAGTATTTGGTGATCAAATGCCTCTGATCAGCTCTACCAAATCACTCTCTGGCCACTCTCTTGGCGCAGCAGGCGTTCAGGAAGCCATTTATTGTCTACTGATGATGAAGCATAACTTCATCACTGCCTCTGCAAACGTGCAGAAGTTGGATGAAGCGGCAACAAATCTGCCAATCCTGGTCGGCGAAGCTCGTGAACAAACCCTGAACCGGGTAATGTCCAACAGCTTTGGTTTTGGTGGCACGAATGCCTGTCTGGTATTTGAGCGTTACCAGCAATAATTGGGTATTTAGCAATAAAAAGCCGGCACTCATGTCGGCTTTTTATTATTACCTTCAATATATGAGAGTCACGTTGCCGTAATAGCTCTAAGATACCCAAGGGCATTTCTGGTAAGAACGAATTGATGTACTTCCGCCCTGGTGGGCCTATCCTCTGGTCGTTTCCATTGAGTCAATATACCTTCAAGAGTAACTCTCTCTGGGTGAAGCTTAAACATCTTTCTGACATACATAATGCCAGTGATTAAGTCCCTACAGAGCTTATCTTTTGCGTCCTTTGAATAGCCAATTGCTTCTGGGGACACTTTCTCTAAATGCTGATGGTGATCATCAGCCCTTCTAAGCATCATTAAAACCCTTAAAAGGAAATCATGAACTTTATTATCAAGCAATAGCTTATCTGGAAAATGGCAACCATCCTTAAGATAGCTTTTATCTCTCAGAGAAAAATATAGTTTCTACATAGAATGCAAATTCAACAACGCCTCACCATAGAGTGTAACAACTAGCAGCTTAGTCGTTTCAGAATCTCGACGATAATCTATTTTTTCAACAGTCTTCACACTTGGGTTTCCTTTCTGAACAGCGTCAAGAAAATCAAGCAAATAAACATGCATCGACATCTACAGCCCTGCCTCCATACAGCCAATTTTAATCAAAAAAGCATCAGGTATTTTTACGTTACAAGAACCGGACCTTTTCAAGTCTGAACACCAAGATCAACACCATATTGTTTATTTATATCTGCGAGAAACTGGTCAAAATGAGACAATAGTAAAGCAATTGATACGTCTTCCTAATAGACAATCTGCAATGGAAAGTCACCAAGAAATATACCGGCAACACTATGCGCAGAACCTCCGTAAAGAGCAAGATCATCACTACAAGACATATTTGCTGCTTCTATAGAGCGATACCTAGCCTGCTTTAAAATTTTTCAAACCGACATACAGGGGCTGCAGCATTTACTTTCCATAAATTCACGACTGGCTTTGTATTTTCTGGTATATTAACGACAACGACAGGAATTTCAGCACCGGTAGCACCAGCTTGGATAAATCTCACAGCCCCAGTATTAACAACAGCATCAGCTATATGGCTTTCCTTAACAACCTCAACAGCAACAGCATCTTCAACGCGCTGCTCTGCCACATGCGATTGAGTCTCAGCAGGAGCTTCGCTGTATTTCTAACCCCTAGCCGGTAGAGATCCCACATAAAGCGACCTTCATTCAATTTTGAATAACGAGAGTACTCATCAATAACTTGATCAGCTGTAGGAGGGCTGTGTGAAGAACCGTAATGCTTTTTATTCCAATAGCATTCTTCAAGCTGTTTACCAATATGTTTTGAATAAAAACCTGATGCATTACTGTGATCAGGGACTGTTTTCCTTGTCACAACACTTGAATGAACGCTTTTTGCAAAGTGAGGTTTACCCTTCAACCCTTGAGTCAATCGACTATCACACTTCTGTCTATCAGTTTCATTCAATTTATTAGATACAGAGGCATTACCTCTAACAGCACTTGCATCCATAAAACAATCCAAAATATATCGAACAGGAAGAATTATTTTTTATTTAATAACAACAATCAAAAAAGCATAGCCCTAAAGATTCATATATTACAAAGGGAATAACATTGAGAAAAAAACCTTTATACAAATTATAATCTATACCTACCCACTAACACCCTACGATTTTCAGGTTTAGATAAAGCAGAACCAAAAATAATTCATCTGTCTACACCAATACCCACTTCTGAATAAATCGTGACTCCCCCCTCCTGCAAGTAAATTTCCGAAGCAACAGACACTCAAATATAGGTTTTAACCGAAACCAGCAGTGCAATAGAAAAAAAACCGTCTAATATACCATAAATCAAAAAATAATCATTGTGATCTGAATCAAAACACGAAAAGCACAAAATCTGTACAGTCCGCGACAACTGATTAATTAATGACCGGATAACACCACATGTCACAAACCTTTACTCAATCCATTGCTGTAAATGAAGCCTCGACGGGCGGTTGGGAGAAACGTGATACTGAATGGATGCTGACACTGTTTGGCACAGCAATTGGTGCCGGCGTTTTATTTCTACCAATTAATGCGGGCCTTGGGGGTATCTGGCCTCTGATTCTGATGACCGTACTGATCGGCCCAATGACATTCCTGGCTCACCGCGGCCTGAATCGTCTTTGCCTGTCTTCCAAAAACCCCGGAGCCAATATTACCGAAACTGTTACCGAACACTTTGGCCAAAAAGCGGGCAGCCTGATCACTCTTGGCTACTTTGCTTCCATCTACCCGATTCTTCTGATCTATGGCATCGGTATTACCAACACTGTCAGCTCTTTGATGGTGAATCAGTTAGGCATGGAAGATCCAAACCGGGCCATCTTGAGCTTTGTTCTGGTTGCCGCCATGGTCAGTGTTATGGTCGCTGGTCAGAAGACGGTTTTGAAAGTCACCAATGCCATTGTTTACCCTCTGATCGCCGTACTTTTTGGAACCTCTTTGTACCTGATCCCACAGTGGAATACAGCGCAGTTTGAAGCCTCTATTTCTGCCGGCGATTTCCTGAAAACCGTTTTCCTGACCATTCCAGTTCTGGTCTTCGCTTTCAATCACTCTCCAGCGGTCTCTTCTTTTGCTTCTACGTATCGCAAAGAGCTGGGTAATGACGCAGAACATCAGACCAGTAAAACCTTGAAGCGGACCACCATGATGCTGGTTGGTTTCACCATGTTCTTTGTTTACAGCTGTGTTCTGACCCTGTCTCCAGCAGAGCTTCTGCAAGCAAAGGCTGCCAACCTGCCGATTCTGTCCATTTTTGCCGAGCGCACTGACAACCAGATTTTTGCCTGGCTGGCCCAGGTGGTAGCGATTGTTGCCATCTCTTCATCCTTCTTTGGTCACTACATGGGAACCCGCGAAGGCTTGCAGGGCATGATCGTTAACCGCGCAAAAGCCAAAGGAAAACAGGTTAACCTGAAAGCCATTGATAAAGGCATTATTGTCTTCATCACACTGTCTGTATGGGCTGTAGCTTATGCCAACGTCAGTGTAATGGGCATGATCGAGTCTCTGGTTGCACCAATCCTGGCCATGATCCTCTTCATTCTACCGGTTTACGCAACTCATAAAGTTCCTTCAATGGCACAATACCGTTCTAAGGCCAACATCTTTACGGTGGTGATGGGACTGATTGCCATTACCGGCTTTATTACCTCCCAACTGATCTGATTACCGATCAGTGATACAGCAGTCCGGGACAGTTCGCACAGAACATACGGAAAACCGGGAGTGCTTATGGCACTCCCGTAATATCTGTCCAGGGCAAATAACGGCACAATAGAACAAGAACTTTTCATACAAAGAATGCCTCTAACAGCCATGAGCAATAAATGCCAAAGCACTGAGAGAGCATTCCTGAACTCTTTCTCTGTTCAAACTATCAATAGAGCCCGCAATTACTATGCTCAGTATTTTTGATATTTTCAAAACGGGCATTGGCCCATCCAGCTCACACACTGTTGGCCCAATGTGGGCAGGACACCGTTTTTTAAATGAGCTTGAAGAAAAAGGCATTCTGTCCAGCATCACTTCAATTCGTGCCGGACTTTATGGATCTCTAGCTCTGACAGGCGTTGGTCACGGAACCGATAAAGCAACACTTTTAGGGCTGGCAGGCTATCGCCCGGACACCATAGACCCTGATGAAGCGGACAAGATCTTTGAAAATATCAAAATCAATAAAACCATCAAGCTGGCTGGCAACCATCCCATTGAGTTTGACTACGATACACACTTGATTTTCCATAATGGGGAAACGCTACCAGAGCACCCTAACGGCATGCGAATCTTCGCATCAGACAAGAACGGCGTTGTTGTTTACTACAAATCGTATCTTTCCATTGGCGGCGGTTTTGTAGTCAGTTCCGATGAGTTCAATCAGCCTGAAGCAGCCAATAGCTCAGAAGATAACTGCCCAATCCCCTACCCATTCAGAACAGCAGCTGAGCTTCTCGATCTTTGCCATGAGCATAACCTAACCATTGCTCAACTTAATATTGAGAATGAGATTGCCCGCCATAATGGTGATATCGAACTGGTGAATACTAAAATCGATGGCATCTGGGAAGTCATGCACGCCTGTATAGAGCGCGGCCTCCGTATGGAAGGAACGCTTCCTGTCAGTGGCCTTAAGCGTCGCTCAGCAGACATGCATAAAAAACTAACCAGCAACCCGGAGGCCATGTTGATGGATCACTTTGCCATCATGGACTGGGTTACCCTGTTTGCCATGGCCGTGAATGAAGAAAATGCCTGTGGTGGTCGTGTGGTGACAGCGCCTACCAACGGTGCTGCAGGTGTGATTCCGGCAACGCTGGCTTATTACACCCGGTTTATTTCCAGAAATAACCAGCAGGGTATTCGTGACTTTATTGCCACTGCCGCAGCTATTGGCTCGCTGATTAAAATGAATGCCTCCATTTCCGGTGCTGAAGCCGGATGCCAGGCTGAAGTGGGCTCCGCCTGTTCAATGGCAGCGGCAGCTCTGGCCGCTGTTCAGGGGGCAACCATGGAACAGGTTGAAAATGCTGCAGAGATCGGCATGGAGCACCATCTAGGCATGACCTGTGACCCCATTGCCGGGCTGGTGCAAATTCCGTGCATTGAGCGCAACGGCATGGCTGCCATCAAGGCGATCACGGCATCCCGCCTGGCCATGCGTGGCGATGGTGATCACGCAGTTTCCCTGGATAGCTGCATTGAAACCATGTACCGCACAGGACTGGACCTTCAGGCTAAATACAGAGAAACATCTCTGGGCGGTTTAGCTGTCTATGCAAAAGCACAGCCCATTAAATTAGTTTCTTAAATTACAGACTGTTACCCGTCAGGTGCTATTTCGTGCAGATTCTTATTTAGCACCAGGGATTTGACGGGTAACTACTGCCATCCTATGAAACTTAATATTAAACAATACTTTATATTTCTCCTAACACCTTCTGGGGGGACAGAGGTTGATTATTATTAAAATAACCCTACACCATCTGTAATCAAAAAACTCATCATAATCATATGATTTTATTTAGAAATATACTCATCAACACCCCACTCAACAGCAACAATACAGTCAATAATGAAACAAGCTGTTAGCCCCGCTGACCTCAGCGTTATTGAACGATTTCGATGCAAACACTATAAAATGACTTCAACGAAAGCATTACAACCCAACAATTAAAAGGAGTTAATCATGGGACTTCGAGTTAGTGAATTAGTAAAAAATGGCCAATTTAATCCGCAGAATGATCAGACCAAAGCAGTACCTTCGAGCAGAGAAAGGTCGTCTGGAGGAAACGGTATTAAAAAACTTCTTGGGAAAAACCGTGAGTTCATCCCTTTTAACGACACTGCAAAAACTTCTTCCGGGAGAGTGGTGAGTTCTGACTATGCAAAAATACGCCTTATTACAACAAATGAATTCATAAAAAAACCTGAGCCTGCAATAGATCGAGTATTTGAGCAGGTAACAGTAATTAGGGAGACGGTAACTCCTAAACTAGCTGAATCAGGGGAAACCATTACGACAAGCAGCACACAGCAGGCTACTGAACTTACAGAAAACAAGCTCCTTTCAGAGAAACCAGTAAGAAATCACAATCTGCTATTAACCGTTTATGGATATCCAAAAAAATAGAGTTAAATCAATTTAAAATAAAAAATAACTCAATAACAAGCAAAGGCAATACAGTATGTATCGCCTTTGCTTTTTCTTATTAAACCACCATTTCCAGTAGCAACTTGTTCAATCGTTGAACATAAGAGGCTGGATCATCCAGCTGACCACCCGCAGCCAGGCTGGCCTGATCAAACACCACTCGAGTCAGATCGGCAAAGCGATCTTCATCCGCTTCTTTATCCAGTCGACCAATCAGTGGGTGCTCAGGGTTAATCTCAAAGACAGGTTTCGACTCCGGCATACTCTGGCCTGCGGCTTCCATAATACGGCGCATCTGCATGCCCATATCATTCTGCCCTACCACCAGACAGGCAGGAGAATCGGTCAGGCGATGAGTAACCCGCACCTCCTCAACATCAGCACCCAGAACATCTTTGATCCGCTTAACCAGATCTTCATTTTCTTTGGCTGCTTCTTCCTGCGCTTTCTTCTCATCTTCAGAGTCCAGCTTGCCGAGATCCAGGTCACCACGACCAATGTCTACAAATGAGTTGCCGTCAAACTCGAACAGGTGCGACATCAACCACTCATCAACTCGGTCAGAAAGCAGCAGAACTTCCAGTCCCTTCTTACGGAATACTTCCAGATGCGGGCTGTTGGCTGCCGCTTTAGGAGTCTCTGCCGTAATGTAGTAGATCTTGTCCTGATCTTCCTTCATACGTGAAACGTAACCTTCCAGCGACTGATCCTGATCAGTTCCAGTGCTTTCGGTTGATGAGAAGCGCAACAGTTTAGCAATACGCTCTCGATTGGCATAATCTTCTGCAGGACCTTCTTTGAGAACCTGACCAAACTCTTTCCAGAAGCTGGCATACGCTTCAGGCTCTTTCTTGGCCAGCTTTTCCAGCATATCCAGTACACGTTTGGTCAGCGCTGTCTTCATGCTGTCAACTGCTGGATCTTTCTGCAAGATTTCCCGGGAAACGTTCAGAGAGAGATCATTAGAATCCACCACACCCTTGATAAAGCGCAGATACATAGGCAGGAACTCATCCGCCTGATCCATGATAAACACCCGCTGAACGTAGAGCTTCAGCCCTTTCTGCATATCACGGTTATACAGATCAAATGGCGCTTTGCCTGGAATATAGAGCAGACTGTTGTATTCCAGTTTGCCTTCTACCCGATTATGGCTCCACTTCAGTGGATCGGTATGGTCATGACTGATGTGCTTGTAAAACTCTTTATACTCATCATCCGTGATCTCACTTCGGGAACGAGTCCACAAAGCCTTAGCGGTATTCACGGTTTCCCATTCAGGCGTTGCATCCTTAACGTCTTTTTCCTCATCATCGCCTGCAGGCATCTCTTCCTTGCGCATCAGGATAGGCATGGAAATATGATCAGAATATTTGCGAATAATATTACGCAGACGCCAGCCATCGGCGAACTCTTCAGCTTCCGGCTTTAAATGCAGGATAATGGTGGTACCGCGTTTTTCCTTGTCAATAGGCTCAACAGTGAACTCACCAGAGCCATCAGACACCCAGCAAACGCCTTCTTCTGAACCGGCCTTACGGGTCTCTACAGTAACCTTATCAGCAACAATAAAAGCTGAGTAAAAACCAACACCAAACTGACCAATTAACTGGGAGTCTTTCTTCTGATCGCCTGTCAGCGTACTCAGAAAGTCCGCAGTCCCTGATTTGGCAATGGTACCGAGGTGTGCGATCACATCTTCACGGTTCATACCAATGCCGTTATCAGCAATAGTGACGGTCTTGGCGTCTTTATCGAAATCCACCCGAATCTCAAGATTTGGATCACTGTTCAGCAGCGCACTATTATGGAGAGCCTCATAACGCAGTTTATCCGCCGCATCGGACGCGTTGGAAATCAACTCCCGCAAAAAAATCTCACGATTGGAATACAAAGAGTGGATCATGAGGTGTAAAAGCTGCTTCACCTCAGTTTGAAAACCCAGAGTCTCTTTTTTCGCTTCGACCGTCATTTGAACCTCAATCTCGGTTAATCATCACATTGAGTATTTTGATGATAAGGAGATATGGGCAGAGAATAGAATTTCAAGCCTCCAAACAGCCATAAGCGGAATATACAACTCACTCCAGAGTATGAAAATCGCTACAGAGCCTGAAATAACCGCACTTGCACAGTAAGAAGCACAGCTCAAAATTAAGACAAAAATCAGGAAAAATCGTCAGGAAGATTGTAACCGGCCAGTACTTTTAGCACCTTGGAATGGAACTCCCGGCTGTACAGAATCACCACCACCAGAATTGCTGAGGCCATCAGAAGCTTTGGATCGATAAACCAGCTCAAGGTTGCCAGCGCAAAATAATACGCTCGAAGGCCAAAGTTAAAATGTTTAGCCGCAAGCGTCATTATAAAACCAGAAGCTTTTGCATAATGGAGCTGCTCTGATGACTTATGCTCAACTTCCCGGTAAAGCGGTGCACTCCCCATAACAACACACCCGAAGTTATAGAGCCGCAGACTCCAAGTGAATTCGAAAAATGAATAGACAAAAATAATCACCATCACCAGCATTTTCAACTCCCATAACTCACGGGTTGTGGTACTGACAAATGGTATGGTTGAAAGAACACCAACAGCCTCTTCAGATGCAGCAATTCCGGTAATCAAACCCGCCAGAACAAGAATCGATGTGGAGGCGAAAAAGCTGACGCTGGCTCTAAGGCTGCTCAGTAAACTGGCGTCGGATGTCCGATTTTCTCTGGCTATAATCCGAACCATCCAGTCCTGTCTGTATCGAGCCAGAACACTGGAAAGACAGACGGCATTGCCCGCTTTATAACTGGCATAACACGTGTAACCAATCCAGCTGGTCAACAATGTTGCCAAAGCCAGCCAGTCCTGGAAACTACCCGCACTTAAAAACATTGGGATCCCGCCTTTTCCATATTTGTCTCAAACTCTTCCCGGACCTTCCGGCACATCAGTGGATTTACCGGAAGAATGGCGCAGTTTGCCTGCCGGAGCTGTTTTTATTGCTCATTACTCTGACCGATTACCTAACAGGGCATTCCAGATACAACATTATGAGTATTAACAGCATTTTTATAATTAAAGGCTGTTTTCATCTGATGCCCAATTGATGCAAAATGCACCTCTGATGGTTATTTAATATAGCCCAGTGCATTATTCTAGCCTGCAATACCATTTCCGCCTTCTCACATGGAGAGCAATAAAGCCTCATCAATGAAGGGGAAAGCGACATTATATTTCTGCCATTCATTATAGGATGGTTGTTGGAGAATCGATGACGGAAACGCAATATCTATTGGGCTGGGCTGCTTACCTGACAGGAGCAATCGGCTGTCTGCTAAGCCTTTGGTTTATCATCCGTAAGTGGCATCCGAGACTTAAACGCCCGTTAATGATGATTTTTGCTGTTCTTTTTTTCCTGCCCGGAACCATTTACCCCGAGCAGGATTTCCTCGGCCCTGCGTTCCTGGTCAGCTTATTTGATGGCTTAAGCCTGGGTGTTGATGCCATGTGGCGCAGTGGTCAGGCCGTTGCTTTAACAGCCGGCGTTGCTGCCATGGTGGGACTATTACTGCCCGTTAGCAAAACCAAAGCCAGTAATGGCAAAAAAAAGACGCAGAAAACCAAAAGAAACGATAGCTCTCAACGTCAAAGAAAAGAGCCCACCTGTTGAAAAACTGTAGCAATAAGGAAAGTACTCTACTCCACCTTTTTATATACCACTTTCTTATATAGAAAGAGTGGAGCAATGTATTTTTCACCAAACTATGCAACCTAACGACGACTATTAAGCGCATGTGTGAACTTCTCGGAATGAGTGCCAACACTCCAACAGACATTGTTTTCAGCTTTAGCGGTCTGATGCAACGTGGGGGTAAGACAGGGCCCCATAGCGATGGCTGGGGTATTGCCTTCTATGAAGGTAAAGGGTTAAGGGAGTTTCGCGATCCGAGCCCCAGCTGCGATTCTGAAATCGCCAACCTGGTTTGTCGCTACCCGATTAAAAGTAACATTGTCGTCAGCCATATTCGACAAGCCAATGCCGGTAGAATTGCCCTGGAAAACACCCATCCATTCACGCGGGAGCTTTGGGGAAAGTACTGGACTTTCGCGCACAATGGCCAGTTAAAAGGCATCAAGAAATATCCATTGAAACATTATTTTCCAGTGGGTACTACAGACAGTGAACATGCTTTTTGCTGGATCATGGATCAGATCAGGGAGCGCTTCCCCAGACCACCAAAGCGGACAAGCACGATCCAGAAGTTTATTCAGAAACTCTGCGATCAACTCTGGGAGCTTGGTGTATTTAATATGTTGTTGACCGACTCCCGCTATTTGTTTTGCTACTGCAGCACACGGTTGAACTGGATTACCCGAAGAGCCCCTTTTGATCAGGCCAGTCTGAAAGATGCCGATATCACTATAGATTTTGCCAAAGAAACCACTGAGAACGACGTGGTTACGGTCGTTGCTACTGACCCTTTAACTATCGATGAAACCTGGCAAGCGATGAATCCTGGCGAAATGGTCATGTTTGATCAGGGGGAACTGTGTAAATAGCATCATAAAACCAGCCCTAATTGCATTCTGTACAGTATGGATGAGGGCTAACCTTCAAAGATTAACTCCAGTAAACGTCCATACTTTTCTCTTTAACCTCTCCACGACAAACAGGGCACTCTTTTAGTTCTTCTGCACACCCGCCACAGACCACCAAATGATGGCATTTGGCAAACACTACATTTCTATCATTTTCCATACAGACCGTACACTCTAGCTGGCTTGATTTCTCCTCGAGTTTCCTGGTCAGAACAGCATTTTCTGCTCTCAGTTTTTCAACCTCTATTCTGAGCCCTTCCATCTCTGCAACCGAAGTAGTAGTTTGTACTCTTGGTAATGAAGCACTGTATGAATCTTCATCCTTATTATGCGGTGTAACATGCAACATTACACCGTCTTTCAACCCATAAACACCCAAAATGTCTTTCACATTACTATTCTTTTGACAAATCAGCGTTATTCCAGCTCCAAGGGAGAGGCTTCGAATATGTTTATTACAACAACTTAAAGCATCAACCCCCTTTTCATCATATATTTCTGATGCCGCGGGAGGAATCATGACTACATGTGGTGAAGGTTCCCCTCCTGACGCACCTTCGGATTCAGCTTTGCTGCAGCATGTAGATATTGGTCATTAAGGCTTTCAGTAGTGGTTACTTTCTCATCCAACGGAAACAAAATTACCGTTTCAATTTTCAAACGGTTTTCAGGCAAGTTCAATAAAATCACCTGATTTAACTTTTCAGGCATCCCTCTTCCTGCCTGATCAAGCATTTGTGATAAATCAAACTCGCAGTCTTTCAATAAAGCAGAGGCAGTTTCTAAGGCTTTCCCAGTTCTGTTATGCCAATTCAATGCATTGCTGCAGGGCAATATCAACACTCTTTTATCAGAGCCAGTTTTATTGCCAAGCACACTCTTCAGCCCACCTTCAATAATGGTGAGTGTGTCCGGTCTGGTTAGCTGAGCCAGAGGCTCTGAAGGTGCCTGCACACGAGCCAAAAAATTTTCAACATCCTGCTCTCTGACATATCGACTACTGATGTCCACAGAGTGATATCGAAAATAATCCAACAGAAAACCTGTCTTTTTTGTGAATTTTTTCCCAGTGTGGCTAATGACTACTTTCTCACTTTTTCCATCAATGCCATACAACACACCCTGACCTTTATAGTCCTGATATTTATCGGATAACTGATGACAGAGACCAGGAGATAAAACACTAAAGTCCATAATAACAAGAACACCTTTAGAATCATTTAACCACACCTGGAAAAAACGAGGGATTCCAACGCAAACTCTCATCTCTTTAAGACATTATTATTGATCTCAGGTTCCATAACTCAGCGATACAAACTGTAGATTTGATACAAGTTGCGACAATTTCACTAACTTTCCGCTATATCCTCAAGCTAACCAATCGATATAATCACGCCATTTCAATATTTTCTAATAGAGACCTCCCGGCCATGACAGTAAGACCTTTCTATACACAGCCAGGGGTGGTGATAGCTCCATTACTACCGGCCATATCCAAAGCACTTTTACTGATTGTTTTCAGTTCAATAACAACATTATCGATAGCTTCACAAAAAGGACAGGCCCCTAAGGTGACTGCGTTCCCGGTAATGGAAACCACGCTGCAGCAGAAACTCACAGCATTGGGTAATCTCACTGCCAACCAATCCGTCGATATTACGCCACAGATCAATGGCCGCATTGTAGGACTCAGTCTGACCGATGGCGGGAACATCAAATATGGAGAACGGCTGGTTGAGCTGGATGATCGCGAGCAGTCGGCCATTGTTGCTCAGGCGCGCATCGCTTATGAAGATGCTCAACGTCAACTGGAGTATATGGAGACCCTGATTAAGCGAAAAGCAATCTCGGTTGATGAGCTCAAAGCACAGCGAGCTACGGTTGATCGTCTTGAAGCCGCTCTTTTGGCAGAACTCGCCATTCTGGATTACTACACGCTGGAAGCACCTTTCGGAGGAACCCTGAGCTTTCATGAACTCAGTGTTGGCGCACTGATTAATGCAGGAACGGTCATTACTACGCTGGATGATCTCAGTGCCATGAAACTAACATTCGATCTGCCGGAAAGCAGCCTCAGCCATGTAAGCAAGGGGG
Organism: Endozoicomonas elysicola; assembly: GCF_000710775.1. Taxonomy (GTDB): domain Bacteria; phylum Pseudomonadota; class Gammaproteobacteria; order Pseudomonadales; family Endozoicomonadaceae; genus Endozoicomonas; species Endozoicomonas elysicola. Next base: position 3,294,616 of record NZ_JOJP01000001.1, read on the forward strand.
CCCGAATAACAGCAACCACCGATGCCTGGCCCGATAAAACCTTCACAGGCACGATCGACAGCATCAGCCCTCGGATTGACCCTGCCAATCTGACCTTTCAGGTTCGTGCCGTTCTTGAAAATCCACAAGCACAGCTTCGTCCCGGCATGCTGATGCGCACCTCTATTGAACGCCCGGGCGAGCAGCAACTGGTCGTTCCTTCCCGCAGTATCCTGTTTGATGGCAATCGACGTTTTGTTTTTGTTATTGACGAGCAAAGTAAGGTTGAACGCCGGCTCATTACTACCGGGCAGACCGTTGACGAATACATTGTGGTTCTGTCTGGACTCAGTGCTGGAGAAATGGTCGTCAATGAAGGTGCGGTTAAAGTCACCGATGGACGTCAGGTGAAAGTGATGACAGAGGATCAACCCACCCTCTCTTCCTCTTTCTCATCAACAGCCGGAAAGCCTATGGCTACTGATGGAATCCTCTGACCATGATACTCTCTGATTTATCCATCAAACGCCCGGTATTTGCAACGGTCGTCAGCCTGCTACTAATTACGTTTGGTGTCGTCTGTTTCACCATGCTGCCAGTCCGTGAACTGCCAGATATTACGCCTCCTACCGTCATGATCTATACGGGTTATGATGGGGCTTCTGCTGAAGTTATAGAAAGCAAAATCACCAATGTCATTGAAGATCAGCTGGGCGGTATTGAAGGCGTTCGTTTTATCGAAAGCACCAGCCGTAATGGCACCTCACGTATCAATATTGAGTTTTCTCCCGACCGGGATATGGAAACTGCGGCGAATGATGTCCGCGAAGCGATGTCCCGGGTTATCTGGCGCTTACCAGACGAAGCTGAGTCACCCATTGTCTGGAAGAATGATGGCAGTGGTGAGACCATTCTCAATATCAGTCTGCAAAGTGACACACTGTCGCTGATAGAGCTGACGGACTATGCAGAACGTACTCTTCAAGACCGCCTCTCTCTCGTTGATGGTGTCAGTTCCGTTGATGTGATGGGTGCCAGAGAATACGTCATGCGCATTGAGCTTGATGCAGAAGCCATGGCGGCCCGGCAAATCACCACCAGTGATGTTCGCAGTGCCCTGCGCCGCGATAACGTTGAGCTTCCTGCAGGAGAAATGACAGACACTCTCAGAACATTGCCTGTTCGAGTGAACCGGGACTATAACACCATTAATGATTTTCGCCGCTTGCTCATTCGTCAGGATGGCAGCAGTAAAATCTATCTGGAAGATATCGCCTCGATTCGTACCGAAGCCAAAGAAATTGAGACCCTGGCAAAAGCCAATGGACGTAATGTACTGAGCCTGGGTATTGTCCCACTTTCTCAGGCTAACCCACTTGAAGTCATCCAGAATGTGAAAGATGAAGTAGAAGCTTTCACGCCCTTCCTTCCGGAAGGCACGTATATGACCACCACCCGGGACTCTTCTATTTATATCCAGTCTGCCATTGATGAGGTATACGCTACGCTGGGCATGACCATTGCCCTGGTTATTCTGGTACTTTATATCTTTCTTGGTAATGCCCGGGCTACATTAATTCCGGCAGTCACCGTACCGGTTTCATTAATCAGTGCCTTTATTGTCATTCACCTGCTAGGGTACTCCATTAACCTGCTGACTCTGCTGGCGCTGGTACTGGCCATCGGATTGGTGGTAGACGATGCGATTGTCGTTCTGGAAAACATCCACCAGCATCTGGAACGTGGCGAGCCGCCGCTGGTCGCCGCCTGGAAAGGCGCCCGTGAGGTCAGTTTTGCCGTAATAGCAACTACGGTTGTTCTGGTCATGACCTTTGTCCCCATCGTGTTTATGGAAGGCTCTGTCGGCAGACTGTTTTCCGAGTATGCCATGACACTGGTTGGTGCGGTCGTCTTCTCCAGTCTGATTGCCTTGACCCTTTCACCCATGATGAGTTCTCAGCTGTTGAAGCTGAATGTTAAACCCTCAAAAGCCAGTCAACTGATCGAAAAAACACATCAGCGCCTGACCAATCTCTACCGGAACGCATTGTCACAACTGCTGATATTCCGGTGGGCTGGCCTGGTTTTGCTACTGGCTTCGCTGGGTATTACCGCACTGCTTTATCCGATGATTCCCCAGACGTTCACTCCTTCTGAAGACCGGGGAGAATTCATTGTTATTGTTAAAGGACCTGAAGGTGCCAATTTTGACAGCATGGAAGAGAGCATGCTGAAACTGGAATCCAAACTTCTGCCCCATCTGGGCCAGGGTGTTTTGAAATACCTTTTTGTCCGCTCCCCAGGCTGGGGTGGTAACAGTGGTAGTAATTCCGGCATCCTGATTGGCACCCTGGAAGACTGGGATGATCGTAATGTCAGTGCTGCTGAGGTAATGGGTCAGGTAAGGCAGCTGATGGCAGGCATTCCCAATGTCCGTGCCATTCCAGTGATGCGCTCCACCATCGGCGGTCGCTCTGAGGCACCGATACAGTATGTACTCGGTGGAGGGTCATTTGATCAACTGGTCGAGTGGGCAGATATCATTGCAGAAAAGGCCCGTGAAAATCCGGGACTTCGAGATGTCGATATCGACTTCAACCAGAACCAACCCCAGCTTGAAATCACCATTGACCGGGACCGTGCTCAGGAGCTGGGGGTTTCTGCAGAAGAAATCGGCGCAACACTGGAAACCATGCTGGGAGGTGTCACAGATACCACCTTTATGGAGCGTGGTGAAGAATATGATGTATTCCTTCGGGCCAAGGAAGAGGCCTTTACCAGCGCGCTGGATCTGGCCTCATTGTATGTTCGCTCTCATACTACCGGTTCATTGATAAGACTTGATAACCTGGTCACGGTAGAAGAAGTGGGCAAAGCCGCCATGCTTAAACACTATAACCGTAATCGGGCTATCACGATTTCTGCCAGCCTCGAGGGTAACTACTCCATCGGTGAAGCATTGGCGTATCTTGACCAGCAGGTCGTCGACCTACTGCCACCAGAAGCCATAGTAAACTATAAAGGCGAATCACTGGATTACCGCTCCAACCAGAGCGCTATCTTCTTTGTTTTTGCCATGGCAATGCTGGTTGTTTACCTGGTACTGGCTGCACAGTTTGAAAGCTTTGTTCACCCACTAATAGTGATGCTTACCGTACCTCTTGGCATTTCCGGTGCCCTGTTCGGCCTTTACATAAGCGGTGAAACACTGAATATCTTCAGTCAGCTGGCCATGATCATGTTGATCGGGCTCTCTGCCAAGAACGGTATTCTAATAGTGGAGTTTATAAACCAGCTCAGGGATCAGGGGATGGCCTTTGACGAGGCAGTACTGGAAGCCTCAGCCTTACGACTGAGGCCTATATTGATGACTGCGTTAACCACTGTGGTCGGTGCCATTCCTCTGCTGCTGGCAACGGGTGCTGGTTCAGAGTTCCGATTCTCCATAGGTGTTGTTGTCTTTGCCGGGGTGACTGTCTCAAGCCTGTTAACACTGTTTGTGGTGCCATCCATGTATGCACTGGTGGCAAGGAAGACGACGTCCCCTGATCATGTTTCAAGGAAGCTACAAGAACTAATGAACAGCTAACAACATCATATCTCTTTAACCCTGCGGGATATTAACATTCCTCTATATGGACTTGTTAATATCCCAGAGATTAAACCCAATATTTTAAACCTAAATTGAGTAACTCAAAATAGAAGCTATGATATAGACGAATTATTTCTATCGACATCTGTCGGATTTCTATAGTTACAACTCTAATAAATTGAGAACTTCAATATGGGAATCAATGTCAGTGCCCCAACAGGTTCGAGTCTGACTAAATATCCACTCCAGACATTAGCCAAGCATACTAAGACAGAAACTTTTGCACCGCGATACTCCAGTCTTTTAAATCGCTGCTGGACCTATATAAAATCTCCAAAAGCTATGCTTAGCATTGGCCTGCTCCTTTTATTAACGAAAGCAGATTCTGCTGAATCAAAATCACTGGCTAATAGGAAAGTTGATCTTGGCCTTCGAGACAATCTAATAAACCATACGCTACCAGATCAAAAAGGGAAAACTAACAGGCTCCGAGATAATGCAAACCGGCAAGCTGATACAGGCAGATCTTTTCAACCTCCCCGTCTTCCGTTATCTGATTACACAAGAAAAGACATTCCTGATTGGGTTTACAATGAACCTCTGCTCGAAACAGCCAATGAAGGTGTGGAATCTGGAGAAATAATGAGAGCCTTGTTTAACGAAACAGTACACCTGCAATCTCAAGCTCTATCAACCAGCAAAACAGAGATAGACGATAAAAAGCCTATAGAGTATGACCAAGTAGGTCGAGCAAGGGCAAAACGATTTTCGGGTGATTTAATTCCAGAAGAAAGTGGAACCGATGAATTTATTGTTAAAGTTTTCTCACCAACATTTAGTTGTTCTGGAAGTATTCTATCTAAAAGAAAAGTTCTAACGGCTGCCCACTGCACCGAGAAAGGAGGAAAAACAGTTTCCTTACAAGTTGCTTTTAACGGAAAAAACTACCCTGTTAAAAATATTAGGCGGTGCCCAAACTACCCAATGGGTGAAAATAAGGCATGCATGAATGATATCGCACTTCTTTCATTATCCTCCCCCCTTCCTAAATCAGCACTAAGACTTAAAGTCAACCTTAATTACAAGATGGAGAACGAACAGGCATACCAAGGAAGAGTCGATTATCCATATTCTGAAGACAATGAGCCATCTGTAGACAGTTGTTATGAGCTTATCAGCAATAACGCTCCACCTGGAGAAAGGTTCCCAGAATTCATAGGCATCGGCCTTGGAAGGCATGGACCCTCATGCGAATATTCTGATGGGGTCCCGAGAAAAGGGTTCTATCAAAGATCATATAAATATGCTGGGCATTCTACCCCAAACCCTCAATACTGCCAAAAATCCATTAATACAGAAAAAATTTACACCGATTTTTATGACTGTATGTCTCAATACAGTTGCTATTTTAATGGCGTATTCAATGAATTCACACTTAAAAATAAAAAAGGTGAATACTATAGAACCTGCCCCGGTGATTCAGGCTCGCCATTATTAGCATTCAACCAAGATAGTGGCAGGTATGATCTAATTGGTGTGTTGTCAGGCGGATCACAGTATTCATACCTAAATGATCATAAAGCTTGGTTTGAAAAATATTTTAGTACATCAAGGATAAATCCATTAGAAGTGTATGACACAGGAATGGATAGAAATCTAAAAATCCCCGTTCAAAGTGGAAAATGGCCAGTACCAAATACTACACTTCAACAAGATCTTAATATTACATTACATAATCAATTATCCACAGGCCCATGGTTCTGGAGCAGTCAGTGGTCAAAACTGACATTAGATATTCATGATTTAATCTTTGGACTAAGGCGGACAGCATACTGCTACTCATGGAATGGTAACTCATGTTCCATTCCATTACTCAGGGGAGCCGAGAAGCTATCCATGACTTTAGGTTTAGGCCCAGTCACACAGAACTATGGATATCAGTTCAATATTACCCGTCTGAATGAGCGAAAACAAAACATCACTTTTACTGTATATGAAAATAGAAATCTCGTTGTTTCATTCAAAGTAGAACCTGATGATATTTTTCAGCCTTATGATCTATGGTCAGACTATGGCTAACTCTTTTACACGACATAATAAGAATGCTATCTATTAATACAAAATCACATCACACAAATCTTCACAGGCATTTACTATTTATAGACACAAACTTTTACAGCCCCAAACAGAAGTAATCAATAACAAAAAAATTTAATGTATTTTTTTGGAGATACTTTTATGGATATAGCATTATCCACAGGATTTATTGCAAAAATTAGCTACACACATAGTTTAGCCCCCAATAAATTAGTATTTTCATCTAGATCGAATCGTTCGAGAATTTCAATAACACAATGTTCAGGAAAAAAACCAACTCTACCTAATAGCTCAGAAGAATTTAAGAAAAATAGTCCAGAAAAAAGAATCGCTGATAGAGTTTCTAATAAGAGACTGCGTTCTGAAATTTTAAATACTGAAAAAAACCACTCTACTTCTAGTACATCTTCACTTGTCAAAGAAGAATCGGTAGAAATCTCATGCTTTGATCAACGTTTTCAGAACACTGACATAAAGCCAGAACCTTCCTTCCCCCTCGACATTGATAGTTACCACACGCTTCAACATGATCATGATTATGCCAAAAAAGTTCAACCTGAAAGTAACTCTGAAAGTGTTTACCCTCTCTTTCTATTTAAGCACTCTGGTGTTTCTCATCACCTTACAGGAGGGGAATCCCAATCATTACAACAAGCTGAAAGCAATAATAGTAACATTGGGTCACCGTATGAGATGGATGAGGAATTACCTCTGTTTCAATGTAATTGGCTAAAAAGGAAAAGGGCTGGTGATGCAGGAGAAAATGGATACCGTTGCGTCATATTGGACTGTAAACAGAAAGATGGCATTCAGCGCCCAAGCTTTACCAGCCACAGAAACTGGCATGACCACATGATCAGCAAACACGGTAATGGTTATCCTGACCCACGAAATGAAGATAATCCATTAACTAACAGCCATGCTTTTGGAGAGAGCATTCTTGCAATACAAAACAATATCGTCTGTAAAGTCAATGGATGTTACGAGTTCCCGTTCGGTTCCTTTAAAGAGTTAGGTATGCATTTAAAAACCCAGCATAAAGACGTTCTTGATTGCCAACCGTTTAATTTAACCTGGAAACCAGGAGTCAGGAAAACAGAGACTGATCGTTTCTTGTCCCAGTTAAACAATGATCACTATCTGGGCAAAAGATACCAGACGCGTCACGGTAATGGCTTTCTTTGCTTTGATCCCCCCTGTTACCCCGTCAGACAAACGCCAGAAGGTCTATGCGATTACTGGCTTGATAGTCATGTTGGATTTCGATCATTATGCCCAATACGTAGTTGTACATTTGAGCGCGGTGAACTATTAGGATTCCGAGATTACAAAGGACTCTACCAGCATATGAAAAGCCAGCATCCTGAACCATTAAACAACGAGTCTCTGGATTTTTCACCATTTACGAGCGCGATTCTTAGCTCTTTTCAGGCCCTTCCTCTATTAGTTAGCACGAATACTTGAAGGCATAGAAAACGAACTACAACATTTTACCAGGTCCTTGATTCATGGTTTATCAGAACGACTGGAAGGCCTCGACAAGAGAATTATTAGTTATGATGACCAGATACAGGTAATAACCTGTAAAGGATGATAGTTACCAATTATTGATGACGATATTTGATATCGTCATCAATAATAGCTCGAGCCTCGGTAGCTAATATTGGTAATCCAAAAATCTTTAATTCAGAACATCATCTATCAGCATGGCTGATTTTTTTGCCCAGACAACATGTAACTGTAAGCAGACCAAAACTACTGGAGATCAGCAAGTACGAAGACAAATATTTGTGAACACTGTTGATTCCAAGTATCAGATCAGTACTGTACCTCCTGAACAATCAAGATGATCACTGCAAGATGTGTGAAACTCAGCTCAATACACGTAGCCAGCGAAACTAACGGTAGCAGGACTTTAATAAATAGCTCGTATTGTCTGGTCAATGTTAACCAAAGCATAACGCTATAGACAGCCTGATTAAAGCAACTACAAGCAGGATTGATTGAAAAATGTGACTCAAAATTGTGAGTTGCCTTCGCCAATCACTAGCCCGTCCTGCTCTGAATTATCAAATTTAAGCATAAACTGGCATTGGTGGAGGAACATAAATATTGGGTTGCCCCGCTCCACAGTGATATGGAGGGTATGTCGAAGGTGCTGGCACAGGTGACGGAACTGCGGCTCCCATCATTGAAGGCGCAGCACTTTGGTATATGTTAACAAGAGAAGTAATAACTCTATCCCATGCTGCCTTGTCTGCTGTTGTTAGATCTCGCTGTGTATCAATCAACAACTTCGCTCTGAACAAAGCCACGATTTCTTTCGGAATTTTGACATGACATGGATAGGCAAGATTGAATAAATCAATGACTTTCTTTTCGATGGGTCCAGAAGAGCCAGAAGCCATTAGAGCCTTAACGTCCTGCTTGAGCTTAGCCCAGTTTGCTTTTTCAGGTTTATAGCTCCCCATAACCTGTAGGTTATTAATGACGATATCAGCATATTGCTCTCTCTGACTTTCATCCTGAGCATCCCGCAGTGCTTCCATAGCCCCAAGAATCGTATAGGTGGCCTTAACGGTATCTCTGGACACTCTTTGAGCATTACCCAAATCAATAAAGTAAATACAGAGCTGACCATTTTCTACAGCGACCATAACATTACCGTCATGCATATCAGCATTAAAGAAGCCGGTCTGAGAATAGCAGTAAGCCCAGTGCTGAAAGGCCAGATTTTTCAAATAAAATCTGAATATTTTCAAATGATCATCAGTAATCAACGACGAATCAACAGCAGAACCAAACAGCTGGATAAGAATATCGCGAAGTTTACCCTGATCCTTTTCACTCAACGTTACGCCGTTAACCTTGTCCATGGACAAGGTCCGTGATGTTGCATGTTCACCTGATACATTAGGAACCTTGTAATTAACGGGCAACCTGACAAGGATCTGACCGGTAGTAGGGTCAGGAATGGCCATACCAATTTCCTGCATTGGTAAACGCACGGCACAGGGAGGAAGTTCATCGTTTGTAATGTGATATAAATTATTATTATTAACAGCTTGAAATGCGTATTGCTGTTTCTGCGTTCTCTGCGCTTCATTAATAAGGTTTAACTCTTCTTTGACACTATCAAAGAATTCATAAACTGCATGTTTAGTTCCGGCACCAAGAACACTTGGTTTGAAAAACGAAATCAGCCCTAGAGCAAACCTCAGAACTTTTTAGATCTGAGTACACTCGGGTTTCACTTGATGGACTAACCACCTTTACAACCTGTCGCCCACCTCCCTGCATAACAATCTCATTAACTTCACCAATTGAACCTGTACCCAGGTTAACTCTTTCATCCAGTTTAGATGGATCGTATGGAATTCCAGCTTCTTTCAGGCAATGCTCAAGCTCACCTTTTGTCATTGGTTTATTACTGGTGGTGACGTGAGATAAGGCATCAATAAATTTCTGATGATCATCACCAAACATATCCTTGGCAATTTCAGGTGAACTGCAGGCAAATTGAATAGCCTTTACAAGAATACCCCCTTGTGATTTGGCAGCTGCTTTTTCAATACTGTCAACACTTGCCCCGTTCCACCAAATACTGAAGAGTATTCCCATCATCTTAAAAGTTCTAATCATGCTGGCAAAGCCGTTCTTAACAGCCTCTCCCAGCCATTGGATCGCTGACAGTGTACGAGGTTGTCTTCCAACTATTAACTGGTCATCTGGAACTTTAGCAGGGTCAAAATTCGGATCCATATTTTGGACAGGGGGTACTGCCTGAACACTCTGAAAGCCTGGATCCACAGGAGAAACGGCAGGATAAAAATTTGTTAGAGGCGGATTAAAGTTAACCGAACTATCTGGACCAGACGGCATTATCAGAGCTCCATATTATTATTTGATCAACCCAGTTGTAGGTTGTAATGGAATACAATTCGTTTTTTTAATTACACTAGGTATTAAAAACACGAAAAACAGCCAAAGAATTAGAAACTAAGACTAAAGCAAAGAACTTAAGTTCATTTTTATATTTATCTAGCAAAGCCCAACAAACAAACAATTAAAAATCAGCATTTGCTAGCAACTACCACCCAAGACAGAAATAAAAAAAGAAATATCCTCTTATGCCAGACACATATATCCAAAAACTTTATATTTTATCAATCAATTAAATTATGAATATGACAGGAGCAACTTGCCCCTCCATATTTAACTATTTTCCCAATAAATCTTTAAACTTCAACAACCTTTGGACCACCAAAAGCGGTAACCTTTGGTGCAGTTCCCCGCCACTTTTCAATCTCAACAATGCAGGTAAAGGCTGAACAACATTGAGCTAGGTCTGAAGTACCAATATCAAGTGTCACAGTATTAGGGTCTCCGTAAGTGTCAACCGAGCCTATCTCTGCATTAACAGGTGCGTACCAGGCACCTTCATGGATACGTGCCACGCCGGGTGAATAGCGTTCTGAGACTCTGGCACCGGCAATCAATTCGCCCCGATCATTAAACACCCGAACCAGATCACCATCGTTAATCCCCCGCTTTTTGGCATCTTTTGCATTCATATATACCGGTTCACGGCCTTGAACGGTGTATGTCTCACGAAGCTCTTTAGAATCGCACAGCTGCGAATGCAAGCGTTTGTTTGGATGGCAGGATTGCAAGGCTATTGGAAACCGATCAGAACCGGGACCACCATGACTGCGCTCTTCCTTTTCCATCCAGACCGGGTGTCCTTTACAATTGCTGTAATCGTAACGGGCAATCTTGCGACTGTAAATTTCAATTAACCCGGAAGGCGTGCCAAGCGGGTGGATTTCAGGGTCATCTCGAAATTCAGCGTGCCGAACCCAGGGCTTACCTTCGCCAAAATCAAAAAAACCCTGCTGCCAGAATGTCGGAAAGTCTGGCATTTCAAACTTGCCTTTATTTTTGGTACGGCAGCCATCGTATAAATGGTTAAGCCAGGTAAACTCATCCCGCCCCATGGTATATTCCTGATGTCGCCCAATACGGGCACTGAACTCCCGCCAGATATCCCAGTCCGAGCGGGACTCGAAGAGTGGCTCCACCAGTTTTTGCATGGCAAGGACTCCCCGCTGGGCATACGAGCCGTATAGATCAAGGTCATGCCGTTCAAATTGCGTGCAGGCAGGAAAAACGATATCTGAGAATCGGCAGGTCGGATTCCAGGCATAATCAACGGTCACCACACATTCCAGTTTGTGGAATGCCTTTTTCATCCGGTTTTTATCCTGATGATGGTGCCAGGGGTTATTGCCGGATATCACGATCATTTTCAGATCCGGCAACGTCACCTTACCGCCGTTATAGTTAATGACTTTCCCTGGTTCGAGAATCGCATCAATCCACCGGGCAACGGGAATCACCTTCGAGTAACCGTTGAAGTCATCATTATCAAAAATAGGTTCAACACCTTCGGGAGGGTTTAATGGAAATGCATTAGGCCCTGAACCACCTGAAGACGGTGTTCCTATCGATGAATAATGGTGCCCAAAACTGATACCACCACCAGGCAGGCCAATCTGCCCAATCATGGTGGCCAATACCACAGCCATCCAATACGGCTGTTCCCCATGCTGTTGTCTCTGAATACACCAGCCCATCATGATCTGCACCTGACCGGTAGTCAGAATACCGGCCAACTCTCGAATTTTGGCCTTTGGCACCCCGCAGATTGGTTCGGCCCATTCCGGTGTTTTAGGCGTCTTATCCGTATCCCCCATCACATAGGCTTTGAATTCTTTGAAGCCCAGTGAGTATCCCCGAATAAACTCAGCGTCATAAGATTTATTGACAATCATCTCATGGGCAATGGCCAGCATCAGTGGGACATCGGTTTGAGGATTCACATAGACCGTTTCTATACCCAGAAAAGCAGCTGTCTTGGTAACGGTAGGATCAATACTGATGGCACGAATTTTCTTTTCCTGGATTTTGGCCTTCAGCTGCTTCAAATAACCAATGCCACTGTGAGTTTCGCAGTTCCAGCCTACTTGAAGGTTCTTCAGCGGATCATTCGCCCAGAATACAATAGTGTTTGCATTTTCCAGGATCAGGTTCCAGGAGGTGCCCTGCGAGTACACTTCTGTGGAGCCAATCACATAAGGCAAAATAACCTGTGCCGCTCCCGTGGAATAATCACCAATTTTCCGAACATAATTGCCATGCAAGGCAATAGCCCGCTGCATATGGTTAGTACAGGAATGAAACTGCCCGGTAGCACGCCAGCCGGTCTGCCCGGCATACAAAGCCCAGGGGCCATACATGGTTTGAACACGATTTAACTCACGGATTAACAGGTTATAGGCTTCCTGCCAGGTGACACGGACATAACGATTATCACCCAGTGTTGAGCGGTCAGATTTGTAACCATTTTTCAGGAAATCCAACCGCACCATGGGGTAACGAATACGGGAAGCGCTGTAGATTGAACCCTGAATGCCTTTCAACATCTCTGTGGGGTTTCTGTCCAGCTCAAAGGGACGAACTTCTTTAACAACACCATTTGCTCTGTATGCCTTGAAAGCACCAAAATGGGAGCCTGTTACTCTCCAACCATCATCCAGAATACCATTTCCATCATCACTGTCTTCCGCCGCCTTTATCATTGAAAAAGGCAACATACCCGCCGATGAGCCAGCCAGTATTCCCTGAAGAAAACGACGGCGTTTGATGGTCATAAACAATCTCTCCTCATGCAACTTTCAGGTTCTGCTGACTACTGTCGTTTTGCCAGTGGCAATGCTGTTTCAGGACTCTTTGCACTCTGATTATGTTGATCATCTATCTGCGCATGTGATCCGGCATAGGTGGATGAATGCAATTGGAGATATTTCAATACCAGGTTCTGGGTATCGTCATCCATATTCACAAAGGCAATCATGCCATTGAACATGCCTGGCCAGGTATTGGCATCAAAATGGGCGACTTCAGGCTGGCTATGGCACTGGCTGCATGCTTCTCGATAGGTTGTGCTGGCAAACTCCCACATACCGGATACGTTATCCGTCAATTCACTATCATTCGTCCACAAATCAACCGTCACCTTCTGCCAGGTAAGGCCAGTCACATCATCAACCTTTTCCTCCAGAACTTTCACCACAGCATCGGATTGAGCTGCCCCTTTTGTGAGCTCAGCTTCTTTAATATTGATCCCAAAATCCTCATTAATGATTCGACCGGTACCAATACGTTTCCGCCAGCCCTCCAGCCGGAACTTAACCCGCCCGTCACTCTTATCCGTCACTGCAATCTCCGTTGCAATATTCAGCATGCCCGCCTCTTCTTTACTGGTGGCATTCATGAAAACAGGTTTCTGGAGTACTACGTAATAATTTTTCCCGACCTCAGGCACACTGATATTAACGGCAGTGAGTAATTGATGAGATCGACCATCCGTTGATGGCAGGTGATGGGCAATACCCTTATGACAATCGATACAGCTCTGATCTCTTTCTGCCGCCGCTTTCATCTGTTTTGCGGCAAGGGGTGACATATCCTCCCATTTCATAGATTTGTAGCTATGACAGTTTTTGCACTCCAGTGACTTGTTAGCAGACAACCTTGCCCATTCACGGGAGGCCATTTCCAGTCGCTTGGCTTCAAATTTTTCAGGCGTGTCAATCGTTCCAAAAACTGCACCCCATACTTCTTTGGATGCCTGCATTTTCCGAGCGATCTTATGAGTCCAGTTATGCGGCACGTGACAATCAGGACAGGTGGCACGAACTCCCGAGTGGTTACTCCAGTGAACCGTACCCTGCAATTCCGGATACACGGTATCTCGCATACTGTGGCACGATATACAGAAAGCCTCGGTATTTGTCGCTTCAAGTGCAGTATTAAAGCCACCCCAGAAAATAATCCCCATAACAAAAGATGCAATAGCAATCGTTCCCAGACTCAAATACTGAGCTGGTCGGGATAGCGTTTTCCAAAGCGATTTTAGAGGCCTGATAACATTTTGAATGAGTCTACGAATCATAATCCTGCTGACATCAATTTGCGTGACTTCAGTAGCTCGTAAAACCAGCAACCGCAAGCGTCGCTAGCCCATGTCCAAGCACGCGACGAAGACAACAAAAGACAAGAGGGCTAGACAACCCTAGAGACAACTCTGATAAGTACGGCAATACCTGATTTTGGAAGCATACGGCATAATTAAACGACAGCGTCTATTCGATACCGTACTGATGAGGCATGTTATCCGTGCCCAGGGGGGCCAAGGAGGAGTTGAGAGAACCAGACAAGAAACCCGTAGCTACTGATCAGCATGATAGTTAACAGGGGGAAAAATACGACGATAACCAAAGCCAACGCCTTATACTCCTGACGACGGCTGACAGAGCTGTCATTCACGACCTGTACCCTCAATTAATCTGAAAATCCATGGCCATAGTTTGAAAGCAACTGGTGTATCAGTATGAAGACAACAGACAGACAAATTTTAACGAACCAATAGGCTCAGCCACGGTAAAAAGCATTAAGCGTCACAAATCTACAAGAGCAGTAACGACAAATTTATTCTACCGCAGCAGTATAGGACAGATTTTTTCCTCCGTGAAAAAACAGGCTGTCAAAACCTGTCGCCCATTTTACAGTTGTTCCCATTGAATTTCATTTCTGTGGATACGCTGGGCTGACATATAGTAGATAACCTGACCCGCATTGACGATCTCTGCACTACCTGGGTTCAATCTAAGGTCATTTCCCGTCGCTGAGTCCGCAACGCCCAGGGCAATTGCTTCATGATTGACCTTAAAAAACTCCAGCAGACGACCAAACGTAGTACCGGCAAAGTTCTCTGGTACACGAACACTGTATTGTGTGGGTCCAATGAGTGTCGACAGCAGTTGCTGCTGCAGGCGTGATGACCCCGGATCCTGGGCTGAACGAACCAGCAATTCCATGGAAATATTACTGTGGCATTCAATTTGTGGACAGTGGGAGTGCAGCAGGTTAACCATCTGGTCACTTTCAAACCAGGCCACAATATGCGCCTTCGTTCGAGTTGCGGCGATAGTAAGGCAGGTGGCCAGCGTCTGATCATCCGTATCACGAAAGACAATAACCCTTGCGGCATTTTCAATCCCCGTCCGCTGAATCAGCGCGGGATCATTAAGGCTTTCTCCACGAATAAATAACACTTGTTCCGGAAAGGGATTCTCCATCTCTTGGCTTGTACAAAGCAATACCTTGCGATTCTCCCGGCGAGTATCACCAAATATCAGTTCAATCATTTTTGGCGTTTGATTACGGTGCCAGCCAAATATAACAATGTGGTTTTCCAACCCTGAGAAATCTCCCCTACCCTGCATTCCTTTTCTCCATACCGTAATAAAAAAAGATGACAGTTTCCCTAGTACCGCCGCCAGGAAAACAACACCACCTGGCAGAATAAACAGTGCAGCCAATACCCGCCCCAACTCACTGCCCGGGCTAAGATCGCCATAACCGACAGTGGTCGATGTCGTTACATAAAAATAAAGCCACTGCGCGGGACTCAGTAAGTCCACTTCCCCAGCCAGCCACATCAGGCTCCAGGAGAAAGCAAAATGTCCAAGTAACACCAACAGCAGTGCCAACCAGCTCAATTTAAGAAACTGGTTATGAAAAAAACGCATTGTTGTTTTAAGAAAATCCAAGTTACTCACTCCATGAATTATCTGGGCGAGATAGTAACATATCCATATATAACCAGACCGGATAATAATGCAGTTATTCACTAACAACTTTTTGCTAAAACACAGCTACTCTTAGAATAAGTAGGCGGTGTTGATATATATGTGGTGTTTTTGGATAGAAAATCGGCATAAACACGGATTGTTCATATAGCGGACATATCGCATTCTCCCACTCCACTTTTTCATCGCACTTTTCATTTCACTCTTTCTCTTAAGAATGGACCATCATGCGGCACCTGAATCCTGATAAATACCCCGCTTTTGTATTGATAATCCTGACGCTGTTTGCGGTGGTAGGACCTGTGTCCATTGATATTTTCACGCCATCACTCCCGGCGATTACCGAATATTTCGGTACAACTTCTGCAATTGCTCAGTGGAGCGTCGGCCTGTTTATGCTGGGCTTTTCTCTGTCCATGTTGATCGTAGGGCCACTGGCTGATCGTCTGGGCCGCAAAAAAACACTGATCATGGGCTACTCTCTCTACCTGGTGGCCACTGGTATTACGCTGTTAACTGACAGTATTCATGTGTTTATTGCTGCACGTTTTGCCCAAGCAGTTTTTGGCTGTTTTGGAACCGCTGTCGCCCGGATGATGGCCAGGGATTATTACCGTGATCAAATGGAAGTGAAAATGCTGGCCTATATTGGCGGCTGCCTGACCATTGCTCCAATGGCTGCTCCTATTGCTGGCGGTTATCTTCAGGAGTATGCAGGCTGGCAATACAGTTTTTATGCGATGGCAGCCATGGCAGTGATTGCGATGATCGCTCTGATGCTCTTACCTGAGAAAAAGCAGGAAAAGACAGCTGATACAGCTACTCATACCTCTGTCATTGCCGGTTATAAAGCAGTACTTACAGACTCTCGCTACCTGCGTTTCACCATTGCTGCCGGTGCTGCATTTGCAGGAGCCTTTGTATTCGTCGCCGGTGGTTCATTCGTGCTTATCGGCCAGCTGGGTATCTCACCAGCCATTTATGGTTACCTTTTTGCTGTCGCTATTGCCAGCTATCTGTTGAGTGCTTCCATTGGGCCTAAATTAACGGCAAGCATGAGCAGGAATCAGAGTACGTTGATGGCAGGAACGCTTCTGGTTGTTGGAGCCATGGTATCTCTGGGCAGCGGCTTATTAACTGACGGCCAGTCGATTACCGGTTATGTTGCTGGTATTGCCATTTACGAATTAGGCCTCGGTCTGTTCATGCCACTCTGCCAGGCCAGAGCGACTGAACATATGAAGGAGAATATGGGCACGGCGGCTGGCCTTATTTTCTTTATTGAAATGTTGCTGGCTACTCTGATCAGTGCCCTGATTAGCTTCCTGCCAGAAGCTGGTACCCTGTCGTTGTCTGCCATTACGCTGGTCGCCGTCGCCATCTCCGGTTTCTGTCTGATGAAAACCAATGATGTAGCAGAAGCCACTCCACAGGCAGCCTGAATCTGTTAATATCGAGATGGGTATGGCCCCTGCCATACCCGTTTTTTTATAGAACTGTTTCAGGTCCTTGTCATTTATGAGCGATACCGTTTACATGGAGATGGCCCACTCCCTGGCCAAATTATCAAAGTGTGTGCGCCTTCAGGTAGGCTGCCTGCTGGTAAAGAATGGACGGGTACTCTCTACCGGTGTTAATGGCACACCTTCCGGCTACATCAACTGCAATGAAGCCGAGTACGAAGAGCACCACCCCTGGTCTCTCAGACATGAAATCCACGCTGAACTCAATGCCGTAATATGGGCAGCAAGACTGGGTACACCTATCGAAGGTGCCACCGCTTATGTAACCCACAGCCCCTGTGATCAGTGCACCAAAAATCTACTGGCAGCGGGTATTGCACGTATCGTTTATGATGTGCAATACGATCGCAACCCTCAGGAAGAGCTGTCACAGTTCTGTCGTGAAAATGGTGTTGCGATCGAACAGGTTTCTATCGATAAATAGACAGATAAAGTACCCAGAGTCCAACCACTGAAGCTAGAACTTCCGTTCTGGCTTTCTAGGTACAAATCCCGACCTTTCTGATACCATTGCCGACCAGAACGAATAATCATTGGTCTGCTATCCATGCTGCAAGCTACGCCACAACAAATAAAAGCCCTCACTGAACTACAACAACATCTGAAAAGAAAGATTCTGATTCTTGATGGTGCAATGGGTACGATGATTCAGGGCTACAAACTGGGGGAGGCGGATTACCGTGGTGAACGCTTTGCCAGTCACGCGTGTGATGTAAAGGGAAACAACGACCTGCTGGTGCTGACCCGTCCGGATATCATTCAACAGATTCACCGAGATTATCTCGTAGCCGGTGCAGATATACTCGAAACTAACACCTTCAATGCCACCACCATTGCCATGGCGGATTACCAGATGGAAGATCTGGTGCCAGAAATCAACCGGGAAGCGGCACGTCTGGCCCGTGAAGTGGCTGATGAGTTCACCAGAGCCAACCCTGACAAGCCCCGTTTTGTTGCAGGTGTTTTAGGCCCAACCAACCGTACCGCCTCCATCTCACCCGATGTCAATAATCCCGGCTATCGCAATACCAGTTTTAATGAACTGGTGACGGCCTATCAGCAAGCAGCCATGGCACTGATTGAAGGTGGTTCTGATATTCTGTTGATTGAAACGATTTTTGACACGCTGAATGCAAAGGCAGCTATCTATGCGGTCAAAGATCTGTTTGATCAGCTGGGCTTCTCTCTTCCCATCATGATTTCCGGGACGATTACCGACGCCTCCGGACGAACACTTTCCGGTCAGACGACAGAGGCCTTCTGGAACTCGATAGAACACGCACAGCCCATCTCCGTTGGATTAAACTGCGCACTAGGTGCCACGGAATTACGTCCCTATCTGGAAGAGCTGTCGAATTGTGCAGGCACCTGGATCAGTGCACACCCCAATGCCGGACTACCCAACGCATTTGGTGAGTATGATCAGACGCCTGAAGAGATGGCCGATATTGTAGGGGAGTTTGCCCAAGCTGGGCTGGTCAATATTATTGGTGGCTGCTGTGGTACATCGCCAGCTCATATCAAGGCAATTGCTGACAAAGTAGCCGACATTTCTCCCCGTGTGATCCCTGAAATTCCTGTCGCTTGTCGTTTGAGTGGCCTGGAGCCTTTCAACATCGACAACAACTCTCTGTTCGTCAACGTGGGTGAACGGTGTAACGTTACCGGCTCGGCACGATTCAAGCGCCTGATTATTGAAGAAGATTACGACACCGCCCTGGATGTCGCGCGAGATCAGGTAGAAAACGGTGCCCAGGTCATCGATATCAATATGGATGAGGGGATGCTCGATGCCAAAAGCGCCATGGTCACATTCCTCAACCTGGTCACATCAGAGCCTGACATCTCCAAGGTGCCGGTGATGGTCGACTCATCCAAATGGGAAGTCATTGAAGCCGGCCTGCAGTGTATCCAAGGCAAGGGCATTGTAAATTCCATCAGCATTAAGGAAGGGGAAGAAACCTTCCGCAAACAGGCACGTCTATGTCGAAACTATGGTGCAGCTGTTGTAGTCATGGCATTCGATGAACAGGGTCAGGCCGATACCGAAGCCCGAAAGATTGAAATCTGCCAACGTTCATACGACATTCTGGTGAACGACATTGGATTTCCACCTCAGGACATTATCTTTGACCCTAATATCTTTGCCGTCGCAACGGGAATCGATGAACACAATAATTACGCCGTAGACTTCATCAATGCGGTGCAATTTATCCGTGACAACCTGCCTCATGCCATGAGTTCGGGCGGTGTCAGTAATGTCTCCTTCTCGTTCCGGGGCAATAATCCGGTGCGGGAAGCGATTCATGCCGTTTTTCTGTATCACGCCATTAAAGCTGGCCTGACCATGGGTATTGTTAATGCTGGCCTGCTGGAAATCGTCGAAGAAATACCCAAAGAGCTCAGAGATAAAGTTGAGGACGTTATCCTCAACCGCTCCAATGATGCGACGGAAGCGTTACTTGCCATTGCAGAAAATTACCGCGCAGGTGGCACAGCTGAGAAAAAGGCAGAAGATCTTGCCTGGCGTGAATGGCCGGTCACGAGGCGGCTTGAGCACGCACTGGTCAAAGGAATTACCACCTACATTATTGAAGATACCGAAGCAGCACGAATTGCAGCCCGCCGCCCCATTGAGGTGATTGAAGGGCCGTTGATGGATGGTATGAATGTCGTCGGCGACCTCTTTGGGGCCGGTAAGATGTTTCTACCTCAAGTGGTAAAAAGTGCTCGCGTTATGAAGCAGGCAGTCGCGCACCTAATCCCTTTTATTGAAGAAGAAAAAGGTGGGTCTGCCCGATCAAATGGCAAAATACTGATGGCTACAGTTAAGGGTGATGTACACGATATCGGCAAAAACATTGTTGGTGTGGTTCTGGCCTGTAACAACTTCGAAGTCATCGACCTCGGTGTCATGGTACCCTGCGAAACCATCCTGAAAACAGCCATTGAGGAAAAGGTCGATATTATTGGACTCAGTGGCTTGATTACCCCATCACTCGACGAGATGGTCCATGTAGCCAGTGAAATGCAGCGTCAGGGCATAAACCTGCCTTTGATGATTGGCGGCGCAACCACGTCCAGAGCCCATACGGCCGTTAAAATCGAACCAAAATTTCAAGACAATCTTGCCATCTACGTTACCGATGCATCCCGAAGCGTGGGTATCTCGACCCGTTTGATGAGTGATACGCTCAAACCAGTACTGGTTGAAGAAACGCGTTCAGAGTATGAGAAGATTCGTATTCGTCATGAAAAGCGAAGCAATAAACGAGCGTTGTTGACCTATGCAGAAGCCGTAGATAATGCTTTCCAACCAAACTGGAAAAGCTATGAGCCGCCGAAGCCAGCCTTTACTGGTGTAAAAGTCTTTGAAGACTACCCTCTGTCTGAGCTCGTTAATTATATTGATTGGACTCCGTTCTTTATCACCTGGGATCTGGCAGGTAAATTCCCAGCCATTTTAAAAGATGAAATCGTGGGAGATGCAGCCACCAGCCTCTTTAATGATGCCAGACAAATGCTGGATAAGCTGATCAATGAGAAACTGATCAGCGCCAGAGCTGTTATTGGTTTCTGGCCTGCTAACCAAGTCAATCATAATGACATCACTCTCTACACTGACGATACTCGAACCGAGGCCAAAGCACAGTTACACCATCTACGACAGCAGGCTCCCAAGCCGGAAGATAAGCCCAACTACAGCCTGTCCGATTTCGTGGCTCCGGAGTCATCCGGACTGGCAGACTACGTCGGAGGGTTTATCACCACGGCAGGGATTGGTGCGGAGGAACTAGCCAAAACGTATGAAAATGCAGGTGATGACTACAACAGCATTATGGTTAAGGCTCTGGCGGACCGGCTGGCCGAAGCCTTTGCCGAGTGCATGCATGAGAGAGTCAGGAAAGAATACTGGGCTTATGCCTCTAATGAACAGCTCAGCAATGATGAGCTGATTAAAGAGAAATACACTGGTATTCGCCCGGCACCCGGCTATCCCGCTTGCCCGGATCATACTGAAAAAGCAACGTTGTTTACTCTGCTCAATGGCGAAGCAAATGCAGGTGTTTCACTCACCGAACATTTTGCCATGATGCCCGCAGCCAGTGTCAGTGGCTGGTATTTCTCTCATCCGGATGCCAAGTATTTTGGCCTGGGTAAAATAGATAAAGATCAGCTGAAAGCCTATGCTGAACGAAAGGGCTGGTCATTGGAAGAAGCTGAACGATGGCTCCGTCCCAACCTCGCTGACTGATCCAGAAAGGGGCTGAAGAGCCCCTTTTTACTGCAAAAATGCCACAATTTTAGACATCATTACTATTTGACTCATGATCCTGTGCGGTGCGGCACTCTGCACTTATGCTGTTTGTATTTCCGGTAAAATACCGTTAAGTCACAGACAGAACCTAATAAAAATGCATACAATTCTTGCTATTCATCATGAAAATAGCGTACTGCTATATAGGTGAATACCCGATTTTATTTTTCTCAGCCCTCATTTGCGATTTAAGACTGTTAGAAATGATGGAGTCAGTTTGAAGCAAAGGCTTGCCACAATACTTCAGTTAGGGTTCCCCATCATGCTGGCCATGCTCTCCCAGAGCATGATCAATCTGGTGGATGCTGCCCTGGTGGGACCATTGGGAGAAAATGCACTGGCAGCTGTCGGTGCCGGCAGCTATGCAAATTTTGTCGCCCTATCCCTGATGACCGGACTTTCTGCTGCCATTCAGGCTCAGGTTGCGCGTCGTGTCGGGGCCGGTCGCCTTGATGAGTGTGCTATGCCTACTAACCACGGACTTATCATCGCTTTTTGCTTTGCCATGCCACTCAGCATAATCCTGATGATTGCAGCCCCCTGGTTACTTGAATTATTCGCTCAAAATTCCCCAACCTTTAAGGGAGAAGCAACCAACTATTTTCAAATAAGGGTCATGGCGCTCACTGCTGCTGCAATGAACCTTTCCTTCCGTGGTTTCTGGAACGGTATTGGTGAGCCAAAAGGCTTCCTTAAGCTCCTGGTCTTTACTCATATCTGCAATGTCATTCTCAGCTATCTGTTAATTTATGGAAAGCTGGGACTACCCGCCCTTGGGGTAAAGGGGGCTGCTTTTGGCACATTCATTTCCATGTACCTTGGCGCTTTTCTCAATCTCTGGATTTTGAATAAAAAAGCCAGAAAATACGGTTTCCTGACCCGTTGGAAAAATTGGGCTGCGTTAAAACGTCTGGTATTTCTTGCCATTCCAGACTCCCTACAACAGACGTTATTCGCTCTGGGCATGATGATGCTTTTTGCCATTGTCGCCCAGTTGGGCATTAGTGAAATGGCCATAGCCCATGTGCTACTCAACATCTCACTGATGCTCATATTACCCGGCTTGGGACTGGGTATGGCGGCCAACACTCTGGTCAGTCAGAGCCTTGGAGCCCGTGAGCCGGAGGTTGCCTGGCGCTGGGGACAGGAAGTGATGTACACCGCCAGTGCAGTTTTACTGGTACTGAGCCTGCCTTTAATTTTTCTTCCAAAAGCAGTGCTTTCCCTGTTTCTCCACGATCCTGCACTACTGGCAATGGGCGCAATACCATTGCAATTGACAGGTATTGGTATCGTTCTGGATGCCCCATCGCTGGTATTTGTTCAGGCCTTGCTTGGAGCAGGAGCGAACCGAACGGTTCTGTGCATCCGATTCGTAGCCCAATGGCTCATCCTACTGCCACTCTGCTGGCTTATAGGCCCTATTCTTGGCCTAGGACTTACGGCTGTCTGGGCAGTGCCTACTCTTCAGCGAATCATTACCTCAGTCAGCTTTCTGGCCGTCTGGCATTCAAGGCGATGGAGTAAAATACAAGTGTAAGCTCACTATCAGATCGGCCTGCTTATGTCCTAGCCTTTGAAGATGCAGGGTTACTGGCTGAGTTCACTCATTGAATCGCCAGCTCGACCGGTCACATAGTTGATCCAAGCTCCCGGTACCCGAGGACATAAAGACTTCACTCTCTTGCCGCTTACCTGCACCTTCAAACTCTTTGGGGGATAGCGACATTACTGATATTAATAAATATCGAGGATGATCTTACAGGAGTCCGTTTCCAACCCTTTTTCACAGGTAATGACCACTGCTGACTCACAGGTTTGCAGTGTACCTGAGTACATAATGGTCAAAATATCATCCGAAGTACCCGGATTATCTTTCACAAGCTCTTCCTGAGTTTCACGAACACAGCGCTCATACGCATTCTGTACGGTGTCATTATCAGACATAATCGGAATTTCACCCAACACTACGCCTGGATCACTACCGCCGCAACCTGCCAGTGCAAGAGAAAGAACAAACAATCCAGTATAGGTAGACAGAGAATGGAAAGTAGGTTTATAGCATCGAGAAATGGATGATTTTTTTATTGTCATTTTTGCATGTCCCTGTATGCAACTCTTCCAACTTAAACTCCGATTGAAATGAAAAAACAAGATGACTAAGGCAACTTTGGACTGGAAGAGCATAAAAATAAAAAACAATATAATATCAGGCGGCACTTTGGGCAACATTTGATCAGTGCTTCCACTTAATCCTCAGTTAACCAGAAAAGTAAGTTCGCTTCTTTCTCCAGCCTCGATTTTTCGCCAATGCTCGTCAAAATTGATCAGGTCACGCAACGAATCACCGTCCTGCACCCTGGCAAGAACCAACCCTTCTTTGGCCTTGATATCTTCTGCAACAGGAATCAGACGGACAGCTTCTTCCAGGGTTAAAACCAGCAGGCCATCATCATCACCAAAAACTATCTCACCGGGGTGAACGGTTACCCCACCACACTCAACAATGACCTGGGTATGAAATGCCCTTTTTGATGTTCCAGACATCGGGGTAATAGAGTGCGCATAAACAGGAAAGTTAGTTTTCCTTACCGCAGCAGTGTCACGAACAGCGCCATCAATAACAAAGCCAGCAAGCCCCTTACGCATGGCCTCAGTTACAAATAACTCTCCAGCAACAGCCAGGCGACTGCCCTGTGTTTCAATAACAATGACATCACCAACATTTGCGTCATGAATGGATTTAAGAACAGTAAGGAAATCATTATGACAGTTTACTGTATAAGCACAGCCTATCAGCTTTAGGCCTGGCTGTACTGGCCGTATTGCCGAGCTGATAACTCTCAGGCGCTTATCCGCATCGGCAAGGTGAGCTGTACTCAAGTTGGCCAGCCGGGAACGTATCTCATTAATCTCCATGAAAAAAACCTCAGGCAATACCTGTCAGATGATTTTCTAAGAGCTTAGCCTGAATATGATAAATACCCATGAAATAGTATAAAAACTATTTAAAAACACAGTGCTTGGCAAAATCTGCAGCTTCGTTGGCAGTCCAATCCCCTTTTGGTTTCTCCTTCAAGTCATTACACCAGGCTTCACTGCCAACCTCAGGCGCACAGCCAACAATAAAAAGTGAGGTTAAAACCACCGCAAATAATCGCTTCATCGAACTCATCCTTTTCACGTATTACCAGTTACCTGAACAGAATACGCGTTATTAACAGCGGATTGCTAGGGCGTTTGTGGGCCACATTCAATATGATCCAGCACTAAAGGTGCCACCGGACCTAAAGACCCATGCGGTTGACCTTCCCGTGAGCTCTCGCGACGAAAAAAAGCCCGACATTCATCACGAAAATAAACCACGTATTCATCAAGGTTAATTGATTGAAGTCCTGAAGCCATAAGATCATTACTCTCAACAACTTCAAGCATGGCCTTCACATCGTTAATATTCTGATACTTCGGAGGAAGTGCCCCGACAGCCAGTACTCCGGCAGACATGAGCACCCCGGACAACAGAATGAGTGGCTTTTTCATAATCAAACTCCAGAAAAAAGAAAGCATCTACCAGCCTGGTTCCAAGCTGAGCCATCAAGACCGGGTAAAAAAACGCTCATCTTCCCGAACTGACATACTAAAAAGTAGACGTATTTTTCAAAGAGTCAGGCAGTACCGTTACAAAAACTGCCAGTCATGAAACATGGCAGCCTGACCATGGATATTTCCATCCAGATCAATCAGGTTCCAGACAATAGCGTCACTGATCAGGAAGCGCCGCCCCTTCGAGGAAATTCGAACCCCCGAGTAGTTATCTATAAAACCTTTATCAGATACTTCCTTTAACAACCTCTTGCGTTCATCCAGATGCAGTGGCTCTGCAGACTTTCTGGAAGGTAAGACGGTAAAGTCTTCCCATTCCATTTCAAACAATGCCAGGGCAATCTGATTTCCATAATTAAAAATTGGGTCATCATCAGTCCCATGGGAAACCAATGCAAAAGGCGCTTGATCAATAACACTGATAACCTCCTTATCAGGCACTGAAGTTAGCAATGGTTTTCCCGTAAGCCTGGCAAAACTCTGAAAAACAAGATCACCATGAGCAATATAGAACGGGTTTGACTGTATATCGGGACAACCGGTCATAACACTCCCTTAACCTGTAAATTCTAGTTTTTGAGCTTGAGTCAACAATACTTTATCTACCGAAGCTGTTCCTGCTCATCAATCACATATAGCTGAACGTGTCGAATGGCTTTTCTCTGCCACGTATAAACAATATGAATAATACCTTCAGAGTCCTCAATCACCGCTGGGTAAGAAAACTCACCATCTCCATCTTCAAGTATCATCACCTGTTGCCAGTCAATACCATCGTCACTCAGGGCCACCGCCAGAGGCGTTCGTCCAGCAACCACCGGATTGTATACTAATAAATGTTTACCACTGTGAAGAGTAATGGCATCAATACCCGAGTTCGGATTTGGCAGACCGGTTGGCTGCATCTCTGACCAGCTAAGGCCATGATCCAAAGACCAGGTCTCTGCAATAAGACCAGAGTGTGTTCGGCAAAGTGCCTGAACCCTGCCATCCGGATGAGTTAGGATTGCTGGCTGAATAGCCCCAAGAATTTGCGGATCATGAACATCTACACGCAGAGGCCCCTGGGGTTGCTGTAACTCGAAATGAACCTTCCACCCTTGATGTTCAGTGCTGGAAGGGTAAATCAGGCGCTCATCAGGCAAAATAACGGGTTTATTTCGAACAGGACCAAGAAAGCCATCTTGATGAGATTGGACAGATGACCAGCTCTTTCCCTGATCAGAGGACGTCATGTAAAAACCACGCCACAGCCTGGGTGATTCACCCATTCTAAAATGCAGGTTCAGCTCTTTTCCTGTATTAAAAAGCACAGGATTCCAGTGGGCCTCGTCACCAGTACCAGACGAGAAGTCAGTTAGCAGTACAGGCGCGCTCCACTGTCCCTGCTGATAATGTGCCCCCCATATACGCACATCTCTCTGCCCTTCCTGACTGCCTCCAAACCAGGCTGCCATGAGCCGCCCCGGAGCAACTTCCGTCAGAGTTGCTGCATGACAGGATCGGGTGGGTAGATCATCTGCTGATACAACATACGTTTTGCTATGCATTTTCAATAGATTTTCGTTGGCGCACGTCATTGTGAGGACCATTGCCGGGATAATAAAAGGGATAATATATCTGGTTAGCATAATAACTAAGCTGATCATTACTAAAGTTGCAGAGCTTAGGATCAATTGTCTATAAACTTTCTGAAATGCGGCAGATCTTTATATAGACGTTCTACTCTGAATGGCGAATGTCCAAGGCCATCAGCCTAACTCCCTATCAACGTTATCATCAGTCTTATAAAACCAACGATCATGTCCCTCACTATACTCCTTCTTCCCCCCCTGTTATTCCTACTGGTCAGCCTGTATCAGTTGAGATCCATTCGCAGTTTTGCAACCTTTGCCCTCGACAGGGATTCCTTTGGCACACTAACCATCTATTGCACTATCCTCGCCAGCGGTGTTGGCGCCGGTGTCATTATGGGGAATGCAGAGAAAGCCTATCAGGGTGAATGGTTTTACCCACTGGGCTGCCTTGGTTTTGCACTTCAGCTGTGGGTAACCGCGCGGCTAGCACCAAGGATTTATCAATGGCGGAACTGCCTCTCATCCGGTGAAATTCTTAGCAACGTCTATGGAGGAAAAGACATTCGCTTTATCAGTGGAGCACTCTGGCTGATATTCTGTATGGGCATTGTCGCTGCCCAGGTGATTGCTATTCAAAGAGTGGTGACCATGCTGATACCCGGCAGGGAAACCCCCGTTGCTGCATTTCTGATCATCAGTGTTATTCTTTACAGTAGTCTGGGTGGCATTCGTTCTGTAGTTACCACTGATGTCATCCAGGCAGTTATCCTGCTGCTATCGTTAATCGCACTGACTGTTTGGGGGATATGGTTTCTTGGAGGCATCGAATCAACCTATCAGCAATTACGCGTACAAAATATCCAGAGCAGTTTTACCGGGCAAATACCCACGCTGTTCATTGTATTTTTTGGATTCTTGCTCGGGGACGCCCTGATTCCAATATCCATCCAACGGGTAACCATGGCACGAAGTCATCAGGAAGCCAGTAAGGCAATGCAATTGACCGCAGCGGTTATCTTTGCCGTTATTCTGCTTTGTGGCCTGATTGGCCTGATTGCCAACCTGTTGGAGCCCGGTCAGGAAAGTCAGTACACCTTCAACATCTTACTGAGTGCACTGCCATTCTGGCTTAAACTGTTTGTCGTATCAGGCTTACTGGCGGCAATCATGTCTTCTTGTGACAGTTATCTGAACACTGCGGCCATTGCTTTTTCCAATGATATGCTGCCTGCGGTAACAAGCCCTTTGTCAGACCGAAAACAACTTATGTTGGGACGTATCGCCACCCTGGTTATCGGGACTGGTGCTGTCATTATTGCCCTACAGGTTAATGATATTTTGGATGTACTGCTGGGAACATTCGAGGCCTGGGGGCCAACTTTGCTCCCCCCCCTGTTCGTTGCACTGTTCTATCCCAGGCTGCCTAAACTGAACTTCTACCTGCCCTGTGTCGCAGGGCTTCTCACCCTTTTCCTCTGGAAGTGGCTGGCACCTGACTCAATCATCTCAACGGGTGGTCTATTGGCCGGTATCTCAGGCAATATGATTTTCACAGCATTGCTTCTATGGAAAAGAAAAGCAGAATAATAGCAACAATCACCCGCCTATAAATAAGGCAAACAACCCCCTACCCAATACATCTGTCACTCCAGGATTTATCTTATCTTTCAATAAATTAAGAGTTTTAAAACCAAAGCCTAACAACCGTATTTACTAATTAATACTATAATGGAACGTAGTATTTCATCGAGCAAGGAGGCAAAGATGCAAGTAGATAGCTCTTCAGGCAACAATCAGCTCCAAATTGACAGTCTGAAAAACAATTTAGAAAAGGTAAACAAAAAAATAAGAAACAATAAAAAACACTTAGATAGAGCAGTCAAAGTCGCCGTGGTGACATTCCCTCTCATGCCACTCTCCTTTATGCCCATGGCAGTTGCGTATGGACTTGATAAAAAGGCTTCCAGTCTCATATCTCAAAAAGATCTGCTTGAACGAAAAATTGATGCTTTAAAGTATCCTGTTAAAAACATTCCCACTGAAACTACTGTTTAAACTCACGCAGCCTGGTCTTTATTACCCTTCTTTTTTCAGGGCGGGAGTCCCGCATTCTCATATAACCTAAACTAAGACTGAATTGAAATAAATCACTCTGACTGGAATATCAGGCAATTCTTTCTGTACAATCCTACTATTCTGGTCTGACGAATAAGAACGTAGTAGCTGTATCGCGGTATAAATCCACCGAAATAGTCTATTTTACCTCCATAACAAACTATTCTTCTTATCGTCTGTCTATATGGGAATTCACCCTTTTTTATCTGGAGTCTGACACCAGTGAAGGTCAAGTGTCGTTATGAATCAGGCTGAAGTTGTTCAATATTCCAATAGTAATGAAAAACTCAGAGCCTTTCTCAAAGGTGCTGCAGCGATCATTCCTCTGACTGTCGCCGTCCTGCCATGGGGCATTCTGACCGGTTCTCTGGCCATTGAGTCTGGTTTTGATCCCATTCAAAGTCAGGCATTATCCGGCATTATCTTTGCCGGTGCCGTTCAGCTGGCTATCATGGGAATGATTCAGGCCGGAGTCGGATTGAGTAGCATCCTTATTTCTGCATTGCTGATCACATCCCGTCACTTCCTGTATTCCATGGTGATGCGCAAGAACATCAGCCCCCTGCCCCTCAGATGGCGTCTGACACTAGGCTTTCTGTTAACTGATGAACTGTTTGCCATTGCCAATCCTGGCCAGCTAAAGCGCTTTGACCGCTGGTATACTCTGGGTGGAGGGCTTTGCTTCTATCTTGGTTGGAACCTGGCCACTCTGGGCGGCATCGTTGCTGGAGAAAGCATTGAAAATCTGGATGCCCTAGGGCTTGATTTCGCCATTGCTGCAACATTTATTGCCCTTGTGATCCCAACCATTAAGAATGCTTCAGTGCTTGTCTGTGTACTCACGGCCCTGGTGACTTCTGTGATTTGTGAAACGATGCATATTCAGGCTGGACTACTTATTTCTGCACCTCTGGCTATGCTGACAGGGTTTGCATATGCCAAAGCAACCGCTAAAGGAGAGGATTAATGGATACCTGGGTTATTCTTCTAACTGTTGCGGCCCTGGTTTTTGGCAGCCGTTTTCTTCTGATGGAGCCTTGGTTGCCGCTGAAGCTTAGTGAGAATGTCCAGAAGATGTTGAGTTATTCTGCGCCAGCAGTGCTAACAGCGATTGCCGCGCCGATTGTTTTTATCCGGGATGACTATTTCACCCTGACTATGGATAATCATTACCTGGTTGCCGGCATTATTGTGGTCATTCTGGCTCTGTCCACAAGAAATACATTAATGACCGTTATTCTGGGTATGCTGTCATTTCTGGTGTTGAAGCATGTAATATGAATATTGTGAAGTGAAGCCATCTCTCCTAGCCTGCCCTCAGCGGAATACAATAAGCCCAGCATCATGCTAGACTGAATTTGAAGTATTTCATGGATGATACTTTTTTTGGGGGCATTCTCATGTACAAATTACTTTCTGCTGTTTTCCTTATTCTTCTTGCTGCCGGTGTTCTGGCGAGAAGTTTTGACCTCTCGGTGTACAAGGATGGTTACTATCTTCGCTACGAATTCCCACGCTACGCCAAAGAAACCTGGTTTGAAGTAACACTGGGGAAGCGTCAGGGGCTTGCAGGCATGATTGACGAGGTAAAAAATAAAGCCAGCAAATAATTGCTGGCTTTATTCAACCCATCATTTCAATGAAGAACTGACCATTATTTCTTTTGGGAACCCGTAATCGAACTCATCAGCTTCGTTACAGACTTCTTGAAATCATCAATGGCTGATACACCCAGCTTTTTGACATCAACAAAATGCGGTTCAGCCTTGTCTAGATATTCATCCAGGTGGTCAACTTCCTCATGCTGCATATCCTGCCGCTCAGCTTCCAGCTCTTTTTCAAGACGTTTTAACGTTGCCTTGACCTCTTTAATCTGAGCCTTCAGCTCCTTCTTGTGTGCCTTATATTCCTTAAGTGTTGTCATGATGATCTCCTCAGGCAGTAATAGCGATCAGGATAGCGGGTAGAATAAAAAAGACGCCCACCACATAGACCAGTACCATCCATTTATTCCGGCTTGCCACCTGGGCAAAACGGCGAGCCAGCCTGGGTGGAATATTACGAAGGAAAGGAATAGTGTAAATCAAAAGCACCGCTGAAACATTAAACAATAGGTGCACCAATGCTATCTGCAAAGCAAAGAAGCCCATCGCTCCTTGAACCGCAGTTGCTGCCAGCAACGCTGTAATCGTGGTACCGATATTGGAACCCAGGGTAAATGGATATATTTCTTTCAGTTTGAAAATGCCATTACCTGCTAAAGGAACAATCAAACTGGTGCAAGTTGAAGAAGATTGAACCGCAATGGTCATCATCATACCCGAGAAAATACCCGTTGCCGGCCCGCGCCCCACCGCTTTGTGAAGAATCTGCTTGGCTTTACCAACCATAAGGTGCTTTAACAACTTGCCCAGATAAATAATGGAGATAAAAATAAAAGCAAGCCCTGTCAGCGCCAGGCACACACCGGCCCAAAGATCAGGTAATGAACCATAAAGCCCTTTAAACAGATCCACTGTTGGAGCCGTTATTATTTTAACAAAGTTAAACCCTTTGATACTGACAGTATCACCGCCCACCAGCAGGTTTGCCAGAAGGTCAGAGCCTTTGGCCAGAAAGCCAGTCATGATTTCAAGCGGAAGAAAGATCATAACCGCCATCAGATTAAAAAAATCATGAACAGTGGCAGCCGAAAATGCACGACGGAACTCTTTCTTTTTACCAATATGCCCCATACTGACCAGAGTATTGGTAACTGTTGTACCAATATTGGCGCCCATAATCATGGGTATGGCCGTAGCTACCGGTAAGCCACCAGCAACAAGCCCGACAATAACAGAAGTCACGGTGCTGGATGATTGCACAACCGCCGTTGCCAGGGCGCCCGCCACCAGCCCCATTATGGGGTTTGTGGCAAAAGCAAATAACTGACGTGCTCCTTCAGCACCACCAGAAGCCCACTTAAAGCCAGACCCTATCATTCCGACAGCGACCAACAGTAGGTAGATCATCAGCGCAACAAAAAGCCACTGAACAACCAGACCTTTCGATTGCGTCGACTCGGTTGTATTACTGGGTTGCATTCGAACATCCTGCAAGGTGAAAAACATTGACTATCCAGCACTCATCAGACTGGAAATCTCGACATCAATCAGGGGAACCGAAAAAGAAACACAATCGTCCCATTGAAGGAGGATAAGCATAAAGAAAGCGTAAAGGAGTCTCAAGCCTGCAGCAGATGGAAATACTTTTCCCGGAACATGCCTGACGGGCTAAAAAGATATAAATACTGTTTACAGTATGGGAGTATGCCTGACTCAATAAAATCGACAGACTTACTCCCTTATACTTTAAACCTGCTCCCTGACCAGTAACACCATCCCCCGATGGCCAGTCACAGAAACTTTGCAACCCTGCGATATATTCCGGTCAGACTCCACTTTCCAGAGCGTATCGCCAATCTGAAGACGACTCTGACCAGCAGGTAGGTCATGCTCAAGCGTGATGGTTCGTCCAACCAATTGCAGGGCACGGTTATTCAGCTCAGGGCTATCGTTCTTATTATTAACGTTTCGGAACAGCTTCCAGTAGGCCAGCGTAAACAGCAAACTACCAATACCAAAAATCAACAGTTGGACAGGCCAGCCCATCTCCGGAACCAGCCAAAGCCAGAGAGAAACCACTGCCGCGGCAATGGCACTTCCCAGCAGAAAACCTCCTGCCCCAAGTGCTTCAGCACCCAGGAACAGGAAAACAAGAATAAGCCAATGCCATGGCTGCAGTGTAAAAGCTATATCCATCAGCTTGCCTTATTACTGGTTACTTCACCCACCAATTCCTTAATGCCGGCAATAGAACCAATGACGCTGCTGGCCTCCAAAGGCATCATGATAACCTTGCTGTTATCTGCAGATGCCACATCGGTCAGGGCCTCTACATATTTCTGGGCAACAAAATAGTTAATGGCGCGATGATCACCCTCAGCAATGGCTTTGGATACCATCGCAGTTGCCACGGCCTCAGCTTCAGCAAGACGCTCTCTGGCTTCAGCTTCACGCTTGGCAGCTTCCAACTCACCCTCAGCCTTCAGAATCTGAGCCTGTTTTTCACCTTCTGCAACCTTAATGGCTGCTTCACGGGCACCTTCTGCCTCGAGAATCTGAGCACGTTTTTCCCGCTCAGCCTTCATTTGTCTGGCCATTGCCTCTACGAGATCTGCTGGAGGTGCAATATCCAGCAACTCAATTCGAGTAACTTTAAGCCCCCAGGGATCAGTGGCTTCATCAACCTTGACCAGCAGCTGGCTGTTAATTCGATCGCGGTTGGACAGCATTTCATCCAATTCCATAGAACCTAAAACGGCACGAATATTGGTCATCACCAGATTTTTCATGGCTCTGTCCAAATCATTCACTTCGTAAGATGCTTTCACCGCATCCTGAACCAGATAAAAACAGACTGCATCCGTCGTCACCTGGGCATTGTCAGCACTGATAATTTCCTGGGGTGGAATATCCAGCACCTGCTCCATCATGTTAATTTTTTTCCCGATGGTATCAATCACGGGAACAATCACATGCAAACCTGGCCTCAGAGTCTTGGTGTATTTCCCAAAACGCTCCACCGTATAATTAAAACCCTGTGGCACCATCCGAACACCGGTCGTTATAAGAACCGCAATCAGTACTACAAAGGCGATTGCAGTGATTTCCATACCCATTAGGCAGCTCCCGCTTTTCAGTTTTTATCAGGAAGGGCTACCAGTCACTGTTGTGCTGAAAAAGCAGCCCTGTAATTTATACAATCAAACTAGTTCAAACCAAAACACTTCAAAATAAAGGCATAATTAAACGCCTCTTCATCGATCCACTCATAGCGCTTGCTGGCACCTGCATGCCCTGCATGCATATTCATGTTCAGCAGCAACAAATTATCATCGGTTTTCAAGGCTCTTAACCGTGCCACCATCTTGGCCGGCTCCCAGTAAGTCACCTGTTCATCCGAGATACCGGAATTAAACAGCATCGGCGGATAATCCATGGACTGGATATTGTCGTAGGGCGAGTACTTCATGATATAGGCAAAATCATCAGCACTGGCAACCGGATTCCCCCACTCTTCCCATTCTGGCGGGGTCAGTGGCAGAGAAGCATCACTGATAGTATTGATCACATCCACAAAAGGAACATCAGCAATCACACAGCCAAACAGATCTGGACGCAGGTTGGTCACAGCCCCCATTAATAGTCCACCGGCACTGCCACCATTGATGGCCACCTCCCCTTTACTGGTATAACCCTGCTCGATCAGATATTCCGTAGCATCAATAAAATCAGTAAACGTATTCATCTTATGGCGCATTTTGCCATTGAGATACCACTGATACCCTTTTTCATCACCACCACGAATATGAGCGGTTGCGTATACAAAGCCACGATCAACCAGACTGAACAGCTTTGAAGAAAAACCAGCCGTCATACCATAACCGTATGAACCATAACCGTACACCAGAGCCCGGTGAGAACCATCCTGAACAAGGTCTTTTTTATGAATAATAGTAACCGGTATCCGTTCACCGTCGCGGGCACTGGCGTACTCACGCTTAACCTCATATTTATCCGGGTCAAAATTAGGTGTCTCGCGGGTATATACCACTGTCGTTTGAACGGTTGACAGATCAAGCTCAAGAACGGTACTGGGCCTTACGGGAGAGGAATAATCCAGACGAACCCGGGTAGCGTTATGATCCCAGTCACCGGAAAAATCCAGTTCATAGGCCTCATCCGGCATGGATACACGATCTTTTTGCCCTGAGTCCATATCCTGAACCACGAGCTCATCAAGCGCTCTCTCGTTATTCTTCTGCTCGATAATCAGATAATGGCTGTAGAAATGAATATCGGTAAGGCTGATGCTGTCGCTCTCGGCCTGCATCAGCTGCCACTGTTTTTGATCCCACTGGTTTAACGGTGTTTTAAACAGTTGAAAATTATTGGCACCATCAAAGTTGGTCAGAATATAAAAATCATTTCTGAAGTGATCCAGATTAAAAACCACATCGTCCGTACCATGGGCGAAAAGCCGGAAGTCTATGGAAGAGCGAGGGGAAACATAAACAACCTGACTGGAGCCACTGTTAAGGTAAACCATGACATATTCATGATCTGTGGTTTCAGCGAGAGACAGAAACATCCCGTCAAACTCATCAGACTTGGAGAAAACCAGAACTTTATTTTCAGGCCCCTTATGAATGTTAATTTTGTAGACATGTTTACCGCGGGCCTGCTCATCACGCTCAACCACCAGCAGGTGCTCATCATCAATCCAGAGTATGGAGCCGGTGCTGTTTGGGAAGGTCCATTCACTGTCCTTCCCTGTCTTCAGGTTTCTAACCCGAATGGTACGCTCCATGGAACCGGTCAGGTTATAGCCATAAGCCAGAAAAGTGTTTGCACGATTGGTTATGGAAGGACCAAACATATAGAGGTCCTTACCTTCGGCCTCTTTGTTAACATCCATGTAAACTACTTCAGGTAAATCCATGGCGGCGTTACGGCGGCAGAGAATGGGGTAATTTTTACCCTTCTCTTCACGGTAGTAATAAAGGTACTCCCCCTTTCTCACCGGCCAGGACTGATAATCCTCCTTTATGCGGGACAGGATTTCCTGATAAAGGCTCTCCTGAACAGCTTTACTGTCCTTCATTTGAGCATCTTTATAAGCGCTTTCTGCGTGCAGATATGCCGGAACTTCAGGGTTTTTAAAATCCAGATCCCCAGCCACAATTTTCTGCCAATGCTCATCCCGCAACCAATGGTATTCATCAATACGGGTGTGGTCATGCTGAACAATAGAATATGGAATTTTTGGCGCGACCGGTGCTTTCAATCGGACTTCCTCAGAGGCAGACAATGTCAAAGAGAGTATCAGTAAACACAATAATAAACAGTTCTTCAGCATATCATGTGCGCCTATGGTGAAAAGGGCTCAATAATTAAGAGCATAGGCTTAACACAAAGTTCTGTTTATCTATCGCGTTATTTCAATATTCCACAAATGTGGGTTTTTCGCTATCCAGAAGCCTGCTAAGACACCGGCAATGAAACTAGCCCCACTCAACTGGCTAACTAATAGCTCAATTAGGTGAATTGTGTTTAATGAAGCGAGGAATATGATTGGATAATATAATTCAGAACCATGATAATATCTTATCATCATCCACACATAATGAGACAAAACGGTTATAGTCGATGACTTCAAAAGGTGCAGATACCTCTACCCCACGAGCCTTGGCATCCATATCCATAACACACACTGAACAGCCACCAGGTAAGACATTCAATCTCTGTGCTGATGACATCAGTTCATAAACCGCATCTTCAATCAACAGGACA
Organism: Endozoicomonas elysicola; assembly: GCF_000710775.1. Taxonomy (GTDB): domain Bacteria; phylum Pseudomonadota; class Gammaproteobacteria; order Pseudomonadales; family Endozoicomonadaceae; genus Endozoicomonas; species Endozoicomonas elysicola. The sequence continues at coordinate 3,330,530 of NZ_JOJP01000001.1, forward strand.
GTATCGCCACTGGCAACAGCGCGAATACAGAGTTCCATCGCCTGCCTGGGCTTATTTACGATATGCAGCGTACTCATCAGAAATTAAACACCCTTGAATGCTGTTGGATAAACTGGGGTAACTCGCCCTCAGCAAGCATTGTCACCCCTTCCTGCAGAGCTTCCGGAGTGATGCCCCGCTCTTCCAGGGAAGCATGATCCACATGAATGGTTTCAATGCCATAAAGAGGCAGCACCTGCAGCATGGCTGAAATATTTTTACGGGGAATTTGACCAGAATCCTGCCCTTCCAATAACTGATAGACCCCATCCCCCATCAACAGGAGACTGGTCTCAATATCATAAGAGGCGGACACCAGTGCCGTATCCAAAGCCTCACGGGCAGCTTGACCACTGTAGGGTGCACGGGTCGAAATAACGCAGACAGAATGACTCATCTCAGGCTCCAAACGTTATGAATCGATCGGCCATCAGTGCTCCATCAAGCAGTTGCCCAAGACCAGAAAGCTCAAAGCAATCCCGGAGATTATGGCCGGGCAGGTTATATCGCCCGGCTTCAGCCTGATCAACAACACCCCGTCTTAATGCTGCAGCAATACACACCACCGCATCCAGTTGATTTTCCTGGATAAACGCCTGCCACTCACTGGGCAGATTGGACTCATCCTGAGGTGGCTGAGCGATCGCCGTCGCAGTATTCACGCCATCCTGATAAAAGAACAGTCTGACAATTTCATGCCCCTGGGCCACCACAGCCCTGGCAAAATGCAGCGCACTCTGGGGAGCCTGACTGTTGGCCGGGGCTCCGTATACGGCCAATGCAAACTTCATAAAGGTAACCTTTGATTAAGCCAATCTGGAACTGATTCATCTTAACAGAAAACATTATCAGCCAGATTTATGAAACCATAAAAAAGCCCCGCCAATGGCGGGGCCTGAGATAAGCCTGTTTAGCAATCAGTCGTCACTGGTAGCACCCAGCAGATGAAGGAGAGCAGTAAACAGATTATAAATATCCAGATAAAGCGATACAGTGGCACGAATGTAGTTAGTCTCACCACCGTGGATGATGCGGCTGGTGTCGAACAGGATAAAACCTGACATCAGCAGAACAATCAGAGCAGACAAAGCCATGCTTGCAGCTGGAACGTTGAAAAACATCAGGGCAATACTGGCAACTACAGCCACAATCAGGCCGACCATGAGGAAGCCGCCCATGAAAGAGAAGTCCTTACGCGTTGTCAGGACATAGGCAGACAAGGCAAAGAAGACAACAGCGGTACCACCTAGCGCTTGCATAATCAGAGAAGGGCCATTAGCCATACCCAGATAATGATTCAGCATTGGGCCCAATGCTGCACCAAGCACGCCGGTGAAGGCAAATACGGCCACAATACCCTTAGCAGAGTCGGCAGTCTTATTAACAACAAACAACAGGCCAAAACCTACCAGAGAGAGCACCAGTGCAGTCATCTGGCTGATTTGCAGAGCCATGGCAACGCCTGCAGTGGCAGCACTGAACAGCAAAGTCATGCCCAAAAGCATGTAGGTATTGCGAAGAACCTTATTGATTTCAACGCCTGCACCCAGGCTGGTAGAAGCAGCAGTCATCACGGGTTTGCGGTCCATCTTTGTCATTCCTCTATATAAATGTAATACCAATCATTATATCAGACCAATTTACTGGGGCTATAGTTTTAACAATTCCTGACATTTTCCATACCTGAAAGCCATCGGCTATATCGCCAAGCCTTGAGCTCGGAGCATAGAAAAAGATTACCAATTATCAAGACGTTGACAGAATTCTGATTTCAGGTACTATTTGCCACGTCGCGGAGGGATGGCTGAGCGGTTGAAAGCACCGGTCTTGAAAACCGGCGTGGGTTAATAGCCCACCCAGGGTTCGAATCCCTGTCCCTCCGCCATTTCAGCATGTATTCTTACGCGATCTGCGGTAGAGTAAAGTCCTGTGGAGGGATGGCTGAGCGGTTGAAAGCACCGGTCTTGAAAACCGGCGTAGGTTAATAGCCTACCCAGGGTTCGAATCCCTGTCCCTCCGCCATTTCAGCATGTATTCTTACGCAATCTGCGGTAGAGTAAAGTCCTGTGGAGGGATGGCTGAGCGGTTGAAAGCACTGGTCTTGAAAACCAGCGTAGGTTAATAGCCTACCCAGGGTTCGAATCCCTGTCCCTCCGCCAAAAAACCTCTCGGATTGTCATCATTAAATCACCCCATCTGAGAAGCTGCGATCACCTGTTCAAAAGCATTCATACTTATCGTTAAAACTTCACCAAGATTTACCTGTTAGCTTCTTTTTTACCCCTGCTCATTCAAGATAACTAATATAAAAGCCACTGCTCGCTGCTTAAAGAGACGGAACAGACTTCACCCCCTCATTTTCTGCAAAGTAATGCAGCCCGTCTCTTTAATAAAAACAGACTCTTCTCACAGTTTTTTTTCATTTTTACAATTGATCTAAAGGAATGTACAAAACGGGAGATGACTTGCAAGGGGCTTCTGATAAACCTCCCTCAGGCATAATATCTTGTACCGATTTCATCCTCTCAGCGGCTCCCAGATCACGCATAATCACCTGCTCAATCGTCCACTCCCGATACTTCTGATACCTGACTGCATACAATTCAGGGTCATACTGTTGGGAGTCAACAATAATTCCTGAATCAGAACAAGGAATTAGCACACCCATGCCCCCATGCCCTCTTGAATTATCTTGTTCAACAGCCTCAACAACCCTGGAAAAACTCTTTTCCTGATTCATATAAGCCTCTTTCGGCTCATGGGCAACAACCATAACGCTCTGAAGTATCGTATAGTTCTGCTTGGACTCAGGATCCCAAACAGTTTCATATTGATTACTACCTGTAGCCTTATTATTAACATTATTCACTGTTTGAAGTTGATATGGTCCCCATACACATTGAGACGAGCAAACATCGCGCCGATTAACTGAAGCAGAATATGAATTTACTTCCTTAACAGAGTTCGAACAGACACAAACTTCCAGCATAAAAAACCTTAAATAAAAATGAAGAATAGAAACAGAAGTAACAATGTAGCAGTTTAAAATGAGATCGCTAAATAGCTTTATATTAATTTCTACAACACTGACCTTTAAAACCAAAGCTAAATCAAACAGGCATTAAAACAAAAACCGGAAACCAACTGCAATAACAATTTAATAGTGCCAAACAAATTACATTTTCAAACGCCATCCTAATGAATAGAAATTAAAACACAGGTGAGTAATTAGCCAAAATTAATAATTTATGCAGACAAAGCAAGCACCTGCGTTAATTACGCAATATGTATGAAACACTTGAAATAACAGAGGCTGAGACTCAGATCTTTTGACAGACAAAAGAAAAACCCCGCATAGTGCGAGGGACCGTAGAGAACGAACGGGGTCGTTGGGGTTTCCAGGGCATCCTGCTGGTTTTTCGGGCATCCATTGGCTCACATCGTAGTGAAGCCATCATAGTGCCTTCATCCCTGAAGGCCTGTTTCACTCAACGAGAGGTCTCAGCCTGTTTGTTGAGGTTACTATCTTACGGATTATGTGCCGCAGGCGCATTCGGTGTGATACCTAACCCTGTGAAAGCAGCCCCACACCAAAAACAGAAACCCCGTAAAAACGGGGTTGGAGTGCTGTCAGACAGCGCAGAGCGATTTTTATTGTTATTGGAGTGGTATATATTCTTTATCCTTTAGCAGCAAAGGGATTCCTGCCCTGCCTGTTCGTATTTTTAGCTGCTTATCCATTTCGGCAACCCGCTAAAGGAGTGACTACAGAGTACGTATTTCCCGAAAACAATGAATTGACCCAGATCAATAAATATAAGTTTTGTCGTATAAATTCCACCTACTATTCACCCCGTAAACACTCAATAGTACGGTCACAATGGGCAGTGGCCGACAACCGGGAAAAACCTGTACAATCCCCCAACGTAAAATAGAATCCTGAGCTACCAGGCCCCTGCTCCACCAAGTCAATATAAAGGACTATGGTAAACCGACGGGCGGTAGCGTACTTGCTCTATGGCCGGATCTTACCCTCAGTGCTGAGCCACTATGTCATGCCAACACTGTATCAGTAGATAGACTTCTCACAGAAAACAAACAAGGCACCCCCCTATGTCTCAATTCAACGATGTCTCCGTGGACCTGAAAGCCAATGTCTATTTCGATGGCCAAGTAACCAGCCGTGGCGTCACCTTTCCCGATGGCAGTCGTAAAACGCTGGGCCTGATGTTGCCAGGTGACTATGAGTTCGGTACCTCAGAACGGGAACTGATGGAGATCACAGCCGGTCACCTGGAAGTTCAATTACCCGGCGAAGAAGTGCAAACAATTAAAGGTGGCGACAACTTTAAGGTGCCGGCCAATGCTTCTTTTAAAGTGAAAGTACTGGAAGTAACCGACTATTGCTGCAGTTACTTTGCCGATTGAGTATTAGCAGTAGCCGTCAGCACTTTAGAGTGCGAAACGGCTACTGCTTCCCTTCTGACGAACTTAACGCTGCATTGAAAGCTATTGATAGAGGGCTTCATCAAAGAGGATAGGAAAATGGAAATCACATTGAATCACACGATTATTCCTGCCCGAAACAATGTGAAATCAGCAAGGCTTTACGAAAAGATATTTGGCTTCGAATACATCAAAGAGTGGGGGGCTTTTGCAGTGATTAAAGTAAATGAAAGCCTTACGTTCGATTTCATGAACAAGGATAACTTCATTCCATTACATTATGCCTTTAAAGTCACAGACAAACAGTTTGATAATATTTTTGCCCGGGTAAAAAGTGAAGGTTTGGAGTTTGGAAGTGGCCCAGATAAACTGACTGATGGTGAGATTAACCATAACTATGGTGGCCGTGGAGTCTATTTCACTGATCTAGATGGTCATGTCTTAGAAATTATCACAACAGATTATGTACTGGATTAATGTACATACACTCACGACACTGTTAATTGTCAGAAAATCGGTAAAATAAGCACCATTTTTTCTACCGTTGAGATGGGCCTGAGCTTCCAACTAACATCGAGATTTGCGTATGAAAAAGGTACTTATTAGCGCCTGCTTACTAGGTAATAAAGTTCGCTATGATGGCGGATCGTTGGCTGGTTCAGGCAAGCTTATCAGCGAATGGATTGCTGAGGGCAGAGTAATATCAATTTGCCCTGAAGTAAGCGCGGGAATGAGTATTCCAAGAGCTCCAGCTGAAATATCAGGTGGAGAAGGAGGCCAGGTACTTTCTGGAAAAGTGACTGTCATTGATAATAATGGAGAAGATGTTACTGAAATGTTTCTGACTGGTGCCAATAATGCTTTGTCCCTATGTAAAGTGCACGGTATTGAAGTGGCAATTTTAGCAGAGCTGAGTCCATCATGTGGAAGCTCATCTATTTATAATGGTGATTTCTCCGGCACCAAAATAGACGGTACTGGTGTTACCGCTGCATTATTAATATCTAACGGCATTAAAGTGTTTAGCCAATATCAACTAGCTGAAGCTAGTCAGTTACTGCAACAATGATTGCACTCCTCCCACCTTAGTGGACACTAAAATTCAAATTAAACGTTTTTCGATTAATAGATACAGCCAACAAAAGGATAAACAATGATCGGCTACATCACCTTAGGTTCAAATGACCTCCAAACCTCCGCTACTTTCTACGATCAGATTTTCAGTGAACTCAGTGCATCCAGATTATTTGATACACCTTCGTTTATCGCCTGGGGGAAAGGCGATGGCTCTCCTTTTTTTGCCATCACAACCCCCTTCAATAAAGACACTGCCACCACTGGTAACGGTGTGATGATTGCTATTCAGGCACCAGATACCGGGGTTGTTGATTTAATTCATGATAAAGCCCTTGAGCTGGGTGCAGAAGATGAAGGCGCTCCTGGCAAACGACCCGCTGGCTTTTACTGTGCCTATTTCAGAGATCTGGACGGTAACAAGCTGAACGTATACTGCACGCCTCAATGACAGCAATACCGAAAAAGCCCTATCACCCTCCCATCGGAGTCATCCGATAAGTATTAGTAGATCCCAATTGGTATAACCATGAGATGAAAACAAAAATTTTTGCCGTTATTGTTTCACTGCTGTTGGGAGCCTGCGCAACAGCCCCAGAAAGTGCACCCAAATATCATGAAGCTGATATTGGGGCTCCTGATAATAATAAAGCGGTTCTTGTTATCTATCGCCAGCTAGTTCCACCGGTTGCCTATAAAGTAAAAGCCAAAGTGAATGATAATGTCATCAGCTCGCTTCCAAATCAGGCATTTACGTGGACTTATCTTGAACCCGGACACTATGACATCGATATAAGCTGGCCACTTTTTGCGCTGATACCAGGTGAAAGCCGTGAGATAACTGTCAATGCCGGTCATTACTATTTTATCGAATTCTCAGGTGACATGATGGTTGCCGGCGGAACAACATTAACACCATATTCCATCAATGATCTTGACGTTATTGCCCCGAAAAAGGCCATCGAAGTTTTGAAAAACTGCTGCCAATATATACCTTCGAGCCTCTGAAAAACCTCTAATGCTTCCTGGGAACGTTAATCACCATGGCTGCCAAAGTCCGACACAGCGAAATTTAAAGATATTCGGCAGGTTCGAGCCCTGTATGCAGAGAAGAGTGCCTACAACAACACACTGCAACTTCCCTATCCGTCTATGGAAAAATGGCAAAACTTACTGAGTAAGGAGCATCCAAACTTTACCAGCCTGGTCGCCGTTAATGATGATGAGGTGCTGGGCCAAATTGGTATGGAAGTGTTTGCCACACCACGGCGTAAACACGTCGCCAATATTGGTAGGCAGTGCGTTCTGATGCCCAGGGGCAAGGTATTGGAAGTCAGTTGCTCGAGGCGGCTATTGAGCTGGCCGAGCACTGGCTGGCAATTACCCGTATTGAGCTGGAAGTATATACCGATAATGAAGCAGCCGTTGCCCTCTACCGTAAATTCGGGTTTGAGGTTGAAGGGACAGCCCGAGGCTATGCGTTTCGCAATGGTGAGTTAGCGGATGTTTATCTGATGGCCAGAGTGAAAGGTTAGAGTTAGTCGCCCATACTTTTTTACCGCAGAGGCGCAAAGAAAGGGACTTGTCTTTGCCCTATCATTGCCAACAGATTCTTTTGTTACCGTTTAAGGAATGATTATGAGCGATAAAGTCTACAAAGTACTGACGCAAGTAGAATGGTCTGTCCTGGAAGATGAAGGTGAATTCGCCGGCTCCAAAGATGATCAGGATGATGGCTTTATTCATCTTTCAACAAAAGACCAGTACAGAGGTGTGATTGCTCGACATTTTAAGGGGATCAAGCCGCTCTATATTGTCGAGTTTTCTACCGCGGGCTTTGGTGATGCGCTGAAATGGGAAACGGCCAAATCAGGCGAGTTGTTTCCGCATTTATATCATCGGTCGTTACTGAGAACCGCCGTTACTGGTATTGAGATTCAAGACTAAAACCATTGCCCAGCCCTCCTCTACTTCAGGTAAATACCCCCTTTGCACGATTTTTTATATCCTATAGTAGAACCTTAAAAGATCTGACCGTGGAGCATCCCTTTGAAGGCACTTATCAGCATTGTACTTTTTTCACTACTGATCACCGGATGTGCGTTCAAACCGAGAAATGATAATTATCAGGTAATCCATGAGGGGAAAATATCCGGCTATGCCTACCACGATTATGCATTGAAGCTGGCCAGGCATGATCGGTTGACGGTCGATATTAATACCCGCCAGCTCGATGTCATTATTATTTCGCCCATTGAAGTGCCCCTTGAGAACAATCAACCCTTCACTGTTCAATCCGATGACGAGTATACCCTGCGGGTTCTGATGCCCAGGGCACTGGCCCGTCGGAATGAAACTCACCAATACCAGCTATCCATTACGGTTGACCGGAACTGATTCGTAATCCACTTCATAACGATGCCCCCAATCCTGGGTGTCGTTTTTTGTGTCTGGTAATTGCCCTGATTCTCCTGTTTTTCCATTGGCGATATCATCCTGTTTTCATTTACCGAGTGTTTTTATGTCCGCCCCTATGTACAGCCAGTATGCCAATGAGTATGCACAGGCGATTACCAATAATGTTTATAATGCACTGCTTGAACGCCCTTCGATGCTGGCAATGCTGCCTGAGCTGCAGGGCAAGTCGATTCTGGACCTGGGGTGCGGACCGGGAGCCTATGTTGAGCATTTCCTGAGTCAAGGGGCCCGTGTTACCGCCAGCGATGTTTCACCGGAAATGGTGCAGATAGTTCAAAAGAAGTTTGGTGATCAGGTCACTGCATATGTTGCTGATTTGAGCCATGGCCTCCCAGATGAACAGGATTCATCCTATGATCTGATCGTCTGCCCACTGACCATTCACTATATTGAGGATCTTAGTCCTCTGTTCAATGATGCCCGGCGGGTACTCAATGGTGGTGGTTCATTTTTCTTTTCGACCCATCACCCGATTGTTGACTTTGAAGTGTCTCCATCGGGTAATTACTTCTCCCGCGAGCTGATTATTGAAGAGTGGGACACCATTGGTCATCCGGTTCAGGTTCAGTTTTACCGACGCTCCCTGACAGAGCTGTTTAATGCTATCGCCAACGCGGGTCTTTATGTAGCGGCACTGAGCGAAGGCTGCCCTGCTGAAGCCATGAAGGACATTTCGCCAGAGTCATACAACCACCTGTTGAATAATCCGAATTTTTTGTTTGTCGAGTGTAAATCCTTTACCTGACGGTGCTTTTTCAGGCATGAATCAGCAATAAACCGATCAACACGGAGCAGTCATCTTTGGAAGCTATTGTCACCGCAGTCAGTCGCAGTGCCGAACACAACTTCAGTAAACAGAACCAGCCATCCATTACGCTGATCGAAGGTGTGGGCGTTGAAGGGGATGCCCATGCGGGCAAAACCATCAAGCACCTTTATCTGTTAAAGAAAGACCCATCGCGCCCCAACCTGAGACAGGTTCACCTGATTCAGACTGAACTGTTTGATGAGTTACTGGAAAAGGGCTTTACGGTTAAGGCCGGAGAACTGGGTGAGAATATCAATACCCGGGGTATCAATCTGCTCGGCCTGCCCACTGGTACCCGCCTGTCTATTGGAGAGAACGTCATTATTGAACTGACAGCGTTGCGCAATCCCTGTGTCCAGATCGATACTTTTCAGAAAGGGCTTTTAAAGGCTGTGATTGACCGGAACGAAGATGGCAAGGTGATCCGCAAAACCGGTGTTATGGGGGTTGTTATCGCTGGCGGAAAGGTTGTACCAGAAGATAGCATTCGAATTGAACTCCCTGCGGAGCCCCACCAGCCACTGGAATATGTCTGGTAACAATGATTAACTTCACAGATGAGGTGACCTCTTCTCACCTGTATGATTGGTTACAGAGCCCATGGATTGGGCTTAAAGCAATGAGTTAACTGAAAATAATGAAACCATTTATAGAAATTCTGAAAGAGTCACTGTTTTTCTTCAACAGCAATGTTCGCAGCATCTGTGCCATCGTACTGCCTTTGATTATTCCTCTGGAGATATTCTATGGAATCTGCGATGCGCTCTATCAGGACGACAATGATTCTGCTTTATGGTTAGCCTCAGGCGTTGGTCTATTGCTGACACCATTCTACCAAGGTGCTTTGATCCTCTTTCTGGCTTCAGTACTGACGGACGAATATCTTCCTGTTAAAACCTGCTACCAGCGGGCACTGAAGTTCTGGTTACCGCTCATTGCTGTCTACATTCTGTCATCACTGGCCACCGCGGCCGGGTTTATGCTGCTGATTATTCCCGGCCTGATTGTTTTGGGCCGACTGGCTTTTGCGGAGTTCTACTGCCTGTTTCACCATAAGAGTGGTTATGAAGCATTATTGGCCAGTTGGAAAAGCAGCCGCAACGAACAATGGCAGTTAGTCGCTGGATTACTCCTTATTCCTGTCGCCATCACCGTTCCGTTATTGCTACTTGAATCATTTCTGGATCTGTTAGGGCTTGCCGGGCCGGTATTCACGTTTGTTTCCGGTGTTGTGAGTTCTGTTCTTTTCACCTTATCGACGATCTTTGCATTCAGAATGTATACCCTTGATCCGGACCGGTATGCCGGCTCCGAACTGCCTGCGAATACAGAAGATTCCGCTGAATGATGAAAAGAAAGCATCTTTCACTGACGTTTACCGTTCTTATCTCATTGACTGCTTTTGGCAGCGAGTTGAAACCTTTTATCAGTGATGGCTGCAGCCTTTTTCCAGATGGCTGGATTGGCAAACAAGATGAATGGCTGCATTGCTGCATTGAGCACGACTTTGCTTACTGGCGAGGTGGAACGTCAGAAGAACGGCTTTATTCAGACCGGGCGCTGAGACAGTGTGTCAGTGAAACAGGGCACCCCCTGATTGGGATGCTGATGCTGGGAGGCGTTCGTCTGGGCGGCAGCCCATTGTGGCCAACACCTTTCCGTTGGGGGTTCGGCTGGGGCTACCCTCGCTTTTATGCCCCCCTGTCAACAGAAGAGCTGGAGCAGATCCAGACATACACCAGTGGGGAAGTCTTAGGTACTGATGTTACTGAGACACCTGCCAAGTCATCATTCTGAACTATTTAATATTATTTGGGTGCGTAAGAATGGTGGCGGTGGCGAATTAGCCAGTCTCCATTATGTTTTTCCAGAAATAAAGTCAGTCGTTTCTCTGGTTCACCACGGCTTTCCAGCTTATGGGTCAGACACAGGCAAGCCGCATCACCGTATACATATACCGTGTAATGCTCGTCACTTTGTAACGTTGATTCATGATCTTTGAAATAGTCAACCCAGTGCTGTTCAAGCTCTGATTTACTGTTGATGTCCGCATAAAAGCCAAAGCTGGTAATATCATCGTCGTCCACGAATTTTGTCATGGCCCTGCCGATATCCTTCTCTTTAAATGCCTGCCCGATCTCCTGGATCAGCTGCTTGAAAGGAGCCAGAGCTTCCCCGGTAACCTGTGACGTCATCTTAATTTCTTCCACTGCAGTAAAATTGGCGATTACAGTATAGGTGAGATATTTTCTAGGAGCCTGTCGGACTTAGCCGACCATAGCGAGAAAAAGTCCGGTTTGAGACAGTTTTTATGCTGATTTGAGGCGAATAGCGGGGCTATTCAACGAAAAGCAGCATAAAAAATGGCCAAATCCGGCTTTTTCGCAGTAGGTCAGTGGTAAGTCCGACAGGCTCCTAGCGGGTGCAAAGATAAGCAGGGGCTGGGGTAACACTCTTTGCTGGCCTGATGAATAAAAGCCGGCCTCCCCCCTTTATAAAGCAGGGAGAAATTGCGTGAAACTAACCAGAACAAAACTTCAGGATGCCGCCAGACAACATATTATTTCTGCCGAGCAGGCGGATACGCTGTATGAATTTCTGAAAAGTCACCCCGGGAACGAACCCACCTTCGATCTCACCCATGTGCTCTATTACCTGGGAGGCCTTATCGCTATTGGTGCCATGACCTTATTCATGAACCTTGGCTGGGAGTCTTTTGGTGGCACTGGCATTGTCGGTATTTCACTGATTTACGCCGCTATAGGATTCAAGTTCACCACATCTTTCGATAGCAGAGGTTATATTGTTCCTGCTGGCATGTGTGCCACCTTTGTTATCGCGTTAACCCCCCTGTTTATCTATGGGCTGCAGCAGGCACTCGGCCTCTGGCCCGATGACAGCACATATCAGGACTATCATCGATATATCCAGTGGCACTGGTTGTATATGGAACTGGGCACATTAGCAGTGGGTGTAGCACTGGCCTGGAAGTTCAAATACCCCTTTATGGTCATGCCCATTGCCGTAACGCTCTGGTATATGACCATGGATCTTTCAGCAATGATTTCCGTTGGAGATATGGACTGGGAACTGCGTAAGCTGGTTTCCATGTATACCGGTTTATTAATGATCGGACTCGCCTTGTGGGTGGATATCCGCTCCCGCTCCAAAGCGGACTATGCCTTCTGGCTCTACCTGTTTGGTGTTATTGCCTTCTGGGGAGGGCTTTCTCTTCAGAATTCCGACAGCGAACTCGCCAAGTTTATTTATCTTTGCATCAACCTTTTGATGATTGGCATTGGTGTTCTGCTGATCCGGAGAGTCTTTGTGGTGTTTGGTGCCCTAGGCTCCTGTGGTTACCTTGCCCATCTGGCTGACGATGTTTTCCGCGACAGCTGGCTGTTTCCCATCGCTCTGACAGCTATTGGGCTGGCTATTATTTACCTGGGTATTCTCTGGCAAAAGAATGAGCTGTTGATTACAGAGAAAGCCCGTCTCATTCTGCCACCAGCGCTGCGTAAGCTATTAGACAGTCGCTAGGAGCCAGTCGGACTTACCACTGACCTACCGGCAACTGCTCCTTGCGTTGCACTAGCTCCTGCATCCATGCTGTCGTGCGAAAAAGCCGAATTTGGCCATTTTTTATGCTGCTTTTCGTTGAATAGTGCGCTCTGAGAATAGATAGCCTGCAAAGTTTGTCTTTTACCGGAATTCAACTATAAAAAAGCTTGTGACCCGATCCAGTGGCAGGCTGTCATGAAGATAACAAGATTTCTGCTCTTCTTAATTCCCTGCATCGTTTCAACGCCAATGGCTGTTGCTCAGAACTGCAGTAACCCCATCGGTATATGGAAGACCAGTTCTGGTGCCAGGCTGGATATCCGAGAGATAAATCCTGACACCGGTCAAATTGTCGTTAGTTTCAAGTCACCTGAGAATCTGTTTCAGGATGGTCCTCATATGGGCACAGGTTATCTGGGAAATGCCTCTCTGCCAGCCACTTCAGGAAGCGAACTACCTGCGAGCACCCTTTCATTCACTGTGAAATGGCCTGATCAATCGATCTCATCCTGGAACGGCTATTGTGAGTTAAAAAAAGAGGTTCCCACAATTACCAGCTTATGGTTGTGGGTCAGACCTGATGTGAATAAATTCATTGAGCACTTTAATACCGGGCATACTATTTTTACACCATACAGAGAGAATCGAGGGAAAGAACCCAGCCCATCACCCGGAAAATGATGGTAAGCCTCTGATCGTGTCAATATAATAGCCTATTTAGATTTCCTCAATATCAGTGGTAGCATGGGCTTCAGGAATAAAAATTAATCAGGGATGCATCATGATGAAAATGAAAAAGCACTGTCAGCAATGCCAGGCTAAAACCGATGAAGCCGATCTTGCGTTTATTTGTTCCTTTGAGTGTACATTCTGCTCTACATGCGCCGACCATCAAGACTTTATTTGTCCAAACTGCAATGGTGAGCTACTTCAGCGACCAAGAAGAACCAGAACTCCTTTAGATGTCAGCCTTACTCAGATGAAACGGAAGCTCTTTGGAAAATAGATCATTCCGTCTGTATAGGCGGCTCAGGACAAAAGTTTAAGCAGCTTTTTATCTATACCTACCGCCTTTTTAAATAAGGGCTGAACTAGCCACGTCACATAGTAATTTCAAACACCATTGTCCAATTTGTCTGGATAAACGACAATCCCCTTCAAATCTCTAATTTCAACTGTAACGGATAATCTCCACATAACTTATGGCTACAGAAAAACAGAAGCTTGGCGATCTCAGTGAGTCATTGGTTGCCAAACACTGTCCCTGCGCTAAATGTAAACGAGAAAATACACTTAAATTGCTCCCCAAAAACTTTAAGTGTGCAGATGTTGTTTGTGATTTCTGTGGCTATCTAGCCCAGGTTAAAAGTAAGACGGTCAAAAACATTGACTTGATTCCCAAGCAAGTTCTTGGAGCAGCCTGGCAACCCCAGAAAGAGCGAATGGATGCCGGAATTTACTTCCCGCTATTTCTTGTTCTGGTCAATGAGCAGTCATTCGCCATCTATTATCTTTCTGCCGACCTTCAGACTCCGGATATGTTTATTGCCAGAAAGCCTCTTTCAGAAAATGCGAAAAGGGCTGGCTGGCAGGGATTCTATTACGATATGCAGCAGGTGCCATCAGGTGCTGTGGTCAGGCTGAAATAACAGCCTTTTAGAATGGTACCGGGTATTTACGGAAAACAATATTGATATCCGCCAGTACCTCCTGTGACAACTGGAGATGATAGGCTTCAATATCTTCCTTTAGCTGGGAAAGAGAGGTTGCACCAATGATTGTGGAAGTAACGCCTTCGGTCTGGTAGACCCAGGCCAGAGCCATTTGAGTCAGTGAAAGCCCATGGCGTTCTGCCACAGTGGCGTAGGCCTCAATAGCCTCATGAGTCATCGGTGTATCACGAAAAAGGCCATTTCTCTGCCCAATGGACCATCTTGACCCTTTAGGCACCTGACCATTCCGATATTTGCCTGAGAGTACTCCGCCCGCCAGTGGGGACCAGGGAAGGTAAGCAACATCATTCAACACACAGGATTCCAGCAGGTAGGGGGAATCCTTGGCATGTATCAGATTGAATTCATTCTGTATAGACACCATTCTGGGCAGGTCATACTTTTCACTCAGGCGAACATACTCGCCGATTCCCCAGGGAGTATCATCGGACAAACCACAATGACGTATCTTCCCTGCCTTGATGCACTCAGCCAACCCACCCAGAATATCCAGCATTTCCGCTTCCTGCTGGGCCCGATCCACTTGCGTATGGGGAACCATTCCCGGCCAATGCTTAGCAAAATGTGGTGAGATCCGGTTTGGCCAGTGCAACTGATAAAGATCAATACAGTCTGTATTCAAGCGTTGCAGCGAGCCTTCCACTGCTTCTTTGATCGTACTACCACTGATTGGACTGGCATTTCGAATCCAAGGTAACCCCACACCCGCAATTTTTGTCGCTATCACCAGATCATCACGTTTGCCGGGGTTGGCACGAATCCATTCACCAATGAAACGTTCAGTCTCTCCACTGGTTTCTGCGTTGGGAGGAACCGGATACATCTCTGCAGTGTCAATAAAGTTAATACCCTGGTCCAGCGCATAGTCAATCTGCTCAAAAGCCTCTGCCAGAGAGTTCTGCAGCCCCCAGGTCATTGACCCCAGACAGACTTCCGTCACTTCCAGCTCACTGCATCCTAATTTAATTCTTTTCACTGCCTAGCTCCCAAGTCATTCTCTCAAGGGTTTAAAGTGTTATCTTTTGAATAGTCACATAATAGAAAAACACAATTAAAGAAATAATCAAATCACCAATCGCATACTGACCGGTAACTGGCATAAATAATAACTGATAGGCTTTATTGTTCAGCAATTTGGTATAAATGCTTAATAAAGGTGTCCATAGTCGTCTGGCTGGTTGATTCAAGCCCAAATTTGTTATGAAAATAGATAGTCAGCAAGCAATCCCGATTACTCAGCGTAACCGTGTAGCCATCATCCATTGACCTGGCAGTGATACCATCGAGTAAGTAGCTGTCTTCGAGTCGTTCGCCTTTTTCCAATATACGGGCGAATGCTACAAGGCATTTTTGAATATCTACGTGATGATCCATGAATGTCTACCACCCAAATTTTTTACAATCGCTTTTACGTAATTCTTAAAGATGCATAGAGAAAACAGTGCAATATAAAGACAACCAGCGTCACAATCGCTCTCATGGAAAGGTAGGATTTTACACGGCCTGCGGGAAGTGGTTCCGTATGGATACACTCAACCACCAGCGTGATCAGGTAACATATCGACAGTAGCACCAGCATTTGCCGATCCATCAACCCAGCTAAAAGGCCACCGAATACCCCAAGTGCAATCACATTACTGGTCACGACCTTGATAATACTTCTGGAGCGATTATCACTATAGACAGCCTGCCCCCATAAAGTACCTGCCATAAAACAGCAAATAATGACTGAGTAGATAATAAAAATCTGCTCTCCACTGAAACCAAAGAGCGACTGCTCCCTGACTGATAGTGCAAGGGTAATAATAAAAGGTGATATCCCAAACCAAGCAAATGCACTCATTAACCGCTGGAAATTATCCACGCTCTCCCCCTTCCAGATAACAAACCGCTCAGATACTCTTCTATCATGTTAAAAGCCGCCTTCAGCATTTTGAGTCACAGCAGCGACCTTCTCGCTTCAGGCGCCGTCGAGTCATTGCGTCGTACCCCCAGGTCAGCCCATGCCTAACCCCAGGCAACGAGACCAAAAAGCCTAGCCACCACCAACGAGGGAGATGGCACAATAAGAAACTGTAGCTATTCATACTGGTCAGAATGGCACCATCATCACAAAGAATATGTAGCTGCTCTATTGCCCTTTGAGGGTTGATCCCTTTTGCGACGAGCACATCATCCTGTCCGGTAATATCAAACCATTCAATATCGCAGGTATAGGCTTTATCACGCCATCGAGATAGCGCTTTAAGACAGATTGGGCATTCTCCATCGTAAAAAACAGTCACTTTCATCGATAATCACCTGATAAATAACGGCTTAGGCTCTGTTTGATCAAATGTGTATCCCGTATGTAATTGAACTATTTCAAGCTTAGCTGTAGGCATTCCATACTAAAGACTGATTACTTTTATACTTATTCGATGTATACGTAAAAATCGGGCTAAACAGATCCTAACCGTAAGGGTGGGTTTATTATTGGTAAATGAATGTGTTAGCCTGAAATGGATAAAAATCAGAATAACAGAGCCGATAAATTGTTTAACCGATCGACCTTATCAGGTCGGAGTGGCCAATCTCATACTTTCACTGGTCGACTCAGCCACTGAAAAAATCAGTTAGGGATATGGCCTGCCAGGTTGACCTTTATCAGGGATTGATAAATGGGAGCCTCTGTCGTGTATATTCTGCGATTGAATACTGCTGGCCAGCCTGTTGAATGGCTGACGTGGCAGGAAACAGTATGCCTTTATTCCAGAGAATTGGTACGCTGGAGTCTTGGGGACGTTATTTACCGAATTCATGGGGGTTATAATCGATGGCTTGAAGATCGAACGATTATCGAGCTGCCAAGTATTGTTGCCTGCGGTGGTAAACGCCTGTTCCCCTGTCGAAACAACCCTGCCCTCACCAATTATTCGCTGTTTGAGCGAGACAATCACCAATGTATGTACTGTGGTCACTTTTATAAACGCCGGGAGCTGACGCGAGACCATATATTACCTAAATCAAGAGGAGGTGCGGACGACTGGATGAATGTTGTAGCGGCCTGCCGGCGCTGTAACCAGTTTAAAGGTGATAAGCTGTTGGAAAATATAGATATGTCATTAATCGCCCTGCCTTATCGTCCCAATGCTGCGGAATACCTCGCGCTGGTGAACAGTCAGCGAATCCTGCCCGATCAGGCGGATTATCTCAGCACTCAGTTTTCCAAAAACTGTCGTTGGAAAAGTCGAAACCGCAATCAAACCATGGGTATTTTACAGCCTCATTGATGTATGAGCTATTCACTTCCCCCTGTTAAGCCACAGGGTCGAAGTGGCTACCCAGGAATAACATGGTAAGAAAAGAGCACCCTCTTAAAGCAAAATATAAATAGCTCAGGACTTATGGAAACAGGTGATAGCTCACTCAGCACAGTGTATTCTCGAACAGCCTCCTGATGTAGAATCGCCGCCTATCAATTTATACCGGAATAAGCAATGCCCCTAACTCTCGACAATGATGGTTATCTGGCCAATCTTGACGACTGGAATACTGATCTAGCCAATCAACTGGCGACCCTTGAGGGTATTGTTCTCACTGAGGCTCACTGGGAAGTCATCCATGCACTCAGGGCTTTCTATCAACAGTATGAACTGGCGCCCAGCCAACGTCCCTTTGTTAAGCATATTGCCAACACCCTGGGAAAAGACAAAGGTAATAGCATCTACCTGATGACGCTCTTTCCTGAAAGTCCTGCAAGGGTTGCAGCACGGATAGCTGGGCTGCCAAGACCCACTAATTGCTTCTGAGCCTGATAAACAATCGGTAAGTTCAGCCGAGAAATAAAAACAATACCCTCATCAGGAATCTGGGCAGATGGACATCCCGAAACTCAGCAGGATACTCCTTGTTGAAGACAGTTATCACATCCGTGCACTCATCAATATGACCCTGACAGTACTCAATGACTATCAGGTGTTCCCTTTTGACTGTGGTGAATCTGCCCTGGAAAAAGCGGATGAACTGGAACCTCAACTTGTCATTCTGGATGTAATGATGCCCGGCATGGATGGTCCGGCTGTCATGAAAAAGCTGAAAGCACTCCCTGACTACAGTGACCTGCCTTTTTTTTTCCTGACTTCCAAGGTTCACAGCGACGATATTGTTGAGTTTGAGCGGCTCGGTATTTCTGGCGTGATTGCCAAACCATTTGAGCCAACTGAACTGGCCTCCATGATTGAAGCCCTCTGGACTCGATATCATCAGAGTCGAAGCGATCTCTATATCGACCAGTTTACTGACCTGCAGGAAGATTACCTGGAGAACCTTCACAGCAGTATTGAGTTACTTAAGCAGCATCTGAATGGACTGAGCCAGGAAAACGGCTACTCGTCAGACCAGCTGAATGAGCTAAGAGTACTGGTGCATGACCTCTGTGGCTCCGGAAAAAGCTATGGCTTTTCAGACATCTCCAGCTCTGCTCAAGTGCTTACAAACTTCCTGAAAAGTATCGAAACAGAACAGCAAGAAACTCTGATCACAGAGCGTGACGCCTCCCGTATCACAGCATTAATTCTTGGCCTGATTACCATTATTGAAAAAACCTGCGAAGACTCTGAAACACCAGAACGGCTGAAAGGCAGTATCGGTTTTACCAATAAAAGATAATTAACCTGGTTAACAAAACAGGTTATTTTATCTCTCTGGCCAGTGGAAGCTCAAAATAAAAGCAGGCACCTGCAGGCGTGCAATTTCTGACACCAATAGAACCACTGTGTTTTTCAATAATGGATTTTGAGATGCTCAAACCAAGACCGGTACCAGAGACTTTTCTTGTCATATGCGATTCAGCCTGAGTAAAAGGCTGGAATAATTTATCCCTGAATTCACTGGAAATGCCTGGCCCTTCATCTTCAACAGATAGAAGCACCATTCCGTTATCCTCTAACAAATCAATCTGTACGATAACGTTGGTATTTTCAGGTGAGAACTTAATAGCATTAGAAAGGAGATTCGTAATTACCTGTTCAATGCGAAGCTTATCTGCGGTCACATTGAATGTTCGAGATGGGGGTATGAATGTCAGGGACACATGATGCTGAGTTGCAAAAGGCTGGCACTCCTCAATACTTTTTCTGGTAAGTGCTACGAGGTCTAGATCCACAAACTCAAAAGCCATATCACCTGAGTTAATTTTTTGGAGGTCCAAAATATCATTGACAATCTTAATGATTCTATGCGTATTGTTCTCAGATATATCCAGAAGTTTTCTGGAGTTTTCATTAAGCTCATCACCACCAACCTTTTTAATTAACTGGATACTGCCAAGAATTGAGGTTAAGGGGGTGCGCAGTTCATGATTAACTGTTGAGATAAACTCGTCTTTGATCTTCTCATTATTCTTTCTCTCTGAAATATCATGCAGCAGCCCTATAAAAACAACCTCCCCATTTACTTTTGCCTTACTCACCCCAAGCCGAAGAGGTATCTTTACGCCATTCTTTCTCACCCCTTCAACATCCCGACCAGTACCAATGATTTTGGGTGGCTTGCCACCAAGATAATTCTTTAAGTATGAGTCATGCTCCATTTTGACAGGCTCAGGAGTAATCATTTTTACATTCTGACCTATCATCTCATCACTTGAGTAACCAAACATTATTAAGCCCGCTTTATTAACAGACTGAATAATTCCTTTGTGATTTATTGTAATAATTCCATCAATGGTATTATCTAAAACTGCCTGTAACCGCTCACTTAATGACTGATACCGAATATGAGCCTCTCTGCTCCTGTATGCATGGCGAATTTTTGAATAGAAATACATTACCATCAATAACATTACCGCCAACAGAAGCAAAGAAACAAGCCAAGCCAAGTATTCTGCGTCTTTATGAATAATGGGTATGACTGGCTTAATCACCAAAGCCCATTGACGATCAGCAATATCGATGGTTGATACATTAACAAGACTGTTATCTCCACTGGTCAGCTCCTCAATTGTTGGCAGAGCATCCCGAGATATTTCACCACCCAGAGATGTCAGTGGGTATAGGTTGCTTTCATCATCAAGATCATAAACGTAGATATTCAGATCAGGGTGAGATCCATCAGAAAAAACGCTGGCCAACATATCCCTTATCCGAAAAACCCCCAGTAGAAGACTGCCTTCATCTACGCGATTTTGATTATTAACCGGTAAAAAAATCAGGACTCCCTGTTGCTCCCCCTTATCCTGAACCAATCTAACGCCTTCACTGGCAATAGCCCTGTTGGTTTTCAGACTTTTTAAAAGCGCTTCCCTCCTCGGAGTACTGGAAGCCAGGTCAAGACCTAAAGCTGCTTCATTGCCGGCAACCGGCTCAATATAGTAAACAGGATAATAATGCGTTTTCTCAGGGGAGAGAGTGACCTCTCCGGAACCACTGATAGCCTTAAAGCTAAAATTGGCAATACCATCTGCCAGAGCTTCCTCTTCATAAACTCTACGCTCCTCATGCACCACACGAGGAATCCACTCCAATGCGTGAATACCTTCATTTCTCGAGAGAATGGATTTGGCAATCATGCTGAACTCAAATCGAGTTAACGCTCTGCCCTTTAACCGGAAAACATCTCTCATTTCAAAAAGGCTTTCGATCTCTTTATCAATATGATTCTGAATAGTGAAAGAAGCTCTGATGGACTTTTCCCGAAAATCCTCGAATTCAGCATGAGAATGCTCAGCCATGATTTGAACATAGCGGCTGGTACCATAAATAATCAGACAGGAAAAAACCAACACCATGGCAGCGAGGAAGAGTTTAGCCCTGTTATTTTTTAGTTTCATTATGATAAATCATCCAGGATGATGACCTGTATGGTATTGATTCCAGATGGCAGTCAACTGATCCGCAAGGGTTATGGGATCAAAAGGTTTTACAATAACATCGATGGCCCCAAGTGCTTTAAACTGCTCGATTTCATGCTTTTGCACTTTGGCAGTCATTAATACAATGGGCACATTCTGAAAATCTTCCCGCTGTTTAAGTGCCTTCAAAACAGTAATGCCATCCACATCAGGCATCATGACATCCAGCAACACCATGTCAGGTGAGCTTTTATCAGCCATTTTTATAGCTTCTCCCCCACCATTACAAATAATCAGCCTGAAATCTGAGAAATTCTGCAGTGTTATTTCCACAATACTGCGAATATCTTCATCATCCTCAGCATAGAGAATGGTCACTAATGGAGGAGAGGCTGTCCCCATAGCCATGGCTATCCTGTCACAGAAATACTGCTCTCTATATCGACTGCACAGCACAGCACTTAACGCGAAAGAGTATTGTCTCTTTGGCTACGGTGGCAAATGGACAGTAATGATTACCGCCCTTCCAGGCACTCTCTTTGTCGAAAGCTGCTTTGCTGATTTAATCGTATTTTTCATATTATTCTTTGCTGTTTGGCTTTAGAAGCTGTTCATGATCTTTTGCGAATGGCGAAAGCGGCAAAAAATGTTCCTGTTTTTCAGTTTTTTAAGGCCATAGTGACGCTATGCAAAGAAGAAAAGTGAAAAGCAAGGGTGTTTTATCGACGTCAGCAGCCCGCAGAAAGATTATGAACAGCTTCTTAAATCAAGGTAAATCAAAAACAGCCGCGCATCGAACTCCAGCTGGTGATAATCCGGCTCCATGTGACAACAAAGCTGGTAAAAAGATTTGTTGTGGTCTCTCTCTCGGAGGTGCGCAAGCTCATGAACGACCAACATACGCAACAAAGGCTCAGGGGCCTCTTTAAACACACTTGAAATGCGAATTTCATTCTTTGACTTCAGTTTTCCACCATGATTGCGGCTAATCACACTGTGTAGACCCAGTGCGTTATTGATCAGATGGATTTTGTTATCATAGCCAACTTTGCTGACCGGAGCGGTCTTTTTCATGAATTGATTTTTGATCAGCATTACGTATTCAAACAGTGCTTTTTCACTTTTAATTTGATGTTTGAGAGGGTAACGCTGTTCAAACCATGGGATCAACTTCCCGTTGTCCACCAGTGACTTGACTTGTTCGACAATATGTTGCGGATAACCTTGAATGTATCGAAGTGAAGGGTGCATAGATGTTGTGTCTTACTTTATACGTCTGGTAAGTACCCAGCCATATGAAATCAGATTTTCTAACGCATTGTAGCAACTGCACAATGAGTCAGAAATATTCTGATTCCATATGGCCGAGTACTTATGATGAAAATGAAAGACGTACAATATATAGGAAGGTATTTCTAAAATCACAGAATAAAAGTGGAAAAGGTCAATTTATCCATCATCTCTCGTTAATGACTCATCAACCGATACGATGAGCTCAGAGAGCATAGCTCTGATACGCTTAAGGTTTTGCTCATCAACCGACATGCCTTGATAGCCTTGCTCAAGGTCGGTCAATAAACGATCCAGAGGTGTTGCAGCTTCACTGATGGGCTTGAAACCAAAGGTGCCAGCAGAACCATGAAGGTTATGAGCGATCGTTTTCATCTCAGAAAATGCCTGACTGTCGGTAAAACAAAGTGAAGGATCCTCGTAAAGCATCTTCATTTTGTCGGATATAACCTCAAGCTTGTTCAGAAAGTCTCGACGAATCTCAGCCAACATCTGGTCGTACTTTTCTAAATTATCCATTTGCAGGCACACTCTGCTGTCATTATTCACCTGTTCGGCAGAGGACTGAGAAACTGAAGGCTACAGATAGCGTATAGCCTTTGGCCAACGGAGCCGCAACTCGGGCAAGCCTACACCCTTTTCCGCCTATTACTTATTGATCATAACGACTGAACCTCATAAAGTGCCTGCCCTTCTCATGAATAGAACGGAAATTTCATGAGTTGTATCATCAGTCACCGGGGTCCTTAATGAAGCAAACCAACCATTTTGTCGCTGTAGAAGCCAACATTGCTGCAGGCAAATCAACTCTTCTGCCAAAACTTGCGGCCGAGCTTGGCTGGGATGCCATTCAGGAACCCGTGAATGACCCGGAATTTACGCGACTGCTTCAGGACTTCACCGACCATCCTGCCGATGCATTGAAACGTATTCAGTTTCAGGAATACATTACCAATCGCAGGGCCCGAATTGTGCAAGAGTTGCCCACTGATCGTAACTATCTGATTGAACGTTCACTGTATTCAGATTTGATATTTACCCAGGCAAATTTTCTCGGGATGGCGGCACCCGATGAGCGCTATATGCTGCACTACTGTGAAATACAGCGAAGGCTGAACGATTATCCAGTGATCAGTGCTGTAGTTTATCTGAGAACGGCACCAGAAACGGCCCATAGCCGTCTGGTTGAAAGAGCAAGAACGGCAGAAGATGGAACGCCTCTGACTTACCTCTGCGATATTCATAATTATCATGAGGCCATTCTTCCACAGATTTGTCGATCAATGGGAACACCGCTAATTACTGTGGACTGGGATGATTTTGGTTGTGAAAAGAGGCTTGCACAGCAATTACTGGATCATATTCCCACATTAGTGGAATAGTCGAGAACACAAGATATTTACCCAGATAACTCATATTGTCTCTATGACACGTCCATTACTATTGACTCATAAATACGGCACCAATTGGGTGCCGTAAGAGATTGAAGACTTCAGTAGACAATTAATTCATGAGCTGAGTATCTTCCTGCATCAGGTCATCGTAGCGGTCATTCTCGGTTTCCTGCCACATCTGATTTAGCACTTCAAACTCATACTGACCAACACCCTCTCTCCATAAGGCGATATAATCATTTTCATTCGGTCGATTCTGACACTGACCTTCATAGCGCCGCCCGGTTACGCCTTCCAAGAACGCATTGTCAGTATCACAAAAATAATCAAGACCGGTTAAATAACCTGAGTAATATTCGCTGATAGCTTTATCCGTAACTGTACTCAATATGTTCAATTCATCAG
This sequence comes from Endozoicomonas elysicola, assembly GCF_000710775.1. Taxonomy (GTDB): domain Bacteria; phylum Pseudomonadota; class Gammaproteobacteria; order Pseudomonadales; family Endozoicomonadaceae; genus Endozoicomonas; species Endozoicomonas elysicola. Next base: position 3,354,590 of record NZ_JOJP01000001.1, read on the forward strand.
CTGTTCGCTGTAGATTACCAGCACGACCGTCTTGATAACCTAGCATTTCCCACTGGTTTTCATTCGCCAGCTGTAAGGCACTAGGCGTAGCAGTGCAGCCTACCAATAAAGAAGAGAATATTAAAAAGCTTAACTTTATTTTGGAGATATTCATTATACCGCTCCCCTTATTTTTTATTACAAGACCTTCCTGACTATCAATATTACTCTGCGGAGAAAATAAATAAAGAGCATTTAAGTCATCATTACAAAGATAAAATAATAATAACTTTATTAAGAGAAACGATAAAATGAAATAATCATTAATTAAATTCAAAGCAATAAAAACGTATAAATAAAAATAAATATTCGTTTCATTTTTTATTAATATAGAAATAAGTTCAAAAAACAATAAAGGAAAGCTGCCATAGCATGGCAGCTATAGCAGATTAAAGGTCATGCAATGGGTTTTGGGACCACGGAGAACTGAAAAGGTCATTCAGTGATTGATCATCAACCAACCCCACCTTCTCGAATTTCCACTGAGGATTTTTGTCCTTATCAACCAGTAGCGAGCGGACACCTTCACAAAAATCGCCATGTAGAACAGCATTAACAGAGAGCACAAGTTCACTCTGAAAAGCTTCTTTAAGCGACATATGACGAGCCTGTTGCAACTGTCGATAACCAATGGCTGAAGACAAGGGTGACCCATGCAAAGCCGTTTTACGAGCGGCCAGAAGCCAATCATCCTCCGTCTCAAGATTCTCAAGTGCAGACATGACATCCACCAATGAGGGCTGATCCATCAATGCCGCAATTAAGTCTCTATGCTCCCGCACTTTTGAATAAGGCAGCCAACCTGCACTTTTTTCCCTGTACTTCTGAAGAACACCGTATACGACAGTATTGGCATCACTGCCTGTCCAGTCAGCCTCCTGCATAGACTCAATAACATTGTCCCGAAAAGCATGGTCTATAAACCGGTTCGCCAGGCCAACGTAGATTGCATCAGCCGCGTTCAATCGGCACCCGGTCAATGCCATAAACAGGCCGATTTTTGCAGGTAAATGGCTGAGTATCCAGCTACCGGCAACATCAGGATAGAGTCCAATACTGATTTCAGGCATTGCCAGCATCGATGTGTCTGTTACGACTCTGAAGTCAGCACCCGCCATCAGGCCGATCCCTCCGCCCATTACTATGCCATTACCCCAGCATACAACGGGTTTAGGGTAAGAATGTATCATGTAATCAACACGATACTCTGTCTCAAAGAAATGCTGGGGAACCTCTGGATTACCATCAATGACAGCCTGCCTCAATGCACGCACATCACCACCAGCACAAAATGCCTTTTCACCACTTCCCTCCATGAAAACAGCAACGATATCATTGTCATCACGCCAATCAGAAAGCTGGTTGAAAAGCAGGTCAATCATGGCTTGATTTAATGCATTCAATGCCTTTTCAGCGTTCAGCGTGATCAGACCAATTTTTTTATTATCATGGGCAGTCAGTTCGGAAAACAGAACGTCAGTGGCCATATAAATTACCCCTTCATATCCGTTGGGAAAAAGCATATGTAACTGAGCAGTGATTATCAATGAAAATACCACAAAGAGTACAAATCATGGTGAAAATTAATTATGCAACAAACTATCATCCACCAAAAAGACTAGACCTAATAGATTAAATATCCATTTGAAGGATACGTTACCTATCCAGCATAAGTATCGCTAAGATAGAATATTTATCGTAGAACTCTTTTAAACACTTACTGCTAATAGCTGACAAAGATAAAATAAAAATTCAATCATAAGTAGGTACTTGCTTTTTAAAATACATCTCGGATGGTAATGAGAATAGACAGTAGGGATTAAGCACAAATTCCTGTCAAGAATTTATAGGAAGATAAAGACCAGGGCAGCTGATAGCTACCCTGAACTCGATGCTGAACTATCGACTGAGAGGCAGGTCATTCAAACAGTTAATACTGTTACATTCAGTACGTTTAGCTTCACTTTTATACGCTTTTTTATGTGGGCCACCAAAAGAGCGGATAACCAGCTTTCCTCTGTTTTCCATAAGCCTTTTCAGTGCAGACTCCATATCAGCTGGTTTCAGCTTACGAATTTCATCTGCAATTTTAAGGCGATTATCAAAATCAAGCTCGTCACTGGCAATCCCCTGCCAGAAGCGGGCATTACGCTCATCCATATTGTCGTCTTTCTTGAGAAGATCGCCTATCAACCCCTGTCGGTACTGCTCAAGCTCCTGATCGGTCAGCTGACCCAAAGCATTCACCTGATCACTCAGAAACTGATCAACACGAGCCTCTATACCGATCGGGTCCAATTTCGGTGACTGAACGACAAAAATTACGCCAGGGTGTTTTTCAAAGGGGCGAGGGCCAGCAAATACCACATACCCTAACTGCTGTTCAGTACGCAGGCTGTTAAAGAAGGGGTTGGCTAACAAGCGCCCTAACAGCGCATACCGCGCACGCTCAAGGTTATTGGTCTCAGGTAGCTGGTAATAGCTGATCAGCATTGAATCATCATGTTCAACATCCATATTAAGCACACGATCCATTTCACCCAACAAGTGAAAAGGCAGATCGAATCGGTCTCGGCGATTATGGTCATTCAGCAATACTGACTCGACCATTGCTGCCAGTTTCAGCACTTCAGACTTGCTGTGGTTGCCATATACCAGCATTTCTACATGAATCTGGCTATAGAAATTGCGGGCATAATTCAGCAAATCATGATATGTCACCTTCTCTGCAGCTTTAAGCAATACTTCATCCTCAGGGTACGAAGGATAAGTCGCCTGATTTAACGCATCCATTCCTAACCGATAAGGCGCATGGAACTTCTTGTTTTTCAGACCTCGAATGAGTACCGCTTTTTCCTGCTCAAAAGCGCTCTTCTCTGGCTTAAAGGTTTCAACCGCTTTGAGAATATCTTCCAGGAGAACAGCCTGCTTATCCTGATATCCAGCAAGGCTGATCAAAAGTCCACGCCGACCTGCTGTAATGCTGTAATTAAGGCCCGCTTCCTTGGCGGGGTAACCATACTCATTGAGACTTCTTGATAACAATGATTTGTAGAGCTGGATCAGTACATTGTCGTCTGGCGTTGCTGAAGCCGCAGGTGTCGAAATCATAGCCCGCACATTACCTCGGGGCATATTAAAGCTGGTATCGGTCAGGCCCCATACCCGCAAACCTGGCTTCTCCATAATAACCGAAGGCTCAGTTGCTTTACTGCTTTCCTGAAGCTTCAGGTTGCTGGCAATAAATGGATTCGGCTCTGGAATCGTCAAAAACTCGCGGGCCACAGGTGTCTTAAGCCTTTTCACCAGCTCATCAGATAACCCCTGCACGCTGTACTTGGTTTCAAAGTAAGGCTCAACCCTGTTGGTCGGCAAGTTCTGGGCAATAACGACCTGACGAAGGTTTTCAACCGTCATCCTGTTTAAATAACCGATAATCAGCTCAGGATCATAAGCTTCATAGAGGTAGTTAGCCTCCAAAAGGTGTTCCGCTGGCAGATAGTGCATTCTCGCAGCCAACCCGGAAGCAGTCTGTTGCGGATTCCGGTCCTCCTGATAACGAAAGCCCAGGTCAGCTATTTGCTTGCTCTCCTGATACAACCAGGGTTGCAGCCCCTTTCTTCGAATGAGTTCAAGATAATCAAAAACAGTCGCTGTAATTTCATCGACCTGAGTCAGCCCTTCAGGCGTTAACTCCATTCTAACCGTGAATTCACTGTACTCATTGGGAAGGTCACTGCTATAAGCTGCCAGAGAGTCGATCAGGCCACGATCCTTCAACAAACTGTGTAAACTGCCTTTTCCTTCATAGCCAATAATTCTGGCAAGATAACCCAGTGGCTTTATGTGATAAAACGGCTGAGCACTGGGCATTGGGAAGCTTAACGATAAAACCCGGGTATCCTTTAATGGCACGATGTTAATTCGAGCCTGTAATTCATCCCTGGTATACGGTTGTTTGCCTATTGTTAAATCAGGCTTGGCCCCTGATGGAACCCCGGCAAATGATGTTTTTACCCATTTTTCCAGGGTATCAAGGTTTTCTCTGCCATAGACAACAACCCCCATATTGGGAGCAACGTAATATTGGTCGTGGAAATCTTTGAGGGATTGCCAGAGCTTGCCGTCCTTGTCATTCAATGTATCCAGACTGCCAATATTGAACCGACTTTTAGGGTGATCCGGGTTAGACGTTGCATTCAGAGCCATAAACAGGCGCCAGCCGTCTTCTCTGGCATGCAGGCGATACTCTGAATCTACCGCATTCTTTTCACGCTCAACGTAATTTGGATCCAGCTTCGGAGCAATAAAGAACTGGGCAAGCCGATCCAGTGCCGGCTGCAGCTGATCGCTGTTAATGTCAAAATAGTAATTGGTTCTCACGTCTGCCGTATAGGCGTTACTACTGCCGCCATTAGCACGGATAAATTCAGAATAGCTGTCGACATCCGGGTACTTTTCTGTCCCCATAAACAACATATGTTCAAGAAAGTGTGCAAGCCCAAGTCGGTCGTCGGGATCCTGATAACTGCCAACGTTAACATCGACTGCGGCTGCAGACTTATCAGTATCCGGGTCTGAAATAAGGAGAACCTTAAGTCCATTTTCTAAAGTGACATAGCGGTAATCTCGATCATCAGCAGGACTTTTTATCACTTCTTCCGGGGTCACAAGGGCTTCTCTCTCCGTCGTCATTGAACAACCTGCTATTGAAACCATGGTTAATACTCCAGCAACCATTGACACCAGTTTTTTATACATATCAGCTTTCACTGTGCAAAACATCATACAATCTTTTGATTTATCCTATTTTATTCCGCTTGCTGGCATCCTGTTACGTAAAAAAGTCTTTCACAGGAATAAGCCACCATAAGAGCTAACTCTGATTGATTAAATCAAAGGCACCACCTCTGCACCCTGAATCAATATTAGAGGCTTGGCAAATTATCCGTTTCTGCATATTTCATATCACGAAATAAGCTCACTAAATGCCAGCATGGCTCATCTTCATGTGAACTACAACTGTAATACCATATTCTCGGCCCAATCCGCTTCAGCCGTGACCAAACTTAAACATTCTCTAAATTGATGACACAGCTAATTCATGTCATAAAAAACAGTGCATGAGTAGTAACTTTAACTTGCTTTACGCTCATTCAGCCTTAGATTGTGGCAAATCAGATGATGGTGCAAGTAAGCTTGGCAATGTATTCACAACTGGTACGCTGAGCCCGTTTTAACAACCTATACCCAGCCACAAAGGCGAAGGGCATTAGGGGGCATTCTCAATTAGCCATAAGAACAGTTGATCACACAAGCACTAAGGCAATACCCAAAGGGCATAAAGCCGAACGGCGCAGGTAATGGGTTCCATGTTCAAGCTATTCAACGCGGCATGAGTGCTTGTATGATCAACCCGAAGGGCACCCCCTAGAGATTAAACTGGTTTTGAGGCCTCTTTTCATGAATAATCAGTCTCCCTTCCTAATACTTCATTCTCTTTGTTTTCATGAAATTCCCCGGCCGTCGAAAGATTAAGCATTACTTCCCGGTCAATACCCACAATCGCTTTGATATGGAAAGCTCTGTGTTTGGCCAGGCCAACACCTATATCTGTGGTATTGATCAAAACCTGGTGGACATTACAGCCCGAGTCGACAACTCGGTTCTCAACGATTTCGGACTGGATAAAGGCGCCTCACAGTGGCTGGATAATGACCAGGCCAATCGTCTCTATCAGTTTCTCAAGCAACACCAGCTCATTGAAGACCAGTTTGCCGGTGGCACAATTGGTAATACACTTCACAATTATTCCGTACTGGCGGATGACCGCTCTGTTCAGTTTGGCGTCATGAGCCAGAATATTCAGGTTGGCGATTACGCTTACCGCTATCTTTGTAACACCAGTAGCAAAGTCGATCTCACTTGGCTTCAACCCGTGGATGGCCCCATTGGCCGTTGTTTCGCTCTTATCACAGAAGATGGTGAACGCACTTTCGGGATCAGCCCAGGTTTCATGAACCAGCTCAGCCCAGAGTTTATTAATGAAACCATTATTGCCGAGTCATCAGGCCTGATTCTTTGTGCTTATACACTGGCCGATCCCACCCTGCCAATCTACCACTCCATGGTAAAAGCAGCACAATTAGCCAAGAAGTATGAAGTACCGGTTATTTTGACCTTGGGGACACGCGGTCTGGTCAATGCCATTAAGCAACCACTGATCGAGTTTCTCAACGATTATGTAACCATCGCTGCAATGAACGAAGAGGAAGCAGAAGCATTGACGGATGAGCAAGATCCGTTAAAGGCTTCTGAGTACATGCTGCAGTGGGTAGATATGGTGCTATTAACTGCGGGTGCTGAAGGCCTCTACTTAAGCGGTTATACAGAGAATTCAATGGCCCGGGAGACCGAAAACCCCATTCGCTCCGGAAGCATCAGTGATTTCAACCGTTATGAATTCAGTCGGCCACTGCTTCGCTCTCACTGCGATGAGCCACTGAAAATATACTCACACATCAGCCCTTATCTGGGAGGCCCCAAAAATATTAAAAATACCAATGGTGCTGGTGATGGTGCATTGGCAGCACTTATTCATGATATGGCGGCTAATTACTATCATCGCCAAATGTTACCGACATCCAGCAAACATAATAAGTCATGGGTTACATACTCCTCCCTAGCACAGGTATGTAAATACGCCAACCGTGTCAGCTTTGAGGTGTTAGCCCAAAGCTCTCCCCGCCTTTCACGGGCACTACCAGAGCGCGAAATGAGCCTGGAGGACAGTTACTGGGATCAATAAACAACAATTTCCCTATATACTCATAAGGCTTGGAGTCGAAATCTCCGGTAAGTCTGAACAACTTTTAAGCTCTCGCCCCGGGAGCTTAAAACTATCTATGACTGGACCTGACTGGCGAACAGTGAACGAGTGCTGTCAACGACTTTAGTAACCCCAAAGACTCCGGGCATAGCAAAACCTCTTAAACTGACCTCGTTATTCTCCCCGGTTGTAAACAGTCAGCTGCTATAGTTGTTTGATCCACATTTGCTAGAGAAGCTTCAATGAAGGATCGTGTCGTCTTTTATGGTGCCAGTGTAACCAGCCGATCAAAGACTCAGGCACGGGAAATTATTGACCGTGCGATACATATCTGTGAGTTGCTCAGAAAGCATGGTTTTCAATGTCATACAGATGTTGTGCTGGATGATAAACTGCATAGCCGATCATCAGCGTCTATAACCAATATTCCTGAAAAGTTTCTTAAGCTCAGCACAGAAGAGCAGGTGAATAAACTGAAGTCATCTCGAGTATCTGAGCCTCAAGAACTTCATAAAGAAGTAGCCTGCTACTACTGGGGTCTGGACAGTTTAAGAAATGCCCATTTCTGCCTTTGGGATTTGACTTACCCATCAACCGGGGCGGGCTTTGAACTCGCAACCGCTCTGACCCTGGGCAAGAAGTGCTTCTGTTTCTCAGAAAACACACGGATTTCATCCACTGTCTGTGGCTACCCGCTTAACTCTCTGACAGTTGCCAACTATGGAGAAAAGTTTGAAAAGAAACTTTTTGAGTTTCTTAAAAACAGCGACCGGAAGTACAACCCGGATATGACATAAACGAGCAACTGTTCCCACTAGCCCCATGCTGCTTGAAGAATGCTTCGGTAAATCCAGCATAGTAAACAACAATAAGCAGCATCACTCTCTTTATCACAACCTCAGATGCTTTTTATCATTCAAGGCGCTATGATTTCCGAAACATTAATCAAAACAATAAGAATACTGACGTATTCATGAGTATCCTCCAGCGCATAAACCACGAAGCCATTGAAGGTATTCGTTGTGGCAGAAAAAACAATGTTAACACCTCCTTCATTGTCTACCGTTTTGGTGACACCGTGATTGATACCGCTCCTTCTAACCAGTGGCGTTATATAAAACCGTTTTTCCAGGAAAAAAGTATTCGCCAGATCCTGCTAACTCACCATCATGAAGATCACAGCGGCAACGCAGCAAATCTTGAAAAATTAACCGGAATAACCCCATTAGCAGAGGAAGGTACGCGCACCATCATGGAGAAAGGGTTTTCCATTCCATTAGTCCAGCGATACCTCTGGGGCAGCAGTCCAGCGATTAATCTATTACCTCTCCCTGACACTATCGAGCTGGACGATGGCAGCCTGCTGGAGCCAGTTTTAACCCCCGGACATGCGGAAGATATGGTTTGTTATTACTCTTCGCAGCACGGTTTTATTTTCACAGCAGACCTGTATATTTCACGCACGATACGTTACATGCGTGACGATGAAAATCTCACGGTGCTGATCAAGAGTATAAGAAAGGTTCTGGCCAGAGATTTTGAAACGGTGCTGTGTCCTCATCGAGGTGTTGTTTTGCAGGGTAAACAGGCTCTACAGGAAAAGTTGAACAATCTGCTTGAATTATGTGAGCGTACCCAGAACCTCCACCAGCAGGGGCAATCCATCAAGGAAATCACCCGCAACCTGCTGGGCAGTGAGGATGGCATCAGCTACCTGACAGGCTTTGGTTTTTCGAAGCGGAACCTGATTAGAGAGTCTTTGAAGGTAGCACTGTAAACAAGGGCCTGTCGCAGTTAAAATTATGCTTCATTCAGCCTTAAAGAGCCGTCATGGACATCAGTCACCTAAGAGAAGAGTACACCCAAGCAGGCCTTAGTCGGGAAACCATGGAAAACAGCCCGTTTAAACAGTTTGAAATCTGGTTTAAACAGGCTCAGGAAGCTCAGCTGGCAGAACCCAACGCAATGAGTCTGGCCACGGTATCAGCTTCTGGCATGCCATCCCTGAGAACGGTACTTCTGAAGTATTTTGACGAGTCGGGCTTTGTTTTTTTCACCAATTACAACAGCAATAAAGCCAAAGATATTGCCAGTAACCCTCAGGTAGCCATCATGTTTCCATGGGTTTCCCTTGAGCGACAGGTCATTATTCAGGGAAAAACAGAAAAAATCTCCACTTCAGAATCACTTCGCTATTTCACCAGTCGCCCGGCCACCAGCCAATTGGGAGCATGGGTATCACAGCAAAGTTCCGTAATTACCGGGCGAAAAGTATTGGAGTTAAAACTTGAAGAGATGAAGCGTAAATTCAAGGAAGGAAAAATTCCATTACCTGACTTCTGGGGAGGCTATCGCGTAGTACCGGAGAAAGTTGAGTTCTGGCAAGGTCGCCCAAGCCGGCTTCATGACCGTTTTCAATATTCACACCCGTCGGCTGATAATAACAACCAATGGCAAATAGACAGGCTCTCTCCTTGAAAAGCACCTTGAAAACCACCTTGAGAACTTTTTGATGAGCAAGGAAACTGCTGCACGAATTGCTGTGAGGGATGCCCTAATTCAACTGGTGGAGCTTAATCGCTCATTTCGAGAATCGGTTGAAAGTGATCATGGCTTACCTATCTGGATCATGGAAACCGACCCTGAGCCTGACAAGAGACGCTCACTGGCCGCCAGTGTTGCAACGCGGCTGACCTATATCGAAGAGCAGAATAAACAGGAAACTGCACGTTCAACGGGACTTGTGGGTGTTTCTGAAAACACTTTACATCTGGGACAAGCGCTGAATCTTTGCCGTGACCAATTTAAAACAGCGATTTCCAATTTCCGAAAATTGTTTGGCGATAGCATTGAAGCCATTGAGCAAGCATCAGATGACTTAAGAGATGGTTTATTAGGCGGCCTGCAAATTAAACATTTGCATTTTGTGCAGTGTTACCGACAACTTAAACTCTTTGCAGAGCCTCCAAAGCGGGTTGGGTTCAGCTGGGCAGCCTGTCACAGCGGCACTGTCCGGCTGACAGCAGAAGAAGCAATAGGTCACTTCCGGAAGAAATACATAGCTTCAGTTGCCGTCAATGAAGACATTCGCCTTCTGGAAGCAATGCCATCAGAAGAAGTGGTGGTCATCAAACGAATACTCGCTCCGCACCTCAGAGCAAATATTACCTGGCCCGAAGAAATAAAGGCTCTCAGGCAAGCTGACCCGGAGCTTAAAAAGCAGTATCCAGCCCAGATTAACTCTCCCCTTCCCCTGTTTATTCAGCTGAAACCAGGAGAACCCTTACCTGAATTCAACCGGATTCGGCCTTATGACGCCTCGGCCAGACAGGAAAGGCTGCAGCGCAGTGATGCCCGTCTGGTCAAGATTAACGACAACCCCCACTCAAGGATTTACCGCTACGCTTAAGAAGCCCTCCAGAAGTCTGGCCGAGAATAGCGCCCGTAGTGAGGATGGCAGAAATTTTTAGACCAGTTTGCTGCCACCACTGCAGGGCAGTCTCTTTCTGGACAGGCTCCAGGAAGAGACTCAGGAATCCTTTTCTGCCAGATAGGATTCCAAGTCTGTATAACCACCAACGTATTGCTGACCATGAAAAATCTGTGGAACTGTCTCTACGTCCTTTCCGACGGTCTTGGAAAGGTCAGCTTTACTGATACCTTCTTCATAGATATCAACGTATTTAAAAGGCAAACCTTTCATCTCCAGCAGCTGCTTGGCACGAACACAAAATCCGCAGCCCGGACGACCAAATACGGTATACCTATCCATTATTTATGCTCCATCAGATTCATAAAAAACACATATCGGATGCCGTATTCTGTTGATCCAGGCAATCCAATCAATATGTAATACCAATCGTGCTGTCTAACTCTCGTTATGAGCATTAAGATTTGAGCCTTAACGCAAGGCGGCGCGAGGAATCATAACCATAGCGACGATCAGCAACTCAGGATTATGGCTCAAATATTCAGCACAATAGAGAGCTAGGAAATTCGATTGATATAACGCGCACTATAACGCTAACTGGCCGACAAGTGCAGTCTGTTTTCACTATTCCTGGCCTGTCAAAACCAGAAATTTGCCTGAATGTATTTGAGAGCGAACCAACTCTCTCAGGCGTTGCCGAGCCTGCTTCTCTCCAGACAACGTGCAAACTTCTACAACCTTAGACCAAGGATGGTTTTGTATAACACGGCTGACAAGGAGTTGTACTTCAGCACTGCCTATTTCACCGTTGCCCAGTATTCGAAAAGCCGCTTTTTTCACGACATCAATACAATTTTCGTATTGCCGCAGCCCCTCAGCAAAAGAAATTAACTCCCGCTGGTCATCCATGGACAGTGAGTAAGACTCATGGGTATTAATCATCGGCCACATCATAGAAAAAATTGCGAAAACCACCTCCACAGCCAGCCCCTTCAGCTCACCCATCAGCAGCCACTGTAGCTGGTTAAGGCATTTCTTATGAGCCTGCCCAACCAGTTTCTCTGCAGCCAATGATAACGGCTTGAGCATCATAACCGAGTGCGTACCACTGGCTGCATCTCTGGAAAGACCAAGCCTCACCGGCACATATGAAGAGTCACCCCAAAACGTCAAAAGGTCATCAGTAGCACCAAACAACGTTCCCAGGTAATCAACATCTTTAACTGCAACGTACTTCTGTAATTGAGCCAGCATGGTTCTACCCAACCCCATCCGATGGCAGTCAGGATGAACTGCTATCCGAATAACTCTCAGCCCGTTCAGTAATATGGCATCCGGCAGCCCGAGGTGATTACTTAATGACTGGGGAAGTAAGTGCCCTCGCACTCGGCGTCTGCCCAGCCAGATATCATCAACCAAGTCTGCTTCAATCTTACCTTCCCGTGCAGTCAGAAGTACGGATAACAGATGATTTTGCTCATCAAAAAGACCATAGATTTCCATATTACCGCCATCCAGCAGATGGCGCAGGTCAAATGGCCGTGTCTGATAATGTGCCAACACCAGCAGTCCAAACAGTTCATTCAAGAGTTGCTCATCAGAAAGTAATTCATCAGGCAGAATCTCCCTGAAAACACAATCTTCTGTACGACGACTTTCCGGCTGTTCCATAACGGCAGGAGCAGCATTAAGCAGTAATGCATTAAAAACAAAAGATTCCAAAGGATCCCCTGTCTGCCAGCGAATGGGCTCCTCCATTCTCAGTTCGTGCCATTGGGGTGTTTTTTTATCAAGTACCTTCCTGAAACGAATAGCAAAACCACGCCCAGTCCCTTCATAACCATGAATCGTTGTGGCGTAAACAATTCGACTGTAATGAGACAGCATCTTCTCCAGCAATGACGCAGGAATCGCGGCAGCCTCATCGACCAGTAACAGTTGCGTTGCAGGCAGGGTTTGAACCAGTTCGTCCGGAGCAACAAATTCAAGTCTACCCATTAGCGCTGAATTCAAGTCACCAAGCACTTCAGCTGCATGATAAAAGAAAACATCTGCCGTATTCTTTGAGGGTGCCGTTATCGTAATCTGCTCAACACCCTCTAATAGAAGCTGTGCGGCTGCTATTCCCAAGGCAGCACTCTTTCCCCTGCCTCTATCGGCTGTCAGAACCAGTGGACGCCGACGATGACCACGAAGCACTTTGTGAATCCCCTGAACCGCCTGTTCCTGTGATCGACTCTTGCAGGGAAACGCAATGGGAACAGTGGATTGATCACTACCTTCCCCAGCCTTATTTTCAGCCGACTGAATGCGCAATGTACCATTCTGAGTCAGGAGAGATAGCTGGTCTGATGAAGAGATAATACGAGTCAGGCGTTTCAGGTAACGTCCCGATACATCCTCAAACTTTTGAGGATAAACCAACATACGCCGATGCTCGGGATCCGTAAATTGAGGCCACTGATCAAGGTCTGGTGTGAGCAGCACCATCAGACCACCAGCACACAAGGTACCGCTAATTGCTCCAAAAGCGTCAACATCAAAGCCTGAGTGGGCATCAAAGATAATATTCTTATGCTCCCTGCCCAGCCAGGCCCCGCATTTTTTTGCTGGAGTCGTTACTATTCCAGTAGAGGCTATCTCAGGAGAAGTCTCTCCCACCAAAAAAATGGATTCCCCTGCCAACACACTGATCACTTCGGCCACTTGAGCATGACACCAGACAACATCACCCGTACAAACCAGTAACCGTCTGTGAGCAGACTCCCTGGCTGCAGCTTTTAGCGCCAGTACAATATCTCCAGTGGCAGAAATAGCATTCATTAATTAGGAAGCCTTCGACATTTTCCTGGCTGGTTTCTCACCATCGTTGAGAATATAGGCTTTCCTGATAACCACTGAATCAACAGGCACATCCCCATGAGGCCCACGATAGCCAGTCTTGACCCCGGCAATAATATCAACCACTTCCATACCTTTAACCACCTGACCAAATACAGCATAGCCGGCCTTATAGGGCTTACCGTTAAGGAAGTCATTATCTTTAAGATTGATGAAAAATTGTGAAGTAGCACTATCAACGATCTGGGTTCTGGCCATCGCAATGGATCCACGCCTGTTTTCCAGTCGCTGATTCAGAAGGGATTCATTTTTGATAGGCGCCTGGGCTGCCCGCTGACTCATATCAGGCGTGAATCCTCCACCCTGTATCATGAAACCATCAATTACCCGGTGAAAAACGAGACCGTTATAAAAACCACTTTCCACGTAATCCAGGAAGTTCTTTACGGTAACAGGTGCTTTATCAGGGGTCAGCTCCAGAACAATCTGCCCTTTATTTGTATCCAGCACCACATGAGGCACACTTTTATTCTTGATGACCTCCCCTAGTGTTTCAGAGGTTGTCCCATGAGCCAATGCAGTCATCAACAGAATTGAGCTTCCAAGCAGCCAGTTGCGCAGTCCACGCATTGTTTTCTCCAGATAAAATAAAAAATAAAACGACTTTATGTTACATAACCGACCAGACAGTAAATACTCTAAAGCAAGAAAAAAAGCGAATTTTCCACTTCACAGATTTATACCCGTGAAAAAGGAAAAGAAATGCGTCAGGGCTTGCAAATAGAGTTCGTTAGGGTAATATACGCCCCGCCTGAAGGGACAAAAAACAACTATTTTGTTCTTTCTATATGTCGGAGCGTAGCGCAGCCTGGTAGCGCACCACAATGGGGTTGTGGGGGTCGGAGGTTCAAATCCTCTCGCTCCGACCAATTTCACACTCCCCCTCTCAGCTCCCAACTTTCTTAACTTGATTTAAGCCAATTGAATACTAATCAGTATTTATGTGTTCTTTTTTGTGGCGCTGATAATCATCATTTTTTTTCGTAACAAAATCACACCAAGACTCCCTACACAGGAAATAAAGCCCTTTATCCTTTTTGCCAATCTTCAGGAACTCTTGCTCACTGAGAGAAGGATAGAATGTCTTGCCATCAATAAGACCTGCTCCCAGAAAACCACAGCATCGAATAACTCTATTCATCAATGCTTTCTGTTGCTCCCTTTTAGCATCAGCACCAACTTCCGTACTGTCGATATATTTTTTGGGAGAACCATGAATCAGCACCACATGCGTTATTTTATGCTCTCCCTCTGCCGCGTAGGCCGCAGGAATTCGGGGACTTCTGTTATATTTACTGCCTTCTTTGGTATAGATATTTACCCGTATCAACGTATGCTTTTTTTCAAAGAATTTTTTTAAATCCTCTATTTGTTCACACGAAGCTGGATAATTATATATCTCACGAATACTTCCATGCACTTCATGATATAACTCATCTTTATAATCCCGAGAATACCCCCTGCACCGGAACGATTGAAAATTTAACGTTCCACCCATATCCATAACATCAACCCAAGTGATTATGCCACCTTTATACCTACCGACTGTTATTTGCTCATCATTTAATACCCGCTCACGCATGACTTTGGGGTTATCAAATGCTGACTCAGAAACCACCCTAGAAGGATCGGCCTCATGATCAGCCGCGCAGTCCTTTTTCTGTCGATGTAACGTTTCCAGCAGGAAAACATCAGAAAGCCTGCTCTTATTTACCCGGAATTCTTCGATAATTGGAAGCTCGCGTATTTCTTGAACAACCTCCCCCAGAGGTGAAACATCAAATTCTGACAATGATTTTTTTTCCGACCCACTGGTTTTAAAATCGCCCTGATTACAACCGTTACGGTTGATTTTATCAGCAGGATTGACTCTAGGAAGAAGCTCCTTTTCACCCCCACCTGAATCAGTTTGAACTGTCGATATGATGTTAGTTGCAACACATCTATCTATCATCACGTCATCACACTCTTTCAGGATATACATGAATGAGACACAAGGAGCGTCTCGCTATTGAAATGCATCGCCTGATCCAACAAGATTAACTGTCAAAATAAGCGAAAACTTATAATAGCCGAATACCCCAAAACAAAATCGGTCCATTATTAGTCCGATAAGCGAATATCTATAGTATCATCGAGGGCTTATAACCAAAAAAAACCCTGCAAAGCAGGGTTTTTTTCAATCAAACCAATATCACTTATCAGAAGAAACTGCCGCCTTAGGCGTTTCAGAATTCTCATAAATCAACAATGGCTCAGAGTCACCGTTGATAACAGAAGCATCAATAACCACCTTGGAGATACTCTCATCGGAAGGAATTTCATACATTGAGTCAAGCAAAACAGCTTCAAGTATTGAACGCAATCCACGAGCTCCCGTTTTACGCTCCATAGCTTTTTTCGCTACAGCACGAAGTGCGTCCTGGCGGAAGTCAACTTCCACTTCTTCCATATCAAACAGCTTACTGTATTGCTTGGTCAGCGCATTTTTAGGCTCAACAAGAATACGAACCAACGCCTCTTCATCCAACTCTTCAAGTGTTGCAATAACAGGAAGGCGACCAACAAACTCTGGAATCAATCCGAATTTCACCAAATCTTCAGGCTCGACTTCCTTAAAAGTCTCACCCAGGTCTTTCTTGTCTTCCTTACTCTTCACTTCAGCAGAGAAGCCAATACCAGATTTATCCGTACGACCCAGAATGACTTTATCCAGCCCAGCAAAAGCACCACCACAGATAAAGAGAATGTTGGACGTATCAACCTGCAGGAATTCCTGCTGAGGATGCTTACGACCGCCCTGAGGAGGAACAGATGCAACAGTACCCTCTATCAGCTTGAGGAGCGCTTGCTGAACACCCTCACCAGAAACATCCCGAGTAATAGAGGGGTTATCAGACTTACGGGAAATCTTGTCGATCTCATCAATGTAGACGATACCCATCTGGGCTTTTTCTACATCGTAATCACACTTCTGCAGTAATTTCTGAATGATATTTTCAACATCCTCACCCACATAACCTGCTTCAGTCAGTGTTGTTGCATCAGCAATAGTGAATGGCACGTTGAGCATACGAGCCAGCGTTTCAGCCAGCAGCGTCTTACCACTTCCGGTAGGACCAATAAGCAGAATATTACTTTTTCCCAGTTCAACTTCGTCTTTATTCTTATCGCCCTTGGCATCGCCAAAGCGCAGACGCTTGTAGTGGTTGTATACCGCTACCGATAAGACTTTCTTGGCCCTGGGCTGGCCAATTACGTACTCGTCGAGAGTTTCCTTGATCTCACGAGGAATCGGCAATTTATCAGAAGACTCTTCGCCACTGCTGTCCTGAATTTCTTCACGGATGATATCGTTGCATAGATCAACGCATTCATCACATATGAATACGGAAGGGCCGGCAATCAGCTTGCGTACTTCATGCTGACTCTTTCCGCAGAAAGAGCAGTACAACAGCTTACTGCTGTCTTCACCCTTGCCGCTTGTTTCGTCGGTCATTCGATTACCCTGTTATACGGACAATGCCTGCCCTGCACTTGTCAATGAAAATAGACCTATCAGCCAATCTGATCGAAACCCATTTCATGATTCACGGTTACATGCCTGATAAGATGCAGGCATTGAGGCATGTTTTCAAGTGCTTGATCCGCGTGATACCAGAATTCACGCCTTGCCATCCGGGACCATGCATGCTTCTGGAAAGCTATTCTGATAGGGCTCCCAATACATCAAGAGAACCCAACCAATGAGTTAGTGTTCAACGACTTCGGATAAAAATCAACCTGCAGCGCTAATTTACAATGAAAATAGCACACAACCAATGGGCTATTTTCATTGATTTCAGGATAGCATCTCGCCGGAGATCACAAAAGAAAGCCCTCAGCTCATCAAAAGCCTCCAAGCCTACTCTTTGTCTTTCTTACCACCCTCACCACGACGATTCATAACCTGATCAATAAGACCATACTCAACAGCCTCATCGCCATTCATGAAATTGTCTCGGTCAGTATCACGCTCAATAATTTCAAGAGGTTGACCGGTATGATGAGCAAGAACATGATTCAACTTATTCCGAATACTCAGGATCTCACGGGCATGGATCTCAATGTCCGATGCCTGACCCTGAAAGCCTCCCAGTGGCTGATGAATCATCACCCTGGAATGCGGCAAGCAGTATCGTTTACCAGCAGCCCCACCCGCCAAAAGTAACGCGCCCATGCTGGCAGCCTGACCGATACACATCGTAGAAACATCAGGTTTAATAAACTGCATGGTGTCATAAATTGACATACCAGCGGTTACCGAACCACCCGGCGAATTGATGTATAGATGAATATCCTTGTCCGGATTTTCGGATTCAAGGAACAGCAGCTGAGCAACCACCAGATTGGCCATATGATCTTCAACCTGACCTACCAGGAAGATCACTCGCTCTTTAAGGAGGCGGGAATAGATATCGTAAGAGCGCTCACCTCTGGCCGATTGTTCAACAACAATAGGTACCAGTCCTGAGTTGGTAATCGCCACGGCGTGCGGGTCTATCAGATTGGACATATCCTGTCTTAACTCCTTGCCAAGTCGAAGAAAAGCGACGGCTCTGGCAGTTATGAAAAACTGACAGATTAGTCGCTTGCATACCAGATTAAAACGACCGTAGCCTGTAAAACCTTAGCTGCTTTGTCAGGTAGCCGATAAATCAGCTACCCCTTCCACTCGCTCTTTAAAAAGAGCCTTCTACAAGCCGGATCAGGCAGTCTCTTCCTGTTCTGCCTCTTCAGCTTCAACAGCACGCTCTGCAGGCTTAATCGCTTCCTGGTAGCTGCATGTCTTTTCTGAAACTTGAGCCGCTTCCAGAATAGTATCCACTACCTGCTCTTCCAGGACAACATACTTGATCTGAGACAACTGCTCATCATTGCTGTAGTACCAGTCAATAACCTGCTGAGGCTCCTGGTAAGCGGAAGCCATCTCCTCGATCATGGCACGTACGCGCTCATCATCAACCTTGACTTCACGCTGCTTAACCACTTCACCAATCAACAGACCAAGAGCAACACGCTTTTTCGCATCCGCTTCAAACAGTTCTGCAGGCAGCTGCTTAGGGTCAAACCCACCCTTCATACCACCAAACTGCTGAACAGCCTGTTCACGCATACGATCAATTTCCTGAGAAGTCAGAGCAGAAGGCACTTCCACCTCATGAATCTTCAACAGGCCATCCATCACCTGGTTCTTGACCTTATTCTTGACAGCCTGACGAAGCTCACGCTCCATGTTCTTGGACACTTCTTTACGGAAGTCTTCCAGACCACCTTCGGTTACACCAAAGCGTGCAAAGAACTCATCATTCAGCTCAGGCAGAGCAGGTCCAGCTACTTTGTGTACTTTGCAGGCAAACTCAACAGACTGACCAGCCAGTTCTTCTGCCTGGTAATCTTCAGGGAAAGTCAGGGAAAGCACTTTCTCTTCACCAGCAGACACACCAACCAGACCATCTTCAAAGCCTGGAATCATTCGGCCAGAGCCCAGCTCCAGAGTAGCGTTTTCTGCACTACCACCTTCGAAAGCTTCACCATCTTTAGTGCCAACATAATCAAAGGTGACACGATCACCCAGCTCTGCAGCACGCTCAACATCTTCAAAAGAAGTACCCTGCTTACGTAGAGTTTCGATCATCTCATCGATATCAGACTCCTGAACATCAGCAACCGGACGCTCAACGGTAATACCGTTGAACTCATTCAGAGCGATTTCAGGGTAGATTTCAAAAGTAGCAATAAATGTAAAACCTTCATCATCGTCAGACTTGGCTTCAACAGATGGTGCACCGGCAGGGTTCAGTTTCTGTTCTTGAATCGCCTCAACGAAGGAGGATTGCATCATCTCTCCGAGCACTTCCTGTCTGGCACCAGCACCATAGCGACGCTTAACCACTTTCATTGGAATTTTGCCAGGACGGAAGCCATCCAGACGCACGCGTCGAGACAGATCCTGAAGACGCTTATTGACTTCACCATCAATGTCAGCAACCGGAAGAGTGATTGTCAGCTTGCGCTCAATACCGGAAGTTGTTTCAAGGGAGACTTGCATTTTTGTTCCTCAACACCAAAACCTGTGTAAACAATGGGCCAAAAGGCGCATAGACTAGCAAATGTACCCAGAAAATGCATGAATACACGTCCTGTCACATTAGATCCAGGCAAGGCAAAGGAACTCTCTTTTATTTCAGACATTCCAAATCCCTACAGGATTCGCACCACTCTCACTTCTCTCCGGCAAAAACCAACGAATTGAACAGGCATTATATAAAAAAGCACATTTGAGAGACCCGAAACACAGCAGCCCTGGCTCAGCTTTTTACACCTGTAATTCATATACGTTTCTCCGAAGCTAAGGACTAGTGGGTCCATACGCCCCCATCAGGGCAGTTTCTTTGGATGAAACATACAAAAACGGGGATAAGCATGCTTATCCCCGTTAATGATTGGTGCGGATGGAGAGACTCGAACTCTCACGCCTTTCGGCACTGGTACCTAAAACCAGCGTGTCTACCAATTCCACCACATCCGCTCACAGCACTTCTACGAAGCACGCAAAACACTGCTTTTCAGACAAATCGGAATCCAATCCGAAACATCTCAACTAACTGGGGTGGGCGAAGGGGCTCGAACCCTCGACCGCCGGAATCACAATCCGGAGCTCTGCCAACTGAGCTACGCCCACCAGTAAACGAACGAGAGATTATTCAAAATAAACCAAAGAATCAAGCCTGATTCATAATGAATGATCATCATTAAATATGGCGCACCCGGCAGGATTCGAACCTGCGACCATCCGCTTAGAAGGCGGATGCTCTATCCAACTGAGCTACGGGCGCTCAATCCACTAAAAAGTCAATATTTCAAACTGGTCGGGGTAGAGAGATTCGAACTCCCGACATCCTGCTCCCAAAGCAGGCGCGCTACCAGACTGCGCTATACCCCGATTATTATCAGCAACCCTTTCTCAAGAAACCTTTAAAAAGTTCCGCTGGACAACGGCGGTGAATACTACTGACAAGCTTAGTTCCCGTCAATTACTACATGCATTTTTTACTCCACATGCAGTACAGAGGAAACCAGAGTACTGCCTCCACATAATCAGCATATCAACCCAACAAAGGGATTTCCACCGTGGGCCTCCAATACAAATAGCATCAATAATGATCACACACCTAAAATTCACCAACAACACAGGCGTGGCGTGACACCTCCCAACCCACTTCTACAATCCCCCCCTGAAGCAAGTTCAGAAAAAAGCATTCAACACTGCCACCAATGAATAACACGCAGTCTAAATCCAAGTCAGCAATCTTATGTCAACATGGACTCAGCACTGTTAAACTATCGGCCATCACTGATTTCACCCATCACTCAATATAGTCAGCAACAGGCTTCAGGACATATGACAGCAAGAATTATTGATGGCAAAGCCATTGCCCTGCAACTGACCAACTCCATCGCCGAACAAGTAATAAAAAGAACTTCTCAGGGACTCCGCGCACCAGGACTGGCAGTTATTTTAATTGGTGACGACCCCGCATCACGAGTCTACGTTGGAAAAAAACGTCAGGACTGTGAGCGGGTTGGCTTCAAATCAATATCCCATGATCTGCCAGATACCACCAGTGAACAGCACCTGCTTGGGCTAATCGACAACTTAAACGAAGATCCTGAGATTGATGGTATTCTGGTGCAACTACCCTTGCCTGAACATATTAATAGTGAACTGGTTATAGAGCGCATTCGCCCCGATAAAGATGTTGACGGCTTTCATCCCTATAACATTGGCAGATTGGTTCAACGCATCCCCTTGCTTCGGCCATGCACACCAAAAGGCGTTATGACACTTCTGGAAAGCACGGGAGAGCCGATCCGCGGGAAAAATGCAGTAATTGTAGGCGCGTCCAATATAGTAGGCCGCCCAATGACAATGGAACTGTTACTGGCTGGCTGCACCACAACAACCACTCATCGATTCACTGAAAATCTTGCCGCCGAAGTTGCTAGAGCAGATATCCTCGTCGTGGGAGCAGGCAAACCCGGTCTTATTAAAGGGGAATGGATCAAGCCCGGCGCCGTTGTTATTGATATCGGTATTAATCGAATGGAAGATGGCCGCCTGGTTGGTGATATCGAGTTTGAAACCGCCAGAGAACGTGCTTCATGGATCACTCCGGTTCCGGGTGGGGTCGGCCCAATGACGGTAGCCACATTACTGGAAAATACACTTTACGCTGCAGACCATTTGCACCACTAGATCAGTACAGTTACTTTAAGCTAGCTTACTCGGCAGCCAAAGGGCTGCCGAGTTAACTTCCATATCAGATATTCAGCGTCGCAAGGCATTCCAGAAAAATTTCATCCTCCCATTCCGAACAGTCGATAAGGTAAGTGTTGTCTGACTCATCCCAACCATATTCCTGACCATTAATGCGCAATTCTACGATAGGATTTTCACTATAAATTAGTAGCCGCCCACCCTGCCGGAGCCGACTTTCAAGGCGCAAAGCCCCTTCTTTCCAGCAAACCACCTGATCCAGAACTGCACAAGCGGGCAGAATTTTGTCTTCCAGGCCAAGACATATCAATGGCTCATCTGGATAAAACAACATCAAGTCCGAACCATTTTGTGAAAGCCTTATCTCTGGCAGTTCTGGGTGCTTGAAGCACTGTCGTCGTGCCGGCCAGTATACCAACCACTCTTCGCCATCATTATCAAAGGGCAATGTACTAACACGTTCTGAGATAGCCTGATGGTCTTCTGTAATATTGAATAGAGCAATAACACCCACAGAACCAATACGATTGATCACTTTGAGCAACTTGCCGGAATAGAGGGGGTTTTCAAACAGTTGTTCCCGAGCTACCTTTCCCTGCTGATCACAACGAACCACCAGGCCGTCATTAAACACCAGCCTCATCAGCTGCTCAGCATCCGTCTGTCCAACCGGGTCACTGGTATACACTGGGCCACCACTCACCGCCCTGAGCAACCCATGAGCGTCTGAGTCTTCATGAATGGTCCACCACATATCCCAGTCACCCAGAAAAAAAGCATCATGGAACACGGCATTGTAGGCATTCTGCAAAGCATGTTCCTGAAGATTACCGCTTTTCTTTGGGAAAAAGTCATCACTGTTACGAGCTAGGGAAGATGAAGGCCGATGCCATAACTGATCGCTGGCCATTCCCATACAGTTGATTAATTGTCCATTAAAATGAAGCCCGGCTGATGCTTCTAGCGCCTGATGTGCCACTCGAGAAACCCTTCCAGGGAAATCCCGGTACTTATAATGGTTGGCGAGATTACTCTGAACATCGACTTTGATAAAATCCACACCTTGCCTCGCCAGATAGTCATGCCAGCCATGCCAGAAGCGAAATGCCTCACCTTCTTCTGTTGGAGGCAACTTCCGGGTGGCGTCCAGAGTATCCAGTTGCACAGGAAAATGGGCATTTGCATCAATACCTTCCCATTGCCCTGTCAGTGCATGCCACACACCCATCCAGGGGATAGAATATTCATCCTTAAGAGCCTCCTTTAAACCGGAAAGTCCTGCTGGAAATTTCGCCCGATCTTCCTGCCATGACAACAGGCGACGCTCTTTCTCTTCAGACCAGCCATCATCAACCAGCATCCACTTAACAGGAATACTCTTGGACTGGAACTCCTGGGCTTTGGCTATGACTGCGTCTTCATTAACATCAAGATAACAAGCATCCCAGCTGCACCAGCCGAGATATTTAAACACTTCAGGCAAAGCGCGCTGATCCCTTGGTCGGGAATGATGGGATAAATGCTTCCTTCCCAGCTCAACATTGTTATCGATCAGCTGAAAGGGGTCTGCACTGACTCCATAGATTGCAATCAAACCTGAAAAGCCCCTTACCCCCGATTTCGAAGGACCGGATACAAGCTCAATACCTTCCAGCTCTCCGCCCTGAAACTCACATCGAACCTGCTCATCACATACCGCAAGCAGGTGGTGATACTCTTCTCCCACACCATACAATAAGGACTGTGTTTTCTCTGGAAGATTACTCAGGACACAATCGAAGTGAGGCCTTGTCCACCAGCTGTTATAGAGATAATGGGCGCATAAGCCGGTAACCCCCCCCAGACTGGCAACACTTATTCTGACAGCACACAGGGGATGCCAGCTGCGTCCCGGCCAGCTGATACCCTTAACAACCTCAGCGTTCAGGAAAACCAGCAACTTCTTTTCAATGGTTTTAAGTGACAACCTGACAAATAACCAGTCATCATGGACAAAAGCTCCAGCCTGCTCAGACCAGGCAAGCGTGTATTCGTCGTCGTTATCCAAACGGACGCGAACAGAGACACCTTGCCACACAGTAGCCTGTTCATGATGCAAACTCACCACTCTATCTTTTTCACGAAGAGAGTACATAACTGCCTCAACTGTATCGTTCGAAGTACGGTTTGATCCTTGCCTACAGTATTTGTCAAAAAGAGGTATACGGCAGTGAAAATCTATAAATATAAAAGCCTGAATCGGATGTACTCCACATAGTCGTGGTCCAGAACAAACCTGAAAGGATAGATTTCCGTAAAAGTGTTACCAATCAGAGAAAAAACGATCAACAAGTAACATATTTTACCAACCGGAGACCGGCTTACGCTTCATCATTTCTTATGCAATAAAGGTACTGCTAACTTTAACCATCCTTCCTTCGCCAGCAAAAGCACCCTGCAGAGCCCAGAAAAACAGTTTTTTTGAAACCCTCAGCCAGCAGTAAATATTGAAATGAAAGAATACGTCAAAAAAATGGCATGATGCATGCATACCACAAGTCGGCTTAAGGCTTAATGGAATAACCCCAACAGCCGACATGATTTGTCTTCATCATTTATTGTCAGGATCATTGAGAGATTCACCCAATGAACAAACCATCACACAGCAGCATGGAAGCCTATCTTAGACAAATGGGGGTAGTAACTCTTCCGGATAGCCCAAAAGACCTTGAAAAAGAATACTACCGGCAGATTTACCGGGTACTGCCCAGAGACCAGGCACTTTCTCTACCAGTAAAAAAAGCAAGATCAAAGACAGCCTTGCAAAGCAGTAAAGAAAAAAGGCATTCCTGACATCATTAAGCAACAGGCAATGCCTCGCTGCCATTAATCACTAAGCGGAATTTTCAAACGATCACGTTGTCGTTTCTGCCGAACCAATCCGTCAACAGTAAAAATGATAAGAGCAAGCCAGATCATTGCGAAAGTCGCCATCTGCACAACGCCCAACGGCTCATTGTAAATCGTCACACCAACCAGAAAAGAGATAGAGGGGGCCAGATACTGCATAATCCCCAACACTGTCAGCGGTAACTTTTGTGCCGCCATATTGAACAATATCAGGGGTATGGTAGTGATCAGACCTGCAAGGGCAAGGAGCATGCTGGTATCAGGATCAGACAGACGAAAAGCGTGTGTGTCATTACCCCATAGCCAGAAAAAATAGATACCCACTGCAGGCATTAACAGTAACGTCTCAACTGCGAGCCCAGTGGTCGCATCGACGCTGATTCTCTTGCGAATCAGACCATAAAAAGCAAAACACAGAGCCAGAACAAAAGCGACCCAGGGTAGTTTCCCCAACAATATCACCTGCATTGCCACCGCTGCAGCTGCAATCATCACAGCCATCACCTGATAACGGGTTAATCGCTCACCAAGAAAAGAGTAACCAAAAAGCACACTGATCAGAGGGTTGATATAGTAGCCAAGACTGGTCTCAAGAATCCTGTCATTCGTTACTCCCCATATAAAGCAGAGCCAGTTTCCAGCAATCAGCAGTGATGTCAGAATCAGCCAGCCCAATAGACGGGGCGACTTGATCAGCACAAGTAGCTCACCCATCCGTTGACGCAGCAATAAAAAACCAACCAGCAAAAATGATGACCAGAAGACTCGATGACCAAGCACTTCAAGGGGAGGTACATCTTCCAGAATTTTGAAATAAATCGGAATAAGTCCCCACAAAGCAAAAGCCCCAACGGCAAACGTCAGGCCTGACTGCATCCCACTTTCCTTCACAACGCCCCCACAGCTGACTCGTTAATCACTTTTGAGCCAGTACAAAGTCCATTCAAAATATTAAATTCATTGCCATTGTAAAGTTCAGCAGGTTACAAGGCGTTACAGCTATATAACATAATGATTTAATACGAACCATGGAAAACAGAAAATGAATGAAAAATCCTATTTTTTATTCAATCTGGGCTTCAACTTCTGAATTATTGCGTCACATCTCATACTTCATTGAGAATAACCGCTGCTGTTTGTATATTTTATAAGGAAGATTGCAACAAGGATTGTTAGCAATGATACCGAAGAATACCCCCACTGGCCCCAAGCCTGCAGTTAACTCCCAACATGTTGATCAACAAACAACGCAGGACGGTACTGAGCCTAAAACTGGCAGCTGGCATCAGCGTATTGTTAAAAAAATAAAAAAACTGATTATTTCGCCCATAAAAGCAGCTATTCACCGAGCTCGATACCACCCAAAAGGATCGTTAAAAAGACCGGTAATCAATCAACCTATAAGATCATGGGATATCCAGCATCTTCCAGAATCACGACAGCTTCTTAGCCAGAAATCAACACTTGGAGCTGCTGGAAATTCTAATACTGCGCTATTCTCTCTCGAAGCACTTTATTACAATGCCGCGCTACACGTTATCAAGGACGCAAAAAATGCGCCTGGAGCAGGCTTTGGATCTGATCTTCTATTACTGGAGAGAGAGTTGGAATACGAAAAACAACAAGAATATAACACGCTTAATTTGAAAGGAGGTGAAGCTGCCAGCAAAACCGAAATAAAACATGCAAAAAATCTTAGCAAATCACTCAAAACCAGACTGGAAAAAGCCGGTGTCTCTAAAGCACTTGTAACATCAAACTACAGGCAACATGTTAATCAAGCATTGAATGAAAGAAACTGGGAGGTACTGCACAGCGCTCACCAAACAAATGCAGGTACTCTAGAGCATCGACAAGTTCCTGCTTCCAAAATGCAACTGTTGACTCATGAGGAGGCAGCAGGAACTCGGGATATATTTGAAACCTCCTATGGTGAGTTAGGTGGTATCTGTTCACAAACAAAAGATTCTGAGCAGCATGCGGTTAATCTCTGGACCTCATCCTTCAGTCCCCCGAAAGGCAAGTTCAATTATCATGGGGTTCGACACGGTATTCATTCTGCTATTGGTATCAAAGATTCGGAACAACGTAAAACAGCTAATTTAAATCGTGCCAGAGAATCACTGATTGCCGCATTAACGCTGAAGCCTGAACTACTTAATCAGGCAATCAGCAATCCTGCTAAATCAGTACACCTGAATCTCGCCTCTGTATCGCTGGTAACCCCTGATCCTTTTCGTATAGGAGAAAAAAGTGAAGCAAAAATGTTGCTGGAGCAGATAGAGGCTTTTCGAGAGCTGGGTTGTAAACAGCCGCTGAAACTCAGTGTCGTTAATTCTAATGGCAGGCAAATAACGATTCGAATCACCTTTCGTCTTGCATTATTTAACTTTGGCGTTAATAAAGGGGCCCAGGGTACATTTTCACGTATGGTAGGCGGCTGGAAAATGTCAGACAAATTGAATAAAGAAGGCCTCCATACACTGATTGGAGGGACTGAAAAAGGTCTGACCAGAAGTATTGCTGGTGACTATCTGGCTAAACAACAACAGCACATAATTACACTGAGCACTCAACTTGCAGACTCGCGTTTACCCGATAACGGGCGAAAAGCCATGCACAACGAGCTGATCGATCTTAATCAAAAACGTACAATTATTTTCCAACTGGCCACACAGATCCGTGACATTTTCAACAGCAAAGCTCATCACCACGAAAGTCATGATGCTTATAAAATGCCAGCTCGTATAGCACTGCTAACCAGCTTGATTTCAGGAGTTCCTTTATCTAATTGCAAAAGTGGTAAAGACCGCACAGGGATGCTGGATGCAGAGATAAAGTTACTAGCAACAATGATCGACCTATATGGCAAGGTACCGGAGCCGGGAATACCTTTAAGCTGGGAGGATGCCGAGCTTTTCCGGGATATACTGCTACACAGTAAAAATCTTGAAATCCAGAAACTGAATACAGGTGCAGAAGGTTATAAGACAGAAGGCATCGAATCCATTGATGAACATATGGGTAAAACATATCTTAGTAAGGATGCCTTTAATGAGTTTCGCGCCCGAGTCAGAGGTCTGTCCGGTGCAGTCAAAGCCTGATACTGCATGCTCTGGAGTAAATGAAAAGTGTGAGAAATAAAATCGATCAAGGCCTGTAGAAATACAGACCCTGAAAAGAGAACTCAGTCGAAAATTATGCGCCCTTTATTCTTATCAAGCATTCTACTGCCCACATACTTTACCTTATCAAGATCCTCAACACTTTGATAAGGGCCATGCTGATCACGGTGCTTAACAATTTCCATAGCTATCCGAGGCCCTACCCCTAATAATCCTTTATCAAGTTGCTCAACAGTCGCCTGGTTGACGTTGATCTTTCGCTCATCAGACCAGCCCTTTTGGTCAGCTGCAAATGCTGAAATACTAAAAAAAGATAATCCAAGAAAGGCAAGCGTTTTGATATCCATATCAAATACTCCTTAAAAATTGACATGCTGTTTCGATCTCAAGGACAGTAAGAATTTTCATATTCATCTGCCCCCTAACAACATTCAAGGCAACGAAGCCATCAACTGCAAGACAAAAAGTCACGAGCAGATAAATGGATCATTTCATCAGGTAGCCGGAGTCAATCCTAAAACCTGCGCTTTAAATGTCTTACTGGGAGGCGTCTCACCAATCCAGACCCTTAGAAAAAGATTAAATACTTCTTTACGGGCTGGCACAATACCTTTTTCAACACCAGCAATTTCAATTCTCAGACCTTTACCTGGAAGGTATTCAAACACAGCCTGCTCACCTCTTTTCATTGAACCATCAACAAGTGAAAAAATTGTTTCCAACTCGTTCTTCATGGCTTCTTGCTCATCGGGAGGACTATTAAGCTGGATTGACTCATAGAACGCATTCGCGATACGCCGCGCACTCATTTTTGAAACCAGCATGACAAATGTCATTCGCTGATAGCTATCAGAAGCATATATCTCATCCACATTGCTTGTAGGTTCTTCCAGATACAAAGCCCCAATATACCCTTTCACCATCAGATACCATGATCGGACAGCGGCCCCTTGAAGTTGAAGCTCTGGCTTATCAGCACCCACTGAGATGACATCAGGCAAATCGTATTTATTAATCAGCAGAGCTTTTGCTGGCAGGGAGACAAAACAGAGAAAAGCCAAAGAGAATAAAATTCGACGGTGAGATTGGTAATTCAACATACAGCATTCCTTATTATTATTGCGTAAAATCTTATCTCACTTGTACGACAGCTTCCACCACATATCTAAGGAAGTTTCTATTCTCAGTTGGTATGATTTCTACCCAAAGACGCCCAGCAACCAGCGTTACAACGTCGTCAGAAAATTGTCACAAATCACTTAACTGAGATTTTGATACTCATAAACAAAGTCCAATATCATTACCACTGGTCAACAATCCCCCCTTCTGTGTACCAATCCTGACTATCTAAACCATACTTAAATGCAATGACCATTGAAATTACTGGATATGGCTCAAAATAGGGTATCCAGGCAATAGTCTGCTCAGGTGCGAACAGGCAATGAAGGAGAAAAAACCATTCTCCGAAGCCTGCTCCAGAAGGCCTCAGCAGTAACCTTTCAACCAAGCTTTTTCTCAATCAGATTATTGCAGACAGACTATGACAGATCAGGATTCAAACAACCCCGAAGTTATCAGCGGGGATGAAGACAGTCAAAAAACCAGCACAGGACTGGTTCTCCCACATCAGGCTCTGCCAGACAAGCTGTACCTGATTCCAGTATCCAACCGCCCTTTTTTCCCGGCCCAGGTACAACCCCTAGTATTCAGTAGCAGTGAGTGGGGGGAAACGCTTCAGCGAGTTGGCCAGAGCCCTCACAAAGCCGTAGGCCTGAGCTTTGTCGGTAGAATGCCTGGTATAGATGTTGCCCCGGAAGATTTTCCTCAGGTGGGCTGCGTTGTAAAAATACATAACATCGTGTCCGATAATGATCAGGTGCAGTTTATTGCCCTTGGCATGCAAAGATTCAGAATTAAGCAATGGCTGCGCCGCCGACCTCCATACCTGGTTCAAGTGGAGTACATAGAAAGTCCAGAAGAT
This sequence comes from Endozoicomonas elysicola, assembly GCF_000710775.1. Classification (GTDB taxonomy): domain Bacteria; phylum Pseudomonadota; class Gammaproteobacteria; order Pseudomonadales; family Endozoicomonadaceae; genus Endozoicomonas; species Endozoicomonas elysicola. The sequence continues at coordinate 3,384,104 of NZ_JOJP01000001.1, forward strand.
AATAGCGATGAGGTGAAAGCTTACGCCCTGGCACTGATTCAAGCGATAAAAGAGCTTATCCCACTTAATCCTTTATACAGCGAAGAGTTGAAAAATTATCTCAACCGATTCAGCCCAAAGGACCCATCGCCTTTAGCAGACTTTGCTGCAGCAATAACAACAGCACCCGGTCAGGAACTTCAGGAAGTTCTGGAAACCATTCCTGTGCAGCGCAGAATGGAGAAAGTACTGGTTCTGATACGTAAAGAGCAAGAAGTTGCACGCCTGCAGAGTGAAATTAACGCAGAAGTTAATCGCAAGATAAGCAACCATCAGCGAGAGTTTTTCCTGAAAGAGCAACTCAAAGTTATCCAGAAAGAACTGGGCATCTCAAAGGATGACCGCACTGCAGAAATCGATGAATTTGAACAGCGACTGGAAAACCTCGTTGTACCTGAAAGTGCTAAAGCCAAAATTGATGATGAGCTAAAAAAACTCTCCATTCTTGAAACTGGTTCGCCAGAATACGCTATCTGCCGAAACTACCTGGATTGGGCTACCTCTGTCCCTTGGGGAGTATTCTCAGAAGACAATCTTGACCTTCATCATGCCAGAGGCGTTCTCAGCTCTGATCATGACGGTCTTGATGATGTTAAAGACAGAATTGTCGAATTTCTGGCTGTTGGTGCTTATAGAAAGGAAGTATCAGGTTCAATTATGCTGCTAGTCGGCCCCCCTGGAGTTGGCAAAACATCCATTGGCAAATCGGTAGCAAAAGCGCTTGATAGAAAGTTCTATCGGTTCAGCCTTGGTGGCATGAGAGATGAAGCGGAGATAAAGGGTCATCGACGAACCTATATAGGCGCGCTTCCCGGAAAACTGGTACAGGCCTTCAAAGAGGTGGAAGTCTCGAACCCTGTGATTATGTTAGATGAGATAGATAAAATCGGTGCTTCCTTCCGAGGAGACCCTGCTTCTGCACTATTGGAAGTACTTGACCCAGAACAAAATGCAGAGTTTCTGGATCACTATCTGGATATGAGAATTGACCTTTCCAAGGTTCTCTTTGTCTGCACAGCAAACCAACTGGATACTATTCCCGGCCCGCTTCTGGATCGTATGGATGTGATCAGACTCTCTGGTTATATCACTGAAGAAAAGGTAGCCATTGCAAAAAATCATCTATGGCCAAAACAACTTAAGAAAGCGGGACTCAAAAAGAGTCAACTCAAAGTATCAGATACAACGTTCCGGAGAATTATTGATGGATACGCCCGTGAGGCAGGTGTTCGGCACTTTGAAAAGCTATTGCAAAAAATCATTCGAAAAGTAGTCGTTAAGTTCCTTGAAGAAGACGAAAACAAACTGACCGTTTCGGCTAAAAATCTTGAAGATTTTCTAGGTGCCCCCTACTTCCGCAAAGAGAAATCAATGGAAGGTATTGGCATTGTTACTGGCCTCGCCTGGACTGCGATGGGTGGAGCCACACTGCCTGTTGAAGCCTGTCTGATACATCAACAACGAGCAGGTTTTAAGCTGACTGGCAAGCTGGGTGAAGTAATGAAAGAGTCAGCAGAAATCTCATACAGCTATACAACCAGTCATGCTAAAAAGTATGGTATTCACGAAGACTTTCTTAAAACAGCATTTATACACCTTCACGTTCCAGAAGGAGCAACACCAAAGGATGGCCCTAGTGCTGGTGTAACAATGACGACAGCTCTTATCTCTCTGGCCAGAGGCATCACTCCATTGAAAAATCTGGCGATGACCGGAGAATTAACATTAACTGGCAAAGTGCTGGCTGTCGGCGGTATCAGAGAAAAAGTCATAGCGGCTCGGCGCCAAGGTACAACAACTCTGATTCTACCAGATGATAATAGAAGAGACTTTGACGAACTTCCAGATTACATCCGGGAAGGACTCACCGTGCATTTTGCCCGAGAGTATGAAGATGTATACAAAGTTGCCTTCCCTCAGCCTGAAAAAATAAAGGTGAATAAGGCAAGCAAAGTTACCAAAAACAAATAATTAAAAAAACGCCACCCTAAGGGGTGGCGCTTTCTTAATCACTCTTTCTTTCAATAGCAGCGGGAACTAATCCCGTTTGGACACGCTAGTGAGCATGTTCAAGTATGTGACAATTTTTTAAAAAATCAATTTTTTATAAGACAGAATTAACATATAAACCATTAATTTTAAAACATAAAACAACAAATAATAGGATATTTATTAATTCTATAGGACTTGAAGAATAATGATAAACGGACCTGACAATTCCGGTGGTTTCTTCCAAGGTCTGAAGCAGAGCCTTAAGCAAACTATTGAAAGTGCAAAATCTCTGAAAAAGAGAGCATTTGGAAAACGTCTTACAGAAACTGAAAGCGCTAAGTCAATACCGGAAGTAGATCAGAAATTAGAAAGCGGCTCAAAAGAGCATGCCAATAAAGTTATAGAGAGGGAAGTTCAGTTTGCGAACAAACCCAGTCAAATCAGCCACCAAAAAGAAGAGACGGAACATGGAGCAGCTTCAGAAGCGGAAGCGCCACTACTGAAAAATAGTCTAGAAGAAGAGTATGAAAAGGATATAGATTCGAGCCCGCTTGTACGTATAATTCAACACTTTAGTGAAGAGGATCTTGATTTTTGTCCAAAGTACCGACGGGATCTAAAATCGAAAATCAAAGGACATAGGAAAGAAATCAAAAAACTCGAAAAAGAAATAAAAAAAAATAAACACGCTAACAATACCAATCATATTATCGAAGCAATCAATCTGAATAGAACACTTCTAAAAAAATACGAAAAAGAATTTAAAGAACTAAAAAGCATCACCAAAAACTCACAAATATTCCTACTTAATTTTTTTACATCATTAAGAGAGCTTCGTAGAAGCAACCAGCAAGAAAACCCAAAATCAGCAGAAAAAATAGATCGAAAAACCAAGGCTGAGCTTCGAAGAGTTGTTCTGGACTCACCATCAGGACCTGTTGAGCTGACAGGCCTGAAATTAAGACTAAAACTACTCAAATTTAAGGAACAATGTAATCACCAGTTGCCAGTCATTGGTATTGAAAGTCTTAATTGCCATGTCAAATACCCAACTGAAGGTAAGAAAATAGTAGAATCCGATATTGATGTAAACGATCTGGAAATAAAAATTCAAGCAGACTGGGGTCAAGCATTACATGATTATGTGTATGCAGAAAATGTCCCTAAAGCTCTGGCCACTCTTATTAGTAAGATTAAAAAAGCAAAGAAGACCCAACCCCTCTCAGAAATTTGGGTCAAAGGGGAATCGATAGGACTTGGACTCCCCCTAGATACCATACAAACCCTAACCCAGGCCCTGTTTCGTCAGGAAAAGACGCCCGACGCTATGTCAGCCCCTTCACCGGATCAACTGGCGGAACTGATTACACGACAACTGCTATTCCCGGTACACATGACCCTCGAACAGCTGACCATCGCGGGCCAGGATGGCCAGAACAAAACCCCCGTCGCACTCACGGCCAGCGGCGTCACAGCAGACCTGAGCCGGGTGACCCCACAAGCCGAGAATGCCGGCTGCACGCCAACCGTTGATGTTCATGCCCTGAATGCCCGGGCAACCCTGAACCCGCGATCCGGTCTGGCCCCCAAACTCATCAGCGCGATTACCCAGAAACCGGAGCTGCAGGCATTCGCACAAACACTTGACCAGCAGACAACCATCCTGGATCTTGACGAAGCCCATGTAAACCTGACTCAGACCATGGTGCCGGGGCCGGTGGGCGATAGTGAGGAACAGCCTCTGCCACCACTCAAAACCCAGGACCGGCAGGCCACGTTTCAGGCTCAAAGGGCACAACTGAGCACAGTTGGAGCGCAACAGGGCGGTGTCCACCTGGAAGCCCTCCATGCACAGATCGGTGAGGATGAAAAGAAGACCGTCACACTGGCAACCCGTGCCAAAACCGGGCAACTGGACGTCACCGCAGACCAGCTGGCACTGCCC
>NZ_JOJP01000001.1:3390582-3658692 GCF_000710775.1 Endozoicomonas elysicola
CGCATTGCCGCCAAGGTCTCCGACACCTTGACCGTGACCACCGGCCAGACCGGTATCGTACTGGACAAGGGCACGGCCCTGACCAAAACACCCGATGGCTATGCACTGAACCTGCCCGGGTTGACCATTGACTCACCCGACGGACATGGTCCGATCCAGCTGTCAGAAATCACTGTGGCATTCCAGCCACAACCCCTGACGTTTATTCAGGAAGGTCAGCAAAGCACGCCGGTCGTTGCCCTTGCCTCGCTGAACGGTACGCTCACCTACCCCCTGGCCGGTGGTCAGTCCGTCACCACCGATATAAAAATCCACGACCTGGAGATCATGGCCAAGGCCGCTTGGGGTGAGATACTAGAAACCCTGAGTGAGGGGCGCAGTACAACCATCGACCCACGCAATATGACGTTTAAACCGGAAGATCTCCGAGTCAATAGTCAGTCCATAACGGTTGGGCTGCACAGGGATGCCGCTAGAGCAGTGGCCAGAGTGGTTCTGATCCATAACGAATCCAGTGTTTTGGATGAAGCATCAAACCTACTCGAGGAAGCCATTGCTAAGAAATGGCTCTTTCCAGTCCATATTGGGTGTAACATACTGCTAGTTAAAGGTGATGAAGAACTACCATTCGCCGCTCATGTTGACCAGCTAAAGATGGAATTAACCGATGTATCAACAGCCAGTGAAAGCCCAGACTGCAAACCCACACTCACCATTGATGCCAATCATACTGAGTTGCACCTGCAACAAGGTTCAGATCTGGCTAGAGAAATGGCAAAAGAACTGTCAACCAAGGACCCTCTTTCGGCTCTGACAGGATTATCATCAGAAACAGACAATCGCATGAAACCTGAGCTACATAGCCAACAGCTTACTATCAACCTTAGAAATTTACATGGCGAGGTTTCACAATCCCTTACGCAAAACAGCTCCAGCCATGATGTTCATCAAAAGCTGCTTACTCAAAATCGCCATGCAAAAGTTAACATTCAAACAGTCAGTTTTATTAATGAAGGCCTTCCCGCATGTGTATTTCAATTGAATGGTCTGAATTGTCACATTAAACAAGATCAACAAAAAAGTGTTACGGTGAATGCTTCCTCACACTCAGGTGAATTGGATTTAAAATCAGAAATACTGCCTTTGCCAACAGAAATGTCAGCATCCATACTGAATGGTCAGGCATCTGCTGGATACACGGATTTAAACATTAACCTCAAGCGTCCTGCTGACGGTGCGTATCTGGAAACTGATGTAACAGCAGTCTCCATGACCGCCAAGGTCAAAGATACACTGAATGTTGGCGATCTAAAAAGTGGAGCCTCTTTCCCTAATGAAATGACGATGCAAGCCAGCGGTACGCTTTTCCACTGTGATAAAGACAAGGTATTTGTATCACCACAGCTACAATTTAGTGGCAACAGCAATGCCGTCATTATTAAAGATGGGCTACCGATTCCTTTCTATCTGAAAACTGACGCACAAATTAAAGATGCTTCTTACATTCAGTTTTCTAACAAATCTTCATTTTCAGGTAATAAAAATACAACGCGTGTTGTGAGTGGTGGTGATTACTCAATTAAAGATACAATAATTGGGCCGGCAAAAATTAACCTCCTTAACCTATCAATGGATAAAAATCTGAATGGTCATTTTAAAGCAGACAAGGCCTCTGTCGACCTGGATAAAACGCTACAAATTATGGGTAAAAATAAGCCTGTCAGTTGGTATACAAAACTATTTCTTAAGAAAAAAAAGTTGGCTTGTTCACTGGAAACCCCCATTTATGAGGGGAACATAGACCTGAAGCGACTTAAAATCAAAAAATTGAAATTTACACCCACAACGAGAGCAAGCCTACTAGACCGGATTATCTGTAAAGCTTTGAACTGGTTTATCTGTCCTATATTAAAACATTACTGCAAACTGAGTACGAAGCTACGTCCAACCTCTAAAAAAGGCAAACAAAAGAATCAACGTAATCTTATACCAGTTCTGAGTATTAAAGTCGGGCCTTTCAGAGCTAGGTTTGATTTGCCTATTCCCACTTCGATGATTGACCATCATAGCAGAAGATTGAGCATCGCCGGGGCCTTGCATGAATATGGTATCCAATTGATCCGTCCTGGCTATATGGAATTGATTACATCTCAGCTCGACGCCATAAGAAAAGGGTTACCAGACTCCATGGAAAAAGCCTTAACATCTCTATTACAATTCTCAAAAGATGCTCTTAATACACCAGACTATTCGGGAGCAGTGACACTTATGGCTCAGCAGTGGCCATTAGACTCTATCGCAGCCCTCCTCACCACCAAAACTCTACCAGCAGAACTGATGAACAACCTATTGGCGATCATCAAGCTCTTTTCCTCTCTCAAAGAAACACAGGTAACCGCATTATTGTTGGCCAGTACACTAAAGCCTCAGCTTACAGCCGATAAATTTCAACAGGTTATATCTGACATTCCTACAGAACGTATCAACGATCCTCTGGCATTAGCGTTACATTACGAGCTCACAGGGAGTTTACGAAAAGCAAAAAGTGCTTATGAGGAATTACTGGCCAACATACCCGACCACCCAATTGCCGGTGTTCGAGCTGCCTGCCTGCTATTAGCCGAAGCAGAACGAAACGGGGATAGTGATATAATAACCACAGCAATGAATTACCTTTTAAAAAGTGCTCTGAATGGAAATGAAAGTGCAAAAATGGTTATATTGGCGTTTACGAATAGTAAAGACCCAGCTGTACGAAGTTATGCTCACCTTTATGCCGCCGCGTGGTATTTAAAAACGGAAAAAAATCAGAAAGACTTCTTAAAAGCTATTGATCATATTGAGTCAACTGCCCAATCCACTGATGCCTATCAACAGGCTCTTCAACTATTGGAATGTCGGCAACATAATGCTCAACTGATTGTACACCCCCCTTCCAAGGAGAGGTCAAAGGGTTTACAGGCAAGGATGCGAAGCATGAATACCTACAACAGTAAAACACACTCAATACCTGCAGCAGATGCATACAGCTTGGGAGTACGAATGCTTTATGGCGCTGATGGAATCCCCTATAACCCAAATCAGGCTATGCAGCTACTGCAACGGGCTAGTGAGGACGGGGATTATGAAAATCGGACAAGATTGCACCTTCAGTTGTGCAACCTTGTCTCTGGCTGAAAGGCTCATGAACCTATATCAGGACTTAGTTGACTCAAGATAGCTCTTAACCGTTGTTACAATGGCTTGAGTCTGGCTATCTATTTCAAGGTTAACCCTATCTCCCACTTCAGCAGTACCAAATGATGTTATTCTCAGCGTCTCTGGTATCAGATGAACACAGAAACGCCCTCCTTCGACCTTTTCACCAATGGTCAAGCTGCAACCATTCAAAGAAACATAACCTTTTGGCAGAATATAGTCTTTCCATTCAGGAGAAAATTGAAAGAAAACAGTCACATTATGCTCTTCATTCTGAATCTCACAGATCCTAACGGTATCGTGAATATGGCCAGACAACAGATGCCCGCCAATTTCATCACCAAAACGTGCAGCTCTTTCAATATTAACTTTGGAACCTTCTTCAAGTGCACCCAAATTAGTAACCCGAAGAGTTTCTTTCATCACATCAAAAGTCGCACTTTCATGGTCAAAAGCCACAACAGTCAGACAGCATCCATTCACCGCAATACTTGCTCCGGTTTCAAGCCCTTCCAGCAAATTAGAAGGCAAAAGTACAGTAATACGGTTCAACTCGTTGAACTTTTCAATTCGACCAACCGGAAAAAATCCCTTCACAATACCTGTAAACATACACTACCTATCGTCACCAAAAACCTTGGCATACATCAGAATGTTTTAAGACAGTGAACCAGTCTCTCAAGAGCAACCAGACTGTCTGGCGTATAATTTCGGTGGTTTCTGTTGGACAGCACCTCTTCCGGTGATTCCAGAACCACATTGGCTACCTCTTCTTCCTGCAGTGTCAGAGGCCCATCATAATAGCAGCTGTAGACCCTGCCCCAGACCTGACAGTCATCATTCTGGAAGAAAAAATGAAAATGGGAGGTAATCGGTACATCTTCAATCCCGAGCTCTTCAGCTAACTCTCGTTCAGCAGCCTGGTCATAACTCTCCCCTTCGGTAACAACACCACCGGTCGCAGGATCAAAATAACCAGGATAAATATCCTTGCTCAGCGTCCTTTCCTGCACATAGAGCTGCCCTTTTGAATTAAAGACAAAAATATAGGTTGCCCGATGGCACAGTGTTTCCTCTCTCATTTTCCCCCTGGGAACAGCCCCAAGAACAAAATTATGGTCATCAACCACTAATACACTTTCCACAGACGCTTCCACCTCTTGCTGGCCAGGCATCGAGATCTCCTATTATCTGCCTTACATTTGTTATTATGGCAACATCTTATATCAAGCTATTCGCAATCGAAAATAGAAAATTAGCCAATTGCTTCACGTTGCCTCCCGGTAATCAATACAGGATTAACCAGTTTATTAAAATCTTCCCAGCTGATTTCCAGTAACCGGGAAGAACTGCCACTGCTGAATGCCACAGGCAATGGCTGATTGAGCGACTCCGAGAGGTAAACCTTCATGCCAAACAGATTACCAAAAGGGGGCATCACGCCTGGTTCAAAGTCTGTAAAATACCCGAAAAATTCTTCTTCTCTGGCAATTTCTGCCCTAGTACTACAGGAAACCTGCCTCAACAGACTCAAGTTCACCTGTTCTACTGCCGGTATTACACAGATCGAAAGCTGCCCATCAATCTTCACAATCACAGTCTTGGCAACACGCCTACCACTGATGTGCGCTTTCGCAGCCACCTCCTGAGCTGAGAATGCGGGCATATGTTCTCGCACTGTGAAAGGAATATTTTTAGAGCTTAAGTAATTGATCACATTCTGCATGGACATAGCCAGATATCTCCCGAAAAGACCTAATCTGACACGATAAAATCAAGGCATTCGCTAACCATTGCATTCAACGGGCCTGAACGACAGAAAAACCAATCAAAGGCGGCTGAGAAGGTGGATAGAAAGAGGAAATAAGAAACCTTAAAGCGTATTTTCTCTAATTTGTCAGAGGAACAGGAATTCGTCAAGACTGATCTGAACCAAATAAAACCAGTATAATTAGTCCATGGTCATAGAAAATATAGCTACTGAAGCCTTTTCTAACCTGTAATTTTTTTCTCGATTTCAACTCACAGGACCCGATATCTAGTTAAGTGTATTTTTGTCCGGGAAAGCATTTGATATTGAATCTTGCAAAACAATGCTGCCGGTCACCAAACATCATCCTCCAAGGGGGCAGAATGAGTAAACCCAATGTAGTCTCCGCCATTGTTAACCCGGTTGGCTCCATGCGAGTTCTTTCCAGCCGAGAAGTCAATATTCTTCAGGATAATACCAAGGCTGGCTTACACCGTCTTTTCCGCCAATGTGCCCTGGCTGTTTTAAGCAATGAAATGGAAGGTGACAGCGCCGAAGAGCTGTTACAAACATATACTGATTTTGATATCCGTATTGTTCAGGAACATCGTGGCCTGAAGCTTGAGCTAATCAATGCACCTGCTTCTGCATTTGTTGACAAGAAACTGATACGGGGAGTGAGGGAAAACCTGTTTTCGGTTCTCAGGGATATCCTTTACGTCTCTTCACTGATCACCAGTGATAAACGCTTTGAACACGCCAGCTCATCCGATATTACCCATCTGGTTTTTGAAGTCCTCAGAAATGCCAACGCCTTTATTACCAAACAAATGCCCAATATCGTTGTGTGCTGGGGTGGGCACTCCATTGGCCGGGATGAGTATGAATACACAAAGCTGGTTGGTTATCAGCTCGGCTTGAGGCGAATGAATATTTGCACCGGTTGTGGTCCCGGAGCAATGAAAGGTCCCATGAAAGGGGCTTATATTGGCCACGCTAAACAGCGTATCAGTAATGGCCGTTTTATTGGTCTGACGGAGCCGGGCATTATTGCCGCCGAGTCACCGAACCCTATCGTCAATGAACTGGTGATCCTGCCTGATATTGAAAAACGCCTTGAAGCTTTTGTCCGCCTGGGTCATGGCATTATTGTATTTCCTGGTGGACCGGGAACCTGCGAAGAGATTCTTTATCTGATCGGAATTCTTCTTCACCCGGAAAATAAAGACATACCAATGACCATGATTCTTACTGGGCCTGCAGGCTCAGAGGCTTACTTCGAGCAAATTGATAAATTCATTGGTAATACTCTGGGTAGAGAAGCGCAGGAAAAATACCAGATTATTGTTAATGATCCGGCCAAGGTAGCGACTATCATGAGCAGAGGACTGGAAAAAGTCACTCGCTTTAGGCGCAAACAGGGTGATGCCTATTACTTTAACTGGCTGTTAAAGATTGATGATGAGTTCCAGCATCCGTTCGAGCCCACCCATGAAAATATGGCCAATCTGGAGTTACACAAAAGCCTTCCAACCCACCAGCTGGCTGCAAACTTGAGGCGGGTCATGTCAGGTATTGTTGCAGGCAATATAAAAGAAGACGGAGTCAACCTTATACGCAAGCATGGCCCATACAAACTCAGTGGTGAACCAGAGCTGATGAAGCAAATGGATAATCTACTGCAGTCGTTTGTTGAGCAGTACCGAATGAAATTACCCGGAAGCCATTACGAACCCTGCTACGAGATCATTGATGCTTGATTAAATCATGTCCCGTCACAGAGAAGCCAATATGGCTTCTCTGAATCACCAACAATGAAACTACCATTCATAGAAAAAATAGTGGTTATTTCGGTCTTTACTTAACTTGAAAAGCACCTTCCGCTATAATGCCCGCGCCACCAGTGCTTTATTTGCCGGAAATCTTCAACTTCACTGCTGTAGCACTGGTCAAGATTTCCTTGGAACATCTGACGGACCGATACCCAAAGTACTTGGAGATACAGGCAGACGGCAAGGGAGCTAAGCTCCATTTGCTCAGATAAAACTGAGTAACTGGGTCAAGCTGACATCCAAGTGAGAGCACCCTTCCCCCTGAACCTCCGATGACAAAAGGTATATTCAACGATCATAATGGTTTGTCGAAGGATCGCCCAAGAGCCTGCCACAGATGATGAGGGTAGAACTCGTGTTAGAAGCCTATAGAAAACACGTCGAAGAGCGTGCCCAAGAGGGTGTCCCACCAAAACCGCTGAATGCTGAACAAGTATCAGGTCTGGTTGAGCTGTTGAAAAACCCACCAGCGGGCGAAGAGCAGTTTATTCTTGACCTCCTTGAAAACCGTATTCCTCCCGGTGTTGACGAAGCAGCCTATGTAAAAGCAGGCTTCCTTTCTGCCGTTGTTAAAGGAGAAGCTGAATCACCACTGGTTGACAGTAAAAAAGCGGTACAGCTGCTGGGCATGATGCTTGGCGGTTATAACATTGAAACGCTGATTGAGCTTCTGGACAGCACAGAACTCGGAGAGCTAGCCGCTGAACAATTGAAAAATACTCTGTTGGTATTTGATTCCTTCCACGACGTTGAAGAAAAAGCCAAAGCAGGCAATGCCAATGCTCAGGCTGTTCTTAAGTCCTGGGCGGAAGCAGAGTGGTTTACCAAGCGTGACGCCGTGCCTGAAAGCACAAAAGTCGCAGTCTTCAAAGTTACCGGTGAAACCAATACTGACGATCTCTCACCCGCACCTGATGCCTGGTCACGCCCAGATATCCCTCTGCATGCCCGTGCTGCCTATAAAATGACCCGCGAAGGTCTTGAGCCAGAAGAGCACGGTGTTACCGGCCCTCTCAAACAGATTGAAGAGATTAAGAGCAAAGGCCTGCCTGTCGCTTTCGTTGGCGATGTTGTCGGTACCGGCTCATCCCGTAAATCCGCCACTAACTCTGTGCTCTGGTTCTTTGGTGACGATATTCCGGGCGTTCCTAACAAGCGCGCTGGCGGTATTTGCTTTGGTGATAAAGTTGCGCCCATCTTCTTCAACACTATGGAAGATGCTGGCGCCCTGGTCTTTGAAGCACCCGTTGAAAAGCTGAACATGGGCGATGTTATTGAGATACGCCCTTATGACGGCAAGATTCTCTCCGAGTCTGGCGACGTTCTTTCCGAGTTCACCTTCAAGTCTGACGTTATACTTGATGAAGTTCAGGCTGGCGGTCGTATCAATCTCATTATCGGTCGAGGACTGACAGATAAGGCTCGCGAAGCTCTGGATCTGGGACCTACTGATATCTTCCGTCGCCCACAGGCACCGAAAGACTCCAATAAAGGTTTCACCCTGGCTCAAAAGATGGTGGGCAAAGCCTGCGGTGTTACCGGCGTACGCCCCGGGCAATACTGTGAACCCAAGATGACAACGGTTGGTTCACAGGACACTACCGGCCCAATGACCCGTGATGAGCTGAAAGATCTGGCCTGCCTGGGCTTCTCTTCTGATCTGGTTATGCAGTCTTTCTGTCATACCGCCGCCTATCCAAAACCAGTTGACGTGGAAACTCACCACACCCTGCCTGACTTCATCATGAACCGTGGTGGAGTTGCCCTTCGCCCTGGTGATGGCATCATCCACAGCTGGCTGAACCGCATGCTGCTGCCAGATACAGTCGGTACTGGTGGTGACTCCCACACCCGTTTCCCACTGGGTATCTCTTTCCCTGCAGGCTCTGGCCTCGTAGCATTTGCTGCAGCAACCGGTGTTATGCCCCTGGATATGCCAGAGTCTATTCTGGTTCGCTTCAAAGGCAAAAAACAACCAGGTATTACGCTTCGCGATCTGGTTCATGCCATTCCTCTGTATGGCATCAAGCAGGGGCTTCTGACCGTTGAGAAGAAAGGCAAGAAAAATGCCTTTTCTGGCCGGGTTCTTGAAATTGAAGGCCTTGAAGACCTCACCGTTGAGCAGGCTTTTGAGCTTTCAGATGCTTCTGCTGAGCGTTCAGCTGCTGGTTGTACCATCACACTGTCTGAAGACTCTATCGCCGAGTACCTGAAATCCAACATCACTATGCTTCGCTGGATGATCAGTGAAGGTTATGGTGATCGTCGCACCATCGAGCGTCGTGCCCGCAAGATGGAAGAGTGGCTTGCCAACCCAACCATGATGCGTGCTGATGCGGATGCAGAATACGCCGAAGTCATCGAAATTGACCTGGAGGAAATCAAGGAACCTATCCTGTGTGCTCCTAACGATCCGGACGATGCCCGTACACTGTCTGATGTAGCTGGCGACAAAGTTGATGAAGTCTTCCTGGGCTCCTGTATGACCAACATTGGTCACTTCCGCGCTGCCGGTAAGCTGCTTGAGCAGAACCGTGATCCGCTCAAGACCCGCTTCTGGATGTCACCACCCACCAAAATGGACAAGGCGCAGCTGGAAGAAGAAGGCTATTACACCATTTATAACGACAATGGTGTGCGCACAGAAATTCCGGGCTGCTCCCTCTGCATGGGTAACCAGGCTCGTGTAGAACCTGGAGCCACTGTTCTGTCGACCTCAACGCGGAACTTCCCGAACCGTCTGGGCGATGGCGCTAATGTCTACCTCTGCTCCGCAGAGCTGGCATCTGTCGGCGCTATCCTGGGTAAGATTCCAACCACAGAAGAGTATATGGAATACGCCAGCAACCTGGACTCCATGGCTGCTGATGTATATCGCTACCTCAATTTTGACCAGGTAGAGTCTTACCAGAAGGCTGCTGACGATATCATCGCCAAAGCCGGCTGATAAACTGCAGCCTTAAACAACATAAAAACCCCTGTTTTCAGGGGTTTTTTATACCAACTGCATTTTCTAAATCCGTCATGAGCATGGTGATCCGAGTAGAAAATTTAATTGGTATTATTTCTATCATATTCAATTGATATCAACCGAGTGATGGCCTGCAATATGGACACTGCAACACCAGAATCCCTATTCACACCAGAACTGATGGAGTGGATAAAAGATAACATCCCTCTTCTGAATAGTATGGAAGTCAGTTTTGATCTGTTTCAACAGGGTGAGCTAACTATCAGCTGCCCACTTGAACCCAACATAAACGATAAAGGAACGGCTTTTGGCGGGAGCATTGCCGCACTGGCTACCATTTGCGGCTGGCTCTATACCACACTTTATGCCAGAACACGCATAGAAGACTGTGCCGCAGTCATCGCCGACTCTCAAATGACCTACCATGCTCCGGGGACTGGACGCATTTCTGCCCGCTGTAAATCTACTGTTCCGGAAAAATTCTTTGCTCGACTGAGTGATCGACGAAATGCCAAGCTGGATTTAACGGTTGAATTGTTCTCCCAAGTAGAAGAACAGGAATCACCGGTAAAAATTGCCACATACAATGGTATCTATGTAGCTATGCCATAAATACCGGTAGCAGTGTTAGGGCCTGTTGACGTTTCGTTGCGAGCTCAGTGGCTCAGAAAAGCGTCATGTGCGCGAAAGACTTTCGCAGCGCGTAGTTATTCTACATCAAGCAAGTCTGACAAAGCAGATGGCACTTTTCTGAGCCACCCGAAGGGCGTATCAGGGCACCCCTATGCCTTCGTTGCGGCATTTTGAAAGGCAACCGCCTTACTGCAATGCCTCGCCTCGTCATAGGGGCGCCCTGATACGCTGAGCACGCAACCAAACGTCAACAGGCCCTAACTTTTACAACTGTTTAATCATTTTGATCAAATTATCAAATATGGTTGCATCCAGACTCTGGTTGTCCGAATAGACTGACTGAATATACAGATCGACCACAGAGATGGCCTTAGCACCAAGAATCGGATCCTCTACCTGGACTCTTCGAGCAAAGTCTTTTGGTCCTTCCCCTGCCTGACGCTTAAAGCCTTTGCTTGCCAGTTTACGTTCCAGCTGACACCATGCCTTTTGATGCAGATTCTTCCGCGGCTTCTGATAGAAAGTCAACAATCCAAAAAGCGCAGAAAAAAGTGCCAATAATACACCTAAAACGCCGACCTGTTGCCAGTAATAGGATGAAGTACCAAACAATTGTTTCATAAAAGACTGTTGTTTTTCCTGCTGGTACTGAACAACAGACTTCTGCCAGCGATACTCAAGGCGCTCCCAGCCCTGACGAAAAGATTTCAAAAAACCGGATTGGCTGAAACGATAAGCTAATGGAATCGGCCCTTGCAATAAACCACCCTGCTCAATCATTTCATCAAGGCCAAGGTCAATTCTTTCTGGCGCAACCGCAACTGTTGGATCAAAGCGAACCCATCCCTGACCCTCTACCCATATTTCTGCCCAGGCATGGGCATCTCGCTGGAGCACCCTGACCACTTTCTCTTCCGGAAGATACTCTCCACCCAGATAGCCCGTTACGATACGTGCCGGTATCCCCACCGAGCGCATTAAGAACACAAAACTGCTGGCATAGTGCTCACAGAACCCTCTGCGATAAGTAAACAGAAAGTCATCAACTTCATTCTCCCCCATCAGCGGAGGAGACAACGTGTAATAGAATGGCTCCTGATTAAAATACTCAAGAATGCGCCGCCCCAGACTCAATGGATCCTGCCCAACTTCAGTAAATAATTGATAAGCGAGAGACCGAGCTTGCATATTCACACCGGCCGGGAGCGCCGTATTAAGAGCGGATAACCAGGAAGGCATCGAAATACTGTTATTGATGACGGTTTCCGAAGCAGGCTTGTATAGCCGCCGCTCATTGGCAGGTTTATCTGCTTCCAGACGCAATGTTCGCAACACAGTACTTTCTTCAACAGCAGCCGATGCCGCCGGCCCCAGCACAGGCAACCATTGCCGGCCACTGGGCTCAAGCAAAACCTCATATTCATAAGAACCCGGCTCAATCTGCCACCAGCCATCACTGACTGGAGAACGACTTTGCCAGTTGCGTTCATGGTCTATTTCACCGGGAAACTGGTTCAAGAGTTGTAAAAGGTCACTCTGCCACCACTGATTTCCATCGTACTGGTCAAGAATCAGAGTTCTCCAGTACCTCTCTCTTGACGGGGGAACCGCCCCTTTGAATTGAGCACGAAATGCCAGCTCATAGGATTGGCTTAATCTGGCAACATCACCTGGCTGCATTTTCTCGGACAGTCCGGTTTTTGCATCACTCTCAGGCCATGGCACTGCCCATAGCGGGCCAAGCCTGGGAACAAAAATAAACAGAGCCAACGTCAAAGGAATTGTCTGAAGCAATATTGAGCCAGAAAAACGAAGACTGCCTTTTATCGAAGACTCATCTACGGGTGAGTACATCGCATGAATCGCAGCAACAAGAATAGCAATGCACAATAATAGGTAGAGCCCTTGAAGCAGAGACTGGGAATAAAGAACCCCCGCACCAATAACAAAAAAACCGATATAGGCGATGACCAGGGCGTCTCTGCGGGTTTTCATTTCCAGCATTTTTAATGCATAACCCGTCACCAGAAAGGTGATGGCCAACTCAAGACTGAACTGTAAACCAAATGAGGAAACAATCAGCACTAAGGCCAGTGTAACCAACAAGCGTCTCAAAAGATCAGAAGGCCAGACACCTCTGCCAAACCAGATGAGTGCACGCCATATCAATGTAAGCACCAGTAACGGCATGACAGAAACAGGCAGCACCTCAATGACGGGTAAAGCAACCATCATTTGTGCAACCAGCAGCCATAAAGTCGCATAACGTGAAACAGCAGGGCTAGTCATTGTTTTCCCCCTGCTCTTTTTCAATCCCGTTAACTATCCTGCTGATGTCGTTGTCTTCCAAATGATAAAGGGCCAGCACCTCAAGACAACGTCGTAAATGGTCAGCGCCAAGTGATGGTACTAGTTTATGATCCGGCAGCATCAAACCATAAGTAAAGTGCAGCTGTTCACACCGGAGACACCAGGCGGTCAGAATCGATAGCTGTTGCTCAAGATGATGCCCTGGAACCTGGTCCAGAGAAAAGCACAACTCACGACCCGAGGGTTGCTCAAACTGCTTAGTCAATAGCTCCCCTGTCTTGGCATAAGCCTTCCAATAGACATGAGCAGGGTTATCGGTTTCCTGATAATTCCTGAAACCTGCAAAATCATCAAACCCACTGTTAACGACTGACCTTTCACCATCATCCGCTGACTGATTCTCCGGGAATGGATAACGATCATCAGGCACGGGATAAACCAGAGAGTGGAAATCCAGGCGAACCCAGCTCCACGCTCTACACAGTCCGAGGGGGTAAATACTTTCGATACGCATTCGCCCCGGTTTAAACCATCCTCGGCGACCAGCCCTTGCGGCAAGGGTCTGCTCACAATCCTTTTGAAAACTTACCATAACAACTTCAGTATCAGGCCAGCCAAGCCCTATTGAATACCGAGCCCGGCGATCACTCAGGCACTCCACGACAACGTCTATTATCTCGCCAGAAAAACCAGCCTTCGCTCTTCTGGCCACCAGAGTAATACCCGCAAGATTTCGCCAAGTATGAAGAATGGAGAGTAAAAACAGGCTAAGCATAAAAAAGCAAAGCCCATAGGCAAGCGAGTTACTGTAATTGACAGCTACCAGAAAGATCACCAGCACCATAGAAAGCCAGAAAAACCCAGACCCTGTCGGCACAATATATATACGGCGCTGATTAAGCTGAACTCTCGAAGACCTGGGGCTGCGCTGGTCTGCCCAGCGGCGAAAACGAGCAGTCATCCACTGAAAAGGTGACAAGAGAAACTGTTGAATGGCCTTAGCAATCACCACGACTCAAGCCATTGCATTAACACGGTTAAGAAGTTCATTAGGCGATATCCCCTGCTTTTGCATCGTTAGACGATGGCCAGACACAGGAACAAACACCGCTTGAACATCTTCAGGAATAAGGTAGTCCCTTCCCTCAATGTAAGCCCAGGCTCGAGCAGCCTGAAGAAGAGCAAGACCCGCCCTGGGCGATAAGCCGACAGCAAAGTGACCTTCATCTCGCGTCGCTTTCAAGAGGCGCAGAATATAATCCAGCAACATATCGCTGGCATGAACATGGCTGACTTCATGCTGCATGGCCATCAGCACTTGTGGTGTTATTACCTGTGCTAACTCACCTACAAGGTAGCGACCTGCTTCACCTCTGAGGATGGCCTTTTCTGATTCAGCATCTGGATACCCCATGGGAATACGCATCAGAAAACGATCCATTTGTGACTCAGGCAACGGAAACGTCCCCTGTTGGGATAAAGGATTCTGGGTTGCGATTACGATAAATGGTTCTGGTAGAGTTCTGGCCTGCCCCTCAATGGTCACCTGACGCTCTTCCATGGCTTCAAGAAGAGCGCTTTGGGTACGGGGAGATGCACGGTTAACTTCATCTGCTAACAACAGCTGGGCAAAAACAGGGCCTTTTTTGAATTGAAATGAAGCAGCCTGTTGATCAAAGATGGAAACACCAAGAATATCGGCGGGTAACAGATCACTGGTGAATTGAATTCGCTGGTAATCCAGCCCCATAAGCCTTGCGAGTGACAAGGCCAGGGCCGTTTTACCCATACCGGGCAAATCTTCAATCAGCAAGTGGCCTCTGGCTAAAATACAACAGAGCGCCAAACGAATTTCCTGATCTTTCCCCCGAATAACGCCAGAAAGCGTATCCATACCGTTTTTCAGCGTTGATTGCATACGTCCCTGATCCAGTTTAAGGCGTTAAAATCAATAAATATCGTTCAATTAAAGCAACACCAGCGCCAGTAAAATTTAAAGGTGCTGGCAATTTTTTAACTTAACAACTCTACAGCAGCTGCTTCAGTCCTTTATCGAGATCCCTCTTCAGGTCTTCAATATCCTCAAGACCGGCAGCGACCCGAATCAGACTTTCTGTAATTCCAGACTTCATCTTATCTTCATCAGATAACCGACAGTGGGTTGTTGTTGCTGGATGGGTAATGGTGGTTCGTGTATCCCCCAGGTTTGCTGTACGGGACATAATCTCAACACCATCAATAACCTTCCATGCGGATTCACGACCACCGATGACTTCAAAGGCCAGAACACCACCAAAACCTGTTTGCTGCTTCTTCGCCAACTCATGGCCAGGGTGGTTACTCAGCCCCGAGTAATGCACTTTTTCAACCGCCTTGTGCTGACTCAGCCAAATTGCCAATTCAGAGGCATTACGGCAGTGGGCATCCATTCGGACAGATAACGTTTCCAACCCCTTATAAAAGACCCAGGCGTTGAATGGACTCATGGTGGCACCTGCTGCCCGTTGCCATAAATGAACTTCGTCAACGAGTTTTTTTCGACCGATAACCATCCCACCAAGACAGCGCCCCTGACCATCAATATATTTTGTTGCCGAATGCACAACAAGGTCAGCACCCAATAACAACGGTTTTTGTAATGCCGGGGTGCAGAAACAATTATCGACCATCAGCAAGGCCCCATTACCGTGAGCAATCTCAGCCAATTGTTTAAGGTCTGCAACTTCACTTAACGGGTTTGAAGGCGTTTCAAGGAACAGTAACTTAGTTTCGGGGCGAATGGCATCCCGCCACTGCTGATAGTCAACCAGATCGACAAACGTGGTTTTAACGCCAAATTTATCAAGATATTTGGAAAAAATAGTGAAGGTAGTACCAAAAACACTTCGGGAACAAATGACATGATCACCACTCTTCAACAACCCCATGCAGGCACCCAGAATAGCGGCCATACCTGATGATGTTGCACAGGCCTCTATGTTCTCAAGAGCGCCCCCCTCCAGAATAGCCATGCGCTCTTCAAGCATTCGTAGGGATGGATTGGTGTATCGAGAGTAAACATTACCGTCTTCATCTCCGGCAAACACAGCCTGAGCCTGAGCTGCACTGTCATATACGAAGCTTGAAGTCAGATAAATGGCTTCGCTGTGTTCACGCTGGTCACTGCGGAATGAGCCTGCCCGGATAGACTGGGTTGCAAATCCAAGAGAGCCTTCGGCGGATAAAAAGTCTTCAGTCGTTAAAGCCCCTTCACGTCCGGAAGCATCGTTATAAGGTGAGACAACATCAGTCAAATCATGGTCATTCATGGAACTTCCTGAACTACTACGTGTTTTTTATGGTTTATACCTAGTCAAGCTCGATAACATACCAGAAGAAACAGCAAAGCCACAGCCTACCTTGAGCAAATATCCGTTATCATTGTCTAAACAGCAGAATCACTACTGGCCACCCTCTTAAAAGCAGCACAACATGGCACCAACATTATTACTGATCGATGCTCTAAATCTGATACGTCGTATCCATGCAGCCATCCCCTCAAGGGATGCTTCTGTTGATGAAAATGAGCAAGTGGATGGCGCGCTTTCAGCCACACTCGCCTCTGTGCAACGGGCCATCAATGAATGCACTCCAAGCCATGTTTTGATTGTATTTGATGGTGACCCACCCACCTGGCGGCACCAATTACTCCCCGGTTACAAAGCTCAGCGGAAACCCATGCCATTGATACTGAGAAAACGACTGGTGGAATTTAACAATGCTTTTAGAAAAATGGGCCTGATGACATTTCGCCGTAATGGCATTGAAGCCGATGACGTTATCGGTGCAATCACCCACAGAGCAGTCTCTGCTAATGTGAGCACCCTGATCCTCTCCACCGACAAAGCCTACCGACAACTACTGAGTTCGCCATTGGTGACACAACGGGATCATTTCCAGAAAATTAACTTTAATGCCCTTTCAGTCACTGACGAATATGGAATAGCACCTGATAAATTACTGGATTACTGGGGTATTGCCGGGGTAGGCGATGTACCAGGTGTCGAAGGCGTCGGTAAGAAAGGTGCTGCGGAGTTACTCAAAGAATATGGCAGCTTGAAAGATCTATTCGATAGAACAGAGAAGAATGTGGAGGGCAGTGAAAAGCCTAAAGGCGCGTTGAAAAAAGTCCTTGCACAAAAGGATCAGGCTGAGCTGTCCGTTCGCCTGGCAACACTGAAGGGTGATATTGAGCTGGGAATAAGCTTGAAAGACCTTCGATACAGGTCGGAAGGGGTTCAGCCAGGCTCTATAAACGAGCCTGGCTGAATTTACACAAACTAAAGTTCACCTTCGTTATGAAGATCAATAATGTCACTATCTGACTGGCGGCTGCAGTCATTACGGCTGGAAGCCAGCATAGCGAGATAATTTTCATCAATCTTACCAGCCACATAATGACCATCAAATACCGAGCAGTCGAAGTCTTCAATAGCAGGGTTCAATGATGAAACTGCTTTTTTAAGATCTTCAAGATCCTGAAAAATCAGCTTATCAGCACCAATAAGCTCTCCAACTTCTTCATCTGTACGCCCGTGTGCGATCAACTCTTCACTGGTCGGCATGTCAATGCCATAAACATTGGGGTATCGAATAGCTGGCGCTGCGGAGCAAAAATAGACTTTTTTAGCACCTGCATCGCGAGCCATCTCAACAATCTGCTCACAGGTAGTGCCGCGAACAATAGAATCATCAACCAGCAGTACATTCTTACCAGCAAACTCCTGCCCAATGGCATTCAGTTTCTGACGGACTGATTTCTCGCGAATGGCCTGCCCTGGCATGATGAATGTCCGGCCAATATAGCGATTCTTAACAAACCCTTCACGATAGGGCAGACCAAGGCGTGTAGCCATCTCCAGAGCTGAGTTACGGCTGGTATCAGGAATCGGCATTACCACATCAATATCATGGTCTGGCCACTCCCTGAGAATCTTGTTGGCCAGTGTCTGCCCCATACGCAGGCGAGACTGATAGACAAAAATACCATCAACACTGGAGTCAGGCCGGGCCAGATAGACATACTCAAACATACAGGGCGTCAACTTGCCGGGAACACACTGATGACTGTGCAGCTGGCGTTGTTCATCGATATAAATAGCCTCACCCGGTGCCACATCACGAACCAGTTCAAAGTCCAGGGCATCCAGAGCCACTGACTCAGAAGCAAACATATATTCCGTGCCCTGCTCTGATTCCCGCTTGCCATAGACCAGTGGTCGAATACCATGAGGATCTCGGAAGCCCACCATGCCATGGCCATTGATCATGGCAACAACCGCATAACCACCTTCACAGCGTTGGTAAACACCAGTTATCGCATTAAAAATATCTTCCGCCAAAGGCTTGTGCCTGCCCTCTTTTGCCAACTCATGAGCAAAGACATTCAGGAGAATTTCAGAATCGGAATGGGTATTAATATGACGGAGATCACTTTCATACAGTGACTGTTTGATATCATCCGCATTGGTCAGATTGCCGTTATGAGCAAGGGCAATACCATAGGGTGAGTTAACATAAAATGGCTGTGCTTCAGCGGAACTGGACGTTCCTGCCGTCGGATATCGAACGTGGCCAAGTCCAGAAGTGCCACTGAGGCGCTTCATATGGCGAGTTCGAAAAACATCCTTAACCAGACCATTATCTTTACGCAGAAAGAAGCGACCATCATCAAGCGTCACCATCCCTGCAGCATCCTGCCCCCTGTGTTGCAGCACAGTCAGCGCATCGAACAACAGCTGGTTAACATTCACCGTTGCCGAAATACCGACAATTCCACACATGTACTCGTCCTCAGGATTGATCAGCGTAATTGCGTTCAGTGCCAGCGTCCGGGGCTTCCTGCCAGTTCAATCGAATTTGCCTGTTCCTTGCTCTGTCAGTCAACCCCATAGCAGGCGGCTATAAAGGCTCGAATGATACGCTATTTATAAGGATAACTGGAACTGTAGATGGCAAAAGGCCGGATAAAGTTCAAACTTAACCGGCCAGTTGCATTTAAATGAAAGGGATAATAGATGTACTTTAAGTGAGAGCCGAAAGGCAATCTAGCTTTGCATCAGCGGCCCCATAAGATCAACAACCGTTTGCTTAGACCAGTCTGCCAATAACATGAAATGTGGTAGGAGTATGGACTGCTGCCAGGCAGGATCCTGCTCCAGCGGTGCAAGGGTAAGCAGTCCAACCAGTACAGTAACCAACAGGCAGCCCCGCAAGCCACCAAAAGCCATACCGAGAATCCGGTCTGTCCCAGACAAACCTGTCACCTGAACCAGCTCAGCGATAATACGATTAACCAGGGCACCAACCATCAGCGTTGCAACAAACAGCAAAGCGCAGGCCGCCATAACGCGTACCGAGGGTGTCGCAATGTAGTCAGTGAATCGCTCTGACAGTGCTCCGCCAAAAGACCAGGCAACAAAGATCGCTGCCAGCCAAGCCAGCAAAGAGAGAATTTCTTTGAAAAAACCACGCTTTAAACTGATTAGCGCAGAGATAATAACGATACCGGCGATCAGCCAGTCGATCCAGGTAAAGGTCAATGTAATACCAAGTCAGCTTGCTCTGTTCGCGCAAGCCCCTTATATTTTGAGTGGAGCGCTTACGTGGTTCATCATGATGAACCACGTATCAAAACAATAACATGGAAGTTACGGTTCAGCAGTTTCGAACTGATGAGTTTTTTTGACATTCTGCTTTGCTTCGGAAGATAAAAATAGCCAATCAACCAAAACACTGTCCGGGGTAAAACCAGAAACAAAATCAACCATAATGCTTCTTGCCTGATCATAGTCATGATACTCTATGGACGAAAGTATCTTCTCAATCCCCCGAGTTAGAACCATCCAGTCAGAACTCTCTTCCATAGCACGATATATCAGAGGGTGATCAGTTTCACCAACATTGTCACCAATCAAAAGCTCTTCATAAAGCTTCTCGCCGGGTCTCAAGCCAGTATATTGAATCTCAATGTCACCCTCAGGATTATCATCATTCTTTTCAACAAACCCAGACAAGCGGATCATATGCCTTGCGAGATCGGCAATTTTGACAGGCTCCCCCATATCCAACAGAAACACATCACCACCAGCCCCCATTGATCCAGCTTGAATCACCAACTGGGCAGCTTCAGGAATCGTCATAAAATAACGGGTTATTTCTGGGTGTGTAACTGTGACAGGGCCACCAGAGCGAATCTGTTCACGAAAAAGAGGAATAACAGAACCACTGGAACCAAGCACGTTGCCAAAACGAACCATTGTAAACCGAGTCTGGTTTTCGACAAATTGATGCTGTTTAATACCAAACAACTCCGGGTGCATCAGGTTCACTTTTTCCTGATTACTGAAAGCCTGTAATACCTGTTCAGCAAAGCGCTTGGTAGCTCCCATGACATTGGTAGGACGCACAGCCTTATCCGTGGAAATAAGAACAAAGTTCGCAACCTTACCCACCATCGCTGCCTGTGCGGTATACAATGTCCCCATAATATTATTTCTCACACCCTGAGAAATATTATGCTCAACAATAGGAACATGCTTATAGGCAGCAGCATGATAAATAGTGTTAATTTTATAGGCTCTAATTACGTCAAGAAGACGACGAGGATCATTAACTGAACCCAAAACGGAGATCAGGTTAAAATTCAAACCAGAATGTTCTTTTAGCTGCCTGATTTCCTGCTCAATTCGATAAAGGTTGTACTCAGAGTGGTCAAAAACAACAAGGCTTTTGCACTCAAGCTTCGCAATCTGACGGCATAATTCAGAACCAATTGAACCTCCAGCACCAGTAACCATCACATTCAAACCATGAATACACTGGTTCAGTAATTGACTGTCTGCCTGAACGGGAGCTCTGCCAAGGAGGTCTCCAATTTCCACCTCCTTGATATCCTGAATTTTAAGACGACCACTGACCAGGTCATCCATACCCGGCATTGTCATGACAGGAATATTCAAGGACTCCAGATCACGCAAAATCGATTTTCGCTTTGATTCTGCCAGTGAGGGCATTGCCAGCAATACTTGATCAACGAAGGCTTTCTCAACCAACTCTGGCAGTTTACTGCTGTGGTACACTTTTCTCCCGTATACCGTTCTACCAACCATGGCACTGTCGTCATCAAGAAAGACAACAGGCCTGAACTCCCAGCCACGGTCGAGGGCAGAAACCAACTGACAACCAGCTTCACCCGCACCATAAATGGCCACAGGCTTACCTCTTTGAATCTGACTTTGTTTGTCAGCGATAGAGAACGGAGTTAATAAAATATCTTTGAGCTTATGCCCCGCCAACCAGTACCGGGCACCATATCTGGAGATACCCAACATAAACAGCAGAATCAACCCAAAAAGGAAAGGGATACTTCTGGGTACAGACCACCCCAGTACATATGTCGATAGAATGATACCAGTAACGGAGAGTAAGGTCGTACGCAGAATAGTAAGGGTAACCTGCGGCCCGACAAACCTGAGAACCGCACGATACAATCCAAACCGAATACTAATCGGAAGGGTAATTACTGGTGAAAGCAAGCATAAACGAAGAAATAAATCCTGATATTGAAAGAACCCCTCCCAGCCAAGTCTTATTAAAAAAGCACTGAACAGAGAAGACCAGATGATCAACAGGTCAAAAAACAAACTAATCAAGCGTTTATAAGTACGTGGTAAGTCAATTAATCTTGATCTAATCATTAAAGGAGGGCTTCACATGAAAAAAAGCAGAAAAATGGAGTAGAACATCAACAAAAGCTAATTTTTGGCCTTTACGCGATCTCCTTGGCCACTTCCAGTAACCGTCATCAGTATAAATTTAAAATAGTTACCAATATTCATATTTATTATCATCTCAGAATCTAACTGAGCCAACCTTTCAGGGTCTGACATATCGATACCATTCACTTGAGCTAACCCGGTGATTCCAGGGCGGACTCTGTAGATTCCTTGAGCCTCTCTAACCGAGATCAAATGTTCTTGACTGGGTAAATTAGGTCGAGGCCCTACAAGACTCATCTCACCTATCAGCACATTCCAAAGTTGAGGCAACTCATCCAGCTTGGTCCTGCGGAGGAACCGACCGAAAGAGGTGATTGAAGAAACTGATGCTAGATGGCTGGCAACTGACGGGGTGCCAACCTTCATAGTTCGAAATTTAACAAGCGTAAAAACCTGTTGATTACGACCAATTCGTTTCTGCAAAAATAAAGGTGAGCCAGTGTCAAATAGACCACACACATAGATTACCAAAAAAAAAGGGAATCCAGCAATCAAACCTAGCAAAGCCAAAAAGACATCTAAACTACGCAGCACAGTACTTATCCTTGCTAAAAACAACGTTGAATACCCTCTTTAAACGAAACCGGAGGGTGCCAGCTGAGAGTATTTTTAGTATGAGAAATATCAATCTGCAAATTCCCACAAAGCTTATCGAATATATTTCTTTTCCCAATAATTCGAGCAAAAAAATTCAATACTCGGATATCTACAGGAAAAAGAAATGTTCTTTTTCCAGATATGCTAATCATGACCTTAAGCAATTCTGATGTAGACACATCAGAATCATCACTTACCAAAAAAGTCTGATTAATAGCAGCAGGGTGATCCAAGCATAAGGTAATTAGGTCAATCAAATTATCAATGCCAACCAAACTCCGACTATTATTAACAGCCCCAAATGGCAGTGGTATATTTTTTGAAATTATATTCATCAGATTAGAAAAACTTCCACGAGCATTAGGGCCATAGACTAAAGGTGGCCGTATGATAACAACCTCTAAATCAGAGTTTTCAGATAGCTCCTTAAGGGCTTGTTCAGCCTCATACTTTGATTGAGTATAAGCATCATAAGGGCTTGGCTCGTCCAAATATGAAAAGGGTTTATCCGATATATTACCATGGACACCTATAGAGCTGATAAATATAAAACGCTTAATGCCAAAATGGACGCACTGTCTTGCAAGGTTAATGGTTGCATCCCTGTTTATGTCAAAAAACAGCTTATCATCGGCAGAAGATGATGATTTTGATAAATGAGCACTAGCGGCTGTATGGACCACAGTATTGATATCATTTAAAACAGCAGACCAATCAGTACTGTAACTCAATTCGCCCATATTCACAAAACCATGAGTAGACTTCCTGGAAATGGCTGTAACATTGAATTTCGTTCCGTGCAGTGAGTTGCGCAAGTGAGAACCTATAAACCCAGTTGCACCCGTAATCAAGACATTATTCATAACAAACAAATACAAAAAACGATTTCTAAATATAAATAGAAAGATTTAATTCATCAAAGCATTTAAACTCACTAACAAAAAAAGGGTATAGTTGGCAAGCAAAAAGCTTAGATAAAGATATTCTTTAAAAAATAAGCGAATATGGAGGTAGTCAAAACAATAAAAAAACGTTACGAGCGGCCATAGTTGTCTTCGAATCTTACTATATCATCTTCTCCAAGATAAGAACCGCTTTGGACTTCAATTAACTCAAGATCAAGCTTACCGGGATTTTCCAACCTATGGACAGATCCTATTGGAATGTAGGTTGATTGATTTTCTGTAAGTAGTATTTCTTTACCGTCAATTTCAACAAGCGCAGTACCTTTAACAACTACCCAGTGTTCTGCCCTATGAAAATGCTTTTGCAGAGAAAGCTTTGCACCTGGCTTCACAATAATACGTTTAACTTGGAAACGATCCCCCATATCAACCGAGTCATATGCTCCCCATGGTCGGTAAACTTTTCTATGTAAGTTTGCCTCAGATCTCCCCTGAGCCTTAAGCTTCTCTACAACCTTTTTAACATCCTGAACATTGTTTTTATGAGCCACAAGAATAGCATCATCGCTGTCTACTACGACAAGATCATCAACACCTATTGTAGCAATCAATCTTTTATCACTACGCACGTAGCTATTCCGGGTATCATGGAGAATGACGTCACCCAAACAAGCATTCCCGAGCTCATCTTTTTCAGAAATTTCAGCAAGAGAAGTCCAGGAACCAACATCAGACCAACCGGCATCTAAAGGGACAACCACCGCATCCGAAGTTTTCTCCATCACTGCATAATCTATAGAATCATCAGGACATGACTCAAACATTTCCTGATCAACCCTAACAAAGTCGAGATCGCTATTCTGGCTGTCCATTGCATTTTTGCAGACAGATAAGATATCGGGACGAAATTTATTCAATTCCTCTAAATAACGAGAGGCTTTGAAAAGGAACATCCCTGAGTTCCAGAAGTATTCGCCAGAAGATAGATAGGCATGAGCAGTTTCTATATCAGGTTTTTCAACAAACTCTTGAACGGGGTAAAAAGTATTATCCGTATCAACGTCGCTACTATTTATTTCGTTGGAACCCGCTTTTATATAGCCATAACCAGTTTCGGCATGGGTAGGTACAATACCAAATGTTACTAGCTTACCAAGCTTTGCTGCTGGTAAAGCATTTTCAACAGCAAGACGGAAAGCATCAAGATCTCGAATAACGTGATCGGCTGCGAGTACCAGAAGCAAGGGGTCTTGATCTGACTCATGTGAAGATGTTTCCTGATTCTGCTCACTAGACTGAAGTAATTTTAAAGAAGCCAATGCAACTGCAGGGGCGGTATTACGCCCAAAAGGTTCCAGAATAATAGCTTCTGCTTTCTTCCCCATTAGCCTAAGTTGCTCAGCAACAAGAAATCGATGGTCTTCATTGGCAATTACCAATGGAGCTGAAACAGAGTCCAGAGTATCAAGGCGTGAAACTGTATTCTGAAACATGGTTTTATTATCAACCAGAGGCAAAAACTGTTTGGGGTTTAGCGCCCTGGATTTTGGCCAAAGTCGACTGCCCGTACCACCTGATAGAATAACTGGAAAAATAGTCATAAAAGTTACGCCAAGAAGATATATTTTTAAAAGAGTATAATAAAGAAAAAACTGCTAACTTGATAAAAGGCTAAACACTATCAACAGAGACACCCTCAACAAGAAATTCGAGTTTTTTTAGGACTATATGATCATCAAAATCTTTTTTTACACGTCTAATCGCAGCTCTTCCGTAAGATAATCTCTCACTTTCATTAACCAACATCTCTTTTAATGCAAGATAAAGTTGTAATGGATTTTTAGGGTCAACAGTAAAACCAGTTTGCCGATGAATACTAACCCAGGGAACACCTGATGGTAGATTTGTATTTATAACAGGTGTACCAAGGCTCATAGACTCTATTTGAGTAATACCAAAAGCTTCTGACCTTTCAACAGAAGGAAATAAGAAACATTTCGATTTTTGAAGCAGCCAATATTTCTCATCGCTATCAAGAAAACGATTAATGAAAATGACATTATCCAATGAATACTCTTTTATTTTATCCGAGATTAATGATGAGTATTCCCCTTCACCTGCAATAACAATTCTCGGTTCAAATCCATCTTTCTTAG
The DNA here is from genome assembly GCF_000710775.1 of Endozoicomonas elysicola. Classification (GTDB taxonomy): domain Bacteria; phylum Pseudomonadota; class Gammaproteobacteria; order Pseudomonadales; family Endozoicomonadaceae; genus Endozoicomonas; species Endozoicomonas elysicola. Next base: position 3,415,754 of record NZ_JOJP01000001.1, read on the forward strand.
CTAAAAGAAGCGCATCCATCAAAACATCAACTCCCTTATAGTAACAGAGTCGACCAAAGAAACAGCCATCTATATTATCAAGTGTACCAAGCAGTTTACCTTTATAGTTGTTAGCAGAAACATTTACATCGTCAACGTTAACAGAAAGAGGTAATACTACAATTTTATCCTTCAACATGTAAGGTTTTAGAAATTCAGAGTATGAAACTAGCTTAGGGGAAGTAACGATTATTTTATCTACATTATAAACACTACTATTGAGCAATGGCTTAAGTAGTCTTTTTAGAAAGCCCTGCTTAACAATATCACTATGCCATACTGCAAAAATTTTAGTTCTTCGCTTAATAAAGCGTGTAAGAAAAAAAACAAAATCAGCCATAGGAAATGGAAGATGAAAAAAAACGAGATCACTCTTAAGAAATAGTCTTATATAATAAAACACAAAAGAAAGAGAGACAGGCATCGAGAAAAAAGTGCCGAGTGAACTGCAACGATACACTTTGACATTGTTAATAATTTCCAATTGAGTAAATAAAGAAAATTTCTCTTGCACACATAAAATGGTTACACTGTGCTTTTTGGCTAAAAACTCACTATGTTGTTTGCAAACGGTTTCAACACCACCCATTACAGGATAGTAAAATTTATTGACCTGTAAAATATTCACAGAAACTCCTGATAAATCATTTCTGCTGCATCATCCCAGTTATAAACTGCCAGCAATTCCTCATAATTCGACTTTTCATTATCTTTTATACTCAAAATAAAATCATCCAATCCTGTAAATGTGACTGGATCGAAATAAGAGATAGAATTTCCAGCAACCTCATGAAACACCGGTAGGTTAGAAGCAGCGATGGGTAATTTAAACTTCATGGCTTCCAGTAAAGGTAAGCCAAAACCTTCATATAAGCTGGGATATATAAAGGCAGAGGCATTTTCATATAACATGGAAAGCTCATGATCATTTACATAGTCAGTAAAAACAATGTCTTTATGGCAGTGATCAATACTTTCACCTGTTATAAAACCACCTATCCTTCCGACAATGACTAGTTTATATTTAGAATGAAGACCGTTTTGACTAATAAAATAATTGATTAAAGGCTTAATATTTTTATGAGGTTTAACATTACCAACACACAGTAGATATTTGCTAGCCATCATCTTTTTAATTAACTCTGAAACCTCACCTTTATTAGAAGAAAAACGCCTGGGAAGCCCATTTTTTATAGCAATTACTGGTTTACCCCTGACAAGAAATTTAAAAAAAGATAAAATTTCAGACTTCGAAAATTCAGAGATGGTTAACAGTTTAGATGACCTAATAATTTGTAAAAACAGAATCAAGTAAAAAGCCAAATAAACCTTAATCCCAAAAAACCTTCTAAATCTTAATGGGCAAACATCGTGAATGGTAGATATAATGCGTATGGAAGAATTCAAAGGAGCAACAGTTGGAGACGGTAGAAAATAGAGATCATATTTTTTTAAGTGCTTTGATAAAGAAAAAAGATTTTTATATGAAAAACGGCCATAGTTAACTTCAATAACATTGTAATTCTGAACTGGCAATATAGAAAGATTATCTTCAAGCCCAGGGTTTATCAGTACTCCAATTTGTATAGGAAGCTTTGATAGAGAACGAATAATTTCTACAGTATAAACACCTAAACCTGAATCATTTAGGCAACGGGCATCAATAAGCACCCTCATAGGTAACCTTAAAATAAAATTGAAAAATTAATGAGAATCACGAACGGTTTTGAACATACATATACAAAGTAAGAAGCTTTGAGCTTGAATATATTAAAGCTCCTTTTTTAAAATGGAAAATCGACTTCTATATAACTCTACAAAAAAAGAAAGGCCCAGCTTTTCCAAAAAAATCCTGACAAGCATTCTAGCCTTTTGATAGTAAAGATATAGTTTGCCGGCAGATGAAGAGGTAATTTTATGCTTAACTTTGGCTTTAAAAACTTCATCGAGTGCACGAAAAGCATATACATCTGAAACTCCACCATAGCGCATGTTAGCGATACAATAGGGTAAATATAGAAATTTCTTTTTATGCGTATAAAAACGCAATGAAATTTCATAATCCATGGCGTAAGAATAAGAGAAATCAAAACCACCCAATTCTTTTAAAGTAGTTAATTTAAAGAAACTTGCTCCGCCATTGATAGTCATTTCCTTAATTAAATTTTTATGATCAGGTTTGAATAAGTAATCTTTATTATCACCCTTCCAGTACTGCATATCACCATATAACAAGTCATCGTAATAAACTGAATTTTCAAAAATTTTTGAAATTACATCGGGCTGTAACCAATCATCAGAATTTACAAAAAGAACGTAGTCACCGGTACAGTTTGATATTCCTTTATTGATTGCATCACTTATTCCATTATCTTCTTCAGAAATTAAAACGGAAATTTTATCAGAATATTTTTTTATTATATCGAGTGTTCCATCAGTTGATGCTCCATCAACAACAATATATTCAATATATGGATACTGTTGGTTTACAACACTTTGTACACACTGCTCAATGAGTGAAACATTGTTATAACAGACAGTAACTATACTAATCTTGTTCATTTCTTTCATCTAAAATATTTTCCAACAGAGTCGTCATCGTACGATTAAAATTTGACTGCGAAAAGTTTAGCCTTGAATATTCGAATAATTGTTCGCTTCTACTCAAATACGACTCAAAAGATTCTGTTTTTATTTCATCAATAACTTTTGTAAGTGATTTTAAAGATGGAGAGTCAAGAAAGTAACCTAAACCTTCAGGTAGAGAAACACCACACTCTCTGGTAATTATTGGAATGACTCCATGAGACATACAAGTAAGTACAGATGTTGACATACCCTCCGAACAGGAAGGATGAATCATATACCCGACATTGGTGATTAAATCATTAAACTCAGGTGAATTTACATTAATGAAACCAATATTATGGATATTATCCCGATCCAAATTAAATAAATATTCTTCGTCTTTTGACAGGCCTGCAATAAATAAATTTAGATTTTTATTTACCATGAAAAAATCAATTACAATATCCAATCCTTTATGTATTGCCCCTGATGAACCGAACCACAAATAATTCCTTTGACAATTTTTGCTTTTTTTAATCTCTGAAAAGTGAGGCGAAATTATTGCCGGCGCATTAATAGTATAGATATTTAAACTTGACGAATAAGTTTTACGTGTATATTCATTACCAAGAAGAATGATATTATCAGTGAGACCTAAATCAGATGATAAAACAAATTCATGCTTCCTCTTTTGTTTTGCATGAGGCTGACTTCTATTATTGAATTCGACTATTCGCTTAAACTCTGCTCTTTCTAAAAAATCTGGGTGACCGCCATTAAGATAAAGAATATTATTTCTTGCCATCTTATAATTATTTCTGAAAAAATACCCAAATCCTATCATTACGTCATATTTATCATTCAGCATCACGTCAGAACGGCAATCAACTACATCAACATTAAACCCTAAATCATTCAGCGCTAAAGCAATCTGCCTGACTTCGATCCACGATGAGTGCCTGGTTTCTTCTGAATATATGAACGGTTCATATAAATAAGAAATCAAAGCTGTTCTACGATTCACACCATTGAAAATATTTTTTTTAACTCGATAAAACCTTAGCCTCCTCTTTAAATAAACTTTAAATGAGGTAGGAATAATACTTTTAATATAACAAATCATTTATTAATCAAAACTTTAAAAATCATTATTACTAAGCGAAAATTTAAAATAGAAATGACAGTAAGAAATTTTCTGTACTCACCCACCAAAAACAGTCTCTTAATCAAAGATGCAAGTAGTCTAAAGTTCGCATGGCTATTCTTCTTATCAAAAAGAGTAAGTATTCCATTTGTCACATTTTCAAAGTAAGAATCTAGAATAGAGTCTGCAATCAGCAGTGTATCTTTTGTTTGAGAAATTCTATTTGTTTTAGATAATGATACACTGTGCTCTCTGTATTGGTAAATAACCTCGTTGACAACTGTGAATTTCGCAGCTTTTGAAAAGCAGTCATAAGCAAACTTTAGGTCCTCAGCTCCCTTAAACTCAACCTCATCATAATAAATATTATTTTCTGTAATAAAAGACCGACTAAACATAGTCGAGCCATTAGCAAATCCGAGAGAGCCAGCAGCCCAGTAGAAAATCATACAGTCAGTACTACCAGGAACAAATGGCCTTGACATAATATGATCATTCTCATCAATTACTTCCATATACCCATAGCAAAATTCACATCCCTCATCTTGTATTTTGTTCAGCTGCTTGATGAATCGATTATTAACAGGATAATCATCGGCATCCATTTTAGCAACATATCTGCCACTAGCATTTCTTATGGCTAAATTTGAAGCGGCCGAAACACCTTTGTTTTTTTGCTTCAAGATTTTAATACATGGTTGATCAGCATATTTATTAATTAGCGATAAGGACCTATCTGTTGATCCATCATCGACAATAACGATCTCAAAACGTTTATCTATTAACTCAAGTACTGAATCGATAGTTCTTTCTATATATCGCTCCGCATTATATACAGGAATAATAATTGAGCATAAAATCTCATTCAACCTTAAGTCCCTCATAACTATACATAAAAGCTAAGCATAATATCGATATTAAAGCTGCAAACAGCAAAGTAACCAAATAATGTAACTGAAAGGTATAATTGAAAATATATAATAGCCCCAGAGGCGCACTCCACTTAATACCTTTTAGTGCCACTGAGAAATCAACACACAATCCGTTTTTTTTAACAATCAGAATATATTTAACCAATAAAGTAGAAATTGAAATCACCAGGTATGCATAAGCAAAGGCATAAATATTTTTGTAATAATATGCAAATAAATATGAGATACTTGATCCAAATAAAATCACTGTAGATATTTTATACATGATAACTGTGTCGCCCATACCATGTAAATAAACATCAAATGCAACACCAATTGATTTAAAATACTCACTAATCAGAAACCACAGGAGGAGAATACTGTTTAGTTCATATACTGAATTAGTGAATAGTTTGACCAACTCACTGCTAAAAATCCCACCTACAGAAACAAAAAAAGTAAGGTATGGAATAGCGGTTCTGAAATAATTATGCCAAGCCTCTTTAGTATCAGCCCTGTCATTAGCACAAGCTTGGTAAAACTTTGGTAACAGAATTTGCTGCGCTAAAGTATTTAGCACGCCAATTAAATTAAGCGCAATTGCAAGAATTACTGAAAAAACAGCGACATCATGAATATTCATCGAACTTTCAATCAGATAACGCTGCGAATACAGAGCAACCCAAGTGGCTAGAGCACTATATGCCAGGGGAAACAGGAAGCTCAAGACAGATCTGGTATTTTCAAAAGGATTCTGAAAACCACCAACAACTTCAGATATATTTTTATACATGTACAGTCGAACACAAAGAATAGTAATTGTTTGTCCGACAATCATCCCTGTAATCCAGCTTATTGCGCTCTTTTCATATAAAAAACATAAAGTCAGAGAGATAACTAAAGAAAATGCTTGCCCAAAAACACTGGCCAGTGCAAAAAGTTTGAACCTTCCAAGAAGATTGATGTTGGGTAGTATCCCTTCATAAATACAGTTGATCAGAATATAGAAGAACAGCACCAAGGTTACACTATTAGTATCCGTTCTAACCCAACTGATGAAAAAACAATAGATCAATAGTGTAACAATAAGAAACTGAAGTAATCGTTTTATAGTCCGCCACATATTTAGAGTGGCTATCAGGTAAAAAAGTGACCTATGCAAGTAAAGATAAACAGGGCCAGCTATTAACATGCTATAAAATGATGTCAGCCCAAGAATAAGGTGCATTCTACCAACTTCTTCTGGATTAAGAAGCGTGACCGATAGCTTAAATGATAAAAATGAGAAACAAACAACTATAATCCGAGCAAAAATTATAGCCATGTTTGGAGAGGTCGATTTTTCTGTAATCACACTAAATATTTCAATTCGAAGCAATTGGCCATATGATGACTGTTCTTCTCTTGGAAAGTGCTATGGGATTTAACATCCAAGTAAGTTCAAGTCAATTATTCAACGAATTCAGTCTTTACTGCAATAGTAGAGATTCATTGTTTAAGCATTATACATACTAAAAAAAGCCCCAGCAGCACTGGGGTACGCATATTTATCAACAACTGGTTAATAATAAAGAAATATCTTTCAGTCTAGTTTTTTTTGTTTCATATATTTTGATGCAAAATCGCCATTATGTCCCCATACAATAATATAGTTATGTGGAGCAGTTAATGGTTCTTCTTCAAAAATTTCAAAGGGGGGAAGTAACTCTTCTAGTTGCTTCAGCGTCAGCTTACCTTCGCTTCTTTCTCCACCTAATCCGCTGTTCATTGTTAAATATCCGCGTTTTGCTCCAGCCATGACCTTTTTTATATACGTTCTTTGCAATATGCTTGGCAGTTCTGAGAATGCATAGTTACTAATCACAAGGTCGTAGGGCTCAGGGCAACTCTCATTTATAGCCCTCACCCGATATGCCCCATTAAGAAGCATTGAATTTAAATATTTTTTAATCAGCTCATTGACAAATGGCAAATCAAAAAGCGTCGCTAAATTTACGCTTAGCAACTGGTCATTAACCAATGCTTGCCCTCCGTAGCCACAGCCAATTTCTGCAATACTTTTAAATTCACGACCAAACAATCCACTTAAATCAGAACTTACCTTAATATATCGCAGAGTATTGGGAGACAGTGCTTCTGCAATGTCAGGATATTTATATTTTATAGGATTACCTACATCATCTGCTCTACAGGATGTTTTAAGAGCAAGATCGAAGAGGCCATCATTCCTTGATAAAGTAATATTGAGATACTTCTCACCATCATCTCTATTCACATGCTCTAGAATAGCCTGATACTCGGGATTTCTTTTAAAATTGTCAAAGTATTTTTGGCTCTCCAGTGCTTTCATCACTGCGGCACCGTACTCTCCATTTTCAGAATCAGAGCGAAATTCACTCTTATGCGCAAATACTTTTTCTGTCCCTAGGAGTTTAAGATATATTCTTCTCCATACATACTGTGCATATAATGGATCACTTATCATTTTTTTTATTTTTTCTATCATTTCTTTTTCTTATCACCTATGAATTTATTTGTGTTTTAAAAATTTTATTTTAAGTAATAATTTTTAATACATTGATTTCAAGGGTTACCTGTTATGAAATTTTATTCATTACATTTAGTTCTTATAGTATTTTGCAACCCTTTTTCTTACAGTTATTTTTATCAAAGAAAGCACTGTCTAATTTATAATTTTTCGCAGAGCCTTATCATAAGTATAATCACTTAAAGTACGATTATAACCATTCATAGCAATATTCTCTCTTTCCTTTTCCTCTTGCAAGTAATAATTAATTTTTGACAACAGCTCTTCTTTATTATCAAAAATATCACATTCAGTTCCAATAGACAGATACAAATCAAGCTCATCTGTCTTTTCTGTTAACAGAAAAGCACCTGTAGCTGTAATCTCAAATATTCTACCTTTTACAAATCGAAGATCCGGATTCCCGAATGCCGCGCTAAAATTTAATACTATCTTTGATCTATTATAAACCTCAATTAGCTCTGACTGACCTAAACGCCCAGTTCCCCAACCATTACCCCATGCTTTTACATTTATTCCCTCTTTAAGTAGATAATCTATGTAATTTTTCCTATCTTCAAAGCATTGTCCAACAAAAGAAACATCAATATCTTTAGTTAAATCCATTTTTCTATAAATTGAGTGATTAGCACTAAACTGGCATAGGACTGAGTTTAATCCCATTTCTAATCTTTTATGATGTCTCTCCGCGATTGTCGTGACCGCTTTACTACTGCAATCAACAAGTGCTTTAGTTTTGTGATAGCGTTTATCATCATCAAAAAGCCACAAAACCAAATCAATCCCTAAAGAATCCCTAAAGTATTTCAAATCACTATGCTCAAAGTAATCTTCAAACAGAGTTATGAATATCGTATCAATTTTATACGTTAAAACAATTTCCTTTAAAATTGAGCATGCTTTCTCCCTTCCGTATTTAACATAGCATTCATAGAATTCAAAGCGTAATAAGTCTAATTCATATATATTAAGCAACGTATGAAAAAAGTTATACTCTTCATAGGACAAGCCCCTGCTTGCATCCAAGTAATCGTATTTTAAACCAATATATAATACCCTATGATTACCATTAAGCCTGAAAATCTGGCTTTCTTCAGCTGCTAAGACTTCGATATTTTTTAAGCAAAGGTATCGAGTATACTTCTTGTTTACAAAAAACCGCCTGACCCTATCAATTTGAAACTTCGTAGAACTCTTTAATTTTTCCACAAACATAATCAATTTGTTCATCTGTAAGTTGTACAGCAGAGGGAAGCCATAATCCCTTCTGACCTATAGATTGTGAGACAGGGTGCTCTCCAGAGACTCTATATGCTTCCTGCTCATTAATTGGTGGATACATGACCCTGGTTCCAATACCAGATTCTTTTAAAAATAATTGGAGGGCATCTCTATTTTCAACTAGAACATCAATAAACCATGGAGTAGTACACTCTAGGTCCTGATCAAAAAAATTTACCTCATCAACACCTGTTAAATGATGTTGATATCTGGATAAAATTTCTTTTTTCCTTTCAACTCGTAGCTGTAGCTTCTTCATCTGCTCAATTCCGATACAGGCTTGAAGCTCGGTAAATTTGAAATTAAAGCCTATTGAATCATGAATATCATTACCACCACCCGAACGGCCAAAGTCTTTTAGCCTGCGCAGCTTATAAGCAATCTCATCATTATCTGTGATCAAGGCTCCGCCTTGTCCAGTGGAGATAATCTTTGGAGCTGAAAATGAAAAGCTACCAATTACCCCTGCTTTTCCAATATGACGACCATCTGGATAATATGACCCTAAGGATTGAGCAGCATCTTCTATCAATGCGAGATTATTATCGGATGCAAGCTTCTCAAATGCATTGATACCTGGTTTCGGGTAACGACCATTTGCTGAAACCAATATTATGGCTTTTGTTTTCTCTGTTATAGCTGACTTTACTTTCTCAATATCAAGACACAATGTGTCTGGCTCTACATCAACGAATACTGGTACTGCACCAAACATTTTCACAGAGTTTGGTGTTGCTATCATTGTATAGTTAGGTACTATTACTTCATCATCAGATTTTATTCCTGCTGCCATAGCAGCAAGTGTTAAACTGATCGTTCCATTATTAACAACAACACAGTGTTTTGCACCAGTGTATTCAGCAATCATCTGCTCAAATTTTTCAGTGCGTTTAAATTCAGTAATAAAGCCATCTTCATCCATATATTCACAGATGGCTTTTTTTTCCTCTTCACCAAAGAGAGGCCGCATTTGCATTATAAATTCATTGTTCATCACATACTTTCCAAAAACTGTTTTTCCAAATTCAGAATCGTTTCTTTATCGCGATACTTGAGTAGTTTTGCAGGAGCACCTGCATATAATCCCCATTCATCTAAATTATTTTTCACTAGGGACTGTGCTCCTACTGATGCTCCGTTGTTAAAAATGACGTTCGGTAGTACAGTACTATTCGCACCAACGATGCAATGACGCTTAAGTGTAATTTCACCAATCTCTACATTTCCTTTGTATTCAATTGGTACCAGGGGTGAAGCAATACCAGAAACGTAATCATCACTGCCAGCAGCTAAAACAACATTTGGAGCTAGTGTAGAGAATGATTCAATAGTTACCTTTGAGCGACTTCCACCAATGATCTTGCATCCAGCAGCAATATGCACATTACTGCTAATTGTTAATGCAGTTGATATATAGGTAAAGTCATCAATTATTACATTATCATCAATTTCAACTAATTCGGGGTACCTTATACGTACAGTTTTACCAATAATAACATTTTGACCTATACGCTTTAGCTTAGAGATGTCAAAAAAGATATTATCGGTCACAACCGTCTCCTATCTTGATCTGGCCCTACATATGGACCATTTTTAATCTCAAGAACCTGTGTCCCGTTTTCAACAATGTCATATCCATGACCCCCTCGCAGTAAAATGAGGATATCTCCAGCCGTTACATTTAACTCAGCCACTTTCGTCTCTGCTGTATCATAAATATTGGCCTTTATTTTTCCCTGCCTTACAAAAAGTACTTCCTGCGTCCAGAGAACCTCGCGTTTAACTTCATTATGTATATGAGCCTTCAATTCCTTCCCGGCATCGTAACCCCACACACCAACCTGCATGAATTCAGAGTCTTGAGAAAAGAAATTAAGCCCTTCAGTCCATGCTGTACTTGCAGGTATATGACGGGCTAATACAAGATCGCCCTCTTTGATTTCAACGACATTAGTCATTTTTCATTCCTTTTTTGATATACCATTCGATTGTCTCTGCAACACCCTGTCTGAATTCTCTACTGGGGCGCCAATCAAAATATTCAAACCCACGCGAGCCATCAACTGTCTTGTATGGAGCTCCATCGGGCTTACTTGAATCAAGAGTTAATCTTCCCTCATATCCAACCATGTCTTTAATCATTGTTGCCATATCGAGGATTGAAATACCTTTGCCTATACCAATATTGATAGGCTCAATCGATGGTTTAATATCAATGGCGCGAATCATAGCTTCAGCACCGTCGTCAACATGGAGCCATTCTCGAACGGGCTTTCCTGTTCCCCACACCACAACTTCAGGCTCGTTTAACTGTTTTGCCTTAACAAACTTCATTATCAAAGCGCCCAGTGCATGGGATCGCTCTTCTTCAAAATGATCATCTGGGCCATACATATTGGATAAAATAAGATTGACTGAATCGAGCCCATATTGCTTTGCATACCCCCAAGCACCAATCCATGAAGCTTTCCGAACAAAGCCATACACCATTACTGATTCGTGTAAGGGGCCATCCCAAAACTCTTCTTCTTTAAAAAGTGTTGCTTTTCCCGGATATGCACAGTTTGAAATCGGGTTAACTATGCGAGTAACTTTACTTATCGAGGAAGCCTCAAGAAGGTTCAATGTTATCTGTAGGTTATTATGAAATAATTCAGCAGGATGTTTGTAGCCAAACTGAATACCACCAACATAAGCAGCACAATTAAGAACATACTCAGGCTTTATATCTTCAAAAAATGCTATTACCTCTTTCCGGTCTCTTAAATCGAGCCCTTTACTTATTGATGTGCCAACATAATCAATCCCTTTTTGATCCAGCAGGCGACAAACCCGTTTTCCCAAAAAACCAGTGGAGCCTGTAACTACAATCATTCTTCACTTCCACCATAAGTATCATATTTCAAGTCATATTTAACCATAATATCAATTAATTCTTTTATACTTGTTTTTGGTTCCCAGCCAAGTTTTTCCTTTGCCTTAGCGGGATTTCCCCATAACAAATCTACTTCAGCAGGTCGAAAATACTTAGGATCAATTTCAACACAAACTTCATTCGTTTTAGTGTTAACTCCTATTTCATTCACACCATGGCCTTCCCATCTAATTTGAATATCGAGGGATTCAAAAGCCCACTCGACAAATTGCCTTACTGTATAAGTTTCACCGGATGCAATAACATAATCATCAGGCTGATCTTGCTGCAGCATAAGCCACATGCATTCAACATAATCTTTCGCATACCCCCAGTCTCGTTTAGCATCAAGATTGCCGAGCTTCAATACTTTTTGTTTTCCTTGGGAAATACGAGCCGCTGCTTTTGTAATTTTTTTAGTTACAAAAGTTTCTCCTCTCCTTGGAGACTCATGATTAAAAAGAATACCGTTACATGCATAAAGATCATACGATTCACGATAATTCACTGTTACCCAATAAGCATATAATTTTGCTGCACCATAAGGCGACTTGGGATAAAAAGGCGTAAGCTCGGACTGAGGCGCTGTTTCAGGAATACCCCCAAAAAGCTCTGATGTTGATGCCTGGTAAAATCGAGGTTTCTGACCCAGGTCTTTAATAGCATCAAGCAGTCTTATCGTACCAACAGCATCGACTTCTGCCGTATATTCCGGCACCTCAAATGAAACTGCAACATGAGACTGAGCACCTAGATTATAAATCTCATCAGGTTGAATTTTTGCTAATAATGTATGCAAATTGCTAGAATCTGAAAGATCACCATGATAAGTATTAAATTGTGGATGCTCCATTATGTGGTCTATTCGCTGCGTAGTAAAAACTGAACTACGCCTCACAATAGCATGAACTTCATAGCCTTTTTCCAGGAGGAATTCTGCCAAATAAGAACCATCTTGCCCAGTAACGCCTGTTATAAATGCTTTTTTCAATGTTATTCATCCAATTTAATAAAAACTAACCAGTGATAAGTCATTTAATAATTACTACTAAAATGATCACTGAAGCACTCTGAATACTCTAAGAATTTGATAAAGTGCGCAACCTCTAGCCATAAGAAAACACTATAACTATATTTACCAAAACTCAAATACTCCAACAGAGCCCTCTATTTTCAAAAATATTAATACAGCATAATTCAACTCAATCCCCACAGTCAGATTTTATTAACACAATTTAGACGACTAATAAATTCTATGAAGATTACGTTCCTTAATCGGACTAACTCCACCTTATTAATTCCTCTACTAAACTTCATAGAGAGACGATCTAGATTATAATATACTATAAAAAAAAATTGCATTATTAATTATGAGCATCAAACTACCAATCAATAAGCAGCCGACCCAATTAGGACTTAGCCCACTTATTTTAATTAAGCCTATATTTTGTTACTTTATCCATACTTTATGGGATTTCTATTCATACCTGTAAGCTTGCAATAACTTATTCACCCCATATTAATGATTTTATTCCGAAACCTTGATCCTTTCTGCTCCTTCAGTACACTCAATTACTAATACTAACAATGTGTCCGTGCACCATCATCCTGCCAACCCAAAGGGCAGTAGTCACAGCAAGATTATGGAGCTCCGCTGCCTGGCAGTACCTCAGAAAGTTAGTGGGTATTCATCGCGTCCTTCTTTTGTTTCCACTTAAGGCCTGCCTTAAATGTTTTGGCATTGTTCAAGAAATTGACTGCAATGTGTCTGATGCCAGACAGCATTTCGGGAGCATTGCCTCCTCAAATTCGACAATCATCTTCTCTTACATTGCAACATCCATTTTCCAGTGGAGCTTGTTATCGATAAACCAATGTTCTCTGCTAGCCTTTGCTAATTTCTCAGCCGTTAATTCAGAAGATGAATATAATAACTGATGCTGATGTCATCCGTATTAAAGCCATCTCCTTCCATTCGGGCTGATACAGCAATACCCAGCGTTTTCATTCCTTTCCAATCGAATGAGAAATTAACAAACTCATCAAATACATCACTTACCAGGTAAAGGCGACTCTCCATTCTCCCATGACTTTTCTCTTCAGTTCGATAGGTGTCGCCTCTTATTTATTAATCCTCTCCATTGAGAAGTGATTTTTAAATGCCTCGTGAAGCTTTCCCTGATTGCCTTTTACCGCAAGAAGATAGCCTGCACCTTTCGACAATCTTTTGAGCTATATCTCTCAGACACCCCATAGCATCGAGCGTCACCAGACATCCCTTGAGAGCCAGCAGGTTCAGCAATTCTGGGATTGCAGTTATCTCATTGCTTTTAGCATCGGTTTTAATTTAGCCCAACACCACATCATTAGCAGTGGAGAATGCACTAACCATATGTTTTAACCAATCCAAAGCCTTCAATTTCCTCCCAGCCTTCTGCACCAGCAATAACAGCACAAATGGTTAATAGCAAAATATCAGAAAGTTTATGTTCAACTTTTCCTGACTGCCTTGGGTCATAAATATTTGAAAGGTTTTCCATCAGATTGAAAGCGTTCATTTCATTGTCATATTCGGTAGAAATTATAGATATATGACAATGGTTGTTCATTTTAACCTATAAGTAAATACAACTATATCGTTCTAGCCCTCTGAATTAGGACACTTTCATGCGTTTTCCCTGGGATAGTAGTACTCAAGGCAAAATATCGAAAGAACCGCGATTAACACCAGCCCTTACAGACAGACACCAACAAAAAAGCACGCTACCGCCCGTCGACTTAAGCATATGCCGAAACTACTATACGTAGCAATCCTGAATCAGAGAGAAATCCTTATTGCAGTAGTACTTGCTTTAACCATCCTATAACCTAAAAAGGGCCCTCTCTATGCCTATACCCGTTATAGCCCTATTTTTCAGAGCATACGAATTCTACACGACAGACAAAAAGTAATCACGGCTTATATGTAAGAAATAATAAAAACTACGTATCAACTCACGGAGTAAAACGAACAATAATACTCTCAAGTCCCATCTCTTTCTTGATGGTAACTTTTAGCTGCTGAAGCTCAACTGGCCGCACTTCAGGGCCTATGTATACCCGATAAAAAATCTTACCCTTTTCAGTAGATATTTTTTTCTGGTAGGCGCTGTACCCTTTACCTTTAAGCTGCTTTTCCAGGTTACGGGCATTGGTTTTATCTGCAAACGTTGCCAACTGCAAAGACCAGGCTTTCAGGTGCCCATTACCATCCACACCTGTTGGCTTTTCAGCATCACGGCGTTCCGATTCAAGAACGATTTCAGAAGACGAAGACACCACTTCCACAACATCTGGAGTAACACCAAGCTGATCAACAAAAACAGGCACCGGTGGTGGCTGAAGAGGAGGAGCCGCAGGAGCAGGTGTTGAAGAAACCAAAGGATGAGTCTCCCCTCCTGTAAAAAGCGCAGGTGCGAGAACAATCAATAAAACCAGCAATACGACGGCACCGATCAGTCTCTGCTTAAGTCCCTCGCCCAAGATGCGCTCCAGAAATCCATGACAGGAAAAATTAACAATAGTGGTTATATAGTTTCAATTTAGTGACTACTGGTCAAGGCAGCAGATACCGTCATAAATGAACCCGTAACTAAAACACGCCCACCTGGATTTGAGCTCCCTAATGCATGCTCCAAAGCTTCTGCAACACTCGGATAGCTTTTTACTGAGAATTCTCGAGCTCTCAGCATTTCTGAAAGCTCATCAACCGGCAATGCTCTTGGGGAATCAAACTGGGCAACATACCACTTATCAATGTGGTCACTTAAACAGCTGACCACTGCCATGTAGTCTTTATCTTTACACATGGCAACCACCGCCCTGGTTTCACCCCCTACTGGAGACTCATCAAGCCTTTGCTTTAGCATTTCTGCAGCCTGTGGGTTATGGGCAACATCAAGAATCACCTCTACAGGCTCATCCAGGTCATTCTTCATAACGAGCTTCTGGAATCGCCCAGTGACAGCTACCTTTGACAGCCCTTTTTTCAGCGCTTCAGCCGAAATCGGATCTGGCAAGAACTGAAGTGCCTGTATTGCTGTCGCTGCATTATCAATCACGACACTGGGAACAGGCAGATTTTCAAGCTTCACACCACCAGCGCTTGACCAATTCCAATAACTACCCAGCCTTTCCAATGAAAATGCCTTCCCCCTGCAATAAAGCGGACTAGCCAGACGCTCAGCCATCTCGGTTACCACATGAGGTACGGGGTGATCACCGAATACAGCCGGCTTCTCTGCTCGAAATATTCCAGACTTCTCTTTGGCAATGGCTTCAATGCTATAGCCCAGGTACTCCTGGTGATCGAGCGCTACCGTAGTGATCACCGATACATCCGGGTCGACTACGTTCGTTGCATCCAGCCGCCCACCCAACCCAACTTCCATGAGCGCTATATCGACCTCCGCCCTCTTGAAGCAGTCAACTGCTGCCAACGTGGCGAATTCGAAATAGCTCAGCCATGTCGTTTTTCGGCCATCATTAATCTTCTCGAAAGAGTCACAGAGCCAGTCATCACCCACCAACTCTCCATTGATACGAATTCGCTCGTTAAACTTGAGAAAATGGGGGGATGTGAACAATCCTACCTTGTACCCAGCAGCCAACAAAATGGCCTCAAGAACAGCGAGCGTAGAACCTTTACCATTCGTTCCTCCAACTGTAATGATAAACGGTGCTGGCTTGAGTAAATCCAGCTTCTCTCCCACCAGCCGAATTCGATCCAAACCAAAATCGTACTCGTGTTCTGGCCGGGTTTCTTCCATCCAGGTTAACCACTGAGAAAGGCTCTTTGCAGGCATCAACGTCACATCTCCAGACGGTCAGGTACGCGGTAAGTAGTAAAGCAACAAGAAAGGGGAATAATACGCAATTCTATAGAAAGAAAAAGGCCGGCTTGAAGAAAACCGGCCTGGAAAGATTACGCAACCTCAACAGTATCAACAGCAGTGTCAGAAAATTCTACATCCGACTCCGGTTTACCCTGCATCTTGCGACAAAGACGTGCAATAGTGGATCGCATTTCAGACCGCGAAACAATCATATCGATTGCACCGTGATCCAAAAGGAATTCACTTCGCTGAAAGCCTTCAGGAAGCTTTTCGCGTACAGTCTGTTCAATAACCCTGGGGCCCGCAAAGCCAATCAAGGCGCCAGGCTCAGCCATATTAACATCACCCAACATAGCAAGACTGGCAGATACGCCACCATAAACAGGATCAGTCATCACAGAAATATAAGGAATACCTGCCTGCTTCATTCTTTCCAGTGCAGCACTGGTCTTCGCCATCTGCATCAGAGAAAACAGCGCTTCCTGCATTCGAGCACCACCGCTGGCAGAAAAACAAATCAACGGCATCCTTTCTTCCAGACAAAGCTCTGCTGCACGGGCAAACTTTTCACCCACCACAGACCCCATGGAGCCGCCCATGAAAGCAAACTCAAACGCAACAACCCCTACCGGGACCTCCTCTACCGTACCACGCATGGCAACCAGGGCATCTTTTTCACCGGTTTGCTTCTGCGCCGCAGCAAGACGATCACGATACTTTTTCGTATCACGGAACTTCAAGCGATCATTGGGCTCGAGGTCAGAAAACAGCTCTTCTTTCCCTTCACGATCGAGAAAGTAATCCAGCCGTGTACGAGCATTGAGTCTCATATGGTGCTGACACTTAGGACACACACCCAGGTTTCTGTCCAGCTCAGGCCGATAAAGAACGGCTTCACATTTCACACACTTGCGCCACAAACCTTCCGGCACACTGCTGCTTTTCTGCTCGCTGGCAGAACGCGATAACGATGGAATCAGTTTATTGACTAACCAGTTGCTCATTCATTCATCCTGTCATCTGTGAAACTGTCTAAAAAGCGAGGCTTTTAATTTCGTAGAATCTGATTGTTTGATCAGATGCGCAATATGCTTTTAGACAGTTTCATAGAGAGCCTTTCACTAAAAAGCTCTCTGGGATAAGCAGCTTGAGAAATATCAAACCGCCTTCCCAACTTTATCTGTCCATAGCTGAGCGCATTTCGGCAATTCTGCTGGAAACACGGTCGATTGAGGCCTGCCCCTCACTGCCATATTTAGCCAGCTCAGAGACCAGCACGCTGCCCGCAATGACGCCATCGGCTGTCCGACCAACTGCCGCTGCAGACTCACCATCCCGAATACCAAAACCCACACAAACAGGCACACTGGCAAACCGGCGGATATGATTAACCCTTTCCTCAACCTCTGCTGTATTCAGGGTTGCAGCTCCTGTCACCCCTTTCAGGGAAACATAATAGAGATAACCACTGGCTACACCACTGATCTTTGCAATACGCTCATCGGATGTCGTTGGTGTAATCAGGTTGATCATGTCAATCCCGCGGTTATGAAGCATGCCCAGCAAATCACCCGCCGCTTCCGGAGGAAGATCCACCATCAGCACACCATCAACACCTGCCTGACTCGCCAACTCAACAAAACGGTCGTACCCCATGATCTCTACCGGGTTGAGATAGCCCATCAGGACAATCGGTGTGACATTATCCCTTTCCCTGAACTCAGAAACCATTGCAAAAACGTCATACAATGTAACACCTTGTGATACAGCCCGCTCATGTGCCTGGGCAATCACCGGACCATCCGCTACCGGGTCGGAGAATGGGAACCCCAGCTCAATAATATCTGCACCACTGGCCACCAGCTGATGCATGACGTCCACCGTTTTACCCGGAGGGTCGCCAGCAAGAATATAAGGAATCAGCGCTTTACGCTCACGCCCCCGCAATGTTTCAAAACACGTTTTAATTCTGTTCGTTTCAAGACTCATGCTGTGCCCACCTTATACTTCGAGGCCATCAATGGCTGCAACGGTATGAATATCCTTATCACCACGGCCAGACAGGTTACAGATAATAATCTGATCTTTATCCATCGTGGGCGCCAGTTTATCAACCCATGCCAGGGCATGAGCACTTTCCAACGCGGGCATAATGCCCTCAAGACGAGTCAGTTTTCTAAAGGCAGCCAGCGCTTCTTCATCCGTAGCGGCTGGGTATTCAGCACGACCAATATCTTTTAAATAGCTATGCTCTGGCCCAACCCCCGGATAATCCAGACCCGCTGAAACAGAATGACTCTCAATAATTTGTCCGTGCTCATCGGTCATCAGGTAAGTCCTTGCCCCCTGAAGCACGCCCGGCCTACCGGAACTCATTCGGGCAGCATGTTTGTCGGTATCAACACCATGACCTGCCGCTTCAACACCGTACAATTTAACATCCTTATCTTTAATAAATTCGTGAAACAGCCCCATTGCATTTGAGCCACCACCAACACAGGCAACCAGTGCATCAGGAAGGCGCCCCTCCTTTTCCAGAATCTGTCGACGGGCTTCCCGACCAATGATACTCTGCAGGTTACGCACCATTTCAGGATAAGGGGACGGACCGCAAACCGTACCTAGCAGGTAAAAGGTATCTTCCGGTCGCGCTACCCAGTCCCTTAGCGCTTCGTTAATGGCATCCTTAAGGGTCTGAGAACCGGTTTCCACAGGAACAACCGTAGCCCCCAGCAACTTCATGCGATAGACATTCAGCGCCTGACGCTTAACGTCTTTAGCCCCCATATAGACCACACACTCAAGCCCAAGACGGGCCGCCACGGTAGCGGAAGCAACACCGTGCTGGCCAGCACCGGTTTCCGCAATAATCCGGGTTTTACCCATATGCTTGGCCAGCAGAGCCTGACCAACCGCATGATTGATTTTATGCGCGCCAGTATGGTTCAGGTCTTCACGCTTCAGGTAGATTTTTGCGCCACCACACTCACGCGTCCAACGTTCTGCCAAATAAAGCGGCGATGGTCGTCCAACAAAATCGGCCAGGTCCCGGTCAAAATCTTCCTGAAAAGTCTTGTCATGCCAGAGCTCACGCCAGGTGCTGTCCAGCTCTTCCAGAGCACCCATCAGGGTTTCAGCCACGAAACGACCACCGTAACGGCCAAAGTGTCCCATTAAATCCGGCTGGTCATACACTTCTGCACGAGAAGCATCAAACAAAGACTCAGAATTTTCTTGATCGACCATCATTTTCCCGCCGCCTTGATAAAGGCTTTGATTTTGTCGTGATCCTTAATGCCAGGCTGGCTCTCTACACCACTACTGACATCAACTCCATAGGGTCGAACCCTGTTAATTGCCTGAGCGATATTGTCAGGACTTAAGCCTCCAGCGAGAACTACAGGCTTATTCAGCTCATGGGGAATCAAATCCCAGTCAAACGACTCTCCCGTACCACCTACTTCACCGGGCTTGTAGCTATCCAGGAGATAACCGCAGGCTGTGTCATAGGGTGCAACCATTTCTGGCACCGCCACCTCAGGCCTGACCCGGAACGCTTTCATGTATCGCATCCCCCAGCGGGAACACTCTGTTTCCGACTCATTACCGTGGAACTGCAGCAGTGACAGCGGAACCGAACCCAGAACCGATTGAACCAGATCATCAGAGGGATCTACAAAGAGGCCAACCACTGAAATAAAAGGAGGTAGAGCCCGGACAATCTCCACAGCCTGTTCAACCGTCACGTAGCGGCGACTATTGCGGTAGAACACAAGACCAATGGCATCTGCACCGTTTTCAGCAGCGATCAGACCATCTTTAACACTGGTAATTCCGCAGATTTTTATACGAGGAGATACATCCATTTTTTAACTTTCATTCTAAAATCTGGAACGGACAGCTGCCTGTAGAGGCCATAAAGGATGACTACCAACAGACTGATGGAAAATGCCTATATGAAAAATCCATAGGAAATCCCCAGAGCGACCGTTGATCTTAGCAGAACACTTCGGTGATTACTGCATTAGATTTAGGCTCTGTTAACATAAGGTTGTCAGGCTATGATGAGACCACGGTACTAGCACCAATACCCACAAGGGCACCAAGGTGCGAGAACGCAGAAATAACCTGAAGGTCAGAAATACTCGCGTCTTTCAGGTTCTTGCAACGTAGTCACGGGCACCCTACTCTGCCTTGAGTCCGAAGTTTGGCACGTAAAGGTCAACAGGGCCTCATGCCTCAAAAGAGCTCAAAGAGGCATCAACGGCGCAATAAAGTGGGGATTTGATTCACTGGGGGGCAGATCAAACACATCGTCGTACCCCACGTCGACAAAATAGAGTCCGCAGGGGGATGCGGTCACCCCACCTTGGGCACGATCCATTGCATCCAGCACTTCTTTCGCCCAAATGGGCTCACGCTTACCACAGCCGATCGTCATCAGCACGCCGGCAAAATTACGAATCATATGGTGTAAAAAAGCATTCGCCTGAACATCAATAACAATAAGAGGCCCGTTGCGGGAAATATCAAGACGTGTGACATTCCGGACCGGATTTTTCGCCTGACACTGAATCGCACGATAGGACGTAAAGTCATGCTCACCGATGAGGTATTCAGCTGCCTCTTTCATCCGATCAACATCCAGCGGCCGATAGTTCCAGGTCACCCCTTTGGAGAGGTGTGCCGGCCGAATGGGATGGTTATAAATAACATAACGATAACGTCGCCAGAGAGCAGAAAACCGAGCATGAAAGTCATCCGAAACCGGCTTTACCCAGTTGATGGCAACCTCATCCGGCAAATTGGCATTCGCGCCATAGGCCCAACCCCGCTCTGTACGAGCGGCATCCGTATCGAAATGAATAATCTGATTACAACCATGAACCCGGGCATCTGTCCTTCCGGCACAGATAACGGATACAGGGTGATTCGCTACTTTTGAAAGTGCAGCTTCTACAGCGGCCTGCACGGTAGGTAAACCGGTTTTGAGAATCTGCCAACCAAAAAAAAGGGAGCCATCGTATTGAACACTGGCGGCATAACGGGGCATATGAGAATAATACCTGAAAAACTAAACACGGGTCTGACGAGCTGATGACTCCGAAATTGCATTAGGATCCATATAGGATCTGTTGCCTGGAGCTCGACTAGCAGGTCGGTTTTGAATCCTAACAGATCCGCCACCCTCAGAAGAAGCCCCGTTACCACCAGGGTGATGATACTCTACCTGAGTTCGGGATGCCTCTGGATCAGCAGATGAGCGCCCAGCACCAGAACGGTGGCATATCATTTGACGGACATTCTTACAATAAGACCTGCAGATTCTTGGCGGGTTGAAAAACAACCCACAACCAATAATGAACAAACCTAAACCAACAGCCCCCCACCCAAAATACGTTATTGGGTAGCACTTTCCAGATTCATTAGACACTGGAGCCACAGTAGTTTGTACTGTGTCGTTTCCTGCAGAAAAAGGAAAACCTGAAACAAGATCCTTCACTGCACTGGAATCCCCGTTACTTGCCAGACAATTATAACCTATAGCAATACACACCATTCCAAGTATAAACATCCCCCCACCTAAAGAGTGCCCAAACAGCTTTCCTTTATTGCCACAAAACTGTTCCCAACAAAAATTTTCATCTGAAGCCTCATGTCTTTCTGTGCCACCATTCAACCCATCGCACGTGGCGCTTACTAGATCATATGAAGGCAATTCAGTCTGACCTGACTCTTCCATTGCATATTTAACGACATTCAGCAACTCACGACTCTTGGTACGAAGTTGGTCGGACAGACCAGCCACCAAATCGCTCGACTTTTTATCTTGTTGCGCCTCACGTAAACGGTTACATAAGTCCAATATATCAGACGACAGACAGGCAGCATGAATATTGCTTTGCTTCAGAGTATTGATATTTTTCCGAATTTCGATCAGCTCACTTAGTGCTGATTGCAGATCAGAACCAACCTGCTCAGTTTTTGGATGAAGTTGATAATGAGGATCAGTTCCTTCATGAGATGAAAAAGCACCTTCGCCCTCTGATGGATATAGCTGTAGGTGTGGACTGACTCGCCCTTTGTGAGCAATCGCCCGCCTTTCAAGATCAGTATTCGATACTGAAATATCTCCCGCCTCTGCTGAGAAGATATTACATGAACCAGTATCAAATGATTGCTGATGCACCAAATTAAGACGCCTAACATCCCTGAAACTTTGAGTTCGCCCTATACCACTGTCTTGGCAAACGGAATCAGCATCTTGACGACCTATACTATGCCTTGATGCTTCACGGATTGGTGCATGACCTGCTTCCATATTTCAAGTGATATAAAATGAATATACAAAATAGACCCTTTGCAATCTAAAAGGTTCAGGAGGTAAATATATGATTTGATCAACCTGCTAGAAAAATATAAAGCGATCAATGAATAGACTACTAAAGACTTATAAAAATCCTTTTTTCAATTATGCGCCATCATTCCCACACCACGACATTGCAGCTTTTTACACATTCAAGAAACGCTTGAGGCTACATTAAGCTAGGGGGGACTCCAAATACCCCATGCTATCTATGCAAAAAGCAAAGAGTACCAATATAGCACCCTTTGCCAGCTCATAATTTTATTAGAGATTTAAATAATCAATCAATCTCAAGTCTAGTCTTACCCCAGAGGCTGGTGTAATGCAAACGACCATGCATATCAATCAGAATACCCGCATACAGGCTATTGAATCGAGAGCTTCCTAACACCCAGGTTCTAGCCGTTTCACCAGTCGTCCAATCAATAGCTTCAACGGTGTATTTCCCATCACGAGCACCCACGGTATAAGCCATATCAGATTGTGCGGCCATGGTTGGCGCAGCATTGAGAGAGCTTACATCCATATTAATCCACGCAGATTTAAACTCACGGGCAACGGGATCCCACTCAAACTTTTCAACACCATAAGGCTTGTAAGTATCATGATGCCCAACCCACCCCACAACCATGGAATCACGCCCTTCAGGGAGCCATCCGGGACGACCAGTAGGTGTATTATTCACCACCATGGCACCATAGCCATTTACAAGCACTGACTGCTCGGTTTGAGTACCCTCATGAAGTGGCGTCATAGAAGTATTCAGGTAACCAGCAAACCGGGGATCATCAACTCCTTCAGGAGGCTCCCACCCTTCGGGAATTTCATTACGCCAGAACAACGCAATACCCATATGCTTTTTACCATCGGAAATAACGACAAACTGATCTTCTTCACCAAAGCCCATCAGTGAAGGAGTAGAGCCTGAACCAGTGGTTTCGTTTGGATATTTGGCAACCCAGGCACCAAACCTTTTTCCAGATCTGAACTTCCGCCCATCCCAGACAACTTTAACCATATAGTTTTCAGTAGCGACATAAACCCCACCGTCTTCATCAATGGTTACTGAGTTACGAACTGTGACCTCGTCAACGCCGTCAATCATGGAAGCAATATCAAACACTTCCATTCTTCTCAGCCTTTTTGAGACCGCGACCAGCTTTCCATCACCAGCAATCATCATGTACCAGCCATCAAAGGTCATATTCATCCCTACCAGGGAGCCACGAACCTCATCTGGCAGAGAAACGGTATCGAATTTCTTTATCTGTGAGTCTGGATCACCTTCTACGGCATCACCATAGACATTGATAGAACTACTATATATGTCACTGCCGTCAACTGGATCAATACCAATCACATCGCTGCGACCAATAACAAACTGATTATCACTATTGATCACCGTATAGGCGCCAGAAAGGTCAGCCATTAAAGGGGCGATGTTTTGGAATACCCATTGAAGCCCTTGATCCGCACTTAGGGTATCCATTTTCTCAAACACTTCCAGCCCCATCCCCATATTCAGATAATCACGGCCTGGGAGCTTATAAATTGACAAAACGTCATGGGTTTCATAATCAATCTTAACAATACGATCAGAACCACTACCCCACAAAACACGACGACCGTCAGGGTAAGAACCAGAAGTCGGTTGACCAAACTGGAAGGTACCTGATGCCAGCCAGGTTACATCCTGATAAGGATCCAGAACACGGCTTGGAGAGGTTGGCCCAGCACCTGGAACACTGGTCTGCTGTGCCGAGTTATTATGCCCGATCGGATTATTGGAGTCCGCCAGATAAGGATTCAATGGTGCAGGGTTAGACGCAAAAACTGAACCCATGGCCATAGAGGCCATTACTGATGAGAATAACGCTACTTGCTTTAGTTTTGTTTTCATTAGTTATACTTCTTTTACTTAATGCAAGAAATCATTGATAGCAAAGAACCCGTCCGCATAAAACGAACTAACTCATTGCCAGAGTGAATAGTTCTGATCATAAGGTTTATTCGTTTTTTCTACCCTCCTATAACATCAGCCAACTCTTATTTATTTTGGTAATCGCCAACAGGCACATTATAAGCATTAATGAGTATCAATACCCATTGCAATTTTGAATACCCGTATTCATTTATATCAAACCGCTTCCTACAAACCCTACCGAGGCTATGTAGCTAATCAGATGGAAGCAAGTATTTCTGACTTTCTGGACATTTACTATGCTGGCTACAATTATGGGAGCAAAAGGGCCTGTTTGATCACACAAGCATTCAGCAACCAAGGGGCTGTCGACTTTTCGTTGCAAGGCTATGCGGCCAATAGCTATATAATTGGAGTTAAGGGGTCACAGATTGACTGATCAATCAATCAGAAACATATGAGTTCAAATGAACAACTGCTTATAACCAGCCTCTTCCTCCTCCCCAAAAAAAAAGAGCTCCATAACGAGCTCTTTTAAAAATTAAGGTTTAATCAATCAAATGAATGTTAGCTAGCTCCAGCACTCTCCAATAGTGACACGGCTTCCTGCTTCTGCTCATCACTGCCTTGCTCAATGACTTCTTGCAGAATAGCTGAGGCTCCTTCCATATCGCCCATGTCCATATAGGCCCTGGCAAGGTCAAGCTTGGTTGCAACTTCATCGCCCTCTGAAAGGAAATCAAGATCATCATCCAGAGAAGCTTCAAGACTGGATACACCCTCATCGGAGAATGCCGCCTCACTATCCTGAGCAAGATCATCTTCAGACTCTGAACCGAACTCAAGATCCAGGTCATCCAAATCATCGAGATCAAAGTCCAGAGCCCCCTCATTCTGATTTGTCTCTGGTTGAGCAGCTGCTACAGGCTGCTCACTCGCCAGATCAGGCTCACTACCCACATCAAAATCATCCAGATCGAAATCCAGATCATCCAGGGAGTCTACATTCTGTTCATCAGAGTCCAGTTCAAGATCGTCCAGATCCAGGTCTGGCATATCATCTTCTTCAACGGGTGCAGATACACCTTCAAACGCATCCGGGAATCTGGCCTTAAACACATCGGCTTCCCGGATAGCATCCGCATCACCGGTTGCTTCGAGGCCTGCCAACACTTCGTTAAACTTGTCGAGTTCACCACTCTCAGAGTGAACCTCAAGCAGCTTCAATTTAAGGTCAGCTCGCCCTGGCTCATTGAAAATAGCCTGACTCAATAATTCCTCAGCCTGATTCAAACGACCATAGGCAATATAAATATCAGCCTCACTCAATGGATCTTCTGTCTGCTGAGTCGTTTCTCCATCATCCGCCTCAACTTCTTCAATAATTGAGTCATCAATGGCCAGCGCTTCATCAAACTTGAGCTCATCCTCAGCGCTGGGAGAGGTTGCCGGCTTTGGGGAAGCATCAATCTGTGCCTCCTCATTCAAGTCAAGTGGCTGAAAGTCCATCTCATCTTCTTCATCTACCAGCTCTTCCTGCTGTTTTCGACGACGTTGGTAGAATAACCAGCCAGCACCGCCCAGCGGGATCAGCGCCAGAAGAAGCAGTAACAGAGGGTTGCCAAATAGTACATCCATCATGCCTGGCTTTTTCACAGGCTCAGGTTGGCGCTGAACGGATACCGGCGGCTTGGTAACTGGCTTCGCCTGACTCTGGCTTTGCCCCCCCTGACTCTGAAGTGCTGCCATCTGGTCATCTTTCATAGCAACCAGACGTTTCAGGGTAGCAATCTGGTCATCAAGATCTTTTAATCGACTCTTTAGCTCTGCATTCTCGCGACTCAACTTATCGAGCTGCTCACGAGTCATTGCCAGTTCAGTTTGCAGAACAGCATTGCCTTCCACAGAGTCTCCGCCCAAGTCCTGACCACGACCGGAAGCTGAATCACCAGAGACGATAGCCAGTTTGCCATCCACAGATTTTGGAGCATCCCGGGAAACAGCAGAAGTTCTGCGAGTAGCATCCAGCTGGGCCACCTGACTGCGCCCCTGCCATTCACGATTCTGTCTGGAAACATCGGCAATGGCTTCACGCACCGTCAAACGGGTAATATCACTACGACTCGGCACTCTGAGAACTTGACCACTTTTGAGGCGGTTAATGTTGTTATCAATGAAGGCTTGAGGATTGCCACGCTGGATCGCCAGCATGGTTTGTTGCACTGTTACACTGGAGTCAGGGCGTACTCTTTCAGCAATCTCCCAGAGACTGTCATTGCGGTTAACCCGGTAAGTCTGAGCTGAACTTCCGTTCCTTCCTGCAGCAGAATAATTTCGATCAGAAGACACTCTTTGTACTTGCTGACGCTGATTATAATCCTTGTAATCAACCGGGTCAGGAGATGGCAGGTAATCGCGATTCGTCGTAGGCGGCTCATCCCAGACAGGGTTGGTACCATAATGTGCCGGTACTGAACTAGGCTTTACAACGGGCACTGAAGCTTGCCCATTAAAGGCTGGAGGATCCAGAAGCAGGGTATACTCTTTCAATAGACGGCCACTGGGCCAGTGCACTTCAACCAGAAAATTGAGATAGGGCTCGTGAATAGGACCTGAACTGGTTACCTTGATGAGACCTTTACCATCCGGACCGACTTCCGTTTTGAACTGAAGATTATTTAACATGAAAGGGCGTTCAACACCTGCCCGCTCAAAATCTGACTTACTGGCCAGGTTGGACAGTATTTCCCTGCGAGTGAGATCATTGACCTGCATCAACTCAATTTCAGCAACCAGAGGTTGATTCAAAGCAGAATAAAGCTTCACATCCCCCAGACCCAGCGCGTAGGAATTAGCTGAAGCAATACCCCCTGCCAGCGCTGACATCACTACTACAAGTTTTTGCAGTCTCATCGTGAATCCTTGTTATATACATAGACTGTTTGAGCTCCTCCTGCCTCCAGCTGCCGAGAGCAGCCCCCTTTCCCGGCACAGCAAGGAACACCAAGCAGTTAGCCTAAGTTATCACTTAGCAAAGTCTTTTATCAATAACCCAATCAATTCAACAGCATGAACAGCACCTCTCTTGAGGCTATCGGCCACAAGCCAAAAACTCAAGTCTGTTCCATAATCCGATTTCTGCTGGATTTTACCAATATGCAGTTGATCACTTCCTGCTGCATCTTCAACGGTGGGCAAATCCGAGCCATCAGACACTGATACGTGGGGAAGTTCTGATAGTAAAGACTGTATTTCCTGAATATCAACCGGTTGGACAGTATCCAGATCAATGATATAGCTGTCACCAAAAAATACAGGAGCTGTGATACAGGTCACACGGATGTCCAGCTCTTCTCCCAGAATCACCAGCAACTCATTTCGTATGCTGGCTTCATTACTGATCTCTTTACCCTCTCCAGCTTCCTTCTCCGGTATCAGGTTATAAGCCAGACGACTGGAAAAATCACCTGGTTCTACCGGCTTACCATTGAGTAGCTCTATCGTTTGCTGGCGCAGAGCATCAACACCCTTCTTCCCCAGTGAGGCGACCGGCTGCATGATAACCAGGTTTATGCGGCTAAGAGAGAATTGCTGATTAAGCTTTTGCAACACAGGCAACAGGCTGGCAATGGCAGATCCGGGCACGGCAAAATAACGATTATCCGCCGCCTCGTCGATAAAATACTCATTCAAGCCAGCCATGACCGGCAAGGTATACCCTTGCGATGCAGCCCCCCTGGACGCATCAATAATGGCACAGCCACCTTCAATCGCCCGAGTCATCAATTCCGCATTCCGATTGCACCCGGCAGGCATGACCAGAAAGTCCGTAGAGGAAAAGTCTGCATCATCCACAGAAATAAATTCCAGTGTCTCGCCATGAAATTCAACAGAGCCTGAAGAATGGGAGGATTCACAGAGTGGATGAAGACTCATGACTGGCAACGGCTTACCATCAAACAGTTGCTCTTCTAATTGCCGAACCAGAGCCTCGCCTGCCAGCGTATCGGCAGCATAAATCGCAATATTGTATGTTCGGTTCATGAAAAGAAGGTCTCAGTCATAAAAATCCATAAAACATAAATGCGATCCTGATCCAACCCTCAATCAGAACAGCATAAATGATAGAAAACCGTTGACTGTATACAGAGCCTTTACATCAGGCAAGCAGTTTCTCTCGCGCCCAATTCAGGCACTCCCTCTGGAAAGTTTGAAATGCCCACGAGCTATAGCAATAGGCAGCTCTCTTTTGCTTTGCCATGCTGTAACGGCCACATTAGCCACCCTGGCTCCCTGACGGCAAACCTCACAATGGACATAGGTATCTTTTGGCTGCCCTGTCCGCAGGTAATCAATGGAGAAGTCAATAATTTTTGGCAATCGCGGTTCATCCATAAACAGCATTAGATGCAGTGCCGCTGACATTTCCATAAAGCCACCAATAACCCCTCCATGTATAGCAGGCAGAATGGGGTTGCCGATATTGCTCATCTGGTGTGGCAAGGTAAACAGTGCATCATCACCCATCGGGGTACACTGCATTCCTATCAGGCTGGCATAGGGAATACCATTGGTCAGAATGCTGTAATCTCTTGAGTCACGGGCTTCCTTTATGATCCTGGCAAACTCTGGCTTCATTGAAAATGCTCCTGCATCGACTTCATGGAGTTCCGTCCAACCCGCATAAACGTTCCTACTGCATGAGCAACGGGCTTATCGCGGCTCTCCTGATAGACAACACCCCGGGTAAACACCATGGAGCGGGTAATATGGTATGCCTCGGCAAAGGCTCTGACCGCCTTTCCCGGCTCGGCTGTTTTCATATGGTCGATGCGTAGATCCAGTGTCGGACAGGCTTCCAGCTGCTCCATACGGGTAAACACTGCAAGTCCACAACAAGAGTCCATAAGCGTTGTGATCGCACCCGAATGAATAACACCGGTTTCCGGGTTACCGACCAGACGATCATCATAGGGCATCTCCAATTCAATGCCGTCACGACCAGCTTTGATCAGCGACATATTCAAGTGAAGACAATGTGGAATCACTTTGACAAAGTTGCTGGCAAATTCTGTCAGCTGTTCTTCCGTAAGCATCATGACTCAACTTCTAATTGTTATATTGTAAAAGCCGGAAGGCGTTACCTTTCCGGCGATCTGATTTCACGACAAGAAGAATTGATTACAGCAGAATCGTCAACATACGACGCAGAGGCTCCGCCGCCCCCCATAACAACTGATCACCCACGGTGAACGCAGTCAGATACTCAGGTCCCATATTCAATTTGCGTAAACGCCCTACCGGAACGTCCAAACGACCTGTCACAGCTGCTGGGGTTAAGTGCTGAATGGTTTCTTCCCGGTGATTGGGCACCACTGAAACCCAGTCATTGGCACCGGCAATCATCGCTTCAATATCCGCCATGGGAATGTCTTTACGCAGCTTGATGGTCAATGCCTGACTATGACAGCGCATAGCGCCGATACGAACACACACACCATCAACCGGAACCGGTGACGCCTGACGACCCAGGATCTTGTTGGTCTCTGCCTGAGCCTTCCACTCTTCACGGCTCTGACCATTCTCCAGTTCTTTATCAATATAAGGAATCAGACTACCAGCCAACGCAACACCAAACTCACTCTGCGGCAGATCAGCGCTTCTTAACAGGGACGAGGTTTTGCGATCAATATCCAGAATGGCACTGGCCGGATCCGCCAGTTCTGCGGCAACATTGCTTTGAATGCAACCCATCTGGCTGATCAGCTCACGCATATTTCGTGCACCTGCCCCGCTGGCGGCCTGATAGGTCATGGCACTGACCCATTCCACCGCATCCTGCTGGAACAACCCGCCAATGGCCATCAGCATCAGGGAAACCGTGCAGTTACCACCGATAAAATTCTTAACGCCATCATTCAGTGCCCGATCAATGACATCACGGTTAACCGGATCAAGAATAACCACTGCATCATCTTTCATGCGCAGTGAAGAAGCAGCATCAATCCAGTACCCTTCCCAGCCACTGTCACGAAGCGGTTGAAAGACTTTGCCCGTATAGTCGCCACCCTGGCAGGAAATAATAACGTCCATTTCACGGAGAGCATCAACATCATGGGCATCCTGTAATGCACCCACAGGAACGCCAACATCAGGCCCTGATTGTCCCAGTTGAGAGGTGGTAAAGAATATAGGTTCTACACCTTTGCCCTTTAGCCGGGCAAAATCATTTTCTTCCTGCATGCGCTCCATCAATACGGAGCCAACCATGCCTCTCCAGCCAACAAAACCTACTTTTTTCATACTGCTCTCCCCCAAAAAGCCATCTCCACTGCGAGCAGGCAGCAGAAATGGCTGTCACGCAATAAAAGTTATGAATTCAGCAAACAACCAACAACCGCATCACCCATTTCTACGGTTCCCATCAACTGGCAACCTTCAGAAGCGATATCGCCAGTCCGGTAGCCTTTATCAAGCACGTCACTGACCGCTTTTTCAATCGCATCAGCAGTGTCACCTTCTCCAAGGGAATAGCGAAGCAGCATGGCCAATGACAGTATCTGAGCCAGAGGATTTGCTTTGTTTTCCCCGGCAATATCGGGTGCCGAACCATGTACCGGCTCATACATTCCCTGGTTCTTTTCATTCAGGGATGCAGAAGGCAACATACCAATGGAACCCGTCAGCATAGCTGCGCAGTCGCTGAGGATATCACCAAACATATTACCGGTGACCATTACATCAAACTGCTTTGGCGCACGAACCAGCTGCATGGCCGCATTATCAACATACATGTGGCTCAGCTCAACATCGCTGTAACTGCCGGACTCTTCAATCACCACATCACGCCATAGGGCTGTAACTTCCAAGACATTGGATTTATCAACTGAGCACAGACGCCCACCACGCTTCTGAGCAGCCTCAAAGGCAACCTTGGCAATACGCCTAACTTCAGACTCCCTATATACGTAAGTGTTGAATCCTTCACGCTCACCATTTTCCAACGTTCGTACACCACGGGGCTCACCAAAATAGATCCCACCGGTCAGCTCGCGTACGATAAGGATATCCAGGCCAGCCACCAACTCTGGTTTCAGGCTGGAAGCTTCAGCCAGCTGTGGAAAGAGAATGGCAGGACGCAGATTGGCAAAAAGATCCAGCTCCGAGCGGAGTTTCAACAGCCCTTTTTCAGGGCGGTTAGCCATGGGCTGGCTGTCCCATTTAGGGCCACCCACGGCTCCAAACAGAATGGCATCTGAACGTTTTGCCACAGCCAGGGTTTCATCACTAAGAGGCACACCGTCTTTATCAATGGCTGCACCACCAACCAGACCATGGCTGACTTCAATATCGAGTCCAAAGCGCTGTTTAGCGGCTTCCAGTACCTTCAAGGCTTCGGTCATAATTTCCGGACCAATGCCATCGCCAGGAAGACATAAAATCTGCTTACTCATTGTTATTCCTTATTAATAGCCACTTTTGAACCACAAAAACCACGGAACGCACATAGCTTTTTATCAAGCTTTGCTTTATGAGCTCTGCGGTTCAAACAAATTACTCGCTGGCAAACAACCAGGGATTACCTGCCTTGTAACGCTGTTCGAAATCACGAATCTGGTCAGCATCCTGCAGCGTCAGGCCAATCTCATCCAAACCATTCAGGAGACAGTGGCGGCGAAATGCATCAATGGAGAATGGCAATTCTTCACCACTAGGCTTGAACACCACCTCTCGCTCAAGATCAATCGTCAGCTGATACCCCTCACTGGCGTCAACTTCTTTGAACAACTGATCCACCTGCTCTTCAGAAAGCTTGATGGGGAGAATGGCATTTTTAAAACAATTGTTATAGAAAATGTCTGCAAAACTCGGCGCAATAACACACCGAAAGCCAAAGTCATCCAAAGCCCAGGGGGCATGTTCCCGGCTGGAACCGCAGCCAAAATTCTGCCGCCCCAAAAGGATAGAAACGCCCTGATAACGTGGCTGATTCAACACAAACCCCGGATTAAGCGGACGCTTCGAACAATCCTGTCCCGGGTAACCTTCATCCTGATAACGAAGCTCATCAAACAGGTTAACGCCAAAGCCTGTGCGCTTAATGGACTTCAGAAACTGTTTGGGAATGATCATGTCCGTATCAACATTGGCACGATCCAGAGGAGCCACTAATCCTTTATGTACAGTGAAAGCCTGCATGATAATCCTGCCTCCCTTACGCTACTGACTCTTGAACATCAAAAGTACGAACATCCACAAAATGACCCGCAATGGCTGCTGCCGCTGCCATCGCCGGGCTCACCAAATGGGTCCGTCCGCCAAAGCCCTGACGCCCCTCAAAATTACGATTGGAGGTGGATGCACAGTGCTCACCCTGACCCAGCTTGTCCGCATTCATCGCAAGACACATAGAGCATCCCGGCTCACGCCACTGAAGGCCAGCAGCCACAAAAATCTGATCCAGCCCCTCGGCTTCAGCCTGGGCTTTTACCAGACCGGAACCAGGCACCACCAATGCTTCTTTCACGGAGCCGGCAACACGTCGCCCCTTCACAACAGCTGCGGCTTCACGCAGATCTTCAATGCGTGAATTGGTGCAGGAACCAATAAAGACACGATCCACCGGGATATCCGTTACTTTCTGACCTGCGGTCAGCCCCATGTATTCCAATGCCCGGGCATAGCCCTCTTTACGGGTTTCATCTGGAGCATCTTCTGGAGAGGGAACATTGGCATCGACCGGCAATACCATTTCCGGTGAAGTGCCCCAGCTTACCTGCGGCTTGATATTCTCACCGTTAAGAACCACGACTTGATCGAACTCAGCATTATCATCAGAGTGAAGAGTTTCCCAGACCTTAACGGCCTCCTCCCATTGATCCCCCTGGGGGGCGAATGGTCTGCCATGAACATAGTCAATCGTGTTCTGATCAACCGCGACCATACCTGCCCTGGCCCCCGCCTCGATGGCCATATTACACAGCGTCATCCGGCCTTCCATGGTCATATTGCGGATCACATCACCGCCAAACTCAATAGCGAAACCGGTGCCCCCTGCAGTGCCAATTCGACCGATAATGGCAAGAATAACGTCTTTAGGCGTAACCCCAACACCCAGTGCACCATCGACACGCACCAGCATATTTTTCATTTTTTTGGCAACCAGACACTGGGTCGCCAATACATGCTCGACTTCTGAGGTGCCGATACCATGGGCCAGGGCACCAAAAGCGCCATGGGTTGACGTATGAGAATCACCACAGACTACGGTCATACCTGGTAAAGTCGCACCCTGCTCCGGGCCAACCACATGGACAATACCCTGCCGCTGATCCTGCATATTAAACTGGGTAATACTGAAATAATTACAGTTTTCATCCAGCGTCTTTACCTGGATTTTTGAAACCGGGTCTTCAATACCCTCAATTCCGTGTTGCCGCTCATTGGATGTGGTGGGTACGTTATGATCAGGCGTTGCCAGGTTGGCATCCAGTCGCCAGGGCTTACGGCCAGCTATCTTCAAACCTTCAAAAGCTTGGGGTGATGTTACTTCATGGAGCAGGTGTCGATCGATATAGATCAACGCAGAGCCATCATCACGCTGACGAACAAGATGGGCATCCCATAACTTGTCATAAAGCGTTTTGCCTTTAGAAGCCTGGCCAGCCATCGAGCAATCCTCTCTGATCAAACAGTAAATAGACTGTTTTTTGTTTGATTTATAAGCAATTTCACTAAGTTGCTTTCAGCTTATCCTTAACACTGCATATCCTAGTCGCTCACAAAAAATTACTCAAATTCATCTTTTTTATGCTATTGATAACTTTCAGGAATCAGTCAGCTGAAAAAGCGTATTATGGATACCACCAACCTCACGGCCTTTCTGGCCATTGTCGATACCGGGTCCTTTTCCGAGGCCGGCGAAAAATTATTCCTAACACAACCTGCAGTCAGTAAACGCATTGCAGCACTGGAAGAGCAGTTGGGCTGCTCAGTGTTTGACCGGATTGGCCGTCAGGTGACACTCAACGAAGCCGGTAAAGTCTTACTTCCCCGTGCTCGAAGAATGATGGAGCTGGTTCATGACACCAAACTGGAAATCATCAATCTTAGTGGAGAGGTTAAAGGTCCATTATCCATCGCTACCAGTCATCACATTGGTTTACGACGACTACCCGGTATTTTAAAAAACTTTACCCGAGCCTTCCCGGAGGTGAAGCTGGATATTCGGTTCGTCGACTCAGAAGCCTCTTATGAAATGCTGAGCCGGGGTGAAATTGAGTTGGGTATCATTACCTTATCACCAGAAAACCAACCAGCTATTCACTCAGAGAAGCTCTGGCATGACCCTTTGGGTTTTATGGCAGCAAAAGATCACCCTCTGACAAAGCTGAAAAATGTTTCAACAGAACAGCTGAGCCAGTATCAGGCTGTATTACCTGGCAGAAATACCTTTACTTACCAGGTAGTACAGCACCTGTTTGATCAGGAAGGGTTGAAACTACAGACGGCCATGTCCACAAATTATCTGGAAACCCTTCGCATGCTGGCAGCCATTGGCCTGGCCTGGTGCATCCTGCCCCTCACCATGCAGGATAATGACCTTGGCATTCTTAATGTCAAACTGAAGGGTACTGTTACTCCACCCAGCCGGGAGCTTGGGTATATTCTTCACTCGAAGAGAACATTATCTAATGCAGCCAGTGCTTTTGTTGAGTTGCTTCAGCAACATAAAGATGATGCTTAAAAGAAAGTTTAAGCATTAGTTTATTAGGGCCTGTTGACGTTTTGTTGCAAGCTCAGCGGATGAAGGGGTATGACGAGGCGCGGCACTGCAGGAAGAATGCTTGCATTATTTCAGCTCAGTCACTACCACTTCAATAACTCCAGGGCCATCATTTACACAGGCATGCAATTGACCAGGAGGATCAGCATCCAGCCAGTAGGACTCTCCCACTGTCCAGTGGCGAATGGCTATCACCTCACCAGACTCTAAAACAGACTTTAGTGTCCCTCCCCGCAGAACGGTAACAACTCGGGGGTAATCATGGCGGTGGAGTTTCAGCGGCTGGTCAGGCGCAATAATGGTACGCCAGGTACGTACACGATCATTATTGATTTGGGAAAATCGTTCAGACTGAATTCTTGATTTGAGAGGCTGTTCACAGGCCAAAGCAGATCCCTGAAAAACAGTCACCAACAAAAAGAACGGATAAAAATAGAGATTCATAGCTGGTTCTTATTTTTAATCGATCACACACCCCGCCGCCACAAAAAGATGATTTTCTGACTCGTCAGCTATATAAAGCCGCAAGACAAAACAACCGCAAGTTCAGGCAGCAAACACCACAAAACCATAGCTTATATAAGTTTTTTCACAAGTCGTCAGTTGGAATATATAGCCGCAACCTCAACTAAACTGCTCAGCTTAATCACTACGGCACCACAGATTCAAGTCTGTAGCAAGGTGATTTCCATCGTTGAATGAACCAAAGAATAGACATTTAAGCGTGCATTGCTTTTGACAAAAAATACTGCAATCACAACCATTTACCAAAATCTATACAAACTAAAAACAAGCCTCGCCACCTATTCTGTGCAGGAGTATAGTTCACGCTCTTTCCTTTACTATGAGATTGTCGTTTATGTTCAAGGCTCTGGTACTTAATCAACAGGACACAAAAACGGTAGCCTCCGTAGAACAGCTGGATGACACCAGCCTGCCTGCCGGAGATGTGGTTGTCGGTGTTGAATATTCATCACTGAACTATAAGGATGGCCTGGCCATTACTGGCAAGGGCAAAATTATTCGCCAATTTCCGATGGTACCGGGTATTGATTATGCCGGTAAGGTACTGTCATCCAGGGATGACCGTTATCAAACTGGAGATTCTGTCATTCTGACCGGCTGGGGCGTTGGTGAAAACCACTGGGGCGGCATGGCAGAAAAAGCCAGTGTACCTGCCGACTACCTGGTATCCATGCCCGCAGGACTGGATAGTCGTAAGGCGATGATTATCGGTACTGCAGGCCTGACCGCCATGCTCTGCGTCATGGCTCTTGAAGACGCCGGTATTACGCCAGAAAAAGGTGAAATTCTGGTGACAGGTGCCAGCGGTGGTGTCGGTAGTGTTGCCGTAACACTGCTGGATCAGCTGGGTTATCAGGTAGTTGCCGCCTCTGGCCGCCCACAGAACAGTGATTGGTTAAAGTCCATCGGTGCTGACCGCGTGATTGACCGGGCAGAGTTGCTGGAACCTGCTCGCCCCTTGGAAAAACAGCTCTGGGCTGGCTGTATAGATACCGTTGGCAGCAAAATTCTGGCCAAAGTACTGGCCCAGGTCGACTATGAAGGCGCTGTTGCAGCCTGTGGTCTGGCTGGCGGCTTTGATCTGCCGACTACCGTAATGCCTTTCATTCTGCGAGGCGTAAAATTGCTGGGTGTTGATTCGGTCATGTGCCCATTTGAACGACGCACACAGGCCTGGAATCGAGTGACCGAACTTCTGCCGGAGTCTTTCTATACAGAAGCCGCCACAGAAGTCGAGTTGAAGGCCGTACCAGAACTGGCAGAGGCCATTACAGTTGGTCAGGTTACTGGCAGAACGCTGATCAAGTTGTAATACCACCCGCAGCTTCTAAACTTCCCCATGACTTATCAGATGTCATTACCCAATGCCACCTGATGTTTCCCTCAGCGCCTTGAGTCTTTGTTCAAGGCGTTTTTCTCACATACATGTCCTTGAAAAATAATGAACCACCGTCCGGTACTCTATGTAATTGGTCTGTTTCTGACAGCTATGGCCAAGTTTATGCTGATACCTGTCATCTATGACCTGTTGACCGGGGATTCTGATATCTGGGAATTTGTGGCCGCCGCCGCCGTTACTCTGGTCACCGGGGGCGCACTGACCATCAACTTCAAGCCTGAACACTTTAATATGAAGCCCCGGCAGGTTTTTGTATTAACTACCTTATGCTGGATAGCAGTCAGCACCTTTGCGGCCCTGCCACTCTGGTTCAAACTGCCAATCAGTTATACCGATGCTTTTTTTGAAACCATGTCGGGTATTACCACCACAGGCTCAACCATCCTGACAGGTTTGGATCATATGGATCCCAGTGTATTGATCTGGCGCTCACTGCTTCAATGGTTTGGGGGCATTGGTTTTATTGTCATGGCCGTTGCAGTACTGCCATTTTTAAAAGTGGGTGGTATGAGGCTGTTTCAGAGTGAGTCGTCCGACTGGTCCGAAAAAGCCATGCCCCGCTCGGGCAGCATTGCCAAGCGTATCGTGACAGTCTATCTGATCATGACGGCCGCCTGTGCATACTTGTACTTTCTTGGGGGAATGACGGGATTTGAAGCGATAAACCACTCGATGACCACTGTATCCACCGGAGGTTACTCCACCTCTGATGCTTCCATGGGCCTCTTTAAAAACCCTTTCATCATCTGGACAAGTACTCTCTTTATGATTCTTGCCAGCCTGCCGTTCGTACTCTTTGTTCGCAGCATGCGTGGCGAAGTAAACTGCTTTCATAGAGATACACAAGTGCAGGCTTTCATTGGATTCTTATTAATCGTCTGGGTTGTTCTGAGTATTTGGCTCTGTGTTCACTCAGAATATACTTTTCTTCAATCCCTCACTCTGGTCTCTTTTAATACCACATCCACCGTTACAACCACTGGCTTTGCCTATGGTGACTACACGCTGTGGGGAGGCTTTTCCAACCTGACATTTTTCTTTCTGCTATTTGTTGGGGGTTGCTCAGGTTCAACCGCAGGAGGCATTAAGATCTTCCGGTTTCAGATTGGCGGTAAACTGCTGAATATCCAGTTGAAGCAACTGGTACATCCAAGGGCTTGTTTTGTGCAAACTTACAATGGTCAACAGATCAGCAGCGAAATCCTCCGCTCATTGATTGGCTTCAGTTTTTTCTTTATTTTGCTGATTGCCATAATGAGCCTCTTACTGGCCCTGTGTGATCTTGACCCGATCACCAGTATTACCGGAGCCACAACAGCCGTTGCCAATGTTGGCCCGGGTTTAGGCACAATCATCGGCCCTGCAGGCAACTTCAGCTCTCTTCCCGATGCTGCAAAATGGGTATTAAGTGCAGGAATGCTGCTGGGCCGACTGGAGGTAATTACTGTTCTTGTGCTTTTTACCCCTGCGTTCTGGAAAGGGTAACTTATCGCTCTATACTCTTAAGATGCCTCTTCTCACTTGACAGGCTTGCTCGGAAGATATCACCTTTAGTTTTGCATCATTTGCTAACTCGGCCATGGCATTCTTTCTGGTGGTTCGGTTTAGGTTCAACCAATTAGCCAGAGACCGCATTCTATCGCTAATATCCTTGTGTTTAGGATACACATAAGCCAATGAACTTAAGTAAGCTGCTACATTTAATCCCACTCTAGAACAGGGCTTGATAGCAGGATACGTTTTTACTTTGCCCAACCACTCTTCGATATTACCACTAATTGTACTGGGCAAACCGCGTTGGATCTCTGGCAAGTTGCAAAGACATTCATGTAAACCTTTAAGCAACAGCTGAGCTGATTTTTTTTCATTGCCAATAAGGTGGAACCCCCAGCCTGCAGAGTGAAGAACCCATATATCCTGTGAAAAAGCCTCAAATGCCTCCTGAGACAGCTTATCTATATCATCTCGGCACCTGTGTGGTACAAAATAAAAATCCTCAAATAGTTCATTTAATTTTTTGCAATAGTACGAAGAACTCTTTACCTTGATGGTAGACTCATCCATTTCTGCACGATAGTTACAAGCGTCTGACTTAGATGCCCTTTCAGCATCAGCCCTAATAGGTCGCTGCTTTGGCTTACAGCTGTTCTTTTGTATGGCGGCGTCCTGATCATTGTGTTGAGTATGTCTTCTTTCAGGGGGGTTCTCTGAATCAATTGAAGGCTGTGTAAC
Source organism: Endozoicomonas elysicola (assembly GCF_000710775.1). GTDB lineage: Bacteria > Pseudomonadota > Gammaproteobacteria > Pseudomonadales > Endozoicomonadaceae > Endozoicomonas > Endozoicomonas elysicola. Next base: position 3,455,263 of record NZ_JOJP01000001.1, read on the forward strand.
CTTACGACTCACTTCGCACATAGAATCATGCACAGTTGAGCATACCTTAGCTCCGTCAGATGGTAGCTTCGCTTGCATTGAAGAGCGTGACTTCTTCTTTGCTTTTTTTCTTTCAGCCTTTCTCAAAGCATCCCTCTCCAAGGGATCTGACTCTTTTAAATTAGAAGATCCGAACTGCTTCCCATCCAGACTTTTTAGATCCAGCGATAAAACAGCCGCTTTATGAGCATAATACTCTTCTTTTCTAGAAAGGCCTTTCTCACGATAATACTCTGCCGCATCATTACATGCACAAATCACAAGTTCCATCTCATCCATTTCTTTTAAGCAACGTATCCACCGATCAAAAACAGGAACCTGACTTGGACTACATATCAATTCTCGATAAATTTTCTCAGCTTCTGAAAAATTCCCTTTATTTTCCTCAACCCTGGCCTGAAAGTATCTTTTATGAATTTTGGCTGAACTATCCAGCTCTGATTTAAAATCAGAACCTGATTCAAAATAGCTATAGCATTCCAACAATCGAAAATCACTACAATCAGCTTCAAGCATTTTTATAGTCGCTGTATGCAAAACCTCAAAAAGCACCACAGTCTCTTCAAAGCTCATCTGGCCTGATCTAAGCTTTTGGCACCCAGCTTTTACTTTATCAATGACTTCTGATAATTTTACTCCCCGCCTTGTTAGCAATCCGAACTGATAATCCAATAAAGCCAAATCATCCGTAAATCGATCGCCACACATAGAACCATGGTAATCAACTCTATATGACTCAGCATTTCTACCACATAAAGAGAAAATTTTTAAATATACTTTTACCGGTAATTCTGGATAGAAACCCGGGAAACAGCCACTATTTCCTTGAGTCGTACAACAGCCGACGACATAGCGCATATAGTACATACCTAGTGCATCTAGCAATTGTCGTGAAACAAAATCACGCTTAAAAGCCCGACTTTGTATAACTGTATTAAAAATGATTTCGAAAACTTCCGCACACTCATAGCTACTAGCAACATGCTGAACAGAAGTAATATCATTACATGATTTAAGATCTTCAAGGATTTTAAAAAAAAGGAACAAGATAAATTTATAAAAATACTCTTCATTATAAAAATCGGACAATATACTTAAGAATTGATTTACATATTTTTGAACATTACCTTCATCGCCACCTTTAAATTCATCCAGTATTTTTTTATAGAGACACTCCAGCTCTCCACACTTAATCCGCCCTTTGCTTTCAGCCTGCTCTTTTAACCTCTGCAATTCAGCCAGTCTCCCCTTTCTTTTTGATGCAGGATTCAGCTTGACCTGATTATAATCAGGCCCTTCTTCAAATACCTTCAGGGCATCTATAAACTTATGATAAGATTCGGTTCCTGTTTTAAAAAAGGAAACACAAAAAGGAACAGCCGGAGCTAAGTATCGAGTTGGCGCAATAGACTCCATAGATCGATCAGCGACATGAATTGAAATCACTTGATCACCATGGTCAGTTTTCTTCAATACCGTATCAGCATCTTCAACAAAGGTTAAATCTAACGAATTCACACCATCGAACTCATAAGAAGAAGCAGTACTCCCAAGAAAAACAACACTGTTTTGGATCATAAAAAAAACCTTTACCCATAAATAGAACTATTATTATCAATAATCCTTTCCTAAGAAAAAAAGCAACCTATTAAAACAATCACAACCTTTTCAACACCTATTCTTAATTACATTTAAAAAGAATATGGAGAATCGATCATTCTAAAAAGCTAATATTGATGTGTAGGCTTCATACGAATCATGTTCAAATCACTATATTTCATTTAGTCAGAGTTATTTTCTATTTAAGTACTAACACTCAGAATATATGCACATTCACCGCCAGCAACCTTACTGTCTAATGAGTAGTGACTATATTCATTAAGAATCCAGACTTTAGGACGATCTGAGTACTCTTCAGCTGGTTTTGTAAGGTTCAGTACTGTATCACCACTGGCAAGATTCACCACAAAGGTTTCTGAATTCAGTTGTCCTATCAGAAAAGGGTTCGGTCATTAGCTCTTCACTTATCTGAACCTTATACAGTATTACCTTGCCTTTTCTAGTCGACATTTCGGACAACAACCGATGTTTGCTGATCAACTACTCTTGCCATTGGCTTATCCGCCATTAGCTGATGGATATTCTGGGAAGCAGTCCGTTCCATCAATGTTATTCGGCCAGAAGTCTTCAGTATAAGTAAGTGCATCCTGTGATGCTGAGTACAATTCACACGGATGCAGTCATAAGCATCACTGAACACAATGTGCTGGCAAATAAACGGGTAAACAAGCTTGATACAGGCATCATCACAAATTTGCCTCTCGACAGAAAATAAAGTTAAAACATAGCAGAGGAGGACTGTGCACTGAGTACCAGGCTCACTCTTTCATACGATATAAAACAGATTCTGCAGACTCAGTGATGGTATAATCTACAGCTGTTTCACAAAAATGACAGAGTCTGTTTACATCCAGTAATAATCGTTACTAACCGTTACATTTTCCCGCTCTGGATTTAACCAAAAATGATCTGGATCAATTTTGGTATTCCAAGCCATCCTGTAACATCAGGCTTCCATCATTTTGTTGTCTACATTTTCATCCAGCTGTTGAGAATACTTTCTGTGCCGATGAACTCCCCCTTGAACATGCACCTGATCAGCCAGATCCGTGATCGTGCCCAGCGCAGCCCGGAACATATCGCCATGCGCTTCGCCACTCAAAGCTCTGATCAAGATGCTCATCAAAACGAGTGGCAGGAAGTCAGCTGGCATCAGCTCAGTGAAAAGATTGACCAGGCTTCCCGCGCACTGCTGAAACAAAACCTGCGTGTACAGGCGAAAGTAGGTATATGGTCCCAGAACATACCTCAATGGACAGTAGCCGACCTGGCCTGCCTTCAGGCACGACTGGTTACCGTGCCATTGTACCCAACCAGCACAACTGAACAGGTCAAATACATTCTGGATGAAACAGAAGCCTCTCTGCTGTTCGTGGGTGAACAGGCACAATACCAGGGTGCGCTTGAGCTACTGGCTCAGTCATCCACGTTAAAGACCATCGTTATCTTTGACCGATCAGTTGATATTGCAACCTGCCCGCAGGCAATCTACTTTGATGACTTTATCCAGCATGGTGTAGAACAGGCCATTCTTGAAGAAAGACTGGCTGCCCGCTGCATGGAAGACCTATTTACACTGATCTATACCTCCGGTACTACTGGCGAGCCCAAAGGCGTTATGCTGGACTTCGCCAATATGGCGGCCAGCTTCCGAGGTCATGACCAGATCATCCATCTGGACAGTCTGGATACATCGCTCTGCTTCCTGCCACTCAGCCATATTTTTGAGCGCGCCTGGAGTTTTTATGCGCTGGCCCGTGGGGCCACCAATGTTTATCTCAAAGACCCCCATCAAGTCAGTGAAGCACTTAAAACTGTAAAACCAACGGTACTCTGTGCAGTACCCAGATTTTTTGAAAAGGTCTACACCACCATCCATGGCAAAGTCTCCTCCGCTCCATTTGCCCGACGCATGATCTTTAACACCGCCGTTAAAATTGGCATGGCGCATATGGAGCATCGTCGTCAAGGTACTGAAGCTCCAATTTACCTCCAAAAACTCAACAATATTGCAGACAAAATGGTCTTTAGCAAAATTCGAGAGGGACTGGGTGGCCGCATTCGCTTTATGCCCTGTGGTGGTGCTCGTCTGGATGATGATATCAACCGCTTTTTCCATGCTATTGGGGTGGATGTGAAAGTGGGTTACGGTATGACCGAGACCGTAGCAACTGTCACCTGTTTCCGCGATACCGAATTTGAATTTGGCTCCTGTGGTATGCCACTTCCGGGCATTCAGGTTCGTATTGGTGATGAAGGCGAAATTCAGGTTAAAGGCGACACAGTAATGCGCGGCTATTACAAGAAGCCTGAAGAAACCGCCAAAACCTTTACCGCAGATGGCTGGCTGCATACCGGTGATGCAGGTCTGGTTGATGAAAACGGCGCTCTGAGAATGACCGAACGCATCAAGGAATTGATGAAAACGTCAAACGGCAAATACATCGCCCCACAGTATATTGAAGGCACGATAACCAAAGATCGCTTTATTGAGCAGATTGCCATTGTTGCCGATGCCAGAAACTATGTAACAGCATTGATTGTGCCTGCTTTCGAGGCCCTTGAGGAACACGCAAAAGCCCTAAACCTGAAATACCAGAATCACAAGGAACTGATTCAACACAGCAGCATTCAGGAACTGATTCAGGAACGGGTCAACAAAATTCAGGAAGGTCTGGCCAAATTTGAACAGGTCAAGAAATTCACGCTGCTACCCAAAGAGTTCTCCATTGAACTGGGTGAGATCACACCCACACTGAAACTGCGTCGCAAAATTATCATGAAGCGGTTCCGGAAAGAGATTGAGGCCATGTACGTCACCAAGGCAAAGGCCTGACACTCGCCCAAGTGATAGCTCATTGTTTCAGCGTTCCCGTACTGACTCTTAATGACCAGAAAACTGCCTGATCATTAAGAGTCATTCGTCTCTATCTGTGAAAATTCAAACCGTCTCCCACCACTGAGTGCCATGTCCGTTACCTCTTGTTCATATACCCAGCATTTTCATAGCGAATAAGACCTGAACCTTTTACAAACCTCCAAGTCAATATCAGCAAGTGCAAGAATGCAATGGGTATGCACAGAAAGCCAAACTGATACTCCCTTAGTGAGGATACTTTCCAATGCAACCAGAAATAGTCGGATATCCCAGCCCCCCAGGGCCCAATACACCTGGAAGCAGTTTCAGCCCCAACCCTGATCGATTGGAACCCAGTCAGTCAGGGGATGGCAGGGTTAAGCATGCAACACCTGACCCAGCCATGATCCCTCAGGATTCCCCCCAGCCCCACAGCCACAACGAACAAAAACCATTATCAACACTGAAAAGCTCTCCCGTAGACAGCCCCAGTCCATTTATGACGGGTCCCTTGAAAGAAGAGAGCCCTGCCGTAAACACATCACCTCTATCAACTCCAGTTTCATCAGCAACGCCTGAATCAACTGTTTTTTTTGAATTGCTTGACCGACTGGATGAACGTGCCCGGAGCATCCCGCAGCAAACCGCGATTCGCTCCGCTACCCCGAGTGCCAATCTACGTCCGGATCAAGCTCAATGGCAGGAAATCAACTGGCAGCAATTCAAACAGAAGATAGACCAGACCTCCCTTGCATTGCTCAGGCATGATCTGCCGGCACAGACGAAGATTGGGATCTGGTCCCCAAACATGCCCCAGTGGCCAGTTGCGGATCTGGCATGTCAACAGGCAAGACTCGTATCTGTCCCCTTATACCCCACCGACGCTGCCCAGCAGGCCGAATACATTCTGAATGAAACCGAAACTCCACTGCTCTTTGTCGGGGAGCAAACACAATATGACAACACTGTTAAATCACTTTCCAGTCTCCCTGGATTAAAGACCATCGTAGTCTTTGACCCTTCTGTGGACCTTAAGGACTGCCCTCTGGCCATCTATTTTGACGAATTTATCCAACAGGGTTCTGATGCTGAACAGGCAGTGCTTGATGAGAGACGCTCAACCCGCTCAAAAGATGATCTCTACACCCTGATCTATACCTCGGGTACCACGGGGGACCCCAAAGGGGTTAAGCTGGACTATGCGAATATGGCAGCCAGTTTTCGGGCTCATGATCAGATCATCAATCTTAGTCCCGAGGACGTTTCTCTCTGCTTTCTGCCCCTCAGTCATATTTTTGAGCGCGGGTGGAGCTCCTATGTACTCAGAATGGGAGCAACCAACGTCTATCTGAATGATCCGAAACAGGTCAGTGATGCTCTGAAAGCCGTCAAGCCAACCGTTATGTGTACTGTGCCCAGGCTTCTGGAAAAAGCTTACGATGGCATTCATAAAAAAGTAACGACTGCATCCCCGGTTAAACGAATGATATTTAATAAGGCCATGCAGGCTGGTGCAGCCAATATGGAGACACTCCGTGAAGGTTCGAACCCAACCGCTTTCCGTAAACTGGTAAACCGCGTTGCAGACAAGGCAGTGTTCAGCAAGATACGTGACAAGCTGGGAGGGCAAATTCGCTTTATGCCCTGTGGAGGAGCCCGTCTGGATCCAGATATTAACCGTTTTTTCCATGCCATTGGCATCAATATAAAGGCTGGTTATGGCATGACCGAAACCTGTGCGACAGTCACCTGCTTTCCCGACAAAAAGTTTGAATTCGACACCTGTGGAACTTCATTACCGGGGATTCAGATCCGTATCGATGACACCGTTGAGACTGAAACTCCCGGGGCAGGTGAAATTCAGGTCAAGGGTGACACTGTCATGCGTGGCTATTATAAAAAGCCGGAAGAAACAGCCAAAGCCTTCACCAATGATGGCTGGCTACATACCGGAGATGCGGGTTTAATCGAAAAGAGTGGTGCACTGCGCATGACCGGACGTATCAAGGAGCTGATGAAGACATCAACCGGAAAGTATATTGCACCAGGGCCAATTGAAGGCATGCTGGGCAAAAATCAATATATAGAACAGGTTGCCGTTATTGCCGATGATCGAAGTTTCGTTACCGCACTGATTGTTCCAACGTTTGAGGCTATTGAGGAGTATGCCAGAGCCCACAACCTGAGCTACCAAGATCGTAGAGAGCTGGTTCAGCACAGCAAGATTCAAGCACTGCTTAAAAAGCAGCTGGACACTGTACAATCCGGGTCAGATCTGGCCAGTTATCAGCAGGTTAAAAAATTTACCCTGCTGCCTGCAGAATTTTCCATTGAGCAGAAGGAACTTACCCCAACACTGAAGCTGCGCCGAAACGTTATTGCAGAAAACTATAAACAAGAAATTGCAGATATGTATAAACAGGAGGCAAAAGTCTGAATTATCCCCTTCAGGTGAGAATGAAACGGCAGGCTATACCAGATACCCGTTTCATTCTCATGCCATGAGACAGCGTTTAGCGTTTATGCCATGCCTTCATACTTCCTGAAGGGCATCATTTAATGAACCAAAGAACTTCACAACCCCATCAACAGGCTTAACGCCTGCCCGAGCCAGGGTTCTCAATGGCTGGAACTGCAAATCACTGATCAGGAGCCGGGTATGATGCTTGCGGAATTGCTCAATCAATCGAGTGAGTGCAGAGAGGCCTCCAGCATCCAGCAAATAGACATTCTCCATTTGCAAAACAATCGTACTTTTATTCTGACTTAAACGACTGATCTCACCAAACACATGATCAGCGGCAGCAAAAAACAGAGGACCTTCAATTCGCAATACCGCAACATCTTCATCAAGCACTTTGTTTACATAGCGCTGATCATCCTTGATATCTCTGACCTGAATCATTTCCGCCACTTCTTTCATAAACAGTAGTGCAGCCAGAACGACCCCAACACTGATGGCAATCACCATATCGAAGACCACTGTCAGGAAAAAGCAGACCAGAAATACCAGAACATCACTGCGTGGTGCAGTTTTCAGAAGATGAAGGGCTTTAGGTGCCTCACTCATGTTCCAGGCAACCATCAGCAGTAAAGCAGCCATAGCCGACATAGGGATGTAAGAAAGAATGCCCGTTAATGCCACCAGTGCCAGCAGGACAACTAACGCATGAATCATACCGGCAACAGGGCTTTGGGCTCCGGCTTTAACATTAGCCGCGGAACGGGCAATGGCTGCCGTCGCAGGTATCCCACCAAAGAAAGGAGTAACAATATTCCCAACCCCCTGCCCCAACAACTCACTGTTAGCACTGTGTCGTGTTCCAGTCATACCATCCAGCACAACAGCACACAGAAGAGACTCTATGGCTCCCAGCATGGCAATCGCAAAAGCGGAGGGTAACAGCGCCTGAACTAATGACCAGCTAATGCCTAATGGCTGACCATCAGCACCTGCCTGCTGCCAGGGCCATGCAAACTCTGGAAGAACCGGGGGAATCCCCATACCTGAAGAGCCGTCAGGCAACAGGTAATGAAAGCGGCTGCCAATGGTCTCAACATCGATACCGTAACTGCTCATAAACAGAGCCAGCACACTTCCGATGATAACCGCCGGTAAATGAGCCGGCACAGGTAGCCGAAGTCTTGGCCACAACAGCATAACAGCCAGCGTGACAGCTGCGATCGTAAAGCTTGGCCAGTGGCTCGTTGATGCGCCACCCACCAGAACCGCAACTTTATCCCAATAATGTTCTGGCATGGCAGTAACCGTCATGCCAAAAAAATCTTTTATCTGGAGCGTGGCAATCACAACACCAATACCAGCGGTAAAACCCAGCGTAATAGACTCAGGAATATATTGAATAAGCCGCCCCAGTCGCATTAACGCCATCAATACCAGAATGATTCCAGACATTACCGTTGCCAGTAAAAGTCCAGCAAGACCAAATTTTTCAGCAATAGGAAAGAGCAATACCACAAAGGCGGCCGTTGGGCCTGAAATGCTGTACCGGGAGCCACCCAATAGAGCAATAATAAAACCGCTGATAATCGCCGTATAAAGGCCGTACTGTGGCGGAACACCACTGGCAATCGCCAATGCCATGGATAATGGAATCGCAATAATCCCGACGGTTAGCCCCGCCAGCAGATCACTGCCAAAACGTTTGCCAGTGTACTGTTCTGCTTTACAGGCTTGATCCAGGGCGTGGCATAATTTCAATGATAATAGATGAACTCGGTGTGGCACGATAATGGCCTATCATCAGAAGATGAGGAAAAAGGTGTGGTAAGTAGTTGGCCATATGGAATCAAATATTTCTGGCTGAATGGATAGTTACAATGCAAGGCGCAAGATAGGGAGCATAGCCATAGCTATGTGACCGGAGTTGTAACGCCGCAGAGTGGCTGTCCAATAAGTCAGAAAATATGATTTCATTTGGTTAAGTACTTATGTTAGCCCCAATCTCAAATGCATTCTATGCGTATGAAAACCATTGATTTTCAACTCGACCAAATTAGCCTCAATTACTGATCAACATAATTTTCCGAAATACTATGGATCAAGTCCTGCATAACAGGACCAGGTTGATGGTCAATACGCCAAAGCAAACCGACAGGCCAGCGATACACAGCCTGAGGATGGTTAAGAATGACTAGTTCCCCTGAACGTATTCCTTCAATCGCTTCAGATTTTGGACAAACTGTCCAACCAATCCCGCGCTTGACCAGAGCCAGGGCAGACTGGTAATCAGACACCTGCCAGAAGCTATCTGATAAACGTATTTTTGAAGCGTCAGTAGATGGATGAAGACGAGCAGATATTTGCCGGTGGCTGTTCATGTCGGTTATTTCCAACTCGTCATGATTGGACAGCGGATGCTCCCGGTGGCAAACAGCAACAAAATCGTAATGCCCGATTTGCTGACATGTGAACCGGGTTACATCCAGTTGATTAAAACCTGTGTATACAAAATCAAGCTCTCCTGATTCGACCCCGCTGAGCAACTCATCATCAAATCCTTCCTTCATGGTGATGTTAACAGCAGGGTGCTGCCGTTCTATTTCCTGTAACACATCCCATATAAAGCCTTTCTCAACACCGTGATCTACCCCAAATGCCAGACTTTCTTCATCAGGTAAATGTAAACTGGCTACTTTACGTTCCAACATCTCTGTTGTTGTCAGCAACGACCGACAAATCATAAGCAACTTATCCCCCTCATGGGTTAGGACAGGCTTATGACCTGTTCGATCAAACAATGTTACACCCCACTCATCCTCAAGACTGCCAATCCAGTTACTGACCATTACCCGAGGCTTGCCCATTTTTTTGGCTGCCTCAGAAATAGAGCCCGACTCATGAGTTTGTAGAAACGCCTGTACTGCTTGAAGTTTCATCGAATTTTCCGTAATTACACTCAGTTAAATTATCCGTGACTGACACTATGCCTATGAGCTTTTTCGAATACCAATCCATTTTTCAATATCAGATTTGAACCAGTATGAAGTATTGGTGAATGGTATTTTCATCGGCTTTGGCAGTGCCGTGACAATTTGTTTAACTTCAACTGCTCCCGTCAACTGCCGCTTAATCAATCGACCTACCTGATCCAGAGAAAGTAAACTGTCTGCCATCACTACCACTCCATTCTGAACTGTACTTATTTCTACACATGACATTGCTACGAAAATAGCTGTATCGAACTGCAATATCCGATATTGCTAGAGATGATATCTTCAATTATTTGAACACTAAGGCTCTCTTAATTGACTCACCTGAATACAGCCCTATTCTGCTACCGTTCTGTTGCTTAAGTCACATCAGAATCTGTTATGAAATTATGACAGTGCAGAAAAGTTGAAGAATACCTACCCAAACCGTTCTTCTTTATTTGGCTCTTACATACAAGCTCTGGCTGGAAAATATTGCACAACGCTAACCACTTACATAAAATCTGCAGATTTATTTTCATATGGCCTGACGCCGACCTTATATGCCAAACATTCAGCAATACAATTTCACCTATAACGACATTCATAACACCATTCGCAATACAGCAAAAACCATTGCAGAAACCGGTTTTGAGCCCGATTTCCTGCTGGCCATTGGTGGTGGAGGCCTGATACCTGCACGCATCATGCGCACCTACATCAACCGTCCAATTTTGATCGTCTCCCTTTCCCGTTACAGTGATGAGACTGGAACGGCACCTTCCAGCCAGCCTATCAAACTGCAATGGCTGGAAACAGATATTGACCTGACTGGTAAAAAAGTACTGGTTATTGATGAAGTAGACGATGAAAGAACAACGTTGGAGTTTACGCTTCAGCACTTGTTCGAAAGCCATCCCGGTGCCGAGTTTTCTGCTTTTGTAGTACACAACAAAAAGAAAGAGAAAAAGGGTCAGTTACCAGAACAGCTTAAGCACTTCTTTGTAGGTGAAGAGATCGAAGATTACTGGATCAACTACGCATGGGATGCTGATAATATCGATATGTTTGGCAAGTAAACACTTATGAGCAGAAAATAAAAAAGGCTTCCTTATGGAAGCCTTTCTTTTAACTGTATTAAATGACGGGAGCAGGACTGACGACATCTGCATTCTGTGCCCGATGCCTCATAAAATGATCCATCAGAGTAATCGCCATCATCGCTTCGGCAATGGGAACCGCCCGAATCCCGACGCAAGGATCATGACGCCCTTTCGTGACCACTTCAACCGGCTCGCCTTGCATGTTAATGGACTTGCCTGGAGTGGTAATGCTTGAGGTTGGTTTCAGGGCAATATGAGCAATAACATCCTGACCTGAACTGATACCACCTAACGTCCCACCACTATGATTTGAAAGAAAGCCATCTGGCGTCATTTCATCACGATGATCCGTTCCATTCTGGCTGACACTGGCAAAACCATCACCAATTTCAACCCCCTTCACGGCATTAATACTCATTAATGAGTGAGCCAGATCCGCATCAAGACGATCAAAAACCGGCTCTCCCAGTCCTGGTGGCACACCGGTTGCCATCACGGAGACTCTGGCACCAACAGAGTTACCTTCTGAACGAAGACGGGTAATCAGCGCTTCCATTTCTGGCACCTTGCCAGCATCCGGTGAGAAGAACGGATTATTTCTGATTTCCTTCTGGTCAAACTGCTCAATACTGATGTCACCTATCTGGGATAACCAGCCAATAATTTCAATGCCCTGAGATTGCAGAAACTTACGGGCAATAGCCCCTGCAGCAACCCGCATGGCCGTTTCTCTGGCTGAAGATCGCCCACCACCCCGGTAATCTCGAACACCGTACTTATGGGTATAGGTGTAATCAGCATGCCCGGGCCTGAACAGGTCTTTAATATTGGAATAATCTTTGGAACGCTGATCCTGGTTTTCGATCAACAGACCAATGGGGGCTCCGGTAGTTACACCTTCAAAAACACCCGAGAGAATTTTTACCTGATCCGGTTCACGACGCTGGGTAGTAAACTTGGAAGTACCGGGTTTTCGCCGATCCAGATCACCCTGAAGATCAGCTTCAGCCAACGGTATCCCGGGCGGGCAACCATCGACAATACAGCCCAGAGCCAGACCATGGGACTCACCAAAGGTAGTGACCCTGAACAGCTGTCCTATACTATTTCCTGCCATACTTAAGCGATCTCATTCTTATTTTCAGAAAATTCTAAAAAAAGGGTTAAAGCCCCCTTAAAGGGCTTTTAACCGGTTCTTAAACAACGACTGATACTTTCTACAATCCTCAGCGGACAGAACCAGAACGCCATGGCCACCTTTTTCAAAGTCCGGCCAGACAAAAGGTACTTCCGGATACTCATCCTGCAATGCCCATTGACTGTTACCTACTTCCAATACCAGCAATCCCTGCTCATCCAGGAAGTCGCCGGCCTGAGCCAGAATGGAGCGGGCAAAATCAAGCCCATCATCACCGGCAGCCAATCCAAGCTCTGGCTCATGGGTGAACTCTTCCGGCATATCGGACATATCTTCAGCATCCACATAAGGTGGATTGCTCAAAATCAGTTGATACCTGGGTCGTTCGGGCAAAGCATCGAAAAACTCAAACAGATCTGATTTTATTGCCTGAACTCTTCCCCATAGTTCATGGCGATCAATATTAATATTGGCAACTTCCAGGGCATCCTCTGAAATATCCAATAAATCTACCTGGGACTCAGGAAAAGCATGAGATGTCGCAATACCAATACAACCGGAGCCAGAACACAGGTCGAGTACACGACTGACCTCCACATCCCCCAGCCATGGCTGGAACTGCTGAAGAATGAGTTCGGCAATGGGAGAGCGGGGAACCAGAACCCGTTCATCCACATAAAAAGGCATATCGCAGAACCACGCCTGATTGACAAGATAGGCCAGAGGTTTACGACTGGCTGCCCGCTCTTCAATCAGATTGGCAAGTTTGTCACGCTCACGATGCGTTAAACGACTGTCAAGATAGCTGTCGGGAAGATCCCAGGGCAACTGCAATACCTGGAAGACCAGATGAAGGGATTCATCCAGGGCATTATCACTGCCATGGCCAAAGAACAGACCCGCTTCGTTAAAACGGGTCGCTCCCCAGCGTACAAAGTCTCGAATCGACACCAGTCCTTCGCAGGACTCATTGGAACCTGTCACATTTGCTCCTTCGGACTCGATAGAACTCTGTAGTTCAAGATGCATCGAATCCTTACTGCCTCATATAGGTGGCATAAAATAGCATATTAAGTGGTCGCGGTTAACGACTGTTTAAATGTTAACTAGGGGGCGTTCTCAGTTAGCCATGAGACCAGTTGATCACACAAGCACTCAGGCAAGGCGAACGGCGCAGAGCATGGTGATTCCATGTTCAAGTTGTTCAACGCGGCATGAGTGTTTGTGCGATCAACCCGAAGGGCCGTCCATGATTTGCGCCATACCGCGTTACTCACTGCTTGAGGAATAGCCACACCGCGCAGTTCGCGCCTTACCTGACGAAAATCATGGGCGGCTGGCCACATGTCTAATTGAGAACGTCCCCTAATACCATTTTCACCTTCCAACCATGAGCTACAGGATAAAAAACACCTATTTAATCAGACAGATAGTACTCAACGGTAGAAACAACCCTGACTTTCTTGATATGGGGGTTGTTACGGTCACGGGTGCTAATAGAAAACTGCCCCTGGGAAGCTCTTTTGATTTTGCCAAGCTTACTTTCTGAATCAGTAGCAAACTTCTCTGCTACCTCCCTGGCTTTTCGGGTTGCCTCTTCAATCATTTCTGGCTTCACATCATTCAACCGAGTGAAGAGATACTCAGGCTGCGAACCGTAATTGCCACCCGTAAACACAATCCCTTCCTTGCCCAGTTCAGAGAGCCTGCTCATTACTGAGCGCACTACCACAATATTTTGCGAGTAGACCGTAATCGTTTGCAGTGCCGTATAGCGGAACTCGGGACGACTGCTGTTGCCATACTGGTTAGCTGACTTATCCGTAATATCAGGTGACATCAGACTGATTTCATCAGAAGCGATACCACTTTTCTCCAAAAAAGCCTTAATCCTGCCGTTATTGTTATCAATCGAAGCATAGAGAGACTTCAGATCATTGTCTGCAGCTGAGTACTGAATGGGCCAGATGACAATATCCGCCTGATACTCCCGCTCAGATAACCCCTTTACCGTGACACTTCGCTCATACTGCTTGTAATCAATGGCAGCATTCGCCATCAGATACCCCAGACAGGAAAGCCCCAGAAAAACAGATATGCCCAGTATCAGGGCACTGACTCTATCGGTACTCATGGTTGTTACACCTGATGTTTTTGTTTAAAAAATAACGAGCCCCGTCCTTGGGGGCCTTGATATAAGTTTGCCTTGGTAAATTATCAGATTTAGCGTCTATGTCATCTCATTTACCAGATAATCAATGAAACAGCGAAGCTGAGCCGGCATATACCTTGATCTGGGGTACTGAATATTAATCTTGCCCTGATAATTCCCCATCACTTTCCAGTCTGCAAGCACTTGCACAATTTTTCCGTCCCGCAATGCAGGCTCAGCCGTAAAGCTTGGCAACATCCCAATCCCAAGCCCCTGCAGAATACCATTTAACCGCATTTCGGTATGATTCACCGCATACTGACCATCCACAGTAACCCGGACTTTCTGATCCCCGTAAACAAACCCCCACTGGTTATCATCAGTCTTCTCTCCCAGGTAGAGGCAGTTATGTCTGACCAGATCTTTGGGATGCTCAGGCGTTCCAAATTGATGCAAATACTCCGGGCTTGCGCAGAGCTGCAGCTCTACCTGCCCCAGAGAACGTGAAACCAGCCCCTCTGTTGGGCTATCGGTAATGCGGAAGATCGCATCCACTTCATCCTTAATCGGATCCACATAATAATCCGTTATCTTCAGTTTGAGGCGAATATTGGGGTACTGGGCCAGGAAAGGAAAAATCAGGGGTTCGAGAACCTGTTTTCCAAATGCTTTTGGCACCGCTATTCGGAGATAACCTGCAGGATCCGATTCATCGTAACTCGAGGCATGAACGGCCTCTCTGGCTGAGTCCAGCATAACACGACAGTAATCATACGTTGCCTTACCGGATTCACTGATCCCGACCTGTCGCGTCGTTCTTTCCAGCAATTTTATTGAGAGGGCTGATTCCAGTCTCGAGATTTGTCGGCTCACAGCTGAAGGTGTGACTCCAAGCTTCTTTCCAGCAGCAGTGAAACTGCCGCAGTCAACGACTGTGACAAAAACAGCCAGATCTGGCATGAGCGATATCAGTTTATTTGTGTCCATACATCAAAAATCATGTTCTTTTAGAGGTCATTATAAACATGGAAAGCATTAGTTAGCATAAGCATTAAAATTTGCAACCGGATACTGCAAATAAAGTACATCAGGAGTAATGGCATGAGAAAAATCAGAAGTATTCAGGATTTGTCGTTTGTTGCTGACCAGACAGACCATGCACTCACACTTTTCAGCGGCGGCCTTGACAGCACCTATATTTTGAAAGTCCTGAGCACCATGAATATCAAGGTGACGGCACTGGCTGTTGATCTTGGTGACGGTATTGACAGAGCAAGACTTCAATCGATAACCGAGCACTATGGGGCCGACCTAATTATTGAAAATGCCACTGAACAGTTTATTGAAAGTGCAGTCATTCCAGCCATTCAGGCTCAGGCTCAGGCAATGTATATGAATATGTACCCGGTCAGTTCTTCCCTGTCACGCCCGGTTATAGCCCGCATAGCTGTAAAGACTGCAGCTAAACTGGGTTGTGGAGCTATTGTTCATACAGCAAACCAGTCGCAAAACAGTTTGCGCCGTCTTAATGGTGCCATAAAGCATAGTGGTTACCGTGGTTTTTATGGCTCCCCCTACGAATACAGTGCGATTACCCGCACGGAAAAGGCCTCACAACTGTCCATTTCCTGTATGCAGGATCAGCGTCAGGGGGATGTCAGCAGTGACAGTAATCTCTGGTGCAGAGAATATGAATCTGGAGTGTTAGACAATCCAGAAGATTTTATGATTCCAGAGTCTCTGTTTCTCTGGTCACAGGAAAACCCATCGAAACAGATTTCAGAAGCATCCCACCAGGTTCGCATTACTTTCCGTGAAGGGATTCCGGTTTCGGTTAATGAGCAGCCAATGCCCGTAGCTGAATTGATCAAGTTTCTTAACACCCGGGTAGGTGCCTACAAAATTGGCAGATACCTTGGACTGGAACATCTTGATCAGGATGAAAAAGTGTTGGAAATCCGGGAAGCCCCGGCAGCCAGAATGCTGATGGAAGCCTATAAGCACCTGGAAATGGCTGCCCTGCCGACCGGTTATCTGAACTACAAAAATCAGCAGGAGCAAATATGGACAATGGAGGCCGTCGAGGGTCGCTGGGGTAGCCCTCTGCAACAGGCGTCACGGGCATTTATTCAGTCATCAACTGAGAAAGTTTCAGGTTCCGTCACTTACAAGCTCGAAAAAGGCATGGCAACAGCGGTCTCTATCGTTGCCAGAGAAGCACTCTACCTTACCGATCGAGACCTCTGGGAAGTTCAGGCAGCCCGGGAGAGGAGCCAACGCACACTGTCCTGAGCACGTAACAAAACGTCAACAGGCCCTAACCCGATAACACCAATAATAATCAAAGGGAAATAGACATGGGTATCATGGTTGCCCCCTACCGGGAAATCAGGGAAGTCGTTCACAGTCTAAGCAACA
The DNA here is from genome assembly GCF_000710775.1 of Endozoicomonas elysicola. Classification (GTDB taxonomy): domain Bacteria; phylum Pseudomonadota; class Gammaproteobacteria; order Pseudomonadales; family Endozoicomonadaceae; genus Endozoicomonas; species Endozoicomonas elysicola. The sequence continues at coordinate 3,472,023 of NZ_JOJP01000001.1, forward strand.
CGCTTTCTTCCAGGGAATTTATAACATCAGGCGGTTCAGACATCACACGCCTGCTTAATATTACCCGGGAAGATATTCAGCAGTTTGGCGCATTGTGGAGTGACCTCAAGCTGGACCAATACATGGCCGATGGAGGCTTCTACCGTTACCGTAGATATGGTCAGTTTGAGCTGAATCCACACACGCTGGAAAAACATCAACTCCCCCATGAGCCATATTTCCAGCCTGGTTACATCAATACATTAAATGGTGATCTTAAGCGAACTTTTGAACCATTGACTGTGGAGTTTGCCCGTCACCATGTTCTGGACCGACTGATACGGTTTCTGGCGGAAATCTGCAATGGTGCTTCAGGCAGAAAAATCCCCTGGAATGTCCGCCTGCACCCATACCGGATTGTGGCCAGAAAAGGCATAAATGGTATGCCAACACCCGAAGGGCTTCATCGGGACGGCGTTACCTTTATTTCTTCGATCCTGATCCGTCGGCACAATGTTCTGGGTGGTGTTACTACCATTACCGATGCTGACAGAAAACCTCTGACTGACGTCCAACTTACCCATCCATTCGACCTTATGCTGGCAAATGACGAAGCAACCATGCATTCAGTGTCGTCAATATCAATGGCCAATAGTGAACTGAGCACTGCGTACCGCGATGTTCTGGTTATTGCTTTCACCCAACCATAAAAACAAGAGAGTTAGCAGGCCTCTCCTTTAGAAGGAAGGTTTGCAGATTTATTTATGCACGCATTACTCGAATCACGATTTTACAAACGTAAATGGCCAATCGCAGAATGTTCACTCCTGATGGTCGCCATATTCTGGGGAACCAGTTACGGGCTGACCAAAGAAGCCCTTGTTTATGTACCGGTACTGGGGTTTCTAACCATCCGGTTTCTGATGACTTTCAGCATTTTACTGCCCATTCTTTCGAAAGAGTTGAAGACGGGTGCCGCAAAAGACTGGAAATATGCACTGCCTACCGGCTGCATACTGCTCACTATCTTCCTCTGTGAAACCTATGGAGTAGCCAATACCACCGCATCCAATGCGGCATTTCTGATCAGCCTCTGTGTACTGATCACCCCGTTTATAGAATGGGCGGTATTCAAAAGTTATCCCGGTGGTAAGATTTTCCTGCAGGCTACCGGATGCCTGCTCGGTGTATTCCTGCTCTCTTATAACGAAGAACTGGGAGTCACCATCAACCAGGGCGATGGATTTATACTCCTTGCGGCTGTGTTCAGAGGGTTCATGGTCATCGTGACCAAGAAACTGATGATTGGACGACAACTCTCATCCATCAGTTTGACCGCAATCCAGTCTGGAGTTGTCGGCTCCGGTGCGCTGCTACTGTGTCTGATAATCAATCCGGAAACCAACCTTCAGATTCCGACAGCACCGGCATTCTGGCTAACCATGCTCTATCTGGTTCTGTTCTGCACCATCTTTGCATTTTTTGCCCAGAACTATGGTGTTCGCAAAACCTCACCATCACGGGTTGCACTATTGATGGGTACTGAACCGGCTTTCGGTGCAGCCTTCGCTATTCTATGGCTGGGAGAACATCTGGCATGGTTCCAGATAGCAGGAGGAATAATAATTGTTGCCTGTGCCACTTACAGTTCAATGAGTAGAGCCAGCCATTAATCGTAAAGCACTGCATCTCTTAGCAGCCTTGCACAGAAACTGAATCACAATACCCACGGGGCACCGTGGGTAATAATACCACTTCCACCTTCTAACTATGGGCTGCGCAGCCATTTTGAACTACTGGCCTGCGTTGACGCTCCTCGCCATAGCTACGGCTATGACTCGTCGCTTCGCCTTGTCCAGTAGCCAAAAATAGCTTGCTCGCTCTCATAGTTAGAAAGCGGAAATGGTATAATATGACCGGTCACCAATCGGGAGAATGCTCCAGACAACCTTCACTGGGGTTCAGATAACTGCAGGCGTTCTGTTTCTGCAACGATCATCGCTTCCAGCATGTGAATGTTCTGCTCTACCCGCTGAATGCCAATCTGCCCACCTCTGGCAAAAAGCACCGGCATTTTTTCAATCGTCTTTCGACCAGTGGGTGTGCGATAGAAAGCATTCAACTCCCTGAGTTCATCAGTCGTAAACTCTTCGGCATACAGCTTCACCATCTCAGGCTTCAGACTCTCATAACTCATATACTGTTCAAAGAAATCAGCAATGACATGCCGGAATGGCAACAGCGCCGGGTTCTGTTGAACCTGCATCTCCATCATCTGATTCATGGACTGCTCAATAGCCGTCTCAGCCCCCATCACATTCAATAATCTGGCGGCCTCATTCTCTGCTTCACTATTGGCAAAAGCAAAGGAGCTGAATACGAAAAGCATCCCACACACCGTCATACGAGCCAGTTTCATAGAAAGTCCCTGTATTTATAGTTTTTGAAGTCAGAACTCTACCTTTTCCATCAAAAAATATAAACGGCAGTGGATAGGAAGTTTTCAGAACCTCCTGAATGGTATTCTCTCACCTGGAAGAATGTTCCATTTTATAAGCAGCAAGGAAAGCGGCCCCGGAGACAACAGCTTGCCAATGACGCTCTTTGACAAAAGCTGCGTATTTTTTCTGTGTCATTTTACAATCTTCAGTCAGCAATCCAGAATCACCAAAAGCAATAGGCATCTGTTCATCCCATTCATTACGATAGCCAGTGAAATAGTCATGGTGATAATCATAATCCCAGAAAAAACGCCATTGCAGGGTACACCCGGGAATGTTCTGGTCCAGTGCTTCTAACGTTAACAGCGCTGTATTATTAACAAAAAACAGAACCGGATTTTTTTTTATGGAAACACGTCCCCTATTGGATGCAGGGTCGAGTGATATCAACAGTTCATTTGAAAACAGCCGCTGGCACAATGAGTCCCTTTCGGAGAGCTGATTAATCTTTTTTTGGATTTGCTGATAAGCAACAGGCCAGGCGTCCACAGCGTCGTGAATCATTCTCGGGCCAAACATCCCCGTCGCCCCCAACAATAAAAGTGGCGGTAAGGGCCCGTGAAATACTGGCATAACATGCGCTGGCACAGTCACATCTTCAATAAAATGCAGTGCACTACCGGCAAGATCCGTACTGAACCGATCAGCAGCTCTTATATCACTTTCAATATCTTCCAGCATATTTTTCATAGAGCGGTTAATCAGGCCATATCTCTGCCTGCTTTCCAGGTGAGGGTTATAAAAATGCCAGTTAAACATCCTTTTCGGAGCCTTGGTCAAATAGGTATCTTCTCCGGCATCAGCATCAGCAATTTCCAAAGCGGCCTTATCATCAATGAAGAGATTGTACGTTTCATCAGAAAGGCATTGATTATAGAGTTTGACGGACAGGCTTGAGATTAATTGATGCTGAGCAGGCTCATAGGCAAATGACAGTGAACTGAAGCAAAGCTCCAGACAAAGAACAAAATAGACAACCTTCATTGATAATCATGACTCTGAAATATTTATTGTAAGAAGCTGACCAAACAAACTCCCTTTTCTAGTACAGCAGCATTAGGGCCTGTTGACGTTTCGTTGCGAGGGTCAGTGGCTTGAAAAGTGTCATATGAGCGAAAGACTTGTGCAGCTCGTAGTTATTCTACGTCAAGCTAGTCTGACAAAGCAGATGGCTCTTTTCCAAACCACCCGAAGAGCGTATCAGGGCGACCCGATACGCTGAGCACGCAACGAAACGTCAACAGGCCCTAGTCATTAAAGCAAAGAATTTTAATCAGGCAATCATAAATCAATTTCAAAAAATATTGATTCCAGATAGGAAAAACCCGGAAAGTAGTTTTCCGGGCTATCGATCAATGTGATTGGGCAAATTCGTCACACATTCATTAAATGGGTATCAAGAGCATGAAATACCTGCTCAGGCTCTTGTCGCTGATTGAAGCAGTTCTATGCGTCTCTTCATCATATCCTGGTGTGAACCTTCCCGGATCACACTACCCAGAGCCTCAGCGAGATGCTCTTTTAAGTGTTGTCTTAAACTCCCGGGCGTCTCATCGGATGTATATCTGGCAACAATCTGCTCAATGGCAGTCGTTATCAGGCTGGCAGAATTCAGTATTTCAGCCGCAAATTTCGGTTCGCCCGCTTTGAGTGCGGCAATGGCCTGCTTCAATTTCTCCACCACTTCTCTATTCTGCTCATCCTTGGTCTCAGCTTCTCGCCGGGCTTCTTGTAACCGCTCTAAAAACTCAGCATTGGACAGTGCCTCCAGCGACAGAAATACCCCTCTTTGTGTTACAGCGATGCCTTCAAGATATTCTTCCCTTGTTCTTACCAATGGGTTCAGATCAATACCTAACCGCTCAGACAACAGACTTAACCGTACATGTTCTGGTATTCCATAAAGATCCGCTGTATGCAGATCACCGGAGGTCGACTCCCCCTTACTACTGCGATTGAGAGAAACAATATCATCAATAACTCTTTGCAGTACCAGCGAACCTATACTCCCTGCAGACGGTAACGCAGTGGAGGCAATGATACTCAGCGCCTGAAGTGAGGGTGATTGCTCTGCATCAGGCGCCTGCTGGATGGACTCTGCCAACTGCCTGACGTTACTTTCATATATGCCTACCGCACCCTGTACATCCGGATCAGCTGCCCCTGTTACCCCAGCCTGAACCTTAGCCACTACATCTTCTAATGGAGAAGACGAAAGCCCCCTGACATCTGACGATTGTTGAGCCGACTCTTCCAGTGCTCCAACACCATTATTGTCAGAGAAAGCCGGTGCCTGCTCCCGTGAAGACAGAAGCCCCAGCGTATCCCTGGCTGCCTGAGCTTTCGTCTGAAGCCCTTGAATGTCTTCAGATGAAACCGCCGTTGCATCTGGAAGAACGGCTGGCAGTGTTGGAACAGAAGTAGCTGGCGAAGAGAGAATACTTTCAACCGTATCTGGACGACCTTGAGAAACAGAATTTGTTTGCTCAAAACCCAGTTTAACCTTGTCACCCGCCTCTTCTATCATCGCTTTGGCTACGAGTTCCGCCGGTGACAGTTCCAGCTGCTTTGCCTGTAACTCCCCGGATCCTGATACTCCACCCATACACAAACTCCTTTCAGTGCATTGAAAGCTCTGTCATGATTTTTTTAACCCTGATGACATCAGGGCTGCTGATATCTGACTCCCTGACCATTTGCAATGAGGCCTGATAGGCAAGCCCTGCTTTTTGATACTGATGTAAAGCAACATAGCAATCACCCACATAAATCATTGGATGCGGGTTATTGGCATCAAAAGAGACAGCATAAAGGTAGGTATCAATGGCTTGACCATACAAGTTCAACATTTGCTGGCAAGCGCCAAGACCAATGAAAAAGCGAGGGTTCCATTGACTATAAAGACAGAGGTATTGAAATAGACGAGCGGATTTTACGAACTGACCATTATTATATTGCAAATAGGCCAGCTCATAGACGGCCTCCTGTGCCTCATCACTAATATTGCTGGCTTCAGCCAGACTTCCTCCACGATCGAGATAGTCCCCCACAATAGCCATTGTCTGGGTATCAGAAGCGCTGAGCAATGAATCATTCATATACTGCTTCCCTGCAGATTAGAAACACGAGTTATTCTATATAGGTATAGCATTTACCTGTAATAACATGGCTTCTAATGACACTACCCCGCCTCCCATCCCCCCTCTATACAACCTGTAACCCACTGAAAATAAAGACATCTTAAACCAGCATCAAAAAACAGAGGCAAAGTAATGTTTTCAACCGGCTAAGGCTCCATCACCCTCCTCTGAAATTGACACTATTGATGAGTTTTTATCTGATTCGTAAAAGAACACCTAAACCAAACCATATAGCTAAATCCATTAAGTTAAATGAACAGATCTTTTGATATCTAAAAAAACAAAGGAAACTTGTAAGATTAAGAAGAAAACAATGAGGACTTGAAAGGAAATTTGGTGATAAGGGAGAAACCCTAACCCTTGAAATAAAGAAGACTCCATTATATATCAATAGGTTAAAACAGATCAAAAAGTAAAAAAAACCACTGGGGTTGTTAAAAGTGAGCATTGGTCAATTTGGTATCCCGGAAACTTTTGCAACCATAGTTTGTCGTAATAGTAGGTGCGTGGGAATGAAGAGCATAACGGGATTTTAACCCGTAACACCTACTATCCGGCAACCACTTGACTGAAACCAAGCGTAACTTTAGTGGTACTTAGGTAACTTTTTGATGTCTAGGGCTTTAAAAATAACTACTCACACATTTAACCCACCACCGCCAACAAAACAACAAGATGAAAGGAATTAGATTATGCTCGAGGGAAGCGCCTCTCTACAAAGTCCGACAGGTTCAATAAGTCAACCTGTAAAATCTACAGATGCTTTTAATTTAGAATCAATTAGTGAAGCATTAACCCTCAATCTAGGCTCAGTAAAAAAAATTGATGGAAAACCTATCATTCAGGTGAAGTCTGATGAGAGATTGGTTTTGGAAAAATTCCGCAATGGTCAACTGTTAGCAAGAATGCTTTGTGATTACACTAATGAAAAAAAACTCCGTTTCGATCGTCTTATTGATGAAATTAGTGAGCTTAAGGCTATAGGACATAGGAGAGTCTCATCAACAACCTTTCTTGACCCTAGACATGGAATGGATTTATACCGACATATGGGGTTGCTGTTAGATGCTGAAAAATGCCGTGTTAGACATATAAATACTGCCGATGCATCAATGTACCGATTAGGTGATAACAATAAATTTTGTACATGGAATAGGAAGCTTAACACTTATACCTGCTCCCCACATAATAAAGAAAATGAGGTAAGCTTTAGTGGTAAATTTCGAACCGGCGACCGTATGGGATTAAAGATAGAAAGCCTTGAAGTTTTACGTAAAATCCCTCTTGAAAAATTGGCAAGAAAAGAAGAATTAATTCAATTGAATGAAGTCGTTGTAGATTATAATCAAGATGCCATATTAGGTGTTATTGCTACGCCAGAAATAAAAGTAATGTCAATGTTAAAACGTATGCCTTTATTCAATTTAAAACAAGATTGTATCGGGATGCAGTTGGAAGCTGAGAGAAATGGCCTAATTGTTTCTAACTCATTCCTATATGACCCAAAAGCGAATACGCTAACGAGTACTACAGAATCAGAAACACCTGTAAAGCAGCCGGTATGATGCCCCCCTGGAAGGGGTTTCATAAGACTATGGAAAGTTTTTAATTCACTGTTATCCAGTTCAAAAATAACTTAGATTCCTGTTATTTAGTACGGTTAACAGGCTTCCAGATACACTAATCCTGCGCCCGAATCATTTGGTCTAGTCTAACCATGTTTGCCAGGGCGAATAACATCGACAGCTTGCCATCATTTTTCCGCAGTCCCCGATAATGGGCTTTGATAAATCCAAACTGGCATTTGATGATTCTGAAGGGATATTCCACTTTGGCTAGGATGTTGCTTTAAGGTATTCCGTTTTCAAAATGACTTTATTGATTCGAGGATATTTCCTGAGTTTCTTCAACTTGCCTGGTTGTTCGGCTATACGCCACTGTACAGCTTCTGCATTGAGCTCTTTTCGCTTCTCAGCCCCCCTGTAGCGAGCATCGGCAAAGACAAAATGTTTATCACCGTGCAACAAGTTACTGGCTTGATTAAGGTCATTTTCATTGGCGGCTGTTGTCACCAGACTATTGGTCAAACCTGTACGCGCATCGACAACAATATTTGCCTTCATACCGAAATACCACTGGTTACCCTTTCTGGTCTGGTGCATTTGGGGATCTCATTGCCCCGTCTGACTCTTTGTCGATGTCGGAGCTTCGATGATCGTGGCATCGACCAAATTGTTGATCCATGGCTAATCTCCAGTAAGGGCTGAGTAGAGATTAGCTTATTATCGGGGACTTAATCGCAGACTCCCTGGTATGGTGGGTCTGCCAAACTTATATACCCGCTAGTGCAATACAGTACAAACATCATTTTACGTGGATCATTTTTCACACGAAATACATAGAAAAAAGTATCGCTTTGTTGGTTTTGATTTTTATTGGCTAATCCAAAGTTGCTATTTCTTCGTAAGTTGTAATGACGATTTAATGGGGCTATAAAAATGTTTTCGTTCCTCAGAAGTAATCCAGCAAAAAAACTAAAGAAGCGACATTCTGCCTTGCTAGAAGAGGCAATGAATGCCCAAAGAAATGGGAATATTAGGAAATACTCTCAACTGACTGCAGAAGCTGATGAGGTCTATAAGCAGATCCAGCAGTTAGACCAACCTGATAATTAGTAACATTGACCCAATGTTGCATCATCTTGCCGATGTAGCTAAATAGTACGTCGCGATGAACTTACATAACCTAGGCCGGTAACGTTAACTTACAGAAGTCTAAACAGTCCCATATATCCATAAATACCCGTGTTCCAAATTTGGCTCAACCTGTTTTCAGAAAGCAATGAATAAGATAGGGAATCAATGATTTTTGTCGAGAGAATAAGGTTTTTTTTTCGTCGACCTTTCGTTAAAAGAAAAAGACAATGGTCGTAAAAAGAGCTGTTATAGAAAGGGAAATCAGGGACTTACAAAAGGGATAATGGCGGTGAGGGAGGGATTCGAATCCTTGCAACACTGCAAGAACTATTTAAATATCAACAAGTTAGAGTGAATCAGAAAAACAAAAAGTGTCCATTTGGGTTGTTGAAAGTGGTTGTTGGTCAGTTTGGTGGACACTTATTGGACACTTTAATAATTATTTTTCCGGTTAGATATGCAGAGGAGAAGTCCCTGCGTTAAGCTGGATCGCAGTGTCCACTATAGCGGGGCAAGATCATGTGGAAGTGCGAAGCACAGGAACGAATTTGAAGCATTTGTTACATTTCGGTGTGATGTTTTAACCATGCAGTTGAATATGCATATGCTAAATACAGTGTTATTCCAATTAGAGGTAAACTTACCAAGTAAGCTATATTTCCAACCATTTCATAACGTTTAATAAATACAAAGCAAATAAGCACATAAAGATATGGTGATATTTTCTTTGAAAAATAGTTGATAACCCTAAAGAAATCTGACTTTAGTTTTAGAGAAAATAATTTGTTAATTTCAAAATTGTCACTATAAACGATATTTAAACTATCAGTTTCATTGCTCTCAAATTTTGTACTTTCTAAATTGTTTAGAGTAAAAAGGAAAACTATAAACCCATTGAGAATAGTTATCCCAGTTAAGAAAGGTTCAAATCCTGGCTCCCGAACATACCAAATAAAACAAGCTAGCAATGAAACCAGAGAAATTAATATTGATATTTTCTTCATATCCGCCGAATTAAAAAAGATTAATTGTTCTTTGTTAAAAATGCAAAAATTTAATTTTTGATCCAATACAAATACATTCGTATAAAAGATAAGCAAACTTATATCGGTACTACTCGTTACGCTACTATTGCTTTGTACAATTTTCCTGATTTCCAGATATTTTTAAAAATCTACATTATGATTGTTCTTTAGCAACAGGCTCCATTGCAGCCCAAAACCATGCAAAAATTGCAATTAAGGTACTAATTCTAGTATAAGATTCTAAAAACATAACCGAAATGATTGAGAACACCGCAATCAATACACTAATTAATGCTGCAATGAGAATTATTTTTCTATCTTGGGTATATTTATAATTTAAACTATATATTCCATAGAGGTAAGTAATTACAGCTGATATTGATATAAAAACAAAACTAATTTTTGTGGCTGAATATCTATTAACTCCATGCATTACATACAAATGAATCCCTACTGCAATAAGGAATACAAAAAGCCATTTTTTTAAAAAATTGGATTCTATCATATCTGTTTTTTTGAAGAGGCATAATGCTCGCGTGTGGGGCGCCGAAGGCATCCCAAGAGCGAAGCGACGAATACCACACACTTGTTAGGCATATACACGGAATAAATAACAGCAAGAACGCTAACTTTCTATCACTATGACCCCCAGATTTCTATAGTTGCATTGCTACCAGTTATTCTTTCATACATAGGTATTGTTAGTTCATATATATTGTTGTTAGATCTATTTCTATCGGATACCTGTGAAATGCTAAACCCAGGTTGCGCTAGAATAATATTAAAATCCCATAAACTAACTCTGTAATTATCGTACAGCTCATCTAAGCCCCGTTTTGTACCATATACAATGCGTGAGTTCTTAGCATTCGCTAACCTCTGATGTATGCGTTCTAAAAGTATTGGGGAAGAAACCCAGTGAATACTCCTCATTGCTTGAGCAAAAAGTTCATCACAGTCTGATTTTCGGCAACCAGGGCTGTTGCTTCCAGAAAATTTACAGTGTATAAAATTAATGCTTGATTTTTTTTGGTTAAAATAAATCAGGTCGGCAATTTCATGTGCTCCATCATCAAGAAAAATTATATCCTCTTGAGATAATGATGGCCTTAATAACTCAATTGTGTGATTGATCACTGGTAATTGATTTGAAGGGCTTTCTATATACGCTTCATGGCGAATATTACAACCAGCCCAATTTTTTTTCTTCCAAATATATCTTGGTAACTTTTCAATTGATGTGTTTGGCGTTACTTTGTTCTTGCCAACAATGATTGATCCATCTGGAAGTGAAAGTGAAGGAGGGTATTCATTTAGAACATCTTCGATGTTTTTTTCAATTAAAGTATCTTCTCTTCTCTCAGCGAAAACTGTAATATCTTCTGAATTTTCAATTGTCCATGGATTTTCATTGTCGAGGTCAAAAAGAAAGTTCAATCTTAAATCGTCAATTCTAATGACGCCTGTAAGTCTCTTGTTATCTTCTAATGATTGAGGGGTAATAATTGGTGTGAAGTTTCTGATGGGTTTATTATTCGGACTGCTTATAGTAACAGTATGAGCCTTGAAGAAAATAGCATCGGGAATTATTGCCATCGGGATTTCGTTAATAGATGTGGCAGGTTCACTTTTTGCTAAAAATGATAGTCCAGGAAGGTTTGCTATCATTGGCCCATCATTGATCAGTGTACATAATGTATCACACCAATCTTTAAATTCTGTTGCTGTACCTCTTCTCATGGCCCATACACGGCCTTTTCGTGTTGCTATGCCCCAAGTATTATCTTCATCCAACCTTAAAACTGCATGACCAGTAGCGAATACTCTACCTTCGCTTAACCTTATTGATGCCTGTACTGATGATCCCATAAAAGTTTTATAGTCAGGGTGTGAAGAACCAGATGAAGTGGAATTTTTCATTCCTACCATGACATAGTCACTTTGAGAAAATTTAGAAAGTGTTTTAAATAGTTTCCCATGAGTTAATCTAGATAATTTCATATTAATGAGACTATCTTTAAATGAATCAAGAGCTTTTTCACTCGTCGTAAGCTCAAACAAAAGATTGTGTTCGTGGGCATGATATATGATATGTACATCAAGCAGGTCTTCCACATATATCTCTCTTGAAGCCCATTCGATGGGTTTGTTGTAAGCTGTGATTACAACAATTGGAGCATCTTCACTCTCTTGCTCATAGTGTACAATTTTGAATTTATCCGAGTTGCTTGATATTTGATCAAGTAATCTAAAGTTATCTGGAGTTGTATACACTAAAGCGCTGAAGTAAACGCTTAGCTCAGGCATAAGAAAGTCTTCTTCTTTCGCTTTAGTTGAACTGTAGTGTCGTGCAAGCTGCATTTGCTCATCAATGATTTGAGGTATTAATTGGCTCCATGATGAGTCAGATTTGTATAGGCGCCTTACTTCACCACGAACAGCATCTGTATTTGCTATTAATTTGGCTGGGCCTTCTTGGTCTGTTGGAGTTCGGCAAATTCTGCCAAGAAATTGTATCGTATATGGGATAGATCTTGGAGTTGAATGTAAAACGGCGATTTTCAAATTTGGAATATCTAATCCTTCGCTAGCAATTCCTACACACACTAGCCCATCTAGATCTCTATTTTTTACTAGTTGAATTAATCGTTCATTAGTTGATGGGGATCTGTCCGAGTGAATCACATCGACCTTTAAACCTTTGTTATTATATAATTGCATCAATCTTTTAGCTGACTCGATTCTATCTGTTCGTATCAAAATTGAGCTTGAATGATTTAATGTTCTCTCCTCTCGAAATACATTGATTGCGGTTTCGATGAGTGATTCATCTGAATCATGTCGGTGATTGCCAACGTTCTCACCTCTAAATTCAATAGGTCTTAAAATGTTTTTTTCTAATGCTTGACTTAATGAGTAATGATAAATCAACTTTGCCACCATTCTCTTTCTGTCTCGTCTAAACGGAGTGGCGGTGAAGAAAACCTTTAGTTGGTTTTTATAAAATTTAGATAAGGCTAACCATGTGGGAGCTGGTTCGTGATGGGCTTCATCAATGAAAACAGCATCGATAAGTTCGGCAGGAATTGGGGCTAACGCTTCAAAATAAGGAGAAATACTGTTAGGGTGAGCAACTATCACGTCATTCGATTCTAAAATATCTACCCATTCTTGTCTGGTAGATTTTCTATTTGTTACTTCGTATACAGGAACTGACGGAGCATTATCCTCTAAACAACTTGTTTTTTTTAATATCTCAAGAACTTTAAACTGATTTGAAATTTGCCTTCTTAAAATTTTAGAAGGAGTAATGATTAATATTTTATTTAAATTTAATTCAAAGCACGCAGCCATCATAATGGCAGTTTTACCAGAGCCTGTTGGCATACTAATTAGAGATGCAATCTCATTAGTACCATTTGTTTTATAACTCTTTAGAGCCCATATTGCACCTAATTGGCATTCTCTTAATCCTATGCCAGGGTTAGGCTCTAAATTGAATTTGTTTTTATGATCAATGAAATATGGCATAGTGGTTTAAATATATTGCTGTGTTAATCAAATGCTATGACGATAATAAGTTCATCGAGTTGGGAATACACTGGTTATGGCGATTGATACTTATTCAAGCATGCTGGTGTTACCCACGAAAAATGGCGCTTAAATTGCTCCGCAATTTGAGTGACAGTTTTACCTGTCCGCTTGCAGGCACTTGTTGATATGACTTCCGCCGTCAAGCAGGTTGTTTGAACTGAATAAAAAACTCGTTATACAACATGTTTGATACTCGAACCTGAATCAACGACGGCTGACAAGCTGATATACGTGGGCTGGTTACCACTTTTCATGTATCCGTCGTGTGAGCCTGCCTCTCTCTAGGATCGAGGGTTCGACAGTTAACTGCCTTACCTCCTAACAAGACCGAGGACTACTCACAGGCCGGGGTTGCAATATCAGAACAGGTAAACCTCCAGATCTTTGCAGAAGAGCCTTTTTTTACTTCTCCTCTAAGCCTGCTGCCCCGATTCAATCAGCCCTTTATTCACGATCTCCCACATAAAGGCCGAGAGTTCTCTTGCTATGGCAACAACGACAATATTCTTATTTTTAAAACGGGCTGTCAGAGTTCGATACCTTTTACATAATCTCAACTGGGCTCGCCAGGCAATTTCCCTGACCGGCTCTGGCAAAAGCTAGCCCGCGTTTAATTCGGAGGCCAGTTTTTTACCACTCAGCGGGAGTCATAGTGTCTAGAGGTATTTACATACGTAAATGAAGTTTTGAACTAATACAAGTAAAAAACATGAAAAGCCAATAGTATAAAATACAAACATTAATAAGCGCGCCTTTGATCTGAGCACTTTATAAGTGTCAAAAACATAATAATATGTAGCCTTTAAATTTTCTTTAGGTATTCCTGTTTTAATAACACTCATTGGAGTAAGTGATTCTTTAGTTATTTTACTACAATCACCTGTGTATTTGAGATGATGTTTTAAGAAGTAATCTTTAGTTTTGTCACTAATAATATTAGGAGCCATACCCGCATCATCTCTGTACGCAAAAAGAAAGCCTCTAATTAGTGAAGTTTGATCTCTTCCTGATTTCTCCCAATCTTCAAAACTTTCATACGCATCAATCATTTGAGGACAGCGAACTAAATAAATCAAACTTGCCGCTGCGAAACATACGGCACTAAAGTAGAATAAAGACCAACTGAATGGGAGTTTTAAAGTAATTTTGAATGTAGCATTCAAAATCGTTACTAAGATTTCATCCCCAGTAGCTTCAAATACCTTTGCTAGCATTGGCACTAGGAATAACCACCAATAGCTAGATCGAATAACTTTACTTTTACCTAACGACTTTAGAGAATGCCAATTAGGAACATACTTCCACATACCCTTTTATACCTCTAACGCTTTGCTAAGCGGCAATAAAATAGCTGGCTAAAATTAGCGAGGAACGAGCAAAAGCCAGCTGTTTTTGTCCGTTTAAGCAACTTGTTATGTGTTCAGTTCTTGGGCTATTTCTCTAGCTTTAAGCAGTGTTTTAGAAATTGGCTTAGCTAAAGCTGAAAGCAATTCGGATTGTTTGGTCATAAATTCGCGAGTTGGTTGCGGGTTTTCCACACCGTTAGATGATTGTTCTGCGATTAGAAATAAACCATCTGATACCCAACGAGTAAAATCTTCAACAACTTCGGATAGCTCATGATGTTCTACCAATAATTCAGGCAAATATAATGATTGAATCATATTAGCTTTATCAAAACACTGCGAGTCATAATCAACTTTTGCTCCAAACAGTTTTTCTAGCATCTCATTGTTTAGGCTGTTGTTTAACGCGGAAATATGGAGAAAATATTCTTCTAATTTTTGCCGTTTTATCAATTCAAGCTCTTTTTTTCGCCATGTATCATGTTCAATTGCTGTTTTGATTGACTCTGAGGTTTCAGTGGTTATAGCCACCTGTTTTTCAATAGTTTTTAAGCTTGATTCAATTGCTAGATATTTTCCTTTTTCATTACCTGCGCCTTTAAATAATGAAGCTATGTATGCTCCAAGCGCGGACAGCAAAAATATCAGTAAATAGAAATACCAATTGTGAATAATCGTCTCGTTTAAAATTTCTAGTGCTAACTCTTTTGTCATCGAACTTATCGGCTTACTCAAATTTGAAGGAACACATAACGCCCGCATATGGGGCGCGAACGTAGAGAGCGTCCCGCACCATGCACTTGTTATGTGTTTCCGAACCAAAATGTTGGGTGCAGTAGCATATGTGTAACTCCAGCCCCTAAAATAATCATTGTAATTAAACTGTATACAATGAAATCAGAGTAAACCCTTTGCAAAAGCCTTCTAATGCCATAGCCAATAACTGTTAATGAGAGGAGGAACAGGCACAGACCAAATAAAAAGGAGGGGCTAGTGTATTTTCCAAATTCACCAATTATGAATAATGGGCCAATAATTGCTCCAAGCCAACCGACTACAGCAAAGACGGCATTGCCTTTTGCATTTATGAATACTACGTATGGATCTTGATTCATCTTTATTTACACATAACGCTTATTAGTGCGAATTCCGCTTTACACTTTGAACACCAGCACGAATAATTTCACTTTATAACTTTCAACTGATTGAAAATCATCCATTTTTAATACGATACTTAATTAAGCCGTACTAGCCATGTTCTGGTAAAGCGAGAATGGGTATTAATCGAGAATCAAGATTCGCGATAAAGATCCAGAGGCTAAAATTATTTCTCTAAAAACATACAGATAAATTTTTTACCACTATTTATCGATAATTGTGGGTACGCTATATACTCTGGAAATTCAGCAAAATCACCGATTTCTTATTATAACTGTATGCTCATACAGCAGATTGAGAGTGGTGAGCATCAGGCACACTACCGTCCATCACTTGTTCTTCTGCCTTTTACTGACATCAGGGAGCAGGGTATGAAATAGCTCAACAACAACTTTTGTGATGAAATATTTTTCGATGGTGTAAACCGTTGCTAATAAAAACGGCACTAAAGTATCAGGTAAAGCAGTAGAATTAAAGACAACCTTCACTATTAATCCATCGTCTTATACTTATAGCTCATCACTTGGCAATCAAGGCTCTACTCCGCGCTTCCATGTACTGGTTCAACCTTAATCTGGACTATATTCAGGGGTTTGAATCTATATGTCAGGTTTATTCTGAATGCCTACCTCCTGCTGAATACCGGTAATTTTGAACAACACCAGACTTAGTCCAATAAATCTGTTGCCTCTACGGACAAAACATTTTTTGGACACGTCCTTACTTGTCGTTCCTGGACAAATTACATTCAGCAAACGAGGTAAGACATCATGAAAACACTCACTAACTCAATGCTCTGCATCCTGACACATCTGACCAAAAACCAGCTTGAAACCAAGCGTCATGAAATCGCAGAACTGAGCCAATACACCACCAAAGTGATCCGCGAAAGTTATAATTCCGAAGTCGATGAACTGGTTGCCATCCTGGAAATCCTTCACGACTTCCTGAAAAATCAGTCCTCACCGGAGCAACCGACTCGCTCTACCAAGAAATAACAGGTTGGGGTTTATCCCCTTTCTGTTATTGGCTATATGCTGTATCCCATCAGTATTCTCTCTTGGTAGGATTCCCGTAGTCGCTCAATCAGCTAATTTTCTGTCGTGTTATTTTTCTCATAGTGCAAAGCAATATCATCCCAGATCACGCTCCCCTGTAGCTCGCTAAGCACCCTTTTGAACTTCAATCCCTTTCTCGCACAGGCTGACAGGAGGTTGCCTATATAGAGCTGGTAGTTCTTGCCTGAAAAAGACGTAGCTTTCTTATAGTACCGTTTGTAATGAAGGTTTTCTTTGTAGGCGGACTCAGGGTATTTGAAGACGATATCTTCCAGCAGGATTGTCCAGATCGGATCAAGGTAGTTGCTATTGTATTTGAGCTTGAAAGACCTCAGACCATAATTCCATAGTGCCTGTATATGCTTGATGACCTCGGAGTAGGTGTTCATTTTGACGCCAATTTCACCAGTTTCTTTATTGCAGGTTCCCAGGGCAAACTGCTGGATCACGGAGTGGTGGAATCGTACCTCAAACCGGAAGACATCAGTCTCAGGATCATAACCACTGGAACCATCACCAAGTTGAGTGCTCTCTTACTATTTGTGTTACAGAGAGGATCATTGTTCCAGAAAGCAAAGCAGCACATCAGGGACAAGGGAGAGTTCAACAACTACTAGGAATCATTCAGGAGGGCTTTACTGCGCTCTGGAGTCAGAACCGTTCGAGTACAGGTCAGCTATGTACTACTCCATACCTTTGCCAGCCACGTTATGATGAATGGCGGAACCATTCGTGTACTGTAAAGTATCTTCGCTCACGCTGACATCAAGATAACCATGAAATATGCCAAATTCAGCAAAGAGCATTTAAACGACGAAGTAAGAATAGAACTATTAAATAAAATGGAATCAGCAGTCATCGTGAACACCTGAATCAAGAAGATCGAAAGTTGCTCCGTCATAGCTCGTAAAATGAAAAAAGAGCTTTTGTTAATACTTACATACTGACTGAAATGATAGTTAGAGAGAGCGAGTAACTGCATTTTTTTTAAGGGATGCTCATGGAGGAGCAATCTTAATAGCAGACTAGAAATCAGATGTGCAGTTGTACCTAAAGACCAGGCAAACAACACCTCATTGCAGAGTGAAATTTTCCCAGCACAACAGTTAGCACCCATAGGCATTTTGAACTTATGAGTTATGGACAGGTCTTTTTATAGCAATTTAAATCAAAAATGTTGGTTTACCTTATGAATTTGAAATTTTCACAAGATGGTAATTTTTATTGTACCTCAGGCTCTAATCCAGTGCCTCCCTCTTATGGTCAATATGGAACCAATGAACCAGGCGGAACTGAAACCATTGAACATGAACAAATAAACATCACCAGAACTATTCGAACGCAAGGGTTAAGACCGGTTCTGCCTGATTCTCAGCAAAGGCAACTACCAGCAAACCAAATGAAAGATTGGAGCATTCAACATGCTGATGCCAATCAGCTGCATTTTAATCAACAGCCTGTATATCAACCCACTCCTACTAACACCACTCAGAATTGGGTTCCTTTCAGTGCCAATAGCTACCCTCCCCACCATCAGACAGCGAAACAGACTGGTCCCGGGGCATTCACAGCCAGCAGTAAACCATCTATGCCTATACAAATGAACCAGGTTTATAGCCCCCCTTCTACAGAACCTTTTCAAAACCAGTCAGAAAGCAGTTTTCCGCCCCCTGAGAAATGGAATCAAAAACCATTTGAAGCAATAAGAACGGGTCAACGGGGAGAAAGAATGAATGCAGACCCAAATTTGTTGTGGGAAAGCCCAGCAGCAACTGCATTCACTCACATGAATAGTCCTGGAGCAACCTTTATTTCGTACCAACATACTAGTACTTCAGCCGGTCATTTATTTGACCCAAATGTTTCCTTATCAAGAGCGACAGGCTCATACCCTTTACCATCAGCTCAAGGTAAACAGCTCAACCATCAACCTGCGTTTGCACACCCAAGCTCCGGAATGGACAGAAGTACTTTCGCTATGGGATATCCCCATCCGCTTCCTGAACTCAAGACATCAGACAAGTTTATGCATGGAGCCAACCCTCTGTTCCCGCATAAACGCCCACATAGTATGGACCCGCATCATCATACAAATGCTAGATTGCATCGGCCAACAGCCCCACCCCCGTACAAAATTGCCTGCAACAGCGTTCAAAGAATGATGTCAAGTCACCCACCTCAAAGAGCCTTTAACAAGACAAATGAGGCAAGCCAAAGAGCACCTTACAACCCAACTACGCATATGGTTGGAGGACAGACTGGCGCCCCGTCTAGCTGGAGTAACTACTCTCATAATAGACACCTTGCCCCTCAATCGATAGACTCGATAAGAAGCTCAGCACAAACCGCTTCAGCGCGATTTGAACAAATACCTTTCACCAATAATTCAAAACTCGAGCAGACACCCACTCTTAAGCCTTTTCCAAGCAATTACTCAACTAAAGCTTCCTCAAGCAATAATGGACAGTCCGGTTCATCATCGTTAAATGCTAGCATGGATAAAACGGTTTCTTTCGACGTAGCCCCTTTAAAACAAACTGTGGGAATCTCTGATACCAAGATGAGAAAAGCCGGTAATGAGAATCAAGGGCAAACCTCAACATCTGAAGCCCCAAGTAGTGATCAAGCTGATTTTAATTGGCAAGCTCCTGAGTTTGACAGGCAGTCTAAAGAGATTCTGTCATTAATCAGAGAGACCCAAAAGATATTGGGTATAGAAAATTTGGATCTGCCCTGGATTACCTCTGCACACGTATTTGTCATTGCTGCAGATGCAATCGGAGGTTCCATACTAGAAACAACGATGCACATATTGCGGTTAGGGCATTTAAAAAGCCTACCAAATGAACCAGATAATCCATTAGAAAATGTCGATCAGGAGATAGCAGAGGTTGTCAACGGCTGGTATGAGCAAAGTGAAGAAGACATGATAGAATCTGAATATTTCGAACTTTTAAAAACCATCAATAAATACAGACAAAAAGAAAATAAATTATCCTTTAAGACAGATGCTCCTTATAAAAGCATCCTTAAAAAAGCAGCTACTATTTTAAAGTCTGAAAGAACCACAAAGGGAACTGACCATTTACCACCAAAGAATGAACGAGCCAGCCTTCTTGAATTCCTTCAAAGTGCCATAGAAGGCAGTGCAAGAGAAACCTTCAAGGAGCAAGGCGAGCTAAAGCAGCAGGAGTAAACTGACGGTATCCATTGCCTCATTGATCAGCACCTTCAGGGTTGAAATACTTGGGGCAAGTCTTGAATCTTGTATGAATTTAAACGGAATGAAATGCCTCCAACGTTCTGATAAGCCAGAAAAGCACCTCAGTCACTCCGGACATTAAGATGTCCATAAGGTACGTAAAATTCAGCACAGGAAAATTAAGCGACGCCGTGAGACTAAACCCATTAAGCAAAATGGACACATCTTGGACACGTAAGGAAAAACTAGAAATCTTGATGAATTAAGAAGAGTAAAAACAAGGAATTAGGAAGAATATATGGCGGTGAGGGAGGGATTCGAACCCTCGATACGGCTACAAACCGTATACTCCCTTAGCAGGGGAGCGCCTTCAGCCTCTCGGCCACCTCACCGGGAACGAGGGCTATATTACCGTGAACACCTTGAAAAGCAAGTCTTTTTTTAACCAAAGCCGCTGTCGGCGCCTTGGGGTTGTAGCAGGTAGAAGCTCTGCCATTTTAACCCTGCCAAATAGCCAGATTGTTTTCCACTTAACTTCTCCCCCCTGTCTGGCAGGTACAGGCTTTATACCCCAATCTCGAGAGCTGCTCCCATTTATAGCCTTGTATGAGACTTTCGAGCAGAGCTCAATCGTCTGAAAAACAGTATACCCATTAAATTTTCTAACCCCGTTATGAGCATGGTGAGCTGGACAGAAAGACAATACTCGAAGGGCATAAAAGCGAAGTGACGAGTCATAGCCTTATACCCTTGGGTATTTGTCATGGCGAGGAACTTCAACGCAGAATCTCTGTCCAGCTCAGCAGCGTAATAAGGGTTTAGAAAATGCAATTGGTATGACACCATACCCTTTCATAGCAGCGCTCAAGGCACTTTTTATTGGCGGTCAACAGCGAAAGAAATTCACACGGAAGGTAAATCAGGTTTTACAGAATACTCTCATCTCAAACCGTCAGTTCCCTGAAATGCAAATAATCAATCAGCAAGACTCCGGTGTTTATGAGGCCTGCTCAAGTAAGTAATAAATATTGAAGTCAGGTTAAAACTATCAGTGAGGTAAAATAGGAAAGAAGAAATTTCACTGTTTTATAAAAACGAAAATGCCTGACATATTATCAGGCATTTTATAAAAACTGTCTTAAAGGATTATTTACGGCTCAAAAATTCAAACCAGAGATATAAACGACAGTTTTAGAGTTATCAATAAGATTCGTAAGACTCAGATCCGGACTCAGATTCATATCCAGACTCATAACCTTCATCTTCCTCATAAGAGCGACCAGTTCCGCCTTTCTTGTGCTCTTTCTCTTTTTGAATTCTCTGGTAAATCTCTTCCCGATGAACGGCGACTTCTTTTGGTGCGTTGACACCGATACGAACTTGATTGCCCTTTACACCCAGAACAGTGACAGTGACCTCGTCCCCTACCATCAGGGTCTCTCCTACGCGGCGAGTCAGAATCAGCATTTCAATCTCCTTATTTACATCTCTGTTAAGTCAACAACCGTCAATTCTGAGCACGCTGGTGCATTGGTTAGAAGCTGATGAAATCACCCAGATAATCGTGTGATATTATACGACACCAACCCCAGTACAGACACTATCAGATCTAAAATTGCCTGACCTTCAAACTGCTTTAGTACTCAGTTTAAAGTAATGAAGTATATGCCAGCTCTACCGTTCATGCTTAAGAATTATTCAGCAAACTCAGTCTAGTCACCAAGTTCAAGATTTCCATTCGTATTTTTACCTGTCGGAAATGGTTCGAGGGCTTGATAACAATGCTCTCGGCCAATCTTGCACGTTCGGCCTAAGAGCAATCGGAGCCCCTCACGAGGCCCACGGTTTTGATTATATTGACGTTTTAGACCCCATTATCTTCCATTGGTTCCCTGTCCAACTCAAAAGCGGAATGGAGCGCCCGGACAGCAAGCTCCAGGTACTTTTCAGCAATAATCACGGAAACCTTGATTTCAGACGTCGAGATGATCTGAATATTTATCCCTTCAGCAGCCAGGGCTTCAAACATCTGGGTAGCTACACCGGCGTGCGAGCGCATGCCAACCCCCACAATAGACACCTTGGCAATCTTCATATCGCCATCGTACTCACGAGCTTCAAGCTCCTGTACGATCTGCTCGACAACCACGGTGGCCCGGTCATAGTCATTCCTATGAACCGTAAATGTGAAGTCAGTGGTTTTGTCTTCAGCAACGTTCTGAACAATCATATCCACTTCAATATTGGCACGACTGACCGGCCCCAGTATTCTGGATGCCACGCCGGGAATATCCGGTACGCCTTTAATCGTCAGCTTGGCTTCATCTCGGTTGAATGCGATGCCGGAAACTACCGGTGACTCCATGGCGCTACCCTCATCCAGTGTAATCAGTGTTCCAGGGCCATCCTGGAAGGTATGCAGAACTCTCAGATTAACATTGTACTTGCCAGCAAACTCAACAGCCCTGATCTGCAGAACCTTGGAGCCCAGACTGGCCATTTCCAGCATTTCTTCAAAGGTAATCTTGTCCAGCCGACGAGCACCTTCCACCACCCGGGGGTCGGTTGTATAAACACCATCAACATCGGTATAGATCTGGCATTCATCCGCTTTCAGAGCCGCCGCCAGCGCTACTGCCGTGGTATCAGAACCACCACGCCCCAGTGTAGTGATATTGCCTTCTTCATCACGCCCCTGGAAACCAGCAACGACAACAACACGTCCCAACTCCAGGTCTTTGAAGATGCGTTCACTGTCAATTCGTTTTATTCGAGCTTTGGTATGAGCATTGTCAGTAACAATGGCTACCTGACTGCCGGTGTAGGAAGTAGCAGGACAACCCCGCTCATTAAGAGCCATGCTCAACAAACCAATCGTCACCTGCTCACCCGTTGAGAGAATAACATCCATCTCCCTGGGCGTAGGTTGCGACTGCATGGAATGGGCAAGTTCAACCAGCCGATTGGTTTCACCACTCATGGCAGAAACCACAACGATCACGTCGTGCCCCTGTTCACGGAACCCCTTGACTTTGTCAGCAACGCCCTGAATTCGCTCAGTAGTGCCTACAGAGGTGCCGCCAAATTTCTGTACTATTAGCGCCATCTTATTCGTTCTACTTCAATCAGCCATGACCCATGGTCAAGCTTCCCTGTACCAGCTCCCTGCTGTAACGCCCCATTGAATCTTACAGAACACAGACATTCAGGCAGGAGCCGGACAGCGTAAGCTGCCATCTCTATCATTCAGTGGAGGACAGAATGTACCACGAATCGCCACTCGGGTGTATGCCTCGCGGCAATAAATAACGGGCTGCCCTATGCGGAACAGCCCGTTATTACACTTACTTGTCAGAATAGCTAACAGCTCTGGTCAAACTACTTACAATTGACTCTCCAGCCACCCTTTAATAGACGACAAAGCCTTTTCAAGATTCTCAGGCTGGGAACCGCCACCCTGGGCGAAATCCGGACGACCACCGCCTTTACCACCCAGCTGTTCAGCCACCATCTTCAGCAGATCACCTGCCTTGACCCGGCCAGTCAGATCCTTGGTAACACCCGCAGCCAGCGGTACCTTTCCATCCGCTTTAGTTGCCAGGAAAACAATACCGGAGCCCAGTTTGTTTTTCAGCTGGTCCACCATATCTCTAAGGGACTTTGGATCAATACCATCCAGCTCAGTTGCCAGCAATTTAACGCCATTAACGTCAATAGCCTGAGAGACAAGATCAGAACTGCCAGCGCTGGCCAGCTTCTGCTTCAGCTGCTGCATCTCTTTTTCGAGACTACGGCTCTGATCAACCAGCGCCTGCAACTTGGCTTCCAGACTTTCAGGCTTAGCCTTCAACATACGACAAGCGTTGCTTAGCTCAGTAAAACGTGATTGCACAAAGGATTCAGCACCAGCACCGGTCACCGCTTCAATACGGCGCACACCCGCAGCAATACCACTTTCAGCCACAATACGGAAAGAGCCGATATCACCAGTACGGCTCGCGTGAATACCACCACACAGCTCGATGGAGAAGTTGTTTGTACCCATGGTGAGCACCCGCACTTCATCGGCATACTTCTCACCGAACAGGGCCATGGCTCCACTTGCTTTGGCCGCATCCATATCCATCAGCTCAGTCTTGACAGGTGTGTTGGCACGGATTTGTTCATTCACCAGCGTCTCAATGGTCTTGAGTTCTTCGGGCTTGACCGCTTCCAGGTGAGAGAAATCAAAACGCAGACGCTCAGGGTCAACCAGAGAACCTTTCTGAGCAACGTGGTCGCCCAGCACTTGTCTCAGGGCAGCGTGCAGCAGATGAGTTGCAGAGTGATTTAAAGAGGTGGCATGACGCTTTTCAGCATCAACACCGGCAGAAACCTCTTCACCCTGACGGAGCTCACCGGACACCACTTCAACCATGTGCAGGTGATGATCACCCTGCTTACGGGTATCCACGACTCGCAAAGAGCCTGTGGCAAAATTCAACAGCCCGGTATCACCCACCTGGCCGCCAGATTCTGCGTAGAATGGTGTCTGCTCCAGAACGACCGTTGCCTGCTGACCTTCACTGATCAGGTCAACCTGTTCACCTTCCACAAACAGAGAGTGAACACGGGCCTGACCAGCCGTATTGTCATAACCAGTAAATGCAGTAGCCCCTTCAATTACCAGCTGGTTGTTGTAATCAACGCCAAACTTACTGGAGGCACGGGCGCGCTCACGCTGGGCTTCCAGCGCTTTCTCAAAACCTTCGATATCAACTTTCAGATCACGCTCACGGGCAATATCTTCCGTGAGGTCAACCGGAAATCCGTAGGTATCATAAAGCGTGAACAGGGTTTCGCCAGCAATAACATCACCTTTCATGTTGGCGATGCTCTCTTCCAGCAGCTTCATTCCCTTGTCCAGGGTACGCGTGAACTGCTCTTCTTCCTGAAGAAGAACGCGCTCAATCTGAGCTTGGTTCTTCGCCAGCTCTGGGTAAGCTTCGCCCATGACCTTAACCAGTGAACCCACCAGCTTATAAAAGAAGGATTCCTTGGCTCCCAGCTTGTGCCCATGACGGCAGGCACGACGGATAATACGGCGCAGAGTGTACCCACGCCCCTCATTGGACGGCATAACACCATCACTGATCAGGAAGCTGCAGGAGCGGATATGGTCAGCAATAACTCGAAGAGACCCTTCGGTTGTAGCAACACCACCCAGCAAGACAGACGCATCGTTCAACAGAGACTGGAACAGGTCCGTTTCATAGTTACTGTTCACATGCTGCATGACGGCAGCAATACGCTCCAGCCCCATACCGGTATCAACAGACGGCTTGGGCAGTGGCTGCATATCGCCATTGGCCTGACGATTGTACTGCATGAACACAATGTTCCAGATTTCAATGAAACGGTCACCGTCTTCTTCCGGAGTCCCCGGACGCCCCCCCCAGATGTGGTCACCGTGATCAAAGAAGATCTCAGTACATGGACCACAGGGGCCGGTATCACCCATCTGCCAGAAGTTATCAGATGCGTAAGGCGCACCTTTGTTGTCACCGATACGGATAATATCGTCCGCTGAAACACCAATGTCGTTTAACCAGATATTGTAGGCTTCATCATCAGAGGCATAAACCGTGACACAGAGACGCTCTTTCGGTAATTGGAGAGTGCCGGTCAGGAAGTTCCAGGCAAAATGGATCGCTTCTTTCTTGAAGTAATCACCAAAGCTAAAATTACCCAGCATCTCAAAGAAGGTATGGTGACGGGCGGTATAACCGACATTGTCCAGATCGTTGTGCTTACCCCCGGCACGCACACACTTCTGAGAAGTAGTTGCCCGCTTGTAGTCGCGCTGTTCACGACCCAGAAAAGTATCTTTAAACTGGTTCATCCCGGCATTGGTAAACAGCAGGGTCGGGTCGTCATGGGGCACCAGAGAGCTACTGGCAACCACTTCATGACCATTTTCCCTGAAGTATTCCAGAAAAGCAGAACGTATTTCGTTAGTCTTCATATACAGTTCCCACCGGGGGAGTTATCTCTAAATTAAGGCAAACGGGCATTATATAGGAATGGCAGAGAAAAATGATCATTTCACAATACCAATAAAGGGCTTTTATGCTGTTTTCTTCCAGAAAACGTTCTAGCCCCCTTCAAGAATTCGAATCGACCGTGCGTCTTCTTCACGCTTCTGGCCTTTTCGGGCCCACAGATAACGGTCACAGTACACCTGAACGACAGCCTCCAGCAATTGCCGGTGATGGCGCTCTCCCAACTGCTCAAGCGCCTGCGCGGCAACCTCTGCAGTACACAGGTGCTGACTCTGACGGTTTCGTCTGAGGCTGTAGATGGAAGGCTCCTCAGGCTTCAGGCTGAGCAAATCCAGATTTTGCAGATAAGGGCTCTGGCGATACATTTTTCGCGCCTGCTGCCAGGTCGCATCAATAATAATAAAGGCAACCTTCCTGCCATCCATCGCCTGTCGGCTCCAACATGCTTTTTCACTTTGCACTTCAACCGCGTATTCCGCTGGAAAGAGCAGTACTGGCTGATACGCAGGGTCATCCAATAACGACACAAGCTGCTCATCAGGCACGGTGCGACTCCAGTTGAATAACCGGGTATCCGGCATCATGGCTTGAATCAACTTGCCGGTATTGGTTGGCTTATCAAACTCCTTGTCATGAGTAATCAGCCAGAAACAGGCAGATGAATCTGCTCTCGGGATCAATGCACAGATACAGGCATGTTCCGGCAGCCGACATTGCCTGCAGGCACCATCAGTAGAATGTTTTCGAGGCTGACACTCACTTTTCATCGAATTACTTTTATCCAGTTTACTGTGGTCATTAAGCTGATAAACCCAACAAACATCTCACTTTTTTATGCTTAAGTTAGGGGGCGCTCTCAATCCACACCCATGGTGAATAATAATGACTGAAGACGCCAGCACAACAACCCCTTCAAGGGACAGCTCACATGCCTATGCATTATCCAATCGTTGGGAGCGGGCAAAAGAGCGGCTTAACGCTCTGCAAAATGCCTGTGATAAAACAACGCAGTCCTGGCTGGAATTTATCAAACCCGGTGATTACTGCCTCGAAATTGGCCCTGGTAATGGCAGTATGGCTCATTGGACTGCCGACAGAGTCTTACCGAAAGGCCAGATTGATATACTAGATATTGATGATCAGTTTTTATCGGGTATTTCCAGCAGGCAAAGCAATGTTACAGCAATTCACGCAGATATACTGGATTATGATCTAGGCATTAATCGATACGATGTGATTTACATGCGAATCGTTCTGTGCCACCTGGTTGGAGCAGACTATCAAGCACTGATTAGTCGTTGCACTAAAGCGCTTAAAGCTGGCGGTATTTTATTTATTCAGGACCTTATCGACCTGGACTACCTTGATCACTTACCTGAAGTAAGTAATGAATTAAAAACCTATCTCCACAAGCTGGCAGCCGCTGCAAATAAAACAATGGACTTCAGTATTGGCCCAGTCATCCCAAATTTAATGGTGAACTCTGGACTCAAGAGTGTTCGGGCACAAATTCAATCTGACTGGGCCACTGGTGGTTCAAATATGGCAATATTGACCTGCCTGACCTTAAAACAACTGGATGCATCTGGCCTATTTGACAACATCGAAAACCACAACGCCCTGTTCGATGAACTTATGGCATTCTATGAAAACCCAGGATCTGGTTGGTTTGGCACCTATACCGTTTCATCCATAGGAATGAAAGAGCATTAGGGCCTGTTGATAAATGGTTGTCCGCTACAAAACCAGCCAATGATTTCTTGAGATAAAGCGGCTCAGAACAGTAAGATGTCGGCGGCACCGTTAATAACCCCAAAGCCACCATACTTTGATCTTTTAATATTCGGGCCATTCATTTCAGACAAGCTGTTTAAGGTCATATGCAAACTACATACAGATACCCAGTTGGAACCAATGGCAAACCATGGGGAGAACCGGAGCGCAAAGCCTGGCTCGAGCAAACGGCCATCAAACGTGAATATCAGGAGGAAGTGGTTCCCAAAATCAAAGCCCTGGGAGACCGCTTTGACATCGAACAGTACGGTGCACTCTCTTACGATGAAGCACGTTTTCCATTATTCTGTCTGAAAAGTAAAAACTGGGACAGCAATAAGCCAACCGTTCTGATCACTGGCGGTGTACATGGTTACGAAACCAGTGGTGTTCACGGTGCGATCAAGTTTATGGATACCATGGCAGAGCATTACCAGGAACACTTTAACGTTGTTGCTGCCCCCTGTGTCAGCCCCTGGGGTTATGAAACCATAAATCGTTGGAATCCGAACGCAGTTGATCCAAACCGTTCCTTTTACCAGGACAGTCCTTCTGAAGAATCAGCCAGCCTGATGAAGCTGGTTGCAACACTGGATAATGTACTCGTCCATTTTGACCTGCACGAAACCACAGATACAGATGAAACCGAGTTCCGCCCTGCCCTGGCAGCCCGTAACGGTATTGAGTATGTCCCCTGCAGTATTCCTGATGGTTTTTACACCGTTGGTGATAGTGAAAACCCTCAGCCAGAATTTCAGGCAGCCATTATTGAGTCCGTGGCGAACGTCACTCATATAGCGCCAGCTGACGAGAAAGGTAATCTTATCGACTCGCCCATGGTTCAGCATGGTGTGATCCATTACCCAATGGTTAAACTTGGCTTATGCGGTGGTGTCACCAGCTGCACCTACGGGACGACAACGGAAGTCTATCCAGACAGCCCAAAAGTGACCGATGAAGAGTGTAACGATGCTCAGGTTGCAGCGGTTAAAGGCGGGCTCGACTACGTAATCCGTCATTTATAAGTTTTTAATACCAATCGTGCTTTCTAACTCCCGTGATGAGCATGAAGATTTGAGCCTTAAGACAAGGCGGCGTGAGCAGTCATAGCCATAGCTATGGCGACGATCGCCAACGCAGGATTAAGGCTCAAACCTTCAGCGCAATAGGGAGTTAGAAAGTTCGATTGGTATAAAATCACAGAGAACACAGCGTTCACAAAGAAAGCGATTATTGGCCCCACCTACCGCTTCAACCGCCATGATGATGATCATTGAAGCCGCGGGTTAACATAGCAGTGTTTGTGAACATTGCGATTATGAAGAAGAGAAAGATGAGTATATCTGGCTCATTGAGAAGCCCCGCTGGGCCAGAAAACGGGTCTGTCGGGCTCTCTCTTTATTATCCCGGGGAGCAGAGGCTCCAAACTTTCGTTCTTTTACCTCTTTTGCCAGCTCATCCCAATGATCATCCTGCTCCAGCAGGTATTGACCGATCAGCTCGCTATCAATCCCTTTCTGAAACAGTTCCGATTTAATACGAACCGGACCATAGCCTCGCTGTTGACGACTGTAGACGTAGCTCTCAACAAAGCGGTCGTCACTTTGCAACCGCTCCTCCCGGAGACGGATCAGCGCTTCAATCACCAGCTCCTGGGGAAAACGGCCCGCGAGCTTTCGGGTCAGCTCGGTAAAACCATGTTCCCGTCGAGCCAGCAAGTCCATTGCCGACCGACGGATATCCTTAGCTAACTGAGCAGCATCAGCAGACATTCAATTACTCAGCCAGCAGCTCGTCCTGCTGTACTTTTTCAGCAGCATCGGCTTTCTTGCCTGAATCTTTTTTGGCCTCAGCCTCAGCTTTTTTAGCCGCATCTTTCTCTGGAGAGCTCATTAGCTCATCACGAATCAGCCCTTCGATTTCAGCAGCCACTTCCGGATTATCAGAAAGGTACTGGGCAGCATTGGCTTTACCCTGTCCAATCTTGGAACCTTTATAGGCGTACCAGGCACCGGACTTATCGATCAGCTTCTGCTTCACACCCAAGTCAATCACTTCACCCATATGGTAGATGCCCTGACCGTAAAGGATCTGGAATTCTGCCTGACGGAAAGGAGGAGAAACCTTGTTCTTCACAACTTTAACGCGAGTTTCGTTACCAATAACCTCATCACCCTGCTTGACCGCACCGGTACGACGAATATCAAGACGGACAGAGGAGTAAAACTTCAGAGCATTACCACCTGTGGTCGTTTCCGGATTACCAAACATAACACCGATCTTCATTCGAATCTGGTTGATGAAGATCACCATACAGTTGGTCTGTTTGATGGAGCCGGTGAGCTTACGCAAAGCCTGGGACATCAGACGAGCCTGCAGACCAACGTGAGAATCGCCCATATCTCCCTCGATTTCAGCCTTGGGGACCAGGGCTGCCACCGAGTCAACAACAATCACGTCCACAGCACCGGAACGTACCAGCATATCGGTAATTTCAAGCGCCTGCTCACCCGTGTCTGGCTGGGATACATAAAGGTCATCAACATCAACACCCAGCTTTCCGGCATACAGCGGGTCGAGGGCATGTTCCGCATCGACAAAGGCACAGGTCGCACCCTGCTTCTGAGCCTGGGCAATAACGCTCAGGGTCAATGTGGTTTTACCGGAAGACTCAGGGCCAAAGATTTCGATAACACGGCCTTTTGGCAGACCGCCTATACCCAGTGCAATATCCAGCTGCAGAGAGCCGGTGGAAATAGCAGGAATCGCTTCCTGCTTCTGATCGCCCATCCGCATGATGGCGCCTTTACCAAACTGTCGGTCAATCTGGCCAAGTGCTGCTGCCAACGCTTTTTTTCTGTTATCATCCATTCTTTACGCCCTCAGTTCGATTCTGACTTCATCAGGAACAGCTTAAAAAGTAATACTGTATATTTAAACAGATACTGGTTATTTGTCCAGTATATTTATTGCTTCGACAACATCGAATATTTTTTCAGGTTAATAACGTCAGGATCCCCTGCAAAGCCTGAAACACCGTCTGCTCCCGAATTTGGTCGCGGTCACCTTCAAGGTGAAACTGTCTGGCTGCCGTTTCCTGACCCGTACTCCAGGCAATCCATACCGTTCCGACCGGTTTTTCCGGTGTGCCTCCATCGGGGCCAGCAACCCCGGTCACAGCAACAGAAATATCCGTTCTCAGGAGTTTACGAACGCCTTGAGCCATGTTGACGGCAACCTGTTCACTGACCGCACCGTACTTATTAAGGATCACTTCGGGCACATCGAGCAGCCGGCTTTTCACGCCATTGGCATAGCAGATAACGCCCCCTTCAAACCAGTTCGAACTACCGGGCATGGCAGTTAACGCATGACCTATTCCACCACCGGTACAGGATTCAGCGGTAGACAAGGTCCACTCTCTGGACATCAGCAGTTCAGCAATCTCGTAGACAATGGGGGACGTAGCAGAATGCAATGTAGGTTCCATGGTCACTCGCCAATACGGTTATCAGGGGGCAATCGGGAAAGGATGTTATAACACGATCAGGGGAAGTGTTCACAACTAATAGTGAAGTCGCTGTGCCCTGGTTAAACAAAGCACAGCACGGTAATTATTCAAACTCCTTTATACTTTCCACCGTAATGGCATAGACAACGTCAGTGTACTCAGACGTATTGTTCTCGACCCTGATCACCCCTTCCAGCCAGTAGGGTGTATAGCCCGCTTCCGTCACTTTAATACCCTTGTCATAGCGAACAAAAATTGTCTGATTGGGTGGTGGTGGTGGTACATGAACACAGGCTCCCATCGTGGGCACCAGTAACAGCTCTGTTGCTGACTGATCCTTACCTATATTCAATGGCACCAGGTAACCGGGAATTTTAACCCGCTGCTGGTCCATGTCTTTTACAGGAACCTTGCCCAACTTAACAATATAATCAATAGCCTCAACCTGGCTGATTTCACCCGCCTCATACTTTCGGACAATTTCCTCATCCACCGGAGGCATCAGGTCATCCCAGTTAATCTCTTTGACTGGAGGCGCCTTTGGGGGCTCAATCTTTGCCGCCATGGCAAAATCCATCAGCATAAAAGGTACCATGAGCACCAGTGCCATCCAGCCAAAGCGTTGTCTTCTCGTTATCATTATTCGCTCTCCTACAGCCTGACCGTCAGACCATCTGCCAATGAATTTTTATAGGCTCGCCAGGCAGGCACTGCGCCCAGTATGGTCGCCGAAACAATGATGGCGACCGCCAGAACCAGCTCAAATAGCCCCGGCAGCGCAATGGTAATGTGCAAACCCAGCTGCATTTGCAATACTGGCTGAATGGCGAACAGCATTCCATACATCATTACAAAACCCAATAGTGTGCCAGTGATGGCATAGATCAGGGACTCGGTAATCATCAGGGTGAAGATATGCCCGGGTCGGGCTCCTACCGAGCGGAGAATGGCCATTTCTCTTCGCCGTTCATTCAGGGAGGTGAGAATAGTGGTCAACATGCCAACCAACCCCGCAATCACCACCATCACTGAAACAGCCAGCAATGCTTTTTCAGCTGAACCCACCAGCTGCCAGAGTTCTCCAAGAGCCACACCCGGCAAAATAGCCGTCAGCGCTTCCTGACGATACTCATTTACTTCCCGCTGATAACGAAAAGCGGCCACCCGTGATTTCAGGCCAACAAAATAGGCTGTAATACTGGAGGGTTGCAAATCCATAGCTCGCGCCCTGTCGGCAGACACCGAGAAAAGTGCATTGGGCGCCGCTCCATTGACCCAGTCAATGTGCAGCGCTTCAATCCCCTCCAGGGAGATCATAATCACCCTGTCCATAGGAGTTCCGGTAGGCGCTAACACACCAGCCACCCTGAAGGGCTTATCCTGATGTTCCTGCAGAGCTCTGCTTTCCACGCCATGACTCAGGACAATCTCCTGTCCAACCTGGTAGCCGAGAACCGCCGCCACTTCAGAGCCAATGACTGCATCATAGAGATCATCAAATGGTTTCCCATTTCTGAAGCTGATGGGCTGATCATCACCGTAACGAAAGTGCTCGAACATGGTTTGAGAGGTACCCACCACGCGATACCCCTGATGGGAGTCCCCCAGGGCAATGGGTATCGTCCAGGCGACCGCCTTATTGGTGGACAGATCCTGATACGTTTCCCAGGTGATGTTATTGGTCGCATTACCAATATGAAACACCGAGTAGAGCAGCAGGTTAAGCGAACTACTCCGGGCTCCAACCACAAGATCGGTACCAGACACAGTACTGGTAAAACTGTTTCGTGCCTCAACCCGAACCCTTTCCACGCCCAGCAACAGAGCAACGCTGATAGCGATGGAGAAAATAGTCAGCAATGCCGTCGTTTTCCGGTTACTCAGACTTTTCACCGCCAGATGAAGAATCGACATCAAACCACCTCCGATACTTCTGCTGACAATGGCCGATGCTGACTGGCACGATTGATTTCATTCAGGGCAACCGAACGATCAAACAAGGCTTCCAGGGCAGAGTCATGGCTGACGAAAACCAGTGTACTGCCAGCAGCCTCGCACTCTGTGAACAGCAGGCGGATAAATGCCTCACGGGTATCACTGTCCAGAGCAGACGTCGGTTCATCCGCAATCACCAGTTCAGGGCGGCCAATCAACGCTCTGGCCGCAGCTACTCTCTGCTGCTGACCAATACTGAGTTCGGTTACCGGCCTCTGTAGCAGCTGCGTATCCGTAAGCTCCAGGTGATTCAGCAGTCGAATCGCTTCCTGCCCGGCATCAACACCCATGGATTGCACGCTTTCACGACGCTTTCTGGCAAACCCCAGTGGCAGTGTGACATTCTCAATCACTGATAGATAAGGAATCAGGTTAAACATCTGAAAGATAAAACCGATATGATCTGCCCGGAAATGATCCCGCCGCGCCGAAGAAAAACGACCAATGTCATTTCCAAGCACAGACACATCACCGGCAACCGGTGTGAGCACTCCCCCAAGAAGTCCCAGGAGCGTCGTTTTACCCGATCCTGAAGGCCCCCGGATAAACACTTTCTCACCCTGATTGACCAACAGCTCCGGTATATCCAGAACCACAGTTCCCGGCTTCCAGCCAAACTGGACACCCTTAAGATGAATCACCGGTTGACGGAGACTGCTCATATCAGAAGCGCACCTCTGGTCGCTGACGGCTCATTTGCCCTGCTATCTGACCTGAATCGGTAAAACCCTGAACCTTCAACTGCTCACTGTTGCCAAACCGCTGAAACAGTTGGGTCGATATGCTGTTGAGCTTGGCAATATTGGCACATTCATAAACATAAGTGGCGGCAATATCCATGTGCGAAGATTCATGGTGATCATCTGAATCCGCATGTTGCTTGTGGTGCCCATGATCATCATGGTGTGATTCATGATGGTCGTCTGCCTCTGCATGGTGCTTGTCATGTCCATGATCATCATGGTGCGAGTCATGGTGATCATCGGCATCCGCATGATGGTCATGATGACCTTCTCCATGCTCACCACTGGCCGAAGCCGATGCCGTTTTCAATGTACAGGAAGCCGCCGGTGTAAAAGACCATAAATCGTCTTTTTTCAGTTCATTCAGGGCATCTTTAAGCTGCCCGCGCTGAGTGTCTGAAGTAATGGATTCAAAGCCAAGAATATCAAACCCCGGTGTTTCCAGCTCAAGATGAACCTGATGACCTTCAATGGCAAAGTTTAAATGACCGGCACCATGCACATGGGCATCGGCATGGCGATTGGCATCAGCCAGCACGCCAGTTGATAGTAAGGTGCAGGTGACAACGGCCATTTTTGAAAAGTGACGCATACAAAATCCTGAAACAAAAATAATGAATGAAAAATCAAACGTCAGACTTTGTAGTCAGGAGGTGCGCGGGTATGCCTTTTGGTTGGGGTCGAAGAATGAATCGAGAAAAGATAAGGTCGGTCGTTCTGAAATGAACCAAAAAGGACTTTTGCTTTGAAAAAGTGGACAGGGGAAGAAGCCTGAGACACCAGCATACAAGCGGATGAATGGCGGTGCTCGGTGCTCTGGTTATCACTTGCATCATCAACCAGAGAAATAACGGGATGCTGCCAGGATATTTCAGACTGCAGGTTCTCGTCCGATGCAGTATGTACGTGGCTCAGAGTGTAATGCACCACCAACAGATAAACAGCCACCATCAGACAGGACAGAAATCGTCTTCTGTTTTCCCCACGGTCTGTCCAGTTGAGGCTGATGCTCATATTCTGCGATTCCCTTCGGAATTACCCTCACCGGGTACTGGTCCCGCCAGTACCTGCTACCAAGATGCAAAAGTGTTATAACATAACAGACAAGAGATATTCAAAAATTCATCACCAGCCTACTGAAAAAAGTCACATCTACTCAATAAAAACAGTGCTATAAAATAAACGCCATTCGACATATACCTTCCCCATTTTTTTCTGGATTCTGCTATGACCGTTTATAAGTTATTAGCGGCAACTCTACTGTTGTGTCTATTTCAAACTCATGCTTTCTCTGATCAGGCCACTCACAAAGCCAGTAGCGAAGATTTAAAAGATGTGTATCTGAAAAACCTCTACCCGGTTAAAATTCTGGCTCACCTGAAACCTTATAGTCAAAGTGAGGGCAATCACTTAGCACCTCAATCCAAATGGCAGCTGGTCGCTGTTATTGATTCGGAGAATTCAGATGGTCTGGTTGAAACAGAGCTCCCAATCAGCAAGCCCAGAAACCTGACAACCTCTGCCAGTATCGACGATAAAATCACCTTTAAAGACACCATTGATTACCAGCACTACACGATCTCCCCTCTCTCTGCAGAAACCATCGCCTCAGCCATCGATCAAACA
This sequence comes from Endozoicomonas elysicola, assembly GCF_000710775.1. Taxonomy (GTDB): domain Bacteria; phylum Pseudomonadota; class Gammaproteobacteria; order Pseudomonadales; family Endozoicomonadaceae; genus Endozoicomonas; species Endozoicomonas elysicola. The sequence goes on from NZ_JOJP01000001.1 coordinate 3,507,411, forward strand.
ACACCCCATGGCTATCATGGCTATACCAAGTGGCTGGTTGAATGGAAGTACACCTCAAAGCAGTTGGGCAATGGTCAGTGTGAAGTAGATACCGCTACTATTAACCTGACCACCAGTATCAGTATGCCCAAACTGAGCCACACCGCAAAGCAGGACACCCTGATCAATACGAAATTCAACTGCTATTACAATGCACTGATGAAACATGAAATGACTCACCACAGCCATGCGCTGAAAGCCGCAAGAAAAATGTCTGATGTACTGTCATATCATGGAGAAACCCAATGTTCGGATTTATATAACGAGCTGAAGGCAAAATGGGATGATATTCATCAGCAGGCCAATGACGATGACTTGAACTACGATCGTGATACTGAACATGGCAGAACAGAGTGCGTCATTATTTTCTGATCAATAAACACACTCAATGTAATGCTTTGTATAAGATACATAACAACCTCTTACTTCATCGCCGTTTCAATCCTTACGAGTTACAACTGCCGTCAAAAAGGTACCGTCCATGCCTGAAAATGCAGCAACTGATGAAGCCCCATTAAACTCTGAAGTACCGCTTCGCGAGATCTGTGATCTTTCAGGCCCCAGAACGTTCCCAATCGTAGGTAATCTGATCGGACTGGATATGCATGCCCTTCACTTCCAGCTGGAACAGTGGTGTGACCAGTACGGTGCCTTGTTCAACATTAAGCTGGGCCCAGAGCGCTTTACCGTCGTAGCCGATCCAGAAACCATCCTGCAGGTACTGAAACAGCGCCCTGATCGATTCTCCCGCATCAGATCCATTAAACCGGTATTTCAGGAACTGGGAATTCACGGTGTATTCAGCATGGAAGGGAGTGAATGGAAATCCAATCGAAAAACCACGGTTCGGGGTCTGGATGCACGGCATCTGCAACACTTTTACCCAACCATTATTCAGACGACCCAGCGGTTAAAAAATCGCTGGCAAACCCTGGCATCAAAACACCATCCCGTATCCGTCCAGGAGGATATGATGAAGATGACCGTGGATGTCACCACTGCCCTTACCATGGGGTACGACATCAACACCCTGGAAAATGATCATCTGGAGTTTCAGGTACATCTGAAGCGCGTTTTTCCGGTTCTCTGGAAGCGGCTGAACTCTCCCTTTCCTTACTGGCGATACATCAAACTTCCCGCAGACCGACGTCTGGAATACTCTCTTGAGATCATTCGTAAACACGTCTTTAAATTCATCAGCCAGACGCGACAGAAAATGGCTGAACATCCGGAACTGAATGAACAGCCCGGTAACTTTCTCGAATCCCTTCTGATACAAAGCGATCACAAGGGTGATACCAGTGATGACGCACTATTCGGCAGCATTATTACCATGCTGCTGGCCGGTGAAGACACAACCGCATATACCCTCAGCTGGATCGTCTATTATCTCTCCATCCACCCGGACCTGCTGGCAGAATTAAGAACAGAGCTGCAAGGCAGGGTCAGTAACCACCAGGAACCAAACTGGGAAGAACTGGACAAACTGCCATTGATGGACGCCATTATTCAGGAAACCCTGCGGCTCAAGCCAGTTGCCCCCCTGTTATATCTGACCTGTCTGCAGGATACCCAGGTGAGCGATGTACTGATTCCAAAAGGCTCATCACTGATTACCCTGAATGAATATGCCGGCAAGCGTAATCAATGGTTTCACCATGCGGAGACCTTCAACCCTCAACGATGGTTAAACCCGGAGCAGTTTCAACCTCACTCGCCGGAAACCATGATTCCATTCGGCAGTGGCCCTCGCTTCTGCCCGGGCCGTCAGCTGGCACTGATGGAAATGAAGGCAACGATGGCCATGATCTGCCATTACTTTGACTGGCAGCTGGCCACACCGGTGGGCGATATTAAAGAGGAGCTGTCGTTTGTCGTTCAGCCCACAGTTTATTCCATACAGCTGAACCCCGTTAATGCCGCGATCCGTGGCTGATTACCGTGATAAACAGATATCATTAAAACGAACGTCGATCTATAAACGGCAGAGGTTCACCCTCTTTGCTCAGGCCATTTTTCATGGCAATGCGCTGATTTTTACGTCCCAGCAAGCGGGCCTGTACCCAGCGCTCCCAACGGAGAGCCTTCCAGGTATCTGCCTTCCAAGTCTTCTTGAACAGGTATTTCGCCGCCGCAACCGCATCCGGTGACTGCTGACAGATAGAACGGGCAAGTTTCTCGGCTTCAGCCATTGGGTCTTCAGCCAGCCGACTGATCAAGCCATATTCATGCCCTTCCTGTGCATTGAACTTACGTCCAGTCATGGTCAACTCCTGGGCAATATCAATTCGAGTCAACCGGGAGAGTGTGGCCATGCCACTCATATCTGGAATCAATCCCCACTTCATTTCCATGATAGCGAGGTTAGCATCCGGGTGGGCAATGCGAAAATCCGTGGCCAGGATAATCTGCATCCCACCGCCAAAGCAGTTACCGTGGACGACGGAAATGACCGGCACCGGCAGGTCACGCCAGCAATGAGCAATCTCCTGTGCAATATTCTGCTTGGTCCAGGGCAACTTCAGAAAAACTTTCGCCACAATACTCGGGTCTTTATTGACCGCCTGAAAATCCAGCCCTGCACAAAAAGAGGGCCCATTGCCAGAAAGAATCACACAACGAATCGAGCGGTCCTTACGAACCTTTCTGGCGGTGGCAATCATGTCGCGAAACATGGCCATATCAAGGCCATTATGCTTCTCAGGGCGGTTCATGGTGACATAGGCAATGTGTTCCCTGACTTCACAGAGCACACGGGGTTGATCAGGCATGGTTACCTCAACAGCAGCCGGAATTATTATTATCGAACCGCATGATTCCATAAATCAGATACTGTCGCAAAATATCAACCAGGACTGATCAACTATTACCCACTTTATCAGTGATCACAGAATAATCCCGGAACCGGTGTCTGTGTAATGACATATTTTCCTTCCAGATCTCGATACACAATAGCGCTCCAGATCGTGCCATTCTCCAGCTGAAACTCCAGTGCGTAATTCACGCCATTTACTATCTGGGAGTGAACCGCAAGCATCTTTTTCAGTTTCGAGGGCTTTTCCATCCCTTTGATCACTAGCTCTACCGCTTTCTTAACCTCAGGGGTTGCTTCAGATTTAGTCCACCCTCCAGGCCTGCTTTCCATAGATTTGCAGATCGCCTCGGCTGTTTTATTATCAACATCCGGTTTATCTTCAGGCTTTTCACAACCCGTAAGAATAAGGACCACAGCCACAGCACAGATCATTTTTACGTTCATCGAGTACACCCCATCTTGATCAGTAACCAGAACAGTTTACTGCACAAATAAAGCTTATGAGTTTGATCTACTCCAGCACTATCATCAGATGAATAACTTGTGATGTAAGAATTTCATCGTTTTGTGTCAAAGCATTTAATAGCTATATTTTTAAAGCCTGATTACCTGTACATATAGCCAATGGACATTTGAATTCAAAAAAGAACAGTTGGGCCAAGCCATGCTGACAACCCTATCCATAGCAAACTATCGCTCCATCATGTCACTGACTTTGCCACTGGGTTCACTGAACCTGATTACGGGACCCAATGGCAGCGGTAAATCCAATCTCTACAAGGCATTGCGGCTGCTGGCCAAAACTGCCTCTGGCGGTGTCGTCAACTCACTCGCTGAAGAAGGTGGCCTGCACTCCACCTACTGGGCTGGGCCGGAAGAACTGACCAATGCCATGAAGCGGGGTGATGTAGATATCCAGGGAACCCAACGGAAAAATGTCGTGCGACTCAAGCTGGGCTTTGCCAGTGAGAGCTTTGGGTACACCATATCCCTTGGCCTGCCCATTCCCCACCAGTCAGCGTTTACCTTTGACCCGGAAATCAAACACGAATGCATTTTCAATGGCCCCGCCTATCGACCAGCCACCGCACTGGTGGAGCGCAAGGGCAACATAGTCAAAATCCGCCATGATCGACAATGGGAAGTGGTAACACAGCATATTCCCAACTTCGATAGTCTGTTTGATGCACATGCTGACCCATCCAGTGCTGCAGAAGTCTTTCATGTGCGTGAGATGATTCGCAGCTGGCGGTTTTACGACCACTTCCGAACCGATGCCGAGGCTCCGGCAAGGAAACCCCAGCTGGGCACTCGGACACCAGTTTTACACCACGATGGCCGAGATCTGGCCGCCGCTTTACAGACCATCATTGAAATCGGTGACCGCAAGGCACTGGATACCGCCATAGAGGATGCGTTCCCGGGCTGCCGGCTTCGTGTAGTTACCACCGAAGACAGCCGTTTTTCACTGGAGTTTTACCAGAAAGGCTTACTGAGACCACTGACGGGCGCTGAACTGTCCGATGGTACCCTGCGTTTTATTCTCTGGATTGCCGCGTTGCTGACACCAAGACCACCCGCCCTGATGGTACTGAACGAACCTGAAACCAGCCTGCACCCGGATTTACTGCCCGCATTGGCCCGGTTGATTGTGCACGCGTCAAGAAATTCCCAGATCTGGGTAATATCCCATGCCAATCGATTGATAAACGCACTGAACAAACATGAGGAATGCCATTGGATCGAACTGGAAAAGCACCTTGGGCAAACGGAAATCAAAGGTCAGGGTATTCTAGATACTCCCAGCTGGCACTGGCCTGACTAAAAATTTCCAGACCATTTTTTAACCACAAAGACCACAAAGCACACTAAGAAAGATTATAAGACTTAATATTGACCGCTTTGTGAGCTCTGTGATCTTTGTGGTTCAAACTGCCCGCTCTTGCACCCACCCTGCCAATCAACCAACATAAACGCTATGACGGGTAACTGCAGTCATCTGCCAATCCAGAGCAACAACGAGGAGAAGAACCATCACAATGGCCAGTCACCAGCAACGGGTACTGATTCTGTTTGCCCATCCATCCCAACACCGATCGGAGGTAAACCTCCCGTTGTTTAAGGCCAGCCAGGGTTATGAGCAGGTCACTGTCGTGGATCTCTATAGTGAATATCCAACCCTGCGCATCAATATCGAGAAGGAACAACAGCGTCTGCTGGAACACGATGTGGTCGTCTTTATGTTCCCGCTCTATTGGTACTCGACCCCCGCTATTCTGAAAGAATGGCAGGATCTGGTGCTGGAATACGGTTTTGCCTATGGTCGGGATGGCGTTGCATTAAAAGACAAAGTATTTCTATGTGCGCTCACTGCCGGAGGGGCAGAAAAAGCCTATCACGCCGAAGGTTATAATCACTTCACCATTCGCGAGCTATTACAGCCCCTGGAACAGACGGCTAACCTGACGGGTATGCACTACCTGCCACCCTTTGCATTGTTTGGTTCCCGCACTGCGGCAGAAGAAAACCGTATCGAGCACCATATTCATTGCTGGCAACAGCTACTACAGGCTCTTATTGAAAATCGGATCGACGTTACTAAAGCCAGCAAATTAAACACACTGACCGAACAGCTTGAATTCATTCTCAAGGACTGACCATGACTGCATATTTTATTCAGGCATTTATCTATCTCTTTGCCGCAGTCCTGCTAGTACCACTCGCCAAACGGCTCGGTCTGGGCTCTGTGCTGGGCTACCTGATTGCAGGCGTGATCATTGGTCCATTGACCGGACTTGTCGGGCAGGAAACCACCACCATTCAACATTTTGCAGAGTTTGGCGTGGTCATGATGCTCTTTCTGGTAGGGCTGGAATTACAACCCCAAGCACTCTGGTCGATGCGCCACAAACTGCTGGGGTTGGGCGGACTGCAGGTTACCATGACAGTGGCTGTCGTCACGGGCGTCGCCCTGGCCTTTGGTCTACAGTGGACCGTAGCGCTGGCCGTTGGACTTATCTTCTCATTGTCGTCTACGGCAATTGTGCTGCAAACATTTAGTGAAAAAGGCCTGTCCAAAACCGAAGGGGGCAAGAGTGCCTTTTCGGTTCTGCTGTTTCAGGACATCGCCGTTATCCCCATGCTGGCCTTTATTCCACTGCTGGCACTGCCAGAACTGCAGTCAGCTGCTGCACAACTGACTCAAGCAGCAGCACATCACGAAGAGCTCAGCCTGGTGGCCCACCTACCCGCCTGGGCAACAGGATTGATTGTCCTCGGCACCATTAGTGCCCTGATTGCTGCAGGACACTTTCTGAGCCGTCCACTGTTCCGCTATGTTGCCGATTCCGGGCTGAGGGAAGTGTTCACTGCAACCGCTCTCATGCTGGTGATTGGGATCGCGGCTCTTATGGGGCTGATTGGTCTTTCTCCAGCACTGGGTACCTTTCTGGCCGGTGTAGTTCTGGCCAACAGCGAGTTCCGCCATGAGCTGGAGGCGGATATCGAGCCATTTAAAGGCATGCTGCTCGGCCTTTTTTTTATCACAGTAGGGGCCGGCATCAACTTTGAGATTCTCTCCAACAGTCTGGTCACTATTGTGGGTCTGACACTGGGGCTGATGCTCACCAAGGCACTGGTGCTCTTTGGCCTTGCCATGCTGTTCCGGGTTCATCACAGTGACCGCTGGCTGTTTACCCTCAGTCTGGCTCAGGCTGGTGAGTTTGGGTTTGTACTGCTGAGCTATACCGTTGCCGAACACGTCATCCCAAACGATCTGGCACAGATGCTTTCCATGGTGGTCGCCCTCTCCATGTTCCTGACTCCAGCCCTGTTTATCCTGTTTGAAAAGGTCATTCAGCCCCGATACCAGAAAAGCGACGATGGCCGGGAGCCCGATACCATTGACCAACAAGGACCAGTGATCATTGCTGGCATTGGTCGCTTTGGTCAGATCGTTAACCGCCTGCTGGTTGCCAATAACATACCGACGGTTGTTCTGGATCATTCCGCCGCGCAAGTGGATGTAATGCGCAGCCTGAATATCAAAAGCTTCTATGGCGACGCCAGTCGCCCGGACCTGTTACACACCGCCGGTATTCATGAAGCCAGCCTGATGATTGTTGCCATTGATGACCGAGCCCGAGCACTGGAGCTGGTTGAACATGTGAAGCAGAACCATCCCCATATCAAGGTGCTCGTGCGTTCTTTTGATCGTGCCCATAAATACGAACTGCGGGATGCTGGTGCTGATCTGATCGTCAGTGAAACCTACCACTCCGCCCTGAATATGGGCACCCATGCGCTGGAAGCCCTGGGCTTTCACCCATTCCACGCGGAACAGATGCGCCAAAACTTTGTTGAGGTGGATAACAGCAACTGCCTGAAACTCTATGAAAGCTGGCGGGCAGAAGATGAATCACGCAGCTTTGGGGATCACTACCGCGACCTGTTTATTAAACTGGAAGGATTGATGCGGGATTCCATGAAAAAAGACAGGGCCGACAGACACACCAAATCGGAACGGGGCTGGACACCACCACCAAAGGACTATTTGAAGGATTTCGAAGCTGATTGATTGTTTTTAATAACCACAGAGATCACAAAGCACACAAAGTAAAAGGAAAGGCTATTTACTATAATGCCCTTGTGGAACGCTTAGGCTCTGTGGCTCACGTATTTCATCTTTAATAACCACAGAAAGCACAAACACACGTAGGAAAGCGTATTCTAAAAAAACTTTGTGTTCTTTGTGCTCTTCGTGGTTCAGGTTTTGAATTTGTAGTCTCCGCAACCTCCAACTTTGCAGAATTGCCAATCTCCACTTATACCTTATGACGGCAGCCTGAACATACGTCACAGGCTGTGCTTTCTGTTTCTGGTCATGAGGATACCAGTATGTCCAAACGTCGCCTGACTTCTGTATCAGGAGCCCCGGTTGCTGATAACAATAACGTCAAAACCGCCGGTCCCCGGGGACCGATGATGCTGGAAGATGTGTGGTACCTGGAAAAGCTTGCTCACTTTGCCCGGGAAGTGATTCCGGAACGGCGAATGCATGCCAAGGGCTCCGGTGCCCATGGCACCTTTACCGTGACCCACGACATCACGAAATACAGCAAAGCCGCCATTTTCTCGGAAGTTGGTAAGGAAACCCCGATGTTAATCCGCTTCTCAACGGTGGCCGGTGAGCGCGGTGCGGCTGACGCCGAACGGGATATCCGTGGCTTTGCCATGAAGTACTACACCGACGAGGGCAACTGGGACCTGGTGGGCAATAACACACCGGTCTTCTATCTGCGCGACCCATTAAAATTTCCAGATCTGAACCATGTGGTCAAACGGGACCCACGGGACAATATGCGCAGTAACGCCCATAAGTGGGACTTCTTCTCCCATCTCCCCGAATCCCTGCATCAGGTCACCATTGATTACAGTGACCGGGGCCTGCCCCACTCTTATCGCCATATGCACGGTTTTGGCAGCCACACCTTCAGCCTGATCAACAGTAACAATGAACGACACTGGGTGAAGTTCCATTTCCGCTGCGAGCAGGGCATTGAAAACATGATGGACGATGAAGCCATGAAAGTGGTGGGTATGGACCGTGAATCCAACCAACGGGACTTGTTCAACGCCATTGATCGGGGTGAATATCCCCGCTGGACCATGCAGATACAGGTACTGACCGAAGACCAGGCTAAACAACTGCCTTACAACCCTTTTGACCTGACCAAAGTCTGGCGCCATAAAGATGCCCCCTTGATGGATGTGGGATACTTCGAGCTGAACCGCAACCCGGACAACTACTTTAACGAGGTTGAACAGGTGGCTATGAACCCGGCCAGTGTGGTGCCCGGCATCAGCTTCTCTCCGGACAAAATGCTTCAGGGCCGATTGTTCTCCTATGGTGATGCCCATCGCTACCGTCTTGGGGTAAACCATCACCAGATTCCGGTGAATGCGCCCAAATGCCCCTTCCACAATTACCACCGTGACGGCGCCATGAGGGTGGACAGCAACAGTGGCGACAGCATCACCTATGAGCCCAACAGCTTTGGGCTGTTCCAGGAATCCCCTGAAACCGCCGAGCCACCACTGGCTCTGGAAGGAACGGATGACCATTGGAACCATCGGCAGGATGATGACTACTTTTCCCAGGTGCTGGCCCTCTATAACCTGCTCAGTGAAGAGGAACATCAGCGGATTCATCAGCGTATTGCCAGTGAACTGGTGACTATTCCCCAGGATATTGCCGAACGGCAGCTGAAGTTATTTGGTCAGGTTCATGAGGCTTATGAGGCGGGAATTCGTAAGGCGATGGCGATGAGTGGCTAGTTTCTATTAATTAACTGCAAAGGCACAAAAACGCAGAGGAAACGCTTTTCTGCCCGACTCTGTGCTCTCGATAAAGTGGTAAGAACTCTTCCAGAAGATACCTCAAATTCAGGCGGGTACCGATCAGCCCTACAGGGTTCCCGCCCCCTTCCCCAACTCCCCTGGTAACCATTCACACCTCTGATATAGGACCTTTGCCTTTTGTGATACGCCTTAAGCAGCATTACCTTCGTCGATGTGATCTTCGGAAGAAGCGTACTGAAGTTCTGAATAAACAAGGGCAGGAGCAGGTTCAGGAATCTGCCTTAACGTTGGAATGCTATGAGTGGTATCACGCCGGGCTGATTTGGGTACAGGGTTCGGGTTGTCAAAGGTAAACTGCGACGCGTTTTTATCACTCTGCCCCGTTTTCGGTGTTTCCACTTCTTCTAGAGTACTGAGATGACGGACCCGGGGCGGGACCATACCCGGTTGCGATTCATTCTCAGCTATTGACAATACACTACCAGAATCGGGTGAGCCTCCCGCCGATGTTAAGTCATCATACTGGTACTGTAAGTGTTGATTAACCAGCGGGATGTGTTGAGGTAGCACATTAACAGAAGGCGGGATATCCGGTGCTTTCGGAAGATTCTTTATCAACTCAACAATACAGGGTCGTTCCAAAGCTTCTGAAGCCATTATTCTGTTATCTGGGTCAATCTGCATCATGTCAGTAAACAGTTTACTGATATCGTCCCCCAACACATTTTTTATTTCTTTAGCAGCCAAATCAATCTCATAAGTAATGCCACTACGGATTATCTTGTCATTCATGGCTATCAGTTGAATATGGTTATCATTAAGAGGTATCAGCTTTTGGCGGGTTACCAGTTCTGCCAGTATGCAGCCAATAGACCATATATCAACCTTTTCAGCACGGGGATTAATAGATGGTCTGTTATCTTTAAGTATTAATGTCTCTAGGGGCATATAAGGAAGAACCAGCACTGGTAAAAGCGGTTCTTCCCCCAGCCCTCGAGCCAGACCAAAATCGCACACTTTCACGCATCCATCTTGATAAAGTATATTATCGAGTTTAAGGTCGGAATGGATAATACCCTCTCCCGTTAAATAGTCTGTGACAATCAGTAGCTGCGCAAGAATCATTTTGATGTTTTCTGGGTCTAGGCTGTGGTCACCCTGACTTCCCTCTATGAGTACCTTCAGATTTTTACCGCCATTTTCCATCGCCACATAAAGCTGGCTACTATCATCAAAAAAAGTACCAACTAAATTGGCTATATTGTGATGTCTGATCTTACTTAACACCCTTATCTCATTATGACCTGAAGGGCTATTCTCAACAGGTTTGGCAACACATAAAAAGTCACCGGGAATATACCGTGTTTCAACAACACCCCCCATTTCCTCAGTGAATTTTCCCGTGCCAACAACAATGTCATTATGCAGAGAAAACATTCGAACTAATTCAGGTTTCGAATATGTTTTTTCTAACTCAACTTGAGAAAGCAGCGAGCTCAGAGAATATTTTGCGTTAGGATTTGCCTGTAAAAATGCCAGATCCAAATCACCTGAGCCTGACTGAACAGGCCAACTGATGGCTGGCGTTGTCGGACAGCTTGAATGTGACTGAAAGGAAGTATTTACAGACAATGGCTGTGTCGGTGACGTAGGATGACTTTTAGAACCACCCGCTTGAGCCACTGGGACCCGTTGCATGACTAAGAGCCTTTTAGGAGGAGCTGAGTTTGACGCTGAAGTCACTGGAGTCGATTGACCTGAAGAACTGAGAGAGCATGAACCAGCGGGAAAATCAGCAGAATTTCTTTGCCTGAGCATTAGGTTTGCAGGACGATAACGGTGCTGAGCCTGTGAAGCACCATCTGGCGATGGCTGCCCCAAACGGGGATGAAAACCACCGTCAAGGGGGGCAATAACGCTCTCTGGCATAAATACTTGATTGACAGAACCACCGGAATACGAATCTTCAATAACATTAACGGTTAATGGTTGCAGATCGGTTATTTGAGAGGGGTATGGTTGCCTCTCAGAGGTTGGAGTGCCATGAGAAATTGTTTGATAAGAAGGATTGGTTTCAATCCGCATCTGTTTACCATGCAGAGCACCCAGACGACCAAATACACTCTCAGACCTATCTGAAAGCGGAAGCCCGTATTGGGGTGAAGCCAGATTACTTAAATTAGGGGGATTAGGCACTTGATAAGAGCGCACGCTTCTGCCAAAACAACTACAGGTAATACGGGAAAATTGCTGCCTCAGTCTTGAAGAAAGCGTTCTGACCTCCGTGGATCCGGAGTGATCTAAGCTTTGAGGTATCATAGCAATGCTTCCCTTTTATGCTTTCCGGTCAGCCGATCCAGCAACGGCAAAACAGACCGCCTGAAGGTATTGAACGGGTAATAATGAGTTACATCTGACACTTAGTTACCAAGAAGCAGAAATAGTTCATTTTTTATTGAAAAGGCATCGACCATGAATTTTCATGAGTTCATTTTCTGATAAAAACGGACATCACTTTTCCCAAGTGCAGGCGCTCTGTAATCTGCTGAGTGAAGAAGCACATCAGCAGATACATTAGCGTATTGCAGTGAGCGGGTGGTCATTCCCCAGGCTATTAAGCAGCGGAAGCTGGCATAATTTGGTCAGGAGGATGAGACTTATGAGGCGGGAATTTGTAGGGCGATGGCGATGAGTGGATAGGACGTTTTTATTTCTTTTATTAACCACAAAGACACAGAGCAAACGATTTTTTTCCTGACTCTGTGCTCTCTGTATCACAAATAACAAAATATTAGCCAATGCGTTTTCTGTAACTCCTCAAGCAATGTCAAATCATGATGGGAGGCTCTTTCTAGAAATCACCAGACGCAGAACTCTACTCAGGGTCAATCCGTCGATTTACAGCCCACGGTATCCAGATTGACAGTTCCCATTTGCTGAATAGCATTATCCTGGTTTGCAGGTAGACCAAGATAACAGATCTGGCCATCGTGCAATTCAACGGTCAATGTCTTGCGATCAGCTGGTGCTTCCACCTGAAAAAGTCCAAACTCATCCGTGGCCGTTTGATACAGGCCGCCCTGGATACGCGCACCAGCCAGTGGCTCCCCTTGCAACACCAATCGGCCAAACCATAGGCGCAGCGGTGTTGCCTCAAAAGTAAGCGTCACAACATTACCAGGGTACAGAGTGACATTTCGCTCCAACTCATTAAGCTCATACAAAGAAGATCCTGCAGGATTCAACGTGACCTGGTATTGATGATAAGCAGGTAACTGAACCACCGAAGGCTTGTCAGCAACGGCATAACCACGACGATACCCATCGACCCTGACATCAAACACTGCATTTCCAGACGTATCTTTATTTCTCCCCAACTCCTCCTGTTGATTCACCTTAATAACCAGGGCACTGTCTTCCAGTCTTTCGCCACCAACAGCAATGGCCGATTGATTAGCCAGAAGGCTGCTATGAAAACTGGCGGAGTAAAAACCGGTGCGGGCAAACCGGTTTCGGGTGTGGTTGGCATTCAGGTTTATCCCACCAAAACGATTATCAACATGCAGGCGGGTAAGGTAGCGCTCATCACCGGGGCCAGTCTCTGCCCCCAAATCAGCCTTGATCACACCATCCAGCAGTTCACGATCAGACCAGTTGGCAAGCACCTTCATTCGACCATGCCGATCGTGACCATCGCTGTTTCGCTGGTACTCTAGCTGTGGCAACGCATTGAAAGTCCATTGATTCCGGTTGTATAGAAACTCAAAACTCAGCAAGGCAATGTCATTATTTCCAGAGCGACTCAGTGACATCCTGATATCCACATTCAGGTCCCTGGAGCGATACAGACTTCGCCGATAGTCCAGTCCATGATTGTCTGCATCGTTTACCGGTTCTCGATAATGATTATGAAAATAACGATAACTTAAAACACCGCTCAGCAGGGAAACGCTGGCTGAAAATGAAGTTTGCTGAAAGGCACTGCCCAGCAACGTCGGTTGCGAATCCAGTCCAGAATTAGCCAACACCGAAGTATCATCACGCCACAACCGATAGTAGCTACCACTGATTGATACATTGTCTGACCACAGGCGCCCGGAAATACCAGCTCCATAATCCCCCTGAGCAGAAACCATGAGGGATGGCACCAACTCGTGAAAACGACCCAGGTGGTAAGCGCCAGCCTCCATTACCTGACTATGCCCATCAGCAGCGACCATAACATTACCTGCCAGGGTATTCGTCAGTCGGCGATTCACGCCGGCACGGGTCAGCCACTGATCCGTTCTGTCAGGCAGTGTTCCGGGTCTGTCCCGATTCACCACCCGGCCGGTCTCAACAAAATACAACCACTCACCGACAGGAGGAAGCTGGTATTCCCTGGCAAAAAAGCGGCGTTCCTGCTGAATAACCTGCCCTGTCTCACTCCGGATAATAATGTCAATTTCGTAGGCACCATAGGGGAAAGCAGAAGTGTTCAGCTGATGATTACCGGCCTCCAGAAACCACGACTCAAGCAGTCGTCCCTCCCGGAGCACTTCGACACGTCCGCGGCTGGGCAGAAAGATATCCAGCGGCGTTCCATTGCGAAAATCAGTATCCACCCTGGTCTGGTCAGAGCTGGCTATCCTCACACCTGCAAAGCTGCGATTATTGACAAACGTGTAACCGAACCCAACGCTCTCAATAATGCCGCCACTGTATTCCTGCCCCTGGTAATTCCGACGAAGAAACGCATCCTGAATCTGAAAACGCTGATTGTTCGAATAAGAGGCATTCAGGTGCAGACTGTTTTCCTGACAGGCTAACTGACTCATCAGGTTCAACGTGTACTCATCCGTATCATCGACGCCTCGAACACCTGCCCAGACGCCATATACGTTTTGCATCATGGACCATCCGGAGTCCGAAGGTGGCAGGTAGCGAAGCACCGCCGGTACCTGAGTTGCTAGAAAATCCGGATTAATCAACAGCGTGACCCTGAAGCGGCTCTCTGAAAAAAGCATCGAAACAATTTCTGGCTTTTCGCTATCACACTGATCCCTGACTCCTGGGGTTTCAGACGTTACACAATCATCATCACCGTAATTATTTAATTGGCCAGTTAATGCAGCCCTGACGGTTTCAGGATCTTTCAGATTGGGAATAACCTTGACCACTGCTGCGGGATCGGACAGTTCAACCCACTCCGGCGTATAGGTCACCATTTGTGAGATCAGAAGCTGACCGCCGTAATAAATATCAACTAATGACTGCTGAGGTTTCAGCAACGATTCAAAACCTTGAGGTGGATTTACCTGGGCAAGCATACTCTCTGCCATCACCACAGGAACAATGGCCAGCGGAACAGAAATAACGATCGCAACTTTTATTCTTACTAATGCGGAATCAGGCACAAACAGTCGGTTATGAGTAACGGTTGAACGGGAACCTCACTGAATCAAAGGTTTTACCCTGAGCGGTTAATATCAACGGGGAGCGACGGTCAGGGTGAGTGTGTCTGTATAGGTTCCACTTTCTACCGCAGCGAGGTTGCCTTCAGGAATCTCTACTTTTAAGGTGGTTACCATTGTTGCACCACAATCAAGCGTCTGTGTGTTGGCTCCCGTGGCAGATATTGGCGTACCCGGCGTCACTTGTGGCAAAGTGCCCGAAGCAGGGATGAGTTCCGAGGCGAAAAAGACATCATACTCGACCGTTTTGCCTCCTGCCTCGCCACCTCCAGAAGGACTCAACTGAAAGGTGGCCGATTTTCCACCGGCCGTGCCATTAATGGTTAATGTATACGATCCTTCTGCAGAATTAGTATAAACACAAAAGTTTTGAGTATTAGTAAGATTACCAGTGTCGTTTACACTTGAATAATCGAAGGTAACCTCTTTCAGTTCAGATATTTTAATCACGGCCGGCATGTTTAAAGTGACAGGAATAGTACCGGTTGACGTTGTGCCTAATGTGCCATCGTTCGCTGCTCCGGTGGCAGCAAGACTTAACATAGAATATGTGGAAACAGCCACCATTGCACAAGCAATAGAAATCAGGCTCTTGAGCATACAACACCTCAATACCAATACTGACTGATCAAACAGTGTAGTTGAGGTGTTTTTTCTCTGCGTTATTTCAGATGCTTTTAATATACGACTTGCCGTCTAAGCTTAAGCCGGTGTTCTCCTGACAGATGCAACAAAGAACGGGCTGTATATCTGATTGTCAGCCCCATGGATAACGCACGTCCATGTCACTATTGATCAGGCACGTATATCGGTAATGAATCAGTCGAGCTATGTGTTATTGTGGTGCTTCTGGCTCTGCGTGGTGTGGTCTGATACCAGCCAGGCTGGCTTTGAGTTCATTAGTTACGATGCACCGGCAATGGATCTTTCCACGGCTACCCGGAAAAACATCTCATACCAATTCAGTGTCGTCTTTAGCTCACAATGCAGCCAGGGTTGCACAGGTCCACAACATTATCGGCTTGCCTTTTCAGCCACCAGCATAGGTTCCGGTTCTGGCAGCGCGCCACCGATCTCTGAGGGGCAGCTGGGCAAACTGATTAAGGGGAAAGTCCGGTTTGCAACGACGGGTGATGACACGCCAGCCGGTAAGAAAAAATTTTCACCCGGCCAGTGGTCAGGGGATATTACCGGCCATCAGAACACAACGGTAACCGCAACATTTACCGTCAGGTTCAGCACATCGCAATTACAGTCCATAGTGAACAGTGGACAGAATAGCCTGCTGTTTTACGTCGTCGGTGAAGACACTGAATCTGCCCGTTATTACGACACTCTGGCCATTAAAATACCCCTGCACACTCGGGAAGAAGTACAAATTACCGGATTGAGTGAAATCGTTCTCAATGCCGGTATACCATCAGGTACCTATCTCGAGTCCTCTATCTCCGCCTGTGTGTACAGTTCTTCAGGGAATATCAGTGTTGATCTGGATGGTGCCAATGCACCGGGAAAACCCTTCCAGCTCAGCCAGACTGACCAATGCGACGCCATGAATGCCTGTATTCCCTATGTGGTTCGAATACAGAATACCGGCCAGTCCAACTGGTTGGAATATCAGAAAAAAGGGGACCAAAAAGGTGTTTTGAACGCCAGTCGTGATCAGGGTTGCCAGCAACGGGATAACCTCACCATACAGGTGCGCATCAATAGCCAGAGCTTATACCAGACATCCGCAGGGCAATTTAAGGACACCTTAACCATTACGGTAACCCCCATGTAAAGCTGAGCAAGGGTAAATGATTCCTGAAGGCGTTCAGAATACTGAAAGCCACACTGTTCGAGTTTATTTCACTGTGACTTATCTGTCCTCTTGAGTCTGCTCAGCACTAAGCAGTACTTCCAACAGCTCAACACTCTGCCTGAGAAGTTAAGACCTTTGCCGTTTGTTTTATTGACCACAAAGGCACAGAGACACAGAAGAAACGCTTTTTTCCTGACTCTGTAATCTCTGTATCGTCTTAAGAGTCATTCTGAAAAAAGATCAAGTGCAGACTGGTAACCAGCGGCCCTCTAAGTCTCCAACCCTCCATTCCCGGTTCTCATACAACCTTTAACACCAACCAATAAACGACTTTTGTCTTTAATTAGACTATCGTACAATCATCCCGCTTTGAGTGATTACATGACAATTAAGCGATGACAATCAGCTACTAAGAACCCTGCTATTTGCGGTTATTTTTTGAACTGCAAAAAATCGACGGGCGGTAGCGTGCTTTTTTATAAACAGGCTTTGTTTTATGCCTCTATGGGTTGAGTCTGGCAGAGCATAAGATGGAAGTTCTCGATAATGCACTTCTTCTCAGCGCACTGCCAAAATATAACCAATATTACTCGTTTGAGTTAATTACGCCTAAATATTCAATATCACTCGAATGAGTTAATTGCGCCCAAATATTCAATATTACTCATTTGAGTTTTAATACAATGTTAAGCGCTTATAAGAAGAAAAACATGAAACTATTAGAAGCTACAGAAGCGATTGAGTCCCTGAACCAGGAAGAAACACTCTACGTCAAACTGCCATGGACTCCAGAATCGGAAGTTGCTCTTCGTATCGAAGATGAAGATGCTACAGTGAGTACGCCACTTGATCTCAAAGAAAAAGGCTACGAATACTTCTTGGAAGTGTATCTAACAAAAGAATTCAAAGAAGATCTATTAGAAACTGGAAAATACAATACTGAGATCGATATTTGCAATAGAATTATCCAATATGCAATAAATGATGCATAAAAGATAAAATCACAAATGCGCTTAACAAAACAATCGTGTGGGACTGCACTAACGTGCAGCCCCACATCGAGTCGTTAGCCTTAATAGTCGAGGATAGTCATGGATACTTTCGTAATACGATTAAACCCAGATCCTCGAAATCAGCAGTAAAACTAAGGATACCTAACTGCAGCTGAATATAACAAAACATATGAAAACTCCGCGATAGATGCATTTCATCAAACAGTGGATTTCTTAAACGGATCGGAGTGGGAACTTAATGCTTCCCCTTTTTCAGAAGGAGAAAAGATGCACATACGCAAGATACGAATACAGAATTTCAGGTTACTTAAAGACACCACACTAGATCTGGAAGATGAGTCAAATAACGAGCTATCCCTTTTGATAGGGAAGAATAATTCTGGCAAGACATCTTTCATCGTACTGTTTGAAAAGTTTCTGAAATCAAGGAAGTTTTACTACGATGACTTCCCATTGAGCCTGCGTGAAGACATCCATAATCTTAGTGAAAAGACAGATGAGTATTCGATAGCAATAAGACTATCCCTTAGTATTAAGTATGGCGAAGAAGATAATCTACAGAACCTTTCTGAATTCATTGTAGATCTTGATCCGAAATGCAACACGGCACGAATTTCCTTTGAAGCAACGATCAACAAATCAAAACTGCTAAAGGATCTTGATGTTGTTGCCAAAAAAAAAGATGAGTTCATCAAAAAGAACCTTTCTGATTACATTCAAGTTAGATACTACATCTTTAATGAGTACAGTGATTTTGAGCCGAAACATCGCTCGAACCTAATCCAAAAAGATGTATCTGATGTTAATAGCCTAATCAACTTGAAGATAATTCAAGCAAATAGAAATGTAACGAGTTCGGATGCAAAGCCTCAAGAGCGAAAGATACTTTCACACTTAACGACACAGTTCTACAACAGTAAAGTCAATATTTCTCATGATGAGCTAGACGGGATCAATTCATCAATCATTGAAGCAGACAGCCAACTTAGCAGTAATTACAAAATCTTTTTTGAGCCTTTCCTGAAGAATGCAAAGTCCTTTCTTGGCCTTACCGAACTAAACGTTGTATCCGACCTTCAGTCCAAGGAGGTTATGGCAAACCATTCTAAGATCACCTATGGGAAAGATAGCACCGAACTACCTGAACATCTAAATGGTTTGGGATACATGAACATACTCTATCTTCTTCTAAACATAGAGATTGAGAAGGCTGATTTTAAAGAGACTGGGCGGGATATAAACCTTCTGTTTATTGAAGAGCCTGAAGCTCACACCCATCCACAATTACAGTATGTCTTTATTGACCAAATCACAAAAACATTAAAAGGGATTAAGGGGCTTCAAGCTTTCATTTCAACTCATTCTGCTCATATCGTCAAGAAATGCAATTTCAGGGATATTCGTTACTTTCGCATCAAAAAGGACGAAGCCAATACAGATATACGAAATTTCTATATAGAGCTACAATCAAGGTATGCTGATGTAAAGAATGTTGATATCGACAAGGTAGAGAAGGAGAATTTCAAGTTTCTCAACCAATATTTAACAATTGAGTCATCAGAACTATTCTTTGCAGAAAAGATAATCTTTATAGAAGGTACTTCTGAAAAAATGCTCCTTCCATACTTTATCAATAAATTTGATCAAGATGGCATGGGTGATAAGGATGAAGTTGCACTTACTTCTCAAAACATATCAATTCTAGAGGTGGGAGCAAACGCAAAAGCATTCAAACATTTTCTCGACTTTCTTGAAATTAAGACACTCATCATTACAGATCTAGACACTACAGAGAAGAAGATCAAAAAGGGAGATAACGGTAAGGATAGCATTAGTTACACAGCATGCCCTGCAAAGGTTGGCACACATACTAGCAATGCTACCCTACGGCATTACTATAACTCACCGAAGTTTGAAGAGGTGGGCTTTTCTGCATGGATGGAAAAGCTAAAAGAGCAAAGCCATGATGATCCATCTCCATTGATCAAGATTGCCTATCAGGATGTTGAAGACGGATACCAGGGTAGAAGCTTTGAAGAAGCATTCGTTAGTGCGAATATGGACGACATAGGCAATAACCTTGAAGATGTCGACGGACTTAAAAATAAGAGCAAGTTTGATGAGTGCAAGTCTGACCCTGATAAGTTTGTTGATGTAATGCTTGATAGTAAGGGGAAGTCTAGCTTTGCCTCATCTTTACTCTATCTCGCCCTTTCAAAAGAAAACCTGAAGTGGAATATCCCTTCGTATATTAAGGAGGGGTTAAAGTGGATAGCCAAGTAACCCCACTGGAAAGAATCCAGGAATGCACAGCAAACAAGAAAAGTTTTGTTTTACAGGGAGGGGCAGGCTGTGGGAAGACAGAAACACTAAAACAAACATTACAACTCTTATCCAAAGATTATTCTAAGAAGAGAATTGCGTGTATTACCCATACCAATCTTGCGGTTAACGAAATCATCGATCGTGTAGGAGAAGGTTACAACATATCCACCATACACTCTTTTCTTGGCTCACTAATCGAGAACTACACAAAATCAATCCACGAAGTTATACATGAGATATATGCAGTAGATAAGGTAGAATTTGAGACTGAGGAGAGTTCGGGATTATCTGGCAATGAGCTTAAGAAAGCTAATCATGAAAACTACAAGAAGCCTTACAAGAAGTATGCAAAGTTAAAATACATTGCCAAAGGTCAGCCCTCCGGAAAAGAGCTTGGTAAGAGAGAGTATGACAAGGCACCGGATGATATCAGTCAGGAACTGAATAAAAATATCGATGAATTGAATGTTGAAGTTCGACAGATGATTCAACGCAAGGATCATAGGAGTATTAAGTACAATAATTCACGATTTGATAACCTCAGTGATCTTTCATTTGGACATGATAGCCTACTCAGGGTCACAAGTTTGCTCTTTCAACGCTATCCAAGGCTTGGAAAGATCCTATGTGATAAGTACGACTTCATCCTGGTTGACGAATACCAAGACACACATGAGGATGTGGTTAATGTGTTCTTAAAGCATCTCCCTAAAGATAGGCAGACAACAATAGGATTATTTGGGGATGCTATGCAAAGCATATACTCAGATGGTATAGGGGATGTGCGTGCCTTTATTGACTCAGGTGATCTTGTCGAGATACTAAAGGAAGATAACTTTCGATGTTCAGAACAAGTAATTAACTTTGTGAATATTCTTAGGGAGGATGCTCTTAGCCAAGAACTTGCATTCAAGATTAAAGATGATGGCACCAAAGAGGCCTTCAAAGATAGGCAAGGTCAGGTTAGGTTGCTTTATGCAGTCTGGGGCGATAACAAACCTCATACTAGGAGTCGTCCTGAAGAGAAGCATGCATACCTTGATTTCGTTGATAAGTTAATTGAATCGGCTGACGGTGAAGAATCCCCTCATAAGAAGTTGATGCTTACAAACAAGTCAATTGCAGGAAAGGTTGGATTTTCCTCACTCTATAAGGTGTTTTCTGATAGATATACGGAAGTCAAAGACGAGCTCGAAAGGGTACTTTCAAGCATTCAGGTACTTGATCTAGCTGAATTATGTGATGCCTATAGTGGGTCAAAAAAGAGGTACAACTTCATACTAACCGAACTAAAGAAGTCAGGGTTTGTGCTTAACAAACTTGAGGACAAAGAAAAGATTGTCGCTGCATTTGAGAAGATCGCTACGGGTGATCTAAGCATTGCTAAAACTCTTGAGGTTGCTTTTGAGGAAAAGCTGATTAGCAAGCCGGACAGTTACCTTGCATATATTGGGCGTAAGGATTCTTTCTTAGCTGAGTTGCAAAAAGACAGGGCTTACCAGAAGTTCAAAGAGAGATTCAATTCAGGAAGCAATACCATAACTAAGATGGCAAAAGAAGACCCTGAACTGACTGAAGAAGTATTCAATGAATTCAAATCCAGTCTTGATAAAGAGAGATTCTAAGAGGAACTATTCTCTGAAGCGATATCCTTTAATGAGGTAATCAGGTACTACAGATACCTAAATGAAGAGTGCGACTATATCACGATGCACAAGACTAAGGGGTCTGGTATTGAAAATGTTTTAGTTGTCCTTGATGAGTATTTTTGGACCCAGTACAAGTTTCAGTTCACTCCTGATAGTACTGAGCCTAGTAGCGTCTTTACGCCCCCAAACATGAAGCTATTTTATGTGGCATGTTCACGAACGATCAAGAATCTAACTGTTGTCAAAGTGGTAACCAGTGATGAGGAAAAACATCTACTGGCAACATTCCCGGACTTTGAAAAGGTAGTTATTGATTAGGGCAAGGGCCATCCATTATAAGAAGTGAAGAAAGGACAGGTATATCTTAACTATTGATAAGAGAGATAAATCGGCTAACAAATAGCTGCACTGGAAAAAATACTCGCTGCGCTCCTATTTTCCGGTGAGCAAAGCGTTACAGGAAGAGTAAAGCACATAAGCACCAAACTGGTTTTCATTACCATTTAAAGCCCCCCTCATCTACCTCAACACTGGAATCCAACCTTGGACTTCTCTCCTGTTCTCAGTAATGCAGTGACCATGCTTTTATGGTTTGTTCCGCTGCTGGTTGTTATCGGTATTGCCAAATCACCGTGGTTTAAGGGTGTATTGGGTGAGTTTATGGTCAATACCGCCATCAAGCTGATGCTGGATAAAAAGCATTACCATCTGCTGGATAATGTCACCCTGCCCACGAAAGATGGTTCAACCCAGATTGACCATATTATTGTCTCCCGCTTTGGTATTTTTGTGATGGAGACCAAAAATATGAAGGGCTGGATTTTTGGATCTGAGCATCAGAAGCAGTGGACCCAGAAAATCTTTAAACACACCGCCCGTTTTCAGAACCCACTGCACCAGAACTACAAACACACCAAGACGCTGTCTTCCTGCCTGGAGATGGATGACAGCAAACTGTTCCCAGTGGTGGTCTTTGTGGGTGACAGTACTTTTAAAACCCCGATGCCTGAGAACGTCACTTATGCCGGCGGCCTGATTCGTTATATCAAGTCCAAGACCAGCCCATTACTTTCCGACAGTGAAGTTTCAGAGGCTATAGAGCGTATTAAGTCTGGGCGACTGGCGCCTACGTTTAAAAACCATCGGGCGCATATCCGGCATGTACAGGAGATTAAGCAGAAGAAAGCGGCTGAAAAACCCTGCCCCAAATGCGGCAACGTAATGGTATTGCGCACCGCCAGAAAGGGTACACGGGCCGGAACCCGGTTCTGGGGTTGCACACAGTATCCCCGATGCCGTGCTGCCATTCTGCATAAAGAGGCCGTTACTTAGCCTGAAATAAGTAATAAAAAAGTCTTACCACAGAGGCTTAGGTTCTGTGTATCCGTGCCTATGTGGTAAAAAAGTTCTTCAGGGAGCGACAAACAGCCATTAACCAGCAGCTCTTATAAAACTTGCTGGCAGCCTGTGGCTTACTGCCCCAAGGGGGTCATATAGCCCGGTTACTCAACATGACTTTACAGCGTTTACACTTTTTATTTTTTTAAGTGAATACGGTAGTACTTGCTTCGTAAATTCTCTTCAGATGTACCGTCCAACCCGCAGGTTAAATGTTCAATCTGCCCCTGATTTCTGGTATTTCCATAATAACCTCTCAGTGCCCTGGCAAATTTATCATAAGTCATGCCTGGATTATTTTTATAATCTCCCCACCGTCTGGCTAATTCAGCATTGGCTTTTTGCTCCCTGATATAAATCCCATCCTGTTTACTGTGCCACTTCAACCCCTTAATTCGCACAGATTTTTCCTTATCTAACTCTTCTACCAGAAAATCAAGAATCCCCTTACCTTGCTTTTCAGATGTCTTTCTACACTTTCTTTCAATATTACCTGCAAGCTCTACGGTTCTTGGTCGTCCTCTTTTTCGTGGTTGCACAACCGTAGGGAAGATCGCTGGAAAAAAAGGAATGTCGTCTCTGTCACTATCATTGGCACTACTCACAGGTGATACAGGAGGGGCATATTGTGGTAAATGTACGTCTACCGCCGATCGAGTGGGGTCAGACATATCATCAACCAGCTCGGAGAGCCTTCTCGCCTTAATCATGGCCTGACGCTCAGTTAACTGCCCCTGGTAGGCATTTACCATCTCAGGAAAAGAGCTATTTACGCTCATTGATACTTCAGAATGGGTATCACCATCAGAATACAGTGAATCAGAATCTGAATCCTTCGCTGAAAAAGAGGTGGTCGATCCCGATGAGATAGCATCTGCCACAGGGGTGGTGGGTGCTTTTGTTTCAGCCCAGTGCGTGCTGCATGATGGCATCGACTCAAAGTCTGTCAGAGGTTGATCAGTAACCTCCCAGGGCTCAACATTTACGAACGGATTATCAAAAGTGCCTTTGTCCATAGCTTCATGAGTTAACAAAGGTACTGATGACTCTGTTTTTATCATACTATCCGCAACGGTTGACTGAGCAGAATGATCATTCCACGCATCTATATTATTGGACAGACATGATGCAGTCGGTTGATCTAAAGCGGTCGGATTTTGATCCAGAAAATCGCCGAGCAGTGTGAGTAGCTCCTGAGCTACAGCTGGTCCTCCAACATCATCCATCATCTCCACGTACTTGCTCGAGTTATAGTCATCAAATGACACTGTTGCTGATATCGGATGATGTGCAGCCAAGGCTGTATCAGCACCATGAACATTAGATCCCGTGTGTGATCCTGTCATCTCTCCAACAGGGAAGCACGACTGAATATGATTGGCGGACATCGCCCCATTGAGTAGCGCAGTCTGTTGAGCACTCATTAACAATGAATATGCCTCTGAAGCACCTGAGCTCCCGCCAACACCGGCATCAGCTGGCTGTTGAATCAAAGTCCGAGTGGGATTTATATCCACTGCGTACTTTGACTCTTCAGGTGCTACCGGTCTCTGAAAGCTGTCCATCGATATAAATGTTTCTGGTATGGGTAATTCCACCTTTGGCTCTGCACTAAACTCTTGATCATTTTGCTTAACCACAGATAAAGGTAAGCAAGGGGCAGTAGTTCGAACCGGCAGGTGAGTCAAAGGGGATTGTGACAGCCCTTGCTGCCCTCTTGAGATTTGTAGCCCCTGTGGCACGCAAGGTACCAGAGCTGGTGCCTGCTGGTTAACCCTGCCAACATTCGCATGTACTCTCTGATTAATCAGAGTTTGAATCTTTATTTGCAGTTCAAACGGTATAGCACATGGTTGGGCCAGAATATTGCACAACCTATTGAAAGGCATGTTATTAAGAAGTGCTTGAACAATATCCTGACGTCCTTTGTTATCTCTTTCAGACCATGCATACTCGAAAACGGTTTTTCCTTCACCATTTTCAACCATAGGATCCGCTCCAAACTCCAGCAGAAGCTTAGTGAGTTTTATGACTTCTTCAGCACCAATGCCATTTCCACGACGCATTAGCTGATGTAAAACCGTATTTTCTGACTTCAGCTTTTTCTTCATTTCAGGAAGTAAATTTTTAAAAGTACTGGCTTCGTCAGGACTCAGTTTTTTATTCATCAGCCCAACCAATTGGCCTGGTACCTTCTTTTTCAGGGCTGACAGCATCGTTTGAAGTACGTCATAACGTGTTCCTCCCCAGGAATGTTTTTCTTCAGAAAGCGCTTCGTGTAATGCTGTTGACCCGCGCTCCCATAAAGGGTTTGCGCCAGCGTTAATTAAAGGCTCGATACAGCGCAGAGCACCATGCATTGCAGCATTCATCAGAGGTGTAAAGCCATACTCATCCTGATAGTTTATCCAGCTCTCATCATCTCTCTTTCCTGCCATTTTCATAAGTTCGGGTATAAACAGGTTGTGCAACTGCTGATAAGTAGCATATTCCTCCTGATTACTCGAAGGGTTAGCTGATTGCCTGATGGCAATACTGAGAGGGCACTCCTTTTCTGTATCTTTTGAAGGATCCAGAATCCAGTGCACCGGATGCTTCACTTCCGATGGTTTAGCGGTATATATGGCCGAACATTCGGGTGTATGTTGTGAATAGCTATCAGGAACTTGAGGAGAGTACTCATGCTGCTGTCGCCGGGTAGGCGTGAAATTTGTATTGGATGAAACGGGGATCCTGCTATCAGCAACCTGCTTGGGTAATATCGGTACCGGATCAGGACGCAGACTCATATTTCTCTGGCCGAGGGTTACTCCTTGTAGAACAGGGGTACCGTTTTCCATTAGCAGATGAAATGGCCCAATACGAGAAGGATTGCCTGGATTATTTACATTATATTGCCCTGAAGCATGCCCTGAAGCATTGGGCCGAGCTGCTGCTGGCTCCATGGTTACTCCTGCTTTGATAATATGACCTGCACGCTTCCCTATGCCTTATAGCACTTGTCTTATTCATTTTGATGCACATCTTTGGACTGATAAAAAGCCATTCCGTTCCTGAGGATAACCAATCGGTCAGAAAAATAGAGCAGGTTTTGAGTTTTGTATTCACCCCAGATAACCAACTGCCCAGCATCCCCTTGAGATAAAAGCTATAAAAACCTGGGATGCCTTCAACAGTGACTTTTGAAATCTATTGAGCCACCAAGGCCCGAAGCTCAGTTTCTTTTTTGCTTCAGGTACTGTTGAGGAGACAGATTCATTAAAGGTGGCTGCGCTTGCGGCAATGTCAGCTACGAGATTGTTGGAAAGTAAGTGATGTCGCATTTTACCATTGTTCAATGTATCGACGTACTTTAGGCGTTGCATTTGGTGATTATGCGCGTGTGGAAGCAAAAAATTCATATGGACCTCCGGTAAGGAGCTGATCGCTAAATTTGAATCCTCCCCAGAAGTATATCGAGGTTCATGTCGCCAATGCGGCTCACCATTAGGTGGTTTTCAAAAAAATGGCGAGCTACTCTGGGTGACGTTAGAGACAGTGACCGGTGATCCCGCTGTACGTCCGGAAGCCCATATTTTTGTAGGTTCTAAAGCTCCATGGTATGACATTACAGACGGCTTACCTCTATTCGACGAATGGCCACCAAAAGGTTCAGAATTCTTTGTGCGTTTTGAGTAAATTCAACCGGAGGAAGCTGTGACCAGGCCTTGAGTTTTGCTCTTATGAAGAATGAAAGACCTGCCCCTCATCCATCTCGTCTTTACTGAAAGCAAAAAAAAGGCAGCACCTGAAAGTACTGCCCTTCTTTGCCTCACCTGAGGTGAGGTTAGAGACTACAATATTGTAGCCCGACCATTACAGTGGTCGAATATCTTCAGCCTGTGGGCCTTTCTGACCCTGAGTGATGGTGAACTCAACGCGCTGGCCTTCAGCCAGTGATTTAAAGCCATCACCTGCGATTTGACGGAAGTGAGCAAATACGTCTGGTCCGCCATTATCCTGAGCGATAAAACCAAAACCTTTCTCGTCATTGAACCACTTAACAGTACCGGTAGTAGTAGACATAGTCATATCCTGAAGTTAAATAATAAAGGTGCCTTACAATAAGGCGGTAAAGCTAGAAGCTTATTATTGCTTATGAAGAGTATGGCGAGTTACTACACCCGGAACATCAAATCTTTGCATAAAAAATAAATCACACTTTTAACGTTCCGCCATTATACAGAGTATAATCCTGATTACCATGAGTAATTACAGCCATTCGACACAAGAGATACTCAGCCACCAGAGTATAAATGCATAATAATTCCTTTCCAACTGAATAGTTTGCAAAACTTTTCGCCATCCAGTCGTGACATTACTCATGCAGTCATTATACACAAAGAAACAATTCCAGGAGCGTGTATCATTAAACATTATGATACGAAGGCACTAATCCAACCTCAGGCAAGGCAAACTGCGCAGAATATAGTGACCCCATATTCCTAAAATGAGTGCTCTCCTTGGGCGACGGGCCACATGCCTAATTGAGAGGGTTCCCTGAGACTTTGATGGAAAATGAGAGAGAATGTCGTTAACTTTTTTATATTAATTATGCTTAGGCTCCCTTCACTGGGTCATAGCGAAAAAATACACCTGACACCTTGGAACAAACCACATTCAGAAAACTGTACAGCTGTTAGCCCGCTGATTCAGCGTTAGCCCAGAGAACATCATACTGCCGATTTGCATAACGACACTCCTTGAACTGATTTGGAAGTCAACTGGCTGGTTCCAAAGCTTTACAACCAGCCTTCCAGTAAGAATTTTCTTTTCTAACGACGTTCCGAATAAAAATACACTTGCGCTTAATTATGCTGGCTGGCTCTTATCAACCCGCCTGAAAGAAGGGTTGATCAACAATCTCCTCTGACCAGAAATTGATATTAAATTGAGCATCATCACTCAACTCAATACGATGCCAGTACTGGGGAGGACTGGTTGCAAACTCGCCAGCCCGGATCACCACGGTCATTTCGTGTTCAGACGTTTCCTGATCAGGGTATCCAAAATAAGTGACGGTGCCTTCCATTACGCATATCTGGCCAAACACGCCAGCAGCCGTATTGTGGTGCGTCAGCAAAGCTTTTGGCACATTATTTTTTGTGAAAAAAGGTGTAGAACGCTGAATAGTCCAGCTTTTGGGGATGCGTAAGTGGCTCATAACCGCTCCTTTTTTACCATTGAGTGCTCGCCACAGGATTGATGACCATAGTCTGTTACCAGTGTAAGAATAATAACCGCCCTGAAAGAATCTATACCGTCTTGTGTATTACCGGCTGACATCTCCTGTCTTTAAACTCTAAATTTCAAGACTGGATTTCAAGACTGGATCACCATAAGCTTTGCACACCGCTGTTACCAACCAATAAGAACAATAATAATGAAAAAGCTATTCGTATCTTTCGTCCTGATTGCCGGCCTGCTGGTTGCCATTCCCCCTTACTTTCTTGGTTTCTCGCTGTTCAACCTTGGGCATGCTGTTCAAGTGGCCACCAGCCTCAGTGCTAAACTGGCATGCTCCGCACGATTTATCAGTGAACTTGATGATCAGCAGATTGCCAGCGACCTGTCATCCTACTCGCAGGTCACAGAGCTGGTTGACCTCAAATACAACGACTCCCCCAGACAGGTCAGCGCTCATTTATTTGGTTTGGCCCCTACTGTTGCCACTTATCGGGATGGTCTTGGTTGCACCCTGGATTTTGACGGCGTGAATACACTGAAAAATGCGACAGTTGTACAACACTCAAAAATTTCCACCGAGCAATGGCCTGCGGGCATTAGCACTGACAATATAGACCCTGAAATTCAGACACTGCTGAATTCAATAATGACGGCGGATAATCAACAGGGGCTCGATAGCCGGGCAATGGTGGTAGTCAGGGGTGGAGAAATTCTCGCTGAAGCTTACGGGGACGGATTTGATCACAATACCCCTCTACTGGGATGGTCAATGGGTAAAAGTGTGACCGCCATGATACTGGGACGCCTGGAAACATTGGAAAAAGTGTCAAAAGACGACATAGCTCTTTTTGACCAATGGACCGATAAACGTGCCGACTTATCTCTGGAACAGTTACTGCAGATGAACAGTGGGCTGGCATTTGATGAAACCTATGCTCCGGGCAGTGATGCAACCCATATGCTGTTCACAGCACCCAGTGCTTCTGATGTTGCCATGACCAGCAAGTTGAGACACTCACCTGGAAGCCACTTTTCTTATTCGTCCGGCACCACCAACCTGTTGTCCCGCTATGTTGACCAGATTCTGGGGAGTGAACTGAATAACACGATGGCTTTTGTGCAACAGGAGCTCTTTACCCCTGCAGGTATTAGTAATGCTATCTTTGAGCCGGACGCCTCTGGAATTCTTATAGGCAGTTCTTACCTTTATGCATCCGGTCGTGACTGGGCACGCCTTGGCTTGATAATGGCCAATAGTGGTTCCATCAATGGTCATAAGCTACTGTCCGATGCTTGGGTAGTCGCAGCACAAACGCCCAACGCCAGTGATAATGAGAAGTCCTACGGTTATCAATTCTGGCTGAACCGTGGTGATGAAGAGCTTCGCTGGCCAACGTTACCGGAAGATGCCTACGCCATGCTAGGCAACCGTAAACAGTCGGTCATGATTATTCCATCCCAAAATACCGTTCTGGTTAGGCTCGGCTGGACATCCGATGATTATCCAATGGAAGAGAATTATAAGGCTCTTCTTGATGCACTGGGCAATAAAACATCCTCTTGATAGACTTTAGTCGTTGTTTATTTTATTACGTATAGAGATGGGTTCTTCCACCTCTATACTCCTGTACTGCTCACTCTTCAATAAATCAGCTGCTAATGATCTGGACGACTATTCTTTTCGTGTGAACTGAAAGGTTGTCGCGAAAAGGCGTCCTAATCCATGAACTATGACCAAGATTATTGTACAAACGGCTTTGTTCAGTACGATGCGGCCCTGGAACTCCTTACTCTTATTCCGTTTGAACCTTCAAATTTACTGGATATCGGCTGTGGGTCCGGTAAGGTTACAGCACTGATCTGTGATCAGAGAAAACCGTGCCGTGTGACCGGTATTGATTCATCACCGGTTATGATCAAAGAGGCTCAACGGCTATACCCTCTTCCCAATGTGACTTATACAGAAAGCTCTATTGAAGGACTGAACACCAGAGATGAGTTTGATGTCATTACTTCCAACTCATCCTTTCAGTGGTTCAGGGATTACAGTAAAGCTTTCAAAAATATTCGTTCGAGCCTGACAGAAGATGGCGTTTTTGTAGTGCAAGCCTCATGCCGTCAACAATGGTGCCCAACCATCAATCACCTGATGGATGTATTTTTTGATGCTTTATACCCTGCACTCAAGCCGCATTTTCATTTCCCCTGTATGCATCTTGATAGTCTCGATGAATACCGGCAGTTTTTCCTGACTCATGGTTTTACTCCCAGCACTCTCTATATTAAAGAGTTTGAATACCAACTCTCCCCTGATGACTTTCTTAAAGTCTTCAAGTCTGGAGGGTTTAAGGCGTATAGCTATGAACAATGGTTTGATGTTCCCCTCCCCGAGAGCTATACACAAAACCTGTTGGACTATTTTGAGCAATTTGCGGTTGGAAAATCGTGTATTCCTATCGTCATGCCACGCCTTTTTGCTCAATTGAAACCCATGTCTTAATCATCCACCGACGAGTCTGATTTTTCCGTTAATACCATCAATGTTATCTGAGGGCTTTGCCATGAAGAAGACCTTCAATATTTTTCGCCATATTGGGTGGATTGCCATTATCTGCTCGACTCTGGGCTCTTTTTTACTGTTTGTTGTGGGAGCAACAAAAACGTATGCCGCTTTTGCGGTAGTTTTCCTGGGCAAGGTTCCCCACAAAAGTCTTGCTCATCTGGATACTGCTGATATTGCTACATCTTATCTGATCAAATCTCTCGATACCTTTCTAATTGCCTTTGTGCTTTTTATTTTCGCCCATGGCGTGTTCACACTGTTTATTTCCAACAAGAAACCAGCAAACGACGACAGTACCAGTGTACTTGCCTGGATCAAAACACCCAATATTGGCCACTTGAAGAATGTCCTGGCCGAGGTGATCGTGATTATTCTGTTTGTGAAGTTTCTTGAGATTGTGCTGATGAATATCGACAATCTGAATTGGCAAATACTCACCCTACCTATCGCTATTTTACTGTTAAGCCTTGGGTTAAAGTTTCTTAATCTGGCGGAAGGCGAAGAATAACCCCCAGGCATTGTGATTTCAGGGTCTTTTAATTACTCTGCGCCTTTTGTATGTCATCAAACGGCAGCTAATGGGAAAACCTTTACTCTCTCTACTCTCTCTTCTGCTGGTCACGCTTAATCTATTTGCCAGTCCGACAGAAACCATTCAGCTTCTGGATACCGGTTCAGGGATTCTTGAAGGGTCTCTTCTGATACCTGACATGTCACAAAAAAAGATACCTGTGGTATTGCTGATTTCAGGCTCTGGCCCGACAGACCGCAATGGCAATAACCCGTTGATGGTCAATAACTCTCTGAAACTTCTGGCTGATAAGCTGGCACTGAATGGGATAGCCTCTCTCAGGTATGACAAACGGGGAGTTGCCCACAGTGCCAGAGCTGCCACTTACGAGGAGGAGCTGCGTTTTGAGCATTATGTGGTCGATGCCGCACAGTGGCTCAAAAAACTCAAAAAAGATAACGGTTTTGGTCATGTAACTGTGATTGGACATAGCGAAGGCTCACTGGTTGGCATGTTAGCCCTGCAACAGCAGCCTGCCGATGCATTTATTTCGCTTGCCGGTGTCGGACAACCCGCAGACCTTTTGTTAAAGCAACAACTGAAGTCACAGCCTAATCATATTCTGACCCCATCGCTGGCAATCATCAGCTCGTTGAAAGCCGGTAAAACTGTTGCCCAGGTAGATCCGGTACTCGCACCAATTTTCCGGCCAAGCGTCCAGCCCTATATGATGTCCTGGTTTAAGTATGACCCTGCGATCGAAATTGCCAGACTCAAGGTACCGGTTTTAATTCTCCAAGGATCAACGGACTTACAGGTAAGTATTGAAGATGCCGGGTTTCTTTTAAAAGCACAACCTGATGCTGAGAGCATCATTATCCAGGGCATGAATCATGTACTGAAAGATTCAGCAATTGAAGCCAGTGTTAATCTTGAAACTTACAACCACCCTTCTTTACCAGTAAACACTGAGCTGGTCACAGTGATTACTGGCTTTATCAATCGGGTTAATACACTACAGTAACTGGCTCAGCGTTTTAATACCTTTAACCCGTTCGCCTTCAGAAGTGTTAGCAAAGCCCAGCACCAACCCTTTTTGTGATCGAGATGAGTGGTAATAGCTACTAAGTGGACTGCCACCAAAACCTTTCATGGCAAACTCCTGGCAGACTTTACGATCATCAACCTGTTGATGGTTAAACACCAGCGCCAGGTGCATACCGGCACTTTGTGCCACCGGGGTCATTATCCCGGCAAGGTGCTTTTCACACAAACGCTGCATATGCTCCCACTTCTGCTGATAGAGTTTTCTGCTTCGGCGGAGATGACGGTAAAAATGCCCTTCCTCAATAAAGTCCGCCACGACGGCCTGGGTTAACAGCGGCGTTTCTCCCCCGCTGAAGGCTTTAGCCTCAACAAACACACCAACCAGGTGCTCAGGAACCACCAGGTAACCAAGACGCAACCCTGGCAGAAGCGTCTTACTGAAACTGCCCATATAAATCACCGGTGTACGCTCAGCCATTCCAGCCATCGCCGCAATCGGCTGACTGTAGTAATGAAACTCACTGTCGTAGTCGTCTTCTACAATCCAGCAACGGTTTCTTTCGGCCCATTGCAGCAGTTGTAGGCGCTCACTGGCCGTCAGAATCCCCCCCATCGGGTATTGATGGGTCGGCGTACAGCAGAGAAGCCGGTACTCACCTTCGGACAATGCACCAATATTAATGCCATTATCACCATGAGTGACCGCTTGAAGATTGATACCGTTTGAAATCAGGGCTTTGCGCGCTCCTGAGTAGCCGGGTTCTTCCACCAGCGCCGTATCACCAGGGTTCATCAGCAACTGTGCGCACAGCGCCAGCCCTTGCTGAGCCCCCTGGGTAATCACAATCTGCTCTGGCCGGCATTTCAGTCCACGACTGACATTGAGGTAGTCTGCCAGCGCATTTCGAAGCGGTGCGTACCCCTGATAGCTGTGATAGCCCATCAGAACCGGTCGATCACTGTGGCGTCGTATTAGCTGTTGCCAGATTTTGATGGGGAATGCCTGAAAATCCGGCAAACCTACAGAGAAGGGTAAATTCGCAATGTCTTTTGGCTTTGAACCATGCCCTCCAGAGCGCTTGAGCAACTGATGGCCATAGTCCGACAGTGGGGGCCAATCCTGAACAGGCTTTCCCTTAGCAATATGGGGGGAACGATCAAACTGGGGCAATTGCTCGCTGATGTAAAAACCACTGCCTTCACGACTGTTGACATACCCCTCCGCACGCAGCTGCTCATAGACACTGTTTACCGTATTTCGGCTAACCCCCAGGTCTTTCGCCAGGATACGCGATGCAGGTAAGCGACTGCCGACTAATAGCTGCTGAGAAAGAATTTTCTCCCGCAGGGTCAGAAAAAGCTGCTGGGTTAATGACAAGCCATGGCTGTGCTGTTTTTTCTGCTGGAGATGGATATTTCGCAAATCCAAATTGGCACCCTGAATTTTTATAAATTGGACCTTATAAGAGCACCAATAGCTTACGATACTTTAGCTGAACTGAGTAGATGGGAATCAGCAAAGGAAATGGGACATGAGCCAATACTCTCAATACGAGCATGAAGAAATAGACAGCCAGTTTACCAGTAGTCCACGCTCAACCGTACGCCGTGGCAGCAAACGCGCCTCCTATAATAAGGCCGATGTATTTCAGCTTATCGATGATTTAAAGCTTGGCCATATGGCTTTCCATGATCCAGAGAGCCAGTGTCCGGTCGTCATTCCCATGACCTTCTGGCGGGTAGATGAGTACCTCTACTTCCATACCCTGAATAAATCCCGGCTTGATAAGCTGATTTCCGCCGGCAGTGAAATATGCATTTCGTTTGCCGAGGCCAGTGAGTGGGTGCTCTCCAAGTCGGCCTACCATACCGGAGTCAATTACCGATCTGCGGTGCTTTTCTGCAGTGGCAGCCGGGTGGAATCCACCGAAGAATTTGATCACGCCTTCAAAAGCATCATTGAGGATATCGAACCCGGACGGTGGAGTCAGATTCGTCCCCCTAGTAACAAGGAGCGTAAAGCCACAGCATTGCTGAAACTGACCATTCACGAAGCGTCTTATAAAAGCCGCAGAGGTGGACCCAACGAAGAAGAGAACGATCTGGCACTGCCAGTGTGGAACGGTATATTGCCAATCATTTCTCCGGATGGGAGTCATGCTTCCAGGCAACCCGCCAAAGGTGGCTGTCCATTTCATCGGGAGTGAATATAAACAAATGGAAAGTTGAACTATCCGCCTCTGAGACAGTCCGTTATCTGTCGAATTAACTTTACAGCCAGAAACGCTATGTTAGAGGCAACAACACATCAGACAGGGAGCACTTCTCAGACGAGACCAGATATCATCAGTGATCATTGTGCAACCAGCCCCATACAATCAGTTGCTTTCTATGACAAAAGCATCTGTCATATTGCAGGCAGCTCTGGAGAAAAAGAAAGGCACACTAAACACATTGCAGATTATTCCGTCTGCGCCTTGGCACCACCACTTGCTATTCCAAAACTGTCCCGTCGATTAAACACACTTATTCAGCTGGCTTCTGGTTTTAAAACCATCTGGGATATCTGCTGTGACCATGGTAAAGCGGGCATCACCCTGGCAATGAAAGATACATCCAGAGAAGTACACTGTATTGACCGTTCGCAACATGTCATTACAAAGCTTCAATCATTTCCGCTCCCCCACAACATGACTGTTACTTGCATAGATGCACTTCAAGTGAAAATAAACAACCATAAAGATGAGCTTATCATTCTTGCTGGAATTGGCTCGCATACAGCAAACAAAATTATTGATGGAATTTTTTCAGAAATAGAGGATTATCGAGCCTGCGTCCTGGTCAGCATTCATCAAAACCATGATGGTACGTGGCGCATCTTGCTAGCCGCTACGGATTTAGAACAACACAACACGATGAAATAAAGGAGAAAAAGAAAACTTATCGTTTTGACTTAATGTCCCCCCAACACAGCCATTCATGACTCTGCCAACAGAGTTTTGGGGCTGTTGAGATGTTCTCTTTACGCTAAGCTCTGTCTTTGGCAGGAAGACATTCAGCCTGATCGGCTGATACTATATTGCGCAAATATATTTCACTTATTTCGATTTACTATTTATTACTGAAGCTGCAATCAATAAAGCTCGTTGCAGCTTTTGACCAGACGGACAATCGTTTTTGCTCAATGACCAATACTGACCTTTCTAATCATACGCCGATGATGCAGCAGTATCTGCGCATCAAACAAGAACACCGGGATCAGCTGGTGTTTTATCGTATGGGCGATTTTTACGAGCTGTTTTATGATGATGCCAAAAAGGCGTCACAGCTTCTGGACATCACTCTGACCAAACGGGGGCAGTCCGGGGGCGAACCAATTCCCATGGCAGGTATTCCCTACCATGCAGCAGAAGGTTACCTGGCCAAGCTGATTCGCCTGCGTCAATCAGTTGCTATTGCCGAACAGATTGGCGACCCCGCCACCAGCAAAGGACCGGTGGAACGGAAAGTGGTCAGGGTTCTTACACCTGGCACTGTGAGTGACGAAGCGTTACTGGATGAGCGTCAGGATAATTTGCTCATGTCAGTAAACCAGCGTGAAAACCAGTATGGTCTGGCTTTTCTGGATATCAGCAGTGGTCGATTTAATGTGCTCGAACTCACCAGTGAAGAAGCACTGCTTTCCGAGGTCGAGCGTTTGAGCCCTGCAGAGGTACTGTTGAATGATGACCGTAGCTGGCCAGAAGCGTTACTGCGCCGACCAGGCACCAGCAAGCGACCTCCCTGGGATTTTGAACATGAGAGTGCTGTTGAACAACTGACCCGACAGTTTCAGACCCAGAGCCTTGATGGTTTTGGCTGCAGTCATTTAACACTGGCAATTGAGGCTGCCGGCTGTCTTCTGCAGTATGCTCGGGAAACCCAACGCACTGCTCTGCCCCATATTCGGTCCCTGGCTCAAGAAAACCGGGAAGAGAGTGTGGTTCTGGATGCAGCCAGCCGGAAAAACCTGGAGCTAACCACCAATATGAATGGTGGCAGGGAGCATACAGTAGC
Source organism: Endozoicomonas elysicola (assembly GCF_000710775.1). Taxonomy (GTDB): domain Bacteria; phylum Pseudomonadota; class Gammaproteobacteria; order Pseudomonadales; family Endozoicomonadaceae; genus Endozoicomonas; species Endozoicomonas elysicola. The sequence goes on from NZ_JOJP01000001.1 coordinate 3,543,670, forward strand.
TGCGGTACTGGATCGTACCGCTACCGCCATGGGCAGCCGTCTGCTCGGACGCTGGATCAATCGCCCCCTGCGCAATATTGAGAAATTGCAGGCTCGTCAGTCAGCAATCACAGCCCTGAAAGAGGGATTTCATTTTGAATCCCTCTACCCCATTCTCAAAAATATTGGCGATATTGAACGTATTCTTGCCAGGGTTGCCCTGAAGTCTGCCCGACCACGGGACCTGGCACGGTTAAGGGACGCTCTGCAACAACTGCCAGAGCTTCAGCAGCAGCTTACGACGATTGACAGCCAGACTGTTCATCAACTGGCAGAAGGTATCAGTGAACACCCTGAGCTCGAAGCATTATTGACCCGGGCCATCATCGAGAACCCACCTGTCGTAATCCGTGATGGTGGTGTGATCGGCGAAGGTTATGATGCCGAGCTGGATGAGCTTCGTTCCATCAGTGAAAATGCTGGCGACTATCTGGTTCAGATGGAATTACGGGAGCGTGAACGTACTGGCCTGTCCAGCCTGAAAGTCGGATATAACCGCGTACACGGTTACTACATCGAGTTGAGCCGCCGTGAATCCGACGATGCCCCAGTAGACTATATTCGTCGTCAGACCCTGAAAAATACTGAACGCTTTATCACCCCGGAACTGAAAGAATTTGAAGACAAGGCGCTATCCAGCAAAAGCCGTGCACTGGCACGTGAAAAAGTCCTATACGATGAGCTCCTGGACAAGCTGGTTGAACAATTAGGGCCGCTTCAGGAGTGCGCCATGGCGTTGTCTGAGCTGGATGTACTCAGCAACCTGGCTGAACGGGCTGAAACTCTGAACTTCTGCCGCCCTGAAATTCTGCAAAGCCCCGGCATCGAGATTACCGAAGGTCGTCATCCCGTGGTCGAGCAGGTCCTCGATGAGCCGTTTGTAGCGAACAATGTGACCTTCAATGTTCAGCGCCGCATGTTGATTATCACCGGGCCCAATATGGGTGGTAAATCGACCTATATGCGACAGACGGCGTTAATTGTACTGCTGGCTCATATTGGTAGCTTTGTCCCGGCTTCTCAGGCAAGAATTGGCCTGGTAGACCGGATTTTTACCCGCATCGGTTCTTCCGATGATCTGGCAGGCGGGCGCTCAACCTTTATGGTGGAGATGACCGAGACAGCCAACATTCTTCATAATGCTACCGAGCAGAGCCTGGTGCTGATGGATGAAATTGGCCGCGGTACGAGCACATTTGACGGACTTTCACTGGCCTGGGCCTGCGCTCAATACCTGGCGGATTCAGTACGAGCATTCACCCTGTTTGCCACGCACTATTTTGAGCTGACCCAGCTGCCCGAAGAATGCAATACCGTCGTAAACGTTCATCTGAATGCAACAGAGCATGATGATCGCATAGTCTTTCTTCATGCCGTTCAGGAAGGTCCAGCCAACCAGAGTTACGGTCTGCAGGTGGCACAGCTGGCGGGTGTACCACGACATGTGATCAATCAGGCCCGACAAAAGCTGTCACTGCTGGAACAACATGAAGCAACGCCACAACCGATGACCAGGCCTGCTGCCAAAACATCGAGACAGGCAGCTGTCACACCTCAGGCTGATCTGTTTTCCAGCCCTGAGCCCCATCCAGCCATTGAGGTTCTGGATAAGACTAACCTGGATAACCTGACGCCTCGTCAGGCTCTGGATCTGCTTTATACTCTCAAGGACTTGGGTCGGTAATGCTATTTTCTTATACCCTGAGCCATATACTGATCACTCAGGGTATAAGGTTATGGTAATCCCGGCTATCCAGTGGGTTTACAACTCTGTTAAACTTGCGCGGACTTTTTGTATTGCCATCGTAATGTTTCAGGTCTCATTATGAAATGCTTCCGTGAGAGGGGCTGTTCTTATAGACAGATCCCACGGACATAAAAGCAAACCCGGGCAGTACTTTTTCTTATTCAGATCAAATGGAGTTTAACCACCATGACTTTCGTAGTGGGTGAAAACTGCATCAAGTGCAAATACACCGATTGCGTGGAAGTCTGTCCTGTGGACTGCTTCTATGAAGGACCAAACTTCCTGGTAATTCACCCGGATGAATGTATTGACTGTGCTCTTTGTGAGCCAGAGTGTCCGGCAAACGCTATTTTTTCCGAAGATGAGGTTCCCGAAGATCAGCAGGAGTTTATTGAACTGAATGCTGTTCTTGCTGATGTATGGGAAAACATTACCGAGAAGAAAGATCCTCTCCCCGATGCTACAGAGTGGGACGGTGTTAAAGGCAAGCTGGACCAGCTGGAACGCTGAGTTTAAATATATTACCAACAAAAAGGCCATGAGTTTTTAGCTCACGGCCTTTTTTATTTACAGGGATGTAATGTATCCCGGACATCCTACCCAAGAGTCAATTAAATAACGACTCTCCAGATAACCCCTGTTTTTCAAGAATGGAACGAAGTCTTTTCAGAGCTTCAACCTGAATTTGCCTTACACGTTCCCGGGTCAGACCAATTTCTTTACCTACTTCCTCCAGGGTGCTGGTTTCATAGCCTCTAAGACCAAAGCGCCGTGCAACAACCTCTCTCTGCTTTTCAGACAACTCGCCCAACCAGCGGTCAAGGCTGTCATTCAAATCAAGATCCTGTAACAGCTCTGCTGGATCGGCACCTTTCTCATCTGAGATCGTATCCAGAATCGACTTATCAGAGTCAGGCCCTAAGGGAGTGTCAACCGAAGTCACTCGTTCATTGAGGCCAAGCATTCGCTTAACATCAGCGACCGGCTTGTCCAGCAGCTGGGCGATTTCCTCCGGACTGGGATCGTGATCCAGCTTCTGAGTTAATTCCCTGGCTGCCCTGAGGTAGACATTCAGTTCCTTAACTACGTGGATAGGCAGACGGATCGTTCGAGTCTGATTCATGATCGCCCGTTCAATAGTCTGTCGTATCCACCAAGTCGCGTAGGTTGAAAAACGAAACCCTCTTTCAGGGTCAAATTTCTCAACTGCTCGAATCAAACCAAGGTTACCTTCTTCAATCAAGTCCAGAAGCGTCAGACCACGATTGACATATCGCCTGGAAATTTTCACTACTAAACGCAGATTACTTTCAATCATACGCCGCCGGCCTGCTTCTACCCCTTTTCGGGCGAGCCGTGCATAGTGAACTTCCTCCTCAGGCGTAAGAAGGGGAGAAAAACCTATTTCATTGAGATACAACTGAGTTGCATCAATGGACTTGTAGAAGCCATCATCTTCTTTACGACGACCCGTTGCATTGACCGGTGACACAGCAGTAGGCTGCGGCCGCTCGATACCTGGATCATTTTCATCAATCGCTTCACTGAGGTCACCGGCATTACCATCCGGGCTCAATTCATCCTGTCCTTGGATTACATCGTCAGCATAACTGCTTAGCTCTGCGTCATCCCTCTTCGATGCCATAAGAGTTAGTCCTATCCGGAAAGTCCCACTCTATGTTGAGCAACTCCAGGTTGCTTCAACACCCGTGAGATCCCTCTACTACAACAGCCACTGACTTTCGTCATCGGCGCCCTGGCAGGTACCCCATCGGGTCGACCGGTTTACCATCACGCCGAATTTCGAAGTGCAGCTTAGGCTCCGTCGTTCCTGTAGAACCTATTTCGGCTATCTTCTGGCCCGCTTTAACTGAGTCTCCCTCATTCACGAATAGATCCTTGTTGTGCGCATAAGCGCTCAGATAGCTACTATTATGTTTCAAAATGATCAGCCTGCCATAGCCAGACAGGTCGCTCCCTGCGTACACCACCTCACCATTGGCTGCTGCCTTTACAGGCTCTCCTAATTTGCCACCAATATCAATCCCCTTGTTAACAGGCATTTTGAGCGAATAAGAGGAAATAATTTTGCCATTGGCAGGCCATTTCCAGCCACTTCCTGTGAAAGTGGACGTTTTTTTCGCCGAACTATTGGCTGTATATTTTTTGACCGGCTTATTGTTTTTCGGAGATACTTTCTTGGGCGTTGTCACTACAGCCTTTGATGAGCTGACAACAATTGGCCGACGAACGGATAAACTGATTTTCTGACCAGGATAAATGGTATAAGGATGACGAATATTATTGTTATCTGACAACTCTCTGAAATCCCTGCTATAGAGCCAGGCTATTGAGTAAAGAGTTTCACCTTTTTGCACAATATGCTGACCTGACGTCACTCTTGGTGGAGACCTCAGGTCAGTTACCGCTACACGGGCCGGGTCATGACTACAACTGGCTATCAGCAGGCAGGTCATCAGAAAAAGCATTTTTTTTGAGCAATCACTCATATTAATTCGAGCGATTTTCATGAAATCCAACACTTTATCAACTCCGCAAGCCCTAATGACCACCAAAATACAATATTCTAAAAAAGAATATAAATAAAAATTATTGATTGAAAATATTATACCTAAATTAGTTATTTCGCCTACAATAACGGCTCACATTAGTGTTTTTTACTACCCAGCCATTCAATCATCGCGACCAAAGCAATGGCAAAAATCATGAGCCCAATTGATTCAACCAGATAAGAAGGCTCCCCGGTAATCATCTCATAGTTCATTGGAGAAACATTGGCCTGAATCAGAGGAACCAGCTCTCCCGAGCTATTGACTCGACTTTCCAGTGTTTCTTTCCAGGGCCAGACTTTACCCAATGCCCCAAGCATCAAGCCGGTCAGAAGCGAAATAGCCAGATCCCGGTGCTTTTTCAGCAGCCAGGACAATACATGCGAAAAACTCAGTAAGCCGCCAATACAACCCAGACCAAAAATGATCAGCACACTGAAATTCAAACTTTTGACGGCATCAATGACCGGACCATAGAGCCCCATCATCAGTAGAATAAAGCTACCCGAAATACCTGGCAAAATCATCGCACAAATAGCAATTGCACCGGCAAAAAAAAGTGTTACCGGCTCTGGTTCAAGACTGGTTGGCGTCAATATACCCACTGCATAGGCAATCACAACACCCACCAGCAGCGAAACCATTGCCGGAATATTCCATTGATGCACCTGACGAATCATATGCAGGCCGGACACCAGAATCAGACCAAAAAAGAATGCCCAGAGCATTTCCGGATAGTTTGCCAGAAAGTAGGTAATCGCATGGGCAAATGACAAAATACTGGTCAACACCCCGCCAAAAACACATACCAGAAAGGTTCCATCTATTTTCCGCCAGACTTCACCAACACCTTGCTGACCAAGCACTTTGAACAACGAAGGATTTATACTTTTCAATGCATTTAGCAACCGATCATAAATACCGGTAATAAATGCAATGGTACCACCAGATACACCCGGTACCACATCAGCCGCCCCCATAGCCATTCCTTTGGCAACAAGCGCAAAGTAGGGAGAAAATTTCGACATGTTCTGACCTTTCGAACAGAGATTAATTAAAACGGGAGTTATACCAATCGATCATTTGATTGGTATAACTCCCGAAAGCCAGCCATCCCAGGCTGACAAATTGGATTAAAGCACTTCTACAAAAAAGAGAATGTCTTTTCAAAACTACTACAAAAAAGAGAATGTCTTTTCAAAACTACGAGTGCAGGAAAGCACTAAAACCATACAGTCAACAGACTCGTTCCCATACAAAGCAAGGAGCCAAAGCGTGTTGTAAAGATACAACGCCTATACGTATTATCGTATAACACCAGTCAGCAATGGTACAAAACGCACCGCTTCAAGCACCTTCCGCTGATATTCATCTCCCTTCCGGGTAATCAGCACCAGGTTTTGTACTTCACTACCCACAGGAATGACCAGCCGCCCCCCTTCAGGAGATAATTGGTTCAATAGCTCCTGGGGAACATCACCAGGGGCTGCAGTCACAATAATTCCATCAAATGGGCTTTCTTCGGGCCACCCCATACCACCATCGGTATGGCGTAATCTCACATTATTCAATGACAGTCTGGAAAGCCTCTGCCTTGCCTTTTCCTGTAATGGCCTAATGCGCTCGACGGAATATACTTTCCCTATCAGGGAAGCAAGCACTGCAGTCTGATACCCAGAGCCGGTACCAATCTCAAGCACTTTACTCAGCTCCCCCTGTGCCAGAAGTACTTCGGTCATTCTGGCAACAATATACGGCTGGGAAAGTGTTTGATTATGACCAATAGGCAGAGCAGTATCCTCATAAGCCCTGTGAGCCAGAGCTTCATCGAGAAAAAGGTGTCGGGGAATGGTACGAATAGCGTCCAGTACTTTTGTCGACTGGATACCCTGATCCACCAGACGCTGGATCAGACGCTCTCGGGTTCGGCGTGATGTCATGCCGATACCATCGATTTCAAAATCCCTCATACACAGGCTCCAAGCCAATCCTCCACCAGTGATAATGTTGCATGGCCAGTTTTATCGTACTGCAGCGGGGTAATGGAAACATAACCGGATGATACCGCATGAAAATCAGTCCCCTCTTCAGCTACCAGTGGTTTGCCAACACCACCAATCCACCAGACTGTATTGCCTCGGGGGTCAGTCATTTTAACTGGAGGCTTGGACCCGGCACGGTGTCCCAGGCGAGTAACTTTCATTCCCCTGATGTCATCATAATCACAGTCAGGCACATTAACATTAAGAATGGTACCTGCTGGCAGGTTCAGGTTATCCAGACGCAACATTAAATCGTTAAGGACTCTGGCACTGATTTCAAGATTGCGATCTTCCCTGCCACAGGAAGAAATCGCAATCGCTGTTTTTGCCAGCATACGCCCTTCCATGGCCGCTGCGACCGTTCCGGAATAGAGAACATCATCCCCCAGATTCGCGCAACTGTTAATACCGGAAACAACGCGCTCAGGAAGCCTGCCAAATAATCCACTGGCAGCAAGATTGACACAATCAGCGGGGGTACCGTCTACGCTGAAAAAGCCATTATCATGCTCCTTCATACGTAGCGGACGGCTCAGCGTCAGAGAGTGCCCTCGGCCTGAACAATCGTTATCCGGAGCCACAACCCAGCATTGACCATGCGACTTCAGTGTTTCGAAAGAAAGAGCCAACCCTTTGGCTGTGACACCATCATCATTGGATAGCAATATGGTCATCGTCCATAAACTCCCTAATCCTGAATTATTCGAAGCGCTACTTTATGTTCATCACATGATCAACATTACGCGCTTTCTTCGAGCCCTTCATGACGCGCTTCATGGCAAGACAGCAACTCCCTCAGCACAGAAGTCGCAAAGCAACCTTTTGGTAGCCTGAACCCTAATACCAGTGATCGCTCTTCCCGGCTATTTTCCCAGGACCACGTCATCTGCTCAGGGATCAGTCGATTTATTCTACGCTCCTGCAGAAGGCCTGCTCTTTCAAGGCCATCACAGAGTTGAGAATATTCATCGACTATTGTTTTTTCCAGAGATAGCATCTGATCAGACACTTTGGGCAACCCTCTTCCCCACTGCGGAGAGGTCGGACTCAACTCCCCTCTGTCAAGACGCGCCATGATATCTGCATCAGGGGTATCAAAAATCAGACTTTTACTATCGGGAAAACCCAGAACATCACCGGGTACATATTGATTCCATACTCCCTGTTGAACCTTATCAGACAGTACTCGATTAAAGAGCCAGGATCGTGCTGCTGAAAGGTAAACCGATCGCTTGTTACGTTGGACCCGGAATTTTCCAGCCAGCATAGCAACCGCCTTTTCAACATTTCTACCCTGATGACCAAAGCGCTGTTCACCAAAATAGTTAGGCACACCTTCCTTTGAAATCCTTTCCAATCGGGCTTCTACCAGGGCAGGTTCGACATCAATATTCCGAAGGGTGATACAAAAATCATTGGCTTTCAGTGCTCCGGTTTTCAACTTTTTCCGATGTCTTTTCTGACGAATAATCCGAATGGAATCGCTTTCCAGTCCAGCCCAGTTCGGATCGGCCATACCAGGCAGGGAAACACAAAACCATTGACGTGTAACACCATGACGATCCTTCCTCCCGGCATAGCTGACCGACTGCCTTTTAACACCAGCGTATCTGGCCAGGAGACCGGCAACCCAGTCGGTATTCTCCCCCTTTTTCTCAATCAACAGGAAAAGGTGTTCACCCTCACCTTCTGGCTCAAACGGCAATAACTCATCAACAAGAAAATCTTCGTGACGGGATTTGAAAAGACAATCGCCAAGAGGTCCACCCAGGGCATAATGCCAATCAAGTGAATAATCGGCAGGCATCGGTACATCTGCATCCATGATGCGCACTCAACTTAAAAATATTAACAATAAACAATACCGCGTTTAACGCGGTTATTGAATGGTCATACTGGAAAATCCACAGGAAAACCATCTGCCCTGATTTAAGAGTTCTGACTCCAGAAAGCCGGACTCAGGGTGTCTCTACTGAGAGCAGGACAACCGCATGTACGGCAATACCTTCTTTCCTGCCGGTATACCCCAGTTTTTCCGTAGTGGTTGCTTTTACATTAACCAGAGCGGCATCAATACCCATATCCTCACTGATATTCTGTCGCATCTGATCAATATGGGGAGCCATCTTGGGAGCCTGGGCAATAATAGTGCTGTCAATATTAACCGGAGTAAGACCTTGCTCTTTCAACAACGCAATCACATGACGAAGCAGCTTACGGCTATCGATGCCAGCATAACGTTCATCAGTATCAGGAAAGTGCTTACCAATATCTCCCAACCCAGCTGCACCCAGTAGCGCATCACAGAGCGCATGAAGAAGCACATCACCATCTGAATGGGCTATCAGACCATGAGAGTGAGGTATCTTAACCCCACCAAGAACAATATGATCCCCTTCGCCAAAACGGTGAACATCAAAACCATGACCAATGCGCATCAAGAGACCTCAATAAGTTTCGACTGCTGTTCAATATATAGAGAAGCCAAAGCCAGGTCAGTTCCGCGGGTTACCTTGATATTATCCGCATGCCCTTCGACCATAACCGGTTGTTTACCCGAATATTCGATGGCACTGGCTTCATCGGTCACCGGCATTTTATCTGCTATCGCTTTTGCCATTGCATCATGAAGCATTCCCAGCCGGAACATTTGTGGCGTCATTGCATGCCAGAGCCCCTGACGATCCACCGTTTCTGAAACAACATCATCGGACCCTGCTTTTTTAATGGTGTCAGTGACCGGGCTTCCCAGCAAACCGCCAACCGGGTGCTCATGAAGCTGATTTACCAGCCAGTCCAGATCTGAGCGGCGAATACAGGGACGAGCCACATCATGAACCAGCACCCAATCATTAGGGTCAGCCATATCAAGCAATACTCTCAAACCACTGAGAACCGAGTGATAACGCTCATCACCGCCTTCAGCAAGTTGTATTCGAGCGTTTCGCATGAGCTCAATAGATTGGTGATATTCATCCTCACGATCCAGAACTACCACTATTCTTTCCAGATGAGGGAAATCCAGCAGTCGCCCAAGGGTATGCTCAATCAGAGGTTTTCCCTTAATTTCAAGATACTGCTTTGGAATGTCGACATTCATTCGACGCCCGACACCCGCAGCAGGAACAACCGCCCAGTAACGAACCTTATTCATGGCTTCTGCGCTACTCACTCTGACACCCTTTTATTGGACAGCAAAATCAAAACAGGGGCTAGGGCCTGTTGACGTTTCATTGCGTGCTCAGCGTATAATGCCGCGCCTGTGATCAGGCGTGGCATTGCAGGAAGGCTGGTTGCCTTTCAAAATGCCACAACAACGTCATAGGGGCGCTCTACAGGTGGTTCAGAAAAACCCCACCCGCTTTGTCAGACTTGCTTGACGTAGAATACTTTGGGCTGCACAAATCTTTCTCGCATATTACGTTTTTCTGAACCACTGAGCCTCGCAACGAAACATCAACAGGCCCTCTAATCGTACGTAAGAAAGAACGTTTCATCGCGCCGGATCATGCCCAATTCCTGTCGCGCCCTTTCCTCAACCGTTTCCATCCCCTGCTGCAGCTCTACCACTTCTTTAGCCAGCAGGCGGTTACGCTGGTACAAACGTTCATTTTCCAGCCTGAACCGCTCAAGACTGTCTTTTTGAGTCAGCAATTCCGCCATACTGCCTTCACCAATCCAGAGTCTGGCCTGAAGATAAACCAGCATCAGTGTCAGAAGTGCAATCGCCAGTTTTTTCATAATCAGTTCCGCTTTTAAAACCGTAACTATCCAGCAGTATGGTCAACACCCTCATAAAGAGATGCTTTGAAGCTGAAACAGGCCCTAGGACTTAATGATGAAGTTTAACAGTTGTACCTGTGGTTTAACATATGATCAGTTATCAACAACATTGCGCTTTCAAGAAGGGTACATCGACAGTATAAAGAATTAAAAACGAGGTATTTCAGCCAATAAAAAAGGGAGGCTAATGCCTCCCTTTTCAATCAGCAACTTATGCTAATCAGGCACGCTTGAATTCAGCGATACCACGGTATGGAGCCTTACCGCCCAGTTGCTCTTCAATACGCAGCAGCTGGTTGTACTTGGATACACGATCAGAACGACACAGAGAACCGGTCTTGATCTGGCCAGCGCAGGTGCCTACGGCCAGATCTGCGATGGTTGCATCTTCAGTTTCACCGGAACGGTGAGAAATGACGGCAGTGTAACCGGCATCTTTAGCCATCTTGATGGCATCCAGAGTTTCGCTCAGGGAACCGATCTGGTTGAACTTGATCAGGATAGAGTTAGCAATCCCCTTATCAATACCTTCTTTCAGAATCTTGGTGTTGGTTACAAACAGGTCATCACCTACGATCTGAATCTTGTCGCCCAGAATCTTGGTCTGGTAAGCAAAGCCGTCCCAGTCAGACTCGTCCAGACCATCTTCAATAGAGATGATTGGGAACTCTTCGGTCAGACCTTTCAGGTAGTCAGAGAACTCATTGGAAGAGAAGGTCTTGCCTTCACCTTTCAGATTGTACTGACCATCGTGATAGAATTCGGAAGCAGCACAGTCCATAGCCAGAGTCACTTCTTCACCCAGCTTATAACCAGCAGCAGCAACGGCGTCTTTAATAACAGACAGCGCTTCGGCGTTAGAAGACAGGTTTGGTGCAAAACCACCTTCGTCACCCACAGCAGTGTTCAGACCTTTGTCGGACAAAACCTTTTTCAGTGCGTGGAAAATTTCAGCACCCATACGCAGAGCTTCAGCAAAGGTTGGTGCGCCAACTGGCTGAATCATGAACTCCTGGATGTCGACATTGTTATCAGCGTGCTCACCACCATTGATGATGTTCATCATCGGAACCGGCATGGTGAACTGGCCTGCAGTACCGTTCAGCTCAGCAATGTGTGCGTACAAAGGCATGCCTTTGTCAGCTGCAGCCGCTTTGGCAGCAGCCAGAGACACGGCCAAGATAGCGTTGGCACCCAGTTTGGCCTTGTTGTCAGTGCCGTCCAGGTCGATCATTTTCTGATCCAGTCCACGCTGATCATTCGCGTCAACGCCGAGCAGGATTTCACGAATAGGACCGTTGATGTTGGCAACGGCTTTCAGAACGCCCTTGCCCAGGTAGCGTGACTTGTCGCCGTCACGCAGTTCCAGAGCTTCGCGGGAACCAGTGGATGCACCGCTGGGAGCACAGGCAGTACCAAAGGCACCAGACTCAAGAATAACGTCAGCTTCAACAGTGGGGTTACCACGAGAATCGAGGACTTCGCGAGCCTTGATTTCTTTGATAGCGGTCATGAGATACTCCGGGTGAAGAATTCGGAAATTTCAAGTGAGAGGTAAGCAATACCGTAAAACAGAGTCGGCATTGTTACGGGAGCGGCAACTATACCATCGGAAAATCCTGTGTCAAAGCCTTACAAATCCGCTGAAAACCGCGTCATTATTGAGCCTCGAAGATTTCTGATCGTTACTGTGAATTACTGTAAATCACCTGTTAATCATCGTTTAAATAAGGCGTTAGTGATCAAATAACAATCAGAAAATTACTCAGATATAAGTAAAGTCACTATCTAAGATATAATTCAAAAATCAGTTTTTCTGCTGTGCAGTCAAAATCAAACATGGCATCAATGGTCACACTCCCTGGCTGGTGATTAACAGTTTTCCGTATTGTGCAATGATCAGAAATACTGCTTGCCAATGCCTCCATCCATACCAACTGGTCATTCGCCTGCTGCTCTGTACTCCCTTCTACGGTCATCTCGAGGTGAGTATCCCCGGGAATAATCACCTCCCCTATCTCAAGACAGTGATCCGCAACCACTTCCAATTCAGTAGTGGTATTATCCATATCTGCTCTCCTGTTAAGAGCCTGCTCACGACTTTCCGCGAGCTGCATACCATCATGAACAAACCCTGAGAAAACATTAACTGTACGGATACTTTAAAATAGTAGAATCCAACCAGCATCATGCAACTCTCGATAGACCAACTCATCCCTAAAATTAACTGTCATATAACTGAAACATTCGAGCAATATTTCTGTAACAGTCCCGCCCTATTCTTTCCCTCATCAAACACAAACACTCTATCAATGAGTTTTCGGGGGAAAAAAACCATGACGTTCATAAAGTCAGTTATCGTATCCTCAGTTTTAGCTGCCGCTGCTTTTTCCGGAGCAGCCAGCGCAAAGTCAATCAACGGTGCTGGAGCCAGCTTTCCGCACCCTGTCTATGCCAAGTGGGCAGAAGAGTATAATCAGGAAACCGGCGTTAAAATAAACTATCAGGCCATCGGTTCCGGTGGTGGTATTCGCCAGATCACGGCCAAGACGGTTGATTTCGGTGCAACCGATGCGCCTCTGGATCAACAGAGGCTGAATGATGAAGGCATGATCCAGTTCCCAATGGTGATGGGCGCTATTGTTCCGGTCGTTAACATTCCGGGTATTGAACCAGGCGCCCTGAAACTGACTGGCGATATTGTTGCCGACATCTATATGGGCAAGATTAAAAAGTGGAATGACGAGCGCATCACCAGCATCAACCCTGATCTGAAGATTCCAGGACAATCCATTTATGTTGTACACCGCTCAGACGGTTCAGGAACCACCTATAACTTCACTGACTACCTGAGTCAGGTCAGTGAAACCTGGAAAAACGACGTCGGCACCAACACCGACATCACCTGGCCAAAAGCGGCTACCACGATTGGCGCTAACGGTAATGCCGGTGTGGCCAACTTTGTCCGCCGCACCCGCGGTTCTATTGGTTACGTCGAGTACGCCTTCGCCAAACAGAACAACCTGAGTCACACCCAACTGGCCAGTGCTGAAGGCAAGTTCCTGCAGCCAACCATGGAAACCTTCCAGGCAGCCGCCATGAACGCAGACTGGAAAAATGCACCTGGCTTCCGCCTGCTGCTGAATAACCAGCCTGGCGCTGACTCCTGGCCAATGACCGCTGCTACTTTCATTCTGATGCATAAAGACCAAGCCGATGCAGGTAAAGCCAGAGAGATCATCGAGTTCTTTGACTGGAGCTACGAGAATGGTGCAAAGATGGCTGAGTCCCTGGATTTTATCCCAATGCCAGAGAGCGTGATTGAGCTGGTTGAAAACACATGGAAGCAGCAGCTGTCCCATAAAGGCACAGCCATCATCCAGTAACCCAGTGACGTTTATTCAATAAAGTAGGAAGGATCTCAGGGTAATGAGCTCGACGACTCATTGCCCTCCTGACAGTTATGCATTCCACTACCAGTGCACTCACATTACGACCTGGCGCAATCAATGGCGATTCCATTTTCCATCGCCTCAGCTTTGCCAGCGCCGTATTAATCTTCCTGGTGCTGATCGGCATCATTCTCTCTCTGATCGATGGTGGCTGGCAGGCACTTGCCAAGTTTGGCCCTGGTTTTATCTTCAGCAATACCTGGGATCCGGTCGGTGGTGAATTTGGCGCCGCTGCAGCGATATACGGCACTCTGGTTTCATCACTGATCGCCATCGTTATCGCTATTCCCGTTGGCCTTGGCACCGCCATCTTTCTGGCCGAACTGGCGCCAGAGTGGATCAGCAAGCCCGTAGGTATGGCCATTGAACTGCTGGCTGCTGTGCCTAGCATTATCTACGGCATGTGGGGACTGTTTGTCTTTGCCCCCTGGTTCTCTGAAGGTTTCCAGTTCTGGGCATTAGAGAATCTGGTCAATATCCCCCTGATTGGCCCCTGGTTTGATGGCCCCCCCATCGGCATAGGCCTGCTGACGGCCGGTATCATTCTGTCGTTTATGATCCTGCCCATCATCACCGCCCTGACCCGCGATGCCCTGAAAACTGTGCCGAATGTGGTTCGTGAAGCAGCATACGGTATTGGCGCCACACCCTATGAAGTCATTACACGGGTACTGTTGCCTACCATCAAAAATGCCGCTGTTGGTGCCGGTATTCTGGGTCTTGGCCGTGCACTGGGTGAAACCATGGCGGTCGCTTTTGTGATTGGCGGAGCTAACCGTATTGAGACATCGCTCTTTATGCCAGCCAGCTCCATCTCCTCCACTATTGCACAGCAGTTCAATGAGGCCACCAATGAGCTGCACATTGCCTCATTGATCAGTCTGGGGCTGGTGCTCTTTATCCTGACCTTTGTGGTGATGGGTGCAGCGCGCATCCTGTTGAGAAAGCGTTAAGGAGTCGGTGATGTCATTACGAAAACTCAAAAATCAGGCCTTTATCGGTTTCTGCATACTGTCAGCAGTGTTTGGCCTGATTGTATTATCCAGCGTACTGTACAGCCTGGTTGGCAAGGGTATTGCTGGTATGGGACTGCATATTTTTACTGAGCTGACACCCGGGCCAGGAAGTCATGGCGGACTGAAAAACGCCATTGTTGGCAGCTTGATGCTTACCACTCTGGGCATTGTTATTGCTACACCGCTGGGCATTCTAGCCGGCACCTGGTTATCCGAAAGCAATCAGTCGTCAAAAGCAGCGGAGATGCTGCGCTTTCTGAACGGCATGCTGATGAGCGCTCCATCAATCCTGATCGGTCTGTTTGTATATAAAATCGTGGTGGTTACCACCGGCTCGTTCTCTGGCTGGGCAGGTGCAACTGCTCTGGCGATTCTGGCACTGCCCATTATTGTCAGCACTACTGAAGAGATGCTGCGTCTGGTGCCAACTACTCTGAAAGAAGCAGGCAGCGGTCTAGGGGCCCCCCGCTGGCAGGTCATCACCAAACTCTGCTATCGAGCTGCCGGTCCCGGCATTATCACCGGTGTACTGCTGGCCATGGCTCGTATTACCGGTGAAACCGCACCACTGTTATTTACCGCACTGAACAGCAACTACATGACCACAGACATGAGCCAGCCCATGGCCAACCTGCCTGTAACCATTTACCAGTACGCCATGAGCCCTTACGAGTCATGGAACGAGCTGGCCTGGGCCGGCGCTCTGCTGATCACCACCTTTATTCTGATTATCAATATTCTGGCCACCGTGTTACCTCGCTGGCTGAAAGCAAGAAAGGCTGCCAAATGACCATGAATGTAGCGATCGAGAAAAACCCGACAATCCAGCCAATAGAGAGTGCGTCTGTCACTGAGTTGAGTAGCGCCAGCCCAATGCCGCGTATGGAAGTCAATGGCCTGAATTTTTTCTATAACAAAGGCGCTGAACCTGCGTTGAAAAACATCAATATGCCCATTTACAACAACCGGGTCACAGCACTCATCGGCCCATCCGGCTGTGGTAAATCCACACTGCTGCGAACCATGAACCGTATCTATGACCTGTACGGCACTCAGCATGCGGAAGGCGAGGTATTACTGGACGGCGAGGATATTCTCAAGAGCAATGTGGACTTAAACGCATTGCGCTCCAAGGTCGGTATGGTTTTCCAGAAACCAACCCCGTTCCCGATGTCCATCTATGACAACATTACTTTTGGCCTGAAGATGCAGGGCGGAATGTCAGCCCCGCAAATGGCAGTTCGTGCCAAAAAGGCACTGAAACGTGCTCACCTTTGGAAGGAGGTCAAGGACAAACTGGATGCCGACGCCAGCAGCCTTTCTGGCGGACAACAACAGCGCCTCTGCATAGCACGTACTATTGCCCTGAAACCTGAAGTCATTCTGATGGATGAGCCCACATCCGCACTGGATCCTCTAGCCACTGCAGCCATCGAAGAACTGATTACCGAGCTACGGGAAAAGTACACCATCGTGATTGTCACCCATAATATGCAGCAGGCCATGCGCATCTCTGATTACACGGGTTTTATGTACCTGGGAGAATTGATGGAATTCGGCCCTACCGAGAAAATCTTCCATAACGCCGACCACCAGAAAACCCGCGACTATATTGCCGGTAATTTTGGCTGACACCCTAGCCGGCATCAGGAGAGGAGCCTCAACCTCTCCTTCTTATACTCTTTCTTGTACTTCTTTTATCCTCTGCCAAAATTTCACCATACTTCCCAATAAATTCAACTTGCCTGCCTCAGGGCTCAAAGGAGTACACATGAAGTTTGCTTTTATTTATGCCATGCCCGGATTACAAACCTCATCAATTCAGGAAAATATTACCGAAAAAGCTCACTTTTACTGTGCAGCAGTAGATATGGCCCATAAAGAGACTGCTGCAGATATTGCCAGAGAGCTGGTTGAGAAAAACGGTGTCCAGATGATTGAACTCTGCGGAGGACTGGCCAGTGCTGAAATTATTGCATTGGTTAAGGAAGAAACCGAAAACAGGGTGCCTGTTGGTGCAGTCTATTATGGCCCTGAAAGTCGGCGACCATTGGTAGACCTGTTACAACTTTAAAAGACACAAACTATTAATCCACACCAAATTTTGGTGTGCTCACCCACTGATTGCGCCACTTACCAAAAGTGGCAACATCATTCAGAATTTTTTGTAAATCCGAATTGATTTCAGACTCTATTTTTTTCTTCATTTGATAATCAAAAGCTGTCCTAACTCTATAATTTCTTTGGGTCAGTTTATGCCTGACATTTGAGTCAATAATACTTCCACCACCTTCAACAACAATGGGGCTCCCTTTTTCAGCACGTTCTTTTAATATTCTCGCTTCTTTATCCCGCTCGAATCGTTCTTGAACTGAGGCCACGTAACTATCAAAAAAAACATTTATTTCCTCTTGAGAATCAAGAGCGTAAATTTTTACAGTCAATGGAGAGAAAGCAGCAGGAAAAGAACCCAAATATTTTTTACATTCAAGAACCTGATAAGCTGCCTGACAACATTGTTGTTTTAGATTATTTATTATTTGATCAAAATTTTTTATGTATTCTTTTTTCCTCTGCCTATAGTTTGCTTCTATCTCTTGGTGCCTCTTCCTTTTATCATTACAGGCACCCTCTACTACTACCGATTTTGGAAAACCTCTTTTTTCACCCCATAATCCACACCCACCCATTCCAAAGCTAGTTTTAGCCCAACCACTTCCACTAGTAGCAGGTAGGTCAAGCGGTACCTTTCTTATCTGTAACAATTTTGATACCTCCTGCTCGCCCTTTTGTTCTTCTATACATCGAGGCACAGGGGACTTCCGTTCAGGCTTGCATGAACAATCAAATTCGTTCATATCCAACAATGAAGAGTTCAAGCCAACCTCAGCCCCATGCTTTTTGGACAGATCCATCGGATAGTCATAACCTGGTATTTTTTCATCATCTCCTGATGCAGGAACAGTTCTCTTGATACTTTGAGATTCTACACTTATCTTTCTATCAGCAGATGCATTAGAACCTAAACCACTACCTGTAACAAATTTCGCCTCCACACCAATATGTGATGCAGCAGATATAACAACCGAACATTTATGACTAAAAGCAATCACTGAGACTTGGCTTCGCCTACTCAATTCAGATGAAGAAGTATCATTAACCGGGTAGTTTATGTTGTTTACTGAATCGAAATGAACATCACTCATTAAGGCAGCGCCAACATTCTCTGAAAACAAAAAATCGAGAGAAAATTAAATTTGTGGCAACAAGATAAATTGCTGCAAGGTATATATTCTTAATACTCACAGATACGACCACACACAATACGGAAAGTTCTTGCTATAAAAAAACCTCCTATTTTTTGCAGAAATAGGAGGTTTTTTTAAACAATACTCCTTAGTGAGTATCCAGCTCTTTGAATGACTTCACCAGCTCATCCAATGCTTTCATCTGAGCCAGGAATGGCTCAAGCATGGACAAACGCAGAGCGGAAGGACCATCACAGCGGGCATTATCAGGGTCTGGATGGGCTTCCAGGAACAGTCCTGCCAGGCCAACGGCCATACCAGCACGAGCCAGCTCTGTTACCTGGTGACGACGACCACCGGAAGCCGCCCCCATCGGGTCACGACACTGCAGCGAATGGGTTACGTCAAAGATAACCGGCGCCCCATTACTAACCTGCTTCATGGTATGAAAACCAAGCATATCGACAACCAGGTTATCATAACCAAAGCTAGCACCACGCTCACAGAGAATCAGGCGATCATTTCCTGCTTCACGAAACTTGTCAGTAATATTTCCCATCTGACCAGGGCTCAAAAACTGAGGTTTCTTGATGTTAATGGCAGCCCCGGTTTTCGCCATCGCTTCCACCAAGTCAGTCTGTCGAGCCAGGAATGCAGGCAGCTGAATAACATCCACCACCTCGGCTACTGATTGACACTGATGAGGTTCATGCACATCGGTAATCACTGGAAAGCCAAAGGTTGCTTTCAGTTCCTGAAAAATTTTCAGCCCTTCATCAATGCCCGGCCCACGGTAAGAGGCAATCGATGAACGGTTCGCCTTATCAAAGGAAGCTTTGAAGATATAAGGAATACCGAGTTTTTCGGTAACCCTTACAAATTCTTCTGCCACTTTCATGGCCAGGTCTCGTGATTCCAGTACATTCATCCCGGCAAACAGAACAAATGGCTGGTCATTGGCGACCTGAATGCCATTAACATCAACAATTTTGCTTTTCACAAGATCAGACATGAACAATCAGTCTCAGTTAGAAGCGTGCTTGAATGTCTTTGCTGCATTAATAAATGCAGAAAACAGCCCATGACCATCACGAGGAGTCGACGTGAACTCCGGATGGAACTGACAGGCAACAAACCACGGATGATCCGGCACCTCTACCATTTCCACCAGACTGTTGTCTTCAGAACGGCCGGCAATCTTAAGACCTGCATCTTCCAGTGTCTCAACGTAATGATTATTCACTTCATAACGGTGACGGTGACGTTCGGTAATAACGTCCTGACCATAAGCTTCATGGGAATGCGTGCCGGTAACGAGGTTACAGTTCTGCGCACCCAGACGCATGGTGCCACCCAGGTCAGAGGCCTCATCACGCTTTTCAACCAGACCGTCAGCATCGATCCACTCAGTGATCAGACCAACGACCGGATGAGCCGCCTGACGATCGAACTCTGTACTGTTAGCACCTTCCAAACCGGCGACATGGCGGGCATATTCAATAACAGCCACTTGCATACCAAGACAGATGCCCAGAAAAGGAATTTTGTTCTCACGAGCATAACGCACTGTTTCGATCTTGCCTTCAACACCTCGATGGCCAAAGCCACCAGGCACCAGAATAGCAGAAACCCCTTCCAGAACTGACAAACCGTCCTGTTCAATGGTTTCTGAATCGATGTAGCGGATGTTCACCTTGGTCCGGGTTTTCAGACCGGCATGCTTAATCGCCTCAATCAGAGATTTGTAGGCATCCAGCAGCTCCATATATTTGCCGACCATAGCGATGGTGATTTCTTCGGAGTAATTGAACTCGCGATCCACCACATCATCCCACTCAGACAGATCAGCTTCCTGACAACCCAGGTTGAAGCGATCAACAATAATTTGATCCAATTCCTGCTCATGGAGCATACGTGGAATTTTGTAAATGCTGTCCGCATCTTCCAGAGAAATAACGGCGCGCTCTTCCACATTGGTGAACAGTGAAATCTTGCGACGGGCAGATGCGTCGATGTACTGCTCGCTTCGACAGACCAGTATATCTGGCTGCAAACCTATAGAACGCAGTTCCTTAACGGAATGCTGGGTTGGCTTGGTTTTAGTCTCACCAGCGGTCTTGATGTAAGGCACCAGGGTCAGGTGCATCAACATGGCACGCTGCGAACCCAGCTCGACTTTCAGCTGGCGAATTGCCTCGAGGAATGGCTGGGATTCGATATCCCCAACAGTACCACCGACCTCAACCAAGGCAATATCAGCATCCCCTGCACCGTTAACAACACGGCGCTTGATCTCGTCAGTGATGTGAGGAATAACCTGAACCGTACCACCCAGGTAGTCACCACGACGTTCTTTACGCAGAACATCCTGATAAATCCGGCCAGAGGTAAAGTTATTACCCTGCTTCATGGTGGTACGAATAAAACGTTCGTAGTGACCCAGGTCCAGGTCTGTCTCTGCACCGTCTTCGGTAACGAAAACCTCTCCATGCTGGAAAGGGCTCATGGTACCCGGATCAACATTGATATAAGGGTCCAACTTGAGCATCGTCACCTTGAGACCACGTGCCTCAAGAATGGCGGCGAGAGATGCCGATGCGATGCCTTTGCCTAACGAGGAAACAACACCGCCAGTGACGAAAATATAACGCGTCATGCTTACCTGCTGTGAATCTAAAATAAAGCGGGGTGAAAAGAGAGTCTCAAGATGGGAAATCAGGATACCAAAACAGGCGGTAAACGTAAAACCGTTATCGAACCAAATGCCAGAGAATCTATCATTATTAACCCTCGGTTTTCCGAAGGCGGCCAGGGAGCGTTCTCAATTAAACATAAGTTTGCCAACGACAGGAGAAACCGTCATCACTGGCTGAAAGATAACCCTCACATACCCAGAGGCCCGGAGCAGCCACCATCTGATCACCATCAAAAATAAATGGAAAATATTCTCGCAGCCAGGGAGCCACCTTATACTCCTGCAACCATTTCTTCAGTGTCTTGCGCCCTTTTCTTCCGGAAATAGCAAATTTTGCATCACTCGGAATATGACAACGACGCTTTAATAACAGTGGTTTTTGCGGCAAGTAAATGGCTTTGCCACTTCCAGCAGACGCTTTATAACAGAACAGTGATCGATCTCCCAGATTCAGGACCGCATCCTTCTGCCAGTCCCATAACATAGGGGCAAACGGCAGCAATTTTGTATTCTCATCCATTACCACCAGCATTTCCTGATAACGACTTAGAACAAAATCGTCAGAAATTTTTATCCGGGGCTCTGCGTCAATCCGGGCATCAATAACTTCCCTGAAAATTTGCTCCAGAGCATCCCTTGAAGGAGGCTGGCACCCCTGCATCTTCAACCACTCACGAACCACCAGACGCTGGGAATAACCTTCAAGTTGCCGTAATGAATCAAGTCTGATCAATGGCCGTTTTTCCAGCAGCCACTCAGGTCGGTAACCCAGACATTTCTCTAGCTGAAATTTTGTGTCCAACAACAAACGCTCATTCAGCTGCCCGACCTCGCCGGCAAACTCAACCAGTCGCCCAGAAGCACCTGGCCAACGCTCCTCAACCATAGGGATCAGCCGTTGGCGAAGAAAATTCCGCGAAAATTGTTCGTCAGTATTACTGTCATCTTCTATGTGCTTAAGCTCATTAACAGCAACATACGCATCGAAGGCTGCTCTCGGAACATTGAGCAAAGGCCGGAATAACGTGCCCTCGCCTAATGCCCGGCACTCAGGAATACCCTGAATACCATCCATCCCCGTGCCTCTGAAAAGCCGGAGCAAAATGGTTTCTGCCTGATCATCCCGGTGATGCCCCTGTAAAAGACAACCACCGGCCGGTAAGACATCAACAAAAACCTGGTAACGGGCATCACGGGCAGCCTGCTCGAGACCATTGCCCTCTTTTTTCAACGCAACCTTAGCAACGATGAGCGGCACATCCCATTGATCACAAATACTTCGGCAGTGCTGTGCCCAGTGATCGGCAAACTCGCTCAGACCATGGTGAACATGCACAGCCCGGACGTCAGAAACAAAACCCTGATCGCGAAGTCTGGTAAGCAGGTGAAGTAAAACGGTAGAGTCGACACCACCACTGAATGCCACCGTTAATGCACATTCCCTGAATGAACCTTGAAGACGGGAAGATAACCGACTGAGCACCCACTCAGAGCTGAGTGGGTGATGTGCAGGATGGGATGTTGTAACCGAACTCAAAGTGAACCAAAATCCCTGATTTTCTGATAACGATTTTCCAGTAGAGTATCGCTGTCCAGTTCCGAGAGTTTATTCAACTGAGCCACCAGCGTTGCTTTCAAACTGGCCGCTGCTGCTTCCGGATCCCGGTGAGCACCACCCAGCGGCTCTTCAATCAGAGTATCCACCAGCTCAAGCTCTTTCAAACGTTCCGCCGTAACACCCATCGCTTCAGCGGCAGTGGAAGCATACTCAGACTTTTTCCAGAGAATGGAAGCACAGCCTTCCGGAGAAATGACTGAATAGGTGGAATAGCCCATCATCACCAGGTGATCACAGACACCGATGGCCAATGCACCGCCAGAGCCGCCCTCACCGATGACCGTTGAGATAACAGGCACTTTCAGGCGAGACATTACCGCCAGATTATAAGCAATAGCCTCGCTCTGCCCACGCTCTTCAGCACCAATACCAGGATAAGCCCCCGGAGTATCGATAAAGGTCAGAATCGGCATATTGAAACGCTCTGCCATTTCCATCAGGCGACAGGCTTTACGATAACCCTCAGGTTTCGGCATACCAAAGTTACGACGAACCTTTTCTTCAATCTCACGTCCTTTCTGGTGACCAATAACCATCACCGGGCGACCATCCAGTCGGGCCATACCGCCCACGATAGAAGGATCATCAGCAAAATGACGATCACCATGAAGCTCATCAAACTCGGTAAAAATATGGCGAATGTAATCCAATGTGTAGGGGCGTCTGGGGTGTCTTGCCAGCTGCGCCACCTGCCATGAGGAAAGGTTGTTAAAAATAGAATCCGTCAGGCTGCGGCACTTATCCTGCAGTGTCGCAATTTCTTCTGTAATATTCAGTTCCGCATCGCTACTGACCAGCCGAAGCTCTTCTATCTTGGCTTCCAGTTCAGCAATTGGCTGTTCAAAATCCAGGTAATTCGGGTTCATGAAATCCACTTATCTATTTAGAGAGGCTCAAGGCTGTTTGCCACCAGCACAACCCGCTGCCCGGCAATCCCAACGACTCCCTCGTATATGACAGGTTATTCGCCCCGTCATGGGTGACCGGATTGACTCTCAGGCTCAGCTTAATCATGGCCGGATAGTAAATAGCAATCAAAATACGTAAACACCGGAAGAAAGTCGAGTTAAAAAGCGTAATCGCCTGTAAACAAAACACCCATATTGTAGCCGTCATGGCCGCCAGAAAAGCATGTCGTTAAAGAATTGCCACTAAACCTCGCAACGAAATATCAACAGACTCTAGCCCTCTCTATCAGATCCTTACAGGAAATACTGGCAGGCAGTGTGCCATATGCCAGCCCGCCTTTATCCAACCGCCCTCTCAGGAAAGTGCTCGCCACCAAAGCATTGCCGGATTGCAATAATAAGCTTGCCTGCAGACAAATAGCCAGATCTTCAACCAGCCGTCGCGCTTCGTAGTGAGCATGGCTGATATTTGCCAATCTATTCTTCAGGCCTGCAATACACTGATCCAACTGCGGATCTGCCCGGGAAGATTTTTCCAGCTCAGCAAACATGACACCCAACGATTCAGGCTCCCGCTGAAATGTCCTCAAAATATCCAGACACTGAACATTGCCACTGCCTTCCCATATGGAGTTCACCGGTGCTTCACGATAAAGGCGAGGCAGAATGGACTCTTCAACATAACCGCCTCCACCGAGACATTCCTGAGCTTCATTAATATGCCCGGGCGCCCGTTTACAGACCCAGTATTTACCGATCGCCGTAGCTAACCTGCAAAAGAGCTGCTCGTGCTCATCACTGGGGGAGTCAAGACTTTGGGCAACCCGAAGACTCAAAGCAAGGGCCGCCTCACTCTCCAGAATCAGGTCAGCCAGAACATTCTCCATCAGTGGGTGCTCTGTCAACACCTTACCCGCAATCTGCCGGTAACTGCAGTGGTGTACCGCCTGAACCACTGCCTGCCGCATTAACGCCGCAGAGCCCGTGATACAGTCAAAGCGCGTCAGGGCAACCATCTGAATAATGGTGTGAACACCCCGCCCCTCTTCTCCGATCAACCAGCCATGGGCATCCTGAAGCTCCACTTCCGCAGAAGCATTGGAGCAATTGCCTAATTTATCTTTCAACCGCTGGATATATAAGCTATTACGCTGCCCATCCTCACGCCATCGAGGCAGGAGAAAACAGGAAAGTCCTTTTGCAGCCTGAGCCAGTACCAGAAATCCATCAGACATTGGAGCCGAACAAAACCATTTATGTCCGGTTAGCGCATAAAGCTGGCCAGGCCCTTTTTTTCCCAGTGGCGCAGCCCGGGTCGTATTGGCCCGCACATCAGTCCCCCCCTGTTTTTCTGTCATCGCCATACCAATAGTCACTCCCGACTTTTCATACCAGGGCTTATTGTCCGGGTCATACTGTCTGGAGTTAATCAAAGGCAACCATCGACTGGCAACATCTGGTTGTTGGTTCAGAGCAGGAGCAGCAGCAAACGTCATGGTTAACGGGCAACAAGTGCCTGCTTCAACCTGGTTGTGCAGATACATCATGGCTGCTCGAGCCATATGAGCTCCCGTTTGGGAGCCCTGCCAGGGTAATGATGGCAGTCCATTTTCAATAGCAGCTTTCATCAGCTGATGGTAGGCAGGGTGGAAATCCACCTGATCGACTCTGTGTCCAAATCGATCATGGGTTCGCAGCTGAGGCAGGTTTTGATTAGCGAGGAAGCCAGCAGGAAAAAACTCATGCCCTGCCAGGTATCCATAGTCATTCAGTATGGGCTCTGCCCATACCAGCGGTTTTAAGGCTTCCTTTAACGCAGTATCCGTCGAAAAAAGATTATAGGGATCCAGTGGTGGTGGCTGATTAAAAACCGTATGAGTTCCAGTAGTCTTAGAAGGGCCATTCATAAGCATGCTCCCCATTCAGATTTCTTGTTTTCTCCATGAGAACGGGAGCTGCCAGACAACAGCAGCACCCCGTTTAAGATCTACCTCAACTCACTGAGGGTATTCAATACGTCCAGTCAGGCATACTCAACTTTCGCGGCATTCTTGCCAAGCCACTGCCTGAGCTCCAGTACCAGCTCATCGCTCGGGCTAACCAGCCATTGATCACCCAACATCAAGCTGGCACGGGCATCTTCGCGACTGTAATCAATCCTGACAGGCAAACGCCCCGGCTGCTCACTCAGCATGGACGATAATTTTCGCCCAAAATGTCCATCAATCTGCTCATAAGAAACGTCCAAAACCAAACGACGGGCATAATGACTACGGGCATCCACCACTTTCATGACTTTCTTCGAACGAACTTTTAAGCTGCCCGAGTAATCATCAAATGTAACCTCTCCCTCGATCACCAGCACGGCATCCTTATGAAGGAAATGCTGATATTCGGTAAACACATCGGCAAAAACAGACACTTCAATCCGCCCAGTACGATCATCCAGGGTGACAAAGGCCATTTTATCCCCTTTCTTGTTTTTCATAACCCGCAGATCAACAACCAGGCCGGCTATATTCTGGCTGTCGCCACGGGCGGGCTGCAGATCCTTGATGCGGTTCCGGATAAAGTGACGGATCTCACCCTCATATTCATCAATGGGGTGGCCGGTCAGATAGAGGCCCAAGGTATCTTTCTCCCCCCCCAATCGCACCTTATCGGTCCATTCACTGGCTTTCAGATAAGTGTCATACACATTTTCTTCACCCGCCGGCACTAATGCACCAAACATATCCATATGGCCTGAATCCAGACTTTTGGCAGCCTGGTCTGCCGCCTTGATTGCTTCAAGCTGACTGGCTTCAAGAACAGCACGATTAAAGTTCAACTGTTCAGGTTTACCGGGAGCAGGCCCCAGAAGATCGAACGCGCCAGACTTAATCAAAGCTTCCAAAACCCGTTTATTGATGCTTTTAGCATCGACACGCTCACAGAAATCAAACAGATCCTTAAACATCCCCCCCTCATTACGAGCTCGAACAATCGCTTCAATAGGGCCTTCGCCAACGCCCTTGATAGCCCCCAGGCCATAAACAATATGACCTTCATCGTTAACACCGAACATATATTCGCCACTGTTAACACTGGGAGGCAGGACGTTCAGTCCCATATCCCGACACTCCTCGATAAAAGTCACCACTTTATCGGTGTTCTGCATATCGGAACTCATAACCGCAGCCATAAATTCCGATGGGTAGTGAGCTTTTAACCAAAGCGTCTGATAAGAAACCAGCGCATAAGCAGCAGAGTGCGACTTGTTAAAACCGTAACCGGCAAACTTCTCTACCAGGTCAAAGATTTTCATGGCCAGTTCGCCATCAACGCCCTGACTGACTGCACCCTCCTCGAATATCGACCGCTGTTTGGCCATTTCTTCGGGCTTTTTCTTACCCATGGCACGACGGAGCATATCCGCACCACCCAGGGTATAACCGGCCAGAACCTGGGCAATCTGCATAACCTGTTCCTGGTACAGAATGATGCCGTAGGTAGGTTGAAGAATGGGTTGCAGCCACTCATGCTGGTACTGGGCATCCGGGAAGGAGAGTTCCTCCCGGCCATGCTTACGGTTAATAAAGTTATCTACCATGCCAGACTGCAATGGTCCGGGGCGGAACAGGGCTACCAGGGCAATAATATCTTCAAAGCAGTCTGGCTGAAGGCGCTTGACCAGATCTTTCATACCTCTGGATTCCAGCTGAAATACAGCTGTGGTTTCTGCCCTTTTCAGCATATCAAAAGAGCGCTTATCCTCCAGATCAATAGCCTCAATCGCCAGGGGTTCTTCCCCGCGTTGCGCCCGGCGCGGATTAATCAGTTTCAAAGCCCAGTCAATAATGGTCAGCGTGCGCAGGCCCAGAAAGTCAAACTTAACCAGACCGGCGTATTCCACATCATTCTTGTCATACTGAGTAACCACTCCTTTACCATGCTCATCGCAATAGAGTGGTGCAAAATCGGTCAGTTTGGTGGGCGCAATGACCACACCACCGGCATGTTTACCGACATTTCGGGTAACCCCTTCAAGCTTGAGCGCCATCTCCCAGATTTCAGCGGCTTCTTCATCCGTTTCGAGAAACTCCCGAATAATCTCTTCCTGCTCATAGGCCTTGTTAAGGGTCATACCAATTTCAAAGGGAATCATTTTAGAAAGGCGATCCGCCAAACCATAAGACTTACCCTGAACCCGCGCCACATCACGAACCACCGCCTTGGCAGCCATGGTACCGAAAGTAATAATCTGGGAGACCGCATTACGCCCATAAGTCCGAGCCACATAGTCAATAACCCGATCCCGGCCTTCCATACAGAAGTCAACGTCAAAGTCCGGCATCGAAACCCGCTCAGGGTTAAGAAATCGCTCGAACAGCAGGTCATATTTGATCGGATCAAGGTCGGTAATTTTCTGGGCGTAGGCTACCAGAGAGCCCGCCCCCGAACCCCGGCCTGGCCCCACAGGGATACCGTTATTTTTTGACCATTGAATAAAGTCCATCACGATCAGGAAGTAGCCAGGAAACCCCATCTGCAGAATGGTATCCAGCTCAAAATCCAAACGATCCCTGTAGACTTTCTCGGTCTGCGGGAAGTCCTGAGCACTGGTGTCAAACAGAAACTCCAGACGCTCTGTGAGACCCTCATGGGAAAATTCACGGAAAAACTGATCCATGGTTTTTCCTTCCGGCACCGGATACTCTGGTAGGAAGTACTCTCCCAGTTTGACATTCACAGAACAGCGACGAGCAATTTCTACGGAGTTGGCTAACGCCTCAGGGATGTCAGAAAAGAGCTCAATCATCTCCTCTTCTGACTTTAAGTACTGTTCCTCACTGTAGCGGTGATCGCGCCGGGGGTCGTCCAGCACCATACTTTCACCAATACAAACCCGTGACTCATGGGCTTCAAAATCATCCCGGGTCAGAAACATCACATCATTGGTCGCCACAACCGGACAGCCAAACTCTGCAGCAAGAGCCACAGAACCGTGAACACACTCTTCATCCCCTGCTCTATTGGTACGGTGCAATTCCAGATAAAAGCGATCAGGAAAAACATCCATCCATTCTTGCAGCAACTCACCAGCAAGCTGCTTTTTGCCAGACAAAAGGGCACGGCCAACCTCCCCCTCTCTGGCTCCGGAAAGTACAATCAAACCTTCTGATTGCGCCATAATCCACTCACGTTTTACCAGCGCTTTATCATGGTGCTGATTTTCCATAAAGGCTTTGGAAATCAGTTCAGTAAGGTTGTGGTAACCCTGCTCATCAATACAGAGCAGTACAAGGCGGGAAGGCGCATACTCATCTGCCGGATTCTCCACCCAGAGGTCTGCACCACAAATTGGCTTGATACCCGCCCCCATGGCACCCGAATAAAATTTCACCAGCGCACAGAGGTTAGACTGATCAGTGACAGCAACCGCAGGCACTCCGGAGCCTGAGATCGAATTGATCAACGGCTTTATCCTCACCAAACCATCGCTGAGGGAAAACTCGGTATGAACACGTAAGTGGATAAATCGTGCTGTCATGGATGAAGGAAGTCCTGAATGGCAATCGGGTTATGATAACAATGAAGGGATACACCTAACAAATTAATATTTAACACTTATTAAATAAGCAAGTAATAAATGCAAAAAGAAAAATAACGCACATTTGAAAAGCACCAGTTAACACTATAAAATCTCCAACACTAACAACCCACGTACAAATAATCCATCAATAACAATAATGAGCAACCTAATTAATACACCAATTAAAATACAACATACTTCAAAACAAGAAGTACTCTGTACTTATGTGCAGAGCAATACCACAGAGATTAAAAATAGAATAAATCAATTACAACCAAAAAAAATAACAAATCCTAACCTAGAAGTACCATTAACACTAAGAAAAGAAGTTACCCAAGAAATCAACCCAAAATATCTAAACAATCGAAAAGATAAAGAAGAAACGATAAACCTGAAAAGGCCGACTTATCACATACCTTATGTCGAGAAATTACCAAATCCAGATAACCAGCTACATCGTATAAAACAAAAAATTGAACATACACCAATTGTATTTCAACAGCTGCTTGACAAAACAGTCATAAAAGCCAAAAGCAAAAATCATCAAATAAAAAATAAACATAAGAGAAGAAATAAAAAAAAGAAAAGAATAATTCTTACAAAATATTGGAACAATAAGGCTCCATTACTTTCTCTTGGAAAAAATGCTGAAATCCTAAAAAAATCCCTAAGAAAAGGAAAAACTAAGACAAAAATAATATTACCGGAAACAGTCAAGAAAAAAATACTTGCTGATTTTAAAAATCACCACCTGCTAAACCCAAACTACTGGAGCCAGATCGTTGAACACTGGCTATCCCTCAGCGCAAAAAGCCGTCAGAAATCCATTGATGCCTTGCTACGGCCCATTACCATAAATAATTCAGACCCACGCAAAAAACTGCATGGACAGTATGGTGTTCTTGCAGCCAGAGATATATCTCCCTACTCTGTCATCGCACCTTATTCGGGGGTCTACTGTATTGGCTCAGATATTCTCAAGGAAAAGGCTTTTTATGGTACAAATGTTGGCCGTTATGCGGTTGACTGTTCAATTGATAATATGCAGATTGATCTGTGTGCTTACGGACATGGAAATATCACGCTCTGTATCAATGCAAACACTACATATTCCAAGGATGAACCGGTTCTAAACGATAATGCTTGCTTCGCGTTGATTATTTACCAGGGCTGGCCCTATATATTTGTAATCAGTATCAGTGAAATCCAAAAAAACGCCGAAGTCCTCATTGACTACGGTCAATATTATTGGAAAGGGCGATAATTTCATATCTTTCGAGACAACAGGGTGTTTCTCTTTTTAAAACATAAGTACCAAATAATTATGGATTTTAAGAGATACTATTAAGCACCTACCAAACTGATCAAATTTAAAAACATCACAGCCACTTAAAAAAAACAAAAACCTTGCCTATCTTAAATACACTATATTTAACATCTTAAAAACTTCTTACCCAAAAATATAAAAAACCATACTATCAATCTGGAGTGACCAAGAATGGCAAACAGCACTGGCTTTATAAAACTCAATCCAGCTGACTTTCCCCCACTGGTGTCTCAGGACATACCTCCCGGGGTAAATCCATTTTCAGCAAAAGATACATCATCATGGGGAAAAAAAGTCAACCCATCTGAAAGCTCATCATATCTGACACGCCCCGAAATCAATCATACTCAAAACAGGAGCTATGCTGCAGTTTTTCAAGACATGCCAGTCAAAATAAAAGAAGGGAAATCAGTAATCATCCAAGAAAAAGACTGGTTTTCGAAAAAACCAAAATCACCGCAAGATATTATCCCAACTGCAGATATAGAGCTACCACCCACAGATATCGATTATGAAAAACAGGTTGATAAGGGCGTAGAAATTCTTAACAGAGAGCTTCAGAAAAACACTGATCCAATATCACGTTTTTTAAAAGTAGAAAGGATGTGTCATCATTTAAGAGAGACACAGAAATTCTATCGTTCGGATCGCTTGCTTATTGATGGCAACCCCGTTGGAAACCATCGCGATAATAAAAATTATAATTATTTCAGAGATAAAATGACTCGACTCTATGAAACTACCATTATTCCATTCCTACAAAGAATGAAACTAGAAATGAGCATTGGGCATGAGTGGCAATACCACTACCCAATTAATGACGCTCTACGATTTCTGCCTTTACACCGCCAATCAAGGAATGAAAACTCCAAAATTTGTTCTTTAGCAAGAGAGGTTGCACGAACATATATTGAAAGGCAGGTAGATTTCCTTAAATTCAGGTCAGAGCTTCCTTGTAAAGACGAAGCAGATGATAATGAGTTTCGTGATGCACTAATGAAAGCTGAAACAGTTCTAGCTAAAAATGCGCCTGCCGTCTTATACGGACTTATAAACCCGGATGAAGTTGAGCAAAGAAAGCAGCAGATAGCAGGACTAAAAGTTGATTTTTACCGCGCAGATGACATTGCAAGGGAATACAAAACAGAGTCAGAACAGGCTATTTTGTATCGAAACTTGGAAAAACTTGCTTTATTGATAGAGAAGATGGCGCCAACGCGAAGTAAACACCATATGGAGAGAATATTTGCAGAAAGATTTTTGTCTCAGATAAGAGAAGCAAAAGAAGAGATCATGAAACCTTACAGCTCCTTGGCTCAGGTTTTCAATCAAACTACTGCTCTTTTTGAAATGCTTCTCAGAGTAAATAGCCAATACAATAAGCAGATAAAAAAATATCCACTCATCAAAAAAGATTTTTTTGGGCTCGCCAGTGGCGTCGCTAAAAAAATGATGCTAAGCAACTATTTCAAAGACCCATTCCCATCGAAAAAGCAACTGATGGATAGCGTCAATGTTTTGCTGACCAACCGACTGCTAGATCCTAGCTGTCAGGAGTTATGGGATATCCATAATGAAGGAAAATATGGCGAGGCGGCAGGAGCATTGCCTGAAACGGCGCTTCTCCCAATAGACAAACCGCACATATTAGACATTTCGGAAAAAATAGAACGGGCCGGTTACTGGCTAGAGGAATCGCGAAGAACAGACATATCTGCAAGACAAGCTGCAGAATTATTAAGACCCATCCTAGCAATCGAGGAACAGATCCGTGAGATGAAGGGCGGTGGCCCTCTATGTTCTGATCGCTTTGCTAACGCAAAGTCTAAAATTTATATGCATTTCTTCCAGCCTGTATTTGACCTGATTAAAGTATTAGCAGAACGCCAGCAAGGTGGTTTTTTGTCGATCTATACTCACATCATTGAAAAAATGGCACCTCATAAAAACAGGATTTTACTGGCTAGTCCCCATACCGATTTTTTACAAAATGACAAATTACGTTCTCAGTGGCAGTTGACTGCATGCAAAGCCTGGGGTTGCTCACTCAGTCGCTTAAACCATCGCAATGTTATGGAGATGGGAATCTCAATCATAGACAACGATCTCGAGGACCTGCTTGACCTTCAAAACGCTGCACCCGATGTGCCATGTGATAAAACCAGAGAGTTATTAGAACAAGCACTGATTACTGTTTTCAAAATCACTAACAGCCGATCTGTATCTGGATGGTGTTCCCCAGAAAAGCTTGAAAAATTAAGCAGCTGGGCCCTTCAATTGTTTGATAAAGAACGCTTAAAAACGGAAAGAGAAATAGGAGCAGCTCCTTACCTCATAAAACAGATTGAAATATGGCAAAAAACCTTTGATGGCAGCCGAGACAGGCTCAAACAAACACCATCTCCAACTCAGGAAAGCGCCAAAAAATGTCATCAAAAGCAGATCACCAAACTCAGGCTTGAACAACAAGAATCCAACGAACACAGTTCCGAACAAACATCTATCTTACCTGATGGTGACATAGCAAAAACTTGTCATGATGCCGACCTGACTAACTCTTCGAAATCCCCAACAACTCCTCAAGCAGCGGCTCAGTTGATGCAGCACTTCGGCAATACCCAGCAGCATCAGCTTAACGGCATGCTGCCTTTAACAGATGTCAATCAACGACACAACACTGTTGAACCTTTGGTGCCTCTGGAAAAGCCTACAGAATTGAGTTCTCCCAGCGCCCAAACCAACCCTCCGACTATGACACAATCAGGTGTCTTCCATTCAACAATGTTTACATCGCCTCCACCAAGGATAAACGCTCCACTCTATAGGGAGCAGTTCCATTTTACTTCCCCCTATACAGGTTTTACTCCTCCTATCCCGTCGTATAGTTCAATAGCTCCTGGACATACTGCAAGATATCCATCCCCCATACCCTCGAATCCTTTGATCCGAGCCGAGCAAATGAGCTTTCAAGCTCAAGGAGTCTTACCACACTCTTATCAATATCAAACACAGACTGATTATCAAAAAATGTCTTCTGCTTTCTATCAATTTGAACCAGAAGTAAGACATAGCCCGCCTGTAACCACAAGACCTCCCCTAAACTACCATGGCATGCTAAATGGCAATCAATTTCTAGCTCCTCCACTAAAGACCAACCCCCCCCCTCCTCAACGCAGCCAATTTTTCCCGCCCCACCCTTCTTTTTTTGCTAGACCTGTACCGCACAATCAATTACAGGCAGCTCTCATACCTGTACAAGGCTACAGGTTTCCAGCGATGTATGGTGCACAAACAATCGAGCAGCAACAAATGAATTTTCAAGCTCAACAGCCTTTACGTCATACTAATTTGCAAAAAGTAAAATACAGTGTTGAAGCCTCAAGGTCTCTAGACATCAATTCAAGATATACTCCCGGCATACCATTTCCACTAAGGCCTCCACAAGATTTATACACTTCGCCACAAGGCAGGCACTATTTAGCCCACCTTCCGAATTCACAACAACTAATTCCTTTAAGTATACCAACACAGCTACAATCAGCTGATCCCGCAATATTACAAGTAGGAAGCACCCTGCAATCAGCACATCAACAAGCTGCTACTCAGCATATAAATGACTCTTCCTATGCAATAGCCACAACACAGCAGCCTCAACTTCCAAACCAAGGCTTTTTTCAGCACAGGGTCTCTTTCTCACAGGTCCAACTAGTGACAGAGCAGTTCAAAGATAGTTTTTTGGGTAGAAATGAGCAGATAAGCCAATTTACACAAAGCATGCAGACTGTCACCCACGAAATGGGGAACTATTTCCAAAGTAGTAACCCCTTGATGCCCAACCAATGTATTTCACAAGTGATAACGATACCCTCCATCAACACACTATATGAATCTCTAGCCCCATATTGTAAGGACAAGGAAATGGAGTCCAAGCTACAAAAGTTCATAAAATTAGCGTTTGATAATAGAGAGAAGGGGGAGGTTTCTGAAATTTTTGATGACTTGACCAGTTACCAAATCCGATACGGATATTTTATATATGCCTCTAATTTAATCAATATGCGCAACTGGTTGTTTCAGATGAGAGAAACTCTTGGACTACCAGTCAATCATGACTTTCAGGCGATTAAGGTAGAAGATTAAGCGATAAAAAAATCAGGCTTCGTTACTGCTGGTCGAAAAATAATAGTCAACCCCAAATAACTGCTTTCTTAAGTGTGGAAAGCTTAGAAAGCAGTTAAAAGCTCACATCTGATCATCATCATCGAGAGCTCGTCACTCAGAAAGCGATAAGCATACCTTTTGTAATATGCGTCTTTCTGGGTTGTCGTGAATAGGCAATAAGTCCCGCCATCAGACTTACAGTAGAATTAAAGAGTGAACGATGTCGAGAGTGCTCTATCTGAGAAATATTCTTTAACAGATCATTCACGCTTTCTATGACTGCACACTTTCGCAACATCACTTTATCAAAGACCTTCTGCTCCCTGGGTTTCATATTTTTCGTGGCTCTGGTTATCAGGCTCAGGCCTTTCTCTCGTAGCCAGTCTGCCAGCTTTTCGGAGATATAACACTTATCTCGATAAAGCCAATCCGTTAGTTCCCCTACCAAGTCTGGCACTGGCTTGCGGTCATCAGTATTGGCTGTTATCAAACAGAATGACAAAATTTCTCCAAAATGATTGATGATAAGGTGGAGCTTAAAACTAAATTTCCAACCTGCGGACGTTTTTCCACGCTTAGCTTCTTCTCAGAAGGTCTTGTGGTTAGTGATCCGGTGATTATCGCAAACGACGATCGGAGTAGAATCCATGAAGGACAAGCCCGTTAGTTGCCCCATGCACTTAGACTTGAGATAAACAGCAGGTGATCTCAATACCTGTCTCATGAGCTCTGCAAAGCGGTTATAGGATATCAGCTTAGGGGCTTACGAGGGGTGATCAATCGCTGATAATAGTGCTTGAAGCTACGGAAAGCACTTTGATGGAAATAGATGATGATGGTCATTATTTCACTGAGCGACAACTTTGATATGACAGTAGGCTTTTGGGTATAACAAATGAGTTGCCTAGGCCATTGTGATTCAAAGGTTTGTAGAAATCATCAATATCAAAGAATACACTGACAATAAACATGAAAGCCTCCAGCTCACTATCTCTAGTGACTTATCCGAAAAATAGCTAAATGACTGGAGCTTCTCTGTCTTTCATCGTAGAACTCACGTTGAATATTAACAATATTCTGCAACGAATCAGAGGTATTTACCTTCACAGAAACTAAATCCAAGTAATAATCACGAAATATTTTCCCAGCTAGAAAATAGGAAACAAACCGAAGACCTAAAAATCTAAATCTGATACTCATTAATCCATAAAGCAGGTATTAGTCTGTGAGAGAAGCTATCTCAAAAATAAATCACGTATTCCTTATATTTCTAACCTTCTCTACAGCAGGCAGCATTTATGCGGACAATGATGGTCCAGACTTGAACCCAAACCACACTTACACCTCAGAGAAAGAAAAACTCACACATTTACAGTTAGATGAAGCAGAAAACCCTGATCAAATTACAGAAGAAAAGATTCTGGATGAAATAGAACGAATAAATAAAGAACTGGACAAGCTGGAGCAGTCCGGACAACTGGACTCTCCAACCAAATTTGCAATTTCTGGTTTATTGGGCACCATTGTCTATGGTGTCGCTCATGCACAGATAGCCTGGTTTTTCAGACCCGAATTCTATACCGGAATGGTAGTCAGCGGTTCATTATGGATAAATGCCGTTTTGATAGGCATCATAAATACAGCAATACCGGGTCTTGCTGTAGGCGCTCTTTTAGGATTATCCAACTACTTCCCTGAGAACCTACCACAGTTACCCATTGAAGAGTTGGTTACCCCCGGACTGGTTGCGATTATTTCAACTCTGGGCATGACACTCCTGGGGGCTTGGCTTTTCCCGGCGTGCCATCACTGCATTAGTTTTCCAATGAAGATGTTTTACACAGCAACAGTGACTGTTCCCATTAGCACTCTTGGCCTGATGGCAACCATTTATGCAAAGCGAAAAGATCTCCACAACAAAAAGCAACTTGATCTTAAGCATCGCTTAAAGGAGGCCCGAAAAACGCTTGAACAAAAAAAGCAGTTAAAACTGCTCCCGAGCCTCAAGCAACTCTCTCACAGGCCTGAATGAACGACGGTGAACAGGTGCAGGCCCCAATTTTCTTAATGCTTCCAAATGCACTTTAGTTGGATAGCCTTTATGCCCGGCAATACCATAACCGGGCCACTCTCTATCCATGACCTGCATTTCGCGGTCGCGGGTCACTTTAGCAATAATAGAAGCTGCCGCAATCTCAGGAACACGGCTATCTCCCTTTACAATTGCTTCAGCCCTACAAGAAAGCGTTGGGCACCGATTACCATCAATGTATGCCAGCTCCGGTTTTACTGATAAGCCCTGAACAGCACGCTGCATCGCCAGCATCGTTGCATGAAGAATGTTCAGCTCATCGATTTCAGCGACTTCCGCCCTACCCAGCGACCATGCCAAGGCATTATTGCAAATGATATCAA
Organism: Endozoicomonas elysicola; assembly: GCF_000710775.1. Taxonomy (GTDB): domain Bacteria; phylum Pseudomonadota; class Gammaproteobacteria; order Pseudomonadales; family Endozoicomonadaceae; genus Endozoicomonas; species Endozoicomonas elysicola. The sequence continues at coordinate 3,580,266 of NZ_JOJP01000001.1, forward strand.
ATAGCTCTTCTCGTTTTTTTTCAGAGAGTTTCTTTGAATCATTAAGTCCTTTAATGGGTCGGGCAGGATCGAGAATGACAGCAGCAGCAATCACAGGGCCACAAAGAGGCCCCCGTCCAACTTCATCAACACCCGCGACAATCACACATTCTTCACTGACATCGCACCAGTCAAATTGATTTTGCTTCATTAGCTCTTTGCCCGCTGATGGCCTCTTTCACACTGATAGCTATTCGCCTGCTGGATTACCGACATGACCGCTTCAAAAGCCAATCTGCTGGCATTCTGTTTCAACTTTTGATGTACCTTCGTAAATGACAGCTGCAAAGATCTCCGGTAATCCCGATCCTCCACAGCCTTCTTCATCGCATCTCGCAGATTCTCCGGAGTAGCATCATCCTGCAGAATTTCAGGAACCAGCGCTTTATCAGCCAGCAGGTTCGGCAAAGCGACATATTTTACCTTAACCATTCTGCTAATAATGGCATAGCTCAAAGGCGCCATTTTATAACTGACAACCAGTGGTTTTTTATGCAACGCTGCCTCAAGAACTGCGGTCCCTGAAGCAATTAAAATAGCATCGGATGCAGCCATCACAGGCTGAGCCTGTCCATCATATACCGTTACGTTAAGATCAGGGTATTCACTGACAATGGGTAAAATTTGCTGCTTTCGCCGCTGATTGGCACAGGGAATCAAAAACTGTGCATCAGGAAAATCCTTCCTCAACAAGCGAGCGGTATCCAGAAATAGCTGCCCCAGTTTGGCAATCTCTGCTTTACGACTCCCCGGCAGTAAACCAATGACCGGCCCACCGTCATTACTCAAACCCAGTTTTTGTCTGGCTTCATCTTGATCCGGCTCCATGGCAATCTGATCAGCCAGTGGATGGCCAACAAAAGTGACAGCAACATCATGATTACGGTAGTAATCCACCTCAAACGGCAACAGTGCCAGTATATGATCAACAGCGTGCTTGATTTTTTTGAGGCGTCCTTCCCTCCAGGCCCAGACCTGAGGACTGACATAATGAACCGTAGGGATACCAGAAGCTTTTAATTTTCGCTCAAGGGCAAGATTAAAGTCAGGTGCATCGATACCAATAAACACATCGGGCTGATCAGCAATCAAGCGTTCTCTCAATTGTTTACGTATACCCAGCAGCTCACGCAAACGACCGAGAACTTCGGTAAGCCCCATGACCGACAATCGTTCCATAGGAAAAAGGCTTACAAAGCCCTCGGCCTGCATGAGCGGACCACCAATGCCATAGAAGGTGGCATCAGGATAATGGCGCTTTATTTCCTTGATCAGGCCTGCTCCAAGAATATCGCCAGAGGCCTCGCCTGCAACCAGAGCGACTTTCAATGCCCTACCCTGTAATGAAAAGTCAGGGGAAGGCATCAGCGGGTAATGCCCCGGGTCGATGATTTCAACGAGTCAATTAGCAGCTGAATCTCCGGAAGTGACTCCATACTCTCAAGACGGTCAATGGCTTCAGCTGTTCTTAAACCCTGGCGGTAAATAATTTTGTAGCACTGTCGTAATTTACTGACCAGTTCAGGGCTATATCCCCGACGACGCATACCTTCAAAGTTCATACCATGAGCTTCAGCGGGGTTACCACTGGACATTACGAATGCAGGAACATCCTTGAACAATGCCGTATGGGCAGCACTCATACTATAATCACCGATGCGACAAAACTGGTGGACGGTTGTGTAGCCACCAAGTATCACGCTATCACCAACGATAACATGACCAGCAAGCGCCACATTGTTAGCAATAATACAGTTGTCGCCTATAACACAATCGTGGGCTACGTGGACATAAGCCATCAACAGATTATTACTGCCAATGGACGTCAGCCACTGATCCTGAATGGTACCGCGGTGGATCGTACACCCTTCACGAATAATATTGTTATCACCAATAACCAGCCGAGTCGGCTCGCCTGCGTATTTTTTGTCCTGGCACTCTTCCCCAACACTGGAGAACTGAAAAATACGGTTATTTTTTCCAATAACCGTTGGACCTTTCAGCACAACGTGGGAGTTAATACGGGTACCGGCCCCAACCTCAACATCTGAGCCAATATATGTCCATGGCCCTACTTCAACATGCTCACCAATGCAGGCTCCAGGCTCTATAATTGCCGTGGGATGGACCTTCGCAGTTGGATGAATATCTGCCTTTACAGTGTTAGCAGCTTCAGAATCAGTAACGGAGAGTGTGTCGCTCAAGATTTTATTTCCTTTCTTGCACACGTAACTTCTGCAGAGCAGACAATATTACCATCAACTACCGCTTCACAGGCAAATTTCCAGATATCTCGTTTCAGCGCCAACAACCTTGAGCGGAGAATGAGCTGATCACCTGGAACAACCGGTGTACGAAAACGCACCTTATCAGCTCCAGCAAAATAGTAAATTGTATCGCCATCCGTCTTGCGAATATGATAACCAAGGATACCGGCTGACTGAGCCATCGCTTCAATAATTAACACCCCGGGCATGACCGGATGCTGGGGGAAGTGACCATTAAAGTGCGGCTCATTACTGGATACATTCTTAAGGCACTCAATAGTACCATTCTCTATATCCACATGAAGAACCCGATCCACCAGTAGAAAAGGATAACGGTGGGGAAGGATCTCCTTAATTTCCTCAATTCGTCTCATTCGCCATAAACTCTAATCATCGTTGTAACAGAAAAAGGCTGGATAACCAGCCTTTTTTCTAAACCCTATAATGTCTCTTACCGGATAGTGGCAGAGGATATCAGCGAAGCTTCAGTATCACTGTTTTTCCAACTGTTTCACACGTCTGGCCAGATCATCCAGCTGCCGAAAGCGGACAACATTTTTGCGCCACTCACGACTCTCCATAAAACCAGTGCCGGATGAATATGAACCCGGCTTGGTGATGGAGCGTGTAATCATGGCCATGCCACTGATAAACGTGCCATCAGCAATAGTCAGATGACCGGCAAAACCAGCAGCTCCTGCAATAGTACAATTTTTACCAATCTTTGTACTTCCGGAAATACCGACACCCGCCGCAATGGCGGTATTTTCACCAATGATCACATTGTGAGCGATCTGAATCAGATTATCCAGACGAACACCATTATGGATTTCCGTATTACCCAATGCACCACGGTCAATACAGGTATTGTTTCCAATTTCAACATCACAACCAATAACAACGCCACCGATCTGGGCAATTTTATGCCAACGCCCATCCGCATGGGCATTACCAAAACCATCACCGCCAATCACTGCCCCTGTGTGAATAATGGTCCGATCGCCAATGGTTACACCATGACAAACGGTGACATTGCGATGAAGATGCACACCAGCACCCAGAATAGAGTCATGACCAACCACTGTACCCGCATCTATACGAACGCCTGCGGCAATCTGTACACCTGCTTCAATGACGACATTGGCAGCAATAGCTGCAGATGGATCAACAATCGCGGAGTCATTAACAACAGCACTCGGATGAATACCTTCACTCCCCCCTATGTCAGGGTCAAACAGAGAAGAGAGCCTTGCATAAGCCAAATAAGGATTATCAAGAATCAGTGCATTTCCTGAAAAACCAAGCGCCGCATCAGGGCTAAGAATTACTGCCCCGGCTTGCGTGGTTTGCAGATATTTCGCGTAGGCCGGATTGGCGAGAAAGCTTAGCTCATGCTGCTGGGCATTTTGAAGCGTATTCAACCCTGTAATCTGCTTATCGCCATTACCCTGAACTCGAGCCCCACACTTTTCAGCCAACTCTGATAAAGTATAAAAATCATCCATGGCTCATTACTTCATCTTATTCAGGCTTTCGATAACCTTTCGCGTAATATCAATACCAGGGCTGGCATAGATAGCCATTTGACGATCAATTACCAGATCCAGCTTCAAATCAGTGACCACACTATCGATAGCAGTCTGAAGTTTTGGACGGAGTTTTTCACGCTCAGCATTATCAGCTTCCGCTCTTTCAGTCTGATACTGACGCCCTTTCAACTGCCAGTCTTCATACTTTCGCTGAAGCTCAAGTTGACGGACTTTCAATTGCTCTGCACTCAGGGTTGAGCCATCTTTCTGCAGTTTTTCCTGCATACCCCGAACCTCTGTTTCAAGCTTCTGCAAGGCCTGCAGCTGAGGTTTAAATTTACTCTCAGATTTTCTTGCGTATTGCTTGCCTGCATTGGACTCACTCAACACCATAACGGTATCCAGCACACCAATTTTGCTGCCTGTAGATGCAGCATTAGCAAAAGGTGTCACCATAATCAGGGCTAGAATCGCCAGTCTGATCGATTTCAAAATAAGTCTCCTGAAAAATTATCAGTATCCGTAGCCAGCTTGACAAAGCTTAATCGCTTAGAGGGAAACTACGGTAAGATAGCGGTAAAGGGGTACATTATAAAGAAAAGGTGCCTGATAGCACCTTTTAATTACGTAAAACGCCCCCTGAAAAGAGGGCTTTTCAGCACGTGGTTAGAACGGGGTACCCAATGAGAACTGGAACGTCTGTGTCTCATCCTTACCTTTAGCATTCAGCGCTTTGGCCAGACTGAAGGTCAGTGGGCCAAGCGGGGTAATCCAGGTCAGACCAACACCCGCACTGTACCTGAGTTCGCTCAGATCCGGTTTGGAACAATCCACTACCTGAGAACTGCAGGTGGTATCAAACACATTACCATAATCAAAGAAAACACTGGTTCTCAATGAGCGCTGATCTTTTACAAATGGCAGTGGGAATAAAACTTCCACCGTTCCTTCAACCAGAACATCCCCCCCCATACTGTTAAAGTCATCTGCATTATCTCTTTGCGCTGCTTTCGGCCCGAGGGAGTTATCCTTATACCCCCTGACAGAACCAAAACCACCCGCATAAAAATTCTCAAAAAACGGCATTTCAGAGGTACTGCCATAAGCACCACCATAACCCAGGCGGGTAGCAAAACGCGCTGTCAAACTGCGAGTAATAGGCTGAAAGTACTGACCTCTATATACCAACTTGTAAAATGTGGTCGTCGAACCCGGAATAGCTGCGGACAGGGATAAGCTCTGAGAATACCCCGCCGTTGGCAAAAGCCCTCGGTTTAACTCGGATTGCGACCAGCCCAGCGATGTTTTGATGTTAGTAAACTTGGTACCCTCTTCCGTCAGGTAGTCCATGATTACCTGTGGAGTACCGGCCCCAGTTGTAATTTCCGTTCCATCAACCCCAAGACTGAAATTAATGGATTGCGTCTCAGATAACGGATAGCCAAACCGGACATTCCCACCAAACGTATCTGCAGCATAACTGGAGATGTCCGAGTCACTGTAATCATAGGTCCGGTAATAAACATCAAAACCACGGGAAACACCATCAATGGTGTAATAAGGGTCCATAAAGCTGAAATTATAGAGCTGACTTACATCACTCTTATTCAGCCCTACGGTAACCTTGTTACCACTACCCAGGAAGTTACTCTGACTGACAGAACCACCCAATAACAGACCATCCGACTGAGAATAACCAATACTGGCGGTCACACTGCCAGAAGGCTGCTCTTCAACCGTGTAATTGACATCAATCTGATCACTGGTTCCCGGTACAGGAGGCGTCTCAACATTAACCTCTTTAAAATAACCCAGTCGTTCCAGGCGAACTTTGGACTGTTCAATCTTCTGAGTATTTGCTGAAGCCCCTTCCATTTGGCGCATTTCACGACGTAATACTTCATCATCCGTTTTGGTATTACCAGAGAAATTAATACGCCGTACATAAGCCCTTCGACCAGGATCAACAAAGAAGGTCAATTCGACGGTTTTGTCGTCATGATCCGGTTTTGGAATACCGGTAACATTCGCAAAGGTATAACCTTCGTTACCAAGGCGACGGCTTAGAATTTCTTCCGTTGTAGTAATCAGCTTACGGGAGAAGACCTGTTCTGGCTGAGCCAGTAAAAGCTTTCTGGCCTCGTCTTCAGGAATAATCAGGTCACCTGCAAGTTTGACGTCACTGACAGTGTATTTATCACCCTCGTCCACGTTAACTGTGATGTACACACTCTGCTTATCAGGGCTGATAGAAACCTGAGTAGATGTAATATTAAAATTGATATAGCCTCGGTCCAGGTACCAGGACCTTAGGCGCTCCAAATCACCCGATAGTTTTTCACGGGAGTATTTATCCGCAGAACTGAAAAACTGATACCACTCAGCTTTCTGCAGTTCAAAAAGACCGATCAGCTCATCTTTAGGAAACGCGGTATTACCCACAACATTAACGTGCTGGATTGTCGCAACTTTGCCTTCCTTAACATTAATTCGAAGCTTGACCCGGTTACGGGGCTGCGCCTCTACATCAGCAGTAATTCTGGCACCGTATCGACCCTGAGCAACATACTGCCGCTCAAGCTCAAGGCGAATAGCTTCAAGAGTTGCCTGCTGAAAAATCTCACCTTCAGCAAGACCAGAACGCTCTAACCCCGTCATCAAGTCTTCAGTCTTGATGGCCTTATTTCCCTTGATCTCAATAGCGCTGATGGAGGGTCTTTCGACAACGCCAACCACCAGCACATCACCCTCCCGGGCCATGCGAATATCATTAAAATAACCGGTTTGATAGAGAGCACGGGCAGCTCCGGCGATATCCGGTGATTGAATATCGTCACCAACCTCAACAGGCAGGGCATTAAAGACTGTCCCGGCTGAAACCCGCTGAAGGCCATCAATCCGGATATCTGAGACGATGAAGGCCTGGGCACCAGGCGCGATGGCTAAAGAGCCAATCAGCAGAGACAACAGTGATCGCTTCATGGAATCCGTTCTTATCCGTGTTCATTTGGCATTAACGTGAAAAACATTTTACTTCACCGTTTTTCATGGTTTGCAGATGGCGCAGGGCGCAAAATGCTTTTCTTTGGTCCGGGGTGGCGGCAAGTCTGACGCAGTACTTACCCCGGAAAGACTATTGACTTTCTCTTCAAAAGAGTCTCTGAGAACTCATTGAAAGAGTCGGCTCAAGTCGTTGTACATGGCCAGCATCATTACGCCAACAACCAGAGTCACTCCAATTTTCAAACCCAGTGTCTGGACTTTCTCTGACAGAGGCTTGCCTCTGACCATTTCCACTAGGTAAAAAAGTAGATGGCCACCATCCAGTACAGGTATGGGCAGCAGGTTCAACACCCCGAGACTGACGCTCAACATTGCCAGAAAATAAAGGAAATTTTCCAGCCCAGACTCAAGCGACGCGCCAGCCACTTTAGCAATGGTTATCGGACCGCTCAAGTTTTTAACAGAAACCAGACCAACAACCATTTTCCAGAGGGACTCCAGAGTCATAGTTGTTAGAGACCATGTTGCCTGAGCACCCTTGGCAATCGACTCAACAGGACCATACTGTAGATGGCGGATCATACCTTCCGGCCAGGTAACCTGCATAACACCTGCACCAATATAGCCGGTAGTCACACCCTCTGATGATCGACTTCCCGGAGTGAGCTGTATATTCTCAGTATTTCCACCCCGTTCAATCAAAAGCTGCAGAGGCTTTCCGGGGTTATCGCGAATAATCTCTACAAAATGCATCCAGCCAACGATGTCTTCATCACCAACAGCCAGCACCCTGTCTCCAGATTTCATCCCATCCCTCGTAGCAGCGCCATCCGGTGACAGCTGACCAATGACTGCCGGAATTTCTGGAGAATAAGGAATAATACCCAGTGAGCGTATTGGATTTGGCTGCTCTTCACTCACCAGCCAGTCAACTACCTGAAGGTTTTTATCTCTGACCGCACCCTCTGCGACCTCGCCAGGCTCACCAGAACGAACGGAGAAAGAAATACTTCTGGATTCACCCAGATACGCCAGCAATTCCATATTTACCGCCTGCCAGCCAGGAGTTTCAGTCCCATTGACAGCAACAATTTCATCGCCAGGCAGAAGGCCTGCAACCGCTGCAGGTGATTCCGGAATAACTTCGCCCACCTGCGGCATCAAGGTGCGGACACCCACCATGTACATGAGCCAGAGGGCAAAGATCGCCAAAAAAAAGTTAGCGACTGGCCCAGCGGCAACAATGGCTATCCGGGAAAGCACAGGCTTACTATTGAAAGAGAGGTGTTGCTCACCACTGGGAACAGGCCCCTCCCGCTCATCCAGCATTTTGACGTAGCCACCAAGAGGAACGACGGCAACTGTGTACTCAGTGCCATGACGGTCCGTTCTACTCCAGAGCGACTTACCAAAGCCCACAGAGAATCGAAGTACCTTAACGCCACAACGTCTGGCCACCCAGAAGTGACCAAACTCGTGAATACTTACCAGTATCCCAAGGGTTACCACAAAGGCGAAAATGGTTTGCGCTGAGTCAAGAAGGGATTCAAAAATCATGCAACACCCTGCATTTGAGAAACCTGTTTCTGTGCCAGATAACGAGCATCCTTATCGGCTTCCAGCACTTGTTCAAGATCACCGGCATTCATAATGGGCAATGTCTGCAGCGTTGCATCAATTACTTCAGGGATACGATCAAAACGCAGCCTGTGATCAAGAAACGCGTCAACTGCAATTTCATTAGCTGCATTCAGCATGGCTGCAGCTGTACCACCACTACGAGCCGCCTCCTGAGCCAGCTGCAGGCAACGATAGCGCAACATATCCGGCGCATAAAAGTCCAACCTGGCAATATCCGTGAGCGATAGCGGAGATACACCGGACGGAATCCTCTTTGGCCATGCCAGAGCGTGAGCAATGGGTGTTCTCATATCAGGATTCCCCATCTGCGCCAGCACTGAGCCATCCTCATAATCGACCATCGAATGGATGATACTCTGTGGATGAATAACCACTTCTACCTGATCAGGCGTTGCACCAAATAACCAGCAAGCCTCAATAAACTCAAGCCCCTTATTCATCATGGTCGCAGAATCTACAGAGATCTTACGCCCCATACTCCAGTTTGGGTGAGCACAAGCCTGCTCGGGTGTAACAGTAGCAAAACTTTCTACAGGAGATTGCCGAAATGGCCCCCCAGAAGCTGTCAGCAATATTCTTCTAACCCCCACTCGTTCAAGACCTGATTGGTGCTCAGAAGGTAGACACTGAAAAATTGCATTATGTTCACTGTCAATGGGTAGCAGGATAGAGCCAGAAGCCTTGACTGCATCCATGAATAAGGCACCTGTCATTACAAGTGCTTCCTTATTGGCCAGCAGAACCTTCTTGCCAGCACGAACAGCAGCCATTGTTGGCACCAGTCCAGCAGCGCCAACAATAGCAGCCATGACAACATCAACGTTACTATCCGCTGCAACCTGAGCCATCGCAGTCACACCGGATTCTACCGATATGCTCAATCCTTCAGCCTTAAGATCAGCTCGAAGAACTTCCGCTGCCTGCCTATCAGCCATCACGATATACTGAGGCCGAAATTGACGAGCCTGCTCCAGCATAACATTCGCACTTTTGCCGGCAACTAATGAGTGAACGCTGAATTGATCAGGGTTTCGAGCTATTACATCCAGCGTGCTTTTTCCGATTGACCCCGTAGAGCCCAGCACACAGACCTGCTGCCTGGCAGATTGAGAGCATAATACAGTCATGACCTATATACCCCTGATTATCATGACGTAGAGAGTAAATACCGGAACGGCCGCAGTCAGACTGTCAATTCGATCAAGAACACCACCATGACCTGGTAAAAGATTACCACTATCCTTAAGCCCCCTATACCGTTTCAGAACACTCTCCCACAGGTCACCCAGAACGGAAACCAGAACTGTCAAAATGGTCAGCGTTAACAATGACACCCCCTGAAAGAAGCTCACACTGCCAAACAGTGTAACAAGGCTCGAAATGAGCATTGACACCAGAACGCCCCCCACCAGCCCTTCCAATGTCTTTTTTGGACTAACCCGCTCAATAAGCTTTATCTTACCAAAACGCTTGCCAGCAAAATAAGCGCCACAGTCTGCTCCCCAAACCATCACCAGCAGGGTAACGATAAGCCAGGCTGAATCCGTCATTTGCTTGAGTTCATAAAGACCAAGCCACGCTGGCACCAGTGTTAACACCCCCATCAAAAGCCTGAGCGGTCGACTTACCAGCAAGCGTCCACTACCAGGGTATTGTTTAACAAGGACGAAAACGACCAACCACCAGACAGCAGCCAGACCAAGTATCAGAAAGGGAGGTAGAAAAAGGGTAAGTCCACAGAAAGCACCAACAGCTAATGTGTATGAAAGCCGTATGAATACCTGTTCAAAACCGGAGAGGTTTGCCCACTCCCATGCGGCGAGCATAATAATCGCAGCAATAAAATAACCAAAGCTGGTCAACGGCAATAAAAACACTCCAGCCAGCGCCAATGGCGCTAATACCAGAGCAGTTATAATTCTTTGTTTCAGCACGTAGTTTCAGCCTCCACCTGCTCGCTTGTTTTGCCAAATCGTCGCTGGCGACGGGCGTAGCTCAGCAGGGCCTGCTGAAGTTCATCACGTCCAAAATCAGGCCATAATGTTTCGGTAAAATAGAATTCACTATAAGCACACTGCCACAACAGAAAATTACTAATCCGCTGCTCACCACTGGTTCGAATCAGGAGATCGGGTGGAGGCAGGCCTGAAGTACTAAGATGCCGCTCAATAGCTGACTCATCAATATCCTCAGAACTCAGTTCACCTCGAGCGACCTTTTCTGCCAGTTGGCGTGTAGCAGAAGCAATATCCCACATACCGCCATAGTTGGCTGCGATCACCAAAGTTACCGAATAGTCTTCTGCAGTTTGTGCCTCAACCTCATGAATGTGCTTCTGGATATCAGAACTGAACCGGGAGACCTCACCAATCACTTTCAAACGGATACGGTTCTTCTTCAGCCGCCGGGCTTCTCTTCTGAGAACGTTCAGGAATAGACGCATAAGCCCATTCACTTCAACGACAGGCCGGTTCCAGTTCTCACTACTGAAAGCAAACAGTGTCAGTACTTCAACACCATAGTCAGCACAGGCCTCAACGACTTCACGAACCCGATTAACGCCCGCTCGATGACCAGCAAGCCCTGGTAAATGCTTACGCTTGGCCCAGCGGTTATTACCATCAAGAATAATAGCCACATGGCGCGGCAGCCTCTCCGATGGAACTCCCTCAATGCCGCTTGTTCCCTGTAAAGATGTATTGGCCATGAATAAAGACGATCTGAAAATTGGCAGGTAAAACGTTTTTAGATAAAGAAAGTTTAACAGTAGAACCTTGCAGGAGCCTGCAGTAAAAAGCAAGCACCAGCAAAGTATCAATTGACAACTGACGCCTGTTACTTTGCCTGTCAGCATAAAAATAGTGTCGCAGGATCCTTAGCGGATTGCACCGCTTAGAACGCAACGACGCCATTTTTATAAAGTGCGATCCAAGGTAATCAAGACTGTCATCAGATCGCCATAAGATCATTTTCTTTGACAGAAAGACTTTTATCCACCTCAGCAATAAAGTGATCAGTCAGCTTCTGAACATCATCCTGCCCACGACGCTCATCATCCTCACTGATCATTTTTTCTTTTTCCAGTTCTTTAATGTCCGCCAACGCATCACGGCGAATATTACGAATGGCAATACGTGCATTCTCTGCATCCTGCCGGGCCTGACGTGTATACCCTTTACGAGTTTCTTCAGTCAGCGGCGGCAGCGGGATACGAATCACTTCGCCTGCAGTAGAAGGATTCAGCCCCAGGTCAGACTTCATAATCGCCTTCTCTACATCAGGAACAACCTGCCTCTCCCAGACACGCACGGCCAGAGTCCGGCCATCTTCAACAGAAATGTTGGCCATCTGGCTCAGAGGTGTTTCTGAACCGTAGTAGGAAACCTTGATACCATCGAGAAGACTTGGATGAGCACGACCAGTACGAATCTTATTGAAGGCAACCGTCAACGACTCAATGGTTTTGCCCATACGCTCTTTGGCATCATCTTTAATTTCATTGATCATCATTAACCCCCGTTTACCAGTGTTCCTTCATCACCACCAACCACCAGATTAAGCAATGCACCGGACTTGTTCATATTAAACACCCTTAATGGCATCTGCTGGTCTCGCACAAGGCACACCGCTGTCAAATCCATAACGCCCAGCTTACGCTCCAGGACATCATCATAGGTTAGCTGGTCAAATTTTACTGCATCAGAATACTTAACCGGATCCTTATCATACACACCATCGACCTTGGTTGCTTTCAACACTGCATCAGCACCAACCTCGATACCACGCAGGCAGGCCGCCGAATCTGTCGTAAAAAAAGGATTTCCAGTACCAGCAGAAAAAATCACGACATCGCCAGAATTGAGGTATCTCATGGCACGCCGGTGATCATAATGCTCGACAACACCACTCATAGGAATGGCTGACATAACCCGGGTATTAATATTGGAACGCTCAAGGGCATCACGCATAGCCAGGGCATTCATGACCGTCGCCAGCATCCCCATATGATCACCGGTCACACGATCAAGACCTGCAGCACTCAGCTCAGCGCCTCGAAAGAGGTTTCCGCCACCAATGACGATACCAACCTGCACACCGATCCCTACCAGCTGACCGATCTCCAGCGCCATTCGATCCAGAACCCTGGGATCAATACCAAACTCACCCTCACCCTGAAGGGCTTCACCACTGAGTTTAAGCAGTATACGTTTGTATTTCGGTTGACTATCACTTGCCGGCATGTTCAGTTTCCGAGTCTGATTGGCTAAATTACACTCAACCCGCAAATGCGCAGCCAACTGGAAGTCAGCTACCTTCTGGAAATCAGCTACCATCCGGAGGTTAGCTGAAATAGCCGCATTCGATGAGACATCTGGCCACAAGCCAGCGAGTTGAAGTGTCCTGACAGTTAATTCCTTACTTCATGACTTTCACATGAAAAAAAACTGGAAATCAACCATCAGTTTCAGATGGACATAAAAAGGCCAGCCCTAGGGCTGGCACAGGAGTTTGCCCGAGAGCAGCAATCTACCCCCAGACAAACCCCGAAGATCACAGTCCTGCCTGAGCGCGAACTTCAGCAGCAAAGTCCACTTCTTCCTTCTCAATACCTTCGCCAACTTCAAAACGAACAAAGCTGATGACGGCAGCGCTGGACTTCTTAGCCAGTGCACCAACAGTAGTATCAGGATCTTTAACAAAAGGCTGTTCAACCAGGCTGCTTTCAGCCAGGAACTTGCCGATACGACCTTCGATCATTTTTTCAATGATATTAGCTGGTTTGCCAGACTGTTCAGCCTGAGCTTTGAAGATCTCTTTCTCTTTTTCAACCAGCTCAGCTGGCATGTCTTCTTTGTTAACCACCTGCGGGTTAACAGCGGCAACGTGCATAGCGATATCACGAGCCAGCTCAGTATCACCACCTTCCAGCTTGGTCAGAACCGCGATACGCTTGTTGCCGTGAACGTAAGAACCGACTACACCGCCTTCAACGATCGCAATGCGACGAACACCAATATTCTCACCAATCTTCTGAACCAGCGCTTGACGAGCTTCTTCAAGCTCACCTTCCATCAGAACAGCAACATCAGTCTCTTTACGAGCGAAAGCAGCGTCAACTACCTGCTGAACGTAACCCAGGAAGTTATCGTCACGAGCAACGAAGTCAGTTTCACTGTTCACTTCAACCAGAACACCAAAGCTGGCATCGTCAGCCACTTTAACAGCAACGATACCTTCAGCAGCGATACGGCCAGCTTTCTTGGCGGCTTTTGCCTGACCGGACTTACGCATTTCTTCGATCGCAACTTCGATGTCACCCTGCGCTTCAACCAGTGCTTTTTTGCACTCCATCATGCCCAGACCAGTGCGCTCACGCAGTTCTTTTACCAGTGCTGCACTAACAGCTGCCATGGTTGATTCCTCTCAATTTGACAGTCTTGCTCCAACTCTGCTTCACGAGAGATGGAAAAGAAAATAGTTATCTGTACATCGGAAAAAAGGGGGCAAAGCCCCCTTACTTCCTACCTAAAGATACAAACAGCCTCTGTGGCTTTTACAGGAGAGTCTCAACAACAGCTTTCCCTAATCATCCTGCAAGCAAACCAGCAGGTCTGACTACCCAGATACTGCCTGAAGTCGGATCCTTAAAAGCCTCAGGCTTCTTTAGAACCTTCCGCTTCTTCAGCTTTTGGAGCTTCCTCAGCAGCCTTTGGAGCTTCTTCGACTTCTACAAACTCTTCTTCAGCACCAGTGTTCGCACGGGCACGGCCTTCCATAATCACATCACCAGCAGCCTTCAGGTACAGCTGAATAGCACGGATAGCATCATCGTTACCTGGAATGATGTAGTCCACACCTTCAGGACTGGAGTTGGTATCAACGATACCAATAACAGGAATACCCAGCTTGTTGGCTTCCTGAATAGCAATGCGTTCATGCTCAACATCGATAACAAACAGCGCGTCTGGCAGACTACCCATATCCTTGATACCACCAAGGCTGCGATCCAGCTTTTCCAGATCACGGCTACGCATCAAAGCTTCTTTTTTAGTCAGTCGCTCAAAAGTACCGTCATCACGCTGGCTTTCCAGGTCACGCAGACGCTTGATGGACTGTCGAATAGTCTTGTAGTTGGTCAGCATACCACCCAACCAGCGGTGATCAACGTAAGGCATACCACAACGGGTAGCTTCTTCACGAATGATCTTGCCAGCAGCGCGCTTGGTTCCAACAAACAGAACCTTGTTCTTACCTTCAGCCAGCTTGCCGATAAACTGCAGAGCGCCATTAAAGGCAGGCAGGGTGTGCTCGAGGTTGATGATATGAATTTTGTTACGTGCACCAAAGATGAACTTGTTCATCTTCGGGTTCCAGTAACGAGTCTGGTGACCGAAATGTACGCCAGCCTTGAGCATGTCACGCATAGTGACTTGAGTCATGGGAATCTCCTGATTCAGGGTTATGCCTCCACACACCCCATGCATTCGACCAGGCTTTATTTCAAGAGAGACCTCTCGAGAGAAGCTCATTGAGAAAAGCCGGCACCCAGAATGATGTGTCGGTGTATGTGAGATCTATTTTCAATAGTAAATTTTTTAATGAGACTCGCTTCATCCAGCCCTGAGGCTGAACTTAATGTATCTCATCTCGAAATCGAGTGGCGCTTTATACCATATCCAGGCAATTTTCGAAACTTTTTCTATTTATTAAGAACTAATAACACTCCTGTAGCACTTTTCGGATCATTGTGAATTGCGCAAACGAAGTCTTTCTATTGAACCCATGCTGTTTGTAACGGAGACTCTATTTGTATGATAAGCCAGAACGCACCAACTGGAATCACGATAGCCAATACACTTATTCATGGTCATCGCTCTACTGAACAGCGACCAGAAAGCCCGAAAACCAGCCACCAACTCAAACCAATAGCCAACTCTACCGGAGGGGCTATTCTAGAGCATAGAGAATGCTCAGAAGCCTCCCCACTACCCTCCAACCTTGTAAAAAATACTGAACCCGCCAATGTTAGAACCCACCCACCCCTCATGAAGCCAATGGATCAACTCGCAGGAATGATGACCAAGTTAGGCCCTAGTAACCCTGCATCAATACGGACACCGCGAAATAGTGTAGATTTTTCAGATTCACATCAGGTGGAATCCACTCGACGTGCAAAAAAAAGGAAGCTAACAACATCACCTGCGTTAGAGCAGCCTCCCTCAGAGAAACGCTTAAAGCTACCCGTTATGGTTGAAAAAGCAATCCACCCACAGGAAGCTTTTTATCACGCAAAAACATCTTCTCCAGCAACTCCTGGGGTTCGTGAATTCCCCTCCCATTCTCAGCATCCACTCAACACCAGGGAACTCATATCAAAACTGGAAATACTACATCAAGACAGATATCCACTTCTTCTTGAAGAGAGAAGCCAAGAATAACAGGAGTTCTCAACAAAAGAGCTCTACAAATTGCTATTATCCTCCTCAACAGCATCATACAGCCGCTCCAATATATCCGGAACAGCAGACATCACTCGGTTCCAACTTGGAATAAAGGGTCGTTCCATGGGGTTTTCAAGGAAGTGCTGACCTGCCTCCATGATATTTCTGGCAAACAGCTCAACGGCCCGCTCCTCACTGTCACGGTCGACATATAACCCGTTAATCATGGCGTCATCGTAATAGGACTCGATAAAGTCCAGTGCGACTCGGTAGTACGTTGCTTTAATAGTTCTGAAGGTTTCCGTATTAAACTGAACACCATTGGTCGCCAGTTTACGAAAAATAGCCTTGATGATGTCATGGCTCATTTTTGACAACCCCCGACTCACATCACCTTCAGACAGGGGCTGATGCTTATGGTCGTAAATATCCGCAATATCCACCTGACAGAGGCGCTTGCTGGAATAATTTCGCTTGACCTCCGACAGCACACCGATCTCCAGCCCCCAGTCACTGGGAATCCGGATATCGTTAAACACACTGGTTCTCATGGAGAATTCACCCGCCAGGGGGTAACGGAAGCTGTCCAGATATTCGAGATACTCCATAGGCCCGAGGATTTTTTTCAGAGCCCTTAATAGAGGCGTAACCAGCAGGCGGCTCACCCTTCCATTTAACTTATTATCAGCAATTCGCGCATAGTATCCTTTGCAGAAGTCGTAACTGAACGCTGGATTAGCGACCGGATACAGCAGTTTAGCCAGAAGATCCCGCTGATAGGTCACAATATCGCAATCATGCAGCGCGACAGCTTCAGACTTTGCTGACGCCAGCACATAGCCATAACAATACCAGACATTCCGCCCCTTCCCCGGTTCTCTGGGCGCCAGCCCTTTACTGGCCAGCAACACATCAATTTCCTGTAACTTGGGACCGTCCTGCCAGAGAATACGGTGATGCTGATCGAGCCGTCCAAAAAAATCTTTGGCATAGGCAAACTGCTCTTGATCGGCACGATCCAGTCCAATCACAATTTCAGAGAGATAACGAACCTGGCTCAGCTCTTCGACAATATGCCCCAATGCTGGCCCTTCCAGCTCTGAAAACAGTGAAGGCAACACCAGAGACATCGGGCGCTGACGAGAGAACGCCAACAGATCATGCTCCATGTCTTCAGTTGATCGAACTCTCAAATTATGAAAATTGGTAATAATTCCATTCTGATAAAAGTCACCCATTACCGCATCCTTTCTCAGCTGTTATTAGAATTTTTTTTCATCTTTTACTCAGCAATTCGAGGATGGCTTGATTCCAACCCTCAGGACCAACCCCCCGGGTTTTAACCACCTTAGCGATATGCCCCACCTCCGGTTCAAGGCCGTGCTCTGAACGGATAAGCACCGGATAATCCACCGCTTCAAGCATCGGCAAGTCGTTCATCCCATCACCAAGAGCACAGGTCTGAAAGGTATCTTCCGGGTATTCCTGCCAATACTTTTTCAGAAGCGCCTGCAATGCCAGCCCTTTATTACCTTTTCCGGAAACATGGTAAAAACGCCCCCCCCTTGTCAGATGAAGCCCTTCAGATTCCAGCAATCCGACAAACTCCGGCAGCACTGAGTGACTATCAAGCCAGACCAGAGGCTCACTGGCCTTACGGGTCATGGCTTTACCAGCTTCATCTCGTGATAACCCGGTAACCTCGGCCACCTGCTCCACAGTTAAATCGCCAAACCCTTTAAATCGAAAACCATGCTGACGCCGGATATTGGACAAAATTCGGCGTATGCTCCGATAAGGCTGGCCATGAAAAAAGTGGGTGGGTTCTGTTTCGCAGGAGTCCCGAAAACAGCCTGCAGGGATCGTTGTCACCATGCCATTTTCAGTAATAAACGGCTGCTCTACCCCCATTTCCCGCTGAATAACAGCCGCCTCTGCCAGTGTTTTACTGGTATTAAAAATGACCGGTATTTCACGTTCACACAGCAATTTCAAGGCAGGCTGAGCAGCAGCCCAGCTATAGCTGTCATGATCAAGCAGAGAGCCATCAAGATCGGTAAAAACCAGAATTCTCAGCGTTTTTACTTCCATCAAAAAACCATCCACTCAGCCAAAACGCTTTTGATAAATGGCATTGGTTGCCTCGACAAAACCACCAATACTGCCGCAATCAAATCGCTTACCCTGAAATTTACAGGCAATCACACAACCACTCCTGGCCTGAGTCAAAATGGCATCCGTGAGCTGCACCTCACCGTTTTTCCCAGCTTCCGTATTGGCAATAATGTCAAAGATATCGGGGGTCAGAACGTAACGTCCAATCACGGCAAGATTGCTGGGCGCCTCAGAAGGAGCCGGCTTCTCAACCATGTCCGTCACCCGAATCAATTGTTCATCCAGAGCCTCCCCCACAATCACACCATATTTTTCAGTTTCTGCCTCTGGCACTTCCTGAACCGCAAGAATTGTGCAACGAAACTGCTTATAAAGATTAACCAGCTGAGCCATCACCAATGGCCCCTCATCATTCATACAAAGATCATCAGCAAGAATGACACCGAAGGGCTGATCACCAATTAATGTCTTTCCGCAGGCAATGGCATGCCCCAGCCCCAGCATCTGATTCTGCCGTGTATAAGAGAATGTACATGCCGACATCACATCCCGAATCGAAGACAGTTTCTCTTCCTTACCACTTCCCGCAATCTCGGCCTCAAGCTCATAGTTAATATCGAAGTGATCAGGTATCGCCCGCTTATTACGGCCATTCACAAAACCAAGATCCGTTAATCCGGCTTCCATAGCCTCCTCAACGCCATATTGAATCAGTGGTTTGTCAACAATTGGGAGCATTTCTTTAGGCATGGACTTGGTGGCCGGTAGAAATCGTGTTCCATAACCGGCAACAGGAAAGAGACATTTTGAAATCATTCAATAACTCCATTTACTGATTTATCAATTGCACATTTACTGCAAAACAAAGCAGATCCCGTGCCAAGGTTATATGGCACAACTCATGCTTCCGATAAAGAGAGTAAACAAGATGGCCTTTATTTCAGGAGATGCACAGTGCAAAGCTACCCACCTATCTTTGCTTCATTTCACCAGACGCTGTCACAACTTCTAAAACTCCCATATGGAGACAAGTCTGAGGATCTGGCCAGCATCATTGTCCTTCGGGTAGAACACTTCCTTCTCAACAACGCGCACCAACATTTTCCAACATGGTCAGAACAGGATATCTATCTGATCACCTATGGTGACAGCATCATTGACGGAGAAAAAAAACCACTCAACACCTTAAATTCATTCCTTAAAAAGCAGCTAAAACAACTGATTTCAACTGTTCATATACTACCCTATTTCCCTTTTAGTTCGGATGACGGTTTTTCAGTCATTGATTATCTGCAAGTTAATCCAGCACTGGGACGCTGGAAGGATATCAGCGCCATAGCCAAGGATTACCGGGTGATGACAGATCTGGTCATTAATCACGTATCCAGGGAAAGTCTTTGGTTTGCAGACTTTGTCAGTGGCACCCAACCTGGCAGGGATTACTTTATTGAACAAACTCCGGAAACAGACCTGACCATGGTCACCCGCCCCAGAAACTCCCCCCTTCTGATCCCGACCCAGACGCGCCGCGGAACCCGCCATGTTTGGGCAACGTTCAGCGAAGACCAGATAGACCTCAATTTCAGAAATCCTGATGTACTGATAAAAATAGTCGATGTTGTGCTTTTCTATCTTGCACAAGGCACCAGTGTGATTCGGCTTGATGCCATCGCCTTTCTATGGAAAGAGCTCAATACAACCTGTGTGCACCTGCCAGAAACTCATACCATCGTAAAATTAATGAGAGTAATCATCGAAAAAGTCAGACCCGGCGCGCTACTGCTAACAGAAACAAATGTACCTGATAAGGAAAACTTCAGTTACTTTTCCCATGGCAATGAAGCCCACATGGTATACCAGTTTGCCCTGCCCCCGCTGATCCTTCATGCACTAAACAGAGGCACAGAGAAACATCTGGCGCACTGGGCAAGGGCATTACCAGAATACCCCAAGGGATGTACTGTATTGAATTTTACAGCATCTCACGATGGCATAGGACTACGCCCCCTGGAAGGACTCGTTCCTGATAATGAAGTCTCGGAACTGGTGGACAGCATGCATAGATTCGGTGGTTTTGTGAGTGTTCGCACGCTGGAAGATCAGAGCGAGAAGCCCTATGAAATCAACATTGCCCTGTTTGATGCCATGAAAGGCACTCGCCGTGGTGAAGATCACTGGCAAGCACAGCGTTTTCTCTGCTCACAGATTATCATGCTCGGCATGAAAGGCATTCCAGCAATGTATATTCACAGTCTGCTGGCCACACCAAACGATCTTTCGGGTGTTGAAAGCTCTGGCCGAACCCGCTCTATCAATCGTCGTAGATGGGATCTCAAAGATCTGATGACAGAACTGAATAACCCGGTTTCAACACAAAGTATGATTTTCAAAACCCTGAAAGAAATCATTGAGATCCGTAGAAAAGAAAGCTGCTTCCACCCTGACAACCCACAAGCCATTATTGATATAGCCCCAGGTATTTTCGCTTTTTCAAGAACCGAACCAAAAACCGGAAAACACCTGATTGCTATTCATAACCTGACTCATACCCATATGAAACATTGTCTGAAAAAATACAGAAACTGGTTTGAACTGCTTGGGAAAAAGCCCTTTGTTTCAGATCACTTAAAACCCTATGAGGCCCTGTGGCTGATTCCTCCTCCCAAAAGCTACACCCCCCAATCAGATTAATACAATCGGCAAACTTGCTTTATATCACAGACACTTATGAGTAAAAAACAAGATAATCTTTAGGGTAAACATTAAGCCCTACATTAACATTTTTGCAGGGAAAGCCAGCAAAGCCAAGCCTGTTTTTGTTCAATTGATTTACTACGTAAACCCTACAGTACAGCGGAATTCTTCTTAACTAACGAGAATAGAGAACAAATGCTTACCTCCAATATATGACGATTAACTTGTCAACTTATCAAACCTGAAAACATTCAAAAACAATACACAAGTAAGAACTTCCTTACTAAGGATTACCTCACTTCTATCAAGACATCCCGTAGTAAGCCCAACAAGCAATAATCAACCACAAAGTTAAAAGATACTTTTTAGAATCACCAAACAAATCACAAACAACAATAAGCTAGCCACTACGGCTATCTAAAATGGCTTTATTAGTTAAATTAACTCCATGCACACTCAATAAGATGGAACTATATTCTTTCACCACGGTCAATCAACAAAGCAGATAACTTACCTCAAATCAGAGTTTAAGCGATGAACAGAATCCCTGGCAGCCTGTTATTGTGCGCCTTATTTATTTCAATTCCGTATATAGAAACAGTAGAAGCAAGAAACCCCACACGAACAGAGCCAATCCAGGTTGAACATAACCATGGACACTATTCACCTTCTGGCTATTATCATGAAAAAATGCCCAGAGCTGATCTGGAAACAGCATTACCTCCCGTTGTCAATGTTACACCGGACAGTACCGATGAATTGAATATCAATCTATCCAACAAAACAGAAATTGAAAAACAATATATACAGGCTTTCTATATGAGGGGTGAGCGTGATGGAGACATCCTGCTCTCAACCATTGATAGACTGCATAGCAGGCTCAGAGATTTAACCGTTGTGGCTTCAGAAATCCAGAAAGCTTCTGACGAAAGCATTCTTCAACCAATACCAGTGAAAGAATTTCTCAGCAATGTGAGAACGTTCAAACAGGAGTCCAATTTATTTTTGGAGGACGTCAACAACCTGGAAAACTTTCCCACCCTGAGGCCCGACATAACGGTTGATCCAGAACATCAGGTTGATATGCTACCTCTGGTTCACCAGTATCAATCAGCACTGCGAAGACTGGACTCTCAGGTCAGCGAACTTCACTTCACCATTGTTCTCCCAAATGGCATTTTTCATCAGCAGCTCGGGATTAACAGTGATCAGCTAAAAGGAATGTCTCTTTATACCTCTGATCAAATATCTGACATGAAACGCAACATCCTGCAACTCAGAGCCATGCGCACCCAGGATAAGCGCGTCATTGATGAGGGAATCAACCGCTTCACCAAAGATGCCATTGAAACCTTCATTGATACTTTTGGCACTTCCGAAAGGTACAGAACCATGTCCGACCCGGAAGGCAGCAAAAGAGCCAAAGAGATGCTGATGGATGCATTCTGGGCAAGATCCTACATCCGGGCCACCTACGGCATTCAGATAGGCTGTATCCCTGTTGAATACGATAAGCGTATTTTCAACCTAGATTATTACCTC
Source organism: Endozoicomonas elysicola (assembly GCF_000710775.1). Taxonomy (GTDB): domain Bacteria; phylum Pseudomonadota; class Gammaproteobacteria; order Pseudomonadales; family Endozoicomonadaceae; genus Endozoicomonas; species Endozoicomonas elysicola. The sequence continues at coordinate 3,602,538 of NZ_JOJP01000001.1, forward strand.
AATGATATGACTGTTGGAGCCGCCCCCATATACGACCAGAACAAGCTCATGCGCTATTCAAACCTTGCCCAGGAAGCCATGGTGACCATAGAGAATTCTGCCAGTAAAAAGTGGTCCTCTGTCAGCTCATGGATAACCTGGGTTGCCGGTAAATCCAATGAGATGGACACTAAATACTTCATCATTGCCCTGATCAAAAAAGACATTGATGAAGAGCTGGCTATCAGCCGTTCAGGTGGGCTGAGAAAAGTTCGTGACGGATATCGCCATCATTACCTTAGTTCTGATATGGGCCGTGCTCTATATCAAGTAAAAGCCAGACAGGTATTCACCTCCCCAACCGAGATGGATGAAGATGATATCGAAAGTGATGTCATGGTCGTTGAGGCAGGGACACTCAAAGGTGCTGTTGCCATGTGCATTAACGCCTTGGAAAATCAGGAAAACCGTCTCGATGAAGCACGAAAGTTGCAAAGCGTGGTTGATGAACTGACAAGGGGCAATGTCTATTCTGACCGCAGAAAAAGGCGCCAGGGCTTCTAACCCGGTTGACTCTAAAAATATAGTGGTTAGGTGAGTACCCGGAAATGGGTACTCATTTGCAAAATAATTATCTTATTAAAAATTTTCGCAGGTCATTTTAATGGCTATTAAAAAGCACCTTTTGTATGCGGCTTTACTAGCCATACTTTTTCCTTCCAAACCCTACGCTTTTCTCGGAGGCTCGGAGCCCTATTTCATTGCAAATTACTGCTTTCAAAGATCAGCCTCCTATGACAGACCGAGCTGGTCATGTCCCGGACAAATTATTCCTTCCTACAAAACCCGAAATTTCCGGTTTGAAGAGTTGAAGTGCTCTGGCAACAATAATACACATGTCCGTTTACCAGAATCCTTTGATGAAGAAGCCTGGCTTGACCTGAAAAACATCAGTCGTCATGAAGCTGCCGATATTTTACGACAACAACCTTCACCAGCCTGGTCAGGTGAAATACATTATCAAACTTATATTCACTGGGAGTGGGAAGACTGTCGCCTGGTCACTGATGCATTTATCTGCGGAACCTACGAGGTTTGTGAAGAAAGAGTTGTACCAACAGAGCACGGTGGCACACAACACGTCAACCAGTGCCATCTGGAACCAAAAAGTTGTTATGCAGATATCACAGTTCATGAAAATCAGTACTGTACCGGCGGGGATGGACAACTGGACTTTGATGTAGAGTTTTTGAAAAAAAATGCTGATCACTGGAATCCGGGGAGTCCCAACTATGTTGATCGACTTGCCAATGGGTATGACCTCCTGCCCGGAGAAGAGGAAGCAATCACGATCAGTAATCTGAAAAGCAGCTGGTGGGAGTCTCATTCTACAGAGTTAACCCCAACTCTTATTATCGAAGACCCCAAAAATGAGTACAACCTTAGACAGTTTATTCATAACCAGCAATCTGATAGCCTTTCATGCCGCTTTCAGGGTCATGACAAGGTCAGTTTTACCGTAGACACCCAGAGAAGAATTGCTTCACAATCACCTAATGCGTTCTCACTCCCCAAAGCTTTTGACAATGAAGACATTGACCCACTGGTATGGCAGTCCGCACCTGGCATGAATGGTTCAAGAGAAGAAAAAGGCTACCCGCTGATAATGAGAGCACAAGACTTCTCAGCAGCCGCCCTCAGTGAAGTCTCAGAAGACGTAACAGAAAAACTGAAAAACATCATTGTCAGGGTTCAGCTCTATGAACCCTCAATATTTGGAGAGCGCTTAAAGGCAACCATTTATATTGATGAAGCGAAAGCTATTCAGCAAACACTGAATGCCATCTCAAGTGATCAGAAGATACGACGGTCCACACTTTGGGAGTTTAAACTAAAAAATGGCAATAACCCAAACAAGAACATCTATAGAAGCTACCTGCCATCATTGTTTTATTATCCGGGAAAAATTTTCTTGTCGGATGAAGCACTCAGTTATGAGGATAATCTGGCTCCTGATACAGAATACACACTCAAATTAACGGTCTACCAGAAAAACCTTCCCTTCTACCATCAGTCCTGTGAGTCCGATCCCGATGCTTGGGATTGTAAGTGGTACACCTTATGGGGACTCTTCAGCTCAAGTCGGCATGAAGATAATTATTTTTCAAGGAAAAGCCTTGATGTCAGGTTCAGATCAAATCCCAATGTTGACCTGAGAACCTGGTCATCAAGCTTCTGGCACTTTGTCAGCTATGCTCAACTTGCGATACCTGTAGGGGCAGTCGCTCTATTCCTCCTAATGCCTTAGCTCGTGATTACAGGGCTCTATACGAGCCCTTGTGATGAAAAAGGCTCCCATGCCATGATCAGTTTTTTCCATTCCACCAGGGTATCAATGCTGATACTCTTTTCATATTCTATTCCTGCTTCAGCGCTCTATTACTGCGTTGAACGACACGCCCCTATCGAAAGACGCAGTGAATCGTGCCCAGGACTGGTAATCCCTGCTAATAAAAGCCGAAACTTTATGGGTGAGAGCTTGAAGTGCTCTGAAGCACATCATGAACACCTTCGACAGCAGATGCCTTATGATGAAGAAGCATGGCAAGACTTAAAGAACATTGATCGAACCAAAGCAATAGAGTTTCTTAGGCAACTTCCGGAACCAGAATGGTCTGCAGCTATTCATTACCCAACGAATCTTCACTGGAGCTGGCAGGAGTGCGAGTTGGTAACATCGGAGCTGCATTGTGGAGCCATTGTATATTGCGATGATAACTCATGTACCCATATACCACTGACTTGCTATGCAGACATTACGCATGATGAGGAACTGGCTTGTGGGCATGGACAGCTTGATTTCAATGTGAAGTTCATCAGAAAAGATGCTAAATGGTGGCATCCCGGACACAAAAACCATGTCGACATCCTCGCTAATGGTTATGACCTGCTACCCGGTGAAAAAGAAGTCATTACGGTCGGTAATCTGAAGACCAGCTGGTGGAGCGGTAATCAGTCAGAAAAACTAAGCCCAACATTGTCAATTGAAGATCCCAGAAATGAGTACAGTTCCGGCATGACGATAAACGACAAGCATGCCGAGAGCCTTTCATGCAGAGTTAATGGTTACGATAATGTCAGTTTTTCTGTGTACACTTCCAAAAGAATCACCTCAAGTTCACCCAATGCTTTTTCCTTACCAACGGCCTTTGACAACACAGAACTTGAACCTCTGATCTGGCAATCAACCACTGGGTATAATGGTCAGAGAGTAGCCAAAGGATTCCCTCTTATCATGAGAGCCCAGGATTATTCAGCAGCAACAATGAGTGAGGTTTCAGAAGATATTTCTAAAAAATTAAAGAGCATTATTATTCGAGTTCAGCTTTTCGAACCCTCAATATTTGGAGAAAGATTAAAGTCGACCATTTATATTGATGAAGCGAAAGCCATTCAGCAAACACTCAATGCCATTTCAAGTGACCAGAAGATTCGGAGATCAACGCTCTGGGAGTTCAAGCTAAAAAATGGTGACCACCCCAATAAAAATATATACAGAAGCTTTGTCCCTTCACTTTTCTATTACCCGGGCAAGGTATTCTTGTCTGACGACGAGCTCAGCTATGACGATCATCTGACTCCCGATACTGAATACACTCTGAAATTAACGGTGTACCAGAAGAACCTTCCTTTTTACCTCCAATCCTGTGAGTCAGACCCTGACGCCTGGGACTGTAAATGGTATACCCTTTGGGGGCTTTTCAGCTGGAACCGCTATGAAAGGAACTATTTTTCGAAAAAAAGCCTGGATGTCAGGTTCAAAACCAATCCCAATGTGGATCACAGAACCTGGCTATCCACCTTCTGGCACTCTGTAGGATGGACACAAGCCTTAGTGCCTATTGGTGCTACCGTGTTAACGCTCAAATACTTGGGAATCTGGTTTTAAAAGCATGGCTTAATAAGTGCTTTTCCAAAAGGATAATCTGCCATTTTCAAGCCCCTTTTAAAGAATGCCTGCCCAAAATAAGTATTTTTACCAGTATTTTCAGGCATAAAAAAACAATCATCCAACGCTTATTAAATTCAACAAAATAATAGCTGGATTGACCAGAAAAAATCAAAATAAACACCTGCCATACAATGAGTTAAGCACCAGTTTCAACTTTTTATTTATATTCAACTTATGTACCATCGTTCATTATTTTCTCAACATACTTGAGAAAAAAGCTTTATGTCGGGGCTTTTGCCCGACCACCAAGTAGCCTGAAAACTCGGACTTCTTTAACACGATCCATAGTCTGATGGCTGAAATTCATGATGTGCGAAAATAAGCACACTTATAAAAATTGACACAACTGTTGGAGTGGAATATGTCGTACCACGAAGTACTCCCAACAGGTGATGCCAAAAATAATAATAAGCGCAGCACCTTTAATCGTTTTCTCAGCACTGTGGAGTGGTTAGGCAACCTGCTACCTCATCCGGTGACTCTATTCGCGCTCTTTGCGTTTGCCATTGTCGTGCTAAGCGGCCTGGCTTCCTGGTTTGGCCTCAGTGTTATGGACCCCCGCCCTATTGGTGCTCCCGGAAGAGCTGCCGACGGTATCATCGAGGTTGTTAACCTCCTGAATGGTGATGGTCTCAGAATGATTGTCACCAGCCTGGTGTCCAACTTTACCGGCTTTGCACCACTGGGTACCGTACTGGTGGCCATTCTTGGAGTTGGCATTGCCGAACACTCCGGCCTGCTTAGTGCAGCTGTTCGCTCCCTGGTCATGAAAGCCTCCAAAAACACGGTGACTCTTATCGTTGTTTTTGCTGGCGTTATCTCCAATACCGCCTCAGAGCTGGGCTATGTCGTTCTGATACCATTAGCAGCAATGATATTCCACTCGCTGGGCAGACACCCTATTGCCGGGTTAGCCGCAGCTTTTGCCGGTGTATCGGGTGGTTACAGCGCAAACCTGCTGCTCGGCACCGTTGACCCACTACTGGCCGGGATCACCCAGACGGCAGCCAGAATTATCGACCCAACCTATGTCGTTGGACCTGAAGTTAACTGGTATTTCATGGTGCTGAGCACCTTTATGATTGCCGGTGTTGGCAGCTGGGTGACGATCCGGTTTGTTGAGCCCAACCTTGGCCCATACAACCCAAAAGAAGCCAGCATCAATCTGGCCGAGGAAAAGCTGGATCAGATCACCTCAGACGAAAAGCGGGGCCTGAAAATGGCAGGTCTGTCTGTTCTGGCGGTTTCTGCCCTTATGGCACTGACTATTGTTCCAGAATGGGGTGTATTGAGAAACCCGAATACAGGACTGGTTGCCGGATCACCTTTCCTCAAGGGTATCGTTGCCATGATTCTGGTATTTTTTGCGGTACCCGGCATCGTTTATGGCAAAGTAGTTGGCACTATCAAGAATGACCGTGATGTCATTGACTGCATGGCCAAAAGTATGGGCACCATGGGTATGTATATTGTTCTGGTGTTCTTTGCCGCTCAGTTTGTCGCTTTCTTTAAAATGACAAACTTCGGAACGATCTTCGCCGTACTTGGCGCAGAATTCCTGCAAAACATCGGACTGACAGGCCCCCTGCTCTTCCTCGTTTTCATTCTGATGTGCGGCTTTGTCAATTTGATGATTGGCAGTGCTTCAGCACAGTGGGCTGTTACAGCCCCTATTTTTGTTCCCATGCTTATGCTGGTCGGCTATGCCCCGGAAGTGATTCAGGCGGCATACCGGATTGGCGACTCAGTCACCAATATCATTACTCCCATGATGAGCTATTTTGGCCTGATTGTTTCGTTCGCGACTCGCTATAAGAAAGACTTGGGAATCGGCACATTGATTTCCACTATGCTGCCTTACTCTATTTTCTTCCTGATTGGCTGGACAGTACTGTTCTTTATCTGGGTATTTGTGCTAAATATGCCAGTAGGTCCCGGTGCTGCTACATACTACACAGCTGGCTAACCCTGTGGCGCCCCTTCTCCAGAAGGGGCACTTAAGCTTTTATAATATTGTTAATACTTCGCTCAGGGATTCTGATAAGATAATAAGCATTATCATTTGACTTTCGCATCTTTTAAGCGGCTTAACCAAACAATGAATGTAACCATTAAAACCCCTGAAGACATTGAAAAGATGCGCATCGCTGGCCGTCTGGCCGCTGAAGTGCTGGAAATGATCGAACCTTATGTGAAGCCTGGCGTTTCAACAGGGGAGTTGGATCGCATCTGCCATGACTATATTGTTAATGTTCAGAAAGCAATCCCAGCCCCTCTGAACTATGGTGCTGCACCAGGGCGTCCCGGCTTTCCAAAATCCACCTGTATTTCCATTAACCAGGTGGTTTGTCATGGCATTCCAAGTGATAAGAAGTTTCTGAAAAGCGGTGATGTTGTCAACATCGATATCACGGTTATCAAAGATGGCTATCACGGTGACACCAGCAAAATGTTTCTGGTGGGTGAGGTTCAGGCATTTAATCAAAGGCTGGTTCAGGTTACTCAGGAATGCCTTTATATGGGCATTGAACAAGTTAAACCCGGTAATCGTTTAAGCGATATTGGGCGTGTCATTGCCAGACATGCCCATGCCAACCACTTCACTGTGGTCGAAGAGTATTGCGGTCATGGTATTGGCCGGGTTTTCCATGAAGACCCTCAAGTCATTCACTATGAAGGCTATAACGATAGAAATGACTGCGTTCTGAAAGAAGGAATGACCTTCACCATTGAGCCAATGATCAACGCTGGCAAGAAAGGAACAAAGTTGCTGGGTGATGCATGGACAGCGGTAACCAGAGACCGCCGACCTTCAGCACAATGGGAACATACCATTGCGGTGACTGCTACGGGTTATGAAGTATTAACCAAACGATCTGAAGAAAGCTTCTAAAAAAAGCCTCCAGCTCCAAAACTAAACACCTTGAAGGTATTCATTACCTTCAAGGTGTATCAGTAATCTCTACCGTCAGCTGTCCACCCCCAAAGATTCCAGAATTAACTGCGCACCAGACAGGTAAGCCCGATCAGAATCAAGCAACGTGGTTTTAATGGAAAGTTCATCAAACGCCAACTGGTAAAGCTCCATCAACTGCCCGCTTCCAACAACGACAATATCATCTAACCCCATAGACTTCAGGTCTCGGAACTCGTGACCAATCAATAGCCCTGATAAATAACTGCTGACATGCTCTGCCTCAATTTGACTGACCAGCCGCCGGGTACTCGAACTGAATAAGACTTTTGACAAACAACCTGACTTCAAGGCGGTTCTGACGCCGGTCATAAAATCAATGGAAGACGTTTTCTGTTCAATGCCTGAGTGCCGAGATAAGGATGAATATTGATCCAGCAGCTTGAAGAGCTCACCCGTAATATATGTGGACAAAAGGCTAACCCCCCCCTCTGCCACCCTGACCAGCTTCGAATGTTCTCCTGGTCTCAGAATCCACCCATCTGACAGTGCCTGCTCCTTGATGGCACCAATAATAGATACCTCTTCCCCCCTTAAAACCTCGGGATAATCTTCCCCCGTGTGCAAAATACCCGGTACTATAAACACATTTTTCAACTGGTTGGTAGGAACCGTGACTACCCCCCCCTGAATCTCAACACTGGAACAAGGCGTGTGAATATAGGGCGCCTCTACCCAACCCTCTCTAGCTCCCACCAGCCCTGAAAGAATGATTGGAAACTCACCATGAGCAGATAACCATGAGTCAATCAACTGCCTTAATGTGACCTCAAATGCCTGATCCTCAACCTTAAGTACCCCCTGCTCACCAGCCTTAGTATCTACCAGGTTTCCTTTTTTAATCAGAAAAGCCTTGTAACTATCGGCTCCCCAGTCAACTGCAGCCCATATTTGACCAGAAGAAAATATACTCATAGTGACGTATTACTCATGCAGAAAATGCAATGAAAATAAAACAGGAGGCAGACACATTCGATTCATATTTAAGCGTTACAAGCCATTATAGTACTGATTTTTTCCACCAATCCCCTTAAAATACTCATAAGTAGCTGAGCAAAAAAATCAGAAATGCTCAATTCCGTTTGCATAGCCACTTAATCAGGTTCAATAAACTCTCCCGATCAGGTCTTGAATCAACCAGTCCATTTTATGAGTCAGAAACAGCCCTGAGCCAACAATAAAAGACAGAAGCCTATAATGAGTAATCCTTTCCAGAAGATTCCAGCCCCCGTTAAGGACAGTCTTTTTAACAAAAGCCAGTTCCGTGCAGACCTGACCATTTCTAAAACGCCAATCCCTGCCTATAAGAAGTGCCTTAAAGAAGCCACCGCTAAAATGGATCAATGGTTCATGGATGGAATGGATATTGAACAGCTGGTATTTGCCAGAGCCTGGCTTATTGATCAGGTGTTATGTCTGTCATGGGAACATCTGGACTGGACCAAAGGCTGCCCTATTGCCTTGCTGGCTGTTGGCGGCTATGGAAGGGGGGAACTTCACCCCGGTTCCGATATTGATATCCTGATTCTTCTTGAAGAAGACCATTATAATGAGCACCAAGATGCCATTGAGCATTTTTTGACGTTACTCTGGGATATAGGCCTGAAAGTCGGATCCAGTGTGCGATCTCTTGCCGAGTGCGCACATCAGGCAGTCAATGACCTGACTATCATTACAAACCTGATGGAATCCAGAGTGATATCAGGCCCAGCCGTACTGCATGAGCGTTTGCTGGATATCACGGACACTGACCATATGTGGCCAAGCCAGCGATACCTTCAGGCAAAATTTGAAGAGCAACGTAAGCGACACCGGAAATACAACGATACCGAGTATGATCTGGAACCCAATATAAAAGGTTCTCCGGGTGGACTCCGGGATCTTCATATGCTGGGCTGGGTCGCTCGACGACACTACGGAACCCATGATCCCGCAGAGCTTCTGGAACTTGGCTTTCTAAGCAATGTTGAACACCAACAGCTACTGCGATGCAGGGCATTTCTGTGGAAGATTCGCTGGGCCCTGCACTCACAGACCGGACGCAGTGAAGACCGACTGCTATTCGACCACCAACGGACACTGGCCAGTCAGTTTGGCTATCATGACCACACTGGCGCACTGGCTGTTGAGCAGTTTATGCAGAGCTATTTTCGAACGGTCATGATTGTCAGCCAGTTAAAGGACCTGCTGCTTCAACATTTTGATGATGATATTCTCAGTGCCGGTGAGTCTCAGGAAGTTCGCCCTATCAACGAACGATTTCAAGTGTGTAATAACTATATTGAAACCGTTCACGATAAAGTGTTTGCCGAATATCCGCCCGCAATACTGGAAATGTTTGTCCTTATAACCAGAGACCAGACGATTCAGGGACCGACAGCAGAAACCATAAGATTACTCAGGGACTATCGCCACCTGGTAGATAGCACCTTTCGCAAAGACCCTCGGTGCACGCGGCTTTTTCTGGAGTTAATGAGAGCACCGTTCACACTCACCGCCACACTGAGAAGAATGGCCCGTTATGGCATTCTGGGACGGTATCTACCAGAGTTTGGGCAAATCATTGGTCAGATGCAGTATGATCTGTTTCATACATTAACTGTCGACGCCCACACTCTGCTACTGATCAAATACTTGCGCGGTTTCTCCTACGAAAAGAGTCGCCAGCAGTTCCCCATTGCGTCAAAAATTATTCATAGAATTCCAAAACCCGAACTCCTCTATCTGGCAGGCCTGTACCACGACATCGGCAAAGGTCGCGGTGGAGATCACTCTCAACTGGGCGCAGTGGATGCAAAACAATTCTGTCGAGTGCATGGATTAAACAAAGAAGATACTTCATTGATTGTCTGGCTGGTTCAGGAGCACCTGACGATGTCAGTCACTGCTCAGAAAAAAGACCTGTCCGATCCTATCGTCATCCAGGACTTTGCCCGCCGTGTTGGCACAAGGGAAAGACTGAAATACCTCTATTTGCTGACGGTGGCCGACATCAATGCGACAAACCCCGGGCTATGGAATGGCTGGAGAGCCTCCCTGCTCCAACAGTTATTTTCACAGACTCACCAGCTATTAAAAAGGGGTATTGATAACCTTCCTGAACTCAATGAACAAATTGCCAATACCCAACAAAAGGCTTTGCTATTACTTAAGGAGAAGGGCTTTGAAGAAGCCTGGATCCTGAAGCTATGGGAACAGTTCAACGATGAGTACTTTCTTCGACACCAGAGTGATGAGATCAGCTGGCAGACGGAAGGAATCCTGAACCATCGGCCCGGCAAGCCTTTGATACTGATCCCGGAAGTCAAAGATGGCTATGAGCATCAAGGTTCCAAAGTATTTGTTTATACCCATGACCAGTCCAACCTGTTTGCAGCGACAGTTGCGGCCTTCCATCAACTGGGACTGGCTATTCAGGATGCCCGAATTATTACGTCTAATAATAACTTCAGTCTGGATACCTACACCGTGCTTGAAGAAGATGGATCGGCTATTGGCCCCAACCCGGAGCGGATTCTTGACATACAGGTTCACTTACAGAATACACTGGCTGCGCCTGATAAATTTCCAGAACTCATTCGCCGAAGAACACCCCGGCAGCTTCGCTACTTCAACCGCGAACCGGTTGTCCTGATCAGTAACCAGGTCGAACCCAGACAAACCATTCTGGATATAACGGCTACAGACCGTCCCGGCTTGCTGGCCCTGATAGGAAAAAGCTTTGCCAAACTTCAATTACAGGTCCATGGCGCTAAAATTGCCACATTTGGTGAAAAGGTTGAAGATAGTTTTATTATTGCGGACAGTAATGGCGACACCATTCGTGACGCACAAAGCTGCAAAAAAATCTGTGATACATTGAGCAGTGTTTTACGAGAAGCATCCAGCCTTGACGCAATAACACCCTGACTTTTCAAACTGTAGAATTGAGATTAATGTGCCAGATAATTTCTGGCACTCAAAATCCGCACCGTTTCTGGTGAATGGCCAGATACACATTCCTTCTATCCAATTAGAAGTCAATTATCGTACAATTCAGCAGCAATTTATTGCCGAATCATCAGTACTATACCCAAAGGATTTCAAGTTGCTACGCGGCGGCAAGTAAGCAAAGCCCCTTGAGCCTACAAATAGTAGGTGATCGGACTGAGCTGGCGTTCCAGTAAACGAATGCAGCCAACAAAGTAGCTATTTGCAAGGCAACGGGTATATGGCAATCTACCCATGACTCTGTGTCATCAGGTATTTAGCGTTTTATGGTCTGGATGATCCGACAATCCAGTGACTGGTGCTCAGCACCCCTCTCAAAGCTGTTTACCAATAAAAGGCAGTAACCATGATCTATGCCTATAGTGCTCAGGAAAACCAATTTTCCATTGACCGGGTTACCCCAGATTTCCCTCCGGCCAAGGGCACTATATGGTTAGAAGCCACTGAACCGGATAGTGACGAACACCACTGGTTGACTACGCACTTTCCCGGATGCCTGCCTGAAGAAGAGGACCTGGGTGAAATTGAGATATCATCACGCTACTTTGAGACAGAAAGCGGTATTCATATCCGCTCACTGTTTCCGCATCGTGCCGGTCACGATCTGAGAAACATTAACGTTGCCTTCAACCTGAGATCCGACAAACTCATCACCCTGCAGGATGAGCCCACAGGCCTGTTCAGGCTGATGCGTAAACATTTGAAAACACAGCATGTTAAAGCCGCCACACCACTGGATGTTCTCATCGCACTGTTTGATGCCAAGGTTGAATATCTGGCGGATACCCTGGAAGAAGTATACGAAGACCTGGAAGAGGTCAGCCAGAATGCACTTTCAGAACAGTATAAGGATGTTAATGAACAGCTACGAACCATCACACTTCAGGAAGACCTGAATGGCAAAGTAAGGCTGAATCTGCTGGATACGCAGCGCTCTCTCCGTTACCTGATGCGTTCATGCAACCATATGCTGAACGATGAACAGCGGGACAATATTCGGGATATGCTCCGGGATATTGAATCCCTGACACCGCATACCGGCTTTATATTTGAGAAAATCAACTTCCTGATGGAATCGACCATGGGTTATATCAATCTTGAGCAGAACAATATCATCAAGATTTTCTCGGTTGCCGCTGTGATGTTTCTGCCTCCAACATTGATAGCCAGTATTTACGGAATGAACTTTAAAACCATGCCAGAGCTTTCCGTTGAGTACGGCTACCCTCTTGCCCTGGGGCTTATGCTGCTAAGCGCACTGGCAACGTTTCTTTTCTTCAAACGAAAAGGCTGGCTGTAGCTAGGGGGCGTTATCAACTGGACATACAACCAGCCACCCATTATTTGTACCAGACAAGGCGCGAGCTGTGTAGTGTGGTTGCTCCACATGAGCAGTGAGCAACGCAGCATGGTGCAAATAATGGGTGGCCCTTTGGGTTGGCCATACAAGCACTCATGCCGTGTTGAACGTCTTGAACAGGGAACCACCATGTCCTGCGCCGTTCACCTTGCCTGAGTGCTTGTATGGCCAACTGGTTGAATGGCCAGTTGGTAACGCCCCCTAATGAAATATTAGCCTCTGTTATCAGCCATCAGGGGCTATACTCTTCTCACCTCAAGCCAAGATTCACTGGGGTGATTCCTATCATGAGCATTCCCAACACAGTCCATAATTATCTCTCTGAACAGAAGATTCCCTATCACACGATCAGACACCAACCCAGCAAAAGTTCAGTCCAGAGTGCCATTGCTGCGCAGATCCCACTCCACCAGCTGGCCAAAGCTGTTGTCCTGAAAGACAATCAGGATCACTACCTGATGGCCATTTTACCTGCCGCAAACCGGGTCAATATTCACCAGGTGAGTCAAATCACCAATTCAAGGCTTCAACTTGCAACCGAGCATGAGCTTAACTGCACATTCAAGGACTGTGAACCCGGTGCCATTCCTCCTCTCGGCCAGCCCTATCATATGAATATGCTCTTTGATAACCGGATTTGCCATAATCCGGATATCTATCTGGAAGCCGGTGACCACGAAACATTGATCCATTTATTACAGAGTAGTTTTCAACAGCTTATCGACGGCCAGCCTCATGATGACCTCTGCTCAGCCCCACCAAAAAACATGAAATAACCACCGATGATCTCCTGCCTCGTTTATAACCCGGTGTCTATATTAATGTCAGGGTGCCATTCGACTGAGTGAATCCCTGAGGTCCGTAAGGCTTCTTAACTACCACTTTCACAGATAGCGTCCATACTGATATCAGATAGTTCGCTCTCGAACGAACCCGTCACCAGAAGGGCTATTCCACTTAAAAAGGAGCAGATCCCGGTAAAACATCCAATAATCGGGGATCCTGAAGCTGAGAATATGAATCAGAGACTGAGTTTACAGAATATTGTTGGTATGGGGTTTATGGTATTCGCCATGTTTCTCGGTGCAGGGAATCTGATTTTTCCCCCTATGGTAGGACAGCTGGCTGGGGAGGACATGTGGTATGCTGCCGCGGGCTTTTTGATAACCGGGGTTGGCCTGCCATTATTGGGTATTGTTGCCATCTCCAGAGTGGGAGGCGGGTTTAATGAGATCAGTGGGGAAATGCCCAGACCGTTGATCATTGCCCTTGGAACCTGCATTTACCTTATTATTGGGCCATTATACGCAGTACCCAGAACAGCCCTGGTGTCCTATGAAGTTGGACTTACACCTTTTCTACCCGAATCCAGCGAGTTTACACAGCTTATATTCAGCCTGATTTTCTTTAGCATCTCCTGGTATCTATCTATTCGTCCAGGCAAACTTCTTGAATCGGTAGGAAAGCTGATTACACCGGCTCTTATTGCCCTGCTGGTAATCCTTGGCCTTTCTCCCATCATATCACCGCTTGGCGTACCCGGTAATGCCATGGGAACCTATACCGAAACCCCGTTTATCAAGGGCTTTCTGGAAGGGTATATGACCATGGATGCTCTGGCGGCATTGATGTTTGGTATTGTTATTATTACCAACCTCAAATCCCATGGCATTAAAGAAAAGGCTAGCCTGTTTCATTACAGCATCACCACCGGGGTAATTGCAGCCATTGGTCTGGCCTTGGTTTACCTGTCTCTATTCTACCTGGGAGCAACCAGCCGGGAAGTAGCTCCAGATCCCGGCAACGGCGGACAAATTCTGACCACCTATGCCGAAACACTGTTTGGCACGACCGGTATCGCCTTGCTGGCAGCCGTTGTAACCCTGGCTTGCCTTACAACTGCAATTGGCTGTATTACTGCCGCCAGTGAATACTTTGACGAGATGTTTGAAAAAATAAGTTATCGATCAATCGTTACCATCATCAGTATTGTCTGTGTTTTCTTTGCCAATATGGGATTGAATGAGATCATTGACCTTTTCATTCCTGTACTGCTGATTCTATACCCGATATCCATTGGATTAATCTTTCTGGGCCTGATCAGAGACTGGTTACCAAACCCGGTTTTAACCTACCGAGCGACGCTAGCGACCACCTTTTTTCTTAGCATCATTGATCTACTGAGAATTAAAGATTACGCAGGACTACAGCCAATCCTGCAACCTTTCAGCCTTATTCCCGGCTATGAAGATCACATGATTTGGCTACTGCCTTCAATTGCTATATTATTAATCACAATCTTCCTCGGCTTTGCCATCAAGCCAGCATCGAATTGTGAGATGCCATAAGTGTCATTTGTACAACGTATGTTTTGTTGTCTGTGCAGCTTCTACCTGCACAGACAAATAAGTCTGCCCCCCCGTAAATCGTCTTTTTTGCTCAGAATACACCCCAACCCTCTCATAATGCCCTCATAACCACCAGTTAATTGATACCGGTTACTATCAACTAAAGCCGGACATCAATATTCGTCTTAACATTACCGGATGCTTATCAGAATTTAATCATGATTGGGAATTGGCAAGCGGAGGCAGATCAAGTAAGCTTCCTCATTTTTAGTTGCCGATACTTCAGCCACTATAACCAGAAGCAGGTTTTTAGACCTCTCTGATTCCGTTGATCACAGGCAACAGCCATGGCTGCACGCATATGACGCGTGAACCCTAATAATCCCCAAAAAATCGTAGTGCTAGTCACATGTCCCGCAACTTGGCCCTGCCCGCTTTACTTTTTTTAATCATGATTTTAACCGGCTGCCAGACAGTTTTTTATAAAGAGCGTCCCAGAAAGGACGATTCAAGTATTATTCAACCCGTTCCAGTCCCTGAGAAGTCGGAACGTCCCATGGTGCCATCAAGACCGGAGGAAACAACCCTGCCTCCTGCCAAGACCCATGCGATTACCATCCGGGAACAGACCATACAGACCCCGGCCCACTTGGATGGGCGTCTGGTGCTGGGTATCAATGAAACAGCCTCCTTACCCAACCTGAACCTCACTATGCAGGCAAAACTGGATACCGGTGCAGAAAACAGCTCCGTTGATGCCAGAAACATCCAGTTCTTTGAACGAGACGGAAAAAAGTGGGTCAAATTTGATCTTCACCGAACTTCCAAAGGTACGATACCTCTGGAACAACCCGTTAAAGGCATCATAAAAATCAAGCGACCAGGGCTGACCTCCATTGAGCGTCCGGTCATCCACCTGACAGTGACTATTGGAGAGATTACCCAGGCGATCCCGGTATCTCTCACCGATCGAAGTAAATACGAGTCGCCACTGTTAATAGGAAGAAGCTTTATGCAGGACCTTGCTGTTATTGATGTCAACCAGAAGTTTATCGCCACCAAGTCGGTGATCAGCTCCAATAACCGCAAAGCTGAAGTTCCTATTACCCAGAAGTCATACACTCGGGCAACCATCAAGCCTGTCAGTGTGAAGGGGATGACGACCCTGGGAGCTGTTGAGCATATGGCACTACCAGACACAGGCACTGTTCTGAAGGCTCGCATTGATACTGGTGCACTGACGTCTTCTATTGATGCACGGGATATCGAACTATTCCAAAAGAATGATCATGACTGGGTCCGTTTTCAACTGGCAAACTCTGTTGGTGACCTTGTTACTATGGAAGAGCCGGTTACCCGCTTTGTCCGCATCAAGCGGCATGGAGAAGATTCTGAACGCCGCCCGGTAATTACACTAAACGCCCAGATTGGCAGTATTTCCCGACCAACACAGTTTACCTTGCGCAGCCGGGAAAACTATGAATACCCTGCACTTATCGGCGCCCGCTTTCTTGAGAAACGGGCTCTGGTTGACGTATCCAGAGAATATACTTCCGATACCAAGCAGCCTTGAGCGGCATGCAGCCTTTTGAGCAGTAATATAGACAGTAAAAAGCGAGGGAAAGAATGAAAGGTCGTTTTCAGCTTGGCCTTATGGTCGCTGTTCTGATTGTGGCCGGCCTTGGATTAACCCTGTACAAACATTTTGCACTGGGCTTTCCTCTGCTGGGTAAAGATGTCACAACGGTTTGGAGCATTGAGGCCTGGGTCAGTTTTAAAGCCCAGGATCAGGCAGCCCAGGCCAGCCTGACCCTTCCCGACCAACAGTCCGATGTACGAATTCTGGATGAGTCATTTGCTTCACCCGGCTATGGTATCAATCAAACCAATGACGGAGGCCAGCGTCGTGCAGTATGGAGCATTCGCAAAGCGGATGGCCGCCAGGACCTGTTCTATAAGGTTAAACTTCACCTGGAACAGGGCATCAGCCCAAGCGTAAATGACCAGCCTGAAGCATTTATTGCTCCCGTTCTTCCTGAACCTTATCAAACTGCAGCAAAAAGCCTGTTGAAACGAGTAACAGACCGCTCAGCAGACCCTGTCAGCTTTGCCGGCACTATGATCAATCAGTTTAATGCCAAAGAACCCAGTCAGAATACCAATATGCTGCTTGGCATGGTGGAAGAAGGCGTAAAACTCCCTGATTTGCTGGTCAACCTACTTCACATGGCGAATATTCCTGCCCGCATTGTTCGCGGACTGCACCTTGAAGATGGCCGTCGTCGACAACCCATCGTTGACATGATTGAAGTGTACGATGGCACCGAGTGGCAGCTCTTTGACCCGAAAACCGGCAAAGCTGGCAACCCTGATGCATTTTTTCTCTGGCAGCGCGGCGCCAAATCACTTCTGGATGTAATGGGTGGCGTTAATTCAGACGTTAAGTTCTCAATTATTTCCCAGAATATACCCACCCGCGAGCTGGCACTTACACAGGCCACGCAAGATGGAGCCGCATTAATTGATTTCTCCATCTACTCTCTGCCACTTGAAATTCAGAACGCTTTTAAAATTATCCTGCTGATTCCCATTGGCGTTCTTGTAGTCCTGATTATGCGCATTATGGTTGGGCTGCGTACATCCGGTACCTTTATGCCCGTGCTTATTGCCATGGCATTCCTGCAAACACAGTTACTCCCCGGCCTGGTGATTTTTATATCCTTGGTATCTATTGGCTTATGGATTCGATCCTTTCTCAGTCAGCAAAATATGCTGCTAGTTGCACGACTGGGCGCAGTCATTATCGTTGTCATATTGATCATGGCTGCCATGAGTATCCTGAGCTGGAAAATGGGCATCACGCAGGCACTCACGGTCACCTTCTTCCCTATGATTATCCTGGCCTGGACCATTGAAAGAATGTCAATCCTCTGGGAGGAGGAAGGGCCCAAGGATGTCGTCAAAGAAGGCGGCGGTAGTCTCCTGGTAGCAACAATGAGCTATCTGCTGATGTCGAACCACATCGTTGAACAACTGACCTTCAACTTCCCTGAATTGATGCTGACGTTACTCGGTATCGTTCTGCTACTGGGCCAATACACTGGCTACCGCCTGCTGGAATTAAAACGGTTCTACCCACTGGTTCACTCTGAAAATAAGCAGTCATGAGTTTAAAAAGCATCAGAGGATAATAGAGGTGGGTTTCCCATGGGATGGTTAAGTACTTTTGTTCATAACACACTCAAGAAAAATTCGATCACGACACCAGCCCAGCTGCGAGAAGCTGGGATTCTGAGCATGAACAGCCGTAACCTGAATTATATTTCAAAATATAACCCCAGGCGGCTGCTCCCTTTAGTGGATGACAAGCTGACAACAAAACGCATGGCTGAAAAAGCCGGTGTTGATGTACCAGAGCTGATTGGTGTCATTGAGTACCAGTCAGATATTCGAAAGTTGAAAAGCATTCTAGAGCCGTTAGAACAGTTCGTTATCAAACCAGCCAAAGGCAGCGGCGGCAAAGGCATTTTGGTTATCACTGGCCGGGATGGAGACCGCTATGTAAAAGCCAGTGGCGAAAGTCTATCCTTCACCGCTATAAGTCGTGATGTCTCCAACATTCTTGGCGGCCTCTACAGCCTTGGTGGCAAAACCGATGTCGCAGTCATCGAAAGCCTGATCGTGGCTGACCCCATTTTCAGAGACTACAGTTTTGAAGGAGTACCGGATATTCGGGTCATTGTTTTTCGGGGATTCCCTGTGATGGCCATGATGCGACTGGCTACCCGAGCTTCGGATGGCAAAGCGAACTTGCATCAGGGAGCTGTTGGCGTCGGCCTGGACATTGCCACCGGAAACAGCCTCCGTAGCGTACAGCATGACCTACCGGTTCATCATCATCCTGATACCGGCCACAACTTCTCTGCGCTCAACGTCCCCCACTGGCATAAAATACTGAGCCTTTCCGCAGCCTGCCATGAAATGACCCAGCTGGGTTACCTCGGAGTAGACCTGGTTCTTGACAAAAACCTTGGCCCACTGATTCTCGAGCTCAATGCTCGCCCCGGTCTTGCCATTCAGATCGCCAACGGCCAGGGGATTGAACCAAGACTCAAAACCATTGAGTCACTTCGAAAGCATGACCTACCGATTGAAGAGCGGGTTGCTTTTTCGCAAAAGCACTTTGGCGTTTCAGCCAATAACTGACCTTGCCTGCACATAGTTCCGTGCCAAGGATGGCATGAATATCCTCACATCTCCGGCAACTTAACTGCCGCACGGACTTCACATACCGCCTTCTACTGTGTCAGAATTGCAGGCATGCTCTGTTTCTCCAGGAAGGAGGAATCTGAATTGCTACCCACAATAAATGGACGCCGAGCAACTACTTTGGAACCTGTTTCCTCGTTAGGGAAGACGAAGCTGTTGTTTTCAATACAACATTTACTCACAAAAAATGATAAGCACCGGGCTTCCAATCAACCTGCTAGCTGGTTTCGTCTTGTATTTTTAATGCTGTTCCTCACCCTATCCGGATCACTGATTGCATCCCCGTTTTATCTTAGCGGTGATGATGCAATAGCTGACTTGGGGCTCGTTCCTGTTAAACCACCCACTGATATTTTTAAAAGCTCACAACCCTCTACGGGCAATTCACTGCAGTGGTATCGACTCGATATCGAACTATCACAGTATTCCACCCACGACTGGCTGATGGTATTCCGTCAGGTCCCCCATAAAAAGCTGGATGTTTTTGTCCCCACAAATGGTGGATACCTTCTCAAAAAAATGGGAGTCGATGGCTCTCAATCTGGTATAGCCCCCAACGCCATGAAGCTTGAAATCAAGCCTGGAGAAACAAAGACATATTACCTACGCCATAACTCAGCCCCTTTAAATCAACTTAATCCGGAATTTTGGCCATCACTGACCTATTTTGAAAAGCTCAGTGAACAACGAACGACCATTAGTTCGATTCAGACCCTACTGATTGTTGCATTGATTTTTATCTTCACCCTGACACTGAGAAATCGAACACCAGCTCTTTATTTATTAATCAGCCATATGCTCGCAGCCAATGTCATGATTCTGATGTGGGAGGGTGAAGTTTTCCGTGTTATTTCATGGCTGGGCGACCCCGGTCATTGGCTACTTTTAATGACAACATTAGTCTTAGTGACAGGCATTACCAGTTACCGAACTCTGGCACTTCTACCAATATACAGCCCAAAAACAGACAAATTAATCCTTTCGCTGAACACCCTTGGTATTGCCCTGGCGACTTATGCCATCAGTACTGAAAGTACTGCCCCCAAAGCGACAATGGAGCTGGCCGCTTTCTCTCTTCTGGGCAGTTTTACCCTAGTCGTCTTTGCAACAGCTTACTGTCTTTATAATGGTATCCGGCCAGCCAAGATGGCCTTTCCTTCAGCGCTGATCATGCTTCTTCTCCTTTCCTGGTCATGGTATACAGAAGCATGGCCAAGGAGCCTGCCTACTTATTCAGAGCTTCTTCTACTGTCTTTGCACGCCGCACTACTGCCATTATTTTACTGGCACAGCCACCAGCAGAATTTACAGCACGCCATGTCTATTAGCGCCATTGCTCCTGCCAGCAGGAAACGGCGTATATTTGAGACAGCACTGAGACAACACCTACAAAACCCGGACTCCCCCCTGGCCGACATTGATGTCACACAGAGGATTCTATCGACGTTTGAGGAAGTGTTACCGGGCATACCCGCCATGGTTCTCCACCATCAAAGAAATGAGTGGAATATTATTCTCAGAGACACTGAAGACTACTCAAAAACCGCTGACAACCTCAGAAAGCAGCTGCCTGCTATTGAAGATGACCTGCTAAATGTTATCTCCTCAGGCACTGAAACAAAGATTAATTTCAAAGACCGTTTTGGGACTATTTACTGGGTTTTCCCCCTGAATATTGAAGCCGATGATAAAACGCTTACAGTGCTGGCACCACTGAGACATCATCGCAATGCGACAACATGGCAAACCGCCTGCGATATAAGCAGCCATGCCTGCACATTAATGCAGGCAAACCGTCAGTCCCTCTTCTGGCAACAACAGGCCAGCCTTGATCCACTGACAGGACTTCTGAATCGGAGAGCTTTTTGCCAG
Source organism: Endozoicomonas elysicola (assembly GCF_000710775.1). Taxonomy (GTDB): domain Bacteria; phylum Pseudomonadota; class Gammaproteobacteria; order Pseudomonadales; family Endozoicomonadaceae; genus Endozoicomonas; species Endozoicomonas elysicola. The sequence continues at coordinate 3,623,342 of NZ_JOJP01000001.1, forward strand.
GAGGCAGAAACCATTATTCAATCTTCACTCATGAATAACTCCACTCAGCCTTGCTGCGCACTGTTTATGGACATTGACAACTTCAAGCAACTGAATGATCAACAAGGCCATAATGCAGGGGATCAGATACTTAAAAATACAGCACTGATTTGCCGCAAGGCACTCAGGCAAAAGGACTTATTGGGTCGATATGGTGGCGAAGAGTTTGTGGCACTATTGCCTAATACAGAACCCTGGCAAGCATTTCGTGTTGCCGAACGGGTCAGAAATGCTATTGCCAGCGAATATGCCGAAAACAATAAATGGACCAACTGTAAGCCCATAACCGTAAGTATCGGTATTTCGGCCCTGTCCAGTGAAGCAAACTCACTGGACAGAATACTTGAAGAAGCAGATACAGCGATGTACCGGGCAAAACAGAGAGGTAAAAACCGCACATCAATCAGCGCCAGTCTAACCGATATTCGAATACCCTTATCGTAGTACCTTTACCATGCAGTAAATCAATGCTTTGACTTACTGAAGAGCTTCCCAAATGTACTGGTTGACTCCTGCTCTTTTGGCTGAAACTCTGCCAACAAGTTGGTAAAATGCCTGAGCCGACTTACCAAACCATTTGTCAGGTAGCGCTCTTCACCCAGCTCCTTTATCCCAACCTTGCATTTATCACCCTGTGAGGTATCTGCTTTTTTATCTGCTTGTTTTTTGGATGATTCCAGCTGCTGAGTATTTTGAGGGAGAAGCATTACCTGCATCTGCAGAGAGGAAGAGCTTAATGGCATATCTGAAACTCCACCTTCCTGAGCCCCACTTTGCATACGAGTTCTGTAATATTCGTCATCCTCCGCTTTTCTGCCTGCCTCTTCAGCTGCTGCCCGAGTCTCTCTTTGGGTTTGCATAGCCTTAATAATATCAGCCTTTCTCCCCCCTTTCCCCATAAGCTTTTGTTCACGACTGATGATATTTTCTGCTACTTTCTTCTCTTCCTCAGCCTTTTCTAGCTTATCCCTGAACTGCTGGTCTCCTGCGAGAACTGCACTAACAGAATGTTTTACAATTTCTTTCTTCATCTTTTCAGTCATTGCATCAGAGAGACCTTTCCATATTTCCAGAGCCGCACCCATCCCATTCATTTTACTAGCCGTATAAATTTCAAGAAGTTTTCTACCCATACCCTCACTGTCTGTGGGGTAGAATTTTTTAGCCTGCAAAAAGCGTGGAATCAATTCAACATAATCCTTATCTTCAAGCCTGTGGTTTCCTTTCCTCAAATATCGACTAAAAACTGGTTCAAACTCGGTACAGTCCTTCCGATCGGTTACGAATACATTTGATCTGGCATTATAACGAAGCTCTTCCAATTGTTGCTTGGCAACCTGCAGATCATCGGAAGTTTTCTTGTATTCTCCTTCAGTCCAACCGGATGTGACATCCTTTCTCCTTTGAGGCCTTATGCAATCAACCGGGGGGTTGTCCTTACAATAATTTTCCATTGCCTTAAGGATTACTGGATGAATGTATTGCTTATCCAGCATTGTCACACCAAGTGTTGGATATGAGAATCGATCTACACTTTTCTCTACTGCCGCCCCACCCGATGGCGTCAACTTTGTATTACTGCCAAGTAGCTCTTCTCTTTTATCCCGCGCATATTCCCACAACGCCTTGGTTAATCGTTCGGCCACTTTTGAATAAACGACTAGCCGGACACGGGATCTATCGCTTTTACTTAAATCATCACCCTCAAAAACCTGACGAATCATTTTAAGATCATCAACGTGTGCAAGGCAGGTAACAATCTGATCTCTTCTTTGATCCCCCGTTAAAGTGTCTGGAATTGACTGCACTGCACCAGAAAACTGCCTCATATTTAATCTTTTTGTAGTTATATTACCCGCCTGTAATTCCTGCAATACAAGGAGTTTTGCAAAGTCAGCTTCTGAGATTTTTCCTTTTTCCACAATATAACCAACCACACCTTCAAGAAAAGTATGGAAGTTTCTCTGGCACCGGTTAAGATGGGATTCCAACCCCTTTGCAAGCTGAATAACACGCCTATCCTTATCACTTAGCTCCCATGGAAAATCCCGCTGAAAGGATACCTGTTCAGGACTGGCCGCTGCGGACACCGGCTGATTTGCAGCAGAAAGAACTGCTTGGGGCTCTTGTCTGACCAAAGCAGTTGCCATTTCAGTGTTTGTTCGTTCTGCCCGCCCTGTTGATTCAGCTGACTGCCTTGCTACGCCTGTCTGACCAGAGCGCCCCTCAGGAGGCAGCCTTGTTTTACTAATGCCAGCCTGATCGAGTGATGACCTTGGTAGATCAACAGACTTTCCAACCTGTCCAGCATGAGTCGGAGCAGATGATAACCTTGCCGTTCTGGCTGAAGAATCAGATCCACGCTCCTTTTCGCCCCCCCTTTGCACAGGGTTTCTTACTTCTGACTTTCTTGTATCTATTTTTTTTTCTGAAGCCGGGTTCGGCCCCCTATCTGATCTCATACCGGAGGTTGATTTTGCACTAGAATCCGATCGATACCTTTGAGAACTAGTTTTATCCGTTTGCTGATCTTTCCTGACATTATCGGATTGATTTTTATGCATAGCCAAAGGCTGGCCGCCCGTCATTCTGGTTGCTTCCATAAGAAAAAACCTTTGTTGTTTATATACAGGACTGCTTTGAAGGTAATTTATTATTACAATATGATAAAAAGAAAAATTAAATTACTAGTGTAAATTAGCAAACAACGTCATTTACTGCATTTTTTTACAAGACATCCTCAGAATAAAAATCATCACCGAGTCAAAGACAACAATCAACAATGATTATTATTTAGAAAATTTAAACCAAAAAAACACAACTTACTCAAATATAATTTCTTTGCCAAAACCATTAACAAAAAAATTTTATAAAAATTAAAAACAATACAAATTACTGGACAAAACTCCAATTAAAATAATTTCAATAAAATAAAAAATACGAAACATTTCACCAGATAGAAGACATCATAGATTTTGTTAACGTTATTGAAATATTATTATTTTTTAATACTACCAATAACAATAATTAAAGCTCAAAATAATTTTTTCATCCATAGCTAGCCATTCAAAGCTGTTGTCATAAATAGCCCAACACGAGCTGGTACACTGATAACTAAAATCACTATAATCATTAATAATGAAAGTATATTTACATATACCAAGCTGTCACAATGAACACTTATAATTGTGTGATTTTCCATTCTCTTTCCGCGTCAGGTTTACTCGAAAATGTCGAAAGGATCCGGCCTTCATAACAATGCTCCCAGTCAAAAGGAGCAACAAAAAAAGAAGCTGGAAAACGTTGATCTCAAACTGGAAGAGCGTGATCAACGCTGGCTTGAAAAAGTTGCCAGAGCCCCGCACCAGGAACCCTGGAGCGTCACCATTCTTCAATACGCATGGACCGCAGGCCCAGTCACGTTGATGGCCGCCTACTTTGGCTACTACTTTGCCTACGGCGTCATGATGCCCCTGGAAAGGGCTTTTTACTTTCTGGGCTATTCGGTCATCGCCGTTGCTTTGGGTGTCGGCTACCGCCTGTTCCATAATATGACTCATGGACGACAACAGGCAAAAGATCGGATAAACCTGCTCAGCCTGATCGATCAGGTTCCTGAACTTATCTATCAGGTTAGAGATCTTGGTCAGATCAACATGACAGAAGAACAGCGACGCATTCACTCAGCCGGTATACTTCTTCGTAAACTGGATCTTGGGCCTGAATGGGTATCCACCGCTATAGAAGACCTGACAGGCAACCAGCAACTGGCAAAACAGGCAGAAAGGATTGAAATTTTTCGCCGTGCCGGTCTCTACAACAGAATGAAGGATATCATTGAAGAGGCCAGAGAAGAGTCTGATAAAGCCTTTCAATCCCTGAATGAGAACCACCCCAGAACAGCAGAAGCACTGAAGAAGCGCCTGAATGGTATCGTTGCCCGTCCACACCACGGACAAAAACGTGAGCCTCTGTTCATTGAGCGGATTCTTTCCGCAATTGAAGAAGGTAATGAAAACCTGATGACCCTCCATGATGTGGAGGAAATGCTTACTCTGTGCTTTGAACTGATCTGCGGCCGGGAAATTGCTTATCTGAAGATTGAGTACACAGGCCACTGGGATCTGGCAAGAGCCCTGGACAAGCTGGAAGAAGAACGTAACGACCTTCGCATCAGCCGCGCAAGAGTTTATTCTCGTCTCAAGGCATTAACCACTTACTTGAACAACATTGGAATTCCTTCTGAAATTGGTAGCGGTAATGGATTAAGCACACATAAGCTCCTGACTATTGCGACTAAATCTCTGGACACCTTGAGCCTTCAGGTACGGGAGGCTCGTCAATTAACCCTTTCGAGCCCTCAGAAAAAAGGTGCCCGAAAGCACCTTCTGACGCTTTCCACAAAAAGCCAGCAGTTGGAAAAAGCATTACAGATATACAACGAAAGCCACCGGGCTTACCTGAAACAAGGGCGAGACAGCCTGCTTTTAAAGCGCGCCCTGAAAAACTGGCAGAAACTGTCCAGCAAATATCAACATCAGAATAATGAGAACCTGAAACGAAGCCTGACTATTTCCGAACAGACAATTTTCCTGGATGACGAGGATAAGGCGGAAGTTACTCAGCGTATCCGACAATATCTCAATGAGTCCCCCGACCTGCAAAAAAACAGGCTCAAAAACAGCCAGGAAGATTCATCTCTTCTGGATGCAGAGCAAAACCTGACGGAAGCCTGCGCCCGGGACATTGCTATTGAGATTGCCACCATTCTGGATCCGTATATCCACCTGCACGAGCCTCAGATTCAGCGTGCAATCGAAAGCGCCAACGCCATCAGCTTAGCCAACATAGAACCGGGCATGAGCGCCAGAACCAAAGCAGCCTGGGGTGAAGCCATGGCGAGTGCCGTTGAAAAAAATCTGGCCACCAGCGCAGAAAAACTGGCTCAAAACCTGATCCGCTATTATCGGGTACCCCTCAGCGATCAGACCATCAACTTTCTGGTCAAAACCTACAATGCCAGCCTGGAAAGACTTCAGTTTATCGCCAGATACGAGACCCCTCTCAGCGCTTCTTACTCGCTGGACAATGTATCTGCCATGGAAGTTCCTCAGCCAAAAGACAACTGGCAAATTGACCTTTATAACGCCAAGAAAACCATAACCCGGATGAGCTTAAAAGGCATGGCATAACGTGATCTACCCGGACAGATGCTCCGTAACGGATGGCGGAACGTGCTATGCCAAACAGAGAACGATGAGCAGTGCGGCATACCGAAATATACCTATATTTTTACATAGGGTACTATAGTCCGTTGATTATTTATTGCCCAAGCTCTCTATCAAAAGCGTGCTGTTTCAACAAAAGACTCTTTTCAACCGTCTGCTTGAGACCTGAATATATTCTGGTTTCTGCTACTCTGAAGAGGGCTTCTGGCTGGAGCCGGAATTACGTTCAATGATGCAGTAGCCAGGCGTCTCTCCTGATAATATTTGTGGAGGAGTCTTATGATTCTGGAAGAAGTCATAGATCTCTCGCGCTTTCAATTTGCCATTACTGCGCTCTATCACTTTCTATTCGTCCCATTGACGATTGGAATGACCTTTATCCTGGCTATCATGGAATCCGTCTATGTCATGACGGGCAAACAGATCTATAAAGACATGACCCGCTTCTGGGGTAAACTCTTCGGTATCAACTTCGCCATAGGTGTGGCCACTGGCCTTACCATGGAGTTTCAGTTTGGTACCAACTGGTCGTATTATTCCCACTATGTCGGCGATATCTTTGGCGCCCCGCTGGCCATTGAAGCCCTCATGGCCTTCTTCCTGGAATCCACCTTTGTTGGTATGTTTTTCTTTGGCTGGGATCGCCTGAGCAAAGTTCAGCACCTCGCCTGTACTTGGCTGATGGCCATTGGTACCAACCTTTCCGCGCTCTGGATTTTGATTGCTAATGCCTGGATGCAGAACCCTGTGGGAGCAGAGTTCAACTTTGAAACCATGCGCATGGAAATGACCAGCTTCGCTGACCTGGTCTTCAACCCGGTAGCACAGGTAAAGTTCATTCATACCGTAGCTGCAGGCTATACCACGGGAGCAATATTTGTCCTGTCCATCTCTGCCTATTATCTGCTCCAGAATAGAGACACCGGGTTTGCCCGTCGCTCTTTTGCCGTCGCTTCAGGTTTTGGCCTAGCCGCTATCCTGTCCGTTATTCTGCTGGGTGACGAATCAGGCTATGAGCTGGGTGATGTTCAGGAAGTAAAGCTTGCCGCGATTGAAGCTGAATGGGATACCCATCCGGCCCCCGCCAGTTTCACCGTTATTGGTATTCCTGACCAGGAGAACATGGAAACCGATTTTGCCATCAAGATTCCCTATGTGATGGGTATTATTGCGACCCGCTCGCTGGATGAGCAAGTTGCCGGCATCAAAGACCTGATCGAAGGCAAAATTCCGCGTATCAAGAATGGTATGGTGGCCTATGAGTTACTCCAGAAGCTGAAGGCTGGTGAAGATACACCTGAGAACCGGGCTGCATTTCTTGAAGTTGTCGATGACCTAGGTTATGGCTTGTTATTAACACGCTACACGGACGATATTCCATCTGCTTCGGACGCAATGATCCGTCAGGCAGCGGAAGACGCCATTCCAACGGTATGGCCTCTATTCTTCGCCTTCCGTATTATGGTCGGCTGTGGTTTTTTAATGCTCCTGCTACTGATCACTGCGTTTGTTAAAACCGCCCGTCGCACAGAATACAAGAGCCGGTTCTTCCTGAAGCTTTGCCTGTGGTCGTTACCATTACCCTGGATTGCCAGTGAGATGGGCTGGTTTGTTGCTGAATTTGGCCGCCAACCATGGTCTATTTCAGGCATTTTGCCAACCTATCTGTCGGCATCAACACGAACCGTGACTGATCTTTACCTGAGCATTGCTGGCTTCACACTGTTTTATGGCATCTTTGCCGTTGTTGAAATCTGGCTCATGGTTAAGTACTGCAAAATAGGCCCCAGCAGTTTGCACACCGGGCGTTATCACTTCGAACAAAAACAGGCGATTGCTGATGGTGATCTTACCAGTAACCTCCAGGGAAAAGCATAAGGAGCGATAACGATGGATTATGAAGTTCTCCGATTTATCTGGTGGGTTCTGATTGGTGTCCTGTTTATCGGGTTTGCCATCATGGATGGCTACGATCTGGGTACTGCTAACCTGCTGCCATTCATGAGCAAAAACGACACTGAACGTCGAATCATGATTAATGCCGTTGCCCCTCACTGGGATGGCAACCAAGTATGGCTGATAACTGCCGGTGGAGCATTATTTGCAGCCTGGCCAACGGTTTATGCCACTGCATTTTCCGGTTTTTACTGGGCAATGGTACTGGTACTTTTTGCCCTGTTGATTCGCCCAATGGCATTTGATTATCGCTCCAAACTGCCTGACCCTCGTTGGCGCAACGCCTGGGACTGGGGACTGTTTGCCAGCGGTATCGTGCCCTCCATCGTATTTGGCGTAGGCTTTGGCAACATATTTGTTGGCTTTGAGTTCCAGCTCGATGGTTTCATGCGTTCCAGTTTTACCGGTTCATTTTTTGATCTGCTAAACCCGTTCTCTCTACTCTGCGGTGTAGTCAGCGCCTCCATGCTGACCATGCAGGGTGCTGTCTGGCAGAAAATGCGCTCCGGTGATCCGATCCGCCATCGTGCAGCTATCGTTGCCCGTTATTCTGCCATCCTGACAATGGTTGCTTTTGCTCTTGGCGGTTTCTGGGTTGCTCATATGAATGGCTACCAGATCACCAGTATTGTGGATCCCAACGCTCCTTCCAACCCCTTGAACAAGACCGTCATTCTGGCGGAAGGTGCCTGGCTGATTAACTACAGTCTGTATCCGATCATGATGATCGCACCGGTACTTGGTTTCCTGGGCACAATCGGCGTCATTATTTTTTCTGGCACAAAACTGGATGGTCTGAATTTTACATTTTCATCACTGGCTCAGGCTGGAATCATTATGACCGCGGGCTTCAGTCTGTTCCCGTTTGTACTGACATCCAATACTCACCCTCAGTTCAGCCTGACTCTCTGGGATGCAACCTCCAGCTTTATGACCCTGGCGATTATGACCGGTGTTGCTGTGGTATTTGTTCCCATCATTCTCGGCTATACCACCTGGTGCTTCTATAAGCTCTGGGGCCGTATGACCGCTGAAAAGATTGAACAAGAAAGTCATTCACTTTACTGAATCAAGAGAAAGGGAGCTGAATAATGTGGTATTTCGCTTGGTTACTGGGTGTTTTACTGGCCTGTGCCTTCGGCATCATTAATGTTATGTGGTATGAGTTTCATACAGATCATTTTGATGAAGAGACCGGTGCACCTCTGCAAAAGCCAGAATAATGTGTCAGTTATCATTAGCTAGCTAATGAACAGGTTAACCCCGTTGCCCCTGCACACATTGCGGGGGCTTTTGTCTGGGAGACAGAAAATACCACGGCTTAACATTTGCAGCTCAATCCTTACCCCAGGCCTTTTTGAGCTGATTCAACTTTTCCAAGTCACTCTGGAAGTACTCATGATGCAGTAACTCTTGAGCTGAGGGTCTATCGGCTGGATTAGCCGCTAGCATAGACTTCAGCAATTCCCCGGTATCTCTTGAAATCAGGCCTGCCCCTTCCGCTTTATCAATTCTTCTGAAAATACTCTGGATACTCCTGGGAAAAATCCTGAAAAATCCCATGATGGCACTCTTCCCCAATAACATTTCTGTCATAGTCGCACCCAGCATCCAGATATCACTTTTCTCGTTATAACTACCTCTCCTGAACTTGGAGGTTTCCGGAGGTTGATACCTGATATCTCCACGGAAGCGTGTTGTTTGATCCACTTCTGTAGCACAACCAAAGTCTCCAACTCTCACTTGCCCTACTGGAGTGATCATTATGTTTGAGGGCTTTATATCTCTATGGACAATTTGCTTCTCATGCATATGCCCTACCCCTTGAAGGCTCTGAAATAAAAGACTCTTAAAGAACAGTTTTTCACTTTTGACTTCATCGATGGCTCGGAAACCACCTCCCCGCCTAAACAGAGCAACGAAAGGATTTGTTTTTTTGTATACACCTACGGCGCCATGTTTACGGTATACAAGACGGCCAATATCAAGACCCGCATCCTCCATACCTATGTAATGATATTTATCATCACGCCATTCTTTCTCCAATGAAACACAATGCTCATGACCACCCAATCGCTCTAAAATTTTCACTTCCTTGTCAGAGTAGTTTTTTATATCAATTTTCTTCACTACTTTAAGAGGGCCTTCATTGCCTGTAAAAAACTGACTGACTGATCCCCAGTAACCTTTGCCCAGCTTTTTGAATTCCGTACCCTGACCATTAAGAAAGTGTGCTTTATCACTTTTATGCCTGACTGTTTTTCTGCCTCTCCATTTCTTTACAACACCTTCGACAAGAGAAGACAATAAAGTGCGAACTTGAGCACCTTTACCTATTTTCATATTAAACCCACTCCATGGCTTTATATGGCTAATCCTTACAGCAACCACCTGAATTCTTCTCTGATAAGACACCACCTTTTCCACAGAATATCATTAACCTCTCTGCAAGATACAGGTTCGAATCATTGATATAACAGGAGGAGAACGAATGATATGAGATCAATTTTCCAATAATAATTTTCACAAATCTTTGAATACAGCATATCGTGCTCAGAGATCTAATGTCCGGCCTTTTTCCAAAACTCATTATGCTCAACGCCCACTTTCTCCCTCCCCACATTTATCAGAGCCAGATACTTTGCTGAACAATCTTCTGACAGTACAATGGACAACTTTGTTATTCACCTATAGCCACACTGCCAGTTCAGGGTTAACCAGCCATTCTTATGTCCGAGAAAGATGATGAACAAAGCTTCCTGGAAGCGATGAGTGACGTACGACCATTGATTGGCAAAAAAGGCAACAAGACCCATTCTGGGAATAGTCGAAAACCGAATGCAGATATCCCGGAAAGCACCTTAAGAGCTCGCCGAAAGGCTGCTGAGCTGGATAAGCCATCTTCTGGAGCCGCACTCTCTGAAGCATGGATTGAGCCTGTCGACCCCGAACAGTTTATTGAATTCTCTCGACCCGGAATCCAAACGACCAGACTCAGACAGTTACGTCAAGGGATGATACCGGTTCAGTTTCAAGTGGATCTTCATGGTTACAAGATTGATGAAGCCAGAGAGTTGATCCATGAATTCATCCAGGTTTCCCGCTACCGTGGACTAACCTGTGTGCGCATCATCCATGGCAAGTCTCACCGCAGCAAAGAGCGGCAATCGACGTTAAAGAGCCATACCAATCATTGGTTAAAGCAGATGCCGGATGTGCTGGCATTTTGTTCTGCACCACCTTCAGAAGGTGGAACGGGTTCAGTACTGGTCCTATTGAAACGAAAATAATGCATGACATTTCACAACAAACCATAAGAACAAATGCTACTTATCGTCCGATAGCAGGCATGATAGTATTACTTCAATCAGGTCTATGATCTCTGCCTAAAATGCGTTGTATATCACCCAGTCTTTACACAGCTATCTGCCATTACCCGGCTGAGCGCTATTGGCGCACAGGCCTCTAGTCCCCCCCTGCCTGCCTTTTGCTGGAAAAAGAACACGACCAGCCTAAGTTTATTTATTTTGATCTCTTGATCGGGGGAACCCCTATGTATTACTGGTTTATGCTGTTTCTGGCCATCATTACCGAGGTGGCCAGCACATCCTTTATGAAAATGGCATCAGGAAGCAGCCCTGTGATGGGCTATACACTGATGGCTATTTTAATATCTATTTCCTACTTCTTCCTGTCCCAGGCGGTTCGCAAAATCCCCCTGGCGATTGCTTATACCATGTGGGAAGGGCTCGGCCTGCTACTGATCAGCCTGATGTCCTGGTATTTCTTTGACGAAACGTTCTCAACCAACAAATTGATTGCTATGGCTTCACTGATGACCGGCATGGTTTTGATTAACCTGGGGGAGAAACTATCGGAAAAGCAGGAACAGGAAAGTAAAGCGCAACCGACCAATGAGAAGGAGCTGCAGCCATGTCAGACCATCTGCAACTGATTGCTATTTTCTGGGTCGTTGCCGCTTCAAGCTGTGACATTATTGGTAATGTACTGACCAAGCTGTCCAACGGCTTTACCAAAAAGCGGTTTGCCGTGATGGTGATGATCGTACAGATTGCGGCCTTTGTTTTCCTGTCCTTTGCCTTGGAAAGCATTGACCTCAGTGTTGCCTACGCACTCTGGGGAGCACTTGGTATTATTGCCACTTCGGTTATTGGAAGATTGATGTTTGGGGAAAGTCTACATCCGATCAAGGTACTGGGTATAGCAGTCACACTGATTGCCATTCTATTTCTCAAGCTCTCCATATAATCTAAACGTAACACGGCATTCTGCCGTGTTACATAAAACAAAAGCTGATTTACTGAGTCAATGCTGTTTTATAAGCCAGTAAAATCAATCATTTTATTCCAGGGGGCAGTTCGTACTTCCTCCACCCTTTTAAATAGAAGCTCTAATAGTTTTTCTCCTCACATAGATATTTGACCTAACAAGTAAATGATATAAAAAATACAAAAGTTACTGAACATTTACACCAGTTAGCAATCTCATTAAATTGGATAATCACAAATTTAAAAAAAATCTGATCACCTACACAGGAATACATCATTTAAAATAAACTGTTAGTTTATCAGGAGTGACTATCAAGACTCATGAAACACTCTCTTCCTGAAAATCTAAAAACCTTAAATATCAATATATTAAAATCGACCCACAGTTTTTTAAATCATCTTACATATACTGGGTCAAAGAGCATGACAAGGGTATCAGTCATCAAATTAGGTCACTTACTTAGGCTAAACTCTTTTCCTGCCGGTGGTTCATCCGAGGCAAGACTGATTGAATTCATTCAAATATTCCAGCAGCTCGAAAAGGGTGGAACAACGAACTCCCCCGTTAGTTATATAAACAAAAACAAATGGTAATCTGCCCAACAACTATTTAATAACTATCCAAAGATAAAAAGGAGAAAATCATGGATGCTAGACCAAAAATTGAAGGAAATGGGTTTGCAATAGGCCACCATGTATTTGCGGGTAAAGACGACGCTTCTGCAGCTCCCGTGGAAGCTACAAGATATAGGGGAAGGCTGACCCGAGCAGTTGATGTAAACAGGCAACCTGTTTTCAGAGCATCCACTATGTCTCAGAATTACTCTGTTACTCGTACAAATGTTTCACCAACAGCGAACTATCCCTCAACACCTAAAAAATCTGGGACAGAAATTGTGACCCAAAAGCTTCGTCATTGTTATTTGTCTGAGATTGAAACGGCAATACAAACTCTTATCCCCTTAAACGGTAAAGTTGTAGAAAAAAAACTAGGGCAAGGCTCAGAAGGCTCTATTTATAAATGCTGGGAGTTCAACCCGGAGCAAAAAGACAGGGGCGAGGGCTCAGCCTACGCCATCAAAAAGGTGGACTTTTCCCACCCGGATTTTCCTGACCGTCTGGACCCTGATTTTTCTAACCCTCTGATAGATGAAGATGAAAAACCAACCGGCGAATTGCTCGGTGGAAAAATGGCCGCTATTGCCGAATTAGAGGGCAAGGGAAGCTTTATTTTAAGCCATGGTCTTTACATTGTTCTAAACCTACAAGACAAAACAGTTCGGAGTATTCCTGGTGACTTTGTCAAAGATGAAAAATTTACGAAATATGACCACCTGTGCGCTATCGTAACATTCACTGCACCTGAAGGTGATGCTGTAGGTTTTTGCAAGGGTGGTTGTTCAGTTGATGCATTCCAAAAGTTCCGGGATGATGTGCTGAATGCTCTTGTTCATTGTCATGCTAGGAACATTCCTCATAGTGATATAAAACTTGAAAATATCTTAGTGCTTGATAAAAAAGGAAGTGCTGCTGTTACTGACTTTGGTACGGCAAAGCAACGTTCATATGGCCCTGATGCTAAGAAAATGGACGAGCCTGTAGGATACAGCCCTCCCTATCTTCCACCAGAATATGCAGATATTCCTGGGTTCGTAGACCAGATGTCACTTTATGACAATGACGTGTGGGCTTATGGTCTTTGTTTAGCGATGATTGCGACCGGCAAATCGCAAATCCCATTGTTTCTTCAGCAATTCACCGATAACTATTATTCGGATGGAATGAGACTGAAGGATTTTCTAGACAATCATAAAAAATCCAGAGGAATTGCCAGAGAATTAATGAAGCCATTGATGACAGAAGACACTATTGCCCTGTTAGACTATATATTCCGCCCAGAGCACGAACGACCAACGGCAAAAGAGGTGAAAACTTTTCTGGAGCATCAGGCTACCAGTAAGACCGTGGCAGGAGCCAGACAAAACCTGCAAGATCTGCCACTATCAGGCGCTGTTGGCGGAGCACCACAAGCTATTCCAAGTCCTTCCAAGGACAGGGCTGAAGATGTTCTAGACGGGCTTTTATCTCGTGATATCACGTCGATTGAGAGATATTTCAGCCTTCCAGAGGCTGATCAAAAATATATTAGCCTTCAGTTAGGAGGGCCGCAGGCATTAGAGCATTTGATGGCGCAGTTTTAATGATCATTGATGCGCTCTCATGGTGCTGTTGTGCGAAAACCGTCAACAGAACCCTTTTATAATCACCTGACTCTCGGCACCTGCCCCCATTAAGAGAGCTAACCTCATGCCCCTTGCGACAAGGCCTGATCAAAAGCCTCAGCCGCATCGACCTACGTTAAAACCATGTTCAGGGCACATCAATATGATGTGCCCTGACAACTACTTCACCACCAGACAGCAGCGACAGCAAGTCCCTATGGCGGCTAGAAAGTAAGCGACAACCATTGCCAGCCAGAACCCTTTTACACCCAATGGCGCACCCAAAAAGTCCATATTTGCCAGAAAATACCCCAAGGGCAGCATAATACCCCAAAGGGAAACCAACATGATCCACATGACAGAAAAGGCATCCCGATAAGCTCTTAATGCAGCTGCACCTAACTGCTGAATAACCGTAAGCAGCAGATAAATCACCACTAACCCCATTAGTGATGCTGCAAGTTCAATAACAGCCAGATCCTGAGTATATAAACGCACTATGGAGAACCTTGCCCACCAGCCCCCAACCCCCAGAACGCACATAACCATAAAGGAGATAGAAAGCCCCACCAGAGAAACAAAGCCCCCCATGGATGAATGTCCAGCGCCTATATAATAGGCTGCTCTTATGGTCACAGCGCCCCCAATGGCAGAGGGAACCATCATCAATAATGTCGAAACGTTAAAGACTATCTGGTGCGCTCCAACAACAACATGCCCGTGGGATGCCAGTAAAACGGTGATCACCATAAACACCAGAAACTGACAAAACAGTGTAACCGCAATGGGCAGCCCAATTGCAACCAGAGCCTTCAGCTTTTCTAGGTCAAGATCCAGTGCGTAGCAAAAAGGAGATGTTGATTTCAGTGCCTTGTTAAAACAGATATAAGCCACCATAAAAAGCGGTGAAAGCCACATAATAACGGCTGTGGCGATACCACACCCTAGACCGCCCATTTCTGGCAGACCAAATCGCCCATATATCAGGGCATAGTTCAGTGGGATATTGATCAGCAGCCCCAGCACCTGGGCAACCATCACGGAACGAACATAACCCTGCCCCTCCAGATAGCTTCGCAATGCCTGATTCAAAGCAACGCCCGGCATTCCCAGAGCGACAAATGTTAAATAGCCTGAAGCAATTTCCCGGACAGCATTACTGGCATCCACGTAGATCAATAGCTCGGAAAAAACAGACAGCAATGCCAGACCGACAATCCCCGAACCTGTAGCAAGCAATAGACCCTGCTGGCCCATAGCGACAATATCCCGTAGCTTTCTAGCCCCATACAGCTGAGAGATAAAAGCCGTTTTCCCCATCAGCAGACCAACAAGAAAAACATTGACGGGAATCCAGGCCGTATAGGCAATGGCTACACCGGCCAGATCAACTGAGCTGTACTGCCCTGCCATCAGCGTGTCGATGAAGCCCGCAAGCGACATCACCAGATATGTGCCCATCAGGGGCAGTGAGAGCTTGAGCAGCGCTCTGAACTCTCGAAGAATACAATGATTGTGAAATAACATACTTCAGCCAGCTGGAAAATAATCCATAAGCAAGCCCCACACTCTGATTAGCGTGGGTACTGTTTGGGAGTTCAATGAAATAAGAGCGCTGAAGCAGCTAGTAGATGACCGGCTGAGGCCAGCCAGTGTTAACAAGCGCAGAGACAACCGCCGCATAAAGCAGAGTGACTGTCATTGTGTTCTGAGCTTGTCGAATCATGATCAGTGAAAAGCGGGTAATAGTGTTGACGCCAACCTTAAACAATCCCAAGTTCCCTTGCAATAAGGCATGATCGAAAGCCTTGGAGAGTATTTCAGACAAATTTGAAACATTGTTAACCGAATCATGACTGGCTACAGTGAATGAATAGCTCCTCTTAGCTTCTATTTAACAGGATTTTCTATGAAGGGTATTCAATACTTCTTTCTGACAGGACGTTTAGCCATTATCACCAGTATCATCGCCCTACTTGCCAGTTGTGGATTCAGCAAATCGTTTATCAGCAGTGCACCGGAGATTGGGGAAAGTATTGGCGGCCCTCAAAAAGTGATGCGTTATCCTGAGTTCGCTATTACATTCGACCCAAGAAATGATGTTCAGCTGGGGCAGGTTGATTATGTCGTGTTAATCCCTTATCGAGCTAGCTCCGGTGAGACTCAACATAACAAAGCAAAGCCGGGTAAGTTCAGAATGGGGATCTCTCTCTTTCCCTACCAGAAGGGCCTGACACTGGACCTTTCTCAGGTCACTCTTGAGATTGACGGCAAACACTATACAACAACCAGTGTGTTCCCATACCCATATGCTCATTACCCCACTGAGCAGGCCAAACGCTTCTCCGATAAAATCCATGGCTGCCCGGAATCTCAGTCCCGGGTCTTTCAGGGCTCCTTACCGGAGCAGCCTGTCGTCCTTGAAGCCAATGGCTTATGGAATTGTTACGAACTGGAATTCAGTGTGGATACGCCTTCACCGAGAAAGCATTTTAGAACTGGTCTAAGTATATATAATGAAAAGAATCAATTAGTGCGAACCATCACTATTCCTTTTTCTCCATTAGAATGGGGGCATAGTGACTCTTTCCCTTAGGGGGCTTAGAGAACTCAAAGTGGGAACAGCCACCGCGCACTGTTCTCACTTACAAAGAAACGGCTACTCAATCTCGCCCGATTCAATTTTCTGAATAAGCGTTTTCAGCTCTTCTGGAATACTGGCCTTGGAGTTAGTGACAAAGTTAAACATGACACCCGTTGCGGTCCCCGTTGTGGTCACTCTGTTCATGCTTTTACTGTAAATCGCATACTCCATGGTAAAGCGATCTTCCTGCACATCACTCACCCTTGAGCCCACCAGTAAAGTATCCGGATAAGTCACCGGAGCCTTATAAAAGCATTGGGTATGACTGATCACAGGGCCTATACCACTGCCCTTCGCTTTTTCCATTACCTGTATTTTATCGAAATAATCGATACGGGCCGTTTCAAAATAGCGGAAATACACGACATTATTAACGTGCTGAAGGGCATCCATATCCCCCCAGGCTACGGGTATCTCAGTAATAACTGGGTAGTCTTCCAGCAGGTGCTCCACAATAATTACTCCTTCTTGTTATCTTTCAATTAATGTGTGCATTTAACCATTCACAGGCAACGATAAAGGGAATTCTGTGAATTCACAATATATTCACGCTCACGGTAATTTCCGAAGTCGGTTACGGTTTATCATTGACTGACTTCGAATGACCGTTCTGTTAGCATGAATATCCGGCTACAAGGCCCTCAACCCTTTTCTTTATTGGAGGACCAATGTCGGAACATTCCCAGGATTTCGCTCACTCTCCCGTTTCAGCTGAAGCCCGAAAAGGCTTTTTTCCCATTCTGGTGGTGATGGTCGGTTTTACCTTCTTTTCAGCCAGTATGTGGTCCGGTGGAACCCTGGGACAAGGTCTGGACTTTTCCAGCTTTCTGATCACAGTGATGATCGGCAACCTTCTGCTCGGCGCCTACACTTCAGGCCTTGCCTGGATGGGCAGCAAAACCGGTCTTTCTACCCACCTTCTCTCGGAATATGCCTTTGGTAAAATCGGCGGCAAACTGACGTCTCTGGTGCTGGCCGCTACCCAGGTTGGCTGGTTCGGTGTGGGGGTTGCCATGTTTGCTCTCCCGGTGAACAAGGCAACCGGCATCAACACTGAGATTCTGGTGTTAGTCTCAGGGTTCCTGATGACCGTGACCGCATTTTTTGGTTTCAAGGCACTGACCATCCTCAGTTTTATCGCCGTTCCCGCCATTGCCCTACTGGGTGGTTTCTCCGTCAAGGAAGCCGTAGACAGCGCCGGAGGTTTGTCAGCGTTGATGGCCATCGAACCAACAACCACAATTACGTTTGCCAGTGCCATCAGTATCTGTATCGGGTCGTTTATCAGTGGTGGTTCCCTGACGGCCGATTTTACCCGCTTTGCCCGCACACCAAAAATTGCGGTCAGCGCGACACTGATTGCCTTCTTCCTGGGCAACAGCCTGATGTTCACCTTTGGGGCCGTCGGCTCCATGGTCACAGGCCAGGCGGATATTGCCGAGGTTATGTTCCTCCAGGGGTTGATACTGCCTGCCGTGATCACACTGGGCCTGAATATCTGGACCACTAACGATAATGCGCTTTACGTTTCCGGCCTGGGTTTTGCCAGTATCACCGGTAAGAGCAAAAACCTGATCGTCATGATCAACGGTGCCCTGGGAACGCTGTTCGCCCTGTGGCTCTATAACAATTTTGTCGGATGGCTGGGACTGCTGAGCTCTGCACTGCCGCCCGTTGGTGCCATTCTTCTCGCCGACTACTTTCTGGTAAGAAAAGGCCAGTACCCTGACTATCAAAAGGCTTCATTTGCCACCATCAACCCTTCAGCACTGATTGCCTGGATTGCCGGTATTGCCGCCGCAACACTGCTGCCAGGCATCGCCCCCATCAATGGCGTAGTGGTGGCGGCTATCAGCCATGTCCTGCTACAGAAAGCACCTATTTTTCAGGGACGCCTTGCTCACACTGAGACTTCGTTATGAGACTTGAAAACGTTCGCCTGCACCAGCAGCAGGGCCTGTTCGATATTGACATTGATAATGGCATTTTCACGGCCATCACATCTGCTGGCACTGCCCGAAACGAAGGTGTAGAGGTCATTGATGGTAATGGACAATTAGCACTGCCGCCCTTTATCGATCCGCACGTTCATCTGGACACTGCTCTGACGGCCGGAGAGCCGGTATGGAATCGAAGCGGCACCTTATTCGAGGGTATTCAGAACTGGTCTGAACGGAAAAAAACACTGACCCGCGATGATGTTAAAAGCCGGGCATCAAAAGCCCTGGAGTGGTATATCGCTCAGGGCGTTCAGCACGTTCGCAGCCATGTTGATACCACTGATCCATCGCTCACCGCCCTGCATGCCTTACTGGAACTGAGAGAAGAGATGCGGGACCTGATTGATATTCAGCTGGTCGCCTTCCCCCAGGAAGGTATCCCCTCTTTTCCAAAAGGTGCTGAGTTGCTGGAAGAGGCTCTGAAGCTGGGCGCAGAAGCCGTGGGTGGAATTCCACACTTTGAATACACCCGAGAATATGGCATCGAGTCCCTGAAAACCGTGTTTGATCTGGCCGAGAAATACGATCGCCTGATCGACATTCACTGTGATGAGATTGATGACGAACAGTCACGGTTCGTAGAAACAGTAGCTACCCTCGCCCTTGAACGCTCCATGGGACACCGGGTCACAGCCAGTCACACAACGGCAATGCACTCCTACAACAATGCCTATGTTTTCAAATTGATGCGCCTGCTGAAAAATTCCGGCATTCACTTTATTGCCAACCCTGTTACTAATTTGAATTTACAGGGACGCATGGATACCTATCCAAAACGCCGGGGCATCACACGAATCCCTGAGTTGCTGGAAGCCGGTGTCAACGCCTGTTTTGGCCAGGATGACATTGTGGATCAGTGGTTCCCCATGCAGGGCTGCAATATGCTGCTGGTACTGTTCACAGGTCTGGTGGGTTGCCAACTGACCGGTTTTGACCAGATTAACCAGGGCATCAACCTGATTACCCACAACAGCGCCCGATGCCTGAATATTCAGGACCAGTACGGTATTGAAGCAGGTAAACCCGGCAACCTGATTTTGCTGGATTCCGAGAGTGTTTTTGATGCCGTTCGCCGTCAGGCTACCGTGACACACTCCATCCGCCACGGAAAAGTGATTGCCAATACTACCCCCGCCAGAACTACGCTGTATCAGACAAATAAGCCCAGAGAAATCAGTCTAGCCTATTCCATTTGAAGCTTAGGTGGTGTTTACAATTAGCCATGAGGCCAGTTGATCACACAAGCTCTCAGGCAAGGAGAACGACGCAGGGCATGGTGGTTCCATGCTCAAGTTGTTCAACGCGGTATGAGTGCTTGCGTGATCAACCCGAAGGGCCACCCATGATTTACGTCATACGGTGTTGCTCACTGCTTATGTGGAACAACAACAACACCGCGTAGCTCGCGCCTTTATACCCTATGGGTATTGCCTGGCGTAAATCATGGGTGGCTGGTCACATGTCTAATTATGAACACCCCCTAGGCACTCCCTGCCCTCATAAAGCGAACTTATGGGGCAGTATTTCTTCATTAAGAAACCCTTCCCCATATTTGAAACCCTTTCTCCGGTTACCTGTCTATATTGTTTCAGACGTCTTGAAGCTCTTTATTCACAGAGGAATTCACCGAGGAAGTACAGATGGCAATAAAAAAATGGTTTCTTCTTTCACTCCTCTCAGGGGTGGCCACACTGGCCATGGCTTACCCTAAGGTAGATAAGCAAGGTGCTGTCTATAAGGGGTTACAGGATGTCCATACTATCGCTCAGCTGCAGGGCATAAACCCTCAGGATACGACAACCCGTTGGGAAATCGGCGAAAGCAACCTGGTGGAATGGTTGCTCGCACCCTGGGATGAGCTGAAAGTTAATGAAGCTCTTTCTGCCTACCGGCAGGAATACGGTTCAATAGCACAGACAGCATCAACAGTAGTTAAT
The DNA here is from genome assembly GCF_000710775.1 of Endozoicomonas elysicola. Taxonomy (GTDB): domain Bacteria; phylum Pseudomonadota; class Gammaproteobacteria; order Pseudomonadales; family Endozoicomonadaceae; genus Endozoicomonas; species Endozoicomonas elysicola. The sequence continues at coordinate 3,643,657 of NZ_JOJP01000001.1, forward strand.
GGTGCTATCAGAAACAATTTTGATGCCTCTGGTCATTTGATTACCGACGAAGAACACCAGCAACTGTTGAGCATAATTGAACAGACAGCATACCTTCAGAACTTTCACCCTCAAGCCAGAGCCATCACCATTTCCGATACGGATGCTCAGTTTTTCCCAAGTGATGTATTTTTTACCAATAATCTGGCCCAGCCATCGAATGTTGCTGCCAACCAGAAATCTTCGAGCACTCTTATTCCCAGAAATACGCCTGTCATTGTACTGGGACAGTTGATGGCCATTGAGTCGGCGGGACTGGCCGCTGCTGAGGATGGCTGGGTAGCCCTGTGGCGACCAGAGTTTGGCCTGAAGTTCACAAAAGCAAGACATATAGCCTTTGTAGATGAAGCCCTGGTTGATGATTTTCCAGTATCGACTCAGGAACCAGAACCTGGCAGCCGGCTGAAATTAACCTTCACCAGCCGTGTTAGAAGCCAGGGGGTTAGCCAGCGGTTACCTTTAGGAACCCCAGTATATAGCCTGAGCGGAAGATACTTTTTAGCTGAACGAAATCAACAAGCCCCAATAGCACGGCAAATCGGACCTACCTTACTGCAGCTGTATGCAGCTCAACTGTCGCCTTTTGATTTATCTGTTGATCCTGCGGGTCAGCTTGACAACCAGGTCAACAAAGTTCCAGTACGACTCAATTACCAGAACTATTTGAACCAGCTGAGTAACACCCTGTTAAAATATCCTTCGGAATATGTAGGTCCGGAACACAATGAGAACCGCTATTTTGCCTTTGGTGAGGGTACGATTGGCCCCGATGGGGAACGGGGTATGGATGCTTCTACCTTCTCACTGAAACTGATCCAGCCTTTCGGAAAATGGCTGCCCAGATACTCCGTTCATCAGGTTGACGAGGGTATCAAGACCCATCTGATTGATACAACCCACGATGCAACACTGGAGGAAAACTATAAAGCCATGCTAGACCACTGCCAGATTGGCAATTTTGTATCAGTAGGGCCCGGCAATAATATGGCCTGCCTAGGCAGCATCTCTCTGGCACAGCTTGGCCAGCTCAGTGATGAGGCATATGCTGATGCCGTCACCACAGGAGGGATGACAGAGTGGGATCGAATACCGCTGCTGGCCCTCAGTACCGTCGGCCTGACCAATATAGAAGACGTTGTGATAAATAAGCCGGCAGGTACTATTGAAATTCCATCCACCGGTGAGACTCTGCAACTGTATTCAGAATCGAAAGAGTCAATGGCTGTGTGGTATATCACCGGAAAAGCGGCAGTCTACCCTGTATTTAAATCAGGCTATCTAAGCAGCTATATTCGAGATGGAAGATCATTGACACTTTACAGTTACTTCAAACCTGTAGTTCCTGAAAAAACATCTAACCCTATAATAAAAAGCAAACTTTAGAAAATTCTGATAGATTTCCTAATGATAAGCTAATCCACACATAAAATTCTCGTGGATTAGCTTTAAAGATAGATAGCATTCTCAGCGTGACTAGTTGACCATTTTAGCAATTATACGCAAATAATATTCCTGCCTGTGCGACCATATCTATTCATTAATAACCCCTTAAAATGGAACCCCAACCTAAAATAGAGCTTTACATTCTTAAAGGATATTATTAACAATCAGTAAGACCTACATTTCATTTTCCAAAATAGTAGATTCAAGATTAATATTAACCAGCCAACGATAAATATCTAGCCATATTTACCTTATCGACTAAAGGCTAACACCTAATCAATTAAAAGAACACCCCCCTAAAAATACATAAAAAACCATATTAAAATCACTAGCATAAGATTATTACAACCGATTGATCTTGCAACCATGAACTATTTATTCAAACACTCGCAATATAACTAACCACCTAGTTAGTCACTTCCAAGGAAAAACCATTTAAATTATCTTAAGAAGTAAACATCACTTAATTAAGGAACAATTAACATGGATGTAAAATTCTCAGCACCTGGCTTAATGACACATAACTACAAAGTTACAACGCCCTATCACAAAAATGGCGAAGAATCATTCGGCATGGCTGTTGAGAAAAAAGATATAGTACGACACACTCCCACCTCTTTAGAAAAACCCACATCAATAGATCAGCGATTACCTACAAACATCTGTAGTTCAATGGAGAAAGCGTTCGCCTCATTACTGTGTAAACATCTACTTTTTTACGGTTTTGATCCAGTAAGAATTACCGACCACCAATTCGACCTTGAAGTAAAAAAATTAATCAAAGATATACAGAACAAGGGAATTAGAATAGATGAAGACACCCCTGTTTCAAAAATAGAAAAAAACAAATCATTGTTAAAAACACTTGAAGAAAATTACGATAAATTAATCACTATGAGCAGGAAATTAAACTGCTATTTGAAGTCTGGTGAATGCCAAAGATGGGATACAGACCAAAACTTATATAGAGGTGGATTATTAAAATATGAGGCAGAAATCCCCAGAAATATGCAAAACATGGAATTACCGTTCAGGCCAGAAATGATTAACCATGGCATAGAAATCTATGGCAAAGGCTTATACTTGACAACAGACTTAGAAGAAGCACACAAATATTTCAAAGATGCAATGCTATGTATAAAACTAAGGCCATCAACTCCATTTATTGACTTAAATGATAGCAATACCGTAAATACCTTAACCAAATCACTCAGAACGAATGAAGCAGGGTTAGTTGATGCCTTAACAAACAAGCTCAATGTTCAAGCAATAATAAAGTGGAACACTGGACCAAATGGCCCTGATTATTTCACACTTAAATCTCCTGGCTTTATAGAAAGAGCAGTTCTTTGTGATGATAAAATGGCACAAAATGAAGTGTCTTTTCACCAGTTTGAAGAGCTTCCAGCATTTCTCCAGAGTAGTTCTGAAAACTTAAAATCAGTTACAGTAACGGATGAGTCTAAATTGAGACTTACCGGACACACTTTTGATTACCCATCCCATGGAATTATAAACAAAGTTCCTATACTAAGACTCGAAGTTAGCCCAGAAGAGTTTATATATGTTTTCAAGAAGCCAGAATCATCTGATTCATACTATCAAGTTCGGGCAGTTGCTCACACAAAAATGACGCAGTATAGATTAGAGCCAAGTGAAAAAGTATTATTAGATTCCTGCCATAAAAAAATGGCTGAACATGAGCATATTAAATCCAAAGAATCAGAATCACAGCTTGTTAGATCACTAAGAGAAAAATATTACCACGAAACCATGAATTCTCGGGTGGCCCTATCCAGCTTAGATAGAATAGAATTAGATTTATCCCATGTGCGATCAATAATGACTCATGGCATACTATCAAGCACTCATTCAGCTATTAGCACGGAAGAAAATCTGTCTATTCTGAAAGCCCTAAAAAGCAGGGTTGAGTTGATACAAAAAGTAATAAACATGAAAGTAACTAACCAGACCACTTTAAGAAAAATAACATTAAGAACAGAAAACCTTCTTAATGAAATTCAAAGTTTGATTGAATATATAGAACATCAAGCGGTTAACAAAGATGCGCAAATACTCGAAAGACTAAGAGAGGAGTTGAAGGATTGTAGTCGATCTGTCACCTCTAAGGCTTGCGTATTAAAAGAAACCAAGCAGACTGAGAATAAATTTCATAGCTGCACTGACAAAACCATTCTTACCAAGTATCTGGTTAGGCGAATGACTGATCGATACCGCAGGAGAATGCTGGAGAAGTTTCCAGTTTAAACAAATATTATGAGCAAAGCACTCAGCTATAAATTGGCTTTATCACTTCTACTGAAAAATTTGTTGACTGTTTTGTTTATGAGTTTCCCGTTAATTTAGCGGTCTGGCTTAGCTTCTCTGGCAGTCGCTCATGAGGCAGATGAACTTCAATGAACAACCTACTGCCAAAGGAGTTTCACCTGCAAGTTGTGCCGTTCGAAGCAGGCCCGATCAGGCCTGCTTGTTGAAAGGTCAAAATAACCGATTCAACCCATCCAGAGCCGCAACACGATAAGCTTCAGCCATAGTTGGATAGTTAAAGGTGGTATTCAGGAAGTATCGGAGCGAATTGGCCTTACCCTCCTGACGCATAACCGCCTGACCGATATGTACAATCTCAGAAGCCTGGTCGCCAAAACAGTGAATACCCAACACTTCCAGTGTATCCCGATGAAACAGGATTTTCAGCATCCCGACCACCTCACCGGTAATCTGGGCCCTCGCCAGTCTGGAGAAAAATGCTTTACCCACTTCGTAAGGAACAGCCTCTGCGGTCAGCTCTTCTTCTGTACGGCCAAGAGAGCTGATTTCCGGAATGGTATAGATCCCGGTAGGTACTTCATTAACAAAATGCCAGTCCTCACTATTACAGAGATGTGCTGAAGCAGAGCGACCCTGATCATAAGCCGCACTGGCAAGGCTAGGCCAGCCAATCACATCACCTGCCGCATAAATATGTGGTAATGCGGTCTGATAACTTTCATTAACGCTTAACTGTCCACGACCGTCTGGCTTGAGACCGATCATTTCCAGCCCCATTGCCTGAGTATTCCCTGCCCGGCCATTGGCCCAGAGCAGCATGTCAGCTTTTAGCTTTTTGCCAGATTTGAGGTGCATTACGACCCCATCATCCAATGTCTCAAGCTTCTGAAACTCTTCATTATGGCGAATAATGACATTCATCTTGCGTAGCTGATAACCCAGGGCATCCGAGATCTCTTTGTCAAGAAAAGAAAGGAGGCGTTCACGGGTATCAATCAGATCCACCAGCACTCCCAGACCAGAGAAAATCGAAGCATATTCAGACCCGATAACACCAGCACCGTAGATAATCATGCGACGTGGTGTAGATGACAGCTCCAGAATCGAATCACTGTCAAATACCCTTGGATGATGGAAATCCACCCCCGGCGGGTGATAAGGTCGGGAACCGGTAGCAATCAGAAAATTGGATGCAAAAAGGCGTTCAGTATTCCCACTGGGTTCAGTCACCTCCAGTGTATGCTCATCGATAAAAGCCCCACGACCAAAGTAAAGGTCTATCCGGTTACGGGCGTAGTACATGGTGCGGGACTGAACCTGCTTCTGAATCACTGATTCAGCCCTTTTCAGCACCTTGGGAAAACTAAACCAGCGGGGATCACCAATCTCACGAAACATGGAGTTAGTGTTGAAATCCATGATCTGTTTGACTGAATGACGCAGGGCTTTGGATGGAATCGTGCCCAAATGGGTACAACTGCCACCAACGAAGTTAAACTGCTCGACAACAGCTACCTTTTTACCGAGTTTGACAGCATTCATCGCTGCCCCCTCACCCGCAGGTCCCGACCCCAGGATGACCAAGTCGTATTTACTGACACCCATCTATTCGATTCCCCCGGTTCAAACACATTATCTGTTTATTCTTCTTTACAGCTTAGAGTCTGTTCGTGATCTTTATGAGAAAGCATGAACGGCATATTGTCGCTTGCAGCTAATATAGAGATCATGAGTATGCTTTTAGGATGTATCACTCTAGAAGCAAGCATAGCTTTTGATGCCTGAGCACTCGACCTGAACAGACCAAATGACCAGAGATCACACTTTTTTCCTGACCTCTGCAGCAGTGGCGTCATAAAACAGGTCATCATTTACTTCTGAAAGCGGATCTGTCTTGTCACCACCACCACAAATTACGCAGCTGTCTTTCAAGCCAAGGCTACTGAGACCGCCACAAGAGCCTTTAATCGGTTTATTGGCAAAAATTACACCCACTGCCATGGCGGCAATAAGCACAAGAAAAGTACAAAATGTAATCAGCATAATAGTCATGACTGATTCCTCCATTATTTACCATGAAATACCGCTATTTCAGGGGGTATCTGCAATCAAACTTTTGGTTGAAGCGGCTTTATTCGCTCATGGCTGTTCAACCAGATAAGGCTTGAAAGCCTCACTGGTTACAGTTTCAAATCCTTCATCCGTATAATAGGCAAAACGCGCAGCAATACCTAGCCGATTCGCCAGCTCAAGCCCTTTTTCATCACCCAGCACCATAAACATGGTTGCCAGCGCATCGGCTCGTGCAGAAGTATCTGCAATAACCGCTACTTCGGCCACCCGCTTGGCTTCAGGCCAGCCAGTTACCGGGTTGATTGTATGAGAGTAGCGCTGGCCATCAACCTCAAAAAAATTCAGGTAATCACCGGAAGTTGCCAGCGCTTTATCCAATGGCTCGACCAGTGCTGATATTCCATTTTTTCCCATTTCAGGGCCAATGACCGCCAACCGCCAGGGCTTTCCATTTGGCTTAACTCCCTGGACAGCAACTTCACCACCCACTTCTACAATAAAGTCTTCAATGCCCAGGGCTCTAATGGCGGCAGCTGCCTGATCAACACCATAGCCCTTGGCTATAGAACTCAGGTCAACAAACAGCTCCTTCTCGCGGGTCAGTGTAGAGTCTCCAATATCAGCTTTCAGACTCTGATAACCAACCTTGGTCCTGGCCTCGTTAATAGCCATTTCATCGGGAATATGACCCGGGTACTGGCTCTCAATCCATTTTACGAATTCTGGAGCATTTGCCAGTTCATGGGAGTCCTCATCACCCGGACTCTCCTTGACCGCTGCCCACTGTGTTGGACCAAATCCCCAGAGATTGACCAGTGGACCAACAGTGATATCGTAAGCCCCATCAGACATATCAGAAATCGCCTGCGCTTCCTGAACAAGCTGAACAATATCCTGCGATACCCTGAATGGTTCACCAACCGGAGAACGATTAAACTGCATCAGTTCAGAGTCAGACTTATAAGTAGACATTCTCTGATCCACATCAGCCAAGGCATCATATACAGCTTTGGAAACCTCTTTTACCGGATGAGTAAAAAGATTAGCGACATAGCTGACGTTATAGGTCGTTCCCATGATCTGTCCCTGAAAGCTGTAAAGCCTGGGTCGCGTACTTAACACCAGAAATACCACCAATAACAGAAAAATGGCAGGTAACAGTGATCGCTTTAGAGATCGGGAAAGCAAGTGAAACTCCTGAAAAGTGGCTCAATACTGCATGGGTTAGCATCAGGCAGCTTCATAAAAAGAGTGTCAGGCTAAATGAAGGATAACGACCCGTGTCAACCGTCTACAAAAATGCGCTATGAAAGCTCGCCGTGAAAGCTGTATACCAAAACTTTGGCCGGATTCTAGCACCAGCTCAGGGGATAATCATCAGGGATTAAACGGAAACTGTTCAGGCAGTTACCCAGAGAATAACCGCATCATCCTCACTGGTTGAAACCAGAGCGTGCCCCATTTCTGCATCGTAATATGCACTGTCCCCTTCAAACAGTTCTATTGGCTGATAATACTCGGTATAGAGTTCAAGGCTGCCATGCAAAACCAGCAGAAACTCTTCGCCATCATGACGAACCCATTCCCGATATTCATTAAACGACCTTGCTCTGACAGTGGTTCTATAAGGGATCATTTTTTTGCCGGAGAGCTCTGTAGCGAGCAACTCATGCTCATAGGTACTGGTTGGGTGGATACGCCCTTCTCCCTGACGCGTGACATCCCTGCGACCACCAGCAGAAACCGTTTTCTTAACCGGTGAGAACAGCTGAGGTATATCGATACCTAAACCATTGACCAGCTTAGTCACTGCAGTAAAGGTTGGTGATATCTGTTCATTTTCGATTTTTGACAGGGTGGACCTGGCCAGACCGGTTCTCTGGCTTGCCTCTTCAAGCGTTAACTGCTGGCTCAGGCGAATCTCCCGAACGCGTTTTCCCAGCTCCAAAGGCGCTACAGAAGCTTCTGGCTGGCTTACACCAGCTGGGTCAACCCCAACTTTTCGTGTTATGACTACAGCAGGCTTACGTTGCTGTTCCTGCTTAAGAAATTCCGTTGATCTCGGCACTACTTCCCCCTTAACCCCTAGTCCTCAGAGGCTATTTTCTGCCATCTTGTGCACCATAATACAGGTAAATCAAGAAAAAACATTCCATGTGAAAACTTGTTTCCTATTGGAAACTTTTTTATTGATGTAAAAGAAAGGTGTTGTTACGCTTTCCTATAAGTAAATAGGAAACTTATCGGTGAAACCAGTAAAAACATAGGAATTTCTGGTTGTATTCTGATTTTTACTAATCGATCGTTTGGTCAGTTTCCTATTGAAAAATAACAAATAAATAGCCTCAAAGCAGATATCAATTGATGGAGTCATGGCGATGGGCTTAAGTATCCTTGATTTGTTCAAGATAGGCGTGGGACCATCCTCTTCCCATACGGTTGGACCGATGGTCGCTGCCAATCGCTTTCTTGAAACCCTCAAAGTGAAGGGAAATCTTGAGGATACCCACCAGATTCGTATTGAGCTTTATGGCTCTCTGGCCATGACTGGTGAGGGGCACGCCACTGACACTGCAATTATGTTGGGATTAATCGGTGAAAAGCCTGACCAGCTTGACCCGGATCTGGCTCCCAGTCTCATTGATTCCATCCGTAAAACAAAACAGCTGAATCTCGCTGGTGATCATTTAATCACTTTCATTGAAAGCCAGCATCTGCACTTCCTGCATGGCCACTCGCTACCCAAACACCCAAATGGCATGACGCTGAGAGCCTACGATGAGGCCGGTCTGGAACTTTTTCATGACAATTACTACTCCGTCGGTGGTGGCTTTGTCCTCAATGAACTAGAGACGGAACAGACATCTGCCAATAATGCCATTCAAGTCCCCTACCCATTCAATAATGCGCAGGATCTTTTGGATATTGGGGATAGCTCCGGGCTGACTATTGCCGAGATTGTTCTTGAAAATGAAAAATTCCTGGGAAGAACTGACAACATCCAACGTGATCTGTTAGCCATCTGGAAAGTAATGGACAACTGCATTAAACGGGGCTGCGAGCAAACCGGTATGCTTCCCGGGGGGTTGAATGTAAGGCGTCGTGCTCATCAACTGCATCAAGAACTACTGAATCGCCCTGAAAACCTGAAGGATCATCTGGAAGTCATGGACTGGGTCAACCTTTTCGCCATCGCCGTCAATGAGGAAAACGCCGTTGGAGGTCGCGTCGTAACAGCTCCCACCAATGGTGCTGCTGGCGTCATTCCCGCCGTGCTTGCCTATTACCACCATTTTGTAAATGGCAGTGATGAAGAGGGTATCTGTACATTTCTATCCACTGCATCGGCGATTGGCATGCTGTATAAGAAGAATGCTTCTATCTCCGCTGCAGAGGTCGGATGCCAGGGAGAAATAGGTGTCGCCTGCTCCATGGCTGCCGGAGCACTCTGTGCAGTGATGGGTGGAAATAACCGCCAGATTGAAAATGCCGCTGAAATTGGTATGGAGCATAACCTGGGGTTGACCTGTGACCCTATTGCCGGACTGGTTCAGGTTCCCTGTATTGAACGAAATACCATGGGAGCAGTTAAGGCTATCAATGCAGCCCGTCTTGCTCTGAAAGGTGATGGTCAACATCGCGTATCTCTTGATGACGTTATTGAGACCATGCGCCAGACTGGTCTGGATATGCAGGATAAATACAAAGAAACTGCCACCGGGGGGCTGGCGGTCAATGTCGTGATGTGTTGAGACAGTATTATCTACAGAAACAACTGCAACAAGAATACAGAAAAAGCACATTTGTCTTTTATCCCAATCACTGACAACAGATTCACAAGAACTCATTAGTCAGTCATAAAACGACTTTTATTAAAACCAACGTAAGAGCGAAACAGGACAACAACATGGCCGTTGAACACACTTCAGCCAGTCTGCCAACACTGACAGAGCTGGAAAATAACGATGCATTCACCCATCGTCATATTGGTTCCGACCAACTGGAACAGCAGGCCATGCTGGAGAGTATTGGACTCAACTCACTGGCTGAACTAATTGGGGAAACCGTTCCTGGCAGTATTCGACTGAATAAAGAGCTGGAGCTTCCTGCCGGGAAAACCGAAGCGCAGGCGCTCTCACAACTGCAGGCTCTGGCAAAGCAGAACACGGTCAATAAAACCTACATTGGCATGGGCTATTACAACACTGAAGTCCCGAACGTCATCCTTCGGAACCTGCTGGAAAACCCCGGTTGGTATACTGCCTATACCCCCTACCAACCAGAAATCTCCCAAGGCAGACTGGAAATGCTGCTCAATTTTCAGCAGATGGTCATGGATTTGACTGGCATGGACGTTGCCAATGCTTCCCTACTTGATGAAGCCACGGCTGCAGCCGAAGCCATGACATTGTGTTTAAGAAGTGTCGGACGTAATAAAGCCGCCAGCCAGACTTATTTTGTCGCCGACGACGTACACCCACAAACGATTGATGTCATTAAAACCCGTGCACAGTGGCTGGGAATCAATATCATCGTAGGAACCCCCCATACAGAGCTTGTCAATCACGATGTCTTTGGTGCACAGCTTCAATACCCGGGTACTTATGGGAATATCACCGACATTGGCTCTATTGTCGAAATAGCTAAACAGCAGGGTGCCATGGTATCTGTAGCCAGCGACCTGCTGGCACTCACACTGCTTAAATCGCCCGGAGAGCTTGGAGCTGATATCGTTCTGGGCAACAGTCAACGTTTTGGGGTGCCCTTGGGTTTTGGTGGTCCTCATGCTGCATTCTTTGCCACCACCAGCAAGCTGAAGCGCTCTGTACCAGGTCGAATCATCGGGGTATCCAAAGACAGTCGTGGCAACCCGGCATTGCGCATGGCCATGCAAACACGCGAGCAACATATCCGAAGAGAAAAGGCGACCTCTAACATTTGTACTGCCCAGGCTCTACTGGCGAATATGGCAGCGGCCTATGCCATTTATCATGGCTCCGAAGGACTGAAGACCATTGCGGAACGAGTACATCGCCTCACCCGTATTCTCCATCACGGGCTGGTGGAAATGGGCTTCCAGTGTAATGATTCTTTTTTCGACACCTTGACGTTCAAGGTGGGCAGTGACCAGGAAACCATTATCCAACGAGCTTTGAAATATGGCTGCAACCTCCGCCAGATTGGCTCAGATCGCCTGGGTGTGAGCCTCGACGAAACCACTCGTTCTGAAGACTTGGTCAATCTGTTCAATATCTTTATGGGCGAAGGGAAGGAGCTGAATATTGCTTCTATCGATCGACAGATTTCGGCCAATAACAGTCAACGAGCTCATACCCAGAAAGCCATCGGTCTGGCAGATGAACACCGCCGTACAGATGTTATTTTGAATCATCCGGTTTTTAACAGTTACCACTCAGAAACCGACATGATGCGTTATTTGAAACAGCTGGAGAATAAAGACTATTCTCTGGTTCATGGCATGATTCCACTGGGCTCATGCACCATGAAACTCAATGCCGCCGCTGAAATGCTTCCTGTATCATGGCCAGAGTTTTCCAATATCCATCCCTTCACGCCAAAAGATCAGGTACCGGGTTACCTGACCATGATCCGGCAACTAGAAGAAGCTCTGGTAGAAATCACAGGCTATGACGCCATCTCCATGCAGCCCAACTCCGGAGCCCAGGGAGAATATGCAGGCCTTCTGGCTATCCGTAATTATCAAAGGGCAAACCAACAGGAGCACCGCGATGTTTGCCTGATCCCTTCTTCCGCTCACGGCACTAATCCGGCCTCAGCGGCCATGCTGGGCATGAAAATTGTCATTGTTGCCTGTGATAACAACGGGAATGTGGATGTCGATGACTTGAAGACCAAAGCTGAAGAGTACAGTAGCCGCCTCTCTGCCTTGATGGTGACCTACCCATCAACTCACGGTGTATACGAAGAAGAGATTCGCACCATCTGCCAGATCATTCATGATAACGGTGGTCAGGTCTATATGGATGGAGCCAATATGAACGCATTGGTTGGTATCTCCCGCCCTGGTGATATTGGCTCTGATGTTTCACACCTGAACCTTCATAAAACCTTTGCTATCCCTCATGGTGGTGGTGGTCCAGGCATGGGCCCTATCGGGGTTAAGAGCCACCTGACACCTTACCTTCCAAATCATACGGTAAGTCCTATTGAAGGACACAATGAAGGCATTGGCGCTGTCTCTGCGGCACCATTTGGCAGCTCATCCATACTGCCTATCAGTTGGATGTACATCACCATGCTGGGTAGCAAGGGTTTAAGGGAGTCAACAGAGCTGGCCATCCTTCATGCCAACTACATGGCAAAACGGCTGGGCGATCATTATCAGATTCTCTATCAGGGCAGAAACAATCATGTGGCTCACGAATGCATCATTGATATCCGCCCTATCAAAGAAGCCTTTGGCGTTACCGAAGAAGATATAGCAAAACGCCTTATGGATTATGGTTTCCACGCCCCAACCATGTCTTTCCCGGTTGCTGGAACCCTGATGATAGAGCCAACCGAGTCTGAGTCCATGGAAGAAATAGACCGGTTTATTGACGCGATGATCTCAATCAGAAAGGAAATTGATCAGGTCGCCAGCGGAGCATGGCCAAAGGACAACAACCCCTTGGTAAATGCCCCACACACAATGAAAGACCTTGCAGAAGAGGAGTGGCATCATCCCTACAGCAGGAAAGTAGCGGCATTCCCTTCGCCATACAGCCATAAGGCAAAATACTGGCCTGCAGCTAATCGTATCGACAACGTTTATGGAGACCGTAACTTTATCTGCTCATGCCCAGATATCGAGGTTTATCAATAAGTTATAATTCACATTTAAAATAAACGATAGATCCACATAAGGCCCTTTGGTGACATATTGACCAAAGGGCTTTTTTGATACTTGGTTTTACCGATACTTATTATGGGCAATTGAATGCTGTCGATCAAAATTACCAACCTACCCGCTGCGAGTACATTCACACTGGATGATGCAGCAGTCAGTAACAACAAAACCATAAAGGCTCTAGATACTGCCTTAGCCTGCACTCAAGACCAATAACGATACCGAAGCATCCTGGGCCTCACTGTCAGTAATATCCACAACAGTCAGGATCAGCACTTCTAAGTTGTCACTAGTGGTGGTGATATCATTATGGGATACCGCCCGAATGCTGTTGGTAATGTAACTCAACGAGTCTCCTTTAAAGCTGTTGATTTGTTTTCATTGGATAGTAATGATAAAGCCACTTTTAACAGATTGATAAATAACAAAAACTTTAATCATGAGAAAAAACAATCATTGCTCCGGATTAATTTTATTTTTTTAAAGAGCAAAAGTTAATAATAAAGAAAAACCACTGAACTAAAATTAAATACCAAAAGAAAAGAATCATTTACCAGGGCAGGTAATATTATGGATTCAGGCAGTGGATCACCAGTTATTGGATTTATTAAAGAAACTGGATCACCAATTGAAATCACTGACAACAATGGAAATAAACGAGTTTTAAAGACAGGCGACCCTGTCTATTTAAATGATGTCATCCAAAATTTCACTGGCACAGAACTAATCATAGAGTTGGTTAATGGTCAATTAATCAATTTGGCGGCACAGCAACAAATTATTATCGGTGCAGATCTTCTGAATAATCTGGACCCTGCAAGTTCTGGCAAAGATAAAGCACAAAGTCAGGATGAGAGCCCAGTTCAGGAAAGAGAGTCATCGGTGCCAGAGCCTGAGGCTTCTTCAGATACCTCACCACCCGATGAAGAAGACAATACAAGCCGTCTGACTGAACAATATATTATTGAACGAGAAACTTCAGAAATAAACCCTGAACCAGATAGCTCTGAAACGTCAAACACCACTGATCAGATTGACTCAGTAAATCAAAACAACGATGAATCTCTCTTTTCAACCGTTACTATTAATCAAAAACCTGAAATTTTAGATCAGAGTTTTAATATCAATGAAAATATGCCCATAGATGGTTCTGCTATCGTGGGTGTGGTTATTGCCAGTGATCAGGGAAGCAGCCTGGGCCTCAGACATGCAATTATTGACGGAAATGAAGATGGCCATTTTGCTATTGATCCTGACAGTGGTGAAATAAGCGTAGTTGGTGATCTTAATTATGAAGTAACTCCAAGTTATGCTCTAACAATAGAAGTTACTGATACAGGTAACCTTTCCGAAACAGCAACCATTACTATTGATGTTAACGATCTTAACGAAACACCTGAACCTGTCAGTGACAGTGCATCGTTACAGGAAAACGAGAGCTTTGTGATCAATGTTCTTGCTAACGACACTGATGAGGATTTCACTGATGGCCCGGCTAATTTCAGCCTCGATAATGCCACTGTTATTGATAGCAATGGTATTCCAGTTACAGGGCAAGGCGTTGCAGGTATTGTTAACAACCAGTTAAGCTTTGCCCCCGGAACTGATTTTGATTACCTTGCAGCCGGAGAGACTGCAGCTGTCACCGTACGCTACCTGATGAGTGACGATGAGGGTCTAAGCGCCGATTCAACAGTCAGTATCATTATCACCGGCACCAACGATGTGCCCACTATCACTGCGGCCACCGATGTCACTGGCGCCGTGACCGAGATTATGGATGGTGCCAGTGGCGAGAACAGTACGACTCTCTCCGACAGCGGCAGCTTCACCATCGCCGATGTCGACCTGACCGATGTGCAGACCGTCAGCATCACCTCCGACACCAGCGGGTACCTCGGCACCTTTACCCCGACGGTCAGCAACAACAGCATTAACGATGGCACCGGCCAGGTGGACTGGACCTTCAGCGTGCCCGATGCCGACATTGATTACCTGGCCAAAGACCAGGTGGTCACCCAGACCTACACGGTCACCATCAACGATGGCAACGGCGGCACCGTGGATCAGCAGGTCACCGTGACCATTACCGGCACCAACGACGTGCCCACCATCACTGCGGCCACCGATGTCACTGGCGCGGTCACTGAAATTGTCGACGGCGGTACCGGTGAAAATACCGCTACCCTATCCGACAGTGGTTCCTTTACCATCGCCGATGTGGATCTCACCGATGTGCAAACCGTCAGCGTCACTTCCGACACCAGCGGTTACCTCGGCACCTTCACCCCAACCGTCAGCAACAATACGACGGGGGATGG
>NZ_JOJP01000001.1:3659123-3665819 GCF_000710775.1 Endozoicomonas elysicola
GTCAACGATGGCCAGGGCGGCACCGTGGATCAGCAGGTCACCGTGACCATCACCGGCACCAACGACGTGCCCACCATCACTGCGGCCACGGATGTCACCGGTACGATAACGGAAATCACTGACGGCACCAGTGGCGAGAACAGCACCACATTATCCGACAGCGGCAGCTTCACCATCGCCGACGTCGACCTGACCGATGTGCAGACCGTCAGTGTCACCTCCGACACCAACAGTTACCTGGGCATCTTTACCCCGACGGTCAGCAACAACACCACTAACGATGGCACCGGCCAGGTGGAATGGACCTTCAGCGTGCCCGATGCCGATATTGATTATCTGGCTAAGGACCAGGTGGTGACCCAGACCTACACGGTGACGGTCAACGATGGCCAGGGCGGCACAGTGGATCAGCGGGTGACCGTGACCATCACCGGCACCAACGACGTGCCCACCATTACCGCGGCCACCGATGTCACTGGCGCGGTCACTGAAATTGTCGACGGCAGTACTGGCGAGAACACCGCCACCCTGTCCGACACCGGCAGCTTCACCATCGCCGATGTCGATCTCACCGATGTACAGACCGTCAGTGTCACTTCCGACACCAGCGGGTACCTGGGCACCTTTACCCCGATGGTCAGCAACAATACGACGGGGGACGGCACCGGCCAGGTGGACTGGACCTTCAGCGTACCCGATGCCGACATTGATTACCTGGCCAGGGATCAGGTGGTCACCCAGACCTACACCGTGACGGTGAACGATGGCAACGGCGGTACCGTGGATCAGCAGGTCACCGTGACCATCACCGGCACCAACGACATGCCCACCATTACCGCGGCCACCGATGTCATTGCCGCGGTCACTGAAATTGTCGACGGCGGTAACGGTGAAAATACCGCTACCCTGTCCGATACTGGCAGCTTCACCATCGCTGACGTCGATCTGACCGATGTGCAGACCGTCAGCGTCACTTCCGACACCAACGATTACCTGGGCACCTTCACCCCATCGGTCAGCAACAACACCTCCGGCGATGGCACTGGCCAGGTGGACTGGACCTTCAGCGTGCCCGATGCCGACATTGATTACCTGGCCAAAGACCAGGTGGTCACCCAGGCCTACACCATCACCGTGAACGATGGTCAGGGCGGCACCGTGGATCAGCAAGTCACGGTGACCATCACCGGCACCAACGATGTCCCTACCATTACCGCCGCCACCGACGTCACCGGCGCAGTCACTGAAATTGTCGACGGCAGTACTGGCGAGAACACCGCCACCCTGTCCGACACCGGCAGCTTCACCATCGCCGATGTCGATCTCACCGATGTGCAGGCCGTCAGCGTCACCTCCGACACCAGCGGGTACCTCGGCACCTTTACCCCGACCATCAGCAACAATACAACGGGGGATGGCACCGGCCAGGTGGACTGGACCTTCAATGTGCCCGATGCGGATATTGATTACCTGGCCAGAGACCAGGTGGTGACCCAGACCTACACGGTGACGGTCAATGATGGCCAGGGCGGCACTGTGGATCAGCAAGTTACCGTGACCCTGACCGGCACCAATGACACGCCCACCATCAATGTAATAGACGGCAATCAAACCACTATTGAATTTACTTGGGGCGGAACAAGTGTAAATAACCATAACGCTGACAGCTTTACACTACCCAGTGACTTTATTTCGGGAGGCACGGTCTGGATTCATAAGTCTGACCATGTGTATAGAAAGGCTGTAGAGATAGAAGTCACTGATAATGGCAATGGCTCCATCGACATCAAGGTTGTATCAGCTGCTTATACCACATTAACGAATTGGAACAGTTTATCCGACACTCAGAGAAGTACCTTTTTCGCAGGTGGTCTGGGAATCACCGGTGAAGTGGCGCAAAGTGCTGGTCAACCCGGGTATGGTATGCAGAATGTATCTATTAACGGCGGTAACAGCGTTGCTGGTTATGTCGATAGTTCAACAGGCATTACTGTTAGCATCCCTCAAGAGGGCTCAGTAACCGAGATTGATGACAGTTCCAGCGGCGAGAATAGCACTACCCTGTCCGATACCGGCAGCTTTACCATTGCCGATGTCGACCTGACCGATGCGCAGACCGTCAGCATCACTTCCGATACCAGCGGCTATCTCGGCACCTTCACCCCAACCGTCAGCAACAATACGACGGGGGATGGTACCGGCCAGGTAGACTGGACCTTCAGCGTGCCTGATGCCGATATTGATTACCTGGCCAAAGATCAAACCCTGACCCAGACCTACACCGTGACCATCAACGATGGCAACGGCGGCACCGTGGATCAGCAGGTGACCGTGACCATTACCGGCACCAACGACGTGCCCACCATCACTGCGGCTACCGATGTCACTGGCGCCGTGACCGAGATAGTCGATGGTGGTACCGGTGAAAATACCGCTACCCTATCCGACAGTGGTTCCTTTACCATCGCCGATGTTGACCTGACCGATGTGCAAACCGTCAGCGTCACTTCCGACACCAGCGGTTACCTCGGCACCTTCACCCCAACCGTCAGCAACAATACGACGGGGGATGGTACCGGTCAGGTGGACTGGACCTTCAGCGTGCCCGATGCGGATATTGATTACCTGGCCAAAGACCAGGTGGTGACCCAGGCCTACACCATCACCGTGAACGATGGTCAGGGTGGCACAGTGGATCAGCAGGTCACCGTGACGATCACCGGCACCAACGATGTCCCCATCATTACCGCCGCCACCGATGTGACCGGCACGGTGACTGAGGTTGTGGATGGCGGTACCGGTGAAAATACCGCCACCCTGTCCGACAGCGGCAGCTTCACCATCGCCGATGTCGATCTCACCGATTTGCAGACCGTCAGCATCACCTCCGACACCAGCGGCTATCTCGGCACCTTCAACCCAACCGTCAGCAACAATACGACGGGGGATGGCACCGGCCAGGTGGACTGGACCTTCAGCGTGACTGATGCCGACATTGATTACCTGGCTAAAGATCAAACCCTGACCCAGACCTACACCATCACCGTGAACGACGGCCAGGGCGGTACCGTGGATCAGTTGGTGACGGTGACCATCACTGGCACCAACGACGTCCCCACCATCACTGCGGCTATGGATGTCACTGGCGCAGTGACCGAGATTGTCGATGGTGGTACTGGCGAGAACACCGCCACATTATCCGACAGTGGTTCCTTCACCATCGCCGATGTCGATCTCACCGATGTGCAGACCGTCAGCGTCACCTCCGACAACAGCGGGTACCTGGGCACCTTCACCCCAACCGTCAGCAACAATACGACGGGGGATGGCACCGGCCAGGTGGACTGGACCTTCAGCGTGCCCGATGCCGATATTGATTACCTGACCAAAGACCAGGTGGTCACCCAGACCTACACCGTGACCGTCAATGATGGCCAGGGCGGTACCGTGGATCAGCAGGTCTCCGTAACGATCACCGGCACCAACGATGTCCCCACCATTACCGCCGCCACCGATGTCGCTGGCGCCGTGACCGAGATTGTTGATGGCGGTACCGGTGAAAACACCGCGACCCTGTCCGATACCGGCAGCTTCACCATTGCCGATGTTGATCTCACCGATGTGCAGACCGTCAGCATCACCTCCGACACCAGCGGGTACCTCGGTACCTTTACCCCCACTGTCAGCAACACCACCAATGATGGCACCGGCCAGGTGGACTGGACCTTCAGTGTCCCCGATTCTGCCATTGACCATCTGGCAGCTGGTGAGACCCTGACTCAGACCTACACCGTCACCGTGAACGATGGTCAGGGTGGCACTGTTGATCAAGCCGTCAGTATCACAATGACTGGCACCAATGATGCCCCCATCATCAGTCTGGGAAGCCCATCAGAAGGAGGTGGAAGCGGACTTCTTGGGGAAATATTTGATACCAGTGCTCTCATCAACAACCTCACTGATCTTGGAAACCTGGTTAATGGAACACCTGCCGCCACATTCAGCGCTACAGATCTGGGTTTTTCAAACACCGCCACAACCATTGGTGGCTTTATTGGCAATGATTCAGCCAGCCTGAGCAATGATATCAGTGACAATGCGATGGAAACCGTCGGCTTCCGCTTCACTGGCTTTGTCAAACTCCCCGCTGGGCAACATGACTTTACGGTCACATCAGATGATGGGTTCAGACTGAATATTGGTGGTCAGAATGTCAGTGAATTTTTTGACCTCCGTGGAGCTCAACCCACTACAGGCTCATTCAATGCACCTGCTGATGGCTTCTATAGTTTTGAATTACTTTACTGGGAAAATCAGGGTGGTAACGCCCTGGAGGTCACCAGTTCAGTAACCGGTGGTGCCATACTCAGTGCGGATAATATTCTTTTTGGATCCATTGTCAGTTATACCGAGAATGATCCAGGTGATCCCGTTGCTGACGATCTGGAACTGACTGAACTGGATGTTGAGGATATCCAGTCCGCCACCGTTTCCATCAGCGATGGCTATGTCGCCAGTGAAGATACCCTGCACTTTACTGACCAGAACGGCATCACCGGCAGCTGGGATGCCGCTTCCGGTACACTCACTCTGTCCGGTAATGCCTCTCCGGCCAATTACCAGGCCGCTTTGCGCTCCGTTACTTACAGCAATAGCTCCGACAATCCCGATATTACCGGTCGTGTGATCAGTCTTACCGTCTCTGATGGCCATATCACCAGTAACGAAGTCAACCGGGGCATTTCCATCACCGCGGTGAACGATGGACCGCAGCTGATCACTAACGAGTTAGCAATTGACGAAGGTGCTACGGTGATTCTCGGTTCTGACAATCTCAGTGCAACCGACCCCGACCACGATGACAACAGCCTGACGTTCATCCTCAGCAACATCCAGAATGGCTCACTGAGCGGTGCAACCGACAACGGTGATGGTACCTTCAGCTTTACCCAGCAACAGCTGCTGGATGGCACTGTCAGCTTTACCCACGATGGCAGCAATACCGCACCGGCCTACCAGGTGACCCTGACCGATGGCCCGGCAATCACCGCCGCCACCTCGGCAACCATTACCTTTACCGAAGTTAACGACGCTCCTACCGCTGCGGATAATACGCTGACGGTGAATGAGGATCAGAGTTATACGTTCACCACCGGTGATTTCAGTTTCAGTGATGTGGACAGCGGCGACACACTGCAATCCATTACCATCAACAGCCTGCCTACCGCTGGTTCGCTCCTGTTGAATGGGGCCGCCGTCACGGCTAATCAGTCCATTACCGCTTCCGATATCAGTCTGCTGACTTATACACCGGCGCTCAATGATAATGGTACGGATTATACCTCTTTCGGGTTTACCGTCAGTGATGGCCAACTCGACAGTACCGAGCACACCCTGACGTTTGATGTCACGGCGGTGAATGATGCAGCTGAAGTAACGAACCTGGATACCCTGAACTACACCTCCAACGGGGATCTCCGGATTATCGATGGTGACCTGACCCTGACCGACGTGGACTCCACCACACTGCAAAGTGCCACCGTTCAGATCACCGGCAATTTCAACAGCAGCGAAGATGCCCTGTCGTTTACCAATCAAAGTGGCATCACCGGCAGTTGGGACTCAGCCAACGGCACTCTGACCTTAAGCGGCTCGGCATCCCTGGCGGACTATGAAACGGCTCTGGAGTCCGTCAGCTACCAGAATACCAGCAATGACCGGAATACCGCCCAACGAACCATCAGCATCACGGTTAACGACGGTGTTGATAGCAGCATCGCAACAACAGCCGCCATTAATGTCAGCCAGTTTAACCAGATCCCCGGAGTACTCGACCAGAACTACTCCCTGTCTCTGACCGGTAATGCCACCGATTACCTGATTGCTAACCCTGTTTCCGATTTCCCATCGGACTCGTTTACCATCGAGTCCTGGTTTAAAACCTCTGGGGATAGCGATGGCCTGTTCTCCTATGCGGTGCCTGGCTCAACCAACGAGATACTCCTATTTGGACAAGATGATCTTGGGCTTCACATCGGAGGAACCAGTTTATACACAGGCATTAATATCGCGGATGGCAACTGGCACCATATGGCCTGGACCTGGGATAGCGCATCAGGGAACACCAAAATATTTATCGATGGCGCTGAACGATTCAGCGGTACCTTAAAACAGGGCTACAACCTGAGTGATGGAGGATCGCTGGTCTTTGGTCAGGAGCAAGACAGTGTCGGGGGTGGGTTTGAAACAAATCAGGCCTATGATGGACAAATTCGAGATATAAGAGTCTGGAACATAGCCCGCTCGCAGAGTCAGGTTGATAATGGAAAAGATCAGGCCTTAATGGGGACTGAAAGCAACCTGGTCAGCTATTACCCCATGAGTGGTGGCAGTGGTGATGTGGTGGATGCTGGCCCTGCCCGCAATGACCTTCAGCGATTTGGGGCAAGCTGGGAAGAAGCCCCCAGGGATACCAGTGAAGACCAGCCACTCGCCATCAACACCATCAGTTTCTCCGACGCGGATTCCGGCAGTGATACCGTTGAAGTTACGCTAACCATCACCAACGGTACCCTGCAATTGGCATCAACCAGTGGTGTCACCATCACCGCCGGTGCGGATAACTCGGCAACCATGACTCTGCAGGGGAATCTGACTGACTTGAACAGCGCCATCAATGGCCTGCAGTATCAGCCA
>NZ_JOJP01000001.1:3667559-3690760 GCF_000710775.1 Endozoicomonas elysicola
TGCTGGATGGCACTGTCAGCTTTACCCACGATGGCAGCAATACCGCACCGGCCTACCAGGTGACCCTGACCGATGTGGACTCTACCACATTGCAAAGTGCCACCGTGCAGATCACCGGCAATTACAGCAGCAGTGAAGATATCCTGGCATTTACCGACCAGAACGGCATCACTGGCAGCTGGGATTCAGCCAATGGCACCCTGACACTCAGTGGCTCGGCGACACTGGCAGACTATGAAACCGCTCTGGAATCGGTTAGCTACCAGAATACCGCCAATGACCGCAGCACAGCACAACGCACACTGAGCATCACGGTTAATGACGGTGTTGAAAACAGCACTGCTGCAACAGCCGATATTAATGTCAGCCAGTTTAACCAGATTCCCGGGGTACTTGACCAGAACTACTCATTGTCACTGACGGGCAATGCCACAGATTACCTGATTGCCAATCCGGTATCTGGCTTCCCCAGCACGTCATTTACCATCGAAACCTGGGTAAAAACTAGTGGCGTCGATGAAAGTATCTTCTCCTACGCCTCTTCGAACAGTAGCAATGAGATTCTGCTATTTGGTGCGCAAGAGTTATCAATAACCATTGGCAACACCTCCATCTATACCGATATCAATATCGCTGATGACAACTGGCATCACGTGGCCTGGAGCTGGGACAGTGCGTCCGGCAGTACCAAAATATTTATTGACGGTACCGAGCAATACAACGGTACGTTGAAACAGGGTTACACCATTGCAGATGGTGGTGCTCTGGTCTTTGGTCAGGAGCAGGACAGCCTGGGTGGTGGCTTCCAGTCTTCACAGGCATACGATGGTCTGATTCGTGATATCCGGGTCTGGAATGCGGATCGTACGCAGACTGACATTAATAATCAGAAAGACAGCGCTCTAACCGGCACCGAGAGTAATCTGGTCAGCTATTACCCCATGAGTGGCGGCAGTGGTGATGTGGTGGATGCCGGTCCTGCCCGCAACGACCTGCAGCGCTTTGGAGCAAACTGGGAAGTAGCCCCCAGAGAGACGAATGAAGACCAGCCACTCGCCATCAACACCATCAGTTTCTCCGATGCGGATTCGGGCAGTGATACCGTTGAAGTTACGCTGACCATCACCAACGGTACCCTGCAACTGGCATCAATCAGTGGCGTCACCATCACCGCCGGTGCCGATAACTCGGCGACCATGACCCTGCAGGGGAATCTGGCTGACTTGAATGCCGCTATCAATGGCATTCAGTATCAACCAACCAGCAACTTCCATGGCACTGCAACCCTCTCTGCCAGCATCAATGACCTCGGCAATGCCGACAGTGCAGATGCCCAGAGCAGCAATATTACCCGTACAATTACCGTCAACAGCGTCAATGACGCGGCATTGATCACTGGTGATGACAGTGCCACTCTCGCAGAAGACAACAGCAGTACATTAACCGCCACCGGTACCTTAAGCATTACTGATGTTGACGCGGGAGAGAGTATCTTCACTGCGGCCACGGTGAACGGCAGTTATGGTAGCCTGACCATTGATACCGCCGGTGCCTGGAGCTACAGCGCTGACAACACTCAGACCGTAATACAGCAACTGGCTAGTGGTCAGACTCTGACAGATACCATTACTGTGTCGTCAGTTGATGGCACTGCTCACAACCTTACCTTTACCTTTAATGGGACCAATGATGCACCAACACTAAGCCTGGGAGATCCATCTACAGGTGGCGGCTCTGGTTTGCTGGGCGAAATATTTGAAACCAGTTCATCAATAAACGACCTGACGGATCTTGGTAACGTGGTAAGCAATACACCTACTGCGACGTTCACAGCAACAAACCTTGACTATTCAGATGCAGGTACACTGGCTGGATTCCTGGGTAATGATGCCAATACACTCAGTACAGATATTGGCAACAACACCATGGAAACCATCGGGTTCCGCTTTACCGGATTCGTTAAACTTGATGCTGGTCAGCATGACTTTACCGTCACTTCTGATGATGGTTTTCGATTAAATATTGCCGGGCAAAATATCAGCGAGTTCTTTGACACCAGACCAGCAGAAGCAACTACTGGTTCTTATACGGCTCCGGCTGATGGCTTTTACAGCTTTGAATTGATTTACTGGGAAAATGGTGGCGGTGAAACGCTTCAGGTAACCAGCTCTGCTACTGGGGGAGCAGTACTTAGCGCCAACAACATCCTGTATGACACGATTGTCAGCTACACCGAAAATGATCCTGGTGATCCTGTTGCAGACAATCTTGAACTGACCGAACTGGATGTTGAAGATATCCAATCTGCCACCGTTTCTATCAGCGAGGGTTATGCTGCCAGTGAAGATGCTCTGAACTTTACCAGCCAAAATGGTATTACCGGTAATTGGGATGCTACAACAGGGATACTGACATTGACTGGTAATGCCTCACCAGAAAGCTATCAGGCAGCTCTTCGTTCCATAACATACAGCAACAACTCAGACAGCCCAGATACGACTGGTCGAGTCATCAGCCTGACAGTATCTGATGGACAGGTTACCAGTAATGAAGTAACCCGCGGTATCTCTATCACAGCTGTGAACGATGGACCTCAGCTGGTCAATAATACATTGAGCATATCTGAAGGCAGTACGGTAGTTCTCGGAGCAGAGAATCTAAGCGCAACAGACCTGGATCATAATAATAACTCCCTGACGTTTATCCTGAGTAATATTCAAAATGGTAGTTTGACTGGTGCAACAGATAACGGCGATGGAACATTCAGCTTTACTCAACAACAACTGTTGGATGGCAATATCAGTTTTACCCATGATGGCAGTAATTCCGCACCGTCCTATCAGGTAACACTGACTGATGGCCCCGCCATCACTGCTGCCAGTGCTTCAACAATTAACTTTACTGAAATTAACGATGCCCCGGTTTTTGATTCGACTGTTGCGTCCCTGACTCGAACAGTCAACACGCAGCCAGTGGGAAATGGTGACACCTTTGTGTCACTGAATAGCCATGCCAGTGATTTTGCAGGAATGAGCACCGGCGCCATCAGTATGTGGGTAAAACTGGATGCGGGCCAGGGCAGCGCCACACTTTTCTCCACGGGAGACGCGTCATCAGCCACAACCCAAAGCTGGTTGGTTGCTGGCAACTCTACTTCCGGGCTAAACGATGAGAGTCTGACCTTTTATTCTCGTATCGGTGACAATCATTTAAATATTAAACTCAAACAGGGAGAGGATCTGCTTTTTGATGACCAATGGCATCATATCGCCGTAGTGGTGGATGGTACAGATAATCGGATTTACCTGGATGGCCAACGGGCAAGTGTTGAGTTTTCCCATGGCTCTGTAACCACCAGTCAGTTCACCGGTGCAGATACCGATCTGGTCAATATTGGCTCTCTGGTTAGAAATGGTGCAATCAATGGATCCATCCCAACAAATGGAGAAATAACAGATGTTGGGATATTCACGAACACCAGCGACCTGACTGACACGAATATCAATGCTCTGATGAACCAGGGGCCCGATTATTTCGACAACAGTCAGCTGTTGTTCAGCACTGACTTTGCCGGAACCGGTAACACCGTGACCGATACCAGCGGTAACGGGCGGGATGCGACGGCCTTTACAGGAAGCCTGGCCACACGAAGCAGTCTCACTATTCTCAATGTTGATGAAGACAATAGCGAGATCCTTCTGAAGACCGACCTCCTTTACGGTTTCAGTGATGCCGATGGCGACACACTGAGCATTCAGAGTCTCTCAGTTGATACCGGTACAATTACAGACCATGGCGACGATACCTGGACCTATACCCCCCCCGCCAACTTCCATGGAACGGCGACGTTCACCATACAGGTCAGCGATGGTGCCCTTTCAGTAACCGCTGATAAAACCATCACGGTCACCAGCATTAACGATGTTCCCACATCGCTGGATAAGACCGTAATCATCAACGAAGACAGCAGTCATACCTTCAGCACTGCAGACTTTGCCTTCAGTGATCAGGATACCGGTGACAGCCTTCAGTCGATCACCATCACCAGCCTGCCTGCTGCCGGAACTCTTGAGCTTAACTCCAGTCCGGTTACCCTGAATCAGGTCATAACAGCCACAGATATCAGCACGCTTGTATT
The DNA here is from genome assembly GCF_000710775.1 of Endozoicomonas elysicola. Classification (GTDB taxonomy): domain Bacteria; phylum Pseudomonadota; class Gammaproteobacteria; order Pseudomonadales; family Endozoicomonadaceae; genus Endozoicomonas; species Endozoicomonas elysicola. Next base: position 3,671,698 of record NZ_JOJP01000001.1, read on the forward strand.
CACTCCTGCTGCTCACGCTAATGGTAATGGCTATGCCAGCTTTGGCTTTACCATCAGCGATGGTCTGCTTAGTAGCAATGCCCATACTCTTACTGTTGATGTAACCCCAGTCAATGATGCTCCAAATGCAGTTGATGAATCTGATACGGTCTCCCATGTTGCACCGATTAGTGGAAATCTGCTGACTAATGACAGTGATATCGAAGGAGATAACCTGACAGTTTCCACTATTAATGGTCAGGCAATTGCCAGCATAGGAAATACCGTAATAACTGGTGAGCGGGGAGAAATGACAGTAGCTGCTGACGGTAGCTGGTCCTACACCCTGGATTCAGAATATGGTGGTCTTGATTTAAACGACAGCCTTGTCGCCGAGTGGAACTTTGACGAAACCAACGGGTCAACAGCGACTGATACTGCGCCATACGATGCACATGCCACCGATGGGACTTTATCTGGTAATACAGCCTTCGTCGGAGGACTGAGTGGTAATGCGATTAGTCTGGATGGCTCAGGAGACCTAGTCCATATCAGCGACTCATCAGAAATCAATACTTACAGCGGCAATATCAACCAGAGAAGTATTAATCTATCGTTCAAAATTGACGCCAGCAATGATCTCAGCGGAACCCAAATCCTCTATGAAGAAGGCGGCTCAACTAATGGTTTTGTTGTTTATATACACAACTGTCAACTTTATGTAGGGGCATGGAGTGAAGGCTCAGGATGGAATGGCGAGTTCCTGAATACAGCACTAACAAGTGGTGATACCGACTGGCATACCGTAGCGCTCGTATTGGATAGCAGTGCAGGCACTCTTAATGGTTATCTTGATGGGGAGGTCTTTGCCAGTGGAACGGGTGAAGCCGTTCACTTTCATACGGATGATGGAGCATTCGGCGGGTTGTGGGGTGGTTCAAAAATTCATACTGGTGACCTTTCCTCGGGCTCTCATAATTTCCATGGGCTCATTGATTCCGCAAAAATATACAACAGAGCCTTGAGTTCCAATGAAATAAAACTGCTTTCCCCAGATGCATTCACCTATGAAGTCTTTGATGGGACTGACACCAGTACTGCGACTATTTATATCAATGCAGCGGAAAACCATGCACCAACCTCATCAGATAATACCTTGTCGCTGGATGAGGATAATAGCCATACATTTACCGCCAGTGAATTCAACTTCAATGATGTTGACGCTGGCGACACCATGGCTTCAGTGAAAATAACCCAGCTGCCTATTTCAGGAAGCCTCACATTAAATGGAGAGAGTGTTTCTGCCAATCAAATCATTACGACTGAAGATATTCCTGATCTTGTCTTTACACCCGAAGCCGATGCAAATGGTGTAGGTTATACGTCTCTGCAATTTTCCGTCATTGACAGTGGTGGATTGGAAAGCATCTCACAAACAATCACTCTGAATGTAGATTCAGTTAATGATGCCCCTTCGGATATCCATCTCACTAACACGTTCATCGCTGAGAATGCCGTCGGGGCTGTGATCGGTACGCTGACCACCACCGACATTGATGCCAGCACAGAGTCCTTCGGTATCCATGAGTACACCGTCAGCGATAGCCGCTTTGAAGTGGTGAATAATCAGCTGAAACTCAAGGATGGGCAGTCACTGAACTTTGAAGTTGATGGCAGCACACTGGATATCACAGTTACCTCAACCGATGACAATAACAGCGGCCTTTCTTACAACGAAACCTTTACCCTCAACATCGGTAACCTGAACGAACCTCCGGCCATCAGCAGCCAGACGTTTACCGTCAATGAAAATACCGCCACTGATGGCAGTGTCATTGTTGGCCAGGTGGTGGCCCAGGATGTGGATGCCGGTGATGCCCTCACCTACTCTATTCTCTCAGGTAACAATGAGGGACGTTTTGCCATTAATGAAACCACGGGGGATATCTCCGTAGTGAATGGCCTCAATCATGAGACCAAAGACGTATATAACCTGATCGTGCAAGTTCAGGACAGCCAGGGCGACAGCCAGAGCGCTGCCGTTGCAATCAATATTGCTGATGTGAATGAAGCTCCTGAGCAAGACCGGGGGTTGCAAAACCAGTCTTCCGGTATTTCCGCCAGCGTTGGGGGACAATTCTCTTATCAGATACCGGCTAATGCCTTTAAAGACCAGGACCTTGGTGATCCGCTTTCATTCAGTGTTTCCGGCATGCCATCTGGTCTGGTATTCAACCCGGTGACCCGTACCATTGCCGGAATACCAGCCTCGACTGAGGTGGGAGACCATACCATCACGGTCACCGTCACTGATGACGATGGATTGACAGCTTCTGATACCTTCACCATGCGGGTCGGCAATGCCAAAGTACTGGAGGAGTCGTTTGATAATGATATCAACCTGGCCGCTGAAGCCGGCATCAACAGCTACACCATCACCTCACTGCCTAATCTCGGTACGGTCAAAAAAGCGGACGGAACCGAAATTACTATTAATGACGTTCTGACCTCTACTGAACTGGAAGATCTGCTCTATGATGCACCAAAAGAGTACGACAATGTTTCTGATCTTGGTCAGCTCTCTTATCAGTACCAGGATGGTGGGACTCAAACAAAATCTGTCCGTATTGTGGTTGAAGCGGTCAATGATGTGCCAGAAATTACCGGTCCAGGTAGTAAAGATACGTCAACACTGTCCCTCAATTCCATTGATGGTGTGTATGTTGAAGATGATGATATCGGCTCCGAGATTCTTGAAGTCACGCTATCGGTAAACAGTGGTAAATTGTTCCTTGGAAATACCGAAGGACTTGAGTTTGTCAGTGGCGGTAACGGTGAGTCGTCAATGACCATACGAGGACGGCTGAGTCAGGGTCCAGAACCTCAGGAAAACTTCAGACTGACTTTCAGCGATCCTGATAACCCAGTATTTGATCAAAGAACAGAAATAGGAGGAACTCTCTCCGGAGCTTCCCGCATTACCGATCCTGTCCAGGGCGGTGTCATTGAGTTTGATTCAAACAGCGACCGCATTAATTTAAGTGAATCGTATTCGCTAGGCTCCGAGTGGACAATCAGCACACGGTTTAAAGACCTTTACCTTGGGAATGGTGCAATTGGAGCGCTGGCAAGAAGTAACAGTGGTGACACCGATATTCATATTGAAGTTTCTGATAGTGGTGCCCTTGGAACACGTGACCGCGGTTCAAATACGTTCCACAGTTCAGGCTATGACATGAGCAGTCTGGATAACGACTGGCATACACTGACAGCAGTTGGACAGAACGGAAAAACCCATTTCTATATTGATGGCCAGCATGTAGGTACCAGTAACTACCAGTCTCAGGAACCAATAGATGCGATAGGTAATGGCAATGACTCTCAGAACTATCCATTTGCACGATATTTGGATGACTTCAGAGTTTATGACTCCGCTGTTGTTCCTCAGCTAAATCTTGATACCACCACTGGAGCTGACCAGGATGATTTCCACCTAAATTTCTCTGATCAAACCAATGCCAGCCAGGATACCGAACACAATATTCAAACCACCTTCACTGGTGTCGAAAGACTCGACGATGATGACAAGGGTGGAATTATTCAGTTCGACGCTAACAGCGACATGATAACTTTTGATGATCCATTTGATCTGGCCAGTGAATGGACCATCACAACCGAGTTTAAAGATCTGTTCCTTAACAATAATCTATGGAATACCCTGGTTCGTGGCGAAACCGGTGATCATCACATCATCGTTCATTATCAAACCGGTGAATTGGGTGTTTATGACAACAGCAACAGTGCCTTCAGAGGCTCTGGCTTCTTCATGAATAACCTGGGGGACTCCTGGCATACATTAACAGCGGTAGGCAAAGATGGAAAAACATTCTTCTATCTGGACAACGAACATGTTGGTACTAGTAACTACCAGTCCACCATCGATATCAAAGCTATTGGTAATTACCAAAGTGGAGATCAACCTTTTGCCGAGTATCTGGACAACTTCCGAATTTTTAACAAAGCCCTTGAACCAGACCATATCAACTTGCAGGGCCCTGTCCAGAAGGCACTGGAAGGTCTGGCCTACACGCCGGACAGCGACGCCACAGGTGACACCCTGACCATTACTACCAGTGACCTGAACAATACGACAGGCGTCGATGGTACCAAAACTGATTCACATACCGTTACCCTGAACGTTGCCCAGCTACCCTTCCCGATTGAAGAAGACTTCACTACCTCGCCATCGGACTGGAGCATCCAGGACGATGCTGTGCACCAGTCCAGTGTTACCGGTGCTACGGATGGGGGCTTATTACAGTTAACGGGGCTCAGCGATTACGAAACAGGGTTTTCTGTTTTAAACACACCTTTTTCATCTTCACTCGGGATACAGGTGGAGTTTGATTACTTTGCAGGGGGTGGAACGGCCGCGGATGGGATGCTGTTCTTCCTGGCAGATGGCAGTCAATCTACGGTTACTGCAGGTGCCTCTGGTGGGGGAATGGGATACTCCCCCTTCAGTGGAACAGGCACCAATGGTCTGTCCGGAGCCTACATGGGCATAGGCTTTGATGAATATGGTAATTTTGCCGGGGACTCAACCAACCGTAAAGACAGTGTTGTAATCCGTGATGGTGGTAATGGCACAACCGGTTATGGCTACCTGTCTCACTACCAGGTCAGCTCTTTTGGCGGTATCGATGACACCAATATAACCACTGACAGTAGTGGCGATGGTAATGGATACGACTGGCGCAAGGTGCGCTTAACTCTGGATTCCGAGCAGAAACTGACGCTCGAGATGAGTTGGGATAATGGGAGTTCTTGGGAAACCCTGTATGATCAATACGATTACGGTGCGAACACCAGTCAGGCTCTACCCGATACATTTAAACTCGGCTTCACTGGTGCAACCGGAGGTGCAAACAACTATCACTGGGTCGATAATGTTTCCGTTAAGGTACCTGCGGATTTAAGCGTCACCAACCCGGTTGAACCCGCCAATGCAGCCATCGGCGATGAAGTCAGCTGGGAGTTTGCCATCGCAAATACCGGCGATAACCACGCCTTTGAAACCGGTATGACCTGGACAGCGCCGACCGGATTGGAAAATACCAGCTGGACCTACACCACCTCCAATGGCCAGACCGGATCTGGCACCGGCAACATCGATACACGGGTGGATCTGCTCAAAGGGGAAACCGCCGCCTTTACGGTCACCGGCACATTGACCACCGCTGCGGTTGCCAGCCTGGGCCAGGGTTTCTCTGCCACTCTGGCCAATGCCTACTCTGGCGCATCTGGCAGCAACACTTACAGCACCACTATTGATACCGACATCCTATTACTGAACATGGAGCTCTCGACCGACACCATTGCCGAGATGACCTATACCGGTGATGGGTCCGTTAAAGTGGCGGATATCAACGTCACCGCTGGTGACACTGTGAATACCCAGCTCACGTTGTCAGGAGCCGATGCAGACAAGTTCACCATTATCGATAACAACGGTCAGCCTGAACTTCATGTTAACCAGAACATCACCCTGGATTTCGAAACCGAGAGTCGCTACGACCTGACCATTACTTTGACCGACAACAACGGCAACAGTGCCCAGAACGTCAAGCCGGTTACCATTAAAGTGGCGGATATCAATGAGCTGCCAACCGATATATTGCTGCCCTTCAGCAATGCCGTGGATCTGCCAACACCTCAGGCTTCCTGGGAGTTACGGAGTAACCTGAATGACGACGCTGGCTCCGTGAATGGTTCATTCAGTGGAGGTTCACCGGTCTATGTTGATGGTCCCGGTGGCGCTGCAGGCTCAGCACTGCAGTTTGACGGCAGTAATGATCACTTTACGGCATCATTGAATGTATCCGAAACCAGTTATGCCGTCGCACTCTGGTTTAAGACAGACTCAGCCAATGGCGGTATTTTCCAGGTTGATGGTGGTGGCCATGACCGTAACCTGTGGCTGGAAAATGGTCAGCTAAAAGGGCGTCTATGGTCATCTGGTGAAATCATTACATCAACAGACACATTTAATGACGGTGAATGGCACCAGGTCGTGCACACCTTTGGTGGCAGTGCTGATGGTCAGAAAATTTACGTTGATGGGGTAGAAGTAGCATCAGGCTCATCCGACGTGTCCAACTTTACCAGCCAGACCTCGATCAGCCTTGGCTATACGGCATACCCTTCTGGCAACCAATATTTTGAAGGTGAAATAGCCAGCGTACAGGTCTACAGCCAGGGACTGACCACCACTCAAATAGCCTCCCTCTACCAAGGTGAAGCCCGCATTGATGAGTGGCAGGATGGCGCTGAAGTTGGCCCCGTGTACATCATTGATCCCGACTCTCCAGAGGGTGCATTTGGCACGCACAACTACACCCTCAGTGACAACCGATTCACGGTAGAGAATGGCATTCTCAAGCTGAAAGCCGGAGAAACCATCAATGCCGACACAGAAACCTCCATCAGTCTGGATATTACGGCTTCCGATAATGGCGGTCTCTCCATCACCCGCAGCCTGACCATTGCGGTCAATGATCTGCCACCGGTGGCGCCAGAAATCAACTCTATCAGTTTAAATAATGACTTTCAGTCGGTCATTACCGGTACCGGTCAGCCCGATACCACCCTGAACTTCACCATTAACAGCATTAACTACAGTGCTACTGTAGCCAGTGATGGTACCTGGAGCTTTACACCACCCGTCACCTTAAATAATGGCGACCCTCTTACTATCCGGGTCACTTCCACCGATGGCGGTGGAAACAACAGTCCGCTCACCGAATACAATGCCACGGTCGGTCGTGGCGACGGTGAGGACAACACACTCACCGGTGGTACTGGTATCGACCTGATGGAAGGCGGTGCTGGCAGTGACCAGATCAGCGGCGGTGCTGGTGATGATATTATCCAGGGCAACCAGCTAAATACCGGCGGTCGGTATGATGAATTACTGGAAAACTCAGAGTTAAATAACTTCACGACAGTAACCGATCATGGCAACTACCGTGATGTGATTCTCAATGGCTGGAAAGCCGTGAATACGGCCTCGATTATTAATACCAGTGAAACCGTCGATGCTACACTGCTGCCACAAATTGAAACCGAGTCCTGGAATGCCAGTGCTCTGAATACAATTACGGATACATCAAAGAAAGTAACCCTTGATGCTGTCAATAATGTTGATGGCATCGTGCAATCATTCTCAACAGTCGATGATGCAACCTACACAGTCACGGTTGAAGCTTCTCCAAGGGCCACTGACTCCTCAGACTTTGAAATCTGGTGGGATGGCGTCCATATACAAACCATCACGCTGAATCAGACAGGCTGGCAAACCTTCACCGTCAGTGTCATTGGTGATGGAACAGAACAAAGTGTGATGCTCCGGGAAGTTCCCAGTCAAAATACAACCGTTGGTCCGATGATCAACAGTGTCAGTGTCACAGGTTTGCTGGCTGATGGAAGTGGAAACAGCGGAGAGCTTCTTACCAATGGCAATTTTGCAACCGATACATCCAGCTGGAGAGCTGTTAGTACAGGAAGTATTACCAATGCACAGTATACATCTGGCGTAGATGTCAACTCACTTCCCAATGGGGACTGGGAAGTTCATAGCCACAGTACCTCATGGGTTGCCTCTTCAGATGATACTACCTCTAAACTTGAACTGGACGGCAATAACACCGATGTCGATGCCATCTACCAGCAGGTTGATACCCTCAATGGCGAAACCTATACCCTGTCGTTTGAAGCCTATACCCGCCTGGCCAATTCCGGTGATGTCGAAATCTGGTGGGGAGACCAGTATGAGCAGACCGTCAGTATCGGTACCAGCTGGGCAACCCATACCGTTAACCTGAGCGGTGATGGCACCCGTCAGACACTGATGATTCGCGAGGTATCCGGCCAGAATGACGGTCAGGGCACCATTCTTAACAATGTCAGTCTTCAGGGTGTATTGCCTGAAGTGGATACCCTGGAAGGGGGTGCTGGTAATGACACAATTGCTAGCTCCAGCGGTAACGATATCATTACCGGCGGTGCCGACAACGACACGGTCACCACAGGAGCCGGCCGGGATCGACTGGTCTGGCAGCCGGGTGACGAAGGCACCGTAGGCGCTCCTGCCACTGACCGAATTACCGACTTTGCCGTCGGTGCCAGTGGCGATATCCTTGACCTTCACGCCTTCCTGACCGGTGAAGAGTCAACGGCACTGGATCAGTTTCTTCACTTCCGTCTGGATGGCTCAGATACCGTGATCGACGTCAGCAGGACCGCTGGAGGAGATGTTGTTCAGCATATTGTTCTGGAAAACGTTGACCTGACCGCCCTGGGCAATACCAATGCCGAAATCCTCAGTCAATTGCAGAGCAACGGTCAGCTGATCACCACTCATACCCTGTCTATCAATACGCCAGTAATGGATGACAACCAGATCAGTGCTGAGGAAGAGAATACCGTTCTGGTAACGGGCGTCGGTGAACCCGGTGCCACTGTTGAGCTCACCATTCGGTCTGACTCAGTCCCTGCCCCTCAGGCAGGCTGGTCTTTAAATGGAAACCTTAACGGTGATAGTACGGTTACATTTAATGGTGGATCTGCCAGCTATGTCGACGGTCCAAACCAGGGATCTCAGGATAGCTCCAGACAGGCACTCCATTTTGACGGGGTTAATGACAGTCTTACCGGCAACCTGAATGTCTCGGAGACTGATTATGCCGTTTCATTCTGGATAAAAACCACAGACAGCAATGCAAGGCTGTTTACAATTAATGGTACGGACGGATCCCAGGGAGCGGGTTCTGATCGATATATCGATCTTGTTAATGGACAAATTCGGGCCAGTGTCTGGGACAGTGTGAACGGCCATCAGTACATTACTGGTGCAAACCAGTTTGATGATGGAGAGTGGCATCACGTTGTTCATACTTACGGAAGTAGCATTGGTGGCCAAAGACTTTACGTGGATGGTGTTGAACTGGCTTCAGGGCCGGATACGCAATCTGACTTTGGCTGGCAGGCCAGTTTCAATTTTGGCAATGGTGATTACCTTGGCGATGCAGCTGGTCTGGAAATTTTTAATGCATCCCTGACCGCTGATGATGTTTCGGCACTCTATAACACTGCAGTCAAAACCATTAATGTTGACGCTGATGGTACCTGGAGTCTGGCTGGTGAAGTACTGGATATCGATCAACTTTCAGATGGCCAGCTGGAAATCACTGCCACTCAAACCGACAACACCAATACGGTCTCCACCGTAACCCAGACCGTCACCTTCTCTGGTAATGTTCCTACCCTCTCAATGGCTGAAGTGGTCGCTAACACCCAGAATCTGGTTCTTACCTTCAGTGAAGACATGGACATCAACAGCATTCCAGCTCTGGCTGACTTTGCCGTATCGGTAGACAGCAGTACTGTTAATGTACTCAACGTCTCTTACCTGAACAGTACCCAGATTCGCCTGAGTCTGGACAGTGCGGTCAGCTTTGGTGCCAATGTTCAGGTCAGTTACACACCCGGTAACGACCCAGTCCAGGAACAGGGTGGCATTAATCCATTTGCTGTACTGACCAACTTCTCAGCTACCGTCACCCCTGATGGGGTTGCACCGGTTCGTCAGGATATGACGGTGGACGGTGATCAGTTGATCGTCAACTATAACGAGAACCTTGACTCAGCCAATCTGCCTGACAGCAGTGCCTTTACTATTTCACTGATTGGTGGTGGTAGTCGTACGGTTTCCAATGTCAGTATCTCGGGCAGTCAAATGGCCCTGACGCTGGACAGTCCGGTCATTGATGCTGATATTGTAAGACTGTCTTACAGTGCTGCAAATGCAACCAACAATGGTGGTGCTGCAGTTCAGGACGCCCAGGGCAATACCAGCAACGGTTTTGCCGGTGCACTGGTCGAGAACAATACCGACACAACCCCTCCAACCCTCAACAGTGCGGTGGTTGATGGAGATATCATCACCCTCACCTACTCCGAAGAACTGAATGAAAGCGCTGGGCTCATGGGAGTTGAATGGGGAGCCGGCAAGAACGGCCATGGAACCGGGCTTGAATTTAATGGCTTTGAAGGTACCGGTGAAATTGATGGGCTTTCCATTGGCGGCACCATGACCCTTGCTGCATGGGTTCGCTACGATGATTTTTCACAAACCTGGTCCAGAATTTTTGATTTTGGTGATGGCGATGGTGATGACAATATCGTTATGGCCCATATTGGTGACAGTAGTGACCTTCGTTTTTCAGTTCGAAGTGGTACTGGTACCGAATACCCTGTTGATATCGAGGATTTCTTCACCCTGGGAGAATGGGTTCATATTGCAGCAACGGTCAGCAGCAACGGTACATTGAAAGTTTATAAAAACGGTACTTTTGAGGCAGAAACAACCGGTGCTGCTGTTCCTCCGGTCATGGTTCGGGCCAACAACTACGTTGGTAAGAGCAACTGGAGCCATGATGATCCAATGGATGGAGCTATCGATGATATCCTGATCGTTGACCGGGACCTTTCTTCCACCGAAATATCTGACCTCTACAACGCCTCTGACTTTGCCAACTTTGCCTCAGGCCTGACTGGCGATACCTATCACGCTTATGACTTCGAAGAAGGTGGAGGCACCACTGCCAGTGATCTGAATAGCAATAGCCAACCCATGACACTGACTGGAGACTCTATTGTCGACGTTCAAGTTGGAGGCGTTGCCAGAAACATAAATGGTACTTCTGTCAGTGGTAATAAGGTTATCCTGGAGCTGGCCAGCCCGGTTACTGACGGTGAGTCCGTTACACTGAATTATAAACCCAAAACAACCGCTGACTTCCAAAGTGGGTTCTCTGTGGGTACTGGCGGGACAGCTTCACTGAACGGAGACACACTAACCCTGACCTCGGTTTCCGACAACAATGTAGTTCTGATCAATACCCTGAACAGCGCCAATAGAAGTGACGATCTTTACCTTGATTTCGCCGTAACGCCAACCGATGACTTTGGCTCACGAAATGCCTTTATTGTTTTTGACTATGTAAATGCCAATGACTTCAAAGCCATTGGTAGTTACGACGGTAGTGGAACATCTGAATGGCGCATTCTGCATTTTGTAAATGGAACGGCTACAACAAAAGCATCAAATAATAGTTCAGACCCATCAAATTTTGATGTTTCACGTCACACGGAAGTCACAATTGTCGATAACAAGGTCACACTGATCGTTGATGGTGATGAAAAAATCGCTCACCAGTTCAGTGAAAATATCAGTGCTGGTGAGCTGGGCGTGATGAATATTGCCGGCTCCCGCTCCATTTACACCATCAACCGCACCCAATGGGACATTGGTGATAATTCAGTAAACTCGGATAGCATTGAGGATCTAAGAGGTTTTGATGCAGTAGCGTTCAACCATGGTGATGTCGCTATAACCAATATCACTGACTCTATCTCACCCAATCTGAACTCTGCAGAAATTAATGGTAGTACCCTGATACTGACACTAAATGAAGAACTCAATACCAGCACTACACTAACCCCATCTTTATTTACAGTATTGGCTGAAGGCCAGAGCAAATCTATCAGCAACATAGCCATTCATGGCCACCAAGTCACCCTCACCCTGAATGAACCAGTAATCGATGGACAGCAGGTTAGCATTGACTATAACGCACCTGCCGCCAGCAATGATTTGAACAGTGACCGGATTGAAGACAGTGCTGGTAATGATGTTGCTAATGTTTCCAGCTTTACCGTGACCAACACCACGGATAGCGACAGTGAACCAGATGTTACCCGGATCTTCAGTGATGACGCAAACCAGTGGTACCAGTCTGGCAATACGGTAACTGTGAAAATACAATTTTCAGAACGGGTCGAGGTTTCTGGCCAGCCAACCCTGCTGCTGGAAACCGGAACACTCGACCGACTGGCCACTTATAGCAGTGGCTCAGGAACGGATACTCTGTCGTTTACCTACACCATAGAGAGCCCAGATGAATCTGCCGATCTCAGTGCACTTTCAACCACAGCATTAAGCCTGAATGGTGGAACAATCACAGACCTTATTGGCAATAATGCCAGCTTAACACTGCCAAACCTTGATGCCGCTGAGGGGCTGGCTCAGCAGAATACAATTCAAGTAGACAGCGTAATCCCAACCGTTGGACTGACTGATAACAGCGTAGTCAATGAAGCAGGCGTACTGGTTCTCACTGGAGGAGGATTCAACTCCCTTCTATCTCCGGGAGAGATGTCTAACACAGATCTGACCTCAAGGCTGGACTGGACAAAACTGTCATGGCGTATCGTAAACAACAGCGGCAGCAATACCGACATCATCTTTACCGCTTCTGATATCAGTTCCACCCTTGCGGTTAATGATCAGGAGCTTTATATCAAGTTGGACAGCAGCAAACTGGCCACCATGAGAGCAACCGCAGGATTTGGTAATGCAGGGGGGCAGGATCTGATTCGGATTACCAGTGATGGTTTTTTCCAGGACGCTGCCGGTAATACCATGAGCGATGCGAATACTGCTGGTGTAGAGATTTTTGTCCTGCCACCGGATGGTGCTGCACCCAGCATCACCAGCGTCAGCAACCTGAGCGCCGATGGAGAGTTTGCCTCTGGTTCCGTCATTCGACTTCAGGTGAATTTTGATGAACCTGTAGAAGTCACTGGTGAGCCCATTTTGTTGATGGGTACAGGAAACCAGATCAGTGCAGCCAGTTTCAGCTCAGGCTCCGGCACTCAACAACTGGTTTTTGAATATACCATTCAGGCAGGAGATGAGACACCCGATCTTGACGTCCATAGCCCCAGTGCACTCCAGCTTAATGGAGGATCTATAAAAGACCTTTCGGGAAATAATGCTGTTCTCATGGTTCCAGTGGTGGAAACCCTGGTTGACTTTAATGCTGCAGACCTGATGAGCAAAGCGGCGCTCGAAACGGCCGGGTGGAGTTTCTTTGATAATGATGAAATCAGAGAAGGCGACATTCGTGAAACAACCCTGACAGCCGTCGATACCCAGTCCTTTGATGACAATATTAAATACATCAGCCTTGATGGTGAAGGCTCCACAGCAGAGGCCTTTTTGATTCAGGACTACTTATCCGACGGTGCCTCGGATCTGCCTAACATGTATTACCAGTTTACCAGTGATGAACTGGAATCATTTAAGGAATCCGGCTTCCAGATATCCATGACTGTCATGAATTCTGGCAGTATGAATATATCACTGGGAGACCCTGCCGCTGCCAGTACCAATAACCGTTTTGCTTTTGAAGCAGGCATCCCCGATGACAATCAATTTCATGATTTGATCATTACCGGTCATATCAACACCAATAATGCACTGGTCATTGACAGCTATACCGTTGACGGCAGCAACGCTACCTACAATACGGTCAATGATGGCAGAAATTCAGCCTTTGATGATTTTACGCTCTCAGTGGGAGCCTACTCCTCAGCAGCCTCGGGTGTCGATAAAAGCCTACTGATTAAAACCATTGCGGTAAAACAATCAGATATCAATGCCCTTGCAGAACAGGCTGATTTAAGAGTCGACGGTAATGCCCCTGAGGTTTCAATTACTGGGGTTACACTGTCCCCGGAAGGTTCTGATGATCTGGAATTAACCCTAAGTGGATCTGGTTTCAGCACATTGCTGGGAAGTGATGAAAATACCGGCATATCGCTGCAGGGGAACGAACTGAACCGCTTTGACTGGGATAATCTCATTATCAAACTGAAACAGCCTGATGACAGCTTTGACAATATCAGACTGAATGCATCTGATGTTGGCTCGGTAAGGGTTCATAGCAATCAACTTGAGATCGTGATTGACGATGGCGTTGACACAATTCTTGGTAATAACGGCTTCAGCACCATTAATGGAGATGTAACGCTGACCATTAACCCGGGCTTTATTGGTGATCAGGCTGGTAACCGTTCATCCACCGATGCACTGACTGATGCAACTGTTGATGTTACAACCAGTGGCGCTTCGGTCCTCAGTGTATCAGCGGATACCGAAGATGGAAGCTACAATGTTGGAGATGAGATAGTGATCCGCGTTCGCTTCAGCGAGAAAGTGACGCTGCAAAACTATGATGAAAATAATGATCCTCTCTTGCTGCTTCTAAATGACCGTCAGCCTGATAGTGGTAACCCCTACGGTGGTAATGCCGTTTATGTATCCGGTAGTGGTACCCGTGAGTTTGTTTTCCGACATACGCTGTCTGCGGGTGAAAACATTGATGATCTCAATTATCGAGATATTAGCTCGCTGACGTTCAATAATGCATTCATAGGTTTACCCGCCGTCAGCTCTCTGGAAAATGGTGCCGGAAATGATGTAAACCTGACCTTGCCGACAACTAATTCCTCTGAAGCATTGGCAGGCAACAGCCAGATTGTGGTGGATACATCGCTGCCAACAACAACAATAACCAGTGTCGCTTATGATGAAGACAATAATCAGTTATTGCTGCAAGGGAGTAACTTTGACCAGCTATTGAACAACAGCGAGAGCGCTACCTCAGATATCACTGCCAGACTCGATTGGAGCAAACTGGTTATTGATATCGACAAGGATGATGGAGTAACCCAGAATGTGACTATCTCAGCCAGTGATATTAATTCAACACGTCTGGCTGGCTCGGATACTCTGACCATCCAGCTGACAGACAGTAAAGCCTCAGAGCTTGAAAATGTTTTTGGGTACAAAGGTGCTGAAGACGGTATCGATATTCAGGCAGGGTTTCTGAGAGACCTCGCAGGAAATGAGAACACCGTGAGTACCTCCGACTTGACACTGGATTATTCTGACATCGCTGCACCAACCGTATTGCAGGTACGTCTGGAAGAGTCTGGAAATTACAAACCGGGCGATGAAGTAGCCATTCTGGTTGAACTCAGTGAAGTCGTGAATATCAGTGGTGTTAACCTTGCAGATAATCAGACCAGACCCAGCCTTGCACTGGATAATGGTGCTACTGCTTTGTATGACAGCGGAGCAGGAAGCAATACCTTAAAGTTCATTTATACCGTTGGTAGTGGTAACAGTGAAAACAGCAGCAACCTGAATTACAGCACTATCAGTGCACTCTCCATTCCGTCAGGAACCATGATTTTTGATGCTGCAGGAAATTCACTGGTTACCACCCTGCCCGCCTTGAACAGTAATGATGCCCTTGCCCAGACCAGTACAGGCACTATCGATGTGAATGCTCCGGATATCCAGCAAATCCAAAGTTTGACCGCAGATGGAGACTACAACGCCGGAAAAGTGATTCAAATAGAAGTAGCCATCAGTGAAGCCGTTAATGTAACTGGCTCTCCTGCGTTAAATCTGAATACAGGTGGTCAGGCAACCTATGCCAGTGGTTCCGGATCTGACAAGCTGGTCTTCAATTACACTATTCCTGCTGGCCATAATGTCTCTGACCTGGATGTTTCCAGCCTTTCACTGACAGGGGCAACTATACGGGATCTCTCAGGTAATGACCTGAATGCGGCCAGCCTTCCCACTGGAAGCAATGGTGACTCACTGGCCAGTCAGGCTGATATCACTGTGGATACATCAGCTCCGAGCTTTTCAATCACCAACTTCTTTTTCTGGGCTGGCTATTTTGAGTTTGATTCCAACCAGACCTGGCCCGGAAGCAACGGTGAGTCATTGACAAACACCTATGATATTGACTGGTCAAAACTCGTCATCAGCGGAACTGATGACTTTGATAATCCAACCAGTTATTTCTTCAATGAAGGGGATATTGATTTCTTCACTAAACATGGGGGAATCAATACTCGGGCTACATTGAAATTGACAACCGATGGGTATGAACGTTTCCAGAGTTGGGAAGGATTCAGCTATTTTGCCAACTGGAACGGTGAGCAGTCTTTCTCTCAGGATATGAACATCCGTATCGACCAGGGCTGGCTTATAGACTCAGCAGATAATAATTCAACTCTGGAACTTGCTGATCAGGACCTTAAGTTCAGCACATACCGCAGGACTGACAGTGCCAACCTGGCTGAGTTGGATGCGATATCTTCAACCACTGCTAACGGTATCTACAAAGTCGGTGATGTTATCAATATAACGGTCAGCTTTAATCAGAAAGTGATTGTGGATACATCAAGTGGTACTCCAACATTAACACTCAATAATGGCCAAACTGCCACGCTGGTTGAATCGGACGACACAAAATCCCGGGTATTTAATTTCTCCTATACCATTCAGGCTGGAGACTCCGTTAATAGCCTGAATGTAACCACAATTAATACCAATGGTGGCCGTTTCTACGGCGATGGCGGTCCAAATAGCGGAACGGTTGATGTATCCAGTACGGCAATTAATGGATTAAGCAGCGAAGCCACCATGGCTGGGTCTAAAGAGATCCATATTGACACCACTAACCCTGCTTCAACTATTACGTCAGCACAATACGATCCTGATGCGGATGTTCTTACCCTCAATGGAACTGGCTTCAATGATATCCTCAGTGCCAACGCCTCTGCTGAGAGTACAGAACTCAGGCTTATTCTTGACTGGAGCAAGTTGAGTTATGACGTCAATGGATCTCTGGCTCTTAGTTTCACTAAAGATGATGTCCTTTCTGCAAAAGTGGTCGATAACACGCGACTCAGTATTGAACTGGCTGCTGCCAAAGGGGTTGATATCGAAAGTAACTCTGGAGGTGATTACAGTAATGATCAGATAGATATCGGTGCCGGATTTATCAAAGATCTGGCGGGCAATACTGCAACTACCGATGCTCTGGTTTCAGGTTCAGTAACTCAATCTGACCTGAGCGCCCCTAACCTCAGCTCTTCTCTGGTCTCTGGGAATGAACTGGTACTGGACTTTTCTGAAGCGATTTCAGGAGCTCCCACTAATACAGAGTTTACGGTCAAAGTGGACGGTGTTGATCGTGTAATCACCAGTATTACGGTCAGCGGCCAGGAAGCAAGTGTTACTTTTGATGGGAACCAAGTCGGCGGCGATGAGCAATTGTTATTCAGTTATACAGGCAATAGTCTTGGTGACAGTGCAGGAAACACGATTGATACGATCAGTGATCGGGTCGCAGGCTTCAGTCATACGTCAGGCAACACCCTGAAAACACTGATCGGTGATGTCGGTGATGACTTCTTTATCATCAATCACGATGATGTCACCGCTACCGGTGGTTATGGAGCTGATACCTTTGATTTCAACATCAATGGCAACAGTCAGAACCCCGCGGACCTGGTTATTACTGATTTCAGCACGGATGAAGGTGACCTGCTGAAGCTGGACGATATTCTGGTGGATGCCAGCGACAGCCTTGATCAACACTTCCACTTTGTCACCAGTGGTAGTGATACCATTATGGAGATTCGCCCGGAGGCCGATGGGGATGTCACCAAACGGGTCACCTTCAAAGATGTTGATTTGTTTACCTTGGGCAGCAATGATACCGACATTCTTAATAACCTGATCAATAACAATAATCTGGATCATGGAGACGGTAACTAACTGATAAACAAAGCACAAACCTGAAATAAACGCTTTAAAAACAACAATCTAAAAATAATTAAAACACCTCCTATCCCATCTATTAAGATTAATAGGATGGGTCAGGATATCTGGAGTCATGGATTCGACGAATAATTCACCCGTTTTAGGCTTTATCAAAGAAGCCAATGGACCAATTGAAATCATTGATACACAGGGGAACAAAAGAAATGTTCAGCCTGGTGATGCTGTTTATCTTAATGAAACCGTTTTAAACAGTTCCGGAGCAGTCACTTCCATTGAGTTAATCAATGGGCAAATTATCTCACTTCAAAGTCAGCAGAAAATGAAGATGGGATTGAATATTATTGAAGAATTTGAAGCAACAGCTTCAGGAACAGAAAGTGGACCAATAATTTCTTTAGCTGAAAGTATTGAAAGCTCCCAGTCATTAGAAAGTAACCCCAACAATAATGATCAACAAAACAGTGAAATAGAGGAATACCGAAGATACGATTCACAATTCATAGTCAATAAAGAAGATACCGGACAAACCCGGATCTGGGATAAACTTTCCCAGTATTTTACTAAAATCACATTCGGTATTTTTGAATCATCTGGTAACGCCGAAGAAGCCCCCCCTCCTCCCCTGATAAACCAGACACCTGAAATTCAGAGCCAGTCTTTCAATATTAATGAAAATGCATCGACAGATGGGTCATCAGTGGTTGGTATCGTATCTGCCAGCGACCAGGGCAGTTCTCAAAGTTTAACCTATTCGATAATTGCAGGAAATGAAGAGGGCAGTTTTACTATTAACTCTACTACCGGAGAGATTACTGTAACTGGAAACTTAGATTATGAAGCAAAACCCAGTTATAACCTCATTATACAGGTAGCTGATAGTGGAAATTTGACTGAAAGAGCCACAATAACGATAAATATCAATGATATTAATGAAACGCCTGACGCACAGATAGATAATGAAGCAATACAGGAAAACCAGAGAATAACCATTGATGTTTTGGCAAATGATCTGGATCAGGACTTTACCGACAATTACAACAGCTTCAGCCTTGATTTTGTAGAAGTTATGGATGACTTTGGTAACCCAGTCATAAATAAGGGCTTAGTTAGTATAGACAACAAGCTTCTGGTATTTGAACCCGATAGAGACTTTGATCATCTGGGTATCGGTGAAACTGAAGCAATCACTGTTCGTTACCGAATGAGTGATGATGAAGGACTAAGTTCAGAGTCTTCTGTCAATATTCTTATCACCGGCACCAACGATGTGCCCACCATCACTGCGGCCAAAGATGTCACTGGCGCCGTGACCGAGATTGTCGATGGTGGCACCGGTGAAAATACCAGTACCCTGTCCGACGGCGGCAGCTTCACCATTGCCGACGTCGACCTGACCGATGTGCAGACCGTCAGTGTCACCTCCGACACCAGCGGGTACCTCGGCACCTTCACCCCGACGGTCAGCAACAACACCACTAACGATGGCACTGGCCAGGTGGACTGGACCTTCAGCGTGCCCGATGC
>NZ_JOJP01000001.1:3694779-4062000 GCF_000710775.1 Endozoicomonas elysicola
AGACCAGGTGGTGACCCAGACCTACACGGTGACGGTCAACGATGGCAACGGCGGCACCGTGGATCAACAGGTGACCGTGACCATCACCGGCACCAACGACGTGCCCACCATTACTGCGGCCACCGATGTCACTGGCGCGGTCACTGAAATTGTCGACGGCGGTACCGGTGAAAATACCGCTACCCTATCCGATAGTGGTTCCTTTACCATCGACGATGTGGATCTCACCGATGTGCAAACCGTCAGCATCACTTCCGACACCAGCGGTTACCTCGGCACCTTCACCCCAACCGTCAGCAACAATACGACGGGGGATGGTACCGGCCAGGTGGACTGGACCTTCAGCGTGCCCGATGCCGACATCGATTACCTGGCCAAAGACCAGGTGGTGACCCAGACCTACACGGTAACCATCAACGATGGCAACGGCGGTACCGTGGATCAGCAGGTGACCGTGACCATCACCGGCACCAACGACGTGCCCACCATTACTGCCGCCACTGATGTCACTGGTGCGGTGACCGAAATCACCGATGGTGCCAGTGGCGAGAACACCGCTACCCTGTCCGACAATGGTTCCTTTACCATCGCCGACGTCGATCTCACTGATGTGCAGACCGTCAGCGTCACTTCCGACACCACAGGTTACCTCGGCACCTTTACCCCAACCGTCAGCAACAACACCACCAATGATGGCACTGGCCAGGTAGACTGGACCTTCAGCGTACCGGATGCGGACATTGACCATCTGGCAGCCGGTGAGACCCTGACTCAGAATTACACGGTAACAGTCGATGACGGCAACGGTGGTACTGTTGATCAGGTGGTAACCGTAACGATCACCGGCACCAATGATGCGCCTATTTTAAGTCTTGGAGATCCGGCAACTGGCGGTGGTTCAGGACTACTTGGCGAGGTCTTTGAAACTGATTCAGCAATAAATAACCTGACCGACCTCGGTAATCTGGTCAACAACACACCTACTGCAACGTTTACAGCAAGTAATCTGAATTATGGAAACTTCGGAACTCTGGGAGAATTTCTGGGGGATGATGCTCATACGCTAAGCACTGATATTAGTAATAACGCAATGGAAACCCTTGGTTTCCGCTTCACAGGCTTCATTCAACTGGAAGCCGGCCAGCATGACTTTACAGTCACTTCTGACGATGGATTCCGTCTCAATATTGGCGGGCAGAACATCAGTGAGTTTTTCGGCTTAAGACCCGCTGAAGCAACAACCGGATCATATACAGCTCCAGCGGATGGTTTTTATAGTTTTGAACTGGTCTATTGGGAAAATACCGGAAGTGCAGCACTTCAAGTCACTAGCACTGCAACATTGGGTGCAGTACTGAGCGGAGATAATATCTTATACGACAGCATCGTTTCCTATACAGAAAATGATCCTGCCAGCCCTGTTGCTGACGACCTGGAACTGACTGAACTGGATGTTGAGGATATCCAGTCCGCCACCGTTTCCATCAGCGATGGCTATGTCGCCAGTGAAGATACCCTGCACTTTACTGACCAGAACGGCATCACCGGCAGCTGGGATGCAGCCTCTGGTACACTCACTCTGTCCGGTAATGCCTCACCGGCCAATTACCAAGCCGCTCTGCGCTCCGTTACTTACAGCAACAGCTCCGACAACCCCGATATTACCGGCCGGGTGATCAGCCTTACCGTCTCTGATGGCCATATCACCAGTAACGAAGTCAACCGGGGCATTTCCATCACCGCAGTGAACGATGGACCGCAGCTGATCACTAACGAACTAGCAATTGACGAAGGTGCTACGGTGATTCTCGGTTCTGACAATCTCAGTGCAACCGACCCCGACCACGATGACAACAGCCTGACGTTCATCCTCAGCAACATCCAGAATGGCTCACTGAGCGGTGCAACCGACAACGGTGATGGTACCTTCAGCTTTACCCAGCAACAGCTGCTGGATGGCACTGTCAGCTTTACCCACGATGGCAGCAATACCGCACCGGCCTACCAGGTGACCCTGACCGATGGCCCGGCAATCACCGCCGCCACCTCGGCAACCATTACCTTTACCGAAGTTAACGACGCTCCTACCGCTGCGGACAACACACTCACGGTGAATGAGGACCAGAGTTATACGTTCACCATCGGTGATTTCAATTTCAGTGATGTGGACAGCGGCGACACACTGCAATCCATTACCATCACCAGCCTGCCAGCCGCTGGTTCACTCCTGTTGAACGGGGTCGCCGTCACGGCTAACCAGTCCATTACCGCTTCCGATATCAGTCTTCTGACTTATACTCCCGCGCTCAATGATAATGGTACGGGTTATACCTTTTTCGGGTTTACCGTCAGTGATGGCCAACTCGACAGTAACGAGCACACCCTGACGTTTGATGTCACGGCGGTGAATGATGCTGCTGAAGTAACGAATCTGGATACCCTGAACTACACCGCCAACGGAGATCTCCGGATTATCGATGGTGACCTGACCCTGGCCGACGTGGACTCCACCACACTGCAAAGTGCCACCGTTCAGATCACCGGCAATTTCAACAGCAGCGAAGATGCCCTGTCGTTTACCAATCAAAGTGGCATCAACGGTAGTTGGGACTCAGCCAGCGGCACCCTGACCTTAAGCGGATCAGCATCTCTGGCGGACTATGAAACGGCCCTGGAGTCCATCAGCTACCAGAATACCAGCAATGACCGGGATACCGCCCAGCGAACCATCAGCATCACGGTTAACGACGGTGTTGACAGCAGTATCGCGACAACGACCGCCATTAATGTTAGCCAGTTTAACCAGATTCCCGGTGTACTCGACCAGAACTACTCCCTGTCCCTGACTGGAAATGCCACCGATTATCTGATTGCTAACCCGGTGTCCGATTTCCCATCGGACTCGTTTACCATTGAGTCCTGGTTCAAAACCTCTGGCAGTGGAGATGGACTGTTCTCTTATGCCGTGCCCAGCAATAACAATGAAATCCTATTATTTGGCCAGGAAGACCTGAGGCTTTATATCGGTAGCAGCAATGTTTCAACCGGTATTAATATCGCTGATGGCAACTGGCATCACGTGGCCTGGACCTGGGACAGTGCAACCGGCAGCACCCGCGTCTTTATTGATGGCAGTCAGCAATACTCCGGCACCCTGGCCCAGGGACATTCCATCCAGAATGGTGGTGCCCTGGTGTTTGGCCAGGAACAGGACAGTGTTGGGGGCGGCTTCGATACATCCCAGGCCTACAATGGTCAGATCCGTGACATCCGGGTTTGGAATGCTGATCGCACACAGACTGACATTGATAACCAGAAAGACTCCGCCCTGACCGGAACCGAGAGTAACCTGATCAGCTATTACCCCATGAGTGGTGGCAGTGGTGATGTGGTGGATGCCGGACCTGCCCGCAATGACTTGCAGCGCTTTGGGGCAAGCTGGGAAGAAGCCCCCAGGGAGACCAGTGAAGACCAGGCCTTTGCCATCAACACCATCAGCTTCTCCGACGCGGATTCCGGCAGTGATACCGTTGAAGTTACGCTAACCATCACCAACGGTACCCTGCAATTGGCATCAACCAGTGGTGTCACCATCACCGCCGGTGCGGATAACTCGGCAACCATGACTCTGCAGGGGAATCTGACTGACTTGAACAGCGCCATCAATGGCCTGCAGTATCAGCCAGCCAGCAATTTCCACGGCACAGCAACCCTCTCCGCCAGCATCAATGACCTGGGCAATGCTGACGGTGCCGATGCCCAGAGCAGCAGCATTACCCGCACCATTACCATTAACAGTGTCAATGATGCTGCTGTGATCACCGGTGATGACAGTGCCACTCTCACAGAAGACAACAGCAGTACATTAACCGCCACCGGTACCTTAAGCATTACCGATGTTGACGCGGGAGAGAGCAGCTTCACTGCGGCTACCGTGAACGGCAGTTATGGCAACCTGATCATCGATAACACTGGAGCCTGGAGCTACAGCGCTGACAACAGTCAGGCCGTAATCCAACAATTGGGCAGCAGCGAAAGCCTCACCGACACCCTGACCATCACCTCATTTGATGGTACTGAGCACCAGCTGACCTTCACCATCAATGGCACCAATGATATTCCCGTCGCTGCCAGCAGTACCCTGAGTGTCAATGAAGACCAGAGTCTCTCCTTTACCACGGCAGATTTTGGCTTCTCGGATACCGACAGCAATGACAGTCTGCAATCCATTACCATCACTCAACTGCCTGCTGCCGGGACACTGACCCTCAACGGGTCCGCGATCAGTGCCAACCAGAGCATTGCTGCTGCCAATATCAACCAGCTGTCGTACACCCCGGCACAGGATGCTAATGGCACAGGCTATGCCTCTATTGGTTTTACCGTCAGTGATGGTCTGGCCAACAGTACAGAACAGACATTGACCATCGATGTCTCTGCCATTAATGATGCGGCTGAACTCACAGGGCTGGATGCTCTCAACTACACGGCCAATGGTGACCTCAGGATTATTGATGGTGATCTGACCCTGACCGATGTGGACTCTACCACATTGCAAAGTGCCACCGTGCAGATCACCGGCAATTACAGCAGCAGTGAAGATATCCTGGCATTTACCGACCAGAACGGCATCACTGGCAGCTGGGATTCAGCCAATGGCACCCTGACACTCAGTGGCTCGGCGACACTGGCAGACTATGAAACCGCTCTGGAATCGGTTAGCTACCAGAATACCGCCAATGACCGCAGCACGGCACAACGCACACTGAGCATTACTGTCAATGACGGAACCGATGACAGTACAGCAGCTACCACAGCCATCAATGTCAGCCAGTACAACCAGGTTCCCGGAATACTGGATCAAAACTACTCTCTGTCATTGTCGGGCAATGCATCGGATTACCTGATTGCCAACCCGGTATCCGGCTTCCCCAGCACTTCATTTACCATCGAAACCTGGGTAAAAACCACCGGCTCAGCAGAAGGTATTTTCTCCTACGCCACATCAAACAGTGACAATGAGATTCTATTGTTTGGCCAGGAAAACCTTGAACTGGGCATTGATAACTCATACCTGAGTACCGGTATTGATGTGTCCGATGGTAACTGGCACCACATCGCATGGACATGGGACAGTGCCACCGGTAATACCAAGGTCTTTGTCGATGGTACTGAGCAGTACAGCGGTACGTTAAAACAGGGGTATACCATTGAAGATGGTGGTGCACTGGTCTTTGGCCAGGAGCAGGATAGTGTGGGCGGTGGCTTCCAGTCTTCACAGGCGTATGATGGCCAGATTCGCGATATCCGGGTCTGGGATGCTGATCGTACGCAGACTGACATTGATAACCAGAAAGACAGCGCTCTGAACGGCACCGAGAGCAACCTAGTCAGTTATTACCCCATGAGTGGCGGCAGTGGTGATGTGGTGGATGCCGGCCCTGCCCGCAACGACCTGCAGCGCTTCGGGGCGACCTGGGAAGAAGCTTCCAGAGAGACCAATGAAGATCAGGCCTTTGCGATCAGCACCATCAGTTTCTCCGATGCGGATTCCGGCAGCGGTACCGTTGAAGTAACACTGACCATCACCAACGGTACCCTGCAGCTGGCGTCGACCAGTGGTGTCACCATCACCGCCGGTGCGGATAACTCAGCGACCATGACTTTACAGGGGAGTCTGGCTGACCTGAACTCCGCCATCAATGGCCTGCAGTATCACCCAGCCAGCAATTTCCATGGCACCGCAACCCTCTCTACCAGCATCAATGACCTGGGCAATACCGACGGTGCCGATGCCCAGAGCAGCAGCATTACCCGCAACATTACCGTTAATAGTGTGAATGACCCGGCGGTGATTGCGGGGGATGACAGCGCTACGTTCACCGAAGACAGTGCTGCCACGTTAACCGCTTCTGGCTCATTAACTATTTCCGATGACGATATTGGTGAAGCCAGCTTCAATGCAGAAACCATCAATGGCAGCTATGGAACTCTGACAATTGATGCTGCTGGTGCATGGACTTACACCGCTGATAACAGCCAGACAGCAATACAGGAGCTGGGTGATAGTGAAAGCCTGACAGATACCATTACTGTGTCGTCAGTTGATGGCACGACCCATCAGATAACATTCACCCTGAACGGCATCAACGATGCTCCAGTAGCCAGCACCCCAATTACTGCACAGCCCAATCTGCCCGTAGGGGTACAGATCAGTTTTGACGCATCAGACCTGAAGAGCAAAACCGATCTTGAGTCCGATGGCTGGAACTTCTTCGATAATGATGAAATCCGTGAGAATGATATCCGCGAAACTACTCTGGCTAACGTTGACACTCAGTCTTTTGACGACAATATGAAATACATCAGCCTGGACGGTGACAATAGTTCGGCTGAAGCCTTTTTGATTCAGGACTATCTAAGTGCAGGTGCTCATGACCTGCCAACCATGTATTACAACTTTACCAATGATGAACTGTCAGCCTTCAAGGAAGTCGGTTTCCGAATCTCCATGACGGTTATGGCATCTGGCCAGACCAATATTTCTTTGGGAGAACCTGCCAGTGCCAGTACCAATAACCGCTTCAGCTTTGAAGGTGGTGTACCGGATGATAACCAGTTTCATGACATCATTATTGAAGGCCACTTCACTGCCGGTGATTCTCTGGTCATCGATTCATATACCGTAGATGGCAGTACTGCCTCTTATGCAGTGGCGAATGATGGTCGAAACAGTGCATTTGATGACTTCACTCTGTCGCTAGGAGCCTGGGGATCTTCCACACAATCTGTTGACCACAGCCTGTTATTACAAACAGCGACAATGGAAGCATTACCAAGGGAGTTTGGTACTGATGAAGATGCACTCTTCACTCTACCGCTGCCAGCTAATGCATTCACTGATATTGATGCTACAGACACCCTGACGTACTCCCTGAAATCTGGTGCGCCCAGTTGGATATCCATCAACACCAGCACCGGAGAAGTATCGGGAACCCCAGACAACAGTGATGTCGGAACTCATACTATTACCATCATTGCAACCGACTCTCAGGGAGCCACCGCCGAGAGCAGCTTTGCTGTTAATGTGATAAACACAAATGACGCTCCAGAGCTCTCTGATGCCAGCTTCTCGGTTAATGAGAACGTAGCCAGTGATGGCTCTATTGTTCTTGGCACGATGACCGCAACCGATGTTGATGTCGGCCAAAGTAAAACCTACAGCATTCTCTCTGGTAATGATGACGGGCATTTCGCCATCGACAGCAATACCGGTGAGATTTCTGTTGTTGGCAATCTTGACCACGAAGGAACCGCACAATACAACCTGACTGTTCAGGTAACAGATGATGGCACTCCAGCTCTAAGTGATACCGCCTCGGTAACTGTTGATGTGAATGACATCAATGAAGCACCAACGGCGATGACGCTCAGCAATGCATTCATAGCAGAAAATGCTGTCGGTGCCGTGATCGGAACCCTCTCAGCCACAGATCAGGATGATAGCAATGAAGCATTTGGCATCCATGACTACACGGTCAGCGACAACCGCTTTGAAGTCGTTAATGGCCAGCTCAAACTCAAAGCTGGAGAATCGCTGAATTTTGAAGTAGACGGCAGCACACTGGATGTTACGGTCACTGCCACAGACAATAATTCTGCCGGACTTTCTTTCAGTGAAACCTTCACACTGAGCATCGGTAACCTGAATGAACCACCGGCCATTGATGACCAGACGTTCTCTGTTGATGAAACTGTAGCCAGTGACGGCTCAACAGTGGTTGGCCGGGTTTCAGCTGTGGACGTCGATGCTGGCGACGCCCTGACCTATTCCATTGTTTCTGGCAATGAAGATGGTCATTTCGAGATCGACAACAGCACCGGTGATATCCGTGTTGTCAAGACGCTCGATTTTGAAACAGCCAGTCGTTACGACCTGACCGTTGCCGTTGAAGACAGTCAGGGTGACAGCCGCAGCGCGAATGTACAGATTGACATTAATGACATTAATGAAGCACCTGAACTGGACCGGGGGCTCCAGAATCAATCATCCGGTGTCAGTGCCAGCGTTGGAGACAGCTTTTCCTATGTCATACCCGAGAGTGCATTTAAGGATCAGGATATCGGAGACAGCCTATCCTACAGTATCAGCGGTCTGCCTGCTGGGCTCCTGTTTAACCCAATCACCCGGGCAATTACCGGCATACCTGCAGCAACCGAAGTTGGGGATCATACCGTCAGTGTGGCTGTCACGGATAACGATGGTCTGACCACTTCGGATACCTTCACATTGAGAGTGGGCAATACCAAAGTTCTGGAGGGTGATGAAAACAGCCTGATTAATCTGGCGGCAGAAACCGGTATTAACAGTTATACCATCACAACACTTCCCAGTCTCGGTACTGTGAAAAAAGCGGATGGTACAGCGGTGGGCGTTAATGATGTTCTCACCAGTGCCGAGCTTGAAGGGTTACTCTACGATGCACCAAAAGAGTACGACAATGTCACTGATCTTGGCCAGTTAACCTATCAATACCAGGATGGTGGTACAGAAACCAAATCGGCTCGAATCGTTGTTGAAGCGGTTAACGATCTGCCTGAAATCACCGCCCCCACCAGTAAGGATA
Organism: Endozoicomonas elysicola; assembly: GCF_000710775.1. GTDB lineage: Bacteria > Pseudomonadota > Gammaproteobacteria > Pseudomonadales > Endozoicomonadaceae > Endozoicomonas > Endozoicomonas elysicola. Next base: position 3,703,407 of record NZ_JOJP01000001.1, read on the forward strand.
CATCCACACTCTCCCTTAACCCCATTGCCGGTGTCTATGTAGAAGATGACGACATTGGTTCGGAGATAATGGAGATATCCCTGTCCGTCAACAGCGGTAAATTATTCCTGGGGGCTACCGAAGGTCTTGAATTTATCAGTGGTGGAAACGGTGAGTCGTCCATGACGATTCGCGGCAGGCTAACCCAAGGCCCTGAACCCGTTGCAGACCTTAATTTCAGCTTCCGGGACACTGCAGATCCAGCACTTGACCAGAGAACAGGCATCGAAGGAACACTCTCAGGGACAACTCGCATAGATGATCCGGTTAAAGGAGGTGTCATTCAGTTTGATGCTAATAACGATTACATCAATCTGAACCAGTCCTACGACCTGGGCAGTGAGTGGACGATTTCAACCAAGTTTAAAAACCCTTACCACGACAACAACCTCTGGGGCACACTGACGCGTGGAGAAGGCGATGATCATCAGATCATCATTCATAACACCACGGGGGAACTCGGGGTTTATGACAACAGCGGTGGCACCAACTTCAATGGCTCAGGCTTCTTCATGAATAATCTTGGAGACACCTGGCACACATTAACAGCCGTTGGTAAAGATGGGAAAACCTATTTCTACCTGGACAATGAACACGTTGGAACCAGTGATTATCAATCCACAACCGATGTAAAAAGTATCGGTAACCACCTGTCTGGTGGTAGTCAGCCGTTTGCAGAATTCCTGGACGATTTCCGAATTTATGACACTGCCATTGTACCTGAGCTGAATCTCGACACGGCCATTGGGGCAGACCAGGATGACTTCCATCTGGGATTCACAGACCAGGCCACTGCCAATCGTGATGATGAGCATGATATATCCACCACATTCAATGGCGTAGAGCAGATCGAAGACAATACCCAGGGTGGTGTTGCTCACTTTGACCAGGCCAATGACCGGATATCTCTGGACAGTAATTTCACCATGGGTGATAGCTGGACCATCAGCACTGAGTTTCATACCGCACAGACTGGCATCACCTATGCAACGCTTGCCAAGGGAACCTTGAATCATCACGTCCTGTTGCAAAACGGGGAGCTAGGCTCATGGAATAATGACAGTGCTCAGGGTACCACCGGGTTCTATGGATCCGGTTATTCTCTTTCAAGTCTTACTGATGGGTGGCACACATTAACCGCTGTCGGGGAAGGCGGAAAAACCTACTTCTACATTGATAATCAGCATGTAGGCACCAGTGATTATCAGGCCACTGATGACCTGGTCACTCTGGGCAACAATGCCGGTGGAGGTCAGCTATTTGCAGAGTATCTGGACAGTATTCGAATTTATAACCAGGCCCTTGAGCCTGATCACGTTAACCTCCAGGGACCGGTGCAAAAAGCGCTCGAAGGACTCGCTTATACCCCAGAAAGTGATGCGACCGGTGACATGCTTACCATCACGACCAATGACTTGAACAATACGACGGGGGTTGATGGTGCCAAGAGCGATACCCACAGCGTTAACCTGAATATCACACAGCTCCCCTTCCCTATTGAGGAAGACTTTGTTTCGTCACCAACGGACTGGACGATACAGGGAGATGCTGAATACAAAGCGTCTGTCACCGGTGCAACCGATGGCGGGTTGTTGCAATTGACCGGGTTAGGTAACTCTGAAACCGGCTTTACTGTGATGGATACCCCCTTCTCCTCTTCGCTGGGGATTCAGGTTGAGTTTGATTACTTTGCCGGTGGTGGCAGCGCTGCAGACGGTATGGTGTTCTTCCTGGTGGATGGAAGCCAGACAACAGTCACTGCCGGCGCTACCGGAGGAAATCTCGGGTACGGCCCTTACGGAGCAACATCGGGTCTCTCACAGGCTTATCTGGGGGTTGGTTTTGATGAATATGGCAACTTTGCGGGCAACTCATCAACCCGGAAGGACAGTGTTGTTATTCGTGACGGCGGTAACGGCACCACAGGCTACAGTATCCTGGATCATCAGAAAGTAGACTCCTTTGGTGGGATTGACGATACCGACCTCAACACGGATTCCAGTGGCGATGGCAACGGTTACGACTGGCGCAAGGTGCGTCTGACCCTGGACTCTGAGCAGAAGCTGACACTGGAGATGAGCTGGGACAATGGTGGCAGCTGGGAAACCATTTATAACCAGTACGATTATGCCGCCAATACCTCCCAGACTGTACCAGACACATTTAAGCTTGGCTTTGGGGCGGCCACAGGTGGCGCAACCAACTATCACTGGGTGGATAATGTTTCCGTCAAAGTTCCTACCGATCTGAACGTTACCAACCCGGTAGGGCCTTCAAATGCAGCTGTAGGTGATGAAGTCAGCTGGCAGTTTACTGTAGAAAATACGGGTGATAACCACGCCTTTGATACCCAGATGGACTGGAGTGCTCCATCGGGTCTGGATAACGTTACATGGACGTATACGACGACCAATGGACAGACAAGTTCTGGCAGCGGCAATATTGATACCCTGGTCGACCTGCTCAAGGGAGAATCGGCAACCTTTACCATTACCGGCACATTAACCACGACGGCAGCGGCCAGTATGAGCCAGAGCTTTACGGCAACGCTGGCGGATGCTTATTGCGGCACCACTGATGGCACTAACCTATACAGTTCCAACATTGATACTGATATCCTGCTGTTAAACATGGAGCTCTCTACAGACGTCATCGCAGAAATGACCTACACCGGGGATGGCAGTGTTAAAGTCGCCGATATCACCGTTACCGCTGGCAACAATGTTGATGCCGACCTTACTCTCTCTGGCAGCGACGCAGATAAGTTCACCATTATTGAGGATAACGGACAGTTTTCGCTGCATATCAACCAGGGAACCACACTGGACCACGAAACGGACCCTGACTATGATCTGACCATCACCCTCTCTGATGGTAATGGCCTCAGTGCATCAAACACCAAAAATTTCACTATTCGGGTGGCTGATGTTAATGAAGCACCTACCGAAATAGTGATACCTGTTGGCGGATTGTTCATTAATGAGTGGGAAGATGGGGCTTTATCAGGAAGCATATCGGTAACTGATGCTGACTCATCCAATGGTGCATTTGGTACTCACACGTATACCCTGAGCGACAACCGTTTTACCATAGAAAACGGCGTACTTAAGCTCAAATCTGGAGAAACACTGAACGCAGACACGGAGTCCTCGGTTTCTCTGGATATCACCGCAACCGACAACGGCGGTCTTGCGATAACACGGACGGTCACAATTCAGGTGAATGACCTTCCTCCACAGCCTCCGGTAATTGAAACGGTCACGCTCAATAATGACTTCCAGCCTGTCATTACAGGTACAGCTCAGCCCAATACCACGCTGAGTTTCACCATCAACAGCACCAACTACTCAACCTCTGTCACCAATGATGGCAGCTGGAGCTTTACACCCGCATTAACACTGAATCATGCAGACCCTCTGAATATCGGCATTACGTCTACCGATGCAGGCAACAATGTCAGCTCTTCAACCAGTTACAGTGCCACCATCAGCCGGGGAGATGGACTCGATAATACTCTAACAGGCGGTAATGGCATTGACCTGATGGAAGGTGGTGCCGGCAGTGACCAGATCAATGCCGGTGATGGTAACGATATTATTCAGGGCAACCAGCTCAATACCGGTGGACGGTATGATGAGCTTTTGAGCAATGGCAGCTTTGAAGACTTTACTGTCATTGTTGATCATGGCAACTACCGTGAAGTCACTCTGGACCACTGGAAAGCCATTAATACTGCCTCAATATCCAGCACCAGTGAAACAGTGGATGCAACGTTGCTTCCAGAGATAGAAGCAGAATCCTGGAATGCCAGTGCCCTGTTAAGCAACACCGATAACACTCCGAGGGTAGAGCTCGATTTTACAGGCTCTGCCGTTGACTCGTTGATGCAAAAAGTAACGACTGTTGATGATGCTACCTACACACTGGAGTTTGAGGCCATTGGTCGCAGTGGTGTTGCCGAAAATGATATCGAAGTCTGGTGGGATGGTATCTATGTCGACACCGTATCTCCGGGTACCACTGAGTGGGAAACCTATACATTTGCAGTAACCGGTGATGGTACTGAACAGAGCGTTATGCTCAGGGAGCCTCCTGGCCAGAACAGTGGTGGAGGGCCTGTCGTCAATAATGTGAGCCTCTCCGGATTATTGGCTGATAACTCCGGCAACAGTGGCAATCTCATTCAAAATGGGGATTTTGAAAACTATACCGTGCAGGTTGACCATGGTTCCTGGCAGGAGGCACTGGTCGATGACTGGCAAAACCTGAACACTGGAAGTATCACTTCTGCGCAGTATACCTCAGGTATTGAGGTCGACAGTTTTGGTGAGTCAAATATTGAACTGGCATTCTGGGCTCCCGCCAAAACCGATACCACCGCCCGGCTGGAGCTGGATGGCAACAATTCCGATGTTGATGCCATCTACCAGCAGGTCAACACCCTGAATGGTGAGAACTATATCCTTACCTTTGAAGCCTACACCCGTGCGGCCAACTCCGGTGATGTGGAAGTCTGGTGGGGTGACCAATACATCCAGACCATCAGTATTGGAGCCAGTTGGGAAACCCATACCGTTACGCTCAGTGGTGATGGTTCACAACAAACACTGATGATCAGGGAAGTGCCCGGACAGAATAATGCCCAGGGAACCATTCTGAATAATGTCAGCTTACGTGGTGTTCTTACGGAATCCGATACGCTAAATGGAGGCTCCGGTGATGACCAGATCTTCGGATCCAGTGGTCATGATGTTCTTACCGGTGGAGCAGATGAGGATATCATCACCTCTGGAATCGGGAGAGACCGTCTGGTCTGGCAGGCTGGCGATGAAGGGACGGCAGCCTCTCCGACTCTTGACCGCATTAAGGATTTCGCACTGGGCAGTAATGGAGACATTCTGGATCTGCACGCTCTCCTCTCAGGAGAAGAAAATACGGCACTCGACCAATACATCCAGTTCCGCACCGAAGGCTCTGACAGCATTATTGATCTTAGCCCAACAGCCAATGGGGAAGTTACTCAGCAAATCATCCTTGAAAACGTGGATATAACCACACTGGGTAACAATAATGCGGACATCATCAGTCAGTTACAAAGCAACGGTCAACTGATAGTCAGCAGGCCTCTGTCAATTACCACGCCCATCATGGCCGATGATCAGATCAATACCCTGGAAAAAAGCGGGGTATTTGTTGCAGGTATTGGTGAACCCAACGCTTCTGTAGAAATCCAGATCCGGCACGCCGATGTGATTGATCCTGACATCAGGCCTGACTCTGTTCCGAATGCTGTGGCGTCCTGGACATTGAATGGTGATATGACCGGGACTCACACACTGTCCAGTAATGAGACCCTCAGCTTTACCAATGGTCCTGTCGATAACTGGCAGGCAATTCAGTTTGATGGTTCCAATGATAATCTCTGGGCTGACTCTGACTTTATTTCTGAAACAGATCATGCCGTTTCCCTGTGGTTCAGAACAACAGACTCTGCAGGCGGTTTATTTGAAGTAGTAACTGGTTCCAGTGCTTTTGACCGGGAAGTCTATTTTGAAAACGGCGAGTTGAAAGCTTATGTCTGGCAGAGTGGTGGAGCCGAAATTATCAATGGCGGTGCAAACTTTAATGATGGTGAGTGGCACCATGTTGTGCATACCTATGGTGGTAGCGCTGGCGGGCAGAAGCTGTATGTTGATGGTGTGGAAGTTGCTTCAGGATCCTATGATCATTCTGATTTCACATCACACTCTCATATTCGGTTAGGCTATAGCCTTCCGGGTAGCAGTGGCTTCCTCAATGGTGAAATTGCCGGCGTTGAAGTGTTTGACCAGGGCCTGACAGCCGGTAATGTTGCTTCCATCTATAACACGGTCACTGAAACAGTCACTGTTGATGTTGATGGTACCTGGAGCCTATCTGGAGAAGTACTGGATATTGATGCCCTTTCCGATGGGCAGCTGACAGTGACAGCCACTCAGACAGACACCAGCAATAACGTAACGTCTGTATCAGAGTCCGTGACATTCTCAGGCGTAACGCCAACACTGATGTCTGCGGAAATCATTGCGAATACCGTCAATCTGGTCATGACCTTCAGTGAAGATCTGGATATTAACTGTATTCCGGAGCTGGACGACTTTACGGTGACCATCAATGGCAATGCTGCCAACGTACTGAATGTCTCTTACTTAAGTGCCACGGAAATCCGTTTGAGCCTGGATCAAACCATCAATAACAGCGATACCCTATTACTCGGCTATACACCCGCAGCACATCCGGTTCAGGAAGTGGCGGGCATCAATACACTGGCAGCGATCACAGATGCCAGTGTAACCGTCACCCCTGACACCATGGCACCTGTGCGTCAGGATATGACGGTCGAAGGAACTCAGCTGATGATTGACTTTAACGAGTCTCTGGACAGTGCTGATGTGCCTGACATCAGCGCGTTCAGTGTTTCTCTGCTGGGTGGCGGCACACGATCCGTTACCGCCGTCAATATCTCCGATCAGCAGGTTACCCTCACGCTGGATAGCTCCGTTGGCGATGCCGATATTGTTCGACTGTCCTATGATATGGCCAATGCCAGCAACAGTGGAGGCTCTCCGCTGCAAGATGATCAGGGTAATAATGTCACCGGCTTCACCAGTGTTCTGGTTGAAAACAATACCGACACCACACCTCCAACCCTCAACAATGCCGAAGTGGATGGAGACACTCTGACACTGACCTATTCCGAGGCCTTGAATGAAAGTGCAGGACTTTCCGGCATTGAATGGGGAGCGGGTAAAAATGGTCAGGGAACAGGTCTGGAGTTCAATGGTTTTGAGGGCACCGGTGAAATTAATGGACTATCAACCGGTGGCACCATGACCCTGGCTGCCTGGGTACGCTATGACAGCTTTGCAGAAAACTGGTCCAGAATTTTTGATTTTGGCGATGCAGCAGGGAACGACAATATTATTCTTGCCCACGAAGGCGTCGGAAATAATCTGATTTTTGAAACCTGGAATGGCTCATCGCTAACCACCCGAGTCCGAGTTGATGACTTCTTTACCGAAGGGGAATGGGTTCACCTTGCAGCCACCATTGACAGTAGTGGCACTCACCGGGTCTATGCGAATGGACAGGAAGTGGGATCAGAGAATGGCACTTCCATTCCTGTGATGACACGGACAAACAACTTTGTCGGCAAGAGTAACTGGACTCAGGATGACCCAATGGATGGTGCGATCGATGAAGTGCTGATTGTTGACCGTGATCTGAGCGCTTCTGAGGTATCTGACCTGTTTAATGCAGCCGATTTTGCCACCTATACATCCAGCCTCACTGGTGACACCTATCACGCCTATGACTTTGAGGAAGGCGCAGGTTCTTCAGCCAGTGATCTGAACAGCAACAGCCAGCCAATGACGCTAACCGGAGATTCTGTTGTCGAGGTACAGGTAGGTGGCGTTACACGCAATATCAACAGCACAACCATCAGCGGTAACCAGGTCACATTACAGCTTGCCAGCTCTGTCTCAGATGGAGAGTCAGTCTCTCTCAGTTACTCACCAGCCTCCAGTGATAACAGCAGTAACGCTGACAGGATTGAGGATTTGCGGGGATTTGATGCAGCGGGGTTCAATCATGGTGATGTTACTGTTTTCAATATTACCGACACTGTATCTCCAAACCTGAACAGCGCTGAAGTGACTGGTAACACCCTGACATTGACACTGAATGAATCACTGAATGCCAATGCAACCATAAGTCCAACGCTGTTTACCATCACCGCAGATGGTCAGGATAAGACGATTTCCACCATCACTATTCAGGGACAGCAAATTACGCTGACTCTGAATGATGCCGTCAATGATGGTGAGCTGGTGACCATTGATTACACACCTCCCGCCAGCAGTACAGCCCTGGATAATGATCGTCTGGAAGATCTGGCGGGTAATGACACTGCTGCCATTACCAGTTTCAGTGTGGATAACCTGACGAACACCGAAGGGCAACCCGAAGTGATTCGAGTGTTCAGTGATGACAATAACCAGTGGTATCAAGACAGCAATACCATTACTGTCAAAGTTCAGTTCTCCGAGCGTGTGGAAGTCACTGGTCAGCCAACCCTGCAACTGGAAACCGGGATACTGGATCGACTTGCTACTTATAGTGGCGGTTCCAGTACTGACACACTGTCGTTCACCTATACCGTCACCCGACCCGATGAAACGGCAGACCTCAATGCCATCAGCACTGACGCTCTCAGCCTGGATGGAGGAACACTGACTGACCTGCTGGGCAATAATGCCATTCTGGATCTTCCCGCTCTGGATAGCACCGATGCGTTAGCTCAGCAGAATGACCTTCGAGTTGACAGCGTGATACCCACGGTTGGTGTTCTAAATAATAATGTTGTTTATGAGGCCGGTGTACTTGTTCTCACCGGTGGAGGATTCTCATCACTTCGCTCCCCTGGAGAGCCTACGGATACTGATCTAACCAGTCGTCTGGACTGGAGTAAATTCTCCTGGCGAATAATTAATAACAGTGGAAGTAATACCGATGTCAGCTTTACTGAGTCAGATGTCAGCTCAGTATTTGCCGTCAGTGATCAGGAACTGTATATCAAATTAAGCAGTAGCAAGCTGGCAACCCTGCGCGCAACAACCGGCTTTGGTAATGCAGAAGGTCAGGACCTGGTACGTATAACCAGTGATGGATTCTTCAGGGATGCTGCTGGTAATACCATGAGTGATAGCAACACTGCTGGTGTACAGATATTTGTTCTTCCTCCGGATGGCGTTGCCCCTAGTGTTACTGAAATATTCAGCTTGAGTGCTAATGGTGAGTACGCTATTGGTTCAGTGGTTCGCCTGCAGGTCTGCTTTGATGAGCCTGTCGAAGTCACCGGAGAGCCTATTATGATGCTGGGTACCGGTGAGCAAGCTCGTGCAGCCCGCTTCGTCTCCGGTTCTGGTACACGAGAACTGTTGTTCGAATACACCGTACAATCAGGCGATGAATCCACTGAACTGGACGTATATAGTGCTACTGCTCTGAAAATGAATAACGGTTCGATCAAAGACCTGTCAGGAAACAATGCCTCTCAGCTGGTTCCTTTCGCCTCTGCTGAAGGCTCCCTGGCCAGTAAATCAGACCTGATCATCGACGGTATCGCCCCTGAGGTCAGTATTATTGGACTCACACTCGCACCAGAAGGCGCTGATGACCAGATACTGACTCTGACCGGCAATGGTTTTGAGACCATATTAGGGGGAAGTGAATCAGCTGGGCAGGTGTTACAAGGCAATGACCTTGCCCGCTTCGACTGGAACAATATTTCGTTTGATCTCAGGCAGCCGGACAGCACCTTCGAAACCGTCACATTAAGTCAAAGTGATATCAGCTCGGTAGCCGTTCACAATGATCGTCTGGAAATCATTCTGGATGAAGGCGCTACCCGCATTCAGAACAATGATGGCTATAGTACGATTACTGGTGATGTCAGGCTAAACATCACTCCCGGCTTTATTGGCGATCAGGCTGGAAACGCCTCTACTACCGATGCGATCTCTGATGCCGTCATTACGGTGAGCAGTAATGGTGCCAGTGTTGTGGAGGTTTCTGCAGTTACTGCAGATGGTAGCTATATGGCCGGTGACCAGATCGAGATCCGGGTTCGCTTCAGTGAAAAGGTCACCCTGCAGAACTACGATGAAAATAACGATCCACTGCTGCTGATGCTGAATGACCGACAGCCAGATGGTGGTAACCCCTATGGAGGCAATGCCGTCTATGTTTCTGGTAGCGGTTCCCGGGATCTGATCTTCCGTCATACATTAACCGCCGGTGAAAATGTTGATGACCTGAACTACCGGGATACCGGTTCACTGGTCTTTAACATGGACTTCCTGGGAGGAAGCTCCACCAGCAGCCTTGAGAATGGAGCAGGCAACGATGCCAACCTTGCGCTTCCAGATACCAACAGTCCCCAATCTCTGGCCGGAAACAGCGATATTGTTGTTGATACAACGGCTCCACAGACAACGGTTACCAGTGCTGCTTACGATGAAGACAACAACCAGCTGTTGTTAAAAGGCACATTGTTCGAACAACTGCTCAACAACAGTGAAAGTATGACGGGGAATATTGCGGGTCGCCTGGACTGGAGCAAGCTGGTTATTGATATCGATAAAGATAACAACATTACCCAGAATGTCACCCTGTCTGCAGCAGACATTATCTCCGCAAGACTGGCCGGCACCGATACACTGACCATTCAGTTCACCGACAATAAAGCCAGTGAGCTGGAAACTATTTTCGGTTACAAGGGAGCTGAAGACGGAGTCGATATAGAGTCTGGGTTCCTGGCAGATCTTGCTGGTAATGCGGCCACTAATGCAGTGACCAGCGACCTGACACTGGACTACTCCGATGTTGCAGCGCCAACAGTATTGCAGATCAGGCTTGATGAATCAGGTCATTACAAGCCAGGTGATCAGATTTGCATTCTGATTCAGCTGAGTGAGACCGTTAATATCAGTGGTATTGACCCTGCCAACAGCAGCACCAAACCCACCTTAGCGCTTGATAATGGTACGACGGCTGTGTACGAAAGCGGGGCTGGCAGCGATACCCTGAAGTTTATTTACACCGTCAGTGACAATGACAGTGAAAACACAACAGCGCTTAACTACACCTCTTCATCCGCCCTGTCCGTACCCTCTGGTGTCAATATCTTTGATAATGCCGGTAACAGTCTGATCGAGACTCTGCCAGGCACCAGCAGTAATGATGCCCTGGCACAAACCGGTACCGGTGTTATTGATGTCACCGTCCCTGAAATTGCGCAGGTTCGCAGTATTACAGCGGATGGTGATTACAACGAAGGCAAACAGATACAGCTGGAAGTCACGTTCAGCGAAGCAGTCAATATCACCGGCTCACCTGCACTTCATTTGAACACAGGTGCACAGGCTTCCTACGCTTCAGGCTCTGGAACCAACAAACTGATTTTCAATTATACGATTGGTGCCGGAGAAAATACTGCGGACCTGGATATATTGTCTGGCGAACCGTTTGATCTGGGTAATGGCACGATCAGAGACCTTGCCGGTAATGACCTTCGCAATTATCTTCTGGAAGATATGGGGGCATACTGGCGCTTTGACTCAGCCAGCGGAACAACGGTCAGTGATGACGCACCTGATGACAGTGTGAATGATCAGGCAACCCTGACAAGTGGGGCGACACTGATTACCGGTGGTGTAACGGGTCAGGCACTCAGTCTGGACGGTGTCGATGATTATGTTGCTATTGGGGACTCTACGGAAATCAACAGTTACAGTGGAACCATTGCTGAAAGAACAATCAGTCTTGCGTTCAAACCGGATGAAAGTAATGACTTGAACAGCAGGCAGTTCCTCTACGACGAAGGTGGCTCAACCAACGGTTTCAACATTTATATCGAGAATGGCAATCTCTATATAGGCGCCTGGAGTGAATCCACCAGCTGGAATGGTCAATGGTTAAACGTCGACATCAGCGGTATTGATAAAACCCAGTGGCACACGGTTTCTCTGGTTCTCAACGGCACTGATGGCACGCTTCAAGGCTTCCTGAATAGCGAAGAGTTCGACTCAACTACGGGTGAAGCCGTCAACTCCCATGCTTCAACCTACATTGGTGCACAAGTTGGCAGTACAAAACTGCATACCGGAGACTTCTCTACTACTGGTTCATATTTCCAGGGGCTGGTTGATGATGTCCGCATCTACAACGACACAAGTCCACTGGCCAGTCAGGCAGACCTGAACATAGACACTATTGCCCCTGATCTTGCCGTGACAAATTACTTCTTCAGAGGGGGACGCCCAGGCAGTGGTGACCCCAACGGGTATGGTCACTTCTCCATAGACTTTAATCAGGACCTGCCGGTGGGTGGAGGGGAAAGTGTTGGTGATTACTATGCAGTAGACTGGTCAAAACTGGTGTTTATGGGTGAAGATCGCTTTGGTAACCCAACCTCATTCTACTTTACAGAGGATGATATCAGCTCATTTTCCAGACACACCAATAGCAGTTTGGCCGAGCGAGCAATTGTGTCGTTTAAAGAGGAGTCTTTCTATGAGTTCCTGCACTGGGATGGATTCTCTTACTTTATGGAGGTTGGCTCTAATGGTCGGGTTAATGAGGATGTCAACATCCGGCTTGATCAGGGCTGGTTGATTGACCCCGCAGGAAACCCCTCTACATTCGAGCTGCCGGAACAGCAGCTGAAAATGATTACCTATCATCAGACTCATGCTGTGAATACGGCATACTTAAACGACATTTCTGCCAAAAATGCGGATGGTATTTATAAGCTGGGTGATGAGATCAATATAACCGTAACCTTTGACCAGATCGTTAAGGTTGATACAACGGCCGGAGCCCCTACTCTGACGTTGAATAACGGAAGAACGGCAACGTTGGTAGAAGGTGATGAGACGAAGTCCAAAGTCTTTAACTTTACCTACACCATTCAAAATAGCGATACCGTCAATGACCTGGATGTTACCAGTATCAATGCCAATGGCGGCCGCTTCTACAGTGGTGGTGGTCCCAACAGTGGTGCAATAGACATCAGCTCTACAACGTTGAATAACCTGTCCACTGATGAGACATTGGCTGGCTCAAAGACGATTCATATCGATACTGATATTCCCACCCCCACAATCAGTAACGCTGACTATGATCCGGACGCCAATATAATCCAGCTTGAAGGCACTGGCTTTAATGATATTCTCAGTGCCAGCGCCCCGGCAGAAACAACAGAACTGCGACTGATTCTTGACTGGAGCAAGTTCAGTTACAACGTGAATGGCTCTCTGGCATTGAATTTCAGCAAAGACGATGTGCTCAGTGCCCGTGTGATTGATAACAGTCATCTGAGAATCGAGTTAACTCCAGCCAAAGCTGATGATATTGAGAACAACAGTGGTGGTGACTACAGCAATGATGAGATTGATATCTCTGCGGGCTTCATCAGCGACCTTGCTGGTAATACAGCAACGACAGATGCGCTTTCCGGTGGCTCGGTAGCCCAGAGTGACCTGAAAGTGCCAGAGCTTACGGCTTCCCTTGCTTCTGGTAACGATCTGGTACTGACCTTCTCCGAGAATATCTCTGGAGCGCCCTCCAATTCCGAATTCACTATCACAGTAAACAACACACAGAGAACAATTTCCGGAATTGCAATCAGTGGGCAGGAGGCAACCATCAGTTTTGATGGAAGCAGTCTGTCAGGAGCTGAACAGTTGATCTTCAGTTATACCGGCTCCAGTTTGCAAGATTCAGCAGGCAACCCCGCACAAACCATTAATGATGGGATTGCTGGCACCACATACAACTCAGGCAACACACTGAAAAACCTTATCGGTGATCTTGGTGATGATATCTTTGTGATTGACCATGATGATGTTACCGTTTCTGGTAATCGTGGAGCTGATACCTTTGACTTTAATTTCAATGGCAATGATCAAAACCCTGCTGACCTGATCATTACCGACTTTAACACCAATGAAGGGGATCTATTGAAACTGGATGACATTCTTGTCGATAGTAATAATAGTCTGGATCAACATTTCCACTTTGTTTCCAGTGGGAGTGATACCATCATGGAAATTCGTCCTGAAGCGGATGGAGATATTACCAAGCGGGTAACTTTCAAAGATGTAAACCTTCTCAGTCTTGGCAACAATGACAATGAAATTCTTAATAGCCTGATCAATAACAATAATTTTGATCATGGTGAATAAGTCATGAAAAACACCACTGCTCAGTGTTTATTTTATTAGCGCAGTCCACTCCCCACACAACTGAACAAACCTTGACAGCAATCATGAAAGATGAAATGTTGCTGTGTAATTTATTGCCAGATAAATGGCCTAAAAAAAACGATTAGAACAACTAGCCTTCAAACACAATAGTTGAGAGCCTTCTCGGACTTCTGGAGGATATGCTCTCTCGAGAAATGGAGACGACGGATGTCTGAAGCGTCTGCTGAAAGCCTTAAAAAAACACCTTTATACAACCTTCATCTGGCTCAGGGTGCCAAAATGGTGCCTTTTGCCGGTTATGAGATGCCTGTGCAATACCCATCAGGTGTCAAAACTGAGCACCTTCACACCCGAAATAAAGCCGGTGTTTTTGATGTTTCTCATATGGGGCAGTTGACACTTTCCGGTGATGGAGCAGACCACTTTCTAGAATCACTGGTGCCGGTTGATATTGTTGACCTTCCTGTTGGAAAGCAGCGTTACGCTCTGTTTACCAATGAAGCCGGCGGCATTCTCGATGACCTGATGGTCACTCGCTACGATGACTGCCTTTACCTGGTGGTCAATGCGGCCTGCAAAGAGCAGGATATTCAGCACCTGCAAGCCCATCTGCCGGATGGCGTGACACTTGAACGATTAAACGATCGTGCACTTATTGCCATTCAGGGTCCTATGGCAGTAGATGTCATGCACAGACTGATTCCAGAGGTCGCGGATATGGTCTTTATGGACTCACGACAACTCTCCATTGATGGCGTGCCCTGCTTTATCAGCCGTTCCGGTTACACTGGGGAAGATGGTTTTGAAATATCTATCCCGGAGAAAGAGGCTGAACGTATCACCCGACTGCTGCTCGACCACCCGGAAGTTGAGCTCATCGGCCTAGGCGCCAGAGACTCCCTTCGTCTGGAGTCTGGCCTATGCCTCTATGGCCACGATATCGATGTAAATACAACGCCAGTTGAAGCGAGCCTGATCTGGGCAATCAGTAAAAATCGTCGTCATGACGGTGAGCGTGCTGGTGGCTTCCCCGGGGCAGAGATGATTCTGAAGCAAATTGAAACCAAGCAGGTTGAAACCAAACGTATCGGTCTTATTGGAAGCAGCAGAGCACCAGTTCGTGAAGGCGCTGACCTGGTTGATGAGCAAGGACAGAGTATTGGCCGGGTGACATCTGGAACTTTTGGTCCTTCCGTTGAATCTCCGGTTGCTATGGCACTGATCAATGCCAATTATGCGACACTGGGTACAGAAGTGTATGCCCTGGTCCGGGGTAAAAAGCTGCCAATGACGGTCAGCAAAATGCCATTTATTGAACAGCGTTATTATCGAGGTTAACCCCTGTAAAATAGAAACTGCTGACTGAAGCCTTCAGCTGGCAGTTTGTCCTTTCTTTTATCCCCTGCAATTGATTGACGTTTTTTCCATTTCCCCAGTTATAGACATATCCTCCCTTCGACACTAAAAGCATAAATATTCACAAATAATTGAAAAACAATTGATTTACATCGATAAAAAAATAAATAAAATGCATAAAAATAGATATTTATGCATCCCATGGAGTTTTTCAGTGACACAACCAGACATTACCTCATTAATCCCCATCTTCATCACACTGGTTTTGTCACTGGTCACCCGAAACGTGGTCATTGGTCTATTCACGGGCGTTCTTACCGGCGTGTTCATGATCAATGGTTTTTTCCAGCCTCTGGATACTTTTGGTGTTCTGGTAAAAGGCTATCTGGTGCCACAGCTGACGGATAGTTATAACGCCGGAGTGCTGGTATTACTGGTCTTTATTGGAGGCTTTGTCGCCCTGATGGAAAAGTCAGGTGGTGGCCAGGCTTTTGCCCAGACTGTGACCCATTGGATAAGTTCCAGATTCAGGGCTCAAATAGCAGCATGGTTGGGTGGCATTGTTATCTTCTTCTCAGACCTCGGCACTCCATTGATCGTTGGTCCAGTTTTTCGCCCTTTATTTGATAAGCTGAAACTTTCCCGTCAGAAACTGGCCTTCATAATCGACTCTACCTCCTCACCAGTGGCAATTCTGATTCCATTCATTGGCTGGGGGGTTTACATCATGAGTTTGATCCAGAAGGAATTTACCAACCTGGGGGTGACCATATCGGACTGGGAAGCGTTTATCAGGGCAATTCCATTTCAGTTCTATGCCTTTTTGGCCATTGCCGTTGTCCCTCTGATTGCCTTTAAAAAACTGGACTTCGGCCCGATGGCTGATGCAGAAGCCAGGGCACAGGCAGGCGAAAATACCGGGCTATTCGATGAAGATATGCTCAAGCCATTTACCCACAAAAATGCCAAAGCTTCTTTTGTCTGGCTTCCCCTGCTGGTCATGGCAACCGTACTGTTGAGTATGCTGATACCACAGGGCTTTCCGTTTCAGAAAGTGGCAGGTTCTTCATTCCGTGCTGCACTGTCCAGCGCTTATTTCTTTGCCGCAATCACATTGATATCCATGATGGCTTACAATGGTGTCCGCAGTCTGAACGATGGCATCAATACATACCTGAATGGCATGAGCAAAATGATGTCAGTAGCCATTATTTTGATACTGGCCTGGACCTTAAGTTCTGTGGGTAAAGAGTTAGGTGCAGCTGCTTATATTGCCGAACAGGCACAGGCTGGCTTTCCCTACTGGCTGGTACCTGCGGTGGCATTCTTACTTGCTGCGATCATCTCTTTTGCCACAGGCTCATCATGGGGAACCTTTGCGATTATGATGCCTCTGGTTATTCCCACCGCACTGGCAATTGATGCACCTCTGTATGTTTGTATTGGTGCTGTACTCTCTGGAGGACTGTTCGGAGATCACTGTTCACCGGTATCCGAAACCACTATTCTCTCATCCACAGGCTCAGGCTCTGATCAATTCGCCCACTTCAGAACTCAGCTACCCTACGCATTACTCAATGGTGGTATTGCCCTGATCAGTTTTCTGATTGCCGGCTTGACCGCAAGCCCGCTTGTGCTTATCGGCAGTCTGGCATTGCAAGTTATTCTGGTTTTCACCTTATCCAAAGGCTATATGCATAAATGCTCAACCAATAACCCCATCGCTGCATAAATTTTCAAGCCGGTTTAGCAGAGGCTGAATCGGCTTCAATAACTGTTGAAGCCGACGTTACCAGCAATCACAATAATTTTTGCCTATTAATATTCAGCCAACCCAGTTTAGAAAATTTAATAACAAATCAACCAGATACGTCTTTTCCCTGCTGGAAAGTTAATATTTATTGAGAAATAATGCATAATCAATCTAAACAAAATTTAATCAATAGCTGTCAGACAACCTGACTGCGCTTTTTACCGATATCGATAGATAATTACCGACATTTCCTGACTCTTTCATTAACCGGACAGGAAATTTGAATTTTTTGAATCATACTTTTATGCATGGCTGAGTTTGAGGAGCCCAAGGCTTGTTATGAAGCAGTTTACAGCCGTAAGAAAGAAACAAACCAGCCTTAGTAACTGGTTAACCTTTTTAATCCCATCCCTGATCGGGCTGTTGTTATTTGTCACTCCGGTCAGTCTTGGTGGTGAATTTACCATTCCTGTAGCATTGCTGGCCGGTGGGTTAAAAGCACTTCTGAAAGAGCAGCTGACCGCTATTATCACTATTATCGTGACGTTTACCGGTTTGATGACCATCATCACTAAGGTATTCCAGCCCCAGTCGATCATAAAACGGCCTTTTCTCACTTCTCTATTTGATATCACACCGCTGTGGTGCCTGGTAAGAGTTGCCGGGATGGTCTTTGTCATATTCAGTTACTTTGAAGTTGGTCCTGAAGCCGTATGGTCTGGTGCAACTGGTGGCATGGTCTTGAATGACCTGATGCCCACCCTTTTCTCGGTCTTTATTTTTGCCGGGCTGTTACTTCCTCTGTTAATGAATTTTGGTTTGCTGGAACTGCTGGGTACTCTGATGACCCGGATCATGCGCCCGGTTTTCAATCTGCCAGGCCGCTCGGCCATCGACTGCATTGCCTCATGGCTGGGTGATGGCAGTGTCGGTATTCTGATGACCAGCAAGCAGTATGAAACCTCTTATTACACCCAACGTGAAGCGGCTGTTATCGGTACCACATTTTCTGTTGTATCTATTACTTTCTCGTTGGTGGTTATTGCCCAGGTTGGCCTGGACCATATGTTTACCCAGTTCTACCTGACGGTTTGCTTTGCCGGTCTGGTGGCCGCGTTTATTGTCCCCAAGCTCCCTCCTCTTTCCAGAAAAAAAGATGTTTTTATCTGCGGTAAAGTACGCAGTAATGATGATGAAATCATTCCTGAAAATATAAGTGCTTTTGCATGGGGTCTGGAACAGGCACTGGATAAAGCAGCAAAAATAACCAGCCCAATGAAAGTTATTCAGGATGGCGGCAAGAATGCCATTGATATGGTGTTTGGAGTACTGCCCGTGGTGATGGGAATAGGAACCATTGCTCTGGTGATTGCTGAGTACACCCCTGTGTTCCAGTACCTGGGAATGCCATTCCTGCCATTACTGGAATGGTTGCAGATTCCCGAGGCTCAGGCTGCATCCACCACTATGATGGTTGGTTTCACCGATATGTTTGTGCCTTCTATTCTGGCGGCATCCATTGACAACGACATGACCCGGTTTGTTATTGCCGCATTATCACTGACTCAGCTGATTTACCTGTCTGAAGTGGGCGCACTGCTACTGGGGAGCAAGATCCCGGTCACCTTGTTTGAGTTGTTTATTATCTTTATTCTCAGAACACTGGTCACACTGCCTGTTATTGCGGCTATTGCTCACCTTATTTTCTGATTCAGAATACCCAGGAGGCTGATAGAACATAGCCTCCCTGTGCGTAGCTCATAAGTTTGAGGTACGCGCCTGAATCATTTAATCAGTTTGGCAATTTCACGAAACTGCGGAGCTTCCGCAGATTTCATCAACTCAAAAAGCGCCATTTCAACGGTGGTCAGATCTGCTCCCAAAGCAGACATTTTATCCAGAGCCACCTCTTTACTCTGCATGGTTCTTGATGATACGGCATCTACCAGCACTTCAACTTCATAGCCTCCTGCCAGAAGGTCCATAGCCGTCTGATAGACACAAATATGCGCTTCTATTCCAGTTAACAAAACCTGTCTACTTCCCGTTTTTTCAAGTGCTGAAACAAAATCAGGCTCACCACAGGCACTGAAAGATGATTTTCTTACAGGACTGCAACCAGATAATTCACTGGTCAGCTCAGAAATAGTGTTACCCAGTTTTTCCGGGATCTGTTCCAACCAGAGAATTGGTATATTCAGCAGCTTCGCCCCTTTCACCATAGTCACAATATTATGAAACAGTGATTCATGCTCATGCATCAGGGTTGCCAGTTTTCCCTGAACATCAACAACCACCAGAACTGAACTCTCAAGATTCAGCATAAACATTTCCCCTGATCAGCTTTTGTCTAATAACAATGACTTACCTTCTAGCAACACAATACGTGTTACCCGATGTTAACTTTCGGCATTTATTGATCCATATCCATTTTTTAATCAGTAGATACCGGTATATTCAAGACAGCCCCTATTAGAGGCTAACTCAAGCAGGGTCGCTTCAACAAATAAACATTACTAATGGAGTTCCAGCCGTGACCAGTGTAACCAACCTAAACGACACCAGAGTTGATATGGATATCAGGACAGCAGACTTAAAAGAAGGGATGGAGCACTTTCAAAAACTGAAATTTCTGGCTCATAAAATTGAAACCGACCCTTGTAAAATAATCTGTGAAACCAGCCAAGTAAACGACAGTACTCTGATTCATGCACACTTTGATTTCTGCTGCGCCGTTGAGAAAATTATTTTCCAGATGAACTGCCAGTTTAACAGTGACTATCGGCTACTTTGAGACTATAGAACCCTGATTAAACAATAAGGGGCGCAAGCAGAAACCCAAAAACTACACATAATGAAATACAGATAACTCCTGGAATAAAGAAAGGATGATTGAATACCAGCTTACCAATTCGAGTGGAGCCTGTTTCATCCATTTCAACGGCAGCCAGCAGTGTAGGATAAGTCGGCAGGACAAAAAGCGCACTGACAGCAGCAAATGATGCAATAGCAGTCACCGGGTCAACAATAGCCAGTGCTGCCGGCATCAGGGCGCGAGTGGTCGCAGCCTGGGAATACAGTAGCATTGAGGCAAAAAAAAGCGCTAAAGCCAGCAACCAGGGATATTCATCCAGAATGTCCCCGGCAAGCTCCTGAATACTCTCGATGTGTTCTCCCACAAACGTATTGCCCAACCATGCAACTCCAAGAACACAAATACAGGCACTCATTCCCGACTTGAACGTCTGGGCATTGAGAATATGGTTAGTATCAATATCGGTCACAATGGTGATTAAACAGGCCGCACTCAACATAAAAGCGATGATGGCACTATCCCGGGATAATACCGGATCTTTGATAATCCCCACTTTATCACTGACTAGCGTTGCATAAATCACCACTGCCAGAATGCTTAACCCAAAAATCAGTACTGATGCTTTAGCGCCTGATTTTATTGACGTCTGAACAGTTTCTCTGGGTTTAATCAGGCCTTCAGATAACCGCTGAAGATAGACATCATCCTGATTGAGATCACTACCCAGATAATTACACACTATCGACGTCAGCATAACGGCGATAAATGTCGTGGGAATGCAGATAAAGAGCAGATCCAGATAGTCAACACCAAACGGTTCCAGTAAACCACTGAACACGACCACGGCGGCTGAAACCGGAGAAGCAGTGATCGCTACCTGAGAAGCGATCACTGAAATACTCAGTGGACGTGATGGACGAACACCATTTTCACGGGCAACAGCAGCAATAACAGGCAATGTTGAATAAGCAGTATGGCCTGTACCCGCCAGTAGAGTCATACAGTAAGTGATTGCCGGAGCAAGAAAGGTGACATGTTGCGGCCGTTTTCTGAGCAGCTTGTCTGCAATATGCACGAGATAGTCAAGCCCCCCTGCAACCTGCATTGCAGCCACCGCACCAATCACAGACATAATAATCAAGATAACATCTACCGGAATGGTGCCAGGGCTCAGACCAAGTCCCAGCGTCAGCACAACGACACCCACAGCACCGGCGAAACCAATACCAATACTGCCCAGCCGGGCTCCCAGGAAAATAAATACCAGAACAATGATTAGCTGTAGCCATATCATGCAAAGCCCTCTGAGAGATTAATCTCAACAATCTCAAGTCCATAGGTAGATAATTTAAGATAGCCTGAAAAGAGCAAAAGCCTTTACTGCACAGGGTGATCAATCCCCAGCAGCGTTCTCAATTAAACATGTAACAGCCACCCATGGATTACACCAGCCAAAGTGCAGGCTACATTCCGTGGTTAATCCACAAACACTCATGCAGCGTTTAATAATTTACATCAGGAATCTGTGTCATTCGTCTTCCCTGAGCACTGATGAGATGAACCGACCTCACGGCTACGTGAGAACGCCCTTGGGTAAATATCGACCGAAGACTTCAAAAATTATCACTATCCCGCTATAGCACCGGATTCCTGATGTAAAGCCAGAGACCTTTGATATCAGTTGCCAGGAGCAAACAACTGATATCAACAAATAGTGCAGCGGATCAGGGCGCTCCTATGACGAGGCACGATCCTGATCCGCTGAGCTCGCAACGAAACGTCAACAAGCCCTAAAATTCATCCGGTGGAGGAAACTTAATACTGTGCATAGTATCTTCAATCTCAGGAACCCACATTGATGGAAAAATCCAGGACGTCAGAAAAACACCGGCCATAAGACTGGCTGTCAGGGGGAAATAGTTACTGATACCAAGCTGCCTCATCAGTAGATAAGATACGGAAGGTGCTCCTAGAAATGCCAGCCCTGGTACCATCCAGGAAAATGACCGCCGTGTTGTATAGGTAATCACCTCACTCTTGGAGCGAACCGATGCCTCTGCGGCCTGACAGAGATTTTCGGTATAAACCCGGAATATTGTAGTGTTCGGAACTTGTTTCACCACTTTTTTTCGAACCGTCCTGGTACGCTCTCTGGGAATCATTTTGTCGCCCCGGGTACCCCATTCATAAGTTTCAGGGTGTTCATAATAAATTTCGGTTTCATCTTCCTCCTCAATAACCTCAATATCTCTGGTTCCACCTTCATGCAGCAACACTTCACAATAATTCCAGGCCAAAGGTACTGGTCCCATTGAAAAGTAGCCTTTCCTGTCAACTCTTACAATCTGACCACTTCTGAATGCGCTGCGCTTTGATATTGTTTTATTCCAGTGAAAGAGAAAAGTTCGATCTGCTTCTTCATACCGGCCAGTTCTTTTGAAATAACTGGTATCCTCAAACTCTATAATATTATGAACATCGGTAACCAATTCTTTGGTTGCATAATAAAAATTATAAAGGGATGAGAATAATGAGTTTTCTTCATCCCACAGTTCAAATCTGGGCATGAATGGTTTAACGACATCAATGACAACAAGCTCATTTTTGTGAGTCCCTGACATCTTTTTTCCAACTTCACCAGACTCTGCACCGAGACGTTCCACCAGGACAGGATGGTTATGATATTTACTGTCTATAATTCCCGGGCTTCTTACTTCAGACCCCAGCTTAAAATCAGAAACAACATTTTTTACAGCCCAGCCATAAGGCACCCCTGCAATGGCATAAGGCCAGTTTGTTGTACCTGTATCCTCATTAAGCATATTATCAAAGGTTCCCAGCATTACACTGTCCATATATCTCATGTAATGCTCCCCACGGCGAACCGGATCTATAATGTGATGATTAAAAACATCCTGATACTCTCCTGTAAACTTGGAAAACGGAATGATCAGAGGTTCCATCACCATGTCATTAAATAGATAATTACTACTATCAAGGAAATTCATGAGTAATGATGGGGTATCCTGAGCTTTAGAGTGAACTAAATCTTTGTAGTAATTACTTTCTGTATTTTGTGCATCCGCTTTCAGATCATCCCCTTCAGATTCATCATCTTCATCCAGATAATCTTCGTCAAAATAGTCTTCGTCATCATCGTCATACAGGAAATCATCTGTCAGCTGATCATTTATATAAGGGGGTGACTCTGATACAGCATCCTCATGAATATCGGAAAAGGCATCAATGGATAAAAAAACAAGAAAAAAAACACTAAAAAATGAGAAGTTACGAATATTACAATCCTGCCTCATTACAAACCCCGACAAGTATTTTATTGTTTTCAGACACTTCATCATTCAATGATGAAATATATACTTAAATTTAAAAAAGCTATAAATAAAAAATTCAAACAACAAATAAATATCGGCTCCAATAATTAATAGCACTTATATGACAACTGACACGTAAATTTGTTCCATTCCAGATTATTTATGTCCGAAAATTTGAAAAACACTCTGCTCTCGAGGGCTCTGAAACCTGATAAATTGAATTAACATCAATTAAATTTTCTAAACCCACTAGAAGTAGTGTGAGCTGAACAGAAAGACAATACCCTAAGGGGCATAAATGCGAAATGAGAAGTCATCGCCTTTATGTCCTATAGTTAGTATCTATGCTGATAACCATCAATGTAAAAATTCTGTTTGGTTCTACAGTCAAGCAGGGATTTAAAAAACACAACTGCTACAAGTTACACAAATTGAGTAAAAAATATCAACGTCATAAAAGCAAAGGCTATATGTACTAACAATCACACTCTCTTGCTTGTTCAAAAAGTCAAGATAGTATTGCAGCCTTTCGGTATAAGTAAGCGCCAAGATCGGCAGATATGGGCGTAAAAAAAAAATACTGTTAGACTATCCGGCCTGGTTAAATAACAAGGCAAGAGATCGATGGAAGCCTCTAATCTCAACCCAGCTCCCATATGGAGAAGAGCTGCGGCTATGTTGTACGACTCTCTATTAATTCTGGCTCTTTTATTCATGGCGGGGTTTCTCAATCTCTTCATCCAGCTCCAGATTTTTGGTGACGAGCAATTGAAAGCGATGACAGAGCAAGGCTATAACCTCGGGGGACCTTTTTTCTACACAGCATTACTGGTCATCATGTATGGTTTTTTTGGCTTTTTCTGGACCCGGTCCGGGCAGACACTTGGCATGCAGGCGTGGCGAATCAAAATTGTGGACAGGGAAAATCATTTGATCACTCCGTGGCAAAGCATTATCCGCTTTTTAGTGGCTATTCCCTCATTATCTCTCGCTGGAGCAGGACTTCTTTGGGCTCTCGTTGATCAGAAAAAGCGAAGCTGGCAGGATCTGGCATCATCATCCAGAGTCATCCTTCTGGAAAAAACTGCAAAGAAAAACTGACTATCCCAACTATTAAATCGCTGTATCCCAGGGTCTATTGACGCTTTGTTGTAGACTCTGATGTAGAAAAACTGATAGCGACTTCCCCCCACCATCAACAAGAAAACCCAAAACCAAATAGGAAAAGACCGAAAGCTTTATTGGTATTTTTACCTATACAGCATTAGAATGGAGTCGTAGCGATCCACGCACACCTATATATCGAGCAGTATTTATTGGGCTATTCATTGCAAACAGGTTTTCAGCAGGCAGTATAAAAAAGGGAGACTTTAGTATGAACACCCAACGATTTGAATATTTTTTATCTCAGCTGACGGACGTCTTCCGTCGTATAACTGGCCAATCTGCCCCCTTTGATCGCTTAAACCAACTTGAAGAGTGCAGACTATACTGCCCAGTGACACGAGCTCCACAACGCCCAGTAAAGAGCCAGTTCAAGTACCCATACAAAGACATGTGATTCAGAGACGACACCTGTCAGTAAATATGTACATCAGGTGTCGTCATCTTTTATTACTTGATCAAAAATATATCGAGGTCAGGCCGCTCGCCTCAATAAAACAGCACCCGCCAGCAGACATATCAGGATAGGGATTAAAACAGAAAGCATCGGCGGAAACCCAAACACCAGACTCGATGGCCCCATCAGATTCTGAACAATCATGAACACGATGCCAGTAATCACACCAGAAAAAATCCTCAGCCCCATACTGACCGAGCGCAAAGGGCCAAACACAAAAGAAATCCCCACAATAACCAGCGACAGTATGGAAAGAGGCTGAAGCAGTTTTGTCCACAGAGCCAGATCATACTCTCCAGCATCCAGTCCCTGGGCTGCCAGATACTGTGTGTAGGTAAGCAGCCCGGAGATGGGCAAAGCTTCCGGCTTAACCACAACGACTTTTAACAGGGTCGTTGTCAGGCTGGTATCCCAAGGCTCAACAAGACTTTCTTCAGTGATAAACTTTTCATTCTCCCGCCGGATTGTGGTCACATTTTCCAGCAGCCAGTGGTTCCCCTGATATATACCGCGTTTTGCAAACGAACTCTCCTGAAGCGTCATATCGTCGTCAAAAACATAGCGACTGACGCCATAGAGCACACCATTAGGTTCAACTGCATTGAAGTACATGAACTCGCTGCCTTCGCGGTGCCAGAAGCCTTCTCCTGTGTATGTACCATCGGAAGAACGGGCAATCGCCTTTCTGGTTTCTGCAACCTGCTCCGTCATGGGCGCCAGATATTCACCAAGCAACAATCCAGCAAGGACCATGACCAACGCTGGTTTCATCACGGCACCCAATATACGCCAGAGCGAAACACCGGCAGCTCTCATGACCACCAGTTCACTGTTGGATGCCATGGAGCCCAGTCCTACCAAACAGCCCACCAGCGAAGAGACCGGTATCAACTCATAGAGTTTTTTAGGAATCATCAGCAAGGTATAAATCAACGCATCCAGCGACTGATAATTACCTCTGACATCATCTAACTGCCCAAGAAATGAAAACAGCGCTTCCAGAAATACCAGGATCAGCAAGACAACAACCGTTGCCCCCAGGACGTTCCGGGATATGTAATTATCCAACTTACGCATGACCAGCCCTCCGGCGCGACAGCCAGAGTTTGCCCGGCTCAAATAAATACATCATCAAGGCAATCAACAGAAACAGGCTGTGAATCGGCCATAAGCCAATGTCAGGTGGCAAACGGCCATCTTCAATGGCCCCACGACCACTCATAAGCAGGGCAAGATAAAGCAGATAAAGTAAAATGCCGGGAAGCAGCTTTACATAGCGCCCCTGTCTTGGATTGACCTGAGAAAGCGGCAATGCCAGCAAAACAACAATCGGTATTAATAATGGCAGGGAGATACGCCACTGAAGTTCGGCACGATACCCCAGCTTATCGGAAGCCAAGAGTTTTTCTGTTGGTAGAGCCTGCTCTTTACTGATCTCTTTTCTGGAGTTCCGCTCTTCCATACGTAGACCATAATTCTCAAACTCAATTTCTCTAAGGGGTAAAATTCCGGGAGTCAGATCATAACGATAGCCATCCTCCAGTATCAGGTATCGCTGCCCATCTTCTCCAGCATTGGCCTCAATCCGTGCAGTTTCAGCCATCAGCAGTGTCATGGAGCCCATATTGCTGCTATTCACATTTCGGTTGGCAATAAACACCTTATTCATCTGCTGGTGATCATCGGTCAACTCTTCCGCATAGGTTACGCGCTGCCAGCCAAACTTCTGAAAACGGCCTGAAACCAATGTATCGAACTCGGTAAGTGAGTTCTGCTCAGCAAAGATTCGTTCAACCTTCTGGATACCAAGAGGTGCAACCACAAGACTTAATAACCCCACCAGTAACATAACACCGATGGCAGGAATCATGGTCATGGCCAATAGTTGATTGCGGTTTAAGCCACAGGCACTGAGCACTGTCATCTCGTTATCAACATACAGCCGCCCATAGGCGAGAATAATACCCAGAAACAGGCCCAGTGGCAGAATCATCACCAGGAATTCCGGAATCCGGTAGCCCATGATGGCAAAGAGAAAATCCGCTTTCAGCGTTCCGGTCGCCGCCTGGGCCAGATAGTTCACAAAGCGGCCGCTCATGATGATGAGAAGGACAACCGATGTGACAGCGAGCATGACCTGCAGCATCTGTCGGGACAGGTAACGAAATATTATTAAAGGCATGCCTTGGTGAAGTTCGCAATAATTAAGTCGGACAATTATACGTCAAGCGCCGCAATATAACGGCGCTTTTTACAACAGCAGTCTCCGGCTATACCCAAAGGATTTGGAGTTGTTACGCAGCGGCAAATGAGCGAATCCCCGGGAGCTTAGAAATACTAAGTGACCGGGGTGAGCGAATGCAGCCAACTAAAGTAGCAACTTCAAAGGCGACGGGTATATCTGACAGAGTCGTAGAATAAACATACAATTAATCTGTTTCTTTTCCACGTTCTGGTGCCAGAGCGTCTGGTTGAAATGGCTCAACCATATTATTATCCATAAAATCGGATAACTTGTCCCCTTGGAGAGACGATGGAATTTGTTGTTAAGAGCGGCGCCGCTGAAAAACAGAAAACAGCCTGTCTTGTTATTGGTGTCCACAAAAAGAACCTGCCTGCTTCTGCCACTGCCATAGACTCATTGACCGAAGGGTATCTGAGTGCAGTACTGAAGCGGGGTGATCTGGACTTTAAACCCGGTCACTCACTGATGCTACTGCATACTCACCATGCACCATTTGAACGCCTCCTGCTACTGGCCATGGGTGAAAGTAACAAGCCTCTCACCGAAGCCGAGTTCAAAAAACTGACTGGGAACCTCACCAGCCAGCTCAAAACAGCAAAATCCAAAGAGACCACCATTGCCCTGGAAGACCTGTCTGTAGAAGGTAAGTCACTTCAGTGGATCACCAGACAGCTGGTAGAAGCCATTGAATATGCTTTCTATGAATTCACCCAGTTTAAAAACGACACCGGTAAAGGCCCGAGCCTTAAGAAAGTCGTTCTACTGGCTGACCGAAAAAATGCTGAAGACGTTAAATCCGGTCTGGCCCATGGGCAGGCCATTGGTAATGGTCGGAATGTAGCCAGAACGCTGGGTAATCTCCCTGGTAACATCTGCCACCCAACCTATCTTGCTGACGAAGCGAAAGCCCTTGCTAAAAAGCATGCCAAGCTGACCACCAAGGTTCTGAATGAAAAGCAGATGACTGATCTTGGCATGAGCTCCCTGCTTTCCGTCAGCGCAGGCTCTGAACAGGAAGCCCGGCTGATCTGCATGGAGTTCAAAAACGGTAAGCGTGGAGCCAAACCGCTGATACTTCTGGGTAAAGGCATCACTTTCGATACCGGTGGTATTTCTCTAAAGCCTGGCGCAGCTATGGATGAAATGAAGTTTGATATGTGTGGTGCCGCCAGTGTTTTCGGTGTCATGAATGCCATTATTGAACTGGACCTTCCAATCAATGTTATTGGTATGGTGGCTGCAGCAGAGAATATGCCCAGCGGCAAGGCATCACGTCCGGGTGACATTGTTACCTCCATGTCCGGCAAAACCATTGAGATTCTGAATACTGATGCCGAGGGCCGGCTGGTTCTGTGTGACGCTTTGACTTACGCCGAGCGTTACAAGCCCGAAGCAGTTATCGATATTGCAACTCTGACCGGAGCCTGTATCGTTGCCCTTGGTCATCACACAACCGGCCTGCTCAGTAACAACGAACCGCTGACTGAAGAGCTTCTGAGCGCTTCTAAAGAAGCCATGGACCGAGCCTGGCAATTGCCAATGGGTGAAGAATACGCGCAACAACTGGACAGCAATTTTGCGGATATGGCCAATATTGGCGGTCCG
Organism: Endozoicomonas elysicola; assembly: GCF_000710775.1. Classification (GTDB taxonomy): domain Bacteria; phylum Pseudomonadota; class Gammaproteobacteria; order Pseudomonadales; family Endozoicomonadaceae; genus Endozoicomonas; species Endozoicomonas elysicola. The sequence continues at coordinate 3,731,984 of NZ_JOJP01000001.1, forward strand.
GGAGCCGGAACCATCACAGCGGCCTGTTTCCTGGCAAAATTTGCCGAGGCCTATCCGTGGGCTCATCTGGATATTGCCGGAACCGCGTGGAAATCTGGAAAAGATAAAGGCGCAACTGGCCGTCCGGTACCGATGCTGGTTCAGTATCTGCTGAATAAAATCTAAGTAGTAGTATCAGTAACCATTCCGAAAACAGGCCTTGATTGAGTTCTCTCAAGGCCTGCTTGTTTGCTTCACTTGAGTTATTATTCCTGAATGACCAGAGTTACTTTTTATCTATTAGACAGTCAGGGGCAGAATGCCGAGCAATTTGCCTGTCGCCTGATCGACAAAGCATGGCGCGGTGGGATGCCCATGCATATCCACACCTTTGATGAAAGTAGCTGTAAATCCATGGACCAACTGCTCTGGTCTTGGAGGGAAGACAGCTTTTTGCCTCACGGGATCGTTTCAGACACTCAGAACAGCACTCCTGAAAGTTGCGCACTCGCAAAACAATCCCCCATTACCCTTGGATTTGATAAGCCGCATCTGGAGCAAAGGCGCCTCCTGATAAACCTCAGCCCCGAGATTCCAACCTTCTTCAAAGATTTTTCCCGCGTCTGTGAAGTAGTGGTTCAGAATCCAGACCAGAAAGCAATTTCCCGAGATAAGTTCCGCGCCTATCGACAAGCCGGAATTGAGCCGGAAGTTCATAACATGTCTGCGTTATCGCAGTAGAAGATAACACCGAATAATGGAGTTTACCCTGATACTATTCTTGGAGATGAATAGGAGAGGAAGCAACCTCCAAAAAAACCTCGTGTCGGCGCTCTAAAGCCAAGGAGGCTCGATCAACCCCAAACAAGCTGATAAAACACCCATCATCGATATTCTGACATGCCATGAAAAGTGGAAATAGTACTCTTTCTTTAAATTGAACAGAACTGCTCCCCTTTTTGATCTGAAATGCACTTTTTATATTCTTTCTTCTAAGTGTTAACTCCTGATTTTCGCGTAAAGCATACTCATCCAAAAGTGCTTTCAAAAGTGCATCGTGTTCAATTGCCCGATCCCCCCAAAAACCATAAGAATAAATATAATCCAAGTCAGTGCCCTCGCCATTTAAATTAGCAGCTTTTATTGCCAAATCTCTGGAACTCTCACCTAGTTTGATTTGTGCACGTAGCACATCCATCTTTTTTTGAAATGGTCTGACACCATCAAGAAAAAAAGTTTCCTCTTTGATAAAATCTCTAAGTGTGTAGTAATCAGCCATTGACTGATACAAATGGAACAATCCATCACACTTGACTACTATAAATTCATGAAGGATACCAATTTTCTTATCCTCAGCCACTCCTTCCCGTAATGCACATAGCCCACACTTGAAAACCCTGTTTTCCCCGTCAGCCCCATCAACAGCATCAAACATCAAAAGCAATTTACCCAGGCTGTCATTATAAAAATGAATTTGACGTTTCTCTTGCGACTTGTCAGCTAACTTTCCATACAGATAATTCGCGGTTTCGTAACAAACCGTTGTATCAAGTGCGTGGCATGCATCATCAATGACCGGCGCTACGCGATTTAAAAATAAATGTCCTCTATCATTAAAAATAGAGATATTTCTTTGAGTCAAATCTTTAGCACATTCATCTGGCGTCATTTTACATACAGAATCCAAGGATTGCGCTCTGCTAAAAGCAGACTGATAAGAGCGCTGAGCTATGCTTTCAATACCGGAAAAACTTGCCACAACCTCATCAACGAAATTAGATATAAATACTCTGCCTACATTCATTAAAAAAGAACCTCTATTACATCAAGTAACAGACTTTCCTACCTTTTATTAGTTCCCTACTAGAAAATGCTCCCGAAGAAATCTTTCATTGAAACGTAAAGAGTAAAACCACACCTTGTTTTTAATGAGAGAGTAACGGCCAAAAAATCCAGTTGTCAGCAATGCAGGGTGCTTCCTGAATCAGCCCCAGAGTGTATAATCACTCGTTTATCCAAACCCAGAGACTCCCTGCTCTTCAGGACATGCTTTGGAACCTCTACTGGAAAAGCAGTTATGGAAAAGACGTTCAACCCCCAAGCCATCGAACGCACGCTGTATCAAAATTGGGAAGAGAAAGGCTATTTCGCGCCAGCTTCTGACAAGCGCGGCGAAAGTAAGCCCTACTCAATCATGATTCCGCCTCCCAACGTCACCGGCAGCCTGCACATGGGTCATGCTTTTCAAGATTCCATTATGGACGCCCTGACCCGCTACCACCGGATGAAAGGCTGTAACACTTTATGGCAAGTAGGTACTGATCACGCGGGTATCGCGACCCAAATGGTGGTTGAGCGCAAGATTCTGGCAGAAGAAGGCAAAACCCGTCATGACTACGGCCGTGAAGCGTTCACCGACAAAATCTGGGAGTGGAAAGAAGAGTCCGGTGGCACCATCACCCGCCAGCTTCGTCGTCTGGGTGCCTCTGTTGATTGGGACACAGAACGCTTTACGATGGACAAAGGCTTCTATGCCGCAGTTCAGGAAGTATTTGTACGCTTGTATGAAGACGATTTGATCTATCGCGGCAAGCGTTTGGTTAACTGGGATCCAAAACTGCACACTGCCATCTCAGACCTTGAAGTAGAGAACAAAGAAGTTAAAGGCAACATGTGGCATCTCCGCTATCCACTGGCGGATGGCGAGAAAACCGCAGAAGGCAAAGATTACATAGTGGTTGCCACCACCCGTCCGGAAACCATGCTGGGTGATACCGGTGTGGCTGTTAACCCGGAAGATGAGCGTTACAAAGCCCTGATCGGAAAAGAGGTTATTCTGCCCCTGGTTAACCGTCGAATCCCGATTGTTGCCGACGATCACGCCGACATGGAAAAAGGCACCGGCTGCGTAAAAATCACCCCGGCACACGACTTTAATGACAATGAAGTCGGCAAGCGCTGCAACCTGCCCATGATCAATATCATGACTCTGAACGGTGATATCCGCCAGCAGGGTGAAGCCTACAATATCGACGGCACCTTGAATCAATCTATCGACACCTCGATTCCTGAAGCTTACCGGGGCATGGAGCGTTTCGCAGCTCGTAAGCAGATTGTTGCCGATCTGGATGCTCTTGGCCTGCTGGAAAAAATCGATGACCACACCCTGATGGTGCCCTATGGTGACCGTTCCGGCGTGGTTATTGAGCCTCTGCTGACAGACCAGTGGTTTGTCCGTGCTGCACCGCTGGCCAAGCCGGCTATCGAAGCAGTAGAAGATGGGCGTATTCAGTTCGTACCCAAGCAGTATGAGAACATGTACTTCTCATGGATGCGCGATATTCAGGACTGGTGCATCTCCCGTCAACTCTGGTGGGGACACCGTATCCCTGCCTGGTACGATGATAAAGGCAACGTCTACGTAGGCCGTACTGAAGAAGAGGTTCGGGAGAAAAACAACATCCCCGCTCCCGTGGTATTAAGGCAGGACGATGACGTTCTCGACACCTGGTTCTCCTCTGCACTCTGGACTTTTGGTACCCTGGGCTGGCCAGAGCAGACCGACCGTCTGAACACCTTCCACCCTACCGATGTGCTGGTCACCGGTTTTGACATCATCTTCTTCTGGGTAGCCCGGATGATCATGATGACCATGCACTTCATGAAAGATGAAGACGGCAAGCCACAGGTACCATTTAAGCACGTATACGTGACCGGCCTGATCCGTGATGAGCATGGTGACAAGATGTCCAAATCCAAGGGTAACGTCCTTGACCCTCTGGATATGATTGACGGTATTGACCTGGAGTCACTGGTTGAGAAACGCTGCGGCAACATGATGCAACCCCAGCTGGCCGCAAAAATTGAGAAACGTACCCGTAACACCTTCCCTGAAGGTATTGCAGCCCACGGTACCGATGCACTGCGTTTCACCCTTTACTCTCTGGCTTCCACCGGCCGAGACATTAACTGGGATATGAATCGTCTGGAAGGGTACCGGAACTTCTGTAACAAGGTCTGGAATGCCGCTAACTATGTAAAAATGAACACAGACGATCAAGACTGTGGCACAAACGATGAGCCTGTTGAACTGACACTGGCAGACCGCTGGATCGTCTCTCGCCTGCAGCGCCTTGAAACACAGATAGCCAAGAACCTCTCAGAATTCAGACTGGATCATGCTTCCCAGAACCTCTATGACTTCATCTGGAATGAATACTGTGCGTGGTATCTGGAGCTGTCCAAGCCTGTTCTCTGGGATGAGAGTGCACCAGCAGAACGTAAGCGTGGCACCCGCCGAACCCTGGTGAGAGTACTGGAAACCATAACTCGACTGGCTCACCCATTCATGCCGTACATCACCGAAGAGATCTGGCAGAACATCAAGGTCAGTGCTGGTGTGGAAGGTGACACCCTGATGCTGCAGAGTTATCCAGTTGCCGACACATCGCGGATTGATGAAAAAGCAGAACAGGATATTGAATGGTTAAAATCATTCATTACCGGCATCCGTAATATCCGCGCCGAACTGAATATCGGTCCAGGCAAGCCATTGAATGTATTGCTGCGTAATACCTCTGCGGCTGATGAAGCGCGCCTGAACGAAAACCAGACATTCCTGAAATCCCTGGCCAAGCTTGAAACCATTCAGGTTCTGGCCGCAGGCGAGGAAGCCCCTATGGCCACCACTCAACTGGTTGGTTCCATGGAAGTTCTGGTGCCAATGGCAGGCCTGATCGATAAGAATAAGGAAGCCGCTCGACTCAACAAGGAGATCGCTCGACTGACCAAAGAAGTGTCTATCTTCGAAGGCAAGCTGAATAACGAGAAGTTTATCAGCAAGGCGCCGGCAGACGTGGTTGAAAAAGAGAAGGCAAAGCTGATTGATGCCCAAACGGCGAAAACCAAACTGGAAGAACAGCTGGAAGCCATCAAGGCTCTGTAAATCAGAGCCCTGTGCTTTTCGGTAAGTAAGCAAACAAAAAAGGCTGCATTCAATGCAGCCTTTTTTTATTGATACATAATCTAAACCGTTGCACGACCAGCAGCAGGTGCCAGTAGAATACGCACGGTCATAACCACCAGCAAGGTCAATACACAGAGAATAGCGGCTACCGGCACCTGACTGGCCATAGGGATACTGGCTGCCACCAGCGTTACCAGACCACCGCCCAGGTTTTGCATACCACCAAGCACCGCACCAGCTACACCGGCATTTTCCGGGAATGGCTCAAGTGCAGCAGTCGTTGCGGTAGGAAACAGCAGCCCTGACCCAAGGAAATAGAGTGTTGCCGGCACCAGAATCACCCAAGCATTCAGATACCCCATCAGACCTGCCACCAGCATACTGCCCGAGCCAATAACCAACATCACCACACCTCGACCAATGATGCTTTCCAGACTGTGTTTCTTTGCCATCTGTCCCGCCAGCCAGGAACCAAACAGGTAACCAGGGATCGGAATCACAAACAGAACACTGATCACTCGTGGATCAAGCCCCATCAGTTCACCAAACAGCACACCCGCAGCGGCTTCAAATACCGCAATACCGGCAAAGGTGGCCACCAGTGAGATCATAAAACCATTGAACTGCACATTACTCAGAACATAACGATAACTGGCCAGTGCCCCCATAGACCGTTTACCAACATTTTTATGGGTCTCACCAAAACGCCCTAGCACCAGAAGCCAGACCAGTACACCGAAGCCCGTCAGAAACCAGAAACTGGCCTGCCAGCCAAAAGCTGTACCCAGAAACCCACCCAGCATAGGTGCCATAAGCGGTGTAAAAATCAGCGCCATGCTGATGTAGCTGTTAGCCCTTTGCAAGTGAAGCCCGCTGTATAGGTCACGCATGACCGTACGCGCCATCACTCCACCAACGCCGGTTCCCATTCCCTGAACAAAACTGGCCAGCAGCAGCATTTCAAAGCTATGGGCAAAGCTGCCAATCAGCGAGCCAGCAATAAAAATCACCAGACCAATTAACATTAACGGCTTACGGCCAAAACGATCCGACAAAGGGCCATACAAAAACTGTGAAATCCCATAAGGAATCAGGTAGAGGGCAATTGCCGCCTGAACTGTCCCTGGCACTACCCCGAAGTCCGCCGCCATCTGAGACATGGTCGGTACATAAATCGTATTGGTCAGCTGGCCACAAGCCGTCAGCACCACGATGACAAACAGTACCTGGAAAAACCCCTGTTGTTTCATTACCCCAATCTCACCAAACTGAAAACCAAAGAGCCACTGCCCACCTCAATGGATAGGTCAGAGAAATTAAAAATGTACTTCCCTGAAACCGCTCAGGCTTCAGGGCTAACAAAGATAAGTGTTGCTTAACAACTCAGAGATCAGGACTGATCCTGAGTACATCGCCCGTAACTGATAGAAAGACTGTTTTTATTGTTTCATCAGACTATTAGTAAGAAATGAGACGATTGTTTTGCTCAAAATGTAATCACATCTACCGCTACCGGCAATGGGTAGAGAGCGCAAGACTTAATAAACATAAAATAACCCTACCAAATAACACATCAGCAGATATTGACACCGAATAAATGACTTAAGTCAGAAATTAAACAACAGATAACTGACATTAATCAGCAAATATAACGAAAAATCCACCATTGATATGAAACTCTGTTCGACCTACTCTCCCAGCAGCTGCATAAATTTTTCCCTGAGCAGGTCACGCAGCAGTAATACCGCTGGCGTAATCTGCTGCCGTCCCGGGCAAATCAAGTTCAAAGTGATCCTGGGTGTCTGATAATCTGGCAATAATACCACCAGCCTCCCAGCCCTGAGGTCACGCGCCATATCCAACCGGGATTTGCAGGCAATCCCTTTACCGGCGAGGCACCAGCGACGCACAATATCGCTGTCATTGGCGGACCGGTTTCCGGAAACGGGTATTCTGATACGTTCCTGGTCGGCTTTAGACGTCAACTCCCAGACATCATCCAACCGGTTATTCATCTGAAACAACAGACAGTTATGTTTTTGCAGATCATCAGGCATCTCCGGCATACCGAATGCGGCCAGGTAAGCCGGTGATGCACAGAGAACCCGGTCGATGGTAGCCAGTGTAAAAGCTACCATGGAAGAATCTTTCAGTTCGCCATAGCGAATTACCAGATCAACACGATCCAGGTAGAAATCCGTCAATGAATCGCCTAACAGGAGGTTAATGGACAGATCAGGATGAGAATCCATGATTTCATCCATCCACTCCAGCAAGAGGTTACGACCCAGATCTGAAGGGGCTGAAACCCTCAGCTCACCGGCAACTTTGCCTGACAGTGCATGGATGGATGCCCGACCAGCTTCCAGGCTTTGCAGGGCCTCCCGGCAATAGGTAAGAAATCGCTCCCCTTCCGCCGTCAACCGCAACTGTCTAGTTGAACGAATCAACAGTTGAACCTTCAACTGTTTTTCCAGTCTTTTCAATGCAGCACTGGCGGTTGCTGTGGTGATATCAAGCTGCTCGGCTGCACGGGTGATACTGCCACTGTCAGCGGTATGAACAAAAAGAGCCAGGTCGTCTGTATTCATTATCAAAAATATTTTGAATATGTTTCAAGAATTACCGCGTTTATAACACAACGGCTTTCACCAATAATACCAACATCCATTCGCTGAACATGAACAGTCAAGATAAACGGAGCGTTGAGATGAAAGCTATCGGTTACCTGCAACCCAAAACTATTGATCAACAAGACGCCTTAATGGATATTGACCTGCCAATGCCGCAGGTTTCGAACCGGGATCTAATGGTCAAAGTGAAAGCCATATCCGTAAACCCGGTGGACACTAAAATTAGAGCTAATGTCGGCTCTGAAGATGGACAGTACAAAGTGCTGGGATGGGATGCAGTCGGAGAAGTGGTAGCCATCGGTGATCAGGTTGAACTCTTTAATGTGGGCGATGAAGTCTGGTACGCTGGCGACCTTACCCGGCAGGGGTCAAATGCAGAGTACCAGTTAGTGGATGAACGCATTACCGGCTTGAAGCCCAAGTCACTTTCCAATGCCGAAGCGGCGGCCATGCCACTGACCACAATCACCGCCTGGGAACTGCTGTTTGATCGTCTTGACTTCTCTCCACTGTTCGCTGGCAACGACAGCCAGGTGGCTGAGAAAACGTCCGGCATGCCCAAACCACGCATTCTGATCATTGGTGCTGCCGGTGGTGTTGGCTCCATCCTGACTCAACTGGCAGCAAAGCTGACCAGTGCTACCGTGATTGGCACTGCCTCTCGCCCGGAAAGTCAGGCATGGGTGAGTGATCTGGGCGCAGACCACGTGATCGATCATTCGAAACCACTACAGCCACAACTCGAAGCCATCGGTATCAGTGATGTCAGTCACGTGATCAGCCTGACCCACACAGACCAGCATTTTGACCAACTGGTTGAAGTACTTGCTCCTCAGGGCAAACTGGCACTGATTGATGATCCACAATCCAATATCGACATATTGAAGTTAAAAAGAAAGTCACTATCACTGCATTGGGAGTTCATGTATACCCGGTCAATGTTCAACACCTGGGATATGCAGAAACAGCATGACCTGCTGAGCACCATGTCACAGCTGATTGATGATGGCGTGATCAAGACCACGTTAGGAAATCACTACGGCAGGATCAATGCCACGAATCTGAAGCGGGCTCATGAGCATCTCGAGAGCCATAACGCGGTGGGCAAAATCGTACTCGAAGGCTTTTAAGCAGTCACAATGAGTGGTCAACCAGGGATAAGTCATGAGCAAACCATTAACCATCGTCGCACGCATAGAAGCCAGAGCCGGAAAGATTGATCAGGTAAACAAGGCCCTGCTGAAACTGATAGAGCCAACCCGGCAGGAAAAGGGTTGTATTCAGTATGACCTGCATCAGGACAACGAAAACCCGGAGGTGTTCCTCTTTTATGAGATCTGGGAATCAAGAGCTCTCTGGCAGGCACACATGAACAATGAGCACTTGAAAGTTTATATGAAAGAGACAGAGGGAGCCGTGGAAAGCTTTACACTGAATGAAATGAGCAGAATCGATTAAGAACCTGATGCTATTAACGGATTTGATTATGAAAAAAACGATACTGGTGACAGGCTCAACCGATGGCATCGGACTGGCAACGGCTCGGACGCTGATTGAAATGGGTCATCATGTCCTGATTCATGGACGGAGTGCCAGCAAGCTGAAAGAGGCAGAACTTCAGCTTGCAAAACTGACCACTGATGGCGCTATTGAAAGTTACCTTGCTGACCTTTCCAACATGGATGATGTGACTGCCATGACAAAAGCCATCGCGGAACGTCATCATCGACTGGATGCGGTCATCAACAATGCAGGTATTTTCAAAGTCAGTGAACCGGTTACCCGTGATGGCCTGGATGTCCGGTTTGCAGTCAATGCCATTGCGCCCTATTTGTTAACCAGACAACTGATGCCATTACTGGATGCTTCCAGCAGGGTTATCAATCTCTCATCGGCGGCTCAGGCACCAGTCAACCTGAAAGCCCTGACCGGAGATGTCCGGTTAGAGGACGATCTGACCGCCTACGCTCAGAGCAAGCTGGCGCTGACTGTATGGTCTCATGTAATGGCGGAATCCATGGGCGAATCCGGGCCAGTGATTATTGCCATTAATCCAGGGTCACTACTGGGCAGCAAGATGGTAAAAGAAGGATTCGGCGTTGCCGGTGGCGATATCTCTATCGGTGCGGATATCCTGTGTCGCGCGGCACTGTCGGAGGAGTTTGCAACGGCATCCGGTCGTTATTTCGATAACGATATCGGACAGTTTTCAACACCACATACTGATGCCTTGAATCAACAGAAAAATAAGGCGGTGGTCGACACTATCGAAGCGATTCTATCAACGCAGGTATAAATTGGCAGGTATCCGTGGCTGAGAGTCTCAGCTGCGGTTTTCACTGAATTGTCCCATCACTACTGAAATAGCTGCTTCTCTGATATTGGAGCACAAACAAGCTCTTTCAATGATCGGAAACAACGGTTTGATGGAATACGAGATAACGCTCTCAAAAAATAGAGAAAAGCAGAATCATGATAGTTTGAGGAGTGGGGGTTCATGAAGCCGTGCAGAAAATCTGACCGTAGCAACTCAACATGTTGCTTTTTCTCAACCACGTCTATCAACTCAGACACAGCAAAGTGCTTTTCCTCTTTCGGAAACACCAGGTACATCGGGAAAGCTGGCTCGATGTGGGAATCATGACGAATTTGCGATCCATAAAAGCCCACAGCGCCAGAAACCCTTGACGCAGCAGGTTTCTCAGAAAACTTCCAAATGGCAGATGCTCCAACGCTGAAGCCAAGGAGGCTCACCTGATGGTCAGAAATCGCGATTTTTTCAGCCAGCTTGTTAGTGTATGCGTTCAGACCTACTTCGGAGCAGAAGCAGTTATACGCCTCAGATTCACTAGTAAACCCCATGTTTTTTCCATCATAAGGATCAACCAGCTCAACATTGCCTGGAATCAGCGAGATGAGTTCTTCCAGTGCCGCCGTTAGTCCAAAAATATCTGACACAATAAGACGCTTCATGATTTTCCGGTATTCTTTTCACCCCAGTTCACATCATGGCACCAAGTATCATTAAGGAAAAAGTATAATAAGCATAAATGGCTAATAATACCTCAGCAGTAGCTGCAATGAACTCAGTAGGCCTTGAAAGCACCCCAAGAAAACCAAACTGTCCAGAATAGTTATCCTGTGTATCCAGAAAAAACTCCGTGAGTAATAAAAATAGCGTAAAAACGCTCACATTCTCCCCTCGTTTATACAGCCCCTTTTTAGTCAGATAAATGGTAGGTGCAACCAGAAGATACACAAAATAGAAAAAAGCAACGGCAGGAAAAAGCACACTTAAAAAGACATTGTTGCTTGATAAATCAGTATGAATTACCGATTGGAAGCAAAGAAACATAGTCAAGAGCCGGATCATAAATTCCCTTTACTGTGGCCAACTGGAGCCTTACTCAAAAGCCTGTTGGTTAAAAAGAACATCCCATGTTGCTTCAAACACCACCATTCAACAAATAATAACACACCAGAAAAAGCATGTGACTGAAAGCTTTCTACCTTTCCTTTGTTTCAAGCCTTTCTGTGACTTTTTGAATAACAGTATCAGGAGGAATCACCCCAGTTTTACTGAGCACACAACCGCGGGAAGTACCTTCCGCCACCACCCTGTCTTTGACCAGAAAAGTGTGCTGCATATGGAAGCTCTTATCATCCCAGTCAACAATCTTCATTTTCACTTCATATTTCTGAAAAGGCTTCAGTGGTTTTTTATACTTCATAGTATGCTCAGAGACTACAGGTATCCAACCCTCCTTATGCATGGTCCTGGCCAGACCTGTCCGGATAAACATATCCACTCTTGAGAGGTCACAAATGGTCAGGTATCGCCCATTGTTCATATGAATATTGATATCCAGATCATTAGGGAGCACTCTCAGTATCAGCGAATTTTCCGGTTTTACGACGGGTAGTCTTGGCTTGAAGAAAGATACCAGTAGTAGATAGATCATTCTGAATATTAAGCTCATTCCACGCTCCTGAAAGTGATGAACAACCAATGCATTCACCAGAGAATCTATGGGCTTTTTCATCCCTGGCTATAGGAAAAACCCTGTTATTTTTCTACGGTGCTCCAAGGCTACACATCATAGAGGTACAGCTAGAAGACCAGCGACATTTAACACCACAATCTCAAAAGAATTCAATCAGTGTTAAAAAACCTTCAAATACATCAGCACTATCTGCCCCCTTAGACAGAGGTGGAATGACTGATAAATCGCCCACTCCATGACTCTCTTCACAGAGTATAAATCCACAGATCACGTGGAATGAATGGATTCGCAAATAAAATAATTTGTTGTAGTATGCGCCACCAATTTTTTCCGGGTAACAGCGCTTGATTACTGCTTCCTCAAATGCCTTATATACGGATCTCTCCTGCTATTACGACTTAATGTGTGCAGACATTAACTATCAGGACCAGAGTGATTACGTGCATCGACTCCATCAACTATTCGGTAATAACGGCACAAAACATCTGGATCTTGCCTGTGGCACAGGACCTCATGTACGTCACTTTATTAATAAGGGTTATCAGAGCAGTGGTCTGGATATTAACCAGCCCATGCTGGATATTGCCGGGCTGCGCTGTCCTGAGGCCGATTTTGTGTTGCAGGATATGTGTGACTTTATAGTTGAGCAGCCTGTGGACTTGATTACCTGTTTTCTCTATTCCATTCATTACAGCAATGGCATTGAAAGACTCAGGTCGTGTATTGCCAGTGCTCATGCAGCACTGAATAAGGGCGGCTTATTTTGCTTTAATGCTGTTGAGAAAACCATGATCAGTAACAGCTCTGTGGTGAGCCACACGGTTGATTATGATGACAGCCATTTCGTCTTCAGCTCCGGCTGGAATTATTGCGGCACTGGCGATAAACAGTCACTGAGATTAAGTATTGAGAAAAGTACAGTACAGGAGAAACAGTTCTGGCAGGATGAGCACCCCATGGTCGCCATCAGCTTCAGCGAGCTCGAACGGTTATTAAGCCCTTACTTTGAGGTTTATACGTTTGAGCATGACTATGAAAAAATAATCCCACTGGAAGTAAACGCTGGCAATGCGATTTTTGCCTGTATAAAGCGATGACCTCCAACTGCGGCATCACTTAAGATGCCGTCATTCTTCTTCGATTCATCCATAGCATCAATGATTCAAGATACTCTTTTCACTAAAACCTACGGTAAAAACCGACCCGAAAACTCTGTTCTTTAAATTCCAGGGAATGCTTAAACCCATCTGCCGGGACAGTTCTGAGGCTGCTATCTAAATCAACAATGCCCTTATAGGATGAATGTAAATACTCTACTTTTAAAGACCATGCCCCTTTCAAATGCTGCTCAAAACCCAGGCCCGCAGCCCAACCCAGGGACCATTGCTGATCACTCTTTTGAGCATACTCTGATGCAAATGTATCTGTGAACCTGAAGTTATATTCAAAGTGCCTGAGCACCGGCCCCAGAGAAAGATAAAAAAGAGAATCGCCTGTGAGATAACCTAATCGAGGACGTAAACTCAATGCTATGTTCGATTTGACTCTGGAGTTTATCTCAAAGGTGTGTGCAGGCTGTGTTAGATAGGTAATATTTCCAGAACGATATCGCTCATTGTAATCAGTCAGGTACAAATCAACCTCAACCCCATAGAGGATATTGTCCAACTGCCAGTTTACCCCCCAAAACACCGTGCCACTGACATTACCAGCATTTATATCATGAGATGCAACCGGATCCAGCTGGCCTGGGTCAGTCGTTATAAAATATCCATTAGCCTTGGCGTTGGCTGTCGGGTCTGCGGCTCCTCGAGAATAACCACCCGTAAAGCCAATATATTGCCCTGTCCACGTTGATGAAGATGAATCTACAGTTTTCGCTACTGCTGAACCTGATAGCAATAAAGCAGTAACCCCTGCCAAAAATATTTTGTTGCTCATTATATCATCCCTGAGAGGCTAATATTTTCTGAGATGTGAACCTCTGACTGGTCTTATCAACTAAAAGTTGTTGTAGCATTTAATCAATGCTTAACCTTTAGAGCTGAATCCATATAGCTCACAGGGTGTGAAGCATTTTCTGCAAAAGCTACCACTCCTCAAACAGACTTACATATATCATTAACAGACTTACATATATCATGCATAGCCATAGTTCCAGCAGATATTTCGGCACAGGCCCTATAACCTGTAATTATCTGCACATAACCCATGCCACGGTCGTTAAAGCAGCACTAATCAACAAGATCCAAATACAACCGCAACATGTCCTTATGCTGAATGCCATGTTCAAAAATGGGCTCAGGATAATGGTCAAGAAAGTGGTTTGTAATCACATCAGAAACCCGAAACCCGAGTCGTTGATAAAACGTTAGTTGATAGCCAAACGTACCTGTTCCCAACTCCACCCGTTTGATTGATCGTTGTGCGAGCCCATCAAGCACATAGTTAAGCAACTGCGTTCCAATCCCTCTGCCCTGCAACTCCGGCATGACGGACACATTGAAAATCTCAACGCACCTGTCTGAAATCGTTTTAACAATACAGGCCCCAACAATCCTATCCTGCTCCCTGGCAGCAAAGCACCAGCCACCACTCAGATAAGACTGTATATTTGCCTCAGAGGGATCAGCCTCGAGAAGCAATTCAACAGGAACATCATCAGGATTAACTTCCTCGAATACCACCAATTTGATTTACTCTATTCAGGAAACAGGCTGTCGAGGAGTGTAACCGTTTCTCAAATAAATCTCACCGCCACCTGTTCCCAGCAGGTGTTATAGGCAAAATACTCCACCTTTTTACCGGAGCAATTTAAAAACTCATGCAGTGCTTTTACTTCGTGTTCTTCCCATTTCGGGAAATTGTATAACTCATCAAACAGCACAATAGAGCCTTGCACCAGGCGATGGCCTATTGCATTGAAAATATCCACAGTGGACTGGTAAAGGTCGCAATCGATATGAAGCAGTGCAATGGGCTGGTCTTTTAGCACCTCTCTGGCAAAAACAGGCAGTGTTTCACTGAACAGCCCTTTGACAAGGCGCACATTATTCAACACCAGCGGGGGGAACATCCGGGTTGTGATAGCCAAAAACCCCCTTTGGCAGTGGAAAGTCATTCCTGCTCCAGTCTTCCGGTAATCCATTAAATGAATCAAAACCATAAACGGTAGAGCGTGGATTCAGAGCAGCGATGAAATTAATCGTTCGCCCCGTACACACTCCCATTTCGGCAATAACACCATTCAGCGATATTTGTTCACACACATAAGCCATTAATTCAGCATCAATATCAAAAGGCTCTGCACTATTTAGGTATTCTGTAACAAATTGACTCGCTTCAGCACTCTGACTGAAATGCTTATCTGTTGAGAAAAAATTAATAATCTGGCTGCCTTCAGGTGAATCTGCCTTGATGGTTTCTATGGTTGATGACCAGTCATAAGAAGGCATTATGTATTGATCAAGCATCGTACTTCCTCATTATTGCCAACGACATATTTGATAAAGTAGACAACATCTCAGAAAGACTAATGATCAATACTTAATAAGCGCTCTTATGGAAATCATAAAAGCAGATTCTTAAATGTACTCAACTTTAATCGATCAGCTGCAACCGTTGAAGCACCGATACTTTTTATACAAATACACGATAAAATATTTTTTCCTGCAGCAATTCAATCGGCCCCAAGAAAACCCAGAACGCGATCGACAAATGCAGCCGGGTACTCCATGTGAATCGAATGAGCAGCCCCTTCAACCAGAGAAACACAGGCACCGGGAATTGCCTGCAAAACATCAATAGACTCTTCTGGTGGAAAGAGGACATCTTTTTTGCCATGGAGTATCAGTGTTTTCTGACGAACGGAAGGCAACTGATTACGGAAATCAAAGGCTGCTATCGCCCGTGACTGGTTGGCATATGCCGCAGGGCTCTGGGGATAAGGGTATTCAACCGACAATCGCACAGCCTCATTAACAACCTGCGAATCTTCAAAGAATTGGGGAGAAAATAACCAGTAGTAAAGGCTGCGAAACCATTGGGCACTCTCCATCCCGGTCTTCAGGTAAGCCCCAAAGTCCTCCAGCAGCCAGCGGTTTCTGGCGGAACAAAAGGCTGAAGCCCCTTCCAGAACCAGCTGGGAAACCTTTTGGGGATAGCGAACCGCACAATCCATCGCGATAAAAGCGCCCATGGAGTGACCAAGAACAATCACAGATGGTATTTCCAGCTCATCAAGCAACGCCATACAGTCGTCACTGATCAGCTCAATGGTGGTTTCAACCTCGTGAGGCGTGGTTCTGCCACAACCCCGGTTATCGGGGAGGATTAACATGAAGTGTCTGGCAAGTTCATCAATGACCGGTAACCAGCTCTGAGAGTCGCTGCCCAGGCCTGCAACGAGCATCAACACAGGGCCACTGCCATGAACTTCATAGTAAAGGTCGATACCATTTATTCTGGCAGTTGGCATACGGTTATCTCATCTTTCAAAAGATAAAACTTTAGTTGCTTAACGCTGAAAACGATACCACCTTGAAGGGAAAGGTAAACGATTACAGAGGCAAGGCAAGAACTTGCTTCTTCATTAATGACAGATTCCAGCCCCCCCCGAGGTTCTTTTTCAACGTTTGACCTCAGCTCTCAGCAACGACAGCGGTATCCTGGCTGGATTCCACTGCCATTTTCTCCCGGTCAGCCTTGCTGATGTATTTAGGCTTATTTTTGGGTGCCAATTTGGCTTTAGATCGTTTGGCAAGTGCCTTTAAAATCTGATTGCCTTTTTTACGACGGTTCATATGTCTCTGCTCAACGGGTAAACACCTGCATAATATCAGTATCGAACATCGCGCCAAATCCGTATAACGCGTTCCTCAGGATATTGACTGGTGTTACTCACGAAAAATGGACACGAATTGTTGATTTTTTATTCAAACTCAACAGTCCCCAGATAGCCTGATGCTGGGCGTTACTGACTTGTTGTAAAATATTCCGATGGACACTGGGGGCAGGCCTTTCATTTTGAATTCATGCCAGATGCAATCCCGATCCCACCTTACATTTTTCTGCAACTAGCGGTTCAATAGCGCTTCATTGGTCGGGTATTTCTCAAGCAGCTCAACCAGTTTTCTGGCGCCTTCAATCGGTTTAAGATGGGTAAGCGCTCTTCGCAACACCCTCACTCTCTCAAGATCTTTCGGGTTTAAAAGCAGCTCCTCACGACGTGTACTGCTTTTAGCAATATCCAGTGCGGGAAAAATCCGCTGATTCGCAATCTCACGTGATAACACGATTTCCATATTACCCGTGCCTTTAAACTCCTCAAATATCACCTGGTCCATCCGGCTTCCGGTATCCACGAGAATGGTCGCCAGAATGGTCAGCGACCCGCCGTTCTCAATTTTTCTGGCTGCGCCAAACAGTTTTCGTGGTACCTCCATCGCTCTGGCATCAAGCCCGCCCGACATGGTACGCCCGCTGTTCTTCCGCTCTGCATTGTGCACTCGTGAGAGCCTGGTGAGAGAGTCAATGACAATCATGACATTATGCCCCTCGCCAGCTTCCTGCTGGGCTTTGCGAAGCAGCTTATTCGACACACGAACATGCTGTTCATAGGGCTCATCCGACGATGATGCGTGCACTTCTGCCGGCACACTGCGCTTGAAATCCGTCACTTCTTCCGGGCGCTCATCAATGAGTAACGCATAAAGCTTAATCTCAGGGTACGCTTTCCCCACCGACTGGCAAATATGCTTGAGAAGGGTCGACTTTCCGCAGCCCGGTGGCGCAACAATCAAACCTCGCTGCCCCATTCCGATTGGCGTGATGAGATCCATCGCCCGCGTGCTGAATTGCTGAGAACCAGATTCCAGACGAATACACGGAGAGGGGTTGATGACTACACCGTTTAAAAACCGCTGCTGTGGATCACTTTGAGAGACTTGCTTGACCACCTCAACGCCTTGTTTAGAGCTTTTATTTCTTTTCACCTTCAAAGACAGTGTTTTTCTCGTCATGATATCGATTTATAGCTCTGGAAAATTAAGTGTTAGAGGTAGTTAAGGAGTTTAACGCAGCTTATGCTCTATTCACCGGATTTTTTGGGGCAATATCAAGGCGCGAAGTGAAAGTTTAGCTCCTGAGAGAAAAAACAGAATAAGCACAACGCCGATACTCCCATCAAGATAATGCCCTCCAGAGTTTAATAAGCCTTACCGAGTCTTGCTACTTGGCTTTACCCGGATATTTCATTGTTACTTACACATAATACTTGCGGCAGGGCTATCACTTAAGGTGCATTATAGTGTCCACTAAAACAGGGGAAGTACACAGTCCGTTGCTGCACTTTGTTAGGCCTACACATTTTGACCAACCCGCCATAAAACACCCGATGGATCATGAAAAGTAAAATCCCTCATCTGCCACGGTTGATCTGTTGGCTCGGAGATTTGAATACTATATTTTTCAGATATTCCGTTATCAACCCTTCTTTTATGCCAGGCATCAACATTCTCAACTTGAAAATGCATGACTAAATTTTCGGCAAGCTCTTTCACATAAAAATACTGTAGCAAAAAGCTGCAGGCTCCATCATGAACAAAAGCCACACCTTGAGAGTCTGAGGCAATAGAAAACCCCACATCCCGATAAAACGCCTTTGACTCATCATAATCCTTTGAAGGAACAAAAGCTTTGAGATCAATACTTTTATATTGCTCGGTCATTCTTATCCTCAATTTTTTTATGTTGTAAGAGACTGCGCTTGCAGATGACTAAACATCTACCATTGCACTCAGAGGTATTGAAGACTGATGCCCGCTTTTGAGCATTATTTGCATAGAAGGTGGTAGTGGCTGAAGGCCTCATTGCAGCCCAGGTGAACGGCTTCCAGCCAGTAATGACTAAACCTATTACAATGCTCCCCCAACATTGATGTTTCATTAGCCAGCATTGAGAATAACGCTTATGCCCGTTGTTATGAGCTTCTGGGCGCAAACATGATGATTGCCATGCCTGACAATGCCACTGACACACCCACCAAATCCCATAGGGTTGGACGAATACCGTCAACGACCCATAACCAGAGTATGGCTACGAAAATATAGACGCCACCATAAGCGGCATATACCCTACCGGCGGCTGTTGGATGCAGCGACAATAACCAGGCAAATAACGCAAGAAAGCATGCTGCTGGCAGCAGAAGCCAGACTGATTTCCCGTCTTTTAACCAAAGATAGGGCAGATAACAGCCCAATATTTCTGCGATGGCGGTTACAAAGAATAATCCGATTGTTTTCAACTCTGGCAACTGAAACTCCTCATTTTACCGTGACTCTAGGGCGCCGGTAGAAATAGCAAATTGTGCAGCCAAAAGTGTAGTGACCTATCCACATACTAAATTTGCTAAAAAGGGTCTTCCTTTGTAGGCAGATCAATGTAAATCACTTCGTTGCCGCAGGAACGGCAGGTGCTACCGACTCTCAGTTTGAAATTAACAAAGAAGGTTAGAGTCTTTAGAAATATTGGAGTTCCTTTAATCAGGGCTATCAGTATCATCAGGTAACCTGCTCCCTGGCGAGCACCATACCAGGTTCTATCTCCAAACTCGCCGGTTTCAATGGATGACATTAACGCAGTAAAAACAGCCCAGCCAATTAAATAGAGGATTCCGCCAAAAAAACCACCCAGAAATACGATACCGATTACATCGGCAGTGCTTGCCTTAAAAGACAGCCTGGGATACCTGAATTTGCGACAACATCGATATTTCATAAGGGTCTTATAACTCATCAATCAGGCACGCCACAGAGGCGGATCCAAAGAAAGAAGAAAAAAGAAAAGAGAAAAAAGAAAAGCAAAAGAAAAGGACACCCATTAAATACAGAGAAAAAGCACACAAGAAAATCAAGTTTATTCCCAGGGGCTCAACACATGGCGAAACATCGTCCATACAGCAAGACTCGAATATGATCTTGTCAAAGGATGATCTTCGGTGAGAAAAGGTGAACGACAGACCCAGTTAAACGTTACAGATCAAGATCTACCGAAATGGAGGGGGTTAGGAGGCGCTCCAGCCTTTTGCTATTGTAGATACAGAGACTGACTACAGCACATACCATGAAGCCACCGTTTACCAGTCTGCCTCGCATAGACTTTCAAAGCCCCCAGCCTACCCACTGCACGACGGAAACGGTTATTCCAACTCATGGTTTTCAGCCATTCATTCGGATCGATTTTCAATCTGTAGAGAATGGGAGGGAGGATCTCTGGAATAGAACCTCTCTTGTCCTGCCGCACGATACGCCCCGTCCAGTCCACCAACTCAAGGTAACTGCTCAGGGCAAAAGGAATAGTGGTTTCCGGGTTTTGCCCTTGTGAACGCAAGGGTCTGAGGTGAGTATGCTGTTTTCTGAACCGACCACCACTGGCTTTTGTAGCCCGCTCTTTGACGGAAGTATAATCTGACGTTTCCGGCGTCCTGGCCATTTTTGCCCTGATTGGATTAAGGTCAACATACGCCATACAGGTCAGCAGCGCCGCTTCATCCAGTAAAGCCTGGCTTTTATAGCGACCTTCCCAAAATCGTCCTTTGCAACCATCTTCTTTATTCGCTTCCCTTGCCAGATGCTCATTAAGGCAACGCATAAACCAGCTTATATCCATTCAACGAGAGCGGTATTCTTCAGCAAACTCCCCTACCCGCAGCAACTCCGCTTTATCCAGTGATACCCCGGAAAGAAAACGCTGTACCAGCAAAGGCCCGGTAAAAAGACTTGTCCAGCGTTGTAACACGGTCTTGGTGTCCCAGCTCTCCCCAGACTCACGATTAATGAAGACAACCACATGGTAATGATTCGACATCACGGCATAGGCGCACACTTCAATAGCAAATACTCCGGATAGCTCTTTCAGGCGGTCAACCACCCACTCCCTGCGATGCTCATAGTTTTTGCCACTGAATACATCTTTACCACAGAGAAAAGCCCTGCGAACACAACGAGCCATACAGTGGTAGTAAGGCGTACTGGCGGTATCGATCAGGTTTTTACGAGCGGTGGTCATCGTGACTCCGGCTTAATTTATGATTGTCGGAGTAAAGATAGATCAGCTGTCTGGTTAGTTAAATAATTTTATGGGTGTCCTTTATATTTTCTCCTTTATATTTTCTCCTTTATATTTTCTCCTTTATATTTTCTCCTTTATATTTTTCTTATATTTTTTTCCCTTCTCTAAATTTGAACACTCTTATATTCTTAGAATTCATTCCTAAACTCGACTAAATGCTTAACGCCTAAATCAGGTGCGCCGTAGGCGTCACCTGGATTTACTTGTTGATATGACTCCCGCAGTCAAGCAGGTTGTTTGAACTTAATAATAAACTCGTTATAGAACCTGTTCTGATACTGGAACCTGAATCAACGACGGCTGGCAAGCTGATATACGTGGGCTGGGTACCACTTTTCATGTATCCGTCGTGTGAGCCTGCCTCTCTCTAGGATCGAGGGCTCGGCAGTTAACTGCCTTACCTCCTAACAAGACCGAGGGCCACTCACCGGCCGGGGTTGCAATATCAGAACAGGTAAACCTCCAGAACTTTGCAGAAGAATCTTCTTTTACTTCACGTCTACGCCGACTGCTCCGATTCAATCAGCCCTTTATTCACAATCTCCCACATAAAGGTCGAGAGTTCTCTTGCTATGGCGACAACGACAATATTCTTGTTTTTAAAGCGGGCTGTCAGGCTTCGATATCTTTTGCATAATCTCAACTGGGCTCGCCAGGCAATTTCTCTGACCGGCTTTGGCAGATCTTCCTGCCGGAGCATCAGATCTCTCGTCAGCTTCTCCGGATGCCGGTAACTCCAGGCGGATTCAACCAATGCTTTTCGCGCATGACTATTACCGCACTTGGTAATCGTACCTTGCCGCTTTTTACCGCCACTGGAGTTTTCCGAAGGAACCAGGCCAAGCCATGAGAAGAGCTGTTGAGGATTGGCAAATCGTTTAAAGTCGATGATTTCAGCGACCATGGTCATGGCCGTGATCTGGCGCACACCTTTTAAGGACTGTAATGCCTGAACAACCGGATAACGTCCCCATTCAGGCAGATATTCATCAATCTGCTTCTCCATGTACTCCAGCTGATTTTGTCGATCTTCCACCGCATCCATATACTGCTTCAGCACCACATTCTGAGCCGTAGTGTCAAAGACCCGCTCAGATAACCAGTGCCAATGTTGACGACTCCAACGCTTACCGTGATAAACCTGATCATGTCGCAGCAGGAAACTGTTCAACCGTTGTTTTGCGGACTTCAGATCATTGACCATATCAGTACGGGCACGGATCAAATCCCGCATGGATTCATCTTCAGTGCTCGGAACATAGACTTCACTCAAGTTGGCATTTTTGAGCGCTGTAGCAATTGTTCTTGCATCACGGCGATCTGTCTTGACTTTATCTTTGGGTAGCTTTGATGGTGCAGCGACAATACATTGAAAACCTTTACCAGTCAGGTATCGATAAAGCCAGTAACCACAAGGGCCTGCCTCATAGGCAAAGAAGAGTGTTGAGGCTTTACTCTGCAAACGTCTGATCATGCGATCAATATCACGATGCAGAGTACCTATGGTGCCGAAATCTTGAACACAGTCTTCACGTTGGCTGCCTATGTATGCGACAGCGATAGATTGTTTGTGAGTGTCCAATCCGACAAAAAGGGTGCTATCTTTACTCATCGCTGGCCTCCGATCACTCTTCAGGCTTGCCTGATGCGGCTCTGGTAAAAGCTAGCCCGCGTTTTATTCGGAGGCCAGTTTTTACCGTTCAGCGGGAGTCATTGTGTCTAGGCGTATTCATGGGCATACGGTAAATTCTTTAGATATATGATTATCTCCATCTCTATATCTCATAATTTCTTGCACAATACCTAATGGACTAGGTGGAAGTGGATTCAAATAGACATTAGCCTTTGATTCATAGTCACCATCCAAACCTGTATAATGAAATGATTTTTCTGGCACTGGATTTATAGATTCACCAGTTACTTCATTCCATATTTCTGAAGCATATGATGCACAATTATAATACCCTGTCCACTGGTAATTCTCACGCTTATGAATTGCTTTATTTAACTTGTTAAATTGATCTAAATTAATTTCTTTAGATCTTATTAGACCGGTTCTATATTTTTGTTCTTTATTTATCGTTGTGCCTTCGCCGAACAACCCATAAGTTGTACAAGAATCAGAAGTCCTTAAAGATATCCAAGCATGACCGGCACTGACGGACTCCGCTTCAGATAAAATACTTAGTAACTTGCTCTCACCAGCAAGTTTTGTAACACTTTTTAAACTTCTTAGTAATGTAGGTGCTGCTGTTTCCTGACTTATATTTGCATGGATGGTCAGAACATATTTTTTGTTAAGATCGTTTCCCTGAGCATTTCCGAAAGAGAATAAACCAACAATGAATAAAGTCAGTAACTTATCCAAAACAAATCCTTTATAGATGCTATGTGATGCTTAATAGTGCGACGCCTAACGCTTGGTTCAGCCGCGGCCGAAGGCGGTCGGGTGGAGGGGCGCAGCCCCGGAACGAACTGGAACCATTTGTTATGTGCGGGTTGGCACGTACTACTAAAGTTAAGTTAACTATTTTCTTTGAAAAGTTAACCATTAGCAACTAATGTTACCTTAACTAAAATAAAAGTTAAGTAAATGAGGTTGCTATGAATTTTAATCTAATAGAATATGTCTTAAAAAACAACAAGATAAACCAGAAAGAACTGGCCGAGAAGTTAGATGTGAGTAGAGCACAGATTTCTAAATGGAAGTCTGGCGATTCAATACCTCATGATAGAGAACAAGAACTTATCAAACTTGCTGGCTTATTCGGTTTTGACCCAGAATGGGCAGCTTTTGTAAAAACTGAAGACAATGGTAATGACTGGTTAGAATACATTCGATTCATGAATGACTGTTCACTGGGTAGAAGTAAAGCATGGCAATTTGATGAATCACCTGAAATATATTTTCCCTCTGTACTTTTAATGCTTGCTAAATTTTCTTGTAGCATTCCTGATAAAGCACCTTGTGCTAATGAACTTAAAAATGAAGATTATGAATATACAAAATTCGATGAATTGATTATCGATTTTCTAGAAAGCTATGGTCCTCTGTCTGAGTGGTGTAGCCTATATCTCGCATTTGATAACGATGAATTATTTGAATTTCAGGGTGAACTAGAAGCCTGTGCTGTTGATTTAGCACTATCATATGTCAAGGAAGAGCTGCTACATGAAAATGGCTTAAATATTTCAACATTAGAACAGCATTTTTTGTCAAGCAAAAAGTATATTAGAAAAACACTGTCTTTGATGTGTAGAAAAATGAATAAACTTAAAGTACCTTTTGAAAGAGATTATTTTGAATATATTAATGAGCATCCTTTCACGATAGAAGATTTTCTAATTGAATCAAGCATCAGTAAAAAAAGTGTTGAAAGCTTTTTTACTTACCATGAAAAACTAGTTTTACACGAGACTAGAAGACAATCAGAGTTGCTAGAAGAGCTTCATGTCAAAATAGACAGTTTGCTTTCAGAAGGAGATAAAGAGTACTTCTCATCAGTTCTTGAGAACTGTCCCCCTTCTGCAAATAAGCATCAACGTTGAGTGAGCACATAACGCCTAAATCAGGTGCGCCGTAGGCGTCACTTGGATTTACTTGTTATGTGCGTTTACTCAGTACTTTACTTCTTTAATACCCAAACTTTTGCTCTTTGAGTAGTAATTTACCTTCACGTCAAAGAGGTCGGTTATTTTTTCTAGAATTTGTTTTATCTCTTTGCGCTTCATGGCGTTCTCATTGTCGTTAAACATCAGATGGTAAAACGATGACCAGAATATTGTTGCATCTGAAAATGAGACAGGCTCTGATGGGCCGATGACAGAAAAGCACTCACTATCGCCAATAAGTGCTCCTGCCAAATCAGCATTCACCATCTCGCAAGCTGAGATGAAAACTCGTTTTTTGTCTAAGCAAGGTGAAAGCATGGTGTTTAGCTCTTCAAAAGAAACTGAGTCTAAAGTTGTTTCTAGTGAGTTAGGACTACCATGACATGAAATATGTAAATACCGATAATCACTTTCATCAAATTTATCGATGATTTCATCAAGTTCCTGTTTTGTCCTTATATAATAATATTCTGATGCAATACCATTAAGTTTAAGAATTTGAGAAAGAACTTTGCCTTCAAATCTGTCGGATTTTTCATCGTCAAAATCAAGACTTTCAATTATAAAAACGTTTGGTTTGGACACAATATTTCCTTTAGCACATAACAGCTATTAGACCTCAACTGAGTAATATTGGTTATTGAACTCAGTTAAGAGATATTACCCAATGGCCTTTCTTATGTACTCACATGAGTTATATTATCTGGACATTGAAATTCGTTTAACCCATTGAATATTAATAACAAACACTTCATCTCCAATCAGCCCTCTCAATATTTCTCACATAAGATATTTGCATTATCTCAATATTCGCCAAAAATACTGTATAAAAAAACAGTATCAAGGATATCCATATGCCTTCCAACTTTATGAAAAAAGTGCGCGATACATTGCGTGTCAGGCGTTACAGTTACCGAACAGAACAGGCGTATTGCTATTGGATTCGTTATTTTATTCGCTACCACCAGTTAAAATATCCAGGTGATCTCACTCCAGATCACGTCATCCAGTTTCTTACTTATCTGGCGGTCCAAAAACAAGTTTCAGCATCAACGCAAAATCAGGCACTCAATGCCCTTAACTTTTTATATACACAAGTGCTACAACAACCTTTGGGAGATGTCACCAAAGCCACTCGCGCCAGAAAGCCACCCAAAATCCCTGTGGTCTTTGAACGTGATGAAATCCAAAACATTTTTCAGGTCATTAATCCACATTATCTTTTACCAGTGAAATTACTGTATGGCTCTGGACTGCGATTATCTGAATGCCTGAGACTGAGAATTAAAGATATCGATTTCCATAGACAGATAATCATTGTGCGATCCGGCAAAGGAGGGAAAGACCGAGTGACGATGTTACCTGCCGGTTTAATAAACGGTATCAAGTGCCGTATTAATCAGGTCAGACATTACCATCAGGCCGATTTGGATGCTGGATTTGGTGAAGTCTGGATGCCAGATGCCCTGGCTCGCAAATACCCTAAAGAGGCATTCAGCCTTCACTGGCAGTATCTTTTTGCTTCTTATAAACGATCCATAGAACCCTACTCTGGTAAAGAAATGCGCCATCATATGGATGACAGCACCTTACAAAGGGCAGTAAAACAGGCTATTGCAAAAGCAGGAATCCATAAAAAAGGCAGTTGCCATACTTTCCGGCATTCATTTGCTACCCACCTTTTGGATGATGGGTATGACATCCGAACCGTGCAGGAGCTGCTGGGCCATAAGGATATCAAGACAACCCAGATTTATACGCACGTACTCAACCGTGGTGGGAATGCGACCAGGAGCCCATTAGACAGGCTGATACTCAATGCGACCAAAAACAACGCTACCGCCCCTTCAGCCAGCTTCAGAAGTACTCAGGAGGGTTAGATGTTGAACGACTATTTATGTCTATTTTCATCGCGCAAAATAGTACTATAGAGCCATTACAATTTATAGGTGTTTTACCTATTCTTCTGTCTGCCATAAAAAAATGGCAGCTTACAATAAGCTGCCATTGTCTTAAGCGTGCTTTTCTGCCCTACTGTTTTTTACCGCAGAGCTAACCGTGTGGCTTATTTAATCTCCAGCACCTGCTCTTCGATCTTCTTCTTCCAGATCTGTGGACCAGTCTGGTGTACCGACTCACCACGACTGTCTACGGCCACGGTTACCGGCATGTCTTCCACTTCAAACTCATAGATGGCTTCCATCCCCAGTTCCGGGAAGGCCAGTACTTCTGCCTTTTTCACCGCCTGGGAGACCAGGTAAGCGGCGCCACCCACAGCAATCAGGTAGACGGACTCATTGTCCTTGATCGCTTCAATGGCTGCCGGGCCACGTTCTGCCTTACCGATCATACCGGCAAGACCGGTGGTTTCCAGCATGGTGCGGGTAAACTTGTCCATACGGGTTGAAGTAGTTGGGCCAGCTGGGCCTACGGCTTCATCACGCACAGGGTCAACAGGGCCAACGTAGTAGATAAAGCGTCCTTTCAGATCAACCGGCAGCTCTTCACCGTTGTTGATCATATCCACCATGCGCTTATGGGCAGCATCACGACCAGTCAGAATTTTGCCAGAGAGAAGAACCGTGTCACCTGGTTGCCAGCTCTTGATGTCATCATGGGTCAGGTTGTCTACATTAACCTTGCGTACACCCTCGCCCATATCCAGGCTGACTTCTGGGTAATCATCAATGTTTGGTGCCTTCTGATAAACAGGACCATTACCGTCCAAAGTAAAGTGAGCATGGCGTGTTGCTGCACAGTTCGGGATCATGGCCACTGGCAGAGATGCGGCGTGAGTTGGGTAGTCCTTGATCTTAATATCCAGCACCGTGGTCAGACCACCCAGGCCCTGGGCACCAATGCCGAGCTTATTCACTTCATCCATGATTTCCAGACGCAGTTCTTCTACACGGTTCTGTGGGCCACGCTCACGGAGCTCATGAATATCGATAGGATCCATCAGAGATTCTTTGGCCATCAGCATAGCTTTTTCTGCAGTACCACCAATGCCTATGCCCAACATGCCCGGAGGACACCAGCCAGCCCCCATCGTCGGTACGGTTTTTTTCACCCATTCAACAATGCTGTCGGATGGGTTAAGCATGACCATTTTGGATTTGTTTTCAGAGCCACCACCTTTGGCAGCCAGCTCTACCTCAACGGTATCGCCCGGTACCAGGGACATATGAATAACCGCCGGGGTATTGTCTTTGGTGTTTTTGCGGGCACCAGCAGGGTCTGCCAGTACGGAGGCACGGAGTACGTTATCCGGATGGGTATAGGCCCTGCGAACGCCTTCATTGATCAGGTCTTCAACGGAGCGGTCAGTATCAAAACGAACGTTCATGCCCACGCGGACGAATACGGTGACGATACCGGTATCCTGGCAGATAGGGCGCTTGCCCATCGCACACATTCTGGAGTTCACCAGAATCTGGGCCATGGCGTCTTTAGCGGCCTTGGACTCTTCTTTCTGGTAGGCCTCATAAACCGCATCAATAAAATCAATGGGATGATAGTAGGAAATAAACTGCAGTGCGTCCGCAACACTCAGAATTAAATCATCTTCCCGAATAACAACACTCATTGGTTTTTCACCCCTTGTCCTACGGTTTTAATTCGCAAATTTATTTCGCAGCCAGACCTGACCAGTACAGCAGGCAAACCCCATCGGGTTCTTATTATTGGGCATAGATTATACCAATGCCAAAAGCTAATAACATTGATTAACCGCATAAGGGGTAAAGTTTTTCTTCAAAAGACAGACCTCTATTTTGGTGGTAAGCCATTACAGGCTGTAAACTTGCACACCAAATTCATTATATAAAGCAACTGTCAGGGGCTTTCCCGTGCCGGAGATTCAGTTTCAGGGCAACAGCTACTCACTTGATGAGAAAGAGAACCTTCTGGATGGCCTGTTGCGTCAGCATGCCCGGGCACCTTATTCCTGCAGAGCCGGGGTCTGTCACTCCTGCATGCTCAGGGTGACTGCAGGCTGCGTACCCACAGAAGCACAGTCCTCACTGACAGCGGAGCAAATCAAGAAAGGTTATATTCTTACTTGCCAGACAAGGGTGAGTGAGAGTTTAAGCCTGGCTCTGCCAACCAGGGATGAAGTACCCGGCGTCATTACGGATTTAACGCCAGTCAGCTCTACAGAAGTGACAATCAAGGTATCCACACGCTTACCCTTTGAAGTCTCGGTTGGCGAGCATATTACACTGGTATCAAACGAGGGCTTTGAGGCCAGCTATCCCGTTGCTGACTTCAATGAAGATATACAAACACTGGAGTGCACCATTACTCGATCCGCAGGTGGCAGCCCATTCAGCATCTGGATTCATTCCGAGGCTGCAATAGGCGACCGCCTGATGGTGATAAAGAATGGTTAGCATTTACTCCCTATTTTCATAGGGTAACGATTGAAGCACAAAGAAATGCTTTTTTCCTTTGTGCTCTTTGTGGTTAAAAAAGAATCTTCGCGCAGTACAACAGCCCCCCCCGGAGGCATTAAGGAATGTCCTTAATACCTCGCCTGAGAACAGTTAACTCCTTATTCTTTGACTGGTAAAGCATGCAGGGTTTTGTCATGCCCCATTCTTTCCGGGTCGACATGACTGCGAGAGAACATATCACTGGGCATGCATCCGGTTTCAACATTGATCAGGCTGAAGGAAGGCTGACGTACCACCTCCTGAAAGGCAATGTTTCCGTCAGGCATCACCACTGAATGGGCAAGGTAGGCATCCACCAGCCCATGAGTATAATCAACCCCCTCTGTCTCAAAGCTCTTCAGCACAACAACCTCTCCGGCTTTACATCCCAATGCAATTTCATCGCCTTGCACTGTGCTTTTAATAATGGCTGGATGACGGCTACCCAGTGGGAACTGAATGCTGCCATAATAATGGTTCTCGCCGCTACTCTGTGGCTCTACCAGCACGTCCCAGAAGGCAATCACATTCATATATTCCCTGCCCCGGTTATCCTTGACGATATTATCGCCATGCTCGCCTTTATCCAGGTATGAGCCTGCCACCTTGAAGCGGCGGGTAATGGCCTGATCAAAATTGATGATTTTAGGGTCCTGCTCCGATGCAATCTGGTAAGCGATAGGACGACTGGGCAGGATATTAGCAGCAGCCTGTTTAATCTGTTCTGCTTTTTCCGCTTCCTGTTTAGCTAACAGGGCAGCTTCTTCTTTTTTCTTTTCAGCCTGAAGGCGTTCTTTCTCTCTCTCTTGGCGAATACGCTCCAGCTCCTCTTCCTTTCGCTTCTGCTCTTGAGCTAAAGCCTCTGCCTTATCCCTGTCAGCTTTTGCTTTTTCTTTGGCTTTTTGTTCCGCTATTCGCTTCTCTTCAGCCAGCTTAAGCGCTTCTGCTTTCTGCTGCTCTGCTTTCGCCTCTTCTTCTTTGGCTTTCTCCTCTGCTTTACGTTTTTCTTCAGCCAGTCTCAGCTCTTCAGCTTTCTGTTTTTCCGCTTTGGCTTTTTCTTCTGCTTTACGCTTCTCTTCAGCAAGCTTCAGCTCCTCTGCTTTTTGCTTTTCACGTTTGGCTTTTTCCTCAGCTTTGCGTTTTTCTTCGGCCAGTCTGCGCTCTTCAGCTTTTTCCTTTTCAATCCTGGCTTTTTCTTCTGCCTTGCGCTTTTCCTCTGCCAGCCTCAATTCTTCAGCTTTCAGCTTTTCAGCCTTTGCCTGCTCTCTTGCCTTACGACGCTCCATAGCACGGGCTATTCTGGCCTCTTCCTTTTCTTTTTCTTTATCGGCTGCCGATTTTTCCACCGGCCTTACCTCATCCGCCGCTTTTCCCTGATTTTTCTGCACGTCTCTTGAATGGGGTGCGGGTCTTTCTTTTTTCTTATCAACCCTGACAGGTTTGGTTATTTTTTTAGGCTCTTGTTTTTCCTCAGCGGTTATCACAGGTGCTACTGCTGGAGGACTGACCTCTTTCTCGGCTTGAGGCTTAAACGCTTTCTGTTTTTCACTTTGCCTTGTCTGCTCGGCCGCAGCTAATGCTTTTTCATCCAGTTCAACCTGACCCGATTTTTCGAGGACAGTCGCTTCAGGCTCATTTTCCTTCACCAGCACCACCTCTTCATTCAATTCCTTTTCTGCCAGCCGGATATCCATGAATTGAAGGAAGGTTTCTGCCTGTACCGGGTCAGTCAAATCAAGGGATGCAACCTGTTTGTAAAATTTGAAATCCTTGGAAACACTAAGATTTTGTGGGTTACGATTCACTCTTCTATTTTTATGCCTAGACCGCCCTTTTGGCTCTTCATCCGCCTGAACAGCGTAAGGAGGCACTGCTTTTCCTTTATCACTGTCGGTGGCGTCTACTTTTTTCGCATGGGCAATCGTTGAAGAGGCCGCGATGATCACCGCAGTTGACAGTACTGTCATGGCAAATTTTGCTGTCTTTCCAGCAAAACGTTTATCCGGATTTCCCATGAGATCTACACCCTTAGATATAGTAAAAGGAGGACTTCGCCGTATAGACTGAGAGCACCTGAACAAAGCGCTTCGTACACCAAAGTGGTATGAGCATAGACCATGAAAAAAAATCATCCATAAGCATGGAAGCGAATGGTCTACAGCCTCAGGGAATAGCGTTATATAATGGCTTCCTAAAGCCAGTAAGACAGAATCCTTGTCGTTCAGGCCAGGACTAAAGAGGTGGTGTATGGGAATGAGAGAAAATATCATCAATAAGCTGAATGAGTCCTTACAGAATGACTTCATTGATGTAACGAATGAGAGCCACCTGCACAATACGCCTCCGGGCTCGGAGTCACATTTTAAAGTGGTAATTGTCAGTGAGAAATTTCAGGGAAAAATGCCGGTTAAACGGCATCAGATGATCTACGGCTTTCTAGCGGATGAATTAAGAGAGCAGATTCACGCTCTGGCTCTTCACACTTACACTCCCGCAGAATGGCAGGCAAGAAACCAGTCGGCGCCAGCAACGCCAGATTGTCGTGGCGGCAGTAAAAAGTAAAGAATGAAAAGATATGCAAAAAAACTGTCAATGTTCATCAGGCTCTTCAGCCCGATGAACAGACTGTTGTCGATAAGCTTTAACTCGATACCGAGGTGTGCAAGCCACACTCACGGTGCCCATAGACTTTCGTCGGGTCGTAGTAATCTTCCTCAATAGGAAGATCGTGAGTGACCAGATACTCTTCAACGTCCAGTTCAGTCCAATTCAGAAGAGGTGCAACCCGGTAGTAACCGTCACGGGTCTCACTGACGACATCAAGGTTCTGCCTGAATTCGGTCTGATCCTTACGAATCGCCGTCAGCCAGTAATCTGGAGCTGATACTTTCATGGCACGGGCAAAAGGTTCCAGCTTTACCTGACGGGTAAACTCATCATGTTCAGAAGTATCAACTTCTGGCACACCACCATAAATAGCATCACGAAAACCCCGGCTGTATTCCGGGTGAAAAACCTGGATATTGAGATTCAAACGTCGAATCAGCCCATCGGCAAAGCGGTAGGTTGCCTGGGTACCGTATCCTGAATCAATCCAGACCACCGGGATATCCGGATTCACCTGAGTTGCCATATGAATAATGGCCGCTTCATACGGCCCAAAGTTTGTTGTCAAAACCGGTTTACTGGCACGCTGGACAGCCCACTGAACAATAGCCTGTGGACTCAGTGTCGACAGCTCCTGGTTCATCATCTCCAGATTCATTATTTGCCCCATCAATCCATAACTGAATAGACGCACTATAAGAGCGGTAATTTATAACTACAAAGACTAATATGAACTATAAATATTACTGAACATGATTACAGGCTTTTGCAAAGGGCTGCCGCGTATGGGGAAACATTGGTTTCAATGCAGGCCGTTTCGCTTGCGGGTCAAACTCGCAGCCTAAATGATACAGACGGTTGGTTAGATTGTCTGATCCTTTCGGGAACCAACGACCAGGAGGGGTTACCAACAGGCCATCCAACCAGCCAGTAACACCTCCCAAGATAGACTCATTTTGGGCTTTTTCGACAAGCTCAGAGAATCAGTGCCTGATCGACCAGCAGCGATGAATTCCTGGTCTGCGCTGAAAATCACGGTCAATGGTCGAAGCGGTGATTTCTTCCACCGTAAATTGCTGACTCAGCTCGCCTGCCAGCTGAAAGCGGCGGAAGTTATTGGAGAAATAGAGTACTCCCCCTTTTCGCAGTCTCGCCATGGCCAGGTTGATCAGTTCAACATGCACTTCCTGGACATCAAACACATCCCGCATACGTTTTGAGTTTGAAAACGTTGGCGGGTCCATGAAAATCAGATCGTACTGACGCTTTTCCTGCTTTAACCATTCAACACAGTCAGCCTGTTCCAAGCGGTGCTTACGATCCACCATGCCGTTAAGCAGCAGGTTCTTTCTAGCCCATCCCAGATAGGTATTGGACAAATCCACACTGGTCGTACTGGCAGCACCACCCACTGCTGCATGAACCGTGGCGGTGCCGGTATAACAGAATAGATTCAGAAAGTCCTTTCCTTCCGCTTCTCTGCCAATACGTAAACGCATTTTCCGATGATCCAGAAACAGTCCCGTATCCAGGTAGTCCCTTAAATTCACCAGAAGACGACATTGCCCTTCTTTAACTTCAAGCATGTCACCGGACTGCTCAAGTTTTTCGTACTGACGTTTTCCAGACTGACGTTCACGACGTTTGAAAACCACCTGTTTTTCAGGAATACCCAAAACACCCGGAATAACCTCAAGCGCTTCTAACAGTCGTTGATGAGCTTTGTCTTCATCAATACTTTTTGGCGCAGCGTATTCCTGAACATGAACCCAATCTTTGTAGATATCTACGGCCACCGCATATTCAGGCATATCTGCATCATAGAGGCGGTAGCACTCAATGCCTTCTTTCTTAACCCACTTACCCATCAACCTCAGATTTTTCTTAAGTCGATTGGCAAACATTTCCCCTCCTGGGGTACTGGCTTTAAACGCAGGCGCAGGTTGAATATTTTCAGAGGTTGCCTTTCCAGGCTTATCCGGTTGACGCTCACGAATATCGTAAAGGAATAGCTTACAAGACAATGTTCCATTAAACAGGGTATAGCTCTTTTTAGGCCCCATCCCAAGGCTTCTGGCCAGTGCTGGAGAGGATGTAAAAATACCGGCCTGCCAACCCGGAGTCTCTTGTTTCAGTTTTTCACCCAGGTGCTTGTAGAGATACACCAGACTGGTTTCATCTCCCATGCGCTCACCGTAAGGCGGGTTGGCAATGACCAACCCTGGCTCGATAGCGGTATCAACGGTGAGGTTAGCCAGCTCCTGTTGTTGAATCGTCACCTGTTTACTCAAGCCTGCGCGCTGGAGGTTGGCTCTGGCACGTCCCACAATTTTCGGCAAACCTTCATAGCCGATAATCGTTGATTTCATCGCTGCAAGACCCGCAGTGCGCCGTTCCCGAGCCTCTTCCAGAACACTCAGCCAGAGTTTTGGAACATGCCCCATCCACTTATCAAATCCGTAGCGGGCTCTCAGCAGACCTGGAGCGATGTCGGCAGCCATCATGGCGCCCTCAATAAGTAAGGTGCCTGAACCACACATTGGGTCGAGTAAGGTTCCGCCTTGTTTTGCAACTTCTGGCCAGCCAGCGCGATACAGAAGCGCAGCGGCAAGATTTTCTTT
The DNA here is from genome assembly GCF_000710775.1 of Endozoicomonas elysicola. Lineage (GTDB taxonomy): Bacteria > Pseudomonadota > Gammaproteobacteria > Pseudomonadales > Endozoicomonadaceae > Endozoicomonas > Endozoicomonas elysicola. Next base: position 3,765,968 of record NZ_JOJP01000001.1, read on the forward strand.
TAATGGGGCCTCGCCCGCTTCCAGGCGATAACCACGCTCATGCAGGCTCTGACCTGACAAATCAATAGCAACAAATGCCCGTTTATCTCTGGCATGAACGTTGATACGCAGATCTGGATTACTGTTACTCACCGATGGACGCCAGCCATGACGATCACGCAGCTGGTCAACAATCGCATCCTTAACAAACTGGGAGCCAAAGCGGGTATGGGTGATATCTGGTGTCGCCCCGTTGAAATCTACCCGAAAGCTTGACCCCTGATCCAGGTGCTCATCCCAGTCGAACGACTGGACCCCTTGATAAAGTGCGTGTTTATCTGAAGAATCAACTTCGCCAATGCGTAACAGAATTCGACTGGCCAGCCGGGACCACAAACAAGCTTTGTAGGCCAGTTCAAGGCTACCGGAAAAGCTGACTCCGGCAACAGTTTCTGCCACATCACTGGCACCGAGCACCTTTAGTTCCGCCGCCAACGGGGACTCCACCCCCTTGGGACAACTGGCAAACAGAGTCAGCATCGTTGTATTCATAACTTCATATTCCTGAAAAAGCTAAACACCAGCTTTTATTAACTAAAAATTCTCAACGTTTTCTCAACAAAAGCGACAGATTTGGATAAAACTTAGAGCATTGACTTTCCTTGGGTGAACACTTTCTTCAGTTGACTCTTTACCCGTACTGTTTTTTGGGGGACAGTTAGCACTATGCGACTAGTTACCCCCACCATTGGGTGAAGTCTGCTGTGTGGTAATACTGAAAGAAAGCCTGAGGCGCCATGGAGGCCGTCAATAACCAAATCAGCAAGAGGCAGTTACCATGTTGAAAAGACACAAAAGGGATAAATCAGATAGAGCCTTTAATAAAGGATACCAAATAGGCCTGTCTGGCCGCTCCAGGGACATCTGCCCCCATCAGGAGCCAGATTTACGCCAGTCGTGGTTAAGTGGCTGGAGAGAAGGTCGGGTTGATAACTGGGAAGGAATGACGGGCATTTCGGGGTTACACCGAATGTATAACTTCTCCCATTCCTATTCAGCTGACCTGCTCTGAATACGCTGGTTAAAAGCCCCTCTAGCGGGGCTTCCAAGAGCCATCCACTCATCTCATAGAAAAACCGTTTTTTTATTGACCCTGCTGTTATTGGCAGGGCACGATGAGATCAGGATGACTGTCTGTACTCATGGTCTTTCTTATGATTCAACCGAGTAAACGGCTTCAGCCGCTTCCCGAATCAACTCCGGGCCTTTGTAAATAAAGCCTGAGTATATCTGTACCAGACTGGCTCCCGCCTTAATCTTATCCGCCGCCGTCTGTGCATCCATAATACCGCCAACACCAATAATTGGCAGCTTACCAGAAAGTTCGCCAGCAAGCAGTCGGATGACTTCTGTTGATTTATCACTCAAAGGAGCACCACTGAGTCCTCCCGCTTCCTCGGCTGTAGCAAAACCACTGACCTTGTCACGGTCCAGTGTTGTATTGGTTGCGATCACACCATCCAACTCATAAGCAACCAGTTCTGCGGCAACTTCAGCAATCTCCTCATCCGTCATATCTGGAGCAATTTTGATCGCCAGCGGCACTACCCTTCCGTACTCCTTAGCCAGCAAAGCCTGCTCTTCTTTGAGTGCAGCAAGCAGGCTCTTTAACGCCTCACCGTATTGCAGCTTTCTCAATCCCGGAGTGTTCGGAGAAGAAAGGTTCACGGCCACATAACCAGCGTGAGGGTATACCTTACGAAGACAGGTCAGATAATCCCGGTTTGCATCTTCAACAGCGGTGGTAAGGTTCTTACCAATATTGATCCCAATTACACCTTTGTACTGGCTCTTGCGAACATTGGCGATCAATTGATCAACACCAAGATTATTAAAGCCCATTCTGTTGATCAGGGCTTCTTTCTCAGGGATACGGAACATTCTTGGCTTTGGGTTACCCGGTTGACCAACCGGTGTCACCGTGCCCAGCTCAAGAAAGCCAAAGCCGAGACTGCCGAGTCCATCAATACACTCACCATTCTTATCCAGACCCGCAGCCAATCCAACCGGATTATCAAAGGTTAACCCCATCACTTCCCGTGGTTTGGAAGGGACTGTCGGCGCAATCAGCCGGGTAAGACCAAGGCGCCCTCCTGCGCTGATCATTTCCATGGCGAAATCATGAGCAGTTTCTGCAGAGAGGCAAAACAGGGCACTTCGTGTCAATTTATACATAAGAGTGATCGATCAGTATGCGCCAGACAAAATTCGGTGGATTATACGACCTGCAATTCCTTTTGTCTCTAAGTGTTAGCACCAACAAGCGACTCAGAGGGGGTCATCAATTGGATATAAATTAACACTGTGCTTTATAACTCGCTTTTGCCATTCCAGAATACAGGGGAAGCTTCTAAAATATTTACAAGAAACAGATGAAACGATCATACCCTTATCTGGTCTGAACAGTTGGTTAAAATTATTCCAATGCTCAGGGCAAAATAATGCTGGCTATTACGTCGCGTTTACCCCCCTTTTCTACGAGTCAAAATCAGCAATTTCACCCAACAGCCAATAAACCCTACAGTCACGGCTCAAATAAAATACCGATCAGCCATCGCAAAACTCAAATTATGTCAGACACCAGCCTATGCTCTTCCGACATAACCCAAATAGACTTGGAGAGTCCGAATCTAGACAGGGACATCTGGCTGTCCCAAAAAAAGAGTTCAAAAAAACCTAAAAAATTAAAGAAACCCAATAAAACTCGGAGAAAGACCAAAGCACCTACAGCCTCCAATCCTGTCAGCACAAAACTTCCACGCGCTTCTTCCCCTGAACTATCACAGGCCAAAATACAAAAAAAAAGCAACGCTCCCACCGTCAGCAAAGCAGCAAGATCAGATACAGTGACAGAGCACAGCTGGCATACAGCAACTCAAAACGACAATGATGGCCACTCGCTCAGCGAAACGAATGCATCTATCCGGCATCAACAGACTGTGCCTCTGGACTACCAGGAAAAAGACCTCTCTCCCTCGAACGCTGACAGCTCTCCAATACAGCCAAACAAGGACCCCATAACATCCCACGCACCACTGCCTTCTGAGCAGGTAGAGAAGACCTCATCCCCAATAGAAGCTGAAAATATCCACTGGCAAACAATGGAAACCGCTATCCAGTCAGGAATTGAAGAGCTGGCAAATACTGTTCTACCGATACCAGCCCAGACTTCGGAACTCTTCAACGCTGATATGGAGTGTCAGGATGAAGTGCTTGAAAATGACCTGGACAACGGGGCTCCACTCGATGTCGACGCAATAGACAGTGACCTGAACTATCAAGGGTTTCCCCTGAATAGAATCCCACTGGATGAGCTCTCCAGTTCAGCCTATGAGTCTGGTGAAAATTACTTGACCCCGGATGACGCACCTTCGGGAAAGCACCATACCGATGGCTTGAAACATGACAGCTCATTGCCACTCGAGGAAATCTACGAACAAAAGCTTCCTGTCTTGAAGCTCTCTCCGGAGGCCTATGGCTGGCCCAGTGATATTTCATTAGATCAGAAAGACGACACACCAGAGCTGCTCATCTCCCTTTATCCACATGGTATTTTGCAGGCCTTACTGATTCTATACCCTGCTACCGCAATTAGGATTATTAAATGCAGGCTTGAAATGCTCAGCACAATTGATGACACCGATCTTAAAGAGCTGAGAGAAAACCTCAGAAAAGTCGAAGATGACATTCAAAACCGGAATCACCACTTTGCTCTCCTGCGACATTTGAAAGCATTTGAAAACAAGTACGATTTATACTCCCTTCAATCAAAGATGGATGCTGACTTCCTGGTACGAAAAGGAAGAATCTCATCGACTCTGCTGGCAACGCCTGTCGAGGAGGTCGAGAGCAATAAGTTCAAGGATCCCCGTTTCGAAAGCTTCCGGACCTGGCCGAGACTCATGGGATGGTGGTGCAAAAGGCGGGAATATATTCTACGTGGTGCCATTGGCCGCCTCGGAGCAACAAAACTTGCAAGATCAAGGCAGCAGGCTACCGCTGAACTTGAAAAGTCCCCCTTAGTCAGGGTTTTGGCTGCCAGGAGTGATATTTCTAAAAAGGATGTATTAAACCAATATATTCAGGAACAGCCGGAAACCATTAAAAGGCTGCTGACCTATCTGGTTTGCTTTAACGTTAAGCGCCAGCGAAGCCTGAGAAAAATACAGGCAGCAAAAATCGTTCTGGCTGCTGATCAGCTGGAACAGGCACCCGACAGTGTTCGGGCTTTATTAGAAAAACTTGTTCAACCAAACCTTGTCCCTGAAATAGAACAGCAGCTGGAGGATGAAATTGATTGGCAACACTCCAAACGCTTTGACTATGAACTAAAGTCTTTTCACCCACCAGACAGGCTGCCCGAATTATTAGATAGACGCCAGCAACTGCTTAACATTGAATCGCTGAACCATCAAAGAACCAATCCACCTTATAAAGGAGATCAAGGCATTCTTGTCGCCCAGAGAAATCAAGCCTCAGCACAGTTAATCCACCTGTTTCTGGCGGCCCAACTCTCTTCAAAAGGTCTACCTCAAAAAAGCCCTGACCTTTGTCCGCCCTGGTATTTTTTAAAACTGCCCTCTACCGACCATATAACAACTGCGCTTGCTCAACCCGGAGAGGGCCCCGAAAAGTCTTTCTATAAGTCGCTCCTGAAGTTTATCGATGCGCTGAAAAATTCTACAGTGGATGATAGCTATGAACATGACCTGTACTGGCTGCAGTGTTACCACGATGTCGCATATTACCAACAACAGCTTCTTATTCACCTGATTGATAAGACTGACACTCACCCACTACTACCATCTAACGATTTCCAGCAGAATATCGATGTTCTCTGGCAATTGGCAAGAGCACGCAAAAACATGGGGCACAGGCCACTAAACCCTGATTCTTATGCCTATTATCTCAGCCACCTTAATTTTGTATGGCAAGAAGAAGAAAGTATTGAAGATAGCATTGCAGAGTTATACAGAAAGCGATACCTGAAACTGCTGAAATACGATCCGTATGAAGAGTTTGAAGCGCTTTTTAAAAAAGCATTCCAGTGGGGCACTGCAGCATGGCGCTCAATTTACTCAAATGCAGAGAAGCTGATCCAAAAGCTTAGACACGCAGGGGTATCTGATTCACTCAACTTTCTCTACCAGGAAGGTGCAGGGTTGATCTCGTCGCTGTTCTCCTCTGGGAATCCAGTATACCATCTTATTAGAGATACTCTGAGCGCAATGCTAGAAGTAGCTCAACAAAATCCGAAGTTTTTCCGCATCATGGTGGGTGACTTTGCTCTTTTGATGCCACAGCTTGAAAATCTTCTTGGGCTGCGAGATCCATCCATAACAGATTTACTCCACAAAATCGATGTCTGTATGCGTGGCCAGGCTCTTGCGTCAACGTTTACCGGAGATAAACCACAGCTGCTGGATTTTAATCCAGCAGAACATCCAGAACGAGCGAGCTTTATAAAAAAATTTCAGTTTCTGATGGATTTTAGTGCCGGCTGCAGTAAGGCTATACAGATAGCACAGATAATAAAGGTTTTTTTAAGCAAAAATGCCAGTGAATTTAAAAGCAATATAAAAAATTTAACATTGAACTATTGTTCTACCTATGTTGCCAGACAATGCGTAAGCCATATGAAGCCACCGGTTATCCGACTGTACAGTAACCTGCGCTATGCTGAGGATATAATGCCCAGCATGACACTGGGACTGACATCAGATTTTCTCGCTTCCATGAGCCCTGAAAAAACAGTCAGGCTTGCCCATCATATTGGCCGAAGTTCCAGTATTGTTGCAGGTGCTCTCAATTTTCTTCTGGACCCCCTTATAACGCGCTTTGATAAATACAGGGAAAAAATTAACAATGTAAAAAATAACCCATTCAGTACGGAAGCTCGAAGCGACTTACAATCGGAAAGAAAAAAAGTCGCAGGCATTCTGGGAATTTCCTCTGTATTTTCTACGACGGCCATTCTATTCATCAACACCTTTAAGATTATTCTTTTTGTCAGCAGCCCATTTTTAACAACAGCCTTTATCGGAGTATCCACATTTCTGTGTAGTGGTTGCTTTATTGCTCGGCGCTACAATAAATTTGATGAAGTCTGGACATCTATATCAAAAGCAATTTCAGAGCAGAAGAAAAGAATATTTGCCAAAGATAGCCCAAAAGCCATTGAGGCAAGAAAGCGGATCAATGAGATTAGCAAGGCCAATCTTGAAAAAATGTCAGAACTCAGAGAACAGGACATTTCTGGCTGGCGAATCTGGAGAGAAAATAAACGCCGAATAGAGTTAAGCAAATACTGGGATACGCTTCCTTATAAAAACAAGGAAAAGCTGCATCAAGACATTAAAACAAAAATCAAAGAAAAGCATTCCGATTTAAAAGAAGATGCTCAACACATACATATCCTCGTGCAGGCCAGAACGCTAATTCAAAATGCGATGAATAATCCAGATTTTAACCAATGGACTGCTGATCGCCTGTCTGACTTCAACCAGCAGTTAGCCAAGCTGCATTTCGCGCCGCTCGATGTCGCTAGTTTTCCCTGCGTGGAAGCAAAGATAAATGCTTTTCTAGAGTGCTTATGCGGCACTGTATGCCCAGGTGAGAGCGTTGAAGCAATAATGGATACCATTGAATCGTTTAACATCAACCTCTACAAGGGAGGCCACCTGGAAAGTGTAGGGCATATGAAAAATCTTAAATCCTCATTTTTACATCCAGGCATGGCTCCAGATGAGCAACCGGCCCAGCAAAGGCCAGCGTCCGGGGAGCCCGTTGAGGAAAATCCATCATTACGTTTTCCTGATTCACATGAACTACAAGCAATTATGGAAAACATAGAGTTGAAGTCTGATGAACAGTGGCTGGAAAGGGAGAATCAGACGCAGGAGAAAATAATGGAAATGGTAACAAGCCAGGCACTTCAGCAATCCCTCGAACAGGGACAGGAATATACCGGAAGCATGGTTGCAGATGTAGTAGGAACTCCATTATTCAAAGCAAACCTTGAGATGAAAATCAAAGACTTTGAAAGAGCTGGCATACCTCAAACTGTCGACGTTACACCGTCATCAATTCTGAATAAGGACCCTGCTCAGCCCTTACATGGGCTTGGTTATAAAGTACTGGAAGCAAGCAAAGCCTTTGCTGGCGGCTAACTTTGTCTCGTTCTAACCAAACTTTCCTGAAAAACATCGGACTTTCTGGCTATCGGTAGAACTACCTTAGCCAGAAAGCAACAAGAAATTAATAGACAAGCATTTATACGCTAACCGAAGGCTCTTCAGCCAGGCCTCTTTCCTTTCTCTCGGCAGCAATGCATGCAGCTGCGGTAAACACCACATCCGTAGAGCTGTTCAGTGCTGTTTCCAGAGAGTCCTGAATAACCCCAATAATAAAGCCGACAGCAACTACTTGCATGGCAATATCATTGGAAATACCAAACAGGCTACAGGCCAGCGGGATCAGTAACAATGAACCACCTGCCACACCTGAAGCTCCACAGGCAGAAACAGCAGCAACAACACTCAGGATCAGAGCCGTTGGCAGATCCACTGAAATTCCCAGTGTATGTACCGCTGCCAACGTCATTACGGTGATAGTAATGGCCGCACCCGCCATGTTGATGGTAGCCCCCAGCGGAATGGATACGGAGTAGGTATCTTCATGGAGATCCAGACTCTTACACAGTTGCATGTTTACCGGGATATTGGCAGCTGAGCTGCGGGTAAAGAAGGCAGTAACACCACTTTCCCGGATACAACGAAGAACCAGAGGGAATGGGTTCTGACGGATTTTGAAGTAAACAATCACAGGGTTAACGATAAACCCAATGATCAACATACTGCTAATCAACACCACCAGCAACTTGCTATAGCCCAGCAGAACACTGAATCCGGTCTGTGCAATCGTGTTGGCAACCAGCCCGAAAATACCAATGGGAGCCAGCTGAATAACAAAGCGTACAATGAAAGAGACAGCCATTGAGAAATCATGAACCATTGTCCGGGTGGACTCACTGCCGTGACGCAGTGCCAACCCCAAACCAATAGCCCAGGCAAGAATACCGATAAAGTTACCCGTTAACAGTGCTTCAACCGGGTTTTGGACTATCTGGAACAGAAGCGTATGGAGAACCTCCATAATGCCTTCCGGAGGCAGAGCTCCCCCACTATTCGTCACCAGCGTCAAAGTGACAGGAAACAAGAAACTCATGGAGACCGCAACAAAAGAGGCCGCCAGCGTTCCGAGAATATACAGAAAGACGATCGGCCGCATATTGGTATGCTGCCCCTGTTTCTGGTTGGCAATGGAAGCAGCAACCAGAACAAATACCAGAATAGGTGCAACTGCTTTCAGAGCCCCGACAAACAAGGAGCCCAGAAAAGAAATTGCAATCGCCGTATCCGGTGAAATAACCGCCAGACCTGCACCCAGGGCAATACCGATGATAATCCTGAGAACCAGGCTGGTGTTTGCCATTCGTTCATATAATGATTGGGCTTGACTCATGATTTACCTGCTGTACTACGTTCAAGTTTTTATCAGTCAAAACTGCAGGGACTGGAAACCACCCCAAATAGTTCCTTTAGTTCCAAAAGGCCTGCGTTCATGGTATTCCGGCTGTACATCCACTATTGATCAGGCTGCTTTTGACAAAGCAATGCTAACAGGCGGGAGGTTTCACCGGAAATTATAATCTCAACAGCAGTTATGCCTGTTTCATTTCACATCAGGGGAGGATTCTGGCTAATATACAGCCAGCAACAGTTCCATTCTAATAACACTTATACTCCTTAAGAATTCAAGGGGGACAATGAAAGAATTGAGGAACTTTTATTGTCTGTATAAAGTGAGTAGCGTTATTCAACGTGCGGGATGCAGAAGCTCCAGCAAACCAAACAATTCATGAAATTCCTGAGCATGAAAGTACAACTGACTTGTGGGGATTACGTAAAGATAGTATCACAGTACTCACGATAAGAAAGCCCACCAAGATCATCATGACACTCTTTTTTGACAGGATTTTCTTTCTGAAAAAAATAAGATAACGACAAATTAATTGGCAGCACAATAAATATTGAAAAATACTCCTGCCTTTTTCAAAAAGGCCACCATAAAGCCCTAGCCAAAGCATCCAATGAAAGCACTTCTAGTCAAGCGGAGCTGAGAGGCTGTCTGATCTTTCCAACTGAACCCTACTTATACCAGGCCGAAGCCGAACTAGCAGCCAATAAAGAAAAGCGGTAGCAAACATCAGAAACACTGCTGGCATCCAGTACTCAGGTATAAATAACCCAGTCAGGAATGCTGCTGGAACTAACAGACAGGCAAATATATTAAAGCCCTGAAAGTACCAGTAAATACCATCACTTTGATAAAGAGCAGGAACATCAACACATTTAAACTGATAGAAGTACCACACCAGCATTGTGCCAGTTATGGGGGCAAACAATGTACCCAGAGTCCCCATATAATGCACATAGCCACTGATAATGTCCGGAAAACAGGAGAGCAAACCAGCAACCAGAGTCACTATAACCGTTGCTCTGAACCGGCCTATTTTGTCGAAAGCATTACAAAGAGACAGTCCACCGGTATAAAGATTGATGACATTAATGGTCCAGTTATCCAGAAAAATAACCAGCGCCACCAGCAGTATAATCAACACATTCGGCTGTAACTGCGTAATGGTTTCAAAAGGGTTGATATTATCCGCCCCTCCAGCAATAACTGCATAGGCCCCAAATGAAGCAGCCAATAGTGTTCCCACCAGGGAACCGGAAATGGTTCCAATCAGCAAAGCATTTCCTGAACGCGTATACCGGGTAAAGTCCGAGGCATCGGTCACACAGGTAAATGATGTTGAAACAATTGTGTTAAACCATAATGCCGCCAGCGGCCACGACCAGTGAAGTCCCTCCATTAACATAACTGTTTCAGGAGCTGCATCGCTGCCACCTGCATCAAGGAGAAACAGCATAAGAGTAATGAACAGAATCAGCTTTGCAGGAAATGAAAATACCGACAGCCATTTAAGATAGTGATAACCAACAATAGCTACCACTCCCTGGAATAAAGCAAAAACCAGTGAAATTCCCCACAAAGGTATATGTAGCTGAAAGCAGTTCCTCAATATTGCTTCTATGGCCAGCGCACCAGCCGCTGTCTGAAAGGCAAACCAGTAGATGGAACACAATAGCCGTAATATAGAAGTAATCCAGCGTGCCCCCCGAATACCAAACACCGCCCGACAAAGTACCTGCCCCGGAATTCCATAGCGAACACCCGCCTGAGAAAACAACAGAAACGGGATCATCCCGATAAGCACAGAAACAAGTTGAATGGACACGGCAGAGACAAAAGAAAGGCCTGCAGTCACCATCATCCCAGACGTGATCAGAGTGCCAGGGTTAATGAACAGGTTGCTGTATATATTGAATAAAGGCCACGCCCCACCAGTTTGCTGGCTATGGGGCACTGGCTGCAGGCCATACTGTTCACAAAGCTTGGGCTGAACGACAGAAATCGACCCAGAGGATGTTGACATTTTTTCTCTTCAATGGTGCTTTAATTCATGAAGAATAGACAAACATCACTTCCAAGTGTTCAAAACAGCAACTCTCTACATAAAATAAAACTTAAAAACAGCTAATTACATCACTAGGCATATCCTCTCAGCCTAAAACATAACGTGTGGAAAAATGCCCTATAAAATAATCAGGAACTATCCCTACACTGAAATTATCTATAGAACAACAAAACAGAATGGGGTGCTCTGGTTTCATGGATGCGGTTCAACCAGTTAATCTTGATGATGGCTGTTCTTCCCAAGAAAATATTGAGCCTCCATTAATTCAAGCAAAAAATTCTCATGGTCAGACAGTATCTGTAGCCAACAGCATTCTCCCTGTATTGAGTAAAAACCCTCATAAGGGTGCACATAGTCATAGTGTACCTACCCAAACCCTTTCAGAAAGAGATCCAAGAGTACTTTCTGATCATAAACCACTGGATTTAATTTGCTGGCTATATCCCCTTCCAAAAGGTAATGATGGCAATTCTGAAAAAATAAAAATTGCTACAAAACTTGCTGAGGAGTTCTCTGAACTTGCTCTTGATGCCTTGGGAACGCTTCCGGAGGATGAACAAAGTAAGGTGCTAAAATCCATGACCTTGGAGCTGTCATCAGAACTGAACAATGAGCAAGTTATAACTGATCAAAAACGACAGGCAAGTTACACCGATACTAATCTTCATCCTTACGAAATGGCCGTGGTTAATTTTGAGACTGAGCTGAAGCAACTAAAGGCATCCATAAATAGATTAAATGAATGGTTTATTGGATACGAGTCTCTTAACAGCACTCTCCGAAAAAAACGGCTACAGCAGTCTATTTTAATGGTTTTTAGCACTGTCATGATAACTCCAGGGCGCAACATTTTTACTGATTATACAGAACTGCTTGGAGCCAGAGCCTACGAAGACTTTAAAATTGTTCACATTTCCCAGTCCAAAAAAAAACGTCTTGAATTAAGGCTTCATGACATCCGCTCAGGATTTTCAAGGTATGCAACTCAAAATATTAACAACATAAGTTGGGACATGTTATCTTCATGTCTGTTTCTGCATTATCACCGTGTAGGTGACAGCCAAACTGCTATTAATTTTTTACAGAAAACTTCAACGCAAGCCTGTGACTACGCTCCCTAGTTTAAAGCTATGATCGCACTTGGCTTCATAGAAGGGCAATATAAGCAGCACATTGACCCCTATCAGGGGTATATTACTATCAAGCAAGCATCGTCATATGCCAGAAAGCTAAAATGTAACAACCAAACGGGACTAATCCCTTGTTTAGGTTCAGGCAATGCAATAGATTTAAAAGATTACTGGAAAGCCCTTTCCCCTGTACTGGAACCTCTGACAGATATCAATGCGGCTCTTGAAAAGTCTTCAAAGGTTGTAAAAGCGCTTTATGAATGTGAAGAGTATACCATCAATGATGAAGATGCATTTTTGGCAGGATTTCAATTTCTGGTATGTGTGACTGCTTCATCACCATACTATCAGGAACTTAAGTCTGTGCTGAGAGATGCTATTGATCGTAATGATATGGATAGTTTCTCTGTAGACGTGTACGTAAAAAAACTGTATCCGAATTATCAAAAGCTTAATGAGGGTTACAATGAAGAAACATTCACAATCTACTTTAAAGCACTAGCCTTTGTAACCTGCCAGCCCCTTGGTTTCATCAGAACGTATCTGTATTTTCTTGATTTCCTTGATCAAGCCGCCAGAGGTCACGAAAAGTCACATGTTTCGAGAAACAGAGCCTTATTGAAACAACATCTATCAACCTTACCGGATGATAGCAGCCTCTTTGCAATTCATACTCAACATATACCACCCTGGCTTTATGAGTCTGCGCCCACAGCGCTCTGGTTTACCAGCAGTCTATGTTATCAGTTTGGGTTTAATACCCATAAAAATGAAATGGCTGCCAAAGTATATGCTGAAACATGTATGAGTATTGAACCTGAAAAAGGTGCCATTCTCATGGCATTGATATTAATGGATCAGGGTAAGCCGTATCAGGCACTGGAGTATTTAGACAAGGCAGAAAAAACCACAGCCGAGATGCACTTACTGAGTGCTGACATTAGAAGAAATCTTTTAATGGAAATAAAGTCTTCATCAAGAAAGGGGAAGTCTGATGTGCAAGAGAAGGAAGAGGATGGTCAGCAGCAGATATTAGACCATTATCTAAAAGCGGGTGAGTCAGGGCTGGCTATTGGCTATCAACGAGCGGCAGAATGGTTATTAGAAACTCATCAAAAAAGAATTACACAATCTGATGTATGGCGCCAAACGGCTGATTATTATTCTCATGCTGCAGGCCTAACAGCTAGCTGTGATCAACTCTTGCAACATCGAACAATCATGTCTGAGTTGTGTAAGGCAGAATTAAAACTATGCGGAGTGCCTGAGATACCTAAAGAAGAAAACTCACAAACTCCTCAACCAAAGGTGGAAAGTCAGGTTGAATTCGAATCCTGTTTGGATCAGTTTATTAATTCGAAGCTGGCTACACAGATGGAAGAATTACCCGCCCCCTCAACATCTTTAGCTTCATCAAAAAAGACCATCAAACCCAAGAAAATCCCTAACCCAAAAAACTCTTTAACTTTTTGGACCAAGGTTCGGGACGTCAATTCAAAGATGAATCCACAATCAGACTGTGAAGATATGATTTTTTCCGCATATCAGGAGCTTAAAGATTTTAAAATTAACAAAAGATTGGATAAATGGGTTAAAGCAATGGTGTTTCAGAATAAAGCATGGAGCTGTAAAAAACGAATTGAGCACCTTCTTTACTCATTCCCTGAAACTGACTACAAAAGGCCAAGACCTCTATTACTGCAAGACTCACTTACCCGAGTAGAGCTCCTCAACGAAGGCTTTCAGTATGTTGGAAGAGGACTACAGACCTTGGGCATTTGCATACCACCGGAAAGTATAGCCAGCTCGAAAGTGAACTTATCTAAACTAACGACAATGGAGCTTCGACAGTTTGCATCTCTAGTTGATACATTAGCCCACTTATACAGTCATTGCGGAGAGTTCAGCAAGTCTAAACAGCTGAGATCACAATATCGAAACCTGTATACAATGTCACATGAACTTCGGAACACCAGATTAATAAGCTAAGAAGGCTTTAGGTTCTATTGAAACACAAGATTGACGTACTCAATTGAGGCCCAAATATTGCGCATGGTCAGGAGCATTCGATTGAGCTAACCCTGAGTAAGTTCTATCAACCTGGTGGCTGCAAAATAGAAAATATCACCCCATTCTTTCCTGCCATTGATGGTGGCTATCTCTCGTTTTCCTAATGTAGGAATACTCAAGTATTCCCATGTAGGCTAACCTGAGCCAGATCCATCAACTCACGATTGGCAACCGAAAACATGGCCAGATCTGCCTGGGGGGCGCTGCGAATATCTGCCAGCATGTTCTGCCAGCGGGAAATCAGTGCATGATTCTTCACAATCCATTCATCAATGGTCTGCTCGATAGGAACCCCATCCTGAGCCAGGCCAATCAGACCTTTCGACAGTTTGCGCTGCTGCCAGTTAAGCTCATCCCTCGCGCTGTCACGGGCCAGTGACTGCCAGTGGTTCGTTACTTCCAGCTGGGAAAGAGCACTACCATACCAATTCAATTCCAGCCGTGCACCTACAGCAAAGAAGGTTCTGATCGCTACCTCTAGAGGTACACCGGTTTCATCTGCTGCGCGAATCACCGGCAATGCACTGAGCAAATAACGCTGCCCTGCAACAATCAGTGCCAACTCCTGCGGAACCCCCTCCGCAACCATGGACTCTACAGCCTTGTTTAACTCAGCTCTTTCTTCTTCACTGAGGGACTCAGCAAAGCAATCCAGAAATTGCCGTACTCTTGGGCCATAATGTTCGACACACTCAGCAGGAGCCAGATCCTGACGCTTCAGGCGGATAAACCAGCGGGTCGTACGTCTCACCAGTTTGATTAATGAACCCATCATTTTATACTGCAGAGCACTGGAAATCTGATGATCCAGCTGCTCAATCATCATCCAGTAACGGGAAACATCAAAAACATCACGACTGGCGCTGAACGCTCGAGCAATCTCGGGAGATGAGGCTCCGGTGGTCATTTGCAGTCGATGAACAAAAGTGATCCCCATCATATCAATCAAATGGTTGGCAATCTGGGTAGAGATTATCTCTTTACGCAGACGGTGCCGTTTAATCTCGTCCGGGAAATTTTCTACCAGAATCTGAGGGAATGCACTGTAGAGTTCCTGTGCAAGATAGTCATCATCAATCACCGTTGAGTTAAGTAGAGCCTCTTTAAGGTCAGCTTTACTGTATGAGACCAGCAGGGATAACTCTGGTCTGGTCAAACCTTGCCCACTACCTGACCGGTCAGCGATTGCTTCATTATCAGGCAGAAACTCAATGGTACGATCCAGCTTGCCCTGCCGCTCAAGGTGCTCCATAAAACGACGATACTCGCCCATTCTTGAAACAACATCCGATTCAACGACCGAAATTGCCTGGGTTTGGCGATAGTTGTTGGTCAAGACCAAACTGGATACTTCGTCCGTCATACTTTCGAGCAACTGGTTCCGCTGCTTAACCGTCATATCCCCACTGGCCACAATATCATTCAGCAGAATTTTGATATTGACCTCATGATCAGAACAATCAACGCCACCGGAATTATCGATAAAGTCGGTATTCAGCCCCCCTCCCTGCAGCGCATACTCCATACGCCCAAGCTGGCTAAGCCCAAGGTTGCCACCTTCACCAACCACACTGGCCTGCACTTCACAGCCATTAATTCTCAGCGGATCATTGGCCTTATCACCGACATCATTGTGGGTTTCGTTCATCGACTTAATGTAGGTTCCAATACCGCCATTCCATAAGAGATCAACCGGGGCTCGGAGCATACTGCGAATCAACTCATTCGGCGGTAGATGGTTGGCCGTGATGCCAAAACGTTGCTGCATGGCAGGGCTTATGGCAATTGACTTTGCCTGTCGTGAAAAGATTCCCCCACCTTCAGAGATCAGACTCGTGTCATAATCAGTCCAACTGGAACGAGGCAGCTCAAACAGTCGCCTCCTCTCTGCAAAGCTCTGATAGACATCCGGGTTGGGATCCACAAAAATATGCTGGTGATTAAAGGCTCCCACCAAAGCAATGGTCTCAGAGCACAACATCCCATTACCGAAAACATCACCGGACATATCGCCGATACCAACCGCAGAGATCACATCCTGCTGGACATGGATTCCTTTTTCCCGAAAATGTCTCTGCACCGAAACCCAGGCGCCTTTGGCAGTAATCCCCATCTTCTTATGGTCATAACCAACACTGCCACCAGAAGCAAAGGCATCTCCCAGCCAGAAGTTGTATTCTGCGGCAATACCATTAGCTATATCTGAAAACGTTGCTGTCCCTTTATCAGCGGCCACCACCAGATAACTGTCACTTTCGTCATAAATCACCACATCTTCCGGATGGACCACATTCCCTTCCACCAGGTTGTCAGTGATATCAAGCAGCCCCCGGATAAAGGTCTTATAACACCGAACACCTTCTGCCATGATCTCTTCCCGACTACCATCCAGCGGCAACTGTTTTGGCACAAACCCACCTTTTGCCCCAACAGGAACAATCAATGCATTCTTTACCTGCTGCGCTTTAACAAGGCCCAGAACTTCAGTCCTGAAATCTTCGACCCGATCAGACCACCTCAACCCCCCTCGAGCGACCTTCCCACCTCTCAGATGGACACCTTCAACAATCGGTGAATAGACAAAAATCTCATAAAGTGGAACAGGCTTGGGAATATCCGGTATCTCTCTGGCTGCCATTTTGAGCGAGATATAGGATTTGGTATTGCCTGTTTCATCCTGCTGATAGAAATTGGTTCTCTGAGTCGCTTTGATAACATTCTGATACCAACGTATTAGCTTGTCTTCACTCAGAACGGCAACCTGATCAAGCGCCTGTAGAATCTTCTGCTGAATCTGTTGCTGATGAGCCAGGCGCTGGGTTTGTGACAGCTCCAGCTGCGGATTAAACCGGACTTCAAACAGCTCAACCAGTAACCGGGCGATATCAATATTGTTGCACAGTGTTTCCGCAATATAGGACTGACTGAAGCCAACTCGCACCTGCTTCAGATAACGGGAGTACGCCCTGAGCATAGCGACCTGTCGCCAGCTTAGACCTGCAGATAACACCAGTCGGTTAAACCGGTCATTTTCCGCCTCCCCAAACCAGATTTTTTCAAATGCTTCCTGAAAGACTGGCCCGACTTTCTGCAAGTCAATATTGATTCGAGAATCAAAGCTTAATTGAAAGTCATGAATCCAGATCGTCTCACCGGAGCTGTTACGAATCAGGTAGGGGTATTCGCCCAACACACGCAAACCAAGATTTTCAATAATAGGAATCTGGTCAGCTAACGGCAGAGGCTCAATAAAATGGTACAGTTTCAGGTGCACCTGTCCGGCTTCATCATTCAGTGACTGATAGAACCCCATGGACAGTGGTCGATGGGCGCTCATTCTTTCGAAATGACGAATATCCGTTACTGCAGACTGGGGCTTGAAGGCCTCCTTATAGGCTGCACTGAATCCCTCGGTAAACCTGGACAGCAGCTTGTTACCCCGCACCTCCCCAAATGCCTCCAGCACGGCTTCTCTGAGATCATCACTCCACGAAGATGCCGCCAGAATAATTTCACGGGTAATCACATCCAGGTTGTAATCAATTCGTCCTTTCAACTTGAAAACAAAATGCACTCTGGCCAGGATCGACTCAGAAAAATACGTGGTAAACTCACTGTCTTCTGCTTCAAGACGGTGACAGAGAATTTTTTCTATTCTCTGACGAAAATCTGTACTGTAGATATCTCTTGGGACAAAGATCAGCGCTGAGCAAAACGGACCATAGGGGTCCTGCCGAATAAAGACTTTAATCTGCTTCCGCTCCTGCATGCGCAGAATTGACATCGCTGTTTGGAACAACTCATCCTGAGTCGTCTGGAACAGCTCATCCCTTGGAAAAATCTCCAAAATCTGTACAAGATCTTTCCCATGATGGCTTTTAGGATCGAGGCCTGACCGTTGAATAATCGCCGAGACCTTATTACGAATATAGGGAATCGCATAGGGTGTTTTACGATAAACAGGAGAGGTGTACAGACCAACAATACGCGCTTCACCAACTATCCTGCCCTGCTCATCAAAGCGTCGTATGGTAATAAAGTCAGGATAAGCTGGACGATGGACACTGGAGCGGACTGATGCCTTGGAGAAAGAGAGCCTTTCTGTCAGTTCGAACAGGTCATGTTCAATAAATGGTTCCAGTGCCAGCTGCCCTGGCCCATCGTCATTGGCGGGCCTCAGCAGCCCTAACAGAGATTCAGATGGGCGTATCAGCCGTCGATCGCCCTCATGTTCAGTGACGATTAGCTCTTCATAACCAAGAAAGGTGAAGTTGTCATCCAGTAACCATTCCAGAAACTCCTGTACTTCATCCTCTTCTTTCAACAAAGCACCTGGCAGGGTATTCAAATGCCCAATCACGGCCGCCAGCCGTTTGACCCGCCCGGTCATTTCATCAAAATCATCCACTACACGACTGACATCACCCAGAACTGCATTCAGCTGGTCCATCAATTGATCCAGCTCGCCCTGATCCTCACAACGATCTATCTCAAGGTAAACAAAAGATTCCCGACTGATGAACTCACCTTCGACCTGTTCATCAGAAAAAAGTAATGTCATATCCTCCGAGCGGCGGGAATAAAGCACTCCGTTACGCAGTAAATGAATAGTGGAGCCATACTCATTCAGTTTCATCCTGACTGAGTCAACCACAAAAGGCATATCCCGATGGAGAATACGGATGACCGTATGGGTAGAGTGCCAACCATGCATATTATATTCAGGATTGATCACCTCAATGCGTGGCTGATCCGGATTATGATACTGAATAAATTTCCAGAATGACTGGGTCGCTCCCAGGAAATCCTGCCAGTTACCAGACACCAGATCCTCTCTGGTATCCAGGGAGTAATACCGGTAGACAAACTCACGAAAACCATCCATTTGCTCTACCGGAATATGGGCAGCCAAGTCATCAATCAGTTTATCCAGTGTCTCTTCACGTTCCTGGCTATTTAACTGGCCCATCCCTGCCGTCTCCAATGTGCATACATATTCGTTGTAAGTGAAATCCTTGTACTAGACCATCGGCCTTGGCGAACCTATATTGAAGGGCGCTGTCAAAAATAAGACTTATAACCGTAAAGCATTCGCCAAGACCCAATGATAGGGCTTATAAATAGTCCAAATGACTTGTAGAATTTCCAAACTGTAATGGGGTGTGTCTAGGAGCTTGTCGGACTTATCACAGACTTACTGCGAAAAAGCCGACAATCTCCTAGTGCTTTCAGATAACTCTGGAGTATTTCAAACCCTTTCATGTACTCCTTTTGAAAGACACAGACAGATTTCCGGGTTGAAATAGCATGTCGACAAGCCACTGTTTTACACAATTCAGTCAGCTGAAAAATTTTCTTTCCAGCACGATCATTGGTCAGGAACACCTCGTCAATCGTCTGTTGATCACTCTACTTGCCGATGGCCATTTGTTGGTTGAAGGTGCGCCTGGTCTGGCTAAAACCCGTGCAGTTAAAGCGCTGTCGGATGGCCTGGATGCTGATTTTCACAGAATCCAGTTTACTCCTGATCTGCTGCCCGCAGACGTCACCGGTACCGACATTTACCTGCCGGAAGATGGCAGCTTTCGCTTCCAGCCTGGCCCCATCTTTCACAACCTGATCCTTGCTGATGAAATCAACAGGGCTCCAGCCAAAGTGCAGTCCTCATTGCTGGAAGCCATGGCTGAACGTCAGGTCAGTGTGGGTCAGAACACCTACTCCCTACCTGATGTATTCATGGTGATGGCGACCCAGAACCCCATTGAGCAGGAAGGCACTTACCCTCTGCCGGAAGCCCAGCTGGATCGCTTTATTATGCATGTACGGGTTGGCTATCCGGATATTGAAGCTGAGCGCGCTATTCTGCGACTGGCCAGAGGCGAAGCCATGCACGCACCGGTTGAGCGCCCGGAAAACCCTCTGAAACAGGAAGAGATTCTTCTGGCCCGTCAGGAAGTCTTGTCGGTTCATATGGAGCCCTCAGTAGAGGAATATATCGTTCAGCTGATCAATGCTAGCCGTAATCCAACCCTGTACAGCGACCAGCTGGCAGGCTGGCTTGAATATGGCGCAAGTCCAAGAGGCACTATAGCTCTGGATAGATGTGCCAGAGCCCATGCCTGGCTGAATGGCCGTGATTTCGTCAGCCCTGATGACGTTCAGGCGATCGCCCACGATGCTCTTCGCCATCGGTTGCTGCTGACCTTTGAGGCTGAAGCGGAAGGAAAAGACGCAGACCAGATTATCAGCCAGTTATTGAAACTGGTACCTGTAGCCTAAAGAGCTGTCGCAAAGCGGTTTTGGAAGAACTATGAGCGGTGCCTATTGCACATTACAAAGTCTGGTGAACCTGCGGCTTCAGGCTAAAGACCTGCCACTGTTCCGCCCCGGACGAAGCCACCAGCAGATGCTGGGTAATGCACGCTCTCCTTTTAAAGGACGAGGCGTGGATTTTGAGGAAGTTCGGGCTTACCAGTTCGGTGACGATATCCGTTCCATCGACTGGCGGGTCACTGCCAGAAGAATGAAGCCACACACCAAAGTCTTTCAGGAAGAGCGTGAACGGCCGGTTATGGTGTTATTGGATCAGAGCCACTCCATGTTCTTCGGCAGCCAGCACAACTTCAAATCGGTCACTGCGGCTGAAATCTCAGCACTGATCGCCTGGGCAACACTGAATCATGGTGACCGCATCGGTGGCGTTATTTTTAACGAGCAGGAGCTTCAGGAAACGCGACCAAAACGCTCCAGAAAAACACTGATGCACTGGCTGAACCAGACAGAAAGAATGAACCGAAAACTTCGAGCTACATCCATATCGAGCCTGGATGCCGAACATGGTCTGACCAGAACCCTAAGGCATGCCCGTCGCGTTGCCCATCCGGGAACCCAGGTCTTTCTGATCAGCGACTTCAACCATATCAATGAAGAAGCAGAACAACACCTGTCCCAGCTTGCCCGCCACAATGAACTGATGGCCATCAGGGTGAGCGATCCACTGGAATCAGAGCTGCCAGCGCCGAATCGATATTCTGTTACCGATGGCATGCACAGCCTGATGATTAATACCCGCCAGCAACAGCTCCGCCAGCAATTTCATCAGCATTACCTGAAACAAAATGAGCAGCTGCAGAAAATGCTTTCACGCTTTCGAATTCCCTTACTGCAAATAACGTCAGCGCAACCTTCAGCACAACAGCTTCTGGGCCTTTACGGTGTCAGGATCAACAGCCAGGACCAGCATCAGAACCAAGAGAACTCATGGCAGCACAAAACCCATTAGATCAGCTCCGCCCCAACCACCTTCCAGACCCTGTTGGTCTCTGGCCACCCGCCATTGGCTGGTGGGTGCTGACAGCAATCGTAATTGCCATACTGGCCCTTCTGACCTTATACATCTATCGTCGATGGAAGAAAAACCGCTATCGCACGGTCGCACTGCACCTGGCCAGCAAGGCACTTTTTGAGTATCAAGAGCATCAGTCCCCACACCGTTTTGCCCGTGAATGCAATGAGCTACTAAAGAGAGTTGCACTGCACGCCTTTTCCAAGCGCGATGTGGCTGGCCTGAATGGTGAATACTGGTGCCAGTTCCTGGCTGAAACAGGAAGCACGCCGGAGTTTCTCAACAACAGCGCATTCAATAATGAACGTTATAACCCTAACGCTTCACTGCACGCTGAAGATATTTACACACTGACCCAGCGATGGATAAAGAAACACCATGCTTGAGCTTGAATGGCCCTGGATCCTGATCGCACTACCGCTACCTTTGCTGGTTTATCGTTTTATTAAACCCGCCAGTGATGTTACTGGTTCAGCACTGCATATTCCCTTCTACCGGGAATTATCATCAATGATTGGCGAACAGAAAACAGAAAAAACGACACCATCAAAATCGCAAAGGATACTTCCATGGTTCATCTGGATGCTTCTATTACTAGCCGCCAGCAGACCCGTGTGGTTAGGGGAGCCCATTGAGTTTCAGAACACTGGTCGTGACTTGATGATGGCCGTTGATCTCTCCGGCAGTATGGAAATCAATGACATGGTTCTCAATGGTCGCCAGATTGATCGCCTCACTGCTACCAAATCCGTAATGAATGACTTTATTGAGCGCCGCCGGGGCGACCGGCTGGGTTTGATTCTGTTTGGTACCCAGGCCTACCTTCAGACCCCTCTAACCTTTGACCGGCAAACGGTGAAAACACTGATGAATGAGTCCGGCATCGGCATGGCAGGCAACAAAACGGCCATTGGTGATGCACTGGGCCTTGCGGTCAAACATTTACGCAAACGGCAGGAAGACAGTCGGGTACTTATTCTCCTCACCGATGGCGCCAACACTGCTGGAGAGATCTCACCATTACAGGCTGCCCAGATTGCCAAAGAAGAGCAGATTAAAATCTACTCCATTGGCTTGGGGGCTGATGAGATGATTGAACGCAGCTTTTTTGGTGCCCACCGGGTCAACCCATCTGCCGACCTGGATGAAAAAACACTGAAAGAGATGGCAGAACTGACGGGAGGCCAGTACTTCCGGGCTCGTAATATTGAAGAACTCAACAAAATTTATGCCCTCCTTGACCAACTTGAACCCACGATACAGGAGGAAGAGACCTTCCGCCCCAGCAAAGACCTGTTTTTCTGGCCTCTGGGGTTGGCTCTGCTGCTCAGCCTGATACCCGCATTCATGCACATTTCTCCAGGAAGCGCCTTTACCCGACCGAATGCTGATACCAGAGGGAGTACTGAAGCTAAAAGGAGAGCACGGTTATGATGGAGTTGATCTCACAGTTTCACTTTTTAAGGCCGCTCTGGCTTCTTATGTTACTCCCCTGCTTTCTGCTGGTTTTATTTCTGTTGAAACAACAGCAGACTCAGGGAAACTGGACAAAAGTCATTGCCCCTGAACTGCTTCCCTGGCTGCTTGAAGGAGACAATAAAAAACCGGTTCGCTGGCCGCTGATACTGGTTTTGTCTGGCTGGGTCGTCACCTGCCTGGCAATGGCAGGCCCGACCTGGATTAAACAGCCGGTTCCCATCAGTAAAAACCAACACCCCCTGGTGGTTGCTGTCGACCTTTCTTTCAATATGTTTGCAGCAGACCTGTCGCCCAATCGACTCACCAGAGCCCGCTTTAAACTGCAGGACCTGTTCAATCTACGCAGTGAAGGGCTCTCCGCACTGGTAGCCTACGCGGGATCAGCACATACCGTTGCCCCCTTAACTGACGACAATCGCACACTAAACAATCTGGTCAAAGCCCTCAGTCCTGATGTTATGCCTGTGCCGGGCAACAATCCCGTTGATGCGATTCGACTGGCCAAAGAACTGATCACCCAGGGCAGCAATGAACCCGGAGATATTCTACTGGTCACAGGCTCAATCTCTGAAGCACAGGCAGAGCAGATTACAGACCTTTTGAAAGATAGCCCGCTTCGCCTTTCCATCCTGGGAACAGGCACCGAACAGGGAGCCCCTATTCCATTACCCAAAGGTGGCTACCTGAAGGATAAACAGGGGGCAATCGTCGTTCCCCAGCTGGATCAAGACCGGCTGCAGGCACTGGCCAAAGCAAATGGCGGGCGTTACCAGACGATGACCCTTGCGGATACCGATCTGAAAGCCCTGGTCCCCGCCACCAGCAATAAGCCGCTGTTTTCTGAACGCGAGTCTGCCGACCAGACATTGGAGCAATGGTATGACGCCGGTTACTGGCTGGTGTGGTTACTTCTACCTACTGCCTTGTTTGGCTTTCGCAGAGGTTGGTTAATGATGGTAATGATTACCCTGTTACCGGTGACACAGGAGGCCAAGGCATTCAGCTGGGATGATCTCTGGCAGACCCGGAACCAGCAGGGACAGAAGGCACTTCAGGCGGGTGACCCTGCAAAAGCGGCAGATCTCTTTGAGAATCCTGCATGGAAAGCACAGGCACTATTTGAAAATCATGAATATGAAGCTGCGGCTGATATCCTCAAGAACCTGAATGACGCTGAAAGTGACTATAACCGCGGCAATGCTTTGGCTAAAGCGGGTAACTTAGAGGAATCGATAGAGGCTTATAAAAAAGCGCTGGCAAAGAACCCAGAATTAAAAGACGCTGCACAAAATCTTGAGAAGGTGACTGAAGAGCTGCAGAAAAAAAAGCGAGAAGAAGAACAACAAGGCCAAGGTGGAGATGGTGGTCAGCAAAATCAAAGTAATCAAAAACAGCAGTCTGGCCAAAAAGATCCATCAGGACAACAGCAGGACTCTGGAGAGAATGAAGGCCTGGAAAGCCAGCCAAGTGACTACCAGCAGGACCCAAATGGAAAACACCAGCAGGAAAGCTCTCTGCCCCCTGAAAGCCAATCTTCCTCCAGCAAGGAAACAATGACTCCTGATGAAGAAGGTCAACAGCAAAGTCAGAAGGAATCATCAGCAGAACAGTCAGAAAAAAGTGCCGACAGTACCGCTAAGCAAGCTAAACCGACAGATCAAAACAGCGCAGATAATCAAACCGGAAAGGCGGTTGCAGATTCACTGAATGACCAACCCCTTTCTCCAGAGCAGCAAGCCATAGAGAGCTGGCTGAGAACTATCCCTGATGACCCAGGTGGCTTATTAAGAAGAAAGTTCCTGCAACAGCAACGCGCTCTTCAGCAAAAGAATATCAGGGAGGGGGCATCATGGTAGACCATCGATTACTCTGGGGATCATCAATCCGTTTTTTATTTTGTTTTCATAAAACAGCTTCACAAACCATGAGAAACAGTCCTGCTAAACGCTTAACCAAACCATTCGGAAGTATGATGGGAAGCATTTCCCTGGTGATGCTGATAAGTCTTATCACACCTCTAATGGCTAATGCGGCGTTTACGGCCAGCGTCAACAGAACCGTTATTGCCAGCCATGAGACTCTGGAACTGACACTTCGAACCGATGTGAATAACAGTGATGCCCCCGACCTGTCACCTTTGGAGTGGAGCTTTGATGTCTTGGGTACCCGGCAGCAAAGCCAGACCAGCATCATTAATGGTAAACGGGAGTACACCCGTGACTGGGTGATCACTCTTGTTCCCAAACAGCAGGGTAATGTTGTCATTCCTCCGATAAAACTCGGCAATCAGCAGTCTGAACCGGTCACCATTACAGTTAGAGGTAAAAAAACAGACGATTCCGGAAGCGATACCAGCCCACTGTTTATGAAGGCTGAAGTCAGCAGTGAAAGTATCTATGTGCAACAGGAGCTGATCTTCACCCTGCAGATTTTCTTCAGCGTTCAGCTTTACGATGATAACCGCTTAAGTGCCCTGGGTATTGACGATACGCTGATTCAACAGTTGGGTGAAACCCAAAAATTCGACACCATTGTTGATGGTATCCGTTATCGTGGCTTTGAGCTGAAATATTCAATTCATCCTCAGGCCGTGGGTGAAATGGTTATACCATCACTCACGTTTACCGGTGTTGCCGCTGAACCCCGTGACCCATTTGGCAGCATCTTTTCAAATAGTGGCAAACCGGTCATTGCCCGCTCACCGGAAATCCGGATTGAAGTAAAACCAAAGCCTGACAACTACCCTGTCAAAGAGACTTGGCTACCCGCAAGAAACCTGACTATTCAGGAAACATGGAGCCAGCCTCTGAACACGTTGAAGGTCGGTGATGCCATTACCCGAACCATTACGGTCGTTGCGGATGGCCTCAGTGCCGCTCAGCTTCCTCCCATACTGATGCCTCAACCTGAGGGTGTTAACAGCTACCCAGACAAGTCCGGCACAGAAGACAGAGAAAGCATCAACGGTATTCAGGGCCAGCGTACTGACTCTATTGCCATGATTCCAACCCATTCGGGTACAATCACATTGCCAGAGGTCGAATACAGCTGGTTCGACACGACCAATGGTGAAACCAGGGTCTCCACTCTGCCGGCAACCACCATTCATGTTGCAGAGGACCCCAATGCCAAGGCACAAACGCCACCTCTGATAACCACTCCAGCAGAGTCAGAAGAACACAAGGCCACCGAATGCCCGGAGCCTACCATTGTTTCCAATGAATCCAATCACACATCCATTCGCCTATGGCAGGGCTTAACCGGTCTCTTCGCACTGTTATGGCTGGCAACCCTTGGCATCTGGCGATTCAAATCAAGCTCCAGAAAACAGGCGAATTGCCATGAAAAAATAATCGATGATTATCATCCTTCTCAGAATCAGGCTCAGGAGGCTGTAGCATTTGACCATCTGGAAACTGCCTGCCAACAGAAAAATGCGCGTCAGGCATTGAATGAATTACAAAACTGGAGTCGTTTGTATCTACAGAATGAAAAACTTGCATCACTGTCTGACTGCCTGAATCAGCTTGGCTCAAATGAGCTCAAAGCAAGCTGTAATGCGCTGGAAGGTAGTCTCTACTCAGCTGAGCCAGGTGTTGCTGATATACATGCTCTGCTAAACACACTGCTTGAAGAGTGCCAAAGAATCAGGAACGAAAAGACTGAAAAAGAAAGTGACCAGGAACTGGGCAATCTCTATCCAGGATAAACTGACTACAGTTGACGGAGTCATTGACCCGTAGGAGAAACCGGTGAAAGTACTCTTTATCCACGGTAATGGCGGTTGCACCGCCGCCCATCACTGGTATAGATCCGCAGCCAAAGAACTTTCGCCACTGGGGTTTGATGTCGTTCTTGAGACGTTCCCGGATAATATCATTGCTCATCAGGACATCTGGCTGAATTTTATGGAAAAGCAGCTAAACGGAGACAGTGAGGTTATTCTGGTCGGCCACTCTTCCGGAGCACTGGCGGCTATGCGCTATGCCGAAACCCACTCCCTGGTTGGAAGCATTCTGGTTTCAGCCTGTCACACTGACCTTGGTGACCCAACCGAAAAAGCCAGTGGTTTTTACGATACTCCATGGCAATGGGAGGCCATAAAAGCTAACCAGCAGTGGATCATTCAGTTCCACTCAGAAGATGACCCTTTGATCCCGGTAAAAGAAGCCAGGTTTGTGCGTGACCAACTGACCCCGGAATATTATGAACTTAAAAACCGGGGACACTTTATGGGCAGTGACTCTGGAGGAAAGGATTTTCCAGAGTTGGTAGAGGTAATTAAACAGAAGTTCTAGGCAAGAGTAAAAGTACTCTAGGTTCGATAAAGCACTTTGACCACATGCCAGCCGAATTTGGTTTTCACCAGATGAGGGGTCAGCAATTCACCGCTAAAACATACCTTGTCAAAGGCTGGCACCATTTGACCTTTCCTGAACTCTCCCAGATGCCCACCTTTTTTACCCGATGGGCAAGTAGAGTGCTTCTTCGCCAGAACATCAAACTTGGCTCCTTTTTTGAGCTGTTTAATAATGTCTTCGGCCAGCTCTTTATGCTTGACCAGAATGTGTAATGCGGCTGCCGTATACGCCATGAGTAAGCCTATTCATAAGAAATCGATTGATTCGTATTATATCGTTCATCATTGAAACAGGAATATTCGTCCGCACCAAGACGGGTTTTCGTGAATCCCGTAATCCATATGTGGTATGTGACATGTGCGGGGATTGACAAAAATGGCTCAGAAGCCATCAGTTGAAAATGCTCTTTCCTCAAGCCAGTAACCGATTGGGGGATATCATCATTTTCATCGTGAACAATAATAATGACAGCAGTGTACTTCGCTTATGACAACCGAAAATAATCTTCCTGAACCTGTGGGACTTGGTAAAGTTCTGGTCACTGGTGGTGCAGGCTTTCTGGGTAAGAATCTTGCCAGAGAGCTTCTGAACCGGGGGCATCAGGTTAGAGTCTTCGACCTGGCAGAGTGTGATCTTGAGCACCCGGATCTTGAGAAGGTACAGGGCAATATCTGTGATAAAACACTGGTCACCAAAGTATGTGAAGGAATTGATACGGTTTTCCATACGGCTGCTGTTATTGAAATTCGTTCAACCAAGGTCGTTAGCCAGCAGGTGAAAAAGCTGTCTTATGACATCAACCTTGGCGGTACACAGAATATTATTGATGCCTGCCTGACTCAGGGGGTTAAACGACTGGTTTATACCAGTTCCAACAGTGTCGTTATCAATGGTCAGCCCATTGCCAATGGTAACGAAGCCCTGCCTTATGTCGATGGATTCCGTGACCTGTATACAGAAACCAAGGCCAAAGCAGAGCAGCAGGTATTGGCGGCAAATGGCCGGAACGGGCTATATACTTGTGCAATACGCCCCAGCGGTATCTGGGGACCCGGCGACCAGACCATGTTTAAATTATTAATCAAGGAGCTGCTCAACGGTTCCTTTAAGGCCCTGGTAGGTGATGGAAAAGCACGACTCGATAACTCGTATGTGCACAACCTGATTCACGGCAAACTGCTGGCTGCCGGCCAACTCAGCAAGAGTGGCAATGCCCCTGGCCAGGCTTATTTCATCAATGATGGAGACCCCATCAACATGATGGAGTTTTCCCGCCCACTGGTAGAACAGCTGGGTTATCCTTACCCGAAAAAACGAATCTCCTATAAGCTCATTAAAACGGTTATCTCAGCCTGGGAGAAACTTCATCAGTGGTTTAAAGTTAGCGAACCACCTCAGTCTACTCTGGCCCTTGAAAGAATTGGTATTGATAATTTCTTCAGCATCGATAAAGCCCGCCGCGACCTGGGGTATGAGCCTCTCTATACAACGGAAAGTGGTATGAAAGAGGCGATGCCCTATTACAAGGAGCTCCATCAAAAAATGAAAGAAGAGACAATCTAGAACCTTTCATGTAAAAGGCTACCTTCTAAAGAAAGTAGCCTGGGAAAAATCAACAACCAAATATTTAGTACATGCGCTCTTCATAAAGGCAAAAGTGCTTGCAGTGAGATCTCTTAAAATTCTGTGTCGAGAGAGGCTTCTACTGGAGAGGGATTATGAGGTGGTAAAACCATTCTCAATATTTCTTTGTACCTTTCTTCAGTGGTTGCTTTGAATAAAAGCAAACAGCTCTTGCCAACTGGAAAGTTTCGGTCCGTCACATTTAAAGTGGGATCTGTATGCCTCAAAACTTTATGATCATCATACATTTCCCACCCCATGTCCGTTTTAGCCGTAGATAGATAATGACCACTAATAGCAAAATCAAGCCAAGGTGCGGATTGATCAGGACGACTGACCAGCTCTGTATGATAAATTCCACCTATTTTCTCAAAATACATCACTTCATCAGAGCCAGTTCTATAATCAATAAAACGGAGACTAATCGCATCGTCAATACCATTACGCAGTGCTTCACCAACTGACTGCCTACAATCAGAACTACCTTGTACTTCAGGTTGTAAAAATAAATACTTCAATGTTGATGTATCAGCCCTGAGAATATCTCGCTCAGCATCCTGACTATCATTCATTGCTAATTTACTAGTCAGCATCTCATCCAGTACATCCTGCAATGGTATTGATGTACTTGAAGCCTTTTCTTCTGACACTGGCACATTAAGTATGCATTGCCAGTCACCTTCTTCAAGTTTAGCTTCCCTCGCTGAAGCATAAACCCGTTCACAATCTCTTATGACGCAAAAACACCGAGAATTATTGAACCTTGCAACATTCGTTAGAAAGTAATTAACAAACTCTACACTATCAAGCTGTTTAAGTGTCTTAAGTGATGGATATTTTAATAATATCTCATCCGCTTCAGCGATTTTTTTTACTGGAATTTCTGGAAGCTGCTCCAGAGTCTTCATCCCCTTTTGACGCTGAATTTCTATCAAGAGTTCAATGAATTGAAAATAAACTTCTTGCTTTTTATCTATATTCTGTCGAGCTACTGAAAGAATGGTTGCACAAGCAGATAGAAATGAATTCATTACCCCATCATTATCATCCTTAATTAGTGAGTGTAATTGAACATGAATCTCTGGTTGTAAAAGAGAAAGTAACTGTAATCCTGCCCCAATAAAACAGGTATTTGTGCCAAAATACCGAGAAAAACCCGAACAACCGGGAACCTCACACAGGTTATCTCCTGATGCCTTCTGCGGAAATACTTTTGGAAACCTATGTTCATCCTGTAAATGCTGCAAATATTTTATTTCACTTTCATTTAGATCAAGGGCTTTTGATAATAGCTGGATTGAATCTTTATTTTCCTTTATCTCTATTAGTATACGGACAAAACCAGGCAATTGATTTCTTCCTTCATTATTAAAATACTGCTTCAGTTTTTTTGGTATTGATGAATAGTCATCTGTCGGTGATATACCTGGTAAATCACGAAAATCTTCGTATTCAACCCTACTCATATCAAGTGCTTTTAAAAACTCAGGACCAACAATCAACAACAGCCTTTCTGTGATTTTTTTTAATTGGCACTCAACATTTTTAAAGTTTTCAGTTATTCCGTCCGTAGGGTTATGACAGTGATGTTCGTGATAGGAAGCATAGACAAAAATCAAAAATCGCCAAGTATTAATCAACACATCATGCTTTATTTCCCCCAATTCAAAATCACTGATTTTATCTATATAACCAAGCTGCTTCTCAACGAGAATTCTCAACCAGGCACTGTCTTCAGTTCCAAAACATAAACCACGCCAGCAATTTAGCCACCAATGAAAGCACTGATCTTTCCTCGTACTGTACAATTCGGTATCCCGAAGCCAGACTTCAATTAATCTTGTATCCAGCCCCCGATTACCATTTTCAGTACTACCAAAGCCAGCCTTATTACAATTAGAACCTGTTGTTTTAAGTATCGATCTTGGCTGATTTTTTTGAACAACAGATAGAAGTTCCACTTTTTCAGGTACTGAAGACCTATGACTTTCATCAACCAACTTGACATAGGGCGCTGCTGAAGACCTTACTGTACTTTCCACGATTCACCTGTATTTTAATTATCAACTTGAAAAACAAGCTATATCTTAACGGCAGTTTAAATTGAGAATCAGTATAATATCAAAGATAGCGTTTCATTTGACTCTAATACAACCAAGAGCAAAAGAGTCGAATTAATAACCCACGAGTTTACTCCATCTCGATAAGCCTGCACAAAAATGTTTCCAGATGATGTTACACTTATTAAACCTGAGAAAAACTTATTAAGTAGTTCAAACTTATAAAACAGAGCTATAAAGAATACAAACTATCAGTTTTTAACAACTAAACTATTACTGTATTTTTTACATAGCGAACAATTGAGGAAATGAATAATGGAACGAATGGCCATTCGTTCAACCCTTCGTTACATCTGCATTGCCTTTGTCGCTTATGTTTCAGGCTATGTTTTCAGCTGGCTATCTTACGAGCCAACGGCCATGATTGGGGGGTTATGGGCAGTTATCTCAGGACTGATTGTGTCTGAACCTGCCACCGTGCAGGAAAGTATTTCTACCGCAAAAACCAGGATTATCGGTTCAGCCATTGGCTCTGTCTTTGCTGCAATCTACCTGCTGTTATTTACATTCGACGCCATTACCTATGCTCTTTTTATTGGTGTGGCTTCACTCCTTTGCTATCAGGTCAACTGTGGGCAACATGTTAAGCTGGCAGCGATCACCATTTCAGTCGTCATCATTGTCTCGACTGTCTCAGACATTAACCCAGTTCTCAATGCCACTCTGCGTCTGTTTGAATCGTGTATTGGTGTAGGCACCGGTGTCCTTATCTCTTATCTTCTGGACAAATGCTTCAGGACAGGTAACGAGCAACTTTAAATCCCTCAATCCCATCAAGCCAAACCTTACAAAAATGTATAGTTCCGGAAACCTTCCTGAAAATCTTCCCGGGTAAAGTGGCCACATCGACAGGGGATGCCCCTGACATGTTAACCCTGGTTATGAGGAAGTTACTGTGAAAACGTCAAACATTGTTAAATCCGCTGCCCTGTCTGCCTTTATTGGTATGAGCGCAATGATGGCCGTAGGTTCTGCCAATGCAGGTGATGCGCCTGCATCCCTAAGCGAAGATGCGGTGCCTCTGCTCAAAGCGGTAGAAATTGCCAGAAACCATACCGGCGCAGAACCACTTGAGGCAGAACGCGAAATAGAAATGGGTCAGGCAGTGTATGAAATTAAACTGGCTGATAAAAACGGTGAAGAGATCAAAACCGTTATTGATGCGCAAACCGGTGAAGTCATTCTGAGCAATCACCGTAGTGGTCACGATAACGACCATGATGACCAGCTTGAAAACGCCCTGTGGCTGTCAGGCATCAGTAATGGCAAATACCTCTCACTGAAAGAGGCGGTTCAACAGTCCGAGTCTGAGTTTGGTGGCAAGGTATGGCATGTGGAAATGGAGGACGACCACAACCAAGTGTCTTATGAAATTGAGTTGTTGAACGCCCGTGGTCAGCACATCGAAACCAGAATTGATGCTATCAGACCTGTCAGCAAATCTTAATAGAAAACCAAATGGTATGCAGGAGTCATTCGATGAACTCATCTGAAACAACATCCGGCCTGTGGTCCCGACTTCGAACAACAGCCATGAAAATACGCAAAAATGGTCTTAAAGAAGTGACTGGCGTGGTATCGTTCTCCCTGTTTTTCATGATGGGGCTGGTAACTCTGGGAGCCTGTTTATTGGCAGGCGTGGCAGCGGTGATCATTGCCAAATGGCAGCACTATAAAACCCGTAAAAATGATGTCGCAGCACCAGCCGATGCACAGGAACCCAACAACAATCCAATCGTTGCGGCATAGCCGCAACGATTGGATTGTACAAAAGAGAATATGACCATGAGGGTATTGCTGGTAGAGGACGATGTAAGCCTCAGCGGTTTTATTGAAAAGGGGCTTCGTGAAGCTGGCCATCAGGTTGAGCTGGTCGATAATGGCAAGCACGCTCTGACACTCTGCATGACAGAGCAGTATGATGTCGCCGTTGTTGACCGCATGCTACCCGGTCTGGATGGGCTGTCGCTGGTAAAGGCGCTTCGGGCTGCCCAGGTGGCAACCCCCATCCTGTTTCTCACCTCATTGGGCGGCGTTGATGATCGTGTTGAAGGGCTTGAAGCTGGAGGGGATGACTACCTGACCAAGCCTTTTGCATTTTCCGAGTTACTGGCCAGGATCACTGCACTTTCCAGGCGGCAGATTCTAAAGTCAACCGAGACAAAGCCTGAGCTGACCTATGGTGATGTCGTTATCAACCTGTTTGAACACTCCGCCATGCGCCAGGGGCAGACTCTGGATTTGCAACCCAAAGAGTTTCGTATACTTGAGCTTTTCCTGCGTCATCCGGGACGGGTAATCACCAGAACCATGCTGCTTGAACATGTCTGGGATATTCACTTTGACCCTCAGACCAGTGTTGTAGAAACACACATCAGTCGTTTGAGAAACAAGCTGGAAAAACCATTTGGCGACACGCTGATTCAGACCGTTCGAGGCGCAGGCTATAAACTGGAGCATAAAACGACGGCAGGTGTGAACTCATGAAATTCCAGTTTCCTGATACTCAGAAGGTACGCCTGTATTTATCGGCATTATGGAAACGCCTGCCCAACCAACTGCCTACATGGCTCAAAAGCTCTGCGATTCAACAGGGTTTAATGTTTGGCGTGGTCTCGATCATCAGCCTGGTGCTAATGGCCTCTGTCACCTTTCTGTATGTGGATTACGAACTGGGTAAGCAGAGCCGAGAAATTGTCAAAGAGTCCAGAGAGCTGGTGAGGGAGCAAAACCGAGATTTCAGTGATATTGATGATGACCCTATCGAAGACGATGAGATTCTCGCCGTTCTGACCTCAGGCTTTATTCTGGCAGGCATATTGGTCTCGATATTCACAACCGTCATTGTGATGGCATTAAGCCGCCACAGTCAGAAGCGAATTTCACGAATTGAGTCAGTATTGAGTTCTGCTGCAGAAGGTAATCTATCAGCACGCACCGGTGAAACGCATACCTACAATGATCTGGCACGGATATCCGTCTCCATTGATGAAATGCTTTCTCGACTGGAAGGCTCCGTTGTGGCCATGCGGGATATTTCTGCCAATATAGCCCATGAGCTTAAAACGCCTATCACCCGATTACGTCATAACCTGCTGACACTGAAGGATGAAGCAGAGCAATCTCACGGCAACAAAACTGAAGCATTTTTCAGGGAGCTGGATAATGCTCTGGAAGATTCACAACGACTGACATCTATTTTTGATGCACTGCTGCGAATCACCCAAATTGAATCGGGCGCACGCAGAAGTCGATTTACTGACATAGATCTGACTCATATCGTGGATACTGTCGCAGAGATTTATCAGGACGTTGCAGAAGATGCGCAGATGGCACTGCATATTGTTAAAGAAAACACCCCGGTTATCATCCAGGGAGATAGGGAGCTATTAATCCAGCAGACAGCAAACCTGATTGAAAACGCCCTGCGTTACTGCCCGACAGGTAGCAGTATTACACTTGGCTGCGGTCTTGATAAAGCAGACGGTGTTGCATGGTTGAAAGTAGAAGATGATGGTCCGGGTATTCCAGATGAAGAGAAAGAACGGGTATTTGAGCGCCTGTATCGTGTTGACAAGAGCCGCACCGATGGCGGCTTAGGGTTGGGACTATCACTCGCTAAAGCAGTGGCGGGGCTACATTACGGTTCAATTATACTGAGCGACAACAAACCAGGGCTGAAAGTTATAGTAGCAATTCCCGTATAGCAGTACAGACCTCACTGAAAATTAGTTACTACGGAGCCCTAGAGCAGACAATTAATTCTACCTGTATGGGTGGCTACTTATCACTCTCAACAAACTATAACTATTTATTTATAGGCTAAATAAACACATCAGAAAATTCCCTATCAAATCGATTCAATAGGGTATTGTGAAGAATTTGAGGTAACTGTTTCTTTAAATAGCATTGTTGATCTTTTGATTTATTGTCCCCAGCCCGGTTGGTATACCATAAATCATGAGCCTCTCGGAGAGCCATTGTTCTTAATCGTTGAGGCTCTGTATTTTTAGGATCGTCAATTCCCAAGTTGTCAAACATTGAACGCATAATCATGCATGCCTCTTCATGCTCTTGGCTTCCTGGATCTAGAACATCTCTGGGGTCTGTACACCCAGAAGCCATATAAATCTCATAAGCAATATGATAAAACCCTTCCACCAGTGCCGCGTAAAGAGGGGTTTTAGGAAATTGATAGACAGCTGGAGGGTCATCCTGCCTTGAAAGCCCACATCGGGTATTAGCCGTTTTGATTGCATCAGGATCAGCACCGTATCTCAGTACGGCTGCGGCCATTTCAAGGTTCCCTTTTAACGACGACATAAGAATCGGTGCTATTTGATCGTCAGACAATCGATCCAAGGTTGCCCCAAAACGTTGGAACAACCCCATCAAACTAATAATCTCTTTTTTATCAATAGAGTTCACAGAATCATCTAAAATGTACCAACAGGCAATAACTTGCTGCAAAGGCGTTGGTATCATTTCATCAGCTCGACCACGTATATTACCATCTGGATCGGCACCTTTTTCCAATAACAATTTAATGATTGCAATAGCCTTACAAGATGACAAACACCTTGCACTTTCAGCTAACCTTATTTTCTCCATTAAAGGTTTAAGAAAAATATCATTCCATATCCTATGGGCAACAATATTTCTTCTTTCTTCCGGTAACAAAGCCAGTTGATTATCCAGGGCACGTGCGAGATTTCTTGCAATGAAGCCATTTGTTATCTCGAGCACATTTTCAATGATTTTATTTTCAGGAAAGTAGCCTAGAGGGTCGTAGTTAGAGATATGGATAGGAGAAGTGGAACTCCGAACAAGAAAAGAAGGATATAATGACGGTTTTAGAAGTTGAGTCACCACAGAAAAAAGCGGGTTATAGCGTCCATGGGTACAAGCATCAGGGTCAGCGCCATAATTAAGCAAGTATTCAACCATATCAACCCTCTGATGGATAGCCGCCTGAAACAAAGGGTTCATTTCACCCATACCATTCAAATCCCCTCCCTTTGCTAATAGCTTGGGAATGAGGGTTTGATAGTTATTATTCTGAAACTTGATACTTGATTTTACTGCACAGGTAACCAATGAGAATGGTGATCTCTCTATCTCCGGACTACCAATCCCTCTCAAAAGGTAATCAGTTAAATGTTCATTGCGACCATTTACAAGAGCAGTTTCCAACGCTCTGGCCACAATATGTGAGCCAGCATGGTAATGAGCATTTGGCTTTAATAATACTTGAATGACCTGCAAACGAACATGCTCATCTATACAGTTTTCATTTTCAATAGCTGTAGTAAGTAAATGATCGATGATTAAGATATACTGAGGCTCAGAAACTACAGACAACATTCTGCGTATTTCTTCAGCTGTGGCCCCTTTCATTATACACGTACCAAGAAACTGCTTAATATCAGAAACATTAGAGATAGGGTAAATACTTTCAGGCAAGCGACTTGGTTCTTCTAGTGGAGCTATTCCTTTTTTCAAATATGAATTGTAATGAACTTGACCATCTATCTGCTGATGAACTGGAGAAAGCCTGGCGATTTCAGCTGATTGCGCCGTGATGGGGTCTTCACAAACATTAATACCCATAGAATTCCGCAAGCAGACCGGTCGCCCTTCTCTCCCGGTATCGATAACAGGCTGAGCAGAACGGAACTGAAGAGGTTTTGCATTACGGACTTGCTCGCTGATACCTTCTGAGCAGTTTTGAGTTACACTCGGATGAGTGTAAGAAACATTCTCAGGAATATCATCAGGTCTAAATAATTCAGTTGAGCCACCAGGCCATAACTGATCTACTGAATCACTTCTGCCTGAAGGTATTACCTGCAGTTCAAATTCAAGAGAATGCGCTTGGTCTGTTGTTTGTGAAGGTTGAATATTCATTCATCAGCCAGCCATTGATCAAAAACAACTCTGACTACTTATAAAACCAGAAGTTCATCAATGAATAACGAAAAAAACCTCTGATTGATATCAAATATATTTTTCAATAAAGTTAAGAACGCTTCAATTAATGAACATTTCAGGATATAAGCTCTGAAACATAGGAGCGTTACTCACTCCCTTTTTCATTATTCCATTACCGGTTTCACCAGAAAGCTGTCGATCAGATAACACTTCAATTTATCCAACCGGTCTTCAATATTGTACTGCTCATCATTCAGCCAGTTCAGCGTCAGACCATTAACCATGGCGACGGTGACTTCTGCACAGAAATCGGGCGTCAGCGAAGGTTTCAGCCGAGCAACGTTGTGCTCATAAAGCCTCGTATACCACTTGTTCATAAAGTTAAGCTGATTCACACCCTGACTTCGGTGGTTTGGGAAGTTACAGACCATGTAGTCAATCAACTCTTTTTCAAGATGATCTGCATGGGTGTAATTCGATTTCATCTGATCGAACATAAAGGTCAGCTGCTCTTCGAGTGGTTTCCCCGACCCAAGGGCTGCCTCAACCAGCTCCTGGTTCAGAACCAGGATTTTTGAATCACAGATTTCAATCATCAGCTCATGTCTTGAGCCGTAGTAGTTGTAGAAGGTTTTCTTGGCTATATCTGCCCTTTCACAAATGGCTTCAACCGTTGCACCGTCAACCCCCTGTCGTCTGATCAGTGCAATAGTTTCCTCACTGATTTTATCCCTAACCGCCTGCTTCTTACGTTCGCGGCGTCCCATTGTCTGGACAGTCAACGATCTAACCTCTTTTCTCTATAGGATTATGCGCTCATCAATTCTGGCTCTGGAGGAGCTCGCATAAAGCGCTAAATT
The DNA here is from genome assembly GCF_000710775.1 of Endozoicomonas elysicola. GTDB lineage: Bacteria > Pseudomonadota > Gammaproteobacteria > Pseudomonadales > Endozoicomonadaceae > Endozoicomonas > Endozoicomonas elysicola. The sequence continues at coordinate 3,803,529 of NZ_JOJP01000001.1, forward strand.
AACCTTAAAAAAGAAGAATCACAATGGTCACCATCATCGGACAGCACCAGAAGCCATTCTTTATTAAGAGGAAGTTTTTTGCTTCACAGACAACGGAACAGTGAAGCAAAAAATAGTTATCTGAAAGTCAGACTTTAGATAACATTTGGTGGAGTCGGATTCACACCATTGAGCATATTGTCGGTACGTTCCTGAATTGCCACACGAATTTTATCCGTCATAGGGGCAATCCAGAACTTGTTCTCACGGATTCCCTGAAGGGCAGTCTCTGCTACTTCTTCTGGCTCAGTGGTCTGCAGCTCCATTTTAAACTGAGCCATAATGGCACGCATATCTTCTACAGAGTGGATACCGGAATCTGGCTTGTTAGGGTCGGTAGGCAGATCTTCCGGACGGTTTCTTTCAGAGTTAAAGATACCGGTATTCACCACATGAGGTCCGGGGAATAATGCATTCACTTTAACCTTGGAGTTCATCTGCTGAAGCTGGAAGTACAGGTTTTCAGTAATCGCCTGGGCTGCGGCCTTGGTTGCTGTGTAGATCGGGGTGTGAGGCAGCATAAAGTAAGCACCATTACCTGAACCGGTGACTACAAAATGCGCTTCTTGCTTCTGGGCCATCAGCTTTGGCATAAATGCGTTGATGGTGTTGATGAGACCCCAGGTGTTTACCCGGAAACCCCACTCCCAGTCATTCATGCTATAGCCCCACATATTACCGGCCTCACCGGTACCAACACCCGCATTGGCAAATACCAGATGCATTTCGCCGTATTTTTCCAGCGTGGCTTCTGCCAAGGCATCCAGACTTTCCTGCTTGGTGATGTCGGCCTGAAAACCAAAGCTGTCAACACCATTAGCCTGTAGTTCACTAACGGTTTTATCCAGAGCCGTCGGTTCAATATCAGAGACAACCACCTTGGCGCCTTCTTTACCCAGCAACAGGGCAATGGCACGACCAACGCCGCTTGCACCACCGGTAATTACTGCAACCTTGTCTTTGAAGTCTTTCATTATTTTTATCTCCACTCTCTTCACATAAGGCTTACATCGAGGTGGATACACACCTCTTAGCACCCACTTTTCAACAATGAACTGCCTGAAATTTGATCTGAGACAATTTTCAGTGCATTTGGATACTTGATTGCAAAGTTACACTGCGGTAACTTATTTTACAACAGTTACCAAGCTGGATTATTTGATCGGTTACTCAGACAAGGCTTTTTACTGAAAACGGGTCGGATGAAAACAACAATAAAATTTGGATTTGGGAGAATCACTCCATGAGCAAGCGCTATAACAAGCCAATTCCTTTTGGCTGGTATGCTGTGGAATACTCAGAAGGTTTGAAAACCAGTGAAGTAAAGCCGGTAAAATACTTTGGTAAGGAGCTGGTGCTGTTCCGAACCGAGTCTGGTGAGGCTTCCCTGCTGGATGCCTATTGCCCTCACCTTGGCGCTCACCTGGGTCATGGCGGTATTGTGAAAGGTGAAAGTGTCAGCTGTCCTTTTCACGCCTGGAAGTTTGATGGCACAGGTATGTTGACGGACATTCCTTACGCTAAACGCATCCCACCCAAGGTAAAAGACAAGCCCTGTATCCGCAGCTACCCAGTGGTTGAGCGGAACCAGATGATCTGGGCCTGGTACCATCCGGATGAAAGCGTCGCTCCTATGTGGGAGGTCGACACTATTGAAGAAGTCGGCGCTGAAGGCTGGACTGAATTCCAGACCTTTGACTGGAACATCAAATCCATCATTCAGGAAACCGGTGAAAATGCTGCCGATATTGCTCACTTTGTGACTGTCCACAACGTTCCTTTCATGCCGGAAAGTGAAGTGGAGATGAAAGGCCACCGTCGTAGTACTATTTTCGATGCACAGACTCACGCAGTTGAAGAAGATGGCTCTGTTAACCACACAGGTGACAACCTCGAAGCCGCGCGTCTTGAGTCATACAACGTAGGCCCAGGTCAGACGTATCAAAAGTTCATGCGTCTGTTTGAAGTGGTATTGATGGCAACGGTCACTCCGATTGATGACCAGACCATCCACCTGCGCTTTAACTTCACCCTCCCTACCGCCCAATCGGACATGAAAAAAATCTATGCCGATGGTTTTGTGCAGGAGCTGGTGCATCAGGTTCAGCAAGACGTTCCCATTTGGGAAAACAAAGTCTACAAACCAACTCCGATCCTGTGCGATGGTGACGGACCTATCGGTCAGTACCGTAAGTGGTTCAACCAGTTCTACGATGAGCAGGAGCTGGAAGAAGCAAACCGCAAGGATGAGCTGCTCGCAACCGCTTAATCCATGCATTATACGGAGCGGTCTTCATGCTGTTAGAGAACCGTTCCGTAATTTTCTCTGGTCATACCCAGGTCGTAGTATCCCCCTGCCCTGGAAAGACCCTGCTAAAAAAATAAGAAAAGAGGCAATCCATGAGCCAAAACCCCGCAGCCCCAATGGGCAAACCCGGTGATATCATCAACTGGCCAATGCTCAAGATCAGCTACGAGACCGATCCGGAGTGTATTGCAAAGCTGCTTCCCCCCGGTGTTGAGCCGGGAAAAAATCCTACCGTTAAAATCATTATCTACAACTTCCCGGTTCTGAATGAGCCTGAGTACGGTGTTGTGGTGAATGTTGCTGCAGACGTTGATGGCGTGGAAGGCGAATACACACTGGGTATCGGTATTGACCAGGAAGCAGCGATCGCAGGCAGTAAAGAGCGCTGGGGACAACCCAAGTTCTTTGCAGAAACCAAGTACTACCGGATTTTTGATGAAGTCAAAGCCAGTGTGACTCATCAGGGCTATACCTTCCTGGAGTTCAGCGGCAAAGTGAAAGGTCCTGTTGAGATCACCGAAGATCTGCAGGATTTTGAAGTCAATGAGTGGTGGGTTAAGTATTCCCGCGCGGTTGATATGATGCCTTACAAGTTTGACTTTCCTCCTCATGTTGTCCAGGTCTATAGCCGGTATGGCACGGCTTATATGGAAGAAGTTGAAGGCACTCTGAAATTGAATGAAAGCCCCTGGGATCCAGTCGCACAGCTGCTGCCCGTCAAGAGTGAGCCAAAGGCATTTCTGTGGACACCGACCTTTAAGGCCCGGAATATTTCATTGAATAAACCACTGGATCCAAAGGGATTCTGGCCTTTTGCTGACACCATTGGCAGCTCCATGTGGCCAGGTGAAAACGGTGCACCCAGCAAAAAATTATTCAAAAAATAGTTTACTGCATGCTTAATACAGTGATTATTTTATGAATAATAAGGCAGTCATCGTTAAGCCGGACGATGACTGCCTTATCTGAAACAGGCAATAGTAATACCCATACAACCGAGAGAATAACGACAATGACGACTGAGTATCTGATACCGGTAAATTACGTCGTTCCGTTGCTCAAGGTAGCAGCGGAAAAAGGCTGTGACGTCCAGAAACTGGCCGTTGAAAACCAGCTTGAGCTGCAAACCGATGATGATTCGCTCACCCTTTCCAGTGATGTCACACCGGATACTTTCCGAAAACTTTACCTGACGGTCTCCCAGTTACTGGAAAGTGAAGTTAACAAATACAGCCATCACGAAATGTCGTCCGGCGCTCTGGAAGCCATGTGCTATGCCCTGGTAGAGTGCAATACTCTTCGCGACGCCTTTAATGTTGCCAGTGAATTCCTTTCCGGACGCAGTACCTTTGGTGGTACTTTACCTGAGGAGCTTCCTCTCTACGAATTTTCTAATGATGGTTCCAGCATTCGCATGCTTCACGCCGGTTACCACGGACTGGAAAGTCACGAAATCAACTCCTCACGACAGCTGCGTATGGTCTATAGCCTGGCGCTTTGGCATCGCTTCTGCTGCTGGCTTACCGGCCAATACCTTGAAGTGCACTCCGTCAGCCTGATGGGCCCCGCTATGCTGAATCTGATGGATTACCGTTTCCATTTTGAGTGTCCAATTCAGTTCAAGCAGGCTGAAAATTTTATTCAGATTAATGCCAGTGCCCTGGATGCCCCTGTTGTACAAACACCTGAAAGCCTGAAGAAGCTGTTAAGCGCTGGGCCATTTGCCCTGTTTAACATAGAGGCGATTCAAGACAGCCATAGCCTGGCGCCTAAAATGCGTTCATTACTGGGCGGTGAGGAGAACGGTGATATACCAAAACTCAGCGAAGTTGCCGAGATGATTGATATCCCCGTGAGAACCCTTCGACGACACCTGGTCAAAGAAGGTTCTTCCTATCAGCAGGTAAAAGATGAATACCGTCGTGATATTGCCATTAAATACCTTAGCCAGTCCGATATCAGCATTACTGCCGCCGCACTGCTAATGGGCTTTGAAGAGCTGAGTGCATTTCACCGATCTTTCAAGAAATGGACGGGGATTACGCCAGGAGAGTTTCGGCGCAGGAACAACATAGATACAACCAAAAGTCATGGAAACTGTTAACTCCCCATAGATACCTGTCATCATTTATTGATCAAGATTTTCTCTAAAACAGTGCCAGGCTGACAACCAGGCACCTTCAACCCTTCCACCAGCACACCAGGCACCAATGACAGCAAGCCGCTGATGCTCATCCAGAAGATAAGGTTTATCAAATGTTACTGGCTTGATATTGGCAAAGCGCCAGTAATGTCGATATTCAGCACTTTTATCAAGCTCGGTATCCATTATCTTCTCAAGCCAATCCAAACCTGTCTGACCTATATCCAGTAACGTTTCTTTACCCTGCTGTTCAGACCACTCAGGTGAGAAATGCAACATCCAGACATCATCAACATCCGGAGCTTTGATAAAACTAGGTCGACTGGATAACCGGGAAACCCAGCGAACAGTGTCATCACCAAAAATACCCTGCACACCCTCTGGAACTTCCCCCCGGGTAGCAATACCTAAAGCCCAACAGGGTTGATGGACGGCCTCAGGTACATCAGTCATCACATCAGAACAGTTTTCCAGAAGGGCACGGCTTTGCTCAGCAGGACTACTGACAATCAACCAGTCGAAACCCGAAAATACGTCTCCATCGGAAGAGACCAGACGCCAACCTTCCCTGAGCTTTTCGACCGCCGATATAGCACATTGAAAATTAACCGTAAGCCCATTACTCAAACAATAAACCAGCTGATTCATCAACGGGGAACCGGTGTAACGCACCGTTTCATCCGGTGAAGGTGTTAACTTTCCCTGTTCAACACAATGAGGTGAAAAATCCCAGACCTGAACGGCAGAAGCTTGCCGCCAGAGCTCTACCTGTTTCTGAAAATCCGGGTCTCTGGCAGTAAAGTACTGGGCACCAATATCAAGCTTACCCCATGATGTTCGTCGATTGGCTAACCGCCCACCTAACCCACGGCTTTTTTCAAAAACCGCTACTTGATGGCCTGCCCTGGTTAGCTGGCAGGCAGATGTTATCCCGGCAAGTCCGGCTCCAATCAGTGCAACCTTCATGGTTTTGCCCCGTAATTAATCATTCAGCGCTCAAGAAAAAACTAATTATATGTTTTCTAACATTATTTTTTATCTGGCAAGCGGGTTGCTTAAATAACTGTACAAACGGTAATCCACTTGTACGTGGTTACCGTAAAGGTAGATGTTATCAGAATAAATGATTATGGGTAGATTCAGAGAAACCTCTGGCTTTAGCTGAATCGTAAACCTTATGTGGAAACCTCCAGGCGTTCAGAAAAATGTAATCTTTAAAGTTTATTCTGATTAATACGATATAAGGACTCCACTCTTTACGACTGAGTCTAACTACGCTCCTCATAAGAAAAGCAATAAAGAGTGTTTATGTATTTCACTGCAAAAGGAATTGCAACTATGAAAAAGCACCTTTTTCTTCTGCCAGGCTTAAATACCGCCAAAGAGCTCTCTGATCTGCTGGAAAATTCTGGCATCGATCACGATCGAATTCACATCGCCCACGAGGATCACACCCGCGCCATGAAATATCATTTAAACGACCTTAATTTTCTGGAAGAGACTGACACCATACACAGCGGGGAGCGTGGTTTCATGATCGGCATTGTTCTAGCCGCAGTGACCGGATTCTTTACTTATAATTTATTGGATGGCCATCCTGCCGGAGGTATTGGAACCGTGTTCGCTTGTCTGATTGCCTTGGGCTTTCCTACCTGGCTTGGCGGAATGATCGGCGCATCAAGCGACAATTATCGTCTGCAACCTTATCACGATCACATTCAGCAAGGCGGTGCTGTTGTAATGGTTGATATCAACAACCCAATTGAAAAAGAACGATTGAATGAAACCATTAAACACTATGCACCTGCAAGAGCTGCCGGCACCACCAGCGGTTTTGATAACCCTTTTTCAGGTCAGTTAATTCCAAGAAAGCACTTGAGCTAGTAACAACTATCCAACTGGTTAACTGTCCACCACAACGGAGAAGGCAAATGACCATTAAAGAATTAAAAAAAACCTTTAAACAAAGCCAGATTCCTGTCCAGCTACTTAGTCAGGAAGGCGATATTTACCTCTGTCAGGTCGATGGAAAACATCTGCTGAGGAATAACGATGCCTCGCCAGCTATTTTTCACAGCATTGGCGAAGCAAAAGAGACCTTGGGTCACCACATCGCTCCACATCTACAGCTGGTTTATTCCGAAGCTTACGATGAAATGTTTCATCCTGAAGACAAGAACCAGTGATAAGTCAGGCTCTGTTGATATTAGCGCCCAAGCTCAGTGGCTCAAAGTGATATCCACAAAGCCTGAGGCTTCGTGCCTTAAATCGGCTCAATCATAAAACAACCGTTTTAGCGTAAACTTCACGATCCATATCAACCACTTCAACCGTAAGCGAAACATTTTCCAAGCTGAAGCGTTCAAGGCATTTCAACAGGCCACTTGATAGAAGCCGTTTCTGCTCGCGGTTCCGCCCAGAGAGAATACGGGCTGTCACATGGATAAACCTCATCCCACTTTCAATACCCGCAGTTACACGATAATGGTCGTAGGGGATTGCCCGAACTTTGATTGCCGCCTCTTCAAACAGCTCAGAACTGACCGCCCCCAGATAGACACTTTCCATCAAGTCTTCAGGGCTGACAGTCAACTCGAGGGGTCTGGAATATTCAATGACACAGTGCGGCAAGCAGAAACCTCCATAAAATGATTCTTTTATAAACTCAGGGGGCAGGATTACTTTTGTTTAGAAGCCCAGATCGCCAGCTTATGTTTCATCGTTACCTGAGAAACCTGATCCTCCGGCAAAGGCTGAATGAGCTTATCATGTACCAGGAGCCTGTATATATATTCAATTTTCTCATTAGAAGAGTCCGTCGCTTCAAACTCAACAACCCCCCGCTGCTCACCATATTTCATACCATATTCGATGGCTTTCTTTACCAGCTCTTTCTCATTTTTCAGTTTCTTCATCGAAGCCTCATTTGATCGAGTCATTCATAACCATCAGTCTTACTCTGTTTATATACCATTACGGACAAGATGGCCTGTATTATGTGTGTACCCGTCGCCTTTCAAGTTGCTACTTTGTTGGCTGCGCTTGCTCACACCGATCACATACTCTTTGTAAGCTCACGGGGCTTCGTTCACTTGCCGCCGCGCAGCAACTTGAAATCCTTTGGGTATTTAGAGGATTAACGTCATCAGTCATGGTACAAAATAATATGATCAATGGTGTATTTCTGGATGCCGGCACCCTGGGACCAGACCTGGATCTTTCACCAATGCGTAAACTGCCCATCAACTGGCAGTTTCACGACTTCACTGCACCAGAGCAAACCGTTGAGCGATGTCAGAGCGCTCAGGTCGTTATTACCAACAAAGTGGTGTTAGACGCTCATACCCTGTCCCATCTGAATAACCTGAAACTCATCTGCATTGCCGCCACCGGCATGAACAATGTGGACCTGAAGGCAGCAGAGCAACAGGGGATCGAAGTTAAAAACGTGGTGGGCTATGCCGGGAGCAGTGTTGCCCAGCTGGTATTCAACGTATTGCTGGAACTAACGACCCATGCCAGCCAATACAACCAGTTGGTGAGTACTGGCAAATGGAGCGAAAGCCAATCATTCTGCCTGTTTGATTACCCGATGATAGAACTCACCGGAAAAACCATGGGTTTAATTGGCTACGGTAATCTGGCGAAATCCGTTGAACACCTGGCAAAAGCCTTCGGTATGCAGGTAGTGATTGCTGAACAGAAAGGTGCTGGAACAATCCGACCCGGTCGTGCTCCCTTTGAGCAGGTTCTCAAAGAAGCGGATGCTATCAGTATTCACTGCCCACTGACGGATGGGACGCGAGACCTCTTTACCGCGAGTGAGTTCAAACAAATGAAATCATCCGCCCTCATTATTAACACTGCCCGTGGTGGCATTATTAATGAGCTGGATTTGATTGATGCATTGAATCGTAGGGAGATTGCCGGTGCTGCGGTAGATGTCATCACCACAGAGCCACCTGACAGAGACTACCCGCTGATTGTCAATAAACCAGACAACCTGATCATTACCCCCCATATCGCCTGGGCAACACTGGAAGCAAGGACTCGCCTGCTACAACTGTTAGTCAGTAACATTACCCAAAGCCTGTTCTGAGCAACCTACTTACATCGGAATAACTGCCTGCAAACGCAGGCGGTTGCGTTAAGCACTCAGCCATATGGAATCGAATATTTCTGGTTTATTGAACAGATAGTCTGCAAGGCGCAAAGGCGGGAGCATAGCCGTAGCTATGTGACCAGAGTTGCAACGCAGCAGAGTGCCTGAGCAATGAGTCAGAGCATATGATTTCATATGACTGGGTACTTATAACCACCTCGGTGAACCATTACCCCTCCCTGACAAAATAGCTATTGACTAAAAACCGGGTATCCCTTTAGATAGGCGCATGTTCCCGAAATGAGTTAATAACTAATGGACGTTTTGATCGGCCTTCTTTCTCAAAGGCTCATAAAAACAATGTATAAAGACGACACGGATTACTTAACAAGTGATACCCGTTCACAGGAAAAGCAACGCGAGCGTCTTCTTCGAAAAAGACTTCGCAGATAGCAAAAACTATTACCCGAGCAGATAACAGTCGCTGACTGTTGTTAAGTTTGCATCGTTGGGGAGTAGTCACCCACCTTAGTAGTGGAACCATTATCGTCAGTACGGAGCAATCCCGGTAATGGTGAGCCTTACACGCTTTGACGAGACCAGCACATTACCCATTGATCAGGGTGTCGCATTGCGCACGCTGTGACAGGAGCTGTACCGTGCTGAACAACACATGGCCTATTATTGGCTTTAATATCTTTGTGCTGGCCATGCTGGCCTTAGACCTTTATCTTCACCGCGATAACAAAGAAGTCTCACTGCGTCATGCCCTTGGCTGGAGTGCATTCTGGGTCGGTTGTGCCATCATCTTTAATCTGATTGTCTATTTTTTCTGGGAAACCATTAACCCGGGAAGCCTGTTGACCAATCAGGAAGCCGCCCTAGCCTTTACCACCGGTTATCTGATCGAAAAGTCTCTGAGCATCGACAACCTGTTTGTTTTTGCCATGATCTTCAGCGCCTTTGCTGTTCCCCGGGCTTATCAACACAAAGTACTGTTCTATGGCGTTATTGGCGCGCTGGTTATGCGCGGCATTATGATTGTTGTGGGCAGCGCTCTGATTGCCAAATACCATTGGTTACTCTATGTGTTTGGGGTTCTGCTCATTCTGAGTGCCCTCAAAATGGCGTTCTTCAAACCATCCCAGGATATTGGTGATAACCGTTTGATTCGATCTTTGTCCAGCCGCCTGCCCATGACCGATGATTTCCGGGGGGCCGCTTTCTGGGTACGGGAGAACGGTCGCCTGTTGGCAACTCCCTTGCTACTGGTAGTCATAGTAGTAGAGCTCAGTGACCTGATGTTTGCCATTGACTCTATACCGGCCATCTTTGCCGTTACCACCGATCCCTTTCTGGTGTATACCGCTAACGTTATGGCCCTGCTGGGTTTAAGATCGCTGTTCTTTGTCCTCGAAAGTCTAATGGAGCGCTTTAAATATCTACACTATGGACTGGCAGGCATGCTGGGTTTCGTGGGTATAAAAATGCTCCTGCTGGACACTGTCTGGTCAATTCCGACACCTGTATCTCTTATGGTCATTGTCTGTGCACTGACTATTTCCATTGTCTACTCGCTCTATCGCCAGCCAAAGACTATGCCCGTTATAGCTTTGCCACAAATGATGGCGCCAATACACGGAAAGAGTGCTCACTAACCCCAATCACCTGACAGTTCTCTCTTGCGGACAGGTTCTGTTGACAGCCTTATGTCAACAGAACCAATAGTTATTAAAAAATCTAGAATTGAACCCATTTCCTGCAGCGGGTGTCTATTATTAGATGACCTCGTCAAGGAGAACCCCATGTTCAGATTTGCACTCCCCCTGATAATGGCCGTTAGCTCTACAATCCTCTTTGCCTGCCCTGATCATAAAAAAGAATACGATGGCAAGCTTAAGGCAGACATTGTCAAAGCACAGGGAGTCACCGATGATGGCAGCCCCATGCACTATCCAAAAACCAAAAAACCCATGGTCAAGACGCTGAAAATCACCATACCCAGCGGTGGTGAAACAGGTTGGCATTACCACCCCTACCCGGGGTACGGCTATACCATCTCCGGCACCATGGAAGTAACCCTCAAGGACGGCCAGAAAAACCGTTATGAAGCGGAAGAAGCCATTTATGAAGTGGTGAACACGGCACACAATGGTCGCTGCATCAGTAAAACACCCTGTGACCTGATTGTTACGTTTACCGGGGTTGAAAATGAGCCAATAACGGTGATGCTCCCTCAGAAAAAACAGTAAATGATTAGTAAAACCCGAAGGCGCACACCTCAATGTGCGTTCTACCATCGCTTATTTCCAAAAACGCTATTCCATCGGGTTTACAAATAAGGTACAAGTTCCTTATGAGAACCCCGAAACGAATACAGCCCCTGGTTGATGAAGGTCTGGTGGATGAAGTACTCCGCCAGCTAATGAGTGGTAAAGAAGCCGATGTCTATGTGGTACGCTGCGGATCCGAGATCCGTTGTGCCAAAGTGTATAAAGAAGCCGCCAAGCGCAGCTTCAAGAAAGCCGTCCAATATCAGGAAGGTCGTAAAGAGCGTAACAGCCGAAGGCAACGCGCCATCGAGAAAGGCTCAAAGTTTGGCCGTAAACAGCAGGAAGAAACCTGGCAGAATGCCGAGGTAGATGCCCTGTTCCGGTTGGCACGAGCCGGCGTAAGAGTCCCTAAGCCTTACATCTGTCTGGATGGCGTACTGCTGATGGAACTGGTGACGGATGATGATGGTCAAGTCGCTCCTCGACTGGGCGAAGTCACCATGTCTGCTGAACAGGCCAGAGAAGACCATGCCATCGTCATGCATTACGTGATGCTGATGCTTTGCGCCGGTCTGATTCATGGTGACCTGTCGGAATTCAATGTGCTCGTCGATGAGTACGGCCCGGTAATCATCGATCTGCCACAGGCCGTGGATGCATCTGCCAACAACAATGCACGCGCAATGTTGACCAGAGATATCCAGAACATCACGGACTACTACGCCCAGTTCGCGCCAGACTTGCAGAATAACCGGTATGCCAAAGAGATGTGGTCCCTTTATGAAGAGGGTGAGCTGACGCCAGAGACTGAATTGACCGGACACTTCGAGGAGGTTGAAAAATCAGCGGATGTTGATTCAGTCATGGCAGAAATCAAGGCCGCTCTGGCCGAAGAGCAGCAACGACAGGAACGTCTGAGAGAATCAGACAATCCTGATGTCTGATAGGGAGTGAATTGATTAAAAGCCTGGACTTCCGGGCTTTTTCTTTTTCCATCGTATTTCTGTCTGTACTCGCTATAAAAAGCCGAAGCTCTTAAGCTTATTAAACTTAAGAATATCCAACATACAAAGCAATCATAAAATTAACAAAGAAATCTGATGACTTTTTTAAACATTATTTTTTAGTCAAAATTGAAACTAGTAACAAGAAAAATTATTCATTAATTATATTTAAAAAATAAAACAAGAACCATTCAAACCACCCAGCATTTCCTTCTGGGCAGCAAATATGGCAAGCCATCCAGAATTTTAAGACCGTTTATTAATCATTAAAACATCAACAACGATCAATTAAATAACATCAACAATATACTTTACCCTGAGCAGTTAGAGTAGCCACTACATCAACCAGCTTCTGGACGACTAAGAAATCCACTGCAATACTCATCCAAATAACTAGGGTAAAAGGTGCGATGGCAGAATGCTGATTATTTTTCATAAGAATAAAAATGGGTAATCACACTACTGAAAACCCCCTATCAAATGAGGTCACTTTAAAATTCGGTAACTGCCGTATCGAGCATGGATTTTCACAATTAATTCATTGATACACTGGAGAGTTGCTATGGACTCCAACATGATGTCTGTGACATTCATTCCAATGACTGCTGACCTCTCTAAAGAGGTAGGTGAGAGGTTAACCAATCCAGAAAAAAATCAAAAACCGCCAATAAAACCCGTTCAACTACCCAAAACAGAGGGTCTGTCATCAGATAACAGACCGGTAACCATTGAAAAGCCGTGGTATCAAAGGCAAACAGCAAGATGTCAGTCAATCACTGCCTGGGATGTTTTCAAGTACACCAAAGTCGTTGTCATAACCGGGAGTGCAGTGATAGGTCCCGCTCTGATAAAGGAATTTACCGGCCTGAACGTGGATATTTCCGGGACTACTGCAGCCACTACAAGTGCAGCTCTAATTTATGATGCTCTTTTTTTAAAATTTGCTGACCGGCTTATCAGAGCATGCAGGCCACAAAAAGAAGTGGTTGATGCAACAGTTGAAGAGCAAGACCCCCTAATTCAGCAGATTCCATCTCCAAAGCAAATACCCAACCAAGAAGCCCCCCTTCTTGATGACAAGGAAAACCCCGAATACAAGAGTTTGATGTCTGAGCCATCTATGTTGAGGGCAATGGAAAAACTTGAGATAGAGCCTTTATCCGATAATCCACTACAGAAACTTTATATGCATTTATGGAAAACATTTCATGATAAGACACCAATTGTCTGTGGAAGTGATGATAACACTGTTACGCGCACCTTTTCTGACAACCCTGATGAAGAAGCAGCTACCAAGAAGCCAGTAAGGTCCGCCCCCTCTATTACTTTCGAAGAAAGTACCAGCACTCATGAGCTTGAAGAAACAACTTCAGACAAGGTGCCCAGCTATTTGCTAGAAGCCTATAATCTTTGCCAATTATATAAGTCACTCCACGTGCGTAAGGAAAAAGAAGCTCCACTGGCAGAGTTTGAAGACGTTCTTGAAATAGTACCACCACATGACAGGGATTCTTCTGAAAATAAGGAAACAGTATTGAAAACCACTACTGTTTAATCAATTATTGAATTACAAATTTAAAGTCATAAAACTACTTATACCTTATAGTAACCATGACTTGGTCAATATTTTCCAAATGATTCAAAGGGTATACTGTATAATCAGGTTCTGGTTACTTTAATCGGTAATTTTTACTTTTTCTTTTAATCAAGTTCCAGATAGTGGACGCTGAACAGTACTTCCTCATCCACCCAACTATTAACTACCCGAAAACCTGCACTGGCCACCAGCGTAGAAAAACTGTCTACTGTATATTTATAAGAGCTTTCGGTATGAATGGATTCATTCTTGCCAAAAGTAATGGTTTCACCATCAATACTGACGCTATGATCCCGCTGACTGACCAAGTGCATTTCAATACGCTGTTCATTGGAATTGTAAAATGCGTGGTGTTCAAAATTAGCCAGATCAAAATCAGCCTCAGCTAATTGATTAATGTTATTCAGTGCGTTCAGATTAAACTGCGCGGTTATCCCTTCCCTGTCATTATAGGCAGCATTCAGCAGCGCTTCTGGTTTATGCAAATCGATCCCGATTAATACTCCACCGCTTCCATTCAGGAAAATTTTCAACTTTTCAAGAAAGTCCAGGGCATCTTCAGGTTGCATATTGCCAAACGTTGACCCCGGATAGAACACCAGTCGTTTACCTTCCGGTATTTTCTCTGGTATCCAGCCTGGTTGGGAAAAGTCAGCACATACCGCATGAATATCGAGCCAAGGAAATTGTCCCCCCAGCTTAATGGCCGATTCCAGTAAAAAATCCCCTGCAATATCCATCGGTACATAAGCCCTTGGACGCAGGCTATCCAGCAGGATACGAACTTTTTCACTGCTGCCACTGCCGGGCTCCATTATAATAGTCTCAGTACCACAGTGATCGGCGATTGACTGGGCGTTGTCTTTCAATATCTTCCGCTCAATTCGGGTCGGATAATATTCCGGCAGCTGAGTGATCTTTTCAAATAGTACTGAGCCATGATGATCGTAAAAAAACTTTGGGTTCAGCATTTTCTGTGGGCGTAAAAAGCCTTCCAGAATCTCTTTTTTGTCATTGTAGACCGGTTGATGGTTTTCAAAATTAACATTATCGATCTCCATAATGGCAGGTTCAGACATAAGTGTTTCCTTTTGAATGCAAATAAAAAAACTTGTGAGATGGCAATAACGGGGCTATTAACTGATTAAATACATCTTGCCAGGCGAAGTCCGGAGAACTGCCAACGGTCACGAGGATAGAAAAAATTTCGGTAGGTTGGCCTGAGATGGTTCGCTGGGCTAACGCAGGAGCCACCGCGTAATACCCATTGATTGCACATGAACTTGCCATTGTATTCGCCAATCGCCCCAGCGCCCACCTTGAAGCCGGGGTATGGACGATACGCACTGGATGTCCACTGCCAGCAGCTGTCATAGAGTTGTTTTAGCTGGGCTGAATGAATGTTATTTTCAGCGGGAATGGGCTGAAATATTTGTCCAGAAATAGACTCTCCCTGTCCTTGCTGAACTGCAGCAAACTCCCACTCGGCTTCTGTAGGTAACCTGGCCCTGGCCCAGCAAGCATAAGCATCCGCTTCATAAGCACTTAGGTGACACACTGGCTGTTCGGGTGATCTGGATTGTTCTCCATAGAGTGTAAACTCCATTAGACAACCTTCATCTTCGAGCCAGTAAAGCGGTTGACGCCATTGCTCCCGCTGTACCTCAGCCCAGCCATCAGACAGCCAGAACTCGGGACGATGATAGCCGCCATCGTCAATGAAAACCTGAAATTCCGCATTGGTAACCAATCGATCTGAGAGCTCGAAAGGTTCGATATATACCTGATGAGCAGGGCTTTCATTATCAAAAGAGAATGATTCACTGTCTTGATCAGCCCCCAAATGAAACAAACCACCCTGGTATTGAACCCATTGCGAACCCCGTAAAAGATCAGCCTCACCTTGATAACTGGTATTCTTGATGGATGAATAGCCGGGATAGAGTGGGTTTTTCGAGAGAGAATACTTCAGGTCCGTTAAGAAAAGCTCCTGATGTTGTTTTTCATGCTGTATGCCCAGCTGTACTCGCCTAGAAACCTCTTTCCTTTCCGAGTAGTGTTCATGAAAGGCGACTTTCAGTAATGCGTGCATCGCCTGATCAACATGATGCCGATACTTCATGACTTCATTGACCGTAGGTCTTGATAACAAGCCCCGTTGAGGCCTTGAATACTGCTTGCCAATCGCATTGTAATAGGAGTTAAAGAGCACTTCATAAGCGGTATGAAATACTGTGTACTCTTTACAAAAGGGCTTCAACAGAAAGGTTTCAAAAAACCAGGAGGTATGAGCCAAATGCCATTTCGGAGGGCTGGTAAATGCAGCTGCCTGCAAACCATAATCCTCAATTTCCAGAGGTCTGCACAGATCAACCGACTGCTGACGAGTCTTGCTGAACTGCTCCAATAATCCATTGTCTTCAGTGGCTGAATGAATATCTGCATCATTATTGAGACTGATTAACGCTTCCACCGAAGGCATAGGTGTCTCCTTTGTGGTGCTGATAGAGCTTCATGGCAAACGTCATAAGTTATCGATAAGACCGGATGAGATTTGCCATATGCAGAAGAAGAGTGATGTTCAAAAATTCAGATGATTGTTAAGGTAAGATTATGACGATCAAAAATAGCATATAGATTGTCTAGCAGTGTCTATTAGTCACTTTTTATCTATAAACAGAGATTTTTATAAAAATAATTATAAACAAACACATAACCATTGATTCACAAAAAGATACTATGCGTCTTCTTTTAGCCACTCTTGCTCCTTCTATTTTGATATTTATACTGACGGCCTGTTCAGAGTCAAACAATGCTACAAGTGATCGTCAGGTTGTAGTGATAAAACCACTGACTACCGATGATCAATCGACAAATGATCAACATTTTTCTTTCAAAATAAATTCAGAACCAGGGCGTTTTTTTAACGTTCTCAGCACTACCGACAACAATGGTTACAGCAACTTTCAGGTTGAATATGATAGTATCACTGTTTATGAGGATACAGACCGACATCTGAGCCCAGTTGCTATATGCTATGAACCCAGTTTTCAAAAGCCTGCTCTACTTTATACCGGTGTAATGGAAGGCGTAGGCGTAAACTTTTTAAACATGGTCATTCCCGGTGAATCCAGCGGATCAACAGAGGCCTTTCCACTTGATGCCTCTGATCTACCCGTTTCATGTGTAAATGGCCAATACTCAGATCTTTTGCAAATTCCTGAAAATGAGCCTTTAGAGCTATGCACTTGTGATATCAGTCGACTCGTAGACAGTATGAGAAGAGAACAGCAGCTCCGACAGCTTTTACCAGAACAGATAGAAATATCGTATACACCACAACTCATTAGCGGTAACGAAAAGGCGCTGACATTCGAAAAAGCGCTTCTTCCCATACAAGGAGATAGGCTGGCATTTGAAGAATTGCTAACAACATTACAACTGGCTGATAGCGACCTGAAAATTGAGTGGATTAATAAACCGTCGGGCAGTTTTGTGAATATTATTACCCTCAACCGCCCACTCTATCATCAGGCGTCATACAGTTTTATAAGTAATGCAAAAGGAAACTGGTTTCTGTTGCAGTATATGACCGACTCTTCGAAAGGCTTTAATACCATCAAACATGTCGAAGGGAGCAGGGAGGGGTTTATTGTTGATATGTGCCTGAAATCCTGCAACTGGTGGGGGGACTACGGTGAGGTTAAAATTGATACTCTCCGCCAGACGCTATCTCTGAAAGCTATTACTGATGGTTAGTCAAAAACCTTGTGCGCAGAAAATATTTACTCTAGCTTTATATTCAGCCGCTAATTCATAGCAGGCCATGGACGATAAAAATAAAGTCAGTAACAAAATCCAAAGGACGGAACATGATCATCAGAATTGCTACTACAATGACCCTTATTGCCGGATTAGCTATCAGTGCGGCATCAGCTATCGCCAATGAAAAAAGAGTAACCGGAGGTGATAACGCCTACTACATTTCAGAGCACTCTGGGCAAACTTTCAGCTCAGTCGATTTTTCCTGGCCTGAAAGTCAATTCAAAGGCGGTGATGGCTACAATGGTCCGGTAGAAAGCAAAGCTTTTAAAGCTTATGTTATTCATGAAGAGAAAAAAGGTGGTGATAATCAATAGCTGATCAAAACTCTTGAAAAAAACCCTCTATTGAGGGTTTTTTTTTATTATGCAGGCACAAGGTGCCCATCTTCCAAACGTAATGCCCTATCCATCTGCCGGGCAAAATCCATATCATGAGTCACCACTATAAAGCTGGTTGTCAGTTTTTGACTGAGAGACTCCATCAGTTCATGAATTTTGCTGGCTGTATGAGGGTCAAGGTTACCCGTTGGCTCATCCATTAGCACAAGGTCCGGCTTGGCAACCAACGCACGGGCAATAGCAACCCTTTGACGCTCTCCACCGGATAACTCCGCCGGTTTGTGAGACATTCTTTTCGATAAACCAACCATGCCAAGCATTTTCTCTGCTCGATTTCTTGCCTGCCGAACGGAAACCTCTTTGCGCAACAGCAACGGCATAGCAACATTTTCCAGGGCCGTAAATTCTGGCAACAAGTGATGGAACTGGTACACAAAGCCAAGATGGCGATTCCGTAGCTCACCCTGCTGATGTTCCGAGACATTCATCAATTGATGACCACAGAGAAGAACCTCACCCTTTGAAGGACGATCAAGACCTGCTAACAGTTGCAGCAACGTTGTTTTACCAGAACCGGAGGATCCAACAATAGCCACTCTTTCTGAAGGCATTACCAGAAGATCAATCCCTTTCAGGACTTCCAGCTTTTCCGGACCTTCCGAAAACTCTTTGGTAATTTTCCGACATTCAAGGACGACTTTCTTCACGACCGGCCGTGTTTCAAGATTATTCATAACGCAGGGCCTCCGCAGGCTGGGTTCTTGAAGCACGCCATGCGGGATAAAGGGTTGCCAGGAAACTCATCAGTAGACCAGATACACTGATCACCATAATGTCCTGCCACATTAATTCTGAAGGCAGATAACTGATAAAATAAACATCAGGGCTCAAGAAGTGAATCCCCAGAAACTTCTCCAAAGCACTGACAATTTCAGAAACATTCAATGCACCGATAATGCCCAGCGCAACCCCCAGGAGTGTGCCAATCACGCCGATGAGAGATCCCTGAACCATAAAGATACCCATGATCATTTTTGGGCTGGCACCAAAGGTTCTGAGAATGGCAATATCGCCTTGCTTGTCTGTCACCACCATCACTAATGTAGAGACAATGTTAAAGGCAGCAACCGCAACAATCAGGGTTAACAGAAGTCCGACCATGGTCTTTTCCATCTGGATGGCCTGAAACAAACGGCCATGAGTGCGAGTCCAGTCCTGAACGTAATAGCGGCCAGGCAAAGTAACGGCAACATCCCAGGCCAGTTTTGGCGCAGCAAAAAGATCATCCATTTTCAGGCGAATACCGGTGACACCTTCAGGTACCCTGAGAAACCGAGCCAGATCTTCCCGGTGGGCATAAGCCAGATTACCATCCACATCAGCACCAACAGAGAAAGTGCCCACGACGGTAAAGCGTTTAAGGCGAGGCAAAACACCGGCAAGATTAACACTCGCTTCCGGGAGCACCATGGTCACTTTATCACCCACAGAAACCCCTAGATAGTTGGCCAGGATCTCCCCGAGTAAAATACCGAATTCACCGGGCTTCAAGTCTTCAAGAGCGCCCTGTTTCATATGATCGGTGATGATCGATACTTTTTTCTCATACCCAGGGTCAACACCATAAACCAGTGTTCCACGAACCTGATCACCATTGGTCAGCATCCCCTGGGCATCGACAAAAGGAGCTGCTGCTTCAATACCCTCTTTTTCAGGAATAGTCGTCACCAGTTCTTCCCAGTCTTCAATACCTCCGCCAGCTGCTGTAATCGTGGCATGAGGAACCATACCCAGCACTCTCTGCTTGAGTTCACGGTCAAAGCCGTTCATCACTGACAACACAATAATCAGGACGGAAACCCCCAGCGTCAGTCCCACCATGGACGTACCGGAGATGAAGGAAATAAAGTGATTCCTTCGTTTAGCGCGGGTATAGCGCAAACCTATAAAAAGAGGTAATGGTCTAAACATTTATGCTGCCAGTTCTGCCTGTTTCCCAGCTGCAATGTGCAAAAGAGAACACGCTGTGCCTGTATCAGTAGGGACAAGATGCCTATTATGCCATAAAGGCTGCCGAATCCTGTTGAATTTTCCTGCCCTTTGCATCTATTTCTGCCAACTGCCTGACAACATGAGCAAAATGACCGTCTGTACCTTTCCTATCCGGCCAGACCTGAGATACATTAACCTGTTTTTGAATGAATATTCGTTTGTAAGAGTACATTGTATGCTGATATTTCCCAATGGAGCTATCAGCACAGGGATAAGGCAAATTCACAAATGACCAGAATACTTTTGATCTTTTTATCAGTAGCCCTGATTACCATTAGCTTGCCCTTTACTGCCAAAGTATCTGCCAATAACGATTCGTCTCAAGAAATCCAGCACTTTGATGGCACTATCGTAGTGCCCGTGGGTAGCCAGTCCAACCAGCTACGCCACTCCCAAGCCTTGCCGGAATACGGGCAAACCATGGATGACGTCAAAAAACTGCTGGGCACTGCCAGCCAGACAGATACGATTGGTGAACCTGCAATTACCCGCTGGTATTACCCAGATCAAAGACTGACCGTTTACTTTGAAGGTGAACGAGTATTGAGATCAGTGATTCATAACACGCCATAATTTATAAAAGCTTCTTACGAAACTGCCCCGGCGGCATCCCAAAGTAACGTTGAAAAGCTTCATAGAAGCGACTGAGAGAGCTAAAACCACAAGCATAACCAATATCCGCAATGGGCCGTTCACTGTCCATAAGCAACAGCTGAGCCTTTTGCAAACGTTGAAACTGCAGATACTGCTTAATGGATACCCCCATCACGCTGGTAAAAAGGTTCGTCGTATAATTCTTATGTAAGCCAAGGTGGGCAGCGACATCCGCCGTTGAAATGGGCCGGTGCAGGTTTTCTCCGATAAAGTGAATCATGGTGGAAACATGATGAGCACCTTTTAGTCGAGCGCTGCCAAAGTTAGCGGACATTTGATCCGTTACTGATGGTGATTCCTCAAACTGTACTCCGGGAAAAAAGCTCTCGGGGTGATCCCATCCCTGAAGGCTAATCTTTTTCAACAGCAATGCAAGCTCACCAAGGATAATCTCCTTCAGCTCCGGATGATCACTCTTAAAATCCTCATACCATCGGCTCAACCTCATGACCAGATAATCATGATCCGATTTCGCCAGAGCAATAAATCCAGCCATCACTTCCTGCCTGAGTTGCTCCGTCAATGGCCACTGAAGAAACTCGGGTAGCGGTATATAGAGGTTATAGAGTATGCCTTCCCCCTGTTTTTTTTCCCCAAGAGCCACCAGTCGATGTGGCGTATTAGCCCAGAAGATTGCCAGCCGGTTTTCAGGAATGTGCTGCTCCCGCCCATTGACAATATAAGTAGCTGAGCACCCGAGTAGATAGTTCAACTCTACATGGCCATGAACATGACCACTGTCCATAATATAGGGTGCCCGGTTTTCGATATAGAAGATGTCACCCTGAATATCGGAAATTGACCCAGGCATGGGTACCACGCCTTCGGTTTCTCTACCCTGCCTGACTGGCAATAGTTGACGACTGCCCACAAATATTGACCCTTATCAAAACGCCCAATAATGATACCTGTTGCTTCTGCATAAATCTTTGTTTTCGGGAAAAATGGATAAAAAACCGTAAAAGAAACACCTCTTATACCGCTCTTAAAATGATCGAAAGCAATAAATCAACAGGCATCTTAAAAATGCCTGAAACAGCCATGAGCTGAACATGCAACTCTCCCCTCCTGGGCATGAAAATGGCTAGGAGCCTGATAGAGCTGAATTTTCAGAACAAAGAGGTAGACTATGAGTATCCTGATAACCGGAGGCGCTGGCTACATTGGCAGCCACACCTGCCTGGAATTACTGAATGCAGGTTATGACGTAGTAGTGGTCGATAACCTGTGCAACAGCCATAAAACGTCTCTGCACAGGGTTGAAAGCCTGACGGGAAAACAGCCTGCTTTTTATCCCGTTGACATCCGTGACACCGATGCGCTTCGCACCGTATTTTCTGAACACTCAATAGAAGCGGTTATTCACTTTGCCGGGTTAAAAGCGGTGGGCGAGTCCACCCGGATACCGCTGGCTTATTTTGATAATAATGTCAGCGGTACGGTAAAACTGCTGGAAGTCATGGAAGAGTTCGACGTTCGTCACCTGGTCTTCAGTTCATCAGCAACTGTGTACGGCGATCCCCATGAAGTCCCCATTAAAGAAGACTTCCCAGTTGGTAAGGTTACCAACCCATACGGGCGCAGCAAATTCATGGTGGAAGAGATTCTTCAGGATACCGCTGCTTCAGACCAGCGCTGGAATTTCAGCATCCTTCGTTACTTCAACCCGGTTGGTGCCCATGAGTCTGGCATGATTGGAGAAGACCCCAGCGGTATCCCCAACAATCTGATGCCTTATATTGCCCAAGTTGCCGTTGGCAAGCTGGAGCAACTGAACGTGTTTGGCAATGACTACCCCACTCACGATGGTAGTGGTGTACGTGACTATATCCATGTGGTGGATCTGGCGCTTGGTCATCTCGCAGCACTGAAAACTCACTGGACTGATCATGGAGTCCACATATACAACCTGGGGACAGGCAAAGGCAGCAGTGTATTAGACATGCTTCATGCCTTTGAAAAAGCCTGCGACAAACAGCTCCCCTATCAAATCCAGCCCCGCCGTCCCGGCGATATTGCCCAGTGTTACGCCGATCCTGCCTATGCAGAAGAAAAGTTGGGTTGGAAAGCCACCCGCACCGTTGAAGATATGACCAGAGATACCTGGCGCTGGCAGTCAGAAAACCCAAACGGCTTTAATAAATAACATTTTCTCTATTTGAAACAGGCAATAATAACGATGAGTCAGTTCAACCCTGTGGATCATCCACACCGCCGATTCAACCCACTCGTTGGTGACTGGGTTCTGGTGTCACCCCATCGTGCCAAACGCCCCTGGCAGGGACAGGTGGAAAAAACGGCACCAGACGTTCGCCCAGTTCATGATCCCGAATGCTTTCTATGCCCCGGGAATGATCGTATTACCGGTGACCACAATCCCGACTACACCGATCCCTATGTGTTCCCCAATGATTTTCCAGCGCTGCTGACGGATACCCCGGATGCAACCAGTGATTCAGACCTTTTCCGGAGCAGCCCAGCCAGAGGTGAAGCAAGGGTTATCTGTTTTTCGCCAGATCACAGTAAAACACTGCCACAGCTGTCTGAGCAGGACATTCGCAAAGTCGTCGATACCTGGGCTGACCAGGTAGTTGAGCTAGGCCAGACTTACCCCTGGGTACAGCTGTTTGAAAACAAAGGGGCTGTGATGGGCTGCTCCAACCCTCACCCCCACGGCCAGATCTGGGCCAGCAGTTTTTTGCCCAATGAAGCCCGCAAGGAAGACGATAATCAACGTCAATGGCAGGACGATAAAGGGGTAAACCTGCTGGTTGAATATGCGCTGAAGGAATCTGAATCCGGTGAACGCACCGTCGTCGAAAATGATCACTGGATTGCCGTAGTGCCTTACTGGGCAGCCTGGCCATTTGAAACACTGTTGCTTCCCAAGCGCCATGTACTGCGTATGCCAGATCTGACAGAAGTTGAACGGGATGCTCTGGCCGACATTCTGAAAAAACTGACGACAAAGTACGACAACCTGTTTCAAACGTCCTTCCCCTACTCCATGGGGTGGCATGGCGCTCCCTGCCATCAGGGCGATGCTTCTTCTGACGACAATCACTGGCAGCTTCACGCTCATTTTTATCCACCACTACTCAGATCTGCCACGGTTCGTAAATTTATGGTGGGCTTTGAAATGCTTGCTGAAACCCAGCGTGATCTCACTGCCGAGCAGGCTGCTGCTCGTCTAAGGGAACTGCCAGAAAAGCACTACCTGGAAAATGGCCATGAGCCTGAAAGCAGCCTTTAAGATTGACTCGAGTTTATGGAAAGTACAATGAACCAGAAACAAGCCCTGACCGAACTGTTTGCAAAGACCTTTGGTCATCAGCCAACTCACTATTTTCAAGCACCTGGCCGGGTCAACCTGATTGGTGAACACACTGATTACAACGATGGTTTCGTTCTGCCCTGCGCCATTGACTATCAGGCAATGATTGCTGCATCCCCCAGAGATGACCAAAAAATGGTGGCCACCGCTCACAGCTACGATGGCCAAGTCTCAGAGTTTGAACTCTCACTACCGGTATCGCATAGTGAAGAAGCCTTCTGGAGTAACTATGTCCGCGGTGTAGCCTCCGTTCTGATGGAAAAAGGAATGAGCCTGAAGGGTGTTAATATTGCCATTATTGGTAACGTCCCCCAGGGAGCAGGACTCAGCTCATCCGCATGCCTGGAGGTTGTGACGGGCCTTACACTGACCAGAATGTCCGGACTGGATATCAGCCTGAAAGAACTGGCACTGATCGGACAGAAAGCTGAAAACGAGTTTGTTGGCTGCAATTGCGGCATTATGGATCAAATGGTTTCCGCCTGCGGCCGTGAAGATCATGCCATGCTGCTGGACTGTCGCTCTCTGGACACACGACTGGTATCCATTCCCAAAAATGCGGCGGTAGTGATCATTAACTCCAATGTGAAACGTGGTCTGGTCGACAGCGAATACAATACCCGTCGCGAACAATGCGAAGCAGCAGCAAAGCATTTTGGGGTCAAAGCACTGCGGGATATTACCTTTGAGCAGCTGGAGGCCGGTCGAAATGATCTCGACGAACTGACCTATCGCAGGGCCCGCCATGTGGTCACTGAAAACGAACGAACTCTGGCCGCTGCAGAAGCACTGGCCAGGGGTGACCTGAAAGCCATGGGTGAATTCATGGCGGAATCCCATATATCCATGCGGGATGATTTTGAGATCACTGTACCAGCCATTGACGGTATTGTTGAAATTGTGAAGGACGTGATTGGTAGCGAGGGTGGTGTCAGAATGACCGGGGGAGGTTTTGGTGGCTGCGTAGTAGCACTGATACCGGAAGAAAAAGTGGATGCCGTCAAAAAGGCGGTCCATGAACACTATCCGAAATACGCCAATGGCCTTACCGCTGACATCTACATCTGTCATGCTTCTCAGGGGGCTGGTGAGGCATAAACCACCGCCTTATACGGGACTCCTGAAGGGAGTCCCTCTCCTGAAGGTCAATATTTTCCTGCCTCCCTCCTGAAACTAAATTGCCAGAAATGCAGTCTATAGCATCCGGCTATCAGAGACTTTTAATGACCTGGCATGAACATTAAAAACCTGGCGATATTGCTTCTCCTGTTTTCAAGTGTGAGCAACGTTTCCTCTGCTACCACTGGTAATGACCTGCCACCTGAAAAACCGCATGGAATTATCCTGATTGAAGATATCTTTACGGATCGACTGGGACCTTTTTTCCCGTCCCATGGTCAGCTTATGAGGGATATTATTGTTGGTAAGTACCACAATGAACTCAAGATAAAAGATAAGCGCAATATAAGGTCTTGGGCTGTCACCCTGAACCTGGATGTTATGAAGGGAAATAACAGCGACCTGCCTCCAGCAGAAGAACTGAAAAACCAACTGCCAAAAGCAAACAAGAAAAGTATCCCCGGCTGGTTATGGCGAAGCTTTTTAGACTTACCTGAAACACTGATCAACGTATTTCTGGGGCCATTAGATCGTCCTCCGATACTGAATCTGGACACAGAAAACAATATTATTATTGTCAATCAGAGCTATATTCTTTCGGGCTACAGTGCAACTAGAGCAATTCTTCAGGGATATATTGATCGGCTTCCAGAATTGCCCCTTTTTATCAGTGCTGCGGGCAATGACACTAACCGTTGTACAGAGCAGGCCGCCACCATTAACCGTCATATTGGCTCCACCGAAGCCCCTATCAAATTCTATTTTTTTAATGAGCCTCAATCTGCTTATAAGCAGTTCTACAATGCCTGCAACCTCCATTTGCTGGCAGCACAGGATCTTGGATTGGAAGAGTATTATATTAATGTTGTCGGTGATATGGGCAATGACAAGCCCAATAAACCTGCGGGCGTGCTGAAAAATAGAACGGTCGCAGCACCTTACCATGCAGGCATCTTCAATATTTATGAAGGCACCAGTGGTGCCACTGCCTATGTT
Organism: Endozoicomonas elysicola; assembly: GCF_000710775.1. Lineage (GTDB taxonomy): Bacteria > Pseudomonadota > Gammaproteobacteria > Pseudomonadales > Endozoicomonadaceae > Endozoicomonas > Endozoicomonas elysicola. Next base: position 3,829,313 of record NZ_JOJP01000001.1, read on the forward strand.
ACCGCTCTAGCTGGGATGATTCATGAGCGGGCACCTGAACTGACGCCGCCGGAAATAGCCAGCATCATTTTTCTGACAGCGGATAAAAAGGGAGAGAATACGATCAACGAAATATGGGGGCATGGTGTCGTAAATCCCGGGGCAGCCATGGCGCATATGGACTCAATGGGTTACCCAAGACTATAAAAAATAACGATCTAAAATGTGATCGCTATTTTTTACAAGTGCAAACCGCTTATCTTGTTTGCCGGACAGACTTTAAAAATCGTACCGAACCTGAGCCTGCAGACTGTCAGACTTAAATCCTGATGCCCAGCGGTGCTCATAGTTAAGCATCAGGCTCAGATTATTATCCATCCAGTAATCAACACCCAGGCTGGCCTTATAAGAGGTTTTCTCAGGATCGACACCAATGGTGCGCAATGTCAGGGTTTGATTAAAAACGTCTGCAGTCACGCTGGCATCAACCGCATCACCGATAACATCGTGGTAGACCATAAAGCTCGCTTCCGGCAGCAGGATTCCACGATCCAGCTCCACCAAATGACTGAAACGAACACCAGTCCCCAGCTCCAAGACATTAATATTCTCAGAGGATATCTGAGCCGATGGAGACCCATCACTGTAATTCTGAGAGTAGTCTTCCGTTTTCAGATGGCTGTATTCCAGACTGAACCGCGGCTCAACCAGTGTATCGTTATTGTTATACCAGAACTCTTTACCGCCCGTTGCCAGCAAACCAAGCTGCTTACTGTTATAGTCGGAAGTTCCCTTGACACTGCCATCGTAACTGACACTTTACGTATTATTGAATCCAACGTTAACAACCGAATCCACAAACCAGTCATCACGCTGCCAGTTACTGTATACACTGAGTTGATAGCTTTCGATATCACTGCTGGCTGAAGAATCCTTAACATTGACATCAGCCTCGGCATAACTGAAGGAAGCCCCCAGCGTATAGGTATCACTTAAATCAGTGTCACCTCCGAAGCTGATACCTTTCAAACGACTTTTATAACCACTGTAAGTGGTACCATTACTGCTTTGACTGTTTTGATCTGCTTCAGAACCAATGGCCTTAATCCAGACCGCACTCTGTTCCACTAAATCACCGGATGACACACCGGAACGTCCGCCACCTCTAAGGCTTGCCAGTCGAGTCAGCAGATTGTTGAATACCTCACCCTGCATTTGCTCTACGGCCGCAGCAACCGCAGCAAGAGAAGCCGTATCCCCATTCGGATACTGCTGCTGCAGATAATCAATCAACCCATCAGCGTCAGAGATGGTGAGCAGCTGCTCACTGTCAATAAAGCCAGCGGTGGCCTGTTGATCAAGGCTTCCAAGATAGCTTTCCAGAAAGCCGGCGACCTGAGTGACAAGGGCATCGCTGGTATTTTCTGCAACCACTGCAGAAAGATCGGTCGTCGATACAGTGACATCCAGGTGCTGACCATCCACTACAGAGGAGTCGTCAACGGTATAAAGAATGGATTCAGAAGAGACTGATGCCGTTCCTGTAATACCATTTCCTGCGCTCAACACCCGGTATTGCTCTGTGTCCCCATAGGCAAAATCACCGTCGTAATCCGGGGTAACGAACACTGAAGCGCCATCTGAAAATGTTATTGCCGGGCTGCTGAAATTAACAGGCTCATCCATTTGAGGAACAACTTGCGACTGCAGGGTTAACCTGGCGGTTGCACCCTCATTATTGAGGTTATTTTCGGCACCGAGCCTAACCGTCATCTGCCCCTGTTGATTGAGGCCAGTATCGTAGACAACGTCACCACTGCCACCCACTATTAAGTGTCCAGTGTCGTAAATACTCAATACTCCAGAGTCAGAACTGGTAATATTACCGGTTAATTCTGTTCTCCCAGTGACATTGATTGTGGGCACACCCTCTACATTACCATTGACCAGACCACCAGCCAGAATAAATGTATTACCCTGACCATTAAAGCTCACCAGCCCAGTCATGGTGCCGCTATTAATCAATTGATTTAAGTCACCATAAACTTCAACCGCATCGCCGTTCGAGGATGTGATTGTGCCATTATTAATAAACGTGTGAGCATTGCCACTGATCCCGACGGCATCATCTTCCACCGATGTGATTGAGCCGGTATTGGTTACCGTACCAATAGTGCCCTCATCATAGCTTCGGACGTATAAACCATAATCTCGTTGAGAAATCAGTGTTCCGGAATTGAGAACATCACCAATTGTTCCTCTATTGGCAAAAACATATAAGGCATCTTGATCAGAATTAATCGTTCCTGAATTAGTAACAGTGCCAACCAGGGCATTGCCATCGTCACCTTCAAGGTTGTTCGTCTGAACCACAAGTCCCCAATAGCCTGACTGAATATCACCGCTATTGATTACATGACCAACTGTGCTGTTCTCCCTGGCATACACCTTAAACGCATCATCATCACTCTTTATCGTTCCGGAATTAATCACATCTTGAACAGAACTATTACCATAGGTACCAACAAACAGACCAAACCTTGAGCTGGACTCAATTCTATTCTGGTTTTCAATGGTACCAACCTGGCCGTTTCCGCCGAGCTCTACTTCTATGCCTTCCCAAACTGAGTAAATCTCACCGACATTGGTAATATCACCGATAATGCCTGTTGTAGGTTGGTCATTACTCCCGACCTGAATTCCTTCCCGGGCAGACCTGAGAGTGCCGCTATTAATAATATTTCCGACATTTGGCTCATTGCCATCAAACTGTCCAACAGCATTTATATAAAGCGCTGCACCGTCACCACTGGTATCAATCGTACCTTTGACGGATATATTACCAACACGACCATTGCCTTCTGGGTCTGGAGAGGCATCTACACTGACCGCACCACAGGTTTCACCCTCAACACTGATGACAATGTCACCGCCTTCAGAGGCGGGGGATCCTGCACACTGGGCTACCGCTCCACTGGAAAAAGAGAAAGCAGTTACAGCCGCAATAGCGATACTTAACAATGATCGATTAAAATCCATTTCTACGTCCTTATACTTCTGCTTTTTATTAATGTTTTTTCGAGTATAAAGAATAATCTGATAAATCTTCAAACAATTGTTTGATCTAAGGTTATCCTGCCTCGTTTATAAAACAGAAAAGCCAGAAGCACTTATCGTACTTCTGGCTTTATCTTTAGTTCAGGTTTGGAAATATTCAGCTGTACTGAACTTCGCCTGACGTTTTCTCATTATTCTCAATCACAACATCCGAGATCTGACCTTCACTCTTGGCAACAATAGTACTGACAGCAGTATCCCCCACCACATTGGTTACGGTGCAGGCAGCGTCCAGAATCCGGTCGGTGGCAATGATGATGCCTAAAGCCTCGGCCGGCAGACCCAGTGTGTGCAGAAGAACGCCCGTGGTCACCACTGCCCCACCCGGAATACCACCGGTAGCAATCGCCAGCAGAAATGCGGTAAACCCAAGGGTAAACAGTGCAGTGCTGCCCAGTTCCACACCATAGGCGTTGGCAACAAAGATGGTAGCAACCACCATGTAGATTGCCGCACCCGACATATTCATGGTCGCCCCCAACGGTACCGAAAATCCTGCTACTTTCTCAGATACACCCAGTTTCTCAGTCAGTGTTCTGAAGGTCACCGGAATCGTTGCATTGGAACTGGCGGTAGACAGGGAGAACATCATCTGTTCACGGGTCTGACGAATAAACTGCAGTGGGCTGATACCCGTGGTAATGCCAACAGCCAGTGGGTAGAAGACAAACAGCCATACCACCATTACTGCCAAGGCAGTCAGGACATAAGTCATCACACTGACAATACTGCCTGCATCCAGAGTCGCACCCAGCTTGGCCGTCAGGAACAGAACCCCAAGAGGCGCCATACTCATCACCATTGTGATCAGTTTCATCATCACACTGTTCGCCAGGGCAAAGGCATTACTGACACTGTGGGTCTCATGGTTCTCCAATTTCTTGACCGCAATACCGGTGACTATAGCCATAAAGAGAATCTGCAAAATATTACCTTCAGCAAATGCCTGCACCGGATTCGTTGGTACAACAGCAATCACCATATCCAGCAGATTAGGAAGACTGGTACGACTCAATGTCAGGGACTCATCGGCCAGCCCAAGGTTAGCCCCGATACCCGGCTGAACCAACATTGCCAGACCAATAGCCGCAGCAATGGCAACAACGGTGTTGACCAGATACAGGCCAAAGGTTTTAAACCCGAGACGTCCAAACTGCCCAACATCTTCCAGGTTACACACGGCATTGACAATAGAGATAAAGATTAGGGGAACCACCAACAGCTTAATCATGCCTACGAATATGCTGCCGCCTGCATGGAACAAACCACTGACCAGGTAGGTCTGTAAAAATCCATCGGGACTGGCAAAGAGCTGAATGGCGCTGCCGAGAGCAAGACCAATGACCAGAGAGGCAAGAATACGGGTTGCCAGATTTTGATTCATAAACTCAAGTACTCCTTCGCGGGTCATTCTAAACGACCACCTTCTTGTATTTATTGGAATCATCAGAAGAACAGAAGGCATTCTGCCCTCCTTCAGTGGGGAGCGAATCTAACCAATCCTAGACATAAGTACAAGTTCTAACATACTGACATAACAGAAAAAAACCCTTATAAAATATCAATTTTAAATTTTAATTCTGTTTTCAAGCAGTTGACGCCATAAAATTCTAATAAGATTAAAATAAATACAGGATATGCATAGTTAATTTACTTATCACAGTAAACATCTGGCAGGCAGCACCAAAAAAGAACAAAAAGACACAAGGTGCGTCAGAAAAAATTGATGTATTTTCTTTTGGTTCTAAATTAAAGCAATCAATACACATTAATAACCAAAAAAGGTACTAACGAATCAATGGATATTTTTTGCTGTGATATTTGCTGTCTATGCTGTTACTCAGATTCAGATAGTGATGATGTAACAGAAGAGCAGCAGCAAGGTATGATGCGAGGAGCATCAGTGAAAAATGTTTCCGGCAATGCTGAACTTTTACACCCCTTACAGCAAGCCAAAAACAATAATGGTGAAACTGTCTATGCAGAAGCTTATCAAAAAGCACTGAGTGAAAGGAAAGGCTCAAATAGCGAAGGAGCAACAATGCTGGGCATAATAGGGAAAAATATGTTTGGCCTTTCTGCTCCCTCTAAACCCAAAACAGGCCTTGCTTTTGCTCAAGAACTGTTTACCAACTCACAGTATGATATACCTGAAGGAAAAGGGAGCGGTGCACCTCATGGCCACCACCGGGAGTGGGACCGTAGTGGAGGAAGTAAAGGTCTGGGAGAAACCATTCACAGTCATACCCGTGATACCTTCGGGACTAAATCAAACGACAAACAAAAATAACCCCAATATTTCTTTGACCTTAACAATAAATTAGTACTGCCCAATCAGCGAGATACATGGAAACTGCCCCCACTAACAACTATTGAGAGGAATCTACTCCCATAGCAAAAAATAGTGCGCGTTCTTTATTATTTATACTGTAGGGAGCATAACAACAATGTACTCCACCTCCCTCAGATGACAGCGGATATATAGTTTTCAGCCCCCGCCCTTTCTCTTACAATTGACCAGCAATAACTCATCGAACAATATTTCAAGCTGTAGGGATCGCAATGATGTTTCGACGTATTCCATTTTTGTTCTTGCTGTTTTTTTCCTTAACCAGCAACGCCCAGACAACCAGTTTTCATCTGGTCACTGAGAACTTTCCTCCACTGAACATGACCAATAATGGCACTTCCTACGCCAGGAATGACAGGGTATCCGGCTTTGCCACTGATATCATGAGAAAGCTGTTTGAAACATCAGGGTACGAAGTAGACTTCACGCTGATGAGTGACTGGGACGAAGCCTACAACAGTGCTAAAGATACGTCAGGCTATGGGGTCTACTCCACCTTTCGAACACCAGAAAGAGAAGACAGCTTTCAGTGGGTTGGCCCACTGTATGAGGAGGATTGGGTTATTCTTGCACCAGAAGGCAGTGACGTAACCATAAGCTCACTGGATGAACTTAAAAATTACCAGGTCGGGTCCTATGAGTTTGATGCGATTACCGATCATCTGAAAAACAACCAGATTAATGTAGTTCCAGCCAAGAGTGATTCAATCAATGTCGTAAAGTTAAAACTGGGGCAAATTGAACTGTGGGCCTCCAGTTCTCTGACTGGTCCATATACTGCAGCAAACTTTAATATTCCTGTTAAGCCAATTCACACCTTCAGTGAAAGTGGTTTATGGCTGGCCATGCACAAAGATACCGACCACACCATTATCTCCACACTGAATGAAAAACTGCAAAGCATGCACCAGTCTGGTGAAATTCAACAAATGATTGAGAGTTATAATCAATAAACTCAAAGACAGGGAGTACACATACCGGTACTCCCCTCTTCTGTATTTTTACTGTTCTTCCAGTAAAATACGACGGTAAGCTGATAATTGACCGCCAAATCTGTCAACACCTTCCTGACGAAGCGCAGGCGCCAGGTGAGCCAGATAATGATCCAACGAACTCTGATCCTTCACTCGGTAGCGAATAGAAAATCCTTTGGAGTAAGGCCTGTCTACCAGGTGCTCATCATCAACCAGAGTCAGTATTTCAGCACTGATGAACCCATCAGTCGCCAACACTTCATCTGCATGAGTTTTCAACCAGACCCTGAACTCACCGGCAACATCATTATCCACCAGGCAGTTGACTTCATAGATAATCATGAACACTCCTTCAGCTAACTACACTTTTCTGGTTCTTTTGAAAAACAAGTGGATAATAGTAAAAAAAGACAAGTACATGAGTTCAATCAGACTTTACGAACAATATTCAAACCATGTCGAATGGGTAAAAGAACACTTTCCAAGTTTGGATGTTCATAAATATAGCGATTTAGATCTGCAATCACCTGGTCTCTTTCTTCCTGAGGATCAAGTACCTTGCCTTTCCAAAGGGCATCATCAATAACCACAAGCCCTTGTGGACTCAACATGGGAAGTACCAGATCCACATATTCACGATACTTCTTTTTATCCGCATCAATAAATACCAGGTCCAGTTTTTCCCTGATTTCCGGGATGGTATCCAGCGCTCTGCCAAAGAGCACGTTTATTTTATGGCCATGAGGTGACCGGTCAAAAAACTCCTGACCAATATCAATGGAACGAGGGTTGGTTTCGCACGCATAGACAACGCCATCGACGGGTAGGCCCTCTGCCATAGAGAGTGCTGCATACCCTGTGAACATGCCAATTTCCAGCACTGTCTTACTACGACTGATCTGAACCAGCATTTTCAGAGTCTGCCCTACCAGCCGGCCAGAAAGGTTTACCGGGTAACGGGTTCTGTCCACTGTGGCCTGAGCCAGCTCAGCCAGAATCTGAGACTCACCGGACGTCATCTCCTGACAATAATTTTCTATCGCTGGATCTACCATTAAGTCCATCAAAACACCTTCTGACTATATACTTACAACCATGAATTGGTTTAAAAGAGTTTCCGAAAAGATTCAAGCCCCCTTATAAAGCAACCATTACAGTTTTTTAACATCATTTTTTCTGATGCATTCAACTGCAATTCTGCTATTTTCTACTTTCAGCTATTCAGCACTGAGATATACAGACCGACCTGGTTCAGCAACTGGTAGCATTGGCGTATATGCCATGGGACACTTCTAAAAAATCAGAAGCGGATTCTAAGCGAGAGAGGCATGAGTGAAAAGCCCATTATTCATATACTTAGTACTACTGAGAATACATACCATCAATTGAGACAATTATTTCTCAGTAGTTTTAACATATGAATACGGAACTCCACTCTGCAAGAAATAATCTCCATCATATTTTATAAAAAAAGGCTCTGACATGAGTGGTATCGAGGTTCGATAATCCGAATAGTTCGTAGTGGAAGCAATAATGTCCTTAATGCATTTTCATACTATCAATTTTTATTGGAAATAAAACAATGATAAAGTGGCCAACGTTAAGCAATCTGACGGCTACGCACAGTACAATAGCCAGAGCCAGCCAACCAGATAAAACACATCGGGATTTCATACACCTGATTAGTAAAGACCACTTTGAATTAAAAAAAACCAGATCACTATTTTGCTTTTCGATTCAATATATACAAACCACAGAAAAATATTGCGCAAGATGCAGTGAAAAAACTGAAGGTGCTCTGGACTCAGGAATTTCCGATGATATTTATGCTACTCAAAAGATACTTGCAGCCTATCCAGAATGGGCTGCATGTAGAGCAGCCCTGCTGGGTGATGACTTAACTATCCAGGGGATCATGCAGGAAGAGCCCCTGGACTTTCTGGTAAGAAGTGACGCGATCTGGGGCTACACTCCACTGCATTATGCACTCAGAGCATCCGACTGGAAAATAACGGCTCTCATCCTGAATAATATGCCTGATGCAATACTCGTTAAAGACAAGTCGGGAAATACCGCACTTCATATTGCAGCCAGATATCAGTTCTTCCGTGGCTTTCATGAATTACTCCAAAAAGAACAGGGAATGAAATGTCTTTTTATGAAAAATGATAAAGGCCTGTATCCAAGTTGTTTCATCATCAGGAATGCGAAATCAAAAACGAAGATCTGCCTTCGAGATATGGACAGTCCATATTTATCTTCATTAATGGTGCGTTACCCTGTAACCGCAATAAATATCAAACAAAAACTCCATTATGAAGCAATTCTTGCCAGAAGCATTCTTGAAAATCCAGAGAACAGAGAACTGGTTAAATGGCTTACCAAGGTGATATCAATATTGATTTTAAATATGAGTGATATTGAATTCGAAAAATACCGAAATGATGTTAATGATTTTATACTTCGCAGTAATTTCCCCACCAGCAGTCTAATCAATCACTCGAGCAAGAGAAACCTTTCAGCAACACTCCTCTCACTGACCAATATGAGAGGCTGTCATACATCAGATATCCTGTCGACCATATGGCGAATTGTCGGTCACCTGTTAAATGAAAAAAATCCAGCCATTCGAGACAAGACATTCAGGATTTACGCGCAATTTGAGCTAATTGGCAGGCAGCACACAGTACACCCGGACTGGGATGCTCCCGTAATATTTCCCGAGAATTTTATTTGGTTACGCAAGAATCACCTCGGTGAGGCAGAGATACCCAGTACCCTGTTAAAGAACATAAGGCCTCTGAAAAAACTCAGTTCCTACTATATGCATCACACCCATTACAAGATGAACTCAAGTGCTCAAGAGCTCTACCTGTCGGGAATTTCTGGCATGTGTAATGCCTTTTACGCCATATATCCACTGCTGGGAATTGATTTTGATTCGATTACAGGAATACGCCTGGCCGAGCTAATGGCTGCATTCAATGTATCAATTGCTTTTCACACTTTTAAAGAGTGCTTTGATGCTTTCTTTATAACCCATACTTATCTGGACTACCCTGAAAAACTAGAAGTCGATTTCCGCAGAAAAACCGGAGCCTTCACTCAGCTGAACAGCAATGATTTACACAGGAAAAGAGTGAACTGCTGACTCTGCCAACTTCGCTTCGCTTTTCGCTAAGACCTATCCACTTTTACCACCGGAGAATATAATGGCTTTATAAAACATTCATTGCACAGGATGGTTTTATCAATCAAGATAGTGGCCATCCTTAATGATGCATAAGTACAAAAAAGTTCTGTGAGCGGATAATGAGTGATAAACCCATCATCGAGATTGAGTACTGCAGTCAATGCCAATGGTTATTACGTTCTGCCTGGCTGGCGCAGGAGTTACTAAGCACTTTTGCCACAGATATAGGGGAAGTACGGCTGAAACCAGGAACCGGTGGTATCTTTACCATTAAACTTAATGGCGAAGAAATCTGGGAAAGAAAAAAGAACGGTGGTTTCCCCCAACCCAAAGAAATCAAGCAGAGAGTAAGAGATGTGATCGATCCCGGGAGAGACCTTGGCCACAATGATCGTTAGGTTCTGTTGATATGAGTTTATCAATAAAGCTTGGGAGGCTGTCCTTAACGTGACCTCCCAGGCACAAAAGATCGACCTGATTAATTAAACCCAGGCACTCTCTTTTTTACGAATCTTAAGCATAGGCAAAAACAAACCTAAAATAATGCCCAGCAAGATCGTTCCACCACCAAACAGATACCATCGCAAGCTGGTATCTCTGACCAGCTGACGGTTCTCTGCCTGAAGAACCTGTAACTGATTTTTGAGTCGTTCATTCTCTTCAACCAGTTGCTGGTTTCTACGGTCTATAGCTAGAGGCTCTGCAGAAATATCCTGAAGACGCTTCATTTCTACCTGCTGGCGATTCAATTTATCTTCTGTCTTACCCAGTTGTGACGTCACCTCTTCCAGCTGGCTGTCACGCTCCATCAGCAGTCTTCCAAGCTCTTTATTTTCAGCTTCGACTTTTCTGGTGCGATCCAGTGCGGCAGGCAACTGACGAAATGCCGGTGGGCTCTTCATAAGATATTGGGTAGGAACATAACCTTCCTGATCACCATTTTTCACCTTACTGAACCCATTACCGGAATTCTCTTCCAGCATGACCAGGGCGGTACCAGTTTTCAGGCCTCGATGAACTATTCGATACTCATTACTAGGCCCGGTACGCATGGGAACATAGGTAATATCAGTAACGTATCGTGTTTCTGCAGCCGTATGGCCGATCCATAAGAGGCCGAGCAGAATAGTTAGCAATTGTTTATGCATTTTCACAGGCATCAAAATCTCAAATCACGGCAGAACTTTTTTAAACGGCTTGACGGTTACCTGTTGATAAACACCCGCTTCAATATAAGGGTCAGCATCTGCCCAGGCTTTTGCTTCTGTCAGGCTGGCAAACTCAGCCACCACAATACTCCCGGTAAATCCCGCTTCACCCGGGTCATTGCTATCAATGGCCGGACAAGGGCCTGCCAGCACCAGACGTCCGCCATCTTTAAGTTGTTGCAACCGATCCAGGTGGGCTGGACGAGCATTCATTCTCAGAGGCAGGCTATTATCAACATCCTCACTGATAATGGCGTAGAGCATTTACTTCTCCTCGGTTTGAATATGCCTTGAAATGATTAGAAACTGACCAATCACAAACAGGAAAGTCAGAATAAGGCTACCAAACACTTTAAAATCTACCCACATATCGTGGAAGGTAAAAGCAACAAAAAGGTTGGCAGCCCCCAGAAAAATGAAAAATATGACCCAGCTGATATTCATTTTCAGCCAGATATCATCCGGTAACGTCAGCGCATGCCCCATCATTCGCTCAAGCAGCGTTTTTTCACCAATAAACTGGCTTCCCAAAAAGGCAACGGCAAAGACCCAGTTAACAATAGGAGCCTTCCACTTCAGAAAAGCTTCATCATGAAAAGCCAGCGTCATACCACCAAAAAGGACGACTGCAGCCAGCGTGACTACATGACTTTTCTCAAGGTGACGGTTTTTTAAAAACAGGCTGCCATAAATAACAATAGAAGCAACCATCAAAACCAGAGTGGCACTGAATGGGCCGCCAAGCTCATACTCAGATGAGCCCAGGCTGACCACTCTTGGGTCCATTTTATAGACTACAAAGAATAAAATTAGAGGAATAAAGTCAATTAATTGCTTCATATAGGGCCGATAAGAGTAGAATAAGCAGGAACCAGCTCCCAAAATGGGCACCGAAAACTTTGTAGCAAAGAACAGTTAGCCAGTTTGAGCCTGCAAAAGATAACAGTCAAACTACATAATAAACTAATTGAATTTCAGGGTAAGTGACAATTTTGATTTCCATTGATTTACACAGCCACACCACAGCTTCCGATGGAACTCTTGATCCCGTTGAACTCTGTCTCAGGGCACAGGAACGCAATGTCGATACCCTCGCCATCACCGACCATGATACGGTGGCAGCTCACCACTTTCTTAAGGAACACATGCCTGCCGGTGATCTCAAGCTGATCACCGGCATTGAGCTCTCTACCACCTGGTCTGGCGCCGAAATCCATATTGTCGGCCTTAACTTCCCCCTTGGTCACAAAGACCTTGCAACCATTGTCAATTCCCAGGGAGACGCTCGCAGAAAGCGCTCGCACCATATTTCAGAGCGTCTTGCCCGACGGCTGCCTGAATGGAATGCCGAACTAATATTCCAACAAGTGCTTGAGGGCGCCATCAATCAGCAAAAAAGCAGTACTTATGGTTTTACTCTAAAACCTGACGACATTCAGGTTGGACGACCACACTTTGCCCGATGGCTGATCAGTGAAGGATTTTGCCAGGATATGGATGCTGCGTTTCGTAAGTATCTCGACAATAGCAAAATTGGCAACCTTAAAGCCTTTTGGCCAAAAATGAGTCAGGGGGTTGCCTGGATCAGGGCCCTAGGCGGAACGGCCGTTCTCGCCCACCCAGGTAAATACCGAATGACGGCCACCAAGCTCAGAGCATTGATTAAGGACTTCAAACTGGCTGGCGGTCACGCCATGGAGGTTCAGGGCTCCAACCATCCACACAGCCAGGTTGAGCAAATGGCTCGCTTCTGTCGTGAGTTCAACCTAATGGCATCTCAGGGGAGTGATTTCCACAACCCTAACTACCCATGGGTTGATGTGGGTCGCCTGCCCCCCTCTCTACCAGAGAATATTACACCTGTCTGGCAGGCCTGGAGCTAGGACTACTCTCAACTCATCCATAAATATGCCAGCCCTTCTATTACCAGCCTTAAACACTTCTTTCCTGTCAATCACAGTGGTATGATGCGCCACCGCTTTCGCGCAATCACCACTGTGCTCTTTCGCTGAAGGCCCTTACCTTCATCACTTCGAACTATGGCCGACAACCTCCTGTACTAAACAGTACGTACACCACTTGGAAGAACAAGCCATAGAAAGAGTGAATCACACTAATGCTGACGATTGCCATGAGCCAGTTCTTTCAGATTCATCCAGACAACCCTCAGTTGCGATTAATCCGGCAAGCCGTTGACATTATTCGTGACGGTGGAGTGATAGCCTATCCCACTGACTCAGCCTATGCTCTGGGTTGCCATATTGGTGATAAAAAAGCAGTTGAGAAAATAAGGCAAATCAGAAGGCTTGATGAAAAGCATAATTTCACGCTGGTCTGCAGGGATTTGTCGGAACTGGCGACCTATGCCCAGGTCAATAACACTCAGTATCGAATGATTAAAAATCATACACCCGGCCCTTATACCTTCATTTTGAAAGGTTCCCGGGAGGTACCACGGCGACTGATGCACCCTAAGAGAAAGACAATTGGTATTAGGGTACCTGAATGCCCCATTGTGCAATCACTGCTTAGTGAACTGGGCTGCCCCATTATGAGTTCCACATTACACCTGCCTGGTGATGAGTTTCCAATGATGGATCCTTACGATATCCGAATGACCCTTGAACCACAGCTTGACCTGATCATTGATGGCGGATACCGGGGTATGGAGCCTACAACGGTCGTGAACCTGATGGATGATATTCCGGAAGTTATAAGAGTTGGTAAAGGAGACCCAGTACCTTTTCAAGCTGACTAGCGGGTGTCGAGGTAAAGTTGGGGCTGTTAGTCTACATTAAAACAATGTACGAAGATGGCAGCCATTCAACGAAGCTATAGTACAAAATTGAGTATTCATCTTAAGCTACAAGCACCACAGAAAAAGCAAGATGTAACATCTTCAAGCTGCCTTAGTATTTTTATTCACACTATTTTTTTCTTATTTAAAAATATCGTCTAGGATTGAAGTTTTGATTTCAAAACCAAATTCATGTTTTAAGCAGATAGAGTTCAAGAATTAGAGTACGAGAAATCTAAAAACCGATTAATTAATAAACCAAGAACACATCAGACCATGCAACAATCAGCAGCAACAAAAAATAAAGCCACAAGGAACAAAAAAAAGCTATTCATAATATTTATTGGGATTTTTATACCAACTTTAAACATCAATGCTGAACTTGGCATACAAAATACTTATCAAATATCACAACAGCACTTTTCTCAAGCTTACCCTGCCTCTGAAGAAAAACCAGAACCTGAAGACAATGAAAGCGAGCTTCCAGAAATCATTCTCACCTCTGGAGAAAAACGAAAGATTGTATTAAAGGCGCTAACCAGACAAACAAACAATCAGGAAAACTCAAAAAACAAGATTCTGACTCAGTACGCCGTCAAAGATCTTGATCTACTAAATGGATCAACGCTTTCACCTGATCATAGTATTTTGAGAAGCCTTGGAAAGGCAATTACCGTATCAGGGGAAATCATGTTGGCTAACATTCTGATCACCCCTACAACAGATATTAATACACTAAAGAGAAGACAGGCCGTTATACAATACCTGATCGATAACCCAGTCGTAATGAATAAACTGGAAAATCATTTACGTCATTTTTTCGTGAATGAAGATGGTATTATATCTCTGCTTGACCCTTCAGATACAATTTACAAAGGCCTGTTTCAGAGCCTGGATGCTACCAGTCAGTTTGGCTTAAATCCAAAATCCAGCAATGGAAAGGAAATTTCCCGTCGATTTATCGAAAGTCTGAATTTGCTCAGTCTGGGATTTATGCCAACTTACCTGTACTACTATTCATCACATCCTTTACAAATAGCTACCGGCATAACACTTTATGGCCTCACACTTTACCTAGCGCAGAGAAGCGCGCGAAGAGAAAAAAATTATTACTCATACGTAATGGAGCGCAGTAGACGCCCTGGGCTTGCATTATTTGAAGCCAGAAAACTCTGGTTAACACTTGAAGACCACCCTATCTTTAATAGCGTTTTTTTATCTTATCCAGAGTTTTCCAAACTTGAGTATTCCAAAGAGCTCCGGGAAATACTCACTCTGTTGAAAGGCACCCCTGAGAGCCCAGTTACTTCTTCTTGGGAGTACTATACCTCTCATATGGGACGCTACCACATGGCGCTGGAACTTCTGCAGAGGCATAAACATTCTATATTACCCATCATTCAGGCTGTGGGAGAGGTCGATGCCTGGCTGACGATTGCCAAGTTCGTCAGGAAGGGGCAGCAACGAGAAAATAACCCAATCACCTTCGCAAATTATATACCTGGTCATCATTCCCCTTACTTGCGTCTTGACCAATTCTGGAATCCTCATTTATCTCCAGATATTGCCGTTCCCAACAGCATAGAAATCGGAGCCAAACTACCTCTGAACACCATCATTACAGGTCCTAATGCCGCAGGAAAATCAACCAATATGGAAGGTATTGCCATTGCTGTCCTTCTGGCCCAGACCTTCGGCATTGCCCCTGCTCAAAACCTTGAAATTACACCGTTCTCATTGATCCATACTCATATGGATATCAGCTCAGAGGTTGCTGCAGGCCTGTCAACATTCAAAGCAGAATCAGTCAGAGCTATTGAACTGATGGATCATATTGAAAAAATGCAAGAGCAACAGTTCAGCCTGACATTAATGGATGAGATTTTCAGCAGTACAAACCCAATAGAAGGTGAAGCTGGAACCTATGGCTACCTGAAAATAATTTCAAACAACCCAAATTCTATCAATATCTGCACCACTCACTACCCAAGGCCCACACTATTGGCTGACGAATACCCCAGGATTTTCCAAAACATGCATGTCCGGGCTGAGATAACGGATGGTCAACTGCTTTATGATTATCTGTTGAAGCCTGGTTATTCGGAACAGCATATTGCCATCAAAATCCTTGAGGATGAAGGAATCCAATCAGAGTTTCTTGATATTGCTACAGACATCATTAAACACCCTGAAAGATATCCCCTTCAGGGTCGTGGATACCAGTAACGTCACAAAATAAATAGACCATATTAAATTCATTTCAGATGGCTATAAACGTTTAAGGTGCCAAGACTATCCATAAATATTAAGGTAATATAAATTTAAAATCTTTGATGAGCTAGCCGCCTAGCACAGTTACTCTAAAGAACGGTTTAACCTGACAAGATAGTTAGGATCTGCCATAACGGTACGTTTGGACGGATTTTCTAACCAATTATTTATTAATGATTGAAAAAAATTAAAATAGCCATGAGCTTTAATTGATGATTTTAACAGTTTAAGAGTTCTGGAAAACACAGCTACTAACTCATTATCCTCTGCCGTTTTTATAGCGCTCCTCCATCGTGAACCAACCTCTTTTGAATATCTTTCAAATTTCTCATAAGTAATCAGTGCTCTCATTAAAACACCACTCCATTTTTCATCAATAGTGTCAAATTTAACAACAATCAACATTCGAACAAAAACAATATCATTGAGAACTTTTCCAGAATCTTTCAAAATTTCCAAAAGTATTTCCATACTCTCTATCCAACACTTTATTTCTCTAACTATGGCAAGACAGGGAACAGCCGGCGCTGGCATTTGCTGAGTAAAAAAATCTCCAAAAACAATACATTCTCGTATCAATGACTCACTGGAGTATATATTGGCCTGTATAGTGAGAACAGGCTTCCGGCTAACTGTAGTAAATACGTTAATAATTTTTGATTCAGGAATGGCAAAAACTTTTATTGCTGGAACAGTGTTTTCTGCAAAATAAAAACAGTGGTTCTTACACATAACATTCAATTGAATCAATAATTGCCGATATGCACCCAAGGTACATTGCAGATCTACATCTCTAAAGTAGCCATTAATGCCTAACTGAATATTTCTGGATAAGGATCCAAATAAATATATGTCTTTACCGTAGACAGATTCGCGAGATAACACATCAAGGCAAGATAAAAAGATACTGGTCGCTTTTAATTCTATTTCACTTTTTTTATTTCTCGACGGCAAATATACTTTAACAAGGTTGCTGGATACTTTATCAGAACCACAGGCAAACAATGGACTATTTACAGGAAGCACGGTATTAGCATGAGCATATGACAAGTCTGAAATATCCTGCTGTACGATTGCACTTATCTGCTGCCCCCCTGGGGATTCTTTGCCCACATGGGCTGGATCTATAACGACCTGAGCGCAGTTTTTTGGTGCAACATCCAAAGGATTTCCAGAGTCTTCGAACACTGGGGGAGTTTGAACAGATACCACCCCTTCTGACTGTACTGAATTAACAGCTTGACTCTTACTACTAACTTCTAGCTTTTCCAACTCCCTGGAACTCAACATTTCTTTTGCAACCTTCCCTAACGTCATAAGTTCAGATAAAGACTTTAATATCTCTGAGGATTTACTACATAATTTCACGGAACAATCTCGAATCAATTCTGAATCTCGAAGAGATTTTGAACGTTTGCCTTCTTTTTTCGCTCCCATTAAGCCTTTAGCTATGAGAATCTGTTTTCTCTGCTTAAATAAGTCACTAACGGTTTTACATTGCCCAAGAACCTTTCCAACCAGAATTTCAAGCTCACTCAAACACCCAATAATGTATGAGTGAGCCTCTTTCATTGTTAACTCAAGGTGCTTATTACCCTGATAATAATGAAAAAACTCTCTAGTAATATCAGTTACCACTAATAAAATATCAGGAAGAAACTGTTCTATACTGGCATAAAAAACTACAGCTCTTTTAAGTTGATCACTGAGTCTCACATTTGCTCTACTACCTGAAGTCAAATGATTTCTTGCCTGATCTTCTTTAGTTCTCTTAATGCAATGTTCATAATGCGCACCTATTTTCAGAAAGGAATTGATAGAAACATAAGCAATATCGCATAAAGAATAATAGCATTCAGCTGTTTGTTCTGGAGAAATGGTCAAATTTAATAAATCGTCAGTCAGTATAGATTTCAAATATTGGATAATCGTATGAGGCTCTAGCTGTTTCCGGTAAAGAAAGTACCAGTCAATCATTTTAATCACTGTTTTATTATTAAAATCAGCATTGCTATGGCCTATAACTTTTTGATCACATGCTTTATTTCCATTGACTTTTGTTTCCTGCTGCGCAGCAGTTATTTTTTTATTTTTTCTGCGCTTTCTATTCTTCCCATTCACCGAATTACTGGCAGCCATGGCTCTCAGTAACATCTGTTCTCTTGCTACCTTTTTAACTTCGTCTTCTTCTTCCTCAATAAGCTCCTTGGCACACTGCTCATATAGAGTGCTTTTAGTTTTACATTTATCCAGATAAGCTTCAAATTGATCTTGCCAACATTTATAGAGTTCCAGAATAGACTTTTCTGTTTTTCTTTCAGAATCATTTTCAAATGGAGCCAGACATTGAACCACTTGATAAAAACCATTAAACACTTTATTGAAATCACTCCCATTCTGATAGCCTTTATGAACATCTAATGATGGCAGCATTTCATACTCTACAATCTTATAGAAAGCTCTCAGTAAAAGATCAGCTTCCGAATATTTATAATCCCTACTGGGAAAAATATTAATTATAAAGGATAAAAGAGATAAAGCCTCACCATACTCTTTAAGAGTTACAAGAACGATCAGCCTAGCGGTAACATCAGACAGATCATGAAGATCAATATCAAACATATCATTCCATAAAAACAGCACTTCCTTATATCCAACAACTTGCTCAGCAGTCATAATTTGCCAGTCTTCAACCTTTAAATAATCGAGTGAATTTACAACCAAAGACAGAGTATCTTTTCCAACCAGGATTAATAAATCAGGGAAATCATACTCTGGTGTTATTTCAGGCTCAGGTTCAAATTTGGATTTTGGTTTAACATTACACTTCTCAGTGGCTACTAAACCATGAAAAAGATACATCAAAAATTTCAAATGGTCCTGAAGATACTTTTGATAACATAATGCTATCGCCTTATCGTTATAACCATCCTTCCCTATTACTTTTTGATGGTTAAACCCTTGACACGCATCAAACCTTATCTTTTGAGATGGTATTAGTTTTTCACGAACCTCCTTCGATTCAATCTCCCATAACTCATCGAAAGAGTTAGCCTTTAGCCCTTCCCCGGTATAATCAGGCACTGTTTCAGGCAAGTCCAGCTCAATCATCTTTCTTATCAGAAGCTCTTTTGGCTTTCCTTCACACTCTTTTTCAAGCTTTTTAATCTTTAAATGCATTTTTTCAAATTTTCTATCCGTAGGGTAAGTTGACAGAATATGTGCTCGATACTCTCTATTCATTTTGATAACCTGAGAAACATTTTCTTCAATAAGAGAACACTCAAGCTCCAGATCAGCAGATATTTGATATCCTGATGGACAAGTCTGCATGAAATCTGGCAACTGTTTTTTTACATTAGCCCAGCGCATACTTACGTCTTTACCTAAACCAGTTGCCTTTTCCACAATTTTTTCTTCATGTCCATCAAGACGATCAGCCACTGTTCCTTTTTGTTTTTCAGTCACTCTAGCTTCCCTGGTAAGTCTTATTGAAGGCTTGACTTTTTGGTGACTATTTAAAAATGGCAACCTTAACAATTGATCATCAAGTGTTATTTTTCTATCTTCAATCTTCTTATAATGCTTAGTACTCAAAGTTTCACGCTCTACCTTTGCAGTAATGACTGTCGTGACTTTGATTACGGCTTTGGATGCTTTCGTGGGTAAAGCTTGTGTTTCAAATTCATTCCCCCCCTCCCCACAATTTAACTCCTGTGTTATGTGCAGTAGCTGGTAGCATCTTTTTCTCTCACGACAAATTATTAGAATAGGGCGCAGTTAAGACAGTTAATTTCAAAGAATATTCATACGGTCAATCATTATTTATTTTCCAATTTCAAACTATTCCGAGGCAACGTCACTATACTGAGCACATGATGAAAATAATTGAACAGCAGCCAAATCATTAATACCAAAACAACAAACATGAATGATGAATTTATATGCCCAAAGACAACGTTTCCTGTTTCAAGCAGAGCTCGTCCAAAGCCCCCCTCTTTCCCCTGGACTAAAACTGTCGTACCCTGTCCCCTCAGGATGAATTAGGGAGAGCCCTTTGAGCGCTGTAGACCCTCAGTCGCGAGTCTTATCTGGTATGCGACCCACTGGCCGGCTTCACCTCGGCCACTATCACGGTGTTTTGAAAAACTGGCTGACACTGCAACACGAATATGACTGTTTTTTCTTTGTTGCAGACTGGCATGCACTCACTACTCATTATGAAGATCCACAGCACGTTCAACAGCATATGCTGGACATGGTCATTGACTGGCTGGCGGTAGGAGTCAACCCAGGCTCTTCCACAATTTTTATTCAGTCACGTGTACCGGAACACGCCGAGCTGCACCTACTGCTCTCCATGATGACCCCGCTCTCCTGGCTGGAGCGGGTACCGACCTATAAAGACCAGCAGGAGAAACTTAGGGAAAAAGATCTGTCCACCTATGGATTTCTGGGCTATCCACTGCTTCAAAGTGCGGACATTCTGGCTTATCGTGCAGGCAGTGTACCTGTCGGTGCGGACCAGGAAGCCCATGTTGAGATCACCCGTGAAATCGCCCGCCGGTTTAACCATCTTTATGGCCGAGAACCTGGTTTTGAAGTGAATGCCGAGCTGGCTATAAAGAAAATGGGTAGAAAACAGGGTGAAATCTACCGAAAACTGCGCAAAACTTATCTTGAAAAAGGTGATGATGAAGCACTTGAAACAGCCAAAGCATTGTTGAAAGAGCAGAACAACATTACCCTGGGGGACCGGGAGCGCCTCTTTGGTTACCTGGAAGGTACCGGTAAAGTTATCCTGCCCGAGCCCCAAGCCTTGATGACACCTCATGCCAAGATGCCGGGCCTTGACGGGCAGAAAATGTCCAAGTCCTACAACAATACCATCAGTCTCAGGGAGAGTACTGATGATGTGGATGCAAAAATCCGTAAGATGCCCACTGATCCCGCACGTATTCGCAGAAACGACCCGGGCGACCCACAGAAGTGTCCTGTATGGCAATTCCATAAACTTTATTCCGACCAGCAGCGCCAGGACTGGGTGCAGAATGGATGTACCACTGCTGGCATTGGCTGTCTGGATTGCAAAAAGCCTTTGATTGAAGCGGTACAGGCTGAGCTGGAGCCTATTCGAATTGAGGCGCTGGAGCTGGAAAATAACCACGACGTCGTAAAAAGTATTATTACCGAAGGCTGTGAAAAAGCCCGGGATGAAGCTCAGGACACCCTTAAAGAAGTCCGTGATGCCATGGGGCTTCACTATCGTTGATAGTGAAGATCTAAAAACATGGAACTTTTAAGGCTTAAATCAAACAAAGCTTGAAAGGTGCCTGACACCTGGATGTATCTGTTATTGAGTTATCAGATACATCCATTGCTTGCCCAAGACTTTGTTAGAGTGTTTTTATTAATGGATACCCCGCTTACAGCCCCCCCCACTACTTACGTTTCCCTTCATATTACTGTTCCTCAGAGACTTCATGAGGAAGTAGTCATAACCCAATCATACTTTATTGAATTGGCTACTTCATCTAATGGCAAGTATTTCATCAAGGATACCCATTACATTGTCAAGTCAGACCTGAGGCTGGAGAAACAAACAATAGTATCCATGCCTGGAAAACTGACAGTAAAAGGTCGGTTTGAGATACGGGACTGTCAAATTGAAGAAATAAGAAGTGAAATTGCAGTTGATGGCTCTTTTTTCATCAGCAACTGCAATCAGCTCAAAGGGATTTTCGGAAAAATTCACACTGGTAAAGCATTCAGTATACGCGGCCTGAAAGCAATTGAAGAAATCGCATGTGAACTTAAAATTACTGCACAGATGGATGCTTTAGGGTGCGAAAAACTGCGAAGCCTGGCTGGCAGTGATATTGAAGTAGGAACAATCCTTATCCTGAAGTTTTGTAAGGTGCTCGAAGAACTGCCTCAGAAAACTGTTATCGTTGGAGTGTGTGCAGACTTACGTGGCTGCAGTGCACTTGAGATCGAGAATAAAGGATATACTATTCGCCAAGGCACAGGAGATACATATCAACTGAGTGAAGTCCCCAAAGAACTTAAGCTTGTCCGCACTTAAACTATCAACTGGTTATTTTATATAGTCACCACTCCCCTTCCCTCTGCCCAAAGAGTTAATCGCAAAGCGATATAGCACAACTTGATGAAAGTAACTTTGAGCCTCTTTGTCTTTGTGGTTAATACAATCCTCCCCGCCCCACGGTAACTCCCCTCTAGACAGAGCCCCGCCCTTGCAGGCATGATGGAACTGATTAACAAATAAGCCGTCAAACCTCCGTACCCCTGTCAGGGCTGATACAGAGCCCGACGAGCAGCCAGCAAGAGGTGAACTGCCCATGACCACGACGGAAGCCGTGGCCGAACAACCAGAACAGGCTCCAGCCCCATCGGAAGCAGACACCGTAACCGATGCACTTGAAAAAGTAGAACGGTCGCTGGCACTGGTTAAGGGTCAACCATTCACCAAACTGCCTGATGATCTCTATATCCCTCCTGATGCTCTGGAAGTCTTCCTGGAAGCCTTTGAGGGTCCGTTGGACCTTCTGCTCTATCTGATCAAACGCAACAATATGGATATTCTGGATATCCAGGTCGCCCAGATCACCCATCAGTACATGGAGTACGTCAAACTGATGGAGAGTTCCCAGTTTGAACTGGCGGCAGAATACCTGGTGATGGCAGCCACTCTGGCGGAAATTAAATCCCGCATGTTGCTACCCAGAGTCAGTGAAAGTGAAGAGGAAGAAGAAGACCCTCGTGCTGAACTGGTTCGCCGCCTGCAGGAGTACGAACGCTTCAAAAAAGCAGCGGAGGATCTTGACGAACTGCCCAGAATGGGTCGGGATACCTGGCCATCAAAGGTTCAGGCACCCGATTATGAACGCGCACAGGTTCACCCGGATGTTGATCTGCAAGACATATTGGTTGCTCTCAGCGAAGTTATGCGCCGGGCGGATATGTTTGAGCACCACCATGTAGCTGAAGAGGCCCTCTCCGTTCGGGAGCGAATGAGTGAAGTACTTGCCATGCTCTCCCCCGAACGTTTTACACCGTTTGTGGCCCTCTACCGGGTCAGTGAAGGCCGACTGGGTGTGGTGGTGACATTTATGGCCATTATGGAACTGATCAAGGAATCCCTGATCGAACTGGTACAGAGCGAGCCTTTTGGCCCGATTCATGTGAAAGCACGGATTGAATAAATGAGCGAAAAGCCTGAACTCTCACTGATTCTGGAAGCGGCCATCATGGCCAGCAGCCGCCCCCTAAACATCGAACAACTGGCCGCCCTTTTTCCGGAAGAAGATCGTCCAGACGGTAATGAAATCCGCGAAGCACTGGTTGTGGTTTCTGAAGCCTGTGAAGGCAGGGCCTTTGAGCTGAAACAGGTAGCCTCAGGCTTCCGTTTCCAGGTGCGTCAGCAAATGGCGCCATGGATTGGCGGACTCTGGGACGAAAAACCCCAACGCTATACCCGCGCCCTTCTGGAAACCCTGGCTCTGATCGCCTATCGCCAGCCCATAACCCGTGGGGAGATTGAAGATATTCGTGGTGTCAGTGTCAGCAGTAACATTATCCGCACTCTGCAGGAACGTGAATGGGTTCGAGTCGTCGGCCACCGGGATGTGCCCGGAAGACCGGCCATGTTTGCTACCACACGGCAGTTCTTGGATTACTTCAACCTTCAGAACCTCAACGAATTACCACCGTTATCGGAAATTCGGGATCTTGAAGAAATCGCAAAATCACTGGAGATACCGCCGGAAATTGCCGAAGCACTGGCCCAGGCTGGTGGCACTCTGGAGCAGCCAGAGTTGGAAGATCAGGAGGTTATCAAAGAGCGTTCAGCCCAAGAGCTCTTTGATGAACTGGATGCCATGGAAGCCGAACTGCCCACTGGCTTTAATGACCTGATCAAAAAACAGAAAGTCCCTGCACTGGACCTGGAAGAAAACACAACCGGTTCAGAATCTGGTATAAGTGACGTAGCTGAACCATTATCAGGTGACCAGCTTACTGTTGAACAATTGTCTTCGGAAGAACCCTCTAACCCTTCCGAAGAACCCGATGAGTCCCTACATTGACTTTAACCACAAAGTAAGAGAGTTTCTAATTAGAAGCCTCTTCTTTTATGTCCACACTTTTTATATAAACCACCATGCGCCTTACCAAAAAAACAATAATGATCATTGGCGCATCTTCCGGTATTGGTCGTCAGGTCGCTCTGCAACTAAGCAAACAAGACAATAACCTTGTGATACTGGCTCGCCGGGAAAACCTGCTGACTTCCTTATCAGAAGACATTATTAATAATGGCAGCCAATGTTTACCCGTTGCCGCTGATGCTCTCTGTTCTCAACAGATGGAAGATGCCGTTGACTTGGCTACTGCTACATTTGGCATCGTTGATGCGGCACTCATCAATGTCGCTGATGGCCCTGCTTTTGATATGGCATCAACAACGGTTAATGAGGTTCTGCATAACATGGCGATCAACTACAACACGCTGGTTTGCAGCCTGTTGCCGTTGATAACTGCTATGAAAAAACAAAACTACGGACTGATTGCACATACCAATTCATTAGCTGGGTTTCTGGGACTTCCCCGTCAAGGACCCTACTCAGCAGCTAAGGCCGCAGGTCGTATGTTGATGGATACCTGCCGAATCGAACTGGCCCAGTGGGGTATTAAATTCCTGTCCCTCTACCCGGGATTCGTTGCCACAGAACGAGTTTCTGATGATGGTATTCCTGCGCCCTTTGAAATATCGGAATACTCGGCCGCCAAGCATATCATCCATGCTATGGAAAAAGAGAAACAGGACTATCTTTTTCCATTCTCCCTGAAATGGCTGATTCGTCTGGCAAGGGTGCTACCAAAACCGCTGATCGCATCGATAACGAAAAAGATAATGAACTGAAGCCTTTGACGCATGTGCCTTAAAGGCTCGTAGATTTATAGTCAGCACGACCGCCTTCGAGGGAAGACTCATCAACCACCTGCTACTGATAACTTTCCACCAAACTTCTTTCCGGAGCTGAAGCACCCGCTTCACGCATTTCACCGAATACAGGCCGTAAAAACCCATTCAACTCATCAAAAAAGTACGGAATACCTTTCTGACTATCGCCATCTAACAGGAAAGTAAAATCTGCTAGCTCTCTATTATTTACCCATGATAATGAAAGGGACAGTACAGGTTTATATATTCCGTCCTCCGCACGAGTGCAGAGGCAATAGCCTGACAGCTGTATGTCATGCTTACCCAGATAAGAATCAATTTTTTTCATTAATTCATTCAAAACAACCATCACACCTGAATTAGCAACACCATTGATATAACCATCGAACTGTACATTACATAAACTTCCGGTTTTTACATCAGGTACTCTAATCCCCCCAGGTTGAACTTCAAACTTACCAATTAATTTACTATTTTTTTCCAGCCATGACTGAATTCCACAAGCGGTTTTATTTAACTCCTGAAGATCATCTGACAAGTTAGAACCAATAGAGTTTCCGATCATCAGACCAAGTTCCTCTATTGCATTTTCATACTTTGCTTTACCTTCTTCACTATCTGCCTGCCCTGATAATGATTCAAGCTCCATCAGCTTTACCGTCAGATCTTCCAATAGTCTTTTCAGCTTATCTATACAGGGTTCCGCAGCATTTTCAGTGGATCCTACCGTAAGATCTTCTAAGCGTTGCGCCAACCGACTGGCACCTGCCTCTTCTGAACTTAAACTGGAACCAAAGTTAGATAACTCAGAAGAACCGCTGTCAGAATCCTCATGGTCTGAACCATCTTTACGACTTAAGGAAGAAGACTCGCAAGGATCACTCTCTGCCTGTGACTGAGTCATAAAAGTACCTTCTGGCATATGAGCATTGGGAACGCGACCACCTACAGGCTGGTAATTGGCATGATCTTCAGGAGTACTATTTCGAAATGTACCACCCGCAACATTAGCATCTACAGCTGCTGGATTATCACTGGACTCATAACCATTAAAGTGTGCCCCATTAACAGAGGCTGCTGCACCAGTTGCGCCATTCATGTTCAAACCTTTAGACGATAGATATTCGCTCCACATAGACATCATGCTTTCTAAATAGGTTCACTATTCATTAGAATATTACTCTGAGAGCACGGATTAAAAGAAATAGAAATGAAAAAAAACAAACGCGAAGTAACACTACGTTTTCTCGCTGAACCCAGTGACGTAAATTTTGGCGGGAAAGTGCACGGTGGCGCAGTCATGAAGTGGATTGATCTGGCGGCTTATGCCTGTGCCGCTGGCTGGAGTGGCAAATACTGTATTACTGCTTACGCAGGCGGCATTCGATTTGTGAACCCGATTCATGTCGGTCATCTGGTTGAAGTTACGGGAAAGGTGATTTTTACCGGTTCCTCATCCATGCACATAGCCATTGATGTTCAGGCCAGTGACCCTAAAAATCTCGATAATATTTTAACAACACACTGCATCGTGATTATGGTTGCTGTTGATGAAAATGGAAAACCAACCAAAGTTAAGGAGTGGGTACCCAAGACAAAAGAAGACATCAATTTGCGTGAGTCAGCAATCCGGCTGATGAATATGCGCCAGCAGATCAGCGAAGAGATGGAAGCTCATGTAAAGCTTATGAAGCGGACTGACTAGTTTTCCAACGCTACTGGAATCACGGTAATTACTTTCAGGGGTGCACCTCTGCTGGCAGAATCCGTGTTCATATCTAAGGGCTGGATAAACAGCTAAAAGACTGGTTTTCAGATTGACGCTAATTCAATTTAGACACTGTAATGGAGGCTATTTGGGCATTCCTACACTGTATATTTTTTCTGGCCTACCTGCTTCAGGAAAATCAACGTTAGCTCAATTACTCTCAAGACACCTGAGAGCAATGTACGTTCGCATTGATACTATTGAGCAAGGACTTAGAGACCTTTGCAGCCTTAAGGTTGAAGGTGAAGGCTATCGTCTGAGCTATCGAATAGTTCAAGACAACCTGAAACTAGGAATCAGCGTCGTATCAGACTCCTGTAATCCCATTAAATTAACACGGGATGAATGGCAGGAAACTGCAATCCAAACTACCGCCAACTTTATAAATATTGAGATTCACTGTTCTGACACAGTTGCGCACCAGCAACGAGCCAAGAGCCGCAGCTGTTCAGTCACTAACCTGAAGCTACCCGACTGGAATTCTATACAACACCGACAATATGCCCCTTGGGATCGAGAGGTAATCCGGATTGATACTGCCAACAAATCCATTGAGCAGTCTTTTTCAGAACTGATTGAAAAACTGGCCCTCTAAAACAGGCTGGTTGCTCTCCACTCAGGCAGACGCTCTGGTAAGCTGCCTGATATTAAATAACGCGTATAAAGCGCCGCCAATCAGGGACCCACAGAACCAGCCATAATGGTAAAACCACGCCAATGATCCGGTCATCATGGCGAACACACTTAAACTACCGGGAACCAGAAAAGCGGCCATACCTGCCATATTCACTTTTGGGTAAACCCCATCAGGTAGGTAAAGATCTTCAACACTGAGCACCTGTCGTCTTACGAAGAAATAATCCACAACCATAATTCCAGCAATGGGTCCCAGCAGGCTGGAGTAACTCAGGAGCCAGCCACTGTACATCGCCTCAATTGAAATATCCGAATCCAGCCACCCGACTTTCTTTAAGAGCTCAAACCCCATCAGCAACAGGCCAATAAAACCAGTCAGAATAACACCACGAGTGTGATTAATATGCCTGGGTGACAGGTTTTGAAAGTCATTGGTAGGGGAAACGATATTGGCTGCGGTATTGGTGGACAATGTAGCGATAATGATCAATACCATCGCCATTGCCTTCCACGTGGTGTTATCTATCATCCCAATAAGATGCACCGGATCAGAGATCGTATGACCAAACAGTGAGGGAGTCGCTGCAGTCATTACTACACCCAGAGCGGAAAAAAAGAACATGGTCAGGGGCAAACCT
Organism: Endozoicomonas elysicola; assembly: GCF_000710775.1. Taxonomy (GTDB): domain Bacteria; phylum Pseudomonadota; class Gammaproteobacteria; order Pseudomonadales; family Endozoicomonadaceae; genus Endozoicomonas; species Endozoicomonas elysicola. Next base: position 3,857,230 of record NZ_JOJP01000001.1, read on the forward strand.
AGTACCTGTCCTTTAATCTGATCTTTCTGGGAACGGGCATAACGACTGAAATCAGGAATATTCAACGACAGCGTTGCCCAAAAACCAACCATCGCCGTAAGCCCACCAAAAAAATAGCTCCACAATGACGTATCCGCTGGACGATTTGCCGGCTCGTTCACCAGGGCAACAATATCCACCCTGGGGACAATCCACATCATTAGCCCTACTGATACCACCAGCAATAGCGGAGCAGAAAAAGCTTCCATTTTTTTTACAGAATCAGCTCCCCGGATCACCACCACTAGATTCAGAAGCATAAAAATAAAAAAGCCAATGACCTCACCGGTTTCTCCCAGGTTGGCCCAATCGCTGGAAAACGATGAAAACAGTAGATGAACAGCAATCCCACCAAATAGGGTCTGCACCCCAAACCAGCCACAGGCAACCGTAGCCCTGATCATACAGGGCAGATTTGAACCAATAGTGCCAAAACTGGAACGTAAAACCACCGGAAACGGAATACCGTATTTGGTTCCCGGAAATGCATTCAGACAAAGAGGAATCAACACAATGGTATTAGCAAGTAGAATGGTGATCAGTGCTTCAATAACGGAAAGGCCAAAAAAAGCAGTAAGAACACCGCCCAAGGTATAGGTTGGTACACATATGGCCATACCTACCCACAGGGCAGCGATATCACCCGATGTCCAGTTTCTCTCCTTTATCCGGGTTGGTGCGATGCTGTTATTAAATAACCTGCTGTCTTGCAGATGACTACCAATCTCCAGTTCATACAAACTGTCTTCTACTGCCTGTGATTGTTCAGCCATTATACAAGTTAACCCCGTCTAACCGCTTCTGGTTGAGTAAGTACGTTTCGTTTGGTCAGTGTTTCATAGACCGGTGGATACGCTGGTCGTCGGACAAAACGACCCCGCCCTTCAGGTGCCTGGAGCTCTCCATTATTCCAGACCAGCTCACCCTGGCTGATCGTTTTTATGGGCAGTCCCCGAACCTGCATTCCCTCATAGATATTGAAATCCACATTCTGATGGTGAGTAGTGGCAGAGATGGTTTTCGTAGCTTCCGGATCCCATACGACAATATCTGCATCAGCCCCTACTGAGACAGATCCTTTACGGGGATAGATATTGAAGATCTGTGCAGCATGGGTTGAAGTTACCGCCACAAAATCATTCACAGAAAGCTGCCCGCTGTTTACGCCCTTGTCCCAGATCACTGCCATCCGATCCTCCACACCGGCAGTGCCATTGGGTATTTTCGTAAAATCATCCCTACCCATGGCTTTTTGGTCCGCACAGAAACTGCAGTGATCGGTCGCCGTGGTCTGCAGAGTGCCACTTTTCAAAGCATTCCAGAGCACTTGCTGGTGCTCCTTCGACCGAAAAGGAGGACTCATTACATGAGCAGCTGCAAAAGACCAATCTTTACTCTGATAAACTGAGTCATCAATCAGCAAGTGGCCCGCCAGGACTTCACCAAAAACTTCCTGACCATGAGCCCGGGCATAAGCAATGGCATCCACCGCATCCTGTGTAGAAACATGAACAATGTAGATGGGGGAACCCAGGGCTCCCGCAATATGAATGGCACGGTTAGCGGCTTCGCCTTCAACCAGGGGGGGACGTGACAGGGGATGAGCTTCTGGGCCTGTAATCCCTTTTGCCAGTAGCTCCTGCTGCAAGTAAAAAACCAACTCACCATTTTCTGCGTGTACAGTGGGAATCGCCCCCAGTTCACGACACCGGTTGAAGCTCCCTACCAGAATATCGTCAGTGGCCATGATAGAGTTTTTATAGGCCATGAAATGTTTGAAGCTGTTTACACCTTCGTCGCTTACCAGAGTGCCCATATCATCATGGACGCTTTTATCCCACCAGGTGATGGCCACATGAAAAGCGTAATCCGCTACCGCCTTTTCGGCCCATTCCTGCCAGGTTGAAAAAGCTTCCATCAACGACTGTCGGGGGGCCGGAATGACAAAATCGATAATCATGGTGGTGCCACCAGCAAGGGCTGCCCGGGTGCCAGTGTAGAAGTCATCGCTCACCACTGTCCCCATAAAGGGCAACTGCATATGAGTGTGGGGGTCAATCCCTCCAGGCATCACCAGACACCCGTGGGCATCAACGGTTTCCGTCCCGAGCGGAACATCAGGATTCACTCCTACGCTATGGATAAACCCGCTGGCACAATAAACATCAGCCGTTTCACTTCGATCATGATGAACCACTGTGCCGCCCTTTATCAGAAGCCCCATCACACGTCTCCATCAGAAAAAGTGAAGTTAATATATAGTCAGCCTGATGCTTATTCGCTCTGTGTAAGCTTGCTATATAGATCAGGACGACGATCACGGAAGAACTGCCAACTGTCCCTTGCTTCCTGAGTCAGGGACAAGTCTAGATCATGCACCAGTAACTCATCATGCCCTTCGCTCGCTTGAACAGTAATCTGCCCCCAGGGGTTCACAAAGTAAGAAGAGCCATAGAATGTTCCGATATTCCAGGGGGCTTCGGTTCCCACCCGATTGATAGCAGCAATCCACACCCCATTGGCGGCAGCACTGGCTGGCTGCTCTAATTCCCAGAGATATTGAGACAAACCTGCCACGGTGGCAGAGGGATTAAAAATGATTTCAGCGCCGTTCAAAGCCAACGCTCGCCAGCCCTCAGGAAAGTGCCGGTCATAACAGATATATACACCGACTTTGGCATACCGGGTTTGGAAAACCGGCCAGTTGGAAGAGCCCGGCTTGAAGAAAAACTTTTCCCAGAAGCCGGCAACCTGAGGAATATGAGTCTTCCGGTACTTTCCCAGATAACTTCCGTCGGCATCAATAACGACAGCCGTATTGTAATAAACCCCTGCCATCGTCTGTTCATAGACAGGGGCTATGATCACCATCCGATACTTTTCTGCCAGTTCCTGTATTTTTCGGGTAGTGAAGCCTTCGGGGATTCTTTCTGCAGCCTGATACCAGCGCTTGTCCTGACTTGGACAAAAATACGGCAGAGTAAATACTTCCTGAAAACAAAGTATCTGAACACCCTGCTCCGCAGCCCGTTCTATAAGTGGAAGATGGGCCTCCAGCATTTTATCTCTGATCTGCTCAACAGGTTCACTGGTATCTGCTTTCAGGCTCAACTGGATAAGCCCGGTTCGAACTTCATTTTCTGCCAACTCTCGCTTATAAGGCAAAACGCTATCCACCGGTACAACACCTGGAAGCTATGTTTCGGGAACAAGGAAAGGCTCACCAAAGGTCGATGAGTCACGACCACTACAAGCCTCAATTAAAAAGCAGTAAAAGCCAGACCAAGCGTAATACCGTGTACAGCTATGTAACCGCGCAATAATTAATAGATCATCTGCTTTTACATGCAAGTAGTTACCCGAAATCATGAGTACTAAATATATAACTATTGATTCCTACTTATGCAGCCATACCTGCAGGATCCATCAGTTGTTTTGTCATGTTTATCTTTTTCTTTCTTTTCTGTTAACAACATGAATCATCTAAGGCAATATTGCATAACAGCTATGCGCTGTACTGTCTGGCCTTCATCACTTCACTAGATTGTCACCACTATGCTGTTTTGACTAAAAGGTAAATGACCAACATGTTGCCAGCACTGTTTTTGACACTTCTGACCATAAGTATTATTTACCTGACCCGGAAGGCGAAGGAGCTTTTCGCCTATATGGAAATACATCACCACACCCTTTGGGTTCGCATGGGTTCACCTAGCCGTTTACCCGGTATGGTCGCCGGCACAAAAGAACCCGCCTTTATTTTTCTGTTTGAAGGTGGATATCGAGATATATCCGATCGTCAATTAAGGGCTATGTGCAGAAGTATTAACCGATCATCAAAAGCCTTTGCAGCCTTACATAGCATTATATTTACAGTACTTATCACTGTCGCAGCTACGAATAATTAACCTGAAGCACATAGAATCGGGAATAGGGTACTGGTTTAACCAATACCTTTATTCACCGTAAATATAATTACTTCTTGGACACTCAGCCCTCAGCCACAACTACCAGACTGACACCTCCAGTCGTGTTCACCTGAAGGTTGTGACCTCGAACAAGATCTCCATCCTTTACTGTAACCGTTTCATCCCTGTCACTAACAAGACTTTCACCGGCAAAAACATACACCAATGCTTCCTTCGGTAGTTCAGTGGTATCACCGGCATTCAGATGAACAATATCGATTGTAGTGTGGCTGTCGAAGGTTTCACTCTCACCTTGACGACCACCATAAATACGCGTGGTTTTGCCTGATTCAGGGCTGTAGTATTTATAACCCGCAGGCTGCCCTGCCTGCTCCGGTAGAACCCAGAGTTGCAACATACGGTTATGGATGTCATCAGGGTTAACTTCGTTATGGCTGAACCCTTCACCACCAGCACGCTGAACCTGTACATCCCCCTCTTCGAGGCTTTTTCCGTGCTCCAGAGAGCCTTCATGAGCAACCCGCCCCTCTACCATCACTGAGATCACATCAATCTCACTGTGGGGGTGCATATGGGTCTCCCCTCTTGGATTGAACCGTGCATCTGCCAGGTAAACAAAATTACCTATCCCTTCAGAAGCTTCCGGTGATTTATGACCACCAAATACGCGGGAGTCAGTCACAATTCGATACTCACGCAGACCGGCAAATCCACCCAGTGTCAAGGATTCTCTTGAAAGCTGATACATGGCTATCTCCTGTTATTGATCATTATGATTACAGAATAGGCCTGCACCATTGTTTGATAAATACCAGAAAATGGATAACATTATTACAATTCTAACAACAATAACGTTCCTTATGATGCCTATTAGCAACACAGATATTAACGATATGCTGGCCTTTCTGACCGTGGTGGAAGCAGGCAGCTTTACCCTGGCCGCCGATCGAATCGGTATTCCCAAGGCCAATATCAGCCGTAAGGTTTCCAGGTTGGAAGAGCGATTGGGTGTACGTTTGCTGGAACGTACCACCCGAACCCAGCATTTGACTGAAGCCGGCAAACGTTACCTGACCCACTGCAAACGAATTCAGGAAGAGGTAGATCTTGCCGAAGCGGCTGTATCAGAGGTACTGAATAGCCACCGTGGCCGCCTGCGTATCGGTACATCGGTATCCATCGGTCAGCAGATACTCCAACCTGATCTACCCCGCTTTCTCCATCAATACCCCGAGCTGGAAATGCAGCTGAACCTGGTCAACCGTCGTGTGGATTTGATTGAAGAAGGTTTCGATATGCTGATCCGGGTGGGCAAGCTGAACGACTCCCGTCTGATTGCCAGACGCCTTGGCACAGCGCAGCGCAAACTGTTTGCCAGCCCGGAGTATTTTAATCACCGCTCCACCCCCCAAACCATTGATGAGCTGTGTGGTGAAACAGGCAAGGAGCCAGGTGCCTGCGATATACTGGTAATGGGTAGCGTCCATGGCGAACACTCTATAGAACTGGCCAATGGCAGGAAACGAAAACAACTGACCCTACAACCAAGGCTGTTGGCGGATGATTTTGCTATGATCAAACAGGGAGTTCTGGATGGTCTGGGGGTTGCCATATTCCCGGAATATATGTGTATACAGGAAGTCGCCGAAGGACGGTTAATTCCCGTGTTATCCAACTGGGGAATGGAGCCCGTGGATATCTTTGCCCTGTACCCACAACACAGGGTAAAAATCCCCAAGGTTAAGGCATTTCTGGAGTTTGTGGTTGAGCTATTTACTCAGCGGCTCTCAGTGTAAAAATACTACCTGACGTGATTTTCGTATAAATAGCCGTGTTTATCTGATATCTGAAAACTATGGAAGACCACTCTCACCAGGAGTCCAGATTGAAAAAATCGTAATTTTTGGCAATTCCGGCTCAGGAAAATCCACGCTGGCAAAGACATTGTGCAGGTCAGAGAGTCTGCAGCACCTTGACCTGGACTCTCTGGCCTGGAAAGCGGTATCACCACCCGAGAGAAAGTCGATAGCAGAATCCAGGCAGGAAATTGAGGCATTTGTCAGCCTGAATAAAAGCTGGGTAATAGAAGGCTGTTACTCTGATCTACTGGCACTCGTTATGCCCTTTTCAAGCGAAATTATTTTTTTAGATCTGCCAGTGGAAGCTTGCATTGCCAACGCCAGAAAGCGCACATGGGAACCGCATAAATACGAGTCAAAAGAGGCACAGGATGCAAACCTGAATATGCTGGTTGACTGGATCGCTCAGTACCCACACCGAAGCGACACATTCTCCAGATCTTCACATGAAGCATTATTTAATGGCTACAGCGGCAGGAAAAGAATTTTCAAGAAAAATAACCAGCAGGAATAATATGTAAAACTGAATGTTCTGGCTGCAGCATAAAACTGCTGCAGCTTAACCATTACTCAGTTTTTATTCATGAAATTTAATCGCCGATTCGATCAATTTGATAGTGTCGATCAACAATGTACGTACTATCCAAAATATCATTACGGTACTTAAATTGAGGCTTTCTGATTTTCTTCAATAAGTCTTACTGATTGCTTAAGAAATAAACGACATCTCATTTTAATCGTATTTTTTACATTCGAACATTACTTTCATGGTATTCACTAAAACAATTATTCTGTCAATATCTTATGCATTTACGCTGCGAAATACATTCCAGATTTTCACAGTGTGCAAAGGGGCATACTGATTATCCATTATCTGATTCAATGTTTGCGACTCATGCGTACTGATTTCCTTTCCACACTCACCAGAACATTTGGCGACCAGTGCCGGACGTGATTTTCCAGCGTGAATCATCACAAGTTCCTGATTGTGCGTCATCTTCCCACAACAGCTGCAGGGGCGTTCAATAGTTGATTCAAACATTAATTATTCCTGATTTTTTAGTAAGTTATTATCAAGCACCCAGGGACATTAATTTATATAACCGGGTATGGGTTTTAAATCCAGCGTCAGGGTAAAATCGTTATTTTTGATTTTCTACAGGACGATCATCTGGATCTTTGAAGCCAAATGCAAAAAAATGCAACTTCAAAGGTAATTTGAGAGAATTAATGACGAAGGTTTATCGTCGGAAAGCATCTAATTCTAGACTTTGGAGGAAGGTTACTCGCTATAGGCTACTGCCCACTGCTTTCTATTCTTTAAATCCCCATCACCATGGGTAGTTCTACTACTCTCTTGATTAACGAATACTACTCCCTTTTTACAGACAGAGATAGCCTTTTCACAAATTATTTCATACCTATACACAAAGAATTTGGAGTTGCTATGCAGCGGCCAGGGAGTGAAGTCTGAAAGCTTAGATATACCAAGTGACCGGGCCCAGGCTGGCGCACTAGTGAGCGAGCGCAGCCAACAAAGTAGCAAATTCAACGGCAACGGGTATATTCAAACCCTGAGATCAACCCGCTCATATCAAACACCACATTTTACTGCGGCTCAACCCGATTGTCTGCACCCTACCCTGCCGTTATACTGCCCATCCTCTTATTGAACACTGGGCGGTCACACCGCCAATATCACATGACTACTGAAGACACACTCCCTCCGCAGGGCGAAAAACTGCAAAAGATCCTGGCGGGTGCTGGCCTTGGCTCGCGCCGTGAGATGGAGCGCTGGATTTCCGAAGGCCGGGTTTTGGTCAATGGCGAAAAAGCAACCCTGGGCGATCGTGCCTCCCGTTTTGATACCGTCACCGTCGATGGTCGACCCGTAAAACTGGATGCCTATGCTGCCGGTATTCGTCGGGTTATCGCCTATAACAAGCCTGAAGGTGAAATCTGCACTCGTTCAGATAAAGAAGGCCGTCCAACCGTTTTTGATAAACTGCCGAAGCTGAAAGGCGAGCGCTGGATATCCATTGGTCGACTCGACCTGAATACTTCCGGCTTATTGATGTTTACCAATGATGGTGAGCTGGCCAGCCGTTTGATGCACCCCTCCAACACCGTTGAGCGGGAGTACGCTGTACGAGTCATGGGTGCTGTTACCCCCCAAAAAGTAAAGAACCTGTTTGAAGGCGTAGAACTGGAAGACGGTATGGCACGCTTTACTGATATCGTTGATTCGGGTGGTACCGGCATCAACCACTGGTTCCATGTCTGTATTCTGGAAGGGCGCAACCGGGAAGTTCGTCGTCTGTGGGAATCTCAGGATCTGAAAGTCAGCCGGTTGAAGCGGGTTCGCTTTGGCAGCATGATCATTCCTGACCACCTTCGCCAAGGGCAGTTTCAGGAGCTGGACAAGCAGGATATCGATGCTCTTGCTGCACTGGTTGACCTGCCTCCCGCCCCCTCCTTCCACAAAAAGCCTCAGGATCGACTGAAAAAGAACGAAGTACAGGCCAAGAAAGTGAAAGGCAGCGCCCGACGCTTCAGCCCTCATCCGAAAAAACGTACCCGATAACTGCCGATTAAGCCGGATAAGTCTACACTTGTTCGGCTTATTGGACGGATCCGCCTAGACAATAATACTGTATTTATATACAGTAACTAGAACCTAATACAGGAGGAAGCCCATGTCCATTACACCCATGTGGCGAGTTGACCGGGATGGAAGCATGTTTACTGATAAAAAAGCCGCAGAAGAACACGATCGCATGCTCGAGCTGGCCGACGGTATCACTGGCATGCTGGAAGCTAATTTCAAGATCGATGAGCAGCTGGCAGAAGAGATTGGCCTGCTGATGTCCAGAAACAAGGACATTCTAGCCAAAGCCTTTAAAGGCAAGCCAGAAGTACTTCAGGAAATTCAGTCAGGCAGTGAACCAGCTGCTGACAATACCGTGGATATTCGTGAAGCAGTTGCTTGACCTGGCTTTTAACCATGGTATTTGAAGGCATAAAGGCACGATGCTTTTTTAATTCAAGTCTGTCCTATCCCTTAGTGCCTTCTTTCTCTACGATTTCAAATCCTCTTATTTACTCTTGGAGGCTCTCACCTCCTGAAGCCTCTCTGCCCCAACCTCTGTACGCCTATACTTCAATATAAAGTCACTGGGCACTCAGAACCAAGAAGATGAAACATAATAAAAAAGAAAATGTTACTGACCTTTGCTCCCCCCCTTACTTTTCTTCAAATTGTCGTTTTCAACGCCGCCTGACTACCTTGACTCTGCTGCTTGCAAGCATCACTGCTAACACTGCGGTTGCCGATCTCTTTTACTGTGAACCCAGTTCAAATCCTCAATCACTTCACCCCTATGATGACATGATCACCCTCTCAAACATTTCGGGAGGCAAGGTCATGACCCTGGGTGAGTTCACAGAGAATATGGAGCAATTATCCAGCTCAACGCCAAACATTGACAAAACCAGACTGACTGATAGTCAATGGTATTTTTCAGGACCCGTTCAACCACAGCGTAACGGGTCATCAGGTTCTTTCCATTTTTCCATTGACCCGTCTGTTGACGCCATAAGAATCAGTCAGAAACGAACCTCACCTGAAGGCTTAACCATCCACCCTCCCGGTACAGTGGAAACCATGACTCAGGAGACACTGCAGACACAATGCATTTTCCTGCAACAACCGGCTGTAGCGGGAGAGTGGTCACTGAGTACACTTGACGACACCATTATTCACATCCAGTCACCTCTGGAAATTGCCAGCTTTGAAGAAGTAGTACCGGTTCCCGGTCGACATGGCTGGGGGTTTCTATCTTCACACTTCACGAAAGATGACTCCCTGAGACAGGTATCCTTTTACCAGCTTTCCATCTTTGATGGGCCTTATTCGAGCGCTTCTCGAGCCGTCAGCATTCATAGCGTATCGCTTTACAGTGATCACCAGCTGCTCCAAAGAATCCCTGTCTCTCCCTGTTCAATGGAGCGGTGGCATCTTTTTTCAGTTCAGGGAACCTTAGCACTCCCTATTGATCAAGATACCGGGTGCTATATGCCCCTTAGTGAGAACGAGCCACTTCTGGAAGAAGCATTCATTCACCTGAACAAAAAACATTCACACCCTCTTCGCTATGTAGTTATTGAGGGATACCTCAAAAGTGGAGAACCTTTTCGCCGTATGGAATTACTCCCTGAGAACCAGTGAGACTCCCTCTACCTTATTGAGAAACCAGTTTGGTCAGCTCTGTCAGGGCTGAGTGGATATCAGTAACCAGTTGTCGTTCATCAATACCCGCTACTTCGCCATGTTCAACCCGAAGTTTGCCATTCACAAACAAATAATCCACCTGGGCAGGCTCACCACACATCAATGGAGCCCATAATGGAGAGTGAACAGAGACCATTCTTGGGTTATCGACATTATAAAGAGCAATATCTGCAGCCTTACCGACCGCAATCTCTCCAACTCCATCTAGCCCCAGTATTTTCGCTCCACCCTGGGAACCCCACTGTAGAACCCAGTCAAGATGAGTGGCTTCTGCCCCATGCTGTGTTCGATGCAACAACCAGGAGAGATTCAGCTCCTGAAGCATGGAAGCCGATTCTGCCGAAGCCGAGCCATCGACGCCAATACTGACAGGAACCCCCGCCTCTACCATTTCAATCACGGGGGCAATACCACTGCCCAACCGACAGTTCGACGTTGGACAGTGACCAATGCCTGTTCCGGTTTCAGCCAGCGTCTGAATAGCATGGGTATCCGTCTTCACCAGATGCGCAAACCAGACATCGGATCCCAGCCAATCACAGGACTCGGCATAATCAATGGCACTCATGCCGTACTTTGCAAGCGCCTGTTCATCGTCGTATGACACTTCCAGTAAGTGCGAGTGCATTTTCAGCTGATGACTTCTAGCATAATCAGCCATCACTCTCAGGTGATCCGGCTCACTGCCATGCACCAGACTGGTTGGCGCAACCACCAAGCGTTTCATGGCTATGGGAGACGGATCATGATGACGGGTTCTTGTGCCTTCCAGAAGCGAAAGGTATTGATCCAGCGATTCAGACTCAACGGCAGATTTCTCCATCCCCCTATGAGAGCCATGCGTCGTTGTTCCACCACGGCAGAGCACAAAACGAATACCCACCTCTTCCGCTGCCTGCCAAACTGCTGCTTCCACTTCAGGGCTGGTGTTTTTGTGATAAAGGTAGTGATGATCGGCACAGGTTGTGGTGCCGGAACGGAGCAGTTCATAGAAACCCAGACGGGCCGCCTGATACATCAGCTCTGGAGTAACCTTTGGCCAGAAGCGGTAAGGTACAGAAACCAGCCAGTCACCAAGCCCCTGGTTAAGCCCTTCCGGAACTCCCTTTAGAATAGACTGGGCAAGATGGTGGTGAGTATTCACCAAACCTGGATAGACGACGCAGTGCGAGGCATCAATGACCTGCTCCTGGTGCCCCGGCAACGGTAAGAGCCCTTGCCCCAGTTCAGTAATAAAGCCTTCTGAAATTCGAATGTCCGTTGACTCTGGTGAACCCGGTGCATAAACCGCCCTGGCATTTTTTATTAGAAAACTCATACACAACTCCAAAATATTCTGGATTTATCAAAGCAATCTTCAAGCCAGAGAGCACTCAAAAATACTTCATTGGCACTCAGGCGGGGAAAAGCCATTGCCACCCTGCGCTACTCCTTTCCCTTGGGAACGGCGACTGAAATAGAAATACCTCTAATAGCAAATGCCAAGTGATGGAGCAGCTGAAGCCCCCGCCGCACCATTCTGGCGCACGGATACATAACAAAAATTTATTAATTCCAGATTTTCTCCATGATCCCCCTTTCATTTGCGGTATTCCTTGATCTGGCACACCACTTGCTCAGGAGTCATTGCAAGTTTTTGCATTGAGTAGAAGCTGTCAAGGCGTCGCCTGGGTCATTGCTCAACGCACAACCACACTCAGTGATGGTCACGCGCCCGTCTATACGATGGCGTGGTACTGACAGTTCAGCCAGTGTGGCAGGCGTTGATACCCGGAGTTCTTACCTGCCCCATCATTGAGCCCCTATTTAACCCAGTGGCAGGACATACAATGACAACACCTCGATGGATACGAAAACTCTGCTCTTCACTGGCCTTTGCCATTACCTCCACACAGGCCATTGCCGCAGACCAGGTCACTTTTCAGCTGGACTGGCTGCCAGGCGGCGATAAGGCGCCTGTTTACGTTGGCATTCATGAAGGTTTTTTTGCCGAGCAGGATATTGAAGTAAAAATCTCTTCGGGACGAGGGTCTACTGATGCCATCAGTAAACTGGCTACCGGCACCGCCGATATCGGCCAGGCCGACCTGGTTGCCCTGATGATGGCCAAGGCCAATGACCAGGTTCCAGTAACCGCCGTTCACTCTGTTTTCAGTGAGGCGCCCCACGCCTTCTTTATACTTAAAGGCTCTGGCATCGACAGTGCCAAAGATGTCGCTGGTAAAACCATAGCCACCTCCCCATTTACTTCATCCAATATCTTTCTTCCCCTGCTTTTGGATTTGAACAATGTTGAAGAAGAGAGCATCAATCTGGTGAAAGCCAACCCAGGCGCCCTGAACCCGATGCTGATGACTGGAAGCACAGATGTGGTGATTTCCTGGCTGACCGACACTGAGCGCTATCGCCAGCAGGCCAGAGATGCCGGAAAGGATCTTGAAGTACTCCCCTGGTACGACGCAGGCCTTGAGTTTTACTCAACGGCACTGGTCGCCTCCGACCAATTCCTTGCAGAACGCCCTGATGTTGCCAGACGCTTTATCAAGGCTTTTGCCAAAGCGATTGACTATACCTGGAAAAACCCGGAAGCCAGTGGTGTGGCCATTAACAAACAGGTACCCGAGGTAGATGCACAGGTTGCCGCTGACACCATCAAGGCCATCAAGGGGCTGGTATATAACGAAGCCAGTGCTTCCCATGGGCTTGGCAAATTTGATCCAGAGCGGCTGGCAACCACCTGGAGCTGGACTGCCAGGGCGCAACAGTTGGATATTGCCAGCTTTAACCCCGCATCTGCCGTAACCCCGGACAGCCTTAACGGAGAGTAAACCATGCGACACTGTGTAGAGTTTTCCGGCATTTCTCACAGCTATGAGAAAGACAATGGCGAAAAAGTACTGGCGCTCAATAATGTCAATTTTACCATTGAGCAGCATGAGTTTGTTGCTGTCGTCGGCCCCTCCGGCTGTGGCAAGTCGACTCTGCTCAGATTGCTATCGGGATTGATAACCCCCAGCCAGGGGACAGTGCGGATTTATGACCAGCAGGTTGATGGTCCGAGAGAGGATGTGGGCATCGTATTTCAAAAACCGGTGCTCCTTCCCTGGCTGAACGTAATGGATAACGTGCTGTTCCCAGTAAAACACAAGTACGGCCGCATTACTCAAAGTCATCGAGAACAGGCCATGGCCCTTCTGACCATGGCGGGTCTGGAAGCGTTTGCTCACCATCGCCCCGATGAGCTGTCAGGTGGTATGCAACAGCGGGTAGGTATTACCCGCGCTCTGTTGCTTGATCCGGATATTCTGATCATGGATGAACCTTTCTCCGCACTGGATGCACTAACCCGTGAGCAAATGGGGTTTGATCTTTTGGGCCTCTGGCGGGAAAAACCCAAGACCGTTCTGTTCATCACCCATTCGATTTCCGAAGCGGTATTGCTGGCCGACCGGGTACTGGTCATGAGTGAGAGGCCCGGTACGCTGGTCGATAATATTACGATCGAGCTGCCCAGACCCCGTTCTCTGGATACTTTACAGCATCCTGAATTTGGCTATTACACGCGAGTACTGCGCGATTACATTTATCAGACTGACAGGGTGGCCGCATGACAATGAAAACCTTTCTGTCCCATAAAGTGCTGCCCATACTCGCGCTGGTCAGCCTGATTCCTCTGTGGGAGCTGATCTGCCGACTGTTAGAGATCCCGGTGTTTGTTCTGCCTGCACCCAGTGATATTGCCGAAGCTTTTTTCCAGGTTGAAAGCCAGCGCTGGGTTGGACATCTATGGGCTACGGTCAGTATTGCTCTTCAGGGATTTTTGCTGTCGATTGCCATCAGTATTCCCATGGCCATGCTGATGGTACGCTCCCGATTTCTGGCTCGAACTCTTTACCCATTGCTGGTCATCATTCAGTCGACACCTGTCGTCGCCATTGCACCACTGCTTATTGTTATTCTGGGCACCGGTGAAGCACCAAGACTGGTCATTACCTGTCTGATTACTTTTTTCCCACTGGTGGTTTCTGCAACCACCGGCATGCTGGCAACGCCCCCGGAAATGATTGAACTGTCCCGTTCGCTGAAAGCGCCGGTGCATAAGGAGATCTGGCAAATTCGCCTGCCCTACGCAACCCCGTATATTTTCAGCGGTCTGAAAGTGGCCATTACCCTGTCGATTATTGGCGCTGTTGTCGCAGAGTTTGTCGCTGCTGAGCAGGGGCTGGGGTACTTCGTTCAATTCTCAACATCGTACTTTAAAATTCCACAGGCTTTTGCCGCCCTGTTCTTTCTCGCTGCGGTCAGCCTGATCCTGTTCAAGCTGATCCAGTGGATTCAGAAGATCGGCTTTGCCTGGAGCCTGACCAAAACAGAGCTGTAACCCTTTATTTTTTCAACTCTGGAGTAGAAGCGGCAGATTTCCTTCCAGAAATCAGGCATTGCTCCAATAACGGCAATTCTGCCCAACTATTGGAGAAAGACAATGCAAACCACCAGTCAGCAAAACTATTCACTGACAGAATTGAATCTGGAAAAAAACCTGGGCAGCCGGGGCACCGAGAACGATCAGAGATCCATCCCAATCATTGACCTCAGTCGATTTAATGAGAGAAAACCGGAAATAACCGAACAACTCTGGTATGCCGCCGTGGAAGTGGGTTTCTTTCAAATAAAAAATCATTCCATTGCGCTGACTGATATCAATAAGGCTTTTCAGTACTCTGAGCAGTTTTTCAGTCTGCCTATGGCGGAAAAAGAGCAGTACCCACTGAAAGATGGCCTGAATGCTGGCTGGGAGTTTCAGGCTCAGGTTCGCCCATCCACCGGAACAGCTGACCGTAAGGAGTCCTATCAGATTACCCGCCCTCATATGTCAGGGCTCTGGCCAGAGAGTCATGAAAATTCAACGACCATTGACGGGTTTCAAGATTTCTTATTGACCTTTGAGCAGCAATGCTGGCAACTGGGTATGAATATACTTTCCTGTTTTGCCGACAAGCTTGGCTTTCCTTCTGATTTTTTCCACAAAGCACATACCTGGCAGGCAGAAGACTATCAATCCACCTTGCGCCTGCTGCACTACCTCCCCATGGAAGGCAAAGCGACACCCGGTATCTGGCGTGCAGGCGCTCACACCGACTTTGACTGTTTAACCATGGTTTTCCAAAAATCCGGTCAGGGGGGACTGCAGGTTTGCCCGGGTAAAGACAGTAAAAACAAGCTCGAATGGACCAATGTGGTCCCGATGGACGGCATCATCACCTGTAATATTGGCGATATGCTGATGCGCTGGAGTGATGATCAGCTGAAATCCACCCTGCACCGGGTCAGAATGCCCAGACCTGATGAAAACCAGGGTTCACGCTATTCCATGGCTTTTTTCTGCCAGGCCAATCGTAATGAGGTGATCCAGGGACCCAGGAAGAAGTATGAGGCCATTACTGCAGCCGATTATCTGCAGCAGCGAATCAAGGCAAACTTTTAGCGTGGCTCATGCGGGCAAGAGGCGAAGCTTCTTGCCTGATTATCCGGTCCTTTACCTTTTCAAATTGAAAAGATTACCTTCCCGATCAAATCCACCGGTTAGCCAATCCTGCAATAGTCGATATAATCGCTTACTCTAAAGAGTCATTCAGAGTGGAATTCAAGACTTGGTCAGCAGACACCTCAGCCAGCCACAAAAAAAGGCCATTGCCCGGCAGTCAATACTGCTGGTCTGCATGGTGCTGGCTGTGTGCCTGTGGCAACGAGCCGGATTGGGTAGCGCCTGCCCGATTAAAGCCGATCAATATCACAGTGGCTTCATTTTTTCTTCCAATACAGGCCTTCATCAGGATATTTCTGAACCTGAATCTACTGATACGGAATGCGAGCTGAGCAATCACCTGATTCAGAACCAGTCCCAGTTGATCGAGCTCGGAGCTCTATTAGCTCCACTGTTACTGCTGATCCTTGCTTGGTTCTGTGCTGGAAGCAAAGTTACTTTCCCCTCTCTGACGGAACCCATTACTCCCCGTCGAAGGCATCACCTGGTGCTGTGTGTGTTTCAAGAATAGACACAACTCAAATCGCTAATCACCGAATGTTCGCTGGCATTTGAGCCCGCGCTGTAGATTTGTGTCTATTGGAGTATCTGGCATTGAAGCACCCTGCTAAGCCCCTGGCTACTGTTCTATCATTTTTGAGTATTTTACTGCTCTCATTTTTACCGTTCATGGCTTCCGCCAGTGAAGTCAGTACCGGCTGGTTAACGGATCCCAAACACCCCCCGCTTTCGGTTCGTTTGATGTTGACCGGAGAAACCGACCCACAGGCTAAAACGGTTGAAGGCCTGCTGGAAGTTCAACTGGATGGCGACTGGAAAACCTACTGGCGATCGCCTGGTGAAGGTGGCGTTGCCCCCTCTCTTGATTGGAGTAAGTCTGAAAACCTGAATCAGGTGGAGTGGCACTGGCCCATTCCTGGTCGTTATGCGTTTATGGGAGTAGAAACCCTGGGCTATAAAGACCGAGTGGTTTTTCCGCTGACAATTCATGTCAACAACATGCAGGAGCCAGTCTGGTTTCTTGGCACACTGACCATGCCCTCATGCACCAATATCTGTGTGCTTAACGACTATGAGCTGAGCCTGACTTTTCAGCCTGACCAGCTTGACCTCTCTGAGCAGGCCTTGCATTTGTACAATCAGGGAATCAGTCAGGTTCCCAGGCCATCAAATACGGTTGAAGTGATGGGTGCCTTCTGGGATCAGGCAAAAGAAATCGCCATCTTCCAGATAAGCAGACCACAGGGCTGGAAAAATCCGGACGTATTCGTGGATAGCAGTAGCGATGAGCTGAAAAACTTCATCTTTGACACTCCGAATATCCGGGTAAACGGGGACACAATCACTGCCTCGTTCAAAGTGACCAACTGGCTTGAGCCCATTGATTTGCACAATAGAGCCCTACCTCTGGTGATAACTGACCAGAATCTGGCCACAGAGCTGCAGGCAACACTGGGAAATGAGCCTCTCAAAGGGCTTCAGGATAAAGGGCTATTGACCATTATGGTTATTGCCCTGCTCGGGGGATTAATCCTCAATATCATGCCCTGTGTGCTTCCGGTACTGGGCATGAAACTCAGCAGCGTTATTTCAACCCAAGGTCTGGAGAAGCAGCAGATTCGTGGCCAGTTTCTGGCTTCTGCAGCAGGCATTCTGGTGTCTTTCTGGCTCCTGGCACTATTTCTGGCGGCCTTAAAGCTGTCAGGTCAGGCACTGGGCTGGGGTATACAATTTCAAAACCCTTATTTTATCGGTGCAATGGTATTGGTGACCGCTGTTTTTGCGGCCAATATGATGGGCCTTTTTGAAATACAGTTATCCAGCAACACCAGCACCTGGCTGGCCTCAAAAGGTGACAACTCCTACGCAGGTCATTTTATTCAGGGTATGTTTGCAACCTTACTGGCAACGCCCTGCAGTGCACCCTTTCTGGGAACGGCGGTCGCCTTTGCCCTGGGCGCTGACTACATTGTCCTGTTTCTGGTCTTTACTGCACTGGCCATTGGCATGGCCATTCCGTGGTTATTGATCGCCAGCTTTCCACAACTGGCCAGCTTGCTACCCAAACCCGGTCGTTGGATGAATACAGTAAAAACACTGTTTGGTTTTATGATGCTGGCCACCAGCTTGTGGCTGCTTAGTCTGATAACCAGTTTCGTCGGTGCAGCAGCAACGCTGATTATCGGAGTCATCTTTGTTATCGGTTTGCTCTGGCGACTTGGGAAAACCAAAGGCAGTCGTTCAGTGGTTATGACTCTGGCATTTTTAAGCTTTGTGTCCGCTGCTGGTTTACTGCTCAGTTTTACAAACGGTCGCCTGTCTCCAAAGCCTGCTGCAGAGATTTCATGGCAGCCATTAAAAACAGAATCGATTCAGGGGGCCGTTCAGCAGGGTAAAACGGTGTTCGTGGATATCACCGCAGGATGGTGTATCACCTGTAAAGCCAACAAAGTTGGCGTTCTCCAGCGAGAACCGGTGTATTCACAACTGCACGCTGATAATCTGATTGCCATGCAAGGTGATTGGACGCAGCCTTCAGAGTACGTAACCAATTTTCTGCAGTCTTATGGCCGCTACGGAGTCCCGTTTAATGTTGTATATGGCCCGGGAGCCCCGGATGGTATTGAGCTTCCGGTTATCCTCACCAGTGATGCAGTGATTAAGGCCATTGAGCAAGCCAGAGGACATTCTCAATGAAACAGGGAAAAACTGAGAAGACCGAAGCAAACAACAAAGAAAGCAGAAAACCGGGACGACTGAAACGCTGGACTCGTGAGGCCATTTTTATGGCCGTGATCTTCACTGCGGTCAGCGTTGCGATGGATCTCTGGCGAGGTCAGGAAATACCTGATGGTGAGATGCCTGAAATGGTGGTTTCAACCCTTCAGGGAGAAACATTGGATGTTAAGGCCATGAGTTATGAAAAACCCGTGCTGATCTATTTCTGGGCCTCCTGGTGTTCGATCTGCCGGTTTGTCTCACCCACGGTTAACTGGATGAGTAACGATTATCAAGTTGTGTCTGTTGCGCTCTCTTCAGGAGAGAACGCCCGGTTAGCCGGATATTTGAAACATCACGAGTATGATTTCCCAACCGTCAATGACAACAAAGGGGTAATTGCCCGGCAATGGGGAATTAGCGCTACACCAACCGTCGTAATGGTGAAGAATGGCCAGGTGGTTTCTTCAACCACTGGGATCAGTACACCACCGGGCATCTGGTTAAGAATGCAGCTGGCAAGATAAATTTGCCGCTGTATTAACCAGCTCTATAGCCAACCCATATCTCACCAGGTAGCACAAAGAACAAGACAGGAGCTTAGCCAGGGAGGGCTATAAGCTTCCTTCCACTCCCAGCTGAATACTTACTGCACATATTTTGTCTATTCTTTTTAATTAGAAAGTTAGCTGTTGTTACTTCTATTAATAAATTCTAACCATGGAACGGTACAAAATGATTAAAGCTTTCAATGCAATACTGGCAGGAATGGTTCTTGCCATGCCTGTCACCAGCCACGCCATCGATATCTATGCTTTTGCCCGCGGGGGAGTTGCCTATACACAGATAAAGGATACGGAGGCTACTAACCCCTTTCTTCTGCCAACAGATCCGGACTATGGCACCTCACCTACAAATGGCAGCAATGGGATAGTTGGAGAAGACAATAGTGACGACGCTTCCACTGGAGCCTTGGGTCTTGGATTTGTGTTTAACCGGAATTTCCGGTTAGAACTTGAAGGGTCAATGCAACAGGCATCTGATTATCAGATTGATCTGCAGATCGGCACAATGGTAGGGGGAGGTCCATTCAATTTTCTTCTCGTAGGCACCGGATACAACAACATAAGCATTGAGTCTGAGGTCTACATGCTTAAGGCCTATTACGATATGCCCATCAATAAGCACGTTGCGCCCTATTTCATGGCCGGTGCCGGTTATGCACGGAATAAAGCGTCCGGAGTGCAGACCTTCTCCGCAAACCCTAACTGGAATGAAAAGTGGGAAAACAACACCAACAATGAAATGGCCTGGACGGTTGGTGTCGGGGTTTCTTACTTATTCAGCAAGCATCTTGCCCTGGATCTTGGCGTAGAACACCGAAATCTGGGTGACTGGGAGCTGAAAAACCTTCCTGCCACCGGTGACGAGTCTTTCAAAGGCAAGCTTGAATCGACCAATGTACTGATGGGCTTGCGTTACCACTTCTAAAGATCTATCGACATTAACTCTGTGCAGGCTGCGAGCGGTTCCTGTGCAGCACCCCCGCCTTAAAGCCTCAATAAAGCAAAGCTGAGCAAATAGAAAGCAAACTCCCGTCTATAATCATCGTTGCATTATGAATTTCGGTCATCCCCGTAGTGCAATTTAAGAGGATTCCGCTAATATAGCGCGCTTTTTGGTACATCGGTCATAATCTTCACGCAAAACACTGCAGGGAAGCGTATGATTGAGATGGCTGAGTAATTTGAGTACTTCTCTGCTCACAGATAAGTCCTCACCGTAAACCATTTTTTAAATACAGCCTGCAGGTCCATCTCCGACCTGCGCTATCGCTGAAGAGTGATACCGTACAATAGCGGGCTGTTAGTCAGGCAAGGTTAGTAGTCAAATATGACGAGTTTCGTTTCTGGACAACGCTGGATTAGTGATACTGAGACCGAACAGGGGCTGGGCACGGTGCTCACCTTTGACAGTCGAATGGTCACCCTGCTGTTTCCTGCTACCGGTGAAACCCGGCTTTACTCCATAAGCAACTGCCCTTTGACCCGCGTCGAGTTCAACCCCGGAGATCGTGTTGAAAGCCACGAGGGCTGGACAATGCTGGTCACCGAGGTTATCGAAAAGAACGGGCTGCTGACTTATCTTGGAACCCTTCCCGACGGGGAGCCCGGCCAGCTGCCAGAAGCAGAACTGGGTAATCACATTCGATTCAACAAGCCTCAGGACCGCCTGCTGGCCGGTCAGATCGACCAGAACAGCAATTTTACCCTAAGGTACAAAACGCTTCAGTACAACTACGGTCTGCGTAAATCCCCCATGCGCGGATTGGTTGGCCCACGCACCAGCCTGATTCCACACCAGCTGCACATTGCCCGCGAGGTTTCTCAGCGCCATGCGCCACGAGTCATGCTGGCTGATGAAGTGGGTATGGGTAAAACCATTGAGGCCGGTTTAATACTGCACCAGCAGCTGATTACCGGTCGTGCCAGCCGGGTACTGATTCTGCTGCCAGAAAGCTTGGTACATCAGTGGCTGGTAGAAATGCTGCGCCGTTTCAACCTGCGCTTCAGCGTTTTTGATGAAGAGCGCTGTCGCCAGTCTTCCGATGAGAACCCGTTTGACACTGAACAGCTGATTATCTGCAGCATCGGCTTTCTCTGTCATGACGATGAACGTCGTCGACAAGCGATGGAAGCTGGTTTTGATCTCCTGATTGTCGACGAAGCCCACCACCTGATCTGGTCTGAAGAAGAGACAAACCCGGAATATCAGTGCGTAGAAGAACTGTCCCAGCAGATCCCCGGATTACTGCTGTTAACAGCGACCCCGGAACAGATGGGAGCCAAGAGCCACTTTGCCCATTTACGCCTGCTGGATCCAGACCGCTTCCACGATCTGGCCGCTTTCGAGGCGGAAGAGAGTCGTTACGAACCCGTTGCTGAAGCTGTTCAGGAACTGCTGAATAACGAGAACAAGGCTCTGCCTCCCCGGGCAAGAGACCACCTGATCAGCTTCCTTGGGGAAGACAGCAAGCCTCTGATTGATGCTCTCGATCAAGAGCTGGATCAGGGCGATGAAGAAACTAGGAATACCGCTCGAACACAACTGCTTCGCCGCCTGCTGGATCGTCACGGCACCGGCCGAGTCATGTTCCGGAATACCCGCGCAGCCGTGGGTGGTTTCTCTGGTCGTGCGGTTCAGGGATACCCTCAGCCTTTGCCTGAGCTGTATGAAATTGCCCTCGAAGAAGAGAGCCATTATCGCCACAACCTCTACCCCGAGCTGGCCTATCAGGCACAGATTCAGGTAGAAGACATGGACCCATGGTGGAAAGTCGACCCTCGAGTGGACTGGCTGATTAATCTGCTCAAACTGCTCAAGAAAGAGAAAGTGCTGGTTATCTGTGCCAACGCTAATACAGCTCTGGATCTGGAAAATGCGCTGCGTATTCTTTCCGGCATTCCTGCCGCCGTTTTCCATGAAAACATGAGCATCATTGAGCGTGACCGTGCCGCCGCCTACTTTGCGGAAGAAGAGCATGGTGCGCAGGTACTGGTGTGTTCCGAAATCGGTAGTGAGGGACGTAACTTCCAGTTTGCCCATCACCTTGTATTATTCGATCTACCTGAACACCCAGACTTACTGGAACAGCGCATCGGTCGACTGGATCGTATCGGCCAGACTGAAGCCATCAAAATTCACGTTCCTTATCTGCTGGGCACTGGTCAGGAAGCCATGTTCCACTGGTATGATCAGGGTTTGAATGCTTTTGCGGATACCTGCCCTGCCGGTAGCATGGTACAGATGCAACTGGGCGAGGAATTAGTTCCCTACCTGCAACCGGGCAGTCAGAGCTCCTCCGAAGCGATGGAAACATTGCTGGGTCAGGCTTCTCAATTGAATCAGCAGCAGGTAGAACACCTTCACAAAGGCAGGGACCGTTTACTGGAGTTGAACTCCCGCGGCCTGATCTCCAGTGAAGATATGATCAATGACATTGAAGAGCAGGAACAGCCAAGACAACTCAAGCGGTTTATGGAAAAGCTGTTTGAAGGCTTTGGTGTTGAAGCAGAAGACTACTCCAAACACTGTCTGGTCATTCGCCCTGGAAGCCATATGATTACCACCTTCCCGGGCCTTCCGGATGATGGTATGACCGTTACTTTTGACCGTGAAATGGCACTATCCAGGGAAGATATGCACTTCTTGACCTGGGAGCACCCGATTGTTTCTGAAGGGATGGACATGGTGCTGACCAGCGAGCTGGGCAATACCTCTGTCGCTCTCCTTAAGAACAAGGCGCTTAAGCCTGGCACCATGCTTCTGGAAGCCATCTATGTGGTGGAAACCAGTGCAGATCGAACCCTGCAACTTGACCGCTACCTGCCGGCAACACCGATTCGCTGCCTGATTGATCCGGGATTCAACGATCTGTCTGAAAAGGTTGCCTTTGATACTCTGAATGCCCAGCTTCAACCGTTGAAACGCGGTGTTGCCAAGAAACTGGTGAATGCACAGCGTGCACCATTCCTGACAATGCTGGATAAAGCGGAAGGCTACGCAAAAGATCGGGTACAGCCCATCGTTAATCAGGCCTGCCAAAACCTGCTGACCGATGTCACAGAAGAGATTAAACGGCTAGCGGCTCTTAAGGTGGTTAACCCCAATGTTCGAAGTGAAGAGATTGAGTACCTCAAGAACCGTGCAGCACTGGGCCACCAAGCTCTTCAGAAAGCTGTTCTGAGACTAGATGCTTTGCGGATTATGATTGCCGGTTAATGTTTTCAGAGTTAGCTTAACTCTGAAAATGGCAAGCTGAGGTTTAATGCCCCGGCTTGCCTGCCATCTTTTGCTGAACACTCATTTGTACATCATTCTATGCTCCCTTGGAGCCTTTACCCTCTCTATCTGACAAACCTGAAGCAATACATCTCTTTTAAATAGCCCCACAAAATCAGCCCACCACCAAACATATACCTTTGTAGAATATTAAATTTTTCCTACCAACTTACAATTGGTGAAATTTAATTTAAATACAAGGATGTATTAACAATGACATTAACAACTCAAAGAAATGAAGGAAACACGACAATATCCCCCCTCCCGTTAAGGGACTTCAATGATTTAGACCCACAGATAAAACTTTGTAAGAATACAATTATACCAAAGTCTGATGATCGCCTATCTCATTCAGTTAATCCTATTGATAAGAAAAAAGTAGTCTGCATTGAAGTTCATCCACAAATACTAGATAAAGTAGCTCTGGATTGCAGAGTTCCTTGCAGAACAAGATTTTTCCTGGAGTGTTTATGCAATGATAAATTAAACAAAGATCATATATATGATGGTATGTTTAAAATGCTCATTCAGGACATTAATGAATCCCCAAAATTACAAGAAGGTATTGAAAAAGAGTTATGTCGTAGATTCCCCGAAAATTATGAAGAAGGCGTTCGTGCTTTTTTTACCACTTACCATAACGGTGTGAATGTACTGCAATCCCTTCAATGTCTGCATGCATCAGATGAAAGATACCATCGTTTTTACTCACCATTAGACTTCATCAAAGGAATTCTCGATAACATTTATTCAGGCCTGCCAACTGTAACAAGCATTGAGGACTCAACCTTACATGTTGAATATAAGCCATTGAATAGATCGGAGATTAAAACTGACTGGAGAGAGTTAGATGAAAATCCTGACTATGTTAGAGGAAGTGTTGTTTCTATCAAAAAAGAATTACTCTCATCACCAAAAGCACGCATTGAGACAAAAGAAGATTTGGATAGATGGTTTTTAATGATTAAACGTGTATTACCTGCTAAAAGAATAGATAATGGCTGCTTTCAACGATGCGCCTTTACTGAATCCCTACTGAATGCAATGGGTCTTGAAACCCAAATTGTTACTATTTATCCCGAAAAAGGGGCATATCAAGTTAAATTTAATCCTGATAGTAGATACCAACTGGACGTAAACTGGACACAGCACCGGGTATGCGCTGTCAAATTACCCGGTTCTGATGAATTGTATATTCTGGACTTTCCGTATGACGAAACCATTCCATTGAGTATGCACCCAAACATATACAGTGGTAATCGATGGGAATCTTGCGATCCTGAGCAGGATCCGGAGCCTAGATCGAAAAATGTGAGCTATGGCTATTCAACCATAAGTTTTTTACAGCGTGAATGGAGAGCACAACAACTATCCGATACTGAGAACTATGCACCAGACAAACCTAAAAATAGCCTTTATTTTCAAAGCATGACATGGGACAAACAAAGCCGACAATGGAAGCACCGTGAAAGTGAGCAGTAAACAATCACAGTCAAGCCAGCTAGAACAATCTAGCCAGCTTGACGAATTTTAATTACGCCTTTCCCATACGCATCAGAATTTCTTCTTTTGCCTGGAGACGCTCAAGCTCACGCTGCCCCTCTTCTTTCTGACGCATCAGCTCATTGAACTCCATACGAGCCTGCTGAGCCAGTTCAGAAGCAGCCAGCTTCTTCTCATTGGCTTCTATAGCAACCTGAGTCAAACGCTCGACTTCTTCAAGCATATGAGCAGGTGCATCACCAAGATCCGACCCTGTCGCACCTCGAGACATGGCTTCCATACGAATCTGCTTTTTCAGCGCTGCCAGCTCATCATGTGCCTGACGTTCTGCACAAACTGCCTCTGTCGCCTGATCTTTCAACTGCTCAAAGCGGGCCAACGCAGAACCTTCCAGACTCCATGGATCCACCTCAGGCAGCTCTTCAATGTTGATCGTAGGCTCTTCGTAGCCTTCCTGACGGGATATATCCAACATGGTGGCTTTAACTGCAGAGATCATCAGCATCACGGCAATTACCAGCAGTGGTAAACCACCCACAATAGCGGCAGTCTGCAGTGTGGCCAGTCCACCCATAAACATCAGCACAGAGGGCATCAGCGACAAGGTGAAGGCCCAGAACAGCCGATTCCAGCGCATTGGATCTTCAGTCACATTATTCTGCACCACAGACGCCAGAATAAAGGAGATGGAGTCAAACGTAGTAGCTGTAAAAATAATACAGAGCACAGTAAACAATGCGATGATCAGGTAGCTGAACGGCAGCTGTTCAAGAACACTGAAAATTGCGGTTGTTGCGCCCTGTTCATTCAAAATACCCACGACATCCAGCTGCCCAGAAAGCTGCAGGGATAAACCATAGTTACCCAGAACCATGAAATAAACGGCACAGCCAAATGAACCACAGAAGATAGCGCCGGCAACCATCTGTTTAATGGTACGACCTTTGGAAATACGAGCAACAAACAGCCCCATACTCGGTGCAAACACCAGCCACCAAGCCCAGTAGAAGATAGTCCAATCCTGCGGAAAATGAGTATCTTCAAAGGTTCCGTAACCACCAAAAGGTTCTGCCCAGGTGGCCATCACAAAAAAGTTGGACATCATCCGGCCAATTGAATCCAGACCAGTCTCCACCATAAACAGAGTTGGTCCACAGACAAAGATAAAGGCTAATAGACCAATAGCTCCCCAGAAGTTGATGTTACTCAACAACTTGATACCACCATCCATTCCCTTATAAGAGGAGTAAGCAAACAGTGCCGTACACACCATCAGCACACCAATCTGTGTTGCATTGGTGGACGGAATACCCGTCAGGTACGTCAACCCTTCATTAATCAGAGGTGCTGCCAAACCCAGAGTAGTTGCTGCACCGCCTAAGAGACCGAAAATAAACAGTACATCAATAATTTTACCAATCGGACCATTACTCCGCGCTTCGCCCAGCACCGGCATCAATGCTGCGGAAACTTTCAGAACCGGGTTCTTACGAACATGGAAAAAATAGGCGATAGGCAAAGCCGGTATCATATAGATACACCAGGCAATCGGCCCCCAGTGAAAGATTCCGTAAGTTGCCGCCCAACGAACCGCTTCTTCACTGCCAGGCTCCAACTGGAAAGGCGGTGACTGATAGTAATAAGCCCACTCAATACTGCCCCAATAAAGAATACTGGCACCAATACCACCACAAAACAGCATGGCTGCCCAGGATGCAGTAGAGAATTCAGGCTTTTCATCAGCATCACCCAGTTTGATCTGGCCGATATCAGAGAAAACCACATAGGTCATAAACAGCACAGCGGCTAACCCGAGTGCCAGATACAAAACCCCCATCGTGTCGGTCATAAAGGTTTTAGCAATGGCTATCCAGTGAGCTCCTTCATCTGGAAATAGTGCCAGTGGTATAACTACCGAGATCAACAAAATTACCGCACCAAAAAAGGTGGGCTTATCAATAAGCTTAAAATGCTCTTCCATCGTCTTTGGTCTTCAAGAAAAGAACAGCCATTGCGGCCGTCAATAACAAATAGTTTCCGGTGTGTGCAAAAAGGATATTAATTCTTTGGCTTCATGCTCATGGTGAACATCATGCCCGATATGCCACTCCAACAGGATATTTATATACCGGAATTACCGAAAAGATAATAAGTAAAATAACTTATAAAACCATTAGAAATATCAATCAGAGAGTGATCTGAATAAGGGAAATGGCAAGCAACAGGATAGGTACAATCCACCTGATCATTTTACAATCTACTGACATGAGTAGGCAAAAAATTTGCCCACTCAACCCTCTGGACACTCATCAGGTGAGCATCCAGAGAAAGAATATTATTCTCTATAAAAGTCAGCCTCACCCTCTGGACGATTTTTAAACCGTCGATGAAGCCACATATACTGTTCGGGATGCTCTCGTATTCGTTGCTCCACAAACTGATTCACATGAAGTGCATCCTCATAGTCATCACCAGAAGGAATGCTCTCAAGAGCAGGATGTAAGCGAACCTCATACCCTTTGGCATTGGGCAGGCGAGTCACAGTCATGGGTATTACTTTAGCCCTCCCCGCTTTGGCAAGACGCGAAGTACTGGTGATAGTCGCTGCCGGAATACCAAAAAATGGTACAAACAGGCCATTTTTGGTGCCGTAATCCTGATCAGGAGAGTACCAGACAGTTCTACCCGACTTTAACGAGCGCAGCATTCCACGAACATCACGCCTTCTCAGCAACTGGCTGCCTGGGTCAAAGCGATGCCTTAAGCGACGTTGAACGTATTCAAATACCGGATTGCCATGCTCCCGATAGGTCGCATCGACACTGTGCCGTTGGGTTATCAGTCGTCCTGCCAGTTCAATGGTAGTGAAATGCATTACCATCAAGATCGCTCCATCATCGGACTCAAGGTTTTCCAGCCCTTTATAGGAAACGATCTTCTCAAGCCTGTCAGTGGACCACCACCAGGCAATGGTGACTTCCATAATACCGATACCCACTGATTCAAAATTCTTCTTTAACAGCGCCTCACGTTCCTGTTGAGTCAATTCGGGAAAGCATTTCTCCAGATTAACTCTGGCCACATGAACCCTATCATTAGCAACACGGTAGCTAATGCGCCCAAGCCATCGGCCCAGCTGCAATATCCAGCTATACGGAAGGAGTGAAGGAATAAACGTTAACCCGATACCCAACCAGGTTGGCCAGTATTTCGGGTGCAGATAAGCCCGATGAAAAACATCATCTTCACGGGCATCGGCCCTTGCCTTTATATCCGGGTTTTGCGACATATAGATTAATTCAATACTTGTATCTGATCGTTGAGTTCTCTACGCTACAATCTGTTGCATAAAAAGCTGACCATTTAATCTGCTGATTCTCGTTACACAAAACCAGAGTTGTACGTTATGACCCTTCAACTGCAAACCGGTACTGCCGCTGCAGCTTTCAAGATGACAGGTGGTATTTATACACTGACTACTCTTGAATTGCATTCAACGAATCCAGCGGATATTACCAATCAGCTGGAGAACATGACACGCAAGGCACCTAACTTTTTCCAACAAACCCCGGTCATTATTGCTTTTGACCAGGTAACCCCTGAACAACCACCCATTGATCTATATAAACTACGCCACAGTTTACAACAGTTTGGCCTGATTCTTATTGCTGTTCGTGGTGGCCAGGAAAATCATAAGCAGGATGCTATGATGGCAGGCATTCCTTGGCTCCCCTCCCCAAGACAGCGTAACAGCACAGAGGAAGATTCTGTCGAGGGTGCTGAAACAAATGTGGTCATCATGCAGAAATCCCGTGCCACTGGCAACCCTGCTGCAGAAACACCAAGCCAGCGACAAACAGCACCGGAAACGCAGAAAACCACCCTTATTGAACATCCGGTTCGTTCTGGCCAGCAAGTCTATGCTGAAGGAGACTTGGTGATTACCAGTCCTGTCAGCTCTGGCGCAGAACTTCTGGCGGGTGGCAATATACACGTCTATGGTTCTCTGCGTGGTCGCGCACTGGCTGGCGTCAATGGCAACACTGATGCCCGTATTTTCTGCCTGAAGTTTGAGGCCGAGCTCATTTCTATAAACGGTCAGTACAAGATGCCCTCAGCAACCAATAACAGTGACCCTCTCTGGGGTAGCAGTGTGATTGTTTCCCTTGAAGAGCAAAGCTTGCACATAAAGAAACTTTGAGAAATACTGGACAATAGTTCAGTTCTCGATTATCACAGGATTTCACCTTGGCTCGTATTATAGTTGTGACTTCTGGAAAAGGTGGCGTCGGAAAAACCACAACCAGTGCTTCCATTGCAACAGGATTGGCTCTTAAAGGTCACAGGACAGTTGTCATTGACTTTGATGTGGGCCTCAGAAACCTCGACCTCCTGATGGGCTGTGAGCGGCGCGTCGTATACGACTTTGTAAATGTAATTAATGGTGAGGCCGAGCTGCATCAGGCGTTAATCAGAGATAAACGTACCGAAAACCTCTCCATATTGCCGGCATCTCAAACTCGCGACAAAGAAGCCCTTACCCATGAGGGTGTTGAGAAAGTCCTGAATCTGTTATCAAAAGATTTTGAATATATTGTCTGTGACTCTCCGGCAGGTATTGAACACGGCGCCCTGATGGCACTCTATTTTGCCGATGAGGCCATTATTACTACGAACCCCGAGGTCTCGTCAGTTCGTGACTCCGATCGGATTCTGGGTATTTTGCAGAGCAAATCCCGTCGTGCTGTAGAAAATCTTGAGCCAGTTAAAGAGCATTTGCTGGTTACCCGCTACAATCCTGAACGGGTAACGCGTGGTGAAATGCTCAATATTCAGGATGTTGAAGAAATCCTCGCCATCCCACTTATTGGTGTTATTCCTGAATCGACCTCTGTATTGAAAGCCTCTAATCAGGGGGTTCCGGTTGTATGCAATATCGAGAGTGATGCCGGTCAGGCTTACAGCGATGTGGTTGCCCGCTTCCTTGGTGAAGACGTACCACACCGTTTTCTGGAGCCCGTCAAGAAAGGGTTCTTACAGCGCATGTTTGGAGGAATAGGATGAATCTTATGCAGCTATTCCGCTCACGCAAAGAAGACAACAGCGCAGCGATTGCCAAGGAAAGGCTACAGATTATAGTGGCTCACGAGCGAGGCAGTCGAGGCGGACGTGACTTTTTGCCAGCCATGGAGCGGGATATTCTTCAGGTTATTCAAAAGTACATAGAGATCCAGCAGGAATGCATTGACATCAAGCTGGACTCTCAGGATGGTTGCTCTATCCTCGAGGTCAATGTACAGCTGCCGAACTGACGGCAGCTGACGATCTTAATCAGACTTTTGCCGTATCTCTGATCCACTGTTGATAGAAAGGTCGCAGAGCCCTCCACCCCAGAGCTTTGATATCAGGAGCCACCAGTAGTTCTCCTCCTGCTTTTGCCTTGGCCATTTTTTCCAAACGGCCAGCAAGTGTTTCTGCCTCTTTTTCTGCATCCTTCTCAAAGGACGGGTAACGGAAGCGTTTGGCAAACAGTTCAGGATAGGCAAGGCGCTCTGGAACTACAGGCACACAACCTGCCGCCACCGCCTCCAATACGGCAATGCCCTGAAAGTCATGAATAGCCGTAGAGAGAACGGCATCACTTTTTTGAAGCAGTGATCGATACTCATCCACACTCTCAATAAAGCCCCAGCATCCAATCTGCTCTGACAACACCGAACGCATTTCTGAAAAAGCAGGCGGAATCTGACGAAAGCCCTGTCCAACCACATGCACCCTGAAAGGCACCTTGCGACTTTTAAGAATCTTCAGAGCCTGGAGCATTCTTTCCGGAGCCTTATCGTATTCCCACCGATGATTAAATACGATCTGCAATACGTCACTGGTATCATGCACCTTCCCTAGATAAACATCATTTGGCAGAGGAACAGGTAGAACGGCCGACTTCTCCTGTAACAGGTCGAGAATATTACCAGGCACATAATCCGGTAATTTTTTCAATAATCGCCGCACCCCTGCAAAAAACGTCTGCCGGTTATAGACTGAATTAAACAGCACTTTATCTGCGGCCAGTGCAGTATAAAGGTTAAGCATCAATGGTTCGACGCTGGCATTTTGTTGCTCTGAAGCTGGATAGGCAAACTGGTTCTCATGAAAATAACAGAGAACTGGAACAGCGGCCAAAGCGGGCACCATCCCTTTCAGCGCCGACAGATCCGTCATAGAGGTACATATCAGTAAATCATAGCCAGCACTGAGCACTTCTCTTTTTGAGTATGCCCAGGTAAGGCTGTTTCCCCGCAAGCGCCAGCTGAAATAACGGGGAGGTAATGTCAGTACTGTCCAATCATATTCCGGAAAAGCTCCCACCAGCCCTTTACGCCAATACTGGTGACTCAGGGCATCATAAGCCGAAAGCAGAAGAATCTTCATTCATCGTCCTAATGTAAACTTGCACAAACTCATCCCATCACGAAATGAAATAAAACATATCTTTGTAGTAAGATCACAACTTAAATTGCAAGGTAGCCCCATGAGCAAAGAACACTTCAATCAGGAGCTTATCCAGTTCCTCAACGCTTCTCCGACCCCTTACCATGCGGTAGCCACCATGGTGGTCAAACTTCAGGAAGCGGGCTTCAAGCCATTGGATGAGTCAGAGTCCTGGGCCCTCAAAGAAGGCGAAAAATATTACGTAACCCGCAATGGTTCTTCCATCATTGCTTTCACCATGGGCAAACCCGAACTGGGTGCCAGAATGGTTGGAGCACACACCGACTCGCCCTGCCTGAAAGTAAAGCCGCAACCAGAAATGAACAAGCACAGCTATTTCCAACTCGGAGTGGAAGTATATGGTGGAGCTCTGTTGAACCCATGGTATGACCGGGACCTTTCTATTGCTGGTCGGATTCAGTACCTCAACAACCAGCAGCAGCTTTGTCATCAGCTGATCAACTTTGAGCGCCCTATTGCCATTATTCCAAGCCTGGCCATTCATCTGGACCGCGAAGTAAACAGCGGTCGTGCAGTGAACCCACAGACCGATATTCCACCTATCCTGTTCCAATTGGCCGATGATGAGAAAGTCGATTTCCGTGAACTGCTGAAAGAAGAACTGATTCGCCTGGGTAATACTGACTGCCAGGAGGTCATGGAGTACGACCTGTCTTTTTATGACACCCAAAGCGCTGCTGTCATTGGCCTGAAAAACAACTTTATCGCCAGCGCTCGCCTGGACAACCTGCTCAGTTGCTATGTAGGCCTGGAATCACTGCTCAACCATAGAGGTTCGGATACAACCGCACTACTGGTCTGCAACGACCATGAAGAAGTAGGTAGCATGTCGACTACCGGGGCCCAGGGACCATTCCTGAAAAGTGTCCTTGAGCGAATTTATGGTACCGGTGAGCCTCTGACCCAGGCAATGAATCGCTCAATGCTGATTTCAACGGATAATGCACATGGCATTCATCCCAACTATGCCAGCAAGCATGATGAGCATCATGCACCAAAGCTGAATCAGGGCGCCGTCATCAAGGTCAACGCTAACCAGCGCTATGCCACCAATGATGAAACATCTGCTCTGTATCGCACCCTATGCCAGGCAAGTGGCAGCAAAGTACAGCACTTTGTTACCCGTACCGATATGGCCTGCGGCAGTACTATTGGCCCACTGACTGCCGGTGTACTTGGGGTACGAACTCTGGACCTTGGGCTACCAACGTTTGGTATGCACTCTATCAGGGAACTCGCTGGTACTGAGGATGCATTTGAGTTAAGCCAAACGCTGGTGAATTTCTTTATGATTAAACTGCTTCCATTGTGATTTTCTGGATTTGAAAATATCAAAGGCGTCCAGTTTTTAGACTGACGCCCTACTATCGCTTGAAAAAAACTCCGCCTTTTTCAATGCAGCCAGTTCATTGTGAAGTCTCTTATGCTTGCCTTCCAACCACTCCAACGTCTTACCGTTAGACCTGAGCCTTTCTTGGTGTTTACTGGCGCTGAGTGACAGGGACTGGGTCCCCTCATGCTCTCCATCCACCGCCCCCCTCTCTGTACCAGGAATTTCTGAAAGCCAGCTATCCCTATCATCAAAGGCCTGATCCAGTCGACAAGTAGACAATTTTAATAAAGGTAAAACCCCCCCCATTGCTTTATGTAGCTTTTCAACCTCATTGATATACCATTTAAGCTTGCCTAAATCCTCATCAGGTACAGTTTCTGTTAAAGATTGCAGGCTGGTTTTCAATTCATCAATCGAAAAGCTCTGCTGCTCGATGGGAATAGTCCATTTCTTATCGAACTGCTTTGTCATTTCATCCGCTTCATCAGACATCTGCTCTAACTCACAAGCCTTAGTTTCCAATCGATACCCCCTGGAAACGCACGCATTTCTAAAGTCATTAAATATCCTATAGCTCTTACGGATAATTTGTTTGCAGCTCAAATAATCCTGATCAAAACCTAATTCTTTAAAATCAACTTCCATTAAGGCCAACTTACAAGAAAAACTGATGAGAGGATTATCACACGCTTCCAAAACTTCCTCATAGAGTGCTCTTGCTTTAGTCACATCGCCATTTCTAAACAATTCGCAGGCACGATCGCACTTATCCTCATTAGATAGTATCGTTTTGACCTCTGCATACTCTACGCCCTTCTCAGCTTCTTTTGTATCCTCATCATTTTCCATTCCCATTAACTTTTCAGCATGGAGTAATTCCTCTCCATTAATAATGTCATCTTCCAGTCTAGATCGCCTGACTCCTAACTGCTCCCCTCGTATGTACCAATATTCAGATAGAAAGTAATTTTGACTAACCTCTAAATCCTGCATCCAAACTTCTCTATCGATAGGCATAAGAGGCTCAGAATGTACGTTTCTATGAAACAGATTAAGAGGAAGGTTGAAAAAAGCACTGAAAAACTGAGAAAAACAATGTTGAACCAGCTCCTTCTGCAGGGTTATACACCCATTTAATCCAAGCCTCTTCTTGAAGTCTTGGTATATATTCACAATTAAATCATTCTTATTTTTCCGGCTAACTTCAAAATAACATGCAATTTTTTTAGCCAGCCCAGCCGACATATCCAGAGGAATTCTACTTACATATGGAACAAGCATACCTAAATCAATGTGTAAAAAGCTGACCCCCATCATAGAGTCAGACATCAGAACATCAAGAGTACGAAATAGCAATTCACAAACACTGTCATCTATTTCATCCAAATATCCTTCAAAGGCCCTTGCAATAACAGGATCAAATTTAACCAAAATTCTTTCAGCTGAAATAAGCTCAACCTTTTGTTTATCCCGTGGACAACCTCTTGAAAAGCTGTAAAGCCTGGCCCGAGCATCAACTAAAAGTTGCAATTCAAATTCACTTAAAGAAACCCATACATGCTGCGACTTATTTTCGTCAATGGACTTCACAACATTCTGGAGACGATCAACAAAAAGGCTCGGATCATCCTTATTCATTGATTCTATCAGCAATCGTAGTTTTTTCCTCATATCTGGAATTGCAGACAAAGGCACCGAAAATTCTTCCTTTACCCGCAGCTCCACTGTTGGCTCAGCCTTGGCTGCGCTATCGTGCTTTGCAGAGCCATGTTTAACCGCAGCTCCGACTGCAACAGACGACAGTTTTTTTTTGGGCTTTACATCTTTCCCTTTCTCTACTTCAGACCCCATACCTAAAGAAGCGGATAAGTTTTGAGAACAGCCATTTCTTCTTCGCCTGCGCCCTCTGCCTATTTGTGCAGAAGCATCATCAGTTATTCTTCTTGATGATTCACCACTCTCAGCTGCTGCAAACTGTGACTCTTGAGAAAAGGCACTTACATTGCCTTGTTCAGGCTCAGCAGAAAATGGTTCACGAACTGCTGCATTTAAATCAAAACCACTCTCCGAAACCTGCTCTTGACATGCACCATAAAGACCGGTATGCATTGATGATATATTATTTATAACAGGTATCACGCCTCTATTAATATCGTAAAACTGCACAGCCCCCGGAGCACCAGAAGAAAGAGGTTGTATACTCAATCCAGCCCCCCCTGCAATGCCATTCCCACACCCAACATTCCCAGTAGACTGGTATACCGCATCACCATGGCAACAACCAACCTCGGGCAGCCCCATAAAAATGACAGGCTGACGCTGAACGGTTACCTGCTGCCCATGAAATACACCATCAACTCCTCCCTGCCGATTACAATAAAGAGTTTCCATAAACTGGGTATTGAGGACACAAGCGTTCTGATCCGGCTGTAATGTATGGGGCTGGCCATATAAAAAGCTATTCTGCAAAGCAGGCGCAGGAATATTATTATGAACTATTGATGGATGAACCATTGTAACAATACGTGAGGAAGGCACTCCCATAGTGGAAGCTTGTGGCGAAGGAGGCCAAAGTACAGGAGAGCCATAGCTATAATACACGGCTCCATTAGACTCAAAACAGAAGACTGACTGCCCCCCACCCTGCGCCGATGGAGAAGTTGTTTGAACCTGAGGGTAACCAGCATGCGTTATACATCCATTGCTTGATATATTTAACATACAGACAACCTGTTACTACTGAATAGTAGTTAATGTGTGTGGCTGGCAAGTAATGTCTAACAAGGCTGCCACATAAATCACGGAGCCGTCAGTTCCTCTAGAAACTTAACCCCGCCACCAAACATGCTGCTTAATACCTCTTTGAAGACAGTATTAAACTTTATTGCAAGCTAGGATCAGAACACATAAGTGCTAAGGAAGTTCCTGATATTGAAATGCTTTACAGATAAAGACTGGAGAGGTTGCCCGGTGAATTAATAACTATTTAAACAACCAGTCACAAATTACATTTATTTGCAAAATGCAACGTAAACCCGTGCCATACGTACAATTTCAGACTCCAATTATTCGGCCGATATTGCTATTCTTACTAATGTCAATAGACCAGCCACTATCACAGGCAATCCGATGAAAGTCCAACCAAAAAGCCGACAAACACTGCGCCCAACTTCTCAGTCCCAGAATATTTTCTCAATTCATCGCAGTACAATTAATCCTATTAAACCGTTGTTAAAGGCTTCAACGACCCTGCCTGTGACACAGTCATTTGATGAAACCGGTGGTTTTATCAAAGGTTATAACTGAGTCTTGTCCTGACAAAATTACCTTCCTATTTTGGGCAAAGGCAGTTAAACGGCCTCTGCCCCTACTATTTGATGCTGTAAACTCTTCACAGCCCCCCTTCACACCAAATGAATCATTGATTTTTTCCAGCAGCCTTGTTGGAATAGGATGTATTCACGCATTTTATCGACTTTAGATTAACGGCCTGATTTACATAAAGTTGTCAGGTCTCAAAGGCTCAACGGCTGTCTTCCGTCAGGTGACTGTATTATGCTGTAATCAGTCCCATGGAATAACTCAAGAGTTTGACAAGCTGAGCGATGACTTGAGTAATGGAAAACGTCTTAGCCGTTAGGTTACTACTGAGCCAGGATGGCACTCTTCAACAGACAGAATGACACGGAGCTAGAGCCTCTATGATATCGAAACTGCAGCCAGCCAAAGGAATCCTGCTATTCTTTCTGTCGCTGCTTTTCACTGCAACTCTGGCTCAAGCCGTTGATAAGGACATCAGCCAGCCCGTTCCGACGCTGAGTCCAAACCTGCAACAGGCCATTGCCAGTGTTCACGTAGTTCAATTACTCTCACGAAGTCATTATCGGAAAATCCCTCTCGATCAAAGCAATATGGAAAAGGTGTTTGATCGTTACCTGGATCGATTGGACCCAAATCGCAGTTTTTTCCTACAGTCCGATATTCAAGAGTTTGAGCCTTACCGGAAAAAACTGGGTGACTCCTTGAAAAGTGGCGACCTAAACCCTGCTTTTTCCATTTTTAATCGTTATCGAGAAAGAGCTGAAGAGCGAGCTCGCTTTATGCTGGCGCAACTGGACAGCGGCATAAAAGACCTGAACCTCAAAAAGAATGAAGTGCTGATCATTGAGCGCAAGGAAGAGCCGTGGCTTCTAAACAAGAAGGCCCAGCAAGACCTATGGAGCAAACAGTTTAAAGATAGTGTATTAAGCCAGAAGCTGAACAATAAAACGGATGAAGAGATCATCAGTCAGTTGCGCAGAAGGAATAGCAACCTGCTTCGCAGACTGCATCAAAGCAAAAGCGAAGATGCATTCCAGACATACATTAATGCCTTTGCAGGGATCTACGACCCTCATACTCAATACTTCTCTCCACAAACTGCAGAGAATTTTGATATTAACATGAGCCTGTCCCTTGAAGGGATCGGAGCGGTGTTGTCGGCAGAAGATGAGTACACTAAAGTTGTCAGTGTCGTTGCCGGCGGCCCGGCTGAAAAAGCAGGACAACTCAAGCCTGGCGATAAAATTGTTAGTGTCGGACAAGGAAAAAAAGGCGAGCTTGAAGATGTTGTCGGCATGCGTCTGGACGACGTTGTTAAGCTGATCCGTGGCGCCAAGCATACTCTGGTTCGATTGGAGATCATCCCCGGCAGCAGTAAAGACAGCAGCACTCGGGTCTATGAGATCGTCCGTGACCGAGTCAAGCTGGAAGAACAAGATGCTTCAAGCAAGATTATTGAAGTTCCCATGAATGGCAAAACCGGCCGAATCGGTGTAATTGAGCTGCCAACCTTCTATATTGACTTCAAGGCGGCCCAATCCGGTGACCCCGACTACAAGAGCACAACCCGCGATGTCCGCAGACTACTCGACAAACTGAAAAAAGAGAAAGTCGATGGACTGGTAATCGATCTTCGCGGCAATGGAGGCGGCTCTTTGCAGGAAGCAAATGAGCTGACAGGGCTGTTTATTGACAAGGGGCCTACCGTTGTGGTCCGAAACAACAGAGGCCGCTCTGAAAGACAGGAAGACCCCGATTCTGATCAACTCTACGATGGGCCAATGGTCGTAATGATTGACCGCCTCAGCGCATCAGCGTCTGAAATCTTTGCCGGGGCCATGCAGGACTATGGCCGAGCTCTGATTGTCGGCAGCCAGAGCTATGGTAAAGGTACCGTACAAAGCATTCAGCCATTAAATCATGGTCAGCTTAAGCTGACTCTTGCCAAGTTCTACCGTGTTTCAGGCCAGAGTACACAGAACCGCGGAGTAATCCCCGATATCATTTTCCCATCCCTGTATGATGGCCGTGATATTGGTGAAGACACGCTACCTGATGCACTCCCATGGGATAACATAGCACCAGCCTCATTCAGACCCTATGCAGATTTTAGCCCTTACTTGCCTGGCCTACAGAAAAAGCATGAATATCGCACCCATAAAAATGCTGACTTTGTTTACCTTCATGAGATGAAAGACTACTTTGAGCATTATGAAAACCAGACCAAAGTATCTCTCAATCAGGAAAGGCGTCAACTTGAATTACAAACCATGCGAAGCCAGCGTCTGGCCATCGAAAATCGCCTGAGAAAATCCAGGGGCCAAGCCTTGCTGAACAATCTGGATGAGCTGGAAGAGATCAATAACCAGGAGCTGGAACAGAAGAAGAAAGATAAAGAACCCGACGCCTTTCTCCAGGAAGCAGGTGTCATCCTGACCGATATGGTGAAAGCTACGAACAACAAACAACTGTTTACCCGTCGTTCTGATTAAAAAGCAATACATCTACAAAAAAGCCCGCTATCAGCGGGCTTTTTTGTAGATGTATTTTGAGTAAAATAAAAACACAGTGCCTATCAACCACCTGCATTATTGATCTGGTCTATCTTAA
Source organism: Endozoicomonas elysicola (assembly GCF_000710775.1). Classification (GTDB taxonomy): domain Bacteria; phylum Pseudomonadota; class Gammaproteobacteria; order Pseudomonadales; family Endozoicomonadaceae; genus Endozoicomonas; species Endozoicomonas elysicola. The sequence continues at coordinate 3,895,733 of NZ_JOJP01000001.1, forward strand.
TTAAAGAACCTCAGTCTCTAATAAGGCGATGCGATGATGGATTCACAACTGAATGATCTTTCCAATCTATTTTCTCAGCTAGGCCTCGACAAAAACCCGGATGCGATTGAGCACTTCCTCAGCAAACACTCTTTGAAAAGCGATGAAAAGCTTGAGGATGCGGCGTTCTGGAACCCTTCACAAAAAGCATTTCTGATAGAAGAGCGAGATCAAGATGCAGACTGGTGTGAGGCAATTGACGAGCTGGACACTCTACTGAGACATTAAGCAAGGAGGCAGTTAATACCTCCTCTCTCAATAAATCCACTAATGACTTGTGGATACATCCCCCAATACTTCTGCAAGGCTTGATCTGGAAAGCTGCCCCTGTAACTGGCCATCATCATCCACTACCGGCAAAGGAAAATCAGTATCCAGAGTATCAGGTATTACCGCCTCCAGGATTGAATCAGCTTGAATCGTTGGCACTGTCTCAATCGATATAGAGCTCAGCTTCCGATGAACCCCGTTCAGTACCGCCTGCTCAAGAGTATCCTGAAGAATAACACCCTGATAACCCTCATCATTGACATAGTAACCGAAATCTTCCGATGTTTTTTTCATCTGACTCAGCGCTTCATCAATGGTTTCAGCAGTAATTCGACAAGCAGGTGGCTTCATCACCGTTTCAACAGTCAGCGCCCTGGCACGATTCACATCTTTAACAAAAGCCTCTACGTATTCTGTCGCCGGATTCAGCAAAATCTCTTCTGGAGCACCCTGCTGAACCAGCTCACCATCTTTCAAAATGGCAATACGGTCTCCAAGCCTGAGCGCTTCATCAAGATCGTGGGTAATAAAGACAATGGTCTTATGGAGCTTGCTCTGCAATGCTATCAGCTGGTCCTGCATTTCACTACGGATCAATGGATCCAGCGCTGAAAACGCTTCATCCATCAGTAGAATTTCTGCATCGGTACACAGCGCCCTGGCCAGTCCAACCCTCTGCTGCTGCCCACCTGACAACTGCGCTGGATATTGCTGCTCATACCCAGCCAGACCAACCGTCTCCAGCCATTGCCCTGCTTTTTTCAGACGCTCAGCTTTAGCAACACCCTGCACAGCCAGACCATAAGCAACATTGTCTATTACGGACCGATGAGGCATCAAACCAAAACGCTGAAAGACCATGGACATCTTCTGCTGACGGAATGCTTCCAGCTCTTTGGCAGAATACCGGGTAATATCAGTGCCATTAACGAGAATCTCACCTTCGGTCGGGTCAATCAAACGGTTAAAATGTCGAATCAAAGTCGACTTCCCCGAACCGGAAAGCCCCATGATGACAAAGATCTCACCCGCATTTACTTCAAGATTAATATCCCTGAGCCCGAGGGTATGCGCTGTATCAGCTAGAATCTGATCTTTAGACTCACCACGGTGAACACGGGGCATGACCTTTTCAGGCTGTTTGCCGAATAATTTATAAAGCCCCTTAATCTGGATCAGCGGCTGACTGCTGTTCTTCGGCTTAAGGCTGTCTGTATCACGCATGCTCAACTCCTCCCAGATGCTTCTGGGTTCTTCGGGCATACGCCTGGGAAACCCGGTCAAAAATGATAGCTAGCGCAACAATGGCCAGGCCGTTAAGCAATCCCAAGGTGAAATACTGATTAGTGATGGACTTCAACACTGGCTGTCCCAATCCCTTCACACCAATCATGGAGGCAATGACAACCATAGCCAGAGCCATCATAATGGTCTGGTTAATGCCAGCCATAATGGTTGGCATAGCCAACGGTAACTGCACACCCCATAAACGCTGAAATGAACTGGCACCATAGGCAGTTGCTGCCTCCAGAACCTCTTTATCCACGAGACGAATCCCCAGGTTTGTCAGTCGAATAACCGGAGGAATGGCATAAATCACGACAGCTATAACACCCGGAATTTTTCCAATCCCAAGCAGCATGACAACAGGAATCAGATAAACGAATGCCGGCATGGTCTGCATGATATCCAGCATTGGGGTAACTATTTTCTGAACCCGATCTGAACGGGCCATGGCTATACCAATTGGTATACCCAATAACAGAGAAAGCAACGTACATACAGTAATAACGCTCAGAGTTCTCATGGTATTTTCCCACATACCAAAATACCCAATGGCCAGCATTGAGCAGACAACTCCAAGACTCAGCTTCCATGAACGACTGGCGGCATAAGCCAGCCCAGTAATAGCGGCCAGTACCAAAAGCCAGGGGGAAGCAATTAACAGGTTTTCAAACCAGACAAGAAACGAGAGTAATGGATCAAAAAACGATTCAATCAGATCCCCGTATTCACGGGAGAATTCACGGTAAGCACCATCCAGAGATTTGCGGAGTGCGATAAGATCACTGCGCTCCATATCTGGAAACTCAGTCATCCATGATTCCTTAGCCATACACTTCAGCCTTTATTATGCTCTTTTACAAGAGAGAAATGGCGGTGGCCACACAAACAACTATCTACTACAAAAGCGTGCAACCACCATTGCAAACAGGCGAGTGACGACCTCAAAGAGCAGCGAGCTTTTGCTTCACTTTTTCAACAACATCGGCAGACAACCACTGAGTCCAGATAGACTCATAATTCGTCAAAAAGTGTTCCACCGCTATCTCACCATCAGCCTGATTTTCTTCCATCCAGGCCAGTAGCTCATTCATTTGCTGGTTAGTAAAAGACCGAGTGGCCAGATATTCATAGGCAGCAGGTGCTTTGACAGCAAACGCTTCAGTGGTGATGGTGTTGACTGGAGAGGGTGGGTACATCGTAACCTTTGGTGATAGACAGTCTTCTTTGGTCGTACAGTTCAGGTATTCATCAACATCAATACCGGAGCCGAAGTCAACCTTGACCATTTCGTACTTACCCAACACCGAAGAGGGTGCCCAGTAATAACCAAACCAAGCTTCTTCACGCTCATAAGCTTTAGCAATGGCACCGGACATTCCAGCCCCAGAACCCGGATCAACGAGGTCAAATCCATACTCTTCAAGTTCTAGCGCCCTAAACAGATTTCCGGAGTTGATCTGGCAATTCCATCCGGCAGGACAACCATAAAAGGCAGAAAGCATTGAATCTTCAGGGTGTTTGAAAATCCCAGCCTTCTTTTTAATACCTTCAATGGTTTTCAAATCAGGGTATTTATCGACCATATATTTCGGTACCCAGAAACCTTCTTCTCCTCCTTCTGAAAGAGAGTTCCCTGCGTAACGAAGTCGTTTTTCTTCCACGCCTTTATCAAAGGCCTTCCTCATCGAGTTGCTCCACATTTCCGGAGCAATATCAGGCTCACCCTTTTCGACCATGGAGGTTCCGGTAGCCATAGTATCACCCGGCACCAGCTCGACATTACAGCCAAATACATTCTGCAGAATAAATTGATCAACGTGAGCCATTAATGTTGCTGAGTTCCAATTCATATCAGCAATGGTTACATCACCACACTCATTTGCAGACGCAGCCCCCACAAAAGGAAGCGAAAGTGCAAATATGGCCCCCGCCGTAAATTTACTTTTTAGCATTGCTATACCTTTTTTATATAAATCCATTTTTAATACTGGTTTGAGCTTATCTGCCCTTTCGAATCCTTGAAAAATTGCGGATAAGAATTCCTGCTCAATCGTTAGACAACAAATCAAAAATCAGGCATTTTTAAACCAATTCTCGAACAAAGCCCCCAAAGCAGGCCCAACACCAAGCATCAACACGGGCAATAATTTACACTTCTAATAGTTAGATATCAAATCACTTTCCATTTTAACCCTGCGTAAGCTGTAGAAAAAACATACAACAATCATAGTGTTATGGGTCTGGATAGCCGATATCCAGAAGCGGCGCAGCATCAATAGACTCAGCATCCATCATGGCTGCCACTCTTTGAAGCGAAGAAAGCACTTGAGTTTTTTCCCAGGGCTCCAAAGCCTCAAAACGCTCGATAAACTTTTCATGCAGCAGGGTCGGAGCCGTGGCGAGGACAGAGCGTCCAAGCTCTGTCAGACGGGCATTCACAATACGCTTATCGTTGGTGCTGCGAACCCGCTCAAGATACTGCCGTTCTTCCAAACGGTTCAAAATAGTAGTGACTGTAGCCTGACTCAGTGAGACATGCTGAGAAATACGCTTAACCGTCACATCACCCAGCTCATGAATAGCCCGTAACACCATAATCTGTGGCGTGGTTAAACCACAGGATTTTATCATTCGCTTTGAGTGCAGATCCGTTGCACGAATAATTCGCCTCAGCGATATAAGTACATCAGTCCAATAACATGTTTCACTCATACAACCTACCCACAGCAAGAGGTTAAGGACACCCATCATCCGAAGATGCCGCAACCCATTCAAATTAAGAGAAAAATCTCTGACAAAGCACTCTCACAATAAAGAGCTAGAATAAGATATTGAGCCTATTTGCCATAAAATCACGAGCATGACAAACATAATTTGATATCAAATAATTTGAGCTGTAACATATTTCACCTAAACTCCTACAAAGCTGTAAACAGGATTCTCTTCATGTCACTCCCTTCAGAGCGTTGACTGGCTTCTTGCGGATAGCTCTCTATTCAAACGATCAAACTGATTTTGAACAATACCTGCAAGAGCCTGTAACATGTCCCAATCGGAAAACTCGATGCCTTCCAGGCAAACGATCAATCCCCCTGTATTCTTTGGTTCCGCCATTTTAATACTTCTGCTGGTGGGCTATACGGTTTTCTTCCCTGAAGATGCCAATAACCGTTTTACTCACCTTCAATCCAGCATCATGACCAACGCCAGCTGGTTCTATGTGATGGCTGTAGCCCTGATTCTCTTATGCGTCGCATTTCTTGGCCTCTCCCGTTATGGGGATATCAAACTGGGGCCCGATCACGCAGAGCCCTCCTTCAGCTTCGGCTCCTGGTTTGCCATGCTGTTTTCTGCCGGCATGGGCATCGGCCTGATGTTTTTTGGTGTTGCCGAACCGGTCATGCACTTCCTCTCACCACCACTGGGTGAAGCAGGGACCGTTGAAGCCGCCAAAGAGGCCATGAAACTGACCTTTTTCCACTGGGGCCTTCATGCCTGGGCAATTTACGCCATCGTAGCGCTGATTCTTGCCTTTTTTGGCTATCGTCATGACCTACCCTTAACACTCCGCTCCGCTCTGTACCCTATTATTGGTGATCGAATTTATGGTATTGCCGGCCATACCATCGATGTATTTGCCATTTTGGGCACCATTTTCGGGGTGGCCACCGCTTTGGGCTATGGCGTATTGCAAGTCAATTCCGGACTGAACTACCTGTTTGGTGTAGAAATCAGCACTCATGCACAAGTTATTCTAATTATTGCGATTACCGCTCTGGCTACCATCTCTGTCGCTACCGGTCTGGACAAAGGCATCAGACGGCTTTCAGAAGCGAACCTATTGCTTGCCCTAATGCTGTTAGTGATGGTTGTACTTCTGGGGCCCACCGTCTTACTGCTGCAAATGTTCGTTCAGAATACCGGTGGTTACCTTTCTGATATGGTTGGCAAAACATTCAACCTCTATGCCTATGAACCCACCGAATGGCTTGGGGGATGGACGCTGTTCTATTGGGCCTGGTGGCTTTCCTGGTCACCCTTCGTCGGTATGTTTATTGCACGAATTTCAAGGGGCAGAACCATCCGCGAATTTGTCACCGGGGTTCTGTTTGTGCCTACCGGTTTAACGCTGATCTGGATGACTGCTTTTGGTAATACCGCCATTGATATGATTATGAATCATGATATGGCCAGCCTGGGTCAAGCTGTCGAAACCGATGTACCAATAGCACTGTTCAAATTTTTAGAACACTTTCCGTTTTCCAATATCTTATCGATGATAGCCATTGTTATGGTCGTTATCTTTTTTGTCACTTCATCAGACTCCAGCGCCATGGTCGTTGATATGCTGGCTTCTGGCGGGAACAGTAAAACACCAATCTGGCAGCGGGTGTTCTGGTCAAGCCTGATTGGCATTGTAGCCATGGTGTTATTACTGGCCGGTGGATTACAGGCGTTGCAAACAGTGACTATAGCCTCTGCCCTGCCTTTTTCCATTGTTCTGTTAATTTCCGCCTATGGCTTATTAAAAGCACTGGCAGTCGATGCCGCAAAAAGAGAAAGTCTGGTTAATACAACTTTAACACCGAAAGCGGGCCACAAAGCGGTTCCCTGGCAAAACCGCCTTGCTACATTGATCAGCTACCCACGGAGGTCCCATGTCAGCCGGTTTATACAGGACATCGTACTTCCAGCGATGGAATCCGTCGCATCAGAGCTCAGCAAACAGGGAGTAGAAAGTACTATTCAGCTGGATACTGAGAAACAGATTCCAAGCCTGGTTGTCCTCCATGGCGATGAAGTGGACTTCTTTTATAAGGTAACCCCTCGTTCCTACCTCCAACCCAGCTTTATGCTGGATGAAGAGGATGAAGAGGAGCGGAAATACTTCAGGGCTGAAGTCTTTCTAAGAGAAGGTGGCCAAGGTTATGACATTATGGGCTGGACCAGTGATCAGGTGATTGGAGACATCATTGACCAGTACGAAAAGCATATGCACTTCCTCCATATGGTTCGATAAACCTACTCTTAGGGCCTGTTGACGTTTTTCTGAGCCACAAAGCTTAGGAGGCTGACCGGGCATAGCGCCCGTAGCGAGGATGCAGTCTATTCTCGGACAGACTTCTGGCAACGAAACGCCAACAACAGCCCCCAGGGTGAGAGCTTATCTCTTCACATTAGTCTATAGCTTTTTTCTCGCTTAAGAGCTACTGAATAGGTTTCTGCAAAGCACGTCAATGGTTACACTAGCATCCACACAGAAAAATGTTTTCAACAAGCCTTTAAAGCCATGCTGCCTGAACCCAGCGGCTGGCTTCTTTCGAGATGGTTTCTGTCATACTGTCGAACAGGACGTTGGCAGGCATACCGTTTGCGCCTTAATGACTGATGAATTCCTGAAATTTTCACTGTCCAAAGGCAATGACCTGATCACCCCAAGGCCAGAGTGGGGTTTCCCGGGGCTAAAGGCAGGCGACCGCTGGTGCCTCTGCGCCAATCGCTGGAACGAGGCTCTAAAGGCAAATGTTGCTCCTCCTGTTTTTTTAGAAGCAACTCATCAGGAAACCCTAAATATTATACCCATGACCACACTGCAAAAATTTGCTGTTTAATAAACAGGTTATTCAAGAACAGAGCCGCAGTTCTTCTTTTGCCATGTATAAACAAAAACCCTTCTTGCAACCCACTCTTCTTTCTGCTCACTATTTTATATATGGATAAACAAACTCAAACTGCTGCCCCGTCAAATTAATCGTTACTTTTGAATTATATGAAGCATCGTAGCGCTCCATCCATCCATCAGCAGTAATGTGATAGTTGTTTTTACTGCCATCATTCGTCAGGTGCCCGGATAAATTACCTGTTAAGGTTTTTCCATACACATTAATCCCTTTGAAAAAAAAGCTAAAATTCACACCACTGCAGACATTCACCAAATCTGCATTGCTGCTATAGGGAATCACTACAAACTGCTCTTCGCGCCCCCGCCTTGGCTTGAGCTTTAACCTCATAACCATCATCCCGGAATTGCTGACATGCAGATAAAGCACCAGTTTATATAGCCATATTTTTTCCGTTTTCGAGATACTGTAGGCATCAAACCGGTATGTTCCTGCTGGTATTTTGCAGGCAGTCACTGGCGACGAATCTGCGTACATTGGTTGTGAATAAGTTGGCACAGGCTCTGATCTATAACCCCGATATGAGTGATCATGAGAGGGTGGATATAATGGCCTCTCAGGATGAGGGTGGGCTGGAACATCAGGGTAAGGAGGAGGGTTAAACCGTTCAAAACCAATAGGTTCACCGAAAGCAATCGATGGTAATAAAAAAATAATAAGTTTATGAAGCTTCATAACATCACAGCCATAAAAAGGATTCATTATTCATAGGGCTTTACGGTCTGTGAAGAATAGGCCAAATTCAAAAGCCTATTAATTTGGTTCAAAATTAAACAGTGTCGTTTTAATCTCGTCTCATATAAGCACGGGATAAGCGTGACTGGATTTCGGTCTAATAATGGAAGCTGGCACAAAAGGAACGGTATAAACCCCGTTCCAAAAGTGAAAAAGGCAAACAATGTAAATTAATTCATTCTGAAGTTTCCAATTTATCCTGAGTTCGAAGTTCAAAATCTGAGGCATCATGGCGATTTCTCAACTGCTCAAATGGTTCACCCGAGGTTCTGTTCACCATCCTTCCTCGTTGAACAGCTTTACGCAGCCCTATCTGCGATGACCACCGAACAACATGTTCGTAACTATCCACCTGCAGAAACTCGGCTGCACCGTACAATTTGCCATCGACCAGAGCTCCATACCATGGCCAGATAGCTATATCTGCGATGGTGTATTCATCACCGCACATAAAGGTATTTTTTTCTAAATGCTGGTTCAACACATCCAGCTGGCGCTTGACCTCCATGGAAAAACGATCAATGGGGTACTGGTACTTTTCCGGAGCATAGGCATAAAAATGACCAAAGCCACCACCAAGGAATGGTCCACTACCCATCTGCCAGAACAACCATGAGAGACACTGCGCACGCTTGGCTGGTTCAGCTGGAATGAAGGCATCAAATTTTTCAGCCAGATAGAGAAGAATAGCTCCTGATTCAAACACAGGAATCTCACCACCGCTGCTTCGATCCACCATAGCAGGGATCTTTGAGTTTGGATTGACATCCACAAAGCCAGAGCCAAACTGCTCTCCCTCCATGATCTCAATCAGAAAAGCATCGTACTCTGCCTCTTTTATTCCCAGTTCGAGCAACTCTTCAAACAGTATGGTTACCTTTACACCATTAGGCGTTGCCAGCGAATAAAGCTGGAACGGATGCTTGCCAACAGGAAGCGCTTTCTCAAAACGAGCGCCAGCAGTTGGCCGGTTAATTCCACCAAACTGGCCGCCATTCTCATTTTCCCAAGCCCACACCCTCGGAGGAACATACGATGCATCTACCATGGACAACTCCTAGACCTTTGTTAGCAGGAAAGAGTCCACCATAAGACAATTCCAACAGAAAGGTAAGCGCCTTTCATCATCAAATGCAGAAATTAAAACAGGGTAAATGGTTTAAATACCATGAAGTAGAAAACAGCTATCGTAGCAATAAATGCCAGAACACCTAAACCATACCACCAATTCATTAAACGTCGATGTCTATATGACCACTCTGTCATTAATAAGCGGCTGCCCAATAATGCTTGCTCGGCCAGAGCAGCTACCTTTAGCTGGATAAAAACGACTGGAATCCAACATAAGCCAATAAAAATGTACAAAACCTGCGACACTAATAGCCAATGGGCAGAAAAGGGGTAGCCTGACAGATATATCATCAACACCCCCGTTAACGGCTGAATAATTATAGTCAGAGTGGTAAAAAGCCAGTCAGCAAATACAACATTCTTAGCTACCATGGCAATGATGGACACATCGCCACTTCTGTCAGCCCGCCACATATAAAATGCAGAACCCAAGCCAGTCCCAAAAAGCACAGTTGATGAGAGAATATGGATCAGTTTTAAATAGAAATAATATTCCAAAAATTTGCTACCGAAGTTCGTTTATCGCCCAGCAAATCAAAAGCAAAGGGAAAATTATTAGATTTTTCAGAAGCCCACCCAACGGTTCAAACCAGAATTGAGGGGCCAGAAAACCAATAATAAGAGTATACGAAAGCGTTGCTATCAGCATTAACAGGATAAAGCGACTTCGGAGAGAACCAACCAAGAGCCCAGCCCCAAGAACAATATCAACCCATCCTGTCGTCAACACTAATGGATAATGCCAAACAACTGGAACGCCTATAGTGTCTAAAACGGGCTTAAAATTCTCCAGTGGAGTGACTAAACCAACTAAACCGGAAGCCACCCAAACAAACGCAAGAAACAGAATGACCAAAGGCCTTAACAAATACAGTCTGGCATGCCAACGATCTTGCACATAACTGGCTTCACTCTCAAGAGCATGAATGACATTAGCTGGTGAGATATTTAACACATCAGATATCTTTTCATATTCATTGGCTGTCGCCACATTGCCTCTGTTCAAGAGACTATAGACAGTTTCACCCAGTGGCCCATGGCCAATATATTAACCCGCTTTCACGACCAGCTGCACCAGCTTAAGTGGAATTGTAATTACCCTTGGATTCGAAAAGCCAAGCCATCGCCTTGTAGCCAGTATCAAAGCTTTCAGGGTTATAATTTCTGGCCCCACTGCGTACAACAAACGTTGTACACATCGTAGGCTGCTCCACTGATTCAACAACGATACTTGCAAGATCATCCAATAAAACTGGTTGAATGGTTTGAGAACCATCCCCAGGCAAAAAAACGACAAAGGGTAAAGCGGCCAGACTTCGAAGCAGAGAGCTTCCACCATAAGAGCCCCGTAGTGATACCACCACCGATGGTCGGATGACGACTCCCTCCACGCTACTGGTTAATACTTTTTCATCAAAAGCGTGCTTACTTTGAATAAACTCAGCATCCTCAGGATGCCCTAAAGCAGAAACCTGAATAAATCGCTTTACACCAACCTGTTCACAAGCATTTAAAAGTGCTGTGGGAGCCTGACAGTGAACTTTCTGAAAATCACCTTTATTATTTTCCCTTAAGATTCCTGCACAGTTAATAACGATATCTATACCGCTAACTAATGGCAGCCAGTCATCCATTGACAGTAATTTTTTAAAGTCACAGATTACCCCCCTGTGACCAATGGATTTTTGAGAGCGATAAATCGGCACCACTTCATAGTTACGAGCTTTTAACTTCTGGATTACCGCACTGGCAATAAAGCCTGAAGCACCTGTAACCATTACTCTCAAGTCAAAGTCTCCCTTATAAACTCAACAACAAACCATATAAATATCATATATATCAATAGATATTCCAGCTAGAAAAAGAACTAAAGCATGAATATTGCGTCTAAATCATCAATCCGCTTTCACACTACAGTCAATCAATACCAGCTAAATCCTATGAATAGCATCTGTCCTCCATGTTTTGCCCACTTGGAAAAAGCAATACTTGCACTGGATAAATCAACCCCAACATCAGAAATCATATGGAAATCAAGAAAATTCGGACCTACTGAATCCTACAAGAATATTGGTTCATTAAAAATGAATAAGTTCACGACGGACATCTCCCCGTCAGAAATTCCTTCGCGATCGAGTTGTATTTGAAGGACATGGAATATGTAACCTTCCAATTAAAAAAATTAAAGTCCCTCCGGCAACAACCATCACTTTATATACTGGACTGAACTACACCTTATCTGAAGATGTAACAAAATGCATAGCAAAAGAGCAGAAACTACCAAACAGCTTACGTTAAAGGGGGAACAAATATTTTTGGATATCATGATGCAGAAATACTTGGTGGACGTTCATACCTTACTGGACATAGGAGAACGTACTATGATGGAGAAATGGTTCCCAATTATCTTCTCTATCCACCTTCCGGGTATATGAACATTGGGGATAAGCAAGTCACAACGACTAAACCCATTTTTCTCAAGCCCCTGCTACTTAAAATAAGGGAAAAGATTGTCACTGGGCTTCATGCACAGCAGTGAGATTTACCAAAAAAACCAGTTTCATTCTAATATGTAACAGCCACATCAAAGCAATACTACTGCTACTCAGAATCATCTACTTCTCCAGATACGCTTATTTAATTATTTTTTCATACTTTTACATGAGTTCAAACCAACATAATCGGAGTGTGCAAATAATGATAAAGACAGTTGTTATATCAGCTCTGCTTCTTGGCTGTTTTCTCGTTATGGCCAACCTTGTTCCTAACCTGCTGCAGAATACACGCTCCCCTGCTAATAAGCATGAACCAGAAAAGCAGAACCATGACCAAGTTATTAAATCCATCGTTTTATTAATTGGAATGGCTATCTTGCTTACACTTATTTTGCATTTCTGGCACTGAGTACACATCGGTGATTCATTAATTTAACCATTTAGCATTGCATCTTCGATGGCAGAAGTGAAAAATAGAATATGTGGAAATCAACAGTGACAAGGTCGTCCATGATACCAATAGAATCTTTTCTTGATATATCACCTCTTAACTGGAAGGCTCTACTAACGAGCCTTCTTTGTGGAACCCTGCTTGGTGCTGAGAGACAGTTTCGTGGTAAGCCAGTCGGCATTCGAACCGCCTCTCTGATTACTCTAGGGACATCTCTAGTCATTATTCTTTCTAAAAGTGTTGTTGCCGAGGCAACAGACCCTTCAAGAATCATAGGGCAGATGATTACCGGTATTGGTTTTATCGGAGCGGGGGTGATGTTTTCCAGAGACGGTCTGGTACAAGGTGTAACATCTGCAGCAACCATCTGGATTCTGGCAGCGATTGGCATTGCAATAGGACTTGGTTATTACGAAGCTGCAGTAAAAGTCAGCCTTTATGCTCTGTTAATTCTCACCAGTGTTAATGTATTAGAACGTTTGTTTAAAAGTTTAAATCGTGGGGTTCATGTCAAAAATGCAAAAGCAGGAAATCAGTCGATATCAGATCAATAATTTATAGACCAAGTATCAACTTTATAAGACATATATACTGTTTTTATTTTGATTTCCTTTGCCATTTTACTTTATCAACCACACCATCCCAACAGCCAAAGGTAATCCCCGGAAAAACTCGCTCCAAGTCATTCATCGCACTATGGCTATAAGTTTTATGGTCCAGCAGGTAATTTTTACTGGAACTCTTTTCAGTGATAGGCTCTTTTTGATTTTTTTCACCTCTGATTATTGTATCAGCCATCGCCAGCAACGCATCATCCTGAAAAGGTCGAGTCAAATAACGAACGCCCGGGTAATACTGGAGTTCCTGAAGAACCAGCTTCAAATCTCCAAAGTTACACAAAACAAGTCCTGGAACACCATCTCGCTCTTCCTGAACTTCATCAATCAAGCTTATGCCATTTTTTCCTTTTAGTCGGTAATCACAAATCACTAAATCAACAGCCAAACTACCAACTTGCTCAACAGCTTCTTTCCATGAGAGCGCTGTCTCACAAAGATACCCATTCGAGACAAACAGGTTTTGCAGACGACCAATAAAACCTGGATTATCGTCCACCAGCAATATGCGATTCCGGTAACTTTTTCGCCCCCCCGATGACTGAGTCATTGTGATTTACCCTCAGAATGATTCAGATCCAACGACTTAACAACCCGATTGCGCCCCTGCATTTTGGCTTCATAGAGCGCCTCATCGGCACTCTTGATCAACTGTTCAAAAAACGTACCTTCAGTACCAGGCATACAGCTTGAGACCCCAATACTGATGGTTACCCAAGCACACACTTCAGACTGCACATTATCAAGCTTCAATGAATCAACAACCTTGCGGAGCCTTTCCCCAACCGCAGCAGCACCATCAATATCAACCCCCGGGAGGAGAGCAACAAACTCTTCACCTCCAAAACGAGCAACCAGCTCCGATTTGTGCTCCATACTGCTTTCCATCGCTTTTGCGACCTTGCAAAGCACTTCGTCACCATACTGATGGCCATAATGGTCATTGCATTTCTTGAAGAAATCAATATCCATCAGAACAACAGACAACGGTTTACCATCATCAGTCGCTCGTTCCCATTCATTCTGCATGGTTTCCTGAAAGTAACGACGATTAGGAATACCAGTAAGGCCATCCATACTCGCCAGCTGCTGAAGCTTAATGTTACTGGCAGCCAGCTTTCGCTGACTGATATCCAAAGCCCGGAATGCTTCATCTCTTTGCAATAGCCGAATATAGCAATTTGAGTGATAACGAATTCTGGCTATTAGTTCGATGGCTTCTGGCAATTTTATCAGATAATCATTACCACCAGCAGTGAAGACTTCAGCCTTCAACTTTGCATCATCCTTCATAGACAGAGCTACAACAGGAACCGCCCTGGTTGATTCATTCACTCTTAGATAACGCAACAGCATTAAACCATTAATGTCCGGCATAACCATATCAAGCAAAATAACCGTCGGTTTGAGCTGCTCAGCAACATCAAGCGCACTACTGGCATCTGAGCAATAATGCATACGGAGGTCATCTTCATTTTCCAGCATCACACGCAGCGCTTCTGCAACCATCGGGTCATCATCTATAAGCAGCACCAGTCCGTGTGACTTAGCATCAATTCGTTGACTGATAGACTCTTCATCCATTGCCACGGGCTTTTCCTCCATGAATCTCGCGCTTTCGATGAGAAGGCTTGATCATTTCCTTTAACCGTCTGCCAATCTGCTGCGGTTCCAGTATTTCATCGGCAGCGCCACGCTGCGCAGCATCCTGGGGCATCCCATACACCGCACAACTGGCCTGATTCTGGGCAAAGGTATAACGGCCAAGACGTCGGAGAGCAAGCAACCCTCTTCCACCATCACGCCCCATTCCCGTGAGTAGGACTGCAGCCATATCATGCTGCCAGTGCTGGGCTGCACTGCAGAAAAATTCATCCACCGAGGGTCGATAGGGGTTATCAACCGGATCACGGGTATAAATCAAACTGCCAGAGGCATCCATAATCAGATGATCATTGGTCTTTGCCAAAAAAACGGTACCTGCCTCCGGTTTTTCCCCACCATGTATGGTTCTTGTTCTCATAGGGATTTGCGAATCAAGCCACTCTGCCATCCCGGAAGCATATTCCTCATCCATATGTTGTACGATAACCACTGCAGCCTGTGAGTTTTCAGGAAGCTCTGACAACAAAAGTGCAACTGCCCCCGGCCCACCGGTTGAGCATCCAATAGCTATCAACAAGTCGGGCAAGTCAGGCGAAAAACGACTTCTGCCACCTTGCAAGGAATCCCTTCTTGATGAAAAGCCCTTACTGACATTTTTTAATGCTTTTTCCTGGGTAACGGTTTTGAGCTTACGCATCTTGCGAACAAAAGTGGAAATACTGTCTGATTGCCTGGAAGGCATTTCAACGGCATCTATTGCCCCTGCAGAAAGGGCCTTGAATATGGACGCGTTATAACGCTCTATGTAAGAAACGATAACAATCGTGCAATCGTATTTTTTCAAAATCGCTTTTGTTGCTTCTACACCATCCTGCTGCCCGGAAAGTCTGATCGCCATGAGGATCAGATCTGGAACCTGCTTCCTGCAACGCTGAGCAGCCTCAAGCCCGCTGCCAACGCCCCAGACAACCTCCCAGCCCAAACGCTCCTTCACCAGGCGGATCAAATGCTCTCGCTCCGACAAGTCGCCCCTGACAACCCCTACTTTCATAAATTCAGGACTCCTCCATCACCCGCACTGTCATCAGGATACGCACTGCCAATCAGGTCTCTGACGGTACTGATGAATGTTTCGTCCATAAAACTACCCTTGGTAAGGTAGTGGTCAGCTCCCACTTCCATACCTCGCTTTCTATCAGACTCACGGTCCTTGTAAGAGATGATAATGACAGGCAAATGCTGCAGGTGCCCGTCCCCACGAATGTGGGAAATAAGACCAAAACCATCCATTCGGGGCATATCAATATCAGTAACGATCAGGTCATAATCATTCATGCGCACGGCATTCCACCCATCAGCACCATCGACCGCCACATCCACACGATACCCCTTATCTTCCAGTAAACTTTTTTCCAGCTCACGAACCGTGACAGAATCATCAACTACCAGCACGTGCTTGGCAGAAGCAGCCCTTTCATCGGCTGATGCTGCTGCATCACAGCGGTCTATACGTCCTTCACTAACCAGTCGCTCAATAGAAAGCACAAGATCATCCGCATCCAGAATCAAAATTGGCGTACCATCATCAAGGAAAGCGGCTGAACTGATATCCTTTATCTTCCCCATACGAGGATCAATGGGTCTTTCAACCAGTGTCGTCTCACCGATCACAGAATCAACGGTCACAGCATATTGATGGGTTCCACGCCCCAAAACCACGGCTTGCTGGTGATCCACTGCCTGATTGTTTTCAGGAAGCTCCAGCAATTGATGGGCACTCACCAGACCCAGCTGACCTTCACTGCCATCCTGAACATACTGTCGATTCTCAAGCACCTTGATATCATCAGCGGTGAACGTAAGCACCTTATTAAGCGGCCCTACCGGCAAGGCGTAATAATATCCAGCCACTTCAACAACAACGCAACGCAGCATTGAAAGCGTTAAGGGCAACAACAGCTCGAAGCAAGACCCCTTTCCCTCTTCAGAGTGAACAGCAATTCGCCCACGCAGGTTTTGCACCATTTCGTGGATCAGGTTCATACCGACACCACGGCCAGAAACGGTAGTTACCTCCTCTTTAAGAGAAAAACTGGGAAGCAGGAGAAACTCATAGAGCTCTGAATCAGACATATTGGCAACCATCTCTTCAGTCGCCATGTTTTTCTGAAGAATTCTTTCTCTCAGCTTCTGCCGGTTAACGCCACCACCATCATCCTTGACAGTAACAACCAACAAACCCGCTTTATGGCTTGCTTCAAGAGTGATAATACCCTCTTCTTGCTTGCCTCGTTCGCGGCGCTGCTCTGTTGATTCAAAGCCATGATCAATCGCATTCTGAATCAAGTGAGTCAAAGGCACATGAAGCTGCTCAAGAATGTCTCGATCGACTTGAGTGTTTTCACCTCTTATATCCAGACGAACCTTTTTACCCAGCTTGTGTGAAACCGTTCTCACCAGACGAAGCAAACCCTGGGTTCCCTCTCGAAAAGGGCGCATTCGGTGACCCAGCGTTTCACGAACCAACTTATCCGTTAGCCAGGTAGTTTTGCGTTCATACTCTTCCAGAACAGCACAGTTATGGTTAACCGCCTCCTCAACAGCTAACGACTCCCTCATCAGTTCATTGATATAGTGTCTATCACTTTCCTCAAGTTGATAATTCCTCATCAGCTCAAGGCATTTTTCAACCAACAGATTCATACTCCGTGCGCTGCGTCTTAGCTTTATATTCTCCTGCCAGAACTTTTTCAGCTGACGCGACTCAACGGACAACTCACCGGCCAGACCAATCACTTTATTGAGCTTTTCTGCATTTACCCGAATAACCCTTTCTGCGGAAGCTTCCTCTTCTTTAGGAACATCCGTAGCTATTGGCTCTTCAGATGAGGTAGGTGTTGGTATCTCACTTTTTTCAGGCTTTTTGAAACTTTCAGGAGCCGTTAATACTTTTCCCAGCTCCTTTCTAAGCGCTACAGAGTTTTGCAATGCGTCAGTATCAACTTCGCCGCCCTGAGTGGCCATCCCTGACAATTGGACAATGCTATCAACACCTTTCAGCAGTAAATCCGTATGATTGCTATTGATGGTAATCTCTTGCTTCTGAGCACTGACAAAAATGTCTTCCAATGTATGGGCCAGCTTCATTACCGGATCAATATCTGCCAGTCTGGCACCTCCCTTGATGGTATGCGCCATACGCATCATGGTTTCCAGGCGCTGATCTGAGCTCAAACCTTGTTCAAGCTCCAACAAATGCTGCGTCAGGACTTCAACACGCTCTTCCAGTTCTTTCCAGAAAAGATCCCTTATCTTCAGGAGCGCAGGGGTAACCTCTTTCTTTTGACTTAATGCTTCAGATTCTGAAGACTCATCTTCATGTACATTTGACGCAGAGTCCTGATCAGGCGTGGTCAGCTCAACGGGCTCGATGTTTTCAGGCTCATCAATCGGTATTTCAACACAGGAGGAACTTTTCACGGAAACAAGAGTTGAGCCAAGCTTAGAAGCCTCTTTTCCCAGACTTTCGCGAACACCATCATTTCTGACGGCATCATCAGCAATGCGTTGTAAACATTTGCAGGCAGAAAGCAGAACAGGAATGTGTTTTTTGATCAGAGACTGTTGCTGATCTCGCTCTTTTGAAGACTTTTGACACCAGTTTTCAGCAAAGTACTCAGACCATTGCATCATTGCTTCAAGCAGCTCAGAAGCCTCATTCACCTTGGCAAGGATAGCCCCTCCTCGGGCAGCGCGAAGCAGCTCAGTCAACTCAGCAAGGTCCACACGCTCTAAACCAGCCTCCGCCTTAAGTTTCAGCAGCTCCTGAAGCCGAGTAGTCTGTCGGTCGACCTCTGACTGAAAGAGCGTTACAACAGCCCCGGATGGCTTTGCTTTTCTTTCCTGTTTACCGGCATCCTTGTCGGTCATAAACCCTATCCATCATTTCATGGCCTGTTCAAGCCCATACAGCAAAAGAGTAGAGTCCAATAACCCTACCCGCTTATCTTCCAACTGCAGAAGGCCAATACTGTATTTATGTGCAGCTTTACTGACTGTAGACGGCAGTGGTATCACACTCTCTGAGCTGTACCTTGCCTGCCCCCATACTTCATCAACTTCAATAACCAGCGGTTTATCGGTTTTTCCAATGGTCATCATCCGTGGATATGCTTTGTGAGTCTCCTGGTCTGGCTCATCACTGCTCTCTAAGGCACGAATACCCAATAACTTTGCCATGGAAACCACCACCAGAGCATCGCCATCAACATTGGCAATCCCCTTGATACCACGGCTGCTTCTATGGGGTACCCAGCAACAGGGCTGAGGTTTAAGGATACTCCCCACTACAGCGGTATCTAACGCAAACCACTCGGCCCCGAGGCGAAACAGAGTCACTTTTCTCAAACCCGAGTCTGAATATTGCTTGGCTTGACGATAAAACGCACTGTAATGCTCCATTTCAGCAGCATCTGGCAATAACTGGCCTGAAAGACAGTCTCGCCCAGCCTGAACATAAGTCGGGCAGTTACGGCAATGGATCACATCATTCAGTACAGGACAAGTCGCACCATGGCTTGCCCAGACACCAATCTCCTGCCAGCAGGCATCAATTTCTGCTGCGGTCTCCGCTACAGAGTCGTTCTGAATCAACGCTTCCTGTGACTCGTTCTCTGCCATTCCCTATTCCCTCAATGGCTTTTGCCAAACCCTGTTATCCGCTCAGCTCAAATATGATCAGCTGATTAAACGGCTTAATCTCACCCTGAAATTTTCTGCCTTTCCCATCTCACCTTGACGTTCACAAACCATGGCACTGTGCAGCAATGCTTCATGATGTTCCGGGTTCAGGTACAGGACCTTGCGAAAGTAGTTGGATGCTGCGTCCCACTCTCCCTCTGCCTCGCTGATAATCCCCATCATGAACTGAGCCCCCGTATCTTCCGGGCTATGCTGCATAAGCTGCTGACATGACTCTCTGGCTTTACTAAGCTTTCCGCAATCCACCAGTTCTTCTATTGCTTCAAGCATTGCGTCACTACTCAGTATTCCTCCTGCGGATGTCTCTTCAGGTGCCTGGCCAGACAGGCTTTTTTCTATCATTTCAGGTTTCTGTAACAATGATGATGCTTGCTTACTGCACTGTAGATCCGTGGTCTGAAGGCTTTTTGTGAATGAACTGGCTTTTTGCTGAGTAGCATTTAATGAAGATGAAGGTTCTTTTGCAGGCTTACGTTGCAGAGGGAGAAAAACTGGTTTTCTAGTCCTTGAATCATCCGTCTTCTGAGCATTATTTACTTTTTTGCTAAAGCAGAATCGCTTGCTTCTATCCAGAGTTGAAAAACCAAACTGAGACATAGAAGGCGCTTCACAATGGCCTACGATCAGAACTCCGTGATCCTTCATACTCACTCGTAATACATCTGCCATTTTTTTGCGACTGGCTGTATCCAGGTAGATCAGGAAATTACGGCAGAAAATCACATCATAAGGCTTAACTTCAATATCTTGGGTCAGCTCCAGTAAATTAACCTGATGAAAATTGGCACACTGCTTAACCGATAACTTCAAGTGGAAGCCTGCTGCAGTTTGATCAAAATAAGGCTTGGAAAAATCAGGCATCGTTCCTCGAAATGAGACCCGGCCATAATCTGCCTTGTGAGCTTTCTGAATCGCTTCCGTGTTGATATCAAAGCCATCAACAACAAACTGGTCTGACTGCAAGCCAATATCCATTAAAGCCATCGCTATGGAATACGCCTCTTCGCCACTGCTGCATGGCATACTGGCCACCCTAAAAGGTGACTGACTATTGAGACTTGTTCGGCAGCGCAACGCTTTCTCCTGCAACACAGAAAATGCCCGAAACTCTCGAAAGAACCAGGTTTCACCAACGGTTATTTCATCCACAAGTGCACTTAGCTCTTGCGGCTCTGCCGTTACCATCAGGTAATACTGTTCGGGATTGGTTACCCCGACAGTATCCATTCGGCGTTGTATGCTTTGATCAACCGCATCCTGACCAATAGATTCAGGATCCAAGCCTATGTACTGCCTTAATAATCCGGTAAGGGCTCTAATTGACATGGTTTACTGGCTCCCCATGAATATCTTGTTGGGGATATAGCTGGCTAGCGATTTCATGAGGTATGATCTTCTCCACCTCCAGACAAAAAACCAGCTCGCCATTGCTCAACATTGCAGAGCCTGAATACGGGATATGTTTATTGCTGACAACCTCTGGTGTAAATTCGCCTTTTTCAAATTTCATGGTTTCGGTTGCCTGCTCAACAATAAAAGCCAGTAATAAACTCTCATCCTGTACACGATGAAAATTAACAACAACAATACGAGTACATGCCAGTTGTTTGCTGGGCTTGTGACTAAACAACATGGCAAGATCAATGACCGGAATCAGGTTTCCCCGGTAATTTAGGGTACCCGCCAGCACTGGGGAAGAATGAGCCATTTTATTCACAGGTAAAAAGGGAATGACCTCAACAATGGCATCACTGCCGAGGACATAAATCTGCTCTGCAATTTCAAAGCGTAAATAAATCATGCTACTGCATCATCCCTGAAAAAGGGTTACCTCAAAAGCTAACTGCGTTCCTGAGAATGCTTATTAACAAATTTTATAATTTCAGACTTTAAAGTGATTTCAATAGCGATTTAATTTATTCACTTTTTCCCGAAACCAACTTTAATTCCATTAGCAGTGGTTCATTCTTTTAATTGAAATACGGTAACTGATTGTTGTAAACGTTCTGATTCACAATTTAATTCATCAACGACACTGTTTGACATCCGCATTGAATCATTCAAGTTACGAATAGTTTCACTTAATTGTGAAAGTGCTTCTTTGATTTGCTCGGCTCCATCAGACTGTGAGCGCATACCTGTATGGACTGACTCAAAGTGGGGCCCCAATGTCTGAACTTTCTCAACAATCAATCTTAACTGGCCACTGACCTGCCTGGTATCATCCACCCCCTGACGGATTTCATCAGAGAACTTCTCCATTCCCATAACACCTGCAGATACAGCTGCCTGCATTTCCTTGACCATCTCTTCAATATCAAAGGTTGCTACCGCTGTCTGATCTGCCAGGCGTCTTATTTCAGTAGCAACAGTACTGAATCCGACACCATACTCCCCAGCTTTATCAGCTTCGATGGCAGCATTAACGGATAACAGGTTTGTCTGATCAGCAATTTTGTTGATAGTGGTCACTACCGCATTAATCTTGTTTGCTTTCTCATTCAATACTGTCAGCTTGTCGGAGATATTCTGGGATGCCAGCACCATCTGTTCTACGGTACCACTCATTCTCGCAAGGCCATCATGACCCTGCTCCGCAAGACCCGAAGTATCGTCAACTGCCCGTGCAACTTCATCCATGTTATCTACAAGATCACGAGCAGTTTGTGAAATATGTTCCGAGGTAGCCATAATCTCATGAGTTGTTGCTTCCTGCTCTTTCGCAGAAGCCGCCTGCTCTTTGGTGGTAGCGCTGATATTCACCGCCGTACTTGAAAGCTGTGTGCCAGACTGTTGAACATTATTGACCAGCTCAGAGATGCTATCAGCCATATCATTAAAGGATTGGCCCAGCTGCGCCATCTCATTGGTTCCCGGGGCATTAATACGTGTTGTTAGATTACCCTTGGATATTTCTAATGTGGCATTGACCACTCTGTCCAAACGCGACGTCAGCGCCCGGGAATAGAACATAATCAACAGACCCGCGAGAATGATGACGAGAACGCAGGTGATCACTAGCTGTTTGATCAAATAGCCATTTTCAGTTTCATGCAATGTATGCACCGTCTGAATCAATGCCTCAAGCTCATGAATCAGGGCAGCTTCTTCACCACCCGTCATTTGATCAACTTTTCTATAAGATAACGTTTGTTCCGGATCAAATATTTTCAGGGCGGAGATGTGCAATTGATTTAGTTCTTCATGATGCAGCATGACCTCTTCTACACCGGCTGTATCAATCTCAAGGCTGGAAAGAATAACCAACACATCTGTCAAATATTTGGCAGAAAGCACTTCCATCTCATGCATTTGCGTGAGATGAGTATCATAAGCCTGCTGGTCATGACCACGAAGCAGAATGTTCTTCCACTCATCCAGCTGCCGGGTCACCGCAACTTCAGACTTTTCAAGAAGGAGGTCTGCCCGATTTAGCTGCTCAGTCTTCTGAAACAACCAGAAACCCGTGCCTCCGAGGCCAGCTAACATGACAATAAAAACCAAAACCAGCATAACGAAAAGCTGCATCTTGAGCTTTACATTATTTAAAAACAGGTTCCACATGCAGATTCCCTTCTCGGCAGACTGTTCGTATTAAAACTGTAGGGGGATGGAATTCAAACTATTCCCCATATCTAAATAAAGCCTAGCCGATTGTGAATAAGGATGGTTGAGAGGATTTACCCAATTTAGTTACGCAGTAAAGAAAAATAGGGAACTGCATCAGCAGTCAATTATTTGATAAAAAAAATAGAACGCAGCCACTGCAAGTCAAAAACGTGGCTGCTGCGAAATGAATAAAGGATAGGTGTGGCTTAAGCGAAAAGCAGAATGTTGTGCACGGCTATCAGAGGCCAGCAAACAATCTTCACAAAAAAAAAACCTTACGAAGGGTATCGTAAGGTTTTTGATATATGGCGGACCGGACGGGACTCGAACCCGCGACCTCCGGCGTGACAGGCCGGCATTCTAACCAACTGAACTACCGGTCCGCTGCTTTCCAATAACTTCTGGAAGTTATTGAGAACCTGGTGGGTGATGACGGGATCGAACCGCCGACATTCTGCGTGTAAAGCAGACGCTCTCCCAGCTGAGCTAATCACCCTGCATGTGTGGGCGGTATAATAGCGAATCGAGAGATACTGTCAATCCCTTTTTGTAGAATTCACTAGGAAAACTACCCGAGAAAGACAAACTTCAAACACATGACAGACGTTGTACCGGAGTTAACCACCCAAATGGATATAACTCTTAATCCGCCCTTCCTCTTTCAGCTTATCGATGCGGATCTGCTGTACGGCAACACCATGCTTTGTTTGCAATAGCACCAGCCACTTGAGCAACTTCTGGTAAGCTGCGTCTTCTATCCAGACCGAAAGGCCTTTGCGGTCTGGCTGTACTCTTCCCAGGGTAATACCTGTCTGTTGAGCCACACTGGCCGCGATGGAAGAAAGTTCCTGTCGCACCGATGCTACCTGCTGGTTCTTCTGAAGATCACGAGCCTTTGATAAATTGCTATGCAGCCAGGTGTTGATCTCTTCCTGATAGAGGAAGTCTGCTTTCTGGCTTTCAGACCACTGGATTACCGGCTCCCAGACCAGAAAGTAGATCAGTCCCACAAACAGTGCCGCAGCGAGCAACTGGAGTGCTTTCCGGTCTCTCGGTGAGCGTATCTCATACCATAATTTACATTGCTGCCAGTACGGATTAGCCATCAGAAGGTTATTCAATTTTTGCATGGTTCCCCCAATCATCTCCTGATGGTAATTCTGGCAATCACGCTGGACTTACCCTGGTTGGCATTATCCAATTTGCCTTGAAAGCCGGAAGCGTTAAGCTTTTCCAGAAATTGGTTAACCGTTTCCAGTTCACCCGCTTCAAATTCGTAAACGAGTTGGCCAGAGGCGTCGTTGAAATCCAGGCTTCTGGGTTCAAGCTTCGCTTTCTCCCCCATTGAACCAGAAACGGTTGAAAGCGCCTGGAGCATCGGCAAAAATGGGATTTCTGATGTCTGAGTGTCCAGACTCCGGAAACGGTTCTCCATCACCTGCTTAACATTAAAAGACATTTGTTGCCGAGTCTGTGCCTGCTGAGCCTGTCGGTCACTGGGGAATACAGAGAGATAACTTTTTATGGAGTCTTTCCAGAGCGATTCTGACTGCTGCTGATAAATCACTCCCTCTGTGACTGACAAACCAAGTTCAAGGATCAGCCAACAACCGGCCACCGCTGCCAAAGGCCACCAGCGACGGATAAACCGCCCAGCCCTTCTTGGACACTGATAAGCTCCCTGCCGGAAATCAATCAGCTGATTATTGCGCCTGAAGGCAAAATAGCGTTCTGCAAAATACTCAAATACGGCGCCATTAAGCGGCACCTTATCTACCAGCCAGCCTCGCTCAGACAGCAAATCTGAAACTTCATCAATTCTGATAGTGGAGACCGCCAGTGTACTGTCTGAGAACATCAGCCTGACTTGTGACAGCTGATCATCCGTTGCCTCGGTAACCGTCTTTTCAAGAGAGTCTACCAAGGTGTCAGGCAAGTCTTGTTCAAATTGATCCGACTGGCCCGGGAATAGGAAAGGCAGTGCCTCATAATTGAGGGCAATGCCTTCACGCCCCGGCAATGCCATCATCACAGACTCATTATCCAGCAATAACGAAGTGCATTGTGCGTCCGATACCAGAAGCTGCATTTCAGCCACCATTCTCGTGAGTGGTAGTTGATGATCCTCAAATAGCGCAAGCATGGCCTGCAAAGCTGAATGCGGAATAGCAGCAACAGAAACCTGCGAATCCTTATCCGGAAAGCCATTCACTATGTGCATGGCTTCAATATCCTGAGCCAGGTGCTCTTCCACAAGATAAGGCAGTGCCGTAGTCAGGTGTTTTTTCTGACCGGTATTAATTGTCAAACGCTTATAAAAACACGATGATCCACCCAGGAGTAAAACAGTTTCATCAGGCAAACTGTCTTCTACCCCCACTCCCTCAGGTTCATCAGCAAGCCACGCTTCTTTGAGCTGGTCTATGGCTGTCAGGTGGAGGTCTCCGGTAAGCGAGCCAGCCGACGTATACTTGCCCCACTGAACAACCGTATGCGCGTCAACAGAGCTGATAGGAGGGGGAATTCGAATCAATAGCACTTTTTTCATTATTAAACCTCAGGACTCCCTGTTGAATGCATTTCATTAGCAGGGGTCCAATATTGACTCGGTCCAATCTCTCTCCCGACAACCTGCACATGCCCCTCACTGCTTCGGTAAAAAAGCGTTTTTAAATAAAAGGTTGTACCCCGATACGTTGCCTTGATCTGTGCACTGAAATATTGGCTACCAAAAACCACAAGTTCATTTTGATTCCCCGCATTAAAGAGCCCGGCCATTCCAGATAAAGCGACAAGCTGATTCAATTCTTCAATATTTGATAACCCGGCATCGCCTCGACCATTAGTGATCATCAGAGCATCCCCCTCCGTTATATTATTATTCAAAGAGCGAATAACCTCTGGTAGCACGGTATTCATATTCATTTTTGATGATTTCGGAATAACCGTAATATATGGCAACAGTTTTTCAACTTGCTCGCTATCAAAACCATCAATTAATAGCAGCTCCGAGACCGAGGTCATTTCAGTCTGCCCTGTTCGTCTTGGGGGATCCAGCAACAGGTAGATCTGATCCTCAGTCCCCACAGCTGCATTCTTCTGCTCTTTACTGACCCAGCGCTTCACTTTATAAGCCAGTTGAGGATCCATGGATTGAGTCGACAGCAGATTCTCAAACATTTTCACCGTAGGTGAACCGCCTTTTTCAGCCGCTTTATCACCAGACTGATTATTTTCATTTGCCAGCCAATTTACATTAAATCGGCCCTGTTCATCCTGAACCAGTAATTCGATATCCCCCTGTTCTACTTCATAATTAATGGTTTCAACATTCCATAACTCACCTTCATGATCCACCATTCGGTTATTCTTTTTATCCTGTTCGAAATCTTTCTCCAATAACCACGCAACGTATTGCTCTGCCCCTAAGGCATAGTGTTTTGCCTGAGTCCTTTCCAGATACCTTGAATTCTTCTCAGTATGCAACCAGAGATTCATGACAATCTGAGAGGCAATCGTCGTGATCAGCAGGAAAATCAGCAGTACGTAAATAAGAGCTATTCCAGACTGATGGTATGACCGGAACTTACTTACCGAAGATCGAACTGACTGACAGTCTTTAACCAGTTCAGTAGCCATCGCTGCCTTCTCTGGGTGGTGGACGTAAATTACCCGGCTGGTCACTCATATTGCCCTGTGCAGAACCGCCCTCTTTATTAGCCTGGTCGGGTTTATAGGTAGCCAGGGGAACCACCGTAACCATAGAACCCTGCTTTTCATGAACAATGGTCAGCTCAACAGCAGCCGGTATCTGAGCCAGGCTATCGTCATTAGCTCCTTGCTGAAATTTCTGCATAGGGGGCCAGACGCTTATCCAACGTTTATGATCATCAAGAAACCGGAATTTGACACTGTTCACTTCGGACATCACAGTCTGACGAATACGTGTAGAATCCGGAGCTCTATCCAGCATTGGCCAGTAATAGCGAATTAACTGATGCCCCTCCAGGGCATAGGCGACACGCTGTAGCGTGCTTCGTGTGACCTGAAGGGGGTTTTGCCACCCTGAACGCGTAAACTCAACCAGTGTACCTCCAGTACCTGGGACTTTAAGTGCTGGCTGCTGCCGGCCACTCTCATCTCTTACCGGTCTTCGAGTCATTTGGAACAGATCTTTTTCCAGTACAATTTCAACTCTTTGCAGTTTATCAAGGTCATCCAACACTAACTGCGTAACTTCCTGCGCGCGTGTCACCGACATAAACAGCTTATAGGCTGCCGTGCTGATCATACTGAACAGTACAATAGCGACCATTAGCTCGAGTAGAGTAAAGCCACTGGGTATGTGGACATTATTCCGAGGCAAGCCCGTAGCTGGGTGAAAGCCTTCGCAAAGCATTATTGCCGGGGCCTCCTCAGCCAGGTAGATAACCTTGCCAAAGGAGCAGAACCTTTCTCCGGCTCAGACTCACCAATAAACACTTCAACCTGCACTCTCCGAAAATCAGGTGATCCAGTTATCGATGAAGTTTCCCGAACATACCACTGATAACCAGCGTAGCTTTCAATTTGTGGCCGAACTGCGGGACCACTCCAGCGACCCTCAGCATGCAGCACATTGAGATAATGGTCAGCAATCTGCGAGGCCAGTATTTTTTCCTGCTGATAGCGGGTTTGCCGAATACTGTTTCCATCAGAAAGAATGAGCATGGAAGCAGCCAGGGCAAATACCGCCAATGCCACCATAACTTCCAGCAAGGTAAAACCATTACAGAAAGACAGGCTCTTGTTTGGAAAAAGCCGGTTCACCTTGAATCCCCTAAGCATCATTCCCTAACTCGTTCAATATCTGACAGCCCATCTGTTAACAGATAGAGCGACTGTTTTCTGTTTTCCACCGGAATAATGCGAAGTCTGAACGGTGTTACCTGATAGTCTGAATAGAACACGACCGATGGGGACGCTTCATCTGTATCAAAAGGTCTGGAATCCTCAATTGACTCCAGGCTCAAACTTAACGTTTCTGGCATCAATCTGGGCTGAAAAGGGGATTGTTCCAACGCCACCCAGTCCTGACTTTCTGCCGGTAATACCCACCAACGATAATAACCCTCACTATCAACAGAAAAGCCATAATGGATATTTTCTATCAGCGCTTTGTCACGAACCTGGTCAAATAGCACTTGCAACCGGGTCGCTTCCCCCTGAATCACCTTGTGAATACTTCCCGTAATTGGACTTAGCAAGGTAATACCCAGTAAAACACCAACGATGATCACCACCACGAGCATTTCGATCAGAGTAAATCCTCGCTGTTGCGGTGATACCATTACCTGCTCCGCTTTCTATAAAGAGCCGCTCATGGCTGTTTATCCCAGTTTCCAATATCGGCATCCAGACCTTCCCCACCCTCGCGACCATCAGCACCCAGTGAATAAAGGTCATACTTACCATGGTTTCCTGGCTGCAAGTACATGTAGGGATTTCCCCATGGATCCACTGGAACCCGTTTTAAATACCCCTCAGGGTTCCAGTTTCTGGGCTCTGGAGTAGAAGATGGCTTCTGGATCAATGCCTCAAGCCCCTGATCCAGGGTGGGATAAAAGCCATTATCGAGCCTGAAAAGTTCAAGCGCCTGAGAAATGGTTTCAATATCAGAGCGGGCAACCGTTACCTTTGCCTGGTCTGGCCGGGAGAGAATTTTGGGAACAACCATTGCTGCCAGTATTCCCAGAATGACAACCACCACCATAATCTCAATCAGCGTAAAGCCACCCTCTGTTTTACCCGCAATTGCCTTGCCAGCACGGCACTCTCCTCTTTCAGGCCTTCTCGTAAGCCATTTTTTTATCATGGTTGTTAACCTCGGTTTTCTATGAAAATGCCATTCAGCATTTTTCACATATGATGGTTGTATTCCGTTCTATGTCGCTCAGAGCCGTCTATCACTCAAAGCCCACATCAATTCAACAGCTGGTTCATATTGAGTATGGGCAACAGAATGGCCAAAACGATCATCATGACCACCCCCCCCATCAGCACCAGCATCAGAGGCTCAAACAACCCGATCATGACCGTTATGCGCCCTTCAAGTTCCATCTGCTGATTCTGGGCCGTACGCTCCAGCATCTGATCCAGCTCTCCAGTTGCCTCTCCACTGGCGATCATGTGAAGCATCAGTGGTGGAAAATAGCCGGCTTCTGTCAGCGCCCTGTTGAGACTGGTTCCTTCACTGACTCGCCTGGCAACATCCTGAACGGCATTTTTGATGGCATCGTTATCCACCACCTGCGCAGCAATCATCAGGGCTTCAACCAGTGAAACACCGCTGCGTGTTAAAATACTCAATGTACTGGCAAAACGGGCCGCATTGGCCGTACGAACAAACCGCCCAACAAATGGGAGCTTCAACAGGGTTCGATGCCAGGAAAGACGTATCGACTCTCTTTTCAGAAGGTGTCGAACTACCAGAATAACCACGGCAATTCCACCAAAGATTAAAGGCCACCAGGCCTGAAACCCCTCACTGGTATTGATCAGCAGTTCCGTAATTAATGGCAACTCCTGCCCGGAATCCAGAAAGACCTTTACCACATCCGGCACAACAAACCCGAGTAGGAAGCTAACAATACCCATGGAGGCCACTATCAGGATGACTGGATAAACCAATGCCTGCTGTATTTTCTGCCCGGAACGCATTCTGGCCTCAGTGTAGTCGGCCAGACGATTGAGAACACGGTCAAGATAACCTGCATGTTCCCCAGCAGCGACAGTCGCCCGGTACATCTGAGGGAAGACTTCAGGGAATGCTTCCAGGCTTTTTGCCAGGGTATAGCCTTCAAGAACACGGGATCGAACAGCCAGCAGTATATTTTTTATTCTTCGCTTTTCCTGTTGAGCGGCAACCCCATTAAGCGCTTCCTCAATTGGCATGGCAGCCTGAATCAGAGTCGCCAACTGTCGGGTCACCGTAGCCAGTTCAATGGCTGAAATACCCCGGCGAAAAAAAACGCCTCTACCCTCTTCCCCCTGCTGCTTACGCTCGGTAAGTGTATTAACCGACAGAGGCGTCCACTGTTTATCCCGCAGCATCTGGCGTACCTGACGCCCACTGTCTGCTTCCAGTGTCCCTTTATGCTGTTTACCCTGATGATCCAGGGCAATATATTCAAACGCGGCCATAGTCGTGAGCCTTTTTCGTGCAAGAGAGCCTTCTCTCCAGCGCCAATCAGTCTTTCTGGGTAACCCGAAGCACTTCTTCCAGAGTCGTTACCCCTTCAAGTACTTTTCTGCTTCCATCCTCACGTATGCCGGGGCTGTACTCACGAACATAGTCCGTAATCTCTTGCTCACCCTTGAGAGCATGAATCATCCGCCTGACCTGTTCATCAATAACAACCACTTCATAAATTCCAGTACGACCACGATAACCGCTAAAATTACAGGCTTTACACCCTTCAGCGTGATAAAGCGTCACGCCCTCAGGAGAGCGGATACCCAACTGCTGACACTCTGCATCATCAGGACTGTAGGGAGACTTACACTCACTACACAGCACCCTGACCAGACGCTGAGCAACCACCCCGAGTAGACTGGAAGACATCAGAAAAGGTTCAATGCCCATGTCCTGCAGACGGGTCAGCGCCCCCACTGCTGTATTGGTATGCAGTGTTGAAAGCACCAGATGTCCGGTCAAACTTGCCTGAACCGCAATTTCAGCAGTTTCACGATCCCGGATCTCACCCACCATCACCACATCAGGGTCCTGTCGCAGGATAGCCCTAAGCCCTCGGGCAAAGGTCATATCAACTTTAGTATTGACCTGAGTCTGACCAATACCTTCCATGTGATATTCAATAGGATCTTCAACCGTGAGAATATTGCGGGTCTTGTCATTCAGAAGAGTAAGGCTGGCATAGAGAGAAGTCGTCTTACCGGAACCCGTTGGCCCCGTAACAAGAATAATGCCATAAGGTTTTTTGAGCAGATATTCAATCTGTGAACGGTTTTGCTCCGTCATCCCCAGGTGCTTAAGCTCAAGACGACCGGCTGCCTTGTCGAGCAGCCTTAATACCACCCGCTCACCATTGCTGGAAGGCAATGTGGAAACCCGAACATCCACCTCCTTGCCAGCAACCCTGAGTGAGATACGACCATCCTGAGGTACGCGTTTCTCAGCAATGTCCAGACGTGCCATAACCTTAATACGAGAAACCAATAATGACGCGATCGTTCTCTGGAGGGACAGTATTTCTCTTAAAACCCCATCGATCCGAACTCGAACCACCAGTGTGGACTCAAAGGTTTCAATATGAACATCAGAGGCACCTTCCTTTATTGCCTCCGTCAGCAACGCATTAATGAGGCGAATAACCGGGGCATCATCACTTTGCTCAAGCAGATCTTCGGTAATCGGAACCGCATCAGCCAGACTGGTCAGATCCAGGTGATCACTGATTCCGGCAGCATTCTGCAATGCTTCCGAACTGTCATTGTGATAACAGTGAGCCAGCACCTCCGACAGTTTTTCGACATTGACCTTCTGATAAGCAGGAAATACTCCTGAAAAACGACTGATTTCAGCCAGCAGATCAGCGGGTGGTGTGTTGTGGAAATAAAGAGTGGCAACACCGTTATCATTTTCAATCAGAACTACACCATGCCTTTTGGCAAAGGTAAAAGGCAGTCTTGGTAAAACACTGGCTTCCCCCACAGCTTTATCCTCAGGGTCGTAGTCAGCGGTTAGCAAAGTAGCCAATATCCATAACTCCTTAAATCAAAAGGGAAGCATCTGCCATTTCTGGTTAATTATTTCCTGACAGATCAATAAATATAAACTCGTTTTATTGGCATCACATCCAGAACATCAGAAACAGTCTGGAGCATTATTCCTATTTTACAAACGGGAAAAGCATAATTTTTAACTGATAATCCTAAAAAAATGTAAAGTTTTTTTTGGGAAAACTTATTTCTTTAAAAAACAAGACTCTTATGCTTTTATTTAGACTAAAGAATAGCCTATTAATCCCATTCGTTAACTTCAGAAGAGATGATCATGACATCAGTGGTTCCCACCACATTTCTACAATGGGGGCATAAAAATAATCGGAAGCTCATGATTCTGATAATTTTATTGGCCATGCTCCTGAGCATTGCGACTCAGACATTTAATTTTTATCAGATAATCAATAGAGAAACATTACTAGGCACTGGTATAAACAAAGCCGACAAAAACAAAACAACAGTGTCACAAACATCAACGATCAGGAATGAGGACTTTGATCTACTTTTTGGTTTTAATGACAGTCAGGAAATAACTCAAAACAATAAAGAAATTCCTGTTACAAAGATGAACCTGATTCTTAGAGGCGCACTCTCAGGAATTGAAAACAAAAAGTACGCTAGTGCGATTATTCAGATATCGAATCAGGACAAGCTTTATGAAATTGGTGACGCACTTCCCGGAGGCGCAATTTTGAATCAGGTTTATTCTGATCATATTGTCATTAAACGGGGCAACCAGCTTGAGAAACTATACTTTCCAGAAACAGCCAGAGATTCCAGAACGTTTCAGGAGTTCCGGCCTGTTTCGGAAGAGCTCCCCGAGTCAATGGAACAGCGCCCGGGTAACCATGATTACCCGGATGACATGTCTCTTGAACAGCGAATGCAGGATCTCCGGGAAAAGCTGCAGGAAGCCAGTCAGGAACTGTAACTACAAAAATGACAAACTGCTGAGTTAATGGTCATAACATGAACACCAGAGCGCTATTCTTTTTACCATACCCTCTCTACTTGTTATCGATGAGAGCTATCCCCCTGCTGCTACTGCTGCTGACAGCCACGCAGTTGTTTGCCAACGGAGCTAGAACCGGTTTACAGCCTGCCACCACAGCAAATAATGCTGTACAGCTACCTGACGATAAGCTCTGGACCCTGAACCAGCAAAATTCAGACATTCGTGAATTTATTGTACAGGTTGCCAAAATCACCGGGGAGACGTTTGTCATCGACCCCCGCATTAAAGGTGGCAATACGGTTACTGTTATTTCGAGCAAACCACTAACTCGAGATGAAGTCTACGATGTGTTTCTGGAAGTACTCACTGCCAATGGATATACCATCATTCCAAAGGCTGATGGCCGCATTATTAATGTTGTGCCCACCACCATGGCAAAAACCAGCAGTACCGGTGAAGCTAAAAAGCCTATTGATGGTGTGATGACCACCAAGGTTATCGACCTGCACAGCGTGTCTGCTGTTGAAGTAATCCCGATCATCCGTCCCCTGATCGCCCAATACGGTCATGCCGCTGCTTCTGCATCCAGTAATGCTGTGATTGTCAGCGACCTTGCTGATAATGTTGAACGCATAACCAAACTGGTACGAGAGCTGGATGATGCTGGAAATAACGACTATGAAGTGATTCAGCTTAAACACGCCTGGGTTGGTGATGTATCAAAAATCATCTCCGATACGCTGGTCACCGGTAAAGGGCAGCTACCCAGTGGTCTTCAGGTCATCGCAGATGAGCGTAGTAATCGTCTGGTTGTTAAAGGAAACGCCAGTAAGCGGGCGCGGGTTAGAAAACTGGCAGACACTCTGGACAAAGAAGGCATTCGAAAATCAACCACCAAAGTCATGTTCCTGAGCTTTGCCGACGCTAAGAATATTGCTGAAATTCTTTCTGAAGCATCAGGGATTATCCAGGACAGCCAAGGAAAGAAAGCATCCTCAACCCAATCTTCACCCTCCTCAGGTTCAGCACCACCAACAGCACCATCAAGCCCGTCATCCAGAACATCTGCCACTAAATCAGGTACTAAAAGCAAGTCTGCAGCGACCACTGCATTTGTTAAAGCAGATGAAACGCAGAATGCGCTGGTTATGATTGCCGATCCTGAAACGCTTCAGGAAATGGAAAAAATCGTCAGACAGCTCGATGTCCCAAGGGCCCAGGTTCTGTTGGAAGCGGTAATTGTAGAAGTATCCGGTGGGATTAATGATGCGCTGGGCGTTCAATGGGGCATTGATGGGACAGACACAATCCGCAGTACAGCAACCAGTTCGGATACTGGCAACAGCGTGAAAAGCAGTATCACCGGACATATTCTCGAAAACTCTGGCATTGCCCTCGGTTCACTGGCGCTTCGAGCAGATAACTTTGGTGTTCTTGTCAGTGCTTTAAGCTCAAAATCCAACAATAATATCCTCTCTACCCCTAGTATGCTGACCCTCGATAATGAAGAGGCAGAGCTTATCATCGGAAAAAATATTCCCATAAAAACCGGTTCATATCAGACATCATCCAGTGGTAACAGCAACAACCCTTTCACAACAACAGAACGCAAAGATGTGGGCTTAAAACTCAAGATTACTCCTCATATCAATGAAGGGAACAGTCTGAGGCTAACACTGGAGCAGGAGGTCTCTTCTCTCGATGTTGGTACTACCAAACAGCTCCTTGGCTCTGATAGCGATGACCTGTTGTTCAATACTCGCTCCCTGAAGACGGCTGTACTGGTCGATGATGGACAGACCGTCGTTATTGGCGGGTTGATTGAAGATATCAAGTCTAAAAGCAGGAAAAAAGTTCCACTGCTAGGAGACATTCCCATTTTTGGCAACCTATTCCGTTATAATCAAACCGGCGATGAGAAAAAGAACCTGATGTTGTTTATTAGGCCTACCATCATGCGCAATTCTGAAACATTGGTAAAAGCGACGCAAGACCGATTTACAAAGCTCAAGCTCATCGGCAATGGTAACGCTGGAAAGTCTATTAATCTCCCGGATAGACCCGAAGAGTTGTTCAACACAGAAACTTATGATCTTAGAAATAAAAACTGAATTATTTATCACTACAAAACCAGTAATAAAAACCCCCAATGAATAACTGGGGCTTTTTATTACTGTCTTAAAGGAAAGAAGCTTCACTCCCTCCTTATACAATGCTCACAATACAATAGACAGAATGAAGCCTAAACCAAAAATGATAAAGAACCGCCCCGTGAGCGGGGGTAGCCGAACTATCTCGGCATCGCCTGATTGATTCGAAAGAAGTTTGAGAGGCTGAATAGCAAAAGGCAGGGAAATCAGTAGGTATAGAGGGTTATCCAGCTCCCCCAAATGGTAAAGGACAAAACTGAGTGGAAACACTGCCAGCAACAGAATAGCATACAGCCATTTCGCTTTAATCAACCCTATACGAACGGTCAAAGTTCTAATGTTGTGATTAATATCATCCAGGTAATCACGAATCTCATTTGAGAGGATCAGTGCCGAGGCCAGCAGGCTTACGGGTATGGATATCCAGACAACCTCATTACTCCATACCCCACCCACTGCATAATAAGCTCCACTGACCATTAATACCCCGGTGAACAGGAATACGGCTGGAACTCCCCACCCTCTCTGCTTGTAATTCACGGGTTCACCGGTGTAAAAATACCCCCCAATCACACCAAAGATACCAAGCACAAGCAATTGCCAGCCAATCTCTTTAACCAACCACAACCCCATCAAACATGCTATAAAAGAAAAAACACCAGCAAGCACAAAGTTCAATCTAATCTGTTGAATCACCTGACTGGCAAGCTCTCCGGACTGCTTGCGCCAAAGGGTGATATCCGCATGGTCATTGGCCAGGTTACAGGCAGCCTGAAGCAGTAATCCCGCCAGAATAACCAGCAATGCCCGAAGTCCGTTGCCATTACCTTGCTGATAGGCCAGAACCACACCCAAACCACAGGTCACCAGGGCAACCGAGTAGGAAAAGGGTCTGAGGGCTCTGACAAGTCGATACTTGTCTGGATTCAAATCAAGTGTATCCACCGGCAGGCTCCTGAGCAAAAGCAGGGAGGATATTTAAAATTCATGGTGGTTGCTATAGCAAGAAACCGATTTAGCAAATAAAAAGTAAAAATGATGGAGTGACGACTATGAAGAGGCAAGAGTTTGTCTAGAAAAGTCCACTGTACTCGATCACTTATCTATCTGGTGTTTTTCATGATGCATAACTTTATATTCAAGATATAACGATCTCTGAAAAATCGTCGATAGCACTACTAGTTTAAAAACAACAAAAGTGTTCATACAAAACAACCGATAGAAAAATTTAGCACAGGTTTGAAACATTCATGAAACTACAACAAGGAAAAATGGTAATAGAGGAATATCATGATTTGAAAACCAAATTTCAAGATATGGAGAACAGATTTATTGTAAAAAAAATCAGACAATAAATTTCAAATGTTTAAAAAGTGGTGCAACCGTAAAATTTCAAATGCCGAATATTTAAAACTAGGTGAATCCTGCTTGAAGTCGATGGAGTCAGTTTACAAGGATATGTATCGGACAAACAGCAAGCCTGCAGAGAATATGAATATAAGCAGAGCTGACGAAATCAGAAACTTTATAGAGGATACAGAAAAAAGAATGGCCAACCCCTTCATAGGAAAAGATCCTCAGTCAGAATGATCAGTAGAGCCTAACCTACACTCCATCCCTTTACCATAGTTGCAGGCCAAGCCAAACAGCACCTAAATTAAAGGCCACAAGTGATCTAGGTAAACGAATAATCTAAAATATCTGTGAGTTAAATACTTATCTCAACACCTATCATACGTACCCATAGCAAGCTCCTAGCAACAAAAGGGAAAGGGATTTCTATTTCACACTGATTTCACGAAAATAAACCAGTTTGCTCATCAAAAAAAAAAAATATTCTGTCTAACCTGACAACTAGTTGACGACTAAAAACTATAATAATTAATAGCTTACGAATATG
This sequence comes from Endozoicomonas elysicola, assembly GCF_000710775.1. GTDB lineage: Bacteria > Pseudomonadota > Gammaproteobacteria > Pseudomonadales > Endozoicomonadaceae > Endozoicomonas > Endozoicomonas elysicola. The sequence continues at coordinate 3,932,203 of NZ_JOJP01000001.1, forward strand.
ACATATTTTAATAATTTCTAGCTTACTTACTATGCATGAGAATTCATCCTACAAACTAAGATAAAGAATACTGCTATTTTATAAACTAGGATGCGGATAAAGTACAACACCCTCCCTACGACAATTCTTAATTTCGCAATCATAGCCCTATTCATAAACTCAAGTTATGACAGATATGTATTAAAGGACATATAAGAAAAATTAAAGGAACTAAAAATGAAGAGACTCTTATCGAAGATCCCGCTTATATGTCTTTTATTATCAGGATTAATTTTTCAGACAGCAGGTGCTGAAAACCTACCAGACACTTGCACCAATCAAAGTCCGTACACAGGGAATAGTCTTACTGATAATGATGCTGTTTGCCTATCAGGAAAAAACCCACACTACCTAAGCCTATATAACAGTAATGCAAGCAGCATAGCAATCACAACGAATCATGGCAGTGGTAACCTAAGCATTTATGCACGACAAGGCGAATGGCCAAAGCTTGATGGCTCTGATTATTTATCCACTAAAAGCGGCAACTCAGAATGCATAATCATAAACTATCCATCAAAAGGCTGGTTAAACATTACCGTCAATGGGAATTACTCTAACGCCTCACTGGTTGTTGACTTCAATAGCAACCAATGTCGCCAGACTGCTGATAATACCAACACTAATACTAATACCAACACTAATACTAATACTAATACTAATACCAACATGGCAGATCTCGAAATAGAATTCGTTCCTGGCACTGCTTTTGTTGCTTCAATTTCACATATGGATATTGAAACTGAAGAAGTAAAAAAGCATGGACGGTTTGGAGTTAATGGAAAATGGCAAGAAACACTACCTATAGGCACTCAAGTACTTGTTAGAGTTGATGGTTTTTTCCAAAATCATTGTTACTATTTTAATATGAAACAGGCTGGCTCAGGGCGAATTGCATTTTGGGGTGGAGCAAACCATTCGAAGTACTCTATCTCCGGGAATATTGTAGACAAGTCATCTATTATCAGGAAAAGAATAGGCTGGTTCAGCAGTTGCAAGCAGCCTGAAGCAGTCTGTTACAATATTGACAGTGATAGAGTGAGTGGTACAGATATAAGAACTTGCGGTTATCCATTTGAGTCAGCCCATATACTGGTGTATCCCGTCCATTTCGCAGATAAACGTCTGGACTGGCCTGATATCGAAGGTGATCTTAGAAAAGTTAAAGAGTATTACCGCAAACAGTCCTATGGCAGATTTAATGTGACATGGGAAATAAAGCCAGAAACCTATATTAGCGAACGGACAGCTGATATCGACTGGACTAGATGGGGTGAGCTTAATAAAGAAATTGTAAGCAACTCTGGAGTAAGCTATCCACAGCCCGGCGGTAACAAACTCATACTCTTTATAAGACCATTCCTGGGGCCTGGTTTAGGCTGGAACTCTACCGGCGGCGGTAAAGTAATGAGGATTTTTGATGGCCACAAAGGACCTGGTGTCATTGCCCATGAAATGGGGCATGCCATGGGTTTGCGTCATGCTAACTCTATAGAGACTGGAAAGCCCTCAAATCAAAACGCTATCGAAATAGACTCAGGCACCGTTATCGACGATCGTGATCCATGGGCAATTGGTTGTGCAGGCTGGAAAGGCTGCAATGATTACCTGGTGGAGTATGGAAGTCCTGACACCATGATGGGGGGCGGGGCTCACGGGCTGGAAGAGTATAACCTGATTTATAAAAGCTTTTATAAAAATTGGATAGATAAGAATAACGATGTTCCTCTCATTACCCGCTCGGGTACCTATCGCATTTATTCCTTTGACCATGCTGTTAAAGGGCAGGGTCACATTGGACTCCGCCTTAAATCGGGAAATGGTAAATATACCTACTGGCTGGAATATAGAACCCGAGGACGCAATTTTGAAGATAATTCTAAAAGTGGCGTGCTGGTCAATGTGGAAGGGTACTTTGAAAAAGAAAAGGATCCCGAGTTCTGGAAAACCACCACATATATGCTGGACATGACACCAGGGTCTGTATCATACGGCTTGGATACCAGAGATGCAGCTCTGATGATTGGTAAGACTTATAGAGATTACTGGGGTAAGTTCAGGATAACGCCTCTCCGAAAAGGAGGACAGAGTAACTCAGGCTATGCCTGGATAGAAATAAAAGTGGAAATACTGAAGTGAGGAAGTATTTCTTACAGACATTAACCACCCAGACTTAACTCAGAGGTTAGTACAAGAAAAAAACCGGGGTCTCTCCCGGTTTTTTTCTTTGCGACTGACCGCTTGTTTTACCAGCCGGTAATTTCTTTCAATGCTTCGCCAATATCAGCAAGGCTTCGAACCGTTTTAACACCTGCAGCTTCAAGAGCAGCAAACTTCTCATCTGCAGTACCCTTGCCACCAGCAATAATCGCACCAGCGTGGCCCATACGCTTGCCTGGAGGGGCTGTTACACCAGCAATGTAAGATACGACAGGCTTGGGTACATGGTCTTTGATGTAAGCAGCAGCTTCTTCTTCTGCAGAACCACCAATCTCACCAATCATCACAATGGCTTCAGTCTTATCATCATTCTGAAACAGTTCAAGGATATCAATAAAGTTAGAGCCAGGAATTGGGTCACCACCGATACCAACACAGGTAGACTGACCAAAGCCATAGTCTGTGGTTTGCTTAACCGCTTCATAGGTCAGGGTACCGGAGCGGGAAACAATACCCACTTTGCCAGGCAGGTGAATATGGCCAGGCATGATACCGATCTTACACTCACCAGGCGTGATAACACCCGGACAGTTTGGACCAACCAAGCGAACACCCAGCTCATCACACTTAACTTTGCATTCCAGCATATCCAGTGTTGGGATACCTTCGGTAATGCAGACAATCAACTTGATACCAGCGTAGGCTGCTTCAAGAATAGAGTCCTTACAGAAAGGCGCAGGAACATAAATAACGGAAGCCTCGGCACCCGTGTTATCAACCGCTTCAGCAACCGTATTGAATACCGGCAGTCCCAGATGAGTCTGGCCACCTTTACCAGGCGTTACACCACCCACCATTTGAGTGCCATAAGCAATGGCTTGCTCTGAGTGAAAGGTACCCTGAGCACCAGTGAATCCCTGGCAGATAACTTTAGTGTCTTTATTAATTAAAACGCTCATTACTGGTTCCCCGCTGCTTTCACTACCTGTTGAGCAGCCTCGGTCAAACTGTTAGCCGCAATAATATCTAGTCCGCTGTTGGCAAGGGTCTGTGCACCCAGCTCTGCATTATTGCCTTCCAGGCGAACCACTACAGGTACTTCAACGCCCACTTCTTTAACAGCGCCAATAATACCTTCCGCAATAAGGTCACAACGGACAATACCACCAAAGATATTAACCAGAACGGCCTTCACACTGTCGTCAGAAAGAATGATCTTGAATGCTTCAGTCACACGTTCTTTGGTTGCACCACCACCTACATCCAAGAAGTTAGCCGGTGCGCCACCATGAAGCTTAACAATATCCATGGTTCCCATGGCCAATCCAGCACCATTTACCATACAACCAATATTGCCATCCAACGCAACGTAGTTCAGCTCCCACTCAGCAGCATGAGCTTCTCGCGCATCTTCCTGAGACGGATCGTGCATGGCCTTCAGTTGTGGCTGACGATACAACGCGTTGCTGTCAATGTTGATTTTTGCGTCCAGACAGTGGAGATCTCCCTCTTTGGTAATCACCAGAGGGTTGATTTCCAGAAGAGCCAGATCACATTCCTGGAACAGTTTCGCGAGGCCAAGGAAGATCTGGGTAAACTGCTTAATCTGCTTACCTTCAAGACCCAGTTTGAATGCCAGCTCTCTAGCCTGATAAGGCTGGGCACCAGTCATTGGATCAATCGTTGCTTTAAGGATCTTTTCAGGTGTCTCTTCAGCGACCTTCTCAATCTCCACACCACCTTCAGTAGAGGCCATGAAAACAATTTTACGAGAAGCACGGTCAACAACCGCTCCCAGGTAAAGCTCTTTATCAATATCAGTACAGCTTTCAACCAGAATCTTACTGACTGGCTGACCATTTTCATCCGTCTGATAAGTCACCAGATTCTTGCCCAGCCACTGCTCGGCAAAAGCACGGATTTCATCTTTGCTGGTAACGAGCTTTACACCACCGGCTTTACCACGGCCACCGGCATGTACCTGAGCCTTTACAACCCAGGTGTCACCACCGATTTCATCTGCAGCGGCAACAGCCTGTTCTGGAGTATCTGCTGCAATGCCCTGAGACACCGGCAGCCCATATTTGGCAAAAAGTTGTTTGCCCTGATATTCGTGAAGATTCATTCTGACGCGGCCCTCTATTTTTATTTGAGCGTTGTTTTTAAGTTTCTCGTCAATCCATTTCCCTGGATCTATTTATGATGAAGATAGGAGCAGGTCGACCTTGACCGCTCCTTTTCAAAGACGCTTTTAGCGACGCTTACGATTGGCGATGTGGATAGCATGGCCATCAACAGCCAGAACTGCTTCGTGCAAAGCTTCACTGAGTGTTGGGTGAGAGAAAATAGTCAATGCAAGATCTTCAGTGCTGGCAGCAAACTCCATTGCTATAACGCCTTGTTGAACCAACTCAGCAGCACTTGGACCTACGACATGAACACCAAGGATACGGTCAGTAGCCTTATCAGCAATAACCTTGACCATGCCATGAGTTTCATTGGCAGCAAGCGCTCGACCACTGGCAGCAAATGGGAAGGTACCAACTTTGTACTCGTCTCCACTGGCCTTGACCTCTTCTTCACTCTTACCAACCCATGCCACTTCAGGATGAGTATAAATAACTGAAGGAATCAGGTCATAGTTCATCTGTGCTTTCTGGCCTGCAATGATTTCTGCCACCATGATGCCTTCTTCACTGCCCTTATGGGCAAGCATTGGGCCTCGAACGACATCACCAATAGCATAAACGCCAGGAACATCCGTTACACAGTGGTCATCAACGAAAATAAAGCCACGCTCATCAAGGTTTACACCAGAGTCAGTAGCCAGCAGGTTTTCAGTGTAAGGGCGACGGCCAACGGCAACGATCAGTTTATCAAAAGTCAGTTTCTGCTCATCACCATTGGCATCCTGATAAGTAACTTCGACCTCTTGACCTTTCACTTCAGAGCCAGTGACCCGGGCACTCAAACGGATATCAAGCCCCTGCTTTTTGAAGATCTTCTGCGATTCTTTAGCAATCTGCTGATCAGCCAGAGCCAAGAATTTATCCTGAGCTTCAAGAACAACAACTTCCGAGCCGAGACGTCCCCAGACGCTGCCCAGTTCAAGACCGATAACACCGGCACCAATAACACCCAAACGCTTGGGAACTTCACTGAACTCCAAAGCACCGGTAGAGTCAACAATAAGGCCTTCAGTTAATGGGGTTGGAGGAATATCGATCGGGCGCGAGCCAGTTGCGATAACAACATTGGCGGCTTCAATGATTTCAACGGAACCATCAGCTTTGGTTAATTCAACCTGCTTTCCGGCCAGCAGCTTGCCCGCACCTGCCAGCAAGGTAACACCGTTCGCTTTGAACAGGCCGGTAACACCGGTGGTAAGCTGATTTACAATGTTGTCCTTACGGGCAATCATTGCAGGTACATCAATATCAACACCACTGTGCTTGATGCCATGCTTGGCAAAATCTTCCTTGGCTTCGATGTATTTGTGGGAGCTATCCAGAAGCGCCTTTGATGGGATACAGCCAACATTCAGGCAGGTACCGCCCAACTTAGCCTTGCCCTTATCATCGGACCACTTCTCGATGCAGGCAGTTTTCAGCCCCAGCTGGGCTGCGCGAATAGCGCAGACATAGCCAGCCGGGCCTGCACCAATAACTACCACGTCGAACTGATTTGCCATAAGTTTTTTCCAGAACAAACGGTTTATAAAACAGGGTATAACAGGTCAAGACACTAATGGGCAGCACAGCTTAATAGATACAAAATATATCGACTGCCCATAGAATCTGGATTTATACATCCAGAAGCATTCTGGCCGGATCCTCCAGCAGCTCCTTGATTGTCACCAGGAAGGTGACTGCTTCCTTACCATCCAACAACCGATGGTCATAAGACATTGCAAGGTACATCATCGGTAAAATTTCAACCTTGCCATTGACCGCCATCGGACGGTCCTGGATTTTGTGCATACCCAAAATCGCGGACTGAGGCGGATTCAGTATCGGAGTTGACAGCAGAGAACCAAAAACACCGCCGTTAGAAATGGTGAAGGTACCACCTGTCATCTCGTCGATGCCAAGCTTACCATCCATTGCCTTTTTACCATACTCCCGAATTTTCGCCTCAATATCCGCCAGACTCATATTTTCTGTGTCGCGAAGCACGGGGACCACCAGGCCACGGTCACTGGAAACAGCTACACCGATATCCTGATAACCATGGTAGACAATATCATTACCATCAATAGACGCATTAACGACCGGATGACGACGAAGTGCTTCCACACAGGCCTTAACAAAGAAAGACATAAAACCGAGCCGCACACCATGTCGCTTCTCAAAGACATCTTTGTACTGAGCCCGAAGTTCCATAACAGGCTTCATGTTAATTTCATTAAATGTAGTCAGCATGGCCGCATTTTGCTGAGCTTGAACCAACCGTTCAGCAACCCTTGCGCGCAGACGGGTCATGGGTACGCGTTTTTCAACACGCTCGCCAGAAAAGACAGGAGCAGTTGCTTCTACCTTGGGCGCAGAAGCAGCTGGTGCCACAGAGGCCGCAGCGGGAGCAGAAACAACAGGACCACCTTCTTCTACGTGACGAACCACATCTTCCTTAGTAACACGGCCACCTTTTCCTGTTCCCGCGATAGCCGCATGATCAATGCCTTTTTCATCGGCCATACGACGAGCAGCAGGGCTGAGAATTGGCTCTTCAAGTGAGCTGTCTACGCTGGAAGTTGGTTGCGCAGATGCATCAGCGACAGAGGAAGAGGAAGCACCTGCTGATGCACCCTCTTCAAAGATACCGACAACTTCACTACTGAGAACAACGTCACCTTCAGGTTTCAGAATTTCACTCAGAACACCATCTACAGGAGCGAGGACTTCAAGAACCACTTTATCGGTCTCAATATCGACAAGCAGTTCATCTCGATGGCACTGCTCACCAGGCTTTTTATGCCAGGTCGCGACCGTGCCGTCTGCAACGGATTCAGGGAAAGTAGGTGCTTTAATTTCAGTAGCCATTATTGATCCTTTGCGTCTTCGCCCCTTTGAGCGCTAACCGCTCTGGCCAAACCGGAACATGGTGCCGGCAGGCCGTTTAATAAATGTCACCGCTCAAGTTTGAGCGGCGAATATCGCTTTTTACTTAGAAAATACTGCTAAATATACTCATTGCCTTGCTTACAATTTAAAAGCGCAGTATCCCGACTCAAAACTGCTCACACACCAAAAGCATCATTTACCAGTTGCTGCTGCTCCTGGGCATGTGTTGACATGTAGCCACAGGCCGGTGCTGCTGATGCATCTCGCCCTGCATACCTGAGACTTAATGACTTGTTAGGATGCACAGCCACTGAACGACGCATATGGTGCTGACTACAGTACCAGGCCCCCTGATTCATCGGCTCTTCTTGACACCAAACTACATCCTGCAGATTAGGATAACTGCTAATAAGCTCATCCAGGTCATCCTGTGGGAACGGATAAAGTTGCTCAATACGAATAATGATCGTGTCATTAAGCTCCCCCGCTCTCTTCTTCTCAAGCAGGTCATAGTAAACCTTGCCAGAACACATAATCATCCGTGTAATCGCTGAAGCTTCATGAGCATCAACATCAGGGATGATAGTCTGGAATCCACCGTCTGCCAGCTCCTCCAGAGAGGATGTTGCCAGTTTATGACGCAGAAGGCTTTTTGGTGTAAAGGCAACCAGTGGCTTACGCAGTGGCCTGAGCACCTGCCTTCTTAACATATGGAATACCTGAGCAGGCGTCGTCGGTACACAAACCTGGATATTATGCTCAGCACAAAGCTGCAGAAAACGCTCAGGTCTCGCCGAAGAGTGCTCCGGCCCCTGCCCTTCATAACCATGAGGAAGCAACATAGTGAGACCACACAAGCGTCCCCATTTGTGCTCACCACTGGTAATAAACTGGTCAATAACTACTTGAGCGCCATTAGCAAAATCACCAAACTGCGCCTCCCAGATGACCAGGGAATTTGGCTTGGTAGCAGAATAACCATACTCGAAGGCCAGCACAGCCTCCTCTGAGAGGAAAGAATCCCAGAGCTGAAATCTCGGCTGATCTTCAGCAAGTCTGGTCAGGTTAATCAGTGTGGATCCGTCTTTCTGATTATGGAAAACAGCGTGACGATGAGAGAAGGTTCCCCGCCCAACATCCTGTCCGGTAATCCGAACTTCACTGCCTTCCATCAGCAAAGAGGCATAGGCCAGCAGTTCAGCACAACCCCAGTTTATCGGTAAGGCACCAGCTGCCATTTTACGACGGTCTTCAACGATTTTACTGACCTGACGCTGGAGAACAAAACCTTCTGGAATCTCACAAAGCTTTTGACCAAGAGCCTGCAGCGTACCAATCGCTACACGGGTATCATGACGGGCTGTCCACTCATGTCCAAGGTAAGGAGTCCAGTCAACAAACAGCTCTTTATTAGGCTCTTTAACCAGCGCCTTTACAACATGCTCGCCATTATCCAGCGCAGTTCGATAACTCTCTACCAGCGCCAGGTTATCAGCATCAGCAATAACCCCCTGCTGCAGCAATGCCTGCGCATAAAGATCGCGAGTCGTAGTGTGAGTTTTGATTTTACTGTACATCATTGGCTGGGTAGCCGACGGTTCATCAGCTTCGTTATGGCCACGACGGCGGTAGCAGACCAGATCAACCACAATGTCTTTGTGGAATTCCATCCGATAGTCCAGGGCCAGCTTAGTAGCGAACTGGACAGCCTCAGGGTCATCTCCATTCACATGAAGGATTGGTGCCCCCACCATTTTGGCAACATCTGTACAATATTCGGTGGAGCGGGCATCTTCACGGAAACTGGTGGTAAAACCTACCTGGTTATTGATGATGATATGGATGGTACCACCAGTTTTGTAGGCACGGGTCTGAGACATCTGCAGTGTTTCCATTACTACACCCTGACCGGCGAAAGCAGCATCACCATGAAGAGCAATAGGAACCACCTGGTTACCGACTTGATCGTCGCGACGATCCTGACGAGCCCTTACTGAGCCTTCCACAACGGGTGTAACAATTTCCAGATGTGAAGGGTTAAACATCAAAGCAAGATGCACCTCACCACCGGGTGTCATAACATTTGATGAGAAACCCTGATGGTATTTCACGTCACCAGAGCCTCGTTCAACAAGCTTTTTCCCTTCAAACTCATCAAACAGGTCCCCAGGTTTCTTACCCAGAATGTTGACCAGAACATTCAACCGCCCACGATGAGCCATCCCGATGACCAGCTCCTTAGCACCATAGGAACCAGATCGTTGAATAATCTCATCCAGCATAGGAATCAGAGACTCGCCACCCTCAAGGCCAAAGCGCTTGGTTCCCGGAAACTTGGTACCCAGATATTTCTCAAGGCCTTCAGCTGCTGTCAGACGCTCCAGCAAATGAAGTTTGGCTTCAACCCCCACTTCCGGACGACTGCGGACACTCTCCATACGGCTTTGAAACCAGCGACGTTCTTCCGTCTGAGGGATATGCATATACTCAACACCAATGGCTTCACAATAGGTAGCCTTCAATGCGTCATATATTTCCCGGAGCGAGGCATGCTCTTTACCAATAAAGAGGGTTGATGTTTGAAAATCAGTATCCAGATCTGCTTCGCTCAGCCCGTGGTAAGCAAGCGTAAGGTCAGGAAATTCTTCACGCTTCATGACCCCGAGAGGATCGATTACAGCCTGTTGATGACCACGAATACGAAACGCACTGATCAGGCGTAAAACCTGTACCTGCTTGCGCTCATGATCACTGGAAACAGAAGAAGCCTGAATAGGGCGGGTGGTCTGACGCTGACGCGCCATCAGAATAAAGTTTTCCTGAATGGTAGAGTGAGGGACATCTGCACCTCCACCATTAACCGGGGGCAGCTTCTCAAAATAGTCACGCCACTGGACTTCCACGCTGTTGGGATCGCGCAGATAGCGTTCGTACATGTCCTCGACGTATGCAGCATTTCCCCCTGCAATGTGGGATGAACTCCACATCCGCTGCATTACACCTTCTTGCATGATCATTACCCCGTGAGTCTGGGGCTTTATCCCGGGAAACCTGTCTATTTCCCAGACACGTTGCCTGGTTAACAGATGTCACTGATGGTTTTGATAGTCAATCAGTGAACAATCCCCCTCAGATAGGATCGGATGTTTTCCGACCGCCCCTGCTGGTTCAAGCTATTGCAGCTCCAAAATTCCGGATGGCAGCAGCACAATTCATTACAATAACATTCAATAACAGGCTCAATAATATCAGGAGTCGCCTGCACTCTCCTGACATAGCTTAGATAACTTTGCGGCTCTCTGGCTCGGAAGTACCCTCAGGAAAATACTTACCAAGGATACTTCTTATTACCAACAATCACCAACAGGGTGGAATAATCCACAAATATACTATGTTGCACTCTTAAACAGCATCTGCCTGATATGGCCAATAGCCCTGGTTGGATTCAACCCTTTTGGACAGACATTGACACAGTTCATGATACCTCTGCAGCGGAAAACGCTAAATGGATCATCCAGCTCAGCCAGACGTTCTTCAGTAGCGGTATCTCTGCTATCGGCAAGGAATCGATAAGCTTGCAATAGACCCGAAGGACCAACGAATTTGTCAGGATTCCACCAGAAAGAAGGGCATGCTGTTGAGCAACATGCACAGAGAATGCACTCATACAAGCCATCCAACTTCTCCCGATCCTCGGGCGACTGCAGACGCTCAATAGCGGGGGCGGGCGTCTCATTAATCAGATAGGGCTTAATCTTTTCATATTGCTTATAGAAAAGACTCATATCCACTACAAGATCTCTGATCACTGGCAAACCGGGCAACGGTCGGATAACCAGCTTATTACCCCTGGCAGCTTCTGAGAGAGGAGTAATACAGGCCAGACCATTGGTACCACCAATACTCAAACCGTCAGAACCACAGACTCCCTCACGACATGAACGCCGATAAGTCAATGTCGGATCCTGCTCTTTGAGCAGGTTCAAGACATCAAGAACCATCAAGTCTTTGCCTTCCGGGATAGCAACATCAAAGTCCATCATGTAGGGCTTTTTGTCGGTTTCCGGATTATAGCGATAGACACTTACCTTCATAATCCTCTCTCCCTCAGTAGGTTCTTGCCTTGGGAGGGAAAGCCTCCATCGTTGCAGGGGCGAAGTTGACTGCTCGTTTGCTTACCGCTTTATCAACCGGAGAGTAAAGAGAGTGAGCCAGCCAGTTTTCATCATCACGCTCCTGATAGTCATTACGCGCATGAGCCCCACGTGATTCCTTTCTAACCTCAGCAGAGACGGCTGTTGCATAAGCAACCTCATACAGATTCTCAAGCTCAAGCGCTTCGATACGTGCTGTATTAAAGGCATTACTCTTGTCTTCAAGATGCAGGTTACTCAAGCGCTCACCCAATTCATCCAGCAAACTCAAACCTTTCTTCATGCTCTCCCCTTCACGGAAAACACCGAAATAAAGCTGCATGGTGTTTTGGAGATCAGCCCGAACCTTAGCAACACTTTCCCCACTACTGGACTGGTTCAACCGATCCAGTCGAGACAGGGCTGCTTCAACATCACTTTCTGATGCATCGACAGAATCAAAACCTTCTTTCAGGTTTTTCTCAATCTGAATACCTGCAGCACGACCAAAGACCACAAGATCCAGCAGGGAGTTGCCACCCAGGCGGTTAGCACCGTGAACAGATACACAGGCTGCCTCACCACAGGCATAAAGCCCTTCAATAACTTCGTCGTTGCCAGCTGCATCCTGGCGCAGCGCCTGACCACCAACATTGGTGGGAATACCACCCATCATATAGTGACAGGTTGGTACTACAGGAACTGGAACCTTTACTGGATCGGCATGAGCGAAGGTTTTGGAAAGTTCACAGATGCCTGGCAAACGCAGGTTCAGGGTCTCTTCACCCAGATGATCCAGTTTGAGAAGCACATGATCTTTGTCAGGGCCACAACCTCGACCTTCAAGAATCTCAATAACCATGGAGCGAGCCACTACATCACGACCTGCAAGATCCTTGGCATTTGGCGCGTAACGCTCCATAAAGCGCTCACCTTCACTATTGATCAGGTAACCACCTTCGCCACGACAACCTTCCGTTACCAGTACACCCGCACCATGAATACCGGTAGGGTGGAACTGCCACATTTCCATATCCTGCATCGGGAAGCCAGCGCGCAGCGCCATCCCGATACCGTCACCGGTATTAATTAATGCATTTGTCGTGGAAGAATAAATACGACCAGCACCACCGGTTGCCATAACTGTAGCTTTTGACTTGATATAAACGGTTTCGCCACTCTCAATATCAATGGCGATAACACCAGCAACCTGACCTTTCTGATTTTTAACCAGATCAACTGCGTACCACTCATTCAGGAACGTGGTTCCACCTTTCAAGTTAGCTTGATAGAGAGTATGGAGCAGTGCGTGACCGGTTCGATCCGCTGCTGCACAAGTTCTGGCTGCCTGACCACCTTTACCAAAGTCTTTGGATTGACCTCCAAATGGACGCTGATAAATACGCCCTTCTTCAGTACGGGAAAATGGCAGACCCATGTGCTCAAGTTCAAACACAGCCTGAGGACCCACGGAGCACATATACTCAATGGCATCCTGATCACCGATATAATCCGACCCTTTAACAGTATCAAACATATGCCAGCGCCAGTCGTCATTAGGGTCAGAACTGGCTATCGCACAGGTAATACCACCCTGAGCTGATACGGTATGAGAACGAGTAGGAAACACCTTAGTAACACAGGCCGTTGAAACACCAGCCTGAGTGAGCTGAAGCGCAGCACGCATGCCTGCGCCACCACCACCTATAACGATGGCATCATAGGTAAGGGTACGTAGTGCTGACATCTATCAAAGCCCCCAAAGAATTTGCACGCCCCAGATCACATAACTGAACAAGGCAATAAAGCACACTATCTGCACAGGAAAACGAATTAGAACCGACTTACTGCCAAATGCACGATCGTTAAAATAATCAGTAGAGATCGTCCACATCCCTACCCAAGCGTGAGCCAGAATAGAAATCAGTGCCAGCAGAGTAAAAACCCTCATCCAGGTTTCATCAAACAGCTCAGCCCACTGACTAAACTGTAACCCGGGATTCATAATAAGATAACCGAGCAGAAAAACAGAGTAGGCACCAAGAACAATTGCCGTCAGCCTTTGCAGCATCCAGTCATATAGCCCACTGCGGGACAAATTGGTGATATTGGTTACCATACCCAAACCCCCGCAAGGATAATCAGCACACTTGACAGAACCAGAGTCACGATGGCCCCAAACCTTCCAGACTCTTTGCCATCCCCCACATCCACATCCATTAACAGATGCTTCACGCCGGCAATAAAATGATAAATCAGGGCAGACAAAATACCCCAGATCACAAATTTCGCCAGAGGAGCTGACAGCAAGTCTTTGAGAGAATCAAACGACTCCTCAGAAGCAAGCGACAGTTCTAGTCCATACAAAAGAAAACCCAGACCAATAAACAGGATGACACCCGATATGCGGTGCAATATCGAAGTGTATGCAGGCAGGGGTAATTTAATTGTTGTAATATCGAGATTGACAGGTCTTTTGCTATTCACTCTATTTGCCCCAACGCTCGGTGGCGTACACAGCAGAATCAGCAAGAACATCCAGGTTCTCTGGACCCTACGACAAGCAGGCAGGAACCGCCAATTTGCTAGTAAAAACGACTCCCCCTCAAATGAAGCCGAGGATTAAAACCCAGCTCTTACGGCTTCGGGGTCGGAGTATATACACTCTCACATGTAATTACAATTGCTCACTTTATTAAGCACTTACACCTAAAACACCATTCTGTAAATCGCATACCTATTACGGATTACATGATACATTTAGTTCGTTTGACAAAAAAATATATCTCTCTATAGTGGTCGAACCGTAAACGGGGGCCAATAACACTTAATTCGAATACTTTTTAAACAGGCCCTGGCTTTTCTGCGACCATCTTTTATAAAACCGCTTTTATAAAAAGCTCGAAAAGCAACCATATTAAGTAACTATAACGAGACCAAACGGCATGACAGGAGGCCATAAATGGCTGACAAGAAAGCTCTACTCTCCATTGACGGCACGGACCAGACTCTGGAGTTACCGATTTACTCAGGCACGCTTGGGCCTGATGTTGTTGATGTAAGGGGCCTGACTTCCGGCGGTCTGTTCACTTACGATCCCGGGTTTGTTTCTACTGCATCCTGTGAGTCAAAAATCACTTACATTGATGGTGACAAAGGGATTCTTCTGCATCGCGGATACCCTATTGAGCAGCTGGCTGAGCAATCCGACTACCTCGAAAGTTGTTATCTGCTTCTTTACGGAGACCTTCCCAGCCGTCAGGAAAAGGAAAAGTTTGAAAACACCATCATGCGTCACACCATGATCCATGAGCAGATGAGTGACCTGTTCTCCGGATTCCGTCGTGATGCTCACCCGATGGCGGTTATGTGCGGTGTTGTTGGTGCTCTTTCTGCGTTTTACCACGACTCTCTGGATATCACCAATGAGGTGCACCGTGAGGTTTGTGCCTACCGCTTGATTTCCAAGATGCCTACCCTTGCAGCCATGGCCTACAAATATTCCATTGGCCAGCCGTTTGTCTATCCTCGAAACGACCTTAGCTATGGTGGCAACTTTCTGCACATGATGTTTGCAACACCCTGCGAAGAGTACGAAGTCAAACCAGTACTGGCGAAAGCCATGGATCGTATCTTCCTGCTGCACGCTGACCATGAGCAGAATGCCTCTACCTCAACGGTACGACTGGCAGGCTCTTCCGGAGCGAACCCTTTTGCCTGTATTGCAGCCGGTATTGCAGCTCTATGGGGGCCGGCCCACGGTGGTGCAAACGAAGCGGTTCTGGTCATGCTGAACGAGATTGGCGATGAAGCAAATATTGATGAATACATTGCCAAAGCTAAAGATAAGGATGATCCTTTCCGCCTGATGGGCTTTGGTCACCGTGTTTACAAGAACTTTGACCCTCGCGCCAAAGTCATGAAACAAACCTGTGATGAAGTGCTGACTGAGCTTGGCCTGGAAGATGACCCTCTCTTCAAAATCGCCAAGCGTCTGGAGAAAATCGCCCTGGAAGATGAATACTTCATCAAGAAGAAGCTCTACCCTAATGTGGACTTCTACTCAGGCATTATCCTCAAGGCACTGGGCATCCCTACCGAGATGTTTACTGTAATCTTTGCTACCGGCCGCACTCCGGGTTGGATAGCTCACTGGCATGAGATGATCAGTGGCGAGTACCGTATTGGCCGTCCTCGTCAGCTTTATACCGGTGAACCTAAGCGCGACTATGTGCCTGTAAACGAACGCAAGTAAATACCTCTCTTCATACCCCGGATTCATCACGGTGATTCCGGGGTACATATACATCCCTTCTCCCTCCCTTTGGCCACCAGCCTGCTACCGCCTCTTAGTCTAAGCTAAAGTAAAATACCCTTTCAGACCGATGGAAACAGGCAATGGATCTGCTATTTTCTCCTGAATCACTGATCGCCCTGCTCACCCTGACATCCCTTGAAATTGTCTTGGGAATCGACAACATCATCTTTCTTACCATTCTTGTGGATAGACTTCCCGAACATCAACGGGCTTATGCACGGAACATTGGTTTGGGCCTGGCCATGATTACCCGCCTTGGCCTGTTATTCTCACTAAGCTGGATTATGGGGCTGACCGAAACGTTATTTACTGTCATGGAACAGGGGATATCAGGACGGGATATCATTCTGCTAACCGGCGGTCTTTTTCTGATTTGGAAATCGACTCATGAGATCCATCAGTCCATGGGAGACAACGACGGCACCCAATCGGAGGAATCCAAAAGCAATAATACAAATGGATATTTCTTTTTCATCCTTGGGCAAATAGCGATCATTGACATTGTCTTCTCCCTTGACAGTGTTATTACGGCCGTTGGTCTGGTTGATCAGCTATGGGTTATGGCCACTGCTGTGATTCTTGCGGTCATGGTTATGATGTTTGCTGCAGGTCCCATTGGCCGATTTGTCAGCAACCACCCCACACTGAAGGTTCTCGCACTGAGCTTTCTGATTCTTATCGGTGTTTCGCTGATGGCAGATGGCCTGGACTTTCATATCCCTAAAGGCTACATCTACTTCGCCATGGCATTCTCACTAATAGTGGAAATGTTTAACTCACGACTAAGAAAACAACCTGAACCATGAAAACCGTATTAATCTTTGATATGGATGGCGTCATTGCCGACTCCTGGGAAGCTTGCTACCCATGCTGCAAAAACTTTATGGTTTCATTAAACCAACCTCAACTGTGCAGTCAGGAAGCGATTCTCAGGCTCTTTGAAGATAACTTCATGACCAGCCTGACTCGCATCATTGATCCCACCGATATCCAGTCAGAATCTTTCTTGCAGCTGGCCAGAGAACTGAATGAGGCCATGACCCTTGCGCCCTGCTTTTCAGGGATAAAATCTGTACTTAAAACACTCAGCAAAGACCATTCACTGTACCTTGTGACCGCCAATTTCACTCTGGCAGCCCAGACATTTCTGAACAATCATCAGTTGGACTGCTTTATTGAAGTCATGGGTGCAGACCAATCCTTCAGCAAGGTTGAGAAAATTCGCTCTATTGCAAAACAACACACAGACCGTTCTGTTTACTATATTGGTGATACCCTTGGCGACATGATTGAAGGCAGGGCAGCAGGAGTTCAAACGGTGGCCGCAGGATGGGGATGGCATGATGCCCCAACGCTATCCAAAGGCAGTCCAGATTATTTTATTGAACAGCCTGAAGAATTACTGACGTTTATGAAATATTGAGTATTCCCCGGGAGTGCTCTCAACTCAGCTCTGGTTTTAACACAGGAGAAAGTACAAATGACAACCTCTGTTTCCAGTAAGCTGACACTGATTACTGAACAACAATACTCTGTTGAAATTGATATGGCCTATACCACCAATAATAATTTCACTGGCAGGCCGGTTTATACAAGTGCTGACTGTTATTTACATCCAGCAGCCGCGCAAGGACTTAAACGTGCAATAGCACTATTAAAACCGTTGAATATGAAATTAAAGGTCTGGGATACCTTTCGTCCAAGAGAAGCTCAGGCTGAGCTATTCAGATTTATGCCTGACCCCAATTACGTTTCGGACCCCGAAACCGGAGTTTGCACCCATTGCCGGGGAGTAGCGATTGACCTGACAATTATTGACCATTATGGCCGGGAGCTTGATATGGGCACTGAGTTTGATGACTTTCGGCCACTGGCACACCACGGAAATGAGCAGGTTTCTGAAGAGGCTCAGCGTAATCGCTTACTTCTGGCCGGTGTGATGAATATTGCTGGTTTTGACACCATTGATACTGAATGGTGGCACTATCAACTTCCTGACGCAATGAACTACCCAATCATTAGACCGAATGAGATGCCATAAGAGCCAGACCAAAGTCCAATCCATTGATAATAATCACATATTGTCACACACGCATTCATTAGTACGATTCCTCAAAAATTCCCCTTAAGCCTCACCCTCCTTTTATTCCTATAATTTTCATATGAGGTTAATTTCTTTGAAAGAAACCACCCACAACCTCTTTAATTCCACATTCAAGGATGACATGTGCCAGACGGACCTATTCGAATTACAACACCAGTTGTTTTACTGACAGAACAACCTGGAGAACAGAAAAACAATATAACTGACAACCAGTTAGCTCACTGGGGTTCCCATCTGACATCTTTTGCCGAATGGCGCAAGGAAGTTAGCTGCCAGCTTCCTGAAGGCTGTGTTTTTATTAGTCATCCACAAACGCCTCTAAACTCCCGGGAAATAAGCCTGGTTCAAGAGCCAACCCGTCATCTTCAATCATTCAGCACTAAAGACTCAGAACTTATCATCCAACAACCCTCTACAAGCCATAAGAAATGGAAAGCCAGAACCATCTCATTTATAAACTGGCAACGCTCTACACCAAAAGAAATTAGTAAGGATCTCCTTTTTTCAAGCCAGTCCAAGGCCCTTTCAGCCAGAAGAGCCAGGCCTACGTTTACAGCTGAAACATTTTCCTCACAGCAGCCCCTGAAGCCACACCAATTTAACAAAATCGAGTTACTGGGCTCCGGTAATTTTGGAAATGTATACAAAGTGCAGGATGAGAGCGGACACACCTTTGCCCAGAAAAGAATCCGTAAAGATGACCCGGCCATCAGGGCAGAAGTCGAAACTATGGAGGCTCTCAAACAGACAGGCCCCCATAAGAACCTGATCAATCTGGAATGCACCTACCGCGATGAGTCTGGGGACCATATGGTTATGGAGCTTGGGGGAAAGAGTCTCGACTCCAGATTGAAATCAGGCAAGCGATTTACGGGAAACGCACTTCGCCGCCTGATGCACCAAATAGCCAATGGCGCGTCAGCAATGGCCAAAAGCGGTTATCAGCATAATGATATCAAGCCGGACAATATATTGATTGATGAAAATAAGCAGCTGAAGCTGTGTGATTTTGGGGTAGCAACCCTGAAGGGAAGATGGCCTTTGAAATTCCCCAGACAATATATGCCTCCAGAGGTCATGTCAGGCAGCTCAGGCGATCTTTCCAAAATTGACAGCTGGTCAATCGGTTGTGTTTTTGCAGAAATGATTACTGGCCATCCCTTGTTTCCCTCATCACTCTGGGAGCGCCCAAAACATGATCGACATTTGAAGATGTTAGAATGTATTGACCACGCATCTAAACAGATCAACCTTCAGGAAGGCGCTTCAGCTCTTCGTCTTTTTAATAGTCTGATGGAACTCAAGCCTGAGTACCGGATTAGCCCTGAACATATTCTGAATAAGTCCTATTTCAACCAACATTAACCTTTTTCGGTGACTCCCCCCATAAGCTTCTATGCATAAAGCGGGAAACCTTCGAATTTCTGACTATGCTTGCCCTTTGCCCCTTGGATGGAGACTGAATGATGACAATAAATACGGTTGGCAATCTGGTCCTGCTTAGTGAAAAGAACCACCCGATTACAATTGATCTTGCCTATGCTGGCACTAATAACTTTACCGGTAAGTCGATTTATAAAAACGACCTCTGCTATTTGCATATCGATGCTATGGAATGCCTGTTGAAAGCCATTGAAATTCTCAAGCCTCTGAATCTAAGACTTAAAATCTGGGATGCATTTCGCCCATTGGCAGCACAGGCAATTTTATTCAAACATATGCCTAACCCTGACTACGTGGGTGATCCTGAGTCAGGCCTATGCCCCCACTGCCGAGGAGTTGCAATAGACGTTACCATTACGGACCGCTTCGGACGCGAGCTGGAAATGGGCACCATTTTCGATGACTTTCGTCCATTGGCCCACCATGGTAATGATCTCATTTCTGAAGAAGCGCAACGTAACCGACTTATGCTGGCAGGCGTAATGAATGTCGCAGGCTTTAAGCCACTTGAAACTGAATGGTGGCACTACCAGCTACCCAACGTAAGTAGTTACCCCATGATCCAGAAAGATAAAATGCCTGAAGGAATTGTATGAAGAAAAAATCATTTAACAAATCAATCAAATAATACATAGTGGATTTATTTAAGCCTTAAAGTGTACCCCCTGTGAAATCCATACCTCCAGGCCCAGCAAAACACCTAAAGAGGTGATAAATCACTTCAACACTCTTCGGGACAACAAATAACCGCCCAAAACTTACAAAAAAAATACAGTTTACTTAAGAAAAATTGACACCACCATTATTTGTTCTAGTGTTCCTACATACAGTTTGATTCTATCAAACTGTATTTATCCAATTATTATTAATTGGACGTTTATTACTATTTTTCCGTATCAGACAACAAAGATTTTTGTTTATCCTTTTCCGAATAACCTCCTTCAACATTCGAGGTAGATTAAAAAATGAAAGCTATAGTCTATGCATGCTTAGGCTCGTTCCTATCATTGGTAAACTTTAATCCTGCCTATAGTGCAGAATCTCAGCCAGTAGAGGTGACTTGGAGGATGAACCGTTGTGGTATCATACTGGAAAACCGTTGCCCGCAAATCAGCATGCATATGAGTTCTCTATCCTACGAAGCTCTAGGCAGCCCAAAACACGGTGTATATCACTACCAGTTAATTAGTGCATACTCCACTAGCGATAGAATGGATGTTGCTCCATTTGTATATGACCAACAAAAAGATGAATATTATCTCGTAAGATCAGGGGCGGATACCAGCACTGGATTCCAATATAGTTTGAATAAGGTTTGTCTGCGAAAGGAAGACAGCAGTGAATCCGATAATTGTGAAGATGCGGCTCTTGATGCAAGAAGTTATGAGGATCCAACACTGCATCAAACCATTTACTTTAATCCTTTTCAGTAAATAGATATCTTTTAAAATAGAAAATAAGCCAATTTAATTATTACACCATTTCTTCGGGCGAGTATTCCAGCGCTCGCCTTTCTATCTATTTAATCGTGAGTCCAATTAAAATACATCACATTTTTAGCATCAAAACGTAAAACCCCATTAGTTTATTAAAAATAAAACAATGCGAACTATAACAATTTTATTTTCAAAAAATAAAACAGTCGATCCAAACACTGTTTAGCGAGTTAAACTTGAAGTCAGAAATTCTGAAGCTTCTCTAATCTTACTATATAAAAGAGTAGATTTGCTATTCAAGACAGTCTACACCCTGGTGAATTTAGTTCTCAAGATGACTTGTCTACGTTTTGTAAAAAAGCAGGCTGAGCGATAATTTGCTATAAATCCTGTCTACTTTTTTTACAGGTTTTATTCACGCATATTACCCACCAAAACTTGTTTTTTAACAGCCACGAGCTTGTTACAACATTCCTGAAGAGAGCGATAAATGACTCATAAACTTAAACAGCATCAATATTTGATTCTCTAACGGGTGGACTTCCATGCTTCTGAAAGAATAATCCCTGATGAGTCAAAATATGCATCAACGGCAACTACTTACTGAGCTAAACATACTGCGTTTTTCTGTTCTACTTGAACTATTTTTTGGTATCACAGGTGTGTTGGTGGCCTTATACAGTGGATCTCAGGCTGTTCTTCTTGACGGCAGTTATTCTCTAATCTGCACACTCACCATGATGGCAAATGTACGGGTATCCCAGCTGGTCAAACAACCACCGTCTATTGAAAATCCTTATGGTCATCCCACTCTTGAGCCAATGATGCTGATTCTCGAAGGACTCATCTTACTGGGACTTTGCATTACATTAATGGCCGCTTCAACCTACAAACTCTTTACGGGGGGATACACCCCTGAATTTGACCTTGCCCTGGGTTACGAGATTTTTTCAACCATCATCGGTGGAGCAGCAGCTACTGCTTTTTTTCTGCTTAATCGCTCAAGACCATCGCCATTAATATACTTCGAGTTTCAGGAATGGCTGGTAGATACTGCTGTCAGCGCTGCAGCTGCAGCTGCATTTTCAATTGCGTATCTACTAGGGAGTGATCATCCTGTAACCCCTTACATTGACTCCTCCCTGACATTATCACTTGTCCTGATTTTAACCCTTCTTCCTCTGAAAACAGTACTCAAAAACATCAAACAATTACTTTTACAAGACTCTGCTTCACCCAAGCTTATTGAAAAAGTAATAGATGCTATATCAAAACAGAATGGAATAATTCCCAGACAAAATATTCATATAAGTATGATATGGCTAGGCAGGTGGTTATGGGTCAATATCGACATAGAGGTATACAATAATACCCATCTTGACAGGGAAGAGTTAAAGTCCATCAGTAACATCACAGAAAGCATCGTTAGCTCAGTATGCAAATTTTACCGTCTAAAGCTGAGCTTCAATTTTCCCGAAAAATGAAAATATCGACAAAAAACGTCATCACTCTGTAAAGGGTCTACTTTATATAGACCCTCAAGAAACAGAAGTCCGATAGCAATAATGTCTTCGCAGCGACTCCCATTGAAGCATACAGACGAGCACTGCTTTTTGCAGGAGACTCAACCAGCTCAAACAACTGATGATCACTTTATTCAAAGAGATGGTAAAATCTTTGCTGGTTATCACCTGCTAGTTGATCTATGGCAGGCTCACTCACTGAATAATCTGGCATTGATGAGATCAACTCTGAAAGAGTGTGTTGAAATCTGTAATGCCACACTGCTGCATATCCATCTCCATCATTTTGAGCCCAATGGAGGCATCTCCGGAGTAGCCGTTCTGGCAGAGTCTCATATCAGTGTTCATACATGGCCTGAACGCTCATTTGCCGCATTTGATATTTTTATGTGTGGAAAAGCGACTCCACAGAATGCCATTGCCATTTTGCAACGCACCTTTGCCCCACAGAATGTAGATATACGTCAGGAACTGCGTGGCGTGATAGAACAATCGATATCCCCCCTTCAGGAGCATGGTTTGTCATATGAACATGTATAGCGAAAGCCTGGTTGAGGGATATGGGCAGACCTTTTCAATCGATAATATTTTATTCGAGCATAAAACGTCCCATCAGCATCTTGTGATATTTGAAAATAAATGGTTTGGTAGAGTCATGGCACTGGACGGCATTATCCAGACCACGGAAAAAGATGAATTTATATACCATGAGATGCTGACCCACGTACCAGTTTTAGCTCATGGTAACGTTAAAAACGTATTGATTATTGGGGGAGGAGACGGTGGAACGCTCAGGGAGCTGACCAAACATCAATCCATTGAGAGAATAACCCTGGTAGAAATAGACCGGTCGGTCATAGAGACCTGTCGAAAACTCCTGCCAAAGCACAGTGATGGCGCATTTGATGATCACCGGCTTAAACTGGTGATTGACGATGGTATGAATTTTATCCGTAACACTGGGCAGAACTTCGATCTTATCATTTCTGATTGCACAGACCCAACGGGCCCAGGGAAAGTGTTATTCAGCACAGCCTTTTATCAGGCCTGTAAAGAACGCCTTGAGGCAAGTGGCGTATTTGTCGCACAAAATGGTGTCCCCTTTTTCCAGCCAGAAGAGCTGGTCACATCCTCCAGAAAATTACGAGCACTCTATACCGACAGCTCCTTTTATGGCGTAGCAGTGCCGACCTATGTCGGAGGTTTGATGACTCTCGCCTGGGCCACTGAAAACCCTGCACTCAGGAAAGTTCCCATGGAAGAACTGACAAAAAGGTATCAGTCCTCCGCTATCGAGACCCACTACTATTCACCCGAAGCACATCGCTCAGCATTTAGCCTCCCGGGTTATATTAACAACCTCATCGAATACTGAGTTGAAAAGTGGTCTGTCCTGCTACGATCCTCACTACGGGGTTATCTGAACGGACCCTACTTTCCAAACATTCCAAACAGCCTGTTAAGCGACGTATTTGTGAGCAATTGGGTCAGTAATCACCACCGTATCACCACGAAGCATAAAGTTTCCGCCGTGAAGATCCATTGAGCCCAATGTTGATAGCTGAGTTAATACATCAAAGAGTGTTTCCAGAAACTCTTCATGGGATTCAATGATATTGTCATCAACGACATCTAAGATATCGTTGTCCGTTCTTTTCACCAGATGAGAACTTGATACTTTTATCTTCTCAACAAACACTTCCAGTGTTTTGACTTCTTCAGGAAACTCGCTGTTATCCATACCAAAAGACTGCATAACCGCCTTGAAAGAACCCCATAAAAGGCCAAAGTCATAGTCATGAAAATGCTGGGGCTGTGTTGCCCGGGATCCATCATCCGTAAAGTCTGAAAGGCGTTCAACCACGTAAACTCGAACCACCATGCCGCAGGGTAATGTAATGACATCTTCACGATGAATAATGGGCAGGTGCGGATTGCTCTGGTTTTCCGGTGTCATGCACCATCTGGCAAAAATGTAATAGCCATCTTTCTTGTCAGGGCACACCTTAACCACCTTATCCGGTTCATCGGGAAGGTTATAAACCGTGGCATAAACCCCCTCTGCAACAGGATCAAGCCCTGAACAGCGGTCTAGATATTGCTCGATATCCTGCTTGTCTTTGATTTCATTCTGTTCGACAAGCTCTTTTATTTCCTGAATTGTTTCCAAGTAAATATTCATTTTAGTAGTATCCCCATGCCCATTCAGGCGTAGGAATGTCCGTTTTTTAATCTGTTTTTATATTTTGCTCAATAATGAGCCTAGCCTTTTCTTTTACAATAAATAAAAAAGGCTTTATCAACCAGATTGAAAAGTGTGCATTTAATGGTTATTACGTGCTAGATCAATTTTCTCAAATACCCACCAAAAGTCTCTAATCAAAATGACCATAATTAATTGTTTCTATTTAATAAATACAATTAACGACCACTGATCAGATAATTTCAAACTTGGTATTCATAGATAAACTATCAGGCATTTTATCGTTATCAACAAATCACTAATGCCTGATTCGGGTAACACTCTAACATCTATGAAAGGCTTTTGTCAGCCCCGCTTGATTAACCCTCTGATTTCAGGAATACAGGAACCACAGTTTGTTCCAGCCTTCAAATGGCTGCCTACCTGAACAGGATCGGTAAACCCATACTCAGCAATGGCCCGGCAGATCGTCTTCTCTCCAACCCCAAAGCACGCACACACCTGCCTGCCAGCATCTTCACCCTGGGGAGGATTGCCAGCGAGAACCCACCAGGCCTCCTCAATGGAAGCACTCTGACAAAACCAGGACTGTAGCCACTGCCGGTCGCAGGCAGGCACCGTCTGACCTGTTATCCAAAGCACCTGAAGCTCTGCATCGCTGAACCAGGCCACACGCCGTTCACCCGCTGCATTGTCCGTATATTCCACCTTCTGATATGGTTTGAAACGTGAAAACAGTGACAGCTGATCCAGGTTTCTACCGGCCATTTCATAGCGAAAGCCATTTTCAATACGTACCTCGGTCATATAACCAATGTCCCCAATAGCCAGTCTCTCCCTGGTTAACAGGACGCCATACTGCTCAGTCTGATAAGGCTCAACAGCCACCGGTGTAAACTTCAAATCCGGTTGTTTGGACACAGGATCAAGCACCGGATTCACCAGTACCCCGGAAAAACCCGACTCACTGTGCTGACGTGTCCAGTGCATGGGCATAAACACTTCACCACTGCGTTGGGCATCAGAAACCTGAACCCGCACCACCGCCTTGCCGAACTCTGATGAAATCTGACACAGCGCCTGATCACTCAGCCGGTAACGTTCTGCATCGTCTGGGTGCATGGCCAGAAACGGCTCATCGGTATGTTGATTCAAACGGGCTGAAAACCCGGTTCGCGTCATCGTATGCCAGTGATCACGCACACGGCCGGTATTCAACAGTAATGGATAAGACTTACCGGGCTTGTTTAAAGGGCTTTGAACAGGAGTGGCGATAAAGTTCGCTCGACCATTCTGGGTGAAGAAGCCACCCTTCTTAAAAAAACGGGCCTTGCTTTCCGTGTTTGACATGACCGGTTTCGTGACGGAGAGCGATCTGGAACCATCAATATCACCTTCAACCGCATCCTCTGATAATGGCCATTGAAACGGTTCCAAAGCGTCATATTCCGAATCAGTGGCTCGGGCCAGAGGGGCTATATTGAAATCTCGAATTTTTCCCTTAGGGTTATTTTCATAACCGGAAAGCGCCGCATGCTCACGGAAAATATCGGCACTGCCAGAGTAGTTAAATGCCTCAGCAAACCCCAGCCGACCTGCCACTTCACTGATAATCCACCAATCCGGTCTGGCTTCTCCTGCCAGGGGAAACAGTGCCCGCTGCCTGGAGATTCGGCGTTCAGAGTTGGTGACCGTGCCATCCTTTTCACTCCAGGGGGCAGCAGGCAATAAAATATCGGCAAATTCAGCGGTATCGGTGTGTTCAATGCAGTCCGACACGACCACTGTCTGACACTTTTTCAGCGCCTTTATAACTCGGTTACTGTCAGGCAGACTGACAACCGGGTTTGTCCCCATAATCCAGACAAAACGCACCTCTCCCCGGTCAATCGACTTGAACAGATCAACCGCCGTCTTTCCGGAAAACTTTGCCATATTCGGTGCCTGCCAGAAGCGCCCAACTCTGGCGACATCTTCAGGCGTAAACTCCATATGCGCAGCCAGCTGATTTGCCAGCCCACCCACTTCCCTGCCACCCATGGCATTGGGCTGCCCGGTCAGTGACAACGGACCACTGCCGGGCGTTCCAATACGGCCGGTCGCCAGATGGCAGTTGATCATGGCATTCACTTTATCAGTGCCGGCCGCTGACTGGTTTACTCCCTGCGACCAGGCCGTGACAGTTTTTTCTGTCTTACAAAACCAGTGATAAAACTGGACAAGTGCTTGTTCCTCTACACCACAGACATCCGCCAGTTGTTGCATATCGCTAAAGCTGGTTCTGGCAGCCTCCAGTGCCTGATCAAAGCCCTGGCAGTATTTATCTATATAGGTCTGATCCAGAGCATCCTGATCAGTAAGCCACGAAAGCAGACCATTAAACAGCAGCACATCAGAGCCCGGCTTTATGGCCAGATGCAGATCAGCAATATCACAGGTTTCCGTGCGTCTTGGATCAACCACCACCACTTTCATGTCCGGCCGCTGCTCTTTCATCGCCCGGATACGCTGGAACAACACCGGGTGGCACCAGGCGGTATTGGAACCCACCAGCACCAGCAGGTTAGCCAGCTCCAGATCCTGATACGTATTCGGTACGGTATCGGAGCCGAACGCACGTTTCTGGCCTGCCACAGTGGAAGCCATGCAAAGCCGCGAGTTGGTATCCATATTGGCACTGCCAATAAACCCTTTCATCAGTTTATTGGCCACATAGTAGTCTTCGGTCAGCAGCTGACCTGACCCATAAACAGCCACAGAGTCTGGCCCATAGTGCTCTATGGTTTCCTGCAGCCGAGAGACCAGTTCATCCAGCGCTTCAGACCAGACGACCTGACGACCATGAACCTTTGGATACAGAAGACGCCCATCCAGTGATACCGTTTCTCCCAGGGCGCTTCCTTTGGAACAGAGGCGACCATAATTGGCAGGATGGTCTTCCCGGCCCTTGATCTCAACCAGGTGCAACTCAGGATCAACGACCTTTGCGGAAATACCGCAACCCACCCCACAGTAGGCACATGTCGTATTGATGTCCTTTGTCAGTTGATTTACTGCCATGATACTTCCCTGAACCTTTTACAGAACCGTCATACAGCCAGAAAACGCTGCCCGAAAATAAGTTGTTGCCGGATGGCTGAAATGTCAGTGCCCGACTCCATCAACTCCTGGTACCACAAGCCATCGGATACATCGCCGTACAGGAGTACACCTTTGATCCGATTATTCTGAAGCACCAGCTTGCGATAGATGCCTGCATCTGAAGCATCAAGCGTAATCACTTCGTCCCTGCTTATTTCGTCACTCTTTTCATCAGAGCTGGAAGGGTTGAATTCACCACTGGAAAACAGGTTGATGCCATCCACTTTTAAATTGGTCGGTATGGGGACTGGGGTAAACGTCTGGCTCTGATCACCCAGCAGGGACGCTGCAACGATTTCAGCATGACGATAAACCGGAGCGACCAGACCAAACAGCAATGACTGCCTTTCCTTCTCTGAAGTCAGCTGCATCTGCGCACATTCACCCACGGTAAAAATATCCGGGTCAGAGGTCTGCAGCCGGTCATTGACCAACACCCCACGGTCGCATTTCAAGCCAGCTTCCTGCATCAGCTGAATGTTCGGCCTGACACCAGCAGTCACCACCACCAGAGAGGCAGGTAGATATTCACCGTCAATCTGTACACCACAAACCCGACCATCAACGCCCTCGTAGGATTTCAGTGTTGCACTGCTGCGAAAGGCGATGCCTCTTCGTTCGAGCTCCTTGCGCAATAAATGCCCGGCATGTTGGTCCAGCTGACGAGCCATGGGAATGGGCATGTTATCCACGATGGTCACCGACATGCCCCGCTTTGCCAGACCACTGCCACACTCCAGCCCCAGCAAACCGCCGCCTATCACCACAGCCTGCCCCTGACCCGCTTCAAGCATCAAGTCGACATCGGCAAGACTGCGAAACGCGAGAATCCCCTGAAGGTCAGCACCCGGCACAGGTATCTGATTGGGCAGTGACCCGGTGGCAAGAACAAGACGGTCATAGTCGAATGTCTCACCACCTTGAGTGACCACCCGCTTTAATGAGCGATCAATCTGAATAGCCCGGTAGTCCTCTCCCATCAGCAGTTTTATACCCTGCTGCTGATACCAGTCGGCCCTTTTCAGATGAATCCCTTCCAGATCGACACTGCCTGCCAGCAGCTTGGACAGCTGAATCCGGTTATAACCCGGACAATCTTCTTCAGAGAGCACGGTCACTTGAAAAGGACACTGACCACTGGCAAACAGCTGTTCAAGAAACCGGACCGAGCCCATGCCATTGCCAATGACCACCAGTTGTTGCCGGCCATCCGGCTTTTGATAATGGCTCATCAGGCAACCTGTTCAGCAACGTGTCCGACCAGCGGGGTGGGCATCACCTGTACGACACCCTCATATAAACGAACCGGGAACACCTTCAAGCTGGCCGCATCATCTTCAAGGCACTGTCCACTGGCTAAATCAAAGTGCTGTTTATAGATGGGCGATGCCACGACCAGGCGGCCCTTAAGGTCACCCACAAGTCCCCGGGACATCACATTGGCATTACTGAATGGGTCAAAATTTTCCAGGGCAAACACCTGATCCTTCACCCGGAATACCGCCACCTGATGGCCGTCCACCAGGGCGCAGATGCCAAGGTTTGAAGAAAGCTGTTCATCCTGACAGATCGTCGTCCACTGGCTCATTACATCACCTCCTTCAGCTGAATCTTTTCCTGTTCCGTTGCGGGCCGTATCTGGTCCCGTTCATCCACAAAGACAACATTGCTGTCCAGCTGGTTGCTGTTGATAAAGTGGCTGAAACGCTTGAGTTTCTCAGGGTTCTCCAGCGTCGTTTTCCATTCACACTGATATGTTCCGACCAGATGGGTCATTTCATCTTCCAGCTCCTGATTAATGCCAAGACTGTCGTCCATGATGACGGACTTGAGATAATCCAGGCCACCTTCAAGGTTATCCAGCCAGACCGAAGTCCTCTGGAGACGGTCAGCGGTTCGAATATAAAACATCAGGAAACGATCGACGTATTTCACCAGCGTTTCATCATCAAGCTCGGTGGCAAACAGGTCCGCATGCCGAGGTTTCATCCCCCCATTACCACCCACATAGAGGTTCCAACCCTTCTCAGTAGCAATTACGCCAACATCCTTACTCTGGGCTTCGGCGCACTCCCGGGTACACCCCGAAACGGCCATCTTGATTTTGTGGGGTGAGCGCACTCCCCGATAACGGTGCTCAATGGCAATGGCCATGCTGGTACTGTCCAGAACACCATAGCGACACCAGGTGCTGCCCACACAGGATTTAACCGTTCTCAGGGACTTTCCATAGGCATGCCCGGTTTCAAACCCAGCATCCACCAACCGTTTCCAGATGGCGGGCAACTCATTGACCTGGGCACCAAACAGATCGATACGCTGGCCGCCGGTGATTTTGGTGTAGAGATTAAAGTCTTTAGCCACCTCGCCAATGACAATCAACTTCTCCGGGGTAATTTCACCACCGGGAACCCGCGGCACAATCGAGTAAGTACCGTCCTTCTGCATATTCCCCAGGAAGTAATCATTGGTATCCTGAAGTGGAGCATGATCATTCTTCAGAATGTAGTCGTTCCAGCAGGAAGCCAGTATGGAGCCAATGGTAGGCTTACAGATATCGCAGCCCATGCCGCGACCATGCTTTTCGATCACCTGGGAGAACGTGTTCAGCTCGCCGACCCTGACCAGGTGATACAGCTCCTGCCTTGAATGCGGAAAGTGTTCACAGATATCTTTTTTGACTTCAACGCCCAGTTGAGTCAGCTCGTGGTCAAGCACCTGCTTTACCAGCTGGGCACAACCACCGCAGCCGGTTCCGGCATTGGTTTCTGCTTTGAGAGCCGCAATATCCTGGCAACCACCAGCCACCGCACCGACCAGATCCCCCTTACTCACATTGAAGCAGGAACAGATCTGGGCCGTTTCCGGCAGTGCAGCCACCCCCATTCCAGTACTGGCAGAGCCATCACTCTGAGGCAAAATCAACTCAGCAGGATTAGCCGGAGGCACAATGCCATTCAACATCATTTGCAGTAACGTTCCATAGTCGTCTGCATCCCCGACCAGAACGGCACCCAGAACTCTCTTTTTGGTTTTGGATACGACCAGCTTTTTATAAACCTGTTTTTCCTGGTCAATGAACTGGTAACTCAGTGAGCCTTTTGTATTGCCATGAGCATCACCAATACTGGCCACATCAACGCCCATCAGTTTTAGCTTGGTACTCATATCTGCGCCGGTAAACTGGCTATTACCATTACCGGTTAAATGATCAACCGCTACCTGGGCCATTTGATAACCGGGAGCCACCAGTCCAAAAATCCGGTTTTCCCACAGCGCACACTCCCCAATGGCATATATAGATTCATCAGAGGTCAGACAGTCATTATTGATAACAATGCCACCTCGCTCCCCCATGGCCAGATCTGCCTGTTTTGCCAGTTCATCCCGTGGACGAATACCCGCAGAGAACAGCACAATATCGGTATTCAGCACCTCACCATCAGCGAACTGCATTTGATGGACTGCGCCCTCACCATCAGTGATCAGCTGGGTATTCTTGCCGGTATGGATTTGCACGCCAAGCGCTTCAATCTTCTGTCGAAGCATGGCACCACCGCCATCATCCACCTGAACAGCCATCAAACGGGGTGCAAATTCAACCACATGGGTTTCAAGGCCAAGATCTTTTAACGCTTTGGCGGCTTCCAGCCCCAACAGCCCGCCACCGACAACGGCGCCAACCCTGCTGCTGCCAGCCGCTTTGGCAATGGCTTCCAGGTCTTCAATGGTACGGTACACAAAACAGTTGTCCCGCTCATGACCGGGTACTGGTGGCACAAAAGGATAGGAGCCGGTGGCCAGAACCAGCTTGTCGTAATGAATACTTCTCTCTTTATTGGTGGTTAATTCCCGGGCATCTCGGTCAATGGCAACAACCGCTTCATCAAGAATCAGATCAATGCCGTTCTCCTGATAGAAACCTTCCGGCACCATGGACAGGTCTTCGGCACTTCGACCACTGAAAAATTCGGAAAGGTGAACACGATCGTATGCAGGGCGGGACTCTTCACCAAAAACAACCACCTGGTATTGCTCTAATCCACCAGCAGCCACCAGCTTTTCCATAAAGCTGTGACCGACCATGCCATTACCGACGACTACCAGGGTTTGTTTCCCGCTCATTTCGGCTCATCCTTAATTACTGTAGATATTCAATTCGCATGTTCCAATCATCAGCCCTTGTTAAGCACTTGTTATGCCAATTCAGTTCTTCCCTCTCTTTCAGGAGGCTGTCCGAGAATAGACTGCCCTACTGTGGTGACAGCAAATTGGTCTAAAAAATCCTTTTTTCTCGGCAAATAGAACCACTATTCACCTCACAAAAAGGATTTTTTATCATCAATTTTCTGCCATCCTCGCTACGGGCGCTATTCTCGGACAGCCTCCCAGCACCAGACAATTCAAATAAAAGAAAAAAGTGAATCCCCATTTCGTTCCTGCACCATAACAACACACAGCAAAAACACAGCTGTCATGTTTTGGTGCGCTTATTCAAACGAATAATCATTGTTTAACAGCACAGTGATATCAAAACGAATCGGGTTCCCACAGTCCTGAGGTTGTCGTAAAACTCTCCGAACTCGTTCCCATGGTTCTCCGTGGGAATGCATACCGTGCTCGCCACAAACGAATACCTCGTTTGTAACTCATACAGGTTCAGGGTTGTTAAGGTTTCCCGCATGTGGCTAGCTCCATATGCATTCCCACGCAGAGCATGGGAACGAGAAAGCCAACTATTTAAAGCAATGAAAAAGCACCATGAATGGGAATAGCCCATCTGGCCTGAACATTGCTTGACCACAGAAAAATCCCATAAGTTGGACAATAAACCGTTATGAACAACCCGGATCGTTTTAATCTGTTTTCTTTTGAAGGCAAAACAAAAATTCTGCACCTTTCATGGATGGCCTTCTTTATTACCTTTGTCGTGTGGTTTAACCATGCACCACTTGCATTAATGATTGCAGAATCACTGGATTTAACCCGTGAACAATTAAAAACCATGCTGATTCTTAATGTGGCCCTGACCATTCCTGCGAGAGTATTGATTGGCATGCTGACCGATCGATTTGGCCCGCGCAAAACGTATTCAGCGCTGCTGGCCGTCTGCAGTATCCCCTGCTTTATGTACGCACTGGCTGATAGCTTCACCCAGGCGGCCATTGCCCGTTTCCTGCTGGGTACCATCGGTGCTGGCTTTGTCATCGGAATCCGCATGGTTTCCGAGTGGTTTCCAGCCCGACAGCTGGGAACGGCAGAAGGGATTTACGGAGGCTGGGGTAACTTCGGTTCTGCAGCTGCAGCCATGAGCCTTCCTGGCCTGGCGCTATTCTTCGGCGGTGACGATGGCTGGCGTTATGCGGTTGGCCTTACCGGTGTTCTCTCTCTCGGCTTCAGTGTTATTTACTACCTGAACGTGACCGATACGCCAAAAGGCTCGACCTACTTCCGTCCTAAAAATATTGGCGGTATGGAAGTTACGTCCAAAGGCGACTTTTTCCTGTTGCTGCTGATGAAAGTCCCCATGTATGCGGCACTGGCTCTGCTGAACTGGAAACTGTCGCCTAATGGAGTCAGCATGTTGACCGCCGATGTTGCGCTTGCCATTTATGTGGCCCTGTTTGCCCTTTACCTGTTAGACGCCTGGAAAGCCTGGCAGATCAACAAAGACCTCTTTACGACACCGGTTCCGACCATTCACCAGTATCAGTTCAAACAGGTAGCGGTGCTCAACGTGCTGTACTTTGCGACGTTCGGTTCAGAGCTGGCCGTAGTCTCCATGCTTCCCCTGTTCTTTGCCGACACCTTTGCACTTGATCCGGTACTGGCCGGTCTGGTTGCCTCCGCCTACGCCTTTATGAACCTGATGTCCCGCCCTGGCGGAGGTCTGATCAGTGATCGCTTCGGTCGCAAAATCACACTGCTGATCATGACCGCTGGCCTGGCTGCAGGTTATCTGATGATGAGCATCATCGACTCCAGCTGGCCTCTGGCACTGGCTGTGGTTGCGGCTATGACCTGCTCCTTCTTCGTTCAGGCAGGTGAAGGTGCAGTATTCGCCGTGGTACCATTAATCAAGCGTCGTCTGACTGGACAGATTGCCGGTATGACGGGCGCTTACGGAAATGTGGGTGCGGTTTTCTACCTGACGGTACTCTCTCTGGTCAGCTACCAGACGTTTTTCCTCGTCATTGCCGCTACCGCAGGACTCGGGTTTCTGGTGCTGCTGTTTATGGATGAGCCAAAAGGTCAAATGGCCGAAGTCATGCCGGATGGCAGCGTGACCATGATTGATGTGGCATAAGAGCAATCACATGCAGATACCCAGGCTGGAAACCGCTGCCCACTCAGTAGCAGGCATAAAACCTGAAAACCAGGATGCCTGGGTATCAGAAATCCCGCAAAGTACATCGCGACGCCTGCAGAAAGGAGACCTCCTGGCCATTGCCGATGGCGTCAGTGCCTGCAGTGAAGCCAGAAAAGCCAGTCACACCGCAGTTTCCAGCTTTGCTTCCGACTACTACAGCACACCGGACTCATGGACGATCCGGCACTCAGCAGCCAGAGTGCTCAATGCCCTTAATCGCTGGCTTTACCAGCAGGGTCATCATGATCCAAGGGAGATGGGCAGCTGGTGCACCACCTTCACCGCCATCATCATTAAATCCACAACCGCTCATATTATTCACACCGGAGACTCACGGGCCTGGCGCTGGCGCAACGGTCAACTGGAATGCCTGACCCGGGATCATGTGGCCAGTGTGGGTGGCCGGCAGTTCCTGGGGCGCGCCCTCGGGATGAGCCCTTCCATTGAAATTGACTATCGAATAGA
The DNA here is from genome assembly GCF_000710775.1 of Endozoicomonas elysicola. Taxonomy (GTDB): domain Bacteria; phylum Pseudomonadota; class Gammaproteobacteria; order Pseudomonadales; family Endozoicomonadaceae; genus Endozoicomonas; species Endozoicomonas elysicola. The sequence continues at coordinate 3,966,598 of NZ_JOJP01000001.1, forward strand.
ACCGCTCGAAGAAGGAGACATTCTCTTTCTGACCACCGATGGCATCCATGACCATCTGTCTGAAGAGACAATCGGTGAGATTCTGCACAACAACCAAGAGATCAACACGGCAGGCCGAGTGATGATCGACAGGGCTCTGTCGCTGGGCAGTGATGATAACCTGAGCTGCGTACTCTGTCGTGCAGTCAGCCTGCCTGCAGGACAGCGGGAGGAGAAATTACAACGGCTGGCAGAGCTTCAGTTTCCGCCAGAGCTATACCCCGGTCAGAAGCTTGACGGCTACCGGATACTGGAATCACTGCATGCCAGCAGGCGTAGCCAGCTCTATCTTGCAGAAGATATGGACACGGGGCAGCAGGTTGTTCTGAAAACACCGTCCATCAATTTTGAAGACGACCCGGAGTATCTGGAAGGCTTTATCCGGGAAGAGTGGATTGGCCGTCGTATCCGGCACCCTTCCATCATGAAAGTTCTGGCACCCAAACCGGATCGCCGGTTTCTGTACCACGCCTGTGAGTACATTCGAGGCCAGACACTGCGGACCTGGATGCAGGATCATCCGTCGCCGCAACTGGTTGAGGTCCGTGAAATGGCACGCCAGATCATCAACGCCGTGCGGGGGCTGCACCGACTGCAGGTGTTACACCAGGACCTGAAGCCGGAAAACCTGATGCTGGATACTGATGGCCGGATAAAGCTGATTGATTTTGGTACCGCACGAGTAGCCGGGGAGATCAATGACTTCCATCTACACCAACAAAATCCGTTTCCTCAGGGAACCAAAAACTACACCGCACCGGAATACTTTCTGAACGGCCCCATTGATGAACGGGCTGACCAGTTTGCCATCGGCATCATCATCTATGAAATGCTGACGGGTCAACTCCCCTACCCGGAGCAATCCGGTGACAGCATTCGTGTACGTCACTATCAGCATATGCAATACCAGCCTGCCACAAGGCTGCCCCGATGGATTGACAGCACTCTGGCCAAGGCAACCGCTCCCGACCCTGCCAAACGATACGCCTCCCTCTCAGAGTTTTTCCACGACCTGAGCCATCCGAACCCCGCTTTTAACAAGCCGGCCTTTCAACCCCTGATTGAGAAAAAGCCACTGCTCACCTGGCAGCTGATCGGTTTTATTTTGCTATGTTTGAATTTGTGGCAAATTTTTGGCTGAACTACTTATTGGCAAACCGCTTAATATTTCTACAATAACTCCCCTTTTTTTTCTGAAGCATTTTGCTGGCTTCATCTTCTTTCAACGCTTTAAACGACAGGTACCTATGGACTATCACTTCCAGCGCAACTTTTCCGGTCGACCCGAAGCTCAGTTCTCCATGGACCATGAAGCCATGGGCATCTGGCTGACAGAAGAGCTGGGCAGCAACAGGCAGCAGCTGGAGCACCTGTTACAGGTAGTGGATAGTCTGGAGAAAGGTCAGCGCTGGGAGTATTTTGACGATGGCAATGACTATCGCCTACATCTGACACGCGATCATGCCGAAGTGCGGGCAGCCCTTCTGGATACCGAAATGGGCTGTGATGAAATGGAAGAGCTGGACTATTACGACAATGAGTCCATCAGCCACTGTGGGCTGGATGATTTTAAAACACTGCTGGTCTGCTGGCAGGACTTTCTGAATATTTAGGAGGCCACCTGAGCATAGACAACCTCCTGGAATGAACTCCGTTCAGAGTTCATCGCCAATCTTAAACTGCAAAGCCTGAAAAACATCGGTCAGTTCGGCTGCACAGTTTTTCAACTCCACACGCAGGGTACTGAACTCCCGACGCTCGGGATAATCCTTACGGAGCCGATCAAACGTCAATCGACGCTGAGGCTCCTCAGCCCCCATCAGCCCTTTTCGCATCACCGCATCATCACGACGGATGTCGTAAACCGAACGAATCGCTTTTGAACAGGTGGTTGAAAACGACGTACCCTCACTGAACTTCATCTGTTTCAGCACAGGCAGTGGCGTAATGGCCGGCAGTCGAACCCTGGCCGGAAGACCAAAGTGCTGGCACAGCGCCTTGTAGATCATCTCCGTACCGCGAATCTTTCCATCCAGGCTATAGCCAGCAATATGGGGGGTCGCAATATCGACCTGAGCCATCAATTCCGGGTCAGCATCGGGTTCGTGCTCCCAGACATCCAGTACCACGGTCAGATCATCACGCTCACTCAAACACTGCTTCAGCGCGGCATTATCAATCACCGGGCCGCGTCCGGCATTAATCAACACCGTTCCGGGTTTCATCGCCCGGAGTTGCTGCTCACCGATCAGATAATGGGTTGGATAAGGGCCATCCATCGTCAGCGGGGTATGCAGGCAAATAATGTCCGAACACTCAATCAGCTGATCAACACTGACATAGCGGGCATCATCACGGCTGTCTTCGTTTGATTCCAGTAATGGGTCACAGGCACAGACATCAACCCCAAGACGTTCCATCATGCGGTACAGACGACCGCCCACCTGCCCCTTGCCAATGATGCCAACCCGTCGATCACGCAGCTCAAAACCATCACGCTCTGCCAGAATATCCAGGGCGGCCAGCACATACTCCACCACGGCAGTGGCATTGCACCCCGGTGCATGACTGAAAGCAATGCCCTGGCTGGCCAGATAGTCCCGATCGATATGATCAAACCCTGCGGTGGCCGTCCCTACAAACTTCAGTGAACTGTTTTCCACCAGCTGCCGGCTGACCTTCGTTACCGAGCGTACCAGCAAAGCATCCGCATCCTGCACATCCTCCGGTGAAATGCTACGGCCAGGCAGTGCCACCACTTCCCCCATCGCCCCAAAGCACTCCATCAACAAAGGAATATTTTCATCTGCCACTATTTTCATAAAAGAGGGTTCATCACCTTGTTTTCATTAACGCGCTGAGTCATTCAACAGCTAAAAAATATTGGTTATGTTATACCAATATGAAAGGTTCGATAACAGTATGACTGCCTAGGGTTATGTCCAAATAGTACTGGGTAACACGGTGGTAAAGGCACACCCTTTATGTACAACAATTAATGGTTGTCAGTGGTAACAGGCACTCTTTTCGACACCTGATAGCTTATTTTACGGCCAATGACTGTCCATCCTAGAGTGAATAAATGGACTTGATTATAGAGGGGTTTTCCAGATAGGAAGGAACTGGAGGGAAAGGTCATCATTACAGTATGCTTTGTAATCAGAAACCAGTTCGTTTGATACTCATCTTCTTAAAATAGATCATCACATGCCGATAGTGGTACTGCCCACCCCTCCAGACTAAAAATCTATAAAATCAAACTTATTTCCAAAAAGCGGCAAACACTTTCTAAATTCACTTTGCACTAAATCCATGGTTTGCGTATTGAGGTTGGGGTGAAATTGTACAAACTCACTTTCACCAACGGACTTACGCAATATTAATTTGACTACATTCTCATGATCGTTAAACAGACCAAAAGGTGATACTGAGCCAGGTGAGAGCCCCAGAATCGTTCTTAAATTCTCTTCATTGGCAAATTTTAAATTTTCTTTCAGCATGAAACCCAATGCTTTTAGATTAACAGCCAGGTTCGCTGGAGCAACCAACAGGTAAAACCTTCTTGATTTTTGGTCTTTCAAGAATAGGTTTTTTACTTCGATGCCTTTCGCACCAATATTCTCTGCTTTGCCTTCATCACAGGTAAAAACAGCGTTATGCTCAAATAATTCGAAATTGATGCCATTCTGTATCAGGTAACTTTTGACATCTAAGGTTTGAAGCTTATCTGAGCCCATAGGGACCCTCACTTTGGTTATAACCATGACAAAGTGTCGAGCACTTGTAGAAAGTTCGGAGTAGGCTTCTTCAAATGAATTAAACGGTTACTCAGAAAACCGGTTTAACTGTATTGCGGATGGCTACTTTATGGAACTCATCAGTATAAGCAGGATTAGTTTTAAGCAGTTACTTATTTTTCAATCTTAGTGATTTTTGATCCTTCCAGAGTGAGGTTATACATCAATCCTTTACTATCCAGAATAAAGCCTATGACCGGATGCATTAACGTTTCCGATTTAATAGAGCCACCAGCACCAAACTCAGCAATCGCAACTCCACCATCAACCCCCACTTCCCAGCCCCAGCTATTCTGGAAGTTAACCAGTGCAGAACTTGTCATAAACATGATGATCTCGGTTCGAGCCTGAAAACCCAACTGAAAACCATAAGATGCAGACACAGTGCGATAGTAATCACGGGTATTACCGTCAATCAGCAATGCACCTTCACCATACCCTCCTCCAATTGCTCCGAGCCCCCCCTTCTTGACAGATGGAAAGACCAGGATGCCTTCTGCCTGTTCACCCAACTCCTTGGCCGCAGGTCGTTCTTTATAAAGTTTTTCTAATGCTTCGTTGACGGTTGCATCCAATTCCTTTTTGGATGCCGCTTCTACAGGCATCACTGGAAACATCATTATCGTTGTCAACAGTGCAGACAATAAAAACCGAACCTGAACATTCATAATGCACTTACCTGCTGAAATATGCCTTGAAGGATAGCAGTAATATCAGCAGATAAGCGGACGACAATTCAAAAATAGCAAGCTACTATAATAGAGTCCTGATGGCATAAAGCATAAAGGACACCCATAAATTACTTGTGAGCGCCTACTGTTCGGCCAATAATTGGCCATCCTAGTGAACAGTGAATAATTTATTGATTATAGGTGCGGGAGGAACTGGAGTAGAGGGTCATCATCCCGACTATGCTATACCCGCCATTCACGTTGGATTTCAATGACCACTAAAATGGGGGAAGTACATCCCTTTGATTTACTTGTTACATTCCGGTTGCATGAAACCTTTTTATTCTGTGTCCATTTTGTGGAAAATATACGATCTCTTTAGAATCTGTATCGTAACCAGCACAATTGCGAGATCCACAATATAGATGGGCAATAGTTGTCGTTTTGGTATTGCCAAAAGTTACTTTACTGAACTCATTTTTCTCAATCGAGTTAAGTGTTTTTTGTGCAGCATCCTTACCCTGATTTTCAAAACTAACCATTTGATAAAGAAACCCAAAAGAAAGTAAAACGGCAGCCAGTGAATATTTTATGCTTTTCTGAAACTTTCTTTCGATATGGCTTGCTTTTCTGGTTCTCAATAATAGGTTTTTTTTATAGACACTATGCGTCTTCCATTCTTGAAAGTCTTCTGAATCAATTTACTTAGAGTACTTTTCAAGAATATATGTGCGAAAAAATATGCAGCTATGACTAACGGCCCATACATCAGATATATTAGATTCAAAAGCATTCCTTGATATAAAGACTGATGAAAGTTCCGGTCTAAGACATCACTATCTAGGAAAAGTGCATTAAGATAGCCGTGCGTGTATGCGCTGCTTGAACAGAATAGAAATGCAGTTATACCTGCCAGAACAATTGCACTATCTGTAAACTTAATAATGAACTCTCCTTAGGAATGTAACGCAAATTAAGGTGTGAATAACTCTGCCCCTATCTAAACCGTTTTACCATATACACTAAACTTACTTGAACTGAGGGCACCAAGCATTGTGAGTCACTCTTAAATGTCTTGTTATATTTTTATCAGCAGTGAAGCCAAACCCCACCCTATCTTTTTCTTTTTGGCCACTCTAGATCCCAACTAAACGATGGTGGGTATGAGGCTAGCTTTTTGAATTTTTCATCAAACCTCATGACTGTCATCCGAGCTAATGGCGTGTAAATGACAAACGGAACACACTCAGTTTCATACAAACATTCGATGTACTCAATTAACCTAAAATGAAACTTCTCATAGTCTTCGGGTATATCAAATAGATGTCCCCCTCGATGGATTTTTTCATACTTTAGTTGCTCGTCCATGCGCATCAATGATCTGTAAAATTTAGGAAATAGATCAGCATGGATCACTAATTTCAGCTCTTCGAATAGCGATAAAAACAACTCATGGGACGCATAGAAGTACCCCCTTAGCTTATCGGAATCGAGGATATTGGAATACTCACGTAGATACTGCAACTCAGTGGCAGTACTCTTATTAAGGGGATAGTAATCCATCAGCTCAATTAAAACTCTCGCTTTATTTTCACTCATTGAATCTTCGACGACTAATTTATGACTAAGCTCAGAGCTTCTAAAGCCTAATATTCTGTACTGAGCATCTTTTAGTTCAACTATCCGCCTTAGCAATGTCTGAATTCTCAAAGCTTCAAACTGGATTCTCTTACGTTTTGGGTAGCTAACGTTAATCAGGTAAAAACAGCAAGAAACCAAGAAACTAGTGATTATTGCCATCCAATAATTACTTAGTTTCGATTCATTAACAAAAGTTAAAAGCACTCCAGGAATCAACACCAATAAAGCACTAGCGATTAGAGGAGATATGATCCGTAACTGTGCTTTTAGTACAGGCAGCTTAATTTGAGTATTTGTTTTCCATATAAGCAACTTTGTCTTAAGTCGACTAGGTTCAACCCATATACCTTTGCCTTCACTAACCTTCTTACATTTAGCGTACGGTGATGGACGACGAGTTAGCATTTCAACCATACCACTTTTGCAGTCGCCGCCAATCTGCTCAAAACTTTCATCAGGGTATGCGAACGACTTAACCCGTGGCCCATTCATTTTTAGGAACTCCAACTGAAAAATATAACGCCAAATTCAGGGGCGCCGTAGGCGTGATCTTGATCTTCCCCTGGATTTTTTTGTTGATGTGACTCCCGCTGTCAAGCAAGCATAAAGGACACCCATAAATTACTTGACCATACCTACAACTAATTTAACTTTACTCTCAAGACTATAAATAATACCGAAGTCAAAATAACTAAAGAAAAAGGTATTTATTAAGTACAGAGAGCAAACACGCAAGAGAATCGCGTCTATTCCCAGATGCTCAACACATGACGAAACATCACCTCATACAGCCAGGCTCGAATACTATCTTGTCAAAGGATTATCTTCGGTGAGAAAAGGTGAATGATGGATCTTGTCAAACGTCTCAGGTCAAAGTCGACCTAAATGGAGAGATTCGGAAGACATTCCCTTATTGCTATTGCAGAAACATAGACTGACTGCAGCACATACCATGAAGCCACCGTTTGCCACTCTGTTTTGCATAGGCTTTCAAAGCCCCCAGCCTGCCCACTGCACGACGGAACCGGTTATTCCAACTCATGGTTTTCAGCCATTCATTTGGATCGATTTTCAATCTGTCGAGAATAGGTGGGAGGATATCTGGAATAGAACCTCTCTTGTCCTGCCGAATGATACGCCCCGTCCAGTCCACCAACTCCAGATAACTGCTCAGGGCAAAAGGAATAGCGGTTTCTGGGTTTTGCCCTTGTGAACGCAAGGTTTTGAGATGAGCATGCTGTTTTCTGAACCGACCACCACTGACTTTTGTAGCCCGCTCTTTAACTGAAGTATAATCTGAAGTTTCCGGCGTCCTGGCCATTTTTGCCCTGATTGGATTAAGGTCAACATATGCCATACAGGTCAGCAATGCCGCTTCATCCAGTAGAGCCTGGCTTTTGCAACGACCTTCCCAGAATCGCCCTTTGCAACCATCTTCTTTAATTCGCTTCCCTTGCCAGATGCTCGTTAAGGCAACGCATAAACCAGCTAATGTCCAGTAAACGAGAGCGGTACTCTTCAGCAAACTCCTCTACCCGCATCAACTCCGCTTTATCCAGTGATACCCCGGAAAGAAAACGCTGTACCAGCAGCGGCCCGGTAAACAGCCTTGTCCATCGTTGTAACACGGCCTTGGTATCCCAGCTCTCCCCGGACTCACGATTGATGAAGACAACCACATGGTAATGATTCGACATCACGGCATAGGCGCAGACTTCAATAGCAAATACCCCGGACAACTCTTTCAACCGGTCAACAACCCACTCTCTGCGATGTTCATAGTTTTTGCCACTAAATGCATCTTTACCACAGAGAAAAGCCCGGCGAACGCAACGAGCCATACAGTGGTAGTACCGTGTATTGGCTGTATCGATCAGGCTTTTACGGGCGGTAGTCATTGTTACTCCGGTTTAATTTATGATTTCCGGAATAAAGATAGATCAGTTGTCTGATTGGTCAAATAATCTATGGGTGTCCTTTATATTTCCTCTCTTTTTATATTTCCTCTCTTTTTATATTTCCTCTCTTTTTATATTTTCTCTTTATATTTCCTCTTTATATTTCCATTATATTTCCTTTATATTTGGTTAGGTGCGGTGGCACTTAGTGAGTTCATTATGCGTCAGTCGTTCTTTGAAGTAAGAATAAATTTGTTCACTGAGCATATTATATTTTCTAAGAGTATCCACTGGATTACTACCATCTCGCTCACAAGTGTTAAGACGCAGCCCATTCTCTGTAGTTATATCGAATATTCTAAGTGTTCTATTGGTTGCTTCTTTTTCATCAAAATATCCATTGTTCTCTATAGGATTAAACATATTGGCTATTGATGAATTTTTTCTCATATAATTTGTTAACTCCTGCCCTCTATATTTTAATATTTTTAATGATATTTGATCAGAGAATAATATTGGTAATCTGCTAAATGAAAGCTCCCCGTAAAATGGATTTTTAATTATATGAGGAGGATTGGTGTAAAATGCAACAGCATGCAATATATGGCCATTTACTAAATTATAAATAACATGTACGTGATATAAAATGGTAAAAACAACCAAACCAATTAAAGCTCTTTTCATTAAATAGATCTCATATTTTTGAAAATCTTAGAAAAATTGCACTAAGTGTTTAATTTGAGCACCTAACATTGTATTAAAACTCAAATGAGTAATATTGGATATTGCACTCACTTGAGATATAACACCCCATATAAAGCAATAACATCTCACATGAGATATATCACTCTTTTGAAAAACAATCTAACCAACTGAAATACATCAATTTAATGCACACACCTTCAATAAATCTCAGGTGAGTTATTTGTTATATTCCCAATAACAACAATAATGCTGTACAAAAAAACAGCGTTGGAAACTGAGCAGCTAATCACCAGGCACGCTACCGCCAGTCCACTTGTACTTCTGCCTTTTACTGACATCCGGGAGCGAATATATGAAACAGCTCAGGAACAACTTTTGTGATAAGAGAAATACGTGATGTGTGCACCATAGCCGACTAAAACCGAACTAAAGTATCAGATAAAAACGGTCAATTGAAGAATGCCCTTTATTATTAATCCATCGTCTTATACTTATCGAGATTTACACTGATGATGGGAGCCTCAGGCTGCCCTTTCATACGGTGAGTCAACCTCTGTTTGGCCTATCAATAGAGGTTTGAGTCTGCCGGTTATTTCATGGTCAGCCGGGGAATTTCATCTTACTTCAGAATATACTGGGGTACACGGATATAAAGTTAACAACCAAGTGCACAGCATTTGACCCTGAACATGCTAAAGATGCCATACGTCTGAACCCGTTTTCCCTGCTTGAACGACAGTGATTGCATAAAAAAAGAGCCGAATACTTTATGAATAGACTTCCGTTCTTGCTTGCCCTTCACCCCTTCAAGGCAATTCATGCCATATCCGGACTAGTCAGCAAGATAGCAGTAGAGCGGCATCCAACCCTGTTCTTACTTGCGATTTTCCTGCTCTCCGGCTGCTCTGACCGCTCCTCACCGGACTATTTTCTTGACGAATACACCACTCGCCTGAGCCGGGTTACGGGTATTGATATCCCTGCCCCCGATATCGCCCTGCCAGTATTGCCGCCATTAAGGCAGCGTGCTTACCCGACTCCAGACATGCGTATGAAAGCACTGGACGCACTGGGTTTGCTTAAATGCCCTGCACTCAGTCAGGCAGTGGCTTATCGAAACAGCAGCCTGGGCAAGCAGATGCTGCCCTCTCAGCATTATTTTTATGAGAAAAACCTGTTATTACTGATCCCCCAATGCATTCGTTTTTTAGAACAAGCGGATGGGAATCAGGAGACCACTGCCAAGCTTCAAACCGTGTTCACCGAAAAGCAGGCATCGTTTCCTGCCATTGAATGGAATCTTATCTTTGCCAATACCGAGTTCAGCCGGCAGTTGGAGAGTCAGGGACGGTTTCTACCCGCTGATGGTCAGACGGGATTTCAGGGCACTCGTGAAGCACTGAACTACCTGATCAAGCTTCTGCCCGATCAAACACTGGAAGCCCCCTATACCCTGACCAGCCTGGAGAATCATCTGCAACAGGTTTATGCCTCCCGTTACCTGGGAGAGTTGATCTACTCAGCCACGGCGTTAAGTCAGACGCTCAATCACGCGGCCAATATTCTCGAGCGCCGTCTGCAGAAAGGGCTCATTTGTCCAGCGGTCAACCCGGCAGAAGAAGAGAGGCTGCACAATGTCTTCCGATTGTTTTACCGGGAAAAGATTCAACCCTTTCTTGCCAGGGTTCATCAGGAAGGGAGCATTATCCGGAATGACATTAAACGCCTGCTCTCCTTCCTGCCTGCAGCACCAGACGAGGAAACCCAACGCTATCTCAGTATGATCACTCAAGAGTCCAACCTGAACAGTCCCTGGTATCAGCTGGAGCAAAGCATCAAACACCACACCACTGTCTGGGGAACATTTCTGAAGCAGTGTGGCAAAACCCCGGCGACTTCCGGTCAAAGACAGTAAATACAGTTATGCCATAATAGTGAGTTTTCTAAAGAGTCATGCTTATGGAGTGCTTTTACCCATATACCGCCTCCTTACCGATGATAGCGGGAGAAGCAGAACCAACTCAGGTCCAGTGTACTGATAGTTGTGGAATCAAAAGCACTGCCCAGCAGAGGATTTCGAAAACGGATAATCCACAGCATGAAGGCAAGCCACTGATGAATACTGCTATCAGTGTTATGCCTTATTCAGAAGTTAACCCTTATTTAACAGAGTCTGAAACCGGCATTGAATCCTCTCCCTTTCCGTCCCCTGAGGATGTAGCCTCTGTGCTTATGCAGGGAACGAGCTTTTTACAGGGAATTGTCGATCTTGAGCAACTGCGTACCCAAGACTCAATGGAAAGAAATAGAGTCTGGAATATCGGTAACCACTCAGAATCCGATAGCGGATATACAACCAGCCCTCTAACCCAGCTCCTTTCAAAGGCAAGCCCCGAACGAAGCCTTGTTCTTGATGCTCTTTTGATCGACAGCCAAAACTTTGACAGGACTTATATCGTTCCTGAATGTATTGATGCTTTAGAAGAACTGGAGCATGTTCAATATTCTGTTCTCACTCACCATGAACAGGAGATGCCTCAAACCCATCCCAGCCAATCAACCACTACTTTCAGTTCCAGGAAGTTCCATAGAAACACACCCCATCATGAAGTGCGCGCAGCCATAAAGCAGAAAACCATTGAGCTTGTCGCGTTTGCCCGTCAGCACCCTGCAGGCAATAGGTCAGAACCCGCCGATCAAGGAGCAGTCAGGCCCGAAAGCGCCATCTCGTTTCCGGCCATTATCCACCAGATAACTGGAGTAATGGTCAGTTCAATGGCTCATAAACATATTGCCTTTATGATTATTCCTACAAGAGAAAGCTATATTCTGATAGGAAACCTTTTTGCCCCATCAGGAACACACAAAAGACCTTTAAATCCCCCCGCTCGTGTTCTCATGAATTTTCACCCATCCATTCCTATGAAGAAAGTACATAAAGCCTATAAAGAGCTGGCAAGATCCCTCAAAGATATTCACGCAGGTTTTTACTCAATTCATTTTGAAAACTTAGACCAATTATTCTCCAGCTTTTCATTCAGAAAAAAATTTAATGACTTAACAGAAAAATCGATCACTGATCACAGATGCAAGATTGTTAATATTCAAACAAAACATCCCAGTTAATCAGTAATAGATGAATACATAGAGGTTTTCGCCTCCCATTACCTGGGAACGTTGATCTATTCATCCGTGGTATTAAGACAGACTCTGAATCACACTGCCAGTATTCTGGAGCGTCGCCTATAGAAAGGACCTTTTCACCCAGCTACCGCCCCTGCGAAAGAGGAAAAGATATACAATGCCTTCCGGCTGTTTTACCTTCAGCACCTCAGCCTGAGAGGTTAAGCCAAACACACTCAATCGTTTTAGTAATTAGGATTTACACTGCTCATGTGTATCAAACCAATCGACCCGTGAAACAGCATACACAAGTTTGGCCGCGTATTTTCGCTCCATGCACTGTCATAGAACATTACATATTTGGACAGTTTAATCTGAAAAGTACTCTATAAAAAGACATTGTAACCAGACGATATTCACCTATTATCATTAGGCATCATGGGAAACCCCATACAAGCAAAGTTTTTTACTATTATACATCAACATAATTTATTGTTTCTGGAAGACCTATGGAATCTGCTCTACTTATAAAATCAACAATATCTCCGCCTGATAATGAAAAAGTTTTGAAACCAACAAAACCCCAGGAAGCAATAAAGCAATTTAACAGTTCTTTTGTAAAGGCCTCTGAGGTTGGAGAAGGCATCATTCCAAAAGAAGAATCAAGAGAAAATCATAGTATATTCTCCCCCCCGGATTTTAATTCCAGAACAGTACAGTACGCCCATTGTAGTCCGGCCTCATCCAGATCTTTATGTCACGAAAATCCTGACTTAGAATTTGACCCACATTCCTCAGGCAATCAATTATTCGATAGATTGATTAACCTGGAAAGAGGATTACTCGATAAAATTCTCGATATAGCCAATGCCAGAAATGATGAAAAAATAAAGAGGGTTATGGAATCCCAAGAAGAAGACCTTCATGAGTATCAAAGAGAGACTCTTAAATTTGACCCAGCTGAATTCAGAATATTATTTACTCCAGGTCCATGGAGGGACGTTTTGCTGGAGTCACTGAAAATAATTCCGCAACGGGTTGATCATACTTATACACTATCAGAATCATCCCCAGCTCTCGAAGCATTAAATCACCTGGTATATTTTGGTATGAACTCACGCAGAGAAGGAGTCGATCAACGTATAATGGAGTTGGAAAAATCCTCCCTGGTTGAAACCAATACTGAACAAATGACGCCGTTTCAGGTCATGAAATTGATGAAAAATCAAGCCGTCCAAAATTTTCAATCTTTATTACAGCCTGCATCAGTTGCTGAACAAGACACCATTCCAGTGGTCGTGCAACAACTAGAAGGTTTAATGGATCCGAATGGGTTTGAGACAGCAATGACTGTTATGGTTGTTCCAGATAAAGAAAGCTACTTATTAATTGCTAACATAACAGATTCCTGGGAAAGTGATGGTAAACACATCTATGTCCCTGATTTAAGACTGCGACTATTACCCACTCCTTCCCCCTCATTAAAAGAGTTACAGGAGCTTCTCCCCAAATTGCGTAACGTAATCGAAAAATTACCAGTTGAGTTTTATGCGATTAGTTTTAGTGACATAGATACATTGTACAGCAGTAAAGTGATGGCAAGACAGTTCGAACATTTTACAGACAAAAAAGTGACTAAAATGAGCAGCAAAACTCTGTATCTGTCTGAATTGAGTAATGAGAATACATTGGACCAATCTGAAACCCATTTAACACGAAGGTATTCCAGCGAGCCAGAAAGTGATATTCCTGACAGCCCCGAAGTTGAACAGAGTCAGCCACACCAGAAATCACCACCGCCCACAAACCTGACTCAAGCTTTATCAACAACTCTCTAGCTTTTTATCGCCTGCCAGCCTTCCAATGCTCTTTCCCGGGAGAATTTCAGGTCCACAACCGGTTCAGGGTAATGATCCCCCAGAACGACTCCCGATTGCTCCAACACATGTGCCGGCGCATACCAGGGTGAAAACAGATACTTATTTGGTAAACCAGAAAGCTCAGGCACATATCGCCGTATATATTCCCCATCGGGATCAAACTTCTGCCCCTGGGTAACGGGATTAAAAATTCGGAAATAGGGTGCAGCATCAGCCCCCGAACCGGCCACCCACTGCCAGCTTGCCGAATTGCTGGCCAGGTCAGCATCCACAAGGCAGTCCCAGAACCAGGCTTCCCCTTGCCGCCATTGTTGCAGCAGGTTTTTGACCAGAAAGGAACCGACGATCATTCTCACCCGGTTGTGCATAAACCCGGTCTGCCAGAGTTCGCGCATACCGGCATCCACAATGGGAATACCAGTCAGTCCTTTCTGCCATCGTTTGAGTATTTTTGGATCATCCTGCCACGGAAAGCGGTCAAACTTGGGCTGAAAGTTTTGCTCAGGCAATGTTGGGAAGTGGTAGAGCAGATAGTAAGAAAACTCACGCCAGCCAAGCTCCGAGTGAAAGCAATCCAGGTCTGTCTCTGCATTGTTTTCTGTCGCCGCCGCAGCCGATGCATGCCAAACCTGATTGGGGGATACCTCCCCAAAATGAAGATGGGCTGATAGCTGGGAAACACTGTGTCTGGCAGGATAATCACGACCTTCTTTATAGCCATTCAGCCCTTTGTTGATAAAATCCCGGAGTTTGTTTTTTGCCGCTGTCTCACCAACACCTCTGCCCTGCTCACACCAATGGGTATACAGATTATGATCCCATCGTACCTGTTTTGACGGATCGGCAGGCTCATGATTCTGCTCCGGCACAAGACCTTTTGAAGGCAGTAAACCGAGTGTATTGATGTTTTTTTTTGCTATCTTCGCCACACATTGGATCTTTTTGGGTACTGGCAATGGTTCCCGGGGCGGTTCAGATATCAGGCACCCTTTTCGATAATAGGGCGTAAACACTTTGTAGGGCGTGCCATCCTTTTTCAGCACAGTCCATGGTTCCCAGAGCAGTGAACCATGAAAGCTTTTGACTTCCAGACCGTCATCACGAAGTGACTTCTTGATGCGCTGGTCCCGCTGGATCCGCCAAGGTTCATAACAACGGTTCCAATAGACGGCATCCACCTTATATTCTTTTATCAGGTCACGGAGCACTTTTTCCGCATCCCCCTGACGAACCAGCAGCCGACCATTAAGCGATTCGTTCAGTGCTTCCAGTGAGTGGTGCAGCCACCAGCGACTGGCCCTGCCGGAAGCCCATTGGCCCGCAGAGTGATCATCCAGAATAAAGACAGGAAGCACCTGGCCATTTCCAGCCGCCTCGAACAGAGAGGGGTTATCAGACAATCTGAGATCCTGACGAAACCAGTGAATAATAACCATCTCATCTCCTTAGAATGTGTTGACGGTAGCAGAACCATATCATCAACATCAGCAAAAAGATCACCAGAAATACAGCCGGCATATAACCAGCAAATGATACATAGTGATGACTGATTAAGGCCAGCCCGGCAGCAATCAGCAGGTAGTAGCTGAGTCCAAACAGAGCCCCCGCAGTCCCAAGCTCATCCTTATATTCCGACAGTGCAGAACTGAGCAAGTTGGGAACAATAAGACCAAAAGCAATGACCATCAGAACCATGGGAGCAACAACCAGCAACAGCGCCACAAACGGCACGGATGGCAGAAAAAGCGTAATAATCAACTGCAATAGCGCGCCCGATACCCCAAGCCAGCATCCCCGAAGAATCAACTGACCACCAGAATGCCGTGTCAGCAACTGCCGGTTAAACATGGCCCCCAGGGCACTGCCCAAGGCGATCAGCACACCGGTTACACCAAATACCGAAGCAGAAAAGCCAATCTGCTTAATCAGAAAAGGCCCAAGGGTAAAATAGCCAAACAGCACCAAATTGGCTCCAGCCACCATAATACTGTATACCCGAATTTTCCGATCCCGGATCATTCTGACCAGCAAAGAGCCTTTACTACTCTTCACTGACTCATGACCTGGATGAGTCTCAGGTAAGCTTAACCCCACCCATAAGGTCATTAATAACGCAGTACCGCCAAGCATCATAAACACGGTCTGGTAGCCCCCTGCGATCGCTCCGATACTGCCCAGCACAGGCCCGATAGCAAGAGAGAGGGAGATCACAGCTCCCACGGTTGAGAACAGTTTCCCTAACGCCTTACCACTGTAGCAATCCCTGATCACGGTCTGGGTAACCACCGATCCAACACTGATTCCAAAGGCCAGTAGAAAACGGGCACCGAGCAGGAGCATGAATTCTGAGCTGAATAGGGCGCCAGCCGCTCCCATGCCATAGCACAGCAGTCCAGCCAGCATGGCTCTTCGTCGCCCCCAACGGTCAGCCAGCCAACCCCAGGTCAGCACCCCCAGCGCAAACCCGACAAAATAGATACTCATCGTGAGCTGGGCCATGGACTCAGAAACACCAAACCCTTGCGCAATCGCCGGCAAAACCGGGGTATAAATCGTTTCACTGAGTTGAGGCAGAGCCAGCAGTGTAGCCAGAAGGCCGATACCGGGTCTCGATCGATTTAACACACTGTCCATCATGAATTACTCCATTCACATCATGGATGGCAGTTTGCCAAACCCTCCGATGTCGGGTTATAAACATTAAGACAGAAAACTGTTTCAAAAGGACAAACCACAGAGCCTACATGCCCCAATATGACACTGACCAGGTAGAAGACCCGGATCAACTGGACTGCCCCTTGATGGGGATTGCTGTGGACTCAGGGCCGCACCAGTCAGGAGAGCACGCTCATCAAAAATCCCAGCTGCTCTATGCCGTTCAGGGGGTAATGACCATTACCGTTGGCAACCAGTTGCATATCCTCACGCCAAACCGGGCAATCTGGTTACCTGCAGGGCTCAAACACAGTGCAACAACGTCAGGATTTCATTACCGCAGTCTGTACTTCTGCCCACGTTCTTTTAATGATCTGCCGGAAGGCCCCTTTCAGCTGAACGTCACAGCGCTTTTACGAGAGCTTATTTTAAGAGTCTGTCAGTGGCCTGCTCATTACCCGGAGGAAGGGGCTGAGAAAAGACTGGCAGATGTTCTTGTTGATGAAATTCAAAATGCAGAGCAAAGTTCATTGCAGCTGCCATTACCTGCAGACCGGCGGTTGCAGGTCGTTGTGCAATTATTAATGGAAACACCTTCTGGCCAGTGGACAATGGAGGAACTGGCAAAGCAGGCTGGTGCCAGTGCCCGAACATTATCGCGACGATTCAGGGAAGAGACCGGGATGAGTTTCAGTCACTGGCGACAACAGTTATTACTGCTTAAGTCACTGGAATTTCTGTCTGAAGGACTTTCTGTGACCGAGGTGAGTTCGAGGCTGGGTTTTGCCAGTGACAGCGCCTTTATATCCATGTTTCGTCGTTTGATGGGCATCTCGCCAGGGCGCTATCTGAAACAGTGATCATTAAGAAGGCAGCTTTTCCCCGTCCCAGGCAAACAGGTGTCCACTGTCCCCAGGTGTCAGTTGATCAATCACATTCAGGAGCTGTTCTGCGGAATACTCGGCCGTAAAGAGTTTGCCTTCAGGCACACCGGACTGAAACGGCATGGATAAATGGCTATCAACCGTTCCCGGGTGCAGTGCTGCAATAATTGATGATTTGTTTTTTCTGCCGGTTTCAATGGCCAGGTTTTTTACAATCATATTCAGCGCTGCCTTTGATGCCCGATAGGCATACCAGCCTCCCAGTCGGTTATCAGAAATACTGCCGACTCTGGCGGATAACACCGCAAATACGTTCTTACGATTTCTAGCCATTTTGGGAAGGAAGTGTTTAGCGACCATGGCAGGCCCTGTCGTATTGATGGCAAACACTCTGGAAAAATGGTCAGCTTCGAAATCTTTGATGGATTTCTCCGGCTTAAGACCTTCCCCCTCATGGAGGATACCCGTCGTGATGATCACCAGGTCCAACGGTTCCGTGGTTAGCGCTGCGCCACTAGCAATACTGTTTTCATCCAGAAGATCCATGTACTGAACATCGACTTTATGCACTGCGTCAAAAGCTGCATCACTTCGTGAAAAAGCATAAATTCGGCTGACGGCTGGTATCTGTTCCAGCAAATGAACCATGGCCTTTCCAATGGCACCGGAAGCTCCGATGACAGCAACATTCAAACCTTCATCGAATGAACCCAATTTCAATTCTGTCATGGAGACTCCTTAGTACCGGTAGAAAACCCTTATTTTGGGAGCAGCCTCAAGCAGGTAGGCTGAACTGCGTTGCTTTTGACCAATTACTTATATGACAGCTTTTCTTACGGAGCCTGTAGCCCAGCAGATCGTCCAGCGGGCTATGAATATCATCCCACATAATGTCAATGTGATGGATCGGGCAGGCATTATTATCGGCACCGGTTTTCCTGAGCGAAAGCATCAGGTGCATGCCGGTGCTTTGAAAGTGCTTGAATCAGGCCGGGCCTTTGATATCGATGCCTCCCATGCCACCCGGTTAAAAGGGGTCCAGGCCGGTATTAACCGCCCTATTCGCTTTCGTCGAGAGATTATCGGCGTTGTCGGTGTCACCGGGGCGCCTGAGGCTGTCTCTCAATTTGCGGATCTGGTGGTGATGACCGCTGAACTGATGGTGGAAAACGCTTCCGTCATGTCAGAAATTCACTGGAACCAGAGGCAACGGGAAAATGTGGTTTCGGAAATGATCCACGGGGAAGCTGAGGTTGATGACCTGTTCGAGATCCGTACCCGCAAACTGGGTATTGACCCTCACCTTCCCAGGGTTGCGATGGTCATCAGTGCCAGAACCCGCGATGGCCGTGACCTTAAAGTACACGACATTGAACACATACAGCAGCTGCTCTGTCATCACCGGCCCGAAAATCTGGTGGCCCTGGTATGCCCGACACAAGCCGTTGTACTTCATAAAATCGACACTGCACATCAATGGCACCCTGACCAGGTGGATGACTACATTCAGAAAGTCATTGGCAAGATCGAAGCCTATGGGGATATTGATTTCAGAATCGCCGTGGGAAGGTATGTGCCGGGCCTTAATGGGCTTGCCATATCCTATCAAACCGCTCAGGAAGCCCTTCAACTTGGTCTGGAGCTAAATCCGGGAAAACGCCTTTATCGCTATTACGACTATCAGATGGACAGTCTTCTGCTGGAGCTGAACACCAGCTGGAAAGGCCGGGAATTTCAGCACATCATAAAGCCTCTGATTGCCAAAGATAACCGCGGTACCCTGCAGAAAACGCTTCGCCGCTATATCGACTGCCATGGCGACCCAGGCATTACCGCAAACAGCCTGCACATTCACCGTAATACGCTGAACTATCGCCTGGAACGTATTGAACAGCTGACCGGGCGTAATCCGCGCCACTTTCACGACCTGCTGTTTCTGCACTTCTCACTTCGCCTTCATGAGCTGAAAAACTGCAGGAAAGGAATAGAATAATTGTGCATATGCACAAAAACCTATGAACATTTCCCGCAAAATTCAGTCAATCCCACGATAACAGATGAAACGATTGTTCCGATAATAGCCGGCACTGAAAACTTCTTCATTCCGGTTTATTCAATGATTCAAATCACCACCCTGGGTGCCCTGAGCGGGCTGCTGATTTCCATAGGACTTATTCTGCGACGCGTGCCGCCTGCCTATGGCATGATGATTGGTGCATTTCTCGGTGCCATGATCGGTCTGGCCAGCCTGGGCGACAGTGTTACGCTGATGATCAATGGCGTAAAGGGCATTACACCTTCTGTACTGCGAATTCTCGCAGCCGGTGTACTGGCCGGTGTTTTGATTGAATCCGGTGGCGCAGGCGTCATCGCCGAAAAAATCGTGGATGCAGTTGGCGAAGCCAGGGCCGTTATTGCTCTGATTCTGGCCACCATGCTGTTGACTGCTGCTGGCGTCTTTGTCGATGTGGCGGTTATTACGGTTGCACCCATTGCCCTGGCCATTGCCAAACGCGCTAATATTTCCATTCTATCGGCATTGGTCGCTATGGTCGGTGGCGGTAAGGCGGGGAACATTATCTCGCCTAATCCCAATACCATTGCCGCATCCGATGCCTTCAATTTGCCACTCACTGATGTGATGATGGCTAATATTATTCCAGCCTTGGTGGGTCTGGTGGTCACTTACATTGTGGCCAAGATGCTGGTAAACCGTGGAACCAAAATCTCTGAAGAGATGGCAATCGAAGAAACCAGCCAAAATAACCACCCTTCCCTGCTGGCTGCTCTGACGGCACCTCTGGTCGCTATTGGTCTTCTGGCTCTGCGCCCTGTTGCCGGTATTGCCATTGATCCATTGATCGCCCTGCCGGTGGGTGGTGTTGCCGGTGCGCTGGCCATGGGACGTATCCGTGATATCAACACTTTTGCGGTGGGAGGTCTTCAGCGCATGAGTGGTGTTGCTATTATGCTGATCGGTACCGGAACGCTTGCCGGTATTATTGCCAGCTCCGGGCTCAGTAACTCCCTGGTTGAGTTCCTTAAAGCCTCCGGCCTGCCTGCCTACCTGCTGGCGCCATTGAGTGGCATGATGATGTCAGCGGCAACCGCTTCGACAACTGCTGGCACAGCCGTTGCTTCCAACGTATTTGGCCCCATTATTATTGCCCTGGGCATTCCATCACTGGGCGCTGCAGCCATGATGCATGCTGGTGCAACAGTACTGGATCACATGCCTCACGGCAGTTTCTTCCATGCGACGGGCGGCAGTGTCGGCATGGGCATCAGTGAGCGCCTGAAAGCACTGCCATGGGAGACCCTGATCGGCTTCTCCATGGCTGCTACTTCAACGCTGATTTATGGCATTCTTCAATTCTGAGGGAACAGACCATGAAAATTGTTATTGCACCAGACTCGTTTAAAGAATGCCTTACTGCAGCCCAGGTAGCACAGGCTATTGAAACCGGTTTGAAGCAGGTTCTGCCGGATGCAGAGTACATTAAAGTTCCAGTTGCCGACGGTGGAGAAGGCACACTTCAGTCACTGGTTGATGCCACCGGCGGCAGACTGATTGAGGTACCGGTCACCGGCCCAATGGGAGAGCCCGTTCAGGCCAGCTTCGGCTTGCTGGGTGATGGTGAAACCGCCGTCATTGAAATGGCCAGGGCTTCAGGTATTGAACTGGTACCTGCGGATCAGCGTAACCCGATGATCAGCACGACAAGGGGAACGGGAGAGTTGATTCTCAGTGCCTTGGATCACGGCATCAAGCGCATGATCGTCGGTATTGGTGGCAGTGCGACCAACGATGGCGGTGCCGGTATGATGCAGGCACTGGGCGTAAAACTGCTGGATGCTGATGAAGAAGAGCTGCCCTGTGGTGGTGCAGCATTATCAAAACTCTGTAGCATTGACACCAGCCAGATGGATGAGCGTCTGAAGCATGTTGAATTCATTGCAGCCTGCGATGTGGACAATCCTCTCACCGGAGCCAATGGTGCTTCTGCCGTGTTTGGCCCTCAGAAAGGTGCCAACCCTGAGATGGTTGAAGCGCTGGACCAGGCACTGAAACACTATGCCAGCCTTCTGAAACGCGACCTGGGTAAAGAGGTTGAGCAACAGCCTGGGGCAGGTGCTGCGGGAGGCATGGGGGCTGCTCTGCTCGCCTTCCTGGGCGCTGAACTAAAGCCGGGGATTGATATCGTAATGGACGCCGTCGACCTGGCGGAGAAAGTCATCGGTGCTGATCTGGTGATTACCGGAGAAGGCCGCATTGATGGACAGACGGCACAGGGTAAAACGCCTGTGGGGGTTGCCCGGATTGCTAAACATTTTGACCTTCCTGTGATTGCACTGGCAGGCTCTGTAGGTTCAGGTGTCGAAGCCGTTTATGAACGTGGAATTGACGCTCTGTTCCCGATTGTTCATGGCGCCGTACCACTATCAGAAGCACTGGCTAATGGAGAAGAAAATTTGATCCGTGCAGCCAGAAATCTGGCCAGTACCTTAACGCTTCTCCGCTGATAATATTTTAAATTAACCACAGAGTCACAGAGCAAAGCCTTCTTCTTTATCTCTGTGACTCTGTGTATTTGTGGTAGCTCTCTTTCCTCCTCAAATATGCCCCCTCCCCGAACAGTCATCCAAATAGTGCAGGATGATTCCCCAATGCCGATATGAGCTATGAACCCCCTGTTTTTCATTCGAGCAGCTTTACCCGGGATTGTTCATGGCCAAAGAACCTGAAGATAAAAATAATTCTGATGACAATGATAATGGCAATGTCATCGATATGTTCACCCGCAAACCTCTGGATGAGGTTAATCAACACCAGATTATCCGTATAGCCCCAGAGCTGGATGGCATGGAAATGCTCTACAGTAACGATGCCAACCCCGGCAAATTGTTCAGCATGAAAATACTCTGCTGGGCACTGATGAAAGATGGAACCATTGATGCACTGATCCCCTGGTTAAACAAAGTTGTCCCGGCAAGAGAACTCAATGACCCACTGAACGGCCACTGGGAGGGTTATTTTGACAAAGTTCACGATCACGCATTTTTTGAAGTTCCGGAACACAGGGTTGCAGAGCTAGAAAATGCCGTAAACTATTACCCTCCAATAGAAGATACGGATGAAGCGATAATCGTTCAGGAAATTCCGGACACTATTGGCACACATGCCATACTCACGGAAGACCAGTTCAAAACCATTGTTCTGGTTCATGTAACCAGCTGGCGCCTTTATAGCGATGGCCGGGTGATGGCCATGGTGGCCGATGACAAAAAAGTGGAAAACACGCCGGTACTACCGGGCGATGAGTGCCTGTTTGCCGCCCAGGATCATGAAGATTTCCATTACTTTTTCCATTATGTGATTGCCAACAAGATCAAGCATGGTGATCCGGAGGCTTTAGCCGCGTTTACTCACCTGGTCGAAGGGTAATAACCCCGTATAGAACCACCTTCAGAGCTTGCCATAGCAAGTAGTCAGAGCTGCTTGCTAATACTTATATCAAGAGCTAATTTGATACTTTCCTATGCCCCCTTCCCGCTGAAGATAATCAATCCAACAACCAACTCAACCTTTTTAAAACTTTCTTTAAAAAGCCAATGGAGTAAAAGATATGGAGCCCGGACCATCGGGATATTCAGGTGTAAACAATACATCTACGGCCCCTCACACTTACGCCAGTTTCTCGACCAATAAAACTTCAAGTGTCGAGTCTGTGCTTGAAAAGGCACGTATTTTCCGTTTTCGTGAGGTGGACGTAATTGTCGGATATACAAAACAATATATTTCAAACAAAAGAACTAACTCATATATAGACGCCTCAGGAAAACACTTTGTATTTCGAGATGCTTCGCCTCAGTACCTAGCCAGACGAAAGGTCGAAGTAATGACTACTTTCTTTGAATCAACAACTCTTGAATTATTTAAAGGTGCCAATGATTCTGAACAACCTGCTCCCAATTCATTGCTTAGTCATGCATTCGAATATGATGCTTTTATTAGACAACATGCCAGAAAAATCATGAATCATGAGGCTATACCAGACTTTTTAAAACGACTTGGGAATTCTGGACAGGAACATCTCCATTTTCTGCAAAAAATAGCTAGTGCAATGCAGGCAAAAACCGAAGTCAATCCAGAACAGGATGGACAATATCTTTTAGCTCTCTGGGTTGAGCTTTCCAACGCTATGGCTTTCAGAACTTCAGGAAAAAAAACGCCCCTTTCCCACAACCTTTCACGTGGAGCTGCATGGCAAAACATGCGGCTCAGAACCAAAATAAACGTCAGTTTTCAGATCAAAACCACGAGCTGACAATCAAGACTAAAAGAATGAAAAATGAGCCAGAGCAAACAACCAGCTCACAACTTCCAAGACAAGACTCTACAAGTTCAGAAGACACTATAATTTACAACTCTGAACCAGTTCCTGTGGAAAGTTCACGCCCCCAGAGACAAAACAGCAGCTATTCTACTCACATGGAAAAGAGTGATGATACATCAACTGAGGATGATATTGGTAATGACCCAGAAGAGGATAATTTCTTAGATAAAGCGAGAAAGGAAGGGAAAAGTGAAGCTGAGATTGCAGTATTAAAATTTAACTACCTTATAAGTCAGGCCATGAAAAATGCACAGTTAATTCAGCAAGAACAAATGAGAACTGGTCATCCAAGTATCTCGGATAATGAAAAAAGAAAAATGATGAGAAGCTTGTATGAAGCCCAACCCATAGTAAAGAGTATTCTAACTAAAAAATAATAAGCCAGGCTGGAAGCAATAAGCTTCCAGCCTTAGAAATATTTACTTCCAACCTGCTACAGAACTGCCCTTAAACAGCTCAGCAGCCTTTGCTTCGACGGTGTCGGTCTGGTAAGACTTAACCAGTGCGACTACGCGAGGGTCTTCCTTATTATCTTCACGGGTAACAATGATATTCACGTATGGTGAATCTTTATCTTCTACCAGCAGGGCATCACGGGTTGGAATGTAACCTGCAGGTACCGCATAGGTATTATTGATAAAGGCCATATCCACATCATCCAGAGAACGTGGCAGTTGAGCCGCATCCAGTTCAATAAACTGGAAGTTGCGTGGGTTCTCAACAATATCAGCTGGCGTTGCTTCCAGATTATTCACATCGTTCAGTTTAATGAAGCCACGCTGATGCAGAAGAATCAGTGTACGGCCTTCATTGCTTGGGTCGTTAGGAATAGCAATTTTGGCACCGTCTTTCAGTTCACTGATGTCTTTCAGCTTTTTGGAATAGGCGGCAATGGGGTAAACAAAGGTATTGCCGACAGCCACCAGTTTAAAGCCACGGTCACGAACCATACTATCCAGATAAGGACGGTGCTGGAATGCATTGGCATCAATACTGCCATCAGACAACGCTACGTTAGGAGACACATAGTCAGAGAACTCAATCAGTTCCACATCCACATTATGGTCTTTTTTGGCGATGTCCACGGCCACTTTCATAACATCAGCTTCAGGACCTGCCATCACCCCCACCTTTAGAGGGCCATTTGGATCATCAGACTGACCACAACCAACCAACAACGCTGCTGATGCTAATACCGCCGAACTGGCCAGAATTTTTACCGTTTTTAGAATATTAAAAGTCATTTATTACTCCCAGACTTTATCAACGCTCTATTAACACCGTACTTAGCTTTAAAAAGTGCTAATAGACTCCCAACAATCAGTTTATTAATAATTTTTTAACTGTATTCAGTGACTGCGATCATAATGCTGTTGAAGCCGATCACCGATCATCTGCAATAACTGAACAAGCGCAATCAATACGACCACCGTGGCCAGCATAATGACACCATCAAACCGCTGGTAGCCATAACGGATTCCCAGGTCACCAAGACCACCTCCACCTATGGCACCTGCCATGGCAGAATAACTGACCAAAGTGACCAGAGTAATCGTCATACCGTTAATCAATCCCGGCCTGGCTTCTGGCAACAATACCCGGGTGATGATTTGCAGAGGGCTGGCTCCCATAGACTGAGCCGCTTCCACCAACCCCGAAGGCACTTCAATCAATGCGCCTTCTGCAATCCGGGCAACAAAAGGAATAGCGGCTACCGTCAGTGGAACAATCGCTGCGGTTGTTCCGATAGAAGTCCCCGTCAGTAGCCTTGTCAGTGGGATGATGGCGACCATGAGAATAATGAAAGGAATGGAGCGACCAGCATTCACAATACCACCCAGAACCATGTTGGCAGCCCGGTTCTCGAGAATACGCCCTTCACGGGTGACATAAAGCAGAACCCCGAGAGGAATACCCAGCAGAAAACAGATACTGCCAGAAAACGCCACCATGTAGAGGGTTTCCCACAGAGCCTTAAACAACAGCGACCATGCATCAGCTGACATAACCAATCACCTCTACCTGGACATTGTCTTTGAGAAACTGTAGAGACTGGTCAATGCCTTCAGGCTCACCCATAATCTCTACCATCAAAAAACCCATGGCCTTTTCATTCACCGTTTCAATATCTGCCTGCAGAATATTAAAGTCTGTATTAAATTGACGAGCAGCCTTGGTGATCAGCGGCTGGACAACGCCCTGCCCAACAAAAGTAATTCGTACGACAGGCCTGGCACCGTCAGAAGATTCTGGCTGAAAACGTGCTTCAATTTCTGCGATTGGCTTCTCATGAATCGCGCTGCGGACAAACTCTTTAGCCAGATCAGTTTGAGGATTAAGAAAGAACTGCTCAACTTCATTCTCTTCAATAATCTTCCCAAAGCTCATAATTGCCACACGGTCACAGATGGTTTTCACCACATCCATTTCATGGGTAATAATCAGAACTGTAATTTTCAACTGCCGGTTAATGTCTTTCAGCAATGAAAGAATGGATCGTGTGGTTTGAGGATCCAAAGCCGAAGTGGCTTCATCACACAGGAGAACTTTCGGTTTACTGGCCAGAGCTCTGGCGATAGCAACCCGCTGCTTCTGACCACCTGAAAGCTGGGCTGGGTAGCTGTGCCTTTTATCGCCCAACCCTGTCAGCTCCAGCAAAGGCATAACCGCCTGTTCAATCTCCTGTTTACTGGCACCTGCCAACTCCAGAGGTAAAGCGATATTGTCGTAAACGGTTCGGCTGGAAAGCAGGTTAAAGTGCTGAAAAATCATACCAATGTTATGGCGAGCCAATCGCAACTCTTTTTCAGAAAGCCGGGTCAAATCCTGACCGTCAACCAATACCTCACCGGAGGATGGTTTTTCCAGAAGATTGACACAGCGGATCAGCGTACTTTTACCAGCACCACTGGAGCCAATAACACCATAAATCGTACCTTCAGGCACACTGAGGTCCACTCCATCAATGGCCTTGACCTCAGTGCCGCCAGGCGCAAACACCTTGGTCAGGTTTTTCAATTCAATCATTACAGCTCCTGCCTACAACTGCGCTGGATGATGAGTAGCAATGTCTAAACATCTGTTAAAACAGATAGAGTATTTGTCAGATAGTTCCAGTTCAGGGAGGGGGAAATCATACCCCGGAAACCGCTCCTGCGTTTCCGCGATACCGTACATCCATGTACATAAAAAAACCACCCTGCTGCTAACAGAGTGGTTTCATAAGGAATTCTTTATTGAAACCCTTCTTTTAGCGGAATTTGTAATGCGCCCGCAAGCCAAGGTCAAATCAGCGCATGAGTGTACAAACTATCCAAAATAGTGATTTCTGTCAACTCCCGCCAAGTAACATCAAACGGCAGACAGAATAGCGGTTATTCCTGAAATACTGCAGAGAACAAGCATTATCTGACGAATCCTTTCCTTTTCAACCTTCTCCGCAACTTTGCTGGCCATCCAGTGCCCCGTTAACACCGCCGGAAAAAGACACAGGCCATAGATCAGCTGCTCTTTTGATAAAAGATCATTAATACCCAGCATAACCAGTGAAATAAAACTGCCAACCACAAAAAATACGGCCAGGTTTGCCCTGATCCGGTTACCACTTTCATTCTGCAACAGCAGAGCCATGGGAGGGCCACCAATTGATGCCGCCGTCCCCATCATCCCGGAACATAAACCAGCACTGAACAACGTGAATGGTGAGGTTTTCAGCTTATAAGGAAAAAGGCTCCCGACAACGGCAAGAAGAACAGCCCCACCCAGCACCAGACTGAGATGCTGGGTACTGACCAGCATTAAAATCATCACGCCGAGTATGGATCCGGGCACCCGACCCAGCAGGGCATAACCCAGAATTGAAACATCTATCTCATTGGCATAACGTCTGGCGGAAAGCGCGCCGATCGCCATACCGGAAAAAATCAGCGGTCCCGGAACCAGGACGGGATCAATTTGATAGAGAAAGGGTGCAGCAACCACTGCCATACCAAAGCCTATGGTTCCCTGAACAATAGCCCCCAGGCCAACAACACCCATTGCAGCAATCATCTGCAGAAGTGACAGTTCCATGAAAGTACATCCAGCAAAGACTTCAGAAGTCACTCAAAT
The DNA here is from genome assembly GCF_000710775.1 of Endozoicomonas elysicola. Taxonomy (GTDB): domain Bacteria; phylum Pseudomonadota; class Gammaproteobacteria; order Pseudomonadales; family Endozoicomonadaceae; genus Endozoicomonas; species Endozoicomonas elysicola. The sequence goes on from NZ_JOJP01000001.1 coordinate 3,994,399, forward strand.
CTCTGCTATATTATTTTTTCGAATAAAAAAAGAAGGATAAATTATATAGAGATACTGTCAGCTAAAACATACGTACTGGTAATTTTTTTGCCTGCAGAGTGCTTAATAACTGGACAACCGACATTTGTCTTATTTAATAAAAGAGGAAGGAATATTTTTAATCAGTCATGGCTTTTACTTTTCAGTTTTTCTCATAAAAAGGTGCCATGAAATAAAGAACAGATGTCGTCAGGTATTTTCGCAGTTTTCTACCATTCATATTTTTTCTCTACATGAATGGCTGCCAGACTTCATCCCACATGTCCCTAACACCCATAACCAGCATGGGCAGGTATTATTATGGAGCTCTTCTTCAAAGATTTCATTATGCTTTGGTCTACCATTGATCCGGTAGGTACTCTGGCATTGTTCACAGGACTCACAGCCCGATTATCAAAATCACAAAAGCGTAAGGTGGCCCTGAAAGCAACGACTTACGCTTTTGTTATCCTCCTGTCGGCCCTGGTTCTCGGGCAGATTATTTTAAAGGCGATGAGTATCCAGCTGATATCCCTACAACTAGCCGGAGGCATCATCCTTTTCCTTTTTGGTCTACAGATGATCTTTTCCGACCCTGAAGAAGGGACTGGTTCACGGGAACCAGGCCATCAGTTGGCAGTATTTCCTCTGGCAGTTCCTTCGATTGCCAGTCCCGGAGCGATCATGGCTGTGATTGTGCTTACAGACAATAATATGAAGACCTTCACTCAACAAGCCATGACCGCAGGAGCCATGACTTCTGTCCTGCTGATTACCTGCGGGCTCATGCTCATTGCGGACCGGATTTTCCGGGTTATCGGACATAATGGCTCGGCAATCATCATACGGGTTATGGGAATGATACTGGCCGCACTGTCTGTCGAGCTGGTTATGACAGCCCTTGGGGTTCAGCGCTGGATGAGCTAGACATTCAGCAACTCCCTGTCAGGATTGAACCAGAAACCTACCAAGAGTACAAAGTAAAAGAGAAGTACTTCTTCGGGCTCTTAATGAGCTTATATCCAAAGGTTTTCAAGTTGCTACGCAGCAGCAAGCAAGTGAAGCTCCGGGAGTCTTGAAATAGCCGGTAACAGGGCTGAGCTGCGTTCCAGCTAGCGAATGCCAGCCAACAAAAGTAGCAACTTGAAAGGCAACGGGTATAGTGGTTTCAAAAAAGAAGCTCCATACCCTGCTGCGATCTATCTTTCTAGCTCTCCAGGCCCATCATCGACTTATAATGTTTTCTACAAACCGACAGATAGCTGTCGTTACCACCTATCTGCACCTGACTGCCACTTTTAACAGGATTGCCTTCACCATCAAGACGAAGCTGCATATTGGCTTTTTTCTCACAGCATTTACAGATGCTCTTCAGCTCCGTTAGCTCATCAGCAATACTGAGCAGAACTTCACTGCCAGCAAACGCCTTGCCAAAAGCATCAGTACGAAGCCCAAAACAAAGCACCGGAATGCCCAGAACATCCACCACGTCGGAAAGTTGCCATACTTGTTCCGGTGTCAGGAACTGTGCTTCGTCCACCATGACACAGGCAATATATTCTTCGCTGTATTCTCTGGCAATTTGCTGCTTCAGGTCATCCTGCTGGGTAATGGCTACCGCTTCGCTTTGCAAACCAATCCTTGAAGTAATTTTCCCCACACCAAAGCGATCATCAATCACCGGGGCCAGGAGCAGCACCCTTTTACCCGCACTCTCATAATTATGAGCCGATTGCAGAAGGTAAGTACTCTTGCCCGAGTCCATGGAAGAAAAATAAAAATAAAGGGAGGCCATTACACGTTGATCCTGAGATTGATGGTTTAATTATTCCGTCATTGTCGCTTTATCTCCACCGAAATTACCGCACACCATTTTGTAAAAATGCTTACCACTGGTTTTTACCGGCTATGTCAGCCCTCGTTTTTTTGCTAGCCTTCTCTGCTTCCAACCTTTGCGCGTACTGAATGAAACTGACACCACACCAGCAAGCTGTTGCCAATCATGATAAAGATCATGCTCTGTGCATTGCCGTAGCGGGCTCCGGCAAAACATCCACCCTGGCACAGCTGGTGAGCAATCTACTCCAGAAAGGGGCAGACCCACGGCGAGTGATGGTGATGATGTTCAACAAAGCGGCGCAAATTGATTTTTCGAAGAAGCTTCGTACCCTAATCGCCAGTGAGACAGACGCTCTGAATCAAGACCAGCTGTTACTGCCAGAAATACGTACCTATCATGCAACGGGCTTGAAACTGCTCAGAACACTGGAAGGCTGGGGAGTTCGTGAACCTTACAGCAAGCAACCGCTTTCGGAAAAAGTGGTTGAATTACAGGTCAGAACCCTGATCCTGAAGCTCGCACCAGAAGCCATTAAAGACCGTATTCGCTCAGATGCTGCCCGTCAGATCGAAACAGTCATCAGCTTTATAGAGTCCGTGAAGGCTCATTTAACCAGCCCGGAACAGTGGTTTGAACAAACGGGCTATACTGACGACTACCGCTTTTTTATTAAACTGTTCAAACAGTTTGAACAGTGGCGTCATCAGCAACAGTCCATCACGTTTACGGACATGCTGTACGATCCGGTCAAACTGATTCTTGAAAATCCACAGCTGATTCCCAGAGTTGAAAACAAAATGGACTTTATCATTGTGGATGAGTATCAGGACACATCGACCCTTCAACACCGTTTTACTCAGCTGATTGCAGGACAGCGGGCCCGAATGGTGGCCGTGGGAGATCCGGACCAGACCATCTACGAGTTTGCCGGTGCGAATATCGGCAATATTCTGAACCACTTTCAGCAGGATTACGGTGACACCGGTGAAGTAAAAGAACTCAGCATGCCCCACACCTTTCGCTATGGTCACAGCATTGCCCTGGCTGCCAGCCATTTAATCAGCCAGAACCGATCCCGTAAAAATGTGCTCTGTATTGCCCATCCGGAAAACTCGCCCTCTCTGATTCGTATCAGCCAGCCAGGATCTGACGACAGTCGCTTTGTGGTTGAGTCACTGACGGAATACCTTGCATCCGGCACACCACCAGAATCCATTGCTATTCTGGTGAGGGTCTGGGCTCAGGCCGTGCCTATTGAATTGAACCTTCTGGAAATGGGCATCCCCTACACCAGCGATGGCCCTTCCCTCTTCCAGCGCCCGGAAATTGAAGCACTGATCGATGCAATGGTGATGGCCAGCGGCGGCCTGGCAGAACTGGAGCCCGATATCCGATACCACAAGCTCACCAGACTATTAACTCTGCCACACATTGGCCTGAAACATCATCATATTGACTGGCTATGCCAACAGCTCAAGGGAAATAGTCATCAATTTGGCAAGGCCCTGGAAAAACTGGCGCCTGAATTAAAAGACATCAGCGATTTTCAGGCAGGCAAACTAATAGCCCGGGCAGAGCTGTTTACACGGCTCGAGCAAAATGGACTTCAACAAAAAGCCCATACACTGATTGCTGCCTATATCCAACAGTCAGAGGTATACGACAGCCTCAGATCCATGAGCCTTAATGAGCAGAGAACCGATGAACAGATTCTGGCAATAAAAGGCTTCCACCGCTTTCTGAAGCAGCTTAACGAAGACACACCCAGCTGTTGCAACCATATATACGATCTGATTGAAAAGCGAAAAAAACAGAAAGCTCAACGACAGCGTTCCAGAAATGGTATCACTCTCAGCTCATGCCATCGCGCCAAAGGACTTGAGTGGCCAGTTGTGCTGTTACCTGGTTTAACCCGCCAATACTGGCCCTTCCTGCGGGAAGACGAACTCGCTACTCTCTCTCCTGTAAAGAGCAGCAATGCCATTGAATCAGAGCGTCGCCTGCTCTATGTAGCCATGACGCGGGCAAAACAGCAGTTACACCTGTTTACAGCTGAAGGAGACCTGGCTGGCAGCAGCGCTATGAGAGGGAAAAAAACTCAGGACAATATCAGCCCCTTTGTACTGGAAATGAACCTCCCGCACGTACTTTCCCTTGGTAACCTGCTCCATGAAGAGTCTAATGATGCACTGGCCGAAGCCATCGAAAAAACGGGGCTAACACCTGTATCAAATCGCTACGTCTGTTCTGCTCGCCCATCACTGGTCACAAGGCTAAAGAAGGCACCCATCATTAAAACGTCCAATCACGCCTCTATTGCCTCCAACAACAAACAAATCAACAGCCCGACCCAAGGGGTATGCAGCGATGGCCCCTGGCAACTCAGGGCTATTATTGATCACGCCATCTTTGGCCGTGGTGAAGTGATTGAAGTCAATGACAGCAATTTCTCTATCCGTTTTGACAGTCGTCAGCACGGCGTTAAACGTTTTGCCAAAATTGAAGAAGTTCGTCATCTATTCAGGGTCCTCACGGCCTGAATCACTTAGACTGCCACAACGCCTCTTCAAGCCGACTTCAAAAAGTCTGGTTACCCGCGTAAATCGTCCGGCATTCAGTCTAGACTCATGTGTGAGCGGGCCCACATTCTGCTTAAACAAGTACATTCCCACCGACTCATCATCCGGCATAAGTACCATTTCATAAGAAACTTCACCGCCTTCAAACACCTCTTCACTGGCCAGTAAGCCTACTTCAATACCATTTTTCGCGAGTTTCCTGATATACCGGTACTTTCCCTGCAACACCTGCTCTGAGCCAATAACCTGATAGACGTAGCCACTGCGCCCAAAGTGCATCAGAAATTGAGAGCCTGCATCAGAGCTGTCAGATAACTTCACACCGCCGTCCTGAAATAGAAAAACCTCGCCCTCAAGTTTTACTGGCAACAGTCCCTGACAGTAGCCAATACAGGATGATGCACAGAGAGCAATAGACAAAAAAAGACGAAATACCTGACTGGCCATGATGGCTCCCTTGTTTTCAGGAAAGCCGGTAATACTAGTCCGTAAATCTACGACCTGTGTTAATTACTGATTCTGATCAAATGGAGGCGACCGTGATTATCCTGCGCAAATTGACTCCCAAAATTAAATTATACTGATGATGGTTTCACTCTTCCGATGGAGTTCCCGATGTTTTACATAGTGAAGGTGGGATTATTTTTTCTATCCTTTCTGCTGCTCTCAGCCTGTTCGGTACTTGATCATCAAGAGCCCTCCCGGGAAATTCATCCCGTCCCTCCCGACACGCTTCAGGAAAACACCCTTTATACAAATATGACGGCCTATGGTAAGTACATGGGGTGCAGTGCCGGAGTAAAAAACCTTGGTGGACCTCAGGACGGCTGGGTTATGGCCCCCTCACTACCAGGCACCTATGAAGAGTACCTCAGTGGCTGGGAAGCAGGGTTCAGGAAATGTCGGACAAGTCTGGGCCCCGAAGAAACTTCGGGAGGTCCAGTGGTCCCCCCGGGAGACCTTTACCCTTGAGTTTCATTCTTTATTTTGGAGTCTCTTATGTTTCCATTAATGAGATGGGCATCATTTTCTCTGATGATACCGATACTTCTTGCCTGTTCTGAGATCAATAAACAGACATCGCCACAGAAAAGTATGCCTCCTCCTCCAGACATCACCCAGGATAATACGCTGTATACCAATATGCGTACTTATGGCCAATATATGGGCTGCAGTGCCGCAGAAAGAAATGAAGGCCTGCCTCAAGCAGGCTGGGAACAGGCCCCCTCCCTGCCAGGGACCTATGAAGAATACCGCACTGGCTGGCAGGAAGGATTTAATAAATGTCGAATCGGCCTTGGGCCTGTAGTGCCTCCTGATGGAGTCTATCCATAGTCCAATGACACTGACTTAAGCTGAAAAGCCCCGTAAACATGGGGATTGATACAGATTGAGGGATTTGAATTGGAACCACAAAGATCACGATGAAGAGCTTTTCTTTTCCTTTGTGCTCTTCGTGGTTCAAACTCTTGAATGCCTTAAAGCCTACTTACTAGCATGACTTTTCCTCTTAAGTCAGTGCCATTGATCCATAGCCCCAAGACATAAGACGTTATCTACTTACGACGCCCTTTTTTCTGTCGGCTGGACGTGCTTTTTGACTTGCTGGCTGAACGATTATCCCATTGTCCGCCTCGTGCTTTTTGAAAAGTACCAGGTGTCTTTACCCGCTGGCCAGATCGTCTCTGCCCTTTCTGCTCTTCTTCCGGCACCAGTTGATGCTTACCAGCGCCAATAAGGTCAGAGCGATTCATATCCCGTAGAGCCTGACGCAAGAAGGGCCAGTTTTTCGCATCATGGTAACGGAGAAAAGCCTTCTGTAAACGACGCTGATCAAGCGTTCTTGGCGTGTAAAGACGAGGACTTTTATAGCTGATCCGTTTCAGCGGATTTTTCTCAGCATGGTACATGGCCGTCGCCAGCGACATAGGCGATGGATAGAAGGTCTGTACCTGATCCACACGGAACTTGTTTTTCTTCAGCCATAAAGAAAGGTTCAACATATCTTCATCTTCGCAGCCGGGATGAGCCGCAATAAAGTAAGGAATCAGATACTGTTTTTTACCCGCCTTCTGAGAGAAGTGCTCAAACATCTTTTTAAACGCATCATAAGTCCCCATACCCGGCTTCATCATCAGGTCCAGGGTGCCTTTCTCAGTATGTTCCGGTGCGATCTTCAGATAGCCACCCACATGGTGAGTCACCAGCTCTTCCACATACTCAGGATCTTCTACTGCCAAGTCATAACGAAGGCCAGAGGCGATGGCGATTTTCTTGATACCCGGCAACGCCCGTGCTTTGCGATAGAGTTCAGTGGTCTGCTTGTGTGAGGTTTTCAGGTTTTTGCAGATACCCGGAAAAACACAAGAGAGTCGACGGCAACTGGCCTGAATCTGATCATCCTTACAATTCAGGTGATACATATTCGCGGTTGGACCACCCAGGTCAGAAATCTGACCAGTAAAGCCCGGCACTTTCTCACGAATATCTTCCAGCTCTGCCAGCACTGACTCGTGTGAACGACTCTGGATCACTCGCCCTTCGTGCTCAGTGATAGAGCAGAAACTACAACCACCAAAACACCCACGCATAATGTTCACGGAGGTTTTAATCATGTCGTAAGCCGGAATTTTAGCATTACCATAAGACGGATGTGGTCGGCGCTGATAGAACAGACCAAAGACACCATCAATCTCAGGTGTTTCCAGCGGGATTGGTGGCGGATTGACCCAGAGTTCACGATTGCCGTGCTTCTGTACCAATACCCTGGCATTGTGCGGATTGGACTCCTGATGCAACACTCTCGAAGCATGGGCATAAAGTGACGGGTCATTGCGCACTTTTTCAAACGAAGGCAGTCGTATACAGGTCGTTTCAGGGTTCAGCTTTTCTTCACGATGCAGTGGCATCGGAATAATCCGCACCGGCTGAACCTCATTAATGGATGAACTCTCTTCGGTTTGACAGCTTTCTTCTTCTTTATAGTCGTAAGGGCTGGATCCAAATGCTTCCTGCAGAGAACTGATATCCCGTGGCCAATCGATTCGGGAAGAGTCGATTTCTGTCCAACCACCAGGCACCTGCGGCTTCACAACCACGGTACCGCGAACATCATGGATATCTCGAATATTAACCCCGGCAGCTAACCGGTCGGCCACTTCTGCCATGGCCCTTTCTGCATTTCCGTACAGCAAAATTTCTGCGGTTGCATCCACAAGAACTGAACGTCGAACCTCATCACTCCAGTAATCATACTGAGCAATACGGCGAAGACTGGCTTCAATCCCCCCCAGAATAACCGGAACCTCACTGTACGCCTCTTTGCAACGCTGGCTATAAACAATCACCGAACGATCCGGCCGCTTGCCGGGTTCCGCATGGGGTGTATAAGCATCGTCATTACGAACTTTCAAATCAGCCGTATACCGGTTGATCATGGAATCCATATTGCCGCCGGTAACCCCAAAAAACAGGTTGGGTTTACCCAGACGTTTGAAGTCTTCCGCATTGCTCCAGTCCGGCTGGGCAATGATCCCTACACGAAAACCCTGAGATTCGAGAAAGCGGCCAATAACAGCCATACCAAAGCTGGGATGGTCCACATAAGCATCACCAGTAACAATAATGATGTCGCAGGAATCCCAGCCCAGATCATCCATTTCCTGACGGGACATGGGAAGGTAAGGGGCTGTGCCATAACATTCTGCCCAGTACTTGGGGTATGAAAACAGGTCAGGGGCAGTTTTTGGTGTTGGCATGGATTATTCAGTGCAGTGATTAAAAACCCGCTATTCTCACAGAAATCGGCGATCAGTCCTACCTCGGTTTTCAAACGATGCACTGATTAATTACGATAAACGACTCAGAAAAACCGGCAAAAGCCGGTTTCAGCAGGGGGAAAAGCGAACAGAGACTATTCTTTCGACGCCACTTTCACCCATTCCCTTAACTCTCTTTTCAACACTTTACCCGTTGCACTGAGCGGGAACGCCTCAAAGACCCGGACATATCGAGGATATTTGTAATCCCCCAGCTGCTGCCGCGCCCAGGTTTTTACCAGCTCTGGTGACAGCTCCCGACCTTCATGCAGTATCAGGCAGGCCATGATTTCTTCCACATAGTAGTCATCAGGCACTCCAATCACGGCAGCCTGCATAATATCAGGGTGGGCCAATAGGACCTCTTCGACCTCACGGGGGTACACATTAAACCCACCGCGAATGATCAGGTCTTTCTTGCGATCGACAATATAGTAGTTACCCGCCTCATCGCACCGGGCAATATCACCGGTAAGAAACCAACCGTTATTAAGCACTTCAGCCGTCTGTTCCGGCTTGTTAAAATACCCCTTCATGACATTGTGCCCACGGATGGCCAGTTCTCCATCTCTGTCAGGGGGCAAACTATTGCCATCCACATCGACGATTTTCAGGGATACTCCGGGAATCGGGCGACCAATAGAGCCGGGAATCCGCTCCTGATCAGTTGTATTGAAACAGGCAACCGGCGACGTTTCCGACAAACCATACCCCTCAAGCACCGTAACCTTGAAGTTGGCTTCAAACGCTCTTAAAACTTCCAGCGGCATTGGACCACCACCACTGATACAGAGCCTGAGCCGATCCGTAATCGTTTGCCGGTCACTTTCTCCCACTGAATCAACCGCTGCATTCAGGGCGATGTACATGGTAGGAACGCCTGAAAAAAACGAGACCTCTTCCCGAGCCAGCAGCTGCAGTGTTGTCTCAGCATCAAACCGAACCATCAGCACCAGCGTGGAGGCAGAAGTCACAGCGTGAAGCATATGCGCTGTCTGGGCAAAAGTATGAAACAGCGGCATGGCCACCAAATGGGTATCATTGACATCGGTAGCCAATAACGCCGAACAGATTAGCGCATTCATCGCCAGGTTATGATGGGTCAGCTCAGCACCCTTAGGCTTGCCCGTAGTCCCTGATGTATAAAGGATCGCGGCAGTATCATCCGCTGAACGATCTTCCGGATCATCCATTGGTGTATTGGATAAGAGCATCGCCAGCGTTGGCTGGTCCTGCCAGCTATCCGTTTGCAGACTACTGGTAATGGCAAAAAAGTGCTGACAGCTGTTTACCTGATTAAACGCTTCCAGTCCGAACTGCCCTAAAGGCAGTTCACTGGTTCCTTCAAAGCAGAGAAAGGCTACCGCCTGACTGTCCGAGAGATGGTAAGCAATTTCTTTTGGTTTCAGAAGAATATTGAGAGGCACCACCACGGCACCAGCGCTGAGAATACCGTAGTAAACCATCAAAAACTGGGGAAGGTTCGGGCAGCTCATGACAACCCGATCACCGGGCTTGATACCCTGCTGCTGTAATCCCTTGCCAATACTGGCCGAAGCACTTTTCAACTCCTGATAGCTGATGCGCACATCACCAAACACGATGGCGGTTTTATCAGGATATACAGCAGCACTCCGATAAAGGAAATCAGCAAGATTAGACATTGAAACAACCACTCTGAACAGGAACGGAAAATATCGACTCCCATCAGAAAGTAGTTACCGGTCATTAAAAACTCAAACTATTGGCTATTTAAAACAGACTGGATTGGGAAGTAATGATTTTTTCAAAGTCCAGATTTACAAAAGGCAGGACGCCTTCTGCAATCGGTTTTAACTGTTTGGTAACGTAGTGATCGTAATCAATGATGCTATTTAAATATTCCAAAGGCTCTGGGCCATTTATAGTGATGACGTATTGAACAGAACCTTTGTTCTGGTATTGCAGCGGCCTACCCTCTGCCCGGTTCTGTTCATCCGCCATGCGGGCAGCACGCACTTGAGGAGGCACATTTTTCACATAATCACTTAAACGGCGGCGCAGTCGTTTTTTATAAACCAGCTGGTCATCCTTTTTACCCTGTTGAACGGCATTAACCGCATCCAAAATATAAATAGAGGGGTCACTGCCAGCAAACACCAACCGAAGCAGCTCTGCCTGAAATTCCCGAGCCAGAGGTGTCCAGTCTGACCGGACAGTCTCAAGCCCTTTGCAAACCAGTTCTTCACCGCTTTTACCAACCTTCAAACCGGCATAACGTTTCTTGCTGCCCGTTTCAGACCCCCGGGTAGTCGGCATAAGAAAACGTCGATAATGCGTTTCATACTCCATTTCCAGATAACAAGTGAGTCCCAGAGAGTCTTTTAACAAATTCCGCCAACGACGATTAATACCTGTTGCCAACTGCTGTCCGATCTCATCAGCCTCATTATGGGAAAGTTTTTTTCCCAGAAGGACAAAGATGGAATCCGTATCCCCATAAATCACCTGGTGTCCACTTTCTTCAACCCATTTTGAGGTCTGTAACATAATTTCATGGCCACGCATCGTGATAGAGCTGGCCAGGCGGGTATCGTAAAATCGGCAACCACCGGAGCCCAGTACCCCATAGAAAGAATTCATCAGGATTTTGATCGCCTGGGAGCGAGCACTGTCCTGCTCGGCTTTGGCCTGGTCACGTTGCTGCCAGAGCTGGGTAATAATCTCCGGTAAAAAATGCCGCTCCCTGGAAAAAAGCGCACCTTTAAAACCGGGAATGGCACTCTCCGGATGTTGTAAACCTTCCACCAGCCCCAGTGGGTCTACTTTAAAAGTGCGAATAATGGAGGGATACAGACTTTTAAAATCCAGAACCAGTACATTGTTGTACAAGCCCGGCAGTGAATCCATGACATAGCCACCCGGCGAGGCCAACCCTCCCCCTTCAGGAAGATTGGGAGCAACGTATCCGGCACGATGCAGTTTCGGAAGATAAAGGTTGGTAAAAGCCTGCACAGAGCCGCCGATTCGATCCAGCTCCAGCCCGGTCAGTTCGCTGCGTAACCGGAGAAAATCCAGCAATCGTGTTTTTTCAAAAATCTCCATTACCAGACGACAGTCTTCCAGGTTGTACTTTGCCAGCTTCAACTTATTGTGATGAAAATCGTGAGTAATAGCGCTCAATCGATTATTGACATCGTCAATCGCTTTTCCTTTGCCCAGCAACTCTCGGGCAACGGACTCCAGGCTAAAACTGTCAAACTGCCAGGTCGCGGATTTAAGAGCATCAATGCCATCAACCACCATCCGTCCGGGTATTGCAACATAGCCTTGACCTGGTTCAGTGGTTCGTTCCCGCCAACTGGCAGATTGCCAACCTCTGCCCAAACGCAGTGGCATTCGATATAGAGCTGCACGTTTCAACAAAAGCCGAAAATCGAAGTTGATAACATTCCAACCAATAAACAGATCCGGGTCATACTGTTCTACCTGAACTTCCAATGCTTCAAGCAATGCCCGCTCATCCGTAACCCATTGAATAGTAAGTTCCGTCTCTACTGCACCTTCTGGCTCTATACCTGCTGAAGGCTTTTTATATGCTGAGGGCTCTCCAATCATGATTACCGTCGAGATGCTCTCCCCATAGAGACCGATTGAGTAAAGCTCACCTCGGGCTGAACACTCAACATCCAGAGAAACAACCCGAAATGACGGCACATATTGAGCTGGCCGGATACGGGCATGGCGATACTCCAGAAATCCCGGTCTCTGAATCGGCTCACCCGTAAACGCCAGAGGCCCATAGGTAAAGCGCTCCATCAGGTAGCGGTCATGCAGGCGGATATCCGCCTCATATATGAGCAGAGACTCAGAGCTGAGTAACCGCCGAGCTCGCTGACTGCTATCAATGGTATTGAAGTAGAGTGCAGTGACAGGCTGATGATGAAACGTGGTTAATTCCAGGTGCCGAAGGGAAACAGTTATCTGGGCATGATTTAGCAGCATTTCAGCTTGTTTAAACGCAGCCGTTTCGACAAAAAAGACGGGCTGTTCTCCTTCGAGAACAAGACATACCGGTTGGTCATCCGTAACCAGCCAGAAAACCATTTCAGTCTGGTTACGCCGGTCAGAACTCTGTCTGCTTAGTAGAAAACCTTTTTGTCCTGATGCCATTCTGAAGATTGTGGAAAATGAAGATAGTACCATCTTACCTTGATTCAATATGAAAGGTCAGAGGGCGATCATATTCTTCCCCGCTTCAAAATGGCTTTTCCTGTGTCATCAGGATTGACCTGCTTTAAAAAACACCAGACATCTCAATGAGTAACTTCAGGCAAACCAAAAGAGACAGGGAACAATTGATTCAGCCTGCTGAAAAGACGATCCTGCCCGGTAAGAATGTTAAGCAGATGGTCCATACTCTCCGGCGATATGACACTGTTACGAAGCACCGTATGTCGATACTCCTGTATAGTAATGCCTGCTAACAGATATACCGCCATACGTAGCTGTGAGCTGACATTCAGATAGTGAATAATGTCACCTCCATCAGGAGCAGTATGGCCAGCGACTTCTGGATACCGCTCTTCCAGATTCAGCTCTTTATTAACCATTCTATTGAGCTCACTTTCCCAGTGTGGAGACATCAGGCCATTTTGCCAACCATACTCAAGCAGGCCTTCCTGGTTGGCAGCGCTAGTCTCCAATAATCTGAATATATTTTTCTGAGTGCAATCAGGTCGGGTACAGGGAGGGTAAAATGTCTCTCCCTTTCCAGCCATATCCCGAACGAAAAGTGGCATCTCGGAAGAGCAGGCCCCATAGGTTTTCCAGACATGACGGATATCAATGGCAGTATTCAGACTAATCATATCCATGGTTCCAAAAATACCCAGTGGCCGGTTATAAACAATAATAAAAGCTAAATCTGCCAGCTGTCGATTGATAAGATTCTTACCCAGCATATCGATAAAGTGTTCTTTAATTCGAAACCAGATGCGATTGAAAGAGTGACCAATCTGATCCTTAATCTCCAGACCATGATTATTTAAACGAAACGACTCTATCCCCAACCGGGCATTAAAACGTTCCACGGTTCTGGCGGTTGTTTCAGCCTGCAACAGTTTTTCTGATTGGTCTGCTGACACTTGAGAATCACTTTCAGTGATAGGGCCATATAGCACACCCACCTCACTGGCTGCGCCATGGGGTGAGTACATATGATTCACGGATACCCTGGTTTTCTGATGTTCCGGTAGATATTCAGTGAGAACGGAGACAGGAATTGATGAGGAATTGCTGGCAACCACCACATCCGTTTTACCAGCAGACTCCAGCTTATCAAGTACACCTTCGATCAGAGCCTGCTTTTTCCAAACATTTTCGTTAATCAACTCCTGAATAAAAATAGTATCGGCCCACTCACTCTCCAGTACCTGATCATAGTGGGTTCTGTAGGTAAACGTATGTTGGTCTGACTCTGCTCCCCAGCGCGCTACAGCTTCATTTATTCTTTTTGGCTCCGTATCAACAATCACAACTTTTACATCATCACCCAGCTTTTGATGCAATTTGTGAGTAAATACCTTGCCTGTTCTTCCATAGCCTAGGACAACAACCGTTTCAGAATTTCCCGCCAAACTATAAAAGAGTACAAAAATACATATCAAGACAGACGTTTTTGGCAACCGGAAATAAAACATTTCTCAGCCTCCAAGCTGAAAATAAAAGGTATTCTCAGTCTAGAAAGTAATCTGAAACAGTCGATCATCCGATGCAATATTTTTACTTCATGCTAGCCGGATCATGAGAACTCGGTTGGCTATGAATGCACTAACTAACTTTGAGTATAAAAATTAAAGTGTGGCTGAGATGATAGCTCTTTTTTCTGCTGCGCTGGATGACTTACAGGAGGTTGAAAGTCTGGGTAAATACTCTGAGCCGGATCTTGAACCGGAGTTGACGCTGACAACTTTTCTGAAATATCGTCCCCCTGACTACTTGATGTTTCACTTGTAGAAGCTGAAGCAGGTGCCGTGAGCTCTCTTAACTTTTCTTGCATTAACTGAAGAGCCATTTGATCTGTCTCTGCAGTAACTTTAAAGACCTTTATATTTCGATCTTTAAGAAGGGTATATGTATGGCTGTTACTGTGCGTATCAGATACTGCCTGTGAGAAACCCTCAACCTTATTTACCTCTCTAACATTTCTTTTATTTAATTCTTCAGCATAACAGTCTTTGTTTCTTTTACTCTTCATGCGTCTGTTTGCAAACCATATCCCTACCTGGCTATCAGAAAGATCCAAGGTTGTCGCAAGGTTTTCTTTGACTACACGATCAGGATACCGGCTGCTTTTATAAGCAATTTCTAGCCCCCTAACCTGCGCCTCTGTGAAATTACTCCTCTGATGCCCACCTTTTTCAGCTCTGAAAGCAGCACGATAATTTGCAGTACTATTCTTACTTTCAGCATAACCAATATCCCCTGCTACATTTGTTTTCTGAAAAGTTCTCGCAGTTGAAGGGTGCCCTGCCATTAATGCAAGGGACTGAGTTGTACCTGGCCCATAGGGTAGACTGCCTGAAGATCCATATACATTAGAAAACGCGGAAGATGCGCGACTGGGTATATATGGTAATACAGAAGGCCATGATGACACATTCGGAGGATACAGTGACCCGGCTTGAGGAGTCAGATACGGAAAAGAAGGTTGACCTAATCCGGAAAAATCCGATCGCTGATTTAACGAATTCACAGCCTGTGATTCTGATGTTTGAACTGAGAATCTTCCTAAAGAAACCTCATTCTTTGGAGGCTTATAGCCACCTGGAGAACCTTGTGGACTTTCTGTAGAGATTCTCACCTGGTCTGGTGATGGTTCTGGTGACCGAGTAAACAGCCTTGCTGAGTCCATAGGGTATAAAGCCAGGTTGATGCTATTAAATACCATACTAGACACAGTGATTAAAAATTCTATTTTCTTTTTATCTTTTCTTCACACATGACTTTGCAAAATATTAAATAGAGAAACATGAGTCCATATTTCCAACAAAACTTGTCAGGCATAAACCAAAAAGCCCCTGATTGATATCAAGGGCTTTTACTTTTTATGACTACTTGACTGTTTTTACCTCTAAAACATGTTTGTCGCAGCAATCAAGCAGCCTTCTGCTGCTGAGGCTCCGGCGTACGAATCAAGTAATCAAAAGCACCCAGCGCCGCATTCGCACCACTGCCCATCGCAATAATAATCTGCTTGTAAGGCGCAATGGTTACATCACCCGCCGCAAATACACCTGGAAGAGACGTTTCACCCTGGGCTCCGACGATAATCTCGCCACGTGGTGTCAATTCCAGAGTACCTTTCAGAAACTCTGCATTTGGTACCAGACCAATCTGGACAAAGATACCCGACAGTTCAACCGCTTTACTTTCATCTGTTGCCCGGTCGGTGTAACGCAGCCCGGTCACCTTCTCACCATCGCCCAGCACTTCAGTGGTCAGTGCTTCGGTAATGATATCGATATTGCCCATGGAGCGCGCCTTGCGCTGCAGTACTTCATCCGCTCGCAGTTTGCTATCGAATTCCAGAACCGTCACGTGCTCAACGATGCCTGCCAGGTCGATTGCCGCTTCAATACCGGAGTTGCCTCCACCAATCACAGCAACTTTCTTACCTTTGAACAAAGGGCCATCGCAGTGTGGGCAGTAAGCGACACCTTTACCACGATATTCCTGCTCACCCGGAACATTCATCTCTCTCCAGCGGGCACCGGTAGCGATGACCAGTGAGCGGCTCTTCAGGGTTGCACCGCTTTCCAGCTCAACCTGAATCAGGTCACCCACCTGTTCCGCCGCAACAATCCGGCTGGCACGTTGCTGAGTCATGATATCGACATCATAATCGCGCACATGCTCTTCAAGACTGGCAGCCAGCTTTGGACCTTCAGTCGCCTTAACAGAGATAAAGTTTTCAATACCCACAGTATCCATCACCTGACCACCAAAACGGTCAGCAACAATACCGGTACGAATGCCTTTACGAGCACTGTAGATAGCCGCAGCAGCACCCGCTGGACCACCACCAACGACCAGCACATCAAACGGTGCTTTTTCAGAGATCGCTTCCGCCTGACGTGTTGCAGCACCGGTATCCAGTTTATTCAGAATTTCCTGTAGAGAGATACGCCCCTGGGCAAACAGTTCTCCATTCAGGTAAACCGATGGCACGGCCATAACCTTTCGCTCATCCACTTCTTTCGGAAACAAGGCGCCATCAATCATTACGTTGGTGATGTTGGGATTCAGAGCAGACATGATATTCAAAGCCTGCACCACATCCGGGCAGTTCTGGCAGCTCAGGGAAACATAAGTTTCAAAACGGTAGTTTCCTTCCAGCGCTTTCACCTGCTCAGCCAAGGCATCATCAACTTTGATCGGGTGACCACCACTGTGCAAAAGTGCCAGTACCAATGAGGTGAACTCATGCCCCATTGGCAATCCCGCAAAACGGATTTCACTGCCAGTCTCAGCAGAACGAACCAGCATTTGAGGCTTCCGTTCATTGCTATTGTCAGATTTCGCTACACTGACCTTTTCAGACAAACTGGCAATGTCGTTCGCCAGTGATTCCATCTCTCTGGATTTATTACTGTCATCCAGAGAAACCACCAACTGTACCGGAGTTTTCAGGTTTTGAAGATAGGCTTGTAATTGGGTTTTCATGGTTGTGTCGAGCATAGTCACACCCTTATATTCTTGAATTTGTATTTGTTAAAGAGAAAATATCGTTTTGCTTTTGTCTATCAGGCTCTTGCAGATAAGCCTTTTAAAGCTGACCAGGAATGATGAATACTCGGTTTACTCATCATTCCTGGTCAGCCTTTAAGTTCCCCCCCAAACTAGAGGTTAGAGGGGAACACCAGCCAAAATCTGTCGTTTAGATTTTGCCTACCAGATCCAGAGAAGGCGCCAGAGTCTCTTCACCTGGCTGCCATGCAGCTGGGCAAACTTCGCCATCGTGCTCAGCAATGTACTGTGCAGCTTGAACCTTACGAACCAGATCCTTAGCAGAACGGCCAATGCCCAGGTCGTTAGTTTCGATGGACTTGATTTCGCCCTCTGGGTTGATTACAAAGGTACCGCGCAGTGCCAGACCTTCTTCTTCAATCATCACACCGAAGTTGCGGGTGATAGTGCCGGTTGGGTCACCGATCATTGGAAACTGGATTTTTTTGATGGTGTCAGAACCATCATGCCAGGCTTTGTGAGTGAAGTGTGTATCAGTAGAAACGGAGTATACTTCCACCCCCATAGACTGAAGCTTTTCATAGTGATCAGCCAGATCACCCAGCTCAGTTGGGCAGACAAAAGTGAAGTCAGCAGGGTAGAAGAACACAACAGACCACTTGCCCAGCAGGCTCTGTTCAGTCACATCCACAAACTCACCATTATGGAAAGCAGTGGCTTTGAATGGCTTGATAACGGTGTTAATCAGAGATTGAGTCATTTGATTTACCTTCTCGGTTGGTTTGTGTCGTTCACGTGATAAAGGTTACGCCCAAAGCATCAAACATCAAAATTAATTAAAGAAATACACTCAATAGATTTAATTAATCGAAAGAATTCGGGTTTATAAACTAAAAGGCATCAGCAGGAACGGTTTATGGAAGTGACAGTAGCATCATCCACAATACTGATTGCCCTGGGCATTCTGGCAGGCATCATCAACACACTGGCGGGCGGAGGCTCCAATCTGACACTGCCAGCTCTGATGGTAATGGGCATGCCAGCAGATATTGCCAATGCCAGCAATCGGGTGGGTATCTTCCTTCAGAGCCTGACTGGTGCTCTGGGTTTCAAGAAGCATAATCGCCTGGAAAGTGATGAAATTCTACCTATGATGATTCCCACCCTTCTGGGTGGTTTGGCAGGTGCATTGGCCGCCTCGTTCAGCCCTGAGTGGATACTGAAACCAATGCTGCTCGGTGCTATGGTGACCATGAGTCTGATTATGGTGCTGCGGCCAGCGATGATTATTCCACCGGAAGGGACTATTCCACTGAAGGTTGCTGACTCCCCCAAATCCTGGATAGGTCTGGCCATAGCGGGATTCTATGGTGGCTTTGTACAGGCTGGGGTGGGCTTTATTCTGCTGGCAGCGGTGTGTGGTGTACTTCGTTACGACCTGGTGCGCGGCAACGCACTGAAACTGGTCTGCACACTGGCTTTTACCCTGGTTGCTCTTGTGGTTTTTATTGCCCGTGATCAGGTGGCCTGGATTCCTGCCTTGATTCTATCGATTGGCTTTATTATTGGCGCCCATCTATCGGTGAAGTTCGCCATTAAAGCGAAACCGGAGACACTGAAAAAGCTGTTGCTAGTGATGACTATTTGTGGGTGTTTTGCGGCGATGTTTTTTTAAGGTCATAAGGAAGCTATGACTTGAACATCTTGGGTAACTCACTTTTCATACCCTCAATATTCACAACTATGTGGGTTGGCTGCTGACTCCATCGAACACAATTAAAAGTTTCATCATCTGCCTCAATATGAAGCAATTTATTTAAGGATTTTTCCAAAATCGTAAAAGCCTGAAGGTCCACAATGACTTCACTCTTAGTCTCATTTGTGTAAGCAATTCCTTTACATTGGCCAGAGCTAACCGTCGCTAATAAAAATGGCAGGATCGAAAGGTGTTGATAATATGAATACTCTTTCCAATTCTCTAAATCAGCTGTTGAATGTACATCAGCTGAACTATTTATCGATGGCATAGGTATCTGTATACCCTGCCCCTTTCTTGAAGCCATCTGTTGCTTTTCCGTGCCTCCTGCCCCGACCAGATTAACTTGTTCATTTACACTTGGCTGAGGCCAAGATACTGGAAATCGTCCTGTCTGCATCTGCGCAGAATTTAAACGGGCACTCTGATCATATGTATACCTTTGATTTATCAAATGGCTCTGATTACTTACAGATGGCCTTTGGTATGGTGAACTCTCAAAGTTCCTTTTTTGTTGTAATTGGCTCATTGCTTTGAGCCGCTGCAGTGGATAGCGATTGTCCTGAAAATACTGCCCATGTTCAGCCTGCAAAATGTTGGCTCCGCTATGGCCTGCCTGAAACGTATAGTTCTGCGTAGTGGTTCCTTTGGGAGAGAGACCAGCCCAATAGTGACTATGTAAAGTAGTACATGGCTGTCCTTCACTTCTCAAGGATGGATAACGTGAGGAGGGGTGCAGGCTAGCTGTAACATGGGTGACAGAACTTACTTGCCCATGAGAAAAGCTATTTTGCCTACCTTCAACCATTGGTTTGTTTTGAGCAACAACGCTTTCCTGAAGCTGTACTGATTGAACTGGCTTAACATCACTAATTGAACTGACTGAATGCCCGCCAGCAAGACTACTTGAGATAGACTTTGGACTATTACGAACCTCTGCCTCTGTTGAACTGTCATCAGATCCATTTGATCCTTCTACTGAAGATATATTAGAAAAAGTCAGAGAGGGAAGATTGACACCTTCATTCATTTAAACGCTTCCTGTCAGAGCTCTTTTGACAGGAAACATAGTCAAGATATAAGTGGTTTGCAGAAAGAATATTTGGAATATAAAAAAACCCGGCAACTGCCGGGCTTCTTTTTCCTCGTCATATCTTTTCGATAATGTTGAGACTGGGCTTTAGAAACGCTTGGTTACCGATGCACTGAATACATGAGCAGTGTTGTCGTACTCACCCTCAAGAGTCAGGCCACCGTTAACAGAGCCATCGTTATTATAGTTTTCCTCATCAATCTTAACCTTTGATGCAAACATGTAGCCATAAGCTGCATCAACGGTCCAATCATTCCCAAGTTCATACTTGGCACCAACCGTTAACCAGTTACGATCACCGTCAGGAATACGTGCAGTTCTAAACTCATCTTGAACAGGAGTTTGATCAAATGCATAACCAGCTTTTAAGGTCAGCTGATCACTGTATTTATAACTACCACCCACTGCGAAAGACCAACTATTTTTCCAGTTTTCCGGTACATAAGTAATGACTGTAGAATCACTTGGATCTAATCCGGAGATTGGACCACCGCCTTGATCAGATTCAATGACAAGTTTGTCAAAACGGCTCCAACGGGTCCAGGTCGCCCCAGCCATAACCGTCCAACGGTCATCTAATTCATGTGTAGCACTAAACTCCAGAGTCTCTGGCAAAGTGATATTAAGTTTAGCTTTTTCAGAAATTCCTGCAGGCTGAAGTGTCGCATCGCCTTTAAGTTTCAAGTCTATTTTTGAGCGATAACTAACCCCTAAAGAAGTGGTTTCCAGTGGTTGCCATATTGCTCCAATGTTCCATCCATAAGCCCAATCATCACCCTCAACCAATACAGCAGTGGCTGGAGAGGCAGGGTTAATAAATCTACTAAGTTCTCCTTCCGCATAGGTTGCAAAGAGTCCTATACCGAAAGAGAGTTGATCTGAAAACTTATAAGCAACTGTTGGCTGGAGGTTAATTACAGAAACATCTGTTTCGTTGGCAAGGTAACGTCCGGCCCAATCATCGTTGTAGTCAGTGGACGAACCAAAAGGAGCGTACATTCCCAATCCAAACGATAACTGATCATCAATAGGCATTGAGAAATAACCAAAAGGAATCACCGCTGTGTTCAAAAATTCATCATTGGTGCTGGCTCCTGCAAAGCTGCCTTCACCTTTGAAATCACCTTTTGGCACAACGACACCGCCACCCACAGTCACCTGCCGCTCTTCAAGCAGCGCGATACCCGCTGGGTTAGCCGCCATAATAGAAGCATCTTCAGCATTGGAACCCCGCCCCGCATAAGCAGTACCCGCAGCAGCCGCTGAAGACTCATTCAGGGCAAAACCTGCAGCACCAGCCTGCATGGCCAGTGTCAGTGTCGACAGGGCAAAGAGGGATTGATTTATTTTTTTCATAGTAACTTCCCTTCAGGCACATCGTTAGGTGCATTTTTATTGTTGTGTGAAAACTGCGTGCATTTTCGTTAGCGGATGTTAAAACATTTGTTTGAATTTGAAAAGCAATACACCACCTCTGCGTAAATTCCAGTAACAATTTGGTCAAATCGCACTCAACTCAATCCATTCAGCAATACTATTAGCAGCAGGAAGCAAGAATCAGGAAGCGAAAAATCTTAAAGATAAAAAAGGCCGGAGCAAGCTCCGGCCAAAAAGACTTTCATGAGATCATCACGAAAGCGTACTAACGGACCCCAAGTTTCTTCAAGGTCGAAGAGGTGAAATAAGAAAGCTCTTTCTGTTCGCGGTTAACAACCATCGGTGGGTGCGGGTTACGCAGCTCATTCGCGAAGTATTCCCGTGAAATCAGATCGTGGTGTATGGTTGAACGACGATCCATTCCTGGCATATCAAAGAGATTTAGCGAATTAACCATGGTCGTACGCCACAACTCATCACGGTTATCGTACTGGTCTATGGCGATAGGGTTCCACTGGTCTTCATCGATAAACAGAACACGAGTCTTATAAACATTACGCTCGCCTTCTTTCAGCTCGGCTTTGACCACCCAGACCCGATGCAGTTCATAACGCATAAACTCTGGATTTGGGTGACCTTTGGTCAACAGTTCATCAAGGCTGACATCCGGACTTTCAAAGCGATAAGCGTTGTAAGGAATGTACATCTCCTGCTTGCCGATCAACGTCCAGTTGTACTTATCAGTAGCACCGTTAAAGCCGTAGGACTCATCAGTGGTACGCCAGTTACCCAGGCCTGCCGGTGAATCATATTTAACCGTTGGCGCTCGGCGGACACGACGAATACCAGGTGTATAGCTCCAGGCAGCCCGTGGTTCAGCACTCTGATTCACAAATTCATGAACCAGCACGGTCTTGCCTTTTTCCCGGGTCGGCGCCAGGGCTTTAATAATTGAAGCGGAACGCGGAAGCTCTTCTTTCTGGAAGGTTTCGAAATCCAGTTCCGGATTAAAGTAAGGCGCTATCCGGGTAAAATCACTCACCCCTTCCAAACGGGTGCCGTTGCGATAAACAACTGCATCCGTAATTCGGTAATCCGAGTAATAAGGCCAGTTATTGAAAGCCATATTCCAAATCACTTCCAAAGGACCCTGGGGAATAGGAAAAGGCACACTGCCAAAAGCATTCAGTACACCATTGCCGTCTGATGTCAGCTCAGCACGGGTAGCATTGGCACGAACCTGTTGGATACTGAAGTCCGAATACATGGCATCCCGATGAGTCGGATAGACCGGCATTTTAAACGTCTTAGGGTACGTTTTGAACAGGGCCTGCATCCCCGGAGTCAGCTTATCTTTGTGCTGATCCATATTGTCCGCAGTGATCACAAACAGTGGTTTCTCATCAGCATAAGGATCCGGATAATGATCACCGGGCTTATAGCTGGCGGGTGGTTTGAAGTTCGGATTCCAGGCTGGAATGGTACCGTCGGCATTGCCCGCCATCTCGGCACCAAATGGAGTCAAGTCCTTGCCCAGACGAGCGGCTTCCTGCTCACTCACTTTGGCGGATACAGAAGTGGCCATCAGGGTCATCCCTGCCATGGTCACAGCCAGTAAAGATTTTGTTATTTTCATTATTATCTCTCCAGGCGATTTAGAAGGAGTACTTCAGGTTAACGGATACAAAGTCACGGTCAGTGTACTGATTCTCTTCATAAGACCCGAAGTAGGCACTGTAGTTGATACCCGCTTCCCACTGAGTCTTATAAATAAACTTGGTACCCACACTGACACGGTCAGAGTTCTGGCCACGGGTAAAGCCACCGGCAGCAGAGTTACCATTAATGTTATGGCTGAAGTTGACTGGTACTTCCATATTGGTACCGGGGAAGACACTGTTGTACTTCAGGGTTACAGAGCCTGCGATACCAGCACCAGACTCATCCATGGTGATATCAGCATAACCTGGTAATTCATTGTTGTTGTTGATGCCGCGTACTTCGTTATAGCCAAATTCGCCAGAGAAGACGACATCATCGGCAACAGCAGAAGCACCAAAGGAATGAATCACAGAAACCTGAGCCTGTAGCGTATCCGCTCGACGGATGGCATCAGTACTCGTATTGAAGCCGGCTGGATTCACAGCCGCATCTTTACGATAGGCAATTTCACCACCAACATTGGTATCACCAATCAAAGTGCTGAAGCTAAACCCAATAAGTTTAATATCTTCAATAAATTCTTTGTGATAGGGCTGAATGATACCCACTGGACCAGGATTAAAAATAATTTCTCTTTCACCAAGAACAATGGAAGGGTTTTTATCGTGATAGTTAATATAATAAAGCCCGAAGTCAGTGCCGTACCCTAGATTCTCTGCATAATAATTTAATGCGACACCCCACTGCCCTGTATCTCTTGCATCAATATCTGTTTCTCTTGGCATAGTAGTGGGTAACTGCTGCCCAACAACAAGAAGACTATCTCCTGCATTATCCAGACTATCACTGGCTCCAAAATAACTACCTGCCTCACTGACTTCATTCTGTGCCCATTCCCACTGGCTATAGGCAGCAACACTGAGAGTGTCATTGATATCATACTGTGCAAAGACCTGACCAACAGGAAGCAGAATATCTTTAACTTCAACACCAGGAACGGTTGTCTTGGTTGCATCGGCCGGACTCATTGCAGAACTGATACCCGGAATAAAGAGGCTTTCACCCCAGCTCACGACCTGCTTACCCACTCGCACATTTAAAAGCTGATCTCGGATATCAAAAGAGCCATAAACAAAGGCATCAAGAATCCGAGCATCAGAGCCATGAGCATCTCTTACTTCTTCACTGAAGCCATCATGATTTCCATTGCCGTTAAATGTAGCTTCGGAATCATTATCATTAGTGCCGTAGTAGGCTCCATCATAGAAAGCACTACCACGGATAAAAGCACCATAATTCTTATACTGAATATCGGCTTCACTCAACACCGAGAAGCGATTATTGACCATGGCACCTTTTTTGAAATTACGGTTACCATCATCGTTATTAATATCAGCCAGGGCTTCAGCATCCTGCTCACTCACCCGCCATCCAGCACTGTAACCCACCGTCGTATCCCAGTGAACAGTGACCTCATCAGCAGGCTCGAAAGAGAGGGCATAACTGTTCTGAACAGCACCGGTAGCCACCGCGGCAGACACAGCCAACGCCAGGATCGACTTCCTTGGTATTATTGTGTTTTGCATTATCAACTTCTCGA
The DNA here is from genome assembly GCF_000710775.1 of Endozoicomonas elysicola. GTDB lineage: Bacteria > Pseudomonadota > Gammaproteobacteria > Pseudomonadales > Endozoicomonadaceae > Endozoicomonas > Endozoicomonas elysicola. The sequence goes on from NZ_JOJP01000001.1 coordinate 4,018,872, forward strand.
TCGGTTTATTATTGTTGTTGTCATTCGACTGGGGCTGATCGTCAATGCTGCTGGCGCGCATTTGAATTTATTCGGTTTATCAATCAGCACTGCCATGAAAATCTACTAACCGGCCAGCATCTTCCCCCGCCAGATTCCCACTGTTATCTACCATAAGTCTGTATCCGGCCATCAGCAATGACAAAAACGGCCAAAGCTGTTCCACCAATTTTATGGAATTCTTTTTTAACCACAGAGAGCACAAAGATCACAAAGAAAAAGACGAGATTAAATGAACTAAAAATAGTTTACGGGTACATCCAGAGAGAGCCCGTTAATAAAAAAGCCGGAATCAACCGGCTTTTTTATCAGTTTTAAATACGCAATAGTAATTAATTGCTGGCTGTATTCAGAACTTCATCTTTTCTTGGTTTCAAGCGTACCTTGCCAAAAGAAGTACCAAAAAAGATATGACCATCTTCATCGAGCAATACGCCGGCAAACAACGTATTATAACGCTCGTCACCCAGCACATAATGAAAGACAGACTCACCAGTAGACCAGTTAATGCCTTCAAGCGTCCATTTACCGTTCCTGGCTCCTGTTGTATAGAGCATATCAGACCCGGCACTGACCAGAGGCATGGCATTCGGTGAACTTAACGAGGTATTTACCCAGGCATTTTCCAGACGTTGCTTTTCAGGGTTCCAGGCGAACTTCTGAATACCGTAAGGCTGATACTCTTCACGAGTCCCGAGAAACCCGTTTAGTAACATGGCGGCTTTCTCTGGAAAATACCAGGGCATTTTGGGCGTATTATTGACCATTACCGCACCATATCCAGATACCACGACCGATTGCTCTGACTGAACTGACAGCTCAGGGTCGCCCATATCAACGCGGATAATACCGGCAACACGACGATCATTGGCTTTCGGTAATTTTTCCCAACTGGCAGGAATCTCATTCCTCCAGTAGAGCAGAAGGTTCATTTTCTTATCACCATCAGTGATAACAACAAATTGATCTTCATCACCAAAACCCATCAGGCTGGGCGTAGACCCGGTACCCTGTCCAGCCGTATTGCTGTACTGAACAGCCCATGCTCCATCTTTTTCATCAATAGACAGCTGCTCATTTTTCCAGATCACTTTATGCATATGATTCTGGGAAGCGACATAGATACCGCTTTCATCAACCGCCTGACCATTCCGAACCCAGCCTTTACCGGTAACACCGGTAGCAGCATTCTCTGCATCTTCTTCTACAGCATATTTCAGACGAACCACACGCTCTTCAGAGAAGTCTTTTTTAACAGAAACGATATAACCGTGTTCAGTAGCAAAGACAATCCAGCCATCGAAGGTCATATTCATGCCAATCATCAATCCACTGACCGAATCAGGCATTGACCACTGACGTTTTTTTACAATTTTGCTTTTTGAATCATCAGGGTCGGCATCACCGTAAACTGTAATACCCCGACCACCATTGTCACCAATATAGTAATCGTGATTGTTATCCAGCAACGTGTAGACACCGGAGAGTTCCTTAAACATATCGGCCTGTTTAAAGGCAAAATACATGGCGGAAATCCCTTCTCGGGAGCGCAGCTCTTCTAATGCATTTTCAATTTCAGGACGACTGAATGTCTTTCCTTCGACGGAATAGCGATCAATAATATTGAAGCTGTCGTGCTCTGCCTTGAATACCCCATTAGCACCATTACTCCAGAGCACTCTTTTTCCGTCAGGGTAAACGCCTGAGATACTGGTACCAAACTGGAAGGGGCCAGTATGACGATACTGCAACTCAAAATCATCCAGTGTACGCGACGGCCCAACCGGACCGGGCTGGGGAACCGAATCCTGCTGGGCTGAAGTGGTATGACCGATAGGGTTGGTGGAGTCCGCCAGATGCGGATTACGAGGCGCCGGATTAGCTGCATCAACCTGACCAGCAGCAAAAAGACTACCAACCAAAAGAGCACTAATTCCAAGACTTCGAGAACGTTTACAGCATAAAGCAGTCGAGCGAAAGACTTCCCCAAAAAGGGATTTACGGCTTGTTATATCCATTGTCGCAATGCTTCTTTTTTTATAGTTGTTTTTAGATCCCAGATTCCAAAGATTAAACAGAACTATGCTGGAAAATATCTTTGGAACAATGCCCGTACCTTAAAATCAAAGCCAACAAACAAACAATAACAAAATCGGCCACAAAAAAAGCTTTTCTGAAACAACGAAAAACACAAAGAAAGTGTTCATGGTTTTCTAAGTCAGGCACACACCCTCATTCCCACGGCACTCCGTGGGAATATCTACCTGATAACAGAAGACATACTCAACCACACAGGAGAAGGGAAAGAGTTAATGTACTATCCCAGCGTGGCAACACTTTTCAGAATCAAACGTACCAACATGGTCTGACGGGTAACGCCTGTTTTTGAAAAAATAGAACGAAGGTGCGCTCTGGCAGTATTCCGGCTAATCCCAAGCTCTTCAGCGGTTTCATCCAGAGTAAGTCCATTCGCCAGAATCATTGCCAACTGAGCTTCAGCCGGAGTCAAATCAAACAACGTTTTCACAATATCCCTGGGGGCTTGAGAATGCTGATCCGGATCGCCCACAAACAAGACAACAGAAGGTGTATGTTTAGCCTTAGACCATTGAGAAGGGGGTACAGAACGAACCACAATACCCAGATCACTCTTGCCTGAAGGTCTTTGCACTCTAAGCGCTTCCACTACGGATGGCTGATTGTCATTCTGTGCAGCCAATACATCTCGTATCAATTCCTTCAAACGCCGGGTATCACGGCTGCTGCCGACCTGAAGAGAACCACCAATCAGCTCAATGCCATCCTTCGCCTTCAAAAGATCGCCCGCCACCTGATTGCTTTGCAGAACCTTGGCTTCTTCATCAAGGATAATGGTACCTACCGCAAGCTGATTAACGGCCCCGGCATAAAGATTTCTCTCGGTTTCAATTCGCCCCAGCTGGGTATGCAGCTCAATAGCCTCCTGAAGATGAGGAACCAGCAACTCAACCAGTTCCTTATCACCCGCATTAAAGTTTTCACCTTGATAACCACGGCTGATTCTCAAACTGTACTTCGCGCCATTCTCTGTACTGATATCAACACCAAGCACATGAAACACATCCATGGGCTCGAGAAACTGTCGACAATATTCAGAATTTATACGCTCATTGCCAGAAATAAATTCGTCAAGACTGACAACTTTTGCACTGGGCAAGTCAACAAAAGGGTCCATCGCGTAAAAATGACTGTTATAGGAAGCGACAAAATCTTTTCCGGTAGAACCAGTGGTAAGAAAAAGACCATCATGGTCATCAGTGGGAGGGCTAATAACAATCGTCACATAGTTAGCATCCAGCTTACTTTGTAGACGATCAAGAAAGCCCGACCATGGAACGCTTTCCAGAATCCCCTGATACAGGGCTTTAATTAACCGGCTAAACTCTTCAATATCGATGGTATATTTCATAATTTATTCTTTTTTTACTCATTATCGTCTAAGCGGACGATAAAAAACCGAGATAGCTTGTGCTAATTTAACAAAAAAGAATTAAAAAAACTGTACGCATTGTGTTTTTTCTATAAATCATCTCAACCTTACTCTTAATTCGCAGGACTCATACTACCCGCAAATTAGAGAGCTACACAAAATCATTAAGAATCACATTGGATATTTTCTGCAAAAGCGCTGTTTGCTGATCCAGACAGGAGTCAGAAAAGGCATCCCTGCCTGATATCTGCTCAAACAATTTAGCGGATGTAAAATAACCAAGACAGAGGTTAAACCAGTTCACAATAATCAATGCCACTTCAACATCGGTTGCATTTTTTTTAATCTGTAAATGGCGAAATAACTGCTGCCCTCGCACCACCAGACTGGATAACCACTCTTCCAGCCAGACACCACCAGAACCATCAGACTGCAAAAAACTGTCAGTAGAGAGTGCTCTTTGTAGCAAGATAACGACATGAGGAGAGCGGGAAAGCAGGCGAAACATCACGGCAGGAAGAAGCTCAATCTGCGCCTTATCAATTTCGCTGACTGATAACATATTATCCATTGTATCCGCCAGCGGTCTGAGCGCCCGCTCCAGAACCTGCCGGTAAAGTTCATCTTTGCTCTTAAAATGACGATAGAGGCCTGGTTCACGAATACCAACGTCACCCGCCACTTCCCTCAAACTCGTACCACTGTATCCCTTTAATGCAAAAATACGCTCAGAGACGTCCAGTATTTTTTGAGCAGTTCGCTCACCTTTGGTCATTTTTTTATCAGCAATCACATCAGTCATGACCTAAATGTTATCAGCGATTAACTTTTTTTCAAACAAGGCATTGATAAAAAGTTAATGTGTGATAACTTTTACCAGCGAATCGCTTATTACAATAACAAAGGAACACACCATGCCGATGGACTTACCACTGAGCAAGCTGGTCAGCGACGATGGCAGTCATGTTCACCGCAAGATATTTACTGACCCCGCGCTTTACGAACTGGAGAAACAACACATCTTCAGTAAAACCTGGATATACATGGGGCACGAAAGCCAGATCCCGAAAGTCGGGGACTTTATTACTAGCTTCATCGCTGAAACACCGGTCATCGTTTCCCGCGCTGGCGACAAAGAAATCTACGTCACCATCAATAGCTGCAGTCATCGCGGTGTTCCGGTCTGTCGCGCCGACCAGGGCAACACACGTCGCTTTGTCTGCCCTTATCACAGCTGGACCTTTAATAATAAAGGCGATCTGGTATCAATCCCTCAGGAAAGAAAGGTCTGCAATAAGCCTGACAAAGCAGAGCTTGGCCTGAAGCGAGTTCCCAGGGTTGAAACCTACAAAGGACTGATCTTTGCCTGCATGGATGAAAATGTAGAGCCTTTGACAGACTTTCTTGGTGAGATGGCCTGGTATCTTGACTGCTTCTTTGACCGTTTTGATGGCGGTATTGAGGTTATTGGCAGCCCCCACAAATGGACCATTAACTGCAACTGGAAACTCCCCGTTGAAAACCATCTTGGGGATATCGGTCATGGCCCCTACCTTCACGGCTCCATTCTACAAGGCACGCCTCAAGTACAGGAACTGGAAGACACCGGCCTGAACGTAGTTCCAAAGCCTGGCCACGGACTTTCCGTCCGACTGATGCCTGAAGGCACACCGGACGAAATGTGTATGTTTGGCATGGATGGTGTTGCCGGCATGGACCCAGAGGTCAACCAGTACCTTAGAGAAAGCCATAAGAAAGTCACTGAGCGCCTGGGGGAAGTGCGCTCTAGACTGAAACCCCTCTGTTACAGCGTTTTCCCGAACCTGTCGTTCCTCTGGCCAAATATGACCCTGAGAACCAGCCATCCCCGTGGGCCTGGTCAAATTGAATACTGGTCATGGTTCGTGATCGAGAAGAATGCGCCAGAACACATTAAGGAAAAACTAAAAATCCATTACACCATGATGTTTGGCCCCGGCGGCCTTCTGGAAGGTGAAGATGCCGAAGCCTGGTCACAACAGTTCAGCGGTAGCAATATCGATTATGCCGATGATCGGACCTATTACTACGGCCTTGGCCTTGATGAAGAGGAAAGTCATCCGGAAATCCCTGGCAAAGTTGGCAGCTGTTTTAACGAGCACTACGCCAGAGAATTCTACCTGCAGTGGCGTCAGCGACTGGAACAGGGTATCCAGGAAACTTCCAAGCTGGAGATCAAATAATGACCGAAATTACCCGTGACCTGATCAGTGACGTTGAGCAGTTTTATTACCGTGAAGCCCGGATACTGGATAACCGTGAATATCAGCAGTGGTTGAGACTGGTGACCACTGACGTTGAATATCGAGTGCCTGTTCGCTATATCCCTCAACCGGATCCCAAGAAAAAGGAAACCGAAGCATTCTTGAGCGTGGAGCAGGAACTGAGCCAGGGACTTGAACCCGACTTCAGAAAAGAGAACTTTTTTATTCTTTCGCTCAGAGTAATGCGCGCCTTCAAGCTGAACTCCTGGACGGATAATCCTCCTGCCAGAACACGTCGTTTTATCAGCAATGTTGAAGTGTTACCGGCAGAGCAGGAAGGCTACTATGAGGCCTATAGCAACACGATGATCTACTACAGTCGCCACCAGAAAGACAATCACACTTTCACTGCACAGAGAAAGGACCTTCTTCGTTTAGAAAAAGGTGAACTCAAGATTGCTAAACGAGAGGTCATCATTGACTGGAATGTAATTACGGGACCATCACTGAGTATTTTCTACTGAGTGTACAGTCTCCAAAGAAGGCCTCTGAAATCAGGAGCCTTCTCCCCCCACCTAAAAAGCAACACATTACCTATTTAGCAAACTATATTCTGCTTTCGTCTTAGAAACTATCAAACTACAAGGCAGTCTCGGAACAGTGAAACCCTCTGCACCATCATTATGTATTGCGCTAAATGGCATAATACAGGAAGCAAGCGAACAATTGAGTGAGCAGGAGGCAGTGCTTGGAGCTCGCAAGGTATGCACACTACTTCTTTCCCATGCCACTCCTCTAACACTGGGAGATATCGGACATAATCTGGGAGGACGAGCTATTCATAACCTTCCACTTCTAAAGAGATACATAGATACCGCGACTGCCAGAAACTGGGTTTTCTCTTTCCAGAAACCAAAGGAGAGCATCGTTTTTGAACCTACACACCACCTCAAACTTATAGAAGCCTGCGTCGCTGGTAAACTGGATGAAGTAAAACGTTATGAAGAAGGAATTCACGATTTCAACTACTGGTTAAACAGCATCAATGAAATACATCAAAAAAATGAAATTTGTCCACTAATAGCAGCTATTGAGTCTGGTAACAAAGAAGTGGTAGCACACGTTAAATGTCAGGGAGCAATCTTCCCACCCCGACCAGGCCAAAGAAATGCCCGCAGCAACATACTCCATTACCTTGCAAAAACTAATTATATAAGAACTGCATGCAGCGTACTTTTTGAGAAACCAGAGTTGTTACACAAAAAAAACAAAAAGAAAAAAACACCACTTGATATTGCTATAAGTTTAGACAATAAACCAATGGTTAGACTATTCGAAAACAAACTTGACCCATTGAAAAAGGCAGCACCCAATAGATGCACCACTGCAACTAAGCCTGCATTAACTGAAAGGCAGGAAACCGTCAAAATTGTATCAAGAGCAACCCTCAGCTTTCCAAAAGAAATGACTGTAGAAGAAGTTATACTATCAGATTCAGAAACAGAGTATTTAGACTCTGAAACAGAGCATTCAGAAAGTGGAGGCAACAATGACTTAATGAATGAGCTAAAAGATCTAGAATGTTGCTCTCACACCGGATTAGAAGAGTTTGATTGCTTCTCTGAGCTAGATTGCGAAGAAACAACAGAAATCGACCAGAGTTTAACAAGTAGTAATACCGCCCCTTTATTTAAGTTCACAACCGAATTCGATGAGCTTGAGAATTTTGCTGAACCCACAACAACACAAGTTAAACAACATGAAAACTTCGATGACACTCACGATTCAGAAGAACCTTCTGGAAGCAAGCGTCTACTTGATAACACCTATACAGAGGAGACCTGCAATGATGCTACAGGCGGTAAAACAATAATTTCTGAGGGTTCTCGACAAATACCATCTCCACTGACAACCCCTCCTGAAATAAAAGAACATTCCAGCACTACCAGACCAAAACTACGACTGAAAGATTTTGCCAGAAAGTGCCATCCAGCTTCTGACTCCGAAAGAACATTAGGAGTTCGCAATCACTTTCACGACCATATACTAGAAGCAATAAGCAACCAGCCTCCGCCTATCATTAGTACCCAACCACGTCCTACTCCCCATAACAACACCTTCCCGGTTATTATTGTAGGAAGTACATCTTTTGAACAGTACGTCTATTTTCATTGGGGACCACATCCTCTAGAGCTTTTAAAAGACTTATTACTACCAGAAGGCATAAATAAAGAACTCCTGCAAATAATTTTAACCCCAAGAGATATTGACCTTTCAGTCAAGAAAGGCTTCTTAATGGAGGAAATTACACATACAGCGAGTAAATGGATCAAAAAAGCAAGGAGTGACTATAAACCTGAACTAGGAAAAACCAGAATTGAAAAAGGTGATGAGTCTACTGAGAATAATATTATCATCAGAAGAGTACTTTTATTGAAAGATAAGCCACACCCTAGAAAAGAAGATATTGTTTACGCCGTTGACCTGTCACAGAGCAATGACGTTCAAGATTACAATGAGCTAGAAATTAGAAAAAATTTATTAATACAAGGAATTGATAAGATTATTCAGAGCGAACTCAAGTTTACTCAGCGCCCCTCTGGTATGGAAGAAAGAGCTCTGAAGGCAATTGCCCGCCTATACCTACTGGGTGCATTAGAAACTGTACATCCTAAACTCAATCAACCAACAAGGAGGCTATTAGCAGTCGCACTTCGGGAAATTCCATATCATGATGCTGTATTTCATCAATTTGCACAGTCATTAGAAGACTCTCCACTCTACGTGTTCTGAACAGGAAAACAGCAATAAATTATAATTCTTGAATTTCTTTTGTTATCAATCCGCACCAAACCGATAAACCAAAGACCCCATCAAAGTCTGTCGACCATCAAACCCAGCTTCAACGACCCCCTGAAGTTGATCAGAAAATTCAATTGTCGCACCCAATGTCGGGCTCCACGGGTTATCCGCTTTAACATCCAGCTCCATCACCATTGGTTCAGATACCCCTGGCAGCTGCTGCTCTACGGTAATCCGCTGATCCAGCCAGAGATAGCTGACACCCGCCATCCACGTAACGGGAAACTCTCCAATACGAGAGGTATAACCAACACGGGGAGTCACCATCACAGCATTCACTCTTGAGCTCACGACATTCAGTTCAGCTCTTGAAGCATTTATGTCCAGAGTAGTTACCCACGACCCTTTGCCATAGATCAAGGTAGCACCAAGCCCCCAGTTGATACCATGATACTTCTGATACATGGTCATTGTTGTGCTTAATTCTCCACCCGGGAAGTTAGGGGTTGGATCAAATACCGTAGTACTGTCTACTAATGTCTTACCTTCCATGTAGCCCGCCATCAAGTAGACATTCATAAAAGGTAACAACCAGGCATCCAGCCTGATATTGGAAACCCGACTATCGTCCTCTACCCGGTTAAATGTCAGGTCTTTAATATACTCTCCCGCTCTGCCCTGAAAGGTAACACCTCCAAGTTTACTGTCCTGCTCCATAGACATGGTGGTAATGGAAAGCCCCCAGGTTTTTGGCATTTTGGTTCCTTCAGGCACCCACTCACTGCCAAAAATCGGGCCTGAGCTTTCGCCAAAACGAGAGCCGACAGCCATCTGGGCATCATCAGCTACAACGGTATAACTTAAACAGATCAGTAGAAAGAAAACGGAGAAATGGCGGAGTACAGCTTCCATGGGAATAATTCCTGAACTTTGCTTATTTATTATTGTTATCAGGTCCTTTCAGCCCTTACCCCCATGGTATTAAAAGGGCGTAGAACCATCAATAACAAAAAAGGCTAATTATCAGGAATACAGCTGAAATTGAGAGAAAAGCAGGCTGAGAATAAGCCTGCCTGATTCAGATAAAATTAACGACCCGCTTCAAGCTGCTTCTGGCGAGCCCTGGCCATCTGGTCTATGTAGGTGAGCATTTCCTGAGTGTTGGTTGAAGGATCTGAAACCCGTGCCTTATAGACATCAATTGTCAACTGCTGCACCTCAGGATGGTCAGGATCGGCCATCCAAGCCCAGTCAGCCATATGACTGGCCAGGGCAAGATCTGTTTTCATTACCTCACGAGCTCTGGCAACCAGCTGATCGATACCACCAGCTAAGCCGGCAATCTCAGCACCACGGGTGGCCCAGGGCACTGGTGACCAGTCAGACGGGATATCATTCCACCATCCGGTGTACTGCTTAAGCAGCATTTTGGAGATATCCTTGGCGGACACATACTTCACCTGAAGTGTTGGGTGCTCAGACAGTTCTTCAGGCAATTCAATACTGTCGATAATCAGGTCTTTTCGAATCCCTTTATTCAACGCAGTAATGGTTTGCTCTGAAATAGACTCAAGCGCCTGGGCCAGTACAACAAAGTTTTCCTCAATCGCTTTACCCGTAGTAATACCTTCCCCATGAGAAGGCAATAGAACCTGAGGCTTCAATGCCGCCATTTCCCGCATAGTTTCAGCCCACTCCTCCACGTAACGCTGAGAACGCTTGCCATTCCCCACATTAGGCAGAAAACCCTGATAGAAATCGCCCACTGCTATCGCTTTTCGACCTGGCACCCAGACATACAGGTGATCATCGGTTTCACCCTTGCGATGCTGCAATACAAATTCCTCTCCACCAATCGTCAACTCCAGACGATCACTGAAGGTTCTGGTCGGCCAAACCAGATCATCCCGACTGGCTGGCAACTCATCCGCAGGCTGACTCATGTAGTTAGCCAGTGAGCCCCGCAGCTTTATATAACGCTCAAAGCGGGGAATGATGTTCTCATGGGCAATAATCTGGGCATTCGGACTGTCTTCAACCAATGCATAGGTGCCATAGGCATGATCGGTATGGCCATGAGTGATAATAATGGTATGAATAGGCTTATCGCTGACGCTGCGAATCGCCTTGATCAACGCAGGACCAGCCGGCGCCATGCCAGTATCAATAACCACCAGCCCTTCGTCAGTCTCCAACAGGATGGAGTTAACAATCGGCATATGAATAATCCACATGCGATCACCTGCCTGCTTGACCTCGGTCATATCCAGTGCATCCTGAATGGCGGGCTCATAATTTTTGCCAAAAATATGCTGACCGATATTTTTGGAGAAATTTCCCCCAAAGCCACCACCTACCATGACTCGCTCGATAAGCTCGGGGTTTTCAATTAACACGCGCTCGCGAATATCCCCGCTGAATTTATCAGCAACTGTACTCAGTGCTGACTGCTTTACCACATTGGCACTGCTTCGGACCTGATCACCCAACTCTGTACCACTGAGCATCACCCCCACACCGGTAAACACCAGTGCTGTTGCTGCATAGCCAATCAGGCTTTTTATTTTTGCCATTTTTTTACCACTTTTTTTATTGTTTGATCAGCATTAATCTCGAGTGATTAAAACCAGAGAAGCACACACCATCATCGTCTGATAAGACTAAGAAATTTATAAGCAAGCGTTTATTGCATCAAATCAGCTACACACTCCAATACTCCTGAGGCGCTCTTATAGTCAACTGGAATCGGGTAAACCGTCCCACGCTTTTCAAGAAACAGGCTTGGAAAACTATTCCCTCCGATACTTCTCGAAAACCGGATCTCTTTTGTTAGTAACGCCTTGCACTCTGGCGAGTTAATGAACTGTTCAAAACACGCTCTATCAAGACCTATTTGCCCTGCACAATTCAGTAGTACCTCAAGATCTGATGGGTTTTCTGCCTTGAGGTAATAAGCCTGCTGAATTGCAGTATTCATAGAGAACTCACCATCACGATCTGATAATTCTCTGGCTGCAATCACTGCCCTGCAAGCAAGATAGGTAGAGCGTCGCGGAATATTTTTTACCCAGAAGTCATAATTAAATTCAGTTCCCAGCAACTGCTCAATCTCATGCCAGTAACTTCGAATTCGTTTAGCCATTTCTATAGGCATCGGCTCATCAGAATCTGGAGCAAGACCACCCACAACACTACGTACTGACAATTCATCAGGCTCATACCCCTGTTGAATAGCCCTATAAACCTTCTGCCAGACTGGTGCAAAACCCCAGCACCAACTACACATTGGGTCATGAACATAAATTAGCGTCGCCATAGCCTAGAAACCCGCAGCCTAGAAAACAAAAAAATAAAGCCGGCATAAACCGGCTTTATTATTGAGAGCAAAGACTTACTTTATACAGAGGTTGCCGGGGTAGCACCCTTAACACTCTGCCCTTTTGCCTTACTACCCAACAGCAGCCTGGCAAGGGCAGGCAACAACCAGATCGCACCAATCATATTCCAGACAAACATAAAGGTCAGGAGAATACCCATATCCGCCTGAAACTTCAGTGGTGAGAAGATCCAGGTACCGACACCAATCGCCAGAGTCACACCGGTAAAGGTTACCGCTTTGCCCGTAATCTTGAGTGTTGAGTAATAAGCTTCTTCCAAAGACATTCCCTGCTTCATGAAACTTTCTAAACGGCTGTAGATGTATATTCCATAATCCACTCCAATACCAACACCCAGGGCAATAACCGGTAGCGTTGCCACCTTAACCCCAATACCCAGATAAGACATCAATGCCTGACAGAGAACGGAAGTTAATCCCAACGGGATAATGATACAGAGAACCGCTTTAACCGAGCGGAACGTGATAAGACAGAGAATACTCACCACCGCATATACCCAGAACAGCATCTTATTCTGAGCCTGGGCAATTACCTCATTCGTGGCGGCTTCTACGCCAGCATTACCGCTGGCCAAGACAAACTGGAAGTCTTCCGTATTATTAATGGCAGCAAAATCCTGAGTTGCCTTAACCACACGCTCCAATGTTTCAGCTTTGTGATCATCAAGGAAGAGAATAACCGGTGCACTGGAGCAGTTGGTATTAAACAATCCTGCCGCATTGGCCACTGAACTGTTAAGCACATAAGGGTTACGGGAGAGGCTCTGCCATTTCATACTCCCTTCATTCAACCCTTTGATGACCTGCTTGGAAACGGTGACCAGTGACAGTGCAGACTGAACACCAGGCACATTTTCCATATGCCACATGTATCGATCAATGGCATCCATCACCGGGTAGCTGGTACAGCCCTCAGGCTTGGTTTCCAGATAGGTGATAAACAGATCGGCACTGGTTGAGTAATTACTGTTGATAAACAGGTTATCCAGATTATACCGCGAGTCCGGATGAAACTCCGGAGCCCCTGGATCCAGATCACCAATTTTAAGGTCTGTCGCTTTATAAGCACCGGCAGCAAAGCCCAGCAAAGCGATAAGGATCGAAACAGGCATTACTTTAGAACTGGCCAGTTTTGCAACCACACGCCATATTTTTGCTTCTTCCTTCTGGCTTTTCCTCGCGTAATCAACGGAACGTTTGCTGACTTTGATATACGACATTAGAACAGGCAGCAATACCAGGTTCGTCAGGATAATGGTCGCAACACCCACGCTGGCAGTAATCGCCAGATCCTGAATAACCTGAATATCAATAACCAGAAGGGTCAGGAAACCGATAGCATCAGAAATCAGTGCCACCATGCCCGGAATATAGAGTGTTCGGAAAGTACGGCGAGCAGCTGTCAGTGAATCTGCACCCTGGGCAGTTTCAACACTGATACTGTTAATGATCTGAACACCATGACTGACACCAATGGCAAATACCAGAAAGGGCACCAACACGGAGTAAAGATCAAGACCGTATCCGAGCGTCGCCAATAGACCCATCTGCCATACAACCGCAGTCACCGACGTCAGCAGCGGGATAATCGTACTTTTCAGACACCGGGAATAAAGGAACAGCAGAATACTGGTTACACCAATGGCAATAATAAAGAACCAGACAATGGCTTTAACGCCATCAAACAGGTCACCAAAAACCTTGGCAATACCCACAATATGAAGATCAACACCTTTCTCTGCGTATTTGCTGCGCAATTCTTCAAGCTGGTCTGAAAGGTATTGGTAGTCCAGGTTTTCACCGGTTTCCGGGTTCTTTTCAAACAAAGGCGCACTTACAATACTCGAGCCAAAATCATTGGCAATGATCTGCCCCACCTGACCGGACTTCAGAATATTTTCCCTGAGAAGATCAAGGCTGGCTTGAGTTCCATCATAATACTCAGGAATAACCGGCCCACCGGTAAAGCCTTCCTCTGTCACTTCAATCCAGCGAACCGTTGGCGTCCAGATGGACTTCATATTGGCCCGGTCGACACCCGGGAGATAAAAAACGTCATCATTAATCTGCTTGAGCAATTCCATATACTCAGCAGAAAAAATATCGCCATCCCGGGCAGCAACCGCTATCCGAATGGTATTACCGGAGTTACCACCATCCTCCATATGCCGAAGCATATTCTGGATAAAAGAGTGTTCCAGCGGCACCATTTTCTGAAAACTGGCATCCACTCGTAATCCAGTGACCAGTTTCCAGGTGAGAAACAATGACACTAGTAGAAAAAACAGACAAACCCGCAGGCGATTATTGAAGATCATCCGCTCCATAATCGGTTCGCTGCTTTGATACGATGAGTGATTAAAAGACGACATAACTGGCTGCCCCGGATTCTTTTTAATTGTTTTTCTTATGGCTTATATCAAACAAGATCACTGCCTTATCCACGATAAAACAGCACTCCAACCGCCTCTACTCCAACACATTACCTTCCAGGGTCATCCGGTAGGCGCCACCCTGGCCAACAACCACTATAAACCCATCATTACTGGGTGCGAGCGCACTCAGCGTCATACGATCAGGCCGATGTGAAACGGATAAACCAGCCTTTGCTCCTGAAGACAAACCAGCGCCATAGCCCGAACCTGTTAATACGGCTCCGGAATTACCAACCAGCGCAACACTGCCATCAATCAGTTTTGCCGAACCAAAGAGCGTCTGCTCGGTACCAGAGCTTAGCGGCTGCCAGGTTTCCCCCTGATCCTGACTCTGATAAATATTGCCTCTCAGACCATGAACCAAAACCTGACCATCATCACCGCTGACACCAAACCATGACCCCTCATAAGGGCTATTCAAGGTTGTCCAGGTTTTACCAGCGTCTGTGGAACGATAAAGAATCCCTGCCTCTCCGGCCAGAAAGAGGTTACCCTGACCATCGTCATTAATAGCGTTGTAATGAAATTCATCATCATTGGCAACGCGGTCATCAACAAAGTCCCAGCTTTGACCACCATCAACGGTTTCAATGATGTAACCGTAAGCCCCCACGGCAAAGCCATGAAGGTTATCTTCAAACCATACATCTAAAAGAGGAATCGTCGCTTCACGATCAACATACACCTGCAACCAGGTTTCTCCGCCATTTTCAGTTTTTAGAACAATGGCATCATGGCCTACGGCATACCCAACCTTTTCAGAGGGAAAGTGTACGGCTGTCAGCATTTGCATCGTCGGTACGCTGGCCTGCTGCCAGCTAACCCCATGGTCATCGGAAAATACTATGTGGCCACGTTCCCCAACAGAAACCAGCCTTACGCCACCATCAGTACGAGTGACATCAAGCAGCAGGCTGTTAGCCGCCTTTGGAGATTTAATCGCCGGGCGATCAAGCGAAGACTCTGAAGAGGAAGCATTTACTGGCCCAGCTGAAAAGATTGCAACGGAAAGAACCGCACCAAGTACCGTATGAAGTACCCCAGTAACACGACTTTTTTTTGCAGGTTTAGTCTTTACACTGCTTTTCACAAGAGTGCCCAGACCAACTGAACCACCCCTGTGGTGACTCCCCCTAATGAAACCAGAGGCAACAGGCATACGACTCCCCTTGTCTTAATATTCTTGTTTTTAGTGCGACGATTATAAACAAACATTTTTTGACAACGAAGCACATCCGGTCATAGATGCAGCAAATGAAACGATTGTTTACAAAAAAGATCGCTCGCTTGCTTTCTTATTTTTAAGATCAGGGCATAGCAGAGCATCAATACAGCGACCAACTTTACCGAATAGAGAAAATAAAATTCTCATCCAAAGGGACTATTGCGATTTTTTTTTCACTCGTTAGTAGGATTGTTTGGCAATTTGATGACTTTAAGATCTATTTGAATTCAGAAAGAAAGGGGTGAGAAATTGGTAACTCCTCACTTCACAGAGAAGGGCTCACCATGTTTTATACACCGGTTCCTTTTCCAAGAAAGAAGCCGGTGTATAAGGAAAGCGAAGAATCAAAGACTCTTGGTCACTACCTCATAGACATCAGAAGACAGACCCGGTGTGGCTTTAATTCTCTCCAGTGCTTTGCGCATCCGCTCACGGCAGCCGGGCTCAAATTTACGCCAGCGCGTCAGAGGCGTCATCAGTCGTGAAGCAATCTGCGGATTTTTCTTATCAAGATCCAGCAGTTGATCAGTGAGGAATTCATACCCCAGACCATCCGTACGATGAAACTGCTTCATATTTCCAGCAAAACCACCTAAAACAGAGCGCAGCTTGTTAGGGCTGGTTTCATCAAAGACTTCGTGTTGCATCAACGTCAGGATGTGCTCCAGAGTTCCCAGCGATGGGCTGGCAGCCTGCACTGATAACCATTGGTCCATCACATTGGTATCTTGATGATACAGCTCCAGAAAATCTGCCAGTACTTCATCAATCAATTCACGGTCATGATTACCGGCATTAATAACAGAAACCAGTGCAGCGAAGCGATCCGTCATATTGGATGCTCCATGATACTGTTGTTCAGCCAGAGCCAGCATGGCTTTATCTTCGATGCTGGTGAGGTAGGACAAACAGGTATTCTTCAGTGTTCGCTCGGCAATATCCTCTGCCTCAGGTCGATAAGGCTTATGCACATTTAACGACTGCCACAGCGCTTCAAGTGAGTCTTTGTGCGCTTCTGCAATGGCTTTTTTCACCTGCTGGCGAGCCTGGTGAATGAACTGGGGGTATACTTCGACCGCCTGCTCAGCCAGTGAAGCCTCTGATGGCAGAGACAGCATTTCTGCCTTTACGGCAAGATCCAATGACTCATCATTAATGACCGTGCCAAAGGCTTCAATCAAGCTTCGATCCACAGAAAGTTCACGCCCCTGTTCAAACGCAGCAACCATTTCATCAATGACACTGTTGGCCAGTCGCTGCCCCGCATCCCAGCGATTAAAGTGATCGCTGTCATGCTCCATAAGGAACAACAAATCTTCCCGGGAGTAGTCATACTTCACGCGGACCGGTGCTGAGAAACTTCGCAAAATAGAAGGCAGCGGTCGTTCTTCAATATTATCAAAAGCAAAGACTTCTTTTTCCTGCTTAACATCAAGCACCTGATCAGTAGCACCGCTCTCGTTAAGAACCAGCTCATCTCCCTCAGCATCCAACAACCCCAGGCGAACAGGAATATGGAAAGGCTCCTTTTCTTTTTGTCCTGGCGTCGCAGGACAGGATTGTTCGATGGTCAGTTTGTATTGTTTCTTATCTTCGTTGTACTCATCAGTGATGTTCAGCACCGGTGTACCTGCCTGACTGTACCACCGGCGGAATTGTGTTAGATCCCGCCCTGAAGCATCCTCCATGGCTTTGACAAAATCTTCACAGGTCACCGCTTGCCCATCATGACGCTCAAAGTAGAGGTCAGAGCCTTTACGAAAGGCTTCTGCACCAAGAATACCGTGAATCATGCGTACGACTTCTGCGCCTTTTTCATAGATAGTCACAGTATAAAAGTTGGATATTTCAATAAATGACTCAGGTCTTATCGGGTGAGCCATTGGCCCAGCATCTTCCGCAAACTGAGCGGTACGAAGGACATTGACATCCTCAATCCGTTTTACACCCCGAGAGTTCATATCAGCAGAAAATTCGGAATCCCGGAAAACAGTGAATCCTTCCTTAAGGCTCAACTGAAACCAATCCCGACAGGTCACCCGGTTGCCGGACCAGTTGTGGAAATATTCATGGGCAACAATCGCTTCAACCCGCTGAAAACGGGCATCTGTCGCTGTTTCAGGACTGGCAAGTACACAGGCTGAATTAAAGATATTCAGCCCTTTGTTCTCCATGGCCCCCATATTGAAATGGTCGACAGCAACAATCATGAAGATGTCCAGGTCGTATTCCCGACCATAAACTTCTTCATCCCATTTCATGGACTTCTTCAGCGAGATCATCGCATGATCACACTGGTCTATATTGTGGGCTTCCGTAAAGATTCGCAGGGTTACTTCGCGACCACTCATGGTGGTGAAATGATCTTCAACATGCTGCAGGTCGCCCGCTACCAGCGCAAACAGATAACTGGGCTTTTTAAATGGGTCTTCCCAGGTTACGTAGTGCCTACCATCGTCCAGTTCTCCACGTTCAATGTCATTACCGTTGGAGAGGAGTACCGGATATGCGGTTTTGTCTGCCGTAATTCTGGTGGTGAACCGAGACATCACATCCGGACGATCCAGGTAGTAGGTAATCTTACGAAAACCTTCTGCCTCGCACTGGGTACAGAACATGCCATTGGACTTATAGAGTCCTTCCAGGGATGTATTTTCCTGTGGATTGATACGGCAAACGGTCTTGAGAGTGAAACTCTCTTTGAGTGACAAAATCTTGAGAAAGCCACCCTCTACCTTGAAGTCTGAAAATGGCTTGTCATCGATCTCAACAGAAATCAGTTCAAGGTCATCCCCTACCAACACCAGCTCAGGAAGGTTATCTTCACCCTGTTTGCCTGACTTGTTATCAAGGTTACGATAAATACTCAGAACCGAAGTAACCATCGTATGGTCTTCATAAAGATCAAAAGTCAGGTTCGTTTGATCAATCCAGTAGTCAGGTGCCTGATAATCTTTCAGGTAAATCGCTTTTGGTTGCGAGTCTTTCATCTTGTTCATCCCACTATTTATTTCACAAGCGAACTGCTTCGGTTCTGTGATTAATCGACAGTTGGTTAATTAACAGCCACGCTCACCTGATAGGCGGTATGTTTGCGGATATTGACCACACCATTATCCAAAATCAGATATTGTCCTTTAATCCCAAGTAACACGCCCTCAATCAGTGGCTCCTTGTCAAAAGATCGGGAGGTTACCTTGGCAGGGTATTCAAGCACAGGGTAAACAATATCAAGTACTGCAGGCTGACCAGTCTCTAAAGACTTAACACCTGCCAGAGGTTGTATCGCCTGAATTCCAAATTGCTCCTGCATTGCAGCAATTCGACTGCCATTCATATCCAGTAACTCAAGAGCACTTTCCTGTAGATCCAGAGGATCAGCCGGTCCCTTCAGCATAGCTCGCCAGTTGGTCCGGTCATTAATAAATTCTTTAAAAATAGTCTCCAATAACCCAGACTGCCTGCGGGTAGCTACCCGTATAAAAGGCATCGCCTGACTGGCTCCCTGATCAATCCAGCGGGTTGGAACCTGGGTTGCCCGGGTAATGCCGACCTTTAGACCAGAGGAGTTTGCCAGATAGACGACATGGTCCGTCATGCAGAATTTATCACCCCAGGCAGCATCACGGCAGGTTCCTTGATCATAATGACACTTCTCCGGACTCATTATGCAGGTGTCACACTGGGGGAGCTTTTTAAAACAGGGATAGCAGAACCCCTGGCTAAAACTCTTCTTGGTTTTTCGGCCACAGTGGCAGCAATGAATTTCACCGTGGTACTGCATGGACAGCTTACGCCCAAGCAGATCATTCAATGGCAGCAATTGATCGCCAATGGGCAGTTGGTAGGTAACCTGTCTCTTGCTGCCATCTTCAGCCCCTGTCAGAAGGTCTGAATGCATTTTACTGAGCGATCCCGTGATTGTACTTTCGGACACAGTTGTACTCTTGTGAAAAGTAAGAACCACTCTGTCATTGGCTGACAAAGCGACATTAAGCCAGGAGGCTGACCGAGAATAGACAACCCTACTGTGGTGGCAGCAAATTGGTCTAGAAATTCCGTTTTGTTCGGCAAATAGAACCACTATTCACTTCACAAAACGGAATTTTTATCCTCAATTTTCTACCATCCTCGCTAAGGGCGCTATTCTCGGTCAGCCTCCTGGTGAATCTTCAGTTTTTGAAACGAAGAATGGTTGCTTCTTCAGCAGGCACATCTTCAACGGAGGCCTTGCTGTCTGATTTGCATTTGGCTGGCATATAACCGACTCGTTCTGACTCCGGCAGGTTTTCATACTCATAAGCAATGACCGCCTGCAGACTGGCATCCCGCTCATCCTGAGTCATCGAACGACCATCAGGCCACTTACCCAGCTCAAGAGCCAGTTTTAGAGACTGATGAATTGCGGGTGTCATCTTTTTCAGAAAAGCATCTAACTGCATTGTATCGAATCCTTTTCGCTTTCTACTTCAAAGCACCTTAGGTTCTGTGTTCTTACAGATAACCATAGGGTTAGTTAGGTTATGTTGACATGAGATTGCAGGCTCAGTGATTCATATAGCTGTCTTACACAAGGCGGACTGCTGCAGGTGTAGTGGTGCTACATCAAACCAATCCAACGAAGCTGGAAGGCAGCTATAAAAGCCACCCTACGGGCTCAAACCAGCAACCTTATGTCAACAGAACCTAGCTCTCAATCTGTCGTTCTTTAAATAACAAACCTGCAATAGCACCCAACAAGCAGCCGGCAACAAGACCACCAGTATGTGCAGCATTGGCCATATTGCCAAAGCCTATACTACCCAACACCCCAGTATAACCAATCACTAGCCAGGCCAGCATAAAGCCATAATAAAGGGGTGGCAGTCCAAACTGCCAGTGACGGTCAACCTTCTCCCGAGTCATGCAATAGCCCATTAAGCCATAAACAACACCGGAAAAGCCGCCAAAAATACTGTCATCTCCACCCCAGAAATATTGGGCAAAATTGGAAAGGACTGCACTAAAGACAATGATGGCTAACAAATGTAAACCACCCTGACGCACTTCAAGCCGGCTTCCAAAAATATAAAGTGCCAGCATATTGAAAGCCAGATGAGTAAAGCCGAAGTGAAGAAATATTGGACTGATCAAACGCCAGTATTGTCCCTGCTCCAGCCCCATGGACAGGCTGCCAAAGTAGAGGTAACCATTAGCCACCTGAAAAGGGACAAATGAGAACCAGGACGTCGCATGCCAGTCTGCGCCTGCCCGCGTAATTAAGGCAACTACGAGACAGGCAGCGATAAACAGAAATGTTATCGGCATACGCCGCCATGGAATCCCTTTGAGTATGCCGCCTGTATTCAGGCCTCTTCTGGGTGGCGCTGATGGTAGCTTCAGATCACCGGATTGCCACTGTTGATAAAGGCTGACAACCACATGAGACTTTTCTTCATTCTCTGTCCAGATTACTTGTTTACCCGACTCTTCCGTAATTTTATGGGGAATCCCCTGTGAGTACAGAAACCAGGAAAGGTCGCTTAAATTGATATCTCCGGGGAGTTCCAGTGCCCTGTGCATGGGTTAATTATCTGTCTCTTCTCTGGTTTACGTAGGCCGACTCCTAAAAGAAACCGGCGACTGGTTGTCGGCTCTAAAAGCGAGCAGATCTACATTAACAGCGTTCTTCCTGATAGTTCCAACGTAACTTGGAACGACAGGATTCATAGAAATTATGATTCAATGGATGCAAAAGCTTCAGCCGCTGAGATTTTTTATGAATGGTAATTTCATCTCCGGGCGCTGAGGTAATATGGATCTGCCCATCACAACTAATCTGTGGGTAAATCGTATTCTCGTGGCGAATAACCAGCTTCAGCTCACTGTCCCCGTCCACAACCAGGGGACGGTTAGTTAACATATGGGGGTACATAGGCACCAGGACAATAGCATCCAATCTTGGATGCATAATGGGGCCTCCACCAGAAAGCGCGTAAGCTGTAGACCCTGTAGGCGTGGCAATGATCAATCCATCCGCCCGTTGTTGATAGACAAACTGACCATCAATATACAGCTCAAACTCAATGATTCGTGTCGACTTACCGGGATGAAGCACGACATCATTCAATGCATCTCCCTGGCCAATAACCTTCCCTTTCCGGCGCACACGGGCTTCCAGAAGAAACCGGCTTTCTGCCAGATAGCGACCTTCCAGAACCTCTGCCAGCTGGTCATCGAGTTCATCCGGTGAGATATCGGTCAGGAAGCCTAAACGACCACGATTGATGCCAATCACAGGAATGTCGTAAAGAGCCAGCGTTCTGGCAGCCCCCAGCATACTGCCATCACCGCCCACAACAATCACCAGGTCACACTGCTGACCCATTTGCTCACGACTGATCATGGTAAACGAGTGGCCGGGCAACAGACTGTCCAGCTGCTCATCCAGAAGTACGGTTATCCCCCGCTTCTGCAGAAAGTCTGCCAGATGCCTTAGAGTATCCTCCACCTGAATACGCCCCTGGCGGCCGGTTACCCCGACAATTTTGAAGTGTTCCATAAACTCAGTGATGTCGCCTTAGAATGTGAGTTAGTATACGTTAGTCATGAACGGATTTTTACACCAAAGCCTACATCATACTCTACAACAAGCAGTAGAGTGGGTACAAAACAGCCCTCCAATATTTAATCGGTCGGCCAACCCTCTTTTTCTGGATTCTCCCTTACCGGCAGGATTAGCCCCGGTTATTCCTAGTGCAGAGGAACTGGATATTCTCGCCAGCCTTGTTAACCAGAAAGGCAACCCTTTGCTCGGTATTTTCAACGAAACCCTCTGGCAGTTCCTGCTGAGCCAGTTTCCTGATAGTCGGACCATGGTTTCTAACCTGCAGGTCAAAGGCAAAAAAAATGGTCAGCCTGCGACACTGGGTGAATACGACATTATCTACCAGCTTAGAAATCAGTTCATACACCGGGAACTGGCGGTTAAGTTTTATCTTGGTATACCTAGCGAAGATATCAATACAAATGGGTCTCCATGGCACAACTGGGTAGGTCCCGGGCTTAAGGACAGGCTTGATCGAAAAATGGATCGTTTACTTCATCATCAAGCCATATTGAGTGATACCAATGAAGGACAAGCAGCTTTATTAAAGCTGGGTATTGAACAACCTGTGCAGAAAGAGATTCTGGTACAGGGCCGACTTTTCTACCCCCTATATCCACTGGGCACAAATGAATCTGCAATAACTCCATTAACAGACATCCAGGGATTTTTTCAGTCAGAAGCAGAACAGATGATGGAAGCAAAGTGCCAGCCACCCGAATTTTGCAACCCGAATCATTTGAAAGGTTATTGGCTAACACAAAGCCAGTTTTTGCTGAGCACCCAGCCCCTAACCAAGAATGTCAGTTTCCAGATACCTCATAAGTTACAGTGGTTGAATCAGAAACCTGTTGCAGAGCCTCTCAATCATAATGAGTTATTGCACCAGCTGAAAAAACAAGCAAAACCTGTTTATGTAAGGGCTTTTCAACAGAAACAACAAGAACAGATGCACCTGTTTATTTTACCGGATAACTGGCCAGAAAAGGCTGAAGAGGTTTCACACCAATAAAATCAGTTAACTTACTTACCGGAACTTATTCAGCAACCTGATTTCTAACACAATACTGTAATGACAACTCAGTGAGATCAGTCTGTGCAAGCTTCCCCACCATCGCCCCCTCAACTTCAAAGGCATTCACCCAGGCCCGGTGAGGATAAGCCAAGCCCCGAAGTCATCCCCCACGATACTGTCAAACACCAGGGTATGGCTGTATCATTACCTGTAGAAGAACCAACAAAGGCTTTACCCCCTTCTGAAGCTACAAAAGAAACCGCAGCCCCCACTGACCAGAGAAAATGCACTCCCTTTCCATGTCCTCCGGCTTCTGACCATACCAAAGTCAAGTCAGTTACAGCAGAAGCTGTGATGGATAAGCTCAATGCTGTCTTTGCCAAAAACGAGATTCCTTCAGCAATAACATGCGTTAAGTTCTGGAGCCCCATGGCTGCTAAAGCGTCTACAAGCACATACGGTTCAATACTGCAATTGATGTCTTGGATGGATGAGCCATGCAAGAATCCGAGACCTGACGGTAAGCCCCCGGCAATACCGACAGAACCAAAGATACAGAAAGATATGGAGGAGTATTGCCAACAATATCCTGAAATGGCTACCGGCATTTCATTTGTTGAAAGTTTCATCAAGGCAGACCTCTTGACGGTCACTGATCGCACAGAAAAGCATATGAATAAAACTGGCCTTGATTACGTTCACCTCCGTCACGTGCACCTTGCTACAGAAGAGCTTGAAAAACTGCAGGCGATGATGCCAGCTCCAACAAAGAACGAGCAAACACAGTCAGCCTGGCACCAAGAACCGGAGTCCTACACGGAACAACAGCAAAAAGCTGGGTACTCAGGAGTGATACAACCAAGTAACTTTTTCGGAGAAGACGATGATATTGGTGCAGGCTACAGAATAAAAGGCCAGCTTGTAGCCTCTAAAGATGAAATTAATAACTTTATCCATACTATGTTAGAAATCCCTATGCGTCGAGCTAAGCTTAACCCTCAAAACAGAGATGAGTTCATTAGATTTGTCAGTGAACATTTTCAAGAATCTACAACAGATACTGAAAAAATAATTAAACTAGTTTCCAAGTACTTTACCAGTTAAGGTCAAATGGGGGCTTGATCACACTCTCTGATTGAGAGTGATGTTTTCTATAAAAACAATATTCTATTCGGGCTCTACGTTACTACTCAGAGAATGAAAGAAAACTAAATGCGAGCATATTAATTGCCAATAACCCACCACTAACTGAAGGTTTTTTTTGCAATCCAGAAAAATAAATCTCACAGAAACTTATTTAATCAATTGAAGTCAAATCTAAAAGAAACCGAAACCAAACAAAGAAAGTCATGGACAATATAATTGCAACCTGTTTATTTTGTAGCAACGGTGGAACTTATCCAAAAGGAAAAAGCTGTATTCAAAAAAAGTGTTCACAGAAATTTGACAAGGACATAAAAGCATCTCAACCTGATATCGAATCGGCTCTTCGAATCTATAGAGACGAGGATTTCAGCCACTCACCTACCTCAAAAACTTTCGATAAGATTCATCTTACAAAAACAACAAAACCTAAGATTACTCTTCTCCCAACAGAGCATATGGTAGCGGCGCTAAAACCAGACAAACTTGAATGGATCAGATCTATTAAAGATCACTGCAAAAAATCAGTATTTGATGATGAAGATGAAGATGAAGAGTTAATCACACTAAACTTAAACAATCACTTATATATGGCAGAACAATTATCTGATGGTTATTCACTCAAATTTTCCTCTGTAATTCATGATCAGAAAGAAGAACTAAACATTCAAAACACATTAATCGAGCACCTAAATCATTCAGGTCGATATCTAATTGCATATCGTTATTTAAATGAGGAAAAGCAAGAGCAGACTCAAACATTTATCCTTCAAGTCGCGGAAAACGGTAATTGCGTTGTATTGTCGGACGTCCCTGATTTAGTAGATGACCTGGAAGAGTTCGATAGTACCGAAGCATTTATTCTCAGGATCCTCGGCGAGAGTTTTGATGAAGAACTGGAATTTATCGATCTGTACCAGAATAACGGCAGAAAACAGTATAGTTAACTTAATATAAGCAGAATATTCAATTGGACCTCCTGAAAAATACAGGCATACTACGCCACCCTTGTATTTGGTCAAATATTCCCTCCCATGACTACCGAACAGACACTAATGGAGCGCAGCGGCTCCCAATGTGAGCTATGCAGCTCAACAAACGACCTGAGCGTTTTCGCCATCCCACCAGAAAATGATACCTCTAACCCCGACCAGTGCATTCTGACCTGCGATAATTGCCGTGGGCAGATTAGCCAGTCGGAAACCATGGATGCCAATCACTGGCGCTGCCTGAATGACAGCATGTGGAGTCAGGTTCCTGCGGTTCAGGTGATGGCGTGGCGCCTGCTGAACCGCCTTTCAACTGAAGGCTGGGCTCAGAGCCTGCTGGACATGATGTATCTGGATGATGAAACCCGTCAGTGGGCAGAGTCGGGCATAAACACCGATGAGTCAGAAGCACCCACTCTGGATAGCAACGGCTCTGTTTTAAGTGCAGGCGACACCGTAACTCTGATCAAGGACCTTCCTGTTAAAGGTGCCGGCTTTACCGCCAAGCGTGGTACTGCGGTTCGAAGTATCTCTCTGACCGACAACCCTGAGCAGATTGAGGGGCGCGTCAATGGCGTCAGAATTGTTCTTTTAACAAAATATCTGAAAAAAGCATAAAGCCTGTCATACGACAGGCTCTTCCTCTTTATGGTGGAAAGGCCTGTCGGAATATTTCTTTTTCAGCTGAAGCGATGGACTGTATGGCAATACATCCATAACCTGACCATTAGTAATCTGCTGCTGAATACTCCGCCAGTAACTGGCGGTAAAAAGATCACCGTGAAGCCGGTTAAAACGTTTGCGAATGGCCAGATCAGGAAACAGAAAAACAGGAAACTCTTCTGGGAAAATATCACCAGGTGAAACGGAATACCAAGGCTCGGCTGACAGCTCTTGCTCTGGGTATAACGCCTCAGGAATATCCCGGAAGTTGCATTCAGTCAGATAAATAATCTCATCATAATCATAAAAAACGACTCTGCCATGACGTGTTACACCAAAGTTTTTCAATAACATATCACCAGGGAAGATATTCGCTGCAGCCAGCTGCTTTATAGCCCTGCCATACTCATTAAGCACATCATCCAAAGCCTGTTCATTGCCGTCTTCCACCAGCTGCTCAACATAGATATTCATAGGCATCATTCGCCGTTCTGTATACAGATGGCGAATCAGAACCTTGTCGTCGTAAACAATAACGGTAGAAGGAGCAACCTGCTGCAACTCCTCCAGTAACTCGTCACTGAAGCGGAAGCGGGGAAGTATAAGGTTTGAATACTCCTGGGTATCGGCCATCCGCCCTACCCGGTCATGGGTTTTAACCAGATAGTAACGATCCTTGACCATTGCCTTGCTGATATCTTTGGGCGGTGCGAAACGATCCTTTATAACTTTAAACACCATATCCAGAGAAGGAAGTGTAAATACTGACATCACCATTCCCTTCACCCCTGGAGCAATCACAAACTGGTCAGAGGAGTTTTGCAGGTGCTTGAGAAAATCCCGGTAGAAAACACTCTTACCATGCTTAAAGAAACCGATGGAATTATAAAGCTCCGCACGATTTTTCTCAGGAATCAGGGTTTGCAGGAACTCAATGCACTCCGAAGGAATTCGGGCATCCACTAAAAAGTACGAGCGGGTAAAACTGAACAGCACACTGACACAATCATTTTCACAGAGTAAAGCATCAACATAGAGCTCACCCTGCTCATTATTCAGAACCGCAAGCACGAAAGGCTGAAGATCATCGCCAGCCACCAGCCTGCCCACCAGGTAGGCCGCTTTATTACGGAAAAAAACCCACTTCAGAACATCTACCCGAACATTGCTGCGCTTAACCCATGACGGCTGTGTCTTCTGCAGCGCATGGATAATATTGCGAATATCCCTACGCCGATATTCCCAGGGCAATTCAAACTGGAAGTCATCGAGTATCTGACCCACAAGGCTAACCAGCCCCTGCTTCTGGTACTTATCTTGAAAATAGCTTCGATAAATACCCCTGGCGCTCTGAACCTTGAAGCCATCAAATTCAGACTGGATAAAGCAGTGACGAGGGTTCACTGCCTCTCCTTTAAATACCTTTCGATAGATTGAGTTATAAAAGGTTTCTGCAAGCTCAGGATCCGTCCGATAGGAGATCAAGTCCAGATAGGCATTATGGACATCCTGCCAGCAGTCACTGTTACGAAACCAGGATTCTTCAACCTGAGATGTCAGCGTCTCCATCACGTCGGTGACAGCGACATAGTAGAGATTGATACGGTCAGAGGCTGAATTTTGTGCAGCACTCCAGTCCGCCTTCAAAAAGCGGTCCCGTGCACCCAAGGTGATGTCAGTAAATCGCGTTCGATAGTCACTGAACCCTTCGAGAATGATTCTGGCAATCTGTCGGGCTATGGAAGTATTCATTACTGCACCATTGTTGTTTTAGTGTAAGAAGTGCAGTTACCGGTTAACTCTATCAGATTAACAGGCGGGTTCGAGCCTTCAGATCAGGCTCAGGCCCTACAGCACCTCTTTCCTCTCGGCGGCTCTGAATTATCAGATTTGCGGAAGCCATTTATCACGCGTCTAAGAGGTTTTATATTAACTCAATTTCATATTTTTATGCCTCGCCGCCCCTGAAGCCCACCCGTATGAACCATCAACAGGCGCTTGGCCCTGCAAGACGAGTCAGGTTTCAAATTTTCAGCCAGCGAGTGCCATATGGCAAACAGCACTTTACCGGTATATACCGGATCCAGGGGGATTGCCGTCTCATTCTCAAACGATTTTATAAATGACAGTAACTCTTTTGTAGTACGAGCGTACCCGCCATGATGACAATCCGTCAACAGTGTCCAGTTATCTAATGAGTGAAGTGTATATTTGTGGATATCATTACGCAGAAAATCGGCTCCTTTAAGAACAGCAACACCTTTTATCTGTGTACCAGGTAACTCATCTGAAGCAGCCAGCGATAGACCTGCCAGAGTGGCACCTGTTCCACAGGCAAGCCAGATTTCATCATAGCTCCCGGAGGAGATTTGTCCTGCAGCAAGAATTTCCCGACAACCCAACACACCAAGGGGGTTGCTGCCACCTTCAGGCACAATATGTACATCTCGTGCAGACAAGCCTAATTGAGACAATATCTTATCGAGCAAATATGCTTCATTTTTTCGACGATAATCACTTCTGGACAAGTAATGTAATTTCATTCCCCAGTTGACGGCATCAACCAACGTAGCAGAAAGCGGTTCAACCGGCTCTCCTCGAATAACACCAATGGTTGGCATTCCAAACCGGTGACCGGCCGCAGCCAGGGCATGAATATGATTTGACCAGGCTCCACCAAAACTGAGAATGGCAGAGTTCCCCTCTCTCTGAGCTGAAAGGATATTGTGCTTCAGCTTGTACCATTTATTGCCACTGATCTCAGGGTCAAGCTCATCCAACCGTAAAATATCAAGGGATACATTCGCTTCACGGAGCCATTCAGTATTTACAGACTGAACAGGAACCGTCTTATCCAATACATCAATAGATTCGAATACCATATTTCAATAACTGCTTCGGGAGGTATACATCCAGCTGCTTGGCCTGATCTTCTTCCAGGGCAATAACATTCAGCTCATATTTCCGGTAAAGATTCAGTTTTTCCAACTTCGACTGATGGTAGAGGTTATCACCGGAGTGCCCCAGATACTCGAGATAAACATTGCCCGCCGGCAGATAAAACTCACCATAAATACTCTCTGCTACAGGAAGACGACGTTCGTATGCATGGGTAATACCCGCCAGGTAAAGCCAGTTATCGATCAGCAGCTCGGTTTTTGAACGGACAAGATGGCCATCTGCACAACGAAGTTTGGCAGGAAAGTCGGCCCGATAATGGTTAATAGGGTCATCCGCCTCCAAATCCAGGCCTATGGCGTGGGTCAGATCAGCTCTGATCTCTTTCAGCGAAGAACGCACGGCTGGCTGATCAAGTACGGCTGCTGGCCAACAAACCCAGCTGCGATCAGTTGCTGGACTTCCTCGCTGTTCACCTCCTGAGCGCATACCGGCTGCTGTCACTTTCCAGCCAGACTCGTCGTGTTTAATCCAACCTAATTCTGCAAATAGTAAATTAATCTGTCGAGCAGAAACACCGGCACTGTGGGCAAGCCCTGTTGCTGTCAGCTGGTCTCCAATATTCACATTGTCTGAAACGGTTTCTTTACCGATCCTCACCACCTCTGGCCAGACAATGTAAGTTCCATATTTAACATGTGTTGTATACTCTCCCCCCTCTTCACACCCCTTACTGGTCAACACCCAACTATCATTAGCACGCTCAATCCACCCGGCCTGCTCCATTTTTCTGAATAATTCTCCAACAGGAAGCTCCAGTGAGCGAGCGAGAGCACTGGTGGAGAGCTTATTTTTTACGGAATCGGACATAAAGGGCGCCTTCAGCAATTGTTCTGAAAATTTACTGAAGGCTGCAGTAGAAAAAAAGGGATATTAGACAAAATAGGCAATATTCAGGTGAGAAATCTGTCATTCCCCACCAGTATCACACCTTACTCTTCAATCTGTGCTGGAACATATCTCATATAAGGTTTTCCGGATGGAACGTCTTTCTGATGAAAAGACACTCTATCTATTCCAGGAGCCAGCATAACATCATCCCCTTTGTGCCAGTTAGCGGGCGTCGCTACCTCTCCTTGCTGTAATGCTATCTCATCAAGTGCATCCAGAACCCGGGACAACTCATCGAAATTACGACCAATCTGCATTGGGTAGGTCCAGGTAACCTCTATTATTTTGCTGTCATTATTGATGATGAATACTGACCGAACTGTTTTATTTTCTTTTGCTGTACGAGGTGAGCCACCTTTGGCACCTGCAGGCAACATACCGTATAGCTTGGCTACTTTCAGGTCGATGTCAGCAATTAGAGGAAATTCAATCTCTGCGGCATCCGCAATGACCGCAACA
Organism: Endozoicomonas elysicola; assembly: GCF_000710775.1. GTDB lineage: Bacteria > Pseudomonadota > Gammaproteobacteria > Pseudomonadales > Endozoicomonadaceae > Endozoicomonas > Endozoicomonas elysicola. The sequence continues at coordinate 4,049,186 of NZ_JOJP01000001.1, forward strand.
TCTTTCAACCACTCTTGATGTGTTTCAACGGAGTTAAGACTCAGACCTATGATATTAACTCCTCTTTCTCTAAAAGAGGGCATCAGTTTCTGGACTGCAGCCAACTCTGTTGTACAAACCGGTGTAAAGTCCTGAGGATGAGAAAATAGAACGGTATACCGCCCCCCCTGATGCTGAATCCAATCATAAAATTTTACTGTTTCACCCGTTGACAGGGGTGCCTTAAAATCGGGAGCTACATCACCAAACCCAAGCCCCCAGGATAAAGAACATTGAAAGTAGCCAATAACAATAATGAAAATCGCCAAAAAAAGTGAATTTCTGTTCCTGCCTTTTTTCCTACATTCTTGAGGAGTTCTATAAACACATTTCATCAAAAATCACCGTAAATAAGCCCATATTCAAGCTGAACTGCCAATACAATTAAGCTCAGCAGGCCTGCTTCCAATAACCTGAAAGTCAGTGAAATGAGGTTAGTAGTAGACGTTAATGGCAGTTAGATACTTTCGTATCGAAATATAGCTGGAGAAATTTCAGAAAATAATAAGCGCAGACTCATGACCTGAAAAATGCAATATGTCCACGTTATAGCAATTAAGTTTTCTAAACCCGTTTGAGCATGGTGAGCTGGACAGAAAGGCAATACCCATAGGGCATAAAGGCGAATTGACGAGTCATAGCTATGGCGAGGAACTTCAACGCAGAATTTCTGTTCAGCTCGACAGGGCAATAGTGGTTTAGAAAGTGCATTCGATCTGTATTCATAAGCCACATCTTCTACACTCATTAAATATGTAGCCCCTTACTCATACCCAGTTTGGTTACCATGAAAAACAATCCCCTCTCTCTTGAACACTATCAACGCCCTCCCCTGGAGGCTCCGCATAGTGCTGATAGAATTCTGCTGCATTCCTGCTGCGCGCCCTGCGCAGGAGAAGTCATGGAAGCGATTCAAGCTTCAGGTATAGATCAGACAGTCTTCTTTTATAACCCCAATATCCATCCTGCTGAGGAGTACCAGCTTCGCAAGGATGAGAATAAACGGTACTGTGACAAACTCTCCATTCCTTTTATCGATGCTGATTACGATACGGACAACTGGTTTGAACGAACCCGGGGACTGGAAAACGAACCTGAGCGAGGCCAGCGCTGCACAGTCTGCTTTGATATGCGATTTGAGCGAACGGCCCTCTACGCTTACGAACATGGCTTCCCGATAATCTCAAGCACACTGGGAATATCTCGCTGGAAGAATATGGAACAAATCAATGACTGTGGAATCAGATCCGCGGAGCATTATCCTGGCATTACCTATTGGACCTACAACTGGCGCAAAAAAGGAGGCAGTCAGAGAATGATTGAGCTCTCAAAACAGGAAGCGTTCTATCAACAGGAGTATTGTGGTTGTGTATATAGTTTACGGGACACCAATCATTACAGAATGTCACAGGGGCGCACGCGAATTAAAAGACTGGTTAATTTTTATGGCCAAAACCAAAAAGAAAGTGACTCCATTATTGCTAAATCTTCCTGAAATCAAATCATATTAGAAATAGGGTCTATATTGGTAAATTAACTTTTTTAATTCTCTCAGTGTGTCCTGAATAGATACCAATAAAAAATGAAAAAGATTATCCGAGTGACTCTTACCTGCTCACTACCCATACTTCTGGCAATCTCTGTACCATGGTATCGAGAAAAAGAAGACAACCGTATTTACAGCCTCTTTGAAGGTTTACCAGACTGGGTAGCCGTGGCGCTAATCTGTTATGCACTGATCCCCCTCATTAATATCTTTATCTGGGCAACTTACTCTTCGGATAGCAAACAAGACCAATAATCCATGCCTTCCATTGCTTTCAGTCTGATCAACATCGCCGTTTACCTGCTCATTCTGATACCCGTTTGTATCAAGGCCAAACGCAGCAGTCTTCAGCACAGTGCAGCCGATCACTATCTGGCTAATCGCTCACTTGGCTTTATGGTTCTCTTCCTGACCATTTATGCCACAACCTTCAGCGGCAATATTCTTGGCGTCAGTGGCCAAGCCTATCGTACCGGCTTTACCTGGGTCATGTTTGCTGGCCTGGTTGCAGCAATTACCACCTCATTCCACCTGGTTGTTCCCAAACTAAGACCACTGAGCGTCAAATATCACTTCATTACCCCCGGTGACTGGATTCGTTACCGTTTTGGTCCAGACGCCAATACACTTAGAGTCCTGGTCTCCATTGTTCTGATTCTCTCTCTCGGCAACTTCTTATTTGCCCAGTTAAAAGCAGCAGGCGAGATTATCGTTGTCATGACTCAGGAAACCATCCCTTATGAATTTGGTGTTTTGGGCTTTGCCCTGGTCATTCTGACCTATGACATTCTTGGCGGGCTACGGGCGGTTGCGTGGACTGACATGATTCAGGGATTGATTATGCTGGCTGGCTTCACTTGTCTTGGTCTGTGGATTATTGACACATCCGGAGGAATGGAAAAACTCTCAACGTCCATCGCTCTGCAAAGACCTGAAAGCACTCAGATTCCGGGGACAACAACACTGATCCAGTGGTTTAGTTTGATGTTTCTAGGCGGTCTATCCATCACCATATATCCGCAGACTCTACAGCGAATTTTTGCCGCTTCCTCGGACAAAGCCCTCTATCAGTCATTGGCGGCCATGGGGATTGTTGCCCTCTTTACCAGCACCATTTTTCTCTTCACCGGCTGGGTTGCTATCCCTCTTTTCAGCCTTGATCCAGGATTTCAAGCTGATCAGGTTCTTCCCAGACTACTTGAGCACTGGGCCGCCAGTAATATCTGGAACCGGATCAGCGCCATGATGGTACTGCTTTCCATTCTAGCCGCTATCATGTCTACTGCAGACTCCGTCTTACTGTCACTGGTTTCCATGATCAGGCATGACCTACTAAAAAGCACAAAAAGAGAAGGCCTCAAGTTTGATACCGTCATCACCATTATTTTAATGAGCCTGATAGCCATACTCGCGCTTTATCGAGACATTACATTATGGCGTCTTATTGAGCTCAAGCTGGAACTGCTTATTCAGTGCTTTCCTGCCTTTATCCTTTCTCTGCATTGGCGCAAAGTCACATCTTTGCCCATTCTGGCCGGGTTATTAGCAGGCCTTTTGATTCTGGCGTTTATGCTCACGGCAGATATTAAACAAATATTTGGGATTAACGCAGGACTGATCGCGCTAGCAGGTAACATGACCCTGATCATCTGCATTTACTTTATACAAAAGCTGGCGCCACCTAAAGCGCTTAGCAACCAGCTTGTTTCTAAATAGCTGTCTTCAGCTAATACTTTTCTTCGATGGTGGGGACAATGGTTTTTTGACCAATGGCCAAAATAACTCTTCTGCCCAGTGCAGACGTTTACCAATGGGCAAACCAAAACGAGTTTGCCGCCTGTTAGGAATTTTGGCTGTACCAAACAAGGTATCAAATATAAACAGTGTAATGGCGTAATTCCCGTTAGGGTGAGCCCCCTTTCCAAAAGCATGGTGGGCATGATGGGTATCCGGCAAAGTAATAATACGTTCAATCACGCGCCAGAATGGCTCTGACCAGGGCATCTTCTCCCTCAGCCATAAATCCCAACGAAAAGTGGTATGCGTAAGGGCGTTGACGGTATAAGTAACCAGAACTGCTGCCACATAAGGTTCTCCCAACCCAAGATAGATTGCCAGCGGTCCAAACCAGCTTTGGGGTAGCAATAACACCCAGAACACGTTATAGCGGTATAAAACGCCAATATTCAGATTTTCTGCTGTATGGTGTGTACGGTGGAGCTTCCAGAACCAGCGCCACTCATGGGAAAACCGGTGTAACCAGTAATGCAGGAATTCTTGAGTAATAAAAATCACCGCAAAAGCTAACCAGAAATTAGTCCCGGCCATAACTCCTGCACCCTCCTGAAAAAACATCAGGACCAGAATACCCGACAATGTTCCAACTACCGGAGAAGAAAGGAGAACATGAGCGCTTAACCCTGCCAGCGTTAACCCTGCATCCCTTAAAGGCCTGTCGCCTTTATGAATTCGGCCAGCCATTAACTCAACCAGAAAAGCCAAAATAAAAACAGTAAGAACCACAATACCTAACAATTGCTGTTCCGGTGAGGGTATGGGGAACATAAGTATTTCCTTTTTTATTATTATTGGTTTTGTTTTCGCCAGCGGTTTCAACTCATCACTGTTTCAAGCCGCCAACAATAAAGGCAATCAACTGTTGAGATTGCTCAATCAAATAATGATTTGTCCATATTTCAGGTTGCTGACGCCTTAACAGGTCCCATAAAGCGACAGTATGAATAAGCTGCGTACCGGCAAAACCCATACGAGAGCGAAACTCGCTTTGATTCAGTTCAGGCAGGGCATCTCGCATCATCTGACTCATTAACTGCAACGAGCTTGAACGGGGACCATCAAATAGCAGTTGATCATGCTGTCCGCTCTGTGCCAATTGCGTAACCAGGCTGACATAATACCCTTCAGCTGGATACTCGATCAGGTTATGAATATAGGGCATCACTAATGCTTCCACCAAAGCCTTCACAGACTCGGCCTGATCCGGCTTAATAGCCATCAGCATTTCATGTCGCCGGGCATTTAGAGGAATCATGCGCAGGTCGAGAATGGCTGAGACCAGCCCCGCTCTACTCCCAAAATGATACTGAACCGCTGAATTATTTCTCTGCCCTGCCTCCCTGGCAATTTCCCGCTCAGAAATAGCATTCAGTCCTTTTTCTGCAATCATCTTTTCTGCAACCAGAATCAGACTCATCTTGGCTTTATTAAATTGAGGCAGACTCAGGGCTGTTGTATTGGGAGTTTCTTTATTCATGCTCACATTAAGTCACAGGAAAAAATTTAAGTCAACTGACTTAAATTAAAAAAAACCGCACTGCATATTGCTAATCTCTGGATACCGAAAGCCATTGGTATTACTATCCGCCCGAGAAATAGGGCTCAAATGAAAACACCATATTGTTTACCCCAATACCCGGGAATGCCTGATAATTTTTCCTGATATTTGACAGGGGTCTTCACTATGTCCGTCAGCGAAGAGTTCATCCACATACTGGATTCTGAACCATAATTACCTGAACCAGAGCGTTACTGAGAGCACTCTTAATCCCAGTCTGGGATTTCCTATTTTGTTTTCCTGTCAGGCCGATAAAACCTGAAATAAATCGCTCACTCTCTATCTGTTAACACCGTTATCGGGCTATACACTATGACTCGTTTTGTTGCGCCACTGTCAGGTATGTTTATTTTCGCACTGGCTAGCGGATACCTGATGACACTGATTCCCTTACGAATCAATGCAACAGATGGCAATGACTTTATGGCCGGCTTAATGGGAACGGTTTATTACCTGGGATTACTGGCAGGTTCATTCCGCTCAGAGAACATTGTCAGCCGGGTAGGTCATATTCGTTCTTTTTCCTGCTTTATGGCCTTACTTTGTGCCAGTGTGTTAAGCCTTGCTCTCTCAGAAAACACCTATGTATGGCTCCTGCTGCGCTTTATAAACGGCATGGCGGTCGCTGGAATTTTCGTGGTTGTTGAATCCTGGCTGCTCTGTGAAAGTGATAGCTCAAACCGGGGAAGAGTTCTCTCTTTCTATATGGTGTCACTGTATGGCGCCAATGCCATCGGCCAGCTTTTTGTCGGCTTTCTGGACAGTAGCACCCTGACCCCCTTCATCCTGATTGGGATTCTGCTGTCAGTGTCCATTTTCCCTCCCGCAATGACCCGAATCCCTACACCGGAAATTCAGGAGGCGTCGTCCCTGGGGTTCAGAAAGCTCTATGAACTGACACCTTCTGGAGTTCTGGGGTGTTTTGCTGGAGGCTTGGTATTGGGCGGCCTGTACTCAATGCTGCCCATTTACCTGGCCGATCAAAGTGGCAGTGATGACCACACCGTAGCCCTGTTTCTGGCGGTCACCATGATTGGTGGAATGGCATTACAATTTCCGGTAGGTTACCTGTCAGACATTATTGATCGCCGGAAAATGCTTATTGCTGTAGCACTGGCAGGCTGCGTCGTCTGCTTTGGACTGATATTAACCCCCGAAAACAGCTGGCTGAACTTTCCTCTCTTATTCCTCTTTGGAGGAGCCACTTTTACGCTCTACCCACTGGCCATCAGTCATGGCTGTGACCACATGCACCCGGATGATATCGTTGCTGGCACCCAGGGACTTTTGCTGGCATACAGCTTTGGTGCCTGTATCGGCCCGGTAATGGCATCGCTGTTTATGGGACATATACCGGAAGGGTTAATGCTCTACTTTATCGCCATCATGAGTATTACCGGCATCTTCTTCCTGATTCGAATGGCTTATCGTCCTGCAATCTACTCAAGCGATGAACAACCCTTTGTACCAGTGCCTCGGACCACACCTATCGTCGCGCAAATCGACCCTCGTTCTGAGGCTGAAGAACTACTCGACGCTGAAGAGCCAATCAAATAAATACTAACAACTCCAACCTTCCGGGCAGACAAATAATTTAAACCAATGCCCGGAGTTTCCTTCTGATACCAATTAAGTTTTCTAAACCCTTTATGAGCATGGTGAGCTGGGCTAAAAGGCAAGGCGAAGTGGCGAGTCATAGCCATAGCTATGGCGAGGAGTTTCAGCCAAGAAGCTCTGCTAAGATCACCAGCACAACAGGGATTTAGAAAATGCAATTGGTATAATAAATGTGCCTATTCAGGGCGCACAGTCAGAGTAATCATATCCTGATACACTCCAGCGGGTAAGCCATTAACCAGCATCTCAGTTAAAGGATATTCTTCAGAGCCAACCTTTTTAATACAGCCTCTATAAACGAAAAAACCCTTACGACAGATATCGTAAGGGTTTTAATGTATACAGGAGGGAGTGCTTTGGCTGAAACCTTAATTACTTCCGACTCTCCACTGTGCTTTTATTATTTATGTCAATTGATCTGGATTCTCAGGAGATATCATATTCGCTATCACCCATAGAATGTTCCTCTTATATTTTGGGAGATTCATCCTACAAATCAGGTTCTTGTTTAACCGCTGCCCAAAGCAGCCTCTCACCCATTTTTATCGTATCTTCATCGTCAACAGCAAACGGTGTAATCGGGTACTGATCTATAGAAGTAGAGGATTCAATAGTTGGCTCATTGATAAACTCCATATATTGCTTACAGGTATTAGCCCAACTTTTCGTACTGCAGTAATCAATTTGGGCTTTTCGTATCTGATCAAAATCATTCAATGTCAATAGCAAAGCTTCAGCCAACTGCGCATTATTCTCAGGATCAAAGCTTTTAGCTCCCGCTTTAACAAGCTCATCCACTGCACCTGTTTTATTTGAAACCACGACAGGAATACCACAATTTGCTGTTTCAAAAGGTGCCAACCCATACGACTCATGTAGAGAATACAACCCTCCTACTGCATTACTATGGCGGCCTAAATACCTTTGCAAACCAGCATAATCTTTACCGGCAGGTAAGGAAAGCGCAGTCCATTTCCCTTTAATCCTGGGATCATTCGTTATGTTTGCCAGAAAAATCAACTGTTCCAATGCAGCGCCTGTGAATTTATCCAGACGAATGCTCATAGTTCGTACTTTTTCTTCTCCATGCAGCTCAATTAAGCCTTGCATCTCCATTATATAATTTTTATTAACATCCCTGCTTGAGCCATTAATAACGAATACCAGATTGACCCTGTCTTGAAGTTGCTGATTCCCAATATAAGCGTTCGCTAATCCATGAAAGTTCTTTCCTCTATCTAATCTGCCTAGAGCAAGAACAACCGGCAGTCTAGCCCTGCAAGAGGAGATATCCTTACTCACCCTATCAATAAACACCTCTTCCGCAAACTGTTCATGTTCGAACATATCAGGATTATTATTTAACCCAAATATCTCAGTATCAATACCTGGATGAATCACCCTGATGTTTGCCTGATTATCGAAAACAGTCCGGAGTTCTTCAAAAGGTAGTGTATAAGGAAAAGAGCTGAGCTGAGTGTCATATTCTTCCGGAGAGTTCAAAATTACTTTTATTGATGGGTTTGATATCATCAATCGTTCAGCAAGAATCCTGGATGGAAAAAGGTATCTCTGATCAGACAATAACTGCTTTACCTCACGATTCACTATTTCAGTCTTATTGATGGCAGGGTTAGCTGCCTCTTCTTTATGAACACTAGCTTTCAATAATGCGATAAATTTTTTATAGCCCATACTGTGAGGCACAAGCGCTATTTTTGGAAATCGGCTTACCCCTGCTGTTCTCCATTCATCCAACATGCTGGAACATGCAAGATATGAGTCCCAATAATTCATAAAAATCATCGCTGGAGTGTGTCGATCATATTTATCTGTAACCAGCCTCTCTCCCCACTCCGATACTCTTGAATAGTAAGCATTTTTATTATTTTCAACACCTTCTTTATCTATATAACTTCCATCGTAGGATATGGATGCCCTTTCAACGATATCCTCTACCCCCTCATTAAACATTCCAAGAAAGCTGGCCCCGGTTCTCTGGGAAACAATAGTCAGTTTAGTGTCAGGACATACAGCTTTGATACCTTCCGCAAAGTTTCTTACAAATGCAATTTGTCCTCCCATACAACTTGTGCCCGGAAAATTCATAAATCGGATCGATTCCGCTCCGATCGCCCCCTGTGGGTTTAGAATCAGAAGACGTTTTCCATTAACCACTTCAATCTTTCGCTTCATTTCACCGTGAACTAATGAAACGTTTTTTCTCCATGCAGAAAAATCTTCTAGCGCAGATAAAGCTGGCCCATATAAGGACATGCAACCAGAAGCACTGCTTTCAAAAAGCATCTCATAACACCTCAATACTGGTCAGAAAAACAAAAATATTGATCCAAATGAACACTGAAAAGAAATATAAGTCGATGATTGTTTGTAATCCGGTATTCGACCGACTAATTAATAAATAGTTCAGTCCTTCCACAGCAAGAGCTTAAGCCAAAAATAGCTCTGCATAGATATCCAGCTCGGACAACCGTCACACACTGCAGACAGTGATTTTTCGGTCTTCAATTACTTCTTATATGAAACCCCGACCGTATCGTCCTTAACGATAATGACCGAATTATCCCAGAACAATGCCTGACAAGTAGCGTAACCATTGCTCGCAGGAATAGTGGTGACGTCCCTGCTCCCTCCGGTATTAATGGCCTGAACTGCAGCTAGACATTAGTAGTAGCCATCGTCCCACCTCCCTTTCGCTTTTCTGGAAACCACAAAAAAGGGCAATGCCCGAAAGCACTGCCCTTCTTCTCCTCACTTTATGCGAGGTTAGAGACTACAATATTGCAGCCCCGACCATTACAGTGGTCGAATATCTTCAGCCTGTGGGCCTTTCTGCCCCTGAGTCACTGTGAATTCAACACGCTGACCTTCTGTCAGTGTTTTGAAGCCATCACCTATGATTTGACGGAAGTGAGCAAACACGTCTGGTCCGCCATTTTCCTGGGCGATGAAACCAAAACCTTTCTCATCATTGAACCACTTAACAGTACCGGTAGTAGTAGACATAGTCATATCCAGAAATTTAATAATAAATGTGCCTTTTGATAAGGCGGTGGAGCTAGAAGCTTATTATCACTTATGAAGACTATGACGAGTTACTACACCCGGAACATCAAATCTTTGCATAAAAAATAAATCACACTTTTAACGTTCCGCCATTATACAGGGTAGTATCCTAATCGCTATGGGCACTTGTATTCAATCAATAACACAAGGTACTCAGTCACAGGTGTACAGATGCTTAATAATGCCTTTCCAGCTGAATACTTTGGAGGGCTCGACTTCGTTCAGAAGAGACAAAAGGTAAGAAAAGCGTACAGAATTGATGCTAAATGATGAAGGCTAAAAACTACGGGTAATGCAAACAGTCTACTATAGACAAAACCAGGCACAACAAAGACCCAACAACATATGTCGCTGGGGTTTCAATGTATGTTGGTGAGGCAGGAACCGGCTGCTGAATATTTTGATTTCATGTGTAGACGTTCAGATCAGGTCTGAACGTCTACACATGCTCAAATGAAAAGCTGAGCCGACAATGCCTACATTATTTTAGGGTAACTTCTGATTTCTTCGTTTTTACACGAGGCCTTGAAATCGCCCAAGCCGAAAAACCAACCAGTGCGGCCTGCAAATCGATGCCAGAGCGTTGCTGTGCCATAGGTTCAGGCATTTCAACCGCTCCCTCTTCAGGCTCCCAACCGGCATCTATAACTGGTTCACAGGCACCTTCAACATCACCATTCGCTTTACAGCCTGAATCTTCAGCAGGCTCATACTCAATCTGCACAGGTTCTTCTTCAGGTACCTGTTGCTCATTCACAGGAGCCTCTTCCAACGGCACTTCCTGTTGCTCCGCTTCAAACTCAGTGGCCGCCACTTCACCAGAAGCAAGAGAGCTCTGTTGAGATACAGGTGTTAACCGTGAAAAGGCATCTTGAGCATCTTCAGTGAACAGTGCGGTTTCCAGCGCCCTGCTTCTTGCTACCTGACCAAGACCAGATTCCGCAAAAAGCTGCTGAGCAAAGTTACTGAACAGATTGGTCTGCTGGCTTCTGATCAGGTCAAGACCATTCTGTGCCAGAGAAACAACAAATGTCGCCTGCTGCACATCGGTATTGGCATTAAAGGTAAAGCGGCCATATTCACCGACCATGACATCCTCACTGAGACTGCCATCAAAGAAGTCACCACCGAAATGCCCCTGCATACGATCCAGTCCAGAACCACCAATTAATGTATCAGCACCACCGGTGAACAGATCTACCGCTTCAATCACAATGGTAGATGGACTACGAGTCACTTGCGTACCATCGCCACCGATCAGGTCGTCTCCTGCAGCACCATCTAGGTAGTCACCACCAAAACCACCTATCATAATGTCGCGGTTCAGACCACCAACAATACGATCATTACCGCCAATGGTTGTGCTGCCAGTGCGAACTGTGAGGTAGCGCCCTTCCGAGTCATTCACAATGCGGCCATCATCGCCAATCATAATGGTTTCGCCGGAAGTGTTGTTCATCTGGTCATCACCGACACCACCAATCGCCTGATCACTGCCATTACCAAGATTGATAATGTCGTTACCACCGGTGCTGTTACTGACATCAGTACTGAAGACCTCATTGCGAATGCCTTCAATAAAGTTAACCTGACCATTATCGCCGATAACCGTATCGTTACCGTCACCTGAAGCCAGTTCATCGTTACCAAAGCCACCAAGAACCAGATCATTACCTGAACCGGACTCGATCAAGTCATCACCACCAAAAGCGAGCGCTATAGACTCAGCCCGGGTAATAATACCGGTGTCATCATAGGCAAGGATGGCGTTATCACCAGCGATATGATCATTACCACTGCCAGTGGTAATTTCATCACCACCCTGCCCACCAAGAATACGGTTGCTGCCATTACCTGCGTTGATGACATCATCACCTCCCAGTGATGTTTCGATTGTCACCATTTCCCGAAGCATGCCGCTGTCGTTAAAGGTGAACAAAGCATTATCACCAGAAACATAGTCATTTCCTGTCTCTGCGTTGATCACATCATCACCAAGACCGGCAATAATCAGATTATTTCCATCTCCGGCATTAATCGTATCGTTGCCACCAGTGGTTGTATCAATACTAATAAGTTCAATCAGAATACCAGCGCCGTTGTAGCTCAGGGTTCCATTATCCCCCATCACCAAATCATCATTGGCACCTGTAGCCACTTCATCGTTTCCAGCACCCGCAAGAATCCGGTTTTCACCACTACCAGCGTTGATAGTGTCATTGCCACCGGTCGTAGTGTCGATACTGGTCAATTCAATCACGACACCTGCATCGGTATAGGTTAATGATCCATTGTCGCCAACAATCACATCACCACCAGTTCCAGTGGTTACCTCATCATTACCAGCCCCGGCCAGAATATGGTTAGTGCCATTACCGGCATCAATCGTGTCATTGCCACCGGTTTCAGTGTCGATACTCGTCAATTCAACCAACACGCCTGCATCGGTATAGGTCAATGATCCATTGTCACCAACAACCACATCACCACCAGTTCCAGTGGTTACCTCATCATCACCAGCCCCGGCCAGAATAAGGTTAGTGCCATGACCGGCATCGATCGTGTCATTGCCACCGGTTTCAGTGTCGATACTCGTCAATTCAACCAACACACCTGCATCGGTATAGGTTAATGATCCATTGTCACCAACAACCACATCATTGTCAGTTCCTGTGGTTACCTCATCATTACCAGCCCCGGCCAGAATAAGGTTAGTGCCATTACCTGCATCAATCGTGTCATTGTCACCGGTTTCAGTGTCGATACTCGTCAATTCAACCAACACGCCTGCATCGCTATAGGTTAATGATCCATTGTCACCAGTAACCACATCATTGCCAGTTCCAGTAGTGACCTCATCATCACCAGCTCCGGCCAGAACAAGATTGCTACCATCACTCACATTGATAGTGTCATTGCCACCGGTTTCAGTGTCGATACTCGTCAATTCAACCAACACACCTGCGTTGGTATAGGTCAGTAAACCATTGTCACCAGTAACCACATCATTGCCAGTTCCAGTAGTGACCTCATCATCACCAGCTCCGGCCAGAATAAGGTTAATACCATTACCGGCATCGATCGTGTCATTGCCACCGGTTTCAGTGTCGAGACTCGTCAATTCAACCAACACGCCTGTATCGGTATAGGTCAGTGAACCATTGTCACCAG
>NZ_JOJP01000001.1:4062090-4105163 GCF_000710775.1 Endozoicomonas elysicola
TACCATTACCGGCATCGATCGTGTCATTGCCACCGGTTTCAGTGTCGAGACTCGTCAATTCAACCAACACGCCTGTATCGGTATAGGTCAGTGAACCATTGTCACCAGCAACCACATCATTGCCAGTTCCAGTGGTGACCTCATCATCACCAGCTCCTGCCAGAACAAGATTGCTACCATCACTCACATTGATAGTGTCATTGCCGCCAGTTGCAGTGTCGACACTGGTCAATGCAACCAGTACGCCTGCACCGGTATAGGTCAGTGAACCATTATCGCCAACAACGACATCATTACCGGTGCCACTGGTAACATCATCGTTACCTGCTCCTGCAATAGTGAGGTTATCGCCATTACCGGTATTGATCGTATCGTTACCACCGGTGGTTGTATCAAGGCTGGTAAACTCAACCAGTACACCTGTGTTGTTATAGGTCAAAGAACCGCTGTCACCCACAATGACATCTTTGCCCGAACCTGTAGTGATATCGTCACCACCGGCACCAGCCAGAATACGATTATTACCATCGCCAGCTTTGATAGTGTCACTACCACCCAGTACCGTGTCAGTGCTGGTGATAGAAACGGCTACACCTGTTTCTGTGTAGGTCAGTGAACCGTTGTCACCCAACACATCATCGGCACCAGAGCCCGTGGTAATTTCATCATTGCCAAGGCCGCCCAGAACCCTGTTATCGCCTTCACCGGCATCGACAACATCATCACCAGTGCTGTGACTATCACCAGCGGCGGTACTCAGTATCTGCAAACCATTGCGAAGGTCAATTTCACCAAAATCGGCGAGAATCCAGTCGTTACCCTGGTTACCCTCAACATTATCACCACCAGCACCGGCAATAATGAAGTCATCACCTGTATGCCCTTTGATGATATCGTCATCACCAACAGTGGTATCTGTGCTGTAGATTCGAACGGCACGGTTACCAGCGAGAGCAATCGCCCCAAGGTCGCCAATAATGATGTCGTTATCAGACTCATCAATAATAGCCAGGCGGTTAATTGAACCATCTCCGTAAAGAGAATCACTGCCGGCACCACCAAAGATATAGTCATCACCAGAATGGCCTTCGATAACATCATTGCCACCCAGGTCTGCATCAATGGTCATTACACTGTCCAGCGTTGCAAGGTCCGCATCACCATCGGCATAATTCAGCTGTCCACTGTCGCCAAACAGAATGTCATTACCTGTACCGCCTCGGATGGTGTCATCACCAAACCCGGCAATAACGACATCATCACCTGCACTACCATCAATGATGTCATTACCACCCTGATCACGCTGGGTGTTGGTAATGCTGACCACCATTCCAGTCGTCAGAATACGATTGGTATCAAGCTGCTGTGCAATCTCACCTTTATCACTCAGGATAATGTCATTACCGGTACCACCATCAATGGTGTCGCTACCAACAGCTAGTTGGTCAGCGGTATCAAGGTTATCATTGAGAACATCTACGGTATTCACCACCGACAGAATCTGGGTGGAAAGGTCCAGACGGGTTGAGATATCCAGATTGAAGCCGGAATCCCCATAAATATGGTCATTGCCATCGAGGCCATAGATCTTGTCATCACCAGAGCCTCCAGCAATATGATCGCCAAAAAGACTGCCGGTCAGTGTGTCATTGCCCTGACCACCATAAATCACCACAGAGCCACCGGCACCTGAAGCATCGATCACATCGTTACCGGGGTTCGCAAACTCTCTGGCCTTTTCCGTTTTCTGGTCAGATGTTGCATTGTAGGTAGAACCGTCCTGGACTGAGTCACCCAGCAGAATCAGTACACCATCACTGGCACTGTTGTTAACAGTCAGTTTGTCATCGCCACCACCACCATGCACGACAGTAATCACATTGGAAGCAGTGCCTTCAATTGTGAAGGTATCATTACCACTGCCCAGTAACATTTCGACCACCTCAACGTCGTGGTACTCAATACCTTTACCGGACGTCATACCAAGGCCAGTGATCGAATTTTCCGTCAGAATCCCGGAGTCGTTCTGGATACTGCCATCATTGAAGACATTCAGCGTATCGGTCTGCTCATCTTCATTCAGCTCAATATTAACCAGTGGTAAAGACCCATCAGTTTCTGTGGGCAGCATGACCGCCTTAGTGAGCTCACGTTTCTTACCTTCCGGAGTGCTACCTTCAATAATCAGCTTGCCACGGATATCCGACAGGGTATGTGGCTGCAGCGGTGGGTTCTGTACCGGCTGGCTATCGGTTTCAGGCTGGAAGCTGGCATTGGCTGCCAGAGTTATATCAATAGGCGTATCCCAGTCATCAATACCGAAAGTAACGCTGTTAGTGCTGGCATCAAAGCGTGGATCATTACTACTGAACAACACTTGTCCATCATTCAACAGGTTCACCGTCACGGGAGCTGCTGGCTTTTTACTGAGGGCAATCTGGTAGGCATCCTGCTTTGTCGTACTCACCAGGGTCGAACCATCTGTCTGGGTGATAATGACCGACCCACTGTCGTTATCCACCACATCAATATCCAGCGTCACACTCTCTGCCGCATAGTTATCTGATGCAGAAAGTGTAATACCTGCTCGATAGAGGTTTTCAACAGCCCCATCATCTGTCGCTGACACAGTAAACTGACCAGACCAGTTGGTATGATCAAACGTCAGCGTGTCGGTACTCAGCGTCAACTGGCTGCTCCAATCCGCAGGAATAATCTCAGCCAGTGAGACTTTGACCACCTGCCCCTGAACCGGT
The DNA here is from genome assembly GCF_000710775.1 of Endozoicomonas elysicola. GTDB lineage: Bacteria > Pseudomonadota > Gammaproteobacteria > Pseudomonadales > Endozoicomonadaceae > Endozoicomonas > Endozoicomonas elysicola. The sequence goes on from NZ_JOJP01000001.1 coordinate 4,064,847, forward strand.
GCAGTTGCCAGACGCACATCAAAGGTGATTTCGCTGCCACCTTCAACCACAGTCAGGTTGCTCTCCGGACTGACAATAATGCCTCCCAGGTCATTATCATTAACAACCACTTCGACATTATCGATATCCAGCTGGTCAAAGTCCGGGTTGTCACTTCGGACACTGTGACTGATTACATAATCCCGCTGGCCTTCGGCAGCCGTATCATCTACCGCTTTAATATAAATTTTGGTGGCATCATCCCAGTTGGTTTCTGAATCGTAGGCAATGACCAGAGACTCATAGAAGTTCTGGCCATCGATGGAAATCAGAACACTGTCCGCCAGTCCGCCGGTTTTATCTTTATCACTGCCTGAGGCTCTGGCAGCGGAAACGGTCACATAAGCGATCGTGGCATCGGACGGCTTCGGTGCATTCAGCTGCAGCTCGTAAAAGTCTGTGCCACCACCTTCACTGACCACGACCTCACCATCATCACGGTCTACACCAATGGCACCATTCTCTTTGTTTGCCACGTTCAGGGAGATACCATCCACAAAAATATTGTTGTAGGACAGGTCATCACTGAACACACTGTGGTTAACAAAACTGCTGCGGCCTTCTACCGAGTAAGACACAATGTCTTTAGTCACATCACTGGCAATGTTGAAGGTGTCTGCGCCCAGGCCACCAATAATGGTGGTTTCAACAGCATCACTGGTGCTGAGTACATAGAAGGTATCATTACCTTCAAGGCCATCCACTTCCGCCAGTTCCACACCATCAAAACTGATATTCAGGCCTGCACCAAAAATACCGTTTTCGGTGATCATAAAGTTGTCGTCCGCCTCGGTTCCCAGAACCACCACGGAGTCCATGCCATTACCACCATCAATTTTCAACGGTGAGTTAATGCTGTACTGGATATCATCGGCACCATCACCACCAAACAACTCCACATCACCGCCTCCCGCGGTTTCCGTAGTGTTCTTTTTCAGGAATGCCCGGACCACAAAGCTGTCATCACCATCCTCCCCATAAAGTTTAGTAATGGCTTTGTTGGAGTAGACTTTGATTTCATCTTTACCATCGCCCCCATAAACGACCATAGGCAAGCTGTTACCTTTACTTAAGAAGCCCAGAGTCGTTTCAGTGGTTTCAATTTCATCGCCAGCAGCAACGGTACCTTCTGAGGTATTACGATCCTTACCAAACAGCTGACCAATCTGGAAGCGGTCATTACCAGCACCGCCGTCCAGCGTGGTAATCGTGCTATTGTCATCACTGAAGAAGTTATCCGCACCGGCAAGGCCATTCAATGTCAGGCGGGCGTTGATATTGCGGTCATAATTTATACGCTCGACAGCTGAAGTGTATTCACCCTGGCTGTCGGTGTGCATGGCGGCCACAAAGTTGGCCCGTAGCAGGAAGGTGTCATCTTCAGCAGTACCATTGATGGTCAGAGTATCAGCACCATCAGCTTCGGAACCAGAATCACGGACATCAATGATATAGTCCGCATTATCACCGGTTCGATTAATGATGTAGGTATCAGTGCCACCTTCACCATCCAGCACAAACACATCATCAACAGCACGGCTCACCATCTGGTTAACCGTCAGCTGATCGTTTCCTGAGCCGGTATTCACCTCAACATCGCCATCAATATCCTGTACATCAAATAGTAGAGCATCATCAGCCTGACCGGTGTTAACCAGAATCGTAGTGGCCATCAGGCTACCGTACAGTTTGATATCTCCGGATTCACTGTCAACACTGCCAATATCTGTATTAATAGTCAGCGTCTGAGCAGCATTAAGCTGACCATTCAGATTCAGCAAGAATTTATCACCCGCATTCAGTGTCAGGTTGCCCTGTTCTGCATCGACCGTAACACCATTCACTGTCAAGTCATCGCCTGAAGCAGAAGAGTCCGATGCGATAAGAGTAATATCTCCCTCGCTGGCAATTACATTTTCATTAATCGTAAGCGGGCTTTGAGCTACAAGTTCGATAGAACCCTGAACCTGGAGACCTTCCATTTCATCACTGACACCACCCACAGCAAGAGATCCGGTGTTATTGAGAATAAGGCTGCCGACCGCGACTTCTGCTTCCAGATTATCAATCAGGGTTCGCAGCCCATCAGCATCAGCGCCAATCCCCTGACCAGCAACGATCCGCAAACCGCTCGCAGTAATCGTGTCACCGGAGACATTGCCATTCAGAACACGACCTTCCGCCGTAAGGTAAACATTGGCATCACCTCTGCCACTGTTATCACTGTCCGCCACCAGGCTGGCAACGCGCAAATCGCCCTGAACTTCTCTCAGATAAGTGTTCTTGCCACTGAGGCTGGTTAGCTTGCCTGATCCATTATTAGCAGCAGTATCAATTTCCAGCTGATTACCTAACTGACCAATGGTGCCATTGGCTGCATCAAGGAAAATAGAAGATGCAGTGATGTCACTGTCACCCATCAGGCTTATCAGGTCATTATTGTTATCCTGATCGCCATCCAGAATGGATTGTGCAGACTTCAAAATGACATTGGAGCCTGAGGTAATCTGACCAATACTTAATGTGCTTTCTACCGCATTCAAATAAACGTCATTGAGTGTATTGGCAGAAGCATCACCGGAGAGCTTAAAGTCCAGATGGTTATCAATCAGATTCTGTCGACTGCCAATACCGCCACCAGCAATCAGCATCAGATCCTGGGCACGAATATTAATGATAGCGCTGTTGCCATCGTCGTAGGCATCCAGAATATCGCCTGCAGCCTGTAAAGTGACTGTGCCCGCCGTTGTGCTGATTTTCTCAACCACAATATCAGCCTGCCCGTTGCCCGGAGTGGTTGGAGTAAAGGATGAAAGCAAGCCAGCAGTAAAGGTAAGATCACCAGTAGCGGCAACATCATCAAGATAAAGGTCGCCAATGGTCGTGTTCTTCCCGGCAATGCTGACATTACCTTCAACCTGCCAGATATCAACGGAGCCAACGGTGTCCACGCTCAGTTTTGCAGACTCTGCCACCTGAACCCGGAAGCCTCCATCGCCCTGGGAAAGAATATTCCCTTTAGTGATCAGAACAAGATCCCCGGCACTGACAAGGGCTGCCGTATTGTGCTGACCACTGTCAATCAAATCTCCCTGAACACTCAGTCGTACCCAGCTCGCACCCACAATACGATCAACCGACAGTGCTCCACTGTGCTCGATAGCAACTCCCTGAACCGCTTGTGCCGTCAGGTTGATATTCCCTTGAAGATTCAGATCATCCCATAGCTGAATGGTGACTGAACTGAGCTGCATAACCAGATCGCCAGAGGTCAGGTTCAATACACTGGCGGGAGCAACACTGGTGACACTGACCCGCTGCCATGGAGCACCAGCATGGTCAAAACTTTCCTGGGAAAGCTCTATAGAAGCTCCTGTACCTGTGTATTGATAAAGTACTGGCACCCCATCCTGGTCTATCTGGACATAATCACCATTATTAACTGAGGTGAAACCATCAGCAGATGCATCAAGGCTTCTGACTTCTGCCCAGTTACCGTCGTTGTAATCAATATCAAACTGGGAGATATCTCCTGCTGCCCCCGTATACACATAAAAGACATAATCAGTGGCTACCACATCATTGCCCGTTGCCTGGGACAGAACTGCCTTCTCATCATCATCCAGGGCAACAACCCCACCGCTCATATCGATGGTGACGCGATCTCCAGTCTGACCAAGGCCTCCAGCAGAATTCAGGATAATCGCACTGCCACTGACCAATGTTTGAATGTTGGCAGCCTCCGCAGAACCTGTGTTTCCAGCGCCACCAATAATCGGGGTATCCGGATACAACTTCGCAACGATGCCAGGAGAAAGAATGCTTTCAAACACGGGGCGGTTAGTATTCACCTTCTCCTGAATACGATATTCCAGTTCACTGATTTGACCCGCAGCAGAACTGACATTTGTCGCTTTCCAGACAGCCAGCTGATCAAAGGACATATCGTATTCGGAAGCATCGGTCAGGCTGTTATTCAATGTTGCAATGCGGTTCTGAGCATCCGTCAGTTCATCACCGGACAGGTGATCAAACAGCTCATCGTATTTATCGTATGCCGTGACGTCTGCCAGATAACCTTCAGCGCCATTATCACGAAGGATATTCCAGTACTGGTGGTACAGTTCAGTAGTCGCATCCGCTTCATTGGTGACCTGAGATTCCGCATAGAATTGCTGAGCCGCCGAAGTGTCGAGACTGGAAGCCCGAACCTCATCATCATTCGCATCCAGAATATCACCGCTATTGGTGGTCAGTTGCACACCATAAGGTGAGATACCACCGCCATCAACCTGAGCAGCAATAATCTGGTTCACATTCATGTCACCAGAGTGCTCAGTCAAGGCAACATTACCCTGGGCTTCTACGGTGATATAGCCAGCATCATTTCGGGTTGCAGAATCAATCGTCAAATGCCCAATATCACCACCGAGTGCCAGTAGCTTGATGACATTGGCAGAAATTGAAACCGTCTCACCGCCATTTGCCTTGAAAATGCCACCACCGGCATTGATGTCTACAGTATGACGAGCAGAAATTTCATCAATATAGAGCTTGTTGGAGCTGGTCTTTCCTTCTCCCGGATTATCATCCTGCACAACACCCAGGTAGACGCTGCCAGTGTTAGATACAACCCGATGACCTTTATCCGCAGTATTACCCTCCAGGATGACCCGGACAGTGCCTTTCGCTTCAATATCTGCCTGAGATGTCAGGGCATAGACACCATCGCTCATAGTAATAGAGCCATGAGTAGACAGGATATTTAAGGAGCCTTCATCAGCCATTTTAATCTTACCGGCCAGGGTTATATTGCCCTTACTGGTAATGTTTACATCCGGCTGGCTATTGCCACCGAGGAAGTCAATGGCAATGTCGTAATCCGCTTTCAAGGAGTGGGTGTAATAATCTTTCAGCCCCTCAATTACAGTAATCTTGGTGTGAACGGTTTTCTTACGGAGCCATCCTCCACCTGTCGTCCAGGAGTCACGGTCAAAATCGGTCACATCCGGATCACCTTCCGTCTGGATATAGGTGACCTTATAATCCGCAGATTCAGCCCCCTCGGAAGGCAATATCACTGACTCAGACTCAAGCAGCGGCTGCTTATCGGTGAATTCGACTGTTTCCCACTTGTAACTATTGTCTTTAGCCAGCCAGTCATCAAAGTCGGTATTACCACCAAACAAGTTAAAACTCTTTTTCTCGTACTTACGAACTGTTGTTTTGGTTTTACTCTGTCCTTCCGTCCAGACATAACGGGAGCCGGCGGCAACTTTATAAGCAAAAGAATCCGCATCACCAGTGCTGGTACTCTGTTGCGCGTACTCGATTCTTGCGATGTCATTACCGGTAGCAGGAATTAACGTACCCGTGTATTTGGTGTGAGTTGCACCGGAGCCATTGTATTGATACTCATCCTTGGTCAGCTGCTTGCTGTCAATAATGGTAATCTTGCCTTCACGATACTGACGGTTATCAATATCGTTCATCACCAGCTCATAGCCGCTTTTGTTGTTGATATCTACAGAGGCATAACCACTGGCCGCCACAATACGACCATTGCCGGTACTGATAACCTGGCCGGAAATCACCACTTCCCCACCGGCAGGCACAATATCGTCGACAATAATCGCCTGTCGTACAGCATCCCAGTAACCATCGACAGGTACTTTGACATTACTGCTGTCGTTGGGGTTGGCAAAGCTGACGCCTGCAATGGCCTGTCCCTTCTTATTGGTCAAATCGACATTTTTAGAGCCACCACGGAAGTTTTCATCAATCTCCAGGTAAACTGTATTCACCCCACTCTGAATCAATCCATTGATATTGAGGTAGCGGGCGGTCAGGGTAATTTTTCCCATGGAGACAATCTGTGAGTTATCTACATTAATGCTGTTTGTCAGTACGCTGTAGTTAGCCTTAAACAGTGTGTAGATCAGCGAGCTGTCACTTAAACCTGTCTGATAGGAACGTGAGTTTCCATCCTTGTTGTAAACAAAGTTCCTCATTAGCTGATAATTAATATACTGCCGTGGATCTTTATTCGTATGGAACCAGGCGTCAGAGTTCAGGGAGAAATCACCAGCAGCAAAGATATTAACGGTCTCAGCTCGAATCTGGGTAGAGACTTCAATGGAACCTTCCCGGTTATTGATATACGCCCCACCATTTTCATTCACCACATTGCCCTGAATATACATACCCTGAGGAATCTCAGGCAGGGTGAAGCTTCCGTAGGTATCTTTAATAAACTGTGGATCGGTATCCTGGAAGATAATGATTTCGTTAGGCGAATCAGAGCTACGTCCCTGATCATCCGTGGATTGAGCACCACCACGAACAGCAATGGAGTTCACATCCTTATAGTTAATCTGAACAGCACCTGGAGTATAGGTTTTGAGGGAGCCGCCGACCATTTCAACACGCTGGGTATCCTGAACAATGGCATCATTCACCCGCAGAGCAAACGGTGTGCTGTTGACGATCTGAATGGTTGCTCCTTCCCGGGCATGGAGATTGTCCATATTCTCCTGGGCAGCCAGGGTCTCAGCCGTTTTACCATCAATCTGCAGATAGACGGAACCGGGCGCTGCATAAACATCCGGCAGGTCCACCATCAGGATATCAAGAGCCTGATTGTAGACTTTGCTGGTGGCATTAGCGGTATCAGTATAATCCCAGGCCCCCGTGGTTGAGCTGGTTTTCTGCCACAACGCTGTGTCGGAATAGTCCGCTAACTCAAGAATACTTTCCTGGTTGATCTTGCTCTTATAGTAATTCCCGTCCGGTGCCTTAACGATCTGACCGGCATCCACAGAATGTACATAATCGGAAAGACCCAGCTCATCAATCTTTTTATTGATCTCTGCCAACTGAACCTGGTAGCGAGCCACCGCTTCAGAGTTTGTACTGTGATCACGGATCCAGCTTTCTACCTGGGCCTTTTGCTCAAACAGCACGGTACTGAGATTGGTAAACGTCAGGGTTGGTGAATCCAGCTCTTTTGGCTTAACCACAAAGAACTCACCGGTCATGGCACTGGCAAGAGCATCAGTGATTGAGCTTTCGTAAACCGGATAGCCCAGAGACTCTATCTGCGCCAATGACAGATTCAGCTTCGTCCAGCGGTTTTTGTTGTTGTAATTTTCCTGCTTCAGGTCAATCTCAGTGCTGTTCTGAGAGGTGTACTGGTAATAGCTGCCATTGTGTTCAATGACCGTATCCTGCGTAACCAGGAAGTTGATGGTGCTAAGCGCAAGCTCCTCCATCACATACACCACATCCTCTGGCAGTTCTGGAATAACCACCTCACCTTCTGCATTATCTACGCCAAACAGCAGTTTTTTATCATCGTCAGTCAGAGCATCAACATTGATCACACCATCAGCGCTGACTTTGCTGCTGTCATTAAGGATGCTCTGTATCTCAGCAACCGGACGAATTTGCAGGAAAGTTTTATTATTAACACCTGCTGTCGCCTGGGCAGAATCCGCAACTGAGAACTGATTATTGGAAGTGACACTGCCGTCACGATCAATGTCCACACCATAAGGCACACCGGAAATAGACAGCGTCAGACCAGACTCTTTCGCCCGCTCACTGCCACCAATCCCTTCACGGGCTTCGATGGTAATATCCGTCATGGACTTGATATCAGCGTTATTACCCAGGTTGATAGTATTGGTTTCTGTAATTTTTGCTTCCGGATAAGGAACCGCAACATTGGCAGAGGTTGAAACCGCCGTCAGCTCAACATTGGCACTGCTCTCAAGAATGTTCAGAACACCCTGACTGCTCTTACCGGCATAAAGATAAACGTCTCCAGCCTTCATGGAGGCATTGGCAATACTGACGTTATTTCGAGCGTTGGTAGTGGCAAGAGCGACACCAGTGGCAGCGCTGGAAAGACCGGAAACCGCAAGAATATCGGCACTGGCACGATTCTCAGAATCGGTTTTGGCGGTCACAAATACTTTGCCCGTGACATTTTCTATTACCGCTCCGTCAATATTCACCTTGGCATCGGAGTTTGCCTCTACCTTACTGGTCGCTGCGTTGATGCCGCCAACCGCACTGACGGTTTCCAGGGTAATACTATCGACGGTGGTAATGTCATTCTGAGCTTCAATGCGAACGGTGGCCTTATCGTCGTAACTGCCTTCCGCAATCAGCTCCACGTCGTCGGTCAGGTTAATGCGCGCATGATTATTCAGAATGGTCTGACTCACCATCACATTGACACCGACAATATTACCGGAACCTGTTCTGAGAGACTTACCATTACTGAATCGCGACTTATCAAAGCGGTTCAGAGCATTAATGTTGATATCATGTGCAGTAATGGATGATGGATTAGCAGAGTCAAGTATTCCGGTACTGGCTCCAATATTCACATCTGCATAGCTTTTGATGGTGATGTTTAGCCCAGCTCCAGCACCTGAAGCTAACGCAACAGTAAAGGCATCCGCACTGGCATCGACGGTTTGATCCAGAGTACTGCTCAGGTCAAACTGGTCAGCCTCAATCACAACACCCTTGCCAATATTAGCGACCACTGACTGATAACTGGTAACATTACTTTCTGCTCCGGCACCAGCAACGAAGCCACCGGAGGCAGCAATGGTCTCCGGCAGTAGATCATCATTACCAGACGCTTTCACAGTTATATTGGCAGCGCCCAGTTGTGAGCCATCACCGATTTCTACCAATACATCTTCAGAGCCGTCTTTACCCTGTTCAATATCCGCCACCATGGCTCCAGCAGCAACCGCACCAGCGGCACCCCCGCTGGCATCTGCGCGGGCATAGTTGGTGGCTCCGGCATTAATCACGATTTCATCAACCGCAGTGAGTTTGGCTGACTCCGTCACCGCAGAAACAGTGGTGGTGATATCGACATCTGCACGGTTGGCACTGGCAGCCGCAAGTGAAGCAGCAAAACCAAATGCCTGAGTCTTATGGATGTTGTTATCCGCAAGAGCATCGATATAAATATTATTAGCTTCCAGCGCCGTGTCTTTGACCTTACTGGAAATCGAGCTGCGAACATCATTGCGAACAAGAGCAATTCCAAGGGCACCACCGATACTGGCACTGAGTGCAACATTCGTCACATTAATACTTAAATCGGTGGTTTCACTCGCTTTAAGATTGATATCACCGACAGAACCAATAACTGCACTGCTGTTTTCAGCGCCACTGATGGTTGCATTCACCTGGTTATTGACCAGATTGGTAATATCAACACCGCCACCGCTGGCACCGGCCAGTCCCGCACTGAAAGTAACCGCAGTTGCATCCACATTTTTCATCAGAGCGTTGGCATGGCTGGCAACATCAATATCATTGCCTGCAAAAACACGGTAATCCTGATCAGCAATAATTTGACTGTCGTCTACATTCAGCCAGGCATTCACTGCCATCTCAATGGTGTTATCAATATCCGTTGCGGATATGGAGACAGCGCCCCCCAGACCAATAGCAGCAGATATGGCAACGGCAACCGCATCGGCCTTGACGACCTGACCATCAGCATCAGCAGTAATAGAAATGTCATTCCCAGCCACCATGGCTGAGTTGTTCACATACGCAGTGGTGCTGCCACCGATGGAGTTGTTCAGGTCAATACCAACACCTGCACCACCAACCGCAAATTTACCAGCGGCAACTGCTACCCCTGCACCATATACGGTGCTATCGATAGTCGACACTGACTGGGCATCAACAACAATATCGTTTAGTGATGTCAGTTTTGAGTCTTCTATATAGGCAGAAGTCTGATGACTTGACCCAATGGTATTTTCAGACAGCGTTACACCAATAGCGGCGGCAGCCCCCACTTTACCGGCTCCGAGCGAGGCACTGGAAGCACCGACTACCGAAGTAATCGCAGCATTGTTAACTGCGGTAACGGAAATATCCTGGTCACCATAATCTGCAGTTGCGTAAACCAGCTCCCAGTCAGCAGCGGGTGTTGAGCTCTTGACTTCTTCAAGGTCTAACAATGCCCAATCAGGTTTCAGCGCTGAAACAGCTGAAGTATCCAGGCCAGCCTCTGCAGCTGTACTCTCCGCCAGTGCCTGAGCATCGTCTGCCGACGACTTGGCAGCTGCATGGATTGCATTCCAGACATCTGCTTCTTCTTGCAACTGATCTGCTGCTTCCTGAAGTTCAGCAACGTTTTCCAGCTTTGCCTGCCATGCGGCAACGGCCTGCTCTGCAGCTTCCGCTTTTGCTACAGCATTGGACGTGCTGGCATTTAACGATGCTTCCACCGCAGTATCTGCCAAGGCAGCCAGGCTATCAGCCTCAGCTTGGGCAGCATCTGCCAATGCCTGAGCTGCATCCGCTGCACTTTGAGCCGTATTGGCATGATTCTCATAAGTACCGGCCTCTGCTGTGAGAGCTTCGGCACGCAGCGCAGCGGCTACCGCAATGGCTTTCTCCAGAGACAGCTCTGCTGAACCATTATTGCGGTAAGTACCATCAATAAAATAGAACTGTTGGCCAGCAGCAACCTGGGTAAATGGGCCTGCAACACGGCTACCATTATCATCATACTGGTAGCCGTCAGACTCAAAATCAGGAGAAAGATCAAGGTCACTGCCAATATAGCGATAGACACCATCGGCAAACTCAACCAGATCATTTTCCAGCAGTTCTTCAATAAGGCTTGCACCTTCATAGTCCGCACGGGGAACCAGCCTGATTTCCGCATTGCGGATAAACGCCTGAGTGCTGTTGTTTATGGTATTGGTACCTTTCACACCCGCACCAGACAGAGAGAAACCAATATCAGAACCCGCACCAATGGAAATGGATGCCGCTTCTGCTTTCAACTTCACGGTGGTAGATTCTGTAGCCGCTACGTTCACACCGCCGTTGTGGTTTTCAACGGTCAGATCTTCAATAGAAGCAGAGACCTGATTTGAGACATTATTAGTCCCTTCCGCAGCACCCACAGAGATTGCAGCACCCACTGAAACACCCAACCCTGCGCCCACAGAAACACCCACCACCTGGGCATCGATCACCGACGTATCCGCTGCGGTCACGGCAAGTGACTCAGACTTTATCCGGGGTGTACTGCTACTGTCGCCCACAGCCTTCGCCGTTACCAGAGAGTCGATGGTATTTTCAGCAATGGATGCTGCAACCGTAATGGCTGCACCGGCATCTGGCGCCAGGCCAAAGCCGAGGCTGGCAGCACCAGCCACCGCTGTAATAGAAGCGTTATTGGTGGCGCTGACATCAATCACCCCTGCCTCAATAGACTGGCTGTTATCAATCCAGGCACTGGTTTCACCATAAACCTTATTGGTGGCTCCCACCCCGGAGCCACTGGCACCCAGTGTCGAACCGCCAGTACTCACCACCACCGAAGCAGAGCCAGCACCCGCACCAGCCTTAATGGTCATGGAGTTATTGGCAGTGATGGTTAAATCGTCCTCGGTAACGAGACTACTGCTATTGAGAGCCGCCTTGACGCGGTAACGGTCGCTGCTCTGACCAATCTTGTTCTCAGTAATCGCAGCACCGATAGAAACACCGATACTGCCACCACCGGAATCCGCCGCAATAGAAGCAGAAACCGCCGCAGTAGTGGATTCAATGAGAGAGGTATTTCCTGCAGTGATGGATACCGTCCCATCACTGTAGAGATCACTGTTATCAACGAGGGCTTCTGTCGACCCACTAATGGTATTACCTGAATAGGCACCACCACCACTGAGAGCGACCGCACCCGAGGAGCCAAACGCTGCAGCCAGAGACGCAGCCACGGAATGTGTCTTGATTGTGTTATCCGATGAGGCAGAAAGAGACACACTGCCGTTTAATTGATCCGCTTTACCGCCATTGACATGATCAAGTCTGGCTGCTGTATCAATATCGACCTGGTTTTCCGCCAGTGAAACACCAACGGTCAGGCTTGCAGAGCCTGAGCCTCCGGCATAACTTCCCGCAAGAGAAGCACCAACAGCGGTGCTGGTCACTTTTGAGGTATTGGTTGCCGCCAAACTCAGGTCATCAACCAGAATCCATTCACTGCTGGTAGCTGCCTGGTCAGCCGGCGTGTTATCGATATACGACTCAACCTGACCATAAACTGTGTTTTCCGCACTGGCACCAGAGCCACTACCCGCAAGAGCAGCCTGACTGCTACCTGTCACTGATGCTGAACCTGCACCGGCATCTGCATTGATGGTCATGTTGCCAGTGGCAGACAGGGTCAGGTCACCTTCGGCTTCAATACTGCTATTTTCCAGATACGCCAGAACACCGTAACGATCATTCTTATCCGTACCGATGGTGTTACTGGTCAGAGCAGCACCAACGGAGACAGCACCACTGCTACCACCGGTACCCACTGATCCCGCGAGTGTTGCTGCAACTACCAGAGCTTCAATCTCAGAACTATTACCAGCACTCAGTGAAATATTTCCACTGCTGATTAGGTCACTATCCTTGATAGACGCTTCGGTCATGCCATTAATGGTGTTGTTTGAAACAGCACCAGCACCAGAGAGAGACAGTGACCCTGACTGCCCCAGTGCGCCCGCAATAGATACCGCAACAGACTCAGATTTAATACTGCCTGTTGATGCAGCAGTAACGCTGACCGCTCCCAGTTTGCGATCAGATGCACCGCCATTCACATTTATTAATCTGGCGGCAGTATTTACATCAATACTGTTTTCAGCCAGTGATACGCCAATACTCAGTGAGCCACTGCCACTGGATGGCGCATAGCTAATACCAAGCGAGGCACCTACCGCCGTGCTGGTAATATCAGAATTGTCAGTAGCAGAAAGACTGAGGTCACCGGCGATAACACTAAGATCTGCAGCAGTGTTATCGATGTAGGAAAGCACCTGGCCATAAATACTGTTTGTTGCTTCGGTTCCAGAGCCGCTTCCGGAAATACCAGCACCACCAGTGCTGCCAGCAATAGCTGCAGAGCCAGCGCCGGTATCTGCATTGATGGTCATATTACCGGTAGCAGAAAGCGTTAAATTGCCAGAGGTATCGACCTCGGTGTTTTCCAGATAAGCAAGAACCTCTTGCCGATCACTATCGCTGATACCGATCTGGTTGCTGGTCACAGCCGCACCAATAGAAACACCGGCACTGCCACTGCTGGTGTCTGCAGCTGCAGCAACAGAGGCGGCGACAACGGTCGCATCAATGGTAGAGGTATTGCTGGCAGTCACAGAAATATCGGAAATGCTGGTCAAACTGCTGTTACGCACAACAGCTGACGTACTTCCGGTGATGCGATTGGTTGAAGAAGCACCGCCGCCACTTAAGGAAAGCGATCCACCGGATGAAGCCGAATAGGCCGCTGATAGTGATGCGGCTATGGACGTTGCAGTGATTTTTGCATTAGACGTCGCAGAAAGCGATACCTTGCCAATCTTACGATCAGAAGAACCCACATCCACTTGCTCCAGTATCGCCGACGTATTGGAGTCTATGGTATTTTCTGCCAGAGATACGCCAATACTCAAGCTGCCAACACTGCCGGAACCGGAGTAAGCACCAGCAATTGATGCACCAACGGCTGTACTGAGAATATCTGAATCGTCTTTGGCCTTAACCGTAAGAGAATCGGCAAGTACAGTCTTGCCGGGAGCCGTCGCAGTAATACCTGAGGTAATATCCACTGCCACATTATTTGTTGCGGATGCACCAACACCACTCAAGCCGCCCGCCGAAGAAGATTCAGACTTGGCAAGAGCAACAGCAGCGGAGGTAATGACCGAGGAAATCTTTTGCTTGCTTTCTGCATCGGTACTGACTGCACCAGAAACATCAATATCCGAGTCGTTAATCACCGCCCGGATAGCATTTGACTTATTACTGTTTTTCGGGTCTTTTCCGATGGTATTTTCAGCCAGGCTGACACCAATCGCACCCGCAACCCCGGTACCGGTTGTGGAACCAGCATAGGCCAGACTGGCCGCAACGACCGTGGCAGAAATAAAGCCATTGGCATCCGCATCAAGATAAACGCCGGTTGCCGCATCGGACGCAGCCGTAGTAGAAGCACCCTGCTGTATGGTTGAACCATCAATCAGGGCTTCTGTATCGCCATACACTTCGTTGCTGACACTGGCACCAGCACCGCTCAAACTGACAGTGGTGGTCGAACCACTTTGCAAACCAACAGAGGCTGCCACCACGACACCGATAATATCTGTGTTGTTGTGGGCATTGATATCAAGACGGGAATCATCAAGATGCTTGCCCGGTATGGTAATGGTGCTGCCATCCGTAACCCGGGCACGGGTGTTCATTCGCACCAGGTTACTGCTGACCGCCGCGCCCACCGAAACACCAACTTTGGTATCAAAATCCGGCGTCGTTTCTTTAGTAACTGCTGCACCAAGAGTAACAGCGACAATATCCGCTTCGCTTACAGCCTGATGACGGACCTTGCCGGTTTGCGATGTAAGATCGGTATTGCTGATCAGGGCATCAATATCACTGTTGATATTATTTTCTGCTACGGTAACACCAACCGCACCATTACCGGCATAGGCGACACCAAGGGCAATGGCGTAAATTTCAGATTCATCTCTGGCGTCAATCTTCGCGCCAAAGCCGTCGCTGTCTTTGCCTTTGACTGTCAGGCTATCAATGTCTTTTAAGTAAGCATCAACATCCGCAGTCACATTATTAATGGAGACATTACCCGCCAGGGCAATACTGCTGCTGGCACCCACCGAGGTTTCTGCCAGCCCGGAAAGCGCCGCAGAAGCGGAGGTAGTGATGACAATACTGTCGTTACTGGCCAGCACATCCAGTGTATCCACCTCCATGGTAGTAACACGGTCAACGCCGGAACTGATAGTAAAAGTGGCATCATTACGCAAACCGATACCGGCAGCCGCCAGGGCGAACTTCTGAGCCGTGGCACTGGAATAAGTGATCGGAAAGGCAAAGACACCGCTTTGTTCAGTGGCTTTTAAGGTCAGGGCATCGGCGTTAAAACTGGTCAGGTTGGCGACGCTGGATGCAGTGGTGTTATTCACCGTATTGAAAATAAAGGCACCGGAAACGCTAACACCATAGGTGCTGTTAGTGGTGGCCGGCTCCTCACCACCGGACGGTGCCACCTTGCCGGTAGCCCAGGATGCACTGACCGCAGTACCGATCACCAGGCCATCGCTGTGAGCCTTGACCAAGGCATCTCCATTCACCAGCACGGCACCATCAACTGTGGAAGCATCTTCAGTACCCACCAGCGCTTTAGTCACCTTGGTGATATCACTGACCGCAGAAGAAGCCCCGACGCCAAAGGAACCGCCATACCCCATGGCACCCGCCGCGACAATCAAGTCAACACGATTGTCGGCAGTAACCGTTAAACGTTCGATATTGTTTATATCACCAAGACGTGAACCGATATCTGCAGTCACACCGGATTCAACCTGAGCCAGGGCTGTACTGGATAGGCTGTTCTGCATATAAAGACCGGCGATACCCAGACTGGCCGTACCTGAGCCGCCAGCATAACCAAGGCCCACAGCAAACACATCAGTATCCGCAGTGACAGAAAGTTTATCCGCATAAATAATGGCGCCATCTTCAATCAGGGCCTGACTGGTCACGTTTACATCATTGAGAAAGACACTGGCACCGACACCATTACCACTGGATGACGCCCCATTAAGTGCATACAGTTTTTTCAGGAATGAGAAGCTGGTATCGGTTGAGGTTTTGTTGCCCACCCATTCAACCGACTGATTGATGACCTTTGAATCAACGGAAAGGTTTCTATCGGATGCTGACCATAACCCTGGTGCTAGTTGATTAACGGCATTGTACGCATCAATTTCGCTGGCAGAATCAAAGACGTTACTGAACGTCGTTCGCTGATTAATCTGGACACCATCCTTGATACGGGCATCTGCTGTTTGATCGGTATTCAGCAGTGAAAAGTTCAGAGCCAGAGACACCTTGGCACCGGCCGCTTCGGAATTTATATCGTTATCCAGGAGATACACATCGGTATCACCGCCCAGCAACTGGTAGGGGAAACTGGTTATTTCATTACCCAGCCACTCCCAGCGGGTCGCATCGGAAAAATCCTCTTCATTAAAGATGATGTCACTCTGATCATCTCCAAGGAATTTATAGACGGCACCAAAGCCAAAGAAATCCTCTTCAGGCTGTTTATACTCATCGGACCACTGGTAACTGGAATCATCAAAACGAATCAGGTCGCCTTTTTTCAGGGCATAGTCACTGTCTATTTCATTTTTACCAATCAGGGTGGGCTTCACGTATTTAAACGTGGTATCCGGTGCAATCAGTCCGGTGAGGTTCTGACTATCCGCATCAACATTGATAGCCCCCATGGCGTCCAGACGGGTATTACCCAGAATATGCGCCTGGGCTTTATTGTCCAGAGAGGCAATAGTGACAGAAACAGCCGCTCCAAACGGTACCTGTTTAAACTCGCCACTGCTCGTATCAGTACCCGCCACCCCTTCTACCTGACTTAACTGGGAGGGACTGCTGGAGACCGATGACGTTGAGGTCATTAAACGACTGTCTACACTGGCCTGGACATCCACATCACCACCGACCTGAATATCACTGTCCTGCCCCTGCTGGCCAATGGTGGCGTTAACGTGATTCCGGTCTTCTGCGTAGGTGAAGGCAATACCCGCAGTGAATTTAGTGGGTTTGAGGCGGTCACTGGGCCGAATCTTTTTCTGTAACCAGGAATCTGCAGGAAAGAGCCCGCTATAGGCCACTTTTTGTTTTAACGAATCCTCAAAACGATCAAAAATCGTGGGCACACGGTCAACAATAGCCTCGGCAAGCGTTCCCATACCGCCGGAGAACCCACCGGTTCGAACCTGCTTCTGCACGGCATGAACATCTGTGTCACCCTGTACCAGCACATCTCCGGCCAGGACGGCTTCGGTGTCCCCCTCTTCAACATGGGCTGCAATACTGACTGCCAGCTTACCTTTATTACCAGCGCTGCTGGCGGCGTACACATAGCTGTAATCAACATTCGCGGCCTTAACACTCAAATCACCGCCGGCAACAATGCTGCTACCATGATTGACATAAACCCCTGAATCAGAATTGAGAATACCGACAGCTATACTGCCCGCATAGCCGCTCTTACCGAATATGGGTTCCGCATTCACATCCAGATAGTTATCCGTTCTACTGGAAATCGTAATATCACCAGCGGCCAGCAGGGTACCGTTGACGTTTACTGTGGACTCCGTATCCACAACACCCACGGCAACCGCTACGGCAATAGAGATTGGCGATGCAGTCACATTGGCAATGGAGTTCGCCTCGATGGTGATATTGTCACCTTTCAGTACTGCGTTATCAGAGATCGTTATTTTACTGGTTACATCAGAACGACTGACCGCAGCAATCAGCTTGAAATCTTCAATATCGCTCTGCAGGTCGCTAAGAAATGAACTGCCACTATTAAAAATGCCATCATCATTATTCATATCCTTGTCAGGATTCGACTCTGCTCGGGCACGGATATGAATATCCTTCCCGCGAATCGTGGCATCGCCAATGATCACCGTCGCTTTGAGGATATCGACATTGTAATAGAATGGCAGAGCAGCCAAGGTAGAGGCCGCTCCATGCTCCAGGCTGCCATACACCAGGTTGCGACCATCAATGGCTTCTAAAGTAATATCGCCATTATTGGCCAGGTAGCTCCCCTGGGCAGATAGAGTCACATTGTCGCTGATGACAATATTACGCGCCTCAAGGGTGATATTCCCCGCCACACCGGTAACGTCATCGGTGATGATATTATTGTTGACCGTAATCTTGCCGTTGGCTGCCCTGAACTTGATATTGCCACCAGCCCATTCGATGGCGCTGTTAATGGTGATATCACCATTGGATTCACTCACTGCCGTATAGTTAACGCCGGTAATATCCGCCCAATCCAGAACACTGAGCTCAAAATCACCGGTGCCACCATAAAAGACCACATCATTGCCCGTGGCAGTATCATCAAGAGTGACCTGCACTTTATCCGTAGCGGAATCCGAGCGACCATCCACACTGAGGCGCAACTCGTTGGAACCGGCACCGCCTTTCAGGGCAGCGGTAGTGGTTGCAGCATCCAATACCTGATCCATACTGGCGGCACTGCCATCCAGTAACGTAGCTCCGGACGCACCGGTTAACCGGGCATTTTCAATATTGGCCAGTGTGGTGCTGTGATCACCAGTGGTGGTACTGTCATCCCCATCCTGCCAGGTCAGTGCACTATCAGTCAGAACCAGTCGAACCTGAGAGTTATTGGTAGCTGCGGCAATTGTGTCATAACCACCAGCACCGTTTACGGAAGTATCACCGGTATCAATATCAAAGTAATCACGTCCCTCGGAACCGAGGTAGCTATCTGCCCCACCGTTACCTTTTTGGCTGGTGAGCTGCAGGGATGCCAGCAAGCTCAAACTCAGACCGTTAATGGCAGAGTTATTGACCATACCGGTAAGACCGAACAGATCCACAATGGTCACTGCACTGTCGTCATAATCCGGCACAGAAACAGCCGACAAACCGGTAAATTCAAGGCGGGAATTTTCCTGGTTGAAACTGACACTCAGCGCCCCGGTGTCCCGGTCATCAGCCGCATTAATCAGGTCAATCAGCGCTTCCAGGGTACTGGCAGAAGAAAGATCAATATCCAGAATGGTTGAACCACTGTCGTCCAGTGTAATCCTCAGCGTATGGAGAGTGAGCTCATCCCAGCCGGCAATCTTGCTTAATTCAACACTGGTGGAAACACCGGTGAAGCCTGATGCATCAAAAGCATCATCACCGGCACCGCCCACCAACCCAGAGGATTCAAAGCCCTGATGGGCCAGCGTCACATTACCCAGAGTTAGCTGGTGGTTATCCAGATCAATAGTGATACCACTGGTTTCACTGCTCAGGTCAGCCACAAGAATATCTGTGCCTGTTCCACCATCGACGGTATCGGCACTGATAGACGTTACAAAGACAGTATCACTGCCGGCGCCAGCATCAATTACATTGATACCCTGTGCACCGGTAATCGTATCGCTGCCACCGTAGGTATGGATCTGGGCTTTACCAGCAAACACAGACAGATCAACAACGTCACTTAAACCACTGCCAGAAAGGGATATTTGATCGTTGCTGCCAAAACCGTTAAGGGTGTCCAGCACCTGAGTACCGGCAGTTATCGCCACCACAACATTACTCTCACTGGCGGTAACAGCGGTAGCCATGGCCTTTCCGGCATACCGGGCGGAAAATTCAAACCGCCAGCTGCCATCATCGTTTTGTTCAACAACAACCTGGCCAAACTGCAGGTTCATGGCCTGTTCAATATTTCGGACAATATCCCAGCCATCGGCATCCCAGGCGATTGTGCCTGTGGTGTAAGAACCGCTGGCATCGGTAATGGTCAGAGTAAATCCATCACCGCTCTGCCCGGTCGGAATACTAATCATCCAGACTTCTGAAGTGCCCTGGGCCAGATCCAGCTTATAAACAGGATCCAGTATATCGAAAGGATCGGCCTGACTGATGATGCCCCGACCGGAAAAATCCTCCACCAGGTCATCGGCTCCGGCACCGCCAGTGATGATATCAGCACCACCACCCCCGGTCAGTGTATCGCCGAAATCTGAAGCGGTAATGGTATCGGCATACTCCGTGCCCACCAGGGTAATGTCAAAGTTGTTGGCGGCACTGGCATCCAGGGTTTTACCCGCGCCATTTTCTGCCAATGCTTTCAGATAGACACTCTCAATGCCTTCCAGCGTGTCCAGTTCATCATCATCGTTATTGGCTTTCAAGGTATTGGCGGCCAGCACAAAGTCTGCCGCCCGAACTTCAATCACCTGATCATAACCGGCCCCACCGGTTAACTGATCAATACCCAGACCACCAATAAGAATATCGTCTTTACTACCACCGATCAGGGTGTCATCACCGGCACCGCCCTCAAGGTAGACCTGTACCGGCGCTGCAGAAAAATCAAACCGGTTATCATTACCATCACCAATGGCGCCAATCAGGTCGACATCCTGCAATTCCATCTGACCGCTTGAGGTAAACGTCCATGAGCCGTTATTACCTTCAGTCCAGGCACCACTTTGATATTCAAAGGTAGTAACCGTCACAGTGCTGGCCGGATCATTTTCATCCGGTACCTGTTCTGTAGTCACATTTAGATTAAGATCGGAATCGTGCTGCTGGTTCAGCACCGTGTCAAAACCACCGTTACCGAAGATGACATCACCGATACCACCCACAAACAGGTTGTCATTGCTGTCGCCGGTTAAAGTATCGCTATGGGCAGAGCCCACCAGAGTATTAAAGCCGCTGACACTATCAAAACCAGTGGCCGTACCGGCATCAAGATCCACCACCACGCCAGTGGCATACTGGCTATAGTCCAGATAGTCAGCACCGCTACCACCCAGACTATCGAAGCCATCAAAACTGATGGAAACAGTGCTTGCCGTCTGCAGAATGCTGCCAGGAAGATCATCCAGCGTGGATACAACACCCTGCCCTTCTGCATCAACCTGCCAGTGATAGTTATTATTGATGGCAGCCAGGACATGCTGTGAGTCATCAGTCTGCATCGCCTGCAGCGCTTCGACATTCAGAAATTCCACAATGCCGTTGGCGCCCATGGAAACTTCATTTTCACCGTTAATCTGCCAGGCACTGCTGGTGACATTATCAGCTGCCGCTACTGTGTCATTACCACCTTTACCATCAAACTGAACAACAAAAGACTGTTCACCCAAGTCCAGGAAAGACTGGTCAACGGTGAAAGTATCAGCACCGTCTGAACCCGTGACAGTGATCGTGCTACCCGCCGCAATATCACTGATACTCTTCTTACCCAGCACCGTATCATTTTCGTCGACCAAACGAAGATACTGCTGCTCATTTTCGGTAACCACGTCCAGGGTAACGCTAGCATCCTGCTCTAACTGGAGCGCATTATCCTGAAGTGCGGCAATAGGATCAGCAGACAACAGCAACCTGGGCTCTAATTGCTCAAGGGTGAAGAAATCCTCCAGCCTTTTACGTCGTTCCTGCAGCCGATCCTGCCGGAACATTTTCTCAAACAGCCGGTTTAACCTGGGAAATAAGCCCTTACGAGCCGCTGCAGCAATATCTGACGGGTATGATTTGCTGTTTGGAGATTGCTTATCCATTAGCCGGTCCGTTTGTTATTGTTCTGAATCCAATGGCTTCCAGTCTCAGTTGGTCAGTGCCAAGACTGGAAACCTTTTTCGATTAAAGACATCAACAACACCCTTACAGCAAAACGCACGACCTAAGTCGTGCTATTATGAGAGCCCTATCAACATCAACACCAAGGCTTGGTATGCCTTAGTGAACGCCTGCTTCTGCAGACCCTGCTTCTACAGACATAGTGTTCACATCCGCACTGTTTTCTGCTCCTGCAATCTCACTGGATGAGATCACCTGCTTCGGCAGTCGTTCAATCACTTTATTCAAATTATTCAGGGATTGAAGGTGCAGATAAATCAGTTCCAAACCATCATTGGCCATCAGAGCAGCCAACTCGTCAGCAGGAATACCTTTCAGCTTTTCACGGTTGATGGTTTTAAAACCGGTCAGAGTACGTTCTTCCTGGCCAGGCAGCGTAAATTTCGCGCCCATCTCTTCCAGCAGCCCCAGCTCATTCAGTTTTTTGCAGAATAACTGCGTGCGTTGATACTGAGCCTGATAGTCCTGCAGGAAGCTCAATACTTTTTCGAGGTATTGAGTCTGCTCACCTTCTGCATCAAACAGACGCTCACCTCGACCTTCCTGGTTGCAGCCTTCATAAGTCTCATCCAGACAGAGTGTCAGGGTTTTCCCTTCATCGGATGTTGCAAACACAAATGGGTAGCGGCGGATAAATGCAGGCACATAAGGCGCTTTCCATTGTCCCTGTTCGTCAACATAAGCGTTCTCACCTTCACGAACACCCATAACGACCACTGGAACAACATCGTTGTCTTTACCGGCAAATACAATAGCGTAGTCCTGAGACGCTTTTGGAAACTCCACCGCCATCAAGGGGACAGAGTTAACGCTTCGGGCAAAGTCATAATTATTTTCAGCTTTAATGGACCAGTCTGAATGACGCTTTTTATTGACGGCTTCTACCTGTCCGTAAATCAACAGTTGAACACTCATTATTTATTACCTCAGTCCTAACGTTAGAATTCAGCCCCAAAGGCCAACAGTGCTTTTGTGTCTGTTGATAAACTGACACCCTTCAACAACCGGTTAATCCCAACAATATCTGCTTCTGACAGGTTTCCTGCCGCACGCTTAAGGCGCAGATGATTCATCAGGTAATCGTAGCGAGCTGCAGAGAAGTCACTTCTGGCAATAAACAACTCCCGCTCACTGTCCAGAACGCTGCCACTGGAAATTACGCCGGACTCAAATGCCGTCCGCTTCCCCTCTGCCGCCTTTTCATAGGTTTCTACAGACTTCTGCAGCGCATTTACCTTAATGATTGAGCTGACAACTCCTGTATAAGCTGCCTGAGTCTCACGAGCAATCTGACGAAGAACAAGCTCCAATTCATCCTGAGCTTTGTAATGACGATTAATGGACTCCCGAACTCTTGATGACACCGCACCACCGGAATAAAGAGGCATGCTCACTTGAAAAAGCACATCACGAGAATCTATCTCACTACCACCACCAAACAGCGAGCCACCCGTTTCTTTTGAACTCTGGGTAACCACCAGGTCAAACGTAGGGTAGTGCCCCCCTTTCTGGCGACGAACTTCCTGCCAGGCCACATCGACAGCACTCTGCCTTGATAGCACCACCGGATTATTTGCCTGAGCATCATTGACCCAACTATTCATTGTCGCGGGATCAGGGCGCTGAAGTGCAAGGTTTTGGCCAAGAGCATCCAGACTATCCGGCAACTTGCCGGCAATTTCCTTTAAACCCTGAAGTGCATCATGCAGTGTATTGGCCGTTTCAATCTGCCGGGCTTTGGCCTGCATATAGCGGGCTTCTGCATCAAGAAGATCAGTACTGTTGGCAAGACCATTAGCAAACTTGCGATCAACCAGTTGAAAATGTTTTTCCAGCGCCTTTACTTCCGCTTCCACTGCCTGATAACGATCGCTTTCACGCAACACCGTAAAATAGACGGCAGCAACCCGCATAACGAGATCCTGTCTAACATTCTCAAGATCAGCAGCCACTTTTCTGACTTCAGCCTTGGCCTGCTTGAAATAAGCCCAATTGCTGTAACTGTAGATAGACTGAGTCAGGGTCAGGCTCTGTTCATCCGTAGGAAAGGAGGTACTGCCTTTAGCAAAGACGGTATTATCGGAACTGACAATATCCTGTTTTGATTTTGTCTTACTGTAATCAAACTGAAGGCTGGGCAATAAAACAGCACGGGCCTGAGTGTATATTTCTTTGGAAGCTTCATGCTCAAACATGCCTGCGCGGTAGACAGGGTCATGATCCAGCGCCTGCTTATAAACCTCAAGCAGATCAGCAGCCTGAGAATGAAAAGGCATGATCGCCAACCAAGCCGCAGCAAGGGTGAGCCTCTTGAAAACCGTAGCTGCGCTACCGGGTGACATAAACACAAACTCCTCCTTGAGCACTGACATCTCAATGCACCCCATAACAGGGTATATACGTACTTGCTTTTTGTTGGTATTTTATTTACCCGTAAATTAAAAAATAAATATCAAACGCTTTCAAGAAGAAATGTGCATCGGTTAACTAAATAATACACCTAGTTTTATCATGGCTTTTTTAAAGTCATCAGCCGTATAGAAGCGAATGCCAATGGATGAAGAAGCAGTTACGGACTCCAGAAAAACGTTAAAAAACGCCAGTCAACTGAATGCCATGTCATCCACTGACTACTATAAGGAGTGGCTGCTGGGGCAGAATTACATGATCGACGGACTGCATTGCAGCCTGATCATGGTTCAAACCAATAATACTCTCTTAAACGTGGCATCCTGGCAGGAGAATTCAAGCAACTTCTCCAGATTGGAAGCACTTGCCAGTCAGCTCTCCCACTGGGATCAACCTCAAATCAGCACACTGGAAAGTGACGGAAACACTAATGAAACGTTTGCCCTGCTCTATCCGGTAAAATCAAACGATAACTCTCCAAATAAAAACAGGCCAATTGCTTTAGTGGCCATTGCCCTGCAGGCAAACTCTCAGGAAGCATTACAGAAAGCGATGGCCACACTTCAGTGGAGTACCGCTGGGCTTGAGGTTATTGACTATCAACACCGTTTTGAAGCGCTGACTTTTGAGCAGAAATGCACCGCTGACCGAGTCAACATTCTCACCAGGGTGTTAGCAGAACCCGATTATCCCGCAGCAGCAATGGGGTTGGTGACCGAACTGGCCACACTCTTAAATTGTGATCGCGTCAGCCTGGGAGAATATGACAACCATCATGCGACCCTGAAATACCTGTCTCACAACACACAATTTGGCAAGAAAATGAATTTGGTTCGTGCCATTGAACAGGTAATGGATGAATCTATTGATCAGGGTAGCCCTGTTCGATTTCCTCAAAAAGAAGAAAGTGCGTCAATGTTGATTCTGGCTCATAGAAAGCTGTCAGAGCTACAGGGTGATGCCAGCATATTATCGATACCGATTTACTCAGAACACAACATAACAGGCGCTATTGTTCTTGAAACCAGCCCTGCAAAGCCCTTTACCGATAAAGAGGTAGAACTCTGCCAGAGTATTATCAGCCTCGTAAGTCCATCTCTAAACGACAAGCAACTGAATGACCGCTCTCTCTGGCGAAAAGCCGTAGACAGTGGAAAAACACAGCTGAAGCGATTTACAGGGCCGAATCACCCGGGAAGAAAACTCACAGCGCTGATTTTGATCATCCTTTCTTTGTTCTTTACCTTTGCAACGGGCACCTACCGCCTGTCAACTCAGGCCAGAATTGAAAGCTCTGCTCAGCGAGCCATAGTCGCTCCTTATGATGGTTACATTGAAAGCACCCATGCCCGGGCTGGTGATACCGTCAGTACTGGAGACTTACTCATCAGCCTCGATGATCGAGACCTGCGTCTGGAAAAACTGAAATGGCTTTCCGAGCAGGCAAAACTCAATCGCCAATATCAGGAAGCACTGGCATTCAGAGACCGGGCAAAAATCAATATCATCAACGCCCAGCTTCAGCAGGCTGAAGCACAGCTGGCTCTTGTTAACACCCAGTTAGAAAGGGCCAACCTGACAGCCCCCTTTGATGGCCTGGTCGTCAGTGGCGATCTTGATCAACGCCTTGGCAGCTCTATCTCTAAGGGCGAAATTTTATTGTCGGTATCAGAGCTGGATCAATATCGCATTAAAATGCTGGTGCAGGAAAACCGTATTGCTGATGCACACATCGGGCAAAACGGTACTCTTCATCTTTCAGCACTGCCGGAAACCCCCTTTGATTTCAAACTCAGCAAAATTACTCCCTTAACCGAAGCCCTGGATGGCTCAACCTACTTTATTGTAGAAGGAGAGCTGCTGTCAGATACCAGCCAGATTCAACCTGGTATGGAAGGCATTGGTAAAATCACCATCGATGAACGCAATCTTCTGGGAATCTGGTTAAGACAAACCAGAGAGTGGCTACAGCTTAAGTTATGGTCCTGGTGGGGTTGAGGTGACAGATGTCGGCATCGCTGTTCAGTAGCTCATGGTATAAAGTGGCAGACCTGAAGGTCCGGCTTCGAAAGCATGCTCATATCCACCGTCATGTGTATCGGGAAAAAGTATGGTATGTACTTCAGGATCATGTGACGGGTCAATTCCACCGCTTCAAGCCTGCTGCCTACCAGATGATTGCACTAATGGATGGCACTCGCACACTTCAGCAGATCTGGGAAATAGCCTGTGAGGAACTGGGCGACAACCTGCCAACACAGGATGAGGTAATTCAACTGGTTGGACAGCTAAATAAAGCCAATGTCATTCAAACGGATAAACTGCCGGATATTGATCGATTACAGAAACAAAGAACTCAGGTCATTCGTAACAGGTGGCTGCAACAGATTAAATCCCCCCTGAGTATACGAATACCACTGGTAGACCCGGAGGCATTTCTTTCCGCAACGTCGCTCATTGCCACGACCATCTTCAGTCGTTTAGGCGCCATTCTCTTTTTATTCACCATTTTAACCGGTGGCGTGCTGGCAGTGACTCACTGGGAACCCTTGACTGAAAATATCAGTGATCGCTTACTGGCCACAGAAAACTTGCTGTTAATGGCCCTTGTTTATCCCTTCGTAAAACTCATACATGAGTTAGGGCATGCTTACGCAGTTAAACGCTGGGGCGGTGAAGTGCATGAAATGGGCATCATGCTGCTTGTGATGTTTCCCGTGCCTTATGTTGATGCTT
Organism: Endozoicomonas elysicola; assembly: GCF_000710775.1. Taxonomy (GTDB): domain Bacteria; phylum Pseudomonadota; class Gammaproteobacteria; order Pseudomonadales; family Endozoicomonadaceae; genus Endozoicomonas; species Endozoicomonas elysicola. The sequence continues at coordinate 4,091,334 of NZ_JOJP01000001.1, forward strand.
CTGCAGCGTCCTCTTTTCATAACAAATACCAGCGAATGATCGTAGGCGCTGTTGGCATTCTCGGTGAACTGCTGATGTCGGCTATCGCCATGATTGTATGGGTCAGTGTTGAACCCGGCGTCGTCAGGGCCCTGGCTTTCAATGTGATGCTGATTGGTGGCTTCTCTACACTGCTTTTCAATGGCAACCCATTGCTGCGTTTCGATGCCTACTATGTTCTGGCGGACTACCTTGAAATTCCAAACCTTGCTGCCAGGGGTAATGCCCAGGTGGGTTACCTGATCAAGCAGTATCTTTTGAAGGTTGAAGGATTGAAGTCGATTGCCCAAAGCCGTTCAGAAGCCTTCTGGCTGGGTGGCTATGCGATTTTGTCCTACATTTACCGACTGTTCGTCATGGTAGCCATATCATTACTGGTAGCTTCCAAATATTTCTTTATTGGTGTCTTACTGGCCTGCTGGTCTATCTGGAGCAGCCTGTTAGCGCCAATGACCAAAATGATTGCCAAACCAGTTTCCGACCCTCAGCTCTGGCATAAAAGAAAAACCATTTATCTTTATTCCTGTATCTGCCTCGGCCTCATTTTATCATTATTGATGGTAATCCCGATGCCCTATCAAACCTATAGTCAGGGTGTCGTGTATATACCACAGGAAGCAATTATCCGAGCTCCGGCCAACGGTTTTATTGAGAAGCAACTGGCAGAAACGGGGTCACAGGTATCCCCTGGACAACCGGTTATCACCATGAGTGCTCCTGACCTTATCGCCAGAGAAAAGGTACTGACCGCACAGACCGATGAAGCCCGATTGAGATATCAGGCAGCCATTAATGACCGGATTCAGGCTGATATCCTGTCTCAGGAAGTACGCTTTATTAATAATGAGCTTCAGGAAGCCAGAGAGCGTATCCAGTCACTTTCAATTAACGGAGCCACCAACGGTGAGTTAGTGGTTATTGACCGCACAGGTATAGAAGGGAAGTATTTTCAGCGTGGCGATGTGCTGGGTTATATCGTCAATTATCGCCAGTTGCCATTGACCACAGTTATTTCCGAGAGCGATATTGATCAGGTCAGAAACCATACCAAACGTGTTTCACTCAAGTTTAGCTCTAGCCCAGACCAGGAATACAGTGCCGAGATAATCCGGCAACACCCTTCATCAACACACACTCTGCCAAGCCACACTTTATCAACGGATGGTGGAGGCCTGATAGCCCTGGCGCCTGACCGTGAGTATCCTCTCCAGAGTTATCAGGGATACTTCCGGGTAGATATTGACGCTGAAAATGCACCGCGCCAACGGTTCGATGAGCGTCTGCATGTGCTGTTTGAACACGAACCAGAACCGTTATTCTGGCGCTGGTACCGTGACATTAGGCGACTATTCCTGAGGCAGTTTGATGTTTAAGCTCCCAAGGCGGCGCCCCGCTTCAACGCTGGATCGCCCTCAGAAATCGATTCCCGGGCAACAGATGCCTGCAAGAATCTGGCGCTGGCTGACATCAATGGTTTTGCGCCCTCTTCAGGCGCAGATTTGGGTGTACTACCCACTGCTTTGGAAAATAAAGCACTACCAGCCAGGCTTATCTGCTCTCTCTGATCAGGAACTCGATAACGAAATCCAAAGCTTGAAAACAGCGCTCTACCAGAGAGGGCTCACTCACTCTTCAGTAGCTCGAGCTTTTGCGGTTATACGGGAAGTATCAGGTCGGGAGCTGGGTATGTATCATTTTGACACCCAGTTACTGGGTGGGCTTGCCATTATTTACGGCAATATAGGTCAAATGCAGACCGGTGAAGGTAAAACACTGACAGCAACGTTACCCGTTGCCACCGCAGCGCTTGCCGGCATCCCTTCCCACTTGGTGACGGTTAATGATTATTTAACCCAGCGAGATGCTGAATTAATGACGCCGGTCTATCAACGGCTAGGCCTCAGTATTGGCATTATTATTCAGGGCCTGCCAACAAATGAACGGCAGATGCAATATGCCTGCGATATTGTCTACTGCACCAACAATGAACTGGCTTTTGATTATTTGAAAGACAGCATCCTGCTGAAAGGAAAAAACAGCTCACTCAATCTTCACGCCCAAAGGCTGCTTAACCACTCTGAACGAGATAAACCATCCGATATAGACGACCTGATGCTGCGAGGGCTCCACTTTGCCGTCGTTGATGAAGCAGACAGTGTTTTATTGGATGAAGCCCGAACACCATTAATTATCTCAGGAGAAGAGGCGCCCATTGCGGCACAGCAGGAAGTGTATGCTCAGGCTATGGCACTTATTTCTGAGCTGGTTGAAGCCGAAGATTATAAAGTGTGGCAGCAGCGGCGCCATATAGAAATCACGCCCTCAGGCGAACAGAAGGCAACAGAGCTCACAAAAAACCTGGGAGCGCTTTGGAAAGGTCGGGTTCGCCGATTGGAATTGCTCAGACAGGCTTTAACCGCCTGGCACCTCTTTGAGCGAGATAAGCACTATCTGATTGATGACTCAACTGAACAGAGAAAAGTCATCATAATTGATGAACACACCGGCCGAATGATGCCGGATCGCACATGGGAGCGAGGCCTTCACCAGCTTATCGAAATAAAAGAAAACTGCTCGTTGTCCGCACCAAGGGAAACACTGGCAAGTATCAGCTTCCAAAACTTTTTCCGCCATTTTCATCACCTGTCCGGCATGACCGGAACAACCAGTCATGTTCGAAGTGAACTGTGGCGGGTTTATAACCTGCCAGTGGTGGATATTCCTACCCACAAAACCAGCCGAAGACGGTCTCTCAAATATCAGACCTTCGCAAACGAACAACAAAGATGGCAGGCGGTTGTTTCCCGGGTTAAAGCACTGAAAGCACAACATCGGCCAGTATTGATAGGCACATTGTCACTGGCCAGCTCCGAACAACTCAGTGCATATATGCAAAAAGAAGGTATTGAGCATCAGCTTCTTAATGCCAGGCAGGATAAGCTTGAAGCCGATATTGTTGCCAACGCCGGTGCTGCTGGCTGTATAACGATTGCCACCAGCATGGCAGGACGAGGAACCGATATTAAGATTGATGAGACGACTGATAACCTTGGCGGCCTTCATGTGATTATCACTGGACTGCATGAATCGTCGCGCATTGACCGACAACTGATTGGCCGATGTGCCCGTCAGGGTGACCGGGGAAGCTATGAACTCCTTTTATCTCTGGAAGACCCACTATTAAGCTCGACGTTGTCGAAGGGACTTCAACGAATGTTCGCATTCCCAGTCCCCCAGCCACTGAAACACTGGCTTGCATTAATGGCTTTTCGTTATTGTCAAAGCCAATATGAAAACAAACACGAACGTGCTCGTAAACACCTGCTACGCAGTGATGATCGGCAACGAGACCTTCTTTCATTTACCGACTCGCGGGTATGATCACAATGGCCAGCACCAAGCAACAAATAACGTTTTTTTTATCAGCAGCCCTCATACTGACCTTTACACAAACAGGCTTCGCACAAACCAGCACAACTAACCTCGGTCAACTCAGCTGCCTTCTGGAACCCAGCAAAAGCTCCGATTTGAGCAGTGAAGTACCTGGCATCATCCGCGAACTGAAAGTTCAGCGGGGAGATACGGTCAAAAAGGGTCAGGTTTTAATGTCACTGAACTCAGATGTCGAACAGGCAACCCTTGAGACCGCAAGAGCCCGGCTCAATTTTGCAGTAAGAAAACTGCAACGAAATGAAGCACTCTATAAAGATAAGCTGATTTCTGACCATGAACAGGATGAACTGCTGACCGAAAAAAGGCTGGCCATGCTGCAAGCGGAAGAAGCCCTGGTTCGACTACACCAGCGGGAGGTCAGAAGCCCTTTTTCCGGTGTAATTACCGATGTCGTTAAAGAGCCGGGAGAATACATCGACGACTCTCATTTTCTACAGGTGGTTAGCCTCGACCCTCTTCATGCACAGGTCATATTTCAAGCTGAGCTTTATGGGAAGATTAAAAAAGACACACCGGTAACCCTGTTCACCCAAGGTTCAGAACAAGGTTTTACCGGGCGAGTAAAAACCCTCGACCCAGTCATCGATGCAGCCAGTGATACTTTTGGGATTACCGTTGAAATTAATAATGACCAACAGCAACTGATTGCAGGTTCGCGGTGTCGTATAGAAATTTCAGGGCTGTCAGAGAGCATTCAGTGATTGACTGCTTGAATAGGAAGATCGACAAGTGTCGGTATACTAGGAGGCTGTCCGGGAATAGCGCCCGTAGCGAGGATGGCAGAAAATTGAGGATAAAAATTCCGTTTTGTGAGGTGAATAGTGGTTCTATTTGCCGAACAAAACGGAATTTTTAGACCAATTTTCTGCCACCGTAGTAGGGCAGTCTATTCTCGGACAGCCTCCTAGTACCCCCATAGTAATTCAGGCTGTGATAACCATATATGCTGTCGTCTCATTTAACGCCCTCTAAAACAGACACTTTATTTCAACGGCTGGAGACAAAGCAGTTCTACCAGCGCTGCAGCAATATGCAGTCTACATTTCATCAAGAACGCTCCATTAAGCTGAAGCCCGGCCAAATCATTGACCGAAGAGCTCTAATGGGTATTGAAAAACAAGAGAAGACCCTTGATGAGTGGTCATCATTTTTAAGACTCCTCAATGTTCCACCGGAAGTCATCCGTCAGGTCCTCAACAATATTCAAAATGCAAATACACTATTATTCGGCATAGAGGAGTTGAATGATAAAGCCACTTTAAAAGTATATCTGGAATACTGGGACTTTCTTATTTCCCTCATTCAACAGGGTAAACATGAGCGACAACCTTTCGCGCTCAATCGTGGTTATAAATGGGAGACGGATCACCCAGAACACTGGAAGGAAGATATTTACTGGTGCTACCCACTTTTAACACTACCAGAGCTGCATAAGCGCCTGAAAACTCTCACCGGTATTAATGGGGCTATTCTCCAATACTTCCTGAATCCCCTGCTCTTTCAAAACCGTTCTTTGAGAGGGGAACAGCTCGTTTATTTGGAGATTGTTGGAGAGGATAATGCAAGACGATCCTTTGATATCAATTGTTATAAGGGCCAATTATCAGTATCTGATGCATTACCCTACCTTCTCGAACTAGCCCAACACTGGCGCATCAAAAATGACTTGTCAAAAGTGCTGTCCTGTTACAGTTCACATTGCTTGGGGCATATTTCCGGAGGCGTAGGACGAGACAAGCAGCCTTTTCTGTCCATATATATTGAAGAGTCATCAACTGCCGCCGCCTGAATAGCTGATATCAAAACCTTCCAGTGTCTGAACAGCTTTTTAGCGGCTCCAGTCTTTAACGTTTGGAAAATTGTGAACGTGAAAACGGCTTTCTAGCTCTGCATGCTCCCTATAGTCCTGACTCCTGGTAAAAGCCCCCTAACTCAGGAAAGGCTTCGCTCCCGAAGAAGACCAGCACCGAAAGCCACAACAAATGCACATTAGAATCAGATAGGCAAATGCTTCGATTCATCAAAGCCTCGGACCACATTTTTTTTCAGTGAGGTGCGAGAAAAGTAAGAAAGCGGAAAAAGCAGCTTCAAAAATAAAAGGCTACAGACCTCATCATTATGTGTTTGACACTTTGTCTACAAGGCCAAGAAACGACAAACCCCTTGCAAAAGGTATTATAAAGGTTTGAAGATATGGCGGTGGGGAGCGAATCGGTAGCAGAATTTTTTGATAAAAACAAAATATGTACCATTGTACATAATTAGCTCTGTTTTCCCCATGCATGAGTGAAAAGTAATGCGTTCAGAGTTCTTTGCTGCCCAAGCTAAAAGCTACCCTGTATCTCAATAGAAGTTTCCCCTCCAACCAGCAACCAGTTTTCAATCAGGTCGGCAATAACATCCAGAGGCAATTTGTATCGCCCCTTAAGAGCACACTCCCACAAAGTCAGCACTCTCCAGCCATCGGCTTGCAAATCCCTTAGGTTTCTTTTATCTCGCTGCTGATTCCCCGTTATTTTTTCCTTCCAGAACTCCGTTCTCGTCTTCGGCCATTTAAATACCAAACAATCATGTCCATGCCAGAAGCAGCCATTGACCAGAATAATGGCCCGATATTTTGGAAAAACAATATCAGGCTTAGCTGGTAGCGTTTTGACATTTAGCCGAAAACGGAAACCTCTGGAGTACAACAGCTTTCGCACCAACAGCTCTGGCTTGGTGTTCCGGTTTCTGACTGCCTGCATATTTTTACTGCGTATGGCAGGCGTATGAACATCTGTCATGTTGATGCCAGAGATGAGTCTGTACTATCCGGTTCAGAGAGTTTATTCGTAAGGCTCGTCAACTTATATCTATTAACAGACAAATGCCGTTAGACGAGTCAATCTGACGGAAAGATCATTGTTTACCTACCACAAAAATCTGCCCCCCCTTATTTCTTCACTAACGATGAATAAAGTTCGGGCAGATCATCCCATCCATAACCTGCTGTCAGGTCATCCCGAGAGACCAGCTTTAACTCAAAATGCACCTTACTCTGTTGCCACAACGGCATTTTCAAACGCAAGGCAGACCCGAGGCTAAAGAGCCAGAACCACTCATCCGGATTAGCAACAACCGGAGTACCCGTCTGCTCTTCCGTAAGGTTGCCCCTTTGCACCCGTTCTGCTTTCAGGATCGGATAAATATAGTCCACCCGTCGATGAACTCCATCATCGTCATCCAGAGCCACTGCAAGATAGCGAGCTTCGGTAGCAATATGTTGCTGAATTTTCTGTCGCTCAAAGGCAACGAGCTTTGTGTGATAAAACCGAGCATCGCCGTTTTCAAACTGGTTTATATACTCCTGATTCCGAGCCGGCCCCAACTGGCTTGCCAGAATAGTCAACCCCTGATAATGAGTGATGGAGTAACCTTTACCCGGAATTCGTGCAGCGTCCTCCACAAAATACCGTTCACTGGTCGCATACGGATATTTTGTCTCAGGAACACCCAGTTTTCGTTGCAAAAAAACAGATAACCAATGACTCCCCTTGTTATCAACCTGAGGTAACAAACTAAAAGCACCGATACCCACTTCATTAATCGCGACACTGTATGGGTTGCGTTCACAAAGCTGATTGAAATAGCCCGGATACAATACATAGGCACCAAACACCGGACGGGTTTTCACAAACCCTATGTCATCAAACTTACTGCGGTGAATCAAGGCATCCCGATAACGGTGCATTTGATTGATGGCATCATCGGGCACTCGGTCAGGGCCTGAGCCGGTGCCCTGATCATCCGCTGGAGTCTCAATCCGATACTTGGCATCAAATAACCAGATAATCTCGGCCCCGTCAGGGAAAGTAGCCTCCAGCAAAATATCCGGTTTTTGAGTCACCAACCAGGTTCTGATCTGATCGTCTTTCTTTCTGAATACCGGTTCATGAGCCAAACGAATTTTCACCCCGTCAGACCGCCTGAAATGAAAAGCTCCGGCCATCCCATCCTTCAACGAAACACGGATCCCACTGTCTACCAGAGGTATCCGCCCACACGGAACCTCCTCAAAGCCCAGGTCCGAAATAATCCTGCGTATCTCAAGAAAACACCAGACTTCGTACATCTCTGCCACATTGCGCAAAGAGAGTTGATCGGCCCCGTCCAGAAGCTCGAGATACCATTTAAGCTGCTGCCAGATTTTATAAACTTTCGAGTAACCGGGCTTTTGCTGTAATACCAACGACTCCCGTTTCAGCCCTCGGTATTCGCCAACGTCCCTGAAAAAAGGCTGTTTCTGAAAATGCCGCAAAGCCTTCTGCCAACGTTCCAGCTCCTTAATAAAGCTGGCGGAAAAACGCACTTTACCGGATTCCGGAGCCAGAGACGCCAGCTGTTGAACCCGGGTCAGCCTGGTAGCGCCATGACCAATCACCGCTTTAATAAAACGGTTTTCCGGTGTATCCACATGGAGTCGCTTTTTGCTCAGCGTAAAAGACTTTTCATAATTTTTATTAGCCTTTTCCAGCGCCAGCCGTTCTTCCTGCTGTCTGGATAGCCTGCCCCTCAACCGGCTCATCGGGACGGTGTGCTTATACTCCATCAACCGACTATGGGGCGCATTTACCACATGCTTCAGTCCGGCCAACAACTCCTTATGAAGGGATTCAAATCGTGCAAACCACAACAAAAAGAACTGGGAATGCGGCTTTTTAACGGCGCTTAATGAATGACTGGTGCTTTCTGCCAATGAGTAACGCCAAAGTGGAAATGCAGCATCAACGGCCTCGTTCATTGCCCTGAAGTCTGACTGCATATCCATCTTCACCGGCAGAATATCAAAAGCAATCGACTGTTCGATTAGCCGTCCCCGGTAGGAATAGACCAGTTTAAACTGAAAAGTACCGACATGATTGCCCGTATTGATACTTCCCCGTAAAGAGCCGCTACGGGGACTGAAATGAAAAGACTCTTCAATAGCCTTTAGCTTATGTTGCACCGTCGGTAGCGGATCTCCCGCTTCCGGTAGTTGGTGAAACAGAAACTCAATCTCGTAATATTTGTTTTCAAAGAAGACGGCTTCACCAAGACACAATTCAAACACCGGCTCTGTGGTATATTTTAACAATAACGGGGGAGAAAACCGCACCTCAGAAGTCGGTACGGCATTGCCACGTTCCGTCAGCGTTCGCTCCAGCCGCCGCTGACTGGAACGAATATCTTTTGACCAGATAACGCAATCAAAATGCCCGGTTTCAATAACGGCCAGTTCCGGCATAATCTCAACTCGCTCAGGGCCAATAACTGGTAAAGGTATGGCTCTCAAGCCGCGCTTTCATCCACTCCAGTTTTTTGCGGGAGCGACACGGAATGCCTTTTTCCACCTCACGGAACAGATCCGGACGCTGCCCATCCCAAATATCGGGCAATAAACCTTTGAGCTCATCGGTCAGTTTATCCAACAGGTTAACCGCATCATCACCAATCACCACCCGTAGCTTATCCTCATCACCATCAATGCGGGGTAGCACCTTGGTCATCATGAAATCATCCCAAACCGCTTGCAGCGTTTGATCATCCTTGGGTTGCAAACACGCCACATAGAGCAACAACTCGTTCAGGGCGCGATAGGCCAACTCAAACGGGGTTCGTTTAAGCACCTGATTCACTCGGTCAAGAAAGGCAACCGTACGCTTCCCATCAGCATCGAAGGTAGCTGTCAGCTGCTCCCGCCTGGCCGAGGTCAACACTGACCAGTGAAATACTTTATTCTCCGGTTGTCCCTCAAAGAATTGATCATAATCATTAGGATAAAACTCGCCATAATCCAAAGTCAGTGCCCGGTCAATCACCTTGCGGGAAAAACCATGAGTGGTTTCATCCATATTAACGGTACCGGCCACCAACAGATTGGGTGGTATGCCGATGCCGTGCTGTTGAAAGTAATCCCACAGCGGATCATCCGTCAGCCCTAAATCCGCCTGAAGTTTCAGGTCACCGGATTGATTCAGTGCCTGCAAGTCCAGCAACGGTTCACAACGATACTCTCCGGCCTCGTTGAAATCCCGAGTTTCCAATACCGACAGGTAATCCGCAAAATATTGCTCTACTGGTGCCAGATTCATCTCATCCAGGCAGAGCCAATAGGGAGGCGAAGCAGAATTCAGAGTTCCGGTTCCGGCTGCGGAGGCATCTGGCGCAACCGACTTCCAGGCACGGATAATAAACGCGAGCACTTTGGTGGCAATGTATTTCGGTTTATCAACCCGGGAGACATAACCTAACAGATCGGAGGGCTCATGCCAGTCAGGCCTAACCGGGATCAGACAGAAGTTCCCTTCAGGATCATCCGGATCATGGAACTCTGCCTGCTTTCGGATAAAACGTGATTTACCGGTGCCGGAGATTCCGGCCAGAAGGAGGAAGGGTTTGGGTAAATTTAGCTCATTCTTGCTTTTTGTCTGCTCTTGCTTGAGGAACTCGACATACTTATTTACACCTGCCTGATACATGCCATTACCAGCTTCATTCTTTTCTCTCCAAAGCTGGTCTTGGCCAAGTAAATCTAATGCTGACAATATGGAGTGCTTTGGAAGGAGCGCATAGAGACTCTGCTCAAATATTCCTTTTTCCTGCACGATCTGATCTGCCACACTCATAGCAGTATCGGAATAACTCTTGATGCTACGTTCAGACAAACCACTATTTCTGAGCCATTGCACAAATCTGGCTTTATTATTTTTGCTATTACCAGCCTTCCCACTTCCAGACTCAAGATTGGTTAATCTATCAGGCATTTTTGCCAAAGCAGCTTCAACTGATTGTTTATCAAACAGCGTACTTGTATCAACACCTTGATATTCCAGACCCGCAACATAGGCAATCAGCTTAGATATAACTTTGGTTATACCTTTTGTCTGGCTACCACCAAGACTACTGATTGTATTTAGATCTTTATTCTCGGAGCAGAACTTATAGAAAGCTCTGTAAGGTTTCTCTTCGTAGTTCAGGTAACCAGCTTTCGTAAAGCGTTCGTTAGATTCAATTATATTGACACAGTCTTCATGTCGATCTCTCAAAAATTCCAAGAAACTAACAATGTCAACAGGGTCAACGCTGAATGCCGTTCCCCCATCTTTGGTAAAGCTAATAACAAAGGTATTATTAGTGGTTACCTGCTGAGGAGATCTTTTACTCTCTTTCTCCTCTGCCTGCTCGCAGAACTCCTGAAAATTCATAACAGATCCTTGACTATCTCTTTTGCTATTGCAGAAACGACAGGAACAGCAACAGAATTCCCAAACTGCCTATATGCTGGAGTTTTAGCTTGCTGCATCACAAATTCTTCTGGAAAACCCTGCAACCGAGCACATTCACGAAGAGTTAGGAGGCGAGGATTTTTATTTTCCTGAGGTATCAGACACTCTTTACCATCCTTACCGTAGCGAGCAACAAGCGTATTCGAAGGTTTGTCAAGGTTGGCCGTAAACGCAGTAAAACCTGTACCACGATCTAAATTGCGCTGGGTTCTGTTAATATGCCCCTGCCAAAGTTTGTCCGATATTGTATAACTGTCAGGAGCATCATACTCCAGGATTTCTCTGAGAACTCTGGGCGCTCCTGTGAATGATGGAAACTTGAAGTCTACATCCAAATCTTTCCTGAAACAGACCATGTAGCATCGAACACGTCTTTGCGGCACAAGGGGAGATGAGTCAATTAGGGCATATTTAAAATCATAACCTAGCTCCTCTACCGACTCTCTAATGACCCGAAAGGTATTCCCTTTATCATGTCTCTCAATATTTCTGACATTTTCCAAAAAAAGTACTTTTGGCTTTTTTACTGATGCTATCCGCATAACATCAAAAAAGAGTGTGCCTTGAGTAGTACATTTGAAACCATGACTTTTACCGATAGACTCTCGTGCAGACACCCCAGCATGACTGAATGGTTGACAGGGAAAACCTGCCGCAAGAACATCATGATCCGGTATCATAACTCCTAACTGCTCATCACTTATAGACTCATTGGTCAACGCAGTGATATCGCCAAAAGGGTGTTCACCATAGTTATCAAAGTATGTTTTTTGTGCTGACTTATCCCATTCACTACTAAAGACACTGACCCCTCCATTTTCCTGAAGAGCAAGCCTAAAGCCACCAATACCTGCAAACAAATCTATGAAGGTAAATTCAGGCTGACTTACCGGAACAAGCTGGAGCTTTCTTTTAAGGTTGCTTTTGAGAGCTTCATCGTTCACGTACAACCCATTATCAAGCAACTTAGCGATAAGGTGCTGACGAACAACGAGACCTTCCGAAAATAATGATTTTTCATAAGCCAAAGCATGCAACCACTGATGCACTACTGCTCTTACAGTACTACCCTCAGGGACATATTTTTCTGCTTCCGGTGCTAAAACTTCCTCTGCTCTGGTCAAAAAATCATTCATTAAGAATCTTCTGTCTTTGGGAAAAATAGTCGTCATAATATCACGGTACTGCTTCCCACCTTCGCTGGAGAAGCATTTATTTCACCGACTATTATTCTCTGTTTAACCCGTAACATTCAAGATTGTATTCACCACTCATTAGCCACCAAAACTGACATACAGGCTCTGATCCTCGGCAGACCAGCTACGAGACAGCATCACTTACCCTGCCATGATCGCTATCTTGGCCACTACCTGCATTGCGGTCTGGTTTTGATAGCTGAATGCCAGAATAGCAGGAGGTATTAGCGATCTGTGTGCCATAAGTGGAACTGGTTGCTTCTTCCGGCTCGACGAGTACTGGTGATTTTTTGAAAAAAGGGACTTATTCGCAGCATCCCTAGCTCCTATGAACTCTTCCAATATTTACGCTTAAAAGGCAATCTACTCAACTATATTTAGAATCGGTTTGACGACACTAATCAGCACAAACAACCGAACCGACCGATTGTAAATGATTTCCCTAATAGCCCTTATTGCCAGGAATGCTAAATCTCTACTACCGGGCAGGTTGAGCCCTGTCGACTCGACAAATGAGCTGGATATTTCACCATCTGAAATTGTCTCAGTAACACAACACTTATCCATTTACCCGATATCCTCACCAGCAGTACTTTATTTCTCGGCTTCGTGTATTACCAATAAGAATTCCCCAATTAACAGCAAAGAGCTTCATGAATATCAAGTTATACAGGTGGACGATAACGCTATACCAAGCTGTTTATCCTGGAATGAAATAGATACTGAAGAACCTGGAAGCATCAGTTCAGTAGCCACCGATATGACAACCGAGGTTTCTACAGACACCAGCCTCAACATTGAACAGACCTCGGGTTTTCACGATAACTACTCACTAATCAAGAAGAGCCCATCGCCTGATTCCTGGCCACAAGGGCTGTTAGGTAAGGATGATCATATAACCTATGATGATTTAAGAAGCTGGCTGAATGATCTTAATGGTACCTATGATGAGGAGCCAATGTTTCGCTCTATTCTTAACCTTCCCTATCCCTCAGATCAATCTGAGATATTCCCGGATTCTATAAATGCTCGTCCAACCTATGGCTGGGTTTCTGATAACTTCCTGACTGACTGGATTAATGACAGGGTAGTGCGTGTCAGCACTCGTGCTCAGGGTGCACTTGTTGATGACAGACTTGTCGAAGAGACCGATGAATCACCAGATCAAGCCGGTGCTTCGAAGGCATTTGATTTGATATACACTCCCTTCATTCAAAAGTTTGACCCTCAAGATGAAGAACCGGCAAGAGAGTTCTTCCAAAAATTATATGAGCTACTGGCTCCTCTTAGAGGGTTTTTGGTCATTACAATCCTTGGAGTTGCCAGATCACATGGCCATGACGCCACCACAAAAGGATATAGACTTTCGAGATTATTAAACCAGTCGGGAATTCCTGCCTCCAATATCAGAGTATTTACATCGCGCGGCCATACTTATGTATTGGCCAAAAGAAGCAATAGCTCCGTTTTTCAAAGAGGAGAGATAAACGGTAAAAAGATCTAGGACTTATAGGGAGCTCGAAAACCCCAACAAATACCTTTAACCTTTTTCAGAAGCTATAAACGACAAAACCCTTACAACAAGTATTGTAAGGGTTTCGGCTTTTATCTATAGAAATGGCGGACCGGACGGGACTCGAACCCGCGACCTCCGGCGTGACAGGCCGGCATTCTAACCAACTGAACTACCGGTCCGCTGCGTTCATAAACCGAAACTTCAGCTTATGGTCACTCTGCTAACAACGAATGTTGTTGAATTTGGTGGGTGATGACGGGATCGAACCGCCGACATTCTGCGTGTAAAGCAGACGCTCTCCCAGCTGAGCTAATCACCCAAA
>NZ_JOJP01000001.1:4105809-4361705 GCF_000710775.1 Endozoicomonas elysicola
TGTTGAATTTGGTGGGTGATGACGGGATCGAACCGCCGACATTCTGCGTGTAAAGCAGACGCTCTCCCAGCTGAGCTAATCACCCAAAATACATATCAAAGGATAAATGGCGGACCGGACGGGACTCGAACCCGCGACCTCCGGCGTGACAGGCCGGCATTCTAACCAACTGAACTACCGGTCCGCATAAACCTTTTTCCGTTTTACGTCAGTGTTACCACCGCCGTTACGGGAGGGAGACTTTACCAGAACTCACCTCGATATCAAGCCTTGTTAGCATCTTAAACAGCATATAGATGGCGGACCGGACGGGACTCGAACCCGCGACCTCCGGCGTGACAGGCCGGCATTCTAACCAACTGAACTACCGGTCCGCTGACTTCATACACAACTGAAGACTTCTAGCAACTGCAGCAAAACGTAAACACTGGATGCAACAATATCTCTGAAACTGGTGGGTGATGACGGGATCGAACCGCCGACATTCTGCGTGTAAAGCAGACGCTCTCCCAGCTGAGCTAATCACCCTTAAGCTTGTTGAAGAGTTTATTTGAATCTCTCAAGATCTCCGAGAGCCCCTCTCAACAACGCGGCGAATTATAAGCAGCTAAACTGTTGATACGCAACCGTTATTAAACACTTTTTTTATACCCCCTTTTTCTTTGTTAACGTCAGTAACTATTTTCAGGCTGAGGTTTGCTACCATATGCCTTTCCAAAAGCCTCCCAGTGCATACACAAAGAGTGCTTACACAAAGCACGAACCGGAAGTGCAGCCCCAGAGTATGGAAAATGGCCTAACGTCCCCATAACAGGATTCAGGAACGATCATGTGGTTCAAAAACCTTATCTTTTATCGATTCACCCAACCTTTTAATACGTCCGTTGAAGACATTGAAGAAAAGCTCCGTGAAAAGCGTTTCCGCAGCTGTGGCAGTCAGGACATGAGTACCTATGGCTGGGTTCCTCCGCTGGGTAAACACGGTGAGCTTCTAACCCATGCCGGCAATGGCTTTATTATGCTGACGGCCCGCAAGGAAGAGAAAATCCTGCCCAGCAGCGTTATTCGCGATGCCGTTGACGAGCGGGTTGAGCAAATCGAGCAGGAGCAGGATCGTCAGGTCTTCAGCAAAGAGAAGAAAGCATTAAAAGACGATGTTCTTATGGAGCTACTGCCAAAAGCTTTCACTCGCTGCCAGAATACCTTTGCCTATATTGATTCTGCAAAAGGGTGGCTGGTTGTTGATGCATCTTCATTCAAAAAAGCGGAAGAGCTCACCTCCTGTCTTCGCGAATGCCTTGGCAGTCTCCCTGTTATCAACCCACCACTGAAAAACATGCCCTCCCATGCCATGACTCGCTGGCTTGCCCAGGAAATACCACTGCCTGACAAGCTCATTATCGGAGATGAATGCGAGTTACGTGAGCCCGGTGATGAAGGTGGTCAGGTAAAGGTCAGCAAACAGGAGCTGGTCGGTGAAGAAGTGGAAGTTCACCTACAGGCGGGCAAGCAAGTCAGCAAGATGGCATTGGTCTGGAATGATGCACTGAGTTTTGTGCTTGGCGATGACCTGGTCATTCGTAAATTGAAGTTCACCGACTCAATCCAGGAACAGCTTGATGAAGTCAGCGCTGAAACTGCTGCTGAGCAGTTTGATGCTGATTTCTCCATCATGACGCTGACACTGCAACAGATGCTTGATGAACTGATGGATTATCTTGGCGGAATAAGTGAAGAAGCGCTGGAAAGAACCGAGGTAGCCAGCTTCTCGGTAGAAATCCCGGAAAAAGAGACCGTTTAAGACCTTCGAACTACGGAGATCACAAACCCCACAAAGCATAAGCGCCTTTTCCTTTGTGCGCTTTGCAACCGCCATGGATGGCGAAAGTGTCGGGGCTGCAGGGAACAACCACCGACACTTTGTGGTTCAACAATCAGTGCATCAGACCAAACAGCTTACCGCGATACCGTTTGGCAATAGGATTACCCTGCCCCAGCTGGTCAAACACTTTCAACATAAGCAACCTGGCGCCATCCTCACGAAACTCGCGGTCGCGACGAACAATCGTCAGTAAATTTTCAAGAGCTTCTTCATTTTCATCAGCAATAACCTGACGAATAGCCAACTGGTAACGAGCCTCATGATCATTTTCATTCTCGCTCAGCCGGGCTTCCAACTCATTTCGAAGTGGAGCATCCGCCACCATCTCATAAAAAGACAATTTAGCCTTGGGCTGGGCAATGCCTTCTGCATCAGCCGGTAAAACAGAGATTAGCTGTCGGGCTTCATCAATACGTCCCAACTCCAACAGCAAATTCACCTGAAGTACCTGCAGACCATGATTGTCGGGCTCATCTTTCAGAATATTCTGGAGCAGGTCCAGCGCCTGTCCTGCCTCCCCTTCTGCCATTAGCACTTCAACCTGTTGACGAATCATATCCGCCGGGCTCATTGTTAATGGATCAAGCACTTCTCGCAGGACATCTTCTGTCTGAGGACCGCTGAACACTTGAACAGGCCTTCCCTGATGGAGAATAACCTGACCAGGCAGCGCTCTTACCTGCAGTTGATTGACCAGCTGCTGCGCCAGCATCTGTTCTGCCTCAGCCTCTACCCTGGCCAATATTAACTTTCCCTGATAGCTAGCAACCAGAGCCTCCAGAATACCCAGTTGTTGTGAACAGGCAGGGTCACTCTGCATACCTATATAAAGAAGAACCGGTTGTTCTACCGATTGCTGCAGCACTTCCTGGATATTCGCCTCTGTAACATCCACCACGAAGCTCTGTTCATTCATCACATTAGCCACCTTGAAAATCCTGCCATCACAATACTGCACTTATTTATGGGTGCAATTTTAAATCATCAGATAATGATAATGATACCTGCCGGTACCCGCAGTGGCTCAAGCTCTTTTTTACCTTACGTTCTTTCCAAAACTGATTACAAACACCGGTGTGATTAACCACTTCGCTCCAAGCCCAGAAAGCTACTAACCGACAGCTTCTCCTTTTTCTTTAAGAATATCTTGGAATTAAGAGCACTTTGTATAAAGAACAGACTCCTGACAGAGCTGAACTTTGATTTACCCACAGAATCTGTGGATAAGTTTGTGGATGACATAACACAACCCGTCACGAAGACCGATGTTTACTACCCCTTTATCAAACTGTTCATTTTTTGATCTATTTTTTTTCTTTATTTTTCATACACTTAGGATAAGTACTTACAAAATCAGTAACTTATGACGCCAAAAAAAAATACACGTCAATCGCTTGACATTTGTGCATAAAAAAATTTATTGCAGCCTTCAAACAGGGCCTTCAAGGGGTTGCCAGCCAATTCGCCTTTCTACGGCTAATAACAAACAGTTATTAATAGAACAGACCTGTCTTTCTGCATTCAGACAATCTGCAACCTGCCCGCCAAACGCTTTGCCTGTTTTTTCCTATACAGCCAATAAGGGTTATTTGCTATGATTCCGACTCTGATCATCCACGGTCACACCTTGCGCTGGCTAGGAGCCTGTCGGACCTTAACCGGCCGTAGCGAGAAAAAGTCCGGTTTGAGTCAGTTTTTATGCTGATTTGAGGCGAATAGTTGTTCTATTCAACGAAAAGCAGCATAAAAAATGGCCAAATCCGGCTTTTTCGCAGTAGGCCAGTGGTAAGTCCGACAGGCTCCCAGGACCTGTCCAAGGACTGTACAGCCTCAGGCAGCAATGAGCCGTTCCCTGTGAGAAGGTTCCAAAGCATCATAGTACCGACCGCTATCTATAAAGTAGAGTGCCCAGTTGCCATGATGAAAACTTTTCATAGCTCTGCTGCAATCAGCCAGGAATAGTTGTGCCATCGCCATTATTTGACACAAACCGACAACTCAAATCGCCGGGAATATAAAACAGGTAGCTGCAATGAGTCTTGCTGATACGGTATTGGCCGTTAATAACGATCTCCCAATCCGAACCCATCTTCCCATTCATTCGGGCAAAGTCCGCTCAGTATACTGGCTTACCGAGTCCGACAGTCAACGCCTTATCAAAGAAAGAGGGTATGATGTAGCTCCGGATGCGCCATTGGCGATCATGGTGATCTCCGATCGCATCAGTGCATTTGATTGCATCTGGCATGGGGAAGGAGGCCTTAAAGGGGTTCCAGGAAAAGGGGCAGCGCTCAATGCAATATCCAATCACTGGTTCCGCTTATTTAAAGAGCACGGTCTGGCTGAAAGCCATATTCTGGATATCCCCCACCCCTTGATATGGATCGTACAAAAAGCCCGCCCTGTCATGGTTGAAGCGATCTGTCGCCAATACATTACCGGCTCCATGTGGCGTTCATACAGTATGGGTGAGCGTGAGTTCTGTGGTATTCGGCTACCGGAAGGGCTAAAACAAGATCAGAAGTTATCAGAAGTCCTGATGACACCATCCACGAAAGGCATTTTAAAAGGCATTCCCGGCGTCCCTGAGGCTGACGACGTCAATATTACCCGCCAGGACCTTGAAGATAATTTTGCCGCATTCAATTTTCGCAGCCCTGAAGATATTGACCGTTACGAAACCCTGTTAAAGGAGGGCTTTGAACTCATCAGCGAAGCGCTTACCAAGCTCGACCAGATATTTGTCGATACGAAATTTGAATTTGGCTATGTCACCAATGCCCGTGGTCAGGAGAAACTGATTTATATGGACGAAGTCGGCACTCCCGATTCATCCAGAATCTGGGATGGAGCAGCTTATCGAGAGGGCACAGTGACTGAAAACTCAAAAGAGAGCTTTAGACAGTTTCTGCTCCACCACTTCCCGGATCCGGACATCTTGCTGAACAAGGACAGAATGCCTGAACGCGAGGCTCTGGCACGGAATAATGCACTACCAGAAAGTGCATTTATGGCGCTTTCAAAAACCTATACGGACATTGCTGAAAAAATTACCGGTCAGCCACTGCCACTTTCAGAGAATCCGAAATCAGAAATCATTGAAATACTGAAAGCCGAGTATGGACTAATTGATGATTAATCCATTATTAATGACCTGTTGACGTTTCGCTGAGCACGCTACGAAACATCAGCAGACTCTAAGGAAATAAAAAAGCAGGCTTAACGCCTGCTTTTTTATTTATTGGAGATTGTCCTGAATCACCTTCAGAAGCCGGTTACTCACATCCGCAGGCGCCGATGTATTCACGTCTTTCTCTACAGACAACTGAACAACTTCAGAGTAATTACTGACCCTTACTGTCAGCGTCTTCGCTTCATCAGAATCTTCGCTTACCTCTTCATCATCGCTGAACCAGCCTGACCAGAAACTCTTTTTCTTCTCGGGTTTCTGCAGTTGAGGAACACCATCAGCCAGATAAAAGAGTCCGGCAGAACGGTTTCGATCCACCACTTTCAGGCCCGCCTTATCCAGGGAGTTAGACGTTGCATCCCATACCCTTGCATAAGAGAGGCCACGAATGGTTAGCACAGGATTACCATTTCCATCCCGCCCCATCTCAGCCAGTGAGCCGACATCAAGACTCTGTGCCTGAAGGGATACTGATGATTTCGCTTCATTGCGAGCCAGGAAGACCAGTAACTCGGCAAGAACACCATTATCCAGTCGCTTGCTTCGCTCTCCCAGGTTATCCCACTTCAAAGGTGCTGAAGGCTCTTTCCCTTTTTTGGACAGTGGACGCCCCTGATGATAAACATGAACTTCCGTCGTCCCTTCTTTCAAACCACTGCGAACCTCAAAGCGAAAACGATCTTCCATTGGATCAAGGTCGTCAACGCCAAACAACTTACCCAGTGTTCGGTACATCAGGCCATGATCTTTATCCTTTCCAAAATCATTCCATTGGGTTTCAACAAGCCC
The DNA here is from genome assembly GCF_000710775.1 of Endozoicomonas elysicola. GTDB lineage: Bacteria > Pseudomonadota > Gammaproteobacteria > Pseudomonadales > Endozoicomonadaceae > Endozoicomonas > Endozoicomonas elysicola. The sequence continues at coordinate 4,111,671 of NZ_JOJP01000001.1, forward strand.
TTTTGCAGAGTTCTTTGTGGTGATGCCAATACCCAGTTCGTCTATATAGCCCAACACGCCGGGCCATACCTCTGAGGGTTCACGATCGACAGACAACCACTCCTGGCTGCCATTTCGCTCAAGACTGTAATGATCACCCTCTTTCATCATCAAACGCTGAGATGGCCTGGGAACCTCGAAATCTCTTGACAGCACCTGACTGGTATTGCTGACCTCAGGAATCACCAGAATATCACCCAGCTCACGGGACTGAACATTCTCAGGAAGCTTAATAGGTTTTGAAGACTGCGCTTCGGTATAGTCCCCGGCCCGATCCCGCAAATAGCCCTCCTGGCCAAAAGGATTGGCACACCCCGTCAGGGCTACCGCACCGATAACCATTGTCAGGCTCAACCGAGTATGCCTCTTCAATCCACGACTCCTTTGACCTGGAACCATCAAACCAACCCCGCCTTTTGCAGTGCACTTCTAACATCAGAGTGATAACACTCTGACAAGGGAGTCAATGGCAAACGAATACCCTCCTTGATCATCCCCATTTCCTTTAATGCCCATTTTACTGGAATCGGATTCGCCTCTAGAAAGAGGTTAGTGCTTAATGCTTCTATACGCGCATTAAGTGCTTCCGCTGTAGTGCGATCACCCGCTATAGCTGCCACACACAGTTCATGCATTAGCTTTGGGGCCACATTATTAACCACAGAGATAACACCGTTTGCTCCCTGTAGCATTAACTCCATACCCGTGGCATCGTCGCCCGAGTAGATAGCAAAATCTTCACCGCACAACTCGCGAATCTGCCTGCCACGCTCAACAATACCCGTCGCTTCCTTAATGCCGACAATATTATCCAGCTGGCTCAGTCGGCCAATGGTCTCTGGCAACAGATCCACAGCCGTTCGCCCGGGAACATTATAGAGAATCTGGGGAATAGCTACCGAATCGGCAACGGTTTTGAAATGAAGATAAAGCCCTTCCTGAGTCGGCTTATTATAGTAAGGAGTCACCAACAAACAGGCGTCCACACCTAAAGCCTTGGCTTCCGCCGTCAGGTGAACCGCTTCAGCCGTTGAGTTTGCTCCGGTTCCGGCAATCACAGGAATTCGTCCATTCACCTGATCCACCATGCGTTTAATGGCTTCACAGTGCTCCTGCACCGTCAGAGTAGCTGACTCTCCCGTGGTACCTACCACGACAATCCCATCTGTTCCCTGGTCAATATGATGCTCAACAAGTGCATGCATACTCTCCCAGTCCAGCTCACCATTACCATACATGGGGGTAACAATTGCCACCAGGCTCCCGGTAATCATCAGTTCACTCCTAAAGGCAGAATCTTGCGTAATGTTACTAATGCCCCTTTATATTCACAAGGCCGAAATCCACCCATAGACCGCCACCCAAAAGAAAAAGCCCATTTATTTGAAAGAAGCTTAGGGCCTGTTGATGTTTCGTTACATGCTCAGTGCCCCAGAAAAGCGTCAACAGAACCCGGAAACCTGCCTTTTTTTCAGTGATGGTTTAAACTATCCCCCTGAATAATAATGACCTCGCTTCTCGCTTCGAGGGTGGCTTGAGGGTGGATTCTTATCAACGCCCTACTACCCAGAAGCAGAATAAGTGCACGGATTATCATGGTAGCATTGCCACTGCAGCAAAGTGGCATGATCCAACTTTTGCTGCCAGAGCCGATAAATTTATAATCCTCTGGGGCTGCAATATTAGACCAATAGAACCCGCAGCTATTTAACCAAATGAGAGCGACTAAGGATAAAACATGAGCGTAACTCTGGGCCAACCCGTTCCTGACTTTACTGGCCAGGCAACCAGTAACACGACGGTTAAACTCTCTGAACTCAAAGGTCGCAAAGTCGTACTGTTTTTCTACCCAAAAGACAATACACCCGGCTGCACCAGCGAGGGACAAGCATTCAGAGACCTTTACGAGGAGTTTCAGGCATCAGACACACTGGTTTTTGGCGTATCTAAAGATGGCATGAAGGCTCATGAAAACTTCCGAGCCAAACATGAGTTTCCTTTCGAGCTAATATCAGACACCGATGAATCGCTGTGCAAGCTTTTTGATGTTATCAAGCTCAAGCAGATGTATGGCAAGGAATACATGGGCATTGAGCGCAGCACCTTCCTGATCGACAGCAATGGCATCCTCCAGCACGAATGGCGCAAAGTTCGTATCAAGGGGCATGTTGAAGATGTGTTACAGGCAGCCCAGATGGTGGATACTCAGGCCCTGGCTGAAGACAACGACTCCAAGGACGAAGAAGAGTAATCCCCCCGAATGGGTTGAGCGGGCCTGAACCCGCTTAACCCGTTCAATATTTACGTCGTTTCCACATCAACAACCGCAGGCCAGGCATTCATCACCGCCTTTAACAGAGTAGCCAGTGGTATTGCAAAAAAGACGCCCCAGAATCCCCACAGACCACCAAAGACCAACACTGCCAGAATAATTGCAACGGGGTGTAAGTTAACCGCTTCCGAGAACAGTAACGGCACCAGCACATTACCGTCCAGCGCTTGAATGATGGCATAACCAACCATAAGAACCAGAAACTGATCCCCCATCCCCCACTGAAAGAAACCAATAATAGCGATAGGAATGGTCACCACCGTTGCGCCGATATAAGGCACTACAACCGAAAACCCCACCATGACTGCCAGCAATGCCGAATAACTCAGACCCAGAACGGCAAAAAGCACATAACTGACCCCGCCAACAATGACAATCTCAACGGCTTTACCACGAATGTAGTTGGCAATCTGGTCGTTCATCTCATCAGCCACCTGATCAAGCAAACGACGACGGCGAGGTAAAATACCGGCCATCCAACTCAGCAGGACATTTTTATCTTTCAGAAAAAAGAAAACCAGAATTGGCACCAAAATCAGATAGACCAATAAGGCAACGATACCCGGCAATTTGGACAACGAAAAGGAAAATGCCTTCTGACCAAAATCCGCAAGATGCTTATTAATCGTTGTAACCAGCAGACCAACCTGATGATCAGAAACAAACCCGGGATATAGATCCGGCAAACTCACCAACAGGGCCTGGCCTTCACGCACCATACCCGGCATGGCATTCAACAGGTGGGTTACCTGTTCCCATACCAAAGGAACAACAACAAAAATCACTAGCAAAAGTACCGCCATGAAACCGGCAAACACCAGATTGACTGCCAGCAAATGAGGCATATTCCGCCGTTCAAGCCAACTGACAACACCCTGCATTAAAAAAGCAAATATCAATGCAGCCAGTGCTGGCGCCAACATTGTCCCCATCGTCAGGACAACGACAAAACCAACCAGCAAAATAACCAGAAGAACGATCGCCTCCTGATCTGAAAGATAGCTATGCAGCCACCCCTTAATCACATTCAGCATCAATTGCTCCGTTGTTTTTCGTAGGCTCAAGCTGTCAGCCAGCCAAGGCAACCAGCTTCAGTCTGTTTTATTTGTGCTGCAATGTATGAATATAAACGCCCTGCTCTTCTTCACTGGCAACCAGTACATGTCCACTGATTTTAGCAAAGCTGGCAAAATCTCTGACAGAGCCCGGATCTGTAGCATACACTCTAATGACCTGCCCTGACTGCATTCGACTCAATGCCTGCTTTGCTTTCAGCAATGGCAGTGGACAGCTCATACCCTTAAGATCAATCTCTAGATCAACAGCCTGATCAACATTCAACATAACGACATAATTCTCTCGAGACAGCCACAGGAGATAACACTTAACTTTTTATACAAGCAGGAAAGTCAGGGTAACTATTTTGAAAAGCACCTTACCTGATAAAGCGTCAAACTGTGTAAGCACTTTAGCGGGTAAATGGCCAATAGAGGTAGAATACCCCCATGATCAACCATTTTTATGATAGCTTCATCTTCGTAACCAATAGTTTCGTGATAAAGTGTACCGCAGAAAACACGAGTATGGATATTCTATGAAACGAGTGGGCTTTCTGTCAGCGCTAATATTATCCACAGCGTTGACCACTGCACTGACTGCTTTTTCCAGTGCAACAATGAGCAGCACCCTGAATTTACCAAGTCTTGGTGATACGACATCCGGCATCATTTCACAACAGGAAGAGTATCAACTGGGGCGCTCATGGCTGAAAGTCCTTCGCAATCAGACGCCAATGGTTTCTGACCCACAACTAAAAGATTATCTTGAAAACCTCATTTACCGACTTGCGGCCTCCAGCCAGCTTCAGGATCATCGACTCGTCCCTTTGGTCATTAACAGTCCAGTATTGAATGCATTTGCCGCCCCGGGGGGCATTGTCGGGGTAAATACCGGCCTGTTTCTTAACGCTGAAACAGAAGCACAATTTGCAGCGGTACTGGCTCACGAGCTCGCTCACCTGAGCCAACGACACTATGCCCGAAATGTAGAAGAAGCGCGCAACAAAAGTATACCCACCGCAGCAGCAATTCTCGGCTCAATACTGATTATGGCAACGGCAGGTGGTGATGCTGGCGCCGCTGCACTGACCTCTACTGTTGCCGGCATGCAAAGCGCTCAACTCCGCTTCAGCCGCCAGTTTGAGCGGGAAGCAGACAACCTGGGCATTACCACTCTTGCCAAAGCTGGCTTTGACCCTCAGGCAATGCCAGAAATTTTTGAAGAAATGAACAAAGCAAGCCGTTATGGTAGCCGCCCCCCAGAATTCCTGCTCACACATCCAGTTACGGAAAACAGAATCGCTGACTCCCGCGCCCGTGCAGATCAGATGTCAGCCCAGAAATTAAGAACAAGCAAAGGCTCTCTGAATTACCAGTTTATGAGAATGCGTGCTGCTGTACTAAACAGTAAGAATCATCACGAAATGGCCCGGCAATTTAACAAAGAGTTGAACTCCGGCTTAACTAAAGCATCAGCTGCCACCCGCTACGGGCTGGCATTAGCCAGTATGAAAACCCGAGATTTCAAAGAAGCAGAGCGTCAGATGGAGAGCCTGCTGCAGAAATACCCTGAAAACCCTCATCTTATTATGACCCAGGCAAGCCTTGAAGCTCAGGCTGGAAAAACAAAGCAAGGCCTTGCACGCATTGACCAGGCTTTAAGCATCAATCCTGACAGCTACCCTCTTTTGGCCACACGCGCTGAAATTCTGCTTAAGCAACAGAATTATATTGAAGCTCGTAACGAATTGCTCAAACTTAGTCGACTACGCCCCGAAGATCCTGATATCTGGTTTGAGCTTGCTGAGGTTCAAGGACTGGCTGATGATATTGTTGGCCTTCACCAGTCCAGAGCAGAGTATTTCTTCCTGAACGGCAATACTGATGATGCTATAAAGCACCTTCAATATGCAGTAAAAATGGCAGGTGACAACTTCTCTTTGAAATCCAAGCTACAGCAAAAGCTAACGGACATGCAGAACTATCGCCAGAAACTGAGGAACTCTTAACACCAAAAGGCCTTCTCATTCAGATAGATGAAAAGGCCTTCGGATTAATCACACAAGCCTGGCAGCCAACCCTCAAGCTCCCTGAACACCTTAATATTAATTTTTTAGAAATAAACATTATTTTTTATATAAAATTTAGTTTTTAAAAAAATTAGAGTTGAGCGTTTTTCCTAAACCTTCCGTACAAGTTTCAAAATAACAGGCATGGAGACTTGAGCATGAACACATTTACAATTGAAGGCTGGAGAAAAAGCGTTGGTGCAAAGACCTCCACTCCCGTTGAAATGATGCATTTTCGAATTAATGAGCATTATCACTTACTTCTGGAGCAAGCAGAAGAAGCTCTTATGGAAAATGGTCTGGACGACATGATGGTCAACATCGATATGAACACAATGGAGCTGCAAACTTCTGAGGACTGCGGAGAACTAGCTGACTGCCAGCTAAGAGTTTATCTCAGCAAGGACTACCAGCGTGGACAGTTTCATCTGGTAGGTCACCTAGCGAAGGATGCCAGCTTAGTTTACTCAAATGCGATCATGATAGACCAGTTAGGCTAGCTAACCACTAAAACCTCATATTCTTCAATATGCATAATGCTAAATCAGCTGCCCTCCATGACCAGGAAGGCAGTTAATAAAAATCATCTAATTGGCAGCTGTGAAATCCAGCATCCTTTGTAATGGTCTCAGCGCATCTTCCCTCAGCGAATCGCTTACTTCAATGATATTGAGTTCACTGGGACTTTCCAGACACTCCAACAAAGCATCAAGGGTATTCATCGCCATCCAGGGACAGTGCGCACAACTACGACAAGTTGCACCACTTCCTGCAGTTGGTGCTTCCAGAAAACGCTTACCTGGAGACGCCTGCTGCATTTTATAGAAAATCCCACGATCAGTGGCAACAATAAAAGTATTGTTCGACATTTCCTGAGATGCTTTTAACAGTTGGCTCGTCGAGCCTACCACATCAGCAATATCCACCACAGAATCCGGTGACTCTGGATGAACCAGAACAGCAGCATCCGGATACACCTGCTTCAGATCAAGAATTCCCTTTGCCTTAAATTCTTCATGAACAATACAGCTACTATCCCAAAGCAGCATATCTGCCCCGGTATTTTTCTGAATATAACTACCTAAATACTTATCGGGTCCCCAGATAATCGCCTTACCCTGAGCGTCCAGGCTTTCAACAATGTCGAGCGCACAACTTGAAGTCACCACCCAATCTGCCCGAGCCTTCACTGCCGCTGACGTGTTGGCATACACGACAACTTCACGGTCAGGATACTGATCACAAAAAGCAGAAAACTCTTCAACCGGACAACCCAGATCAAGAGAGCACTCAGCCTCTATTGTTGGCATCAGCACCTGTTTCTCAGGGCTCAAAATTTTGGACGTTTCCCCCATAAAGCGCACACCAGCGACAATGAGTGTTTCTGCATCGTGCCGAGCACCAAAACGAGCCATCTCCAATGAGTCAGCGATAAAGCCGCCAGTCTCATCAGCCAACTCCTGCACAACAGGGTCTGTATAATAGTGAGCTACCAGAACAGCACCCTTTTCTTTCAAAAGGTTTTTAATTCTGGTCTTCTTGGCTTCCTTTTCAACCGGGTCCACCGGTAATGGAGCCTTCTGCAAATGGCCCTGAACGAGCTCTCTGTCTATCACTGCATTCATAAAGCTTGCATCCGGCAAAGCACTTTACCCACCGCTTTATCTTGCTATGAATCACTTCATACAAGAACAGGCAACTGGCAAGTGTCTGCAACGTCCTCTATCAATCAGCCATGAGCTGAAAATACTGCCTTACTTTGATATCCCAAACAAATGGAAACCGACTGCCACAGTATTTTCATGACACCATCTTCTAAGAAAAATGTGGCACGTAGTCTAACACAGCTAAGCCTAAGCATCAGCCCTGTTGTGATTCTTACTGATAGATATGGATAAAACTAAAAAGGAAGGACTTAGAGAAGTGGTGGGTCGTGTAGGATTCGAACCTACGACCAATTGGTTAAAAGCCAACTGCTCTACCAACTGAGCTAACGACCCGATCCAGAAAATTATACGCAGCAAAATTTGTTTTACAAGCAAATTAATGCATCATCCTGCTCACAGGACAAACAAGAAACTTAGAGATGAAAAGCCTCCTCTGACAAAAACAACATCAAGAGAAGGCTCAAACGGCTGTACGGTAAGGGGTAGGATCAGGAACAGCTGCCTCAAGAAAGCCTTTACGCCTGAAACTACAACTGTCACACACTCCGCAGGCAGCCCCCTGATCATCAGCCTGATAACAGGAGATTGTCATCCCATAATCCACTCCAAGTCTCACCCCCTCTGAAATAATTTCAGCCTTAGTCAGATTCAACAAAGGCGCTCGAATTCTAAAGTGGTCACCCTCTACACCAGCCCGGGTAGCAAGATTCGCCATGTCCTCAAAAGCCTTTAGATACTCTGGACGACAATCTGGATAATTGGAGTAATCAACTACATTAGCGCCAATAAAAATATCTCGTGCACCCAACACCTCAGCCCAACCAAGAGCAAGTGACAGGAAAACAGTATTTCTTGCAGGAACATAGGTGACAGGAATACTGCTCAGATTATCCCTGGGAACGTCCTTAAGCGTTTCTTTGGGATGCTCACCAAAGTCCGGTACCGGTATATCTTCATCAGTTAACGCTGAACCACCAATTTCAGTTAGCCCCAACTTTAAGACCTTATGCTCTCTTACCCCCATTGCATCAGCTAAACGACGGGATGCTTCCAGTTCAGCACGATGACGCTGCCCATAATCAAAACTGACAGAATAAGTTTCATACCCTTGCTCAGCTGCAAGCGCTAATACGGTGGCCGAATCCAAACCACCAGAAAGCAACACAACCGCCTTCCTCATCTGCAACAACCTCTTAATAAATCAAACGACAGGAATACCATGCGACAAAAACCAATAATAGCGGAAAGAGCGCCTTCGCTGACTCTTACTTAAACACCGGGCTTATCACCCCAGATCATACGATGCAGTTGCAATTGAAACCGTACAGGGAGCCGGTCATCAAGAATCCAGCTGGCCAGTATTTCTGCCGACATTTCACCACTGACTGGCGAAAAAAGAACATCTGACACTCTGTTCGCTAAATCGTATTCAATCAGTTTGGACACAGACCAGTCATAATCACCACGATCCGCTATCACAAATTTTAATTGGTCTTTCTTATCCAGAAACTGGATATTCTCATACAGGTTACGATGCGATTCACCGGAAGCAGGAGGCTTAAGATCCATAACCTTGACCACTCTTGGATCCACTTCTGACAGGGTAATAGCACCGCTGGTTTCAAGCGAAACCTCAAACCCCTGATCCGCCAAAAGCGTCAATAACTGATGGCATTCTCTCTGCGCAAGCGGCTCTCCACCAGTCACTGTGACATACTTCGGAGAGTACTCAGAAACCTTACCCAAAATCGCATCCGACGATAATAAATCACCACCTTTAAAAGCGTACTCCGTGTCACACCAAGTACACCGTAACGGGCAACCGGTCAGCCGGACAAACACGGTAGGTAAGCCTGTCGTTCTTGTCTCCCCCTGAAGAGAATAAAATATTTCTGAAATTCGAATCATCAATATGCCACCTGAACGACATCATAAAATATGATTTCCGGAGCAACATCCAAATTGCTCAAGCCCTATACACTGCAGGCCCCAAAGAAAAAGGCCAGCATGGGCCTGGCACTATTTATTTACCTAGAATCAAGCCACTCCTTGCCTGCCCGGATACGCCAAAGCGCCATTTGAGCAAAGTTACCAGAATAGCAGAGGGCTGGTCTGACTGTGCATATTCTTAAAATAGTGCTCGCAATCAGAATGCAGACCAGGAAAGTATTAAGCAATAAAAGAAAGGGCTAACACAACACATGGCAGGTGCAGGAGAATAGCCTGCACCTAAAGAAGAGTCAGGAACCACCCATAGTCCTGAGATAGGTATCAGAGAGCCGGGATGCAGCACTTTCCGGGTATTGCTTGATCACTGACTCCAGAAGCTCTTTGGCTTTTTTCTGATTGCCGAGCAGGTCATAGACCCTGCCAAGTTTATAACTGGCATCAGGAACCTTGGAACTCTTGGGAAAATCACTCAATACAACCTGAAAAGAATCGCGAGCCTCATCATATCGGCCCTGAGCCATATCGACTTCACCCAGCCAATAATACGCATTATCAGCATAACGCCCCTCAGGGTATGCTTTGAGCTGCTGCTGAAGCGCCTCTTTAGCATCATCGAACTGCTTGGAACGGATTAAACTAAATGCAGACTGATAGGCAGCTTCTTCAGCTTTGAGTACAGACTGGTCGCGTTTCTCTGAGGGGTTTGCCACTGAGGTATTTAATATCGGTGGTTGCAGGACTGCAACAGAAGAACTCTCCCCCTTACCACCACTATGCCCCTGACCATTCAGGCGGGACATACGCTCATCAAGGTCCAGATATCTGTCCCTGCTTTCCTGCTGAAGCTGTTCAATTCGAAATGCCTGCTCTTCAAGCTGGCCTCGCATTTCCATCATTTCCTGACGCATCTGATCAATAGTATTGAGCAGATGCGCTGTACCGTTTATCTCTCCATCATCACCGTCAGGAGAGCCAGCTGAGGGTAAAATGGTTACAGGTTCATCCGAAATTTTACTGACAACAGTTCTCACTTCAGATGAGCGCCCCTCCATAGGTTTAGACTCTGCGACAGGCGCTGGTGCTGCTTGAATATCGCTGCTCAAAATACTGGCAAGCAACAAAGGCAACACCAGAGAGAGTCCAAAAGCCTGTTTTGGGTTTGTTTTACCTGTACTCATTCAACCCCCATCAGAATTAACGATTATTCAACAACAATAACAGCACGACGATTCAGAGCCCATGCAGTGTCATTGTGCTCTGGATCCAGAGGCTTTTCAAAACCAAAACTGATCACTTCAACACGGTTAGCCGCTACACCCTTAGCAACCAGGTAATCTTTCACTGCATTGGCACGACGCTCACCCAGGGCCAGGTTATAAGTCCGGGTACCACGCTCATCAGTATGTCCCTGAATCACGATATTCTTCATGTAACCAAGGTCAGAAGTCAGGTACGCAGCATGCACATCCAGAGCCTTGTAGGCTTCGTCATCCAGCTTTGAGCTATCAAATGGGAAGAAGTAGGTATTCTTCTCAAGGAGAGCCTGAATTTCTTCAGGAGACTCATCAATTTTGCCACTATCAATAACCGCCTGAACAGCAGGATCCAGTACAGGCTGAACTTCAACCAGCACTTCTTCTTCAATAGTGACTACCGGTGGCTGGGTTTCTGCAGTGGTTGGCTCTTTCTTGGAAGCACATCCTGCCAGCCAGATAGCAGCGACAGCCAAAAAAGCTGCTTTAACAACATTGGCAATTTGCATTTTCAACTCCAATCATTCTCTACGGGATTTCAAAAAATTGTGCAGTACACTATCAGAACTGAGGTCGCCCGACTAGCCCGAATACCAAGGGATGATAAGGTTTCCTCAAAGAAAGAGCTACCAAAAAAGAAGCAGACTCAAAAAGAAGGGAGTAGAGGGGTGACCGTGTCATTTACGCCACCCCGGCACATTAAAAACAGCGACCGAAAGCCGATTTGACCGTCGGTTATGCTGCACCAAAGTGGTAAAAAGCACGATAAAGGAAAACCTCACCATTTAACGACCTCCTTCATTGCCTTCTCTCACTCAGTTTATGACCGGTAAACCTGGATCAATTCACTGACTCCATACACTAGTTAAGGCAACTCATAAGTGCTGGTTAAACGAGCATAGCACCAAGCCGGAAAATCAGCAGGGCAAAAAATACTATCTACTACTCACTTACAAGAACAACACCCTGCCTTTTGATCACCTGAGCTGGACGCTTGGCCCCCACGCAGGCTCCCTGACATCACCCTCTGCTGAAGGCAAACGCTGCTTAACCCGCCCATCTGCAGATACAATACCCAATTCACCATGCTTACCACCCTGAACAGAATAGATCAGCCTGCGACCACCAGGGGCAATACTGGGAGAGTCTTCCAGCTTTGAAGAGGTCAACAATCGCAGTCTATCCGAGTCCAGGTCAAGAATGGCAATATTAAAGTCAGTAGCTCCCTGCCCTTTGTGAACCAGGGCAAGAGACTTGCCATCAGGAAAAACCTTCGCCCGAGCATTGAACCGCCCCTCAAAGGTTAGACGACGAGGCTTCCCTTGTGGAATAAATTCACCGTTACTTTTTCGGCTGATATCCTGCTGATAAACTTGAGGACTTCCACCACGGTTAGAAGTGAAAACAATACTCTTCCCATCCGGCATCCAGTCCGGTTCCGTATCAATTCCATAGTGAGTGGTCACATTAGTGATTTTATTGGATGCCAGATCCAGAATATATACATCTGGATTTCCATCTTTAGAAAGCACCATGGCCATAGATTTGCCATCGGGCGCCCAGACCGGAGAGTTATTCAGCCCCTTAAAGCCCGTCAGCTTTTTGCGCTTACCTGTAGCCAGTTCCTGCATGTAGATAGCAGGCCGCCCCTGTTCAAAGGAAACATAGGTGACTTTAGTTCCGTCAGGTGACCAGCTTGGAGACAAAATAGGCTCACTGGAGCTGAAGACTTTTCGATTACGTTTACCATCCGCATCGGCATAATTCAGCTGGTAATCAGTTCGGTTCGCATCATGACGCTGGGCAGTGACATACAAAATTCGGGTAGAAAAATCCCCCTTCAAACCGGTAATTTTTTCATATACAGCATCGCTGATACGATGAGCCATCTCACGAAGTTGAATACTGTTTCCTGTAAAGCCACCCTTCGCAATGCGTTTCCCCCTGATGGTGTCATACAGCTGATAGTTCATGGTGTAGGCGTTATCTTTGAGTGTTACCTGCCCCGTTACCAGGTAAGAGGCACCCAGCACCTTCCAGTCACGATAATAAACTTCAGACTCACTGGCCGGAAAACTGAGCATACTCGCTCGTGGCATCGCCTTAAAAAGGCCACTGAGTTTCAAATCGTTATCGATAATGGCAGCAGGGTCCTCTGGCAGAACTTTATCCCCTTTCCAACTAAAAGGGGAAGTCGCTATCGATACAGCCTTATCATTTCCCTGAGTCACCTCAATAACAAGCTCTGCCTGAGCAGTAAGCCCCCAGAGCAGACAGTAAAACAGTAAAACGGTTTTAAATACGTGCCTCATTTCACCAGATCCTCGGGTCTGAATCGGAAAGTAATTCGCCGGAAGTGTTGATCGAATATCCGTCGTTCAAGATCCTTCAACTCGGAAAAAGGCGATGCCCGGCGGATAGCCTGAATAACTGATCGATCAAACTCATCATTTCCACTGGACTTCACCATGGTAATATCCAGCACATCACCAAAAGGAGACAGACTGATTCTGATTTCAGCCACCATGTTGTTACGTGCACTGGGGGGTCTGTTCCAGTACTGTGAAGTCAAACTTTTAATCAATGCAGCATATTTAGCCTGCTCAAACTGGTCATGTTCAAGTTGTTGAGCTTCTTTTAGAGCCTCCTGTTCCAGGGCAAGGCTTCGCTCAAGCGCTTCCTGCTCTTTGCGCTTTTGCTCTCTCTCAAGCCTGCGCCTCTCCTGCTCCTGAAGCTCACGAGCCGCTTCTTCTTTCTTACGAAGCGCCTCTTTCTTTTTTTCCTCTTCCCGCTTCAGAGCCAGCGCTTTCTGGCGCTCCTGTTCCTTTTTCTGCTGCTCAGCTTTCTTTTTAGCCTCTGCCTTCTTTTTTGCTTTGGCTTGTTTTTTAGCGTCCTCTTTTCGTTTTTTATCGGCCTGACTCTGTACAGGCTTTCTCACGGCAGGAGGCTTTGCGGCAGGTTTAGGCAGCTCTACCAGGGCAGCACTGATCGGTATCGGTGGCGTTATCTTCATACTGGAATCAGCACTCCAGTTCACTAAAAGCACCCCGAACATAATGATATGCAAAACCACTGACAGGGCTATGGCAAAACCATAACCCTCTGTGGTTTTAGCAAGAAAGGCTGGAAAAGCGCTATTAAACCATCTTTTCATTTACCGCTCTTCCATACCAACCGCCATCGGATCAGTTACCAGGCCGACGTGACTGATACCCGCATTTTGCAGACCAGCCATCAACTGCACAACCGAACCATAAGCAACACTGGTATCCCCCTGAATCAAGACCTGAATATTTGGCCTGGCACTGACCACCTTGCCAACTTTCTCAGTCAGGGAAGGTAGATCAACAGCCTTATCACGATCTGACCCAATGTCGATAAAGTAACTGCCATCAGCCTTGACAGAAACAATCAGTACCTCTTTATCCTCAGGCAGAGCAATATTGTCACTACTGGTCTTTGGCAGCTCAACCTTAACCCCCTGAGTCATCATTGGGGCACTGATCATAAAAGCGACCAGCAACACCATCATAATATCGATAAACGGCACCATGTTTATTTCAGACATGGGTTTACGACGAACTCTTACCTTTGCCATGGGTGTAAGATCCCTTATGTCCGGCTATATACTTTACGGTGCAGGATGCTCGAAAACTCATCCGCAAATGTCTCATAATTGGACAAAAGTGCTTCCACCCTTGAAGCATAACGGTTATAGGCGACAACTGCCGGAATGGCTGCAACCAGGCCAACAGCAGTGGTTAGCAGAGCTTCGGCAATACCTGGAGCCACAGATGCCAGAGTAGGCTGCTGAACCACGGCCAATCCACGGAAAGAGTTCATGATACCTACCACTGTTCCAAACAGCCCCAGGTAGGGACAGGTAGACCCAACACTGGCAAGAAAGGGGAGGTTAGCTTCAAGCCTTTCCTGCTCTCTGGAAATGGCTACCCGCATAGCTCTTTGCGTGCCTTCCATTACGGCATCAGGCGCAGCTGTACCCTGATTTCTAAGGCGGGTAAATTCGGTAAATCCTGCTTTGAAGATATGCTCTAACCCGGAGTCAGGATGCTCATTCTGCTGCACCTCTTTGTAGAGTAGAATCAGGTCCATACCCGACCAGAAACGGTCTTCAAACGCAATCATAGCCTGCTGTGCATTCCTGAGCAGGGCTCCCCGCTGGATAATCATCATCCATGAAACGACCGATGCTGCCACCAATAACAATAATACCAGCAGCACAATCCAACTGGCATTGCCAATCAGAGCCCATAGAGACATGCTTTCTGCCACCGACAACCTCTCTATCCATCAATGATGAAGTGGAAAATAGACTGATCATAACATCAAAAAACGAGATGAGGATCAGAACTGTCTAAGAAGGGCAACAAAAGTAAACCGTATTTCAAATATTTACCCAACAACTCCCTGATGAATAGCATGTCAGAGAGGGGGGGCAAACCAGATTTACAGAGAACCTACAGAAACCTTTACACTTTCAATATAAGAACCAGTAGCTTTTCTACAACAGAAATACAACATGTACCTGCTATGGACTGGAGTGAAGCAAAGAGGTGTAAAGAGACTCAAGCCCCTGAACGTCAAGCGATTTACATAACTCAATAATTTTAGTGGGAATGCTTCCATAGCCTTGTTCGAGAGTCCATCTTTCCGCCTGTTCTTCGAGTGACTCCAAATCACCAATTTCAAGGGAATACTTCAATGCATTAATCATTTCTTCCATGCAGTGATCAGAGAGGAACGAGGGTAATCGCTGATCATCAGCTTCTTCTAAATGGTGATGAATACAAATAAATAACTCATCAAAATGGACAGGCTTTGCAATAAAACCACAAAAGCCCGCATCAGCGATTCTCATTCTTGTCTGCTCGGAAACACTGGCAGAGATAGCCATAATCTTTATTGATCGTTGCTTGGTAATGCCATGAATCGCTCTTGCTGCATCAAAACCATCAAATCCCGGCATACGCAGGTCCATTAAAATCAGGTCGTAGCGGGTAGCTCTGCATTTTTCCACCGCTTCAAGCCCACCCTCAGCCGCATCGACATGAAAAGATTTAGACTTAAGCGCCTTAACGAGCATATCTCTATTATTAAAGCTATCGTCAACAACCAAAATCTGACGTTTACTAAACAGCCCTCCTTCAATGCCAGTGGTAATCTTCACAGAGGATGGGACTGCCTCACCGTTTTTACAGCTATCCACCTGACTAACCAGGTAGGGAACACTGAAGTAGAAATTACTACCTTTGCCAACCTCACTTTCAACCTGAAGCTCCCCCCCCATGGCCTTCACAAGCCTATAACTGATTGACAGCCCCAAACCAGCGCCTCCACACTCCTGCCCTTTCTTTAATTGAGTAAACGGCTGAAACAGTTCTGCCATTTCGGCAGATGAAATCCCGGGTCCGCTATCGAGAACTTCAAACTGAAGCTGTTTATCTTTTAACTGGACATTCACACATACGCTGCCGGAATCAGTGAATTTTACAGCGTTCCCGATCAAGTTAATCAACACCTGACGAAGTTTGATATTATCACCAACCAGTTCCGGTTGAACGGCTTGATTGATATCTAAGAGTAAATCTACCCCCTTGGCACTAGCTACTTCGCGGACATTGGCAAATACCATATCCAAAGTAACTTGAAGATTGAAAGGAGCCAAATGGCTTCTCACGATACCACTTTCAATCTTGGTAATATCCAGAATGTCATTGATCATCGTCAGAAGATGCAAGCCACACGCCTCAAGCGATGAAAGGCTTTCTCTGTATTTATCAGGGATATCACTGTCCGTTAAGAGTAGCTGCGCATAACCAAGCACTCCATTAAGCGGGGTTCTCAGCTCATGGCTAATATGAGATAAAAACAATGACTTTGCCTGACTTGCCTTCTCTGCCGTCTCTTTAGCCTTAAGCAACTCTCCCTCTATCTGTTTTCTTTGGGTAATATCTCGAAACACGATGGAGATGATCAGACCATCAGCAGTAGTCAGAACATTACTGGATATTTCTATGGGAAACCCATGGCCATATCTATCAAAGCCACGAGAAAGGGTTGCATCCAGACAATGACTGTCAGCGCTGTCAGAGCCTGGCTCCAGTTTTTTCAGCAATGCCAGCTCTGAGCGGCATTCAGGATCAATGAGCAGCGCTAATGGCAACCCCAGCAAATCACATTCATGATAGCGAAACAGATCCACCACCCTGGAATTTATCAGATTGATTACACCCGAGCTGTCTGTAATTACAATAGCATCGGGTGAGCCTGCTATCAGAGCCTTGAATTTTTCCGTATCACGAACACGATGGGTTATATCATTACCCATACACTCTATACTATGCACTTTCTGGTTAGGTACATTTCCTGTCAATGCACCTTTATTTGAATGGCCTGCACAACTCACTTCAATGCAGCGTATAGATCCATCCTTATGAGACATTTCCAACTCAAATGTCTCTTGCCAGACACCTTTTGGCGAATGATTGAGAATTTCTTTAAAGGAATCATTAATAACGGATTCAGTCAAAAACTTTTGAATGTCGCCGAAAAACTCTTCTACGCTGAAACCAAGTACTGAAACGATTGATGGACTGACATAGGAAATGATGCCTGAGCTCGTCAGATGGAAGTAGAAGTAACTACCCCTCAGCTGCTGAACAAGATTCCCCATATTTTGAGCTCTTGCATTTTGTAATGCCTCTTCTCTATTTAGAAGGCGATTTTTCAGCCGAACAAAACTTCTGCCGAGGCTGACAGCTTCATCTTTTGAGTCTGAATAACTATCAGCAAAATCTCCAGGCGAGGCACCAAAAGTATTCATTTGATCCTTTAATTCATTTAAAGGCCGCGTAATTCGCCCAGATACAACCCAGAGACAAACTATCGACAAAAGCATTGCGAGCGCAATCAGGCTTGCACTTAATACAGCCTGTCTTATCACAGGCTTCATGAGATCGCTTTCAAGAATGCTATAACTGAAGAACCAGCCTACAGACTGAATTGGAACAGCCGTATGCCATTTATAGGTATCCCTGGTAAAAATTCGAACACTAGCGGCTTCTTTTTTATTAACAACATGATTTAAAATATCTTTTAAAAAGCCACAAGGCATTTCAGGATCAGGAGGATTTTTAACAGGTCGAAAAAAAAACTCTGAAATCGGGTTTGAAAACTCTGAAGGAAAGAAAATTTCACCATACCCTTGGCACGGACCTAATCGTGAAAATCTTTCCACTGTTCGATATTTGGGTAGAGATATGCCATTGGCATAGACAATACTGCCACCAGAATCGGCGATTATAATACGAGTTCTTGGATCTGACTTTATTGGGTGATCGATCAGCTTTGATCCGTCAATATCAATCCTTAGAAAGCGAACCAAATCAGAACCATCATCTGAAACTTTTATCAGTAATGAGGTATAAAAATCGAACTCCCCTACCATTTCAGTATTAACGTACCAATCATAACTATAATCTGGACGATCAATAATTGACAAAAATACTGATTCAGGCACTGAGTAATGCTGACTCACATCGCTCACAATAAATTGTTGATCATCCCTTTTCCAGTAGATAGACTCTTCATCCCTTACAGCCAACACTCCAGAATTCTGAAAACTAATAAAAGCTATTGACTTGATTAAAAAAACATCTCCAAATAACGCAGAAATTTTGGAAGTAATATTGATATCAGAGGTGCTATCAACCGATAAGGACAGTGCTAACCCAGCATGAATCACATTATTGATATTACCATTAATTAGCGATGCATAGTGCAACGTTTGATTAAGGTGCCTAAGACCAATTTCTGCAGATGCTGAACGAAAAGAAAAATACAAAAAAACAAAAGTAATAAAACAGTAAAAAACCAAGGCTGGAAACAAGTTAAATAGTGTAATCTTCTGCCTGATTGAGGTTGACATAAGTTCTACTTATCTCTTTATCATCATACTAGGTACCAGAAACATCATCACTCTCGAGTTTGGCCAATGAAATAGCCAACCTATTATATCTCTTATGTTGCCCAGCAGAGTAATACTAATGAAGGCGGGGTAAACTATATTCACAATTATTATACATATCCCCCTAACCATCAGTATTAACTGGGTGGAATAGGCTAACTGCATCGAGTGAAGGTAGATTCTCCCCCCCATATGCACGACTCTGGTCAGGCACGTTAAGCATTAGCCGCCTATTCTGGTCACTCAAACTCCGATCTTTCACAAAGCCTTCAGGAAAGACGCGAAAAGGCTCACCGCCGTTGCTATAGCCTGACAATATCGGCCTATTATCAGGTCCCCTTCCCAGATAACCTACGTAGCCTCTAACGCCAATGTTTTCACCTTTGACAGCAACAATATCACCCGTATTAGAGCCCATTACGCCACTAAGAAAAAAGCTGATAACTTTCGCTGTTGGACTTTTAGCAACCTCACCCTCTAACTGTTCGGGTAGATAAGCCTTCCCAAAGCTTCTACTCAGATAACCACCAAACTTCCTGAATGATAGACAAACATAATATCCAGAATCTGCATGTGGAATATGGGCATATATTCGAGATGGCAACACTGCATTAGCATCCCGAAGAACATCACGGAAAACACGAAACAGAAGCATTATCCTAGATGTTTTTTTGAGGGACAACCTCATCGACAGATATGCCCCACCCTCTCGATTTCCAGAGCTTTGCCATGAACCACAATCTTCAGGCAGGTGGGTCATCATTTTTTCAAGAAAAGATCCCCCAAAATCTTGAACGTTCTTTCTTCTCCCCTCCGTTAACTGCTGATATATTTTATCAAACTCTGATAAAAACCCATCAAATAACATCTGTTCAAAAGCAGATACTTTTTGTGCATAGGTAACTTTATAATTAAAACGATAAGAAGGTACACTTATTGATCTTTCATCCTTCAATGTAACCAAAGACCACTGAAATTTCTCCACATCACGAATAAGATATGGAGGATTCATCTGATGATTAACCAATATAATTGTTGGATTTTTAAGAGATAGAACACACTTATTATACGAATCATCGCCTCTAAACTCCTCAACAGCAATCCTTTCTGCACTATCAGACGAATCCAACCATGAAAATTTTTGTGCACGGATATCCTTATCACTTCCACACCCAAGACTAACCAATAAAAAATCAATTCTTTTCACAAAAATTTTATCCAATGATTTCATTATTACAGGAATTGTTTTACGGTTTTTTGCATTTACAGCCTTCCATTTGGTCCGAGAGATCAACTCCTCCTTAAAAACCTCGATATTATCTCGACCTAACCCCCAATCATTTTCTGGCAAATCACTGGAGCCGGATAAAGCCCGATAAAAGCTATCTTCAATACCGAGTGGAGAATAAACAGAAACTTCTCTGCAGGTGATATTTTTGAGGATAGCAGATACTTCTGCACCACTATAACAACCGCTAATACTCAACCCTACTGTAACACCTCTGTAGGCCCCCTCTACCAGCCTTTTCTCCTGAAGATTCTCTTTCTCATCTGATTTTATTTTACCTAAATGCTTATAGACAACTCGCAGACAAACATGTAAAAATTTGACTTGTGATGCTTGATCCAAAGAACCAAAACCTACTGAATGATTTTCTGGAAGTCTACCCCCGCATATAAAATTATTAAAACCATCCGACAACTTTTCTATGAACGAGCCACAATTCCCACCTTCAATAAGGTCTATGGATAAATCTTTTTTCATAAAAGAAAAGAAACACGATTCTACCCATTTCACAAGGTCATTATCTAAAGCCAGCCACCCCAGAAGAGTATCCAAAATTATTTTTTGCCGCTCTACCTGATCCTTCATTTTTGTGTCAAATACTCCTTCCTCCTCAAATACAGAGTAGTCTGCATCCGTCGGATGAAATAGCCTAAAAAGCATAACAGGTATAAAAAAAAGACCAAACTCAAAAACAGTGGATAATTTATGATTAAAGTCTTCTCTACGCTTAAACCAGGCTTTAGTTAAGAACTTATTTCCCGGAAAAACGCAGTCATTAATACTACTATTCGCAGGTGTTTGATCGATAAGAGTAAACCATCCATTCCTGATAACAAAATTTTCAGGATTCCCATCAATATTTATCTTAATAACCCTTTTAAACCCTGGCATTTCCAGTAGCCTATTGATATCTCTTACTAGATACATAACCAATAACTCAAGATTCAAGATATTTAGAACAGTCAGAGCTGAAACCATAGGATCGGTAATCATCGTCCCAAATTTTTCCTGCTCTGAGAATCGAGCCTGAATCAATGCATAGCGATACTTATTCGTTTTATCCTGAGTACCTTCTGCTAATTTTTCAGCTTTATGATTTCCACTTCCATTATCACTTTCTGAGTTAGCATGTACTCTCTTACTGCGTTGATTGCTACTCATTCCAACAATGAACCCCAAGCTTCGGCAGCACTTGAAATTTTGATTCCTTAGACCAGCTAAATTCTCAATATATTTATTGAGTGTCCCGGTAGCGGTCGTTGTGACATCTGCTATGGTAGCTTCCAACATATCAAGAGTGGGTACTCCAATTTTTTCAACCAGACTCGGAAACTCAATGAAGTCACATGTATTCACACCGATCCCAGCACCTCGATGATCTCCGCCCATTGCATTATTTTCAGGTTTGTCTGGATCCATATTCCGAGCTGTAACTTCAGCCTGATCGCAGACATATTGTAAATTCGGATATGAACCTGTGTGACTTTTATTCCTAAGAGGTTCTTTTCTTAAGTCTATTAAATCAGAATCTTTAACGGGTATATCCCTTATAAAAGGAACTTGAATTTCAATAAATTTCGGATATTGATCCCCCCAAGGCAGTCTCATTATTTCTGACCGGTAGAAATCTTTTGGATTTTTACGACTCGTTGCCAATCGATCGCCCCTACCCGTTTTTTCTTGATCCATTGAGGGACGGTCACGAAATTTGACCATTATAGTGATGTCACAACTTGAATTGGATATTCGTTCTTTCAATGCAGAAAATAAATCTGGGTTCTTAAATGTTTTAGGCTTCAAGTGCCAAATTGTAGGCATAATGACTTTAGCCTTAATCTCTTTTTTAGCCTCCCCAGATGCTAATGCTTCCCCTAACTCCCACTCCCTGAGTATTTGAGCATCAAGTGGATTTTCTGATACTGACTGAGGTTGAGGAGTCTTCATTATTACTGGAACCCGCCGCTTTATTGATAGAATAACCCTATCACCACTATCTATATTAAAATTCATCTCAAAAACAGTGTCTTCCCCCCCCCCCCCTTCTTTAACAACGATTTCTTCCAGAATTTCCAGTATAGGGTGGTGTCTATCAGCCAAATAATATCCGCTACAGAAGGGATCAGAATACGTATTAAGCTCTTCTAGTAATTTTAATAAGCAGGAATGATTCCTTAAGTAATCGGTCGTTTCACGGCACTCCAACATCAGACTACCTCTTTCCATAGTTTCTTTTGGAACAGAAAGCATTCTTGACAGTTCTTCATATTGTGCATCTGATATTGCCTCTTTTAGTCGAACCTTCAAATCGTCCAGTGATAAAAGAGAAACCGGCGCAGAACTTTTACTGGATATGCCTATATCAGTCTTGCATACTGAGTTTTCACCCAAGCTCTCTTCCAACAGCCCACTTGGCTCCTCACCCATTACTTTTGATCTGACAGACATACCCCCTGATACTTGCGTAAGTCTTCTCGCAATAGACTCAGTGGGTACGATTGTCCTTGCCTGTACAAACGGATCATCTTTAGCAAGCTGCCTTTCTGGCTCCCTTAAGAGAGTAGTATCCACTGGCTGATCAAATGGTAATAGTAGAGGGACCTTCGTTCTTGAAGCCTTAGATCTTTTTGAAAATTTAACATTACGATCCTGACGAACATCCTGAAATTCATCAGTAAAGGGTACAGATTCAACTTCTTGATTCTGCCCTAAAGAGTTCAATGGTCGTCCACTTAAAAAAGACGCTGATTCTATTTTGTATGGACAAACACTACGTTCATCCATTAATGAAACTGCCGAAAAACTCTGTGTTGTTGCTTCCTGCTGCCCAGAAGAATTGAGTAAGAATGTTGACTCATCACATGGCTGAACATTTCGCACCCCATTTTCAGAAGAGAACCTTCCTCCTTCACGATATTTGCCTCCCTCCGTTGTTTCATTCCCTCGAGTTAGAGAAGGCTCATGGCTCATGCTGGTCAATGATTTATGGCCTGCTCCTTCCATCTTAAAGACCCTACTGTTTCAATTTTATTCAGGCAGTAAATCTCCTATCATTATAAACTCTATTTCTAATTATCAATCTATTTAGAAATACTTTAACAATCGACTATTAGCTCATTACCAATCATCTTTTTTTGATACATAGAATTCAGGGCATCCTTAATTACCCATGATATCCATCAGCACGGAAACTTCAGACAAGTCGAATGATGCAGCAGTTGTGACTCCATGTGCAATTCGTTCAAGACAACTTGAGTGCGGTATGATCAATATGAACTAATGCCCACGGCTTGAGCCGTTCTGCGTTGCTTACTACTTATGTGGAATAGAAAACATTCCTGAACATAACAGGTTCACTCGAATGCTCAGGAACTATGAAGTGGGAAAATTGCGAATTAATTCTTATGGCTCAGAATAATCAAAACCAAAGTGCAGGTAAGCATTTTTGGTCAACACCCGTCCTCTTGGCGTCCTCATAATGTAACCCTGTTGAATCAAATAAGGCTCTAAAACATCTTCAATGGTATCCCTCTCTTCACTGATGGCAGCTGCCAGACTGTCGACACCAACCGGACCTCCATCAAATTTTTCAATCATTGCTAACAAAAGACGGCGATCCATATGATCAAAACCACTGGCATCAACATCCAGCATATTCAAGGCAGCATCAGCAATTTCACGGGTTAGAGAACCATCGCCCTTTACTTCAGCGTAGTCCCTGACCCTTCGCAGCAGCCTGTTGGAAATACGTGGTGTCCCCCTTGAGCGCCTTGCTACTTCATTAGCTGCATCCATATCTATATGAACACCCAAAATTGATGCTGAGCGAAGTATTATGCTAGTTAGGTCCGCCACGCTATAAAACTCAAGCCGCTGTACAATCCCAAACCGATCTCTCAACGGTGAAGTCAGCAATCCAGCCCGTGTTGTTGCGCCCACAAGCGTAAAGGGAGGAAGGTCCAGCTTGATAGAACGAGCTGCAGGCCCTTCGCCAATCATAATATCGAGCTGATAGTCTTCCATCGCCGGATAGAGAACCTCCTCAACAGCAGGGCTGAGACGGTGGATTTCATCTATGAAAAGAATATCATTTGGCTCAAGATTCGTTAGAAGTGCAGCAAGGTCTCCCGCTTTTTCAATAACCGGCCCGGAAGTTGAGCGGATGTTACTGCCCATCTCATTAGCAAGAATATGGGACAACGTTGTCTTACCTAATCCAGGAGGACCAAAAATCAATGTATGGTCCAGAGCATCACCACGCTTGCGAGCTGCCTGGATAAAGATTTCCATCTGTTCTCTAACCTTTGGCTGTCCTGTATATTCACTCAGCCTGACGGGTCGAATGGCCCGATCCTGAGCCTCTTCGTTCGGGCGCTCACTGGCCGAAATTAAGCGATCCGCTTCAATCATAATATTTCCCAAGAATCTTCTTTAAACAGACTAACACTTACAATTCTCCATGCGAACGGATATTCACGGATTGCCAAGCTTGCCGGATATTTTGTCTAATACTAGAATCCAACAGCTGTCCGCAAGTATGCGGTAAATCTCTAACTTGGCAGAGTAGTAATGTCATCGTCAGTATCCTCCACCGGACTGGGTTATTCGATCCTCGCATCGCTGATGTTTGGTCTGATACCCTGGTATGTCCAGTGGCTTAACCCATTAGACGGCTCCCTTCTGTTCTGGAACCGCATTCTCTTTTCATCAATAACAGCACTGGCATCTTTACTGTTGTTGAGAAAATTTCGCCTGTTTCAACAACTGCTCAAAGAACCAGAAAATATGTTGTGGCTTGCCGCTGGCACTTTACTGGTAGGCTTTCAATGGTGGCTGTTTGTCTGGGCTCCAATTAATGAACTGACTACAGAGCTCTCTCTGGGCTACTTTCTGCTACCACTAACGCTGGTTCTGACTGGTCGCGTGGTGTATGGGGAAAAGTTGAGGCCTTTACAAATGACGGGAGCAGCCCTCGCAGCCATTGGTGTTGCCCATGAGATCTACCAGTTCGGCAGCCTGTCATGGGTTCCGGTTGCCGTTGCCGCAGGTTACCCTCTTTACTTTCTCATTCGCAGAAAAGTGAAGGTACACACGCTGGCCTGCTTTATGTTTGAAAACCTTTTACTGCTTCCGTTCGCGATCTTTGCTATCGCATCCCATGAAGGCTTCCTCCAAACGCTTTCAGCAAACACCGATCTCTACTACTTACTCCCAGGACTTGGCATACTCTGCACTCTAGCCATGCTGATTTATGTAGCTGCTTCAAAGGCATTGCCTGTCAGCCTGTTCGGTCTCCTGAGTTACTTGGAACCCGCCATTATCTTTATGGTAGCCATATTCATTCTGAAAGAGCCGTTACCGTCGTCACAATGGGCTACTTACGGTTTCATTTGGCTGGCAACGGCGATCATTTGCATCGACTCCATTCGAATTGTCCGAAAGCCAGCTATTGCCGGTGCCCCTTAAATCATACTACGTAAAGCCTGTCGTATAACTTCTTCACTGGACAGGCCTTCAACTTTAATTCGACCTATCACTTTACTGGCTTCCTGAGGCTTATAGCCAAGGGCAACCAGCGCACTAACAGCCTCCTGCTCAGTATCTACAACCTGCCTTTCAGCAGCCTGCCCTAAGGGGGTTCCACTCAAACCATCATAGGCTGCAGCGGTGTTATCCCATTTCGACAGTTTATCCCTTAATTCAACGATCAACCGTTCTGCCGTTTTCTTACCGACTCCAGGCAACTTCACCAAAGTAGAACTATCACCATCATGAACGCAGCGTATGAAGTCCGAAGCCTCTATGCCAGACAACAGGGTCAAACCCAGTTTTGGACCGACACCATTCACTTTTATCAATGTGCGAAACAGTTCCCTCTCCCTGGCGTCACTAAAACCATAAAGCAACTGAGCATCTTCTCTTACCACAAAGTGGGTATACAGTGTTGTTTCCACACCTATTTCCGGCAAGCGATAAAACACTGACATTGGCGCTTCAACTTCATAGCCAACACCACCAACCTCAATTAATAGATTGGGCGCTTGCTTTTCCAGCAAAATACCACGAAGTCTGCCTATCATAACCAAGCTTCTCTTCTAACCAGTCCGTTACTGTTACTGACAAACAGACTTCATCTCTGAACTCTGCTTTAAAAAAACAATCCAAGTACAAACACTAATACGCGGAGATACCAATGAAGCATCCATATCATTTGTTCAATTTGATCTGGAAGCTTTTACCCACTGCTAATATTCAGTGCAATATAGCCAATCTTACAAACCTTCAGTACCAAAACCATCTGAAACAATGCTCAGAAAGCAGTGAGTTAACATCACACCACCCGAGAATTGATAAACCAAAACGTACGTTATCCACTTACCTGCACCGCTTGAGCCGAATACCGCTAAGAGAACGAGCCCTGGTCATACTTCGAAGCGCTCATTTACAAGGTGCACTCAATGCCAACTCTCCACTCATCAGCAGTGCAATCGACCATGGACTTAGCAACAGCGATATCCAGCTGATCAAAGTCGGACACAAAGCTGTTGGCTGGAATAAACATGAGTCACTGGTTATTCGGACGGTAGATAATCTTCACTTACACCAACAAATGACCCCGAACCAGTGGCGAGTACTCTCCAGAACCTATGATCCCAGCCAGATTTTTGATCTGGTTATCTACAGCGCTGCTTTCCACCTGACCTGTTTCTCTGACCAGTAATCATTTAATATCTAACGATTCAACAGGCGACGATTTCTTCTCCCAGTAGCACCAGCCATACGGATCAGGCTTGCACGGGTGTGAGAGTGGCATAGCGCCACCGCCAAAGCATCTGCAGCGTCAGCCTGAGGAGTTTTATCAAGTTTAAGAATCGACACTATCATATGCTGAACCTGCGACTTTTCTGCTGAACCTTTGCCAACTACCGCTTGTTTGACCTGCCGGGCAGAATACTCAGAAACCTCCAAGCCATGATTAACTGCAGCAACAATAGCAGCCCCGCGAGCCTGACCAAGTTTCAGTGCAGAATCTGCATTCCGCGCCATAAAGACCTGTTCAATGCCTACCGACTGAGGGTTATACATTTCAATGACAGAATTGATACCCTGAAACACCTGTAAAAGCCTTTCTGGTAGTGGTCCATCCTGTATGCGGATACAGCCTGATGCCACATATTTACAATGAGATCCGATCTCCTCAATCACTCCATACCCGGTAATCCTGGACCCGGGATCAATACCCAACAAAATGGCCATTCCATTCCTGTTCCAAATGCGTCGCTTCAAAAAGAATACTGTATATACATACACGTTTCCAGCACTTATCCGCTATTACAATTTTGAAACACTGCATTACCAAAATACGCTACGAAAGCAATCTCCTCCGACTTACCCTTGAACGAGAGTTTTAGGGAGTCAGCTTGCCAGATGAATAATCAAGTAAAAACATTACTGACCATTGCCAGCGTCACTCTGGCGCTTTTTCTTATCACTCTGGCTTTTAATCTGTAATGCATCTCCTAAACGCCGAGCAACCCCTGAAAATTGCTCCCCCATTTTCAGGGTACAGTACTTACCTTTATATATTGGCAATTGCTCTTCGGTAACCGCTCCTGCGTTTTCGGCATACCACACATCCCTGTGTATTCCCTGAAAATTGCTCCTGCATTTTCAGGATACAGTACATCCATGTACATAAAAAAACCCGGAAGAGTCCGGGTTTTCAGGAAAAGCATAGCTGTCAATCTATCAGCCCAACTGCTCCATTATCTCTGCGGAAATATCTGCATTGGTGTAAACATTCTGAACGTCATCCAGATCTTCCAGACGATCAATCAGTTTCATGATTTTCTCCGCCCCAGCCAGATCCAACTCAGTCTGCAGTGAAGCAATCATTGCCACCTCACCACCCGCTGGTGTAAGACCTGCAGCTTCAAGAGCGTCCTTAACCGCCATGAACTCAGTCCACTCAGTCAGTACTTCAACAGAACCATCATCATTACTGACAACGTCCTCTGCACCCGCTTCCAGAGCTGCGTCCATTACCTGCTCTTCGTCGACCCCTTCCTCAAAGAAGATCTGGCCTTTACGCTCGAACAGATAAGCAACCGAACCATCAGTTCCCAGGTTACCACCATGCTTGGAAAACGCATGTCGCACTTCAGCCACAGTTCGGTTACGGTTATCAGTCAGGCACTCAACCAGAACCGCAATGCCACCTGCTCCATAGCCTTCATAGGTGACTTCTTCCATATTGGAGTCATCATCACCACCAACCCCTCTGGCAATGGCCCGGTTAATGGTATCCCGGGTCATGTTGGCAGCCAGCGCTTTATCAACAATCGCTCTCAGCTTCGGATTATCTTCAACCGCACCACCACCCTGCTTGGCAGCAACCACCAACTCACGAATGATTTTGGTAAAAACCTTGCCCCGCTTAGCATCCTGCGCCGCCTTGCGGTGTTTGATATTGGCCCATTTACTATGACCTGCCATAGAAAACCTCTATTTGAAACGCTTTACTGGCAATCACTTTTTGCAAGAGAACCCACAAAAGAGCGACTGCCATTATTAATCAGTGACTAGTTGCAGAAGCCGGATCACGACGAATGCGCAGGTTCAGATCACGGAGCTGCTGACTTTCCACTTCACCCGGTGCCTGAGTCAGCAAACAGGAAGCTGACTGGGTTTTCGGGAAAGCAATCACTTCCCGAATATTGGTAGTGCCACACAGCAACATCACCAGACGATCCAAACCAAATGCCAGACCACCGTGAGGAGGTGCACCGTATTTCAGCGCATCCAGCAGGAAGCCGAATTTTTCACGCTGCTCTTCTTCCTGAATATCCAGTACACGGAATACCGCCTGCTGCATCTCCTGACGATGAATACGGACGGAACCACCGCCTACTTCGTAACCATTCAGAACCATATCATAAGCACGAGACAGTGCCTGGGCAGGATTAGCCTCTAGCTCTTCAGGAGTACAGGTTGGTGCAGTGAATGGATGGTGCAGCGCGGTCAAAGATCCAGTATCAGTCTCTTCAAACATCGGGAAGTCAACAACCCACAATGGCGCCCAGTCACAGGTGTAAAGATTCAAATCCTCACCCACTTTGCAGCGCAGAGCACCCAGAGCTTCATTGACGATGGTTTCTTTATCCGCACCAAAGAAGACAATATCACCGTTAGCAGCACCGATACGGGACATAATATTCAGAGTAACTTCATCCCCCAGGAACTTGATGATAGGAGACTGAAGGCCCTCAACGCCCTTCTCCAGCTCATTCACCTTGATCCAGGCCAGACCTTTC
Source organism: Endozoicomonas elysicola (assembly GCF_000710775.1). Taxonomy (GTDB): domain Bacteria; phylum Pseudomonadota; class Gammaproteobacteria; order Pseudomonadales; family Endozoicomonadaceae; genus Endozoicomonas; species Endozoicomonas elysicola. The sequence continues at coordinate 4,140,625 of NZ_JOJP01000001.1, forward strand.
GCGCCATAGATGCTGACAAACTTGGTATAGTCGTCAATTTGCTTGCGACTCAGCTCAGCTCCACCGGTGACTTTCAAAGCGGCTACACGCCCTTTTGGGTCTTCCGCCGGTCCTTTAAATACCTTGAAATCGACACCAGCCATCAGATCAGCCACATCCACCAGCTCCAGAGGAATGCGCATGTCAGGCTTATCAGAACCAAAACGGCTCATGGCTTCGGCATAGGTCATGCGCGGAAACTCAGCGCCAAGGTCTACACCTTTCACCTCTGTGAACAGTTTTTTGACCAGAGATTCAGTAATACCCATGATCTGCTCTTCATCCAGGAATGAAGTTTCAATATCGATCTGGGTAAATTCAGGCTGACGATCCGCACGCAAATCTTCATCACGGAAACATTTAACGATCTGGTAGTAACGATCAAAACCAGACACCATCAGCATCTGCTTGAACAGCTGTGGAGACTGTGGCAGAGCGTAAAAATGTCCAGGATGAACACGACTGGGAACCAGATAGTCACGAGCACCTTCTGGTGTCGCGCGGGTCAGCATCGGCGTTTCAATATCCAGAAAGCCATTATCTTCCATAAAGCGACGCACAACAGAGGTTGCTTTACTGCGAAGAATCAGTTTTTCCTGCATCTCAGGGCGACGCAGATCAATAACACGGTTACGCAGGCGCACATCTTCACCGACGTCAGTGTAACCTTCGATCTGGAACGGAGGAGTTTGGGCCTGGTTGAGAATTTCAACCTGCTTACCCAGAACTTCGATTGCCCCGGTAGACATGTTGGTATTGACAGTACCTTCCGGACGAGGACGAACAATACCGGTAATTTTCAGAACGTATTCACTTCGAGCTTTGTCAGCCAGAGTAAATGCTTCTTCGGTATCGGGGTCAACGACCACCTGAGCCAGGCCTTCACGATCGCGCAGGTCCAGAAAAATCACGCCACCGTGGTCACGACGGCGATGAACCCAACCGCAGAGGGTGACTTCCTGCCCATCATGGGAAAGATTCAGTTCGCCGCAATAATGGCTGCGCATAATATACCTCAAATCAGGAATTCAAACAGACTTCACCCGAATAGCTATCAGCTATCTGGACATCAATCACTGGTTGCCGGGCAACCACCACAACTGCTCTTACTATCTTTGGCTGGACAGTGGTTATCGCTGGAAGACAGGTTTTTCTTGCTGCTTCCTTTAAAGTCGGTTTCATACCAACCACCCCCTTTCAGCCTGAAGGCAGGTGCACTTAACAGTTTTTGCAGAGCTGGCTGACCACAGGCCGGGCAATCACTCAATGGCGCATCACTGAATTTTTGAATGGCTTCAGTCACTTCAGCGCATTGCTCACACTGGTACTCATAGATCGGCATTTAAGCTGGCCTACCCTTTACTCACAATCAGGAGCCTGCCGGACTTAGTACTGACCTACAGAGAAAAAGCCGGATCTGGCCATTTTCTCTATGCGATCGGCTTAAGTCCGACAGGCTCCCAGTTTACGGTTTTATAGAAAAACGGCCATTATACCCCAAAGATACGCGGAGTCAGCCGTTGTCAAATAAAAAAAGCCGTACTGATACTCAGTACGGCCTTCACAGAATGAAATCATGAGCAATCAGGCTTTACTGGCCCTCCGAATTGCAGCTTCAGAACGCTCACTATCTTTCAAAGCCTTGATGACCATATCATCAACCACACCTTCAACATCAAACAGTCTGGCCAGGTAATGGATTCGAGCATCATCACCATCAATGACCGGATGCAAATCGGCAATATCCCCCATCCTGTCTTTCAAGAGTAACAGGGCAAACGTTTCTGGATTATCCGCCCCTTCCAGAGCCAGGTTATCCCCCAAATACGGCTGACTCTCTGGTTCATCATCCTCACCAACTGGTGGCTCAGCTAACAGTATTACTGAAAGAGCCCGTGTTGTATCAACCACACCCTTGTCGATCGACGGCGTGATTGCCTCAGGTGAAAGGTCAGCCGAAGAAACAAGACTGTAGACCTCTCTCAATAACGATGGAGCTAATATACCTTCCAGGGTTGCAGCCAACTCATCCGGCTGGACATCTTTGCGTGTTTTCTTAGTCAAATCCCCCGCCTGCTCCCGACTCAGCGCTTTAGCAATCACCAAAAGACTGGCCTCACTTTCGAATATTTTTTCCAGCCGTAACAGCTCGAATTCAAGATCATCTAGAGCACGTTCTCCCGAGTCAAGTGACGCCCTGCTCTCTTGACTCAAAGAGCTAAACAGCAGTTTTTTGATCGCAAATACTCCTTGTTCCTGAGCTGCAAAAAAATGAATAAATACATCAAGAAACTGCGTTCGAAGATGATCAACAGAATTCAAGTGTCTAAGATCGGCTATTTCCAGATTCAAACTCCCGACCTCGCTCTGCAGACCGTTGATATCCCGCTGAATCTGTGCAATTTCATTGGATAGTTTACGCACCAACGCCTGATCCACAGGTGTTGCAGACTCAGCTGAAGCAAGCGCCGCAGACTTAGCAGTCAACCGCGTACCTTTTTCCTGAATATCTTTATTTTTGACCTTAAGAGTCTGTTCCAGGCCACCAATTTCATTTTGTCTTTGTTTGATATTCAATTTGATATCTGCAATTTTTATTCGCTTATTCTGCAAGTCCCGTCGTTGTGCTGATATCAAATCAATACTCTGCGCGCTATTTAATACTTTGATATCATTCAGCATACCCCTGAACACCATTAATAATGTCTGTGTATCGGATAAATCAATAGCACCAGAGTCAAGCTGCAAGTTGAAATCTGCGAGAATTGACCGAAACCCTTCAACCCTTGCCTGAAATGACCTTTGTAAATAGTCTGAGCTGGACAGCTGAGCACTGTCAGGAGAGTCAAGAGCGACTGAATCATCACTACCAATAGCGCTTTTACCATTACTGGAGAAGGAAATGGAGTTGTTACTATCAAAGCCACTACTGACACTTTTTATTGAAGCTGGGGCGGCTGAACCTTGCATTTCCTGTGTAGTGGAAACCCCATCAGCTTGATTATTTTCCACTCCGTTCAGTGATCCTGACATAACAACCTCCCCCCTGCATAACCGTCAATAGACTATTGATTCACCCTCTATATTTTCATTAATCATTTACAAGCACAGGATTAAACCTGCCAGAAGCCTGTCAGACTCAGCCGACCGTAGCGAGAAAAAGTCCGGCTTTATAGGTCAGTGGTGAGCCCGACAGGCTCCTGAAAACCCACTGACACACAAAGACCAGAAGTATCTGCTGGCTTTACACTGGCTGAGACTTCGAAATGGCTGCTTCAGACCGCTCCCGATCCTTAGTGGTCTCTACAACCATTGCATCAACTTCTCTTTCAGCTTCAAGCCACTGGGCTAATTGATTAGCCCCTACAGAATCAACAACAATCCCACCTGAGTTCTTGCCCTGAGCCTCCTGAATATCAGCCATCCGCTCCCTTAAAAGAAGTAGTGCAAACGCCTGCGGGTTGTTGGCTCCCTCAAGGCTGATACTATCACCAAGATATGGCTGATCAACGGGGTTTTCTTCACTGGCAGTCACCGATGGCTCCGCAAGCAGAATAAGTGCTAAGCCTTCAGCAGCATCTGCTAGCTGTTGCTCAGATGGTGACGCCTGACTGCTCACAGCAGCCAATGCAGAAGTATCCTGCGCCGAAAACACGCTGAACAGATTACTGACCACTTGAGGGCTCAGCAATGCCTTCAACTCTGCCGCCAGCCCCTGAGGCTGGATACTTTCAGAATAACGATCAGACTCTCGAATCACTTCTTGATTAAAGTCAGACAAAATTTCCTTTGCGAGTCTGACCTTTAATTCCTCTCGGGAAAACAGGGCATCCAGCTCCTGTAACTCGCGCTCAAGCGCATCCAGCTTTTCTTCACCAGTTTCCAGATCCTCGTCTTCCTCGCTTTTAACCTGAGTAACAGCAAAAGCTCCGGCAATTAACTCTGAACTCTGTGTAATGACAAGCAGTGCCTGTCTGATAGCCACCTGAACACGGCGTGTCTGGTTCTGTGACTCCAGGGTTGAAATTTCACCACTGAGCGCTGCGATTTCAGACTGTAATGTATCAATCTCAGACTGTAATTGCGCTTTCTCAGTATCTGTCATCCCTTCGGTATTGATACTTTGCTTACTGGTCAGGGTTTGTTGCTTACCCTGAAGCTCAAGATTTTTTGTATCAATGACAGCCTGACTCTTATCAATCTCTATCTGGGTTTTGGAAATTTCAGCCCTCTGGGCCTGCAGCAGCTGACGCTCTGAAGATACACTATCGATATTCTCAGCATTGTTCAGCGCTTTAATATCACTGATCAACCCCCTGAACACCAGCAGCAACGTCTGGGTATCCGACAAATCAATTTGACCGGTGGTGAACTGCGCATTGAAATTTGAAAAAACAGATCTAAAACCTTCGAGCCTGGATTTGAACGCCTGCTGCAAGAGATTGGTACTAGTTGCAGAGGTCTCTTCCGGAGAGTCCAGAGAGACACCGCCTTGACTGTTTTCTGAACCGGCACCCTCAGTTTGTGAAACAGAGTTTTCTGTACTGAAACCACTACTTACTGTGCTGCCGGAACCAGTAGATTCCGTACCCGTTGTGGTGGTAACGGGGCTCGTTGTTGTTGTTTGTGTATTCCCCGTCTCTCCAATTGGGTTCGACATAATAACTCCCTCCATGGGTTCTTCTATATCTGAAAACTACCCCGGAAACCTGGTTGTTTTCCTGGGTGGTAAACGTCCCTTCAAAATGCACTCAGTGCAACTTATTACCTACAAAACTGATAAGCTTCTTCGCCTGTTGAAGCTCGTCTTTCCAACGTGCCGACTGACTTGCCCGCAAAACAGCTTCTGCCAAGGCTTTCTGAGCCAGTGGCCACCGCTCAATTTCAATAAAGCTTTTCGCCATCATCAAAGAAGCCCGGGGATCTTTCTCATCAAGCTTTTCCGCATGAGCCAGTGTTGCCGCAGCCTGGGCAAACTGAGAAAGCTCGTATTGTGATAACCCCAAACCCAGAAAGTAGGAGTAACAGGTATGATCAAGCAGGCAAAGATAGCGAAAAACCTTCAATGCGTCTCTGAACTGCCCTGAATTAAAGCGTGCATAAGCCACCTTGTACATTGCATCAAGTTGACTCTGGTCCATTTTGCGAATTTCTTTCATGGTGCCGCCTTTAGCCAGAAAAGCCAGCCAAAGTGACGCCGAGGACGGCTGGTCAGCCTTATTATCCATAACCCTCGAAAGCCTCATCCCTGATAAAAAGATTTACGATATTATTCAATTATAACCAGTTTATATTTACTCCCATTGTTCATTAGTCTTAGCAAAACGAAGAAACCAGAAAATATAATTAAAAATCAAAAGATTATAAGTTTTTTTTGTTTTGTAATTATTTTAGATTCACCCACAAAAATAAAGATTGAAAAATCAGCAATCAGTGCTTAATTACTATTTAGCAAATGATGATTCCAGTTATCAGACTTAATTATATAAGCTGTTTTTATTATTCCATTATCAACTTCCCGCTATTGATACCTGTTACCGCTTCAGCAAAACACCATTTAATAAAATCATAATCGGGAGTTTTATTTTGATGAATGATCACAATGTAGGGACACTATCTGAGCAACTAGTCAGATTTACTGCCTTTGTTGCCATAGTTGTTGTGGGTACAACATCTTTTTTCGTTACAACATCAAAAGCGGCTGAGAGCTACCAGGACAGTACCTGGCACTTACACCCCCATAATATAAACACTCAATACCCACTTGAGCATTTCGCCACACCCCGGGAGTATTCACCCAATACTTTTCTAACATCGGATTCCAGCAGCAACGCCTTTTCCGTCATGCCTATTCGGCTGACTGTCAATGATAATTCCGAAAGAGCACCCATAACAGGAGCAGCATTCAGTTTCCAGCACAATGAACTGGGCTCCAAGCTGGCCTACGCGGAAAACGATTCAGAAGTCAGGTTTTATTTTGCCAACCTGAATTACCTTATTAGCCTGAGTGACAATTCAAAACTATTGCTGGATGGGCAGTTTTATCGAGGACAGGAAAGCTGTAATCCTAAAAACAGCCCACAAACAACGGGAAGTTCTGATACAGAAGCAAACCTATACAACCTCAACGCACAGCTAACCATCAATCAGCTGTCTCTGAGCGCTTCGTTCAGCCAGGTGGATGCACAGAAAAAAAATACGCTGGGTGTATTTGACTACTCGGCCATGCACGCATCGACCCTTGATGTGAATAGCATGAGTTATTGGACCCGAAGACAGATATCAGACTTTAACTTCAACGGTGAGAAAGTCTGGCAAGCTGGCATTGCCTATAACTTCCATCAGATTGGTGCACCAGGGTTAACGCTGGGCTATACCTACACCTATGGTAACGATATAAAAGCCAATCACCCGGAATTCACTGAAAAATACAGAGAGAGTGAACACAATTTCGAGGTTGGCTATCTGTTTCAAAAGCCCCAACTAAAGGGGCTTGGGCTGAAGCTTCAGTATGCGCAGTACCTAGCAGACAATGCGCTCAGGGAAATAGGTAATTCAGAAAATGAAATATCGACGACAATTGGCAATTCTGATTTAAGGGTCTACCTGGATTATTCAGTCAGTACCTTTTAAACGAAAAAAGAGGGCAAAGCCCTCTTTTTTTCAACTTAAGCTAGTAACTGCTTAGAATGCAGCAACAGAGTAAGTCAGGTACAGACGGTTTACGTCCGCATCGTACAGAGTGTCTTCACGGAATGTATCAACACCGGCATCACCCTGAGCCCGATAGTTTACATACAGCCACGCAAGAGACAGGCCTTCCAAAGAGCCATCAAATGCATAAGAGATGTAGCTGCCATACTCACGACGTTTGAAGTCACTAATCTCTTCAGCATCATCACCCTTGGCATACCAAACATCCCAGCTCAAACCTTCAAGCCCCTGATCAGCAAAGTTATAGCCTCCACTAACAACATAAGCCTTCTCGCCAGCGAGAGAGTAGTCTTCCCACTGAGCCAGACTGGAGTTGAAGTTGTCGCTATTCCCATCGACATAAGCGTCAATGTAATCACCATCTTTGGTCTTGTTATAACCCAAACCTACATAGGCATTACCATAATTGTAAGAAGCATTCAGGTTATAGTATTTTGCTTTGTAGTCAGCGCCAATTTCAGGATCATTGGCAGCCAAATTACCATTGGCTTTTGACTTTCCGTAGCGAGCGTCCAAATCAACAGAGCTCATATCATCAAGCTCAAAGCTGTAGCCTGCCTTCAGAAAAAGCTGTTCGATCAATTCTTTAGACTCACCATACTCAGCAACCAGGTCCAGACCTTCGTAACTGTAATTACCACCAAAGATACGAATATTTTCTACAGCGTTGTCATTACCATCATCAAGGTCAAAGCTCAAGCCAGACTGAGTACGCTCACTGAAGCCAGTAATTTCGGTGAAGTACAAGTTAGCACCTTCAGCACCAACAGAAAGGTCATAACCAGTAGAGCTTGCAGACAATACACGAGAGCCGGAGTCGGAGTAAGTTTCCAGACCACGCTTCTTAACACCAACAGTACCGTCAAAATCAACACCACTGAAAGAGTGCTGAGCTTTCAGGTAGGCCTGCTGAAATCCTGAGATAGCATCACCCTTACCGTCAGCACCGCCAGGAACGTTAGTTGCAGCACCTGGATCAACATCAAGCGGGCCTGCGTAACCGGCAGTTACAACAGCGCCCACCAGATCATTGACATACCCAGAATCGAAATCGGCAATCAAAGCATGCGACCAATCATTCGTCTTTTGACCGCCCGGCTCTTTGTCTTTGGTATGGAAGTAATAGTTCTTGTAAGTAAAGGTCAGGCTTGGATCCATTGTCACAGCTTCGGAAGCCTGAACAGAAGTAGCTGCAACAGCCGCAGCAACGGCTACACCCAGTGCGCTTTTAGCGAGGGTTTTCATAATCGGAATTGCTCCCTGTGTACTTTGTGTTGTGTTTATTATTGCGACTACCACCAACTGACATAAGCAGTTCCCCTTGGCGATATACGTCCTTTTCGCAATGTGAAATCATTTTTCTATAACGCCGATCAAATTGCAACCATAAAAAAAGGGGCGTTATCGCCCCTTTTTTGAACTTCTTTAAATTTTCTGCCTTATTACACAAACTATGAAGCGGCAAACTCCTTTAACTTTTTCAGCGGCCTCACCTTAACCTGAATAGACGCGGGCTTGGCTGGCACATCCATCAGCTCACCCGGTTTGAACGGATTAGGCACACCTTTTTTGGCTTTTTGCGCCGGCTTTTTCTTGGTCACAATTTTTAATAGTCCAGGCAGCGTAAACTCACCACAACCCCGCTTTTTAATATGGCGTTCAACCAGTTCTCCCAGCTCATCCATTACCGCACCGACTTGCTTTCTGCTAAGCCCGGTATTTTCTGAAATCTCTGAAAGCATCTGGGTCTTGCTGTATTTTTCCTTGATAGCGGACGCTTTTTTAGCAGCCATAGTCATACTCTCCTGATGAAAATTCCCTTTAAACCATCCCTATAAACCAGGGCATTCAGTGCTTGCCAATGTTTATGCTGCTGTCTGAAATAAAGCGAACTGCTTTTTTCCAACTAACGGCAACGATCAGCTACTGCATTACCTGCGACGGCACCAGGCGGATTTCGTACCTCCATTCTCAATAAGACACTTACAAGCCTTATCACTCCATGAGCATAACTTCATCTAAACACAACCAACAGCCTCTAAACAATCTATACAAGACCACAAACTACATATAGAAGGCGGTAACATTAGATATTCAAGGTACTGAATACCACTATAATATTGGTATTTTTCCACGTCGAGCATTTTTTACCAAAAGATTCACACCTAAATAACAGACTCAATCAAACTGTTAAGTAGGCAACTCAAGACCTGATAACGGTATTTATAGGTTTATCTCTGTATAGATAAGTCACCATTGCACTATGCTGAGTCACGCCAAACCTTCAATAAACCCGTCAACATTTGAGAAAAACGCATCATAACGGTACATTAACCTTTAACATTGGAAACCATGTGTTCCATCAGAAATAAGTAGCACAACGTGTTTTGTCGGGCTCAAGTTGTAACCAGAGGGCTGTTGAAGTAGTGCTGATTCAAAATGCACGGCAGCTTTACAGCAGATATTGTTTTCACGGGTAACTGCAGTTCAGAAATGCTTACTCAAAGAAGGGCTCGATGTTTTCAACTGATACTGATAACAAATAAAGGGAACATGCCTTGAAACATTTAAAACTCTTTCACCTCTTTACGGGTCTTTTGGCTTTCTTTCTCGTCATTGCCAGCATCACCGGACTGTATCAACCATCCCCTGAGACTGCTAACCCAAGCAACCCTGTTATTCCGTTGCTGCTTATGGCCGCTCTGGTTAATTTGATGTCAGGAGCCTACCTTTGCAGGCGTAACGGTGTTCACCGATGGCTCCAGGTAATCGGATCAATCCTGCTATTCTCAGCTATCGCCGCTGCTGTGGGCTTCGCCTATAACAGCACACTGATGATTTCCGGAGTTACGTTTGACCAGATTACCCTATTTACGATCAGTTCTGGCACCTTGTTTCATGTTTTAGCCAGCCTGAACAACCTGTTTACCTCACAGCCTGAGTTTAAGGACGGCTCTGACTGGGAAACCAACGACCGGGAAACCGGTTCTGTCAAATGGTTCAATGTCACTAAAGGATTTGGCTTTATCACTCGCGATGTGGGTGATGATATATTTGTACACTATCGCGCCATTCGCGGTGAAGGCCATCGTACCCTGAGTGAGGGACAACGAGTAGAGTTCACTGTGGTAGAAAAAGACAAAGGACTTCAGGCGGAAGATGTGATTGCCGCACCAAAAGGCAGATAGGCTTAGAACTTATCTTTTGGCTGGTGGCATAGCGTCCCCAGCCAAAAGAATTAAAAGCGATTTGAATCACTATCAATAATGAGGAGGAGGTAGCTCTTCCTGGCTTTCCAGCTGTTCAGCAGCCATCTCTTCAAATTGCTTTTTCAGCTGAGCAACTGCCTCCGTCAAACGCTCAATATCTCTCTGCTGCCGAGTCACCACTTCATTCAACTGTCCAATCGTATCTTCCTGGTAACTCAACTGAGTTTGCAGTTCAAGCAGTTCGTCTTGCATAATTTGATACTCCCACAGGCAACCGGCCAAACCACTTCCAGCAGATAAAAAAGATTGAGCAGTTCCACCTAAAGAGCGACTGGAAGTGGATTAATGTGCGCAGTCTACTCCTTGAACTTCAGCCTTCCAAATTTACCTCATTTCATCAGAATGAGCCCACTGAAAAGATGGCATTTCTGCTATTCCGCATTCCAGCTTTTTCATAATTTCTGAAAGTTCTTCTGCACTATAGGGCTGAGCAGGTTGCTTACCCCATACCGGCGCTGGCCAGGCCGCGTCATGGCTATAGCGAACGACATGATGAATATGGAGCTGTCGAACGACATTCCCAAGCGCTGCGACGTTCATTTTTTCTGCTGAGAACAGCACCTGCAGAATTTCTGCAAGAAAAGATGACTCAAAAAGCAGTTGTTGCTGAGTAGTTTCATCCAATTGATAAATCTCTTCAGCCCCCTTAATACGAGGCACCAGAATAAGCCATGGGTAATGGCTATCATTCATCAGCAGCAATCGACACACGGGAAAGTCACCAACAACCACACAATCTTTTGCCAGCTGGGCATCTAGTTCAAAGTCACTCACAGCACAACCCATCCACTGAAAATTAAATATAGAAGGTTTGTTTTCAAAAGAACCGTAAAGTTCCATTCCACCTGTATAGCCAGAGTTGTATGAATATATCGAGGATATTTAAGACAAATGATCAACAACAGGGGATTTTGAAACAGCGGTTGGTATAATAACCGCTTGGCCTTAAAATGGCGCTTTAATTGACTTATCCTTTTTTGAATACTTTTTTTGAATAACCCGGTAACACAACACATGAGAACCAGTCAGTACCTGATTCCAACCCTCAAGGAGACACCTGCCGATGCGGTAGTGATCAGCCATCAGCTGATGCTGCGCGCAGGCATGATCCGTAAACTGGCGTCTGGCCTTTATACCTGGCTGCCACTGGGTCTGAAAGTCCTGCAAAAAGTTGAAAATATCGTTCGGGAAGAGATGAACCGCTCCGGTGCCTTGGAAACACTGATGCCCGCTGTTCAACCAGCTGAATTATGGCAGGAAACCGGTCGATGGGATCAGTTTGGCTCCGAATTGCTTCGTTTTAAGGACCGCCATGGCCGTGACTTTATCATTGGCCCAACCCATGAAGAAGTCATCACTGATATTGCCCGCAATGATCTGAACAGCTACAAGCAACTGCCCATTAATCTTTACCAGATTCAGACTAAATTCCGCGATGAACGCCGTCCCCGTTTTGGCCTGATGCGCTGCCGTGAATTCCTGATGAAAGATGGATATTCTTTCCATGCTTCTGAAGAATGTCTGAAAGCAGAATACCAGAATATGCACAACACCTATTGCCGCATATTTGACCGTCTGGGCCTGGAGTACCGCCCAGTTCAGGCTGACAGCGGTGCGATCGGTGGCAGTGGTTCTCAGGAGTTCCACGTACTGGCCGAGTCTGGTGAAGACGCTATTGTTTTCAGTGATCAGAGCGACTATGCCGCCAATATTGAGAAAGCTGAAGCTCTGGCTCCGGAAGGTGATCGCCCAGCGCCATCTGAAGAGATGACACTGGTGGATACACCCGATGCCAAGACAATCGACCAACTGGTAGAGCAATTCAATCTCCCTGTTGAGAAAACCATCAAAACCCTGATCGTTTCTGCGGCAGAAGAAGCTGACTATGAGTTTGTCGCCCTGCTGATTCGCGGTGATCATGAGCTGAATGAAATAAAAGCGGAAAATCTTGCCGACGTAGCCTCTCCTCTGCAATTTGCTACAGATGAAGAGATCAAATCAATCATGGGTGCTGGCGCGGGCTCTCTTGGTCCAGTGAATAGCCCTATCCCTGTGATTGTGGATCGTACTGTCGCTAAAATGGCGGATTTCGGTGCCGGTGCCAATATCGAAGGAAAACACTATTTCGGTATTAACTGGGGTCGTGATTGTTCTTTCAGTCGTATTGAAGACTTGCGCAACATCAAAGAAGGCGACCCAAGCCCTTGCGGTAAAGGCACACTGTATATCAAGCGCGGTATTGAAGTGGGGCATATCTTCCAGCTGGGCACCAAATATAGCGAGTCAATGAATGCCACGGTTCTCAGTGACAACGGCAAAAGTATTCCACTGGCGATGGGCTGCTATGGCATCGGCGTGTCCAGAACGGTTGCTGCCTCCATTGAGCAAAACTATGATGATCGCGGCATCATCTGGCCGGAAGCCATTGCGCCTTTCCAGATAGCACTGGTACCTCTGAAGATTGAGAAATCCGAAGTCGTTCGTGATGCTGCGGAGAAAATGTATCAAGAGCTGACTGAAGCAGGCTTTGAAGTTCTGATGGACGACAGAAAAGCTAGCCCCGGGGTGAAGTTTGCCGATATGGAGCTTATTGGTATTCCCCATCGCGTCGTGCTCAGCGACCGTGGACTGGCCGATGGAATGGTGGAATATAAACACCGAACCGCCACCGATAAAGAAGACGTTCAGCTCAGTGATATCATCGAATTACTCAAAAGCCGTATTACCCGCTAACAGCTTTTTATTATTTGCTGAAGGCGCTTTGCCAAAACAAACCACCAGACCCAGAGCCCTGATCAGGGCCCTGGTTCTGGTGGTTGCGGTTACTTTTGGAGCTACCCCTCCCTCCCATGCGGAGTGGCAAGATCCATTACTGCAGGAGGTATTGTCCCGTTCACTGGATCAATCCAGTAGCTTTGATGATGAGTTTGAAGCAGAGGTATGGCTGGTTGATATGTCAGCCAGACTCGCCCGGTTTATTAAAGACCCGGAACTTCGTCTTCAGCTGCTCAAAATGATTCACTTCGAAGCCTCAAAGGTGGAACTGCAACCAGAACTGGTGCTGGCTCTGATTCAAACAGAGTCCGCATTTGACCAATACGCGGTGTCATCAGCTGGAGCGCAGGGTTTGATGCAAATCATGCCTTTCTGGAAAGATGTGATTGGCAGAAACCAGGACAACCTGATTAAGATTCAGACCAATCTGCGTTATGGCTGCACAATCCTTAGCTTTTACCTTGAGAAAGAGAAGGGTAACCTGACCAGGGCACTGGCCAGATATAACGGAAGCCTGGGTAAAACCTGGTATCCAGAGCGGGTCTTAAACAACTGGGAGCGCCACTGGGTAGTGAATTAGCAGGCTATCCAAAAATCAATGGCACTGACTTAAGCTTAAAAGCCCCGAAAACATGGGGATTGATACAGGTTGAGAGATTTGAATTGGAACCACAAAACACACAAAGAACATCTTTTCCTTTGTGCTCTTTGTGGTTCTCAATCGTAGGGCGCCTTAAATCCTACGTATGGCAAGGCTTTCACTCTTAAATCAGTGCCATTGATCCAAAACAGTCTCTTAACCCGTGGTAAATGAGTCGAATACCTGCAGGGATTCTTCTGCAATCGTAATATTAAGCACCTTGGCTAAAGGTGGTCCTTTATGAAGCCACAACTCAAGTTTCTCCACAGCATCCAGCGGACCACACATTAATACTTCTACCCGGCCATCCGGCAGATTTCTTGCCCAGCCACTGATGCCCAGTCGACGAGCTCTCTCCTGGGTCGAGCCTCGAAACCAGACGCCCTGCACCCGACCTTCAACAAATGCCCTTTTACAAATATCACCCATTGGAGGACTCTTCCCGCTGTTGTAGAGTTAGCGACTGACTTAGCTGTTGAACCTGCTCTTCAAGGCTTTGCTTAGTCTGTGGGCCAAACAGTTTGGCCATTACTTTGCCTTTTGGCGAAATAATATAGGTCGCAGGCAGAACCTGGGGAGGAGGAATATTCAACGCTGTCAGTGGGGACTCCTGCAGCACAGGAAAACGGATATCCAGTGCTTTTGCCTTATTGACCAGTGACTCCCCCTGACTGCTGTCAAAGTCGACACCAAGCACTCGAACCTGACCATCACTGGCCAGCTCATTCAATTCTGGCACTTCATCACGGCAGGGATCACACCATTCCGCCCAGAAATTAAGAGCCAGCCACTGCCCCTGCTCACTGGCAAGGGAGACCGGTTCCCCATTTAAATCAGTAAAGGTAACTGGTTTGGTACAGGCCACCAGAGCACTGAACAGTAAAAAAACCAGAAAGTATTCCAACGTTTTTTTTATCTTCACGAATACCTCCAGACACACACTTTCACCACAGAGGGGTACAGACATAAGAATACCTGCACCCCTTCCGTAAAGTCAGCTTGTCAAAGCCATTAGCCAATAAAAACGGCTTTACCAGCCGATTCGAGGGCAACTTCCCGTGCCAGCTCAACAGACTCAGCCGACGCAAGCACAACCCCCATCCGTCTAGCCCCGTGCAGCTCAGGTTTACCAAACAGACGCAATTCAGTATTAGCCACAGACAGCACCTGATCAAGATTCTCAAAGGCCGGACTTGTGGAGTTTCCACTGACCTTAATCACTGCCGATGCTGAAGGGCGATATTGAGTGATGCCAGGCACCGGCAATCCCAAAATAGCACGAACATGCAGTGCAAACTCACTGAGATTCTGGGAAATCATGGTGACCATACCCGTGTCATGGGGTCTTGGTGATACTTCATTAAAGAAGACATCATCGCCTTTAATAAACAGCTCTACCCCAAAAACACCATAACCTCCAAGCGCATCGGTAATAGCACCAGCAATCCGTTCAGCTTCCGCCAGGGCCACGGATGACATCTGCTGAGGTTGCCAGGATTCAACATAGTCGCCATCTTTCTGTTGATGACCAATCGGTGGACAGAAAAGCGTTCCTTGACGTGAACGAACCGTCAGCAGAGTTATCTCGTAGTCAAACTCAACAAAACCTTCAACAATTACGCGGGTCTTTGCAGCCCGACCTGACTCAAGCGCATGCTTCCAGGCAGTCGCAACATCTGCTGCTTCACGCAGCACAGTCTGCCCTTTGCCAGAAGAACTCATCACTGGCTTAACCACATTGGGAAAACCAACCCAGTCTGCTGCTTCTTTTAATGCCTGTTCTGATTCAGCAAAACGGTAGGCCGATGTGGGCAGTCCAAGTTCTTCAGCAGCCAGACGACGAATACCTTCACGATCCATGGTCAGCTGTGTAGCCCGGGCACAGGGAACAACAACACTGGTTCCGGCCTTTTCAATATCCACCAGCACATCAGTAGCAATGGCTTCAATTTCCGGAACGATATAGTGCGGTTTTTCTTCCTCGATCAATGCTGACAGGGCTTCACGGTTAAGCATATCAATGACACGACTGCGGTGAGCCACTTGCATAGCAGGCGCATTGGCATAGCGATCTACTGCAATGACTTCAACACCCAGACGCTGAAACTCAATGGCAACTTCTTTGCCCAGCTCGCCTGCACCCAGCAATAACACACGGGTTGCTGACAACGCCAAAGGTGTTCCGATTGATACCATCAGGTATTACTCCAGAAGGGTTTATCCCCGTCATACTTGAAGCTCCCGGGATGTGGGCAAAGCCCTCTTGCCCCCTATCTGCAACTCCAAATTACTTCGGGTATAGTGGTGGGATGATCAGGGCATTATTTTGCTGATCAATCACTTTTAGAGCAATAGGATCCACTGGTCATTTAGACAATAACTGATCCAGTGAACAATCCAGTGCTTCCAAACGAGCACTGTTCACTGCCTGAGCTCTTTGAACTAAGTCAGAGAGCCAATTGGGTTCATCAGTAATGAGTATATTCTGAAGCTGCTCATCCTGAGGCATCGGCCAGGGCAACTGCTCACAGAAAGCAAACAGGCTGATCTGCCGAAGGTCCTTGGCCAGAATCCATTCACCACCATCATTTTTACTGATCAACCCCATTTCCATCAGCCGGGAGGTATGACATTCCCAGTCATCAAGTGAAACCGGAAGATCACGCTTCTGCAGATCGGTGTAATGTAACCCCTGGCCCTGCTCAAACTTTTCCTGCAACTGCTTAAGGATTAATAGAATCGAAATCAGCGGGTGTGGGCGCTCACCACGGGACTGCTTACCATAAAGGTCAAGCGATCGGACCAATACCGCTCCGAACAGCACCATCAACCAACTGAGATACACCCAGAGCAGAAAGAGAGGCACTGCTGCAAAGGCACCGTATATCAGATGATAGGTAGGCGACAAAGTAATAAACAAGGTAAAACCGACCTTGGCCAGTTCAACCAGAATGGCAACAAACACCGCACCGACCAGCGCATGACGAACCGGTACTTTCCTGTTGGGCACAGCCGTATACAGTAAGGTCAGGACTAATGTACTCAGACAAACGGGCATCAGGCGCAGAAGCCACTGCTCTCCACCCAGAATGGCCGTGGTATCAGAAACCAGCTTAAGAGAAGCCAGATAGGAGGTCGCAAGAAAGCCAGCACTCAACAGAACCGGGCCTAGGCTGAGAATGGCCCAGTACAGCAGAAAACCGGACATCCCCCGACGAACATGCGTCACCTGCCAGATATTATTCAGAGCCTTATCAATGGTTCTCAGCATCAGAAAGGAAGTGACCAGCAGGAAAGCGATACCAATACTGGTTAATTTTCTGGCCTGTTTGGAAAAATCGTTCAGATAGGATTGAACCATCTCCCCGGTAGACGGGACAAAGCTCTCGAAGATAAAGTTCTGAATGGAGTCCCCAACATCCTGAAGGCTGGGTACCGCCGAGAGGATGCTGTAGGTCACTGTCATCAATGGCACAACAGCAAACAGCGTTGTATAGGTCAGTGCCGCTGCATTTTCGATACACCGGTTATCCAGAAAGCGTTTAATAACCGCCGTGACAAAACTTTTGAGAGACAACCAGAGTTGAGGAACCATTGCCATAAAAAACTTCCTGTCATGCGGAGCAACCATGCTAACAAACCATCCGGGAAAAATCTGTTTCCCATTAATAAAATATTGCAGTTAAGTCTCAGGCTCTGTTAACACCATTCAGACGACAGACCAGCCGGAACTGCCTTGGCGAGAGCTGAGTGTGCCTGCGGAAAAATTTGGCCATATTCGTCGCAGCATCGAACCCGGTTTTCTGTGAAATTTCCGATATGGGTTCATTACTGAATGCCAACAGTCGCTTGATTTCCTGCAACAACCGGATATCCAGAAGCTCCTTCACCGAGTGGCCGGTATTGTCCCTGGCAATCTTGTTCAGTTGTTTTCCAGTCACTCCCAAGACAGCCGCATATTGGCTCACATTACGCGAAAATAGAAACTCAGACTCGATTAGCGCTTTCAGCTGGTCGTAGGGATTCCCACCAGCATGATCCGAGCAGCGCTCCATCAAAGATCGATACTGCCTGACCACCGTTTTCAGCATTATGGTTCTTAGCAGGGTTCTCACAATTTCTCCGCTGTAAAACGGACTATCACTGATCATCTCGCTTTGAATCGCCTGAAACAAACTGAGCAGCGACAAGTCCTCATCTTCCAGCGTGTTAATGGAAGATAATGAGGTCATCATGAAATCCTGACATGAGTCATCCCGGTTAAGGCGCAGAGACTCATCATCAAATGACAGGACAAAGCCAGCAACGGAAGGGTTGTAACAAAACTGATGAACCTGGTATCGGGAAAGAAAAAAAACGGTTCCGGGTTTCAGGCTGTACTTTTTATAATCAATAAAATGCTCACCCTTACCGGAAGTAATATAAATGATCGCATTAAAACAGATCCGGTGAGGCTTGATAGCCTGAGACAACCTGAGCTGATAAAACTGATCCATAGAAGACAGGTATAGATTACTGCCCTCAGTCGCCTCGGAAAGGTAAACGCTGTCAATATCTCGGTGTTGCATATAGCACGATGAAAACTAAACGGTGGATGCTCAGCTGGAATCTACCATGTTTGCAATAAGGAAGGTTAATAATTATTCAAAGAACAGGCATTGCACAAAATTCAACCAGATGGATATAAAAAATTCAGATACCGTCGGCAAGTATCAAACATATAAGAATAACATCCGATTAAAATAAAATTACGTCAGCAAAATAATAAGGAAACGTCAATAAATTCTATAGGAAATGTAAGTGAAGCGTTTTCTTCTGGTGGCATTACTGACCACAGCCCCCCTCTTTTCTCTGGCAGACTTCAGCCTGGTAACCGGTAATATTCAGTTTCATGACGATCCTGAAATGAATGGCACCGACGCAAGCATGATGCTTGAGTTTAATCATTTCCTGGTGAATAACATTGACCGCGGACGGATGAGGCTGTTTGGTCGATTCGATGGTATTGTCGTAGGCGAGGTTGTTGAAGGCCGAAAAGGCAATAGTCCATTTGTCACCGTTGGCCTGGAACAGGAATACAATCTCACCGATAAATTCTGGATCGCTGCCGGTTACCATCATACCATGCTGGAGGGAGAGCTTGTTTCAGCGCGTCCTCTGGTAAAAGCCGGGTATTTTTTTAACGACCAGCTTTCCTTTAAACATCGCACCCGCTTTCATATTGATAAGACGGGCACTAAAGACGACGATGTCTATACCAATACCTACCTCATTTACAAACTGTCAAACCTTCCGGCCACGCTCCAATACAACCATGCGAAATTATGGGAAGTAAACTCAACCGATCATGAGTTTCAGATCGCCTGGAACAGAAAAGGATTTCAACCATACATTGAGTATCGTGACCAGAAAGATGGGGAAACCAGTGCTTTTGTGCTGGGGGGATCCGTCAAGTTTTAGCGCATTCTGACAGAAACCCAATCCGGCGGACCAGACTCAGCTGGCCGCCAACTTATATGACACCTGTCAATTATATTGTCGAAAGTCCCGAAATGATCACCAAAGGGAATCATCTGACCATTTCAGATGAATACCTACTACGTACACTGCATCTCATTTTAATAACCGTAATAATACCGGACTTATGGAGTAGCCGTGACTGACAGCAGCACGCGTGATGGCTTCAACACATCACGAAGAGACTTTCTTAAATTTGGGGGGCTGGCCGCAGCAGGCACCACACTGGGTGCAGCAGCAGGCGCAGGTTTTGTACTGGGGCGGGACCCTGATGCCAATGTCGGCTGGGGCCGGACTGAAGCGGGTAAAGACATGTTCTTTAACCGCAAGCCTTTTGAAGTGGATCATGCGCCGACACTGGAAATCGTTGGTCCGGTAGAACGGCCTGAATGGAGTGATTTCCTGTTCAACCGTTACCCGGTTATTGGTCAGGCCATTATGGATGGCTGGAACCCGAATAACGGCTGGGAAACCATCGAGGATGAGCGGGTTCGGGAATATTATTCACGACATCCTGATCGCTGGCCGGAAATGTTACAGGCGTTTGTGGAAATGGACCGTCGCAGCCAGCACCGGGGAAAACACAGAGATCGCTTCGCTCTGGCCTGGGCCTATGGCAATGCCTACGACAAAGGGTTGATGACCGCCAACTTCCCTCCGGTTCCCTATGAACACCCGGATGTTGATGACTTCAAGTGGGTTAAGGGAGAACCGGCAAAATTCAAGTCACCCGCCCACGCATCAAAACTGGTCAAACAGATGGCTTTCAAGTTTGGCATGAGCATTGTCGGTATCACCAAACTGGATCACAGTTTCGTCTTTAAAAACATGATGCGCATGGGGGGCAGCAACCGGAACTGGGGCGACGAAGTGCCCAAGCACTGGAAAAACATCATTGTCTTCGGCGCTCCTATGAACTGGGACCCAATGTATGCCGCTGCTGGCTATTCTACGTCTTATGACGCTTATTTCCGGGCTCGTATGGCGACCGGCCTGATGACAGCCTGGCTGGGTGAACTGGGTTATGCCGGGCGCCCACAATGGCCTGGTCGTGACTATGAAGTCATTTTGCCACCCATTGCCATTCAGGCCGGCATGGGTGAGGCCTCTCGAAACGGCTGCCTGATGACACCAGAACTGGGCCCGAACATTCGTCTGGCGGCAGTGATTACCAACCTCGATCTTGAGCCTGACAAGCCGGTGAACCTCCACATGCGGGAGTTCTGTGAAGAGTGCAAAATCTGTGCAGATGCCTGCCCAAGTGGATCCATCTCTCAGGCGGATAAGCCTGACGATGTTGTCCGTGGCTATAAAAAATTCAAGTTCAACCAGGACAGCTGCTTCCGTTTCTGGAGTACCGCACCCACCGATAATGGTAAGGGTTGTCGCATATGCATCGCCGTATGCCCATACACCCGGAAAAACAACTGGATTCACACCGTGGTGAAAGAGATGGACCCCAGGGACCCATCCGGAATCACTCGTAAAGCACTGCTGGCCATGCAGCACAACTTCTTCTACTACCCGGAAGCGGAGGCCTACCACCCAGACTGGACCGGCGGTAATTTTGCCGGTTACCACGAACCACCGGAATGGCTGCGCACCGAAAACTATCTGGATGTAGAAAAAACCTGGGAATACGACGGCAACTGGGAGGGTTTCTAAATGTTTCCACAATCCACACTGCTCGACCCTCTTTTCTGGATGGTACTGGGTGCAATACAGGTGCTGGTATTTGCCGGCGCCAATGAATGGGCAAAACACTATCGGCTTAATATGAATTGGTGGAAATGGGCCCTCGCCGGTGGCTGGTGGTTCAGCTTTGCCCTGACCGTTGCCGGCGCTTTCACCCTGCTGGGAGAAAATGAAGGCAATGCAGGCTGGTACTTCCTTGGTTTTGTCGGTACCGGACTGATCATCGCGGGTGTAATACTCCTGCAGCTCATCTTAAAACTCCGTAACGCATAATCAATAGGCGCGGAATTATTATTAATTCAGCGCCTGCCTCATCTTAATTACAGATCAGTAATTACTGACCTGGATCAAAAACCTACCCCAAGGGCATTTTTCTACCTTTTTCCGGTATTTTCTGACCTTTTAAGCAGACTGCTGATCCTTATGATGGGCAACATTTTATCGCTCTGGCGAAATTGCCACCAAGTATGCCCATGATTTCTCAAAAATGGCTGGAGCTCTTCCAACAGCTTCAGCAGCAAACACACCCGTTTATTTCAGAGCCAGAGCTTCAGGAGCGACTGGAAACCCGACTTAACTTTCTCTCCAGTCAGTTCAGTAACCTCTCCCAGAAAGAGGACCCGCGCCATAAGGACTGGCTGGAGCATGAAACGGTTGCATCGGTCATCAGTGAACTGATGGGCAGGGAGCGGTTTTCTCCGGATGAGCTCAGAGCGCTGTTCAACCTGTTAATGCAGGTACAGCTGAGTCAGGTTGCACTGATTGTGATTAATCATGCTCAGTCAAAAATACCCGACGACGAGATTGCATTGAAACGTGGTCTCATCTTCCAGCAGATGGGTGAGCAGGAACAGGCACTGGACAGCCTCAACAACGCCTGTGAACTGAACCCCGATAACCATCTGGCCTTTTACCATCGAGGTTTCTGTCTGTTACTGGCAGGGAACATGGAGCAGGCGACAGAATCCTTTAAAACCTGCACCGAGCTGGCGCCGGACTTTGTTGGCGGTTATCAAAATCTTGCCGGTTGTTATTACCAGCAAAGTGAGTTTGAGCTGGCAGTCAGTCAGTGTGAAGCGGTTTTTCAACGCAACCAGACCATTACACCCGCCTACATCACCGCCTTAAGTGCTTATATGGCACTGAATGATCTGGACAATGTCGGTATCTGGCTGGAGCGGGTAGAAGCACATCAGATTGTTTCACCGGAACTTTATCGACTGCACGGTCTGTATTCAGCGGCGAAAGAAGATCATGAAACCGCTGTTGACCAGTTTTCGGCCTACCTGGAGATCGCCGAAAGCAGCTTTGATGTCCTGCACTTCCGGGCGAAATCCCTCGCTGCGTCGGGACAGTGGCAACCCCTCCTTGACGACCTGGACATACTGCTGAGTATTGATGACAACGATCACTGGTGTCTTGAGCACCTGTTTCTTGCCCACTATCACTTGCAACACTGGTCAGATGCAGAACTCGTTTTCCAGAAACTGACGACACTGTCCGATCACTACCTTCACCACTTTCATCAAGAGCTGAAAGTCATTCGCTCTGAACACGCTGAACCGATTACTTTTGTTACAACCGGAGTTTAATGTGTCTAATCAAGTCAACGGTGAAGGTGCAGCCGTCACTTCCCGCCGTAATTTTCTTAAACTGGGGGGACTGGCAGCTGCAGGTACCACCATTGGTGCTGCCGCCGGTGCAGGCTTTGTTCTGGGACGGGATCCTGACGCCAATGTTGGCTGGGGCAGAACCGAAGCGGGTAAAGATATGTTCTTTAACCGCAAACCGTTCGAGGTAGATCATGCTCCGACCCTGGAGGTTGTGGGCCCTATCGAACGCCCGGAATGGGAAGACTACCTGTTCAACCGCTTCCCGGTCATTGGCAAAGCCATTCAGGATGGCTGGGACCCCAACAATGGCTGGGAAACCCTGGAAGATGAACAGGTCAAAAAATACTACGCCCGTCATCCTGACCGCTGGCCGGAAATGCTGCAGGCATTTGTTGAACAGAACCATCGTGCTCAGCACCGGGAGAAGCACCGTGATCGTTTTGCCCTGGCCTGGGCCAATGGTCGCTCCTGGCTGAAAGGTCTGGAGCAATCCAATTTCCCGCCCAAGCCGGTGGACCATCCCGATATTGACGATTTCAAATGGGTACAGGGTGAACCCGCCGAGCTCCAGTCTCCAGCTCACGCCTCAAAGCTGATTAAAAAAATGGTCTTTACCTTTGGTGCCAGCATCGTCGGTATTACCAAACTGGACCCGGCATTTGTCTTCAAAAACATGATGCGCATGAAAGGTGGTAACCGTAACTGGGGTGAGGATATTCCAAAACACTGGAAAAACATCATCGTCTTTGGTGTGCCCATGAACTGGGACCCAATGTATGCCGCCGCCGGTTACTCCACCTCCTACGACGGCTATTTCCGAGCCAAAACCGCTTCTGGGCTGCTTGCAGCCTGGTTAGGAGAACTGGGTTATGCGGCCAGACCACAATGGCCGGGTGGTGATTATGAAACGGTATTGCCGCCCATCGCGATTCAGGCTGGCATGGGCGAATCCGCTCGCAACGGTGTCCTGATCACACCGGAGCTTGGACCAAACATACGACTGGCGGCAGTGATTACCAACCTGGATCTTGAGCCGGACAAACCCATTAATACCCATGTCCGGGCATTCTGTGAAGAGTGCAAAATCTGCGCGGATGCCTGCCCCAGTGGCTCCATCTCCAAAGCCAGCAAACCGGATTCCGTGGTTCGTGGTTTCAGAAAATTCGCGTTTAATCAGGACAGTTGCTATCGCTTCTGGAGTACAGCCCCGACCGACAGCGGCAAGGGTTGTCGCGTCTGTATTGCCGTATGTCCTTACACACGGAAAAACAACTGGATTCACACCATCGTGAAAGAGATGGACCCCAGAGACCCTACCGGCATCACCCGTAAAACGTTGCTGGCCATGCAGCACAACTTCTTCTATTACCCGGAAGCAGAAGCGTATCACCCTGACTGGACTGGCGGTAATTTTGCCGGCTACCACGAACCACCGGAGTGGCTGCGTTCGGAAAACTACCTCAAGGTCACCAAAACCTGGGAATACGATGGCAACTGGGAGGGCTTCTGATGTTTCCTCAATCAACACTGCTGGATCCACCATTCTGGATGCTTCTTGGTGCCCTTCAGGTACTGGTCTTTGCCGGGGCAGGTCAGTGGGCAAAACATGTTCAGCTGGCCATGAACTGGTGGAAATGGTCTTTGGTCGGCGGCTGGTGGTTCAGCCTGCTGCTAACCATCGCCGGCGCCTTTACCCTGCTGGGTGAAAATGAAGGCAATGCTGGCTGGTACTTCCTTGGTTTTGTTGGCACTGGCCTGATTGTGGGTGGGGCCATATTGCTCAAAGTACTGTTTGTGCTCAACAAACCGGCCGCAAATCAATCCTGATAATAACCGGGGCCACAGGGCCCCTTTTGAAATGCAATGAAATCACAACATCATGCAGGTCATGGGGCAGTGGACACCCGTAGAAATAAGTCCAACAACAATAAGCGACAGAAAATAAGGCAGCTGCCGGAAAAACTGGCCGTCATCGGGTCAATCATCCTGCTGATCATCGCCTGGGTACTGGGCGGGGCCCGCCTGTCAAATCTGGAAACGGAACAGCTCAGCCACTTACTGCCTGAGAATGCCCAAATCGTAACCACTGACCAGAGTACGCTGAAGATAACCACCAACGCCGGACAGGATACTCAATGGCTCAGTCAGGGGTCAGGGGTTGGCTACGGCGGAAAAATGGATATTGCACTGATGATTGATGATCAGGGTGTCATCAAGCAGCTGGCAATCCTCTCCTCCAGGGAGACCGCTTCCTATCTGCAGAAAATAATCGCCGCTAAATTCCCTGAACAGATGGTCGGCCAGTCCATTAACAACATCCTTCAAGTGGATGCCATCAGCGGCGCAACCCTGTCTTCCTCGGCCATTCTACGGGGTGCCAATCTGGCCGCGGAACCGGTGCGACAGGAGCTGATGAACTTAAGCCTGGTGGGTAGCAGAAGCCCATGGTCGTATTTTGGCTGGATGGATCTGGTCGCCCTGCTGGCATTTGCTGCCGCCTGGCAGATCAGCAAAACCCGTCACCCACAGCGAAAGAAAATGGAATGGGGATTGATGCTTACCAGCCTGGTGCTGTTTGGTTTCTACGCCTCTGCGCTCTTTTCTTCATCAACACTGGGGATTCTGATTTCCGGCACCTGGATTTCCGGCCTGGGTAATTATACGCCACTTATCCTGCTGGTCCTGACCGTTGTCACCTTGTTGTCCACCAACAAAAACCTGTACTGCGATATGATCTGTCCATTCGGAACCACTCAACAGTGCCTGGCAAAAATTACCAACCCACCGACGGTGACACTAAAGCACAGTATTTTTACCTGGCTGCCCAGAGTCATTTTTCTGGCTGTGCTGGCCGCCGGGCTCTATTTCCGAAATCCGGCAACCATCGCCTACGAACCCTTTGGCATCATGTTCGGCATGACCGGTTCAATCCAGCTGTTCATCCTGACCTTTGTGATCATTCTGACGTCATTGATGATCTACCGGCCCTGGTGCAAAACCCTCTGCCCGGTTGGCGCCATGACGGACTTCCTGAAATTTATCAAAGCCTGGGGTAAGCAGGGTCTGAAAGATTACCAGCGCAAGACAAAGACAACATCAGCTCGCCCGGCCAACAACATACCTCACCGGAGTCTGTCGTAATGGAAAAAGGTTCATTCAGGAAAAGTGTGGCGTTCGCCTTTTTCACCGTTGCCTCAGGGCTGGTTATTTTCAGTGGATTTAATGCTGTCGGACAGTTGAGCAGAACATCCGACAACCTCCAGCCGGTTTATATCACTCAGGAACAGGTGGAAACCTCTACAGAACAGCCAGCGATCAAATTAAACACTGAACAGTGGAAAAAGCTGGATATCATCAAAGATATGACGGAGTAACCGGCTGATGTCAATGTCACCTGCAAGCCGCCTGGCCACTATGGATGGTAATGAAGCAGTCGCTTCTGTCGCCTACCGCTGCAATGATGTGATCGGTATCTATCCGATTACGCCCTCTTCTCCCATGTCTGAAACCTGTGAGTTATGGGAAAGCCAGGAAAAAACCAACTGCTGGGGAGTCATTCCCAAAATCATGGAGATGCAGTCCGAGGGAGGCGCTGCAGGTGTGGTTCATGGCGCACTGACCGCAGGTGCCATGTCAACGACGTTTACGTCATCCCAGGGACTGCTGCTGAAAATCCCCAATATGTACAAAATTGCCGGGGAGCTGACGCCTTTTGTCATGCATGTGGCAGCCCGAACCCTGGCAACCCATGCCCTGTCCATCTTCTGTGACCATTCCGATGTCATGGCGGCCCGGCAAACCGGGTTTGCCATGCTGTCTTCCGGCTCCGTGCAGCAGGCTCACGATTTTGCCCTGATCAGTCAGGCAGCAACCCTTGAGTCCCGCATTCCTTTCATGCACTTTTTTGACGGCTTCCGTACCTCCCATGAGATCAACAAAATTTCATGGCTGAGTGATGATCTCATCAAGGCAATGATCAGTCAGGAAGCACTGGACGCGTTTCGACGCCGCGGGCTCACCCCTGATAACCCCTCCATCCGGGGTACCGCACAAAACCCGGACGTATTCTTTCAGGCCAGGGAAGCCATCAACCCTTACTATCAGGCCTGCCCGGATATTGTGGCTGAGAAAATGTCACAGTTTGCCGAACTGACGGGAAGAGAGTATCGCCTGTTTGATTATTACGGCCATCCAGAAGCAGAGCATGTCATCGTGATCATGGGGTCTGCTGCCAGCACGGTGCAACAGGCGATCGATGAGTTATTGCCGCTTAACCAGAAGGTGGGGGTTATTGCCATTCACCTGTTCAGGCCTTTTTCACTGAAGCACTTCCTCGCCGTATTACCCGATACCACCCACTGTCTTACCGTGCTCGACCGAACCAAAGAGCCCGGTTCATTGGGTGAGCCCTTGTATCAGGACGTGGTGACGGCCATTTTACAGTCGGGACGGCAGAGCCTTCCCAAGGTCGCTGGCGGACGCTACGGTCTTTCCTCAAAAGAGTTCAACCCAAACCACGCCAGAGCTATTTTTGCGGCCATGCACAATGGTACGTTGCAACATAACTTCACCGTGGGCATTGTGGATGATATCTCAGGTTTGTCCTTACCCGCCCCTCAGACCAGCCTGGAACCCAAACGACAGCTTAATGCTATATTCTATGGGCTTGGTTCGGATGGAACGGTCAGTGCCAACAAAAATACCCTGAAAATCATCGGCGAACAGACCCCGCTGAATGTACAGGGCTACTTTGTTTACGACTCCAAAAAATCCGGCAGTGTCACCACCTCCCATCTGCGTGTTGATCAGCACCCCATTGAAGCGCCTTATCTGATTCAGCAAGCCAGTTTCATTGCCTGTCACCAATTTGATTTTATTTATCGCCTGGAGATGTTTGAGCAGGCTGCCGACGGTGCAACGCTGCTGCTCAACTCACCCTGGCCAGCCGGAGAAACCTGGAATCATCTCCCACAGGAAGTTCAGGCCGTTATCCTTCAGCGACGATTAACGCTGTATGTGATCGATGCAGCAGCCATTGCCGAAAAGCTGGGCCTGGGTAAACGGCAGAACACCATTCTGCAAACCGCTTTCTTTGCCATCAGCCAGATACTGCCCATGAAACAGGTTCGCCAGCTGTTAAAAGAGAGCATTGCCAAAAGTTATGGGAAAGCAGGCCCAGCCATCGTTGAAGCCAATCAACAGGCAGTTGATGAAACAGAGCAGTACCTGCAGCTGGTCACGATTCCAGAGAGTATCAACAGCACCCTGTTCCGTACCCCGGTCATCAGCGAGCACAGCCCTGAGTGGGTACAAAAGGTCACGGCCCTGATACTGGCCAATAAAGGGGATGCCCTGCCCGTCAGTGCATTCCCGGTTGACGGCTGCTGGCCAACCGCCACCAGCCAGTGGGAACGGAGAAGTATTACCACTGAAATTCCACAATGGACTCCGGAACACTGCACCCAGTGTAACCAGTGCAATCTCATGTGCCCACACGGTGCTATCCGAAGCAAGCTGGTCAGTCCTGAGCAGCTTGACGATGCGCCTGCGTCGTTTACTTCAATGCCCTATCAATATCGTGATTTCACTGACCAGTTATTCACGTTACAGGTCTCCCCCGACCATTGTACCGGCTGCGGTGTATGCACCCAGATATGCCCTGCGAACCGTAAGGGCGATACCTTAACCATGGTGGCAAAAGCCCCCATTCTGGAAACACAGCGGCAAAACTACGAATTCATGTTGGATTTGCCTGACCTCAAACGGATCCAACTAAAGCGGATTGACGGACGCAACAGCCAACTGTTGAGGCCGCTGTTCGAGTATTCCGGTGCCTGCAGTGGTTGCGGTGAAACCCCTTACATCAAGCTGCTGACCCAGCTGTTTGGTGACCGGCTGATGGTTGCCAATGCCACCGGTTGCTCTTCAATCTATGGCGGCAACCTGCCAACCACACCGTATTCAAAAAACCATGAAGGCCAGGGGCCTGCCTGGGCAAACTCTCTTTTTGAAGATAATGCCGAGTTCGGGCTGGGAATGCGACTGGCCAGCAGCAGCCGCAGGTCCTATGCACTGGAACAGCTGTCATTAATAGCTGACGACCTGCCTGATGAGCAGAAGCAGCAGATTTTGCTGGATGCCTTTGATCACAGCGAGTCCGCCGTTGAACGTCAACGTCAGACTATTCAGCAATTGGAAGAAACATTTGGGAACCTTGACTACCTGAAGGACCTGGTGGAGAAAAGCCACTGGATCATCGGTGGCGATGGCTGGGCTTACGATATCGGTTTTGGCGGCCTCGATCATGTGCTGTCCAGTGGCGAAAATATCAACGTCCTGGTCATGGATAATCAGGCATACGCCAACACTGGCGGACAGCAATCCAAAGCGACCCCAACCGGTGCCGTGGTCCGTTTTGCCAACCGGGGTAAACAGGGCAAAAGCAAGGACCTGGCCATGAGCATGATGCTGCAGGGCGGTATTTACATCGCCAGGATTGCCATGGGAGCCAATATTAACCAGAGCTTAAAAGCCCTACAGGAAGCGGCGGATTACCCCGGGCCATCACTGGTGATCGCTTATGCCGCCTGCATTACCCACGGTATCGATATGAGCTGTGGTATTGAGCATCAGCAGCAGATGGTGGATACCGGTTTATGGCCACTGTACCGGTTTGACCCAAGACGCTTTGACCAGGGTAAAGCTGCGCTTCAGATGGACTCCAGGACACCCAGAAAGGATGTTCGGGAACTGCTGACCAGCGAGTCCCGCTTTAACCAGATATTACAGAAAAACCCTGCCCGGTTTCAGGCCTATACCGACAGCCTGCGGCAACAGGTTCAACATCAGCACACCTTGCTGAATCAATTAAAGGAATGGAAATAACTTGTATGGCAACTATTGCAGTTATCTACGGCAGTGACACTGGAAACACACGACGGATTTCAGAAATCATCGCTGCGCGGCTAAAAGTGGATTGTCTGGATGTCGCTGACTGCTCTGCAGAGAGTCTGACTGATTATGAAATGCTGATCATGGGCGCGCCTACCGTTAACCAGGGTGAACTGCAGTCAGACTGGGATTACTTTATGCCGGATCTGGAAGATGCCGACCTGAGCGGTATTCGCGTTGCCCTGTTTGGCCTGGGCGATCAGAAAGAGTACGGCGACACCTTTGTCGATGCGCTGGATAACCTGGCTGAAGCCGTTGAGCAGTCAGGGGCCGAGCTGGTTGGCCAGTGGCCAGTTGAAGGTTATGAGTTCACCGAGTCCCGAGCGGTTCGAGGCAACCACTTTGTCGGACTGGCACTGGACGAAGATAACCAGCCAGAACTGACCGGGCAGCGCCTGCAGCAATGGCTTGAGAGCATGAATCTGGGTAACTGAACTGCCTCTACAACAGTGGTCATTTATTGACCACTGTCATCACCAGTCCTGACATTTAACGGCATAATCATTCAATAGGAAATACTGCGCATGGATTGTTCAAACTGAAAATGAATAGCAAGGATATTGATAGCATCAGCCTGGAAAAACTACGGGAAGACATCGATCTCAACCTGTCGTCCATGGATCAGTTTTATCAACGTCGGTTTGACCTGTCTATACAGCCACATCGCCTTCAATTTAATGCCATTATTTATATTGCCTCAGGGAAAGGTGAGCACTTTATTGATTACAAAAAATACAGATTCAAAGCCGGTACCATGTTCTTTTTATCTCGATACCAGGTGCATCAGTTTTGTTACAACCCCGATGTAACCGGCTATGTACTGGCATTCAGTGATGAGACTCTGTTTTTTGGAAATGATGATTCATTAAAAGACCTGATTGTTACTGCATTTTCTGAGATCAATACATTACAGGATCCCGAATTAGCACTGCTTGGACTCTTTCAGGCCCTCTGGCATGAGTTTAACAATCATGACCTGCCCTTTGGTGGCGAGGTAGTCAGAACCCTGTTGCGAACCGTTATTATCAAGTCTCTGGTCAGGGAGCATCAGGCAAAGAAAAACCTCCGGGCAAGTGCTGCACGCTCAACGACGTTCTACCAGCTGAAGTCCATGATTGAGTCTGACTTCCGTCGCTCACGAAATGTGAATGAATACGCCAGAGCGTTGGGAAAGAGTTGCAAACAGATCAACAAAGTCTCCAAAGAAAACACGGGCCACACCGTGAAAGAGCTGCTGGATCATCGCCTTCTGATTGAACTGAAACGACTGCTGGCATTCAGCCACTACTCCATCACCGATATCGCCTTAAATCTCGGTTTTAATGAGGCGACCAATATGACCAAATTTTTCCGTCGTCATACCCAGCTGTCGCCTAAGCAATTCAGAATGGTCTGTCGAGCCAATGAAGTTAAGTAGCACGCCGGGCAAATACCCAGTAAAGACTCAAGAGATAATTACTGCACATTCCGGCAGCAATTCCCATGATCATTGCCATATACAGAGAATACCCGGTACTCCCAAAAGAAATCAGGCATAACTGAAATACAGCAAAATTGGGCAGCGCAGAAAAGCAGGCTGCCATCATGTGCTTTTGCCATTGCCGCCAGCAAGATTCACAATGCCGGTCACTGAATGTCAGAAGCCGGTTACCTGTCCAGGTCATAGTAGCTGCCCCCGAAAATGCCACCATACGGCCAGCCAGTGCCTCCATAGAGAAAACCTGCAGACAAAGGCTGAACAGAATAATATCAACAAGAAAGCCAAAGCCCCCGACTGCCATAAACTTGATCGGTCTGTTAGCCTCTAGGAGTCTTTGAAACATCGATAAAGTGCTCGCTGCTTTACAGTAATAAAACGTTGCTCACAGGCATGATCAAGACCGACAATAAGGCGCTGCACCTGCAGCGACTCGCCAATCAGCTGAAAATCATCCATCGTCTGTAATGACGCATTATCGGTTAGCACCCTGGCCTGACCGAGACTGTAAAACTGGCCAGAAAACGGCCGTTTTCCCACATAGAAACTGGGCACACTGTTATCCGCCTGCTGGAAG
Organism: Endozoicomonas elysicola; assembly: GCF_000710775.1. GTDB lineage: Bacteria > Pseudomonadota > Gammaproteobacteria > Pseudomonadales > Endozoicomonadaceae > Endozoicomonas > Endozoicomonas elysicola. Next base: position 4,171,892 of record NZ_JOJP01000001.1, read on the forward strand.
ATAACCGCATCGCTTTTACGGTCACTGCCGCCGTTAATCATGGCAATGGTATATCCCAGCATGAGCATGGGGGCGATACAGCACACCAGCCGAAACCATCGGGGAGCCATGATTTTTTCAGGCAGCAGCATGGAAATTAACAGAGCCAGAGCCGGGATTCCGGGCAGCACATACGCCTGCAGGATATTGCCCGCCCCGGTAAACAGAACCATAGGAGAAACCAGCCAGAGCAATAAAAAGCTGAGAACACCGTCATTACCCCTGGCTCTCAACAAGAGAGAATGACGCTGTCGCCAGAGTAGTACCGGCAGTACAATTGACCATGGCGCGGCGGAATACAGCCAGAACCACCAGATAGTACCACGCACTTCCTCATGAGCAGTTCCGTACAGATCGCCCTCCCAGCCACTGACGACGAACCGCTTAAAGTGCTCCCCGACAATGAAGTAGTCCAGAAAGCCCGGCGTCGCCTGCTCTGCCATCAAATACCAGGGAAGTGCAATCACCAGCATCAAAAGACTGCCGGTCAGCAAAGGGAAACGGTGCCATAAAACCATAAAAGCCTGCTTCAACCCATGCTGAATAACCAGCCATGGCAAAACAGTCAGACCCACCAGAACCAGTATAAGAGGGCCTTTTGATAGCAGCCCTATAGCAAGCCCTATAAAGCCGACATATCCCCAGAATTCTTCACCTTTCCAGCAGAGATAGAACCCTGTCATGGCCAGAACCATACCTACGGTCAATACCATATCGGTCATCACAGCACCCTTGGATAACAGGAAGATGCCGCAGGTTGCCATGACCACACTGGTTCTGAGTGCATTAAAGCCGAGTTTGCGGGCAAAAAGTGCCATCACCGCCATCACAAAAATACCCGCCAGCCAGTGCGGAAAACGAACCGCAAACTCAGAAAGGCCAAACCACTCAATACCTGCAGCACTCATCCAGGTAAACAACGGAGGCTTACCCCAGAAAGGAACACCGTAATCGAATTGGGGAGTTAACCAGTTCCCGGTTTCAGACATCAGTCTGGCCATCTCCCCATAGCGGGCTTCTGTCGTATCCATTAATGGAAGCGCGACCATAGCCACTAGGCGGATACACAAAGCTGCAGCCAGTATTCCCCATAGGTAGACTTGCTGTTTTCTCATGCGACTTCCCTGATGACTGGCTGAATGTGCTGATGTCGTTCTGATCGTGCCTTTTTCTCTGTGACGGAACGAGTCAGGTAAAGTGGTCTGGCCTTGGCTTCAATAAAAATCCGGCCAATATATTCTCCCAGCAGACCAATGCTTAATAACTGAATGCCTCCAAGCCCCAGCTGCACCACCATCATTGAGGGGTAGCCAGTGACAGGCTCTCCCAGAATCAGTGTTTTCAACACCACCATAAGCCCATAACAGAAGGCCAGCACTGCAACCAGGCTCCCCATCAGGGTGGCGATACGAAGCGGTTTGATCGAGAACGAGGTAATGCCATCAACAGCCAGCCCCAGTAATTTCAAAAAATTCCACTTGGTACTGCCACAGAACCTTTCATCCCGATCGAATAAAACGGTGGTCTGTTCAAACCCCGGCCAGGCAAATATCCCTTTCATATAACGGTTTCGCTCGGGCAACCGGTTGATATGCTCGATGACCTTTTTATCCAGAAGTCGAAAATCACCCACATTTTCCGGTATTTCCGATTGAGAAAGGCTATTCAACAGCCGGTAAAATATGCTCGCTGAGGTTCGTTTGAACCAGCTCTCACCATTTCGTTTACGCCGCTGCATGTTGACGATATCAAACCCTTTTTCCCACTGCTGCAGCATGACAGGAATCAACTCGGGTGGGTCCTGAAGGTCGGCATCCAGTAATATCACCGCCTGCCCTCTTGTATTTTCAAGGCCGGCAGACATGGCTGCTTCTTTACCAAAGTTTCGGCTCAACTGGATACAGAACCTGTCGCTGCGACTTTCAGGAAACGAAGCCACAAGATTCCAGCTATCATCCTGGCTTCCATCATCCACATAAATTATTTCACTAGACTCCTGCAGCTGATCCAGTACGCCAGTTAAACGACGGTGAAATTCGGGCAGGACATCAGACTCATTAAAAAAAGGAACCACCACCGACAGTGTGATCGCTCCCCCAGAGTTTGATTTTTCGGGACCTAAAGCCATGACAATCATCCGTTCAGCAATTTGTATCCATGCTAAACACTGTCATGTGAAAAGGATGTCACAACACCTTCTCCTGCCACCGATTTGAACAGCAGGAAACAGCAGGGTAAGAAAAACAGGATGGCTGGAACCGTTAATAACAGTCCATACCCCAGGGTCAGCGCCATTGGCCCCATATAAACATCAGCGCCCCCAAGCCCATAGGCCAGTGGTAAAAGACCGGCCACAGTGGTTATTGTCGTCAGCAGCACAGGGCGAAGTCGTGTAGCAGCGCTTTCAACAATCCCGTCAATCATTGCGCTTTCTGATATCTTTTCTGACTCATCGGGGTGTCTATTGAGCCGGTCAACCATGACCAGTGCATTATTTACCACGACACCACAGAGGCCCAGAATACCGATACCGGCAAAAAACGACATGGGTTCGCCATGAACCATTAATGCGAATACAGCAGCAGCGATCGCAAAAGGAATAACCAGCATCACCAGTAATGGCTGCAGCAGAGAACCAAACAGCAGCGCAATAATCACCCAGATACCCACCAGGGCAATGATCACGGCGCTAAGCAATCCACCCAGGGCATCCTGTGTCATTTCCGCTTCACCACCAGCTTCCAGACGAACACCCGGGTACTGGTCTGCAAGTGCCCGAAAGTGTGCAAGGGCATCCATAGCCAGCTGAGCGCCATTTTGCACATCATCATCCAGATCGCCCACAACATAGGTATTCCGGTCTCCACTCCAGTGAGTGATCTCCCGCGGGGTCATCACTGAAGTTACAGCGGCAACCTGTCTCAAAGGAATCTGTCGGCCATCGGCAGATGGAATATCAATATTGGGCAGATAACTGGACTGACGGTATGGACTGTCCAGCCAGACTTTGATATTTACTTCTTCATCACCCAGCCAGCTGGTCGATGCCTCTCGTCCTTCATAAGCCAGGTTCAGGCTGTTATTGAGATCATCAACCGTCAGGCCAAGCCTTGCCAGCCAGGCATAGTCCGGTTTAATCAATGTTTGCGGTCTCAGGTTCTCATCCGAATTTTCAAGATCTGAAGTGCCCGGCTGTTGTTCGAGCCACTGCATCAAATCCCGGGCAAGTTTTTTACGACCATCGTCGTTAGATCCAAAAATACGGAACTCTATGGGGTCCGGTGGTGGTGGACCACCCGCATCCACTTTTACATGGACGGCTGTCAGCCCGGCAAACTCCGAAGCGGCTTCTTCCAGGTACTCCGAGACTTCATCAGCATCAAGGGAGCGGCTGCTGACCGGCGTAAGAACAATCAGCCCCGTGGATTCCGGTGCGCCTTCATTGATATGAAAACGTGCAACTTCCGGAGTATTCATGAGAAGTTCCACAAAGGGTTTGTTAATGAGCTTCACTTTCTCCAGGGGTGTCCCGTCGTCCACCTCCAGAGAAAACTCAACCAGACGGGCAGCACCTGTTGGAAAGAAATCCAGAGCAATCTGTCGATACCCGGTATATAAAACTGAAGCAGTAACCCCGATAAAAGCCGGAATAAGAATAAAGCGCCCATGCAACGCCTTTCTCAACAGGCGTTGATATCCGGCTTTGCAAACATCAAACCAGTGCCTGCTGGAAGATTCATTTCCGCTGTTGCTATTTCCCAATGTATTTTTTTCCAGCGCCCTGGCCAGGTGAGCAGGCAGCAGAAAGGTTACATCCAGAAAAGACATCAGCAATGCCATGATGACCGTCAATGGCAGGACGGCATAGGTTGCCCCAAAGTCTCCCCCCATAAACAACATGGGAAGAAAAACCAATACGGTGGTTAACAGGCTGGTAATGACGGGCCTGAATACCTGCATATATCCTTCAACCGCCGCTTTCTCAGGAGTAAGTCCTCGATGCCAGGCCTGATCGATACTTTCTGAGACCACGATTGAGTCATCAACGATGATGCCAATAATCAGCAGGATTGCAGCCAGAGTGACGCTGTCCAGGGAATAACCAAACAGCAGCAGCATGGTGACGGTACCAAAGACACAAACCGGCAATGATGCGGTGATCCACGGCGCCAGGCGACGCTGCATGGAAATAAACAACACGGCCAACACCAGAACAATACCGATCAAACCATTGTTCCTGACGACCTGAAAGCGTGCGTCAATTTCTTCTGCAAGATCCAGGGACCAGTCATAGGTCAGTCGACCATTACTGATGGCCTTCTCTTCCGCCAGCAATGATTTGACCGCAGCAACCGTGTCCAGTGTATCCCCGGACTCCGTTTTAAACAGCGTAAAACCAATACCCTGCCGGCCATTGACCATAAAGCCCTGGAGCTGACGCTCAAAACCATCAGTCACTTCGGCGACATCACTGAGTCGGACAGGACCACCTCCCGGCAACAGTGAAACAATGACGTCCGAAAGTTCCTCAATAGACTGTACCTGCGTCAGGGTCAGCAGGTTCTGCTCTGACTGCCAGGACTCCACCACGCCACCACTGCTGGAAATATTTCGGGCACTGATGGCTCTGACGACTGCTTCCGGTGTTAAACCATAGGACTGCAGACGATCCGGCACCAGCGACACAATAAATTCACGCTTGGGAAAACCGGTTGAGGTGATTTTCCCGATACCCGGAATCGTACGCAGCTTCTTTTCAATCTGCCGGGCTGATTCACGAAGCTCGGCAAATGGCATGTCTCCCGATAAACCCAGCGTCATAAACTCGAACGTGGCCGTATTTTCTGCCTCAACCAGAGGGGAGTTCTCAAGGTCTGCCGGAAGACCGGTAACGCGATCGACAGCATCTCGAATATCCTGATTAACCTGGTCAATGTTTTCACCATCACGAATACGGATCTCAATCTCAGAATAACCATCAATCGATGTCGACAGATACCAGCCAAGGCCCTGAACCGACTTCAACTCTTTTTCAATGCGGTTGGTGATTTCAAGTTCAATCTCTTCTGCTGAAACACCGGGATATTCCGTAATAATGGCCGTTTCACCCTGTTTTGAAGCGGGCAGTTCCTGCAGGCTGATATTAAACAGCGAGGCGACCCCGGTCAGGCAGATCATAAACAGCATCAAACTGGCGAAAAAACGCTGCCTGACAAAGAAGTAAAGAATGGTCTTCATCACTCCTCCTCAGCCACAAGGTTGGTAAGAGATACTTCAGCATCCACCGTAAACCCGGGACGAAGTATCATTCCCGGGTTATCAATGACAATCTCGACGGGATAACTGTTTCTGGTGGTATCAGTCTGAATAGCAATCGTCCTGATATGGCCTGAAAAGTAGTGACCAGGAACGGCTTCCGCAGTTAACGTGACGCCCTGACCTGATGCAAAGCTGTTGACGTGCTCTTCCGTGACATAAACGACAGCTTTTAGTTTTTCTATCTGCTCAAGCTGATACAGCTTTTGTCCTGAATGGACCCAGTCCCCTTTATTAATGAGCCGTTCACTGACCCAGAGACCGTTCTCTGCTGTGATTTGGGTACGCGCTAATGCCAGCTCGGCCTCACCCAGTGACACTTCCTGAAGCCTCAGGTCCGCTTTGCTGACCAGATAGTCTGCTTCAGCATTTTCAAGCTGTTCTCTGGCCAAATTATTTTGTGCCACCAGATGCTTATACCGGTCATACCGGCTCTTTTTTACCACCAGCTCAGCATTAGCCTGAGCCAGACTGGCCTTGGCCCGTTCCATAGCCAGCAGATAATCCTCCTGGTTTATCGTAACCAGAGAGGTTCCACCTGATGTCTGTTCACCCACATCATGGGCGTAGCTTTCTACAACACCATCAACCTGAGAGACAACAGCAATGGATTCCAGGCTCTGCAGACTGCCCATGACATGAAGTACGTCTGCACCTGACGAATTAAAGGCTGGTTCTTGATAAGAAGGTGACGATGCGGTTACTGATAACGGAATACTGACCAACAATACTGTGGCCAATCGAAGAAGAACTGGCGATTTCATAACATTGACCCCAGGCAAGTGCCTTTTTGGGGGCAATGTAACCAGTCATACCTCTTAAAAATGTCACAATGTGCTTTTTAGGCTAATGGCACTGACTTAAGAGTGAAAGCATTACCATACGGAGGCTTTACAGGAACGTGGGTACTTACCCTGAAAGATTGCATGAAGCCATTCCCGGTGCTTTGGACAGAGCAGCGTCATCACTTTCGGAAGTGTGCGATCGTAGCACCTGAGGCCTCTTCAGAAAATTAAAGAGGCCTCAAAACGTTTGACCTGAACAAATAGCAGTTGCTCATACTGATCAGGATTCCCATTTATCAAACATCGCCTCAATGTTATGTCCATCAGGATCATAAACAAAACAGGCATAGTAATTCTCTGTATATTGAGGACGAGAGCCTGGAGCTCCGTTATCTCTTGCGCCAGCTTGAAGTGCTGCTTCATAAAATTCCTGAACCTTTAATTGGCTTTCTGCACGAAAGGCAATATGAAAACTGGTTAAGGCTTCCGTTGTGTTAGGACTACGAATTTCAAACAAAAAACCCTTTCCAAGGTCAAAGGCCCACATTCTCCCTTCTTCTCCAAAGGCGATTTTGTATCCAAGTGGACGAAATGCCGCTTCATAAAATTTCCGGCTCAACTCAACATCACTGACAGAGATAGTAACGTGATCGATCATATACCTACCTTCAAGGTTAATCAGAATTTATTAGCATTCAATGTGGAGGAGCGAATCACCGTTTGTCGGCTATAAAAAAGTTCGCACATGGTTCACAGCCCCTACCACCGGAATAGCCGCGAACCCACAAAATCACAACACCAAAAACCACAGTAAAAGAACAATAGAATCAAGCAGTTAAATGTCGTAACTCTCAGAAGAGCCATTGCTTTTTAGATAGCCTTTAAAGGCATCACGACTCAGGACTAAAATTGATCATTGCCAGACATCCCTGCTGGTCATCCTGGGAACTGATGGAAAAGCTCCACCCCTGTCGTGCACAAATATCGTTGACCATCATCAGCCCAAGGCCATGGCCTTCATGCTCTTCAGGGACACTCTCAATACCTGGTCCGGTATCCAGGGCACTGAAGCAGTGATTATCCAGTCGAAACAGAATCTCTCCGGAACGGGTGTAACCAAACGCATTTTTAATCAGATTGCCCAGCAATATCCTGACCACGGTTGCTGGCACATTTAATGTGATGGCAACCGTGGCATTGATATGTACCTGAATCGCTTTATCCCGGATTAACAGCTGGTGCTCATCAACCAGCTGCTCAATAAACGCCTGATTCAGTACAGTGGTGACATCTTCTGGAAATGGGGTTTGCCTCACCAGGCTTAGCAGTGTTTCAGTAATGTCCTGCATATTCTGGCAGGATGTCTCAAGACGCTGTCGCTGTTTATCAATAAACGGTTTCTCAATAACCGGTGACTCACGCGACACCCTGAGCAATGTAGCCACCCCCGAGATCACCATCAGCGGTGTGCGCAGCTCATGACTGACATAACGGCTGAACGCTCTCTCCCGTTGAATCGACGCATGAATTCTCTGTCGATAATCATTCAGCGCATCCACCAGCTCAGCCTGCTCTTCTGTGGTAATCACCGCCGGTTCAATCGGGGCAAGGTCATCAGCCCAACTCTCTTTGATCACTCTGGCGAGCCCGTGCAACGGCGCTGCAAGATGGCCGGAAATCCGATAAATCAACAACCAGACTCCCGCCAGTATCAGTAGTGAATAGAGGATGACACCCGCGATCAGAGATCGCTCTTCCAGTTCAGTGATGGTCACTCGCGCGCTGTCCTCAACGATATAGAGAGGCGCTAACTGTCCATTAACCGTCATGGTTGTGGACATAACCGTTGCAGAGTCTCCCGTTCTTGAACCCGGTTCCTGATAATTAAAATCCTCTACCCCTTGCCATTGGGCAGAGAAGCGTTTTTGAAACTCAGCCGGTGTATCTTCATAACGGTCATAAGCGACGGTCAGGTGATCAAGAACCAGAGAACCCTGAAATCCCTGTTGATATTCCTTGATGGCAAAATCACTGATATAGGCAAGACGACGACTACTGACTTCATCTTCCGTGATGTGCAGCGTGGCATAAAACAGCAGAAAATTGATCAACAGAACAACGGCAATGACAATGCAGAAAGCCATTGTCATTTTCCACTGCAGGGAGAGCAGCTTTCCTCTTTCAAGGATCTTGTTAAGCAATTGAGATAATCCTGTTTTCTACTCTTTGGTCGAAAGCGTTGCCTGAAGACGGTATCCCACCTTGGGAACCGTAGTAATCATGGGCTGTTCAAACGGCTTATCAACAGCCACACGCAGTTGATAGATATGATTACGCAGCGCATCACCATCGGGTGGCTCATCCCCCCAGATGGCGTACATCATCTCTTCCCGGGTCACCAGGTCAGGAGACTTGCTGATCAGCAATTTGAGCAGTGTAAAACAGGTAGGATTCAGAGGGATATCCTTATCACCGCGTCTGGCGCTATGATTCCCCAGATCAAGTGTCAGGTCTTCAAATTCAAGGGCGTCGCTGAAGGCGCCCGGACTATTGCGACGAACCAGTGCCTTGACCCTCGCTTCCAGGATTTTCAGGTCAAAGGGCTTAACCAGATAATCATCTGCTCCTTCTTCAAACCCCTGCAGGGTATCATCCGTCGTATCACGGGCGGTCAGCATCAGAACAGGCGTAGTAATCCGTCGTTTCCTGAGTTCACGACAAACCTGGTAGCCATCCATTCCCGGCAGCATGATGTCGAGAATAATCACATCAAAATATTGCTCACTGGCCAGTTCCAGCCCGTGACGACCATCCGCTGTATAGTCCAGCTGATGACCAAAGGCTTCAAAATAATCGAGAACGATACCGGCAATTTCCCGGTTATCTTCAATCAACAGCAGGCGCATACTACGATACCTGTTTACATAATCCGTGGCTCAAAACCATAACCGACCTGCTTATACCAATTCCACCTTCTAAACATGAACTGCGCAGCCATTTTGCACCGCTGGTTCTTCGTTGGAATTCATCGCAATAGCCCCGCTATTACTCGTCATTCCGCCTTGCCCAGCCGTCCAGAATGGCTTGCTCGATATCATATTTAGAAAGCGGAATTGGTATTACTTTTCCGGCCTTGGAAACCCTTCCAGAATCTTTGCCACGGCCTCGTTAATTCGTACAGTTCGCTGTTCCGGTGAGAGATCTTCCTGAATTCTGGCCCTGGAGCGTCCACGCCACACAACCTGCTTTGTTTCCGGATCAATAATATCAATAATCAGAGAGCCTTCTTCATATTCCTGAACCCGGCTGTCAGTGCTGACACCGAGCCCCCAGGGGCTGAAGCCATAACCAAAAGAGGTAGTCACCTGTCGTTCTTCTCTGCGGGTTTTCTGGCCGGCAATGTAATTGACCAGAAAGTCGACCTCTGTCTTATCGGAGTCGACACGCTGAAATCCTCGAGTCTGCAGAACCCCATCCACCGCGTTGTGAACACGCTGATCCATCAGGGCTTCAAACTGATAACCCAGCTTCTGGGAGTCCTGAGTTGGCTCAATCCAGCGATAAGTGGTCAGGCCTGTCAGTGAACGTTCAGTATCATAGTCCCAATCTACTTTCTGAGATGTACAGCCCGACAGAACGACAGCCAGAATAACAACAGCGTAACGCCTCAATCGATTTACTACAGACATAACCTCTCCGTTTGCCTTTACATGATACTGTTAATGAAGCCTGCCCATATTAATAGAGATACTGCGGGAAGTAGCAAGATCAATCCCCCTCGCATCCAGGCGCACTTCTAACTTCCAGTCCAGCTTCACAGATCTCTGACTCAACATAGAGAAAACAGCACTCAGGGCCTGACCAACCATTGGGTTTATTGGGTGAGAGTCATTTATCTCAGGTATTGTGACTTCAAAGTCATAATTTGAAAGGTAACCTGCCGAATAAGCCCTGGCCTCTTCAACAACAACATCATCACGATATACTTCTTCAGAGTATGTCTCATAACTGCCATCGTCTTTTCGCCTTCGCGTTTTTTCAATGCCTATCAGACTGACAAGAAGCTGATTACCCTGAATGGCCTTCTTGGTATGAAGCTTGAAGCTGCCAATAATGGACTCACCGGGGTTATAAGCCGAACGAGGCAATGACAATTCAATGGTTCCACGCAGGAATCTCACAATAAAATAGATAACAACGGCTACCAGCCCAGCAGCCACCACTGCGGCAATCAGCAGACCAAGCGTATTATCAGACATTGTTTCCCCCCAAATAGTTATATTCGTTCTGTTCAAACCCTGAACTTAATACAGCTTTCACAGTTTTTAGAACGTTTGCTCAAATCTTGAATTCCATTTACCCCAATGAACATGGCTGCATTTTTACAACAATTATGCCATTTTTATGTTTATCGTCCGACATGGATTACAAATGATTTGCAGTGAATCCACAGAGATTGGTAGGCTTTGCGGAAAATATCTATACCCCTGTGAAATACACTGAGCAAGGTCATCATGAGCGTTACTATTTTTCATAACCCGCGTTGTTCAAAATCCCGCCAAACTCTGAGTATTCTGGAAGAACAGGGGGTCACCCCTGAAGTGGTGCTGTACCTGGAAACCCCTCCAGATGCCGATCAGCTGAAAACCATTCTGGGCAAACTGGGCATCAATGCCCGAGACCTGCTTCGTAAGGGTGAACAGGAGTTCAAGGATAACAACCTCAAAGATCCATCCCTGACTGAAGAGCAACTGATCAAGGTTATGTGCGAATTTCCCAAGTTGATTGAGCGCCCCATTGTGGTCAATGGAGAAAAAGCCAGAATTGGCCGCCCTCCAGAGTCAGTCATTGAAATTCTCTGAAAACGAACCAAACAATAATAAATAGACCTTTTAGCAGGCCTGACATGTTCATAGCAGTATATGAATTTGAGATTAAACAAGGCACTGAGGCCAGGTTTCGCAAAGCATGGCTGGAAGTGACCAAAGCCATTTACCAGCAATGTGGAAGCTTTGGCTCAAGACTGCATACTTCAGACGACCCGAACATTCTGGTCGGCTATGCTCAATGGCCAAGTCGTGAGCAGTGGGAAAAAGATCATGAGCTGACCGATGCCCTTTATCTTGTGGCCCGTCAGAAAATGAGAGACTGTCTTGTTCAGTCAAAGACCGTCTACAAGCTGGAAGTGAGTGATGACTATCTGCAGGCGTATTCAGCAACAGCAACATGCGCCTGATCATTGCCGTGCGAACCCTAACAAGAGATGAACATAAATAACAATGCAGCAAAAAGCTAACCGGATCTATCAAGTCTGCCTTGCACTCTATGCAGGTCTGATTCTCTCTCTGCTGGCAGAGACCTGGTGGTTGAACCCTCCACAGGGTTCCATCCTGGGTATATCCGCCCTGCAGTTACTGCCCTTACTGCTACCTCTTCCCGGCCTTCTGAAACGTGGTCTGAAAGCTGCATCCTGGCTCTGTTTTATCCTCTGTTTTTATTTTATCAGTGGCGTTCTTGATGCCTGGTTCCGACCGGAACAACCTCAGGGCTGGCTGATCACCGGATTCAGTGTCCTGTTATTTATCGGTTCCATGGTGTTTATCCGCTGGCAGGCTCAGGCCAATAGAGCCCGTTTAGCGGAGAGTTGATACTGTTAATCCATGGTCAGGCACCTTCTTTTTCTGCGTCCTGGCCTTTAATAATCTTGTGTTCTTCTTCCGAAATTCCCTGTTTCCAGTAACTGCTGATATAAAGCTTTTCCCGGGGAACTGCACGCTCCACTTTCAACAACTGGCGAATTTCACGCATGGCAGAAAATTCACAGGCGCACCAGGCAGACACACTGCCCTCTGGCCAGGGCTGATCACGAACGGCAGACAGGAAATGATCACGGCCGATGACCCAGATAATCTCCATGCCCTCCGGCGCCACCAACTGCTGCTGATCACTATCGTCCAACACTTCAATAATTGCGACGCCTGTGACGTCGGCGGGTAACTGCTCAAGATTGCAGCTGATGGCAGGCAGTGCAGTCATATCACCGGCGATAAAGAACCACTCAGCATCCGGGTTGATCAGCTTGATATCCCCAGGGCCTGCAATGCAGATGGTGTCACCGGGCTGGCAATGTTTGGCCCAGCCAGATGCCGGTCCGGAGTGACCATCATCACCGTGCAGGACAAAATCCACGGTCATCTCCAGATGCTCAGCATTGAAGGCGCGGATAGTGTAAGTGCGCATCACGGGCTTATTGCCATTCAGCCTCTCCAGGCTGGCAATATCAGCGAGCGGTGCACCATCGGGCATAAACAGCAGTTTGATATAGCCGCTAGCGCAGTCAACCGGAAAGTCGGTCAATGAAGGGGCAGAGAGCACCACTCTCTGCATGTTGGTGGTCAGTCGGGTCGTACTTTTTACGGTGAGCTGACGCAGTTGACGCTTTGCCATTAGATATCCTTGTTAACTGTTGTAATAGAGACAGATCCGCTGATTGCCAATTTCCTGAATCTCAAAAGGGATTTCGTAGATGGACTCCATCACCTCTTTGCAGACCACTTCTGCCACGGTGCCCTCCTTGACGACCTCTCCCTGTTTCATGGCAACGATTCGGTCCGAGTAGCAGGAGGCAAAATTGATGTCGTGGATAACGATCACCACGGCCTTATTCAGCTTATGGGCCAGATCCCGCAGGGTGTGCATAATCTCAACCGAGTGCTTGATGTCGAGATTATTCAGCGGCTCATCAAGGAACACGTAATCAGTGTCCTGGGCAACCACCATGGCAATAAACGCCATTTGTCGCTGACCACCACTGAGTTCATCGAGATAACGATGCTGAAAATCAGTAATGCCCAAGTGTTCCAGAGCATTATCAATGATTTCATGGTCATTATCGTTCAACCGCCCCTGAGTGTGGGGGAAGCGACCAAACGACACTAACTCCCGTATGGTAAAACGCATATTTATGCTGTTGGACTGCCGCAACACGGCCAGGTGTCGGGCCAGCTCACGGGTATCCCACTGAGCCAGCAGTTTGTCACCGATCAGAACCTCACCCGCATCACTGCCGGTCAATCGGCTGGCCATGGACAGCAATGTGCTCTTGCCCGCCCCGTTAGGCCCAATCACCGAGGTGACTTCCCCTTTCGGAAAGAGTGCACTGGCATCCCTGACCACAAAGGTTTTACCGTATTGTTTGGATAATCCGGTTAACTTGATCACGCCGTTACCCTTAATTGATTCGGTTGCGCATCAGCAGAAAAAGAAAGTAAGAACCACCCACCAGGTTGATTAACACACTGATGGTGGTCTGGAATGTCAGCACATTTTCCACAAACCACTGACCAGTAATCAGTAACAACACCGCCAGCAAACTGCTGGCCAGAATCAAGGTGCGGTGCCGGTAGCTGCTAAACAGTTCACGGGTCAGGCTGACCACGATCAGCCCCAGAAACAATAACGGTCCTACCAGCGCCGTAGCAATGGAAACCATGACAGTGACCAGCACCATAATCCACCGGGTAATACGGATCGGGTCGACGCCAAGACTGGTGGCGTTATCAGTGCCCAGCCACAGCACATCCAGCTGGCGGGAGTAAAACATAAACCCGGCAAGACACAGGGCTAGCGGCAAGGTGCTCAGGTAAACCAGTTCCTCATTGATATTATTAAAACTCGCGAACATGGCATCCTGAACATTGGTGAATTCATTGGGGTCAATCAACATGGTCAGAAAATCAGTCACGCTGCTGAATAAACTGCTACAGATGATGCCGATCAGAATCAGGGTAAAAATATTCCGCCCCAGACGTTTAAAATAAAAATAGAACAGCAGCAGCGAGAAGCCGATCATCACGGAACAGGACAGGATAAAATTAACCATCGGGCTGGTGATCCAGGCGTGAGCACTGCCCAGCACTACGACAAACAGCACCTGAATCAGCACATAGAGGTTATCAAAACCAAGAATCGATGGAGTCAGGATACGGTTATTGGTGATGGTCTGGAACACCAGGGAGGATGAAGCAATCGCGATGGCTGCCAGGATAATCGCCAGCACTTTGGGAAAACGCAGGGAGAGAAAAAACTGATAATTGTCGACAGTCAGCCCCTGTCCGATAAACCAGGCAATCACGACTAAACAACCCAGGGCCAGCAACGTTATTTTGACTGCATCACGTTTGGCTGAATCACGCATTGGCCTTATCCCTCAGCACCAGATAGATAAATACGCCACCTCCAAAAATGCTGATAATCAGGGAAACGGGCATCTCATAGGGGAAAATCACCAGTCGCCCGAGGATATCGCAGACCAGCACGAGCACCGTGCCCCAATAGGCAGTCCAGGGCAGGATTTTCTTCATATTGTCCCCCATAAACAGCGATACCATATTGGGGACGATCAAACCAAGAAAAGGGATAACACCGACAATCATTACCACGGAGGCAGAGCTGACCGCCACCAGCGCCACACCAATCAGAACAATTTTTTCAAAATCGAGGCCAATATTTCTGGCAAAGCTCTCGCCGATACTGGCAGCACTGAACTGGCTCGCGTAGAGGTAGGCCAGCACACAGACCGGAATGGCAAGATAAAGCACCTCGTAACTGCCCTGCAGTACACTGGCAAAATTGGCCGTCGTCCAGGAAGACATGGACTGGGTCAGATCGAATCGATAGGCGAAAAATGTCGTCAGTGCCGACACCACATTCCCGTACATAATGCCAATCAATGGCACCAGCACCGCGTTTTTGAACTTCAGCCGCTGCAGGAACTTAACAAATATCATGGTACCGGAAACGGCAAAGGCGAAGATTACGCCCAGCAATGTCCATTGGGATGCATCGCTGAACAACACCAGTCCAATCACGTAGCCCAGCAGAGCACAGTCGATGGTGCCGACGGTTGACGGTGAGGCAAAACGGTTCTGGGTGACCTGCTGCATAATCAGGCCAGCAACACTGAGGCCAGCCCCAGCCAGAACAATAGCCAACAATCTGGGAATACGACTGACCAGCGTGATCGACCAGGTCTGCTGATCGCCACTGAGCAGGCTGGCCAGGGAGATATCTGCCACCCCGATAAACAGTGAGGCCGCTGCGATCAACAGCAGAATCAGCCCGGCCAGTAGTCGTTTATAGAGGAACATATCGATGCGTAGTTCAAAAACAGTGATTAATGTTTGGAAAAGCGCGCCCTATGGCACGCCAGGCGTTAGTTCAAAGCCTTCCGGATATCAGCAATGATATTGGCAGTCCCGGTAACGCCTCCGCTGGTGATGTACCAGGCACCAGGATTTACGAAGACAATTTTATGGTTCTTTGCTGCCGGGGTCGCATTCACCAGCGGGTTATTGAATGCAGTCCTGGCATTGCCATTGGCATTGCCGATGGCCTGATCGCGATCCAGTACAAACATGACATCAGGCGCTGTGGCAGCGATGTACTCAAAAGAAACCAGATTGCCATGGGCGCCTTTGGTGGCTTTCAGGCCTTTGGTCTCTTCTTCACTGGGGAAGGCTTCAGCAAAGCCAAACTCGTGAAACACCAGCGAAAATCGGCTGTCTTTATCGTACATGGCGATATTGCCGCCATTATTCATGACCATCATGGCATTCAGCCGGGCCGCCTGAACCTGACTGTGCAGCGTTTCAAGCTCGCTGCCGGTCTTCTGAATCAGAGTTTCAACCTGCTCTTCACGATTAAACAGTTTACCCAGCATACGCCAGTTTTTCTGAGTGTCCTCCCAGTAATGCCCATCCATCGGGTAGAGCATGACGGTGGGGGCGATTTTGCTGAGGTCATCGTACAGACGCAGCATACGGGTTTCAGCAATAATGATATCCGGCTTCAGGGTGTAGATGGTTTCGTAATCCGGTTCCTTCAGGGAGCCCACATTGGTGCTGCTGTTCTCGTATTTTTTCAGATAATCCGGCAAAAGCCCCTGAGGCGTACCAACCGGCTGAATGCCCAGATTGTCCAGAATATCCAGGCTGCTCAATCCAAGTACCACCACCCGCTTTGGCGTGCCATCAAGAGTCACCGTTCCCTTATAATGATTGACTTCCAGAGCGTTGGCCTGGGCTGGCAGTACCATTGAAAACATGAACATGCCGGCCATAAAAACGGCAACTGTCTTTTTTATCAATCCCAGAATTGACGTCATGATGATCGGTGACTCCGCATAAAACCGCTGGTTTTGATGACAAGACAAGCTTAAAACTTAATCTTACTGAAAACGATTCGCATTAAATGTGAAATTTAACCGCCTGGCAATAGTGGGCAGCACTTTCTTTGACCAGTGTCATCAATGACCCGATAAAGCGCCTTTCCATTTTTTCAAATATTTTCAATGCGTTGACTTTAAATGCAAATGAGAATAACTTTCATTCGCCTTTGTTTCAGGCACTCACCTTATCATCAGGAAGTATTCTATGCAGCGGTTTATGGGGCGGCACAGTCTCTTGTTTTCAGCCATGGTAGCGGCTATGCCAGTGATGGCAGAAAACAGTCACTATGGCTCACCACTGGTATTCGATCAGGTGGTGGTCACGGCCACCAAAACTGAAAACAGCCTGGCTGATGCCCCGGCCTCCATGTCGGTGATTACCAGTGAAGAGATTCAGTCCCAGCCAACCCTGGCTCTGAACGATATCGTCAAACAGTCGGTGGGGGTCGAAAGCCGAAAAGAAGGCGGCCGGGCTGGCCGGGAAACCATCAGCATCCGGGGCATGAGCAGTGACTACACCCTGATTATGGTCAATGGCCGGAAAATGAGTTCCTCCAATGCTGTTGTCCGGGGTAATGACTTTGACCTGTCAGCCATTCCTCAGGACAGTATTGAACGGATCGAGATTATCCGTGGCCCCATGTCCGCTCTCTATGGTTCAGAAGCCCTGGGTGGCGTGGTGAATATCATCACCAAACAGCCTGATAATGAATGGCGCAGTACACTGAGCGGCGACTTCTCAACGCCAGGGGACGGTAATGGAGGTGAAGAAACCATTCTCGGCCTCAATACCGGCGGTGCCCTGATAGAAGACCAGCTGTATCTCAACCTCTCGATCAATAAAAGCGACCGGGATAAATGGCAACCGTACAGCGACAGTACTGGCTTCAGTTACGATCGCTCCATCGTCACGGCGCTGGAAGAACGGGACACCCTGAATCTGACCGGTGCCCTGAACTGGTTTATTAATGAGAACCAGGCATTGGATCTGGATATTGCCTATAGCAATGATAAACGTGAGGGTAATATTGAGTCTTCCAAGGGGCTGACGCCAACTGACCAGAAAGTAAAGCGTAACAGTGCGGCACTGACCCACAGTGGCGACTGGCACTGGGGAGAAACACAACTGCGCTACTATCGGGAAGAAGTTAAGATCGGAGAACAGAATTTCACGGAAAACCAACGGGAATATGCCACTGAAACGACGGATACCATTGATGGTTCAGGATCCACAGACATAGGAAACCACCGTCTGACGTTTGGCGGCGAGATCAGTAAAAACGAGCTGGATAACCCCCGTGACTTTCTGGAAACCGGTAAGGCTGATGTCACCGAGAAAGCGCTGTTTGTACAGGATGAGTGGCAACTGGCCAAGACCTGGACACTTACCTATGGCACCCGACTCGACCACCATGAAAACTTCGGATCAGAATACAGCCCGCGCGCCTATCTGGTTCATAAGGTCACTGAGAACCTGATCATCAAGGGTGGGGCTGGCAAGGCATTCAAGGCTCCTTCCCTGCGGCAATTAAGCGAAGAATACCGCCTGAGCAGCTGTAAGGGAGGCTGCTGGATCAAAGGCAACCCGAACCTGAAACCTGAAACCAGTACCAGTTATGAGCTAGCATCCAATTACCGACAGGACACCTGGGAAATGGAAGCCGCGCTGTTCCAGAATGACGTTAAAAACCTGATTGAGCGTGATTTCGATAAACTGCTTGGCCAGGAGGATGGACGTGACGTCTACACCTACAAAAACACAGCAAAAGCCAAGATCAGAGGCCTTGAGTTATCAGGTCGGATTGCCCTTACCCGTGCCCTCTCCCTGAACGGTAACTTCACTTACACCGATGCCAAGGATGAAACCACTGGCGAAGACCTGAACAATCGACCACGCCACAATGCCAATGCGAAACTGAACTGGCAGTCCATGGAGAAACTGACCACCTTTATCCGTGCAGGCTACACCGGTGACCAGTCACTGAGCAGCACGGTGGATCTGAACGGATACTGGACTGCTGACCTGGGCGCCAATTACCAGATGACGGAATCGCTGACACTCCGTGCCGGTATCACCAACCTGACGGATAAGAGCCTTCCCCACAGCGCCGAAGTCCTGGGCTACAGCGAAGACCCAAGAACCTGGTATGCAGGCTTCACCGCTAAATTCTGAGATATAATACCAATTAAACTTTCTAAACCCGTTATGAGCATGATGGACGGGAGTGTAAGGCAATACCCTGAAGGGCATAAAGGCGAAGTGACGAGTCATAGCCGTAGCTATGGCGAGGAGCTTCAACGCAGGAAAACGCTTCAGGCCAATAGCGCAATAGGGTGTTAGAAAGTGCAATTGGTATAAATATGGTTTCAGCGGAGAGCTCCTCTGCTGAAACCTCGCTGTCTCTCCATACTGCGCATCAGTGAAGCGTTATTAATGAGTAGGGTTCATTCTCTTTTTGCTCTGAGCTCGAGGATAACGTCAACTCAACACGCCCGGAATCGATGCCAATCCTGTCCATCTCTTTTTTCAGGTAGTCGAACCGAGCCTTTTGTAATTTTCCTATTTGATCAGGCGCCTTTGGCCAATTTTTCAGCAACCACTGTTCGGCCTTTTGGACGCGTTGTTCTGGTGACTGTGCACCCACTTCAGGAATCTTCTGGTGCTGCCGTGTCGCCAAATACATCTGCTCCATTAACGTTGCCCGTACTTTGGGCGGAATGGAAGCGGCATCAGAAGGTTCCGCTGAACTTGTTGCGGAGTATAACTCCTGCAACGCCTCTTCCAGTTCATGACGAGAAAGTTCTGGTCCGTCCTGAGATTCAGAGACATTCACATCAACCAATAGGGTTAATTCGGGCCGTTGAGCCAGAACCTTTTTCAGGTGTTGCAGGTTTGTGAGTGACAACTCCGTCAATGTCGCTTTTCCAGCTTCATGATGAAGCTCAGGTTTAAGTACATGACCTGTAGAATGGGAAAGGTAGTCGAAGGGTTCACTGGCAATGGTCATAACACGCTGTCCAACCGCCAGATAGATACGCTTAGGTAATGGCGTATCCGATTTACCGGGCTTAATGGAAAAAGGGATAACGGCTTTACCCGATGCATCCGTTATCAGGGCTTTTAATAAGTTGATGGATGAAACCGGTGAGCCGGTTGATACCTTTTTGCTCTGCCAGTGAGAAATATCAACCTGACCTGCATGTTTCTGGCTGCTGTAGCTCAGATCAAACCGGGTGCCCTGCATAGTATAGCCGGCAAAGACCGAGTATTGTTTTAAAGGCCCTGCCAGACGGGCTTTGTTAAGCTGGAAAGTAAAATCATTATCTGAGTTGGATAATCGCCCACTCAACTGAACATTCCCAACATTGGCCAGTGCTGCATTCGCCTGATACTTCCAGATAGCTTTTTCCTTACCCTTCTTCGAAGCAGGCATTGCAACCAAACTTCCATTTACGTTTTCAAATATCCAGGGAGAATGGCCACGTTCTAGTTCAAGACGACTGTCGTTAATTGAAAGTGAAGTAACAACAGCAGGTAAGGTTTGCTGTAACTGAACTGGGAAGCGAAGCACCTCTCCTGTCACTGTTTCGGGCACTCTCAGGTCAAGCCCTGAAACAGACAGTTCAGCGGTAGACTGCCCAGGATCATTGGCAACAAACAGAGCATTGTTCAGTTGCCACTGCTGCCATTCGGCAGACATTCCAGACAACCTTCCCGACAACTTTCCAGACAAGAGTAGCTGCCCACTCTGCCCTTCTGCATTGCCCTTCAAGATCAAGCCGTCTCGCTTATCCCAGGACAGTGATAATGCAGCACTCATTGTCCCTGAAAGACGGTCATTGGAGAGAAGCTCATTATCAAGCGCTGGCAATACGTTAAGGGGAACGGCCTTCGCCAGCGTCGACAACGACAGATCGGCCAGCTGCAGCTCACCGCTCAGTAAACCCTCACTCACCTGATAAGAGCCAGCGAAATTCCAGTTTTCAGCATTATGGCTATCCAACTGAATCTTGAGTCTGTTGCCATCTTCTTTTGTGAGGGTCAGTTGATCAAAGCCAAGGGAATGCACTATTCCAGTGACTGAAAGACGGCCGCTGTTGACGGACAGCACTTGGAACCAGTTTGGCAGGGCATACACGGTAAGGTTCGGGTCAATGGCGATATTGGCACTGTCAAGTTCGATCGCACTGAGTGATTCGATGTTTTCACCCAACCAAGGCCCCCACCAGTGGCGATAATTCAAAACAAAACTCAACCGCTCTGCTCTGAGCTGAATGCCCTGCGCCTCGAACTCAACATCATTAACCGAGAGTGTTCGCTGCCATGGATCAAAAGCGATGTCTTTATCGATAAAGAGTTGCCCGGTCTGCTGGTTTAAGCGGGTCAGTACCCGATCAGAAACCTGGGAAAACCAGAGCCACCCGACCAGAAAGAGCCCCCCAATCAGCAGGTACGACACCAAAGCGACAGGGTTAAGCAGCAGTCTCCTTTTGGTCGGCATGGTCAACTCTTCAAGAATGGAGAAGTACGGTCAGCAAAGATGGGTCTGTATTCACCATCTCATGACTTCCTTAACAAAGGGAATGGTGAGCTTGCGCTTGGCACGCAGAGAAGCACTGTCAAGCTTCTGCAAGAGGGTAAACAGGTTGCCCATATCCCGGGAGCCACGATGAATGATGAAACGGGCTACTTCATCGCTCAGATCAAAGCCCCGGTAATGAGCCCGAAGCTTGAGCGCCGAGACTTTATCCCGATCGTCCAGAGGGTGAACCTGAAAGACCATGCCCCAGCCCAGACGGGAAACCAGATCCTGAAGTTGAATACCCAACGCCCTGGGAGGATTGTCAGCCGCCACCAGAAAACGGGTTTTGGAGTCCCTGAGACGGTTAAAGAGATCAAACAACGCCTCTTCCCATTCATCGATGCCGGCAACTTCGCCAATATCATCCAGACAAACCAGCTGAAGACGCTCAATACCCTCCAGAAGCTTTGGGGAGTAGTGAACCAGTTCTTTCATGGGCAGATAAATGCTTCTGCCACTGCGGCGGTCCACCTGATGACAGGCCGCCTGAAGCAGATGGCTGCAACCAACCCCTTTGGGACCATAGAGGAAAATAAACTGTTCGGATTCAATGCCAGGAACCGATCTATCCATATCCAAAAGATTGACCAGCGTTTCATTTCGCCCACTGTAAAAGTTGGCAAACGTGGCATCGTCTCTTAACTGGACACTGAGCGGTAGCTGCACAGGCAAACTCATAATGGACATCAAATCCGTAAAGGTAGTGTGAGTTCTCTTTTCTGATCACTTCTTCACTGTCGCTGTAACAGTTTCAGATGATGACAACAGAAACTGCAAAGTTACAAAAGACAGGAGCACAATAAAACCGTTCAATTATCAACCGGCATTGATCGACATCAATAGACCGGTTAATAAATCCCCTTTCACCGTATTATGCAACCGCTTGTATCATATCTGGGCTGATTTTTGAAAGAAAAAGCGTGTGACAGCAAAAGTGTATCAGTCTTTTTCTTCGGCTGCTCCAGCATGATAAAGGTCACTGGCCTTATAGTTTCTATGCAGATGGCGCAAGAGTACCATAATAATTGCGGCCATGGGCAGGGCTATCAGCATTCCGACAAAACCAAACAGCTGGCCACCGGCCATCAAGGCAAAAATAACGGCAACGGGGTGCAGACCAATCTTATCACCCACCAGCAAAGGCGTCAGAACCCAGCCCTCCAATGCCTGCCCCACCATAAAAACAACAACAACAAGAGACATGCCCATATAGCCATCGAACTGGAAAAATGCGACAACAATAGCGGCAGCAAACCCCAGGACAAATCCCATATAGGGGATGATGCTGGCCAACCCAGCGAGCATACCGATCAGAATGGCAAATTGTAGCCCAATCATGGTCAAGCCAAGGCTGTATATCACCCCAAGTGCCAGCATGACCATCAGCTGCCCTTTGAGAAATGCACCCAGTACTTCATCACACTCATTCACCAGCGCCACAGCCACAGGCTCGACGTTTCTGGGCAGCATCATTTTCAGGTTGCCAACCATCTTGTCCCAATCTCGCAGCAGGTAAAAAGTCACAACAGGAATAAGAAAAAGGTTAGCCACAAAGCCAATCAGGGCAATGGATGACCTGGACACTGAAATACCAAAACTGGCCAGAAGCCCACCAGCCTTCTGCCACTGACCGGCCAGCCTTTTGGAGATTTCACCAAAGTCGAAAAGAGAAGCATCAATCTCAATGTATTTCTGAATATAGGGGAGCACATTGGTCTCAATCCAGGCTTCCCATACGGGTAACAAATGAATCACTGTCTTCACCTGGTGTGCCAACGTTGGAATTACAACCAGTAATGCTGTAATTATTACGCCAAAAATCAACAAAAAGACGCAGACCACCGATAGGGTTCTGGACAGACCTTTGGATTCCAGCCAGTCAGCCAGAGGGTCGCCCAAATACGCCAGTACCATACTGACAACGAAAGGCGTCAGTACCGGCCCAAGAAAATGAACGACCAGAAAAAGAACCAGCGCAACCACTGCGGTCATATAGCGCTGATGAAGAGTAAGGTTCATCGTTAATGTCCTTGTGTAGAAACGCCGTCGTGATTAATCACGATTACATTTGCGAGCCCGGCGTAGCCCTTTCCTTCCCCATTCAACAACATACTGTAAACCGCTACCAATGGTAAACAGCGCTACCACAGGCTGAAGTATCATCACAGGCTTTGTATAGTTCAAAGCAACTGAAATCAGGGCCGTCATTATCAGACTGAGCTGGAATAAAGTACACAATTTACCCAGCACACTTGGTTTGAACTGGATAGTACCTACAACCCAACGATAAATGAATGAACCAGAAATAATCAGGATATCACGACCAATCACCAACAGCGTCAGCCAGACAGGAATCACCTTAATCAAGGTTAACGATAAAAATGCTGACACCAGCAAGACTTTATCCGCCATAGGGTCCAGCATAGCGCCCAGTCGGCTCTGCCAGCCATAGTGTCGGGCAATAAAACCATCAAGGGCATCCGATAACGCAGCAAAAAGAAACAGGGAAAGAGTCCACACGGGTTTTTCTGACAGAATCGCAAAGGAGACCGGACCAGCCAATAGCAGACGAAGTAAGGTCAGTATATTGGGTAAATATTTCAATTTCACCACGATACTCAGTATTCAGTTCTTACTTAAAGAGACCCGATATCAATGAAGGTTCTTGTTATTCTTTTGATATTTTCAGTATTCCGTGCTGAAACATGCTTTTCATCACAAAATTTATCAGAGCCAGATACTCGAAAGTACTGGCTACTTTAGTTCAACACACCCGTCCCTTCATCGAGACCAGCGGTACACCATTACTGATGAGCCCGTATCACTAACACCCTGCATACCTGAAGACACGGCTCGAAGATTACGTCCCAAAGCGAGAGAATCTGCAAGTTGCCTCTCTGAGCCATCAATAGTCAGCTCAAGCTCTACAGTAGAGCCATTAACCTTGTGTACAGAAACGCCACGGATAGCCGTCATTCTCCCAAGATACTTATGTAACGCTGCATAGTCTTCAAGACTGGAAACATTTTCAACCATCAGCAGTGTCTTACCACTGGCATCGGATGCATCAATGCCATAGTGCCGGGATAGCGTCGAACCTACGAGATCTGCTGCAAGCTGGGTAACGCCAACCGCATCCAGGCCATCCACTGCAACAGACTGACTAACACCACGAAATATCAGACTCAGTCGACCATAAAATAGTTCATTGTCTTGTGACAGAGAACGAGACAAACGCCCAGCCAGAATAGACTCAGAGCCATAGCGGCGAGATGCTTCCTGAATCTTTCCACTGAATCCTCCCCACACATCAACAGCAGAAATCGCAGCCGAATCCTCAAAATCCATCAATGGAAAGAGTACGGGTAGACCACGCTCTTGAAAGCTCTCAGCAAAAATATCAGGAAAGGCTTCAGAGGCATTAATAATTGAACGTCTTCCACCATTCTCTATAGCAAGCCACACCAGTGTAGAAGGTCGACTCTGCCCCCAAATCGCCACATTTGCACTACGCAGCAAACGATTTACCGCCTTTTCATCAAAGGTGGCCTGAAAAACCTGCTGACGATTCAGCGAAGTATCATCTATACGAAAGCCAAACCTGCGAATATACGTTTCAGGTTTGGACATGGCACTCTGAATAACACTGTTCGACAGCACCTCACGCTGACCAGCCACCTTGACCAGCACCCCTGCCAGCGCACGGCTCATCGCATCAGCACGCTCTTTATAACCCTGCCCCGTTACCGGCACCTCCTGACTGTATAACCCCTTCACCATGGCGGCTTCTGTTGGGCCTGGCAGAGAAGCCAGCACCAGAAAGCTTAACGTCAGGCAGGCAATCCGACCACCTGAGCGCACTCCCAGCATTAAAGAACGGGTCAATTGACTCGTTAGCTCTTGATAGAAAGCTTTGCATTGCATAGCCACAGGCATCTAAAAAACCCTGTTCATAAAAATCAAATGACTGTAATTCTGCCACAACTTACAAGAAAAATACTGTTTTTACACGGCACCCCGCCCTCCTCTATGCTTTGTGACCAGTATTGACCTACCACAAGGAGAGGACAGATTTCCCCATTAAGATGTCTGAAAAGTGCGACAAATCAGTAACAACATTGCGATAAACCCCGCACCCTCCTAGAATAGCCGCCTTCATCCACCCAAACAGCCCTGGATTGGAAATGGCTTCTGGCTGGACGCAGCCTTGGGTCAGGCTCATTCCTGGCAAAAGAAAACCGCTACCGGTTATCCCCGGTGGTAGCAAGCTCTGGCAACAAGCGGATTCATATCAATGAACAAATCGGATTCCAGAACCTCCCTGAGTTACAAGGATGCAGGTGTCGACATCGACGCTGGAAACGCTCTGGTCGAGCGAATTAAACAGGTTGCAAAAGCCACTTCACGCCCGGAGGTGATGGGTGGACTGGGAGGTTTTGGAGCACTCTGCCAACTGCCATCAGGCTATCGGGAGCCGGTCCTGGTTTCCGGCACTGACGGTGTGGGCACCAAACTAAAGCTGGCCATGGATCTTGGCATGCATGACGACATTGGTATCGATCTGGTCGCTATGTGCGTCAACGACCTGCTGGTCTGTGGAGCAGAGCCCCTGTTCTTTCTGGATTACTATGCCACAGGCAAACTGAATGTGGATGTAGCTGAGCGGGTTGTCACCGGCATTGGCAAGGGCTGTGAACAGTCAGGTTGCGCCCTCATTGGTGGAGAAACCGCTGAAATGCCTGGCATGTACCAGGGTGATGACTACGACCTTGCCGGCTTCTGTGTTGGCGTAGTAGAAAAGTCAGAAATCATTGATGGCAGCAAAGTATCAGCAGGCGATGTTCTGATTGGGCTGAAATCCAGTGGCCCTCACTCCAATGGCTACTCCCTGGTTCGAAAAGTACTGGAAGTTGCCGGTGTGGATCTCAACGGTTCACTTGAAGGAAAGCCGCTTGCAGAACATTTGATGGCCCCGACCCGCATTTACGTAAAATCACTGCTGCAACTGCAAAAAGAGCTGCCTATTCATGCCATGGCACACATTACCGGTGGCGGTCTGCCAGAGAACCTGCCAAGAGTTATTCCCCAGGGTTGCCGTGCTGTGATTAACACACAGAGCTGGGAAATTCCGGCGATCTTCCGTTTCCTTCAGGAAAAAGGCAATATTGACGCTTTTGAGCTGTACCGGACGTTTAACTGCGGTATTGGCATGGTTCTTTGCGTTCCCAAGAGCCATCAGGAGCAGGCTGTTAACCGTCTGGCAGAGCTGGGGGAAGAAAGTGTCATTATTGGCCACATCGAAGCAACTGATAGTGATGCTGAGCCTGTAATCTTTCAATAACAGCGTCCAATGATCGGAACTTTTAAGATTTCTTTCTGACCAATATCAGGACTGCTTCCCAGGAGTCTGTCGGACTTAGCCGACAGGCTCCCAGAGGCCGTTCAGCTCGGCTCTGAACACACAAACCATCGAAAACCATTCAGGAAACAGCAGTGAGCGAGAAAAAGCGAGTTGTCGTTCTGCTATCAGGAAACGGCAGTAACCTTCAGGCACTTCTGGATCAAGAGCATAACCACAGTTATCAAATTGTTGGCGTCATCAGTAACGTGCCAGAAGCCTATGGGCTGGAAAGAGCAAGACAGCACAAAGTTGCAGCCCTTGGCCTGGACTACAAGGTATTTTCTTCCCGGGGCGCCTTTGACCAGCGCTTGGTTGAGGAGGTTAAGCGCTTTGAGCCGGACCTTGTGGTACTGGCCGGTTATATGAAAATTCTCAGCCCAGAGTTTGTAGAAAAATTCGCTGGCAGACTGATCAATGTTCATCCATCCCTGCTACCTGAATACAAAGGCCTTGGCACCTATCGCCGAGTACTTGCCGATAAAAAGACCCGGCATGGCTGTACCGTCCACTTTGTAACACCCGAGCTGGACAGTGGTGCCCATATCATTCAGGCTTCACTTAATGTCGAGCCCACTGATAATGAAGAAAGTCTGAAGCAGCGTGTTCAGGCCATGGAGCATCAGATTTATCCTCTGGCTGTACATCTGATTACCTCTGGCAGACTTCAGCTGAAAGGTGACAAAGCGGTACTGGATGATCACCCCATTGACCCACTGGGCTACCAACTGCAGGAAAACGCCCTGGAACTGGCATGATTAATCAGGTTCAACCATTTTTTCATCGCCTCAAAGCGAACATGAAAAACTCAATGACGACTCACCTCAGCCAATACAGAGCGCGCTCTCTGAGCGCTGTACTGGCCATGTCGTTATTGGCCGTGGGAAATACGGGTTTTGCCGCCACCAGCACAAACCCGAGGCAAAGCCCCGACCGGGTGAAAGCCCCTGCTTTCACGCTCAAGCCCTATTCGGCGACCTACAAGGCATCCATCAAAGGTGTACCCTTTGGAGGTTCTGGCGAACGATCTCTGACCAAAAATGCGGACGGCACCTGGACGCTTGAGTTCAGTGCCGATGCAGCTTTTTTTGGCATGAAAGAAACCAGCCATTTTGCCAGTGAAGGTGCACAGCTGGTCTCCAATCAGTACGTTCAACAACGAACCGGTCTTGGGAAAAAACCAACGGAATACGCCACCTTTGACTGGACCAGCAATAAGGTTAACTGGCAACAGGGGGACAGACAGTGGTCGATGGACCTGAAACCGGAAACACTGGACAACCTGAGTTATCAGCTGAAATTGCGTATGGATCTGACTGCTGCCCATGGCAAACAGCTGAGCTATGACGTTGCCGATGATGATGAAGTCTATCAACGTAAATTCATCATCGAAGGCGAAGAGACATTAAAAACCGACCTGGGCAACCTGAAAACCGTCCGGGTAAAAATTCAGCGCAAGAGCGACAATCGTGCCACCTGGATCTGGTTTGCCAAAAACTACGACTACTTTCTGGTAAAGCTACTGCAGGAAGAAAAAGGCACGGCCTATACCATTGAGATCAAAGAGGCTTCCATTGATGGCAAGCCACTGAAAAAGAAACAAACGACAAAACTGTCTGAAAGACCTAAACATCCCTGATCCATAGATTTCTTATACCTAAAACCTGAAGGAGCCTGAAGTGCGATTTCTTCACACCATGCTGCGTGTCGGTAACCTTGATCGATCCATCCAGTTTTACACTGAAATTCTCGGTATGAAGCTGCTGAGAAAACACGATAACAAAGAGTATAAATACACCCTCGCTTTTGTTGGCTATGCCGATGAGTCTGAACAGGCCGTGATTGAACTGACCTACAACTGGGGCACTGAAAAGTACGATCTTGGCAACGCTTTTGGTCATGTCGCTCTGGGTGCTGATGATATTTATGCCACCTGTGACACCATCCGCAAGGCTGGCGGAAAGATCACTCGCGAGCCGGGCCCTGTTCTCGGTGGTTCTACTGAAATTGCGTTTGTAGAAGATCCGGATGGCTACAAAATAGAACTGATTCAATCCAAAGCCGCTTCTGAAGGTCTTAACGGCTAGTCCTGACTTTCTTTCTAATCGAGCAGAGTGGTAAATTAGTTCTGTGGAGCTAACTTATACCCTATGGATTTCAAGTTGCTGCGCGGCGGCAAATGAGCGAAGCCATGGGAGCATAGAAATACTATGTGACCATGGTGAACGAATGCAGCCGACAAAGTAGCAGCTTGAAAGGCGACGGGTATAAGGATTCACAGAACTAATAAACGACATGGATGCCACGATGCCACGTCTTCGCAACCTCATCTTACTGACTGCGTTATCATCACCGCTGATCACCAGCTGCTCGACTGAGCAGGCGACCAGCTATGCGGCCAACTACGTTACCAAAGCGGCTCTGAAAGAACTCAGACCTGCTGGTGATGTTATTTCCGTTGGCATCGATCTGGAAAAGGATGTTATCGCCTTTGAAGCACTGGTTCGCATCTTAATCAAAGAGGCCAGAGTGACCTGGGGTGATGAGAAAAAAGCCAGCAGTAAAGAGTATGTGAAATACACCAATCACTACCGCACCCGGGTTTTCGTGGACTTTGAATCCGGCAAAGTCCACGTGGAAACCGTAGACCGCTCAGACCTGAGAAAGGCAATAGCCGCCATATTGCTAACACCTTATGCGCCAGATCAGGTTGACCTGTTCAGCGATAAAGATGTCCCTGTTGGTGAAGAGCCCATGCTCTATCATCAGGTTCTCGACCATGAGAACCAGCCCATTCGATGGGAGTGGCGCGCCCTGAGGTATGCCGACTACCTGATTCAGAATCAGCTGACAACACACAGTACCCCCAAAGGCCTTGCCTATGCCGTGAATTTTAACCTGGTGGATGATCACCTGTCTCAACGACAGTACCAATATGCCAGCTTGGTTCGAAAGCACGCTCGAATATACGGAGTAGAAGAGAGCTTGATCTATGCGGTAATTCGAACTGAAAGCAGCTTCAACCCCTATGCAGTCAGTTCATCGAATGCCTATGGACTGATGCAAATCATTCCAAGAACAGCGGGTCGCGATGTTTTCGACAAGGTGAAAAATAAGCCTGGTCAACCCAGCAAAAACTGGCTCTTTCAGCCCCATAACAATATCGATACCGGAACGGCATATCTGTCTCTGCTGGAAAATCACTACCTGAAGAACATCAGAGACCCATTGTCACGGAAATATACGATTATCTCCGCCTATAACGGGGGCGCCGGTAATGTATTTGCCACCTTTGACCGCAACCGAGAGCGCGCCATACAGAAAATCAATGGTCTAAAACCCAACCAGGTGTATTGGGCGCTGACACAGCGACACCCACGAGGGGAAAGCAGACGGTACTTGGAAAAAGTCTCTACAGCTCAGAAGGATTTTTATAAAGGGAATATATAATTCCCTGAATGACTTCCTATTTTCACCACAAAGGCACGAAGCCACAGAGGAAATAAAAAATCTTTTCCTCTGTGGCTTCGTGCCTTTGTGGTAAGTTTTTTCTTTATAGGAGTTCTTTCAGCATATTTCTAAGAACCTTCCTCAGACGATTTCTGTACTTCCGCCGTTTTAGTGAACACCAAAATCTGACTAAAATAGGGATTTTTATATTTTTTGAAATACACTAGCCAAACAAGTTATTAACTGACTTTTAATAATTTTCTAAGTTTTTAAAACTCTAAGAAACATAACATCAACAAAAAATGGATTTTTATGAGCAAGTACGAAACATGGAGGACAAGGCAATACTGGCATTCAGTAGGTGGTTATTTAATAGAAGAATTCCACGCAATAAAACCCGATAAAGCAATCCAGGTTCACAAAAGAGCTATTGATGGAATCATTGTTTTAGGCATAGAAAAGGGAAGACAAGCTGGCGAGCAATATGATTTTCAAAATAAAGATATCATCGTTGTTCAGACAAAAAAAAATACCCTGGGTATGCATTTGATGGGACAGGCTTATTTTTCTGCAAAAATCATGGAACGCTTCCAGCCAAAATCTATAAAATCCGTAGCCATTTGTGGATCCCCTGACTCAGAGATGCAAGCCCTATGCGATCAACATAATATCGAAGTTATTATCATCCCTGAATCAGATAAGCCTGATAATTAATCCATATGCTCTAAGCCCCCGCAAAAAAGGGGCAGATTTTTCATCCTACACTAATAAAAAATTGTCCCCTACCCTCCCTCACCAAACCTGGGAAGCTTTCCCCCCATAGAGGCAAAACCAGAGTTTTGATACTAGCCTTTATCCTTCTCTCTTATAGAAGAGGTTGGTTAGATGGTTAAACAAATCTTCAACGACAGAGTCTTGGTGTTAACGCTGTTTTGTCTATTATCCCAATGGGTCCAGACAGCCCCTGCCAACAGTCAGTGCGCCAGCGGTTTAAGTGCCGGTAATATTTCAGTCACGCTTGAGGGACGTGGTTTCTTTTTAGCGACGGATCAGGTGAGTTACGATCAGGATAAAAAACTGACTGTGGTTGCTCCACAGGCAGCCTGGTTAGACGACATGAAGCCAGAGCATTTGCAGCAACTGAAAGATTTCAGCCTGAATGATTTGTCGGAGCTGGCTGGACTGATGAACAAGGGAATCCAGAAATCGCCTTTGGTTATCGATATCAGCATCCGGCGGTTTGACAATGATTCCATCATCATGAAACCACTGGATGTGAATGCGGTCGACTACGAGAACGGTAATTTACTGCTGACACTGAATCGTCCGGTGAATATCCCGCCAGTACTTGAGAATACTTCCATTCTCTTCAGAACCTGGCATCAGCCAACCGAGGATTCGTTGTCTACCGCGCTCGGAGGGCCAAGACCGATGAAAGCCGTTTGCTGCGACTGCAGTGGTGGCTGTGCCGCTTTATGGATTTTACTCGCGTGGTGTACGAAGTGTGTCAGCTTTCAGGGTGGTGAATACTGTTGCTCATCTTGCCATATGCCGCCAGCACCGGGAGAAACCTGCCCCTGATTTTTCTGACGTCTAATGATTAAACCTCTGCCTGATGCCGGGTACGAAACTGGAGTCAGATCTTTCATCGTGCATTGATAAGTAGTCCAGCCCCAACCTTGGTGATGCATCATCAAAGGTCGGCCCCAGTTTTTCGGGCTTTTTTCCATCACCTTATCAGTCAGGCATAAAGAATCATCGAGCGACCGGGTAGATGTAGGAGGCAGGATAAAGCCAAGGCCTGAGATGAGTAGAGATAGTCCCCTTTTATTGAATGGTACGTCAGGCATTCTACTTTGCGGGTGAAACCCATGTAAGAGATGGAACATAGTGAAAGCTGATATTGAATGCCTGTAAACGCCTGATACCAGGAGCAAGGGCGTTGTACGCTAACGTAAACCGGCCAATTTCACCAACGTATAACTGATCGCTCTTTCTACGAACGCCGAGCTTTTCATGAATGGGTGTACTATCAACATCATCGTAATAAAAGCCTGCTCGAAACTCGTACTTGCCATTGTTGTCACAACGAAGTGCGTTGACTCCATGCATCTCTTCAGCAGAACAGCTTTCCAGTTTGCCCCAAAAAATATGTCTATTATTTTCCCCGTCACGGTATCTTAGCAACTCCGTAAAACGCAGGTCTTCAAGCGGTGAAGGCTTACCTCTAGAGGCATCAATCGATAGGGGTAATTTATCCCAGCCTTCCTGTTTCACAGGTTCTGTTCTAGGAGGTACAACCTCAGCCCCCAGAAAGAATGAAGAAAAATGAGCAGCCTCTTTATCAAAAGAGGTCGTTTTAGAAGCAGAAAGAGCAGGTAAAGAGCAAGCTCTCTTACTTAACGTTTCAATGCTTTTGTATCCACCACGAAGGTCTGGCTCTGAAGACACATTCCTTAATTGTTTTATTGAGTTTTTCTCTTGATTGTTTTCTTTTAAACCCTGCTCCCAAGAGCCACAGACAGCCAAGCCCAAACCTTTCACCAACATGCAAATACTACTCTTAATCCTCAAACAAGGGGCTAAGAGTAGTCAAAGGACTAGACGGTATTCCAAAAAATTTACGGTACCTGTACTACGAGTGTTAACGTTTCGTCGCGTACTCAGCGAATAAACATCAACAGGCCCTTAAAGCATTTAAAAATTTAGACTGTAGCTTGATCACTTAATGTGTGGCCTACATTTGGAAATGCAGGCCTTCCGTTTTCAGTCTAATTTTCTTCCTTTGTTTGCAGCTATTCTGAGACGCAGGGCATTCAATTTAATAAAGCCTTCGGCATCCGCCTGATTATAGGCACCGGCATCGTCTTCAAAGGTAGCGATACTCTCATCGAACAGTGAATCTTCAGAACGTCTGCCAACCACGGTAACATTGCCCTTATAAAGTTTCAGACGTACTTCACCGTTCACTGGCTCCTGGCTTTCATCAATCATCTTCTGGAGCATTTCCCGCTCAGGTGACCACCAGTAACCGTTATAAATCAGCTTGGCGTACTTTGGCATCAACTCATCTTTCAGGTGCGCCACCTCTCTATCCAGCGTAATGGATTCAATGGCGCGATGAGCTCTCAGCATAATGGTGCCTCCAGGGGTCTCATAACAGCCCCGGGATTTCATGCCCACATAACGGTTCTCAACAATATCCAGACGACCAATACCATTTTCCCCACCAACGTTGTTCAGATAAGTAAGCACCTGAGCCGGTGACATATCCTCACCATCGATGGCAACAATGTCACCCTTCCGATAGGTCAGGTTCAGGTAGGTCGCCACGTCGGGGGCCGCTTCTGGTGATACGGACCAGCGCCACATATCCTCCTCAGCCTCAGCCCACGGATCTTCCAGAATACCGCCTTCATAGGAAATATGGAGCAGGTTAGCGTCCATAGAGTAAGGCGACTTTCCTTTCTTGCGCTCTACCTCAATACCGTGCTCATCACAGTAGGCCAGCAGCTTTTCCCGTGAGTTAAGATCCCACTCACGCCAGGGAGCAATCACCTGAACGCCAGGTTTCAGCGCATAAGCCCCCAGCTCAAAGCGCACCTGGTCATTTCCTTTCCCGGTCGCACCGTGAGAAATGGCATCAGCACCGGTTTCATTGGCAATTTCAATCAAACGCTTGGAAATAAGAGGCCTGGCAATGGATGTGCCCAGCAGGTACTCACCTTCATAAATGGTATTTGCTCGAAACATGGGAAAGACAAAATCACGGACAAACTCTTCGCGCAGATCATCAATGTAGATCTCCTTAATACCCAGTGCTTCCGCCTTAGCCCTTGCTGGCTCTACCTCTTCCCCCTGACCCAGGTCAGCCGTAAAGGTCACAACTTCACATTCGTAGGTATCTTCCAGCCACTTCGCAATCACTGAGGTGTCGAGGCCTCCGGAATAGGCCAGGACTACTTTTTTAATCTTTTTCATCGCTCAACTCCAACTACACATTGCAACAGGATAGTGGTAAATATTCTTATTTTGTGAATAATAATTCATTTAATGACTTTCGCCAAGGCGCCTTGGGCATTAACGACACCAAACATAAGGGTACGAGTAATAAAGCGTGTGAATCATAACACCAATAATCCGGAAGCACGGATTATACCTACCCGTTTTATGCATGTTTTATCAGGCACCCACTATCAAAATTTGCTTTTTTTCGCTAGGATGCCCATCCGGTTCGATCATATAACCGGAACAGGTATCTTCCAAAATGAGCCAAATACTGACCATTACCCGCCCAGATGACTGGCACCTTCACCTTCGTGATGGCAATGTTCTAAATGAAACCATCGCATCAAGTGCCAGAAGCTTTGGTCGGGCCATCATTATGCCCAACCTGGTACCTCCAGTAACGGATGCCGGACTGGCGAGTCAGTACAAGGCTCGTATTGCAGAACAGATACCCGAAAGCTCAGGCTTTCAACCTTTGATGACGCTGTATCTGACGGATAAAACAACCCGTGAAACCATTCTCACTGCCCATAACCGTGGTGATGTCACTGCTCTTAAACTTTATCCAGCAGGAGCAACCACCAACTCAGATTCGGGTGTGACCGATCTTGAGAATATCCATGACGCCCTGGAGGCAATGGCTGAGTGCGGCCTGCCTTTACTGGTGCATGGTGAGGTTACGGATGCTAACATTGATATCTTCGACCGTGAGAAAGTATTCATTGACCGTCATCTGGTCAAGCTCGTAGAACGCTACCCAACGCTGAAAATTATTATGGAGCACATCACCACTGCCGATGCGGCTCAGTTTGTCAGTGAAGGTGGAGAAAATCTGGGGGCTACCATTACAGCCCACCATTTGCTGTATAATCGCAACCACATGTTGGTTGGCGGCATCAAACCCCATTATTATTGCCTGCCGATTCTAAAGAGAAACCTGCACCAGCAGGCGCTGCTTGACGCTGCTGTAAGCGGCAATCGTCGTTTCTTCCTGGGCACTGACTCTGCACCACACGCCGTGGGTGCAAAAGAATCATCTTGCGGCTGTGCAGGTTGCTATACCGCACCGGCAGCGATTGAGCTTTATGCCGAAGCGTTTGAAAATATGGGCGCGCTGGATAAACTGGAAGCCTTTGCCAGTTTCAACGGCCCTGATTTTTATGGCCTGCCCAGAAACCAGGACACCATCACCCTGGTGAAAGAAGACTGGACAATGCCTGAATCCATTGCATTCGGTGATAACCGGGTAAAACCTCTGAGAGCCGGTGAAACCATCACCTGGCGTCTCAAAACACAGCCATGAGCGAAAGGAAATACCGCTTTTCCTGAACCATGAAAATGGCTGCAACACATGAAAGCGGTATTTCCATAGTAAAGATAGAGGAGACGCCTTTGAGGGCCGATGACAGCCACTCCATGGCCAGCCGATTTCGGGGCTTTCTGCCCGTCGTGATCGACGTGGAAACCGGCGGCTTTAATGCCGCTACTGATGCACTTCTTGAAATTGCTGCCACTGTAATAGAGATGGATGAAAGCGGTTTTATCCATCCTGGTCATACGGAGTCATACCATATCAAGCCATTCGAAGGCGCCAATATCGAACAGGCCGCCATCGATTTTATCGGTATCGACCCCTTTCACCCGTTACGGATTGCATCACCAGAAGAAGATGCTATCAACAAAATTTTTCGCTCGGTTCGCAAGTCCGTTAAAAACCAGGGATGCAACAGAGCGGTACTTGTTGGGCATAATGCGGCTTTTGATCTGAGCTTTGTGATGGCTGCAGCTGAACGCTGCGATGTCAAACGCAACCCTTTTCATCCGTTTTCCTGCTTTGATACAGCAACCCTGGCCGGGCTTGCTTATGGACAAACCGTACTCGCGAAAGCCTGTTCTGAAGCAGATATTGACTTTGATAAGTCAGAAGCTCACTCAGCCCGATACGATACGGAAAAAACGGCTGAGCTGTTCTGTACCATTGTGAACCGCTGGAAAGACCTGGGTGGCTGGCTCTAATCCTGAAAAGTGCTTATACCTATACAGCACCCCCCGTTCCCATGCTCTGAGGCTTTAGCAAAAGTCGCACAAGCATTTGAACCACGAAGGGCACAAAGAACACGAAGCTTTTGAAAAGAATACTTTGTGCTCTTTGTGTCCTTTGTGGTTTCAAAAAAAGAATTAAACCAGACCTAGACGACTACTTTCTACGTAGGAACGTGACAATTATAACCCGCTCCTTCCATTCCCCTGCTCAAGATCCAGCAGGTACTGCTTCATCTCCACCCCATAGGCATAGCCGGTCAGTTTGCCATTTTTCCCGATCACCCGGTGACAGGGTACAATAATCGCGACAGGGTTAGCCCCATTAGCCGCTCCCACTGCCCTAACCGCTTTAGGCCTGCTGATACCTTCAGCAATATCCTGATAAGAGCAGCTTTCCCCGTACTCAATTCGCTGTAACGCTCTCCATACCTGCTGTTGAAAGTCCGTACCACTAAGATCCAAAGCAACATTAAAATGGGTCAGCTCTCCACGAAAGTATTCATCCAGCTCCTTTTGCGCCTGATCAAGATGCTTACGGATGGACTCTTGAGCAAGAGTGCCAATATCTTCAGTGACATCGAGCAGTTCACTCTCTGCCTTGTTTTTTTTCACCAACAGAACCGAGACAATGCCGTCCACAGATGCTGATAGCTCGAGTTCGCCGACCGGTGAATGCATCAAAGTACGCCCCAACAGGGTGGACTTATCAATGGAATAAACTGCAACACACATAATTAACCTCGTATCCAATGAGTTAATTCAGGTCCAGTAAGGAAGTAAAATGTAATCATCCCATAAAGCCATTAGTTAACGAACAATTCCATTTTTATAGTAGAAACAACTTAGGCTTAACCCAAAATATGAGAATCAGGCTGGTTATTATCTGCTCCACCAGAAAGATGCTGGAGTGAATTAATAGACTGTACTGCCGATTAAGCAAAATATGAAAGCAGGGAGATATATCATGGTAGCAAGCAGCAGAATTCCCCCAAAAAGAAGATACACACCGCTTAAAGCTACTCACCCTCACTCTCATAGAATTAAAAAGAGGCACTACAGAACAGGAAAACTAAAGGGAAAAAGAGTTATCCATATTGCTTCTCGCAAGCAGTTTGTTAAGGGTATTAAACGTCTCTTTTCTCTCTCAAAAGTATTTAAGAGCATTCGAAATCGAAAAATCAATCACTTAGAACAAGCCGTAGTATTACCGCCAAAAGCAAAGTCGAGCAAAATTGATCGAAGAATTGGCAACATGGTTTTAGCCATTATTCGCGGTGATTTGAACCAAATGGTTAAGCGCAAGAATTCATTTAGAACCCAAGTTAATCGCGATGCTTTTGAACAAGGAAAGGGCCCAAGCGCAGGAGCCGATGACACCAGGTTGCTCTTTATGGAATGGGCTGAGTCCATTAAAAACACCCCATTAAAAGAACAAATTAGACAGTTACTAAAAACCCGCCAGTCCCGATTTCATAAAAATGCCATAGCATTTATGTCTATATACGGCGGCCTTAATGACTACACACCTTATCAAGCGGACATTGTAAGCAGTTACAACCTGCTAATGCGCTGTCTGGTTGACGTACTACTACCGAGTGAAAAAGACCTGCAATTTATAACCTTAGCCTGCAGAAAGGATGAGTTAACTCCTTCTGCACACACCGAGTTACTTCTAAAGGAAATTCTGGCTATTCAGCCACCACCTCCAGCACCGACTGGTGGTGGCTGAATAGCCAGAGACGATTGATTCAAATTTTACAGTGCATACAATCTCGTAAAATACTCAGCCACCGCATGGCCTGCATTACCCATCACAATGCCCTGACCAGCACTGAATAACATTTCAAGTATCATTTATATCATCACCACAAATGATAGCTCTTTGGGGAAAATAGTCTTTCGTTATCCATTCTTTGCACTCAAAACAAAAATACCTTTCAATCTACAGAATCCAGAGATTTTCTGCTCTTACACGAATCATCACTCAATAACACGATGGGTTAATCGTATTTTTTGGGTGGTTACGAAATGCACTTTTATCGATCAATCGTCTTGCAAGAAAATCATTTTGAGCTCATCAATCAAATGAGTCGTGTACCAAGATATGAAAATAATTTTCATCATATAAAATAACAAGAAAATTACTTACACCAAAAAACTCCTCATGCTATAAGTCAGCTTTCATAAGGAGAAAACAGTGGACGCCTCTCTCATATCAGGAGTTCAGAAAGAAGATAATAATACCTTTCTGTACGCTTCCTATGTCGTTTTACTTGGTAGTTGCTTTCCAATCATGAGATACGCAAGTATTCATTTCGACACGGTAAACAATAATGCCATTCGTTTCCTGGCCGGGGGAATCCTGTTCCTGATCATGGTTATAGCCAAGTACAGAAACGAGGTGAGTAAACTACTCGCCGAGCCTGTGATGATCGTCAAACTACTTCTGATCGGCGTCCTGATGACGGTCAATATGTATTTTTTTATGAATGGCATGCAGCTGACAACAGCATTAACTGGTAGCATTTTTTCTATACTCGGGATGCCTGTAGCAACGATTATGGCTTCAATATTTTTCGCCGATGAGAGAAAGAAAGCCGCCAACCCAAGGTTTATTATTGGCTGTCTTTTATCCATAGCCGGCTCTTTCCTTTTTATTTTTAATGCGGACACTACAGGTCATAGTGAGAACTTCGTTTTAGGTTCTGCTTTCTGGGTACTGGCAATTACCATTGCTGCCATGCAAAATTTACTGGTGAAAAATCTTGCAAAAGATCTTCACCCTGTTGTTATCAGCGCTGCAACCGCAACCATTGCCGGTCTGATTTATCTTTTTATCGCCACGGCCACTGGAAAAATCCAGGAGCTATCAACAACACCGGACAGTTTAATTATTTTCCTGATCATGGCTGGGATGTTCGGAATGCTGGTAGGCATGCTAATGGCGTTTTACATTATCAGAAAAAGCGGTGTCATCACCTTCAATATGCTTCAGATAATGGCACCGCTATCGACAGCTATTATTGCCTACATTACGCTTGGGGAGACGATCTCAACGATACAGGCTTTTGGCGCAGCCATCGTCGTTGTCGGATGCACTCATTCATTAAAAGCCAATAGAGTAAATTAGAGCCTGTTGACGTTTCTTGCGTGTTCAGCATATCAGGGCGTCCCTCTGACGAGGAGGGGCATTACAGATAGGCCCGCGGCCTTTCAAAATGCCACAACGAAGGTATAGCTGTGCCCTAGGGGGTGTTCACAAAAACAGTTATCAGCACGTTTTTGTAAATGACGTATCAGACAATAATAGAAAATGGGGTATTTATGGAGTCACCTGTCGAAAAACTGGTAACTCCATCAATGGTCAAAGCGAATACAAACGCGCAAGATACTCAGCAACCGCATGGTCATCACAGTGACCTATCCGCTCATAACCGAGCAAACTATTTACCAGTGCAGGGTCAGCATTCCCCATCACAACCCCATTACCGACCATTGAAAGCATTTCAACATCATTCATACCATCGCCAAAAGCAATAGCATCCTGAAGCCCATACCCCTTAAGCTTCAACACTTCTTCCAACGCGGTTCCTTTACACACGCCTGGAGCCATAATTTCAAAGCACTCAGGCAGAGAGTAAGTCATATAGAGTTGATCACCATAAAGTTCACGAGCCTGGTCAGACAGTGGCAATAAGTCAGCATGCGACTCTGCAACAAAAAAGACCTTCTGGATGGCACTGGTGTCAACAGAATCAAAATCGGCCAGGTGATAGGTAAATCCGCTCTCCTTACTGAAAGCATGGAGGTCTTCATGCTCAACCTCAACCATCCACTGCTCACCTTTGTAAACGTTGGTATGAACCTTATCTTCAAAAGGTTTCCTAAGGGCTAATAATGGATGCACCAACTCAGGGGTTATATCATGCTGAATAATCATTTCACCTTGTGGATTATGAACTCTGGCACCATTACTGGTGATCAGATACATATCTACACCCAGCTGCGCTCTTATTTGTTCAACATCCTGATAGTGACGGCCTGTAGCAAAAATAAATTTGATCCCTTTTTCGCTAAGGCGGCAAATAACATCGCGAGTTCTTGGCGACAACTCATGCTGTTTATTAAGAAGGGTTCCATCAAGATCGGATACAACCACTGGATACATTCAACACCTCAACCTACATCACTATTCGGACTTTATACGTCGGAGGAAGAGTACCCTGTATCGCTCAAAAAGCAGGCATCCTGTCTCTTCCCTGGAAAAGATACCCGCTAACCTAAATGCTGGAGAAAAATCGTTCAATCAGTAGTTTTAACAGCTAAGAAGAATTTACAAAAGCCTTTATCTTCTATTGAAAATAAAGGCTTTACAGCGTATCAGTCAGGCAAAATCAAGTTGACCATCCTTAAGAACGATGTTGATAGTGTCGCCTGGCTTAAATCGGCCAGAAAGAATAGCTTCTGCCAGTGGATTTTCAATACTCCGCTGGATAGCCCGCTTAAGAGGCCGGGCACCATAAACCGGATCAAAACCCACTTCCGCCAGCTGATCCATGGCTTCTTCCGAGAGCTCTAACTTGAGATTATTGTCGGCCAACCGGCGGTCCAGATTTGCCAGCTGGATTCTGGCAATTGACTTGATCTGACTCTCTCCCAGAGGATGAAATACGACAACTTCATCAATACGGTTTACAAACTCAGGCCGGAAGTGATTGCCTACCACCTCAATCAAGGTGTTTTTAAGTTCCTCAAAATTGGTTTCACCGGTCTCTTTGTTCTGGAAAGTTTGAATCAGGTCAGAGCCCAGGTTGGACGTCATGACAATAACCGTATTTTTAAAATCAACAGTCCTTCCCTGACCATCCGTCAAACGACCATCTTCCAATACCTGCAAAAGAATATTAAAGACATCCGGGTGAGCCTTCTCGACTTCATCCAGCAATACCAGGGAGTAAGGCTTCCGACGCACGGCTTCGGTCAGATAACCACCTTCCTCATAACCTACATAGCCCGGGGGCGCACCAAGCAATCGGGAAACAGAGTGTTTCTCCATAAACTCAGACATATCAATACGGATGATGGCATCCTCCGTATCAAACAGAAACTCGGCCAGCGCTTTACAAAGCTCTGTCTTACCAACCCCGGTAGGGCCAAGAAACATAAAAGAGCCATTGGGTCGGTTCGGATCGGCCAGTCCTGCCCGGGAGCGCCGCACTGCATTGGAAACCGCGACCACAGCTTCATCCTGACCAACCACTCGCTTATGAAGCGAATCTTCCATGCGGAGCAGTTTTTCTTTTTCCCCTTCCAGCATCTTGGCAACAGGAATGCCTGTCCATTTGGAAACCACCTCGGCGATTTCTTCCTCGGTTACCCGATTTCTCAGTAGCTGATGTTCACCAGTGTCAAGAACATCCGCCTGAGCCAGTTGCTTATCGAGTTCTGGCAGGGTGCCATACTGAATTTCTGACATTTTGGTCAGATCGCCTGCCCGCCTGGCCGCTTCCAACTCAATTAA
Organism: Endozoicomonas elysicola; assembly: GCF_000710775.1. Classification (GTDB taxonomy): domain Bacteria; phylum Pseudomonadota; class Gammaproteobacteria; order Pseudomonadales; family Endozoicomonadaceae; genus Endozoicomonas; species Endozoicomonas elysicola. The sequence continues at coordinate 4,213,263 of NZ_JOJP01000001.1, forward strand.
CAGCTTTTCTTTTTCCTCGCGGAGTTTCTGGCCACCCTGTAACTGAGCTTTTTCAGCTTTCCAGACATCTTCCATGTCTGAATACTCACGCTCCAGCTCTCCAACCTGTTCTTTTAACTTGGTCAGACGCTCTTTGGAGGCATCATCATCCTCTTTCTTAAGCGCTTCCTGCTCAATCTTCAACTGAATCAGACGGCGCTCCAGACGATCCATGGCTTCTGGCTTGGAATCCATTTCCATACGAATACGGCTGGCCGACTCATCAATCAGGTCAATGGCCTTATCCGGTAATTGCCGGTCGGTGATATAGCGCTGGGACAGCTTAACAGCGGCAATAATTGCCGGATCGGTAATATCAACACCGTGATGAGCCTCATAGCGCTCCTTCAAGCCACGCAAAATAGCGATCGCGTCCTCTTCGGTAGGCTCATCAACCATCACCTTCTGGAAGCGACGCTCCAGGGCGGCATCTTTCTCAATGTATTGTCGATACTCATCCAGTGTCGTTGCACCGACACAATGCAGTTCACCTCTAGCCAGCGCTGGCTTGAGCATATTCCCTGCATCCATGGCACCATCAGCCTTACCGGCCCCGACCATGGTATGTATCTCATCAATAAATAAGATGATCTGCCCCTCCTGCTTGGCAAGATCATTCAAAACCGCTTTTAACCGCTCTTCGAACTCACCACGGAATTTGGCACCGGCAATCAATGCGCCCATATCTAACGACAGAACTCTTTTTCCCTTCAACCCTTCTGGCACTTCGCCATTAACAATTCGCTGAGCCAAGCCTTCAACAATGGCGGTTTTACCGACACCCGGCTCACCAATAATGACGGGATTATTCTTCGTTCTGCGCTGCAATACCTGTATTGTGCGCCGGATTTCATCATCACGACCAATTACTGGGTCCAGCTTTCCCTCTTCTGCCCGCTCAGTAAGATCAATGGTGTATTTACTGAGGGAGTTTCGATTATCTTCCGCATTTGGATCGTTAATAGAGGCGCCGCCACGAATATTTTTAATGGCATTTTCCAGTGCTTTCTGGCTCACGCCTTGGCTGCTCAGCAGTTTACCAAGAGGGCCACTGTCTTCCATCATCACCAGAAGCATCGTTTCACTGGAAATAAACTGATCACCTGCCTGCTGTGCTTTTTTGTCGGTCAGGTTAAGCATGCGATAAAGCGCTTGGGAGGTCTGGATATCACCCGTAGGCGATGTCACCTGGGGTAGCTGCTCCAGCATATTATTAAGCTCACTGCGCAGAGCATCCACATCAAAACCTACCTGCATAAGCAGCGGCTTAACGGATCCCCCTTTCTGATCAATAAGAGCGAGCAACAGATGGACAGGGTCTATCTGACTGTTATCTTTGCCAATGGCCAGAGACTGAGCGTCAGCCAAGGCTGACTGGAGCTTGCTGGTCAGTCGATCCATTCTCATAAGAAGCCTCTTCGAATAACGGTGCTATGTCTTTTTATATTGTGGCAGGCATCCATATTTCAAGACGAAAAAATCTTGCCTCATAATCGCCATTCACGCCTTTTTCCTGAAGTATTACCTCCTTGCACAGACCCAAACTGACCGCTCCCCTCCACCAGCATCCGGTAAACAATATGGCCCCAGACAATTAAATCTGTCTTATTTTTCAAACCTCGCATCAACATTGAACTTTGCTCATCTCTGCTACTCCATAAGTTATTAAGAACTCAGTTCAGGCTTATGATTAGCAGTAATACGACAGTTGAAACAGCCCCATTCAGCCCTGATGACAACAACAGAACAGATGGAACCATTCCACTGGTAAGTCCTCACTCAACAAAGGTAAATATCCTCCAGAGCGCACCTGAAACCGAAGCCTCTGTGGCAACGAAGCCTCTGCATTTTCGAAACACCCCTAATACATCGGTACTAAGCAGAGACACAGAAGTATCTAATATCTCCAGCCACCAGCTGAGAATGACTGGTCGTGATCGTGAGGCCACTACTTCAACGCCTGCACAAGTTAGACAAGAAAGCCCACTTAGTTGGCTTAGGAGTCAGCAGGGAAAATCGATTGAAACATCTGACCAGGCTCAACAGTTACTCGATCAACAAGAGCAGTTTGTTCGTGAAGCATTAACCATTCTGGACCATGTTGATACGCCCGAAGACAGCACTTTATCAACGTGGGTACATCAGTTTCACAATTACCATCGCACAATATCAAACATGCCCCTGGCAACAAAAACAGAAGAATTCGCTAAAGAGCAATTCGATTTCTATTGCCAGGTGCATGAGAGCTCCGAGCTAACAGAGGAGCAAAAATTAGGGTTTGAATTTTTACTGGGCCTGGAACGCTTCCTGATCGCAGTAGAGATAACACTGCAATTTGCCATTTATCTCCGTGACCAGTGTGAACTGGCAGAAGAATTCCAACATCTAAACATTGAAGACATGGAAGCTACCATTCGTAAAGAACCGTCATTTTTCAATCAGCTGCGTCATGCTTCAGAGGCATCTGAAAAAGCAATTGATGTCATCACCAAAGTTTTCGGCTCTGAAAAACCACCACAGTCATACTGGCAGGCCGCAAAAGCATTTTATGTAGAAAAACCGGTATGCGAACAACTTGCGAAATCACTGATATCTATCCACTACGAACCAAAAAATGCTGGTTTCCAGGGAATAGCACAACACCTTCACTGGAATGGGTTTGGGGGAGATGGCAAATACCTGATGCATAAGAGATTAAAAGGCATGGAAAATCAGGCATTCAATTATCATGGAAACCAAACAGCCGGTGCGTCGTGCCCACACTTTACCCAACGTCTAAACGTCTTTCGCCAGGGATTAGCAGAACTCATGACATTCGTGTCTCAGGCAACCACTAACGCGTTAACAGCCAATCACCATGATGACACACCCATCTGTATTTATGATCTGTGCACAGGACCAAAATTCAGTGCTGTTGCTAAAACAGTAACCAATCTTCAGAAGCAAGGAATAAAAGCGGCGCTGACCTTATCGGATGTGGATGGCAGTAATTTAAAAGAACTTTTTGATGAAAAAACTAAAGCGGCTGATGGACTTATTGAAGATGTGCGCATCGAAGATCTGAATCTACCCTTGGAACCACCGGCAAGTGAATGGAGTAAGTTTGACCTGGTGTCAGCCTCTTTAGGCTTGCATCAGTTACCCGATCATAGGCAAAAAGCGTGTATCCAGTATTTTACCACAGTGGCTAAACCCGGCGGGTTCATCTCCATTCCCCATGTTAATGAACTTGCTCACACGCAATTAATGCTGATCCCTGCCAATATTGTGGATCGTGAGAGCTACGTTCCTGATGAGATACTGTTTAACTTTGAAGAGCTGGCGACCCGTCATGGCAGAAATGGCAGCTTGAAAGTCCCTTATCCACTGAGAGGTGTGAGCACTCACGGTCTTGAAAACAGCGATAAGGAAAACCTCTACAGCCATACGATGTATGTGGTCGTGGAATTAACAGAAGAGCAATTGCTAGAGCTGCAAGTGCTCTGGAAGCAGGGTCACTATGAACAAGCCAATCAACTGATTAATCGTTTAAGCGGTATAAATATTGACCGTCTTGAGAGCAAGATTAATGAAGGTGCAGCACAACCACCAGCCCCTGATTAAATAACAGGCGCCCTTTAACAGCGAGAATGGCGACTACTCTGCCCCTCTATTAAACCTCGCCTGAACAGGAATTCAGACTTCCAACCAGATTAACGATGCCATCCTTCCCGACGCTTTTCCATCACGCCGGTAAGAATAGAAGAGTTCAGGCTGATCATATGAGCAAAATTCACCACCGTAGATACGGTTAACGCCAAACCTGTTAAGACGCCTGCACGCAAGGGAGTAGAGGTCGGCAAACCAGCGATCACCATGGCCGGAAATAAATGCTTCAGAACAACCTGTATCATCTGTCAAGAACTGGTCTCTCACTTCTGGCCCAATTTCAAAATTACGTTGGCTTATTGCAGGCCCCAGCCATGCCATCACCGTTTCCGGAGGCACGCACATTGACTTAATCGTAGCTTCAAGAACCCCTGCGGCCAGACCTTTCCAGCCAGCGTGGGCTGCAGCTACTACAGTTCCATCAAGGTTACAGAACAAAACCGGCAAACAGTCCGCAGTTAAAACAGCACAAGCGGCTCCTGACTCATGGGAAATGGAAGCATCCGCCGCCACTTCCTGATGATCAGTACCAGCATCAGCAACTTCAACGCCGTGCACCTGCTTCAACCACAACGGGGGTGTTGCAAGGTTAAGACCTTGTTGGAGAAGCTGCCGGTTTGCCTGCACTTTTTCCTGATCGTCACCAGAATAGAGCCCCAGGTTGAAGCTGGAAAATCCAGCTTCACTCAGTCCACCATTTCGGGTGGTGACTAACGCTTTGACACAATCCGGCGCAGGCCAGTCAGCCCAAAGGTAACGCTCATCACTCACTGCTGATCTCCCGTACTCTTTTTCTCAACGGGTTCATTATCAGCCAGACTATCCAGCAGCATCTGAAAGTCTTCCACTAAAGGGACTTCCCACTCCATATATTCACCAGTAATCGGGTGAATAAGACCTAACTGACGGGCATGAAGCGCCTGACGCCTGAACGCTCTCAGAACTTTTTCCAGCTCAGCCGGGCATGACTTAGGCAGCTTCAGTCCACCACCGTACAGGTCATCCCCCACCAGTGGAAAGCGCTGGTGACTCATATGTACACGAATCTGATGGGTTCTTCCTGTTTCCAACTGGAGCCGGATATGAGTATGAGCAGCAAAACGCTTTAGCACCCGATAGTGAGTAATTGAAGGCTTGCCACCACGAACAACCGCCATTTTCAGTCGATTCTGCGGATGCCTTCCAATAGGTGCATCAACTAAACCACCCCCGGTCATAACACCACGCACAACGGCTTCGTATTCACGATGAACAGTACGATCCTGCAGCTGTGCAACCAGATCAGTCTGAGCGGCCAGAGATCGAGCTACCACCATCAGCCCAGTGGTATCCTTATCCAGCCGGTGCACAATTCCCGCTCTGGGCAAGGCGGCATTATCCGGATAATGATAAAGCAGAGCGTTCAACAGTGTGCCCGTGTAATTGCCAACTGCAGGATGAACAACCAGACCTGCAGGCTTGTTGATCACGATGATATCGTCATCTTCATAAACAATATCAAGTGGGATATTTTCGGCCTCCCACCGGGCTTCACTTTGAACTTCTACTGACAGTGAAAGCAATTCCCCACCATAGAGTTTCTCTTTGGGTTTACGGGGTGCGCCATCCACTAACAGGAAACCCTCTCGAATCCAATCCTGAAGCCGGGCTCTGGAAAAATCCGGAAAACAGGCCGCAGCTATCTGATCAAATCGACGACCCGCCTGATCATCAGACACCGTGACACTTTGTTTAATAACTTCGCCCATTCAGCAATACTCAGTACAGAAAATAAGTTTCATACCCGATGATCAGGGGAGCCACAATTAGACATGCGCCCCCCTAGCCTTAAACCTGAAAGGTTCCAACCAGAAGGCCGGAAAATCTTGTCTTTTCGTTTTCCGGCATACTATGTTTAAATGCAGGTTTAAATAAGTCTTTTATCGGTCCGAAGAGTTTATCACAAGAAGTCTCTGAGGCCTGAGTGGTTGTCGAGAGTTACAGAAAATGATGCACCTTTATATCCCAGCATTTTTAACGCTGTGGTAAGTTGCAGCATTCATGGCTAGCTTCAGCTACTTTATTCTTCGGCAGCCTCTGATGTGCACAGAGCACGGAGAGAGTACGGAAACCAATCAATACCATGACAATCTTGACTGAAAAGTTGACTGCAAAATTTCCCCGGTTATTACCCTCGTTTGTAACGAGATCCATTCTGATGGTTTTTGCAGCCATCATTGTGGCTGGCTGTGCATCAACCGAGGATAAAGAACAGCTGCCAGAGTCTCTGTCTGAAGCAGAACTTTACCAGATGTCCAGTAAGGCCATTGATGACAGCCGCTATTCTGAAGCCATCAAGTCACTGAGAACCCTGGAATCCCGCTACCCTTTCGGAGCATTTGCTGAACAGGCCCAGCTGGATATCATTTACGCCTACTTCAAAAATGCCGAACCTGAAGCATCCAAAGCGGCAGCTGATCGTTTTATCCGCCTGCACCCTCAGCACCCTGATGCGGACTATGCCTATTACATGAAAGGGCTTGCTTCTAATACTGCTTCTATGGGCCTTCTGGAACGCTACCTCCCGATGGATCTGACTCGACGTGATCCAGGCCAGGCACGGGTATCCTTCAATGAGTTTGCAGACCTACTCAGCCGTTACCCTGACAGCAAATACGGACCAGATGCCCGTCAGCGAATGGTTGCACTTCGCAACCGGCTTGCTGAATATGAAATCCATGCTGCCAACTACTACCTGAAACGCAAGGCCTATGTTTCTGCTGTTAACCGTGGACGCTATGTTGTCGAAAACATGCAGCAGACGCCTGCCGTTCCTGAAGCACTGGCCATTATGGTGGAAGGCTATCAACATCTGCAGCTGCCTGAACCCGCGGGTGAAGCCCTGGAAGTGCTAAGGCTTAACTACCCAAATCACCCATCGCTGGACAGTAACGGCAACTTTGTTGGCTATAAGGTGTTTGAAGATGTGGACCCATCAATCTGGAGCACATTAACTTTCGGCTTGATTGGCAGTTCTAAACCCAAAATTCACGACGCCCCGCCTCCACAGCCACCTGTAGTGAACTGACTTCTTCGGCATCACCTTTTGGTGATGCCGGTTAGCAACGCTTTAACTACTTTCCATGAAAAGCCTCAAGCCATGACCAAGACTGTTAAATGCCCCCAATGCGGTAAAGCTGTGAAATGGGTACCAGAGAGCAAATATCGCCCCTTCTGTTCAGATCGCTGCAAATTGATTGATTTTGGTGGCTGGGCAAAAGAAGAGCATACCATTCCCGGTGATCCTGCTTTTGACGACCTGATGTCACAGGAGCTTGATGACATGCCTACACGGCATTAAGTATTCAGCCAGACCAGACCCCACTTCGTATTGTCCGCTCCACTGGGCAGCATTGTCTAAACTCAACTTTCTGGAACTCTGTTTCTTGTACCAGTCGCCTTTTCTAACAACCAGAATGAACATAGCAATATAATAGGTGCCAGCACAAAATAGCGTAGCTAGAACGTTTAACTGGTATAGATAGCAGGGGTACCATCCAAATTCCAAATTAGTCTGCAAGCCTGATTTGAATGACAATCAAGGCAACATGAAGAAGTGGTCACTATTAGCAATGGCGCTACAAAGAAAAACCGGGGAATTCCCCGGTAACTAGAATAACTAATAACCCATCACTTGGTGAAGCAAAGCTCAGCTTAAAGTCAAACCAAAGCTTGCTTCGACAGGGTTAACTAGGAAACAGACTCTGTATCTTCACCTCCCTCAACGCTGACTAGTAAATTACCATTGTCGTAGGCAGGATTGTTCCTCCATGCATAAGTAGATACATCACTGGCAAAAGGTATATGTTCTTCCGCCTGCATTAAAGGGTCAAACCCTGTCAGTAACGATGTGGTTACAGAGGGGCTATTATCCTGAGGGATTACTGGCTGAGGGATTACTGGCGCCCCTACTCTGCGATGAACAAAGTGCACGGCTTCTTCAAGTACTCTTTCGAGTTCAGCCCTTGGATCCGAAGGAGCAGGACTAATTGAAGCAGGCCTAATTGGATCAGGAAGCGGCCGTCCATCAACTGAATGAAGCGATGTATCATATATGTCACCAGCTTGCATACCAAGTGTATATGTTTGCGCTGGAGTATAAGAATCAACTCTTTCTTCTTCAAGGAGGGCATGATTTATATCAGCAGTTTGCACACCTACTGTATTTGTTTGCGTTGGAGAAAGCCTCTCAGAACCATCCCTTGCTGCTTGAAGCTCTGTCACTAGGTGGGCAATTGCCTCATCGTGATCTTTTTTCAATCGATCAACTAGAGATTTATTCTCCAGGTCCCGGAGCATTAGATTCTGACATTCGTTCGTTAATTCACTGACTCTTGCCCTGAGCTCTTCGATCTGCCTCCCAGAACCATCTCTTTCTGCTTGAAGCTCTGCCACCAGGCGGGCAATTGCCACTTCGTGATCTTTTTTCAATCGATCAACTACTTCTTTAGTCTCCGGGTTCCGGAGCATTAGATTATTACAATCTTTTGTTAATTCACTGACTTTTGCATTGAGCTCTCCGATCTTCCTATCATTACCAGCGCACTCTTTTACATATTTAGACAGCGTACCCTTGGCTACTTCTTCGCTCTTTTCATGCTCCGCACACTTAGCCTTGATTTTTTCCAGCTCAGCGCGCTCCTTTACCTGAATCTCATCCAGCCGCTGAATAAGGCGATCTTTGTCCTTTAACTGCGCCATGAATTGAGATTTCTGGCTTTCGAGCTTATGCTTCTGCTCCTCTACCAAGTGTTCAATTCGAGCTTGTTTGTTCTTTTCACCCTCTACCGTTGCAGCAAGCTGTGCCTCGACTTGCGCTTTTTCCTGTTGTTCTTTTTTCTGCGCCTCTACCAGATGTTGAATTCGAACCAGTTTATTTTTGTCACCCTCCGCCATTAATGCAAGCTGTGCTTTCAGGGACTCAACTTCAGATGATACTGGTGATGCAGGAGTTTGCGACACGCTCGCTGGAGCCGTCTGAGGCTGAGCTGGAGCTTGACCGTTCGCTACTGGTGCCTGGTTCTGAGCTGGCGCCTGACCGTTTGCTGCTGGCATTTGGTTCTGAACAGGAGCTTGCGGTTGGGTAACCGTCCTTGCCAACAACCCCTTGCCAGTGAAATAAGAATAAGCTCGTGCAGGTAAATAAGACACTGCCGCAGCTATAGTACAAACTGTACGCTTAAAAAAGCCGGCATCTTTACCAAAAAAACTGTTTTTCCAGATTGTCCAGGTCGATTCACTCTTTTGAGCTACCGGGGTCTGGGTCTGTGCCTGCGATACAGGGTTAGCACCAGGCACTGCAGCGCCTGTGCTAATAGGAGTTGATCCTGTCATTGTAACTTCCTCTATTTTTTGTTTGAGTATTTATAAATTGAACTGATGTCTTAGAGAGGAAAGTTATTAGTTGGTTCAATGGCCAAATATTATTATTAGAAATAAAAAAACCTAATAATATAAAAATTATGAAATTACGAACCACTTAGAGTGAATCAACACCATATAGAAGTCCTTTTTACGGAAAAATTACCCCAGAGCTGCCTCAAAAGCGCCAGAACGTATGAATAGCCGCAATTCCCTGGGCACCCCGCTGTTGAGCTATGTCAAGATCATCCAGTCCCATCCCGCCCAACCAGAATACAGGCACTTTTGCTGCCTCGGTCAATGCTAACGCTTTCACCAACCCCAACGGCTTGGTTTCAGGGTGAGACTGTGTTTTTTTGACAGGTGATAGCGTAATAAAGTCAACAGCCATTGCTTCAGCATCTTGAATCTGCTGTTCATCGTGACATGAGGCGACCAATAGCTGATCAGGATGCCGCTTCTCTGGCTTAACAGCTAAACCCAGCTGGGGAGATGTCAAATGAAGCCCATGGCACCATGGCTCTAATAGAAGAGAAAAATCCCCTTTGATGATCAGCATCCCACCTGCAGCCTTAACGAAACCTGACAGTTCCTGTGCCAATCGGAGGTATTCACTTTCCTCAAGCCAATGAGCCCGAAATTGAATCAGGCGAATACCGTTATCCAATGCGGCTGAAACTCTATTGAAGAGTGTTTCTTTTTCCTCAAAATGACCGGTAATCATATAACGATCAGGGAGTTGCAGCGCCCGGAGAATGACCTTATTGGCTTCAGGAAATTCATAATCATTAAGGCAATCTTTTTCAACCCACTGAATCAACTGACCTTCATTGCCTTTTGGCTCGCCCTGAATACCACTGACAACCCAGGTATCGAGCAATACGGACTTGTCAGGATAGTCATGGCGAATTTTGATCAGCGGGGCAAATGCTGAAACTTCAATATCCAGCTCTTCACGGAGCTCCCGGTTCAACGCAAGCTTGATATCCTCCCCTGCCTCGACTTTCCCGCCGGGAAACTCCCATAAACCACCCATGTGTTTATCTTCAGGACGCTTGGCCAGCAAAACCCGTCCATCATCCCCAAGAATCACAGCAACCGCCACATGAACAACTTTTCTTTTTTCGACCATAGTTTTATCAATCAATTCAGGTACGATATTCGGCGTTGATCTTTACGTACTCATGAGACAAATCAGTAGTCCAGATCTCTTCACTGCAACTGCCAGCTCCCAGGGAGATTCTTATAAGGATTTCTTCCTGATTCATCACCTGTTGGCCGGCTTCTTCTGTATAACCCACTGCGGGCTGCCCACAGTCAACAATGGCAGTATCACACAGCCAGATGGATACACAATCAATCAAGAGCTCAGGTATATCAGCCCGGCCAACCGCTGCCAGAATTCTCCCCCAGTTCGGGTCGCTGGCAAACAGGGCCGTTTTAACGAGTGGTGAATGGGCTACGGTATAAGCCACTTCCAACGCATCCTGATGAGACGCTGCATCTTCCACTCTTACGGTGACAAACTTGGTTGCCCCCTCACCATCTCTGACAATCGCCTGAGCGAGCTCAACAGCCACCTCTCGAAGGTTGCGTATCAGCTCCTCTGCCAATGCTGAATCACGGGAAGTAATAGCGTCATTGCCTGCAGCCCCTGTGGCAACCACCATAAAACTGTCATTGGTTGACGTATCACCATCAATAGTAATCCGGTTAAAAGATTGATTGGTTATATCCAGCAGCAGGTTTTGCAAAAACGATTGTTCAACCGCTGCATCCGTTGCGATATAAGCCAGCATGGTACCCATATTGGGCTTGATCATTCCGGCACCTTTACTGATTCCAGAGACCGTATAGGCTTTACCCTCATGCTCAAACTGCCGACTACTGCCCTTAGGGCGGGAGTCCGTTGTCATGATACCTTCAGCAGCATGAAACCAGTTATCTTCTGTCATATCAGACAGTGCTGCCGGTATCGCATCACAGAGAGTGTTGACCGGAAGCTGTTCACCAATCACACCAGTGGAAAAAGGCAAGACCTGCAACTCATCAACGCCAGACAACTTCGCCAGCTCGGATGAAGTCTTTCTGGCCGCCGCCATTCCCTGCGCACCGGTTCCTGCGTTGGCATTGCCGGTGTTAATCAGAAAGTAGCGGGGATCATCGATTAAGCGCTCACGACTTAAATGGACAGGTGCCGCACAGAAGCGATTAAGGGTAAAAACCCCTGCCACTGAGCTTCTCTTATCCCAGTTCATTACCACAAGATCCCGGCGGCCGGCTTTTCTGATACCCGCCATTGCGGTTCCCAGGCGGAAGCCCTTGACCGGTTTCACTGCAGCCCACTCCCCAGAACCCGTTGCCATGATTGACTCCATTAGTGATGTCATTACTTATTCTTGACTGTAACGCGGTGATGATTTCGCCTTTTCCCGTTTCCAGCAGATGTTGATAAATCAGGCCTAAAGGTCACTTCCTGACCACTTCAGGCTCTGTTGATATAATACCAATTGCATTTTCTAAATCCCTATTGCGCTGCCGAACTGAACAGAAATTCTGCATTGAAGCTCCTCGCCATAGCTAATACCCATAGGGCATAAAGGCTATGACCCGTCACTTAGACTTGACTTTCTGTCCAGCTCACCATGCTCATAACGGGGTTAGAAAACTTAATTGGTATAAGACGAATGCACAAATAAAAACGGGTCAGCCCGTTTGGGCTGACCCGCAGTTTAAGTTACCTGCTGTGATCAGGCAATTTTACCATGACACTGCTTGTACTTCTTACCAGAGCCACATGGACATGGATCATTACGTCCAACCTTACGGCCTTCACGAACGAATGGCTGGTGAGCTTCTTCAGAGACTTCCTGCTCCGCAGGTTCTGACTCTACACCCTGAGCCTGAGCATGCTCAAACTGCATTCTGCGAGCCATCTCCTCACGACGCTGGCGCTCCATCTCAGCCGTACGATCATCTTCCTGAACCTGAACATGGGAGATAATACGAATAGTGTCGTATTTAATATCCTCAAGCATCTGCTGGAACAACTCAAAAGCTTCACGCTTGTATTCCTGCTTGGGGTTCTTCTGAGCATAACCACGGAGGTGAATACCCTGACGAAGATGATCCATAGTGGCAAGGTGCTCTTTCCACTTGTCATCCAGAATCCGCAGCAGAATGTGCTTCTCAAAGTTACGCAGTACTTCCGCACCCGCCAGCTCTTCTTTCTTGCGGTAGGAATCAATAACACCCTGCTGAATGCGCTCACGAAGCGCTTCTTCATCCAGACGGTCATCGTCATCCAGCCATTGCTGAACCGGCATGCGCTCATTCAGCTCACTGACCAGCTTCTCTTCCAGCCCTTTAACATCCCACTGCTCTTCAAGGCTCTGAGGTGGAATATGTTGACTGATCAGCCCATTAACTACATCTTCACGCAGCGCTTCAATGCTTCCGGACACATCGTCTGCAGTCAGAAGCTCATCACGCTGGTTGTAGATAACCTTACGCTGATCATTGGCAACATCATCGTATTCCAGCAGCTGCTTACGAATATCGAAGTTACGGCCTTCAACTTTACGCTGAGCCTTTTCGATAGCATTGGTAACCATCCGGTGCTCAATGGCTTCACCCTTCTCCATACCCAGGGCTTTCATGAAGTTTTTAACGCGCTCAGATGCAAAAATTCGCATCAGGCTGTCTTCAAGCGAGAGATAAAATCTGGAAGAACCCGGATCACCCTGACGCCCTGAACGACCTCGCAGCTGGTTATCGATACGGCGTGACTCATGACGCTCAGTACCAATAATATGAAGACCACCTGCCTCCAGCACACCCATGTGGCGCTTCTGCCAGTCTGCCTTGATCTGGTCAATTTGCTCCTGAGATGGGTCATCCAGCTCAGCAACTTCCGCCTTCCAGTTGCCGCCCAGCATGATATCAGTACCACGGCCCGCCATATTGGTAGCGATGGTGACTGCACCCGGACGACCTGCCTGGGCAATGATATCCGCTTCTTTTTCGTGGAACTTGGCGTTCAGTACCTGATGGGGAATACCCGCTTTATCCAGTGCTTTGGAAAGGTGCTCGGAAGAGTCGATTGATGCCGTGCCCACCAGAATAGGTCTTTTGGCCGCAGCAGTTTCTTTTATATCATCAATAATTGCGTCGTATTTTTCCGCAATTGTCAGATAGACAAGGTCATTGCCATCCTGTCGAACCATATCTTTGTGCGTAGGAATAACGATAACATCCAGGCCATAGATCTGACGAAACTCGAACGCTTCCGTATCAGCTGTACCGGTCATACCGGACAGTTTGTCGTAATTACGGAAATAATTCTGGAACGTTGTCGATGCCAGTGTCTGGCTTTCAGCCTGAATTCGAAGCTCTTCTTTCGCCTCAATAGCCTGATGAAGACCCTCAGAAAGTCGACGGCCTGGCATAGTACGCCCAGTATGTTCATCCACCAGCAATACTTCATTGTTCTGTACAATGTACTCAACATTGCGGGTAAACAGCACATGAGCCTTCAAGGCTGAATTAACATGGTGCAAAAGGTTCAGGTTATTAGAAGCATAAAGGCTCTCACCTTCAGGCAGCAGGCCTTCTTTCTGCAGCAGCTCTTCAATAAACTGGTGTCCCAGTTCATTCAACTCAACCTGACGGGTTTTCTCATCAACAGAGTAATGCCCAGTGAGCTCAACTTCATTAGGGTCCTGATCTTCCGGAAGCGGCTCCTGCTTCTGTAACAGTGGCACCAGCTGATTCATCTTCTTATACAGTTCAGATGAATCCTCGGCCGGGCCGGAAATAATCAGTGGCGTTCTTGCTTCATCAATGAGGATCGAGTCAACCTCATCCACAACAGAGAAGAAGAGATCTCGCTGGAAACGGTCTTCTTTTCTGAAGGCCATGTTGTCCCGCAGGTAATCAAACCCAAATTCGTTGTTGGTACCATAAGTAATATCTGACTGGTACGCCTGACGCTTTTCTTCAGGATCCTGCTGTGGAACAACAATACCGACACTCATATCCAGAAATTCATAGAGTGGCCGCATCCAGTTCGCATCACGACGAGCCAGATAGTCATTCACAGTAACAACATGAACACCTTTCCCAGGAATAGCGTTCAAATAAACAGGTAGCGTTGCTACCAGTGTTTTACCTTCACCGGTGCGCATTTCCGCAATACGACCTTCATGAAGCGTCATACCACCAATAAGCTGGACATCAAAATGACGCATACCCATAACGCGCTTGCCTGCCTCGCGGACAACGGCAAATGCCTCTGGTAACAGGTCATCCAGGGTCTCACCCTTATTAAAGCGTTCACGAAACTCGGCAGTCTTTGCCTTCAGCTCGTCATCACTCAGGGCTGCCAGACTTTCTTCCAGGGCATTAATTGACTTAACAATCTTACCCATCCGTTTCAGCTGGCGATCATTCCGGCTACCAATAACTTTCTTAATTAAAGAAGCAAACATAAGTTGTTAACAGTCTCACACTCTGTTTCCGGAGCTGTCCTCCTACCAACAAATCCGGGCTGGAGCAGACAAGCGCACAATAGTCCAACATTCTATGACAATCACGGCAAAGTCTCATCTATATTAGCCGTATTTCTGTACTGTCAATTGAGCTGAGTCGGAAAAACAAAAAAACCAGCCCTAAAGGACAGTAACTGAGGAAGAAGACACTCCCCAACTTAGTTTTTCATCAGCAGATGTATATCACCTGCCATACAAGATTGGGTCGTCGAAACTAAATTCAAGTGGGGGTAGCGACAAATCAGTCAAACTTGGCAGAGAGAGTCATATTTATTACCAAACATAGCTAATTCTCTATTAGCCTGTGCATGACTTATCCTATAAAAGCGTTACAAGCCTCTATTTTCAAACCTTAATGATTCTTTAATTGCAAGCTGAAGTTTATCTTCATACGACCCTTCAACGTCATATTTTCCCAGGGGCATACATCCTCCAGCGGCTCCTTCATCATTAAAGCCTGGTGCATTCGCTCCCGCAGACAAAGGCGCTTCGTATTTTTCATTTAAGATAGCTGGCCACTCTGGCACAACGACCACTTTAATCATCAAAGCTCCCAAGCTCGAACCTGGGCTTTTTTGATCTTGTACTGCCTTAAGAATATTCCTCACATCCAAGGGAACTCTTTCACTGTGTAAGAGCATTTTTTACATCTCAGGGTCAGCATCAGCCAGTCTATAATAGACTTTCAGATTATCTCGTCCTTCATGAATACGAATATAAAAGCGATAACGACCATCACACTGAACAACACCAGCTCATACTTCATCTGAGGCATACTCTAAGAGTAACTTTCTTGAAAGTGGCTCTTGTGTCACTTCATTGATGTAGCTATGTACAGCTTCTCAATCATTAAGATCCGGTATCTTTTCCTTAGCTGGACTGAGCAAAGATCTAAACAGTGAAGCCACTTTTGCTACTTTGCCCACCACGCCCTGCGTTTCTCCAGATTTGCAACCATGATACTTACGCCCACATTCAGCCATTCCCCCCGCCTTAACATAAGTTTATGCTGGGGAGTGCTTTCTAATTGCACCACCAGTTTGGTCATTAACAGGAGTTTCTTCCACAATATTGCATACTACACAAAAAATTCACCACAACCTGTTCATACATTAAGTTAATCAGCAACGGTACAAGCACAATAAACATCATAGCCAGTCGGCAATAAAGAATAGACACCTGACATACAAACTTAGATCACAAACAAGCAATAAAGAAGAAAAGAAATCTTCCGGTGCTATTTGAATAATGGCGAAATCAAATTAGAGATGGGAAGCTGGACAGAAAGAACCAAAAAAAGCCAGTAATTACTTACTGGCTCTATAAATATACCTCGAAGGATCCTGAGGCTTACCATTTTTCAACACCTCAAAATGAACATGAGGCCCTGTTGATCGCCCTGAACTGCCCATTTTTGCAATAGCCTGCCCTCTGGTGACAATATCACCGACCTTGACCATACTTTCATCATTATGGGCATAACGTGTCAGATAGCCATTTCCATGGTTAACCTCGACCAGAAGCCCAAAGCCTGAGCGGGTCCCTGACCAGACAACAACACCGGCAGCAACTGAAATAATGTCTGAGCCGCGCTTACCCGCAAAATCAACACCATTATGCCAAGCTGCTTTACCAGTAAACGGATCTGTACGACGCCCATAGCGTGAAGACAGCCAGCCTTTTCTGACAGGAAGACCTGCTAGAAAAGCATCATCGTGAAGTGTTCTGTTAGAGATGAGGTTATCCAGTAGATCCAGCTGCTGCTCACGATTGTCAATCTGGTCTGCTAATTGATCAATGGCATCAAGTAACGTTACATTACTGTATGCATGGTCAGTTTCAGACAGCTCCTGGGGACCACCCAGTGCAGGAACTTCACTGAAATCAAATTCTCCATCGTCCAGCTTTGCTTTGGTAGTGAGACGCTCTCCAAGCGCATCAAGCCGGGTCATACGCCCCTGAAGCTCAGAGAGTCTTAGCATCAAGGCATCAAGCTGGTACTGTGTCTGCTGACGGACAAGCCCGAGATCCTGCTGCTGGGCATCTAACGCCTGTTTCCAGTTCTTCAGCCCTTCCCTTGTCAGCATCTGCTCCTGGTTACTGGTAAGCCAGCCATAGGTAACACCGGCACCTATGGCCATGGATAACAAGAAGGCACAGCACACCAGAAACCCGACTCCCTTGCCACTACCAGAGTAGGTTCGAGTTCGAGAGTGATCCTGATTAACAACAATGATTTTCATTAGCAGCCCTTAATGCCATACCAATAGCACATCCCCACTATTATATTTTAGGCACTTTACATAACAACGAAGCCAAGAGCGGATTGTACCTTTAAGGAATAATTCTCATCTACATTCTGCTTGCGATAAAGAGAAAACTCCTAATACTAATTTTATCGTTATAAAACAATATTTTTGAATACTATTAAAGCTATCCAGCATAACGTCAAAAAAACACCACTAAAAGACAAATGTACGAACACAGCTAAAACGCGAAAATTAAGATGCCCTACTTTCTGCGCCCATAAAAAAAGCCACTATAAAGTGGCTTAATTCAAGGCTAAAAAAACACCTAGCCTCATAAAAAAACGTCTCAGATCAGCGTTTACTCAACAGCAGCCGTCAAGCAGGAACCGCAACAGGCTTCTGATAGGAAATTGGAGATACCTCCGCATTTTCGAAAGTTACAATCTCCCACAGCTTCTCATTAGCCAACAAGGTTCTAACCAGCTTATTGTTAAGCTCATGTCCGGATTTGTGACCAATAAACTGACCAATCAGACTGTGCCCCAACAAGTAGAGGTCACCAATTGCATCCAGCATTTTATGCTTAACAAATTCATCATGATAACGAAGGCCGTCTTCATTGAGAATTCTGTAATCATCAACAACAACTACATTGTCAACACTGCCGCCAAGAGCAAGATTCTGAGAGCGGAGATACTCTACATCACTCATAAAACCAAAAGTACGTGCCCGGCTGACTTCCTTCACAAATGAAGTACTGGAGAAGTCGATTGATGCTGTTTGAGAGCGACTTTTGAAAACAGGGTGATCAAAGTCAATGGTGAAACTTACTTTAAACCCGTTGTACGGTTTGAAGGTTGCAGTTTTGTCGCCATCAGTAACCGTCACATCTTCTTTGATGCGGATAAATTTCTTAGGCGCATTCTGTTCCTGAATCCCTGCAGATTGCAACAGGAATACAAATGGACCAGCACTGCCATCCATAATCGGAACTTCATGAGCACTGACTTCAACGTAGGCATTATCAATACCCAGTCCAGCCAAAGCAGAGAGCAAGTGCTCAACGGTGTCAATACGCGTCCCATCTTTATGCAAAGAAGTACAAAGCGTCGTTTGCCCAACATTCAGGGCATGCGCTGGAATTTCTACCACTGGATCAAGGTCTGTTCGACAGAAAATGATGCCGGTATCTACAGGTGCAGGCTTGAGAGTGAGGTAAACCTTTTCACCGGAGTGAAGGCCCACACCTGTAGCACGAATAATATTTTTCAGTGTACGCTGTCTGATCATGATAACGCTGTTCCGCGACCTGTAAGGTCCCTATTATTTGGATGCAACGTCACATTGTAACAAAAGTAACAATTGAGACAAGTTCGCATTTCTACGCCCTGATTAATCAGCCTGACGCCTCAGGAATGCTGGAATATCAAGATAATCCACATTATCACCTGACGCTGCCGACCTTCTAGGTTCTGACCTGGGTTCTACTTCATCTTCATTTCGGCGAGGATTACGCAAAACCGGTGAAATCTCCAACCCTTCATAATTGGGAGTGCCATCTTTATTTTTTGGTGGCGACTTCTCAACAACTTTTAAGTGCTCTTTAGGGGCACTACCTGCACCAATACCGGTAGCCACAACCGTAACTCTGAGCTCATCAGTCAACTCCGGATCAATAACAGTACCAATAACAACAGTAGCATCATTGGAAGCAAACTGACTAACTACGTCGCCTACCTGATTGTATTCCCCAACAGTAAAGTCGAGGCCTGCAGTGATATTGACCAGTACACCTTTCGCCCCCTGAAGATCCACATCTTCCAATAGCGGGCTTCGAATAGCTTTCTCAGCGGCTTCTGCAGCACGTCCACTACCGGTGGCAACACCTGTACCCATCATCGCCATGCCCATTTCCGACATCACGGTACGAACGTCTGCAAAGTCAACATTAATGAGACCGTCACGAGTAATCAATTCAGAAATCCCCTGAACCGCACCAAGCAGAACATCATTGGCGGCACCAAAAGCATTTAACAGACTGACATCACTGCCCAGTACCGGCAACAACTTCTCATTGGGGATGGTGATCAGAGAGTCTACATGCTCCTGAAGCTCTTTCAGGCCTTCTTCAGCAATCGACATTCTGCGCTTGCCTTCAAAACCAAAAGGCTTGGTTACCACCGCGACTGTCAAGGCCCCCAGCTCTCTAGCCACTTGAGCGACAACAGGAGCAGCACCGGTTCCGGTCCCACCACCCATGCCAGCAGCAATGAAGACCATATCTGCACCCTTGAGCAACTCAGCAATGCGCTCACGATCCTCCATAGCAGCCTCACGGCCAACATTTGGATTGGCACCCGCGCCTAGCCCTCGTGTAATAGAGGCTCCCAGCTGCAAGTGTGTATGGGCCTGCACATGCTGCTTTTTCAGTGCCTGGGCATCGGTATTGGCACAAACAAACTCAACACCTTCCAGCTGACTTTTCAGCATATGGCAAACTGCATTGCCACCGCCGCCACCGACGCCGATGACTTTGATGACCGCTTCCTGCGGTACGTTATCCACCAGTTCAAACATGGCCATCTCCTTTTTATCACCCTCAATCTAACAAATTCTTACCAATACCGTTACTGAATTTTTCCTGCCACTCTCGTCAACTAATGCATCAACAAAAGCATCAAAAGTTCTGAAACCAACTCTTCATCCTGTCAATCAGCCCGGTATCCTGAGACTTACTGGTAACCGTTTTTTTCAATCCGTCTTTCTGCATCTTCTGACCGTAATGAAGCAGGCCAACCCCTGTCGAATAAATGGGGTTATTGACCACATCACTGAGTCCTTTTACAGCCTGGGGTACCCCGAGGCGAACAGGCATATGGAAAATTTCCTCCGCCAGCTCTATCGCACCCTCAATTTTCGAGGTCCCCCCCGTCAGTACAATACCTGCCGGGATAAGATCATCAAAACCACTGCGCCTGATTTCAGCATTTATCAACGTAAACAGTTCGTCATAACGAGGTTCGACAACCTCTGCCAGAGCCTGTCTGGATAGTTCTCTGGGCGCCCGATCTCCCACACTGGGAACCTTAATGGTTTCATCGGCACCCGCCAGCTGCGCCAGAGCACAGGCGTACTTAATCTTTATGTCTTCAGCATTTTGCGTAGGCGTTCGTAGTGCCATGGCGATATCATTCGTCACCTGATCACCTGCAATGGGGATTACAGCCGTATGACGAATAGCCCCATCGGTAAAGATGGCGATATCTGTAGTGCCACCACCAATATCAACCATGCAAACGCCCAGCTCCTTCTCATCTTCCGAGAGCACTGAATAACTGGAGGCCAGTTGTTCAAGAATAATGTCGTCCACCTCAAGACCGCAGCGACGGATACAGTTTTCAATATTCTGTGCAGCATTCACGGCACAAGTCACCAAATGGACTTTAGCCTCAAGCCTGACGCCAGACATACCATGAGGCTCTTTAATCCCCTCCTGGTTATCAATGGCATATTCCTGTGGAAGGATATGAAGAATGCGTTGATCAGCGGGAATAGCAACTGCTTGGGCAGCATCAATCACACGATCAATATCTGCACCATTCACTTCCCGCTCACGTATTGCAACGATGCCATGGGAGTTTAGGCTCTTAATATGATTACCAGCAATGCCTGCGTAAACCGAATGAATCTGGCAGCCAGCCATAAGCTCGGCCTCTTCGACAGCTCGCTTAATGGCATGGACTGTAGAATCTATATTTACGACGACGCCACGTTTGAGCCCACGTGAAATATGCGAGCCAATGCCGATGACCTCAATGTCACCCTCAGCGTTGAGTTCTCCAACAATAGCCACCACTTTTGAAGTGCCTATGTCCAACCCAACGATCAATCTTCCATTATCTGCCGCTGTCATGGCATCAATCTTCCCAAACTTCTCTATCCATTATGAATCCGAGCCTGCCTGACTGCTCTGACCCCAGGCAACCGAAGCACCATTCAAATACCGTAAATCCACCCGCTCTACCTGCTGCCAACGAGGCTCCAGCTTTGCATGGTAAAGCCGAACAAAACGCTGCAACCTTTCCATTCTTCGGTCTCGGCCAATATTGACCTCAACATGCCCGACGGTAAAGCGCCATGAGCCACTTTCACTTCGTTTCAGCGTTTTAAGTCTAAGACCCATGGGTCTTAGCAACTGGCTAATGGCCAGATATTGCTGCATGACCTCAGCTGCGGACTCTTCTGAACCTGCAAGAACCGGCATCCCGGAAAAGTCAGCAATATCCTTCGGGGCAAACACCTCACCCTCATTGCTGATAAGGTGAGTACGCCCCCATCTGGCTACCGGCTGCTGCTCCTCAAGGCTCAACTGAACACTATCGGGCCAGTGCCGCCGAACAGAGGCCTCTTTTACCCAAGGCATTTCCAGAAGTACCGCTTGCATCTGTTTCAGGTCCAGAGAAAAAAAACGCACCTGCAAAAGCGGCTGCAACTCTTTCTCAACGTCTTCTCTGGACAAATGCTCAAAAGCAGAATGCACTTCCACCCGTGCTATCGGCTGGTTCAACCAGTTCATCAGCCAGGGCGCTGAAGCTACCAATCCCGCCAACAGAAAAAGAGAACACAGAATTTGCAGTACTCTTTTCCACGGCAGCTGCCTTCTTCCTTTTCTTCCATCCTCCAGTCGCCCCCCTTTTCGAGAAGCACCACGCACCTCTCCAGGACGACTGGCAGAAATGGAAAATCCTGCTCTATCTGACATTCGCAGCTTTCAATATCTCAATGACCAGCTCATCGAAAGATAACCCTGCATCAGCAGCAGCCATAGGCATCAGACTGTGATCTGTCATTCCCGGAATTGTATTGACTTCCAGCAACCAGAACCGTCCCTGCTGATCCTGCATAAAATCAACACGCCCCCAGCCCGAACATCCCAGAGTTTCAAATGCCGTCAGAGCGACAGCCTGAAGCTCCTGCTCCTTAATAGAAGTCAGCCCACAGGGAATTGAGTAGCGGGTATTATCAGACAGATACTTGGCTTCGTAATCATAAAACTCACCCTCTGCCTCAATCCTGATGACAGGCAGTGCCTGATCATTGAGGATACCCACCGTAAACTCAGGGCCGTCGATAAACGACTCCACCAATACCGGGCCTTTGTGCTCACCTGCGCGTTGACAAGCAGCCTCCAGATCTTCTCTTCGATCTACTCTTGCCACACCAACACTGGAACCTTCCATACTCGGTTTCACAAAAGCCGGCAGTAAAGACTCCGCATGCCCAAGGTTATCTGCCCCCATTACCAGGGCAAATTCAGGAGTCGGCAGACCAATGGATTGCCACAGCAGTTTGCAACGGTACTTATCCATCGCCAGTGCCGATGCCATTACACCACTACCAGAGTATGGGATCCCCATGGTTTCCAGCAGCCCCTGCATGGTGCCATCCTCACCACCCCGACCATGCAAGGCAATAAAGGCATAATCAGGACCATATGCCTGCAGCTGTTCAACTGCATTTTCGCAGGTATCAATTAACTGGCACTTTACACCCTGCCGGGTCAGCGAAGCATAAATCCGCTCGCCACTGGTCAAACTCACTTCCCTTTCTGCGGAGTTACCACCAAAAAGTACAGCGACCTTTCCAAAAGCCTTTGGATCAAAGTGATCACAACTCCGGTCGTACTTCATGCACTGTATCCCTTTTCTAATCAATTCGTAGCTACGTTTTCAGCGCCCTTACCGTTCAGCAAGCAACCCCAGCTCACTCTGAGCAAGCCTGAGTGCCAGAGCACCAATATCTCCAGCCCCTTGAGCCAGAAGCAGGTCACCATCCTGCAGCACATCCGCCAATACCGATTCCACTTCGTCAGGCCGGGCAATAAAAATCGGGTCAACCAGTCCACGCTGACGAATACTCCGACACAGGGATCGGCTGTCAGCACCTGCAATTGGCTCTTCCCCGGCAGGGTACACTTCCATCAACAGAAGAACATCAACCCTAGAGAGAACATTAACAAAGTCTTCGTACAGGTCACGGGTTCGCGAAAATCGATGCGGTTGATAAATCATAACCAGTCGTTTATCACCCCATCCGTCACGAACCGCTTTAATCGTTGCATCCACTTCAGTGGGATGGTGACCATAGTCATCCACCAGCATCACTTCACCAGCACCGGTATTAAAGTCCCCCAACACTTGGAAGCGACGGCCAACACCGTCAAACAGGCTCAAGCCTTCAGCAATTACCTGATCCGGCACCCCCTCATCCGAGGCAGCGGCAAATGTTGCAAGCGCATTCAACACATTGTGGCGGCCCGGTATCGCAAGCTCAATAGCAACAGGGGCTTCTTCAGCATCCGTCGTAGCTCGACGAACCAGGTCAAATTTGGTTTTCATGCCCTGCTGACGAACATTCACAGCCTGGTAGTCTGCATCTTCACTGAAGCCATAGGTGATCACCTGTCGCTTAATTTCCGGTAACAATTCCCGAACCACAGGGCAGTCGATACAGACAATAGCGACACCATAAAAAGGCAGATTATGTAAAAAGTCGATAAACGTCTTTTTCAGCTTGCCAAAGTCACCATCGTAGGTGGACATATGGTCGGCATCGATGTTGGTGACAATTGAGACCATCGGTTGCAAGTGAAGAAAAGATGCATCCGACTCATCCGCCTCAGCGACCAGATAACGGCTTCCGCCCAACTTCGCATTGGTACCCGCTGAATTAAGTCTTCCACCAATAACAAAGGTTGGATCCATACCACTGAATCCCAGTACTGACGCAAGCAGGCTGGTCGTGGTGGTTTTACCATGCGTTCCTGCCACCGCAATACCATGTCGATAACGCATCAATTCCGCCAGCATCTGGGCACGAGGTACGATAGGCAAACGACGACTTTCGGCTTCAACGACTTCAGGGTTACTCCCTGCAACAGCAGTCGAGGTAACAACCACATCCGCACTGGTTACATTCTCAGCCTGATGCCCAATAAAAACCTCAACACCCAACTGCTCCAGGCGCTCGGTTACTGCCGATGCACGAATATCTGAACCAGAGATTTCATACCCCTGGTTCAGAAGCACCTCAGCGATACCACACATTCCAGAACCACCAATACCCACAAAATGAATTTTGCGGATTCGTCTCATCTCCGGTACTGCCACAACAGGAATACGACTCTTTAAATTAGGCATAGGAGACCTCCTGACCAGCCGCTTCAAGGCAGTGTCGAACCACATCACCTGTCGCCTGTGGCAGACTGGCGGCTTTTGCCGATGAGGCCATTACTTCAAGCCGGTCCGGATTATCCGCCAGCTCCAGAATCATTTTTGTCAAACCGTCTACATCCAAATCTTTTTGCTGAACCATCAGGGCAGCACCTCTGTCCACCAGATAATGCCCATTAACTGTCTGATGATCATCTACCGCATGGGGAAATGGTATCAGGATTCCAGCTTTTCCTGCCGCGGCCAGCTCAGCGATGGTTAATGCACCAGACCGGCAGAGTACCAGATCAGCCCACTCATAAGCCTGAGCCATATCATCAATAAAAGGCTCTACCCGACCAGAAACACCCAGCTGCTGGTAACCGGTTTGGCACTGTTCAAAATTTACCTTACCCGTTTGATGCCAGACCTCTACCCGGCCATCACATTTTTTCAGAACCTGTGGAACCCGTTCATTAATAGCCAGGGCACCGCGGCTACCACCAACCACCAGCAAGCGCAAAGGCGAGTGGGGTTTACAGGCAGGAACCGTCACTATATCCGACCGCACCGGATTCCCGGTCAACAGCACTTTTCTGGCCACCCCCGAAGAGACTCTGGCAAACGTTCCCGGAAATGCCTCAAGCACACGAGAGGCAATTCTTGCCAACAGTTTATTCGTCAAACCAGCAACAGCATTCTGCTCATGAACCACCAGAGGAATACCTAACAACCTGGCCGCAACACCACCCGGCCCTGTCACATACCCCCCCATACCAACAACACATACGGGTTTATGAGCTCTCAATACCCGAATCGCTTTAATCAGTGAAACCATCAGGCGCCAGGGGGCTTTCAATAAAAAGCTCAACCCTTTTCCTCGCAGCCCTGTCACCGGGATAAAACTAATATCAATCCCGTGCCTCGGAACCAGGTCAGCCTCCATGCTTCCGGGAGTACCCAGCCAATGAACACGGTACCCCTGCTTTATCAAACCATCTGCAGTAGCCAGACCGGGGAAGATATGTCCACCGGTGCCACCTGCCATAATAACCACCAGAGGTGCCTGCTCAGCCATGAATACTTCCTCCAGCAGTTCCGCTCGATTTTCTTTCCAATGTTTTCTCAGTAGCCTTTCGGCCTGCTACAGGCTTAACCTCAACCGCCTTGGCCTGTCGCCGCTCAAAATCAATGCGCAACAAAATACCAAATGCCAGGCAGTTCACAATCAAACTACTGCCTCCATAGCTGATCAGCGGTAAAGCCAAACCCTTAGTGGGGAGCAAGCCAGTATTCACGCCAATATTGATCAAAGCCTGACTGGCAAACAACAGAGCTATTCCATAGGCAACAAATCCATGGAACAACAGCCCTTTATCTTCAGATCTCGAACCTAGCTGAAGTGAGCGCCAGGCAACAAATAGAAATAAAGCAAGCAATAATAACGAACCTACAACACCGAATTCTTCCGCTAAAACAGCAAAAACAAAATCCGTATGAGCCTCAGGCAAGTAAAAAAGTTTCTGAATACTATTCCCCAGCCCTTCGCCCAGCCAAGCTCCACGACCAAAAGCAATTAATGCCTGCGTCAATTGATAACCACTGCCAAAAGCATGAGCCCAGGGATCCATATACGATGTAATACGGGCCATCCGATAAGGTTCCATCCAAATCATCAGACCAATCAGGATAATAACCCCGGCAATCATAACGAGAAACTGATGAAACCGGGCGCCAGCCATAAAGATCATACCCATTACAGCAACCGTCAGAACAACCAGCGCCCCCAAATCAGGCTCCGCAAGTAGAAGCAAGGCTAATCCGGCCATAACAAGCATTGGTTTGATAAAGCCGCTCCACTGGGTACGCACCTCTTCCAGGTGACGGACCAGATAACCCGCCAGATAAATAACCACACAAAGTTTGGCAACTTCCGAAGCCTGAAGATTGAAGAAGCCGAGTGGAATCCAACGGACACTGCCATTGATTTCCCGACCAACAATCAGTACAACCACCAGCAGGAAAAAAGCGAGTAAAAGCCCCAACCAACTCATCTGTTGCATCCGACTGATGGGCAAAAGCATCATCAGCCCCATAGCAAACAGTCCAACCCCCATAAACAGAAACTGTTTAAGGACAACTCTCAACGGATCACCAAAGGTGGCACTGGAAACATCCATGGATGCCGAACCTACCATGACCAAACCAATAGCAAGCAGAGCCAGCACAGCACCCAACAGAACCATATCAATGCGCATGGACATCGATACATCCTGTTCTGAGGCTTCTTTCTCACGAAGAAAGCTTTGGCGGACCCGTTTCAGCATAAAATCAAACCATTGACCAGCTCAGCAAATCGGTCGCCCCGATGCTCAAAGCTGTTGAACATATCAAAGCTGGCACAGGCAGGTGCCAGCAACACAGCATCTCCTTCTTCAGCCAACTCAGCAGAAATACTTACTGCCTCTTCCAGACTGCTCGCGTTATGAATCGCGACACTTCCTTTAACCGCTTGTTCGATAGCCGGCCCATCTCTTCCAATCAAAACAAGATGACTGACATATCGGTCTACTGCCGGCTTTAATTCGGTAAAATCAGCCCCCTTTCCATCGCCACCGGCAATCAAAATAATGCGGCCCTCAAGCCCTTCACCAAGACCATCAATCGCTGCAACAGAGGCTCCGACATTAGTGGCTTTAGAGTCATTAAACCAGGTAACACCCTCATACTCGCCCAGCCATTGACAACGATGTTTCAATCCAGGAAATGACACGAGTGCTTCAAACATGGCATTGGAATCAAGGCCTATCGCCTCCCCCAGAGCTAATGCAGCAAGGGCATTCAAATAATTGTGATGCCCTTTGAGTTTCATCTGCCGCGTATTCATCTGCTTTTCCAGCCCCTTACACAGCCAGATACCTTCATCATCTGGAAGAAGTCCCATCTGCCCCAGGTCCGGAGCTCCCCTGGTAAAGGTCACTGCTCCAGAAGTTACCGGTAATAAAGGCGAGGTGAGAGGGTCATCCCTGTTAAATACTGCGGTTCCACACCCTCTGTAAATGCGTTGTTTTGCCTGATGATATTCAGCCAGTGTCGGATAACGATCCATATGATCAGGGCTGAGGTTCAAAACCGTCGCTGCCGTTGCACGAAGGCTGTGAGTGGTTTCCAACTGAAAGCTGGAAAGCTCCAGAACATAAACATCGATGCTGTCATCACCCAACAAGTCAAGAACAGGAGTTCCAATATTGCCTCCTACCCCCGGATTAAGTCCGGACTGCCTGACCATTTCTCCAACCAGAGTCGTCACCGTACTTTTGCCATTGGAACCGGTAATTGCCACGATAGGCTTGTTCAACGAGCAAGTATTCACCGCCCGACAAAACAGCTCAATGTCGCCAATAGCTGTAGCCCCATTTTCAATGGCTCTGGAAATAGACGGTTCGTTCAGGGCAACACCCGGACTAACCACTAACTCATCAGCAGCCATTAACCACTGCTCATTAAAGCCACCCGTATGAAGTGGAGCATCAGGAAATAACTGACGGCACTCCTCTTCCCCGGGAGGGTTTTCTCTAGTGTCAATAACTTTGAAAGGCAACCCTTGACTATGAAGATAACGGGCACAGGACAACCCGGTCTTGCCAAGACCGATAATGACCCGGTTACAGCTGGAGCCAATCAATCCCATTGGCTCTCTTTCAACAACGCTGCTCGTCACAATCCCATTACCCATATACGCACTTAACGAATTTTCAAAGACGCCAGTCCAATCAAAACCAGCACGATAGTAATAATCCAAAAACGCACGATGACTCGCGGTTCAGGCCATCCTTTCAACTCAAAATGATGATGCAGCGGCGCCATACGAAATATACGACGACCGGTCAACTTATAGGATCCGACCTGCAAGATTACAGAGACCGTTTCCATTACAAAAACACCGCCCATGATTATCAGGACAATTTCCTGACGAACAATAACGGCAATGACACCCAGTGCAGCACCAAGGGCCAAGGCGCCCACATCACCCATAAAAACCTGAGCCGGGTAGGTATTGAACCAGAGGAAACCGAGGCCCGCGCCAGCAATGGCAGCACAAAACACCACAAGCTCTCCGGCGCCAGGAACCGCAGGAATCAACAAATACTGGGCAAATGTCGCATGTCCACTAAGGTAGGCAAAAATAGCCAGTGCTGAAGCCACCATAACGGTTGGCAAAATGGCCAGGCCATCCAGCCCATCCGTCAGATTCACCGCATTACTGGAACCCACAATGGTCAAATAGGCCAGGATTATGAAAAAAGGCCCAAGCTGAAGCGTCACATTCTTGAAGAATGGAATAATCAAAGTCGTTTCTGTGGCCGAGGGGGCTGTAAAGAACAGAAAGAATGCAGCTCCAAGCCCCGCAACTGATTGCCAGAAAAGCTTCCAGCGAGCAGGTAGCCCCCGAGAGTTTTTCTCCACCACTTTCCGGTAATCATCCACCCAGCCAACGGCACCAAAAATGCCGGTAACGGCCAATACGACCCAGACGTAACGGTTATTCAGATCGGCCCAGAGCAGTGTACTGATGGCAATACAGATAAGAATCAGGGCACCACCCATGGTGGGAGTACCGGCCTTGCTCAAATGACTTTGAGGGCCATCATCACGCACGGCCTGGCCAATCTGATAAAAACTCAGCTTCCGGATAAAATGAGGCCCCAGCCACAGACTCATGGTCAGAGCGGTTAAAACCCCAAAAATACCTCTCAACGTGAGGTATTTAAAAACCAGAAATCCATGGTAATACTGGGATAAATAATCTGCCAGCCAGACCAGCATCAGGCATCTCCCTTATAATCAGCCCCTGCCAGAGCCTGGATAATATCCAACATTTTCATCCCCTTTGATCCTTTCACCATTACTGCAACCTTTTCATCGAGGCTGCTCTGAAGTTGCGCATCCAGCCAGGCAATCAGCTCACTCTTTTCTTCGAAATGCAGCCCTGCACCAAAAGCTTCACTAGCCAAACGCGCAGAAGGACCATAACTCAATAACTGATCAATTCCCTGCTCTCTGGCGTAGCGCCCAATATCCTGATGGCGTTCATCCGATATCTCGCCAAGGTCCAGCATGTCACCGAAGACCATGATTTTTTTCCCACCACAGTCCACCAGCTGGTCAATAGCAGCCAATGTTGCTTTCGGGTTGGCATTGTATGTCTCATCAATTAAGACCGCACCGCTGGCATGAGTAAAACGCTGACCACGCCGCTGATAAGGCCGGGCATTTTCCAACCCACAAGCAATAATGTCCAGAGGCAGGCCGCTGGCTGCTGCAACGGCAGCAGCACAACAGGCATTCGCTACTTGATAGCGCCCCCAGAATGAAAGCTGGATCGATACCTGCTCTACTTTTTCTGACTCAGACTGCTTATTATTCCCACGAATATTGAGCGTGAACCGTGTGCCGACCTGGTTTGGTTCAACATCACTGGCAAAACAGTCTGCCTCAGTATTTTGGTTACTGAAGCTGACGACCCGCCGATCAGTTTCCTTTAGAACACGATCAAACCACTCACGGTAAAAGCGATCATCCAGATTCAATACAGCAATACCGTTGGCTGGAAGCGCATCCAGAATAAAGCCTTTTTCCCAGGCCACTCCCTCAACAGTTTTCAGGTCAGCCAGATGGGTTTCAGCAGCATTCGTGATCAACGAAATATCCGGACGCCCCATATTGGCAATGTATTCAATTTCACCGGGCGCACTGGTTCCCATTTCAACCACTGCAAATTGATGATCAGCGTTTATTTTCAATAACGTTAACGGGGTACCCAGGGCATTATTCAGATTACCTTCTGTTGCCAGTGTTGGGCCCGCTTCAGAAAAGATAGCCATCAGCATCTCTTTAACCGAAGTCTTCCCACAGGAACCGGTCACACCCACCAGACAGCCACTAAAGCTATTGCGATTAGCTGCGCCCAGCAGCCCCAATGCCTTTTCTGTGTTTTCAACAACGATCTGAGGTAATGGCGCATCAGTAACAAAATGCTCTGTCAGTGCAGCGACAGCACCAGCAGAGTGAGCCTGCCTCAAATAGGCATGCCCATCAAAGCGAGGGCCTTTAATGGCAATAAACAGGTCACCTGATTTGAGAGTTCGAGTATCAATACTGACACCGGTTACCGATGGCTGATCCAATAAGTGATCATGCAACTGCCCATGAACAATTTCGGCAAGCCTGGAAAGAGATATTGATTCAATCATGCCTGGCCCCTTTCTTGAACCGTTTCTTGGACAACGTTGCAGTACTGAGACTGTAAGGATGACTGAACCTGTTCTGCATCATCAAAGTGATGTCGAACACCATTAATTTCCTGATAGTTCTCATGACCCTTGCCAGCAATCACGATAATGTCGCCAGCACTGGCCGCAGTGATTGCTGAATGAATTGCTTCCGATCGGTCAGCAATCACACTCATTCGCTGACGATCCTGATTAGAAACACCTTCCAGGGCATCGGTAAAAATCTGCTCAGGATCTTCCGTTCTCGGGTTATCACTGGTGAGCACTATTTTATCCGCCCCATTAAGTGCAGCAGCCGTCATCAAGGGGCGCTTACCCCGATCCCTGTCACCACCACAGCCATATACACAGACAATATTACTGACGCCTTGTTCGCACTCTTTTATGGAACGCTTTATTAAAGAACAATGCTCTCTCAGTGATGAGAGCACACTCTCAATAGCATCAGGCGTATGAGCGTAATCCACCAGAACAAGAGGCTGACTGCCTCCACCAAACTGCTGCATTCTGCCAGGAGGTGTAGAAATTAGGGGAATTGCAGCTAAAAGGCTATCGAGCGAGTATCCCTGAACCCCCAGAGCGGCGATAACTGCCAGAAGATTTTCCAGATTGAAACGCCCCAGCAGAGCAGTGTTCAAATCACCACTTCCCCAAGGCGAATGAACGCTTGCCCTGAACCCCTGGGGAAGCGTTTGAATATCACTCAGATAGACATCTGCAGAGGCGTCCTGCAGTGACCAGGTTATTCTATTCGTCCCCTGAGGACAGGATGAAAGCATCAGCTCTGAGAAAGCATCATCTTTGCCAATAACGGCATAGCGATAACTGCAGTGTGAGAATAGTTTGGCTTTAGCTGCTGCGTACTCTTCCAGAGAGCCGTGGTAGTCCAGATGGTCTCGACTGATATGGGTAAAGAGAGCAACTTCAAAAGAAACGCCGGACACCCGTCCCTGGTCGAGTCCATGGGATGAAACTTCCATCGCCAGCGCCGGAACGCCATCAGCAACCAGGTGGTCAAGGTATTGGTGCAAAGAGACAACATCACTGGTTGTATTTAATGAAGCCTCCATCTGGCCAGGTAAACCTCGACCAACCGTCCCCATCAAAGCGCATGGCTTCCCCTGCTGCTTAAGAATTTCAGAGATAAACCAGCAGCAGGAAGTTTTGCCATTGGTTCCTGTCACGCCAATGATCTTAAGCTGTTCAGAAGGGTGCCGATAAAAGCGATTAGCAAGAGATCCAACTTTTTCCCGTAACCTTGGCACCACAAAAACAGACTCATGACCAGCAACAGAAAGCGGGTCAAAATCTTCATCGTCATCGACCAGTACTGCTGCAGCACCTTTTGACAGAGCATCTGCAATATATTTCCTGCCATCAGACTGAGCACCTGGAATCGCAATAAACAACTCGCCCCCGGTGATCTTGCGACTATCGAGGGTCAGATGATTCAACTCCTTGTCTACCGCCACAGGAGGTAACTGTAGCCCGGCGAGTACGCCATTCAGAGTATTCTCTTTCTCAGCTGTCATTGCCTTTTCGCTTCAACCTTCTTTAAACGTAGAGACAGAAGAGGCACCCGCACCTTCTGTTATTTCTTCCAACTGCAGTGCATAGGGAATAAATGCCATGCGATGACTAGAGCTTGCAGCTACCGAATCTACCGGCTCAACACCCAACAGGCGAAGTGCTCCAGCCGCTACCTTGGAAAATACCGGCGCAGCAGTCAGGCCTCCGTAATAGGTTTTTCCAGAGGGGTCATCAATAATCACAACCATTGCGAGCCGTGGATTATCAATAGGCGCCAAACCGGCAAACATGCCTATATAGCGATCTTTGATATAACCGTTAGGCCCAACCTTTCTGGCTGTTCCGGTTTTCCCTCCAACTTCAAACGCATCGATCATGGCTCGACCACCGGTGCCACCATGAACGACCTCGCGAAGCATTTTTTTCAGATCATCAGCAACCTGCTGATCCATTACCCGAACACCATCGGGTATCACATCACGCTTGATCAGGGATACCGGGCGCATAATCCCGCCAGCACCAAGCACCATGTAGGCCTGGGCCAGCTGCAAAGGAGTGACGGTCAAGCCATAGCCAAATGACAATGTTGCTATCTCAATATCACTCCAGCGATCCCGGTACGGCAAATAGCCAGGGTTCTCGCCAGGAAACCCTGTCCCGGAACTTTGACCCAACCCAACTCTCTGCAGCAGATCAAGCACTTTGTCCGGACCAATAGCCAGTGCCATTTTTGAAACCCCGACATTACTGGACTTTCTCAGTACTGTGGTCACATCAATGGCGCCATAATTCCTGAAATCCTTTACCTGATCCCTACCAAGGCGCATATATCCAGGCGTCGTATTAATTACCGAATTCTTGTAAAACTGGCCAGACTCCAAAGCGGCTGCAACGGTAAACGGCTTCAGCGTTGACCCAGGCTCAACCATATCGGTAACCACCCGATTACGCATTTTATGTGCCTGCATGCCGGCACGGTTGTTGGGGTTGTATGCCGGCTGATTAACCATCGCCAGTACTTCACCGGTCCTGACATCAAGCATGACCAGGGAACCTGCCTTGGCTTTATAGAGCTCAACCGCTTTTTTCAACTCGCGGTAGGCCATATATTGCAGCCTCAGATCAATACTGAGCATTAACTCTTTGCCAGGGCTGGCACTTTTCATCAGTTCTGCCTGACGCGCAAGCTGGCCTTTTCGGTCCTTTAATACTCTTCGCTTACCTGGCTCTCCGGACAGCCATTCATTGTAGGCTAACTCCAGCCCCTCCTGCCCGGACTCATCAATATTGGTAAAGCCAACCAAATGAGCAGCGACTTCAGCCGCAGGATAGTAACGCCGATGCTCATTGATCGATTGCACCCCTGGCACCTTCAACGCCATCACCTTTGCACCCTGTTCGGGTGTCAGCTGCCGCTTGAGGTAAATAAAGTCTCGCTTTTTGGCCACCTCAACACGGTCGGACAGCCATTTTAGAGAAACACCAAGCTCTCGAGCCAATGCCTGCCAGTGCTCACTGGCACCGTAAAGTTCTTCCGGATCTGCCCATATAGTAACGACAGGCGTACTGACAGCCAGAGGGTCACCATTACGATCAAAAATAACCCCTCGATGGGCAGCTACCGACTCATAACGGACAGAACGTTTATCACCTTCATTTTGTAAAAAATGTCGATCCAACAGCTGTAAATCAACAATACGATAACCAATTGCCAATCCGGCAACCAACAAAACACTCTGGACTACTTTCAGGCGCCACTTTTTCTTTAAAGTGTCGACAGAACCGCGCAGCCAGCCTGCCTTCTCTGAAGCAGACCGATTTTTCTGAGATACTTTCCGCCCCTGACTCATGGCAGAACCATTTCTATCTGATCAGTTTTTGGCACATCCATGCCCAGTTTCTCCCTGGCAACCTTTTCAATCCTTCCCGGAGATGTCAGCGTACTGTGCTCCAGAAGAAGTTTGCCCCACTCAACCTGAGCGCTGTTTCTGTTTTCAAGCTCCTGTTGAATCCGGTTATGGAGGCGTCGATTCTCGTAGGATACATATCCGACGGATAAACCAGACAACACCACCAAAACCAGCAGCAGGAGAGTTAGCCCATAAGAATGGATAACTTTCATCCTGAGCAGGCGACTATCCATAAACAACGCCACCATCAGACCAGCTTTTCTGCCACACGCATTACAGCACTTCTGGATCGGACATTTTCAGCCACTTCCTGCTTCGAAGGTTTTATGGCTTTACCCAAACTCTTAAGACGACGATTCAACTGGTCCTCTCTAACAGGCAGCCAACTGGGGTGTTCATCACCTTTCTGGTGCTTACGAATAAAGCGTTTAGCAATCCGGTCTTCCAAAGAGTGAAAGCTGATCACCACCAATCGCCCACCTGGCTTAAGCTTCTCCAATGCGCGATCAAGACAAAGCACAAGATCTTCAAGTTCACGATTAACATGAATTCTGATTGCCTGAAACGCACGGGTAGCGGGGTGCTTACCTTTTTCTTTGGTTGGACAGGCAGCAGCAATTATGCTTGCCAGACGCTTAGTGGTCAGGATCGGCTCAAACTCTCTCTCCCTGACGATAGCTCTGGCCATTCTGCGCGAAAACCGGTCTTCACCGTACTCCCAGATAACCCGGCTGATTTCCTGCTCTTCTGCCCTGGCCAGCCATTCGGCGGCACTTTCACCTTCCTGATGATTCATGCGCATATCCAGTGGGCCTTCCTGCATGAAGCTAAAGCCTCTTTCAGGATCATCCAGCTGAGGAGAAGAAACCCCGAGATCCAGTAAAATACCATCTACCTGCTGCTCGCCATTCACTGAATCAACATCGGTAAATGAACCATGATGAATCGAAAACCGGGAGTCCTGCTGCCCCAGTTCATGCCCTGTCGCAATCGCAGCAGGGTCCTTATCAATCCCGATCAGTCGCCCCTGTTCTGTCAGGGAACTCAAAATCAATCGACTGTGCCCGCCTCTGCCAAAAGTACCATCGACATAAACACCAGAAGGATCAGTCAGCAACGCCTCAACAGCCTCATAAAGCAACACAGTCTTATGAGCATGGGCTTTATGCATAGGGTCAGCCACCTCTTCTTCCCGGGCCTCGCCACTGCTTTCAATACGATCTAACGATTTCATATACTTTTCACAAAAACTGACGATTGCGGCCCTTCATAAAGAGAGCGTTACAAAGAAAGCGACTGCAGCTCTACCGGTATTTCTTCCGATTCACTGGCTTCTTTCAGGTATTGGTCACGGCGTTCGTTCCAGCAATGTTCATCCCAAAGCTCGAACTTCTTGCCCTGCCCCAGCAAAATACTTCGTTTTTCAAGACCTGCGTAATCACGCAACAGAGGAGGGATAAGAATTCGCCCATTACCATCCAAATCAACATCGGTGGCATGGCCAATTAAAAGCCTCTGAATCCGGCGGGTCATTGGATGAAAGCTGGGGAGCGCTTCAATCTTCTGCTGAATAAGCTCCCACTCATCCAACGGATAGATCAGCAAACAGGGCTCATCGGTATCTATCGTTGCCACCAAAGCGCCATCACAGCGATCCCGCAACACCTGCCTGTAACGGGTAGGTATAGCAAGACGCCCTTTGGCATCAAGATTAATGGCATTTACACCGCGAAACACGTCGCCTTCTCCTTGGTTCCTGCATTAGGAAACCTTACGGCACCCGTCACTTATACAACCCTTTTGAAAGCTGACTCCATCCTGCCCCACATTAGTCCACTTTGCACCACTAAAGCACACTATAGGAATCTGGAAAACCCACGTCAAGCGGGGGATCTACCTCACCTACCCGCAGCAAGAAAATGGAATGAACGTACCGTTTCTAAGTTCAGCAGCAATAAACCCCAAATATACTGACTGTATTCAAAACAGGAACAGCACAAATAAATCGAAATCACCACTGTAATTAGGAAATAAGCGTTTTGGGATTAACTGGCGTTATCGCAAAGAAACCTAGCAAGGAATAAATCTGAAAAACTTAAACTGGAAAGCAATGACCCATGGCACAAAGAAAAGCATACCTGATCACTGGAGGATGATCGGAAAATCAGAAACCAGCGCACTACTCGAAAGCAGCTTTAAAAGAAAAAAGACGCGAGCCAGCCTGTAAGCCGGGTTCTGTCCAGCCTGCCAAAGCAGGCCTGAGCAGTCATTCATCTGGGATGCCTGTCACCAGACACCTCAAGCAACCTACCCGAATCCAGTGCGGGACACACCTATAGGATTCCTATTTGGTCTTGCTCCAGGCGGGGTTTACCGTGCCATGGACTGTTACCAGCCATGCGGTGCGCTCTTACCGCACCCTTTCACCCTTACCGGCCTGCTTCTTTTCCAACAAGCGTCAAAAAAGAATACTGACTTAGGCGGTCTACTCTCTGCTGCACTTTCCGTAGGCTTTCGCCCCCCAGGCGTTACCTGGCGCCCTACCCTCTGGAGCCCGGACTTTCCTCCCTCCACTCTGATTAAACAACCAGAATGAACAGCGACTGCCCGGCCAGCTCGCGGCGGCGAATATTACTGGTAGAGCTTCAGTTAATCAACTGTATCTAACTATTTTTTGCCGGATTTTATTCTCCGGCCTTTATACTCAAACCAAGTTCATAAAGGTCTTTTTTGCGTAACCCGGTCAAATCCGCAACAACCGCAGCAGCCTTCTTAATAGGCAAATCGACCATTAAACGCTGCAACATCTTTTCAATGTCACGGCCTATCTCAGAGTCTTTCTTCTCTTTATGACCCTCAACCAGCACAACAAATTCTCCTCGCTGCTGATTAGAATCCGACTCCAAAATAGCTTGTACCTCAGAAACAGTGCCCGCCAGAATAGTCTCAAACGTTTTGGTAATCTCCCGAGCCAGGGCAATATATCTTTCACTGCCAAGCACAGTTACCAGATCATCAAGCAGCTCCATGATACGGTGTGGAGATTCATAAACACCCCAGGTGTTAGAAAAAGCAGCCAGTGACTCTATCCGCTTGCGACGACCCGCTCCTTTAGCTGGCAGGAAACCTTCGAAATAGAACCTGTCGGTCGGCAAACCACTGACCGACAGCGCGGCAATAAATGCACAGGCCCCAGGCACTGGAACCACCCGAAAGCCAGCCTCTCTCACCGACCTGACCAGATAAAAACCAGGGTCAGAAATCAATGGAGTGCCGGCATCACTGATCAACGCCACTGTTTCCCCTGCCTGCATACGACGGATAATCATCTCTGCCTGGTGACGTTCATTGTGGTCGTGACAGGGAGTCAACGGGGTATCAATACCAAAGTGATTCATCAATCGTTTGCTGTGCCGGGTATCTTCCGCCGCTATAATGTCAACCTGACGAAGTACC
This sequence comes from Endozoicomonas elysicola, assembly GCF_000710775.1. Classification (GTDB taxonomy): domain Bacteria; phylum Pseudomonadota; class Gammaproteobacteria; order Pseudomonadales; family Endozoicomonadaceae; genus Endozoicomonas; species Endozoicomonas elysicola. Next base: position 4,250,548 of record NZ_JOJP01000001.1, read on the forward strand.
TCTATGGCTCTTGGGGTCATATCCCCCAGGTTACCAATCGGTGTAGAAACAATGTAAAGAAGAGAGTCAGACATGACAGAAAAGGACCGATGTAATTTCTCAGGCCGTATCCTAACACTTTTTGATTATTCCAAGACGGCAAAACAGAGCTGATAACATATTTATTGGTATCAGGAAGACCTTTCAAGGTATTTGAAAAGGTAAAACAAGGCGAAACAGCGCTAAAACAAGAGATGAACAAATGACCTGATATTATCAGTTACCCACTAGAAAAAGCACCAGCTACTTCTGATACACGGCTGACACTGAGCTTAGCACAGGGTGCTTTTGCATAAGACTGCCTATCACTAACCAATATATAAATACCATTCGGCTTCATTTCAGAGCTTGCAGAATAAGCTTCAACAGAAATGTATTTTTTCCCGTCATAAGGGTCATAGCAACTCCCATCAGGCCTCTGCATAATATAATGATGACGTTTGACACCCTGACTATTGAAAATAAAACTTCCCAAAGAATCATTAGAAACAAGAACAATCAGCCGCTCATTATTGCAAAGCTGTGGCGGGGAAGAGCGATGCACTGAACAGCGGCTTTTAATCTCTTTCCAGCGTGAAGGATCACTCTGCCGCAAGTGCCAGTCAGTCATTCTTGAAGAACAATATAGACGACTATCCAACCCAAGTATCACAGCCGCATTATTGATACCAATAGGGTCTGAGCCACCTCCATCATCCAGCCTCGTCTTCAAGCTGCCTCTTTCATCAACAAGCCTCCCAGCGACACCATAAATCGCCGCTTCAGTACTATCATCCTCAATGGACTGCCCATCAAACTTATAAAACCTGTTTTTTGGAAGAGTTTTTATTCCAAGCTCATAAGCAATTTGCCGCAAGCATTGCGCACCACAACTATTCACATACCGCTGCTTTGACAGTGCTCGATAGCGACATGAGCCAGCTAACGTTATTTTCCTGCTTTTCAGGTAAGACTTAATAAAATCTGCATCCCGCATTGGCCAGATACACTTAACTAAAGCGCTCTCCGGAACAGTCACTTTCCAGCGAAAAAGCCAATAAACAGCACCAACGAATCTACTCAACCCTTTTCTGGTATTGAAAAAAAAGGATGCCACATCACGCCCGGAAATCTGCACAGATCCATTGCCAGTAACACTCATACTCTCTTCCCTGAAAGACTATCGAAGCCCAACTCCTGTTGAGCACACTCAAGGAATCCTATACAGCATTAAAAATCAAAAACATAACCAATCAGCAAGTACTACTGACAAACCTGTTATCACACCTGCTACACCACCTTCCTATCTCTGAAAGTCAGGCTAAAACACGCTAAACTCAGCGCTACAGTCGAAAATACAATAGCTATAACCTATAGTGTCGATTCCATGCCCTGTGTACAATCAAAGCAATTAACGAAGACATTCCCAGAAGAGCTGGCCCACGACTTCAAATGATGACCCATATTACCGCTCTGCGAAATACTCTACCTAAAAAGCTGCCAGCCATCGCCATGGCAGCGCTTATTCCGGTTTTTATTACTGCCTGCTCGTCACAGCCAAAGGCAACACTTCCTCCGATGGTTTCTTCCATTAAGGGTATTGACCAACAACTGACTGAGGCTGAAAAACTCAGTTATCCAGAGCGGGCCAGCCTGACTTTGGAAATCACCAGAGAGTTGATTAAAAAAGATCCGGCCCGCACCCAAAAAATTCTGAAACAGATGCCCTATGAGCAACTGCCAAAGCGGATCCAGGCAGAGCTAGCTGTTCAGCAGGCCCAGATTGCCCAGATCAATCATCAGGACTGGGCTATCTTTGAGTGGCTCGACCGCGAAGCGGTCATCATCAGTAACGATACCTACATTAACGCCCAGACCCATATTCTGAAAGCACTGGCCTATTCAAGATTTGGTGAATATCAGGCCTCATTGGATGAGTGGCTGCTGGCTGGCCCCTATCTGACCGAAGCAGAGCGAGAACCTCATTACGATAGCTTCTGGCAGACGCTCCTGCATGTTCCTGCGGAGCGGCTGAATAACCTTTATAAGCAGGAAAAGTCACAAAAGCTTAAAGGCTGGCTGGCTCTTGCATTAATTTATCAGAGCGGTCGCAGTCTGGACCAGCAACTCACCGGACTTGAACAATGGAAGCGGGACTGGGCATACCACCCTGCGCACCAATACCTGCCCGGAGATTTTGAGGCACTGAAGAGCAGCTCCACAGAGCGCCCTGACAAAATTGCCGTATTACTGCCACTATCTGGAAGACTGGGCAAAGTAGGAGAAGCTGTTCGTGATGGCATGCTCGCTTCCCATTATGAAGCCATGAGCAGGGATGAGCCTCTTCCTGAACTCCAGTTTTATAACACCCAGAACGGCAACATTAATGACCTGGCCTCCAAAGCTATCGATGAAGGCGCACAACTGATTATTGGCCCACTGAACAAAAGCCGAGTAAAAGAGTTAAATACTGATATTACCAATCGCATCCCAGTTTTGGCGCTGAATTACCTGAATGACGTACCTAACCAGCCTTCACCTGCCGGAACCCCCATACCACTTAGCAGCTACCGAACAGGCCTTTACCAATTCGGACTCTCTGCAGAAGATGAAGCCATTATGGCAGCAGAGCGAGGACGGCTGGATGGGCACAAAACCGCAATCATCATAACCCCCAATACGGAGTGGGGTAAAAAAATTAACACCACCTTCAAGTCCAAATGGCAGGAACTGGGTGGTGAAATTGTCGGCTCTGGTGAATTTGATGCAAAAACCCAGTTCAGCAGCCTTGCTGGCTGGTTACTTCACACAGACCAGAGCGAAGCCAGACACAGACAACTTAACCGTTTACTTGGAGAAAAGCTTGGATTCCAGGCTCGGCGCCGCCAGGATGTCGATATGGTATTGATTGGTGCCAACCCACAGGAAGCCAGACAACTTAAACCAGCCCTGGCCTATCAATACGCTGGCAATGTGCCGGTGTACGCAACATCCAGTGCGTTCTCAGGCACCACTAACACCAATCAGGACCAGGATATGGACGGCATTCGGGCTCCCATTATGCCATGGCTGATTCCCGGAACCTCTAGCCAGCTGGAACAACAGATCAACACACTCTGGAAACAATCCAGAGGCCAGCTTGGAACGCTTTACGCCCTGGGCGCTGACGCCTACAAGCTCTACCCAAGACTCCAGCAGCTTTCAAGCTTACAGGGTAGTCAGCTGCAAGGACTAACAGGCTCCCTGAGCATTACTCCGAATGGAAAAGTCCATCGCGAGCTTTCCTGGCAGATATTTAGAAATGGCCGGCTTACCCCGCTCCCCATCGTTAAACCAAAAATACCCGAGAGCCAGCTCTCTGGAAAAAACAGAGCGATCAACCCAACCCTCACCAACAATCCTGCTCTCTATGTCCTGGACGCTCAATCTCAACAATAGGAAAGGAGTCCTGGCAGAAAAAAGCGCCTTGCTGTATTTAAAACAGCAAGGCCTTGTGCTTCTGCACACTAACTTTGCCTGCAAATCAGGTGAAGTAGACCTGATCATGCTGGATCAATCCACCCTGGTTTTTATTGAAGTTCGCTCTCGAGGCAGTTCACGGTTCGGTAATGCGGCCAGCACAATTAATCATATTAAGCAGCAGAAAATCCGAAAGACGGCAGCCGTTTATTTAAAGAAATATCGTCAGCACAACCACAGGATTTGTCGATTTGATGCAATATCCATTGACAATCATGACGCCAAAGGGCAAAACAGCTTAGAATGGATCAAAAGTGCTTTTTAAAAACCTTCTGATTACTATTCAGAAGCGCGCTTTTTAGAAGAGCATTATTCTAGAAAAGCGATTCAGAAGGAGCAAAGTGAAAATCCTTTGTGATTTTCATTTCAAGGTTTCAGGCATGCATGAACGTATAACGCAACATTTTTCCGACAGCATCGACGCAAAAATTCGCTCGGCAGATGCACTCCCACCGCTGATCGCCGACGCTGCAGAAATGATGGTACAGACCCTGTTAAACGAAGGGAAAATCATGGCCTGTGGCAACGGGGGGGCAGCTGGCGATGCCCAGCACTTCGTTTCCGAGTTACTCAATCGTTTTGATCGCGAGCGTCCGGCTCTGCCAGCCCTCTCACTTTGCGCCGACAGCCTGACGATGAGCTCTATCGCCAACGATTCAAGCTTCAACGAAGTGTTTTCCAAACAGATAAGAGCCCTGGGTCAGGAAGGCGATATACTGCTGGCTATCTCTGCCCATGGTAATTGCGCCAACATGGTTCAAGCCATTCAGGCAGCCCATGATCGAAATATTCAGGTGATAGCCCTGACCGGTAAAGACGGTGGAGACATGGCCCGGCTCCTGCACCCTGAAGAAGTCGAGATCAGAGTGCCTGATATTAGCCCTCATCGCATACAGGAAGTTCATACACTGGTCATTCACTGCCTTTGCGATCTGATTGATGAGTTCCTGTTTTCCGCCGAATAAACTGGAATCTCACCCTCATTTACACCAAACCATTACTTCATAACATTTATGACCTCAGGGGGAACCATGAAACCTATCGGCATTATACTTCTAACCGGTTTACTGACCCTGTTAAGTGGCTGCGCAGCATTGGTTGACTCCGTCAACGAAGAGCCTGTCAACATTGATAACAGCAAAAGGACCTGGGGATCCTGGATGGATGATCAGACCATTGAAACGGTCACAGCCGTTAACATCAACAAAGCAGACCCAGCTTTAAGGCAATCCAGAGTCAAAGTAATCAGCTTCAATGGCATTGTCTTACTCATCGGCCAGGTGCCCGATGAAAGCCTGAAAGACCTGGCTGGACGAACAGCGCAAAACGTAGAAAAAGTCCGTCAGGTTTACAATGAGCTGCAAGTTGGTCCAAACGCCGACATCCTGGTACAGAGTAATGACAGCTGGTTAACCACTAAAATCAAAACCTCAATGGTGACCAATGAAGCGGTTATAGCTGACAGAATCAAGGTCAACACTGAGCAGGGCACGGTATACCTGATGGGACTGGTCACTCCGAAGGCAGCACAGGAGGCCGTCTCCATTGCTGCAAACACTTACGGGGTATCAAGAGTCATTAAAGTTTTTGAGTACATTCAGTAAGACACTGGGAGGCCTGTTCTCGAGCAGGCCCTCTACCCCTCTTCCTCTTCCTCTTACTCCTTAGAACACAATCAAAAATCGATCATTGTTTCAGATCAATAATTCCCACCTCAACCTCCAATAAAGCACCACTTCTTTGATCTCGGCTAATACCTAGATATTGAAATTCTCATAGCTGATAGGATGTTCGTGCTATGAAAATTATCACCTTAGCCTTCATAGCGATAAGCGAGCGGCGCATTCCGATCAGGTAAGCCCTCTAAGCTGTTTGAACTTGAGTATCAAGGGATCAATATAATGAAAGGCATTCAGATTACTGCCAGCGAAAATACCGCTCTGGTTAACTCAATCTGGCTGATGGATGAAGCTGCTGGCGAAGCCCGCCTGATCTGCGCCAAAACCGATGAATTCAAGCAGGATGAAGTGGTTTCTCTGGAAACACTGGGTCAGTTTGAATCCCGCGAGCTGGATCTGGAAGTTCAGGAAACCACCATCCGTGAAGGCGGCCAGCACTTGAACGTAAATGTTCTTTCCCGTGAAATGCTGGAAGATGCCGCTGCAAACCCAGAGAAGTACCCATCTCTGACGATCCGTGTTTCCGGCTACGCTGTACGTTTCAATTCTCTGACGTCAGAGCAACAGCGCGACGTGATTACCCGCACCTTCACTCAAGACCTGTGATTGCGCACTAAATGTAATTTAAGCCCTTCCGCCCGCGCCCCTATGGCACAGGCGGTTTTAAATAATTACGAACAATATTACTACAGCCCGAACACCTTCTGCCCCCCCAGCATTCAACACACCGCGTCAGCCCTACACATTCCAAATATCTACTCATCAAAAGGAACTTATTCTAACATGTAGAATCTATGAGGTTTTGGGTCTAAAGTTTGTTTTTAATATAAATACCAGTAATTCAATAGCCAGCAAAAATTAACTTAGAAGATTCAACACAATGGATAGCACATCTTCTCCCCCAGAAGTACATGGTGAGCAAGCAACATCCGCACTACGAACCTGTCATGTAAGCGAACCAAAGAATTATAAACTCTCTGGAAAAACTGATTCTGGAAGGCAAGTAGATCCCAATAATGAGTCGAGTAATACAACCCCTCCAGCCTCTGTCCATCATCAAGGAAAAACCACTTCGACCTGGAAAAAAACAGATATATCTGATCGAAAAGTCGACACCTCATCTCAGGCTAACAATGAAGATACTGACATAAGCACTTCCAAACCCCCCGGTTATCTTAAAGATCTAGATCTCCCTCCCGAGATGCATGCACCTTTAGCTAGAAGTATTGAGATGGCAGAAAAAGGCAATTTAACACCTGAACAACTGCTTGATATCATATTCAATATCAATATGGGGAAACAATTTCAGCGGAAACTTGACAAAGAATTTAAAAAACACAAAGCACCTAATGACCGCTACTCTAAAATGCACTCCAAGTCTAAAAAAGCGCTCTCTGCATACCAGGAGCAGGCTGCATTGCACTCGTCCAGCACCAGTCTGAAAAACGTCTTGGAGTCTACTGAGAGCCCAGAAAGCGTGCTACCCATTCCACAAGTTTCAGACCCTCACAACAATCCATTTACCCGACAAATATCAGACAATAAAGTCACAGCTCTACTCGATGAGCTACAGAAAAAAAGTGAACTTCAAAAAAGTAAGGATCTAAAAAAAATCACTGTTTGTTTAGCAAAAAAATTATTAAATAATGAGCCAAGTGGACTCTCTGACTTGGACAAAAATAACATAAGAAGATGGTTTTTCGCCATTGTTAAACTCCATCGAGACATAGAGAGCCCAAGAAAAGGAAGTGAGATCGCCACCACAGCAATATTGGAAAACAGCATACTAATACTTAAGCAAGCACTAGCCCAGAGTAACGCTTTAATCAACCCTGACCTTATTGCTTATACAATGATACCCACATTATTAAAATGCTTAGATAATATTGTATCTCGAAGTTCAACACCAAAACGAATAAGGCTTACTTTCCGCCCACTTATAGCTCAGCTATGCACATGCTTCATTAAGTCTGACTGCGCTTTGGACGAAAGGCTCGCAAAGGAGAGAGCCGTAGTTCATAGAGTTCATTTAAAGTCTTTACTGGAAACAAACATACCCTCACATCAGTCTATAGATCTTTTAGCCATCTTGATCAGGGAGGGCAATAATCCTCAAGATCTATTTTCTCTCATAAAAATAATAGTAAATTTCCATGACATCTCAGACTTTAGTGACGAAACCTACCTTAGAAATATTATAGAAGCTCTTCCAGACCCAGACTTAGCAACAGCACTTAATGCTATTTTGGCAGATGACGATCTACCTCTTGAACTCCAGAGCTCCATGAAAACTAACCTTCTATGGATCAGAGCGACCATAGCCACTCAACACAATGACCTCGAACTTGCCGAAAAGTTATTACGTACTGCAGCAGAGCAGGAAAGTTATATGGGCCTTGAGCTTGCCCTGTTTTACCTTGATAACTGGCCAAACCCAGATAAAGCACGTATCAAACTCACACATAATGCCCTACTCGATGCCGAAAAGAGCATTTCAGAACTTGACCAGCACTTATGGCAACAGTGCATGGCAAAAGTTTCATCTCTCGGCTTTTTCAATGAAACGAGTGATAAAATGAGACATCAGCCAAGATCAACCAGAAAAGAACCCACACATGAACTCGGGCATTCAGAGAAGCCCTCTCCCACAGAAGCATTAACACAGTCGCTGCCATATTCTCCAGAAGCGGTCGCCGACGAGAACGACTCTCTTGCAACGTTATCTTCAGCCATTAATTTAGCCAAAGAAATCATTAAGAAATATCAAAGAACACACCAAATACTAAAACCAGCTATTGAGCACATTCAATTTACAGTTGTTGGCTGGAAAAACAAAACTTTCTCAACATTTGAGGCAATGAAACCATCCAGCCGAAATCCAAGAATTAATAAATTAGTTTGGTATATTCATCGATGCAGGGCTCTCAACGATCTTACTCAAGAAATAAGATCTTACAAATTTCTAATCAATGAAGATTTAGGCTTTGTGTTACATTTCGACCGTCTTCTTGAAGAACTGGTATGGACACTGTTACACAGCCTGAACGACCCTCAAGCAGGTGGGTTCAAGGCATCAGCGGAGGAACAAATTCGAGCCGCCAACCTTGCCAAAGAGTTAATGATGGTTTGCATAGAGTACACGATCAAACCACATGGCATTGTTACTAAAGGAAGACCGTTGTCCGACATCTTTGATGAAATAGTCTCATGGCTCAACAACATAGAGAATTTCAACAATGATAAAGAACTACAACAACATATGCGAGAAACTCTTCGCTACCGAGCAGGAAGCACACTGGGGCATATATACCGCACGATTGCATCAATTAGTAATAGGCCTGAAATGGAAGATAAAGCTTATTTTTGTTTTCAGGCAAAGACATGTTTCGATCCGAGTTACAAAAAGAAGCCATCTACTGCCAATAAAGGAGGCCTTTTACCAGAATAACCCTCATCTTAATAATTTCTCCTCCCCTACTTTATTAAGTAAAAAATGACATAATCGGTACTTATTTCATAAATACAAAGACGCTAACAATAAAAATGAGAGAAAAAGATACTCTATAGGCGCTACAAGCGTTACCATTTTTACCCCCCCCCAGGGAGGGACTTATTAATAAGTTGAATGTGACTATAAAATCAATGGAGACCCTTACAACCTGTTTTCGCAACTCTCACCCAGAATCCATACAAACTCAAATAATGCACTCAGCACGAATAAAATAAAAACTTTAAGCATCTCTAATGTAAGGATAGAATTCACCAAATATCTTCTGAAACCTCTTGTTACGGAAAATAAATCTGAGCCAGATGATTGTTGGAACGAACCATTAATGAAACCGAAAAACAAGCGCCTCGCGCTTCAGGACATCGCCGACCGGGTCGGTGTTACCAAAATGACGGTCAGCCGTTACCTCAAAGACCCCACACAGGTTTCAAAAGCAACCGGCGAAAAAATTCAGGCAGTCATCGACGAAGTAGGATACGTTGCCAGCCGCGTTCCGGATATTCTTTCCAATTCCACCAGTAAAGCCATTGGCATTCTGATTCCATCAATCTCCAACCAGGTCTTTTCCGCTGTTGTCCAGGGCATCGAAAGCGTTACCGAACCATCAGGCTATCAAACCATGATCGCTCATTATGGTTATGACAAGGAGGTTGAGGAGAAACGCATTGAATCCATGCTTTCCTATCAGGTAGACGGTCTGATTCTTTCTGAGTGTGAACACACCGACAAATCCCTCCGTATGATCGAAAACGCTGGCATCCCTGTCGTCGAAGTAATGGACTCTCGCCTCCCTCCCATTGACCTGGCTGTCGGCCTGGACCATCTGGCTGCCAGCGAAGCGATGATCAACCATATACTGAACAGAGGTAAACGACACATCGCATTTATTGCAGCCCGAATGGATATTCGTGTAAAGCAGCGACTTCAGGGTTATCACAACATCATGAAAGCTATTGACTGTAAGCCTGTTGTACTATCCACCCCATCAAACTCCTCATTTACACTGGGAGCTAAATTGATGGCAGAGGCCTTGGATAATCACCCTGAGCTGGATGGTGTTTTTTGCTGTAATGATGATCTCGCAATTGGTGCAATTATGGAGTGTCAGCGACGAGGAATATCCGTACCGAGCCAAATGGCAGTGGCAGGATTTAATGCACTGGACATAGGGCAATCCATCACGCCAAAACTGGCCAGCATTGAAACCCCAAGATGGGAGATTGGTTGCCGTGCAGCAACCATGCTTCTGGAGAAACTGGCAGGCACACCACCCAGTGAATCTGTCGTGGATCTGGGCTTCACCTTGTTTGAAGGTGAGAGTATTTAATAAAAACCAAATAAAAACAGCACACACTTCTCAGTGAAAATATATGTGCTGTTTTTCAGTAATATCAGGAAACCAAAGCAACCGCTTCTGCCGCCAGGCGTGAGATCTCTGGCCAGTTGCGGGCAGCAACTACATCTGCAGGCAACATCCAGGAACCTCCAATAGTTGCCACGCAGCTCAGTGCCAAGTATTCCTTGATATTATCAGGCCCGATCCCACCGGTTGGACAGAAACGAACTTGCGGCAGTGGTGCAGAAATCGCCTTCAGCGCCTTAACACCACCATTTACTTCAGCGGGGAAGAATTTCAGATGATCATAGCCATGTGACAGCGCCTGCATTACTTCTGAAGGCGTCGCACAACCGGGAATTAGTGGAGCAGAGCTCTGGCTGGCATGAGCAAGAAGCTCAGGCGTCATTCCCGGAGATATCACAAATCTTGCACCTGCGGCTACAGCTGCATCATACTGAGAAGCATTTATTACCGTTCCAGCACCCACCATGGCATCTGGCATCGCCTCAGCAATCTGACGAATGGCCTCCAGGGCAGCATCAGTACGCAGAGTGATTTCAAATACCTTGATCCCCCCCTCGCTCAATGCCTGCGCCATCGGCACCGCGTCCTCTATGTGATCAATCACCATAACAGGAACAATTGGGGATGCAGCAAACACAGCAGCTGGTTGAGTTGCCCACTGACTCATTTAACACCTCGACAAAAAAGGATGGATGCGCCTTCTTCCGCACTGGAAACCGATTGACGACAACCATTGAATAATTCGCGACCATATCCATGGTGCAGATCTGATAAATCAGGGCGACTCGCCTCTCTTGAAGAGAGGTCGGCTTCTACCGTAATTTCACCAGTAACCGCATTCACTGTTATTACATCCCCATTCTGCAGATAAGCCAGCGGACCGCCCAACTGCGCCTCCGGAGTCACATGAATCGCTGCTGGCACCTTACCAGACGCACCGGAGAGACGACCATCCGTTAACAAAGCCACTTTATGGCCTGCTTTCTGCAAATTACCCAGAATGGGCATCAACATATGGAGCTCTGGCATACCATTGGCAGCAGGACCATTGAAGCGAACAACAATGATAGCATCCTGATTTAATTCACCTGCCTTGTATGCTGCCTCAACTTCGTACTGAGAGTTAAAGACCAAAGCCGGTGCTGTCGTAGTGAAATGCTCTTCCGCTACCGCACTTATCTTGATGACAGCACGTCCCAGATTACCGGACAGAACTTTCAAGCCACCAGTAACCGCAAAAGCCTGCTCAAAGCCAGCAATCACTTCCGAGTTACGCGTTTCAGCAACAGCCTTCCAGATCAACTGCCCATTTTCCAGCTCTGGCATTCTCAGGTAGTCTTCCATCGTCCCATAACACGGCACCGCATCCATATGCAGCAAACCACGCTCAGCCAGAGCAGCTAACAGAACAGGCACACCACCTGCCTCTTGAAACTGATTAATGTCTGCAGGACCGTTGGGGTATACACGGGTAAGTAGCGGCACCACCTGTGAGAGTGCATCAAAATCATCCCAGGTCAGAATAAAGCCAGCAGCCCGGGCAACCGCAATCATATGGATTGAATGGTTGGTACTACCCCCAGATGCCAATAAGGCCACCAGACCGTTCACCAGGCTGCGCTCATCAAGCACTTCATACAGCGGGCGGTAAGCAGGAGCACCGTGAATTTTACTGGCAATATCTTCAGCAATTTCACAAGTCAGAGCTTCACGCAATTCAGTTCCCGGTGGAATAAATGCAGACCCCGGCAACATAAGACCCATGGCTTCAAACACCAGCTGATTGGTATTAGCTGTACCATAAAATGTGCAGGTACCCGGCGCATGGTAGGCATTACACTCCATGGCCAGCAGTGCATCCTTACCCACCTCACCTGCAACATACTGTTGACGGACTTTTACTTTTTCATCATTGGAAATTCCCGTTGGCATTGGGCCAGACGGGACAAAAGCAGTAGGCAGGTGACCAAACGACAGCGCACCAATAAGCTGGCCTGGCGCAATTTTGTCACAAACACCCAGCAACAACGTTGCATCAAATGTGTTATGGCTAAGACTGATCGCCACGCTCTGGGCAATAACATCCCGGGAGTACAGGGACATATCCATGCCCGGCTGACCCTGGGTGACACCATCACACATGGCCGGCACACAACCTGCCACTTGAGCACTGTGCCCCTGTCGAGCCAGCGTTTCCTTGATAGTAAACGGGTAGTCCTGATACGGCTGATGGGCACTCAACATATCGTTATAGGCTGAGATAATGGCCACATTGGCACGGGTAAAATTCAGAATATTGTCTTTCTGTTGCGAGCCACAGGCCGCAACAGCATGAGCAAGATTACCACAGCTCAGAGACTGGCGAATTTTACCAGTACTGGCCTGATGCTCCATTCGATCTACATAATTCTGACGAAGCGCCGCACTGCGTTCCGCAATTTTTTGCGTAACCTCAAGCACGATAGGATTCATGCCGCAACCTCTCTGCTAAAACCGACAGAAGCCTCAACAGCCATGGCAACAACCTCATCAATATCACAGGAGATATCGACACGAGCCACACCATTTTCATCAGCGCCGGGTACTTCAAGCGTGCTGAACTGACTCTGCAGCATACTCTCTTTCATAAAGTGCCCCTTACGAGCCTTCATTCTTTCCAGAATCAGATCATAGCTACCATCAAGAAAGATAAAATACACCTGATCATTACCCTCACGGATAATATCCCGGTATTTCTTTTTCAGAGCAGAACAGACGACAACACCAGTTTCATTTTTTGCCTGCACACTGAAGCAGACATCACGAATTCTTTCCAACCATGGCTGACGATCATCATCGTTCAGTGGATTACCACCGGCCATCTTTTCAATATTAGCCCTGGGATGAAGATCATCACCATCAATAAACTTTGCACTTATAGCCCGGCTGAGTGACTCACCTACCGTAGACTTGCCAGAACCGGACACACCCATTACTACAAATGTTTTGCCACTCACTTTTTTGATCTCGATCAATAGTTATCGAAAAAATACAGAAAATAAACTTCTTCAAACACCATGTTACGGGTAACATGTTACCCGTAACATTGAATCATGAAAAGTTTTTAAATTTTTTGAGACGAATCAATCATGTCGGATCTTTCTCTGATCTATACCGCAGCCGGCTCCATTCTGCTGCTCCTATTTCTGGTAATGAAGGCCAGACTGCACGCTGTAGTGGCACTGATCCTGGTGTCCATGATTGCTGGTATCGCTACCGGTATGAATCCAGCTGATATCGCCGCCACCATCCAGAAAGGAATGGGTGGCACTCTGGGCTTTGTTGCTGTTGTGGTAGCACTGGGTGCCATGTTCGGAAAGGTCATGGAAACCACCGGGGCCCTGGACCGCATTGCTCAAACACTACTGGCCCGCTTCGGTAATGAGAAAGCCAACTGGGCAATTACCATCACCGGCTTTATCTGTGCACTGCCACTTTTCTTTGACGTCGCCGTTGTACTATTGATCGGTGTCGTTTTTGCCATCGTCAGAAAGAGCAAAGAAAGCGTTGTTAAAATGGGTATAGCCTTGCTGGCCGGCATCGCCACCTGTCAGGCATTCCTGATCCCTGCACCCGGCCCTATTCTGGTTGCTTCTCAGCTGGGTGCCGACTTTGGCTGGATGATTCTGATTGGTCTGTCTGCCTCTATTCCCGCCATGATTCTCGCTGGCCCAATGTTTGGCTCTTTCATCAGCAAAATTGTTGATGTACCCCTGCCTGCACATGCTGCTGCCAGCGAAGAGTTCAAAGACCGTAACGGCACCTTGCCCTCTTTTGGACTGGCATTCGCCCTAATCATCCTGCCTCTGTTGATGATCGGCCTGCAGACCATCGGCTCCCGTTTTGTTGAAGCTGGCTCTACCGTTCACGGCTGGCTGACATTTATTGGCCACCCTTTCACTGCCATCATGGTTGCCTGTCTTGCTGCCTGCTATCTGCTGGGCATCAAGCGCGGTTATACCAAAGATGAAGTCATGAATATCTGCGGATCTGCCCTGCAGCCTGCTGGCGTTATCATTCTGGTAACCGGTGCCGGCGGTGTATTCAAACAGGTTCTGGTGGATTCCGGTGTTGGTCAGGCTCTGGGCAACATGCTGGCTGGCACAGGTCTACCGATTGTTATTCTGGCCTTTATTCTGGCAGCGGCTGTCCGTGTTATTCAGGGTTCTGCTACTGTAGCCATGCTGACTGCCTGCGGCCTTATCCTGCCAATGCTGGAGCCTCTGGCACTGTCCGGCGCCCAGCTGGCAGCCGTCACCGTCGCTATTGGTGGTGGTTCAATCGTACTGTCACACGTTAACGACTCAGGCTTCTGGTTGGCAAACCGCTATCTTGGTCTGAACGAGAAGCAGACTCTGCAAACCTGGACCGTGATGGAAACCATTATCGGTACAACAGGTGCCGCTGTTGCCGTGATCTTCAGCTTGTTTATCTAAGCTGCCTTCACAAAAAACTCCAGCAATTGCTGGAGTTTTTTTATTTTCAGATTTTTTTACATTCCATTCCGAAACGTCTTGTGATCAACCACCCCACTCTCTCTAACCTGAGTGAGTCCTGTGGAATATGCTTTAAGCAGATTAAGGCAATATTCTGCTCTCTCCCACAGATGCTGATCCCCCTCAGGATCATCCCCAGTAAACACCTGACCCACATGACGAACAATAAGGTGATCTGGTAAATAGCAGATCCTGCTGTTTTTATAGCTGCTAGTTCTGAGCTCAACGACCGGGTATGCACCACCCTGCCCAGCAGAAATAGCGGTAATCAGTGCCGGCTTATGCCCAAGTTCAGCAGTACCAAACAACAGAAAAAAGTTCTTAAGTCCGGCAGGCACCATACCATTCCACTCTGGTGCCACCACAATCAATGCATCTGCCTCTTTCAACTTCTGCCTCCAGGGTGCCAGCCGAGCCTTCCACTCCTCATCACCGGACCAGATGGACTCATCCCATAGAGGCAGAGGGTTCCCAGCGAGAGAAAGTATCTCCACTGAATCAAACAGCGAAAGCTCATTCACTCGATCTGCCAACGCTCGACTGATCCGCTCACTTTGCGACTCGAGACGATGACTGCCACTGATAATTGCTAGCTTCATTTTTCTTCCTGTTCTGCACCATACAATCTGTATTTCAAACTTTAACAGAGAAAATAACAGGCCGAACAATTAATACAGACAAATAGTAGCATTAGAGCCATTTGAACTGCTCACCTACATGATAGACATGTAATTCTGGAATATAAGTCAGCCAAAACAAGGAAACATACAGAAAACCCACAATATTAAGCGCAAAAAAAAGAGCCGCATAGCGACTCTTTTCAGGGATCAGACAATGAAAACTACTTAACCACTTTCAAGTGAGGACGCCCGGGCTTTTTAGGTGGCGAAGGTGGCTCATCTTCAACCACCTCTGCTTGAACTGCTTCAGGCTCTTCCTGATCTTCAAGAGGCTCGGCCTCAAAGACCATCCCCTGACCATTTTCCTGAGCATAGATTGCCATCAATGCAGGGATAGGCACCGTAATCGTCAACGCTCGACCACCAAAACGCCCATCAAACATGATGTAATCATTACCAATATTAATAGCCCGTACCGCCGTTGGCGAGATGTTCAGAACAATCTGACCATCCTTAACGTATTCCTGCGGAACCTCTACGCCACGGCGATGAGCGTCCACCAGAATATAAGGGGTACAATCATTATCAAGAATCCATTCATACAGTGCTCTGGCAATATACGAACGGCTACTGGTCATTGTCATAACAGCCTCCGGACAAATACTTCACGCCGCCAGCCAGGGTTACTCACGCATTTCCTTTTCAATCTCAGAAAGGCTCTCCTGGAACGACTCACGCTCAAATAAACGCTCAGCATAGTCCAGAATTGACTTACCCTGCTTGGGTAATTCAACACCCAGCGCAGGCAAACGCCAAAGGATAGGCGCAACACAGCAGTCCACCAGAGTAAACTCTTCACTCATAAAGAACGGCATTTCAGCAAAAATAGGCTCAACAGCCATCAGACTTTCCCTCAGCTCTTTACGAGCTCGGGCAGCAGGTGTTTCCTTGGTTCTGGGATCCAGTATCGTATCCACCAGAGCACACCAGTCTTTTTGAATACGGTGCATCATCAGTCGGCTCTGGGCACGGCTGACAGGATAAACAGGCAGCAACGGTGGATGAGGGAAACGTTCGTCCAGATATTCCATCATGACGTTTGGCTCATACAGAACCAGTTCCCGGTCAACCAGCGTAGGTACATTATTGTAGGGGTTCAGATCGGAAAGCTCCCGAGGAAGGTTTTCCGGATTAACATTCTGAACGTCAACAGCAACGCCCTTTTCTGCCAGAACAATACGAACCCGGTGACAGTAATGGTCAGCTGGATCCGAGAAAAATATCATGGATGACTTTTTGGCAACTACAGCCATGAAGTACCCCCGCCTTCATGCAAAGGATGAGAGAGTTCGGCAACAAGCCCAGCCATGACAATAACCAGCTTTAACCACAGGCTACTGCATAACGGGTAAATCAGCCGCCCGCGAAATAACGAACTATCATAGCAAACTTTGCACCTGCCATAATAGCCCTATTAACGCAAATACTTACCTCAAGCAAAAGATACCGAAAGACAATGGCTGCCATATCAATTCAATAAAGTGATGAAAAAAACAACATAGCCTTACTAACTTCTTCAAACAGAAGTTAACCTGCTCATAAAATCCGCCTAATGAGAATCACCTGAAAAAACTACGCTAAACTAAACTGAGCTCTTGATTCTCTCACTGCCTCTGCACTTGGTTACTCCTTTGAAATCCTTTCTTGCATTTGCACCGTATGCGTTCATTTGATAGCAATAAGAGATGGATACGCTGTTTTTCTATAAGGAAGCACGCACCGCAATAAACCTATACCGCCGGTTCTGCTGACTGACCACTGATTGCTGAACACACAAACATCACTACTCAGGAGAGGAAACGTGGCTGAGAATACTGCGAGTCACATAGACTACAGTGTCACCCCAGATGTTAATCAGGAAAAAGTAATTCGAACCCTGGTTCTGAACGAAGGTAACCCCGAGAGCAAACGACAAGAGTTGTTGAATTATTTCCACCAGACTTTTGATCAGTATGACCTGCTATTTGAAACTCTGGCGCGCGAAGAAGCCTGGTATGAAAAAGCAATCCCCCTACGGCACCCTCTGATCTTCTATTACGGGCATACTGCTGCTTTTTTTATCAACAAACTGATCACCGCTAAACTGATCCCAGAACGCGTTGACCCTTATATTGAGTCCACTGTCGCAATTGGTGTTGATGAAATGTCCTGGGATGATCTGGACGACAACAATTACAAATGGCCAACCGTTCAACAGGTTCGCGACTACCGCAGCAAAGTCAGGACACTGGTTTCCAGCTTTGTCCAGGACATGCCATTAGAGATACCCATCACCTGGGAAAGCCCAGCCTGGATCATTCTGATGGGTATTGAACATGAGCGCATTCACCTTGAAACTTCATCGGTACTAATTCGTCAGCTTCCAATCTCATACGTCCAGCCGCACAGCTCCTGGCAACACTGCACTGAAACAGGGTCAGCACCGGAAAACCGCCTGATTGATATTGATAGTCGATCGCTTCGTCTTGGCAAGGATTACGATAATTCTCTCTACGGCTGGGACAACGAATATGGACATTTCGAGGTTGAGGTCGCCCCCTTCAAAGCCAGCGAATATCTGGTCAGTAATCAGGAGTTCAAAACTTTTATGGATGCTGGCGGCTATGACAACGAACGTTGGTGGACGGATGAAGGCTGGGCCTGGGCAACGTTCAGCAACAGTGATGGCAAAGCCCGCCATCCCGAATTCTGGGTACCCGATGGGGATAGGTATCGCTACCGCACCATGCTGGAAGAAATCGACATGCCCTGGAACTGGCCCGCCGACGTTAACTGCCATGAAGCCCAAGCCTTTTGCCGCTGGAAGTCAGAAGTGACCGGAAAAAAGATCCAGCTACCCAGTGAAGCCGAATGGTACTGCCTGAGAGAAGCCATCGATACTGACCAGCCCTGGTGGGATAAAGCCCCTGGAAATATTAATCTCGAATATTGGTCCTCATCCTGCCCGGTTGACCGCTTCAGAACCGGACAACTGTGCGACATTATTGGCAATGTCTGGCAATGGACCACTACCCCCATTGACAGTTATGAAGGGTTCCGTGTTCACCCCTGCTACGATGATTTTTCAACTCCAACCTTTGATGGACGCCACAACCTCATTAAAGGAGGCTGCTGGATCTCAACAGGCAACTACGCCATTAAAGATTCACGCTACGCCTTCCGCCGTCACTTTTTCCAACATGCAGGTTTCCGCTACGTTGAGTCCAACACTATGACCAACACCTCTAACAACCCATACGAAAGCGACTCACTGGTTGCACAATACCTGGCATTCCACTTTGGTGAAATCTTCTTTGAAGTTCCCAACTATCCAGAAGCCTGTGCACGTATATGCTATGAAGTCAGCGGAGATACGCCTCGTACCCGAGCGCTGGATCTGGGCTGCTCCGTCGGACGCACCAGCTTCGAACTGGCTCGCTGGTTTCAGCATGTGGATGGCATCGACTTCTCCGCACGCTTTATCTCAGCCGCAGCAGAATTGCAGGAACGGGGAAAAGTTCGCTACCACGTACCAACAGAAGGTGAACTGGGTGATTATTTCATTGCAGATATGAATGAAATCGGACTGGGTGATATCAATACTAATAGAGTCCGCTTTACCCAGGGGGATGCCTGCAACCTGAAACCAATTCATAATGACTACGATCTGGTATTTGCCGGTAACCTGATTGATCGACTGAATAATCCAGCTCTATTCCTGGGCATGATTCATGAGCGCATCCGCCCTGGCGGCATCCTGGTTATCACTTCACCCTATACCTGGCTGGAAGAGTATACGCCCAAAGAGAACTGGCTCGGTGGAATCCGTGAAAATGGAGAAGCCGTTGACACCCATACAGGACTGCAGAGAGCGCTGAGCACACATTTTGAGGAGGCACGCCCAGCTTTTGATATACCATTTGTAATCAGAGAGACTGCCCGAAAATATCAGCATACGGTAGCTCAGTGCACAATATGGAAGAGAAAAAGCGAATAGACTGAATTTCTGAACACAAGGAATTATACGTAATCAACCTTATTAGTCTAGCCCCCTCTTTCGGGGGCTAGACTCTGTTGACATAAGTCTCCTTTCTCAGCTCCAGCCAAGTGCTTCTGGTTAGGAGCAAGAGCACAGGGACAACCTAAAGAGCACAAGTACTAGTACCTTTCAAGTTCTTGCAACGACGGTAGAAGCAGTATTCCTGCTCGTAAATTCGCCTTCCAGCTTCGTTGCACTGGTTTTGATACATCTGCACCAGTTCGCCTTGTGAAATACGGCTTTACGAGCCACTGAGCCTGGAGCCATATGTCAACAGAACCCAGGGGCTATCAGAGAATAGACGACCCTACTGCGGTGACAGCAAATTGTTCTAAAAATCCGCACTACAAACACAATCAAAAAAGCTTCTAAGAGCATTTATTAAGGAATGCAGAGATATTGACAACCATGTTTCTTCAAGTAGTGGTATGAATATGACATGCGTAATGATAAACAATGATCAATTGATAAAAGCTGAAGAAAAAAGTGATGAGGAAGAGGCAAAATTTAATGCATTCATTGCCTAAGAAGAAGGTCAATGACTATCAACTGAATTTGTAAAACACCATTCCTTCCACCCTCAAAGAGTCAACATGCTTCTACGAACGAAAGAATATAGAGTTAAGCTTGGTTTTAATTAATTTCGATCAATCAGCAAGGAAGAGTAGCTCTTCCTTGCCTTTAGGCACTTAACTTCAGGAATAATAGCTTCACGTCGCCAGTTAGATGCGCTTACGAATCAGATACACAAACTGATTACCTTGCTCATTCTGTAACAGCAGCGGGTGTTCCAGAAAATTACAGAACTTTGGGATATCACGTTTGGTGGAGGGGTCGGTAGCCAATACCCGGACCACCTCACCTGGCGACATATCCCTGATTTTATTGTGCAGCATCATCACGGGTTCCGGGCAAAACAGTCCACAGGTATCCAGCTCATGCTGCACTTCAACCTCTTCAATACTCTTTTCAAGCAACACGTCAGACATCAAGCCCCTCAAACCAGCCTTTCATATAACGTCATGTCGGGTAGCAAACCAGACATCATTCTTACTAAATCGGCGATAAACCCAGATCAACCCAAGGCTCCGGGCAGTCATAAATACGGTATAAGCCAGCCACAACCCCTGATTCCCCATATCACGAAAAAGAAACCAGACTGGCAGAAAAACCAGAAACGTGGCGATCAATACGGTGTTCTGCATCATATCCGTTCTGACCGCACCAATAAAGACACCATCCAGCCAGAAACACCAGACTGCAATCAGAGGCATGGCTACCAGCCATGGTAGATAAACAGACGCTTGTTCTGCAACCTCTGGAATATTGGTCAACCAGCCCAACAAAGAGTTCCCGCCAAGACCAAGAAACAGACAGAACAGCCCTCCACAGATCAAAGAACACCAGCCGGTCACTCTGACCACCTGATAAAACTGCCCGCGGTCTCCTTTGCCAATCGACTCACCTGTCAACGCTTCTGCTGCATGGGCAAAGCCATCCAGGCCATTGGAAATCAGCATCATCAAATTCAGAAGCAGTGCATTGGCAGCCAGCACCTCATCTCCCAGACGGGCACCCTGGGCAGTAAAAAACGCCTGTATCGATAACAGACACAATGTACGAACAAATAAGTGGCGATTCAGCATGATCAACCGACGAAAAGCGGCAATATCAAACACCATTTCACGACTGAACTGACAGCCATCACCCGCCAGAATCCGCCTTACCATTAACAACCCAAGAGCCAGTGCCAGATAATCAGCGATCACCGTTGCCATCGCAGCACCCTGGGTCGCCCAGCCCAAACCGAGAACAAACAGCAAATCCAGCACAATATTGACTGCATTACCCAGCACCAGAATAAACAAAGGCCCCTTCGGCTTTTGCAAACCAATCAACCAACCAATCAGCGCAAAATTGACTAATACGGCTGGTGCCGAAAATATCCGGGTCTGAAAATAGATTTCAGCCTGCCTTGCCACAACCTCACTGGCTTCAAAAAATGGCAAAGCAAAATGTAAGATCAACGGGGAACAGAGAATCAGCACCAAGCCTGTTAGAGCAGCAAAAACCACGGACTGTAACAGCCACTTTCTGAGGGCATAATTGTCATTTCGACCCTTAGCCTGGGCAACAAGTCCAGTGGTTCCCATTCTCAGAAAACCAAAAGCCCAGAAAATCATACTGAACAGGGTTGCCGCTACGGCTACACCACCCAGGTATTCCGGAGAAGAGAGATGACCAAGGACTGCAGCATCCACCAGCCCCAGCAGCGGTACTGAAATATTGGAGATAATGGCCGGCCAGGCAAAGTGCCATACACGCCGATAAGTTGCCGAAGCCGTTAGCAAAGTACCAACTCCTTTTGTGCCTTAATCAAAAAAGAGCATTGTATAAAGCATTTCTGTTAACAGAAATAAGTAATCATTCACAGCAGAGTATTAACATGCTCTATTACAAATGCCTTATAGCTTTGAGCTGCAGATGTGATAAGGTTCTCCGCTGCCATCGACTCCCCTGCTTCTCGATAATTTCAAACCAGGCAGACAGCTTCATAAGCTGTTCGGAATCAGGATTCTCAGAATTAAGTCCCACCTTCACAGCACTCAATACAGTATCAAACTTCCCACTCGGGGGGTAAAAATATAATTGACTCAAAGCTTGGACTTTTCTTTTAAACGCCTGCCCTTTTCCTCCATATTTCTGGCAAAACCCTATGCTGTCAAATGCTTCTTTCAATATATCAAAATCTATTTGCATAGGATCACTTAATAGTTTTTCTATTTCTGCCATATGCTGCTTAGCAATTTTTGCCAGACATGAATGGATGTTGCCATTCTTTGGATAAAAAGCATTTAGCTTTTCCAACAGATTAAAATACTTACTCAGATTACATTCTGGCCTTTGCTCTGCTATTGATACCAGCTCCTGACATTTTCTTTCACTTAACGCTTCAAGCTCATTCTTAAATTTTTCTCTCTCACTAATGAGTTCATCAAAACATGCATACGCACTTTCAAGTACAGACAAACGGCCACTTTTATCCCCAAAAGCATCCAGTGCAAATTTTGCTCTCAATAAGTGCAACTCCGCTTGATAGCATGCAATTACGCTATTACCTGGATACTCACTATGAATAACTTCAACTGCTGAAAAGCAATCCTCAAGCAGCATTACTGCATCACTCTGTGCTTTTTTAAACAGCCACTCACATTTTTTAGACTTTGCTTTTTCTATTTTTCCTAAAACATCTGAACTATCGGTACCATCCAAGCCTTTAACTTGCTGAAAAGCATCTATTGCTTGATCGACATCTTTCTCACCACGACACTTATCAAGATAAACATCTCCAAGCATAAGGCTTGCCTCCATATATAGTTTTTTTAATCCACTTCCATAATCAATCAGCTGTCGCAAAAAATTTATTTTCCTCTGAAATCCGTCAAGACATTTGTATTCAACTTGTCCACCTTTACACTTTAATACTAACTGATGGACAGAGTGATAAGTTTTATCAATCTTTATCCAATCACCAAGAACTTTCCGTATTTCATCACAACGCCCTATTTTTTTTCCATATAATGAAAACTCACTTTCAGTACAACCCTTCACTTTCTTATAAAGACATTCAGTATGAATAAGATGAAGCTTATCTAGACCACAAGAAGTAGGAAATACCACTCGAAAAATATGAAATCCTCTCGCATATTCCTCTTGCAATCTAACACCATTTTCTCTGGAAAAATTTTTATCACATTGAACACATTTTTTTTCCACATCTGTCTTATATTTTCCTGATCCTTCAGTCGTTATTTGATCAAAATTTGCAACCCCAAAAGGCACAGATACACTTGGCATAAAACCCCTCAAAAATTATTGATATTAAATCCACTTCAATACAAAGAGCATAGCCAAAGCGAAAAAATTTCAAACACTAAATTTTATGTTCTGCAAAATTCGGTTCAAAAATAAAAATCATTTTCTCATCCTGTATCATCCCCCCCCTACCTTTTATTTAAAAAATCAGAACTTCAGAATACTGATGAATCCTGAAATACATTATCTTTCTCCTTTTCGAAGCCATAATGAGCTAAAAAATAGAACCTTTTCATTACAAAACTGTCTAGTTAACGATGAGCAATTACTGAACAAATAAATACATGAACTTAAGAAGCCTTCTTTCATACTGTTTACCGTGTGTAACAGAGCCTTACCCCCCCACTCTCTCTCATACAAGCCAACCGATCTCGCCAGAAAATACCTCTCAGCCAGGCGTCATCGCTCTAACAAATTTCGATTCACAAGTGGAAGCTAACAACAATGCTTTTTGGGAAGGAAGAACGGTGGATCAAATGGTTACATTGCCCGAGTGCACTTATACATCTTTAAAATCCTTAGAACTACCGACTGCTACTCCCCCCCTAAGTAGCGTATGGGATCGAGCAAAGAGTAGTCGAAATATTCATATCCCAGATAGTGAACCGACAAAATTACATCGTCACCCTGTTGCCCAAAGCACTGATCTCGCCATGTCTGACACCGGATTTTTCAAAGGTACTCATATACTGGAAGTTGAATGGCCAGCCACTATGCGAGGTACCCATGCTGTTATTGGGGTGGCAATGCAAGAAATGCCCCTTAATGGAACAGGCTATACAAACCTTCTTGGTAGCACAGAGAGCTCCTGGGGCTGGGATATAAAGAGAAACGAGTTACTTCATAATGATCAGATTCTTGGAAATTACCCAAGAGACAAACCAAAGGAAACATTTGCAGCTCCGGAA
The DNA here is from genome assembly GCF_000710775.1 of Endozoicomonas elysicola. GTDB lineage: Bacteria > Pseudomonadota > Gammaproteobacteria > Pseudomonadales > Endozoicomonadaceae > Endozoicomonas > Endozoicomonas elysicola. Next base: position 4,274,652 of record NZ_JOJP01000001.1, read on the forward strand.
AAGATAAAATGCATAATAGATATGGGCCAGGGAATCGTAGGATTCAAAATTGATGATACCTATTTAGGAGATGCTTTTACTGAGCTAAAGGGGAAAACAGTTTTTCTCGCCGTATCTGCCGTTTGGGGACATGCAGAAATTAAAGTGCAGTACATAACAGGAGAGGAAAACTATACTCCATTGTCACTACAGGCTATGACAAAACTTTCATTACGAAGTCTCGTTAGTTTTGAAGAACAAGCTCTTTCCCTTCCTGCTGCCCCACCTTTACAGAGATATATTGCAGATAAAGAAGCAACGGACTCTGATAACCAAGCACAGGAAAATGACCAGCAGAGTATTTGATGCCTACTGGTCATTTTATTCTCTTTTAATTTCGACTAACCTTAATCACTCCGCCAGTAGTACCCTGCCAATAGGTTTGCCTAAAGCCTGCATTACCTGCCAGCTGCAATGTATTAAATATACGTCCACTGCCCATTAACTGAGCATCAAGTGTTTCCCCAGTATGGAAATCAATAGCCATAAAGGAGTAATCATCACCCTGTCGATCTACGGTATAAATCAACTGATCAGAAACAGAGAGTTTAGGTACAGCAGAAGAATGGACAGGGTTTTCCCAGACAATGCTGCAAACAGATGGATCACTCTCCTTAACACCCTTGCCCGGTTTATAGCCTTCACTGACATCAACGCGGAACATTCCACCCACCATGGGTGCTGAAGAAGGCACTGAAGGTGGCAAAGTGTCATCAATAGGGTACGGATAACCATACGTTGAAGAGACAATAGCAGTACGCCCCAGACCAATCGGTGAATTCTCACTGGCAAAGACACCTTCAGCAACGGGCAGGTTAACCTCACAAACCAGGGGATCACGCTTTCCTTTGACTTCGGTATCAAAGATCAACAGCTGCTCACCATCATCAGCATTGTCCGCAATCGTCAGGAACTCTGTACCAGATACCGGACCAAAAAAGGTGGGGCTGGATCCTGTTCCATGGGAAAGTTTTCCAGGCTTTCGATGAGAGCCAGCTTCATATTCCTCACGCCATACTACTTCAATCTCATCATCGTCATATTCAAGCAGGTACAACGCCCGGTCGGTTGCGATAGCCGCTTTACCATCACCAGAGTTGGCAAAAGAGTTGTGTACGGTTTCACCCTTGCCTAAACGCAAGTTAACCGTCTCTTTTTCTTCAGGATCATAGCGTCCCACCATCGCCTGATCGGTCACAAACCATACACCACCCTCAGCATCAGGGTTCAGCGCATTAATGTACTCCTCTTTTGGCACCGCTCTGGATAAGTTAACCCGTTTCTTCTTTTTCAGGCTCCACTGACCATCCTTCTGTTTTGCTTCAACCCATAACAGAGCATCAGCACCATCAGCAATCACCACCCGATCACTGTAATCCAGGTAAGCATAGATCCCCCCCATGGTAGAACCCAACTCAACACGCATCTGAGCCATAACCGCACTGGTATTCTGATCCAGCAGATAAATCATGGGTGACTGATCACCAAAGTCACTGCATACCACCAGCGGATTGCCATCTCTGCGCACCAGCACCGTAGAACAAACACCATTAAGAAAAGCAAATTCCGTTTTAAAACCTTCTGCACCCGGCCCGGAAAGATAGGTTGTATCCGAAGCTGCGGAGTCACTGTGCATCGCAGCAGCACCATCAAGTCCCATTGACAGATTGACGGGTGGGCGAGGCCCCATTAAACCCGCCTGAGCTGCCGTAATCGACGACAACGCCAATGCGAGAACAGTGGTAGGGATCAATTTCATATACAGCACTCCTTCAAAGCAGACTTCTGCTGTAATCACTCACTGGCCAGCCATTCATGTTTGGATTTATGCTTATTAATACAAAAAAAGACTGCATTGATCCCTGACAGTAATAAGGGCTCAGTGGTGATAGTATAATGATCAATCCATCAAAACCGGTGACGGCTCACCTGGAAAAACAAAAACCTCCAGAATGTTGAATACCCACCGACATCATTTTGATGCATTGTCTGACCGCCCTTGCAGCGCAAGGTTGAGAGGCAGTCTACAAAAGCAATAGTGAACTGGAAACAGGCTAAAGAAGAAGACAGCCCCAACGGTTCACAAATGTGACGGACAACTCAATTCATAGACTTTTCAAGGTTTAAGACCATGCCAACGCCTCAGTCCGGCATCACTCCGGATGCCAATAGCGACGCTCAATTTCTGGTACTAACGATCAAAGAAAACAGCGACAGCAGCCTGTCGCAGATCCGTCAGACACTGTCCGCTATTCCGAAACTGACTCAAACATTAGTTGACCAGTATCCCGACGCACGGCTCAGCTCAACCATCAGTATTGGCAGCAATGCCTGGGATCAACTCTACCCAGACAGCAAGCCACTAGCGTTACGTCCGTTCATAGCAGTAAAAGACGGTGACCGCGAAGCTCCGTCAACAGCAGGCGATTTACTGTTACACACCCGATCAAACCGTAAGGATGTTAATTACATCCTGATGAGCCAAGTGCTTCGTCAACTTGGAAATATTGTGCAGGTTCAGGAAGATGTCAGTGGTTTCCGGTATCTGGACAGTCGCGACCTCACCGGATTTGTCGATGGCACTGAAAACCCGGAAGGCGATAACCGGGCGACGGTTGCCCTTGTGGGAGAAGAGGACAGCGCATTTGCCGGCGGCAGCTATATCCATACTCAACGCTATGTTCACCACTTAAAAGAGTGGGAACAGTGCCCGTTGAAAGATCAGGAAACCATTATTGGCCGTACCAAAGCGGACAACATTGAGTTCAGTTCTGAAGAGAAAGCACCCGTTGCCCATATCAAACGGGTTAACCTGAAAGACGAACATGGCAAGAGCATGGAGATCCTCCGCCACAGCATGCCCTATGGCGATTCAAAGGAATCTGGCCTGTTTTTTATTGCTTACGGAAGAACACCAAAGCATTTTAATCTGATGCTGAAAGCAATGGTTAAGGCTGACAGTGAAGGCCACTATGATCACCTGATGAATTTTTCCACTCCGGTGACTGGCTGTGCATTTTTCGCCCCTTCCATTGAGTTCCTGAAAGAAACTCAATAATTCATACAGCACCTCTGTTTAAATGAGGTGCTTTTTTCTATCTTCCCGGTTGTAAGCTGGCAATATCAACCATCCACCGCCCTGTCTAATTCATCCATAAATACCTGAACCCGATCTTCTGGTAAATAGCTGGCTCGAAATCCATTTTTTACCAGTGCTAGAACGTCAGTTTTATCAAGATCAAAAGCATCTATCAGCGCATGGTAATTATCATTCAGAAAGCCTCCGAAATACGCAGGATCATCAGAGTTCACAGTAACCAGCACATCTTTTTTCAATAAATCAATAATGTTGTGATCTTCGATTTTATCGAAAACACGAAGGCGAACATTGGAAAGAGGACAAACCGTTAAAGGAATCTGATGATTTTTCAAATGATCTACCAGCAGAGGATCGTCAGTACAGCGGACTCCATGATCGATACGTTTTACCTGCATAGCCTCCAAACTACCCCAGATAAGATCAGCCGAGCCTTCCTCTCCAGAATGAGTCTGAAGGTTATAACCTCTGCTTTTACCAAGCTCATAAAGCCGTTGAAACTTATTCGGCGGATTACCTATCTCCGTGCTTGCCATTCCCAGTGCTACAAAGTCATCCGAATAGTCATCCGCCATGTTCAAAACAGCAATACATTCATCTTCCGTCGTATGCTTAAGCAAACTGAGAATCAATAAAATACTAATCCCCCATTGTGACTTGGCGTCCGCAATGGCTCTTTTAAAGCCTGACATGAACACATCAAAACCGATGCCATTAGCCAGATAAGTCTGGGGCTCCACCATTATCTCCGCATGGACAATATTGTCTTCCCGACATTTAAGCAGGTAATCCATCATCAAATGATAGAAGTCATCCTCTTCCCGAAGGACAGAAGCACCCAGGTAGTAAAGATCCAGAAAACTCTGCAAATCCTTGAACTGGTATGCATCCTCAACCTCTTCAACGGTGCTATAGGGCAGATCAATGCCATTTTTTTTCGCCAGCTGCAACATACGTTCTGCTTGCAGGCTACCATCAATATGCATGTGCAACTCAGCTTTTGGCAGCACAGATAACCACTCTGAAGTCATCATCATAATCAGCCCCGCACCATTGAATCTCTTATCAGCTCTGGATTACCAGAACCCTCTTTTCCATCATTTCGAGGATTATTGAGAAAGTCAAATGACTAACTAAGAGGGGAAAGCACATGATCAGCCCTGACTCAACACCTAGCTCTTGCCGAGCGTCACACTGAGCACGGTGAACTCCCGAAATCACAATTTCAAAGTCCACACCCCGCGAAGTATGAGCCTGAGGATCGGAAAAACTCCAGCATAGACACTCCCTTATGAAGCTGCTTTCTGAAAATACCGATAAGTAAGATCGTAGAAGTCCAGCCCTGTCAGCAGAACCTGCATTCCAAGATAATTAAGCTGAGAGGAAAGAAGACAAGTCATTTAAGATAAGATCGAATGATGACTTCTGGCGTATTGTGCTGCAATTTAATGCCATTCCTATTGCCCCACTCAAGGCAATGCTCAGGCTCCAGAGTACCTTCAATATGGATATGCAATTCCGCTTTTGGCAATCCTTTAATAAATTAACGCAAACCAATACACCTCATCAAAGAAAGCCCATTAAAAACTTCACTTTCGTTACATTAAACACCCATTTATTCAGCGAACCACCAACATAGCTTAGAGGTGCCTGGAGAGTGATTACTAAAGAACCGGATCAACTATCAGCAAATTGTTTGATACGCTCAACAGCAAGATTCAAGTGACCATCCTGAGTATGGCCGGAAGAAACTCTGGGTTTTAAATCATGATTACCATCAGGCAACCAGCTTACCTTGACTTTAGGTGATAGAAGATAAGAGCTGACAATTTCAAGGCTACCCATCGCATCACGCTCCCCCTGAAGAATCAGCACTGGTGTTTCTATATGCTCGAGATGCTCAATGCGGGGCTTGTCGACTTTTCCTGAAGCGTAAAAAGGATACCCAAGACAAATAATCCCTTTTACAGGCAAGAACCCTGTGCCTGATTGCTCAGCCGCCAGCAGGGTCGCCATTCGCCCTCCCATGGACTTACCACCAATAAAAACTGGCTTTTTCACTTCCTCATACACTCGCTCGATTGCCTGATTCCAGGAGACCAGCAGCTTCGGCTGTCGATCAGGCGGACGCTTTGACCCCGCTTCACGCCGTTGCTGCATATAATCAAACTCAAACCGTACGACAGTAATACCTGATTGACAGAGCAGTTCTGCCATACGCTCCATAAACATACTGTCCATGCCTGCACCCGCTCCATGAGCAAGAATCAGAACCTCTGAATCATCACCAGCTTTATTCCATTTTAGTTTCAAAGGTCACCTCAGTAAAAACGTGAATTTTTATTTCAAAAAAGTCTGATAAGACTGCACCATTATGGTTCAGCCAGATGCCTTTATACATGCAGCCTCCAACGACATCGGCCTTCACAAGATCAAACAGAACGTACCAGTAAAGACCGAAAAAGCATTAGCGAGCATCCTTATATTTCTGTATGATTGCCGCGGGATTAGCGGATCATTTCGTATATGTTCCCGATAACCAGATGAGGATATAAGAAGTCAGGACTATTGGTACACCAAAGCCTGTTTAGTAGGTTAATAAGGGGAAAAGCAGGAACTGGTGCTTTTAATTTTCCAATGGGGTTGTGCATTCAATGCTCTGGCAGTAAAGCCAGAGAGATAACTCAACAAGCACCATCATACGGGAAAAACGATAAAAAACAGCACATACATTCTGCTTTTTCAAACTGTTTACAAGGACGCAGTCAGCAGTTTTAGGGAACTATTCCCAACGTTGCTGAAATCAAGAACTGATTATTTTTTAACCACAAAACGGCCAACTCTATAGTCACTGTTTTTTACAAGCACGTTTAAAACAGAAGCAACTGGCTCATTTTTTGACCGGACATTGATCCGTATCAATACAATCCCATTTCGGTTTACCCACAATAACCATCAAATCTCATAAGTATAACCCGAAGGTAACATGGAGCATGAGCACTGCAACGTTACAGCCGACCTATAACTACAAAGTAGTTCGGCAGTTTGCCATCATGGCCGTGGTCTGGGGAGTTGTTGGTATGGCGGTAGGCCTGCTGATTGCATCTCAGATGGTCTTTCCCGAACTCAACCTGGGCTTACCCTGGACCAGCTTTGGACGTTTGAGGCCACTGCATACCAATGCGGTGATTTTTGCGTTTGGTGGCTGTGTTCTGTTTGCTACGTCCTATTACATCGTTCAAAGAACCTGTCAGACGACACTAGCTATGCCAGGGCTTGCCGCCTTCACCTTCTGGGGATGGCAGCTGGTGATTGTCGCTGCTGCCATTACCCTTCCCCTGGGAATGACGTCCTCTAAAGAATACGCTGAGCTTGAATGGCCTATTGATATCCTGATCGCTGTGGTCTGGGTCAGCTACGCTCTGGTATTTTTTGGCACCATCATGAAGCGCAAGAGCAAGCACATATATGTAGCCAACTGGTTCTTCGGCGCCTTCATTATTACGGTTGCCGTGCTCCACATTGTAAACAGTGCTGCACTTCCAGTAAGCCTGACCAAGTCATACTCAGCGTACGCTGGAGCCATGGACGCTATGATCCAATGGTGGTATGGACACAACGCTGTAGGATTCTTCCTGACTGCCGGCTTCCTGGGCATGATGTATTACTTCGTTCCAAAACAGGCTGAACGTCCGGTTTATTCATACCGGCTGTCTATCGTGCACTTCTGGGCACTGGTTGCCATCTACATCTGGGCCGGCCCACATCACCTGCACTACACCGCTTTGCCTGACTGGGCCCAGAGCCTTGGTATGGTCATGTCCCTGGTACTTCTGGCACCTTCCTGGGGTGGTATGATCAACGGCATCATGACGCTTTCCGGCGCCTGGCACAAACTGCGGACAGACCCGATTCTGAGATTCCTGGTGGTATCGCTCTCCTTCTATGGCATGTCCACCTTTGAAGGCCCCATGATGGCCATCAAGACAGTTAACGCTCTGTCTCACTACACCGACTGGACCATTGGCCACGTTCACTCCGGCGCACTCGGCTGGGTTGCCATGGTTTCCTTTGGCTCGCTCTACCACCTGATCCCAAAACTGTATGGTAAAGAGCAGATGTTCAGTGTCAGCCTGATCAATGCACACTTCTGGCTCGCGACCATTGGCACGGTTCTTTACATTGTCGCCATGTGGGTGAACGGCATTACTCAAGGCCTGATGTGGCGTGCAGTCAATGAAGACGGAACACTGACTTACAGCTTTATTGAGTCCGTAGAAGCCAGTGGATTCGGCTACATTGTTCGCGCTATCGGCGGAGGGTTCTTTGTACTCGGCATGCTGGTGATGGCGTACAACGTTTACCGCACAGCCAGCGAATCGGAGGACCAGTCTCAGGATAAGAAGGACCTCGACCAGACAGCTCTCGACACAGCTCAGTCGGTTGCAGGGAGATAATAACAATGGCTATCAAACACGACATTATTGAAAAAAACATTGGTCTGATGGTGATTCTGGTGGTGGGAGCCATCAGTTTTGGATCCCTGGTTGAGATTGTTCCTCTCTTTTTTCAGAAAGAGACCACTCAGCCAGTGGAAGGTCTGAAGCCTTACACGGCAATGCAACTTGAAGGCCGCGACATTTACATACGGGAAGGCTGCGCAGGCTGCCACTCCCAGATGATCCGTCCACTGCGTGCGGAAGTTGAGCGCTATGGCCACTACTCTGTTGCCGGTGAATCAGTTTACGACTACCCGTTCCTCTGGGGTTCCAAACGCACAGGCCCTGACCTTGCCCGTGTTGGTGGTCGTTACTCTGACGACTGGCATCGTGCACACCTGATCAACCCTCGGGATCTGGTACCTCAATCCATTATGCCGGCCTATCCATTCCTGGCGGAAAATACACTGGACGGCAAACTGACAGCCCGCAAGATGGAAACATTGCGCACCCTGGGTGTTCCCTACACCAATGAAGATATTGCCGGTGCAAAAGATGCTGTGAAAGGGCAAACCGAGCTGGATGCTCTGGTGGCTTACCTCCAGGGATTAGGCACTGTAATTACGAGTAAACGCTGATGGATATCAATACGATTCGAGGACTGGCGACAGTGGTCGCCCTGATCGCATTTCTGTCGGTGGTTTTCTGGGCATACAGTAGCAGACGAAAAGGTGACTTTGATGAAGCCGCCTCTCTGCCATTTGTTGATGACCCGGAAGCAGGTACTCTTGATTCAGATGCAACAAACAGCCACCGGGAAGCCCATAAGAACTCCCAGAAAAGAGGAGTAGCATAACGATGAGTAATTTCTGGCACTGGTGGATCGTCCTACTGACCACCGCTTGCCTTGTACTGGTCACCTGGGTTCTGTTTTCAACTCGCAAGGCTCAGCGCAAGGAAATGACCGAAGAGACCACCGGCCATGCCTACGATGGTATTGAAGAGTACGATAACCCTCTTCCTCACTGGTGGTTCATTATGTTTATAGCCACCCTGGTATTTACCGTAGGCTACCTGATTCTTTATCCCGGCATGGGTAAGTGGGAAGGCGTGCTTGGCTGGACTCAGGTTGGTGAACTGGAGCGTGATCAACAGAAGCATGAGCGCAAGTATGCACCTGAGTTCGCCCGCTATGCCGCCACTCCGATTGAAGAGCTGATTAAAAATCCAAAGGCTCTGAAGATGGGGGAACGGGTATTTATCAACAACTGTGCACTCTGTCATGGTATGGATGCTGGCGGTAATTTTGGCTTCCCGAACCTTGCTGATAATGACTGGCTTTACGGCGGCACACCTGATGCGATCAAAGCAACCATTGCCCACGGCCGCCAGGGTCAGATGCCTGCCTGGGGCGCTGTTATCGGCGACAAAGGTGTAAAACAAGTTGCCAGCTATGTTCGCGAACTGTCCAGTATTGATACTGGAGCCAGTGAAGCCGACCTGGTTACAGGTAAGAAAATCTTCAATACGACTTGTGCCGTCTGTCACAACGCGGATGGAACCGGCAACTTTGCCCTGGGTGCTCCGAATCTAACCAACAATGTATGGCTCTATGGATCAAGCCAGGCTCAGGTGGAATACACAATCCGACAAGGACGTAATGGCGTGATGCCGCCATGGGACAACATTCTTGGTGATGAGAAAGTTCATCTGGTAACTGCTTACGTATACAGCCTGACCCATAAGGCTGAATAGCCTTATTTTAAGGTGCATAAAGAGGATCCTTTGTGCACCTGTATCCTTCCAGGGCTCATACAGGCCCTGCAGGGGTTCTCACTGAAAACCATAAAAACCTTACCGGTATATTTGGGCTCTATGAACAAACACAATGCCAATCAGGAACCGGAACTGATCGACCTCTACCAGAAGCCTGATAAGATTTACACAAGAAGCTTCTCAGGTCGCTTTCGAACGCTACGCCTGGCTGGTGGTACATTTCTTTTCTTACTTTTTTTTGGCACCTGCTGGATCAATCTGAATGGTCGACAGGCCATCCTGTTTGACCTGCCTGCCAGGCAATTCCATATTTTCGGAACAACCTACTGGCCTCAGGACTTCATTCTACTCTCCTGGTTATTAATCATCTGTGCCTTTGGACTTTTTGCGCTCACGGTATTTGCAGGACGAGTCTGGTGTGGCTACACCTGCCCCCAAAGTGTTTTCACCTGGGTCTTTATGTGGGCAGAACGGGTAACCGAGGGCGAGCGAAACCGGAGGATGAAGCTTGATAAAGAGCCGATGTCTGCCGAAAAATTTTTACGGAAAAGTGCCAAACATACTCTCTGGCTTGCCATCGCTTTTGGTACTGCTCTCACTTTCGTAGGCTATTTCATTCCGGTCCGCGGCCTGGTCGTTGACATTTTCACGCTTGATGTGGGTTCCTGGGGTGTTTTCTGGCTTGGATTCTTCACTCTGGCCACCTATGGTAACGCCGGTTATCTAAGGGAGCAGGTCTGTATCCACATGTGCCCTTACGCCCGATTCCAGAGCGTCATGTTCGATAACGACACACTGGTCGTTGCCTACGACACAAACCGTGGAGAACAGCGCGGGCCCCGCAAGAAAAGTGCCGATCACAAAAGCATGGGACTGGGTGACTGCGTGGATTGCAGTGTCTGCGTTCAGGTCTGCCCGACCGGTATTGATATTCGCAATGGCCTCCAATATCAGTGCATTGATTGCGCTGCCTGTATTGATGCCTGTGACACCATCATGGATAAGATGGGCTACGAGAAAGGCCTGATCCGCTATACCACCGACAACGAACTGGCGGGTCAGAAGACCCATTGGCTTCGCCCCCGTCTGATCGGGTATAGTTCAGCATTATTTATCATGATCTGCCTGTTTATCTTCAGTCTTGGCCATCGAATCCCGCTGGAACTGGAAGTACTCAGGGATAGAAATGTCCTTTACAGGGTCATACATGATGACCAGGTAGAGAATATCTACACACTGAAAGTCGCTAACAAAGACCAGCAGCCCCATGAGATCCAAATACAGGTGGCTGGTATTGAAAATCTGAAAATAGCGGGCAAGACCTCCATTGTGGTAGAGCCAGGCAGTGTGGAGCAGGAAATTATCAGGGTAATCGCTCCCCTCATTGATGGAGCCCCCATCACACGGCCGGTTCGCTTCAGCATCAGCTCCAGTCATCCCGGACTGGAAGCCATTACTGCTGAAAGCCGATTTATGGTGCCCGGACGATAGAGGAAGCCCTGTACCATGACACAACCCGCATCAAACAGAGACACTGTAACAGTAAATAAGCCTCTGGCTGACAATGAGCCATTTACCCCTTGGTACCGTGAGCCATGGGCCTGGTATATCGTGGGCATTCTAATGGTCACTTTTGCCTGGGGAAGCTTTCAGCTCTATACCGCGTTTACCCATCAGGACAGCGTTGTTATCGATGACTATTACAAAAATGGGAAAGCCATCAATCAGGACATGACCCGGATTAAAAATGCCCACATGCTCAACGTCGAGGGAGTCCTTACCATCGATGAACTGATCGGTGAAGTCAGAGTAAAAATGCAGGGAAATCCTGAGAATTGGCCACAACAGCTAAAACTCAGCTTTCTCTCACCAGTCTTCAAAGATAAGGATAAAGCCGTCACGCTGACCCGTTCTTTTGGCATCACCCCTGACGTAGCTTCAGGCGTAAAAAAACCTGAGCAAAGCCCAATCTATGTTGGCCAATTGGAAGCGCTGGTTTCCGGCCGTTACTACCTGCAACTGGAAACACTGGATGAATTGATTCCAGAGGTAGGCTATGAGTCCGGCTGGAAAATCACCCTGGAAGCAAAAGTCTCCCCAGGAGCCCCCATAACACTGAAAAATCCAGAGGCCTGATGACCGATACCCGTTGCTTTCATTGCACACTGCCGGTCAGTGAACCGGCTGTTTTTTTTGCAGAAGTTGAAGGAACACAACAGCCCATGTGCTGCCCTGGCTGCAAGGCAGTTACTGAAGCGATTGTTGCTGGAGGGCTCGAGAATTATTATCAACACCGGACAGAAAGCGCCAATCAGGTAACTGACCTAAACCGGCGACTCCAGGAAGAGCTGCAGGTCTACGACCGTAAAGAGATCCAAAAGGATTTTGTACGACCTGCAACCCCCGCCTCTGACAGTCAGAATGATCGCTTTACTGCCAGCCTGTTGATCGATGGGATTACCTGTGCGGCCTGCGTCTGGCTTTTGGAAAATCATCTGGAAGCTCTGGATGGTGTTGAACAGGTCAGTGTCAACCTCAGCACCCATGAAGCCCAAATCACCTGGCGTCGAAGCGAGACTGCGTTAAGCACCCTTCTCCTGGAAATCCACCGCATCGGTTACAAGGCATTCCCATGGCGGGCGGATCAGCAAGAAGCACTGCTGAAAAAAGAGAACCGCTTATTTATACGACGGTTGGCGGTTGCTGGTATTGGTACCATGCAGGTCATGATGTATGCCATTGCTCTCTATTCAGGAGCAATCAGTGAAGACATGCCGGAAATTTACCGGGATCTGATCCGGATTTTCAGCGCTATTGTCGCAACCCCTGTTATTTTTTACTCAGCAGCCCCCTTTTTTAAGGCTGCATGGAGGGACATCAAAATACGCCATCTTGGTATGGATGTTCCGGTATCCATAGCTATTGGCGGTGCATATCTGGCCAGTCTTTGGGCCACATTCTTTTCCAACGGCGAAGTCTATTACGACTCTGTCTCCATGTTTACCTTCTTCCTGTTAACTGGCCGATACCTGGAGCTTCGGGCACGCCATGCAACAGCCAGAGCCGCTAGAGCATTAACCAACCTGTTACCCCCCAGCTGCCTGAAAGAAGTAAATGGCCAGTATGAGCGGGTTCCTGTTGCAGAGCTGCAACCAGACGACAAAGTAAGAATTCTTCCCGGTGATGCCATTCCAGCAGATGGCGTGCTACTCAACGGCTCCACCAGTGTGAACGAATCAATGCTCACCGGTGAGTACCTGCCTATCGAAAAACAGCAGGGCGATACCCTGCTGTGCAGCAGTATCAACGTAGACCACCCAGTTGACATCAAAGTCACCAAAGTAGGTGAAGAGACCAGAGTCGCCAGCATCATCCAGCTACTGCAGCAGGCTCAGCAGGATAAGCCGGCTATCGCCAAACTTGCCGATAAAGTGGCTGGCTGGTTCGTTGCCTGCGTTTTACTGGTAGCGATTTTTGTTTACTGGGGCTGGTCCGGTATCGCTCCAGAAGATGCCTTCTGGATCACTCTGTCAGTACTGGTTGTTACCTGCCCTTGCGCTCTCTCACTGGCGACACCCGCAGCTCTGACGGCTGCCACTGGCTACCTGCACCGCATGGGACTCTTGGTTACTCGAGGGCATGTGCTGGAAGGCCTGCAAAGCATTGACCATGTCATCTTTGATAAAACCGGCACGTTAACCAAAGGTGAGTTATCACTGACACAGGTTATTCCTTTCGATGGATGCAGCTACTCTCAAGAGCAGCTTACCCATCTGGCAGCGGCGATGGAAGCTCACTCAGAGCACCCCATCGCCAGGGCATTTATCGTTCACAGTGACTCAGACCAACAATCTTGCCAACAAGACGCCCGCGATGTAAAAAACCATCTTGGCCAAGGTATTGAAGGAACTATTAACGGCACACGATACCGCATAGGGCGGCCTGACTTTGCGGTGCCATCCGATAGACTGGAACCCCCTGAGCATGACGGACAGTGGCTACTGATGTCTTCGAACGATCAACCTCTCTGCTGGTTTCGAATTACCGATAGCCTACGCCCGGAAGCAGTGAACACTGTTCAACGTCTTCACCAGATGGGTAAAACTGTCACACTACTGAGCGGAGATGCCGAACCCGTTGTTGCGGCAACTGCCGAATCACTTGATATACGTCACTGGAAGTCTGAAAGCAGCCCTGATGACAAACTGTCATTTATTCAGGCGCTTCAGAAGCAAGGCCACAAGATTCTGATGATTGGTGATGGGATTAATGATGTACCGGTTCTGGCGGGGGCTGATATATCCATGGCCATGGGCAATGCATCCGACTTGGCGCGCACCAGCGCAGATGCTGTTCTGATCTCCGGTAACCTGGAACGCCTGGCGGATGCCTTTAATCTCACGATCAGAACCCGTAAAATTATCCGGCAGAATCTAGCCTGGGCTCTTGGCTATAATCTGGCTGCCCTTCCCTTGGCAGCAGCTGGTATGATTGCCCCATGGATGGCTGCGACAGGTATGGCACTCAGCTCGCTGATTGTCGTTGCCAACGCTCTGCGATTAAACCGAACGCGAGAACTCGCAACCAAACCACACCAACCAACCACCCCCTCTGATGCCGGTAACGTTGGTGTAGCAGGAGCGACTGCCTGAATATGGAAAGCTTAATAATCCTTATACCCCTGGCACTGATCCTGATAGCAGTCGCTATTAAAGTATTCTTCTGGGCAGTGGATGATGGCCAGTTTGATGACCTTGAGGGACCGGCTCACAGCATTCTCTTTGACGAACCTCAGCGCCCCAAAATACCAAAGAAGGCCTCGAACAAGGTTAACAAGCCCTGAACCCAAGGTCACAAAGCTTTCTTAGGCCGCTATACCCGAAAAAAGAGCATCTTTTACGCTTTCATGTCTTTGTGGTTTCGTTCTTTAAGGGCCTTTATGACAATCTCCAATGAGTGATACAAGGCAGTATGTATGACCATGAATGAAGTACCTACCCTGATTTCAGCAGTAACTCTGGGGATACTGGGCAGTGCTCACTGCATCGGAATGTGTGGTGGAATTACTTCTGCACTCAGTCTTTCTTTGGAAAGTCGATCGCGATCACAGATCTTCTGGCTGATGTTGACTTATCACCTTGGTAGAGTCTCCAGTTATGCCATTGCCGGATTTCTATTAGCCAGCATTGGCTGGTACCTGGGTGGCATTAGTCCGGGTGTAAAAATGGGACTTCGCTATTTTGCAGCCATTATGCTGATCGCTATGGGACTTTACCTGACCGGTTGGTGGCGAGGGCTGACTCATCTGGAAAAGATCGGCCACAAGCTCTGGCAATATATTCAACCCATGGCAAAAGCCTTACTGCCTATAGAGAGTTTCCCCAATGCACTGGCTGTTGGCATGCTCTGGGGCTGGCTTCCCTGCGGCCTGGTGTACAGTTCTCTGGCATGGAGCGCCAGTCAGGGACAGCCTATTCAAGGCGCCCTGCTTATGGCTTCATTTGGTCTCGGAACAATACCGTCAGTATTCCTGCTGGGCGCATTCTCACGCCAGCTGAGTGGTATTATTCAGGCCAGCATTACCCGCAATCTGGCAGGTTTGATGATCATTCTTTTTGGCTTGTGGTCTATGCCTGGAGCCCACCAGAAGTGGTTGATGTCAGTATTGCATGGGCTGATGGGTTAAAAAGCAGGGATGAGCGGAGCTGACACTGATCATTCATAACGTTTAGTAAGGCGCAGCCCCACGAATCGGGTAGTTATTTTTCGGGTTGCGAATCCAACTCAAACCATTCATCAGGGCTTCAAGCTCAGGACGCACAAACGGATTATTGGAAATATCAACCACCTGGACAGCCCCTTGCTCATTAACCACGAAAAGCCCGGGCTCAGAAAAATTGTGGTCCGTTTCCTGATCAGATCTTGGCACAGAAATATAAAGCCCCAAGTCTTTCATCTGCCCTTCTGTTAGGCCATAAAGCAAAGGGTAGGATACAGTAAGCCTGTTCATATGCTCCTGTAGCTGAGTTTCACTATCACCAGACACCGCAACAATATCAATGCCAATCTCTGCCAGCTGCTCCTTATAACCCTCAAGCTGATTGAGATATTTAGTGCACAGAGGGCAATGCCTGCCACGATAAACGACAACCAACTGCCAGCTTGCACCCCCACCCGGTTTACCCAGTGTATAATGCCTGTCTCTCAAATCAGTAAGCACTATCTCTGGGAACAGACCACCTGCTGCAAGTTTATTGGTGTGGATCATCATTGGCCTCCAGTATGGCTTGAAATAACCTGACTATTAATGCTCACAACCTGCACCCAAGATAAGCAGTAAATTAAGCCAATGACAATTTCATCCTCTCCACTTGAATCTGTTGTCAAAGAGCCTGTCGGACTTAACACTGACCTACTGCTCGATTAACAACCAAAAGAAAGATATAATCACTGCCCTCAAAAATTCTCACGCCTTTTGCGACACAATCCCTCACGCTGGGAACGGAAAGACGAACTCTCAACATCAAGCATGCTCGGTTCTTACCTATTGACATTGATCAAAGAACACCATCGAAAATCTTTCTAAACTATCCTGACGCATCATGGCGCAATTCAGTCTGTTTTGTCCGATACATTCACAACCTGCAAAACAGAGCTGATAGCGAGACCACTGACACAAGACATGAAGAATACAGCTTGAGAGAGATGATGAATAATGCACCTGTTTGGGATAAAGACCTGATCCACCGCTACAATCAGTCGGGTCCCCGCTACACCTCCTATCCCACAGCCGTGCAGTTCGATAGTCATTTTGATATTCAGAAATATCACGATAATGCGCAGCTGAGCGCCAACAGCATTAAACCTCTGTCACTCTACTTTCATATCCCTTTTTGCTCCCATGTCTGCTACTACTGCGCCTGCAACAAAATTGTTACCAAGCACCGTGAACGCTCCAATATCTACCTGGAATACCTTTACCATGAAATAGAGATGCAATCAGCACTGTACAGTCACGAGCAAAAGGTCGAACAACTCCACTTTGGCGGTGGCACCCCCACATTTCTGAGCCGAGAACAGATTACCGGACTGATGAAACACATCAGCCAGCATTTCCACCTGACCCACAGCGATACTGCAGACTACTCCATTGAGCTGGACCCCAGGGAAGTGGACTGGCCTATGATGAGCACGCTGAGAGACCTGGGATTTAACCGGATCAGCATGGGTGTTCAGGACCTGAACCCCAGAGTGCAGGAAGCAGTCAACCGGGTACAGCCTGAAAGCATGATCCTGTCAGTTCTCGATGCTTCCAGGGCGATGGCATTTCGATCGGTACACATGGACCTGATTTATGGCCTGCCGTTCCAGACGACCAGCAGCTTTATGGAAACCATTGACCGGGTGATCGACATGGCCCCGGATCGGTTATCCCTATTCAATTATGCGCATCTGCCACACCGCTTTAAGCCACAACGCAGAATTAGCGAGCAGGACCTGCCAGCCCCGGAAGTGAAACTGGAAATCCTTCAACGAGCGACTGAAAAGCTGCTGGATCAGGGATATATCTATATAGGCATGGATCATTTTGCCTTGCCAGATGATGAACTGGCTATTGCCCAGGAAGAAGGATCGCTTCACAGGAATTTCCAGGGCTACACAACCCACAGTCATTGCGACCTGATCGGTATGGGTATTTCTTCCATCAGCCAGGTAGGCGACACTTATATTCAAAACAGTACCGACGAAGCACAGTACTACTCAATGATTAATGAGAAGCAGCTGCCGATGGTTCGCGGCTTGAAAATGACAACTGACGACAAAGTCCGTCAGGCCGTTATCACCCAACTTATCTGCCACTTCCAACTGAAACTCAGCCACATTGAGAATCAGTTCGGTATCCAGTTCCGAGATTACTTCCGCGACGAGCTGGGCAGGCTTGAACCAATGATAAATGACGGTCTTGTTAGCCTGAGCAGCGACAACATTCTGGAAGTACTCCCTAGAGGGAAAATACTGATTCGCAATATTTGTATGCAATTTGACCACTATCTCAACCAACCACTAATGAAAGAAAGACCTCTCTACTCAAAAGTTATTTAAAAAAATCCTCCATAGCTGTATGTATCCAGAGCTATGGAGGACACTTCCTCCCCTGAAAATAAGCCCTGCGATAGCAGTCCAGATAAATCCAGAGACGCACTAAACAGCCACTTATCAGAAAAAAACTGAAACTGACTACTATTTGTCACGACTCTCACATTGATTTACTTGAAACATAAGTGCAAAATCTGCCACGTCAGTCAAATACCATGAACGAAGATTCAATCCTGTGACCCAAGACAACCGCAGGTGGATTTTCTCAGGATAGTGACGCACAACCACCAGAACTGCTAAAAGGTATTGATACCTGAAACAATTCTGAGATGGATAGACGACACAGCAAATGAAAGCTCATCGGAAAAGCCGTAGCTTATGGAGCTCTATATGATGCTCGACTGGAACAGCACTAAACACTTACTTTAGCTCTGCCCAGTTGCGTATATACCTGACTTACACTCCGGTAACATTTCCCATAAACTCGTGTCTTCCATAAAACAGTGTCGAATTTCGCAAATACGACTTTGAGGCCTCTCAATGACGTCAAAGCCCAACGTCCGACAGCCGAGCCATGTGGCCTGCAGAGACTGCAGCCTCAGCTCACTGTGCCTACCACTGGCACTAAGCATTAAGGATATTGATCAGCTGGATCACATCATCAAGCGTGGACGTCCTTTGAAAAAAGGCGAACACCTGTTTCTGGAAGGCGACCCCTTCACCAGTGTCTTTGCTGTTCGATCAGGGGCTATCAAAACCTACACGGCAACAAATGAGGGCGAGGAGCAGATCACCGGCTTCTACCTGCCCAGCGAAATTCTTGGCCTGAGTGGCATGGATACCGATACCTATCCGGTTTCTGCCCAAGCCATGGAAACCACCATGATCTGCGAGATTCCTTTCGAGCAACTGGAAACGCTTTCAGACCAATTCCCAGAGCTTCGCCGGCACCTGATGCGCTTGATGAGCAAAAGAATCCGCGAAGATCAGCAAATGATGATGCTGCTATCCAAGAAAAATGCTGATGAGCGTATTGCAACATTCCTGATCAACCTTGCCAGCCGCTTCCGTCGTCGTGGCTTTTCTTCGCAGTCTTTCCGGTTGTCCATGTCCAGAAATGAAATGGGCAACTATCTGGGACTGGCAGTAGAAACTGTGAGCCGGGTATTCACTCGATTCCAGAAAAACGGGCTGATCTCGGCTGTCGGCAAGGAGATTGAAATCCGCAACTCTGTTGAGCTGTGTGCTCTGGCAGGCGGAAAAACGCTGGAACCCAACCCGATTGCCACCAGCGCCTGACTTTATTCTTTAAAGACGCTACTCTTTGGGGTAGCTTCTTCCTTTTATCATATCGACTGATAGCGGCATGCACTCTCTCATGCATACAAACGAAAGCTCATCCGTTCAGGAATACCTTCAATCCCAAATCAGAACCATACCGGACTGGCCCCACAAAGGCATTCTGTTTCGGGATATCACCACACTCTTTGAAAATCCAGAAGCATGGCGCAAGACCGTCGACGTCATGGTTCAGCGATACGAGAAGCAAGCCTTTGACCGAATCGGTGCACTGGATGCCCGTGGCTTTTTATTAGGTTCAACGCTCGCCTATATTCTAAACAAGCCACTGATTCTATTTCGTAAAAAGGGAAAACTCCCTGGCAAAACCATCAGTGTTGAATATGATCTGGAGTACGGTAAAGCCATTCTTGAAATGCATGAAGACACCATTCTGCCCGGGGAAAAAGTCTTGCTAATGGACGATTTGATTGCCACTGGTGGTACGCTACTGGCAGCTGACCAGCTAATTCAAAAAGCCGGCGCCAGCACACTGGAAGCCGCTGCGATTATAAACCTCCCTGATCTCAAGGGTGCTGACAGGCTTAATGCTGCCGGCATTCCAACATACGCCCTGTGCAATTTTGAAGGCGAATAGGGTCTCAGGTTCAGAATTTCAGGGATGATACGATATTTCTCTTAGGTTCATAGAAATAGATTTTTAACAGGACCTATACCCAAAGGATTTCAAGTTGCTGCGCGGCGCGCAAATAAGCGAAGTCCCGGGAGCCTAGCAATACTAAGTGACCGGGCCGGGCTGGCGCTCCAGTGAGAGAAGGCAGCCAACCAAGTAACAACTTGAAAGGCAATGGGTGCAAGAGACTCTCCGGCGGGCATTACAGAAGCCCACAGCCGGAACACTTAACCTCCCCCATAAAAAGGACTTTTTCACATGGGAATCTGCGCCAAGGAGCTAAGGCACTATGTTGTCCGCCCCGCCCTGAAACATTTGGGTATGTGGAGTCCAACCGGCGAAAACCTGCTTCTTGGTACAGCTGCCAGAGAAACAGGGCTTGGTTTCCACCTGAAGCTTGCCAATCATCAGGCCCTTGGCATTTATCAGATATCACCACGCATGCACCGAAATATCTGGGATTATTTCCTGGCACCACAGCCCGATCTATCCAGTAAAGTCCGCGGACTGGCCAGCCAGAGAGAGTTTCTTTCCCACCCTCATCATGAGCTGGCAACCAATCTGGTCTACGCCACTGCCATTGCCTGGCTTGTCTATCATCGCGCTGGCATCAACATAGCGAAAATAGATAAAGACGATATTCTGTCGATGGGCAAGTTGTGGCACAAATACTTCCACAGCAGAAACCCGGGCACTGCCCAGAGTTTCTGTGACAGTTACCAAAACATGATCATTGAGTCAGGAAGTTCCAGAGAAGAAATAGACTATTTCAATAAAGCCGCAGCCAAACCTGCTTAACGTTTATTTGAATCAAGAAAGATTTGAACCAAAAAGCATCCGAAGAGAACGATAATGCCGACGCAGCAATCAGACTCTTCAGGCGCTTCAATTATTTAAATACACCGCTCGCTATAACCCTTTGGCCTCAGCACACCTAACACACAGGTCAGCATAAGGCATAACCTCCAGACGCTGCTCCGGAATCTCCTTTCCACAAGCAGAGCAAAAACCATAATCTCCCTCATTCATACGGTCAAGCGCACGATTGATTTTGCCAAGCTCCATTACCGCCTCATTTCCAAGAGCGTCGATAACTTCATCATTCTCCCTTTCCTGAGCCTGTTCTGACCAGTCAGCACTGTTTTTACGAGTGGCATCCTTTTTAATACTACCCAGACGGGTATTCAACTCATCCCTGCGAGCCAACAACCAACGTTGCAATTTATCATGATCTGTCATTTCGCTACCCCTGCTCCAAACACTGGACTGCATCGCTTTTATTCTTAAAAGAACTGCATTGTTAAAAGGTCAAAGGTCACTCTTTACCATAACATAAAACGGGTATGCCTTACTGCAGTCAACCAACAGCTAAACCAAACCAAACCAAACAAAAACACTGTTTTCAACTCATGGTAATTTGATTGTTTTCGAAAATCCTGAATGCAAATAGTAGATCATTGATACCGGAAGCGTAATACTCTCTACAAAGAAAATAATCTTCCCCCCAATCCAGTGTCCAATAGCTACTAATGACTTTCCGATAAACACTGACTTGGTGGAATCATAACCGGCAGATATAATCTGTCGATTTACACTGACGGCTAACACAACCCCTATGACCTCCACCAACCTGACTGGTTCTGAAAAATACAGTTTCAATAAGCTCCAGAAAAAGCTCAGACGTCTTACAGGAAGAGCCATTGAAGACTTCAATATGATTGAAGAGGGTGACAGGGTCATGGTTTGCCTGTCGGGGGGGAAAGACAGCTATACTATGCTGCATATTCTCATGAGCCTGCAGAAAAGCGCCCCGATTCACTTTGAGCTGATTGCTGTCAATCTGGACCAGAAACAGCCAGGTTTCCCAGAGCACATCCTGCCAGAGTATCTGGATGGCCTTGGAGTTCCGTATCATATCATCAACCGGGATACCTATTCCGTAGTTAAAGAAAAAGTACCTGAAGGCAAGACAACCTGTGGCCTCTGCTCACGACTACGAAGAGGCACCCTGTACGCATTTGCTGAAGATATTGGTGCTACCAAAATTGCCCTGGGCCATCATAAGGACGATATCGTTGAAACCATGTTCCTCAACATGTTCTATGGTTCAAGGTTATCTGCCATGCCTCCAAAACTGCGCTCCGACGATGGTCGAAACATTGTTATTCGTCCTCTGGCCTATTGCCGGGAAAAAGACATCACCCGCTTCTCGGAGCAATTGGAGTTCCCGATTATTCCCTGCAACCTGTGTGGCTCCCAGGAAAATCTGCAACGACAGAATATTAAAGCGATGCTGACAGAATGGGAGAGGAAAAACCCCAGCCGTATAGAGTCAATTTTTACCGCTATGCAAAATATTGCACCTTCACAAATGGCGGACACCGAGCTGTTTGATTTTAAAAATCTGGAGCTTGACAGAAGCGGAGATCGTAAAGATTACGAACATGCTGATAATCAGACCATTTTTTCCGGTAATATCAGCATTCTGGAGAAAGACAATGGGGTTCAGGTTATTAATTTTGAACCTTAATTGATCATTTGGGGCTGCTGCTGGATTCAAGCAATAAGCGCAGCCTCAAAACTACCAAATTAGGGCCTGTATTCATTCAGCTTCCAATTGTAACGATAGCTGGTCCGCCCCCTGTAGTCTTCCAACTTTTTCTTTAAGTCACCACTCGCAAAAGTCTTTAACTCTTTCATTACATTATCTTCATCAACAAAATCATCTTCGTACCAATCAAAAATACTTGAAAGCACCAGGCGACCACTCACAAAAGAAGCCCCTTTTCTCTGATTTATAAAACGCCTCGCAGCAGCGTCAAGCTGCTCATCAATACTCTCTCCTTGATAGACATCTGGCAATAAATCAGGACACCCGATACTGGCACAGTTCAGAGCGTAGTGAATTCGGGGGTTATTCCATATTGGCCGGAGAATGCGGTGCTCTATATCATGCAGGGAGATCTTTTGCCCTGCAATCGTAATGAGCTCATCCCGCCAGGGCCCCATACGGAACCACCCCTTACCTAGCTTGGTAATGGACTTGACCGGGTAATAATCAAGAATCAGGTCAACGGTTAACGCGTTATATAGATTGATCCAATAAGCCAGCTGCTCACTGCGATTAAGCTTTCTGGGGTCCTGTCCTGCAAGACTCTTGAGATAAACATCTAACGCTTCTTTATCAGACTTTTTAACACGTCCATATTCGACCATATACATCTCCATTGACTCAGAGTGCTTTACGTAACGGTCAAGAAAGCGCTGCCACATAGAGTGATCAACAGCTAACTCACTTTTCTTGTCAGTTTTATCCCAGTATGACCAGCGGTCCGGGGAGGGTACCGCCTGAGCAGTAATACTGAGCAAAAGAAGTAAAGCCGAGACGAAGTATCTAGCCATTCGTGGCACCTTCTCAGTGTTTTTAGACAGCTATTGATTATTGACAACCCTGATAATGAAACCCACTGATCTAAATAACGGATATCAAGAAAGTTGATCGGCAGTGAGGTGAACTACTTCAACTCATTCAACCCCCAGTTATACTGATACTGAATCACTCCTGTATATTTCTTAAGCTTTCTGGCTGTTGCCACAGAAGCAAACTGGCGTAAATGCAATACAACGCCCTCCTGGTCAATAAAGTCCTTTTCATACCATTCATAAATGCGGGAAAGCGTTAGCCTTCCATCTATCCAGCTCACGCCTTTTTCCTGGCGAATAAACCGCCTGGCAAGCTCATCCAGCATTTGATCGGTCGTTGTCGCAGAGAAGACTTTACCGGACAGATCAGGACACCCAAGACTTGCACAGTTCACCGCATAATGAATCCGACTATCTTCCCATAAAGGCCTGAGAATCCTGTGCTCAATATCATTCAATGTCAGTTTTTGTCCCGCTACACGGGTAATATCGCTATCCCATGGACCAAAACGGTACCATGGACCAATCTTAGTAATGGACTTAACAGGGTAATGCTCAAGGATCAGATCAACCGTTAAGGCATTGTAAAAATTAATCCAATAAGCTTTCTGTTCCGCTTTTGAGTAGTTTCTGGGGTCAAGAGAAGACATTTCCCTGAGGTACTTATCAAGTTTATCCCGGCCTTTCTGACTGACATTCCGATAACGAAAACGATTTCCATCTGGCCGAAGCACCAGATATTTATCCAGAACCTCCTGCCACATATCATGATTTATCACAGCTGAAGAATCAGGATTGCTTTTATCCCAGTATGCCCAGTACTTACTGGCAGGGGCAGCTATAGCCACATGAGAGAGAGTAGATACAAGAGTAAAAAGTATGAACGTCATTGCTCTACGTCGTAGATTTGCCAAGCAATAACGCAACGAGGCGAGTTTAGCCAAAGAGAAGCGCATGGGAATTCCATCTCCCTAATCAATATTCAATCACATAAGCTATTGTGGTAATTGCCAGTTAACCCTGATCACCTAAATCATATTGCAGCAACTTATTGCTATTGATCATGGAGAGCAGCTCTTCAATATACTCAGCACCACGGATGGAATAAGCCTGCAAGCCGTGAGCCAGGTCGGCTCCAGTAAACTGTTCCTGACTTACCCTTCTCTGCTCTCTCAACTCTCTCAAAGTCCGATACTGGTGATTTGTATTCAGATTGTGCATGTAAGCACTGACCGAAGCAGCGACATCCTCAAACTTCTGGACTTCATAGGTCTCACCCTCCGGACGAGACCCTGGAACAATTCCACACCCCGGACTGAAACACCACTGGCCAAAGAAATTGTTGCCTTGTCTGGCAAATCTGGACGTACCCCATGCCGTTTCATTAGCAGACTGAGCCAAAGCAAGAGAGGCTGGTATCGTATCAACACGGGTAAGCAACGCCTGGAAAAATGCTTCATCAAAGACTCGAACATCCCGAAGACGATACTTTTTGGCCATTTCAGCAAGCCATACCTTGTCTTGTTCTGAGAAACCAGACAGGGAAGATAAGGCAATAACCCTCTCACGATTTTTCAAAATCGTGTCATTCTCCTGTTGAACCATTGGCAGCAAAAAGCCAAAGAAAGCGCTCTTTTTGGCTTTAACATCCAGCATATCGCTAAAATCAGGTATTGCAGTTATCGGTTTTTCTTGTACTTCTTCAACAACCTCATGAGCTGTGACTTCTGGCTCAACCGGCAACTCCCTCTCACCTCTCCAATGGACTCCCCCAGACAACACCAGCAAAGCCAGTAAAACACCCAGCATTATTTTATCAATCTTATTGAGCATGCATTCCTCAGCAAAACAGTGCGGTTAACAATAGGATAAAGGCTTATAGCCAGAAAAGGCAGAAAAATCATTAAAAAACACCCGAATTCTTTACAATCCGGACAAATTGTGCCAACACTTGGAGGACGGCTTAATGCGGTTTCGCAGTGGAAAATCCCTGTGGAGAGCCAATAATAATAACAAAGATTAACCGCCGGTCAGTATCAGTATCCACCACTTCAGTGGAAGAAGCGGCCTGGTACCCTGCCGAATACATGGAGGCACTGTTATGATCCTAAGCCATTTCTGGGGCTTGCTCACGGAGCCCGATAACGAATGGATCAGCATTCGAAAGAACCCACCCGGACTGATTCAGCTCTACCTTGGTCAAATTATCTGGTTGGCAGCTTTACCCGCCATATGCGCTTACATTGGCACCACAATGGTTGGCTGGAGCCTTCCTGGTAGCACCAATGTTGTCCGGCTCACCCCTGAAAGTGCACTATGGATGTCAATACTCGCCTGGATGGCCATGATCTGCGGGGTAGCCGTGATAAGCTGGTTTATTCAATGGATGAGCAATAGCTTTAACAGCGACCCTACTCTCACTGACTGCACAGCATTTACCTGCTATACCGCCTATCCACTGTTTTTGATTGGTATCTGTGGCCTTTACCCATCAATATGGCTGGCCATTATTGCCGCCACAGTGGCCGTATCTGCCACAGCCTACCTTCTTTATAGTGGACTTCATGTCTTTATGAAGATTCCCAAGGAGCAGGGCTTTATCTATGCCAGTTCAGTACTCTGTATCGGGTTGGTGGTTCTGGTATCGATTATGATCACTACCGTTATTTTCTGGGGCATGGGTATTGGGCCTGAGTACGTGCAAGTGTACTAACAAGTTAAAATGGGCTTTGGTGAAAGAAATCAAAGTCCATTCCTAATTTAAATTACTCATAAAGCAATTATTGAAAACAGTTATCAAACAAAGTTCGAATAAATATAAAGTCACCAATCATAAAAAATCATCACAGATATGTATTTTTCAAACCAATATTTCATAGATACATCACACTCAATTTGAAAACCCTGTTTTTTCATCTCTGAAGTCAATTCCTACTACGTTTCTCACACAAATAGTATGGTTAATAACGCAAATGAAATTGTGACAATCAAACTATGATCCAAAAAAAGAGATGAATCATGATATCTATCCCCACCCAGATTTCAGACTTAGCTCGTTATGAAACAGCATTATCAAAAACCGGAATTACTCCGGCAGAAATTTTTCAAGTTGGACTTTCACTAGATAGCCATATATTAAATGCGAGAGGAAAACGCCTTCAAGTTTCAATAAGTAGAGATATTGAAAGATTCACGAGTGAAACTGAAACTACTTTAAAACATACTAAAGATATGCGTGTGCTATCAAAAAAAACAATCAGAAAAATCAAGGATCAATCACCAATAACTCCAGAGCTTAGCGACAAAACCCACATTAATGAATCAATACTTCACAAAAAAAGAGTTAATCAACAGACAGTAATTACTACAGAAATTGGAATAAGCTATACGATCAGTGGAGATCAACTAGCCCCCCCTCCCCCATCCGATAACACCACAGGTCATCGTAGACCCAGCCACAGAGAACAAAATGAGAGTGTATCAGATCACTCCCTGTCCTCTCTTGAAAAAGAGTCATCCGATCTAACAATCTCATCCACTACTCCGCCCTCCCAACCATCAAGATCAGAATTCCCTTCAGCAGATTTAAGCAACACCAAAACAGATGAAGTAAGCGCACATCATTCAGGTCCATTCCTACAAGAAAGTCCACCACCGCATCCAGAAAAATCACACGAAACAACTTCAGCTTTTTCTGAACGAGCTTCCACAGAGAGCCCATATGAACCAGTGAGCAATGAATTAACCCAAGCTCTCTCTGCAGCCCCCCTCCCCAATCAGGATAACAGTTCAGTTCAGGTAGCCGGCTATGGTTGCCTAGAACCATTTGATAAATGTCAACAAAGCTTTACTTTAGCTTCACTCGGAGAACTACAGCCAACAATAGAAATGTCCAAACACGCTACTGAAATGGGTCAGGCACAAGCGACCCGTGCAATCGTTACTACTGCCAGTGGGCAAGTACATGTAAGCACAAGATGCTCTCAGGTAAAGAAAACCGAAACCCTGAAAGCGAGTTATTCTTTTGAAACGCTACCTAGGGCTTTGAAAATACCTTACCCCAGAGATACAGGGCAACCTTCGAAAGCAGAAGGCACGAGCCGCCAGGCTAACTTACCAGACCTCACTTCAGAACCTCGACGATACAGTGCTTCAACTTCTGGCTATCTCAGGCTGACTGGTGAGGACACCCGCGGCAGGTCCTGTCAAAGCTCAGAGATAACAGGAGACAACGATGACTGGACCTCTGCTGGCGCAGAAGCAAGTACAACTACCAGCCCAATAAAAAGAGTACAATTTGGTGAGAACGAGTACAGGACGTTTGTGAATAAATCAAAAAAGCACAGACACCATCATGAATCATCCGGATACGATCCAAGTATGGAAAACTGGTTGCCTGGCCGGACCGCTAGATATGATCAAACATCTGTCGATCATAAAAAAGCCCGACACCGACCGGAAGCAAACAGACAGGTTCCTGAAATCTCAGATCAATACGGTCAACTGTCCGACGAACCTAATGATTTCAGCACCAGTGAGCCATCTGTTCGTCCCAAAAAGCAGCCAGCGGAGGAAGAGAAAACACCAAATCCCGACACTTTTAGCGAGACCGAACCGAAATATCCCCTACAAGAACCCGGTAGTCATGTATCAATGGATACATCTCCGACCCTCGAGGGCTATGACTCGTCGTCAGAGTATCCGTTCCATGCTGATCTGGAAATTAAGGAACCAGACCATGAATTCATTACTGTAGCCGGAAAAGTGCTCCCTACCGGGGCAAGCAAGACATATCAACTCACTGAACGTCCGCTAGAGCCCTCCTCAGCCCATTACAACCCACTACCTGATACGCTTAAAAAATACTGGGCAGACAAAGCAAATGAACGACAGCTCTCTCCAGTTAATCAAGACTGGTCAGGCGCTAAAGAGGAAAAAGAACCCAAGGGTGTATCAATACAGATTGATCGTGCAGCTGTTCAATATATGCGACGGGCCGAAGCTCACTATCAATACAAACAAGGTCAGCAAGACATATCCCTACATCGCCAGCTCGTAACTCAAGCCCGCTCAGGCACTCTGACAATAGTGCAAAACCCTTCTGATCCTAAATCAGATTATCATGAAGTACGCTTAAGACTAAGAGCTGCAAATCATAGACATGACAACGCTTTCAGGGAGATACGAATGCTCAGGAATTATGAGGAAAAAGTCGACAGTAAACGAATTAGTACGAATGCATCAGATATAGAAAAAGAGTTTCCTAAATCGCGTGTCATGCAAAACAAGGAAGATGAAATAATACGTAAAGCAGTAGAAGCTGAGAAACCAGTAGACAAGAAGTTGCTGAAGAAACTCTCACTCGAAGGGCAAAGCGATTTGATCAAAAAACGTTGCGCTAAACTAGAAACGGCCTTTAGACATGAGTCTGGTGAAATAAAAGAACTCCAAAATCATCAGCTTTCTCTATTACAAACTCTGGCATCACAGTCCAGAAAGGAGGGAAGAAAGGATCGTTTTGAAAAACAATGGGCCAAACTGGAGAGACAGCAAGCACGTTATGAGCAAGAAAAAGAAGGACTGCTAGCCTGGGCAGAACAAGGAAGACAACAGATGCTTAGACAAGAAGCCGTTAGAAGAATACAGAAAGGCTACTCAGTAATGCGCGATAGCGATTTAACAAAGTCCGAACACAACAAGATGGAAAACAATCTAAAAGAAAAAGAAGGGAGGGTAGCCCAGGCTGAACAGGGTGACTCTCGCCCCTTTGACAAGAAGTTCTACAGAAAGGAAACTCCATTATAAGCGACAGAAATATGGGTTAAATAAAATGACACATCGTAGTGAGGTAACAATAAGTTACTCTTCATAAGCTCATTTATCTTAAGCCACAGTTCACCGGTTTCAGATGAGCTGCGGCTTACTGTGATATCTACAACTTGAGAGTTATATCGGCTATGATTCAGCATCGAATTCATCTTAAGAACAGGAAACCATTTGTCCTCAGATCTCCACCAAATTCAACAGCGAGTTATTGAGTTATACGCTCTGGCCGAACAGTTATTGCAAAGATCCTTTCGAAAGCCTTATCTTCGTCTTGACCTGAAAGGTGAAACCGCTGGACAGGCTTGGATAGAGAAGCGACAGCTTCGTTTTAACCCTGTGCTTTTAAAAGAAAACCGAGAGCACTTTCTGAAGCAGACGGTAGCTCATGAAGTAGCACACTTGCTGGCCTATGATATCCACGGCTCAAGAATCCGTGCACACGGTAGGGAATGGCAGTCAATAATGACTGATGTATTTCAATTGCCTGCGGACCGCTGCCACAGCTATGACACCCACCGAAGCGGGCGAAGGCAGTGGCTCTACCAATGTCGGTGTGAAGGAAAAACTATTGCCCTAGGCACAACGCGCCATAACCGCTATCACAAAGGAACTGTTTACCTCTGTACAACCTGTAAAGCACCACTCAAGTATTACGGCAGAGTTCAAGCCGATTCAGAAGAAACATAATCTTCCAGTGCTTTCAGCAACGCATCACCGTATTTTTCCAGTTTATACTGACCAATTCCCGATATCTGCGATAGTTCAACCTGAGTACGGGGCCGGTATTTCACCAGTTCCATCAGCGTTTTATCGTTTACAATCACATACGCAGGTACATTCTGCTCCTCAGCCAGACTCCGCCGTAACTGCCTGAGCTGTTCCCACAGCGTCTGATCATGCTCCTCCACCACGACACGCCCAACCTCCCGATACTCCTTCTCATATTTCCGGGATGGTTCATAACGGTCACGACGAAGTTCAATTTGCTCATCACCTTTCAACAGGGATCGGCAATTCTCATTCAGCTTCAGAGCCCCGTGGCTGTCATGGTCAACATTCACATAGCCTCTGGCCACCAGCTGACGATAGACAGAGCGCCAGTTTCCCTGGTCCAACTCCTTACCAATACCAAATGTACTTAAATGATCGTGGCCGAAACGACGGGTTTTATCAGTACTTTTACCCAATAGAATATCTACAAGATGAGCAACCCCAAAGTTCTGCCCACTGCGATAAATACAGGACAACGCCTTCCGGGCAACCTCTGTTCCATCCCAAACCTCTGCGGGCTCAAGACAAAGATCGCAATAACCACAAGGTTTATCCAATGGCTCATCAAAGTAAGTCAACAAAATCTGACGCCGGCATCCGGTAACCTCACACAGAGCCAACATCGTTTCCAGTTTTTGCTGCTCTATTTGCTGGATTTGCTGACTGGCGCTGGAGCGAGCCTGTAGCTGTTTCAGAAGAACCACATCTTGTAAACCATAAACCATCCAGGCAGTAGCGGGAAGACCATCCCGCCCGGCACGCCCCGTCTCTTGGTAATAGGCCTCAATGCTTCTTGGTAGATCCAGGTGAGCAACAAAGCGCACATCTGGTTTATCGATTCCCATACCAAATGCGATGGTCGCTACAATAATGATGCCTTCTTCTGCAATAAAGCGATGCTGGTTTGAGCGACGCTCTTCTGGGGATAAACCCGCATGATATGGCAGCGCCTTTCGCCCTGCCTGAGCCAACCATTCAGCAGTCTGCTCAACTTTCTTACGGGACAGGCAATAGACAATACCAGAATCTTCCGGGTGTTCTTTATTCAAAAAGTTAAGAAGCTGCTGCTTGCCCTGCTTTTTCTGGCTAATTCGGTAGAAGATATTGGGCCGATTAAAACTGTCTGTGAAAACCCGTGCAGATTCCAGCCCTAATCGCTCCCTGATCTCCTGACGGGTTCGCAAGTCAGCAGTTGCCGTCAGTGCAATCCTGGGCACTCCCGGAAAGCGGGTCTGGAGACGGGAAAGCTGGAGGTATTCCGGGCGAAAGTCGTGCCCCCACTGGGAAACACAGTGCGCTTCATCAATGGCAAACAGGGCTACTTGAATTTGATCCAACAGCCTTTGCATCGACTCAGTAAGGAGCCGTTCAGGAGCCACATACAATAAGTCGAGATCACCGAGCAAAAGCTCCCGCTCAACCTGAGCACGATCTTCCGGCAACATGGCAGAGTGCAGACAGTCAGCACGAATCCCCAACTCCCGGAGACTGTTTATCTGATCATCCATCAAGGCGATCAAAGGAGAAACGACAACTGCCGTACCACCTCTAATAAGCGCTGGGATCTGGTAGCACAGGGACTTCCCTCCGCCCGTAGGCATTAACACCAGAGCATCATGACCAGCGACAACCTCACCGATCACATCAGACTGAAACCCCCGAAAAGACTGGTAACCAAATGTACTTTTTAAAATATCCAGAGCAGGATCAGACATCTACAGACAAAGCATCAGGTAAAGCCTACAGTATAAGGACTCCCATCATCAATTTCACCTTAAGTTCTATACTTTAAACAACTTGTCACACAGTTGTTCCCAAAGCTCCCAGGCAGCACTCTCTCAAATCCTTGGCTAACTGTTTGTAGTTATTGTTACTGCTGTTAACAGCTTCAATGGCCCAGCAAACCTCTATAAACCATTCTTTATCATGCAACCCAGCCTTCCGTGCTATCACTGCAAAGGTTTTCTTTATCAAGAGGTCGCACAGTTTACTGCCAGCAGATGAATCATTATTTATAACACTGACGACATCCATAACATCTTGAGGAATGCTCACAGGTTTTTGTGGGACACTTGGGCTCTTTCCATACGGCTCTCTGTAGCTATTAACTGCCTCGACCACGTCACACTTAAGACGGGCAATGGTCAAAAGATCATCAATAACATCTAAATGCTGAGAACCAGAAGCTCGAGACTCAAAGGCTTTCAATTCTTTCACCAGCCCCCGTATCCTTATATTAGCCTGTTGACGAATACGTATAAACGCCACTACCTCCTCAAATGATTCCAAACATTCAGACCTCGGCAAGTTAACAGAAACCTCGCCACCCTGTTCAGCCAAATCATCTTTATACCGATGAACCTCATAGTCTTTGCTTGCAACCTGAAAAGTCCGTTCCCACAGGTTCTTAGACTGACTAACCAGCTTTGATTCAAACTCTTGAAAACCAGTTGGATACTTATTCCTGATATCATCAAGCCATTGGGAAAATTTCTCTCCTCCTGGGTAATATTTATGAAGCTTTGAAAGCCTATCTGCAATCTGATAGCCATGTGGAATAATAACCCTTTCAACAGAATCAACGGCTAGCTTCTGAGCCATCATTTTCGACTCCAATAACTCTTTATACTCAATAAGCGATGCTTCAGCAGCAACAAAGTCCTTAATTCGTGACTGGCTTAAATTTGTTAGAAACAACCCATCCCCAACCCACTGAGCACAATTTTCTTTTGGCAAGGTCATAACTCTACAACTGGCAAGCTCATCCAGGCTCTGAGACCTCATGTGCAATGCCTTCTTCGGCTTTCTTATGTCAAGAGTCGAATGGGAAACACCCACCTCTTTTTTCTTTTTCTTTTTCTTTCTACCAAAGAAGTCTTTTTCCTTTTTTTCTTTCACATGTAAATCATATTGAATATCCAATTTTTCTGGTTTCCAGAGACCATCATTCCTTTTCAAAAACACAACCAGTCGTATTTTTGATGTAGGAATATCCATTTTTCTACCTAGGGAGTCAGCAACCTGATCATAATCTACCTCCGCAGAAAAGCAGCAATGATCAGTATCAAAACACGCCAAGTCCTGCTTATAACCCACATCACCTTTACCTGAATTTGTAAGCCCAATATCCATATAGTTTTTCAACCATAAATAAAACGGATTCATAAGATCCTGGCGAAGAAGCAGCCTGATTACAGACTCAATACCGGGAGCCAACTGCTCAGAAGCATCTAGAAAACCAATATTTTTTGGAGAAACGTTAACTGCATGGGTCTCTGAACAATTTTCCGTAGAAAAACACTCAACCCAGCCCCCTTCTGAGGGTTGTGTATGAATTGACAGCCTGCCTCTGGCCAGATCACTGGAAGATTTCGTCTGCTCCGAGGCTGAAGTTAGACCAACAAGCTGAACACTTACAATATCACCAAGTACACTATCTTGAAAAAGACTGACTAACTCCTCCTTAGAAACAGGTATTCTCTTAAACCTATTCTTTAACTCCAGTTCAATAGGCGCATAATACTCAACTCTCTCCATTAGCGATTGGTTAAAGCCTGCTTCCGGATACTTGACTGGTAAATCTACGCCATCAGCCTTTAAATGTTGTGATGCCTCGATCACACTCCTGCTGTGTAACAGTTTAGGAGGGTCAGGAGTGTGCGCTCCCTTAAATAGAGTTTCTACTTTAACTCTATTTTGAAATATAGGGTCAGCACTTCTAGACCTTCTGTGAAAGGCTTTCGTAGCATCACGATCACTATTTCGCTCCCGCCCTCTATAAAAAAAATCTCCTGGAGATGCTCCAGAAAGAGCCATTTCAAATGACATATTCTGCCTCAATTACTGCCACTGAGTCATAGATTAGTCATGTTTGAGTGGGTTTTGGTAAAATTGTCAAATCAAAAAGGGATGGGTATACCAAATCAAAAAATCATCATTTAAACCAAGGTAAAATACATCCATTAAAGTGGATTGGTTCTACTTTTTCAGTGCTCTCTATTTTCCATAATTACTTCTCAGGAAAAGCAATGAAAAACTCAAGAATAGCAGAGCGGAGCTGCTCCAGCGTCACAGGCTTGGCAAGATAAGCATCCATCCCAGACGCTAGTCCTTTCTTTTCATGATCTTTCATCGCGTGAGCACTTAACCCTATAACGACGGGCTGAACCTTATGATGACTCTGTTTGCGAATCAACTGAGTAGCCTTCAGACCATCCATTTCAGGCATTTCACTATCCATCAGGATTAATTGAGGAGAATACCTTTCACAGTGCTCCACTACTTGTTTGCCATTTTCGAGAATATGCCCTGAGATACCCAGTTTTTCCAGGTACTTTCTTATCACCATCTGGTTAACGCGGTTATCCTCTGCAACCAGAACATCATGACAGACTGCACTAATCCATCGGTCAGCTGCTATAGCTTCTCTCGCTGGTTTGAACTCTTCAGAACATTCCCTTGCACTCTGACTACCTGGTATCCTACCTACTTGATCACTATGAACAGTTCTGACAGGAATTGTTAGTTCAAAACGGGTTCCTTTTCCGGGCTGACTATGGAGATTTATCACACCTTCCATCATCTCAATCAGTTGCCGGGTAATCGAAAGACCCAAGCCGGTTCCTCCATATTGACGTGCAGTAGAGTTATCAGCCTGCTGAAAGGCAATAAACACTCTTTTGCACTGCTCTTCTGTCATACCAATACCAGTATCTTCAATGGATAGAGTCAGCCTGTCGCCTGATGCACCTTGCTGAAAACCTGCATTGAGGAAAATGCTTCCACTCTCGGTAAATTTCAAAGAATTACTCATTAAATTAATAATGATCTGTCGTATTCGAGTAGGGTCTACATATATAAGAGGAGGGATATCCGAACTGCACTCTACTGAGAGTTGAATGTTTTTTTCTTCTGCCTGAATCCTGAAAATATCAAGACTCTCATTGAGTAATTCGTTTATATCACATGCAATAACCTCGAAACTCAACTCTCCCGCTTCTATTTTGGAGTAATCCAAAATATCATTAATGATATTAATCAAACCTCTGGCAGAAGAATGAATGGTTTGGATATAGCTTTGCTGCCTGGCAGGCATTTCCTCTAAAAGCATAAGTTCAGCCATACCAATAACACCATTGATCGGTGTTCTTATTTCATGGCTCATATTGGCAAGAAAAGCACTTTTATAATCACTGACTTTCTCTGCCTGTTTACAGGCATCATTCAATGCCTGCCTGGTATGCTCAAGATTGCTAATGGTTTCATAAAGCTCACTCTGAGCTGCACTAAAGCTTTGAGTCACTTGGTTATATTGAAAAGCAACCTGCCCGATTTCCGTGTAAGGCTCTATACGCACCTTACGGGAAAAATCACCGGTAACTTGCTGGTGCTTCATATCCTGTAGCAAGTCGTAAAGCTCTGTTCGTGCACCATGCTCTGTAAAGTTTAAACCAGCTTCCTCTCCTTTCAGGCTAACCCTCAGTGGTATAAACCGGTTAAAAACTGTGAGCAGAATCCAACCAACTGCGCCTCCCCAAGCCAGAATCGCAAGAACACCTTCAAGCTGGACCATTAACCATTCCATACGACTCAATGATTCAGGAATCACATCAGTGTTCGCAAAAAGAGCAACTGCCAGAGCTCCCCAGATACCACCGAGAAGGTGCACCGGAATACCTCTTACAGGATCATCAACCTTCAGCCAATCAAGTACACGCCAGCCAATAAAGAACAAAAGACCTCCGCAGGCTCCCACAACGACAGATGCCGTTGCCGAAAAAATATTGCAACCCGCCGTTACGCTCACCAAACCGGCAATGATTCCATTGGCCAACATCAAAATATCCAACTTATCACTCTTAGCCAGCTCCAGAGCCAGTACGCCAAACCCTCCAGCGGCTCCAGCAATGGCTGTATTCATTAACACTGATGGAAGTTGATGAACATCGGTTAGAGCAACACTGCCACCATTAAATCCAAACCAACCAAGCCATAGAAATAAATACCCCAGTATCGCCATCACCATGCTATGGCCCGTAAAACCGTCTAAACGTTTATGCTCATAGCCGATTCTCGGACCAATAATTACCGCTGATACCAATGCAACAATACCGCCTGTTACGTGAACAACAGATGAACCGGCAAAGTCATAAAATCCCGCCCTCTCCAGCCATCCGGCTTCTGAGTCAGTATAAATCCCCCCCCAAACCCAGTGACCAACTACTGGATAAATAACAAGCGTCATCGTCGTTACGATGACCAGGTATCCCTTGAGAGAACAGCGCTCAGCTACGGAACCAGAAACAATCGTTGCTGCAGTGGCAGCAAACATGGCCTGAAATAGAAAAAACAAAGGCTGGAATAGATCATTGCTACTCTCGTGGAAAGGTGAAAGTTCACCAACAAGGCCAAAACTGGTGCCACCAAACATTACCGAGTAACCAACGAACCAGAACAGCAGAATCACCAACAGCAGGTCCATCAAGTTTTTTGCCGCAACATTGATACTGTTTTTAGATCGGACAATACCACTCTCCAGGCACAGAAACCCAATCTGCATCAGCATCAATAACCCTAAAGAAACGAACAGGATCAGATAACGAACAGTCTCCACTGGCATTTATGCATCCTTGCAATATCTTCCTGATAAAATAATGATTTAGACTTTAAGGGCCTATCAATAAAACTCTAGTTGATAGCACTGCTTCAAGCGTGGGTGAGCAGGAATTCAGCACTCCCCTCTTAATAGAACGTTAAGATTTTGTCTGTAGGGCAGGGCCTGCCAAAACTTGCGTAGATAAAAGCCTGATTTTGGTCAGTATTGCAATTTGGCAACAATGAGCCTTTTATCAAGCATATCAATTCATTAAGTCTGCTGGATAAAAAGCCGACATTTAAAAAAGTAATGAGAAAAACAGGTGAAGCATGCACCAGATGGGTCAAAGACATAACCGTAATGCAATGCAGCTTGCCTGCTTCATGATCATACTTTTCTTTACCCCAATCGCTATCTGGCAGTTTGCTGCATGGCTCTTTACCCCTTCTGCTCCTGCACCCGAGCAAACAATCAAGGCGATCATTGCCCTGGATAGCTCAGAACTCTATATCTGGAGAGTGTGCCCCAGAGGCAGTCCTTGCTATGACAAGTTCCGGTTATGTATAAAGTCCCGACAACTCCCATCACCGGAAAGCAATTACTGCTTCATTAGTGCCAGCCCTATTCCCGAAGAGCTAGATCAGCTTGAACCTGGCACTATTGCCAATATTCGAATAGCCCCTGATTTAGACATCGGACGTATAAAAGTGCTGCGATTCTGGGAGATGAAAGTAGAAGGCCAGCCTTCATTAAGTTTGGCGCGTATTAGCCAAGAGCATAATGATGAAAAAAACAATCGTCTTGTGCAGAGCCTTATGATGCTGGGCTTTAGCATGCTTGCTGCAGCACTCTATCGACGCTCACGAAGGCAAGCTCGCAGGTACTGAGCTTTTATCCACATTAAAGCCAGAGTAGAATCCCCGTTTACATTTCAGGATAGCCACTATGTCCAATACTCGTGCTTCTGTGGAAGCGCTACTGCAGCCTTTTACTGAAAAAAATGAAGGAACCCTTGACTACCATGGGCTTCATGGCTTCCTGACTGCCCTGACCATTTGCCCTACTGTTCTTACAGAACAAGAGCGCAATGAGAATATTTTTGATAGTGAAGCAAAACTGCCAGTGGCAACAGCTAAGGAGCTGAACCATCTCATTGCACACATGCAAACCGCCATTGACCGTGGTTTTAATAATGAAGAAGAAGGATTCTCTTTATCCTGTGAGGCAGAACTGGAAGATCACGATGATGAAGCGCTTGCCAACTGGTGCACTGGTTTTATGGTGGCTCATTTCCTGAATGAAGATGCCTGGTTCAGTACGAACGAACAGGAAGTCTGCGAATTGCTTCTTCCTATTATGCTGGCATCAGGCTTATTTGATGATGAGCAGGAGTTCAAGGATATTCGTAAGGACAGTAAGCTCACAGAGGATATGTGCAGCCAGATTCCAGAAGTACTGATGGAGCTTTACCTGATCTTCAATGCTCCCGAAGAGAAAAAGCCCCACAACACAGGCAAGCGCCGCTTATAATCGAAACTGATTGGCAGCCGGAGAGCCTTCTGGTTGCCTAGCCAGTATTTCGACCTGTGTTCCCTGCTTTACCCAGACCTCTACACGCCGATCACGAATCTGCCGAAGTTTACTGACTGCCAGTTCACGATCCACCTTTGGAACAAACCCTTCGATAACGATGCTCTTTCTGGGAGCTCCTGCTCGAATCAGCTGCCGTTTAACCACATCAGCTCTCAGTCTAGCCAGTGTTTGAGAGAAGGTTGAATCATCGTTGGTCTCACCAAAACCAATCAACTTAATGTTCACCGAGTTATCATTGAGATAGCCCGCTAATCGTTCTATATCTCTTCTGGCCTTGTTATCCAACCGGGCCTTTCCCTGCTCAAAACGGAAGTTAACGGAGAGCCGATCGAAGGAATCAATCATTTGCAGATACTCTTCTGGCATCTGGCTCTGATCAGATTTCTGGCGGTTGATCTGCTGGGCTACATAGCCAACATCACTGACCACTGACTGCCCAGAATGACTGACAACAAAGTCGAGGAATGATCTGGCAATATCTTTTCCTGAGTTATCGGAAATATACATATACAGACGGCGGCTCAGCACATAATCTTCTGTAGAAACATTCATAA
This sequence comes from Endozoicomonas elysicola, assembly GCF_000710775.1. GTDB lineage: Bacteria > Pseudomonadota > Gammaproteobacteria > Pseudomonadales > Endozoicomonadaceae > Endozoicomonas > Endozoicomonas elysicola. Next base: position 4,312,834 of record NZ_JOJP01000001.1, read on the forward strand.
CCGTTGGTGCCAGGCTTTTACCTGCGGAATCTGCCACATTCACAGCCTTCGTGACACCGACAGTATTCAAACTGACAAAACCAATGGCACCAGGTTTTTCTAACACTCTGGCAGATAGAAGCTCATTGGACTCAAACCGCTCTACACCATGGGCAAGCTGATATTTCTTAGACAGAACCATACTCTTAAAAGTATCCCATGTTCCAGAATGATCGTCTCTGGCATAGGGAGTTACTGTAAGATCAGGTCCATCTAACTGTCGCCAGTTGGTAATCTCTCCGGAAAAAAGCTGTGCTATCTGACTAACTTCAAGTGAATTCACAGGGTTATCTGGATGAACAATAATAGCCAGACCATCAAGGCCAATGACATACTCTGACTGATCACTGAACAGATTACCCTGCTCCTGCAGTAACTTTCTCTCCTCTGGCTTGGCACGCCTTGAAGCTGCAGCAATGTCCGCTTTTTTCTGATGAAGGCTTTTGAAACCCGTAGAGGAGCCATGGGAAGCCACGTATATACTGACAGTTCTTTCTTCTAAAGGGAGGTAACCTGTTATTCTACTCTCGTTAACCCCATCACTTGGGAGAGTTAATATTCTTTCTGCCCCCAGATCATCAAGAAAACGAGCTGCCAGCGCAGGTGCCAGCTCTGCTCCTACGGTATTGGAGCCATGCACAGTAAACAGAAATTCTTCAGCAAGACTTTTTGTACACCAGATCACCTGATAAAGAATCAAAACCAAAAGAACGGGCTGAAAAAACAGGCTTCTTGTTGTCATCATCACCCCCAACTGTCAATAAACTGCCACTATCAGCAATAGGCAATGGTAAGTTGTCTGTATGACAGAAAAATTACAAAGACAATTAAGTAGAAATCCCCCAAGAGCAGACAGGGAGAGATATCTGACAAAACAGCATTTCGATTTTAAGCTGAAGTAAAAAGAATGAGCATTTCACGGATGAAATACAATGGATAACAGACCTGTAAATACTTCGCCCCAAAACACTCATCGTGGGACGAATACCACACTGGGCACAGACCCAGTCTCTCAAAAAGAAATGCTTCAACTTTCAGGAAAACATTATAAGGTCAGCAAAGCTGTAATATGGGGATTGAAAATCTGCCGGACACTATTCAGCCTTGGTGGAACAATCAAGCGCCCTGAGAACTATTTCAACCGCCTGATTGATGAAAAACAAAATGGGCCTCAGCAGAAGCCTATTACCGAAAGAAATGTAACTCATACACAGATTAGCTCTGGCTTCGACTATAACAGGCCGTTTCCACACAGGCCTCTTCCACTAACACCGGGACAACAGGTCACAGCTAACCCATCTCAGATGCAAAAGCTCCCAATGCAAAATACAATAGATTACAGCAACCAACACCAATATGGAGATGATGAGTTCCCTGACAGCATGGATGTTTTTGACCCAAATTTATCAAACTCAACAGCTAATCAAGAGTTATCTCCAGAAGGAAAAGACATTCAACACTCTGTTTTATCAGCATTTTCTTTACTTGAAACTTTCCCACCAGAACTTAACAGAGTATTTCCAGAAAAAGCACAGGATGAAAAATCAATTAAGGGCTTCAAAATTTTAAATAATCAAAGTGACAAAATAGCCATACCTCCAGAAAAAAGTCTTAATAGTCTGGATAATAAGACAAAAGAAGCTGAGCGTTTTAGAAGCATTGCAGATCCTAAATACAGAAACATTCACTGTCATAAGGAGTTTTGCGCTTCAACAACCTATCAATATCACGCTACCAAAATTGATATGCCCAATGGTCAATATATTGCTGCCCAGGGCCCTATCAGCACAACCGAAGAAAACTACCTGCACCTTCTCAAAGAAAATAACAGCCCAATTTCTGTAGCCCTGATTGGTGAGAGTGATTTACTATACACAAGAGGTTCAAAAATCGGTACGGAAAAAAATATGCTAAGAATTGGGCCGATTGATGTAGGAAGGCCACAGACTATTCCCGCCCAAGAAGATGAAAATAAAAATATCATATCTGAGGCATTTGAAATTGAGCTGATCGAAACCATTGAGATACCTTCTCTTGATTTTCGTATTGACAAGTTAAGGATTGATGGAAAAACACATTTCAGAGTCAGTGAAATGGGCTGGAAAGATTTTTCTGCAGGAAACCCTGCAAGACTGGTTGCTGTTGCATTGATTGTTGAAAAATTAAGACATAATCCGGAAGTAGTCGATAGAATTGATGAGCGAATTGTCATCAATTGTAATGCGGGGGTGGGTAGAACAGGGTCTTTTATTACCACTGATGACACTGTTCGACAATATTTAGAACAAGGTGGTCAGTTTGAATCAGACTTTGATCAGAAAATTCTTGGAGCTCGAGCACGTAGAAATAACTTCGTTCAGACAGATGGTCAGTACAGCACTCTTAACACAGTGCACCAAAATCTTGCCGCAATAGCTGAGCCAATCATTGATGCTTTAGAGATGCGAAAATTACCTGAATCTCAAGAGGCATTTGCAGAAACACAGTTACCAGTTGATGTTAATGACGATAATATCTCAGTAATTTCTGGAAGCTCATCCATATCTGAGGAGTCAACCGACAGCGAATACGCCTCTGTATCGGGAACACAATTCTCACGATTATTTGATGAATTCAACGGAGCTGAAATTATAAATGATAAATTCAAGAATGAAGCTGAACTGGTATCAAAACTTGAAGCTCTTTCAATAGCCAATATTCGAAGATTAATTGTTTCTGGTGACAAAAATTCGGTAGCACGGAACATTTCCGACAACAATATTAAAAACAAGGCTATAACTCTCGTCGCATCAATATATGGAAAAAAGAAGGCTGTTAAATATATCAGTGACTTCGATAATAATTTTCAAAAGGCCAAAGAAAAAGTTGAAAACGAGTATAAAACAAAAAATAATGAAACCCATACCAGAGTAAAAAATGCTGCATTGCAGGAAATTAACAGACAATCAGCCCTTAACCAGCCACCAGCAATTCCTGAGCAAAAATCATTTGAGCCTGAAACCCCTTATGAAAACTTTCAGGGTTATCGTAGGCGGGAATCATCAGATGTCGATTTGGACACAGTATCAGTAGCATCCTCAAGTTCAGAAGAAGATGAATTATCGGTAGAGAGTTCAAGGTTGCCCCCTAAGCCAAAACCACGTGGTATAACCAGCGAGCAACTGGCGACACTATCAGAAAAAGTGACCGCTGAAACGATAATGAGGAAAATCAACAGTAGAGCTTATCAAGATTGGGAGCAGTTATATAAGGACCTTGGTAGAGTGAAGAGTAAGATGGATTTAAATAAGCTGACTATGGAGTTTTCAGCACTGAAGAATCAGGCAACTGAAGAGAGGGTAGCGCAAGCCTGGGAACAGGCAATTAACTATATTTCAGTGCTTCGGGAAAGAATGGACATAGCAGGCCCAGAGAATTTAGTCGATCAACCCTGGCGAACTCCTGGGTCCCAGAAGTTCTGAACATTTGGTGATTTACAGTAAAATAATTGAAAACTTAAGTCATTAAAGAAGCTTACGACAAGATATCTATAACTTCCTCTAATTCAGATATGGCTTGCTCAATTTCAGTGCGGTAATTGAGCTTTTTCTGTTTTACTGCATTACGCTTAAGCTGAGTGCGAGCCCCATCAATGGTAAAGCGCTGGTCGTATAAAAGACTGCGGATCAATCGCACAAGATGTACGTCTTCGTGGCGGTAATATCGCCTGTTCCCCCGACGAACTGGCGAGAGTTGAGGAAACTCCTGCTCCCAATAACGCAGCACATGAGACTTTACAAAGCAAAGTTCACTTACTTCGCCAATGGTAAAATAGCGCTTGCCAGGGATGGCTGGCAGATCACTCGTCCTGAGTTCCATGTCCTGCATAGGCTTCCACTCTTGCCTTGAGTTTCTGACCGGGTTTGAAGGTCACAACACGACGCGGAGTTATCGGTATTTCTTCACCCGTTTTCGGGTTCCGCCCGGGCCTTTGACTCTTATTCCTTAGATCAAAGTTGCCAAAACCAGACAGTTTGACCGATTGATTATTTTCGAGAGACTGGCGAATTTCCTCAAAAAACAGCTCGACCATCTCTTTGGCTTCGCGTTTATTAAGACCAAGCTCTTCATTGAGTCGCTCAGCCATATCGGCTTTCGTCAGGGCTCCCATGAACCAATCCCCTTTTTTGTTTTTCCCATGGTAATAGCTGTATCGGTTTTCTCAGAAAAAAAATAACAGGCTATTACCATGATCTTATTATTTACTCTAAGGCCATTGACTGGCGTTTACTTACGCAGGCTCGCGTTGAATTCCTGTTTCAACCGCGTAACAACACGATCAACCAGCTTATTAACCTCGTCATCCTTTAGAGTGCGGGAAGGATGCTGTAAGGTCAAGCCCATAGCGAGACTCTTGCAGCCTTCTTCAATACCTTTACCCGCATAAACGTCAAAAGTATTGACCCTGCGCAGCAGCTCACCAGCCTCACTCTTAATCAGCTGTTCGATATCACCTGCGGCAGCTGAAGCCTCAACAACCAGAGCCAGATCACGTCGCACTTCAGGGTATTTCGACAGAGCGGAAAAACCGGCCACCTTACCTTCAGTCACCGCTTTCAGGTTTAGCTCAACCAGATAAACCCCACCCGGCATATCCAGCTTTTTAGCCAGGGAAGGATGGAGCGCCCCCATATGACCAATAACGTTTCCAGCACGAACGACCTCGGCACACTGGCCCGGATGCATGGCAGGGTGCTCTCCCTTATGGAAGGTAAATTCATTACCTGCCAGACCCAGTTCAAAAACAGCTTCGATGTCGCCTTTCAGATCAAAGAAGTCAACAGACTCTGCCTTATCCTGCCAGCTTTCAGGATGACGACTACCGGTAATCAATGCGGCCAGCATAGGTTCCTGCTTGAGTTCATCGCCCTCTTTAACAAAGGTCAGACCCGTTTCAAACAGACGAACCCGGCTCTGCTGACGATTCAGGTTATAGCCTGCGGTTTTCACCAGACCAGGCAGCAGCGTCGTACGCATTACTGACAAGTCGCTGGCTATAGGATTAGACAGGGCAACCGCCTCATGCTCAGGATCAAACAGCTTGTGCAATTCTGGAGCAATAAAGCTGAAGCACACTGCTTCCTGATAACCACGGGCAGTCAGTACACGACGGATGTCTGACTCCTGAACCAGAGACTCATCCACCTGCTTCATCTTTAACAGTGCAGTAGGTGTGCTTTCAGGCAGGTTGTTATAGCCGTAAATACGTCCGAGCTCTTCCACCAAATCTTCTTCGATGGAAATATCAAAGCGCCAGCTCGGCACAGATACCTTCCAGCAACCTTCTCCGTCAGACGTCAGGCCAAGACCCAAACGAGACAGCAATGCCTCAATATGGCTGTTTTCAATCGCCATACCAAGCAAGGAGGTTACCTTTTCAGAACGAAGCGCTACTTCACGCAGCGCAGGGAGGTAAGCCTCACTGGCTACTTCAGTGACAGGGCCTGGTTCACCACCGCAAATCTCTACAATCAGAGCAGTCGCACGCTCAACGGCCTTTTTCTGCAACTGGAAATCGACACCACGCTCAAAGCGGTGAGAGGAGTCCGTGTGCAAACCATAAGAGCGTGCCTTACCGGCAATAGTGATTGGATCGAAGAAAGCACTTTCCAGGAAGATATTACGGGTATTTTCACTAACCCCGGAACCTTCACCACCCATAACACCGGCAATTGCGAGAGCCTTCTGATCATCAGCAATCACCAACGTATTGTCGTTCAGTGTCACTTCCTGACCATCCAGCAGGGTCAGCTTCTCTTCAGTTTTGGCCATGCGAACATGGATACTGCCAGAGAGCGTATCCAAGTCAAAACCGTGCATGGGCTGACCCAGTTCCAGCATGACATAGTTGGTCACATCCACCACAGGATCAATGGAGCGAATGCCGGAACGACGCAGACGCTCAGTCAGCCACAGTGGAGCAGAACGGGAAACATCAACGTTACGAACGACCCGGCCAACATATCGTGGACAGCCCTGAGGTGCATCAATATGAACCGAGAACGTGTCATCAATGGCTGGTGCCACTGCAACTACCTGCTCCTCGGTCACATCCGCCAGAAAGTTTGCACTGACTTCACGTGCCAGACCCGCAATACTGAGGCAGTCACCACGATTAGGTGTCAGGTCAACATCAATAATTTTATCATCCAGCGACAGGTATTCGCGGATATCCTGGCCAACCGGTGCATCCAGAGGCAGCTCCATCAGACCATCGGAAGATTCTGCCATGCCCAGTTCTTCTTCGGCACACAGCATGCCCAGTGACTCAACACCACGGAGTTTCGCTTTCTTAATCTTGAAATTGCCAGGCAACACGGCGCCCACAGTAGCAAAAGGCACCTTAATGCCGACACGGGCATTAGGGGCACCACAAACCACCTGGAAAGACTCGTTGCCGGTACTGACCTGAGTTACACGCAGTTTATCGGCGTCTGGATGCTGCTCACAGGCAACAATTTCACCAATCACAACACCGGTAAACTCACCCGCAACGGATTCAACATCATCAACTTCAAGCCCGGCCATGGTGATCTTGTCCACCAGTTCCTGGGTATCAACTTCAATATTGACCCACTGCCGCAGCCACTTTTCACTGAATTTCATGTTATTTACTCAATCCTGCTAAAACCATTCTTAAAAGTTTGAAAATGCCTTCTCTTCAGCTCTCAACGGAACTGGTCAAGGAAACGCAAGTCGTTCTCAAAGAACTGGCGCAGGTCATTGACGCCATAACGCAGCATGGCAAAACGCTCAACACCCATACCAAACGCAAAACCGGTGTACTTCTCAGGATCAATACCCGAGTAGCGGAATACTTCAGGATGAACCATACCGCAGCCAAGTACTTCCAGCCACTTGATGGAACCATCTTCATTACGTCCCCATTCTATATCCACCTCAGCAGAAGGCTCAGTGAACGGGAAGTAAGATGGGCGGAACCGAACCTGCAGGTCGTCCCGCTCAAAAAAGACTCTCAGAAAATCAATCAGAACACACTTCAGGTCTGCAAAACTGACTTTCTCAGCAACGTACAAACCTTCCACCTGGTGGAACATAGGGCTGTGAGTCTGGTCAGAATCACAGCGATACACCTTGCCCGGGCAGACAATAGCAATAGGCGGGTTTTCGTTATTCTTTACAAAACGCTCCATAGTACGAACCTGAACCGGTGAGGTATGGGTTCTCAGTACGGTGGAGTTGTCAAAATAGAACGTGTCGTGCATGGCACGGGCCGGATGGTGTCCGGGAATATTCAGGGCTTCGAAGTTATGGTAGTCATCTTCGATTTCAGGTCCCTGCTCCACAGTAAAGCCGATACGACCGAAATAGTCGGTAATCCGCTCCATCGTACGGGTGATCGGATGAACCGTACCCAGTTCCTGACCACGGCCAGACAGCGAAACATCAATCGCTTCACTAGTCAGTTTCGCATCCAGGGCCTGCTGATCAATCATTGCTTTCTTATGATTGATCGCATCCTGAACCTGCTGTTTGCCCTTATTAATCAGCCCACCCGCTTTTGGTCGTTCTTCAGCAGAGAGCTGGCCAAGGGCCTTGAGCAAAGAGGTCAGCTCGCCTTTCTTACCAAGGTATTGGACGCGAATTTCGTCCAGACCTGAGGCGTCAGCAACGGCTTCAACGGCACTGAGTGCGCTGGCCACCAGCTTATCAAGCGTGTTATCCAGATTCTCCATGGGGTTTCCAAAACAGATGAGCTACAGAAAATAAACGCTCAATTCTAACGGCTGAGCAGTGCCTTGGATAGAGTTGTAACAGGCAATAATGCAGAAGCTTGGTATCTATTTGATATTTGCGAACACAACCCTGCGCCAGATCATTTGTCAAACACAACACTCTTTCTTTAGAATCGTGTCTTTCTTAAAGGACTCGCACCATAAAGCCCATGCAGATCAAGGTGAATAATCAGCCAATGGTCGTGGAGACCGCCCTCAGTCTTGATGCGCTGTTGAAACAATTAAACCATCTTGAACAAGGTGTAGCGCTTGCTGTCAACAGAAAGATCATCAGCCGTTCCCAATGGGGTTCGTATCAGCTGAATGACGGGGATAACATTACCCTTATAAAAGCCACTGCAGGTGGCTAGGCCATCTGAAGGCTTTCTAACGCTTCTGCCTTTGGACCGACAACTAACTTTAGCTCTTTATAAAATGTAAGGCTGGCATGCTGAAAATTGCGGATAAAACTTTTTCTTCACGACTGTTTACCGGAACCGGAAAGTTCAGTAACAGCCAACTAATGGCAGATGCCATCATTGCATCTGGCAGTGAGCTGGTCACTATGGCACTCAAGCGTGTCGATCTGAATGAACAACAAGATAATATTCTTGGCCCCCTCCTGGATAGTCAGCTTGAGCATAATCTGAACCTGTTGCCAAATACTTCAGGAGCCCGAAATGCTGAGGAAGCTATTTACGCAGCGCAACTGGCCAGAGAAGCACTTGGAACCCATTTCGTAAAAATCGAAATTCACCCAGATCCAAAATACCTTCTGCCAGATCCAATCGAGACTCTGAAAGCCTGTGAAACACTGAGTGCTATGGGGTTTGCTGTACTACCTTATGTTCATGCCGACCCGGTCCTCTGTAAACGTCTTGAAGAAGTGGGCGTTGCGGCTGTCATGCCCCTTGGCTCCCCCATTGGCAGTAACCTGGGCCTAAAGACCAAAGATTTTATTCAGATTATTATTGAGCAGAGCTCTGTCCCTGTGGTGGTTGATGCTGGTATCGGAAGCCCTTCAGATGCAGCCCTTGCCATGGAGATGGGTGCCGATGCCGTTCTGGTTAACTCAGCTATTGCCGTAGCCCGCGACCCGGTTCAGATGGCCATTGCCTTTAAAGACGCGGTCATTGCCGGCCGCCGTGCCTTCAAAGCGGGACTTGGCGGGCGCTCTCTGCAGGCTAAGGCCAGCAGTCCATTAACCGCATTTCTGGATGATTTTTAATGACATTTCTCGACCACTTCAATCAGATCCAGTGGGATGAGCTGAAAATGTCGATCCACAGCAAAACCCCTGTGGATGTAGAAAATGCCCTGCAAAGCAGCAGGCTGACCCATGGTCAGTTTCTGGCACTAATCTCTCCTGCAGCAGAGCCTTATCTTGAGGCTATGGCACAAAAGAGCATGCAACTGACCCGGCAGCGATTCGGTAACACCCTGCAACTCTATATTCCACTCTACCTATCCAATAAGTGCACCAATATCTGCACCTATTGCGGCTTCAGCCTAGACAACAAAATCCGCAGAAAAACCCTGAAGATGGAAGAGCTTGACCGGGAAGTGGCTGCGATCAAAAAAATGGGCTTTGACCATATTTTGCTCGTTACTGGAGAAGCCCCCGGAACAGTAGGTGTCAGCTACATCAAGTCTGTGATTGAACGGCTACGACCACACTTCTCCCATATCAGCATTGAGGTTCAACCTCTGGATCAGGAAGATTATGAAACCTTGATGAAAGAGGGTCTGGATGCCGTTCTGGTTTATCAGGAGACCTACCATCGAGCGGCCTATGAGAAATACCATCTCAGAGGCAGCAAAATGGATTTTAACTATCGACTGGAAACCGCTGACCGACTGGGCCGTGCTGGCGTTGATAAAATTGGTGTAGGTGCCCTGATTGGTCTGGAAGACTGGCGAACCGACTCAGCCATGGTTGCCGCTCATCTGGACTATCTGGAAAAGACGTACTGGCGGACTCGCTACTCCATTTCCTTCCCCCGGCTTCGCCCCTGTGAAGGTGAGTTCCAACCGGTATCTATCATTTCAGATCGTCAGCTGGTTCAGTTGATCTGTGCTTACCGCCTGTTCAAGCCAGAAGCAGAACTCTCCTTATCCACCCGTGAATCTGAAAAGTTCAGGGATAATGTCCTACCTCTTGGCATTACCACCATGAGTGCATACTCCAGCACTCACCCGGGAGGTTACGCTGATGATAATATCCTGGGTAATGAAGACTTGGAGCAGTTTACTATCGACGACAACCGCCGTCCAGAGGCGGTAGCGGAGGCTATTCGAGCCAAAGGGCTTGAGCCGGTCTGGAAAGACTGGTCACACTGCTTCAGTCATTCTTAACAGATGCTGACGAAAACCCAGTGAGGAGGAACCCTGTTTTTGGGGTTCCTCCAGTCAGCAAAAAATACATTACTTTGCTGCTGATACCACATCAATGAGATCACTTCTTTCTCCCGAGCAAAGCCACTCCCATTTAAGCTCAACTTGGCCAGTACTAACAGTCAGAATCATGAAGTGTGAACCTTCATTACTCTGCACGCTGATCAATAGACTGTGTTCATCTTCTGCGGGTGGTATGTAGTGCGCAGGCTGGTCATCTGCATAAAAAATATATTTGGTGAGTCTACTGACATTTTCTTTGTCAGCACTCAGCACTTGAAGATGATAGAGAATATCTACAAACACCCAACGCTCATACAGCGTAATTTTTCCGGGAAATCGGCTCAGAAGATATTGTCTGACCGGATCAGCTATTTCGTCACGGTCTGATACAAAATCCATAACGTCTCTTAACTGCGGCGTCTTCATTGAAACCTTCAAAGCATCATTTTCCCAGTGACGCTTGAAAGTCCATCGCCCACTCTCAATCGAGATTAATTCAAAATGCTTACCGCAAGGAATCTCTTCTGCCGCAATACTTAATAAATAATCGCCTGACTGGGCCACATCCTGACAACCTGCAGGTATTGTATGCTCTGTGATTTGTTTTATTTCTACCCTGTCCATAGGTGAAGAGGTCCCGTCTACAGAACGGATGTCATATGTCTGCAAGGCATATTGTTGCAGCTTGGCAATATTAGAATCTGGTTTCGTTTTCAATTTTTATTCTCTATGCATTTAAAGCTAGAAAATTAACAACTATTAAAAAGCAATATCCAATCTCAACAATAGCTCAGTGCTCAAATACCACCAACTAGTAAGCACAGCACCTTAACTATAGAAAAGCATCACTTCATCAATGTGACTTCAGAGCATTGCTCTAAGTTCCTTTTTGTATAAATTCCCATAGCCACAAGCGCCAATAAACACACCAGCCAAAGGCAAAGTACACCTCCAAACCAACCGTAATAGCCACTCAACCATTGAGCCACCATCGGGGAGGGGCTGGAAAACAGGCTCAACCCAACAGCCCAGGGCAATGCAATGCCTGTACAGCGAATATGGGCAGGGAACAGGTCAAAAAGGAGTTTGAACATGGGAGCCTCAAATGTTGCCACCCCCAAAGCAAACAGAACCATGGTCAACATGCTGATATGAGTGACACCCCGTTGTGCCATGTAAAAATTTAGGTAAGCTCCCAGTAACGTGACTAACAGGCCCAGCAACATAATAGGTTTGGCACCCACCCTAAAGGCCAGAACAGCCATTAAAGGCAACGTAATAAACTCAACCCCCATATCTACTGAGGCAATAACGTTTGCCTGGCTCTGAGAAAAAAAGCCATTACTAACAACGTAACTGCACCAGAACATATTCCCGGCATAAAGAGAAACCCCGGCAAACGCCCCCACCAGAACAACGGCCAGACAGCTGCCTTTATACCGTAAAGCCAACTCTTTGAGCACACGATAAGGGGTAAGTTCTCTGGCCGTTGTCGGTTGAAATGCCGGAGACTCTTGAATTCGACAGCGAATCCATAGTGCCAGCAAACTCGTGATACAACTGAGCAGAAAGGGTACTCTCCAGGCCCAGTCCGGCATATCGGGCAGGCTGACCAGTGCCGTTACCAGTGCTCCCATGGCTACCCCCAGGTTAGCCCCCCAGTTAGCCCAGGAGCCGGCAAGGTAAGGATTCCCCTTACCCTGTTCAATCATAAAGACTGCAGCATTGGTAAACTCTCCGGCAATAGCTCCTCCCTGGAGTATCCTTAATAGCAACAATAACAGTGGTGCCATCAAACCAATGCTGTTCCATGTTGGTAGAACCCCAATACCAGTGGTAGCCAGCGCCATGATCAAGACAGACAACGTCAGTGCTAGCCGCCTGCCATAGCGATCACCGACATACCCAAAAATGAAACCACCTATTGGCCGGGTAAGGTACGAGATGGCAAACAGGCCAAAAACCGAGATCAGTGCAGTGGAGGGGTCCTGCTCAGGAAAAAATAACTCTGCCAGTCTTGGAGCCAGATAGAGGTAGGCAGAAAACTCCAGCCACTCGGCAACAGCTCCAGAGCAGATAATAATGATCGTACGGTGTTGCAGGAAAAAGCGCATACCAGTAACCAGACGGTTAGCTCAAAAACAAGCAGAAAAGTCTAGCTGGTTATTTTTTCCTCACCAGAATACTGCAACCGATTAATGGGACCGCTTCTCTTGACCGGTTCCAGTTGCAAGTCGCCCATCAATAAATAACTAGGACTGGCTATCAAAGAAAACACATCTCATTGATTTTAATGGAATATCCATAATTTTCGGGGGAAGTGAATAAAAAATATCCGATCTTGGTTTACAGAAATCCTATCTATTGACCTTGGAAAATATGACAAACCAATAAGATGCATCTAATATACATCTTATAAGATTCATAATAAATGCATGTTTATGTTGATGAGGTGTCCAATATGAAAAGCACTTTGAAACGCATCGAACAAGGTGAGACGACAAATAGAATCCAACAGTTTTTTAACCTCGGAAACGTGCTCATCGCATTATCATCGGGTGCAATATTGCTCGCTACTCTATTGGCCTACTTTCTTCACCATCAACTTCATCTAACCATCACCGAGCAGGTGATCGCCCACTTCGTTATTATTGTTGCACCCGGCGTAATAAAAGTTGGTTACGTAATGAGACTCGCAGCAGAGCATGCATTCACTTTCAATAGCTAAAGGATGAATGCCTCAGCCTTAGTAAACATACTTCGTCCAATAGAGGGCACCTTCTCTTCTTCAGTTGAACAATCAAAAGCACTGATCATTCTTTATGGCCATAACTACACCTATGGAAATACAATACAAGCATCAAAAAACAGTGAAAACTGCTGTTATCTCTGTCCACTTGGTCAGTTATCAGGCTATGAGCAACGCAACAAACAATGATGACATCTCTGCATTTCTGAAAGAGATGGAAGGGGTAACCCCATTAAAAAAGAAAGCAACAGCTGATACTCAGAAAGCTCAGCGGATTACCCCAGGCCAGGAGATTCGCAAAGCCGCAGCAGAAGACACGTTTACCGACCCTAACTTTCTCTCTCTACTCAACCCAAAAATGGTGAAGCCCCATGACTTTCTGGTCTGGAAGCGGGATGGTGTACAGGAAGGGGTCTTCAAAAAACTTCGCCTGGGTAAATATGACATTGAGGCACGGCTCGATCTCCACCACAAGACCGCCCGGGAGGCACGCGATCACGTTTTCCAGTTTATCAATGATTGCCGTGAACACGAGCTGCGGACCGTATTAATCGCTCACGGGCGTGGTGAGAAAAGCACCCCTCCCGCCATGCTGAAAAGTTATCTCTATACCTGGCTGCCCCAGATGGAGGCGGTACTGGCTTTTCACAGTGCATTAAAAGTCCACGGAGGCTCTGGAGCACTTTATGTGATGATCAGAAAAAGCGAGCGGGAAAAATTGGAAAACCGAGAACGGCATGCGAAGCGAGGGAGCTGACACTCTCTAACGTCCAGTTCCTCGAATATGTAAAAGCATGCTTTAACTCGATTACCATTAACAGGCAGATTACCACTACAGTCTGCCTATAATGGCTGCTTAACGTCCAATAAACTGTGGCAAAAATAGATTTCAGTATGTGTTGATAATAAAGTATTCTCTTTTCCAAACGAAACCGGCTGCTTTGATTATAGGCAAGTACTTGACCAGATAATATTACAGGTTCCTGAAGAACGGTTTCAGACAACCATTCAGGCGGCAGTCTCTCATTCACCAAAGTCCATTATTTATAATAAAATCAACTATCAGTTCTGCAAAGATTAATCATCACCTGCCGCCAAGCCTTACAGGCTTCTTGGGTTACATCCTTACAATGCTCTTTACTGCTGAATCAGAGAATAACCACGGTGGCCAGGGGGTGTAATAACAGTCAGGGCCTGTATTTGAAAGAGCTGATTCTGTCAGCGTTACTTTAGCGTTTTAACAGCATAAGAAAACTGAATAAATAAATTATGAAACATTCCTTTTTAATTATGGTCTGAAATATATGAAAGCACCTGACCAACTATTTATTACATGTAAAAACACAAAAAAACAATATTAGATGATGGTTTAGAGGGATTTTGAACCGTCTTCATCAATAGCGTATATAGATGTTCTGCTAGTTTTGTTACACCCAGATGATGACAGGAATCAGAGTTCTGTTTTTAGGTGAAAGCCTTATCAGAAATTATCAAAGGAGGAGTTTAATACAAGTTTTCACTGAACTGAGAGGTGCGATTGTGGATTCGATTCAGTTGTCAAGATACTCCCCTGTACCGGGCTCGATAGGAAGTATGAAACCGGCCTGCAATGAGGAACAGGTGAAAGCTGCCTGGCAGCTTTGTTATCTTGAAGAAGGCCAAGCGAAGATGAGCCAAACTGTAAAATACATCACTCCACACACGGTCGAGAACAACTACTTGCTCAATGCCCTTGAAAGGCAGGCAATGAAACCAGATAAAGCCATAAGCGTTCGAAAAATCCGGGAAAAGGAGCGCGAGTACGCAGAAAATTTATATTCTTGTGCAATGGTTTATATCAATCTATTTAAAGATGGAGGTCTCCCAAGCTCTATCCCCCCTGATTCTTACCAAATTATCAATCAGACCCTGGTGATCCTGGAGAGCTATCGAAACCCTTATATTACTCAGACTCTGCTAATGACTCTCCTGGCAGGAGAGATGGGAAACATTAGAGAAGGTCGATATCACTGCATGAGCATGCATTCCTGCAGTATTCTGTTAGAAATGGTCCATCGCTTGAAAGTCCCAAAAAACAGCAGCTGTCTGAATGTTTTTGACAGGACAGTGTTTACGAATTCTGTCTGTTTAGCGGCAATAAGTCAGCTTTTTCTGGATAATCTCATTGGCCGACAGCTGGATCTGCTTATTTTGGATCCGAAAAGCGTTATTCAACAGCTAATGGAACAATATAAGTTGATGGCTGATCAGTATCAGGGAGATCGTTTAAAGCGACTGTTGCTCAATCACGTCAGTGAAGAAGGCAATCCTGAATTTAATAAAATCGATCAACTATGCCACTCATTACTCTTAAATGAAGTCTATGTCATTAGTGAAGTACTACAGAGAATTCGCAGCTATCACCATTATCTGATTAATAACCCAGACTCTCCATTCCCTGACAATGAACCGTACTTACCTCGTTGCCTGAGTGCTCTGTATCTGTTGTCATGTCGGGCGATAAATGATGGCTGTTCGGCTAATGAGTTCAACGATATTTTGGAGGCATACGAGATCTTTCAAATGACAACCTGTGAAGACCAGGCAAATTTATTGAAGGTATCCATTCTGGCCAACCTTTCTGAAACTCGGCAGGACTGGCAGGAAGCTATTACTCTGTATCAGATAATGTTGAATGATCTCCCACAGGAAGTTCCGGTTTATGAGCCCCTTCTTCATTGCCTGGAACAGTGTGGTCGATATGACCAAATGCATGAAGTTTGCCTTCAAGCTATGGCTTTCTTTCAGAAGGCTAATATCCCCATAAAGGTACAGTATTTTGAGCGAAAGGCATTTTGGATCCTGACATTAAAAAAATCTCATGAAAACCTAGCCTCTCCAATTGTAGGACAAACTGGAGTGATACCTTCACAATCATTGGATCCCCCCCCCCGAATTCATGAAGTTCCTGAAGATATAGACCAGCTGCTCATTTTTCTTGGCGAAGAGTCTACTCCAACTCAAGCATCAGTAAGACCCAAAAACAGGAAAAAAAAAAAACGGCCGCATGGCCATACAACCCAGGATTTACCCCCTGCCAAATTACTGGAAGTAGACCAGGTCACCAAATACAAGCCGGCAGCCGTGCATGTTTCGCACTGCCCTACAGAAGTGATCTGTATTGGTGAAAGTCGAAAAGCCCCTCTCCCTCCCACCAAAGTAATAACACCTGTTATGGGTTTGACAAATAATAGAAGGCTCGGTGATGATTTTATTGCCAAAAGCGCCTGGAGTCATTTTCAAGATTTGCAGGATATTAATAATGACATCAGTTTGTTTTTGGGGAAAAAACGTAAAAAGGAAGCTCAACAACAAGCTCGCCAGGCCATAAAAGCATACCCAAAAGATTCATGGTTGCAGCACAGCGCTGGGTGGACCTTCTACCTGGCTGATAACCTCGTGCAGGCGAAGCAGTGCTTTTTCCATGGGTTATCACAGTGCCTTTATGACTATAAAGACATCCAGCCAATGCTGAATCAGTGGAAACAAAAACCCAGAGCTCGGAATTTCATGGACCTTTCAACGGCAATCACCAATCTAAATATTACCACCGGCAGCGAAACTGCATTGCATGTATCTGCATTTTTAAGGTCGTTAGCTCATGTGCTTGACAAGGAAAATGACACAGATAACAGCAAGTTCCTGCGTGATCTGTCAAAAAGACTCAATCCAGAAAGAGAAAAACAGAAAAAGAGTCCTACTTTTAATAAAAAAATTGAACTTGTTAGCCAACAACTATTTTCTGCTTTGAAAAAAAGCATTTATGATGATCAGCATAGTCTCCAAGGTATGCTGCTTTCATGATCAATATAGGCAGTTGCCAGTTTTATAATCCGCGCCTGAAAATATAATACCTTACAAATGACCTGCATACTGACTGGGATAAATATAGATGTAGAATTCAATAAACAACTAGAAAAACTGCAGCGATAATATAGGGCATAGTAGTTAGAAAGCCGGTTTTATATGGACTGACTCAATACCTCAACCAGCCCTTGTAATAAGTATCAGCGTTTGAAGGAACTATTTTTCTGTGGATCACCCTTTAATACCGACTGACAGATATTGACCGGCATATTGGTCGATACCATCTTACCTTCCACATAACAAACCGATGAGGGAATCCCACCAGTTGCTGAAGCAGCACCAGCCATCAAAGAAAGGGTAACGCCTAACGCAAAGGAAGATAGTTTTTTCATAGGACTGTCCATAGTGTTAAGAATGATTGCAGACAGACCAATACTCCCTGTGCGATAACTGCACATCGGAACTGCCTGCATTTGATGATGCCTGCTGAATACAGGCTCGTCCAGTATCAGGTGCCGTATACCTTCTGGGCAGGCACAGCTTCAGCCACCAGCTCGGCAACTGCACTGCCAACTTCTGATGGTTCCCAGCGTGCACCCTTGTCTTTTTCGGGGCCACGACGCCAGCCATCAGCAATCGAGATCTTGCCACCTTCCACTTCAAAGAGCTTACCGGTCACATTGGCACTCTGTTCTGAGCCCAGCCAGACCACCAGGGGAGCCACATTTTCCGGAGCAAAGAAGTCGAAGCCATCTTCAGGCTTTTTCATCACATCAGCAAAAACGTCCTCAGTCATGCCGGTGCGTGCAGCTGGAGCCAGACCATTTGAAGTAATGCCGTAACGAGCCAGCTCAGCCGCCTGAACCAGCGTCAGGGAGGCAATACCACCTTTTGCTGCAGCGTAGTTTGACTGACCAATGGAACCCTGAAGACCAGCACCGGAGCTGGTGTTAATGATACGGGCACTGACGGCTTTACCGCCTTTAGACTGCTCACGCCAGTATTTAACCGCATGACTTGCAATACAGAAATGTCCCTTCAGGTGAACCGCCATCACGGCATCCCAGTCGGATTCTGACAGGCTGGCAAACATGCGGTCACGACAGATTCCGGCATTATTCACAACCACATGCAGATCACCAAACGCATCGATGGCCTGCTTCACAATCAGGGCAGACTCTTCATAGTCGGTAATGTCATTGGTATTAACCACCGCGTCGCCACCAGCTTCTTTAATGGTCTCTACGACATCCGATGCCGCTTTCTCATTAATATCATTAACAATCACCCTGGCACCTTCGGCAGCAAAACCCAGTGCATAGGCCCTGCCCAGTCCACCACCGGCACCGGTCACAATCACAACACGGTTTTCACAAATGGCCATCATTTAATCCCCTGTTATTATTCTTTTTACAGTCGTTCAATAATCGTGACATTGGCCTGACCACCGCCTTCACACATGGTTTGCAGCCCGAAGCGACCACCCGTACGTTCCAATTCATGCAGCAACGTGGTCATCAGCTTGGTACCAGTAGCTCCAAGAGGGTGTCCAAGCGCAATTGCACCACCATTGACGTTTGTTTTCTGATGATCGTAGCCAGTCTCTTTCAACCACGCCATGGCAACAGAGGCAAACGCTTCATTGATTTCCACCAGGTCAATCTGATCCAGCGTCATGCCCGCCTTTTTCAATGCATACTCAGTAGCAGGAATTGGAGCCGTTAACATCCAGATAGGATCAGCGGCACGAACACTCATATGATGAATTCGAGCTCGAGGTGTCAGATTGTATTTCTTCAGAGCTGCCTCTGAGACAATCAGAACGGCAGAAGAACCATCACAGGTCTGGCTCGACACACCGGCAGTGACTTTTTCACAACCAAACAGGTAATCCAGTTCAGCCATTTTCTCCAGAGTGGACTGTCGAGGCGTTTCATCAACAGACACACCTTCCATTGGTACAATCTCTCGACCGAAGCGCTGCTCTTCAATCGCCTGAAGTGCACGTCGATGGGACTCCAGAGAGTAACGCTCCAGATCTTCCCGTGAAAAACCCCAATGGTCAGCAATCATCTGGGCAGACTTGAACTGCGTGGGCGGCTCAGCGCCATAGCGTTCAACCCAGCCTTTTGAGCCAGAGAAAGGGTCAGTAAACCCCAAGGGTTCCGCCGCCATCATTGCTGAAGAGATGGGAATCTGGGTCATGGTCTGAACACCACCGGCAATCACCACATCCTGCGTTCCACTCATAATGGCCTGAGCAGCAAAATGAACCGCCTGTTGGGAAGAACCACACTGACGGTCAATGGTGGTTCCGGGAACCTCTTCAGACAAGCCCGCTGCCAGCCAGGCTGTGCGGGCAATATCCCCCGCCAGAGGGCCAATAGTATCGACACAACCAAAAATAACATCGTCGTATTCATTATCCGGAATACCGTTACGCTCGACGATGGCCTTTAACACATGAGCGCCAAGATCAGCTCCGTGCACATGAGCTAAACCACCTTTACGCCGCCCCGTTGGAGAGCGGACAGCATCAACAATATACGCTTCTGGCATTATTCTTATCCCCTCGGAGCCTATGCGAAAGTACTTCCAGCACCCAGCTGAGCTTCGTCAGCCAATATAAACTGCTTAATACGCTGCTTATGGAAACCCTGTGTTCCGTAAGAAGAAGCCAGAGCCCAGGCCCGCTTCATAAAGATCTGCAGATCGACTTCCCAGGTATACCCCATGGCACCATGAGACTGGATACCATTTTTCGCCCCGAGCATGGCTGCATCGGTGGTCACCAGACGGGCATGAGATACGTCTTTAGCGCGGCTGTTTAAGCCATAAGCAACCGAGTAAGCTGCTTTATAGAGGGGTGACTTGGCAAACTCAATCTGCACTGCCACGTTGGACATCAGATGCTTCACTGCCTGAAATGAACCAATGGGCTTGCCAAACTGTTTGCGCTCAAAGGTGTAATCAACGGACAGATCCACCATTTTTCTGGCCAGACCCAATTGCTGTGCAGCAACCGCCAGTGCACCACGATCCAAGGCATCCTGCCATAACTGCTTTCCGGCAGTGCCATCAGCAATCCCAGCTCCTGAAATAAGAGTTTCAGTGGATGGTGTCCACTCAACAGTGAACAGTTTACGACTGGGGTCAACGGACGGATTTTCTGTCAGCTGAACCTGTCCCTGGGACAGCGCATGCACCTCATCGCCATTGGCAAGAAGCAGAAGGTCTGCAACATGAGCATCGGGAACCAGAGGATTATCCGGATGGCCAACAGCGACACGAGCCTCGCCAGTCGCAATTCGGCTCAACCAGGACTCTTTAAACTCAGCCTGTTCATCGCCCAGGCTGCTTATTAGTGGAACTGCAACCATCACCGTTTCAACAAGGGCTTCTGGCAAAGCGGTATAACCACACTCTTCAGCCAGCAGCACAAAGTCCAGTTCATTCATGCCAAGGCCACCAAATGCCTCAGGCACGGTCATCGCGGTCAGGCCGAGTTCAGCCAGCTGCCCCCAAAGCTCACTGGAACGGCCAGTATCGCTTTCCCAGAGCTCACGAATTCTTTCCGGTGTGACTTCATTGGTCAAAAATGACTTCACACTGTCGTGGAACATCAGTTGATCTTCAGTAAAAGTAAAATTCATTGCTGCACCCTCACGCTCTGGGCATGCCCAGCATACGCTCGGCAATGATATTACGTTGAATTTCGTTGGTACCGGCATAGATCGGACCGGCCTGTGAAAACAGGAAACCATCCAGCCATTTACCCACCTCGCCTGCGGCTGGGGCATGAGGCCAGAGTTCGGCTCGTGCCCCCAGAATACTCATGGCGGTTTCATGCATTTTCTGATCCAGTTCAGACCAGAAAATCTTATTGGTTGATGACTCAGGGCCAATCTTTCCACCCTGTACCAACCGGGATGCGGTCATGTAGGTATTCAGGGTATAAGCTTCAGCATCCATCCAGGCTTTCATCACCGCATCGCCAACAGCAGGATCAATATCTGCAGAGCTCTTTATTTCGCTGTGGCCGAGGTTAGCCTTGTAAAGCTCAACCAGTCGACGGGCCGTCTCCTGAAAACGGGCAGGAGAACGAAGCATCAGACCACGCTCAAAACCGGCAGTGGACATGGCGACATGCCACCCCATGCCTTCACCACCCAGAACGTTTTCCACCGGAACTTTAACGTTGTCAAAGAAGATTTCAGCAAATCCTGGCAAGCCATCCAGCTGTGGAATTGGGCGTACAGTGACGCCTTCTGCGTCCAGAGGCACAAGAATAAAAGTCAGCCCTTTGTGACGACTGGATTCAGGATCGGTACGAAAAATACCGAAGGTCCAGTCTGCCCATACCGCCCGGGTCGACCAGGTTTTCTGGCCATTAATGACATAATGGTCGCCTACCCGCTCGGCCTTTGAGCGAATGGCCGCCATATCTGAGCCTGCACCGGGCTCAGACCAGCCCTGGGCCCAAACCTCTTCACCAGTAGCCATCTTTGGCAGGAAGCGAGCCTTCTGCTCTTCTGTGCCAAACTCCATCAACGTAGGGCCAAGAAGGAAGATACCGTTTTGATTAACCCTCGCCGGTGCGCCGGAACGGTAATACTCTTCTTCAAAAATCAGCCACTCAATCAGGTCACAGCCACGGCCTCCGAGAGCTTCTGGCCAGGTCACCATGCCCCAGCGTCCATCATTCAGCTGGGCTTCCCACTCACGGTGCTGACGAAAGCCTTCTTCCGTATCAAAGGATTGCAGAGGCTGCGCAGGTACATTTTGAGCCAGCCAGTTGCGCACTTCCTCACGGAAGGCGTTTTGACTGTCGGTATAACTAAGATCCATATTACGCCTCCGTGGCTTCCTTAGCGTTTGCGTCTTTTGACGAGAACGATGCATCTCGTTTTTCAACAAATGAGTCTCTGGCCTCCTGAGAGTCCGGAGAGGTATAAGCCTCCAGAGTAAAACCCTGTTCCCAACGATATTTCGCTTCAAGGCTGCCATCTTCAATGCCGGTCAGCGCTTCTTTTGCCAGCTTGATCATTTTTGGACTTTTGGCCGCAATCTTGGTCGCTATTTCACGAGCGGTATCCAACAGCTGATCTTTTGGGACAACCCGCTCCACAGCACCAAGTCGATAAGCTTCCTGGGCATCAATCATGTCACCGGTAAAATACATGTAACGCACTTTCTGAACCGGGAACATTCTCTGCAAATGGGCACCACCACCCATGGCTCCACGGTCGACTTCCGGCACACCAAAGCGTGCACACTCTGAAGCAACAATGATGTCAGCCGCACCGGAGATACCGATACCACCACCAAGAACAAAGCCATGTACCGCCACAATGACCGGTTTGGGATTCAAATGGATCGCTTCAAAGGTGTCATAGTTACCCTTGTTCACTTTAACGATCAGGCTTCCATCTTCTGCCAGCTCTTTAATATCAACACCGGCACAGAAGCCCCGACCTTTGGCACCGATGATAATCACACGCACTTCGTCGTTTTTGCCCAGCGCTTCTATCTCAGTGGCAATATCAGCCCAGCCCTGACTGGTGAATGCATTGACAGGCGGGTGATCAAAAATGAGTTCTGCAACCCCCTGCTCGATGGATACATTAAATGGTTTGCTCATTATTCTTATCTCAATGTAGGCCGGTTCCTGATGGGAGCCGACGATATAGACTGCAATCACTTGCCGGCTCCAGACTGAGAGCCGACCTACGCTGAAGCGCTTTACGCTGGCTCAACAGCCTTAACTTTTTCCAGGCTGTTCAGCCTGGCCATTTGCTGCCGGGCTTCCTGCATGATTTCCTGAATCAGCTCTTCACAGCTCAGCAGACTGTCAATAGCTCCAGCTACCTGTCCGGCCGGCAATACGCCTTCACTCGGCCGCCCATCCACCATGGCCTTCTGAATCACCATTGGCGCATTGGCCGCCATAATGGTCTGCGCTGCGGTCATCTGGCCTTCCCCTCTCATTTGCAGGGCCGTTTTCAACAGGCTGACCACGGACATGCCCGTGTATTTTCTGAAAGCCAGACCATTTTTGATCGCCAGAATCAATTTTTTCAGAGCCCCGGCCTTTTCCAGCTCTGCCAGGAATTCATTGGTGATCATTCGCTGAGGCATACCATCAATGGCCTTACTGACAATAATGCTGCCCGGATTGCTGGTTTTTACATAACGATCGAGTGTGGCTGCCGGCACGGGACTGTCTTTGGTCATCAAAAAGCGGGTTCCCATGGCAATGCCTTCTGCCCCGTAGGCAAGGGCTGAGATCAGGCCTTTTCCATCCTTAAAGCCACCCGCCGCAACAACCGGTACATCCAGCGCATCAACCACCTGGGGTAACAGAATGGAGGTCGGTACCGATCCAGTGTGACCACCACCTTCACCACCCTGAACCGTGACCGCATCAGCGCCCATCTCTACCGCTTTGATGGCATGCTTGAGTGCCCCAACGGTCGGAATACAGACGACACCTGCATCCTTTAGCTGAGCCACCATTTTCTTACCGGGCGAACGGCTGTAGCTGACAGCTCTGATGCCATGACGCACCACCATGTCGACAATCTCAGCTGCATTGGCCTGATACATATGAAAGTTCACACCAAAAGGCTTGTCCGTCAGCTTTCGGGTTTCAAGAATGGCTGCCTCCATTTCTTCTGGAGGAATCGTGGCGCCGGCCAGAAAACCAAAACCACCAGCATTACAGGTTGCAGCCACCAGTTTTGGGTCTGCGACCCAGCCCATGGCAGTCTGTATAACCGGATACTGGCAGCCCAGTAATTTCGTCAGACGGGTCTCCATTATGCCTCCGCCTTCTTTTTATCTTTTGACGTTTCCCGCTGGGATGCCGCCATGGATTTGCCGTCAAACCCTGCCAGACGATCACCGGAAACCAGGTCATTGTGGGAGTGAGCGAAGTGATGAAGACCGAATACCATGTCCATGGTCGTACGCTTGCCCATCAGGTCTTCCGCATTGTTCACAGCCTGCTTGGTGAGCTGAAGTCCCAGACGAGGCATTTTGGCAATACGGCCAGCAATCGCGAGAGTTTCCTCTTTCAGATCTTCCCGGCTGACTACCCTGTTAAGCATCCCCATCTGATAAGCTCGCTCTGCAGGCATCCGCTCACCAAGAAAGAGAAACTCCTTGGCAATTCTCGGATTCAGTTCATGTACATGAGCAAAATACTCAACGCCGGGAATGCCCATTCGAACAACAGGGTCTGCATAAAAAGAGTCATCAGAGGCAACAATCAGGTCACAGACCCAGGCCAGCATCAGGCCACCTGCAATGCAGGCTCCCTGAACCATGGCAATGGTTGGCTTGGGAATTTCCCGCCAGCGACGGCACATTCCCAGATACACTTCGTGCTCACGGGCATAGAGAAATTCACCACCGGGCTTATTGGTGTGGTCATACCAGAGGCTGGCACGATCAAATGTCTTATCCACGTCCCGACCGGGAGTACCGATATCATGACCGGCAGAAAAGTGCTTGCCAGCACCGGCCAGAACAATCACCTTAACGTCGTCATCATCACTGGCGCGCTTAAAAGCCGCATCCAGCGCATAGGTCATCTTTGAGTTCTGGGCATTGTTATATTCAGGACGGTTCATGGTGACAATGGCTACACCATCACGAACTTCGTACAGAACGACATCCTGGCTGCTGGTTTCTTCGGAATTGATATCTGTCATCGCCTGGCTTCCTCTTATACTTCTTATTCTTTCCCACTACCGTTTAATACCCCGCCCAATGAAGAGCGAAGTACGCTTTACTGACGACGATCTCCGGGTGGATTGTCCTTGAGCTGTCTGGCCCTGAGGTTGTGTGGGTCAAGCTGCCTGATAACGTCAAGCTGCGCCTGGGTAGGCGCTGCAGTCACCGGAATGTCTCCATCAACAATGACTTCAAAGCCGGTATTTTCCAGAACCTGTTCTACTGAGACACCAGGATGGGTACTAACCAGACGAAGCTGATGATCCGGACCATTCCAATCCATCACGCAGAGATCTGTAATCACCAGTCGTATATCAATGTCATCCAGTGAGTACCCTTTAGGCAGCCTTTGTGGGTTGTAACCAATGGACGCCACTACGTCACATTCGCCCTCTACAAAGACACGTTTATTGTGACTGGGTACAAAGAAGCTATTGGCGTGACTGATGGAGTTACCGGGAAATCCACGAACGCCCAGCATCTGTACTTTTGGTTGCTCATAGGTGCCACCCAGTGCGGAAATGTTGGCCTGACCATAGCGGTCAACCTGGGTAGGGCCGACCATTGCATGGCGCTTGCTGCTCCAGACATTGTCAAAAATTCGGGAGAACCCCATCCAGGTTTCATTCTTCTGGACGAAACCCTCTTCACGATTCCCAACCGGATTTGGTTCAGAAAGCAACCAGGCCTCTGAGTCAGTCATCATCAGATCAGGATTAAAGGTTTTCATAGCCAGACTGGCAGCCAGACGGGGGATCAAACCGATGCCTGTGGCCAGTACTTCTCCGTCATTCCGAAAGGCTTCTGCCCCGGCACAGATCATCAGCTCAGCGAGTGAATACTCAGAGGCTGCACTGTCATTGACCGGATTCGTCATAATCTACTCTCCATAACAGCTCAAGGCTGACTTCAATTAATAAACCGGCAACGGCAGTTGCTTGATCGCTTCCAGACCACCGACTTTGGTCTGGTACTCTTCTTCACTGTTGTTTTTAATAAACTTCTCAAAATAGGTCTCGAAACCGCCCTCTTTTGCTGAAGCGTTGTATTCCTTGAAGTGGGGAACATCATAACCATACAGTGGTGCACACGACGTTGGATGAGCGCCACCCGGCTGCAGGCATACACCACTGGTCATGGAGCGTTCCCAGAATACGTAGCGAGACTCTTCCGGATTATTGAAGTAATCCGCATCCACCAGCTCATCACAGGTTACGAAGGTCTTCTCGGCTGCCCGAGCAAACCAGTCATCCATATAATGATCGGAGCCCTTAATCTGGCATACACCACGTTCATCAGCACGGTCGGCGTGCAGGAGAGAGACATCCAGCTTCAAGGCAGGCATGGCAACCCACTCTTTTTCATCATAAGGGCTGTCAATCACCTTGATTTCTGGATTGACACGAACGACATCAGTACCCAGTCCGATACGGGTAGGAATATATGGGCATCCCCAGGCAGCAGCTCTCAGACCCAGCAGCAGCATCCCTTCATCAATTTCCATGACGTCAATCTCACCCTTTTGGCGAGCCTGACGGAAGTAGGGCTCGAGCGGAATAAAGTCGAGAGAAACGAACGCAAAGACAACCTTCTTCACTTTACCCGCAGCACAGAGCATACCCACGTCTGCACCGCCATAGGCGACGACTGTCAAATCTTTTAGGTCTGAACGAAGAATCTCACGAATCAGAGCCATTGGCTTACGTCGTGGGCCCCAGCCCCCGATTCCGATGGTCATACCGTCCTGCAGTTCAGCAACAATGTCTCCAGCGGTCATGCGTTTGTCCATGAAGTACACCTTTTATTTGTCTGACACTTCCCGCCACCCGCTCCCTGCCGCCCGAAAAAGATAAATAGATTGCTTTTACGGGCAACGGGAAGCGGGCAGCGGGCGGCGAATAAATCTCTTATTTAAAGCCCACGCTGAAGTCATGACCCCAGTGACTGACAACAGTGCTTTCAAAGGCTGTGTGCTTATCCCAGTCCATAACACGGCCACCACAGCCATATTCCATGTCGAAGCCGGAAGGCGTCTTCATGTAGAAAGAGGTCATTTCATCGTTGGTATGACGCCCAAGCGTTGCCGTCAGCTTGATGCCATTGGCAACCATACGGTCCATCGCCCGGCCCACTTCGTCCATATCACAGACTTCCAGCATCATATGTACACAGCCAGAGGGTACCGGAGCTTCAAAAATCGCCAGAGAATGGTGACGTCCATTATTACAGTGCATGAAGTGCAGGCGCTTTTCCGGCTCATTAGGATCATCGGTAAAGCGAACGGTCATTAGGTCAGAGAGACCAAAACCGAGAACATCAGTGTAAAAAGAACGACATTTGTCAAAAGCCGGTGTAGGCAATACGGTATGTCCAAGACCCAGCCCCTCAGAAACAAACTCTTTTACACCCACAGGAGAAATAAAGCGGGCAAAGTCCTGCTGAGGCCCCCAGAAAATTTCATGACGATTACCATCCGGATCAGAAAATTTAATCAGCTCCTGCACCTTTCGGGCTTTGGCTTCTTCCGAAGTACCGTGAACCACCTGCACATCGGCTTTTTCCAGATCACTAATGGCTTCCAGGAAAGCGTCAGGACCTGAAACTTCCCAGCCACTGACGCCATAACGATCCTGATCAGACTTTTCCACAAGAATTCGATAGTTACGGTCATCCATTTTCAGATACAGCGTATTGTCATCAGAATCCTCAGTCAGCATCATTCCCAATACCTGGGTTCCATACTGGCGCCACTGATCCAGATCAGTTGACTCTGCGGTGACATAGCCAAGTCCGCGAATATCCATAACACCTGTTCCTCTGTATCTTCTTATTATGAGAGTGCCCAGGAGGCTGTCCGAAAATAGACTGCCTACAGCGGTGGCAGCTAATTGGTCTAAAAAATACTTTTTGTTCGGCAAATAGAACCACTATTCACCTCACAAAATGGATTTTTTATCCTCAATTCTCTGCCATCCTCGCTACGGGCGCTATTCTCGGATAGCCTCCTAGCTGAACACTGCGTTAAACAATGCGGCACTTTCGACTCAAGGCGTTTACACGAAGGCTTAAAGTGCTGTCGGCAAATCCGGTTCATCGCTTTTTCAGCAGCAGAGATTTACCGACAGCATGGCCTTACTGTCATTGCCACTGATTAAAGCCATTGAGGGAAGAGGAATCATCGTCCAATGGGACTAACATAAAGAAGGGTAAACTATTAAAAACTGACCACTTTCACGCAGTATTAGCACCAGTTTTTATATTTTCGAGGACAGTTCAGCGCATTTAAAAAATTAAGAGCCTGAAAAACAGGCTCTCAGAGAATACAATACCAACACCCACAAATCAGGGCTTTTCTCCACGGATCAGACGCGTATTAATATCGCTGATAACGTCTGGCAAGTCCGCAATGGTATCCACTACATAGTGAGCACCTGCTGTCACCAGCTTATCGGTAGCCAAGGCCCTCTTTTCGGCCTTATAGCCACTGGAAGCGCTCAGATACTCTTCAAGCGTCATTCCAGCCTCATTGCCCGACAATGCCAGCCCCACCGTCCACATGCCGGCATTCAGCCCTTCACTGATGCCTGGAGCGGAATCATCCACTTTGACACAGTGGTTAACGGCGTGAATACCCAGTTCAATCACATTCTGAAGCGCCATCCAGGGACCGGGCCGGGCACCAGCCTGTAAATCATCACTGGCAATCACAGCATCCGGAGAATAGCCTTTCTCTGCAGCAGCAGGCATCAGAATATCCATCACCTCTCTTGGGTAACCTGAGCAGGAACCAATTTTAATCCCTTCTCTACGCAGCAGCGCAATCGTTTCCAGTGCCCCGGGAACAGGGTCTGAGAATTCGGCCACTTTCGCTTTCTGCAGCGGCATGAAAGTTCTGTATATATCATCCACATCAGCATCTGACATTGACCGCCCAAAACGGCACTGCCATCGCTTGCTGACCTCTGGCAGCGCACCCAGAGTTTTTATGTGATCCCACTTTCCAAGCCCCATGGGAACACGAGCTTCTGCCAGTGAAACATCAAAATCATAAGCCTGTTTGAACGCTTCAACAAAAATAGACGTGGGCGCCCAGGAGCCAAAATCCACGACAGTACCCGCCCAATCCAGAATCACCGCTTCGACGCTTTTTTTTACATCCATGATCTATACCTCAATGTCCGAAATTGCCTGTTCAATAATATTCAGTGCTCGTACCAGGTCCTGACGCTCAATCGTCAATGGCGGACTCAACTGCAGTACATTGCCCTGAGAAACCTTAAAACTGAGCCCACCTTCAAGGCATCGATAGAGCACCTTTTCAGCTTCTGCGGTGGCTCTGGTCTTTTTCTCAGTACAAGTCACCAGCTCAATACCCCATAAGAGACCAATACCTCTGACATCTCCGATAATGGGATGCCTGGCTTTCATCGCCCCCAAACGATCTCGCAGGAAAGCGTCATCCGCTTTCACTTTCTGAAGCAGGTTTTCCTGCTCGATCACCTCTATGGTGGCCAGGGCAGCCGCACAGCCAACGGGGCTTTTTTCATGGGTGTAATGCCCGAGGGAAATAGACGATGCGATATTGAAGCGATCTCTGGTTATCATCGCTGCCATGGGCACAATACCGCCACCAAGCCCTTTGCCAATACACAGAATATCCGGAGTGATGCCGTAGTGCTGAAAGGTGAACCACTCACCACTTCTGCCCATTCCATTGGGTATTTCATCAATGATCAGTAATACATTGTGACGGTCACAAATCTCCCTGATCCGCTGCCAATACGCCTGACTGGGAACCTGCACATCGGTATTGCGGACCGTTTCGGCAATAAAGGCGCCGATTCCGCCTTCTTTCTCGATAACGTATTCCAGATAGTCAGCATAATGGACATCAGAACCATCCTCCCCTGGCCACACTCCCCGATAACTGACCGGAGGTGGAATACGTTCTACACCCGGCGTTAACGGCCCCATACCCGTTCGAAAGCAAGCCTCCCCCCCCACACCAATGGCATCCAGCGACGCGCCATGAAAAGAGTCCCAGAGGGAAACCACTTTATGGTTGCCGGTCACCAGCCTGGCCAGTTTCAATGCCATCCCGATGACCGATGTTCCGCCCGGAGCAAACAGAACACGATTCAAATCGTCCGGACAAAGGCTTGCCAGTTTTCGGGCACACTCAATAGCGACCGGGTTAGTAAAGCGTCTTGGTGAAAAAGGCAGCGTATCCAGTTGATCCCGGACACGTTTAACCACGACTGGGTGTCCGTAACCCAACTGGTGAACATTATTGCCATGGAAATCCATATAACGCCTGCCACGGACGTCCTCTATATAAATCCCTTCTGCCCGGGTCAGCACATCCAGACAGGGGGTCGACATGGACTGATGGAGAAAGTAACGGGCATCATCATCCAGTAACTTCTGGGTTTCCTGATGGTCAAGCGTTGCCTGCCAGCGGGCGCGTTCTTCAGTGCTATTGATATCACCTTCACTGTTCAGTGATTCAACCATAACCATCACTGCTCCCAGTACATGCTGCTGGCAATGGCCTGAACCAGTGCAGCAATATCCTGGGGATACACTTCACCGATATTGCCAATCCGGAAACAATCAGCATCCGATACTTTGCCTGGATAGATCACAAAGCCCTGTTGTTTGAGCAGCTGATAGAAACGGTCAAATTGATATTCAGGATGCTGTGGCGATCGAAAAGAGGTAATAAAAGGGGAATGCATTTCATGGGGTAACAGGCACTCAAAGCCCAGTTCTTCCATCCCCTGAACCAGCAGTTTCTGATTATTCTGGTATCGCTGATAACGGGCAGCAACCCCACCTTCCTGATGCAACTCTTCCAGCGCCTGGTAGAAGGCTCTGACCGTATGAGTCGGTGAAGTAAAACGCCACTTGCCGTGATGGTCTTCCATGCAGCGCCACTGAGCATAAAGGTCAAGGGACAGAGAGCGAGCCTGATGGGCGCATTTCGCCAGTAAATGCTCACGGGCGATCACCAGACCAAAACCGGGAACACCCTGAATGCACTTGTTCGCTGAACTGATCAGGTAGTCGATACCCAACATACCCATATCCAGTGGAATGCCGCCAAAGCTGCTCATGGCATCAATGATGAGTAACCGGTTATGTTTTTTAACAACACCAGCAACCGCTTCCAGCGGATTCAACATGCCCGTCGTGGTTTCACAGTGAACCATCGCTACATGAGTAATTCCGGAATCTGTCTGCAAAGCTCCGTCAATATCGTCTACTGCTGGAAGCTCTGTTTCTCGATAACTCAAGACCTGAACATCAATATTCAGGTATCGGGCTATTTCAGCCATCCGTGCGCCATACACGCCGTTATCAATCACCAGCAGGCGATCCTGATTGCCAATGATCGTACCAATCGTAGCTTCCACAGAAGCCGTACCGCTGCCCTGCATCAGCACGGCTGTATAACCAGCATCTGTAGTCGCCAACGAAACCAGCTTGTCCCGCACACGCTCAACAACGTTACGGTTATAGTCATCATCCCAGGTACACCAATCCCTGAGCATTGACTCACGCACAGTACGTGAAGTGGATAAAGGCCCCGGGGTCAATAGCAGATAAGGGTTTTCAGTGGCAGTCATGCCTTGTCCTCACACTTTAAAACTGGTCTATACCAATATTTAAAATCATGAGGGCTCTCAAAAAGGTTGTAAATACGACAGCATCAACCTTCATAAAAAGTTCATAAAGCACTGAATCAATAGGGCCTGTTGACGTTTCGTTGCATGCTCAGTGGCCCAGAAAAGCGTTATATGCGCGAAAGGCTTGCGCCGCGTGTAGTTATTCTACATCAAGCAAGCCTGACAAAGCAGATGGCGCTTTTCTTGGCCACCCTTCGGGCGGATCAGGGCGCCCCTATGACTTCGTTGCGGCATTTTGAAAGGCAACCAGCCTTCCTACAATGCCGCGCCTCGTCATAGGGGCGCCCTGATCCGCTGAGCTCGCAACGAAACGTCAACAGGCCCTAACAATACTCGCTTTTAAATACCATCAAGAGCCTTTAACGAAACTGTCATGTTTATCTGAATTAATGGTCTATACCATTACTGCAAGTATCAGGGGAAAACAGGATGGAGTCATTTGCAGACATTCAACAACGTCATTTCATGCAATGCTGGGGTCGCCAGAAGGAGTATCGCCCTCTTCCGGTTCAGCAGACAGATGGATGCTGGATCGAAACAACCGATGGTCGTCGTATTTTTGATTTAAGAAGCGCCCATGAGTGCATCAATCTTGGCTTTCGTCATCCCAGAGTCATGAAAGCCATGCAGGAGCAGATGGGTAAGGTCGTTTATGTGACCGACGACTTTGCTACAGAACCTACCGCAGAGCTGGCCAGAACACTGGCAGAACTGGTACCGGGCAGCTCCGACCGGAAAGTCTATTTCAGCCAGAGCGGTGCGGCCGCTGTGGAGGCTGCGATCAAAGCCGCGCGAATGTATAAGTACAATGAAGTCATGGGTGGTTCACAACAGAATGTGGATGCCCCTGTGCAGTACCCGTTCCCTTACAAGATCATCTCCCGCTATCGCTCCTGGCATGGTTCAACAGCTGGTGCTGCTTCTGTCTCCGGAGACCCAAGACGCTGGTTTATGGAACCCCTGGCGGTGCCAGGCGTCGTGTTTGCCCCTGACGCCGACAATTACCGCAACCTGTTTGGTGAGGGCTCAGAAGGTGTCGATCGAAATATAGCCTACCTGAATTACCTGATTGAGCAGGAAGGGGGCTCGAATAAAGTGGCCGCCATGCTGGTTGAAACCGTGGTTGGCAGCAACGGCATTATTCCTCCCCCTCCAGGCTATATGCAGAAACTCAGGGAGCTCTGCGACAAGTGGCAAATTCTGCTGATCGTGGATGAAACCATGACCGGCATGGGTCGCACTGGCCGCTTCTTTGCGTTTGAACACTATGGGATTGAGCCGGATATTATCGTGATGGGCAAAGCGCTCGGGGTTTATGCGCCGATCGCTGCGACCATTTTCTCTGAAAAAATCAGCCGCTCATTTGACGACCAGATTTTCGGACATGGCCAGAGCTTCTCGGGTCATGCTCTTGCCGCCGCCGGTGCTCTTGAGAGCATCCGGGTGTTACACGAAGAGAACCTGCTGGAAAAAACCCGTGAACTTGGCGACTACCTTGGACAGCGACTACATGAACTCAAAGAGAAACACCCCTGTGTGGGAGATGTTCGAGGTTTGGGTCTGTTTTGGACCCTTGAGCTGGTAGCCAACCGGGAAACCCGGGAAGCACTGAGAAAACACACTGAAAAGTATACAAAGACCGTCGTAAAAGACATTGCTGACTTTCTATTTCATGAAAAGAATATCTATGTACCCGGTGACAAGTTTGGTGTCTGGGTCGTCCCTCCCCTGGTCGTTACACGAGAGGAGCTGGACTGGGTTGTTGATGGCATTGATGAAGCTCTGCTGATTGGCGACCAACACCTGGAAAATAGCCTCTGAAATAGCGGGCTATCTTGTACTTCAGGTAGCCTGCCCGCAAAATTCCCTCCTCTCGCGGCAGACAAAGCTCATTGCACAATAGTCACCTTTGCGCTTTTCGACACAGGAAACACTGTTTGCCTTCCCTTTAGATAAAGGTAATTCATTAGCCATGAATATGGACCATGGAAGAACCCAGTATCAGCTGATTCGAATAGCACTGTGCGATCAGATTGAACATGGTGGGCTTAAGGCAGGTTCCAAACTGCCTTCAGAGCGAATGCTCAGTGAGCGGTTTGGCACCACCCGGGTTACTCTCAGGGAAGCGCTCGCCTCGCTGGAAGCGGATGGCCTGGTTTATCGAGAAGACCGCCGGGGCTGGTTTGTGGCACCGCAACGCCTGGTCTATGACCCAACCAGAAATGCCAATTTTCACACCATGGTTACCGACCAGGGGCGCTCACCAGCAACCCGGTTATTAAGCGCATCGCTGGTGCCCGCAACAGCAGGCGTGCAGAGATTGCTGGGTTTACAACCGCTGACTCCGGTTTATCGTCTGCAACGCCTTCGTTCAGTCGACAATAGAGTCGTGGTATACGTCGAAAACTACATCATTCCGGAGTACTTTCCCGGGTTGCTTGAGCACAACCTTGAACGATCACTGTCCGATGTTTACCGGGAACACTACAGCACCGCTTATCATCGGGTCCGCTTTCAACTCTATCCAGTAGGTCTTCACGGCGACTCAGCCCATCACCTGAAAGTGACCACAGGAAGCTCCGGTCTGCTGGTTACGAGGGTGAACCAGAACTCTGAAGGTCTGGTTATCGATTGCGACCTTGAATACTGGCGGCATGATGCCATTGTCATCACAGCTGAGACTGGCTGACAATTTTCATATTTCTGCAAAAAATCAGTCACACTATCGTCATTTATTTTTTCTACGATCCTCATTAACGAATCTGGTCTGTACCAGATACTCACTCCACCGGTCTTGAGGATCATTGACCATGAAAAAGCAACGCCTTTTATCCGCACGGATGCCTCTGGCACTGACACTCACTTCCCTGATCAGCACGGGTCTTTATGCTGCACAGGAAGAACTCACAGTCTATACCGCTTTTGAATCAGACCTGCTGACCAGATACAAAAAAGCCTTCGAAGCGGATCATCCTGATATCCGTATCAAGTGGGTAAGAGACTCCACCGGA
The DNA here is from genome assembly GCF_000710775.1 of Endozoicomonas elysicola. Taxonomy (GTDB): domain Bacteria; phylum Pseudomonadota; class Gammaproteobacteria; order Pseudomonadales; family Endozoicomonadaceae; genus Endozoicomonas; species Endozoicomonas elysicola. The sequence continues at coordinate 4,347,077 of NZ_JOJP01000001.1, forward strand.
GTGATGACCGCAAAACTGCTGGCAGAAAAAAGTAACAGTCGTGCCGATGTTGTGTGGGGACTGGCGGGCTCAAGCATGGCGCTACTGAAACAGGAAGGCGTGCTCGCCACCTATACACCTGCCGGTTTGAACGACATCAAATCTGAGCTGGTTGACCCGGAAACAGGTAAAGCCTGGTTTGGTAATCAGGCCTTTTTCAATGTCGTTTGCTACAACGAAGCCGTTGCCAAAGCCAACAACCTTCCAAAACCAGAATCCTGGCAGGATCTGTTGAACCCGGTATACAAGGGGCAGATCGCCATGCCAAACCCCGCTTCCTCCGGCACCGGTTATATGCAGGTTTCCGCCTGGCTGCAAAGCATGGGTGAAGAGGAAGGCTGGAGCTACATGTCAGGACTGGACAATAACATTGCCCACTACACCCACTCCGGCTCTAAACCCTGTGTCCAGGCAGCCATGGGCGAAGTGGCCATCGGGATTTCCCAGGCAATCCGCGGAGCCCAGTTAAAAACCAAAGGTGCTCCACTTGATCTGATCATGCCGGAAGGCGGCATTGGCTGGGACGTTGAGTCCGTCGGGATGGTAAAGGGCACTGCCAGAGAAAAAGCAGCAAGAACACTGGTGAACTGGAGCTTAACGGCCAAAGCCAACGAGCAGTACGCAGAGGCTTATGCCGTGGTAGGTCATAAAGAAGTTCATAAACCAGTGGCCAATTACCCGGATGTCGAAAGCGCTATGGTCAGCATGGATTTCGGGGCCATGGCTTCAGGTCGCAAGCAGGTTCTCAAAGAGTGGTCAGAACGTTTTGACCAGAAATCCGAACCCAGATCATGAACCTGAATTCTGCAAAATTCCAGTCCATAGAATGATACCAATCGTGCTTTCTAACTCCCGTGATGAGCATGAAGATTTGAGCCTTAAGACAAGGCGGCGTGAAGAGTCATAGCCTTTATGCCCTTTGGGTATAAGCTACGGCGACGATCGCCAATGCAGGATTAAGGCTCAAATCTTCAGCGCAATAGGGAGTTAGAAAGTTCGATTGGTATAAACAACTGTGGCTCGGTATTTCTGCCGTCTGAAGCAACCACTTCCTTATTGAGAGTTCCTGCAATTATGCAATCCTTTCTATCCATCCAACATTTATCCAAATCCTTTGGGACATTCACAGCGCTTGATGATATTTCGCTGAATATTGAACAGGGGGAGTTTATCTGTTTTCTCGGCCCCTCTGGCTGTGGAAAAACTACTCTCCTTAGGCTGATCGCAGGATTAGAGAGCAGTGATCAGGGGGAGATCTGGCAGAGTGGTGTTAATTGCACACAGCTCCCACCTGAGAAAAGGGACTTTGGTATTGTCTTTCAATCCTATGCACTGTTCCCCAACCTGACGGTTTTCGACAATATTGGTTTTGGCCTTCAAAACCAGGGACTTTCACGGGAAAAGATTCAAACGACAGTCGCCAAATGGCTTGAGACCATTGGACTGTCGGATGCGGGGGATAAATTTCCCTGTCAGCTTTCCGGTGGACAGCAGCAAAGGGTGGCCCTGGCCCGTGCTCTGGCATTATCTCCGGGATTACTGCTGCTGGATGAACCACTGTCAGCTCTGGACGCCAGGGTTCGAGTCAAGTTGAGAGAAACCATTCGTTCACTGCAGAAGAGACTGGGAATCACCACCATTATGGTCACTCACGACCAGGAAGAAGCCATGGCGATGGCCGACCGAATTGTGGTGATGAATCACGGCCATATTGAACAGGTTGGTACACCCAGAGAGATCTATCAAAACCCAGCCTCTCGCTTTGTCGCAGATTTCGTCGGCGCCATGAACTTTATGGAAGCAGAAGTAAACCCTCAGAATCAGACCATGCTGGCAAATCAACCACTGGCACTTGCCCCACAGAGTTCCCGCAGTGGCAAAGTTTTACTGGGTATCCGCCCGGAGGATCTGACATTCGGTGAGGGAATTACCGAGTTACCAGTGCAGGTTGAAACAATGGAGTTTCAAGGAACTTTCGTCAGGGCAAGCTGCAACCCACTGGGCTGGACATCAACCTCCACCATAAAAGTGGATGTTCCGGTTCATCAACTGGCCAATCTCAGCCTGCACCCTGGCTGCAAATCCCGACTGGTCATCCAGGAACAGCATATTCATGTTTTTCCCGCAGAGTAAGGAATGCTGATCATGGATCTTTCTACCACTGCCAATAGACCGCTATACAGAGAAACCAGCCAGAGGCGTCCTGTTTTCAACACTGGCAAGCTGGTTTCTGCGCTCTGCATTACCGGAGTATTTCTCTATCTGCTGGTAACACTTCTGCTACCACTGATGGCCATGCTGGCCCGAAGTGTTCAGGATAGCCAGGGCCGTTTTGTCGGCATCAGCAACTTTGCAGAATACCTGGGCAGTAATGCCCTGACCCAGTCCATTTCCAATACCCTGACGATCGGCTTTGTGGTTACGGGTATTGTGGTCACTCTGGCGTTTCTATTCGCCTATGGCCTGACCCGAACCTGCATGCCCTGCAAAACAGCCTTCAAGGTTCTGGGTATGCTACCCATTCTGGCACCATCGCTGCTACCGGCGATCAGCATGATCTACCTCTTTGGCAATCAGGGCGTTGCCAGAGACTTACTGATGGGACATTCGGTTTACGGCATCATCGGTATTGTTATTGGCCTGGTATTCTGGACCTTTCCCCATGCACTGTTGATACTGAACACAGCATTATCCACCTCTGATGCCAGACTCTATGAATCCGCCAGAGTCATGAAATCTTCAGCACTGCGGACTTTTCTGACGGTCACATTACCGGCAGCCAAGTTTGGACTGATCAGCACAACTGCGGTTGTCTTTACCCTGGTAGTCACGGACTTTGGTGTCCCCAAGGTGATTGGTGGCCAATACAATGTTCTGGCCACGGATATCTATAAACAGGTGGTGGGGCAGCAGAACTTTGCCATGGGTGCCGTTATCAGCGTGCTGCTGTTACTGCCGGCGATCATCGCTTTTCTGGTTGACCGCAGAGTTCAAAAGAGGCAGAAAGAACTCTTTGGCTCCCGTTCTGTCGCTTATCAGCCTGAACCCAGCCCGATTCGCGACCGGTTATTTCTGGTGATCTGCAGCCTGGTGATCATGGCCATACTGTCGATTATTGCCATGGCCGTATATGGCTCTCTGGTGACATTCTGGCCCTGGAATCTCGAGCTTTCCTTACAGAACTATCGATTTGAAAATTTCAGTGCCCAGGGTTGGGTACCATTTTTCAATTCATTAAAACTCGCCACATGCACAGCAATAGTGGGGACGCTGGTCATTTTTATCACGGCCTACTGCGTGGAAAAAGTCAAAATGGCAGCCTCCATCAAATGGTTGATTCAGGTCATGACCATGCTGCCTGTGGCGATCCCCGGAATGGTACTGGGCCTAGGATATATCTTTTTCTTTAATCAGCCAGGGAACCCGCTAGGAATGTTCTATGGAACCATGGCGTTACTGGTTCTGAATACCGTTGCTCATTACTTCACCGTGGGTCATCTCACAGCCCTATCAGCCCTGAAAAAGCTGCCTAATGAAATTGAAGTGGTAGCAGCATCGCTTAAGATTCCGCAATACAGAGCCTTTTTCAAAGTTTCACTGCCGGTATGTCTGCCTGCGTTGCTGGATATTGGTATCTATCTTTTTGTTAATGCCATGACCACCACATCCGCTGTCGTGTTCCTGTATTCATCGGACATCATGCCGGCATCCGTGGCGGTGATGAACATGGAAGATGCTGGCCAGAATGGCCCAGCGGCAGCCATGGCCGTTCTGATCATGCTGACAGCCGCAACCGTTAAAGTGGTTCACCTGCAGGTTGGTAAAAAACTATTGAATAACACTCAGCGCTGGAGACGCTGAGTGAGGTACACAAGCCCCCATTGCCAGCAAAAAAAGACAAAGTCCACCCCAGACCCGCGTCAAACTATCCAAACACTACTGTTCATAAATGCTCACGTTTGCAAAGAGCTGGAAAGCTATCAATTATTACGTCGGAAAAACACCGTACTAACCCCTAATAACATCAAAGCATTCACTATAACTCCTTGCGCAGCAGGGCACAGAGCAAGTTGAACTAACCTAAGTACCAATAATCAGAGATATAACCTTCAGCCTTAAATCAATCCGTGATAGATGCGAAAACTGATCAAAATTGATACAGATCATGCCTTTTATCTTTTTTTGATAACTTTTGTTCAGTTAGGTAGTACCACTTATTGCTGATAATTATGGACAGGCACAGACTAAACCCAGCCAGCCTGCTTTTACCAAGCCAAAAAGGCTTATCCCACGCAGGCTGATGATTTTCCTCCAGTGCGCAAGTAAGGCACAGATAATGACAGATCTTACCCAATACCGAATTGAACATGACCTGCTGGGTGAAGCTCCAGTTCCGGAAAATGTTTACTATGGCATCCAGACCCAGCGTGCCGTTGAAAACTTCCAGATCAGTGGTGTCCAGCTGAACCACTACGTGAACCTTCCACGCGCACTGGCCATGGTGAAAAAGGCCTGTGCACTGGCCAACCGTGACCTGGGTATGCTGGATGCACAGAAAGCGGAAGCCATTTCTGATGCCTGCGACGAAATCATCGAAGGACGTCTGCACGATCAGTTTGTGGTTGACATGATTCAGGGTGGCGCTGGTACCTCCACCAACATGAATGCCAACGAAGTTATCTGTAACCGTGCTCTGGAGCTGATGGGACATCGTCGTGGTGAATACCAGTACCTGCACCCGAACACCCATGTCAACATGGCACAGTCTACCAACGACGTATACCCAACCGCTATGCGTTTGGCTATGGTACTCAAGCACAAGACTCTGCTGGTAGCGATCAAGTCTCTGAAAAATGCGCTGGATGTGAAAGCAAACGAGTTCAAAGATATCCTGAAAATGGGCCGTACCCAGCTTCAGGACGCCGTGCCGATGACACTGGGTCAGGAATTCAGAGCATTCAGCACCACGATCGGTGAAGACGTTCAGCGAATCAGCGAAATGGCTGCCCTGCTTAGAGAAGTTAACCTCGGTGGTACTGCTATCGGTACCGGCATCACTGCTGACAGCCGTTATGCCCCACTTGCCGTTAAGTACCTTACTGAAATTTCTGGCCAGGAAATGATTCTTGCTGGAGATCTGGTTGAAGCCACTTCTGATATGGGTGCTTTCGTTATTTTCTCAAGCGCACTGAAGCGTCTGGCGGTTAAGCTGTCCAAAATCAGCAACGACCTGAGACTGCTATCCAGTGGCCCGTTGTGTGGTTTTAATGAGATCAACCTGCCTGAAATGCAGCCTGGTTCATCTATCATGCCAGGTAAAGTAAACCCGGTTATTCCTGAAGCCATGAACCAGATCGCCTTCCACGTGATTGGTAACGACCTTGTGGTAACTCTGGCTTCAGAAGCAGCCCAGTTACAGCTCAATTATGCTGAACCGGTTCTGGTCTACAAGATTCTGGAGTCAATCCAACAGTTGTCCAGCGGTATGAACATGCTGACCGAGAAGTGCATCAAAGGCATTACAGCAAACCGTGAAGTTTGCCAGAGCTATGTAGACAACAGCGTTGGTCTGGTAACTGCCCTGAACCCATACCTGGGCTATGAAAACTCCAGCCGTATTGCCAAAATTGCGCTAAAGAGTGGTCGTCGTGTAGTTGACCTGGTACTTGAAGAAGGCCTGCTGACCGAAGAGCAGCTGAAAGAAATTCTCAAGCCAGAAAATATGATTGCCCCTCTGAACCTGAGTCAATCAGCGCACTGAGCGATTTGAGCATGTGCTGAAATCCAACTGAAGGCCTGTAGAAATGCAGGCCTTTTTCATTTTTGACACACTCACAAACAATCCCAACTACGCACAAAACCACAACAATAACCGTATTATCCCTGATAACAATACAGGAAATATCATCTAATATAATGTGCCTCACTCAGGTTTATGTTTATTTGCGTAACATAACCTGTAAACATACGCAGTCAGCGGGAATGCTGGAATAAAATCAGAAGAAATCGATGCCTGTGGGAAGTACTACTCTGCAAAAATTGCGAAAATAACCACTTCTCTTTTAAAAAGAGCTGAAAGAGCACCAGTGAAAGCCGGAGTTGATTTTTTTGTTTGCCTGATAAAGCAACAGCATCATACTCTGCTAAACTATTTGCTAAAATACAGAGCGAATTCCACGGCCTTTAAGCAATCTTTTTCAACCTGTGTTTCTTCCGGTGAACCTTCCGGACGATACAGTTGATGCTCAAAGAGCTTTAATAATGGCTTTCCCGCATCACCCCAACTTCCAGCCTGATGGCAAAAACACCAAATTATACGGCAAATTTCTCACAGTGGAGTCATTATGCAGCAACAGGACATGAAGCAAGAACCTACCGTATTTATCATCGATGATGACGAGGCTGTGCGTGACTCGCTGAAAATGTTGATGAAGTCGGTAGGTCAGACTGTAGAAGCCTTTTCTTCCCCTGCTGAGTTCCTTGAAGTTTATGATGAAAACCGGCCCGGCTGTATTGTGCTGGACATCCGTATGCCCGGTATGAGCGGCCTTGAACTTCAAAGCAAGCTCAATGAAATGCACTGCATTCTTCCAATCATTTTCATCACTGGCCATGGTGATGTTCCAATGGCCGTTCAGGCCATCAAAGATGGTGCTATGAACTTCATTCAGAAGCCTTTCCGCGATCAGGAGCTTCTGGATCTGATTAACGATGCGCTTAAGCTGGATACTCAACAAAGAAAAGAACTCCTTGAGCACAAGGAAATTCTGCGCAGACTCTCCACCCTCACAGATCGAGAGCGCGAAGTTCTACATCATGTGGTTGAAGGTAAAGCCAACAAGGTGATTGCTGCTGACATTAACCTGAGCCAGCGCACGGTTGAAATTCACCGCTCCCGTGTAATGGAAAAGATGGGTACTAAGTCCCTGGCACACCTGGTACGTCAGGTTATGCAGGTAAAAGAGCATCTTGAAGGCGAATTTAATTTCAAAATTTAATCCTCTCCTCTCCGTTTACCTCTATATTCACAGAGGTATTCGGAGCTCTTCTCGATTTTAGAAAAGTCAAAGCACCCATTTTTTTAAAGGATTTATTGCGAAGTGTTTTGGTGATTGACCAAATAATAATCCTTCATAATTTCCGATTTGTTCATTTAAAAAAGAGCTAAGCGAACAATATAATAATTGAACGAACGATCAGATAGATCCTTAGGTACTCGCCGAATAACGTCAAGTACATCCCTCCATTCAGCAATTTGTCGGCTAAACCTAAACTGAAGTCGTACCATTAGACAATGGCAAGAAGAGACTATGAAATACTTTCTAAACTCCTTTTATTAAAAACTGGTCAGAAACTATTTCATATTTAGAGAGTTGCTTCTTGAGCTGCTGCTTACGGTGGGAGAAATACGAACTTTAGTACAGACAAACACTGCGCTTTGACCCGTAAACCTCCTCAGATTCTATATCTATAGAATTCTTGCACAAAAGATAAGCAATAGCTTTATGCTAACAGCTGTTTCATTGCAACAATACAGGTTTCTTTTTACCGCAAGGCTGCCTTTATGAACCTAGCAACCCATTGCTCAGTCTATCTACTGGAACAGGATTTCGGCACTACCGAGACTATTCGCAGCCTGTGCCATGAAAAATCACTGCATCTCACCTGCTTCAGTTCACATTTTGAGCTACTGAATGCACTTAAAGCAGACCAGCCTTCCTGCATCATCGCGGCGAATGATCAACCCCATGGGCAGGCCCTGAATCTAATGCAGGATTTGGCCAGCGAAAACCATCAGGTTCCGGTTATTATCCTTGGGCATCACAATGATGTGTCCAGTGCTGTTGCAGCCATTAAAGCGGGCGCTGTTGATTACATTGAAAAGCCAACCATTTATGGTCGACTGGCAGAGCAACTTAATCTGGTAGTAAAGCACTCATTCCAAACCGCATAAGCACATTGCTGTGTTTATGCGGCATTTTATTCTTTCGATACATTGATACTGACGCTTTAATTTTTATACCCAGTAAAACATTCAGTGGTTTACCAATACACAGCCTACGCTGGCAAACCATTCACGTAGTCGGATAACTCTGTTAGCAGGCTTTGTTTTTCCATATTTCCCTCAACCATCTCCTGAGCAGATCTCAATTCATCCCAAAAGTGATTACGTGTTAAAAAGTAATCATTATCTGGATGCAACTGCCCGGATAATCGCTCATGACAATACTTTTTCCAAAGCAGCTGATCTTCTTCATCCAGCGTTTCAAAATAGTGCCGCCCACGGTAACGAAACAGCATTTCGTCAAGGCGTTTATCTGAGAAAGAAAGACCAAGCTGGGTTAACTCCGATGGCTTCGCAGTTAAAATACGACTCATTTCATTACGATCTGCGGGGGAGAAAAAACCACCGGAATAAATCATCTGGTCCGGATCAGTATGCTTATTCGATGGGGACTCTGAAAAGACTTCCCGAAGCTTGGCCGCCAGCTCTGAGTCTGCCATTAGCTGACTCCTGTGCACTTCACATCTGGTAAGATCCAGCTCGAGACGTTCCTGGTCTTCAGCCCTCAAAACACCCACGGGGGCGATCACCGGACATTTATTAATATGGATAGTCTTCAATGGAATTCGTTCTTCACCTTCTGCCAACTGATCTGATGGAGTGAACAACCTTCGCCTGATTTCCTCCACAGATAGACTCAATAAAGGCGCTGGATCAACTGACAGATCATATACCACCACGCCATTTCGATTGACCGGGTGATCAATTAATGGCATCACCACTGCCAGGTTATTTCGGTGAGCACCAAACATGCCGGACACATGCACAACCATCTCCTGACTGACCATATTTAGCAATCCGGCAACTTCACGCTTACCACGATGAGCAAGATAAAACTGAAACACCTTGGGTTGCTGTTTCCGAATCAATCTGGCCAGAGCAATAGTGGCACGAACATCCGACAGCGCATCATGAGCTGAACCATGATCCAAACCATTGGCTGCAGTAATCTCTTCCAGCCGAAAACTTTTGAAGCCATCTTCCCGCATAGGCCACTCGATACCTTCAGGCCTCAGTGCTGCAGTTAGCCGAACCAGGTCAATAAGATCCCAGCGGCTGTTACCATTCTGCCACTCACGGGCATAAGGATCATAGAAATTTCGATAGAGAATATTACGAGTCACTTCATCATCAAAACGAATGCTGTTATATCCCAGGGTGCAGGTACCGGGAACCATCAATTCAGTATGAATCCGGTGAATAAACTCAGGCTCAATCAGCCCCATCTCATTAACCTTCTGTGGCGTCAAACCGGTGACAAGGCAGGCCATAGGATTAGGTAAATGATCTTCCGGCAACTTGCAAAAAATATTCAGCGGTTCACCCACCTCATTCAACTCTGCGTCCGTCCGGATGCCGGCGAATTGTGCTGGCCAATCGAGTGCTGGGTCAGTACCAAAAGTCTCATAGTCGTGAAAATAAAAAGATTTCATTTTAATAGCCTTCAATGGTGTTAGCCCACCTGCACAATCTGCTACTCAGTCCTGAGTAGACATAACAGTATCGTCTGCCACTGGAAAAAGAAACCAGCCTCCCATACGTACACGACCAATTTTTACTCAATCAATAAAAAACTATCACTGAGCCTAAGCGTGGCCGATATCAAACCTAGGTGGTGTTACCAACTGGCAATCCAACCAGTTGTTAACACCACCCTAAGGACAGGAGGAAAAACAATGAAAAATGGAGATAGATGCCACGGGATATTCACCCCGGTTTTCAAAGGAAACTATCCGCAATGCCTACAGGCAATCGCCGGAAAAAGAGTTGAGTGGCGATACATGGGAGAAAGTACAATGCCCCCAGTGGGTACTGGGCTGTTCATGGCCATCACAGATAACAAGGCCCTGCATGACCAGAAATACTGGGTTTATGAAGACGCCATTGATTTCGAAAGCCACGATTAATGGGGCCTATGCCCCCCCATTCACCTAAGTCAGCTTATTTCTTGAATCATTATTTTCTATGATCCATTAAGCCACATTAATCCTGCCACTGAATGAGAATTTGCCCACGACTGACATCATGCAAGTAACTGGCAAGATCATCACTTCCAATTTCTGCCGTAGAGATGGTCATACTGACTGACTGACCGTAATCACACCGCTCAAGGCTCGCGTGATGTTGCTCAAGGTAATGGCGAACCATTTGTTCATAGGCGTAATCACAAACAATTACCCCCACTCTCAACGCTACCCGCTGCTCAAGAGGCAACACCTCAAAGGCCTGCTGCACTGAGGCACTGTATGCTCTGACCAGACCGCCAGCCCCAAGTTTTACACCGCCAAAATAGCGCACTACGACAGCAACAACATCACCAATACGCTTGTGTTGAAGAACGTTCAGCATTGGGCGGCCAGCGGTACCGGAAGGTTCACCATCGTCATCAAAACCAACCACAGCCCCACCATCAGGCGCTCCTGCGACAAAGGCTGAACAGTGGTGAGTAGCATCTGGATACTCGATGCGTTTAGTTTCTACAAAGGCAAGGGCTTCCTGACGGGAGTGAGCAGGAGAAATACAGGCAATAAAACGACTTTTCTTGATTTCGGTTTCAACCGTTATAACTTGCGCAGGGACAACGTAATCAGCAGACATGATGACCAGGAACATCACTCAATCGGTAAAATCAAATTCTACCTGAAAAAGCCAGTCAGCAGACCTCTCCAAAGGTAAAATAATTTTTCAGTGTTTCAACCAGATCAAGAATATCATCTCCAGCATTAACAATACTGTAGCCTGAGTCAAAATATTCTGGACCTACATCAGGCTTGCACCAATGGCACCGCGCATCAAAATCCAGGTACCGCTCACCAATGTCATCATCAGGCAAAATAATACGCATATTATAAACAGCACCAATTAATACAGGGACAGAGCTGATCAGCATTAAACCATTACAGCTGATGTTTCCAATACTACCCATAACCCTCATGGTGTTGCGATTATAAATTTTAAGATAATCCTGCAACTGATGACGTTTAATCGAGCGGCGCTCCTTGCCGCTGGGTGTTAATGACATATATTACGCCTTTAATAAAACTATTGTTCTTTAATTAACTACAATCAAAAATGATCTCATCATTAAGGGCTATGATTTACCCAGCCTACTTTTTAGAACTTCCACCTCTTTCACCTTTTCATTTAAAAGCCTATCCGATTTTTTTCTTGCTTCTTTCTCATGAATCAACCTGGTCGCTAGTTTTAAATTAGCTTTATGTACTCCAAAAGTGTCATCATCCAGCCTTTTTGCACTAACGCCTTCTCTCACTGCTGCTGATATTTCAATTTCTTTTTTACCTGCCAAATCATCTCTCTCATCCATCGCCCTCATCATTTCATTCAGATAATGATTAAATATATCAGCATTATTTTTACCAACAAGCTTGGATAAGGCAGCTTGCTTCACGGCGAGCTGTTTTTCAACAACCTCAAGTTTATTTCTAATAGATTGATTATCAGCGTTCACTCCATTTAAGCTTTTAGCATCTGACTCCAATCTTTTGATTATGTTCTTAGCGTCTAGCAACTCTTTTTTAAGAGTTTCAACTTCAGAGGCTCTATATTGATGATCAACTTTACTTTGCTTTAAACCTTCGAGCATATCTGAATGATCCCACTCCATTTCTGGAATTTGATCAGGGCTATGCTCGAAATGCATCATATACTGTTGTTTACCAATATCCCTCCTGAGTCGATCTCTCTCTTTTTCAAGGTCCACCATTTGTGCCTTAATATCTCTAACCTGCTTATGAGCAGCGGTATTAGCTGTACTTGCTTCTTGTAACTGCTTATCCAAGATTCCAAGATTCTTTTCAAGTTCTTTTATTTTATTTAGATACTTATTCTCTTTAGCTGCAAACTGATCACCTTCCTGACGCCTAGCGCTATTGACCCTTTGCAATTCATCTAATGCACTATCAAGTTTACCTTTGGCCTGCTGAATTTCTTTTTTAACTTGAGATAACTCTACATTATGCCGATCACGTTCTTGTTCAATCTGCCTGCGCTTTTGGTTAGTAACTTCTACTGCATTAGCCACCTGTTTTTTTTGCAAACTTAATTGTTTTTTCAAGTCTAAATTTTCAAAACTGTTACTTTCAACTTCTCTTTGCAACGACTTAACTCTTGTACTCTGCTTCCCTAGTTCAAAAGTCAAATTATTAACCTTTCTGGTTTTTTCATGAAGTTGTGACTCAAATTGTTTTTTCTCTTTATCAGATTTTTCAATATCTCGCTCTAACCTCTTAAAACCATCTTTCAACCTATCAGATTCAGCTTGTGCAAGCCTAAGCTTATTTTTCGTATCATTGAATGCAGTCAGCTGGTCACCTTGAGAAGAGACCTTAGCCCATAGCTTTTCAAGCTCCGCTTTCAATCCGCTGTTTTCATGTTCTAAGGTATCAGCCCTGTTTGAAGCTCCAGACCGCTGACTCTCAATAACCAGTTTCTCTTCAGCTGATCTCTCCAGCTGACTCTTCAGGCTGACATTTTCTTCAGACTGCTTTCTTAATTTTTCTTCTGTCCTCTCTATAACCTGTTGTTTTCGATCAAGCTCTCCACGCAATGATTTCTCTTTATCCATTGCCTGCTTGAGCTTTTGCTGCGCTTCAGTCACCTCCAGGGTCTGTTTGCCCCGCTCGAGTTCCAGCTCCTCGATCCGCGCATCCGATGCCTGCAGTTTCGACGTCGCCTGGTTCAGCTGCTGTTCTGCAACCCGCGCTTTTTCCTGCGCGTCAGAGACTTTCCCCTGCAGCTCGCCATTCTTCTGCTCCAGCGCCCCGTTTTTCTGTTGCTCCGCCTTCAATCCATCCCGCGCCCGGTTCAACTCTGCCTGCGCGTCAGCCACCGCCTGGGTCTGTTTGCCCCGCTCGAGTTCCAGCTCCTCGATCCGCGCATCCGATGCCTGCAGTTTCGACGTCGCCTGGTTCAGCTGCTGTTCTGCAACCCGCGCTTTTTCCTGCGCGTCAGAGACTTTCCCCTGCAGCTCGCCATTCTTCTGCTCCAGCGCCCCGTTTTTCTGTTGCTCCGCCTTCAATCCATCCCGCGCCCGGTTCAACTCTGCCTGCGCGTCAGCCACCGCCTGGGTCTGTTTGCCCCGCTCGAGTTCCAGCTCCTCGATCCGCGCATCCGATGCCTGCAGTTTCGACGTCGCCTGGTTCAGCTGCTGTTCTGCAACCCGCGCTTTTTCCTGCGCGTCAGAGACTTTCCCCTGCAGCTCGCCATTCTTCTGCTCCAGCGCCCCGTTTTTCTGTTGCTCCGCCTTCAATCCATCCCGCGCCCGGTTCAACTCTGCCTGCGCGTCAGCCACCGCCTGGGTCTGTTTGCCCCGCTCGAGTTCCAGCTCCTCGATCCGCGCATCCGATGCCTGCAGTTTCGACGTCGCCTGGTTCAGCTGCTGTTCTGCAACCCGCGCTTTTTCCTGCGCGTCAGAGACTTTCCCCTGCAGCTCGCCATTCTTCTGCTCCAGCGCCCCGTTTTTCTGTTGCTCCGCCTTCAATCCATCCCGCGCCCGGTTCAACTCTGCCTGCGCGTCAGCCACCGCCTGGGTCTGTTTGCCCCGCTCGAGTTCCAGCTCCTCGATCCGCGCATCCGATGCCTGCAGTTTCGACGTCGCCTGGTTCAGCTGCTGTTCTGCAACCCGCGCTTTTTCCTGCGCGTCAGAGACTTTCCCCTGCAGCTCGCCATTCTTCTGCTCCAGCGCCCCGTTTTTCTGTTGCTCCGCCTTCAATCCATCCCGCGCCCGGTTCAACTCTGCCTGCGCGTCAGCCACCGCCTGGGTCTGTTTGCCCCGCTCGAGTTCCAGCTCCTCGATCCGCGCATCCGATGCCTGCAGTTTCGACGTCGCCTGGTTCAGCTGCTGTTCTGCAACCCGCGCTTTTTCCTGCGCGTCAGAGACTTTCCCCTGCAGCTCGCCATTCTTCTGCTCCAGCGCCCCGTTTTTCTGTTGCTCCGCCTTCAATCCATCCCGCGCCCGGTTCAACTCTGCCTGCGCGTCAGCCACCGCCTGGGTCTGTTTGCCCCGCTCGAGTTCCAGCTCCTCGATCCGCGCATCCGATGCCTGCAGTTTCGACGTCGCCTGGTTCAGCTGCTGTTCTGCAACCCGCGCTTTTTCCTGCGCGTCAGAGACTTTCCCCTGCAGCTCGCCATTCTTCTGCTCCAGCGCCCCGTTTTTCTGTTGCTCCGCCTTCAATCCATCCCGCGCCCGGTTCAACTCTGCCTGCGCGTCAGCCACCGCCTGGGTCTGTTTGCCCCGCTCGAGTTCCAGCTCCTCGATCCGCGCATCCGATGCCTGCAGTTTCGACGTCGCCTGGTTCAGCTGCTGTTCTGCAACCCGCGCTTTTTCCTGCGCGTCAGAGACTTTCCCCTGCAGCTCGCCATTCTTCTGCTCCAGCGCCCCGTTTTTCTGTTGCTCCGCCTTCAATCCATCCCGCGCCCGGTTCAACTCTGCCTGCGCGTCAGCCACCGCCTGGGTCTGTTTGCCCCGCTCGAGTTCCAGCTCCTCGATCCGCGCATCCGATGCCA
>NZ_JOJP01000001.1:4362428-4363690 GCF_000710775.1 Endozoicomonas elysicola
TTGATCCGCGCATCCGATGCCTGCAGTTTCGACGTCGCCTGGTTCAGCTGCTGTTCTGCAACCCGCGCTTTTTCCTGCGCGTCAGAGACTTTCCCCTGCAGCTCGCCATTCTTCTGCTCCAGCGCCCCGTTTTTCTGTTGCTCCGCCTTCAATCCATCCCGCGCCCGGTTCAACTCTGCCTGCGCGTCAGCCACCGCCTGGGTCTGTTTGCCCCGCTCGAGTTCCAGCTCCTCGATCCGCGCATCCGATGCCTGCAGTTTCGACGTCGCCTGGTTCAGCTGCTGTTCTGCAACCCGCGCTTTTTCCTGCGCGTCAGAGACTTTCCCCTGCAGCTCGCCATTCTTCTGCTCCAGCGCCCCGTTTTTCTGTTGCTCCGCCTTCAATCCATCCCGCGCCCGGTTCAACTCTGCCTGCGCGTCAGCCACCGCCTGGGTCTGTTTGCCCCGCTCGAGTTCCAGCTCCTCGATCCGCGCATCCGATGCCTGCAGTTTCGACGTCGCCTGGTTCAGCTGCTGTTCTGCAACCCGCGCTTTTTCCTGCGCGTCAGAGACTTTCCCCTGCAGCTCGCCATTCTTCTGCTCCAGCGCCCCGTTTTTCTGTTGCTCCGCCTTCAATCCATCCCGCGCCCGGTTCAACTCTGCCTGCGCGTCAGCCACCGCCTGGGTCTGTTTGCCCCGCTCGAGTTCCAGCTCCTCGATCCGCGCATCCGATGCCTGCAGTTTCGACGTCGCCTGGTTCAGCTGCTGTTCTGCAACCCGCGCTTTTTCCTGCAGGTCTCTATTCTTCTGTTCCAGCGCCCCGTTTTTCTGTGGCTTTCCTTTTTCTGCATCTGGTAAATCATCTGGTAATATTTCTGTCTGGACACTCTCGGTTTTTTTATCTGTCTTCTGAGTTGTTGCTGGCTTGTCGGGGCCAACAACATCTGGGCTATTTGATTCTGGTTTAACTTTTACATCACCGCGCTCAATCGTCATTGAGGTCGAACCAGGCTTATACTCCTCAGCAGGTATGGAGACTGGCGCATGTGTTAAAGTTCGGTTGTACTGATCCGGTGGCAGTGGACTGCCCGGTCCGGGCTCTATAACACTTCCATCATCAAGTTCAGGATTAAATGAATCAGAGGGAGGGGGTTTTGGCCCTTGTATGGTTGCTGGCTTCGGGGGTCTTGTTTCAGTTGTTCCTGAGTCTTCATCTTCCCACTCTGGTTCACCTATAGACTCCGGAATACTTTCAGTATCAGATGCTGGTTTAGAACCAATTCC
>NZ_JOJP01000001.1:4364140-4836928 GCF_000710775.1 Endozoicomonas elysicola
TTCCTGAGTCTTCATCTTCCCACTCTGGTTCACCTATAGACTCCGGAATACTTTCAGTATCAGATGCTGGTTTAGAACCAATTCCCGAGTCATTATCTTCTACTTCTTCCACCAAAAATATTTTGAGAATTGCTTTACACTCTTTATCAAGCTCCTGAACTCTAGAGCCTGTTATTCTAGCGTTTTGAAAGTAATTATTGCGGTGCCATTTTTCGAAGCTTTTCGATAACTCAACAACAATGTTTGCAACCTCTTCTGGCTCACTCTGATTTATCTTATTAAATTTCTCTGTAAAGCTTTCACCTAAAAAAGATAAGTCCTCAACTTTTCTGAGATGTTCATTATTAAGTTCTTGCAATATTGCTTTAAGCTGTTTGCATGCTTTTGATAATTTTCTATTACCCAAAGAAGCATCATCGTTTACAGTTATTCTTTTTTTATTTTTCACCCCATCCTCTACATACTGAAGCATTCCCCCTCTTGCTGAACCTTTAAGGTATGACTGACCGAAAGTAGAGCTTATAGCTCTACCCAGTAGACTCTGACTACCAGGTAAAGAGCGCGCTATATGACGTGGAGTTTGATTAGGAAGGTTATTTTGAACCGCTACGCCCTGTGATTTCTGACTTTTTGGTGAACTACCATGAGGTAATTCCCTAGGTTGAAACTCACCACTTGTCCGTCCAAGACTGTTACTCTTATCCATAATAAACTCTGGCTGTTAATTCCCAATAATCATCAGATGAAAAGCTGTTCAAAAAACAAACAACAAATTAATCACCCAGCATTGATTAAGTTCAGATAACACTTATTAATTTCAGGCTAGCAGAACAAGAACAAACCAATTAGTGTGGGAAGAAAATATGAAGCATGTTAAAAAGGAAATAGCCAAACCTAAACCAAAAGGCTTTCAAAATTCAGCCAACTCAACAATTAATCATTTTTTTGACTGAACATATAAAGACAGACATAAATAAAAAAATAAAATAGATTAGCTAATACAATCAATTAATTACCCATTACCTGAAGTTAAAAAGATATGTCTTTTAATAAATCATGCATCCTTTTATTGATAACTGCGCTTATTTGGCTTAAATAATCAAAATCAAGTGGCTGCCCATCGCCGGAGTCTCCCTGTGCATTCAGCCCTTGCCACGACACAGAACAACGCCCATAACTGACAAACTCGTCAGAAATCAACCGGTTATCATTATCAAGCAATACCCAGTCCAGACTCTTCCTTAACATAAAGGGCTGAAGATGCTGATAACTGCTTTCGGAGTTCTGCTCGGTAATCACAGGGGAGTTTGGAGAATAACTTAACTGCAGAACAGAATCTGACTTTAACAGTGCCAGATCAGGAAGGATCAGATAATCCAGAGGAGCCTGCTGAGTCAGCCAGTTATTAATCCGCTCCAGCTCATAACTGGAATCACTGTCCAGAAGGCCTCCCAGAGAATAGAAAGGTTTCATAACACAGTGAGGCAGTTCACGCCTTAAGCCATCAGGACAGGAGTGCTCAACACCACTTACCCAGCGCTGATAGAGCTGCAGACTGTCATAAGGAGATCCCAATGACCATTCTGATTGCAGCAACTTATAGACCGGTTTACTCGCTATCAGGTCAAGAGTGATCTGCCCCTGCTCACCAAAAGCCATCAGTGGTAAAAGCAGACCTCGATGTTGATTTGATCGTAATTTCAGAAGCTCTGATTGAAACTCACACTCACCCACCAGTGTTTTACTGCTTTCAGGTAAGCCAAGAGATTCAGCAGGCAGTTCAGGATGAAACCACCGGGTCTCAAAGCGAAGCGGAGATACTTTTTCGGGAAGCACTTCAACCTCCCCGAAAAAATTCAGCCAACTACACCCTTGTAACCAGAAACTGGCCAGTAGCATCATCAACAAGCCGCAGTTTTTATTGTTCACCGGCTATTTCCATCCCTGATGTTAAAGGCTACTGAATCTTCAGCCCCTTGTCTTTAGGGTTTCCAAGGTCCCGCATGGTATTTTCCAGCTGCTGCAACCGGAGGGAAACCTGCCCCTGGAAGGCACTGAGTTTCTTGCTCAGTTCTTCCTGCGATTGCGTGGAAGCCTGAATTTTCTGCTCAACGGTCTGTTGGGCAGATAACGAGTTCCTCAAACCATCAATTTCCGCTTTCAGTGCTTCCACATGGGCGGTCATGTCTGAATTAGCCACCAGCTGCTCGGTAGTAATGGCCTTGATCATCTGATCCATTTCTGACAGTTTGGAAACTACCTGTTCAGATGACTTTTTAGCTGCATCAGACTGTTTGACGGCAAGATCAACTTTCTTCGCCCCCTGCTCAATCTTCTCTTTATTCTCATTAATCCACTCACGGTTTCTCTTGTTGGAAACATCCCAGAGCTTGCGAATCTCAGAATTAACCACCTTGAGTTCAGAGCGGAAGATGGAGTCGCTCTGGTTGATAGTTTCACCCGTTTCAGAAACCTTTCCAGTCACCAGGCCAAGCTGATCACGGGTTTGCTGAAGTTCATGACGGGTATCTGCCAGGGTTTTCTGCAATTCGGTCACTTGCCAGTAGCCACCAGCCGTCACACCTGCCAGAAGCACAAACAAGACACCGGAAACAAAATAACCTGCACCACTGTGTTTACTGGTGGTAGCTGGCTTACCAGTACTTTTGGGAGCATTACCAGCAGGGCGGTGCCTTGAAGGTCGCTGCTCAGCGGTAATGGACAAATCCTGGCTTGACTGACGAATCTTTTTATCCTCTTGCATAGTCACTGCTTTCGATCAAAAACACCGCACCAATCATTCGATCCGCTTTAGGTTAAACGGCGTTCCCAGCTCCTGGCTGTTCTGAAAAATAAATGAGGGACTATTGTAGAAGAAAGAAATCCAGCCCCCAACCCTTTCTTCAACGTAAAGGGCCACTTAAGACTTGAAATTTCTGTTTTTCACCTCAAGATACAGCTCACATGGATTCGTAGTAGCCACAGTGCTACTATCGCTTTGCGAAAAATCAGGTCTCTGAACGAAACCACAACTATTCCAATCACATCTGGAGAAGACAAATGGCTTTTCAACTGCCAGAACTGCCTTATGAGCGCGATGCCCTGGAACCACATATCTCCAAGGAAACTCTGGATTACCATTACGGCAAACATCACAACACTTACGTTGTCAAACTGAACGGCCTGGTTGAAGGCACTGAGCTGGAAAACAAGAGTCTGGAAGAGATCATCAAGACTTCTGAAGGCGGTATCTTCAACAATGCTGCACAGGTATGGAACCACACTTTCTACTGGAACTGCCTGAGCCCAAATGGCGGCGGTAAGCCTTCCGGTGAACTGGCTGCGGCTATCGACAAAGCCTTCGGCTCTTTTGATGAGTTCGTTGCCAAGTTCTCTGACATGGCCGTTAACAACTTCGGTTCTTCCTGGACCTGGCTGGTGAAAAACACCGACGGTTCTCTGGAAATCGTAAACACCAGCAACGCCGGCACTCCAATCACTGGCGATCAGAAGCCTCTGCTGACCTGCGACCTGTGGGAGCACGCTTACTACATTGACTACCGCAATGTACGTCCAGACTACCTGAAAGGTTTCTGGGCCCTGGTAAACTGGGAATTTGTTGCCGCTAACTTTGCCTAAGCAACATTCGAATATGAACCATTTGCATGGTTGATATTGATGACCGCCTGATGAAGAACATTATCAGGCGGTTTTTTCTACCCTCTTAATTCACCACTTTACCCATCGCCTGTTGCATATAAAGTGCTGTTTCACAGAAGTCACCATGTGCTTTCCCTTCATGGTTATGGCCGTAATGATTCTCCAGCTCAAGCACACTCAAACTATTTGCGGTGACTTTCATACCGGCATTACTGACATTAATGAGTGAAGATTCACCACGATACACAGTCGCCATAACATTGATGTCATTAAGATCCTGCTTATCTACCTTATAAGGGTTCTGATCAAGTACCGCAAAATTTGCGTATTTGCCCACATCAATGCTGCCTATCTCATTTTCGAGCCTGGCAGTATATGCAGCATCAATCGTTATGGCCTTCATCGCTTCATGAACCGTAATACGCTCACTGGATCCCATTACGGTTTCACCGGATAAACCGATGCGATTTACCGCTGCCCACATCAGAGTGATTGGCTGAGCAGGGGCCATAGGGGCATCAGAATGCAATGACAAAATGCCTCCAGCATCAATAAATGAGCGACCCCTTGCCATCACTTCGGCTCTTTCCTTCCCAACTCCTTTTTCACTGTAAAGCTCTGCCAGCACATGAGTGTAGTAAGGGTTAACACTGAAGTTTGCCCCGCTCTTAACTGCACGAGGAATGTCGTTTTTATCAGTAATCCCCAAATGATGGAAACTGGTGCGATGATCATCACGGGGCGTTTCTTTATTTAGCGTTTCCAGTACTTCAATGGCCGCTTCAAACCCCAAATCACCATTAGCATGAATCACAACGGTGTAGTCATCTTCCCAGTAGGGCCTCATACTGTCTTCAAGTTCTTCCGGCGTCTGCAACCACTCCCCATGATGACCGTCAGTGTAACCATCCTTTAACTGCATCAGTTGACTGTACATCGCACCATCCGAAAACAGTTTTACAAATTTGGGCAACCATTGAATCTGATCCTGTCCCTTGTATGACTGTGTCTGAGATTCAGCAATCGCTTTGCCTTTAAGTGCATCATAGCCCCCAGCACTGTAGGTAAAGTTGCCAGCAGGCATCAGCCAGTAATCCATTGGAAAGTCGTCGTCGAGGAGGATGGAAACCATTTGCTGATACATTTCCGGAGTAGCAATCACCCCCGGATCGACTGCGGTGGTAATACCTGCTGACTGGACGTAATCACGGGTTCGCTCCATACCCATGGCAAAACGGCCACTTTCCACGAGGAATTTCAACGTATCATTGAGTACTACCTTGGCTCCATTTTCAAAGGCATGCCCCCGCTCCCAATCAAGCTGCTCATAGGCTGCTCCTTCACCTTTCCAGTCGCTCTCCTCCCAGCCAAGCATGTTCAATGCCGCGTCATTGTAGAAAAGCTCATGAAAGCTGCGGTGCCAGACAATGATGGGCCGAGTATCAGACACCTGATTAATCAGCTCCCTGCCCATCCTGTTGCCATGGAAATAGTTATGATACCCCCAGACAATAAGCGGCTCCCCTTCCGGTTTGGTCGCTTCAATTTCCCGTAAGCGGCGGATAAATGTCTCTTCAGTCTGAACACCCGCTACATCTCCCCATGGCAGTTTCCAGTCGCCAGGGGTTATAAAATCAGTGCTCATTAAAATCCCACTGAGCCACAGATGAATATGGGGTTCAACAAACCCCGGAGTGATCACGTTATGTTCAAATTGTTTATCAACAAGCAGGTTGGGGTGCTCTGCGTACCTTTCCAGTAACTCTGCACTTTCACCCAGATCAAGAATTTTCCCATTCTGCACGGCAATGGCCGTTATATTTTCGGCCGCTGACTCTGACATGGTGATAATGTCATCCGCTATGTAAAGGGTGACAGGATTTGACGTTATCTCTTCCGATATTGCTGAAGCAGTGTTCTCATTGTCCGCCTGCTGAACACAGCCAGCCGTTAAAGCCACAATAGCGGCAATCACTGTGAGCTTGAATGTATTTTTCATTACTGTACCTCCATTTACCCAAACTTTTTTCTATTTCTATTGGCTGATGATGGAACAAGACTAACAATGATTTTTCGTTCCAAAAAATGCATTATGTGGGGTAAATTCCATCATAAAATAAGAAGTATGTTTTCTTACGAACATCTCTCATCCTTCTGCGCCACCGTAGAGGAAGGCAGTTACAGTCGAGCAGCACGTAAACTGGGTAAAGATCGCACAACAATCCGCGAGCAGATCAAGGTCATTGAAGAAAGCTATGCTGTCAGCCTGTTCCACATAGAGGGTAAAGCAGCGGTCGTTACAGAAACCGGGGCAGCCATCTACAAACAGGCAAAGCTACTGGTGAAACACAGTGAACGGCTGAATACACGACTGCTCAGCAGCTACATGGAGCCAGTTACCCAACTGGATGTGTTTCATGATGTGTTAGTCCCACCCAGACTGGTCGTGGAAATAGAGCACTTCATGACAAACCGCTTTCCTTATATCAAGCTCAATTGGTTGCATAAAAATCGGGAGGAAGCGTTAAAAGCAGTATCTGAGGGAACCAATCAACTCGCACTGATGCAACATCGTCTTGCCCACGAAACACTATTCCCGCTTGGGTATGCGTTCATAGGTACACAGGATATTGCTCTTTACTGTCATCCCGATCATACATTGGCAAAGATGGAGATCATCACTGTTGGTGACCTGCAGCTCGAAAAACAGTACATCAGTGAAAACCTTTACAAGGCAATGCCTGAGCTTTTTGCGCTATCACCAGACCTGAGCATTATCAGCAATAATGATGTGCTGCTTGAACTGCTTCAGTACGATGGCTGGAGCGCAATAAGCACCAGTCTTGCAAAGCCCTTGGTGAACCAGGGCTTACTCAAACAGTTAGTATTGGTTGAGTTGGAAACATCACTCAAACTGGGCATCTCTTTTTTCTACCCTGAAGCCAGAGATCAGACACCGGAAATTCAGGCACTTATCAAATTTCTGAAAACCTGCACAGACAGATTCTTTCTTTAAATCTTTATTATCTGGAAAGTGTCCGGTTAAAGGTGACGACAAACGGGCTTGAAAAATCTCAAGCCCATTCATAGAGACGTTATTGAACGTTTTCAAATACAAGGGGTCAGCACTGCCACTGCAATCAAATTTGGCAACATGTTCCTCACTGGTTAATGTGACAGGTGTGCCCTTCTGAGCATCCCACTCCAGTCCACACTCACTGCTATCAATGGTGCTGTAGATAAAGTCACTGCTAATCGTCATTGCATCACCAGCCTGGCTGCAATCGAACTTGGCAACATGCTCGTTGCCATCGACCGTCATTGGTGTCCCCGCCTTTGCATTCCATTGAAGGCCACAGGAAGAACCATAAATATTGGCATACACGTAATTGCCTTTCACCAGCAGTGGGTCACTGTTCCCTCCACAATCGAATTTAGCAATATGCTCACTGCGTTCCAGCGCTATTGGTGTACCGGCATCGGCATCCCATTCAAACCCGCAACGAGCACTGCCGATGGTTGCATACATCCGTTGATGCGGCTCGATCGGTCCCAGAAGAGGAAAGCCATCAAGGTACCCCAGTAGATCACTGCCAATGCCCAGATACTGCAAAATGGTGGGTACTATGAAGGTTTGTGCCGGTGTGTTGTACAGCCCATCAAAGTCCTGATTAGGAATTGAAGCAAATTGTTGGTATGCCTGACTCAACTCTTTATTAGAGGCGATAAACACCGTCTTCTCACTGCGTGTCTGGCTCCCATGACCATTACCGGTTATCGCATTCCTGCCATGGTCTGTGGTGACCAGCACCAGCCACTCTTCATTCAACACCTTTTCCCGCTGCTCAACTTCATCCAGTAACATACCCAGTCGTCTATCACTGTCAATGATGGACTGATCGTACTCTACGCCCCAGCCATGAGAGTGACCGGCACCATCCGGCTCATCCAGGTGTATAAAAATGAAGTCCGGACTGTTATTCCTTAACACATCCAGTGTCAGATTCAGGCTTTTATCATCACCACCGCCTTCAGAGCGAGCGGCCAGCAAAGGCATATCATAGGGAAAATAGAGCGTATTAATGGTGCCCCAGGTTGAAAATGAATAGAGTTCTGCATCGTTATTAGCGTTATGAATCAAGCGAAAGATACTTGGCCAGTCTCGGTTTGCTGGCCCTGTATCATTACTCTTAATCCCGTGCTTATTGACCCAGACACCCGTTAAGATGGTACTCCATCCTGGCCCACTGCTGGTGTTCTGCTGGTTGAAGCGCCCCTTAATACCACCTGCATAAGCTTTGGTTATGGTTAAACGATCAAAGTTTGGGGTGGGCAGCCTGTGAATATGTTCAAACTGCACCCCATCAATACCCACCAGCAGCACTTTTTTATTATCTGCAAAAGTCTTTGATATGGCCGTAAGCCCAACCAGAATGATCAGGCATCCCTGATTCAGTATTTTTTTTATCATTGCCTTATTCATTCGTGTTGTGAATAAGGTATTTATTTAATCTTCAATTTATGACGCTGGCGTTAATGTTTGATGACGTATTTATTGATCAATAACAGAATCAAGTTATCATTTTTTTAAACACCAGGCTTTTCTTTATGCCGACTCATTTAAATATTTATTCACTCGATTCTCGTTATACAAGAACAAAACAGCACACGCCAGAAAGGAAAAGCTGCAGCCAATCCAGGCAGTCAGGGAGACACCGTACTCCGTTGGTGTACCATTACTGCTTCCGATAATCAGCAGAGATGGGAAAACCAGGCTGGTCACCGAACCAGCCAGTTTTACATTCAGGCTCTGTAAACCAAAGAAAGTTCCCTCTTTATGCTCACCTGTACGTCGAGTGTCTGACAGAGTGATATCGGTCATCATGGCAGCCGGAATGATACTGGTAATGGCAATAGGAATCGCCCCCAGGAAAACAATCAAGCCAGCCAGCACCATTGGATGGGCAACATCATTGGCCAGCGGAATCATGGAAAAAACCGAACCTTCCAGAATGAGGGCAACGATATAAATGTTCTTCTTCGCGTAGAACTTAGTCAATCTGACGACCAGAGGGTAGAGGGCAAAACTCATGGCAAACATACCAACCATCAAAGCGGTTGCCCACTGCTCAGAAAGCCCAAGCAGCATCGTTACGTAATAAACAGCTCCTGTTTCCAGAAAATAGGTTGCCATCAACGTCAGACAGTTAACCAGCACAAATACGGTGAAATCGCGGTTTTTCAGCGCCTCCCCCATGGATTTGATGGCCCCTTCACTCGCCACCTTGCCACTGCAGTGCTTCTTCTCATCAATCACCAGAAGAGGAACCAGCATGCAGAGGGCACCGATCAGAGCAAAGCTGACCACAATGATTCGCAGGGCATCCATTGGTGATACCCCCTGCCCCTCAAGTACTCCTTTGAAGAACCACAACGTTTGCCCCACACAGAAAGCCGCTCCCCAGGCTGCAGCACTCATGGTTGCAAGAAACACACGATCATCCGCCGTTTTACCCAGCTCCGGAATCAAGGCCCCATAAGGCATCACATAGAGAGTCATAAAGAAGTAAAACAACAGAACACTGGCCGAAACCCACAGAATATTCCATGTGGTCGCCGTGTCATCCGGTGGAAAAAATGTAGTAATAGAGGTTAGTGCAAAGGGCACCAGTCCAACCATCATAAACAACCGACGTCGCCCGAACCGACTTCTGGACCGGTCGCTCAGATTGGCAATAAACGGGCTGGATACCGCATCAAATACACGACTTAAAGCGGTAATAATGCCGAGAGCGGTAAGGCCAAGAAACAAAGGAATCCGTGGCAGTAATTCCGGGATTTCAGCCTTACCTTCAACAACAGGAGGAAAGTAAAAATAGCTTAGGACAATACCCATGGAGAACGCGGTTAACGTTGCACCAAAATGCCCCAGAGAAAATAGCACCAGTCGCCACCTTGGCAACCGTTGGGAATGAGTTAATTCACTGACACTGGAAACATCCATCATTCAACCTTACTTCCTGCTACTTACCTTTCCCAGGCCCTAAGAATAATCAAAATTTCCTTTAAGCCCTTCACCATCGTCCTGTCTATCAGGAGCATCGTTCAAAAACTGGTTAACCCGGTCTTCGTCGTAAAACTTCAGCGCCAGGGCCGCCAGTAGGCAGAGCGCACCACCGACCATGACTGTGATAGAAGCTCCCGTGGCATTAGGTGTGCCACTGGCACTACCAATAATCAACAGTGAAGGGAAGACAAGACTGGTCAATGAGATGGCTAGTTTAATATTGAAATTCATGGCGCCAAAAAAGACACCCTCCTTATGACTGCCCGTGCGATTGCCATCCGAACGGGCAATATCAGCAAGGATAACCGTCGGCAGAATGCTGTTAATAGCGGTAGGAATTGCCAGCAGCAGAATAAGAATCCAACCCGTCAGAGCCGCATCGGGTAAAACAGTACACAGAGGAATCAGTGCCATTAACAGGCCATGCAATACCAATGCAAAAATTTGCATGGTGCGTTTCTGGAAACGACGGGTTAACTTCACAACCAATGGGTAACAGGCAAAGCTGCAGACAAACATGACAATCATGACCAGTGACGCTGTGGATTCACTCATCCCCATCAAAATGGTCACGTAGTAGATAGCACCGGTTTCCAGAAAGAATGTGGCCATGCACGTGAGCAGATTGGAGAGCGTAAACATGCGAAAGTCCACATTGGAAAAAGCGGACTTCATGGCACTGAAAACATGTTCCGAGCACTGATTACCATCGCAGTATTTCTTCTCATCAATAACCAGCACCGGGACAGCCATGGCCAGTGCGCCCACAATAGAGAAAAAGATCGCACACATTCTGATCGCGGTCATGGCATCAAACCCCATGGACTCCAGCTCACCCTTCAAGGCCCAGATTGACTGACTGAAAGCAAAGGCCAGTGCCCAGGCAATGGAGTTACAGGTTGCAATAAAAACTCGATCATCAGAGGTTTTCCCAAGCTCAGGAGTGAGAGCGCCATAGGGAATGCAGTACATGGTCATAAACAGGTAAGCCAGCAGCGCACAGACTGAGACCCAGATAACATTCAAGGTACTGGGGGTATCATCGGGTGGCCAGAAGACCAGAGCCGTTGTCAGTGCAAAAGGCAGTAATGCGGAAGCCATAAATATACGACGGCGACCAAACTTATGAGTCGAGCGGTCACTCATATTGGCAATAAGCGGGTCGGTTATAGCATCAAAACACCGGGAAAGGGCAAGAATAATACCCAGAACCGTTAGCCCCATGAGTACCGGTGCCCGTGTGATCAGTTCAGGTATGGGAGTAGTACCCTCCACCTCTGGAGGAAAGTAAAAGTAAGTAATCACTGAACCAAAACTGGCCGCAGCCAGCATCCAGCCAAAATTCCCGAATGAAAAAAGCACCAGCCGCCATCTCGGAACCCGGTTATTGATATCCATTACACTCCCCCAACCTACCGGTACAACCGGACTCTTTTTTATTATTATTTTTCACATCTGTTTACTGAGGTGTTATCAGGCTTTCTGGAACCATGGCAATGGTGATTTTTTCCGAGTAAGACATGACTCCGTTTTCAAACAGAACAGCCACATCACCATTGGAGAGTGTACCAAGGTCGGAGTAACCGGCAGCGCCAGGATAGACAGTGACACTGTTCTTCCAGCTATTCCCCTGATCCTCACTGTATCGAACAGTCATATTGACCCGTGCCCGGGTATTGGCCGGATTGGCAAAAAGCAAGCCCTTTTCGCCATACTCCTCAACAGAGGCTTGGCAAACCGGCGTGAGCAAGGACAGATCCTTTTCTGCCTCCAGCCAGTTCATCCCACCGTCAGAAGACGTACTCACCCAACGTCCATTAGGGGCAGGTGCCCGACCCAGGGCTGCATGCTGACGGGTATTCATATAAATACGACCATCGGCCAGTTCAGCAATGGCCGTTTCATCACCGGTATTGAGTGGCTCACTGGTCTGCCAGGTATTGCCATGATCATCACTGAACAGAACCACAGCCTGGTTGGCACGGCCTTCAACCTTCTGGTTCAGATAGCCTGGAATAATCAGACGCCCTTTCGCTGGATTCTGCTGTTTCTGGATACCATGCCCAGGCCCGAAAATCAGGCCCTTAAATGGCAGTACTTCACGATCACTCCAGGTCAGACCACCATCACGGCTGGTGATCATTACTGGCCAATGCTGCCTGGCTTCGTTACTGATATTGTGCGCAAGATGAATAATGCCGGTCTCCTGGTCAAAGGCCGGTGTGGGGTTGCCGCACTTACCCCGCTTATTATTGTCCTCATAGGTGCAGACGACATTCAGCTGGCTCCAGCTTTTACCCCCGTCCTTACTAACTTTGGTCACCAGATCAATAACACCGGTATCCAGAGCAGCATCGCGGCGGGCTTCAGCCACCCCAATCAAGAGGTCAGACTTCAGTTGTTCGCCATTACCCAGCTGACTGCCTGCTGGAACCACCAGCAATCCGGGAATCCGGTAGATGGCGTAACCATCAACACCGCCCACAAAGAGATCCTGCACATCCCTCAACTCATCATTATATTGCGGGTTATTGACCCAGTTCAGAGAACCCATCAATGGCCAGCCCAAAATGGCGATTAATCCTACGGTTGCCGTGTTTTTCAGTATTGCCTGATCATTTCGGTGGCGAGGCAATGCAGAAAACAACATGGCGATGGCTAAAAAGCCCCAGGCAACACCCAGTGCCGCAATCACTTCATCAAAAATACTGACCGGCTGGTAATAGTCGAATACCGTACTGTCGAGAAACACGATAACCAGGAGAGCGGCGGTTGCCAGAAAAGACAGAGAATAAAAAAAAGGTTTTACCCGTCTACTCTCTGGGTCTGATCGTTTAGCCCACAACCGGTTAACCAGACGAACTGATGCAATGGTGTAGATAAGGCCATAGATCACAGCTATGGCGGTAATCAGCCCAAATGCTGTCAGCCCCGGGGCATTAAACTCCAAGAACAGAAAGAGAAAAGTCAGCAGCCCCAGGCAGCTGACACTGATAAAAACAGCGGTGATTCTGGAAAGAAACACAGTCAGGTTACTCCATTTTATTCTTATTATTTTCAGGGTCTGTTGATGTCTTTGTGCGTAAGCTGCACGTCAGAGTAAAAACATACAGGCCGAGATCTCAGGCAATGGATTCCGTCATTTCACCCTGAGAAGGCGTCTCATCCTGTTCATCATCCAGATGACGGTTAACCCGTTGCTCATCATAAAACCTCAATGCCAGTACGGCGACAAAACAGAGGCCCGCACCCACCAGCGCAGTAAGCGAAACCCCAAAAGTGCTGGGAGCCCCATCGCTGCTGCCAATAATCAGCAACGAGGGAAAAATCAGGCTGGTCACTGATGTGGCCACCTTGATGTTGAAATTCATGGCACCAAAAAACACCCCCTCCTTATGACTGCCGGTGCGATTGCCATCAGACTTGGCAATGTCCGCCATAATGGCGGTTGGCAGAATACTGTTAATGGCGGTCGGTATCGCCAGTAACAGAATAATCACCCACCCCGTCAACGCGGCATCCGGCAGGATAGTACACAGGGGAATCAGTGCAAACAGAAGACCATGCAGTGCCATGGCAAACATCTGCATATTTCTTTTGGGAATTCGGCGGGTCAGTTTCACGATAAAGGGGTAACAGGCAAAACTGCAGCCAAACATCACAATCATAATCAGCGATGCTGTTGCCTCACACATCCCCATTAGCATCGTGACGTAATAGATAGCCCCGGTTTCCAGAAAAAACGTCGCCATAAAAGTCGCGACATTAGCCAGTGAGAACATGCGAAAATCAGGATTAGTAAATGCTGACTTCATGGCACCAAGAACAGGCTCTGAGCAGGTGTTTCCATCACAGTACTTGCTTTCATCAATGGCCAGAATCGGCACCAGCATGGCCAGGCCACCCAAGACCGCAAACAGTCCTGCACAGACCCGGATTGCCGTCATGGCATCCATACCTGAGGATTCCAGCGTATCTTTAATCACCCACACCAGCTGACCACAGGCAAAAGCCAGAGCCCAGGCAACCGAGTTAACCGTAGCAATAAATATCCGATCCTCAGACGTTTTACCCAGCTCGGGAATCAACGCGGTATAAGGCATGACATACATGGTCATAAACAGGTAGGCGAGAATGCCAAAAACAACCACCCAGGCGGCATTCAAGATCGTGGGGGACGTATCAGGAGGGGTGAATACCAGAACAGAACAGATGGCAAAGGGGATCAGGGAAAGTGCCATAAATATACGACGTCGACCAAATTTATGTACTGAACGGTCACTCATATTGGCGATCAGGGGGTCGGTGATCGCATCAAACAGCCGGGATACAGCCAGTATCAGGCCAAGCACTGTCAGCCCCATAAAAACAGGCGCGCGGTTGATTAACTCCGGTATTGGCTCGACGCCCTCAACAGTGGGTGGAAAATAAAAGTAATTAATGACTGACATAAAACAGAAGGCAGTCAGCATCCACCCAAAGTTGCCAAAGGAGAATAATACCAGCCGCCAGCGCGGCACCCTGCCTACTGCTTTCATATTTTCTCCCCCATCACTCCATAATGTGAATTTTTATCATGTTTTTATCATATACCAGAGAAATCTCGTGAAACAACCATGATTCTCTGAAACCGCATACCGTTGCCTTCCTCTCCTTCTGAAACAATACAGGATTGGCCAGTTAAATAAACACTGAACCAATGAAGGCTTTCATATTATCCCGGATGCTGTTTAAATGAGCACAAACAATAAAAATGAAAAATATTCAGTTTTTAACAATACAAAGACTGATCGATTGCTGATGGAGCCCAACCATGAAGCTTATTACCACATTGATTACCAGTTTTACATTCGCCCTCCTCTCCTTTACTGCCCATGCAAACCAGCTCAGCGCTGGCTACGAGCTGGAGAGTCAGTGGATTCAGGCACTGCAGGAAAGTGATACGGATAAGAGAGTCGCTGAACTTGAACGGGTACTGGAAGAAGCAACTCAGGCACTGATCGCAACACCAGACGACGTAGAACTGTTAATTGTTAAAGCCAATAGCAACCTTGAAATTGCCAATGCCCTCAACAGTGTAAAATCATTGGGTTATTTAAAAGAGGGCAAAAAGGATCTGGAAAAAGCCATCGAAATCTCGCCAATGGCACTTGATGGCATGGCAGAAGCGAGTCTGGCATCCGCACTCTACTGGGCACCTGGCTGGCCACTTTCTTATGGTGATAAAAAAGAAGCTATCGAGTTGTTTGATGAAGCGCTCACCAGAAACCCTGACAGCCTGGAGCTATTGACTCAATACGGGTACATCATGAGCCTTAATGGTGAAGGTGACCTCGGCAAGGCCAGGTCTCTGTTTGAATAAGCATTGCAACAGATCGAAGCAACGGAACAACAGGGAAGAACAGTATTCGCACAAATCCGGAAAAAGGACATTCTTTCGGCTCTCGAGAGCATAGAAAACCAATAACGGAGACACCCGATGTCCGGCAAGTGGTCTGCCGAGAAGGCACAGCAGTGGTATTCAGCGCTGCCCTGGCTGCGGGGGTTCAACTACCTTCCCAGAACAGCCATTAACTGGACCGAGCTCTGGCAGGGACTCTCTTTTGACCCTGCCACCATTGACCAGGAGCTTGGCTGGTCAACAGCCATCGGTTACAACACACTCAGAACCAACCTGCCTTTTATTGTCTGGAAGCATGACCGGGATAGGTTGATCCAGCGTATCAACCAATTCCTGAACATTGCCGAAAAGCATGGCATATACGTCATGCTTTGCCTGATGGATGACTGTGGATTCTCCGGTGATGAACCTTACCTTGGTCAACAGAAACCGCCGATTCCGGGCATCCATAACAGTCAGGCAGCTGCCAGCCCCGGCCGAGAAGTGGTTAAAGACAGACGTCAGTGGAAAGAAGTTGAAGCTTACATTCGGGATATTATTTCCACATTCCGGAACGATAGCCGGGTTCTGCTTTGGGACCTGTACAATGAGCCAGCGAATTCTGCAGTGTTCGGACGATTTAACTGGAAGCTGATAGACCCCAGGCTGACATCCCATGCAACGGAATTATTAGAACAGGCCTTTGTCTGGGCACGGCAGGAATCGCCAACCCAGCCACTGACGGCAGGCGCCTACGAAGTGGGCACCACGGTCAATGTTAAACTGCCACTGGTAGGCAATATCAGTCTGGATTACCTGCTGACAGGACAAAAAGATCCTTTTTACCACCGTCGATTTGACCGACTGGC
The DNA here is from genome assembly GCF_000710775.1 of Endozoicomonas elysicola. Taxonomy (GTDB): domain Bacteria; phylum Pseudomonadota; class Gammaproteobacteria; order Pseudomonadales; family Endozoicomonadaceae; genus Endozoicomonas; species Endozoicomonas elysicola. The sequence goes on from NZ_JOJP01000001.1 coordinate 4,380,117, forward strand.
CTTGGAACTCTCTGACATTATCAGTTTCCACGCTTATGTTTCCGCTGACAAAATGCAGAGCATCATTCACTACCTTGACGGGAAATATCAGCGCCCACTGTTCTGCACTGAATGGCTGGCCCGCCATGTTGGCAGTCGTCTCGAAGAGCAGCTTCCGATCTTTAAATCACACCGTGTCGCCTGTTACCAGTGGGGATTGGTGAATGGTCGTACACAGACACACCTGCCCTGGACAGATATCCGGGTATCTGCCAAAGAAAAAGATCTGTGGTTTCATGATTTGCTTAAACCGGATGGCACCGCTTATGATGAAAAGGAAGTTGAGCTGATTCGGTCATTGACCCATGAAAAAGTCACTGAGACTGCCTAAGTAGAAGGTTTATAAAGCCTGACCCACAGTCAGGCACGTTCTAAAGTCATAAGACCGGCAGGCACTTCAAGGGCACCTCTCTGCCGAATCTGTTGCTGCAGCCAATAGCCTGAATTTTTAATGGTTCTCTTACCCGACTCATAGTCAACATGAACCAGGCCAAAGCGGGTGCTGAAGCCTTTCGCCCACTCAAAGTTATCCAGCAATGACCAGGCAAAATAACCGCGGACATCAGTACCTTCCTGCCTGGCTTTCAGCACTTCATGGATATGGGACCGCAAGTAACTGATGCGAGGCTGGTCGCTAACAATTCCATGATCAACCTTGTCAAAATAGGCCGCCCCATTCTCGGTAATATAAACGGGAGGATTGCCATACTCCGCTCGCATCAATGTCAGCAGTTCATTAAAACCTTCAGGGTAAATTTCCCAATCCATAGCCGTATATCGATAGGGGTCTGGCTCTGGCCTTCTGGCAACAAACGTGCCTCTTAACCCTGGAACAAGCCGGTTACCTCTGACAAATTCACGGCTGTAATAGTTGAGTCCGGTAAAGTCGGTGGGTGTTTGGATAATATCAAAATCACCTGGGTTTACCGGTGGCCGAAACCATCGAAAGCGCTGCCATAAAACCTCTGGATAATGCCCCTTGAAGATTGGGTCAAATGCAATACCGTTCATAAAGGCATTGGCCGTCTTTGCTGCCTCCAGGTCAATAGCCCGGCTACCTTTGATATGCATAGGGGTATAACTGAGGGTAAGACCTGCCTTTGCTGTAGAGTCTTCACTGCGTATGGCCTGCATGGCCATACCATGCCCAAGAAGAATATGGTGCATGGCTCGCCAGAAAGTCCAGGGGTTTCGCTTACCGGGAGCATGATGGCCAAACAGATGGCCAAACGTAGCGTGCTCCCATGGCTCATTGACCGTAATCCAGTGTTTTACACGGTCACCAAAATGATTAACAACGGTTTTTGTGTAGTCGGCAAAATGGTAACAGGTCTCCCGCCCGGCAAAACCACCATACTGCTGGTACAGCGCTTCTGGTGTATCCCAGTGAAACAGCGTAGTGAATGGGGTAATGCCTGCTTCAAGCAGTGAATCGATCAACCGATCGTAAAAGGCCAACCCTTTCGGGTTTATCCTGCCCTTTCCTTCCGGAAAGATCCGTGACCATGAGATGGAAAAACGATAGGCATCCAGTGAAAGCTGATCCATGATGCCAACATCTTCCTGATAACGATGGTAATGATCACAGGCGGTATCGGCATTATGGCCGCGATCAATGTTACCAGGCTGGTGACAAAACGTATCCCAGATACTGGGACCCCGCCCATCTTCTCTGACAGCACCTTCAATCTGATAGGCCGCGGTTGCTGCGCCGATCAGAAAGTCCCTGGGAATGTTGAGATGATCCATTGGTAAACCGCACGGTCAGAGAATAAAAATATGAATAAAATCCATCATCTGACCATGGCAGTTTAATGTCAACCAAGACCTGAAAAAAATTCAGATTTATTGATAGGCAGGCAAATAGTCTCCATGGGCTTCAATCAAATCATCACAAAGGTTGGTAATCTGATCCATTGTCAACTCCGCTGCGGTGTGTGGATCCAGCATGGCGGCATGATAAATATAATCACGCCGACGTGTGAGTGCCGCTTCAATGGCCAGGTCCTGAACATTAATATTGGTTCTGTTCAATGCCGCCAGCTGGGGAGGCAAGGCACCAGTAACGGTCGGGGTAATGCCGTTCTGGTCAGCAAGGCAGGTGACTTCTACTACCGCATTTTCAGGCAAATTAGTAATCAGCCCTCTATTCAGGACATTTCCCCCGAAAGTATATGGGCTCCCCGTTTCCATCGCTTCCAGCATATAGGATGCGTATTCTTCAGAGCGGGTATGCGGCAGCGCCTCACCTTTTCTCCAGGCACTCAACAGCCCCTGAACCTCATTGGCGGTATTTTCATCCAGCAACGTCATCAACTGGGCTTCCATCTCTTCCGTCAGCATGCCCCCCAATGCCGCCTCAATCCCTGTCCACAGGTGCTCGTATTCCTCACAACGTCGTGGATACTCATCCAGCGGGATATTAAAGCGATCAATCAACTCTGGAGCCGTCGATTTAATGAAATAAGGAAGGTATTCCGCATTATGCTCACTAGACTCTGTGACGTAATAACCAAAGCGCTTCATCATTTCATAGCGAACCATGTCATTATGCTTTCCGGCTTTGCTGCGAGCCTCCGCCAGGCGCTTGATCTCTGGATAGAGATCCTCCCCGTTATGTGACACCTCCAGTAGCCATGCCATATGGTTGATACCGGCGATTTTCCACTTTACCCCGCTTAACGGAATATCCAGGGGTTTCAGCAGCTCTGGAACACAGCACTGGACACTGTGACACAGGCCTACCGTTTTAACGTCCGTTGCCCGAAGCATGGCACCGGTAACCATCGCCATGGGATTGGTATAATTAAGCAACCATGCGTCAGGGCAAAGCTCCTCTATATCCCTGGCAATATCCAGCATCACGGGTATGGTTCGCAAGCCACGGAATATACCGCCTATACCCAGCGTATCGCCAATGGTCTGCCTGAGGCCGTATCGGGATGGAATTTCAAAATCAATGACGGTTGAAGGCTTGTAGCCACCGACCTGAATGGCATTAAAGACATAATCAGCATCTTTAAGGGCTTCCCGGCGATCCAGGTGAGTCGTAATGGTTGCTTTCGAGCCAAAGGTACGGCTGATCGCCGTCATAATCTGAGCTGTCTGCTCAAGGCGCTTGGGATCTATATCATGCAGTGCGAAATGGCTATCTTCCAGGGCAGGGCTGGCCATACAGTCGCCCAGAAGATTTTTGGCAAAAACCGTGCTGCCAGCACCAATCATAGTAATTTTTGGCATGGACTCCCTCCACCGAATTAAACGACATGTTTTAATTATTATCTGTGTCTGGTAATAAGTAGCTGAGGATATGGAATCATATATTTCTGGCTACTTGGGCAGGTGCTATGCAAGGCACAACGGAGGAAGCATAGCCGTAGCTATGTGACCGGCGTTGTAACGAAGCAGAGTGGCTGAACAAGGAGTCAGGATATATGATTCCATATGCTCAGCTACTTACTATAAGCGGTTAGTGGATCACTCAGAATGGTGGAATGTCGGAAGATGTTGGCAAAAAGTCAGAATAATTACAGATCCAATCCTCCTGAAACCCATCACTATTTTGAGAAAGCCCCCTTCCCTTCCCAGGATATTATTCTCTACCACTGCGGCGAGCATGAGCGCTCACTCAACCGCAATGAAGCCTGCCCACAAGAGCACTTTTTGATTCATATTGTGTATCAGGGTGAGGGGCGATTCTTGCCCAACACATCAGTGGACAGTGAGCCTGTACTGATCAAAGCCGGGGATATTTTTCTGATCCCTCCTGGCACCAAAGCAATCTATCAGGGTGATAGCAGTAACCCTTGGTCATACTGCTGGTTGGGAATACAGGGGCAGATGGCTGAAGCAGCCCTGGAACTTGCTGGCTTTAACAGCCAGCAGCAAACCCTCCATTACCCAATGACGATCATTCACTCAATAATAGAGGCAATACAGTCACTGATTCTCAGTTCTGAAGAGCATTCTGTTAACCCCCTGGAAAAATTAAGCCAGGTATATCGAATTTTGGGATTGATGTGTCAGGCAACAAAACAGGTCCAGGAAAATCCAACCGGAACCCGCAGCAAATCGTATCTGGATCAAGCCCATGCTTTTATCAGTAATCACTATCACCGGAAGATTTCGCTGGATGATATTTCGGGCGAGATCGGTATTACACGAAAACACCTGAGCAGCCTGTTTCGTGAGAAATACGGGCAATCACTGAAAAACTACCTGACCACTTTCCGCATGCGAAGGGCTTGTGAGCTGCTAAGGCAGCAGCCACCTATACCGGTGGATACCGTGGCTTCTCAGGTTGGCTATGAGGATGTCCATGGTTTTTCCAAGATGTTCAGAAAATACATGACCGTTTCTCCCAGTCAGTACCGGGAGAAAAGCAAATGTATAGAGTCGATCTGTAGTGGGATATTGAAGTGAAGAATTATTTCCAGGTGAGTAATAAGCCCATACTGCGCAGCAGGTGCTTAAACGACTCATGAAGCTTTTTTCCCTCTTCATCACCAGCCATAATGCACAGACGGACCGCATTTCCTGCCAGGTGAGTCATCAGCAGCGCATAGCTTTCCAGCTCAGGAAGTTTGTCTTTATGAACAAAAGGCGACAAGGCATCCATGATGATTTTTGCCGACTCTCGACTGACCTGAAGTTCGCTGTTCTCAACGATCTTATCCGACGCCAATCCATACCAGATATCGGTAATCACCGGCTCTGATTTATACCATTCATAGTACTCATCCAGCATATCCTGCAGCGCCTGAAAGCCCTCTTCCAGACTTTGAATACCTTCCAACCGTTGAATGATCAGATCATTGGTAGTGCTGATGTAACGTTCATCCAATGCCTGAATAATCGCCCGTTTATTGGGAAAATACTGATAGATCGAGCTTGGTGTTACTCCGGCACGCTCAGCCAGTTCATGAATCTTAAGACCGCTGGTCCCTTTTTCACTGACAATATCACGTGTTGCGTTAAGAATCGCATCTACCCTGGAGCGACTACGCTCCTGACTGGGATTTCTTCTTTTCTGCCGACTTTTTGCAGGGGCAATGGTTTCACTCATAAACGTTTCAGCCTGAATAAATAACCAAGCCCTTTATGACCAAGGGCTTCAGGGCAGTCAAACTATCCAGCTTAATAGAGCTGCAACAGCTCATATCCTGACCGACCGAATAATCAAATCAGAAAAGAATATATCACAGATCCACCTTCTATTTTTACTCCAGACAGACTGCCTGTTCAGACTTTTCATGCCGTATTGAGGCCTGGCTCTGTTTAGAGACCTGTATACGCTGTTCAACCACACCAAAGCGCTCATTTCGAATGCGGACAATGGCTTCTCCGGAAACCCCGGTTGTCCTGACCCAGAAAGCAATACCACCACCCACCAGTGCAATACTTTTCGGGCCAATCACATCAACCGGCCCTTCGGTTTCGATATTGAGCGTATCGCTGGCATAGGTCAGCACATTATCTCCCTCATCAAGACAGCGAATTACAAAACGTGTTGTGTCGTAGGTTTCATCTTCCAGAAGATCAACATCATCAACCTGAACATCCAGTCGCTGCTCAAAGGATTGCTGACAGCTTTGCGTACATACCAGCTCACTGCCCCGATAGCCTTCGATACGGAAGGTAGTTGCTGAATCACCCCAGCCACCGACGTATTTACCATAGAGGGCAACCCCATCACTGAGCTTCATCCGGTTCTTTTTCAACAGATAGAGCATCTTCAGCTTGCTGAACAGCGAAAGTCCTTCCAGCCCAACCCTGCTGACCTCAATTAACAGTGACTTCATCAGGCGACAATCCGATTTACTGAAAGACTCATTCTCTTCAATCAGGTTACCAATAAAGTTATCAATGATAATGGGTGGGTTAGGAACATGGGGGTACTGCTCTCTGGCCGGATAAAAAGTCTCTATATACTGGTCGTTTTTATACAGTTTGATGTAATCGCAGTTCGTAAACACATGAACATCACTGAGCTCGCTGCCTGGGTAATCCCCCATTCGCATATTGCTGAGTACTTTCAGATACGGTGTTTGATTCTGCTGGGAAGCGTAGGTGGCCGCGGCATATTTTGGAATACGGAACATATCCATAACGCCGTGATAACAGATCCGGTCACCACTGCCAAAATCTTTGTGGGTATTGTAATCAAACATACACCAGCCAATGGCCCCACCAATACCATCATCCCCGTACATGGCATCCAACACCCTCAGGTGTCGGAGCGCATGCTCAAGACGATGCTCCTGGGAGTCAAACTGCTTGGTGGGAAACATATGGCCATTGTGCTCTGTCACCAGATAAGGCGCATCGTAACCAATAACGTCTTTTGGCCGGTCCAAACCGTGGGTTTTGCCGTTATGCACAAAATCGTTGTAGGTATAGACATCCTCGATCAAATTACTGTCTTTACGGCAACGCACGCCCCCCGTCGGCCGTGTATCATCCAGTGACTTGGCCAGCCGGCGGGTCTCCTGGTAAAGCGCGTCACAATCTTCTGACTCATTAATCCGCACGCCCCAGATAAAGATACTGGGCCGGTTCCAGTCCTTTTTTATCATCTCCTCAACATGCTGCAGGGTGATATCCCACCATTCACCTTTCTCACCAATGTGCTGCCAGCCAGGAATTTCATCAAACACCAGCAAGCCCAGCTCATCGCACCGATCAAGAAAGTGATTGCTTTGCGGGTAGTGAGAAAGACGAACCGTGTTCAGCCCCAGTTCCTGCTTGAGTATCTCAGCATCCTTCTGCTGCACACGCTTGGGCATGGCATAGCCGACATAAGGGAAAGACTGATGACGATTAAGACCGCGAATTTTCAGACGGTTACCATTCAGGAAAAAGCCATCATTGTTAAACTCAACCTGACGAAAACCAAATCGGAAAGAAGATTGATCAATCAAACGATCATGGTTTTTTATTTTAACGTCAAGAATATAGAGGTTAGGGTTTTCGGTATCCCATAGCTCCACACCGCTAATGATCTGCTGAATATTGAGCTGTTGATGACTATCCTCTGTCAGATCAACCGTTTCCAGAAACGTCAGAACGGGTTGATCTTCTTTGAGTACCGAAAACTCCAGATTAACCGTGGAAGTGCGTTGAGCAAAGTTGGTCAGATAGAGGTTAAGATCAAGAAGTTTCTCTGGGCTGAGCACATTACGGGTACGGACATGGCAGTTTTCCACAATCACCTGTTCAGTAAATTCCAGCCAGACCTCCCGGTAGATACCGCCATACGTCAGATAGTCCACCACATAGCCAAAAGGAGGAATTTCCCTTCTCTCACTGGAGTCAACATAAACCACCAGTTGGTTGTCCGCGCCGTATTTCAGGAATCGTGATACATCGGCTTTAAAAGGGGTATACCCACCCTTATGCTCCATCACCTGATGGCCATTCAAAAAGACCTTTGCATAGGTCATCACCCCTTCAAAGTGGAGAATGGCAGGCTTGCTCTTAAGCTCACTCTCAACATAGAGTGACTTTCGATAGCAACTCTCAAACTGGTAACGCTTTTCATCAAAATTGTTATAGGGCAGCTCTGTATTGGCATGAGGAATCTGAACGACCTCAAATTTACTGTCGTCAAAGCCAGAGTCGACAAATTCCTGCCTGAACTCGGGACTGTACTTCCAGTCAAAGTTAAGGTGTCTCACTTCTCTCATGGTACAAACCTGCCTTGGGTTTATTCTTATTATCAGTCCATGGTCAACCAAGTCATGATTACGGTCTGACCACAGGTAGCCTATGGTAAGTGGGGTCAGAAGTAGATATAGAACTCTATTTGGGTGTTGACTAGGTCCTGAGTGCTACAGGACTCTAATATCAATGATCTGAAAGGTGAGATCAACAATAATGTGAATATTTTTCAGATTTTATCTATTTGGTGATTTAGCCTGAATTTACTCGACACATACCAACTTATACCGGATATAGCTTCGCTATCAGGCTGCAAAGTAATAATAAAAAGAGGCTTCTATAAGATCTTGATCCTTATGAGAAATTATTATTCTCTTTCCTCAATTCTGACAACAAACCTGTTCGTCATCTGAAGCTCACTCAGGGGCAATAATGGTTCATCTAAGATCCGGCGATGACCAGGAGCGTCACCCACTACGAAAATAAAAGCACTGGGTGGATAGCCATTGATATGAGCAAAATCAAATATGCTCTGAACAGTATCACGAGGCCTGAAGCGGCGTGTTATTTTTTGACCACCTGTTGTTTGGAAGCGAATAGAAAAGATGCCATCATCACCTTCAGGCGGAGCATCCACTAATCTATTCTTTGCGGCAAGCTTAGCAGCCTCAGCCACCTCTTTAGCCAATCTGGCTTCTTGCTCACGAGCCCTTTTTTCTTGCTCCTGGGCTAATCGTTCCTTCTCAACATGCTCGACAAGCTCTCTAGCTAGTTTTAACACTATTTCTGGATCATGAGTTGGTCTGTAGAGCCTGTAAAACTCATCTCTTGATATTTTCCATCCAGAGATAAACTGCTGAATTGCTTCTTCAGGTATTTGCGAAACATTAATGCCACTTTTTGTGAAATCTTTTTCCTTCTCCTTCAACTTTTCCCTGACATTCTCATTATCAATATAAATTTGTTGATCGGCTTTACGACTCTTATTCTCATGCACTACATGCTCTAAAACAGTTCTGAGAGGCAGCTGAACAACTGGTATAGGAATGGCGGACGGAGTCACTGATGCTAGTTTCTGAATGGATGAATCCAAAATGGGCTGTGGGGTTCGTTGATTAGAAATATCTTGTTGTTGAATATTACTGCTGTCCAACCTCCGGTGAGTATATACCCCTGCATCGTCCTCCTCTGGTAGCTGAACAACTAACCCTGGAGCCGTTAACTGGGTCACTGGGAGCTGCTGTTGAGAATGATGTTGAGAATGGCTGTCGTGTAATGACTGGACAGTAGCCTCCCTTACATGATCCTCTTGTGGTAGCTGAACAACTAATTCTGGAGCAGCGAACTGGGTCATTGGGGGCTGCTGTTGAAATGATGCCAAGATTGCCTGCTGCATTTGTGAATTAGAAATATCAGGCTGTTGAGCATAGCTGTCGTGTAATGACTGGACAGAAGCCTCCCTTACACCATCCTCTTCTGGTAGCTGAACAACTAATTCTGGAGCAGCTAACTGATTAATATGCGGCTCCTGTTGAAATGATGCCAAGATTGCCTGTTGCATTTGTAGATCAGAAGTATCAGGCTGTTGAGCATGACAGTCGTGTAATAACTGGACAGAAGCCTCCCTTACACCACCCTCTTCTGGTAGCTGAACAAACAATTCTGGAACATCTACCGGAGCTCTCCGGCAACTCTGCTGAATTGAAGACAGAATTGCCTGTTGAATTTGTGGATGAAAAACATTCTGCTGACGAACATCGCTATCTTGTAACAATGGTTGATTAGCCAGATCCAGCGTTAAGTCTTCCTCTTCCTGCTGAACCAAGCAATGCTCATGGCTACAATCATCAAATACAGATTGTAACAACTCTTGATCCGATCGTTCTCCCCCCCGAGATCGGTTCTGTTCTACCAGATACTCTGAACGTGGATTTCGACATACATTGCTCTCCACCTGCTGTTCAGTCTCTCTAGGTAATGAAGCGATCCCAGCATTGAGGTTATCTTGATTTATTTCACCTGTTTTCTGCTGCGATGTTAAAGTCAATTGACTTCTTTGTTGAGCATTTTGATACTGAGACTGGTTCGATACCTGAACAGGGTCTGGAGATCCTGCAGGTCGGCTGGTTTGCTGACTCAGCCCACCCGTCCGCGTAGAAACCTTTTGATGAAGTGGTACTGAAGAAGGTTGATCAGAAACGGCTGTATTGACATGGTTGATCCCCATGTCAGCCGAAGCGTCAGCTTTTACATAGTCTGGATTGACTTTGGAATCAACGCTCTTACATTGCACTTCACGACTCGCAATAGGCGTTCCAGCAAATTTATTCCAAGCTGTAGAAATAATATAAAGCGTTGCTTTTACAGGAAGAATGCAAACACAGAATGCATTCCAAACAGCCCAGACAAGAAATTTCAGCTTTACTAAATTTTCAATACTCAGTTTGGGTGGTGCGTAAAAAGGGGGTAATGGAGATTCAATTCCAGCCATTGCACAGTCCAGATTTTATCATTATTGATTAAATTCTGACCAGAAAGTTAGATTTGAGTTCCATATATAAGGACTAAGGAGCCAGCACAGGTTGAAATGTGAAAGTATATGGTTGATAAAACCTCAAAATTCAGTTACTTGGCAGACAGTTAAAAGCTGAAAAGCCATTTAAATTAGAGCTAGAAGCATTCAGGCATTCTTGGAAAAAGAATGCCTGACCATTAATTAATGAATACCTCCAAAACACAGATATTTGGTTTCCAGGTACTCTTCTATACCTTCCTGCCCACCTTCTCGACCAAAGCCGGACTGTTTAACACCCCCAAAAGGTGCCAGTTCAGTGGAAATAATACCGTCATTAACCCCCACCATCCCGTATTCAAGTGCTTCTGCAACGTTCCAGATACGGTTAATATCTCGGCTGTAAAAATAAGCTGCCAATCCATAAATCGTATCATTAGCCTGTTTAATCAGCTCTTCATCGCTACTGAACCGAAGAATCGGAGCCACCGGGCCAAACAGTTCTTCCTGGATAAAGCTCATGGGCTGCTGAACACCGGTCAGAACCGTCGGCTCAACAAAGCAACCGTTCAGGGCTTTACCACCTGTTGCGACTGTTGCCCCTTGGTCTACAGCCAGATTAATTTTCTCAAGAATCCGCTCTTTTGCCAGTGCATCAATAACCGGACCAATCTGTACGCCTTCTTCCAAACCATTACCAACTTTTAGGCCTTTAACAGCCTCAATAAACTGGCTGACAAATTCATCATGAATGTCATCATGCACATAAAACCGGTTAGCACATACACAGGTCTGACCGGCATTTCGAAATTTGGAAGCAATAGCCCCCTGAACTGCCTGATCAATATCTGCATCATCAAAAACGATAAACGGAGCATTTCCGCCCAGTTCCATAGACGTGTTTTTAATGGTTTCAGCAGATTGGGCAACCAAATGACGTCCAACCCTGGTAGAACCAGTAAACGACAACTTTCTGATCGTTGGGTGCCGGGTAAATATATCCCCAACCTTTTCTGGAGAGTGGTGAACAACGACTTGAAGAACATCCTTTGGTATCCCAGCCTGCCAGGCAAGCTCAGCAACGGCATAGGCAGAAAGTGGGGTTTGGTTGGCTGGCTTTACAATAAAACTGCAACCTGCAGCCAGTGCGGGCGCAGCCTTACGGGTAATCATGGCAATGGGGAAATTCCATGGGGTGATCGCAGCCGCCACACCCACCGGCTGTTTGATGGTTACCAGTCGTCGATCCTGCGTATGTCCCGGGATAGTACTGCCATACGCCCGCTTTGCCTCTTCCGCAAACCATTGGATAAAAGATGCTCCATAGGCGACTTCGCCCTTGGACTCTGCCAGTGGTTTACCCTGTTCAAGAGTCATCAACCGGGCGAGATCATTTTGATTTTCCATGAGCAGCTCATACCAGCGGCAAAGAAAAACTGATCGCTCTTTTGCTGTCAGCCTTTTCCAGTCACCCTGCGCCTGACGGGACCTTTCAATAGCCTCCTCAACCTCAGCTTCTGACTGAACAGGAATATATCCGATCACAGCACCGTTAGCCGGATTATCAATAGCCAGCGCTGTATCCGCAGGCTCACATAGAACACTGAGCAATGATTTGTTATTAATTTTATCCATCAGCCAGCACCTCTCTATTTATACGACAATATACAACCACATAGATTTTTCACAATGTTTCACATAGTAAACCAAAGACTGGAACAAAGCAGTGACAAGTGTTGTGCTTTTACAGAGTTAAGTGTGCGTAAAGCAAAGCTATAGTTCTGGTTAACTGACTGATTTATCGCTAACATCTACCTCCAAAGCGCTGTATCCCAAACAATAACAAGCTGACCAGAACAATGACTGAATATCTGATGCCGGCAAAGTATGCCAAGCTATTACTGAAAGTGGCTCAGGAACAGGGTTATGACGTCAACCAGCTGATCAATGACGCGGGACTCTCTTTTAACCCGCTTGAATTACATACCGATGAGGAACTGGAAGTTCCCGCACTTACCTTCAGCAGGTTATACAGGAAAGTATCCGGTGCCATGCAGGACGAAGCATTCGGTCTGGGTACCACCTACAAAATGCCACCCGGAACTTTCCGGATGCTCTGTTATTGCATTATTCACTGTAGTTCATTACGAAAGGCTCTGGATAGAACCACTGAATTCACCGCCATGACCTATGGCATTCGAGGAATCACCATAAAACCAGAACCACCTTATAGAATTGCCCCAGATGGTAATGAAGCGACACTGGTATACTCCAGCGCCTCAAATAAATTCAATGCTGAAATGACTTCCGCAAAACAGCTGAGTGTTGTAAATAGCCTCTCGCTCTGGCATCGCTTCTGCAGCTGGCTGATCGGTAATAATATTGCGGTAAAACGGGTTAACCTGATGGGTTCCCCCAGCCTGAATCTGAGCGGCTACCGCTATTACTTTGACTGCCCGATTGAGTTCGACCAGCAGGAGAACTCAATCGTCATCAATGCCCAGATGCTGGATGCCCCACTGGTACATACGGAAGAGTCTCTGGAATCTTTTCTGGAAACCGCCCCTTACCAGTTATTTGTCATTAAAGACGAACAAGGCAGTGACAGCATTATTCCAAGAATCAGGGCCCTGATCGGCTATAATTTTACCCGCCGAATTCCCAGCTTTGATGAACTGGCTGAACTGCTGAATATCTCTTCAAGAACCTTACGGCGGCGACTTGAAAAAGAGGGTACCTCTTACCAGAAGGTAAAAGATGAGTGCCGCAGAGATGCTTCTATTGATTATCTCAGTCGCCCAAACCTAACCATTAACTCTGTAGCAGCACTGATGGGCTTTGATGAACCAAGTGCCTTCCACCGGTCATTTAAAAAGTGGACTGACATGACTCCAGGAGAGTTTCGGAAAAAGAACAATATTCAGATGGAAGAGATTGAAGAAGTTCCCTGACCGTCTGTTCTGAATAGTATTTGTAGCTCATAAAAAAAGCCGGCTTCCACCGGCTTTTTTATTAACGTGCAGCCCTTGCCATTCTTAAACCAAACATGGCAGCCAGCTCTCGCTGTACCTCATTAACCCCTCCACCGAAGGTATTAATCTGGCATTTGCGATAGCCTTCCTCAATTTCACCCTGAATAACAGCACCTTCGCTCCCAGAGCGAACCATACCCGGTGCACCAATAACATCCAGCAGAAGTCGGTAAACCTGAATCAGCGCTTCGGTACTGTATACCTTGATACCAGAAGCAAAGCCCGGACAAAGTTTGTTCTGCCCAAGTTCCCAGGCCATCCGGCTATTCATCACCTTCATAGCTTCCAGCAAACTGTAGGCTTCAGCCAGGTTATTCTGAACCCAGGGTTCATCAATCACCCGCTTGCCATTACCACGCACTTCCCGTGCCCAGTTCAGGACTTTCTGGAAGTGGCCCGTGCCATTGATACCAATAGCCGCCAGACCCACACGCTCATGGTTAAGCTGAGAAGTAATCAATTTCCAGCCACCGTTCAACTCACCAATAATCATTGAAGAAGGTACGCGTACATTCTCGTAATAGGTCATATTGGTGCGAACATCACCCACGGTATAGATCGGCGCTACACTGAAGCCCGGATCCTTACAGTCAACAATAAACAGCGTAATACCTTTGTGCTTTGGCGCATCTTTATCCGTTCTTGCCGCCAGCCAGATATAGTCAGCACCTTCTGCACTGCTGGTGTAGACCTTGGTGCCGTTGATGATGTAATCATCGCCATCTTTCACCGCCGTCGTGCCTAATGATGCCAGATCAGTACCGGCACCGGGCTCGGTATAACCAATGGCAAAATGAATTTCACCTTTAGCAATCTTTGGCAGGAAAAACTGCTTATGCTCTTCAGAACCGTGGTCGATCAGAGCAGGGCCTACCGTATTGAGCGTTACAAAAGGAATGGGAGCACCGGCCAGCTGCGCTTCTTCAAAGAAGACCAGCTGTTCAGCAGCAGAGCGCCCCTGACCACCGTACTCTTTTGGCCAACCGATGGCCAGCCAGCCATCCTCACCCATCTGCCGGATGACCCGCTTATAGGTTTCACCACTTTCATTACCGTGACATTCAGCCTTGACCTCTGGAGTAATCAACTCGGCAAAGTAGGTCCTTAATTCCTGGCGCAGCTTTTTCTGCTCGTCACTCTGATCCAAAAACATCATCAAGTCCTTTCATGTTGATTGCTTCAGAGGCTGCCGGGAAGGAGATACTTCCACAGCAACTTTCAAAGCCATTCACGCGATTAGCGCATTCCCAGCTTTCTCAGGTTATTAGGTGTGAAATACGACAGCTGCTTAACTTCGTGGTTCATCTTCGGAACCCCACCTTCTTCATTGAACAGGTTGGCAGCCATGTAATCCCTGGAAATCAGGTCATAATAGAGCTCTGTGCGCCCGCCAATGCCTGGGAGGTCATACATATTAATGGTATTAATATGTGTTGTTCTCCACAGCACATCACGATTGTCGTAGTGATCGGCATAAACGGTCTGCCAGCTGTCTTCGTCGATAAAGAGTTCACGGGTCTTATAGACGTGACGCTCATCATCTTTCAGCACTCCACGTACCACCCAGACGCGATGCAGCTCATAGCGCATATGTTCAGGATTGGCATGGCCCTGACCAAGAATGTCGTCATAGGACAACTCAGGGTTTTCAAAGTCATAGTTGTTGTAAGGAATATAAATTTCCTTCTTACCCAGCAGCTCCCAGTTATATTTATCTGGTGCACCATTGAAGCCCAGGAAGGCGTCAGTGGTCTGCATATTACCCAGTCCCTGCGGGCTATCGTAGTTGATGGTTGGCGCCCTTCTTACCCGACGGACACCCGGAATGTAGGACCAGGCAGCACGAGGCTTGAGTTTGGGGTTAATAAACTCATGAACCAGAACGCCCTTGCCTTTTTCACGAGTCGGCTTCAGCGTCTGGGTCAGCTGATAGATACGTGGATTAACGTCACCATTCACTCCAAAGGATTCCAGCGTGTGATTTTCTGCATCCTGAAATGGACTGTATCTGACGGTGTGCTGACGGCCATGAAGCCTTGAGCCATTTCGGTACACGACCATCTGCGAGTACTTACCATCCGAAGCATAAGAACCTGCACGTATCATCTGGTTCCAGAGCGCTTCGATGCCAGTTTTTGGAATTGGGAAAGGGAAGCCAACGAAAGCATTGGTTACACCATTACCACCCTCGATCAGCTCAGAGCGGGTCGCATTTTTAAACACCTCCTGTTCAGCCAGCGAGGAGTAACGGCCATCACGACGACTCGGGTAAACTTTCATTTCGAAAGTCTCAGGATAGCTCTTGAACATGGCCTGAGTGCCTGGAGTCAACTTGTCCTTATACTGGTCTACATTTTCGGCAGTGATGGTAAACAACACTTCATCATCTTTATAAGGGTTCGGGTAATAGCTACCAGTTCCGTTGTATTCTGCAGGGATCTGGAAGTTTGGATTCCAGGCTGGAATGGTGCCATCTTCATTCCCCGCTCTTTCAGCGCCAACAGGGGTTAAATCATTTTTCAGTCGTTCAGCTTCTTCGGGAGAAACCTTGGCCATTACCTGGACTGAAGCCAGAGTCAGGGCGGTCATTCCCACAGCCAGTAAGGATTTTTTTATTATCATCATTATTTCCTTGGCTTATACCTTGTTGATTAATGTGGTCAGGCTAATACCTGACCAGCTATTTTTTTATTGCTTAATCAGAAAGCGTATTTAACGTTGAAGGCCAGATAATCACGGTCGGTATATTGATTATCCTCGTAGTCTCCAAAATAAGCGGTATAAATAAGTGACGTTTCCAGATTCCCCTGATAAATCAGTTTACCACCCAGACTTAGACGATCCGTGTTTTCAGTATTGGTAAACTTACCACCGGCTGAATCACCCCGAAAATTTGCACTAAATTTAATAGGCACTTCAAAATTAGTACCTACCATAACGTTCGTATATTTAAGGGTGACAGAAGCGCCCAAACCAGAGCCCATTTTTTCACCGCTCATTTCATTATCTTTCAGGCCCTGAACCCGGTTAACGCCAACTTCACCACTGAACATAATATCGTCAGCAACCGGTGTTACACCAAAAGCATGCACAGCAGAAAGCTGAGCCTGTAAAATATCAGCTTTCATCGGTACAGAGTTTGGGTCACGAACGGCAGCGTCCTTCCTCATGGAAACTTCACCACCAATGTTGGTATTACCAACCAGAGTTCCAAAACTTGCGCCAATCATCTTAATGTCTTCGAAATATTCAAGATGGTAGCCAGTTGGAACGGTGAAAGGTCCCATCATGACAGTATCAAAAATCATTGATGGCTGTTTATCGTGATAATTGATGTAATAAAGGCCAAGATCCATTCCATTACCCAAGCCTTCAGCGAAGTAGTTTAATGCAACCCCCCACTGACCACTATCACGAGCGGCTATGTCATCATTCCTCTGAACCGAGCCAAGATTGGGAATAAAGAGGCTCTCTCCACCTTCATCCAAAATATCAGACAGACTGAAGAAACTACCTGCACCATTAATGTCTGTTTTTTCCCACTCCCACTGAGAGTATGCAGAAATACTCAGGTCGTTCGTCAAATCAAACTGAGCAAAGACTTGTCCAACAGGCAACAAGACATCTTTAACTTCAACCCCAGGCACGTTTGCCTTCGTTCCATCAGCCGGACTCATTGCACCGCTGATACCGGGGATAAATAAGCTCTCCCCCCAGCTAACCATCTGGCGCCCAACACGAAGATTCAAATTTCGGCCAGCAATATCAAAGTCGCCATAAACGAAAGCATCTAACAAGCGAGCATCTTTACCATTCTGATCTTTGGTTCCCTGAGTAAACTCGTTATGGGGAACTGAAACATTATTACTGGTGGTAGGAGAGTTATGGTCATTGGTATGAAAATAGACATCATCATAGAAAGCACTACCACGAATGAATGCCCCATAGTTTCGATAGCTTAGAGCTGCTTCAGAAATAATTGAGAGACGGTTATTAACCATCGCCCCTTTATTAAAATTCCGGTTTCCATCATCACCATTATTATTGGCCAGTGCTACTGCATCAGGATCTTCCATCCGCCATGCTGCTGCGTAACCAATATTGGTATCCCAATCTACAGTGATTTCATCGGTTGGCTGAAAAGAAAGCGCATACGCACCCGGCATGGCCATTGATGCAGCAATGGCTGCAGCCATAACAGACTTGCGTGGTAATTGAAAAAGAGGCGTTCGCTCTTTTGGTGAGAAACCAGGATTTTTTATTATTGTTTTTACCATCTCTACCCCCAGGAACAGCAACTGCAACCCAATTCTCACTATCAAAATGAAAACTGATGAATCCATCAGCAGGAATTCACAGTTAATGTTCTACCTTGTTGTTATTTTTTCTTGTTTGGCAGACTACTCGACAACAGTATATGGATGCTTGAAATCGCTCAATGACAAAAAACGGCCAAGAAAAATTAGCAAAATTCGCCACTTTTTATTTATTTAAAATCAATAAGTTAAGAATACAAAGAATAAAAAAACCGGCCCTTTTATAAAAGAAACCGGTTAAAAAAGAAGTCCATAAAGAATACGTTAAACTATTTAAAAACCCTCCAACCTGGCATACCGGTCATAATGAAAATGCGCATCTCCGAGTAACAATTGAGCAACTCGAGCCCGCTTCATGAAAAAGCCAATCTCCAGCTCGTCCGTCACACCGATCCCACCATGCAACTGAACTGCTTCATTGGTTACCAGCTCGGCCGTTTCCGATATTTTTGCTTTAGCCGCACTGATCAACGCGGGCGCTTTTTCCTTACCCGCCTCCAGTGCACTTAATGCATCCATCATCAGAGATTTGCAAAGCTGGATTTCGGTATACATATGAGCACAACGGTGTTGAAGCCCCTGAAAAGTACCAATCAACACACCAAACTGCTTACGCTCTTTTAAGTACTCAACGGTTCTTTCAAACGCTTCCTGCACACCACCAAACAGTTCCGCAGCCAAACAGATTCTGGCAACATCCAAAGCTCTATCCAGCGGAGCAA
Source organism: Endozoicomonas elysicola (assembly GCF_000710775.1). GTDB lineage: Bacteria > Pseudomonadota > Gammaproteobacteria > Pseudomonadales > Endozoicomonadaceae > Endozoicomonas > Endozoicomonas elysicola. The sequence continues at coordinate 4,398,397 of NZ_JOJP01000001.1, forward strand.
AGCCCTGACCCGCTTCGCCCAACAGAGCACTGTCAGACACTGCAACCTTATCAAAGGTAACACGGGCATAATTACGACTGTCAGCCAGGTGCGTTTTGCTGATCATTACCCCTTTAGCACCAGCATCCACCAGAAACAGGCTGATGCCATCATGGTCACCAGGCTGACCAGCGGTCCTGGCCACAACAATCAGCTGATCTGCTACATGAGCATCCATCACCAGGGTTTTGCTGCCACTGATGGTATAACCACCTTCATTTCTAACAGCAGTTGTAGAGATTGCCACCGGGTTATGACGAACGCCCTCTTCCAGTGCCAGACTGACCAACAGTTCACCTGACGCAATAGACGACAATAGTTCTTGCTTCTGGGTTTCATTGCCTGCCTGCAGGATTACGGAACCGGATAGAGCAACAGAAGACAGTAAAGGAGAAGGCAGCAGCGTACGACCAAACTCCTCCATGCAGGCGGCCAGGCCTTTTACGCCAAAGTCGAAACCACCGTAGGCTTCTGGAAAGATAATCCCCCCCCAGCCCAGTTCCACCATCTGCCCCCAGACGTCTCTGGAAAATCCAACCGAATCCTGGCTGTCTCGAAGTTTTCTGAGACTTTCAACCGGACTGTTGGCCTGTACAAACCCCCTGGCCGTGTCTTTCAGGGAACGTTGTTCTTCATTAAATACTAGAGACATGACTTACTTCCCCGCTGCATCTGGCAGCCCTAATACCCGCTTGGCAATGATATTCAACTGAATTTCAGAGGTGCCGCCCGCTATACTGTGGGTTTTTGAAGCTAACCAGTCCCTGGTCAACTGAAGCTCCGCATCACTGAACCCTTCACCAGACCAGCCCAAAGCCTGCTCACCGGCAATTTTCAAAATCAGTTCGTATTTGCGCTTCTCTTCTTCAGTACCCACATACTTCAAAATCATCGCCACACTCATATCGCCAACACCCTGGGCAAACTCATCAGCCATTCTCTGCTGAGTCTTATCCAGTGCCCGCTTCTGAATTTCATGCCTGACAACAGACTGACGAAAAACCGGATCCGCCAGCTTTCCATCCACAAGACCAATATGCTCAATCGCTGCAGAACGGGGAGTGGTTCCAGAAGTATTCGCAGAGGCTTCCATATCGGACATCATATTCCGTTCAAACTGAAGTACCCGCTTGGCAACCGTCCACCCTTTATTCTCAACACCCAGAGCGTTCTTCTTCGGAACACGGACATTGTCAAAGAAGGTCTGACAGAAATGAGTTTCACCGGTAATCAATTCAATCGGCTTGGCATCCACACCTTCACTGGCCATATCAAACAGCAGGAAAGTGATGCCTTCATGCTTCGGTGCATCCGGATCGGTACGAACCAGGCAGTAAATCCAGTCAGAATGATCCGCATAGGAGGTCCAGATCTTTGAACCATTGATGATGTAATCATCACCATCCGACTCAGCTTTACACTGCAAACCGGCCAGATCGGAACCGGCACCTGGCTCGGAATACCCCTGACACCAGCGGATCTCACCACGGGCGATTTTGGGAAGGTGCTCCCGCTTCTGCTCCTCAGTGCCAAATTCCAGAATCGCCGGACCAACCATCCAGATCCCCAGGTTGACCTGCGGTGCACGACAGTTGAGACGCGCCATCTCCTCTTTGAAGATGCGGGTCTCTTTTGCTGAGAAACCTGCACCACCATACTCTTCAGGCCAGTCAGGTACGCAGTACCCCTTCTCTACACAACGGTCAAACCAGAGTTTTGCATCTTCTGTTGGGAAACGAAGGTTACGACCACCCCAGATCTGCTCTTCCTGGGTAACCGGTGTACGCATTGACTCAGGACAGTTGTCGTTAAGCCAGTCACGTATCTCCTGGCGAAATGTGGTTAAATCGGACATGGACTGCCACCTGGATTCATTATTCTGTTTTTTATAAAAGTACCGACTAATGCGGTTTGCCAGGAGGCTGTCTGAGAATAGCGCCCGTAGCGAGGATGGCAGAAAATTGAGGATAAAAAATCCTTTTTGTGAGGTGAATAGTGGTTCTATTTGCCGAACAAAAAGGTTTTATTAGACCAATTATCTGCCACCGCACGACTGCATGGACGCAGGAGCTAGAGCAACGCAGGAGCAGTTGCCGTGCAGGGCAGTCTATTCTCGAACAGCCTCCTAGTTAACCCGCTACTCTGCGGTCAACCAGCTTCTGATAATTCTTTCTGAGTACCGTAACAAACAGGGCTTCTGCCTCAACCAGCACGTCATCCCCATTTTTCAGCACCGCTTTCATTGTCGACTTTCGCCCCCGGGTTTCTACCACCCAGGCTTCATAGCGCAGCTCAGTATGCAGAGGTGTTGGTTTCACGTAGCGCAGAGTCAGACTGGCCGTCATACTGGGCAGCTCTTTCTGATGTTGAACAACACCAAACAGCTCATCAAAGAGTGCCGCGATAAAGCCTCCGTGAACCAGACCGGGACCACCTTCAAACGCTTTGCCATAACAGACTCTGGCAGACACCCGATCCCCGGAACCCGAAGACTCCGTAAAATAAGTCACTTCCGGCGCAACGGCATTACAGCAGCCACTCACCGGGGTATACAGCCCCTGAAGCGTCTTTGCGTTATACCCCAGTTCAGCAGATTCTTCATCATCGCTCGGCGCAAAAACGGCTTGATAAGTACGTTCTGAAAACCCGGACAACCGGTTATGAATAGATGCCAGCTGATGACTGGCATCAGCCATTGCTTCTTCGGAAAGATCACTGCTGACCAGTTGCTCATTAATCGAACGAAGCAACTGAACCAGTTCCTGCTTTTTCTGATGAGAGCCAGTGTTCTCTTTCTCCCCGAGTGCATGTGTTTGCATGATTATTCTCTCAGGCAGTACCGGCCTTTTTAACGGTTGATAAGAAGGCCGGTAAGAAAACGACAATTACTGTGGAATCACACTGAACCCATCACGAACGGGTACTTTATTGGCAAAGTACTCACCCAGTGATTTATTGAGAGACTCTTGAGTCCAGGCCTCTGGGCTGTTGAACTGTGCCGCCTCTTTCGGACTGTCAACAACCACTACCTGCTTACCCCATACCACAAATACCTGTCCGGAAACGTTACCCGCCTCTGGTGATGCAAGATAGGTGACGAGAGGACTGACGTTTTCCGGAGCAAACGTATCAAAACCGGACTCCGGCTTGGCAAACATGCTGGCGGTTACGCCCTGATTGGTCATATCCGTCCGCGCTCTCGGGCAGATAACATTAGCTGTCACCCCATAGTTGTACATCACCTGAGCAGCCCCCATGGTCATGGCAACAATGCCTGCCTTTGCCGCTGCGTAGTTAGGCTGTCCGGCCGAACCAAACAGAAATGCTTCTGAAGAAGTACTGACCAGCCTGCCATAAACAGGGGCTCCATCCGCCTTACATTTTTCACGCCAGTACTTGGTCGCATGACGCATGTTGACAAAGTGTCCTTTCAGGTGGACACGAACTACCGTATCAAACTCATCTTCTGTCATGTTGAAGATCAGTCGATCTCGACAGAAACCGGCGTTGTTGACCAGGATATTGACATCACCCCAGGTATCCAGCGCCTTTTTGAACAGCTGCTCAGAATCATTCCAGTCGGCGCAGTCACCAAAGAAGGCAAACGCCTCACCACCAAAGCCTTTGATCTCTTCAACTACGGACATTGCAGCAGCTTCAGCATCCGGATTACCACCCAAATCATTAATAACAACCCGGGCACCTTCTCTGGCCAGATTCAATGCTTCAGCACGTCCCAGACCACGACCGGCACCGGTAACAATGGCGACTTTTCCGTCCAGCTCTCCGTTACGAGAAGTCATAACTCTTTCCTATTCTTATAGTTTTTTTTCAACCACAAAGATCACAAAGGAAAACTATAAAAAAGTCTTTTCTTTGCGTGCTTCGTGCCCTTTGTGGTTCAACATCTTGTAAACCTAAAGACGCTCAATAATGGTGCCGGTACCCACTGATGCACCACAGCACATGGTGATCAACGCGGTATTCTTGTCAGTCCGCTCCAGTTCGTGAAGGGCTGAAACAATCAGACGGGTACCGGTACTGCCCACGGGGTGGCCAAGGGCAATCGCACCACCATTGACGTTTACTTTATCCATATCCGGCTCATATACCCGGGCCCAGGAAAGGACAACAGCGGCAAACGCTTCATTCACCTCAAACAGGTCAATATCACTGAGGCTCATGCCGCTTTTCTTTAACAATGCTTTTGTGGCATCCACTGGGCCATCCAGCAGATAATAAGGATCAGTACCCACCACAACATCGGTCAGAATCCGTGCTCTTGGCTTCAAACCTCTGGCCAGAGCTTCTTCTTTGCTCATCCACAAAATTGCAGCGGATCCATCAGAAATCTGGGAGGAGTTGCCCGGGGTGTGGATACCACCTTCAGCCACGGCTTTCAGGTTACCCAGGCTTTCCATCGTCGTATCACGGAAGCCCTGGTCTCGACTCACCTTTCTGGTTTCACCATTTGGCTTACCATCTTCACCAAAAGCCGGGGCATCGACAGAGAACACTTCACGATCAAAGTAGCCTGCTTCCCAGGCTGCTTTCGCCCGCTGCTGGGATCGAAGTGCAAATTCATCCGCTTCCTGCCGTGTAATTCCACGGTTGGCCGCGATTCGCTCAGCACTTGCAAACTGGTCTGGCGTGCTGTCCCAAGGCCAGTTCCTGGGTAAGAAGAAGCCTGGACCGTTATAGACATTCATACCCAGTCCAACGCGGCTCATGGCTTCAACACCACAGGCAACGCCTACATCAATAGACCCACCGCGAACCAGGGAGGAAATCAAATGGTTAGCCTGCTGGGCAGAGCCACACTGGGCATCAATCGTCGTGGCTCCCGCTCCCCAGGTATTGCCCATGGATAACCAGGCATTCCGGGTTATATTGCCAGCCTGCTCCCCGGCCTGGGTAACACACCCACCAATCAGCTGCTCAACGTCGTCATACTCAAGCCCTGCTTTTTCAACAACAGCCCGCATGGACAGAGCCAGCAACTCAGTAGCATGAAAACCATGAAGATCCCCGACGACAGGCTTACCTCGGGCAATGGGGGTACGTAGTGCTTCAACAATGACTGCTTCCGCCACGACAGACTCCTTGTTCTTGTTATTAGCGATTAGGTGAAAAGGTAGTGGATGGCAAGCAGCCGATAAATGGCAGAACCTGTCCAAGGTGCATGGGCAAAATCAGCCGCTACCGGGCTGAAAAAAAATCCGCTAGGATGCCAACTGAAGCGCAGTGGTGTGCGAAAAAAATAACATCAACAAAGAGAATAATAATGAAAAAGTACGACTTTAAAGATATCGACGCCATGCAGGCTGAAGTCACTGAAGCTTTCAGTGACTGGAGTGAACAGGTTACCGTTTCCCAGGAACTGATCAACCAGTTTGCCGAGCTTTCCGGCGATAGTTACTGGTTACATACCGATACCGAGAAGTGCGCCCAATACAGCCCGTTTAAAACCACCATTGCCCATGGATTTCTGACACTGGTTTTGCTGCCTAAAATGCAGACCCCACAAACCTTTGAAGTCACCGGCTTTAAAAACATGTTGAATGTTGGCTCTGACAAACTCCGGTTTACCGGTATCGTTCCTGCAAACAGTAAAATTCATTGCCGCAGCCGGGTTAAAGCCATTACGGGCAGTGCCAAAGGCACAACGGTCACGATGGAGCAACAGGTCCATGTGGTTGGTGAAGAGCGTCCAGCACTGGTTTATGAGATGATGTTCATGTATATGTGAGTTATCTTGAACAACGCTGAGTAGCTCTTATAAGGAGCGAACTGTCAAAACCCTATGGACAAACATCATTTTCTGGATGAAGTGGAAACAAGGCTGACCAGACTGTCGTCAGCCTCCAGACAAGGCTACCCTCCCTCCCCTTTGGAGCGCCACCGTCTCGAAGGCTTTATGGAAGCCGGTGTATTCCTTGGACTGGTGACACCGCAGGAGCTGATTGACCTCAAAGAGCGCACCTGCCGGGCCATTTTCGGAATGAGTGTGGCTGAAAGAAAAAAACAAAAGCAGGGTAGCTGGCCATTGGAAGACATCGACTACAGCCAATATGAAAAACCTCGCTGGAGTCGCTGAAAAAGCATCTTTTAGACGATGAAGTGAAGAAACACCGGAGTCACTGATTGAGATCATCAGTTGCGCCTATCCTGCTCCCTTCTTCTTTGTTAACGTAATTAGTAACTAACGCCAACAAGGAAGGGAGAACAACATGCTGACCATTACACCTCACTCCCACAATCGTATTGACCTTTCGCTCGATGGACAGCTTGATGCTGAACAGATGAGCAAGGCAATTGACCAGTTCGTTGAAAAAACAAAAAACATTAAACAGGGCACCATGCTCTATCGCATAGAAGCGCTTCATATGCCGACACTGGGTGCCATGGGCATTAAACTTTCCCAGCTGCCACGGGCATTCAGTGCATTTCGCCGTTTCAGCCGAATCGCCGTGCTTAGCGATACCCAGTGGGTTCGGAATGTCAGTGAGATAGAAGGCATGCTATTCCCCGGTATGGAAATCAAAGCATTTGCTCTCTCTGAACAGGCAGTTGCAGAACAATGGCTGGATGCAATTTCCGACTGATTCCGCTACCCTGACGCCCAGATACACTAACGCTTTTTCATAATAAGTATAAAGGGTCACAGGCATGGATTGGTTATCCGCTGTTCAATTGTTTGTCCTGTCCCAGGGACTGTTGTTACTGGTCATCATTCTCGCAGTTCGCAGTGAGACCCCCAATGCCAATAAACTCCTCGCTATGTTTATCGGCATTAACACCATGGGTATTGCTCTCCATCTGGCGGTGAGAACCGAAGCAATCATTTACCAACCTTTCTATATCATCTATCTGTTGATGATTATGAAGGGCCCATTGATTTACCTGTATGTTCGCTCACTCACCGAACAACAGTTTGCCTTTGTCCGACAACTGCTTATACATACCCTCTGTCTTTTACCAGGATTACTGGCCTGGCTGGCCATCGCGCCAGAGCAGCCATTACCATCTGCCAGTCAAATATCTGAGGTTGATCATGCCATCGCTGTTTTCTACCTGCTGAACAGCCTGATATTGTTTGTTTATGGCGTGGCAGCCCTGCGCTTACTGCACTCCCACGAACACCGGCTGAAGAAAACCTTCTCCTCACTGGGTCCAATCACACTGGGCTGGCTCAAATGGCTGATTATTTACATCATCACGCTTCGTCTCACCTATATCGCCACAGGTTTACTGCTTAGCCTGGGACTCATTAACGAGCAACCTTCTTTTTTCCTTTTTCTGGACTTTGGCGTTATCTATCTCATTGCCATTGGCGGACTCAGACAGCCCAGAATTTTTACCGGAGAAGTTCAGAAAGTACTCGAGAGAGTCGAACAACCTTCTCTCACTGAAGAACACCCAACACAGACTAAATACGAACGATCCGCTCTTGATGATGACTCCATCAATCATATCTGGGGGAAATTACAGGCGTGCTTTGAACAGGACCTGACCTATATGCGTGAAGACCTCAATCTAAGCCAGCTTGCTGACCTGCTGGGCGTTACCTCGCACGAATTAAGTCAGGTAATCAACCTGAGGTCAGGAGGGAACTTCTATGAACTGGTCAACCGCTACCGAATCCATAAAGCTCAACAACTGCTTGAAGACCCTACGAACCAACACCGAAAGCTGCTCGATATTGCCCTGGAAGTTGGCTACAAAAGCCAGTCCACATTTTACAGCCAGTTCAGTAAACAATCAGGCACTACCCCCAGAAAATACCGCGAAAAGCACTGCCTGACAGATAACACTGGGTCATTAGCACGTTAGAAAAACAGCCTCTGAAAGGGGGGCTTATCAAAGATACTTTTAGAGGTTATACAATTTTCTGAATTGTCCAGAAAGCAGCTCTGCGATTAAATAGTAATCACATTTTTAATTCCCAGAGGGTCAGGTTTTTCCTGGCATCAGTCAAGATGACCATTACCACAACGACAACAGCCTCCTGCCTTATGCTGGCTTTACTTCTTTTCATTGTTGCCAGTGCAGTTATTGAAACCTCAATGTTAGTCCGTTTAGCAAAGCCACAGAAAGTTCAAATCGCTAGAAAAGGTACTCAATAGTAATACATTTGTACTGTAAAGCAGGGACTATCCTGTAGTGTTTACATGAACAGATAGCTCCTCTATGAAAACACCACTTGAAGTCACTCAAACCATCTATCAGCTTTTTTCTGAAGGAAATTTGGCTGGATTTATTGATCTCTGCCATGAAGACATACACTGGGTTGTCAATGGTCCGGCCGATTTGAAGAAGTGCCAGAGTTACCGAGGCAAACAGGGTGTTCAACAATTTCTGGATATCCTGGGAGAAACCTGGACATTCTCCTCCTTTAATCCCAAGGAGTTTATTGTTCAAGGCGACACCGTTGTTGCACTGGGCGAAGAGTCTGGTAAGGATATTTCCAGAGACCAACCTTTCTATAACCGCTGGGCTCATATCTTTACCATTGAAAATGGCCGGCTCGTCCAATTCAGAGAGTTTCTATGCTGCTGGTTTGGCGAAGAGAAAGCCCCGGATATGAACTGGTCAACAATGCATTAGTACCAGCAATAAGACCCTATATCGATATTGCTGTATTTTTACGAAAGGCTATGGGCGTTTCCCCCTGCCACCGCTTGAACGCTTTGGTGAAATTACTCTGATCAGAAAACCCCAGTAGCTGGGTAATTTCGCTCAAAGCCAGCTTATTCTGGCTTAAATACTTTTTCGCCATTTCATGGCGGACATCCAGCAGCACCTGACTGTAGTTGGTACCCAACTCATTCAGTTTGCGCCTCAACTGCCGGGAAGAGATATTCATCAGGCCGGCAATCACTTCCTGATTCGGTTCTCCGTAAGGCAATTGGGCAATGATATGAAAGCGGGTATTCAGCAGAACTTCATCACGTTCAGAGCGCTCCAGGTACTCAAGAACAATCTGTTCATTCAAATGAGCAATTTCCGGATTGGCACTTAACAGTGGCTTTGATAACAGGGCTGAATCAAACTCAAGCCGATTAATAGACTGGCCAAACATAACGGGAGCATTAAACATCTCCAGGTACGGCCCAACCTTCTCCGGCTCTGGCCTGACAAAATAGACACCTTTTGCCTTGAAATCCGGATCCATCAATTGGCGGATATTGTGTATTAATGCGGCAAAAAGCGCATCAATCCCCTCGAATGCCACCACCTCTCGATGCACTTCAGAGGTTATATACTCAAGGAAAATACTGCTGCCTTCCTGTGACAGTTTCAGCGCACTCATTTCATTGACGAAATGAAACATCTTACAAAGACGATCAAGTGCCTGCAGCAGATTATCACTGGAAGAAAACGCCGCATCCAGAGCGGGGTTCAGAGGAGGGCGAACCTTGGGAACTTCAAGACCAAAAGCGGGGTCACCGCTGGCATGAGCAGCCAGCCGCCAGAGATTGGCGAATTTGCGGGAGTCGTAACGCGCCCCGGGGTCGTACGACAATGATATATCCAGTCCAGCGGCATCAAACACGGCTTTACTGTCACAGCCATAATGCTCAAGCGTGATACTGATGGCACGTCCCAGTGTCGCGATGGTCGTCTCTTTTTTTATCATAGCGGACATAACGTGTTCTTCTTATCCATCCAGCCTCGGAGCCTCTGATCACCAAAAATCAGGCCGAACCAGACCAGAGATCCCAATTTCTGCTCACTATACTCGACCATGAATAGATAGTCATGGCTCATAAACCTGTTGCCAGAAGATTAATAATAAAATTCGGGGAGTATCTGATGGGTCCACTGAAAGGTTTCAGAATTATAGAGTTAGTAGGTATTGGTCCAGGTCCATTCTGCGGGATGATGCTGGCCGATATGGGTGCCGAAGTCATCAGTATCGAGCGGGCGCAGTCTGGAGGCATGAAAATCAAGGACATTGCCATGCGTGGCAGACGTTCAGTAGCCCTGGACCTGAAAACACCCGAAGGTGTTGAAACACTGCTCAAGCTCTGCGAAAAGGCGGATGCCATTTTTGAGGGATTTCGCCCAGGCGTGGCAGAAAAACTGGGGGTCGGCCCTAAAGACTGTTTAGCCCGGAACCCGAAACTTGTCTATGGTCGTATAACTGGCTGGGGACAGGATGGCCCTCTGGCCAAAACAGCAGGCCATGATATCAACTACATCGCACTATCCGGAGCACTCCACGCCATTGGCCGAAAAGGAGGAAAGCCCATCGCACCTCTGAACCTGGTGGGTGATTTTGGCGGAGGTGCCATGATGCTGGCTTTTGGCATTGTCTGCGGCCTGCTGGAAGCACAGAAGTCGGGTAAGGGCCAGGTCATCGACAGCTCCATGGTGGATGGCAGTGCCGCCTTAATGACCATGTTTTTCACCCTCCGCGGCTATGGCATGTTCACAGAAGAGCGCGGTGCCGGACTGCTTGATGGGGGCGCTCACTTCTACGACACCTACGAAACAGCGGATGAAAAATACATCGCTATTGGTGCCATTGAACCTCAGTTTTATCTGCAGCTGCTGGAAAAAACAGGACTGGATAAACACTCTCTCCTACAAGAACCTGGCAACCAGATGAACAAAAGTCAGTGGGAAGATTATAAAGAAACACTGGCGGAGTTGTTCAAGACCAAAACACGGGATCAATGGTGCGAACTGCTGGAAGGCACCGATGCCTGTTTTGCCCCGGTACTGTCAATCTGGGAAGCGCCAGACCACCCCCACAATCAGGCCCGTGGCACCTATACCGAAGTGGAAGGGGTATTGCAGCCATCACCAACGCCCCGCTTCAGCCGGACAGAAGCCACCATTTCTCATGGTCCACGGTCCACTGGGGAAGATACCGGAGCAGTACTGGCCGAATGGGGTGTGCTCGCTCCTGCCAGCGCCTGAACCTAATAACTAAAAAGAAAAATCAGGAATAAACATGACCACTGAAGCCTATATCTACGATGCGATCCGCACGCCAAGAGGTCGGGGAAAAGCGGGAGCCCCCAGCAAACCCGCCGGCAGTCTCTATGAAGTCAAACCCATTGATCTGGTAACCAACCTTCTGGAGAGCATGAAGGAAAGAAACCAGCTGGATACCCGACAGGTGGATGATCTGATCCTGGCTACCGGAGAACCGGTGAACGAACAGGGCCAGAATATTGCGAAGACTGCCCTCGTCTATTCCAGCTGGGATGACATCACTACTGGGGCACAACTGCACCGCTACTGCGCCGGAGGTCTGGATGCCGTTAACCTGGCCGCGATGAAAGTCCGTTCCGGGTTTGAAGAGATGGTAGTGGCCGGAGGTGTTGAGTCCATGTCCCGGCTGGGTATCGGTGCCAGCGGAGCTGCAGCAGGTGATCCCTGGACAGCCATGGAAAGTTATGGCATCTCCCAGGGTGTTGCCGCCGATCTGACAGCAAGACTGGAAGGTTTCAGCCGCTCCGATCTCGATCAGTATGCGCTGATGTCACAACAGCGTGCGGCTCATGCTCGGAAAAATGGCTATTTTGATCGTTCTATCATCCCCGTCAAAGACATGAATGGCCTGACCATTCTGGATCACGATGAAACCATCCGGGGTGACATTACCTCCGAGAGCCTGACAAAACTCCCTTCCTCTTTTCAGATGTTTGGCGACCTTGGTCATGGCGACCTGCTGAAATTCAAATACCCGGAAGTTGAAGCACTGGACTATATCCATACCGCAGGTAATTCATCCGGCATTGTGGATGGCGCTTCGCTGGTTCTGGTAGGCAGTGAAGCGGCAGGAGCTGCGCAGAACCTTACCCCAAGAGCTCGCATTGTCGCCTGCGCAACCACCGGTACTGAGCCAACGATCATGCTGGCCGGTCCGGTACCTGCTACAGAAAAGGTACTGGCCAAAGCCGGGCTGACACTGGACGACATTGATCTGTTTGAACTTAATGAAGCCTTTGCGGCCGTGGTTCTTCGCTACCAGAAAGCGCTGAATATTCCCGATGAAAAAATCAACGTCAATGGCGGAGCTATTGCCATGGGCCACCCTATTGGAGCAACAGGCGCCATGCTGGTTGGCACACTGCTGGATGAAATGGAACGACGGGATCTGAAACGAGGACTGGTCACACTGTGTGCCGGTGGCGGCATCGGTATTGCCACCATCATTGAGCGGCTGTAACCAGACAAAGCATCGTTTACATAAAAATAAGAACGGACAAATCAATGGAATACATTCGACTGGAAAAAGACGACAACGGCATCGTTGAACTGATCCTTGATCAACCGGGAAAGTCGGTAAATACCATGGGCTTCGAATACATCGAAGCCATGAAGAAAGCCGTTTCCGAGCTTCAAGCCCTGGCTTCGGCCGGTGATATCAGCGGTGTTTATATTCGCTCGGGCAAGAAAACATTCTTTGGTGGAGGCGACCTGTCCAGCCTGCTGGAAATACCGACTCAGCTCAGCGAAGAGGAAGCCAGAGACAACTTCCAGAGCATTCTGGATGCCAAACTCCCCTTACGGTATCTGGAAACGCTGAGCGTACCGGTTGTGGTTGGCATTAACGGCGCAGCTCTGGGCGGTGGTTATGAAATCTGTCTGGCGGCACATCATAGAATTGCCATCAATCAGAAAGGCGTTGAAGTCGGGCTGCCAGAAGCCCAGCTTGGTTTGATGCCTGGAGCCGGTGGCGTGGTTCGTATCGTGCGGATGTTCGGTTGTGAAAAAGCCGTAACCTGGTTATCTGCCGGTAAAAAGTTCAAGGCCGAACAGGCGCTGGCCAAAGGCTGGGTTGATGAACTGGTGGATAGCGAAGAAGCAATGCATGCCAGCGCCAAAGCCTGGCTTCTGGCCAATCCAAAAGCCTGCCAGCCCTGGGATGAAAAAGGCTTCAAGATACCTGGCGGTGCGCCCAACGATAAAGAAATATCCCGTGAACTGGCCGGTCTGTTTTACTTCGGGCCAGTCAATGTCATGAACAACACCAACAACAACTTCCCTGCCCCCAAAGCCATCATGGCCTGCGTCAACGATGTCGCCCGCGTGGACTTTGATACCGCAGAGAAAATTGAAGCACGCTACTTTATGAGCCTGATGACCTCACAGGTGGCGAAGAATATGATTCGTACGTTCTTCTTCCAGTTGAACGACATTAATAACGGTATCAGTCGTCCAAAGGGAATTGAGCCGACGTCGGTCAGGAAGCTCGGTATTCTCGGCGCAGGACAGATGGGTGCAGGTATTGCCTTTGGCGCAGCCAAAGCCGGTATTAAGGTCGTATTAAAAGATATCTCGCAGGAAAACGCCGATCAGGGTAAAGGCTACTGTGAGCAGGTCTGCAAAAAGAACAAACGCATCAGTGAATCTCAAGCTGAGGAGATCCTGGCCAGAGTAATCCCAACGGCCAGTTATGAAGACCTTGCTGACTGTGATCTGGTCATTGAAGCCGTGTTTGAAGACCGACGCATCAAAGCCCAGGTTACCCGGGAAACCGAAGAGGCTATTCCTACCAACGCCATACTGGCTTCCAATACCTCTGCTCTGCCCATTACCGAACTGGCGGAAGCCTCTTCAAGGCCTGAAAACTATATTGGCATGCACTTCTTCTCCCCTGCGGAAAAGATGCCTCTGGTTGAAATCATCTGTGGTGTGAAGACCTCGGACCATGCTCTGGCCGTCGCTTTTGATCTGGCCAAAGCCATGGGTAAAACGCCTATTGTCGTAAATGATGCCCCGGGCTTTTTCACAACCCGTGTGATCGGCAAAACGATTTCCGAAGGAGCCACCATGGTTCTGGAAGGAATCAACCCGGCACTGATTGAAAATGCCGCCCGTTTTAATGGTTCACCGGTAGGGCCTCTGGCGGCCATTGACGAGATAAGCCAGGAAACCGCCTACAAAAACACCATGCAGACCCGTGCAGATGCTGAAGCACAGGGTAACCCCATCAATAACGATCCTGCCGCAGAGTTGATCATTAAAATGGTCGAAGAGTTTGGCCGCAAGGGGAAAATCCACGGCGGTGGTTATTATGACTATCCCAAAAACGGTAAGAAGCACATCTGGCCGGGCATGAAAGAGCACTTTGCCCCCAACGGCTACCAGGAAATTCCCTTTGAAGATATCCGTGACCGACTGACCTTCTGCCAGAGCCTTGAAGCATTAAGAGCGCTTGAAGAAGGCGTGGTGAACACAGCCGCTGACGGCAATATCGGCTCCATTTTCGGTATAGGTTTTCCGGCTCATTCGGGTGGTGTATTCCAGTTCATCAATGCCTATGGCCTGCGTGCATTTGCCTGCAGGGCGAGAGAGCTGGCTAAACGCTATGGTTCACGGTTCGAACCACCGGCAATCCTCCTGGAAAGAGCTGAAAGCAACGAGCTGTTCATTTAAAAGAATAATAAAGGGTTATACCTCGTTCCCACGCAGAGCATGGGAGCGAGAGCCCATAAAAATAAGCATAAGGGTACAATAATGAGTCATTACCAAGCCCCTGTAAGAGATATCCAGTTTGTTATCCATGAGCTGCTGAACAGCGAAACCCATTACCAGTCTTTGAGCAACTGTGAACAGCCAGGCCAGGAGTTGATCGATGACATACTGGTCAATGGCGCCAAATTTGCTGAACAGGTGGTGGCCCCCCTGAATCAAAGCGGTGATGAAGAGGGCTGCCGCTTTGAAGGCGGTGATGTCCAGACGCCGGCAGGCTTCAAGCAGGCTTTTGCCCAGTACGCAGAAGCAGGCTGGCTGGGCCTCTCTCTCCCAGAACAATACGGTGGCCAGAATCTTCCGGGGTCCTGCGCCATGATGATGGGAGAGATGACCGGTTCTGCCAACCATGCGTGGAGTATGTACGGAGGCTTAAGCCAGGCACCTGTCACCTGTCTTCTGACTGCAGGCAGTGAAGAACAGAAAAACACTTACCTTCCCCACCTGATCAGTGGCCGATGGGGTGGCACCATGTGCCTGACTGAAGCTCACTGTGGATCGGATGTTGGCCTTATCCGGACCAAAGCCAAGTCAAACGACGATGGAAGCTACTCCCTCTCCGGCACCAAGATTTTTATCTCCGGAGGTGAGCATGACCTGACTGAGAATATTATTCACGCGGTACTGGCCCGTGTAGAAGGAGCCCCGTCAGGCACTAAAGGCATTTCACTGTTTATCGTTCCAAAGTTTCACTCCGATGAGAACGGGAACCTGACCGAACGTAATGCTGTTCACTGTGGCTCTATTGAAAAGAAGATGGGACTCAAGGGATCAGCCACCTGCGTGATGAATTTCGATGGAGCTACGGGCTATCTGGTCGGTGAAGAGAATAGTGGCCTGGAGGTCATGTTCAAAATCATGAATTCAGCCCGCATTGGTACGGCTCTGCAGGGAGTTTCCATGGGGGAGAACTCATTCCAGGGTGCCCTGAACTATGCCAGGGAACGCACACAGATGAGGGCATTAACTGGCCCAGCCAACCCCGATGGTGAAGCAGACCCCATTATTGAACACCCGGATGTACGACGGATGCTTCTTACTCAGAAAGCATTAAATGAAGGTTCACGGGCACTCATCTACTGGCTCGCCCAGTTAGTGGATCAGTCAAAATACGGCAATGAGGAGAATGCCAGAGCAGCGGATGATCTCCTTTCCCTGTTAACCCCAATAGCCAAGGCATTCTGTACCGAGGTTGGTGTAGAAGTCACTAACCTGGGCATTCAGGTTCTGGGTGGGCATGGTTATATCCGTGACAATGGTCAGGAGCAGATAGCACGGGACGCCCGTATTGCCACACTTTATGAAGGTACTACCGGAATTCAGGCGCTTGACCTTCTTGGCCGTAAAGTCATGGGAAGCCAGGGAACCCTACTGCGCAATTTCACCAAACGGATTCATAAGTTCTGTGAAGCCGCTGGTAACAATGAAGCAATGAAACCCTTTATCGAGCCATTGCGGACCCTGAACAAGCAATGGGGTGAACTGACCATGGCCATTGGTTCCAAAGCGATGAGTGACCCTAATGAGGTAGGGGCTGCATCCGTGGATTACACCATGTTCTCCGGCTATGTGGCACTGGCCTATATGTGGGCACAGATGGCTCAGCTGGCTCAGCAAAAAATTGCTGAAGGTGTCGAGGCCCCTGAGTTCTATCAGGCCAAACTGGCGACAGCAGAATTTTATTTTCAGCGACTGTTACCCCGTGCTGACAGTCATTCCAAAGCAGCCGAGGCTTCTGGTAAAGCAATGATGGCACTGAGTCAGGATGCCTTCGCTTTTCTATAAGCGTCATTCTCACGAACAGTTCCCACTGCAAGGTGGGAACAAAACAAATAACAATAAGAAAGAGAGTTCACATTATGACCATGCATCCCACTTTCCATGCGCAGAACACACCTGACAAACCGGCTTATATTCTTGCGGATACTGGTGAGCAACTGACATTTGGTGAGCTTGAACGGTTCAGTAATCGTGGTGCTCAGCTGTTCCGCCAGCTGGGTCTTAAAACCGGTGACCATGTTGCGGTCATGATCGAGAACTGCCTGGAGTTTCAACATATCTGCTGGGCTGCCGTCCGGGCCGGGCTGTACTTTACCCCCATCTCCACCAGCCTGAAGAGTGATGAAATTGCTTACATTGTCGAAAACTGTGAAGCCAGTGTCTTCATAGCCTCTGGCAAACTTGCCGACACCATCGACTTTTCCCAGCTGCCAGTACCAGCCGGTGTTGAAAAGTTCATGATCAAAGCGGATGAGCAACTGGTGGATGGTTTCCGCGACTGGGATGCCGAGCTGGAAAACATGAGCGATGAGCCTATCGACGATGAGTGCGAAGGCATGTTCATGATGTACTCCTCAGGCACAACAGGCCTGCCAAAAGGTATCAAGCGTCCATTTGTACAGGGCCCACTCGGCATGGGGAACAGTGCTGGCAACTATCCTGCCATGCAGAAATTCCTCTACGGTGCCAGCAGTGATTCGGTCTTTCTGTCGCCCGCTCCTTTGTATCATGCAGCACCTCTTTACTGGGCATCCGCTTATACACGACTGGGAGCCACGGTTGTGATCATGAAAAAGTTCGAGCCAGAAAAAGCGCTGCATTTTATCGAGCGCTTCAAGGTCACTCACAGTCAGTGGGTACCCACAATGTTCGTACGCTTTCTCAAGCTGGAGTCCGAAATCCGAAATCGCTACGACCTGTCTTCACTGCAGTGTGCTGTCCATTCTGCAGCACCCTGCCCAACCAGCGTTAAAGAGAACATGATCAACTGGTGGGGCCCTGTGGTTCATGAGTATTACACAGGTTCCGAAGGGAATGGCATGACCGTTATTAATCCCAAGGAGTGGCTGGAACACAAAGGCTCTGTAGGAAAGGCCATCTACGGTGAAATCCATATTGTTGATGAAGCAACCGGGGAAGAGCTTCCCAGTGGTAAGGAAGGCACAGTGTACTTTGGAGGCAGTTATACCTTCGAATACCATAATGAAGAGGAGAAAACCCAAAACAGCCGTCACTCTCAAGGCTGGAGTACTCTGGGTGATGTGGGTTATGTCGATGAGCAGGGATATCTTTACCTTACCGACCGCAGAACCAATCTGATCATCTCCGGTGGCGTCAATATCTACCCACAGGAAACCGAGAACCTGATTATTACCCTGCCAGAAGTGGCAGATGTTGCCGTGATCGGTGTCCCCAACGAAGACTTTGGTGAAGAGGTTAAGGCCATTATCCAACTGCAATCATCGGAACTGGAAGCGTCTGTTTCAGAGCAGCAGATCATCGACTTCTGTCGTGAGCATCTTTCAAATATCAAGTGCCCACGCAGTGTTGAGTTTGTGCAGGAACTGCCTCGTACAGAGACCGGAAAGCTTCTGAAGCGGGTACTCAAGGCTCAATATAAAGTAAAAGAGGAAGCGACTGCTTAACTAAGCTGGTAGGGTTCATTTATCAGGCTCGCTTCGGCGAGCCTGAGTGCTGTGCATAAAGCTCAGGAAGAAGTGAACCCCTTTGCACGTGAGATGTATGCAGACAGCTCGACTACAAAAATAAAAAGAATAACAGCGTCTTCATGGAGTTGAAGTGTTTGAATGGAGATCAGGAAACATGAATAACAACAGTGAAACCCAGCCACTTCCGGGACACTCAAACAATAAACGTCGATACTTCAGCAACGCTCATCACTTGATTGCAGGGGCAATCATTGCCCTGACTGCCTTACCTGGAATGTCCATGGCTGAGACTGGCCAGGTACAACCTGATCAGCCCAATATTATTGTCATGATGGCCGATGACCTCGGCTGGGCGGATGTCGGTATCAATGGCTCAACAATAGAGACGCCAAATATCGATAGCCTTGCTGCTGAAGGCGCCACCATGGAGCGGTTTTACGTTGCCCCGACCTGCTCTCCGACAAGAGCGGCACTGATGACTGCCCGGGATCCCATGCGCCTCGGTATTGCCTACGCCACCGTTATGCCATGGTCAAATAATGGGGTAAACCCTAACGAAACCCTGATGCCGCAATCGTTTAAGGCCAATGGCTATCAGACAGCCATGTTTGGTAAATGGCATCTGGGCATGTCCCAGGAAAGCTATGTTCCCAACCAGCGCGGCTTTGACTACTTTTATGGCCACCTGAATACCGAAGTTGATTACTTCCCACCTTATAAGAATCAAGGTGGTGCCGACCTGCAGCGCAATGGCGTCTCTGTCGCGGAGGAAACCGAGGGCTATGCAACGTATCTGCTAGCTGACGATACCAGTCGGTGGATCAGGGAGCGGGATAAAACTAAACCATTTTTTGCCTATGTCCCCTTTCTGGCGCCCCACACGCCTCTCCAGGCGCCGGCTGAGCTGATCGAGAAATACAAAGACCTGAATGACGATACCGAAAGCTCCCGTACCGGCACGGAAAGTATGCGTAAGCTGGCCAGATTGACCAATTCAGAAGCCCGTCCAATATATGCCGCCATGGTCGACGCCATGGATCAGGCCATCGGCCGTATTTTGAATACCCTGGATGAAGAGAACATTGCAGACAACACCATTGTCATGTTCTTCAGTGATAATGGCGGGCCAGTTTATGGTGGAGCAGGTGCCTACAACTACCCTCTCAGAGGAGGCAAGGGCAACACATTTGAAGGTGGTATCCGGGTTCCTTCTGTGGCTCGCTGGCCTGAACAGATCCCTGCCGGAACCAAAGTGGACAGCATCATGACCGTTATGGATGTGTTTCCAACCATGGCTTCAGCTGCAGGCTTTACACCAGAAACCACCTACCGGCTGGATGGTCATGACATGCTGGAAGCGATGACCGGCAAACAGAAAATAGCCAGGGATGATTACGTCTTTTTCGTTTCAGAAACGCCCGTTAGAAATCATTTCAGTATCACGGCGTTTAATGACCAGTGGAAACTAGTGCAGAAAATTGATCAGTCCCTGACTTCGATTGATGTTACTAATTACCTGTTCGATATTAATGCAGATCCTTACGAGCATAATAACCTGGCTGCGAATAATCCCAAGCAGGTAGCAAAAATGGCTGAAGCCATTCGTGAGTGGAGACTGCTGCATCCATTAAATGGTACACGGTCAAATGTAGTGCCACCTCCCGGCTGGAGAGCCCCTAGAGACTGGGCGGACTACCCCATTCCCATGGAGCGACTTCAGGCTGAGGAAGCGCGCGGTATGCCGCCTGAAGGGGTTAAACGGTTGCTGGATCGCACATACGGCGATGCGGGCCGCCTGATTTACGACTGTACTCCCAACCCCTGGTTGATGGGTTTCTGTACCAGGAATAATTAATCTGATAGCTCAGTGAAGAAGCCACCTTGTGAACAAAGGTGGCTTCTTTTTGTAGTCACTTACATAGGTCATTATTCAATTAATTCTGTGCCAACTTCTGCAAACACTCCTCTTTTGTTCGATATCCACTCACCTTCGAAGCACCCACTCATATGATTAGCCCGTCTGACTTCGTTAGAAAGTCAGGTGGTCAGCTTTCAGGCCAAGCCATTTGAATAATACCCATCGAGCTTTCTAACTACGCCATTGCTCTAGTGAAATGGACGCCAGCCCAGCGTTGGAACTCCTCGTAATACCTGAGGGCACAAGTAGCCCTGCTATTACTCGCCATTCCGCCTTGCTCTGACGCCCATATCAGCAGTTCATTACGATAGTTAGACAGTACGCTTGATATAACAAGGACACTGAAATAAATGGTTTAGGGATAGCCATAAAAAAGCAGCTCGTATTGAGCTGCTTGTTTATCTTCCATCTGGTTCTCTGGTTTTTACAACGCAGCGATATCCCTTTCTGTTGCTGAAATGCGAGCCTTCAGCCAGCCGGTTTCACTGAAGTTACTGCCATTCTCATAAGCATGAGCCAACAGCTGTTTCAGTGCCTGTAAACGCAGCTGGTAAGCTGATTTATGGTTTGGCTCACTGGAAAGCACCATTTCAATATAATGGAGCGCCTTAACCGGTTGGTTACTGCTTACCTGCTCTTCAGCCTTTACCATCAGAGGCTCAGCTCCACCCGCCAGCTCAGCCAGTTCAGGATAGAGCTGTCTTACTGGGGTCGTATATAGTTCAGTGGTGGACTCAAAGTGGAACCAGGTGCTGTAGTACTCCCAGATACTGCGGACATTCCAGGACACCTTGCCGTGCCCCTGACTGATGTTGATCTCATCAGGCAGCTGAACCTCATCCATGAGTTGCCACAGGGTTTTACCCGCATTCATTCCGGCAATGGTCGCGTCATGGATATAACGGGTGGCTTCCCGCATTTTCAACAGGTCGCTCTGTAATTGCGCAGCATCCGTCAAAGGATCAAAGTGGCTGGGCAAAATGATTTCCGGCTTCAGATCAACCATGGTATCCAGTGAGTTGATATAGGCGACAGGATCACGGAAGCGCTCACCACGTAAAGTAAACAGGTTGGGAACCATTGGGAACAGAGGGCCAAAGACATCTCCGGTGAAGAGTGCCTTCTGGTCAGGTATCCACATCACCAGGTTATCATCCCCTTCTGCGCCGGGTGTTGGAATTACCTGAAACTGAACGCCACCCAGCTCAAATTCGTAGGTACTACCATCTTCCACAACGATATCGCCGTTAATACCACCGTAGGCAAACATTGAGCCCTCTTTTGGCGGCTCCTCTGGCATAAAGGTATACAGCGTGCGATTCCGGTTCCAGAAATATTGTTCCAGGTCTTTCAGATAACGCTGCCCTTCTGCGAACCGTTCATGAACAATGACTTTGGCATCCGGGTATTCCGCCTGCCAGAATTTCAAACCGCCAATATGGTCACCATGTGAGTGAGAGAGGACGATATAGGCAATATCACCACCGGCCGCTTCCTTCAGCAGTCGTTTATGTTTTACAGCCTGAGTTGGAAGACCGGTATCAAACAAGACATTACCTTCCGGGGTTTTAATCAAAAAGGTGTTGGCAACGCCACTGGCCCGAAAGATATTCTCCTGAAAGCGATCCACCTCAATGGGAATGTGATGCAATTTCGCAACTGTTTTTACCTTCAGGTTCGGGTCATGCTCTGATTGTGATGCAATAAACTTGCTGGCCAGGTTACCAGCCACCTCCGCCTTACGTTCATCAATCATTCTGCCCGCATCGGTACCACTGATTCCCAAACCGATACCAACACCAATCAGCGCTGACAATGTGACCGTGAGCAAAAATTTTGTACTGCTTTTTTTCATAATGTGATGCCCCCAAAACAAGAGCTATTCGCTTTCTGATTATTGTTATGTTGTCAGGGATCCACCCTATTCCCCTGAACTGAAAGGTATTTGAACATAACCAGCTATTTCAGGCTTATTAGCCGATCTTTCAGGCGTTTTTTTTTCTCCAAACGGATCGGATAACACAAGAAAAACGATAATTCGCTCAAAAAACGCACAAAAATACAGCTCGGGAAGTAATTGGCCAGAAAGAACTGGCCAATTAAGAGGAGGGAGTGTTTTTCTGTTTTATGTGCTATTTCTCCAATTACTTCTCAACAAAAGCTCTTTCAATAACATAGTCAGCCACATCACCGGTATGTGCCGATGCTGTAAAACCCAAACTGTCCAGAATGTCACAGGTATCATTCAGCATGGCCTGGCTTCCACAGATCATAGCCTTATCGGTTTCCGGATTCAGCGGAGGAAGATCAAGATCATTACACAGCTGGCCACCGGTAATCAGATCCGTCAGCCGACCTGTATTTCTGAATAATTCACGGGTGACGGTTGGGTAGTAGATCAGCTTTTGACGGATCTCTTCACCCAGGTATTCATGGCTGGGCAAATCATCCAGCAGGTAGTCGTGATAAGCCAGCTCACTGACGTAGCGAACACCATGGACAAGAATAACCTTCTCAAATCGCTCATAGGTTTCAGGGTCTTTGATAATGCTCATAAACGGAGCAAGACCGGTTCCGGTAGCAAAAAGGAACAGGTTCTGGGCTGGCTTCAAATCCCCCACCACCAGTGTACCAACCGGCTTGCGACTCACCAGCACCGAATCCCCCTGCTTTAAATGCTGAAGTCTGGAAGTCAGAGGCCCATCAGGCACTTTGATGCTGAGGAACTCAAGGTGCTCCTCATAGTTGGCACTGGCAATACTGTATGCCCGCATCAATGGTTTCCCCTCAACCTCAAGACCAAGCATGACAAAATGGCCATTATGAAACCTGAGCGATGAGTCACGGGTTGTGGTGAAGCTGAACAGTGTATCGTTCCAATGCTTCACGGTTAATACGGTTTCTTGATTAAATGCTGACATACTCTGCTTCTTTTTCGTTGTTTGCTTCCTTACCAAAGAGTGCTTCGGAGTCCATATCCGATTGAGGAGCCAGATCCTTTTTATCAGCAACCTCAAAAGCCAAAGGTAACTTTAGCAAAGTACGGGCAAAGATGCTGGCCTCATAAGGACTATCTCCCACAATGGCAAACTGGCTGGTTTTCTCAAGCAGCTTTTTCAGTACGATACGAATCTCCATTCGCGCCAGTTCCCGACCAATGCAGGCGTGTACACCAAAGCCAAAGGTCAGGTGCTTCTTCACATGTCGCCGGTTCATATCAAACACTTCCGGGTTATCCCAGAACCGCTCATCCCGATTTCCGGAAGCCCACATCAGAAAGACCTGAGCACCCGAAGGAATGGTGACGCCATGCATCTCCACTTCCCGTGTGGTGACCCGGAAATGCCCCTGGAATGCCGACTCCGTCCGAAACACCTCTTCAATAAACAGCGGAATTTTATCTGGCTCAGCCCGGAGCGCCTTCTCAAGCTCAGGCTCCCTGGCCAGCACCCTGACCGCACTGCCCATGGAGCTGGCAGAGGAATCACTGCCAGCAATCAACAGCTGCAAAATAATAGCGATTGCTCTCTGATCATTGATAATACTGTCCGGGTCAGCACTGTTTTTGATCAGTGTTCCGGTAAAGTTGGCAGGCGGATTCTTTTTGGCTTCAAGGTAATGCTTCCAGAGATAACGGGTAAACTGTGCACTGCTCACACCGATTTCGATCAGCTCCACCCGACTGGCGGTACCGCTCAGTGAGCGTATACCCTGCATACACCAGTATTTGATCTGCTCAAAATCGTCTTCCGGCAATCCCAGTAACCGGATAATCAGGCGCATGGGCAAGCGCCAGGCAAAATCCTGTACAAACTCAACATTCCCCTTGGGCAGGAATTCATCCATCATCTCGTCGCAGAGATCTTCCACTTCCTTTTCCAGACTTTTCACAAAGTGCGCATTAAACCCGCTGTGGCCAACCTTTCGCTCTTCTTTATGGATAGGCGGATCCTGCAAAGCCAGTACATCCACAGGAACCACACCCAGTTCACCAAGCCGTTCTGCCAGCGTTTTTCCTTTTTTATCCGGATTCCGGGAGCGTCCCCTGACCAATATCTCCATCAGTTTTGAAGAAAAGGCAGCGGTGTCCTTACTCACGGCCTGTATATCTTCAAAGCGGGAAATACAGTAAAAATCTTTTCCCGGCATTTTATAAACCGGATAATGATCCCGAAGCATCCGATAATATTCAAATGGCTCCGTAAAATTACTCTGACTCAGGGGCCGAAACTCTTCTGGTGTTTTCGGATTCAGAATGGGCAACACTTCCCTCTTATGTTCCTGATCCCGCTGCTTCTGACGTTGTAAAACAGTCACTGCCTGGTAAAACAGCAGGGACTCAATTACGACCAGTACACCATGAATGCTCATGACCGGCGCACCCTGAATAAAACCTATGATGCGCCCTACCGCAGAACCAACGGCAAAGCCGGCAATCACCATCAGTGCTACCCGTCCACCGGTTTCAGTTTTGCAGGCTGCCGCCAATACCACGCCCAGTGCAATGAGCATGGTTCCGTAATAGGACTGAATATCCGTTCTGGCAACCGCATCCAGATTATTGAAATGAAAAACAGCTGCCAGCGTATCCGGCCACACCGTAAAACCGATGCCACAGAGGATGCACGCCATAGAAAAATAGAGCACCAGCATAAAGGGTTTCTTAATACTTAACGCCCAACTCAGTGACATCAGGAATCCCTGATAGAGATAAGACAACAGAAGTCGTCGGCTATGAAAGAAAAGGGATTGCATTGGTAGATCCATCCGGGACAGTTGTTTTTATTGTTTTCGAATACTCTTTTCAAACCACAAGTATACACTGTATACAAAAACAAAGTTTACACCGTATACTAATTTTTGCAACACTTATGGAAAGAGTTAACGCAGTCAGGAAAACCATGAAAAGAGCAGCACTGAGCCAGCAGCAAATTGTCGATATGGCTCTGATCCTCGCCTCCGAAGACAGTGTTCACAATGTCAGCTTTCGCAAACTTGCAGACCGCCTGTCAGTGACCCCCATGGCCATCTATCGCTATTTTGATGATAAAGAAGCACTTCAGGCGGCGATGCTGGATCAATTCATTATCAATGCCCGGGTTTTGCCCGACAGCCCGCTTAACTGGGAACAGTGGCTTTTGCACACATCGGATAAAATGTACGCAGCACTTTGCAGTGAGCCGGGCTGGATTACGCTCTTTGGTCAGATCCAGTTAAAACCCGGTGCGCTGGCCGTTATGGACGAATGTCTGATGACGTTGGAGGATGTCGGTTTTTCCATAGAAACCGCCATCGAAAGCTTTTTTATCCTGTTTCAAAATCTGCTGGGTGCTGTTTGCCTGAATACAGCATTTAATAACAGTGAGGGTCAGGGTATAGCGATTGATATGGACAGTATCCAGCCGTTTACAAGTGTGAAAAATAATCTTCATCGACTGAATAAGGTTGATCACAGAGATCTGTTGAAAAAAGGAATGATGTTGCTGGTTAAGGAGCTTAGAGAAGAAATGTAAACGATGGGTGTGGCATAACTTCCATCATGATGGAAGTTATGCCTGAAGAGAGCCAGGTCCCCCGGCGGCCTGCATTTGATATGTTCACTGGCCCAGTATCAAGCCACTGGTAGGAACACCGGTACCGGCAGATACCAGCACATTATTTACCTGATCAACCTGATTCACAGCACTGCCCCGCACCTGACGCACAGCCTCGGCAATACCATTCATGCCATGGATATAGGCTTCACCAATCTGCCCACCATGGGTATTGATAGGCAGCCTTCCTCCCATGGTGATCTGGCCATCGCGGATAAAATCTTTCGCAGTTCCCTTATCGCAGAAGCCAAACTCTTCCAGCTGTGGCAGTACAAACGGTGTGAAGTGATCATAGATCACCGCCGTCTGAATATCGTCCGGAGTCAGACCTGCCTGGCGGTAAAGCTGCTTGGCAACCAGACCCACCTCGCTCAGTCGGGTGATATCCTGCCGGTAGAAGTGAGTCATCATCTGCGGATCATCACAGGCACCCTGTGCCGCACCCTTAATCAGAGCAGGTTTATGATTCAGCTTTTTTGCACGCTCCGCAGAAGTAATGACCAGGGCCACACCTCCATCACTTTCCTGACAGCAATCCAGCAGACGCAGTGGCTCACAGATCCAGCGGGAGTTCTGATGATCGTCCAGGGTGATGGGCTGTTCATAGAACCAGGCATTGGGGTTAGTAGCAGCAAATTGTCGTGCAGCAACCGCCACCCGCCCAAAGTCCTCTGTCGTGGCACCCGTTTCATACATATAACGCTGTGCACACATGGCTACCCAGGAAGCTGGAGTAACCAGACCATGGGGGATATACCAGCCATAATGTGCCGTTTCAAAATCGGCCTGTGCCTGGGTGTCCTGCATGCCGGCACCAAAACGGTATTCCGAGCGCTCATTCATCGCACGGTAACAAACGACAACCTCACACACTCCACTGGCCACCGCCATCGCCGCCTGCTGTACGGTTGCACAGGCTGCGCCACCACCATAATGAATCCGACTGAAGAACTTGAGCTCTTCCCCACCGATCTCACGAAATATCTCTATTTCAGGGTTATTATCCAGGGTGAAGGTGACCAGACCATCCACTTCGGAGGGATGAATACCGGCATCTTCCAACGCTGAAGTTACACATTCCACGGCCAGCGTCATTTCACTGCGGCCAGAGTTCTTGGAAAATTCGGTTGCACCAATGCCGACAATTGCGGCCTGGCCACTGAGAGATCCTGCTGCCATTTCTTATTCTCCCCGGTCTACTGCCGGCAAGGCGACCACTACGGTACCCGTGACATGATTCCCCATGCTGTTCTTACCAGTCACAGCAACTTCTACCAGGTTTTCTCCTGATACTTCCCGTTTGTCCTGCACTTTGCCAACCAGTTTCATGACATCACCGGCATAATTAGGCACACCCAGCTTTATCTTGACTGATTTCAGACGCCCTTTTGGTCCGGTCCAGTCCGTAATAAAACGGCCAACCAGACCATTGGTGGTCAGAATATTCATAAAGATATCTTGAGAGCCCAGAGCCTGAGCCTGATCCCGGTCATGATGAACATTTTGATAGTCCCGAGAGGCCAGTGCCGTCGAAACAATAAGACGCGTTGTGACGTCTATCTCCTGAACCGGGAGCTTCTGGCCAACGTCTACCTGATCGAAACGCAGATTATTAAACTGCTGCGTCTTGTCCTGATTATCAATCACGAGCCCACTCATAATACATTGACCTCTGCTGATTCATCCGCCAGCAGTGCACCCAGTGCCGCCTGCTGATAGGTACCACCACCCAGGCTCAGCTCGAGCTGCTTGGCCCAAAGGAAGTAACGGTGGAGTGGATAGTCAATATCGGCACCAATACCGCCATGCAGGTGCTGGGCGGTATGAACCACACGACCA
Organism: Endozoicomonas elysicola; assembly: GCF_000710775.1. Taxonomy (GTDB): domain Bacteria; phylum Pseudomonadota; class Gammaproteobacteria; order Pseudomonadales; family Endozoicomonadaceae; genus Endozoicomonas; species Endozoicomonas elysicola. The sequence continues at coordinate 4,425,732 of NZ_JOJP01000001.1, forward strand.
CCACCGATGCAGGCCCACCATTTAGCGGTAGCAACGGCCGGTGCGGCTGCCTTTTCTTCTTCAAGTTGCCAGAGCGCCTGCCAGTATGTGGAGCGCATGGCTTCAATATCGATGTAAGCGTCTGCGCAACGCATGGTGGTGCTTTGGAATCCGGCAATGGTCTTACCAAATTGTTTACGCTCTGTCGTGTATTCAGCCGTACGTCGTAAGGCCTCTTCAGTCACACCAACCATTGTCGCAGCAGCAGCCACCTGACCACGGGCAATGATCCACTCCAATGCTTTTTCACCACTCTCAGCATCCACCAGAACATCTTGTGGTCTAACAGCAACGTCGGCCATTTGCACGGTATAAAGGGGTTCGCCATGAGTACTGTTCTGCGGGGTCAGCTCAACACCCGCCGCCTGGGCATCCACCAGAAGCAATACCGTTTTACCCGACTCATCCGTTGCTGGCATCAAAATAGCCCTGGCTTCACCTGCGTACGGTACACACTCACGAGTGCCGTTCAGAAGCAGGCTGTCGCCATTGGTGGAGACTGTCGCTTCAGACCTGATGGCCTCAGGCATACTCTGCTCGGCAAATGCCGCCGTGAGAATGTGTTCACCGCAAGCCAGTGGCTTCAGGTATTTTTCCTGCTGCTCTTTTGAACCAAAGCGGGCAATCGGCAGTGCCGCCAGCACCAGGGAAGGAAGCAGTGGCATAGGGGCAACATGCCGCCCCTGTTCTTCGAGCATCAGGCAGAGCTCTGTTAAACCAAAACCACTGCCGCCAGATGATTCAGGAATGGCCATCCCCAGCAGCCCGGATTCTGCAAACTGATACCAGAGGTTTTTATCAAACCCTTCACCTTCAGCTTTCAGCTGGTTCAGACGGGTCTCGGTTGCCTGATCAGACAGAATCTGTTTTGCCAGATCCCGAATCGCTCCCTGATCTTCACTAAATGAAAAATCCATTACACTGACTCCGCTATTCTCTTTTTTATTCTTATAAAATGTTGCCTCAATCTCCGACCAACCATCGGAGCAACAACACCTGATCATGCTTTCCAGATTTATTCTGTTACCGGACTGAACAGAGCCAGTGTCAGCTCATCATCACACTGGGTAATTTCAGCCTTCACCGGCATACCAATACGGACGTCTTCCGGCTCAATATTGATCAACCCTGCGACCAGTCTTGTGCCTTCTTCCAGCTCCACCAGAGCAATAGGGTTCGGATCATCAAAGGCGGGCAGTGCTGGATGATGCAGGTTGACAAAGCTGTGAACCACACCCTTACCACTGGCTTCTACCACGTCTTTTTCCAGAGACTGGCAGCTTGGGCACATTGGGGAAGGGGGATGCCTCAGGGTCTGACAGGAAGTACAACGCTGGATTAATAGCCTGCCCTGCTTTAAGCCTTCCCAGAAAAATGCGTTGTCTCGATTCAATCCCGGACGGGGACGTTGAGGTGCCTTGGGCTTATTGCTCTGGCTGTCGGCACTGGCCGGACGCTGAGCCTGTTGGGGAGCTTTGAACTTCAACAGACGGAAGCGCATCTCTGCAACTTTTTCATTGTCCTGATTAATAAACGTCCACAGTTCAGTAACAAAATACCCTTCACCCAGGGCCGTGTGCTTCAGTTCGGAGATCGACTCAATGGTCATGGTATGGGAGATATCATCACCGGGCTTGACGTAACTGAAATACTCCTGATCACAGTTAACCGCCACAACAGAGACATAGCCCGCTTCGTCCAGCATATCGAGAACGTATGGCTGTTCTTCAGTTCTGGGAACTGAACCCGGTGCCGGCGTTTCCGTCACACCTTTCATGGTCCAGGCCTGAATCATGGTGGGTGGTGCAATAATTGATCCCTGGTCGGATTGCTCTGCATATTCCAGATTGGTGTACATGGGGTTATCATCGCCCATGGCCTGACACCAGTGACGGATCATTGGAAGATTGACGGGATCCCAGCTTCGCTGTGGACCCACCTCAACACCAATCGTGGCAGCCATTCGGGCTTCCAGTTCTTTATTGTTATTTTCCATGAAAATACCGCTTTTCTGGCTTGTTCACTGTATCCAGGATTCAGAAGATGGTCTGAAAACAGACTACCCTGCTGAATCATTACTGTTTATCTGATCAACCAATTCGAACCGCGTCTTTAAACCCAAAAAGAAGCCGGATCTCCGATATACACCATTCTACGCAGCCAATAACAGCCCTCAATTACAAAAACCGGCCATTGTCGGCTATCAATATGCGGCCTCTCCATGACCTCAAATCGCTAACTGATACCTTGCCCGGTTACTTTCTGTTCTAATATCAGCAAGGGAATAAAGCGGCAGCCACTGGAGTTGGACGGAATCCATGGAAAACAGTCTGAGCATTCGCTCGTATACCAGAACAACACAGGCACACACTCACGACTTCCATCAATTGGTTCTGCCTATCCAGGGAACCATTGGCATTGAGCTCCATGATTACCGGGGGAAGGTCGCTGTTGGTGAATGCGTGGTTATCAGGGCCGGCGTGGAGCACCATTTTAATGCCGATGAGGCGGCACGATTTATCGTCGCAGATTTATCGGAACTGCCTGCCAACCTGATGGCACTTGAGTTTGTGATTTTTGCCATTTCCTCACCATTAACCAGTTTTCTGCACTTCGTTGAAAAACAACTGGAGCGGCAGGTGAATAACAAAATAGAGTCAGCAATCCTTGAGGTTTTTGTCGGCCTGCTGGAACAGGAAAGTGGCAATAAGTTCTTGGACCCTCGTATCCGCCCAATCCTCGCTTATATTGTTGATCATCTGGAAACGGAGCTAACGATAGACCGTCTGGCCAGCATCGCCTGCCTGAGTCCTACGCAGTTCAAAAAGCGATTTAAAGAAGCCGTCGGTTGCACTGCTATTCAGCACATTATCAAGAAACGCATGGAAAAGGCTAAGGCATTGCTGACCCATACCGACCTGCCCATCCAGCTGATTGCAGAACGTGTTGGCTACAACGATGTTTCTGCCTTCAGCCGTCGTTTCACCTCCCATTTCGGCCTGTCTCCAAAAGCGTTTACCCGCTAGCCCCTGAAAAGCGCCTGATCAAACAGCCATAGCGTCTTTTCAGCAAAGTGCATGCTGAATCTCTCCTATACCCTTAGATGCTAAGAAGATGACAACTCAGGGAGCAGGGAAATGAAGTATGCTTTGAGAAATATCAATACCAGCCGCCAAGGCAGCATTGCAGTGCTGTTATCTGCTTTAATGTGGGGAACCACTGGTGCTGCAGCCAGTTTTATATCGGATGTAAACCCCATGGCGGTTGGTGCTTTTTCCATGGGCATCGGCGGCATATTACTGGCCCTTACCGCCAGAAAAAAATTGATAGAAGAGTGTCTATTACTCAGTCATTCCTGGCGAATAATACTCATCGGTTCTCTCTCTTTAACGGTGTATCCGCAAGCCTTTTACTCATCGATGCACTTCGCCGGCGTCGCTGTTGGCAATGTGATTTCCATCGCCAGCGCTCCTTTTATGACCGTGATTATTGAGCGCCTGCTGCTTAATAAAAAGCAGATCACCTTTCGCTGGCTATTCAGTGCAGTGCTTGGAGCATCAGGTATTGTATTACTCACCTTATCAGACGCTTATAGCACCCAGGCTATCATTGAGGATTCAAGCAGACAGATAGGGGTACTGCTTGGATTGCTGGCGGCACTGACTTATGCCGGGTATACCTGCGCCGCCAAGAAATTAATGGAACAAGGAGCACATTCAACATCAGCCATGGGGAGTATTTTTTGCTGCGCCTCACTCATCTTACTGCCAACACTTCTGTTTACCGGTGAACATTTGTTCTCAAGCATTGAGAATACAGTAGCTGTCTGGTATCTGGCCTTGGTCCCTATGTTTCTGGGCTATCTCTGCTTCGGTTTTGGCCTGCGATTCATACCGGCCAGCAAGGCAACCTTATTAACCTTGTTTGAGCCGGTGGTTGCAGTTTGTCTTGCAGTAATTATCGTCAAGGAAGTAATTGCACTAACTGGATGGTTTGGTATGGGATTGATTATGGTTTGCCTGATCATCCAGGCTAGCGAAAAAGATGAAACGAGAAGAGGATTATTAAAGGAATACAGTAAAGCAGGATAACGACGGCCTCACCTTAATGAGGCCAGACATTTTAGACAAGAGAGCGCTATTCAATAACCGCAGGGTTAGGTATTGCCGGCCCACCCAGGAATGCCCGATGTGAAGGGGGCTGTGCACCATTCACATCCTTTACTCCGAGTTCTTCTGCCAGCTCTGCGCCAACCCAGATTCGCCCCGTTCTCTCCAGCATATCATCACTGTTTGCCAGAGCGGCAATCACACGTCCGCCAAACTCGGGAGATTCTGCAGTCGCAGCCAGGTCTGCGTATTTTTCAGGTTCAGCATCAAATACACGCTGGGTACGCTCTGTCAGAACCAGGCCTAACCAGAGCGAAATACAGGCGACATTATGAGGCTTGAGATCAACCCCCATATCCGCCGCAAACTTGTCCACCGCAGCCTTGCCACCGCCATAGGCCGGACCATGCATATAGCAGCGACCACCAAACGACGATGTATGAACAATCAAGCCCTGTTTCTGCTCTGCCATAATTTTTGCGCCGTAATAGCTGGCAACATAGGTGGAGCGCATCCCAACATCCAGAATATCCAGAAGTGACAGGCTCTTCTGCCAGAATGGGCCAGTTTGGGTCAACTCATCAGGAACGGCAGTGGCATTATTCACCAGCACATCCAGACGGCCAGACTCTTTCTGAATCCGCTCAAACAGTTTCTCAACCTGAGCATCATCACTGTGATCACAGACCACAGCAATGCCCTTGCCACCACGCTCATTGACTGCTTCAGCAGTGGCGAATACCGTTCCCGGTAAAGGGGCATCACCTTCCTGCTGACTTCTCCCGGTAACATAAACCGTGGCACCACTTTCTGCCAGCGCCAGGGCGATCCCCTTACCAACACCACGGCTGGCACCAGTCACCAGAACAACCGAATCAGGCTTCAACAGCATTTTTATTCTCCTGAGTATTCTCAGCCGCTTTAACAGTACGGGCATCTACCTGACGCTGCGCAACATGGTTTGCCGAAAGATAACCAAAGGTCATGGCTGGGCCGATGGTTGAACCGGCACCAGGATAGGTTTGCTTCATGACCGAAGCAGAGGTATTGCCAATTGCGTAAAGTCCAGAGATTGGAGAGCCATCCTCTTTAAGTACCTGACCATCGACGTCGGTAACCAGGCCACCTTTGGTGCCAATATCACCGATATTAACTTTCACCGCATAGAATGGGCCTTTCTCCAAAGGGCCAAGACAGGGGTTAGGCGTTGTATTGGGGTCACCGTAATAACGGTCAAACAAAGAATCTCCTTTGCCAAACTCAGGGTCTTTGCCTTCTGCTGAGTACTGATTGTAATTGACAACAGTCTCTTGCAGGCCCGATGCATCTACCCCAATCTTTTCTGCCAGAGCCTCAAGACTTTCCGCTTTCTGGAAGAAGTTTTTATAACGCTTCGGCACCGCTTTATCTGGCACAGCGTAACCCGGCAATAAGGCTCCACAGGGGTATTTATGGCGGTATTGAGCATCAAAAACAAACCAGCATGGTACAGATTCGGTACCATACATACCGTCTCCAAAGTCGTTATAAGGGGCGGCTTCATTCATAAAGCGCTTGCCGTCTTTATTGACCAGAATACAATTGGGTAAAGCACGCTCTACAAACATGGCTCTGGAGCGTGTTTCAGCCTCAACATGACTGGTCGGTGCCCACCAGCTGTGCTCCATTAATGCCGTTGCAGCCCCAAGGTTCTGGCCTGCCTGAATGCCGTCCCCGGTATTAATGCCTTCTGGTGCAGCACTCCAGAGACTCTGTGAAGGTTGAGGATGGTATTGATCCCGCATGGCCTGATTGCTTTCAAAGCCTCCGGCACCAATGATCACCCCTTTCCTGGCCTTTACCCTTAACGGTTTGCCATCACGGTTAACTACCACCCCGATAACCTGACCGTTTTCTTCCACCAGCGATTCCATTGGGCTGTTCAACCACAGGGGAATATCTCTATCCAGCATGGAGGCACGTAAAGCGGCAATCAGCGCATTTCCCAGGGTGAGAAATCGATCCCGTTTGGACTTCAGCCGCCAGAAAATATCCCGATAATAGCGCCACATGATTCTCATATTGGTCAGCAGAAAACCTTTACCACGACAGAGCAATACACGCGCCTCTTTCATGGTCATGGCCATTCGCCCCAGCATCAACGTGGCAGGTGTCGTCGGTCTCAGGTTTTCAAATTCACTGCCCAGCTTGCTGGCATGAAAAGGCATGGGATCCATGGAGCGATAGCCCGGCATTCCGCCTGGCAGCTCAGGGTAGTAATCCGCATAGGCTGACTGGGCTTCATAACGAACCCTGGTGTTCTCTTCGAGGTAACGGAGCATTTTCTTGGCATTGGCCACATAGGCTTCAATCCGGCCATCACCCGGCTCTTCTCCAATAACCCGTTTGATGTAATCGACGGCTACCTCATCAGAGTCTTTTACTCCCATGGCCTGCATCTGAAAGCTGTTTGGAATCCAGATGCCACCACCGGAGATGGCTGAAGTACCGCCATATTGTTCTGTTTTTTCCACGACCAGCGTTTTCAGGCCCAGATCATGGGCACGCAGTGAAGCGGTTAATGCCCCTGCACCAGATCCCACGACCACCACATCAACAATGGTGTCCCAGGGTTTGCTCCCGCCTTTTTTATTATTGCTGCTGTCCAAGTTAGTTTCCCCTTGTCGTTATTATGGGAATCGCTGTTAGGGATATTGATGACTTAAACGTGGTACCCGCCATCTACACAAATAATCTGCCCGGTAATATAACGTGCCCGGTTGGAAGCCAGGAAGCTCACGGCATCGGCCACTTCTTCAGCCTGACCAAAGCGTTTCAGGCAGAGGTTCTGCAGTACCGCATCCTCCCATTCCTGATCAAACGCCGTGCCTTTCAGCCTTAAAAATATGCCGGTTTCAATAACACCAATGGCAACACTGTTTGCCCGTACACCATAAGCACCTTCTTCTTTTGCAATCCCTTTTATCAGGCTTTCAATGGCCGCCTTTGGTGCAACAGAGAGGACATCCCGGGCGGGGAAACGGAACAGACCCGCAGAGCTGATATGTACAATAGAACCACCACCCTCTTTTCTCAGATAAGGAATGGCCGTATGCGCAATATTGAAAAAGCCATTCACATCCGATTGGATAATGTCCTGCCAGAGCTCCGGTGTCGTTTCTGAAATAAACTGCTGGGGGATATCATAACCAGTAGCAAGCACGACGGTATGAATATTGCCATACTGCTCGGCAAGGTCAGCAAACAGTTTCTCAGCGCTTTCCTTGTCCCCCATATTGAGCTGAAAAGCTTCTGCCTGCCCACCGGCTTTGGCCAGAGAAGCAACCACTTCCAGCGCTTTATCCCGGTTCTTGTTGTAAGTCAGTGCGACAGTCGCGCCCTGCTCTGCCAGACGATGACAGACTGCAGCACCAACACCACCGCTGCCACCAACTACCAGCGCCACACCTTTAGAAAACTCGTTTTTATTATTATTCATTGCCTTGTCCGGAAAATAAGAAGGTTACCGGTATCGCCATGATTGTGGTAACACAACCCTTATCCAGCTTGCTGCTGAAGTAGTCCCAGAAGACAGGCGAAGTCAATGATGAATTTTTGCGGCTGTACGGTTAACTCTCATCGTCTGAAGAGACTAACGACACTTTAATGCATGAAAGCTACAGAGCCTGTAAACGACCTTGGTATTTCTACCTAAAACAGGTAATAATCACGCTCAAATGGATCTTCCGATTACCATTCGGATCATAAAACGAAGAAATGCCTAATGAGCAAAACCATCAGTGTTGAAGCATTCAGTGATTTGGTGGACAAGCTGTACGGGGGATTACAAAGCAAAGTTCCCTGGAAGCTATTTCTGGAAACGCTGGAACGGCAGATTGGCGCCAGTTTCTCTACACTTATTTTACGTCCGCCATCACAAGATAGTGAAGGTCTGATTCTCAGTACTGGCGGTGACCATCATAATGAAGCGCTGACCTCCTATAATGAGCACTTTTTTGCTTTGGATCCCTTTGTAGATCTGCCCAGCGGGCAAGTGGTAACCCTGGATGAATTTATTCCTGAAGATGAACGGCACCAGTCCGAATATTTTCAACAGTTTCTAGCCCCTATAAATGTGCACCATATTTTAGGAGCAGATATCTACACACCTGACGGTGCCAAATGCAGTTTAAGAATCAGCCGCGGGACAGAAGACAAAGGCTTTGATCAGGATGACAAAGGAATTATTGAAACCCTGATCCCCCACCTCAAGCGGTCTGTTCAATTGCATATGCAGTTGAATCGTATGGAGGCTGAGCGCAATCTTTATGCTGGCGCAGTGGACCAGCTGGCAGTAGGAACCATCATACTTGATGAAGAAGGCAAGGTTCTTGAAATCAATCAAGTCGCTAAAGAACTGGAAAATGAAGATGACGGCCTGAGAGTCAATAACCGCACCTTACAAATTGGCACACAGCAGGATACACGCAGATTCAGGGAACTGATCAAGGAAACCCTGGCCCATCAACGAAACAACACACCCTCCATCGTACAGGCAATGCGTATTGCCCGCCTGTCCGGGAAACGTGACCTTGGAATTATTATTCGCTCAATACCATCAACCCAATGGTCCGGAACGGGAAAGCGCCCCTGTATCGCAATATTTGTCAGTGATCCGGAAAGACAGTCACAACCCGCTCAGGACATTGTCAAAACCCTGTTTGATCTCACACCAGCAGAAGCTCAGCTGGCCATGCATCTGGCCAATGGCCTGACTCTGGATGAAGCATCAGAGACCCTGTTTATCAGCCGTAATACCGCCCGAGCTCATCTGCGCTCAATATTTTCCAAAACGGGTGTTACCCGGCAAACCATGCTGGTCAGGTTGATTCTGAAAAGTGTTGCCCCTTTGGGATAAACGAGAAAAATTATGGTACTTAGTACCAAAAAATAATCATTATTCATTCAGCAATGAGTAATACAAGGGTTAATTGAAGTAACAAAATATTATTCCAATACTCATATAAGTCTAAACTGGAAGGCTCTAATTCCAATAAGAGCCTCTGCAATGGATAGTTTACGTAACATAACCAGTTTATCCCAAACCGGCTTTCAATCACCCAAGCAAGATGACGAAAAACCCTATTCTTCAAAATCTCCCCCCCTGGGCCCCGGATTAAGAAAAATCGGCTTTCATGAGAGCAGGAAAGCTACAGCTTTTAATATACCCAGTCCTGAGAAGAAACTTCAGCAATTACCAAGTCAAGTTACAATAGTGAAAGGTGTTTCAAGAATAGAGCCCCAAAGTTTATCGGGTGCAGTCTGCCAAGATACTAGTTTTTTTCCTGATGATAAACAGCAACTTACATTTCCTCTTTCCGCCAAACAAGAAAAGAGCATAGAGCAAACCCCAAAACCTCAATTGCAACCACTGAGTTACGTGGAGAAACTTACTGCAACACCAGTTTATAGAAGCCTCGAATCGCCGGGGCAGTCAGCTCAAGTTAAAGTTAGAAGTGAACCTGGCAGACTTGAAAGCCATATTCGAATAAATGAGGCAATACAACGACGTGACTGGCATCCACCTTTACTTGAAGAGCTCAAGCTACAACCCTGGAGTCATTTCTCTCAAAAAGTCAACACATACTTAAAGTATCTTCAGAATGTATTAAAAGGTGTCTCTGAGCCAATTGAAGCATGTATTAGAGTGACTTCCTGCATTAACTATCTTCAGGAAATGTTGAGGCCTGATGAAAACGATAATTTCAACCTCCTCAGACTTAAATTTGAATCCATATATAAGTTAACACTCCATCCTTGCATCGTAGAAATCAGAAAGCAGACAAGACCTGGCCTTGCTAAAGAGTATTTTGAGGCATTACACCAGGCAATCAATATATTTCATTTCCATCCTTTTCACAGAAAAGCCCCAAGTGATGAGGTTAGAGCTGAAATTCGTAACACACTCACTACAATGATCCAGTCTGAACTGGATTATTTAAGTTACGCTGCAAAATTATCAAATAGATGTGATAACCATTGGGCAATCACCCGCCTCCAGTGGACTCTTGGAGAGGGTGGACCAGCCAGACGATTTGACTTTTTAAGACCTGATAAAAGAAAACAATACCTTGCCAACGTAGCATCCATTGAAAAAGAACAATCCCAAGCAAGTGTAGCACCACAAGACAGAGCATCTGCACCTGAGAAAATACATCTTAATACCCAAGAAATTGACTCAATAATTGCATCTGGAGATCTTGAAAAAGCCGCCGATTTTCTGTCAGCACATCGGGGAAAATTCCCTATGCAGGAAAGGCTTTTATGTCAAATACTAAAATATGAACTGGACAAGGTACTTGAAACATTCACCCAAGAAAAAAACAGAGAAAATGACCTGTCATTGCTAGCAGCCTTGTATTCTTTCAGAAAAACATTCCGCAAATTTATTCCAATTCATCATTTCCTAAATAAAGATACACAAAATTTATTGTCCGCAGTTGTTGTACGCGTACTGTCATCCCACATAACGATAATAACCCCCCCTGATAGAAAATTAAAAATAGAGCGAATGATTCAAGAGCTAATAAAACATACAACTATGACAGATCAATGCATTTCCATGTGGCGAAAATTTCAACATGGAGAAATCATTCTCGAAGATTCATTAGAAGGCATGACCAGCTATGATGCTTTTCAGGCATTAATCAAAATATCCAGTAGATTAAGCTCTGAGCCGGCTGTTAATAACGATTTCCTTATAGCTGCCCAGGAAATAAGAGTATGGGCATTAAATGAAAAGACTGTTAGAAAAATGAATGATGGTATTCGTCTTTCAAAAATGCTTGCAGCATTAAAACATAAGCTGTATTTACATTTCTTCCATCATATATACAAAGATGGAAGCATGAGAAAACCAGGAACACTTACCGAATACAATAAAGTTATATCAAAAATGGATTGCCACAGGAAAAACTGTATAGAGAACCAGAAACTTTTATACTTACTGAAAGATGATAAACAAAGAAAGAGCTGGCAACTGATCGCATGCCAGGCATGGGGGCAATATATTTGTAACCTGAGGAAAAAAATATTTCGCTCAGAGTCTATTAGTGATCAAGATATAAGTAATCTCCTGCTATTAAAGGGCATTTCACCCGATATAGACTTAGGTTTTACTAGAGTTGATTTTAAAAAGCTGGCGATCGACATCTTCAACTCCGCAGTAAAAACGCCACATCTTGTTCAAGTACGTCCCGATAAGCTTCAAGCTTTATCAGGCTGGGTTCTTGCTCTTCTTGACACTGAGCCCAAAGACATTCCTGCTGCAATGAAGCGAAATGAAGAGGTTAAGACAAGTATCTCAGCGTATAGAACCCGATGCCATCAACAAGTACTGGCAGCGACTGGCCACCCTTCCTCTTCTTCACCTCAGCCAATTCCTGAACCTGAAACACAAAAAGCCAGAATACAAGTCGAGCACAGTCCACAAGAACAAGATTCTCAAGCAACTGCCCAAGCCTCAGAAGTATCTCACACTGCGGTTTCAAAATGTTTGACTCGTTTACCTCAAAAATCGTCTGAAGTTTGTCTGGTTGATAACCCAGCAACCCAGACCCAAAAAGAGCTTAACTTGTTGTTAGTCACCGACAGATTAAAAGAAGAGTTTGGTTGCAGCACTGAAGCAATGAAAGCGGTTGATCAGAAAGCCCGTGAAATGGGAGTGACGAGAAAAAGTTTACAAGACATGGCTCAGATAAACCCAAGCTCTTTCAAAAAGCTGATGGGCTTAGACATTTCTATTAGCGTCGATGATATTTTATCCGGTAATAGACCTATCAACTTTATTCAACCCAGCCTTATCGATGATGCTTTACCCAACCATAGGTCTCTTAAACTTTCTCAGCCCAGCTTTACCGATGAGATATTGTCCGGCAATAGACCCTTCAGCTTTATTCAGTCCAGTTCTGTCAATGATGGAGGTAATACAAAAATATCGACCACTCAAAACACAGGCCAGAAACCTGTTTCACCAGCCTCCCATGAAACCCAGCAAGCTGCCGAGCCTTTCCTCAATAGCCAGAAGACCAATAATCAGCCTATACTTCAAACAAACAACATTGCTTCTGCTTTCGCTCAACTCAACCGACATCCAACAGAGAAAAAGGTGGAGCGGGTCGATATTGAGACTGCTCAGGTTCATGCATTTTATGACACTTTAAACCAAGTTCCTTCCTGCTACCCAGCAACGGCTGCCCCTGCAACAACGAGTTACCATATCCCCCAAGATGTTCCACAGAATAGAAGATATCATACTCCTATGGATCTACTCACTGCACCACCCCTGATACCTCAACTGGAGAAAAACAGCCATAAACAAAACGTTCAAGCTAGTAATATTGCTCCAGCTATATCTCAGCTCCCACGATACCCAGAGAGAAAAGCTGCACATAGCTTTGTTAGAGATAACCGGGTTAATACATTTCATGAAACCCCAAGTTCAGTTCAGCCCATCTACCCGATAGCCAGTGCACCTGAAGCAACAAGCTACCCCACTGCCCAGATTATTCATCATGATATGAGATATAATGTTCAGGCAGAGCTACTGACAGCCCACCATCTGCCCGCTCAACAGCCCCCCTGTAACGCTCCCTTTTCGGAAATCCCATTTACGCCCTCTGAGCCATCAAACTATCTATACGTGCATAGAGTTTTCGAAGAGTCATTACTTGTCTACCTCCCACACACCAATACCATCCACCTACACGAAGACCATCTTCTTGAAGAAAACCTTAAAAAAATCGAGTTAATCCTTCAAATCTTGTATCAACGTCTTCAGGGAGATATTCGCTACAAGCTGGTAGAAGAGCATGAGATACAACATATTGATGACTGCATAAATGCATTGACACCGTGGTTTAAGAAATTTCATATTACTGATCAGGCAAAATACACTGAACTAGACGTTTCATTGAAATATTTAACCAAACCTGTTGAGAATGGAAAAATAGATCAGACCTTTCGTGACCTTGTGAATGACCAGATCATACAAGGAAAGCTTGCTGAGGCAGCTCAGATCATCCGTGTACAGCAGGGCTTATATCATGTTAGAGAGGTCTTAGGCTTATCCGTCAATTACGCTCCATAGCCAGGAACCTCAGGGTTTGTTCTCAAATCGTCATGGGACCAACCGCCCACGGTCTGCGCAGCTCGCTTTGTCTGAGTGCTGGCTCTGGTCAGTTTTGAAGTTGGTGAAGCCTGTGCTCCGCCACCTTCTCAATTAACCGGGAAAGTGTGAGTTCACATGCACTCCAAGCTCTGCGCCATTCAAGATCTTTACTGAGGTATTTAGTCGCACTATCCTGGAAGTGATCATTTCCACATGCCTTTAAAGAGCTGTAGTGTGCATGATGGCTGCCTTTAAGAAGTTCCATAATTCGGTGTCGACGATGGAAGGGTATGTGCACCTACTCCCAGAAATCGTTACACATAAATACAGAATTCTGGCAAAAGTTATTTATGTGGAGGAAAGTAAGGCAAGGACGCGGCACTATCGATGCTTGATTAATGAAAAAGATAGATTGCCAAAGGATGGCAAATGAGGAATGAATGATAGGGCAGTGATGGACGATAGCGTTATCTTCCAAGTAACAGACAAGAAAGAACTCTCTACAGGGCTTGGCATTCTCTGCATGTTTACTGCAGGGATAGTACCCTGCCCCAAAAGCTCAATTTTCAGATATCCATGTTTTAAGGCCTATGGAAATTATCAACCATGGCATATAAAAACGAAAAATTGACCCAGATCAACAACACCTAAGGCAATCGTCCACTTAGACGATGATGACCAGTGACTACTCACTGGAAAATCATCATTTGAGGATTATGCAAGCTTCTACCCGAATCATGGTGTTTTTTATTTTACAGGCCGGGAAGATAGCCTCGCACATGGCAGAATGCCAGATATTGCAGCCAGGAGAACAATAATATGAGCAAGTTGCACCTGATTGAGACCAACCCCATTCCTGATCGATATGCCCGAGGCTGGCACTGCCTGGGTAAAGCGGAAAACTACAAGGATGGCAAAGCCCATACCATTGATGCATTTGGTACCAAGCTGGTCGCATTTCAAGGTGAAGATGGCAACGTTCATATTCTGAATGCTTACTGCCCCCATATGGGTGCAGACATGAGTAAAGGCTGCATCGAAGGCAACTCTATTCGCTGCCCATTCCATGACTGGCGCTGGAACTCAGAAGGTGTTTGTGATGACATCCCTTATGCCAAGCGTATCCCGCCCAGAGCCAGAACCAAAGCCTGGCCTTCATGCGAGCAAAATAATCTGCTGTTTGTCTGGAATGACCCTGAAGGCAATCCACCTATCGAAGAACAGGCTATCCCTAAAATTGATGCCTGCTTTGATGACGAGTGGTTCGATTGGGAAATTGCGGAGATGCATATCAAAACCAATTGCCGGGAGCTGGTTGATAACGTAGCGGACAAGGCACACTTTGGCCCAGTTCATGGATCCCCTATTAAGCTATTTGCAAACGTGTTTGAAAATCACGTAGCTGAGCAGACCATGATTGGTTGCAGTGAGCGCCTTTCCGAAGACAGTGACCTTAAGACTGTTGCCACTTACTACGGCCCGTCTTACCAGATTACCGATATGAGTGGTGAGATGAATGGTGTGCCCATTTACTCCATACTCCTGAACTGCCATGTTCCCATTGACCAGAATAACTTTACTCTGCGCTATGGTGTATTAATCAAGAAAGTACCAGGACTCACAGAGGAGCAAAATCGCGAAATGGCTCAGGCTTACATCAAGCTCGCTCAGGATGCATTTTATGAGGATGTAGAGATTTGGGACAATAAGGTACGTATTGATAACCCACTACTTTGCGATGGAGATGGTCCTGTTTACCAGCTGCGTAAGTGGTATGACCAGTTCTATACTGATGTCGCTGACCTGAAAGATGAGCTTAAAGAGCGGAAAGTATTTAAAACTGAATCCTCTGAAGCTGTATAATCTTTCAGATTAGCCCCAAAAAAGCACCACCATATAGTCTAATTTCTTCAACTATATGGTGGTGTTTCGATAAAAAAAGCAACTTTTCCACATCAACTCATAGTAACTACTTTTAGTATTGTTCGGCTGAAGTGGCTTTAACAGGCTCTATTTCCACTTAATAGCCCATTTGTGTATCAGCTACCAGATCCATAAACATTTTTCTCATCCTAGCTTCAAACTCTTCCTGATGTTTTTTTGCCTCCAGCTCCCATGGATTCAATTCAGACTTGTCCAATGTTGCCGCACGATAAATATCGACGGGTAATTTAACCACGCTGCCAGCAGTACCAATAACAACACCAGCAGCCACACCAACAGCAGCAAGTGCAACCGCCACAGGTAAACCAACCAGCCCACCAGTTATTAAACCAATAGCAGCACCAATTTTACGGGCATTGGAGTTTTGACATCCAATCATTTTAGCCAGTTTAACGATACCACCTGCAATACTACCTGTGACATAACCCACAAACGCCGGAATGGAAAAACCAACTGCAGCACCAGCAACGCCCCCCCAAAAAGCTGATTGGATCAGTTGATTCTTAATTGCACGGAAGGGGTAAGCAATACGATCTCGAATAGATGATTTAGACTCTGAACTATCACTACTTCTACTGTAACGTGCACCTTCGGCTTCAGTAGCATCGAGCCCCATAAACCGAGCAGTTTCACAGCCTCCAACTGATGGCGATGACACTTCCATATTGCGGTCATCGCTTCTTAGATGACCGACTGTTGCTGTTGTATCCATCATATCTCTCCATTAATTTAGTTATTATTAGTCCGGACACCATATTGAACTGGCGTACATATTTAAAAACATCGGAAAGATAAACAGAATTTAGTCAGCTGCCTATAACAATATGGACAGAGGCACTAACAATCTAGAACCGCGTAAATGGAACAATCCGCTCTATGACGATTATGAGCATCAAAAAGATAAGATTAAGTAACGTAAAGCCTTTTTAAACGATGAGCTAATCGATTAAAACAGGCGCAATAGGCGCCTGCTTGCTTATTGATTATTCAATTTTCAAAAACTGGAAGAACATGCACAAGATATATGACTACGACTCCCATTAGAAGAACCCAGGCAGGTGTTACTGTTCTTGAAACTGTACAGCAATTCAACGACAGCATCACGATAGAAAGCGAACTCATCAAAATCCATATTCCTTACCAGGAACTCTGAAAAGCCCGCTACTTCCATTAAGTCATTTTTGCACAATACTTTAAAGCCCATGGACCATTCGGGAAAGTTACGTCGAGAAATCTGAGACTCAATCAATACTATATTCCCATTATTGCGACTATCACTGGTGATTGAACGGTAAATCTCTTTAACGTCTTTCTCTTCACCTTCTAGTACCTGAAAGAAGTTTCCATCGCAATAGATCAACATGCCCGTAACATTTTGCTTAAGATTACGATCCCTGCTTTGTGCCAAAAGAGTGGTCAGCTCGTGTTCGTCCATGATTTTGGAAGCACTGCTCACGTAAACCAGATTTATCATTTTTTTTCAATGCAGCTTTTGAAGTAGTTCAGATCAGAAACTCCCTTTCCTTTGTTGGCAGAATCGATTCTCCCAGTTGAGGAAAAAGGAAATGAGTTGATAGTGGAGGGAGCTATATATTGAAACCCAATAGTCAGGTGAATATCTTATATATTTCTATAATATATTTATTGCTTCAGGTCACAGTTTGCTTTCCTCCTGAAGGTTTATTTAACTATGAGCTATTTACTTTAAGGGAGTTAGGTCTTTCATTGAACCCATCAGGCAGTATACCAAGCTTGGTAGACATATGTGATTACAAAAGTAGTGTCGTTTTCAATTACGATATAGAGGGAACCCTGTTGGATGATAAGCAGTGTTTAGAATCACTGAAAAAGCCGCCGAAAAGTTATTCGACACCTGGTAGAGTTTTTGACCGGTGGAGTAAAACAGGCTTAATTACAAAGGTTCTCTTCCTATAAAAAATAATTTTACAATGTCGTACATATTGCAATCTATACTTCAAGCCCAGCTGATTCAATTGTGCTTATTCTTTTTGCACCTTTGGAGTTCCGAATATGTCGCGGCTAAGCCCCCCCCTCCTTGTCACAATTTATGTCATTTTGGTATTTAGCATTGAGCCTGTATTGGCTATCAACGTTGAGCTGAATACCTTACCTGATGACTATTTATCCGATACCTATACAGAACTTATACGTGAGGCTAAACCCGGCTGGTGGGGAAACTGGAGTCTAAGCAAAAGCGTAGAATTGGGTGCTATCGGTGTTGTTGGAGATGACTCTTCATTTAATCCTTCTGGGCTTCACCTGAGCAATCTGAAGATGAAAGTCAGTCCATTGTCAGAAAAGCTAAAAGTATCTACACAGCATGTACTAGGACCAAATGTGGTTTCTACAAATATGGCCGCCGGGCCTGCAGAAACCAGTGCACAGGTTACATTAAAGTGGGAGTTTTCTGCCAAGGGAGCCATGTCGGCACAGTGGATTCTTGTTGAAGAGCAGCACTTGTCAAATAGCGCTGATAGTATCATTAGAAATATGGAATTTCTCAAGTCGGTTGCCCGGGAAATGAATATGCTTAACCCGCTGACCGGAGAAATCAGCCAGGGTTTTGGCGTCATTACGGGCGTTATACTGGCAAAGAGCGGCGTTAATCTTGCTTCTGTTTCTGATTCAGCTGAATGGAGTATTTCCGGTGAAGGAGAAGGCCTTCAAGGCATGCTGGGAAATGCAAACGCTTTTGCAAGCTATGCCAGTGCAGAAAGCAGCAGCAATATAGTCTCAGTACTCTGGCCTGCAACGCCTAATGAGGTGACTGATGAACTCGTTCCCATCGCTTACACTTTTACCTCAATTCATGGTGAGACGGTTATCCCTCTCTGGGTTGAGAAAATCAATGATTTTGAACTTATTTTTAAAAACCATAGCAGCTATATAGTGATTGCCACTGTCAGTTACCACTCGTCGGAAGGCAGAGCAGAGAGGCAGACAAAAATATCTGGCTTTTTGCAAGGTTCGATTGGTGATATTCCCCTTGATGCTACCAGCTTGAAACTCAGACTAGAGTTCGTTGGGAGTGTGCCATACACCACACTACACAACCGTTGGAATACCCCATTGGGAACCTGGCTGACAGGAAAACGCCACATAGATGTCTGGGGCTTATGGCCAGACCATCCAAGCTTCACCATTCAAGAAGAAGAGTAAACAGCCTATTTAACGTGGTTAATATAAAAAACACATGAACTATGGGCGCAATACCCCCTTTTTTATCCATAACTGATAATTTTTCCAAAAATATGATTAGGACCAGTTGACGTTTCATTGTGAGCTCAGTGGCTCAGAAAAGCATCATATGCGTGAAAGGCTTACGCAGCACGTAGTTAATCTGCGTCAAGCAAGTATGACGAAGCAAATGGCGCTTTTCTGTGTCACCCAAACGGCGTATCAGGGCACGCAATGAAACGTCAACTGGCCCTGGCAAATAAAAAAGGGAGACCTGTAAAACAGATCTCCCTTTTAAAAACCAGTATAAAAACTTAAGCCAGAGCAGCTTTAGCCTTTTCAACCAGCTGGCCAAAAATCGCTTTGTCGTGAACGGCCAGATCGGCCAGAACCTTACGATCGACTTCGATAGCCGCTTTCTTCATGCCTGCGATGAAACGGCTGTAAGACAGACCATTCATACGAGCACCGGCATTGATACGGGCAATCCACAGAGCGCGGAACTGACGCTTACGCTGACGACGGTCGCGGTAAGCATACTGACCAGCTTTGGTAACTGCCTGCTTGGCTACACGGAATACACGTGAACGTGCACCATAATAACCTTTAGCCTGCTTCAGAACTTTTTTGTGACGACGGCGTGCAATGACGCCACGTTTTACACGTGCCATGAGTTTATCTCTCCGAAAAAATGATCAAAAAAGCGATTAGTCGCGCAGCATACGCTTAACGAGACCAGTATCAGCAGGAGATACCAGGGAGGTACCACGCAGCTGACGCTTACGCTTGGTGGTCATCTTGGTCAGAATGTGACTCTTAAAGGCACCTTTACGCTTGTAACCGGAAGCAGTTTTCTTGAAACGCTTCGCGGCTCCACTGTTGGTTTTCATCTTTGGCATGAAAAACACTCCGCATTCGCGATCTCCGAACAATCCAAAGGACTAGCAGGAGTCGGGATAGTTTAAAAAACAGTAATTCACGAAAAGGCCGACAACCAACCTGAACTTCATTCAGGAAGTTGCCGGCCTCTGCAAAACGAATTACTTCTTCTTTTTAGGGGCAATCACCATGATCAGTTGACGGCCTTCCATTTTTGGATACTGTTCAACGGTTCCGAGTTCTTCCAGGTCTTTCTCAACCCGCTTCATCAGTTCCATGCCCAGCTCCTGGTGAGCCATCTCACGACCACGAAAACGAAGGGAAACCTTCGCCTTGTTGCCCTCAGTCAGGAAACGTATCAGGTTGCGCAGTTTTACCTGATAATCCCCTTCTTCAGTACCCGGGCGAAATTTAATTTCTTTCACCTGGATCAAAGTCTGTTTCTTCTTAGCTGCTGCTTTCTGCTTTTTGCTTTCGTACTGGTGCTTACCGAAATCCAGGATCTTACAGACAGGTGGTTCACTGGTTGCGTTAATTTCAACCAGGTCCAGCCCCGCTTCCTGGGCCATACTCAAAGCGTCAGCTATATCTACAACCCCGACTTGTTCCCCGTCGGCGGCAATAAGGCGGACTTCTTTTGCACGGATATTTTCATTAATCGGAGCCTTTACTGGGCGACGATCACGGAAGCTGTTGCGTCTGATGGTTGTATCTCCTGTGTAAGCAACATAGTAAGTTCCGACCTTTTGTTATAAACAACATCAAAATCAAAGGTCGGAACCATTTTCCAAGCAGGCAGGTCAAGCAGTACGGCCACGCTTGAGAACGTCTGAATCAAGACGCTCTTTAAACTCTTCAATGGACATTACGCCCAAATCTTCACCGGTACGAGTGCGAACCGCAACGGTATTATTCTCCATTTCCTTATCGCCGATTACCAGCAGATAAGGCACCTTCATTAAGGTGTGCTCGCGGATTTTAAAGCCGATCTTCTCATTTCTCAAGTCCGCTTTTACCCTGATACCCTGTTCAGACAGATTTTTCTCCAGTTTTCTGGCGTAATCTGCCTGTCTATCAGTGATATTGAGGATAGCAGCCTGCGTCGGAGCCAGCCAGACCGGCATTGCACCTTCATAATGCTCGATCAGAATACCGATAAAGCGCTCGAAGGATCCCAGAGTCGCGCGGTGAAGCATAACGGGTGTTTTACGTTCACCCTGCTCATCCACATATTCAGCTCCGAGACGACCCGGCATGGAGAAATCCACCTGAATCGTACCACATTGCCACACTCGACCAATGCAGTCTTTCAGGGAAAACTCTATTTTAGGTCCGTAGAAAGCGCCTTCACCCGGCAGCTCTTCCCATGGAAGATCTTTGGCATCCAATGCTTCTGCCAATGCCTTTTCGGCTTTATCCCAGATTTCATCGGAGCCTACACGCTTCTCCGGGCGGGTTGAGAGCTTATAAATCAGGTTGTTACGATCAAACCCAAAATCATCATACACACTGTGCAGAAAATCAATAAAATCACAAACTTCAGATTGAATCTGATCTTCTGTGGCAAAAATATGGGCATCATCCTGAACAAAGCCACGGACACGCATCAGCCCATGAAGAGATCCGGAAGGCTCATTTCGATGACAGGAGCCAAATTCAGCCAATCTCAGTGGCAGATCACGGTAACTCTTCAATCCCTGGTTAAAGACCTGTACGTGACAAGGGCAGTTCATCGGCTTAATAGCCATGTCCTTGTTTTCAGAACTGGTGGTAAACATGCCATCAGCGTATTTGTCCCAGTGACCAGATTTCTCCCACAGACTACGATCGACCAGCTGAGGTGTTTTGATCTCTTCATAACCGGCCAGACGCTGCTTGTTGCGCATGTACTGTTCCAGTTCCTGATAGATCGCCCAGCCATTAGGGTGCCAGAACACCATGCCAGGAGCTTCTTCCTGCATATGGAACAGGTCAAGCTTCTTGGCCAGTTTACGGTGATCCCGCTTCTCAGCTTCTTCCAGACGGTGCAGGTAGGCTTTAAGGGCTTTCTTATCTTCCCAGGCAGTACCATAGACACGGGTCAGCATTTCATTATTCGAATCACCGCGCCAGTAGGCACCTGCAACCCGCATTAACTTGAATGCTTTCAGCTTGCCAGTAGACGGGACATGCGGGCCACGGCAGAGATCCATCCATTCGCCCTGACGGTACACAGAAATAGCTTCACTGGACGGCAGGTCGTTGATGATTTCAACTTTATACTCTTCACCCATTGCCTTGAAAGCACTGATAGCCTCGTCGCGGCTCATCACAACCCGCTCAATAGCAAGATCCTGTTTTGCCAGCTCTTCCATACGTTTTTCAATTTTGGACAGATCGTCCATATTGAAAGCCCGCTCATAGGAAAAGTCATAATAGAAGCCATTTTCAATCACTGGCCCAATGGTCACCTGAGCGCCAGGAAACAGGTCCTGCACCGCCATGGCCAGAAGGTGCGCCGTGGAGTGACGAATAACATCCACACCCTCTTGATCACGGGTAGTGATGATGGATAAATCAGAATCTTCAGTAATTTTGGCACTGGCATCCACCAGTTCACCATTCACACGGCCGGCGAGCGTCGCCTTGGCCAGCCCTGGACCGATGTCCTGGGCGACTTCCATTACGGATACTGCATCAGCAAACTCGCGCTTGCTGCCATCGGGAAGCGTAATAACGGGCATGAAGGAGTCCTTACATTGTTTTCACTATTTCAGTGGCAACCCGTACCGGAGGCTGCTTGTTCTATGACTCTTGCCAACCCATACGCAGGGCTGAGAGCCGGAAACCAGTGGCAATCCATACCAAGGATTGCATGAATTTTCTCAACGTTCATTGAGGAACTAATGGTTTGTAAAACCGAGGGAGAAAATTGCAGGTTTAACTTTATATAATCATAGTTACCAATCAATGATGTCAACCATATAATTTTGTTTTCTTCCATGTTTCCTGATATGCGTGCATGGATCAGGCGCAGCTATCCCAATAATGATTGTGAGAAGCAAACCACTCTCGCTTAACTCGGACTAACTCAATATGGGGATGATGCAAACTCATACCTGCCTGAACCTTTTCTACCGTCATACCTGGTTTAAAGATAAACACTTCATCATGATCCAGCTCTGCCTTTATGGTTAGTTCAAGGGCTTCTGCATATACCATTAAGTCAAACTTCAAGTCTTTGTAGTCGTAGCTTTCAAAGGCATTTGACCACAAAGAAGAGAATGCATCGATATCGTCCAGACTGAATATTTGCCGATGATTGTATCGGTCAAACCATAGACTTACATCAAACCACGGAGGAAGCTGTTTACCCGAACGCAGGCAACCCTTCTCAAGAAACTTTTTGACGTATCGATTAAACTTTGATTCTAGCTCATATGGCTTTACATCAGTCCCTACTGGTTCTTTAGCCTTATTACTAACAAGCGCTTTTTTGTTCTTTTGCTTTTGTCTTTGCCTGGCTTTTTTACCCTTTCCGGCAACATGAGTAGTCTTCTCGGCAAGGGATACTTCTTCTGCTTTCAGGTTTTCGCGCAGCCCTTTTTCTTTAAATGAATGACAAGATGCCTTCACAAGAGAGTCAGGGAGTGCATGACCAAACATTATTGGCGAATCTGGCTTATCAAGTTCATCAACATCGCTATATTGTGGGTCATGGTCATCATCTTCAATATTGATTTGCACAGCAAAGGCTGGCGGCTCTTCGGCATTTCTCACTATAGACCCAGAAATATTCATAGCAGGATTTGCCGGATAAAAAACTGCCGACTCTTTTCTACTGACTATCAGAACAGGCTGCTTTAAAGCTTCAGCCAATACCTTGGCTGGATGCTCAACCGCATCACTGGCCGGATGCCAAAAACGCAAATCAGTCTTTAGATTCTTAAGATCATCTATTTGATCTAAAAAAGCTTTTAGTTCCTCAGGTTTGCACATTTTTACAAGCTGCTGCTTAATCAAATCGGGGATTAAATCCAGTGATAGTTCATGAAACCTCTGAGCAACGTTGGCGTCCCCTTTTTGTAAGTTAACAATAGTCGCTGTATCAGATTTGCCTTTCTCAAAAACACCAAATGTATTGCCAGAAGCCAAACCCTCTTTGCTCTCACACTCAACCCCCTCGGACACACATATCACCGGCTGGGGTATAGTTTTTTTTGAAACAAGACTGTGGCGATCACTACTTTCCTGCATTCCACCATGTTCATTGCCTGATGCAGTGGAGTCAGCCATAGCACCAAATTCAGGCAAATCAGGGACAGACAAGTCTGGTATCATCTTTTGGCAATCAATTGATGCTATTACCTGCTCAAGTTCAGCATTTCCCTGACCTGAATGATCGGAAGGAAGATTAATAATTGATCCACTCTCCCCCCATTTCACACTGAGGGTTTCGTCAGTTGAAACATCTGAAATTTCTACCGGTTGCGAGCTTGGTCCAATACTCTCAAGTCCATCGGGATGCAGAGACTCACGGAAAGGCATCGCTTCCATGGTATTATCTATAATCGTAGAGGGAAGATTGAGGCTAGATTCTCCAGAAAATACCAGAGAACTCTGTGCTTCAACATCCAAAATCTGTTGCGCACGATGACAAACTTCCCAGGATCGCAACGCTCTTAGAGAAGAACAGGCCCTTTCAATTTGATCACTATTTGTTCTGAGCGAGTTCGACGCATCCTTAAGGCCGATAGCCCTGACTGTATCCTTTGAGGCAGTCAGCCCCCGTTTTCTAAGGACTCCCCCCCTCAATGTATATAACTTATCCAGCAGCTTACAATCCTCAGCGACTTTCTCTCCCCTGGTAGTCAGATCAGCAAGTTGATCATGTAACTCAATCATCTTATCTGCGATATCGTGTAGTAACTCCCCCTCATCTGAACACCGGCTGTTAAACTGACTGGCTATAGATTGCAGATGATTCAAGTCCCTGCTCACAGGTTCTGATGCACGGGCATACACTCGCATTGCTTCACAAAACAGAAAGTCAAGCCCCAGCACAGGCAACGTATCCTGAACAATCATATTCTTAAATTCTTCTATCGTGGGCAAGTAACTCTCACAGTGTTCAACTGCACTCAAAATTTTGTCTCGCAGCATATCTGCCAGTGCATATTGAGCCAATGCAATTTCTAACTGACTGCCATGTGCCAACAAAGTTTCCAGGCGATGCTCTACCTCATGAAATGGCACCTTAGCCAAATAGAGGTTAATGGCCGAACATATATCGGGATGAAGCGAAAACTCTTCCGTTTCCTCATTGACTTTTATTTCTGTGGCATCAACCTCAGGTGTTTTCACACCAGTCTCTTTGACAGGAGCCCCACTCTTTTTAACCGTTTTCCTCTGCCGTTTAAGCCTTGCTTCTAGTTCATTTTTTTTCTCAAGTTCTTCTTTATGAATCAAATCCATAACTGCATCATTGATTTTCTTTTCTTCGAATTCCAGACTCTTTCTAATAGCTTTGACTGTATCTCCCATACACTGAATCAGCTTAACAGAATCATAATGCAAATCATCCGGCAATATTTGCCCACCAAATTTATCAATAATATTTGCTTGCTCACAAATTCTCTGAGCAATTATTATAAGGTTTTCAAACCCAGATACTCGTAAAAGATCTTTTGAAAGGTTTTCTGTATTATGCCGAAATAAAATATCGCACAAGTAAGTAAGATGAAGAACCAATAGAAAAATATCGCCTTTTTCAATAGCACCAAATGGAAGTACTTTTACCATCCTTTCCAAGCATAAACATGCTTGCTTTAAGTCGCCAACAAGGCAATAGCCAATAATCGTATAAAACAATCTTCGAGAATTTTCCCTTGCAAAGCTGGCACTACCAAAATCCTGAAGATCAAGGCTATCAAGCCATTCAATCAAAACCTTATCATTCGCAGTGAGTAGTTTAAAAAAATCAACATCGCAGCGATTCCGGTGGGTAAATTTAAGCAGATCACAAACCTCTTTCATAATGACAGAGCCATTCAAAATGGCGTCATCATATATTGACTGAATCTGTGCAGAGTCAATATCCGAAAGCCTCTCTGAAGCACATGCAACCTGGTAGTAAGTTTTTAAAAGCTCCAAATTATCCAGTATCCAGTTAACATAGAGGTGCGGGGCAAAATCTGGCCTCATCAAATTAGGCATTGCATGAATATTTTCAGAAAAAGAAAAATTTGCCTTCATTCGCTTACACATAAAACCAATCAAGGATGTTGATAGTCTCATACCCTGCCAATAACATCTTTCTATCGCTTGCTTACCTCCAAAATCTTTTAGTAGCCTAACGTCCTGACTGAAAGCCTCTGCCAACCCCCACTCCTTACAGACATCCTGGAATTTGATATCAGAAACACCTCGAGCACGGATTGAGGGAAAACTTTCAATTAACCTTTTCTCATACTCTCTTATTAGGCCTTGAAGCTTTTTAAAGCATGTTAAGGTATCTGGTGGCTCAACTTTGTAGACAAGACCAATGCATGAAACAGATACTTGCTCAAATAGCCGGGTATAATCTCTTATAAGACCTGTAATTTCTTCATATAGCTCCCCAAATGCATCCGCATTTCTGCACATTTCTTCATCACTTTGGAGCTTTTTACTCCTTGGCGCTAATACCTCAGGGCTAAAGTGCCGTCGAACCTGTCTATCTCTGGCAGGAGCTCCCAATGGCAAGGAAGGGAGCTTTTCACCTGGATCAGGGGTTACGTTTACAGTAAGAACATCTACAGATTCTGGAGTAATGCTCAAAGATCTGTGCCCATGCGTATATTCAGGCTTTCTTTTACCAGATTTTGATTCTTTTCGAGACTGATTAGTCACATCATGTGATGATGCTTCGTATTGAGAAACGGGCAACTGTCCAGATAAACTGTCCATTTTTTTATTCCTTTACAACCTGAAAAATCTCATAAAGCAAAGTTTGTCTACAACCCTATTTTTTATTATTGACACCCTAATCCAAATTAGATTTTGGTTATCGCCAAATTGTTCCCCA
Organism: Endozoicomonas elysicola; assembly: GCF_000710775.1. GTDB lineage: Bacteria > Pseudomonadota > Gammaproteobacteria > Pseudomonadales > Endozoicomonadaceae > Endozoicomonas > Endozoicomonas elysicola. The sequence goes on from NZ_JOJP01000001.1 coordinate 4,452,094, forward strand.
GCGCATTAAAAATAATTTTGCATGCATAAAAATCCAGTTAAACACCATATAGCTCTCTATACCCTTATGATAATGTAGATAAAGTCACTCCAGACCATTACTAAGCGTTACAGCACAGACTGAATAGAAAGGTTCTGAACATTGGTTATATCAACACTTCTGCAATCGTTCTCTGACCAGTAAGAACATCAACAACCCCCGTCATACCAAGTAATAAAGGTAATGATTTAATACCATCAGGAAGAATGACTCGAACCCGTTAATTAAGCCTGCCCTGACCTCAGGAAGCCAATATCTGAGGGCTTAATACGTGCTTCAAGGATAAGTGGTTCTTCTGCTGGTACAATCTCAACCACCGTGTTTCCTGGCTGAATAACACTGACTTATTTATGTATCTTTACTGTTTTAATCAAGCCATCTACCGGTGCATATAAAGCGGCTTTTCGCACCGGGTCTTCCAGCCCCACCAGCACCCAGTAATTTACCCAACCAATCCCGACTATCCTGCAGCCCTTTTTTCAGTTCAGCCCGCTAACGAATGACCAGATCATTACGGCGCACAACTGACTCTGCCAATGCTGACTCAAGACGAGTCACCATTAATTGAGCGTTGGCCAGATCCCCCCTAAAGCTCAGTGGTTTTTCGTTCCAGGTTAATGATTCCTACACAGCTAATATCTCCCTCAATAGCCAATGGTTTCTTTAAAGATAATACTTCATCTAAAAGCTGTATGCTTTGCCCAGCGTTCTGTCTATCGCCACCCTACGAAGAGGCAGAAAGAGGAACTCTAACAAAGATGATCATTGAGAAAGTATAAGTCGTGCAAGCAGGTTGAAAGGATATTTGCCTGTTCTCATAGCCTCATGAGGATTGATGATTTGAGACAGATCATCACGAAAGACAAACCTTTTACCAATATCATCACATCAAACCTTCATTTTTTTGAGGGTAACTTCTATTGATAATAATTTCTTCTCAATAGTATGAAATTCTTTATCAACCTCTATCAGTTGCGTGCCTACTGAGATTCTAGAAGCTATATGCTGACAGTATCTCAGCATAAAGGGCAATCTTTCACTCTCGTTTGAAACATTGCCTTTTTCAATGCAAACCTTTTAAGGCTTTTCAGCTTTCACATTCCATAAACTCAACTTTGCTTTAACTTATTGGGTTAAAGTATTCTCAGGATGGTCAGATCGGTATTTTTGAAGAGAGTGACTACAATAATGATAATGACAATTTTTTTTCTGAATCCATAATCCAGAGCATTACCTAATAAGCAAACAAAGATTTCCCACCAACTAATCACCCCCTTACATTAACCCTTCTTTTGTACACTGAAATTTCTTAGTAAAGGGCTTATAAAATACTCGAGTACACTTTTATTCCCTGTAACAATGTCGGTTACCCCTGTCATGCCGGGGATCAACAGCAAGGAGCCATTATTACCTGATAGCACTATTCGAACCCGGTAATAAGGCAGTCCTTTTTCATCATCCAATGTATCGACACTGATCGTATCAACATGTCCTTTTAAACTACCAAAAGTAGCAAACTCATAAGCACTTAACTTTATCAATGACAACTGTCCTGAATGAAGGAAGGCAATATCTGCTGGTTGAATACGTGCTTCAAAAATGAGCGGATCTTCTGCAGGAACAATTTCAACTACAGTACTTCCTGGTTGAATAACGCTGCCTTCTGTATTTACCTTTACTGTTTTAATCAGGCCATCCACAGGCGCATACAAAGCGGCTTTTCGTACTCGGTCTTCCAGACCAGTCTGCCCCTCCAACAGTTTACCTAACCGATCCCTTGTATCCTGTAACTCTTTTTGCAGTTCGGCTCTGTGACGAATGATCAGGTCATTACGACGTCCAACTGACTCTGCCAAAGCTGACTCAAGACGAGTCACCATTAATGTAGCATTTGTCAGATCTCCCTGAAGCTCATTTACTTTTCGCTCCAAGTTAATAATCTCTACGCGGGTAATAACGCCATCATCAGTGAGCGGCTTCTTGAGCGATAACTCCTCATTGGCAAGCTGTAAGCTTCTAGCCAGAGTTTTTATTTTTTCTTTTAACTCATTCAGTTCATGCTGTTTCTGGATGACTTGCTGATCGAGAATGGTAACCTGACTCTTCAGTGCCGCCATTCGTTCATTCTTCAATGCTTTTTGCTGAAGCACCTGTTCAGGGAATTGCTTCTGATACTCTTCAGGAAAATGGATCTCACTTTGATCATCAATAGCCCATAAGCCATTCTGCAACCCTGACAATGCGGATAACTCTGACTCAAGCCTAGACACAGAACCCTGCAAACTTTCCAGTTCGGACTCATTCACCCGAAAAGAAGATTGATAGCGTGTTTCATCAATCTGCAAGAGTAAGTCCCCGGCATGCACAAACTCACCTTCCCTGGCATGCACCGATTTCAGAGTTCCACCATCCAGGCTCTGAACCTCTTGAACTCTGCTGGAAGGGATAATGCGTCCATGGCCTGTGACGGTCTCATCCATCATGGCCACACAGCTCCAGACAAGTAATGACGCAACAAAAACCACCATCACCCAGATAAACCAGCGTGAAGTGACAGTAATGTCCATCAGTTGAGCCTGCTGCCGATTATTAGCGGTTAACCGCAACCATTCCGGCCACGATTTAGCTCTCATGCCGGATGTTCTCTGACAAGAACAGGCTGATCGGATACCAGCTTTCCTCCATCCAGTACAATGACACGGCCAACTGCGGATAACAGGCTGCTTCTATGAGTGATGATTATCAGAGTAACACTTTCCGGTAAACTCTTGAGAGTCTTCTGAACACGGGCATCCATCAGGCTATCCATATGGGCAGAGGGCTCATCAAGGATCAGGATGTCTGGTTTGGATAGCATGGCACGAGCCAATGCAACGGCTCGCCGTTGACCACCAGAGAGTTGTCGTCCACCTTCGCCCACCGGGTATTCCAATGCAGCCAGAGAGTCGCCAGTGAAGAGGGTCACACCACAGTCTCTGGCGGTAGTCAGCAGATCTACCTCGGAGAAACTGGAAGCTCCCATCGTGATATTATCCATGACTGACCCATGAAATAACCAGGGGTCCTGTGCCAAAAAGCCGATTTTTGCCCTCAAGGTTGCCGGATGAATATCCTCCTGGGGAATACTATCCAGAAATACCTGCCCCTGGTCGGGTTGGTAGAGTGCCGCCAGAATACGGGCAAGTGTTGATTTCCCCGAGCCAGAACGACCCACCACAGCAATCTTCTCACCACTGTTAATGGACATAGATACATCAGAAAGAGCAGGAATGGCACTATCAGGGTAAGAAAACGACAACTGCCTTAACTCGAGATTCCCGTGAAATTTTTTTATCCTGCGATAGGTCGTTTGCTTACTCTGCTCTTCAGGTGCACCCATTAACTGGTTTATCACCATAAAAGCACTGCGAGCCTGGTAATATCGCGTACCCAACAGTGCCAGTTGCATAAAAGGCGCTATCGCCCTGCCAGAAAGCATCATAATAGCTATCAATGCACCCATGTTCATTCTGGCAGAGCTGATGAAGATCACGCCGAAATAAACAATACCCACGGTTGCCAGTTGCTGAAGCCAGGTTGCTACCGCGGTGACATTACCGGTAATTGAACGGGTTTTTAGTCCCCAGGTCGCCATGTGGCCTGTAGCCTGCTCCCAGCGTCGCTGGAAGCGGCTCTGAGCACCAGCAAGCCGCAGGCTTTCAAGCCCAGTAATGCTTTCCACCAGATCCCCATGCTTGCGTGCAGAGAGTCGCTCACTCTCTTCTATGCTCTGACGGAGCAGGGGTTGGACAGCGGCACTGATAAACGACATAACAATAATAACCAGTATGGGAATCCATACCAGCTGACCTCCCATAAGCCCTATAACGATCAGGAACAGAATGGCAAATGGTAAATCAACCATGGCTGTTAGCGTGGTCGAGGTCATAAACTCCCGAATAGCCTCAAAGTCCTGAACTTGCCGCGCAAATGAGCCAACGGCAGCAGGAATGAACAACATTCGGATTCCCATAATTTTGGCAAATAGCTGACTGGACATCAGCAAGTCGGACTTTTTTGCAGCTATATCAATAAATCGGGTGCGTAACTGTCGACAGACCAGTTCGAAAGAGATTACAACAACCACACCTGTGGTCAGCGCATTCAGGGTGGTAAGTGCCATACCTGGAATCACCCGGTCATAGATCAGGCGAACAAACAGAGGCACCGCCAGAGCAAAAACATTGATGAGCAGGGACGCTAACAATACTTCCCGATAAATACGTCGCCCTTCCAGTAACGAGCCCCAGAACCAATGATCTCGCCAGTCGGGTGGATAGCCCGGATCACGATCATCCTCAACCCTTGCCCGACTGAAAAAAACAATTCTATTTTCAATACTCTGAAGAAATTCGTCAGGAGGTAAACGCTCAGTAACCATCCCAAATTTCGGTTGCCGAAGCTCGACATACTCTTTGGTGATCTCTACAACAACGATGGGTGACTGTTCAAACCAGACAATACAGGGAAGGCACGATGGGGGGCAGTTTTCTTCCAGTGATTCATGAGATGCAAGAGGTCTGGTGAACATGGCAAGCCCCGCGCGCCCAGCAGCTCGTTCCAGATACTCATCGGAAAACTCACTTGGTTTAACGGGCAACCCCGTCAGTACACTTTCTGCAATGACTCTGATCCCATGAAACCTGGCAATCCAGATCAAGCTGGTCAGTAAAGGGCTTTGAGCCATTGCAACTCCATAGAAAGACAGGTTCTGTCATAGCAAGAACAGAGCCTAGAGTAGAAATGCCTCTCCCGCCATTCTCAGCCAAGCACAAAAAAATCATCTATTCTTAGTCAGACTTTTTATCACTGGTTCTTTTCAATTTTAATTCTCAGATAGCTCACATTGTTTACCTGAATATCACTGCCCCCATTGCGGGAAAGATCACCCCCAGAACATTTTCGACACTTTTATGATTATGAAGCGTCTTTCCTGTATTCATCATCTTCGATTCTGGCTGCCTGCCCTGATGGTTGCATCCACCATCTCAACAGTAAATGCTCAAAGTCTGGAAGAAGCCGTATCTACTGCATTGATGACGAACCCGAAGGTGCATCAGGCCATTCAAAAAGTGCAGACCCGCATTTATGAGGAGGGCATTGCCAAATCAGGATTCCTGCCAACACTGAACGTACAGGGAGGCTCCGGTTATGAATGGTCCTCCAACCCCACAACCCGTGCCGGTGGGCCTAACAGTAGTGACCGCCTTCATCGGTATGAGTCTTCCATTGCACTTCGCCAGGTGCTTTTTGCCGGCTTTTCAACAGTACACGACAGTAAAAGATCTGAAGCGACAACACGCTCTGAACAGTACCGCTTGATAACGACAGCTTCTGAAATGGCTCTAAAAGTCGCCCAGACCTATCTGGCGGTAATTATGATGGAAAGGGCACTGACCATGTCCGAGCAAAACCTGAAGATTCATCAGGATATCTACTACAACATATTTAAGCGTTCTGAGTCCGGTGTGCAGAGCACTGCAGACCTCAGCCTTGTCAGTGGAAGACTGGCAAGGGCTCAGTCCAATACTATTTCCGCTGAAAACAATTTGCAGGATGCCCGTTTCCAGTTAATGAGGCTGGTTGGGGCTCCAACCCATTCTCTGCACGAACCTGTACCTGATTTTGACTTACTGCCAGAAACGATGGAGCAGACAATATTACTGGCTGGCAAAAACTATCCTTTACTCAAATCTGCACTTCAGGACAATAACGCGGCAGAGAGTGAGTACCAGGCCAGCAAGGGACGCTTCTACCCAGAGATCTCCTTTGAGGCAACCCGATCATGGAACTACAACATGAATGGAGTAATCGGGCGTGATGATGATTACAACCTCATGTTCCATGCCCGTTACAACCTGTTTAATGGCGGTGCTGACTCTGGCCGGATGAAGGCCTCTCTAAGCCGTTGGAACGAAGCGAAGGATATATACCATCAGGCATTGCTGGACACCCAGGAAGAAGCCCGTCTCGCATGGGAAGCCCATACTCAGCTCAACAAACAAATCCCTCAATTGCAGAAGCACGTCACCTACAGTCTGGATACGGTATCCGCTTACCGAAGACAATTTGTCCTGGGAGAACGGTCATTACTGGATGTATTGAATGCAGAGAATGAAAGCCTTGAAGCTGAGCTGGCATGGAACCGGGCATGGGCTATACAGCTGGATTCATGCTACCGGCTTCTCCACATAACCGGCCGGCTCCTTGATTCATTCAGACTGACGCTACCAACAGACTGGTCTCCAGAGAGTTATTCAGGGCACAGTCACGGGCGGAAATCTCATATACAGGCTCACAGGGAGAACATGTTTGATGAGCAGTCTCAGCTCCTTACGCAACCTGATTCTATCAGTGCTAATACCGGTTTTGATGAACGGTTGCATGAGCCAAAAAACCGGAATCATGTCGTATCATCAGCAAACGCTCGATATACACGATGATGATCTTGATGGTGTAATTAACGAGAGGGATCACTGTTTAAATACACCTGTGGGTGCATCAGTTAATAGTGTCGGCTGCCCGCAATGGGAAGCAGTCCTGAGCCAGTATGCACAGACGATCTTTTTTTCCAGGGATTCATCATCTCTCTCAGGCCCTAAGGCTCAAAAGGTTCTGCAAGAAATTGCCACTGTAGTTATAGATAACCCCCAGAGCACGATCATACTCACCGGATATGCCAGTCAACCCGCTTCTGATGACTACAATCTGAAGCTTTCACAGAGGCGTGCAGAACATGTCCAACAGCAGTTAATCCAAAACTTTGGACTGAGTACTGACCAAATCAAAATTCGCTGGAAAGGTGAACAAAATCTAATAAAGTCAGGCAATACACCTCAAGCCAACCAGGCAAACCGAAGAGTAACCGCTCTGGTCATTAACGAACAAAACCGTCTAATCAAGAAATGGTCTGCTCAAACATTTCCTCAACCTGTTTTTCAGTGATTGGTGGAGGCCATGAAAAAAATCATTCAACTGGATAGCAATAGTATTGTCACCATTATTGCTGGAGAGGCTTGGAAATTATTACCCGATGGTACACAGCGCCCTTTATTGGAGGGGGAGCAACTCAGTGCCGGAGATCGACTTGAGCTTGATGACGACACTCATATCGAGCTTACCCCTGTAGAGAGTATTTCTGGTTCCGATGCTGACGAAGTTCTTACAGGAGGATCGGAGGCTTCGATTACCAGTATAGATTCACCACTTCAGGATACTAACCAATCGGATGACCTTGCACTTAATGGCCTGAAAGAACCATGGACTCTGGAGCTTATTCCACTTCAGGTTATACCAACAGCCGGTTTCACAACAGAAAGCGACAACCGTTCACAAAATACTGAACAACGATGGCTAACCCCGGAAGAACGGCAATATATGGATGACCGGGCAGTTATCACGATCAAAGAACCCATTACTGCTGACAATATCATTAATCATGAAGAGTCTCTGGCATTTGAAATAAGTGGGTTCGTTTATCATGTGGAGGCGGGACAACCGGTTACTTTGACATTGACCGATAGCCAAAGGCATAGCTTTGAACTGAATACCATTGTTTCCCCTGATGCACTGAACTGGAAAACACCCGTTGAAAAGCTTGGAGCCGAAGGATATGGATTGATTGATGGCACTGTCACCATCAAAGCTGAAACCGTTGATCTTGCCGGTAATTATGCCGAGGACATATCAACTTTCCTGCTGGATACAGTGACAGAGGTCACCATAGATCTCGCTCCGGAAAGTGATTCCTGTGACGATGATCAGGATAATGTGACCAATGACACGACACCGTTAATTCAGGGTACTGGTGAATCCGGAGCATCTATTTCCCTTTACGACGATGGTAATATAGTAGCTGAAGGTATTAAGGTTAATGACAGCGGTCAGTGGTCTACCAGAATTCTTAACCCTCTTAAGGATGGGGTACATAACCTGACAGCATCCGCCACGGACATTGCAGGCAATAAAGCATCCAGCAGTCTGGAAGTCACCATCGATACCTATACCAAAGTGTGGGTCAATGACCTGGATACCTTTCAACAAATACAATTTGAACCAAAAATTTCCGGTGAAACCGGTGGCGTCGCCAATGGTAAGGTGGTTAATGTCGATGCTTCTGATTTTTCCTCCCTTTTCACAGCGAAACCGGTTGTGCATGACAATCTGTGGAGCACCAACCTTCCTCCCACGCCCATAACCCCCGGCACACCTTACCATGTAACCGCCATTGTTCGTGATCGGGCATGCAATCTGGCCAGTGACCATGTAGTGACTCTGGGAAATCCGTTACCCGTAACGCTGACCGAAAAAGAGAGTCTTGGCTCCAACGTATCGATTGATCCCATTTCAGACCAGGAGACCCGCTTATCGATTGAGCCTGGCTTTCTCTCTGATCTTCCTGACAACCTGTCAATTATTCACTCCGGGCATATTTTTCCCATTCACTGGCAGCTGGATTCACCGCAGGAACTGAAAGCCGTTTATGAAATCAACAGCGATTTCAAAACTGCCTTGGCATTCTCGGTACCAGAGACAGGGAATGGACTTTCTGAATTAACCCTCTACACCCCTTTGAAACACCCTGCTGGTGCTGGCAACAATACCATTGAGATTGATATCCCTTACCAGAAAAGTCGTTATTCCCCGACCTTTTCCCGCTTTCACCACTCAAAGGCCGGAGTTCACATTACGGTCGAAGATGATATCCCCGAGGCCATCGACCATGAAACAGTGGATTTAAAGGAAGGCGAAGAAAGAAGCTGGCAGGACAGTGGTGGAAAACTATTTCATGAGCAGGATACTGGAGTAGATGGCGGTCAATTATCGCATATCAACCGAATTGCACTGGATACCGCTAATGAAGTGCATAATGGCAAGCTTTCAGGCTATAACGCATTTGATGGCAGTTATGGAAAACTCTATGTCAAACCCGATGGGACATGGACGTATCAGGCCAACATTGACCTTATTCACACGCAGGGAGCGTCTCTAGAGGATACGTTTACCTTTGCCCTGACGGACTTTGATGGCGACAGCAGTGATGCACACATCACCTTTGCCGTTGCAGATGGACCCCCTCTGTCTTTCAGTGGTGATTCCGTCAGTGAGATGGCCATAGATCAGGAGTGTGACCAGCCAAAGCCAGTTCCAGACAATGGCCAGCTATTGCTTATTAAGGGATCTGATCCTGTCCCCCCCGAAATGCTGAAGTTTGACCTGACAGCTACCAGTGAGCAGCTCAAAGCAGCATTAGATAAAAAAAATCCAAACAGTCATGGCATTCCCCTGGATCTTGATAACCTGCACCCTGACTCAGCAGTTCAATCCCTAACACTTTCAACAATTGATGGATCTCCTGTTTTCAAGATCAGCCTTATCAATATCAGCACAACCTCTGAAGGCAATCTGGCTGCGACGCTCAATGTAGAACAACTCAACTCTTTTGATGTTTCTGGCTCTGAGCCTGCCAGCCTTCCTCTCACCATTACGGCCAGTGATCATGATATCAATACCGTAACGCACCGTGTTTCCCTGACCATTATTGATGGTGGTATTACACTTCACGATGATTATGCTGAAGTCATAGAAGGAGAAACGATTACCGGTAATTTACTGGCCAACGACCAGCTCTGTATGGATGCGGTTGAAGTTACTCAGGTCACCGTTGATGACTCCGTCTTTCTGACCCGCCATATCAATGATCAGTTCACAGTCAGTTTTTTACCCTCCACAGCCATTGACACGCCTCTTGGCAGTCTGATCGTTCAAACAAATGGTGATTATGTATTCAGTGCACATGACTCCCTGAAAAATAACCCTGATCCAATTCAGTTTAGATTTGATTATTCTGTAAAGGACAGCAGCGGTGATACGGCTAAAGCCACAGCCGTCATCGATATTCTGGATGGAGCAGCCCCATCTGGAGGCAAAAATGCCACCCTGATCATTACTGAAGCCAACCTCAGCCACCCTCCGTATTACCCTGAATACAAGACAACTGGCATATATACCCTGAAAGCGGATGGCTCAGATCCCGTTGCTCCAGGTAGCCTTCACTTTGACTTTCCTGATGGAGCTCTCGACAATCTGATCACCTCTACCGGGCTTCCAGTAATCTTTCAACGTGAGAACCATGTACTTAGAGGCATAGTTAGCCCTCCGGGTCAGCCACCTGTTCCTGTGCTGGATTTTAAAATCGCCTCAGTATCTCCAGTTGGTAAAGACCTGCAGGTGCAAATCAAGAGCGAACTCTTTCAACCTCTGGATCATATCAATAAAATCACAGGCTCAGAGTTGATCACTATCACCGATCATGAAATCACCTTAAAACTTCCTTACTCCTTCAGTGATCATGATGGAACGCCTGCCCTGAAGGAAGGCACATTCACCGCTACCATTATTGACGGCTCCCCACCATTTCTTGCCCATATAGCCACCGTAAGGTTGGAAGAGGTGAATTTTCCCGTCAGCCGTACCGGGGAAATGATTACCAGTCCATCGTCTGACACAATTGTTCCATCAAGTTGGCAGTTCAGCTCAGCACAGCCTGGCCTTGAGAAACTTTATTCAAATGGTCACTCTCTGGAATACACAGTCACCGGCAGAGAAATACATATTTTTGAAGAAAATGTGCCCGACCAGGAAGTCTTAACCATTGAGCTGACAAATGAACCCAGCCCAGAGCACATCACAACGCTTTTTTACCGGGTGACGCTCAAGCAGGCCATGGACCAGGACAAAGGAACCTGGCCTTTGAAGGTACTTACTGAAGTTCAGGATTATGATGGCGATATCACTAAGCGCAACCTGATCGTCAACGTCATTGATAGAGACGATAACCTCAGTATTGATATCGCCCTGGATGATATGGGGCTGATTGAGCCTCTCTACCAGGGTGCTTCTGTAAATGAATACAGCCAGATCAGTATTGATGCTGGCACGGATGCTGTACAAGAAGTCTATTTCCTGAAGCCTCCGACCAATGCACAAGATTATGCGATAGAGAATAATGGGCAGCAGCTCAAGGCTGATGGTAAACCACTGAAGTATTTTCCCGGGCCGGATGGCTCCTGGGAAGCCTGGTCAATGGATTCCGGGATCCAGCATACGAAAATCTTCACACTGTCACCGATCCCTCCCGATGGTTCCCCCATAGTCATTGATCCAAGCACAACAGGGACAACCCGGCTTCAGGTTACCTGGTATCACTATCTTGATCACCTGACTGCTACCGGTGAGAACAAAGATTTAATCCCCATAACACTAACAATTCAGGCTAAAGACAGTGATGGCACTACGGTAGAAGACCAATTCACTCTCAAACTGTTTGATGGCGCACTGCCTGTACCCGGTGAAATAGTGAACCCACCCCAGGTTATTGATATTAACTGGGGCGAGCATAATAGTTCAGAGGGTACGATTCACTTCACAGCGGGGTCAGACCGGCCCATACCAACATTTGATCTGGATACCATCAAAGCATCCCTATCTGGCATCAAGTCAGATGATCAGCCTCTGGAGAAGTTTGAGCTGATCAATACGCCAAACGCTCAGCTAACCATCAGTCGTCAGGACGGGCATCCAGTATTACGCTTTTCCATAAAGAACCTGAAACCTGACAGTGCAACGGTACTGTTTGAGCAACTGGATAACCTTGACCACCCAAAGGAGCCTGGAGATCAGGACGACCTTATTGAATTATGCGTTCCGGTTCTTCTGGAAGATAGTGACAAAGACATCGTCACCAAAAGTATGGATCTGATATTCCGGGTTATCGATACCAACCCTAAAGCCAATCCGGATCACTTCTATAATGGTTACGCCATAGCAGAGGAGGGTACTCTCCTCGACGCTTCACCGGAAAGAAACCTGTTAAGTTATGACGAGCTAAAGGCGGATGCCGATCCGGCTCATATCCATGCAGTGGAATATAACAACAATATTTTTCCACTTGGATGGAGCCGAAGTATATCTGTGGACACAGATATTGGAGAGCTTTCACTCCATTTTGATGGGGAATGGTCTCTGCAAGCCCTGCCCCACATTGATCACAGTCAGGGGGAAAACATTACCGCTACTCTAAACGCAGTCATCATAGATGGGGATGGTGATACCGATAGCGCGCCGTTTACCATTACGATCGCTGATCAGCAGGTTCGGTTTGAGAATATCAAAAATGGAGAAGGTCTTGAGGATCCACTGGAACCTATACCTTTCCTCTTTCAGCTGAATCTTGGCGATATAGACCGTCACGAAACCATCAGCAAACTATCCATTGACGTCAGTGATCTTCAGGGAGGAACCCTGACACTGAATGGGCTTCCTGTCACTGACAATGCCGGTGAAGTACTGATCCCTCCAGACAGCCTGGAAGTCAAGGATGTCAATGGCGACAGAATCTACACCAGCAGAAACCTAGGCTATATCCCTGCTGAAGACGCCTCTGACTATACCTTCGCTGATCACCAGATAACCCTCAACCTGAAGGCTCATATCACCAAGACCCCGGGCCCCAATCAAGACCTCAGTTCTCCGGTGGTTATTCATGTTAAAGGCATTGCTGATCCCCCCATCTGGCCGGAACAGATACCGGTGGTTACCGGAGAGGAGGATCAATACATTCCCCTGGGCAACAGTATAAAAGCAGAACTCAAGGATAAGGATGGATCAGAAGTTCTCTCATACGAGATAACGCATTTACCAGACAACATGAAACTGTTTTGTCATGGAAGGGAAATTAGTGCTGGAACCACGCTGACACCAGAACAGTTTGGGCAGCTGGTTGTTCAGTCTGATGAACACTGGAGTGGCAAGCTGGAAATAATGGTTGATGCCATCGCCACCGAACAGGGTTATTTTGCGGTTGAAACCGTACAATCACCAGCGACCATTGTCGTTAATATTCAGCCTGTAGCAGATCCTCCCACACTGGTGGTTATGCCTGCCGGTGCAGATCCTGATACGGTTAAGATAACGGGAAATGAAGATGAGCGCATTGCCATTGGCAGTCACATCAAGGCTGCCCTTGTGGATACCGATGGGTCTGAGAGCCTCTTCCTGAAAGTTACACCATTGATTAAGCCTGGAGAAGATTTAGGCCAGCTGTGGGTTCAGCAGGGAAGCACCTGGACAGAAATATTACCCGGCTCATCGAATAGTTTTGAAGCGACGGGTCCAGATATTGACCATCTCTATTATCAACCCGGAAAAAATCGAAGTTCGGCAAACTTTGATGATGTTCGTTTGCAGATAAACGCCATCAGTCGAGAGTCTACCCAGGGTGGTGTCGCACCGGCACCTGGAAAAGAAGAAGCCCTATCACCAGACCGGTTTATTCAAATAAGCATCAAAGGGGTTCCAGATATTCCAGAAGTGACGCCTAACGATACCTGGACCGTGAATCCGGATAATGCCTATGAGTTAATAGGCCATGGCAAAGAAGACCTGCGATTGCCACTGGTGTTTGATCTTCACTCAACGGATATCGATGGCTCCGAAAGTCTTAACTCGGTTGTGGCCTTGGAAGACAGCCGGTTTCGCCTGGAAGATAACCATGGGAGACAGCCTCCCATCGCTTATGTTGTCAATGGAAAACCGCTGTACCAGATAACGCCAGTCGATCTTATTTCTGGTAAATATCTGCTGAAACCACCGTTGGACTACGCCGGTGAGGTATTGGTACCCATGAAGGTTCTGGTCACAGAACTGGACGGAGCCTATGCCATTTTTGACTATCAACTTCGCGCCATTTTTGAACCGGTGGTGGATACCCGGGATCAATCCATCGAGCCCATCCAGGGTAATGAAGTTGAACTGAACCGAGCCGGTAAATTTCTCTCGGGTGGTGCACCACTTGCCCTTACCGGGTTCACCCTGGGCGACAGTGATGGCAGTGAGTCCATTACCGATATCACCGGGTTCAATTTGCCTGATGGCTTCCAACTGATGGTAAATGGCGCATTAATGGCCAACCAGTGTGGGTCGCTGGCTGAACACCTGGGTGGCCTGGAAGTACTGAAGAGGACGCTTGCTGAAGGGAATATCCGCATTGTGCCTATCCATTCCGATGGAACCATTGACAATGATTATCCAACACCCACCAGCCAGAGCACCGACTTCAGTTTTACTGTAGAAATAACGGATCAGCAGAATGGGTTAACGGCAAAAAAAGAGGTAACCGTCAGTGGACATATTGACTGGCGGGGTGAAGTTGATGGTGAACAGCCACCAGCTACACCGCTGAATCCGGATGAAAATACCCAGGTTACCATCGATAATCCCGGGCCTTTTACAGGAAATGACTTTTCACTGGAAACATTACATCTTGCCTCCACCGATAAGGATGGCAGTGAGTGGATAAAAGACGACAAACGACCTCAATATGAGATCGCTGTTTATGATACAGCGGGAAATAAGGTAACAGGAGGCTGGCATCTTCAAACCTCTGGAGGACAGGAGCTGATCTTTGATAATGATGAGTGGCTGATCCAAAGTGGTGGACTCGATGGCGTATCGGTCCATTTTACCGAGAAGGGCACTTATTTTATTCATACAAAAGTCATTGTTGAAGACATTGGGGACGAAGAAGCCCGATATGCCCGGATGCAGGTCATTGTTGAAGAGAATACTGGCGGTCCGAGTGAACCAACAACACCGGAAAACATCGTTGTCTGCTCAGAACAGGTAGAAGGAAAAGAGGATTACTACTTCTCCATTCCAGACCATTGCATCAACCTGGATCAGACCCATACCTCGACCGAGGAAGAAACCACATTCCGCATAACGGTGGCTGATCTTCACGGATGGAGTCTTAAGGGTTTCACAACGGTGTACTGGAATAACGATGGCGAGGTCACCGAATACATCACGAAACCGGGAGATTTCGGCAACCTTCAATTCCGCCCACCCAGGGACTTTTCCGGAGAGGACAGCATCACCTATCACATATTAAAGAGAAACATCGATTCCGACCAGACCAGCAAAACTGACTACAAGATCTCATTCAGAGTACTTCCGGTTGTGGAAAACTCACCGGATGAACCACCAGAGGATTCGGTATATGACTTGAGAGCCTGGACAGAACCGGCTGCCGAAGCCGATGAGTGGAAGGATGCGGATCATCCCGAGCTCATGCATCTGCAATTAAGAACCACCGATATTGATGGCTCGGAAACCATCGAAAGAGTTGTTTTTAAACCACCCGAAAATATCGTCATCAGTGGTAATGGACTTCAACCAGACAACTCGGTCTATCGGCAAGTATCCGAAACAGAAGCGCAGTTTGAGCAACGGATAGCCAGCTTCACCTTTACTCCCGGGCCGGGACTGCCCGCCGGAACCTATCCTCTGCCACTTGAGGTGGAAGTACTGGATACCGCTCTGGGAACGGGAGATACCGACAGAAAAGTATTTACCAAATCAATCGACCTGATTGTCAAACCGGTCAACCACTGTGCCACTCTGACTGCACCCAATCAGGAAGGTTATGAAGACTCAGATATCTCTATCACCGGGCTGATTGCTGCACTGAACGATAATGATGGCTCTGAGGTCATCTCTGTTGTGCTCTCCGGCGTCCCTGATGGTTCGGTGATCAAGGACAGTTATGGAAAGCCCCTGCCCTTTAACGGCAATGGAAAGTGGCAGATTCCAGAACATTTGATGGATAACACCGGCCATATACAGCCACTGTCATTCAGGCCGGTAAAAGACTTCAGTGGTGTTGTTGAACTGACCTTGAACAGTCACAGCCACGAACAGAGCTTGAGTACGGTTTGCAGTGATGAGCAAGCATTTCAGATTATGGTACAGCCTGTGGGTGACCCAATCACACTGGATCAAATTCCCAAGGCTCTGACGGGTGATGAAAACATTCCCATCGTTTTTCATCTGAATGCCAAAACCACAGACACTTATTCAGACAGCCATGACCATCCGGAAGGTCTTCAGGTAGCGTTCACGATTTTACCGGGCAGCGCTACCACACTGATACCTCCAGAACCAGAGGCCATCAAACCCAGCCTTATCATTCCAGGCATCACACCAGCAACGTTCTCACCCAATGCTTCAGGTGGTTACACCGCAACCATAGAAACAGCGGATACCACATTGCCCAACCTGGAATTTAACCCGGGTGATGGTCATGGAACGCTGCTGATGTCTTTAGCTGTCCGGTCTGTGGATAAAACCGATGGACTGACAACGGCCTATGGTCCTGAAGTTATTATGGATAGCACAATCTCCATTGCACCAAAGTCCGACAAACCCTCGCTGCAGATTGATCGCAAAAACATCATTACCACCGTAGAAACACCAGTCCCTATCTTCATCCAGGCCTCAGTCATCAATCCGGCTGTGACTGTCAACAACCTGGTCGACACTGAACTCTATACCCTTGTCCAGGGACTTCCTGGCAGTGCATCGCTGGTTAACCATGCAGGCACATCAACAGGTACTCCGTCCACCAGCCCTGCAGGTATTGCTCTGGTCAACAATGAACTTCAAGATCTGTATCTTAAAGATCGTCAAACTGGAAGTTATACTCTTGATGTTGAGGCCATCTCAGATGTCGGTGATGGGGATAACCAAAACAGTGATGTCATACCCCTGAACGTTGTGGTGGTTGAAAGAAGTCAAAACATCAGTGGCACACCAAACAACGATATTATTGTTTCCGATGGAACAGCTCCGAAGATCTCCGCAGGCAATGGGGATGACCTTATTGCCGGAGGTAGCGGTGAAAACCAGATACTTCCCGGTTCAGGAAACAATACGGTTTGGGGGGGAGAGTACTCAGGATCAGGTGATAGCCAGCGTGATACGTTCCTTTTTGAAGCTGGCGATACAGGCACAACTGCTATCCAGGACTTTGAACCCGGCGTGGATGTGATTGATTTGAGCAAGCTTCTGAATCTTGACGATGTGTGGTCCAGCAGCGATCTGGCGCACCGGGTCACTATTGACGAAATGGATGGAAAAGCGCGAATAACCGCACTATCCGAGGTTATTACACTGGATACCATACCACTGGAAACGCTATTGCCGGGTGGAAGCGCAATGGATCCCGCAGAACGATTAAGCTCGCTGTTTGAACAGGGTCAGCTGATCGTCTCCCATCAGTTTGGCCACGAAGGAAAAGACACCCTGTATGCACCACCAGCTGCTGAACTGAAAGGCGATGGCATTGTGAATGCCGGTGCAGGAGATGATCACCTGTATGCCAATAACGAAGGCAGTGAGCTTAGAGGTGGGCCTGGCAACGATATTTTGGAGCTGAGCCCAAGCAGTCATGCGATAGACACGCTCTACTGGCTGAAAGAAGACGCTGGCAGTGTAGCAACACCCGCTTATGATCGAATACTCAATTTTCACGATGCAGAGGACGTTATTGATATCACAGATTTTCTGCCTGCAGAAGCCAGCGCCCAACCTTATGATTACATGGAGCTGAGCGCCAATGGCAGTAGCACTAACCTGAATATTGCCAGTGCAACAGCCCATCAATGGAGCAACACTATTGAACTCTCGGGTGTTGACTGGTTGCAGGGCAGCAGTTCGGAAGATACTCTGAAATACCAGCTCGAACAGGGTTACCTGATCACTGGATTTACTATATAGGTGTTCCAATAAGGGTAGTTACGGTAACCCCTGCACATATTCAGACTTGCCAAATCACTGCTTCGGGTACGACACTATGCAGTTTTGATCAGCCACTGCAGCCCTCGATGACGACGATCGCAAAAACAAGCACAAACAAAGAAAGAACAAATACTGAAGACTATCTGTCTATTTTTCTTCAGGACATTCCGTTGATGGATGTTCGTGCCCCTGTAGAATTTTCTAAAGGAAGTTTCCCTGCTGCTACGAATGAGCCGATTCTGGATGACCGTCAACGGGAACTGATTGGCACCTGTTATAAGAGGGAAGGACCTGACGCTGCTGTAGAGCTTGGCCTCCAACTGGCTACTGAGGATGTTCGTGCACAGCGTCTTGACAGTTGGCAATCGTTTGTTAAGGAACACCCTGAAGGTTATCTGTTCTGCTTTCGTGGTGGGCAGCGCTCTCATATTACCCAGCAGTGGCTGAAAGAGTCAGGATACCCTTACCCGTTAATTAAAGGTGGCTATAAAGCTCTGAGACGCTTTCTGATTGATGAGCTGGAACGCTCCATTGAAGAAATTCCTTTCATTATCCTCAGTGGCAAAACCGGTACCGGTAAAACCTACCTTATTCAACAGCTGCCTTACAGCATTGATCTGGAAGGGCTTGCGAACCATAGAGGCTCAAGCTTTGGCCGCAGATACGGAGGACAACCCAGCCAGATCGATTTTGAAAATCGCCTGTCCATCGCACTGTTAAAGCACCGTCACAAGCACCCCGGAATGCCCCTACTGCTGGAAGATGAGAGTAAACTGATTGGCCGCTGCAGCCTACCGCAGGAGATGCGGGACAAAATGCAGCAATCACCGTTAATTTTGCTCGAAGAGACAATGGAAGAACGGGTCAAGATTGGTCTTAAGGAGTATGTTACTGACAACCTTGCTGAGTTTATTGCTGCTTATGGTGAACAACAGGGTTTTGAGCAGTTTTCCGAGGGACTTTCTGGCAGCCTTTACCGCATTCGCCGCCGACTGGGTGGAGAACGCTATCAGCAATTAACCGACATTCTGGAAAAAGCCATTCAGCAGCATAAAACGGATGGTGTAATAGAAGGCTATAGCCCTCTGATCAGTGACCTGCTCAGTAATTATTATGACCCCATGTATGACTATCAGCTGGAGCAGAAGGAAGGTGAAATTATCTTCCGGGGTGATCGAAAGAAGATTCAGGAGAGCTACAGCACATTGCTGTGCAAATAACGATACAATAACGCCAGCCTGAGCGTTGATAAAATACACAGTCTCGCAGGGGAATTTGAGGCTGTGTATTTAGAGAAGCACATCTTAATAGAAAAACGACGATAACAGGATAAAACAGTGAGCATCGATTTCGATAAATTGGTGGATCGAACCAATACCTCCAGTCTTAAATGGGAACGCTTCAGTTCTGACGTTCTACCCATGTGGGTAGCGGATATGGATTTTCAGTCAGCTCCAGAGATTATCGAAGCTCTCCACCAGCGTATTGATCATGGTGTTTTCGGATATACTGAGCCAGATAGTGAGCTTGAACAACTGGTGGTTGAGCGCTGTCGCAACCTTTATCACTGGGATATTGAGCCGGATTGGATCGTCTGGACACCGGGCCTGGTATCCGCGCTGAATGTCTGTGTACGTGCTTATGCGGGGAAAAGAGAGGGTGTTATATCCCCTGTTCCTGTGTATTACCCATTTCTGATGGCTCCAAAGCTCGCAGGACGTGAACTTATTGGTGTCGAATGGATTAAGCAAAACGATCAATGGGTTCTTGATCTCGAAAGCCTGGAGCAGAAAATCACGCCCAGCACTAAGCTGCTGATGCTGTGCAACCCACAAAACCCGAACGGTCGGGTATTTACCCGGGCAGAGCTGGAAAAGCTTGAACAACTCTGTAAAAAGCATGGGCTTGTCGTCTGCTCAGATGAAGTGCATTGCGATCTTATTCTTGATCGCCATGCCGAACATATTCCCTATGCCTCCATCAGCGAATTTGCCCGAGAGAACTCAGTCACCCTGATGTCACCGTCCAAAACCTTCAACCTGGCAGGTTTCGGCTGTGCATTTGCCATTATTCCCAATAATCAGTTACGCCATCAGTTCAACCGGGTTCGTACCGGAATTGTACCGTCAACGGACAGCACTCTGATTGGTTATACCGCAGCAAAAGCAGCCTATCGTCATGGTGAACCCTGGCGGCAGTCATTACTGGATTACCTGCGTAGTAACCATAATTACCTGATGGAAGCCATCAATAACATCCCCGGCCTTTCCATGGAGCCACTGCAGGCAACCTACCTAGCCTGGATTGACGTCAGCGAACTGGGGCTGGATGACCCACACCAGTTCTTTGAACAGGCCGGTGTAGGCCTCTCGCCAGGAAAACAGTTCGGTGATGAAAATTACCTGAGGCTGAACTTTGGCTGCAGCCGATCACTGCTGGAAGAAGGCGTTAAGCGAATTGCCAAAGCCGTTGCACAGCTGTAAATAGCTAAAAGACTTTCACCACAAAGGCACAGAGACACAAAGAAAAATGTACTATTGAACTTTGTGTCTCTGTGCCTTTGTGGTTACACAACATTATTGCCAATAGCACTGCCTGGCGTCATTATACCCAGCCCAATAACTTGCCAGACTCACCGTGAAAGAAACCACCACTCAGTCATTCCAGTTTGAACAGATCGGTGTTATTCGCTCCTGCTACCGCCAGAAATTTGGAATCCCCCGCCAGCCCGGTATTGTCACCGCTGCTGAAGCCACACTGGAACTTATCCCACCCTACAACCAGGAAAACCTGGTACGTGGTCTGGATGGTTTTTCACATATCTGGGTCCATTTTATCTTCCACAAGACCATGGATGAAGGCTGGCGCCCGACCATACGTCCGCCAAGGCTGGGTGGTAGACAACGCATGGGGGTGTTTGCTACCCGCTCAACACATCGCCCCAATCCTATGGGCATGTCCGTGGTTGAATTGCGTAAAATTGAATCAGGAAATGGCAAGTTGAAACTGCACATTGGGGCTGTAGACCTTCTTGATGGTACTCCGGTTATAGATATCAAACCCTACCTGCCTTATGCCGACGCACTGCCTAATGCAAAGGGGGGCTTTGCTCCCTTACCCATGCAAATGGCCGAAGTGAAGTTCACCGATGAGGCCATGAGTCAATGCCTGCGTTATGAACAACGAACTGGCAGACAACTGATTCTGCTGATCGAGCAGGTGCTTGGTCAGGATCCAAGACCAGCCTACCTGAGGGAAACCTCCGAACGGCGCCATGGTACCGCCCTATGGGACCTGAATGTGGTCTGGGAATACACAAACCATCACTTTCTGGTTAAAGAGCTGGAGCCCCTTAAGCTGGATGAGAATACAAAGGAAGGTAATGGGCAATGATTATTCCCTATGAGATGCTTGAGCAGGAAACGCTTGAAAGTCTGATCGAAGAGTTTGTCAGCCGGGAAGGGACGGATAACGGCTATGACGAAGCACTTTCAAAGCGAGTGGAGCAGGTTTTGTCCCGATTAAAATCGGGAGAGATGGTGATCGTTTTTGATCAGGAGAGCCAGACACCCAATATCCTGCACAAAGATGTTGCAAAACAAATCCTGAGAGAGCAGGAAGTCTGACCTTCGCCTATTACTACCATCTGGCACCATCGATAAACCCTTTGGTGCCTTTCTTCGAAAGGTAGGCATCCTCCAGCTCTGTAGGCATTCTTTGCTTCGCCTGGTTTCGATGCGGAAAGCGCCCGAACATATACACCATCTGATAATGCTCAAAACCTTTATTCAGCGCATTAAGGAACTCATACGGGTGATCAGAATGTTCATTCAATGCTTTGAGATAATCAAGCGCTATCTGTTGTGACGCAAGATGCTCATGATGCATCATGGGAAAAATGACAAATAGCTTTTGATAGCCCGTGAAGTAGTGCTCATAAAACTGCTTTTCCAGATTAACCTTCGCCGCATCCCGAGCCAAAGCATCATAATAGAAAGCTCGTCCCTGATTCCGAAACATATTTCGGCTGAACTGATCAATCAAGATAATATAGGCCAGATTTTCAAAAGGATTACGATAAGTATTCCAATCGTGTTTACCTGAAACAACGGACTCAAAAATCGGAAGAAACTTCTCTCGGGTCAATCGATCAACTTCCTGACTACCCGCCGCACCATTTGGGCCATGAGGGAACCACTTCTCGTTATAACGACCCGCTCCGCGAAGTTCTATATCACGGTCCCACTCTTCAAACCAGAAGTGAAGAACGTCCAAAGCTTCAGGATTGGCCTCAGCTAACCAATCCTGACTGCTTCTTGTGGAGTCAAAAGTCTCTTTAGAAACAACAGAGCACCCATTCAGAAACAGCTGCAAAGCAAACAGAAGCAAGAGTGGAAGAAAATGTGTACGCAAAGGCATCATCAATTCCCTATGTAATACCTTGGCACTAGACCAAAAGAGAGGTTTAACTTGAGAAAGCTTCTGTTATGTTATCGACCTCTCAAATAACTTTTACAGGTCACGACGCTTACAGGTTACAACGTCGAAGTTGTTCACCATAATCACTTGCTCGACGCTTTACTGTACTGGCAGTATTAAGCAACCATTTCTTTTTCTTATGCGTCCCCTTTCGGTAACCGTACCAACCCTCATGGTAATTCAGATACTGTTGATCCGCAGCCCAGAGTGAAGTCCCGTTAACCTTACGGGACTTGTGGGTATACCAGCCAATAAAGTCGATGGAGTCGCCAAAATCTTTCCGGCTGGAGAAAAAGCCACCCGCCTCTCTGACATACTGATCCCAGGTACCATCCTGAGCCTGAGAGTAGCCGTAGGCAGAAGAATCACGAGGTAATGGAATAAAGAGAAACCATGGCCGTGGGGGCTGGGCATTATGCCGGTAGGATGACTCCTGATACATAATGGCCATCATAATCTGAATAGGTGTCCCCCAACGCTGATTGGCTTTTTTAGCATCCTTATACCAACTGCGTTTTTCCTTGAAAACATTGCAAAGATTGTGAGGCTTCTCAGGTGGTGCCTTAGAGGCACAGCCTGCCAATACTGCAGAAAATATCAGAACAATCAGCTTTCGGCTCAGGTTTGACATTCAGCCGCTATCCTCCTAATTCCAACCAAAGAGATCACAAAGCACACAGAGAAAAGACAAGCTTTATTCCACTTGATAAATTCTAACGTTCAGGAGTGTTTATCGGAACTTTGTGAACTCCGGGGTTTCAAATCAAATTACCGCAGGCACTACACGCCCCACTCCTGCCGCATCTGCATAAAATCATCTTCAGTGACGATACGCACTCCCAGCTTCTCTGCCTTGGCCAGTTTTGAACCCGCTTTTTCACCAGCCAGCAGCGCCGATGTTTTTGCAGACACAGAACCGGTCACCTTAGCGCCAAGCTTTTGCAGGATGGCTTTGCCTTCATCGCGGGTCATTACGTTTAAGGTCCCTGTCAAAACCCAGGTTTCACCAGCAAGCGGTTGATCCCCCTCTTCTACAACGGGAGATTCGGTTTCCCAGGCAACGCCTTTCGCTAGAAGCGCATCAATCACTTCACAGTTATGCTCCTGACGGAAAAACTTCTCAATATGACCAGCGACAATCGGGCCAACATCATCAACGGTTTGCAAATCTTCAACGGAGGCAGTCATCAACTTATTCAAATCTCGGTAGTGAACTGCCAGCCCCTGTGCGGTTGCCTCGCCCACTTCCCTGATACCCAGAGAATAAATAAAACGGGAGAGCGTGGTTTTTCTGGACTGATCAAGGGCATTGATCAGGTTTTCAGCCGATTTTTTACCCATACGTTCAAGGCCGGAAACTTCCAAGGCAGAAAGGCTGAATAGATCTGCAACCGTTTCTATCAATTTACGATCGACCAGCTGCTCGACCAGCTTATCCCCAAGGCCATCAATATCCATTGCCTTACGGGATGCAAAGTGCTTGATCGCTTCTTTACGTTGAGCGGAACAGAACAGTCCGCCAGAGCAACGCATGATGGCTTCTTCCCGTTCCAGTTCAGAATCACACACCGGGCAGCGATCAGGAAACTTGATATCCCGGACATCATCAGGGCGCATGGAATGGATAACCCGATCCACCTTGGGAATAACGTCACCAGCCCGGAGGATAACGACACTGTCACCTATTTTGATATCCAGACGTTCAATTTCATCCATGTTGTGCAGGGTCGCATTACTGACAGTCACCCCTCCAACAAACACAGGCTGCAAACGGGCGACCGGAGTGATCGCACCGGTTCTCCCTACCTGAAACTCCACATCCTTAAGCGTAGTGATTGCTTCCTGTGCCGGAAATTTACGGGCGATGGCCCAACGAGGCGCCCGTGCAACAAATCCCAGGGCCTTTTGCTGAGCAATTGAATTGACCTTATAAACGATACCGTCAATTTCATAGGGCAGGCTCTCCCGCTTTTCAGCCATAGCCTGGTAGTAGTCTTCACAGGCTTGAACCCCTTTGACGACTCTCAACTCAGGACTCACTCTTAGCCCCCACTTTCTGAAGCAGGCAAGAATCTCGCTGTGCTTATCCGGAAGTCCCCTCCCATCAACAATACCAGCACTGTAACAGTATATTGTCAGTGGTCGTTTGGCCGTAATACGAGAATCTAATTGACGTAGGCTACCTGCAGCCGCATTTCTCGGATTAACGAAAACTTTCTCTTCCCTTGCCCTGGCTCGTTGGTTCAACTGCTCAAATCCAGCCTTGGGCATATAAACTTCCCCCCTCACTTCCAGACGTCGGGGCCAGTCATCACCGATCAGTCTGAGAGGAATGGACTCAATGGTGCGTATGTTTTGGGTAATATCTTCTCCGGTTGTGCCATCTCCACGAGTAGCCGCCCTGACAAGAAGGCCATTTTCGTATAACAGACTGACGGCGATACCATCAAGCTTGGGTTCGCAGGCGTATTCAATATCCTCAGTGGTATCGAGACGCTCTTTAACCCGGCGATTAAAGTCCGCCTGATCTTCTTCATCAAAAGCGTTATCCAGAGAGAGCATTGGCAGTTCATGACGAACCTGACCAAACGCTTTCAATGGAGTACCGCCAACCCGCTGAGTAGGAGAGTCTTCAGTAATCAATTGTGGATATTCAGATTCAAGCGATTTCAAGCGGATAAACAACTTATCGTATTCGCTGTCCGGAATTTCCGGCTTATCCAGAACGTAGTAGCGATAGTTATGATCAGTGATCTGCTGGCGAAGCTGAAGAACCTCCAGTTCTGCAAGATCAAGGGAAGGAATGTCTGAAGAAGTCATGCTCATGGAGATTATCAAATGCAAGCGGGTTCTCTGACCGAGAACCCGCTGAAGAAAATATCAGGCGGCTGGCTAACCCCAGTAATAGGTGACAGCCTGCCCGTGAGAAAATTAATGAACTGGCTGTTTAGCCAGCTGCTTTCGCTCATACTCACGAATACGCTGACGACAGTGTTCCAGGGTTTGCTGTGTCATTACGCTAAACTGTTCATCCTTCAGCTCACCGCCCAGATCAAGAGCCAGGCGACGCGCCGTCTCTTCCATCAGGGCAAACGCCTGCATAGGTTTTTCAGGTCCGGGAAGACTCATAAAAAGACTCAAAGCCGGTGTTTCAGTGGCTTCCAGATTATCAATGGTAAAGGTACCCGGCTTTACACCATTGGCCATACTGAAAAGAATCTTTCCGGTGCCATCGGCGTTGCTGTATCGATGGAAGATCGACATATCACCAAAACGCATACCTGAAGCAAGCATTGACTGCATCAGTTGTTCACCAGCAAAAATACCACCTCCTTTTGACAGCACGTTGATCACGATAACTTCACTGGCTGGGGGACGGTCCTTTAACTTCTCAGCCTTTTCACGGCCTCCCAAGTTAAGCTCTTTCTGTGGGTTTGGATTATCTCTAGCAGAAACTTCACGCTCCTGAATCGTTGCCTTACCCTTGCTGGACGCCACCCTTGGTCGACTGACAAACTCTTCCGGCTCGGCACTCAGCCTGGAGGCTTCACGTGAGCGTACTGATCGGTCAGGGCCTTCAGTTCGTGAAAAGCCTTCGCTTTGTAGAACATCTTCAGATGGTGAAAAACGTTTAGCTCTACCAGACTGATGAGATTCATCCAGATTCATCAATACCGGTACAGGTTCGCCAAGGTCCAGCGCTCGCTGAGACTTGGTTTTTTCTGAAAATTCAGGTGTATCAGCCAGCTCATCAGAATAAGCGTCTGTATCTGGCTCTTTAACAGTGGGTTTCGGATGTTCCCTCTGCCTTGATGGTTCAGAGTATACCTGCTCATATTCAGCATAACCCTCTGAATAATCGGCACTTGAAAAGTCAGGCTCAACACGTTCCCTCAGTTGATCTTTTCTTGAGTGTGATTCGTTCGACGAGCGAGAGCGTGCTCCACCATTAGGAAGCTCACTGGAAAAGTCATCGTCATAGCCTTTGACCTCTTCCAGGCCAAAGCTGAGCTCTGATGCTCTTTTTCTGGCCAGCCGCATCCTGCGATAACCATCAGCCAGTACACCGATGATTACCAAAATTCCAATGAGTATTAGCCAATCTCGCAAACTCATGTCCTTGCTGCCCTATAGACCTTGAAACAACGCCCCGAATTGCAGTCTGTTTCCCTGTGATAACACTTTATGTCAAAACATAGACCGTCGTCATTTATCACATCTGAATTAATTACTGCTGCAATCGACCAACGTTGCAATATTACAATAAAAAAATAACAAATTAAGCTATGTTCTTCTGCTTTACGCGTTTTATAGACTGCTTTCACTCAAAGTCATAGCTTATTTATCCAGTTCTAAAATCCTGGTATAGCGAGTGTTTATAACTCCGCCATGGCCGCTGCCTGCTCAATATCTACCGATACAGGTCGAGATACCCCAGGCTCATGCATGGTCACACCCACCAACTGGCTGGCCGCCTGCATGGCTATTTTGTTGTGAGTAATATAAACAAACTGCACTTTATCACTCATTTCAGACACCATTTTCGCATACCGACCCACGTTGGCATCGTCCAAAGGTGCGTCAACCTCATCCAGCATACAGAAAGGTGATGGATTCAACTGGAAGATGGCAAATACCAGGGCAATCGCCGTCAGTGCTTTTTCACCACCGGATAGCAGGTGAATGGTACTGTTTTTCTTTCCTGGTGGCTGAGCCATTATAGCCACACCGGTATCCAGAAGATCATCCCCTGTTAATGCCAGATAGGCCTGACCACCACCAAACACTCGAGGAAACAGCTCCTGCAAACCAGAGTTCACTTTATCGAAAGTAACTTTGAACCGTTGCCGGGTTTCCTTGTCAATCTTGCGAATCGCATTCTCCAGCGTATTCAGCGCAGACTCCAGATCATCATTCTGGGCATCCAGGTACTGCTTGCGCTCCGACTGGGTTTCGTACTCTTCAATAGCCGCCAGGTTTATTGCACCCAGCCGCTCAATTCTTGCCGCAATTTTCTCCAGATCCTGCTCCCACGCCTGCTCTGAAGCATCATCAGGAAGGTTTTCCAATACGGTTTCAAGATCAAACTGATCTTCTTTTAACTGTTCAGCCAGTGTCGTTCGGCGAACCTGCATTCCCTGCCAGTCCATTCTCAGCTTTTCCAGCTGCTCACGAACCTTCTGGGCCTGCTGCTCGGCAGCATGACGCACTTTTTCACCAGAGCGAATCCGCTGTTCAACTTCTTCAAGAGCAATCCGGGCCTGCTGCATCGCCTCTTCTTCCTCAAGGCGCCTGGCCAGTAATTCTTCCAACTGGTCTCGCAGATCCCCTTCTGGTGAATTGGATTCCGACATGGACTCACGAAGAAACTCTCTTCGCTCTCGAAGCTTGGTAGCTTGCTGGCTCAATCGTTCAATAGCGGCTTTCAAAGAGCCAATCTGTGTATTGATGGATTGCTGCCTCAGGGCCAGCTGATGAGACCGCTCTTTATCAAATCGAGCCTGATGACGTACGGTTTCAAGGCGGGATTGGAATTTTTCCCGCTGTTCCTGCATCTCTTCCCGCCGACCAATATCCTGTTCCATATGGTCAAGGGCTTCCTGCAACCGCATTCGTGATTCGCCAATCACTTCCTGCTCAAGCTGATACTGCTCGCGGACTTCCTGCAACTCATGATCAAGACGACGACGACGCTCTGAAAACTGTTCAAGTCGTACTTTTCGAGCCCCGAGGTCCGCCCTCACCTCACCCTGACTGCGATTAATACCCGACAACTGCTTCTGGAGCTGCTCCCTCTGAACTTCATGTTGCTCCAACGCCGCTCTTGCACTATCGAGCTGCTCTTTCAGTATCAGGCTATTTTCTTCCAGTGTGGCCAGCTTTTCAGCTAAAGCTTCCATCTCTTTCTGGCGTTCAAGCACACCAGCATTATTTTCCACACCTCTGCTGACCCGAAGCCAGCCAGAGGATAACCAGATGCCATCCATGGTGATAATGGACTCACCGGGTTGCAGTTTGGATCGCAGTGAAAGTGCAGTATCCAGAGACTCTGCTGCATAAATTCCAGCCAGTAGAGGTAATGCTTCCTGACCGCTGACTATCTTTTCAGCCAGCAGTGGCAGCTCGCTCAGAGAAGGTGAAGAGCGCAACCCATTTCCTGCTTCCAGCAGTAACAGTGAACCCTGCTCCAATGAACCCAGAGCCTCGGCAACTGGGTCAAAGTTATCCAGACATACCGCCTGCAGACTATCACCCAGCACGGTCTCAACCGACCGTTCCCAGCCGGCTTCAACGTTAAGCTTATCCATCAAGCGGGGATGATCCGTGAGTCGCTGCTGCTCGAGCCACTCAATGGTTCCGGTATCCTGATGCATTGAGGCCTGATGCAAAGCCTCCAGTGAGGCATGACGTCCACGAACCATGCTCAGTTCATCACGGTTGTTTTCCAGCTCAGCGGTCAATTGCTGAACCAGGCCACGTTGATGCTCAACCGCCTCAACACTTTCTTCTATTCGGAGTTCTACCGTCTCTGCCGTCAGTTCCAGCTCTGTCAGTTTTTCAGAAAGCAGCTCCATCTCCTCCTGATCTTCACTGCCTCCCAGCGCTGCTGACTCTTCTTTCAAGCGGCCTTCACGCTCCTGCAGTCTTCCCATCACCTGCTCAGCATGGTTGATACGGGACTGCTCAACTTCTGCCGTTCGCTTTGGCTCATGAGAACGCTGGTTAAACTGGTCCCATTCCTGCTGCCAGCGCTGCATGGCCTCTTCAGCCTGAGCCAACACATCACCAGAGTCGGACTCCTGATCTTGCAGCATCACCAGTTCAGGCTCAAGCTCAATCAGCTCTTCCTGAAAAGCTTCCAGTTGCTGCTGATCATCCGCGAGCTGTTCCCGCGCCTCTTCCCAACCCTGCTCTACTTGCTCAAGATCACGACTTAGCTCTTTTGACCGTTCTTCCCGGTGTTGCAGCGTCTGCTCAATACGGGTAACTTCATTTCCTGTGCTGTAGTAGCTGGACTGGGTTTCATGAAAACGGTCACTCAACTCCATCTGCTGAACACGGTCTTCTTCCATGGCAGCATCAGCAGAACGTTGTTGGCTGATCGCGGCTTCCAACTGCACTTCAAATTCACGAATAGCCTGTTCCTGAGACTGGGCGCCGGTATTGATGGTCTGCCACTTCAATGCTTGCAGCTGCGCTTTTTTCAGCCGTTCTTCAGCTTTATATTCTTTATACTTTTCTGCAGACTGAGCCTGGCGCTGAAGATGCCCTAACTGACGCCCCAACTCTTCTCTCAGGTCGGTGAGACGCTCAAGATTTTCTTTTGTTCGACGAATCCGGTTTTCGGTCTCACGACGACGCTCTTTATAACGGGAAATACCCGCAGCCTCTTCAATAAATACCCGAAGCTCTTCCGGTTTTGATTCAACAAGGTTGGAAATGATGCCCTGACTGATGATGGCATAACTCCTGGGACCCAGACCGGTCCCAAGAAAGACATCCATAATGTCCTTACGGCGACATTTACTGCCATTCAGGTAATAGATATTTTTTGCATCAGAGTTAACAGTACGCTTAACGGAGATTTCCCTATAGGCGGCAAACTCCCCCGTAACCCGCCCTTCGTTGTTATCAAAAACCAACTCAACAGAGGCCTGGTTTGCTGGCTTACGGCTGTTAGAACCCTTAAAGATAACGTCCGTCATCGACTCGCCACGCAGATGTTTGGCGGAAGACTCCCCCATTACCCAACGAACAGCATCAATGATATTAGATTTACCACAACCATTGGGGCCAACCACCCCACACATATTGGAGGGAAAGTGAACCGTTGTAGCATCCACAAAAGATTTGAATCCGGCCAGTTTGATGGATTTTAAACGCATCGTTTCCTTTAGCTCTTCACTGTCGGGGCCCGGCTCTGTACACAATATACGAGCCTGAATACTGACCAATAGTTCACGCTATGGGGCTTTATGCTCCGGTAAAACCACCATTCATAGCATGCTGCTTTGGGCTCCGGTTCCTTGTCATAGCGAATCGTTTATTTGAAAGAATTTATATTTCTTTCAATCCAGATCTTACACATTACCACAGTTAATAGAAAAGTCGCCTTTTCCGAAATGAAAAAGGCGACTTCCATTATTTTTAATAACTTGAGACCGCTTTTAAGTACTTTAGTTCAAAGAATCACAGTTTACCCTGCTGGCGTAAAGGTAAGCCTGACCGGCTCGGTTGCCGAGGTTTTCACCCCTTTAGCCTGCACCTGATAATCAGGGGACATCACATTGCCAGTGAGGCTGATCCGTGCCGTGATATCAAGGCTCTCGATTGATGACAACAGCTGTCCACCCATCATCATCGCACTGTTATCATCAAGTAAAACTTCCCGGGGAAGATCTCTAACACTCAGCGGAACAGCAACCACGGGGGGCTGTTTAGCATCACCGGCAGGGCGGGCAAAGACCACCACACGCGCATCATCCGGCAGTTCACCCATCTCTGGGTCCAGATCAATCATGACCCGAAGAGCAACCACGGTATCACCCAGCATTGAGCGAGCCTGATTAATGCCCGCACTTAACGACTGCCGCGCTGTCGGATCGACTTCATGGGTCAACGCCAGCTGCCAAGCGGCAATCGCTTCCTGGTAGTTACCATTGGAAAAGGCATCAATCCCCTTCAATCCTAGTGCCGTGGTATTTTGACTCTCCTTCAGCAGTGTCTGCTCATAAAGCTCCCGGATTTCAGGTGTCACCACATTATTGCTGCTTAAAAACAATACCTGAGCCAGTTCTGCGGTTACCTGGGGATGCCCATTACTGATACTGGCAAGGTGTCGATAGGTTTTAACCGCTTCATCCAGCTTGCCTGCTCTCAGGTAATGGCTGCCCAGCATGAACAGCGCCTGATTATTCTCAGGTCGTTTGGCCACCCAGTCTTTAAGAACGGTTTCCACCTGTTCGCTATTGAGGTGGCCATTTCTCATGGCGTTGACTACCGCAATCTCGGTGGTTGCACCCAGCTTAAAATAAAGGAGTACAGCGGACACAGGCACAATCAGTGCAATGAGCAGTGCAAACCCCGGCTTTTTCAACAGGGAATATACGCTGGCTGGCGGTTCATCCCCTAACTCATCCGCCAGTTTTTTCTTTAACTCCAGTTTCAGCTTTTCTGCTTCTTCTGCTGACACCAGCCCCTGCTGGAGCTGCCAGTCGAGATCTGCCGTCTGATCACGAAAACTGGCAACGTTGGCAGATTCTTCAGATTCACTCTCATCAGGAGCTGATACTACTGGTTTAATTAATGGCCAGACAGAAACCAGAACAGCAATGGCAATCAGCAATGCGGCAACTAACCAGAACTCCATCATTACTCCTTACCATCCGTTTCTTTATCTTCTGATGAACGCTCGCTCAAAGAGTTTGCCAGAAATCTATTCAGCTTTTGATCCAGCAACGCTTCCTCTTCGACGCTCTGTCCATCAGGAACACCCTGTGAGGATTCCGCAACAGCCGCTTTATGCTTGCGAACGACAACAACAAGCACTGTCAGACCTGCCAGCAGCAGCAACAGAGGCCCAAGCCAGAGCACAAGGTTCACCCCTGAAAGACGGGGTTTGTAAAGCACAAAGTCACCGTAGCGGGCGAGCATAAAATCGACAACGGTCTGGTTGTCTGCCCCTTCATTTAACAGGCGGTGTACTTCTCGCCGAAGATCCTGGGCAATGGGGGCATTAGAATCAGCTATGGACTGGTTTTGACACTTTGGACAACGCAGCTCATTGGTGAGTTCGAAGAAGCGCTGCTCCTGCTCAGGATTAGAAAACTCATAAGAATCGATAACACCATAAGCCGTGCCCATAAACAGAATGGCTGACAACAGAATGATCAATCGGGAGGTTATGCGCTTCATCATATGGCCTCCTCTTCATGATTATTTGCCGTTGCTTTGAGCGCCTTCTCTTTCAGATGCCTGAACCTGGGCTCAAGGTCATTTTTCCAGACATTAGCATCAACAATACCGACATGCTTATACCGAATAACGCCCTGATGATCGATTAAATAGGTTTCCGGTGCGCCATAAACGCCCAGGTCTATGCCCAGAGAACCACTCTTATCGTTGATGCTGAAGCGATAAGGATCATGCAGCGTCTTCAGCCACTTTCTGGCTTCAGGCTGATCATCCTTATAGTTCACACCGTAAATGGGGATGCCTTTATTGGCCAGATCCACAAGGTATGGATGCTCTACACGACAGGCAGGGCACCAGGTGGCCCAGACGTTGATCAGGGCGACTTCACCCAGCAGGCTCTCTCTGGTCACTGTTCTGTCAGGATTCTTAACCGTTGCCAGTTCAAATGTCGGTAAAGGCTGATCCAGCAAGGCGGATGGCAGCTCTCCCGGGTTATCCCGGAATAACGCCACATAAAACATCAGGCAAAGCCCGAGAAAAATCGCCAGCGGCAAAAACAGTTGCAAACGTCGCTTCATGCGCTGGCTACTCCCTCATTTCCAGACGGTCTCAATGCGCTCACTTTCTGACGAACTTTCATTCTGTATCGCCGGTCTGAGATCGCCACAACACCACCAAGTCCCATAAATATGGAGCCCAGCCAGATCCAGCGGACAAAAGGTTTAATATGCAGTCTCAGGGCCCAGCTGCCGTCATCACCCAATGGCTCCCCCAGCGCAACATAGATATCGCGGGTTAGCCCTGGGTCAATGGAGGCTTCTGTCATGGGCATCTGCTGCGCGGTATAGACTCGCTTCTCAGGGTGCAGCACGGCTATTTGACGACCATTTTCGTATACAGTCACTGAACCGTATTCGGATGTATAGTTAGGGCCGGGTTGTAACCTGACACCATCAAAACGGAACTGATACTCACCGAGCGTTACCCGGTCACCGGGAGCCATCCGCAAGTCACGCTGACTGCTGTAACCACTAGTGATTGCGACACCAACAATAGTGACGGCCAAGCCCAGGTGCGCCAGATGCATCCCGTAATACGCGGGTTTCAGTCGCGTTAATGCCTCCATCAGTCCATTTTTAGCGCGGGTGTTTCGGGTTTTATTCAGAATATCCCGGATCATGGTGAGCAGGATCCACAGCACCAGTGCCATGGCCAGCACTTCACTGATCAGGAAGCTTTCACCGTAGAACAGGCTGAACCCTAAACCACCAATAATGGATACCAACAAAATCCATCGGGTCTGGCTGATCAACCATTTAACGGAGCCGTTCTTCCAGTTGAGCAAAACACCAAAACCCAGGGCAAAGGCCAGCAACATGGCCATTGGGACAAACACAAAATTAAAATAAGGAGGCCCAACTGAAATCATGCCCATATCGAGAGATTCCAGAAGCAGCGGGAATAAAGTTCCGAGAAGCACGGTCGCAGCACTGGCGGTCAGCAAAATATTATTGACCAGCAGCAGTGTTTCTCTGGATGCTATGGAAAAACTGATTCGACTGCGTACCTCAGGTGCCCGGAGGGCAAACAGCGTCAACGATGCACCGACGACAATCATCAGGTAAAAGAGGATAAAGACTCCTCTTTCCGGGTCATTGGCGAAAGCGTGGACCGATGTGAGCACACCAGAGCGAACCAGGAATGTACCCAGCAGGCTCAACGAGAAGGTAAAGATGGCCAGCAGCAACGTCCAACTCTTAAACAGGCCTCTTTTTTCTGTCACTGCCAGAGAGTGGATCAGTGCCGTTCCCACCAGCCAGGGCATCAGAGAGGCATTTTCCACTGGATCCCAGAACCACCAACCACCCCAGCCTAGCTCGTAATAAGCCCACCAGCTACCCAGTGAAATTCCCAGGGTCAGAAAAACCCAGGCCACTGTCGTCCATGGTCTGGCCCAGCGAGCCCAGGCAGTATCAAGCTGTCCACCCAGAAGTGCGGCAATGGCAAAGGCAAAGGCAACGGCAAAACCAACATAGCCCATGTAAAGCATGGGTGGGTGAACGATAAGGCCAAAATCCTGAAGCAGTGGGTTCAGGTCTGCACCATCTTCCGGAGGAAAAGGCAAGATCCGGTTAAAAGGGTTTGACGTCAGCAGAGTAAACAGTAAAAAGCCAACGGTAATCATCCCCATGACGGAGAGCACCCTGGCGGAGAGTTCAGGAGGCAGGCGGTAGCTTTTAAGTGCGACCATCGCC
Organism: Endozoicomonas elysicola; assembly: GCF_000710775.1. GTDB lineage: Bacteria > Pseudomonadota > Gammaproteobacteria > Pseudomonadales > Endozoicomonadaceae > Endozoicomonas > Endozoicomonas elysicola. The sequence goes on from NZ_JOJP01000001.1 coordinate 4,486,458, forward strand.
ATCCAGCCGACTAGAATCAGGACCCACAACAGAAGCGATCCCTCGTGACCACCCCAGGTGGCACTCACTTTATACTGTACAGGCAACAGACTGTTTGAGTGCCTGGCGACATAATCCACAGAAAAGTCGTCAGTAATAAATGCCCAGACCAGGCATAAAAAAGAAAAGCCGACAAAGGCAAACAGACCCCAGGACAGGGAACGGGCCTGATTCATCAAACGGATATTACCGGTGTAACTGCCCACCAACGGGAAGATACTGAGCAAAAGACTCAGACACAGAGCAATAATCAGAGCCAGCAGGCCAGCTTCAGCTTCCATCTTGCAGACTCCTCAACTCACTTTGAGCAGTGGTTTGTGCAGCCGGCTTTGAGTAACCCGACTTTGGATGTGCATCATCAATGGCTTTCTGCACTTCCGGGGGCATATAGTTCTCATCATGCTTGGCCAGCACTTCCGACGCTTCAAAAACGCCGTCACTACTGAGTGTCCCCAGAGCAACGACGCCAGAACCTTCAACAAACAGATCTGGCAGAATACCCTCATAACGGACAATCACTTCTCCCGCACCATCACTGATGCGAAAGCTCACCTTCAGGCTTTCGGTATCACGCTCAACTGAGCCCGGAACCACCAGGCCACCACCACGCATCCGCTGACCAACCGGAGCTTCACCAGCAGCCATCTGAGCGGGAGAGAAGTAGTGATTAATGTTCTCGCGAAGCGCAAACAACATCAGAGCCACAGCCAACCCAACACCTGCCAGCAGCAGTAATACGAGTATTAATCTCTGTTTGCGAACTGCATTCATTGGGCGCTCCTCTCTACAGACTCAGGGCTTTCTTTCTGTCGCTCAGCGCGATGTTTTTGTTGTGTGCTTTCAGGGTTGGCAAAGCGTTGTTCAAGGTCATTACCACTGACTGTAGTGGCCTTGAAGTCATTTACGACGACTTTTCTTTTGACCAATCGTTCCTGTCGTCTTACTTGCGCAACTACCTGCCGTTTTGCCATAACCGGTGAAATCAGATTGTAAGCAATCACTACCGCAGCAACGGCGTAGGCACTCCAGACATAAAGCCCATGCCCCTCCATGGCCAGAAAACCACTCCAACTGTCAAAATACATAGACATTAACTCACCAGCTCTTTTACCCAGCGGGTCTTTCTTTCACGACTCAGAATTTCTATACGTAGACGAAGCACCATGACCAGGGTAAAAAACAGATAAAACCCAAGAATCGCCAGTAGCAGGGGCCATAACATTTCAGGAGCCATGGATGGTTTTTCGGTCAGTTTCAGTGTGGCGCCCTGGTGAAGAGTGTTCCACCAATCCACAGAAAACTTGATGATCGGGATATTCACAACCCCCACCAAACTCAAAATGGCACAGCCTTTAGCGGCAGCTTCTGTTGTCTGGATGGCACCACGCAGGGCAATAATCCCAATATACAGAAAGAGCAGAATCAGCATGGAAGTCAGGCGCGCATCCCATACCCACCAGGTTCCCCAGGTTGGCTGCCCCCAGATTGCTCCGGTAGCCAGAGAAAGCACACAGAAAGAAGCGCCAATAGGTGCCATGACTTTCAGCGCCATATCAGCCAGCTTGATTTTCCAGATCAGGGTCACTGCTGCAGCGGTTGCCATCATCATATAAACCGCCTGAGCAAGGAATGAGGCAGGCACATGAATAAAGATAATTCGGTAACTATTACCCTGAAGGTAATCCGGAGGTGTGAATGCCAGCCCCCAGACAAGCGAGACCAATATCAACGCGAAGGATGACACCTGAAGCCAGGGTAGCCATTTCCCGCTGATATCATAAAACCACTTGGGAGAACCCAACTTATGAAAAAACGTCCAGTTCATAATCTTGTTCTACTTACTGAGGCCGCTACCAATGCGACCTGATTTTGCAGGGACACAATGCTGGAAATCTCTTCACTTTTCAAGAAATTGCCCGAATAAAGAGCAACCTCTTTACCATATCCTGAAGAAAATTCATTACTCATTAATCACCCTTAATGCCCCCGCAATAGCCAGTGGCGAAAGACAGATCCCAAGTATCAGAAAAACAGACAACCAGAGAATGTGGCCTGTGTATGGCATGTTTTGAACTGCTGCATTCACTGCCCCGGTAGCAAAAATCAGTACCGGTATATAAAGCGGTAGAGCCAGCAAAGTCAGCAATACACCTCCTCGCTGAACTCGTACGGTTAACGCAGCACCAATGGCACCCGCCAAACTCAGTACTGGAGTTCCCAGTAGAAGGGTTATCATAAGAGCAGGAAATGCTTCCGATGGGAGGTGCAGCATCACAGCCAGCAGAGGCGCCATCAGTGTTAAGCAAAAACCACTGGTCAACCAGTGGCTGAACACTTTTGCTAATACTAATATGGGAAGCGGATGTGGCGACATTAATAATTGATCCAAAGCCCCATCGTCCTGGTCACTTTTGAATAACGAGTCCAGAGAAAGCAATACGGCTAATAAAGCACCAATCCAGATAACTCCAGCCGCCAGTTCTGACAACACTTCCCTATCGGGAGCAATGCCAAGAGGAAATAGAGTGGCCACCATCAGAAAGAATGCCATGGGGTTGATGGCCTGACCGGGAGAACGAAAAGTCAGCGTAAGATCCCGTCGAATCAGAGCGGCACAAGCAGAAAGGCCATTCATCGACGTTTTTTCAAAACTGGCCATTGTCTGCTCCCTGCTTTTCGAAAACAGCTTCTTCGATATACGCCTCTGCTGCAAAAGTTTCTAACCGAAGCTTGCGCAGATTCCCTTTTAAATTGCTTAAAGACTGATGGCTTGTAACTAAAACCATTCCTCCTTGACTGGCATGTTCATCAAATAACCCTTCAAGCCAGGCAACGCCCTCTGCATCAATTGCAGTGAAAGGTTCATCAAGGATCCAGAGGCTGGCTTGACTGGCAACTAAACCAGCAAAAGCAACACGCCTGAGCTGCCCGGCGGACAAGTGACTGCAGGGAATATCTTCATAGCCCGCCAGATGAACACGATGAAGCGCTGCCAATAAGCCTTCACGGCTTACCGTTGTATTAGCAAGCCGGGATCGCCAGGCAAGATTCTCGAGGGGGGTTAAATCCAATTTCAAACCAGGCTTATGGCCAAGAAAGAAGCAGTCCAGGCGGAAGTCAGCATAAACCTTTGGCATCGGCTGGCTGTTCCATAAAACATCACCGGTATAGCTTGATGACAGACCAGCAATTATGCGGAGTAATGAGGTTTTTCCGGCACCGTTTCGCCCTTCAATCTGGATCATCTCTCCAGGGGAGAGCACAAAGGACAAGTTACTGAAAAGCAACCTGTCGTCTCGCTCACAACTCAACTGAACCACACTCAGCAAAGAGAACTCCCGAATTTCTTATCATCTACGATAAATTTGATGCACATATCGGGATCCAGCATGAAAGAGACAAAGCCTTGTCTTTACCAGACCTCTTTTAAGGAGCATCGGCTCGCGATTATATCAGGAATCTTTGGCAACTGCGGAGCTAAATACTATTTAGAGATATGTATGGAGTTAGCTGAAATTATAACCAAATCCCCCACAACAAAATCGAAAGCAAAGTGGGCAAGGATATCTGTGGTTATAAGCTTTACGAAACAAGAAAAAATCAAACCTTAACAATTTGAGAAATCAGATTGTATCTTTCATGTTAAGGCTTGCTGTGAGAAGCAGGATTGACAAAGCTTACCTGATCAATCCATGACTCGCGTGGTATAAGATTCATCCACTGGGTCCGACTTCAATGTAACCGGGTAATCCAGAGCCAGCCATGAGAAATATCCATCGCGAAGAAAAAATACCCGCTCATAGCCCCATAGCGCTGCAAGGTAACTGCCTATAGCTCCACGCATGTGGTAAGTACTGTTACCATAAATAACTATCGGTGCTTCTTTCTCCAGCACTCCCGGTACCAGCAGTTGACGAAACCCTCCTCTAAGATCAAGACTGTGAGAACCATCTACGTGCCCGAACTGCCACTGCTGGTATGGCCGCACATCTATAAAAAGTGCTCCAATATCATGAAGTCGCTTAGCTTGGTGGGTATTAATGGTAATTACACCATTTATTTGCTCTGGTGCTTCTTCTTGAGCCGGAAGAATAAAAGAGAAAGCTGACAGCAAAAGTGCAGCTGGAATAGAAATCCATTTCATATGATGCAGGTCCGTTATTAAACAACTCTAACCAAAAAGTATATGGAGCCAAGACCCAGCTACTTGGAATAATAAGAAGCTAAAAAATAATTTTTCAAACCAATAGAGCATATAACCGGACTATTTTTCTAAAACCGCACCAATTCAACTGAACTCTGTCAATATAAAAAAATTAAACCATCCATTCACAGCCCCCGACAAAAACCCGTCAATAAATAATTCAAGAGTGGCTGGCTGAGAGCTTAGCTCAGCCAGTTTTGAAGCCGTGATCTCAAACGCAATGCAGCCTGCGAATGAATTTGACTAACCCTTGATTCACTAACACCCAATATCTTACCGATTTCTTTCAAATTCATTTCTTCATCGTAATAAAGCATCAACACGAGCTTTTCTCTTTCGGGCAGCTTATCGATAGCTTCGATCAACGCTGTTTTGAATTTGTCTTCCTGAATATCTGCTGATGGTCCTCTATCCCCAGAGCGGGCCTGCATTCTAGACTCTTCACTATCAAACAATTCTTCATAACTGAAAAGACGACAACCTCTGAGGTCACTGAGAATGGTATAGTATTCATCAATTTTCACATCAAGCTCTTTTGCCACCTCAGTATCCCGGGCATCTCTCCCCAGCTTTGCTTCAACCACCTGAACAGCTTCTGTAATACGACGACTGTTTCGATAGACTGATCTTGGACCCCAGTCGCCTTTTCGAATTTCATCCAGCATTGCACCCCGAATCCGAATACCCGCAAAGGTTTCAAAACTTGCTCCCTTGGTCGCATCATACTTTGACGCAGCTTCCAGTAAACCAATCATGCCAGATTGAACCAGATCATCAATCTGAACACTGGCTGGCATTCTCGCCGCAAGATGATTTGCAATTCTTTTTACCAATGATCGATGCTTAACAACCATTTCTTCCATGGTTGGTTTCTTTGTTTGCACTTCCTGTGCAGTCGCTGTCATGATTAGATCCTCTCCTTGATCCTACCAGGCAAAAAGAATTCGATACGACCTTTTGGCTCAGGTACCGGTAATTTAGATAACTGATGTCCAATTCTGTGAAAAGCTCGCGCGGCTCTACAGTCATTATTTACAGATAATAATGCTGACTGCTTGAATGCTGCTTCACTTACAGCCTTGTCATATGGAATTGCTCCCAGATAGCTTAAAACTATCTGCTTATCGTCTTTCAGGTATTGCTGTAGCTTCTCAAACTGCTTTGCACCGCCTCTTCGACTACTGACCAAATTAACGACTATGTAGAACTGATGTACATTAAACACTTGATACAAAAGTCGAATTTGTCGGACAGCATCAACTACAGAAACATCCTCCTGGTTAATAACAACCATTACTTCTGTCGCTGCCTGAATGAGCGTTACATTATCCGGGGCTAGCCCCGGAGCAGTATCAATAATCAACGTATCCAGATCTGATGCAAGATCATCCATGCCCTGAATCAGTTCAACCGCTTTGATAATCTGAATATTGTCCTGCCACTCCCCGTCAGCATCAGGAGTATAAACCCTCACTCCTGAAGGTCCCTCCAACAGGACTTTCTGCTGACTACTTATCTCTTCTTGTGAAAATCCGGAAAAAACAAATTCAGACGACAACTGATCTCTTTTAACCTCTTCATCCAACCCAAGGGTGAACTCAACATCAGGTACCGAGAGATTACCATCCATCAAAACGACACGCTGACTCAGCTTTGTTAAAGCCAGAGCAAGATTAACCGCAACCACAGTTTTACCAACACCTCCTTTACATCCCGAAACCGCAATCACTCTTTTCTTTACTTGTGTCATTGTTCTCACTTTGTTTTTCCCATTGCTCAAGAAGTGCATATAGAAAAACGACAAACTATATACATCAATGAACATGCCAACTTTTTTAAAAAAAATGAAAACATCAATACAGCCCAAAAATATCAAAACCAAAAAAACCATAAAAGCAAAAAAATCATAACCATCTGTTTTTATTGTTATTTTTACATTCTGATTATTTGTAATTCGTTATTTTTTTGACATAGATTAATTTTCGGTCATTCCAGAAAATTCTTGAACGCTTTTTTGAATTATTGAAAAAGGTAATTATTTGACAGTGTCACTTTATAGTGACACGAAACTGTCACTCTTCATTAGAGAATCAAAGGATAAAAATCGTAGAATTTTGCCAAACCTGGAAGTATCAGGATGCGCACTCATAAAAATCACTTCGTAAGAAACATAAATTTAAAACCATGAGCTCACTTACCCCCCCCTTCTCTTAAAAAAAATACTCCAACCTTTTTTCATCGAACAGCCATCCCGTAAATTTTATTTCGAAAAAATCATGAGATCTTTAACCTGAAATATAAAAAATAAAAACCAGAGAATAAACAGCAAGCCCTAAATAATCCGGAAATTTTAAAATAAATCCGAACCCGAAATTTTACACAAAAAAAAGCTGCAAGTAATTGCAGCTTTTTTAGGTTCGCAGAGCTTTATATCAAGTTTTTATGGTCTCTTCATATCGTTGAAGCCCATATTTGCGCATTTTCTCAACCAATGTTGTTCTTCGAATTTGCAGTTTATCAGCAGCCCTGGCAACCACACTATTGCAGTCACTCAGCGCCTGCTGGATTAAGCTTTTCTCGAGGCGAGTAAGATACTCTTTAAGATTCAGCCCTCCCACAGGTAAAACAGCAAGATCCTCTGACGTTGCATTTCCCGCTGGCTGAATACTGTCCGGGAATAAATCAGCAACACCATCATCCTCCTGACTGATCAAATCCAAATGACAGAAGCTATCCGGTAAATCCTGAACCCCAATAACACCATAGGGATACATGATGGCTAAGCGTTCAAGTAAATTAGCCATTTCCCTCACATTCCCGGGCCAGTCATGCCGACAGAGTGATAAAATTGCCGCAGAGCTGAGCCGAATTGAGCCCCGCCCCTGTTTCTCCATATTGTGAGTCAACTCATTAATCATGAGTGGAATATCTTCAGGGCGCTCTTTAAGAGAAGGCATCTCAATGGGGAATACATTCAATCGATAATAAAGATCTTCCCTGAAGCTTCCCTCTGCAATCATACCCTCAAGATTCTTATGGGTTGCGGCAATAATTCTGACATCCACTTCAACCTGCTCTGTCCCACCGACCCGCTCAAATGTTCTTTCTTGAAGAACCCGGAGCAGCTTCACTTGCATATGTAAAGGCATATCGCCTATTTCATCAAGAAACAGGGTACCTCCCTGGGCAAGCTCAAACCGTCCTTTCCGACTCGTCACCGCCCCCGTAAATGCGCCCTTTTCATGACCAAATAATTCACTTTCCAGTAAATCAGTCGGGATAGCGCCACAGTTAACAGGTACAAAAGGAGCACTTCTACGATAAGAATGTTCATGGAGGTTGCGAGCAACCACTTCTTTACCCGTACCGGACTCACCAGTGATCAAAACATTGACGTCCCGATCGGCAACCTGAGCCATCGCTGCCCGAACTTTTCGAATTCGTTCACTCTTGCCAACCAATCCACGGAACAGCTGCACTTGCTGGTTATAGCCAGTCTGATGAGCCTGACGCCACTGCTCGCGATAGACCTGGCCATAATGAAGGCTCGATAGAAGTTGGGGCTTACTGCATGGCCAGTCCACTCGGGCAATAATCTGCCTTGCAAGTGCAATGGGCAAATTGCTTGGCAATGCTTCCGAAATTCGGACTACCGGCACACCGCCGCACCAGCTCTGGACTCTGGAAAGCATTCCCTGAAGGGAACTTTCTGCCTGGAGAAAATCACCAAGGAATAAGGCACTGAAGGTTTCGGGAGGAAAAGCACTGACGGCGTCTTCCCAGTAGACTGCTCCTATAGCTACTGTTTGATACCCCATAAACTGCAAAATAGTGCTGAAGTCATGACGACGCTGCTCTGCGTCTTCAATGATGAGTACTTGCTCAGCTGTTTCCATAAGACGACGATCCCTGTCATCCGATTAATAAATACAGCAAAGATACAAATATTCGAAATTAAACTACCTCTTATTATTTCAGTAAAGAACCAAAAAGTGGGTTCGTCAAATTTTTGTTTGTTTTTTATTTCGAAAAAACATAAAAGAAAAATATTTAGCATATAAAGATGCAGAAGGCTCCGATTAAATCTCAGGGTCTGAAGACCAGGATATCAATCAGAACAGGCTCTGGATTCTCCCCCCCCCTTATCATCAGCGTTAGCCACACCTTCAATATCCACATGATTCACCAGCTGACCTGCCACATCATTCAGGCTGCTACGAATATTAGCCCTCTGGAAGTAATTAACACCTGTTTTCTGTATAACTGGAAGCTTCTACACCTTTACCATTAATACCTTTTAATACTGCACTCTGTGTATCAACAGTCGTCGCAGTATAACGGACAAAGGCCTACCACTTAACACCCTTTGGCTTGCCGAAGTTTCCTTTCTTGTAAGATCGCTTACCAACATCGAGCATTTAGGAAATCCCCCATAATAACCATTCAGGTTCATACTCAATTACTTCCACTTGATGTTTATTTTGCCCTGAAATGCCAACACGATTAGGATAAGCTCAATCCTATTCAGAAGAACTGACATCCTTCCTATTTCCCCGGGCATTTTTAATTACCGAGGGAGGTATTCTGGAGGCAGCTCAGCTCAGCTCAGCTCAGCTCAGCTCAGATTCATTAATGTTCGACAAAGCTTTTATGTCAATAAAAATTGATATTCCCTCCATGACGTCTGATTCATAGAGGGAATATCATTTACTTAAATATCTTCAACCTCTTCCCATAATTTGCGAAGACGTTTGTCCGATACAGGGAAACGCGTCCCTAATTGTTGAGCGAAAAGAGAAACCCGATACTCTTCGATCATCCAGTAAAACTGCTGAAGATTTGGATCCACAATCTTGTGCTGAGTATGAGCTTCCTGTCGCTTCTCATATTTCTGCTGGAGCACTGTCAGCTCTTCTGTCCAGGCCCGGTCCCGATTAACCTGCGCAGGTAGTTTCTCAAGCCTGACCTCGATTGCTTTGAAATAACGGGGATAGTGGCTCAGCCACTCCATTCCAGCATCCATCATGAACCCAGGGCGTAAAAGTCTTTGCAAATGCTGCTTGATATCTGCCAGCGCCAGTGCTCTATCGAAGGTAATCTTACCTTTGAGCTGACGACTCACGCCCTGGGCGATACGAAAAACCTCATTAATGATGGGGTCGAGCTTTTCAGCACAAGGCACTATGTGGCCTTTATGGCTTTCAAGCAACGCCATAAATGACTCTCGATTTCTTGGCACATCCTGACTTTCAGTCAAATAGACACCACTAATGATCAGATTTTGCAGATCATCCTCCAGCTGATTCTGGTTAATCAGGTTAGTCGCCAGCAATTTGCTCTCTTTTAGCTTCACCATTTTACTTAAGGCAAACTTCAGCTGAGTTGAAAGCCTGATTCTCAAAAGTCGAGTGAGCCCTCGCCGATTTTCAAAGTCGGCCATCGCCCGGCTTTCAAACAGCTGAACGGCCACAGAGTCTCGCTGATCAACCAGCGCCGGATAAGACTTGAGCAGCAGACCACCAGCCTTGCGAGTGATTTCGTATGGGAGCTCGTCACAAGACCAATCCAAAAGGCCTTCCTGCTCAAGGTGGCTTTTTGCCAGCTTACGAATCGTATCCTGCACATGATCTGAAAACTGCTGTCTCAGCTGATTTAAATCACGCCCCTCTCCAATGACGCCCCCCTCTTCATTAATCACCCGAATATTCATCAATAAATGAGCATCCAGACTGTCAGAACTCCAGTGTTCTTCGAGAATACGCACTCCAGACATTCGGGTTAACTGTCGCCCGAGCATTTCAGTAAGCGGCTCATCACAGGCTGCAAGTGACTCCAGGGCACCTGTTACATAATCTGGAACAGGAACGAAATTCTTGCGTACAGGCTTGGGCATAGACCGGACCAGCGCTACACATTTATCAAACAACATGCCCGGAACCAGCCACTCCAAACGATTTTTTGGTAACAGCCTCAACGCCTCTACCGGCACGGTCAGCGTTACACCGTCATCAAGTTCACCCGGTGCAAAATGATAGCTGAGAGGAAGCTCAAGCCCTTCCCAACGAAGTCGATCGGGATACCGGTTAGCCGTCACCTGTTCGGCATCATGCTTCATCAGATAATCTTTGGTAAGGTGGAGCAAATCAGGCCGCTGTCGCTCGGCGCCCTTGCGCCACTTCTCAAAGCCCGCACCATTACAGATCTCTGCAGGAATCAGCTCATCGTAGAAATAATAGAGAGTGTCGCTATCCACCAGAATATCCCGGCGACGGGATTTTGCTTCCAGTTCATCCACTTCATCAATCAACGCCAGATTATGCTTCTGGAATTCACCCTTGGACTCAAAGTGCCCCTCTACCAGCGCTTCACGGATAAAGATCTCTCTGGCAACCACCGGGTCAATCGCTCCATAGTTAATCCGGCGACGACCAACAACAATCAGCCCATATAAGGTCACCTGCTCAAATGCCACAACCTGCGCCCGTTTTTTCTCCCAATGCGGCTCAAAATAATTCCGCTTCACCAGATGTGAGGCTAGAGGCTCGATCCATTGAGGCTCAAGTTTTGCGCTCGTTCGGGCAAAAAGCCTGGATGTTTCCACCAGTTCAGCGGCCATAACCCACTTTGGTTTGCGCTTGTAGAGCGTTGACCCGGGAAAGAGATAGAAGCGTCGATTTCTGGCTCCCATGTAATCCGCTTCATCGTCTTTACTGCCTAACTGCGATAAAAGGCCAGACAAAAGTGCTTTATGGACATCACCATAACTGGCTGGGCTATCGTTGAGTCGGAACTCTAAATCTTTACAGGCCAACGTCAGCTGTCGATGAAGATCCCGCCACTCTCTCATCCGCATAAAAGACAGGAACTGTGTATTACAATATTTACGCAACTGATTCTGTGACAGAGCCTGGCGCTGCTCCTCGTATGCTTCCCAGAGATTCACATAGGTCAGAAAGTCCGAGTCATCATGATAAAACTCACGATGCCGTTGATCCGCAGCCTGCTTCTTGTCCTGTGGACGCTCCCTTGGATCCTGAACAGCCAGAGCACTCACAATGATCAGTACTTCATGCAACGCATTATTCTTATGTGCTTCTATCAGCATGCGACCCAGACGAGGGTCGACCGGCAACTGCCCAAGTTGTCGGCCAACTGGTGTAATACGACGATCCTGACCCACAGCCACCAGCTCCTGAAGAAGCTTGAAACCATCATTAATTGCTTTACTATCCGGCGGATCCACAAATGGGAACGCAGCTATATCCCCCAATCCCATACGAAGCATCTGCAAAATAACCGCGGCAAGATTGGTTCTGAGAATTTCAGGATCCGTAAACTCAGGGCGGGAAAGGAAATCCTCCTCTGAATAAAGGCGGATACAGATACCTTCAGCAACACGACCACAACGACCTTGACGCTGATTAGCCGATGCTTGGGATACAGCCTCTACCGGCAATCGCTGAACTTTGGAACGGACACTGTATCGACTGATGCGAGCCGTACCCGGGTCAATAACATAGCGTATACCCGGAACCGTCAGGGACGTCTCTGCAACATTGGTCGACAGTATTACACGACGGCCTGAGTGCTCCTTAAAGATTCGATTTTGCTCAGCCGCGGAAAGTCGGGCATAAAGGGGTAAGATCTCGGTGTGAGGCAGCTTTGCATCCCGAAGGAACTGGTGAGTTTCCCGGATATCCCGCTCACCACTGAGAAAGACCAGCACGTCACCCAGCCGCTTGCCCTTTCCTGAACGTTCAATGCCATCAATTTCTTCCAGTGCAGCCAGAATACCCTGTTGCAGCCGCTGGTCTGCATCCCGGCCTTCAAGCTCAAGATCTTCAAGGGGTCGATATAACGTCTCAACCGGATAGGTTCTACCGGATACTTCAATCACTGGCGCATTCTCGAAGTGTTTCGAGAAGCGTTCAACATCAATAGTGGCAGAAGTAATAATAACTTTCAGATCAGGGCGCTTAGGCAGAATCAGCTTGATGTACCCCAGAAGAAAATCAATATTCAGACTGCGCTCATGGGCTTCATCAATGATCAGGGTGTCATAACGATTAAGAAAGCGATCATTCTGGATCTCTGCCAACAAAATACCGTCAGTCATCAGCTTTATCAGCGTCGTTTCACAGGAATGATCCGTAAAACGCACCTGATAACCAACCTGCTCTCCCAGCGTTCCCCTTAACTCTTCAGCAATTCGATTAGCGACAGAACGAGCTGCCAGACGGCGTGGTTGAGTATGTGCGATAGTTCCAAAGATACCTCGCCCGGCCTCAAGGCAGATCTTGGGCAACTGGGTCGTCTTACCCGAGCCCGTCTCTCCGGCAATGACAACCACCTGGTTCTCCCGGATAGCCCTGGCAATATCAGTTTTCCGATCAGTAACCGGGAGATCAAGGTCATAGCGAACCTCTGGCAGAGCAGCCTGCCTTTGCTCTACCAAAGACTGGGATGACTCGATTCTCTTCCGGATCCGGTCCAGGCCAGCAGCATCATCCTGCTTAAGCCGACGCAATTGACCGCGTAAGCGATAGCGGTCACGAATCATGCACTTATTGATGGACTGACGCAGTTGCTTGTCGGAAAAACCGGACACCCAGATACTCCCGTTTTGATGGAATCAGTGGTTGATTATACAAGTTTGGAAAAGCGGCCAGAATGGCCGCCTGGCAGGAATTCTACCCGTTGTGCCGAGCAGCAAGTTCTTCATCACGCAAATGTCGACGAAGGATCTTACCCACATTGGTCATGGGCAGTTCATCTCTGAACTCAACCAATTTTGGTACTTTATAGCCAGTCAGGTTCTGCCGGAAAAAGTGAATGACTTCTTCTTTGGTCAACCCAGGGTTATTAGAAACCACAAACACCTTGATTGCCTCACCGGAACGCTTATCTGGCACACCAATGACTGCACACTGGGCAACATCCGGATGAGCAGAGAGAACATCTTCAAGCTCATTAGGATACACATTAAAACCGGAAATGCAGATCATATCTTTTTTACGATCCACAATAGTGACATAGCCTTCTTCATCGATACGGGCAATATCACCGGTTCTCAGCCAGCCATCCAGCATAGCCTCTTCAGTGGCCTGCTCACTCTGCCAGTACCCCTTCATCACTTGAGGGCCTTTTATACAGAGCTCACCAGCCTCCCCAATCGGCAGATCCTTATCGTCACTGTCGACGACTTTCAACTCACAGGAAGGCACCGGCAAACCAATGGTTCCCAGCTTGATTTTACCCAATGGGTTGATGGTTACCACCGGTGAGGTTTCCGTCATACCATACCCTTCACAGATACGACTGCCTGTCAGGTTTTCCCAGCGCTCTGCTGTATCCAGTTGCAACGCCATACCACCAGAAATGGTGTTTTTCAGATAGGAAAAATCAAGACGACGGAAGGCTTCCTGATTCATCAGACCAACAAACAGGGTATTCAGGCCAATAAACATGCTGAAGGGCTTACCAGTCAGATCCTTAATAAACGATTTCATATCCCGTGGGTTGGTAATGAGCATATTGTGCTCACCCAGCAAGATGGCGACCATGCAATGCACGGTAAAGGCAAAAATATGATAAAGCGGCAGAGGTGCAATAATCAGCTCCTCACCTTCCCGAAGATTACCTCCAACAAGCGCCTTTACCTGGAACATATTGCTGAGAATATTACGGTGAGTCAGCATAGCACCTTTCGCGACACCGGTTGTTCCACCAGTGTATTGAAGGATGGCAACATCGTCATTCTCCCTGCGGACATCCGCGCAATGGTGCAGGGCTCCTCGACTGAGAACGGTAGTAAACGACACGGCTGATGGCAGCGAATAGTCAGGCACCATCTTCTTGACGTGTTTAACGACAAGATTTACCAGTGTGCGTTTGAATGTCGGCAGCATATCACCAACCTGAGTCACCACAACATGCTTGATCGCTGTTTTGGGGATGACCTTCTCAGCCATATTAGCCATGTTGGCCAGCACAACGAGTGCCTTGGCGCCGGAATCACGAAACTGATGCTCCATCTCACGCTCGGTATAGAGCGGATTGGTGTTCACAACAATCAACCCAGCACGCAATGCACCAAAAACCGCCACAGGAAACTGCATGACGTTGGGCAACATAATCGCTATGCGATCGCCAGGACGTAAATCGGTGTGATTCTGCAGATAGCTGCAGAAATGGCCGCTGAGCTCATAAAGACGAGAATAACTCAGCTCATGCCCCATGTTGCTGAATGCTGGCTTACTGGCAAACTTGCGGGTACTGTATTCCAGTACATCAATAATCGAGCGATACTGCCCAACATCAATCGTTGCAGGAATGCCTTCCGGGTACTTGTCTTTCCAGAAACCGGTGGTCATGGGGTAAGCCTCCCGCATCCATGATGAAGCTGTATAGAATAAAAACTGGCTCGCAAACTGTTCAACCTGTCTTGCAAACTAAGGATCTTGCCGAACGTCGCAGCAGATAGTCTTGAACGGCATAACACCGCAGTGGTGTTGCCGCACTGGTCTGAACCAATAACGTTGGGCCTTATAGCCTCAGATAGCATCATGGTTAACAGAAGACAGAATGCTGCTTTTTATCGCATTGAAAAATTTTTTGAGATTATCAGTTTTCCTCTGTTCCTGATAGACGACTTACGGAAAATACCTTCATAACAAAATACATCAGGGTGACTTTAAGGACAGCCATATGCCGTACCCAAAACCTACATTTTTTCTGGAAAACCACATAGATAAGCACAGCATACCCATATACCACTGGGAGCCAGTAGAAGCAGCAAAAGCCATCATACACATCAGTCATGGTATGGCAGAACACGGAGCTCGCTATCACGAACTGGCTGAACAGCTGACAGCACAGGGTTATATTGTCTATTCCCATGACCACCGTGGACACGGGGCAACAATAAAAGATTCAGAAAACCATTCGATTCAAGGACACTTTGCGGATCAGGGTGGATGGAACAGTGTTGTTCAGGATCTGAAAATGGTTGCTAACCATATCCATGCCCAACACGCTTCACTGCCCTGCTTTCTCCTGGGCCATAGCATGGGGAGCTATATACTCCAAAGCTATCTGAGCAGATATAACCCAACGATATCTGGCGCCATTCTTTCAGGATCAAACTATGTTGCAAAGCCATTGCTGATACTGGGAAGGCTAGTGGCCAAAATTGAAACCCTGCGTCAGGGACGCATAGGATACAGCCCAGTCATCCACCAGCTGACGTTTGCTGGTTACAACAATAATTTTAAGCCCAATACGACCGAGTTTGACTGGCTAAGCCGCAACCCTGAATCAGTGAATCGTTACGTAACAGACCCACTTTGTGGTTTTCGCTGCAGCAACCAGCTCTGGTATGACCTTTTTTGTGGTCTGCAGGAAATATGTTCTGAAAACAGGTTAGAGAAGATTAGTGGCCAGCTGCCAGTATTGATTTTGGGGGGAGACCAAGATCCTGTCAGTGCACCAAATGGTTTAGAGAGACTGCATAAGGCATTTATCCGTTCTGGCCATAGCAACACAACATTAATGCTATACCCAGATGCAAGGCACGAATTATTTCATGAAACAAACAGTTCGGAAGTTATTAATCAACTTTGCACCTGGCTTAAGAAACACAGTTAAAGCAATATAAAACTGCACATTCACCAAAAATATAATTGGTCATTGTGCATTTCCCCTATACCAGCAGTTAACTCTACCACTGTTTTCAAAAAGCGCTCAACGGTTAAGAATTCATTAAGGTTCACTGTGCATAATGGCATCACCAATAGGGACAGAGTGAATTGAAAACAATTGAGCAATCGATGTTTATTAAACATCACTGTTTTTACTTCCACTCTGAACAACCCGAATAATCAATTAACTTTCTGTTCGCTAACAGTATTCGAATCAGCACAGACTTATCTTCAAGGTAGTAAAGAATGTTAAAGCATATCGCATCTGCAGCCATCGCCGCTTCTGTATTAATGAGTTCTTCAGCCGTTATGGCTAATGACTGGTTTGTGGGTGCAACCGTCGGTAGCGCCAATCATGGGTTCAAAGCAGATGAAGATGGCGATAAGCCAGCATTCAAAGATACTTACACTGGCCTGAGAGCAGGGACCTTTATTAATGATAATATCCGTGTGTATGCAAACTTGGGACAGGTGAAAGGAACTGATAAAGAAAGCATCGGTCCGGTTAGTCTGACTGGTAAGATCAAAAATCAGGAATTGAGCGTCTCTGCAGATTATGTAGACAACCTTCTGCAACTTGAAAACACCAAATACTTTGTTGGTGGTACGCTTGGCTACAACCGTATGAAGCTGGATCTTGATATCGAAGAAGGAAACAACAAGCTGAGTGCATCAGGTAAAGACAATGCGGCATTATATGGCGTGCAATTTGGTCTAATTCAGGAATTTACACCAAGTATTTCTGCAGAGTTGGGCTACCGCTATTCACGCATGAACAACAAGGTCAATCTGAACAATCCTGATTTTGATGAGCCAGTTGAATTCAAACAGAAAGATCAGAAACTGGCATATATTAACGTCTCTTACCGCTTCTAAATTTTTAAACAGGCATAAGTACTATAATCAGCAACATGTCAGATTTATCCGGCATGTTGCTTTTTTATTAACTCACCCACAGGCAGCATCAATGAAAAAAGTCACCTGTTTTCTTCTATTCTTCGCATTTCTGTCCGGCTGTTCTCAAATGACCACCACCACCCGCCAAACGGAGAGTGGGAAAGAGATAGCCATCGGTCAGTTCGCCCCAAAAGCAGAATCAGGGTGTACAATGGTTCATAATGAAGAACTGACCCAAAGCCTGCTTCAACGTTACACCGATGAAGGTGCACTGCTGGGCTTTTATGCTGATTCAGAAAAAACACTTTCAATCGCTGAAGCCAAATCAGCCAACTATGTCCATATTTACCTCCCCCCAAAAAAGATGCTGTTTGGTATTGTCGATCTGAATTACAACGACAAACCAAGAGCCACTTATTACCAATGCAAGCACATTCCTTTCCAGTAAGGGAGAAAAAAGTCAATGAACGTTCTTCTGGTAGAAGACGAAGCGCTTTTACTCCACCACCTGAGTTACCAGCTTGAGGAGGCAGGACATAAAACCCTGGAAGCCTCTGACGGAAAAAAAGGATGGGCATTCTTTCAAAACTATACACCTGATATTGCTATCATTGATCTTGGACTACCTGACTTTGATGGGCTTGAGTTAATCAGAAAGGCTCGACATGAAGGCATTGCCACCCCCATCCTGGTTTTAACCGCCAGAGACAACTGGCGCGATAAGGTAAACAGCTTGAACGCAGGTGCGGATGACTACCTTGTCAAACCCTTCGAGCTTGAAGAACTCAAGGCCCGCCTGAATGCACTCCTGCGCCGCAGCGTTGGATATGCACAGCCAGCCATGAGTTGCGGTCCCTTTACCCTGGATAGCATCACAGGGAAATTTACCATTAACGATGAGCCGGTTGTTCTTACCAGTTATGAAAGCACCGTAATGGAATCATTTCTGAGAAACTACAGTAAGGTTCTTTCCCGCTCACTGCTTGAAGATCAATTATACGGCAGCAATCATAGTCCAGACAGCAATGTGCTTGAGGTATTGATCAACCGTCTGCGGAAAAAACTGAAAAAACACAGTGGGCTTAACCCTATTGCTACTGTACGTGGTCGTGGCTATCGGTTTGAGTTGCCGTGCAGCTGATACGCTCTCTTAAAGGCAGGGTAACGACGGCAGTTGCTATTGTCCTCACCCTGACGTTCAGTCTGGTGCTTATCTCTGTCCTGAGTTCATTCAATGATACCGTCGAGCAGGCAGCCCGTGAGCAGATGGCATCCAATGCCAACACCATGCTTGCTGCTGCTGCCAAAGAGGAAAATGGGGCACTTGTTATGCCTGATACTCTGGCGGACCGACGCTTTAATACGCCAGGGGAAAGTACGCTTCGCGGTTATATATTTGATGCCACTGGAAAACTGATCTGGCAATCCATTTCGACAGATAATAAACCCATCGCTTATACACCCAATTTTGATCTCGAGCAGCGGGTCACGTTGAGTATTCTTGAGCTGGAAGGAAAGTCTTTTCTGGCGTACGAGGTGGACGCATTATTAAACAGACACTCCCCCGGTTACAGTTTTGTCACCATTGTGCCCGCAAAACGCTATCTGGATATTATCAATGTCTTTATCAATAACCTGTACATATCCATCAGTCTTATCTCCATCCTGATATTGGGATTTTTCTGGCTGGCTCTCTGGTGGACCCTAAAACCTTTCAGGCAGGTATCCAGACAACTGAATGAAATTGAGTCAGGTCAGCGGAGCTATCTTGAAGGTTCCTTTCCCAGTGAAGTACAGCGATTAACCGACAGCATCAATACTCTATTGCATTCCGAGCAGAAACAGCGGGAAAAATACCGCACCACCATGGATGACCTGACTCACAGTCTGAAAACGCCCCTCGTGGTACTGCAAAGCTTCAGCAACACACTCAAGATTCAAAGTGAAACACCAGATAAAGGCGTAATTCTTGACTTGTGCAGTAACCTGAATACCCAGATAAACAAGATGAATCAAATCATTGGTTATCATTTGCACAAATCAATTACTGGTCAGCACGGCCTGACCCGCCAGATCATTTCTGTTCAACCAATCATTGAAGACCTTCGAGATACACTGAATAAAGTGTATCTCGAAAAGCAGGTCTCCATGAGGATTGAGCTTGACCCCTCCTGCCTTTTTCACGGTGATGAAGGGGACTTTCTGGAGATGATGGGCAACTTACTGGAAAATGCATTCAAGTTCTGCGAGCGAGAAGTTTTACTGACAGGGTTTATCCAGGCAGAAAACCGAAAGCAGGCCAGCGAACTTATTCTTATCATCGAAGATGATGGTCCAGGCATAGCTGCAGATGAACGGGACCTGGTTTTCCAAAGAGGTGCAAGGGCTGACTGCCAGAAGCCCGGGCAGGGCATTGGACTGGCTATTGTCCGGGATCTGGTAGAAGGCTATCAGGGCAGCATCACAATTGAAACATCCGACCTTGGCGGGGCCAGAATTGTCATTAGCCTGCCCTGTTAACCCAAAGTTCAAAACGATGAACCAGGCTGTTTCAAAAACTCGAGTTCTTCTGCCGTGGAAGTCCGGCCAAGAATGTCATTTCGATGAGGGTAGCGACCAAACCGATCGATAATCTCTTTATGCTTTTGTTCCCAATGCAGGTCTAAACCATATTGCTTACGCAACCTGACAGCCTCTCCATGCACAATCCTGGACTCACTGTGCATATAAGGCATTAAGATCAGGTTTTGCTGAAACTCTCCTAGATGATCCAGTGATCCAGCCCTGACAGCTTCCTGGGCCAGCACCAGAGCAATACCATCATAAGCAAAAGACTCAGGCGAATCACGAAACATGTTCCTACTGAACTGGTCAAGAATGATCAATTCAGCCACACGACCCTCCGGAGTCGCACGCCAGTGAAACAGCTCACCAGCAACAGCCATTGCGTGTAGATCACCAAAACGTTCAACAATCTGCTGATCCAACGCAGGGCTTTTTTCATACCACTGAGCAGGCTTCAACTCTTTAAACCAGAAGTCCAGAACAGCCTGAGGTTCTTTCATCATTCGCTCACCCCCCTTTAAATACACACTTAGCGTTAACGCAATTGATAGTAAAATCAAGCGGTAACAAACAGTCATATAGGCTCTCCCAATAATGTAATGAAGTTCGCAGGCAACATAACCTCTCAGTGTCTGGCTGTTAACTATGCTGGAAAGCCGCCGATTTCTGCAATATGGATGGATCTTCAGGAGTTGGCGGCCCTGGGCAGAGTCACTATATTTCCACTCTCGGCTCCTCTAGTGCCTCAAACAGCAAACAAACCACAGCACAAACTCGGGGTTTGAGAGCTACCCCTGAGAAAGCGCCTCCCCAAAAAGGACTTCATGAGCGCTCAATAGTACCAAAAGAGCCAACCTCCTATCTTGGCTGGCTAACCACCCCAGCCAAAGAGGTTGCCCGAGCTGCAGCTTTATTTTCTTACGACCTTGCCAACACCACCTACCAAACCCTCACCGAGGGCTGGTCATCCATTGGCCAGGGGGTATCCGAAGTTTCAAAATTTGGTCTTGGAACACTTGGTCTGGCCGCCTCTTTGGCCCAGGCAGGACTTGCCGCTGCTGGAGAACTGGCAGATACAAAGGGTATGGCTATAGACGACAGCAGAGTTGATATGGTTGGCTGGGCTCTTGCCAAAGCTGGAATTAAAACGGTTGGAGTACCAAAGTCAGAATTGCGCCAGCTCGGCATGTCACTGGCCAGGCTCCATGTTGGCCTACAACAGGATATTCATATTACGCAGGGAAAGCTCGAGTTAACCTCCAGCGGTGATAGCTCAGGAGGACTGAAATGGGCCAGAAGCTATACTTCAAATGACCATACCCATCGCCCCCTTCATACTCAACCCATTGAAACGTCAACGCAAAAGAAACCAGATGGTGATAACCCTGTCGTCAGGATCAGCAATATTCATCTCGAAGGGATACAGCCTGCTACAGTAAACACGCAGGGCGTTGATGCCAGTAGGAACCCCATGGAAAGACTGACAATCAGGGCCGATAAGCTGGCTTTTGAAGTTGAGTATTCATCACCTGACACCATGAGAGAAAACCAACCCTCCCCCGTTACGCTTTCTATTGAGATTAACCAACCGGAACTCGTTGGAGAAAGTAACTTACTGTCTCTGGTTGCGATGTCCATCAATCGCTATTGCTCAGAACTCAGGCATCACCTTCCAAGTGCCATTATCCAGAAAAGTGATGATACGCTACCAAAGCCTTCTCTCTGGGGTCAGGAAGAAACTGGCGCTCAACTCACGTCGCAGACTGCACATATTAAGGTTAGAAATATTAAAAACCTAGCTCCCGACTACTCAGATTACATTCCTGAAGTAACAAACCTTTCACTAATTGATTTAAGAGCGGGGTTACATCAAGGTCTAATAGGTGGACAAACATCTAAGCCTCATATCTTTTTCGAAAACCTTGGGTTCAGTGGCAACAATGCAGGCCCATTCCATATACGAACAGGCCAAATGAAACTGGATGAAGACATGAGTGGCTCGCTTGATATTATGATTCAAACTCCTTTTTCCAAACTCGAGGAGTTTATGCAACATCTTCCCGATACAGTCAGAGCTCTGGCAAAGAAAAAAATCACTGGGAATGAAGCAGGTAATAACCAGCTGGGCATTATGATTCATCTGGACATTATTCATGGTGATATTGACTTAAACACTCTTACTGCACTGGGAGTGAGTGAAAAGAAATTACCTATGCTGCAGAAACAAATTGAGAAAGCCGCACTTCGAACATTAAGATCTGAACACACAAGGTTCCGAGACTTACCGTCGGGCAACAAAGAATTCAAACTCGATTCCCTTGCCATTTCGGGCAAAGCTCCTGAGTTTTTCAAAAAGAAACTCCATGGTGCAGCGACAAAGAAAACATCAAGCTATTTCGATGTTGGTGACAAATCCTATATTAAAACAGGCAAAAAAAGCAGAGGAATGATTTCTCTGCCCGAACTATTACAACTGGAGATAAGTTCAGATTTCAAGCCTACGAAACCATCCTGAACAATCGCCCTGCCAACTTCTGATTCAGTAACTTCAGCCAAAGTGTTAACCTTCCATCAAGCAACAAAGAGTGGTCGATAAAAACCATTACGGCAGACCCTGGTACCCCACAATAGGTACGATAATTATTCCCGATGAAAATATACTGCCACTAACCGTAAACCAGACCACTCTGAAAAACGGTTACTCATACCCTAACAACGCAATAGAGCCATACCTTATGCGCAAGCTGGAAAACATCCCATTCGAAGAGTTAACCATTGGCACCAAGGCCAGTCTGACACGCACATTGACAGAAGAAGACCTTCTGCTATTTGCCAAAGTATCCGGCGATACCAACCCCGTTCATCTGGATGAGGAGTTTGCCGCAACCACACAGTTTGAAGGCCGCATTGCCCACGGCATGTGGACGGCTTCAATTATCTCATGTGCCCTGGCAACAAAACTGCCAGGACCCGGTGGTATCTACCTGGGCCAGGAGCTAAAATTCATGCGTCCTGTCAAAGTCGGTGATACGGTAACCGTTGAGCTGGAGATTCTGGAAATCAACGAACAGCGAAAACGTGCGACAGTCTCAACGAATGTTGTAAACCAGCACGGTAAAGCCGTAGTGAAAGGCAAGGCAGAAATCATGCCTTCTTCTGGTAAAGTCGTTGTTGATGAATACCCTCTGCCTGAGGTGGTATTAAAGCCAGCCGACTGAAAGACAGTTCTTGCCTGACTGCGCTTCTGCTGTCAGGCTTCACTACAATAATAGACCGGCATTCGCTCTACCCGTAAGTAGCCGTGCCCATAAGTGGAGAAGAACAGGCAGTTATGACAATCACCTCTTTTCACCCCCCACAACGCACTCTGATGGGACCCGGCCCTTCTGATGTTCACCCAAGAATCACCGAAGCCCTGGCCCGACCGACCATTGGGCACCTTGATCCTGAGTTCATCCGAATGATGGACGAACTGAAATCACTGATCCAATACGCTTTCAAGACCAGCAACCGGCTGACGCTGCCCATTTCTGCGCCCGGGTCAGCAGGAATGGAAGCCTGTTTTGCCAACCTGGTGGAAGAAGGCGACAAGGTCATCGTTTGCATAAACGGTGTCTTTGGCGGTCGGATGAAAGAAAATGTCATACGCATGGGTGGCACCGCCATTACCGTTGAATCAGACTGGGGACGTGCAGTAGACCCAAAAGCTGTTGAAGAAACACTGAACACTCACCCGGATGCAAAAATTCTGGCCTTTGTTCATGCAGAGACTTCAACCGGTGCACGCTCCGATGCAAAAACACTGTGTGAGTTGGCAAGAAAACATAACTGCCTGACGATTGTCGACACCGTAACCTCTCTGGCTGGCTCTGAGCTAGAAGTTGATGAGTGGGGAATCGATGCCATTTATTCAGGCTCACAGAAATGCCTGTCCTGTGTGCCAGGCCTTTCGCCTGTTAGCTTTAGTGAAGCTGCCATTGAGAAAATTCAGGCCAGAAAAACGCCGGTACGGAGCTGGTTTCTCGATATGAACCTGATCATGGGCTACTGGGGAGGCGATGGAAAAAGAGCCTACCATCATACAGCACCGGTCAATCAGCTTTATGCTTTACATGAGTCTCTTTGCCTCTTGCAGGAAGAGGGCCTGGAAAATAGCTGGGAACGACACAAGTTACACCATCAGGCCTTGGTTGCAGGACTTGCGGCCATGGGACTGGAAATGCTGGTACCTGAAGAAGAGCGACTTGCTCAATTGAATGCAGTGGTAATACCAGAAGGGGTTAATGATGGGGCAGTAAGGCAACAATTACTGGCTGAATACAACCTGGAGATTGGTGCTGGTCTTGGCGCGTTTGCTGGAAAAGTCTGGCGGATTGGCTTGATGGGCTATGCCGCTAATCAAACCAATGTGTTGAACTGTCTCTCCGCACTTGAGTCTGCACTGCTGAGACAAGGCCATACGTTCACACCCGGCGAGGCGGTAAAAGCAGCCATTTCAATTTATCAATAGTAATAAAGGCTCAAAGGGTAAACCCTTTGAGCCTTTCGTAAGCGACGATGACTATCAACTACGAAGCCAGCTCATCAATGTACTGGTCACGAACCTCCTGCTTAACTACCTTCTGCATGGCATTTCTT
The DNA here is from genome assembly GCF_000710775.1 of Endozoicomonas elysicola. GTDB lineage: Bacteria > Pseudomonadota > Gammaproteobacteria > Pseudomonadales > Endozoicomonadaceae > Endozoicomonas > Endozoicomonas elysicola. Next base: position 4,510,500 of record NZ_JOJP01000001.1, read on the forward strand.
GGCAGCGGCTGTTCCGCAAAAACAACATGTGTCGGTACTTTGAATTTAGCCAGTGATGCCGCCACGTAATCCTGCAGTTCGGCATCAGACAATTCTTCTCCTGGCTGAAGATGAATCGCAACCGCCAGCTCTTCACCCCATCTATTGTGAGGAACACCGAAAGCAGCGCTCTCCACAACAGCCGGATGCTCATTGATGAGTGCTTCTACCTCGGCACAATAAATATTTTCGCCCCCACGGATCACCATATCTTTCTTTCGATCGCAGACGAAGAGCAAGCCCTTCTCGTCCAAATACCCCACATCACCAGAACGATACCAGCCTTCCTTCAATACCTTGGCGGTCTCTTCCTCTTTGCCCCAGTAGCCTTCCACCATGGCTGGACTTTTAATACAGATTTCACCCACCTCTCCAACAGACAGCTCGTCACCACCTTCATCGATCACTTTAATTTCTGACACAGGGAAAGGAAGGCCAACACTGTCTTTGTTTTCCAGATACATAGGCCCCATATTAATGGAGGCATACATGTTACATTCCGTCATTCCATAACCAGTGCCCAGAAAGTTTAGAGGGAATTCATCAAGAATGTCTTTCAACAATGCTTCAGGCTGGGCAGCGCCAACACCGGTCAGGTTCAGAATACTCTCAGTGTCATACTGATCAAACTCAGGGTGCTCAAGGAAATCCCAGATCATTTTTGCGGCACCGGAGAAGGTAGCAACTTTTTCACGCTCTACCAATTCTAATGCTTTTTTAGCATCCCACTTTGACTGAATAACCACTTTCGTACCCTGTCGCAGAGCGGAAAGCACTACAGTATGCAGGCCGCTACCATGAAATAGTGGTAATGCCAGTAACACCGCAGGGGCATGCCCTCGTTTCATCGCTGCCTGAACAGATTCAGGGTGCTGGGTAGCCATGGTCATGCCCGCAACAGAACCACTGGTAAGGGCCTGCCCAATGGACCAATGCGAAGAAAGCGCCCCCTTTGGTCTGCCTGTTGTGCCTGAAGTATAGAGAATGAAAGCGGGATCTTTGCCATCAATACCCACATCTGGCATTTCAATTGCTGGACCACTTACCAGTGTCTGCCATGTGGTTACACGGTCATTCTGTGAAGCCGCTTCATCATCAACCACAATGGCCCGAACATCCATCTCGGCCAGGTCAGCAACAATATGATTCAATCTACGAGCATCGGTGAAAACTAACTTTGCTCCAGAATCCTCAATGCCATATTCCAACTCATCCCGCCCCCCCCAGCTATTAAGCGGAACAGCAATCGCGCCAGCAGAAGTAATCCCCATAAAAGCAAGGATCCACTCAGGCAGATTACGCATGGCAATAGCAACACGGTCACCCTTTTTAATGTCAAACTGATCAATCAGCTGTGATGCCACCTTACTGGCTAGAGAGTAAGCTTCCTTAAAGGTATAGCGCTTGTCCTCATAAACAAGAAATGGCTGCTCGCCAAAAGCCAGGCTTTCCCGATAGATCTGTGGCAGCGTGGCTGGTGCATTTTTATAGGAACGGTAGGTGATGCCCTGGATGGTCGTCTCTTCAAGTTCAAACTGCGCGCCGGGACGAGTTAAACCTGCAAATACGGTCTTTACCGCATCAATAGCATTGGACATATTTTTTTATCCTTATTGTTATTAAGAGCATGGTGAAAGCTGACTCAATTTCACACATCCTCTGGCCCCTACAAACCAGCTACACAGTTACCGGCCAAAATGGCTGTATTCTGCGAACTCACAAAAGAGGCATAAACCAGTGCAAGAAATAACTTTTTGTATCATCGCCAAACTGACAGCGGGAACAATGACAAAAACAGGCCAATCTGCAATGGCAATTTTTTAAATCTCAATCATTCTGACCAGAGGCTTAAAAAACCAATGTCGTTTATTGTAGTAAAACGGCCACAAGCACATCAATAGAAATCACAAAAACACAACAAACAACAAACAACAAAAACACTTGATCTCCCAATCATTTTATTTATAGTGACGCTATAAAAACAAAATAAAACAGGGAATCTATTCCATGAAACATCACTTTTTTGCTCTGCTATCAGCCGTACTACTGGCAGGCTGCAGCCCTTCTAAAGAGCCTGAACCTCTGAAAAGCTCAGCATTAACTGCTCCCGAATTTATTGGCCAGTCAGCAACCGCCAAGCCCTTTCAGGGGAGCAATATTACCCACCCTTTTATGGCTAAAGCGGGTAAAAGTACTATTCATGGCGATGGTTTTAATTCCGATGTCCATCTGATATCAGGCCCCCTGGGCATTAACCCGCAGATACAAACCCGTGATGGGTCCAATATGCCTGGAGGCATGTGCGCAACGGTCACCATCACAACTAAAGACCAGCTTATTGCACTGTGTGCATCTATTGCCGGGTTTGAAATCCACATGCTGAAGCCCAGATCACTTGAACTGTTGGCGCGCTTCAAATTACCAAACCGTCCAAGCTCGTTTCAGGCTCTGGTGAAACGTGACCCAACCATTGTTATGACGGATACTTCTGGCGGTGCCTACTACTACCTTGATGATCAAGATCGAGTTGTGCTGGCTGACAGCACACAGCGAATTATCAGGCTTGCCAATCGCCAGACTGAAACCGGTGAATGGGAGTTCTATTTGGATGGCAGCTGGGATCTCAGCCATGAAGTACCTAACGACTGTATGAATTGGAACAACTGGTTCCCTGATGGGGAATGCGACCCAATCACTGCCGTATTACCTGATCACAAAGGCTTGATATGGTGGGTTACCCGTTATGGCCGGGTCGGCACCCTTAACCCTGAAACCGGCAGAGTAAAAAGCACACAATTTAAGGGAGAAGAGATCCAGAACAGCTTCGCAATGGATGAAAATGCGGCCTACGTTGTCACAGATCATGCAACCTATGCCATGAATACCGATGCCAGGGGAAAGCCCACTGTTCTCTGGCAGGAAGCATACGACCGTGGATCTGCACGTAAAGTGGGTTCTATCAATCAGGGATCTGGCACTACCCCGACGCTGCTGGGTGATCGGTATATCACGGTTACTGACAATGCAGACGAAAGGATCAACCTTCTGGTATACCGCCGTCAGCCAGACTTTAACGGCCAGCGGTTAATTTGTACGGTTCCCCTGTTTGAAAACCAGCAGTCGGCTACAGAAAACTCAATGGTAGGCTGGGGACGCACAATCATTATCGAAAATAATTTTGGCTACAGCAGTGCCGTCCAACAGAAAGAGTGGGATGTTATTCCCGGCGGTATCACCCGGATTGATATCCGTAAAGATGAATCCGGTTGTGATGTTGTCTGGAATTCTCCTGAAAAAGCACCTTCCGTTGTACCAAAACTATCAGCCGATAATGGTCTTGTGTATTTCTACACCTTTGAACAACAGAAAAATGCAGAGGATGTCGCATGGTACCTGATGGCTCTGGATGCAAACAGTGGTAAAACAGCCTTTAAAATTCGCACTGGTGCAGGCATGGCGTTTGACAATAACTGGGCTCCCATTACCATCGGCACTGATGGCACGGCTTATGTAGGCACCATCAAGGGCATCATTGCTATCTGGGATGAGCCGCAACCAGCCTTGAGCCAATCAACAGAGCATGGGGCAAACCAGGGATAATAAATTATGGGTAGACCCCGCGTGCGTAACCGTATTCTGGAAGCCGCCAGGAACCTTCTGGAAACGGAGGGCCTCACAGGGCTCACAACCAAAGCTGTTGCAATGCATGCCGGGGTTACCGAAGCCAGCCTTTTCAATAACTTTGGTGATAAAACAGGGCTACTGCAGGCTTTGATTAATGAAGCCCTGCCTGAACAAGCAGCGCTTATGACACATATTACCGAAGACATTGAGCCAATAGACTTGTGGCTTCATAACGTGTTTGAAGCTGCTATAGCCTACTTTGAACGCGTTCTTCCAATCGCAGCGTCCTCTCTAACAATGGGTCAGGCTTCTATTCCTAAAGGTCGGGTAAAAGGATTCTATACTCCCCGTCAAATGCTTTCTGACAGACTGAAAGAGTTGAAAGAAAACAACCGGATTAAAAGAGAGATTACACCAGAACTCACTGCCGTCATGTTGATGGGAACTGCCATGCATACCGCAATGACCCGGCTGTCATTAGGTGACAGTGAGTTCTCACACCATTTCACCGCTCAACAGCTTGCTGAATCTCTCGGTATCGCATAGTCCATAACAACCATGAGCATCATAAGGGCTGAGATACAATGGACACTTGCCATCACAACCTGTTCACAATTCACTACTATTCTGTTAAATATTATGAACAGGTTATCCTTGATAATTAATGAGCTTAGTTATCGTAACCAATATTGCCGTGCTAGCATGAAGGCCGCATAGAACAGCACGCTTAATAATAAAATAAGACAGGTAGTCCCATGCCCAATAGAATTCCTCTGTTTATCGATGGCGAGTTCACTGCCAGTGAAAGCTCGCAGTATATCCCTGTCACAAATCCTGCGACTCAGGAGCTGCTGGCGGAACTGCCTTTTGCGACTGAAGCCGAAATGGAAAAAGCCATTGAAAGCGCTAAGTCGGCCTTTAAAAAGTGGAGAGATGTCCCTGTTTCTGACCGTGCCCGCTTGATGATGCGTTATGTTGCCCTGCTAAAAGAAAATCATGATGCACTGGGCGAACTGGTTTCTAAGGATACCGGTAAAACTTTTGCTGACGCCAAGGGGGATGTATGGCGTGGTATTGAAGTGGTAGAACAGGCAGCTAACATCCCATCTTCCATGATGGGTGAAACGGTTGAAAATGTTGCCAATAACATCGACACCTACAGTTACACGCAACCACTTGGGGTTTGTGTTGGCATCACCCCTTTCAATTTCCCGGCCATGATTCCATTGTGGATGTACCCCCTGGCCATTGCCGCTGGTAACACATTTATTCTCAAGCCCTCTGAGCAAGTTCCCCTGACGGTCATGCGCCTGATTGAGTTGTTTGTGGAAGCCGGTGCTCCTAAAGGTGTATTACAAGCTGTTCACGGTGGAAAAGAGCAGGTTGACTACCTGTTGAACCACCCTGATACCAAGGCTGTGTCGTTTGTAGGATCCGTACCTGTTGGTAAATACATCTACAAAACGGCCACTGAAAACATGAAACGGGCACAGTGCATGGCTGGTGCAAAAAACCACATGGTCATCATGCCTGATGCGGACAAAGACCGCGTATTGAATGGCCTTGTTGGCGCATCCGTTGGTGCTGCAGGCCAGCGCTGCATGGCCATCAGTGTCGCGGTCTTTGTCGGCGATAGCAAGAACTGGATTAATGAGCTGAAAGAGCAACTTTCAGTCGTTAAGCCTGGCGCGTGGGACGATCCCAAAGCCGGTTATGGCCCGATTATTTCCAAGGCGGCTACAGAGCGTGTACTGGGATTAATTGCCAAAGGTAAGGAAGAAGGGGCTACCTGTCTTCTGGATGGCAGTGATTGCACCGTTGAAGGGCTACCGGATGGTAACTGGGTTGGACCAACCCTGTTTACCGATGTAACCACTGATATGGCCATCTATCAGGAAGAGATCTTCGGCCCGGTTCTCTGCTGCATCACCGTCGACACTCTGGCTGAAGCGATCGAACTGATCAATGCCAGCCCATACGGCAATGGCACATCAATTTTCACCGGCTCTGGTGCCGCTGCCCGTAAATACCAGCGTGAAATTGAAGTTGGTCAGGTAGGTATTAATATTCCTATTCCTGTACCGCTCCCCTTCTTCTCCTTTACCGGCTGGAAAGGCTCGTTTATGGGTGATCTTCATGCCTATGGGAAGCAGGCAGTGCGTTTCTATACAGAAACCAAAACCGTCACTTCCCGCTGGAACTATGATGAAGAAGCCTTCAAACAGAGTGATCAGCCAAACCTGACGATCAACCTGAAGTAAACTTCCAAAGGCTGGCTTTTGCCAGCCTTGCCTCACCTCCTCCGACCTCAATGCATATGCCTTAACAAAAAGTCATTCAACTCGGCATACACCTGTCTGGACTCAGGAGTATCCGCTGCATACAGGTAATCAGCATGTGACATGCCCTCATAAACATTCAACTCTGCAACGACAGAAGCCTGTCGTAGTTTTCGATGAACCCTGACCGTATCACTTAACAACAAATCCCGAGTACCAGTAACAAGATACGTTGGTGGAAAACTCCCGTATTGTCCATACACCGGGGAGATTAAAGGCATTAGCAGATCATGATTACCGGCATAAAGCGCTGCAGATTGAGACAATAATCCCTCATTCCCCACCAGTAACCGGTCAAGTCCTTCATTGGTATATTGTGTATCCCCTGTTTTCGTCAGATCAGACCATGGCGTTCCCAGGTAGAGCGCTCCGGGAAAAGCAATCCCAAGCTCTCTGAATTTCAATAACGATGCCAGCGCCAGGTTCCCCCCAGCCGACGTCCCCCCCAGAATCATTGATTTTGCATGTCTCTCCCTCAGCAGTCCCTGGTACACGATGACAACATCATCCAGAGGAGCCGGAAACGGATGCTCTGGCAATGTACGATAGTCAATGGACACAACCGGGATCTTTAGACGAGTAGCAATATACATTGACTCTTGAATGGAGCCATCTCCCTCGTTAAGTAAAAATGCACCACCATGGATATCCACAAAAAGGTGATCTTTATGCCTTTCATCCACGTCATGGGGGGTTACATAGCGGACTGTTACGCCATTAATTTTTGAAAGGGTGATATTTACAGGAAGCTGTTTCATTAACTCTTGAGTCTTAACGATACGCTTACTGTTCACGCTGTTCTTTTTCTCTTTCCACTCGGCCCCGCTCTCAGGCTTGAACTGGCTGGCTGCTTTTACATCGGGCTGCAGGTTGCTCGTAATATAGTCGCGTAGACCAATGCTGATATCTTCAGGTACCGGAACAGTGCGTTCAGCAATCATCCAGCTTACTTTACCGTCCTTCGGGATTATCTCTTTCTGCCAGACACAACCGGAAACCAATAATAAGCATAGGATTAGTTTCCCGAGTAGCAGTTTTTTATTCAGAATAATCATTAAAAATAAAACCTAATATTTTTAAAGTTTGAGCATAGAACCAGGTTGAAAAATCATGAAATCAACATCTTAAATACTTATATATCAACAAGATATAAGATCGAATCCATTTGACATCCAAACATTTAAATCCTATTAAAACAACAAGCCACTCTATTTTTATTGAGCGTTAGTTTCAAATTAAATTCAAGTAAAGAGATCTGTCATGGTTAGAAAAATCTATCTATACCTGCTTATCCATTCCATTTTTAGCCTTTGCACCCTTCCATCAGCAGTATCAGCAAAGGAGTTTAATTGTATTCAGTTTTTAAATCAGCCAGTAGAACAGCAACGCGAAAAATTTACGGCCGCAAGAGATCAACTTATTGAGCACTTCAGTAAAAGTGATAGTTATGGATTTTCTACCTCAGACTTAGCCAGCCTGCTTCGTAAAAAAAAATTCGATCCAGACATTGGCAATGGAGTATACTTGGTTCACCTTCCTAATTTTATTTTCGAAACTAATCAGCACATTAATGCTGATTTTGTCAAAGATTTATATTTCAAAATCAATAATCTTGAAACGATTGGAAAATGCTTCCATTATCAGGCTCAGGAAACTTCACCGCAGCCTCTTATGGCATTAAAGCTATACACCCCGGAAGACAGCAACCCCTTTGATGCAAGCAATCAAGTCTTTATGGGCTACACAACAGTATCTACATTGAATGGAAAGCCAGCGAAGCAGGCAAGAGTTACATCCCCCCAAGAGTGTGCAACACACCAGTGCATATTTACAAATACACCTTTAGAACAAGCCAGAGAGTTATTAAAAACAAACACCGTAATTAGACTAATTCATAATCCAAAAGAGCTGGCAAAAGTTGTTTATGTGGCTCCAGATCAGCCTGATGAAAACCATCTTCCTTTACAAACCTGGCTAACTGAAGTAACCCTTTTTAAAACAGGAGAGATCTTCACTCGTCCCGAAATTTATATGACCATTGCCTATTACTCAGAAGAGCAATTAATCAGTAAAGTCGCTCGCCCTCTTCCGTGGGTGAACAAAAAAGGAATTAACACAGGATCTTCATTGTTGCTGGAATGGCCAACAGGAAGTGACAGAGCAAAACTGACCGTAATGGAGAGTGATATGGATATTCCTTACCGTTCAATAGCCAATATTATTCTTGGCATTTTCCAACATTTCATCAGTGATTCATACGCATCCCCGGCCATAACCTCAATTGCTGAGCACATGCAGGACCAGCCTAAGTCTGCAACAAGCTGGGGTGACGATGACTATATTGGCAAAGTCACTGTACACAGAAGAGGCGCCCTCACTGATATTATGACCGATGAAGGAACTGCAACATTAAAGCTTCAACACAAATATAAATAATGCTCCAGGAGCCTGTCGGACTTAGCGTAGCGAGAAAAAGTCCTAATGCAGTCAGTGGTAAGTCAAGCAGGCTCCTGGCGTCCTATTATTTAGCAACCAAACTCACCACCCACAACGGCATTTGTGAATGGTTCCCAGGGGGCCTCCAACACGCGGCCTTGATTAATTCAGCCTCCACCGTGAAGCAAACTCAAGAAAGTTGGCCATAATTGGTCCCGACTGGTTATAAGGAACAACAGCTGCCGGATGGAACTGGGTTGAGTAGACTGGACGATTCACATTATGCATGGCCTGGATATAGGAAGATCTGGCCATCACAGCGAAATCCTGGTGTTCCTTGATAAACTCATCACTCACTGACCAGCTGTGTATCTCAACCGCCTGAAAAGGGTTTGGGACATTGTCAAAAATCGGGTTACTGGTGAACGGTGGCTGAATAGTCACTTTATCGACTGGCAACCCCTGGTTTTTCCTGAATATTGTGTCATCAAACCATTCCATCCAGTGTGCGAATGAGATGCCATACGCCATGGCAAAAAATTCATTGCCTGCGCACATGCCCATCATGGGAATATCGCGGACTTCCCTCATCACTTGATATTCACCATAGTATTCAAACATAGGCAGATACTGCCAGTCTGCATTGTTTCCACTGAACATAATGGCCATTGGTTTATGTTTCAGTTTCTTCAGCACATCCAGTGAGAATTCGTAATGCGGAACCAATACCGTTTTAAACCCTTTACTCTTTACAAAATCACTAAGCTGCGTATATGTAAAACCATTCATCTGGTTACCAACAAGAAGTACATATTTCCCTTCAGGCACATCTGGAATTGAAGGAGAGCCTTTGGTGTAAGGAATGATGGTGTTGATCTGAGCCTGGAGAGCATTCTGCTTATTGATCAGTAAACGGAAATAGCGAGCTGTGACCGGTTTAAAATCAATAATATTACGATAAGTATCATTACCCACCACTTTGGCATCTCTAATGTCTTTCCAGCTGACTCGATCATCACTGTACTGCCATTGGAAGTCCACCAGCCACCCGGCAGCGGCCGTTATACTGCGGGTTGACAGCATCCAGAAACGACTTAGAGCTGTCTTTTTCCCAAGATCCAGTACTACCCAGCTATTTTTTTCCCCTATCCCCAGGGGTGAATTGTTCCAGAAAGTCAGCTGTCCCTGATCGTCCCAGTCAATGATGTTTTTCGGGTTCTCTCCAGAAGACACTTCGATGGATTTAACCGGTACTCTTAGATGCCCACTGAATGTTCTGGATCCCTGGTAATCCATAACAAAACGACTGACCGCCCATGGACTGACTGCCTTTTTATTAAGGGTACGAACCCGCCAGTAATAACGACCATCTTTCAATCTATTTTCCGGCTTAACACGCACCTGAGCAAAATACGGATTTAGTTGCCTGATATTTTTATAGTGGGCAACCACATTCCTGAACGTCTCATCACTGGCAATTTGCAGTTCATAATGCCACTTGGGGTCATGACCACTGACAGAGAACGTCATCACCGGCCTGGGGTTAGTTAATACCATGTCCCACTGCGGGTTATTGTTTTGCCTGGGTGATGGCAGTTCGCTGATGGATAGCGCAATTACAGGCATGAGCAGTAGCCAAAGTGCAAGAAAAGGACGCAGAAGAAGCATAATGAGACTCTTGGGAAAGGAAGCATGAAGGAATGCAGAGAGAAGGGATGATCATTTCGGTCTGAAATCAGTTAGAAGTTAGCATATATTGCTGCGCCCACAAGTTCAGGTTTCGCAACGGCAAGCCGCTGCTTTTTATTCGACATCACTGTGTTGTTTTGCCAGGTGCCTGAACCGCGTACCTAGCGATTTAGCCGATGTTATCCAGACAATAAAGAAACCCAGAACAATAACAGCCACATAAGGTGTTATGGCTGAAAGAGAGCCAAAGATAACCAGCAAGACCTGTTGAATCAGCGAGCCGGTAGACTTGCCCAAAGGGTTACCAATAACGTCTACGGCTGCCTTGCCTTTCACTTTCTTCTCAGGGTCCAGAGGGATATAACTCATCTCTTTGGTGGGGTCGAATAAAGAATACTTGGTGGATTTACTGAGAATATTTTGCAGCGCTCCTATAACAACAGTCATCATTAAGGGCGACATTCCCAAGATAAACCAGCCATTGGGTACGCTATCCCGGAACAGAACAAAGCTGAAAAACAAACAGCCCGTGGTTAAAAGCACAGCCGGTGTACAGAGTGCCGCCACGGTCCAGCCAAATCGTCGAATGACATTATTAGTCACGAAAAGCATCATGAAGATAGTAAAAATCCCGGTACAGGTAGAAAACAGACCCATAAACTGATTGTATTCATTCGGTGATGGGTACTGCATTCGCAACTGATTCTTCCAGGTTACCTCCACCATATTGATACAAACTCCATAACAGATAACCAGCATCGCTATACAAAGCAAGTACCTTGAGCTGAGAATCAGATGCAGACTGTCTTTTATGGAAAGGCTCAACTTTTCCAGCTTTGACTCTGCGGTATTATCCGCCTGATAAAGCTTGGGGTCGGTTACAACAAAGCGGTTAATCCACCAGTACACCAGCATAATTAGCAGACCGGCAATGGTTATTACTCCGGTCATGATATTGAGGGAGTACCCCCAGGAGTCAGTTCCTTCAGGTAATGTTTCCCGTGCCTGAGAGGCGTAATAGACAAAAAAACCAGCGGTTGGTAACGCCAGGTTTCCCATCATTCCAAAGAGTGCATAAAACCGTTTTGACTCGGATATCTGGGTAATATGATTGGCAAACCCCCAGAATAGGAGTGAGAGGCAAACACTTCCCCAAAGCTCAGACATCACATAGAAAAGGGAGAAGGTCCAGTTACGCAGAACGGCGATAAACCCTTTAAACCCCAGAGGCAGAACGGTTTCCAGATAGTCAGCCAGCTGATCGGCATGAAGAACATCCCGACAGGGGTACAAAACAAAAGAAAACAGGCAGAAAAAAAGGATGAACCCCGAAATGATAAAATAGAAAAGCATATTGCGACGAAGCACGTTGCTCAACTTTGCGTAGGAAATAGTAAAAAGAATGGCAAAAGGGACATTCACCCATAACTTCAGAAACGGGATAATTTCTGCTCCCGAACCATGACCGGTAATCACCAGTGTATCTTTAGTATCCCTGAGAATGGTGTAAACAAACAAAACCAGATAAAACATCAGGATCATGGGAATCACCTTTTTCAACTCATAGCCATGAACAGGCCAGAGTCTGGCTCTCCACACACTGAACGGATGATTATCTTGCATGGGCTTCCCATTGGGACGAGTGATTCATGATTCTGCTTATAGATAGCCAGTAAACCGGTAAAGTTCCATGCGGTGAGCTCTTTGAGCCGCTTTACGTTTACGTAAAGGGAATCTATACTCAAGTCATAATAAGAAAATGAAGCGTCTACAAACGCGCTTTAAATAAAGAGCACAGAACAATGTCCGAGACCACGTTCACAATTTCAGAACTCGCCCGGGAGTTCGACCTCACCCCCAGGGCGATACGCTTTTATGAAGACCAGGGGCTACTCAGCCCCAGCCGCAATGGCCTGCAGCGCATTTACTCCAAGAAGGACCGCGTACACCTCAAGCTCATTGTCCGGGGCAAGCGTCTTGGCTTAAGTCTTGCTGAATCCAGAGATCTGATTGAGCTGTATGACCCGACTTCCCGAAATAAAAAGCAGCTCCAGGCAATGCTGGATGCCATTGACACGTCCAGTACGCGTCTTGAGCAACAGCTCAAAGACATTCAAATGATGCGGGATGAACTTTTCGAAGCCAGAACGCGTTGCCTTAAAGCCTTGCAGGAAAACGAGAGTTAAATCGTCTCTTTTACATAAAACTCATACGGTAATAAGAATAAAAAAGTGAGGAAGCACCAATGAGTCAATACTCAGAGCTGAATTTCAACCTTGGAGAGACCAACGACATGCTCAGAGAGCAGGTCAGGCAATTTGCTGAAAAAGAGATTGCGCCAAGGGCAATGGAGATCGACCAGACTAACCAGTTCCCTATGGATCTCTGGCAGAAAATGGGTGATATGGGCTTATTGGGTATCACCGTATCGGAACAGTACGGCGGCTCAGAAATGGGATACCTCGCCCATGTCATCGCCATGGAAGAAATCAGTCGGGCTTCTGCTTCCGTTGGACTCAGCTACGGTGCCCACTCCAACCTTTGTGTAAACCAGATTTTCCGGATGGGCACCGATGCTCAGAAAGAAAAATACCTGCCTGACCTTATCAGTGGTCAGGCCGTTGGCGCGCTGGCCATGAGTGAACCGGGAGCGGGCTCAGATGTGGTCAGCATGAAGCTTAAAGCCGAAAAGAAAAGCGATCGCTATATCCTGAACGGAAACAAAATGTGGATCACAAATGGCCCTGATGCATCCACCTACGTTATCTATGCCAAGACGGAGCCTGAAAAAAAATCCCGCGGCATAACCGCATTTATTGTTGAAAGGGATTTCCCGGGATTCTCCAGAGCTCAAAAGCTGGACAAACTGGGAATGCGGGGTTCAAACACCTGCGAACTGGTCTTTGAGGACTGTGAAGTACCGGCAGAGAACATTCTGGGCAACCTGAATGGCGGTGTTGAAGTTCTGATGAGTGGACTGGACTACGAGCGTGTGGTTCTTTCAGGAGGCCCTACCGGCATCATGCAGGCCTGTCTGGATGTGGTTCTGCCCTACATTCACGACCGCAAGCAGTTTGGTCAGTCCATCGGTGAGTTTCAGCTGATTCAGGGTAAAGTTGCCGACATGTACACCCAGATGAATGCCTGCAAAGCATACCTCTATGCCGTTGCAGCAGCCTGTGACCGTGGTGAAACAACCCGTAAGGATGCAGCAGGCGTCATCCTCTACTGCGCCGAAAGAGCGACCACTCTGGCACTGGATGCCATTCAGATACTCGGCGGCAATGGCTATATCAATGACTACCCAACCGGACGCCTGCTAAGAGACGCAAAACTGTATGAGATTGGTGCCGGCACATCTGAAATCCGTCGTATGCTGATCGGTCGTGAGCTGTTTCAGGAAACAGGACATTAAACTAAGGGGAGCTGGTCATGGTTGCACTTACCACAACAATAGCCATAGACAGTGCAGAATTTAATGACAACCGTCGTCAAATGCAGGCACTGGTTGATGAGCTGCAGCAGAAGTCTGATCACCTGAAACAGGGAGGCCCTGAAAAAGCCCGCGAAAAGCACATCGGCAAAGGGAAGCTTCTGGCCAGAGATAGAATTGCCATGTTGCTGGATCCTGGCTCCCCCTTTCTGGAAGTCGGACTGTTTGCCGCAGACAAGGTCTATAACGAAGAAGTGCCCTGTGCAGGCGTAGTTGCCGGCGTTGGTCAGGTTTCAGGTCGCGAGTGCATGATTGTCGCTAACGATGCCACAGTGAAAGGTGGCAGCTACTTTCCACTCACCGTTAAAAAACATTTAAGAGCCCAGACCATCGCAGAGCAGAATCAACTTCCCTGCATCTACCTGGTGGACTCCGGTGGCGCCAACCTGCCCAGGCAGGATGAAGTGTTTCCTGATCGGGAGCACTTTGGCCGAATTTTCTTTAACCAGGCCAATATGTCCGCCAGGGGCATTCCACAGATTGCTGCGGTGATGGGTTCCTGCACCGCCGGCGGCGCTTATGTCCCTGCCATGGCCGATGAAAGCATTATTGTCCGCCGTCAGGGCACCATTTTTCTTGCCGGCCCTCCCCTGGTTAAAGCGGCCACTGGTGAAGAGATTACCGCGGAAGCTCTGGGCGGTGCGGACGTTCATTGTCGTAAGTCCGGCGTGGCAGACCATTATGCCAATGATGATGCCCATGCCATCAGCCTGATTCGTCAATCGGTATCCCGACTCAACTCGGTTAAGCTCTCTATTGAAAAGCGCCAATACGACCTTCAGCCAGGTGTTGAGCCACTGTATGACATCAGAGAGCTCTATGGGGTTGTCCCTTCCGACTTGAGACAACCCTATGATGTAAGGGAAGTGATAGCCCGCATTGTTGATGGTTCCGATTTTGATGAGTTCAAGGCACTGTTTGGTGAGACGCTGGTGTGTGGTTTTGCCCGTATTCATGGACACCCGGTCGGGATTCTTGCCAACAATGGCATTCTCTTTTCCGAATCTGCCCAGAAAGGTGCTCACTTCATTGAACTGTGCTGTCAGCGCAAAATACCACTGGTATTCCTCCAGAATACCACCGGTTATATGGTGGGATCTCAGGCAGAGTCAGGGGGAATAGCCCGTCATGGCGCCAAAATGGTCAACGCCGTTGCCTGTGCCAGAGTTCCCAAGTTCACGGTGATTATTGGCGGCAGTTTTGGTGCCGGTAATTATGGCATGTGCGGAAGAGCTTATGATCCCCGGTTTCTCTGGAGCTGGCCCAATGCACGTATTTCCGTGATGGGTGCAGAACAGGCTGCCAACGTACTGGTTCAGGTCAAACGTGACGCTATGGAAAAGCAGGGTCAGGCATTAAGTGAAGAGGAAGCCCAGGCCATTCGTCAGCCCATTCTTGAGAACTACGACCATCAGGGCAACCCTTACTATGCCAGTGCACGACTCTGGGATGATGGTGTGATTGACCCTGCTGATACCCGTAACGTCCTTGGGCTTGGTCTTTCCGCAGCAATGAATGCGCCCATTGAAGACACCCGCTTTGGCATATTCAGGATGTAAGTCTGAAGAGTACTCATCACAATGAACTACAAAAACCTGATACTCGATATAGAAACACTCAGTGGGCAGTCCAGCAAGATCGCTACGCTCTGCCTTAACCGCCCTGAAACCGGTAATGCGCTGAATGAAGCACTGATTGCAGAAATGCATCAGGCTTTTGATCAGATTGAGCAGACGCCCACACGCCTTCTGATACTCAAGGCCAATGGGAAACATTTCTGTACCGGTGCTGACCTCAACTGGATGAAACAGTCAAAAGCACTGAGCAAAGAAGAAAATCATCAGGATGCCCGGCAACTGGCCGGATTGATTCAACGGCTGGACCAGTTTCCTGCCCCCACCATAGCCGTGATTCAGGGAGCTGCGTTTGGTGGTGCCCTGGGATTGATCTCCGCCTGTGATATTGCCATCGCCAGTAAATCCGCAAAGTTCTGCCTGAGCGAAGTCAAACTTGGGCTCATTCCCGCTGTAATAAGTCCTTACGTGGTTCGAGCCATTGGAGCCCGCCAGGCAAGACGCTATTTTCTCAGTGCCGAAACCATCTCATCCAAACAGGCACTTCGCCTGAACCTGATTCATGAGCGGTGTAAAGAGCAGGATTTATCGTCAACGGTCGAGACGCTTTGCCATCAAATCCTCCAGAACGCACCGGTTGCGATGGCAGAGGCCAAACAACTAATCGATGACGTCAGTAATCAGCCAATTGATGAAAACCTGATTGACCTGACCTGCGACCGAATCGCCAGCATTCGCACGTCACCGGAAGGTCAGGAAGGTTTGAGCGCCTTTCTGGAAAAGCGGACTCCTGGATGGAGAGAGCCATCAGCGGATAAAAAGCCGTCAGCAAATAGAAAGCCATCAACAGGGGAGCAACACCATGATTAAACGCCTGCTGATTGCCAACCGTGGGGAAATCGCCTGCCGAATTATCAAAACAGCCCATACCATGGGCTTTGAAACCATTGCCCTCTACTCCGATGCAGACCATCGGGCCCTCCATACGACGATGGCCACGAAAGCTGTCTATGCGGGCCCTAGCCCTGCTCTGGAAAGTTATCTGGATATTGAAAACATATTATCCATCGCGGAACATGAAAAGGTGGATGCCATTCACCCGGGCTATGGCTTCCTGTCAGAAAATGCCGGCTTTGCCAAAGCCTGTCAGCAAAAGGGCATTATCTTCGTAGGCCCTCCTGCTTCGGCCATCGATGCCATGGGGTCGAAAAGTGAAGCCAAAAAAATCATGGCAGAGGCTGGGGTACCTCTGGTTCCCGGATACCACGGCGATAACCAGAGTAACGAAAGTCTGATGGCTGAAGCCGAGCACATTGGTTATCCCCTGCTGATCAAGGCTGCTTTTGGTGGTGGCGGTAAAGGGATGCGTGTTGTCGACAGTTCAGAGAACTTGAAACAACAACTGGAGTCCGCAAGGCGTGAAGCAGAAAAAGCCTTTGGCAATGACAAACTGCTCCTTGAACGTTTTGTTACGAAAGCACGGCATGTCGAAGTTCAGATTTTCTTTGATCAACTGGGTCATGGTGTTTTTCTGTTTGACAGAGACTGCTCTCTGCAGCGCCGACATCAAAAAGTGATCGAAGAGGCGCCCGCTCCCGGACTGACTCCCGAACTGCGCGAAGCCATGGGTAATGCTGCAGTAGCCGCTGGAAAAGCCATCGGTTATCAAGGGGCTGGTACCGTAGAGTTTCTGCTGGATGGTGATCAATTCTACTTTATGGAGATGAACACCAGACTCCAGGTTGAGCACCCGGTAACAGAGATGGTCACTGATCTTGATCTGGTTGAATGGCAGTTAAAAGTAGCGTCTGGAGAGCCTCTCCCATCGGACCAGGAGTCGTTACACTGCCATGGCCATGCGATTGAAGCCCGGTTGTATGCAGAAAATCCAAGGCAGGATTTTCTGCCCACCTCTGGACGTATTCTTGCCCTGGAATGGCCAGAAACCCACGGTAACCTGCGTATTGATACCGGAATTCAGGCCGGTGACAGCATCACCGCCTGGTATGATCCCATGATGGCAAAAATTATTGCCAGAGGCTCCAGTCGAAAAGCAGCAATAGAACAGCTTCAGACGGCGCTGGCCCAGTATTATCAGGCGGGGATCTGCGATAACCGGGATTTTCTGGCCCATCTGCTGGCAACTCCTGAGTTTATTGAAGCAAAACTCAGCACAGACTTTATTGATCATCACCCATTCCCTCCTGTATCAGTGGAGCAACAACACCAGCTGTTAGCGGTTGCAGCTATATATCAGTTTGAAACCCGGGCAGCCCAAAAACCGGTTAGCGATGCTTTATTTCAGCAGTCACCTGGCTCGAACTTATCTGTAGAGTCCCTGATACAGCTCTACCTTGATGATCAAAGCTGGCAAGTTCGAGTTAGCAGGCAAAAGGCTGGCTACCAGCTCTCGTTTGCTGGACAAGACTTGTTTGTCACCGCAGATTGGCAGGAAGAGCCACAGGGCATGTCCTGCTCACTGGGAATCAGCGTTACTGATCACACTAAAAACAGTTCGCCTTCTGATAATCCGCTGAGTTGCAGAGTGATTCCTCTCCCTGGAGAAAGACTGAAAATCATTCTTCCGGATGTCAGCCATGAAGTTGCACTTCCTGGCCATCCCATGGAACATGAAGAAGATCAGGATAATGTTCCTCTTGCCCCCATGAGCGGCTCAATCACCTGCGTGATGGTAAACGAGGGTCAGTCTGTGGAACAGGGAACCCCTCTTCTCATGATGGAAGCCATGAAGATGGAACACTGCATCACAGCAAAAGAGCCCGGAACCGTTGAGCGGATACTTTATAAGGAAGGTGACCAGGTTGCCGCAGGTTCTCCATTACTGACGTTCATCGAATAAGCTATAAAAACAAGAAAAGTGGAGCAAAAGGATGTCCAGTGACACAGCCAATTCACAGCGACTGCCAGACAGGGTCACGCTCGTTGAGATGGGGGCCAGAGACGGGCTGCAGAATCAGCCAGAGATACTCTCTGCTGAGATTCGCTCAGAGCTGATCAACCATCTTGCCAGAACCGGCCTGCAGCGTATTGAAGCGGGTAGCTTTGTGTCGCCCAACGCGGTTCCTCAAATGGCAGAGTCCCATAAAGTCTTCAGCCTGCTTCATCGACAACCAGGAGTCACCTATGGTGCCCTGACCCCAAACCTTAAAGGTTTTGAGGCGGCTCTGACCGCTGGCGCTGATGAAGTGGCCGTATTTGCTTCCGCCTCAGAAGGGTTCAGTCAGAAAAACATCAACTGCTCAATCGCCGAAAGCCTGCAGCGTTTTTATCCTGTCATGGAAGCCGCAGAAAAACACGGTTTGAAAGTCAGAGGCTATGTCTCCTGTGTCATGGGCTGTCCCTATGATGGTGATATCCACCCTGCCGCTGTTGCAGAGGTTGCCGGGCAACTCTGGCAGATGGGCTGTTATGAAATTTCCCTTGGAGACACCATCGGTGTCGGTACGCCCCTCAAAGCCAAAAAGGTTCTGGAACACACTTCCAGAACGATTCCCATCTCATCACTGGCTGCCCACTTTCACAATACCTATGGACAGGCGCTTGCCAATGTTTTTGCACTGCTCGAAGAAGGGCTTGCAGTCATTGATAGCTCTGTTGCCGGCCTGGGAGGATGCCCTTATGCCCCCGGAGCATCAGGCAACCTGGCCACAGAAGATGTGGTCTATATGCTGCATGGGATGGGAATAAAAACCGGGGTAAATATGGAGGAACTGCTAAAAGCAGCTACATTCATTTGTGACCAATTGGGCATACCCTCAAGATCAAACGCCGGGTTTGCATTAAGCAGTTTGATTCATCCTTCGGGGTGAGTCAGAAAATCACTAATCAATAAGGCTCTCCATTAGAGCATCCAGAAGAGAAGGCTTATGTCAGCACTGTGGATACCGGATCAAAAAACAATAACATCATCCAATCTTCAGGCATTCATCAACCGCGTTAAAGAAGTCACAGGTTTGCCGCTGGAGGATTATTCAGATCTTTATCACTGGAGTCTCCAAGACCGTCAGGAATTCTGGCAGTTATTAATAGAATTCTATCCGATAAAATTTCACACCCAGCCCTCCTCCACTTTAATAAACGACAGCATGCCGGGAGCTCAATGGTTTCCGGACTCAACGCTAAACTACGCAGAACACCTCCTGAAAAGAAGAGACAATAAAACAGCCCTTATTTTCAAAAGTGAGAATGGCAGTCGGAGAACCCTGAGTTATCAGGAACTGTATCAGTCGGTTGCTGCAGTCCAGCAGGGATTGATTCAAGCGGGCATCAAAAAAGGTGATCGTGTAGCCGCTTTTATGCCCAATTGCCCGGAAACCATTATTCTGATGCTGGCCACGACAGCGCTTGGGGCAATCTGGTCATCCTGCTCTCCAGATTTTGGTATTCAGGGCGTTCTGGACCGTTTCGGACAGATTGAACCCAGACTACTGCTCACCGTAGACGGTTACTTTTACGGTGGTAAAACCATCAACTGCATGGAAAAAATAGAGCGGATTCAGCAAAAAATCCCCTCTCTGGAAACGACCGTCGTTGTGCCTTTTGCCAACCTTGAACCGAATATCGAGCCGCTCAACAATGCGGTGCTCTGGCCTGATTTCTGCCAACCATCGAATGACCCGTTGAGCATCGTTCCTGTCGAGTTTAATCATCCGTTGTTCATTATGTACTCTTCAGGTACAACAGGCGTTCCCAAATGCATCGTACATGGTCACGGTGGCACTCTGCTGCAACACCTCAAAGAGCTTGGCCTGCATACAGACCTGAAAGAGCAGGACACAATTTTCTACTTTACGACCTGTGGCTGGATGATGTGGAACTGGCTCGTTTCGTCACTGGCCATTGGGGCTACCGTGGTTTTATTCGACGGTTCTCCTTTTTATCCGGAACCATCAACTCTGATGGATATGGCAGAGGAGGAAAAGGTTTCAATATTTGGCACCAGTGCTAAATACATTGCCGCCCTTCAGAAAGCCGGTGTAAAACCAGCCACCAGCCATAACCTGAAACACCTCAAAGCCATTTTATCAACAGGCTCCCCCCTGCTTCATGAAAGTTACGATTATGTCTTTCAGGATGTAAAGCCAGATGTTCGCCTTTCGTCCATCTCTGGAGGAACCGATATCATCTCCTGCTTTGCCTTAGGCTGCCCCATCCTTCCGGTATACCGGGGTGAGCTGCAATGTCGTGGGCTGGGTATGGATGTTCATTTTGTGGATACTGCAGGTACGTCACTGATCGAAGAAAAGGGTGAGCTGGTCTGCCAATCCAGTTTCCCATCAATGCCTGTTGGCTTCTGGAATGACCCGGATGGCAATAAGTATCACAATGCCTACTTTAATGAATTTGATGGCATCTGGGCTCATGGAGACTACGGTGAACTGACTCGACACGATGGGGTTATTATCCATGGTCGTGCAGATGCCGTACTGAATCCCGGAGGGGTACGCATTGGCACAGCAGAAATTTACCGCCAAGTTGAAAAAGTCGAAGAGGTTCTTGAAAGTATTGCTGTGGGGCAAGAGTGGGAGGACGACACACGCATTGTATTGTTTGTTCAACTACGGGACGGGATTACTCTCAATGATGGACTGATCGAGAAAATCAGCCACATCATTCGCAGCAATACAACGCCCCGGCATGTTCCGGCCAAAATTCTGCAGGTAACCGATATCCCAAGAACCATCAGCGGAAAGATTGTAGAATTAGCCGTTCGTGAAGTTATCCACAACCGTCCTGTGAAAAATACCGACGCTCTCGCTAACCCCAATGCTCTGCAGCTCTACAAAAACCGTCAGGAGCTGTCTTCCTGATTACAGTACCTCCGGGCTCAATTGATCCGCACGAGGAGCCTTTCCTGCCAGATGATTGAATAGTGCCAACATTCTCTGGCACCACATCTGGACAGGATCATCCTCTGCCAACAGCTGGAGTGCCGAGGTGCAATTCGCCCATTGGAATGTTCCAAACAGCAGGTAGTCTGCACCGCCAGGCTGATCTCCCCCCATGTAAGGCTGCCATTCAAGGGTCTTACGTATAGGCTCCAGCAACTCCCGAAAAGCCTGAATAGCTTCATCGGATGAATCTGAAAATGACTCGAGGGTCATGCCAAGACGCTGTTCTCTGGAAGTACGGAACCAGTCCTTATCTTTTTCATGGATACAGTTGAAGATATCCATAATCAGAATTTTAAATAAAGGCACGTGAACTGTTTTCTCCACCCAGAGCTTCAGGCTATAGGCAGACTCCTTTGCGGCTTCATTGATAAACAACGGTGGTTTGTCACTGTATGCTGTATCCAGGTAATTTAGTATGGTCCAGGAGTCATGAATAACCTGATCACCATCCACCAACACCGGTACTTTCTTTTGATTGCTGAAAGCAATCTGATCTTTTTCTGTAAACCTCCAGGGTTTGCAATCAACAATAAGCCCCTTATGGGCTAACGCCATCTTTACCCGCCAGCAGTATGGGCTAAAGCGCAACGCATCATTCTGACCAGCCAGATCGTATAAAGTCATCATCATTGTTATTCTTCTGGTTTAATGGAAAGGCAATACACTGACTACGTCAAGGGTGCCAGCATGCATTATAAGGGAATACCAGTATTCAGTCCCCCATGACGGCACCTTCCCGCCGTGGGTCCGCAGCACCTTCCAAACCTGACTTGTTAATAACAATGGCATGCAGACCGCTGTTCAGGTCACGGATAGAAACCTTATACCCCATATCTTTAAGTGGCTTTGCCAACGCTTCAGCATCTGTTCCAGCTTCAAGTTCATAATAGCCATTCATATTTATTCGGTGAGATAAATTAATGGCTTCATTCACAGGCAACTGCCAGTCAAGATGGGCAATTATCGTCTTGGCAACATGAACAATTATACGACTGCCACCCGCTGACCCGAGAACCATATAGGGTTCACCATCACGTAAAACAATGGTTGGTGACATAGAGGACAGTGGCCGCTTCCCTGGCTCTATGCGATTAGCAACCAGTTTTCCATCGATTGACGGACGCAGCGAAAAATCCGTCATTGAATTATTCAATAGAAAACCACGAACCATCAGGCGTGAGCCAAAAGCATTCTCAACGCTGGATGTCATTGCTACAACATTGCCTTCGCTGTCTACGATACTGATATGCGTGGTTGCAGGGAGTTCCAGTGCTTCACTGGGTGCCAGGGTTATTTTTTCTGCTCCGGATGGCAAGCCTGGTGACACTTCATTCAGGGGGCTTCCAGTTTCAAGTAGCTTCCTTCGCTCAAGAAGATATGATTCATCCAGCAAACCCTCTGGCACTTCGACAAAGTCCGGGTCAGCGATATACAGTCCACGATCCGCAAAGGCCAAACGAGTGGCATCTCCGATCAATCGCCAGCTCTGGGGGTTATCTTTACCCATTTCGGCCAGCTCAAAATGATCCAGCTGCCCAAGAATCTGTCCTATGGTTAACCCACCTGAACTCGGTGGCCCCATACCGCAAATCAAATCATTCCGGTAATCCATACAAACCGGGGCACGCTCGCGAACTTCATAACCTCTCAGGTCCTCCATACTCAAGAGACCCGGGTTATCTTTCACTGAGCTCACAGCCGCCACGATATCACGACCAATCTCTCCCTCATAGAAAGGACTGACCCCACGGCTGGCAATCAGAGATAGAGTATTTGCAAATGGAAGATTCTTCAGGAGATCTCCTTCCTGAACAGGGCTCCCTTCGGGATAAAAGTAGTTATTAGTGTTTTCATACCGGCTCAAACGTTTCCGGTCCATGGCAACAAGTCTGGCAAGTCTTGGAGAAACTATGAACCCTTCTTGAGCTAGTTTAATAGCGGGCTTGAATAATGCTTCCCAGTCAAGTTTCCCATGTTTTTGATGCACTTCGTACATTAATTTGAGAAGACCCGGAGTTGCTACAGAGTGTCCACCGACAACAGCATCATAAAAAGCCAGAGGCTCTCCGCTCTCATCAAGAAAGTGGTCAGGCCTTGCTAGCCCGGGTGCAGTCTCACGCCCTTCCCAAGTCGATAGCATTTTGGCGTTATTATCAAAATAAACGACTAATCCCACCCCTCCGATACCTGAAGACTGAGGCTCTACCAAATTCAGTACAAGCTGGGTGGTTATGACGGCATCAATAGCAGTGCCGCCCATTTTGAGAATTTCATAGCCAGCATTAGCAGCATAAGGATTTGCTGCTGCCACCATATAACTGGAGGCCCTGACCAACTCCTGCTCTGTATTTCCGGTGCCGGGCTCCGGAGCGACCTCTCCCGGAGGCGCTGTTTCAGCCAGTACGCAACTCGCCTGTAGCCAGAAGATACCTGTAACAATCCATGTTATTGGTTTTCTCACGCCCCATCCTCTTTATCACTTCTCAAGTTTCAAAATAAAACGTTGCAGACAGTGAAATAAAAATCAGACTGAAGCTTATACAATTACCACTTTATGGCCATGAGAGCGAATAAGTTATGTTACGCGGCATATAGTTAACAGAGATGGAGAAGAAGATAAAAGCCTGTGACCAGAGGGCGTTATCAATTAGCAATGAAGCCAGTTGATCACACAAGCGCTCAGTCAAGATGAATGACCCAGGATCCACAAGGCCTAAAGGCATGTGGCTCCATGTTCATGTCGCTCGCTAAAGGCTGTATGAGTGCTTTTGTGACCAGCCTCCCATGTCATGGCAAGTAACTTCAACACAGGTTAGCTATCACTATTCCAAACGCCCAATAGTTGGAATGCAGCAATGGAATTTAATAACAAAAAAATCAAACTACCGGCTCAAGGGTACTTTCCCGCTCAACCACATACTGGTAAAGGTCTTCATACGCCTCCCACAAATGGGAGCCAAAGAGGGGGTCAGACATCTGTTTGAGGTCATTATCAACCAGCACAAGATCATCCGTGGTTAATAATGACTGCATTGCCGGAATCATAAACTTGTTTTCCAAATCCATATGTTCCCGCTGCAGCTCACTGTATAGAGTATATTCAGCCAACAGTAGATTAATCGGCACCACGCGATCCGAGGCAACGGTGTTAAATGACTCAACCAGCTTCTGGGTCATTGCCGTAATCTGCTTATGTTGCTCCTCAATCATGTCAAACTGGAGACGTTCTTCTTTATTACCAAGACGTGGCCTCAGCCTGGCCATCAACCTTGATTCCAGGGGATGATGAAAGGCATCTGGATAGTTATGCATGTAGTCAAGGGCTTCAATAATGATATTAAGCTGAGGAGCGTGCTCACTACCCTCCCGATAGCCAGTTACCTCATAATCCAGATAGTCCAGAAGACGTGCCATATGCTGATGGTCTTTGATGATCCGGTCAATCACTGTCGTCATATCGCATTCCCCTTGGCTATTATTCTTCAAATACTCTTTTTTATAAGGCCTGTTGCTTTCGAGCATTGATATGAGTCAATTTTACAACTATTAACCCTGTAAACACTACTCAGGCATCATCCATATGCATCCTTGTCTCAAATAAAAACAGGTTTTCTGATTACAACGTCAAAGAGCATACAATGAACTTTTTTTTTCCAAATTGATAGACGACAAATGTAATCATCTATTTACATTTATTTTCAAAACAGTTTCATATCAAGCCATTCATTTCATGTCCTGCATCAACAAAAATGGCCACTCTGAAAGGTAAGCTACCGCGCAAGTTGTAACTGGTTTGGAGGTTATTATGCCTAACCCCCTGTACATGCTTGAATACCTGGAATATGCTGGAATTGATATCAAGCCTCTCATCGATGAAAAAGCCATTAAGAAAGAGTATCTTCGACAGATCTACCGTGTAGATTCCCGGGAAAAAATACTCGACAGCAAAGGAAAGGTGATTGGAAAATCAAGCAGCCCAAGAAACCTTCATTGATGACTCAACTCCCCTCTTATAAGTGTTGAGCTGTGTTTCATATCACGGCTCTCTTTATTACCAGCAATAATCAATTTAAAATGCAAAAATGGATGTTTTACTCTGGCTGACACTGCTTTTTATCCTCCTCTATTACTGGTTTGATACAGCCAACGCAAAAGAGGCGGCAGTTGCCCACGGCAAAAAGGCTTGCCGAGATATGAACGTGCAATTTCTGGATGATTCTGTGATTCGTTACAGAAGCAGAATAGCCCGTGGTATTTCAGGCCAAATGGTTATTGAACGCTCTTTTCGGTTTGAATTCACTGTTGATGGACAGACGCGAGAAAATGGCTTCATACGGCTATCCGGGCAGCGACTCCTGGTGCTTGAACTGGACTACCCGGACCTAAGCAACTCTGACCAGAGCAACCATCACTCCAATCGTATTTATATGCATACCAGCTATTCCGAGGAATCCGATGCCTTACGCTCGAGAACTGAAAAAAGGTCAGATTGTTGAAATTGAAGGCCAGTACTATCAAGTTCGTCAGGTTGAGGCCAAAAGCCCATCAGCCCGAGGTGCTCAGACATTATATAAGATTCGTTTCAACTCGGTACCCGGTGGTCAGAAGTTGGAACAGACATTGACCGGAGATATCCTTCTGGCCAATGTTGATATGCAAAGACGGGCAGTAACCCTGCTATACAGGGAAGGTGATGAATGCACCTTCATGGATACTGAGGACTACACCCAATACCTCGTCAATGTCAGCACTATTGAGGAACAGCTTCTTTATATTGCCGATAATATGGAAGGCCTGACTGCTCTGCTTGTTGATGGTCAGCTACTGGCAATTGATCTGCCCTCATCCGTTGCTCTGGAAATTGTCGATACAACACCTGGTATTAAAGGCGCCTCTGCGGCGGCCAGAACCAAGCCAGCCAGACTGAGCACAGGCTTGGAGGTTCAGGTTCCAGAATATCTCAGTAATGGCGAAATCATTAAAATCAATACAGAAACTGGAAAGTTCATGTCCCGAGCCTGATTTTAAATGGTTTCTGGAGAACATCTCCGGAAACCATTCTTGAAATAAAAAAATCTATTTTAATTCTATAAAAGCAGTAATACCTGCGAAACAAATATAACAAATCGAAATATAATACCTTTGTTCAAGTTATTTACCCTAATTAAGATCCTAAAATACTGATATACCTTTCAAAAAAACGGTATCTGAAAATAAAATTCTAGATTTAGTAATTGGAACTAAATAGCCATTTATTCAATCTAACTTGTAAAACATTTCTCTTGCGGAGATAGAAATGACCAAAACATAAACGACACACCTCAAGGAAGAAGGCCATGAATATAAAAAATATTGCTCAATACATTATTAGAACAATTTATTTATCTCTGGCCATGGGCTATGCCTCATATTCGTCTGCAGACCAATACATTACTACTGGATATAGCACACCTTATTCAAGAGATGTTGCTTCCCTTGAATATTATTCTTATCAAGAACCAGCATATCAGAGTGAAGAAAAAATCCCTGACTTATATTTTAAAGGAAAAAATAAAACGAATGAAGATCGTGTAGGGTCATTCTTTTATAAAACCATTAATGATCCAGACAAAGTTCGAAACCAGGTTGCTGGCACAGCCATACTTTATGGACTGGATGGCATCGGACTTGGTGATTCTGTTAGAGAAGGCATCTACTTTATTAAAAAGAACACTCGCTACTCTTTCGGAGACTGTGGAAATGTACAATTAAAAACCGGCAAGATTACTGCAGGAAGCTGTTTATCCGACGGCGGCTCTGTAGAGCTAAACTCAAGCTACAATTTCAACTCGGTTCAACTGCAATTTAAATGGTCATTATAAATGACTTAGAGGTGATGCCGCTGAAATCAAGAACTGCTAGAATGCCAGCGGCATTAATCCTAATGGTAATCATCATTGAACACCCGCAAGTTGTACACTCAGTATTATCGTCAAATCGAATCACTCTCTTCCTGGCAACTGACAGCTCTCGCTACTGCGACCACTGAACAAGCCTGGCCAAACTTCGCCCTGTTTTCAGAGCTGACAGAGTTTGGAGAGCCAAATGAAGTAAGGCACTGCCTTAACATGCTTTGGGATTATACAGCCGGACTTCAATCATCAAAAAATTTCGAACGCCTGCTTGAACGACTGGATGAAAATACTCCAGCCCTTGAAGAGTTTGATATGTTTGGTGTTCAGCCAGCACTGGATTTTTCGGTTAGTCTCCACTGTGCGATTAACTGTGCCATGAAAGCATCGGTAGATGACGCTGCCAGTGCATTGACCCTGTCGCTCAGTACCATTGGAAAATTTATAAAATACACAGAAGCTGCTGAACTGAAAGGGACTGAGTTAACTCAGTATATTGAAGAGCATGAGCTGTTTGAGGTTCAACTGAACTTCATGAGTGAACTGATTAGCATGGTCTGTCAGCAAAAAAAACAGACGAAAGAATTTACCAGGGAAGTCCGGATGTTTTCTGCCAATGATGGTATCAGTCAGCTGGGAATCAGCCTTGACTAGCTGGAACTCTGTTAACCGGCATTACTGCGCAAAACAAATGCCGGTTAATTTTATAAAGCATTACTTCACGTTAGAAATGATATCCTTAAGCAGTGAGTAGATCTTCTGCTGAGCGTTAGACATGGCTTCATAGTTTTGGTTATACGTCTGCATCGCCCTTTGCAGCTGAACGGTCTGTAGCTGATTATTTCCGTTGAGATTATCCCTTGCATTTATGAGATCCTGCTTTAAATCCTTCCATTCCTGCTGGGTAAGACTCCCTGTACCACTAGCATCAACATACGAAATTCTCAGTTCCTCCGTTAAAAGATCTATCTCCTTCTGTGTCATAAACGGGATTGAACCGGTGAACTCGTTAGCAAGATCCTGTTCAAAAGCCAACTTCCGAGCAAAATAGCCAGTGACCTGATCATTGGCATCATTGGGGTTAGTCTGGGTAATACTGCCGGTCCCTGAGCCATTAAATTCCCAGGCATGCATACCACCAGCTTCAAGCAGGATATAACCATCATTGTCGTTGGCATCGAGTGTGATGCCATTCAGGTTTGGCGCTCCTACGGTGGGTGTAGCAGTATCAACCCCCGTGATTGTCAGTCCCTGGTTACCACGGGTAATCGTGACAGTGGTAATATCTGCAAGCCCCCCGGAGAAATCTGTCGAATTGAAGGCAGTATCCGGCGTACCTGCTTCAAAAGTAATTTCCGTTCCGTCATCAAGAATAAAAGTCATATCGCTCATCACAGGAATACCCACTTCCAGGGCATCAACTGTTGTCCCGACGGGAACAGGAACCAGTGTCTGATTCTGATAAATTAACTGGTTTCCCTCAGCATCCAGAATGGTGAACGTGGTTCCGCCATTACCATCAGGCTGAAAGTTCAGCCCGTAACCATTATCCAGAACAACATTGCTGTTATTGGCAGTTGTACTGGTACTCCAGGTAGTGGCCGCGTAATTCGTCGTTCCAAATTCAGCGACATTGGCTTTACCAATCAGCGTATTGATCGTATCTACATACTGATTACTGGTATCCATTTCACCAATGATTCGACGAACTTCTGAATCCAGCATCTCACCACGTTCAAGATAAACGGCAGCGATAAAATCCTGCTGGCTCATTTCCGCAGGATTTAGCGTGGTTACTCCATTATTCGTGTTAACGCCATTAACGTTATTCATGCTGTTCTCATCCCTGAAAAGCAGTAACTATTTTTTACGCTGATCCGTTTATGGGTTATACATACCCGGAACGCTTTTTGGCTGAAGTTGTTTTGTTCACCTTGCGCTGACTGAGCAGACGACTGGCACTTCTCAACTCTTTCCGTTTAGCTGAAGCCTCATTAGCCATATTGCTTTTAAATTCATTATGAAAATTCAGCAGTTCTTCCCTGGCTTTCTGCTTTTGTCGGGATGTCCAGTAGTCACTGTTAATAAAAGCACGCAGCTTTTGCCGGTCCATGCCCCCGTTTTTCATAAATTCTTCCTGCTTATCCAACAGCACCTTTGCCTCACGTATGGCAGACTTTGATACTTCAGATGCCAGATAGTTGGATTTCTGCAACTTGGTAATATCTACCAGCTTGAGTTTGACCGCCATGACATCCCCCAGATAGCCTTTTTAAATCAGGTCGTATTGAAACTCTCTGGATACCTATATCGGTCTTAATCCGAAACTATGTAGAACAATGACCATTTTTATCACCGTGTCCGGCTCTGTTGCTTGAACAGTACTTCTTATATGGTGATTTGTCTGAAAACATTCAGCAGCCAAAATTGGCGAGCCAGACGTAAAATGCCTACAATGTCGCCAAAATAATGGGAGGTTCTATGGACGTTGCTGAATTCGAAGCCTTAATGATGCAGGTTCTAATCGGCGGACTGGTTTTATTCATGGCCTTTATCGTTTATGACCTGGCCAAAAAATCCAATGCGGGAAAGTGGGGAACCTTCGTACTTTTTGGAGCACTGGGCCTTGGTGTCCTAGGCTTTCTAATCAAAACGTTTATTGTTGAAATCATTCTTTAGGGGTCGGCTACAAATATGTATGCAAAAAAACCAACAGGTATGGGGCTGTAGACAAGGGCGTTTAGATAAATATCTTCCAAGAAAAAGTAATCTGCTATTTAAAGAAAAACAGATTTTTAGTGGGACCTTGCCCAAAAGTGATTAAGAATAGCCAAGCCAGGACATCCAGACACTACCTAAACCAAGCCAGACCACCAGGTATACCGGACTCATTATCAGCCCTACCTTCCACCAGGTTAAAAGAGGTACATATCCGGCACCATAAAGAATCGGGGCAGGCCCATTCCCGTAGTGAGTGACAACAGCACAAATATTACTCATATAAGCCAGCATCAGTGCTCCTCCCAGTGGAGGCACGCCGGCACTAAGCATAATCAGTAGAAAACTCGCATACATGGCACTGATCTGCGCTGTTGATGCAGCAAAGAAGTAATGAAAGAAATAGTAAAGTGCACAAATAGAGATCATTGTCAGCCAGGCAGGTAAACCACTAAACAGAACGCCAACCTGCTCACTGACATAATTCACAACCCCATAGGCACTGAGATAATGAGCCATGGTAATAAATGCCCCGAACCAGATCATGGTGTCCCAGGCTCCTTTATTGCCACGAACATCATCCCAGTTCAGCACACCACTTAACAGCAGAATACAGACCCCTACCATAGCAACCAGTGTTGCTGAAAAGCCAAGCTGGTGACCAAATATCCAAAGAACAAGCAGAGTCAGGAATGTACCAGCCATAATCCATTCATCCCTTGTCAGAGAACCCAGACGATGGAGTTCATTCTGGGCCACCTTGACGGCCATGGGGGTTTCTTTCAATTCTGGCGAGACAATGCGGTACAGACAAAGTGGCATTAAGATAAGGCTGACAATACCGGGCAGCAATGCTCCCAATGCCCACATAGCCCAGCTCAACTCAATACCCTGAGTGCCTGCAAGCTTGACCACCAGTGGATTACCTGCCATTGCTGTCAGGAACATGGTGCTGGTAATAGCATTGGCATGGAAGACAATCATGACCAGAAAGGATCCCATCCTGACGGCGGTCACTCCCGGTTTACTGTCATAGACAGTGGCAATGGATTGCATAATCGGATACACCACAGCGCCTGCACGAGCGGTAGTACTTGGCATTGCTGGAGCAAGCAGCATATCCGTCAGGGTCAGACCATAACCCAAAGTCAGGGTTTTCTTCCCCATGATACGCATGAAGCAGTAGGCGATTCTGAGCCCAAGCCCGGTTTTTATAAACCCGTGAGAGATGAAAAACGCCAGAACCACCAGCCAGGTAACAGGGTCACCATAACCCGCCAGTGCCTGCTTGAGTGTCAATGTTTCGGTCAACCCCAGGGCTGTAACCCCCATCAGGGTGATTGCTGACATCGTCATTGGAGTGACCATTACCCCCATCAGGGTGCTGAAAAAAATAATCAGCATATGCCAGCCCTGCAGATCCAGACCTTCCGGAGTCGGAAGTACCCATAAAGCCGCCCCCAGTAGCAATGGAGCTAAAAAACGGATAACTAATTTCAAGTCAATCGCCCGCTGCCGAATGTGCTCATTGCTTACTGGTGGTGTGCTCACAACAAACCCCTTTAAAAATTGTGGTTTTTGCCACAGTCTAGTCGTCAGGACCTCCTGCATTTATAATTCTGACTTTATTCCATCAGTGATCACCCATGCAGGCTTCTGTCATACGCTCTACTTCAAAAAACCGATTACTCCTCTTCAATAAACCTTACGGTGTTCTCACTCAGTTCACTGACCAGGAAGGTCGGCAAACTCTGAAGGATTTCATCAACATTCCCGGCATTTACCCTGCAGGCAGGCTGGACCGAGACAGTGAAGGGTTATTGCTGCTGACCAACAATGGTCAGTTACAAAACCTTATTGCCTCACCAAAACACAAGATGCCCAAAACGTACTGGGTTCAGGTTGAGGGAATCCCCGATGCCCAAGCTTTAGACCATCTTTGTACTGGAGTAGTTCTAAATGATGGCCCCACTCTTCCAGCGCAGGCAGAACTCATTGATTCGCCTGAAGTTTGGGACAGAAGCCCCCCCATACGAGAAAGAAAGTCGGTACCGGATTGCTGGATTCAATTAACCATTCAGGAGGGTAGAAACCGTCAAGTCAGAAGAATGACTGCCGCTATTGGTCATCCAACGCTCAGGCTGATTCGCTGCCAGATTGGACCATGGAAAATTGACGGTCTACAGCCAGGACATTGGCGTGAGTTGGAAATCCCTGCTTCACTGAAAGACAAACTCATTAACAATAAATCCAACAGTGTGAAGTGGAAAACATCAGGAAAACGCCCTCGCTGGAAGCGATAATTCTTCAGCACTATTTGCCAGTCAGCAAAGCGGCATTAGCGATAACCCTTACGACGATCACCATTTTGTCTCTATTGCCTGTAGACAACATTAAAGGCATTGATCTGACATTCTGGAATCTGCCGGTCGCTGCTGACAAAATAGCTCATTTTATTGCTTTTCTAGTTATCTCAGGGCTTATTGATAGCTTCTGTTATCAAGATGCGTTTAACCTTAAAAAAGCAGCAATCGCGGCCATTTATGGTATTTGGATCGAAAGCCTACAATCCCTTACGGATTATCGACACCCCTCTTTTTGGGATATCGTCGCTAACTGTGTTGGCATACTTATGTATTGGATGCTCATTCCTTTATTTAAAATAACTCCCATTTTAAGAGTTCGATGGCAATATAAAGAAACAACTCACCTTGAGACAACCTCAGAGCATGTTGATAAATAATGTAGCTCACTTATGCATCGCTACTACCAAGAAAATGACTGTAAGGTATAACCGAGCTTTCAAATAGCACAACAGGAACGTTTTCTCCTCCTGAGTTTTTTACTACCTTCAGATTACCTTTGGTCTCATTATCAGGAACAACAACCATCTTCGGCGTATATCCATCCTTAATCTGACTTATTAAAGTATCCGGATCAGAAAAAACTTTTACCTTAATTCCATCTTTTGCGAGCGTACGCCTGAACAGGTTCTGCTCCTCAGTGGAAAGTCCTATTAGTGCGATAGAAGGGGTAACCGGAGGGATCACAATGCTACCAAACAAAAATAAAAGGTTACTCCCTGCAACAGGAATCAAACCAGCATTTCTGGGCGTGTAGGCAAGATTGACACTCATGCCTCGTCCATCTTCATCCCGGTAGCGAATTGAAGGATAGGCATAGGGTTGAATGGCTCCTGAATCAAAACCAGATAACCATTGGAAAGTTCCCATAATTGAAAGGGCAAGATTCAGATCAATACTCCAGCGTTCGGATATATGAAAGGAAAAGCGAAGAATAGGACCAGTGAAGATCATCGGCAAAAAGCGGCAATCAAACATGCCCCCAAACTGCCAGAGTAAATCAACATCTCCCCATTCATTTTCATAGCCCGTTAAGACAACTTTTCCAGCAATTCCTGGATTTAGAACAAAGCGACCATCACCATCCAGTAAAATACCAGAATTCTGCTGCTGAAAGCCTCTGTCGATATGAGCCGATAAGCCCGTAATATCTATTTCAAACCCACTTACCCTGAACCCAAATAAAAGCAGGAAAATGCATATGGAAAGCTGAAGTTTTTTGATTAAACTGAAAGCCCTTGGCATAGCAAATAAACCCCACCCCCTAACCCATTGACTA
The DNA here is from genome assembly GCF_000710775.1 of Endozoicomonas elysicola. Taxonomy (GTDB): domain Bacteria; phylum Pseudomonadota; class Gammaproteobacteria; order Pseudomonadales; family Endozoicomonadaceae; genus Endozoicomonas; species Endozoicomonas elysicola. Next base: position 4,543,860 of record NZ_JOJP01000001.1, read on the forward strand.
ATCAGGCAACCAAGAGATGGACAAAAACATAAGCAAATAGTTCAAGAACAAACGAATGCCATACTTATACGTATCAGGAAGGCCAGAAACAGTACATCTCTCCCCTTCCATAGTTACCAGAAAACTCAAAACTATAATGTTGGAAGGGAGTATTTAATAATCCAAAGACTATGGTCATCTATAGCTACTGCCAGCTTACTATAGGCCTGGGTGCAGTGATTAAAGGCTGGTGAGCATTCGTCGAACAGGCAACGCCATGATTATTCAAAAGATTGCAGGCATACTGCGCAATCTCATAATGAGTATGGGCAGTCGGATGAACCGTATCGAAAAAGAAGTGTTCATCAGGATTGGAACAGACTGGAACCTCTTCCCCAGCAGCAGAGTGAGATGCAACCTGTGCTGCATCAGCAAGGGATGGGTTATTCATGATGTGCTCAACAAGCCCTGCTCCATACTTTTCCTTGTGAGCATCAATGTTTGGAAGTCCCGCAGTTATCCCCAGACAAGGTTTATCCGTGATAATGCCATGCTGTGCTGCTCCAGAGATCAACTGATTCATCATGGTTGCTGCATCCAACTCAATAATCACCGTTTCCTTATAGCGCTCACGAACAGCTTGCAGAGCGGCTTTCAACTCGCTGTTGTTTTCCTGAACAGCATTGGCCATCCAGGCTCGAACAGGTTCCGGTGCCAGCTGATATCGAGGCGTTAAATTAATGTCCGGAAGGTTTATAACCACTACATGCCTGGCACCCAGACGAATCAAGCGCGTAATATCAGACACATATTTATTCACCACCTCTTTGGAATCAGGCCAACCATTCAAATAGTCATTTGCACTGTTAAAGAACATCACCAGTGTCTTTGACCCATCAAATGAGAGGTTTTCCTGTGACCAGGCACTAATAATCAAACCTTCACATGGGGGAACAAGACTGCCGGAAACGAAATCTTCCGCAAGGCTCTCAACCCCGTGAGCAATGTGAATAAGGTTACCAGGATGCTCCATTTTTTGAGGTGCACATAATGTCCAGCTACCAGCCATAGCCCGATTATCAAGGCTTGCCCCCAGCATATGATGGAGATAATCAGGCCAAACTCCCTTAAATTCGATACCACCTGTGAACATGCCTTTCAAATAGTATTTAGGGTCAGGCAAAATCGGGATAGGCAGATGTTTAGTAAAATCCAGAAGTGCAGTTAAAGACTCTTTTTCGATGTGCAATAGCCGGGTGCGAATCCAGTGCAAATGAGAAACCGCAGCATACCCAGGCACATCCTGCATCAGTGAATTATTCAGAAATGGCAGCAGGTTCAGCATAGGTTTGCCATCAACCATATTACCTTTCAGGGTGTTCAGCAGCTTCCAGGTTGAGAATGGGCCATTACCATCTGAAACACTGTCCCCGAAAACAAGCACATTCTCGATGCGTATCAGATCCGAGGAATCATCTGAAACTGAGTACTCTGGCAAGACAGAGCAGCAAGAAACAACAACGAGAAAGCACAAACCCTTCAGAAAAGGTCTCATGATAGCAACCTTGGAATCGTCTGATACTGGAATGAAAGTAGCCACATATCAGGATTGCTACCAATGAAACTTCGGTTGATATTTATGGGTTAATATAAACGACGATCATAATAAGACAGTATTAAATTACTTGACTTAAAAAAACCTTTAAACGATCACTTTCCGGAGCATCAAAAAAGGCACTTGGTTCACAGTCAACCAATAACTCTCCTCCATCCATAAACAGCACCCGATCAGCAACTTCCCGGGCAAACCCCATCTCATGGGTAACGACTACCATCGTCATACCTTCTCTGGCCAGCTGCTTCATGACATCCAGAACTTCACCCACCATTTCCGGGTCAAGCGCGCTGGTTGGCTCATCAAACAGCATAATACGTGGTTGCATAGCCAAAGCTCGAGCTATGGCTACCCGCTGCTGCTGACCACCCGAGAGTTGTGGAGGAAAGCTGACGGCTTTATCCGCCAGACCTACTTTTAACAGCAGGTCTTTTGCTCTCTCTTCCGCTTCAACCCGACCAATCCCCCGAACCTTCATCGGTGCCAGACAGATATTGTCCATCACGGATAAATGGGGAAACAGATTAAATGACTGGAAAACCATTCCCACTTCTTCCCTGAGCTTATTCACATCTCCAGGAGTCGTCAGTGAAATGCCATCAACAACAATCTCACCATCATTAATGGTTTCCAGCTGATTCAATGTTCTCAGGAAAGTCGACTTGCCGGAGCCACTGGGGCCGATAACAACAACAACCTCCCCTTCCTGTACATTCTGATGAATATTCCTGAGTGCATGAACCCCATTGGGATAGATCTTTTCAACGCCTTTTACCTGAATAATGGCTTCAGTCTCTGACGGCATATCTCACCTCCAAACGACGAACCAGCAAGGAAAGAGAAGCTGTCAGAATCAGATACAAAAATGCAACGCTGAACCATACTTCGAATGGACTGAATGTCACACTCACCACTTCCCGCCCGGCCTTGGTCAGATCCGTCAGAGAAATCACGGATACCAGTGAGGAATCCTTGATCAGATTGATAAACTGTCCCGCCAGGGGAGGAAGTACTCGTTTAAAGGCCTGAGGAAGAATGACATAACGCATGGTTTTACCACGACTCATCCCGAGGCTTCTTCCCGCTTCCATCTGTCCCCGGCTGATGGACTCAATACCCGCCCGAATAATTTCTGCAACATAGGCTCCTGTGAATACAGACAACGCCACCACGCCAGCAGTGAATCGCTCCAGATCCAGAACCGTGCCAAGAAAGAAATAGACAATGAAGATTTGAACCAGCAGAGGGGTTCCGCGAACCAGCTCAACGTAGAGAGTAGCAAAATGTCGCAATGCTGGATTCGGGGATATTCGAGCCAAACCTGCCAGGGATCCCAGAAGAATGGCAAAAACAATGGAAACCAGCGATAGCTTAATGGTCATCCAGAGACCGGTGGCTATTGGCCCTGACTGCCATTGATAATTTACAGCCAGTAAATCTCCTTCAAAGATGAGGTCACCCTCAGCGATGACAAACTCCTGATAATTGACAATAACAGCACGTTCACTGTCGTCAATATCATTAACAAGGATTAACTGCCCCTTATCGTTACTTTCAATGGTGCCATCAAACTCAGCGCGGAGTTCATCGCGGGCTTGATAAACGATGTACTGAGGAATACGATCCCAGCGCCAGATATAGTCAATCGCTTGACTGGACTTATAGATACCCAGACCCAACAGCAGCAATATTGCAGCGAAAACCAGATTCCAGAGAACCTGGTTTGGCTGCTTCTCCATTTGCAAAGGCTGGCCTTTCACGGGTTTACTCTGCAGCATCAACCGTTACTTAAGGGTCTTGTGCCATTCGGAACTTTCGAACCATTTGGCATAGATCTTATCGTAGGTACCATCACCCTGAATCTGACGCATGAAGTTATTCAACCAGTTCAAGAAATCCGGGTCACCTTTACGAACACCCCAGGCCAGTGGCTCATAGGTAAATGGAGTATCCAGGTGAACCAGTTTTCCTGGGTTCTGGCTGGAGTAAACCGCGTTGAATGGCAGGTCATAGATAAATGCATCTGCTTTGCCATTCACCACCTCAATAGCACCTTCTGACTCAGTTTCAAACAGTCTGAGTTTGGCCTTGCTCAAATAGCGCTTGGCAGCAATATCACCTGTAGTACCCAATTTAGAAACCACAGTGTATTTAGAGTCATTAAGATCTTTATAAGACTGAACTTCATCTTCGAGACCATTTCTGACCATGATACTCTGGCCAATAACAATATAAGGGTCCGCAAAGTTGATTTGCAGGTTACGCTCGGCGGTCAGTGTCATACCTGACATGATGATATCGAACTTATCAGTCACCAGGGCTGGAATGATGCCATCCCAGGCAGTGTTCACAATCTCAAGCTTTACCCCCATGGCCTTGGCCATTTGACGGGCAATATCCACATCAAAGCCAACAATTTTGCCTTGCTTGTTGGTCATCTCAAACGGCATATAGCCAGCATCCAGACCAACACGGAGCACTTTACGTTCCATAATCTGATTGAGTGTGGATTTTTCCCAAAGGTCGTTATCAGAGGCAAACAACGATGTACTGAATGCGAGCAGAAATGCCAGCATGGCGGTAATTTTTTTCATTATAACTCCTGTCCGCAACCAGAAATCCTATGAATCTGGAGCCAGAACTTTTTTTATCATTATGTACGGCTAATCGCTGACCGCTTTACCCTCGAATTCAAACCAGTTACACGAGGAAACATTCTGCATTGTACATACCCTGTCGTTTTTGACCAGAGCCTGAATCAAAAACCACACATAAAAAAACTGCCGGTATAACCGGCAGTTCTGGGTTAAAGCTATTTAACAATGAAGCATCATGCAGCCAGAGCACCCATTGCGTGCTGGCTGCGAAGCTCCTGAATACGGTTCATGTAGTTGTTGTACTCAGGGGATCCATGATGCGCATAGTGCATGTTCTTGAACAGGCCTGTCAGCTTGATGAAGTAATCACGCACTTCTTCTTTGTCACTGAAGCTGTACTGCTGACGAATCAGACTGACCACCAGGTCAAAGTTTTCCTGCTGACGATTGATTGGGCAGGAAGCGTCCACATCGTCAAAAGCGTCCTGTTGTAGGTACACCATGTCCAGCATGAAGGACTTCTGGAACGTCACGTAGTCTTCCAGGGTGATACCCTCTTCACCGGTTACCTGCATCATCTGGTTGATGCTGTCACCACGAACCAGCAGCTCCTGCATCTCCTTAACGTTACTGACCCACTCTGGTGACAGATTCTTGGAGTACCAGTCTTCCAGCTGATCCAGGTAACGAGACCAGGAGATCAATGGATCAATCGCTGGGTAGAAGCGCTTATAAGCACGGTCATAAGACAGACCAAGGAACGCTTTTACCGTACTCAGGGTTGCCTGGGTCACTGGCTCTTCAAAGTTACCACCGGCAGGTGATACAGAACCAATCATGGTCAGGGAGCCTTCGTCACCGTCTTCATTGCGAACCACACCACAACGCTCGTAAACACCCTTGATGGCAGAGTCCATATAGGCAGGGAAGCCTTCTTCACCCGGAATCTCTTCCAGACGGTTAGAGGTTTCACGCATTGCCTGAGCCCAGCGGGAAGTAGAGTCCGCCAAGGCCAGAACATTGTAACCCATCTGGCGATAGTACTCACCCAGTGTCAGACCGGTGTAGATAGAGGCCTCACGGGCAGCTACCGGCATGGACGACGTATTACAGATGATTACGGTACGGTCGATCAGGGCACCACCAGTCTTAGGATCCTGCAGATGCGGGAACTCTTCGATGGTTTCTACTACCTCACCGGCACGCTCACCACAGGCAGTGACAATTACAATATCCGCATCACAGTACCGGGAGAAGCCGTGCTGCAGTACGGTCTTACCGGAACCGAAAGGTCCTGGGATACAGCCGGTACCACCACGAGCAATCGGGAAGAAGGTATCGACGATTCGGGTGGTTGTGATCAGTGGCTGGTTAGGATAGAGACGCTCGGTCTTTCCTTTCGCAGCGAGTGTTTCAGAAATCGACTTACGCACCGGCCAGCGCTGGTACATGGTCAGAGGAATTTCTTCCCCCTTCTGGTTCTTAACCCGAGCCACCACAGTGTCAACAGAGAAGTTACCTTCCTGAATCCAAACCACTTCCACTTCGCCCACAGTATCAAATGGAATCATGATCTTATGAGTAAAGCGACCTTCCGGCACCGTACCAAAGGTTTGGCCAGCATGAAGTCGATCGCCAATTTTGGCAACGGCGGTAAAGGCCCAGTTTTGGGTTCGATCCAGGGACTCAACCTGAACACCTCGCTGCAAAAAACGGCCATGTAGATTCGCCAGACGTTCCAGTGGGTTCTGCAGACCGTCGTAAATCATACTGAGAATACCAGGCCCCAGATCCACAGACAGCATGTGCCCGGTCTGAATGATCATGTCTCCTACAGCGACACCACGGGTTTCTTCAAACACCTGGATGTCAGCAGTATTACCACGAACACGGAGAATTTCAGCCATCAGCTGTTCTTCTACCGCCTCATTGGCGCGACGGCTTGGCAGTACATAAACCACCTCGTTCTTAACCAGAGGCTTTCTCTCACCATCCTGGCCAGTGATGCTTTCGATGGTAATGATATCACCCATCACCGCTACCACCCGGGCAGAGGCCTGTTGCATCAAATCTGTATTTGTCTCTTCAGTCATGTGTATAACCGTTGTCGTAAATCGTCAGCTATATGTCGTTGTAGACACTTCTGTCATAGTCGACACTGTTGACGTTTAATCTGGGGAACCCGGCAATTGGTGGGCAAATTCGCCCAATGCCTGCTGGGTCAGCTCATTAAACCGAACCACTGCCTCTTCGCCATTGTAGGCCGTCCAGCGCGCCACCAGGTTCCAGCGAAGCAGATAGATCACCACGGCTTCAAAGTCGAAACGATGTCTGGCACCAAGCTCATTCAGCTTGTTCCATACCGCTTCCATCACTGTTTTTTCCAGCGTGAGGTAGTCTTTTTTGCTCAGGCATTCAACAGCCACCGGTATCCACGGGAATGCATTCTGCAAACCGAGTGTTGGATGATTCCAGTTGCGGCGGATGTATGCGTAGCGGCTACCGTAACTCCATTTCGCCGACGTCGGAGCCTGTATACCATTGGCCTTTCGTCTCAAGGCAGCAGCAATGGTTCGCATATCCAGACGCCAGTTCACCAGCTCTTTCAGATCAGGGCTGTCCAACTCCTGTAACAGGCGCTCTGCCAGGTTGATCAAATACTCTTCTTTGATCTCTTCGCCCAGGTGGCTCCAGTGAACCAGCTGCTCGACCTTAACCAGGGTTTCACGATCTTCCGTGGACAGCATGGCCAGACGACGATCCAGCTGAATTCGGGAGATAGGCGTAATCTTGCTGTTAAACAGTGAGTCAATATGCGGCAGCGATGTCAGCAGGGTATAGTAGGCATTGTCTGCCATCTCATTCTCCTCTATTTCAGGACAAGCATCAGGACACAAGTCCTCAGGATGAGAAACCGGATCAGACGGCAGCCGTAAACCCGGCTACCGATGATCTGACATCACTTTATTTAATAATGCCTTCAAGCAGGGCACGGAAACGTGGCTGCAGGTGCTTCAGCAGAACCGCAGCAACCGCTTCGTCTGTCAACTCTACCTGGATATCCTTATCTTTCAGACGGAACGCAATGCCACTCTGGCCGGCACCACCAACGGTGAACGTCACGCCATCCTGAAGCATCTCACTGGCACGCTTCATGGCAAACTCCAGCAGGCCACCCGCCTTGAGAAGTTCAGGGTTATCGCGCAGTTCATCCACACCAATCACTTTTCTTGGCAGGATCACTTCGATGTTGTTTTCGCCACGGAGGTTGTTCTGGCCAGCAACTTCAAGAATCATCTCTTCCAGCAGTTTGTCACCTTCCATGGAATGGCTGACGACCGCACGTATCTGGTCAGAGAATTTTTCCAGCAGATAATCTTTCAGCTCAAGGATGGCATTACGCTCAGCCAGCTGCAGTGCTTCTTTACCCGCTTTGGTAATAAAATCAGCTTCTTCACGGGCCTTGCCAACAATGGCACTGGCACGCTTTTCGGCATCCGCGATCATCTCAGCGGCTTTGGCTTCAGCATCAGAAATAATCTTGCCCGCTTCCTGGCGGCCACTGTCGACGCCCTGGTTACGCAGCTTTTCGATTAGTTCCTGAACACCGACGGAAACGGTTTTCCCGGTTTGTTTTTCAGGAGTTGCAGTACTCATTATCTAATCCTGTATTTGCTAATGGGTCAGTAAGTTTTTGTCACCACAAAGACACGAAGGCACAGAGAAATGATTTTTTAAACGCTGTGTCTTAGTGACTTTGTGGTGCCAATCATTCACCACATCATCAGGCAGCGATGCCCTGACCCATCACCAGTGCGAATACGAAAGCAAATACCGCAAAGCCTTCTACGATCGCAGCAGGTGCGATAGAGAGACCAAACACTTCCGGCTTGTTCTTGGAAGCATTGATTGCAGCCGCTACCGCCTGTCCCTGGTAAACAGCAGAGTACATCAGAGCAATACCAGTCAGCAGACCAATACCAAACAGACCAGGAGCGCTGGCCAGAGTGACGCCGATGCCACTCAGGGTAAACATGATTACAATGCCGTAAATAACCTGGGAAGATGGCATGGCCGAGAGACCGACGAACTTACCGTAGCCGCTCTCAACATCCAGCATCGCACCACAGGCAGCCTGTCCTGCGACAGAACAGCCGATTGCAGAACCCACTGCACCCAGAGCAACCGGCGCGAAAACACCTACCCAACCCAGAGCCAAAATCAGTGCATCCATTGTTAATCCTCTTCTTTACTAAAAGTTGTTCGTTGGTTAAAGACTTTGAATGGGTAGCCTTCGTCAGACAGTCCCCAGTTGACAAATTCAATGACGTTAAGACGCATGCCGTGAACCACACCACTCATGATGCATAGTGCAAAGTTAAGCAGGTGACCCAGCAGCAGAATAATTCCTGCAAACAGCACACCGGTAACGGGGCTGGAATTAAGAACGTCCATGGCCAGAGAGTTAAACGTCATGGCCAGGGATGCACCGGACAGGCCGAGGGCAAACAGGCGCATGTAACTGAGCACATCACCAAAAGCACCGGTAATGTTGTAGACGGCTTTCAGGCCATCCAGCATTCTCAGAATAAGGTCCTTGAAAGATTTCACTTCACGGCTGCTGGAGAACAGGAATACCAGCAAGGCACCGGCAATCATCAGGCCGGGGCCAATCGTGGTTTCAAAAGCTTCTGGTAATGTCCGGGTCATACCCAGCCACAGCGTCAGGCCACCACCCATTAACCCAGCCCAGCCCAGTGGGGCAAGAGCATAGCTTGAGCCTCGATTTACCACCGCCGTCATGACGTTGGCAACGATCAGGTGAGAAACACCGATCACCACCGACAGTTTCATCATGGCGTTGTAATCATTGAGATCAATGAAGGCCAGCTTACCCAGGAAGCTTCCACTGTCCGGTGCCGCACCGAAGTAACTGCCGATAAAGACACCCCAGACAATACCCACGCCGGACATAAAGTACGCCAGATTCATCAGACGACGACCCGCTTCACTCTGCTTGAGCTTGCCTCTGAGCAGAAAGATGATCAGTCCGAAAATCAGACAGTACATGGCGTCACTCATGATCATCGCAAAGAACAGCGAGAATGAGTAAAACACCACATTGCCCGGATCCCAGGCACGGTAGTTTGGTGTTTGGAAGAACCCAAGGGCATCCGCACCACCACCGGTTCCGGCCGGCTTGTCCAGCAGCGTCGGGGGATTGTCGTCTGCTGTCGGGTCTTCAAATATTGCGGCAACACCGTGGGCAGCGGTGAAGGCTTCAACATTGGCCTGCTCAGAAACCGGAACCCAGCCCTGAACCAGGAAGAAGCTGTCTTCATCCATCGTGCCACTCGTGGCCTGCTGCAGATCAGCACTGTCCAGACGAGCCGCCAGTACCTGATCCAGGAGGTAGTTCCAGCGTGTAAGCGCTTCGCGCTCAGCCAGAAGGTCCTCGATTGCATCTTCTGCTTCATCCAGCATCTCTTCCAGACGGGAAAGCGGGATCTTACCCACATGAGAACGATGAACAGGCAGCAGAACGTCTTCAGGCTCCTTGTCAGAAACAACAATAACGTAGCTGTCTTTCTGGCTCTGGTGAATCAGCTCCCAGGGCAGCTCGCACTCTTTCAGCGAATCCTTCAGTGCCGGCAGTTCACCATTGGGCAGAACATAGAACCAGAGCCGCTGACCATTCAGGTCTGACAGGGCAGGAAAAGTAAACTCTCCCCAGGGACGCACTTCACGAATACGCTCCTGCAGCTTGTCGCGAATATCGGACTGCTCACGGAACTTAGACTTATTGTCCAGAATCTTATGAACAATGTCGTCTACTCGGGCAGCATCCTTACGCTCGCGAAAGTTGCGAACCTGCCTTCTCTGCTTAGGACTGCGCTCCAGCCACGCTTTCGCTTCACTGGCTTCCGCAGGCTGTACCTGAACATCAGCCGGTTTCTCGGTTAATGGAATCAGATGCAGGCAGCCAAGGGATTGCAGCTCCTTAAGGATGCCGCTTTTCTCCTGACTGGGCCCGTAAAGGGTAATCTTTTTAAGTCGTTTAATAGCCATAATCAATGCTTTCGCAGGTTATGCGTGTCAGGTTCTTACCGAGCCAGACACCAGCCGGATATCAGCCTGCCTGCGAATGACCTCCTTTGGCTTCCTGGGCCAGAACCTTGCCCTTGGAGAGCTTGGCGTTCATTACGCTGGCTCTGTCCTGGTCAGACATATAGATCTGGATTTTCTGGATGTTCTTTTTGGTCTGGGGAATCAGAACCTTGGAGAACAGGTTTACCCGCTGGGACGTAGTACGTGTCGCCTTGTCCAGCTCCTTGTGCCGCAGCTGACGAACCTGAAGTTCTATTCTCAGGCGAATCATCTGCTGCAGAAGCTCAACCAGGTAATCAACCCAGTGGGGCTTAGCCAGATCACTGTATGGTGTCAGCGCAATTTCAATATGCTCTACCAGAGGAACTGATGTTCCGACAATATTTTCCTGGGTCAGGCGAACATCTGTCACCTTCACCAGGTTGTCCACTGGAACATCCTGTCTTGCCAACATCGGGAGCTGCTGTCTGACCAGCTGCTCCACTTCAGCCAGATGCTCCCGTGTTTCCGCCAGAGCCTCTTCGGCTTTCTTACGTTCCATCATCAGCTGCTGACGCTTGAGTTCAAGCGCTGGCAGATAACGGTTGTAAGTCTTTAAACTGCGCTTCTCTTTGTTTAATGAACTTTTGTTGAGAGCTACCTTGGCCATGATAATTACGCCTCAGCTGCAGCTTCAGAAGCTTCCTCAACGGCCAGTTGCTCTGGGTTTGGCCAGTACTTTTCCAGAAGACTCTGTTTCATCAGGGTCTCTTCAGGACCAAAGCATTCGGCCATGGTCTCCCAGCACTTATCCAGCGCTTCTTCGAGAGACATCGCAGCGTCCAGAGACATAAAGCGTTTCTTGAAGAGCTTGCCGAACTTGATGGTTTTCAAGTCATAGCTGGACAGTTCAAACGCCATTGCCTGCTTCTGAGCCGCATTCACAGAGTCAGAGTAGAAGCGGATCATGGTGTTCATGATCGCCGGATGGTCTTCGCGGGTTTCTTTACCCTGAACCATCTGCTTCAAACGAGACAGGGAACCAAATGGATCCAGGTGTCCTTCGTGCAGGTAGAACTGACCTTCGGTGATATAACCGGTGTTGTCGGGAACCGGGTGAGTCACATCATTACCAGGCATGGTAGTAACCGCCAGAATGGTCACAGAACCGGCACCCTTGTAGTCACAGGCTTTTTCGTAACGACGCGCCAGCTGGGAGTACAAATCCCCCATATAACCACGGTTAGCAGGAATCTTGTCCATGGCAACACCGATCTCTTTCATGGCATCGGCATAAGAGGTCATGTCGGTCAGCAGAACCAGAACCTTTTTGGATTCTTCTACTGCGAAGTGTTCAGCCACCGCCAGCGCCATATCCGGCGTCAGCAGACGTTCAACCGTTGGGTCTGAAGCCAGGTTGGTGAACATAACGGTACGGGCAGATACACCGGCTTCTTCAAAGGTAGTGCGGAAGAAGTGGTAATCATCGAAGATCAGGCCCATGCCACCAAAGACTACAACATCTGCCTCTGCCTGAATGGCAATACGGGCCAGAAAGCGGTTGTAGGGTTCACCAGCGACGGAAAAGATAGGGATTTTCTGAGACTCAACCAGCGTGTTGAAGACATCAATCATCGGTACATTGGTACGTACCATGCGGGAAGCCAGTACACGACGAACCGGGTTTACCGAAGGTCCATCAATCTCTACCTTGGGATCCTGCTCCAGTGCAGGACCACCATCAATAGGCTCACCGGCACCGTTAAAGATACGCCCAAGGATATTGGGTGAGTATGTCGTCTTCATTGGCTGGCCCAGGAAGCAGACAGACGCACCGGTGGATAGCCCCTTGGTGCCGGCAAAAACCTGGAGAGAAACCTCTTCATGGTCAATCTTGATGATCTGCGCCATGGAGTATGTCTGTCCATCCTGCTCAATCAACGCCAGGTCACCGTAGTTAGCCTGGGCATTACCCTCAGCCAGGTTAGGTACGTGGACGCGAATGAGGTCACCAACGATGCTGAGAATATTGGTGTATCGCAATAGGCTCTGGGGCATTACTGCTCCTCTATACTGCTGGGAAAATGAAAAGAGAATGGATCATGGGCTCAGAAGATCATCAGTCATACAGGTGACGCTGAGTAAGTGGCGATACACCTCATTGCACACAACATAAGCCAAGTGTCGTATGTTTGAACTAATAAGCTCAAACACTGATTTGTACTGCTGGCTCTATCCAAGCCTCCTGCTAGTAATCATTTCAATCAATAAAGCAGGCACCTCAGTCATCCATAGGGAAGATCTGAGGAACCATTCCAGGTAACGAATGAAAAACACCTAATAGAGTAGACAATTCCACGAGTTTCGCAGAGTTCTACCTGAACAGCAGGACAGGTTCATTGCTTCCTGCAATTCTGATGGGTAACCGTCGTTTGTACGAACTACCGACTCCCTATGGACTAACGGCTTTTACCCAATGTTTCCACCATCACTGCCTTGATGGTATGCATACGGTTTTCTGCCTGATCAAACACAATGGAAGCGTCAGACTCAAATACGTCCTCAGTAACTTCCAGGCCGTTCATACCAAATTTGTCAGCGACTTCTTTGCCAATCACCGTGTCATCATTGTGAAAGGCTGGCAGACAGTGCAGGAAACGGACATTAGCATTGCCTGTTTTATGCATCACTGTCTGATTCACCTGATAGGGTTTCATAAGCTTGACCCTTTCATCCCAGGCTTCCATCGGCTCACCCATGGAAACCCAGACGTCGGTGTAAAGGAAATCACAACCAGCGACCGCTTCATCCACCGACTCGGTAATGGTGATCTTCGCCCCGGATTCCCGGGCAATTTCCCGACATTGTTCAACCAAAGTGCTATCAGGGAAAAATGCCGCTGGCGCTGCGATCCGGAAATCCACACCCATTTTGGCAGAGCCCACCATCAATGAATTGGCAACGTTGTTACGCCCATCCCCGAGATAGCAAAGCTTCATCTCGTTCAGGGGGCGACCATTGCCGTGTTCCTGCATGGTCAGAAAATCAGCGAGCACTTGAGTCGGGTGCCAATCATTGGTCAGACCATTCCATACTGGAACACCGGAAAAGGTGGCCAGATCTTCAACATGTTCCTGTAAGTGGCCACGAAATTCGATGCCATCGTACATACGCCCCAACACCCGCGCGGTATCCTTCACGGTTTCTTTGGCCCCCATCTGGGAACCTCCACCGATATAAGTCACATTGGCGCCCTGGTCAAAACAGGCTACTTCAAAGGCGCAACGGGTCCGGGTAGACGCTTTTTCAAAAATCAGAGCAATATTTCGACCTTTCAAAAACTGCTCTTCAGTACCAGATCGTTTGGCAGCTTTTAACTGCGCGGCACGTTCCAGCAAGTGGCTGATCTCCAGTGGAGAAAAGTCCAGTAGCTTGAGAAAATGACGGTTCTGCAAACTCTGAGTCATAACAGTTTCCTGTGTCAGGTCATTTATTGTTCTTTCTTACACAATCCAGCGATCCTGAAGTACGTAGCCAGCCATAATAAAATTACTGCGTACGATCAGGCGTCAGGGAGTCACATCATCCATAGACCGGTTATTGCTGTCCAGCTCCAAATTGAATTTCATTCGGACATAGACTAGCGCCGGATGATACGGAAGGCATTACGTAAAAATACGTTTCCGATCTTTGAAGGGGTGCGAAAAGGCTTAGGCTCTGGAATGGTTGCTGACGCTCCGGGCTCTCGATATGCTCAAATATACAGTAGCATTAAAACAACCAGCCAAAGAGCTACTTAAAATAAAGTCAGAAGGGAACATCATGAAGATTGTCGCATTTGGAGCATCAACCAGCTCTACATCCATAAATAAAGCCCTTGCTTCCTACGCTGCTCATCTAATTGAAGGTGCAGACGTGATCGTTCTGGACCTCAACAGTTACAAGGTCCCTTTATTCAGTGAAGATAAAGAGAAAGAGATTGGACAGGCAGATGACGCGAAAACATTCCTCGCCGATATCGCCCAAGCCGATGCACTGGTCATTTCATTTGCAGAGCACAATGGTTCTTACTCTGCCGCCTATAAGAACCTCTTTGACTGGGCAACCCGTATTGAGCGTAACGTATTTGCCAATAAGCCAGCCGTTTATCTTTCTACCTCACCCGGACCAGGTGGTGCTCAGAGTGTATTGGCTGCAGCCAGAGGCTCAGCTCAATTTTTCGGCGCAGATGTTCAGTCTTCTATTTCCGTTCCCAATTTCTATGAAAATTTTGATTTAGAAGCAGGTGCTTTCAAAAATCAGGACATCGCTGAACAAATCAATCAGGCAGTATCGAAACTCTGATACCAGTCATTTGCTCAGAAAAAAGAATAAATGAAGCAGGAAATCACCTTACTCAGCTGGCGATGACCTCCTGACTTCATTCTTTCCCATCCCTGCTAATAACTGACACCCTGTTGGACTACAAAGTTACAGTATTTGATAAACAACAACAGAGTTACCCACCTTTTGGCGCAACTTCCATACTAAGACTATCCTTTCGTGAAAGTACTTACCTGCTACTCACTGCCGCTTCCCGGGGACGTTTGGTAACTAGGCATATGATCAACCGGTCTCGTGACTGATTGAGAACGCCCCCGAGGAACACGCTTCTGTGTAATCCCGAGTTCCTGTCAAGCCGCTTTCTTCGAGGTTGATTATGAAGATCACCAAACGGGCATGGCCAGTCCTGATTATTTCTGCTCAGTTTGACGCCAATAATGACGAAGGTTTCCGGCTGCGAGAGCTGGTTGAAAATCTGGAAGAGGTTCAGGAGTTGTCCGTACATCCATCATTCAGTTACGAAGATGGTGTTGAAATTTTCATGTCCCGCTCTGACCTGGGTGCTGTCATTATCGATTGGGATATTCGCAGCGAAACCTGCAGTGAGAATATGGAGCCCGAAGAACTGCTAAATCTCATTCGTTCCCGAAATAAACATATCCCGATTCTATTGCTGACCGAACGTTTGGCCGCTGCCAATATTCCTACTCATGTCCTTGAGATCATTGATGATGCTCTGTGGAAAACAGCAGACACCATCGAATTTCTCGCCGGGCGTATTGATGTCTTTGTGAATGACTATATCCGGAGCGTATACCCCACCTTTTTTGGCGCTCTGGTCGAGTACTCCCAAGAGTATAAATACGCCTGGCACACGCCCGGACACATGGGTGGCGAAGGCTTTCTGCACAGTCCCTCGGGCACGGCCATGCATGACTTTTATGGAGAGAATGTCTTTCGTGCTGATCTGTCGATCTCTGTACCGGAGCTCGGGTCTTTGCTGGATCATTCTGGAGTGGTAGGTGACGCAGAGAAAAATTCAGCCCGTGTATTTGGCGCTGACTACACCTATTACGTTCTTAATGGGACATCCAACGTTAACCAGATCATCTGGCGCAGCCAGCTGGTCAGGGATGACATTGCCTTTGTTGATCGCAACTGTCATAAGTCCCTGAACTATGCCATGGTCATTACCGATGCCTATCCGGTGTACATGGTTCCCAGAAGAAACAAACGGGGAATCATCGGCCCCTGCCGTTTATCCGAGTTTTCGGAAGAATCCATCCGCAGCAAGATCGACGCTCATCCTAATATTCCGGCTGAGATAAAAAGTCAAAGTGCGGTAAAAATGTCAGCACTGACGAACTCAACCTACGATGGCATCTGCTACAACGTTATCAACATTAAAAAAGAGCTTCAGCAAAGTGTCGAAAACCTACACTTCGACGAAGCCTGGTATGCCTACGCCCGATTTCATCCAATCTACAAAGATCACTTTGGCATGGCGGATGACGACAGGAACAGCGACCATCCCCCAATCTTCTGCTCCCACTCGACTCATAAGCTACTGACTGCCTTCTCCCAGGCATCCATGTTGCACATCCGCAGTGGCAGTAAAGTCAAAATCAACCCGGATGAGATTAACGAATCCTATATGATGCACTCATCCACCTCGCCACAGTACAGCATGATTGCGTCGCTGGACGTTGCCACCAAAATGATGGATGACAACGGTGAAATTATGCTGAACGACATTATTCTGGAGGCTATTCGTCTGCGCCAGAAAGTCACCCGGATTGCCAGAGAAATGAAAACCGCCAAAGGCTGGTTTTTTGAAATGTGGCAACCTCGCATCGTCAATTACGACGGCAGTGATACGGCTTTTGAAAATGTTCCTGTGGAATACCTGGGCAACCATCAGGAAGCCTGGGTATTCAACCGGAAGAATGACTGGCACGGCTTTGAAGACATTGAAGACAACTATGCCATGCTGGACCCCATAAAACTGACGTTTATCACGCCAGGGCTTGATGATGCTGGTAACCTTGCTGATGAAGGCATTCCCGCATCCATCGTTACCGACTACCTGATCAAACACGGCATTGTCTGCGAAAAAACCGATTATTATTCCTTCCTGCTGCTCAACTCACTGGGTACCACCAAAGCCAAACAAAGCGCCCTGCTTTCAGCGTTGCTGAAATTCAAGGCACTTTATGACACTAATGCTCCTCTTGAACAGGCACTGCCGAGACTGGTCAATGACTATCCGGAGACATACGCCGGTGTCGGCCTGAAGGATCATTGCAATGAAATTCACCAGTATTTTAAAGAGCACCAGATGCTCGACAAGATGCAGGCTGCCTTCCAGGTCATTCCAGACCCCGCCATGAAGCCAGCCGATGCCTACCACTGTGTCGTCAGAAAACAGGTTGAGTATGTGGAACTGGAAGCCATGGAGGGGCGTGTTCCTGCCGTCATGATGGTTCCCTACCCTCCTGGAATCCCCATCATGATGGGTGGGGAATCCATGAATGATAAAGCCAGCCCCATTTTTGACTATCTGACGGCAAGACAGAACTTTGAAAACCTGTTCCCAGGCTACGAAAGCGATATACATGGCGTCGAACGAGTAGAACGGGATGGCAAGAAATTCTTCCATACCCTATGCGTGAAGGCATGACCCATCCACCGGGAGTTTCACGCTCCCGGTCTACTTTTAACGACCGAGCCGACTCAGC
Organism: Endozoicomonas elysicola; assembly: GCF_000710775.1. Lineage (GTDB taxonomy): Bacteria > Pseudomonadota > Gammaproteobacteria > Pseudomonadales > Endozoicomonadaceae > Endozoicomonas > Endozoicomonas elysicola. The sequence continues at coordinate 4,561,199 of NZ_JOJP01000001.1, forward strand.
TCTTTACCAAGAGAATGATGAAGAAAAAAACATCAAGCCATGTACGTTTAAAAAAGCTGCCTCATAAGCTCAACGTTTTCACCCTGACCATGATCAATGTGGCAGCCATACTGGCTCTCCATGCTCTCCCCAGTCTGGCAGAGTATGGGTATTCACTGGTTTTCTACCTCGGCCTTGCAGCACTGTGCTTCTTTATTCCTTCCGCCCTGGTATCTGCTGAACTGGCTTCCGGCTGGCAGGGTGAAGGCGGGGTTTATCTATGGGTTACTGAAGCCTTTGGCCCAAAGTGGGGTGTCGTTGCGATTTTTATGCAGTGGGTAGAAAACCTGCCCTGGTTTGCCATGGTTCTTGCCTTTGCCGCTTCTGCCGTGGCCTACATCATTCATCCGGCACTGGCCGAAAATAAATGGTTTGTGGTCGGGTTTATCTGGCTGGCACTGGCTTTTTCTACACTGGTCAACCTGAGAGGGCTGAAGTTCTCGGCCCTGCTGAGCACTACAGGCGTTATTATTGGCAGTATTATTCCCTGCCTGATTATTATCACGCTGGGTGGAATGTACCTTTTATCGGGTAAACCCACTGCCATTCACTTTTCCTGGGCAGCCACTATTCCAAAGTTTGAAAATGTCCAGCACCTGATGCTGATGGCCGCCATGCTGGTGTCGTTTACCGGCATGGAGATGTCCGCCGTTCATGTCACAGAAGTCAAAGACCCGGGAAAGAGTTACCCAAAAGCCATTTTCTCAGCCTGTGCCCTGATCATCGCTCTGTCGTTGCTGGCATCACTTTCCATTGCGCTGGTGATCCCCTCCAGTGATGTCAGCTTGAGTGCCGGTGTAGATCAGGCGCTCAGAACCTTTTTTGCCATCCATGACCTCTCCTGGCTGGCCCCAGTAATTACCCTGCTGATTGCCTATGGCGCCATGATTATGGTCATCACTTGGATGATCGGCCCTTCAAAAGGCATTCGTGAAGCCGCTCAGGAAGGCTACTTCCCAAGCCTGTGGCAGAAAAACAATAAATACGGTGTTCCTGTACCCATTTTAATTCTGCAAGCCTCACTCTCCGCCTTGTTGTCACTGGCAATTTTATTCATGCCTTCGGTCAGCAGTGCCTTTATGTTGATGAACGCCCTTGCTGCACAGCTGTATCTGATCATGTATCTGCTGATGTTTGCCGCAGCAATAAAACTGCGCTATTCACGCCCCGAGATCTATCGCAGTTACCGGATTCCCGGCGGAAAACCTGGTATCTGGCTGGTTTCCGGGGTTGCCATTATCACCAGCTGCTTTGTCTTCATGTTTGGCTTTATCCCCACAGCCGCAGTCAAAGAAGAGGGACTAACCGCAACCCTCAGCTACATTGGCTTCCTGCTGGCTGGCTGCATCATCTTTATGTCATTACCACTGTTTTATTACCACCGCGCAGGGCACAGGAGTCTTCACCATGTCCAGTGACACCCCGAATAAACAACAGACGTCTTCAAGTCAACCTGACTCAAACCCAACAGGGAGTAATGCGAAAAAACTGGGTGTCATCGGTGCCACCTTTTTAATTATTTCCAGCCTTGCCGGCAGCGGCGTCATTGCCCTGCCCCAACAACTCGCCTTTACCGGCTCTATTACGCTGGTTTCATTTATTCTGGTCACCTTGGGTGCGCTGTTTCTAACGCTGGTCTATGTCAGAGCAGGTGAACGTTTTGATGATCCAAGCCCAACAGCCCTGGCAACCACCGTCAGCCCGATCATTGGTGCCAAGTGCGGTTTCTTTTACGTCTATGGCAACCTGATTTCCAATGTCTCCATTCTGATTGCCGGACTTGGCTATATAGCTATGTTTCTACCAGAGCTGAATGATCCAATCATCCTTGGTTGCACTGTCATCGCTCTGATCTGGCTCTTCGTAGTGTTATCACTGAGAGGTGTAGGCATCATTGCCCAGGTAGTTTCCATCACGGTCACGTTACTGTTGGTTGCCGTTGCTCTCACCAGTGTACTGGGTTGGTTGGAGTTCAGCCCTGCTCAATTTCATGAAAACTGGAATGTCTCGGGCAAAGGCGATGGCTCAGCCATTATGGCTGGGTTTGCCATACTGATCTTTTCTTATGTGGGTGTAGAAAGTGTGGCCACCAATGCCGAGCAAATAGAGAACCCCCAAAAGGTGGTACCCATTGCTACCATTGTTGGCTTTCTGGTCGTGGCTGTATTCTACATCCTTTCCACCACGGTGATGGAAGGCATGTTTACCGCAAAAGTGATTCAGGAAGCCCCTGCGTCCTTTGCCCTTTCCATGGAAAAGATTTTTCATTCATCTTACGTTGGGCAGGTAGTTTCCCTGGTCATGGCCGTCGCCTGTATCGCCAGTTTTATGGTCTGGGGGCTGAACTCAGTCAGTGCCGCAAAAACCAGTGCGGATAATGGCTTTCTGCCTAAAGCCTATTCCTATACCAACCGATATGGCATTGCCAGCAAGGGGCTGGTTATTAACGGTGTAATTATGACCGCCGTAGAACTGGTTCTGATGTTGATGGGTAGCGATATTGCTGAGGCGTTTAATATCTCAGTAACCATCTCAGTTCTGTTACTGTTATTTCCTTATTTCTGGTCTGGCGTGGCATTGCTGAAACTGGATCACCTGGAGAAGAAAACATCCCGCTCCAACATTGCGATTGTGGCTCTTTCTTCGCTGTTTATTATCTCTGCCTTTGCCTCAGCCAATTATGATGAGCTGATGATGGTTATTGCCATGGTAATGATAGTTCCGGGAGTTTATGCAATTTTAATGAATATCAAAATTGTTAATGTTGATAGCGATGATGAATAAGACCAGCTAAAGAAATAGCTACTTTTGACTATTATTTGCCTCATATAGAGAGGCAAATAATATTTTTTCATCAAATGCCAACTTTAAGCTCAGCTCACTTGTATTGATAAAAAATACAATAGCCAATCACAAATGAGAACGAGTATCAGGATCCTGAAACACCCCACCAGAAATACTTGGAGTGCTTGGCCATGACTTAACCACGGCCACATCACGTGAGCTCACCGACCCTGAAGTCGAAACCTCTTGATGATCAACTTTTGCTTGGGTCAAAGTTGCTTGCTTTGTTTCTGCACTCTGACTGTCCATGGCTGCGGACATATCAATTGCAACATGTAACGCTCTTTGAGTACCAGGATTTTTTTCTCTTTTGGGTAAAAATGGAGTGGTTTCATCATTAACACCAAACGGTGTCATCTCGATACTTTCAGATATCCTAGAATCTTCAGCAGCGGATACAGCTTTAACCTTTTTTGCAACTGCACCCAATCCCGGTTGCAGGCCTGTATTTTCAGGCTTACCCTGCGTTGCATCGTCATAACTTACGACATCAAAACGCTTTATTTTGTATTGATGAGCCGGCGATAGTTGTTTTTTATTGCCCCCTCCTCCCAAATAAGCAAGCCGCCTTGTATTCGTATGTGAAGTATGGGTTAGCACATTTCCTAACTGCTGTACTTTTTTCGGTATTTTAATACCAAACCTAGTATTTACTTCTTTATAATAACCAATACCTTCCAACCCTTGGTCAACAAGCCCCAAAAACCCCCCAACGGTATAATTCTCCCAGGGTAGAGTTTGCATTTGACTACTGAACTCTTTTTCCTTCTTTTGACACTGATTTGCATTGGATGTTCTTTTAATATCTCCACCTAACTCACGAACATTATCCTCCCAGTATAAGCTCTTCCATAGATCCGAAAATGATCCAAGAATAGGAAGTATTGTAACATATTCTACAGATTCAGATGCTGAAGCATTAGAACCAGAAGCGTCTGAATAGACAGAACTTTCCGTGGCTCCCCTAGTTAGCGAAAGGGGCACCCCGGCAGTAGTTCTATGAATGGGTTCAGTAACCGAACCACTCATATTTGATAAACCTGCAGTGCTGTCTACATTGGCGGTAGCAAAAGCGTCTGAGCCATTGACTGTAAATATAGAAGTCGAATTAACTACTCCGGCAGTTGTACTTTCAATCGGCTCCGTAGGAATACGACTAGCACTCTCTGTTGTCTCTATAGAAACCCACGAACCTTTAGTGTATCCAGAAGCCCCATCAGAACCTACTCTCCTTGGATATGCATCCGGTACAGCTATCACAACAGTAGCCACAGTACATCCAAACCGAATGGCAAGGGCTTTTAGATATGTATTAAGTTTTTCTCTTACAATAGAGTTGTCACAACGTTTAATATCTAAAAAAGTATGGGCAGTTAAAGATGATGAAGCGGATAAGCTAGCTATTAGCAAAAGCCGAATAACCTCATCTCCGCCACTTAAAGGAGTGAATAAGTTATTTACCAAAGACCGAAGAGTATGAGGTATAAAGTTCTGATCACCTCCACTATAACCCCAATACTTTTTACTAGTCTCAGGAATACATAGAGGCAAAAAGTAGCAGGTACCACCTATCAAAATCGCAGGAGCATAAATCTTAGCCTTGCCCTTCCAATCCATGGGTCTCATGTCAACTTCATAAGCTTCCAAAAACCGGTGAATAAGGTCACGGGCAAAAATCGTACTTAAGCCAAGATTTAATAATTGACATAGACGAGTAGCAGGAGACACCCCTAAAAGAGAAAAAACACTTCCACCGAGAGCTGTCAAATCCTTACCAAAATTTGTAGCTATGCTAAAAACCGTATCTTTTTTAGGAGTCTCTGGATTATTTTTACCTGCACGATAGATGCTATAGCTGTTTTTCAAAGACGGAGGAATAACAGTGAATATACTATATAAAACAAGAAAGATACGAAACTGACTTGCGAATTGATATTCATTTGATATTTCTCCTTCACCGATTGAATGGAGTATTGTAAAAAAGATATCCGTGAGGTATAGCAGTGTTATACCGCTTCGAGTAAAGCAGCCAGCAAGTACATTAGCAAAAGATCTGCGCCACTCTGGTGATGCAGGAGACAAAGCAGTATGTAATTCAAAGTACAAGTTTCTATACAGCTCAATTTCCGAGGACTTAATTTCAATCTTACAAATCTCAAGAAAACAAATTGACAGTAAACTGATCATACAATCAAGATTAGCTCCATCAAAATCCGCCCCAAGATCAAACATAGCTTTTAAAACAATATCTCTGCACACATGATAATAAGTTAAATAATCAACATGAGAATTTTTCAAATACTCACTAACTTCACCTGGGCTACTACATTTTTCCAATTGTTCAATCACAGCCTTCATGGACTTATGGCTTTCCCCATCCAAACATCCTAGAGTAGAGTTTAAAAGCGATATTATTTTTTTCTGAAGGTAAAAAACAGGACTTACTTCCTTGTTCAACTTAGATGCTTTGATTGATTCAAAAATGAGTTCATAAAACTGATTAAAACCACCATTCAAATTATCAGAACTATAAATACCTCGAGCTCTTGCCCTTATAATATCTCCCGCCAGCACCTTTACTTGTTCCAGCAACATCATTCTTTTTGTCATATCAAATGTACTAGACGATAACTCCGCCTCTGTTGGGTTTTCCAAGTCAGGTGGTGTTACACTTTCAGTATCACAAAGAGAGATCTCATCAACTGATTTCTGCTCTTTTGAAAACTCATACTCTCTATCAAAATCATCAATCTCTTTAAGGTAATCAGCCATTTCATCAAATAAGATCCCTTTAATCGGTTCTATATATTCTTCAGGTTTGCCCACATCGAAAGCATGATCAGACGTTATTGGATTCACGGGCAATACGGAATCACCACTCTCACTGGAAGCTTGACCTCTATCGCCTGTGATACATGAATGTTCACACTGAGGCAGAAAAACCGGCTCTAGAACCTCAGTACCAGAACATGCAGAAGTAACAGGCTCATCGTTAGCAACATGTGGGTGCTCAGAAACTTCGGTTGTAGTACCTGAAGTTGAATGCTCTGCTAGACGTTTTTTTGTCACACTGGAAGCTTCGTCCGGCACTTTCATATTTAGCTCAGGCTCTGCAGGTCTAGCATCTCTGACCATCACAGAAGAAGGTGCACTGGAAGTACCAACACCAGACTCACCTTTGGGGCTTGATGTAGAGTGATGAATAAGGCCTGAAAGCTGACTTGGTGTAACAGTGTCAGGGGAAAAGTGAGGTAAAGAACTGCATTTCTCTGGAATTGATAAGCTGGGTGAGGGAGTTGAAACACCGTACCGCCCCAAGCTTGGAGTAGACATACTCCTTGTTAGCCTCCTGCAAGATCCTGAGGCAGGGTCTTGCAATCGCGATACGACACATTGTGAAGAAGTATCCACTATTGATTGGTGCATCATCAATCCTTTTTATAATATTACACTGTTTTTATAAACCTGGCGGGAACTCACGATGCTTAGTCATAAAGCTCAAGAATTTTTAATGGTGAAAATCAGCACCAGAAGCGTTTAAACAAACGCCACCACCAATCGAAGAGGTAAATTTCGAAACAATAGATTTAAATAAACTCTTTTGATTAAGAATAGGCACTGTAAAGAATCAATTTTTTTTTATTATGAAAAGAAAAAGTAAAAATAAACAATATTATAAAATGAAAAGTATGTACCAATAACCTCTGAAAGACTCGACCATCTTAATAAAGATAGGAAGCCAGCTACAGAGTGGGTATGCAGCTGGATTTACGCATCACCAATCAAAAGCCGAATATTCACCAATACCACACAAATTGAACAGCAATTCTCAAATCCAGCTTAATGGCGCAATTCTGTCCTCTATAACCTCTCCTGTTACCGCATTCACCACCATTTTATGCCTGACTCGGTTGTCATCCAGGAAAACAATTTCTCTAACTCTAATGTTATCTTTCATACTGCTTCGAGTTCTCAGCACCACCATTCCACGGTACTTTTCCCTTGCATTTTTAATAATCTGCTCTAGAGATATCTGCTTGCCATCCGGTTTCATGTCATAGGTTTCATCCTTGATTACTCGACCGGTATAAGCATCCATGGTTAACTGACGACGCTTTACCTTAAACTGCTTATCAGCCAGTTCGATAACATAGACCATACCTCCATTCTGTCTTTCCAGCCAGGTTCTGATTCGATTCGATCCCGGATACTTGCTATCTACCTTTGCCAATATTTCTTCCATAGGCATAGGCGTCTGCATGGGAGCATGATCTATCTGCTTTCCACTGAAGGCATCATAAACCACACGTTCCAGCTTGTTATTGGCATCGATAAAGTCGATAACAAACACCTTCTGCCGCTCCTCTTCCAGCAGCCGTGCTGAGTGGACAACCACGTCAGAAGCCTTATTTCCAAACTTATTTCGCGTTGTCACGATCAATTGATCAAGAGGCACCATTGATCTCAGCTTGCCAGGCTGTTCAAGGTGTGTAGGCGTTACTGGAGCATTACTCCCTACAGCAAAAGCTGAAGATGAAGACAGGGCTACACCTGCCAATACGCCTAATACTATAGGAATACGCAAACTGAACACTTTCATTGGAAAGCTCCTCTTCTTATATAACAAGAGCTGAGGAAATAACGCTAACTACCACCGAACAAAGGCATAAGGTTCATTGAATGGAAGTGGAGGTAACACAAAGATGGCAGGCGTCATTGATGCTAGTCTTTATGCCCGCTCATGCTGAGCGGATATAGTTAATTTAGAATTGATTTTCTATATTGCAAGCAGCAATACCCAATAGAAAAACAGGAGGCTACAGATTAAAGAAGGCGTAAAAGCTTTTTAAACTCTTGCCTGCTGTCTCAAGAGATACCAACTGGAAGCGTATTGAGGTGCCTGGCATTGCCTGCGCCAGTTTATTCAAGTCCAACTGAGCAACACAGCCAAACTTGGGGTACCCACCCAGCGTCTGGTGGTCACGCATAAGAATAATCGGCTGACCATTTTCAGGAACCTGAACAGCTCCTAATGCTATCCCCTCAGAAATTACGCCACTAAACGGCGGTTTAATCACAGCTCCGTCTAATCGATACCCCATTCGGTCACTGTTTGACGATAGCGTAAAGTTTGAGTCATAGAAACGTTTACGACTTTCTTCTGAAAAAGCTGATGCCTGATACGACTCTATGAGATTCAGCCTGAGCTCCAGTCCATATTCTGGGATAAAACAAGCCGGAACCATACGATTGATTTCTGGCCTGAAAACCTGATCAGATATCGACTTAAGACAATCCCCTCGGCCTATAAGGCAACCAGCACTGTTGTTAGCTCCAAGCCCACCAATACCATCCCTGGAAACTGTCGCGACACTGCCAAAAACCTCTTGTGCAGAAAAGCCACCGGGAATAGCCAGATAAACTCTAAGGCCTTTTCGGGGGAACAGAAACGAAAGCATATCCCCCTTATTGAGATGAATGGTTTTCCAACCACCTACAGGCTGGTTGTTCACTCTGACCCCCAGGTCTGCCCCCGTTACAGCCAGCGTTACGGCTCGATGCGCTAGAAATTTTGCCTGTCCTCCCGTTATCTCCAACTGGGAACAAGACATACTGTTTCCCAAAAGATAATTTGCCCAGCAATAGGCATGAAGGTCCATCGGACCTCCTTGAGCCAAGCCCTGATAACCCATTCCCTCTCGACCAAGGTCCTGAAGCTGCACCAGCATTCCTGGATCAATCACTTCCAGTGTGACCACACAGTGCCTCCAAGCTCAAAAAACTCATCCCGTGATATGGGTTGGAATTTAACAGAAAGGCCGACAGAAAAAGGCGACATAGGTGTCTTATCAAAATCAACCAGAGAAATTGGGCAGTTACCAATAATCTGCCAACCTCCGGGCGTGCTGGAAGGGTATACGGCTGTCTGTCGGTCAGCTATTCCTACACTCCCGGCAGGCAGCATCTTTCTTGGCTCAGTTTTTCTTGGCATTGCAATAGATGGATCAACAGCACCAAGGAAGGCAAAACCAGGACTGAAACCGATAGCACAGACAACATAGGTCGATTGACTGTGAATATGAACAACATCATCAACTGTGCACTCATGAAACCGGGCTATTCCAGGCAAATCCGGACCAGTTTCCAAGCTGTAATAGATGGGCAAGGTGATTACCTTGCTTACATTCTGGAGAAGGTCGCCGGACAGGAAAAAGGTATCAACCAACGCCTGCAATCTTTTTTTTAACTCATAATAATCAGCTTTGAGAGGATGGTACTGGATATAAATCGTCGTGTAAGAAGGGATAACTTCAATTAACTCTGATGCAAAGCTATTTCTAATACCGTCAGCTATATCACCTATTTTTACTGCAAGCTGCGTATCAATATAATCACCCAGCTTTATGATCAACGCCGTTTCTGAGATAGGCTGGATATCCATCATGGAGCCGAGTCTGCCGGCTTCAAAATCTGTCGAATCTGTTGGATCAGCGCGATAGCGTCAAGATTATCACCATGAACACACAGACTGTCGGCTTTCAGCACCAGTCGGTTTCCACTGATGGTGTTAATTTCCCCTGATAGTAAGTCTTTAACCTGTTGAAGTATCACGGCTGAGTCCTGGTGAACTGCATCCGGTAAAGACCTTGATACCAGCAAACCATTATCATCGTAAGCCCTGTCGGCATAGGCTTCATAAATCAGTGGCACTAAATACTTATCAGCCATCTTTTTATGCAATTCATTATCACCCATTGCCTGAATCATAAGGGCTGGCTTGATATCCATGTTTGCTGCCGCAATCACAATGGCCTCAAATACATCAGGATTATTCATCATCTCATGATAAAGAGCGCCATGAGGCTTAATGTACTTTACACGAGTACCATGCTGCTGACAGATAGCATCCAGTGCACCAACTTGGTAAGCCACCAGATTTGTGATGCTTTCAAGGCTGTGGGGAATAGGCCGGCGACCAAACCCCATCTTGTCATTGTATCCGGGGTGGGCTCCAACAGTGACACCACAGCCTACCGCCTGCTTCACAGTGTCACTCATGATATCGGGGTCAGAGGCATGAAAACCACAGGCAATGTTGGCCATATCGATCCATGGCATGACTGCTTCATCATTTCCCATTTGCCAGGAGCCAAAGCTCTCCCCCATATCACAATTCAGCTTCACTGCCTTACCTGTATAGTTTAAGTACTTCTTCCGCCAGAATAGAAAGACCTTTTTCAACGTCTTGATGATCACGGGTATAGGTCAACCGGAGACACTCATGCTTATGAGGCCAGTCATCGTCTATTCCCGGGAAGAAGTAATGTCCGGAAACGACCAGAACATTTCTTGCCTTTAGTCGTTCATAAAGCTCAAGACTGGAAATAGGTAACCCTTCAAACCACAGCCACAAAAACATTGCCCCTTCTGGCTTATGGACATGCCAGGGAATATCACCCAGCTTCTGCCTAAGGCAATTCACGGCAAACTCGGCTTTTTCCTGGTAGTAAGGGCGAATCACATTTTCACAAAGAGGGTTAATACTGTCATCGCGTATCATGTCGAGAGCCAGCAAACTGCCAGTACTGTTTGGAGCAAGATTCATAATGGCGTTAATACCAGACAGCGCCCTGATAACCTGCTCATTAGCAATAACAATACCGGTTCTGACTGCGGGAAGACCCAGCTTTGAAAGGCTCAGACAGAGAATCGTATGCTCATTCCAGCGTGGGGTCGCTTCTGTAAAAATCAGTTTGGGGAATGGCGTTCCGTAGGCCCCATCAACAATCATTGGAATATCATGCTGATGGGCAAGACTGTCCAGACGTTCAATTTCCTGATCCGTCAAAACATTCCCGGTAGGGTTGGTAGGGCGGGAAACACACAGCGCACCAATGCTCTTATCAATGACCAGTTCCTGAAAATCAACACGGTATTTAAAAGTGTGCTGATCCAGATGGTCAATTTCCGGTTTGTTGGCTGCAAAAAAATTATCGCTCAACCCAGCATCCGCATAACCAATGTATTCTGGCGCCAATGGTAACTGGATTCGTTTATGACTGCCGTCACCATAGTTTCCAGCAAACATATTAAACAGCATAAAAAATGCGGCCTGGCTGCCATTGGTTAGCGCGACATTTCTTTCTGTCAACTTCCACCCAAACTGCCGGTTAAGAAAAGCAGCCATCTCTCGAACAAAATCTTTTTCTCCCTGGGGAGGATCATAGGTACCCACCAGCCGGGTAAACTCCACCTGGCTTTCGGTTATTTTTCGCAGTCGCTGTCTGAAGACCTCTTCTACTTCGGGGATATGGGCCGGGTTACCACCGCCCATCATAATCATATCTTTACCATCGGCGAGGGCATTGCCCAGATCATCCATTAATGAAAGGATGCCGGAGTGGCTGGTAAATTTTTCGCCAAAGGCAGAAAGCTTCATGCTTACCCCTGATTATTCTGGTCGCAGGATAATAAAGGTGCTGTTATAACAATGGTAAGGTCGGGCTGTCTACACTACTCTGAATTATCAAAGGGCTCTACCCCTGCCCTGAGGCAATGTTATTTTTTAATGCTAAACAGAAAGAGAGAATGCTGATTTACTAAAGAAGAGTTTAACAACATCCATGTTCTTCACCGCTAATAAACCAGATGAGACTGATCAGTGCTTTCTACATTGCAATTGACATCATCCGACCTTTTGTAGGTTGTGCTGATCAAGCTAACACTCCAGGCCGCAAGAAAACCATTAAGAAACCCGCTAACACCGATAACATCCTTATCTTCCCCCTGACTGAAGTTCATGTCAGTGAACACACCGCCGGATGTGTCGCCTTTTCTGGTTCCGTTCAATGTATACCGGCTATAAGCAGGGTTTGAGTAAGTATTCTGAAACCGTGGGTATACACCGGACGCATCACGCATTTGAAACTGACTTACACTGCCTTCAGACCAGGTTTTATAATAAAAGCCATCAGGAACCACCTTAAAGAATGAGTGGGCCTGTTCTTTATCAACCCAGCAACCAATCAGCCATGAAGGACTCTGTATCGGCACATTAACCATCTCAAGCGCTGGTTTTACTGCACTTTGTACTTCTGACTCAACTTCATTCAGAAAACTCTGGGGATTTAAAACATCTGAAAACACTGGAGCAGACGCCAGCAGCAAACACGCCATGCACTTTTTCATTTCTCGCCTCTCTACCACTTTTAAAATCAGGTGACAGATAAGATAGTTGAGCTGCCAGAAACACGCCCAAAAAGCCCGTTATACAACACAAAAAGATCATCCTTTTGATGGGCTGACTGTAGATCCGTTAAAAACGGCCAGTGCAGGATCCACTTCTAGCAACCGGCTTTTCTGTTTTCCTCTGAGGACTTCAGGACTCTGCTATCTTAGGGCCTGTTGACGTTTCGTTGCGCGCTCAGCGTATCAGGGCGTTCCGACTGACAAAGCGCGTCATTGCAGGAAGGCTAGCTGCCTTTCAAAATGCCGCAACGAAGACATAGTGGCGCCCTGATACGCCCTTCGGTCGGGACGCGTTGTCTGGCTCAGAAACATAGTATCTGGAGTTTGAAAATGACTGTTCTGACGTCTTTTCTGGAAAAGCTGGGTGCCACAATAGCCCTCGTGTTGATGTTTTTTGTGGGCTTGTCACCCTATGTTGAGGCCAACCCTGCTTTTCCTGACATTGAGGTATCGGAAGAATTCGAAGAACAGTCCTCAACGCTGAACTCTGAGTCTGTTGATCAGTCAGTTGACGATATCGTCGAATACGATGATGAACCGGAAGATATGGAAGAAAATCAGAAGTTTGAGTACGAATCAGACGATGAGCCGCCGGACTATTATTCAGAAGATGAAGTAGACTGATATGAGGATTTCATGGAGGAAAATGGCGTCCCCTAGGGGACTCGAACCCCTGTTACCGCCGTGAAAGGGCGGTGTCCTAGGCCACTAGACGAAGGGGACGCAGACCTTCGTGCATTGCTGCAGCGGATGCGTATACTAATGGCCATTTTTTATAGAGTCAACCTTTCTTTGAGTATGAGCCGTTTCCCTTGAAAAACAGGCTTATTCAAGATTAGATGGGTTACTGATCACCGCCCGGGATAGGCAAAACAATGAGACTCAGGGACAGGCTCTCGTNTATTCCCGCAATGAAGATGATTTTAAGGGTTCTTCAAACCCTGCTCTCTATAAAGAGATAAGTGGCGTCCCCTAGGGGACTCGAACCCCTGTTACCGCCGTGAAAGGGCGGTGTCCTAGGCCACTAGACGAAGGGGACGCAGACCTTCGTGCATTGCTGCAGCGGATGCGTATACTAATGGCCATTTTTTATAGAGTCAACCTTTCTTTGAGTATGAGCCGTTTCCCTTGAAAAACAGGCTTATTCAAGATTAGATGGGTTACTGATCACCGCCCGGGATAGGCAAAACAATGAGACTCAGGGACAGGCTCTCGTATAAGCAGGTCAGATACACAGTTAGCGTCGCTTTTATACTGGGACTGGTTTTCAGTGCCTTTCAGGTTACCCACGACTATAAAACCCAGGATAAAAGTATCGACAATGCTATTGAGGCCTACCTGGATATCAGCAAAGCGCCCGCCTCTCGCATTGCCTATAACCTGGATGAAGAACTGGCTATAGAGCTGGTGAATGGCCTAATAGAATCACCACTGATTCTAAGTGCGATCATCACCGATTCCGACAAACAACTACTGGCCAAAGCAGGCAGCAATGAGCAGCCAGAAAACCAGAGCCAATTTACGGATCTTTTTTTCGGCACCACCCGAACCTACCGTCAACCACTATCAGTTCCTTATGATCTTGAAGAAGATCTTGGCACACTATCCATTATTGCAGACACACGCCCTTCCGGTCAGGAGTTTCTGGACCGATCCATCTTAACCCTTGTATTTGGAGTCATACGAACCCTGCTGCTCGCACTGGCCCTCCAAAGCATGTTTTATTTGATGCTTACCAAACCGTTGTTAAAACTGACGCGTCATGTCAAACAAGTTCGAAAGGGGATAACACACCATTCGTTATCGGTCTCTAAAAGACATCAACAGGATGAAATCGGGTTACTTACCACGGCGTTCAATGAGTTTCAGGATGATATTGAAAAGCAGCTCTACCATAGAAGCCTTGCTGAAAATGAACTGAGAAAGCATACCCAGGATCTTGAAAACCGTATCGCCGAGAGGACTCAAGAGCTACAGGAAAATAATAACGCCCTGTTCAAAGCCAACGAAGAGCTTGAGATAGCGCGACAGAAAGCACTTCACTCTGCCCAGCTGCGAGGGGATCAGCTTTCAAGCCTTAGCCATGAAATCAGAACACCACTCAATGGCATTCTGGGGATGCTGGAGCTAACCATTAATGAAGAGCTGTCCGAAAAACAATACGCCCGGCTCGACCTTGCCCATCAATCAGGCGTTCGACTGGTCAAACTGCTGAATAACATGTTGGATCTGGCCAGACTCGAATCAGGCAAAGCGGCCATAGAACAGTCGCCTTTTGATCTACGCGAGATCATCGAAGAGTCTGTGGTGATGATGAGCCAGAAGACCTATGGCAAAGATATCCCGCTAACCTGCGACATTGACCCCACAATGCCAGCAAAACTCCTTGGCGACCCTACCCGCATCAGCCAAGTCATCAATAACCTTCTTGGTAACGCCATCAAGTTTACCCACAAAGGCGAAATCAGCCTTTCACTGGAATCAAAATCCCTGGATGAAGACAATCTTGAAGTCATCATTAACATTACCGACACTGGGATCGGCATTCCCCAGGAAGCACTTGACGCAATCTTCACGCCTTTCACACAAGCCAATAATGAAATTTATCAGAGCTATGGTGGTTCAGGCATGGGACTGGCACTGACTAAAGAGCTGATCACAGCAATGAATGGTTCAATTCAGGTTATTTCCCGTGAAGGGCATGGCAGCACATTTTCAATAAGGCTTCCCCTGATTAAGCCTGAAAACGCGAATACCGAAACCATCAGGCCACTAATGAGTCACCCGATCATACTGGCCTGCAAAGAGTCAACACAGCAAATATGTTACAGAATGCTCAGCCACTGGAATATACCCTGCCGTATCATTGACCAGTATACCCCTGATCTGGACTTTAACTACCATTCAGGTACACACAAGACAGCCTCATTGGTTATTACCGATCAAAAAGCGCTGGCGCTTAACATGGCCAGACATCACCCAGACCGTAAAACCATTTTTATCAGCTTTGAACAACCACAGGGAATGCCGGACAATCTCGTCTGGCTCGCCCTCCCTGTCACACAACAAAAGTTATACCAAAAGTGCGCTGCCGTTGTTGGCATCAAAGATCCCGGCAAACTATCTGCCACAAAAATGCGTCACAAGCCTCATTGGGAAAAAAGTCCGCACACCCAGCCAGGTGAACGCAGGAAAAAAAGAATTCTGGTGGTTGAAGATAATGCCATCAACCGGCTGGTTACAGAGGGCATGCTTGAACAACTGGGACACGACGTAGAGCTTGCCCACAACGGTCAGGAATGCCTGACACTCTGCACTGATGAGAAATTTGACCTGATCCTGATGGACTGCAACATGCCATTAATGGATGGCTACACTGCAACAAAAAAGCTTAGAGCAATACCGGCTACTAAAAAAACACCGATCATTGCCCTCACCGCCAATACGCTGGAAGAACATAAGGAGCGTTGCAGGCAAGCAGGAATGAATGATCATATCGCCAAGCCCTTTAACAAAAAGGGACTCGGCAGCGTCATTAAAGAGTGGCTGACTCCTGAATAATCCGGGTTAGCGATCTTTAAATTTCATCGCAACCGAGTTAATGCAATAACGCAACCCGGTAGGCTCCGGTCCATCTGGAAATACATGCCCAAGATGGGCCCCACAATTGGAGCAGAGAACTTCCGTACGCTCCATACCGAGACTTTTATCTTCCTGCAGGGTTATCGCATCGCTATCGATGGTCTGGTAGAAACTGGGCCAGCCACACCCTGCATCAAACTTTACGGTTGAATCAAAGAGCGGCTCCCCGCAGCAGACACAGTGAAAAATGCCTTCTTTTTCAAAGAAGTTATACTCCCCGGTAAAAGGACGCTCTGTCCCTTTTTCACGGCAAACATGATACTGCTCGTCGGTAAGCTCTTCCCGCCACTGTTCATCTGACTTTTTCTCTTTCATCACACACAGCCCTCTTATTCCACCTTTAATCAGCAAACAGGTACTCACTGGAATACGCTCGCACCACTCAGAATAACCGCCCGAATAAAAACTATCTACCTAGTGCAACTCTTGACAGATCGCTTCATAATGCCATGCTGCGGAATGCATTGAAGCTAAATTAACCATCGGTACGACATCCATGAAGGATATTGAAAAATCCACCAAACTCGACAATGTCTGTTACGACATTCGCGGCCCCGTTCTTCGGGAAGCCAAGCGGCTGGAAGAAGAAGGGCATCGTGTCATTAAATTGAACACGGGAAATCCTGCGGCGTTTGGCTTTGATGCACCCGATGAAATCACCCAGGATGTTATTCGCAACCTGCCTCTGTCTCAGGGTTACTGTGACTCTAAAGGCCTGTTCTCTGCGCGCAAGGCCATTATGCAGTACTGCCAGCAGAAGAACTTCCCCCCCATTACCGTTGAAGACATCATCATTGGTAACGGTGTCAGTGAACTGGTCGTCATGACCATGCAGGCACTGCTCAATAATGGTGATGAGATGCTAATCCCGGCGCCAGACTATCCTTTGTGGACTGCTGCAGTGCATCTGTCGGGTGGCCGGGCTGTTCACTACCGCAAAGATGAACAGTCTGACTGGTATCCTGATATCGAAGATATGCGCAGCAAAATTACCGCCAAAACCCGCGGTATCGTCATTATCAACCCCAACAACCCCACCGGAGCTGTGTATCCGGACGAGATACTGAAAGAGATTGTCCAGCTGGCCAGAGAACATGACCTGATCATCTTCGCTGACGAAATTTACGACAAAATTCTCTATGATGATGCTGAACACACCGCACTTGCCTCCTTAGCAGACGATGTGCTCTGTATCAGCTTTAACGGCCTATCCAAATCTTACCGGGTTGCCGGTTTCCGGGCTGGCTGGCTGGTAGTTTCAGGACCAAAGCACAATGCCAGAAGCTACCTTGAAGGCTTGGAAATGCTTGCCTCCATGCGGCTTTGTGCCAACGTACCCTCACAACACGCTATCCAGACAGCGTTAGGCGGCTATCAGAGCATCAATGATCTGATATTACCGGGCGGCAGACTGCTCGAGCAGAGAAACCGTGCCTGGGAAATGCTGGATCAAATCCCGGGAGTCAGCTGCGTTAAACCAAAAGGTGCGCTCTACCTGTTCCCACGACTTGATACAAAACATTACTCAATTCACGATGATGAGAAGTTGGTTCTGGACTTTCTGCTTCAGGAAAAAGTGCTTCTAGTTCAGGGAACAGCCTTTAACTGGCCAGACCCCGACCACCTGAGGATCATCTCCCTCCCCTGGGTTGAAGATCTGGAAACGGTAATGACCAAACTTGAACGATTCCTTAGCCGATACAAACAGTAAACGAGCTAATAGGGGGTAAGCTTGCCCCCCTCTGTTCTTATGGATGGACTATGGCCGACATACACATTGACGAGTTTTACCAGGACTGCCTGAAAATTCTGGTTCAGCTCTATAATACTTTTCCTCGCCTGACGACACTCTACGTTGACGACCTGATCTCCAACGCTGGAACCGATGAATTCGGCATTCCTAACAGGCGTCACAAAGCCTGTTTTGATGCCATGCTCTGGCTGGCCTCAGAGGGCTATATCCGCTATCAGGACAACATTCGACATGATGCACTGGATCAGGTTGTACTCACTGAAAAAAGTTTTCTACGCTTAAGTCTGCCTGTCGTCATTATTAATGACTCACAGGATCTCCCGCCATCCGTTGCCCGTAAACAAGCGACAATAGCCTGGCACTGCCGACAGGCACTCAAGGACAAAGGCAGTGAAGCGATAGTGCAAGCGGCACTGCAATTTTTCTCTCAAAGCTGACCTTTAACAGGTCAGCTCAACACTTGACTCTCCCTTTTAAAACAACCTTTCTGTCAGCTCCGTGTAAAAAATGAACACATTTTTTAGGCTGCCTTACGACTCGCTTGAAAATATAAGGGTCTGCCTTTATATAGCTCTTTCTTGAAAATGATGACGATGAGGTCACCTTAACTAATGAAGAGAATCCTGTTGTTTCTGGCCACAAACATGGCAGTCCTTTTGCTGGCCAGTATCACACTGAATATTCTCGGCGTCGGCAGTTACCTGAGCCATCAGGGGCTGAACATGGGTTCCCTGCTGGTATTCTGTGCCGTATTCGGTTTTGCCGGCTCTTTTGTATCCCTGCTGCTCTCCAAAACCATGGCCAAGATGAGCACAGGAACGCAGATTATTGAACAGCCTCAAACAACCCAGGAACAATGGCTGGTCGATACCGTTAGAGAACTCTCTGAAAAAGCAGGCATAGGAATGCCGGAAGTGGGTATTTTCCACTCGCCAGAAGCCAATGCCTTTGCGACTGGGTGGAACAAAAATGCGGCACTGGTTGCTGTTAGTCAGGGGCTTCTGGACCGCTTCAACCCTAACGAAGCCCGTGCAGTTATTGGGCATGAAATTGGTCACGTAGCCAATGGTGACATGGTTACTCTGAGTTTGATCCAGGGTGTTGTGAATACCTTTGTGATGTTCTTCGCCCGGATTATTGGCTATGCCGTTGATTCCTTCCTGCGTCGTGATGATGAAGGAGAAGGTGGTGTAGGTATTGGGTTTTACGTAACCAGCTTTATTGCCGAGATTATTCTTGGCTTCCTGGCCAGTGCCATCGTTATGTGGTTCTCCCGCCAACGTGAGTTCAGAGCGGATGAAGCCGGTGCCGAACTGGTAAGCCGCAGGGACATGATTGCAGCGCTGGAACGCCTTCGCTCTGAATACGAAGCGCCCAGTGCCATGCCGGCAACCATGACTGCCTTCGGTATCCGAAGTGGTGTTCGCAGCGGACTGGCCGCCCTGTTTACCAGCCATCCGCCACTGGATCAGCGAATCGAAGCACTACGTGCGCACAGTTAAGCTACCCCCTTCAGGCCGGTGTTATCCGGCCTTTTTTATTGAAACCTCAGAGATCACAAAGAACACAAAGGAAAATAAAAGCATTTCTCCGTGAGCTTTGTGATCTCTGTGGTTGTACCAGCCCCCATCAAGATTAAAAGACAGAACCGATAAAAACTGTAATGTCCTATCAACAGTAGCTCATGACTGTTTATAATGGAGTTTTCCATTAGAACCATTAGCTATGCCACTTTTGCCTCCAGAGCCCGTCTGGATAATCAACAATCAGACACTGGAAGACTACTGCCAACAGTGGTCTGCTCTTGATGCGATTGCCCTTGACACGGAGTTCATTCGTACCGATACATTCTACCCACTGCCAGGCCTTATTCAGGTTGGGGCCGGGGCTGATGTTTTTTTGATTGACCCTCTGGAGATTAGCCAGTGGTCTCCTCTCGCTAAACTGTTTGAAAATCCAAATGTGATCAAGGTGCTTCACGCATGCAGTGAAGACTTGGAGGTTTTCAAGTTATTAACCGGTACCGTCCCACGACCACTGTTTGATACCCAGCTTGCAGCAGCATTTGCTAACCTTGGTTTTTCCATGGGCTACCAGGCATTATTAAAACATATATTGAATATTGATCTGCCCAAGGATGAAACCCGTTCGAACTGGCGGCAAAGACCATTAACAGAAGCTCAGATTCGTTATGCTAGCCTGGATGTCACTCACTTGCTTGAGGTTTATCAGCACCTTAATCAATTACTGGTACAGACGCCTAAAAAAGCGTGGCTGGATGACGAGTGCCTATCATTAACACTCAATGTGCTTCCTTATGATCCAGATAATGCCTGGCAAGATGTAAAACGGGCATGGCAGCTACGCCCTCAACAGCTGGCTGTATTAAAAGCCCTTTGTTATTTCCGTGAGACTGCAGCCCGCGAGGAAGATGTTCCCAGAAACCGGATTATCCCGAAAGGCAGTCTCTGGCCCCTGGCAAGATTTCAACCCAAGGCCATCAATGCACTCCGGGAAATACCGGACATGCGCTCCAGCATTATTCGTCATCATGGCGAACAAATACTGGATATCATCAATGCAGCCAGCCAAATCCCGGCGGAGCAGAGGCCCGGCTCCCTCCCCCCCCCTTTACCCAAAAACGCAAAGGACTGGGGAAAGCAAATCAAAGCCCTGATATCTCAACAGGCTGTTGAGTTGGAAATCCCTCTTGAGCTGCTGACGCCCAACAAGCTGACATCGCCACTGCTGCGCAGCTGGCTGGATAATGGCCATTTTTCCCTGCCTGATACACTCACGGGCTGGCGTCGTGATATCATCGGCCCCCCTCTGATCAATCAGCTCAATGCAATGGAAGAAAAAGGCCACTGAATGAAGTCGCTGGTATCGATTTACAAAAGCCCCAAGCGGAACGAGATGTACCTTTATGTCACCAAAGGTGCCTCTCTGGAGCAGATAATCCCTGAGCCGCTACTGAAGGCATTCGGCAAGCCTGCCCATGTTTTTGATTTACTGCTGACCCCGACCAAAAAGCTGGCCAGAGTTGAAACCGCCAGTGTACTTGAGGGGCTGACCAGTAACGGGTACTACCTGCAAATGCCACCGTCTGATTCTCAGGGACAAGAAGATGACTACACAATCCGTCTGCCGGATGAGTTTCTTTCGTTTAACGACCCAATATGACTTTACAACCTTTCTGGGAAACCAAAACCCTGTCAGAAATGACATCCGATGAATGGGAAAGCCTTTGCGACCGTTGCGGCCGATGCTGCCTACACAAGCTGGAAGATGAAGACACGGATGAAGTCTACTATACGTCAGTCGCTTGCCGGTTACTGGATACTGACAGTTGTCAGTGTCGGGACTACCCAAACCGAAAACAGATAGTGTCTGACTGCACTGTATTAACACTAAAGGATGTTAAGAACTTCCATTGGCTACCCGAAACCTGTGCCTACCGTCTGATCAGTGAAGAAAAGCCACTGTCCAGCTGGCACCCATTGGTCTCCGGCTCCAATACATCTGTTCACACAGCAGGAATCTCGGTCAAAGGCTGGGTGCATTCAGAAGTTGACGTAAACGAAGAGGACCTGGAAGACTTTATTATCCCCCACATCATGGTTCGCTGAACCTGTTTCTAATTTGAGCCTATTGATGTTTCTCTACCTGCTCAACAAAGAATAAGCTGACCACAGAGGCCCAGAGAAAAAGCTTTTCCTCCGTGACTCTGTGGTAAAGATGAAAATATACTAATTCCACCTTCTAAGAAACCTGAAGCCCTCCTGTCCAGACAGAAACAAATTGGCCTACATCCAGCACAGGCACTTTCTTTTTAACGCCCACAGGCTTACCCAGATAGATAAACCCCATTAACTGCTCATTGTCAGCAAGACCAAGCCCTTTGGCCAAGGACGGCTTGTAACACAGATCTCCAGTTCTCCAGATCGCCCCAACGCCTTGGGCATGGGCAGCCAGCAGCAGAGATTGAACTGCAGCCGCTAGAGACATCTTCTGCTCAACCTCCGGAACCTTTGGATGCTTCTTAACCGGACAGATGGCCAGTACCAGCATAGGTGCCCGGAGCGGCATCCCTCTGAAACGAGCCAGTGCATCTTCTGAAAGGTCCGGCTGATCTTCCAGGGCCGCTTGTGCCATCAACTCCCCCAGAGCCTCCCGCGCTTCTCCACTGACTTTCAAAAATCGCCAGGGGCGAATACGACCATGATCAGGGGCTCTCAGGGCAGCCCGAAACATGACATCCAGTTGCTGATCGCTGGGTGCCGGTTCATCCAGCATCGGTGTGGACACCTTTTCCAACAAAAGCTCTATAGCATTCATCAATCACTCCCACCAAAATTACTTACGGTTTTGATGTATTCAAGGCCATCGACAAAATCATCTCTGCCAGGGCTTCCAGGGACAAATCACCATCAGGCTTAAACCAGTTGATACTCCAACTGATGGAGCCGGTTAATAGCCGTCGTAACATGGCCGGTGGAATGACAATCAAATTCTGCTCCCTGGCCTCTTCCAGAACATCAATCCACAGTCGCTCATATTCATCTCTCAACTTCAGAATTTCACTCTGGTTTTCATCATTCAGCCCACGCCACTCGTAAACCAGCACTGCCATCTCCGCACCATTATCCACCAGAATGGACTGCAGCTCGCAGAGAATAAGACCATAAAGTCGATCCCTGACATCCTGATTCAGGCTCAATGACAATTTCATGGTTTCAATATTCAGTAAGATGGTCTCTTCCACCACACTGCGCAGGATCTCCTGCTTGCTGGGGTAATGGTGAAACAGGCTACCGGATTGTATCCCGATATCTTTTGCCAGATCCCTGACCGTCGTCCTCTCGTAGCCATTGGTTCTGAATAATCGGGCAGCAGATTTCAGCAGGCGCCCCTTAGCACTCTCCGGGGCAACAATTAATCCCTGATCAATCAACTGCTGGGAAAGCTCTGCGGTTTGCTGGGCACTGAGTGCAATAAATGACATAAGACGTCTGTTTGAGTTCTAAAATTATAATTTGAGCCAGTCTAACACAGCTGGAAAATCAGCAGCATATCACAAAGCAAACGCTTGTTTTTTTAGCTCAACCACTTCCCAACCAATCACTTGCTTGGTAACCTCCATCAAACAATAACAATATTTGTCATCAAACTCACCTATGACACCTCAAAAGACGCCTGAAAAAAAAGTTCGAATCGGTTGTGCCTCCGCCTTCTGGGGTGATACTGCCAATGCTGCCCACCAGCTGGTTAACGGTGGCCAACTCGATTACCTGGTTTTTGATTACCTTGCAGAAATGACGCTGTCCATCATGGCCGGCGCCCAAATGAAAAATCCATCCGCTGGGTTTGCTCCCGATTTCATTGCCACATTGAAGCCGCTGCTTGGTCAGATCAAAACCCAGGGTATTAAGGTATGCAGCAATGCTGGTGGCATCAATGCCATGGGTTGTGCTGAAGCACTGGCAAAAGTCGTTGCAGACTCAGGGATTGACCTGACGATCGCCGTCGTTGAGGGGGACAACCTGACACAAGCTTTTCAGACCAGCCAGCAATCACACCCCCATATCGTGGATATGTTCAGTGGCCAACCGATACCCAACCACTTAACCAGCGTGAACGCTTACCTGGGTGCTCCTTCTATTACGACAGCACTGGCTGCGGCTGCAGATATTGTGATTACTGGCCGGGTTGTGGACAGTGCGGTCGTACTTGGCCCACTGGTTCATGAGTTTGGCTGGTCCTGGCAGGACTACGACAAACTGGCGCAGGGCTCCCTGGCGGGCCATGTTATCGAATGTGGGACCCAGGCAACCGGTGGTAATTTTACCGACTGGCGTCTGGTGAAAGATGGTTATGCCAATATGGGATTCCCCATTATTGAGTGTCAGGAGGATGGGGCATTTATTGTGAGCAAATGTTCCGGTAGCGGTGGACTGGTGAGCTGCAACACCGTTGCTGAGCAGATTCTCTATGAAATTGGTAATCCCGAAGCGTATTTACTGCCTGACGTCACCTGCGATTTCAGTCAGGTAACGGTGGAGCAAACTGACACCAACCAAGTGCGGGTAACTGGAGCCAGAGGTCGCCCTTGTACGACCCAATATAAAGTCAGCGCGACGTATATGGATGGCTTTCGTTCAACAGCCACCTTTATGATCGGAGGCATTGATGCTGGTGAAAAGGGGCAGGCAGTTGCTGATGCAATTATTCAAAGAGTCCGTGGGTTGTTAACACTGAAAGGCCTGGATGACTTCAACGATGTGAATATTGAAGTACTGGGTACCGAAGCAACCTATGGTGCTCAAGCACTGACAGGTCAGGCTCAACCTCGTGAAGTCGTTGTAAAAATTGCCACTTCCCATCAGGATAAAAAAGCCCTGCAGTTATTTGGCTCTGAGATTGCCCAGGCGGCAACAGCCATGGCTCCAGGCATTACGGGTCTGGTGGGAGGTCGGCCAAAGCCAAGCCCTCGCCTTTGCCTCTTCTCTTTCTTAATCAACAAACGTGATATTTCGCCCACTTACCGGCTGATCAATGCCCGAGAGAGTGAATCTGAAGTGGTATCCGTTATTTCAGGACAGGCTGCAGATTCCTTAGAAAACACCTGGAAGGATAAGCCACTGCCCGAACCACTGAATAACAGCCCTGAATTTACCATACCTCTGATCAAGCTCGCTCTCGGACGCAGTGGTGACAAAGGTAACCACTGCAATATTGGCATTATTGCCCGAGATAAAAGATATTTGCCGTATATTGAAAAGACATTAACTCCCCACCGAATTGCAGAGTACTTTGCTCATCTTATGAGTGACCGAAGTGAGGTTATCCGCTATCAGCTACCCGCATTAAACAGCATCAATATTGTCATGACCCACTGCCTCGGCGGTGGTGGCATGGCCAGCCTGCGTATCGACCCACAGGGAAAGGCCCTTGCTCAACAATTACTTTCGATACCCATTCCTATCAATAAAAGCCTGTATGAACAGGTTGCGGGGGAAGCAGAGTGAGGATCATTGACTCTCAAATAGACCTTCATGGCCAGGAGTTCAGCGAGAATCGAAACGCCATGCTATCGGCCATTGAACAGTTTCGATGCCTTGAGAAGGCAACGCTCGATAAAGCCCACAGTGCCAGGGATAAATTCCACAGCAAAGGCAAACTCCTGCCCCGCGAACGTTTAGCACTACTCCTCGACCCCGGCTCCAGTTTTATTGAGCTGAGCTCTCTGGCCGGTTATAAAATGCACGATGATAAGGATGGCTCAACAGCGGGTGGCGGGATTATCGCAGGCATCGGGTTTGTCAGTGGTGTTCGGTGCATGCTGCAGGTCAATAACAGTGCCATAAAAGGCGGCACCATCTCTCCTACCGGCCTTGAGAAAACCCTGCGACTGCAGGAGATTGCCCGTGAGAATAAATTACCTCTGATCACGCTTGCGGAAAGTGGTGGAGCAAACCTGACCTACGCCACGGACGTCTTTGTCCCTGGTGCCCGGGCGTTTGCCAACCAGGCTCGTTTGTCAAAAGCCGGCATACCTCAGGTCACTGTCGTACATGGTAATGCCACTGCTGGCGGCGCCTATCAGCCGGGTTTGTCCGACTACGTGGTGGCTGTTAAGAATCAAACCAAAATGTTTCTGGCAGGACCGCCTCTGCTTAAGGCTGCTACCGGTGAGATTGCCACCGATGAAGAACTGGGTGGCAGTGATATTCATGTTTATCAAGCCGGTACAGCGGACTATCTGGCTCAGGATGATGTCGAGGGAATAGCCCTTGCCCGAGATATCACCCAGAGCCTTGGTTGGAATGAACGACTTGCATTGCCTGAGAAACGCGAAAGTAAACCGCCACGATATCACAGTGATGAACTGCTGGGCATTATCCCCTGTGACAGCAAAAAGCCCTACGATGTGAGAGAAGTCATTGCACGACTGGTTGATAGCTCGGCCTTCAGCGATTTCAAAAGCGATTTCGATCTGCAGACCGTTTGCGGCTTTGCGCATATTGACGGTCACAGCGTTGGCATTATTGGCAACAATGGACCAATAACCGCAAAAGGTGCTAACAAGGCAGCGCAGTTTATTCAGCTCTGTGAACAGAGTCACCGCTCACTGCTTTTCCTTCATAACACCACTGGATTTATGGTGGGCACTGACGCAGAGCAAAGCGGCATTATCAAGCATGGCTCAAAGATGATTCAGGCGGTGGCCAATGCCAGCATTCCAAAAATATCCATTTCAATTGGCGGTTCCTACGGCGCTGGCAACTACGCCATGTGTGGTCGAGGCCTGGACCCACGCTTTATTTTCTCATGGCCCAATGCCAGAACGGCGGTGATGGGGGGCGAACAGGCTGGCAAAGTACTTCGGATCGTCAGTGAAGAGAAAATGCGCAAAATGGGACAGGAACCCGATCCATCACAGCTCGAACAAATGGAGGCTGCCACTACGGCAAAACTCAATGCAGGGTCAACCGCACTATTTGGCACAGCCCGCCTCTGGGATGATGGTTTAATTGACCCAAGGGATACCCGGGATTTGCTGGCAAATTTGCTGGATATTTGCAGGCAGGCAGAAAACAGGCACCTCAAAAACAATACATTCGGTGTCGCACGTTTTTAATCCTGTTTCCTAATAAAAATGCCAATAACAACAATAAACCAGGAAATATCATGATACTCACCCAGGAACATCTGGAGCTTAAACGCACCATTGCAAATTTTGTGGAAAATGAAGTGAATCCCCATGTCGACAGCTGGGAGGAGGCTGGCCTGTTTCCTGCTAAAGCCCTCTTCAAAAAGATGGGTGACCTGGGTCTGCTCGGTATCAGCAAACCAGTAGAAAATGGCGGTATGGGACTCGACTACACCTTTGAAATGCTGGCGGCAGAAGAGTTCGGCGCCATTCGCTGCGGTGGTATCCCGATGGCCATTGGCGTACAGACCAACATGGCCACCCCGGCAATGGCACGATTTGGCAGTGATTATCTCCGTGAGACATACCTGGCTCCGGCCATTGCTGGCGATAGGGTGGCCTGTATAGGTGTCAGCGAGCCCGGAGCCGGCAGTGATGTTGCTGCCATCAAGACAACGGCCATAAAAGACGGTGACGACTACATCATCAATGGCAGCAAAATGTGGATCACCAATGCCACTCAGGCTGACTTTATCTGCCTGCTGGCCAACACTTCTGACGAACCAGCCCACAAGAACAAATCACTGATTATCGTTCCTACCGATACACCTGGAATTTCATTCTCGGAAAAACTCAACAAACTGGGCATGCGCAGTTCTGATACCGCACAGATTTTCTTTGATAACGTACGGGTTCCACAAAAAAACCGGATTGGCTCGGAAGGTAGCGGCTTCGTCATGCAGATGCAGCAGTTTCAAGAGGAGCGGTTATACGTTGCGGCCATGTCACTGAAAGGGATGGAAATCTGTATAAACGACACGCTTACCTACACTCTGGAGCGCAACGCCTTTGGCAAACCACTGATTGCCAACCAGTCCATCCTGTTTCGACTGGCAGAGCTGCAAACAGAAGTTGAGGCGCTTCGGGCCCTGACTTATCAGGCTTGTGAACGATACAGCCAGGGTGAAGATGTCACGCAGCTTGCCTCCATGGCCAAATTAAAATCCGGTCGCCTTTCACGGGAAGTCAGTGATGCCTGCCTGCAGTACTGGGGAGGCATGGGCTTTATGTGGGATAACGTCGTAAGTCGCTTTTACCGGGATAACCGTCTGGGCTCCATTGGCGGCGGTGCTGATGAAATTATGCTCGGGATTATTGGCAAAAATATGGCTAAAGCACTGGGGTAATAACAATGGGTACTCCAGAAATCTACAAAACCCTGCTCGTCGAGCAACAGGCGGATGTTCTAACCGTTACCCTCAACCGGCCAAGGCAGGCCAATGCCATGAATCTGACCATGGTCAACGAACTGACTCAGGTCATGAATCGAGCGGTTGAGCAACAGGTAAGGGTATTCATCATCCGTGGAGCGGACGGGAATTTCTGCGCGGGCGGGGATATCAAAGAAATGCAGGCCATCGCCAGTGACCGGGAAGAACTGGCCCAATTCAACCGCTCCTTTGGCCTGATGCTGGAACAGGCGAATACCCTGCCCTGCGTGGTCATTACCGTTTTACAGGGGGCCGTGCTGGGTGGTGGTTTTGGCCTTGCCTGTATCAGTGATGTCGCAATCAGCGATACCACCTCGGCATTTGCCATGCCTGAGACCTCTCTAGGAATCATACCGGCACAGATCGCCCCTTTCGTGGTTGACCGTATTGGCCTGACCCAAGCAAGACGACTGGCGTTGCTTGGACAGCGAATTCCAGCAGCACAGGCTCTGACGCTTGGCATTATTCATCATGTTTCCCAGACTCAGGACGAACTGGACAGCAAGCTGACATTGGCCGTATCAGCGGCGATGAATTGCGCGCCTCAGGCCACAGCCACAACCAAGGCTCTGATGCACAAAGTAGGCAAGCTGCCCATGGCATCATTACTGGATGAAGCCGCTATTCACTTTGCTGACAGCGTCCAGGGAGAAGGCCGTGAAGGTGCCAGGGCTTTTGCGCATAAAAGTAAACCGAATTGGCGATAGGGGAAGAACATGTTTCATAAAGTATTAGTGGCCAATCGTGGTGAAATTGCCCAACGTATCATTGCCTCTGCCAAGTCGCTTGGATACCGGACAGTAGCTGTTTATTCAGAACCTGATTGTGATGCTCCTCATGTCCAGCTGGCAGATGAAGCGGTGTGTCTGGGTAAAGGCGTAGCTAGTGATAGTTATTTAAATATCGAAAAAATTCTCCATGCAGCCCGGATCACGAGGAGTGATGCCATTCACCCCGGGTATGGATTTTTATCCGAGAACAGTGATTTCGCGCAGGCCTGCAGTGAGCACGGCCTGGTCTTTATTGGTCCCGATTCTAAAGCCATTAGGCTGATGGGCAGTAAGCGTGCAGCCAAAGAAGCCATGCTTGCAGCAAAAGTACCCTGTGTTCCCGGTTACGAAGGTAAAGATCAAAGTAATACAGCACTGACTGATGCTGCAGAAGGCATAGGCTACCCTATTATGGTGAAAGCCTCTGCTGGAGGTGGTGGCCGGGGAATGCGTGTCGTAAAAGATTCATCAGAGCTTGAAAGTGCAATCAAATCCGCCCGCTCTGAAGCTTTCAGTGCCTTTGGCAGTGATGAGTTAATCCTTGAGAAAGCATTGACTTCCGTCCGCCACATCGAAATACAGATCTTTGCTGACACCCATGGCAACACCATTCATTTAGGTGAACGCGATTGCAGTATGCAGCGGCGTCATCAGAAAGTTATTGAAGAAGCACCATCACCGGCATTAACTCCAGAACTCAGGGAGTCAATGGGACAAGCCGCCATCTCAGCGGCAAAGGCCTGTAACTACGTTGGTGCTGGCACTGTAGAGTTTCTGCTGACCGCTGAGCATGATTTTTACTTTCTGGAAATGAACACCCGGCTTCAGGTGGAGCACCCCGTCACCGAACTGGTGACCAATCTGGACCTTGTGGAATGGCAATTAAGGGTTGCCGCTGGTGAGAAATTGCCACTGAAACAAGACCAGATCAAAACGAATGGACACGCTATTGAAGTGCGCCTGTATGCTGAAGATCCTGCAAATAGTTTTATGCCTCAGACAGGAACGGTTTCACTATGGAGACCTGCATTAACTGACAGTGTTTCAGGTAAGGATTATCCCGGATTAAGAGTTGATTCCGGTATTTACGAAGGGAGTCAGATCAGCGCTCATTATGATCCAATGCTGGCAAAATTTATTGCCTATGGGGAAAATCGAGAACAGGCTCGACGTCGTTTATTACGATTGGTGCAGGACTCTCATCTTTTAGGGTTACGAGACAATCGCAGCTTTCTAAGTGAGTTGTTACAAAGTGACACCTTTGTTAGCGGTCAGGCCACTACCGATTTTATCCGTGATCAATTCACTAATAATCCAAGCCTGGCTTCTCAGGTCATCATGCCTGATGAGTGGGGCATTGCGGCTTTACTTCTGTGTGAAGGGGCTCTGATAAAACATAGCAACCTTCAAACCACTCAGTTCATCGAAAGACCGATTAAGATTTGTTGTGGAAATTATTTACGGACATTAAAAATCTCATACCAAAACACGAATAAGTATCGCCTTTCATTTGAAAATAAAGACCCCGATGATTCAGGGCAGTCGGCAATTACAATCGAGCTTGTTGACTGTAAAGACAACCAGCTACGCTATATTGCTCACGCCGGCGAAAAAAATAGCGTCATGAAAACATCAACCTTCACAATCAACCGTAATGGCGATATATCAGAGTTATGGCTGGCCAGCAACCGTGGAAACCTTCTATTCGCTGATCAGACATTTATGGTCACAAAAAACAGCACGACCGGTTCCAATAAAATACTCGCTTCCATGGATGGTGTAGTCGTTGACCTGCTGGTTGAAAAGGGACAGACCGTAAAATGTGGCGATGTGCTCACCGTCATTGAAGCCATGAAAATGGAACACCCGCTCAAGGCAGGCATGGACGGCATCGTTGGAAATATTCTAACCAGCCCAGGCGAACAAGTGAAAGGCCGACAGCTGCTGATCGAATTACAAGAATAATACCTCTCGGGAGTATGGCAATGTCTTCAAAAAAAACATCAAAGCCATTTTCAAATCAAACACTACCTTCTGACTGGCACGACAGACTGTCCATTCCAGTGGTGATGGCTCCCATGTTTCTGGTTTCAGGACCCGACCTGGTTATTGCCGGTTGTAAAAAAGGTATTGTCGGTACGTTTCCAGCACTGAACCAGCGAACCAGCGAAGGGTTTGAGGACTGGCTGATTCAAATAACCACAGAATTGTCGGACTTTGAACAGCAGACCGGAAAACAGGCAGCACCATTTGGTGTTAATTTAATTGTCCATGAATCCAACCCCAGACTGGAAACTGATCTGGCACTTTGCATTAAATACAAAGTACCACTGGTCATCACCGCACTGGGGGCAATTCGTGATGTCGTAGATCAGGTACACAACTATGGTGGTGTTGTTTTCCACGATGCTGCCAGTGTACAACACGCTCAAAAGGCAGCAGGGGCGAATGTTGATGGCATTATTGCCGTGAGCAGTGGCGCTGGTGGGCATGCCGGAACGATTAACCCCTTCGCATTAGTTGAAGAAATCCGGACATTCTGGAACAAGACCCTGTTACTGGGAGGATGTATTAACCATGGCCACCAGATTCATGCTGCGCAAATCATGGGAGCGGATCTGGCCTATATGGGTACCCGTTTTATTAATACCCTTGAAAGTCGCGCTCCTTCCGGACACAAAGCCATGATAATCGACTGTAACGCAGAAGATGTCATACATACGCCTGCAGTGACTGGCGTACCTTCCAACTTTATGAAGAAAAGCCTGATAGACGCGGGGTATGATATGGATGCTCTATTCAACCCCGGCAAAGTTAACTTTGGTGAAAAGCTCACTCCTGCCGGTTCAGATAGTTCCAAAGCCTGGCAGGACGTCTGGTCAGCAGGACAAGGTGTCGGTGGTATCTCAGATATAGTCAGTTGTGATCGTTTAGTGGATCAGATGATCAGCGAATATAACGAGAGTGTTCGTTAAAAAAGCAAAGTTAGTAAAGGGTCAAATGAGATACAGATTCCAGATGGTTCGCATGTTAGAATTTATGGCTCACAGCAAGCTGCTGACGGTATTATCAGGCCAGGTCATGAATCAACGCTAATGCAAACCCAAAAGAATACTGTATCTCCTCCCCTGAATCATATTCCCAGGCTATCACCCAGGGCACTAGCCTATTGGATAACTGCCTCCGTTATTCTTTACAGTTTAGCCAACCAGCATCTCTCCAGTATCTTTTTAGCCGTTGTGGCTTATCTATCCGTTTTTCCATGGCTATCAAAAATGGTTATCAATGCCGTATTCCGAAATCAACAACAAGACTCGGCAACTGGCAAAAGAGGCCTGTCCATACTATTTTGTGACTCTCTAAATATTGGTGTCTTAATCAGTCTGACTGATTTTCCAATGGTTGGCAGTATGCTGCTGGTTATTTTATTAGCAGGTTGGGCTATATATCTTCAGGGACCAAAAGGCCTGATGATTATCATTCCATCCGCTGTTGCAGCTCTACTCATCGATTACTTTATCGACCTCAGCATACCCATTTCAGCAGGAAAAGATGCAACATTTATCAGTCTTTTGGGAATGCTGATTTTCACCGCCTACCTTGCCTATGTTCTCAGGTGCAGGGAACAACACTTTCAAGCTATTCAGCTGAATGCCCAACAGCAACGACAACGATACAGCAGACTTGCCAGCAACCTGGCCAAATACCTATCCCCGCAGGTCTGGGAATCGATTTTTGCCGGTAAGCGCAATGCCAAACTGGAAAGCCAGCGAAAGAAACTGACGGTTTTCTTTTCCGACATTAAAGGCTTTACCGACCTGGCAGAAGAGCTCGAGCCGGAGGTGCTTACGGAACTACTGAACACCTATCTGAACGACATGTCCCGTATTGCGCTGAAATACGGTGGCACGATCGATAAATTTATCGGTGACAGCATTATGATCTTTTTTGGTGACCCTAAAACCCGGGGCTACCGAAAAGATGCACTGGCTGCAGTCTCAATGGCCATTGAAATGCAGAAGCACATGCAAGTACTGCGTAAACAGTGGATTGCCAAAGGCATCGAGAATCCACTTCGCATCAGAATTGGTATTAATACCGGTTACTGCACTGTTGGTAACTTCGGCGCAGAGTCCCGTATGGATTACACACTCCTGGGCCGTGAGGTGAATTTAGCCAGCCGCCTGGAAAGCGCAGCAGAACCCAACCAGATTCTGCTATCCAACGAAACCTGGTCACTGGTTAAGGACGTTGTGCTTTGCCAGTCCAAGGGGGAAATTCAGGTAAAAGGATTCAGTCGCTCAGTGCCTATTTATAAGGTTATAGACCTGCGCCGTAACCTGGGTCTGCAGAAAAGCTATTTTGAACACGATAGCAAAGGGTTTTCATTCAGCCTAGATACCAACAGTATTGATGAGTTTGAACGCAGAAAGATCATTCAAACCTTAGATGAAGCAACACAGAAACTATTGAAGGATGATATTTCCAGCCCTACTAAGCCTGCGCGCCACTCTATTTCACAAACTCCTTCCGAACAGCTTCAAAATAAAACTGTTGCATAACAGGCTATAAAGTAAATTATCAAGATTTACCATCCATAATCTAGAATGCGTCCAAGCCTTACTCCTGAACAACAAAAATCATTACCGAGTAAAACTGGTTTTAGCTTCTCCAAGGTACCCTTGATATGGATAAAGCGTACAATGCTGCAGATAGGATTCCCATAACCTATGGAAATCCTACTCTCAATTCACCACCATTAGACAGTCATAATTCTCATACTGAACACATACCTGAAACAGCACAATATAACCAACACACTGTACGAGCAGTTGAGCCGCTACAACATTTTGATGAACAGTCTTCTGCCCAATTCAGTGCAACGTCAGGTGAGCCAGAATATTTAAAAAACCTTGATGCGATATTTTCCCAATTCAGCAGAGTAATAGAAATACTAGGGCCTTTGCCTTTAACGCGCCGAGCGGTACTGTCTACCCAGTTAGACAAAGTATTAGAAATGCTAGAGCCTTTAACAAGCATTGAGCTTCTGGCTGTACAATTTAGCAAGAAATTAGAACAGCTTGAACCGGAAGAAATACCGCACGCTCTTCAACTTTCTTTTAATGAAATGAACTGTCAGATTCCTGATCCGCGTTATCATGCTGTATTTAAATCCCCCCCCAAACCGCTGGAGGAGTGGAAAGAACTGTTTAATCGTCTAGTTAATGACCCCGAGGTAAACAAAGTCAAAAAAGTCAAAAAAGGGATTATAAGGACTAACAATGAATTTTCTGAAAAAGTACTTGAGCAAATGAGACTGGTTTTAACAGGGGCCAAGTACGATCAACTTAGACAAAGCCACAAGAAAATAAAGGAAGATAACCCTCTAATCAGAATAATCGAAGCAACCAAAATGGCCGGTGATATTGCACCAGAAACACTAGTAAATGCCCTGAATAGAGCAGGTCAGTCCAAGTATATCAGGAATTTTAGCGACCTTTTAGATGGCCCAGCTCTTCCCTCTGAAAGTGATTCACATATTCACCTGGGCAATCGGTTTAGAAGAAGTGATCTGACAAGACACTCCTGGTCTTCCAGAGAAAGCGGGCGCTTAAGCCGCTCCTCCAGCATAAGAGGGTCTAATACAAGTATTGATACAATGGGCACAAACGTAACTCATGAAAGATACTCTTTAACATCTACTCATCATAAAACCGGCAGGTCAACTGAAAATGACTCTCCAAAGTCCCAACGATCCCTATATGACCATATGTTACCTGCACAAACAGGGCCATCTATGCGCCCGGCTCTCCCTGCCAGCTTTGCTCAAGTGGGCTTGGACTGTTCTCAGGCCAGTTACCATAGTGATGGAGATGCCGTCGGAATAGCCACAGTTACTCAACCAGAACTTACCAAAGAGTATGATGATTGGAGAGCAGTCACAGGAAAAAGAAATCAACAAGTTCTGCCGCCCACATCAACACCAAGCATGACCATCTCTGTGCCATCAAGATACCACAGGGACCGAGTGACTGATGACCCTACGTTGTGTCACAAACCTTCTGAGCCCTCGTCTCTTACTGCTCGAACTAATATCCCTTCAACTTTCGGATCAAGGGCATCTACAGTTGCCAAGAGGTATACACAAGCGCCACAAGAAAAATCCAGCTTTAGAGGGTTGCCTGGTAATCATTATAAAACCAGACCAGCTCTCGAATATATGCCACCTTTACCTAATGAGTTAATGGCACCACTAAGCCCTGAAGATCAACGAGCAACAGTTATGTCTGAGTTGAGCAGAGTACTTAGCAAAACAACAGAGACATCATCAGCAATGATGCCTATGAGAACGACCACCGCTTCTTCAGGTTATGGAGAAAGCATTAAAGTCGCAACCATAACACCGAGAGATTCAACTTATTTGTTCGCGACACCGCAACCGGAAAGAGGCATCGCCAGCACTTCATTTTCTACCTTTAAACCCAGCCCTCAATCTTTACGCATCGCCCCTGCCAGCACACTTGCTTCACCCGGACACCAGAAACAGGTTAGTTTTCATCACCCAGGAGAAACAATCAATAGTGAACAGAGACAGGTTGATGAAAGATACCCCCCACCCCAAAGCTCTAGTACTGAAACACTATACCAAACACAAAAAACAGCAGGGAAAAGCAGTAAAGAAAGCTTATCTCCAAGCACGCTGGGTGAACAATCAGGTAGCCAGTACTGGACAGACTCACTGAGCCAACCAGAAAACTCAACGGTTAAAAGAGGCGATTCACTCCCCTCTGAGTTTAAGCTATATAGGCTTGAAGACTCCCCCCCTTTAGGCATGGTAAAGAAGGCTTCACCCCATAGCCCTGGAATGGAATCAAAGAGCAAAACAGTTTTTTCTCAAAAATCGAATATCGGCAATGGAGATCACCCGACACAAACCAGGTACCGGTCATATAAAGAGAAATAATTTCAGGCAAAGGATTGAAAACCTTAGAGGACTGTTCTGCTCCAGAGGAATTACTCTGGAGCCACAGTGTTGACGATCATCTTATTGTCGAATAAACCTGAGAGCTTCTGGCTGGATATCCAACGTACTGCGCCATGGATTAATATCCAGCCCACCACGACGGAGATATTGGGCATAAACCGTCAGTTCTTCAAATTGATAGTGCTTTTGCAAATCAACAAAAGCACGCTCAACACACTGCTCATGAAACTCCTGATGATCCCGGAATGAGCAGACATATCTCAGCAGTGCAGCATGTTCAATTGGCTCTCCTCGATATCTGACCACCAACGTTCCCCAGTCTGGCTGGCCAGTAACCGGGCAATTGGATTTTAGCAGGTGTGTATTCAACGTCTCACTGATGACCTCTGAAGAAAACTCTGGGTCACGTCTTGCCAGCAGTGACGCATCATACTGATAACAATCCACAGCCACATCCAGGTCATCGATGTTGATCCCTTGTGCACAATCAAAAGCACGAGCCTCAAACTCATCGATGGTATATAGCTGCGCTGAAACCTGTGCTCTTGCTACTTTAGAAAGATCATCAATGATACAACTAGCCACCTGCTCAGCACTTTCAAACCGAGATTGGTTAAATGAATTGAGATAGAGTTTGAAAGACTTGGATTCAATCAGGCAAGGGGAATCACAGGGCAGCTCAAACTGAGCCACGCGAACCACTGGCTTTCCAGACAGATTTAACCAGGAAAGCTCATAGCCATACCAGAGATCACGACCGTAAAATGGCAAATTATTCTGGTGGATACCTAACTCTTCACGCTTTTCTTTACGTTCAATAGGAAACAGCAATGAAGGATCATATTCTGATTTGTACTCGCTGGTTTTACCCAACGGCGAAGCATGCAGACCATCACTCATTATTCAATACAACCATTAACTTCTCAGGCCACGACCAGTTTTCAAAAGGTGCAAACTATATGCCCCCAATGACAATATAGCCAGTAGCATTACAGCAAAGGAAAAACCGGTATCAATACCACCCGCCTCGCCCAGAAGCCCATAGCGGAAAGTATTCACCTGATAAAGAATGGGGTTCAACATGGAGACCTTTTGCCAGAACTCGGGCAGTATTTCGATAGAGTAAAAAACACCACCTAGGTAAGTCATGGGCGTCAGCACAAAGGTTGGAACGATGGAAACATCATCAAACTTTCTGGCAAAGACACCGTTAATAAAGCCACCAAGAGCAAAGAGGGTAGCCGTCATGACGACAGCCAATAGTGTGACCAGAAAGTCATGAACATCAAGCTCAACAAAAAACAACCCAAGCCCCATAACAATAGCCCCGGTAATCACGCCACGGGCAACGCCACCGAGCACATACCCCGCCAGAATGATCCAATTGGGCACGGGTGATATCAGAACTTCTTCGATACACCGCTGAAATTTATTGCTGAAAAAGCTTGAGGCCACATTGCTGAAACTGTTAGTGATGACTGACATCATCACCAGCCCCGGCAATACATATGTCATGTAACTGAAGCCGCTCATGGTACCAATACGGGAGCCAATAACTGCACCGAAGATCACAAAATAGAGCACCATGGAGATGGCCGGGGGTAACAGTGTCTGCGGCCAGATCCGCATGAAGCGACGAACCTCCTTGGCAAAAATCGTCACAAAGGCAACCCAGTGATAACGGTATTCACTCTGCTGTTGCCTGTTCTGCAGCCCATTACTCCCTGTTTGGTCCATACCCGACATCACGATTCCTCTCCCTTTACACCCTCTTCTATCAGGGCTCCCTTCGTCATATTGACGAACAGCTCTTCCAGTCGGTTACTTTTATTTCTCATACTGGCCACTTCAATCTGAAACTCACTGAGTTGTCGAAACAAGTCGTTAACCCCGGTATTTTTATCGACTTCGACTTCCAGAGAGTTACTGTCGATCCTGTTCACTCTATAACCTGAAAATACTGGTAGCTGATCAATTGGCTGGCGTAGATCCAGTACAAAGCTTTCTTTCTGAAGCAGGCTTAACAATTGCTTCATACTGGTGTTTTCAACAATCTCGCCCTGATCAATAATGGCGATATTGCGGCAGAGCTGCTCTGCCTCTTCCAGATAATGAGTGGTCAGAATAATAGTGGTTCCCTGGTCATTAATCTCTTTAATAAACTCCCAAAGGCTTCTTCGGAGCTCTATATCAACACCAGCAGTCGGTTCATCGAGTATCAGCAGTTCCGGCTCATGAATCAGGGCTCTGGCAATCATCAAGCGACGCTTCATTCCACCGGACAGCATTCTGGACTGGGTAAACCGTTTATCCCATAACCCCAGCTTTTTAAGGTAGTGCTCAATACGAGGCTTGGCCTGACGGGCAGACAGCCCATAATAACCAGCCTGACTGACCAGAATATCTTCTACCTTCTCAAATTGGTTGAAGTTAAACTCCTGGGGAACCACACCAAGTGAACGCTTAGCCCTGACCAGATCGTGCTCAATATCATTACCAAAGACCGATACACTCCCTTCAGATTTGCGAACCAATGATGAAATGACACCAATAGTGGTTGATTTACCTGCACCATTGGGGCCTAAAAGGGCAAAAAAATCCCCTTTAGCAACGTCAAGGTCAACCCCTTTCAGCGCAACATAACCGTCGTCGTATACTTTTTTTAAATTTTTTATGGCCAATGCCTGGGTCATCGTTCTCAGCCTTGAGACTTTTTGAATCAGTTATGGAATTTTATTACAAACCAGTCTTTAAAATCGTCATTTTATTCACTGATCACGTTAAACGGTCTTGACCGGAACACACCCAATGATTGAGAAAAGCCTATCTCAGATATGAAAGTAATGATGCCAGTGCCTTTCTGGCGTTGAGGTAGGCAAACGTAAAACCTGCATCCTGAAGCCGTTTGGGAATCACAGCCTGGCCTTCCGTTAATAGCTGGGCTGACTCACCCAGCATTAAACTGAGCACACATTCAGGTGTAGTGAAAATTGCCGGCCGTCGTACTGCACGCCCAAGCTCTTTGGCAAACGCTTTGTTGGTCAGAATTTCTGGTGCCACCGCATTAAATACACCTTTTGTTTCCGGGTGGTTCACCAGAAAAATCAGGGCATTGAGCATATCATCCATATGAATCCAGGACATAACCTGTTGACCATTTCCAATTGGCCCTCCTATTCCCAGCCGGAAAACAGGCAACATCTTCTGCAGTGCCCCACCACTTGGATGCAATACCACCCCTACCCTGACAATACAGGTTCGAACACCCAAAGCCTCGACCCGTCTAGCAGCCTGCTCCCAGCGATCACAAAGGGTTGCAGCGAAGTCATTGCCCACTTCAGCGAACTCATCCAGATGTTCTCCAGGTTGAGAAAAGCCGTAATACCCGACAGCAGAGGCACTGATAAAACAGCCTGGCTTATTCTCCATCCGCTCAACCAAATCAACAAGCTCAGATGTCACGCCAATACGACTATCCAGCAGCACTTTCTTACGAGCCTGGCTCCACCTTTTATCGAGAATACTTTCGCCTGCAAGATTAATAACTGCATCAAAATAGGTTGATGGATTAACCGCAGATAGCGATGAAACAGGCTTCACCCGGGTGGATAGCTGCAAGCGAACTTCTTTGGCCGGCTGGCGACTCAATACAACCACTTGATGCCCTTCATTTAGCAGGCGATGAACCAGTCGACGCCCAATAAATCCTGTTCCACCAGTAATCAGAAATTGCATGTGTCCATCAGCTCCAGAGACCCAGCCACCATTCATTAATGACATTAACATCAACTAATAGTAATCGTAACATTTTCTGAAAAGATAAAAAAAACCCGGATCCCCTCAAACCCGGGTTTGATGTACTTTCACGCTGCTGGCTCCCGCTTCTGCTCTAATATCCCTACTGGAAGTTAAACACCAGTGAGCCCCGGACAGGCTTTTTTTATTTTTTGAACCTGCTCTCATTGATCTTCTTAACACCTCAATAATAAGTAATAGCCAAATTCGACCCATTGACCTGCATCAATATATCCTCGGTATATACCTACACAAAAATGACAACAGCTCAACTTTCCACCTGAAAACCAAAATCAGAGGCTGTCACCATGGAAAAGCGAATAGTTAGTCTATTCTTGTGAATTATTGTTTTCTCTTCCAACAAACTGACCAAGACATACGAACTCTGACAACAGCAAGCTTCCGAATATTCTGGCCGGGCTGATGTCAACCAATACTCTCTCCTGTTGTTCCCTTTCCGGAGTCACCCTCATGATCAAAAGCACTTTCGGTACGCTGCAAAAAATTGGCAGAGCATTAATGCTGCCAGTTGCCGTACTGCCTGTAGCCGGGATTCTTCTGGGCGTGGGCAGCGCCGGTTTTTCATTTATACCGGACCTGATTTCCAGCATTATGGCCCAGGCCGGTGGCGCAGTCTTCAGCAATCTGCCATTAATCTTTGCCATTGGTACTGCCATTGGGCTTACTGAAAACGACGGCGTATCATCCGTAGCTGCTGTCGTAGGCTTTGTCATTATGCTGGGCACCATGGGCATCATGGCCAACCACCTGGGCTTTGAACCGTCCTCTGTGATGGGTATCGATACGATTGATACCGGGGTATTTGGTGGCATCATTGCAGGCGTACTGGCTTCAATGATGTTCAACCGCTACTACAAAATCCAGTTACCTGATTACCTCGGCTTCTTTGCTGGCAAGCGATTTGTTCCGATAGCTACCGGGGTATGTGCCATTTTTCTGGGCATCCTGCTCAGTTTTATCTGGCCTCCAATCCAGGCAGTTATCAATGACTTTTCTCAATGGTCAGTCAATGAAAATCCGGAAGCCGCTGGATTTGTCTATGGGTTTGTTGAAAGACTCCTGATTCCCTTTGGCCTGCATCACATCTGGAATGTCCCTTTCCAGATGGAGATGGGTGAATTCATTGACGAGTCAGGCACTGTGTTTAATGGCGATATAGCTCGCTTTTTTGCCGGTGATCCAACTGCTGGCTTTCTTGCTGGCGGCTATCTGTTCAAAATGTTTGGTTTACCTGCTGCAGCGATTGCCATGTGGCACTGCGCGAAACCTGAAAATAGAGCGAAAGCTGGCGGTATTATGCTCTCGGCCGCTCTCACTTCCGTGCTGACCGGTATAACTGAACCCATCGAGTTTTCATTTCTGTTCGTCGCTCCCCTGCTCTACGGCATTCATGCACTGCTCGCGGGTATGGCTTATGCCATCACAAACTATCTGGACATTAAAATGGCCATGTCGTTTTCCAACGGCCTGATCGATTATGTCCTCTACTTTGGGATTGCTACCAAACCCATCTGGGTCATTATTCTTGGTGCAATTTATGCTGTGCTCTACTACCTGATTTTCCGGGTATTGATTCTGGCACTGAACCTGAAAACACCAGGGCGTGAAGATGAAAGCGAAAGCTCAACG
Organism: Endozoicomonas elysicola; assembly: GCF_000710775.1. Classification (GTDB taxonomy): domain Bacteria; phylum Pseudomonadota; class Gammaproteobacteria; order Pseudomonadales; family Endozoicomonadaceae; genus Endozoicomonas; species Endozoicomonas elysicola. The sequence continues at coordinate 4,601,850 of NZ_JOJP01000001.1, forward strand.
AGTATTGAGTCTTCCAGTGAGCTTGCTGTTGATCTGGTTAAGGCTTTTGGCGGTAAAGGCAACATCAAAAATCTGGATGCCTGCATCACCCGGCTGAGAGTCACCGTCGCCAATACGGAAGAGGTAGACGTTGACCGTATTAAGCAACTGGGAGCGACTGCTGTCGTTGTAGTTGGTCAGAATATGCAGGCGATCTTTGGACCACGCTCCGACAATATTCGTACAGAGATGCAAGAAGCGATAAAATCAATGTAGCAATACAATGCTTTTAAGATGCAGGAGGGTATAGTTTTTCATACCCTCTGTTTTTCAGTTATTCATTAACACCTCCGGCCGATAGTACTATTTTCTTATTGTATAAGGGAGATACAGTAATGAAAGGGGTAGGCGGCCATCAACCTGTCAATCAGGTGCCAATTAACGACAATAAAACCCAAGGAGTTAATAAGTCAGAGGGGGGCTTTGGCAGATTCAAGGTCACGTTACCAAAAACAATAAAACAATTTTTATCCTCTATTTTTTCTTCGAAACCCAGAGACGTAGCCATTCAAGCTCGGGATACCAAACCACATAACCCAACAAAGCAGCCAGCCATAGAAGAAAATAATAACAACACCAACAGAGCAAAAGAGGCGTTTGATCAAGCATTACAGCAAGCTAAAGGTGACACTCAGATTCAAAAATGCTTCGAGAAAGTTTGTGACAAATTGGAACAGATGCAAACTTATAAAAGTGATTTACGTCACCTTATTCGTGGTACTGACGACTTCAGAATGTGCAGCCTTGAAATCCAGCTGGCTAAAGCAGAATACAAAGATGTGGTTAAAAACTTCAACGATGCTGTGAGCGATGATCTAAAAATTGATTCCTCCAAGATTGAGATGGCAATGGCTAATAAACACTCCCCATTCTTTGCTCAAGATTATGCCAAGTATCAACAAATGAAAAATATTCTGCTTTAGGACACCTGCGGTATAACATTTCCCACCCAGTGATTTTTCATGAGTAATCAGCCCAAAAGCCAGTCCGAGAATAGCCTGTCCTATGCGGCAACGGCTACTGCGTTGCTCTAGCAACTTCACCGATGAAGCCTTCGATTGCAACCATCTGGCAACTGGTCTAGAAACCCCGTTTCGTCCGGCAAACAAAATGGCAACATTGCTCACCTCACAAAGCGAAATTTTTATCCTCAGGTGTCTGCAACCTTCACTCCAAGTACTATCCTCAGACAGCCTCCCAACCGGCCACTCATTTCAAAGTACTTAAAAGTAGATAGCAACAAACTTACTTCATATATACAGTCAGCAGAGTATCTATGCCCGCCTGCACATTTCCACTGGACTTCTCCAGACGACTGACATCGTCCATATTTGATATCACAATCGGCGTTACAATACTTCTGGCCTTATCTTTGAGCAGGGTAAGGTCAACCTCAACCACAGGGTCACCCGCTTTAATTTGCTGCCCTTCTTTGGCTATTCGCTTAAAGCCTTCCCCTTTAAGCTCTACGGTATCAATACCAAAATGGACAAATAACTCAACACCTGAAGGAGTTTCCATACTGAAAGCATGATTGGTTTCAAAAATCTTGCCAATCACACCATCACAGGGGGCAACCATGACATTTCCAGTAGGGTCAATGGCAAGCCCATCGCCCACTACCTTATCAGCAAAAACAGGGTCTGGCACTTCTTCTATGGGAACAATCTTTCCCGTCAAAGGCGCCTTCAGGACAGTCCCCTCGTGTGAGCTAAAACCCAGACTTTTTTTGAGAGAGTCAAAGATACCCATAACTGTTACCTGCTGTTGTTACAACAATCTTCTATGAAGCACACTTCAATCTGAAATCAAGTCACTTCACAAATGAGGGACCGGCTTTAAAGAGCATCCCCTGAAATACCGGTAGGGAGGAAAGTAAAAAGCCTCATTTTTCAGAGGCTTTCTGTTCTAGAGAACTTTAGTCATCCAATCGTTAGCATTCAACATCTAATCAAACGGAAACAATTTCAGCCACTTTCATCAGATGATTATCAATCTGGTTGTGCTTGCTAATCGCTCTTTCCAGAGGCGTTTTCACAACCTGCTGATCACGAACACCCACCATAATACCACTGTCGCCACTTCTAAGGGCTTCCACAGCAGCCACACCAAGACGACTGGCCAGAACGCGGTCAAAGCAGCTGGGCTTACCACCACGTTGAATATGACCAAGAACAGTCACTTTAACTTCATATTCAGGGAACTGTTCCTCCACTGCACGGGACAGCTCAAAAACACCACCGCCGCCTCGGTCACCTTCAGCAACAACAATAATACTGGAAGTCTTACCGGCACGACCGCTCTTTTGCAAAGACTCCATGAACAGCTCAACATTCTTTTCCTGCTCAGGAATCAGAATATCCTCAGCACCAGAAGCAATACCTGTATTCAGGGCAATAAAGCCAGCATCACGTCCCATCACTTCGATAAAGAAAAGACGGTTATGAGAAGTCGCGGTATCACGAATCTTGTCGATGGCCTCTACAACTGTATTCAATGCAGTATCGTAGCCAATCGTAAAGTCAGTGCCGTATATGTCATTGTCAATGGTGCCAGGCACACCAATACAGGGTAGACCGTGCTCTTCTTCCAACAGCATGGCTCCAGTAAAAGAACCATCACCACCGATGACTACCAGGCCATCCAACTCTGCGGCTCTGGCATTCTCGTATGCCTTTACCCGGCCTTCTTTAGTCCGAAATTCCTGACAGCGTGCAGACTTCAGAAAAGTGCCACCCTGATTGATAACATTGGCGACAGTTCTGGCATCAGCCACGTCCATCTTGTTTTCTATAAGCCCTTTATAGCCTTCCTGAATCACAACAGGTTCGATACCGTAGTAGATACAGGCGCGGACAGTCGCACGGATGGCCGCATTCATACCAGGAGCATCTCCCCCGGAGGTCAAAACACCGACTCGCTTTAATTCGGTCATGCTAGGCTCTTCTCCTTCCAAGTGCCAAATGCTTATAAAAAGCAACAGCAAAAATCAGTTACAGGTTTAATGAAAAACACCTAAGAGAGGGACAACCTTAGCTCACGTAAATGATCTGCATAGTATTCGTTCCACCCTCAATTTCCTGACTTTCACCTTTGGTCAAAATAATTTTATCACCCACCTCAAGAAGACCACGTTCCTTAAGAACGCTAATGGCTCTCCCATTCACTTCCGCGCCGTACTCGGTTCCACTGTCAAAAGAAACTGCCTCAACACCACGATAGAGCGCCACAAGGCGCTCAGTCGTTTCATAGCGAGTCATGGCAAAAATAGGCAGACGAGTGTTAATTCTGGACATCCACAGCGGCGTAGCGCCACTTTTGGTCAGGCAGACAATCGCTTTGATATCATCCTGATGATTGGCTGCAAACATGGTTGCCTGGGCAATAGCTTCATCCACATGTTCAAACTTGCCAACCCGGCGCTCAGTCATGAATTCAACGCCCTGCTTTTCAGCACCAAGGCAGATTCGGCTCATGGCCTTTACGACCTCGTCAGGGCGTTTACCTGTAGCAGTTTCACCGGAGAGCATCACCGCATCGGTACCATCCAACACAGCATTTGCCACATCGAAAACTTCCGCACGGGTTGGCTGGGTGTTGTGAATCATTGACTCCATCATCTGGGTGGCGGTGATAACCGGCTTATTCAAGCGGCGCGCTTCATTGATCATGTGCTTTTGCGCACCAATCAGCTCCGGGTCACCGATTTCAACGCCCAGATCACCTCTGGCAACCATAATCGCATCGGAAGCAGAAATAACTTCAGCCAGAAGCTCACGATCATTGACTACCTCGGCACGCTCAATTTTTGAGAGTATAGCCGCTGTACCACCAGCCTCACGCATCAGACGACGAGCCTCTTCAACATCACTGGCACGTCGGACAAAGGATACCGCCAGATAATCTACTTCCAGCTCAGCCGCCAGCAGAATATCCTGCTTATCTTTCTCGGTTAATGCCGCTGCAGAAAGACCACCACCTTGCAGGTTGATGCCTTTATTATTCGACAACTCACCACCATTGATTGCCCTGGTCTTGATACAAGCGCCATCAATCGCAACCACTTCAAGGCTGATACGCCCATCATCCAGCAGAAGAACATCACCGACCTTGCAGTCATTCGGCAGGTCTTTATAGCCAAGCCCAACCTGAGTTTCATCACCATCATCAATTGGGAGGCCGGCATCCAGATTAAAGCTCGCACCATCAGGAAGATGGATTTTGCCATTCTGAAAACGACCGATGCGAATCTTCGGCCCCTGCAGGTCTCCCAGAATCGCTACCGGGCGATTAAGTCTTGCAGCAATAGAGCGAATGGTCTGAGCTCTGGCTTTATGATCTTCAGGGTCACCGTGGGAGAAATTGAGGCGGACTACGTTAACACCTGCTTCAATCAGCCTTTGCAGCTGATCTTCTGATTCGGTTGCCGGGCCAAGGGTTGCAACAATTTTAGTGCGTCTGAGCATGATAATCATCTCGCTTGTGAACCCGTCGCTCTCATGGGCCTTTACCATCCCACAGGAGTCAATACAGCAAGCGACAGGCCTTTATGAATCAATGATGTGCACGGCCACCGCTCATAACCTGTACACCCTTGCTCTTAAAGCCTGCAGGACAAATCTATTGAACGGAGTGCAAACAAAAGAAGAAAGTGTTGTTCAAAGTTTAGGAGCATACTGCTCAGAAACACTGTCTTCTCTTTGTTTACTACCAACCTGGAAGTCAGGCATTGAACTATCTTTGTATACGATATATCGCAACCAACACAGGCCCGTTAAACGAGCCTGTGTTGATATGACCTTTCAGATCGCGTTATGCGTTCATCAAAGCTTTGGCTGTATCCAACATACGGTTGGAGAAGCCCCACTCGTTGTCGTACCAGGACATAACCTTAACCAGGTTGCCCAGAACACGAGTCTGAGTAGCGTCAAAGTTAGAAGAGTATGGGCTATGGTTAAAGTCCATGGAAACCAGCTCTTCATGATTAACATGCAGAACAGTCGACATTGCAGGGTTAGACTTCGCTGCAGCGATGATGATTTCGTTAACTTCTTCAACAGTTGTTTCGCGAGCAGCAACGAAGCTCAGGTCAACCAGAGAAACGTTGATGGTAGGAACACGAACCGCCATGCCGTCGAACTTGCCTTTCAACTCAGGAACCACTTCACCGACAGCTGCAGCAGCACCAGTAGCTGTTGGAATCATGTTCATGGCAGCAGCACGAGCGCGGTAAAGGTCAGAGTGATATACATCGCTCAGACGCTGGTCATTGGTGTAAGCATGGATAGTGGTCATCAGACCCTTATCAATACCCAGAGCGTCATTCAGCGGCTTGGCGATTGGAGCCAGACAGTTAGTAGTGCAGGAAGCGTTAGAAATAACGGTCATATCTGCAGTCAGAGTGTCATGGTTCACACCATAAACAATGGTCGCATCAACATTTGAGCCAGGAGCAGAAATGATAACTTTCTTGGCACCTGCATCCAAGTGAGGCTTGCAAGAATCTTTAGAGCGGAAAACACCAGTACATTCAAAGACAACGTCAACACCCAGCTCACCCCATGGCAGCTTGGAAGGATCACGCTCAGAGAAAGTCTTGATTTCGTCACCATTTACGAACAGTGCACCTTCGCCTTCTTCAACCTGTGCATTGAAACGGCCGTGAACGGTGTCGTATTTAGTCAGGTGAGTATTGATTTTGGTGTCACCCAGATCATTAATGGCAACAATCTGGTATTCATCGCGACGGCCAGCTTCGTAGAGGGCACGCAGTACGTTGCGACCGATACGGCCGTAGCCATTAATAGCAATCTTGATCATGATGTCTCCAATACCGTTAATCAAAGCGGACGAACCGCCCTGTCTCTAGTAAAAAGGATTTCATTAGCGAATGCAGCAGAGTAAAAACACCTATAGCGAAAGCCTTAACACATAACTACAGGGTTTAACGGCAGGTCACGGCTTTTATCCAGCCTTCACACAACACTCACTGCGGCACTCTGAAACCCACTTCACAGGACTTATATCCCTGAAGCACACAAACTTACAGACAAGGGTTGACTTCTTAGTGGTACGGAGTTACAAATATGCAAAAGAGAACAACATATAACACATAATCTCACACCACTTCTCATCCGGATCAACCGTTTGCCGAAGCCACTGGTCAGCTTCATACGTCACCAGTGTGATATAAAGTGTGATCGAAAAACTGGAATTCAGCAAAACCGCCACAGCTTTGTTGGACTCCTGATTTTCTCTATGTACTGGCCGAACATCATTCAGCTAGACAACCATAGTTTACTGATGAATTCAGCTCTAAATCATACGTTTAGATCAGCACCTTTACCTATTCAGATAATGCGGACTGTCAGTCCTGTAGTCAAGCCTGACGCAGACACTTTTGATTAAATCTCCAACACTTATTTACCTTGAACAATTACCATATATGAACATTATTTTTGTGCGAAGCCCCCATATAGCCAGAGTAAATCCCCCTCCTATACAAAGATAACCACTTCGATAAAAGCGACAGCTCCCCTTTAAACACCAGATACCTGTCCCATAAACAAGACGAAAGTCGCTGTTATTAAAGGTCTATTATAAAAACTTCCGACTCCCCTACAATAAAAACAGATATGCCTAGCTGGTAATAAACTTGATTCAATACCGTTTTCATATAACCAAAAAAGAACATGGTCGCAAAGTTTCTGACATAACCAACACTCTTAAATCAGTAACTTTTTATGCTTTTTCCCATCAAAAAAAATGTAATTTTTTTGTAAACACCACAAAAAGAAAGCAAAAACACATTAATTCGATTAACACCATAAATATATAAAATAGAAATATTTTTATAAAAAAGCTCTATATTAAAAATCAGCAATAGATATTTATTAATCGAGTAAAGCTACGCAGGAAATTCAATAACTCCCCATTATTCAACTTTTACAAACTGATAGAATATACTCACCTACCAAGTTATATATTAAATACCTCCCATGAAGAAATTATTCATTATCACACTTCTCATTTCCCCCCATCTGACTCAGGCAGAGCTACTGACCTGCGACCAGAAACAGGCAGTCTGCGAAGCACAATGCAAAGCATCAAGCCTTATCAGCGAACAGGACAGCAACACCTGCAAAGCCCAGTGCCTGGGAGAACGGGCTGCCTGTGAACTTGACCAGGGAAAAGCGTCGGCAGAAAAGCTGGCAGAACAGGCTAAAGGCGCCAGCCAGTCTTTTATGGATAAACTTAAAGCCTTCTGGAACGGACTCAGAAGCAACCTGTGAGAACATCATGAGCAGGAAGAAAGGTTCTGTATAGGACCTGCCGACAAGGCATGAAGAGAAACCGTAATCATATTATCCAGTGCGTAACAGTCGCTACCCTCAAAAGAGTGGTGCCCTATGAATTCGTATTTTCTGACTTATTATTCAGCCACTCTCGGTAACTGTTCCCAGTATTGCCCCTCACACATACAATCGTCCAAGGCAAAAGCTCAGATCATAAAGTTACAGCGATGTTCTTGCTATCGCACCTTGCATAACCTCTAACAAGCCAATAATACCAATTGCATTTTCTAACCCCCTATTGCGCTGCCTAGCTGAGCAGAAATTCTGCGTTGAAACTCCTCGCCATAGCTAATACCCATAGGACATACCAGGCTTAGAAAACTTAATTGGTATAACATTTGCTCCCATATGACTGAACACTAACTACTGGACAAAAAAATACCTCTAACCAATATCTGATTAGAGGTATACGACATATTTCAGTCGGATTTTATTTACCGTAGTAAGCCTTCCTCAACAGCTCTTCCAGCTCAGAAATCAATGGCAAACGAGGGTTCGCCGTTGTCGTTTGGTCTTCAAATGCGTGGTTAGCCAGCATACTGATTTTGCTCTTGAACAGAGATTCATCAACACCAATCTCCTGAATAGTTGCAGGCATATCCAGTCGCTTCATCAAGTCACGAACCGCATTAGCCAGAGATTTAACCCCCTCTTCCGGAGTCTTGGCAGGCAAGCCCAGCATTTTGGCAATCTCAGCATACTTCTCATGAGCAATGTAGTACTGATATTTCGGGAATGATGCCACCTTGGTTGGATTAGGGCAGCCGTTATACTCAATCACATGTGGCAATAACACCGCATTGGCCTGACCGTGAGAAATATGAAGCTCATTACCCAGCTTATGAGCGATCGCATGGTTTACCCCCAGGAATGCGTTGGCAAATGCCATACCGGCAATACAGGAAGCATTATGCATTTTCTCACGCGCTTTTCTGTCGGCAGTTTCATAAGACTGTGGCAGATAATCAAAGACCAGCTGGATGGCTTTCATAGCCAGCGCATCGGTGTAGTCTGAAGCCATGATGGACACATAAGCTTCTATTGCATGGGTCAGCACATCCAGACCAGTATCTGCAGCCACTTTCTTAGGAACCGTCAGCACCAGATTAGGATCAATGATCGCCACATCAGGCGTCAGCTCATAGTCAGCCAGTGGGTACTTGGCTCCTTTTTCCTTGTCGGTAATAACAGCGAACGACGTCACCTCAGAACCAGTACCGGATGTGGTTGGAATCGCAACCAGCTTTGCCTTCTTGCCCAGATGCGGGAATTTATAGACACGCTTGCGGATATCCAGGAATTTCTGGGCCATACCGGCAAAGTCAGCATCTGGCTGTTCGTAGAAAAGCCACATCCCCTTAGCCGCATCAATCGGTGAACCACCACCCAGGGCAATGATTACATCCGGATTAAAGCGCGCCATTTCGCGAGCACCATTGCGAACCGTTTCCAGGCTTGGATCAGGCTCAACCTGATTGAAAATTTCAACCTGAACCGGCGTAGAACGCTTTCTCAAGTGGTATAGGATTTTATCAACATAGCCCAGAGACTGAATAATCTCATCGGTAACGATAAATACACGAGAGATGTCCTGCATCTTTTCAAGATACTGAAGAGAGTTAGCCTCGAAGTAGATTTTTCTGGGAAGTTTAAACCATTGCATATTGACCCGGCGTTTAGCGACACGCTTCACGTTAATCAAGTTAACAGCAGATACGTTGGACGTTGTACTGTTACCGCCGTAGGTACCACATCCCAGGGTCAGGGAAGGCATATTGGTATTGTAAATATCACCAATGGCGCCATGAGTACTTGGTGAGTTGATGATGATACGACCCGCTTTCATGGCCAGAGAGAACTCATCAATCACCTGATTATCCTGGGCATGAAGCACGGCAGAGTGACCAAGGCCACCAAAGTTCAACATTTGATCCGCCAGCTCAATAGCATGGTGCGCATCTTTAGCCTTAAGCACACCCAAAACTGGAGACAGCTTCTCACGTGACAGCGGGAACTCTGGACCTACCCCCTCAATTTCTGCAGCCAGAATGCGGGTATTCTCAGGAACTTTGATACCAGCCAGCTCTGCAATATAAGAAGGCTTCATGCCAACAATCTTACTATTTACATGACCGTCATGAATGACCACTTCAGCCAGCCGTCTGGTTTCTTCAGGCGTGGTGAAGTAAACATTCTGAGACTTCAGCTCTTTGATGACCTCTTTATAAACCGCCTGATGAACAATCGCAGCCTGTTCAGAAGCGCAAATCATACCGTTGTCGAAACTTTTGGACATGACCAGGTCATTACAGGCCTGTTTGATGTCGGCTGACTGATCAATAATGCAAGGTACGTTACCAGAACCCACACCCAGCGCAGGCTTACCGGAAGAGTAAGCTGCTCGAACCATGCCGGAACCTCCAGTCGCCAGAATGACGGCAACTTCAGGGTGTGTCATCAACTTCTGAGTAGCCTCAATGGAGGGATGCTCCACCCACAGCACACAGTCATCAGGTGCACCGGCTGCAACCGCCGCATCGCGAACAATCCGGGCAGCCTCACTGGAACATTTTTGTGCAGAAGGGTGGAAGGCAAAAATAATAGGGTTACGGGTTTTGGTAGAAATAATAGACTTGAACATGGTGGTGGATGTCGGGTTGGTCACCGGAGTAACCCCACAAACAATACCTACAGGTTCAGCAACCAGCATAAAGTCTTCTTCAGCGTTATCTTCAATAACGCCTACCGTCTTATCATACTTGATGGAGTGGTAAACATACTCTGTCGCAAAAATGTTTTTGGTAACCTTATCTTCAAGGATACCACGACCAGTCTCCTCAACCGCCATTCGGGCAAGCTCCATATGAGCAGCCTGACCAGCCAGTGCCATGGCTTTTGTCACCCTGTCGACATCTTCCTGCGTCAGCTTAAGAAACTTCTCCCTTGCAACCATTGCCCGCTCAATTAATGCATTAATCTGAGCATCAACATCCTGAACAACCGCATCTTTATTTACGGTTTTTTCAGCCTGCTTTTTTCCGGCCATGATTATCGCCCTCTAGTAGTTAACCAAGATAACCTTTAAAAAACTGTCTATAATTCCGAGGCTATTCGTTTTAAATCTTCGCTCGGAATAGAAATACTGTTTAATAAGCTGGCAACCATCAGATGTCCGTCTTTTATTTCAACATCCTCAAGATAGTGCATCCTGACTATTAATGCCTGACCATTGCCATTTACTGATAAATTCTATCTGTCGACAAACCAGCAAATTTCAAGCTTTGCGAATTCATCGAACAGCTCAAAGCCTTATATTCCAAAAAATCATTACAATTAATTAATTTTATTATTTTAGATATATATCGATTGCTGTTTTCAGCATTACAACACAAGAAAACCACAAAAAAACTGACTCAAATCAAAAAACTTCTATTGATTTTTTTTCCAAAAAGAGAATCAAAACCTATCAACACCATTCATACATTGACATGACTTTTCCCATACATAATCCCCAAAATACTGATAAAAACAGCATTCTTAATAAAAACCAATAAACTAAAAAAAACATTTTCAAAATCAAACCATAAAGCCAACGACATCCAATCAAATAAAATCAAAGACAAACACCAGCCAACAATAGTTACAAAACCAATCCCACTACGCTTTTTATTCATTAGGAAAAAATCCTTACCTGTTGTAACCTACCCATTTCATTCTGATTGAAATATTGCCACCCCCTTTGGATGAGGAATAATCAAACCAATGTCCCAAAAAATCATGGACCTGGTAAAGCCAGGCGTAGTTACCGGTGATGACGTTCAGAAAATCTTTGAGGCTGCCAAAGCCGGTGAATTTGCACTGCCAGCAGTGAACGTTGTTGGCACCGATTCAATCAACGCAGTTCTTGAAGCTGCTGCCAAGGCCAAGTCACCAGTCATCATTCAGTTCTCTAACGGTGGCGCATCCTACTTCGCAGGCAAAGGCCTTAAAACTGACCCTGCTGGCGCCCTGGGTGCCATTGCTGGCGCAAAATATGTCCACGCAGTTGCAGAAGCTTACGGCATTCCTGTTCTCCTCCATACTGACCACGCCGCACGCAAGCTGCTGCCATGGATTGATGCCCTACTGACTGCGGGTGAAGAGTTTTACGAGCAGAACGGTAAGCCACTGTTCTCTTCTCACATGATTGACCTGTCTGAAGAGTCTCTGGAAGAAAACATTGCCACTTGCGCCGAATACCTGAAGCGCATGGCCAAGATGGACATGACTCTGGAATTTGAACTGGGCTGCACCGGTGGCGAAGAAGATGGCGTGGACAACTCTCACATGGATAGCTCCATGCTGTACACCCAGCCAGAAGACGTAGCCTACGCTTACGAAATTCTGAGCAAAATCAGCCCACGCTTCACCATCGCTGCTTCTTTCGGCAACGTTCATGGTGTTTACAAGCCAGGCAATGTTCAGCTGACACCAAAGATTCTGGACAACTCCCAGAAATACTGCTCTGAAAAATTCGGCATTCCAGCCAAATCTCTGAACTTCGTATTCCACGGTGGTTCCGGTTCTACCCTGGAAGAAATCCGCGAATCAGTATCCTACGGTGTAGTGAAGATGAATATCGACACTGATACTCAGTGGGCATGCTGGGAAGGCGTTCTGAACTACTACAAGAAAAACGAAGCTTACCTGCAGGGCCAGCTGGGCAACCCTGAAGGCGCAGACAAGCCGAACAAGAAGTTCTATGATCCTCGCGTATGGCTGCGCGCAGGACAGGAGACCATGATCTCCCGTCTTGAGCAGGCACATCAAGATCTGAACAGCATCGACGTACTGTAACCTCCCCCGGTGCCGGCATTGCCGGCACCCTATCACTCCCCCAATCCGATTACTGTATTTTTTATTGCAAGTTCACTCATCGCGCCCCCCGAAAGAAAAGAAATTCCACTTCACTATCCCGCTCTATGGTTTATCTTTCATCTCAGTGACTATCAACATGAAGGAGTATTCATGATGGCATCACAAACTCACTCTGCCATGCTGCAACGGGTAAAAACAGGCAATGGCTTCATTGCAGCACTGGATCAAAGTGGCGGCAGCACACCACAGGCATTACAGCACTATGGCATTGAACCAGATCAATACAATGGTGATGAAGAGATGTTTGCCAAGGTCCATGAAATGCGAACCCGTATTATCACCAGCGCCGTATTTGACAGCACACGAATACTGGGAGCTATTCTGTTTGAGAATACCCTGGACCGAAACATCGAAGGCATACCTTCTGCCGAATTTCTATGGCAAAAAAAGCAGATTGTTCCCTTTTTGAAAGTAGACAAAGGACTCGCCTTGGAAAACAACGGTGCTCAACTGATGAACCCCATGCCACAACTGGACACCCTACTGTCAAAGGCCAGCGCCCAGAACGTATTTGGCACCAAAATGCGATCAGTGATTAAAAAAGCCGATAGCACTGGAATTACTGAAGTTGTCCAGCAACAGTTTGAGGTCGGGAAGCAGATTATTGCGGCAGGCCTGATACCGATTATTGAGCCTGAAGTCGATATCAATAGTCCGGATAAATCCGACTCAGAAGCAATTTTAAGGACAGAAATCCTGAAACAGCTGAACACCCTGCCCGATACTCAACAAGTCATGCTAAAACTATCCCTACCTAATGAGGCCGACTTTTACAAGCCACTGGTCGACCACCCCCGAGTTCTGAAAGTAGTTGCCCTGTCCGGTGGCTACCCACTGGAAGACGCCAATGTCAAACTGGCGGCAAACCATGGCATCATTGCCAGCTTTTCAAGAGTGCTCACCAATGGGCTATCTGCCCAGCAGAGTGATGATTCGTTTAATGCCACACTGAACAGCACGATTGAAAGTATTTACCAATCATCCCTGACATAAACTGCGAGCCTTTAGAAACAAACCACTCCCAGCCCTGCACATAACCCTTACAATGCCTGGTTCAAAACGGATAAAAGTCACGCACAAAAAAAGCCAGTCCATTTGGACTGGCTTTTTAATTGGAGCGGGAAACGAGGTTCGAACTCGCGACCTCAACCTTGGCAAGGTTGCGCTCTACCAACTGAGCTATTCCCGCATATTTGAGTCATCAGCTTAAAAGCTGGACACCACTGCTTACACAATAACTGTAATAGTGGCGTCCCCTAGGGGACTCGAACCCCTGTTACCGCCGTGAAAGGGCGGTGTCCTAGGCCACTAGACGAAGGGGACACATACATCAAACGATGTTTGGTGGAGCTAAGCGGGATCGAACCGCTGACCTCAACACTGCCAGTGTTGCGCTCTCCCAGCTGAGCTATAGCCCCATATCAACCTGCCGTATTATGCCATTTTTCATAACAAATACAACATATTGAAACTGGAGCGGGAAACGAGGTTCGAACTCGCGACCTCAACCTTGGCAAGGTTGCGCTCTACCAACTGAGCTATTCCCGCAATGAAGATGATTTTAAGGGTTCTTCAAACCCTGCTCTCTATAAAGAGATAAGTGGCGTCCCCTAGGGGACTCGAACCCCTGTTACCGCCGTGAAAGGGCGGTGTCCTAGGCCACTAGACGAAGGGGACGCAATCCTTCTTATTCAAATGACACAATCATCATTTGAACTCTAGATTTGGAGCGGGAAACGAGGTTCGAACTCGCGACCTCAACCTTGGCAAGGTTGCGCTCTACCAACTGAGCTATTCCCGCAGTGAAGATAATTTTAGGGATTCTTCAAACCCTGCTCTCCGACTCTCAATAAAGAGAAGAGAATAAGTGGCGTCCCCTAGGGGACTCGAACCCCTGTTACCGCCGTGAAAGGGCGGTGTCCTAGGCCACTAGACGAAGGGGACGCAAAACCTTCTAATTCAAATGACGCAACGATCACTTGAACTCTAGATTTGGAGCGGGAAACGAGGTTCATTCTTGTTACAAGAAAGCGCGACCTCAACCTTAGCAAGCTTGCGCTCTACCAACTGAGCTCTTCCCGCAATGAAGATGGATTATAAAGGCTCTTCAAACCTTGTCTATAAGTGGCGTCCCCTAGGGGACTCGAACCCCTGTTACCGCCGTGAAAGGGCGGTGTCCTAGGCCACTAGACGAAGGGGACGCAAAACCTTCTGATTCAAATGATACAACGATCACTCAAACTCTAGATTTGGAGCGGGAAACGAGGTTCATTCTTGTTACAAGAAAGTGCGACCTCAACCTTGTCAAGGTTGCGCTCTATCAGCTGAGCTATTCCCGCAATGAAGATGGATTATAAAGGCTCTTCAGACCTTGTCTATAAGTGGCGTCCCCTAGGGGACTCGAACCCCTGTTACCGCCGTGAAAGGGCGGTGTCCTAGGCCACTAGACGAAGGGGACGCAATCCTTCTGACTTAAATGATATAAAAACCACTTAAGCTCTAGATTTGGAGCGGGAAACGAGGTTCGAACTCGCGACCTCAACCTTGGCAAGGTTGCGCTCTACCAACTGAGCTATTCCCGCAATAAAAATGGTGGAGCTAAGCGGGATCGAACCGCTGACCTCAACACTGCCAGTGTTGCGCTCTCCCAGCTGAGCTATAGCCCCAAAACCTTCGCAGCAACAATACTCAAAGTATTTAACAACTGCTTTTGCTTTAGCGCCTTTCAAAGAGCTCTTTAATTTTGCCCCCCGAAACGCAGGGCGAATGATATGGATGCCCCCCTATCCTGTCAAGCGTCGCTTATAAAAATTATTATTGAATAACTACGCAGTTATAAACCTTTTTATAAAAAAGGCCGGTATTTCCACCGGCCCCAAAGCAAAGCAGAGTCTCTGCTTAAAGCGCTGAAAATTCTTTTTCCAGTCGCTTCGCTTCCTTCTTGGAAACACCTCCCAACACTTCGACGGCATGACGAAGACGGGCACGGGTCATATCCGGGCCAAGAATCTCCATAGACTCCATAACAGACCAGGAGTTTGGTGTTCCGGCAATAGCGACAAAAATCGGGTGATTGAAATCTCCCAGTTTGATGTCCATTGCTTTGGAAAGCCCTTTAATTTCAGAGAAAATCTGATCACGCTGCCACTGACGCAGCTGCTCAAGCTTCCAAAGAGTGAATTGCAGCACCTTCTTCACATCACCCGCTTCCAGCTTTTTATGGGCAAAGTCTTCAGGCGACAGATTCAACATACCAGAGAACATAAAAGCGGCAATGGGTGCAAAATCGCTGAGCCGCTCAACACGTTCTTTTGCCAGAGGCAAAAACTTCATCATGTAGTCACGATTGAGCAACCACTGACCTAATCGGTCAGCAAACTGCTCCGTGGTCAGGTTTTCGCGAATCCAGCTGGCGTTCAACCATGACAATTTTTCCTGATCAAAAATTGGACCACCCAGGGATACACGCTTGATATCAAAATTTGCCAGCATCTCATCCAGACCGAACTTCTCTCTCTCGTCAGGCATGGACCAACCCATACGACCAAGGTAGTTCAACAACGCTTCCGGCAAATAGCCCATATCACGATAGTAAGTAATACAGGTCGGATTCTTCCGCTTCGACAGCTTGCTCTTGTCAGGGTTTCTCAGCAACGGCATGTGACAGAGAACAGGCATATCCCAGCCAAAGTACTCATATAACAGCTGATGCTTAGGTGCAGAGTTGATCCACTCCTCACCACGAATAACATGCGTGATCGCCATCAGGTGATCATCCACAACATTGGCAAGATGGTAAGTGGGCATGCCGTCAGCCTTAACCAGCACTTGCATGTCCACCTGAGCCCAGTCAATCTCAATAGTGCCACGGAGCATGTCTTCAACCTTACAGACACCACTCGCAGGTACCTTCATCCGAACAACATGCGGCTCACCTGCATCCAGCTTAGCCTGAACCTCCGCTTCGGAAAGATGCAAACAGTGGCCGTCGTAACCCGGCATCTGTTTATTGGCTGTCTGTTCAACTCTCAACTCATCCAGACGCTCAGAAGAACAGAAGCAACGGAAGGCATGCCCCTTATCCAAGAGAATCTGGCTATGCTCAGCATAAATCTCACGACGTTCACTCTGACGATAAGGACCATGTGGGCCACCTACATCTGGACCTTCATCCCAATCCAGACCAAGCCAACGCAGGGAGTCAAGAATTTGCTGTTCAGACTCGGGGGTGCTTCTGACCTGGTCAGTATCTTCTATACGCAGCAGGAATTGCCCCCCCTGACTCTTGGCAAACGCCAAGTTAAACAAGGCAATATAAGCAGTACCAACGTGAGGATCACCGGTTGGAGAAGGTGCAATACGGGTGCGAACAGTCATGGATTTGCTTTCTCAATAAAGTCTGCCTCCTCCCTGAGGGAGGAGGCAGACAGAATGCCAAAACAACCATTATAAAGCGGAGAGCCAGTAGCACCCAAATATTGATTCACTTCAAACAGGCTCAAGCCTGTCTTTTTATCCCCAGGCGAGACATCAACCAACCAATGGTTGTCCCTTGAACCAATAAGGAGAAAAGAATAACGGCGAGTGTCATCTCAATAATCATGCGTTTTTCTGGCATTGAGTCTGGAATCGACAACATCAGAGCAACAGGCACGACACCTCTCAGCCCCCCCCAGAACATGACCTTCATGGAACCACCATCCACCTTACCACTTAGCGGAATCAGATTACTGATGGGAAGCAACAGGTAAACAACCAGAAAACGTGCCAGCAATACAGCAACGACAGCAATTAGCAGAGTAGGATAGAACATACTGAGATGCTCCATATTTCTTAGCAAAAAGTCTTCACTCAGCCCAAGAAGAAGAAAGATAAAGCTATTTGCAACAAACGCCATAAATTCCCAGTACGGATCCAAATGGCGAAGCGTCATAAAGTCAGCCATTGCCCGCCGTCCATAACTGCGAGTGATAATTCCTGCAGCAATCACTGACATCACACCCGAGGTCTCAAAGACATGATCAGCAATAATAAAGCTGGCAAAAGCAAGAATCGTTGTCAGTGCAATATGCACATAAGGCATGCCGCGAGATAACCGCAGCAGCGCCAACATACTTCCACCCATAGCTGCCCCGACAAAAATCCCACCAAAAAACACCCGGAAGAACTCTATAATCGATGCAAAAACGGCGCCACCTGTTATGCCTGTACCTGCCTGAATAATTGAAAGCACTATACCAAACATAACAATGGCCGTTGCATCATTAAACAAGCTCTCTGCATCCATTAACAAAGACATTCGCTCAGGTGCCTTTACCTCTTTAAAAAGAGCAATAACCGCCACAGGGTCTGTTGCAGAAATTAATGCACCAAACAGTAGCGCACCAGCCAAAGACAACGGCGTAAGCTCTCCCAGAATGACACCAACCACCAGCGTAGATAGCACAACCCCAAAGATCGCCAGAATCAGCACAGGCACAAGCTCTTTCATCAGAGCCGATAATTTAATATTGATGGCTGCCTCAAAAACCAAGATGGGTAACAGCACATACATGATCAAGTCATGCGTCAAAGACAGACGAAGGATCGGTGCCAGTAATTCACAGTATTCAGCAGCGATTCCAAGCGCCATTCCAATAACGACCAGACCAATCGTATAAGGGAAGCGTAACTTTTTCAGAAGGATTGCTGAAATGGCCGCCAGAAGGAATAGGCCGCAAAAAATCAGCATGGGAATGGCAAGACCTGCACCAGAATGTGTTACCGACATTTCCTGTTCCGTTTATACGTATAAACACCACCCTAGTTAGAATATTAAAAAGAGCGGTATTTGAGGCCATGACTGCTATCCACTCATGACCACTTCGATCGGTCAGCCCACGATTCGGCAAACATCAGGAATGGCGAGGTGAAAAGTAAAACCAGAGATAGCGTATGGCAACATACAAAACGATTACCGTCGCTACCAGCAGTTCGAAGCCGGCCAGATTGTTAATAACATCACAAACTTTTTGATAGCCCTGTTGATTAAGTATATCCGCCAGCTTGAACAACGCTGTAGCCCCAATCACCATAGGAAACGTAAAGGCCGCATAACCCGGTGAAAATGGCAGGCGTAACAGACGAACAAACGCAACATAGACCAGACTCGTCATAAAAATAGCCAATGGCAGCAAGACTGCAACCAGTAAGTAGTTTGGCTGGTCAGTTATTGATAAATATCCCGCCAGAGAAAGACTGGCTGGTGCCGCCATGATGGCAAACGTTGGCAATGCCGCATCCGGAATCGTTTCCCTGAAGATCAATCGATACAGCATGACCGGCAGCTTGATAAAGTAGCAGCACAGGCCAAATACAAACAGTATAAAGACAAGCTTTTCATGCCCCATACCAGCACTGGTCACAGCTGCCACAATGATTCCCACAGGAGGCACAAACCAGCTTGGGACCATATGGTGCAAACGGAAATCAATCAGCCTGTGAACCGTAAAACCTATAAATAAAAGAAGATGTACAATAACGGCCAGCAACCAGAGCCCCCTGGCAAAAACCGGCAGTACTGACAGAAGTGACTGGGCAATGACCATCGTTGCCATGGCACAGGTGGGCATAACACTGCTAATCACAGGGTGCGCCAGATCCTCTCGAAAAAGATCCGGATTGGTAACAAACTTCAGAATAATGGCCAATACCAGAATCCCACCGACAAAGGCAGAAGCCAGCTTAAACCACTCCGCATACAGGGGCAGAACAAATGCCCAGAGAGACCCAAGACTGGCAATACCCAGAGCAAGGCCCCCTAACGGAGTAGGCACCTTCCTGAGACGGACACTCAAACCTGTTTTATGCATTAGCAAGCCATCTTCAAACTGACTAACAACAGCCACTTGCGCTCATCTCCAGAAAATAGTTGGAATAAAGATATAACCCAACCTAAGATAAGAAAAATCAAACTTATGAATATATAGATTAAGTTTTACTTATACTTAATAAAATTCAACAAGATAGTTAAAGCACTAAAGCATCAATACCATGCATATCACGCTAAGACAGCTACAGGTTTTCAGAGCCACAGCTACACTCGGCCAGGTTCAACTGGCAGCGCGACAGCTATACCTGTCCCAACCGGCAACCAGCATGGCCCTGTCTGAACTGGAAAAACACCTGAACAGCCAATTGTTTGACCGGACTGGCAACCGCCTGATTCTGAACTCAGAAGGCAAGAAACTACTGCCTCTTGCCTGTGAACTATTGGACCGCAGCGAAGAAATCACCCGCCTGTTCAGCCATAACAACCATCACAGTGGCAAACTCACTATTGGTGCCAGCACCACCATTGGAAACTATCTGCTGCCTGAAGAACTGGCCCGATTTGAAAGAATTAACCCAGAGATTTCGGTAGAACTGGATATCCACAACACCACGACCATCATTGAAAAACTGGCAGCACTGGAAATTGATCTGGCCTGCGTTGAAGGCCCCTGCCAACACCCTGAAATAGAAACCATTCCCTGGAGGGAGGACCACCTTATTCTCTTTTGTGCCAGTGACCACCCATTGGCAAAACGCAAAACAATGATGGTTGAACATCTTGAGCAGACGGAGTGGGTTCTTCGCGAAACCGGCTCAGGAACCCGCATGCTTTTTGAGCTGCATATTGGTCAGCATTTACGCCAAAGGCACTTGAAGATGGAGCTTAATCAAACGGAAGCGATCAAAAGCATGGTGCGCTCAGGCATTGGTATCAGCTGCCTTTCTGAACTCTGCATTGCCAAGGAGCTGTCACAGGGCGAACTGGTACAACTCCCTTTCCCCAAAGAGCCCATGAAAAGACAGCTGTGGCTATTATTAAATAGAAGAAAATACCGGAGCGGATTAGTTAACCTCCTCCTGAAAGAACTGCAAAAGTAAGCCGAATTCAGCCACTCTAAAACTTCTCGCTGACACCCTATTGATAGAAAGGGCTTCGAAAACATCGGTGACAGCGATTCCCGCCAAAGCCTTAACATATGGATGTATATAGAGAAAACCCAGGAATCGCACGCACAACTTTTCTCTAAGCATCCAAAATATCAATGAGTTAGTATTTCGATTCATCGAAAACTGCTACCTCTTCGATGCCTTGAAGCAATTTGCTGTTAATCCCGAATGGCAATAGTTTCAATCAAAGTGACAAGTTCTGAAAAATACACCTTAAATAAATGCTAACAATGACCAGTCTCGAAAAGACAACCACATCAGCAGCTAGCCCCACCCTATGAATACTGGACAAGCTGAAATGAGAGACTAAGTTTACCGCTCAACCAATAAAAAGCTGCCTACCTATAATGAGACGATTCTTTCAGCTACCAACGTTATTGTTAGTTCTGGAATCTTTCGTACTTTCAGGCTGCGCAATCGGAAGGTATCCCAACATGTACTCTGCAACTCACTCTGCCATGCCAGACGCCATGCGGCAGGCCGTGCTAGAGTTAATTAACTTAGATAGTAAAGACCATTTATCCCCAGAACAAAAAGGTCTTTTCAAGAAAGAAGTTGAGGCATTTTCACGCCGGGTAAAAAATAATTACGTTAAAAGTGATGAAGAGTCCCGACCAATTGTGGTTGGCTTTCAGCTAAAATTCGAACAAGCACTCATTCGTGAATACCCTGAGAAAAATCTGGATCAATGGAAAATCACTATCGCCGTTGTGACAAATAGACCCGGAACTGATAAATCAATAAAACCGGATGACGAAACAACATGGGAGGGAGCCATCTCTGAAGTAGTACTAAGCGATCCTGCCAGTCTTTACACAGTAACAGAGCGAAGCAGAACAGCGCCTCTACTATCAAACCTTGGACCCAACACGAAACCTTATGGATTTTACCCCAAATCCGGCATGTTAGATCGAAGCCCAAAGCATCAGGATATATATAGATGCTTCGTTAATGAGAACGCTAACTATGCTGATAGGCCAATGGAATTTGTAACCAAGCTGTCACCAGAAGAAGTCGGCGCAATCTATATCATGCAGCCACCAGGCACATTCATCAGAAAGCCATCCGAACTTGCTGACTCTGAAAACCCTCTGCAGGTCATTGAAGACGAACTATTCGAACTGCAACCAAAGAGTGAAGAAGACTTAAGAAGCCGGGTTTTCATCACCAACATTGGTGCAAGCCAAGCAATTGATGCCAATAAGGATAGCATGTTTTCACTTTGCTCTGGTCCACTAAGTAATCCTGAGGTAAAACAGTGTTTTGATCTTAGAAAAGATACAATTAACAAAGGAATTACAGATCCAGCCCTGAAAACAACAACTGAAGGCTAGAATTCTTATCTATCCACACCTAACAAGGATTCCAGAACAGAACTACAGCTAAATAACAACTGCGCAAATGCTTCATAATGCTCACTGCAGCAGTTGCGCGCCCCATACTGGTCACTTCCTATAACCATCCAGCCTTAGCTATCTATAATATGGATTCGATCATTTTAGGTATTTATACCCAAATATACCCATTCATTGACTTTGATCCGATGACAAACATAATCGGCATCTCTAAAATTGCGCCCCTTTCCCTAAACAAACTGGCTTAATTCTCATGGAAAAAGTGATTGAAACTCCTGATGCACCTCCAGCCATCGGCCCTTACTCTCAAGGCATGCGCTTTGGCAATCTGGTGGTAACTTCCGGCCAACTTCCAATCGACCCGGAAACCGGGGAAGTCTCCGAAGATACCAAAGAACAAGCTCACCAATGCCTGAAAAACCTGAAAGCAGTACTGGATGCTGCTGGCAGCGGCATGAACCGTGTGAAGAAAGTCACCGTTTTTGTCCGTGATATGGAAGAATTCAGTAACATCAATGAAGTCTACAAGCAGTACTTCAAGGTGCCTTTTCCTGCTCGCAGCCTGGTAGAAGTGGCTCGTCTGCCAAAAGATGTCAAAGTGGAAATCGAAGCTCTGGCTACTGTCGACTAAAAAACGACTAAGCAGCCGTGCCGCTCTCAATGAAAAGTACTTTGAGAGCCTGATATTGAACGGGGGGTTAGCCCCCGTTACCACATCAGATCATCTGGAATCTGGTAATCAGCATACCAGTCTTCTTCTTCCTCGGTCAGATCACCAGACTTGTCATTCTGCATGACAATTGCTTCCGGCTTTCGCTCAGCAATTTTACTGGCCACCGGAGCAGGAATTACCAGAAAATCCTCACCAAGCACAGCCAGAGCCAGAAGTCCCCGCTCCAGCCTAGCCAATTGATCGTTAGTTACATAAATCTTCTTAATCTTATTCTCAAAGACAAACTTATACTCCGCCTCTCCTCCATCCCTGGACAATGCATTCACTTCAATCAACTGTCGAACCTGTGCCTCTGAAGCCTTACGCTGGCGCTCCTCTTCAAGCTGCCGATTAAGCTCTCGATCCTTTTCTGCCTTAGCCTGCCTTTCACGCTCCAAGTCTATACGTCTTTTTTCCTGATCGGTCATATCCCCCGATTTAGCTGCCTGCTTTTTTTTCTTCTTATTACTGGTTTTTGCCTGCAACGCCTGCTGCTTGGTCGCCAGACCCGCCTTCATTAGCTGGTCACGAAGTGATTTACTCATAGTGTTTTATATACCAGAGGGAAAACAGAAAACTGGAATATTAGCAATCCATCTTGCTACCAGCCAGTGATTATCCCCCCCACTCCTTAATTTCCCACAACCCAATTTTTCACACAGTAGTGCGAGCATGGAAAGAGAGTAAAGGATTCCAATAAACCAAAAACCTTCCACCATAAAAAAGGCCGGATTACTCCGGCCTTAGATATGTTTAACTAATCAAAGAAGAGTTAATGCACGTCTTTCCAGAACTCACGCTTAAGCAGATATGCAAACACCAGGAACACTGCAAGGAACAGGAATACATAAATACCCAATTGCTTCCGCTGCTCCTGCATAGGCTCTGCAGAGTAAGCCAGGAAGTTCGTCAGATCATAAGCCATCTGGTCATACTCTGCGGTAGTCATACTCCCCTTACGCTCAGGGTCAATAGTCAAGCCACAGATTTTATCACCCGTAAGCGGATCACGCGCCGTTGGATCCTCATCACCGCAGTTGTCAATCTGAACACCCTGAAGCCCCAAGAGCACATGAGGCATACCAACATCAGGAAAGACCTTATTATTCACACCATAAGGACGACTAGGGTCTTCATAAAAGGTTCTCAGATAGGTATACAGCCAGTCGGGACCACCTTTCACACGGGAAACCAATGTCAGATCCGGAGGCGCTGCACCAAACCAGACTTTAGCCTCTTTTGGGTCCATACTGTTGTGCATCAGGTCGCCAATCTTGGCGGACTTATCGAGCACAAGGTTTTCCATCATCAGGTCATGGGGAATACCCAGATCGTCTGCTACACGCTCATACCGCTGATACTGGGTCGCATGGCAACCCGCACAAAAGTTCTGGTAATACTTCGCCCCCCGCTGCAAAGAAGCCTTATCAGAAGGATCCAAATTAGCCTCATCAAGAGGATAGCCCCCACCGGCTGCTGCCGCCAACGATGAAAACAGCACCGAAACCAGAAACAACTTAATGGTCAGTATTATTCTTTTCATTAGCCGGTCACCCTCTCCGGTACAGGTTTAGTCTTCTCCCACCGAGTATAAAAAGGCATCAACAGGAAGAACGCAAAGTAAATCAGCGTACAAATCTGGGCAATAAGTGTATAAGTTTCTGTAGCCGGTTGCGTTCCAAGCCATGTCAGGAGAATAAAGACAAAGGCAAAGATCACGATACTGGTTCTGCTGATAATACCCTTATAGCGCCATGATCTAACCGGACTGCGATCCAGCCATGGCAGAACGAAGAGAATGGCAATTGCACCACCCATCGCTATAACACCACCCAGCTTGGAGTCGATAGGCCCAATATCAAAGGTAATCGCCCGGAGGATGGAATAAAAAGCCCCAAAGTACCAAACCGGTGCAATATGCTCTGGCGTTTTCAGACCATTGGCCGGTTCAAAGTTAGCATGCTCAAGGAAAAATCCGCCCATTTCCGGGAAGAAGAAAATAATCCCACAGAAAACAAACAGGAACACCACCACACCCACAATATCCTTCACTGTGTAGTAGGGATGAAAGGCAATACCATCAAGAGGCACACCATCAGGACCTTTGTTCTTTTTGATATCAATACCATCTGGATTGTTAGAGCCGACTTCATGCAACGCAAGAATGTGGAGAACAACCAGACCAAGAATGACGATTGGCAGAGCAACAACATGCAGCGCAAAGAAGCGATTCAGGGTAATACCGGAGATAAGGAAGTCACCACGAATCCACTGCTGAAGGTCTGGACCAATAACTGGAATAGCACCAAACAGGGAAATAATTACCTGGGCCCCCCAATAGGACATTTGCCCCCAAGGTAACAGATACCCCATAAAGGCCTCACCCATCAGCGCCAGGTAGATCGCCATACCAAATATCCAAATCAGCTCACGGGGTGCTTTATAGGATCCATAGAGGAGACCACGGAACATGTGGAAATAAATAACCACAAAGAACATGGAAGCACCGGTTGAGTGCATATAGCGAATTAACCAGCCATATTCCACATCCCTCATGATGTACTCAACTGAAGCAAAAGCAGCTTCAGCACTGGGCACATAGCTCATGGTCAGCCAGATTCCGGTCAGTATCTGATTGACAAGAACCAGCAGAGCCAGAGATCCAAAGAAGTACCAGAAATTAAAATTCTTTGGGGCATAATACTTACTGAGATGCTTTTCCCACGCCTGAGTGACAGGAAGTCGGGCATCCACCCAATCCATTATCTTATTTCCCATCACGCATTCTCCTCATCTTTACCGATAATCAGAATATCATCGCCTTCAAAGGAGTAAGGTGGCACGACCAGATTCGTTGGGGCGGGAACTCCTTTATAAACACGCCCAGCCAAGTCAAATCTTGAACCGTGACAAGGGCAGAAGTACCCCCCCTTCCAGTTTGCATCAAACTCCATGGGTTTGACTTCTGGCAGATATTTAGGAGAACAACCAAGATGGGTACATAGACCTACCAGCACAAGAACATCTTCTGTCCGTGAGCGGTATACATTGGTGGCATACTCAGGCTGGTCCGAGTTTTCTGATTTAGGGTCGCGTAGACGACCATCTTGGGACGGCAACTCATCCAGCATATCTTTGGTTCGGCGCAACACAAACACGGGTTTACCACGCCACTCATAGATAACCTGCTGACCAGGCTCAAGCTTACTTAAATTCACCTTAACAGGAGCACCAGCTGCCTTTGCTTTTGCACTTGGATTCCACGACTTCAGAAAAGGCGTGGCGACCCCAACAGCTCCGGCAGCCCCCACCACCGAAGTCGCTGCCACGAGAAAGCGGCGCCGGCCTTTGTTTACGCCGTTGTCACTCATTAACCTACTCTCCCCATCCGGGCTGAATGCCCAATGACTTCTTTTTGTTCATGGGTGTGATAACTGGGGCCACACAAGCCCACTGTAAGAGTTCTCTAATACTGCAACCCGAGACGAGCTCCCAGCTGAAACCCCAAACTTTATTATCGGCAGGACATTCTCTCTGTCACAAAGCCCAACAAAACACACCAAAACATGATAACAGATTTACTTGTATAACAGGGCTTTTGTTAGGCAATGACACTACATTATTTTCGACAGAACCAACTGTAATGGCCCAGAGGCAACACAACAACTGGAATCCCCCCCACACAATAAAGCCGCTATCGCATTATACGTACCCACATAAGCGGCAGTGCGTAATGATACTGGTTTTAGCGCATAAAAAAAATGCCCATAAGAAAAACCGGGCATTTCTTCTCTAATAAAAAAACAGGCACAAAAAAAACCTCCCAAAGTCCCCCCCAAAAAAAAGAGGCACCATGAGAGGTTTTCCAGTAATCCAACAACCTGTCGAGAACCTCGACAGGCTGAATGAATACAATATCAGCGCTTAGAGAACTGTGGACGCTTACGAGCTTTACGCAGACCCACTTTCTTACGCTCAACTTCACGAGCGTCACGGGTAACGTAACCAGCCTTACGCAGCGGAGAGCGCAGAGTCTCATCATACTGCATCAGCGCACGGGTGATACCGTGACGGATAGCACCAGCCTGACCGGAACCGCCGCCACCAGATACAGTGATCTTGATGTCGAACTTTTCAGTCAGTTCAGTCAGTTCCAGAGGCTGACGAACTACCATTCGTGCAGTTTCACGACCGAAGTATTCATCCAGAGTACGGCCATTGACAGTAATACTGCCAGTACCAGTTCTCAGGAAAACACGTGCGGTTGAGGACTTACGACGTCCAGTTCCGTAGTATTGTGTTACAGACATAACCACCCCTGATTAAATTTCCAGTTGCTGAGGCTGCTGAGCAGCATGTGGGTGCTCGCTTCCGGCATAGACCTTCAGCTTGCTGTACATGGCACGACCCAGGGCATTCTTGGGCAGCATCCCCTTAACAGCCAACTCGATTACCAGCTCAGGCTTGTGTCCGATCAGCTTGTCAAAGCTCATGGACTTCAGGCCACCGATGTAACCGGTGTGGCGGTGGTACATCTTGTCAGTGGACTTACGTCCAGTAACACGTACTTTCTCAGCGTTTACTACAACAATGTAGTCACCAGTATCCACATGAGGAGTGAACTCTGGCTTATGCTTGCCACGCAGACGCAGGGCGATTTCTGTTGCCAGACGACCCAGCGTTTTGCCTTCGGCATCCACTACGAACCAGTCACGTTTTACGGTTTCTGGCTTTGCACTAAAAGTTTTCATTAAATTCGCCTCTATGATATCGCTCACGCGATACCTGTTCCTACACGGCCGTTCCCTGCTGGGCAAGAGCCAGGCTAATAGCCCCAGATCAGCAATACCGGCCTGTTCAAAACATTGGGCGCTCAATCGGGAAACGGGAGCGGTATTATACCGTTTGGCAAGAGGAAATAAACCCCCTCTGAAACCTGATACACTTTAAACATTCAGAACTCTGTTCTCTTGCCTTCTGTACCAAGCCTAAAGAGCCAATTACGTTAAGGATTGGTACAAAATATTTCTACATCATTGTTTTACATAAAAATTAAAAGGCCTTCACAGCCTCAAGGCTGACACATTAATAGACGGCATCTAACTCCACTCCTGAGGCCCTGAGGACTTTTAAGATATGCCGCCCCTGAAAATCAGGGTTAAACTGGAGTCCATCCGGCAGAATCCTTCTGGCCAGCGTTTGAAGCTCCAGAGAAGCAGCACTCGTGCGAGCCTCTACAGCCAGCAAAAGAGAACTCACCAAAAAGCCAACAATGCTTTTATGCCAGAAACTCACACCAAAACCTCCCGCAAGAGCAACGTAAGTAACAGCTATAGACATTCGATTAATAAACCAGTTCTTTTGGTCACTGTGGTATCCAGTCACCATTCTCACAGGAGGCTGAGTTTTATCATTATCAACAAATTTAAACCCAATCCCTTCTGATACCCCATTGATACTGAATGGCCCACCAATATCCAAGAAAAGTTCATTATCCTTAGGAAAGTTATAATAACGGTAGCCGTAGACACCTCCTCGTCCCGCACCACTGATATGAATCGATTTCAAATCCCCCCACTCAAGACTGAGGATATAAAGACTCCTTTCAGGAGAAAACATCAAATCAAGACTTGACTGGTGCGTTGCCAGAATTGAAAAAAGTAGTAAAGGGTTTTTCTTCAGAGGAGTAGGCATCACTCTTGAATCAATTCTTTTTACAAAACGTTTGATTTTATTCTCCGTTGTAAACAGCACCCTGTAACCAGAAACTTCAGAAGCAGATTCAGTCAGGACTTCCTCAAAGCCAACAAACAATGATTGCCCGGTTCTTTTAAGATAAGAAAGATAATTCACATAACCAAAAAACTTATCCTCAACCTCTTCCATTTCATCAATTTCTTCAGCCCTTGATGGGACAGAAATCTTTATTCGACACGACTCAGCATCACCCAGTAAACACCCTCCTGTATATTTCAATTCTCCTTTAACACCATATATATCCCTCAATTCAAAAGATCCTTCATAAACTTGATCCTGAGTTTCATCAGAAAGGCTGTGGTAGTTCGCCTGCACCTGACTCGTAATCAAGAATACGATACATCCCCCCAAAAAAAACAGACACCTCCACCACAAAGCCCTTGAAAAAAACAAATATGCAGCTTTAATTTTCATCACAAGCCTCATTAAATAGAAATAATCAACCCACCACTTCACAAGAACACCAATTAATAGAATCTAACCCCCAACTATAGACACGCAACAAACTCGAAAAATAATTTACAAAAAAATAATAAAACCACAATCAAATAGATTTAGTTTCCAAGTACATCAATATGAATACCGGACAATCAATCAATATGAAAAACAATGGTACTTATCAAGTCTGGGAACATTTTTACGCTCCCATATTATCAGTCATACCTGACAGAACAGCGGCAACCAGTTACAATCGCCAAAAATCTTACACTGGCAGATCAGGAACACCATGCGCGACTTTATTATTGCCCCGAGTATCCTTTCCGCAGATTTTGCCCGCCTGGGCGAAGAGGTTGAAAATGTTTTAGCCGCCGGTACCGACTGGGTTCATTTTGATGTAATGGATAACCATTATGTCCCGAACCTCACCCTAGGCCCTATGGTATGCAAGGCACTAAGAAAGTTTGGCGTCACCGCCCCCATCGATGTTCACCTAATGGTTAGCCCTGTAGATCGTATCATCGGTGATTTTATTGAAGCGGGTGCCAGTATGATTACATTCCACCCGGAAGCATCTGAACATATTGATCGCAGTTTACAACTTATTCGCGAAGGTGGTTGTCAGGCTGGACTGGTACTCAATCCTGCAACATCTCCCGATGTGCTTGAGTATGTGATGGACAAGCTGGACATGATCCTGTTGATGTCGGTAAACCCCGGCTTTGGCGGTCAGAAGTTTATCCCATCTACACTGAAAAAACTGTGCCGGGTACGCAAGCTGATTGATGATAGCGGCCTAAACATCCGCCTCCAGGTTGATGGCGGTGTTACTGCTAATAATATTCGCCAAATCGCTGAAGCAGGCGCCGATACGTTTGTCGCAGGTTCTGCCATTTTTGGTGCCGAAAATTACCAGCATGTAGTTTCTCAAATGCGCTCTGAACTCGCTGAAGTAGTGGCGCTATAAATCATGAGCCCAACATCTTCTAAAGGCCACCCGTTTCTGAACAACCTGTCACTGGTTATGTACGACCTGGACGGTACCTTGGTCGAGAGCGTGCCAGACCTTGCGGCTGCGCTGGACAAAATGCTTACTGATTTGGACATGCCGGTTGCTGGTGAGTCTAAAACTCGATTATGGGTTGGCAACGGCATTCCTGCTCTTGTTAAGCGCGCACTCACTGACGATATAAGCGGAGATCAACCAGGAAAAGTGGACCAGCCACTGTTTACAGAGGCTTATGAGCGCTTCTGCTTCCATTATGATAAAGAACTTGGCCTGCACAGTTATCTCTATCCAGGAGTTGTAAAGTTTCTTCAGGCAATGAAGAAGCGCGGCATAAAGCAAGCAGTCATTACCAATAAAAGTGAACAGTTTACCCATCACCTGCTAAAACTGATGGATATTGATCACTATTTTGACTGGGTGTCAGGCGGGGACAGTCTGTCAGAAATGAAGCCACACCCAATGCCCTTGCTTCATGCCATGAAGTCACTTGGCGCTCCGACACATCATACCCTTATGATCGGGGACTCCATCAATGATATTCGTGCCGCAAAAGCAGCGGGAGTTAAAGTGATTGGCCTGCCCTACGGTTACAACCACGGGCTCCCAATAGAAGAAGCCAACCCAGACCTGGTTGTATCTTCTTTAACTGAACTTCTCTAACCTCTTAGTTCAGAGATACTCTATTTTAATGTGTAATCAGCGTCAGTCACTCAACCGGTGACTGACGCTATCAAGAATTAGCGCACCCGAGAGGCTGACAGAGAATAGCGTCGTCAAGCCACCCCGCAGCGAGGATGGCTAAAAATTGAAGATAAGAACTCAAATTTGTGAGAAGAGCAGCACGACGCTTGACGAAGAACAGCAAATCTTTAAATCGATTAACAGTCACGCACCCTAAACTTTGAAATAATGAAATATGAAGAACGCCCGCCATTCAAGGTGGGCATTGTCGGCGGCGGAGTAGCAGGTGCCACAGCCGCTTTAAAAATGGCAGGGCTCGGCATAACAACCCATTTATTTGAAGCTAAAGACAGCCTTGTCAGTGGTCCGCCTATCTGTCATCTACACGCCGGTGGCAATTTATATCGCGAGATATCTAAATCACAATGCATCGCTCTCTTGGAGCAATCCATTGACACTATTCACGCCTTTCCTGGTACGGTGAACTACAGGCCAACAGTAATAGCCATTCCTGCCAGCGACCCTGAAAAACCCGAGGCGATCTTAGTCCGTTTGAAAGCGCTGAGACAGCATTATCATGAGATGGTAATGAGTAACCCTCAAAATGAAGTACTTGGCAACCCAGGTGATTATTTCAAGATTTACCATAAAGAAGACATTTTGCGACTGGTAAATCGTCCTTTACCACAGCAGCCAGCTACCGCCGATGACTGGATGACCCCCGTTGCCCGATTTATAAACCATGAGCAGATAAAATTCCCCTTATTCCTGGTACAGGAATTTGGTTTAAGTATATTCCGGCTAGCGGCGACCGCATCAATGGGACTGGAAGCTTCACCGAACGCTCATCTTCACCTGAATCACCGGGTTGTTAAGTTAGCGGAGTCTTCTAGCGGCTGGACCATTGAAAGCCATGACAAGCATGGTCAACGATGCCAGCATCAGGTGGATTTTCTCATCAATGCCTGCGGATTCCAAACCGGCACACTGGATAACATAGCTAACCGAACACGTAGACGCTGGGTAGAGTACAAAGCTGCTTATATAGCGCACTGGCCATCACAACAGGGTGTGTGGCCGGAAGTCATCGTCCATGGGGAGCGGGGAACGCCTAATGGAATGGCGCAATTTACCCCTTACCCCCAGGGTTTTATCCAACTACACGGAATGACCAAAGACATTACTTTGTTTGAGGGCGGTCTGGTGGCAAGTGATCACCATAATGCCCAGCCATGTTTACCTGACACATTTCTGGATAATATTAAGCATGGCTGGCAATGGGCAGATACCTGCTCACGCACTGAGCGAGCAATTACTCACTTCAGTCAGTGGGTACCAGAATTCAGCACCGCAGAAGTGGGTGGGAAACCCCTGTGTGGCGCACAACAGATCCCAGGAGATGATCCGGCTCTTCGTGCCGCAGACGTCTCCTTTGACGGACTTCGTTATGCCCGCCTGGAAATTGTCAAGGCTTCATCGGCATTGTATGCCACCCAACAGATAATTGAGCATTGTAAAAAGCAAGAATGGATAGAACCACAAGAAGGATGGCAGAAACCGTTGCTTCCCTTAACCAATATGCTTGATAACACCACTATTATTGAGAAAGCCAAATCCATTGCCAAATATCGCGGGTATCCAGAAGCTCTGGCACAACCATTCCCCGCACCACACGATTAATACCGGATTACAAAAGAATCTATTACCGAGAGATACCCTAAGCTATCAGCAGATAACAGCGCCTGCTCACCTGCTGATACACCGGGATATTTGCAATACAACGAGTGGTCATATAACCTTTGGTCTACAAGAGAACAAGCAATATTGATTAG
Organism: Endozoicomonas elysicola; assembly: GCF_000710775.1. Classification (GTDB taxonomy): domain Bacteria; phylum Pseudomonadota; class Gammaproteobacteria; order Pseudomonadales; family Endozoicomonadaceae; genus Endozoicomonas; species Endozoicomonas elysicola. The sequence goes on from NZ_JOJP01000001.1 coordinate 4,633,925, forward strand.
CTCGGCCTGTTACCTGATTCGTAGGGAAGCGGGCATCCGGAGTCTGCAGTGAAACACTGTTACCACCAACATACCTTTCAATTGAGGAACAGCAACCATAACTGCTGTCCCGATACGCGCTTACCTTCATCATCCCTCCTTTCTGTTTCCTGGCGCTGGCAAAGCTGGCCTTGGGCCTGATAACTATTTCAGCCCAGCCGCAACATGGTTGTTGCCAACATAGATAATTCAAATTAATAAATATCCATCAACTTTATTCGAGAGACCTACTATGACGCCTGAAGTATTCGCGCGTCTGGCCAGCGAAGGATACAACCGTATTCCGGTAGTACGTGAGATTCTGGCAGACCTTGACACCCCACTAACCACTTATCTTAAGCTTGCCAATGGCCGCTATTCTTATCTGCTCGAATCCGTAGAGGGTGGAGAAAAATGGGGGCGTTACTCCATGATTGGCCTGCCCTGTCGTACCCTGCTTAGGGTGAACGGTGATCATATTCAGATAGAAACCGACGGCCAGATAGTTGAAGAGCATATGGCAGCCGACCCTCTGGAATTTATCAAAGCCTTCCAACAGCGTTACCAAGTGCCGGAGTTGGCAGAACTCCCCAGATTCACCGGCGGTCTGGTGGGGTATTTTGGCTATGACACTATTCGATACATTGAACCAAAGCTCAAAGAAAGTGCCCCCAGGGATGAATTGCACACACCAGATATCCTTTTAATGGTGTCTGATGAGTTGGTGGTATTCGATAATCTCAGCGGCAAACTGATATTGATCACCCATGCAAACCCTGATGAATCTGCCGCACTGGAAAGAGCACAATTCCGTCTGGACAACCTTGTACGCCAGTTACAAACCAGTAATATTCAACCCCCCGTTCAGGCATCCCTGAACCCGGCCACAGAAGACGATTTCCAGTCAGGGTTTGGGGAAGAGGCTTTCAAAGCTTCTGTGGGTACTATTCGTGAATACATTCTGGCTGGCGATGCCATGCAGGTGGTGCTGTCTCAGAGAATGTCTATTCCTTTTGACAGCTCTCCACTGAACCTTTATCGGGCACTGCGCAGCACAAACCCCTCCCCCTATATGTACTATATGGATCTGGGAGACTTCCATGTCGTCGGCTCTTCCCCTGAAATTCTGGCTCGACTTGAAGATGGTGATGTGACTGTTCGCCCAATCGCAGGAACGCGAAAGCGCGGCGATACAGAAGAAAAAGATAAGGCCTTGGAACACGAGCTTCTCAATGACCCCAAAGAGCTCGCTGAGCACCTTATGCTAATCGACCTTGGAAGAAACGACGTTGGTCGCGTCGCAAAAACCGGATCAGTAAAACTTACCGATAAAATGGTGATTGAACGTTACTCTCATGTTATGCACATTGTCTCCAACGTAACCGGTACGCTAAAAAGTGGACTGGATGCCCTTGATGTACTAAAAGCTACGCTACCTGCAGGGACATTGAGTGGTGCGCCAAAAGTACGTGCGATGGAAATCATCGACGAAATGGAGCCCGTTAAACGGGGAGTCTATGGTGGTGCGGTTGGCTATCTGGCATGGAATGGGAATATGGACACCGCTATCGCTATCAGGACAGCGGTTATCAAGGATCGTCAACTTCATATTCAAGCCGGTGCAGGTATTGTTGCCGACTCCAGCCCTGATCTGGAATGGAAGGAAACCATGAACAAAGGACGAGCCATATTTCGTGCCGTAGCCATGGCTCAAACCGGCTTTATGGGTCGTGGCCAGCCGACTTATGGTGCTCAAAAACTATATAAGCGCTCCTCAGAGGTGAAACACTGATGCTGTTAATGATCGACAACTACGACTCATTCACCTTTAATCTGGTTCAATATTTCGGAGAACTGGGCGCAAACGTTGAAGTCCATAGAAACGATCACATTACCATTGCGGACATTGAGAAACTGAAACCAACCCATATCGTCATCTCTCCTGGTCCATGCACGCCCAATGAAGCCGGCATATCAATGGATGTCATACGACACTTTCAAGGAAGAGTTCCGATTCTTGGTGTTTGCCTGGGCCACCAGAGCATTGGTCAGGTTTATGGTGGCAAGATCATTCGAGCCCGACAGGTCATGCACGGTAAAGTTTCTCCAGTCCACCATCAGAACTCTGGCGTTTTCCGGCATCTGGCTAACCCCGTCACAACAACCCGTTATCACTCCCTTGTTATTGAAAAAGAAAGCCTGCCGGATTGCCTTGAGGTAACCGCATGGACTCAGCTTGAAGATGGCAGTAATGACGAAATCATGGGGGTTCGCCATAAAGAGCTGCCCGTTGAGGGCGTTCAGTTTCATCCAGAATCCATTATGACTGAACAAGGCCATGACCTACTGGCCAATTTCCTCAAACAATCGGTATAACAGACTCAGGGAGTGACATCATGCAAATAAAAGAAGCCATCGGTCGGATTGTGCAGCACCTTGATCTCAGCCGGGATGAAATGGTCGATGTGATGCAGCAGATAATGACCGGCCAGTGCAGTGACACACAGATTGCAGCTTTTCTGGTTGGCATGCGGATGAAGAGCGAAAGCATCGAGGAAATTACCGGAGCGGCAATGGTCATGCGACAGCTCGCTACTTCAGTACAGGTGAATACTGATCATCTGGTGGATATTGTTGGTACGGGTGGCGATGGTGCCCACCTCTTTAACGTATCCACTGCTTCTGCATTTGTTTGTGCCGCCGCCGGCGCTAACGTTGCAAAGCATGGCAACCGAGGGGTTTCCAGCTCAAGTGGCAGCGCCGATCTTCTGGAGCATGCCGGGGTCAATCTGGATATCACCCCAGAGCAGGTTTCCCGCTGTATTGAAGAGGTGGGCGTCGGTTTTATGTTTGCACCAGCCCACCACTCAGCCATGAAAAATGTCGTTGGTGTGCGTCGGGAACTGGGTATTCGTACGCTGTTTAATATTCTTGGACCAATGTCCAATCCGGCTAACGTGAAAAATCTACTGATTGGTGTATTTACCAAAGAGCTATGCCGTCCCATGGCAGAAGTACTCCGTGAACTCGGTAATGAACATGTCATGGTGGTGCATTCAGTCGATGGACTGGATGAAATCAGTATTGCGAGTGAAACTCATGTTGCTGAGCTGAAGGATGGCAAAGTCTTCGAATACACCCTGAAACCAGAAGATTTTAATATTAATTCACAAAGCCTGATTGGGCTGGATGTGAAAGACAGTAATGAATCACTCACTCTGATCAAGGATGCACTTGGTAAACAACAAGGACGATATGCTGAAAAAGCGGCCAGTATGATTGCCCTGAATGCCGGCACCGCCATCTACCTTTCAGGCGTCGCCAGCCGCCTCGAAGAAGGCATCCTAATGGCTCAGGATGCTATCGACAGTGGCCTGGCTCTGGAAAAAATGAACGAACTGGCCAGCTTCACACGTGTTTTTTCAGCAGATGCTCATTGAGGACAGGTGCATGCCATTACCGACCATCTTAAATAAAATCGTCAAGCGAAAGCATGAAGAAGTTTCTGAGCGCAGCCTTGTAAAGCCTTTGGATGAAGTGATAAGGCTTGCCAAAAACAGCTCACCTACAAGAGGTTTTGCTGACAGCCTTTTCGCAAAAATTGAGAAGCAACAAGTAGCAGTAATCGCTGAAATCAAAAAAGCATCTCCTAGCAAAGGGATTATCCGGGAACACTTTGAACCCGCAGACATCGCTAGAAGCTATGAACATTCAGGAGCCAGCTGCCTGTCGGTGTTAACAGACCATGACTTCTTTCAGGGTAGTGAAGCATATTTGCTAGCCGCGCGGGAAGCCTGCTCCCTGCCCGTACTGAGAAAGGATTTTATGGTGGATCCCTACCAGATATACGAGGCGCGAATGATTGGTGCTGATTGTATTCTGTTGATCGTTTCCGCTCTCTCTGATCAACAACTCAGAGAGTTTAATGCGCTGGCACAATCACTGGGAATGGATGTTCTGGTTGAAGTACATGGTGCGGATGAACTGGAGAGAGCCCTGCCACTTCCAGGAGCCATTCTTGGTATCAACAATCGCAACCTGCATACCTTTGAAGTCAGTCTGGAAAATACCTTTGAACTACTGGGCTCAATTCCCGATGGTCGACTAGTGGTAACGGAAAGTGGCATTCATACTAAAAATGATGTGGAATCCATGATCGAGCACAATGTGAAAAGCTTTCTGGTAGGCGAGGCGTTCATGCGACAGGAAGATCCTGGCCAAGCCCTGAAGGAATTATTTGGTGCTTATTTATAATACTGGCCGACCCTAAAGGTCGGCTACTCTTCCCTGACATTCAATCACGTTTGAATTACTGAATAATCCCACAGGCTATTCTGGCACCACCACCGCCCAGAGGAGGATTATCAGAATAGTTGTCAGCACCAGCATGAATGACAAGAGAGTGCCCCCTCAGCTCTGATAATGAAAGTCGGGGAGCCTCCACAGGGGTAACTGCATTCCCGTAATCATCAACCATTAATGTGGGCAAGTCTCCTAAATGTCCATGACCTTCAGGCCCTTCATGATGGCCAGTCTTCTCAGGATCATAATGACTACCTGCGGCCAGTGCGGCAACTTTCTGACCACCTTTCTCTCCAGGTTCACAGGAAGGATTTTCGTGAACATGAAAACCATGCGCCCCCGGCGGCAAGTCATGAAGCGCAGGCTGAAACCTGACCCCTTGAGCAATATCATCATCGTCAGCGTAATGAATAACTACTTTCCCCACCATGGGCCCATTACCTGCCGAGGTCACCTGAAACATCACAACTTCCAGCTTTTCTTCAACTCTGCTCGAATTATCTACATGACTCGTATTATCCGAGCAACCAGACACTAAAGCAGAAAATATGATCGGTAGGGTCAGGAATCTGATGTCTCTGTTAACCATGTTACGTAGCCTCTGAGTATATTTATAAAACTCAGTATAGGTCTCAAATACGTTTACTTAATAGTGCTGACAGTGCTGGTAGCTATGATACCCAAGCCCTCACAAGCTACCGAGTACCAAAAACAACCATGGTTTTTCCTTTAACAGAAACAAGCCCTTGGGCTTCGAGACTTTTCAGCACCCGACCAACCATCTCACGGGAACATCCAACAATACGGCCAATTTCCTGACGGGTTATCTTAATTTGCATGCCATCAGGATGAGTCATGGCATCTGGTTGACGGCATAGATCAAGAAGCGTTCTGGCCACCCGACCAGTAACATCAAGAAAAGCAAGGTCTCCCATCTTCCGGGTAGTATCCTTCAGACGAGTTGCCATCTGACCTGACAGCAGCATCAAAATATCAGGATCTTTCTGAATCAGCCCCCTGAATTGCTGGTAGCTGATTTCAGCTACTTCGCAGGGGGTCTTTGCCTTGACCCAGGCACTTCGTTCAGGAAGATCCTCATCAAACAAACCCATTTCACCAAAGAAATCGCCCTGATTGAGATATGCGACGATCATCTCTCTACCTTCGTCGTCTTCTATAACAACAGATACAGCCCCCTTGACGATATAATAAAGCGTCTCGGAAGTATCACCTGCACAAAGTATTGTGCTTCTTGCTGGATAGCTTTTCTGAGAGCACATGGACAAAAAGTGCTCCATGCCGGGACCTGGTTTGACGGGCAAATTCTTTGTCAACATCTCCTCACCACAACGACCATGTTTGGTTAATATCATACCGCAAACTATTCTTTCGTTAATTGTGAATGTCTTTTTTCTTGACTGCCTTGGCACAATTCACTGAAAAAATACCTGAAATATAAAGTGATCAACTCCTATATATGAAAAAAGCATTAATCTCTTCTATGCTCTTTGCTTACCTTTTACCCAAACCAAAGGTAATTTACCATGAAAGAGCTGCCTGCATTTTGTTCAATTCATCCATATTTCCGAGTAAAACCGGAAAGAATGGACAGCTTCAGCCAGCTTATGACGGACTTCGTCGAAAGGACTCAGAACGAAGAAGGCGTTATATTTTATGGCTTCACTTGCCACGGTAACGAAGTACTCTGCAGAGAGGCGTATATCAATGCCCATGCATTGCTGCACCACTTGGATAACGTTGCTGATTTACTGGATGAAGCCAGTAAAATTGCTGAACTCACCCGTCTGGAAATCCATGGCAGTGAAGCAGATATAACCCACCTCAGAGAGCCTTTAGCCAAGTGGCAGCCTGACTTCTATACCTTTAAACTCGGATTTATTCACTAAAAAGGTAGAGGCATTAGCTAAATCACTCGTTTTCCTCTGGTAATGGTTGTTTTCATTTAAAGGCTTTAGAATGGCTCGAAAAGAGAAACAGCCTCAATTACCAGAACAGGAATTTCGAATGCGGACACAAGTAAAGTGGGTCGATAGCCAGCGTTTTCTAGGACTGACTGCCAGTGGCAATTCAGTGGTTATGGATGCAGACAAAAACCAGAAGAACGCTCCAAGCCCCATGGAGATGGTTCTAATGGGCTTAGGTGGCTGCTCCTCTGTCGATGTAGTCAATATTCTGGAAAAAGCACGACAGAACATCACCAGTTGTCATGTAGATATTGAGTCAGAACGCGCTGATGCCATTCCTGCAGTGTTTACCAAAATACATCTGAACTTTGTCGTCAAAGGCAGCAATATCAAAGAGTCTCAGGTACAGCGTGCCGTCAATTTATCCGCTGAAAAATACTGTTCTGTAGCCCGTATGCTCGGTAAAGGTGGCGTAGAAATCACTCACAGCTACGAGATTATTGAGACTGAGTAGACTGCTTGAACCACAAAGCACGCAATGAGCACAAAGAAAGACTCTAAAAACTTGTGTGCTTCGTGGTTAAAAAATCAACCTGGAGGCCACTGCATTTGACGGCCAGCCAGCAGATGAAGGTGTATGTGATACACTGACTGCCCACCATGGCTGTTGGTATTCAAGGCAAAGCGAAACCCATCGTCATCAACCCCTTCCTGAGCAGCGATATCTTTTGCCACCAGCATCATCTTGCCAAGCAGTGACTGATCTTCTGCCATTGCATCATTCATGGTTGCAATATGCTTTTTCGGGATGACCAGAATATGGGTTGGGGCCGCAGGATTAATATCCCTGAATGCCACCACCTCATCATCTTCAAACACCTTATCAGCAGGAATATCCCCTGAAGCAATTTTACAGAAAAGACAACTCATTCAATCCGCTCCTTTATTTGCCTTTAATAAAACTCACACTGCTGCATTTTTCTGTTCCATTTCACGCTCCCATAACAGGGAAGCACCAACGACTGCAGCTGGAATAATCAACAAATTAACCAATGGTATTAACATAGCCAGATTTACAATCGCCCCAAACGGCCAGGACTTTGATATTTGTGGCTTCAGTCTTGATAGCATATCGGAAAAAGAAACGCCTCGGTTATCCGCGGCATAATCGCAATATTGGATAGCCATCATCCAGCCATTGAATAAAAACCACAGCACAAAACCCAGTACAGGAACAAAGGATAATAGTAACAGCACTATTGCACGAGGCAGGTAATAGAGCAGTTTGCGCAGCTCTCGACCAATACTTCTCGGGACAATGACCAGCCAGTCAGACAATTGGAGGTCTGGCAAATCAGCCCCCTCCATACGCTGCACTTTTTCTGCCAGAAGTGCATTAAAAGGAGCAGCAATAAAATTCCCAATAATGGTAAAGGTAAAAAACATGACCGCTGCCAGTGCCAGAAAAAACAGAGGCCACAACAGGTATTCCAGAAATGCCAACCACTCGGGCATCCAACCTGTGAGTTGTGACATCCACAAAGAGAAATGGCCCGATGCCCAGTAAATAATCCCACCAAACACCAGAATATTGATAACCAGTGGAATCAAAACAAACCATCTCAACTGTGGCAGTACGATCATTTTCAGGCCCTGAATAAAGTAACCGGGACCAGATAAAGGGTTGTTATGTGTCATCACTCTATTTTTAATTCTTGCCAGAAGTAAGGGCCTGTTGACGTTGCGTTGCGGGGCTCAGTGGCTCAGAAAAACGTCATATGCGCGAAAGACTTGCGCAGCCCGTAGTCAGTCTACACCAAGCGAGTCTGACAAAGCAGATGGTGTTTTTCTGAGTCATCCGAAGGACGTATCAGGGCGCCACTATACCGTTGTTGCAGCATTTTGAAACGCAACCAGCCTTCCTGTAATGCCGCGCCTAGTCACAGGAGCGCCCTGATACGCTGCGCACGCAACGAAACGTCAACAGGCCCTAAATATTACAACAGCTAAAGCCATTTCTCTTACTTTCTTCTGTCTTCAATAGCGTCAGGCAATGCAATCTATCATTTTTGCCAATTGCCATGGCAGAAAGGCAATAGCTATTATATGCCCATTTAATCATTACCCCTTCCCCAATGGAGTACATAATGAGCACAATCAGACACTCCCGCCTGCTGATTCTTGGTTCCGGGCCAGCTGGCTACACTGCGGCTGTCTATGCAGCAAGAGCTAATCTCAACCCAGTCATGATTACCGGTATGCAGCAAGGTGGCCAGCTAACCACCACTACAGAGGTAGACAACTGGCCTGGTGGACAGGAAGGGCTTCAGGGGCCGGGCCTCATGATGGATATGGAAGCCCATGCCAAGCGCTTTGGGACTGAAATAATTTTTGACCATATTGAAGAAGTGGATTTCAGCAAAAAACCTTACACCCTCAAAGGAAGTCATACATACACCTGTGATGCCCTGATCATTGCAACGGGAGCCAGTGCCCGCTACCTGGGACTGGACAGCGAAGAAGCCTTTAAGGGGAAAGGTGTTTCCGCCTGTGCTACTTGTGACGGCTTCTTTTACAAGAATCAAGATGTTGTCGTCGTTGGTGGAGGCAATACCGCCGTTGAAGAAGCACTTTATCTTTCCAACATTGCGAAAACCGTTACCGTGATTCACCGTCGTCAGGAATTTCGTTCAGAAAAAATCCTCCAGGATAAAATGATGGATCGCGTACAGAATGGAAATATTAAATTAATACTTGATTCTGTTTTGGACGAAGTACTGGGTGATGATATGGGGGTTACCGGCGTCCGTGTTAAAAATGTACTCAACGGTGAATCTGAAGAAATATCGGCAATGGGCTGCTTCATTGCCATTGGCCACACCCCCAACACCGGCATTTTTGAGGGTCAATTGGAAATGAAAGATGGCTACATCAAGGTTCACAGTGGGCTTGAAGGTAACGCCACTCTGACTTCAAAAGAAGGTGTATTTGCTGCAGGCGATGTGATGGATCACGTATATCGACAGGCAATTACATCCGCCGGAACGGGCTGTATGGCTGCATTGGATGCGGAGAAATATCTGGACGCTTTGGAAGCATAATAAAATTAATATCGTTGGCTTCTTCAAAAGAGAAGAAGCCAACAAATCAGGCTACTTATCCACACTCGCCTCTTTCGCAGGCTCACTGCTAAAACCATACTCTTCTGCCAAAGCCCCCTGCTCATCCGGACTAGATTTAGGCGCATAATCCTTTGGTTGCTCAAGCGGAGGCGTACGTTCATTCCGGCGCTTATGAACCTTACCTGATAATAACGCATTACTGCTCAGCAAAGAGTCTCCAAGCCGATTGCGAACCTCTTCATCCTTACAGAGGCCTTCTGCGCCATTGGCAAGATGCTCATGGACATCCCGGTAAGTATCGGTGAGTTTGTTAACCAAATGCGCAGATGTGGTGAAATGGTCTCCCACGCGCTCCTGATACTCCTTGAACTCCTGCTGCAACTCATCCAGCTGGTTTTCCAGCTTGCCATTACGGGATTTCGACCCTGACAGTAGATGGTAAACAAGCGCACCACACAAAATCCCCGCCAGAAACGCCAGACTACCGACAAACCAAAGTACGTTCATGTTTTCCACAGTATCGCCTCACTCAGTGGGGCCCGCGCCCTTGTCATTAAATCACAACGCCATGTCCTTAAGCGCCTATTGTATAGATTCCATTGAAGTTGGCCTAGTCCATAAAGGCACAAGTCAGATTCGAGCAGAATCCACTTACTCTGTCCACCACTCAGCCCCTGATTTACTTTCAATACCCAGAAGGTTAGGGAAACAGTGCCTGATGCTTCTACCATGGGCATCTACATATAAATTCAGTGCAATTGCAGGACTCTGATCAGAGGCTTCCTGCAAGCGGTGCGTATTGTTCTTTTCCGGCACAAAATACGCTTCCGGTTGAAAAACCTTTAACCTTCGGCTCCTATCCAGTATGGCAATACCTGTCCCAGAGTTCTGCAATTTATCAGTATATCCATAGAACTCTACCACCTCTCCATAGATCAATAACGGCCCACACTCTACATCGTGATCATGTGTAACCGTACTCTGGCCAGGAGACAAAACAATAGCAACAATAGCGAAAGGGGCCGAATATTTGCAAAGCCCCTGGGAATCAAGACTTCGGTATAACACTTCGCGATAATATGCTTTCCTGCTTACCTTTAGTAAAAGATCTTCTACAACGACAGGAGACATCGACAGATTAATACCCAGATAACGCCATATCCACCTGGGCATTTCATCCCCAGGCACACCCATCTCAGAACCTTTCGTTACTCCCGCATCGACCAGACTCTGAAGCGCCAGACTGAAGCTACTCAAATTAAACACCTGAAAACCAGCAAGCCCGATAACTTTGTATAGCTCTTTTCATCAGGGTGTGAGGAAAAAATAAAGCGCTTCCCAGAATCCATTGCAACAGCCCAACCACCTTGAAATCGGTCACATTGCCAGCCAATCATTCACACACTATGTTGAAGTTATTCATGGAACAAACTATTGCCAAGAGGTTTTCCTGATGACTGCTGGCATGATGAGAGCTGTTCGCATCTTTGAACATGGTGATACAGGTGTACTCAAGGTTGACGAATATCCAATACCGGAGCCGGGTGAAAATGATCTTCTGGTAAAAGTCATAGCAACCGGCGTTTCCGGCTGGGATATCAAATATCGCAGAGGAGACTTTCTGAAGCACTTCAATCAGTCCGGCCTCCCCGGCAGAAAAAAATTCCCTCTACCTCAACAACCAGGTCGTGAAGCATCAGGAACGGTAATAAAAACAGGGTCATGTGTTACACGTTTTAAAACGGGTGATGCTGTACTCGGCCTGGTTCACCCACAAAACGATTATTGCACGAATACAATGAGAGGCCTTGGCAACCTTTCCACAGAAATTGATTATCCCGGCCATGCGGCTTTTGGAGGCAATGCCCAGTATATATGCCGCCCTGAGCACTACTGGTTTCCAATTCCCGATGGCGTAAGCTATGAACAAGCAGCGGCAGGATCATGGTCCTTTCCCACCAGTCACCGGATAGTGGTTGATCGTTGCAAGATAGCTATCGGCGATACTGTTTTTATTACCGGTACTGCCGGCGGTATGGGGAATGCAGCTGTCCAGTGGGCCAGATTAGCGGGGGCAAGTATCATCGGCTGCACCCGAAAGGCCGAGAAAATTTCCTCTATCGAAGCACTGGGTGTGGACCTGGTTATCAATACAATGGATTCCAGTCACGCATATGATCAGATGATGTCAATGACCCATGGTGAAGGAATTGATCACTTTATAGAATTTACCGGTTCGCCGTCACTTATTGAACTGGGGCTGGAAGCACTGAGGGTAGGAGGAACTGTCTGTCCAGTCGGAGGCGACATGAGCGATAAGCCGCTGCCCTTTAAAGTCATGGACTTTACCAAAAAGGAAATGACCGTCCTGGGCATTCGAGGCTCCCGCCTTAATGATCAGCGAATCTATCTTGAGCAGCTGGCTACAGGAAAGATCTCAGTCCCCATCGCAGCAACACTTCCCTTGAGCGAAATTCAAGAAGCTCACCGTCTGATTGAAAATGGCGAGGTGGTCGGTAAAGTACTAATTAACCCATGGCTGTAGATCCTGTTTCTTGAATGCAAACCTTGCTACCCAGGCTCTGTTGACATAAGGTTGCTGGCTCAGCTCAAACCCGAGTGTTCGTGGCCAGGCGCAAGAACGCAGGAAAAACCTAAAGGCCACAATTGCCAATGCCTTTAAAGTTCAACGCATAGTTATGACACCTTTAGCAAATATGAAAACAATAAGCAGCGAGCTTTTATTCATCAGTATTTTATTATGACCCCGCAAGCTTGTTATCACAGGAATATAACCCAAAATGGCTTTAGCAAGGATCCAGCGCAGGCCGAAGCAGTAAAGCACTTGCAAAGCCTGTTTGAAGAGTTGGTCCAACCACCCAGAAAGTCATTCTTTAAGGCGATTAAAGGCGCTTTGGGCAAACCCATGGAGCCAGTACGCGGCCTCTACTTCTGGGGGGGAGTCGGTCGGGGCAAAACCTGGCTGATGGATACCTTTTATAATTGCCTGCCCTTTCAGGACAAGCTTCGCATGCACTTTCATCACTTTATGCGACGGGTGCATGAAGAGCTGAAGACACTGGAAGGCCAGAAAAACCCGCTATCCATTGTTGCGGATCGCCTTGCCAAAGAGGCAAGGATCATCTGTTTTGATGAATTCTTTGTTTCTGATATCACAGATGCCATGATTCTCGGCGGTTTAATGGAACAGTTATTCCACCGTGGCGTTACACTGGTTGCTACATCCAATGTAGATCCAGACCTTCTCTATAAGGATGGCCTGCAAAGAGCTCGATTCCTTCCTGCCATTGAACTGATCAAAAAACACACGCTCGTCGTCAATGTAGATGGAGGTACCGACTACCGCCTTCGACTACTTGAGAAAGCGGAAACCTATTACTGGCCTCTCAATGACGAGAACCATGAAAAGCTGAATCAGGTCTTTTCTGACCTGGCCCCCGACCCGGATCATATTGAATCCTATCAAAGCATTGAAATTTCTGGGCGCCCCATTAATAGTGTGAAGCTGTGTAACGATGTAGCCTGGTTTACCTTTACCGACCTGTGTGATGGACCCCGTAGCCAGAACGATTACATTGAGCTAGCTCGTTTCTACCATTCAGTCATTCTTCAAGCGGTTCCTCAGTTTGATGCTAACCGGAATGATCAGGCCCGCCGTTTTATAAACCTGATTGATGAGTTCTATGATCGGGGTGTAAAACTCATCGTATCCAGCGAAGTTCACCTTGAAGCGCTCTATGCAAGTGGTACTCTGTCATTTGAGTTTCAGAGAACACTGAGTCGTCTGCAGGAGATGCAGTCCACTGAGTACCTTGCCCGCCCTCACAAACCCTGAGAGCTTAAGCAATGCCCATAGGGAAAGAAAAATATTTTGCGCCATCCTTAAGAATTAAAAAGTGAAGCAAAATATTTTTCACGACAAAAGCAATAAGCAGAGAGGAGTTTCATCGTATGGATCTTGGCGTTCAAAACAAAGTCTTCATGGTTGCCGGTGCCAGCTCTGGGCTCGGCTATGCCATCGCAAAAAAGCTGGCTGAAGAAGGGGCGAAAGTTTCTATTGCCAGCCGCAGTCCGGAAAATATAGCCAAAGCAGCGGCAACAATAAGCGAAGAAACTGCGGCTGAAATCCGGGGTTATGTATTTGATGCCCGGGATGAAGGCTCTATAACACAATGGGTAGAAGAGACCCAAAATGACTTTGGCCATATCGATGGCTTAGTGATCAATACTGGCGGCCCGGCACCGGGTTTCTTTGAGGAGTTTGACGATCAGGCTTGGCAGTCTGCCTTTGAGTTGACACTCATGAGTGCCGTGCGTTTGATCAGAGCCGCTCTGCCGGCCCTGAAAGTAAATGGCGGCAGCATTCTTACGCTGACATCTTCTGCCGTGAAAGAGCCAATCGATATTCTGGTTATGAGTAATGTCATGCGCTCAGGCGTCAATAGCCTGGTAAAAACACTGGCAACCGATCTGGCGCAATACAACATCCGAATTAATAACCTGATTCCGGGCTCAATTAATACGGATCGAATCAAAGCGCTAAATCTTTTTCTGGCAAAGCGTTCTGATACCAGCCCGGGTAAAGTTCGAAAAGCAGCAGAATCTGCTATCCCTATGGGGCGCTATGGTAAACCGGAAGAGTTTGCCAATGCTGCTGCGTTCCTGCTTTCTGATGCTGCCAGTTACATCACTGGAACCAACACCGTGGTTGATGGCGGTAAAATGAAGAGTGTTTAACATACAATGACTCCCCCGCTCGAGGGGAGTCTATAAACTTACAGCCGCATAAAATATGAGCTCATCATCGTTATCATTTAAAAAGTTGATGATCATTAAACATCTGCGATCCAGCCTTGATAACAGCTATATACTTCTCATCAACTTTAATTTCTACCTGTCTACCATGAAATCGCACCACTGCACCCTGCTCACCAACCTGAATTGGTATTGGCTTCCCTGATACTCCTGCCTTTCCTCGTATATAAGTGTTAGCACTTACGGCTGGCATTAACTCAAGAGTACATTGATGTTCGGGACAAAAAATTACAATTTTTCTACCACCTGAATACCCAACCAGATCAGACAAAGGGTAGCCTGCAACATTCGTTGCATTAGGTTCTATTTGATAGGTTGAATTGTGATTCTCCCAATTTTTATCTGGGTCTGTATTGTTAGCGATTTTACTGATTGAGAGATGAAGCATCGTATTAAATCCAATATTTAGACCCAGATCATTCAGGTTTCGAGTCTTCTAAAATATTGAGTAATCTCCGGCAAACATTAGCTTCAAAAGTCCATAACCGATATTTTCAGCGAAGACATTTATCATTTTAGCGACCTGTCCTGAAGCTGCCTATAACCACCCGCATTGAGCGTATTTTTATAACCTTGGGCAACTAATGCCTTATGCGCCTTACCACTGCGATTACCACTTCGGCAATAAAGCACAATATCTGCATCCAAAGTGATGTTTTTCTGTGCAAGCCCATTAACAATATTCTGATAAGGGATATTAATAGCCCCTGCAAGATGCCCCTCTGCATATTCCGCTGGTGTTCGGACGTCGATCAGCAAAGCACCATTCTTAATCCTCTCCCAAGCCTCGCCATAGAAATCAGTTGCACCCGCTGAACCCACAATCCCAAGGGCAACCAGAATACTCAGAAAACACCGTTGAAACAGATTTTGCACCGTACAAGCTCCTTTCTATTTTCTTCGTCATCAACACTTATCGGTCAGTTATACTGGCAGCCTGAACATAAAGCATGTCCAATGCCACAGTTGCTGCTGCCAGTGCAGTAATATCCGCACTATCATAAGCAGGTGCAACCTCAACCACATCCATTCCAACAATATCAAGCCCTTGCAGCCCACGAACCAGCTGTAATGCCCGGTCTGATGTCAAGCCACCGCAAACCGGTGTCCCTGTTCCCGGCGCGTACGCGGGGTCCAGACAGTCAATATCAAACGTCAGATAAGCAGGCCGATGGGCAACCGTCGTATGAATACGGTCAATAATCTCCGTTACTGGAGCTTCATTAACGTAACCTGCATCGAACACCTGGAACGGGGTATTTTCCTGATCATGGTGAGTGCGTATGCCAATTTGAACAGAAGTCTCAGGATCTATCAGTCCTTCCTGAATGGCATGATAAAACATTGTGCCATGGTCAAATGGCCCCCCTTGATCATAGTCATCCGTGTGAGCATCAAAATGAATAAGTGACAGGGGCCCAAACTGTCTTGCGTGGGCTCGAAGTAGCGGCAATGTAATGAAATGATCCCCTCCCAGCGTAAGCATCTTTTTACCCACTGCCAGAACAGCCTCAGCATGCAGCTCCAATGACTCACACAGATCACTGGCATTACCTGCCTCAAAAACCAGGTCACCACAATCAACTATGGACAAATAATTGCTTAACTTGAAACCCCATGGCCAACGTTGCGACTCCCAGGCCAGATTTATCGATGCTTTGCGAATGGCTTCAGGTCCGAAGCGGCTACCGCTTCGGCCGGTAGTTGCCAGATCAAAAGGAACCCCTGTGATGATCCACTGTGCATCACTGTTGACCGGGTCAAAATCAAGTGGCTGCCTCAGGAAACCAAAAGCATTGGAATAGAGTGAGTAATCTGCCTTTTTTTCCAGAGTTGTCACTTCATTGCTCCTTATTTTTCTTTATAAATCTTTTTTGAACCTGCCAGAGGCTCTGTCAGGTAGGTATAACCTTTAAGTGCTGACTCCAGTTCAGCCAGTGCAGCAGAGCGCTGCTCCTCTTCAAGATGTTCAAAAGCCATTTGCCGATAGGCCTGAAAAAAATGGTCAGGTTTTAGATCAACATACCGCATCACATCTTCAACACTATTGCCCTTATAGAATTCACTGATTTCTATATTTCCGTTTGCCATGATTTCCACAGAAGCTGAATCAGCATCTCCAAAAAGGTTATGCATATCACCAAGAATTTCCTGATAAGCCCCCACCAGGAAAATCCCCATATAATATGGATCATCTGACGTCCATGGCGGTACAGGCAACGTACTCTCAATCCCCTGACCATCGACATACTGACTCATAACACCGTCCGAGTCACAGGTAATATCAAGCATAAAAGCACGGCGGGTCAGCGGCTTATCAAGCTGGGATAAAGGCAATACAGGAAATACCTGCTTGACCCCCCAAACATCAGGTAATGACTGAAACAGTGAAAAATTCAGATAAAAACGATCAGCAAGCTTCTCGCTCAGTTCATCAATCAAATCCCGATGAGCCCGATTTTTAAAACCAAGTCGTTTCATTAATCGATGGCATATACACACGTTGATTTTTTCAGCCCAGGCTTTTTCTTCAAGACGAACGACTCCAGCCTCAAAACCCGTATGAATCTCAGCAAGATTTCGTTGTGTATCATGATAAATCTCGACAAGCGCCCGGTGACAATTCTGTTCTAACAACTCTAACCAGGATGCCCAGAGGTTATGAAACTGATAGGTACTGTCATCTGAAGGCTGTTCAGGAGATTGCTTAGATAATACACTCTGACAGCTTTCTACACTCACCACATTAGTAATCAGAACAGCATGGTGCGCTGCCAGATTACGACCAGATTCAGAAATAATTCCGGGTTCCGGAACTAGATATTGATGACATAGGCTACCTATTATGGAAACAACGCTGTTAGCGTATTCACAGAGGCTGTAATTCATTGAGCATTGGCTCTGACTACGAGTCCCTTCATAGTCCACAGCAAGTCCGCCACCAATATCTATCCACTGAATTGATACTCCCATTCGAAAGAGTTCTACATAAATACGTCCACACTCACTGATGCCCAGACTGGCATCCCGGATGTTGGTAATCTGCGAACCCAGGTGAAAGTGCAATAGTTGTAAGCAGGACAACTGACTGGATTCTCTCAGCCGGGCAATAACACTCAAAATTTGTGCAGTAGTCAGCCCAAACTTTGAGCCCTCACCTCCGCTTGCATACCACCGGCCTTTTATTTTTGAAGTAAGCCGCGCCCTTAACCCAAGTCTGGGAATAACCCCGAGCGCTTTTGCTTCGGACAGCACCAACTCCAGCTCTGAGAACTTTTCCAGAACAATGTATACCTGACACCCCAGCTTTTCACCAATAAGCGCCTGACGAATATACTCCCGATCTTTGTAGCCATTACATACAATGACAGCACTGGTTTGTTTGGCCAAAGCCAGCGCAGCCATTAGCTCCGGTTTGCTACCAGCCTCCAGACCCAGCTGCTTATCAGCCAGCAACGATTGGCTTCTTATGAGGGTTTCAACAACACTTCGCTGAGGATTTACTTTTAACGGATAAACAGCAAGGTAGCGATTACTGTACTCATGATCGCTGATTGCCTGGTTGAAGGCCTGGCACAACGTATGAACTCTATGGCAAAGAATCTCGGGAAATCGAACCAATACCGGCAGTGAAGCCCCTTGATTCAACAGCGCTTTGATTATGTCATTGAACTCCACCGCTATTTGCTTTTCTGGAGAGGAAAAAACGGCCTCACCATCATCATTGATATCAAAATACCCCTGACTCCAGTATTGAATATTGTAAGTTCTGCGCGATTCATCAACACGCCAGTTAGCTTTGATGGGGGAAACGACACTGGGGATTTTTTTTCTGGAGAAGCTGTGCATTGAACTGGTGGGTAACCTCCCGAAGAAAGTAGCAGCTTAGCTAGCCAACTAAAACAGCAGGAGTATAGTCACTCGTGAACAATAACAATCAATTGAAAACACATTTTCAGAGCAATAGCATTTATGTCAGGCGTAACAGCCTGTTACAAGCTTATTACAGAGAACTAATACGGAAAAACACATGATGAGCAGTACGAAAAACCAATTGAAAGAGGGAGAGTGCATCAAGCAGACGGATGCACAGCTCTCTCAACGATGGAGGTGGAAAGCCCATTAATCTCTTTGAAGATAAGGTATTTCTTTTTTCTTCTCAGTGCAGATCTGACCTTTCTTCGCAACTCGGAGAAGCAATAAACTACCGGTCTATTGGACTCAAGATCCACCCTGGTAGCTGCCGGAACGTACCAGTACATAAACTGCTTGCGCTTGGAATAGATCACAGCTCTGGCCTCCAGGAAAATAATCGACAGAATGATCCAGTTGATCAATTAGTCAATTAAATCCTGAAAAAGTTCCCTGGGAGCTTGTCAGACTTACCACTGACCGATCGCGAAAAGCCGAATTTGGCAATTTTTACGCTGTTTTTTGCTAAATAGCGCCGCTATTCACCTAACATCTGTACATAAACTAGTTCAAACCGGACTATCCTCGCTACGGCCGGTTAAGTCAGACAGACTCTTAACCTTTCTTTCTGGCTGCTCGAACCTGATCATAAGCTCCCTGAATTTCCTGCGTTTTCTCCTTGGCCACCTCCATCATCTCTTCCGGAAGCCCTTTAGCAACCAGCTTATCGGGGTGATGTTCACTCATCAGCTTTCGGTAAGCCTTCTTTACTTCAGTATCTGAAGCACTTTCTGAAACACCCAGAACATCATAGGCTCTTTTCAGATCCATTCCTGATGAGGCCCTGCTGCTACCACCAGGTCCAGAATGGTACCCACCTTGTTGATAATATTCTCTCTGGGCAATGAACCGTTTATGAATCTGGTCAAAGGCAAAGTTCCCCACCCCAAGAATACTGCAGACCTGCTTGAATACGGCTTGTTCTGCAGGGCTAAGCCCTCCATCTGCATACGCTGCCGAGAGTTGAATTTCCAGAAACATGGGAATCAATGTGCTGGCACCAGCAACTTCACGAAACGCCCTGAGTGCTCCTTCAATATCGGAAGATGGCTTCTTCCCTTCGTTAAACAAATCAATAGCCATCCTGCGCTGATCTTCCGAGAGGCGCATGTTGTGCATAATAGCTCGAGCCGTCTCTATCTCATACTCACTCACCCGCCCATCGGCTTTGGCAACCCGCCCCATTACCAGAAAGGTTGCCCGGAAGAAAGCAGTCTGCGCTTTTTGACGAGAAGCGGCAGAAGCACCAAAACCTGCTGCCCCCCGTCCACCTAGGTACGTGCGATTAATCCAGGAACCAACAAACGCGCCTAAAATAGCGCCAAACGGCCCCCCGGTCATGAACCCAACCAATGCGCCAATTACTATTGCGGTCATGAAGTCCTGCTCTGATCTTGAAGATTGTTTTGATTTTGATCCTGGAGATGTTCTTGAAGCTGTTGTTTAAGATAGCGCTCCAGTGCTTCCAGTCGTACTATAGATCCAGCATCAGTCCAGAAACCCTTATGGTACTGACCACTAACCTTGTCCTGTTTCATGGCACGAATCAATAAAGGGGCCAGAGCAAAAGACTCTCCTACCTGACACCCATCAAACAAACGTGGAGACAGAACACTGATACCACTGAATGTTAAATTCTGACCGGAAGGCATTTTATCCTTTTCAAACAGATGGCCATCTCTCAGACAAAAATCACCCTCCGGATGAAAATCGGGGTTATCCACCATCACCAGATGAGCCAACATGCCTTCAGGTAATCTTAAGGAGCCCAACTCTAAGTCGGTATAAACATCCCCGTTCATCACGATAAAAGGCATATCACCCAGCATAGGTAAAGCCTGAACGATCCCCCCACCGGTTTCCAGCGGTTCACCTTCAGGGGAGTATTGAATATTAACACCCCAGTTTGAACCACTGCCAAGTGCCTGCTCAATCTTTTCACCCAACCAACCATGGTTAATAACCAGCTCATGAAAGCCAGCCTGTGCCAGACGTTCAATATGATAGGTAATCAGTGGTTTACCCGCTACCAGCACCAAAGGTTTGGGAGTGGACAAGGTAATGGGCCTGAGTCTTTTACCATAACCCGCCGCTAGAATCATGGCCTTCATACGCTGGCACCCTCCAGTACACGCTTAAGCCTTTCATTCATGATCGGTTTGACATGTTCCTGCAACCAAAGCGCATACTCTTCGAACTGAGGGTATCGCTGACAAACAGACAGTACGTAATCAAATGTTCTTGGAATATCCTTGAGGTAACCTGGCTTGCCATCACGAAGCCACAATCTGGAAAAAATCCCCAGACATTTCAGGTGACGCTGCAGGCCCGCCAAGTCAAACCAGGTTGTTAACTGTTCTAAATCATAATCAGCCAATATCGGGTGGCGCGTCATAAACGCAGAAAACCACTGATCAATTTTTTCTTGAGGCCAGGAGATATAGCAGTCCTTTAATAAGGAAGCCACATCATAAAGCAGCGGGCCATGGAGAGCTCCCTGAAAGTCAATCACACCGACAATACCGTCAGGCGTGAACATCAAATTCCGAGAATGATAGTCCCGGTGAACAGTACCCTGGGGCTGCTCAAGCATGGTTGAAACCAGAACGGAAAAGAGTTCGGACAGTTGGCCGGTTATTTCTGAACCCTCTGTTTCAAAGCCCAACAGCTCCCCGAGAAACCACTTAGGGTATAGAGATAGCTCAAAACGCATTAACGTTTCATCATAAGGAGGCAGGTTTTCAGACGCCTGCTTCTGAACAGACAGCAATGTATCCAACAGTTCCGGATAGTACTGATCTGCTGAAGAGTTATGCAGTAAAGCCTGCATTGGCGTATCACCCAAATCTTCCTGAAGCATAAAGCCACATTCGAAATCGACAGCAAAGACCTCAGGGACATGAACCCCCCCGGCTCTCCAGCGACGGGCTATATCAACAAAGGTATGCGTATCTTCTGTTGCCGGAGGTGCATCGACTGCAACCAGCGTTCTCTGGGGAGTCTGAACCCGGTAATACTTTCGAAACCCGGCATCACTGCCAATCGCCTGTAAAGGCATTGAAATGCCCTCACCGGAACCCTCATTACCAAAAGAAAGGTCTTTATCAAAAGAGAGGTCATTTCCATCCGATAGAACTGAGACAACCCATTGTGCAAGTTGTTCCCGGCGCTGAGCATGTTCAGGCGAGGTCTGAAGCTCTGAAATTGTGGTGGCCAACGCGTTTGCTTCCTGTTAAGCAATAATGTCAGATCAATACTCAAGACTATCACAGAGAGTTATTCTGGCCTATTGAAGCTTCCAATGACTTTCATTTCCCTGCAATCGTCACGATTGGGCAGCATATAATCCCGGGATATTTGACATTTCAGGCTGTCGTGTTCAAAGTTCCCAATGGATTTAAAACTGCATTTCCGGTGCAAATGCATATAGAATGTTCCAGTTCTGATCCAGTTTGCATGTTGCAAGGTTTAAGCCTTTCTGCTGTATCACTCTACTGAGTGATGGGTAACCGGCCAAATAAGCCCTTCTCCACCGGTAATTAAATTGGCCCGCAAACGGTTTGTATGTCGACAAAAAGCCCGTAGAACGAGCAAGTTTATTTTCATGAAAAGCCGCTTCATTAATCGAGCAGAAAACACTACGTGTTTCAAGTCCAGCTATCGCGGGCTGTTCTGCTCTGCCTCTCCTATGCCCGTGGAGAAGGTTAACAGTGCACTTTTCGTGGTTTCAAATAAACAACAGAGTACCTTTATTTTAACGCAGCCTTTTCGCCAAATAAGAACGTTGCCCCAGGATTGCTGAGCTATGGACATGCATCTGCATCATTTACCATTTACCCCCAGAACCCTCACATTAGCCATTGCTGCCAGCATTCTGGCCAGCCAGCCAGCCTCTAATGTAATCGCAGCTGAAACCAGAGCACAACAGACTGAGTGGCGTTGCCAGACACTGACCAATGGCCAGTGGAGCTGTGATCCATCAACAGCGCAACCAATACCAGTGCAAAAAGTACAGAGAAGCAAGCCCAAAACCAGGGCCCAGAAAAAAAGTGTGCCTGCCACTGCTTCTGCCTCAAAAGAACAGCACCACTCTCTGAAAGCCCTTTTAGACTGGCAACCTATCCAAGACCTTCCACCGGAAATGAGAGCCTCTGAACCATTCTATAGCTGTGGTGCTTATATTGAACCGCCAAGGCCTGGTAAAGACGATACCGGTGATGTCAATAAGGCACCTATTGTCGCTGAGTCTAATGAGTCCAGCTATGACAAAGCGTCTGTTGCCACATTCAGAGGAAATGTCATTGTTCGCCAGGGTAGTCGACAATTTGAAAGTGATAAGGCATCTCTGGATAAAAACAGAAACCATGGCCAGTTCGAAGGCAATGTTCGCTTCCGTGAGAGAGGCGTACTCCTGGCCGGTGATAAGGGTGATCTACAACTGGACAGCGGCCGGGCAACACTTGAGAACACAGCTTATGTGATGCATGAACAGAAAGCCCGTGGCAGTGCGACTCGCATAGTTCGCAATGAAGATTCAACCCTTGAGCTGACCGACGCCACCTATACCACCTGCCCTCCGGGTGACAAAGGCTGGCAGTTGTTCGGACAAAACGTGACCCTTGATATGGACAGTGGTCAGGGCCTGGCTAAAAACGCCGTGGTTCGTGTACAGGGGCTGCCAATCCTATATACCCCTTATTTATCCTTTCCTATTGATGACCGCAGAAAATCGGGATTCCTTTATCCTACGCTGTCCCAGAGCAGTGATAATGGTCTGGACTTCTCCATTCCGTACTACCTGAACATTGCGCCAAACTATGATGCGACACTCACGCCCCGCTATATGAGCAAACGGGGGCTGATGCTGGAGAATGAATTCCGCTATCTCGCAGGTAATAGTCAGGGAGAACTGGGTCTCTCAGGACTACTGGATAAAGATGAGCTGAAGAAAGAAAACCCTTACTACAATGATCATCGGTGGCTAATTAACTATCGCCATAAGACCGACTTAACCAGTCGCTGGATTGCAGAAATAGACTACGCAAAAGCCAGCGATAAAAATTACCTAGATGACTTCAGCACCGCCCTTAACCTGTCTGCAAACTCACCACTCAACCAGCGAGTTGGCACTCGTTATCTGGGAGGCGATACCAATCATAGCTGGCAGCTGAGCCTTGATGCTCACCAATACCAGAACATGAACCAGACAGCAGATGATCCATATAACAAGTTGCCACAAATAAAGCTGGCGGGTAACTGGCTGGCCAATGACAGCCTGAACTTGAATTATGTCGCTGACTACACCAAGTTCACTCGTGCTGACAACTGGCATTACCTGAATGAAACGCTGGTAAACCCATCAGATGACGTTTACCAGAGCAATTACGATTCCGGCTATGGCATTAAAAGTGCAAACGGTGAGCGGCTTTACCTGGAAACGGGGGCAGGTTACTCGTTTGACCGGAGTTATGGTTTTATTCGCCCCTCAGTAAAGGTTCAGCACGTTGAATACCGGCTAACTGATCTGGACCAACAGAATGTTATTGATGACTTGAATCAGGCGTACTTTGGCAGCTTCACCGCAGCAGATTACACCGAGTCTCCAAAAACCACCGTACCCAGTTTCAGCATCGACAGTGGTCTCTACTTTGATCGCTTCACTAATATTGGCGGGACTACATTTACCCACACACTGGAACCCCGAATGAAGTATCTCTATTCTCCTTATGTTGAGGGGCAGGAGATGAATCCCGTGTTTGATACGGCGTTGATGAACTTCAACTACCACTCGTTATGGCGTGACAGCCGTTTCTCTGGACACGACAGGCTGGGAGATGCCAACCAGCTATCTCTGGGTCTGACGACTCGACTGATAGAAGACGATGGTTTCGAGCGGGTTCGTTTTGGTATTGGCCAGATCGTTTATTTTGAAGACCGTCAACTATGGATAAGCCCGAACGCAGGTATTGATCAGGGTGTTGACCAAGACCTGGATACCGATCCAAACGATGAGACAGAACGACTGCGGGAAGACATGCAGGACGCTGTATCACCACTGGCATCAGAGCTGGTCTATAACATAAACCGCACGATGAATCTCCGTCAGGATCTGATGTGGGATACCAGCAATAATGAATTGGATAGCTATGGTCTTTACTACCAGTACAAGCCAAGTGATCGTCGGGTAATGAACGCTGGCTATCGCTACCTGAGACAGGCTGACCGTTATGTTAAAAATGAACAGAACGGTAATATCCAGGATCCGAATAATCCGGGTACATACCTGACTACTGACAACAACCTGAGCCAGACAGACCTCTCTGTGGCATGGCCCGTTTCCAATAACTGGTCAGCCATGGGACGCTGGCAGTACGATTTAACCAACAAGCGGAACCTTGAGATATTGTCTGGAGTCGAATATAACAGTTGCTGCTACCAGGTACGTGTTCTGTGGCGTAAGTGGGTCGATGTTGATGACAACATTGATCACCCCAACAGTAAAAGTGGTATATTTCTCCAGTTTGTCCTGAGAGGACTTGGGGATCTCACCAGTGGCTCAACTAAAGAGTATCTTGAAGGTATTAAAGGTTACGCAGGGGATGAGAAGTAGATGATGAAGGGATTGAAACACATTGCACTGGCTTCCCTGTGCCTGCTGTCATTCAGCAGTAGTGGAGTTTATGCGCAATCAGCCGAAGCGGTTCAAGCCGCTCAGAAAGGTATAACTCAGAGTCGGATAGAACTTGATCGTATTGTTGCCAAAATTGATCAGGACGTCATCATGCAGAGCGAGCTTGATGCACGACTTGAGGCAGTTCATCGACAGCTTGCGTCCAGAAATATTGCGCTGCCTCCTGAAGAGGTTCTGCAAAAGCAGGTACTGGAACAACTGATACTGGAAAATATTCAAATCCAGATGGGCAAACGCGGAGGAATCCGTATTGATGACTGGGCACTCAATGATGCCATTGCTCGTATCGCCCAACGCAACCAGATGACCCTGGAAGAGTTCAAGCAAAACCTGGAAGCCGATGGTCTCTCTTTCAGCCAGGCGCGTGAAGAGATTCGCCGTGAAATGATTCTTAACCGTGTTCGTCAGCGTCAGGTTGCCCAGCGTGTTCAGGTCAGTGAGCAGGAAATTGATAACTTCCTGAGTTCTCCTGAAGGTCTGTCTCAAATGCAGACAGAATACCGTCTGGCTCATATTTTGATTGCAACGCCTGATAATGCGACACCTGACCAGATCCAGGGTGCGGAACGTCATGCCAACGACCTTTCGAGTCAGCTTCGTCAAGGAGCAGACTTTCAAGCGCTGGCGATTGCCAACTCCAAGGGACAGAATGCCCTGGAAGGTGGAGATCTTGGCTGGCGAAAAGCCGACCAGCTACCAACCCTGTTTGCTGAACAGGCAATAAAAATGTCCAAAGGACAGACCTCCGCACCGATTCGCAGCCCTGCAGGTTTCCATATTTTCAAGTTGATGGATACCCGGGGTAATGAAAAAGTGGTTCAGAGTCAGGTTCATGTTCGCCATATTCTGATTAAACCCAACGAAATCCGCAGCAATCTTGAATCGCAAATGCAGGCCAAGAAACTGTATCAGCGGGTTCAGGCAGGAGAAGAGTTCAGCGAGCTGGCTAAAGCCTATTCTGACGATACCGCTTCCGCACTCAATGGTGGTGATATGGGTTGGATATCTCCGGATGTACTGGTACCTGAATTCCAGACCGTTATGAACATCATTCCGCAAAAGGTTGTCAGTGAGCCATTCCGCACCACTTATGGCTGGCACATTCTTGAAGTTCTGGGTAAACGACAGTCCGATATCAGTACACAGGTACGTCGCAACCAGGTAAGAGAACTGCTTAGTAACCGTAAGTTTGAAGAAGAGCTGCAAGTTTGGCTGCGAGAAGTTCGTGACCAGACCTATGTTGAGATACAGCTCTGATATGGATCTCTCGCCCAATATCGAACCCACTCATCCCCGGCTGGTAATCACCGCCGGGGAACCTGCAGGAATTGGGCCGGATCTTTGCCTGATGCTTGCATCACAAAGCCATAAGTTGTCCAAACCCACTCAACTGGTAATCGCTGCAGATCCTGAGCTTCTGGCGCAACGTGCAAAGAAGCTGGGACTTTCCGTAAACCTCCAGCTCTTCAACCCGGCTAGCCGTGAGCCAGCCGAAAGAAACACCCTGCTGGTTGCACCAGTTAGCATGGCCTGCCCTACAAAACCAGGTATCATTAACCCGGCTAATGGTCAGTATGTACTTGATACACTGACGCTGGCTCTTCAAGGCTGTGTAAATGGCCTTTTTGACGGAATGGTCACTGGTCCGGTAAACAAGGAAGTAATTAATAATGCCGGCATTCCTTTCAGTGGTCATACCGAATTTCTCGCCGAACAGACCCACACTGAAAAAGTTGTAATGATGCTGGCGACAGAGGGGTTGAGAGTCGCTCTTGCCACTACCCACCTTCCACTGTCTCAGGTTTCTTCTGCGATTACCCAGTACTCTCTGACACAAGTTATAGAAATCCTCCACCGTGAGTTACAAGAGAAGTTTGGTATTCCCTCCCCTCATATTCTTGTCTGTGGGTTGAACCCCCATGCGGGCGAAGGTGGTCATCTTGGAATGGAAGAGATCGAAACAATCATTCCCGTTCTGAAAAACTGCAGAGCCCTGGGAATGAACCTTACCGGGCCCCTACCTGCTGACACCCTGTTCAATCCAAAGCTGCTACAGCAGGCTGACGCTGTTTTAGCCATGTATCACGACCAGGGATTACCCGTTCTGAAATACAAAGGGTTCGGACAGGCGGTGAATATCACTCTTGGCCTACCCATCGTACGCACCTCCGTGGATCATGGCACTGCCCTTGATCTCGCAGGCACAGGAAACATCGACTCGGGTAGCCTGTATACCGCTATCGAAACAGCTCTGGATATGACGACCCCATCCTGCAGTTAACCTTCCCCCAGGATCTGTTGACGTTTCGCTGTATGGTCTGCACATAAGGGCACGACACGCAGTCTGGCTCAGAAAAGATCATTGGCTTTATCAACCATTGCTTAATGGAGAGTATTAAGCACTGTGTGCATATAATTCCAACCGCAATTTCTAAATCCCCTATTGCACTGACAATAAATCATCAACAGATCCCAGCCTGCTATTGATTCTCACAGATTGAGTATTGATGTCGATGAAAAAACATGACCTGTGACGTTATGGATATCAATCTCAACATGGGAATCCAGTGCACTTATGCCAAATGAGATCAGCCCTCCACCAATGACACAACCATCGGCACCTGCGTCAGACCAATCCGCTCGCACTGCCTTAGAGGAAAGAAAAAGCATTTGGAGAGGTTCTTCCCTAACCAAACATCACACAGTGTCACGAGTAAAGCTCGAGTTCACATTAATAGCCAAAGGCGCTGACAAACAAGTATTTGAGGCCAAAAATCTCAATGATCGTAAAGTGGTTGTCTACACCCCGGTCAGAAAGTTGTTCGGATTATATTCTAGAGAAGCAGCACTTAAACAGGAGTATCAAAAGACACAGGAAATAAAACGCTCTGTTTCTGATTCAACTCATCTTGCTGTCGATATGAAGCCGCTAACCGGTCAGGATAGGATTGACGATCAATTCTCACTGGAAACAGCAAAAGCCGCTGGCGACCTGGAAGCAACCATTCAAAATAAAGCAACCACCTTTGGCCAGCGCCTTGATTATTGTGTGCAATACCTCGATGGTTTGATGAACCTCCATGGAGCAGATATGGCCCATGGAGATCTCAAGCCTGAGAATTGTCTTATCTATGACGACGGCTCTTTAAAAATCGCAGACTTTGGTAAGACAGAAAAGCTCCCCAACAATAAAACCAAAATGTATAAAGGCAACCTGAGATTTTGCCCTCCAGAAGGAGTGCTGAGTATAAAAAGCGATGTGTATGGCAGCGCCCTGCTGATTATCCGGGCACTTGAGGAAACGGGGAGTGTATTGGATAAAAACGGCTGCCTGTTACCCATTCCAGAAGAAGACCGGGAGTCGGGAGTAACAGGCATGGGGCGGGGAATTGATAAATACGTGGTAGAACACAAGGAATTCCTGGCTATAGACTCACAAAGTCTGGCAGGAAAAATTACAAAACGACTGCCGAGGCAGATAAAGCTTGCGCACCTGCCAAAGACACAGCAAAAAGAACAGCGGAAGTTAATTGTTAACTATATTAAAACGCTGGCAAATAAATTACACAACCAAGGCTATTTCACCGAGAAAAGTGCTGAGAACCTAACTCAATTACTAATAGATATGACGACTAGAAATCCCTTGTTAAGAATAACGGCTCGTGAAGCCTTCTCCAGATTTAAAGCACTTCAGAATGATGTTGGCATAGAGAAGTAATATTACCCGCATAAGCCTGATAGTCTCCCGAGAAGCGACCCAAGAATAGCGCCCGTAGTGAGGATGCCAGAAAAAATTCGGACCAATTGTCTGCCACTGCTATAGTGGCAACCTATTCTTAAACAGCTTCCTAGCAAAAGCTACGGCATAAAGTTATCATTACCGGTTTGACAGGCATCCATGACCTCCATTTTCATAACTGACTGTCACGGATAGTTTCTCCCCAGTTGAGCAATACTCCTCATGTCTCAGACCGATGTCCCCTACCATAAGGCCCGAAAGCGTTTTGGCCAGAACTTTCTCCATGACCATGGCGTAATCAATGAAATTATTGCGTCTATTCATCCCAAACAGGGTGAGCATCTGGTGGAGATTGGCCCCGGCCAAGGGGCCTTGACGGCTGGTATACTGGAGCGCGCTGGCGAGCTGGATGTCGTAGAACTGGACCGGGACCTGATTCCCACCCTGCTTCTCCGTTTTGGGTTGAACCAAAACTTTCGAATTCACGAAGCGGACGCTCTGAAGTTTGACTTTTCCAGTATTAAAAACGATGAGCGCCCCTTGAGAGTTATCGGTAACCTGCCCTATAACATCTCAACCCCGTTAATTTTCCATTTATTAAGCTTTGAAAGCATGATTAAAGATATGCACTTCATGCTGCAAAAAGAGGTGGTTCAGCGCCTCGCCGCCAAACCCGGTGAAAAACACTATGGCCGCTTGGGGATTATGGCCCAGTATTATTGCAAAGTAGATTACCTGTTTACCGTAGGGCCCGGAGCATTTAAACCCGCACCCAAGGTTGACTCTGCCATTGTACGTATGACACCACATGGCGAACTCCCTCATCCTTGCAAGGATGTCGAGAAACTGTCTCTGATTGTTCGCGACGCTTTCAGCCAACGACGTAAAACCATCCGAAATACCCTGAAGCAACATCTCAAGGTAGAAGAGCTTGAGGCACTCACCATAGACCCCTCTGCCAGACCAGAGGTTTTGCCCCTTGCCGATTTCGTCCGGATTGCCGATTACCTGACCGACAGATAACCTTTACAGGCTACGTTCCGGAAAAGCACTTAAGGACTCTCTCAGGAAAAAAAGTTGATGGCTACTTATGCTGTTGGGGATATACAGGGTTGCTATGACCCTCTTCGTCGCCTGTTAGACAAACTCAAGTTTAATCCGGAACACGACCGTCTCTGGGTTGCTGGCGATATGGTCAATCGAGGACCAGACTCCCTTGCGACCCTCAGATACTTGAAGAGTCTTGAGAGCAGCTGCATAGCGGTTCTTGGGAACCATGACCTGCACCTGCTGGCCGCCGCCTGTGGTATTCGCAAGCTAAAGAGTAAAGATACGCTGGCTGATCTACTGGATGCACCCGACGCCGATGAACTGATCCAGTGGTTACGCTATCGTCCCATGCTTCACCACGATGCTCAACGAAACATCACCATGGTTCACGCCGGCATTCCTCCAATCTGGACTGTTGAACAGGCGATTGAAGAGGCCCAGCATCTGGAGCAGGCTCTCCGCTCCGAGGACTATATCAAATGGCTCAGAAAAATCTTCAAAAGCAGTAAACCGTGCCCATGGAGTGATGAACTTAAGCTAAAGAAAAAACTGCGACTGACCGCATCCTATCTGACACAAATGCGCTTCTGTAACGCTCAAGGCATGCTGGACCTTGAAAGCAAGGGCTCGACACCTCAAGAGGGTTATGCACCCTGGTTTACTTTTCCACAAAGCCCCTGCTACCGGGAACACATCATTTTTGGCCACTGGGCTGCATTGGAAGGCATTAGCGGTCATGACAATATCCACGCTATAGATACTGGCTGCGTCTGGGGAAAAAGCCTGACAGCAATCAATGTAGATAGTTTTGAGCGAACCGAGGTCTTCAACTAACAGCAAACGCCTGATTAATGACTGCCTGAAATTGACCGAAACAAACAATAATCAGTTCTCATTTTCAGAGGATTATCAGCATTTGTGATCGCTCTGATATAAACTTTGGGAAAGTGAACTTATAATCTGCCAATCAAGCAGAACAGCTATGGATCGCGCATAATATGGCCGCAAAACCAACCAAACTAGTCACTTTTGTCTGGCAGGGTAAAGATAAAGCCGGCAAAAAGACCAAAGGGGAAATGCAGAGTTCCAGTATCGCGCTGGTTAAAGCTGAGCTTAGAAAGCAGGGTATTATAGCCACAAAAGTTGCCAAAAAGGGCCCTTCACTAGGTCTTGGTGGTGGCGGAAAGATAAAACCCATGGATATCGCTCTTTTTACCCGGCAGATGGCGACCATGATGAAGGCAGGGGTACCATTGCTTCAGGCCTTTGATATTACCGCCGGTGGTATTGAAAAAGAGTCGATGCGGGATCTGGTTGGCAAGATCAAGAATGAAGTAGCCTCAGGCAGTACATTTGCAGATTCTCTCAGGAAACACCCGGATTATTTCGATGACCTGTACTGCAGCCTCGTTGCCTCGGGTGAACAGTCTGGAGCTCTTGAAACCTTGCTTGATCGTATCGCAACCTATAAAGAAAAAACCGAGGCGCTTAAAGCAAAAATCAAAAAAGCAATGAATTACCCAATCGCGGTAGTCTGTATTGCGATCGTTGTTACTGTCATTCTCCTTGTAAAAGTAGTTCCTCAATTCGAAGAGGTTTTCCAGGGCTTTGGTGCTGAACTACCAGCCTTTACCCAAGTGGTAATTAACATTTCTGAAGCGGTCCAGGATTATTGGCATATCGTCTTAGGTGTTCTGGTCATTGCAGGCTTCCTGATAAAACGCACGCTGAAATCATCCAAAGCGGCCAGAGACGGGCTGGATCGCTTAGTGCTCAAACTGCCGGTTATTGGTGAAATACTGGATAAATCTGCCGTTGCCCGCTTTGGGCGAACATTGGCAACGACATTCGCAGCAGGTGTTCCCCTTGTAGATGCTCTTGACTCAGTGGCAGGCGCTGCGGGCAATGTGGTTTATGCGAATGCTGCAAAAAAGATAAAAGAAGATGTATCCACGGGTCAGCAGTTACAATTTGCCATGAAAAGCTCTGGCATATTCCCTGCTATGGCAGTACAGATGGTTTCTATCGGTGAAGAATCGGGCTCTCTGGATGAGATGCTCGAGAAAGTTGCCAATTTTTACGAAAATGAAGTGGATAACATGGTGGATGGTCTGACCAGCCTGATGGAACCAATAATCATGTCGGTACTGGGCGTACTGGTTGGGGGCCTGATTATTGCCATGTACCTGCCAATATTCCAGTTGGGTTCTGTGGTTTAAAGAACCTCAAAGAGCCATACTGATAAATTAAGGGGGAAGACGATTCCCCCTTGCTGACATTTGTACCTTACATAACTCTTCCCAAGCCCAACATAATGATACTTAACGCTTCCCTCGTCTGAACATTTCGAAAAACCTATAAGAAGGATCATCCAGTCCCGGCCGACCTATATTGGAACCAGCAATAAACGGATGCTCCAGCTTAACGACGGTCTGTTCCTGAATATTGACCCAATCCGCCAGCACTGCACGATGGGAAAACTTCCAGACACCATCTCGCTTTTCATACTTATCCAGATAACGGCCACCAATTAATACATCAAACAGCCCCTGCCCTCCTTCGGCCTGATGGAAAGCGAGAACATACACTTCACCTTCAGCCTTGTGGCCATCCAGCTTGATATTATGAGTCGTGACATTGTGGTGGAGTATTCTCATGGTCGCCTGAATGTCTGGCAACTTGTCAATGAAGTCCATGGCAGCTCCATGGAAAAATGCACCATGATCATCAATGGCATCTTCATGGTAAAGAGAACGCATTTTCTCATGGTCGTGGCGGTCCGCTGCGTTACAGTACGCCTGAACCAGTTCACGAATTGACTCTTTATCCAGCAATGCCCTCAACTGATCATTAAGGTCATCAGTTACTTTATTATTCATTATTATTTTAATGCCAACTGTTCAAAGATCAGGGGATGGGCAAAGCTCACCCCCAATCTTCTGCTATCAGTGTTAGCTTGTGATTTGCGGGCTTTGCTTTGCCCCCATTCGCCATTGCAGGGCAACCAATACCATAACGACTAGTGCCCCCAGTAATGCACCTCCATATGGATTAAATAGCAATACTGGCAGGCTTGCTGAAGACACAAGTCTTTCCCAAACAGTCAGTTTTCTTAGCAAATAGCCTTCAATGGTCATTGCCATGGCAATAATAATGGCTACAGTTTGGAGTGTTGCCAACACCAGACCCAACGGGTCTTCAGCTGTATTAATCAGCCCGGTATAAGCCATCATAATTGGAATGACAAACAAACCAGCAGCAAGCTTAAATGCCTCAACCGAGGCTTTCATTGGGTTGGCATTGGCCACACCGGCTCCTGCGAATGCAGCAAGGGCAATGGGTGGTGTTACGTTAGACGTTTGTGACAGCCAGAAAATAATCAGGTGGGAGGTTAACAGTGGCAAACCAAAATCACCCAGCAGAGGTACAGCGATAACGGCAAGAACAATATACGCAGCCGTGACCGGCAACCCCATACCCAGAATCAGTGCAACAAGGCTGATCAACAATAAAGCGGTGAACAGGTAACCACCGGAAAGTGCCATAACAAACTGGGTAAATTGCAGGCCAATTCCGGTCTGACCAACCACGCCGACAATAATACCGGCAGCACCACAGGCAACAGAAATAGGAAGTGCTAATAATGCGCCCGCTTTCATACCCTCAATCACTTTGGGAATACTGACACGACTGTGTCTGCGTAAAGCAGCGGTCACCAAAATGGCTGCACAACCAGCCACCCCCACCAGCAAGGGTGAATACCCCATCATCAGCAGTGAGGTGATCAGCACCAGCGGAATCAAAAAGTGTGCGCCCTGTTTCATCACCTTAAGAACCGCTTCTGTGCGACTGACCGTCTGCAGGTCCAGTTTGCAGGCCATAATATGAACATACAGTAGCGTGCAGAAAAAATAGAGTAGCGCTGGCACAATGGAGGCAATCATAATGTCGCTGTAGGGTACACCGGTAAACTGCGCCATGACAAAAGCACCGGCTCCCATAATCGGCGGCATGATCTGCCCACCGGTTGATGCTGCAGCCTCAATACCTGCAGCCTGCTCGGATTTATAACCCAATCTCTTCATCATTGGGATGGTGATTGAGCCTGTCGTCACCGTATTGGCAATGGCTGAGCCTGAAATAGAGCCCAGTCCGGCAGAAGCAATCACAGCAGCTTTGGCTGGCCCTCCTCGATACTTACCGGCAATAGCAAAAGCCAGATCGATAAAAAACTTACCCGCACCGGTGACTTCGAGAAAAGCCCCAAACAATACAAAAATAAAGACAGTTGTTGCTGCTATCCCTAGTGCAGAGCCAAAAATGCCGTTACTGGAAAAAATCTGGAACTGCACCAATTCTTGAAGACTGTAGGCCTTGGTAGCCAGAGCACCTGGAAGCAAATCACCAAATGCACTGTAAGCCAGAAATATACCGGCGATAATCACCATGACCCAGCCCACCGTCCGTCGGCAGGCCTCCAGCAGTAAAACCGTAAAAACAGCACCGGCAATCAGGTCCATTTTCGCGAGGCCAAATAGCAGGTAGTTGATGTCGTTGTAGTCAAACTGAATAATTCGATAGCCAGCAAATACGGCCAATGTACACAGTGCCAGGTCAATCACTCGGCCTGCAGCAAAAAGACGATGTTTATCTTCTTTGATTCGAAGGCTTTTTATTAAGGGGTTTTTTATTAATGGATAGTGAAGAAAAATCAACACAATGACCCAGGTCAGGTGGGCAGGTCGAAAGTACGTTGCGGAAATGGTTGAGGTCACGCCCTGCCAGATCTGGAATACTGACAGCATCACTGCAAGAGCCAATAACAAATAGCCCAAGACCTGATTAAGCCTGCTCATATAATTCGTCCGCCAGAATATTGGAAGGGGCTCAGTGATAACGTTTAAACGTTACCACTGAGCTTAAATGCCGTTAACTATTGAATACTGTTAAGGTACTTCTCTGCACCTGGGTGCAGGGGAACGCCAGCAAGTTGTTTTGCATTGGCCGGAATAGTTGCTTCGGCAACTTTGACTACCTTGCGTACTTCCCCCATATTTTCATAGGCGACACGTGTCAGCTCATACGCCATATCGTCTGTCATATCTGCATGAACAACCAGCACGTTCCAGATACTCAGCGTGTCAGTGGCTGGCACATTGTTATAGATGCCCTCAGGAATGGTGTATTCACTGTAGGCTGGGTACTCTGCAATAAATGACTGCCTTTCTTCTTGAGAGATCGGAATAACGCGCAGTTTATGGGTCAGGGCAATCTGAGTAACCGCACCAACACCCTGCCCACCAACAATAAAGCCAGCATCTATCTGGCCATTAGCTAGGGCATTAGTGGTTTCAGAATAATTGAGGTAAACGGCATTGATATCCTTTTCAGGATTAATTCCCAGGGTTTTCAGCAATGCTGCCGAAGTAACGGCAGTACCTGAGCCAGGCGCTCCCAGAGAAACGCGCTTACCTTTCAGGTCTTCCAGTTTTTGGATGTCGGAGTTTTGCAATGTCATGGGGTGAACAAGGTTTGGATAAAGTGCGAACAACACCTTAACGGGCATTTTGGCTGGGAACTTTCCTTCGCCCTGATAAGCATCCATCACCACATTTCCCATGGCAATACCGGCCAGCATGTCACCACGAACCACTTTGATAGTGTTTTCAACGGAAGCTGCGGTCACCTCAGCTTTGACGTTAATACTGCTGACTTCATCCGACCAGACTTTGGCAAGCGCGCCACCAAAGGGGTAATAAATACCACTCTGCCCACCGGTTCCAATGGAATAGTTTTGTGCAAAAGCAATCATGGGTAATAGCATTGCGAAAGCGGCAGCTATCCGTCTCATATTGGTCATCCCCCTTTTACAGGTCATTTTGTAGTTATTAGCGAGCGGGATCTTCCGCTCTATACCCAAAGGATTCAAGTTGCTGCGCGGCGGTAAAGCACAGGGAGCTTAGCAATAGCGCTCCAGTGAGCCGAACTCAGCCAACTAAGTCGTAACCTGAAAGGCGACGGGTATATTTCGTTGTTTGAGCAGAGCTTACTATAGGAAAGGCTGTTGGAGAATACTCTCTGAGAAAGGATGGAGAACTAATATGTGAAGTAGGCATACCGAAAGAAATTTCAGTAATGATCAAAAAACAACCAATACATATCCAAAACAACAACAGTGACCTCTTCTCTGCTTTTCCTCATAAGACTCACAATGTTATCCACAGAATCTGTGGTTAAGTTTTCAGGAATGGAATATGCCTTGATAATTAAGTAAAACCTTAGGGAGTACCCAGTAAAAATCCCATATAATTACCATCTCAACGTGACCACAGCCTTAATATCCACAGCGACTAGCATCTCCAAGCAATTATTTTTCGATGAAAAATATTATTCTCAGTAAAAACAGCTACAGACAAATAAATGCTCGCTAAAGCAAGACAAAAACAAAAGGCACAACCTCGATTTTCATACGAATAAATCATTAGAGCTGTATTAGATATTACGAGAAACCCACAGTTATTGCTTAAAAAAAGTTCTATCAGAATGATAGTCCCACATAATATAGAAATTCGGAGCACTCAATGAAGCGCGTTCTCCTAGGGACAGTTCTGGCTACTTCTTCTGCAATGGCTTTCGCTGGCGGCAGTTACGTAACTGGTAACGTTCAAAGCCACAGCAAAGACATTCATGGCTCCAGCATGACTTCTACTCTTGAAGCCGGCCATACTTTCGATACCACTGAGCGTGGTGGTCTGACTGTGCTGACCGAGTTTGATGGCATCCAGATTGGTAATGCTGCCGTTGAAGGCGTATCCAGCAGCCCATACATTACTTTGGGTGTTGAGCAAGCCTATAGCCTAACTGACAATCTGTGGGTTGCGGCGGGTTACCATCATCTTCTGCACGATGGTGACTTTATTCAGGCTCGTCCACTGGTGAAAATTGGTTACAACTTTGATAATGGCGTAGCCATCAGTAACCGTACCCGCTGGCATTTGGACCAGACCGGGGCAGCTGGTGATGCAGATAACATTCGTACTGATAACGCCATCAGCTACCAGATGCAGAATCAACCGGTTCAGCTGAAATACAACAACGTATACATGTGGAAAGACAACAGCGCTACTGTTGCTGACGAAAAAACTATGGATCACGAATTCCGTGCAACCTGGACCAAAGCGGGCGTTCAACCATATGTTGAATGGCGGAACCAGGCTGACGATGCCAACAATGCTCTGGTACTGGGTGCATCCCTCGGCTTCTGATTCAGTTACCTGTCCCCATTAGTAACTGGTGTGCCAAAAGCCCTCGACATATGTTGAGGGTGTTTACTAAAAATCAGTGCAAACCCTCAAACAATTACTACACCTTCATTTTCCAGTGTTTCTACTAGAGTCACAATTAAATTGCCCATTCTATGGCGATAACTCCCACTATTCTGAGCAAGTTGACCCTCTGAGAACTTAAACTGAACGCTGCCTTTTGTCCCGTTTTTTCAAACTGCCCCAGCAAACCATCTATCAGGGGGGCGCTTCTATATTATTCGAATTAAAGCCTAACCAGAGTCATTCTAGAGCTGTTCTCATGGTGCTGGCCGGAGCATATAACGCACCGCGGCTCAACAAGCTTTACTATGGATGACCTTGCCAGACAAACAGCTGGAATTGAGCGCTGCAAAGATAAAGGGATTCTGGATGAAATTCCCAGCGTATACAAAAACATCGATAAAGTCATGAGCTTCCAGAAAGACATGGTAGAGGTAGTTCATACTCTCAAGCAAATCATTAATATCATCGATTAAGTCCCTTTCTTCAGCCACACCTCTCTTTCATAACGCCTCTTCTAACTTAATGTTGAGAGAGGTCTGGCTCCCCTACTCATCCCGCAGTCATTATTTCTCTCAGCGTTAAAAACCCAATGAATCAGTGATGCAATTTGCCAATAAATAATAAGAAACAAATGCCGACATCAAGTCTATATTGGCTGGAGATATAGCAATGACAGACCCGCAAGCCCGATTTGAGCAATTGATACAGCACCTGCGTGATCTTACTGGGCTCGACTTCCCTCTTGAAAACAACAGCTGCACGCTTGTTGACAGCAGTGATGAAGAGAAGATTGTGCTTGAGCTTCCAGAAAAGAGTGACCTTCTCTTATTGCACAGAATGATGGCCAGGCTTCCAGCAGATCCTGCCATTCGAACTGGCAGAGCCCTGCAGCTTCTGGCACTTAATAGCCATCCGGAAAAACTTCGCGGAGCCTGGTTCTGCATCGATAATCAGGCAAGAGCCATTCATCTAATGCTAGGACAGTCACTCGAGAGCCTGAGTGACGGCAACTTCGAAAACCTGATATTCAACTATGTAGAGCTGGCGGATAATCTGGCAAAAGAGATGAAGGAGGAAGAGCAGGAAATTGGTAAGCCGTCCCGCCCTGACTTACAGAACCCGGGGATACAGGTATGACTTCTATTACTGGACCATCCATTAACCCAATTCCCAGCCAGAACCAACCTCCCAGCCAGACGGGCAAAGTTGATGAAAATTCCAATATAGCCCAGTTGTTCAGTGGCTGCAGGTGTGATAATGGCAAACAGTCAATCCAGTTGCCAGGAAACTTTTCATCACTTCAAACTGCGGCCGACAAAGTTCCAGATTTAGCTGGCGCTAAAGCGGGTCAGTCAATCAATAATAGCTCCGAAAACAGCACCCTTGATCAAGTAATCGATACTGGTGGAAAAATACTTGATGGAGCACTTGCACTTGCAAGCTTTGTTGCGATGGTTACTTAATTACGGATTCAGCTCTCACCATCTATAAAACGAAATATGTTCTATGAATCAAAAGAGGTTCCAAGTACCAAATAATCATCATATCCATGCTTCCCAGAACGTTTGCCTCAAACTCATAATGGAAAACCGCTAGAAATCTAGATAATCTAGCGCTCTTCTTTCATCGAGTTGCAAGCCCGTTCTCCAATGATCATAACACCCGAAGTAAAGAATGTTGTGGCACTTAACTGTTTCCCTCCTGGATGTAAAGAAGCTGTTCAACGACAGGTTGATTATATTCGTTCCCAGTCTGCCCTGAAAAATGGCCCAAAACGTGTTTTGATCCTTGGAGCTTCTTCCGGATTTGGCCTGGCATCACGTATTGCAGCCTTTGGAGCAGGAGCCGACACACTCGGAGTCTCTTTCGAGCGGGGCCCCTCTGAGGATCGATCAGGTAGTGCTGGATGGTATAACAACCTTTATTTCAGAGAGATCGCTGAAGAGCATGGTTTGTATGCCAAAAACCTGGTGGGTGATGCTTTCTCGGTATCAATGCGCGAGCAAGTTCTCAGCACCATAAAAGCGGATTTTGGTGGTAAAGTTGATCTTGTAGTTTACAGTCTGGCAACCGGAGTTCGTCCTGACCCGGAAAGTGGCAACCTCATTCGATCAGTCATTAAGTCTGTGGGAATACCGTATACCGGCCTGACACTGAATATTGAAAAAGAACAACTTGAGGCAGTAACGTTGGAGCCAGCAACACTGCAGGAAATCGACAACACCATCAAAGTGATGGGTGGGGAAGACTGGGCTGATTGGATTGAACTGCTCAACCGCCACGATAT
Organism: Endozoicomonas elysicola; assembly: GCF_000710775.1. Lineage (GTDB taxonomy): Bacteria > Pseudomonadota > Gammaproteobacteria > Pseudomonadales > Endozoicomonadaceae > Endozoicomonas > Endozoicomonas elysicola. Next base: position 4,673,195 of record NZ_JOJP01000001.1, read on the forward strand.
GCTGGCGGATGGTTTTAAAACCGTCGCCTATTCCTATATTGGCCCGGAATCCACACAAGCCATCTATCATAAGGGCACCTTGGGCCATGCCAAGAAAGATCTGCAATACCATGCCGAGATGATGCATGAATGGCTAAGACCTCTTGGTGGTGATGCCTGGGTGACTGTTTGCAAAGCACTGGTTACCAAAGCCAGTGTATTCATTCCGGGACTTTCCCCTTATGTCATGGCTCTTTTCAAAGTCACCAAGGCAATGGGACTCCATGAAGGCTGTATTGAGCAGATGTACCGGCTCTTTTTCACTCACCTGTATGCCCTGAATGGCCCGAGCCTGGACGCAGAGCGAATGATTCGCATGGATGACTGGGAACTTCGTGATGATGTTCAGTCGCAGGTTAATCAGTTACTGGAAAAAATCACACCAGATAATTTCAAAGACCTTGTTGACTACCAGGGGTTGCGTCAGGATTTTATGCAGCTTAACGGGTTCGGCTTTGACAACATTGATTATGAAAAAAGTAAATAGTCAGGGCTTGAGGAATATTTTGCCTTGCCAAAATTGGGTATCAGCTCCCAGTTTGGTGTGCGGTAGTGATTTCCCTTAAGCTTCAAAGGTTTGATTACTGAAACAGTCATGCCAATATTGGACTATTAAAATATCAGGTAAGTAGCCAGCCTTACTGATAACCATCAGGGAACCGTGTGAATGTCACCGATTATAGAACTTCTTGAGACCTCAACCCCTTACCTGGCTTTTGTCCTGGCACTTATTGGATTGATTGTCGGCAGTTTTCTCAATGTGGTGATTCACCGGTTACCCATAATGATGGAAAGGCAGTGGCAGCAGCAGAGCGAGGCTATTTTACATCCTGAAAAAGAACCAGAGCCTCTCCCTGCTTATAACCTTGTGGTTCCCGCATCAACCTGCCCTTCCTGCCAGCACAAAATCCGGGCCTGGGAGAATATTCCGGTCATCAGCTATCTATTCCTGAGAGGTAAGTGCTCCGCCTGTCAAACATCGATCTCCTTGCGCTACCCTGCCATAGAGACTATCAGTGCAGTGATGACGTTAGTGATTGGCCTGACCTACGGTTTTACATTACACACTCTGGTTTTCTGTCTGTTTGGCTGGTCACTGCTGGCCCTGACCATGATCGACTACGATACACAGCTGCTACCTGACGATATTACGCTTCCCCTCCTATGGGCTGGCCTGATTGTAAACAGTTTTGGGCTTGTGGTAACCCTTGAGCAGGCCCTGTGGGGAGCCATCGCCGGTTACCTGTCCCTGTGGAGCGTCTACTGGATATTCAAGCTGATTACCGGTAAAGAAGGTATGGGCTATGGAGACTTTAAACTGCTGGCAGCACTGGGAGCCTGGCTGGGCTGGATTAAACTGCCCCTGATCATTCTTCTCTCTTCTCTGGTTGGCACCATCGCTGCAGTGCTATTGATCGTCACGAAGCGTCAGGAGCGATCCAACCCTATCCCCTTTGGCCCCTATTTGGCCATTGCTGGTTTTATTGCCCTGATCTGGGGCGATAAGCTGATTAATGCCTATCTCAGCTTTTCGGGACTGGGCTAATGAAAATAGAGCTATTTCAACACAACCGTCCTTTCACCGTGGGTGTAACCGGTGGTATTGGCAGTGGAAAAACGGCAGTGACCAACTTTTTTGCCAGCAAGGACATTACGGTTGTTGATGCGGATATCGCGGCGAGGGTTGTTGTAGAACCGGGAAAGCCCGCTCTGGCTGGGATTGCACAACGCTACGGCCCAGATATTCTTGTTAATGACAATCTTGACCGTAGAAAGTTGAGAACCATCATTTTTGATGATGCCGATGAGCGCAAGTGGCTTGAACGCCTTCTGCACCCTATCATTCGAGAGCAGATTGTCCATGAGCTAAGTAGTGCGGAATCAAGTTATGCCGTGTTGGTTTCCCCCCTGATGCTGGAAACCAATCAGCATGAATTGGTGGATCGTGTGCTTGTGGTCGATGTACCGGAGAGCATTCAGATTGAACGAACCATGGCTCGCGATCAAATGACAGAGGAGCAGACCCGACAGATCCTCAACAGCCAGATTCAGCGAGAGCAGAGAGTAGCGAAAGCCGATGATATAGTGGATAACAGTGGTTCATTAGATCAGCTGCATCATTCACTGGAAAAACTGCATCAATTTTACCTGAGCCTTGCTTGAGGCTCAGGTTGTTTAGGACTTTTAAACCCCAGGCCTCCAACCATTAGTTATCGGATAACGGCGATCCCGTCCGAAGCCTCTAGGTGTGATTCTGACACCAATAGCAGACTGACGACGCTTGTATTCGTTGATATCCACCAGCCTTAAGACACGATAAACCGTATCCCGGTCAAACCCCTCTTTGGCAATGATGGACTCTGCACTCTGATCCAGTTCAATATAGAGTTCGAGAATGCGATCCAGTTCATCATACGGTGGCAGACTGTCTTCATCGACCTGATCTGGTGCCAATTCGGCTGATGGTGGGCGATCTATTACCCGCTGAGGAATCACATACCCCCGTGTATTTCGGTATTCTGACAGTTTGAACACCAGCGTTTTTGGCACATCCTTCAGAACATCAAAGCCCCCGGCCATATCCCCGTAAAGCGTGGCATAGCCTACAGCCATTTCACTTTTGTTACCGGTAGTGAGAACCAGATACCCCTTTTTATTGGAAATCGCCATCAGCATGACACCACGACACCGGGACTGAAGATTTTCCTCAGTGGTATCTCGACTATAGCCAGCAAACTCAGTATTCAGGGTTTCCATAAAGGCATCAAACATCGGTTCAATTGGTAGAACCTTATATTCAACACCCAGAATTTTTGCCTCTTCTGCCGCATCCTCAAGGCTCATATCGGATGTGTAGCGATATGGCATCATTACTGCCTGAACCCGGTCTTTACCCAGAGCATCGGTGGCTACAGCCAGAGTCAGAGCGGAATCAATCCCCCCGGACAGGCCAAGTACGATGCCTTTAAAACCATTTTTATTAACATAGTCTCTGACACCCGTAACAAGAGCATCGTAAACCCTTGAACAAACCTCTGGTATTTCAGCTATCTCACCTTGATCAAAGGCCATAGAACCTTTATCAAAAGAAACATTAAAGAGTTCTTCAGTAAAATAGGTAGCACCAAAAGCCATTTCACCATCACCATTCATGGCGAAAGAGCCTCCATCAAACACCAGCTCATCCTGACCACCGACCAGGTTGCTGTAGAGTACAGGAAGGCCTGATTCCAGACAGCGTTCTCTGACGACCTGATGGCGAAGAGACTGCTTATTCATATGAAAGGGTGAAGCATTCAGGCTGATGATCAGGTCTGCGCCGGCTTCTTTAGCCCTGCGAACCGGTCCCTGATACCAGAGATCCTCACAGATCAAAAGCGCAATATTTACCCCTTTGCAGGAATAAATAACCGTATCCTGACCTTTAACAAAATAGCGTTTTTCATCGAAGACCTGATAATTGGGCAGATGCTGTTTCCCATAACGGGCAAGAATATCACCGTCACGCATCACCAGCGCCTGGTTCTCCAGACCATGAGCCCCCATCAGCGGAACACCGATAATCAGATCAATCCCCTTAATCACTCTGAGCCGACTCAGAGCCTGTTCAACCCGAACAATCAGGCTGGGCCGTAACAACAGGTCTTCCGGCGGATAACCGGAAAGGGTCAACTCTGGAAAGACAATAACATCCGCATCCAGCTGATCCCGGGCCTGCTCGGCAGCCTCAATGACACGGGTAGTGTTCCCGTCAATGTCGCCCACTACCAGGTTGAGCTGGGCCATGACCATATTGAGCTTTGCTGACATGGAAATACCTGTCTATCCCTTTTTAGAAACATCAATCATCTCAGGGGCGGTATTGTCTTGTAAGTATTCGCGTCTGTAAATTGAAATACCATAATGCGGGCTATAAACCCATTAATCTGAGGTAGTGAAAATTGAAAGAATAAGGGAGGAATTAGAAAGATGTCAGGATTAACCATCCGACCCGAAGTCAAAATCCATACGCTCCGAAGGTGGCTGCATATAACTTCCCTGAATAAAATCAGCACCAAACTGCCAGACAGGGGTCATTTCTCCTGCTGTTTCAATACCAGGCACAATAACCTTTCTTCCACTTTGACTAAGGGCTTCAATCATTTTCTGCAACTCTTCTGCATTATCACCATCATTAAGGTCTTCAGTGAACGATGGATCAAGCTTGACCAAATCAACATCCAGGTGAGCAATGCCTTCCAATGGATTCAGACTACAGCCAAATTCACTGACAACCGTCTGGCACCCCATGTCTTTGAGTGATCTGAAAAAATCAGGTATTACCTCTGAGTAACGGGCAAGATTTTGCTCACTCAATTCGATAGCGACAGCGCCTGCAGGAATTCCGGCAGCCTTGAGAGCAACTTTCATCCAGGGAAGAAACGTATCATCTGTGGCTGAAATGCCGCCAACATGCATCAGCATGCGAGTATCACTTCCCTCCTTTCGCTTGGCCATCAGGGCTTTACTGGCTTCAATGAGTTGCCATCGGTCCAGCTTATTCCACAAACTGACTTTTTCCAGTTTCGGTCTGAAAGCCGCTGCCTCATGCTCCCTTCCCTGTGCATCGGTCATAACAAAAGAGACTTCATAATATTCAGCGGGAGAGCCTGCAAGGGAGATAACAGGCTGATAGCTTAATCTGAACTTTTTATGTTTTAACGCCTGGTTGACCATACCAGCCAGCTGCTTTTCAACAGAATGGACAGAGCTAACTTTGCGTTTCTGGTAAAAGCATAATTGATTACCACCTTCTTTTTGTGCCTGCACTGTGGCCTGACGACTCTGTACCATCAACGTTTTGGCATCGTTTGTGGTATCACTGAGGATTACGGCCCCTATAGATAGCTTAACTGACAACAAATTTTGATCAATGACGATATCTTCCCCCGTTACAGCAGTCAGCAGACTATCGGCCAATAATTTAACTTCCCGCTCTTCTCCCTCCCGAAATAGAGCAGAAAAATTCCCACCCCCCATGCTGGCCACCGGATGCACACCTCCCAAGTGAGAAGTTACTTTTTTAGCAAGTGCTTTAAGTAGCTTCTGGCTGACCTCCTTGCCGTGTTGCTCGTGAATTGCTTTCAGGGTCTCTATATGAAGGCAGCACAATGTCGCCTTTCCCTTCCCTGAAACAGCTCTCTGAATAGCAACATCCAACTCCTGCTCAAACTGCTTTCGGTCAAAGAGCCCTGTTTCACTGTCCGGAGCTGACTTTTCAAGGGTTTTATCCGCACCTGTTTGCTCAGCTTCCTGTTCATTGAATTTAATTTGCAAACTAAGGGTGAATTCGCCATTAAACGATGTAGGAGAGATCACCGCACGAGTAGGAACTTCTGAGCCGTTTTTAGCAATTAAAGGACATTGAATGACAGCCAGAGCCTGACCACTCTCTTCAATACCAATCAGAAACTCTTCAACATCCTGCTGATCTTTGGTGATGATCAAATCCTTGAACAGCTTTCCATCCAGAGACTCCTCTTCCGGAAGCCCGAGCAGCTTCAGAAAAGCAGAGTTAACATATTGAATCCGGCCATTATTGACGTACACAACCGCATCAACCTGATCATCCAATAATAGCCGTCGCTGTTTTTCTGATTCGTGCAAGGCAACACTCATGCGCCGGTGGTGCCGCCTAATCTTCAGGTCTTCCAACTCTTTTTGAGCAACAGCCAACAGGTACTCATCATGCCCCAGGGGAATAACCGCACGGGCTCCCATTTTCATCAGAGAGAGAGAATCCCTCTCACCATCCGGTGAGGTCAGAATTATCCCAGGAAGGTCCACATCTTTTTGGTTTATATAATCAAAGATTTGAGAAAAACTCAGAGGCGGTGGAGGATCTGTCATCAATAGCAGATCCCAGTGCTGATGCCCGGATATTGCCGTTGTCAGGTCATCCAGAGAGTTGATCAGGCTTGCACGGGTTGAGTAGCCGGATTCACGAAAAACATTCAGGAAAGACTCCGCTTCCCCGGGAGATGAATCAATAATTAAAAAGCGAACTGTATCCTTACCACCCGATGCCATGGTCATGCTTTCCCTCGTTATCTTAGAGAGCTATCGGCGGTTACCAGATGAATTATATGCTGCAAGCGCTATTACCAGAAATCAACGGGCGTTCTTACCCCACGGCTATTCAGAGTCAAGTTACCATCACCAGTCTGATCTCCCTGAGGTACAGCAGTTAGCAGCACACAACGGTTCAGGGGATCTGTCCCACACTGAGCAGCATTAATTGTGTAATTATTATTTTCAGAGGCTGGGTTCGCAGTAAAACCCAGCTGAGTCAAATCAGTGGTATAAGATAGCTGTTCTGTATAAAAACGCTCCTGCTGCTGCATCACCCACATAAGCATTGCAATCCCGTCACTTCTGCGACTTTCAACCACATACTGACGATAGCTGGGGAAAACAATCGATACTAAAATACCAACGATTACAAGAGCAATCATCAGTTCGATCAGACTAAACCCTTTATTGATCATTTTCATCGATTTTCTCTCCAGAACTGCCTGAACACAGGGATAGAGCCAAAGCTTCTTAATGTGTTCTGAAAACATTCGGTGCCTACACAAAGCTCAGAACCCTGAGAGCCTCGAGTGACAATAGAAGGTTCCGGAGCCAAGGTAGAGTGCCTCAAAACAGTCCTTCGGTTTGATTTATCCAGTGGTGTAGTGCTGGTCATATCACCAAAATTGAACGAGGCACCTGCATTCTCAATATTCAGTGCATAGAGATAATTTATTCCGGGGTTTGGCGTACATTGATTGACGATATTGGTATTCTGACCAAATGAGTTAATCAACAAAACACCTCTAAATGTTGCCGCTTTGCTGATCACTTTTTCACCGGCAGACTCTAGTCTGACATACCACCCCCGGCTACTGTCCAGACTACTTTGAGCAGCTTGGCGCTGAGTATCATTACCCTCCTGCAAAATATTGTTTGTTGCATCATACAGATTGGACTCAGTAATTATGTTGCTTCCAACGTAGGTATAATCGGTAGGGGCCTGACTGATATGGGGGTCACGAAAGACATAAATCCGATCATCCGTATCGTCACTAAGAGGGTCCGACCGGTCTCCGGAACCAATAGCAATATTCAAGTAATCAAACGTGGTAGATACACTGACATCAGGTGCTTCAAAAAAACGTCTAACCCCCCTGCTGTCAGAGGAATTCGAAATTCTGGCTATGACCCCGCCATCTGCAAAGTTATTTGCACCTGTGTTTGTCTCACTAATATCAAAGCGGATCAGTTGACCTCCGGTATCCACTGCATAAAAGAAATCAGTCAGACCATCCTGATCATGATCAACTAGGGTTAAGCTGGCCGGAATGCTATAACGAAGGTCAGAAATGTTCAGGCTGGAGCGGTTATTTGAGGAAGACCAGAGCAGTGCTCCTGTATCAGCATCAACCATGAAAACTGCGTTACCAATATTACTGTTCTGAACGGTCGCCTGACCATCAATGGCAACATCATAGCCGCCACCAAAAAGTAACACCTGACGTTCAGCACCATTCCATGGAACTCTCGCTAACTTTGGCTCAGACCACGTCTGTCCCAACCTGGCAAAATCACCGGTACTGTCAGTCATATGATCATTATCGACATCACCCCGTATTACCCATTTCAGAACAGGGCTATTTCTATTGGTCACATCGAGCGCATATATATTGTTTCCTCCACGACGCATCGTCATATATAAGAATGCGTGCTCACCTGGGTCAGCAGTGCCATTATTGGATTGAAGGATGTCTCCATCGCCATTAAGGTCATTAATCCACGAAGCCATGGGGCCATCCATACCGTATACTTTGGGGATCACACCTGCTGCAGGTGGTAGAAAGTACTGAACATCAATGCCGGCGATAGTAAAAATGCCTTCAGAAACCTCAATCTCATAATCATCCCACGATCCGCCCCCATCAGTGATTTGCAGCCTTTTACCACCGTTGACTATTCGGATCTGAGGATTAGTAATAGTCCCCGTTGTTCCATGCCCGTTGTAAATGACCCTGTATCCCCCCGGGCGAACATTGCGGCGAGTTGTTTGATTCTTCGCTTCCGGGAAATCACCAATGCCTTCGAGTTCTATGCTATGCCAGATGGCTGATTCTTCATCAACAAAAAAGGTTTCTTCAACCCTCTCACCGGTATCCGCATTACTTCGGCCTCGATACATTGCTACATTTTGAACAAGCTCTTCAGGGACAAAAGAAAACTCAGTTGTACCATCATCTGCATTCACTGCGTAAAGGAATCCATCATTAGCTGTGAAATAGATAGTCTTATCGGTTCCACCAAAATAATTAATAAGCTGTGGCTGAGTATGAAGCGGATCTCCAATACTGTGCCGGTCATCAGTGGTATCACCATCACCATCTTCATCATCGACATCGACACCTCTGCCCCATTGGATAACACTGTCCCGGTCTGTCGCGCTGATAAGATTCAGCATCGCAGCAGTAATAAGGCTGTTACTTTCGTGGAAACTGTTGCTGGAAGAGGTGAGAGAGACATTTGTATTACCGCTCATATTGATGTAGGCGGGTACAGTCTGGCTTCGCTGTTCTGCCATTCCACCCTGCTCGACCACCTGACCATCTGGCGAACTGCTCCAGAAGCTTCTTGCCGACTCACTGAAGAAACCGGTAACGGGGTCAATGGCTACATTACCATCAGCATCATAAATCTGATTATCTTCACCCAGACGGTAGCGCTTAAGGTTGCCACGCCAATTAACACCTTCTTCAGGCTTAAACATGACAAAATAAACATCTTCCGCTGTTTCCAGTGCGCTGAATGCGCTGGTAGTCGTTACAGGGGCAGTAAACGTTGACTCCTGAGAGCGAACCCTGGCCATAATATCTCCCAGAGCCTCATCCAGCTGTGTTGCATCTGCAGCGTTATAATAGACTCCACCACCTGCATTGGCTGTTCTGGTCAAAATCCCCGGAGCAGCACCACCAAAACCGGCAATAGTATAAACCGTCGCATTCTGATCACCGGTTACAGACGGTTGTATATCTGCGTTTTGCATGAACCAGGCCATTTCATCCAAGCACTCATCCTCAGCACAATTGGAATCAATGCCCGATGGCAAAGTCATCCCACTGATCAGGCTTCTGACATCATTTTGATGATCACCAAGTGCATAACCATCACCATCAGTGAACAAAATAACATTGATTCTCTGACACTGATTGCTTACCGGGGAATTAAATCGAAATCCAGTCAATGCAGCAGGAACACTATCATTGCCTCCCCACCTTGTGTTTAGCCCGGCAATATAACGATAAGACTCATAGAGGGCACCAACTAATGGAGTACAGCAGACATTGGCAGCGTAACCATTGGCAACATCAAGGGCTGCCTGTCGATTGTTATCAATATTCTGTGAAGGGAAGTCAACTCTAGCGCCATCACTAGTAAAACTCATCAGTGACATATTGATATTCTGAGCACTTTGAATGAACCGACTCGCTGCTGCTTTCGTAATGTCCATGCGGGTCAGATCAATACCACCACCTGAGGTCACCAAGGCTCCCATACTGGTCGAGGTATCCATGATGAATATCACAACACCTCGCTGAGCATCTGGAATTTGACGCACAAAAAGATCCACATCTTCAGCAAATGCCTGAGTGGTTAAAAAAATAAGTAAAAAGACTTTCCTGGACCAATTGGCGAAAAAGGTATGTAAACCAATCTTCCGGCTGGCTATAACACTTTTTCTAACAATGCGATGAATAGACATATTTACCAAAGCCCTCCCTGACTGGTCATAATTCCTTTAAAAGTTCGGCCAGAATTCCTTTAAAAGTTCGGCCAGATGCGTAAAGCCTGAACGGTATTAGGCTTCCAGGTTAATACTGCTGGTTTTCCATCTAACGCTCTAAGCTTCTGGGTAAAGCTCCTTTCATCATGAGGTAAAACAATCAGTTTCTCATTAAAGACAAAGCTTTTGGGTGGACAGCTGTGGCAAGCATAAGCATCAATAATACCCGAAGTATCTGTTGCAAATTTGATATCTACCCTCACCAGTTCCTTGATATCTTCAACTTTTTGAAACCCCACTGACATCAATGGAGTAATTAAAAAAGCACAAAACAGAAATCCTTTTAATAATATTCTCATTTTATATTCCCTATCTCGCCGCTACATAAATCACACCCAGTGTTTGATCGGATCGTGCACCAGTGCCATCAAGAGTAGCGACACTGTTTATTTCGAAAGACAAGCCAATAAAATTTGTGAAACTAAAGCCTGCTGGTGGTGGAACCTGCCCGATAAACCGAAGGGTAACGTTCTGCTGGATCCCCCCTCCGGGATTAACAATCGCCGTCAGGGTCTGCTCCCCAGCCAAAGCAGTATTAAAAAGCCCAGGGTTTGTTTCCAGAAAGTTGAGTTGCACTTCTAATTCGCTATAAGCGACTTGGTATACCTGCACCGTGCGCTGCTCATTGCTCACGGTGACCTCTTCCAACTTTGCCATCTCCATCACAAAAAGGCCGGAAAAAATCATAACGATCATGACGATCATCACAATTAATAAAAAAGATCCAGCCTGCTCTTTTCTTCCTGAATTGATTCCCATTATTACAGCCCTGTATTATTTAATCGGATAGCGGTGCTATACATATACCTGGGTGTTTGATCATTGAATGTCAGATCACCACTATTAAGCAGGTTATAGGTTCGAGCTCTTGAATCAAAAACACGTGAAAGCTCTCCAGCACCAACTAAAACCCCCACACGAATTCCTACGACCTCCCGCCAGTCCGCCACAGCAGCGGCCGTAACGTATTGATTAATATTGGTGGTACCCGGTATTGCAACTCCATAAACTGCCTGAAACCTTTCAACGCCCTGAACTAAAGCCAGTGCATTGCCTGGTGGCCAAGGCAGGCCGGTTACTGGGTCATAACCAAGGCAAAACAACGTATTTATATTGTTTGCATCAGGAGCAACAAAATAGACATCAGCTGTTAAAGCACCACCAGTGACCGTTCCTCCTGCGCAATCACGCCCATTCCCAGTAATTGGATCTGTTAGTGGTTCGTACTGAATAGCCACCCTGTCACTGTTAGTACCTCCACCATCAACAGTACAGATTGTATCTCCCTCACATGCCCCTCTGTAAAAAGGTGGTGGAGGCGCTGTCCCAGCTTGAGCCCTAAACCCAGCACGTCGAAACTCACTACTCATAATATAAAGACTGTGGCGACCGTTCTCCTGAGCGGTAGCGATAAACTCATTCACGCTCGCTGACCGGCTATTACTGATCATCAACTGCAAAGCACTACCCGCAATGATAAGCCCCATAACAAAGGCCAACATCATTTCAATAATGCTAAATCCTTTTTGATGATTGATTACCTCAGTCCTTTTCATGTTTTAATTCCGGTTATAGGTAAACCCAACCTGCTGACGAACCGCTAGAACGCCTTGTTCTGCTCCTCTCGAGTCCCAGGCAATGGTGATAGTGACAACAGCGCCTGTGGCACAGGGAGCAGGACAGTTAATCACGATAGTCGGGTTAATGATGTCATTTGCATTTCTACACATAAGATCATGAACATCAAAAGCAGCCATCTGATCAGGAGTACATGCAGTGCCAATACACTGAGTCGGAATCACTGGACAATACGCAGCAATATTTGCACTGGCCGTTGTTGCAGCCATTTGATAGGCAGAGCTCTCAAGCCCTGCCGGGTTTAACTTCATTAACTCAGCAGTAGCATTTGCAAGCCACACGGCCTGTGATCGCTGAAGACTGTCATGAGTGACTCGTATGGCCTGGCTTTGCATACCTGCAACCGCCATCACACCCCCGACAAAAATCAACACACCAATCATGACCTCAATAAGCCCTATACCCTTTTGCCGACTTAATGCAAAAGGCTGCATTGGTTTATTTGAAATCGAAACAAAGAACGAGGAAGAACATGTGCCTTTCAGTTTATTCATGGACAGTTTACCCCCTCCTGCTTCCGGATTAACCCTGATCCTGAAACATTTACCTGTCTCTGAGCCAATGGTCTGGCCGGTACCGGACATAAAGTAAATGTGCCCTGACCCACCGGGCTTCCCCTGGGAATAAAGGTAAGCAGCTGACCATTGTTCCATCCAATGTTGACAGGGCTACTGACCTGGTTGTACACACGTAAAATTTCTTCACCAGCATCAATAACATTATTTCTATTTGGGTTTACAAAAATGACCCACCCATCAGCCCAATTCGCACCAGCATCACAGGCCGTTCCTGCAGTGGAACGACACACACTGACATTTTCAGATCGTTTGATTGCCTCACTTCTCGCCAGAGCAGCGCTTGAGTAAATACGCTGATTCAAGTAATCGAGCTTAAAACCTTCTGCAACCAGCCCCAGTGGAGTTACCATGGAGACCATAATTCCCATCAACACAACGGTGATCATCAGCTCAATCAAAGTGAAACCGCTGTTGAACTTATGCTTTACAGCTGGGTGGAAAAAAACCAACTTCACGTCCTTCCCTATGAAGAATCCCTCTCCTTAAATCTAGGTGGGTAAGTTATACAGACGATCAGAAGTCGATAAACGGTAGAAAAAAACCGATAAAAGAAATAGTCATATACATAATCAATTGTTTTTAAATTCATTCATCACTAATGATGGAAGCATTACTTATCTATTCACTTACTACAAAAGAACAATTGACATTTATATATAAGGTTTAAAAAACAACAGCATCTTTTATTGAAAAGTAGATAATTTAATTTAAAAAAATCATCCCAATATAATTTTCAAAACACTTCATTAATTCATTTAATCACCAGCAGTCACCAGTAGCGCCACCTCCGGAATTACTACTACCTCTTACCCCAAGGTTATTCAGTGTGAATGTTCTACAGTTTGTATCCAGAAACTGTGTGCTACCGGATGCTGCCGTGGCAGTTAGAGTAAATGTACTATCAGTTGCTGTCAGTGTTATTACATAATGACCTTCCGGCGAGTTACTCCCTCCCAAATCAGCAATGTTATTACTGTAGCTGTTGTCATAAATATAAATTCGCTCCTGCTCTGCTGCAGCGGAAGTTAATGCAACGTAAGCATCAGAGCGCCTGCTTTCCTGAATATATGTCCTGTATGAAGGAACAGCAATCGCTGCCAAAATAGCAATAATAGCAACTACGATCATCAGCTCAATTAAACTGAACCCATTTCTTACTCTATTAATCATGTAATCACCGTGGAATATTATGAATCTGTCTCCATGATTGACGACCTTGGTCAGATATACTGTATTCAAGACTGGTGCTTGAAATATTACCTGCCTCACCCTGAACAATAACACTGGTTTTGCCATCACCACTCTGGTGGATTATTGGTGCAGGAGCCATACCTGCTCCTAATGCAACTCGTTTTACCGATATACTGGAATCCGTTATCGTACCGGTTGTTAAGACCCTCTGTATATTCGCCGGTATAGCTGTACCAGTTTGATAATGCTGAGCTCGGAGGAAACTGTTGCCATCAACCTGACATTGATCGGCAGGTGGCTGATATTCAGTAAACAATAAAAGGGCAAACGTACTTACTGGTGAACTTGTGCTCTTATTACTTGGATTAGTTCCATCATGCTCAAAATAATTTATCCATCCAGCCTCATTTACCATTGCATCTTTTAGTGCATTAAAATTATCAACGGTTACTCCAGGCCTAATGGAAAAAGTAGAGCTAAAATCACCATTGCCACGGACTTCTATATCCGTTGTGTTTACCAAGTCATTTTTAAGAACCTGCCCATAAGTAAAACCGGACGCATTTTTAGGCTCTTTTACACCAAAGAAGTATTCCTGAGACGTATCAAGACTATCACTTCTGATTAGCTCACGCCCAGTACCGGAAAATATCCAGCGCTCTCCTTCATTGTTCGTGATTGCCAAGGGCTTTGAGGTAATGGGCCTGCCGATATCCAGCAGTGTAGTCACATCCCAATTATTGGTTGAGCTATCTTCAATGTTTATTCGCAACAACTCTCCACCAAGTGTCGAGGTGCTGATACTACCGAAATACACTGCATCGTCATAATTATCCTTGTCCCAGTCAATAACCGACATATCTCCAGAGTACGAGCTGGACAGTCCGGTGTCATAAGGGGCAAAACGAGTTAAGAACTGTTTATTTCTCAGATCGTATATGAATACTTTTAAGTTCTGGTCACTGGTTGCATTATCCAGAGCATCCCTGATCCCAGAAACGCCAGTGCCCCTTGGGCCAGAACCAAATACCAGATACCACTCATTAATCTGTGGGGCACTATAGTCCCCAGAACTATCCGGCAACCTCCTTTGGATAAGTTCAGGCCTCATAGTGGTAAACCCCATTTCGGGATGGGTAATCTCTGCCAATACTTTTGGAGGCTTTTCCGGGTTGGTAATATCCATGATCACATAAGCAGACCTGCGGGTCACGGTACTCCCACCAACAGAGATATCAATAGCTCCCCCGCCCAGCCCCATCCCCATAACAAGAACAGTTCCCCACCCCTTCGGGTGGTCAGCGTCAGCTGGAAAGATGTTTGCATCAAATATCAATGGCTGACCGTCCATATAATAAACATGTGGATAAGCAGGGTCAGATAGCCATTGCAAATGAGGTAAAAGATTCATTGGAGTATAAGCCCACAATTCACCACCAAGAGGATGACTGGTTTCCCCATTTTGGCTCAAGGCAAACTGCTGATTAGCTTCATCCCAGAACCCAGCATTGAATGCATGGATAGAGCCCCCGTTACTTCCTACATAGATGACTTGCCTGCGATCCTCATACTGTTGAATGAACTCCAGAAATGTCGAGTCATTTGGATTATATGATCGGCTATCCCCATAAAAGCCAGCGGGCTTGGAAACAGATAACGGGTTGGAGTTAATGATGTCACCCAGTCTCCATACATCCAAGTCTCCATCATTGTCGTAGTCAACAGAGCGAGAACGATATCCAGGTTGATCCTCCCCCCTGATATATTTCATTAACGTGTCAACAGTACCAGAAGAAACCCCAAGATAACCCTCATTACCACTGCCAAAGGTTGAGGTAATCATTGGTTTTTCTTCGGTTGCTCCAACGACACCATCATTGTTGCTATCGATCCATGTAAACATATACCGCCCCATACTTGATGGGTCTGTGTATGTTCTCTGCCATAACACATTGGTTAGATTCATCAGTTCTTCATGAGCACTCCATACTGGCTTCAAGCTATCCAGGCTTGAGGTGCTCCCTTGGGGGACTAAAGTTGTGCCGCCATCAGAGGAAGAGTACCTCTGAACAAGTGTTTGATTTACAGAAGCATCGAAAAAGAGATTCACAGCAAAATCTGTGCTGTAATCATCAAGCTGGTCATTTCCATTGGAGTCTTCGCGAAGATTTCCCTTAGAATCTATGAACAAGCTGTTAAGAAGCCCAACCCAGCCAATTTCAACATTATTTATTTTCACCTTCGGCCTGAACAGCGCCTGAACAGCAGTACCCGCACCACTTGCACTGTTGGAGACCAAAGCAACATTTGATGCAGAAGAAATTCTGCTGGCAATATCTTTTAAGATTCTTGAAAGCTGTTCCTCAAGGAGAGCAGGATTATTTGAAAAAAAGTAATTGTCCGGAATACCATCTGCACCGAGGGAGCCCGTGAGATTATTTTTATTATCCCACTCCCTTGAGTCATCTGGCGTACCATCCCTGTCAGCATCATGGTTGGGTGTGCCGTCGCTGTCTAAGTCGGTAAAACCACCATATTTTGCCGCCATGAGTAGAGGCTTTGGCAGTACACTGGCCAAGTTATTGCTTGGTGTATAATTTTTGGTTACATCATTGGGTGTAACCAACGTGCAATCATTTGTTGCATCACAGCTAAACTGACCACCACCTGCTGTCGTAGAAGTTCTTATGATTAGGGCTGATTCACTATCACCATCATCGTATGCTGTATTCGTACCTCCTACTGCTGCGTAAACAGCATTATAATCAGCGTCAAGCGCCATACCGTTGGAGCCACTTACTCCAGAGACTGAATACCCCAGCCTAAAAGCATTTGCCCCCCTAAAAACAGGGTTATGAAGGCGAACACGCAAATTATTGTTCTGGATAGTAACCGTGTAGGATGCAGTCATATCCGTATCACCATCGCCCCCAAATGTTTCATCAGCCCACCCCATATGAAAAGAGATACTTTCCAAGGCGCCTGAGGCGTTATAAGAAAAGCTTTCAACATCTACATCAAGAAAGCGACAGGGGTAATACCCCGTTTCATCCAGAGCCCCACGGGTAAAGGATATGGTCTGACAAATAGGAGAAAAGCCAACAACATTTGTATTTCCAGCACCATCCGGCACGGCAAATGACAATGAAGGAACAGTCTGTGCCAGTTCAACACCATAAGTTACAATATTTTGAGTGCCATCAAGGTCAGCACGAAGGTCAGCGGTTTTCGCATAAGATGCCAAACCTGCAACGTAATAACTTCCTTGGTATTGAGGCACTTCTGGGCAGACACCACGAGCCTCGGAAAGACCCGTTAAGCTTTTGGGTTCACACTGGGTAATTCCTGCACTGCCATTACTGCCAACTAGAAAGTTTCCAGGAAAAGTTAAGCCCGGCTCATTATTTCCAACTTCATCCGTCAGTTGATTTAGTTTTGTTAGCCCGCCACTTAGCAGATCCCCAATACTTGAATAGTTGTCCCCATCGTATGAGTTTTGCCCTGTTGAAAGAACGATTATTGCGCAGTTGGCACAGCGATTTGTTGTTGTATAAGGGTCTTGCCATGTGGGCGTTGGTAAATTCAGATCATTACTTGAGGTAACCGCATAGTCACTGGAAGGGTTACTTTCCCCGGAAATATAACGCAGAGCTTCAAGGTATATCTCCGAAATAGGATTTCCCCAGTCTCGACAGCTTACTGGACTGGAACCATTACAGTTATAGCGCTCACTTGAGTAGTTATATTCAGAAACACGAAACGCATCAATTGTAGATATCATTCCAGAATTATTGTTAAAACGGCCGTTACTCTGATCAAATTCATCGGTTGCAAATGATATATTTTTTCTTAACACACCTCCGCCAGTGTTCTTTTCAAAACTCCCTGAAACCAAACCAAACTCAACTTGGTCATGGTATTGTTGAATGAGACCAATCGGCTTTCTAACAGCCCCGTACTGTACACAATCACTGGAACTGAGTGTGGCATGACAGGCTTCAACACGAACGTTAAAATCAGCCACCGATGTCCCCTCACATCGTCGTCCTCTCAGAGCTCCCCATGTGGCATCTGCTGAAGTCCGAATTCGCAGTAATGGAGCACCATTAGCTGTATCACTCAAGTTACAAAGGGTGATCGCACCTGAGGTATAGGGGGTCAGTCTATTAACGTTAGGTCCATCGTAAATTTTGCCGAAGGCATGGAAGTCAAAGGGAATTTCAGCACGTTCAAGAACCGTCTGAGTTGGCGTGTCAGTTGATCGCTTTCCTCCATAAAGTACCTTTCGAATCAGATCCATTCGTGTCATGGAAGCCCAGTTCAAAAAATTCCCACTCCATGGGCCCCCTGGAGTTGTACAGAAATGTGAGTTAGCCCCCGTTGCCGCTGAGACTGGCTGAAATCGTCCACTGCCGTAGTTATAACACCAGTTAGGCTCGAAATACCCATAATAATCAATGCTGTCGTCATAGACGACGTCCATTCCCCCATCCCCATCTACATCGGAATAGTCACTGTACGCTTTTTTAAAAAGCTCATGATCAAATGACATGGCAAAAAGGATCAAGGGAGGAGAGCTTGTTGTGCCTTGACTGGGGCTTGATGAATAAGTTGAAACATTAGCTTGAACTGCATTAGCGCTAATAAGCATCCACATGATTAATGGCCATTTAATGAAAGACTGCGCTGCCTTCAAAGACAATAGGAAAGAACTAAATAAATTTTTTGGCAAGCATGTATGTCGAACTGAATAGAATATACTCACACAGATTAATGTGATGTAAATTAATCGTTCCATAACTAAAATCACCACTTATACGTTGATTGTAACATCACTCTTGCACCATCAATGTCCATAGATGCAAGAGCCGTAATTCTATAAAGACTTGACCAATCAGCAGGATTTGCAGGATTTGGAGTTACACCAAAAGGGTTTCTTGGCACATAACAGAGAAACTCAATGATAAAACTCCCAGTTACAGTAGGCGCAGTTAAATTAGTCGCAGCGATATGCCTTGCCGTATCAGTCCATATCGCTGCCTGCTCCCAAGGTCGTTGATTTCCCGATCGACAGCTAACGGTACTGGTTCGGTCACTCCCATTGAAACAAAGACCATTAGTGCAATTAGTGTCAAATAACGCAATATTTGAGCAGGCAGCATCCTCCCGAATACACTGTTCTGCTTCCAGTAGAATTGTCTCTGCACCAAAGAAGGTCGTCTGCTTGGTTCTGAAATTGGATGAAGTGCGCTGCTCCAGGCTGGAAAATTGAACCGCTGTCAGACCTGCAGTTATCATGATGCCCATGAATACCATGGTGTAAATTAACGATGAGCCTTTTTCTTTCTTGGTTTCCATCATCCACCTTTAATTCCGGACATCAATCGTCATTACATATTCTCTTCTCAGCAGCCTGTCTGTTGGTGTCACCGTTGTACCATCAAAAAAATATGCTCTGGGAGTAGGAGCTAACTGACCTGTACTTTGGGTAAGTAAATGAATTCTGATTGCTGTTACCTGTTGCCAATCTGCGTTTCGAAACGCTCTATCACCGGCATTTACAAAACGATTAGCAACACCATTTCCATTTGAATCCAGGCCATAGTAAATAACCATATTCTCAATACCCCCAACAACAGGAAGAGCATTAGTATCACCCAGTGTTTTTCTGTATAAGGTATTAACACCGTTCGCAGGATCTGGCTTGATAAAATAAACAACTGAATCGACAAGCCTCATTGAGCCTGGGTTAAATGATACTGTTCCTGCTGAAACAGAACCGTCATAACAGTTAAAATTTCCTCTTAAAGCTACCGAGCAATTGCTAAATCGTGCAGTTCCTCCCGTTGTATAAGCAAGACTATTGGTAGAAGCCGCTGCAGCAAAAACCAAAGAAATTTGCTGACAATCCTGTCGGATTAGACCGACAGGAAAGTTGGCTGCAGCAGGGAAGCCACCTGTATCAAAAGTTACTATTCCAGAAGCGACATCATGATTGGAAACATTCCATACCAAGTCAGTAGAAAGTTTAAATATAATAATTCCCTCAGATGTCGCATCAGGATCAACCATATTAACTACGTCTGCCTGACTGATTCCTTGTATTTTTTCTTCCGTTATCATCCATAAATCGAGAGGATTGGTATTCACAACAACATTCGACACAGGAAACTCATCGCTACAACCTGTGTACCCAGCTGTGCGAATATCATTTGAAATTGAATACAGCCCTATTCTTCCAGACTGCTGCATTAACCCAAATTGGTAGTTTAATTGATCCGTCAGATTCGATGCTGCAAAAAGCCGGATTGCAGCAGTAATGATGAAAAGGCTTATCATCATAGAAACAACCAACTCAATCAGAGTCAGCCCAAGCTCAAACCTCTTATTCATACTCCTCCCCGGATAACTATATTTCTTCTGGGAAGAGCGCCTTTGCTATCATCAAAAAAAATCGTAATGGTATAGACACGACCTTCCGGTGTATCCGCCATCACAATAGAACCGTCCCCATTGGGTAGCTGCTCATTTATGATGAATTTCCATTGATTGATATCATAGGTAGCTAATTGTGCAGGTGTGCAGTCAGCAACAACACAATTATCAGGATAAACAGTAGGGATACTGCCAAGACCAACACTATAGCCCGGACCATCTATTGAAAAAACCGGGTTCGATCGGATGCGATCAAGCATGTCATAACCGATAGTGTTTGCAGCATTATTAAAATAAGCGATCTGACTGTATGATAAGCTTCGTGTCTGTACAACTGAAATCCCAAGCATTCCGGATGCCAGAATTAAAACTGATATCAATACTTCAACCAGTGTAAAACCACTAGACGCTTTCTGAGTATGTTCAAAATGAATCATGGGCATGTCACCGTATTATTTTCGACGACCCTGCCAGTCAAATTTACAGTAACGCCCCTGATAACGGAGAGGTCACCATTCAAATCACAAATTCTCAGATCTCCCTGACTGCCAGTAATCACATTTCCTTCCCCCTGAAATGTAATATTTCTCGTTCCTCCCCAGGCAACAGTTGCCACACTTGGTATGACTGAAGCTCTAATCAACTGATCAACGCCGGCATCCAAAGCGCCATTGCCATCTATATCCAGAAAAATGATCCAACCATTATTCCATGAGGCTGGTGTTGCCAAACATGTGGCACTGTCATTTGAAGGGCATACTGTCACACCACTGCCCTGTTTCATCGCCTCAGCTCTGGCAAAAAAAAGGCTTGATATCAGGTTTCTCTGAACTGATTCAAGATTTGCCCTAGTCGAAATCTGGCCAATCCTCGGAGCCGCTATGGATAAAATAAGCGAGGAAATCAGCACAACAATAATAAGCTCAATCATGGAAAACCCTCTCAGGCTGAATAGCTTCATACCCCATCTCCTGAGAATTTCTGCTAATCCTTTTGTAGCGGCAAAAAAAGAGAAGCAAATAGATCTAAATCAGGGAGGACATGACAATCTGTCAAATTAAAAATGATTTAAAAAATCAGTGGCTGTTATGAAAGGATACAAAAGGATTTTTGACAGATAATCAGGACTTATTTCTGCTATTATTTAATTCTCGTTTTCCAATAAGAGTTATTACTTCCAGCACTCTTGGGGAGCCTGTATTCCAAAATGATCCAGAGTTATCTCTGTGCAGCCTGAATCCGTTGCCTGAACATCTGTGTTTAAGGCAGTAGCCGTCAGGGTAAATGAGGCGCTGTCAGCTTCAACACTGATCGTATAATACCCTTCGGGAGAGCTATTCCCCCCCAGACTGTTAACTGCATTTGTATACGCATGGTTGATGGAATACCAGCGCTCCTGAGCCGCAGCAGCAGCCGTCAATGCCGACCAGGCATCACTTCGCCGGACTTCATACATATATTGGCTATAGGAGGGATACACAATACCCGCCAGAATGCCAATAATGGCAACGACAATGATCAGCTCAGGCAGGGAAAAACCCTGTTCACGATTCTTAGTCACGGGCACATTTCCATTCATATCAATCAATCCATGGAATCCTGAAAATCTGCCACCAGCTCTGTCGTCCTTCAGAACTGAAACTGTATTCAAGATTAGTCGAAGTAATGCTCCCTCCCGCGCCCTGAGTCACTGCGGTCAGTTTTCCTTGCTCCCCCTGGTGCACCACTGGTGAAGAGGCATAGCCAACCCCCAGACTCACCTTATCAAGAGAGCGCTCAATTTCCAGACTATCGACTTGCACACTGCCAAGCACGGCATCGGGAGATGCAGTGCCTGTCAAATAGTGAAGGGCATACAGAGAGCTTGTGCCATCAATGGAGCAGCTGTCAGATGGTGGGCTGTACTCGGTCAACAGAATTTGAGAGAACAATCGGGCAGCTTTATTCACACTGCGTCCCGAAGGGGCAGATCCGTCATAGCTTAAAGGAAGCTTCCATCCACCCTGTCCAGCAACCACGTCCTGTAGCATTCCAAAACTATTAATGGTTTGAGAACCCACTACAAATGGGATATAGGAAGAACCGGACTTCTTCAGGACATCGCCATTAGTAAAAACAGCCACATCACCCACGTTAACCAGGTTGCTCTGGCTCACAGATGCGTATGTAAATTCTTTTGTACTGTTCAATGGCTCCTGAATACCATAAAAATAGTTGGCCGCAGTATCACGATTATCACCAGCAGTTAGCAGGCGCCCTGTACCGGAATAAACCCAGAAACTGTTTTCATCGGTGACCGTCATGGGTGGAGCCATAATGGGTTGACCAGCATCCATAAAAACATTCAAGCTGGAACTGCCCAACGTAGATGCCAGCTTCAGTCGCATTAATTTCCCTGTCAGACTGGTTCCCCCGGTTTCCACAGTGCCAAAGTAAACAGCATCATCTTTGTAATCCCTGTCCCAGTCCTCAGCCACCATATCTCCGGCATAAGCAGCGGAATAAGATGTCATCAGAGGGTCAAAGCCGGAAACAAAAGACTTGTTGTTCAGGTCATAAACAAAGACTCGGAGATTCTGGTCTGACGTTCCCTGCTCAAGAGCAGACCGCAGTGCTGTGGAGCTGCTGCCCGCTGGCCCGGAGCCAAACACCAGATACCATTCGTTTTGTGCTGGATTGCTCCAGTCCGTTTCTCCATTAGCACTAACACCTGCCTCACGCCTTTTAACCAGTGCAGGGCGCGAGGTTGTAAACCCCAGGTCCGCATGGGAAATTTCAGCCAGTAATTCAGGTGGCTGCTCTGGGTCAGTGACATCCAATACCACCCAGGCAGAACGCATGGTGCGACTTTCACTGCCAATGGTTACATCAATATCACCACCTCCAAGCCGCATCCCCACTACCAGAACCGTACCCCAGCCATCTGGATGATCACTGTCATCCGGAAAGATATTCGCATCAAAGACCATGGGTTCTGAATCCATGTAATAAACATGAGGGTAATCTTCTTCGGTCAACCAGCGCATGTGAGGCAGCAGATTCATAGGCGCGTAGCTCCATAACTCTGAGCCCAGAGGGTGCTGTACTTCATTATTATCCGATGTCAGCTCATAGCTGTATGAACTTTCATCCCAGAAGCCACCGTTAAATGCATGAATCAGACCATCATTGGCCCCTACATAAAGAATATGTCTTCGATTGAGGTATTGATTACGAAATGTACGATAACTGCTGTCATTGTAATAAGAGTCAAAACGGCTATCAGGTGTAGCAACCAGTCTGGGGGTCGAATGCACGATATCACCAAGACGCCAGACATCATCCATACCATCCTCATCAAAATCGATGGTGCGGGAACGCGTTCCGGATAGCTCCTCTCCGCGAACATAATTAACGACCGTAGACACATCACTGGAAGAAATCCCCAAGTATCCCTCATGACCGGCAAAGGTTGAGGATATAAAGGGTTGCTGCTCACCCGTATCAACCTGCTGATTATTATTGGAATCAAGCCAGGTCAATATATGCCGGCCACCAGAGGCAAGAGCATTGTAGGTTCTCTGGTTTGTTAGATCGCTCAATAAGGCCAGCTGCTCTCTGGCATCCCAGATGGTTTCCAAAGATGAGAGTGATTTCAATGAACCATCTGCCACTTTGGTAACACCAAAGTCATTGGAGGTATAACGCTGGACCATTGTCTGGCCGGCATTAGGATCAAAAAATAGCTCAACAATCTTATCGGTGTTGTAGTCATCGAGCTGGGCGTTACCATTACCATCTTCTCGAATATATCCTTTGCTATCGATGAATAGTGAATGAAGAATCCCCCCCCATGTTACCGATTTACCGTTAACATCGAGGTTTGGCTGAAACAACGCCTGATAAATAGCACCGGTTCCTGTGGAGCTATTGGCAAATAGAGCAGCATTCGTCGCGGAAGAGACTCGACTGGAAATGTCTTCCAGAACCTGCCCCAACTGACTGGAAAGCAGGGCTGGATTCCTTGAAAAAAAGTAGTTATCTGGCAGGCCATCTGAACCAAGGGCTCCGGTCACGTTATTTCTATTATCCCACTCGCGGTTATCGCCTGCATCAATACTGCCATCACCATCGGCATCATGATTTGGGCTGCCATCACCATCCAGATCTATGAACCCACCGTATTTGGCAGCCAGAAAAAGTGGTTTGGGCAACACACCCGCGGCAGACCCGGAAGCAGTAAAGTCGGTGACCTGAAACGCTGTTGTTCCTTTATAGGCATAACTACTTTGTAACCCATCATTGCCTGAACTCCCGGTCACCGTGTATGAGAAACGCATATTCAGGCCAGCAAACACACCGTCCACTTGCACAGCTACTCTGACTTCATTAGCGTTAAAACCCGTTGTATTCAGAGTACTGTCTGCGGTTTGGTTGCATTGGTCTCCGACACAGAACTTGACTCTTGAAGAAGCATCGTAGTCATAGTCATTGCCCCAGAGAGAATCTTCCCAGGTAAAAAGCAGAGATCCCTGAACCACTTGCCCAGATCCATCGAGTATTAGCTCTTCAACGACAACATCGGTTAACGTACAGTCACTGCCACTGCCGGAAAAATCACCTCCGCCACTGCCAAAGTTTGAACTGGTCTGACAAACAGGCTGAAAAGTGAATGTCTTTCCATCCACATTCAGGGTAAAACTGGGCATAGTTTCGGCCAGCTCAATGGCGTAAGTTTTAACTTTCTGGATGCCATCAAGGTCTGTTCGTAAGTCTGTAGTGTTACCATGAAAAGCCAACCCTGATACTTGATAGCCGCCTTCCAGCTGAGGAATCTCCGGACATAAACCGACGGCATCAGAAAGACCCGATAAATACTTAGCAGTACATTGGCGCGTACTACCAGTACCACCCACCAGATATTGGCCGGCAAAACTACCACCGTACTCATGATCTCCAACCTCGTCGGTTTTGCTATTTACGGAGCTGGTGCCAGACATACCCGGAAGGTCTGAGCTACTGGATAGCTGGTCGGTATCAAATGAGTTCAACCCAGTGGATAAAACAATAATTGAGCAATTGGCACAGGCATTATCTGCAAACATTGGGTTCGCCCAGCTCTCTCTGGACAGGTCACTGACAAAGGAGCTGTCATTGCTGGTGTCAAAACTGCTGGTGGCTGTCGTTTCTCCCGCAAAGTAACGCAGTGCTTCGAGATAAAGTTCCGCCAGTGGGTTCCCCCACATACTGCAGTGACGGGAAGAGTATGTACTTCGGCTGGATTTAAACGTTGATACAGAGATGCCATAGCTATTGCAGTCCGTATATTTGTTTTGAGAAAAACTGTACTTCGCCAGCCTGAACTGATTAATGTTATGAATAATCCCTTCTACATTGGTGAATCGTCCAGAAGAAAGCTCAATCTCATCATCGGAGCTCTGAGTATTGCCACCAATCTTGTTGATATTTCTTCGCAGTACACCACCAGAAATATTTTTGTCATAAGAACCACTGATTAAACCGAAGCGGATATCCCCAGACTCACCGTACTGCTGGAGCAGGCCTATGGGCTTACTCTTTCCATTACTGTAAAGCTTACAGCGATCGGTATTTACAGAATCCTTATCAGTTACACAGGCTTCAATATAAACATCATTTGTCGTCAGCCTGTAACTGGTGGATGGGCTGTTTTGAGCTCCCCACTGGCACTGCTTTACTTCTGTTGAAGCCCATCGAGGCCAGGCTTCTCTGGCAACCCTGACTTCAGGAGTTCCATTTTCAGAGTCGGCAACACTGCAAAGGCTGATCTCACTGTTGGTATAGGGCGTAAAATTTTCGGTGGGCACACCCGAATCACTGCTTCTATAGATCTTCACAAACGCATGTACGTCTCTGGGAATATAAGCACGCTCCAAAATCGTTTGATTATTGGTATCTGTCGATCGCTTACCACCAAAGAGCACCGTTCTCAGGATGTCCATCCGTGTCATGGTCGCCCAGTTCAGGAAGTTACCACTCCAGGGTGCCTGGGATGTGGTGCAGTAATGCTGGTTATCTCCAGAGGCTTCGGCTACCGGAGAATAGCGTCCAGAAGAGTACTGGTAGCACCAGTTACTGTCGAAATAACCCAGATAATCAAAGCTGTCCACATAGCTGGTATCCAGTCTGCCATCCGAATCCAGGTCAGTGTAATCACTGTACGCTTTTTTAAATAACTCATGGTCGACAGACATGACCAGCATGACCAGCGGTTCCGAGGTATTACTGATCAAGGGAGGTGTTACTGCATAATCACTCGATACAGCTTCAGCATTGACCCGTAATGAAAACAGCAACAGCAGAAGCCCGGACAACACAATCTGCCTGAGAGTAAGCCTTTGTGAGGTATATCGATCCATGATCACCTCCATTTCCCTGTTAACTTCTTACGACCAACTCGAAAATCAGCTGCTTTTCTTATACGACGATTGCAACATTACCCGTGAATCATTTGAGCCACCGGTCGCCAATGCAGTAATCCGATAGAACTGAGCCCAGTCTCCACGGTTGGCCGGATCAGGCAAAGGCCCTGGCGCTTCTTTGGCGATATAGCAGCGAAATTCAATAATGTATTTTGCCTGAGCCGATATACCGCTGATTGAAATCGTAGTAACTCTGTGTTGATTACTATCACTCCAGACAGTGCCAGTTTGCCAAGGCTCGGAAACTCCGGGATCACAGCTACCTATATCGTCAATATCGGATCCTGAAAAACAGTACCCATTATCGCAATCTACATTAAAGCCAGATAAGGTAAGTGCATTATTGGCAATGAAGTTTTCAGCCTCTTTTAATGCTGCCTCAGCCGCATATAGTGCCATCTGTTGATCCTGGTAATTACCACTCATTTTTTCTTCGAGGGTTGCCATTTTCACCGCTGTTAACCCTGCAACCGTGATGACCAGCAGCATGACCAGGCTAACCAGTAACACACTCCCTCTTTCTAATGGCCAGGGAGTCAATAAACGGCTTTGCTGAAGAACCTCAGGATACTGTTCTGGCATTGATGCGTTTATGTGCCCTCCCATCACAGCCCCCGGTTCCTTAACTTAATGGTTTTCATGAAACTGCGTCGAACATACAGATCGTTTGGCAATATTCTCTGGCCCGCAAAGAAATAGGCCTGGGCTTCTGGCGCAACTTCAGTGAAGCTCCGAACCAGTAATTCAAGCTTGATTGTGATTATGTTCAGCCACTCATCGCTGTAGGGTGTTATTTCACCGGCAGTCATATACCGGTTTGCAATACCGTCATTGTCGCTGTCCACCCCATAACGGATACTCAGCCCTTCAATACCTTCAACCAGTGCTTCTGCATTTATGCTGCTGCCACTGGCATACTCTCCCGCGAGCTTTCGATACAGTGTTGGAACGTTATTACTTTCCCTCAGGTAAAAAGCATAAGATTGCAATGGTGCCAACCTTGATCCCTGATGGTTTATGTTGCTGGAGTCAACCGTGCTGCCGTGGCAGCTGAAGTGTCCCTGTAACTGACTGATACAGTTGTAGAGACTGCCGCTGGCAGAAGCAGGGTGAGTCACTACACTATTTGCCGTTGCAGCGCCTGCTCGAAAAACAGAAACCTGTCCACAATCCGATGAAATCAGAGCCAAAAGGTCACCTTCGTCATAGTCATGACTACTGGGAAGTGTGACCGTTGCAGTTCCGGTATTATGGCCAGTGACCACAGTCGCCTGGTCACTATCAATACTGTGGATAATAATTGCTTCGGAAATCGCATTAGTATCCAACTGTCCCTCAACACTGCTGCCAGAAGGAATTCCCAGAACACCTTTGTCAAAATGCATCATCCACTGCCGGCTATCTGTTTCGGTATAGAGCAGATTTGCCAGACTGGCCTGAGCTGGGCAACCGGTGTATGCAGCCGTACTGATACTCTGGCCCAGAATATCCAGCGCCAGCCGAGCATTCTCCTGAACTCGTGAAAGCTCGTCCTGCAATGCCCACGAACGACTGGATGCCAGAACCAGGTGACCCACCCCTGTAAAAAGCACTAATCCAAGGGCCAGGGCAATCATCAATTCAACCAGTGAGAATCCCTTCTCAACTCTTCTCATAACACTCCCCTCAAGACGACATCACTAAGAGGAACCCTGCTCCCCATATCCGGGAAACTGAGGCGAATGGTATAGGTTCGAACATCACTGCTATCGACGAAGGTGACCGCTCCCTGACTTCCCGGAATCTGACAGGCCAGCTGAAACTTCCACTGAAGAATGTCGTAAAATGCCATCTCCTGAGGCGTACAGTTTCCCGCTTCGCAATGAGTGGGATAACTACTTTCAATGCACTGGCTGAATTCGAGATCACCCAAACCAACCTGATAGTTCGCGCTGCTCTTTGCCAGACTACTGTTGGCCTGAATACGATCCAGCATATCCGTCGCCAGAAATGTGGCTTGAGATTGCACATAGGATGACTGGTTATACTGCAGACTACTGCTATGAACCCCTGCCATTCCAAGAATTCCAATGGTGATAATCAATAGGCTGATCAGGACCTCGATCAGCCCTACGCCACGATTTTTTTTCTCGAAGTTTTTTTCATCCCAAAAGCTCAAAGGTACAAAAGGGTATTTCTTAGTTTTCTCTCTGTGTCTCTGTGTCTCTGTGGCGAAAGCTCCCGGCAACTGCCCTGCATTAGAGAACGGCACAAAGGGTACATCATGGCAATTGTTCAACTGCATGCTCCCTGCTCCTCTGTCCGTAAACGCCCTGTCATGCTGATCACAATCGCTTTTGAGTCAGTGCTATTTTCTTGATCGCAAATCTGGAAAGTGCCGGCCTGAGTGGTCTGTCCACGGCTATTGAAACGGAGGCTGTAACCCCGATTCCATATAATCGAGATAAGATCTGATTGTTCCGCAATACGACGAATAAGCTGGTCACTGTCATTCAGCAAGCCATCATCACTTTCATCCGTAAAAATAAGCCAGCCATGATGCCAACCCGAGTTACTTTCATCGCAGGTCAAATCATCGACCGTACTGCATAGCGAAACAGTCCGTTGCCGTTTGATGGCTTCTGATCTTGCCAGCATCAAGCTGCCATAAACTTCATCTGCAACATTGTCGATCCGGTTATTAACAATCAGTGCTTTCATGCCAGGTGCAGATACAGTGATCAAAATCGCGGCAACCGATAATGAAACCAGCAATTCGACCAGTGAAACACCTAAGTTTTTTGAAGGGTTAGACCTGCGCTGCGCTGACTGAAGAGACAAAAAAGAGCCTTTGCTCTCTCGAAATCGAGGAGAGCCAGCAAAATAGTCTGTTGTGAAACAATGGCCAACCTTGTACTTCATCGCCCAATCCCTGGCACTCAGTCTTGTTCCATATTTTGCAGTGTTCTGTCGTTTAAAAGCCTACACGCCACCTTAACCAAAAAGAGGGGCTTGCAGGCAGTAAAACACCATTACTTTTCATCCATTATTAAACCCTTAAATAGAACTGGTTATGTTTATTCTATTAAAGGTTTTTTTCCTTTGACCAATGGTTCACAAAGCTTCAAATACTCTACAAATGTCGCCCGAAACCGATAGTCGTCTTTTTGATCAGCAGCATGCATCTCATCGCTATTCATTACCATTGATCGAGTTTTATTAGACGAAACCGCCTTCCTGTGACCTAATGCGCCCAAACTCATTTGGCCTGACTTAAACTTGCTTACCAACAGATAATGACAAAGCAACTCTCTAACGGATTTACCTTGCTGGAACTGGTTATTACCGTAGCGATACTCAGTATCCTGGCCGCCATTGCCTACCCCAGTTTTGAAAGCAGTATTCAGGAAAATCGACTGACGTCACAAACCAATCGACTTCTCGCCGCTCTTCAATTCGCCCGTAGCGAAGCTGCTGCTAACAACACAACCATTACCGTCTGCAGCTCTGTCAATGGGCAAACTTGTGATGGCAACAATGGTAACTGGAGCAATGGTTTTATTGTTCTGGAGGGAGCCACCATTCTGCAGGTATTTGATGGACTTGAGGGTAACAATACCATCAGAGGATCCTCCCAAATAGCCTTCAGCAACCAGGGTACTCTTACCAACAGTATTCAGCTCAGCCTTTGTGATAACCGTGGAAACAATTCCGCCCGGGGCATCTGGATTAATGGCGCAGGTCAGGCAAGAGCTGGAGGCAACCCGCAGTGTATCTAAGAGTAAAAGGCTTCACTCTGATTGAGGTTCTGGTCGCCATGCTGATCCTCAGTATCAGTCTGCTGGGAATGGCAGGTCTTCAGATAATGAGCCTGCAGTCTTCAGGCAGTTCTCTTGCTCGAAGCCAGGCAACTATGATGGCATACGACCTTGCAGAACGGATGCGTCGAAACCCGGATCAAACCGGCTTCTATATCACTAACCTGGATCAGGTTATTACTTCTCCAGACTGCCTTAGCACAGGCTGTTCACCAGAAGAGCTGGCACGGGAAGACATTATCCAATGGCAGACCAGCCTGCAGGATATCAATGGCGAGGCAGCACTTGCCTCCATAAATAATGAAATCACGCTGGAAATCAGCTGGAGCGAGAGCCATTACGGTAATGGCCTGTCTGACCAATCCTACGAAATGACCTTTGAGCTGTAAGTAGCATGGAAAGAATACGGTTTGTTCGCTCTCAGCAGGGCATCAGTCTTATTGAGCTGCTGATAGCCCTGACTCTCAGTTCCCTGCTTATGCTGGGAGTCATGAGAATGTTTATGGACAGCTCACGCTCCAATGCCTCAGACAGTGCCCTGGCACAGGTACAGGACAGTGCCCGTATCGCCATGGAGATGATTAAGCGTGATGTCCGTATGGCGGGCTATCGAGGCAGTTGCGTCTCTGCGGATGCAGAGATAACACCCGGTTCTCTGGTGGATTTCAGCAGCCAATCCGTCATCGGGGTTGAAGGCAGCAATACCAATAGCGATACACTGGCAATCCTGGCTGCTGAAGAATTGATGCGACCAGATGACTTCACCAATCCAGGCAGCCCACTGACCCCTGTTTTCGTTACGACCTTTAATAGCGCTGGCAAAATAACCCTGAGCAAAGACATCTGTTATTCATCTGATGACGTATTTCTGATTTCAGACTGTCGTCAGTTAGCCGTTTTTTCTCCTCAGGAAGCACTTTATGAATGCAAAGATGATCCCAGTGAAACGACCACCGCAAACACAATGACGGCTCTTGGTACTGGTAATAATAATATTTCTTTAAAAGATTATGTCGTCCCGCCTGAATGCAGCACAGACCCCAGTACCTGCCCCACGCTGCATAACCTGGGTTCAACCACCGGTTTGATCTATGACACACGGGACTCTGGAAGAAATGGCTCCGATGGCGAACCACTTTGGGCTTTGTTCCGGGATGGGGAAGAAATGGTAGAAGGCATTGAAAATATGCAGGTGCTCTACGGTGTGAGGGATGGAAACAATATCCGTTATACATCCGGTTGTACTCAGGCAAGCTTTGATAACGGCACCTGTAATCCAGGCAATACCACCCATATTCGTATCAGCCTTGTGGTTGCTTCCAGTAATAATGTCACAAACACCAATGAACAGCGGACGCTTGATATTCTTAACCTGAACACTAACACCACATTAACAACCAACGACCGACGCTTAAGAAGAGTCTTCACCACGACCATACAGCTTCGTAACCAGGGGTAATCACTGTGTCCATTCGGGGGAGTCAGCAGACTGGCAAACAGCAGGGAGCCATTCTGTTCATCTCATTAATTATTCTGCTGTTAATCACCATGGTTGCTATTGGCAGTACTCGCCTGTCCACCATGGGGCAGCGGGTTTCCATGACCTACCAGCTTCAGAACACAACCTTTCAGGCAGCAGACAGTGCACTAAGAAGCACTCAGCGCTTACTGGAAGAAAGCGCCTTTGCTCTGGAACAGGCAGCAAATGGTAACTTCCAGCCTGATCCGTATGAATACACAAATGGTACGACCAACCTGACAGTAAGAGCAGTTACCGAAACCACACTGCGGGAAAAAATATCAGACTCTGGCAGCAGCCTGGGTGTAGGCAAAGGTTTGCCTCAGACATTTATTTATGAAACCACCAGCACTGCACAAATTGATGGTTACGAGATCGTCACAGAGCTGGAGCAGGGCTACCAAATCAGAACACTGGATCAGTAACAAGGCAGTTTTATGAAAGGCTACTCACTCCTCAAAAAGGGACTGGTTACCTTAGCCAGTGTCTTTTATTTATCATCCGCTACCCTAACCTGGGCTGATGATACGGACATCTATCTTCACAACCCAAATCTGGACAGCAGCGTTAAACCCAATGTCCTGTTTGTGCTTGATAACTCCGGTTCGATGGAGTGGACTGTAGACAAAGAGCAACCCCCGAAAGATGGGGAAAAATCCCGTATGGAAATTATGCAGGATGCATTTCGGGACATTATGGAGAGCTCTTCTGGACTGAATGTTGGCTTAATGAAACTCTGGGCAAGAGAAGGTGAGTCAAGCCAGCTCACCTATCCTGTTACTGATATAGATAAACCCATGGGCTCATCAATTATTGTTGATGGTAGCCCTGAAATCGCTGAAAGTGCTGATGATGGTCATGAGACATCAAATGGGCAGGTTGTTCTCTCATCAGACTTCTTACCACTGGGTGGATTCAATATCAGCTCTTTAAGAGCCAAGGCTTTTTCAACTTCGGTATCATCCAGCATTTCTCAAACCAAAGATAATGCAGAGGGTATCAACTTTTTTGGGGGATTCAATTTCAAAGGTGATGAACTTGAGTTCAGCAGTAGCTCTGGCCATAGCATAAACGCCCTCTATTTCAGAGATCTTAACATTCCTGAAAACGCCGTTATAGACAGTGCTTTTGTAACCTTTACAGCCAGTCGTAAAAGTGAGTCTTCTGATGCGTATTTTAAAATTCTAGCGGAGCTGGATAAACGACCAGATAACCTTGATGTTAACAGCTATTATTTTCGTAAAAAATCGAATGTAAAAATCGATTGGAGGTCTGATGAACGCTGGTATCAAGGTAATACCTATCAAACTGCCGATATTTCCGCACTTATCCAATCCATTTTAGACAGTCAGGAAGTCAACTTTCAGCCGGGAGAAGAGCTGGATAACCTGGCCCTTTTCTTTGAGTTTCAGAAAGGAGGTAAGCGTTACGCAGAAAAGTATTCCAGAGGCGAAAGTTACCGTGCAGCAAAGCTGGAGTTCAGTTATACCGTTCCAAATAATAAAGACAACTATCTGACAGGCCTTCGATTCCAGACTCTGGGTATCCCACAAGGTGCAACAGTTAGCTCTGCCACCATTGATTTCACTGCCAGCGATAGCAATGATGA
Organism: Endozoicomonas elysicola; assembly: GCF_000710775.1. Classification (GTDB taxonomy): domain Bacteria; phylum Pseudomonadota; class Gammaproteobacteria; order Pseudomonadales; family Endozoicomonadaceae; genus Endozoicomonas; species Endozoicomonas elysicola. Next base: position 4,706,330 of record NZ_JOJP01000001.1, read on the forward strand.
AGACATAAGTCTGCAGGTCTGGGCCGGTCAGCCTGGAAGTACTCACAATGATGCATTCTCTGAAACGGGGTTTGACCTATCCAAACGTGCAAAGATTGGCCCCATTATCTGGACACCAGAGCCTTGGGTGAAAGGCACTTCTGAAAACCCGAATCGATACTCATTGGATGTAACATCTCTGATTCAACAGGTAGTCAATGACACTTCATGGTGTGGAAATAATCCCTCTACCTTCTATCTCAAACTCAACTCCGGTGAAGGACTTCGCCGAGCCTTCAGTTTTGATGGCAGTAGTGCTCTTCGCCCGAAGCTGAACGTTGAATACAGTGGTGGAGAAAATGGCTGCAGAAATGAGCTGATTAATACACGCATCCAGGCATCATCTCATGATGCTTATGAGGACTTTAATAACAGTAACAAGGTTTATGATCTTCGGGATTATTTAATCGCCAAAGGCAGTAACAGGTCTTTAGTCGGCCTTCAGTACCAGAGGTTTCCAATCAAGAAAGATGCCCTGATTCTTGACGCCTGGCTGGAATTGACTGCGTACGATCACGATAATGGCTCAGCAACGATCAGGATTCAGGCAGAGGATACCGATAACTCCAAACCCATTAAGCCAAGCAAGAGAGACCTGTCCAATCGAACCAAAACGACCAGTAAAGTCGACTGGACAGATAATAAATGGGTAAAAAATGTGACATACCGGTCTCCCGATATTAGTTCAATAATTCAGGAGGTTGTGAATAGACAAAGCTGGCAGGCAGGCAATAATCTGACACTGCTGGTATCTGCCACATCCGGCCTGAGAGAGATCATCAGTTTTAATAAAAATCCTTCACTTTCTCCCAGGCTCATCATTAAGGTTGCTTCTGGCGGCATTGATTCAGATAGCGGGTATAAAGTCAAAGATCACCTGATCACCCTGGTTGATAAAATGTATCCCAGTGGTGGTACACCTTTAACCCCTACCTTTTATGAAGCAGCAAAATATTTCCGGGATGGCAAAAACTCTCACCCCAGCCCGATTAACAACGTGTGCCAGTCCAATTACACCGTGCTGCTTACCGATGGTGAAGCAAACTCCAGTGAAAGTGATGACTGGAACAGAATCAATAGTCTTACCGGTGGATACAAACACCCTGATGGCCATACAACCCACTGCAAGAACGACTCTGGTCGGGAGGGAGAAAAATGTGCACGAACCCTCTCTACCTGGTTAAACACCACCGACCTCAGTAAAGAAAGCGATATGCCTGGCACACAGAATGTGTTCACTCATACGATCGCTTTTGGCTTGAAGAACAACCAGACTGTTCAGAAATTCCTAAAAGACTTGGCGCATAACGGGGGGGGAGAATTTTATACGGCAGATAATGCGGCTGAGCTGGCTAAAGCGTTCAACAATATCATCACAGGTATTATTGAAGATGAATCCAGTTTTGTCAGTCCGGGCGTCACCGCAAATCAGTTTAATAACTCACGGCATTTGTCTCAGGTTTATTACTCAGTATTCAAGCCATCTAAAACTGATCGCTGGCAAGGCAACCTAAAGCGCTACCAGTTGATTGAAGACCCTTCGGGTGCTGGCGGAGCACTGGATGTCTACGACTCTAGGCCCGCTCTGGCAGTAGACAACAAAACTGGCTTCTTTAAAGAAGAAGCGTTCAGTTTCTGGAGTAACAAGGTTGATGGCCGTAAGGTTAATGAAGGTGGCGCTGGTGACAACATTCCTGATGCCAGCATTCGCAAGCTGTTTACTTATATGGGGAACAACCCCAAAGGCCAGGCGGTTAACCTGAATAGCGCTGCACATAGGCTTCACAAGGATAATAAACAGATAGAAACACAGCATCTGGGCATATCTGAAAATGCACGCAGAAATGAGCTTCTGGACTGGATCCGAGATCCAGGCACTTGGTATGGGGACCCCCTTCATTCAGTCCCGGCCCTGGCAACCTATAGCTGCTCTGTTCAGGAAAAGTACTGTCCTGAAAAAAACCAGAAACTCGGTATATTCTTTGGTACTAACGACGGTTTCCTGCACTCCATCGATGCGAACACAGGGGCAGAAAATTTTGCCTTTATGCCGGCAGAGCTTCTTCCTAACCTGAATAAGCTGGAAGCTAATGCAACAACAAATCGAACCCCAGGTCACGGTCGACCCTATGGCATGGATGGCTCCGTCACGCTCTGGGTCAATGATGTCAATAAGAATGGCGTAATCTGGGGTGGCTACGACACCTTAAACTATGACCAGAACAGTGACTTTTTAAGCAGTAAATCCATTAATAAAGATGAGTTTGTTTATGCCTATATCGGCATGCGCCGAGGCGGAAGAAGTTACTATGCGCTGGATATAACAACACCTGACTCCCCAAAATTACTGTGGTTTATCTCCGGTGGTGATAGTGGTTTTGAGAGGCTCGGACAAACCTGGGCAAAACCGGTAAAAACCAGGATAAAAATTGGCTCAACCATAAAGGATGTTCTTGTTTTCAGCGGTGGTTATGATGATAAAAGTCAGGATGAGGCCAGGCTTTATCAGACCGATACGATGGGTAATGCGATTTACATCGTGGATGCAAAAACAGGTCAACGAATCTGGTCCGCAGGTAATGACACGGATACCAGTGCCAACCTGAAACTGAGCAAAATGAACTACAGCATCCCCGGTGGTGTTCGTGTTATTGATCTGGAAGGAGATGGGCTGGCAGACCAATTACTCTTTGCCGATGTTGGTGGTCAGGTCTGGCGACTGTTTATTAATAACTGCACATCAACCAATACCAGCGAATGCGCAGTTCCAAACTCTACTGCCATAAGCAATCTGGTGTGGCCAACCGACAGCGATGGTAATGGCAAATGGGATCGCCACGAAGGTATCTTCGCCTATATTGGCCCAGACCTGAAAAATCAGGATCAAATGGATGGAGGAAAAGAGCAGAGAACTCACTCCCGACGTTTCTTTGTTGAACCCGATGCTTCGCTGTTCAGGCTGAATGGAGCTACCCATCTGGCACTTGCCATTGGTACCGGCAGCCGGCCTGATCCTCTGAGCCGGGTCAATGAAGATGTTAAGGACAGAGCCTATGTACTGGCATCAACTGCTTATGCAAACCCTGTCGTCAATAAAGACAATGTTGGTAAAAAAGCAGTTCCTGCTCATAAACTGCTGAAACATGACAGTCAGGATACCCAGCTGTTCAATATCACCAATGAGATGCAGGCAACGGCAGAAGATGCATTTGGCAATACATTGTCTTCTGCCAGAAAAGGCTGGTTCCTTGACCTGGACTATCAGGAAAAGGTCATGACTGAGTCGGTTACCTTTGAAGAGGTGATTTACTTCAACACCTACCTGCCATCCGATGAGGTTTCAGCGAGCTGTAACCCAGTGGCAGGTAAAGCCAGAGCGTACTCTGTAGATCTTCTGACCGGCAAACCTGCTGATAGCGATCTGACGAATCCTGAGGACCGTTACAAGGAGCTGGCGAACAGTGGGCTTCCACCCACTACCAGTATTCTGTTCCCGGAAGGCAGTAAAGATGCACTGGTCTGTGTAGGCGCTGAATGTGACCCACTGGAAATCGGGGATGATAAGCAAACCACTTATTGGCGACAGGTTCGCTAGGATGTCCCCAACTCATTGAATAAGTCCGGGTGGAGACCACCCAGAATAATGACAGACTCCAAAATTCGAGACGCGTGAAATGAACCGCTATAAAGGATTTACACTGATCGAGCTCATGATTGCTGTGGCAGTACTGGGTATTCTCGCCGCAATCGCCATTCCCAGTTACAGACAGTATATAGAGGATGGCGCAGTCGCCGATGCCCAGGCATCTCTTATGGGACTGGCCAATGCCATGGAGCGACACAGAGCTCAAAATGGCAGTTACCTTGGTGCTGCTACCGATGCTGATAACAATGGTGCCAGTGATAATACCGGTACACCGGGCATCTACCATCAACAGAGTCCGGAGTCCGGTGCAGCATTCTTTAACCTGACCATCAGTGCAGCTACCGCCAATAGCTATACCCTGACGGCTACGGCTACAGAAACCTCTCCCGCCTGGAATGACAGCGCTGAGGCCTCAACCATTACCTTGACATCCGTTGGAACTCGCGGAGGGACATTACCCGAAGCCTGGTAATCCACTGACTTTGAATTGGAAATCAATGTGATGGGCTGATTGAGTCAGTTCATCACTCTCAATATTATCTACCTCATACACCGTGAAATCCCAGAGCACCCGAACACCTTCGAACAATGGTTTACTGTTCACCCATTAAACCAGTCAAATATCCGTCACCCCTCAAACAAGCGAGAAATAAGGCATCTCTTGTGCTCAGTCTACCACTGACAGGAAAACATCAAATCATGAATTAGTATTAATCAGATAAAGATATTTAAAAACAGGATTTTTTAATCAGGAAGATTACATCATGCTGGAGTCTGTAGATCCACTACTGGTAGCCTATTTACCAAAAGATATTCGTTCATCCTTGTTTCCTTATGCCAGTGTGAGTCTGGCTTCGTTAATGTTGAATCTGGTCATTGGCTATATTCTCTCTAGTTTAATTGGCATTCACTTTCGCAAGTATTCAACGGCTTTTGGTAACAGAAAAGATTTTTCCCGACTGTTTCCAATACTCATGCTCTCGGTGATACTCATCATTACCGTTGTTAAAGCGTCTCTGGCTCTGGCGCTTGGTCTTGTTGGTGCCTTGTCTATAGTACGCTTTCGAACCCCTATTAAAGAGCCGGAAGAGCTGGTCTATCTCTTCCTGAATATCGGTCTGGCAATAGCGCTGGGGGCAGGTCAAACCTTTGCCGCCATTACGGCATGTGCGGTTATCCTGATATTGATTGCTGTTTCTAAAAAACGAATGGCTCGCTCATTACAGGAACAAGGCTTATTTCTTTCCATTAGTTACTCCGTTGAAGAAACTACCTCAAGAGAAACCATTCTCTCTGATTTAAAAAATATATTAACTAACCACGTTTTAAGAATGGATTTGAGTCGTCTGGATTTTTCCAACTCAAAAGTAGACGCGCTATTTTTTATTAATGTACATACCGCCGAGGAACTGGATTCTATAATTTTTGATCTGAATAAAAAGTTCCACCAGGTTCAGGTTTCCATTCTGGAACAGAATGATATTTCAGGACTATAGCGATGAAGCTTCGCCTGGATCGTCAAGCCCATATTATCTCTAAACGCGAGAAGCGGTTTATATGGATTGGTATCTTCTGCATTGCAATCCTTCTGATTCCGTCTCTTGATATAGCAAGAACATTATTGATTCAGGGTGGCTATCGCTCCCTGCATACCAACCCTCAAGATCGTATTCTGCAGCTTATTCATGATGTAAAAGATGCCCCCGCAAAGTTGATTACTGCGGAACGAGATATTCCGGAGTTAAGGCTGGACATCAAATACAAAGAGTGGCAAAAGCTGGTTGATGATCGACAAACCGCATTAGCCGATGGCTTGATACCAGAATCGCGCCAATATGCAAAAGGAACCCTCTATTTTCAACAGTCACATTATGACGTTGATTTAAGACTTCAGGGTGATCTGCTTGATCATGTTAAAGGTCAGGATCGCTGGTCACTTCGCCTTGAGCTGAAAAAAGACAAGGCCATCTTTTCTACATCCCGCTTTGCGCTGGTCAGTTCTAATGTCCGCTCCCATCAGGGTCCTGAGTTATTCCGCCAAACGATGCGTATTGCCGGGTTTGATATCCTCTCCCCCCAACACTTTCCTGTTAATGTCATGGTCAATGGCGATGATTGGGGCGTAATGCTACTTGAGCAAGCTTTTGGTCAAAACCTGCTGGCAACCAATAATCGTACAGAAGGGCTTATCGTTCGGCTGGACCTGCTGGATGAAAGCATCGATAGCCAAGGTCAACGATTGCGGGAATTAAAGCCCAGGGTCATTCAAAGAAAAAAGATTCTCAAAAAAGAAGAGATGGCACGACAACGGCTGATTGCCCTTGCGCTGATAAGTGACTTTATCAATGATAAACGCCCTGCCAGTGACGTTTTCGATGTCGAAAAACTGGGGCAATATCTGGCGACTGTAGATATCTGGGGAGCCTGGCATGCACTGACATGGAACAATTGGCGCTGGTATTACAACCCTCACACAGCAAGACTTGAACCAATACAAAGTGATGTCGCCGTTTCACCCGCCAGGCACTTCTGGTTAATGAAACAACCCAGTAAACATTCACTGATCAGTAAAAAAATGCTGTCAGACCCCAAAGTCAGTAAAAGCCATGAGCGGGCATTGCAACATCTGAAAAAAGTGATCGACTCCGGATCTCTCTTTGAAAAGCTTGAGGATGTTCAGAAAAAGTACAGCCGAATGCTTCATGCAAGCGTCCCCTTTCTTGGTCAATATAACTTCCAGTTAATGAAAGAGCAGGCTGACTGTTTAGGTAGTGAGTATCAAACACCACCCTGCTCTGGTTTTCGAGAGCTGAGCAGCGATCTTCACTTACCAATGCAGGCCATGTCCTCTCTGTTCCAGCCACCAGGTGACATAGAGCCTCTCAGTTTTATTCCCAGGCCCGATAGATCAACCAGTTTGATTAAATACCCATTCATCAAGCAAACCGATGACTCCTGGGAAATTCAATCAGGCAACTGGAAGGTTGAGGACTATCTGGTTACTCCAGACAACTGGGAGGTCCGTATTCAACCAGACACACGTCTGGAATTCTCAGAAAGTGCTGGTCTGATGGTTTTTGGTGAACTGCAAGTCAATGGCAGTGAACAGAAGCCGGTTATATTCACCAAACAGCCCAACCATGGAAACTGGTCTGGGCTGGCAGTTTTTGGCACCACCCAGCGCAAAAACAGTAAAGTCAGTCATCTAAGAGTAAGTCATGCCAAAAGCCCTAAGCTTGGCTTATGGCAACCCCGTGGCGCTACTTACTTTGTAAATACAGAGCTTTCTACAAACCATCTGAAAATAAACGACAACTCATCAGAAGATGCTCTTAATATCATTAACAGCAACATTGAAGTCAGCTATTTAGAGGTATTGAACGCGCTATCCGATGGTTTTGACTGTGACTTCTGCAGGGGGACAGTCAATGAGAGCCGTTTCACAAATATTGGATTAGTTTCGGGCGGCGATGCAATTGATACCAGTGGCTCGGTATTTCTGGTAAAAAACAGCAACTTTAACCTGGTCAGCGACAAGGCTATTTCAGCCGGGGAAAACAGTCGCCTGACCATTGAAGACAGCACAATAACAAACAGCAACATCGCTATTGTTGCGAAAGACCGCTCAGAAGTAACTGCTAATCGAGTAATGCTTGAGAATATTAAAGAGTTCTCTCTCATGAGTTACACCAAAAAAGGAATTTTTGGGCCTGCCAGACTCCATGCCAATGATATACATTGCCTTCAATTCTCCTGTAAAAGCAAAGCACTCGTAGAAAAAGGCAGCGTATTATTACTTGATGGGGTTGAGATCAATAGTAAAAATGTCAATGTAAAAGCCCTGTATAAAGGCATAATGAAATCGGACAAGCCAAAGTGACGGAACCACTGAGATTTGAAGTCAAGATTCCCATACCTGCAGCCCAGATGCAAAAGGTACTTCTCTGGCTAAAAACAAACCCTTTGCTCTTTTCGCAGCAATACAACCAAAGGTCCATTAACAGCCTTTACCTCGACAGTTGCGGCCTCGCAAGGTATGAAGAAAACCTCAACGGCATCAGCGAACGTAAGAAAGTCCGTTTACGGTGGTACGGTGACGTTCAGGATGCAAGCACAGCTAAACTTGAGTTCAAACTGCGAAAGTCCGGAAAAGGGAAAAAAATACTATTTAAAGCTCCTCTTAACCTTACTTCAGAAAATTTCAGCTGGCGTACCGCCCTGCATGATTGTTATTCGCAACTGCCTGACAAAGGTCAGATATATCTGGGTAATGGCATCATGCCCATACTGATCTGTCGCTATCAGCGGGAATATTTCATTTCTGCCTGTCAGAAAATCAGAGCGACCATTGATAGTGAGATTGAAGTTTTTGACCAGCGATACAGTGACCGACTCAATATATCCAAACCACAGTCATTAGGTCATTACTATCTTCTGGAACTGAAAGCCAATGAAGGTTTTGAAAATGAGCTTTCAGACTTGATTGCTTCATGCCCCCTGCGTCCATCCAGACATTCAAAGTACGTAAACAGTATTAGAAAACTGATCTGGAAGTAATTACACTCATAACAGTAATAGCAACGAAACTAAACGATGCGGTGATTTATCACATCCAATAGCCATATCACCACCATATGGCAAATTTGCTACCTGAAGGTATTGTTCTATCACGGCTTCTTGAATAATGTTGAACAGCAAAAATTTACTTTTCATATTGAGCTGATGGTGCCTGAAAAAATCAGGAACAGAGCACACTTCAGTATCATTTAAATTCAACACATCACGATTTTTTCATGAACCACCAGGCGACAAACTTGTGTTGTCTGCACGATGTCTGGTGATACCACCACTGTTGACCTGAGAAACCTTTGAATATAAAGCGATCCAGCCTTCCGAAAACCCGCTTGTTGCAAAGCCCTATAGAAGGCTGACCCTCCCCCAATGGAAAAAATTGCTATGCCTCTGCCAGACAGCATTAACAGTGTCTCCGCAACCGCTGTTATTGAAACCAGAGAAATTGCAAAATTTCTAGTAAGAGTCCACAGAGAATTCGTACTGAACAACTTAAATCTTTCAATTAATTTCGTTCTGGGAATGTGATACTACGTCACTCTAATTAATATATCAATGTATATTCAAACAACACGCATATAAAAATACTATTTTTATTTTTAAACATATGACATTTAAAAATAAATTATTATTAAATATCCATAGAAAATATATGGAAAAAAACTAAAATAAAAACAATTCAATATTTAATCAGTCATAAAATATCATGTTAGAACCACCTATCCAACCATCTGTCTATCATTATTCACCAAAAAAAATACCAACACCAGAAAAAACAAACCCTCATCACTTTCATGATCCAGTCAAACAGATCCATGAATATGATCCATCCCCCCATACATTACAAGCTCCTTTGCGAAGAAGTTGCAAATCAGTCTCATATGACAAACAGGTTTATATTGAAAGAAACCACAATACTCACAAAACAGTTCAATTCGAACGAATGGGAAATGAAATTTATGATCTATACCGAACCATTGATGTTTTAATACTAAGAACGACAGGAGAAGAATATAATCAGACTATGGAAAATGCTTTATTAAGAATAAAGTCCATATACGATCACAGCAGAGACTTAAAAGACAAACTGGAAAAAGATTACCAAGAATATGAAAGAAAATGTTCTACCCACTCAGAAAAATTTTCGGGAATAAATTTACAGAGTTCAAGAACAGAACTTAACCGACAGCTATTGAGTGATTTCAGCAGAGTCATGATGATTAGGGATCAATTAATAGCTGACCTTTCAAAATTAGACAAAAGTCACGTTCATATTAATGAACGTCCCTTGAAATTTAGAGAGTTACTTGCTGAGCTGTATCATAATTTTGAAAATCTATATAAAGAAGATTTACATTGGCCCGAAGCGCCCAAGCTTCAAATACAAGACAAGCCATCAACAACATCGCCTCCAACAACCGTCCCTTTACATAATGAGAGTGAACAGCAAAGAAACATTCCTGAAGCAGCCAAAAGCTCAGAAGCAATTCCAGAGGAGGTGCTGATAAAAACTCAACCACCTCAAAAATTCAAACCAGATGCCCAAGAATCATCTGGTGTAACAACTACCCGAACAACTGATATTTACTCGACCAAAAGTCCTAATAAACTCAGTCAACCCGGTTCAATAAAAGAAGCTCCGACATTCAGCATGGTTTCACAACAAGCGAAAATCGATGATTCTAAAACCTTAGATGACGATCAAACAGACAGCTTCTTGCCAAGTTTTCAGACACAGCCAACAACTCCAGAGAACAGCTATCCACCCTTTACCAGTATGCCATCATTTACTAAAGGTTGGGATGCAAGAGAAAGCACCACTCTTGCAAACCCTCAAATGCAAAGACCTGAAGAAAATAATGAAGGCACTCACCCCCAACTTAGTCAAGAACATATTGAACCGAATGTACAAACCACCCACTCTCTTCCAGCCACTGAAAGCGTTGAACATAATCGACACACAACAGTTCAATATTCTGGAAGGGCTCGACAAATAACACCAGCTCCCTTCTCGGAAGCGGCTGAAACAGTTACAGCAACGGTTGGAGCAACACTCAGTTCAGCCACCGACAGTATGATATTTAAAGAGATTCTCGATCAATGCATACAAGACTTACCCATGTTTCAGGTAAGAAAAGGAATGGTTGCTTATCTTGAAATGAACCCTTCTACTGAAGATATTGACCAGCTATTACCAATTATTAATGAATCGCTTGCATTTTACCGGGCCATCATTTTTATAGAGTTAGTTGATATTTTTTCAGATCGTCTTAGTAATAAGGACCCTGTCAGTGCAGGTCTGTTCAAGGGTGAAAATCAACGACTAAAGAAAGCCCTGTCCAGTGCACATAAAGACCTTCAAAATGAACATAAAAGGTCCAAAAGAAACCTGTTTGAAAGTATAGACAGTGAGTTAACTAAAACATTTGACCGAATAACAAATCTTAATCACAGCAATGGGCTTAAACTTTTTTTCAAAGGATATAACACAAGAAAACAGCAGATTCTTGATGAAGTCAGAAATTCTGGCTCTCAACCTTCTGTAAGAGAACTATTACTGCCGACACCTGCAAAGCTGAAAGAAACTAACAGTAAAATGAATCAATCCATGGAATCCGAAGATTATGAGTCTGCAGGCCGGCAGTGCTTCGAAGCTAACTTTATGTATAGTGAACTCCATCCAAAGCTTGCCCCAAAGACATCATTTCAAGAGTTCTCATCAGAAGATGGTTATCTGGCAAAATTCAAAGAAATTGAAATAGACTTAAAACAGTCTGGAAAAGTTGAAAGCATTGCTCTCAATCGTTTCTTACAGTTCGAAATGCTTTTAACCAACCCATTCTTTATACATCAAGTTATCCAAAAAGTTGATCCCGGGCTTTGTATGGCTTATACCTATACAGCAGCCGCTGGAGGAACTGATACAACCTTCTTAAGCAATCTTGTTGAGTCTCTATATACCAGCCGCTCCCCTACAGCAACGCTTGTAGTTAAAGCATTGGCTTCTCTACAGGAAATACAAACCATTGCAATAGTTGATCAACTTTCAAAAGGCAAGCCTTTAACGGAAACTACTCCCTACCTCTATCGCACAAAGCTATCTCGACTTGGATTCAAGCTGAACAGTTTTTCTTTACAAGAGTTAATAAAAGATTTCTGGAGCATTAAGTCAAGTTTGGATGCACAAGGTGAAATGATAGCAGTTGAAGACATAGGCCCTCATTTGATAAAAAAATTAAAAGAAAAAATAAAAGAAAACCCGGAAAAGGAATCTGTAAGCTACAGCGAGATAGTAAAGCCTCACAGTAAGCATGTTTGTCGCATGTCAGCAATGAAGCTTCCGGATGGTACATTCAGTATCGTTTATGAAGATACTGCTATGGAAGCTCTCACTGTATCATCAACATCAATCAGTAGATTATCCAGAAAATTTGATCGATATTTATATCCATTATTTCATGAGTCGATGCTCCGCTACCGCCAAAAATTCCAGCCTTCTATTCCAAGCTCTGAACCTCTAAAAATAGGCCATACCCCCATGGTTCAGAATATTCTTGAAAAAATTGCAGAGCTGCAAGTATTACCAGACTCCTGTCTGACCATTGGAGATATTGCAACAAAAGATCTTTTAGATTTGCAGAAAGTTGATCAACTAAAAACAGTTCAGCTCTTTACAGAGTTCACTGATTTTATGAAGAGAGATGATGTTAAGCAGTGTGTAAAACAGCCTATACCAGAAGGATTCAAACCTCGTCAGGAAATGGTACAAAAAGACTCTCATCTCATATTACAAGTCCGGGAAGTCATGGCTGCTGTTAATTATGCATTAGCTCATGGGCAGAAGGTTCCTGCTCAAATTACAGTATTAACTGACGACATTGTTGGTGCGATCAATACTGCCCTTGATATCAAAAAACAGAAAACACACGAAGATGCCAAAAAATTACGGGTTAGCAGCCAAGATGCCCATCCAGCCAAAATTGCCGGTATCTTGAAAAAACAACTGGTCCCGGTTAAGGCTCCCGAAGAGACTGCTGAAAACCCAGCGCAAGCCGCAAGCAGCACACCAAAATCAACGCCACTCCGTATTGCTGATGCTCTATCAATAATACTTGCTGAAGATGTTTCAAGTATTCTCAAATGGCTACCTGCTTACCTAAAAGGTGAAAAGGCTTTACCAGTCCCTGAAAGTCACTCGTTTCAAGCACTACAATCCTTGGATAAAGCACGCTTAAAGCAACTCGAGAATAAAGAAACAGAAAGATCTGATACTAAAAAACCGCTTCCTGCAGAGGACTCAAAAATTTCTGATGGAGCCGCAGCAGGAGGAGCCATTGCCAGTGCAGCTCTTGGAACTGGCGGAGCCGGACTGCTAACATTTCTATCCATTAGTAATTCTCCAAGCGCTGAGTTTAGCTTTTCTTCAAGCAGTTCATCTATCAACTCACCTGTATCCAATCAACAAATACAGCAAAGCATTGACCAAGCTACTGATGAATTATTAAGAGAAGCGCCTGATCCTCCACAAAACAACCCTAGTGAAAACTCACAACGGCAGTCAGTACGGTGTAAAAGATCTGCTGGAAACTGCCAACCACCCAACAGTTCAGGAGGGGGCGGTGGAGGAGCTGGAACTGCAGGGCTTGGCGGTGGAGGGGGAGGAGCTGGCTGGCTGGCAGCCTTTCTTGCAGGCCTGGGAGCAGCCGCAACTGGAGTAGTGACGGCAGCACTCACAAGCTTCTCTTCTGATTATGATGATCCACAAAAAACAACGCCGGCTCCTGCTCCAACGCCTGCTCCAACGCCTGCTCCAACGCCTGCTCCAACGCCTGCTCCAGCGCCTGCTCCAACTTCTTCGACAACACCACTTTCGACGACAACACCACTTTCGACGACAACGACCACACCAACGACAGCAAAAAACTCTACCCAACAACAGGTAACCACTCAAACTTTCAAACAAACAACAACAGATACCATCACTTCGAATTTAGATATTGATACAACAAGTGCTACTACTGAATTAGAAACTACGGTTCAAAGCGATAGCTCCTCAACTCCCTATGCTACTTCCTCAACCGAAAATCAGGACAAAACTGAATTAACACCTCTGCCAGTTATGTATACCTCCGGTGATGAAGGCGTCTCCAACGTTACCTCTCATGCAAGCACATCAGACGAAACTCTGTTCAATACTGAAACCACAGGCAGTTCCTTATATGAGAGTAGTGAAAGCCCCTCACCTCTCACTACTTTCTTCAATGCTAGGTCAAGTGCTATACATGGCACAGGCACCACACTGGAAGCTGCTGATGTCATTGATACCAGCATGAATCCATCAACAGAACTCGGTACTAATACCTCAATAACAACAGCGACCTCTGAAGATCTGCCAACTTCCAACCCAATACCGCTACACGAGTCCACACCTGAACCACATAAACACCGACATCACCATGGTGATACATCCGGAGAAGAAATCCGTCATTCAGAAGTCGAACCAACGAATCACAAAGTACGCCACCATCATAATAAAGAGGGTCATAGAAATAGCTCAACAACGGCTAACACAGAAATGCCTTCTTTTAATGAGGCAACAAACCATCAGACTGATTCAATCCATGAGAATAAGAAAAGTTATCGACACAGGCATGGCCATGGGCTGGGCGATAAAGTCAGACATCAGGTTCATGCACCTGAAACAACACGTCAGCATGAACGGGAAAACATTGCCTCCCCCCCTACCAAGCCTGCCCCCCATATTACTGTACCTTTGTATGATCAGGCGTTCGTTACAACAGAGGATATATCTAAAACGACAACCACTTTTCTTGATCGTGACGCCAGGGCAGAACAGCCAACAGCAACATCCTCAGCCAACAGTCCACATCAAGGTATCATTTCCCAGACCAGTCGGCTTTTGGCGTCCATTGGTGTTTCCAGTCTTTTATCAACCAACTGGTCAGAAGGTATACAGCACCTTTGGCCATTCAAGCCCAGCACTACCAAACCTGCAGCACCTGCTCCCTCCGCCGGTAGCTATCAGCGTCCCGGAGATACAAAAAGTGACCAAATAGCATCAGTGAACATTCAAAGCCCAGATATCAACGGACTTGCTCAACTTGCTCTTCTTGGAATTCATACTTTAAACCAAAAAACGATGGCCGCGAATGCGACTGGACTCGACATCCCCCCCTCCCAATGGCACCTTGAAAGCTTGGATAAAATGCCTCACCTTCGCTTTCCAACAATGGCATTTCTCCAAAATTCTTATGCTGTCATGCCAGAGCTACAAAGAGCCATCACTCAGCTGATGGCTAATCTTAATGGAGAAATGGCAGTATCCGCTTGCTGGAATACAGAAGACCTTCTTAATCTAGCCATTCTGAAAAATGCACAAACCGCCCCCGGAACAGATATGCCCCCCAATATAGCCGGAGACTTTCTGCTTGAAATACTGCATTCACCTGTTCTAAGTCCTCAGCATACGCAGCTTCAGGATATATTCGGAATGGACGGTAAAGGTAAGGTCATGATTAAAGATAGAAATGGTTTATTTCATAAAATACAGAGCCAGTTAAGCAGCCTTCTGTTCAATCAGGTTTCTTCCGATTTTGAGCCCCAAAGTAAGCTTCATCTGGAAATGCTTCGGTGCATGATACGAACCACGGCAAGACAGTACCTGCCTAAACAGCAACAGAAACCCGCCATTGTCGATCAAGTCACCCAACTGATGGCCAGACACTCGTCAGTTCATAAACTCACTTCACAACAAATAGCTGAAGAACTGAACCTTCAGACTTCAAAACTGGAAACACCCTCTTATACATCGTGCCATGGAAAAGCAAAACGTATAGTCACTGAATTAAGGGCAGGTAACTATCTCAAAGCGAGAGAGCATTTTTTCTTACTGAACAGTAAACAGCAACTGGAGGCTATTGATCAACTCTCCGCCTTACCCGATGTACTGCTGCTGGATCGATCAAGCCTGTTATTTAAAGAGGTAAAACAAAAACTAAATACAAGTAGTAGTGAAGAGTCCCAGCATCTGGCATGGCAACTACTGACCTACCAATTTGTCACCAAAATTCAAGCTTGCCAACAGGTTAATGATTTTGCTCATGTAGCACACAATGTTGATCGATCAAATGTAACCACTGGAAGTGATGAAAGCCAGCAGCTGACAATATTGATTCAAGAAGCTATGCCCAAACAGGCAACGGTGTATGAGAGGACAGTGTATAGACCAAAAAGCACAAGACGCCCTTCTCCTTACGACTTACCCCTACCACCTCCCTATCTCTCACGTTTATACAATCCCAAAATTGCAAAGCAAATGCTGGAAGAGTATCAGGTAATCAAGAGCAGAGTACAAGAATGGTACCCTTCATGTTTTGAAGAACTAATCTCCGACCGAGCCCTTAAAGAGGAAGTCATCAACAATATAGCGCTATCTTGTTTTGACGTTATGAAATACAAACCTGGAAACTGCGAGCATAGAGATCGCGTAATAACTGAACAGATGAGGCAAACAAGGAAAGAGCATAGAAAAAGGATCACATAAGAGAAACTTAAAGCAGGCTCCCCTTTAAATATTTTCTTATATTTCATAGAACAGCAGAAGTACTGAGATGTCAAAACGCCAAGCTTTAACAAGATAGGGGAAATGTAACCTTCATATGGAGCTCGGCTTCATTGGTAACCGAGCCTCAGTAATAGAACAGACACATCAAGTAATTGCTTTTAGTCTCAGCTCTTTGGGCATGGTAAAGACGATATTTTCGGCTTTGCCATCCAGTTCCTCTGGTAATTCTGCGCCAAGTTCTTTCAAGCGTGTGATAACTCCCTGAACCAGAATATCCGGTGCCGAGGCACCTGCGGTGATACCAATGGCAGTTTTGTCCACCAGCCATCCCGGTTTGACATCTTCGGCATTATCCACCAGATAAGCTTCAGCTCCCGTCCTCTCGGCCAGCTCTCTCAGACGATTGGAGTTTGAGCTGTTTACTGAGCCAACCACCAGCACCAGGTCACATTGTCCTGCCAGAATCTTTACCGCATCCTGCCGGTTCTGCGTGGCGTAACAGATATCGTCTTTTCGTGGTCCCTGAATTTCAGGGAACTTGAGACGCAAGGCTTCAATCACCTTGGCCGTATCATCCATGGAGAGTGTTGTCTGGGTGACATAAGCAAGCCTGAAGGGATCTGATACCTCAAGAGCACGAACATCGTTTTCGTTCTCCACCAGGTACATAGCTCCACCGTTTCGCGAGTCGTACTGCCCCATGGTGCCTTCCACTTCAGGGTGCCCATGGTGACCAATCAGTACGCACTCCATGCCATCCCGGGAGTAACGAACCACTTCCATATGAACCTTTTTAACCAGTGGGCAAGAGGCATCAAATACTTTCAGGCCCCGTCGCTCTGCCTCATCTTCTACGGCTTTGGAGACACCATGAGCGCTGAAGATGACGATGACATCGTCAGGAACCTGATTGAGCTCGTCTACAAATACGGCTCCCCGCTCCTTCAGGTTTTCCACCACAAATTTGTTGTGTACCACCTCATGGCGGACATAAATGGGCGGGCCAAAAACATCAAGTGCTCGGTTGACGATCTCAATGGCACGGTCCACACCTGCACAGAAGCCCCGGGGGTTTGCCAGTTTGATTTTCATAGGGGAATCACCAACCTTTTCTACCACTACTTTTTATAGCTCTGGGCTATTAGTTATAGCTCAGGGTGTCTGTACATCCAGAATCTGTACCTCAAAAATCAGGTGTCGACCTGACAGAGGATGATTGAAGTCAACTTCAACCGCTTCATCATCAAAAGCCCGGACCACGCCGGGAAGCTCACTGTTGGCTGCATCAGAAAAGGACATCACCAGCCCTTCTTCCAATTCAACCCCACTGGCAAAACTCCCCCTGGGAATACGCTGCACATTATTAGGATTAGGCATTCCAAATGCTTTTTCCGGGGGAATCCGGGAAGCCCTGTCTTCACCAGCACTCAAGCCGAGCAACGTTTCTTCAAAGCCTTCCGGAAGGTTACCATCACCGATAATCAGAGATGCCGGTTTTTCCGGTGGCGTACTGTCAACCAGACTCCCATCATCCAGTTTCAGGGAAAAATGCAGAGTGACTTTGCTGCCCTTCTCAATGACTGCTGACACCGTGACTCGCTCCTGCTCTTTTATTTATCGTTACTGCTACCTTCATACGAAGGGTTACTCCGGAACATATCCAGAATCAACATGGCAGCGCCCACAGTAATGGCCGTATCCGCCAGGTTGAACGCAGGAAAATACCAGTTTTTGTAGTAAAACAACAGAAAGTCAGTGACATGCCCGTTCAGCAGACGATCAATCAGGTTTCCAAGAGCACCGCCAAGTATCAATGACAGAGAACAAGCCTGCCAGTTTTCACCTGAACGAAGTTGCTTTAGCCATCCAACCAGCATGATGCTGACAATAATAGCTACACCACTGAGAAACCAGCGCTGCCAACCGGAAGCATCACCTAGAAAACTGAACGCAGCGCCAGTGTTGTAAGCCAGAGTCAGGGAGAAGAACGGCAATACCTGAACTTGCTGATACAGTGAGAAATCCTGGATCACCCACCACTTTACCAGTTGATCAATGCCGAAGATGAATGCACTGAGCCAGAGCCAGTGAAGCTTTCCTGATTTTTTACTCTGCATGGCCAGTTCCTGCTTTAAAAAATCCATATCATTAGGTTCTGTTGACATAAAGCTTTCAGGCTCAGCTCAAGCCAGAGCGCTCAGGGCAATACCCACAAGGGGCACCAGGACACATGAACGCAGGAATTATGTCTTTCAAGTTCTTGCAACACAGGTATGCGTGCTCTGGCTTGAGCCCACAGGGTGGTTTGTAAAGTAGCTTTGCAGCTTAAACGAACCACTGACTGCGACAACATAAATGCCAACAGAACCTGAGTGAGTCTTTTTAATATTAAGTGTCATTAACAGCCAAGGGATAGTGTGAATTACCGAAATCAATCAAAATTTAACCAGTTACAACACCCAAAGAGTCAATTCGTTGTAAAGTCACACAATAAAATAGACTATCGTACAAAAAAATACCCGGTGTTTGCCGGGTATTTACTATGCCTATTATAAATATCAGGCAAATTGACGCTGCTCTCCACTGCCTTCTACATTTTCTACACACCGACCGCAAAGATCAGGGTATGCTTCAATGGTTCCGACATCTTCACGACGGTGCCAGCAACGATCGCATTTCTTGTGGTCAGACTTTTCGACCAGCACTTTCAGACCAGCCAAATCGGTAGCAGCCGCATCACCTGAATCCGCCAAAGGCCTTACCGTTGCTGCTGAGGTAATCAATACAAAGCGCAGCTCATCCCCCAGTCGATCAAGCTTCTCAGCCAGAGCTTCGTCCGCGAAAAGAGTAACCTCCGCTTCCAGAGAACCGCCGATAGCACCCAAGGCACGAGCATCTTCCAAGGCCTTGTTGACCGCAGTTTTCACCTCCAGAATGGAGTTCCAGTACTCACGACCAAGTTCGTCACCTTCCAGGCTACTTAACCCTTCATACCAAGTCTCCAGGAAGACTGACTCACCGCGCTTACCTGGAATCGCTCCCCAGATTTCTTCCGAGGTGAAGCTGATGATGGGTGCCATCCAGCGGGCAAAGGCTTCAATGATATGATACATCGCGGTCTGACAGCTGCGGCGTGCCAGGCTGTCCTGCTGTGTGGTGTACTGCCGATCTTTGATGATATCCAGATAGAAACCACCCAGATCCAATGAGCAGAAGTTATGAACTTTCTGATACACAGACAGGAAGTTATAGCTGTTATAAGCTTCAACCACTTCGTTCTGTAATTTCAGGGTACAATCAACCGCCCACTTATCCAGTGACAGCATATCCTCCCAGGCAACAGCATCCGTTTCCGGATTGAAACCAGTCAGGTTGGAAAGCAGGAAGCGCGCTGTATTTCGGATACGACGATAACTGTCTGCGGTCCGCTTCAAAATATCATCAGACACCGTCATTTCAGAGGTGTAGTCGGTGGCAGAAACCCAGAGACGCAGAATATCAGCACCCAGAGACTTGAAGACCTTCTGAGGTGCAATTACATTACCCAGCGACTTGGACATTTTCCGGCCGTTAGCATCTACCGTAAAGCCATGAGTCAGCAGCCCTTTATACGGAGGGACTCCATTCATGGCAATACTGGTTTTCAGCGAAGACTGGAACCAGCCACGGTGTTGGTCTGAACCTTCAAGATAAAGATCTGCCGGGAATTGCAGTTCTTCACGACGCTCAATAACCGAATAATGAGTGACACCGGAATCAAACCAGACATCCAGGGTGTCAGTTACTTTGACGTACTGTTCGGCATCTTCAGCAGAGAGCATGTCAGCAGGTTCCAGATCGAACCAGGCATCCATCCCTTCCTGTTCAACTTTAAGCGCAACTTTTTCAATCAGCGCCTGAGTATCTGGATGAAGTTCTTCCGTCTCTTTATGGATAAACAGAGCAATAGGCACACCCCAGGTACGCTGACGGGAGATACACCAGTCCGGGCTCTGGCCCAGCATGGACTCCATCCGGTTACGCCCCCAATCTGGCGTAAAGTCCACGCCCTTCAGTGAGTCCATTGCCGTATCCAGCAGACGCTCTTTGGTCATGCTGACAAACCACTGAGGCGTCGCACGGAAAATCAGTGGTGTTTTGGTACGCCAGCAATGTGGGTAGCTGTGAGTCAGCTTCTCTTGAGCCAGCAAACGGTCATTTTCAATCAGGACTTCAACAACTTTCGGGTCAACCTTGTAAACATGCTCACCGGCAAACAGTTCCACATTAGCGCGGTAGTAACCACTGTCGTCCAGATAGTTCAGTGTACCAATGCCGTATTGACGACCTACATTAAAGTCGTCAACGCCGTGGTCAGGCGCCGTGTGAACGTTACCGGTACCCGCATCAACGGTAACGTGATCCCCCAGGATCAGCGGCAACTCACGGTTATAAAATGGGTGGGCAACCTTTTTATTTTCAAAGGCAGCACCTTTGGCACGGGCGATGATGGCGTAGTCTTCAATGCCATAGCGCTGCATGGCGCTTTCCACCAGAGCTTCAGCCAGAATCAAACGAGCAGGAGCACCATTGATCTGACACTGAACCAGCGCATAATCCAGATCTCCACCCATGCTGACCGCCTGAGAAGATGGCAGCGTCCATGGAGTTGTCGTCCAGATAACGACAGCTACCTCACCTTCTCCTTCTGCACTCTCGAAAGTAAAAGCACCTAACAGATCTGCTTCATCAATCGCTGCATAGCGCACGTCGATCTGGGTAGAGGTTTTATCCTGATACTCAACTTCCGCTTCAGCAAGAGCAGAACCACCCACAACACTCCAGTAAACCGGCTTATAGCCCTTTACCAGATGGCCATTCTCAGCGATTTTCCCCAAGGCACGAATGATGTCAGCCTCAGTTTGAAAATCCATGGTCAGGTATGGCTTATCCCAGTCACCAAAGATACCCATACGCTTGAAATCTTCACGCTGACCATCAACCTGTTTCGCCGCATATTCACGGCACTTTTTACGGAAAGTTTTAAAGTCTACCTTATCTCCAGCCTTGCCAAGCATGCCTTCTACTTTGTGCTCAATAGGCAAACCGTGGCAGTCCCAGCCCGGAACGTAAGGTGCGTCAAAGCCACTCAACGTTTTGGACTTAATAATAATATCTTTGAGAACTTTGTTAACCGCGTGACCGATATGGATGTCACCATTGGCATAGGGAGGGCCATCGTGAAGGATAAATTTTTCCCGTCCCTGGCTGATCTTGCGAATTTCTTCGTAGAGATCCATGTCATACCAGCGCTTGAGCATTTGTGGCTCACGCTGGGCCAGATTGCCGCGCATCGGAAAATCGGTCTGCGGCAAATTCAATGTATGCTTGTAGTCGGACTTTTCAGAAGACATAAGTTGTTTACCGGAATCTCTACGAACTAATCACTACGGCGATTCATTAATAAAAAGCTTGCGGGCTACTTCGATATCATTAGCAATCGCAGCCCGCAAGGCTTCAAGCGATTCAAATTTCTGTTCATCCCTGATTTTCTCAACAAACTCTACCCGCAAGGTCCGATCATACAGATCTCCCTTGAAATCGAGCATATGTACTTCAAGCAGAGGTTTTACTCCGGATACGGATGGCCTTATGCCCAAATTGGCAACCGCATTAAAACGATGACCATCGACCAGTGTACGAACAGCAAACACGCCCTGCAAAGGCAGACGCCGACGACACACCCTGATGTTCGCCGTGGGAAAACCAAGTGTTCTGCCCAACTGTTGCCCCTTCACCACTCTTCCAATCATGGTAAATGGCCTGCCAAGCATATGTTCAGCTTCTGCGAACTCATTTTCAGCCAGGGCATTACGAATACGGGTACTGCTGATACGCCCCTGCTGCATTAATACGGTCTGGGTATCACAGATTTCAAACCCATATCGCTCTCCCATCATTTCCAGGTGAGAGAAATCTCCTTTGCGGTCACAGCCATAGCGGAAGTCATCGCCCACAATTAGATAGCGAATATCCAGACCTTCCACCAATGCACGCAACACAAAATCATCGGCACTGAGACTGCGAAGCCGGTCATTGAAAGGCAGACAGAGCACCTGATCAACATGATTTTCCGCCAGCAATTCCAGTTTTTCCCGAAGACTGGATAATCTTGGCGGAGCAGCATCGCCCTGAAAATACTCTCTGGGCTGGGGCTCAAAGGTGATGACACAAACCTTGGCATTCAGCTCAAAAGCCTGTTGTTTCAGGGCCTCAAGAATGGTCCTGTGGCCCACATGCACACCATCAAAATTACCGATGGTGGCCACGCATCTCTGATGTTCTGGCCTGATATTGTGCAACCCGCGGATCAACTGCATGGAGAGGCTCAGACTCCCTTACTTCCTGTATTCAACCGGTGTTTACCAGAGCCCGCCCTTTCTGACGAAGCTGGCTTAACGACGAAGCGGAGCAGTATACCCCAGCAGGTTCCATGGGTCACTGAGTTGATATTCTTTAACTTGCGTAACCTGACAGTCTGAATAACTGATCAACTTTTCAAAAACTACAAATCAACGAACCCAATCACTAAAGCAAAGAAGTGTACGTTCTAAATGAAAAAACCCCCTTAATCCCCGACTGCTCTGGAGAAATATCTATACTCTGCCAACAAAAAGTAAAAAACATACAGTAATTACAGGTTATGGATTGAGAGAATGTATTCTTTTCCAAGTTACCAAACAGCAGTTAATAATGCTTCCAACTTCCAAACGAGCACCTCACTGACTACACCCCATATCTTCACCGGTCAGGCTATAAGTCAATTCTCCCAGTACAATACATCAAACACACCATTAGGCTCATATCAAATCAGGGATTCAGCGCCAACCAAACAATATATTCCATCTTCAAATGTACTTCTGCCGCAGGTATTAAATCATCAATCATCTGGCATCCCCCGCCAAGTTCAACCACTCCCATTACCCTACCTACTACCACCCGTGCCACATCCCCCGTCTTACTTTCACACTGGTATACACCCCCCCCACACATACATACCTGGTTCTCTACCAATACCAGCCGCTACTACAACGCCTGAACAGGGCATTCAAGCACCTATAGCTTTACCATACCTTCGAGAGCCACCTCCAAGCTACCCCGTTTCTACCATTACCAACCACGCTAATTTGGTACAGACTTATAGGGCGACAGATTACTCAGCGATGAGCATACGTTACATACAATGCCAAGCTATGCTGCCTTCGACTCATGAACCAGCCCCCCAACAGACCACTACCCAAAAAGCACAACCACTGAATGCTGATGCTAAAGAGTTTATCCCAAAGAGCCTGTGTCTCTTAGATCAAATACATCCCTCCTCCACCTCTTCCACACCGGCCACAATAAAAAAAGACAAAGAAGAAAAAAGCCCAGAAACCACTGCTTATAAAACGCAGGAAAACCATCAGTCTAAGCACCACTCTGGCGCTGAAATACCCCGATTGATAAAAGTACAAGATACAACGAAACAATTATTTCCAGCAGAAACAATCCACAGCAACCGTGTAGTGTCCTCCGGCCTAGAACAAGAAGTCTGTTTGTTGGATACATCCACGGACACCCCATATACCGTTCAACAATCACCCTCAGAAACAAAAGCCCCTCCCACAGAGACGTCTCAAGAAAGTGAAGAAGGGCAAAAGTCTGGCACTATTCGTAGAGAAACCATGACAATAGTTACAACTGAACAGCAACCTCTTCCAGAACTACCTGAAGCAATACAAGAACAAGATCAACCTCAGGTAAAGACAGCCCGGAGTATTTGTATAACGAGTCCTACAGAAGGTATTCCCCCCACAAACTCAGTGAATAAAAAAGAGACTGACATAGGAAAAAAAGTATCAGAAACTACTATTCAGGAAATAACGCCTGAAATACTGATACCTCCCCCAGCCAAATTGAAAGGTAGATTAGACCAGCAAATAGCTCTTTTATATTGCCGTGGAATAAGACTCCCCCATTATGATGAGACAGGCCTTGCTGCCAATCTGGCTTTGCTAGCCGATTTAGGCACGCCTGAAAGCTGCTTCACTAGAAAAGACACAACACAGATTAAAGAGAGAAGCACTACAGTAGAAAAACTATCAGAACACATCAAAGACCATCCGGACTTTAAAAAAATAGTGACTGATCTAAAAAGGTTTTTCCAAACAATGGGAGACTTTGGAATGGTAGCTCAGGCATTTGCACAAACACCATCGGCAGAGAGCCTAATCAATCAAACCATGGTTCTTCAGTTTCCCTTTACTAATCCACACGAACTTTCTGCATCATTAGGCCCTTTTCTCCCTCCTATACATTTTTTATTCTGTGCGACAGAAAGTATTTTAATTGATCTTCAATCTCAAAGCTCAAGAATCAAAAAACCTGTAAAGCTAAGCAACCTGAATGTTATAAGACACTTGACAAACATAATCAAAATTCTTGAGTTCACCTTCCAAAGTAAACTGCAGCAACTCACTGAAGCCTTAAAATCCACTGAAAATAATGACAGTTATCATAAAGACATTTTACTGCATGTAAAATTTATTGTTCAGCTAGTACTTACAGGTACACATTGCTATGGAAGCAGTGCCTCCGACCGGGAAACACAAGCAATGATTGATATGCTGGATTTATTTATCTCTCATGCTCATCTCGCAGAGCAAAAAAAAGATGAGTTTCCAGACTTATTTTTTAAGTTTGTTGAGCTCATCGTAGCCTTAATACAAGAAAAAAAGATTACTGACATATTAGCTGGACTAGAAACAATTCATGAAGAAAAAGCAAAAAAAACTCATGATGTATATTTGAAACCATTCCATATACGCCACCTTAATACTCAAAGACTTTTATTGTCTGCAATACAAATGGCACAGAGAAAAGCTTCGCGACCTGCTTTGGTATCTTCAATTCTTCTAGCTTGCTCAAGGAGTAATCTATTTAGCCCTAGAAACACTGCCATCTTTGATCAGCCTTATATAAATGAATACACAGAGACTCTTCTCCACCTGACAACTAGGCTTATTCATTTACTTCAGGAGGGACCTCTGCTCCCCTTCTCATCACATAGAGCATTAGCTAAGGCAGTAAAGGATAAATGGCTTCCAAGCCTGAGCTGCAATATCCCAAAACTAATGGGAAGAAAAATTCCAGATAAACATAACCCACAGGAAATTTTAGCTGGAGAGTGGACTTTGACTGCGCCATTTCCAGCCAATCAAAACAAAGAGCTCTTAGATACTCTTATAATGCGGCTAAGAGAGTTAGCCAAAGAGTCTGAAAAAGCCAATGCCGCATTTGCAAACGAAAAGCAGAACCATGATAGAATCAAAGCAGAGGTTAAGGAGCTACTCGATAGCTGGGAAGCTGACTCAACGATCACAGGAGCCCCTCTCGATACTGCGCGCAGAACTGCAGAAAACGACGACCTGCGAACAAACACCTCCCCCCCAGAGCTTTCTTTAAAACAAACAAAAGGACCTACCGACAACTCCAGCCAAAACACTTCACTTTCAGTTGAAACTGATCAAGTCAAACAGCCCTCAGATAATGTAACCGAAAGAGCACCTGAATCCAGAGATACGCACCCCAGTAGTCCAACTGACATCGCAAATAAGCATCCATTGCATCAGTTAGAATCAAGCCCCCAAAAGCATCAAAAACAGGCACTTTCCACTGACTCACCCAGAAAGTTTCTACCTCATCAGACCTGCGGAGAAAAAATCAATGAGAAGCAACGCCTGAAAGACTTATGTTTACAGGCGGCAAGTAATCTTCCCTTTCCCGAAATGTCAAAAGAGCTAGAATCCATAGACCCCTTAGCAACAAGACACCCCATCCTAAGATTCTGGCAATGTGCCGATATCGCTACGCGTTTATTAGAAGTAAACAAAGAAGGCCTTGCTCAGCTACATGTAAAAATATGCACTATAAACAGTCTATACAACCTTACACTCCTGACCCTGCAGCACTTACCACAGAATCCCCCCATGAGAAATGCTGCTTTACTCTGGCTCGATACTTATTTTCCCAACCAGGAACTTTCTGAAAGCCCGCTTCTACTCTTAAGCCAGGGTATAGAAGATAGCGTCATAAAAAAAAGCACTCTTTGCATTAGCAATATATTGCAATTACTACAACATGCTCTATGGAATGGCCAATACTTATTTAATGCGGCTCAAAAGCTGGGACATACCCAATCACAGCTTGCTTCCCACTTTTGCGTGAGCTCCATTGATGACCTCAGACAGAGATTCGAACATATCATTGCTGCTCTAGGTATGCTTACAGCCTTCGAAGCAACACTCACCCAGCCAATTTTCGTGTGTGAGTTGTTTACAGCAAGGGAGCACATTTTAGACAGCCTTGGACTAGGCCCAAGAGATCATAGGAACATAATTTCAAAGCCACCAAGCCAGATAAAAAAAGACTTTCGTAATGCAATTGCCATTATCAATGCCAACAAACATTTCTTTGAAGCTCATAATGCAAGTCACGGAGCAACTTTATCGATTGACAGTCATCAATTAAGAGTTCAGCTAACTTCTTTCAGTGAACAGTTTTTAACAAAAAAATCAATCTCTAGAAGCGCTTCCTGAAACAAATTAATGCGAATCAGGAAGCGAAAGTAGAAAGCCATTAATGCCTGAAGTGCTTTGGCCTGACACCACTAACTAGCAGCACAATGATATAAACCAGTATCCCGGACAGCACCAACAGGCCTGTCTGGGATACCCGCTCCCATAGTGACCAGACCAGCCACTTCTCGATATCTGCAGCCAGCCAGAACAGGGTTGCTGCCATAGCCAGATTGGCAACCAGCAGCCGGGCAAAATAGACCAACCAACCATTCGCGGGCCGATAAACATCAGACTGCTTTAAACCACGATAAAGCAAACCGGCATTCAGAAAAGCTGACAGGGTCGTAGCCAAGGCCAGCCCCGCATGTTGAAGCGGGAATACCAGAATCAGGTTAAAGATCATATTGGCCACCATCGCCTTAATGGCAATTTTTACTGGTGTTTTGGTATCCTGTCGAGCGAAATAACCAGGAGCCAACACCTTGATCAGCATAAAAGCGATGATACCGAGAGAATATGCTTTCAAGCTCATGGCAGCCATCAGAACATCCCGGTCCGTCATTTCACCATAATCAAACAGTGTCGCAATCAGTGGGCCTGCAAGAATAAATAGAGCTACTGCTGCAGGAACCCCAATCAGCAATACCAGCCGGATTGCCCAATCCAGTGTTCTTGAGAAGTGTCTGCTATCGGCTTCAGCATGCCGGGTTGAAAGGCTTGGCAGGATCACTGTTGCAATGGCAATACCAAAAACGCCAAGTGGAAGCTCGGACAAACGATCCGAGTAATAAAGCCAGGAAACGCTACCCGTTTGCAGAAACGATGCCAGCACAGTATCCAATAACAGATTGATTTGACTGACCGATACACCAAACAGTGCAGGTATCATCAGTTTCATAATCCGCCGGGTTCCTTCGTGTTGAGGCCCCCACTTGGGAGCAGGCAGCAAACGAATCTGCAAAAGAAAGGGAACCTGCAACAGCAGTTGAGAAATACCTGCAATTGCCACTCCCCAGGCTAATGCCATCACTGGCTCAGCAAACCATGGAGTGAGCAGAAGGGTAGAACCAATCAAACTGAGATTAAGCAGTACCGGAGTAAATGCCGGAACTGCAAAACGCCCATAGGTGTTAAGAATGGAACCCGCCAATGCGGTTAAGGAAATCAGCAGCAGGTAGGGAAATGTAATACGCAACATTTCACCAGCAAGGGCCAGCTTTTCCGGTTCACTGATAAAGCCTGGTGCAAACAGCCTGATTAACAGTGGTGCAGATAAAACACCCAGAACAGTCACAAGCACCAGTGTGCCCGCCAAAGTTCCACTGACTCGGCTAACCAACTCCCGGACATCTCCAAAACTCCGCTGAGTGCGATATTCCGATAATACGGGCACAAAAGCCTGGGAAAATGCGCCCTCGGCAAAAAGGCGGCGAAGAAAGTTCGGTATCTTAAAAGCCACAAAAAAGGCATCAGCCGAAGCCGTAGAGCCAAAATAGCCAGCAACCACCACATCTCTGGCCAGACCAAGCACTCGAGAAAGCATGGTCATAATTCCCACCACCAGGCTTGACCTCAGCAACCCGGACTTTTTCTGCTTGGGCTGATTAGATGGTGGACTGTTTTCGGAGTCGATCATTTCAAGACTTAATTAAAAAGTATAAGAATAAACAGATCATCATATCCAACGTAATAGCGGTTTGCCCACGATATTTCTTAAACTGTATACAAACAAGCTCTGAGAAACGCCTTGCACAGACTTATAAAAAACGCCCCAATCCGGCAGATTCAAAGCTCCACAGGCAGTATGTCGTATTGACAAGCACCCGCTAAATCGGCATAGTTCCGCGACTAAATAGCCTTGAGCTAAATGAAAGTGGGATATGGGCTGACAATGTCTTACCCGGGATATTGGCAGTAACTGCGGCAAACAACCTATTCCATGCAGGGTGCCCCTAAGCCGCCCTGAGACAACCCCAAACAAATTGATTTTCCAGGAGCACCGAAATGGCTAACTCTCCTTCTGCACGTAAGCGCGCCCGTCAGGCTGAAGACCGTCGTCAGCATAACGCCAGCCTGCGTTCTATGGTTCGTACTTCTATCAAGAAAGTAATCAAAGCAATCGACGGCAAAGACGTTGAAGCTGCTCAGGCTGCATTAACTGCAGCTGTGCCTGTCATCGACCGTATGGCTGACAAGGGCATTATCCACAAGAACAAGGCTGCTCGTCATAAGAGCCGCCTGAACGCTCAGGTTAAGGCTCTGGCTACTGCCTAAGTCTCCCTGATACTGACAGCCATTCTGTACTGTCAGGACATAAAAAAACCGGCAATGGCCGGTTTTTTTATGTCTCGCTATTAAGAAGCAAACACCATGTTATCCCGGTGCAGCAACTCAGGCTCACGCTGATAACCTAACAGCACCTTAATCTGATGACTGGGCTTGCCAATAATACGCTCAGCTTCGCTGGCACCGTAATTGATCAGCCCACGAGCTACTTCATTACCATTTTCATCCAGACAGGTAACCATCTCACCACGCTGGAAGCTTCCTCTCAACGCTTTTACCCCCACCGGCAACAGGCTCTTACCCTGTTCCTTCAGTACACGAACAGCACCTGCATCCAGCACCAGCTCTCCCGCTGTCTTCAGATGCCCTTGCAACCACTGCTTACGGGCTGCCATCGGCTCCTGATCCGGAAGTAACAAAGTACCCAGCTCTTCACCCTCGAAAATACGGGTAATCACATCATCCGCGCGACCACCAACAATAATGGTCGCCGCACCGGATGCTGCCGCCTGTCGGGAGGCACGCAACTTGGTTTGCATCCCTCCTCTGCCAAGTCGGCCACTACCACCGCCCGCCATGGAATCCAGAGATTCATCACGTGCACGCACCTCATGAATCAGCTTGGCATCAGGATTCGTTCTTGGATCTGCAGTAAACAGACCATCCTGATCCGTCAGAATCACCAGAACATCCGCTTCAACCTGATTGGCAACCAGCGCCGCAAGCGTATCGTTATCACCAAAGCGAAGTTCATCAGTAACAACGGTATCATTCTCATTAATGACCGGTACCACCCCCATTTCCAGCAGGGTTTTCAGTGTGCTTCGGGCATTCAGGTAACGCCTGCGGTTACTATGATCATCATGGGTCAACAGCACCTGCGCTGGCTGAATCCCATACTTCTGAAAACCCATCTCCCAGGCCTGAACCAGACGAGCCTGACCGACAGCAGCAGCGGCCTGCAACTGATGAAGCGCCGTTGGCCGCTCCATCCAACCCAGTTTCTCCATTCCTGCTGCTACAGCACCAGAGGAGACAAGCACGACTTCGACACCTTGATCATGCAACTGGCACATCTGGGTTACCCAGCCATCCATTCGCTCAAGATCAAGTCCCTGCCCCTCATTGGTCAAAAGCGCACTGCCAATTTTGATTACCCAGCGCCGAGCTGTCCGTAACCGGTTGCGCTCACTCATACGTAGAACACCTCGACATCATGATCGTCATCATCGTCGTCATCATCATTATCCGCCGCTTTCTTAGCAGCACGGCGAGCACGACGCTCTTCTGCCAGCTCCCGCATGCGCAGGCGAGCCTCAGACTCCATTTTACTCAGCTGCTCTTCTTCCTGCTTAGCCAGCGCTTCATCTTCTTTTTGTTCCAGGGCACGCTCTTCAATAAAGTTCATAATATTCTGGCAAAGAATATCCGTACCCAGCCCAGAAATAGCGGAAGTCTGATAAACAGGCCCAGTCCAGTTCAGCTCTTTGATAACGTGCTGACAGACAGCTTCACGCTGATCTTCAGGCAGCAGATCCACTTTATTCAGCACCAACCAGCGATCACGGGCAGCCAGAGTTTCACTGAACTGTTCCAACTCATGAATAATTGCCTTGGCGGACTCAGCCGGATCGGTATCATCGTAAGGCGCCACGTCCACAAGGTGAAGCAAGATACGACAACGGGCCAAATGCTTGAGGAAGCGAATACCGAGGCCCGCGCCCTCTGCAGCGCCTTCAATCAAACCAGGGATATCAGCAATCACAAACCCACGATGACGATCCACCGCTACCACTCCAAGATTTGGAACGAGTGTAGTAAATGGATAATCAGCAACTTTAGGCCGTGCCTGGGAAACCGCACGAATAAACGTGGATTTACCCGCATTGGGCATGCCCAACAGCCCGACATCAGCAATTACTTTAAGCTCCAGGCGCAAATCTCTGCGCTCTCCCTCGGAGCCCGGGCTGGTCTGTCTGGGAGCACGATTCACACTGGATTTATAGCGGGTATTGCCCAAACCATGAAAGCCACCCTGGGCTACCTTGATGCGCTGCCCTACATGTGTCAGATCACCAACAACCTCTTCTGTATCGTTATCAACAACCGTAGTACCAACCGGCACTTTCAGTTCAACATCTGCACCTTTAGCTCCGGTGCAATTCCGTCCACGCCCAGGCCCACCATTCTGCGCCTGGTAGTGCTTTTGATAGCGGTAATCCACCAGGGTGTTCAGATCGTTATCAGCAATAACATAGACGCTGCCGCCGTCACCACCATCACCGCCGTCAGGACCACCCTTTTCAATAAACTTTTCACGCCGAAAGCTCAGGCAGCCATTACCGCCTTTGCCAGCCTGAACCGCGATTGTCGCTTCATCTACAAACTTCATTGCCTAACTCTCCTGCAACAACAATTGCAGCGATACCAGCCATCTGCAATGCCTGCAGATAAACTCTGAGCTACCTATGGACAACCATGAGTGGCGTTCCAATAAATAAGCAAAACCTATCTGGAGGCACTGTCTGGTATAACAGAACCTAATACACAAAAGCCCCGCGATAGCGGGGCTTTCAGGGGAGCCGTCAGCAATCATCAGATAACCACTGACGACCCAAACGCCATTATGCAGCGGCTACGCTGACATACTTGCGCTTCTTTGGACCTTTCACTTCAAACACGACTTTGCCGTCGGCTTTAGCGAACAGAGTGTGATCCTTACCGATACCTACGTTAGCACCAGCGTGGAACTTGGTACCACGCTGACGAACGATGATGGCACCCGCCTGGATAGCCTGACCGCCAAAGATTTTGACACCAAGGCGTTTACTTTCTGAGTCGCGACCGTTACGGGTACTACCGCCAGCTTTTTTGTGAGCCATCTTGCTCTCCTTTTATCCCGGACCTGTCGCCAGCTACCACACCAGAGACCGTCCTTAGAAGTGTTAAACAGATCCGAACGGATCCATCAGCAATAATTAACCGGCAATTCCGGTGATCTTCAGCTCAGTGAACCACTGACGATGACCCATCTGCTTACGATGGTGCTTACGACGCTTGAACTTGATGATCTTGATTTTTGGACCACGGCCATGGCTGACAACTTCAGCAGTAACCTTGGCACCTTCAATCACTGGAGCACCGACTTTCAGCTCTTCGCCATTAGCGATCAGCAGAACGTCGCTGATTTCCAGACTTTCACCAGCGGCAGTGTCCAGCTTCTCAACCTTCAGGATTTCTCCCTCGGTCACGCGGTACTGCTTACCACCAGTTTTGATAACTGCGTACATATTTTGATCTCCGAAAATCCTGAGAGCCTCTTTGTCAAAGGCATCCGTCAGCCCTGGAAAGGCACGACGGAATTTGTATCTATCTAAAAACCACTAACTGTGGGCTGGATGGGCCTTTATGGCCTACAGGCACCATCAGGGATGGGCGGCACCTCATGAGCTGATAATTTGCTGAAACCAGCGAACTGTATCTGCAATATCAGCAATCCATGACAAAACGGCACACCGCACCGGATTCTCAGATAGGGGCGCAAATTTTAAGGAAGTCCAGCCCCTCTGGCAAGACCTGTTGGCAATTTATCCCCTCTTGCTCAACAAAAGAGATTAAAAGGCCTTCAGTACCTTTCACAGAGATAAGTAAGCTCCCCGTAGAGACTCTGTATAAGTGCCTTCAAAGCAGGCTGCTATTGACAGTTGCAGTAGCACTAAATACGATGCCTCATTTCGCCCCATCAAAACAGCCACCAGATGCCGGACAAACAACAAGCTTCTTTTCAGACCGCAGTTCACGACGATTTTAAAAGGGTGAACGAGTGCATCCATGAGCAATTGCACTCGGATGTTGCCCTGGTCAGCAAAATCGGTGAGTACATCATTAAATCTGGTGGTAAGCGGCTGCGCCCGCTATTAGTACTGCTCACTGCTCGCGCCTGCGGCTATAACGACTACAATCACATCCCTCTTGCAGCCATTATTGAGTTCCTGCACACCGCCTCATTGCTACACGATGATGTGGTTGACCAGTCCGATCTCCGTCGCGGCAAAGATACCGCCAACGCACTCTGGGGGAATGCCCCCAGTGTTTTGGTCGGCGACTTTCTATACTCGCGGGCATTTCAGCTGATGGTCGGTCTGGAAAACTTCAAGTTACTCCACATCCTGGCAGATGCTACCAATATCATTGCCGAGGGTGAGGTGATGCAGCTGATGAATATTCATGATGCGGATGTCACTGAAGATGACTACATGGAAGTCATTCGCTGCAAAACCGCTATGTTATTTCAGGCGTCTAGTCATACCGCAGCGATACTAAGCAAGGCCAACCCGGAACTTGAAAGCGATATGGCCAACTACGGCAACTATCTCGGCATCGCCTTCCAGCTGGTCGACGACCTGCTGGACTACGATGGTGATGCTGAAGCCATGGGCAAAAACCTGGGTGACGATCTGGCAGAAGGAAAACCTACACTGCCGCTGATTTACACACTGAAGCATGGTACTGGTGATCAGAAAACGCTGATCCGGGAAGCCATTGAACAGGGTGGAAGGGATAATATTGAAGCCGTTGTTGAAGCCGTTCGCAGCTGTGGAGCACTTCAGTATACCGCCGCCAAAGCTCAGGAGTACTCAGCCAAAGCCAAGCGGTGCCTGAACCTGCTGCCTGAAGGCGAGTTCCGCAGTGCCATGGCGGACCTAGCGGACTTTGCTGTTGCACGTAGTTTTTGAATCAGCATTAACCTGAACCAAACGCCATTCTACCTGGATAACCAGTGTAGAATGGCGTTTGGTTACTCAACGCTCTCTCGCCCTGAATGGTTCCAGCACCTCTTCAACCGCTGGAACCCGGACCGCTTCAACCAAACTACATATGCGCAGCTGTTCATCAGCTAATAAGTTTATTGGTTTACCAATCAAACGAACTATGCCCGCTTTCTGCAAGGCATCTCCCAAACCAGAGTTTGAGCCATGATCATTTATTAAAAAAGAAATTTCATTGTCTATAGGCAAAGGTATTTCATTGCCAAAATCAATACGAGGATCAATACAGGAGATGCTTCGAGTATCTAAATGCCCAAGCCCCTTTTTACCAGCAGCACTGGCAGGCACCAGTGAAAGCACTTTAACTCCATCAGGAAGAGTTCGTATAGCAACAAACCAGCACTCATCATCAAATTTCAAAAGAGGCCAGCTCAGGCTGAGAGGTATTGGCAAAATACCTCTTACAAAACTAACGGTCCTTCCAAATATTGGCACATTAACGGCAGCACTTTCTTTATCCTGCCACTCACCAAAAAATAAACCTAAATAACTCTGACAAAAAACAGATCTGCCAACTCTATCCTGACGAATAGTTCCAGCACACTGTTGTTCATGTTCAGTGTTCTGAGCGATACCTGCAGGATGCGCTCCCACATTATCATTGATCACCGAAGCACCCTCAAATATAAATTTTATTATTCTAAGAATAAGCGAATTGAAACATAGCTTAAGAGAAAAGAATAGACATAGATCATGAGAAACAGAGACTGAAAACTATTCACATGACTGACGGTAGAGGTAAAAAACAGACAGGTATAAAAAAGTATCAGCTTTAGACTTAAAAAAGCCAGCTTCAGTCTTAAGCCGGCTTTTTCACTTATTCAGAGTAAAGGTTATCGTAACAGTAGTTGGTAGCCTCCATAAAATCCTAAATGCTGCCATAGTCACAACGTTCGCCCCTAAACATACACACCCCAAGGGTTAAGTAATCATTTCCCATTTCGCTCCCTTTTCTCTATCTGAAAATGTCGAAGACAAGGCAACAGCTTGACCAGCTACAGCCCTAACCGCATGGACCCCGTCATAATCTTCAGCTACTACACCTTTGACAGTGATACCTCGCACTATATTTTCCAACGTATGTTTCCCATAGGGTGAAAAACCATCTAGATCAGCGTTTATTAAAATACTTTCAAGTCGACTTGTGTTTGAAAAATTTTCTTTTGGGAAGCAGCCGATCGCTCTATCAAAACCCAAAGATGTCATTACGCTTTTCACTTCAGCTGGCTGACGAATATAGGCAGGAGCAGCTTTACCATTAGCAAAAACTGCAATTTTTGTAAGTTGGCGGGAGCCACTATAACTCTCCACCATATCTGCAAAATTTTTCAAACCCTTTCCAGAAGCCGTATAATCAACCAGAATCAAATTTTTATCTTTAACTTCTGACAGATAGTCATCCAAATAGCTATTACAACGAGCCTGAACCTGGTCAGCCCTGCATTCAAAATCACTCCTACTCTTATCAACAGGCTCAAGAATCTCTGACCTTAGTGCTTCAGGCAAGTCACCTGAGCGTCTGATAGACGATATAGCCAGATCAATTTCACTATTTTTTAATGCCCTGGCTTTGACATGGCGCCCCTCTTTGTGGCTTACCATCCCGAATTTTGAAAAATGTTCATATTGATCCACTTGACTAAGCGGAATTTTAATAACTTTAATATCCGGATACTTCTCTTCTATGTAGTCCGCACAGGCAATTAGACTTCTACCCGGAAAAACCAGAACACCATCCCGCTTCTCTCTAGCTTGTCTTACTAGCATTTCACTGATCTGAGAAAGCTCAAAAAAAAGTTTTCTTTGCTCTTTGGTATGATAAGCCGCAGAAACAGAGTCATAGTGCTTTAATACCTCTCCTTCATTTTTAAATGAGCGCTTCCCATAACGTTCGAAAAACAACTGAGCTATTGCTCGATTATCAGCTTTCTTCTGCTCGTAAGCATTTTGAGCTTCGCCAAGTTTTCGCCTAATAAGCACCCCCCGACTCTCAACTCTTACAAGCTCTGCTGTTCTAGCCCCCATCATCCCTAACGCACCATATCGCCTGCACTCTTTACGAATTAAATTATCAGCTACTAACGCCTTATCAAATTCAAACTTCAAAGCTTCTTCAGACTGAGCAATTAAATCATCTATTAATAACTCTACTCTCTTTCCTCTTAGCTCTTCCCCAGCAGAAACCTTTACTGGAGTTCGAGAAATCAAAGCATCATTAAATGCACCTAATGTCTCTCGAGCCAATCTTTGATCTTCTGAGTTTAATTTACACAACACATTACAAACTTGTACGGACCTGCCATCGTATAGAACAGGAAATCCTCCCTCTTTAGTTTCAATTATACCAAAAGGATAATTAATCCTATAGACCTCAGATTCCAGCATATTATTTATTAAATCAAACGCCTTACTATCCATACCATTCTCCATACTACATCCCAAAGCTTTCATCAAGAGCAACTGCAAACACCCCTAAAATCATAAACAGGTCTGCATATTCATTGGTATAGGACTAAAGAATAATAAACAAAAAGGCAGGAACAACAATCAATTAAATTTAAAAACAAATCCAGTTAAAATATACTTACAATCAAGGGGCAACTGGAACAAAACTACGCATTAATCAATAGTATGATTTATAAATGCCATTATTAGACAGCAATACACTATAACAATACCCAGATAACAAAAACGCCGCCCCTAACAAAGAGTCGGCGCCCATAATACTTAAGTATAGAGATTGTCGTAGCAGTAATTGGTAGCCTCAATAAAACCCTCAATACTGCCACAGTCGAAACGCTCGCCCTTAAACTTATACGCCATTACACAGCCACGCTGCGCCTGGGCCATCAGCGCATCAGTAATCTGAATCTCGCCACCCTTTCCAGGCTGCGTATCATGAATCAGGTCAAAAATATCCGGAGTAAGGATATAACGACCAATGATCGCGAGATTGCTGGGCGCATCTTCTTTCGCTGGCTTTTCGACCATATTCTCAACACGGATTAGATCCTCAGAGATATATTGGCCAGAGATAACCCCATATTTATGCACTTCATCTTCTGGTACTTCCTGAACAGCAACAATGCTGCAACGGAACTGCTTGTAAAGTTGCGCCATCTGAGCCAAAACTCCCGGACCACCCAGGTTGATACAGAGATCATCCGCCAGCACCATACCGAATGGCTGATCTCCAATCAAAGTCTGGCCAGTCAAGACCGCATGCCCAAGCCCCTTCATCTCGCGCTGACGAGTGTAGGAGAATGAACACTGGTCAATCACACTACGGATATCAGACAACAGATTTTCCTTGTCCGTACCTGAAATCTGATGCTCCAGCTCGTAGTTCACATCAAAGTGATCTTCCAGCGAGCGCTTGCCTCGACCGGTCACAATGCAGATATCCGACATACCGGCCTGCAGCGCCTCCTCAACGCCATACTCAATCAGCGGTTTGCTGACGATAGGCATCATCTCTTTGGGCATGGATTTGGTGGCTGGCAGGAACCGGGTTCCATAACCTGCTGCTGGGAAAAGGCATTTTTTAAGCATTTAAGGCTCTTTATTTATCCAACTCAAACTAAGCGACTACCTTCAAACAGCAGTCTCTTGAAAAATGTCAGTCGCGAATAATCTTCAGCAATTCTGCAGTTTTTTTCTGCATCAACGCCTCATCTCCACGACTTTCTACATTCAGACGAATTACCGGCTCGGTATTGGAAAGACGCAGATTAAAGCGCCACTGCCCCATGTCCAGAGAGATGCCATCGGTATTATCGACTTCCAGAGCATCTTGCTGATAGTGGGCCAGTACTCGATCGATAGCGGCCTGAGGATCGGTCAACTTGCTGTTAATTTCACCGGAAGACGGGAACATGGCGATACGCTCACTAACCAGCGCGGACAAGGGCTGGCCCTTTCTGGCCAGCAACTCAGCGACCAGCAGCCAGGGAATCATGCCGGAGTCACAATAGGCAAAGTCACGAAAATAATGGTGAGCACTCATCTCACCGCCATACACCGCATCTTCCTGACGCATCCGCTGCTTGATAAAGGCATGGCCAGTTTTACACAGTACAGGCTCTCCACCCGCTGCTTTGACCTGATCGATGGTATTCCATGTCAGTCTGGGGTCATGGATGATTTTTGCCCCTGGGTTATGCGCAAGGAATGCCTCCCCCAATAACCCGACGATGTAATACCCTTCAATAAACTGCCCCTGCTCATCAAACAGAAAGCAGCGATCAAAGTCGCCATCCCAGGCAATCCCCATATCAGCCTGATGCTCCAGAACGGCATCCGCAGTAGTCTGACGGCATTCTGGCAGTAATGGATTAGGGATACCATGGGGGAAATTACCATCCGGCTCATGGAGGACTTTAACAAATTCCACTGGCACACCAGCGGCTTGGAATCGTTCCTCAATAGCATCCACCACATGCCCTGCGGCACCATTACCAGCATTAACCACCAGTTTCACCGGCTTGAGGCTTTCAGCCTGGATATAGCCCAGAACGTGGCTGACATAATCATTCAGAACAGAGACCTTCTGATAGTCGCCTCGTTTTGCCGCAGGTTCCGCAAACCGGTTCTCTTCTGCCAGCTGCTGAATTTCCCTCAAACCATTATCACCACTGATGGGCTGCGCACCGGCCTTCACCAGTTTCATGCCGTTGTAATCAATCGGGTTGTGACTCGCCGTCACCTGAACACCGCCATCAACCCTCAGATGGAATGTGGCAAAGTAGATCTCTTCCGTACCAGACAGGCCAATATCCAGAACATTGACCCCAGCATCACGCAAACCCTCAGATAAGGCGTGCTTGAGTTCCTCACTGGTCAGGCGGATATCACCACCCACCACAACATCCTTCGGCTTAAGGTACTCGCCATAGGCTCTACCTATGCGGTAAGCAATATCTTCATTAAGTTCATCTGGCAGGCGGCCACGGATATCGTATGCCTTGAAGCAGGGGAGATTGGTCATTTCTCAGTCGCAGCGGAAATTAAAAGTCTGTATTTAACTACGAATAACGCCCGATAGACAAATGGCATTGAGCACCCGCATGGGTCGCCGATAGCTAATGAGATAGCCACCGAACTGAACAGCATTGAAATACGCCAAATGAACCAGGCAATTACCAAATACTGTACTCAACAGCTAATTTCAAAACTGCTGAGTTTACTCCTTTTGTCCTGCCTGTCCTTATCCGCAATAGGTGCCAAACAGCCTTGCACTACCGAAGGACGCCCATTATTTGGTTACCTGGAAAACGCCACTCTGGTTAGCATTAAACAGCAAAAGGTCGAGTCTCTAGTGGATAGTGGCGCTACCACCACCGCTCTGGACGCACGAAACATTCGCATGCACATCAAACGAAATGGTGTGCGCTGGGTTCACTATGACTTCATTCATAAGGAAAGTGGCCAGAAAACCCCCATGCATCAGCCGGTCAGTCGGGTGGCCAGAATAATCACTCACAAGGGTGCTCCCAGTGAACGTGCAGTGGTTCGTAATACCATCAAGGTAGGAAAAATCTCTCGCTCTGTTGATACCTCCTTAATTAGCCGGAGCAACTTTCCGCAACAACTATTGATTGGCCGCAACTTCCTTAAAGATACCGCTCTGATTGATTCCGGGGTGAAATTTCTGCAGGAAGACTGCCAATGAGGGCTCGTATAGGAGCAGCAGAAGAGGTTGTTACGATGCTTCTGCTCGTCATGACTTTCTCAGTACTTCCGGCTCATGCGGAAGAAAGTGCTCCCGGACAAAGGCTGCATCGGGCCTATGAGCCAGCCTCTATCCAGCTGGACATTAATCTGCAACGGGAAACCCTGAGCCTGTTCCTTTCCATGAACCCTGAGGCAGCCCGCACCATTACCAGAAAACCCATTCACTCTCTGGCTAATCACCTGAACGAGTTTTCTCCACTGGCAACCCTGCCTGACGATGCCGGGTGCAAACAGACACAAAAACAATTTCTTGTAGAACCAGCAGACAGTCTCTCACCCTCAACGAACTCACCTGCAACAACCATCATCTCCCAGCAGATCACGGGATATCTTGAGTATGAGTGCGAAAACCCGGAAGAACTCTCCCATTTAAAATTTCGCGGTTTCAAAGCAATGCCTGGCTTAAAACATGCCAGCGTCTGGTTAATCAGCGACAGCTGGCAAAGTAAACAGCAGCTCAGCCAAAAGCAGAAAAGGGTCCAGCTACAGAAAAAGCGAAGCCTGACTCATATTCTTTGGCAACTCTTGAATGATTAAAGAAGGGATACACTCATGAATCAGGCAGTGACTATAGAAAACCTGGAATTGAACAGAGGAAATAAGAACTACCTGTCTATTCCCATATTCACTGTCGAGAAAGGCGAGCGTCTTCAGATAACCGGACTGAATGGCTCAGGCAAGACCAGCCTGCTGCAAATACTGGCAGGCTTACTCATACCGGACAGTGGCAAGATTGAAATATTTGGCCAGAGAATAGATCAGCTTTCCGGATCTGAGCAGGAGAAATTTCGGTCAGGACAGGTTGGCTACATATTTCAACAACCAACACTGATTGCCTATCTAAACCCGCTGGAAAACATTCTACTCCCCTGTCGTTTATCTGAATTGCGCCAGCAGCGACTGGAAGCTCACAAAACAACGGCCAATTACGAAGCTTACCAACTGATGGCCGCTCTCAAAATGGAGAACCCGGAGCTGCTGCGCCAGAGCACAGGCCAGCTGAGTATTGGTCAACAGCAACGCGTTGCTATTGCACGGGCGCTGATCGGCACGCCTTCACTGATTTTGGCGGATGAAGCTGCGTCAGCACTGGACCCACTGACCCGACAAACCATGTATGAAATGCTGTTGCAATCAGCGAAAGAGCATGAGCAAACATTAATCTGTG
The DNA here is from genome assembly GCF_000710775.1 of Endozoicomonas elysicola. Taxonomy (GTDB): domain Bacteria; phylum Pseudomonadota; class Gammaproteobacteria; order Pseudomonadales; family Endozoicomonadaceae; genus Endozoicomonas; species Endozoicomonas elysicola. The sequence continues at coordinate 4,746,789 of NZ_JOJP01000001.1, forward strand.
TTGACCATACCCCATACCCGGGGTTTGACCGCTGTCTTGATATGTCAAAAATCAACCATTCCCAACAGGTAGCCAAACTATGGTAAACGTCAACTGGCTCAGTAATACAAAAATCACTTTTCATCATGTGATGAAAAGTATGGCTTACCGGAAAAAAAACACGGTTGCCATGTTGGCTGTTCTAAGCTTTGGCTTCTATCTTTTTTTCCTTTTCCAGAACATCAAGGGGCAACTGATTGAAAATATTAATCAGTACTCACTGAAGCACGATCTGATCATCAGCATGGAAACAGCTCATCTGCCACTGGTTCTGTTCTCATTATTTCAGATAGGTTCGTCGCCACCCGCAATAAGCCAGAGTCACCTGGATGAGTTGATAAACCATCCTGAAATTGAATACGCCATTCCTTACGCTTATGGTGAGACCCATCGTGGAATCACTGTCATTGGCACCAGCCCAGAAGGTATAGAACAACTGATTCAACAACACACCAATGAGCTAGAGAGAGAAAACAAGCTGAATGATCATACTGAAACAGTATCATTACGCGATAACCCAATGACTGCTTATATCGGTGCGAATATTGCTAAGCACCTTGGTTATAAAATCAACGACCAGATTACGATTGCCGATGGCAGTGAACCAATATTAGAACAAGAGTACCCAGAATTATTTACCATTGCAGGTATTTTGCCACGCTTAAATACCCATCAAGATGATGTAATTTTTGTCCCCCTTGATGGATTGATAACAGCAAGACAACGTTATGCTGGCGGCCATGCTACGAGTTGGCTCAGCCCTGATGATATTTCTTATATAGATATAAAGCTTAGAGATCGGATGGCTCTTCTGGCCATGGAACAGACATTGACGCAGTCTGCAGCCCAACGGGGATTGAACATAACAGCAGCCATGCCAGCCAAAGAGCTTGGAACGCTATACAGCTACCTCAACAAAGCAGCAATGAGCCTGATTTCCATGTCTATGGTAACTCTGGGGTTGTGCCTGATAACCCTGTTTTATGCATTAACCAGAAACATTCAGGAAAGAAAACAGGAAATACTGCTTTATCGAACACTGGGCATGAGCCAGAGCTACATCAATATAATGGCCGTACTTGAACCCCTGTTAATTATTTCAGGCGCTCTTTTATTGGGTTTTGTATCCAGCGATCTTTCATCAATTCATGCATCTGAATTTTTCATGGTAAAATGGCTGATGAATTAAGATATTTTATACCAAGTAAAAACATCAATTAAAAAACTTCAATAAAGGATAAAAGCCCGAAACTTCAGAAGAATACAACGAAAAGCATCAATAAGAGCACCATACAGGGGAACTTTTCAACACAACCTGATTCCAATGAAATCATGCCTGTTTTCATCAACTAAGATGGGAAATTTTATTTCCGAAAAGACAAATCGGAAAATTTCCATTCGGAATCAGAGAATGTCCACACGAAGTTCCAACACACTATCGAAAATAACTTTGCCGCTATTTCTGGCAATTTTTATTATTTATCCTCATCTAAATACTTATGCCAGTGGATTTCCAGAACCTTCCATTATGCAAGGCCATAGTAACTACTCACCACCGATCGATTACCGCCATATGGCTCTTTATCAGCTTAAGCTGAATCGCTACTACCACCCTTCTGGTTCAGGCAACCCCAACAATGTTCGTGTTGAACACACCCATCATCATACTCACTGGGGCTGGTGGGATGTACCATTTTTCTGGGGAGGGTATACCAACGACCGAAACTCCTCATTCGGTGACCGGGTTTCGGACGGCCTTATTGGCGTTGCCGTGGTGGTAGCGGTTGTTGCTATCACAGTAGCTACTATCTACTCAGTATCCCATGCAGTCTGGCCTTACGTAGGAGCGGCTAGCTTGACCTCTATTGAACTCCCGGAAAACTCACCCTGGAAAATTACAGGCTACAAAGTTGCGCATGGTGGAGCCATACGATATTCCGACCTCGCTTTCAACGAAGACGCCATGAGTAATGCCAGAGAATATGAAATGTACGACCGGCAAAAAACAGCGCAGGGTCGCTTCCTCCTGCTTGATCAGGAGAACTGGTGGGGTATCGTAGATTACCCTGTTGATGTAGACGTAACATTCACGCGCTTTGATGAAGTTTCAGGAGAGGCCATTGAGCAGGTGACTGTTAACGTTCAACGTACCATCACTAATGGTATGAAAGCCGGAAATATTTCATCACGGGTCGTTCGCGCCACTCAAAACCAACAGAACTATCAACTGGTAACCAGGCCTGACTATCCAGACTGGTTTGACTTTTCCAGCTGGTATCACAAACCGTCACGGCTCATGGTGGACTTTAAAAATGGTGGATACCGTTGATACGTATCACCACCATTACAATGCTTTCTGCAATTTGAAGGAACTATCCAGTGATGAAGAAGTCTTTAATTCTCAGTTTATACTTACGAAGTAAGCCACCATGAACGTAATGACCAGAACATTAATCTTTTCTATCTCCCTTTCATTCTTTTGTACCTTTTCCAGCAGTATCAACGCAAAAGATGATTATCCTGTTGACTACCTTGCAATGGATTTGTACTCCCTTAAAACCCGACGCTGGTTTGAAAATGGAAACCTGCCTCACCTTCCCATCTCTGCTCCATTCATGCGTTTCAACCCATCCACAGTAAAACAATTCTCATCTCCAGAATACTCATCATCGTCTTACCTCTTAATAAATAATCCCGTCCTGTTCACTATGCTGTTTCCATTTTCACTCTTTTCTCCGGCAGCAAGCGCCTGTAGCCTGACAGCCATTGAACTTGCTCCTGATTCAATGTGGAGAATTTCAGGGTACAAACTAAACAGTGGAACCCCTATTGCTTACAACGATTTCAACCAGAATCACGAGCTAATGACTGCAATCAAAGCCCAGAATATGTTCGATTTCAACGAAAACAGTTCTGGCCGATTTCTACTCCTCGACCAGGAAAACTCCTGGGGGCTTTTCAATTACCCTCTTGATGCCAATATTACCTTTAGTCGCCATAATGATTTAACTGAAGCTTTGGAAGAAATTACAGTCAATGTCAAAAGAGAAATCACTAATAATATGAAAGCAGGTAAAGTCTACTCTCGAATTATCTCGACAAGAGGCATACCGGAAAACATCAGTGGCTACAAACTGGTTTCTAATATCAGCTATCCAAATTACGACTTTGATACCTGGTATCACCAGCCTTCACGAATCATGATTGATTTTAAACCCACAGGCCGTGATAAGAACCATTTTTATTAATCTTCGGGACAGGTGATGTCCCCCTTACCAGAGCTCTTTATAATCACCGGCTCGGTGTTATTTTGTCATCTTGCAGCCCCCTCGGATTTACAGGAAAACCTCCTGCCTACTTGCAGTCCCTCCACCGATTTGGATAATTCACCCAGCTTTTGACTATTTGTTATTTTGTACACAGCCCAATTGTGTACAGAGATACGTACACAATTCGGAACCCAAACATGTCATCACTCACCCGGGAAGTTGAAGCCAGACGCACCTTCGCTATCATCTCCCACCCTGACGCCGGTAAGACAACCATTACCGAAAAACTCCTGCTACTGGGTGGCGCCATTCAGCTTGCGGGTACAGTAAAAGGTCGAAAAAGTGGCCGAATGGCGACTTCTGACTGGATGAAAATGGAGCAAGAGCGTGGAATTTCCATCACTACCTCGGTCATGCAGTTTCCATATCACGGTCGTACGGTAAACCTGCTGGATACACCCGGACACGAAGACTTTTCGGAAGATACCTACCGAACACTGACTGCGGTAGATAGCTGCCTGATGGTGATTGATGGGGCCAAGGGTGTCGAGGACCGAACCATTAAGTTGATGGAAGTCTGCCGCCTGCGTGACACGCCCATCTTCACGTTTGTGAATAAGATGGATCGTGAAGTCCGCGACCAGATAGAAGTACTGGATGAAGTTGAAGATATCCTGAAAATTCAGTGTGCTCCTATCACCTGGCCTATTGGAATGGGCAAGCAGTTTAAAGGGGTTTACAACCTTTACACCGACACCATTCATGTTTTCAAACCGGGTCAAGCCAGTGTTATCCCTGATGATATCCAGATCAAGGGGTTAGAGTCGGAAGAAGCCAGAGCTCTGCTGGGTGACCTTCATGAAGATCTGACTGAAGAAATTGAACTGGTTCGCGGTGCCAGCCATGAATTTGATCTTGAAGAATACCTTGCTGGCAGAATGACACCTGTATTTTTTGGAACCGCATTGTCCAACTTTGGTGTTCGGGAAATGCTGGATGATTTCGTCAAGTGGGCTCCTTCACCCATTCCCCGTGAGACCAGTGACCGTATAATTGCTGCCGACGAAGAGAGCTTCTCAGGCTTTGTGTTCAAAATTCAGGCAAATATGGACCCCAAGCACCGTGACCGCATCGCTTTTTTGCGGATCTGTTCCGGTAAATACACTCGCAACATGAAAATGAAGCACGTCAGAATTGGTAAAGATATTAAAATTGCCGATGCCGTGACCTTCCTGGCTGGCGACCGTTCACATGTGGATGAAGCAACTTCCGGCGATATTATCGGTTTGCACAACCACGGTACAATTCAGATTGGCGATACCTTTACTCAGGGCGAAATGCTGAAGTTTATGGGGATCCCCCACTTTGCCCCAGAGCTGTTCCGACGTGTTCGTCTGAGAGATCCATTGAAACTGAAACAGCTGCAAAAAGGGCTTCAGCAGCTGTCTGAAGAAGGGGCTACTCAACTATTCATGCCCGTGAACAATAATGACCTGATTCTCGGTGCGGTGGGTGTACTTCAGTTTGACGTCGTTATGCGCCGCTTGAAAGACGAATACAACGTTGATGCCCTTTATGAACCCGTCAATGTCAACACGGCTCGCTGGGTTGATTGCAGCGACACGAAAAAGCTCGAAGAGTTCAAGCGCAAATGCGCTGATAACCTTTCAATAGATGGCGGTGGCCACCTAGCCTATCTGGCACCAACCCGTGTCAATTTATCCCTGGCTGAAGAGCGCTACCCGGACGTTGTTTTCCGAACCACCAGAGAGCATTAACGGGCTCTTCTCAGCTAAATCCCTGGACTCTGGATTTACAGGCAGTCTGCTTTAGACTGCCTGTAACTTCTATTAGTTCCACAACTAAGTGGACTCAGTTATCTCGCCTGCACTTATTCCGTTTCTGACTAATACCAATACTGCAGGTTCTAAAAATATTGTCTAATCTGAATGATTAATTCTTTCTGGTATTTCTATGAGTGATGCAGTCTCGACCAAATCAGAAACTTCAACGGGTGTACGTCAAATCGTAGAACCCCTAGTTCTGCTCGTCACAGCAGGACTCCTGTTTGGCTACCTTGGCCAGACCATGGGTGTTACCCATATGTTCAATACTCTCTTCAACACCGCTCACCAGCTATTACTGAACACAGTATTATTTCTCATGGGAATTACCGTACTGACCGGTGCTGCGGGTCGCCTGCTGATGGAATTCCATGTTATTTCTTTGATTGAACGTCTGCTGGTTCCATTAATGAGGCCCGTCTTCAACTTGCCTGGTAGAGCAGCCATGGCAGCCATGATGACCTTTTTCTCAGACAACCCTGCAATTATTGGTCTGGCCAAGGATCGTCGCTTCAGCCATTCGTTCAAGGCTTATGAGATCATATCCCTGACCAACTTTGGCACCTCTTTCGGTATGGGTCTTATCGTCATCACCTTTATGGCTACGCTGCAAAATAGTGAAACCGGTGCTACCTACTTTATACCCGCCATGATAGGACTGGCCGGCGCCCTTGTTGGTGCGGTTATCTCTACGCGCCTGATGCAACGCTTTATCCGGAATGATCCCAGGCTTCACGAATTAAGCATCCAGGATACACACAGTGAACTGCTTGACGACCATAGTTCTACTGACCCAGTCTGGCTGAGATTCCTTAACGCTCTATTGGATGGCGGTAAAGGTGGAGTCAAAATGGGCGTCGCCATTATTCCAGGCGTTCTGATTATCAGTACCTTTGTGATGGTTCTCACCTTTGGGGCGCCAACAACCGGTTACACTGGTGGTGCGTTTGAAGGGGTTGCCCTGCTACCAAAGCTGGCCAGCCATATCACCTGGCTGTTTGAACTGCTCTTTGGCTTTGACCATGCAGAGCTGGTTGCTTTTCCAATCACCTCTCTGGGGGCCGTAGGTGCAGCCATGTCACTGGTGCCTAACTTTATCAGTCAGGGAATTATCGGTGGCAGTGATATTGCGGTCTTCACCGCCATGGGTATGTGCTGGAGCGGTTATCTCAGTACTCATACTGCCATGCTGGACTCGCTGGGCTTTCGCCAACTGACGTCCAAAGCCATACTTGCTCACACTATTGGCGGTATCTGTGCCGGTGTCGCAGCCCGTTATCTCTATCTTCTGCTCAGCCCTCTTATTGTTTAAACTGGCAACCACGCTCAACTCATTTTACAGGTTGAGTGTGGTTTCTATCGCCTGAGCCCAGTAAAAACAGTCTCAGCAATCACATCACCTTCACGTTCAAGATCAACCATCCCGCCAACCGAAAGCCATCGTTCAATCACTCCGTGAAAGCAGCCACTGGCAACCAGCGAGGCCGCTTCAGGCGATATACCCTCCCTGAGCAAGCCCCGATCCTGAGCTCTCTGCATCAGTAGAGTAACTTCCTTCTGACTCCTCAAGCAAAACTGATTCCAGCGTTCGATCATCTGCAGGTCAAAGGCTGCCTGCTGGCTGATCCTGCATACCTGCTGAAACTGGAGATTGGTTGCTACCTCCTGTAAAACCCGTTTACCAAGAGCACAGAGTACTTCCAGAGGGTCTTCATCATCGGCCTCAAGCTGTGCTGCAAAATGTTGATCCAATGGATCAAAAACCCTTTCCCAAAGGGCTTCCAGCATTTGAGATTTATCCTTGAAGTGCCAGTAAATAGCTCCCCGGGTGACACCTGCAGCACTGGCGATCTGGGCCAGGGTTACATTGGCAATTCCCTTATCACTGAACAGGGCCAGAGCGGTTTCCAACAACTGAAGCCGTGTTTTCTCAGCATCTTCTTTTGTACGACGCGCCATAAATATCTTTAACCTGTCTGAAATTGCGGTAGTTCAGTACTGCCTTTAAACTCAGAACTGTCTCCAGCAGTTTTCACATCAGAGGTTAATAGCAGATACAGCGCAGGCACCACGACCATGGCAAATAGCGTTGAGGCTGCCAGTCCAAAGATAATCGCCATACACAGTGGATACCATTGCGGGTCACTACTGGCCAGAGGAATAAGCCCGAGCACTGTTGTCAAACTGGTGCTGATTACCGGACGCAGACGATCAGCGGCGCCCCGAGCTGCCGATTCAGCCACCGATAAGCCAGACAATCGATGACTATTCATCGTTTCAATCAGAACAATACCATTATTGACGGCAATACCAGCCAGAGAGACAACGCCCATCAAACCAATAAACGACATTGGTATTTCCGCAAGAAAGTAGCCAATAAAGGTTCCGGTTAATGCCAGGGGAACCACCAGAAGAATAATCAATGGCTGACGCATGGAGTTGAACATCAGGGTCAGCAGCACGAAAATCATGCCCATGGCCAATACCATAGCCCCCCCCATGCTGCCATAGCTTTCATCCGTCGACTCCATTTCACCGGCCAGTCGATAGTCATAGCCCACAGGCCATTCATGCTTCATCGCTTCCAGGTGGGGAATCATCGCCTTCATAATGGTGGTTGCCGTCTGCCCTTCTGCTCTCGCCTGCACCGTCACTGCTCTCTGACCATCGGTATGAACATAGACCTGTGGTGCTGCCATCAGCTGATATTCAGCCAGATCCAGCAAAGGAACACTCCGCCCATCATCCGTCATCACCGTCATCAATTGCATCTCAGCAATATGCTGGGGGCTGCCAAGCTCACCACCCCGGCTAGCCCAGGCCATACTGATGCGAATATCAGGGTCATCCTGAATACCGGGCACTTTGAAACGTCCAAAGTCGTCTTCTTCCATCGCCATTCGTATCTGCTGGGCAACACTGTGCTCAGAAAGGCCATGAAAGCTTAAGCGCTCAGGTATCAGACGAAAGCGAATTTCCCGATGGGCTGCTCCCAAGTTATCACGCACGCCCTGGGCACCAGGAACCTGAGAAAGCTTGCTGCGAACGTCTGCCGAAATATCACGGAGCAGGCCATAATCTTCACCCAGAATTTCAATCTGAACTGGAGCCGCATTGTAGGGATTGCCTCCAACATGGGTCAGGAATATTTCCAGCCCGGCCTCACCGTTGAGCGACTCATTCAAACCCTCACGAATTTCATCAAGGTATTCAAACGAGATACGATCCCGGTCTTTCCGGGGAACCAGAATGGCCGTAAACCCGACCTGATTGTAAGCTTTGGACGGTAACAGCGCCTCATTCAGTGAACTGCTGGTCACCGGGCTTTTTTCGCCAACGTAAGCAATATTTTTCTCAATCCAGGGCTGTTGTCGCAAGTAAGCCCCTGCCTTATCAGCGGCCTGCTGAGCCTGCTCCAGTGTTGCATCAGGACCTAACTGAATTGCTATCCCAATTTTACGGTCATCACTTTCAGAGAACATCATCACCGGCAGCTGCCCTGCCGCCAGCAGACTCAGGGCAAACAGTCCAAAAGCCCCAGCGACCCATGAAACAGCAGTAATACGATTCTTTAAAACGGTAACCAACAACCAGTCGGTAAGCTGGCCACGATACTTCATACTCAAACGGTCGATTAGTAATTCTCTGGAACGGCCAGAGTCTTTCTCCAGCAAATAACGGGAAAGTGGTATGCAGACCAAAAATGCAACCAATAAACTGACGAGCAAGCTGATGGTAATGGTCATGGGCAATATTCGGATGAACTTTCCGGGAATACCACCTACCAGCATCAGCGGAACCATGGCCAGAATAGTCGTCAACTGTCCTGCAGTGGCGGGTAAAAGAAAGGTTTTAACGGTTGAAAGTGCAGCCTCTGCGTACGACTTTTTACGAACATAGAGCCCGTCATGCATGCCTTCCATAACAAGGATATACACATCCACCAGCAACCCGAGCGCTAACACCATACCCACCAGTACCGTCGAACTCAGGGTATACCCAAGCACAGCCATGCCAGCCAGGGTTGCCAGCAATGTCACCGGAAGAGCAATGCCGGCAATCAAGGCTTCACGCCAGGTTAACAGGAACATCAGAACGATAAAGACAATGATGACCGCCTGATACATGGAGCCGGAGATATCCTCAAACGCCAGCTCAATCAGTTCACCGTCATCGGTTACCTTAGTGAGCTGCAGCCCCTGAGGCCAGGTATCACTTCTGACTACCTGATCAGCCAGCCGCTCTGCAGCACCAATAACCGCAAAAGTATCCTCACCGGGACGTTTGGTGATATCCAAAGTAATACCACGGGTAAACTCACCATGGTCAAGGCTGAAATAGTTGCGGCTTTTTTCCCGGTCCAGTCTCAGACTAACATCGGCAATCTCACCAAGCCTGACCGGTCGATTCTCATCAAGTCGGACTATTGGTAGATTTTTAAGTTTTTCCACACTGTCAAAGCGACCGGCCAGATACAACGTAAAGGTACTCTCACTGCCTTCAAACTCCCCCCAGGCCATATCCTGATTCGCGGTCTGTAACCGGTCTCTGACTAACAGCGGTGAAATCCCCAGTTCTCTCAATTTATAAGGTTTTAGTCGTATATGAAGACTCTTTTCCCGCATTCCTCCCAGGTTTACTTTCTTAACGGTGGGAATGGTTTCAAACTGAGACTCCAGACGCTTTGCCACATCGGTCAGGATCAGATCATCTACATTGCCATGGAGTACCAGACTGATTACCGGCATGTCGGCAACTGACATCTCCTCTATTTCCGGTTTATCAATATCCGCTTCCGTTGGAAACTGACTTTCAGCCTTATCTACTTTGGCACGAAGTCGCTGAAGCGCTTCAGCAACCGGCATATCAGCTTCAAACTCAACAGCCACCATCGAGTAAGAGTGGTAAGAACCACTGGCAAATGTCTTTAACCCCTTAACACTGCGGATTTCATCTTCAAGCGGCTTGGTGACCTCTTTTTCAACCTGCTCAGGCGCAGCACCGGGCCAGGAGACGGTTATCAATGCCTTGGGGATTTCCAGATCCGGGTAGTTCTCACGAACCATCGTGTTATAGGACAGCACACCAGAAAGCAGGAATAACCCCAGTAAAAGACGGGCAAAGAGCGTTTCCAGAAACAGCTTTCGAGACAACCAGTTCATTCAGTGCCTCCGGCCTTCAGCTCATTAATGACGTTAACAGAACTGTCATCAGCCAGAAGATGCTGACCACGAACCACTACCCGGTCGCCATCTTGAAGCCCATTTACCACTTCAAGACTCAGCAGCCCCTGAATACCAATGGACAACCAGCGTAGCTCAACCCGGTTATCCGGCTTAACAACAAAAACATACGGTTTACCATCACGAAATGAGATCGCCTGCCAAGGCAGGGTCAGAACATTGGTTTTCTGCTCGGTAGCAATCCAGGCTCTGACAAACATCCCATCCTGTATTGCCTGCACATCACCGTCCGTCCTGACCTTAACCTGTCGTGAACGGTTCTGGAGGCTGAGGGCAGGGCTTACCGACCATACCCGGCCTTGTACAACACCCGGCTGATCGAACCCTGTGTCTGCGGAGTCATAAAGAATTCGGTCATCCTGAGCCATATAGACGGGCTGACCTTCCTGAATGGAACGGGCTTCTGCTTCGGAAACTTCCAGACTTATTTCATAACGACTGTCGTCTACTACAACGATGGCACTGGCTGCTTCCCTTTCCCTATTGGTGCTGATACCTGCAGGAGGGTAATAATAATTATCCTGAAGTACATTCATGGCCGTAATCACACCATCAAATGGCGCAAAAAGACTGGTTTTCTCCAGATTAACAGTTGCCCGGTTCAAGTCGGCTGCAACACCTTTCTCTTCTGAGCGTGCTGCCTGAAGGCTACTTTCTGCGGCTTCAACACCAACCTGTGCGTTGAGCATACCGGTTCGATAGCGATCGTACTCATCTCTGGACACAACGCCTTTTTTATAGATCGTTTCAATCCGGGCAAAGTCTTTTTCAGCCTGTTTCTTATCATTCTGAGCCATATGAACACCGGCCTCAGCTTCCTTCCGCCGCTCTCTCGCAGACTGCAATCTGGCCTCTAAAGCAACCACTTCTGCGGTATTTTCACGATTATCAATCCTGGCCAGCAGCTGTCCCAACCGCACATCATTATTAGGCCCAAAAACACGAACACCTTCACGCAACGGGGAGCCATCGGTGAGGGTACCGATATGCACAACCTTTCCAGACTGCTCAAAGTTAAGAAACGCCTTTTGCAGTGCCTCCACGGTTCCTTCCGCAAAAGCCCAAGCAGACAGTTCACCCGGTGAAACCTCCAGCACATCAACCCGAATCGGTGGTGTTTCATAAACCACAGCAGCAGAATCGCCACTGCTTTGAATTCGATAACCGGCCAGCGCCAGACCGGCCAGCACCAGACTGATGATAAGAACTTTGCTGAATTTCATGGGCTTCTGCTTATTTTTTTGCATATTGGTATCTATTTCTAATTTTACATACATACATGAATGCTTGTATATAACCCATATTGACGAGGACACAGGTTCGGATCGTGATCAAGTGACTCAAACAAAGGTCTAACGGTCAAAAATCATTTCCGGAGCCATAGTTATAGATTCTGCAGATATAAGCAGATTACTTATAACAACCAGTTTTTTTAAAGCACTGCAATGAGCAGCTTCCGGATAACGAATTGGCAAGGAGAGATGTATGCGCCTGAACCTTCTGTTAGCACCTTTACAACATGTAATAGATACCATGCAAAAAGGTGAAACCTTTAAGATCAGGGTGCTGATGGAAGAGCTTGGCCTGTGGGAACACCAGGATGACCTGCAGAAAATGAGAACAGCCACGGCTTTCCGATCGATGGTAGAAAGCGGTGTGTTATCTAATATCCAGCTTCTCACTCATCATAAAACACGGCATGCAGTGTACATAACCATCTAGTCCAAGTTCCATTGACATAAAAAAGCCGGCTATAGCCGGCTTTTTTAATCATTAGTGGACATGCCCACCCGGTCCATGAACATGACCGTGATCCAGTTCTTCTTTAGTCGCTTCACGAACTTCAACCACTTCGATGCTGAAGTGCAGATTTTCGCCAGCCAGAGAGTGGTTAGCATCAATTACAACCTGGTCACCCTCTTCATCAATAGCCACTACTGTCACCACACGTGGACCAATAGCAGTATCCGCATGAAACTGGTTACCCACCTCTACCGGATGGTCACCAAACTGCTCTTTAGGCACTGGCTGAACCAGACTTTCATCGTACTCGCCATAACCTTCAGCAGGCTCAACGACCACTTCAAACTTATCTCCAGCCTGCTTGCCTTCCAAGGCATTTTCAAGCCCTTCAACAATATTGTGCTCTCCATGAAGATAAGCCATGGGGGACTCGCCTTCAGAACTGTCGAGAACTTCTCCCGCATCGTTTTTCAGAGTGTAATGGAACAGAGCCACTTTCTCTTTGGCTATCTTCATCTGTTTACGCCTTTAACAAAGTAAACAACTATCTTAACTGCCATTGCTATTAGGAGCCAGAAAACTGCAAATAAATGCGGTTTCTGGTGTAATTAGCAGGTAAACCCTATTTGAAAGCGCCTAACAAACGGAGTTTTTTCTCTTGAGCGATTCTCGATGCAGCTGGTGTCATGGCGATAAACTCTATACCCGATACCACGATGAAGAGTGGGGTGTTCCCTGCCATGATGACAGGAAACTCTTTGAATTTCTGACTCTGGAAGGAGCCCAGGCAGGTTTGAGCTGGATCACCATCCTGAAGCGCAGAGAAGGCTACCGGGAAGCATTTCATCAATTTGATGTTCAACAAGTCGCCAGAATGACAGAACAGGATGTTGAAACACTGATGCAGAATGAAGGCATTATCCGAAACCGACTGAAGATCCAGAGCGCCATTAAAAATGCCAGGGCGTTTACCAAGGTTCAGGAGGAGTTTGGCAGCTTCAACCACTACCTCTGGTCCTTTGTAAACCACCAGCCCGTCAGAAACCATCGGCAGTCAATGAGTGAAGTGCCGGCCACCACCGAGATTTCAGACCGGATGAGCAAAGACCTGAAAAAACGCGGTTTCAGCTTTGTGGGCAGTACCATCTGTTATGCCTATATGCAGGCGATGGGGCTGGTAAATGACCACCTGGTCACATGTCCGTCATTTAGCAATGTCAGCCAGACGACCTGACGTCAGCCTGATCAGATCAGCAGGGGCAAGTTCAATTTCAAGACCTCGACGCCCCGCACTGACAAACATCGTATCAAAGGACTCTGCACTGCTATTTACCACCGTCGGCAAACGCTTTTTCTGGCCCAGTGGACTGATGCCGCCAAGAATATAGCCGGTGCTCCGCTCTGCTTCCTGTTGCTCCGCCATTGCCGCCTTTTTGGCGCCACAGGCACCGGCCATGGCTTTTAAGTCCAGTTTTGCGGCCACCGGTACCACCGCAACGGCCAGTTGCTTACTGTCCAGTTTCACCATCAGGGTTTTAAAGACTCGCTGAGGGTCCTGCCCCATTTTTTCAACCGCCTCCTCACCATAGGACTGGCTGTTGGGGTCATGGTGATATTGGTGAACCTGATGGATGGCTTTGGCTTTTTTCAGCGCATTAATGGCAGGAGTCATCGTTTACTTCCAGATAATCGTTAGTGTTCAGGGCTGTGACGTTGCGATTTGGCGACTTGAAAAGCAACCAAACTTGCGCTGACCTCCAACCATATTACCCAAATTATTGTGCAAACCAACCTTTAAAGCAGTGAGTGGTAGAATAAGAGCGCACCATATTTGGAGTTAAACGATCAATGCTACATTGACTGAAAAATGACGATCAGAGAATGGCTACCCATAAGAGCAGCTATAAGGTGAGCAAACGCTAAATCTAATAAAAAAATACTCGCCGATCTTCCCCCTGGATTTTAATAAAACAGAAAAAATTCACCATTCGATTTAATTCTATTTAATCACACCATGACTTCTTTTAGTCATCACCTGTTGGCAAGAAGATACAAAGACCACAAACACATAAGTTCAATTCATTAGCTAAACCTTTAGGAAATGAGACTGTTTAGATAGATCTTTGGGGGGAAGCACATTAAAAGTTTTTTGTTCTATAAGCTTTTTCACTTCCTCTATATTACCTACACTATCTTCCAACTCATTCTCGGATTTAACCATTTCACTAGCACCTTCATTAGTACGTAGAGCTTGACCTACTAGACCTCTGGAATAACAAAATTCTATAATCCTATCAAATTGCTCTTGGGGTATAAGGACAATTTTTTTACTATCTCTATCTCGTCCATCACGGGAATCATTTCCTGAAACTTCAACCCTTATAAATGGTGTCCCATTTTTACGCACCCTATAAAAGGCAGCATTTCCCCAGCCCATGAGTAGGTTTAAAGCCGTTTCTATCGCGTAGAATGGTGACTCCATACTTACAGCTAAATAGAAGGCGGGTAAAGCATCCAAGATGCTACTCGCCGCAGCTATTTTTTTGCAAATTGCTCTTTGATTCTCCTGCTGGATAATATCTACCTCTTCCCCTGTACAGATTTTTTTCATGCAAAAATATAGCTCAGGCAAAGGCATTCCGAGCGCAAACCCTGCTTGAGAAAAGTGGCCCGCAGCATGGGATTTGTGTCCATGCCACAGGTCACCAGCTGCAGCAGTTATAGTTCCAATAGCACCAAAAGCTTGTAGAACATTGGAGATAACCTTACATTTGCTGTAGTGCCTATCGCTAAAGAACAGCGCACCAAAAATTCTCGCAAGGCCGGCAGAGGTCGTGCATATTCCTTCAACCCCATGACCTAGTTGCCGCATTATTCGCCCCACAAGCTCATCGTATGCATCATTAACGTCACCGTGGTCATGATCATGAGCGTCATGGTGGTGATGGTCATGATTGTCAACATGGTATTTAGAGTCGAATACTGCTGTGAGAATTGCTGATACGCCGAGCCCAAAGAGACATCCACCAATCACAAGATCTTGTAGACGCTTAATTTGTTGATCTTCCACTCCTGAAGCAAAAACAGCTTGTGGTGATGGAATAGTAACCTCTGGCTGAAATAACCTGCCAGTCTGACAGGACTTCCATCCTGAATCGTATTGGGCACATGACCTTTGACTTATCATACGTGAAGTTTCTTCTACTTCACCTCTATCTCCTGTCGCATCATCAGGGGAGGCAACCTGAACACTCCAATGATGATAACTTACAGACTGGGAACTCACCGACAATGAGTCTGGCGACTGTGCACTACCTTCCGCGATTATATTATGCTTATAAATCTGATTGGGTGACCTATCATTATGAATCATAATTATTCTCGTTAATTTCACTCAAATACAATTGGAAAATGCCATGCACGATACTAGCCAGGATTATTTCTTTATTGCTCAGTAAATATTTATCATTAAATAAACTTTCATCCCCTTAACCAATGACGGAGTCGAAGATAATTGAAGTGGTGCTTGATAAATTCAAACCCAAACGGCAGCCTTGCTGTAAATTCAGATACTGCTTTCAGATAGCTCCTAACGACCCCGCCAGCTTTAATTTTTTTGATAGGCAATAATAGAAATGAGAAAACATGCATTCAACGCTTTACAGCCAACACTATTCATAAAATATTATTAACATAAACCCTATCATCCTAACATCCAATACTTGATTAATAAAAACCGTTGCATATGTGAATCTATTTCTTCACCACACATTATTAACCCTCAGTCAAAAAGCAATGTTATTTTTAATTAAAAATGATTTGATGCATTAAAAAAACCATCACGCCTCCAATTATTCTTTATTTTAAAGAACAAATGAAAATCATTTAGAGAAATCCAATTTAGTCACTGAAGATAGATTGTTTTTTCACTTTAACAAATCAATGTTCTTTACTATAAAAGTATATTTATTTAAAGTCTGCTGAAAACAAGCGTACTCGAAAAAAAACGTACTGCACACCAGCATACCCAGACTCGTACTCAGCCTACCTTAGCTTCCAAACTGTAAGAAACAAGTGAAACCGATCTGCCCTATTTTTTCAGCCACATCTCCTCCATAGGGCAGACTATTGGAATAATGGTAAATCCAAATCAATGATCAATTCGACCACGCAATGTTTTCGTCTGGGCCCGTCGCTTTTTCTGTTCAACACGCCGTTTTTTTGAAGCCAGAGTCGGACGGCTTGCCTTGCGCTGCTTATGAACGACAGTTGCCTTGTTAATCAATTCCTTGAGCCTCAAGAGAGCATCTTCACGATTCTTTTCCTGAGTGCGGAACCGCTGTGCCTTGATGATGATAATCCCTTCCCGGGTAATACGGGCATCGCGGAAAGCCAGCAGTCGCTCTTTGTAAAACTCGGGCAATGAGGAAGCCCGGATATCAAAGCGCAGATGAACAGCGGAAGAGACCTTGTTGACATTCTGGCCTCCCGCGCCCTGGGCTCGAATATAACTGAACTCAATGTCATCTTCGGTAATGATGATACCGTCAGCAATCTCCAGCATTCAGACTATTATCTCCTTTCTTTTCTCAAAACAGTTCCTAAAACCGTTCCTGTACTCTTTCCTGAACAAGTACCCAGGGTCTAACTACAACAGCCCACAGCTCACGATCGTCTGCAAACCAGGACTGTGCCTGTTCATCACTAACCGCTCCCAATACGCCCTGTTCCACCCAGGCTTCTACCGCTGACTTGTTATCGACTGAGACCTGGTAGCTAACATCAATCAGATCCAGAGAATCATCCACCCGCAGCACAACGCCCTGGGCAAAGTAGCGCTGCAGTTCAGACCAGGCTATTTTTGAGGTTTCCTGATTGAGTTTGGCCTTTTCAAGTGTTTCCCGGCTGACGGACTCAGACATCTTTTTATGACTTCCCATTACATTGCACACATAGTGTACAAATCGACATTTTTTTAAAACAGTGGGCGGGAGAATAACAGCACATGACACTAAAGTTAAAACGCTCAATTTTGCGTCAACCGAAAGACGATTATTCGGGAGTCGGTGTCTCTAAGAGCAGCGATTGAATAGATAGATGTTCAAACTGAAAAACAAAAATCATCATGGTTCTTTATCCTGCTTTTCAAAAGAGCAGCAGATCATTCTACTATTTCACTCCCATTTTAAGGAGCACGCTGCTCTTTGGTCACCGGGCAATACCTTACAAGAGAAATAGCCAGACAATTGCCCAAAAGACCTAGTTTATCCCTATTCATCTCCTGCCAAAAACACCCTCAAACATCAGAAGCTGCGAAATATACCTATTTTGTCCAAATTAAAATTTCGCTAAAAAGATAAAAAAAATATGAAATACAACTAATTATGAAACCGTTTTCAGTATTTTTTGCTGATTAAATAAACAACAACTTCTGAGAAGCTCAGAAAGAGCCGTGGCTGCAAATTTCAATAGCGATCACCCCACAGAGATAAAACATCTCAACATCTGGGGTCGCAGTAAAGAGCAAAAAATTTGGACTGTCATGTGAGTAAATTATTAGAAGCACGTCATCTCAATGTGAATTTCGACACCTTGCTGGGGACAAAACAGGTGTTGAAAGACATTAACATCGGCATGGCATACAACGAAATACTGGCCATTGTTGGAGAGTCCGGTTCTGGCAAGTCGGTTTTCAGCAAGTCCATTATGGGCCTGCTGGGGGAAAGAGCCGATGTGCATGGTTCCATCTGGCTGCATAAGGGGACAGCCGATGATACCGCCATTGAGAACAATGGACTGGATCTGGTCAGCCTGAAACAGGCAGAGCTGGAAGAGATTCGGGGGGATCAGATCTCCATGATCTTCCAGGACCCAATGACCTCACTTAACCCGGTGATGACCGTCGGCAAACAGATTGCCGAAGCCATCTGTATTCACCAGAACAAAACCATGAAGGATTCTCTGGAAGAGGCTGGCAGGCTTCTGGACCTGGTTCGTGTTCCCAGTGGTCGCAAGATTCTTTCCGTTTATCCTCACCAGCTGTCTGGTGGCATGCGGCAGCGGGTCATGATTGCCATGGCACTGGCCTGCAAACCCAAACTGTTGATTGCCGATGAGCCGACCACCGCATTGGATGTGACCATTCAGGCACAGATACTGGGTCTGATTAAAGAGCTGCAGAAAGAACTGAACATGGCGGTCATATTCATTACCCACGATATGGGCGTGGTGTATGAAATCGCCGACCGCGTGGCCGTAATGTACAAAGGTGAACTGGTGGAAACCGGTACGCTGGAGCAGATCTTCACCTCACCACAACACGCCTATACCCGAGCCTTGCTCGCCGCAGCCCCCAAGCTGGGAGAAATGAGCGGAACCGATCTGCCTCGCTCGTTCCCGGTACTGACCATGGAAGAAGAGCTGGCGGGTAAAGGTGGTAACGTTGCACAGATTGACGGGCATCAGGTGGACTACAGCCAGAAGCCTATTCTTACCGCCAGCAACCTGCAGGTAATTTTCCCCCGCCGTCACAATTTCTTCGGGCAGGTAACTCATCAAATTCATGCGGTTGCCAATGTGTCGTTTGATCTCTACCACGGCGAAACCTTGGGAATCGTAGGTGAATCCGGTTCCGGGAAATCTACCATCGGAAACGCCATTCTCGGCCTGCTGCCAGAAGCGACGGGGGACGTACATTATGGTGGCATCAATCTGCTGGAGCCAACGCCTGAGCAGCGTGAACTGATTCGGAAAGATATCTCGTTTATTTTCCAGGATCCCTTGGCGTCATTGAACCCCCGTATGACCATCGGCGCGGCTGTAGAAGAACCTCTCATCATTCACTGCCCGGAAATGACCTCGGCAGAAAGGGAGATTCGTGCCAAAGAACTGTTGCAGCAGGTAGGCATTGCACCAGAGCTGTACCGCCATTATCCCCATGAGTTTTCTGGCGGCATGCTGCAACGGGTCAATATTGCCCGGGCATTGACCACCAACCCGAAAATAATCGTTGCCGATGAGTCGGTTTCCGCACTGGATGTATCCGTACAGGCCACCGTGCTGAACCTGATGATGGAACTTCAGCGCGATCTCGGTGTGTCTTTTATTTTCATATCCCACGATATGGCCGTTATCGAACGTGTCTGCCACCGTGTACTGGTCATGACCAAGGGGCAACTGGTGGAAGTGGGTCATCGCCGCGCCATTTTCGAGAATACGCAACACAGCTATACCCGTAAGCTGCTGGCAGCCATACCACAGATTGATTTCTCAACCCGTCGCCAGAAAACCTTCGAATTGATTACCGACGAAGTTCCAGATCCGGTATTTCCGGTGGGCGATTCGCCAGCCCCTAAGGAAATGATTGATGTGTCGCCTGGCCATAAGGTGGCGATGGAACGATACACAAGA
The DNA here is from genome assembly GCF_000710775.1 of Endozoicomonas elysicola. GTDB lineage: Bacteria > Pseudomonadota > Gammaproteobacteria > Pseudomonadales > Endozoicomonadaceae > Endozoicomonas > Endozoicomonas elysicola. Next base: position 4,766,337 of record NZ_JOJP01000001.1, read on the forward strand.
GATGTAATAAACGTCAGTAGTCAATCGATGCGTGAAGCGGTGTAAATAACAACCAATCCTGTCCTGAAGCCCCGGGGGGAAATTACCGAGGTGGGTTTCAGGGCATCAAATAAGCAGCTGGCCATATGAAATCGAATATTTCTGGTTACTTGGATTGGTGCTATGCAAGGCACAACGGAGGGAGCATAGCCGTAGCTATGTAACCGGAGTTGTAACACAGCAGAGCGCCAGAACAAGGAGTCAGAAATATATGATTTCCATATGGTTAGCTGCTTACTCCAACCAAAAGGATTAACCATGAACCGAATGAAGTCACTGGTTCTTTCGGCGGCTCTTGCCGCCAGTTTTACCGGGCAGGCGCTGGCCTCCCATATCGTGGTCGCGATTGAAAGTTCCGTCCGAACACTGAACCCACACAATGCTTCCATCACACTGGATATGTCGGTAGCCGGTGCCGCCTATGAAGGTCTGTTTACCTTTAACAATAAGATGGAAGTGGTGCCCAACCTGGCCACCGGTTATAAGGTCAGTGACGATGGCAAAATTTACACCATCAACCTGAACAAAGGCATCAAGTTCCACGATGGCACGGATTTCAACGCAGCTGCTGTCAAATACAACTTTGAGCATGAAATTAAGCACAAACTCCGTCGTGCATCTCTGCTGTCCAACGTTGCGGAGTTTAATGTTCTGGCCGACGACACTCTGGAAGTCGTTCTGAAAGAGCCATCCAATAACTTCATCAACTCCATCACGCACCCTTCCCAGGGCATGATCAGCCCCGCAGCCCTGGAAAAATACGGTGAAGACATCCAGAAAAACCCCGTAGGCACCGGACGCTTTGTCTTTGACAAATGGGTTCGCGGCAGCACCGTCAGCTTTAAGGCTAACCCGGATTACTGGCGTGGACCGGTAAAAGTCGATGGTATTGAGTTCCGTACCGTTGCTGAAGCCGGCTCCCAGCTGGCCATGCTGCAATCGGGTCAGGCCCAGTTTATTGCCAACGTGGCCCCGGCCATGAAAAAGGTCATCGCCGCCAACCCGAAAATTGAAAATGTTCAGGTACCCACCATCATCGGTCGCTGGTATTCACTGAACACCAAAAACGAAATTTTCGCGAATGAGAAAGTGCGTCATGCGATGAACTATGCATTCCACAAAGAAGCATTTGCCAAGGTGGTTTATAACGGTGACGCCGCACCTCTCAAGTCACCCATCCCGGATAATCTGGAGACGTTTGCAGAACAGCCTGCCTACACCTACAACCTGGACAAAGCGAGATCCCTTCTGAAAGAAGCTGGCTACCCCAATGGTTTTAAAGCCGTCCTCTGGGCCAAGAACAATACGCTCTCTCTGCGTTCTGCTGAGTTCCTTCAGCAGCAGCTGGCCGCCATTGATGTTGAGTTGGAAATCATTCCACGGGATACCGCCAGCCACTATGCTGCGGGTGACACACTGAAAGATGACCCATCACGTCCAGTTATCTTTGATGCGGGCTGGTCTTCTTCCAGCGGTACTGCTGACTGGGCACTGCGTCCGATTTATGGCACCGGTGGTGGCTCCAACTACTCCCTGTACTCTAACGATGAGATTGATTCACTGCTGAAAGAAGGTCAGCTGGTTCAGGATCAGGCCCAGAAGGAAAAGATCTATCACCAGATTCAGACACTGGCCTGGCAGGATGCTCCGGTTATTTTTACGACAGTTGACTACCGCACTATCGGCAAGAGCAGAAAACTCAGTGGTATTGAGTTCCTTCCGGACGGCTCTATCAGTGTCGGTGACGTAGCACTGGTAAATTAAGGTAAAAGACCGTAATGCCGCAATATATCCTCAAACGCCTGATGGGCACCCTGGGCGTCATGCTGGTCATTGCCATTCTGGCCTTCTTCTTTGTGCACATGCTGCCGGGTGACCCGGTACGCATGATTGCCGGTGAAGATGCGACTTTTCAGGAGATGGAAATTCTGCGACAGAAGCTGGGACTCAACCTCCCGCTTCACCAGCAGTTTTATCTCTTCATGGTCAACCTGCTGCAACTGGACTTTGGCACCTCACTCATTTCCGGTGATGCCGTCTATGACGTGTTGTCCCATCGCTATGTGCTGACTGCCAAACTGACCCTGGTATCCCTGTGGTTTATTCCCGCTGGTATTATCCTGGGTGTGGTTGCAGCAACCCATAAGTCCAGGTTTCTGGATCGGGCATGTATGGTCTTTTCAGTATCAGGCATTTCGGTGCCCGAATTCTGGTTCGGCCTTATTCTGATCCAAGTCTTTGCCGTGAAGCTGCAATGGTTTAATCCGACCGGCTTTCAATCACTGGCCGACCTGACCCTGCCTGCCATTACCGTTGGCATGATGGGTACAGCGGTAATTGCCCGCTTTACCCGTTCCGCGTTTCTGGATGTGCTCTCAGAAAACTATATCCAGACTGCCCGGGCCAAAGGGGTAAAACGCTTTAACGTGACTTATGTGCACGCCCTGCGAAACGCCATGCTGCCCATCATCACGGTAATAGGTCTGCAGATCGGCTTTATTCTCAGTGGCTCCATTGTCGTTGAAGCCATTTTTGGTCTGCCCGGTCTTGGCTCTCTGCTGATTGAGTCGGTGGTCGCCCGTGATCATCCAGTGGTGCAGACACTGCTGCTGCTCTACTCATTCCACTTTGTCATGATCAACTTCGTCGTTGATGTGCTTTACACCGTTATTAATCCGCAGGTTCGACTCAAATGAGCAGTACGACGACCTCGCCATCCGTTTCGCCGTTCCAGCTCTTTCTTATGCGTTTCAAACGGGAAAAGCTGGCCATTGCTGCAGGCATCACCCTGCTCATTATGATTCTGATGGCGCTATTTGCCCCGCTCCTGTTGAGCCATGGGCCAAACGACTTTGACTATAACCGCATTCTGATGCCGCCCTCACCAGAGAACTGGGTCGGCACGGATATCTACGGCCGCGATCTGTTTACCCGTCTGGTCTATGGCGCCCGTGTCTCGCTGACGGTTGGCTTTCTTTCCGTCACGATCGGTGCACTGGTCGGGTCATTTATCGGCATTCTGGCCGCCTACCGCGGCGGTTGGCTGGACAGCATTGTCATGCGTGCAGCCGATGTCCTGTTTGCCTTTCCCAGCTTTCTGCTGGCCATTGCCATTGTTGCGGTGCTGGGCGGCGGCATTATGAACGTCATCATTGCCATTGCCATTTTCAGTGCGCCGACCTTTGCCCGGATTACCCGTAGTTCGGCACTGTCAGTACTTAACTCACAATTTGTTCGCGCAGCAACCACCATGGGCGCGAGCCATAGTCGCATCATGTTTGTGCACATTCTGCCCAGCACCATCAGTGGCATTCTGGTCTATTTCACCATGCGGGTAGGCACATCGGTTCTGACGGCTGCCAGCCTCAGCTTCCTGGGCATGGGTGCTCAGCCACCGTCGCCTGAGTGGGGTGCCATGCTCGCCTCCAGCCGGGACTTTATAGCAGTAGATGGTTATATGTACCTCACTCTCTATCCCGGGCTCTGTATTTTTCTTACCGTTTTGTGCTGCAACGTTCTGGGTGACGGCCTGCGCACGGCACTGGACCCGAAATAGGAATTTCGAATCATGCAGCTATTGATCAAAGGCGCCGATGTTTTTGCTCCCGAAGCCCTCGGCCGAAAAGATATTCTGATTTCTAATGGCAAAATTCTGGCCATAGAAGAAAACATCAATGAATCCGGTCTGATTGGCCCTGTTGAAGTGATTGATGGTCAGGGCAAACTGGCTATCCCCGGTCTGGTTGATACCCATCAGCACTTTATTGGTGGTGGGGGCGAAGGTGGTTACCGAACCCGCACTCCGGAACTTACCCTGACCCAGCAAACCCTTAATGGTGTAACCACTGCACTTGGATTACTGGGCACAGACTCACTCTCCCGGCATGTTGAAAGCCTTTACGCCAAAACCAAAGGGTTCAATGAAGAAGGCATCACCGCAGTGATGATTACTGGTGCTTACCACCTTCCATCCCCAACGATTACCGGTTCGGTACAACGGGATATTGCCTTTATTGACCCGGTCATCGGTGTAAAGCTGGCTGTTGCCGATCATCGTGGTCCGTTTGTCACCCGTGATGAACTGGGCCACTTGGTCAGTGAAGTACGGGTAGCCTCGTTGATTGCCAATAAGAAAGGCATCATCACGGTGCATACCGGTGCCGGAAAAGCCTGCCTTGATCAGGTTTTCGATATCCTTGAAGTGAGTGATTACCAGCCAGAACGTTTCGTGCCTACCCATATTAACCGTCCAGATACCTGGGAATCTGCAGTAAGACTGGCGAAGATGGGTGCCTATATAGACGGCACAGGAATTCTTCATGACGATGGTGGAGCCGGGAAAATCACCTGTGCTGATGCCACGCGGATGAGCATTGAAGAAGGTATTGAATCACGCTTTACCTTCAGTTCTGATGCCGGCGGTTCAATGCCAAAGTGGAATGAAAACCGTACCCGTATCATCGGTATGGGCGTAGGTACTCCGGATTCCCTGCTGATCGAAGTTCGCAGAGGTGTTGAGAAAGGGTTAACCCTTTCCCAGATGCTGGCTCCTGTAACCATCAACGCAGCCCATCAGATTGGTCTTGAAGACAGAAAAGGGCAGTTGCTGCCTGGTTTTGATGGTGATGTGGTTCTGCTGGATCAGGACTCACTGCAACTGACCGATACCATCGCCAAAGGGCAGTGGATGGTTGCCAGTGGTGAAGCCATTGTTAAAGGGACGTTCGAATAAACAGGATTCTTTAAAGCATCTGAATAAAACCACAAAGGCACCAGAACACACAGTTTAAACTTAGGCCTCTGTGTCTTGGTGCCTTTGTGGTTAAAGAAAAGGATATGGACAAGCAAGTATCGCCTGTTTGGCAATCGAGGCGGATTGTGGGAGGATAGGTTTCTCGAAATAGAGAAGGTTACGTTGTTTATGCCCCTCGCTCTCGAAGGCCCCCTGAAAGATCACCCCAGGCTGACGCGTGAATACTTCACCGTTACCCGCATGATTGAGCTTTACTGCAAGCACAATCACCAGCACCCCACCCTGTGCAATGATTGCCTCTCACTGCTGGCTTTCAGCAAGCGCCGCCTTGAGCGCTGCATCTATGGTGCTGAAAAACCCACCTGCGCTAACTGCAATGTCCACTGCTACAAGCCGGATCAACGGCAACAAATTCGTGAAGTGATGAAGTGGGCTGGGCCTCGTCTGCTATTGAAGCACCCGGTGCTGACGATTCAGCATCTTATCGATGACCGAAAGACTGCCCCAGAACATCCTAAAAAGCAGAGAACGTTGAATTAGTTGATAAGTAGCTAACCAGATGAAATCATATATTTCTGATTTCTTGTTCAGGCACTTTGCTGTGTTACAACTCCAGTCACATAGCTAGGGCTATGCTCCTTCCGTTGTGCCTTGCATAGTACCTGCTCAAGTAGCCAGAAATATTCGATTCCATATGGCCAGCTACTTAAACCTTGCCGGGCTGAATGGAGAGACATCAATAACCGGTTTTCCTCCACTGATAAGCTCGGCAATCAACCGCCCAGTTATAGCACCCATCCCAACACCGGCATGACCATGACCAAAGGCAAACCAGAGACCAGGGTGTCTCGGTGCTTCGCCAATGACCGGCAGACCATCCGGCATGGAAGGTCGGCTGCCAATCCAGACTTCTCCGACTGGATTACCCAGAGAAAAAACGTCGCGGGCATTATGGCTCGCCTGATAAAGCTGTTTTGAAACCGGCGGCGCATCGCGGGCAGACAACTCAATACCGGTGGTCAGTCTCAAGCCGCTTTTCATTGGCGACATAACATAGCCGCCTTCCACATCATGAATCGGTCGACTCAACTGAAAGGCATCCGAAGGTTGGAAGTGCTGGTGATACCCTCGCTCAGCAGCCATGGGAAAGCGATAACCCAGCTTTTCACAGAGTTCCCCACTCCATGGGCCGAGTGCCAGCACCACTATACGGCTTCTGATGTTTTCCCCATGGGTCTCAATCAGAAAGTTGTCACCCTCTCTGGTAATAGTTTGAGCAGATGCCTGAAAGAACTGACCACCGGAGGATTGAAAAGCTGTTACATAATCATTGATGACTTCGGAAAGGTCCTCAAATGAAGCGGTATCCCGGATCAAAACCCCTTTACGGAAACCAGAGGTGATCGCCGGTTCCAGTTCCGAGATCCCCTCCGGATCGAAAATATCATATCGAATACCTAACCGGTCATAGTAATCTCTCTGGTATTGGACTGCCTGGAAGGACGCCTCTTCCCGGTATAACCGGAGCCAGCCTTTTTCCAGAAGCAATTCCCGACAACCGGACATATCCAGCAGTTTCCTGTGCTCGGCAACGGCATACTGGAAGAGACTGTCCAGCCCCTTTACCGACGCTTCATAGCTAGACTGACTGTTTCGAACCAATAGATAATAGAGCCAGCGCCAGTAATGCGGTAGCTGACTCAAATGAACATGCACATTGGGGTGATTTTTTAACAGGGCCCCGGACAGGTGATGGGTTATATCCGATAAACTGAGCGGGAATACAGAACCACGATTAATGAGCCCGGCATTACCATATGAGGTTTCCATCCCGGGCGCTTTCCGGTCAACCAGTGTTACCTGGTAGCCAGTTTTCTGCAGATGGAGTGCAGAGCAAACACCCACCATTCCGGCTCCAAGTACCACCGCACTTTTCCCCGCCATGGCCACATACCTCGAACACTGAGTCAGTCAGATTAACTTATCATAATGAGATCAAAGTGCGATGTTTTCTGCGTGAAAACGCCTTATGCCGTTTGCCGGGTAGCCGTCACCACCAGTTCACGGATACAGACATTCTGCGGTTGCTGATAAACAAAGGAAATACAGCGGGCAATATCTTCTGCAGTAATAACGCCTCCCATGCCATCTTTCCACTGTTCATAGCCATCCTTGATTTCACTGGATGTTGTATGACTCAGCAGCTCGGTTTCTACCGCTCCCGGTGCGATGGTTACCACCCGTACACTGTCGTCAGCCAGCTCTTCTCTTAGCGTTTCAGACAAACCATGCACTGCAAACTTGGTTCCACAATAGGCCATATGGTTTGGAAAGCCCTTAATACCAGCCACTGAACTGATATTAATAATGGTTCCCCCTTTTCGGGCTTTCATCTGACGAGCAACGGCATAAATGCCATTCAGGACACCTTTGATATTCACATCAACCATCGCATCCCACTCGGCAGGGTCCTGTTCGTCGGCACGCCCCAGCTGCATTAGCCCTGCATTGTTGATAAGACAGTCCGTATCTCCGTAGCGAGACTCCGCCTCTTCGAGAGCCAGCTTCAAGGTATCACGATCCGTTACATCCACTCGCCGGCAAAGTGCATCCGGAAGATCCAGAGCCTCCAAACGCTCAACCCTTCTGGCCAGTAATAACAATGGATGCCCAAGTTGACTCATGGCCCTGGCAACCGCTTCACCGATACCAGAGCTGGCTCCGGTAATCACGACCAATGGCTTATTCATGGCGGGACTCCTGCGGGAGTATATCCTGAGGTTTCAGTCCACCAGCGTGTGGTGAACCCGAGTATCTGTATTTAAAGAACAGATAGTTAAGATAGCTGATCTGAAACGGCTGATTGATGAGGATATATCAGGCATTGTTTGTTATTCGGTATCCTCCAACTTCATTACAGCCATCACTACATGCATCCTGCCTGTTGTGGCGTTATAATCCCCGCCTCCTGAGCCAAGGCTGTTCAATTAAGGCCTGATGAGTCTTCCGGAAAAAGCACCCAAATCGGTTACCGGCTTATCGTTATTCGATTTGCGTCTTTAAACGTCATTTATCTGCTTTTTTCGGGAATATATACTTGACGCCTTCCATCAGGTATCCAACCGCATTTTTGATCGGCCGGCTCTTTAAAAGTCAGGCATTGCAGCAGGGAAACCAATGAGCGAACTGATACTGATTCTGGTCAGCGCCATACTGGTCAACAACTTTGTACTGGTCCAATTCCTTGGACTCTGCCCCTTTATGGGCGTTTCCAACAAACTGGAATCGGCCATGGGCATGTCAATGGCCACCACTTTTGTACTCACACTGGCCTCTATCTGCAGCTATTTAACGTACAAGTACATCCTGCTGCCACTGAACCTGGAATTTCTGAAGACTATCTCATTCATTCTGGTGATTGCCGTGGTGGTGCAATTCACCGAGATGGTGGTACGCAAAACCAGTCCGCTGCTGCATAAGGTGCTGGGCGTCTTCCTGCCACTGATCACCACCAACTGTGCGGTACTTGGGGTTGCCCTGCTGAACACCAACCGTATGGACAGCTCACTGGTGGATTCGGCCACCTACGGTTTTGGAGCTGCGGCCGGCTTTTCCCTGGTACTGGTGCTGTTTTCTGCCATGCGTGAGCGCATCGCCGCTGCGGATGTACCAACACCATTCAGAGGGGCAGCCATTGGTATGATCAGCGCAGGCCTGATGTCGCTGGCATTTATGGGCTTCACCGGGCTGATCAAACTGTGAGCGCAGGATTTCGAGCAATGATGAGAAATGCCAGACGACATAAAAAGCTGAAGGAGCGGTTGCGCTAGTCCATGGAAATTGTTCTTTACGCTATTGGAGCCCTTCTGGCTCTCGCCCTGATTTTCGGGGCCATTCTCGGTTTTGCTTCTATCCGCTTCAAGGTGGAAGGCAACCCGATTGTTGACCAGATTAATGAAATTCTGCCTCAAACTCAGTGCGGTCAGTGTGGCTATCCCGGCTGTCGCCCTTATGCGGAAGCCATTGCTAATGGTGATGCCATTAATAAGTGCCCTCCCGGCGGGCAGGCAACCATCAACACGCTGGCCGACCTGCTGGATGTCGAGCCTGAACCGCTGGATGCTGAGCATGGGCAGGAGTCGGTCACGAAAGTTGCGTTTATTCGAGAAGCGGAGTGCATCGGCTGTACCAAGTGCATTCAGGCCTGTCCTGTAGATGCCATTCTTGGTGCTGCCAAACAGATGCATACGGTTATCTCTGATGAGTGCACCGGCTGCGACCTCTGTGTTGAGCCCTGCCCTGTTGACTGCATCGAAATGCGCCCTGTGGATATCACGGTCAGAACGTGGAGCTGGGAGTTGCCCCAGCCGAATCACGGAAAGGCTGGTTTGATTGCCACTGATCGCAGGGGGCAAACCGTATGAACGCAATAGCAAAAAGCCCAGCCCCTCAACACTTAGACACCCAAAGCCATGTTTCCAGGAGCCAGGTGATCGCAAGTTCTGAACGTAAAATCTGGCCGCTGACCGGTGGGGTCCACCCTGAAGAAAACAAGCATCAGTCAACCGGCTGCCCTGTCAGTGTTCCGCCTCTGCCCAAAACACTGGTTCTGCCATTATCTCAGCACGCCGGCGCGCCCGCTGATCCGATTATCAGCGTTGGGGACCAAGTACTCAAAGGTCAGATGATTGCCAAAGCGTCCGGCTTTGTCAGCGCCGCTTTGCATGCACCCACCTCGGGCATTATTACGGCCATTGAGAACCGCCCAATTCCTCACGCCTCAGGCATGTATGACCTGTGCATCATTCTGGACACCGATGGGCAGGATCAATGGTGTGAACTGGCTCCAGTAGCGGATTATCGTCAGCTGTCGTCTGAAGAGCTGGTAGAGAAAGTTCGTAATGCCGGTATCAGCGGCATGGGTGGCGCGGGTTTCCCAACCGCCATCAAACTGGCTCCCAACACAACAATCAACACGCTGATTCTCAATGGTACGGAGTGTGAACCCTATATTACCGCTGACGATATGCTCATGCGGGAAAAGGCGGAAGCGGTTATTCAGGGAGCAGAAATCCTTCAATACATGCTGGGTGCCCAAGAGTGCCTGATCGGTATTGAAGACAATAAACCGGAAGCCATCTCTGCGATGCGAAAAGCAGCGACCGGAAAGAATATATACATCGTCGTTTTCCCAACCATCTACCCTTCCGGTGGTGAAAAACAGCTGATCCAGATCCTTACCGGTCAGGAGGTACCATCTGGAAAGCTGCCTGCAGATCTGGGCATGGTGGTCCAGAACGTGGGAACCGCCGTTTCGGTCAAAGAAGCCATTCTCGAAGGCAAGCCGCTGATCTCTCGCATCACCACGCTCACCGGCGATGCACTGGCAACGCCACAAAATGTAGACGCATTAATCGGTACACTGGCGGAAGACCTGCTGCACTACGCTGCCCTTAAAGAGTCCGAGCTAGCGACACTGGTGTTTGGCGGCCCCATGATGGGCTTCAGCGTGGACCGCATGGATATCCCGGTGATCAAAACATCAAACTGCCTGATTGCCGCGACTCAGGATGAGTTTCCAGACGCACCGGATGCCCAGGCCTGTATCCGTTGTGGGCATTGTGCAGAGGCGTGCCCATCGTCATTACTGCCTCAACAGCTCTACTGGCATGCCAAGGCTGAGAACCATGAGCAGCTTATGCACCACAACCTGTTTGACTGCATTGAGTGTGGTGCCTGCTCCTTCGTCTGCCCGTCGTCTATTCCACTGGTTCAGTATTACCGGGCATCCAAAGGAGCTATTCGAACCCAGGAAGCCAAGCACGCCAAATCCGAGCGATCTAAACAGCGCTACGAAGGTCGCCTGGCCCGACTGGAACAGGAAAAAGCAGAGAAAGAAGCCAAACGTAAAGCCAATGCCGAGCGGGCTGCAAAACTGAAGGCCGCCAAGGCAGCAGAAAACACCGAGAGCGATGCCAAAGCAGAAGAAGACCCAATCCAAGCCGCCATTGCCCGGGCAAAAGCACGAAAGGCAGCCGCTGCTGCAGGGTCTTCTGAATCTACACCTGCCAGACAAGAGCCTTCGGCGCCCAGTCAACAGCTTTCAGCCAAACAGAAAGAACTGAAAGTTCAACTGTCTATGGCCAAAGCCCAGGCCAAAAAGACGGAAAGAGCGCTTGCGGCTGCAGAAGCCTCTGGCAATGGGGATATTGAACAACTGAAGTCTAACCTTCAGATGTTGAATGATCAGGTCACCAAGCTTCAGCAGTCATTTGACGAAAGCGCTCAATCTGATGCTGCTAATGACAGTAATAAAAACAAATCAGCCAAACCGGTACTCTCTGACGATGAGAAGAAACGCAAGGTTGAACTGGCCATGGCCAAAGCTGCTTTGAAAAAAGCAGAGCGAGCACTGGCAGAAGCAGTTGAAAGCAACAATGAGAGCACAGAGTCTTTTCAGCAAGCCGTCGATGAGTGTCAGGCGAAAATCAAGAGCCTTGAAGTCGTCGTTTTAGCCCCTCCGGCAGAAACGGCGATAACACCTTCCGCTGATGCAAAACCATCAGCAAAAAAGGCCAAAGCTCCACTAAGCGATGAAGCCAAAAAGCTTAAGATTGAGTCGGCCATGGCCAATGCAGCCGTTAAAAAGCTTCAGCGAGCCATCACCAGTGCCAGTGACGATGAGCTGGAGACACTGAAACAGCAACTGGTAGAAGCCCAGCAAAAAGCAGCTGAAATGCAGCAGGCGCTGGATAATCTTACCAACGGCAATGTAGGAGAAGCAGCAGTAGAGTCTTCAGTCAGCGAAACACCCTCTGCAGGTGTCAGTGCATCCGCTAAAAAGGCCAAAGCCCCATTAAGCGATGAAGCCAAGAAGCTGAAAATCGAGTCGGCCATGGCCAATGCTGCGGTAAAAAAACTTCAGCGAGCGATCGCCAGTGCCGGTGAAGATGAACTGGATACGCTGAAACAACAGCTGGCAGAAGCAGAGCAAAAGGCGGCGGACATGAAGCAGGCTCTGGAGATACTTTCATGACCAGCAGCCTTGAACTAAATAAGCACGAGAAAGACACACAAGAGCGGAATCGTTGAATGGCTTTGATTAACAGCAGATCATCCATCAGCCAGAGGGGAAGAGAGACCTCACCCCACACGCTGGGACAAAACAGCACTCAGCGAGTCATGAATCTGGTGATCATGGCCACCATCCCCGGCCTGATCGCACAAACGGTCTTTTTTGGCTGGGGCACACTGATCAATGTTCTCTGGTGTTCCCTGATCGCAATGGGCTGTGAAGCGGCAGTGGTATCACTGCGCAAACGGTCTGTGAGTTTCTATTTGAGTGATTGCAGCGCCCTGGTAACCGGTTTACTGCTGGGGCTGGCGCTGCCACCTTTCGCACCCTGGTGGCTGTCACTGGTCGCAGTCTCCTTCGGTATGGTCATCGGCAAACACCTCTATGGAGGCCTGGGTCAGAACCCCTTTAACCCGGCCATGCTGGGCTATGTTCTGGTACTGATCTCGTTTCCACAGGAGATGACCACCTGGCTTCCACCACTAGGGCTGGAAGGCCATAACAACAGTCTGACCGATGCACTGTTCACCATTTTCCCCTTGGGGCAAGGTGTCAGTGTTGATGCCATCAGCATGGCCACCCCACTGGATGTGTTGAGGGAAAACAAAAGTCTGACCATAAACGAGTTGTGGGAAGCCAACCCGGTATTTGATGGACTGGCCGGTCGTGGCTGGATGTGGGTTAACCTGGCCTATCTGGCCGGCGGTGTCTTCCTTATCTGGCGGAAAGTATTCACCTGGCATGCCCCTGTTGGAATGCTGGCCGCCATTGCAGTGATGGCAACCCTTTTCTGGAGCGGTACCGGGTCAGACAGTCATGGCTCCCCACTGTTCCACCTGCTCAGTGGGGCCACCATGCTGGGTGCATTTTTCATCATTACGGACCCGGTCAGTGGTGCAACCAGTAACCGTGGTCGCCTGATTTTTGGTGCAGGTGTCGGCGTGATGGTGTACGTGATCCGTGCCTGGGGTGGTTATCCGGACGGTGTCGCCTTTGCTACGTTGCTGATGAATATGGCAGCCCCCACCATCGACTATTACACCCAGCCACGCACGTATGGCCATCGCAAGGCCAATAAAGGCCTGCCAAAGAAGGACTGAATTATGAGTGACGGCCAGATTCCTTTAAAAGACACAACCGACAGCCCCCCCCCCAGCGGGAATGGTCTGCTTCAGAGCATTTTTCGCAATAGCCTAGGCCTTGGCCTGTTTGCCGTATTTACCGTAGGCCTTATTTCCATTACCTGGATCCTGACTCAGGAGCGAATAGAAACGCAGGTTCGTGCCTATGAAGCCAAAGCACTGATGGAGATTTTACCGGCAGACACTCACGACAATGTGCTTGTTGATTCCAAAATTGTTCTGGAGCCATCCCGTTTGCTCTCAAGCCAGGATCAACGCGAAGCCTATATTGCCCTGAATGATGGAAAGGTCTCTGCTGTCATTCTGCCCGTCACCGCACCTGACGGTTATAGCGGGCGAATTGAGCTTCTGGTTGGCATCAACCGGAATGGCACACTGGCAGGTGTCAGGGCCATTACTCACAAAGAAACTCCGGGGCTTGGCGACAAGATCAACACCAATGTCACCGACTGGATTCTCGGCTTTGCCGGCAAATCGTTGAGCAACCCTGCAGGCGAAGGCTGGGGCGTGAAAAAAGACGGCGGTGAATTTGATCAGTTTACCGGTGCCACCATAACCCCTAGAGCGGTTGTTGCCGCGGTTTACCGTGCACTCCAATACTTTGAGGCAAATCGCAATCTATTGCTGGATCCGCTCAGGATGACCGGAGTCCGCGAGGAGATTCAAAATGACGAATGAAACATCTCCCACAAGTCAGGCCGCAAAGATTGCTCTGAACGGTCTCTGGAAAAACAACCCGGCACTGGTTCAGCTGTTAGGCCTGTGCCCACTGCTGGGGGTTTCCAGCAGCGTAGTCAATGCGCTTGGCCTGGGTATAGCCACCATGCTGGTTGTGATGGGCTCAAACGTTGCGGTGTCTCTTATACGACACCAGGTTACAGATGCCATTCGCCTGCCGGTGTTTGTGATGATTATTGCGTCATTCACCACCTGTATCGAACTGCTGATGCAGGCTTACACCTATGAGCTCTACCGGATACTGGGTATTTTTATTCCACTGATTGTGACCAACTGCATTATCCTGGGTCGGGCCGATGCCTTTGCCTCCAGAAACCCGGTTCTGCCAGCCGCTTTTGATGGCTTGATGATGGGCACCGGCTTTGCTGTGATTCTGGTATTGCTGGGCGCTCTGCGAGAGCTGATTGGTCAGGGCACTCTGTTCTCCGGCATGGACCTGCTGCTGGGACCTATTGCTGCTGACTGGACCATTACAGTGATTCCCAACTATAAGCAGTTCCTATTTGCCATTCTGCCTCCCGGCGCCTTTGTCTTTATGGGCTTCCTGATTGCGATTAAGAATATTATTGATCGACGCATGGAAGAGAGAAGAAAGAACTTAGAACCTTTGGCTCCTAGAGAGAGTAAACGGGTAAGGGTTACCGGAAATATCTAGCTGACAAGAAGCGACTTATCATATCAATGCTCAGTTACTGGATGACCTTGGCAAGGTTCAGTAACTGAGACTTAACCAGTAACCCTGCCTGCTTAACTGCTTTGATATTGACGGTAAAACGTACTTTACCGTCTTCGGTATAAAGACCAACCATTCCACCATCACGAGCAAACTCTTCGCTGTCACCAATAGTCAGAACTGGCCATTCCTTCAGACTTCTTAATACCACTCTAACATCACTTTCATCAAGATCCCGGATATAAAGCGCATCACAGTGGTTTGTATAATCTGAACCCAATTTCAGGGTATTTACCAAAATTTTATTCTCTTTCCCTGCCTGCTTAACAACGCCTCCCAGCATTTCCGACAGCTGACTGGAACCCAGAGTGCAGAGTTTCAGTATGCTTGGCTTATCAGGCCAAACTACAAAGTGGGTGATTTTATAGGCCACGACTGCTTTAATCCGCTCCTCCTCTACTTTGGGAGCCGACATGGCTAGCTCTGATAGCAGCAACAGAGCTAAACAGTAGCGATACCAACAGGATCTCAAGGTCATTCCCGGCTTCCTTGCCTATATTACCGCGGACCTAAAAGTTCCACTGGATCTGAGCGTACCAAGACTCTTGAACTTCAGTTGCAGAAATCCCTGTGAAGTTCTCATTAAATTCCAGCCTTGTTGGGTCAAAAAGATTTTTACCGATCAGGGAAAGCTCCAATTCTTCGTTGAATTTATGTGCAAGGCGAATATCAAGGCTGGTATAAGCATCAGTTCCTGCGCTTCTATTCTCTCCCATGTAACGAATCCATGTATCGAAAGACCAGTTATTAGGAAGATCCATCATTGAACGAAGGTTTCCTGTGTACTCTGCACTCAGACTTTCCACCAACGCCTCAGTCTGCCGACTGTATTCCAGTTCATCACGACGACTGGCATCCACCTGTAACCAGGCAACATCTGTCTTGATGCGCCACCAGTCAAGAACATCCCAATCCATCACCACTTCCAGGCCATAAGTGATGGCATCAAGGCCATTGGTCAATCCTACCGGGAGCAAGAAATATGTGGGGATTGCTGGCTGACAAAGGCCTCCTCCATTAATTGGTGCTGACGCTGGGCAGCTTACGCTATTTGCCAGACTGTGCAGGTCTTTGTAGCGATTTATAAATGTTGCAACATCAACACTTAAAGAACCGTTGACCCTTCGGCGAACACCAAACTCAAATGCAGTTAGTTTTTCAGCCTCCAGTTCTGGATTCCTGTTGATTCTCAAATAAGTATTATTAGGAAGCGGTGGGGTATCAACCATATAGACCCCGTCCACTTCTGCCCGTCTTTCCGAAATGGAAGGAGTTCTCACCGCTCTGGATATTTTCGCCCACGCCGTTGTTTGGTCATTGACCTTCCAAGCAACACTAGCATTAGGCTGAAACTCATAACCCGTTGAGGTGTGATGCTCCAAACGTGAACTCAACGTCAAATGCCAGTCAGGACTCAATTCTATTTCATCCTGAATAAATGCACTGTACAAACGCTCTACGGACTTCTCAGTATCCACAACAACATAATTCATATTGCTGAGGTTGTACCAACTTGATCGGTACCCCAGCCCCCATATCAACTCCTGATTTTCCAGCCACTGATACCGGTGCTGAGTTTCCAGATCGATCGTGTCTCGATCAGCGCTGATACGATAATCAGTGTTCTTGTAATGGTCGTAGTATCCCTTAAGGGTAAAATCGCCTTTGTCACTTGTTGATCGCTGCCAGCTGCCGATTAGATGCGCACCTCTCTGGGTTTTGACCTTGTCGGTTAACATCACCTTGGCAGGTATGTCTCTATCGAAAATGAATAAAGGGGAACGGGTTTTCCCATCAAAAACAGCCCCATCCAGCGTAATCTGATTTTCTGAATCCTTTTCCCAATCCACTCGAAAACCAGCACGACTGATCTCCCAGTCATCCTCAGCATCACTGCCATCGGAGTTAGCCAGACCATCTCTCTTAAATGTCTTGAAAAAGGCCCGATAATGAGCACCTTCCGAGAGATGCCCTCCATGCCTGAAACTACCATAGAGCTTTTCTTCGCTGCCTGCCCCAAGCGTTAAAAGGCTTCCCTGAGTCTCATTGGCAGCTTTGGTAATAATATTGATAACACCATTGACTGCATTGGCTCCCCATAATGCAGCCCCAGGGCCTCTGATTACTTCTATCCGATCAATATCCTCCATAAGAGTATCCTGAACATCCCAGTTTACTCCTCCAAACTCTGGGGTATATAAGGTTCTACCATCCATCATGACCAACAGTTTATTGGCAAAAACATAATTAAACCCCCGGGCACTGATTGACCAGGTATTACTGTTCATCTGGGCAACCTGAACGCCGGGAACCATCCTCAGGGCATCTGGAATGGTTTTCGCCCCTGAGCGCCGAATATCTTCCTGAGTAACCACATAAACGGCAGCTGCTGAGTCCATCAATCTCTGCTTTTTTCTTGATACCGAGGTGACCTCCAACGTCATCACCTCTTCAAGGCTCAGCGACAGCAGCTCTTCATTGGAAAGCTCATCACTGGAAAAATCGTCTGTTACCAGTTCAGCCAGTAGCGAAGGGGCTGAGAAAGTTAAAGTCGCTGCCAGCAGCGCTGAAGTTACCTGAGGTTTCACATTCCGCTCCCTGGAAAGTTCACCAAGTTTTCAGTTTTATGCCTTTGTGGCATCTCAAAAAATAAGGTTATCTTGCATAAGAGTCGGCCATAATCTCTGATCCATAACCTTGTTCATAGCTTTCACCTGTTAGAGAATGACCTCGAAGTCAGATAAGGATGTTTTCCCTTGCGCAAAGATACCCAACTCACTCGTCAGAAGCTGGTTGATGCAGCAGAAAGGCTGTTTGCCGAGAAAGGCTTGGAAAGCACCAGTCTGTTTGATGTTCTAAAAGCCTCTGGCGTCAAAAACCGGAGCGCCCTGCAATACCACTTCAAGGATAAGGCAGGACTGATTAATGCCGTGTTGAACAAGCATTCCGGGGTAATCGCTGAATACCGCTCCACCCTCATAGATAAACTACAGAAAGAGGAACAGTGGACCCTGCATCAGGCAGTGGATGTCATTGTGGCACCTTTGGCCGAGAAGTTGAGCCCAGAGTCCGGAGGTAGAGAATTTTTAAAGATTCACAGTCAACTAATGGTTTCAGAACAATACAGCCAGCTGCGTCTGCAGCGACCTGAGCTTCGAGCGGAAGCCAAGCGTATACAATCGCTGCTGGCGCCTTTTGTGAAAGATATCTCTGAGCAGTCAATCCATGCCCGATTCGCCCTGATCGACTGCCTGCTGATTCATGGCCTTGCCCGTTATTTCTATACAGAAGAAGAAGTTAGCCGACAGTTTTTTCACCAGACACTGGTGCAAAGTATTGTGGACATTATTTCCCAACCTGAGCCTCAAACTTAATAACATTTGATTAAATAAACCAAGATGCTTATGATCCCTGATTAATAACAAGTGATTAATCAGCAGATACCTGCTGCCTATAAAAGCAATAAGAGACCAGCAGTCATGAGCAGCACTCATTATCGTACCTGTCATCTGTGCGAAACCATGTGTGGTATCGCCGTTGAGTATGAAGGGGACAAAATCCTTTCCATCAAGGGTGATCCGAATGACGTCCTTAGCGAAGGCAATATTTGTGCAAAAGCTACCGGATTGCAGGATGTTCATACTGACCCCGATCGCCTCAAGCGCCCGCTTCGTAAAATTAATGGTGAGTGGCAGGAAGTCTCCTGGGAAGAAGCGCTTGATTACGCTGCTGAACAAATGGTTAAAACCCAGAGTCAATACGGTAAAGATGCTGTCGGCTCCTATTGTGGTCGCAGTACTGCCCATAACGTGGGAGCACTTCTGGGCGTAGCGCCACTGAGAAAAATTCTCGGCTCAAAAAATATCTATACCGGCTCAACGGTTGACCAAATGCCTCACAACTTTGTCTGGCATTTTATGCTGGGACACCAGTTTTTCGGCACCGTGCCCGATATCAATCGTACCCACTACTACTTAATGCTGGGCACCAATCCAAGAGTTTCGAATGGTGCCATGATGTCCACCGGTGCCAACCCACAGCGCAAATTTGTTGATATCCACAAGCGTGGTGGCAAGACTGTACTCATTGATCCTCGGAGGAATGAGTCCGCATCTCACGTCAGCGAACACCACTTTATTCGCCCCAACACTGATGCTTTGTTTCTGATAGGACTTATCAAAACTATCTTTGCCAAAGGTCTGGCGACACCAGGTAGGCTTGGTTCTCATATAAAAGGCTGGGAAGTCACCAAAAATCTATTCGATGATTTCGAGATAAATGATATCTCAGAAGTCACGGGTATACCGGTAGAGGTTATCGAGCGTATTGCCTTAGAGTTTGCCACGGCAGAGTCAGCTATCTGTTATGGCCGAACGGGAGTCTCCATGGTGGAGTTTGGCGGCCTTTGCCAATGGCTGATGCAGGTTGTCAATATCATCACCGGCAATATGGATGAGCCCGGCGGTATGATGTTCCCAAACACGGCAATCGACTCACTCTCACTTTCAGAAAGTAGCTGGGATCGCTACCGCAGTCGTGTCAGCAGTCGCCCGGAATTCAGCAGTGAGCTACCTCTGTGCGTACTGGCCGAAGAAATCACCACACCAGGGGAAGGCCAAATAAGAGGACTGATTGCCATTGGTGGCAACCCTGCTCTCTCCATGGCCAATGGCAAAGGACTTGAGGATGCGTTTGATCAACTGGACTTCATGGTGTCCGTCGACCCTTATCTGAATGAAACTACCCAGCATGCCGATGTCATTCTGCCACCTGTCGGCCCTTTTGAAAAAAGTCACTACGACATGTATTACCATTTGTACGACACCATCAATTGGGCAAAATATTCACCTCGCTTGTTTAAGCCGGAAGGCGAGGGCTATACCGACTTCGAAATCCTGCGTGAGCTCTTTTCCAGAATCCTCGTGTTAAGGGCTAAAAACCCACTGTCAAAAGCATTAGTCAATACCGCGACAAGCCTGGTCAAAAAAGTCATTACTCCGGAAAGGATCATTGATCTTGGCCTTCGTTTTGGCCCTTATGGGCCAGGCCTTAATCCATTTAAGAAAGATGCACTGACACTGCAGAAACTTAAAGATAACCCTGGTGGCGTATTCCTGGGAGACCTTGAGCGCTGCCTGCCCGAGCGACTGTTTACCAAAGATAAGAAAATTGATCTTGCCCCGGAGATTCTGGTCAGTGATTTACCCAGACTGAAAGCTCGGTTTATTGCCCCACTGAAACAGGGCTCCTCCAAAGACAGCTCCGAATACGACCTGATGATTATCAGTCGGCTTACCAGCCGTACTCTGGGCTGGATGCACAACAGTCATCGACTGGTTAAAGGAAAATCGGTATGCCATTTACTGATCCACCCGGAAGACGCTGCAACCCGGGGGATCAC
The DNA here is from genome assembly GCF_000710775.1 of Endozoicomonas elysicola. Taxonomy (GTDB): domain Bacteria; phylum Pseudomonadota; class Gammaproteobacteria; order Pseudomonadales; family Endozoicomonadaceae; genus Endozoicomonas; species Endozoicomonas elysicola. The sequence goes on from NZ_JOJP01000001.1 coordinate 4,786,218, forward strand.
TCAGGAAAGTACAGTATCCGTTAGCTCTGTTGTTGGTTCCATTGAACTTCCCGTAGAGATCACTGAAAACATTATGCCTGGTGTCGTCTGTATGCCTCATGCCTGGGGACATAACCGGCCAGGTACCCGAATCACTGTTGCTGAAGCCCATGCTGGTGTCAGCTTGAATGACATCACCAATGAAAAAGTGATCGATGAGCTGACCGGTAATGCTGTGGTTCATGGAATTCCAGTGAAAGTCGAAGTCACCAGGTTGGCCACGGCCTGAGTAAATGAACAACAGAGTTCACAAAGTGCACAAAGGTTTTCTTTTGCGAGCTTTTTGCGCACTGTAATGGCAAAAAATTAAAACAAAAAAGAAGAAAGCATTATGAAGTTCTCTAAAACAAAAATTGCTTTGGGCATTGCTGCATTCACAGCTATCTCAACATTCTCCTATTTAAAAGCAACCGAAAATGATGTACCTGCCGAACTGGGTTCACCGGCGATAGCTCAACCAATGCCGAGCGCATTGCAGCCGGATCACCCCTGGCTGGCTGAATCCCAGCGCAGCAGTATGCATGGCGGATCTTACAATCGAAACATCACAGATTACCCAGGCCCGCTAGGAGAAAACACCAGAGCCATTCATCGCAACTTCAGCTCTATTGTTGGCGTTGCGCCAAATATTGCCTTTGACGCAAAAGGCCGCCTGATTACCGTCAGCATCAAACTGACCGGCGTGGAGCTGCATCTTCTGGATCCCGATACATTGGAAACCATCGCCCAATACGATATGCCTATGAAAACCTCTGGGGACAACAGTGGTGGTGGTTATTTTCACCTTGATCACAAAGACCGCCCTATTCTCGCGCCAGCAGACAAAACCATCAAAATTCTGGAGCTGGATGAGTCAGGCAAGCAACCTGAATGGGTCGTCGCTGAAGAATATGACATCAGTGGCATTTTGCCTGAAGGCAGTAATATCCATGATGTCATGCCGGATTGGGAAGGAAACCTCTGGTTTGTTACCAGTAACGGCTATACCGGTTACCGGGATCAAAAGACCGGAGAATTCCATACCTACAAAATGGAAGGTGACGACGAGGTTATTCAAAACTCCTTTGCAGTGGATCAAGAAGGTGTCTACATCGTTTCAACCCACGCCCTTTATCAATTCAAGATTGATACTGAAAGTGGCAAACCCTACTGGAGCTGGCGCATGCCCTATGACCGGGGAGAAGCACAGAAGCCAGGTACCCTTTCTTTTGGCTCGGGCACCTCACCAACGCTGATTGGTGATGATCTGGTCACCATTGCTGATGATGGTTCTCCCTCAACTCACCTGATGGTTTATCGTCGCAATTCTGACATTGAGGGAAATCGGGAAGTATGCAAAGTTCCTCTGTTCAAGCCTGGAGAAAGTGCGACTGAAAACTCCATCCTGGTATATGGTAATGCCATGGTTGTACAAAACGACTATGGACATGTTTATTCCGGTAATGCCCTGGAAACCTCTCCGGGCGTCATGCGTATTGATGTACGGAAGGATCGCAGCGGCTGTGATGTGACCTGGAACTCCGAGCTTCTCTCTCAATCCCTGCCAATTCTGTCTACTGATAATGGCATACTCTATTTCTACACCTTCAAAAAGCAGAATGATAAAGATCGTTTGGGTGGCTGGTATCTGACTGCTGTGGATTTTGATACAGGTGAAGAGAAGTTTGACCGTCTCATCGGTACAGGTAGTGGAGGCATTGCAGACACCTTATCCAGTGTTACAGCCCCCGTTGTCTTAGGTCCCAATGGGGCCGCTTATGTGGGGATCAGAACAGGGGTTGTCGCAGCCATTGACAGTAAAAAATAATTAAACCATATCAACCAGAGCCTGAAAGGCTCTGGTTATTCAAAGGATTACAATCCCAGTTTCTCAACAACAAAATCCAGATCCTTATCTCCCCTGCCACTCAGGTTTACCAGAATACTCTGTTCTGGTGATAACTGTTTAGCCAGTTTCATGGCATAAGCAACAGCATGAGCACTTTCCAGCGCAGGAATAATACCTTCTTTTCGCGACAGGGTCATAAATGCATCAAGGCATTCCTGATCGGTAGCACTTTGGTATTCCACGCGACCAATATCTTTCAGATAGCTGTGCTGAGGACCAACACCAGGGTAATCAAGGCCTGATGCAATAGAGTGAACGGGTAAAGGCTCACCTTCCTCATCCTGCAACACATAGCATTTGAAACCGTGAATAGCACCCGGTTTGCCCAGAGTCATCGTGGCTGCATGCTCACTGGTATCAAGCCCCTTACCGGCAGGCTCAACACCGACAATATTGACCTTTGGATCATTCAGAAAAGCAGTAAAGAGACCAATAGCATTACTGCCACCTCCGACACAGGCCATCACGTAGTCTGGCAGTCGCCCTTCCATTTCCTGAAACTGATCTCTGGCTTCTTCACCAATAATCTGCTGAAAGTCCCGTACCATCATGGGGAAAGGATGAGGACCAACCACTGAGCCAATGGCATAGAGCTGATTTTCCGGGTCGGCAAGGTAAGCCTCAAATGCACTGTCTACCGCGTCTTTCAAGGTGCGGGTACCAAAAGTTACGGGAACCACCTTACATCCCAGTACTTTCATTCGAGTTACATTGGGCGCTTCTTTTTCAATATCAATCTGCCCCATGTGAATCTCACATTCGATTCCTACCAGGGCACAGGCTGTTGCCATGGCGACACCGTGTTGTCCGGCTCCCGTTTCAGCAACCACTTTCTTCTTACCCATGTATTTGGCCAGCAGAGCTTCACCAATGGCATGGTTGATCTTATGAGCACCAGTGTGATTCAGATCTTCACGTTTGAGATAGATTTTTGCACCACCAATGGCATCAGAAAGCCGTTTAGCAAAAAAAATCGGACTGGGTCTTCCAACATAATGTTTGTAGAGCGTATGGAGCTCTTTTCGAAAGGCAGGGTCTTGTCGAATGGATTCATAAGCAATGGTCACTTCTGCTATGGCTTTTTCCAGAGGGGGAGGAACCATCGAACCACCATAGCTGCCAAAATGACCGGTGTCGTCCGGCATTGGTGCAAATTCAAACTTTGTACTCATGTCGCTCACCTGCTGACTGACATTGTCGTTGTTATCCCTGAATATCCTCAGGACTTTGCAGGCAGCAGGATGCCATTTTTTAAAACCAATGTCCCAGATTAATTCACACCTCTTTATGACACTAATAACCCGGTCCGAAAGCAAAAATGACAGTATCAGAACTGATAACGGTCAATCAGCTGTTGAGCATCAGCATCCAGCTTGTTTTGATAATCCAGAAACACTCTGTGATGATTCTGAAACTCCCTGAACGCATCAATTTCAAAATCATTTTCAGCCTTTAGCTTTTTTTCATGACTGGGTTTACGAGCTGGCCTCAGACTTTCAGCGGTAAAATAGAATGCATAGTTTTGCGATATGCGAATCCAACCTCTTTCCATGATTCGGGCAGTTATTATTATTTCTGTATCTGAGCCAGCAAGAGGATTTATAGAGCCCTGCGAATCCATTGCCAGTGGCACCATTTGATAATGGGCATACTGCCCGGAATAGACAGGGTCAAGTTCCTGTATTCTCCATAACTGATCAATGTCACCACCCTCAGCGTATGTGGTTCCATGGCCATCCGATCGCTCATTTATCTCAACATCCAACTCAATAACATAGCGCGCGATGTTCGGAGCAGACACACTAGCCCCAGACTTTTTCAATGACATAGATAATTGTTTTTCAAGGTATCGAGTAACATCCAGAGCAGTATGTTTTTTATCAACATAAATGGTGTTTTCCCCCAGGCGTCCCCTGGAGATCAGGCTTTTAGCCAGATGATCAGCAATAATATTCCAATATTGGATTGACGGAACGCTCTCATGAGCGGGAAGAGGAGCGGCTAATGCCCTTGTTGTGGAAAAGGCCCCACCGACGATTAACAATCCTGTGACTACGAACAGGTACAGCTGCTTATTAATCACAATACATCCCTATAACTGCTTTTCTATTTCAATGTAGCATGTCAGGGTTTGTAGCCTCACCAAGCGCTCATGAACCTCCGCTTTAGCCTCAGATATAAGTCAGAATTATGACAATTTAAAAACTAAGTGCCCGATCATTCGACCACCGGTAAATATGATTAGTTATAACGATAAATCCCAGTCGATTAATAGCGGAAAAATCTATAGACTCTTCGCCTTTCATCCAACAAAAGGGCTCCTGCCTTAATGGATTCCGATTTTCAGGGCGGCATTCAACCGACCTCCAGCGCCTCACTAATGAATGATGATGCTTAACCGAGTTTTGCCAGTTTTCTTATCGAGCCTGATCATGCTATCAGGCTTTGTTCAGGCCAATACATCTGCAGATGAAGTTGCAGCAGAGCCTGATCCAAACACCGAATTCGAGTTTTCTCTACAAGAAGAACGCTCCCCTTGGGCCGTGACGCTGTTTGATGACAACCCAAAAGAAGATCAGGCTCGTTTATGGGGCCAGACCAAATTGATGTTTGGCTTAGGTGTCGGGGTCATTGGTGCTCTGGCTGTTATGCCTGAGTCGTTCACCAACTGGGATAAATCAGAACTTAAGCAGTTCCACAAAAAGTGGTGGGACAATGTCAGCTCAGGCCCGGTTATGGATGAAGATGATTTTTTCCTGAACTACGTTGCTCACCCTTACTTTGGTGGTGTTTACTACATCGTTGCCCGGGAATCCGGATATAACCAGTGGAACTCATTTGTTTATTCCTTCCTGATGTCAACCTTCTACTGGGAATACGGTATTGAAGCCATCGCAGAAGTGCCGTCCATTCAGGACATTATTGTCACGCCTGTTGGTGGCTGGCTCTACGGTGAGTGGGCATTTAAGCAGAAGCGCTCGATTGTAGAGAATGATGGCCTGGTATGGGGCTCTTCGGGTCTGGGCTCCACAGCTCTGTTCTTCCTGGATCCGGTAGACAGCATTGACCAGTGGATCAATGGTGATCGCGAGCAGCCAGTGGTTGAAGACTTTAATATCCGTCTGGCATTTGCTCCAACCTTTTATCAGGTACAGGACCAGGATGAAGACCGGAATTACTTCGGTCTGGTCATGACCTTCCGAATGTAACACTCTGATATTCGAACAAATTTTTCTCAAAAAACAGGGCTAAAATGCCCTATTTTGCCAAAAAATTGGCAACACAAAACCACGATTTCTTTGCAATAATGAAAAGAGTTACAACCATTAAAAGTTAATAAACTCACTGGGTCCGACCCAACCAATGGCTAACAGGGAAGTTGCCATGTTTCGTAAATCTGCAGCTCTGGCAATGCCGGCAATTCTGATGACACTGGTGCTCACTGCCAGCCTCACCTTATTAACGCTCCATTTTAAAAATATCCTGCTGGAGAGTTATCAAAGCAAGCTGGAGCAGGTTGCAGAGATAACCTCACGTATTTTACGAGACGATATCGAGCTGCACGGAGACCATCACTTTGACTTTGATGTAATTGCCACTGATATAGGCGTAAGTGCAGATATCAGAGTCACTGTCATTAATGAAAGTGGTGTTGTTATTGGTGACTCTCAAGTACCTCAACATGATCTTGACCAGATGGATAATCATGCTTCCCGCCCTGAAGTAATAACAGCACTGGAGCATGGGCAAGGCTCATCAACACGACACAGTCATACCAAGGGGTATGACCTGATGTACTACGCGTTGAAGGTAAGCATTGTCAATCCTGGCGATCATGATCACAGTGGTGAACATGGCCATGAGTCAGCAAGCCATATTTCCGACGCTGGTGAGACTTATGTGATACGCACGGCTGTTGCCATGAATCTGTTCACCGACGAATTGATGTGGATCTGGGTCTGGGTAGTCGTCATCAGTTTACTGGGTGTTTTTGTAGTCATTATGATCACCCGCTTCTTCAGCTCCATGCTCGATAAACAGGCCAAGCGCGAGCGGGAATCACTGAAAACTGAAGTCAAAGAAAGGACCCACGAACTCAGTTTGATGCAGCGGCTAGGCAGCCTGATGTCAGCCTGTACGACCATTGACAGCGCTGCCAATGTGGTTCACCCAATCGCAGATCACTTACTTCCAGGATGCCGTAGCGGTGCCATCACACTGATCAAATCTTCCAGAAACCGTCTGGACCTTATTACCCAGTGGGGAGAGCAGTGGCAGGGAAGTGACCGTTTTGAGCCCAGTGATTGCTGGTCATTGCTAAAAGGACATACACACTTCAGCAACGAAGATGGTCTGGAAATTCGCTGCCGCCATAGCAGTATGGAAAGCGACCTGTACCAGGTTTGCATTCCCCTAGTTGCACAAGGAGAAACACTGGGTGTCCTGCACCTTAATTATGATGACCAACAGGCTCTGGAAAGCAATATATCAAAAGCTGAGTCCATGGCAGAACAGATAGGTCTGGCACTGGCCAATATGCGCCTGCGTGAAGATCTCAGGCAGCAGGCTATACGAGACCCACTGACAGGCCTTTTCAACAGAAGATATATGATGGACTTTCTGGAGCAGCATACTTATAGCGCTGAAAGCCAGAATGAAACACTCTCTGTCATGATGATCGACCTTGATCACTTCAAGCGCTTCAACGACACCTTTGGCCATGATGCCGGTGACTATGTTCTGAAGCAGGTCTCTATGGAATTAAAACAGGCAGTACGGGAAGGTGACCTGGTTTGCCGGTATGGTGGTGAAGAAATATGCATTGTCTGCCCCGATACCGATCTGGACACTGCCAGGGAGCTGGGCAATATGCTGGTCACCCGGATTGCTGGCCAGGGTATGCAGTTTAATGGTCAGTCTCTGGGTAACATTACCATTTCAATGGGTATAGCAACCCGCTTAAATGCTGAAACCAACCATGATCAGCTTCTGAAAGAGGCTGACAATGCTCTTTATCAGGCCAAAGAGCAGGGACGTAATAGAGCCGTTATCAGCAACCCGGAAAGTGCTCCACCAGCACTTCCTTCTGACGAGAGTTGATACACAACACCTCGTCAGAAAAAGCTTTTTACCTGCAACTTTGCTGTGCATAATTCCCTTTCCTCATATTTCTGCACAGAACAACCCCATGAGTCTTTACCTTGAGACCGCCCTTCAAGTGGCTTTCATCTGGACACTGGCGTGCTGTACCCCGGGCGCCAATGTATTGCTTACCATGAATACCGCTCTTCGCTATAACCGTCTGCTAGCTATTGGCTCTGCTGCGGGTGTAACTGCTGCGGTTATTCTGTGGGGAATCATGGGGGCATCGGGCGTCCTGATCATACTGCAGACCTTTCCATGGTTATTTGGTCTGCTGAAGCTGCTGGGTGGCAGCTATTTGCTGTACCTGGGACTTTCGAAGATCTACAGCACCCTTAAACAAGGTAGTAAACAACCTTACGATATTGCTGAGCGGGAGAACCTCAAGTCCCCCTGGCACCTTATCAGGCTTGCCTTTTTTACCAGCATTGTAAATCCCAAAACCGGATTGTTTGTCATCAGCCTCTTTTCTGTTGCCATGCCCAAAGACCCATCATGGCCAATCACCATACTCTGTGTGTCTATCATGGGTAGCATCACCCTGCTATGGCATCTGTTTTTAGCCTGTGTATTTTCTACAACCTCTGCCCAAACGCTCTATCAGAAATCAGTTAATCTGATTGATTACCTAACAGGGGGACTCTTCACCCTCTTTGGCATTAAAATAATCGCAAGCTAATTTTTATACATCTTATTACTGGTCAAAGGATGAATAAGGAAAAACGTACACAGATATTCACCCGGCTCAGGGACGCAAACCCAAACCCAACGACAGAGCTTAATTACAGCACGCCTTTTGAGCTTCTTGTGGCCGTTATACTCTCTGCGCAGGCAACGGATGTGGGGGTAAACAAAGCCACAGATAAACTCTACCCGGTTGCCAATACGCCGGAGGCAATTCTGGCTCTGGGTGTTGATGGCCTGAAAGAGTATATAAAAACCATTGGACTGTTTAACGCCAAGGCAGAAAATGTCATTAAGACCTGTCAGCTTCTGATTGAAAAGCACAACAGTATTGTTCCGGATAACCGGAATGACCTGGAAGCTCTGCCCGGTGTTGGCAGAAAAACAGCCAATGTCGTTTTAAATACCGCCTTTAATCAACCAACCATGGCGGTAGACACTCATATCTTCCGGGTATCCAATCGAACCGGTATCGCACCGGGAAAAGATGTGTTGGAGGTTGAGAAGCGACTTGTAAGGCTCGTTCCCAAAGAGTTTCTGATGGATGCCCATCACTGGCTTATCCTTCATGGTCGTTATGTTTGCAAAGCCAGAAAACCCCAGTGTGGCAGCTGTATTATTGAAGACCTTTGTGAGTACAAACAGAAGACATCTTAGGCTATGGTTTAACCTCTGGTTTAGCTGTCAATTGAACTTCATGTAAACAGGGAAATATCCGCAAATGGCATTCAGGTATGGCGTAATCGAAGGTCTCTATGATCAAGACAACCTGTGGTCTTGGGAAGCAAGGGATGCCTATGCCAACTTCTGTGCCCAAAAAGGCTTCGACTTTTATATCTATGCCCCGAAAAATGATCCATACCTTCGAGAGCAGTGGAATCACGCCTGGCCAGAAACCGAGTTCAATGCCCTTAAAGCTTTAAGGTCAGGGATCAGGGGAAAAAACGTTCGGTTTGGTGTTGGACTCACACCTTTCAACGTTCAAGCGTTGAATAAGAAAAACCGCCAGCAACTGAAAGAGAAAATCTCCAGCATTAATCAACTCAGCCCGGAAATACTGTGCATCCTCTTCGACGACTTCAGCAATGAGATTGATAACCTGGCAAGAACACAAGCTGATATTGCTGAGTTTATTGCCGGAGAAAGCAACGCAGAGCAAATTATAATAGTAGGTACTTACTACTCAAAAGACCCATTACTGCAGAGAGTTTATGGCACCATGCCAGAAAATTATTGGTCAGATCTTGGGCAGTACCTCGACCCCCGCTTTGATATTTTCTGGACCGGTGACCATGTTATCTCCCTGGGTTATGATCAGGCCGGCCTGGAAGAGATGTCTGACCACTTCCAGCGCAAACCATTCCTCTGGGATAACTATCCGGTTAATGATACAGACTGGCTAAAGAGCCGCCTCCGACTCTACACTTTTACTGGACGCCCATGGCAAATCAGTGAATGGTGCAGCGGGCATGCCGTCAACCCGATGATTCAGCCCAGGCTCTCCATGATTCCTCTGGCAACACTATCGAACCTATACCAGCAAAAAGGTCAATTCGATGGTCATGCCAGCTTCAAGCAAGTAGTCTCAGAGCTTTGTGGTGCAGAACTGGCTGCAGCTATAGACGATAACCTGCTCTATTTTACCGAAGAAGGAACACGGAACTTTTCAGACTTTACCCGCAAACGGCTGGTAAAGACTTTTTCAGAATTCCATTCCGAAATAGAGTTACCGTTCACCAGAGAAATTCTCAGCTGGCTTAAGCAACCAGTCACTGACGATAAATGCTAAACTGCCTATTCCAATGTGGTTCAACTGAACTCTCACCAGAACAATAAATGACAGACTTTCTGAAAATGACATCAAAAACCCTCGAATTAGCAATGGACTTGATTAGACGTACTTCCATCACCCCTGAAGATGAGGGTTGTCAGGAGCTGATGATAAGCCGTCTTGAGCCTCTTGGGTTCAAGGTTGAGCGACTCCGTTTTGGGGAGGTTGAAAACATCTGGCTGCGCAAGGGTGATCAAAGCCCGGTTCTGGCATTTGCCGGCCACACTGACGTCGTGCCAACCGGACCGGTAGAAAAGTGGGACAACCCGCCTTTTCAGCCTGCTGTGATTGATGGAATGCTTCACGGCCGTGGCGCTGCGGATATGAAAGGTAGCCTGGCCGCTATGGTTACGGCTTGCGAAGACTTTCTGGCGGATCACTCTGATCACAAAGGGTCAATTGCCTTTCTGATCACCAGTGATGAAGAAGGTCCGGCCAAAAATGGCACAGTAAAAGTTATTGAGCATCTTGAAGCACGAAAGGAAAAAATCGACTGGTGCCTGATTGGTGAGCCTTCCAGTACCCATGTTGTTGGTGATGTGGTTAAAAATGGCCGCAGAGGCTCACTCCATGGCCACCTGACCATTAAGGGCATTCAGGGCCATGTGGCATACCCTCACCTTGCTCGAAATCCGGTGCATGAAGTGGCACTGGCCATTGCTGACCTGACTGGAGAGACCTGGGATGAAGGCAATGAATTCTTTCCTCCCACCAGCTTTCAGATCTGGCAGATTCATGCTGGAACCGGTGCCAGCAATGTCATTCCCGGAGAGTGCCAGGTGAATTTCAACTTCCGGTTCTCTTCTGAAGTCACAGCAGAGCAACTTCAGAAGAGAGTTAAGACTATTCTGGATAATCATCAGCTGGAATACGATATTGACTGGCACCTGAGTGGCCAGCCGTTTTTAACTCACCCAGGTGCATTGGTAAACGCAACTCAAAAGGCCATTCTTGACGTCACCGGAATGACAACGGAGCTGTCCACATCCGGTGGTACGTCTGATGGCCGCTTCATTGCACCAACGGGTGCACAGGTCGTAGAGCTTGGTCCTGTTAATGCCACCATCCATAAAGTGAATGAATGTGTTAAGGCTGAAGATCTTGATACCCTGCAGGAAATCTATAAGGGTATACTTAGGCACTTGCTAGCCGACAAATGACGTTTTAAAAAATGAGCACTACTGATCAACCTAAAACCGACAGTACTGAAGTTGATGATATCGAAGTTTATGCCAAGAACACCTCTCTGGAGACTATTACCGGCTGGCTGAGCGATACTTTTGATAACGTTGCGACCTTAAACAGTGGCAACGTGGTTCATGATCTGGAAGTCACCTTCCAGGGCAAAAGGATTCCGGTCATGATTGTTGAAAAGGCCGTGGGCAAAGCCTGGACCAGCATCTGGTTTAAAACCACTGGCACGCTTTGGCAGGACGATACCCAGTGCGCTAAAAGCCTTCAGGCGTATTGTCACAGCACAGTCCGCTGTAACTCCGGCCCCTGGCAGGAAGGTGCCGATATGGACGAGTGGTGGCAACTCGATGAAAATGGGCAGGAAAGCCTGATCAAATGGCCTAACGCTTCATAAATGGAAAGCAGCAAAGCTGCTTTCCATACCATTCCCCTACACATCATTTTTATAGAAAGTCTACCAAGACTGCCTGAAATCCCCCCCTGCTTAAATTATTGCATCACTCACATAATGATCTTTAATTACCTTCAAGCCATGAAGAAAGTCTGTTTGTAGAGCACATTATTGCTTGAAGATCTAGCCATGCCACACCCTGTTATTATTGATTGTGATCCAGGCCATGATGATGCCCTCGCCCTGCTGATGCTTGGCAAAAGCAAGGAGCTTAACCTGCTGGGAGTTACCGTCTGTGCAGGTAATCAGACACTGGATAAGACCGTCTTTAATACTCTACGAATTCTTACCCTGGCAGGTATGACTCCTCGTGTTGCAGCCGGAGCCAGGAAACCACTCAGCAATAAAATAACCCCTGTTTCAGATATTATGGGTGAAAGCGGTCTGGATGGAGCTACCCTGCCTGAGCCAGCGCTTGCTGTAGAGGCTCTATCCGCAGTAGAGCTGATTGCTGATTTACTTCGTCAGTCTGAAGATAAGGTGACGCTCATTGCCACAGGGCCTCTAACGAACGTTGCTACCTTTTTAATTGGCTGGCCATCCCTGCACGCAAAAATTGAACGTATTGTACTCATGGGTGGTGGAACCTTTGGGAACGTATCACCTGTCGCTGAGTTCAACTTTCATACAGACCCTGTTGCCGCAGATATTGTCTTTCAGTCAGGCACTCCCATCGTGATGTCTGGGCTCGATGTAACTTATCAGGCATTGATATTCGAAGATGAGATTGAGCAGATACGAAAACTGGAAAGCCCTGTAAGTATAGCCACCGCCGATATGCTGAGCTACTATCTCCAGCATATTGTACAGAAGGGATATTCAAAAGAAGGTGCCCACCTGCATGACCCCTGTACCATTGCCTGGCTACTTGCACCGGATTTATTCACCATAGAACCAGCCTATATAATGGTTGAAACATTTAATGGCTACTGTCTGGGGGCAAGTGTTATTGATTATTACGGCAAGCTATCGGGTAAACCCTGTAACGCAGAAGTTATGACCACTATCAATAGGATAGGATTTGTTGATCTTATCAAAGATCGAATAGCTTGTTACTGACTATAGTGTTTAACTATGGTTCTATATTAGTTTCTCTTATGCATTTTTAGGTTCCTAAAAATGGTTAAATATCGATATCATCTTTTATAAAAGAAAACTATAGGAATCCGTTATTTGCTAGTCCAAAGTAATATGATGAGACAGGTACCTATAGACGAACCTCCACATGAGGCAAACTTAGAGTACCTTGAATTAAATAGCCACATATCAATTGATGGCAGACAGTATCAAAAAAAGTCTTTGTCTGAATATAACATCCGGGTAGTTCATGGAGTAACTTCTGGAGTATTTTTCAAAGGTAACTTTAATACCTTAATGCATTTTCAAACACCTCATACTATTAAATGTGTTAAAAATACACCCCAAGGAATAATTACTACATATTACCAACCTTCAATAGTTAAGTTTGAAGAACCCAAGAATATAGAAGAGTATAAAGTCGGCAGTCCATCCTGCGTCAGTTATCCACTAACCAAGACAGGCCACTTACAAATAACCATAAGAAACATCCTGAGTTGGCACTGCGCCAAAGCTCTAAAGATAGATAGACACTTCCCTGAATGTGGCATTGCTATTACTGATGAGAAACCAGGCTTATTCATGAGAAGAATTAATGGACAAACTGTTCATACTTGGCTGATAGAACAAGGGTATTTTGATAAATCTGCCACAGCTTTAGGAATAAGCAACCAACTACTTGAAAAACTTAAACATATGCAAAATGCCTACACTGACTCACGGTTTCAAAACATTATGCACAACAGCCTCAATCTCGCATTTACTGAGTTTCAACAACTAGAACTCCAATGGAGAAATATACGATTCAATGATTACATTACCGGCCAAGGAGATAGAGGAACACTGACAAACTTAATGATTTCCTTTGATAAAGAAGGCATCCCTCTAATAGAAGCTTTAGATAATGACATGACATTTCCGGTAAGCAATACCCATTTGCAAGACCACCTTAAAAAACCTCCAATACCGCCTTCCACATTTGAAGTAGAATTTGAGAGTTTTTACAACAATCTCATACCCATGGTCCAGGAGCTTCTTCCTGAAGCTCTCGAAGCACTGACTGAACGACTTGAATGCTTTCGGAATCTCTTCTGGTTTTACGCACCACCTCTTGGCAGTCCAAAACACAGTGAATCCATCACTCCTCCTGAATTTGTTTCGCAAACCCTGCCCCCTCCCGGCCAAACAAATTTGTCGATAAGACAACGGATATGCAAGGCCGCAAACAATCTCGCTGATGCTACTTTGAAATGTGCATGTTTTAGACGAGGTGACGCCCCCTAACAAGCATGTTGTGAACTTCCTGATCTGCTGCACAAACTCATACCGAGCTAATGCCTCCAACAAAGAGTACTCTTTAATCCAGTAAATTTTGCGCAACAAAGTACAATCAGGCTAGAATGTCCGGCTAATTCATCACAGACTTGAGAGTCGTTGTTTTACTCTTAAGCCAGAGGCCTGCTACGGGTTCATCGGACCAGTCTTCTGAACGATTCTTGTCTCCTTTACTGACGGATGCAGGCCAAGAGCCAGTTCCATGCTGAAACCCATTACCCTGAATCGCTATGTTTTCCATAGCTTGAGAAAACTCCTTTCTACGTGGGTTCGTACCACGGTTGAAAACAATAACCCCGAAGCCCTGCATTTGCAGCCCGGCAAACCGGTTGTTTATGTTATACACCAGCGCTCTCTGACAGACCTCATGGTGCTTGAAGGTGAATGCATAAAAGCAAACCTGCCAAGACCCTATAAACCTATTGACCCAGAACACCCACAAAGCAAGGCTCACTTCTTTCTGAGCCAGTATGAAGGCCTGATCCTGCAAAGGGAGCGCCCGGAACCACCGGAACTTCTGGCGCAACTGGTTCGCCAGGTGGAAGAACATCATCAGGATGTACAGCTGGTCCCAGTCACCATCCTCTGGGGACGTTCACCCGAGAAAGAGCAGTCAGCCTTTAAACTGTTGTTTGACTGGAACTTCAGTCTTGGTGGCCGTTTCCGCAAGTTTATGGCGACGCTGCTTCACGGTCGACAGACCATGGTTTACTTCAGCCCGGCATTGTCACTTCAGGAAATCATTGGTGATAGTCAAAATCATGCTCGCAGTGTTCGCAAGGTAAACCGGATTCTCCGGGTTCATTTTCGTCAGAAAAAAGCCTCGGTTCTTGGGCCAGACCTCTCCCATCGTCGCATGCTGGTCAATAGCCTGATTCATACGCCCAGAATCCAAACAGCCATTGCCGCAGAAGCTGCAGCCCAGGAAATCACTCTGGTTGAGGCTGAGGCAAAAGCGCGTAAATACGCCAATGAAATCGCTTCTGATTTCTCAATGCCAGTCATCCGATTCCTGGATATTATCCTGACCTGGTTCTGGAACAAGCTTTACAGCGGCGTAAAGGTCAATCATATCGAGCCATTGAAGGAGCTGGCGCAGAGCCATACGATTGTTTATGTGCCCTGCCATCGAAGCCATATCGATTACCTGCTTCTTTCCTATGTACTATTCTATGAGGGATTACCACCACCCCACATTGCGGCTGGCATCAATTTGAACATGCTGGTAGTAGGAACCATTCTGCGCAAGAGTGGCGCTTTCTTTATGCGTCGCACCTTCAGGGGTAACCCTCTCTACAGCACTGTATTTCATGAATACATGTACACACTGACCAGCAAGGGTTTTGCCACCGAATACTTCATCGAAGGTGGCCGTTCCAGAACGGGTCGAACACTGGCACCTAAAACCGGCATGCTCTCCATTACCGTACGCAGCTTCCTGCGTGATAATCGAAAGCCTCTGGCTTTTGTTCCGGTATACATCGGTTATGAAAAGCTGCTGGAAATGGCCAGCTATCTTGGTGAGCTTCGTGGCGAAACCAAGAAAAGCGAGTCCCCGATGGACATCGTACGCACACTGGCAGCCCTGAGAAATGAGTTTGGTAAAGCTTGGATTACCTTTGGCGAGCCTGTTGACCTTGGTTCTTTCCTGAATAAAGAGGTTCCACACTGGAAAGACAGTGTCCGCAGGGAAGATAAGCCTGAATGGCTGGTTAAAACTACCTCTAACCTGGGTGATATGCTGGCCGGCAGAATCAATTCCGCTGCCGTAATCAACCCTGTCAACCTGGTCGCTATTGCCCTTCTCTCTTCTCCAAGACATGCACTGGGTGAAGAGGAACTGATTCGCCAGCTGGATGGCTATACACGACTACTGTCTATGGCACCTTACAGTGACCGGACGGCCATGACTGATCTGGATGCCCGCAGCATGATCCACTATGTGGAAAATTTGCAGCTGGTCCAGAGAAAGACAGATGCACTGGGCGATATTATCAGCATGGATGAGAAGACAGCCATTTCAATGACGTACTATCGCAACAATGTTCTTCACATTTTTGCCATCCCTTCACTGATCAGTTGCTTCTTTGTCAACAGTCCCAGCATTACAAGAAAAGAGATTCTGCGCATCAGTGCGATTCTCTATCCCTACCTGCAGGCTGAACTTTTCCTGCAATGGACTCAGCATGAGGCTCTGGCCGTTGTCCAGAAGTGGCTGGATTGTCTTGTAGAGGAAGGTCTGATAACTCAAGGCAATGATGATAATGGAGACGTGTGTTTCTTCCAGCCAGACCCATCCACTTCTGAATACATCATGCTGAATGTGATGTCCCGCTCTATTGTGCAGACACTGGAACGCTTCTACATGGTTATCAGCCTGCTGCTGCGCAACGGCAGCGGTAATATTGAAGCAGAAGCCCTTGAGCACCAAAGTGGTGTTCTCGCACAGAGATTGTCAATTATTCATGGTCTGAACGCCCCTGAGTTTTTTGATAAATCACTGTTCAGGAGCTTCATTGCCCAGATGGGAGATCATGGTGTTCTGGAAATCACACAGACCAATAAACTGGTTTACGGTGACAACATCCAGAAGATTGCCGATCAGGCCCACTTCCTGCTGACTACCGAAATACGACACAGCATTGATCAGACCAGTCGTTATGGTGTCAGTAACAACGCCAGAGATCACGATACAACCTCTTAAGCCCAGTAACTCTCAACCAGCATTATTTAATCAAGTAATGCTGGTTGAATCTTCCGTCTGATTTCATCCTGAATAGCCTTTATCCAACAATAAAGTGACTCTTTCCTCTTGTCTTCCTGGGGCGTTACCAGTTGGCCATAAAAGCACCCAGACAATACCCTAAGGGCATAAAGGCGCAGGGCATCAGCGGCACCCCAAAGGGCCACCCATGATTTGCGCCATGCTGCGTTGCTCTCTGCTCGCGTGGAATAACTACTCTACCCAGCTCGTGCCTTGTCTGGTGCAAATCATGGGTGGCTGGTTGTATACCCAGTTGATAACGCCCCCTATATTTATAAGAACTATTTAGCCAGTTCAGCGGTCTATTCGATTTAACAGCCTATAATGCTGACGCAGCTCAGGTGTTCTCAATTCTCATGCAATCCATTATTTTAAAAACGATTACTTTTATTCTTACGGGACTTGTTTCTATTGCTTCCTATGGCGCAAGTACAAGCGGTCAATCACTATTAGACAGGGGAATGCCTATTACTGAGCTGAATTACCCAGTAACACAATGTGAAGATGTATCAGAGAATTACTTTGGTACAGAAGTTAATGACCCCTACCATTGGCTGGAAGATGACCTCAGCCCAGAAGTCGCTGAGTGGGTGAAAGGGGAAAATGAACTAACCCAACAGTATCTGAGGCAAATCCCCTATCGGCAGGCTCTGGCCTCTGTCTATGAGAACATGCTGGATTACGAAAAGATCTCCCTACCTTTTCCAGAAGGGCGCTATATCTACTTTTATAAAAATACAGGCCTCCAAAACCAGTACGTGTTGTATCGTCAGAAAGACGATAGTGAAGCAGAAGTTTTCATAGATCCAAACCGTTTTAGCGATGATGGAACAGTCTCAATGGAAACGGTCAGCTTTTCCAGTGATGGCTCTCTGGTTGCTTACTCTATCTCAGAAGGAGGGAGTGACTGGCAGAAAATAGTGGTCATGGATGCTGAAACCAAAACCATTATGGAGCCAGTACTGGAAGACATAAAGTTTTCCAATATAGCCTGGCTTGGCAACCAGGGTTTTTATTACTCCAGCTATGATAAACCGGAAGGCAGCGCCTTATCCGGCAAAACCGAGCATCATAAACTCCACTTTCACAAACTCGGAGATCAGCAGAAGAACGATCAGGTTATTTTTGGTGCCAACGATGGGCAACAGTATCGCTATGTCACCGGCTATACGACTGAAGATGAACGTTTTCTGGTCATTAGCTGTTCGGAATCCACTTCGGGGAATAAACTGTTTATCAAAGACCTGATCACTGCTAGCAGTTCACTGGTAACGGTATTGGATCATTTTGAGTCTGATACTCAAGTGATCGACAATCAGGGCGATGAGCTGTTCTTGACCACCAACCTGGGGGCGGAAAAAGGAAAACTGGTGAGGGTCAATGCTAATGACCCGGGAACAGAAAACTGGCAAACCGTCATCCCCGAAAATAGTCATGTACTTTCAGTGTCTACCGGAAGTGGTTATCTGTTTGCTCACTACATGGTCGATGCTTTATCACGTGTTTTTCAATACGATCACCAGGGGAAAAGACTCAGGGAAATACAACTGCCCGATCAGGGTAGTTCCAGCCTTCCTTATGGGAAGAAAGAAGCCACCACCCTTTACTACACTTTTGAGAATTACCACTTACCCACCACCATTTTTGCCTTTAACGCAAACAGTGGCGAATCAGAAATCTATCGAACATCCAAGATCTCATTTGATAGCAACCAGTATGTTTCAAAGCAGGTGTTTTATCGCTCCAAGGATGGCACTGAGATACCTATGACCATTACTCACAGAAAAGGTATCGAACTGGATAGCAGTCATCCTGTCATGCTTTATGGCTATGGGGGATTTGATGTCAGTTTGATGCCTTCATTCAGTGTCTATCTAGCTACCTGGCTGAAGCTTGGCGGCATATATGCCGCTGCTAATCTGCGAGGGGGTGGAGAATACGGTAAGCAGTGGCATGATGCTGGTCGGCGATTGAACAAACAAAATGTGTTTGATGACTTTATCGCAGCCGCTGAGTATCTGATTCGGGAAAAATACACATGCAGGCAACGCCTGAGTATTTCCGGAAGCTCCAATGGTGGTCTATTGGTTGGTGCAGTGATGATTCAACGACCGGACCTTATACAAGTAGCTCTTCCTGATGTGGGAGTTATGGACATGCTCCGCTACCACCTGTTTACTGCCGGAGCGGGCTGGGCATATGACTACGGGACGTCCGAAGAAAGTAAGGAAATGTTTACCTACCTTCTGAACTATTCACCTTTGCATAATATCAAGACAGGTCAACATTACCCTGCAACCATGGTGACAACAGGTGACCACGATGACCGGGTTGTGCCTGCCCACTCTTTCAAGTTTGCTGCCGAACTTCAGGCTAAACAATCCGGCAATGCTCCGGTGTTAATCAGAATTGAAACGGATGCAGGACATGGCGCGGGCACTCCAATGTCAAAAATAATTGAGCAAGGTGCCGATGTGCTGGCCTTTACCCTTTTCAACATGGGAATCAAAGCATTACCAGAAGGCTTTAAATGACCCTTAAGAACTGACCTGGCAATGAGCTTTCAAGCATTAAACGCTTTCAAAGCGTAAATATCATAGCGGCAGGCTTTCCCTTCGAGCCGATAGGTTGGAGCCTGACCATTAAGATCCGGTGCTAACCTTGGTCGTTTCACAACAACTCGATACTCGGCCAGTTCAAGTGCCGGTTCCAGTAGTTGATCAGCATCCGGGTCATCGCCCAGCAGATCCTGGAACAGTCTCATCTCTTTTTTGACCAGTGCTGATTTTTCCCGATGAGGAAACATCGGATCCAGATAAACGACATCGTATTTATTTTCTGAGGCTTTCATCAACTCAATGGCATTCCCTTTTAAAAGGGACATCTGTTCTGCGATAGGAGAGACATCACTGTCTTCAAGTGCCCGGCGCAAACCATCTTCCAGAAGGGCAGCAACCACCGGGGAACGCTCAATCATGGTGACATTGCATCCCAGGCTGGCCAGAACAAACGCATCCCGCCCCAACCCACCGGTTGCATCCAGTACCGATGGTTTGACGCCTTTATTCAATCCCACGGCCTTGGCAATGTCCTGCCCCTTACCTCCACCAAATTTGCGCCGGTGCCCTGCTTTTCCACCGACAAAATCAACAATAATCGGCTTCTCTTTGGATCCTGCCCGCTGAACCGCCAGTTCACCGGATGCATCAAAAGCCACCAAAGCCCCGTCACCAAGGTCTTGAAGACTATGACTAAAGTCAATACTCAGTTGTTCTGCAAGACTTTCTAGCAAAGCCTGAATTGAAGGATGATCCGAAGCAAGAATAAATAGCTGAGTAGACATCAGTGCATAAGAAATGAGCCATGAGGGAGGCTGAATCTAACACCTCCAGAGTGGCTGTGGCAATGAATACAATCAGCTCCTTCCCCTTCAAGAATGTCCTTTCCCATAGCAGTCACTCATAAGTGTTTTCCACTGCGATATACAACAACAATGGATTTCACATAATCATGTTGCTATCTTCCGCAGCTTCATTTTCATCACCTTGATGACTGGGGGTGTAGCGACTCGGTTGAGTCACTACTGATTATTTAAAAATGCCATCGAAGAGTGCCTGGCTCCAACCGATATGAGTATCAGGCTGCTCACCAATGGTTTGTTGTAAGGATTCACCATGATCGGACGTCTGGGGAAATCTGTATCCACTCTTGTATCCACCGCGGTTCTCGCTTCTTCTCTCACAATAGCACCTGCTTATGCCAAAGCGGCTAATGAAGTGCAAAGATCACTAAACATATATAACTGGTCGGATTATATCGCCGAAGACACCATAGCCAACTTTGAGAAAGAGACGGGCATCAAGGTTCATTACGATGTCTTTGACAGCAATGAAGTACTGGAAGCCAAATTGCTTTCAGGAAAAACAGGCTATGACATTGTGGCACCATCAGCAGACTTTCTGCTGCACCAGATCAAAGCCGGTGTATACCAGCCACTGGATAAAAAGAAGCTGTCCAACTGGAAGCACCTGGATGGCGAACTGATGACATTGATGGAAACCTACGATCCGAATAACCAGTTCTCATTTCCCTATCTGTGGGGAACCACTGGCATTGGTTATAACCCCGACCTGGTGAAAGAGCACCTTGGGAAAGATGCCCCCATC
Source organism: Endozoicomonas elysicola (assembly GCF_000710775.1). Lineage (GTDB taxonomy): Bacteria > Pseudomonadota > Gammaproteobacteria > Pseudomonadales > Endozoicomonadaceae > Endozoicomonas > Endozoicomonas elysicola. The sequence continues at coordinate 4,806,789 of NZ_JOJP01000001.1, forward strand.
AATAGCTGGAGCCTGATCTTTGATGAGAAGAATATCAGCAAGCTCAGTAAGTGCGGAGTTGCGTTCCTGAATGCGCCTACCGAAGTCATTCCTGCTGCCCTGAGCTATCTTGGCCTTAATCCAAACTCGACCAACAGAGCCGATTACGCCAAAGCCGAAGCGCTGCTGATGAAAGTTCGCCCCTATGTTACTTACTTCCACTCTTCACGCTCAATTTCTGACCTGGCGAATGGCGATATCTGTGTGGCCATGGGCTGGTCCGGAGATGTCCTTCAGGCTGCAGACCGTGCTACCGAAGCGGGCAATGGTGTAACCGTGGAGTATGTAATCCCAGACGAAGGTGCAGGCCTCTGGTTTGATACCGTTGCCATTCCTGGGGATGCCAAAAATCCGGAGGAAGCACATATCTTTCTGAACTACCTGTTGCGCCCCGATGTGATTGCCAATATCACCGACTATGTGGCTTATGCCAACCCGAACAAATCCGCCACAACACTGGTGGATGATGACATTCGTGAGAATCCTGGAATCTACCCAACCAATGAAGCCAAAGAACGACTATTCGTCTTTGAGGTTCTACCCTCCAAAATTAACCGTCAGGTTAACCGCATGTTTACCAAACTGACATCCGGTCAGTAATAAAAAAACCGCCTGAAAAGGCGGTTTTTTTCATCAGCCAGCTAGGGAATCCTCAAGCTCTGCTTTCCAGATTGCCATGGCCAGTGCTGGTACACGGAGGACTTTGGGGGTTGGTATCCACTTGTGGCGAATGCGGGAGAACACATCAAATCGCTCAGACATACCCGCCATTGCTTCAGCAACCACTCGTCCGGCAATATTGGTCAGTGCGACGCCGTGCCCTGTATAGCCATGCGCTGTGTAGATATCATTACCCAGATGCTCAATGTGCGGCATGTATTCCCGGGTAACCGCGAACAAACCACCCCAGTGATACTCCATTTTGACATCATCAAGTGTTGGAAATACCTTCAGCATCCGCTGACGCAGACGCTCTTTAGAGTCACTGTATTCGCCATTGAATGGGTGATTAACGCCACCAAAGAGAATACGGCCATCCGCCGTTGGGCGGAAATAATCGAGACTGTTGTTTAAGTCCGACATGGCCATTTTATTGGTAATGGGCTGTCGATCCCCCAGTTGCTCGGTAACGGCAATGTACGAGGCCACTGGCAATACTTTGCTTTCCGCTTTCCGGTTGAGGCCGTCAATGTAGGCATTACAAGCCAGAAGTACCTGCTTCGCCTTCACACTCCCCTGCTCTGTCAGTATCCGGTTTGGACTGCCTTTGACCAGTTTAATTGCCTTGCTCTGCTCGAATACACGAGTACCCAGATCAATTGCTGCGCGGGCGAGACCCAGTGTGTAGTTGAGGGGGTGCATATGGCCGCTGTTGGTATCAAACAGCCCACCCAGGTATTTCTCTGTTGAGGTCACTTCCCGGATTTTGTCACGATCCCACCAGCTAACACTGGGGTAGTCATAACGGGTCTGTTTCAGATCCAGCCAGGACTTCAACTCTTTCTCCTGGCTTGGCTTGATAGCCAGTTCGATATAGTTCTGCTGAAAATCACATTCGATATTGAATTCACGGATACGGTCACGAACGATATCCAGCGACTCACAGGAAAGATCCCACAGTTGCTTGCCCCATTGCGGGCCAAAAGTTTCATCCACCTCACGCAGTCCCAGACAGAAACCCGCCAGACACTGCCCGCCATTTCGACCGGAAGCCGCCCAGGAAATACGGCCAGATTCCAGCAGCACTACATCAAAACCACGCTTGCGCAGTTCAATCGCAGCATTAAAGCCGGTCATACCGCCACCGATGATGCAGACATCCGCAGTAATATCTCCAGTCAACGTCGGCTGTAATGGGAGTGAATGCCCGGTGGCCTGATAATAAGAATCAATATACTCGCCTGCTTGGCTCATTCCAAATTGCTCGCTTATTTTTCACAACAGCTGAAAGTCTATGAATGCAGAGTCTCTGAGCGATGCAAACCAGCCCATCAAAAATCACCGTCAGTCTCTGGTCATGGCAGTATGGCTTTTAAAATATCGTCAGCCACAAGCGGCGTGGATTATCCGGTGGATAATGGGCACTGGCAATAAGTACCCAACCATATGGAAAAGAAGAAGGCTTCGCGAGACAGAACGCCCCCTAAGCAAATATTGTCGTTTTTTTTCAATCCCTGAAAGTAGCACCTTTCTACAATGTCCTCTTACCTATGAGCCTCATCAGTAGCTGATAGCTACCTGAACAAATACAGTGCTGAAATAGACAATGAAACACTTTCAAAAAACAGACTCAATCGAATTATTGAAGAAACTGAAAAAACAGTATGTTGAGCAGGCAACTGCTCCGCTGGATGGTATGTGGCTTGACGGTTTTGCGGCCATGGCCAGTCACTACGGAATTTATGAAGATGAGATGTTGATTGGTTACTTCTGTGTCAATGAAGAGGGTTATTTACTGCAGTTCTATCTGACTCCTGGAAATAAAGCAAAGTCCTCAGAAATATTTACGGCATTAATCTCTCAAGATAAGACACCCGAAATTAAGCTCAACGGAGCTTTTGTAAGTACGGCTGAGCAAGAGTATCTGTCACTCTGTCTGGATAGTTTCTCCAGATTCGAGGTGAATACACTGATGTATCAGCTGGAAGATCCTGAAAAACGATCACCTGTCCAGTTAAGTACCTTACCCATGACTGCAGCCAACCCAGCACAACTGACAGAATGTATTGGGTTTGCGGTCGACGCTATTGGTGCCCCAGAGCAGTGGTTAACCGGTTATTACGGTAACCTGATCAAGCGTCAGGAATTATTTGGGTACTGGGTAGAGGGTCGACTGATTGCCACAGGGGAGTGTCGACTGTTTGATGACCATCAAACTGACTATGCAGACCTGGGTATGATTGTTGCCAGAGATGCTCGAGGAAAAGGCCTTGCCACCAGGATATTGGCAACACTGATAGCACTGACCCAGGAAAAGGGAAGACTACCGATACTCTCAACCGAAAAGGGCAATATTGGCGCACAGAAAGCCATTACTCGCGCGGGATTTATTTCCAGCAATCGTATTATCAAGTTTACAACATAATCGGGTTAGGGCCTGTTGACGTTTCGTTGCAACTCAGTGGCTTAGAAAAGCACCATAGATATCAATGGTGAGATCACGCAACCTCGCATACTCTCCTGGAGTTTCGCCAATGGCTCGCTTCAGATAACGGATAAGGTGGGGCTGGTCACTGAAACCAAACTGGCATGCGATATCTCCCCAGTTAATGTCCATCTCACGGTTCAAATACAGGTACTCCAGCATGGTTTCCAGTCGATTCATCGACTGGCACTGCTTTAAAGTAAATCCCGTGACGCGGGAAAAGCTTCTCTCCAGAGTGCGCTGTGAGCAGTGGAGCAAATCCCCAATATCAGTAATTGAATGGCTGGATAATAATGGCAAAGCGGCCCTGGTCAGTTTACTGTGTTTATCCTGATGTGCTTTGGATAACCAGGGCATCAACCATTCATCGAGAAGTGTCACACAGTAACCAATTTCTAGCTTTGACTTATGCAGCAGATCGGTTGTACTGACTGCTTCGGGGTGAAACTGACGATTGAGATCAACATTAACCACCTGATCAAGGACAGGCTGCTCCGGTGTGATATCCAGAGAATACAGCGCACCGATATGGAATTTGATGCCAATCATTGAGAATGGCTTAGTATGATCCATCTGATAGGTCTGACTATGGGGGAATAACCAGTGGCTGCCTTTTCCCACCATAAACCGTTGACTGACGTTATATCGATACGTCTGATCAGCAGGTGCGATGATCAGATGCCCTGCAGGATCGGGATTCAATTTTGGAAACGGGTGACTTTGGACGCCTGTCTGTTTTTCTAAAAACCAGTAGCACTCAACATATTGAGCAATTTGAGCACTGTCTGGTGGCTGTTTCCAGTTAATCATTGCATTTACTTGAGACAACTCCCTCTACCATTATATGCCGAAAACCTGATTCACAGTCTCATTTCTGACGCTTTCTACGGTAGATAACAGCCCGTAACAACCATTCGTCTGCTCTAGGACATCTGAACTGAGCAAAACACGCCGCCATGCAGTTAACTGTTCATGTCTGTTAACCCGCAATTTTGATCTGAATCATTTTTATTCACCCCCATTACAGGAAGCATCAATCTTCTGAATAAATAATCATCAAAATTCAATAAGTCGGATAAATTTTCATCACAAATTCAGAATTAAGTAATGAAATACGATTTCCAGTGATTCAAATCAAAAAAACAAAACCGGCCGAGCTTTTAAATACTCACAATTCAATACAAACAACAACATTAATTACATCACTTTCTAATCCGTTCAATCCAGTTTCACCGATCAATAATTACCCATAACAGTTAAAAGCATTAAGCAGCCAATAAGTTGGGAGCAGGTGCTTTAACGGAGGAAACGATGGAGCTTTACTACAAACTTGATGACCGCCCACCACTGGCCAAGTGTCTGATACTGGGTCTTCAGCACTTGTTATCAGCACTCCCGGGAATCATTGGTGCTCCATTAGTTATTGCTTCTGTCCTTGGCTTCTCCGTTCAGGAAACCATTATTCTGGTTAACGCCTCCCTGCTGATGTCCGGTCTGGGCAGTATCGTTCAGGCGACGGGTATGGGACGTTACAATATGGGGGCAAAGCTCCCAGTGATTCAGGGAACCAGCTTTGCCTTTGTTGGCGTGGCAATATCCATCGGGTTCCAGTACGGATTTGCCGCCGTTATTGGCGCAACCATTGCCGGTGGTATTTTCGAAATACTGCTCAGTTTTATCATGCCCCAGGTGAGAAGACTGTTTCCTCCGGTAGTGACTGGCACTGTGGTCTGTCTGATCGGTATGACCATCTTTCCGGTTGCCGTTGACTGGCTGGGTGGTGGCCATGGCGCTGAGGATTATGGCAGTCTCGTAAACCTTGGTGTGGGTATGACGGTATTTGCCGTGGTGGTGGTTCTCAACCAGTGGTTTAAAGGCTTTATCTCTGCCGCTGCCATTATCATTGGTTTAACCGTTGGCTATGCACTCTGGTTTGCCCTGGGTCGGCTGGATCTGACCAGTGTTGCTGAAGCTGCAATTGTTGCTATTCCGAACCCTCTGCACTTTGGTGTTGAATTCCACGCGGGCGCCATCATTGCCATGTGTGTTGCCTATATCGTCTCCATGGTGGAGTCCACTGGCGACTATCTCGCCCTCGCCAACTATTGCGATACCCGCCTGGACAGCAAGAGACTGAGCGCAGGCATTCGCTGGGAAGGCCTAAACAGCATTATTGCTGGCTTTTTCAACTGCACGGCTACAACATCGTTCAGCCAGAATATTGGTGTAGTCGGGGTTACTGGCGTTGCCAGCCGGTATGTGGTCATGGCGGCAGGGGGCATTCTTCTTGCTGCCGGCCTACTGCCTAAGCTGGGCGCGCTGATTGCCAGTGTTCCCCAGCCTGTAATCGGCGGGGCTGGCCTCATTATGTTCGGCATGATTCTGGCTGGCGGGATCGGCATCATCAAAACCATTGATTTCTCCCGACGGAATACCATGGTACTAACCCTTGGTGTTGCAGCAGGCCTTGCGGTTACCTATCGCCCGGAAATCGTAGGTCAGCTACCAACCGCCCTTAAAACAATAATGGGGAATGGTATTGCACTGGGAGCTATTGTCACTGTATTGGCCAACCTCATTCTGCCTGGACAGCGTATGGAGGTTGAAGAGGAGCCAGAGACTGAGCCCGCTACGCAGAGCTAGAGCCAATGTTTGAGACATATGTGGTAATCACGTTCTAAACTATTAGAAACCATTTTGTTCAGGGAGTGAACACGTATGTCTCAGTTGATACAAGATTTTAAAAGCGAACACTTGCAAATCAGTGACTTACTATTGCAAGCTCGTGAAGTGGGCGTAGGTAACCAGCAAGGAAGAGATTTAATACTTTCTGCCAAGAAAATGTTACTGGCTCATCTGAATAAAGAAGACCAATACCTTTATCCGGTCTTGCGTGAAGCAGCAGAGAATGATGAAAGCCTGAAATCAACCCTGACTGATTATGCACTTGATATGGATAAGATTTCTTATGATGTAATGGCCTTTTTTTCCCTTTACGAGACAGGTGAGAATACCACTGAACACTTCCAGCAGGACTGTAACAACATTATCAAGGCTCTCAGCAAACGAATTACCAAGGAAGAAGCCGTTCTCTACAAAACCTACGATAAAATTAAAGGCGCTTAATTCCAGAAGCTTAAGTGATCGGCTGCCCAACACAGCCGATCATGACTTTCCTGCCTAGAAAAATACAAACCCAAGCAATACCCCCCCCAGAATCATTCGATAGATGACAAATGGCATGAGCCCTATACGGTTAATGAACGCCAGAAAGTAATAAACACAGATCCAGGCACTGATAGCAGATACCACCGCTCCAACCATTAAGGTTCCCCAATCTACCGGGACGGTGCTTTTCACCAGATCCAGCATCAGCAGGCTACCCGCGCCCACAATCACCGGAATTGAGAGCAGGAATGAAAAACGGGCTGCAGCGTCTCGGGTGAAGCCCATCATCAGGGCTGCAGTCATGGTTATACCTGAGCGCGAGGTACCGGGAATCAGGGCCAGAGCCTGCGCAAAACCAATAAGCATGGCCTGCTTAAACGTTACCTGCTCCAGAGGCTGAATACGTTTTCCCTTAACGTCAGCCCACCCCAGCAGCGCCCCAAAAATCAGCGTAGTACCAGAAATAACAGCCACTGTACGCATCGCCTCATCCAGCCCCATCGTTTTCAGCACTAGACCAAAAACCACAGCGGGCAGGGTTGCAAATATCAGATACCAGCCAAGACGACTGTTAAACGTGGATCCTTTGCCTGCGAGAGAGCCAAGCCAGTCTCGGGCAATGGCAAACAGGTCTTTCCAGAAATAAGCGATGACAGCAGCCAGCGTACCAATATGAACCGCTACATCAAACGCCAGCCCCTGGTCCGTCCAGCCGAGTAGTTGTGCTGGCAATATCAAATGACCAGAGCTGGAAATGGGTAGAAATTCAGTAATGCCCTGGATTAGCGCCAGAACAATGGTCTGCAAGGTATCCATAACGATTTATCCAACTGTTTATTTTGAAAATGTCACTATTTCCAGCTCTGTAGACATTTTCATGGTTTGGGTTAAGCGATACTTTCCGCTGTTAACGTTCTGATTTTTTCAGAGCCACCTTATCACGGAGATAAACCGGCATGGCCTGCTCCGCAGGCAGCCCTTTACCTTGTTTAAAGTCGGCTGCAGCCAGCAGAGCTACATCATGAGCGTGGGGCCAAACCTCTATCTGACAGTCCATCACTGTCGCAGACATACGATTTTGGAAGGCCCAACCCGTTCCCATCCCAAACCAATGCCTATCAAGAGAAGGGACTGTGACATTTTCCGGAGCCGCCACAATTTCACTGGCAACCGGGACCATCAGGCCATCAGATTCAGAAAAAGCCCCCCAGTAGACCTCATCCATTCGTGCATCAATAGCACTGAGTACCCGTGATGCCTGGTGTTCTCTAAGCCCCTGTTGAGCCAGAGCAGCAAGCGTTGATACCGGAATAACCGGCAAATCCACGGCAAAAGCCAGCCCCTGAACCATGGCAGTGGCCACTCTAAGGCCGGTAAAGGCTCCAGGGCCACGGCCAAAAGCCAGCGCATCCAGCTGACTCAGGCTTAAGCCGGCCTCGGCTAGAATGGCTTCCACCATGGGCAGCAGATCACGACTGTGCCGACGGGGAGACAGCTCAAAACGTTCAATGACATCGCCATCAAGGTTAAGCGCAACGGAACAGGCTTCCGTCGCCGTATCAAGAGCAAGCAGTTTCATGGGGAAGTCATCAGCTCTATGGAGAGTTATCAATTCAGGAAATGAACAGCATTGTGAAAATACAGCCTGATTATTTCAACCGCATTTTCATTTATTACAAAAAAGTCGGCGATGCTTTCACACCCCGACTTTAGTTCTCAATTTGCATACAACTCAGGCAGAAACTGGCTTCAGTGCGTCCAGTACCTGCTGTTTGATATCCGCTACAGAGCCAACACCTTCGATACGGCTGTACCGGGTATCACCACCCAGTTCCTGATAGAACGCAACCAGTGGTGCAGTCTGATCATGGTAAACGCCCAGACGCTTACGAACCGTCTCTTCTTCATCATCTGCACGCTGAACCAGTGGTTCACCGGTCACGTCATCCTTACCCTCTTCTTTGGGTGGATTGAAGATCACATGATAAGTACGGCCACTTTCAGAGTGAACACGACGACCACTCATACGCTTGACGATCTCTTCGTCTTCAACAGCGATTTCAACAATATGGTCAATGGCAACGCCAGCATCACGCAGTGCTTCTGCCTGAGGAATCGTGCGAGGGAAGCCATCAAACAGAAAACCATTACCGCAATCGTTTTCAGCAATGCGCTCTTTTACCAGGGCAATAATGATGTCATCAGAAACCAGAGCTCCGGAATCCATTACTGCTTTTACCTTTTTACCCAGCTCAGTGCCGTTTTTGATGGCAGCCCGCAGCATGTCCCCGGTAGAGATCTGAGGGATACCGTACTCTTCCATGATAAATTGGGCCTGAGTCCCTTTACCGGCGCCCGGTGCACCCAGCAGAATAACGCGCATGAAAAGCTCCTGTTGCCAGCCATCCGTTCTCTGCAGAAAGAGATCGTTTTATAGAGACATCGTCTGGCCTAGAATAATTTGACGTAGTTTTAAAAAGCCGACAAGCATATACAGCCAGACGCCCGGTGACAAGTTTGGACTTTTCACCGGTGTGTAGGCACTCTACCCGTTTTTTGGAAATTACTGTTTTTCAACGATGACACTACCGATGGAATAGCCTGCTCCAAATGAGCAGATAACGCCTTTATCACCGGAACTAAGGTCTATCGAGTGTTTATGAAACGCAATAATGGACCCCGCAGAACTGGTATTTGCGTACTCATTTAGAATAACCGGTGCTTCCTGAGGGCTTGGGTCCCTCCCCAAAAGTTTGCGCGCCACCAGCTGGTTCATGCTCAAATTTGCCTGATGCAACCATAACCGGCTCAAATCATCAGGAGAAATGTCCAGAGACTCCAGATGGTCAGAGATATGTTTAGCCACCTGCGGACAAACCTCTTTGAAGACCTTTCGTCCATTCTGGACAAACAGCTTGTCTGTTTTGCCCACACCCTTTTCATCAGCCCGGTTTAAAAAACCAAAGTTGTTACGAATATTATTGGAGAACTGTGTCCAAAGATGGCAGCCCAACACTCTATAACCATCTTTACGTCGGGCAATATCTTCTCGCTCAAGCAATACCGCAGTACAGGCATCACCAAAGATAAAGTGACTGTCCCGATCCCGAAAATTAAGATGCCCTGAACAGATTTCAGGATTCACCATCAATACTCGCTGAGCCGAACCACTGCGAATAGCGTCAACAGCAGATTTGATTCCAAAAGTGGCCGAGGAACAAGCCACATTCATATCATAACCGTAGCCACCACCACCCAGAAACTGCTGAATTTCAACGGCAATCGCCGGATAAGGACGCTGCATGTTGGAACAGGCAACGATAATCATATCCACCTGAGAAGGATCTACCTGCGCCTGGGCAAGCGCGCCTCTGGCGGCATGGAGTGCCATTTCACACTGTACGGAGATATCTTCATTGGTGCGTTCCGGAATCAGCGGCACCATTCTTTGCGGGTCAAGAACCCCTTCACGGTTAACCACGTATCGATTGACAATCCCGGACGCTTTTTCAATAAACTCGCTGCTACTTCCAGCCAGTGGCTCCAGTTCACCAGAAGCAATGGCCTCTTTGTTTTTTTCATTCTCCTGGTCGACCCAGGCATTGAATGCATTGACCAGCTCATCATTACTGATGGCCCCCGGTGGGGTATATAACCCGGTTCCACTGATCACTACTTCCGGCACAATCACTCCATCACATGCTTATTATCTTTTATTTTTCGCATCTTATAGCAGGGTAATGAGCAAGGGAACCAATATTAGACTATGGTTCTTTATGATTTACGATCAAATGCATTGTCAGACTCTATCATTGATCTGTCCGACATTTTCACTTCAATAAACCACTTAGGCTGCATTACCTGGAAATCGGTTCTGATATTGTCTGACAGGTAGCTCGCAGAATCCAAAACCACAGCTTTTCCTTCCTCTCTTTTGAAAACGACCCAGTGCCAGAAATTTCTGTTTCCATTCTGATGATGCTTTATTGAGAGTAATGCAAGGTCAGGCAGGGCTTCCCAGGTTGTAAATGGAATTTCCTCATCAGAAGTATCAACACCTGAAGCCGAGAGCATACACCTGACGTATTGAGTATCAGACCAAAGCGATGTATCTGAAGCATAAATCCCCAGATTACTCGCAACTTCCTTCATATCTGAATACTCGATGCCCAGAATATTCGCTACTGATGCAATGCCACACCCTGTGGCTTCTTTCTGCACGATAACCTTCATTACTTCAGGCGTCCTATCTGACAGATTTTTTTACTGGATGGCCAGCTCAGCCAATGGTTCGGGAATATCCACCTCCCATTCATCATACAACGCCTGCAGGCGGCCTTGTTTTGCTAACACTTCAATACGCGCATCAAAAATGTCCGCCAGCGGCTTACTTACATGCCCATCGCCGTATGACATGTAGTAGTAGTCACCTGTCACAAACTCGGTGATTTCAAACTGCTCCAGCTCAATCTCTTCTTTCTCGGCAACGGCTTCGATTTCGGCCAGCTCATCCACTAAAACATCAATGTCCCCGATTTCAAGCAAAGCCATTCCTTTTTTCAGGTTAATAAACTCTTTAACCTCAAAATCACCGTATCTTTCACCCTCTGGAATCAGGTTGTAGCCCTTTCTCATCCCAACGACTTTCCCAGTCAGGTCAGGCCACTGGTCAAAAGACTTTACTGTACCTTCCTGATAGGCAATCGCCAGGTATTCCGGCTCCAGCGGGTATTTACTGAATGTCAGGTTTTCATAATCAGAATCAAGACCTTCACCTGGCACACCATCCACTGCACGGTACTCAGTCATCAGTTTCATGCTGCGGTTCCACGGCAGATTCTTCAGTCGAAGTTTAAATCCGAGGGGGGCATAGACTTCTTTCAGGATTTCCCAGTAGAGGCCAGAGCCATCTTTATGGGTATAACCATCCCACATGGGAGCAGCAAAGGTGAGGGTTTTACGTTTAATCGTGGCCGCTATATCTTCTGCTGAATTTGCTGCCAGAGCCAGACCACTAACTGAAAGTGACATTGCACACAGGAATGTTGTCAACCACTTCATGAGCTGTTTTCCCTTCTTTTTATGCGAAAGTACTGTAGAGGTACGGCAAAACTTGTCTGCTTAACAACACACAACACTTTCTGCTCAAGGCTGTTTTTATTAGTTATTGCAGGAGAGATGATCTACAGATTGATCGACAAAGGCAAGGCAAAGACAGAAGAAACCGCTAAATTGGTGACCCTTTCAGCAAAAAAATCGAGTAGGATTAGTTTTTTATTTCTTATCACTTTAAACAAACAACTCTTACCTGGCGGGTAAAAGCAACTTATACCTCTCAGGGTTATCATCACAAACCCAAAATCCACACTCTATAAACGCAGACCCCATATTAACCAGAATAACCAGAAGAGCAGTGACAACGATTAATCTTACCCACAGAGGCTGGCATGTAAACGCAATAAACGTCTCGCTCTCAGAATATTGATTTGGGATAAGCAGTAGCAGGCTTGTTAACAGAATTATGCTGACAAAAGAGACAAAAGCCCACGTGTAGAAGTGCATGCCAAAAAAGTCTTCCCCGTAAGGTGGTGTTCCGGGAATCACATGGAGGCTAATCTGCCTCAGGGCAACAGCCGCACCAAAAGCACCCGAAAGCAGTAATAAGCCATAGTGCCATGGCTTGGGCCCGTATGTGACATTCAGCAACAAGGCGATCATACAGGCAGCAAAACCAACACGCTGAAGCAAACACAGTGGACACGGTAAATCATGCTTAAACAACTGGTCATAAAGTGCATATATCAGCACCGCTTCCAGAGCTAATAATCCACATGCATTCAGATAACGCAGAGACAGAGACCGATCATGGGTTTGTAGATTCATGGTTATCGAATCTTCCAGAGCAGTTATAAAAGAATTCGTAATGCCGATGTGGCGTGAAAGTGAAACCAGTAGAGGGATAAAGAAAAAGCAATAAAATAAACACTCAGCCCAAACTTTAACGCATTTCTTAATAGAGCAATGGCTGCAGAAAAATAGAGTAGGAACAATAATGCCACCACGGGGAGTTACCTGTAAGGTGAATAAACAGCAAAGATGCTGACTGCCAATCACTCCTTGTAATCGACAACAGCATCATCAGAACCAATTTCAGGACTTTCCAGTACCACGCTTTTGCCTTGACGCCTCCAACTCCGGACTATTATCCCCAAGACTCCAGTTTCCGGGCTCCTGTTCTTCTATAATCACCCAGACCGCCTGCTGAAAACGATCTTCACCACCTGCAGCGACTTTCACTAGCAGATCAGAAATGCCATCCATCACTTCCTGCTTCTGGATTTCATTAAACAGCCCCTTGACCGTCTTCACAGAAACAAACGGCATAAGCATTAACCTCACAATACATTACGACCCTCCCAGAGTAGCTCATTTTCACCACTGTAAACCTTTGGAAAGCCCGGGAGTCTGTCGGACTTACCACTGACCTACCGGCAACTGCTCCTTGCGTTGCACTAGCGCCTGCATCCATGCAGTCGTGCGGAAAAACCGTATTTGCCCATTTTTTATACTACTTTTCGTTAAATAGAACCACTATTCGCTTCAAATCAGCATAAAACCTGATTCAAACCGACTTTTTTCTCGCTAAGGACGGCTAAGACCGGCAGGCTCTCAGAGATACTTTTAATCCGTTATCATTCGGTTTAACCAATGCGCCGAAAGCAACATACAAACAGATACAGCCAGAGAAAATAGCCCCATATCGGTAAAAAACTGGCTATAGACGGGTAGAGTATCTATCGCGGAAGAGAGGTCATCAATTTCAAGGGCGGTAAGACCGGCCACATAGCCTGCCATCACAGATGCAGCAGAGCTGGTTAAAAACCAGATCCCCATAATAAAGCCGTGAAGGCGTTCGGGAACCAGTTGAGCCACCATTGCCAGCCCCAAACCACTGATCAACAATTCACCAATAGCCTGAAAAAAGTAACTTAATACCATCCAGCCAGACGAAACCATTCCTTGCTGATTCGCACAGTATGCAGCTAGTGGCAATACCAGAAAACTGACCGAAGTAAACAGCATACCCAGAGCAAACTTGAGGGGCATACTGGGACCACCGCCATTTTGCTCAGTTCGGTTATAAATCCAGGCCATGACAGGGCTGGCAATCATAATCCAGAATGGGTTCAGTGATTGAAAAGTGACGGGATTGATTGTGATTCCCAGAATGACTGGATCAACATTATTGATGGCAAAAAAATTAAGCGAGGTGGGCATTTGCATATACATGACAAAGAAAACTACGGCCTCCAGCATCAGAATCAATACCACTACCATTTTCCGTCGCTCAGCCCCTCCTGCCCGAATAATCTCCTTTATAAACATCAGCAGTGCACCACTGCTTACCAGGGCCAGTAAGATATTTGCCAGTAAAAGGTAATGCAAAATCCAGGCACTAACACCGCAGGCGAGAATTATACCAAGATAGAGCAGTACTCTTGTTTTCAATAGAACCGGTCTGAAGTCAGGCTCTGAGCCCAGATCCCTGACCCAGTGTCGCATAAAAAAATAGTTACTCACTGCCACCAGCAACCCGATCGCACTGGCCATAAATCCAGTACCCCAACCAAAGTATTCCGCAATATACGGGACTAAAGTCATGGATAGGAAAGAGCCGATATTGATCGACATATAGTACAGTGTGAACGCACCATCCAGCCGGTTATCACCATCTTCATAGCATTTTGCCAGAAGACTGGAGGGGTTCGCCTTGAACAGACCATTCCCAACAGCAATACAGCCCAGTGCAATATAAACAACCGCCTGATCATGGCCAGCCAGAGCCATCACCAGATAACCAATCATCATCACCAATGCGCCCAACACCATGGTCCGCTTGGTTCCGAACAGGTTATCGCCTACAAAGCCTCCAATAGAAACAAACCCAAACACCAGGGCACTGAAAGCACCGAAAGTAATAAAGGCATCATCGTCTTCCATGCCCAGTTGGCGCACGAGATAGATCGACAGCAGAGCCTGAAGCCCGTAATAACCAAAGCGCTCCCACAGCTCGATAAAGAAGATCAAATAAAAGGGCTTGGGCTGTTTAAGAATATTAAACGACTGCGACATATTGGCTCCAGATCAGATTCAGGAAGCACATTTCGGTAGGGTCTGAGAATAAAAGAGGTAGATTTTGAAAAGAATCGAAATGCTTTTGGAAGGGTAAAATACATTCTCTCTGGAAACAGGAACCTGCCTAGTATAGTTCCAGACCTTTCTAAATCACCAATAACCAGGCATAAAAAAAGCACTCACATATTTTCATATATGAGTGCTTTTTATTTCAGCCAGATCATCTGAACAGGCTACTAGCCAGTATTACGCATACCTGCAGCAATACCTGCAATCGTAATCATCAGTGCCTTCTCCAGCTCTTCACCCACTTCAGCACCCTCTTCATGGGAACGGACCCGCTGTAAGAGTTCAGCCTGAAGGAAGTTCAGCGGATCCGTGTAAGGGTTACGCAAACCAATGGCTTCTTTATTCTGAGGGTGTGATGACATCAGCTCATCACCTTCCTTAAGATCAAGCAGCACTTCAATAGCAGACGACAACATAAGTCTTAGTCGTTCACCCAGGTAACGCAGGTTTTCCGGTACCAGCTGGTCTTCATAATATTTGGCAAGCTGGGAGTCGGTCTTCATAAAGACCATTTCCAGCATTTCCAGACGAGCTTTAAAGAAAGGCCAGTCGGTCATCATCTCTTCCAGCACATCCCGCTTGCCATTCTGCACAGCATTTTCCAATGCTTCGCCACAGCCGAGCCAGGTAGGCAGCATCAGACGAATCTGCGTCCAGGCAAAAATCCAGGGAATCGCACGGAGACTCTCAACACCACCATTGGGCTTTCTTTTTGCTGGACGGGAGCCAAGAGGCAGTTTGCCCAGCTCCATCTCTGGTGTTACCGCACGGAAATAAGGGACAAAGTCTGGCTCTTCCCGAACAATGCCACGGTATACCTTGACCGAATCAGCGGACAGCTGATCCATGACATCCCGCCACTCCTGTTTGGGTACTGGTGGAGGTAACAACGTCGCTTCCAGAGTTGCGCTGGCATAAAGCATCAGGCTTTGTACGGCTACCTGAGGGAAGCCAAACTTGAAGCGAATCATTTCACCCTGTTCAGTCACACGCAGGCGGTTATTGACCGAGCCAGGAGGCTGGGAAAGAATAGCCGCATGAGCAGGGCCACCACCACGGCCAATGGTACCACCACGTCCATGGAACAGAGTCAGCCTGACGTCCGCTTCAGCACATTCTGCGGTGACCGCTTCCATCGCCCGGTACTGTGCCCATGCGGCAGCCATCCAGCCCGCATCTTTAGCAGAGTCAGAGTAGCCAATCATGACCATCTGACCACCATGGCAATAACCTCGATACCAGGGCAGAGAAAGCAGATGGCGAATACATTCAGCAGCGTTATCAAGATCGTCCAATGTTTCAAACAAAGGTACGATTGGCATGTCGAAGTCAACGCCGCACTCTTTCAACAACAGAGCAACTGCCAGTACATCCGATGGCTGCTTTGCCATGGAGATCACATAGCAATTCAATGCCCTGGAGCCTTCGGCAGCAACCACACGACAGGTATCGATAACTTCCTGAACTTCTGGAGATGGTAACCACTTATGAGGCAACAGTGGTCTTGGATTTTGCAGTTCTTTCAGCAGAAAGCTCTGTCTTTCCAGCTCTTCCCAGTGTTCATAATCACCCAGGCCTAGTGCCTTGGTCAGCTCACTTAATGCCTGAGTATGACGACCTGACTCCTGACGGATGTCCAGTTTAATCAGGGTCAGGCCAAAGCAATAGGCTCTTCTGAGTGTATCCAGCAGAGGGCCGTCAGCAATAACACCCAGACCACAGGCATGAAGAGACTCGTAACACAGTCTTAATGGCTTGATCAGTTCTTCATTATCAAGAAGCACACCAGCCGTTGGCGCTGAGTTAGCATCACCGGGTCTGGCAAGACCTCGTTCACACCACTGTCGCGTATGCTTCAGTTTTTCTCGCAGATCTTTAAGCAAAGACCAGTAAGGTTCCCGGGAATCCCCAACAAGCGCTCGCAGTTCATCACTGCAGTCGTTCATGGAGAGCTCACTGATCAACGGTTTAAGGTCTCTCAGGAACAAGTCCGCGGCCATCCAGCGGCTGAGTAGCAATACTTCACGAGTCACTACCGAGGTAACAAATGGATTGCCATCCCGGTCTCCCCCCATCCAGGAAGAAAAGTGAACAGGTACTGCATCGATAGCTAATTTGTGTCCGGTAAACGCCTGAAGCCGCTCATCTATTTTACGGACAAACTGAGGCACTGCATTCCACAGAGAGTGCTCGATAGTGGCAAAGCCACCTTTTGCCTCATCAACCGGTGTTGGTCGTTTACTGCGGAATTCATAGGTATGCCACGCCTGAGTGATCAGCTGGCGAATACGTTCTTCAACATGTTGTTTTTCATTATCGCTAAGCGACTGGTTTTCCAGATCGTTCAGGCACTGGAATACCTGTTCATATTTTTGGATTAATGTACGACGGGTTACTTCGGTTGGATGGGCAGTGAGCACTACCTCAATGTCCAGCTCAGAGGCTTTCTCTGCAATCTGCTGATCAGTAAAGCCTTTTTGCTTCAGAGCTTTGAGTAACTCTCTGAAGTGATCAGGAACACAGTAACTGGTTTCACAGTCTCTGGATACCAGGTGAAACTGCTCTGCGATATTTGTGAGATTCAGGAAGTGGCTGAAAGACCGTACTACGGGTACCAGCTCATCATCGGGCAAGCTGTGCAACAGATCCAATAACGCCTGCTGCTCAGCTTTCTGGTTACCTCCGTCGTCGTCCAACTCATCACTGCGGGCAGCTTTGGACAGTTGTCGAATGGCTTCAATTTTATTGAAGAAGGTTTCTCCCTTGTGGTCTCTAATGACATCTCCCAACAAGGTACCCAGCATATTCACATTTCGACGCAGCGACGACGGGTTCTCTGACGGCTTTTCTGACATAGCTATTTGCCTTTCGATGTTATTCCGGCTCACTTTGCCTCCATAAGTCGTCATGGTCGCCTGACTTTAAAAACGGATATCAGCCCATGACAATTTACTTTTTAAATGAGTACAACAAGGCGCAGCCTATACCAGAAACACGTAAGAAAAAAGGGAAATCACCTACCCACGAGAAACCCCACATCATCACAGAAAAGCACCCGACCATCCCTCAACTTCTCCAAAAATCAACAGCATGCAACACGCCCAATACCATTCACAAGACGAGAGCCCATCTGCAATTGAAAGAGTGTGTCGTATGAACCGAAACCAAAGTACAAAATACTGCGTCTAACCCTGATTCTATCTTGCACAGCTCCCTTATAAGCTCACAGGCAGTGTGGATTTTTCAATCAGATTTCTACAACGCCTGTAAATATCCCTGGGGGAAATAATGAAAACTGATGAGCAGGAAAAGGTTTCCATTGGAGCCTACATAGCACTGGCATTTGCCGTGGTGTTTTTTTCCGGACTTATGAAGTCTAATGAGTGGTACGGCATTTTTGACTTCACCACTCTCAATGGCAGCTTCGGCAATATGCTGAAAGATGCCACTGGTGGTACCACATACTTTCGCGGCGTTGGTGGTAGTGGTGCCCGTGATGGTTTCATGTTTGCCCTGAGCCTAGTTCCAACCTGTATGTTCGCCCTGGGTATGATTGCCGTACTGGAACACTTTGGCGCCCTGAAAGCAGCCCGTAAATTATTGACGCCTATTCTGCGTCCGATCATGGGTATTCCGGGCACTACAGGCCTCGCTATCATTGGTAGCCTCCAGTCTACTGACGTTGGTGCAGGCCTGACCAAATCTCTGGTTGATGAAGGTGAGCTGAACGAAACCGAGAAAGACATCTTCACCGCTTTCCAGTTCTCCGGTGGCGCACTGATCGTTAACTTCTTTGGTTCTGGTGCCATTCTGTTCACCTTGACGGACAGTACTGGCGCTGCGGTTCCTGGCTCCATTGGCCTGGCGCTTGCCGTCATGTTTGTCTTCAAAATTGTAGGCGCCAATATCATGCGCTTCTATCTCAAGACGATCGACAAAAAAATCACTGCCAAGACTGCGGAGGCTAACTGATCATGAGTGCTGCACCTGAAAGTAAAAAAATGATCACAGATGTCTTTGTTGAAGGCGCCCGTAAAGGTTGGGGTATCGGTATTGGGAGTATTATCCCCAACATCATGATGGCCTTCATCATTATCAAAGTCCTGAGCATGACCGGATTTCTGAACATCCTGTCCACTGTATTCGGTCCTGTTATGGCGCTTTTTGGTGTTCCAGGAGAAGGCGCTGCAGTTCTGATGGCTGCCGTTATGTCCATGGGGGGAGCTGTTGGCGTTACCGTAGGACTGCTGTCTGAAGGCGCTCTGCAGGCTCGTGACCTGGCAATTCTGGCACCGGCTATCTACCTGATGGGTTCTACCATTCAGTATGCTGGACGTATTCTTGGCGTGGTTGGTACCGATGGCCGCCGATACCCAATCATGTTTGGCATCTGTATCCTGAATGCCCTGATGGCAATGTTTGTGATGAATCTGCTGGTGTGACAAATCATTGAACGCTATGATCCAGATTCAATAATAAAAAGCTGGGGCTCCCCCCGGCTTTTTTCGTCTGGACGACTGTATTTTTATTAGAGTTTTAAGGTAGGTAGCCGCCATGAATGAGAAAGACCAGTACGAAAGCCTTGCCTGCAACTGTGTTGAAGTTGGCACTATTATCAGAGAGGACGACACCGTTCTGACCATTGACCTTTCTGGAGCCAATGCCGAATCACGATTTGATACCCTTAAAGAAGAAGCTACCAAGATCGGTTCCGGTAACTGCAAAATCACGTCTGAGACCGTTGATGAAAATGGCCAGACAGTGATCCGCGCCATGTTTGATTTTGACTGCACCGCTGAGAAACTGATTTTTCAGATGAAAAACGGCTGATTTTCCAGCAGTACAGATAACTGCCCACGCGAATGGTATCAACATACCATTCGCTGACTATCAACCATAGTCGCCTAAAAAGTGCTCACACTGTCATCGCAACAGTGGCAACCCCAAGACCGCATACCACAATATAAATACTCAGAAGTATTGCCTTTTCCCAAGCCCCTAATCGATGCTTTTCCGGTAGAGCTGTCCAACCCAGCGCTAACAGGAAGCCAAGCACTATTGGCAGTAGTAGTGAGTTTAATACCTCAACCCAGATTGATAGCTGCACCAGGGGTGCTCCGGACAAAACAACCCCACCGCCTGTCAGAAGAGCCGCTGTATAGAAGCCGTAGAACAATGGGGCCTCACACCAACGGTTATTCAGGCTGCAGGGCTTTTCAAACAGCTCTCCAAACCCCCAGGATGATGCAAGAGAGACTACAATTGCAGCCACCAGAGCTGCTCCCGAGATACCCACAGCAAAAACAACCTTCCCAAGGGTGTTCCCCAGAAAAGGGGGAAGGGCATCACTGATTTGTTGAATATTATTCAGAGAGGTATTGGGACTGTTTTTCCCAATAGTCGCAGCAACAGTGATAATAATGACCACCACCACCAGCTGAGTGACAATAGACCCCAGCAGAGTATCAATTTTTCCACCTGGGATATCTTTTTCTGTCAGACCTTTATCAACGACCGCTCCCTGCTGATAAAAAACCATCCAGGGCATGATAACAGCGCCAACATTAGCCGATATAAGAAACCAATAGGAAGGATCATTAAAGGGCTGCGGCCCAGCAATTTCTTTCAGCACTTCACCAAAGTCGGGCTCTGCAAAGAACATGGCAGGAATAAACACCAGCTCAAACAGCCCGACGGTAATAGCAACCCTTTCAACAAAGTTATATTTGCCAGTACAACTGATTGTGATCAGTAACGTCACCACCAGCGGAACGGTTATCCATTTTGATATCCCAAATAATAAACCCACCCCCATAATGCCGGAAAACTCAGTCACCAACGCACCAATAGTGGAAATAAAAAGGGTAATAATTGAGATATAAGCCCAGAATTTTCCGAACCTTTCCTTTATTAATTGACCATGCCCTTTGCCGGTAGTCATCCCCAGCCTGGCCGTCAGCTCCTGCACAAAATACAGTATTGGTATCAATATTATATTCAGCAGCACAAGCCTGTATCCCCACTGAGCTCCCGACTGAGCAGCCGTCACAATTGAGCCTGCGTCTGTGTCTGTGTCTGCAAGCATAACGGTAATGCCGGGACCTATAGCCAGAAGCAAAACCCAAATGCTATTTTTCTTTTTGCCTTGGCCCTGCCCTTCAGCTCCACTCAAAGACACCATAAACCACTTCTCCCAAAGGAAGACCTTCACATTACTGCCCCCCTTAAAAGCCACAGGCAAATGATCTTGACTGGGTATAAACAGACTTACATCATCTCCAACTCCATTGGGGGGACCCAACGTAGGCAGTGAAATATTCAGTGAACAAACAGGTGAACAGATACCGCGAACAACACAGAAGCCGAAAATCAGAACCGATTTCCAATCATCCAGGTTAGCGATCGCTGAATAGGAACTGATATGATCTATTTTCAGTTTTTCTGAAAAGAATCTACTTACTTTAAATAGCTGACCTTTATCTTTTTCAAGAATGATTCTTATTTGCAACAACAATCATTCTTTGCCGAAATTATTTTAGAAAGAAATACCATGCCCAGAGCCTTATGCCCCCGATGCCAGCGTCCTGAAAAACAGTGTTATTGCAAAGAGCTTAGAGAAGAAAGGGCTTGTATGGATATCATTATTCTGCAGCATCCCCGGGAGTCCAGACACCCTCTGAATACAGCTCGTATCTTGGAGATGGGTGTCAGCAATTGCGAGGTATGGAGAGGTGAAGACTTTTCGACTCACCCTTCACTGCAGAAAGCTCTTAGAGAGAATAACTGCTATCTGTTATTCCCTGGAGCCAATGCAAAGGCCAGTTCAGAGGTTTTAGAAACAATAACCCCAGAAGTAATAATTGTTCTGGACGGCACCTGGCGAAAAGCAAAAAAGATTTATTACAGCAATCCACAGCTGCAAAAACTACCCTGCATTGAACTCACGGACCTTCCCATATCCGATTACCGTATTCGGAAAGCACCCGATAAAGGCGCCCTTTCGACCGTGGAAGCAACAGTGGCCCTGCTGCGCCAGGCAAGCCAGAACCCGATAGCGCATCAGCCACTATTGGATACTTTCGGCCTAATGATAGAACAGCAGATCAATGCCATGGGGCAGGAGACCTTCTTAAAGAATTACCCTCAGAAACCTGACTAAACCCGCCATTTGATATTACAGCCAATACTGGGCTTTTGGTCTTCACTGACAGGCTCCCCTTTCAACAACGATGTCATTGCAGTTCGAAGATCTTTACCCGTTACCGGCTTACCATTTCCTGGCCTTGAGTCATCAAATTGTCCTCGATAGACGCACTTCAGACCTCCATCAAATAGAAAAAAGTCTGGCGTGCATTCAGCCCGATATGCTCTGGCTACCTCCTGTGTTTCATCATATAGATAAGGAAAGCCATACTGCTTTTCGGCCATCAACTCAGGACAATCCTGAGGGTAGTCGTTAATGTCATTAGCACTGATCGCAACAATGCCAAGATCTGTGCCATGAAACTCCTTCCCCAAAGCCACCAGCGCTTCTTCAATATGGACAACATATGGGCAGTGATTACAAATAAACATCACCAGCAGCCCTTTGCTCCCAGCAACATCCTGTAATGACTTATGCGCTTTGGAAAAAACATCTGGCAAACTGAAATCGTGAGCCTGAAAGCCCAGCTCAACCATGGAAGAAGGAGTTAACGCCATAATCAGTAACCTCTGAAGTCACGCCAGTGAATTGCCTTAGAGCCATAGGAAGCATGGCATAAGCAGATATCAATAACCATGAAGCAAGTCATAAGACTGTTATCAGATCGGGAAAGTCTGCTAACTTAGAATAACAATAACTAATATGGCGCTTATGGGAAGATCATCCTCATTCAATCGGCAGCAGGTCTTAAGCGATGCTCTCGACCTTTTCTGGTCTCGGGGCTTTTATGCCTGCTCGCTGAAGCAATTAGAGGAAGCCACTGAGATGCACCCTGGCAGCCTCTATTACCACTTTAAAAATAAAGAGCAGTTATACCTCTGCGTTCTGGAGTACTACCTTGAGTGGCAACTCCAGCAAAGAATCGACAAATATCTGATTTACAGCCCCTCCTTACAGGATCTCCGTCGCTTTTTTACTTCCGGCTACCGACACAGTCAGGAAGTCAGTTATCGAAACTGCTGTTTTCTCGTCAGCACCAGTAATGAACTTCACCTGCTTTCGGATGATGCATCAGAGCTGGTCAAAAGGGGAATCCAAAGCCTTAGAAAGGGCTTTATTGAGTTTATTGACGAAGTTATAAACCCGAAGGAAAACAGCAATGCTAATATTGACCATGAAGTCATCGCCAGCGAACTCCTGAACCTTTACCTAAGCACACAACTTATGGCCAAAGTAAATCCGAACCAGCATATGCTGGACAAACAGGTAAAACAAAGCTTGGATAATCTTTTCTCCTCTTTCCCACCAAAATAAAAGCATGTTGGATCCAGCCCAGCTCATTGCAGAAACTCAAGCTATTCTGGCACCTATGGATACTTGGTTTCGGTGGCTATCCACTACGGGCTACTCAGGCGGCTACCTTTTTATCTGTGCTGTCCTCTACTGGAGCGGATACACCGTTCTGGGAGCCAGATTGGCTTGCACAACACTCTTCAGCACGTTGATCTTTGGTGGCTGCCGGCAGCTCTTCAATTCACCGAGACCCTATTTTGAACACCCGGAGCTATTCAATAACTGGGAGGAAAATCGCTGGGGTATGCCGTCCGGACATAGCCAGAATGCCGTTGTGTTTTGGGGATGGGCATTCCTCTCCATCAGATCTACTTTATTCCGACTGATAGCCCTGATACTTATTGCACTGATAATGCTGTCAAGACTGTACCTTGGGGTACATTACCCCTCCCAGATTTTTGTGGGACTGCTGATTGGGCTAGCTATTATCATTATTAGTTACCATTATGAGACACGGTTTCTCCAATGGCTGATGAGTCTGCAGACTCGATTACAGGTTACATCCATTCTATTTATTACCTCATCCCCCTGGCTGTTGACACTGGTCACTCACGAGCTTCTGAGCATTGGCCCAGGTAATGGAAGCACACTGCCCTATCAGAAACTATCCTTCTACACTGGACTTCTCCTTGGTACAGCAACAGCAACGCTGGTCGCAAACACCCACACTCGAATCACACAACTCTCCCCATCATGGAAGCTGATTGGCACCCGAACCATTCCGGGAATGTTAACCGTTCTCGTTATCTGGCCAATACGACTTGAACTGCCACTAGATGTTAACCACCACTTCGCTGCCTACCTCCTTCTCTGGCTTCAGGGTATCGGTATCAGCCTGTGGGTTTGCCTCATCTGGCCACTGCTGCATTACCACCTATTGGGTCAGAGGTATCAGAAAAACGGTCAGGAACCGGCCTAGGAGCCCGTGAACTTATACCACTTACGCTTTCTAACTATGAGAGCGAGCAAGCTATTTTGGGCTACTGGACAAGGCGAAGCGACGAATCATAGCCGTAGCTATGGCGAAAAGCTTCAACGCTGGCCAGTAACTCAAAGTGGCTGTGCAACCCATAGCTAGAAGGTGGAAATGGTATTACCACTGACCTACCACAGAAAAGCCAGAGCCATCCGACTGGCTCCCAGTAAAGCAAAATAAATTGAATCCCTGTACCATACTGACACATCAATCCAGACTGCTTACCATCAAGTCATGACCATCAAACAGATTATTGTTCACAAACTGGATCACTCTCAGGGTTCAGAACAGCTACAGGCCATTCCAGCCTCCCAAAGCCTGACCTCCTCACCCTCTCTGGAGCTGGTACTGGATGATTTGCTGCAAACCTATAATAAAAAGCCCGACAAATGTTATGGGCAGTTCTCAGATCTGGCCGAAGACGGCTTTCCTGAGCGCCTGAAAACTTATATTGAGCTGAGCGTAGAAGAACAGGCCTCCGGCTTTACCCAATTAACGTCTGAAACATTAGCACGCCTTGGCCAGAGCCTGAGTGAGGCCGGAGCCATCAGTGGTGGCTATGTTATGTTTTCAGATTACCAGCAGGGTCTGACCCGTTACCTGTTGCTCTGCATGCTCAGCAGCCAGAACAGCGTAACCATCACGGATGAACTCACCATCCAGGACACGTCCTATCTCGACACAGCCCGCATGTCTCTGGCCTGCCGTATCAATATCACAGACTGGCAGAAAAACCCTGAAGCTGGACGCTATCTATCCTTTCTCCGCCCAAAGGGGGGGAAGCGTCTAAGCACTGTGTTCCAGGAAGTGATTGGCTGCAGTGAAACCAGCAGCAGCAAGGAAGAAGCGGATACCCTGCTCAAAGCAGTCGAAGCCTACTGCCAGGAAGAACCGGTTGAAGAAAACCGAACCATCGTTAAACGACAGGTTTACGATTACTGCCAGAACAAACTGGATGAAGGGGGGAGCCTCTCCATGCAGGAGCTGACTGGCCACCTCAGTGAAGCAGGTCCGGATGACTTTGCCCGCTTTGTGAATACTCAGGATTATGACATGAGCACCCCCATGTCCCCAGAGCGTCGAAAGCTGACACAACTGGTACGCTACACAGGAAGAAGCAAGGGTCTCAGCCTCGCTTTCGATGCAGAGCTTCTTGGTGGACAGATTCGTTATGATGAAACCAATGACCAGCTAATTATCACTGGTGTGCCTGATAAATTGAAAGAGCAGCTGAAGCAGGCCTGAGAGGCTAAGGCCTTGGGCTGTCCATTCCAGAACAACTTTGATACAAATAGTAATTACCACTGGCATCCATGGATGGATGTAAACATAATCTGAAGGCGCTTTAATCACAAAGCCCCTGAGATCAGCCTCCTATAGCCAGCAACCGGTTTGCCGATAATAAACAGATTAAAGACCAACCCGGAAGCCCTATGACTTTTCGCGCTGCTATCTTTATCGCCTTCTCCACCCTCTTTCTGGTAATGAGTATAAAGGCCAGTGAGAAAGCGTTGCTGTTATCTCCTGAGACGATTCTTCAGCAACAGATTGAACTGAATGAAATGCTTATCAATATTCACAGGCTACAGCTGGATTTTCTCGATCAGGATGCGAGGGAAGCTCTGCAAGAATCGCAACAGGCATTAAACACAAGTATCCACGCCCTTCCAAAGCGTACCATTGACCCCGAAGCTAATGAGCTTCTGGCAACGGTCTTATCCTTATGGCCCGTCGTCAGTAAACACATTACCTGGCTGAGCACGATTCCTGCCAGCGCTCAGCCGCCGGCATCGAATTCGTTACTGCGTGTGCTGGCCAAAATGGATCGCCAGCTACTCCTGCTGAGACAAAAAGCAACAAACTCCCAGTCAGGAAACCACCAGAAGCTTCGTTTCCTGGAGCAGGCGCTCCTTATGCAACATATGACCAGAGATTACCTTAACCTGCTGATCGCCGAACAAAACACTGAAGTTACCATTTCAAGTCAAATGCAGCTGAAAGCACTGGCCAATCGATTCGATCAGCGCATGACTGCTTTCAATGAGGAGCTTAATGATCATCCGCACGCGATGCAGCCTGTCCAGCAGGCACATGCCGCCTGGGCCTTTATCCACAGCAGTTTTGAGAAGTTTCCCAAGCAACAGACGCCAGATCTGATTGTGCGCTATGGCAGCCGGATTGTAAGTAAGCTTTCTTCAGTCCATCGCATGTTCTAGCCTACTGCTACTGGACTCCATAATCTTCAGTATTTCAGTAGCAGACATCCTTTCCTGAACGAAGACTTCTGCCTCTCCCCACTCAAAAGGCACAGTAAACTGATCGGTAATCTTAAAAGCCTGCTGATGCAGAAACGGCTGTAGTGCGTAACTGACCGTAATAATTTTCACGCCAGCGGATAGATCAGCCAAACGCTCTGCTAATTCAGAAATCACATGATCATCGAGGTTTGAAGCATAAAGATAAACAATGGATGCATCGTCCAAAGGCGATTGCATATAGTCTTCACAACGGACGTTAACGGAGGAAAGCCGCATGCGACGAGCAGTCCGATGTAGACGCCAACAAAACAGAGGAACTTGCTCAATGGCAGTGACCTGACACTTTTTTACCCCATGCAGCCAGAGACTGGTATAGCCACTCCCTGCACCCAGTTCAAACACATGATCATCTGACGTTACACCTGTTTTCTCTGCAATCATCTCAAGCGTGGTGAGAGGCGTCTCGCCATAGACGTAAATACTTTCGGATTTGATTCGTCGATGATAACGACGACTGACGGCATAAGGCCCATCCAAAAGGTAACTGAGCTTCAACCATAACCATGGGATCAGGAACCGGGGCTTTCTGCCATAGCGCTTCACCTCCCTGAAACTCTGTTGCCACTGATAAAACCACTGTCGGAAAGCAAGCGCTAACAATTCCCTGTTAAGCCTCATCTCTTTATCCCTTATTGAAAACTGATGAAGAACTATAGTTATCCAGCACCACTTAATGGATCATCACCATGATTGCTGATTTACTGGCTCCCAAATTACTACTGATTTACTACTGTATTGCCGCTGCCCTCTATACTCACCATCGAGGAAAAGTTCGTCACCGCCCATTTCGACAGCTCAGCGACCATTCCACCTTTATGGCACCAGTTAATGCCATTATGTATTTATTCTCGAAAATTCCCTGTACTCCGTATATTAATACCAGCCACTTCCCGGAACTCAAAGTTCTTGATCAGCACTGGGAATGCATTCGTGACGAAGCTCAGCAGCTTTACAGACAGAGCCACATAAAAGCTGCCGATAAACTGGATGATATTGGCTTTAACTCTTTTTTCAAAACGGGCTGGAAGCGCTTTTATCTGAAATGGTATGGTGACGAACTCCCCTCCGCACAATCACTCTGCCCAAAGACCGTTGAACTACTGAGAAATATTCCCGGCATTAAAGCGGCAATGTTTGCCATGTTGCCACCAGGCAGCCGGCTGGTCCGGCACCGGGATCCTTACGCAGGCTCTCTTCGCTACCACCTTGGACTAATCACACCGAATACAGAAGAATGCTTTATAAGTGTTGATGATGAGGTCTATTACTGGAAAGATGGAGAATCGGTGATGTTTGATGAAACCTATATTCACTTTGCAGAAAACAGCACCGACAAGGATCGTATCATTCTGTTTTGTGATGTGGAAAGGCCCATGAACAACCCACTGGCAACAGCATTTAATCATTTTTTCTCACGCTTCGTCATGGCCGCCAGCGCAACACAGAACCTTGATGGGGATCGGGTAGGAGGTCTGAACAAAGCCTTTCAGTACCTTTACCAGGTTCGGCTTCTGGGCAAACGTATTAAAAATTATAACCGGACGCTCTACTACACCCTCAAATGGATACTGTTTCTCAGCCTGCTGTATGGCATTTTCGGATGATGCCTTTTTAAATAAGAAGGATAAACTGGTCAAAAACCGTACTACCACTTTCCGCTAACCGGAGAATGTACTATGTTTTTTGCTGAAGAAAGGGAGTTATCACCATGAGTCAAGACACTGCAACGCCTATCACTGATCAAAAGCATCTTGCACCTGATCGACAAGTAAACCGGCTTTATCCTGAAGACCAGGAACGTGTCAATCAGTATTTAAAAGAAGGGGTTAATGAAGCCGAACGACCACCATTCAAACCTCTACGTCTGATGGCATGGCTGGCTGCGGTTATTGTTCTGCTCGGCGTTTTGAGCCGACTTATCGGCTATTTTGTTATACCCTCTTAACACTGCAGCTTGCAGCAACACAGGCAACCCACCAAATATAAAGAAACTGGAATAACTGTGAAAAACGAAACTCTCGTTAATAAAAAGAAAATAGTCATTGTTGGTGGTGGTGCCGGTGGCCTTGAGCTGGCCACTCGCCTTGGCAAAAAACTTGGAAAAAAGCAGCGGGCTGAAATTACTCTGGTTGATGCTCAAAACACCCATTTCTGGAAGCCACTCCTGCATGAAGTTGCTGCAGGTTCACTGAATGCCTTTGAAGATGAACTCAGCTATCTAGCCCAGGCCAAGTGGAACCACTTTCGTTTTATTCCAGGAAAGATGGAAAGCATCAATCGTGCTAACAAGTCCATCGGCCTTAGCCCTATCCTCGATGGTAATGGTCAACAAGTCGTACCCGCCAGAACCTTGAGTTACGATCAACTGGTTATTGCTGTAGGCAGCACGGCTAATGACTTCAATACACCGGGCGCCAGAGAGCACTGTCTGTTCCTTGATAACCGCCAGCAGGCCGAACGAATACACACAACACTGATTAACCATTATCTCCATGCACAGGCCAGTGGCAATGATGCATCCAAACTGCGCATTGCCATTATTGGCGCTGGAGCCACAGGGGTAGAGCTGGCTGCGGAACTCCATTTCGCTGCCATCGAACTCGCCAGATACGGCCTTGATGCGATAAAACCAGAGCATTTAGAAGTCACCATCATTGAAGGTGGTGAAAGAATCCTTCCAGCACTCCCAGTCAGAATCAGTAGTAGCGTTCACAAGCAGCTGAATAAAATGGGCATCCGGGTTATGACCCAACAGCTGGTAAGTGAAATCCAGGCGGGCGGTGTCACCACTCGTGATGGTGAATTTATTGAATCAGACTTGAGAATTTGGGCTGCTGGCATTAAAGCCCCCGAATTTCTGTCTCAGATGGATGGACTGAAAACCAACCGTATCAACCAGCTGATTGTGCGCCCAACGCTGCAAACAACACTGGACGACCAGATTTATTCCATGGGTGACTGTGCAAGCTGTACATTAACTGACAGCAAGAATGAAAGCATTACTATCCCTCCACGCGCACAGGCAGCTCACCAACAGGCATCTCTGCTGGCCAAAAGCCTGATTGCCCAGGCGAATGGAGCTGCACCACTGGAGTTTAATTACAAGGATTATGGCTCCCTGATTTCCCTGAGCCGGTTCAGTGCAGTAGGCAACCTGATGGGCGCCATTACCGGGGACATGATGATTGAGGGCACCCTGGCCAAATGGTTCTACATCAGCTTGTACCGAATGCACCAGATGACACTCTTTGGCAAATTAAGAACAGGAACACTGATTTTGAAAGACCTGATCAGTAGAACCACTCGGCCACAGCTTAAGCTCCACTGAGCATAATTATTGAATACCAAATTGAACCACAGAGATCACAAAAAGCACTAAGAAGAGCTTTTCGTTGTGTGCTTTGTGATAGGCACCATGGATGGTGGAGATACAGAAAACGCAGGAGCAGTTTTCAGCCTGTGTGGTTAGAGAAAATATTGAGAAAGGATATCAGACAGGCATAAAAAAACCGCTGGCAAAAAGGTGCCAACGGCTATTAAATTTTCTTCACTTAAGAATTTGGTGGGTCGTGTAGGATTCGAACCTACGACCAATTGGTTAAAAGCCAACTGCTCTACCAACTGAGCTAACGACCCGTTTTCGATTCAACGGCATGATCCTATTATCGCATGATAAATAGCTGTCACACCGTTTAAGTAATGGCTCCCCGAGCTGGACTCGAACCAGCGACCCAATGATTAACAGTCATTTGCTCTACCAACTGAGCTATCAGGGAACTAAGCGACAGTTTT
>NZ_JOJP01000001.1:4837021-4985060 GCF_000710775.1 Endozoicomonas elysicola
ATTCTCTTAATACAAAGAGCAATTTGGTGGGTCGTGTAGGATTCGAACCTACGACCAATTGGTTAAAAGCCAACTGCTCTACCAACTGAGCTAACGACCCATTCTTTTACAAAGAATCTTTTAAAGAGCAAAATTATGTATTTATCACTGACACTTATTGGTCAGGATAAAAAAACCGCCATATCATAAGGCGGTCACACACCATTAGCAAGTAGCTTAATGGTGGGTCGTGTAGGATTCGAACCTACGACCAATTGGTTAAAAGCCAACTGCTCTACCAACTGAGCTAACGACCCATTTCCTCTAAGAGTTGTTTAATTAAAACACCTCTCAAGAAAAAGTGGCTCCCCGAGCTGGACTCGAACCAGCGACCCAATGATTAACAGTCATTTGCTCTACCAACTGAGCTATCAGGGAACAACATGTGGGGGGTGATTTCTCGTCACCAACCAACGGCAGCGAATGATAAGGTTATTTTGCCGTGAGTCAAGTATTCCACTGCAAAAAACTTTTTAAAAAAAAGCTGCATAGGCAGCTTTTTTTACTCAGAGCCAGATTTTAAAGGCCATCAGCACTCTCAGAAAGGTACTTGGCAACGCCATCTGGAGAAGCAGTCATACCCTTGTCACCCTTGCTCCAACCAGCTGGGCAAACTTCACCATGTTCTTCATGGAACTGCAGAGCGTCAACCAGACGAATCAACTCGTCCATATTTCGACCCAATGGCAGATCATTAACAATCTGAGAACGAACCAGACCGTCCTTATCGATCAGGAAAGCACCACGGAAAGCCACACCACCTTCAGACTCAACATCATAAGATTTACAGATGTCGTGTGTCATATCAGCAGCCAGTGTGTATTTGACCTGACCGATACCACCCTGATCTACAGGGGTATTACGCCATGCGTTATGGGTAAAGTGAGAGTCAATGGAAACACCAATAACTTCAACGCCACGCTCCTGAAAAGCATCCATACGATGATCCAGAGCGATCAGCTCAGAAGGACATACGAAAGTGAAATCCAGAGGGTAAAAAAACAGCAGACCATACTTACCACGGATGGCTTCGGACAGTGTAAAAGCATCAACAATAGAGCCATCACCCAGTACTGCAGGTACCGTAAAGTCAGGAGCCTTCTTGCCTACTAAAACGCCCATAAGTGTATCTCCAATGGTTTACGAAGTTATACGCTTTAATACGATAGTCCAAATCAGGAACCACACCGAACAGCGCACCACAAAAACTGCGAACATAATCATACACAGGACTACGGTTTTCGCCTACCATAACAGAGACAAATAGCTATAAATTTTACCAACGACCGCAATTTTATTGGCAAAAGAAGGATTAGCCGCCTACACCTGCGAAAAAATGATCAATCACTGTTCCAATATGTTTCAACATATGATCATTTTTCAGTAAATAGACAGCCCACAACAGTTTTATATAGGTATGCACACTTTGCCGAACTGCAACAGGCTATAACTTTTGCTTTAACGAGTGGTATGTCATATGAGTTGAACTTTGCAGAAATAATAGAATCGAAACTATTTTCGAAATCTATTGTTGGACTAAACCAATGGATTCACCTGCATCATCATCCCGCTTCAGCCCTCCGGGCGCCGAGCATCTTCCATCCAGAGAGAGCTTTCAGGCCACAGTCTCTCTTCATCAATCTCAAAGTCAAAAAGTAAGCAGCTCTCATAACCGACGGGATGTTAGCCCGCTTTCTCACCCTCAAATACACATGCCAGGACAAAGAGGAACGGAAACATCAGAGCAAACATTCAAACCCTTGGGTGCCAGAGAGAAAAAAGAATCAATTCCTTTTGATGATTCAGACAATCAGATTTCTGAACTTTTCTCATTAATCAACATTACGAGTGATCCAAATCACAAGGATGGCAATCTCTTAAAGCCAGTAGCAGTTTATACACGCCAACACTCAGCTCCTGAGAAGGTGGGAGGTAACTGTAAAGACATTAGTGAATCGAACCCAATTCACCAGGATAGGGTGGTTAGTAAAACACGGAAACGTCAACGATTAGAAATGCCGGAAGATACCAGCCAAAAGTTTGCTTCTTTTCCAAAAAGACATCATCTTCGTCCAGAAATGTCTTATACCGCTACCAGGGATATGAGATTTATTTTTACCCCTCAAGCTCCTGTAACTCATTCGCCGCAACAAATGGACTCACTTCCATTCGATATGAAATTTTTTGAAGAACGCGATATGGGCTCTGACAGACGAAACGCTGAAAAAACACAGCTCCCTGAAGGGAAGCCTTAAACAGGAAGAAAGTAAAAAGTGTTTCGGTTAAAGCGATGTAATTAACTTCAGCTAGGTGAGAAGCTCTATTTCAATACAGAGGACTCTCACCCAAGCCAAGCCGTGGCGAATATCAGTCTTCAGCCTTTTCTGCAGAACCAGCAGCCTCAGCAATCAGCTGCTGCAACTCACCGCTGTTAAACATATCAATGATAATATCACTACCACCGATCAGCTCACCCTTAATCCATAACTGTGGGAAGGTAGGCCAGTTAGCATACTTGGGCAGGTTGGCACGAATCTCAGGATTGGCCAGTATATCAACAAAAGCAAACTGTTCACCGCAGGCCATTAAAGCCTGAACCGCCTTGGACGAAAAACCACACTGCGGCAATTTGGGAGAGCCCTTCATGTACAGCAGGATATCATGGGATTCAATCTGATCTTTTATTTGCTCCATTACGTCCATGAGACGACCTCTTCTTCATTGGAATCATAAGACAGGGCATTTTAAAGAAAATACCTGACTGTCACCATATGTTATTACATATATTCCAATAGATAAAAATAACCAACATAGAATCAATTAGTTACAAAAAAGAACCTGTTCCGGTGCTATATTCGAATGGCATACACAAAAGCTTCCACAGATTGCTCCTTCAGCTTTACCATTACAGGAACCCGCCTATATTCTCGCCCCTCAAACTCATCAATGGCTGTCCAGTACCGAGCCAGTTCTCCAGATGACAAAACCCACCCTTTAACCTCATCACCTTCATCTGAGGGCATAATGCCAGGATAACCCATGGAAGCCCCCCAACCTTTATCCAATAGAAACCCCTTTATGCTTGCTGACTCCCACGTTCCCGATACTTTATCCAGTATATGATGATTTTCTCGGCCCGGAGCTAATGTCCCATAAACAAATAGACGCTGAATCACCTATAAACGCTCCTATTAAGTGCAAAAAATAACCTTAGATGAGTCCAGTGATCTTGTTTTGATTTTCTATTGACCCGTCTATTAGTGTAGGGTTGAGAATTGACCTCGTATTCACCCTGGAGGCCATATGCTTACGGTTACTCAATTGGCCAGAAAATACGATGTATCGCGTACTACGATTCTCTACTACGAGCGTGAAGGTTTACTCATGCCTCACACTCGATCGGAGAATGGCTACCGATGGTATGGGCAGAATGAAATCAAACGCCTTGAAGCCATCATGGCTTATCGTGCTTTCGGCATACCAGTCAGCAATATTGCGCCTCTTCTAAACCGTGAAGACGATATGGAGCAGGAACGCATTTTACGCGATCAGCTGATGGCTCTTGAACATGAGATCCAGAAGCTCCGCCACCAGCAAAAAGCGATTGTATTGCTTCTTAAACAACCTTCCTTACTGGAGCAAAGCATGGTCAATAAAGACCGTTGGACAGAGATTATGAAAGCGGCCGGGTTCAGCGAAGATGACATGAAAAACTGGCATCAGCAGTTTGAAAAGATGGAGCCAGAGGCACACCAGGAATTCCTGGAATCCCTGAGTATTGATAAAGAGGAAATAGATAAAATCCGTGTCTGGTCAAGACAGCCTTAAAAATAGAGATACTGGGAGCTCTTAAGAGTGAGCTCCCAGTATTTCCCCTGAATTACTGATCACCAGCAAAAGCTGTCAATGCTGCCCCAACCAACTGATAGCCCACCCATTCACTTTTAGGCCTAGCCCCAATGGACTCATAAAACTCGATGGCTGGCTCATTCCAGTCCAGCACGCTCCATTCAAAACGCCCGCAATTTTCAGCAACCGCGTTCCTTGCCAAGTATTTCAACATCGCTTTCCCCGCACCTAAACTGCGATACTCCGGAGCAATATACAGATCCTCCAGATAAAGACCTTTTCTTCCCAGCCACGTTGAATAGTTATAGAAATAGACTGCAAAACCGATAGGCTTTCCATCCAGTTCACCGATAATGGCTTTTGCCGTGGCATGAAGCCCAAAGATTGACGCCTGAATATCAGAAATCGTGGCAATCACTTCATCTTCTGCTTTTTCAAATCGGGCAAGGTCCTTAACAAACCCCAGAATCAATGCAGAATCCTCTGCAACCGCTTCTCTGATCACAACCTGCGACACGATACCCTCCAGCCAACATCAATTTGTCGTACGCTACACGTTAGAAACGTCCGAAATGATGTATGAGCAAAAGAAAATCTGCAATCGGAGAGTTTAGAAGTGTACTGGTAATTCCAGCAGGTGAGTGGTTTTGAGAGTCTCACCATGGCTATTAAGCTTATGCCTGATTCGCTCAGACATATTAGCTACCCATGCACCTTGAGGTGGCTGTGAGTAAAAATGTTTTCTTATGCCGACGAAGATAGAGTGAGCCATCTTGTTTTGATAACTCTTTGTCACCAACTTCTTCGCTTCTGAGGCATTAGAGATGAAGCCAGCTTCAATCATAATCGATGGGATTTTTCTTGCAGCCAGAACGGTAATAGCCTGCTTTTTAACGCCATGGCTGTGTAGCCTGTTAATTTTACCAAGTTCTTTCAGCACCAGCTGGCCAATATGCTGAGTACGCTCCAGTTTATTTCTTGGGTGATAAATAACCGAAGACCCATGAACGCCTTTAACCTTAAAGGCATCCGCATGTATCGAAACCACCATGTCAGCCTTATTTTTTAAAGCAAATTTCAATCGATCAATGATTGAGATAAAACGATCCCCATCTCTAACCATAATGGGTTTAAAGCCGCTCTCTTTTTCCAGCAATGCAGCCAGTTTTCTGGCAATAGCTAAACAAATATCTTTTTCCAGGGCACCATTAGGTCCGACCGCCCCGGGGTCTTTTCCACCATGCCCAGCATCAATAACAATGACAATATCACGCCCTTTCTGTGAAGAAAGCGCTTTGCCCTTTTCAATAACCTCATCGGATAACTCTGTGCTATTTAACTGAAAATCAACTTCTATTTCAGATAAATACCCTAATCCAGAGCCAGGCAGAACGTCATTAGACGTAGCTGCATATTTAGCGGTCATAAACAGAACAAAAACCAGCAGCAGCATTAAATAGCCCACTATAGTGGCTTTATACAGTATACCTCTGCCTGAAATGATACTACTCATACAGCTACTCCCTGCAAACTGACTACATGCCTTCCATGGCAATCCCCGATATTACTGAATTTACTGAGCAGTACACTTCGACATTAGTTGTAATATTTGAACAGCCCCACCCGAAACGCCTCAAAAAGAGTGAAGCAATAAGACCAATGGATAATAAAGCTCATTTCTTAATCAGACTGATCGTCTGATGAGATGAAAAGTGACCATTAAGGTACGATGTAATGTCGATAGACATTTTTTTTCCTCTTGCATCAAAAGAAATCAAATTCTCAACTAAATGGGCACCACTGCCATTAGGCTGATAATATTTCTCTTCAACCGTTATCGTTGAGCCTGATCGTTGATAATGAAAAATAGTCTCATCATCGAAATAATAGGCAACATCCATCGCCGTTTTATTACCGTCTCTCTTGTCCGTTTGAAAGCGGATAGTTTCTTCCCGCCCTTTTTCAACCTCTGTTTCCATTTCATAGGTTTTACTATAGGCTTTCATCGCCTTACTAGAACCTCTGCAATCCGTAAAAACAGACTCTCCCTCCCACTCGCCTTTTATTGATTTATAAAGGTCTCTCAGCTGCTTTTTTTCACTGGAACTAAACCGAACAGGATCACCCACATCAAAGTATGCCTCCCCCAGAGATACGAAATTTCTGGATTCTTCATAGCAATCAACGGCGAAAGCAGCCCCTGAGCTGACAGAGAACAGGGTGCCCAGCAAAAATACGGACAGGCTATTTTTCATTATGGTGGTTACCCCAAAGATATTTATCTATTCTTTTATCAGCAAATACACAACGTTGAATTGTCGTCAGAAGCTGATCATCTCTCTCTCGCCACCTTGTTTCATTCATCCAGGTCAACAGTTCTCTTAACAGCGGCATTCTGCACCGGTTATTAACAATAGTTTGAGACCTGTTTCTCAATCTTTTTAATCATCATGAAAGTTCAGATAAAAAAACCAGCAGCGCACGATTGACCTGATCCGGCCTCTCCTGCTGAACCCAATGGCCAGCACCGTCAATAATGGTTGCTCCCCTGAAGTCAGTGCAACTCACACCAGGATTTTCATAGAGATCCACCCCGGGGATAAGACCACGCACAATATCCAGAGAGCCTGCAACAAAGCAGCTAGGCTGATCAACCGTTAACTCTGACAGCTGGGGTAATAACGCCCAGTCTCGCTGTTGAGCCCTGTAGCGGTTAAGTGAACCTCGAAAACCACTCAGCTTATAGGCATCCACAAAATACCGTAAGTCTTCGTCCGTAAGCCATTCTGGCAAGGGGTTTGGGTCAGGCATACCACCCAGCAAACTATCATCAGGTCCTTTAGAGGCCATCAGTTGCTCCCAGCTATGTTCAGCAAGGCAGTCACCGGAAATAGCGTAGTACATCGTCCTGAGCGCTCTTGGTATATCAGCTTCAAGCTCCGCTTCTGCAATGCCTTCTTTTTGAAAATAGAGCTGATAGAAAAACTTTCCCTGGTACAGCTGTTTCCAGAGTTCAATGGCAGAAACCTCACCTCGCTGCATATAAGGAACACTGAGCCCTGCGACGGCAGAAACTCTTTCCGGGTATAAAGCGGCAGTGTTCCAGCATATTGGAGCACCCCAGTCATGACCGACCAGAATAGCTGTTTCCTCTCCTAATGCATCAATCAACCCCACCACATCGCCGGTCAGATGAATCATGTCGTATGCTTCAACTGGGTACGGTTTATCACTTCCACCATAACCCCGCACGTCGGGAGCCACCACCCGATACCCGGCAGCAGCAACCGCCTGGATCTGATGCCGCCACGAGTACCAGAGCTCTGGCCAGCCATGAACCATAATCACCAAAGGTCCCGTACCTTCAACAGCGGCCCAGACTGAAATGCCATTAATATTGAACTGTTGTAATGAAAAGGTATCAGCCTGCATAGGGTGCCTCCGTGGTTGAACTGTTCAGAACTATAGACAAAATTCACTTAAGCTCTGCTTTCAGTCGTAACACCTGTATACCCGTCGCCTGTCAAGTTGCTACTTTGTTGGCTGCATTCGCTCACTGGAGTGCAGGCCCGGCCACATAGTTTTTCTATGCTCCCGGGACTTCGCTTATTTGCCACCACGTAGCCACTTAAAACCCATTGGGTATATATATGGACGGTTCAATCCAAGGAAACTGAAAACAGCTGACCCAGATCACGCGCTCACCAGAATGCATAGGGATTTGTCCCCTGTCCCTTGTAGATCTCCGCCTTTCCTGCCAACATCGATTGACCTACTATGGAACTGCACGCTGGAATCAGCCATGTACGTACCGGAGAAACCTCTTCACTCCTATCCTTGGTGGCTCAAGCCCTTTTTCTGGAGCCAGAAGCGCCGCTATGGAAAAGTCCTTAAGCCTGGCTTGCTATGGGCCAGAGTCCCAAAGCTATTTGCCACGGTAGCCGCTCTTTATGGCGTTCTGGATCGCAAAAAATCCCCACTGTCACCGGAACTGCGTTCACTGGTAACGGTCAGAGTTTCTCAGGTTAACTGGTGTGCGTTCTGTGTTGACGTTAACGCCATGACTCTGGCTAAACGTGCAGGCAGTATGGACAAGGTCGAAGCGCTTGATGACTGGAAAAACTCTGACCTGTTCAGTAGCCAGGAACGGATTGCACTGGAATATACAGAAACGGTCACTTATAGCGACCGTCAGGTAACTCCAGAGCTGATGAAACAGTTAAAAGCCTATTTTGATAATGACTCGATCATAGAGCTGACAGGACTTATTGCTTTTCAGAACATGTCCAGTAAATTTAATGCAGCCTTGGATGTTCCTGCAGAAGGCTTCTGCAAAATACCGGAAAAAACCCAACAATAGAAAACCGCTAAATGAGCATTCAAACCATTATCAAACCGGCTATTACCCTGTTATTGATCATCGTTGCACTGGTCATCCCGCCGGTACGTGAATGGTTATCTGAAATGATCCACATTTTATCATCCGTGGATATTGACCAGGTGCGACTATATATTCTGAGCTTTGGAGTCTGGGCACCGCTGGTTTCTGCGTTGATGATGGTTCTCCAGGCAGTATTAGCCCCGCTTCCAGCTTTTATGATCACCTTTGCCAACGCTGCTGTATTTGGTTGGTGGCAGGGGGCGCTGCTCTCCTGGAGCAGTGCAATGGTGGCGGCTGTGCTCTGTTTTTTCCTCGCCCGCTGGTTCGGTCGGGGCTTTGTGACAAAACTCACCAGCCATTTTGCCATTGAGCAAGTGGATCGGTTTTTTGCCCGTCATGGTCAGTACACAGTCCTTATAGCCCGACTACTGCCCTTCATTTCATTTGATATTGTCAGCTACGGTGCCGGACTGACATCAATGAAGCTCCGGCACTTCCTGATAGCCACGGGTATTGGCCAATTACCAGCGACCCTGATTTACTCCTACGTCGGTGGAATGCTGACGGGTGGAAGCCGTCTTTTTGTAACGGCTCTCCTGACACTGTTTGCTATCACCGTTCTGGTCTTTTTCCTGAAGACCATCTATTTGCGGGACTCAGGAACTGCTTCGGATGTGTAAAAAACAATTACGATCGTACGCCCACGGGCACTTTTTACTGCTCATACTGGCTTTGCTGCCTCTTCGATTATTGCAGGCCGCACCTCAGGACTACTTTATCAGTGCCGAGACCGTTGTCAGCAACCTGAAAGACTACCTTCTAATCGATGCCCGAGAGCATTCTGAATACCTTAAAGGGCATATTCCCGGAGCCCGATCCGTTCAATGGCAATCATTTTCTGACATGATTGGAGAAACTGGCAGCGAAACATGGGGAACCGTGCTTAATAATCAGGCACTGGAAAATCAGATCCAAAAGATTGGCCTGACCCCGACTGATAATATTGTTGTCTATGCTGATGCTCACCAAGGCTGGGGAGAAGATGGTCGTATTGTCTGGAGCCTGAGGGTAGCTGGGTTAAGAAATGTTCGCATTCTCGATGGCGGTTACAGCTACTGGAAAGAAAAAGGACTGAAAACGACTGTTATTCCCACCTTATTCAATACCAGAAGCGACTTTAAGATAACCCGCAGAGATGACTCATCAACCATAAACACCAAAGCACTTTACACGGATTACGCCAAGTTTCGTGTTATCGACTCACGCTCCCCAGAAGAATATCAAGGCCAGAAAGACCTTGGTGAAGCCAGGAAGGGTCACTTACCCGGCGCAGTCAGCTTACCATTTCAGCAGTTGCTTATGCCGGACGGAACCCTGAAGTCATTTGACGAAATCAATCAAATTTTATCCGAGCAGGATATTACGAAAACCAGCCCAATTGTTGTTTACTGCACTGCAGGTATTCGCTCCGCCTATATGGTTATGGTACTGAAAGCGGCAGGCTACACCAATGTCAGGAATTATACGCCCTCTTTTTATCACTGGGCTGCGTTATCCTACACCCCCATTGAATGACAATTTAAACGCTGTCTTTGTTTTCTTGAAAACCCATTACTGTTGCTATTGAACCAACAGGAGACAAACCTTTATGGCACCTCGGAAGCGTGTTCCGCGCTCTGCTTTTGCACTCTGTTTGTGTGCAGCCCTCTTTTCTACTTCGATTTTATTCACCATCAATTTGACTGGCTGTCGAATGTTTAATCAGGAGAAGGCTCATTTCCCCATGGAAGAAATATCTGTATCGCAGCTGCAACAATGGCAGATCAGTTCTAAGCCGTTGGTCATTATTGATGCCCGTGCAGATCATTTTTTTAACGGATGGCCAGCCGGTGAAGGTATTAAGCAGGGGCATATAAAAGATGCCATCAGCTTTCAGCCCCACTGGCTTGAGTTAGCTGATTCATCAGAAGATCAACAACAGCTTCTGGCAGAAAAAGGGATCCATAAAAAAGAGGTGCCATTGGTTGTTTATGATCAAAATGACGGCTCCGCTGGCGCCCTGTACCAGAGCTTGAAGCAGCAGGGCTTCACAGAAGTATACCAGCTTGCTGGTGGTATTCAGGCGTGGGGAGATGCAGGTAATGAAACTATAGTTCTCCCAAAATACCACAAACTGGTTTATCCCCAGTGGTTACAACAGCAGTTGGAAAGAAAAAAAGAACAGAGCCTGATCACTCTTGAAGTGGGTTACGAAGAGGAATCCGAATATCGATCAGGGCATATCCCTGGCGCCATTTACCTAGATACCCGTGAGATTGAATGGAATCAGGGAACCCCCTCGTGGAATTTTATACCGGATAACCGACTGGCTAAACTGCTGGCTCAATACGGCATTGATAAAAGCACAATGGTCGTTGTCTATGCCGATGAGCTTGCTATGGGCGCTTACCGTGCCGCTGTAGCCCTACTATATTCGGGTGTTACTGATGTACGTGTACTTAATGGTGGCAAGCAGGCATGGAAGGCTCAGGGATATAACCTGGAAACCAACGTTAATTACCCAACCCCTTTAGCTCGCACGACACTTCAGGTTCCGGATAATGATGACCTGGTCATCAATATTCCGGAAGTAAAAGCGCTTATGGATGATCCAGATACCATCCTGGCCAGCGTAATGACGCCTGAGGAGTTTAACGGTGAGAAATCCGGTTACTTCCGTTACAGCAAGGCAGGACATATCCCAGGCTCTGTTTTACTGGAAAACGGTGAAAGTGCTTATGACATGCTCAACTATCAGGACATTGATGGCACCATGCGCTCATGGACAGAAATTGAAAAAATGTGGCAGAAAAAAGGGATTACTGCGGACAAGGAAGTGAGCTTTTATTGCGGCACCGGCTGGCGCGCCAGTGAAGCTTTTTTTGCGGCTTATCTTATGGGTTGGAAAAAGATCAGTGTCTTTGACGACGGCTGGATTGGCTGGAGTATGGACCCTGCCAATCCAGTAGCACCTAAGGGTTAATTGGTTTTGCTGATCGCCTGCTGGTAGAGATGATCCACTTTTACAATATTGGCATTTAGTCCATTAATACGGGTATCGTGGGACGGGTGTGTGCTCATAAATTCCGGCACACTTCCACCACTTTGCGCTGACATCTTTTTCCACAGGCTGACAGCAGCTCTTGGGTTATAACCAGCCCGCGCCATCAGCTCCAACCCAATGAGGTCAGCCTCGGCCTCATTGGTACGACTATTAGGCAATGTCAACGCATAATTCACTACGGTACTGCCAATATTCATTACCTCAGGGCTAACACCCAGAAGAATACCCAGCGTATCCTGACCCAGCTGCACGGCATAAGCCTGAGACATAGCCTCACGCCCATGCTCCCTAAGGGCATGCGCCATTTCGTGCCCCATGATGGCGGCAATTTCATCATCGGTTAGTTTGAGAGTGTCAATGATACCGGTATAAAACATGATCTTGCCCCCTGGCATACA
The DNA here is from genome assembly GCF_000710775.1 of Endozoicomonas elysicola. Taxonomy (GTDB): domain Bacteria; phylum Pseudomonadota; class Gammaproteobacteria; order Pseudomonadales; family Endozoicomonadaceae; genus Endozoicomonas; species Endozoicomonas elysicola. The sequence goes on from NZ_JOJP01000001.1 coordinate 4,848,792, forward strand.
GTAGGCATTGAGCTGTTTATCGGTCATCAGATTGACTTCCCACTTCCAGTTCCGGGCATCCTGTCGAAACACCGCAACATGAGACACCAGACGGTCAGCAATCGTACGCAGTCTTTTAACGTCGGCAGGCTTCTGGTTCAACACCTCTTTTTTACGGGCCTTGCTTAACTCTTCCTGGTAAGCCTCTGCTGACATAGCACTCACCTGACTTTCGGACAGCAGGGAGAACATTTTCTGCTCCCGATGCACACCGATTGAGCCGGAATTGGTTGTCGACACCGTCTGACACCCTGTCAGGAAAATACACAGGCTGACGCCCAAAACCTTTAACCACTTCATCCCCATTACCTGTACTCTAAAAAGCCAACATTTGATTAATTATTGTCGTTACCTAACTGACCCAGCCATTGCTCTAAGCGCTGACATGCTGCAAACAATCTTGGGCAATACTGTTGAACAAAGCCCTCTGGCTCGTAATGCCCTGCTGTCACCGCATCAAGTGCTCTGGCTCCATCAAAGTCTACAAATGCCATTCTGACAAATAACTGGTCTGCCATTAAACCAAAATCACTGCCAGGAAGCACCGCTACACCGGTCTCTGACAGTAAGATATTGCATAAGTCATCAGAGCAGTTTATACCGCGAGCGCTCAGCTGCTCACGGAATGCTTCAAAACTGACAAAGAGATAGAAACCTCCCACAGGATCAGCCATTTGCAAGCCTATACTTCTCAAGGAGCCCACCATATACTCGGCTATCAGCGCCAGAACCTGCTGACTTTGCTCAAGATACCGGGTAATTTCAGAACTTCCTGCAAAGGCTGTACACGCTGCATACTGAATTGGAGCACTGGTTGAGGTAAAAGTTTCACTGGCAATAACTGCCATGGTATCCTGGACTCTGCGCAGCTCTTTCGGGAAAACCATCGTACCCAATCTCCAGCCTCCAGCACCACACCATTTGCTCAATCCACCACTGAGGATAGTACCCTCAGGATAGAAAGTAGCCATGGAGTGATGCTGACCAGAAAACCGGGTTTCACCGTAAATTTCATCAGCAATAATAATGATCTTCTGCCGTCTTGCCACTTCAGCCAGTGCTTTCAGCTGTTCTGGCTCATAGCTTGCGCCAGTTGGGTTTGATGGATAATTCAACAGAAGAAAGCGCGCTTCATCCCCTGGAGGCGCTAACTGCTCCAGTTGTTCGGGAAGCATTTGCCATTGATTATCCATAGTCGTTGGCAAGTAACTAACCTTTCGTCCCAACATAACAGCTTGGGGCACATAGGATACCCAGCTGGGAGCAGGTAGAATCAGCTCAGCCTGACAGGCCATTTGGATATTAAACAACAACTCTTTGGAACCCGGACCAACCAGTACTGATTCAGCATCCACATCGAGCCCCCTGCTCTGGTAGTAGTCAGCGACTGCCTGACGCAAAGCCTGAAGCCCGCGTACCGGGAGATAATCTTTTTCATGAGCGTGCTTCTGCAGGCTTTTTACAACAATATCAGGTACTGGAAAAGGCGATTGCCCCAAACCAAGCCGGATAATATCCCGCCCTTCTTTTATTAATTGCTGACTAAGTTCATTGATTTTCAATGTTGCCGATGGCTCAAGTGTCCGTACCGTAGGATTGAGCTGGTTTTCGTGAATCATGGTTCTGGCATCCTTGCGCTTGCTGGCGCATAACTCACTTTATCAATAGAGTATCCAAGAAATAATTAAAAATTACCCTTCCTTATAATTCCAGACTACTTTTATTTCGGTTTTTTTCAAAGAGAACCAGCCACTTTTCCTATGCAAACTATCTCAGGAAATCGTTAGCTGTTGTTCTACCATGGAAGCTATTATGACTGATACCAGTCAGGAAGCTGTGATTTAACTTATTAAGGACTTATTCGATGGATGCAGTTTTAACAACCATATGGCCATTATCATCAGCACAATACCAACAAGGAAAAGAGCAAACTATTGATACCTGCTCGCCAAAAGCACGGGTTACAGCAATTGTTAATGCTCAAAAATATATGTTAATGCAACATGGCGATCCATTTATGGGAGCCCATGCCAGCACTCAACTGGACAGTTCAGATATTGTAATAAGCCAAGGATGTACCAGTAGTACCTTTTATAATACAGACAACTCTGACGAGCTTCGCTCTGAACCTTCATTACCAGAACTCTTCCTCACACCATCAGCCAGTCACCACTTAAAAAACCAAGAAAGCCTTTTAAAACCTAACATTGAAAAGCAGCCAACAGTTGTTACAACTAAAAAGCAGCAAGCCATGCTTAATGAGAGACTACGCAGGCACGAGCTAGCTGATTTCTACAATGCTCTAAGGAAAGAATTGAGTCTAAAGCAGGCCTCAAAAGTGCAAGTAATAAGAGCATGTGCATATTATGTGTCAGAACGAGGATTAACGCCCTCTACAAGCACAAGTACAGAAATACAGAAGAAAACAGTACAAAGTAAAAAGAATAACAAAACTGAAGCCTCGCTGATGAGTGCAAACGAGAAGCGCATCTATAAAGAGCAACTTCGCCGCCAGAGACAGGCCGAAGCCCTCAAATACCTAAAGCAGTGCCTGACTTTGGGTTCTACTGAAAAACTGTCTACCCAAGAAATATTAGAAAGCTGCCTAAGAAAAATTCGTACATTGAAAGAGAAATCAAAAAGGAAAACGTGTATTGACACTACCTCCAACTCATTAAAACCATTACCAGTCAAGACTAATGACATTGCCCTCCCTGAGATGAATAAAAAAGAATCGAACATCAGATGCTTATCTGAACCAGATACCGACAGTATAAAGCAAGCAGATAGAACCTTTAGTCTTGAATCCCGATGCCCAACTCTTAGAATGATGCTAATTGATCCGGTTCAAAGAGATTCAGCTGCGTATATCAGTAAGTGGCATATACTTGCTTTCCCTGCAGATGAACATCAAGATCCAACAGATAAAAGTTCAGTATTGATTGCCCCCTATCACAAAGCTCATGAAAGTAGAGAAGGCAATGATGAAACAGATTTAAAAGTACAATCGAGGAGTTACAGATATTTAGTCTTGGATCACCCCTACTGCATACCGGGTAGGCGTAATAACAAATAAACTCCTCAGATTTTTTTGTAAGTAATCCCCTTAAACAAGGGCAGTATAGCCATTTAGTTGCTAGCAGACGTTTAAGATAAGAGTGCTGAATAAAATATTACTCTGCACTCTTATCAACAAAATAACTTTCAAAATTTCTCAGAAATCAGCATGCCTAAGTGACTTTGCAGCCTCCACCATATTGTTCAAAGCTGCTTCTACCTCGGGCCAGTCTCTGGTTTTCAATCCACAGTCGGGATTAACCCATAAACGCTCTTTGGGAATTTTTTGTGCCGCCTTAGTCATCAGAGTTTGTATCCACTCAATGCTAGGTACATTGGGTGAATGAATATCATAAACGCCAGGACCTATTTCATTGGGATATTCAAACTCCTCAAAAGCATCCAGCAGCTCCATATCTGAACGAGATGTCTCTATGGTTATTACATCTGCATCCATCGATGCAATATATTCAATAATGTCGTTAAACTCGCTGTAACACATATGGGTGTGAATCTGAGTCTCATCCTTTACTCCACTGGCCGCAATTCGAAAGCTCTTCACCGCCCATTCCAGGTAAGCTGGCCAATCTGCTTTTCTTAATGGCAGCCCTTCACGAATGGCTGGCTCATCAATCTGAATCACACCTATTCCTGCCCTTTCCAAATCGACAACCTCATCTCTCAATACCAGAGCCAGCTGCAGGCAGGATTCCTCTCTACTTACATCATCCCTGGGGAATGACCAGCAAAGAATAGTGACAGGCCCTGTAAGCATTCCTTTAACGGGTTGACTGGTCTGATCCTGAGCATAACGACTCCATGCAATAGTCATCGGTTCAGGGCGACTGACATCACCAATTATAATGGGTGGCTTTACACAGCGGCTGCCATAACTCTGCACCCAGCCATTGGCTGTAAAAGCAAAACCGTCCAGCTGCTGACCAAAGTATTCAACCATATCATTACGTTCAGCTTCACCATGCACCAAAACGTCAAGCCCAAGCGCTTCCTGTCTTTTGATTGTATTTCGGATTTCTTCCTGCATGGCAGCGATATAAGACTGTTCATCCAGTTCACCCTTGCGGAACTGCATGCGTTTCTGCCGAATCTCCCGAGTCTGGGGAAAAGAGCCAATAGTGGTTGTAGGAAATTCAGGCTGATTCAACTTTTCGTGCTGTAGCTTTGCCCTTACAGCATAAGGAGAGTGTCGATGATCAATCTTCTGATCTCCCTTTAATGCAGCTACCCGTTGTTCCACCAGCGTATTATGAACCCGCTGGGACTGCTGTCTGTCTGAGGCTGCCTTTTCTGCATCAGAAATCAATTTCACCACAGCCGGATCTTGTGCCTGATGCCCGCCGGTCAACGCCTGACCAATAACAGATACCTCTTCACATTTTTGTTTAGCAAAGGCAAACCATGACTTCAGTTCATGATCAAACTCGGTTTCATTATCTAAATCGACCGGTACATGTAGCAATGAACAGCTTGGCGCTACCCAGAGTCGATCGCCTAATCGCTCTTCTGCATCACTTAACTGCTGCAGTATTTGCTTCAGGTCTGAACGCCATATATTCCGGCCATTAACCACACCGGCAGACAACACCTTATAAGCTGGCAACCGGTCAAGCAGAGCGGGTAATTGATCAGGGTCACGTGTCAAATCCACATGAATTCCATCCACCGGCAAATTAACAACCGTAGTCGTCGTTCCATTCAGACCACCAAAATAACTGGCGAGTAGAATTTTTACCTTACAGCTTTGCAAGCGGTTATAGACGGACTCAAACGCCTGATTCCACTCCAAAGGAAGATCGAGTACAAGAATAGGTTCATCAATCTGTACCCACTCCACATCCATTTCAGCCAGCTTTGCTAAAACTTTGTCATAAACTTCAACGACAGAATCCAGCAACTCCAGACGATCAAAAGACTCACCTTTCACTTTCCCAAGCCACAACCAGGTCAGTGGACCGACCAATACAGGTTTTGCACTAATACCCTGCTCAATCGCTTCAGCTGTTTCATCCAGAATAGAGGTATTGCATAGTTTGAACTGCTGTCCCTTGGTCAATTCAGGCACAATATAGTGATAGTTGGTATCAAACCATTTGGTCATTTCACAAGCAGCTACTGATTTTCCAGTGGGAGCCCTGCCACGAGCCATTCGAAACAGGGTATCTAATTCGCCAGGGTCAGCTTCCGCGAACCGCTCGGGTACTGCTCCAAGCATCAGGGAATGGTTCAATACCTGGTCATACCATGCAAAATCACCTGTTGGGATAAGATGTAATCCCGCATCTTTCTGTAGTTGCCAGTGCCGTTTTCGTAAACGACACCCTTCTTCCAAAAGTTCTGATTTAGACAACTCTCCTCGCCAGTAACTTTCCTGAGCCTTTTTCAGCTCACGGTTAGCGCCTATTCGTGGAAAACCAAGGTTATGAGTAGTGATCATGTAAAAACTCCGGGGAGATCATCAAATTTATTGTTTTCAGGATTGATCAAAGAGTAGTCACGATTCTGTTGGAGAGTTAAACTTGAATCAAACTCATTTTTCTAATAATAAAAGTGAAAGATACTAATAAACATAGTCTTATGGTCTACCTAAAAGGCTAACAGGAGAAGCACGAGCTATGACAACACAAAACCTGGGCCTTGAGTTACGTTACCTGAAAACACTGAAAGCTATTCACCAAAGCGGCAGTCTGGTAGACGCCGCAGGTCGTTTGCACCTTACTCAATCGGCCCTGTCTCATCAGCTGAAAGAGCTTGAGCACCGCATTGGTATGGAAGTATTCATCCGCAAATCCCGCCCCCCCCGCTTCACCACTGCCGGATTGAAACTTTTGGAGTTAGCTGAAGAAGTGCTTCCAAGGTTTAAAGCTACCGAACAAAGCCTTTTGAGACTGGCAGGCGGTAAATCCGGGCGGTTACACATCGCCATTGAATGCCATAGCTGCTACCAATGGCTAATGCCCACCATCGGAGAATACCGACAACACTGGGCCGAGGTAGAAATGGATTTTTCCACTGCCTTCAACTTCGCCCCTCTTCCCGCTCTTTCGAGAGGTGAACTTGATCTGGTGGTAACCTCTGATCCAACCCCCATTGACGGTATCGAATATATACCTCTGTTCCGGTATGAGATGCTCCTGGCCATTGCAAAAACACACCCTTTGAAAGAGAAAGAGTTTGTGATACCTCTTGATCTGCAAAATGAGATTCTAATCACTTACCCTGTTGAACGAGAACGTCTCGCTGTCTTCTATGAATTTCTTGATCCTGCAGATATTGACCCTGCAGATATTCGCACAGCAGAGCTCACATTGATGATGCTGCAATTAGTAGCCAGCCAGCGAGGAGTTTCTGCATTGCCCTGCTGGGCATTGGCTGAATACCTTGATAAAGGGCAAGTCTCTGCGGTCCGACTTGGTAAAGAGGGGTTATGGTCAACCCTGTATGCAGCCATCAGGATAGAACAAAAAGAGCAACCCTATATTATCAGCTTTATTTCTTCGGCCAGAGAAACCTGTTTCGAAACCCTAACCGCTATCAAACTGGCATAGCTCTTTGTCACATTCTTTTGACATTAAGATTATTCGTTATGGGGGAGTCATTTTATTGATAGTCCCCTCAAACTTTGGTACACAAGAATCCTCTTACAAGCTTAGGAACATACTTTTGTTTAACTTCTATTTCAGGATAATAAAAGTATTAAATAATTCCAGGTACAGGTACAGGTAGTCTTTCCAAATAGCTAAGAATACGACAATAATAATTAAACGACAGCCTTTCTATTTATTTAGTAGCCAACACAAGAAATCTCGTTTAAAAAATCTAAAAACGATCACCTCGTATCATTTCTTCAAACCACTGACAACAAAAACAACTTCTACTTGATAAAATCACTAAAATTAAGCTCATAGACAACGCTGGTCATCCAAAATCAAATATTCTATCCAATCAGAAACTTGGTCATAAATAGTTTCAAGCCCAATACAAATGACAACCGGAAATTCGACTTTATTATTACCAAAGAAACTGGACTTCATCTTACGTGTGATTTTGAGGTACACAATGAATACACTCTATATTTTTCTCATACTATAAATACCGAATATACCATGCAAAATCTTTACAAAACATTGCGTTTATTTAGTCTAATCTATCATCATATTGAATGAGTACCATTTATCTCTCCACCAAAAAACACATCCACTCTACCGACTATTTGTGTATTACCTTACAGAAAAAGAATGTTTTTTATTTCACCATGACTGCACTCTTAACAGAATCAAATCACTCCAAACAGGCATTGCAAGAAGAGTGTTATACGCAAAACTTGTGCAATAAATCAGCTATCAACAAAAGAAAGATAAAAAACCAAAATTACAAACACCAAAGCCAGTCAATAGGAAAAAAACATTTAATATTTTTTTTTATCACAACAATAACAACAAGCTTTAACGTCAGTGGAGAAATGGAGATCAGTAATACTTACCAGCTCATCCATGATCATTTATCAAAAATTCACTCAGTGGATAAATATAAAAATGCAATGAATGCTCGAAACCAAAAACAGGAATTACCCGATATTATTCTTTCCCCCGGTGAAAGGCGAAGCATTCTTTTGCAAAACTTTTCTCAGGCACATAAAGCAAATAACGAGACTCTGTCCTATCATGCAGTGAAAGATCTACATATTCTTAGTGGCACCATACAAAATCCTGGACAAAGCCTTCTCAGTAGTATCGGCTCACCTATGACTGTCACAGGTGAAATTATGCTGGCAAACCTGCTTATTTCGCCAATTACTGATGTAAACACCCTCCAAAAACGCCAGCAAGCATTACAGTATCTGCTAGACCATCCAAAAGTTATCTTTCAGATTGAGGAGTATCTTATTCACTATGCAGCAGATGAAGATGGGCTCATTGCATTACTGGATCCATCTGATGTAGTGAACAGCCCCCATTTTGATGAAATCGATTACCAGACACACTTCCCGGGATTAACCAGCGATTCAACACGTGAAGAAATTGCCCGCCGCTTAAACGACACAATCAATATTCTTGGGGCACTGAATGTTCCTCTTGGACTCATCGGGTCCACATTTCTTGGAATCTTTGACCCTCGCTACGGTATTGTTCAGGGGTTACTCGATGCAGCAATAAACCTGCCATCTAACATGAATCTGGTCATATCCATAATTCACCAGAACTTTCAAGGACTCCCACCTCCAGCCAAAATTTTTACTCTTGGAAGCTTTGTAGTGCTGCAGATAATAGCAATTTACAAATCATACCGGCTTGTTCAGGAGACTCGAGCTGCATACACCTTTGTGATGGAACGCAGCCGCAGACCAGGCAGAGCATTAGAAAGTGCAAGAGAATTGAAACAACTACTTCAGTATCATCCTGTTCTTGAAGGTATTTTGAATCACTACAGTGGCTTCCTGAAATTCCGCAACTCCACTCAGATCCAAGAGATAGTAACGCTTTTAAAAGATGCCCCTGAGAAAACACCTGATGCCCTCAGTTATCTATCAACCAATATGGGACGCTACAAAAGAAGTCTGATGCTGTTGCGCAGAAACCACAGTTCACTGACACGAATAATGCAGGCAACCGGTGAAATTGATGCCTGGTTAACCGTTGCAAAACTATTGAGGTCATCATCTTACAGAGAGCATAACCCATTGAGCTTTGCACAATATGAATTATCGGAACAACCAACTATAGAGTTACAGGGCTTCTGGAACCCCCTACTGCATCCATCTATTGCCATTCCCAGTGATCTCACAGCCAGTCAATCCCCTCCCTCTAATATCATCATCACCGGTCCAAATGCAGCAGGAAAGTCCACTGCCATTGATGCTATTGCTCTGAATGTCATCATGGCACAAACTCTTGGAATAGCTGCCGCTGAAGCCCTTGCGCTGACTCCTTTTTCCTTCATTCATACTCATATGGTCATTGAACCTGAGACTTTTACGGGCGTGTCCAGTTTTAGCGCAGAATCAAAGCGAGCGATCAAACTTCTGCAGAAGCTGCAATCATTAACTGAGGGTCAGTTCAGCATTGCTTTTCTTGATGAAATTTTTAGCAACACCAATCCAAAAGAGGGAGAGGTAGGAGCCCTAGCCTATATGAAAGCAATAGGAGATTTCTCCAATACTATCAGCATATCCTCCACCCACTACACCAGACTGACATCACTTGCCGATCAGTTCCCAGGAACTTTTCAAAACATTCATGTGAGCGCGGACATTAACAATGAGGGGAACCTCGAGTATGACTATGTTTTAAAGCCTGGCTCCTCAACACAGAATGTGGCATTCAATATTCTCAAAGAAGGAGGTATTCAGCAGGACTTTCTTGATATTGTTCAAGAACTGCTGGAAGACCCTGAGGGCAATACCCCGAAAGCCTCGTATAACTTTCTCGAACACCAATAAACCAGAGATGTTTCTCTCTCAATGTCTCTGTTTCCTGGGCCAAACCAGACTGAATCGTGCGCCTCCCAGAGGACTGTGGCTGACCAGCGCTCGCCCTCCGTGCCAATACATAATACGTCTGACGATGGAAAGCCCCAGTCCATATCCTCCTGACTTGCGCGTTCTGCTGTCATCCAGCCTTGAAAAAGCAGAAAATACTCGCTCCCACTGTTCTTCCGGAATGCCTGGACCGTCATCATCCACATCAATACGACAGGTATCCTGAGTTGATGAAAAGCGTACCTGAACTTTGCTGTCAGCATATCGACAGGCATTACCCACCAGATTCTGTATAGCCCGATGAATGTAACGCCGATCAATTTCTACAAAACGGCGAGGGTTTAATACATTACAGGGAATATGTTCTATTTCTACTCGGTTCTGTAACCGGAGATGCTCACCAACCACCTGTGCTACCACTTTATCAACATCATTACGCTTCAAACTGATCGTTGGTGCCCCCTGCTCCAAGTTGGCATAGGTGAGAAACTCATCAACCAAATGATCCAGCTCCTGGATATCCTGATCCATTCCTTCCAATTGAGATTCACGCTCTTCCTGCGTCCTGGCATCAGCAACCAGGTCGAGACCAAAGCGTAACCGGGCAACAGGTGTCCTTAATTCGTGAGAGACCCCTCGAATCATTTCTTTCTGCAAACTAAGCAAGCGTTGTATATGGTCTGCCATGGCATTAAATGCCATCGCCAGACGGCCAATTGAGTCGGTTCCTCCAACATTGACTCTGACATCAAAGTCACCTCGACTAAAACGTGTAGCAGCCCTTTCCAACTTTCTCAGCCGCTTCTCCATCCCCCGTACCAGGATATAGATAGCAAGACTCAGAGAAATCAGCACAAAAAGGCCCAGAGTCAAAATCAGTTTAAACGGATAAAGGTTGAGTAGTTTCAACGGTCCAAGATGAAGGATCTGGTCACTATCTTTCATCTGAGCATAAAGCTGAAGCGACTCATCCCTTACACTTAACACAGTGATCACACTACCTTGCTGTAGCTGGCCCTGTTGTAGAGGCGTTAAGTACGTGCCTGGAGATTGATTAATCGATACCGGAAAACTTAACGATGCTTCTGACCGTTTTGCCAATACCTCAATGCGCTCATCCGGAGAGTAACTACTGAGCAGATGTCTGAGAAAAACAATGGTACCACTTGCCATCTGTTCCGAGATTTCAGCCACACGCCCTTGCAGCAGCCATTGATCATCAATCCATGAGGTAATAACTGCGGACTTTTCATTCAACATCTGGACGTCAACCAGCCCCTGAGATAGCTGTTCAACTTCCTTCCGGCTGAAGCCAGACTGCTCTATCGGCACTATTGAAAAAGGGATCGATAGTTTATGCCCCCACTCTCCTAACCATTGCTTCCGCTGATCATCGTCCGGCATTGCCGCCAGGACTTCGGAAACAAGCCGGAATGTACCACGAGCCATATCTTCACGGTATTCAGCCATTCGAACACCATTAACAATAGTGACAACAATGCCCGAGAGGACTGAAACCAGAACCAGAGAAAATAGCAGACCACCATAGATTCGGAGAAAAATACTGCTCATAACTTTATGCCGAAGGCTTACACTCAAAGAATTTGAAGTTGCTACGCGGCGGCAAGTGAGCAAAGCCCCGTGAGCTTAAAAACACTACATAAACGTACTGGACTATTGTTCCTGTGAGTTAGTGCAGTCAACTAAAGTAGCAACGTCAAAGGCGACGGGTATATCACTTTTCACATGCTCTTCACAAAGAGATAGCCTTTACTGCGCACGGTTTTAATCAACCGCGGATGCATTGGATCATCACCAATCTTTGGACGAATGCGTGACACCCTGACATCAATAGAACGATCCTGGCCATCGTATTCAATCCCCCTTAGCTGGGCAAAGATCTCCTCTCGGCTAAGCACCCTGCCTGCATTCGAGCAGAGCAGCCAAAGCAAATCAAACTCGGCACTGGTCAGATCTACGCTCTTGTCGTCCAGCCAGGCTTCCCTCATGGAGTTATCAACGACCAAAGCCCCAAAGCGGAGACTGTTCTTCACTTCAGGCTCTTCTTCTACCTGCGCAGGCCCTCTTCTTAACAGGGCGCGTATACGGGCAAGCAGTACTCTTGGACGGACAGGTTTGGCCACATAATCATCTGCCCCCATTTCCAGCCCCAACACCTCATCAAGGTCATCGGTTCTGGCAGTCAACATAAGTATCTGGCCATAATACTGACTGCGCACACGTCGACAGATGGAAACCCCGTCTTCTCCTGGCAGCATCAGATCCAACACCACCAAATCAGGACGTTCACTCAAAATACGCTCAACAGCCTTACCGCCGTCACCTTCAACAGACACCTGAAGTCCATTATTTTCGAGGTACTCACGGGTCAGGGTCGCCAGACGCTCATCATCCTCAACAATCAGGATGTGACCCGTTTCTGCATTATCCAAAGCCATTGTTTTACACCCCTGGGTTAAAGAGACGAAATGCTCAAGCCATTGCTGTATATTTAAAGCGGCGGAAATCTGGCACTTCGTAGGCAATCTAATCTTGTATGGGGCGTAGATGTTACACTACCAACGTTCAATCGTCCTCCCCAGAGCCGGAAGAAGCCAGACATTTCTGAGACAACGTCCAGAGCCCAGAAAATTTATTATTTTTTTTTATCAAAAATAGACTCAGGATATTTTTTTATTTTGAGAAAATCTCCGGTCGATCTTGCAAATTATTCTTTCTGTCTGAAAAAGTTACCTGGGAGTTAGCGGGCACCAACACCAGAAAAAATCCACAACTTATCCACAGCATCCCCCCAACTTAACCGGCTTGAATTTCTTCAACAAGCGCATTATCTTGTGTATATAAATGGTCGATACACAATATGTAGTACCCATCACTGCTGGTCGGCACATTGCCTGACAAGACGGGCTGTAGATAATACCTGAAGCAATACTCGGGCAGAAACAGCGACTTGTCTGTGCACAGCAGCCTAGAAAGGAATGGCAAACGGTGCTCACGGAAGAATATTCATACAGGTTTTCAGCCGCTTGGCGTGCTGTCTCAGTCCTGCAAACCTGTCTCGTAAAAAGAGCGGGCATCTGCCTTGGCGGATATTTCCCGGCATCATCCCGGATAGACTCACATTCACCAAGGTCAATGCCAGTCAAGGCGACCTTGAGATAATAGTGGTCTGCACAAATGACGGTTGTACAAAGAATTTCCATTGAATATAGGTAGGGGCTGAATGAACAAAAGTATCCTGGTTACCAAGCGTGACGGCGACAAGGAACAGCTGGATCTTGAAAAGATCCACAAAGTCATCACCTGGGCCGCTGAAGGCCTGGATAATGTCTCCGTTTCAGAAGTAGAACTTAAGTCTCACATACAGTTCTACGATGGTATCAAGACCACGGATATTCACGAAACGCTGATCAAATCCGCAGCGGACCTGATATCGACTCAGGCGCCAGATTATCAGTATCTGTCAGCCCGTCTGGCCATTTTCCACCTCCGTAAAAAAGCTTACGGCCAGTTTGAACCTCCACGGCTGTTTGACCATGTGGTTAAACTGGTGGAGCTGAAAAAGTATGACCAACACCTCCTGACGGACTATAGCGAAGCTGAGTTTGATCAGATGGAAACCTTCATTGATCACAGCCGTGATATGAACTTCAGCTATGCCGCAGTGAAGCAGCTGGAAGGCAAATACCTGGTACAGAACCGAGTGACCGGTGAGTACTATGAGAGCCCCCAGATTCTATACATGCTCATTGGTGCCTGCCTCTTTGCTGAATACCCGAAAGAGACCCGCCTGGATTTCATTGAGCGTTTCTACAATGCGGTGTCCACATTCAGACTTTCCCTACCAACCCCGATTATGTCCGGGGTGCGTACACCTACGCGCCAGTTCAGCTCTTGTGTACTGATCGAGTGTGGAGACTCGCTGGACTCTATTAATGCCACTTCCAGCGCGATCGTTAAATACGTTAGCCAGCGCGCAGGCATCGGTATTAACGCTGGTAGTATTCGAGCTCTAGGTAGCCCAATCAGAGGCGGTGAAGCATTCCATACTGGTTGCATCCCCTTCTATAAGCACTTCCAGACAGCGGTAAAGTCGTGCTCTCAGGGTGGTGTCCGCGGTGGTGCAGCCACCCTCTTTTACCCAATCTGGCACCTTGAAGTTGAAAACCTACTGGTTCTGAAAAACAACCGAGGTGTTGACGATAACCGGGTACGACATCTGGATTACGGGGTTCAGTTTAATAAGCTGATGTATCAGCGTCTGATCGAAGGGGGAAATATCACGCTCTTTTCACCCAGCGATGTACCCGGGCTTTATGATGCGTTCTTTGCCGATCAGGAAGCGTTTGAAAAGCTCTACAAGCAGTATGAGCAGGACAGCAGCATTCGCAAAACCACTCTGAAAGCCATCGAACTCTTTTCATTGTTCGCTTCCGAACGTGCCAGTACTGGGCGGATATACCTGCAAAACGTGGATCATTGTAATACACACAGCCCATTCGATCCTTCTGTAGCACCTGTTCGCCAGAGTAACCTGTGCCTGGAAATTGCTCTGCCAACAAAGCCACTGACGCATATCCATGATGAAGAAGGCGAGATTGCCTTGTGCACACTGGCAGCATTCAACCTGGGTGCCCTGAAAGACCTCAGTGAACTTGAAGAGCTCTCCGAACTGATTGTACGGGCCCTCGACAGCCTGCTGGACTATCAGGACTACCCGGTTCCCGCTGCTTACAACTCGACCATGGGACGACGCCCTCTCGGTGTCGGGGTCATTAATTTTGCCAACTATCTGGCCAAGAATAGTGTTCGATACTCTGATGGCTCCGCCAATGGACTGACTCACCGCACCTTTGAAGCCATTCAATACTTCCTGCTGAAAGCTTCAAACAAGCTGGCCAAGGAAAAGGGAACCTGCTCCAAATTCAATGAAACCACGTATGCGAAAGGTATCTTGCCCATTGATACTTACAAGCGCGACCTTGATACAGTTTGTGAAGAATCTCTGCATCTTGACTGGGAAAGCCTGCGCGAAGAGATCAAGTCCTTCGGTCTTCGTAACTCAACACTGACCGCATTGATGCCATCCGAAACCTCATCCCAGATCAGTAATGCAACCAATGGCATTGAGCCCCCCAGAGGCTTCGTTAGTGTCAAAGCCAGTAAAGACGGTATTCTGAAGCAGGTGGTTCCTGACTTTGCCGAGTTGCAAGATCGTTATGAACTACTCTGGAACCTCCCGAATAACGATGGATACCTGCAACTGGTTGCCATCATGCAAAAATTCGTGGATCAGACCATCTCGGCCAACACCAATTATGATCCTGGCCTGTTCGAAGGTGGCAAGGTACCCATGAAACTGCTCCTGAAGGACCTGCTGACAGCCTACAAACTGGGCGTGAAAACGTTGTATTACCACAACACTCGTGATGGCGCTGCCGACGCCCAAAACGATATGGACGATGGTTGCGCGGGGGGAGCCTGCAAGATCTGATGAACATCCAGTCTCTTTAAAGACTCTCTTAAAGAGACTGGAAATGTTTACCTGGGCGAGCGGCATCCATGCGTAAATATTTATAGATAAATGCTTATAGCTAAACAGCGTCGTTCGCTTCACTCTTGCCCAGGCTAAAAGCCGGCCAGAAAACCATGCGCGGAAACCACTGAATTGGGGCAAATCAAACAATGACATACACCACATTTAACCAGGAACACTTCAATGCCACTAAGGAGCCCATGTTCTTTGGCCGTAATGTCAATGTATCCCGTTATGACGTCCAGAAATACCCTATCTTTGAGAAGCTGATCGAGAAACAGCTCTCCTTTTTCTGGCGCCCTGAGGAGGTGGATCTCTCGACTGACCGTCGCGATTTTGCTGCACTTCCTGATCATGAAAGGCATATTTTTCTCAGCAACCTGAAATACCAGACCCTTCTGGACTCAGTGCAGGGTCGCTCACCTAACGTTGCCCTGTTACCCATTGTTTCCCTGCCAGAACTGGAAACCTGGATAGAAACCTGGGCCTTTAGTGAAACCATTCACTCTCGCTCCTATACTCACATCATCCGTAATATTGTCACGGAGCCGGCCCGCATCTTCGACGATATTGTTACCAATGAAGCTATTACCAAGCGGGCCAAAGACATCACCCGTTACTATGATGCTCTGATTGAAGGCGTCAGCCTTTACCACCAATTGGGCGAAGGTAAGCACATCATTAACGGTGAAGAAGTTAACATCAGCATCACGGACCTGAAACGCAAGCTCTATCTGACCATTGTTTCGGTCAACGTACTGGAAGCGATCCGTTTTTACGTTAGCTTTGCCTGTAGCTTTGCCTTTGCAGAGCGCTCCACCATGGAAGGCAACGCCAAAATCATCAAATTGATTGCCCGTGATGAAGCCCTGCACCTTACCGGTACCCAGCATATTCTGCAGCTGATGGCTGACGGTAAGGATGACCCTGAAATGGCCGTCATTGCCCGAGAATTGAAAGATGAAGCCCGACAGATCTTCATTGATGCAGCTGAACAGGAAAAAGACTGGGCGGACTATCTTTTCCGTGATGGATCCATGATTGGCCTGAACCGGGATATTCTTGGCCAGTACGTTGAATATATTACTAACCAACGCATGTCTGCTGTTGGTTTTGAGCCTGCCTTTACCATCAAGCAGAACCCTCTGCCCTGGATGAACAGCTGGCTTAACAGTGATAACGTTCAGGTTGCCCCCCAGGAAGTGGAAGTAAGCTCCTATCTGGTCGGACAAATTGATAGTGAAGTTCAGTCTGAAGACTTTAGTAACTTCTCATTATAAGAAGCGTTATATACCTAAAGAATTTCATATTCCTGCGCGGCGGCCAGTAAGCGAAGCCCCGGAAGCTTAACAACACTATGTGACAGAGTCGGGCTGGCACTCCAGTGGGCGAACATCGCCAACAAAGCAGGAATATGAAAGACGATGGGTATAAGCAGTCTCAGCATACAACGTCCCATAGTCACCCCTGATTCAGGTCTGACTAATACAGGCGAAGCATCATGGCTCACATTATCAAAATTCTGGAAGGTTTCAGCTTTATTCCCCGTAACGAGCTGACGCTTCTGGAAGCTCTTGAGCAAGAAAAAGTAGACGTTGAGTACCAGTGCCGTGAGGGTTTCTGTGGAAGCTGCCAGATAAACCTTATCGATGGAGAAGTCACCTACACAACAGACCCCATTGCCTTCATTCCTGAAGGAAAAATTCTGGCCTGCTGCTGCCAACCCAAAGGCGACCTGACCATTGAGATCCCGGGAGGATGTAAACTTAAAAAGAACCGCCTATGATATTTACAAAAAAGAATGACAAACAAACAAAAAAGAATGTCATATCATAAAAAATAGAGTGACAAAGTCGTATCTTAGTTCCATACTTCGTTTAATTGCACTAAGGTACGAAGTATGCGCCCAGGTCAATATGCTAAGGAGAAGAGAAATCTTCGCAAGCAAAAAGGAAAGGGAATTACGACTTTTCCAAGCAAACGAAAGGGTCAAAGGGAATCAATTCTAACGGAAAGCCCCTTAGAGGCAGATTTCTGCTATCACCTTGAATACGACCCTGATGTTCTAAGCTACGAGGCACAACCATTAGGCTTCTATTATTTATTTGAGGGAAAAGTCTGTTTATATACACCAGATTTTCTGGTCAACTATATTTCTGAACCTAAATACTACGAAATCAAGTATAAAAAATATTCAGAAACGAAGACTTTTTCAAAGGCGCGGTTTGATGCAATAAAAAAGCAGGCTCAATCACTCGGCATTCCGATCACGATGATCACCGAGGAGTTCATTTATCAACAGCCAAAGTTTACTAATCTACAAGTCCTGCACCAGTATGAGTATATTGATCAAATACCCACAACATTTATCAATCATATCTACACAGCTCTTTCACTAGGTGAAGATAGAATTTCAAATCTTATCGACGGCGAATATCAAGGCATACAACTCTGCTATGTCTATCAGATGATAGCTAATGGTATGTTAAAAACAGATATAGATGCCCCCCTATCCATTAACTCAGTTGTATCAAGAGTGAAATAATGAGACCCATTAAGGAAGGAACGAAATTAAAAGTCCAGCAAGACAACGGCGAAGAACTCATATTCACAGTTTATGGGGTTAATGGTTCCAAAGTTAATCTTCAAGAGATGATCATTGGTTATACAATCACATATAGCTATAGCCAGCTAGCAGAGCTAATTGCATGTGAAAAAGTCAGTTTCCTATATGCTACTGATGAAGAGAGCAAACTATATCAGTCATCAAGAATCGACTTTGCATCATCACCTGAAAAACATAAAAAGCAAGCAAAAAGGCGGTTAGAATACATAAACCAGATTAAAGATGACGGGATAGAGACTTTTACAGAAAAATCTTTAACTCCATCTATTCAAAAAACGGCTACTAGACTTGGTGATAAAGCCCCAAACTGGCGCACTGTAGAAAGATGGATTAAATCTTATAATGCAATAGGTGGAAGCATCCGAGGCTTACTACCAGATTATGATAACGTAGGAAAGAAAAAAAACAAATTCGGTGAAGAAGTTGAAGATTTTATAGCAAAGGCAATAGAATCTTTTAAAAAAATGGAAAAGCCATCCGTAACTACAGCCTATAGTAAGCTAAAAATATTAATATCAAATTACAATGCAGAAGTTGTTTCATCCAAAGAGTTAAAACAACCAAAATATAACACATTTTATAATCGAATATGTAAAGAAGCCCCATATGAGCTCTCGAAAGCCAGGGAAGGAAAAAAGATAACACGAGCAAACTTCAGGGAAAGACAGGATTATCAAAAAACCACAAGAATATTAGAAAGAGCTGAAATTGACCATACAATTCTTGATTTGTATGTAGTAGATGATAAGAATTTGATTCCCCTAGGAAGACCCTATATAACATCTATTATTGATCACTACTCTCGATCTATTCTTGGGTTTAATATTGGTTTTGAAGCAGCCGATCATGTTGCGGTTACCAAAGCACTAAAGCATGCAATAGCTCCCAAGACCTACGTGAAAGAAATCTACCCAGAAATAGTAAATGAGTGGCTCACTTATGGGAAACCTGCCAAGCTTGTAACAGATAGAGGAATGGAATTTGAAAGCTTATCAATGGATGACATTTGTTTGGATCTAGGGATAATCCTGCAAAGAAATCCAGCAAAAATGCCTTGGTATAAGGGGCGTATTGAATCGCACTTTGATACTATCAACAAAGAGCTGTTAGATGATAAACCAGGAAAGACATTTTCCAATATCATTAAAAGAGGAGACTACGACCCAGAAAAAAATGCAATTATCAGATTTTCAGCCTTCATCAAAATATTCCATATATGGGTTATTGATATCTATCAGCAGTCACCAAGAGCTGAAAGCAGTCTTGTACCCGATACTTGGTGGAGAGAATCTGCTGAAATTTATCCTCCCATCCCTATATCAACAAAGACACTTGATATCATAATTGCTGTAACGAAAAAAAGAACAATCCAAAAATACGGCATTAAGATTGATCATATTGTCTATGACTCAGAAGAGTTGTTTAAATATAGATGCAAAAAAGGCTTCATTAATGTCAACATAAAATATAACCCAGATGATATTGGGTCAATATTCATTCTTAACACCGATACAAATACGTATTTTGAAGCCAGAGCTATCAACTTAAGATACGCAGCAGGGCTGTCTGTATATCAACACAAAATCATAAGGCAATATCTAAAGGATAAAATCCAGTCTTCAGTAAATCCTGAGAATCTAGACAAAGCAAAAGAAATTATTCAGAAGATAGTTGACGAAGAGTTAAACCATAAAAAAGCACACACTCGAGCCAGAGCTAGCAGGCTAGCTAAAATCACACAAACAGAAACAATTAAGAAAACAAAGAAGCAGACCCCATCAAATGACAATGAAACGACTGTTAAAGTAGAGACGGTCTCTTCCAATAAGCCTGAAAAAGAAAGCCTCTCAAAAAATACACCTAAACCTAAACCGACAGGCTGGGGAAGTAGCCTCAGACTAGGGGGATCAGATGACTACTGATAAACATGAGCGCCTCAAAGCCATTGAAAATATTTTTATATCAAGCCCACATATTCAAGAAATAATTGATGATATTGAGGACTTCAGAAAGTGGGCAAAATTTAATGAATATAGAACAGAGCCGGACTGTATTCTGGTAACAGGAGGTCCAGGCTCGGGTAAGACTTGGCTGATTGAGAAGATGAATGAACTTAACCCGAGAATAGAAGAGGAAGATAGAACTAAGATCCAGATTCTGAGTTCATCAATCCCAAAAGCTAGAACACCGAAACCTGTTGTTCAAACTTTACTTCGTGATATAGGAGATCCACTGCTCGGCAGAGGAGATACTATAGATTCCTTAACAAAGCGACTGGTAACTCTTATAGAAAATACAGGTGTAGAACTTATCATCATTGATGAGTTTCAGCACTGTATTGAATCATATTCTAAAAAGGTTCTCCATGATATTGGTGACTGGTTAAAAACTCTCATTAATGACTCAAAACGGCCAATTGTTCTTTTTGGCATGACTTGGTCAGATATCATCCTGGAAACAAACCCTCAATTAGCCAGAAGATTTCCAATACACCACTCAATGCCGGTATATACAGAAAAAAACTTTAGTGACTTTCTCCAATTTTTAGGAGAGGTTGAAAAACAGCTTCCCTTTAAAAATAGTTCTGGCCTAACTCAAAATGAATTAGCCTTTCGGCTACTTTGCTGTTCCAATGGTAATATCGGGACTCTGATGAAAAACATAATAAAAAAAGCCGCGATAAAAGCAGTAAAGTTTAACCTCAATAGTATTCCATTAGAGTATATTTCAGATGCTGTTGAAAAATTTTGCGGTTACAGCAAAGAAAACAACCTGATGCTAAAACCAATTGACAGCATTCTTTTTGAAACTCAGGATGATTACAATTACTTTCCAAATCATAAAATTAATATTTCATCATTTGATGAAAATAACAAAATAAGTGTTACATTTTCAGAATTCGAAAAAAATCTGACAAAACATTAGATTAGACCTCCCCACTATGCGGGGAGCTTCTCATCCTCTCTTTCTGATACACAAAAGCTGTCCATAATCCTCTCAGAATAATTAAATGGTTGATCTAGTGGAATATTAGTCAGCCTACCACAAAAGTAAGAAGAGTCATCGATATACTTTTTATAGTATTCTACTCCATTAATCTGAACATAACCTGCAACAATTCTATCCCTAAGTAAGCCCATGTTTTCCACACCGCTTTCTTTAACAAAAAATCTAGTATAAAAACAATCAATATCTACATCATAGAATAACTTCATCACTACCAACTCAATTATATTGTCCGGTATATGATGCTTAATAAAATCCTTTTCATTGCTGTCAAGAGATATATCAGGAAATACATTCCTTTCATACCACAGGAAATCACTTAATCCGTGCATTAGATTACGCGAATGAAGAGGATAGACAACCTCAACATTAGATAAATTGGTAGATGCAAGTGGAAAGATAAAGTGCGTAAACATTATGGTTAAAGAATCGCTACTGCTAAATCCAAGCTCAATTAGCCTTTTGATAAGTAGTTTTAAACCCATCTCAATGTCAATAACCATAGATTTTGAAAATCCTTCCCAAGAATATAATTCAAGGAATGGAAGCCCTGTTACTATACGAAGTTCTCTAATAAACTTATCATACATTTTGTCGAAAATATTTTTTAAGACCACCACCTCATCAAATCTTAAAAAACCAAACACACCTAAATTTAAAACACGAAAAGATTTAATTATTTTTTCATAAAACCAAATCTCACATTTTATATTATCAGCTGTAACAGTTTCTTTCTTAACGATTTCATCTCCATAATGAAAAATCTCCCACACGGAAGTAACTGGTGCTTGCTCCGAACCATCAAAAACCAAGGAACCCCCTTTTTTTATATAAGGTTTGATAGGTAACCTATTATTTTTTAAATTTAGCCTCTTAATTTCTGTTAACGACAATCTGAAGGTATCAAGATGCTCATAATTAACTTCATGCTCAGGACAAAAGGAGAATAATTGTATATGGTTATGTAGCGCTCCCCAACCTTTGAGCTTTAGACAGCATGGACAATAACGTAACAAATATCTCTTATCTTCCTCCTCATACTTTGATGGCAAAAACATATTTTCATAATCTTCTTTATTTAATTGAAGATCATTTTCTAAAAATCTCTGTAAAGTCTCATCCCCTAATTTTAAGAAATCGAAACTTATAACCGTAATAGTCTTTTTCTGTATGAATGATAATAGATGAAATAGATGCTTGAAGCCATTTACTTCTGCAACCCGAGCCAAATACCATATAATACTTTCGTTTTCAAAACAACGCGGACGAACCAATAGCGGCACTGTTTGTCACCTAACATACAAATCAATCAACCCCCCATCCAATTGCTTTCCTGAAACGAGGGTCATACGCTTGGTGTCTTTTATATCATAACAAATTCCTGCTGTCCTATCGTTATAATACTTATTCAAAAAATTATTCAGCTGACTTTCAGATACAAGCCTCATTGCTTTTTTGTTGCCACTGAGTTGGCATGTATCGAACTTTAAAAAACCTTTCTTCATCCAAAAATATACTACCTTTATATCAACATTGACCATCTCCGCAACTTCGATAGGCTTTATGTATCCATCCTTCGCAATGTGCCGTTTAGGCATTACAGGGCACATTTGTTTTATTGACCATGGGTCAGCATCACTTTTAACAAAAAAATAATGAATCCGTCCTTCGAACATACCTTCAACAATTTGTGAAAATTCTATCCCTGAAAAGTAATAGTTTTTCAAAACTTGTTCATAACTGTACCCACCTGACAAATCTTTATTTTTTTTGCATTTCTCTTAGCCATATTTATAAAAGATTCAACATCCTCTTTCAGAAAGATATATTTCTTGTTATCTGATGATGGTTTGATAAATGTTTTAATCACACCTGAATTAACAAGCCGCCTCAATACAGCTCTTTGAACATGCAAAAGGGCACACACATCTTTAAAATCCAGTTTATTTCTCAACCTCACTTCCAGCTCTTCAACTTGCGCTCTTTCATATATTGCAGCCCCCTTCCCTCTTTCAACCAGCTTAATTATCCCTAACCTTTCATACCTAATAACCGTACCTATATCACACCTCAATTTCTTGCATACCTGCGATCTACTTATATATCTAAGATCCTTGCTCTCTAATTTCATTTTTTTCATTTTGCTTAAATATCTTCCGGACCATATTTGCGCTATATAATAATCAAATTCTTTATTTAGCAGTTCATTCCATCGACAATTATTATCACCTTTTAGAATTCGATAAATATCCCTAAAGCACAGAGTGACACCATGAATTCCAGAAGCCGACATTGGATTTTCTGAGTAGTATTCCAGAATTTTATAATATGCTACTGGCCAGTTCTTTATAGCTCTCCACCCTTTCATAAAAAAGGAATTCAAATCATGATTCGACCATGACTGAATAGGAAGCTTATTTCTTGCTTTGACACCCATTTCATGACTGTCAGCTCGATGTTTCCAGAATGAAAGCCAATATAATAAGGAGAGGAAATCTTCAATAGCTATTCCTCTAAAATCTTCATGCAGTTCTTTGCAGTTACCATCTACAACCTTTAAGATAGTGTCTGATAATAACAGTGAATCATTACTTA
This sequence comes from Endozoicomonas elysicola, assembly GCF_000710775.1. Lineage (GTDB taxonomy): Bacteria > Pseudomonadota > Gammaproteobacteria > Pseudomonadales > Endozoicomonadaceae > Endozoicomonas > Endozoicomonas elysicola. The sequence continues at coordinate 4,872,168 of NZ_JOJP01000001.1, forward strand.
CAGGCCTGCCATCGCACAAGTAAATTTTATCGTCATTTGGAAATGAATTCAGTTTATTCCTATACCATGTAAGCCTTTTATCTTTCCCTATTTTACAATCCACAAGACTGCATTTATGCTCAGGACAACTTGTAATCGCAACAACATTCCAGATCGCCAACCCATACCCATATTCCTTTATACAGCCAGGGCAAACTCTAGGATTATTAAATCTTACAAGGCCTAAAGGAATTTTTATTCCTGAAACCAAATAAAAGCCCCCGTCTTCAATTTCTTGGAATGATATTTCTCTTATTACATCTATCGATAGATCAAGTATTTTCGAAATACCTTTAATTTCGCTTTTCCCTGTAAGTATATTTTTTGCTCTTAGCTTTCCACTTTTATTTCCATAACCGGCTAAATTCATAATTCCAGCTGGAGAACCAATTCCGTTCCCTTCAGCCAGTCTGATTAAATAGCTAAGCAAGCACTCATCTTCATATGGTATTGGCCTATATAAAAGCATTCCTTGCACCTTTCTTAAACTCGTATAATAAATCAATCCAGCTAAGAGGTTGTTCCAATAAAATCATATTTTAAAAAACAATTTCTTTATTAAATTATTATAGTTGATAAATTCACGAATACTGATCTTAAACCATTAAAATTAAGGCTCTTTTCGAATTCCGGACTTCTGAACTATCCTTTACTGAAAAATAGTCAACGCCAGCATTGATCATGAATATAGGCCGACTTTCAGACCTGATCAGTAACGAAACCTGCTTCAAAGTGATCAGGGAGAACCGCTGACCAGATGGCACTATTCGCTGCCCCCACTGTGATTCTGAGAATATCAAAAAGAATGGACACGACAATGTTCAGGTAGAATGCCAACAATATTTTTGCAAATCCTGTAAGCGCTACTTTGATGACCTGCCGAATACGGTTTTCTCTGGACACCACCGGCCACTTAAAGTTTGGATTTCAAGTCTCTATTTAATGGCGCTGAACGTCTCTAACAGCCAGATAGCCCAGGAGCATGATAAGGTTTACATTGTTGCTGGTCACAAGGGACACCTTGAAGCATGAAAAAAACCTGGATCACCTTCCGAGAAAAAGAAGGCATAAAGGCGCCCCGGGTCGTGGGACTCTTGAAAAAGACAAACCTCCTGTACTGGGGATGATTCAAAGGGGAGGTCAGGTGATTATCAATATGCTGTCGAACGTTAAGAAAGCAATAATCGAACCTTTTATCAAGAAACATCTAGCACCCCAAAGTCAGGTTTATACCGACGAATACAATATCTATGATGACCTTGAAAGTTGGTGCTTCAAGCATAAAACGGTCTGTCATGAAAAAGGAGAATATGCCCGAGATGATGACAAAGATGGTATTTACGAGATTCATGTAAATACTATGGAGGGCTTTTGGTCGCTTCTACGCTCGTGGCTGAGACCTCACAGGGGAATATCTCAAGAGGCATTGCCCCTTTACCTTGTTTTTTTGAGCTTTGCATAATGTTGGGCGAAGAGGGAAAAGCCTGCTTCAGCCCTTGGTCAACTTGTTGGTTACGTAGCAGTCAGGAATTCGAAAAGAGCCTCGGCGGTAATAACATGGCGCTATCCCCAAAAGCCATGCTGAGAATTGCTTCAATGGTTCGGGGTGATGGAGTCTTTAATGGAGAGCAGGTAATTTTACGACAGTGGATTAATGAGTCAATGATTCCCAGGGCATATTCATCCTGGAGTGGGCTGGGCTACGGTTATGGCTGGTTTATTACGCCATCGGGTTACGTGATCGCTCGAGGTTATGGTGGACAGATCATCGCAGCTCACAAAGAACGGCAACTGGCGGTTGCGATCACCTCGGATCCTAACCATCCTGCAGGATCAGATGGCTACTTTGGCCAGCTACTGGAATTACTCGATGGTCCGTTGCTGGCTTTTGGCTCATCATCGAGGCTGGAATTATCGACATAAATTTGTGAAGTGATAAATACCAGTCCGAATCTGGAATGAGTAAATACTGACCATGCTGGATACTGTGAGCAATTTTTTCGTCTGATTACATTATGACATAGGGAATCAGAGATACTACAATTCTCTGATTCCCTACCCCCTCTCTGTATCTCTAGTCCAACCTGAACCTTTGTTGTTCGGGGCTAACTGATCGAGGACAAGCTTTTAGGCATGCCCCCTGAAGTATCAAGTGTTTATTAAAAGCTATACTGATATTGAAATTGCAGCTTCGTATCACTGTAGTCGTGTTCAATATGATGCCCAAGAGCAATGCCAAGTTTACCTTTATAGCTCATGTGATAATCTAGAGCTGCCAGCAACTCATAACGTTCTTCAGAAGCTCCTGAAACTGTATCAATATCAAGCTGGACAGTTTCATCAGCAAGAATGTAAGCATCAATCTGTTCATCGTCAGCATTAAAGTCATACCAGCCCATTACCATTAGCGAAGGCGAGAATGTCGCTGAATCCAGCTCAATTTTGGTGCTCACGTTTAAGCCTCCTCCAAGTTTCATTTGTGAGACTGACTGGTCATCATAACCAAGGGCCGCTACGGATCTCGACTCTTCGTAATCGCTGACTTTCAGATGGTTCAGTTCAGCGGCCACCAATGGTTGAACTGAGAACATACCCAACTCGAAGTTTGCTCCTGCATTCATTCTCAAGGCGATATTCATAGCCGAGAAGTTGCCTTCTGCCTTGGTATTCCCACTATAGCCGGTGCTTTCACCGATAGTACGAGTACTGACAAAAGAGCTGTAACCGGCATTAACGGCTGCTGTTGCAAAATACCGATCTTTATTAAGTCCGCCATAGAGAGACATTTGGTATGTCATCAACGGTATAGTTAGTGTCATATATTTGGGTGTCAATATCCTGCCTATTGATACTGAAAGCCGCGCCAACAATTATGTTCTCAGAATAATTGTTATCCATACCAAAGCTGGCGTTGAGACCGCTCACTTCATAGCCATCAATACGACCATCTATGTCTTTTTCACCATGATACCCGTATATGTTCATCCAAAACCCGCCTTGTTGACCACTACGATTCATGGACAGTCGCGTATCAATCTGATCCAGCTGATGACTCTGGCTGCGTTGGATCACATGGATCACGGCACCACTGCGATCAGGAGTTAACTCTCCCGCAAGCCTGGCTGCCTGCTGATCATTACTGGCATCATTTAACAAATTGGCAAGTTCTTCACTATTTCTGCTGCCGAAGGTAATAGTGTCTGTTGTTATTTCGGTGTCATCCAATGCCACATGACCAAATGTTTCCAGTACGAAACTCTCAGTATCATCGGCCCCACCATCACTGGCCATTTTAGCCAAGTCTTCAGCTGACGTATCCGTGTTATAAGATATTTCAGCTTCTATATACTGGTCACCATCGGTATTGGTTAAAAGCTGGTGACTGTCCACAGTCAATAACCAGCCCCCAGTGATCTTCAAGTCGTCATAGCCAGTAACTGCGTCGGCCTCAACAAGGCGCTGAGTGCCAGCTGCATCTTTAAGATCCCCCTTAACAAGCAGGTCGGCACTAACGCCAGCATCAAGTGCAAAAGCTCCATTAATCTTCAGAACAGCCTCATCATCAGCCAGTTCACCGTTCAGTTCCATATTTAATGTTGAGTTTTTACTCAACCGAAATATCCCGTCAGTCTGCAAATCCATAACAATGGATTCACTTTGCTGCCTGAGTGTCAGGGTGCTTTCCTGGCCAATTTTAAACTCACGGGCACCAGACACCAAAACACCGTCAAAAATTGCTGCAGCATCACCTTTAACAGCAACCTCTGAGCCAAATTTATCCGAATTCAAATAGAGGTTTCCGTACGTTTCACTGCCCCCTTCCATAACATAAGCAATCCCGTTTTCACTTCCCCGGGTATCTAGCGCAATCTGCTCACCATTAACCATTCCGCCAATCACCTTTCCGTAATTGACAATATCTCCAGCCTTGGCTCCGATTATCTTAATAGCAGCAGCATTGTCTGACTGGAGAATCCCATTATTGGTAATATCATATTTGCTATTACCACCGCTGGTAATATCTATAGCACTGCCTGTAGTGCTATAAACCCGGTCTCCCTCGCTAATTGTCACTGATTCAGTGAGTTCTTTAATGGCCTCAAGATCTGCCGAGAAAACATGCCCACTCACAGACCTAAAATGGATGTAATAGCTACAGCTAAAGCCGATTTTTCTTTTGTGATTACACTGATCATCATTCAACCCATGGCTATTGATGTGTGCAAACCATCAGGAAAAATATAATGAACGACACATTTCAATCATTATATTGGACGAACTGATAGTGGTCACTTGCATCACCGCACGCATTAATACGTATCAATAGTTTTCGTCGTAAAGAAAAAGTAAGTTAAGTAGGCGGTATATTTTTTCGAATACAACCAAAATACATTGATTTGAATCACACTTGGGTGAAAAACACCACAAACCAATAAATCATTCATCAATATAAACGAATAGAAAATGTATCCAACATAAATGCAATGAACTATTTACAACTTGCAGCTCAAATTATGAACCAAATCAAGCCAAAAAATCATAACCCACTGTCTTTAAGAAAAACAAAGCCATTTCTGTACAAAAATCAAACCAAATCATTCGAGATAAATATTAAACGCATAAACTAATAACAAAAAATATAACTTTTCGCTCAACATTGTTAATTTTTTGATTTATGTCAACGAAATAAAGATGCTGGGACTGCATTATTATCAGCGTGCTGAATTGATTGATATATTGAGTTTTGTTTCTGCTTACAGTGAATTGTTGTCCAATGAATAACCCAAGACTAAATCGAGTACTTCAATATATAAATCAAGTTGGATTTGCTACCACAAATGAGCTTTCAGAAGCCGTTGGTGTATCCTTACAAACCATCAGGCGCGATATTCGTATTTTAAGCGATCAAAATCTGATCAATAAATATCATGGTGGTGTCGCCAAACTTAACATGACAGCCACATCTTCTGAAGCGATTGCTGTCAATGATAATCACATTGATAGTATCAGCAGCCTCCCTGAGAGTACCAATAATCAGGAGCAGAGAGAGAATATGCAAAAGCAACTCGCTCTTGAAGTTGTGAAGCACATAAAAGATGGGAGTTCAGTTTTTATTGCCATTGGCACAACGATGGAAGCAATTGCTCATGAATTGGCCTGTAAAAAAGAATTAACGATTTTTACAAATAGCCTGACAGTTGCCAATATCATTTATAAAAACACTGATTTTGATGTCATTATTCCCGGTGGTACTGTTCAGCGTCGAAACGCAGGTTTGGTTGACAGAGAAACAGAATCCTTTGTTCAAGAGATCAGTGTCGACTACTTATTGTTTACTTGCGGAGGGTTTGAGGAGTCAGGTAATTTGCTGGGTTTCTATTTGCAGGAAATTCACATTCTAAAGATGCTTTTAGAGAGAAGCTCCCACTCATTTTTAGTTATTGATTCAGGAAAATTGAACAAATCCGCACCTATCAGAATAACGAACCTGTCAGAAATAAGCAGTTTATTTATTGACAACAAGCCCAGCGAAGGGATTTTAAAAATTGCCAAGCTCAATAATGTTGGTGTGTATATACCGGAAAAATAAAACAGTTATTTATGATTTATAAATCATGTGATGACTTTTTTCACTTCAAAGAGTCATTGCATGAGCAATAATTTTTACAACATATAAGCTAGCAAATTAATAAAATATTATTCAATAGCTTTGAATTTCAATGCTACATCACTATTTTTTAGCCCTTAAAAATGGATGAGCATTTCCTTTACATCTGTTCAGGCTATTACTTGATCAAAAGAACCAAGTAAAAAATTTTTTGGCTAAGGCAACTCAGACCATCTGACATGATTGATTAATTCATTTTTTTGCAGAAGTAATAAATAAACTGATAAACGAGTATTAAGTATGGAACAGATAATTGAAGAAGTTGATCTCGGACTTTTAGAGTTCACCCTACCAAAAGAAGTGGTGGCTGGAGGTGAGATCAAATGGAAAGTCAACTTTACTGCTCACAGCGAGTTCAAGCCAGGTAGCCACATTCGTATCACTGTACCTGCCTACCAGCACCAACGCAGCGAAGAGTACCTGCAAGCTCATGATTACTGGATGCCAAATTTCTTTTGGGCCATTGCCGACGAAGAGTCTGTCCAACTGGAAGTCCATGTAGAAAAAATCGCAACAGACTTCAAACATATTAAACGTTGGGTTGATTCATGCCGTGTTGGCGTCATCACTCTGGAGACAGGGCTTAAAGCTGGCGAAGCAATAACTATTCATTTCGGCGGAATAGATCGTCCTTGGCTTGAAGGTGACTGCATGCCGTCACGTGCCGGGCAGTTGGCATTCCATAAAGAAGGTACCTATTTAGACTACATACTTGAGTTCGATGTAACGGGAACTCAAGAATATAAACAATATGATGTTTTCCCCAGTATCAAGCTTATACCTGATCAGTTGGCTCAGCTACAGGTGACTTGCAAAGGATATAGCAATCCCGGTGAAGTGCTTGAGGCATCAATCTTACCGATGGACCGGTTTGGTAACCCGTTGTATGAAGCCACACTTGATCATTTCAAACTATCTATTTTTGACCTGAAAAGTGGCTTGCAAGTAACAACAACCGACATCACAGGACAGAAGGCATATATCGCATTGGAGCAGGGTGCTTACAAGCTAACTGTTGAAGACAGCGGGCTACACGTTAATGATGCAGTCATTATTTGTGAAGAGAATGCACCTTCTTTGTTCTGGGGGGATACACATATTCACTCCAACCTCACCGCCAATATTCGGGATAACGACCTTGGTTCGACACCAAAACGGGGGTACACCTATGCACGGGAAGTATCAAAACTGGACTTCTTAGCCCTGACGGAACAGACCTATACCTTTAACGAAGATCGCGGGGTAAATATCGACAAGGCCACCTGGCAGACAATGGCTGATGAGTGCGATCGCTTCGATGATCCTGGCAATTTCGTAACCATGAGCGGTTTTGAGCTCCATTGCCGCCGGGGAGATACTATCTGCCTGTTCCGTGGCTCGCTAAGGAATTATGACTACCCCGGCTATGAATTTGGTATCCTGCATGATCTCTGGGATTTTTATAAAGACCAAAACATTCTTACCATTCCACACCTGCATCGATTCAGTGACCGCACGCCAAAATACGCCGAAAGCAAGGGCAAAAAAGCGGAGGTCGGGTTTGATCTGAAAAACTGGGAACAGGACAGTCACCATGAAACCATGGTGGAAATCTATTCTGCTCAATGGGGACGCTTTGAGTACGAAGGTAATCCGATGTTACTCAAGTCTCGCAGGAATATTAAAAACAATACCGTTGTTGATTTTCTGAACCGAGGCAAAAAATGGGGCTTCGTTGCCAACAGTGATGGTCACGATGGTAACCCCGGCTATGGTGGAGTGACAGGCGTTTATACAGATACTCTGACCCGTGAAAGTATTTTTGATGCACTGCATAACCGTCAGACCATCGCAACCACCCATCCACGCATGGTGATGGATCTCAATATTAATGATGCTCATTTAGGCCAGACAATAACCAGCACAGGTTCGATTGACCTTTGCTTCAGGGTTGCGGCACCAAGAGCGCTGAAACGTATTGAAGTGATTCATAACGGTGAAGTGCTAAAGCGTATTGATAGCAGCGAGCAATACCAAGAAGTTGAACTTTCAGAGACATTCGAACCCGGTAAACATTATTTCTATGTTCGTTGCTTTCAGGATGACGGCCATATCGGCTGGGTATCACCAATCTGGGTCAATATCGACTGATCGTAAGTCCACTAGCTTAACCCCAATAACATTACTTATTGGGGTTAAGAAAGCAACAACCTTATTTATCTGGAGCGAACGCGAATGAATGTACGCGAGCCTGTGCACAGTGAACACGCTAAAACCTTCAATACCCAACAGCTGCGTGAGCACTTTTTGATTGAACAGGTTATGGTGGCCAATAAGATCAATCTGACCTATTCCCATATCGACCGTATTATTGCCGGTGGTTGTATGCCGGTTTCCCAAGGCATTGCCCTGGAGGCAGGTAAAGAAATTGGTTCAGAATTCTTTCTGGAGCGTCGCGAGTTAGGCGCCATCAATATTGGAGGCGACGGTATCGTTCTGGTTGATGGCACTGAGCATATGATTGGCAGCCGAGAGGCTATATACATTGGCAAGGGTGCCAGGGAGGTCAGCTTCCTCAGTATCAGCAGTGATAACCCTGCGAAGTTTTATATCAACAGTGCTCCGGCTCATACATCCTACCCAACCAAAAGAATTACCCTGGAAATGGCTAGCCCGGAAACACTGGGTGACGCTGAAAACTGCAATCGTCGTACCATTTACAAGTATCTGGTACCTCAAGTTCTGGAAACATGCCAACTATTGATGGGAATGACCATGCTGGAGCCAGGCAGCATATGGAACACTATGCCCTGTCATACCCATGAACGCCGTATGGAAGTGTACTTTTACTTCGACATGAAAGAAGAAAATGTCGTATTCCATATGATGGGCAAACCAGAAGAAACCCGTCATCTGGTGGTACGTGACGAACAAGCAGTGATCAGTCCAAGCTGGTCCATCCACTCAGGTGTGGGCAGTTCAAACTACACCTTCATTTGGGGCATGGTTGGCGAGAACCAGACATTCTCGGATATGGATTTTGTTCCAATGGGTGAAATTAAATAATCAATTGATTATTTGATGACGTGTTATGCGTGACTGCCATTCGGCAGTCATCTTCAATTATTATCTATCAAGACTCAAATAATGAACTTCTCTTTTGACTTACAGGGCAAAGTAGCGATAGTCACCGGTGCGAATACGGGTTTAGGTCAGGGTATGGCCTTAGCTCTTGCCCAGGCCGGTGCCAATATTTGTGCTGTTGGACATATCGATGCTCCTGAAACCCGGGAGCTGGTTTTAGCCGCTAACCGTCGTTTTCATTTTGTTGAAGCCAATTTGCTGAGCATTGAACCAGTTGAACGCATTGTTAAAGAAACCATAGACTACTTTGGACGTGTTGATATTCTGGTCAATAACGCTGGAATTATTCGCCGTGAAGATTCGGTTAACTTCAGTGAAAAAGACTGGGACGAGGTGATGGATATCAACCTGAAAACTCCTTTCTTTCTGAGCCAGGCAGTTGCCAAACAATTCATGGAGCAAGGAAATGGCGGAAAAATTATCAATATTGCTTCCATGCTTTCCTTTCAAGGTGGAATTCGTGTTCCATCTTATACCTCAAGCAAAAGTGGTATAGCGGGGCTGACTCGTCTGCTGGCTTGTGAGTGGGCATCCCACGGCATCAACATCAACGCTATTGCCCCTGGTTATATGGCAACTGATAATACCACAGCACTGCGTGCTGATGAAAAGCGTAATACAGAAATCCTGAATCGAATCCCAGCCAATCGCTGGGGAACCCCGGAAGATCTGGCAGGCCCAGTCGTGTTTTTAGCCTCTTCTGCCAGTGATTATATCAATGGTTATACCATTGCGGTTGATGGTGGCTGGTTAGCGAGATAGAGCCTCCACCCAAGCCAGCTTGCTCAATATGCTGGCCGGCTTGCTAACGTCTAATGCCGTTTATAGAGATAAAGCCGGTATCCATCAACATTTCATCATCAGAGTGCAATGGCATTCTGGTGATGAAAGTATAAGCCAGCACAAATTCTATATTGTAGAGAGTTTCACTGTGTATAAAAAACCAATTGAATGGCAATGCATTGGCTTTATTGGTGAGGCAATGCTTGAGCTATCCAGTAGTCAGGATAGTTATCAAGTATGTGTTGCAGGGGATACATACAATACCTCCGTTTATTTGCAACGACTAATTAACCATAAAGCACAGATTTTCTATATTTCCGGCTTAGGTATTGACCGTCAGAGTGAAAAAATTAAATCTTCACTGGTACACGAAGGCATTGATACTCAGGGTATAGTTGAAATACCAGATAAGCAGCCAGGCCTGTACATGATTGATACAACGCCTGAAGGTGAGCGCAGTTTTTCATATTGGCGTGATAACTCCGCAGCCAAATATTGGTTGGAAACTCAAGATACCGAAAGGGTACTTAAACGATTAAAAAGAATGGATGCCATATACTTATCAGGCATCAGCATAGCCATCTTATCAAATCCCAGTCGGGAACGATTATTAACTCTTTTGGAAGGCCTGCACGATGATGGTAAGGCAATCATTTTTGATAATAATTTTCGCTCCGGATTATGGGAGTCAACGTCCATTGCCAGACAGTGGTATGACCGTATATTCCAGATAACCAATATTGCCTTGATTACTGTCGATGATGATCAGGCTCTGTACAAAGAAATAGCTGACGATGCCATTATTGAACGCTGCCGAAAGCATGGCATAGATGAAATTATTTTGAAACGTGGGGCAGATAACTGTCTGGTTGCCCGATCCGGCGAGAAAACTTTAACAATACCAGCAATCAAGATTAATCAGGTAGTGGATACCACTGCCGCCGGTGACTCTTTTGCTGCTGGCTATCTCGCTGGAAGGATAACTGGAAAGAATCCTGAATTTGCAGCAGTAACCGGCCACTCCCTTGCATCCGTAGTTATACAACATAGGGGTGCCATTATTCACAAACAACTTATGCCTTCTTTATAAGTTAGAGACTTCTTCTATGAACATGATACTTAAACAGTTGCAGCAACAACGCATTCTGCCGGTTATTCAACTCGAAGATCTGAAAGGTGCTGAACCTTTGGCAGAGATTTTGATCACCCACGGATTCCCCATCATCGAAATCACCCTGCGAAGCGATGTATCGCTTGCAGCCATAGAGCGAATCAAAAAGCGCTACCCACAAAGTATATTATCTGCTGGTACAGTTCTTACTCCTACACAAGTGGATTCCGCCAGAAAAGCCGGTGCCGAGTTTGTTATCAGCCCAGGCTTTAACCCGGTTACTTTTAAGCATGCCCTGCAATCCAACATGTTTATGGTACCGGGCGTCAATTCACCAAGTGACATAGAGCAGGCTTTTTATCATGGTGCCAGCGTAATGAAGTTTTTTCCGGCGGAAGCCTCCGGCGGTGTTAATATGCTCAAATCCCTGACAGGACCATACCAACGTATTCACCTGATTCCTACTGGCGGAATAAACCCGGATAACTTGGCCAGTTATCTGCAAATCCCACAGGTGATTGCCTGTGGCGGAACTTGGCTGGCACCGCTGGATTCTCTCAATAAGGGGCAATGGAAGATCATTGAAGAAAAGGTAAAGGTTACCCGAAATCTTATTGATAGTCTTTAGTCAGATTTGATCAAACTCTGGTGTTTTGTAGAACTTCACCTGTAAAAGTGTGATTACCAAGGGATACACCCATTGGTAATCACACTTTTACAAAACACTACTCCAGATAAAGTGGTTGGAGAGTTTATCTACTGAGACTACCTTTACTCATATGAGCCTTTAACCATTTTTTATGATCAAAACATGGAGGTTAGCACCAGCATCACCAAGCTTGAACCTGAAATCTCCTATGTGAGTTGAGTCTCCCCAGCATAGCTGGGGATTTATCAATGTAAATTAAAAACGATATAACTCAATATTTTTGCTGAAAGCATGTTTTGTAGTAAATGAAATTTCGGTTACTGGTTGATCTTTCAACATTTTTGCCTTGATCGCAACATCCTCCATTTCATCACCAGCCTTAATATTCCAGTGTCCATTAAGAGTCAATGTTACATTTGATGTTTCACTATCATGATAAAGCCACTTAGTTTCTTCCCTTAAATCCTCAAAAGTTATAATTTTTGCATCTGGCGCTAATTCGAGATCAGGGTTAACAACAGATAGTACTATATTGTTTGGAGTAACTTTTCTGACCATAGCAAGAGCGGGCTTATCGGTTGCTATAATAAGGTCTGATTCATAGGCATTACCTGCTTCGAACAACGCATATCCTGTAATATTCGTACTGAGGTGCTCAACTATGTGCGCACGTTTATCTCTTTGCCTGACTTGGTAGATGTTTCTAGCATTTTTTGCAAACTGTTGAGTTTTGTTCGTACCGGCATTAACCAATACAACATACTCATAACTACCAGAGTCAACGAAAGTACCATGAGATAACCAAGCTGTAGCATACATTCCTTTTGTAGTTGTTTTACCACTAGAATCGGGAGCTACCTGTAAATCACGATGAACCTCCAAGCCTGATGGATTTGGTACATAATAACCATTGCCTACACTATCTGTTAACCACACTGGATGAGTATTTGTTGTCAACGATATCTTACTTTTACTGTCATAGATTGAGCCATTAATAATAGTTGGCGTCTGCTCTGTTGGTAGGCGTGTTTGGAAAAGAGTTGTAGCTATTTCATCTTTACGATTTCCACCATTGATATCACTACCAAGCAGTACAATTTGATCGTCAAAAAAGAAAATGGATTTCCTAGCTGTAAGTGAAACATCCCCGACTTGATTGTCGTAGATCATAGCAAATAGACCATTAGCTTGCTCTGCACTAAGTCCACCAACAAAAGATTCATCAGACCAGTTTCTATGTTCAACCTCCATTCTCTTGTAAGGTACACGTACAGTCGTTGCGCCTGGCAATCGATGCCAATCCCACCCCTCTATTCCATAACCACTATCAAATGCATTGACCGGATTACCTTTTGTATAGAGCCTTAAAACGCCTGAACTTGCATTACCCCCATAGAGATTTTGAGATCTACCAGATTCATAATCCCAAATATAACGACTAAAACCTTTAACTGCAGCCATCCAGTCAGGTCTTCTATGAATACTCATGGCACCATAAGGATAGACCCAATGACCTGATAGTGATGGCTCTGGCAGAGCATTTTCTTTCTCTAATGAGATCATTGCCTCTAACTCACCAAAAGCGCCAAGCCCCTTACCCGTAAAGTTATCACTAAGTATTTTTGAATTTTCAAAATACGTTCTATCCCATAATCTTGCAAAAATACCCTTCATTTCGGGGTCACCAAGTCCATCATTCGAGCCTAAATACGCATAAGCTGGTAAAAGCCTTATTAATGAATTAAGTATCTCTGGAAACCTACCAGCAATCCCACGATGCATATCATATTTCTGTGAATAAATTCGGATTGTTTTCAAGGCTAATTTGACATTTTCAATAGATTTATCTGTTACCTGAAATGATGTATCACGGAATAAATAAATACTGCGAGCAGCTGCCTCAAAGGCTTGTTCTGAATATGTATTTCCGTAAATGCCTTTGTGATGATAGCCTACACCATCTGGTTTAATAGTATCTGCCCAACCGGGAGCAATTGCATATGACTTGTTATAGAATTTAGTAAGAAATCGCATATTTTCGATGCGTCTCGAATCATCAGGTAGCTGTGTTGCTACATACGATAGGCGGTTTCTGACCATAGATTTAAATCCATCTGAGTTAAATCCGGAAAAATTGAAGTGAGTTATTCCTCTACCATCCTGCTCTGGTGAAAATATTCTTGTCACCCAGTCAAGCGTTTCCAGTTCTCGCTCTAATCGACCTACTGCATGTAACTCATTTCTCAATAGCAATAATGTTTTTGAGTAGCCAGTAATATTATTATTTATACTTCCACCAAAACCAGTGTCACCAGTTTCCCTCAAGCGATCAAAATCAAACCCTGTATCAACCCCCTTTTTCCAACCAGATGTATGCATATGATCCAGAATAGAAATAATCATCTTTAATGTATTTTCATTTTTGTAACCTGGGTTAGGGCTATCATGTAGGCCTGGGTAGGCATAAGACATGCTTAGAGCAGGAAGCAATGTGTCGAAAACATATCTCGCTACTGGCTGTTTATCTTTTTTACTAGAAAAACTGATATCACCTAAACCATCCACACCACCTTTACGAGTAAAACCATCAGTAACTTCTTTAAATGTATTCAGCATAACATTGTGATAATCGTACACAATTTTATCGGATTTATTTAAAGACTTTGTTCCAATAGTCCAACTGACATAGCGTTGATAAATAGTCTCTAACTCCTGTTGTTCCTTAATGGATTGTTGAGAATTCTGTTTCAAACTTAATTCATTTTTATCAGAAGATGGAGATTTCAGACTACACCCTGTAATAAATATGATTAAAATTAAAACACTGCTAACTACGGCATATCCTCTCATCAAAAACTTCCTAAAAGTAATCATAAATTAATATCTATAAGTCCAGATTATTTTGTTTTCTATCTGTCTCTATTTGCACTTCAGGTTTTTATAGAGCCAGAAAAATCCATGTCATTCTTTACGACACGCACGCTTTAATTTCTCATCGCCCTACTTCAACCTTTACTGTTTAAATCTTGCTAGATAGTAAGGTTGGGAAATAATCCGACCTATTTCATAAAATAGTAAGGAGAGCAATCATTGAATTTACCAGTATACCCTCCCCACGCTATCCAGTGACTATGAAATAAATTCTGAAAAATCCCCCACTGTTTCTACCTTTAAGTTATTGACTATAGTAAGTAATACTCAACATTTTAACTGATTAATATTTAGCAAAACAAAAATTAATCCAATACTAAAAAACAAATTAAACGGTTTCTAATCGAGAACAGTTTTTTGATAGATAGGATTTTCATTTAACTCATACACATTAATATTACTGTATGCTCCTTTACCAAGAACCATAACTCTAAACCCCCAGTTTCCAGAAAATAATGGATCTTTATCCTTATAGCTAAGAACATGTATATCATCGACAAAATAGTTTACTTCATCACGCCATTTAGTAATAACCATTCTGCATTCTTTCTCACATCTTTCAATAGCAATATCAGGTCCCACTGTGGTTAAATGACGGCCGGGTGACTTACGCATATTGGCCGTTTTTCGAAAAGGGAAAAAATATGAAATTCTGTACAAACCTACATCGCCATACATAATTTCCCTCGCCAACCCCTTTCTTGGTGCAAGCTTATCGCTAAAAACATCTTTACCATTAAGCCCTTTAGCTGAAAACATAATCATATGAAGAGCTTCAGGTGATAGGCTCTCAAAGTCAAAACTAATTGAATAATTATCAGGCGTTTGTTTTTTATTCCAAAAATTAAAATGACCACCTCTAAATACATCATTTACATACATGCTATCAACTATGCTTGGATATTTTTCTTTAACTAGATCGGCCAACTCATCCCCATATTCTTCAGCCAAGTTTTCATTAGAAAACCTTCCATCTTTCTGCATAGCCAGCATAGGTTTATGAAACTCAGGCTCAAGGATCAATTTCCCTTTAGCTATATTAGCCATACCAAAACCTTCAACCACCCAGTCATCAAGTTGATCCTTACTGCTAAAGTCATAGCTAAACACTAGGTTATTTTTATGATTAGCCAATAGTTCAACATCAGTTCTCCTTTCTAGTTCAGCATAAACATTAACTGATTTTGTCATTAATAGTACAAAAATGAGTGGAAATATTTTTTTCATAGGAATACAAACTCTAAATTCAAATATTGTCGACACCAATAAAAATCGTTTAAATAACGTCCTTTCTTAAACCATGACCACCCGGAAGAATTTCATACTTGGTAGTATCTTTAAATGCATTAAGTTGCTTTTGAATAAAAGCTTCGGCACGATGGTGTTCTTTATCAGGATCAAGATATCTCAAAAGATCCTGATGAAGTTCTTTAACCAGCTCTGGTTTTTCACTTACCAAGTCCACAGTTTCATGTGGGTCTGATGAAATATCAAACAACTGTGACGGTAAGCCATAGTGATAGATATATTTCCATTGTCCTTTACGAATAGCATAACTACTCACTCGCTGACCATGGCCATGATATTCAGATAATGCCGTACGTACACTGTCATTGAGTTTTAATACTTGGAGTGGCTGGCCATCCCAATGCTCTGGACGCTGTGCTCCAAAAATCTCAAAAAGTGTTGCCTGAAGATCCATAGAGTCGCAAGCCGTAGTACTAGTAACCCCTTGCGCAAATCCTGGCCCACTAATTAGGCAAGGCACACGCGCAGAATCTTCATGCATACTGGATTTCCAATGCATTCCGTATTTACCCATCATTGCACCGTGATCAGACGTATAAATAATCACCGTATTATCAAGTTGTCCTGTCGTTTCTAGAAGCTTGATCAATTCTCCAACCTTACGGTCTATGTAGGTTACATTGGCATAGTAACCGCGACGCAGGCCTCGTACTTGCTCATCGGTAAATTTCTCAGTCTGAAAGTGTTCCCGCAAATCCTGAGAAACAGGATGTTGTGCAACAGCATGTTCGGCTCCATACATAGGGAGATCATCATGACCTTCATATAAATCCCATAGTTCCTGAGATGTATAACAAGGGAAATGAGGCTTAGATGTACACAGCTCCAGAAGCCATGGTTGATTAAGACTCATACCCGTCGAGGTAATCCAACCTTCGGCAAAATTGAAAATAGGTTCATCTTTCGTAAAAGCGTTATCTTTGGGGCCATACATCGTATTTCTTGGAGTGCCATCCCTATCTTCCAGGGGCCTGAAAGAAACCGGGTTACGTGATACATTCATATCTCCAGGGTCTTGAACATTTGGCGACCACAAACGATGCATTTCTGAGAAACCAAGTTGGGAACCTTCCCGGTATGCATCCAACTTTCCTACATGCACTGTATATATCCCTTGTTCTCTCAAGACCTGTCCATGACTAGGATAATCCTTTTGAAATACAGAGCTGTTATTATAGAATTCACCTTTATGTGGCCGTAATCCGGAAATCCATGAAGAACGCGTTGGTACACATAAAGGTGAAGCGGTGTAATGACTTTTATAGTAAGTGCCTTTATCAGCAAGCTTTTGCAAGTTTTGTGTATGTATAAATGGGTGACCTTCCATTGAGCTGAGGAAAGGATTATGTTCATCGGATTTAATCACCAAAACATTTGGACGCTTTCCATTTATAGAATTGTGTTTCGGCGTGGGGTTTGCAGTGCTGGTTACTGAAAGACCACTCGCAGCCAATGCAGCCACAGTTAAACCTGCTGTTTTTAGAAAACACCTACGACTGATATCATTTCTTTCATTTCGCATACATCTAACCTTATAAAGGTGGTAGGAAAGTAATCATAAGTCGTGATTACCTGATAGAGCTTGTCAAAAAATCTGCCCTGGCAATCACTTATCTGTTGTTTTTGAACAACCCAAAAATAAATTAAACTTTAATATCAATTCATCATTTTTCTATAACATAAGCTGGAATTACATTAGTACTTTTGAAATTTGCAAAATCATGAGGTTCCACTTTTACTGCGAGAATACTTAAGGGGAAAGGCTGCACAGAATTTACCAGCAGCATCAGAAGGTGCCGCACCATACGCGAGCCCTGAAGCCACTGATGGTAAGTTTTCCGATGCCTCTCCCTAAGTACTTTTAAAACCTTCAATACTTGAACAAAAATAAACCAAAAGCATCCTAATAGAAAACATAATGCAATGAAATGTCAAAATTATCATTGACTCAAATCATTACAAAACACCTAAAAAACCAAAACGATCAAAAAAAGCACAACCAATCATAAATATTTTAATACATAAAACACAAAAAAAACCACAACCGATCTTTAAGATGATCTAAGTCAAAAAATAAAATTCGATTTCATTTAATTATTACATTTAAAATCAGCACGAGATTGGCTAAAAAATGCCTAGGTATCAAATGAACTTATCAACAACATGTAAAAAAGCTTATTTAGCAATAGCCATTTCATCTGTAATATCATCATGGGTAAGCTGCTCTTATGCTGTAGATCTTGAGCCCATCACCGAACTGACGGTTAATACCACAATTTCATCAGAAGATAGAGTGTATAATGATAGTGGTCATGCCGTAGACCTTTCTGGTTCGGGCACAACAAAAACATTAACAAACAATGGCATTATTCAATCAGATAATGACACAACAATTCGCCTTACTGATGGAAAGAAACTAAACATTGCAGGTTCTGGAAGCATTATTGGTGGTATAGTCAATAGTGAGAAAATTGCACTTGACGCGAGAGGCGAAGGGGACACTCTTGGCTCAGGAAAAGTTGTTTTTAAATTTGATTCCGGGGCTATGGTATCGGGTAATATATACTTCAACCCAGGTAGTGAATCCCAATTAACAACATCTAATGATTCCACGTTAACCTTTGATGGAAAATTAATTGATGGTGTTGAAAAAATCAGGCTCCGAGAAGGATCCAACTTAATTCTTTCAGCTCAAAACGAATCTATAAATTTTAACTTCGACGGTATTAATGATAGCGGTGGTTTTTTCGTTGAGGGAAGCACAATCACATTATCAATTGGAGAAGGCCTGGATAAAGATGATGCGATTCTCATCGTAAATGATTTGATAGAATTCAGTTCTGTGGATGAAAAAAATTCGTCACTGGTAGTTACAGGTGACATCACAGAATCTATTGGCACCAAAGTTCTCATACAAGCTGAACAAATCGAGGGTTTTTCGGAAGATATGGTCACTAGCTCAGGTTTATTCTTGAGTGTGAGCAATGTTCAATTGTCAGAAAGCGATTCACACGACTCTATAACTGCTGATGTGTCATATAATGAAGGTGTTACTGCGGATGACTTTTCAGCAATGGCAAGCGCCGGTGGTGCCGATGCTACTGAAGCAAGTGTAATTAAATCTTTTGCTGATATTGCTCTTGATGGTACAGAAATCACTTCAACGACAATCTCTTTTAATTCCAGCCATAATGAAGAAATTGCCAATTTACTTAATGGTGCAACAGATGAAGTATCAGCTTCTCGCTTAGCAGGAGAGCTCACACCAGATCGTAGCGGTGCTATTATTCAAGCTATACATACCAGCCAAAACCTGCAGCTTGATGACATTGATAACAGAGTGTCATTAATTAGAAGCGGCCAGGAGTCTACAGGTTTTTGGTTTGGTATCGATGGTTATCAGGGTGAAAAGGACGTAGATAGTCGTATAGATGGTTATGATATAAATGGTTTCAGTACTCGCTTTGGTATCGATAAAAAGTATTCAGAAGAAGGGTTAACAGGTATTGCTGCTAGCATAAATAGACAGGAGGTTGAGACTAAGGTATACGATACTAATTATACTATAGATTCATTTCAATTATCACTCTACGGCAATCTGAACTTTGATAAATACTTTATCTCAAACTCTATTAATGCTGGTTATAATGCTTTCAACAGCACACGAAAAATTGGTGAAAGCACTGGTTACAATGGTGAAGTTGAAGCTACAGGTGATTTTTCCGCATACAATATTGGCTGGAGAATAACTACAGGACTTGATTACAATATTGGTGATGTATCAATACAACCTCTAGTTTCTGGAGAGTTAAATTATCTGTTTATACAGAATTACACGGAGTCTGGCTCACCCGCTTCACTAGAATATGACAAGGAGACTCTTTCTCAAGTTAAAATTGGTGCAGGTATAAATATCAGCAGGCAAATTAAACTTGAATCTGGAAAATTAATCCCTTCATTTACAGCAATGGGATGGCATGATTTCAATGCTAGTGAAAGAGACATTAATACTAATTCCATTACCACCCCTTCAACAGGAATAGATATTAATACTGCAACAGGAGCATCAAAAAATAGATTTAATGCTCAAGCGGCTATTAACTATAAGGCAAACCATGACAGCGCAATTGGTATTACCCTTGGCCATCAAGTTGAAGAAAATTACAGCGACACAATGTTTAATCTTGAATACAGGCATAATTTCTAATTAGATTTACGCTTTGACTCATCAAGCTTCTTGAAAGCTTAAATAGCAGCTTGATGAGTTAGAAATTAGCCATCTTTATTATTTATAGATTTACCAGAATTTAGTCTACAAAATATTCATAACCTAAACTTACTCACAGGATCCATTAATGATCTTTAATTCAGACCGCATATTACTCAAGAATAAAAAACAATTAATCTTAATTTTTCCGTTTTTTTTTCCTGCAGCAAGTTATGCAAATTTTGGCTGGTACAGTCAGCTTGCAAGTGATGGAAAAGTTAATATACACAATTCTATTGAATTTAAATCTATTGAAGCTTGGGACAAAAACAAAGAGGAGCATAAAACAAGTAATGAGGCATTGGGGGCAATAGGAGTTAACCTTCAATCGGGTTTTATTGGAAGTAGATCCTTTTCTGTTGGATTCGGTCTTGGAGGTGCCTATGTATATAAAATTTCCGATCGTAATCCAGATACTGATTATGGTGCAACGAATCTTGCACAAGAGAACTGTTTCTCTGATCCAGATAGAAAGGGCCGCCTAACCGATTGTGATACAGTAAATAGTGGTAAACTCTCACAGATGAATATCCAACTAAAAGTTGGAAAGAAAAAAAGAAAAAACTTGAGCGCTAATGTTGGCTTAGGGTATTTTGATGCAGGAATGATACAGAGTTACGATCCTGATGATGACCTTATACCTAAAAGCTATACTGGTTTTGAAATCAATAGTCGTTGGGATAATACTTTAATTTCTGGTGCTTTTGTAACAGGAATGATAAAAGGAAATGCACAGTCAGTACAAAAATTACACTACATCGCTGATAAGGAAATTCCAAATTCAGACTTGGTCTACATTGATCATGTTGCCAGCATTGGATTAAGACATAAGCTTGGCGCAACTGATTATAGCCTGTCATATGCTTACGCATCCGGATATAAACATCGATATTTAGCCTCTGCTAAATATAATATGGATTTAACCTCTAATTCACGACTACTTATCGAAGCAGCCTATAATCTTAACCAACATAAAGGACGGAAGTGGGATGAGGCAATTAAAAAAGGAATCGAAACAGAAGGAGAAGATATCGCTTATCTGACAACCGCGAGAGTCAGGTACGATTATAGCGACGATTTTAGAATAGGCTTGGGGTGGTCAAAGACGGGAGGCAATACCGACTTTAATCCTTACCTCGCTGGTGTCGATGCTGAGTGGTTAAGCCATGGGCAAGGATCATTAGAACTCTTCAGAAAATTAGATAATACTTCTCATAAAGCTGAGGTTGTATATTGGTTGAATAATCTTAAAACTCCATTACTTAAAGATCTTCGATTGAAATACCAATACATTTGGGGCACAAATAATCATGTCGGCGTAGACAAAAATATGACAGGTGAAGCTAACGAGAATATTTTCGAAGTGCTTTATACTCATCCGTCAGGTCATTTTTCTGGGTCTACGGCCTCTCTAAAAGTATCAAAATTGTCTAAAGATAAGGCTTGGGGTCAAGTAAGTGATATAAATGGGGATCCAAGTGATAAAGGTGATGTTTCTCAGGTCAAAATGACCATTTCATTCCCAATCTACTAGGGCTGTTGACGTTTCAAAAAAGCTATTGAACTCAGTGTCTGCAAGTCCGCAGTATAACGGTTACCACGCCTGATTACTGCGAACCTGCAATGCCCCGATTAATGGTCGAAGCTGATGACAATTTTCAGCCAGATTAAGATATACAACAAGCCCAATCTGCGTTCCTATGTTGAAGGAATGCTTTATCGTTATTCCAAGAAGAAAGAACTCGGTCGTTGGTAATAATGGTTATATTGACCGGTATTTATACAAATATCGACATTTGGTAGAAAATTCATTTGCACTGCTAAAACATTTCAGAGGTCTCGCTACTCGCTTTGATAAGCTTGGGCGTAACTTTGGTAGCGCAGTAGTGTTAGCGTGTGCTTATGCTTGGTTGCCTATGTGAAACGTCAACAGACCCAAGATCCGGCTAGAAAAACCTATCGTTCTTTTTCTGCATCTGATGCTTTCCTATGATGATACTTCCAAACAAGCAGCGCTCACTGACAAAACTGTTTTTATTACTTTGTCTTTCTTTTCAGATAGTTGGCTGTAAAAGTGGTGGAGGCGGTGGTGGCTCAAGCAGTCCACCGACACCACCTCCCCGAACACCACCCACCATTTCAATTATTGGTGAACAGCATACAGAGGTTCCGGTAAATACGGTTTATTCTGATCTGGGTGCCACGGCCAGTGATACTGTGGATGGCAACCTGACAGGCAGCATGACCACTGAAAATACAGTAAACAGTTCAACACCTGGCCTGTACAGTGTGACTTACAAAGTCATGAACTCCGCCAACCAGACAACAACAGCCGTTCGTAGTGTTACAGTCAGTGATCCTTTTGCTCAGGACGATATCAACGATGAACCCGTACTGTCGGAGTACTTCGATATCCAAACTGGCAGCACAGCAGGCAGTAAGGTTACTGGTCATATTAACCTGTCAAGAAACAAAGAAGCACTGGGTAAGTGGAATGCCCTCCCAAAATCAGTACCTGATAGTTATCGCTTTTATCTGATTGGTGATAGCAGTAATGATATGTTCTCTCTGGATACTGTCCGTGATGTCTCTGGCAACCGACTATTTGGTGAATTTTCGGTAGCAGATGGAAAAACAGCTCTGGCTGGTGAATACCCCATACGAGTGGAATTGCGCAGTGGAGATGAGGTTAAAGCCCGCTTCACCAGTAACATCCATGTTGTGGATAAAACCCAGTGGGTATCTTATTTCGAAAAACTGACTGAATTTGCCCAGTCTGAAAGTCGGCTCTGGGGTAGAAATAACCTGACTTATGGCAGCCCTGAGCTGGAAAACATTCTTTCCCGGATTGAAGCTGACAACGGTCGATTCAACGACCTACATATTTACGACATGGACAGTACAGATGAGCTGTTAAATTACCGGGCATCTGAGAACATCAAAGCCTTTGAAACGGCAGCTAACCGGATTGGCGGTATTGGCCATGCACTCAAAGTTCTGGATACATCAGACAGTCACTACACAGACAAACGGAGTCGTCTGATCAACGCGATCCTTAAATCATTTAATGCCTATGCAACTCTGATTCCTGTGCGTGCATTTGATGATTTCAGTCACGATACATCACCCAACGGCATCAGTTTCAGTGATCGCACCCACCAATGGCGATTCACCGACCCAGTCACTCTGCCACTGATACTGGCATTCGATACCCTGTGGAATAATGCTCAGTCAGGTTCGGTTGAAGCAGAACAGTTTCTCTATAACATCCACAACCTCTTCCAGATTGCCTTTGCCCTCCCCTACAAGCACCGCTTTGATCAGGAGTTTGATCCCGCTACCACGCTTTACACCAAGTATTACCTTGAGAAAGATTTAAGTCAGTCTCCAGGCGCCTGGAGTGATGCAAACCGACATCATCGTATTCGCAGCTGGTCTGCCATGGCGGGTCTGTGGAAAGACTATAACCGTCCACTGACCGATAAAATCTGGTGGTATGATGGTTACCAGCCTTTCGCGGATCAAAACACAACCCTGCTCACTAGCTGGAAACCACAAGGGTCATTAAAAGACCTGAAAGCTTGGGTAGACTCCAACACAACCCGGGCGTATACCATTGGTAATGCGGGTCTGTTGCCCGATGGCACCATTTCACACCATACCGGACTTCGTCAGGATATGGCCATGTACGCCTATGGTTATGAATGGCTTTCTACAACGCCTATGAAAGTAGCAGAGCTGCTGAAGGATACTCGATGGAGTGTGAATGGGCAGTCTATTGATAACTCTGCTGAGTTTATTGTGAAAAGCATCAAGCCTGTCATCTATAAGGGGGGACATGATTACCAGACCACAGGACGTTCATTTCTGTCTGACTCCCTTGGCAATTTTGGCAGCGCGAAAGTTGCAAAAGATATTTCCACCATCCTGTCAGGAAAAACTGAAAATACAGTACTTACCTTTGAGCAGGATTTATTGGATTTCCAGACAGCGCTAACCAGCGGTAGCCATGAACTCTCTGGCAGCTACCCTTTCTGGAACAGTGAATTTATCGTTCATCGCAGGGGTGGAATCAACGATGAAGAACCCTGGTACGCATCTTTCAGTGCCCAGTCCATCAGGGTACGGGGCGCAGAAAGTTTTGACGCTGCCCCGGGGTTTCATAATGGCAGTGGTATTCTTCAGGTCAAAGTGGACGGTGATGAATACGACAAAGCTCGTTTTGACTGGGACTGGCATTTACAGCCGGGCTTGACTGAAGAGTGGCGCACAGATGTCATTCCCATGCAGTCTCAGGATGAGAAGAACGGTTTAAGCGATGAAGTTCTGGCAGGTGTCCTCTCCGATGGAAGAAACTCCATTGGCAGTTTTAAATACTCCACTAAAGCCAGCTATGCTTCTGCCAAAGCGGATAAATCCGCATTCTTCTCAGACGCTGGTGTGTTTGCCATGGGTGCCCAGGTTCGGAGAGACCATAAAGATGGAAATTATGCTTCAAATGGTCAAAATCCTATAGTCACCACGATAGACCAGGCCCTATGGAGTGGCACATTGAGCTATGACTTTGGCTCCGGCATCACATCTCACTCTGTGAACAGTAACCTGGATCTCAGCGTTGAAATTACAAAACCAGTCTGGGTACACCAGAATAATAAAGGCTATCTGATCTGGCCTGATTCTGATGGCAGTACAAAGCTGACCATTGTTGCCGGTTCCGCCGTTAATGATACCTACACCAAAGTTAACCGGAGTATTCCTGTGTACTCACTGGTGATTGATCACGGTATTAATCCGGACAGTAGCAGTGATAGCTATCAATACCTGGTACTGCCTAATGTATCTCAGGCAGAAATGCCCGGATTACTGCAGCAGCTCTCAAACCAAAATAAGTTGGAACGCATACAGGAAGACGGCATTTATGGGGCTCACTGGCTGCTCAATGGAGAACAGCTGATACAGTTGGCTTTCCATCAGCAAGGTATCGTAGTGCTTGATGATGGCAAAACCATCAGTGTCGATAAGCCTGCGCTGGTTCAGCTTCAGGAAACTCAGGATAGCTGGGTTGTATCCGTCAGTGACTTATCTCATCACAGCCAGAATAACGACCCTGATCAAAAATCAGATTTCCGTGTACCACTTAAAGAAGGAGAGAATAGAATCAATGTTGAACTGAACTGGCCATTGCAAACTGGCAGCTATCAATATCTGACCAAAGGGTATCAAAACCTCCACTACCCGGGTCAGGATATGTCAGTCAGCACTTCAGCTGATAACAGTCGTATATCCGTTAACCTGCCTGACAGTACGGATGATCAAACTTATGGATTAAAGGAAGAGCTTTTCTCGGGAATGACTGCGACTGTGTCCATTCCAGCTAACTGATAACAACCCTGTCTTGTTGCTAAACAAGGCAGGATTTTTAATCAATCAAAGTTATAGCAAAACATTAAAAAGCCTCATGGCCTATAAGAGACATGAAGCTTTTCAGTATTTAAAAAAGTGTTACCTCTTCATGACTTCTGATGATATGAAGGTTGAACCAACAGTGACAGTACGATTATGCAACATGGTGCTCAGGTTTGATGTGATTCATGTCTGGTGCGGCAGCTGCCTGCTCATAAACTGGCCCTGGCAGCGCCAGTCATTGGGTAAAAACACTATTTAATTAAAGGCCACAAGTTTGAAACCTATAGAAGGTGTCTTTGGAAACGCCCATGGCTTTGCAGGCATGAAATCCATTTTCCAATTGATCCGTCAACTCAAAAAGGACAAGCTTGTTTTTAATGGCAGGATGGTTATTCTGGTACATTGAGGATTACCTTTGGTGTTGTTTTATTGGTGGTACTTTAAACTTAAACCGGTAACCCTCTTCAGATAAGTTTGATCAGATCACTACTTATTCACACTATTGTAGGCCATCATCCGTTCTCAAAAAACTTCCAATAATTCGAAAGAAATAAGAGCAATCCAATTTTGGAGTGGCTTGCTCATAAATTACTTAGTATCTTAACTGTCAAGAATAGCGGCCAAGCCATCATCAGTAACATTCAATAACGCAGCCCCTCTGACACCCCCAGAATCACCAAAGGCAGCCTTGCGAATTGAAGGTATAGGTCTGTTATTTAATGTATATTTTTTTAGTAACTCCGGTAGTTTGTCATAGATTGCATTAAAATTAGACAGCCCTCCTCCAAACACAACGACTTCTGGATCTAGCACGACAAGGAGGCCCGAAATGGACATTGCCAACAATTCCAGGTATTCATTTATATGTATTTGAGCTTTATGATCTCCTTGATAATACCTTCTGGTAATTTCTTCAGCGCTGATAACGTGATCATCACTACTGCTGTATCTGTGGTTGTACAAATCCGCAAAGCCACGCCCTGATAGGTAATGATCCAGACACCCGGTCTGGCCACACCTGCACTTAACCAGCGAAACCGTATTTCCGAGCAGTTCCTGGGCATCGCATGGCAGTCTCATATGACCGACTTCCAGACTTGCTCCATTATGCCCTTCATATAAATCCCCATTGATAACCAGGCCAGCACCAAACCCCGTCCCAAGAATCAAGGCAAGCACTGAAGAAGAAGTTATAAGACTTTTCTCAAAGGATTCAGACAACGCAAAACAGTTTGCATCATTCGCAATTTTGACTGGTCTACCCACAATCTCTTCAAGATCAGCCTGAAGATAACGACCATCAATGCATGGAATGTTATTACAACGAGTAATGCCACCGTGTATTTGTTGACCAGGTAGCCCTATACCGATAGTACCCAGCTCACCCGATTTCAGATCCTGATTGCCGATAAAGTCAGTAATGACTTTTAAGAAAAGAGCATAATCATTTTTTGGTGTCTCCATTCTTTGCACATGAAGTATTTCCATCTTCTGATTAAAAACCGCAAACTCAATTTTGGTTCCTCCGATATCAAAACCATATAATTGAACCATGCTCATTCCCAATAAATCAAAAATACAAAAAAAGCCTGTCATTAAATAATGCAGGCTTCATCTTTATTAATTAGTTGCAGTTGATACGTTAACTTGAGCAACGCGCGCCTTTCTATCAAGAATCAAATAGCCAATAATCAGAACCGTAAGCCCCCCTGACAGATAGGTCATTCTTCCCCATAGTTCATTAGGAATTAATGCCATAAGGGTAATCATACTCCCAGACAGAATCATTAGCTTTCCAATGATGCTTTTCTGTCTTTTATCAAGATTAGTCTGCTCCTCGGATTCATTAACTACAGGAGTTGCCATGTGTTCAAAGAAAGTCTCAACTTCCTCATGACGCTTTTCCGGGAGAGGCTTATAGAACGCCTTTGTTGATACAAAGAAGCCTGAAGTGATAACAACATGTCCAAATACAGCCGCGATCACCTTGATATCTGACCATTCCCGAGCTGTTAACGTATTCAGGCCAAACCATTGCTCAACATCAGCAGGAGTCAACGAAACACCAACAAAGTATGAAACAACACCACCAACTAATAAGGTTGCCCAACCAGACCAGTCAGGTGTGTTCTTAATAAACATACCCAATAATGGAGCAATAGCTATTGGGAAGGCCACCAGCGAAGCTACGGTCATTGTGATATTAAACAGGTCCATATGCTTCAATGAATGCATAAAGAGTGCTACAGCAATAACAATCAGGCCACAAATAGTCGAAACTATCTTAGAAACGGTCATTAGTTCTTTTTCAGACGCCTCTGGACGTAATATTGGCAGGTAAAAACTCCTGACAAAAATACCTGCACTTTTGTTAAGACCTGTATCCATGGATGACATGGTAGCTGAGAATATTGCCGCAACCATCAGCCCCATCATGCCTGCTGGCATATACTCTTTTACAAAGTAAATATAGGCATAATCAACCGCTTTTTTCTCAAATTCCGGATAAATGCTGTATAGATCGACGCCTTCGCTGGCAATAAACCAACTGGGTGTAAACCACATGAACATTCCCAGACACATCAGTATGCAGGCCAGCAAAGCACCTTTCTTAGCACTCTTAGAGTCTTTAGCTGCAAGGTAGCGGTTTGAGTTTGTGATGTTATTCAGTGACATTGTTTGCTGAAAGAACACAGACACACACCAAATGCTGAAGATACTTAAGTAATTCAAATCATTGCCAGATACAAATGATCCGTTGTCGTCCACAGGGAAGTTAGCAACAATCTCACCAATACCTCCCCCCTGAACGCCTGCTACAATAGCGCAGATAACACATACCACCATAATCACGACCATTTGCATGTAGTCAGATGCAATAACAGCCCAGGACCCACCGGTTACCGACATAACCAAAACAACCAAACCAGTGACTATAATGGTCATTTCCATATCAACATCAAAAACGACAGCAATAACAATAGCCAAACCATTTAACCAGATCCCCCCGGAAAGGAGCTGGTTTGGCATTCCACTCCATGTGTATACTTGTTCACTTGCTTTACCAAAACGCATCCGAACACCTTCCATGACGGTTACAATTCGCATTTGGCGGAATTTTTCAGCAAAGAAAACGTAGGCCATATAATAGCCAATTGCATTACCAATAAACATTAAGGTAATTGGGAACCCATCCACATAAGCCTTGCCAGAGGCTCCTGTAAATGTCCAGGCGCTGAACTGCGTCATAAAGGCCGTGGCACCGACCATCCACCACATGGCACCACCACCAGCTCTGAAGTAATCACTGGTGTTATTGTTAAAGGTTCGGAAAATCCACCCTATTGCGACTAGCAACAGGAAGTATCCAAATATAATTGCGGTATTAATATCCATAATTGCTTCCAGATATACAAACAAAGCTCTAGTTAAGATGTATGTGAATGATTAAAACACTTAAGAAACTAATCAGTATCCTTTAGGGTTAATCCCTTTCAATCGGCTTAGATCGAGACCAGTTTTAATGAATCAATCAACACTTAGAATTGAACTTGATCATGGAAACCCAGATATTTTTTATCCAGGGTTCTTATTCTCATTACGTTCTTTTTAATTGAAGGTTTTGAGAAGCTCCATTTTTGACATTTATCTTAAGAACAGTAGTGCCTGAACGATGATCTACATCAATAAGGTATTGATAAGAATTAGATGGTTGCCATTTTCCTTTCAAGGTAATGCTGGCAATGTAATCATCCTTTGCAGGGCCGTGAACTAGCTCCTCAGGCATTCTGGACATATTGTGGTTCCACTTCTTGAGCCTCAGATCAGGGTCAGCGACGGATAATTCGAGACGATCTGACTTTTCGGAAGTCATGGCCATAAGTGGAGTGTCTGTTGCCAGAAGCAATCCGTGGCCAGTCTCTCCTTTGTCAAACAAGGCATAACCGGTTTTATCCAGACTTTCATGATGAACAATGTGCGCCCGCTCATTCTGCTGGATGACCTGGTAACCTTTATGTTTCAAATGGCTCTGGGCAACCTTATAGCTGGACTGTGGCAGGATCAAATATTCATAACTCTGCTTCTCAGGTTTCTTGCCATGGTTGATATAAGCTTTAACTGCAGGCTTTATATGCTCTGAATACGAATCCTTACCTTTATTTTTGGTCTTCAGTTTCAAAGTCCGCTGGTCATCATTCAGATAGTCTACTTTGTATGAGTCAGGAACAACGTAATGGTTTCCTTGCGGATCACCAAATACCCCCCCTTTGAACGTACTCTTAACCTGCGCATTCAACTTATATGGCTTACCGTTGATTGTTGAGTCTTTGCCTCCGGTAACGCTCTGATACAAGGTTGTAATGGTATCAAACCGTTTATCATCATTCGCAATACCTGAACCTAAAGCTACGATTTCATCGCCAAAGAAAAAGTAAGACTTCTTGAACTCAAACGAATCATCCCACAGTGTTTTCTCATCATCCGGCGTTACCGTATCATGGAAGTCCATGGCAAATATGCCACTATTTTTACCGAAGGTAAGTGATCCCAGGTAAGTGTCTTCAGTAAAGCTGCGATGCTTTCCTTCAATATACTTATCTGTAGGCGCAACAATACCGTTAACATTCTCAATTGGCATGGCTTTGGTGGTTGCCCCAGGGACATAAGACCAGTGGAAGCCATTATTCAGATCCATACCACTATCTTTTAAACTAAGAGGGGTTCCCTGACTAAACAGCATAAGTGAGCCAAATGACATATAGCGACCAAAAGTATTCTGATACTTATTACCACTAGCTTCATAATCCCAAACGTACTTACTGGTACCTCTGGCACTCGCCACCCAGCCATCATGCTTATGAGTCAGCAGGCCACCGTAAGGAAAACTGTAGGTACCATCAGCAACCTTTCTGATTTCATTCTTATGCTTTTGATATTCCTGCTCCAGTAGTGAGAGGACTCCAAAAGAGCCATAATAGCTGAGCCCAGGCAGCATGTTTTTATGCAACTCACTCAGATTAGCCATTTCATAAGCACGAGCATAAGCACTACTAAGAGGAGTCTCTTTATCACCATCAATCATGGTCATAAAAGCAAATGCTGGTAGCATGAACCGATCAATACCAGAATTTTGTAGCGGGAATCTACCTGAAGCAGCAGGATGCAATTCAAAATCCGCTGCAATATTGACCTGTCCCATGAGCGTATCTTTCAAACGCTCAATATTTTCTCTTGGTAACTCGAATTTCGTTCCTTCTGTTAACCAGGAGGCCATAGACATAACCGTGATGGCCTGCACACCATAAGCATTCATGTAGGCGCCACGGTGGTGGAAGAGGGTATAGTCGGGCTTGATACCGCCAGCATAACCTGGTGAAAACTCAGTGATATGGGCAAAGTAATCCTTCATCCATCGCATCTGTTTCACTTTACCAGGACCATCTTCCATAACCAGAACACTGATCAGTTTTGCAATCAATGCGCCTCGAATGGCATCAGGGCTTTCACCTTTGGTCTTGTCCAGCTCCGCCAGGCTGCCTATTCTGGTATACCAGCTCAATGAAGTAGCGTGCCGTTCCAGTCGGCCAGTTTCCTGAAGTTCATCTCGCATCAAAAATACTGCAATTGCGTAACCACTAATACGAATCAAATGGTCAATAGTGCCAAGAGCACTGCCTGCAGCCCACCCCTGATCTTCAAAATAATCGAAAAGGTTCAATACCTTCTCAAGTTTTTCAGGTTTGTCAGCGTCACTGGCTAGCTGATAATCCATGGCCAGATAAAAGAAAATATTTTGTGCTACTTCCTGGAAAGTAAAACGCTCATAGGCTCCCTGCTCATCCCGTGATGAAAACAGCGGAACCCCAGTTATTGCGCCATCTTTACGCTGAATTTTCAAAGAGTCATAAAACTTCTGAGCAATCTTGAGACGCTTCTGAAAAGAAGAAGTAAAATCATCTCCCTGCTTTACCTGATCAAAGTCAGTACTTTTGCTGCCCATAATCAGCTGATCAAGACGCTCTGTCATGAGTTTGATATCTTGTAACTCTTCAGTGGTAACTGGTTCTCCACTCTCGTCTTGAATACCGGCTAAAAACTGGTTCCATGGCATTTTAATTTCGTAAGTGTCAACACGATTCTTGTTTTTATTATTAATAAACTGTTCATCAGAATGACGCTTGGAAGAAACGTAATTTACAAACTGCATGAGATCAAAATAGACCTCCCCTTGTTTCATATCCGATGAAGGCTCAATTACCATCGCTTTCAGATCACCTGAACCGGAATAGCCTTTAACCTTGGCATCTTCTTCAAAATGAACCCAGATTGTACGCCAGCCCGTGAAGTCTTGCTTCATGGTAAACTGATACTGGGGGTTATCTTCAAGCGCTTTTGTATCACTACCCACTTTGAAAGTGAGCATGCCTGTCGGATGGGCTTCTTCACGATAAACCCAGAGCTTCAAGCCACCTCGACGAGCAGGAGTGTAATATGCTGGCTCATAGGATTCAGGGCTGCCGCCGGGATACCCCTTAGCTATTTTTATCAGGCCCTCTATATCATCCATCACCAGCCTGCCGTTGTTCTCCCACTTCCACAACAAAGACTGCCTTCCGTCTTTGAAATGTCTTTCAGAAGTCTGAACTTTGCCATTGTGGACATACCAGTTTTTGTACTCACCAGGACTTTCAAAAGACAGGCGCTGGTTAATAATAGCCTCAGTAAGTACACTTGATCCTGCTAATGCAAGGGGCGCAGATAACAATGATGTTATCATCATTGCTGATCGCAATACTCGATTGTTCATTTCATACAACCTGAAAATAAACGACTATTCATTAAATGCAATTTATCCTTGAAATAGTTATACGGAGCTATTTTTAAAACTGATCTACATCAAAAACTTTTTTAAGTCATGAATAGTAAGGATACAGCGGAATTACCATAAAACTGCTGAGAACCTTTTATGATATGTGTATAAGAATCTTTCAACCTGACAGCAGGTTATAATCACTCATAGCGAATAGATCCATTAAAAGAATCAGCATTACTTCCAATTCCAACTATAGTCAACTTATAAAAATCTTAAAATCCTGCCAAATATTATGACCAATAAAAAAGTATGAGATTTATACCTTCTAAATTTTTCAATACTCATACTCCATATCCCACTCATGATGAAAAAAATTAATCTTGTTGTACACAACGCCAAGCTTAACAGTGATGCCATCCATACTAAAAAAATGATAAGAAGGACAATTTTGACCTTATAACTATTACTCTTAGTAATTTTCACTCACATAAAGAAAGAAAAAATTGGCTGTAAATTTCTATAGATAATTTTCATAATGTATAGCTATTTTTTCCATGATCCAAATCAATAAATGATAAAAAATGAGTGAAATAATATACCGATCATCGCATGAAAATAAAACACATCAAAATCGGGTGTTTTTTAAACAAATACAAGATTGATTTTTGAAAAAAATATTCTCATTACCTGAAATAAATCATAAATTGATATACATCAATAATTATAAAAACTTTCCCGATTTTCTGGCAATTAATTTGTTGTATGATGTTTTTCGCTCAGAAAATTATATTAGGATAACCAGCCGTATAGGAAAGCGAAGATAGACTTCCATATTCTTACTACTGACCCCTTACCCATATATGACCTTTAAAAGAAAAACTCTTTCTAGGATCAAAAGATTGCATAGTGGCTGGGAGTAAGAAATAGGATGAAAAAAACTCAACTATCCAAAACTAAGAACCTTTATATATGCGATTTATTCCTCTTAAAGACAATGATTCCGTTGGACAATGGGCGGCTCGCTATATCGTCCAGCGCATCAAACAATTCAATCCTTCAACTGATAAGCCATTTGTACTAGGCTTGCCAACGGGTGGAACCCCAATTTCAACTTACCAAGAGTTAATAAGGCTTCATCATAAAGGTGAGGTCAGTTTTAGTAACATCATTACATTCAATATGGATGAGTACGTCGGCTTACCCACAAATCACCCAGAGTGTTATCGTGTTTTCATGCAGCGACATTTTTTTGATCATGTGAATATTCCTGAACAAAATATAAACTTTTTGAATGGTAATGCCGAAGATCTTGAAGCCGAATGCCAGCGATATGAAGAGGCTATAAAAGGCTATGGAGGCATAGAGCTATTTATGGGGGGCGTTGGTCATGATGGGCACATAGCATTCAATGAGCCAGGTTCATCACTGGCTTCCAGAACAAGACCCAAAATGTTGACAACTGAAACCAGACAAGCTAATGCACGCTTCTTTGATAATGATGTCAATCTCGTTCCTAAACAAGCACTAACTGTGGGAGTAGGCACACTACTAGATGCCCGTGAGTTAATGATCTTGGCAACAGGTGCTGATAAGTGTCGTGCTGTCCGAGCCTCCGTAGAAGGAGCCATCAATCACATGTGGACAATCTCTGCCCTGCAGCTACATCCTAAGTCCATTATGATCTGCGATGCACCTGCTACCCTTGATCTTAAAGTCAGAACCTTACGCTATTTTCAAGATATCGAGCGGGATAATATATAATTCAACATCGAGCTCACTAACATAAGCCCCAAATAAGCTGAAATGACTTCGTCCTATTTGAGGCTTATGTGAGACATAGACAACATTTACAGGGTTGGAATACAGACCATTATGTTGAATTAGCAATATGCCCCCGTCGCCCTTTCATGGCCAAGCCACTGCAAATGATGGAGGCTAAATCTGTTTCTGAATCTTAGATTTTGTTCATTCCTACACCGAAAAAACCGAAATTAATCAGTTAAATAACCTGCGTCTTTTATATAATATCCAGAGCAAGGCGTGATGCGAACAATAAAAGAAGTCTTCATGCTTTGATGCTATATTCTTGCATTTTCCGCCACCTTCCATATACGAAATGAACTAGCAATCCACAAAAAACACCTTCTAATTATTTCACTATTCATTTACTAATCTAAATTAGATCAAAGAAAAAAAATCAAAACTCGAACATTTATTGTACTTCCCACTTCATTTTGAACATTAATTAGGCTGTCTAGCATTATTTTGGTGTTAAATAGCTACAACAACAATGAAAATAACTTAAATCGCTTAATATTTATACACAAATGAATAATAATGTTTTAAAAACATCATTAAAAGATCGTGTAACACCAAAATATGATTCTTATCAAAGAATGAAATAAAAAAAACTGAATAATGCCAAACTTTGAATACCCTACTTAAGCCTATCTTATGACACAGAATCTAGCTTCACTGCCTCCCTGCCCAAGGGAGTTCAATCAGGAAACGTTTGAAACACAACTTTTAAAAGTTATCGCAGCTATCAAGCGCAATATTCCAAGGATTGGTGATCGCCAACCTATGTGGGGAACTCCGGATTTGAAGTGGCAATATTGTCAAGAATGGAATTGGGTTTCAGGGTTTTGGCCTGGCCAATTATGGCTCGCTCATAAAGTGACTTCTGAACAAGTTTTTAAAAATGCAGCGCGTCTTCAAAACAACTACATGAAAAACACGCTGGCTCTTCGAATGGCTCATGATCATGACTTAGGATTTGTTTTTTCCCTGAGCTGCGTGGCGGACTATAAACTGACAGGCAACACCAAGGCGCGGGAGATGGCACTTACTGCGGCAGATAGCCTATTAGGACGTTTCCGCCGTGGCGGTAAATATTTTGTCGCCTGGAATGAAGACATGGAAGTAACCCCGGGTAACGTAACCGGTCGGGTTATCATCGACTCCCTGCAAAATATGGCGTTAATGTTCTGGGCATCTGAAGAAACCGGCAACCCTGTCTATAGAGAATGCGCCATTGGCCATGCGGATACACTATCAAAAACAGTGGTTCGTGAAGACTACACCGTTTACCACACATTTAACTTTGATCCCTTCACCCAACAACCTATAGGTGGTGAAAACTTCCAGGGTTATGCTGACGAATCCTGCTGGTCCAGGGGAATGGCCTGGGCGTTGCACGGATATGCACAGATCTACGAATACTCAAAAGAAGATCGACATCTGAATATCGCAAAAAATATTGCTCGTGTCGTATGTCATCATCTGGAGCATGACCCGGTTCCTGTTTGGGATTACCGCCTGCCCGAAAATGAAACACCATACCGCGACAGCTCTGCCGGCTCCTGCAGTGCTGCCGGACTCTTTCTGATTGCCAAACATTGTGACAATCCGGACGAAGCCGCGCATTTCAGAAAATGGGGGCAATATCTGCTTGGTGGACTTATTGAACGTTGTGACCTGAGTGATAACCCAAATGCGTGGGGACTGCTTGATGAAGGAGCATCATTTGTTCATCGAGGACGTAACCGAAATATGCTTCCATACGGTGATTATTATTACGTGGAAGCACTGATGCGTGCCTGTGGATATCAGAAGTTTTTCTGGTGAACACATTATCTACTCCCAACGTTTTATAGATCATTCACAAACAGCTCACTAAGTTATTGCTTTCGAAACCGGTCAGCCATGCTTCAACATAGTTGAGATTAAGCATGGCTATTATTCGTGCCAATGCAGTGAGATTAACGAGACCATTCTCATGAGTGTTGTAAAAACTCTTGGCAGCGTCATGTTTGCCAGCTTTTTTATGGTCGGATGTACCGCAAGCTCTGTGCCACTCGCTCAAGTGGAAAAAAATGCTATCGACCATACTCAGCAACCAATTCAGCAAGCATCAGCCAAACAAATTCAGGAATTGGAGACTATTTATCGTCGGTATGTAAACTGGACAGTAGGTACTGGAACACTCAGTAAATCTGACCCGCTAGCGCGCATACAGCATGAAACTATGTTGAGCACATTCAACAATATTGAAGAGCAATTTATGGAAGAAGGTGGGGTAGAAGGGTTGGGTAAAATCAGCTTTGACCGCACCAAAGATAAGCAACCCGTTGCACGGTATGTATTTGATACCATTCTGCCATCATTGAGTATGTCCTATGCATACCCTGGGCTGATGGACAGCCCCAACCCCAGATACAGAAACCCTGAAACCGTAGCGACGATTATTGCCATTCTGGATCATATGCATGCAGCCGGATGGAAAAAAGGGGTAGACACAGGCTTTGATTTTGATGAATTAAGAAAGACTGGATTCACTGGTTTTGGCGGAAGTATCAATAATAATATTTCTGGATATTCAAAATCATTGCTATTGCTGAGAGATGAATTGCATCAGGCAGGACGTCTGGAACGTGAGCTGGAAACCCTCGACTGGGTTACCCGGATTTTTTCTCCGGAGCAGGATGGCCGGGGTATGACCCATTTTCAATTCCCCGGATTTAACTCTGACGGGTTTAAATCCATGGTAAGAAATCGACTTTCATACGTTGTCACGCAGTTGCCTGATGATCCCTCTCGTGTGGAAAACATGCAGTTTCTGACCCGCTTTTATAATAAGGCCTACACCATTGCCCCCGGCTGGGCAGATAAAATCAAACCTGATGGTGTTGGTTACCACCACAAGGGTGTTTATGGCAACAGCTACTCTGAGCAAGGCTTGGAAGCTGCAGCTCGAAGTATTTTCTTGTTGCAGGGTACATCTTTCCAGGTCACCGATGAGTCCATAGCCAATGTTAAACTGGGGCTAAAGACCTTCCGCA
Organism: Endozoicomonas elysicola; assembly: GCF_000710775.1. Taxonomy (GTDB): domain Bacteria; phylum Pseudomonadota; class Gammaproteobacteria; order Pseudomonadales; family Endozoicomonadaceae; genus Endozoicomonas; species Endozoicomonas elysicola. The sequence continues at coordinate 4,909,108 of NZ_JOJP01000001.1, forward strand.
TATACTCCCAGAAGTACGATATGCACCGGGGCATCGCCGGGCGGTTCCCGCACCAACTGGATTCATTAGTTCACCTTCTACCCGCTTATGCCTATTACGGCATGAGCAGTGGTATCAATGATTTGGAAATGAAAGGTATTTTTTCCCGCTTATGGGAGCGTGACTATTTCGAACAAACCGGAATATTGAGCGAAACATTTGACGGTAAGGGACTTGGAGCATTCGGTGAAATAGAAGCCATGCTGGCTCTTGAAAGTGAAAATATTGAACCTGAACCGGCTTTATCCGGGCACTGGGTTTACCCTTACGGAGCCATGAGCATTCATCGCCGTCCTGGCTGGATGGCAGCCGTCAAAGGTTTCAGCCGTTACATTTGGGATTATGAGTCCGGTAAAGGGCAGAATGTTTATGGTGGCAATACCAGCTCTGGGGTTTTGAGGCTTTACACTAAAGGCAGTCCGGTTAATGCCTTTGATAGTGGTTATGGTATTAATGGCTGGGACTGGCACCGCCTGCCCGGTGCCACAACCGTTCGCGTTCCCTATAAAAAATGCATAAAGGTCATAGAAACTGGTCATCAGAATCATTTGTCGGCGGCTTAAGCTCAGAAAATGAAAACGGCATCTACGCCATGGTTTATGACAACCAAGTAGGTAATGTTACGCTTACAGCAAATAAGTCACTGTTTTTCTTTGACGACCAGATCGTCTTGTTGGGTAGTGACATTAACGGTGGTGATGGTCGGCATGAAGTCGCCACCACTCTTTTTCAGACCCGACTACCTTCTGAAGACACTGTCACTTATTTCAACGGTTCACAGCTAATCGGTAAAAAGCCTGTCTTTGAGACAACGCAGAATGAGCCTGTGTGGCTGACTGACAGCGCTGATAATGGCTATTACATTCCACACCCAGTGAACTTAATGGTCCATCGAACAAAACAAACGGCACCTGATGAAAAAGGTAAGGGAAATACCAGCGATTCATATAAAACAGCATGGTTGTCCCATGGGGATAAGGTCAAGTCCGGACATTATGAGTATGTTGTTCTGGTTAACGCTGGAGAAGAGCAAACACGAACATTTGCCCATAATGCCAATAAAATTTACCGCGTGAAACAGCAAGATAAAAAGGCTCATATAGTCGAACATATCGAAAAAGGCATAACTGGCTATGCGTTATTCCAAGCAGGCGAAGATTTTGCATCAGATCTTATTTTGTCCACAGATACCCCTATGCTCGCCATGACCCATAAAACAGCAACAGGTCGTCTGATATTAAGTGTTGTGAATCCTGACCTTGGACTTGCTCCGGGAACAAAACAAATCACTATCGACGACTTAAGGGATGACCCCAAATGGTTATATCGTGATAGCCAAACACCACTGGTCACTATGACGTTGAGTGGTCATTGGCGTAATGCATCAACGACTGGTACCAAAGACATTCAGCTTAAAACCAAAATGATGGAGAATAGGCCTGTTACAGAGCTTACATTCAATACTAAACATGCATTTAGTGTAGACATTGAGCTAGTTCGCCAATAAAACACATAAATTCGGATGCTGGCTGTCTGCTTTTTGGTTCGTGTCACGGCCTTATCAAGAGCAGATACCCAAGCATCCTTATACTCTTCTGTCGATCTGGTTCTTTTCCTCTATTACCACCTTGTCCTGAAGAACATTTAGCCAGTGATGTATTAATGTACAGGTATTGTTTATTGCTCTCCACAAATGTGAGTGGAGAAATGAGCTTTTGCCCGCAGAATATGCACCTGTAATGGCAATGCTTCGAGTTTTTGGATGAGGTACATTAGCCCTCCCTACTTAAAATTAACCATGTTCTATCTTGAGCTGACAGCAGGGTCACAAATGTTCGCCACCCCATATAAAGAAGAACCATGTTACCTAATTAGACTGATGTATCACCAGAATTTCGAGTTATAACCCCCCCCTATATCACAACTAATATTCCACTGGATTTCACGGCTCCAAGTACTCTGTACCACTTGGGGCAGGCTACTCGTTCATGAACTTTTAAAAAGTTCTATAGTCCAATAAAATCCGATGCAACTATAAAGCCAGCCTACCTGCACAGTTCGCCCACAGGACTAACACCATGCTCTCTTCAGATATAGAACTCAGCAGGAACCTTGTCCTTGCCCGCACCCAGAACCCCGCGTGGCGATTACTGGCATCACCACGAGCACCTCTGATGATCAGCTGTTTGAAAACACTGTTTTATCAGGATCATGAAACGGTTTCAGAAGATGCAGCCCTGCATGTTCTTGCCGAAATTCTTGGCCAATTCGCTAACCATGACGAATTTTCCATCGATACTGAAGACTTGCTGTCACTGGCTAAAAAAGAGATGAGAGAGTGGCGTCAACGTAACCTGATCGTTGAACGTGAGGGACAACTGTTTGCGACGGATGCCTTGCAACAGGCCATGCAATTTATTGATGGCATGGATAATCGCATGATGACGTCTACCGCATCCCGTCTGGCTACTGTGCAGAGGGAGATTGATAGCCTGGAAGCAAAACTCAACCCGGATCAAACCAGTCGTGCTAACAACCTGACGCGCAAAATCGAGAGTCTTAAACACGAGCTTGAACAGGTTAACCGTGGAGAATTCAAAGTACTTGAAGGTCCTTCTGCCGTTGAGAATATTCGCGAAGTGTACAACCTGTCCATGACGCTGAAATCCGATTTCCGTCGGGTTGAGGACTCTTACAGGGAAGCAGACAAACAACTTCGCCAAACCATTATCAGTGAACAGCATCACCGGGGTGAAATTGTCGACCGTCTTCTGGATAGCCATGATCACCTGCTCACGACACCGGAAGGACAAGTTTTCCATGGTTTTTACGAGCAACTGAGCCACTCCATTGAACTGGACAATATGAAACATCGATTACGGAACATTCTGTCCAGTCCATCCTGCCGGGAAGCATTGACCCAACAGCAGTCCATGGAATTACGCTGGTTGACATCCAGCCTGGTCAGAGAGTCCGAATATGTTATTCGTGCCCGGGCTCGCAGCGAGCGGGATGTTAAAGGCTTTTTAAAATCAGGTCTGGCAGTAGAGCACCACCGGGTAGGCCAGATGCTTAATGAGATTCTGGAATGCGCGTTAAATCTTGACTGGCACAGTCAGAAATTGCGAAGGAGTCCTGCCCCACTGAAACCATTGGCATTCCCTGTTTCCGGTTTACCCCTGATCGAACGGCTTACCTTTAAGCCCGTTGAGCAGTTAGAATCCCAGAAGCTGGTTCTGTCACAGGAGAGTGTAGACCTGGATGAACTGGATGACGACTTTTGGAATGCTTTTGATGGGCTGGATAGAGAAACACTGATTCGGGAAACCATTGCACTGCTAAAAACCCAGGGCACGCCAATGACGATTGCCCAACTTGCAGAATATCTGCCACCAACTCATGATCTCGAAACACTGGCGCTGTGGTTGAGCATGGCTCGGGAAGCAGGGCTCATTGTTGCAGACGATACGGAACAGCTGGACATTCAGGACAGAGATGGGCAGTGGCTTCGTTTTTACCTACCCAAAACCTACCTGCACACAGAAGCACTGACAACGATTGATTGGGAGTTGTAAACGATGAGCGACGTTTTTGACCAACTGGTGACCTCCGGTGCTGCTCCGTCGTCATCACCTCAGACGACACTGAAAGACTTCTCAGAAATCGAAGAAGTTCAGACAGACAATACACAGACTCAGGACTCTCCCACACTAACGGCAAGAAAAGTAAAACAGGCTGTGCAGGAACTGATGAAATCAGGTTATCTGGAAGCCAGTCGCAAACCTAACCTGTATCAGCAGTCAGTGCTGTCTCAAGAGCAAATCAATCGCATTCTGGAACCACTGGATCTCAGGCTCACCATTGATGATATCCGTGGCCTTGCTTTTCTGGTGGTCAGTGACACATGGCAGGAAGAGGGTTCTGCCGAGAGTGATGAATGGAGTCATCCACTGGTCAGAAGACAGCGAATTACCATGGAGCAATCCCTGTTGATCGCCATATTGCGACAGCAGTACATCGCCCACGAACAGGAGGCAGGTATTGGTGCCACTGATGCGAGGGTTGATATTGATGACTTACTGTCGCAGCTGCAGGTTTATCTCGGAGATATCGGTAGCGATAGCCGTGAGCGTAAACGTCTGGATAATCTGCTTGATAAGCTCGCAAACCATGGGCTTGTTCAGGTAGACGACAAACAGCACACTCTAACCATTCGACCGATCATTACTCATCTGGCGAACCCCGAAAGTCTGCAAACCCTGCTGAACCATTTTAAACATTTGAGCCAGCAGCCAGATGTTGATTCACCTGTTGACCAGCAAGAGGCTGAGCAATAAACCATGAGTAATCATACAGGTCATCAAAATACTCTAACGAATATAACGTCAAAAAGTGATAACGAACGTCAGCTCACCGGAAGCATTGACCTTTTTCAGCCTTCAGAGCTTGCAAATACCGCTTTTGTTCTGAAAGAACTAAGTCTGTACAACTGGGGACCTTTTCAGGGCAACAATCAGGCGACATTTGACCTGGAAGGCACTGCCATTATCGGCCCAACGGGCAGCGGCAAAACAACACTGGTCGATGCCCTGATGACCCTGATCGTTCCTCTGCCAAAATACAATCTGGCCTCTACCGGTGGCCATGAAAGTGACCGAGATCTGATCTCCTACGTGCGGGGTGTCACCGGTGCAGGCAATAACTCCGGCGATAATCACCATATTGCACGTCCGGGGAAAACCATTACTGGTCTGGCAGCCCGATTTGAAAGTCATGACCAGGTTGTGCAAATTGGCGGCCTGTTCTGGATAGATGTGCCGGGCAATGCATCAGCCGATTTAAAGAAACTCTGGCTGTTTACCCAGCGGGAAGACCAGACTCTCGAACATTGGCTAACCCTGTTGCATGAGGGTGGTAAACGCGCCATTAAACAATTTGAACGACACACGACGGATCTAAAGGTTTTTGACAGTAAAAAGTCATACCTGGATAAAATTCAACGATTTTTTGAAGTAGGGACAAATGCCTTCCCTCTACTCAACCGGGCTGCTGGCCTGAAGCAGTTGAACAGTGTTGATGAGATATTCCGGGAGCTGGTTCTGGATGATCGGTCCATGTTTGCCCGCGCCGGAGAAGTCGCCACAGAGTTTGATGACCTGGCCATAATCCACGAAGAGCTTAACACCGCCCGACGTCAACAGAACTCCCTGCAACCGCTGATTTCCTTGAACAAAAACCACCAAAAATTAGGTGAGCAACTTGCCGAGCAGCAGGCGCTCTCCGAAATTATTCCCATCTGGTTTGCCATTGCCGGCCACCAATTGTGGGGGACAAAGGTTAAAGATGTTAAGACTGCAATAGACGACCTGCAGGAAATCATTGTTGCCAGCCAGGAAAAAAAAGATCAGCTGAAAGATCAGGCAGACCGGTTAAACGAAGTATATCTACGTGCAGGCGGAAGCAGCATTGAGTCCCTTCGCAGGGAAATCGGTCAACAGGAAAAACTGACTGCGGATTGTCGCCAGCGTGCCCGGGATTATCAGACGCTGGCTCGTAACCTTGATCTTGACGACACATTATCCTCAAAAATGTTGGCTGCTAACCAGCTGCAAGTCGGGAAGCAGACCTCGGAGTTAGAGGCGAAAGCCAGAGAACAAACGACTAATGTCGATCAACTATCTTTTGAACGCATAACCAGATCACAGGCTCTGGAGCAAGTCACTCAAGAGTACGAAGCGGTCAAAGCCAGACCAGGCTCCAACATCAAAGGGGCTCTGCAAAACTTCCGTAGTGATTTAGCCGAGGCTTTGAGTCTGGAGGAAGACAGCCTGCCTTTTATAGCCGAACTGGTGGAGGTAAAAACAGCAGAAAAGCCCTGGCGCGGAGCCATAGAGCGAGCCATTGGCAGTCATCGTGAACGGATTCTGGTGCCATCGCAACATATGAAAGCGGCACTGAACTGGATCAATAACCGTCATAACCGAGTACATGTGCGCCTGCAGGACGCTATGGCTCCAGCCGCGCAACCGCAGTTTTATAACGATGGATTTACCCGCAAACTTAATTTTAAAGAACATCCGCACCGTGAAGCACTGAAAGCATTACTGGCCAGCATTGACCGACACTGTGTTGAATCACCGGAGCAGTTAAAAGTCACACCCCACGGAATGACCCAGCAAGGTTTGATGTCTGGTGTTAACGGCCGCTATGAAAAGCAGGATCAGCGCTCATTAAACGACAACTGGATGACAGGATTTGACAACAGGGATCGACTGGCCACTCTCGAAGATGAAATCAGGACCTTGCGGCAGGAAGAAAAGACATTCCAGCAGCAATACGACGATGCAAAAAAACGTGAACAAATTACCCGTCAAAAGCTAAATTTATTAGCCCGCTTATCGGAAATCACCTTTGAGGACATTAACCTTCCTGACTATGAAAAAAAATTGCGCGACCTTGAACAACAACTTTCCGCCCTTCTGGCACCGGATTCAGATGCCACCAAAGCCAAAGAAGCACTGGATGTCGTTAAACAGGAAATTAAGCGCATAGAGCACGATATTTATGAGAATATTCAGAAAAAAGGAGAGTCGGCTAACCAACTGAAATCCGCTGAGCAGAAAAGAGAAAAGGCGTTTGCGGTGATTGGCGATGGTCTGAAGGATGAACAGGCACAACTGGCTGACCGACTACTGCCATCACTGTCTGACACCAATCCTGATGACCTTCCCGATAAGGAAAAGCTTTACCAGAATAAAACCATCAGCAGTATCAAAACACTTCAGTCTTCCATAAAGACCGCTGAAGGACAGTTGATCCGACAAATGAATGAAGCCCAGAAACAAGACACTGGCTCCCTGAGTGAAGCCGGTACCGAGTTACGGGATATTCCACAATACCTTGAACGACTGAACACACTGACTAAAGAAGCGTTGCCGGAGAAGCAGAAACGCTTCAAAAACTACCTGAATCAATCCTCTGACCAGGGTGTCACACAATTACTGAATGCGATTGATAATGAAGTCAGTCAGGTGGAAGAGCGTATTGAGGATCTTAATCGAACTCTGCTTCGTGTCGACTTCAAGCCTGGTCAATATCTGCAGTTAAGACCCCAGCGTGTGATCCATGAAAGTTTACGTAATCTGGAGTCGGCTCGTCGTCATTTGCGAGCAGCATCTTTAAAAGAAGACGACGGTGAAAGTCACTATCGCGCACTGGTGAATATGGTCGAACTTTTACGACAAGCAAACGACAATCGCCGAACAGTTGGCGCCCGGGCACTGCTTGACCCTCGATACCGGCTTCAATTCACCGTAGAAGTTTGTGAACGCAACAGTCACTCTGTTATCGAACGACTTAAAGGCTCCCAAAGCGGCAGTGGTGGCGAGAAAGAGATTCTGGCCAGCTATATTCTGACCGCTTCCCTGAGCTATGCACTCTGCCCTGCGGGAGCATCACACCCATTGTTTGGAACTATTGTTCTCGATGAAGCATTCTCAAAGAGCTCGCAGGCCGTTGCTGGTAGAATCATCTCAGCCCTTAATGAATTTGGTCTGCATCCACTCTTTGTCACTCCAAACAAGGAAATCAGACTACTTCGGTCACATACCCGCTCCGCGATTCTGGTACACCGTAAAGGAATGAAAGCAACCCTGACACCTATGCGCTGGGAAACGCTTGAAAAACATGCCAGCAGAAAAAGCCAGATAATTGTTCCAGCGTCCAGTACCTTTACAGAGTCTGAAAACCATGAAATCACCCCATGACATTGCCGATGAGCTGGCCAGGCAGTGGAAGAGTGCTGATACCCGGGAAAAACGGTTACTGATGAAAGACAGTTGGCCTTTAAAAGTCAGCATTGGTAAACCAGCTTCCGGAGACATTAATCATCACCCGGAAAAAATCAGACAGCATTTTCAGCAGTGGCGACAGGTGAATACCGGTGAAGTGATCTGGAATTCTGCCAGCTATCGAGGAATGGCAGAAAGCATCGAGATACCCGGTCACTGGCTTTTATCAAAACCCAGCGAATGGATTGAGGCAAGTCGCTGCAAAACAGTTAAAGATGAATATCAACGCCTGGGCACGATCATTCAACAGACGTCGCCGATTTTTCATCCTTACCTGATACGCCAACGACGCTGGTTTGATAAGCCCGTTAACGAAGTCATCAAGACAACTGAACTGGCTATGCTACTTGAGCCCGGTTTTGCCCAGGGAGTGCCACTCCGTTCCCTGGGACTAGCCAACACCGATACCAAGTTTTTTGAACGAAATGCATCGCTACTGAGGCAGCTTCTGGATATCCGGTTTGACGGTCTTCCCTCCAAACTGGGGCTTGAGGCCTTTCTCAATGCGCCCGAAAGCCATCACTGGCTGTTAATCGCAGACCTTGATGGTTCTTTTCTGCCTTTCCAACAACTCCGTGTCAGGGACTACGAGCTGTCCACAACACCATTGCCAGCTGCCAATATACTGATTGTCGAAAATGAGCAGTGCTTACACTTGATTCCCAGTCTAAAAAATACCATCGCCATTCTTGGAGCCGGACTGAACCTATCCTGGATGAAAGCAAGCTGGCTGCATTCAAAATCCATTGCCTATTGGGGAGACATGGATAGCTGGGGACTCACCATGCTGGCACGAGCTCGGAATCACCAACCTTCGCTATCGGCTCTTTTAATGAATCAATCTGTGTTCGATATGTTTCAGGAAGATAGGGCTGTTGAGGAACCAGTTCCTTCCATCCATGAAGATTGCACAGCACTGAAAGAAGAAGAGCAGCAGTTTTTGAATACTTTACGTGCTCTGAAGAGAGGAAGGCTTGAACAGGAATTTTTAACAGCAGAGGTTGTTCATTCGGAACTCAAACACTGGTGTGACTCGATTCAATAAAAATACAGCCTCAGTGAAATATTCATATCACCTGCTCCCTCTTTGGAGGGACACACTCTAAACTTGAGGAATAAACATAAAAAGCCAAGCTTCACAGTTTTTTGACTAAAATTTGTTCACAAGCAGTTACGCCTGTGGATGAGTATGTTGTATCAATGGTGATCTATTTTTATGCTACGAAACGATATGGGCTTAATCTCTACTGCTACAATAGCTCCTATTCAAGCTATCGTAATCTTGGGGTGCAATTTGTATCAGAAAGCCCTCAGCCATAATCGATAAAATTTAAAAGCCCATATATTTCAATAAGTTAGACAATTAAAATATTTTTTGTCAATCTATAGCGGAAAACAGGATGCTTTTTGCCAAACTATTTTGAAAATTCAGCATTTCTCATAAAAAACAAGAAATCGTAACCTATTGATTTAAAAGAATATATTTTCACCCCCTTTGTCATTCTTTTTTGGAAATATCAGCCTATGAACTTATTTTTAAACCCTTTCTATGGAACTTTTCATGGAACAGAACAGGGAGAGCTTATTTATAGCACTTACATTTAAATTTGAACGCCCCCCCCTTTTTCTGGTCATAGATATCAGTATCTAATCTCTGGTATTGGTCAGGAAAGCCCATGCGTAATAAGAAATACTTACTTTTAACCACCATATCCTTTGTCCTTTTTGCAATCAGTTTGTTTTCTATCGCAGAAGCACCACCAGACTCAGAAATATCTGCTGACTGGATAGAAACACCGGAAAAGACACAAACTGATACCGAATCTGATGATTTTGATTCCCTGAAGGTAGAAGAAGAGTTTCAACCTCAAGAAACAATAAAAAAAACAGTGGGCTACAGAGTAAACCGGGAACAGCTATCCGAACGTTACCCCTATGCTTTGATGAGTTATTTAGCAGAAATGGACTCTATTCTGGATTCTGAGAAGCAGGAGAGGCAACTGTTTGTACTTTTCAGGCTTGCTTATCTTGGAGAGAAAGGCTTTCAGTTAATTGCAGACCCAGACGCCATTCCTGAAAAGTGGCGGCCTCACTTTATCGCTACTCGCGAACAAACAGTCAAAGCGGGTAAGAAAAGTCATCAGATAGTCGGCCAGGCCAGCATCCCCAACTCGAATATAAAAATCAGAGTCTTTAAACAGACAGAAGACCCATTGTCAGAATCCCACACCGAAAATAAAATTATTCTTGCACTGTCCGGTGAAAAGTCGAATGAAGCTCTTCAGTGCCTCGTGTCTGAACCAAAGCCCTCCCCTCAAGCCAGCAAGCCTTCTTGTTCCCAAGCAGAAAAGCAACTGCAGGAAATCACTGACCTCGCCGCATCTCTCAAAGAAATGTATCCCTACCATTCTATGGAAATAACCGGCTACTCTTATAGTGGAGCGATTGTTCAAGTCGTCATGTCAACTGCCACCTTTATTGATCAGGCATATATTTTCAATAGCTATGGCGTCCATCCAAGCTGGATAGAAACCATGCCTGAAGAGGGATTCGGTAAAATCCATCACTCGTATGTTGAAGGCAGCTTCCTGCATGGACAGGACTACAATTTATTCAGCCGATACTCTAGATGGGGACTACCCAAGAATAAGGTTATCGTTCCAGGCATGAAGATTGCCTCCAGTGGACAGGAATCTCACATCAGGCAAATCTATAAACTAAATCATCATGATAGCTGGCTGGATGCCTTCTATAACTTTGCAACCAATATCTGGATTTTGCATTCAAAAGAGGCCGTTCTAAGGGTATTTGAAGCTAATCTAAACCTTGATTTCCCTTGGTAATAAGTAATGAGCCCCATTGACCAGGCAAGACGGGCGACGCAGGGTGTGGTGGCTCCATATTCAATACAGCATCAGTACTTATGCGTAATCAAACCCAAAGGATCGCAAATGATTGACGTCATACGCCGTTGCTGTCTACTCACGTGGAATACACGACACAGCTCTCGCTTTGCATAACGTAATTCATGGGGCTGGTCACATGCCTGGTTATGCCCTCTGGCAGTGAACATCAGTAATTAAGTAGCCACATGAAAGGCCTTACTTAGCTATCGATCACAACAGCAGCCCTTGTACAGTGATAGATTCTTAATCCGTACAATCGTGATAGCTTAAGCTGTTCATAACGGTATCTTCGCTATAATTTCCTTCAATAGCCTCACCACACTTCAATGAATAATGCCCGGATTGAAGACATCTTTTACTCTTTTCTGCATGCTCTTTACTGAATCAGTCATTTGTAATCCTACATCTTTCACAGAAAACAATAACATCAAGGTGATCACCCAAACCTCTCTGGCCATTATTGGCAGCCCTATTCACTCTAGTGGTTTCACCCATTTTCCTTATACAAACCCAAACGCCCCAAAAGGAGGCGCATTAACGCTTGCACAAATTGGCAGCTTTGACAGCCTGAATCAATACGCGACCAAGGGACACCCGCCTGATTACCTTTTCAGTATCTACGACCGTCTGATGACTCGCTCCCTTGATGAACCTTACGCCCTTTACCCCCAATTAGCGTTGAACGTTGAGTACCCTGATGATCTCTCATGGGTCGCATTCAACATAAACCCTTCTGCTTATTTCCATGATGGCAACCCCATAACAGCAGACGACGTTATGTTTACTATTCAAACACTTAAACGGCATGGAGCGCCATTTTTTCGAAGAATGTTGAAGTATCTTGCAGCAGTGAAAGTCACCAGTAAATACCGAGTACAATTTGATATGGAACCCAGTAGCCGAACCATAAAGGCCATTGCCTTACTGGCCTATTTACCGGTATTACCCAGACACTTCTGGAAAGATAAAAATTTTGAGCAAAGTGCGCTGAACATTCCCTTGGGTAGTGGCCCAATGAGAATTTCAAAGGTGATTCCCGGCAAGTCTATCACCTACCAGAAAGTTGAAAACTATTGGGGAAAAAATCTTCCCGTGAATCAGGGCCTACATAACTTTGATCAGATTCGTATCGACTATTATCGAGATAACCATACAGCGCTGGAAGCGTTTGCAGCCGGAGCCTATGATCTCAGAATTGAGGGAGATGCACGGAACTGGCATCAGAAATATAATTTTCCCTCTATAAAAAAAGGGGAGATTATCAAAGAGAGCATTAATCTTAACCATCCTCACGGAATGAACGCATTGGTTTTCAACACTCGAAAACCTCTATTTCAGGATCGAAACGTTCGACTCGCTCTCAACCTTTTGTTCAACTTCGAATGGACCAATAGGAACCTGCTTCACTCTGAATATTTACGCACTAACAGTTTTTTTGTGAATACCCCAATGGCCGCCTCAGAGATACTAACCGAAGGAGAGTTGAAGCTGTTGTTTAAGCATAAAGCCGTTCTACCTGAGGAGCTTTTTCAAAATATTTTCCGTCAACCAGAGTCAAGTCAAAATGGTCAAAACCGGAGGAATAAATCCAAAGCGTTACAACTTTTGAGCGAAGCCGGCTGGCAATTAAATAAAGGGGAAATGCGGCACAAAACAAGTGGTCAACCATTGGCTTTTGAACTGCTGCTCCCGTCAACATCCTCCGAGCGTTACTTCATTCCCTACCGCAAAACGTTATCTGAGCTGGGCATTAAAATGACCGTCCTGAGCATTGATCAAAGCCTATTCCGCAAAAGAGCGCACCAGTTTGATTTTGATATGATTGACTGGTATTTCTGGCACTCATCATTTCCTGGTATTGAGCAGCACCACTCTTGGAGCAGCCAGGCAGCCGACGAACCTGGCAGCAACAATTTGGCAGGCATCAAGCATCCAGTGGTTGATGAACTACTGGCAAGATTCAATCATGTTCGCCACTATCAAGAGAGCATAGATATCTGCAAAGCCATCGACCGGATATTACTCTGGTATAACTATGTCATTCCCAAATGGCACAAAAACAACGTACTGGTGGCCTATAAAAAGCACCTTAAACATCCGGATATAGACAACCTGAACTGGTTCAATGTCAGCCTGTGGTGGCTCGAAAATGAGATATTTTCATCAACAGGTAAGCCCTGATCAGAAATACTGTCTATAGTTTCATAACTTTCTGTTCGGTTAAGCTTATGAAGCTTCTTATCAACCGTTACCAGCCAGAATATTCACTGGCTTCATCGCTACTGGTATCAAAATCCAATTTATATGTGACAGTTAAACACAGCTCTTTTCCTACCGCCTTCCAATACTCAACAATTAATGCATTAGTGCAGGGTTATTTTGATGGCAGTTTGTCATTTGCAGAGCTATCACAAAAGGGGGATGTCAAACTTGGGATTATCGATGGTCTTGATTGTGAAATGATTGCTCTGGGTGGAGCAGATTACCGAATCGACCACCAAGGTCTCGCACAGAGCACTTCAATATTGGAAAAGATGCCAGCAGTCATTCCATTTCAACCCAGAATCTTATTAGCATTACCAGAAGGTTTTTCTTACCTGCAGCTACAGCAAGTCCTCGATAAAAGCCTCCTGAACAATAATCATATTCAGCCCATTCGTATTAATGGCCATTTTTATGATTTAAAAGTCAGAAGCGGCCTGAAGCAAGCACCACCATATCTACCTCCCGTGGATATTATTAAAACCGATAGGATTATATTCAAACATCAAGATACAGAAGGAACTCTGGTTGGATTCAAAACACCTGATTATATGAATAACCTGAATGTACCCAGCTATCATTTTCATTTCATTAATAACCCAAGGAAGTTTGGCGGGCATGCTCTGAACCTCAAAGCATCCAATGGTGATACTCATATAGCAAGTGCTCATCAACTGAAATTGAGGCTGCCCAATGATCCAGCTTTCAATCAACTAAACCTAAGCAGGGATCAATTAGAAGATTTAGAAATTGTAGAGAAGGGGCACTAAGAATGAGAGATTACTTTAGCCTTTTATTGCCCTTTTGGGCTCTGATTGCCAGCGTATTTGGCTATTATTTCAGCCCAGAACTGGTTTCATTCAAAAGTGCCTTGATCCCATTAATAGCCGTTATCATGTTTGCTATGGGGTTAACCATCACTACCCAGGATCTAAAGACATCCCTCAGGGAACCACAGGCATTACTCATTGGTGTTCTGCTTCAATTCCTGCTTATGCCTGCTCTCGCCTGGTCCATCTGCCTCCTGTTTGAGCTCCCCAGAGACATGCTTATTGGTATGATTCTGGTGGGAACAGCCCCTGGAGGAACTTCATCCAATGTGCTTACGTATCTTGCAGGTGGTCGTGTCGCGCTATCAGTCAGCATGACAACGGTATCAACTCTGGCTTCCGTCATCATGACACCCTGGATTACCACCCTATATTTACAAGAGGTTATCAAAGTTGATCAGAGCGCTATGCTGGTCAGTATTGCCCAAATGATCATCGTTCCGGTTCTGGCTGGAATGTTCCTCAAGGCCAAACTGCCAACAATTGTGGCAAAAGCGTTACCAATGCTCCCGAAGATTGCAGTCCTTGGTATCGCAGCAGCCATTTGTCTTGTGGTCGCCATGAATGCCCGCGCATTAACATCCCTGGGTATTTTGACGCTATGTGCGGTGGTTTTACATAATCTGTCAGGACTGATGGCAGGGTACGCTCTCGCCCGCGCGATGGGACAAGACAAAATCACCGCCAGAACCATTGCCATAGAAGTTGGCACCCAGAACAGTGGTGTGGCATCAGCTCTTGCGGTAAAGCACTTTTCAACACTGGCAGCAATCCCTTCTGCCCTGTTCAGTATCATTCAAAATATTATTGGGACAGGGCTGGCCAGTTTCTGGTCAAACCAGCCATCTCCTGACTCAGAGGGCAAAAACCGCTTGACCAACGACAACTGAAGTGTAGAATCCCAAGCAATTTGCCAACCAGACAGCTTTTATCCGTCGGCAAAGCTGACTCTTTTACCAATAAGAGTTAACCTAAAAGAAACTCAGTAACAAAGGGCTCCGATGAAACTGCGCTTACACATTAACCGTCAGTCAATCGAAAGAGAAAACAATGTCCTTATTATTGGTTTCGATTTAACCAAATCATCTGTATTTCAAAAAAAGCCCCTTAAGTCAGGGGCTTTTTTTTGACTTAAGAACGACCAAAGGCGACAGGTAATACCCCCATGGGAAACAGGTTCTTTAACAGGAACATTATCTCCATAGCCGACCTTACCCGGGAAGATATGGAGCAGATTCTTGAAGTGGCTGCTGAACTTAAGCAAACGCCACGCCCCGGTCTATTGAAAGGCAAAGTAATTGCCAGCTGCTTCTTTGAGGCGTCGACCCGAACCCGGCTTTCATTTGAAACGGCCGTTCAACGATTGGGAGGAACCCTGATTGGTTTTGCAGATGGTGGGAATACTTCTGCCAAAAAAGGAGAAACACTGGCAGACTCCATCAAAATCATCAGTTCATATACCGATGCGGTCGTTATGCGCCACCCTCAGGAAGGCTCAGCCCGTTTAGCCTCCGAGTTCGCCTGTGTTCCTGTCATTAATGGTGGTGACGGTTCAAATCAGCACCCAACCCAGACACTGCTAGACCTGTTCAGTATCAGGGAGTGCCAGGGACGACTGGACAACCTGAAAGTTACTTTTGTCGGTGATCTCAAGTACGGCAGAACCGTACACTCGCTGACACAGGCTCTGACACATTTTAATGCTGAATTTAATTTTATTGCGCCGAATGCTTTAGCCATGCCGGACTATATCCTGCAGGAACTTGATGAAAAAGGCATTCGCTGGCGCCGGGCTGAAAGCATTGAAGAGGTCGTTGCGGATACAGACATTATTTACATGACCCGGGTTCAAAAAGAACGATTTGATGAAACTGAGTATAAGCACATTGCCTCCAACTATGTGCTGACGAACGAAACCCTGAAAGAGGCACCCGCACACCTGAAAGTTCTGCACCCTCTCCCAAGGGTGGATGAGATTGCTGTAGAAGTCGATCAAACACCTCACGCCTACTACTTTGAGCAGGCACGAAATGGGGTTTTTGCCCGCCAGGCACTGCTGGCACTGATTCTGAATGAAACCTTGTGAGGAATGGATCGATGAGTAACAAACTTCAGGTTGAAGCCATCTGCCAGGGGACTGTCATCGACCATATCCCGGCTGGTCAAGGCGTTAAAATCCTCGACCGCCTTCATCTGCTGAACGGTGAAGCACGTATTACCGTGGGTTTTAATCTTCCCAGTAAAGCCCGGGGCTTCAAAGACATCATTAAGGTTGAAGGTCGGATGTTTACCGAGCAGGAGGCCAATGAACTGGCACTGTTTGCTCCCAGCGCAACCATCAATGTCATTGATGACTACCGGGTGGTCGATAAATTTACAATG
This sequence comes from Endozoicomonas elysicola, assembly GCF_000710775.1. GTDB lineage: Bacteria > Pseudomonadota > Gammaproteobacteria > Pseudomonadales > Endozoicomonadaceae > Endozoicomonas > Endozoicomonas elysicola. The sequence continues at coordinate 4,925,377 of NZ_JOJP01000001.1, forward strand.
GCCATTCCAAAGACGCTAAGAGCTGCGTTTGCCTGCCCCAACTCTAACTGCATCACTCATAATGAGCCGGTAGAGAGCTTCTTTTATCTGCGCCAGAAAAGCAGTGATATACAGCTAAAGTGTCACTATTGTGAAAAGTCCTTCAGCAAAGAAATTGTTGCAGAGCTTCGATAACAGAAAGAAAAAGGGCGCAAAGTCATTGATGACAAGCGCCCTTTTAAAGTCTACTGATACTCCAACGGGTAGAAGTAATATGACAATGACAGGCCTCAGAACGAAGTATCTGTTTCAAAAGCGCGCCATACAAGCTCCTCTCCATTGACATTGTAAGTCAAACCACTTTGTTGTTTTCTGATCTGATTCAGGCTTGTATTTGTAGCTTTAAACCTTGGTTCCTGCCTCTGATTTTCCTGAGCACAGAGAGCGGAAAGCCTTAGCCCATTCTTATCCTTCTTATGGGCTTCAACAGAAGCATTAAGGCCTGCAACCTGATCATTAACGAAAGCATTGTACTGTTGAATATCTGCGTTTTTTCTGAACTCAGTCTGCACTCGCTTTTCTGGTTTTACCGGAGAGTAATTGAAAGCATCATTCTTCTCAGTCATAGGCTGAAGTTCAGAACGATATTCTAACACAGGCATACATCTGTATCTCACATCCTCCGTGAAATCAAACCCGCTTCGCAGAGTATCGTTCCAACAAGCGTCATACCAATGCAATTTTTCCCCTCTGGGTGAATGCTCCCACCTGCTGGGAACTCGAGATTCCAGCGTATGATCTTCTAACCAACCCTTATATCCTTTATGCTCAGAAACTCTCTCAAGATAAGTACGTCGATGTGGCTGCGACAAACGATCAGTATTCTCTCTAGCCAATGTCTCTTGTCCAGACACAAGAGTAGAAGTTTTTTTGCAATCAGTACTCATATCATCTGGACGTGATTCAAAAAGCGGATCAAACTGTGACAGCAGTGCACGGATTGACTCTGAAGTCGAGTGAGTTGACGCTACAAGAGGCTCCTTGAGTGTATTTTTCAACTCTGGAAGATCAGTCTCAACATTTTCTTCATCATCACATAGCGTTTCCCTGCTGCTGCATAACGTTTCACGGCTACTAGAAGCAGAGACTCTGGATTCTGTCTCTGCATCATCTTCACTGGGAATGCCTGATAAGCTAGATACCATTGAGGAGTTGTTGGATTCTGAAGTTGTACTTAGACAGTACGTACTGTCTTCAGCTGAAGAGTCTGATAGAGAAGAAAAAGAGCCAGAGCCCGGCTGGTACTCTGTATTCTGCAACCATTGGTCGAAGCCCTCTCCAAGTCTCAGCGGGTCAAAGTTCCCTCTAAGCCTCAGCACAAGGTGCAAGGTGGACTGTTCCGCAGAAAACTGTAAAGGTAAGCCCATACCTTCAATAGGTGAATCAATACTGGCCATTGGCATTGGGGTGACAACACGGTCAGTTTTCAATTCACGAGCATTATAAAAATCAGGCTCAGCAGCCCTCGGACCGACTTGCTCAGTTAACCCTTGCCCATCAAGCTCGCCGGACTGAGCACTTTGCACAGAGCAATCTTCGGAGAACGAACCAGCCAAGCTTCGAACCTCAAGCTTCCCATGTTCTTCATAGACTTCGATCCACGACGCAATCCGACCTCCATCTCCCCCTTGATCTTCCAAACTGGCAACAGAAGATGAAGGTGTTACGGTGGGTAGCTGATCCTCAGGGATCGATCTTTCCAGATGCCCCATTGCAGGTGAAGCGAAAGAAGAGTGTTCAGTAACTTCAGCTTTCGAAACAAGCGGTTCTGGGGCATCGTCTGCAAAATCAAGATTCTGGCTAAACGAATCTGCCTGAGAGCTGACAAGATCATTGGACTCATAAACTACTTGCTGCTCATCCATTTCGTTTAGAGGGGCATTTTCAGTGGCAATGCTCAAAGGCTCTAGAACTTCAGGTACATCAGTAACAATTGCTTCAATTTCAGTGCTCTTACCAACATCACCTGAAATAGCCCCACACAAATCATATGAATCAGTGTCAATCAATACATCATCATCGCTCTCAAACATCTCATCATTAGAGTCAAGCTCAAAATCTGAAAGCCTAACACTCTTATCGAGCTCACCTTCTGGCTTATCTATGGCTCTGCCTGTATCAGAAGACAGAGCAACTGTTGACAGCTCAGGGGCTGATGAACCTGCCTCGAGGGATAGTTGATCATCACTTACCTCAATATGAGACTCACCAAGATTACCCGAATAAGGCTCAGGATCATCCTTTTTAACAACTGCCCCAATTTCAATGGAGGTTAAACACTCCATCCGAGCTCCATAAACACCTTGACCTTCCAAACTGTCAACAGAAGATGAAGGTGTCACGATGGATAGCTGATCCTCAGGGATCGGTCTTTCCAGATGCTCCATTGCAGGAGCAGCAAAAGAAGAGTGTTCAGTAACTTCAGATTTCAAAAAAAGCGGTTCTGCAGCATCGTATTCAGAATCAAGATTCTGGCTAACTGAACCTGCCTGAGAGCGGACTAGCTCATTAGATTCATGCACCATCTGCTGCTCATCCAGCTCGTTTAGAGGCGCATTATCACTACCAATGCCCAAAGGTTCCACAACTGCAGGTCCATCAGTAACAACTGTTTCAACGTCAGGGCTCTTACCAACACCACCAGAAACAACCCCACAAAAATCATATGAACCAGTGTCAATCAATACATCATCATCGCTCTCAGACATCTCATCATTAGAATTAAGCTCAAAACCTGAAAGCCTAACACTCCTATCGTGCTCACCTTTTGGCAGAAGTGGCAAAGGCAACTGAAGCTCAGGACCGTCTAAAACCGCGCCTGTATCAGAAAGCATAGGAGCTATTGGCAATTCAGGATCAGATGAACCTGGTTCGAGGAATGATTGCTCATCCCCTAGATCAATATAAGACCCAACAAGGCTACCTGAATCAGACTCAGGATAATCAGCCTGTACAACTGTATCCATTTCAGCAGAGTCTAAATATCTCGGATCATCTGGACTATCAGATACAATGCTATCAAATGGTTGCCTTGAATCAGAAGAAATTGAAGCGCTTGTTTCTTGAGAAACATCAGGTATCTGTGTACCTAAAAGAATAGGTTTCAGGATAATACTGCCATCCTTTTTTGCACCTTTTTCTTCATCAATGCAATACTTATCAGATGGGTAAGTACCTTCAAAGATTATATCGAAGTCGTCTTCTTCCACTACATATATACAGATATTTCCGTTAGCATCAGTCTGAACGCCACTTGAGGGCTCGGAACTTTCACTCAGAGAAAGTTTATCTTGAGCTTGATCAGATACGCTACATACCCGAGCATCTAAACCAGAGTTTGAAGATGAGACTTCTAATGAAGGTGAACTTGAATCAGGATTTTTCAGCTTTAGTTTAGGGTTATGTGCCTCTACACTAACCCCATTAATCTTTGTTTTTTCCGAACCATTTGGGCTTCCATCATCATTACTTCTAGGAACGGATGCCTCCTCATAAGCACCGTTAACTAAATCTTTTACGACTACTCCTGAAAGACCGCCACCTTCACTTCCTGACGCCTGCATAAACTCTCTCCTGCAACTTATAGTTTTTAAAAAATGGATGATCCAAAAATGTCCACGATTAAAACTAGACCGTCATCCTAATTAGAGAGTTCCCGATGACTATTTAAAACCTGATCAAACAAATGTTTGAAACAGGGTGACAAAAAAATTCCTTCCCGGGAGCTAATCCCCCCCACCAATGTCTAATTTCCAAATAATAAATATCTAACTATTATTTAATTTTCAGGCAGTTAGAGGGTGATAACAATGAGTTCTTGTCCGTTATCTAACTTTATCGGTAATCGCTGTATGCCAGACCCTGTACAACCAGAGTCTTTTGCAGCCAAAAACCAGAAGTTTGCTGAAGAAGCGAGCTTTTTCGCTTCTATTTTCAAGCATCACTCAGTTAGACCGGTGCCTGACCCCGCTTTGATATTAGTTCTTAACAAGCTATGGCTTGAAAGGAAAAAAAGAAAAGTTACCAAGAAAGGTAAGTCAGAGCAGTTGTGGCTGCGCAAAAAACCAGAGGATGAGCCATGTGACGAGATGGATAGGTACGAGGAAGTTTGACCAGCCACCGATGTCATTTTCCTCTGACTGACCCATTTTCAAACGCCGTGTCTGAGCGTCCACCCACCAGGCAGGTTTTTGCCTGGTGGAAAGACACTATTTTATTGATTCCAGCCATTCCGTACAGTCCGTTTGATTTGTCCATTACATCGGCGCGATAATACGCTTAACATTAACCGTGAGAATCCGGAAAAATTTTCAGGACACTTTCACGCAGTACCGTCTCCCACTCTCATTATTTTTAAGGTGGCAGCGTTACATACCAGCTAACTTCTTCCTCGCCCATCTCTGCGACGACCAGGATAAAGATTGTATCCTTCATAGCTGGCTCACCCGGCTTTCAACAAGTAAAGCTATTTTTCAGGACTGAAAGGAACGAGAGTAAGGCATTGAGTGGTTTTCTAGGATTTTTTAAGAAGAGAAGTGCAAGTAAAGACTCATCCCCGGCCGAAAAGGGTAAAAAAGAGTCTTCTGGCAACAAAAAACCGGCTCCACGTTCCAGGAACAGCAGCCAGAACAAATCATCAAAGCGCCCAAAACAGACGGGCAACAGAAAGTCAGCCCGCCAGATTCAGGCCGTGGAAAACTGGAGTATTGGCCAGTTTCAGGTAGCTGCAGACCCTGAAAAGACGCGTTTTCATGATTTTGAACTACCCAGTGAGCTGATGCATGCGATTGCTGATCAGGGCTTTAAGTACTGCACACCTATCCAGGCAGAAGTTCTGGGGAGTACCCTGACAGGCCGCGATGCTATTGGCAAGGCTCAAACCGGGACAGGTAAGACCGCAGCGTTCCTGATCAGCACTATTAAGCAGCTAGTTGACACCCCTGCGCCTGACAGCCGCTATCTGGGTGAGCCTCGCGTCGTCATTATCGCGCCTACCCGCGAGCTGGCCCTGCAAATTGGCAATGATGCTGAGGCCCTGACGAAATACCTGCCTCTTCATGTTGTCACTGTTGTGGGCGGTATGGATTATGAGAAGCAACGAAAACGCATCAGTGAAAACTATGTTGATATTCTCGTTGCGACGCCTGGGCGTCTTCTGGACTATTGTGAGCGAAAAGACCTGTTTCTGGATCTTGTTGAAATCATGGTTATTGATGAAGCTGACCGGATGCTGGACATGGGCTTTATCCCACAGGTCCGCCGTATCATTCGAATGACTCCCAGGCCCGGAGACCGGCAAACGCTGTTGTTCTCGGCTACCTTTACTGATGACGTACTGCGACTTGGTGAGCAGTGGACCTGGAACCCGGTAAAAGTGGAAATAGAGCCTGACAGCGTGGCTACTGATACCGTGGAGCAAAAGGTATACATCCTCTCTTCTGAACAGAAGTTTCCTCTCCTGGTTAACCTGATCAACCACCACCAGCTGGAAAAGGTCATTGTATTTACTAATCGCAGGGATCAAACGCGAAAACTGACAGAAAAGCTGCAAAGAATTGGCATCAAGGCAGATCAAATCTCTGGTGAAGTTCCCCAGAACAAACGCTTGAGAACTTTGGAAAACTTCCGGTCTGGAAAAATTTCCGTACTGGTAGCTACCGATGTCGCTGGCCGGGGAATACACATTGACGGAATCAGTCATGTCATTAACTACAACCTGCCTGAAGCTCCGGATGATTATATACATCGGATAGGCAGAACTGGCAGGGCTGGGGCAAGTGGTGTCAGCATTAGCTTTGCCTGTGAAGATGACTCATTTCTTATTCCTGACCTGGAAGCCCTGCTGGGAGATAAACTGAAGAAAGACTACCCACCGGAAGAGCTGCTGGTTGATCCCCGAAAAGCCAAGCGTTCTTAAGCTTCTGCTGCAGGCGGACTGTATATATCCGCCTGCAGAAATACGCTAAACCATTAATAAAGAAAAGAAATAAAAAATCAAAGACTAGTAAATCTTTTATAAAAAAAGGCGATATAACTTTTTAAGTCTAGAAGTAAAAGGCTTTAATTTAAACCCTTTTGGAGGACAAAATTTTTTTTTTATTCTTCATCGAAATTTAACCTTGCCGGATTAAATCTTTTCGATAAGAATCAAATATGAGTGAACCCAAAAACAGACAAGGGAGCTGCCTATGGGACATGCCTTGGAAACCAGGCCAATAAACTCACCCACCACTACCACCTACATTTTGGACAGTAATGTCCTGATTCATGACCCCAACTCGATTCTAAATTTTGAAGAACATCAGGTACTGATCCCCATCACTGTGCTGGAAGAACTGGACAAACTCAAGAACGGAAAGCAAACCATTGCGGCTGACTGTCGTCAGGCCATTCGACTGATCGATAATATTCTCGGTATAGCGACACCTGCAGAAATAGAGCAGGGTGTGCCCATCCAGAGAAATAACGAAAATGAAACGTCCGGCACCCTGTCTATCATGATGAGCCATGCCGACGATAAGATAGCGACGCTACCCAGCAGCAATAACGACAACCAGATAATTAACGATATCTGTCAGTACCAGAAATCCCGCCCGGACCGGCAATTCATTCTGGTCACCAAAGATATTAACATGCGACTGAAAGCCAGAGGCTGCGGTATTCTCACAGAAGATTACCACAGTGATCAGCTAGTCAGCGATATAGGTCTGCTCACCAAAGGCTATCTTCACTACGAAGATAACTTCTGGGATCGCGTTAATGAAGTCAAAACGGCTCAGTGTGATAGCCAAACCATCCATACAATAGCCAAGAGTGAACTTTCTGAAGAGCTTTACCTCAACAAATTCCTATTAGACGACCAAGGATTTGTAGCAAAAGTGGTCGACATAACAGACGACCATGTAAGCCTTCAACACTACAGCAGAGAAAGCTTGATGAATCAGGAGGTATGGGGCTTAAAGCCACTAAACATCCATCAGGCCATGGCATTAAACTTGTTACTGGATCCCGATGTACATCTCGTCAACCTGAACGGTGCTGCAGGCTCAGGTAAAACAATTCTGGCTCTGGCAGCAGCCATCGAGATGACAATTGCCAGCAAACAATACCGAAGAATTATTGCCACTCGTTCGACACAGGGACTGGATGAAGATATAGGCTTCCTTCCGGGCACAGAAGCAGAAAAGATGGAACCGTGGCTGGGCGCCATCACGGATAACCTTGAAGCATTGCATAATGATGATGAGTCAACCAATAGCAGTGTGGAATATATCCTTGATCGAGTACCGCTCCATTTCAAATCCCTGAATTACATTCGAGGAAGGAGCTTCCAGCAAAGCCTGATCATCATTGATGAGTGCCAAAACCTGACACCTCATCAAATCAAAACCATCATCACCCGTGCTGGGGTTGGCAGTAAGGTTATCTGTCTGGGCAACCTTGCTCAGATTGATACGCCCTATCTGGCAGCTACCAGCTCCGGTTTAACTTATATGACTGAACGCCTGAAGCATTTCCCCCATGGAGGTTCAATGCAGCTTCAGGGAGTACCCAGGTCACCTCTGGCAGCTTATGCCGAAGCTCATCTTTAATTAACTCACCTTCTCCATATACAAAGCCCCGGAGTTTAATAGCCGGGGTTTTCTGTTTTTCCTGTAATGGTTACAGGCACCTGAGAGAAGAAACTGATAAGCTGAGATTGTGGTACGGCAAAACAAAACATAGATAGTCAATCACTCTTTTCCTCCGGGTGTCTTCCATGTTCACCAAAAAGCTTGAACTTGACGACTTCATGAATGGCCTTGCTCGCAGAAACCCCAATGAACCTGAGTTTCACCAAGCCGTCCGTGAGGTCGCTGAAAGCGTTATTCCATATATAAACCATCACCAGAAATATATTGATGCTCGAATCCTTGAACGAATGACAGAACCTGACCGCATTATAATTTTCAGGGTCTGCTGGGAAGACGACGACGGTCATATACGTGTCAACCGTGGATACCGGGTTCAATTTAATAACGCCATTGGCCCTTATAAAGGCGGCCTTCGATTTACCAGCAACCTTTCACTGGATACCCTTAAATTCCTTGGCTTTGAACAAACATTCAAGAACAGCCTGACGACTCTCCCCCTTGGCTCTGCCAAAGGTGGAGCCGATTTCAACCCAAAAGGAAAAAGTGACCGGGAAGTCATGCGCTTCTGCCAGTCCTTCATGACGGAACTACACAAACATATTGGCGCCCATACCGATGTACCTGCAGGCGATATTGGCGTTGGTGCACGGGAAATCAGCTATATGTTTGGTCAGTACAAACGCCTTCAGAATGAATTTCGCAGCGTCCTGACGGGTAAAGAATTAGCCTATGGCGGTAGCTTGATTCGCAAAGAAGCAACAGGCTATGGCACTGTTTTTTTTACTCGAGAAATGCTCAAGGCTCATCAGAAGGAGCTGGAAGGCAAACGCTGCATTGTATCCGGGTCTGGTAATGTCGCACTCTATACAGCCCAAAAAGTCATGCAGCTGGGCGCTACCGTCATTGCCATGTCAGATTCCGGCGGCAGCTTCCTGATTCCTTCCGGAATGACTCAAGAACACCTTAACCATCTGATTGACTTGAAGGAAAAGCAACGTGGGCGAATCAGTGAATTCGCCGAGCATTTTGACTGTGATTACTACCCCGATAAAAAGGTATGGGACTTTCCCTGCGATATTGCATTCGCCTGCGCCACTCAAAACGAGCTGGAGCTCAATGACGCTAAAGAACTAGTGAAGAATGGCTGTATTGCCCTGGCAGAGGGTGCCAATATGCCAACAACGATGGAAGCCAGTCACTATTTAAGAGAGGCAGGAATTCTGTTTGCTCCGGCCAAAGCAGCTAATGCCGGTGGTGTGGCAGTGTCAGGGCTGGAAATGTCTCAAAACAGCATGCGTCTCTCCTGGCCGCTGGAAGAGCTGGAAAAGCGTCTGGAAGACATCATGTTCAAGATCCACCAGCAGAGTAAAAGATATGGTCAGCAATCTGATAACACTATTGACTATATCCGTGGCGCTAATATTGCCGGCTTTACAAAAGTCGCCGATGCGATGCTGTCCTATGGTTTTGTTTAACCAGGCTGCCTGATATTCCACCATGTCCCGAATCTGCGCTAACACTGCCAGCAGATAGCTAATATGACTATGGGAGTGGCTGACATTCAAGGTCACTCTCAAACCAGCCTCTCCCCTATGTGACTCAGCGTTGCCCTGAGCTGTAAAACTGCCGAAGGCCTTAACTACAAGTGCCTCAAACACCTACTGTGATTCGAAAGATACAAAGTATCTCTACCAAAGCAGGAGGCCATTCCGAAATTAGCCATATGGCCAAAATTTGGTCGACCGATCACATGACTAACTGAGTTCCCTCTAAGCGATTTATTGAATTAATAGAGTAATCCTTGTCTCAGATTGAAAGTAATCACCTCCTGCGTATCTGCTCCCTTCAGCATTAGAGCGCCTAAGGAAACCAAGTCTCAGTTCAAACAGAACTGAGAAGAATTTACTAATATCGTCTAGATTTAACGGGTTTAGTAAGGAGTATGATGATGAAATCAGGTATATATCTTCTTCTTCTGATGGTGGTATTACTGATTACCGGATTATCCATTGAGGCAGCGAAACGGGTTCCCCCATCCATTGCCGAAGGCTCAAACCCAGACAAACATGTTAGCTTTGCTGGTACATGGAAAAATCAGCGTGGCTCTCTGCTAACACTACAGAGTGCAGGCAGTGATCTTCTCAAAGGTTACTTCACTACAGCAGTAGCCAATACTCAGGCCTGTATTGGCAAGGAAGTACCAGTTCAGGCTGTCCATAATAGCAACTCTTTTGCACTGAGCTTGAGCATGAAGAGCTGCGGATCCCCTGTCACTATCGCGATCAGTGGATTGTTGCGAAAATCAGAAACCCGTGGAGAACCTGACAAAATCGATACAATGGCGCTCATTCAGTGGCATGGTCAGGAAACATGGAAATCAAGAGTTATTACCAACGATACATTCATGAGGGTGAGTGAATAAAAAGAATCTGCTTTCATTGATAGCTGTTATCAATGGTGATGATAGGCGTTATTAACTCTCTTAACGCTATTAAAGGAACGCTCCCTGATCTACTATTGTCATCATACAATTATCTCCAGCTTGAATAATCAGGGAGTGTTTGATGCTGCTCATTATTTCTCCGGCCAAAACCCTGGACTACGAAACGCCACCCAGCACAAAAAAGTTTACGCAACCAGATTTTCTCAGCCACTCAGCTCTTCTGATCAAGGAACTCAACGAGTTAAGTCCAGCAGATATTGGCCGTTTGATGAGCATCAGCGACAAGCTATCTCAACTTAACGCGGCCCGCTTTCAAGCCTGGTCCACCCCATTCAACATGGATAACGCCAAACAGGCCATATTGGCTTTTAAAGGTGATGTATACACAGGTCTTGATGCAGAAACGCTGAATGAAAAGCAACTGTCATTTGCACAGCGGCACCTGAGAATACTTTCTGGCCTTTACGGTCTTTTGCGCCCACTGGATCTTATGCAAGCCTACCGTCTGGAGATGGGTACACGGTTTGCCAACCAGCGTGGGAAGGACCTTTATCAGTTCTGGGGAAACATCATCACTGAGCAGCTGAATAAGGAGCTATCCAATCAGAAAAATCAGGTATTGATTAACCTGGCATCTAACGAATATTTTAAGTCAGTTCAACCAAAGCAAATTAAAGGGCAGATTATTACCCCTGTATTCAAAGACTGGAAAAATGGGCAATACAAAATCATCAGTTTCTATGCCAAAAAGGCTCGAGGCCTTATGTGCCGTTATGTCATCGACCATAACATTGACCAGCCAGAAAAACTGAAAGATTTTGACTACGAAGGCTACGCCTTCAATGAAGCGATGTCCTCAGATAAAGAATGGGTATTCACCCGTGAGGAACAGAATTAAACCCGCTTTCAATAAACTGTCTGCAACTGCAGCTCCCGCTTTCTGGTGTACAGAAAGCGGATCATGTCATAGCTGAAAGGCGACTCAAAGTCTTCATAGGTAAACTGAATTTCTGACCGATAATTGATGCCATAGATGGCAAAGACAGCAGGGTCAGAATAATAGTGTTCTGGCACAGTCAGAAAATTAACCGTATCCTGAACAAGGATATCACCAGTCAAGCCGAAGGTATCGCGCACATTGCTTGGTCCAAGTACCGGTAACATCAGATACGGCCCTGCCCCAACCCCATAACGAGCCAGAGTCATACCAAAATCATTACGCTGGTAGCTCAGCCCTGCAGCTTCAGCTGGATCAAAAAAACCTAAAATACCAACCGTTGTATTGAGCACAAGGCGAGTACCTGAGCGCAAAGCAGCGCGAGCCCGCAATTGCATCAGGCTGTTCAGCGTATTGGGAACATCCTGCATATTCTGAAAAAAATTAGACACACCTTTTCGGATAAAAGAAGGAACAGTGACTCGATAGAGGTTTAGCACTGGCTTAAGAAAATAACGATCGAGTCCTGAGTTGAAACCGAAGAAAAGGCGATTCACCGGCTCAAGGGGGTCATAAACATCAAGGAATGCCAACCGCCTTATATCACTTCTAGCCCCGTCTCCATGCTCCTCATAATACTCTAACTGGTCCATAGGATTGGAATACGGTATTCGATCCTGCGCATAACTTGAAAATACACAAAAAGAAAGAAACAGGAAGAAACTACGCATCTGGGAATTGCCCTGTTTTTATAAAACCAACCATATCCTGCACATTTGCGGAAAACTGAAGGTTACCCATATGACCGCCATAAGGATAAATTTTTGCGCGCTGACCGAATGTGTCGTAAATAAAGGACAATCCCTCCTGATCAATAATCAGATCATCCGCATTATGCATCACACCAATATTTTTGGATTTTTTCAGCCATCGCTCTAAAACAGGCAAACTGCTTTGCAGAAAAGCATCTTTTCTTGTCAGCAAAGAGTCACCCTGCTGTCTGCGATGGAGGTTGAGCGACGGTAACAGCAAACGTTCAAGGTATTGTTGGAAATTCCAGTGCATCGACCGGTGAAAAAAAGGTGTTCGGCTTTCGGTCACAGTGATCGGCTGCCCTTCAGGGACAATCAGCCCAGTCCGATTCATAATATCTGCAGTAAACACCATGGATGCGATAGAGAACCGAAAGGCAACACCAATCAGCAGTGCCAACTCTCCATCACTCATCGTTTCAACTTCCCTACCGATGACTTCTTTAAGGCTGTCATCAACATCAAGATGATTGTTCTTCCGAAAGTACTCCGCTAACTGATCGAAGAAGCGATTGAACAACTCCGTTGTATCATCAACACCCTGAACCTTGACTCTTGTGAGCTGATCCAGATTCTGAATTGACCGTTCGAGATAAACCGGTGGGTTAATCAATAATATTCGCTGAAAGCCAATGACCTCTTTCCTGTCATCCAGGGCCCCAACGAAGGCTGCATCAAGTGCTCCCAGGCTATAACCAGCGAGATATATATCGTTAATCACCAGCCGTTGATTAAACTGTTCAATTCGTTTCAGACTGGCTTGCATCAATCGGTAAAGATCACTGGCATCCTGTCTGGAAATACCCGGCAAGTGGGTATTAGAGGCATTAACCATAAAATCTGAGCTGGTTGGAGACGATAGCTGGACAACATGAAAACCAGCCCTGTAGAAAACCCGTTTTAAAAACTCAACCTTACTGGCATTAAAGCGAGCACCAGTACCAGCGACAAGAAAAATAAGGGGCGCTGGCCTGTTCTGCCAGGCAAACCTGACAGTCGCTCTTCGAGAGTTTGAAAATGCTGAAGGTATTGGACCAGTAGCCAGTGGATGGTATATCTTCAGATTAATTTCATTGATCGCAGGACCCGATAAATCCGGCCACAGGTGTTCTGGCGTCCCCATCACGGTGGATAGAAAAGGATTCTGAATTGGGTACTGATAGGATGCCCCGGAGCATAGGGTATAAAGGCAAAAAAGCACCAACAACCCTGCTCGGAAATGTATCATTTGGTTTTACTCTACGCTTGCATTAAAAGATTCAAGCATAGAGCAAGATTCAGCTTTTCTCTGACTCGAGACCTTAAAAAGCAATCAACGCAACATCGAAGGCGAGTCAATCCAAAAGTAGACAGACCAGCTGTCTCTAAACAAACCCGGAGTACTCTGCTTCCTTAAAGAGCCGCGAACCTGACCTTCGAACAGGTATTGAGTTTCTTCTCCACGGCCCTCTAGGACACCTTGTTCCTCATACCAGCCACTGGGGTTTTCACCAAGACATTGATTGATAAAACCCTGAGCCTGCTGATATACCTGCTGCGCCGTTTCCTGATCAGGATAAGCCTCATTGCAGACATAGCTGTATTTATCACCCCATTGCCATACCTGACAGCTGTTTTCTATCAGCTGATATCGGCTCTCCCAGAGAGTGATCTTGTTTTTATAAGACGGTCGATAACGAATGCTCTCAAAGTTATTATTGCTTTTACTGAACAGGGTAGAAAGCGACTGACAATCTGCCTGACCTGCTTCAGATGAGGGGCTTGTTGTTGATGAATCTTTTGTAGCGAGTGAACTACAACCAGAAAGCAAAGCCATCAAAAAGCTCATAAAAACGAACTGTTTTCCCACATGCTTTCCAGAAACAGTCTTCCAAAACATTCTTTCTCCTCCTTAGAGCAAGCCAAAGTAGTGCTTACGATCGTTAGAAGAGTATAGGGAGGGAAGGAGAAAATAAATAAAAAATGCCGGTATGCTGAAAAAGCAGACCGGCATTTCTGATTTACTTAGATAAACAGATATTCTGCTTAACTTACACTAATGTCAGAACTTATAGTTTAGCTGTGCACCAATGATATGGGATCCACTGCTATAGCTGCCTGTAATGGTTCCCAGGGCAGGACTTGGATCATTTGGACCATCATACTTCTGCTCAGTAATAGCTCCATCCTGAAGTTTCACGTAAGCATAGGCTAAGTCAACGGACATATTTTCAGCAGCTTTCCAGTTTGCACCAAGGGTAAACCAGTTGCGGTTTGCATCCGGGGAGCGAACAGTTCTGTTCTCATCATTCACTGGAGATTCATCGAACATATAACCTGCACGCAATAACCATTGGTCATCCAACTGATATGAAGTGCCCAGAGACAGAGCCCAAGTGTCGGTCCAGTTCATCGGGACATAATACTCAGAAGATGAATCCTGAGCGTTCATCACGTTGAATTCCTCAAACCGGCTCCAGCGTGTCCAAGTCACATCAGCCATGACCGTCCATTGCTCATCAATTTTGTGAGTAACACTGGCCATCAGCTTTTCAGGCATAGTAATACTTAACTCTACACCCTTGACTCCATTTGGCACTAAACCAGGAAGAGGAGAGTTCTCAATGGTGTAATCACCTTCCAGAGTGAAGTCCAGCTTTGAGTGGTAGGCCAGACCAAGAGAGGTTTTTTCAGACACATTCCAAAGTGCACCAATATTCCATGCAATGGTATTATCATCACCTTCAATGGTTGCATCAGCATTAAATGGACGGCTAGTCAGCTCACCTTTTACATGAGAGCCAATCAGACCAAAGCCTACAGCAAAATCATCAGTGAACTTGTAAGACATCGTTCCCTGAAGGTTTATTACCTGCACGCTTGTCTTATCACCAAATCCAGCGCCAATCCAGTCATTAGCATAATCAAGTTCAATACCATATGGAGCATAGCCAGCCAGACCAAAACTCCACTTCTCATCAACTGGCATTACAAAATAGCCAAAAGGAACGAAAGATGTTTTCTGGAAGTCTTTGGTAGAACCATCACCACGGGTTGTATGAGTACCAGTAAACTCACCACCTTCCAAAATAACATCCGCACCCGCAGAAATCTGACGACCATCTACAAAACTAATACCCGCAGGGTTAGTTGCAGAAATAGATGCATCAATGGCGTTTGAAGCACGGCCAGCAAAGCCAGTACCCAGATAGCTGGCAGACTGTTCATTGATACCGTAACCGGCGGCCTGAACAAAAGAAACCTGAGATGCCAGTGCAATAGCAGTGGCGAGAATGACCTTGCGGCTGAGCTGAAACTGCATAATACCCTCAAACCTGTGTGATTCTGATGAGCCTTCATCAGAAGCGCATTAGGCGCTTGTATAAAATTTGCTGGCGATCATACAGAGGCTTTTTAGACAATTCTGTTATATTTTTGTTTCAGAATAAGAAAGGTAAGTAACCACCAACAAATAACCTGCGGGTAAAAATAGACATTAACCCGCATTCTGGCAGCAGACTTACAAACTCACATACAATGCCTAATCCGCCGCCCGTTTAGTAGCTACTGCGTAACTGCTAGTGATTCAACACCTGCCCCAGAAATTTACGGGTTCGATCTGAACGGGGGTTGCTGAAAAACGCTTCCGGTGGTGCCTGCTCAATAATCTGACCTTCATCCATAAAGATCACTCGATCTGCCACCGTCCGGGCAAAACCCATTTCGTGGGTGACGCAAAGCATAGTCATCCCTTCTTGGGCCAGCTCGATCATGACATCCAGCACCTCTTTGATCATCTCCGGATCAAGTGCAGAAGTCGGCTCATCAAACAGCATCACTTCCGGGTTCATACAAAGGCTTCGGGCGATGGCTACGCGCTGTTGCTGTCCACCTGAAAGCTGACCGGGGTATTTATTGGCCTGATCAGGAATCCTTACTCGCTCCAAATACTCCATTGCCACCTTCTCTGCATCCTTCCTAGACTGCTTACGAACCCAGATCGGTGCCAGGGTGCAGTTCTCCAAAATGGTAAGGTGTGGAAACAGATTGAACTGCTGGAACACCATCCCGACTTCACGACGGATGGTTTCTATATTTTTCAGATCATTGGTCAGACGGGTTCCGTCTACCACAATACTGCCTTCCTGATGCTCCTCAAGACAGTTGATACAACGAATCAATGTTGATTTACCCGAGCCCGATGGGCCACAGATGACTATCTTCTCACCCTTACTGACGTTCAGATTGATATCCCGAAGAACATGAAACTGCCCGTACCATTTATTCAAACCACTGATTTCAATCAGAGTGGATTGGTCGATTCCAGACTCATGCTGAATATTAAACTCAGCCTGCTCATCTTTTTTAATTGAATCTTTTATAGCCGAGCGATCAAGTAATTCGTCCATAAGATTAGCGCCCTTGATGTAATTGTTGTTCGAGTCGCTGGCTGTACTTTGACATGCCATAACAGAAGATCCAGAAAACAAATCCGGCAAACAAATAGCCTTCTACCGAGTTACCCAGCCAGGCAGGATCATTCAACCCCGCTTGAATAATGGCCAGTAAATCAAACAGGCCAATCACCAGCACCAGACTGGTGTCTTTAAACAAAGCAATAAAGGTATTTACAACGCCGGGGATCACCAGCCTCATAGCCTGTGGCAGGATAATCATGATCATTCCCTGCCAGTAGCTAAGCCCGAGGCTATTGAACGCTTCAAACTGACCTTTGGGAATGGCCTGTAATCCTCCGCGAACCACTTCCGCCATATAGGCTGACTGGAACAGAATGATGCCAATAAGTGCCCTGAGTAACTTATCAAATACAACTTCTTCAGGAACAAACAACGGCAGCATAACCGACGCCATAAACAGTACGGTTATCAGTGGAACACCACGCCACAACTCAATGTAGGCAGTACACAACGACCGGATCACTGGCATATTTGATCGGCGTCCCAGGGCAAGCAGAACTCCAAAGGGTAATGACGCAATCATTCCACACAAGGCCAGCAGAAGCGTCAACATTAAACCGCCCCATTGATGTGTCTCTACTTTTTCCAGGCCTGGAAGATCACCGTAAAGGAGAAACCAGGAAACAAACGGCATTAACAGTAAGCTATACCCCAGCACCCACTGTTTACCCGGTGTCCCCTTTAACGATAGCCAGAGAACAAGCACCGCTAATTGCGCAAAAAAGAGATTTGGCCGCCATTGATGTTCTGCGGGATAAAACCCGTAGATAAACTGATCTAACCTGGCAGTGACAAAAGCCCAGCAGGCACCCTCCCGGTTACAGGCATTGCTATCAACGCCAAACCAGGTCGCATCCACCAACGCCCACTGCACCAAAGGAGGAATGGATAAAAAAAGACCATACACGATCAGCAACGTCGCTACGGTACTTAAAGTACTTGCAAACAGATTATTCCTGATCCATGCCAATACACCAACAGCCATGACCGGTGGTTCTCGGGCAGGAATCATTTTTAGTTCGTGATTCATCATGATTCTATTCTCCCACCCTTTATCGCTCTATCAGCGCCATGCGCTTGTTATAGGTATTCATTAACAGGGAAACCGTTAAGCTAATGGTGAGATAAACGGCCATGGTCATAGCAATCACTTCGACTGCCTGCCCAGTCTGGTTCAGCGTAGTTCCAGCAAAAACGCTCACCAGATCGGGATAACCGATGGCGGTTGCCAGTGAAGAGTTTTTTGCCAGATTCAAATATTGATTGGTCAAAGGCGGAATAATGACCCTCATCGCTTGAGGAATCACGACCAGTGATAATACCTTTCCAGGCTTTAACCCCAATGATGCGGCGGCTTCTTTCTGGCCCTTCTGCACAGACTCTATGCCTGACCTCACCACTTCTGCAATAAAAGCAGCGGTATAGATCGTCAGAGCCAGTAACAAGGCACCTAATTCAGGGATAATCGCAATACCACCACGGAAGTTAAATCCTTTTAACGCTGGGGTATCCAAGGTCAGAGTTGCTCCAGAAAGCCCCCATACTACAGCCGGAATGCCCAATAACAGTGCAGTCATCCATAAAGATGCACCAGGAATGGGCTTTCCGGTATCAAGTCTTCTCATACGGTTTTTCAGCCTGAAGAGTAAAGTCAGGCCAATGGCAACCAGAACACTGACCATTACAGGCAGAAGCCCCTGTTCAATAATAGGCTTGGGTAGAAAGAGACCGCGTAAGTTTAAAAATATCGAGTCCCATAGTGCATAACTCTGTCGGGGGTGGGGTAATGCAGCCAGAACAGAGAAATACCAGAAAAGAATTTGCAGCAATAATGGAATATTACGGAAAGTCTCAATGAAAACAGAAGCCAGTCTGGCTAATAACCAGTTAGAAGAGAGACGGGCAATACCCACCAGAAAACCAAGAATGGTGGCAAAGAAAATACCCAAGCCTGAGACCAATAAGGTGTTGAGTATGCCGACCACAAAGGTTCGGCCATAACTGTGTGATTCGTCGTATTCAACCAGAGACTGAATAATACCAAAGCCAGCCTCTTGAGAGAGAAAATCGAAACCGGTACTGATCCCTCTGTGCTCGAGGTTGTGCATAGTATTACTGATCACCCAAATAGCCAGCATGACAATGATCAGTACCACAGCTCCCTGCATTAAAAGGGGTCTGAATGAAGCATCACGCCAGAGCCTCAGAAGTTCTCGTAAAAAGCGCGGCGTTGAATTGGCTTTATGGGATACGTGCTTAGGATCAGTCACGACATAACGTCCCTTTTCTTATTTTTGCCAAAAGAGGAAAAGCCCTCACTCCAGTGCTTAGCACAGGAATATCGAATCATCGACAGACTCAATACTTAAGGCCAGATAAAGCACTCCTGCACAAAGCACAGGAGTGGGATGATTACAGAATCAACGGAAAGGAGGAGCGTAAAGAATACCGCCATCGTTCCAGAGTGCATTGAGACCTCGCTCAATCTGCAGCGGAGACTCAGCGCCTACATTACGATTAAAGATCTCTTCGTAGTTCCCTACCTGCTCAATAATACGGAGTGACCAGTCATCATCAAGAGCAAGCCCTTTACCTTTAGGGCCATCAATACCCAGCAGGCGACGAATATTAGGATCAGAAGACGCCTTTTGCGCTTTTATGTTGTCAGAGTTAAGCCCCAGTTCTTCACCATTAATCATGGCGGCCAGGCTCCACTTAACAATATTGAACCATTGGTCATCACCCTGACGAACAACAGGCCCGAGAGGTTCCTTCGAAATCACTTCCGGCAGAACAACTGCAGAGTCAGGCTTAGACAGGCGAACCCTCAAAGCATACAGCTGAGATTGATCGGAAGTCAGTACATCACAGCGGCCAGCATCAAAGCCTTTTGCAGTACCATCGGAGGTATCAAATACCACCGGCTGATATTCCATATTATTAGCACGGAAATAGTCGGCAAGGTTCAGTTCACTGGTCGTGCCGGACTGAATGCAAATGGAAGCACCGTCCAACTCTTTAGCACTCTTCACACCCAAGTCTTTTTTCACCATGAAACCCTGACCATCATAGTAAGAGACACCGGTAAAGTTGAGACCAAGAGATGCATCACGGGTCAGCGTCCAGGTAGTATTTCTGGAAAGCACATCAATCTCACCCGACTGAAGCGCGGTGAAACGTTCTTTTGCTGTAAGCGGAACAAATTTAACCTTGCTGGCATCTTTCAATGTTGCCGCAGCCACTGCACGGCATACATCAACATCCAGACCACTCCATTGCCCCTTGTCATCAGGGTTGCTGAAACCGGGAAGGCCGGTACTGACACCACAGGAGAGATAACCTTTTTCTTTAACCGATTCCAGAGTAGCCGAAGCACTGGCCACCTGAGCCAGACCAGCTGCCGCAAATGCGCCCAGCACCGCAGCTGTTTTCAGACTTTTCAGCATGAGAACCATCCTTCATGTTGTTGTTATTTTTTTCAGCACGCAACTTTTCAGTACAATCCATCTGCAATCCTTGGCGTGCTTTTAACTCATGGCTTATCAACCATACCTGCAAGGAAAAGCTCTAGCAACCATCAGGCCAGCCTTACCTATTCAAACCTTACAAAGAAAGTCCAACTGGGACTTACCGTAGCGACTATCAGTTGTGTTAAACTGCCGTCCACTTCGATAACCACCCAGCGATAAGTCTTCAAATGTCTCAAAGAATCAGCGAACACTACAAGGCCATTATTGAGTCCGTTGGTGAAGATATTCACCGCGAAGGTCTTAGAGATACGCCGCTTCGAGCTGCCAAAGCAATGCAGTACCTGACCAAAGGCTACACTCAGACACTGGACGAAATCGTTAATGGTGCCGTGTTTGAGTCTGACATCAGTGAAATGGTGGTGATCAAGGACATTGAACTGTATTCCATGTGTGAGCATCACATGCTGCCGTTCATTGGTAAGTGCCATATTGGCTATGTACCCAGAGGCAAGGTACTGGGCTTGTCCAAATTTGCCCGCATTGTCGATATGTATGCCCGACGCCTGCAGATTCAAGAAAACATGACTAAGCAGATCGCCGACGCCATCATGGAAGTGACCGATGCCAAAGGTGTCGCAGTGGTGATTGAGGCACAGCATATGTGCATGATGATGCGCGGTGTAGAAAAGCAGAACTCATCCATGACCTCTTCGGTAATGAGAGGTCTGATGAAAGATAATCAGCCTACCCGGGAAGAATTTCTGAGATTTATTCGATAACCTGAGTCCCCACAACTGGGATCAGTTCTGTAACAGGCTGGATGAGATCGACTTCACTATCCTCATTCAGCCCCTTGATCTCTCCAAAATTATTATTAAACCCACCCCTTTTTCTTTCATACAGAACCTGATCTGTGACATCAACAAAACTATGCTTTTTATTTAGAAACCTGACAATACCAGCAGCATGAGCCCTACCAATAATAACTACCATATCCGAATCATCAGGCCTCAGACTAAAAGTTTCAACTATATTTCGAGCCATCAATTCATCACGATAATCCATCATCCAGTGAAATACAGGAAAAATATAAGGTGAAACCCCTGATGTTAATTCACCAAACAGACCATAAGTAGCTCCTTTATAGCTAAGATAAATAGACTGAAACTCTAAATAATTAGATACAACATAGACGGTCCAACCCAAATAAATCAAAGGGGAGCTTGGTAGCGAATTAAGATAAGTTGAAAAAGTTGTAGAAGAGGCTCCTGACAAACCTATTAAGATCATAGCAGGAAGATAGCTGACATTTGCAGCTGTTACCATATCACTTCCTCCAGCCTCCAGCATAACATTTACTTTATCAGCCATCTGAGGATTATCTGGAGTAACGGTTACTGAGCCATCTTTTTCATAACACTGAATAAAATACCCTTTACCTATTACCGAGCAATCATCAACTGAATAGCCTCTGCTTATACTGGAAATTAAAGTAACGATCTGGTGTTGTAGAAAAAGTCGAAAACGGTTCAAAGGTTCTATCGTCGATGCAGCTAAAGGAGTTTTAAAAACAAATCCTTCAAAGCCTCGCAGGGATGAAAGTGATAATAGTTCACTCTCCCTGCTTGCTGCCATTTCAGACTTCACAAAGTTCTGTCCAAACAGAACAACTGCTCTAAAAATGCCATCAACTTCTCCATACAAAACACGCACATGATAATCATCAGTCCCTGAGTACTTTAATAACTGAATACGATCATCTCCAATAACGTTAACCGTATCGGAAACTGATGCATGAGCTTGTAGCACGCCCATGAGAACAAATAAAATTAAAAATGCTCTTAACGCATATATAATATTCATTGCGGCAATTAAAACCATTGTTCAAATGAGTGAAACATACCTGTTTAGACAGCTTATTTTTTAAATATATCCTGCCAACGGTTTAAAAAACATATAGTTTATTTCTACAAAAAAATAAAAAGTAAATAATAAAAACTTAGCACGATGATCACATTGAAAAATACATGAAGAAGACATAAAAAAACCAGCATACGCTGGTTTTTTTAAGCAGGCGCTTTTTAACTCCAGTCCAGAATTACTTTTCCAGACTGCCCTGACCCCATGATTTCAAATCCCTTCTCAAAATCATCAACCGGAAAACGGTGAGTAATTACCGGAGAGATATCAAGGCCAGACTGCAGCATGCTGGTCATCTTGTACCAGGTTTCAAACATCTCTCGACCATAAATACCTTTGATCACCAGACCTTTGAAAATCACCTGATTCCAGTCAATCACCGTATCACTGGCAGGAATACCCAACAGTGCAACTTTGCCACCGTGATTCATATTTTCCAGCATCTGCTCAAATGCACGACCATTACCAGACATCTCAAGGCCCACATCAAAACCTTCAACCATGCCCAACTCAGCCATCACATCTGTAAGCTCGGTGTTGGCAACATTGACCGCACGGCTGGCCCCCATCTTAAGGGCAAGATCCAGTCGGTATTCATTTACATCGGTGATAACAACGTTACGGGCCCCCACATGCTTACAGATCGCTACTGCCATAATACCAATAGGGCCAGCACCAGTAATCAGGACATCCTCACCCACCAGATCAAAAGAGAGCGCGGTGTGTACGGCATTACCAAACGGATCGAAAATCGAAGCCAGCTCATCACTGATGTCATCCGGAATAGGGAAAGCATTCACCGCAGGAATTACCAGGTATTCGGCAAAGGCTCCATCGCGATTAACGCCCACACCCACTGTAAAGTTACAGAGGTGACGACGACCGGCACGGCAGTTACGACAATGACCGCAGGTGATATGTCCTTCACCGGATACTCGCTGGCCGATATCAAAGCCGCGAACGCCTTCTCCCATGTCTACGATTTCACCGACAAACTCATGCCCAACGTGCATGCCCACAGGAATGGTCTTTTGCGACCATTCATCCCAGTGGTAGATATGCATATCAGTACCGCAAATAGCGGTCTTGCGAATCTTGATCAGTACATCGTTGTAACCCACTTCTGGCTTGGGATGGTCTTCCATCCAGATTCCGGGTTCTGCTTTGCTTTTGGCTAATGTCTTCACAGTTTCAGTTTTCTCAATGGGCTCACTATTCAGAATAGCAAGCCTTCTTTTAGTAATATCAGTTGATTACGCCAAGTTCTCGGCCAACCTTAGCGAAGGCGGCAATAGCTTTTTCCAGATGCTCTCTGCTATGGGCTGCAGACATCTGAGTACGAATTCTTGCCTGTCCTTTAGGTACCACAGGGAAAGAGAAACCAACCACATAGATGCCCTCTTCCAGCATACGCTCGGCAAACTTCCCGGCAAGAGAAGCATCGCCCAGCATCACTGGAACGATAGGGTGATCGGCACCGGCCAGAGTAAATCCAAGCCTGGTCATTTCTGAACGGAAGTATTCTGCGTTGTCACGCACTTTCTGGCGGAGTTCACCGCCTGAGGCCAGCATATCAAATACCTTGATAGAAGCGGCAGCAATACTGGGAGCCAGAGTATTAGAGAACAGGTAAGGACGTGAACGGTTACGCAACCAGTCAATTACTTCCTTCTTACCCGTGGTATAACCACCAGACGCACCACCCAGTGCTTTACCCAAGGTTCCGGTAAGAATATCCACACGCCCCATCACACCACAGAACTCGGGTGTTCCAGCACCTTTTTCACCAATAAAACCAGTGGCATGGCAATCATCAACCATGACCAGGGCACCGTATTTATCCGCCAGGTCGCAGACTCCCTTGAGGTTGGCAATAACACCATCCATTGAGAAAACGCCATCGGTAGCTATCAGTTTGGTTTTGGCGCCTGCCGCATCAGCAGCCTGTAACTGCGCTTCCAGATCAGCCATATCGTTATTGGCATAACGAAAACGCTTGGCTTTGGACAAACGGACACCATCAATAATACTGGCGTGATTCAGGGAATCACTGATAATGGCATCATCAGGACCCAGAATGGTTTCAAAAAGGCCGCCATTGGCATCAAAGCAGGAAGGGTAAAGAATGGTGTCTTCCATACCCAGAAACTCGGAGATACGGGCTTCCAGATCTTTATGAATGGTCTGAGTGCCACAGATAAAACGAACAGAGGCCATACCATAGCCATACTGATCCAGCCCCTGCTTACCCGCTTCAATCAGCTCTGGTGCATTGGCCAAACCCAGATAGTTATTGGCACAGAAGTTAAGTACTTCTTCACCTGTCGTCACCTTGATTTCAGCCTGCTGCTGGGAGCTGATCACCCGCTCTCTCTTATACAGCCCTTCCTGCTTCAGTTCATCCAGCTGCCTGCGCAGCCCTTCATAAAAATCGGCCTTCATTGTGGCTCCTGTTTCAGTATTAACGCCCCGTCTCTGAGCATCCGCAAGTTAACAGCCTCTCCGGCCACCTGAAGATAAACCCCCTTCAAGTACAACCAGAACTACTGAAAATCCCAATAACAAGGGCATAATTGCGGTTAAATCAAAGGCTGTCAGACCAATGTATACGGCTTATTTGCCATCAGCCTGATTATTGTAGATGATTGAACCAATAGTGGATCAGTAAGGCGCCCCATTGAACAGGCATTTGTACGTATTATCATCAAAATGTGCAGATGGATCTGTATAAGCATACACTTTATTGACAGGCTCACTGCTGTAATCTGACACTTGGTCTAAAACAGGATAACACTCCTCCCTTATCTTTATGGATTTGATCACTTTTTTAGAAAGTATAAACGTTGCTTAAACCTTAACTTTTTACAATAGTAATAGTTCGTTGCATCAAGCAGTGTTTATAGTTGAAGAAAATCAGTTAAAGATAAAAAATCCAAAAAGCTATCACTAGCAGTAAGTAGCTTTTAATTTTATATAAATATCAATAATTGAACTTATACAATAAAAAATCATCTAACTAAAAGTGGCTTACATATTAAAAATATTTCCAAACCTGAAGCCAGGATATTTGCAACATATAAGAGTTAAAAAATTGAAGACAGAAGTAACAACTCCAGAAGTTAAAGGCACATGGACCCATGAGCCAGCGCACACTTCTCATCAACCACCAGTTTCATGCCCGGAAGAATTAAACCTGTCAGGAAAATTTGCTTCATCTCTCCGTTCATGCACGCGGTGTGGAGATGAGGCAACGAGGCAAAAGATTGCCAGAGATTCCCTGCTCTTGTCAAAAACAACATTTGATTACTGCCTACTAGACCGAGAGTTACTTACAGTTACTGTTACACCTCTTCTCGTGGCACAGGTAAAGAAAGATCTTTATATTGAAAAGGTTCTCAACCTAGCAGAGACAGCTTCAAAAGAGGCAATGCAAGCAATAACCATAAGTTCTACTGGACTAAAGGCAACAAAGTTTAATATTCATCCAGATAGGCTATCGATTTATCAGAAAACATCCTTAAGTGATGCTGAAGCACTAAAAGCCAAAGTTCATGGAAAAGGAAAACTCCAAATGGGTGCCGATCTCCAGCAAGCACTGGAAGAAGCTAAAGGAAGAAAAAAAGAAATTCTTCTTAAACAATGGCAGCAGGCCATTAAAAGACAAAAAGAAATTGGATGGAAAGAGATGCACACTATCCAAAAAGATGCCATCAATTACAAAATGGGAAATTGTGAAGTACAAGCGGTAATGGCTATTAATAATTTCAACAAAGGACTAACCCCCCGTGAAATACCTGTCTTCAAAATAGAAGCCAGAACTTGCAATGACTTATTTATTGGAGAAGAGCATGTTGTAGGGGTGGTATCAATTTACCCCACATCAGGGAATCGACTAATAGCGCGATTTGTCATGGATCCTTGGTCAGGCCATTGCTTGCCTATTAAAGAGGTAGCATCATGTCACCCAAAAGTAAGATTAAACCCTGATTACCAATAGATAGAATATTCGAAGAAAAGCATTTATCTCTCTCTTACACCAGTTACTTCATACTTTCATGAAGCAGCTGGGTATGAGAAGAGTAAAAAATGGCAGCTATTCAGCAACCATTGCCCCAGCACAGCCATTTCTAAAGACTTTGATCTCTGATAAATCCAGCCATAAAAAGCACTGGCAACAAACACCAGCCCCATATAAGGCAGGCTTGCTGGGTAGTGAGCAATACTGTGTATAAGTGCTGGTAGAATAATGGCTACCGCTGTTCCCCAGCCATCACCACCCAAGTGACGGATCAGCATGCTTTGTAAAAAACCTCGGAGGAGCGCACCTTCCGCAAGCGATGTAATCAGCAGATTATTAAGCAGAAACAACCAGGCAATTTCTGGCCAGGCTGGCTGCCAGCGGATAAATCCAGTAGAAAGTGCCAGCCCAATCACCACCACCAGCATTAAGCCGATAGGCAATAACGCAAGGCTTGATGCCTGATGCCATTGACGCCCAGTCTGTAACAGAGAAAACGCGATAGGTTGCTTAGGGTTCATAAAGAATAGCAACACCGCCAGAGCAGGCCATGGTTTATCCGCATTCAGATAAAGAGTAAACGGAGTTGACCCTACTTTGACTGGCTCATCATTCCAGACCAGCACATTATGAAACCCGGGAGCAAAATGCTTTTCGAGTAAAACCGCTGCGGCTAGAAACAGAAAACCCGTAAATAGCCAGCGAAGCCATACCGCCTGAACCATAGACAGTCGCCATGCCGAAACCATCATGATAATAATCAGTGGCAGAGCTTCGAAAGTAATGACAT
The DNA here is from genome assembly GCF_000710775.1 of Endozoicomonas elysicola. Classification (GTDB taxonomy): domain Bacteria; phylum Pseudomonadota; class Gammaproteobacteria; order Pseudomonadales; family Endozoicomonadaceae; genus Endozoicomonas; species Endozoicomonas elysicola. The sequence goes on from NZ_JOJP01000001.1 coordinate 4,951,897, forward strand.
CCAGTCCGTAGCCAACCGCAAAAGAGATAGCAGCTAAAAGCCAGGTCGTATATCGAGGCAGACACCAGCAACTCACCAGTGTCAGCATCAGCAAGACAGGAACAACGCTTTGAGCAGGAAGATACATTGGATTCAGCGACTCGGTCTGGAACGAAGCAGCGTCCCGGCCAGGGACGCTGTATTTCTGATTCCAACAACTATAGTCGCTTTTGGGGAAGAGTTTCTGTGAAGGCCTGCTCGATCAGAGAACTATTCAGAAACGGTTAATGAAGCGACAATTTTATCAACCACTGAGTCTGCAGTTGTTCGTTCAACAGTAGACTCCTCTGCCGCAATCAAAACAGCCACTTCAGCCTTTGCTAAAACCTCAGCCTTCAATATGCATTGCTCATCATCATCATTAATAACAAATGGATAGTAACCACGATCAAACAGCTGTCGCTCAATAAACTCGGCCTGCTGTTTGGCGACTTTAAATACACCACCCTTTTGACCCAGCCGCAGTTGCCGGTGTACGCTGGATACAGAGTCGAGCTCGCCCTTGCGCTCATTACCCCTGCGTACCATACCTGCAGCAACCGTTGCATTTGTCAGCCGGTCGATAACAATAAACGCACCGGTTTGACGATTGCGCTGATAATTATCCACCGGGACAGGCTTGGTTAACCGCAAATGAGACAAGGCTATTTCATTCAATGCCAGCTGGTCCGCTGGATGATGGTCAAGAGAGTTGATATCGACCCGGTGCTCAATACTCACAAAACTGCCTGAAACCTGTCCAGCCGGGAACTTGAGCTGATACTGTTTACCCAGTGTCATTGGCTGTTCCGCCATCCAGACCAGATCCACATCCACATCAGCCGAAACCACAGCGCTACTATCGCTGTGAACCAGCATATCACCACGGCTGATATCTATCTCATCAGTCAGGGTCAGGGTAACGGCCTGGCCGGCATGAGCTTCGGCTAAATCACCATCCCAGGTTACAATTCGCTCAATGGTACTGACCTGACCTGACGGTAATACCTTGATCGACTCTCCCGGCTTAATGGTGCCGGAGGCCAGCGTTCCTGAGAAACCACGAAAATCAAGATTAGGACGATTTACATACTGCACAGGGAAGCGGAAATCATCCAGGTTCCGATCACGGGAAATTTCCACATTCTCCAGAACCTCCATCAATGTATTGTCACGATACCACGAGATGCGGCTGCTTCTGTTGACAACATTATCGCCTTCCAGCGCGGAAATAGGCACAAACTGCACATCACCCAATGTCAGTGGCTCTGCGAAGTCTAGGTACTGGTTACGAATCTCGTCAAAACGCTCTTTACTGAAGTCAACCAGATCCATTTTATTAATAGCCACAACAATGTGTTTTATGCCCAGCAAACTGGCAATGTAGGTATGCCGACGAGTCTGAGTCAGTACGCCCTGACGGGCATCAATCAGGATAATCGCCAGGTCGCAGGTGGAGGCACCGGTTGCCATATTCCGAGTATACTGCTCATGTCCGGGCGTATCGGCAATGATGTATTTACGCTTTTCTGTTGAGAAATAGCGGTAGGCCACATCAATGGTAATGCCCTGCTCACGCTCTGCCTGTAAGCCATCCACCAGAAGAGCCAGATCCAGCTTTTCCCCCTGGGTTCCTACACGTTTACTGTCGTTTTCTACCGCCGCCAGCTGATCTTCATAAATCATGCTGGTGTCGTGCAAAAGACGTCCAATCAGGGTGCTTTTACCATCATCTACACTGCCGCAGGTCAGAAACCTAAGCATCTCTTTGCGTTCGTGGCGGCTCAGGTACTCTTCGATATCCGTAGCAATAAGTTCAGATTGGTGTGACATCAGAAATACCCTTCCTGCTTTTTCTTTTCCATGGAGCCCGCACTGTCGTGGTCAATCACCCGGCCCTGCCGCTCTGAGGTTCTGGTCAGGAGCATTTCCTGAATAACATCGGTCAATGTATCTGCTTCAGACTCTACGGCACCGGTTAATGGGTAGCACCCAAGCGTTCTGAAGCGCACCTTGCGCATCTGAGGCTCTTCACCGGGATTCAGCGGAATCCGGTCATCGTCCACCATAATCAGGTTGCCATCACGCTCCACAACCGGACGCTCTTTAGAGAGATAAAGCGGTACAATTGGGATCTCTTCCAGATGGATGTATTGCCAGATATCCAGTTCTGTCCAGTTAGACAGGGGAAATACCCGAATACTCTCCCCTTTCTCTACCTGGCTGTTATAGATATTCCAGAGTTCGGGTCGCTGATTCTTTGGATCCCAGCGATGGTTTTTATCCCGGAAAGAATAAACGCGCTCTTTAGCACGGGACTTCTCTTCGTCCCTGCGGGCACCACCAAAAGCCGCATCAAATCCATATTTATCGAGCGCCTGCTTAAGCGCCTGAGTCTTCATCACATCAGTGTGTTTAGCACTGCCATGGGTAAATGGCCCCACGCCCTGTTCCAATCCCTCGGGGTTCGTGTGGACCAGCAGCTCAAGCCCCAGGTCTTTCACCCGCTGGTCTCTAAACTCAATCATCTCCCGGAACTTCCAGGTGGTATCCACATGCAATAAGGGAAAGGGGGGTTTACCGGGGTAAAAGGCCTTCATGGCCAGATGCAGCATCACTGCTGAATCTTTGCCGACGGAGTACAGCATGACAGGGTTTTCAAACTCGGCAGCCACTTCCCGGATGATGTGGATGCTTTCCGCTTCCAGCTGTTTTAAATGATTGAAGTGTTGATCCGACATGCATTTCGACCCAAAGCGAAGTTATTGTTGTGCTCTAAGTGAAATACTATCAGTGAAAAAAGAATAATAAATTCAATATGTAGATCGTTTTTATATATAAATATATCGCTTAACGCTCAGGACAATACCTATTAATAGTTCCAACCAAGCATATAATTTCTAACTAACCACTTGAACCAAAAAGATTTTTATATTCCCAAACCGTCTTTATCGACAACAATTACAGGCTGTCACCCTCAGCTTCTGTCCATGTCATCACCGTTTTCCCCGATTTTGAGCCAATTCTGACCGTTGAACCAATATAGAACCATCATGTCAAATCCATAAGACTCAAGACACTGGATGTCTCTTATACCTGAAGAAAATCTCAATAAATCATACATATAGGGATGTTATACGATGAACAATCAAGGCCCGGTACAGTCTATACCCGTAGAGCAACAGCTAGCAAAGCTGGAGCCATTGGATTCTACTCGTTCAGCAAAAGAGAAAGGAATTACCAGCTTCTCAGGAAGAGAAGTGAAGGTCGCACTTATTGCAAGCCTCCCATTTCTACTTGCAGGACTGTTAACTTTACTGACCTCATTTTTTCTCCCTCTGGGCCTGGTCTTTGGCTTAGTTACCGCAGGCTATTTCACCGCAAGTACTATTGCTTCAGCCACAATTTTTGGTAAAACACTGGTTGATCGAAGAGCTAAAGAAAGGTCAGCAGACAGCGTGCTTCCTTATATAAACCAGAGCCCTCTGCCAAAGACGTCTGGTAGCTCTCCAAGCCCTTCTTATCCAGACCAGACATATAGACTACCTCCTGCCAACATGGAAAAACAGGAGCTTCCAAGCTTCCCCTTAACCAATCAGAAGCCTCATCCAACCGTAGCTTCCGATCAAAAACCACCATTGAACCAACGCTCTCTCCCGGCACAGGTCGACGATCTTCCTGACAGCCAATGTTCACCAGCAAATACTAATAACTCTCCTCAGATTTCTGGGTCTGCTGCTACAACTCCCAGGGTGTCGCCTCAAAGTGATTCATTGCCAGAGTCTGTACGAACATATTTTCCTTCATTACGAGGCATCAACCAGCCAGCAATATCTCATCAGTCAGATATCAAAAGTGAAAAAAGCATAGATACAAGTGACGTAAAGACGGACAACTCATCTGAAGAGGCTATAGCGGATGCAATTTTAGAAAGCCTGCTACTGGAAATAGCGATCTCAACCTTAGCAGAAACTGCTGATTCAATTTCTGATGAAGTCTCAATTTCTGGTGATTCAGCTTTTGATGTATCAAGTACATCATCGCAAAGTGAGCGGAGCTTCTCTTCTGACTATAATTCTCCATCTACATCTGATAGCAGTGACCAGTCAGAGTCCGAAAATAATGATGATGTCCCACTGGATTTAAGCGTAAATACTCTTGCTACTACCTCTATCTCTTTTCAGCGGGATAACAGACAAACAGCAACATCAGATAGTGACAGCTTACGAGTCAGGGCTATTAACCAGCTCCATGATTCTGGTGATCAAAAAGAACGATCAAACTCAAACCGTAGTACTGATGAGTCAGCTTCCAGCACTATGGCTGATGATCACCAACCTACCAACCTGAGTCAGAAATCTACAGAACAACCGATAGATGCTCATAATCTGGCACATTATGAAAATGATTCTTTAACTCTGGAAGAAGACGCTGATAATACAGTACCACCAGTGATATCCAGTGAGCCTTCTCTCGCAGAGCAGAGCTTCCTGCCTGACGACAACTCTCTGGCTACAACTGATAGTCTTTGGCAACCAGAGTCCGATGGTGACAACGATCATGCCTCACCAGATTCCAGCATAAATACCTTTGCGATTCCCCCTGGCACTCTTCTCCATGACCAGGAGGAACCAGCAACATCCGATAGTGGCAGCTTACGAGTCAGGGCTATTAACCAGCTCCATGATTCTGGTGATCAAAGAGAACAATCACACTCCAGCCATAGTACTGATGAGTCGGCTTCCAGCACTATGGCAGATGATCAACAACCTACCAAGCTGAGCCAGAAATCTACAGAACAACCGATAGATGCTCATAATCTGGCACATTTTAATAATGATTCTTTAACTCTGGAAGAAGATGCTGATAATACAGCACCATCTCTGGAAATCAGGGAGCCTTCTCCAGTATTAGAGAAGGCAAGCACCGAAAGACAACAATCCGATATTTCTGAAGATTTTGGACTACCAGAGACCTTTGAAGAGCCTCTCATTAATGATGACCTGGATGAAGAAAAGCTATCTGCAGATGAAGAACTTTCTGTTTCCTCATCTGGCTTGCCAAGTAGAGTGGTACAAACGGCATCAACAACTCAAACTCCGTTATCCATAGCGCCATTAGACGATACGGCTCCAGAAGCTTCCAGAAAAGCAGAAAATGATGCTCTTCAAACTGAAAAGAAACGAACGGTTAAGCGCGAAATAAAAGTTTCATCACAAACAGAGTTACCACTCTATAAAACACCGGTATCACTGAGGCTGGGTTTCAAAAGCCGCAAAGCGGGTGACTCTGAATTAACCAGACCGTTCCAGAATAAAATAGCATCCGGCATAAGCAAAATGCCTGCTGCTCAAAAAACACCACCGAAAACTATTACCAGAAAAGCGATTCCCCTACCCGACGCATCTCTACAAAAAGGAGCTCACAAAAGTAGTTCAGCCCGGTTAAACCAACAATTAATGCTTCAAAAACAGCCAGAGAAAACGGCGATTTCCGATATTGTGGAAAAAGAGGCTAAGGTCGCTTTTCAAAGCACTGATACCCGCACTCTCTCAGCACCTGATCAACAGACAGGAGAAAGAGTGCCTGCACTCGCTTCAGATAGCCTCACCTCCCTCTCGGAAAAGCCTATAACAGAAAGCAGAACTCCCACCTCTCTGGCTAGAGCATCTGAAAGACAAGTTACGCCTATAGGTCATAGCAATATAAACCCTTTTGCAGGCGGTAAAGCCTTCAAATTCAATGGACAAGCCAAAGATATAGGCTGCAGGCTTCAGCTACGCCTTACACCTGAAAATATTGGCCAGAGCTCTATCGAGCAACCTGCCTTTTTTCTTAAAATTGAAGAAGATTTAATACCACCTGCCACCAGTGAGCATTCCAGTTCAGCACTGGCTATTACGACCAAAACTCATCGTCATTTAAAAGTAACTATATTAATTAATTGGGATAATCCATCATCCTCAACCGCCATTACAATAAACCGTCAGGTAACACCTGAAGTTTTTGCCGCATTGTGTGCTCAGTTAAATAAAAACGAAGCCTTCGTCCTGCCTGTTGACAAAAGCCAGCTATCAGCACTTCAGTCAGAGCAACTGCTTGCATTAGAAGGTGCCCATGCACTAGAGGAGCCGGGTAAGGTTACAGAAATGAGCACTGTTGAAAATTCAACAGAACCCTTTTTCAGCTCGAACCAACCAATTCTTGCGCCAAAAATACCAACGAAGCCCCCGGTGGAAGAGCTTTCATCCTTCAGTCAGCCTGAACAGCCTGAAGCTGTTGAGTATCAGCCTGCCTTCAGTGGAACTTTGCCAGCTAAAACCGCTGATGAAACGAACCTTACAGTTTCTAAACTCTACAGCGACTGGAAGAGCTTTCCTGTAGAGGAACGGTTATCAGTATCCAAACAGCGAGTGATCAGCACCGGCAAACCTGCCACAAATAAAGAACCACAGCTTCAGTTACCCATCACAGAAGAAATCATTCATGGGAGCTTTGAAAACTTAAAGGAAGCACGGAACAAGAGCCTGCCAGAAAGTACGCAAGCCATTGCAAGCAGGCAAGGAAATAGAGACCTATACAGCACGGCTGAAAAATCAAGGGTATGCGCTCACACACCACTATCAGCAATTTTCAGTGGCTCAGAGAGAGTCAAACCAATGGCAGTGAGACAAAAGCCCAATGAACTAACTCCTAAAGTCTCAACGCTGCCTGATTTTGAGAAAATGAAGGCATCTGCCAGTAAAGTGCAAACAGAGCTTGATGCAAAAACCATTCAGATACCTTTCTTCGCCTTGAAAGATGCTTCAGGCAAGAGCCTGAAAAACGACACATCTGGCCCTCTTGATAAAACAGCCTCATATCACGCATCATCCAGGCAGGTTTTACCCTTAACAGGTGAAGGTACAATAAGTACTTCTGCCCTAGAGGAGCATGCATCACTATCCGGTGAAACAACAAATGTAAAAAACAGCCAGACTGAAACACTAACTGTAACCACTGGCGCTGAAGTCACTTCATTCAGTGCTGAAAAGCCTGTAATAACTTCAGAGGAGATTGTATCTGCTGCACACCAAGCTCAAGGTAAAGTATTAGATAATGGTATTTATCTGACAACGCTACCTGAAGAAAGGATAGTAAATCCAGCGACTACTGAAGAATCAGCACCGGACAAACAGCACTGGGAAGAAACAGTGTTGGATAATGGTACTTACCTGACAACATTACCTGGAAAAGAACCATCAAATCGGGCTGAGCCTATACCATCGACAGATAAGGATGGATACGAGGTACCAAGAACTCAAGTTCAATTCCCGCCAGAACCTGAAGGCCGGCTTCCTTTGATGGTGGAAGAAGATAAATACGATGATGATGGCATTTATCTGAAACCACGCTCTAAACAGGATCAGCCACTGCCTCCCATTGAATTACGCAGGACCTCAAACAGCATCGAGGATGGCTACAAAGCTCAACTAATAACAGGAGCAGGAGCATCGCACGTACATATTCCGCAAACATCGCCGAACGAAAACGATGACTACGAAGTTCCAGTTCAACAGGGTACATCTCATGTGGCCGTTGAAAATAATTCTTCCGATGATGAAAATGAATACGAAGAGATTCTTTCATCTCGAATAGAAGCCCTAAAACAAAAAGCGGACACATTAAAACAAAATAGAGTTTTAACAGGAACAGAAACCGTTTCAGAACAAACTCATTTAAAGCTTATAGAGATACTGGTTGAAAAAGGCTTTACCGAAAAAGAAGCAAAACGTCAGACGCCCTTGTTTTGTATCTTTGATGATGTCATCGCAATCAATGGCATTATGCAAACAGAATTTTTCAGTGAGAAATCTAACGCGGCTTTTAAAGGCATAAGCCAAGCGTTGATTGACTCAGGACAACCGGTAGACAAAGCATTTGCTATAGCCCATGCCATCGTTAGAGATGCCAAGAAAGAATATAAAGCAGAAACAGATAAAAACTGGAAGAGAAAAGCAAGAAACCTTCTTAGAAGCAATAATGCAAAGAAAAAACTTTTTAACGATTACTTACCAGAAGCTGCCCGTAATCAAGGGATAGTGATTACTATCAAGGGTTCAGCTTTCACGGTTCATACTAAAGATGAAAACTTGACTCCAGCAGTGCTTAGGCCAAGTTCACCCGGTCAGGTAAAGGCTTCAATACAGGAGCGACCTTTGCCACCGCCTCCAATAGCTGCAGCCTCAAGCACTTCCCAAAACGAGCTTAGAGTTATTCACAGTGAGTTACCTTTGGCTGATTCTCACAAAAATACATACACTGACGATAGCGATGGAACTTATGAGTCAATTAATTCTCAACCACCGGCATCAAGTGCTTCTGATACGCTAGATGATGGCTATCTGGCTCCAACCCCCTTTAAGGACACAATGCTTGATCATGATACCTCTTACCAGGGCAACACGTCTGTGGTTCAAAGCCCCTCATTTATTCCAGTAAATCAGCCTTCAACATCGACTGATAATGGGCTCGATGCACTGGTGCCCTTCCCATCTGTTCATGAAGACTTTGAAACAAAGCACTTTTACCATGATCCAGATTTGTTGGCATCACCATCAAGCGATTCTGAAGATCTAGAGAATATTGATCATCAAGTCGATGATACGCTGAGATCTCTTAATAATTCACTAGAACGAAATGCCTCACTGGTTCATCCAGAAGTGGCTGAACAGCAGATTTCAATGTCAGAAGAAGGCAAGCAGAAACTGGTAAGACGCCTCCTGGAGAAAGGGTACGAGCCGAAAAAAACTGAGCAAATAATATTATTAGCTCTTGCAAATGGCTCATCTGATGCGACTCAGCGCATTTTGCGACAGAAGTTTGCAAAGGAAAAATACAACCATGCATGCAAAATACTGGAACAACGGCTACTCCTGTCAGGCACTCCTGAAGATCAAGTTTATGACACGGCACAACAATGGGTTCTTCAGGCTAAATTAGCTTATGAAGCAGCGACTTCAGGTGCAAAAGGAAAACTTAATTATCCTACGGATAAAAGCAGGAAAAAATTATTTAATGAAAAGTTGTGTGATATTGCACATGAAAATGGTTTAGCGTTAACAGCCAACCACCTGAAACATCGAGATACAAAACTCTCACCTTCAGTGAAAGGGAAAGAAAAGTCGGAAAAATTAAAAAATGAAGACACAGCTTCATCACATGATGATTCATTTGTAATGGTCAAGCCAGTAGTGTCTGATGAATACAGCCTCAAACATCGCTATTTATCATCACCCCTATTTTCTCCTGAAGAAACTAATAGCAGAAGGACACACCATTATCGGCCTCTAGCTGACTGCCTGAATGACAGGTCACAAGAAGAGAAGAGAATTCTTACAAAAGCAACACTTAATCGTGAGCAGCTAATTAATCAGCTCAGTGCGGATATAGGCAGAAACTCTGTTGAAGCAAGGCTAACACTGAATGGAACAGATTATTATCATCTCTCTGAGTCCACACTGGGCAATGGACTTACCGATTTATACGATGTCTTCTTACAGAGGGCAGGAGTAGCTAAAAAACCACAACGACAGCATTTACTCGACATTATGCTCGATTCTACCCACCAGGGAGCTTACGCCGCTCATCAGGATTTATGTAATAACCTTGCTAACAAGCATGTTGATGACCTTCATAAGAAGTTTGAAATTGTCCCTGAATCCATCCTACTGACAAAACCCGCTGACTGGATGTTCGTTGAAGGAGATGAGCATTCACGCGCTTACGTTGTAAAACCTGACTGTAGTCATCGCTGTGTCTACTTCAGTCTTGCTCCTGACAGGGAAACACTAACGATACGGAAAGTTTATGAAGCGTCTCTGAGTCTGGTCAAACTATCCAATGAGAAAGAAGTTTCAGGCACTTCCAAGGGAGTCCGTATAGAGACTCAATATACCCTGGGGCTTCATGATGATTCGAAGAATAATGTAGATTTGGTTACAGCAACCGAAATCTCTGGCATGCTAGATCAAGGCTCGCCACAGGCTCCTGTTGTCTTACTTGACAACCGTCAACATGGATCCATCAGGGAAACAGAGTATTTAAAAAGCTCACTGTCCGATGAAGCGTCTTCCTCTTCTTCTGCGGGAACCCCACAGGCATATTCCGAAGAGAACACTCCAGATTATCTGGATCCAGTGAGTCCTCATTACATGCCACTGGAACGTGAAGGTTCTCAGGAAAGCGATGATACTTCTGTTGACTGGGCGGAAGAGCCATTTTATGAAGCTGTAACAACTACAGATACATTAGATCGGAAATCTTTGGAAGAAAGCCGTAACATTCTATCAAGTCTGCGAACTACTGACGATCATACCAGCTTGACTTCTTCGCCCTTTACTTCGATTGAGAGAGCTTATGAGATAGTCGCTTCACCAGAAGAAATCTCTAAATTCAAGGGTACATTTGAAGCTTTACAAAGCAAAGTTCATGAACTTGAACCAGTCATTCAACAGATGACACTTGTCAAAGCCAACTATGATCTTGCAGACTGGCATTTAGCTGGCTTTGCTCATGAATTAGAAGGTTTAGAGAAAAGCCCTGTTCCTGGCAGTACTCCGGATGGTGAAGCATTAGCCCGGCAAATTGGTGAGATGAAAAATGAAATTGCCAATTGGAGCCGGCATATTGAATGTGCAAAACAAAGTGACTTCCGACACATCAATAACTATACACACCTAGTGAATCGTCTATTTGATATTGCAGACTCGGTTCTTGAGAAATTTCCGGATAAAAGAAACCAGAAAATCAATTTGCACAAAAAGCTTAAAGAAATTGAAACGGTTAAAAGCCAAGAAAAAGACAAGAGCAAAGATAAGGTTCAGTTAACCCCAAATGAGCTTCTTTATAAATTAAAGCAACGCTATATGCTGCATAGCACAGGTGCAGGCTATGTAAAAAATACTGTTGGGTACGTTTCATCTTTAGCCTACTTCATAAATGACATGATGATACAGCTAGATCTGGAGGCAGCCTATGAACAAGCAACGATTCAACGGCTTGCTGCAGACACAAAGCCCTTCATCATAGAGCAATATCTGAAAGATGATGAGGGTCAATGGCATCATGTTATTCATGAATACACACCCGCACCTTATCTGGATTATAACGGTTCCGAGCCATTTGAACTTCCTTATGCAGGGAGAGCAGCGCCCTCAATGGAACGTGATACCAAGCATGCAGTCAATATGTATGCCTATAAAATGACGGTTGATGGCAAGATTGTCGATCAGTATACTCGGGTCGGCACCCCTTACGCGCATATGGAAAGTCGTAAAGAGGATATTCAGACAATCTCATGTCAACGCTGGCGAGAAATACTGGTCAACATCCTGGTAACTGAAAAGAAAGAAGAGCTCGACAGGATACTTGCCGGCTCGGATAGTTCAGCTGAAATCGAACTTCCGATTGCATATACCAACCTGATGTCTCCAGACGGATTCAGGACTCCTGAAGCAAAAGCACTGCTGAAAGCTTTTGGTAAGAAAGAGCTTGCCAAAAACCTTGATAATGAAAGAGCCTGGATCATGAATATCCATAAAACAATGGAAAACCTTCATCAGGTGCTTGATGAGCAGGGGCAGCTCGTTGTCATGTGCAATGACGTTCCAAAAAAAGTAAAAGTCAAACTACAACCATTTATGTTTGTTACCCCGTGTAATCAATTAGCTTTCAACCGGGTCTTCGATCCTTTTGGTGGCCTATGGAAAATAACTCATGACATCAACAAAGAAGAGTTGAAAAAGCTCACTGGCACAAAAGGCACCTATGGCGGCTATTTAAGTCAGAAAATGGATAAACTGACTGAAGATGAAAAGAAAGAAGCTTGTGAACTTACAGACTGGCTCTGGAAACATGTTAGCTCAAATAATAGCTTTGAATTCGGTATAAAAGTACGCCGCTTACTATTTATTCTGAAGGTGTCCAGAATGCTTGGCTGTAAAAGCAATAAAGATCGCACTGGTCGGGTTTGCGTAAAAGATCAGGCATTAAAAACCAGTGCTACCTACAAAGATCATAAGGGCAAAGACTGTTCCAGCCAGAAAGCACAGGAAATAAGCTCTAAACATGAGTCTTATCAGATGGTTCACGGTGGACATGTACACATCCAACAATATTGTACGGGTGTTCCCGGTTCTAAAATTGATTCAACCGTCAAGGGTGGAATTGATAAGGTGTTTGACGTCATTCTACGACAAAATATCATTCCGACTCATATGACTGTCTATGATGGCGAAATATAACCTTTCTACATAAGCTGAGTGCTGAGTTTTAGCTGAAAAGCTAAAACTCAGCACTCTCAGTAGTTTATTGCGCGATTATCTTTACAGCAAAATGCTACTGAATACAAAACCGGCAATCACAGAAAATACAATCGACAGCAAACCTGGGATCATAAAGCTGTGATTAAACACATACTTACCAATCTTGGTAGTACCTGTGCTGTCAAAATCAATAGCCGCAATAATCGGGCCGTAGTTAGGTACAAAGAAGTAACCGTTAACAGCTGGGAACATGGCGATCAAGGAAGCAACTGGCAGTCCAAGAGCCACACCCAGAGGCATCAGTGTAGAAGTAGTAGCAGCCTGGCTGTTGATCATGATGGAAAGAACAAACAGCGCAATCGCAAATGCCCATGGAGCAGACTGAACCAGATCAGAAATACCGCCTTTCAGCAGAGCATCATGAGCCCCAAAGAAACTATCACCCAGCCAGGCAATACCAAAGATGGCAATAATTGCTCTGACACCGGCAATAAATACGTCTCCACGGCTAGCTTCAGTGACGTCTGCTTTTGCCAGCCATACTGTCAAAGCGGCAACGGTCAGCATGATAATTTCGATGGTATGCGCCATGGACATGGCAGAGCCATTAAACTGTGGACGAAGCGCAGGCAGTGCACCCATCACAACCACCATCACTGCCCCCAGCAGGAACAGCAGTACGGAGGTTTTGGCACCAGGCTTCAGCTCCGATACAGAAACAGAAACACTCTCTTCAATCTTACGACGATACTCAGGGTCTTCTAAACGACGCTGATATTCTGGATCATCTTTCAGTTCTTTACCCAGCTTGTTGGTCACCAGAGCTGCAAGGAACAGACCGACAACCGTCGCTGGAATAGTCACACCCAGAATCTGCCCAAGTGTAATCCCATAGCTTGAGGACATGACGGTCAGCATGGCAACCGTAGCTGCTGCTATAGGGCTGGCAACAATAGCTACCTGAGAAGAAATAACGGACATAGCCATTGGGCGCTCAGGACGAACACCGGTACGACGGGCAACTTCAGCAATAACCGGCAACACTGAATAAGCAACGTGGCCAGTACCTGCAAACATAGTGAAAACGTAAGTTACCGCTGGCGCCATAAAGGTAATACGCTTTGGATTTTTTCTGAGAATCCGCTCCGCTACCTGCACCAGATAATCCATACCGCCGGCCGCTTGCATACAGGCAACTGCAGAAACAACCGCCAGAATCATCAGCATTACATCAATAGGCGGTGAGGTCGGTTGAATACCAAAAACAAAAGAGAGAATAGCCAGACCAACGCCACCCATTAAACCAAGGCCGATCCCCCCGATACGCGCACCAATAAGGATGCACAGAATCACAACGGCTAACTGCAGCCAGATCATAATTACCCCCAAACAGCATAAAAGTGCTGTCCAAAACAACAAGACAAAACCGCCTCGCCGCCGTGAGGAACCCGCAGTAGCAGAGAGGCAGAGGAAAAAGTGGGGCAAGTTTACGAGAGTTATTTTTTATACAGATTGATTTAGAGCAACAATTTAATTTGCATTTAAATATTTAGTAAATCTGTCTTTCAATGCTAATCAAGAAAGAACAAGCAGCCTGCTTTTTCTAACAATACGACACAAAACCAACAAATAACGTTTTACGCAGGCTGCTTCTTTACAAGGAAATAATTAAAATATCCAACCATATGAAATCATATTCACTGACTCAATAATCAGATACTTAGGGGCGCTGACAATTAAACCGGTGAGTCAATGTCTACAAATTCATGCTCTATGCCCGTTTCTTCATGTAGCCAGCGAGCCAGAGCCTGAACACCATAGCGTTCCGTCGCATGGTGACCAGCGCTAATGTAGTGAATGCCATTTTCACGCGCAAAATGCACTGTTGACTCAGAAATTTCACCACTGACAAAAGCATCAGCCCCCAGACTCAATGCTTTATCAATCATGCTTTGAGCAGCACCTGTACACCAGGCAATGGTTTTAACCAGATGATCACCGCCAGAAATCACCAGAGGCTCCCGTCCCAGCTTACCGGTAATGTCCTGACTCAACTCTTCCAGAGACATTTTCTTCCCTGTTGTTCCCCAGTTGCCAACGGGTAGCTTAGCAGACGGCTCCAGCCCACCCACTGTATCCCAGCCCATCAAACGGGCGAGCTCAGCGTTATTACCAAATACAGGATGGGCATCAAGAGGTAAATGATAAGCCACCAGACTGATATTATTAGCCAGCAACGTTTCAATTCGCTTGCGCTTAATACCGGTAATGACTGCGTCTTCCCCACGCCAGAAGTAACCATGATGAACCAGGATTGCATCAGCCTGAAGTTCAACCGCCTTATCGATCAGTGCCTGACAGGCCGTCACACCTGTTACAATTTTTTTTATGGAAGCACCCGAGGTATCAGAAGCATCAACCTGTATGCCATTAGGGCAGTAGTCTTTAAAAAGCCCGGGTTGCAGCTCCTGGTCCAGCAATGCAACCATTTCTTTTAATGTCAGGGCCATTGGTTCTCTCCATCCATACATAGCTGTATATTAAGAATCATATATTGTTGAAGTCATTATAATCACATAACCGCAATCCCCATGGGCTCCGAATGAAAAAACTGCTTAAGTCGGTTGGTTTCCCCATCCTTATCGGACTGTTAACCGCTTTCTCAGTTCTGCTGATCAAGCCAGAGTTCGGCGGTATTTCTGAAAAATCCCGCAATCGCCTTATTGAGCAATCAGCCAGACTATTCAACCTGTCGGGTCAGGCTTCTTACAGCGATGCCGTAAAAAAAGCGGCCCCTGCAGTCGTCAGTATTTCTACCAGCAGTCTGTCACAGCGTAGTGACAGCAACCTCCCTCTCCCCCAGAGAACCAGTGCCCGTATTACCCCGGAAGGCTCTGGTGTCATCGTAGATCCTGAAGGTTATATTCTGACCAATCATCATGTTATTCAGGATGCCGCTCGACTGATGATCACTCTTCGTGATGGCCGGGAAGTCAAAGCCAGCATGATTGGCACAGATCCGGAAAGCGACCTTGCGGTGCTTAAAATCGACCTGAAGGATCTGCCTTACCTTGATCTTGTCGATTCGGGAAATGCTGAAATCGGCGATGTCGTTCTGGCGATTGGTAATCCTTTCGGGCTCGGTCAAACCGTAACCATGGGTATTATCAGTGCCACTGGTCGTAATGACCTGCAACTGAATACCTACGAGGACTTTATTCAAACCGATGCTGCCATCAATATTGGCAACTCAGGGGGAGCATTAGTCAATGCTTATGGTGACCTTATCGGAATCAGTACTCTCTTGTTTTCCCGTGGTGGAGGAAGTGAAGGTGTTGGCTTTGTCATCCCCTCCAACATGGCTCGGTTCGTGATGGATTCTGTCATTAAATACGGTCGAGTGATTCGAGGCTGGCTGGGTATTGAATCTCAGCCACTCAGCTCTTCTCTGGCAGAAGCCTATGGCGTTAGCACTAAAATAGGAATTCTTATTTCCGGCGTCTATGAAGGAGGACCTGCAGACAAAGCCGGCCTGATGAGAGGTGATATTCTGACCGGCATTAATGGTCAGAGTACCCGCGATGGACGCAAGGTTATGAATATGGTGGCTCGAATCCCGCCAGGCCAACAAATGACGATGCAGGTCCTCAGGGATGGTAAAGAGATTGAACTGAAAGCTCAGGCGACAACCAGGCCCAAGATTGTTAACTGAACGGATAAGTGTTTAAAAATTATGATTGCTGAAATAAAAAAACCGGGCTGATAAAGCCCGGAAAGAACGCACAGAACAACGATTACAGGAGGGTCTCACTACAAAGTTAAACAAGCAAAATCCGGCTCTATCAGGAAAGAGCCGGAGGACTTATCACTCAGAAAGAGTATGGAACAACCATGGTCAGCTTAATATCATTCTCATCCTGGAATGCGTTCTTGAAGCCAGTCCAGCTAGGCTGTCCAGAATGGTTGCGGTAGTTGGTCCAGTGGAGTGCAACACTGCTGCCTTTCCAGTTTCCATCCTGAACGGTATAGCCAAGATCCACGTTAAATGCAGTTTCCTTCAGCTCTGCATCCTGATCTGCGAAGTCTGATGCTGGCTTACCGTCCCAGCCATGGGCCACGGAAGCGCCAACTCTCCATCCGGCCAGGTCCTGATCTGCCAGATCACGCCACAGGCCCACATAAACGGCTTTTTCGCCATCGTGGTTGAAGTCAGATCTGGAATCCCACCACAGGTCATAAGCACCGGCAGAAGTACCGAGGGGAACTGTTGTACGATAAACGAAGTATCCCTGGTCTCCTTTAGCGCGGGTCACTGTAGACTCAGCCTTCAGCGTATAAGGACCAACAGCAAACGATGCAGTCAGAGCCTGCTGCCACGCGCTACCATCATAGACTTCCAGGTCACCTGCATCTTTGGCTCCGTAGTAGTGATAAGCTAGATTTAAGGTACCATCAGCCACCTTCATAGAATGCTTGACTTTGGCATGGTAGGTATCGAGATAATCATCAGACTGAGAGAATGCACCATCCAGAATCAGGCCATTTTCAAAAGTGTAGACGGCTCCAACAGAGTGCAGATAGTCGATCTCTGTGTCGAGGGCTCCAGTCAGGTTTGCATCCGGGTTTCTGGTGCGGAACTCATAAGTTTCCTGGAACCATGGAGCTTTGTATTCGTCAGCCCACATATAAGCAACACTCAGGCTGCCGAAGTCAGCACCGAACTGGGCGCCACGATAAGTACCAGGCATGAAGTTCCAGTTAACGCCCAGTCCACCTGGACCAGATGGCTGAATATAACCAGCCTTAGCCCATGTATTGGCAAGTTTGAACTTCAGGGCAGCCTTGTAAAAGCTCACATCATCCTTGGCTGATGTCTGAGACCAGTCTGGGTTATGAGGGTTATCCCATGGGAAAAAGTTCATCTCATGGTCAACACCACCACCCTGCTGAAGGTCCATGGAACCGTACAGGCCAAGATCCAGACCAACAATCCCGCCAACATAACCAGAGCTGAAGTCGATATTGCCCAGAACAGAGGTATGGTCAAGGTTAGTCTCAAACTTGCCAGTGGAAACGTTGTATCGGTTCCGCTTACGGGAGAACGCGTAGACGCCACCAGTTACTGATGCGTCTTCAAAAAATGCATTACCAGTGCTTTCTGCAGCGGTGTACATGGAATCATCAGTCATGTCTGCAGCAAAAGCGCCGGTTGCGGCACTTGCAACAAGGATAGCTGTCGCCAGTGTGGTCTTTTTAAACATCATCGTTAATCCCCATTAACTCCTGGTGTGTTTTCTGTTTTTTTTGAAAGACAGCACTTTCTGTTTATTGTCGCCTGTCGTTTGTTTAGGGTCTTTGCCCTGTTCAACGACCCGCTTCATCCTTGGTCAACCCATAGTCAAGAAACGGTGCATTTTGTAAACGCTTGTCAGTTTATCTTTGCGCCAAAAAAATGTAACCGGTTTCTGCAACCGGTTTCAAGTTTTTATGCGTACTTTTGTCATAAATCAAATTTTCAGTACATTTCATAATTCACAAAGAGTGAACACATTCAAAAATTGACTTACATCACAGAAAGCGTGCTTATTGGTTTTGCCGTGACTCAAAAGAAATGCAAATGGCCGATCACCACCACACCTTCAAGACCGAAAACCCTCAAGAAATCCCGCAAACACCAAGGTATACAGTGGATTCAGACATAGCCAGAAACCGTTAAAAACCCAAATGAAACCGGTTACAGAAACCGGTTGCACCATGATTACTTCTGTGATTTCATTGTCAACGTAATGAAAACTTCCACACACGGTTTCCCGTTCAGTTCCTGGCCAATCAGGAGACGGAAATAACTGTACTGGACCTACGAAACTGACCTGTCTTTGAATTGAATAGCGGAGTCAATGTGATGAAAAAGATTTTTCTATGCTGCAGCGCAGGTATGTCTACCAGCATGCTGGTTAAGAAAATGGAACAGGCCGCTGCGGATCGTGGTCTGGATGTGAAAATTGATGCCATTGGCATGGCTAACTTTGAAGAAGCCATCGAATCTTACGACGTCTGCCTTCTTGGCCCACAGATCAAGTTCAAGCTGGCTGATTTTCAGGCTGAGGCAGCAAAACTGAACAAGCGGGTTGAAGCCATTGATCCAATGGCCTACGGCATGATGAAAGGCGAACAGGTTCTGGACCAGGCACTGAGCCTTCTGGAAGAAACGGCATAATCACCCAATAACAATAACGAACGCACAACGATTGCGCTTAACACTTGCCAAAGGGCACGGGGATAACAGATGAAACTGTACGACCATCTAATACAATTTGTAGAGCAGAAGCTGGGGCCTATCGCGGGCAAACTTGGCTCACAACGACACATTACCGCACTGCGTGACGGCTTTCTGGTGGCCATGCCCTTCATTATTGTGGGCAGTTTCATCCTGATTTTTGCCAACCCTCCATTTGCTGCAGACACAACCAACGCATTTGGTAGAGCCTGGCTGGACTTCGTTGCAGCAAACCGCCCGACCATTGTCATGCCATGGACCATGAGTATGGGCATTATGTCCCTGTTCATCACGATGGGGGTTGCCTACAGTCTGGCTCGCTCTTATAAGATGGATGCCATTGGTGCTGCAGCTCTGTCAGCCATGTCCTTCCTTCTGGTCGCTGCACCGGAAAAAGGTTGGGCGCTCCCACTGAACCATTTTGGTGGTACCGGTATTTTTACCGCACTGTTGGTGGCCTATTTCTCAGTTGAACTGACTCGTATCCTGAAGAAATACAACATCACCATCCGTATGCCTGAGCAGGTGCCACCCGCTATCGCTGCGTCTTTTGCACTGCTGGTTCCGGTACTGGCCATTTTCCTGACCCTGTACCCACTGAGCCTCTTTGTTCAGTCTGAATTTGCGATGCAGATTCCTGATGCAGTAATGACCATCTTCAAGCCTCTGGTATCTGCCTCTAACAGCCTGCCAGCCATCATTGGCGCACTGTTACTCTGCCAGCTGCTGTGGTTTGCCGGTATTCACGGAGCCAACATTGTTGTAGGTATTCTGTCTCCTATATTCCTGGCTAACATTGGCGCTAACGCTGCTGCTTACGCTGCCGGTGACACAGTACCTAACCTGTTCACTCAGCCTTTCTGGGACTTCTACATCTTTATCGGTGGTGCCGGTGCAACGCTGTCACTGGTTATCCTGATGAGTTTCAGTAAGACAGCTCACCTGCGCAGTGTTGGTCGCATGAGTTTCCTGCCAGGTGCGTTCCAGATCAACGAACCGGTTATGTTCGGTGCCCCAGTGGTAATGAACCCAACGCTGTTTATCCCATTTGTTATGGCTCCGGTTGTGAACGCTGTTATCGCTTACGTTGCCGTGAACACAGGCATTGTTGATAAGGCTATCGCAGTAACTCCATGGACTGCTCCAGCCCTGATCGGTGCTGCTTGGGGCGCTGGCTGGGCCTTCAAGGCATCTATCCTGACTGCGGTACTGATGGTGATCGACATCATGATCTACTACCCATTCTTCAAAGCCTACGAAAAGCAGGTTATGGCTCAGGAGCAGGCAACTGCGTCCGAAGCAACCAAGACTGAAGAATCCGGTAACCCAGCCATAGCATAACCTTTCGTAACCAACAAATAGCCCCGTCGACTTCAGTCGACGGGTGTCCCCTTCCCCCCCTAATTTGGAGAACATCATATGAACGTTGATAACGTTGTAATGGAACTGATTGTTAAATCCGGCGAAGCCAAGAGCCAAGCCATGGAGGCCTTGTCCCACGCTCGCTGCGGCGACTTTGACAAAGCTGAAAAATCGCTGGCAGACTCCCGTGAAGCCGGTAGACTGGCTCATAAAATGCAAACTGCCCTGATCGCAGCAGATGGTGGGGAAGGCAAAGTACCGGTTTCTCTGCTGCTTGTTCATGCTCAGGACCACCTGATGAACTCAATGTTGGCGCAGGATCTGGTTGAAGAGATGGTACGCATCTATCAACGACTGGAAACAAAATAACCACATCAATCGGCTTAACGCTGATTTGACGACTGAACGCAGCCATTTATCAACGTCGATCTTCGGCATATAGAAAGTAGCGCGAACAGATCGGAATAAGGAGAAAGCAATGGCGAGCATTAAGGACGTAGCTGAACTGGCAGGGGTTTCCAGGGCAACGGTATCCCGGGTTCTCAATGAGACAGGCCAAATTAAGGAAGCTACCAGGGATCGTGTTCATGCAGCAATGAAGAAGCTGAATTACCGCCCTAACCCACTGGCTCGCTCATTAGCTACCTCATCTTCCAACACCGTTGGGCTGGTAGTGACGTCGTATCGAGGATCTTTCTTCTCCGAGCTGATGGCAGAAGTTCAGGAAGAAATGGATCAACAGGGCAAGTTTCTGCTGGTCAGTCGTGGCAAGCGCTCCCGGGAAAGTGAGCAACTGGCACTACAAAGACTGACGGACATGCGCTGCGATGGGCTGATTCTTCATGCACGTAATTTATACGATGAAGAACTGATTGAGCTGGCTCAGCAAGAGACACCTTTTATCCTTCTGGACCGACAAGTTGAAGGTCTTGAAGATCGCTGCATCGCTTTTGAACATGCCGAGGCAGGTAAGCTTGCTGTTGAGCACCTTATTCAGCACGGACACCAGAAAATAGCCTGTCTTGCAGGTCCACGGGAGCGACTAACCGCTCGACTTCGCTTTCAGGGTTATGAGCAGGCGCTGCGTGAACACCATATTGATTTGGATGAATCGCTGGTTGCTGAAGCAGACTATGACCGACAGGGTGGCTATCAGGCGATGGCGGAAATTTTGGAACGACACCCTGACATTACAGCCGTTTACTCCTGTAGTGAAGAAATGTGTGTCGGTGCCTTTGACCTGTTCAGAGAGCAGAATATGACGGTACCCGGTGATATTTCAGTGATCAGCTTTGACAGCGTCAGCATCTGTACCATGTTGACGCCTGCAGTGACGACAGTGCACTTCCCCATCAAAGAGATGGCAGCAAAAGCATCTTCGGCACTGTCCAGCCTGATGAATCACCAGCCGTTGCGCAAACTCGACACATTTAAACCAGAATTACGACAGAGAGAGTCTGTTCGCACTCTTAAATAAAGACTGATAAGAGAATGCTAAGTCATCGACTCTCGGGAAAGTATCATGAAAAATCTTAAGCTGACGATTATTGGCGGTGGCAGTAGCTACACACCGGAGCTGGTTGACGGCATCATCCGCCGTATCCGTGAGCTACCGGTTACTGAAATCTGCCTGGTGGATGTTGAAGATGGTGCACTCAAAGTCAATATCATCACTGATCTGACCAAGCGTATGATTGAAAAGGCTGGCCTTGATATTAATGTATGGTCAACCCTGAACCGCCGTGAAGGCATCAAAGATGCCCAGTTTGTCATGTCACAGTTTCGTGTAGGTGGTCTGGCTGCACGTGCACGGGATGAGCGTATTCCACTGCGTTACAACGTAATCGGTCAGGAAACCACTGGACCCGGTGGGTTTGCCAAAGCACTGCGCACCATTCCTGTCATACTGGACATTTGTCGTGATATTGAAGAAGTCGCACCGGATGCCTGGCTGATCAACTTTACCAATCCAGCAGGTATGGTCACCGAGGCCGTTGTAAAACACACCAATGTTAAAGTCATGGGACTCTGCAATGTTCCCATCAACATGCATTACTCCATTGCCCGTATGCTGGATGTAAAACCGGAAGAGGCTTCTCTGGAGTTTGCCGGTCTTAACCACATGGTGTGGGTACACAAAGTATCGGTTGCCGGTGAAGATAAAACACAGGAAGTGTTAAAAATGCTCGGTGATGGTGCCAGCCTGAACATGAACAACATTACTGAAGAGCCATGGGATAAAGCGTTCCTGAAAGCCCTTGGTGTTGTGCCATGCCCATATCATCGTTACTTCTACCTGAAAGAAGCCATGCTGGCTGATGAGCTTAAAGCAGCTGAAAGTGGTGGCACCCGTGCTGAACAGGTCATGAAAACCGAAGAAGAGCTGTTTGAACTGTACGCTGACCCAAATCTGGATCACAAACCCAGCCAGCTTGAAAAACGGGGCGGTGCTTTCTACTCAGAAGTATCCCTGGACTTGGTTGATTCCATCTGGAATAACAAAAAAGCGATCAATGTCGTTAATACCCGTAATAATGGCGCGATCAATGGTCTGCCTGATGACGCGGTTGTTGAGATCAATGCCATGGTCGATGCTGACGGCGCTCATGCCCTCTCTTTTGGCACTATGCCAACGCACCTGAATGGCCTGCTCCAACAGGTTAAGGCTTATGAAACGCTGGCTATTGATGCTGCCGTTTATGGAGATTACGACAAGGCTCTGATGGCCATGGCACTGAACCCACTGGTTCCAGACCTGGCCACAGGTAAGAAGATTCTTGACGATATCATCGCCGAGAACCGGGATTACCTGCCACAATTTGCCAACCTCGCTTAACTTGTTTGGGAACCTGAAAGATAAACGCTTTCCGCTGCCCGTTGCCCGAAAAAGCACACAAACCAGGCTCTTTCGGGAGGCGGGCAGCGGATAGCGGGCCGCGCTTCCTTTAGGTTCAAAATTCCCGTTTTACTGAGGGGAGATTTATCTCCAGCGCCCTATGAAACTAATCGTCAATGCCGATGATTTCGGCCTGACCCGGGGTGTAAACCTGGGCATCATCGAAGCTTTTCAACAAGGTATTGTTCGCTCCACCACCTTGATGGTGGGTATGCCTGCCGAGCGCCATGCTGCTGAGCTGGCCAAACTCAACCCAGGGTTGAAAGTGGGCATTCATCTGCGCCTGACAGCAGGCACCCCAATGGCAGAAAACGTTCCTACCCTGCTTGACCAGACAGGTAAGCTGCAGAACCAGAGCCAGTTCTGGGACAATCAGTCCATGAATTCACAAGAGATCGAGCGTGAACTGCGCGCACAGATTGAGCACTTCTTGAGCCTTGGTGTCCAACTTAGTCATATGGATGGTCACCACCACTGCCATCGCCACGCTTTGGTCGCCCCAATTGCCAGAAAGCTGTCAGAGGAGTACAGGGTTCCACTTCGCCCTGAAAATGAAATGACCCAGTACCAAGGCAAAAGCCTGGGTTTTTCAGACAAGTTTTACGGTGACAGCCTGACTGGAGAGAACCTCCTCGACATCGTTCGCCAATACCTGGGAAGAGTACAGGTACTGGAGCTGATGGCTCATCCGGCATTGATCGATGAACCTCTGCTGAAAGCCAGCGGTTATGCAACCGCCCGAACCCGTGAGCTGGCCATTCTCACCGATCCATCACTGCTTGAAGCCCTGGGCGGTATGGGTGTTACCATCTCCGATTACAGTTGCCTGCAGGATTAAACAAATATGGCATCCGCACCATTAAAAGAAACTGACAGCAAACAGCCACTCCTTCTGGGCGTAGACGGTGGTGGTACTTCATGCCGGGCGCGTATCGCCGATCTTGATGGCAATATTCTGGGGGAAGGATTCGCAGGCAGCGCGAACCCTCGCACCGGGCTTGACTCAGCCTGCAATGCGATTATGCAGGCCACCCGCGAAGCGATGGATAAAGCCGGCCTGAGAGAAAACGACTTTGGACGTATGAATGCCGGCCTGGGTCTGGCCGGTGTCAATCAGAAGAAAGAACGCGATCTGGTTCTGGGCTGGGGTTTTCCTTTTGCCGGTATATTCCTGGAAACTGATGCCTACGCCGCCTGCATGGGCGCCTTTAATGGCCAGGACGGAGCGATCCTGATTCTCGGTACCGGTTCCTGTGGCGCCAGCCTGATTGATGGTGAAATGAAAACACTGGGTGGCTGGGGATTCCCAATCTCGGATCACGGCAGTGGTGCCAGCCTGGGCCTCGCTGCAGTCCGTTATTCCCTGCTGGCTCATGAAGGTATGAAGGAAGAAACCCCTCTGAGCAAGGCTATCATGGCCACGTTTGACAATAGTCCCGAAAACGCGGTTGCCTGGCAGGACAGCGCACTCCCGAGAGACTACGGTTCTTATGGACCGGTGGTGGTTGAGTATTTGAGCAAGGGCGATAAGCTGGCAGAACAGCTGATTCGTAAAAGTGCTGAAGATGCCGCCATGATGATCCGGGTACTTCATCAGCGTGGAGCTAACCAGTGTGCACTGGTGGGTGGGCTGAGTGAGTTCGTTATGCCCTGGTTGCCAGAAGATGTAGTATCAATTGCAACCCTGCCACAGGGAGATGCCATGCATGGCGCGCTGTTGATGGCGGCGAAACTTATCTAAAAAAATTCGGCTTCCCTCTGGAGGCCGAATACTCTGTAGCCAGGGTCTGTTGACGTTTCGTTGAGTACTCAGTGGTCCCTAGTCTTTAATACGATACTCTGCTGAACGCGCATGCGCCGTCAGCGACTCCCCCCTGGCAAGCACAGAAGCTACTTTCCCCATTTCTGATGCCCCCTCCGCTGAAAACTGAATGACTGAAGAACGCTTCTGGAAATCATAAACACCCAACGGTGAAGAGAACCGCGCAGTTCCTGATGTTGGCAGCACATGGTTTGGACCTGCACAGTAATCACCCAGTGCTTCTGCCGTATATCTGCCCATAAAAATGGCGCCAGCATGGCGTATCTTCGGTAACCAGGCTTCAGGCTCTTCAACTGACAACTCAAGGTGTTCCGGTGCAATACGATTCACTAGTTCACAGGCGGACTCCAAATCAGGAACGGAAATCAGAGCCCCCCGCTTATTAAGCGACGTTGCAATAATATCCTTCCGCTCCATGGTTGGCAGAAGTCGATTGATACTCTTCTGAACCTGCCCAAGGAAAACCCGGTCAGGAGAGATCAGAATTGCCTGTGCATCTTCATCATGCTCAGCCTGGGAGAAGAGATCCATGGCGATCCAGTCTGGATTACTCTGTCCATCACAAACCACCAGTATTTCTGACGGCCCGGCAATCATATCAATACCCACCTGACCAAAGACTTCCCGCTTGGCCGTTGCTACATAAATATTGCCAGGACCAATAATCTTATCCACCTTAGGGATTGTTTGTGTACCGTAGGCCAAAGCCGCAACCGCCTGCGCACCACCAATAGTGAACACACGGCTGACACCCGCAATCGCTGCTGCAGCCAGTACCAATTCATTCAGCTCACCATCAGGCGCTGGAACCACCATCACCACTTCAGGTACACCCGCTACAGAAGCAGGTATGGCATTCATTAATACCGATGAAGGGTAGGATGCACGACCACCGGGAACATAGAGGCCAACTCGATCCATAGGCGTAACTTGCTGCCCAAGCAGTGTGCCGTCACTTTCCCGGTAATTCCAGGAACTCTGCTGCTGGTGCTGGTGCTGATGATATTCACGAATTCGGCTGGCAGCTGCTTCCAGGGCTGAATGCTGCTCAGGTTGAATATTGTCGAGCGCTTGCTGCAGACGATCAGCACCCAGTGTCAAATCAGACATACTAGATAAATGCCGTCTATCAAAACGACAGGTATATTCAATAACAGCCTGATCTTTCTGCTTGCGCACCTGAGCTATAATGGTTTTAACCTGTTCTTGGACACTGTCGTTTGAAACAGATTCCCAGGCCAGTAGAGAGTCCAACTGAGCTGAGAAGTCTGGACTGCTGAAGTCCAGCTGAACGGGGGCTACTACTTCCGACGTCATGCCTTTTCCTCAACCGCATATGCCAGCTGATCCAGTAATTGGCCAATCAGCTTATACTTCACTTTCATCGATGCCCTGTTGACCACCATTCTGGAACTGATTTCAGCAATCAGTTCCTGAGGCTCCAGACCATTTGCCCGCAGAGTATTTCCGGTATCCACCACATCAATAATGATGTCCGCCAGACCTACAAGTGGAGCCAGCTCCATGGAGCCATAGAGTTTAATGATGTCAGCCTGAACGCCCTGAGAGGCGTAGTACTGCTTGGCAACATTCACAAATTTCGTAGCCACCTTGAGTCGGCCATAGGATTTTGGAGCCCCAACTTTTCCTGCCGTCATCAACTTGCACTGGGCGATTTTCAGATCCAATGGTTCATACAACTCGGAAGAACCATGTTCCATCAGCACATCCTTGCCGGCAACGCCCATATCGGCGGCACCGTACTCCACATAGGTTGGTACATCGCTGGCCCGGACAATCAGCAGGTCTACATGGGGATGCGTAGTACCAATCACCAGTTTGCGACTTTTATCCGGGTCTTCAGCAGGCTCAATACCCGCAGCTTTCAACAGAGGGAGAGTCTCTTTCAGGATGCGCCCCTTGGACAGCGCAATGGTGATCTGGCTCGACATACTTCTCTCAGGCTTCCTTATTTATAATGCGTTTTTCTAAAAAACGGTGAAGGTAGAAGAACGGCACAATTAGGTTCTGTTGACATAAGTTTTCAGGCTCAGTGGCTCGTATAGCCGTCTTCCACAGTGCGGACTCGTGCAGATGTAGTGGTGCTACATCAAACCAGCCCAACGCAGCTGGAAGGCGGCTATACGAGACACCCTCCGGGCTCAAACCAGAGGGCCCGTGCCGTCGTTGCAAGAACTTGAAAGACGCCGGTGTTCCTGCGTTCTTGCGCCTGACCACGAGCACTCTGGTTTGAGTTGAGCCAGAAAACTTATGTCAACAGAACTTAAGAATCAATACATTGTTATTTGCCTTTTATCCAGCTATCAGCCATTGCAGATAGTCTGAACCATCCTTCAAAGTAGCACTTACCGGTCTAAATACTCTTAGCGGACGGGATTGAATAATATCATAGATATAAGGAAAGGTACTTAGTAAGAATTGGCCTGAAGAATAGGCGTTAATACTGAATCGGCCAGCACTACTCTGAAGATAGAAGCCGTAGTGTATTCATATTTCGATCACATCAATACTCAGGGTGCGCCCTCAATTAATGCCAATTGAAACACCCTAAGCTGCTGGAGGCCCACCGACCATTTCAACACCCTCAGGGATGACAAACCTGGGCTTTTGCCAATCCAGATGCTGCTTAGCATCTACAGGAGTTACGCGTTGTAAACGATACGGATCCTGACTGACAGGAGTACTTGTCATCAAGTCCTGTTGATTTGGTATCACAGGATTGAACATCTTATGCCTAAAATCAAAATCTTTGGCCATCATCAATTTGATTGGATCAGGCATGTTCATTTTGCTAACCAGTGTACGCACCTCCTCCACTGCCTTTTCCGTAATTTCCTGAACGGGTTCTTTTTTGCTGTCGGGACTGTAAATACTGCCATCAGGATTACTCTGGCTATTATTCCAAAACTCCTGCAAACACTTGAAACGATGACTCTGGTAAACGGGCTCCATCACTGTTCCATTCTTCGGGTCAACAAGCCAGAAGTCCGTGGGAGTGGTAGATATCAGATGTAACAGGTAGGGTTGCCCGCTCGATTCAGGTGTAAACCCGGATCTATTCACCAGTTGTACCGCTTTTTCTGGAAGTGCTTCAACCAGGTTGGCAACCAGGAATAACAAACGAGCACAATCTTCCTGCCTACCGCCATTTTCCTTCACATGATTAACCAGCAAAGCCAGGCTTTCTAATGGAATCTCTCTCACCAGATTAAGATCTGAAGGGGCATTACCCAGCCGGAACTCCTCTATCACCTGATCCATAATTTTACCCAGCTGGTTAAGATGACCTTGTGGATTCTTATCTATTGAAACCGTCCGAAGATCCCTCAGCAGTTCGTCATGGATATCACTCTGAATGGACAAAGGACAGGGGTTAAATAATCCATCAATAAATCGTATACCACTAAATGAACCGACACCCTTTTCACCTTTTAATACTGGTCTATATGGAGCACCTTTGAACGACACTCGTACTTCAATAGGTTTTGTGAAAAATTGTAAGATGCGATTCGCAGCTTTGGCTAACCACCGGGTAACCGGGTTTGACCTTTCTTCAGAGAATAATGCCAGTTTTAGCTTTATGACGGCTTTGCCATCATCCCCCAAAGTGAAGCCGGGATTGAAAGCTTTGATCGTATTTTTCAACAGGGCATTACATATCCCACCGAAGCGAGGAGCATGAACACGGATTGACTCAATATCATCCAGTGTTCCTATTCCATTATTGATAGCTGCTTTAGCTTCTACTTTAATCGCCCCCCCAATCAGCCATCCAGAAAAACGATTCAATCGGGCAGGTTCTACCAGTGCCTTCACATCAGCAAAACCATTCCGGTGACGGTCAACATTAATGTCAGCCTCTACATGATCAACCACGCCCTGGCCTGCCACTTTAACCTTTATTGATTCAATGGCTTTATGCCCATCTTTCGGCCCGACACTAATATCCATATAAGGTTTTGGATAGTACTTATGTAAACGAAGAGAGAATTTGATATCGCTAAGACCAAAACTGACAGTATCCTCTCCAGGCCCGTCCAGAACATCATCATGAAACTCCCCAGTAATTTGATCGATATTGAAATCGACTTTTTCTGGCATCATTGTATCTAACAGATAACGGGCTAAATCGGCAGAACTCATCATTGGAGCCGCAGATAGTAAAGCAGCTTTGTACAACTTACTTTTTTCCGGCAATTGATATGATATTGATACTCCTGTCATTTCAATATCAATATCGACTTTATCTGCATCCTCGAATACAAAATCCATTTTTCGAACCTGAATAGAGCCATCTTTCATTTTTATCAAATGAGCTTTGATATTCTTAAATACACGACCATCTATTTCGATACGATCAATTTCTACGGGCTCTGTCAGATCTCCACCTAAACACTCATAGGCTTCAGCCGTCTGCATCAGGAAACATAAAATTTTGGGAAGCTCCCTTGCTACTCTGCTTTTCGGTTCAACCTTCAAAGCTCCAGAAGTAAGAGTATCAGGATCAAAACGGTTCACAAAAGCAACAGCCAGCTCTGCAGCCAGCTTATTGAAATCAATTTTCTGTGCTTCTTTTTGCGCAAGCACGGCCGCTTTTTTCTGAACCGCATCACTGACCAAAGGCATAACATCTTGCACAGTTTTATCAATAAAATGATTCACCAGAGATGAAATATCTTCGCTTTTATCTTTGTCTTTGTCTTTGTAGTGATGCTGGACCCAGTCAGAAAGGGATTTAACCGTATAAGTGATGATTTGCCTCAGAGCCTGATCAATAATAGGGGTTACATAAGGAGTAATTCCATTAACCGCACGTCTAAATTCTGGCCCACTCTCTTTTCCAGAAATTTGCTTTGCCGCAGCAGCAACAACAACATTAGTAACAGCAGTATGGATTTCGTTTGTAAAAGTTGAAACAAGATAATTTAAATTAACTTCATTACTCAACCATGCAGCAACATTTTGAATGATTTCAGCCTGAGCATTATTGAGAGTTTCAGTAATTTTTATCCGTATTGGTTCTATAATTTCTAGCTCAATCCCATTTTGATGGCGAACAATCCATTCTCCACCATTAGCCATAATATGAGTCAAAATTTCATCAACAGCCTTATGCAGCTCTGGTGTAGAACCCGATGCATTGGCTGCAATCCATTTTGAAATTTCTTCTTGAATAATACTTTTTCCTCGATTCAAGGCCAGGTCAATAGCATCATTAATATGCGGTGTTAATAATGACGCTAGATCAAGCTCATCCATATCTCCATTTAGTTTTTGTATCAAAGTACTGCCAATAAGATCACCAATTTTTCCTTCATTATTGTTAACGTAGCTAGCAACCTGTCTTATGGCGTATTTAGCTAATGTACTCAAACTTCCAGAAGTAAGGTGTTTTACATAGCCGGTTACAGCCTCCCCAATGTGCTTCACATTACCGTCTGATGGTTCTGCATTCTGGTGAACAACATATTCAGCGCCAGCACCTACCACTTGAGTGACGATCTCCTGAACCACAAAATCAATATTATCAAGGGCTGACTTATTCGTGCAGACAGTGTTAGTTATTTGTTTAATTACTGCAGAAAACCCCACGCCCAAACTTGGTATCAGAGATGGCAATCCCCCTGTCGCTTTAGATTGGTCAGATTTGCTGCTTTTTTTAGTAGCTGCGCTCATCACTTGAAGTGGGGCTATTTCTTCAGCAGCCCTTCGCAACGTAGCCACCGCATCACGCTTATTCTGTGGACTCTGTTGCACCGTGGAGCGCAGCATCGCCAGTCTCTTGTGAAGAATCGACTTCAACTCCGGAGCCATTTTCTGCATCATAGCTCGAACATTTACTTCAACATCTTTACTGATGACCTCTCTATGCTGACGGATCCAGTCTGATAGTTGATCCACACTGTAACCGGCCAGCCGTTCCACGACCTGCCCTCTATTGAGTTGACCCTTTAGGAAAGGAAGAACTGAATCCCTAAGTGCCTGAGACTCTGAAGGCTGCTTCACGCTCTCCGCTACCAGACTGGACGCACCAGCCACTGCTGGTTTAACCAGGGCCTTCATCCTGTACACCAGAATATCAAGCAACTTCTGCCGGTTCGGCTTCTGTTGTGTCTTTTTATCCTCTGTACTCAGCCAGCCAAGCACACCGTCAATTACAGCCTGCTGAGTCGCCACCGCCTGTTTGGTAATTGCATCAATCACTCTGGGTACGACAACCTCATTATCAGAAAAGAGGCCTGTTGCCAGCACATCCAGCCACCTTGTTCCATCGGCTATCCCTTGCAAAGTCAGGTCACTGACCATCTCTTTCACACAGTCATAAGGCAGACCTTTGAGAACCGCTTCCAGCTGATCTGCACCGGTACGAAGCATCTCGGCCAAGCCTTTTTTCAGAATTTCATCAGCTTCGCCACCAATCAACGTACGTTGGCCCAAATCTGCATTGTGCACGACTTGCTGGTTTTCTACAGAAGTCCTCGCCTTCGCTTTACCCGGGTATTCCAGAGCCAGTGCTTTTTCAGCAGCCTTCTTCACCTCACAGACAGTTTGTTTTTGCCAGGCTGCAGACAACAGCTTTTGGCCCACAGATTCAACGACGAAAGTCGTCAGGAAAGGCGATACGGTACCAGTCATTTTAGAGACTGCTTCGCTGGGTAGCACTAAACCGTTACTCTGAGCGCTCCCATGCTGTATGCCATTGTGTTTAGCAACAAACTTAGCACCTTCTTTGACGACAACCCTCATGACCTCACCAAGGCTGTCAGACAGGATTAACTTGGCCACCTCCAGTTGTTTTGTTTCGTCAATCGTCAACTTGATGAGATCGCCGGCCATTTCGCCGACCTGATCAGCAGTGATCTGCCGGACGTCGCGCCATTGGTCCCGCGGCTTCTTACTATCCGCTGTCATTTTGTTCATACCCTTGACGGCAACATCTCCGGGCTTTTCCTTTGGTTCCAGTTCCTCAGCTATCAGCTGCAATGTGGTCACCCCATCGACCTTCTGTCGCTGGCCGGCTGCTACTGCCGAACGCAGGGTTTCCAGGTGCCCCTCCAGAATGCCTTCCAGATCCTTCGCCACGTCCGCCATCAGGGTCCGGGCCTGGGTTTTCACATCCTGCCGGATCGCTTCCCTATGCTTCCTGACCGACGCCGTCAGTTGATCCACACCGTAACCGGCCAGCCGCTTGAACACCTCACCCTGGTCCAGCTGCCCTCGCAGAAACGGCAGTATCGCCGCCACGAGTTGCTCGGACTCCACGGCCTGCTTCGAACGCTGGACCACCTCCACAGACGCTCCGGATACCGCCGGCGCCACCAGGGGGTCCACCCGGGCAACCAGCAGGTTCAGCAGCTTATCCCGGTTCGCTACCGCCGCCGGTTCGCCCTCTACGGTCTCCGGCACTTCAGCAGCCAGCCAGTCAAGCGCACGGTCAATCACATCATCCTGGGCTTTCAACACCTGCCCGGTCAGTGTCTCGAGAACCCGGGAACGGACCTTGCCCGGCTCTGGGTTAAAGAGGTCTTTCACCAGTTCCGACAACCACTCGACGCCATCGCCCAGTCCCTGAAGGGGCAGGTCCCGGCCCATCTCTTTCACGGTCTCATAAGGCTGGGTTTTCAGAAGCTCTGCCAACTGGCCAGCCCCGGTGCGCAGCATGTCGGCCAGCTCTTTTTTCAACACCTTATCGACCACCGACCCCACCGCCGTGTGCTTCTCTGCAACGGCTGACGGGCCTGCCTTGGTTCTACCATTGTCGTCTGCCACCAGTGCCTGCCCGGCCGCCTGTTTCACCTTGCCGACCAGTTGCTCTTTTATGGTCGCGGATAACAGGATTTCGCACACGCTATTGACGGCGGGCGTCGTCAACAAAGGAGGCAGATTCCCGGTCAGCTCGGCTTTGCCCGCTGCGGGCTGTTGGGCGGCATTCCGCTGAGCAATGAACCTGGCGCCTTCACTGACCACCTCAGCAATGACCCCACCCATGTGCTCGTTCAGGAGCAACCGGCCCGCCGCCTGTTCCCGGTCACCCGATTCCCTCAGGTCGAGAACATCCCCCGTCGTCAGGTCATACAACTGACCTGCCCCATGGCCCAGCTGCTCGACGACGGCCCCACAGAGCTGCCGCCAGTGATCCTGTGCCTGTACGTTCTCTCCGTCTTCAGCCAGTCCCTCCATGGGCTCCAGAGGTTCAATACCACACACCAGTCCATAACCATCATCGGGTTCCGTATCCAGCTTTTTCGCTATCCGTGACAAGGTCTTCGTCGCGTCTACATGGTGTTTCTGTCCAGCTTTCACCGCCGCACGCACGGTTGCCAGGTGCCCATCCAGAATGTCTTCCAGGTCCTCTGCCACTTCTACCACCAGGGCACGAACCTTTTTTTCCACATCCTTTCGGATAGCATTCCGATGATCATCATTACTGAGCCACGTCGTCAGCTGATCCACACCGTAACC
>NZ_JOJP01000001.1:4986270-4987656 GCF_000710775.1 Endozoicomonas elysicola
GTGCGGAGCAGCCCGGACAGCTCTTTTCTCAGCACCGGATCCACTGCCGATCCCACCGCCGTGTGCGGCTTTGCAACGGCACCTTGCGTTGACGGGCCTGCTGCCGATGTGGCAGCCGGTGCCTTACCTTTGTCGTCTGATGTCAGTACCTGACCGGCCGCCTGCTTCACCTGGCCAACCAGTTGTTCTTTCATGGCCTCAGACAGCAGGGTTTCACACACGCGATTAACGGCGGGCGTCGTCAGCAAAGGCGGCAATTCTTCGATCAGACCGGTGATGCCCTCTGCAGCCTGCTGGTCGGTCTCCTGACCATCACGCTGTTGGGCGGCATTCCGCTGGGCGGCATTCCGCTGGTTAATAAAATCGACACCCTCATTGACCACCTCACCGATGACCGCCTTGATGTGCTTGCCCAGGAGCAACCGGCCCGCCGCCTGTTCCCGGTCACCCGATTCCCTCAGGTCGAGAACATCCCCCGTCGTCAGGTCATACAACTGACCTGCCCCATGGCCCAGCTGCTCGACGACGGCCCCACAGAGCTGCCGCCAGTGATCCTGTGCCTGTACGTTCTCTCCGTCTTCAGCCAGTCCCTCCATGGGCTCCAGAGGTTCAATACCACACACCAGTCCATAACCATCATCGGGTTCCGTATCCAGCTTTTTCGCTATCCGTGACAAGGTCTTCGTCGCGTCTACATGGTGTTTCTGTCCAGCTTTCACCGCCGCACGCACGGTTGCCAGGTGCCCATCCAGAATGTCTTCCAGGTCCTCTGCCACTTCTACCACCAGGGCACGAACCTTTTTTTCCACATCCTTTCGGATAGCATTCCGATGATCATCATTACTGAGCCACGTCGTCAGCTGATCCACACCGTAACCGGCCAGACGCCTGAATACCTTGCCCTGCTCCAGCTGCTCACTCAGGAAAGGCCCTATGGCCTTGCTCAACGCCTGTGGGTCTACCGGCTGCCCGGTACTTCGGGTTACTTCCACTGCCGCCCCGGATACCGCTGGCGCTACCAGGGGCTTCACCTGGTCAGCCACCATGTCCAGCAGTTTATCCCGGGGGGTTTTCGTTCCGGTTTCACCTTCTCCGGCTTGCGCCCCTTCACCCGCCAGCCTGCGAAGCACATGGTCAATCACCTCATCCTGTGCTTTCACCACCCGATCGGTCAGCACCGTTGTCAACCGGGAGCGGGCTTTGTCCTTGTCGGGGTTAAAGAGATCCGTCACCAGTTCGGACAACCACTCAACGCCATTACCCAGTCCCTGAAGGGGCAGGTCCTGGCTCATCCCTTTCACGGTGTCATAAGGTGTGGCTTTCAGGAAGTCTGTCAGCTGGTCGGCCCCGGTGCGGAGCAGCCCGGACAGCTCTTTTCTCAGCACC
>NZ_JOJP01000001.1:4989526-5029526 GCF_000710775.1 Endozoicomonas elysicola
TTGACCACCTCACCGATGACCGCCTTGATGTGCTTGCCCAGGAGCAACCGGCCCGCCGCCTGTTCCGGTTCGTCTTGCTTCCTCAGGTCGAGAACATCCCCCGTCGCCAGGTCATACAACTGGCCTGTACCATGGCCCAACTGCTCGACGACGGCCTCACAGAGCTGGCGCCAGTGCTCCCGTGTCTGTGGCTCTTCACTGTCTTCAGCCGTTTCACCCATGGCATCAAGGGCAGCAATACCGATCAGCCCGGTGTCCCTATCGGGTACCGGGTCCAGCTTTTTCGCCACCCGTGCCAAGGTCTTTGACGCATCTACCCGGTGCTGCTGACCGGTTGCCACTGCCGCACGCAGGGTTTCCAGGTGCCCATCCAGAATGCCTTCCAGATCCTTCACTACCTCCGCCATCAGGGTCCGGGCCCGGGTTTTCACATCCTGCCGGATCGCTTCCCTATGCTTCCTGACCAACGCCGTCAATTGATCCACACCGTAACCGGACAGCCGCTTGAACACCTCACCCTGGTCAAACTGCTCACTCAGGAAGGGCGCTATGGCACCGCTAAGCGCCTCCGGGTCTACCGCCTGCCCGGTACTCCGGGTTACTTCCACAACTGCCCCGGATACCGCCGGCGCCACAAGGGGGTTGACCCGGGCAACCACGATGTCCAGCAGTTTATCCCGGTTGGGGTTCGTTCCGGCTTCACCCTCGCCAGCTTGCGACCCTTCGCCCGCCAGCCAGCGAAGCACATGGTCAATCACTTCATTCTGTGCACTCACGACCCGATCGGTCAGCACCCGGGTCAACCGGGCGCGGGCGCTGTCCTCATCGGCCTTAAAGAGGTCCTTCACCACGTCGGACAACCAGTCAACGCCATCGCCCAGTCCCTGCAGGGGCAGGTCCCGGCCAATCCTCTGCACTGTCTCATAAGGCAGGGCTTTCAGGCCTTCACCCAGCTGGTCAGCCCCGGTGCGGAGCAGGTCGGACAGCTCTTTTCTCAGCACCTGGTCCACGGCCACCCCCGCCGACGTGTGCGGCTTTGCAACGGCTCCCTGCGCTGACGGGCCGGCGGCCGTTGCCTTACCTTTGTCATCTGATGTCAGTGCCTGCCCGGCCGCCTGTGTCACCTGGACAACCAGTTGCTCTCTCATGGCCGCGGACAGCAGGGTTTCACACATCTTATTAACGGCGGGCGTCGTCAGCAAAGGCGGCAGTTTCTCGATCAGCCCCGTGGTGCCCTCTGCAGGCTGCTGGTCACCGGTCTCCTGACCATCAGTCTGTTGGGCGGCATTCCGCTGGGCAATGAATCCGGCACCTTCGCTGACCACGTCACCGATGACCGCCTCGATGTGCCTGCCCAGAAGCGCACGACCCGCCGCCTGTTCCGTTTCGTCTTGCTCCCTCAGGTCGAGAACATCCCCCGTCGTCAGGTCATACAACTGACCTGCCCCATGGCCTAACTGCTCAACGACGGCCTCACAGAGCCGGCGCCAGTGCTCCGGTTTCTGCGGCGCTTCACTGCCTTCAACGTCGGTACCCAGCATTTCTCTCACGGCATCGACATCCGCTAGATCGGGCAGTTCCGGATTCTCCTCGAGCTCCGTGTTAAGTACTGCGGCTGCCTGTTGTTGGTTAGCTCTATCAGTGCTAGCAACCTTGTCAACAAGAGCTTTAAACCCTTTTCCCTCAGCCTTGCATTTTTGTAAATCCCGTTTTAATGCATCCAAGCGGAATTTAATGGCTGAAACAATTAAAGGTTCGGCGTAGGCAATGCCTTTATCAAGCTTTCCTTTAAATTGTTCTGGGTCCCTAAACTGGTTAATAAACTCATCTAAAAGCTCATTGAGTGCACCCGTAATTCGATCACTGGTACCAAACAACTTCGCGATAGTGGTGCCATGTTTTTTTAAAATAGCGCTACAGGCACTCTCTACTTCGCCAATAAGTCTTGTTTTTTCAGACTTGACGTCTTCTGGTGCATCCACATACCAATCGTTAAGAATTTGAACGGTATCTGCATGAATGAATATCAGGGATTTAGTGATTATGGATTTCACTTTAGCCAGGACTTCATCAAAATTGCTTTCTGTTAGGTCTATACCGTCTTCCAACAGCTGAGCTAAAGCTTCATCTACAATCTGCTGGATGCATTGAGATTCAACCCCTTCCAATTTTTTATCTATAAAGGTTCTTCCTGACTGTAAGGCAGAAGCAACACACTGTCCCAGTAGTTCATCAGCTTTATTTCCTTCACTATTAACACGAGATGAAGTTGACAGCTTCAGAATGTGTTCGATCAAACTGACAAGATTGTCTTGTATGCTTTTTTGTCCATCGGTGGTGTCAGCCCAATTAACTCCACTCAAACAGGCATGATGAGCTAAATGAAACAAGATTGGAGAAATAGCTCTAGTGAAGTTATTCAGTCTTTCATTATTACCCCTGTCATCAGGAACCCTTGGTATATCAACTGAGTTTATTTTCAAAGAAGTGGCACGCTTAACTTCTTTTATTAACACCAGAGTAATTGCCCTGGACAACTCCTCACGCGCATCCGGATTTTTGAGTATTTTTTTTATCTGCCATTCTGCCAGGACAGTAACAGTACGATCCTTTAGATCTTTAGCTAGACCTTTAGCAGCAGCACCAAACCTTTTGAAAAAACCTAACCCGGTTTTAGTTGGCTCAGCAGTTTCAACGCCCCTTTCTATGAGGGCTGGAGGTTGTGTCGCAGGAACACTAGCATCTTCTAGTTGTGGAGCTGAGCTATCACTATCGATAGCATCAATTTGTTCCTCATTCACTGAATTGCTAATTAGCTGAGTGGTGTAGTCAACTCCCTGATGGAGAGCCTCATGAACTCTTTTCAGAATTTGAAGATAGATATTATGGTAGATGTGTTGAAAAGCTAGAGCATCTGAATACTCATCCCCAGAACTTTGGGAAGTTTCAGAAAGTGGACTAGCAGCTCTGGGTGTATTATCACAAACACCGACTGCATCCGGCAGTCCGGATACTGTATCTGTTGAAATAGCTTCAAAATCATTGTCTACAACAGAGCCTATAATGACCCTCCCTGAAGCTCGGGTGATAGACTCTCGGTCACTAAGTAAAGTCCCGCTGCTAGAGGGAGGGTTCAGTCTTCCTTGGAGGCTAGCTGAGTGATCAGGTTCAGTGGGGTTAGATTTAGGACGAACAGATTCAAGCCTCCTGTTTATTCCATCAGGAGATCCATGTGTACATGCTACGGCTGGATTAACAATAACTAGCCCCAAGTCCATTCATTAAGACTCCATTCTACTGCCTAACACATTCTTGTATTTGAAGTAGTCTTTATCACTCAGTAAACACTGGGTCAGTGAAACCGACGAAATGATAAAATCCATCTACCCGTTTGATTTAAAAGAACTTAATAAATCTGCAGGTTATTACAAGCAAATCCGAAACGACCGTTTTATTGGAATCTTAAAAAGGAGAAAAGTTCCCTGATTTTTGACCAGAAAGTCGAAAATCAGGGTAAGAGGATAGAAAAGAAGTGTAAATCAGGCAGGAACGCGACGAATCTTGGCACCAAGTTGCTGAAGCTTTTCTTCAATACACTCGTAACCACGATCAATATGGTAGATACGCTCAACCAGAGTATCTCCCTCAGCAACAAGGCCTGCGATGACCAGACTGGCCGAGGCTCTGAGGTCTGTTGCCATGACCGGAGCAGCCTTCAGTTGCTCAACGCCTTTGATAATAACGGTGTTGCCTTCAACATCAACATCTGCACCCATGCGCTTCATTTCCTGAACATGCATGAAGCGGTTTTCAAACACGGTTTCTGTGATCCGACCAGTGCCTTCGGCAATGGTATTGAGCGCCGTAAACTGAGCCTGAATATCCGTAGGCATTGCAGGATAAGGAGCTGTTTTCAGGTCAATGGCTTTCGGCCGCTTACCTTTCATATCCAGCTCAATCCAATCATCGCCCCATTCAACGGAAGCACCGGCTTCACGGAGCTTGATCAGAATGGCATCCAGAATATCTGGCTGGGTATCTTTCAGGCGAACACGGCCACCGGTCGCTGCGGCGGCAATCAGGTAGGTTCCGGTTTCGATACGGTCAGGAAGCACTGAGTAGGTGCAGCCATTGAGTCGTTCAACGCCTTGAATTCGAATCAGATCCGTACCATGGCCCTCAATTTTGGCCCCCATGGTAATAAGACATTCTGCCAGGTCAACCACCTCGGGTTCACGGGCAGCATTTTCAATAATCGTTTCACCATCGGCCAGCGTGGCTGCCATCAAAATATTTTCCGTTCCAGTAACCGTCACGGTATCCATCAGGATATGCGCACCCTTCAGGCG
Organism: Endozoicomonas elysicola; assembly: GCF_000710775.1. Taxonomy (GTDB): domain Bacteria; phylum Pseudomonadota; class Gammaproteobacteria; order Pseudomonadales; family Endozoicomonadaceae; genus Endozoicomonas; species Endozoicomonas elysicola. The sequence goes on from NZ_JOJP01000001.1 coordinate 4,993,876, forward strand.
GTCTTTGACACTGGCTTTGATATAACCGTCTTCAACGGTAATATCGGCTCCCATAGCCTGCAGGCCTTTGATGTGCAAATCAACTGGACGACTGCCAATAGCACAGCCACCTGGCAGTGAAACTTCCGCAGACTTGAACTTTGCCAGCAGTGGTCCAAGGACCAGAATGGAAGCTCGCATGGTTTTCACCAGTTCATAAGGGGCTACGAGCTGTTTAATGGTGCTGGCATGAACTTCAACATTCATCTTTTCATCCACCAGCAACTCAACACCCATGCAGCCAAACAGCTCACACATCGTGGTTATGTCATGCAGGTGGGGCAGGTTGCACACTGTGACCGGAGAGTCGGCCAGCAGAGTCGCTGCCAGTATTGGCAGGGCAGAGTTCTTGGCGCCAGAGACCCTGATCTCTCCATCAAGACGCACGCCACCGGTGATAATCAGTTTATCCATGGTTTCTCACTTAATGACCGGAAAGGTAATCGGAAAAGATGCTTTCATCGGAGGGTACTCAGAGCAGGCACTGATTCATATACAGCTATACAGCCATCTACACCGAGCATAGGATGATCTTTGTCGGATTGAACCTCTCAAGGACCCTGTTAGCCCTGGTTATCCAGTTGTCTGGCACGCTCTGCTGTTGTAAGCGCTACCATTGATACAGCGTGAATTGCACCACTGGTGATAAATGGATTCAGGTGAGAATAGATCATCTGCTGACGCTGAACCGGTCTCTTGGCTTCAAACTGGTCACTGATTACGGTCAGGCGAAAGTCACATCCCTCACCTTCAACAATCACTTGTGAACCCGCAATCTCTTTTTCCAGCAGCGCCTTGACCTCTTCGGCTTGCATGATCCAACCTCTCAGGGAATAACATTCAGGAATTAAAGGGAACAGTAAAATCGGTCAATGATATCTGAGAGAGGGTTCCATTGATAGCCCCAAAAAATATATGAGATCCAAGCCGAATCACTCTGCCAAACAGCTCACACTATTTATGAGTCCTTGTATTCCACAGACTTGGGCAAGTGCCTTCAATTTAACAGGCATGCTGGAAAAGCAAATGGATTTATTATGCTCACGAGCCAAGCGAACCCAGGAAAGACAGACTGATAGCGCAGAACTATCCGCTTGAGAGACACCTCTTAAACTGATCTCCCAGCGATCTTCAGAAGTACTTTCAAGTAGCTTCCGCCCCTGTAATTCAATAACAGGGGCGGTTTCGAAGTTAATAATACCACTGAGCTTGAAATGCCCTGGTTCAACCAACTCCAGAGACATTACTTCTTATCCTCGGCAGCGGCATTACCTTTCATAATCTCTGCCCAGTGATCAACAACATACTGAACGTTATTATGCTTGCTCATCGCATCAGCAAACTGATTACGGAACTGAATACCAATATTAATACCATCAACAATAATATTCCTGAGCTTCCAGCGTCCATCATCATGCACCATGGAATAAGAAATGGCGACGATACCCGATGAGGTTCTTACCGTCATATCAACAGGTACCAGTCGAGCCTTACCGGCTTTATAATCACTCAGTACCGCTTCAGGGACGGCATCGACTTTCTCAATAGTCAACCGTGTATCGTCCAGCTTCAGCAGAGCCTTACCATAAAAGCTGATCAAGCTGTTTTTAAAAACTGACGAAAATTGTTCAACCTGCTCAGGCTTCGCACGACGGGAATATTTACCCATAACCCCCCGGGCAATGGAGTCAAAAGCAACAACCGGAGACAGCTGACGGTCGACCTCTACGATGAAAGCATCACTATCCTTTTTATAACCATCGATATTTTTCTCGAGCGTAGACAAAAGCTCACGGGTAATCGTTTCAACATCCTGTTGTGGTGACTGAATTGTCTGCTCCTCTGCAAAAACAGCCGAGGACCACTGTAAAAACAGCATCGTCAGAACAGTCAAAAAGGTTTTATTGCGTTTCATCGTCCATTCCATCCGCTAAATCAGAGAGAAGCAGGGCTACTCTCCCTTGTTCACTGTACCCAGGAGAAACTTACCGATCAGCTCCTCAAGAATGAGGGCTGACTGCGTATCTTCAAAACGATCACCACTGCGTAAGTAGGCTTCATCGCCACCGATACTGATGCTGATGTACTGCTCTCCCAAAAGCCCCGCTGTTACAATCGCTGCTGTGCTATCAACAGGGATATTATCGATGTGCCGATTAATATCCATCACCACCTTGGCCATATAAGTGTTTTTATCCAGCTCAATTTCTTTGACCTTACCGATAGTCACACCAGACATGGAAATTTTAGACCGGGGTTTCAGAGCTCCAGTGTTATCAAAGTAGGCATGAAGTTCATAAGTCTCACCACCGCTCTTCAGTGAAAGACCACTCACCTTTACAGCCATAGCCACCAGTGCCAGCATTCCCGCCAGCATAAAGGCGCCTACACTGATTTCTACCGTACGCATCCGCATTTTATGCTCTCTCCTTAAAGCTCACCAAACATCACTGCGGTCAGAATGAAATCAAGCCCAAGTACAGCAAGAGAGGCATAAACTACTGTCCTCGTTGTTGCACGACTGATGCCCTCTGAAGTAGGAATCGCATCATAGCCCTGAAAAACAGCAATCCAGGTCACCACAATACCAAAAACAAGACTTTTCACCATGCCATTGCCGACATCGTGAACAAAATCAACGGACTGCTGCATTCCTGTCCAGAACGAGCCTTCATAAATGCCCAGCCAGTCGACGCCCACCATAACCCCACCTAGAATACCAACAAGGTTGAAGATAGCTGTCAGTAACGGCAGTGAGATAACACCAGCCCAGAAACGGGGTGCGATAATCCTTTTCAAAGGGTCTACGCCGATCATTTCCATGCTGGACAACTGCTCAGTAGTTTTCATCAAACCAATTTCGGCCGTCAGAGCAGAACCAGCACGCCCAGCGAAAAGAAGAGCCGTCACCACAGGTCCCAACTCGCGAACCAGACTCAAGGCCACCAGCTGTCCAACAGCCCCTTCTGAGCCGTAGCGAACCAGAATACTATAACCCTGCAACCCAAGAACCATACCGATAAAAAGCCCGGAAACTGTCACAATAATTAACGACAGCACACCTACGTTATACAGCTGTTGTATCAGGAGCGAGCCCCGGCCACTAAAGCCTGCCCTGGAGAAAATAGCCAGAAACAGAAAAATACCGGACCGACCGAGAGATTGAATATGACCGAGACCAAACTGACCGAGTTGAGCCAGCCGATCCAGAACATCAAATTTCATTGAATCCCCCCAGAGCCAGTATGTCGTTTTGCCAGTAAATCATCTTGATAGTCATCTGCGGGATATTGAAAAGGTACCGGCCCATCCGGTAATCCCTGCATAAACTGACGCACCCTCTCATCATTTGAGCTCAACATTTCTTCAGGTGTTCCAGAGCCAATAACGTCGCCATCAGCAATCAGATAAAGTAAATCAGCAATACTGGCGGTCTCATGAAGATCGTGGGAAACAATGATGCTGGTGATTCCCAGCGCCTGATTCAGTTTACGAATCAACTCCACCAGAACGCCCATGGCAATCGGATCTTGTCCAACAAATGGCTCATCATACATCACCATTTCCGGGTCAAGCGCAATAGCACGGGCCAGCGCCACACGTCGACTCATCCCTCCTGACAACTCACTGGGCATCAACGACCATGCGCCACGTAAACCAACCGCATGCAGCTTCATCAACACGATGTCACGAATCATCGACTCTGATAACTGAGTGTGGATACGCAGAGGAAAGGCAACATTCTCAAATACACTCAAGTCGGTAAAAAGAGCGCCACTTTGAAACAGCATGCCCATCTTACGACGCAATACAAATAATTGGTCTCTGGACAGACTGGACAGATCCTGTCCATCAATCAGGATAGAACCCTGATCTGGTCGGAGTTGTCTGCCAATCAGGCGAAGCAGGGTCGTTTTTCCAGTACCCGACGGTCCCATGATACCCACGACTTTGCCTCGAGGGATATCCAAGTCGATATTATTAAAAATAGCCCGGGCACCGCGGTAAAAGGTTAAGCCCCGGATCTCAATAAAATTATCTGTGCGATTTTCTTCACAAGAAGAGGCGGAGTTCATCATTGAGTAAGCAGATCCCTGCGACAGACAGAATAAAAGGTCATCCAGACATAGAGCCTGTTGAGGTTTTATGCGAGCTCAGCGGGACGCGTAGTCTGGCTCTGAAAAGCGTCATATTCGCTAAAGACTTGAGCAGCGCGTAGTCATTCTACGTCAAGCAAGTCTGACAAAGCAGATGGCGCTTTTCTGAGCCACCCTGATACGCTGAGCACACAATAAAACCTTAACAGGCCCTAAACATTATGACCTGTTTCACACTTTTATTGCACCTTATTGATAGCAACGCTTAAATTCTATCGGATTGTTCTTATTCGTATATGGTCAATTCAGACTGCATTGCAGTTGCATTGCCAGCCTTATTTTCCATACACTCCCTTCCTTTATACAAAATCTTGAGAAACCTTCCGGAATGAGTCCTGCCATTTATGCCATAGCAGCCATTATTATTGGCTTCATACTCCTCACCTGGAGTGCTGACCGCTTTGTTGGCGGTGCAGCTGCTACTGCCAGAAACTGGGGTATTTCCCCCATGCTTATCGGCTTGACCGTGGTATCCATAGGTACTTCTGCACCAGAAATATTAGTTTCTTTGATGTCTGCCATTCAAGGACACACAGATATCGCCGTTGGTAATGCCATTGGCTCCAACATTGCCAATATGGGGTTGGTACTTGGATTAACAGCACTTATCGCACCATTGCCCGTAAAATCTGCGTTAGCCAAGCGTGAAATTCCCTGGCTGCTGTTTGTGACAGTTATTGCTGGCGCCTGTCTGGCAAACAACTATCTTGGCCTTACTGAAAGTCTTGTCCTTCTCGCTGGCCTTTTTGTGACACTGTATCTCATGGTGATCTGGCAAAAGGCTCACCCGGAAGAGCCTTTGGCTGAAGTTGAAGAAATTGAAGAGCTGCCTTCGAGCAGAGCCTACCTGGAACTTATTGGTGGCCTATTACTGCTGCTGATCAGTGCCCAGATTTTGGTATGGGGAGCCAAAGAAATTGCCACACTGATGGGCATCAGCGAACTGGTCGTTGGTCTGACCGTCGTAGCCATTGGTACCAGTCTTCCTGAACTTGCAGCTTCTGTAGCCAGCGCTATAAGAGGGCATCACGATATTGCTCTTGGTAATGTTGTCGGCTCTAACATCTTCAATTTACTGGCAGTACTGTCCATGCCAGGCCTGGTTGCCCCAGGATCGTTGAACGAATCCGTTTTTTCCAGAGACTATACAGTCATGCTGGCATTTACCGTTCTAGTGGCTGCCATGGCTATGCTTGGTAAAAAACCTAAAACACTGGGGCGTTTTACAGGTATTATCCTGCTAACTGGATATGTCTGTTACGGTGCATGGCTCTATACACAAGTTGTCTGAGCGCCAGATTGACTTTGGGAGTTTGAAACTCTCACACCCCGGCACTGAACTATTTTACACAGGAGTCTGAAAGGTTATGCTTTGCCATAAAATCCTGACATCTCCATCAAAGGCTTTACCGAAATGACCTCTGACCAGAATTTTATTGAAATTGGTCGTCGCACCATCCAGATAGAGAAGGATGCCATTGAAGCCTTGCTTCCACGCATCGGTGAAGACTTCAGCCAAGCCTGCCGGTTAATGCTTGAGTGTCGAGGCCGGATTGTTGTCGTAGGTATGGGTAAATCAGGACATATCGCCCGTAAAATCAGTGCAACACTGGCCAGCACGGGTACTCCGGCATTTTATGTCCACCCGGGTGAAGCCAGCCATGGTGATATGGGCATGATTACCGCGGATGATGTCGTACTTGCGATTTCAAATTCTGGCGAGACAGCGGAAGTCGTTACTTTGCTGCCTCTGTTCAAGCGCATGGGCGCTGCTGTCATCAGCATGACAGGCAAGTCATTATCAACTCTGGCACAGGCAGCAGAAGTCAACCTGAACACTGGTGTTGACAAAGAAGCATGCCCTCTTGACCTGGCACCAACATCCAGCACCACCACTCAGCTGGTGATGGGTGATGCACTGGCTATCGCACTTCTTGAAGCTCGAGGGTTTACGGCAGAAGACTTCGCATTTTCACACCCTGGCGGTGCACTGGGTCGCAGGCTTCTTTTGAAAGTTCAGGACGTTATGCATGAAGGTAACCGTATCCCCATGGTCAAAAAAGGCACCCGACTGGGAGAAGCGTTATTGGAAATGACCCGAAAAGGGCTGGGAATGACCTCCATTATTGATGACAATAATGTGGTCATTGGAATTTTTACGGATGGAGACCTACGTCGCGCACTTGACCATGGTGTCGACCCTCACAACACTACCATTGATGATGTCATGACCATTAAATGCACGACTATCACGCCAGAAATTCTGGCAGCTGAAGCCCTGAAAATTATGGATGACCGGAAGATCAATGCTCTAATCTGTGTTGATGAAAACCGCCATGCTGTCGGTGCAATCAATATGCATGACTTGCTGAAAGCGGGCGTGGTTTAAGCAGCTTACAGTTACGGAACCTGGATGACCTACCGCAATCATCTGATAATCTCAGCAGTACTCATGCTAATGCTGGTCACAGGCTATTGGGCTTATGATGGCTCAATAGTGCCTGCAAGCAACAGTCAATCACCAATTATCCGACAGGATGCTGATTACTTTCTGGTCGATGCACTGGTTAAGGAGTACGACCTCACTGGTGCCTTACACTACCAGCTGAAATCAGACAGCATTACCCATTATCCGCACAACGATAATACTTTGCTTCAACTACCGGTATTGACCAATTTCAGTGACAACGGGCAGGTTACAACTTCCCGCTCAGAAAACGGAAAGTTACTACCCGGTGGTAAAGATATTGAACTGTGGGACAATGTTGTGATCATCCAGTCCAGCCCTTCAAAAAAACAGCATGCTGATGTGCACTCTTCTGAAAACCCTCTCAAACAAGAGCTGCGCATGGACACAGATTTCATCACAATATCTCCAGACCTTGAGGTTGCCAGCACCGATCGCCCGGTGTTGATCACCAATGATACAGGTGAGACTAGAGCCATTGGCATGACGGCTTACTACAAACAGGGAAGAGTTCAATTGAAATCCAGAGTACGGGGGGTCTATGAACCTGAATAAGCCACTTATTCTAAGAATCGATGCCTATTATTACCCCAGTCAAAGGAACGACAGCGTATGACTATTTACTTACCTCGTATGAAAGCATTAATAGCCGGGCTATTGCTTGTTCCATTTATGGCAATGGCATTACCCACAGATCGTCAGCAGCCCATCAAAATTAATTCTGATGCCGCTGACATTGATAATAAGAAAGGCGTTTCGGTGTATCGTGGTGACGTGGTGATGACTCAAGGCACCACTCGCATCACTGGAGACATCATTACTATTTATACCAAGGGACGTGAAGTTACCAAGGTTATTGCTCAAGGCAATAATAAAGGAAGAGCTTATTACGAAGAGCTCCAACCTGGCGAACAGGGAACCGTTCAGGCTTGGGGCTACACCATTCGATACGATGTAAATAGTGACCAGATTGAGCTGATTAAAAATGCTCAGCTCTCTCAAAAAGGTGACACCTTTAAGGGGGAAAAAATCAACTACAACCTGGCCCAACAAACAGTGAATGCCAAAGGTACACCGAATCAGGGTGAAAGTGGTCGTGTACAAATGGTTATTCAACCCAAACAGAAGCAGAGTCCTGACGCCAAGCCCTGATTTTTTCTCAGGCCACTCTCTGTTTCAAGATGCTGTTTCACGACGGCTTCAAATTTCATTTTTTATCAGGTTAACAGACAACCGGATGGCAATCCTCAAGGCAGAACACCTTAGTAAAAGCTACAAAGGCAGAGATGTTGTCAAAGATGTCTCTCTTCAGGTTAATAGTGGTCAGATCGTAGGGCTTCTTGGACCTAATGGTGCCGGTAAAACCACCTGTTTCTATATGATCGTCGGCCTCGTCAAGGCTGACGGTGGTAAAGTGAGCATTGATCACCAAGGCCTCACCTTCCAGGCAATGCACAATCGTGCCCGGGCTGGTATTGGCTACCTTCCCCAGGAAGCTTCAATATTTCGCCGCCTCAGTGTACGGGACAATATTCTGGCAATTCTGGAAACTCGAAAAGACCTCAATAAAAAGCAGCGTGTCGAGAAAATGGAATCCCTGCTGGATGAGTTCAATATTGGCCACATTCGTGACAGCGCTGGCATGGCGCTATCCGGCGGCGAAAGAAGACGAGCAGAAATTGCCAGGGCACTGGCCACAGATCCGACCTTTATTCTTCTGGACGAACCCTTTGCCGGTGTTGACCCGATATCCGTTGGTGATATCAAGTCCATCATCCGCCATCTGCAGAACCGGGGTATCGGGGTCTTGATTACCGACCATAACGTTCGGGAAACGCTGGATATCTGTGAGAAGGCTTATATCGTCAGCGAAGGGCATATCATTGCTGAGGGCGACAGCCATACTGTACTGTCCAACCAGAAGGTTCGTGACGTTTATCTTGGGCACCAGTTCAGTTTATGATTTTTTCCTAGATGCAAAAAGGCTGGTGAAAACCAGCCTTTTTTATTCATGCCTGATGTTTTTATACAAACAGAATCAAGTGCAGAGCCATACCGACAATAAACGCCCCAATCATCGGTACCGATGTTCTTTTCACCACTTCAAACGGTGAGATTTTGGCAATACCGGCACAGGCAATGACTACCGCTGCGATGGGAGACATGGAACGCCCCATGGAAGCCGCAAAGTTCATAGGCAGGAGCATGGTAACCGCAGGAACACCAAAGCTCTTGGCCACTTCCGGAGCCAGTGTGGCAAACGACAGGAATGCAGCATTACCAGAACCCATCATGATGGCCGACACAGCGATCAGACAGGCCATGAAGATCGTCATCGCACCAGCGCCTATACCCAAACCTTGGGCAGAACCCAGCAGAGAGTCGATCGCACCAATATGCTTTAAGCCCGTAGCAAAAATTTCAGCACCAATAATCAAGCCAACCACTGGGCCAAAGACTGCACCCATTCCGTTAAGGAAGCGATCAAAGCCTTCAAGCGACGCTTTCATTTTCCGTGAACGGATCACTTCACAGAGCATGCCGGCAAATACGCTGATCAACATGGCCATGACCAGATTCATTTTGATGGACGACACCATCATCTTGGAAAAGATCAACAGCAGGAAGAAAGGAATCATGGGCAGCAATGCATAAAATGCAGGGGCTGGCTCTTTCTTTTCATCATCAGAACGTTCGATGCCCTCACCCACATGCTCTGCAGCAATATAGCCATCTTTCAGGTCACAGCGACGCTGCCAGACAAAGTGAAGAGCCGCAGCCACCAGAGCCATGGGAACGGTGATCCAAGCCTGATACCCCAGGAAGTACTCTGTAATCTCCAGTCCGGACTGGCTGGCAGCAAAGTTGGCATTCACCTGAGTCACACCGATTTCAAAAGCTGCTGGAGAAGCAATAACAGCAACCGCTGAAGCAGGGCTCAAACCGATATTTCTCAGCACCGGATACAGTGTCACCATCAGCAGCAGACCAAGTCCAGTTGCAGAGGTTACGAACATCTGCAGCACTACACTCAGTAAGTAACACAGCGCCAATACCATATAGGGAGAACGGAAGCGGCTGATCGGCTTAACCGCGAGTCGAACCAAGGCTTCAGAGGCACCGATATGTGACATGTAGCTGGCAAAACCACCACAGGCCATAATGGTCAGACCCAGGCTGGCCATACGGTAACTGAACACTGAGTTCATCAGTTCAAAAATATCAAAAGGCATAAAGCCGGTGGCTTTAGCCGCTGGCAGAATATCCTTTACACCCATCAGTGCTGCTGCACTGAGCAACACAATACCTGCGATGGCTAATGATGCAGATGCACTGTAGTTCTTCACTATGGCGTAAATAACCAGTGCAACCACTGGTATAACGATAAGAATATCCACAAAAAACCCTGAAAATGCTTAAATTTCATACAGGTTATTTCTTGTACTAAGGTTTGTAATTGATCAGAGTCAAATAATGATTCAGTACTTTTATTAAACAATTCTCATAGTCGTTTTGACCGAACACCTAAGACGGAAACCACTGATACAGAACAAAGAAACACAGTCGAACTCATCATCTTTAACCGTGATACTTTTTTCGGATACGACTATGGGTTTATAATCAGCCACACATGGAGAGTGGTCGCAAAAGCATCCGTGCTAATACTGACCAGACAACGGTCACCCCATTCCATCAGTTTTTTGGGGAAGATCGGCAGCCTGCAGTCTCCACGGACAACGAAGTAAAGGTATACTGTTGCCTATGAAGCCTTCCTTACAGCTCAAGATGGGCCAGCAGCTGACCATGACGCCTCAGCTGCAACAGGCCATCCGGCTGCTACAGCTATCAACTCTGGACCTTCAACAGGAGATCCAGGAGGCTCTGGAGTCCAATCCCATGCTGGAACCCGAGGATAGCCAGAGCGATGACATGCCCACCAGCAGTGATGGCAAGGAAGAACTGCTTGATCTGAGTGAAACCACGTCAGAACCTGAACCTCAAGAGATGGCGGAGTGGTCAGAAAGCATTCCTAATGAGCTTCCGGTAGATTCTGCCTGGGATGATGTGTATTCCAGCCTGCCTGCCAGTAGTGGCGACGATGATTATGACCCACTGGCAAAATCTTCAGCCGAAGAGTCACTTCAGGATCATCTGGAATGGCAGCTCGATATGGCTCCCATGAGCGATCGGGACCGCCTGATCGGCCTTGCTATCATTGAAGCGGTTAACCCAGACGGTTATTTGACCTGCACACTGGATGACCTGTTTGTCTCACTTCAATCCCAGCTAGAAGAACTGGAGATTGAAGAGATAAAAGTACTTCAACACAGAATTCAACAATTTGATCCTGTGGGCTGCGCCTGCACAGATTTAAAAGAGTGCCTGCTGGTTCAACTTCGGCAACTTCCACCATCAACACCGCACTTTAAAAATACCGAAAAACTGATCAGCCTCCATTTGGAGTCACTCGGCACTCGCGATTATGCTCGAATTATGCGCAGGGCCAAGCTGAAAGAAGATCAGCTACGGGAAGCATTGAGCCTGATTCAGAGCTTTACCCCAAAACCGGGGAATGCCATTGACCAATCTGAAGCGGAGTATGTTGTCCCGGATATCTCGGTTAGAAAAATAAAAGAACGCTGGACTGTCGAGCTTAACTCAGATGCCCTGCCAAGATTGCGTATTAATAATAACTATGCGTCCATGGTTCAGAGAGCCAACAACAGTCGTGATAATGTATTTATGAAAAACCACCTTCAGGAAGCCCGGTGGTTTCTGAAAAACCTGCAAAGCCGTAATGAAACACTGATGAAAGTCGCCAGTCAGATCATTGCCTACCAGCAGGAATTTCTTGAAAAAGGGGATGAAGCCATGAAACCTCTGGTACTGGCAGATATTGCCGATGCCGTTGGCATGCATGAATCAACCATCTCAAGGGTGACCACCCAGAAATACATGCACACACCACGGGGAGTCTATGAACTGAAGTATTTTTTTTCCAGTCATGTCAGTACCGATGAGGGGGGAGAGTGCTCATCCACAGCCATCCGGGCCCATATTCGCAAACTGATTGCTGAAGAGCCCCCCCGAAAACCACTGAGTGATAATAAAATCGCAGCCATACTGGGAGAACAGGGAATCAAGGTCGCCCGGCGCACTATCGCCAAATATCGCGAATCTATGAACTTACCTCCCTCTAACGAGCGAAAACAACTGGTACTCTGATTACCCAGAGGGCCTTGTAAAGAGCGTACAAAGAATAGTTTTTTTGCCCCAGGGCATTCCAAGCTGCATTGACAGTGTTAGAATCGAAGACAGCCATGAGCGAAAATGCCGTTCCTACCTTCACCCGAAGATAAGGAAACAACGAAAACGGCATTTTCAGTAAACAGCCAGTACGAAAAATCCCGCGGACTGGTGATTATCTGGAAATGGGATCAGGAGAGCGTTACATGCAAGTCAACATCAGTGGACATCATGTCGAGGTAACAGAAGCTCTGCACGACTATGTGATCAAGAAACTGGAACGTCTTGCTTCACATTTTGACCATATCACCAATGTTCAGGTGACCCTGAGTGTAGAAAAGCTGGTGCAGAAAGCAGAAGCGGTTCTGCATACGCGGGGAGCTGAGATTAATGCGACCGCCGAGCACGAAGACATGTACGCAGCCATTGACCTGCTCTCGGACAAGCTGGATCGGCAGCTGGTTAAACAGAAAGAAAAAGCGCTACACAGGCAACAGGGTGCCAGTGGCCATGCCCTTTGATTTTTCAGGTTGCCATTCTTATATAGCATGATTATTCATCGCATCTTAACCCCCGAGCGCACCCTTGATGGTGTGCACGGGGTCAGCAAAAAGAAAATTCTGGAATTTATCGCTGATCGAATCAGCAGTGAAGTCCCCGAAATCAACGCCAAAGAATTGTTTGAAGCCCTGGTTGCCCGGGAACGTCTTGGCACTACTGGACTGGGAGAAGGCGTAGCCATTCCCCACTGCCGTTGTAAAGCCTGTCCGGAGCCGGTTGGCCTTTTTATACGACTGGCGGAACCCGTTGACTTTGACTCAGTGGATCGTAAGCCGGTTGACCTGGTATTTGCGCTGATTGTCCCGGAGGGTGAAAACCAAGAACATTTGGAGATTCTGAAAGCTCTGGCCGAACGCTTTCACTCTTCGCTAATGCTGCAAAAAATACGGACAGCTACAGATACAGGCATGCTCTATCATTGTGTCAGTGACTAGAACACCTTCCAACAGTCTCCCTGATTTTTTTAAGGGTCATCATTCATACTCGTGCAAGTGATATATTTTTGTATTATCACTTTGCTGCTTTTTGATTAGGTTTAAAAAAAGCCGTCTTATAAAAGACGGCTTTTCTGTCAACACTACTTACAAAAGGCGCTTAGTTATCCTCTTTAAATATCAACAAGTTTTCCTGTTGGTGCTTTTACATCAACTTTTTTCAGCCCAGCACGCTGTTCCTCATAGAGCTTTGATTTCGCTCTGGCTTCCGCTTGAGCGTCTTCGAGGAACTTATCAGCAGGTGACATCTCAGGCTGAGTATATTTGGTCCTTTTTACAAGATCCTTCAGAGCTTGAAACTTACTCGCTTTTTTAGCCTTTTCTTCCAAGTCTTTTCTTGGAGGCACTGGAGGAGCATCTAACTGTTGACCATCAACTCTTACAAGCGTTGTAGTATCACTCTTTAGTACTTGACTAAATGGCTTCATTCCAAAGGCATCTACACCTGATGCATCTTCTTGGAACTGAACATGCTTCTTACGAGGTTTACGGAATGGCGCATTAGCAAACACATCATCAGAGACCTGCTGATCTTTTTTCGCCTGCCGTGCAACAATTTCATTAGCTTTGAGAGCCAATTCAGTGCTAGCCTCTTTCAACTGTGCCAAATCAGCCCTGACCTCATCCAGCTGTGCCTCCTCTTCACTCTCTTGCAACAATGGCTCAAGCTCAGATCTTTTCTGTGCTTTCAGTTCCTCAATCTGTGCTTTACTAAGAGCATTCCTGGCATCAATTTTAGCCTTACGCTCAGCCATCTTTCTATCCATCCAAGCTTTCGCCTTCAACATTGTTGATGGAGTCTCTTTAACTGCTACATAGTGTGCAGTCCCATCCTTAGCAGCTTTCTGCTTTGTGAAATCAGCCATGAAGACATTCACTTGAGTGTTCGCATCTTCCTCAGCAGTCCGATTATCAAAGATGTCTTTGAGAAGCTTTGCTTGAGCTTCCTCCCTCTTTTCTTCAATATCTTTAATCGCTAATAGTGCCTCCTTATCTCTTAAATCTGCTGCCCCTTGCCTATTAGCAATATGTTCCAGAGCACAGTTCTTTTCAGGGCCAAATGCAGAAAGATCATAGTCTTTTTGCCCAGAACAAGGTGAACTAACTGTAGTACGCGGAGTAATCGGTGCTGCAATACCTCGGATACCTTGTTCTTTTTTAAGTTCCTCAAGCATTCCAGCTCTGCCTTCCTGCTTAGCGGCTTTCTTAGCGTGATGCATATCAACTTTAGGAGCAACCTTGTTCTTGATAGCATTAACAATAAACTCAAGACCGGTATACCTGTAAACAAACTTAACAACCTTAATTGCCCAGTCTTTCAAGGTTTTGAAGACTTTGCCAGCACCACTCTTAAATCTTTCCCATTTTGTTTGAGCAATAGGATCCAAAGCCTTTTTGTAATCCTGCATACCATCAGTCTTGTGCTTAAGATAACCCATATGGCTTTTAGCCAATTTATCTTCATCTGCATTCTGACCAGCAATAATAACTCCAGTTGTTTTTGGCTTAGAATCTTCATACTTTCTTTCCAATGGTCTTACCATGCGTCTAAAGCATTTTCCAAAATCATCAGTGACGTTATCTTGCTGGTGAGCAGCTTGTGGATAGGTGGTTGCGAGATTTTGTGTATTCTGAACGTTAGCCATGCCGTTACTCCTTTAACGATTTATACTATTCATAAACAAAGGATGTTTAAATTCCCCTTCACATCCTTATAATCTGTAAACAATATTCAGAAAGTTCCATTAAATGAATAACAACAGCGTTAACATTGCTAACAAACTCGAAAAATCATGACATTAAAGTGAGGGGGTTAAAACAAAAAACAGCTTTTTAAATATCACTAAACCTCCTACGACTTTAGTTGTATACACTTCGTGAAATCAATAACCTATACAAAAGCCACTATGCACTTTACAACCCAACCTCTAAAAACCTTAAAACTCTCAGTAGGCTAATTGACAAAAAGTTGCTTTAATATTGGAGAGACCAACTTAAAATACCCACAGTGCATAAATCCACCTATATATGCCAGGCTCAGGAAGCATAAAGGAACAGCCATGAAGCTTATCATCATCAGCGGGCGATCCGGTTCTGGAAAAAGTTCAGCTCTGCACACCCTTGAGGATGAAGGGTTCTATTGTGTCGACAACCTGCCAGCCAGCATGCTGAGTCAGCTACCAGACACCTTGAAAGGCCATCATTCAGAGCCACCAAAAATGGCGGTAAGCATTGATGTCCGTAATTTACCCGGGGCACTGGACAACTTTCCCGAATTGCTCACCTCCCTGAAAAGTAAAGGTATTGACTGTCAGGTTCTTTATCTGGACACCGATAGTGAGAAACTGGTCAGCCGCTACAGCTCCACCCGGAGAAAGCACCCTCTCAGTGATGACCAGATATCTCTGAGAGAAGCCATAGAAATAGAAAAAAAACTGCTGAAGCCCGTGCTGATAGAAGCAGACCTGAAAATTGATACAACACCGCTTTCTGTCCACCAAATTCGCGACCTGATCAAACAGGAGTACTGCGGTGATGAGAAGACAGGGATGGCTGTACTCTTTCAATCTTTTGGTTTTAAAAACGGAACGCCTTCCGACGCTGATTTTATTTTTGACGTTCGCTGCCTTCCAAACCCCTTCTGGGTTGAGTCCCTAAGAATTCATACTGGTCTGGAAGAACCCGTCATTGATTTTCTGAAAGATGACCCTGCAGTTACTGAGATGGTCAGCGATATCAGTGCCTTTATCGAGAAGTGGCTCCCCCGATTTGAATCAGCCCAACGCAGTTATATGACCATTGCCATTGGTTGCACTGGTGGGCAGCACCGCTCAGTCTATATTTGTAAAACACTGGGTGAACTGTTCACCAGTAAACTGGAACGGGTTCAGGTCAGACACAGAGAGCTTCACGAATAATGATTACATATCGAAAAAAAATTATTAATAAACTGGGTTTGCATGCTCGGGCTGCATCCAAGTTTGTGACCACGTCATCCGCTTTTTCCAGCCAGATTGAAATTGAATTCAACGGGCGTAAGGTCGATGGCAAGAGTATTATGGCCGTCATGATGCTGGCAGCTGGACAAGGCTCCGAACTTGAGCTTCTTTGTAATGGTCGTGACGAGGAGGCAGCCTGTCTGGCACTGTGTGAACTAATAGACGATCGCTTTGGTGAAGAAGAATAACTGGCTCCCCCTTACCAGGGAGTAGCCTCTGCACATACAATAAGTGACCATTCTCCATTTTCTCTGGATACCTGGTTTTTTAACCCGATACCCAGAATCCAGTCAGGCAGATAATAATGGCCCAGCAGCTGCAATTGAGCATCGGTGAAGACGAGCTAAAAAAACTCAATGATGCTCTTGAGCATGGCGTATCTTCAGAATTACGTACCATGCTGAATACATTGCCTCCTGCTGATACCGCACACTTGCTTGAGTCTTCACCTCCAAAGCTACGAAGCCTGTTATGGCGACTGGTAGACAGGGAACAGGAAGGCGATGTACTTCAGGAATTAAGTGAAGAGGTTCGACAGTTCTTTCTGGATCAGATGAACATTGCCGAGCTGAAAGCGATCACTGAAGGTCAGGATGTTGATGACATCGCAGACCTTCTACAGCAGCTGCCGGACACCATCACCCGTCAGGTTCTGGACTCCATGAACAGCCAGGACCGACAAAGGGTTGAAGCCGTTCTGGCTTATCCGGAAGACTCTGCCGGCGGCCTGATGAACACCGACACCATTACAGTGCGCCCCAATAACACCGTTGATGTTGTACTTCGCTATCTTCGCCGTCACGAGGGCATTCCGGATACCACTGACAGCCTGCTGGTTGTAAACCGTCGTGATGAATACATTGGCCGTCTGCCCCTTACCTTACTGCTAACAACCGAACCAAGCGCCACCGTCAGGGAGGTGATGTTAACCGACCTTGACCCTATTCCTGCAGATATGGAGGATACTCAGGTAGCCCAGCTGTTCGAGCGGCAGGACCTCCTTTCTGCCCCCGTCGTTAATGAAACAGGCAAACTGCTTGGCCGTATCACCATTGATGATGTGGTGGATGTTATCCGGGAAGAAGCCGAACACTCCATGATGAGCATGGCGGGCCTGGATGATGATGAAGATACTTTCGCCCCGGCATTACGAACAGCCAGACGTCGTGCGGTATGGCTGGGGTTCAACTTGATTACGGCATTTATCGCCGCCTCCGTCATTGGCCTATTCCAGGAAACTATTGATAAAGTGGTTGCTTTAGCGGTTCTGATGCCCATTGTTGCGGGAATGGGAGGTAATGCTGGCAGTCAGGCTCTGACTCTGGTCATCCGGGGGATGGCTTTGGGGCAAATCAGCAAAACCAACCTTAAATGGTTATTAAGCAGAGAGCTGGCTGCTGGTTTTCTTAATGGGCTGCTCTGGGCAACACTAGTGGCTGCAATTGCCTGGGTCTGGTTTGATGATCCGGTTATCTCTCTGGTCATTGCCTGTGCGATGGTCATTAATTTAAGTGTTGCGGTCATCACCGGAGCAGCATTGCCGGTTCTTCTCAAATCAATGAATATCGATCCGGCACTGGCTGGCAGTATTATTCTGACGACCGTATCTGATGTAGTTGGCTTTTTCTCATTCCTTGGGCTGGCGACGATTTTTTACGGGTAGGCTTTGAACCACAAAGACCACAAAACTTAATGTACTTTGTGGTCTTCGTGGCTCAAAAATCACTCGCCAGCCAGTTTCATACTGCTGATTAGAATTGAACCGGTCTGGATATTCCCCCGCTTATCCACGTCATTACCGACAGCAACAATATTCCGATAGATATCTTTCAGGTTGCCGGCAATGGTCACCTCAGAAACCGGGAACTGGATTTCACCATTCTCTACCCAGAATCCACCAGCGCCACGGGAATAATCGCCCGTTACGGTATTAACCCCCTGCCCCATCAGCTCTGTTACCAGTAAACCGGTACCCATTTGCTTCAACAGCTCACTCTGATCGCCAGCATTACTTTCAACAAACAGGTTATTGACACCACCCGCATTACCAGTGCTATCCATGCCTAACTTACGGGCAGAGTATGTACTTAAAATGTAATGCTGCAAAATACCATCTGTAATAAAGTCTTTGGCGTAGGTTGCCAACCCATCATTATCAAAACTCGCAGATCCGAGCATGTTCTTTAATAGAGGCTGCTCATGAATGCGCATCCATTCTGGGAAAATTGGTTTACCCAGATGATCCAGCAGGAAAGAGGCCTGACGATAGAGACTACCACCACTGATCGCCCCCAGAAAATGAGAGATAAGGCCTGAAGCTACCTCTGGTGCAAACAGCACAGGTACCTCTGCAGTACCTACTTTGCGCGCTCCAAGTCTGCGAACCGTGCGCTCTGCAGCTTTCTTACCGACAGCGATCGCTTTTTCCAGTTCATTGGCATTACGGTTTACTGTGTACCAGTAATCCCGCTGCATCTCATCTCCCTGCATGCCAATCAACACAGCACTCAGGCTGTGGCGACTGGAAACATAACTGCCAACAAAACCATGACTGTTTCCATAGACACGGCAGCCCTGGTGGCTGGATACACTGGCTCCGTCTGAATTAATAATTTTATTACTGTAGGCCCGGCCCGCATCTTCACATTGCAGTGCCAAATCAATAGCCTGCTGGGCATCTATCCCCCAGGGATGATACAAATCAAGATCAGGAAGCGACTCGCCGTCTGCCATCAAAGTTGCATCTGCAAGACCTGCATAAGGATCTTCGGAGGTGTAACGGGCAATATCACAGGCAGCTTTTACTGTTTCACGAATCGCCTGCAGGCTACTATCAGAAGTACTTGCCGAACCTTTCCGTTTACCAAGGTACACGGTAATACCCAACCCCTGGTCACGATTAAACTCAACCGTTTCAACTTCACCCATACGAACACTGGCGGAAAGACCTGCATCCATACTGATACCAACCTCACAGGCGTCAGCTCCCTGCCTGGCGGCCTCATCAAGAATATCGTTAGCCAGTGTTTTCAGTCTGGCCTCTTCGCTACGTGGATCCAGTACTGCATTGGAAGATTCGCCCATGATTCCACCTGATCTGTTTTGTTTATATCTATTGTGCCGCTGCTCATCGAAGAATGCATCAGATAGTTGCTCTATCCGACACAAGGGAAAAAACATCCCAATTGAGAAGCATTCTGAAGTAAAATACTAAGAATTGTATCTATTTTCCTATCCATGGAACTGCTTTGCCATAATCCAACTTTATGAAAACTGCAGATTCCCATCAATGGCAACCCTCTATGAGTAAAAAGAGCCGTCGTATCCAGGAAGCCTGGGACGATGAAGAAACCGAAGAAGTCATCATCGTCAGCAAATCCGAACTCAAGCGTGACATGGATGAGCTGAAGAGTATCGGTGCCCGACTGATGGAACTTAAGCCAACACTGCTGGATAAGCTGCCTCTGAATGATCGCCTTCGTGAAGCTCTGGATGAGAGTAAACGCATTAAAAGTCATAATGCCAGAAAGCGGCACCTCGGTTTTGTTGGAAAACTGCTGGCTGACCAGGATATTGAACCCATCACGGAACTTCTAAATCAGCTGGATTCCTCCAGTGAAGAATACAACCGCCGGTTCCATCAATTGGAGAGGTGGCGTGACCAGCTTATCCATGATGATGACAGTCACACGGCATTAACTGAATATCTGGAGCACTACCCGGAAGCTGACCACCAGCATATCCGTCAACTGGTTCGCAATGCCCAGAAAGAAGCCTCCCAGGACAAGCCTCCAGCGGCGGCAAGAAAGCTGTTCAAATACCTGAGGGAAGTGGACGAACTTTAGGCAGAACCATGAACAGGCTGAAATCAGCCTGTTCTCCCCTACTCCCTCTCCTGAATTTGCAATCCAACGATATTCCCCTGCATCACAATATGCTTTTGCAAGTTGCGAGCAATACCCCTTGCCCAACTTTTTGCCTTTTCCGCATTATCCCCTATAAAGCAGTCATCCAGTGTCTGATCAAACAGTTTCAGCCATCGTTCCATCTGTTCGGGGTGAAAATCGACCTTCTGAAACACCTCAAGATGAGGCTGCAGCGCATTTCTACGGTAACCTCGGGACTTCAACAGTAACGACTCCCAGAATGTAATCATAATGGGTAGATGATATTCCCAGTCAACCTGGGCAATATCGTTAAAAATAGGCCCTAGCACGTCATCCTTCTGGACTCTGCCATAGAAGGTCTCCACCAGCAGCCTGATATCGTCTGAAGTAGTGATATCCTTCATAACCACCTCTTGATTTCTCTACATCGCCCCATCAGCACACCTTGTAGCCAAGCCTGAAACAACAGCCAATCTGACATTATTTTCATACACAAACTATAACATGCATTTTAAATGCTACAATTAAATCACAAGAATGACTGCAACGGCGCAGAGGTCAGGTATGTCGCAGGTTGATCGCAGAGCTTGGCAAGTACTGGGGATCGTCTTTATTGTCTCATTTGCAATTCTGTTATGGCAGGGTCAGGCGATCTACCGTCACGCTCCCCCTATCCCGGATAAAGTAGTCAGCATCAACGGTAAGCTTTTGTTTACCAAAGAGGATATTTTACAGGGGCAGCTGGTATGGCGATCTATTGGAGGCCATGAAACCGGTTCTATCTGGGGGCATGGAAGTTATGTCGCCCCTGACTGGAATGCAGACTGGCTACATCGTGAAGCATTACAACTGCTGGATGTTTTCGCCTTCAAGGACTTTAACCAGACCTATCAATCCCTGCCAGAGCATCTTAAGGCCTCCGTAAAAGCAAGAACCCGGGAGTCCATCAGAACCAATACACTGAACTCGGAAAACAGAGTGATCACACTATCTGCTGAACGCACTGAAACCACCGAAGCTATGTCTCACTATTACCAACAGCTCTTTGGTAACAACCCTGAGTTCCAGACACTCAGGGAACAGTACGCCATTCGTGAAAACCCCATAGAAAATGCCAGTTACAGAAGACAACTGACAGCATTTCTATTCTGGACAACCTGGGCCACATCCACCAATCGACCCGACAGCGATATCACCTATACCAGCAACTGGCCTCATGAACCCCTGATTGATAACACTCCAGCTGGAGCCCTGCTTGGCTGGTCCATTTTCAGTATTGTATTGCTGATAGCCGGTATTGGCGCCATGGCGTGGCATCATGCCGCTACGGTCAGAAACGAAAGCTTACCAGCACCCCCTTCCAGTGACCCTCTGGCTCAGTCCACGGTGACACCTTCAATGATGGCTACACGGAAGTTTTTCGGTACCGCCATTGCACTGTTTGTACTTCAGATCATCCTTGGAGGAGTCACCGCCCATTATGCCGTAGAAGGTCAGGAGTTTTACGGCATCAATCTCAGTGAGATTCTTCCTTACGCCATTACCCGAACCTGGCACACCCAGCTGGGACTTTTCTGGATTGCAACAACGTGGCTGGGTACCGGGCTCTATTTTGCGCCTTTACTGTCAGGCGCTGAACCACGGTATCAAAAGCTTGGGGTTAATCTGCTGTATGGTGCACTGCTTCTCGTGGTCACTGGCTCCATGGCCGGAGAGTGGCTAGGGGTAGGGCAATACTTCAATCTGGATATGAATTTCTGGTTTGGCCATCAAGGGTATGAATACGTTGACCTTGGCCGGTTCTGGCAGATAGCGCTGTTTACCGGGCTTCTACTGTGGCTGGCACTGGTTACCCGGGCAATAATCCCTGCGCTTCATCGCAACGCCGGTGACAAACAGGTGCTCTGGGTATTTTTTCTCTCATCCATTGCCATTGGCCTGTTTTATGGAGCCGGTCTGTTTATGGGAAAACACACCCATCTGGCTCTGGCAGAGTATTGGCGCTGGTGGGTAGTTCACCTCTGGGTTGAGGCCTTTTTTGAAGTCTTTGCCACTGCCGTTATTGCCATTCTTTTTGTCCGGCTTGGGTTAATACGAACACAATCAGCCAACAGCGCTGTTGTTTTTGCCACTACCATATTTCTGGTGGGCGGTATTATTGGCACTCTTCATCACCTCTATTTCGCGGGTGTGCCTACCTCCGTCATTGCCTGGGGTGCCAGTTTCTCAGCTTTGGAAGTCGTTCCTTTGTGTCTGATTGGACTGGAGGCTTATGAAAACTACCGGCTCCGAAAAGCAGCTACGTGGGTAAAAGCCTACCAATGGCCCATTCTTTTCTTTGTTGCCACCGCTTTCTGGAACTTGGTCGGTGCCGGTGTATTCGGTTTCCTGATCAACCCCCCCATTTCGCTTTATTACATCCAGGGCTTGAACACCACTCCACTTCACGGCCATACCGCACTGTTTGGTGTCTATGGCATGCTCGGCATTGGTCTTCTATTAACCTGTATGAAAAGACTTGCCAATCCTGCCTGCTGGGATGATCGACTATTAAAATGGGCATTCTGGAGCCTTAATGGCGGGTTGGCGGCAATGGCATTAACCACCCTCTTGCCCATTGGGGTTTTACAGGGTATCGCCAGTGCAAGTGAAGGTTACTGGTATGCACGATCACCAGAGTTTATTCATCAACCCATTATCCATACGCTTGTCTGGTTAAGGATGGTGGGAGATATCATTTTTGGTATGGGAGCACTGGCTCTGGCCGGGTTTATGGCCAAACTCGCCCTTGGACAGAGAAAGTTCAATGCTAACAATATGGCGATGGATGAGTAACTCGATGAAGAGCAATTCTACACACATGGCCATGCTGTTACTGCTGATATGGGCAGGCATGATACTGGGTATTTCTTTTCTGGCTACCCCGGTGAAATTTACAGCGCCCTGCCTGACTCTTTCGGTCGGCGTCGATGTTGGGCGTCATGTCTTTGCCGTTTTTGACAAAGTTCAATGGCTCATTATTGCGCTGCTCGTCCTGGTGTCGCTCAGATATTCACCCAGCGGTATGATTCGGTGGCTAGCGCTCATCGTTTTTATGCAGATCATGCAGTCTGCGTGGCTGCTTCCCATACTTAATCAGCAGGCACTTGACATTATTGCCGGACAAAAACCGCAAGTGGGTCATTTTCACGCCATTTATGGCGTCATTGAATTGTGCAAACTATTAACAGTACTAGCGCTTGCCTGGTTCCTGCTATCTCTTGAGGAGTGTAACTCGTGAACACACTACCTGAGCACGTATCCGCTTATAAAAAAACCAAACTCTTTACTTCAGAGTGCTGCCCTGCAGCATTTATCAAAGAACACTCGACAGCAGAAGGTGTTTGGGGCGTTTTGCATATTACCAAAGGCGGCCTGGTATTTTGTGATGATGAAACCGGTGAAGACACATCACTTACCGAAGGAGAGCAAGCTGTGATTGCTCCAGCCATGCGACATCATTTGAAACTGGAAGGCTATGCTGAGTTCTTTGTTGAGTTTTATCGGTAACAGTTGTCTCAATGCCTTCAGTTATCCTGCAACGGGAAATCCGAGAAAACTCCATCAACACCATAACCCATAAGTTGTCTGGCAAACGTCAGCGAGTTAACCGTATAGCAGTAGAGTTCATAGCCTTTGGACTTCACTCGTGAAATCTGTCGTTTTGAAGTTCGCTTACTGTTCAGGTGGATGGTTACAGCATTGACCCTCAATGCTTTCTTGCGCCAGTTCATTGGCAGTCGTTCAAACAAACAGCCAACCTGAATATCGGAACGGTCTGAAAAACTGACCAGTGCCTGATAATTAAAGCTGGAAACCAGAAGCCTATCTTTTGGAAATCCAACCTCACTAATGGTCTTTAATACCGTTTCTACTAACTTGGATTCTGAACAGCCATTGGTTTTCAATTCAAGATTCAGACCGAGCCCAAGCACTTTAATCAGTTTAAGTGCCTCTCCAAGTTGAGGAATCTTCTCACCTGAAAATTGGTTAGAGAACCAGCTGCCCGCATCGACTGTTTCCAGCTCAGAGTAGGTTAACGACTTCAACCGACCTTTTTTATCGGTTGTGCGGTTCAGTCGACGGTCATGAAAAAGCACAGGTGTACCATCACTAAGTAGAGTAACGTCCACCTCTACCCACTTCATCCCTTGCTCAGCAGCCAATCTAATACCTGCCAGCGTATTTTCCGGAGCCTCTCCCGCCAGACCTCTATGCCCGATTACCCTGTTCATGCGCATGAATTATCTCACCTTACTGGGAGCCTGTCGGACTTAACACTGGCCTACTGCAAAAAAGCCGGATTTGGCCAGTTTTTATGCTGCTTTTCGTTGAATAGAACCACCATTCGCCTCAAATCAGCATAAAAACTGGCTCAAACCGGACTTTTTCTCGCTACGGCCGGTTAAGTCCGGCAGGCTCCGAACCAGAACCTAACCAAATGCAGGAACAGAGCTATTCTTATCCGAGACACTGTTCCAAGGACATTATCACAGATGCGGCCAGTTTTACTCAGTATTGATGTAGGCACCCACAGTTTGCGCAGCGCTTTTGTTTCATTGGAAGGGCATATCCTTGCCTATGACGAAGAGCCGCTTCTGATCTGGAAAACCGCCAGTACCATGGAGTTCTGTTCAGATAATATCTGGGAAGCCCTGGTAACCAGCGTAAATCGATTAACCGCTGAACACCCACTGAATCAAGAGGATATTAAAGGGATAGGTATTGATACAACCTACTCTCTGGTTCTTCTGGATGAACAGATGTTGCCTGTCCACCTGCCCGGGAGCCATCGTGCTAATACTTTTGGCTGGATGGACAGTCGGGCCAGTCAACAGGCAGCGGTTATTGCCAGAGACTACCCGGGACTATTTGCTCATGCGGGTTCAAGAATCAGCGCCAAGAGTAACTCAAGCAAATTACTGTGGCTCTTCCAAAGTGCCCCGGAAACTTGGCAAGCCGCAACCTGCATCCTCGATCTCTATGATTATGTGACCTGGAAGTTAACGGGTTGTGTGACCAGAACACCCACTTCAACCAGTCAGATCTTTACCAGGGATGCTGCAGCTAAACTGAATATTGAAATTGAAGAGCGATTTGATGGTGAATCGCTTGAGATCGGAGCTGCTATCGGGGGAGGCCTGTGCAAAAGTGCAGCGGATCAACTAAACCTCAAACTGGGAACCCCTGTTTCCACAGGGATTATTGATGCTTATGGAGGAACTCTCGCCACCATACTGGCCGATAATCATCAGAACAGCCAGCAACCACTGGGCTGCATTACCAGAAGAATCAGTTTTATCGGTGGAACCTCATCCAACTATGTCACCTTCAGCAAGGGCATGTTAACCAGCAATGGTGCAGATGGCCCATATCCTTCAGTCCTTGAAGGCTACTCGTTGATATATGTCAGGCAAACCGCGGCTGGAGCCTTCATTGATCACATCATCACATCACACCCGGCTTACAGCTCAATTTATGATATTGCTGTCAGCCTGGGTATTGGGGTTCATGAGTACCTTAACCAGATTCTCTATGAGCTGGCTGGTAACAATAGATCGGAATACGCTGAAGATGTAAGCAAACTGACAGCGCACCTTCATATGCTCCCTTACTTTGACTCACCTGAAGTTGATCAACCACAGCGGGGCATGATTACCGGCCTGTCCCTGGATAAAAGTCACCAGTCGCTTGCAGTGTTGTACCTTGCCAGTATTCAGGCCCTGGCTCTGGATGCTCGCTATCAGTTAGAGAAGTTAAAGAAAGCCGGATATAACTTTGAACTCTTAATGCCCACCGGGGGGTTGGCAAAAAACAAACTACTGCTGACTGAACATATCAATATACTCAATATGCCAGCAGCCATTTCGGAAGAGAGAGAAAGTATGCTGCTTTCCGGAGCTATCACTGGATCTGTAGCCGCGGGGATACACAACAGTATTGAGGACGCCATGAGAGCCATGAGTCGCTACCACGATATGATAGAACCTAACCAGCAACTGTTTGATTTTTACGAAGCAAAATACGACACATTTATCAAAATGCAGAAATGCCAGCAGTCGTGGAAATAATAAGAATCGGAGATTGAACAAGGAAGGAAATAAAGATGGGGTGGGCGAAGGGGCTCGAACCCTCGACCGCCGGAATCACAATCCGGAGCTCTGCCAACTGAGCTACGCCCACCATCTAGACCTGACTCAGGAAGAAGAACCTCATCCCTCACCAGACGCGGCTGATTATAAGGAAAGCTGTTCAGCATGCAAGCATGATCCGATGTTTTTTTCTGCGATTTACCACTATATTTCAATGTGCGTCTGCTAACCTGATTATCTTTACCCCATCACTCACCACCTCTCAAGCTGTTAAGCATGAGGCATACCATGCTCACTTCCTGTATAGCTCGAATTCAAAAATCTGTATTCGGCACAATCACACTGCTCGCCTGTCTGCTATTAACACTGTTATCCCCGTTAAAAGCCCATAGCTCTTACAATTCAAGTTTTGGGGTTAATCAGACGGTTTGTTATGACAACCAGTGTCCGCTGGATACCGACTTCTATTTTGAGTTTGAAAACATGCATCTGATCAAGGGACTGTTTACCGGGCAAAACTATGATCAGATCCCTGAGGTATCAACACTAAATGGCTGCCGTAATGATGCGTGGAACTTTTTTAACTGGGCCGCTATCAGCAAGGGCATCCCAGCCACTTCTCTGAAGGTGCGAACTGATCGATTTGGCCCACTCAGCAAATCCATCGTCCTCTCGGAAATTGAACGTCTGGCAGAGCAAACCCATAGTGAAGCTGGACCTCATCGAATTATGATCAGCTTCAGTGGGCATGGTACCCGTAGAGCTGATACCAGCGGTGATGAGTTAGATCAAATGGATGAACTGATGGTCTGCGGTCGTGATATTGTTTCAGATGATGAACTTCACCATGCCTTCAAACGCTTTCACAAGAGCACTAGACTTTTGGTATTTGTTGACACCTGCCACTCCGGAAGTATGTTTGATTTACCCTACCGGTATCTATACAACACGCTGCATCCGGATATTGTCGAAGAGATTGATACAGGAAGGGACAGGGATATTCCTGCCTATATGATGGTCATTTCCGCCAGCCGCGACAGAGAAACCGCAGCAGATGCTTTTTTGCCAAGCCCTGACACTATTTCCTGGAGTAGTCAGGGAGACTTCAGCAACCGGATGATCAAGACCTTAAAAGAAGTTTATTACCATAACCTCTATGTCAGAAATATTCCGGCTCTGCTTCGTGACCAGAAACTGCATGCCGAGATCAAATACAACCTGAATCAGCATGCAGTGCTTTCAACCAATTTTCGTCTGGATAAAGACCTGAAATTATTTGGCTGGTAGCAGCCCCTCTGCGGAAGCTTCTTCTGGTTCACTTGACTCACTGCCTTTGGAAGACTTGCCGGTAAATATCTGGTTAAAGGCCACTGCCATCATAATGGTGGCAAGGGCTGCCCAGGAATGAACTGACAGAGCTTCACCATTGATGGTCGCTCCTAGTAAAACACCAATCATGGGTACCAGATAATTATTCAGTGAAGCAAATACCGGTCCTGCATCACGGATCAGCATCATATACAGGAAGTACACGAGGCCAGCACACAGAGTGCCCAGGTATGTCACTGCCATCAGACTGGATGCTGTTGGTGTAATTTCTGTGACCGGAGCCACAAGCATGGCAAAGAGAATGATCTGGACTGAAGCACTGCCAAGAACATTTCTGGCAATGATCAGTGGATGTTCGTTTTCCACCCCCTTCAATAATAAAAGGGCAACGGAAAAACAGGCTGAAGCAACGATAATGGCGCCCGCAGCCATCAGATTAGTAGTGCTGCTGCCTGACATCAGTTCAGGGTAAAACAACATCACCAGACCGGAGAAACCTAACAGTACACTACCAATACCTGCAAAAGTGATACGTGCACCTTTTATAACCAGAGGAGCCAGGATTACCGTAAAGAATGGTATGGTGCCCATCAAAATTGCCGCAATCGCTGTATCAAGGTATTGCTGCCCCCAGGCAACCAAAATAAAAGGAATCGTCGCTTCCAGCAGCCCAATCAGGCTGAACTTAAACCATTGGCCGCCGTTGCTTTTAATCCTCATCACCTGACAAATGATAACCAGAGTCAGGAAGCCAATCAGCGAACGGCCAGCCCCTACCCACACAGGAGAAATATCAGCAACCGCCATTTGCTGAAAAATGAACTGGGACCCCCAGATAACTCCAATACCGAAGAGAAAGAGGTAATTTCTTAACATCTAAATATCTCGCACAAGCGCCTAAAGTCAAAATTGCGCGAACTTTATACAACTGTCATCTATTGATACAATGAAACCTCATCATCCAGCCATGCATTCTATCGATACTTCATACTCAACCAATCCTCTTCATCTACTTTGTACATACTATGAGTGACCTGAACCGTATTGATTTGAATCTATTGAGAGTTTTCGACCTGTTGATGCTAGAAAGAAGTGTCAGCCGAGTTGCGCAGAAGCTACACTTATCACAATCTACTATAAGTCATGCCCTTTCCCGACTTAGACGACAATTCAATGATGAGCTTTTTATCCCGGTATATGGCGGGATGGCTCCAACCGAACAAGCCAAACTGATCTCACCATCGGTTAGACAGGCAATGCTCCTGCTGGAACAGAGCATAAACAATACCCCGGTTTTCGAACCTGCCCACAGCAAAGCCAAGTTTCGTCTTGCTGGGGGAGACTATGTCGAACTCGTCTTATTACCGGTTCTCATGGAGCGGATAGCCCTGCTGGCCCCTGATATTAAAATCGAGATTGAAGGTCTGAAAGCAACGGATTACTCAAGGGAACTGGAGTCTGGAGCCATTGATCTCGTTATTGGTTTTGAAACACTGGGACGGCTGGCAAAATCATTAAGAACCACCAGTATTATTACCGAACAGCTCGTTGTGATAGCGCCTAAGCCAATAGATAATGTCCAGGAAATGATTACTGCTGATAACATGAAGCTCTTAAAGTTTATCTATCCATCAACCTGGGGTCATTCACAGGCACTTATGGATGAATGGTGTCAGCAGCAGGGCATTGAACGAAATATTGCCATTAAGACATCTGGTTTTGTCGCCGTTCCCGTACTTATGGAAAAGCTTGGCCTGGTGACTGCTCTACCTTCTGCCATTGCCCGATATTATGAACAGCAATTTGGCTTTATTTACTACCCAATCGCCAGCAGTGAACTGACTTATCGCCATCTGCTGGCCTGGCATCCACTGAGAGATAAAGATCCCAGCTTGGTATGGCTCAAGCAGCAGATAATTAAAGCTGCTGAAACTATTGAATCTTATGATGCAGCCGTATCGGGAAGGTCATAAGGTCTGTTGACGTTTACTCCTGCCAATAGAGCACTTTCTTTTCAAGAGCAGCCCATAGGCCAAACAGTATTAAACCAAAAAGAGATAGAACCAGAACGCCTGCCAGCATTTGATCCATCAAGGCCATTGCCCCTGCCCCGAGAATAAAGGCACCAATACCATAATTGGCACCAATCATTTCCGCAGAAACCAGTAATATTAATGCAATGGCTGTTGTCAGTCGGCAGGCAAGAAACAGAGAAGGTAAAGTGCTGGGTATCACTATTTTGTATAATTGTTGTGCTCTTGTAAGCCCAAACACCGTTCCCATCTCAATCAGCTTGGGTGATACAGAACGTACCCCTTGAAGCATACAAAATACCGCAGGAAAAAATACACCTGAAGCAATGGTAGCTATTCGGGCACCTTCTCCAACTCCCAGCAAAATAATAAATACAGGTAACAGCGCAATTTTGGGAATGGGAAACAGTAGCGCAATCCATGGCAACCCCAATCGATAGGCATACTCAAAAAAGCCAAGAAAGATTCCGGTTATTACTCCACAAAAAATACCGATAAACCAGCCAGAAAAGAAAATAAGAAGTGAACAGCAAACATGTCGGGAAAAGTCTTGAGAAAACAAAAGCTCAACAAGCGCTTTCATAACAGAATATGGGCCAGGTAAGAGATTACCGCTTGATATATAAATCGCCAGTTCCCATACCACACAGCCAGCCATAATACTTAATAATGATAAAAGCGCATTTTTAACCATGAAAAGCAAACTCTGAATCAACTACGATGCGACATGCTTAAGTGTCGAGTCGACATAACTCTTCAGGGTTTTCCACATCTCATCGCAAAGGGCTTTCTCTCCAGAGTGTTCTATATACGACTGAACGTTAATGATTTTAAGACAAGTTGCTGGGCTTGAGCTCAAAAGCACAACCTGATCCGCCAGATCAATCACATCCTGAAACTGATGAGTGGCGATCAGTGTTGTCACTAATATTTCATCTTTTAGCTGTTTGAACTCTTCAACCAGTAGCTGGCGAGTTTGCCCGTCGACAGCAGAAAATGGCTCATCCATCAACAGCAACTCAGGCTTTGAAACCAGCGCCCTTGCCAGGCCTACTCTTTGCTGCATTCCACCAGATAGCTGAAAGGGATACATTGCGGAGCAAGAGCTCATATTGACTAGACAAAGGGCAGAGTTAATAAGCCCATCTTTATCTGAACGGCTACCTCCAGATCTGGCTAACCCTACTGCCACATTTTCATAAACATTGAACCATGGGAGAAGCCGGTAATCCTGGAAAACATAGCTGATCGTATCTCTATGAAAATCAGTGTTGATAATCCCTGAGGATGGTTTAATCAATCCTGAGATCAATTTAAAAATCGTACTTTTCCCACAGCCAGAAGGACCGACAATGGCCGTTACTCTATTATTCACAAAGTTCAGGCTCAGTTTTTTTATAATCTCAGCATCAGAGTAGCTGAAGGTAACATCACGAAATTCCAACACAACAACGACTAGCCTTTCTGAAGGGGCTTTATTAATTCATCATCGATTACGTTCAGAAGATTAATCCCCTTTTTAACCATATTATTATCCTGATACCATTTTATCTGTTTTCTTATACTCTCTGTATCCAGCTCACCATTTGCATCTATATACACAGGGTATCGTATCACCTCTTCTGCATTTAAAGCCGGCTTGATAAACTTGCCAATTGTAATAGCACTCTTAACTTTCTCATTTTCAAAATCACTAGAGCTATCGTGACTCTCATTAATAAAATACTTTCGATAAAGCCTTGCAGAATCCAATGATGCAGCCAGAAACTTTTTCACAATTACTCTTCTGCTTTTTAATATTTTACTGGAAGCAAATATACCAGCTATCTGCCAAGGAGTTTCATCGCCAACATAACCAATGATATGACCCTGACCTGAACCTTCTAATTGATGAGCAATATATTCTGGTAGAACAACACTGTCGATTCTGCCACTGGCAAGAGCCGATTTCATAGCAACAATTGAACCAAGGGGAATCAGCCTTTCCTCTTTTAATAAGCCCAGATTATATTTCTCAGAAAGCATTGCCATCATGTAATGGGGAGTCGAGCCAATATCCGTAACTCCAAAGCTGACGTTTTTCAATTCTGAGGGATGGCGAATACCACTATTCCAGAGCTTATTGGAAATCAAATATGCGTTAGCAGGCCAGCCTTCTCTCTCACGAATACTGCCAGCAATGACCTTCAATTTATTCTGCCCAGCAAGATTGTATAGCCCTGCAGTTATACCTGCCACACCAATATCCGCCTGACCTGATGCAACAGCAATCGCAACTTGCTGAGCTGTTTCAAAAGTGATCACCTCAAGGTTTATCCCATGCTCCTGAAAAATACCATGGTCATGACCAAGATGGAGGACAGAAGCTGACCCTAAATTAAGAACGCCTAAACGCACAACCTGCTCTTCTTTAGCCGCCGTCATTGGCAAGAATCTAACGACTAAATTGGCCGTTGCCAATAGCATCAGCGGAAAGAGAATCAGAGCAATAAAACTAACAGAGTTTACTGTCCTAAAGAACATCATTCATTGTGACTGCGTAATAGGTTAAGAAACAGGGTTAATTGACTTCTAAGCAACTTCCTTTCAGTACTTTAATCTCGATTAAAAATAATTATAAGGCCTTGAATACAGACAACTATGATAGTTTAACCGATAAGTTCAGGCTATTTATCCACCAATATATTCAAACAAGATCTATTAAATTTATTATGAATCCCATAAAAATATTTCCGAATTCCTATCCGTTTTCTCCTAAAAAAAGACCTCATCTGGATCCACAACATACCCTGCGAGCATTCATCCAGAATAACTAATATGCGTTAACTCTACACCCTTCCTGTAATTTTGTTGCCAACTTTGAGATCAAGAATTCTAATTGAGTAATATTGATGAGCCTGATCATGAGTATCTTCAACATGTTTGCCGTGATCTCATTTCCCTTTCTGTAATTTTTTACCACACACAGCAAAAACCCCGACAGATTGCTCTATCGGGGTTCTCTAATTGGTGCCTGGCGATGACCTACTCTCACATGGGGAAGCCCCACACTACCATCGGCGATCGGTCATTTCACTGCTGAGTTCGGGATGGGATCAGGTGGTTCTAACCTTCTATGGTCGCCAGGCTTAACTGGTTGAACTCAAAGCCTATCGGCTCTCAGTTCCGGAATCCTGTCTTAAGCTGCTTCTTGCTTCACACTCTTGCGTATGGCTATGTATCTCTACACTCTAAATCGCTTTGGCGTTATATGGTCAAGCCGCACGAGTCATTAGTATTGGTTAGCTCAACGCCTCACAGCGCTTACACACCCAACCTATCAACGTCATAGTCTTTAACGGCTCTTCAGGGGCATCTAGTACCCAGGGAAGTCTCATCTTGAAGGGGGCTTCCCGCTTAGATGCTTTCAGCGGTTATCCCGTCCGAACATAGCTACCGGGCAATGCGTCTGGCGACACAACCCGAACACCAGTGGTCCGTCCACTCCGGTCCTCTCGTACTAGGAGCAGCTCTTCTCAAACTTCCAACGTCCACGGCAGATAGGGACCGAACTGTCTCACGACGTTCTAAACCCAGCTCGCGTACCACTTTAAATGGCGAACAGCCATACCCTTGGGACCGGCTTCAGCCCCAGGATGTGATGAGCCGACATCGAGGTGCCAAACACCGCCGTCGATGTGAACTCTTGGGCGGTATCAGCCTGTTATCCCCGGAGTACCTTTTATCCGTTGAGCGATGGCCCTTCCATTCAGAACCACCGGATCACTATGACCTACTTTCGTACCTGCTCGAGATGTACCTCTCGCAGTCAAGCTGGCTTGTGCCATTACACTAACCGTACGATGTCCGACCGTACTTAGCCAACCTTCGTGCTCCTCCGTTACTCTTTGGGAGGAGACCGCCCCAGTCAAACTACCCACCACACAATGTCCCCGATCCCGTTTCAGGACCTGGGTTAGAACCTCAATATTGCCAGGGTGGTATTTCAAGGATGGCTCCACGCAAACTGGCGTTCACGCTTCAAAGCCTCCCACCTATCCTACACAAGCAACATCAAGATCCACTGTGAAGCTGTAGTAAAGGTTCACGGGGTCTTTCCGTCTAGCCGCGGATACGCTGCATCTTAACAGCGATTTCAATTTCACTGAGTCTCGGGTGGAGACAGCGTGGCCATCGTTACGCCATTCGTGCAGGTCGGAACTTACCCGACAAGGAATTTCGCTACCTTAGGACCGTTATAGTTACGGCCGCCGTTTACCGGGGCTTCGATCAAGAGCTTCTCCGAAGATAACCCCATCAATTAACCTTCCGGCACCGGGCAGGCGTCACACCGTATACGTCCACTTTCGTGTTTGCACAGTGCTGTGTTTTTAATAAACAGTCGCAGCCACCTGGTATCTTCGACCAGCCTCAGCTTACGGAGCAAGTCCGATCACCAAAGCCGGCGCACCTTCTCCCGAAGTTACGGTGCCATTTTGCCTAGTTCCTTCACCCGAGTTCTCTCAAGCGCCTTGGTATTCTCTACCTGACCACCTGTGTCGGTTTGGGGTACGGTCCCTTCTGACCTGAAGCTTAGAAGTTTTTCCTGGAAGCATGGCATCAATCACTTCAGCTCCTTAGAACCTCGTCATCAATTCTCGGCCTTGAGGACCCGGATTTGCCTGGGTCCCCAGCCTACGATCTTAAACGCAGACAACCAACGCTGCGCTGACCTAGCCTTCTCCGTCACTCCATCGCAGTCAAAAGGGGTACAGGAATATTGACCTGTTTCCCATCGATTACGTCTTTCGACCTCACCTTAGGGGCCGACTCACCCTGCGCCGATTAACGTTGCGCAGGAACCCTTGGTCTTCCGGCGGGGGAGCTTCTCACTCCCCTTGTCGTTACTCATGTCAGCATTCGCACTTCTGATACCTCCAGCATACCTCCCGATACACCTTCAACGGCTTACAGAACGCTCCTCTACCGCACGTAATAAATTACGTACCCGTAGCTTCGGTGAACAGTTTGAGCCCCGTTAAATCTTCCGCGCGAGCCGACTCGACCAGTGAGCTATTACGCTTTCTTTAAAGGGTGGCTGCTTCTAAGCCAACCTCCTGGCTGTCTGGGCCTTCTCACATCGTTTCCCACTTAACTGTTACTTTGGGACCTTAGCTGACGGTCTGGGTTGTTTCCCTTTCCACGACGGACGTTAGCACCCGCCGTGTGTCTCCCGTGATTGCACTCATTGGTATTCGGAGTTTGCATGGGGTTGGTAAGTCGGGATGACCCCCTAGCCCAAACAGTGCTCTACCCCCAATGGTGATACACGAGGCGCTACCTAAATAGCTTTCGAGGAGAACCAGCTATCTCCGGGCTTGATTAGCCTTTCACTCCTATCCACAGGTCATCCGCTAGCTTTTCAACGATAGTCGGTTCGGTCCTCCAATTGATGTTACTCAATCTTCAACCTGCCCATGGATAGATCGCCCGGTTTCGGGTCTAATCCCAGCAACTAAACGCCCTATTAAGACTCGGTTTCCCTACGGCTCCCCTATACGGTTAACCTTGCTACTGAAATTAAGTCGCTGACCCATTATACAAAAGGTACGCAGTCACCTAACAAGTAGGCTCCCACTGCTTGTACGTACACGGATTCAGGTTCTATTTCACTCCCCTCAACGGGGTTCTTTTCGCCTTTCCCTCACGGTACTGGTTCACTATCGGTCAGTCAGGAGTATTTAGCCTTGGAGGATGGTCCCCCCATGTTCAGACAGGATTTCACGTGTCCCGTCCTACTCGATTTCACAATAATTGGCCTTTCGTGTACGGGGCTATCACCCACTATGGCGACACTTTCCAGAGTCTTCCACTAAACCAAAAATTGCTTAAGGGCTACTCCCCGTTCGCTCGCCGCTACTGGGGGAATCTCAATTGATTTCTTTTCCTCCGGGTACTTAGATGTTTCAGTTCCCCGGGTTCGCCTTCCAAACCCTATGTATTCAGGTAAGGAATACCAACTTGTGTTGGTGGGTTTCCCCATTCGGAAATCTCTGGATCAAAGCCTGTTTATCGGCTCCCCAAAGCTTATCGCAGATTACCACGTCCTTCATCGCCTCTGACTGCCAAGGCATCCACCGTGTACGCTTAGTCACTTGACCATATAACCCAAAGCAATCTAATAAATTAGATGACCAGGGTTGTTATGAATCGCATAACTACCTTTAACGATCAAATGAATTCATATTGCTATGAATCCATCGCCATACACATTAGCAATGATCTTTCGATCATATACTTGAGAGTGTCTCAGCAAGAATTTTCATTA
>NZ_JOJP01000001.1:5032026-5470396 GCF_000710775.1 Endozoicomonas elysicola
ACCACCAAAAAGCTTACACCTTCTTTATCGCGTATCTGTCAGTCGCTCAAGAAATGCCCTGTGAAACAGCCTGATCTCATGGTGAAATGCTCTTATATCTTCATCTGTCGCCGGCTGAATCGGCCTCAATCCATTCAGCAGAACAGCAAATATCAAAGGTGAACTCTTTTCCGGGAAAGCATAGCCAACCATGCTATTCACTCCACTCATATATCCGGTCTTCAACCATCGACGTTCATTATCCCGCGATGCCAACCAGGGAGCTCTCTCTCCCCAGCTTCTCCAACCCGACTGCAGCACTTCAGTAAAATCATCAGCACTGAGCATGTTATATCGAGACAACCCAGACCCATCCACCAGCCTGCTTCTGGTCAGATCAATACCATCTTCTCTTAGCATCGCCAAAACGGCTTCTGTGCCTGAGAAATAAGAACCCCTTTCACCATTCACAGACGACCCAATGGTTTTGAGAATGCTGTCGGCGTATAAATTGTCCGATTTATCCAGTACTCGCTGTAATAAGTCAGGTACAGGCGCCGACAGATGTTGAGCAACAACCCATTCAAAATCATCCCCCTGCGGTTTATCAACCAACACCTCTCCTTCAAGCTTGATATTATTCGCCTTCAAGAAAGACTCAACGTACCTTATAGCAGCACGCTCAGGATCACGTACTGAAAAAGCCATGCGCATTGGTTTAGCATCAGGCTCAATACACCCTTCCAGACGGTACTCATGGTTTGATGATGGCCATACCTCCTGGACACAGCCATTCTGTTCATGCGCCCGCGGCTTTCGCACTTCTATTCGATTATCAATGGACAGCTGCCATTGGGGTTCATCGTAAACCATCTTTGCCCGCTGCCCCTCTTTTCCAGAAGGTACCAGCCAACCAAAAAAACAGTTACGGTCTAATATCATGGCGCTGACAGGAGCGGCAAAGCAGATGTTATGGTCATCCCAACTGGCACCACCTGCCCTTGGATACCCATTATATATAGAACCATCAAGCCAGATATTACCCCTGATGACTTTCACACCCTTGGTATTCAGTTTCCCCATCAATTCGGAAAGATCTGTTCTTGTAAGGGATGGGTCACCTGAAAACGATAAAACAAGATCCCCCGAATAGACCTTATCCTCTGACAAAGGCTTGTTACCCAATAAGACCGTTGAGTATCTGTAGTCCTCTCCCAACACACGGTATGCCGAGATGGCGGTTATCGCTTTGACTGTACTAGCAGGCAACAAGTTAAAGCGACTGTTTCGGTCAAAAAGAACTTTACCGGTTTCAGCATCAATGACTTTAATGGAGTGGATATGCCCGGGCGGTAATGTAGAAATCAACTGATCAAGGTCACCATCAATGGATGCACACCCTTGATTCGCGGCAAAAACAAATAGGACTGTAGACAGCCACTTTCCCCAGAAGTTCATAAAAAAGCTCTGCAACCACTGATAACACTTAAATCACTATGCAATTTCTAAATTCTCAGATCAACACACTGGTCTCAAGGCCGACAAACCTTTTTAATGAGAGTACTATAGAGATTGTAAAAGAAGATCTTCGACCACCATTGCTTCACTGAACTCCCATGGTGTAAGCATTTTGCGGGAAATGGCAAGACTTGTGAAAAAACTCAAACTAACAGCGAATCAGCTCATCGCTAAGCAACCAGTGAAGGATTTGGGTTTCAAGTCCACAGAAGAACTGGAAAATTACGTCGGTATCCTGGGTCAGGAGCGAGCCACCAGTGCTATTCAGTTTGGTGTCGCCATGCACCGCTCAGGTTATAACATTTACGTTATGGGCGAGTCCGGAACAGGCCGGATGTCCTACTTACGTAAGTACCTTGAAACAGAGGCCAAAAGACAGAGTTCCTCTGATGATTGGGCTTATGTGAATAACTTTGACAACCCCCGTGAGCCGAAAGCCCTGAGACTGCCCGCAGGCTTGGGCAGTGATCTGCAGAAAGACTTCGAGAGTTTCATCGATAAGCTCCTGATGACCTTTCCGGCGGCATTTGAAAACCCCACTTACCAGCAAAAGAAAAGTGCCATTGAACGCAGCTTTAATAAGCGCTATGACCAGGCCATTGATCAGATTGAACAGGAAGCGCTGAAGAGAGATATCGCTTTATACCGGGATACCGGAGCCTTAAGCTTTACACCTATGTCTGGCGGTAAAGCGATGGATGAAACTGAGTTCGCTCAATTACCGGACAAGAAGCGGGAAAAGTTCAATAACGATATCAGTGAACTGGAAACCCGGCTGAATGAGTCACTGGTTGAACTGCCCCAGTGGAAACGGGAATCCAACGAAAAGCTGCAGGACCTGAACCAAGATACCATCGACCAAGCCCTGGCTCCGTTGATGAAGCCTATGCTGAAAAAATACAGCAAAGAGCAGAATATTCTGGATTACCTGGAAGCGGTCAAGCAGCACCTGCACCGAACAGTGATTGAGTATCTTGCCGATGAGCGGGCAATGGAGTCTAAAGAAGATGCCAGTAAACGCTCTGCGCTTGAAGAGCTGTACTCCCCCAACCTGGTGGTTGGCCATAAGAATGATGCAGCGGCACCGGTTATCTACGAGTCACACCCCAACTATAAGAACCTCTTTGGCCGGATAGAATACGCCAGTGAGATGGGAGCCCTGGTTACCAACTTCCGTCAGATCTGTCCCGGTTCCCTGCATCAGGCCAATGGTGGCTACCTGTTGCTGGAAGCCAATAAGCTTCTGGAAGAGCCCTTTGTCTGGGAAGCATTGAAGCGCGCTCTGAAGGAGCGGCAGTTAAAAATTGAATCCCCATACTCCGAGATGGGTTTGATGAACACCATCACCCTCACTCCGGAAATTATTCCATTGCATGTAAAAGTGATTCTGGTTGGATCGCGGGATATTTATTACATCCTTCAGCAGCTTGACCCTGACTTCCACGAGATGTTCCGGGTATTGGTAGACTTTGATGACCAGCTGCCACGCTCCACTGAAACCGTTCAGGCCTTTGCGCAGCTGCTGAAAAATCGGGCAGATGATGAAAACTATCCGCCGCTTTCCGCGTCAGCAGTTGCACGGATGGTAGAACAAAGCTCCCGAATGACTGAAAACCAGACACAGCTGTCTGCCAAGATCGGTGAGCTCTTTGATTTGCTGGCAGAAGCGGACTTTATTCGTCGAAGTTGTAGCGGCCGCAAGATCAACCATGATCATATTGACCGGGCACTTGAAGCCAAAGCTGAGCGTACCGGTAGAGTCAGCCAGCAAATCCTGAATGATATGCTGGAAGGCAGTATTCTTATTGATACGGATGGTGAACAGGTTGGTAAGATCAACGGCTTAACCGTACTCTCGGTCGGTGATGCCTGTTTTGGTTCTCCTGCACGTATTACCTGTGCGGTCTATCCAGGCAGCCAGGGCATTGTCGATATTGAGCGGGAAGTGTCACTGGGGCAGGCTATTCACTCCAAAGGGGTAATGATTCTTACGGGTTATCTGGGTAGTCGCTATGCGCAGAAGTTCCCTCTGGCGATTTCTGCCAGTCTCGCAATGGAGCAGTCCTATGGTTATATCGATGGTGATAGTGCTTCAATGGCAGAGCTCTGCTGTTTAATTTCAGCACTGACCGAGACTCCAATCAAACAGTGTTTTGCCGTTACCGGTTCCATGAATCAGCATGGAGAGGTTCAGGCAATTGGCGGAGTTAACGAAAAGATTGAAGGATACTTTGATCTCTGTAATGCCAGAGGCCTGACCGGCGAGCAGGGTGTTATCATTCCTCAAGCCAATGTTCGTAACCTGATGCTGCAAAGCAAGGTAGTCGACGCGGTAAAAGCCAAGAAATTTAACGTCTACGCCGTTTCACATGTTGAAGAGGCTCTTGAGCTGTTAACAGGCCACCGTCCAGGGACCATCAACAGCAAAGGTAATTACCCGAAAGGCTCCATTAATCAGAAGGTTCTGGAACGCCTGAAAGAAATTGCCGAACTGACCAAAGAGAACCACAGTTAGGAATTTAGTCTTTTCACTAACCATGGCCCATAACCCGCCGTCTGAAAAATAAGGCTGTATTTTCAGACGGCGGGTGCCGTAGCAGGAGCAATCTTCACAGTCTATACCCTTTTATTCCCAACATTGAAAGATGTATATAACTACTGGAGCCCTAACGGCTCTAATAGCATTGGTTTGTCACATATCAATAGTACGAGTTTTTATCTATTAATTTTTCCCAGAAAATCAGCTGAGTGCTCATTACCTGAATAACTTAAACATACAGCCATCTGTCTTCGCATATTCAGCCTCTCGTTAGTAGAAGAAAGATAATCAAACCTCAGCGCAAGCATTTCAACCAATTTGCGGGCTTTCTCTTTTTTTTCTTCCAGTAATTTGAGAAAGTCGATTTGCGAATCACTCAGCACGCCTTCTTTTCTCAGAAAGATTGCAAAGGAGTCAGGATTGCCAAGACTATCAACAAACTCCTGGTACTTATCACCCAAAAATGCTTGCCCCTTAACTTTGCTTTCCCCTAAACCCCGATAAGTTAAATCGATCTTTCGATCACAAATATCAGCTTCAAATTCAGGGTGTAGAACTTCACCCTTAGCCATATGGCTTTTGCATGGACTAACCGCCTTGTTTTTTGATCCTTCTCCGGTAGCTGCACCGTCCGTTCTTTGCGCTGAATATAAGCTACCCGCCTGATCACCAACTCTTTGCATCACTCACCCGCTCCCAAGTAATGGCCGAACACTTCTAGACAAGTGATCCCAGATAAAATTCCACACTAGAAGAAGTGTCAAGTTTGTCTCCATTTGGCGTGTTCTGACAGGTGAAAGCAAGAGGGACACTGTCAACAAGGCTTATATCCCTAAACAAACAGTTTCACAGTATTGTTAAATCAAATAGGGGATAAGCGCCTTACGGTTCTGCGGGTAATCTTCAAACTGTTTCTGGTACCAGCGATGAGTCGCCAATGCCCGTGGTACCAAATTAGCCATGGTAACCAGAAGAATAAAGACACCAGCCAATGACCAGGTGAATATCGCGAAGCCTAACCAGGACAGCATCTCCCCCAGGTAACTCGGGCTTGAAACAAAACGGTAGCCACCGCCATAGGGAACTTTATAACGTGGCTCATTCGGGTTAGGCACCTTA
Source organism: Endozoicomonas elysicola (assembly GCF_000710775.1). Taxonomy (GTDB): domain Bacteria; phylum Pseudomonadota; class Gammaproteobacteria; order Pseudomonadales; family Endozoicomonadaceae; genus Endozoicomonas; species Endozoicomonas elysicola. The sequence goes on from NZ_JOJP01000001.1 coordinate 5,037,182, forward strand.
GACCGCAAGTTACGAACCACCGCATCCGAGTGCACGTTTAACATAAAGCCAATGGCATAAATAATAATACCAACTATAAACCTCGGATCTGTCAGCCACTCTGGTGTGAGATGTTTTGCATGGTTAGCAATAAAATCAGCGCTGAAGAAGCCGTGTGCTGCGGTAGCAATCCAGCCAAAAATCACCACTGATATATTGAATGATGCTTTACTGCCTTTATGCACACGCATCAACAGTGGATTAATAAAGCCCCGGTTACTGTAATGGATAATCCAGATACCCAGAAAAATCAGAGGAACCAGCTGATCACTGTTCTGCCCCTGAAAGAATATGATGATAAAAACCAGTGGAGCCGGAAGTTCCATCAGCATCCACCCCAGCCGGGGCTCAAATTTAATGCCCGGGGCCCTACCCCCAAAACGACCGTAAGCGGCCTGCCCAAACTTGGCTGCCAGTGCAATAATCAATACATAGGCAAAACCAGCCAACAATGCTGTGTCGTAAAACACATCTCCGGTATACCAGGCCATGATATTTCCTTTTGTTAAAATTTTTATCAGGTAAGGCGTCGTTCACTCATTCTGAGACTTTTCTGGTATAAAATGCTTAGTCCACATGCATGAAATTCCAGTACCACTTATTAAATACTGAGCACTGAAACAGGGTTTAAAAACTGATCTAAACTCACTCTCTTTCCTTATTCATCAGGTAAGAACGTGCTCAATAAAAGTGAAGCCAGACTTGTGGGCATTACGGCTCTTGGTGGGCTGCTGGAATATTACGACTTCATCATCTTCGCCCTGATGGCCGGCTATCTGGCCAATCATTTTTTCCCTAGTTCAGATCCACATACCTCGCTACTGACAACATTTGCCACCTTCTCCGTGGGTTACCTTTCCCGACCATTAGGTGGTTTGCTATTTGGTCATCTTGGGGATCGCTACGGACGGAAATGCACTTTTGCTGTTACGGTTCTGATTATGGCGCTTTCTACCACGCTGATAGGCTGCCTCCCTTCCCATGCTCAGATTGGAATCTGGGCTCCAATACTACTGATCCTGCTCCGCTTACTGCAGGGCTTTTCGATTGGAGGAGAAATTCCCGGCGCTATTACTTTATTGAGTGAGAGCAATCAGAAACATCTTGGGATTATCATTAGCCTGCTGCTATTTGGCGTACTCAATGGCCTCTTGCTGGGACACCTTATCCACAGTCTTCTAACTCACTGGTTAGAACCACAAAGTATGCAAAGCTGGGGATGGCGGCTGCCTTTCTGGCTGGGTGGAAGTCTGGGAATTTTCAGCTACTTCATCAGAAAACATATTCATGAGTCCAAACTATTTCTGGAACTGAACAACCAAAAGCTGCGACAACAGATTCCAGCGCTGGTTTTAATAAAGTCTTATAAGAGAACAGTTCTTGCAGGTATCCTTCTTGTTGCTCCCTCAATTGTCACCATGTCATTACTATTTTTGTTTTCTCAAAGCTATCTAACCCAACTTATCCATTATGATGCACAAACAGTAACGATTGCAGGATGCCTGGGGATTGTATCGTCTATTAGTATTGCGGTTCTTTCCGGCTGGATTGCAGATAAAAGGAAGGCTGCAGATTGGCACATACTGTTGATGAAGGCTATATGCCTGTTAATTGTGTTTAGCGCCATTCCTATTTTCAAAGCCTATGCTGACTACAACCTGTCAGCATACACCGTAGCATTGTTCAGCAGTCTGCTGTTTGGCCCAATAATGACGGTGAGTACTTTGTTGCTCAGCACAGCATTCCCTATACCTGTTCGATACTCGGGAGTTGCTCTCTCCTTTAATACTGCATTGGCTACTTTTGGTGGTCTGGCTCCAGTTATCGCCATGACACTGATTAAAACCACCGATAACCTGACCTCACCCTCTTACTATCTCGCCTTTAGTGGTCTGTGCGGTCTGGCTGGCTGCTATCTCTTGAAATCTCAGCCATGCAGGCAAGACCCTCATCATAAAAAGATTGATTAAGAACCTTATCGTCTAGACTTTCCTGTTTTCTAATGCACTGGTCGAAGCTGTGTTTAGTAGAAGTGATTCAAAGCTTGTCTGGATAACGGCGCTTGGAGGCTTGCTCGAATACTATGACTTCATTGTCTTTGCCTTGATGGCCAGCTACCTTGCTGATCAGTTTTTTCCTGGCTCAGATCCACTCACATCACTACTGACTACATTTGCTACTTTTTCTGTTGGTTACTTTTCACGCCCACTGGGCGGTCTGATATTTGGCCACTTTGGTGATCGATATGGCCGAAAACAGACTTTTTCAGCAACGGTTCTGATCATGGCGGTTTCCACAGCTCTTATGGGCTGCTTACCCACTTATGCACAAATTGGTATCTGGGCCCCCCTACTGATGACACTGCTTCGGATAGCTCAGGGCTTTTCCATTGGGGGCGAAATACCGGGTGCCATCACTTTTCTGAGTGAGAGTAACCAGAAACAACAGGGACTGATCCTTGGTCTGCTGATATCAGGCCTGTTGAGTGGTTTTATCGTTGGCTGCCTTGTCCACAATGCGCTTTTACACTGGCTGGGGAGTGAAGCGATGAAGGCATGGGGCTGGAGAATCCCTTTCTGGCTTGGTGGATGCCTAGGCATTTTCAGTTACTTTATAAGGAAGCACCTACATGAGTCCCCGCTGTTTCTGCAACTGAACAGAAAGAGACAGCAGGAGCAAATACCCAGCCTTGTACTACTTAAATCCAATAAGAAATCCATTGTGACCGGTATTCTCTTGATGATTCCCGCCACCGGGTGCATGTCGCTACTATTCCTGTTTACGCAAAGCTATCTTACTCAGTTACTGGGTTACACAAGCAGCACAGTGACTGCTGCAAGCAGTTTTGGCACTATTTTCTCAATTGCTATGTGTATCCTCACAGGGTTCCTCGCAGACAGAAGACTGAACATAAGCCACTCCGTTGTTATGATGAAGTGGTGCTGCCTAATCGTCACTGCCTTATCATTTTTGATATTCAACATTTATGTTAATCAGCAGTTATCTCCCTATGCCGCCATTTTGATGAGCGGTTTGTCTTATGGTTCAGTGGCGGTTGTGGGACCTCTATTACTCAGTACGGTATTCCCCATATCCATTCGTTATTCCGGAGTTGCTCTTTCGTATAACATTTGCCTTGCCACCTTTGGGGGGCTAACCCCAATCATTGCCATGACACTTATCCAAAGTACCGGTAGCCTCTCTTCACCTTCCTTCTACCTGGTTTTCTGCGCGGCCTGCGGCCTGGCTGGCTGCTACTTACTGAATAGCGCGCCTTCATCAGCGGAGCCCATGAGTTAAAACCTATTTACCGAATCCGTTAGCACCGTTAAAACTCATCTACACTGATCCGTTTGCCAATTCTTTCTGGTGCGACAAACAGTGCTTAAGAAAAACGAAGTAACACTGGTCTGGATTACCTCTCTGGGTGGTTTGCTGGAGTTTTATGACTTCATTATTTACGCCCTGATGGCGGGGTATCTGTCAGAGCAATTCTTTCCTGGTCACGATACCAACAGCTCACTTCTGGCAACCTTTGCAACATTTTCAGTCGGCTATTTTTCCCGACCATTAGGCGGCCTGCTATTCGGTCACCTTGGGGACCGTTATGGCAGAAAAAGAACCTTTGCAGCGACAGTGCTCATCATGGCTATATCGACAGCACTTATTGGCTGTTTGCCGACCTATCATCAAATAGGTATCTGGGCACCCATCCTGATCACATTGCTCAGACTAATACAGGGTTTCTCCATTGGTGGGGAAATTCCTGGCGCCATCACTTATTTAAGCGAGAGTACCAGCAAGCATCAGGGGCTGGTAATCAGCCTTCTATTTACCGCCTTGGTGAATGGTTTTGTTCTGGGCTCTGTCGTCCACAGCAGCTTAATCGAATGGCTTGGTGCCGATGCCATGGCTGAGTGGGGCTGGCGCCTGCCTTTCTGGTTTGGAGGCGTACTTGGATTATTCAGTTACCTAGTCAGAAAACACTTTCATGAATCGCCGCTGTTTGCAGAACTCAATCAAAACAAGCAACGCCAACAAATTCCATTGATCATTCTCCTGCACGCCTATAAAAAAGCGGTCTTCATCGGTATCTTATTAATTGTCCCAGTGGCAGTATCCATGTCGCTGCTTTTCTTATTTACTCAAAGCTACCTGACACGATTATTGAGCTATGCCCCAGAGCAGGTCTCTAATGCTGGCAGTATTGGAATTGTTATCTCTACACTGCTCTTTATTCTGGTGGGTTGGCTGGCAGACAAACACAAGAGTCAAAAGTACAAACTGTCACTGATGGTCTCTGGCAGCTTGACGGTATCCTGTTTGGCATTCCCTATCTTTTCAGCTTTTGCCGATTTTCACTTCTCGGTCTACGGCGTCATGCTTTTAAGCTCATTGCCCTTAGGTATGACGACCGGTATCGCACCGTTATTACTGAGCACTGTTTTCCCCACATCGATACGCTACTCTGGAATCGCGTTTTCCTATAATGTCAGTTTTGCTATTTTTGGTGGTTTAACGCCTGTTATCGCCATGACACTCATTAATACTACCGAGTCGCTTATATCACCCAGTTACTATCTTGCAGCCAGTGGATTATGCGGTCTGCTAGCCTGTTATTTACTGCAAAGAAGCGCATCAAGCTAATGACATTCTGACTACTCAGCTTAACCAGACAGGCACTTGGTATTATAATCGCCGTCATTTTTCACGAGACACACTTCATGTCAGCAGCCTTTTCTCCCAGCGACAGCTTTAACGACCGGTTTGGAGGCATTCGTCGTCTGTATGGTGCCAGAGCTGTTGAAAAACTGTATAAATCCCATGTCTGTGTCATCGGCATTGGTGGTGTTGGCTCCTGGGCCGCCGAAGCTCTGGCCAGAACAGCGGTGGGTAAAATCACACTGATCGATCTGGATGACATCTGCATTACCAACACCAATCGTCAGCTTCATGCCCTGAGCGATACGATTGGACGATCAAAAGTGGAAGTGATCGCAGAACGAATTGCGCAGATTAATCCCGAGTGCCAGTGCCAGGTCATTGAAGACTTTATTACCGAGGACAACCTTCAGGAATTGATAACCAGCGAGTTTGATTATGTGCTGGATGCTATCGACAGCTTCCGGGTTAAGGCGGCTCTGATCGCTCACTGCAAACGGAATAAAATAAAAATCATCACCACAGGCGGCGCTGGCGGACAGATGGATCCAACCCAGATTCAAATCACTGATCTGACCAAAACCTGGCACGACCCATTAGCGAGAAAAGTCCGTAACCAGCTTCGTGACCGTCATGGTTTTAGTAAGAATACCAAGCGAAAGTTTGGCGTTGACTGTGTGTTTTCTACCGAACAGGCGGTTTATCCACAGGCTGACGGTACAATCTGTCAGACCAAACCATCCGGTGAGGGTTCAATGAAAATGGATTGCTCCAGTGGTTTTGGCGCAGCGACGGCAGTAACCGCAACTTTTGGTTTTGTTGCCGCCGCCAGAGTTATAGAAAAACTGACCAAAACTGATTAATAACAACATCTACCTGTAACGATGGGCAATTGCCTGGATTTCTTTAACAATGGCCTTGAGTCCGTTTCCTCGAGATGGGCTCAAATGGTTGAACAGGTCCAGTTCACGGAACCATTGCTCAATATTTTCTCCTTCTACCTCTTCGGGTGTTTTACCGGAGAAAACGGCCAGGACAATAGCAATCAACCCACGGATTACTCGGGCATCGGAGTCTGCTATAAAGTAAAGACGCATAGTCTCATCGTCATAATGATAATGCAGCCAAACACTGCTTTCACAACCATGCAGTCGAGCCTCATCACTCTTCCACTCTCCAGATAACACAGGGAGCTCTTTACCCAGCAGCATGATCTGGCGATATCGCTCCTGCCAACCTGAAAGATTATTCAAACGCTCTGCTATAGCGGTAAGATTCGGAGCCTGACGAAAGATCTCTGGCAGTTCCATCACTTCACCGCTTAACGTTTCATTTACTGGTTGAGTATTTTCCGGTGCACATGCCATCTCACTCTTCATATCAACAATGACATCATGAAGAGGCGTGTGGTGAAGCTTTTCCAGTGCATCAACAAAGGCTTTAACTTCATCTACGCTGTTGTATATAGCAAAAGAAGCTCTGACGGTTCCATTCAGGTTCAGACTTTCCATCAATGGCATGGCACAGTGATGCCCGGTTCTCACCGCAATGCCCTGTTGATCAAGCATCAACCCTATATCCTGATTGTGGTAGTGGCTGGATACAAACGAGACAACCGGTGCCTTATGTTTCGCCTGACCAATAAGACGAATGTCGTTAATCGAAGTCAGCCCATCTTCCACCAGCTTGCGCAGCTTATCTTCATGGGCGTTCATGGCCTCTGAATCAATACCGGATACAAACTCCATTGCTTTACCTAACCCAATGGCACCGGCAATATTCGGGGTACCCGCCTCAAATTTAAAAGGCAGACTGTTAAACCGGGTTCCCGAGAAGCTGACACGTTCAATCATTTCTCCACCACCCTGCCAGGGCGGCATACTTTCCATCAACTCCCGACGGCCATAGAGGATACCGATCCCCGTAGGGCCATAAACCTTATGACCTGAAAAAACATAGAAGTCCGCATCTAAAGCCTGAACATCGACCTTTTGATGAGCAACCGCCTGAGAGCCATCCACCAGAACCAGAGCCCCGGCATTGTGGGCAAGCTCAATAATCGCTTTGACCGGTGAAATCGTACCAATGGCATTCGAGATATGAGCAATAGCCACCAGCCGGGTTTTCTGTGAAAGCAGTCGTTGATATTGCTGGAGGTCGAGATTGCCGGACTCATCCAGCTCAATCACCTTGATGATTGCGCCAGTAGTCTCAGCCAATAACTGCCAGGGAACAATATTGGCATGATGTTCCAGACGGCTTAGAACAATCTCATCACCTTCCTTCAACTGGCTTCGCCCCCAACTGTTAGCCACCAGGTTGATGGCTTCGGTGGCTCCCCGCGTCCAGATCACCTCTTCTGCAAAACGCGCATTAATAAAGTGACGGGCAGTTTCTCTAGCCGCCTCGAAGGCATGGGTTGTACAGGCACTGAGAAAATGTGCCGCCCGATGGACATTGGCATTCTGCTCCCGGTAATAGCGATCAACCGACTCAATAACCGACAGAGGCTTTTGGGTCGTGGCTGCATTATCCAGATACACCAGTGGATGGCCATGCACCGACCGGGACAACAATGGGAACTGCTGCCGGAGGTGATCCAGATCTGGAAATATGGGTTTAGTGTCAGTCTGGCCCTTCATGATCATGCCCCTGAAATTCAGTTTGCCATTTTAAAGTGCACGTAAACTGAGGCAATACCGTATTCAGAAATTCTTCTAAATATTGATAATACAAACCATAAGATCAGCCTCACTCACAGTATCAGGCTCTGTTGACACTTTTAAGACAAACAAACCAATAAACTTGGCTCTTAGAAAAATCCCACTGTTGTCAGGAATACCCAAGGGATATCAGGAATTTATTTTCAGAATGATTGGAACAAGAAAAGCACTTACTCTGGGGTTACTTACCTTATTCAACAGCAGTTATTCATTAGCTGAAGACCCAACTGACAGCAAATCCGGGGCGCTCTACCAGGAAGCTATCGGTGTTCCATTTCTTTTCAGTTCCGAAGACTGGGGAATGGCTCTTGGAGGAGCGGGTGTCGTGAAAGGCCTGGTACAACCTCAGATGACACTTTTCGGAACGGTGATTGGGTCGAGCAATGGCACCAAGATGGGCTATCTCGGCCTTTATAACGTCATGGTGCCAGGCCTCAATCAATGGCAAATGGATTTCAGCGTTCTTGAATCCAGCCTGACTGAAACCAATTATTTCTTACCTGGCAACCCAAGCTACCCCAATGAAAAACCGGGGAGCAATGACTCCAATTTAGAAAACTCGGTTCGTACTGGTGGGCGTGAGCAGCACTATCAGGTTCATTTCCAGTACACCCTCCCAATCGGTGATGGCAAGGATGGTGCTCTTGCTGCTATGGCGAAAAAATCCAGAGGCTATGAAAGCAGCAAAACCCATTGGAACCCAATGACCACCGGAATCACCTCTCTGGAGCTGCAACCCTATTACCAAAGTCAGAAACTTGATGATTTCCAGCCAGAGCATGAAGCTGATGAGTCCGCCGGTGTCCGCCTGACTCTGGAATATGACAACCGTAACTCCAGCCATTTGCCAACCCGAGGCAGCCGAACATCATTCACGTATACCTATGACTGGGGCAGTGAAGATCGTCCGGACTGGTCTACGGTTGAGTTTGAATTCAGCAAGTTCTTCAGTCTTGGCAGCAATGACCTGATGAACCAACAGGTACTGGCATTGAATGCCTGGGTTGCTGATACTCCTACATGGAACGATACAACCACCATTAATGGTGAAGAGGTCTTCCGACGCGCGCCCTCATTTGCAGGTATTAATCTGGGTGGCTGGGACAAACTGAGAGGGTACAGCTCCGACCGTTTTTATGGCCGATCTGCCGTTTCCTACAGCCTTGAGTACCGTATGATGCCAAAGTGGCAGCCATTGGAAGATCTACCCATTATTGGCCCAATGTATGATATTCCCTGGTGGCAGTGGACACTGTTTGTGGATGCTGGACGGGTTGCTGATGATTTCGATTTTCAAGAACTCCATCAGGATATGAAGACCAGCTTTGGCGGTGGTATACGTTTTCGGGTAGAAGGTGTCACGGTAAGAACCGAAGTTGCCAGCGGCGCTGAGGAAACGTTCTTCCGGGTTTTTGTGAACCAGCCATTTTAATCACTGTCTGGCCTGCTACGCAGGCTGGCACTGAATACATTGCTGTGCTATAAAACCTGTACATTAGTGATTAAACTTTTAAAACGTATTATGTCTTCATTCCTGCGCCAGCTAGTCATTCTCAACGTGGTGATTATTATCACCGCGGGTGGCTTTGTGGACTGAAGAAACAGCATCCATAAAACCCCCGCACCGAAAGGTCCGGGGGTTTTTTTATATCTGATGAAAGGAGCTACTCCATGCAAAAACTCAATCTGGTCGTTCTATCTGTCATTACCCTCACTGTCATTCTATCTGTAGCGATTACCCATAGAACCTGGCAGTCGGGGGTAAGTCGACATGAATGGCGCTGAAGCGATTGTACAAACCCTGATCCACCATGGTGTTGATACCGTTTTTGGCTATCCAGGCGGTACCATCATGCCGTTGTATGACGCTCTTTTTGATTCACCCATCGAACACCTCCTCTGCCGCCATGAGCAGGGAGCAGGCTTCTCTGCCATTGGTTATGCTCGATCAAGCCACCGCACAGGTGTCTGCATAGCCACCTCGGGCCCTGGCGCAACAAACCTGATTACCGCCCTGGCGGATGCAATGATGGATTCTGTACCCATTGTTGCCATTACCGGACAGGTACCCACAGGCGCCATTGGCACTGATGCCTTTCAAGAGATTGATATCCTTGGGCTTTCCATGGCCTGCACCAAACACAGTTTTCTGGTCACAGAACCTGAAACGCTGTGCCAAACCCTTCATCAGGCATTCACGCTTGCCAGATCTGGTCGCCCGGGTCCGGTGCTTGTTGATATTCCGAAAGACATTCAACAAGCTATAGCCAGCTGGCATCCACCTCTGGACCTTGTAGCAAACAACTTCCACCCGGAAAAAGTTGAAAGTGATAACCTCCATAAAGCACTAGGGCTAATCACATCATCATCGCGACCTGTCGCCTACATTGGTGGTGGTGTTGGTATGGCCAATGCCACAGAAGAACTACGACAGTTTCTGAATATTACCGGAATCCCCAGCGTCTGTACGCTTAAAGGGCTGGGTACTGTTAATGCAGATGATCCATCCTACCTGGGCATGCTGGGCATGCATGGGACCCGGGCAGCAAACACTGCAGTACAAATGTGTGATTTATTAATTGTTGCCGGTGCTCGCTTTGACGACCGGGTTACTGGCAAGCTGGAAGCCTTTGCACCTGATGCAAAAGTCATCCACATCGATATTGATCCGGCAGAAGTTAACAAGCGCAGACCAGCAGACATCACTTTTCATCAGCCTATGCAATGGGTATTGGCAGGCCTGTCTACCCATCTGCAAAACAATGAATGGGCTGATTACTGCCAGCAACTTAAAACAGAGCACCAGTGGCAATACAATAAACCAGGCGATGATATTTATGCGCCATTACTGTTAAACCAGTTATCCCAACGACTCCCCGATAACGCTATCGTCAGCTGTGATGTAGGTCAGCACCAGATGTGGGTAGCCCAACACATGACGTTTCATCACACCCACAATCATTTAACCAGTGGTGGTCTTGGCACCATGGGTTTTGGATTGCCCGCAGCTATTGGTGCTGCTTTAGCTCGACCAAACGACCCTGTTGTTCTGGTGTCCGGTGATGGCTCATTCATGATGAATATTCAGGAACTCAACACCATAAGAAGAAGACAGCTGCCTATCAAAATAGTGCTGCTGGATAACCAGAAGTTGGGAATGGTCCGCCAGTGGCAGGAGCTGTTTTATGATGGTCGCTACAGTGAAACTGACCTTTCAGACAACCCTGACTTTATTACTCTGGCCCATGCCTTTGGCATTGGTGGAAAAGTCATAACCCACCGTGACGAAGTCACTTGTGCACTGGATGAGATGCTGGATATAGAGGGCCCCTGGCTACTCCATGTTCGTATTGATGCCATGGAAAATGTATGGCCCCTGGTCCCCCCGGGAGCCTCTAACCATGAAATGCTGGAGAAAAGCTCATGAGTTTCCAATTACAATTGCAATGCCATAAGCAACCAGACGTTGTAGAGCGGGTACTCAGAGTTGTCAGGCACCGGGGATTTACGCTGAACACCATGAGCATGACGCCCTCCAACTGTGGCCAGAAGATTGAGCTGTCAATGACTGTTTCCAGCCTTCGGCCAGCACACCTTCTGATAACTCAGGTTCAGAAGCTCCACGATGTTGTCACTCTGAGATGTATTGACTCACAAACAGACAATGCAGCCATTAGCTGTTGAACATGAAGGTCTGGCATCGCCAGCCTGACCTTCACGCAGAGAATCTCCATTCGATAACGGAACACACTATGATCCATAATAGTGTGTTCCGTTATCGATGACTCAACGAAGGACTTTGCCATCAAACTCCACCGCTCTTCGCCGAACCAACCCTTCCCGTCTTTTCTGATTTATAAATCCGGAGGTATCAATATTAAAAGACTCACCCAGGGATAAAAGGATTGCCTCGACAAATAGTATGGATGTTAAATCATAAGCATCTTTATAAAGGTGAAGAGGGCTCGTTTCATTCTGGTTAAAAATACGATCAAGACCAAAAGAAAGTATTTCACCATCAGCCCCCTTTAAAGCAAGTCTGTTACCATTTCTCTTTAGATATCCACCCATATCGTAAAAATGAACAAACCGTTTATCTCTGGAGTAAAGCCGGGCAAAGTCATTAACCTCTTCAACCATACCTTCATGAAATTGAGGGGGGTTATGTATCCAGGCTCTTATTTGGGGCAGTTTATCCATTTGATCCGGAGTGTATAAGAAAATCCAGGTCAGGTAGTGTCTAAGGAAACTTTGATCATCATTAGGAATAATTTTCGCAATCGGTTCATAGATATGTACCCTATTATCTTTTAATGCACCGGTTTCTCTAAGTTGCTGGGGCATTCCCGCCACCAGAAATATCACACCAAGCCCCTCCCCTATCCTCTCCAGAAGGTCAATGGAGTGACGTAGAGAGTCTTTTACGTTGCTTTGGCACTCTGAAATATTGTCGGGTCTATGGCGAAGATGGTAATAAATCTGACCAAAAATAGCGTTTTTAAAGGTAGCAACATATTCAAACAGCGTGAGCGGTTCTCTGTTAATAACCGGATTGAAATCATTATTTTTAATTTTATTGAGCGTATCCGGATTATAAGAAGTGACAAACCTCAACCAGACAAACTCTGGAAGAATAACCCCGATATAGACTTTGGGGTTTATTGACTGTCTGGCCCTGATAAACAACTGAAGATCAGTTCTGAGAAACTCGGTATAAACAGCATGATGAGCCATTAGCTTTGGGACTTCAGTAATTTTTTGTGGACCAAAATAGGTCAAAGAATGTGGAGAATTGACCACACCAAAGTCAGCAAGCCCTTGCAGAGCCCCCTTAGAAGCTGGATTCGATATACCGTTCTCAACACCCGCCGCATGGCTGGCTCCCGATATAATAATCTCAATTTCAGGCTCTTCTGAATGTAGAAAAAAAGGAAGGATCAACAACAAAACAGGAAACAGCTTTTTAACGCTTACCAGAAACTGCATATTGACCTTGTTAATTACGCGATTAAGAAGGTCAAGTATAGATATGATGTTTCTTTACTGCAGATGCTCAGCCAAAACAGAATTAAAAATGAAATACAGTAATAGCGTCTTAATTCAAGCTACTGCGCTGTAATACCAACCTCATCGTTCCTCAATGCATTCTGTCTATCCATCTCCTTCAGCTTTAGCCGAAAGCGGTTGATAATGAATTCCCTGAACCAGCGATGAGCACGATTGTGCTCCCAGTATTCAGGCCAGACCACGTAGTACTTGACCTTGGGTGGCTTGCCTGGCAATGCCTTCATATTCATATTTTGAACATAGATATTGGACTGAGCGGCCTTCTCCATGGTAACCAGAATATGGTTAGTATCCTTCACCAGTTGCAAACCAATAGGTAGATTAGGCGTCTTGGCGGCAACCCGTATGTTTTCACTCAACCCCTCCAGATAGTCCCTGATAAAGTGCGGGCTTCCCATCCATGAAGAGTGGCGGATCACAGAGTAATGCTCAAGATCCTCAACAGAAATAGCACTTTCTCCAATAGGGTGATCTTCATTTACCAGTGCACAGATCGTATCTTCCATTAACGGGGCATAGCTGAAACCAGATGGAGGTTTTCCCACATACCCCAGAACCAGATCCACCTGTCCTGCTTCCAGCTTTTTATCCAGCTGAGGGCTGAACTGTAATAGTTCAAAGTTAAAATTCGGTGCCTGCTTCCAGAACTGGTGCAGAATCTGCGGTAATATCTGCTCCAGAACAATGTAAGTCCCGGCAATTGTGAAGTTCTTTTCCGTAATCCAGGGATCAAACTGCTGATTTTCAAATATCGTACTGGCTTCGGTGACTACGCGATTCACATCATCTTTCAATGCCAGAGCCTTTTCGGATAGAAATATCCGATTACCCTGCCTGACAAGAATAGGGTCATTCAACGCTTCGCGTAACTGTGCCAGTGTCCGGCTCATGGCCGATTGGGTCACGTGCATCTGCTTGGCAGCCAGTGAAACACTTTGTGTATCCAGCAACGCCTTGAGGCCAGGCAAAAGATTCAGGTTCAGTCTGTACAAGTTCATGCGTTTGTAAAAAGTGCCTCAAAATCAGTATATGAAAAACAAAACAGTTGGGCACCAAAGCATCCAGCCACTTCGACCATGAGACTATAGTCATCTCACTCCAACTTCATCAGTACTAACCCCTATACATTCATCGCTAATCAGGTACACTGAAAAACAGGAATCAGAGTTATCTCTGGTGAATCTGGCCTTGGCGTCTGACACACATCCTTGTCAGGCATCAGCTAAAATAGCTGTCAGGAGGGTCTATGAGCCAAAACAAGTACAAGAGTATTCAGGATCTGGTAGACAACTACATTGACTCTGGTCTGTCTGCCAGAGAGTATGTAGAAGCCCGTGTGGATGCCGGAGATCTTAGTGCTGCCGAAGCCCTGAAACTGCTGTCTATTCTTCGAGAAGCACAGTCCATTACCTTTAAGCTGGCCGAAGTAAGCGATGATGAATTTGCCGGTCTGCATATGGTACTCATTCGCAAGGAAGACGAAGACGAAGATTATCAAGATGATGCTTCACCACTGTTCAGTATTGAAATTGATGAAACCCTGAATAACCATAAAGATGATGTTATTAACCTGCTCCAGAAGTTTGCTAAAGAACTGGCGGTACTGGCTACCCGTGGAGAACTTGAAGAAGCGGAAGCAATAGACACAGTTGATGACAACCCGGAAGACTGGCTGGACCACCCGAATATTTTACCTGCCAGCGAAACCCGTCACTGACGAGACTCATCAACCGAATAGTTTACATCTCCTTCAGATAAAGCCTCTGGAAAAATAAGCCCGGTATCAACCGGGCTTATTGCTAACTATGACTCCAGATCGAATATAAATCGATACTCATATAGCTCAATGTTTAGTCATCAACAGTTTCATTGATCAAACCACTGAATGACCTGTGGATAAGTCCCTGCACCCCAGTATCTTCAGTCACAGACGAGAACTGTTCATTTTTTAAACAACCCTAACAAGAAGAACTCAACTTACCAAAACACGCCACCTTGAACCAAGTAATAACCCTTTTACAGTCATTGCTTATCTTTCACCATGGATTCAATCTTTTAGCCTGACTGTCCTGCGGGGATTCTTTTTTGAACCACAGAGATCACAAAGAGCACGAAGAAGAGCCTTTTCTTTTGTGCTCTTTGTGATCTCTGTGGTTAACCATAAAATACTAAATACCCTCAAGAAACCTTCTCAATTAGCCACTTGTGGCTCTGGCTGACTGCTAACTGAGCTTTGTTTAGACAAAATAGCCTCAACATAAGATGCTCCATTATCAGAAAATCCACCCAGCAAGTCCGTGATAATATGCACCAATGCATTAAAACCATCTTCGCCAGACGTATTTAGTACGGTTTCCTGTAATGATGCCCTCGCATTCAAATCAGAGTACTCAACGGAAGGGTCATCAACATATTTTTCTGGCATCGTCCTTTCCAGAACATCATGAATGTCATGCCCCATATCGTAAGAGTGCTGTGACATTACCGTAACAATGTGGTCATTGTTAAACTCCCGAGCTTCATCATGCCGGGTTAATGCCTGAATGGTTGGGTGCTCCAGATTCTGTTCCAGGTATGCTTGGGTCATCACCAGACTCTGGAAATTTTCAAGCACCGTATGACGGTTTGACGCCAGCTGTATGGCATTGTTCTGGGCATCTGGAAAGTCGAGCATATTCAACAGACCAACTCTTAGCGTTTCCATGGTACTGTTTCCAGGAACTGGCATTACATGATATGGGTTGGAAAAATCTCCAATATAATGAAGCCCCCACCCCATAAAGCGCCATCCCCAGTAATCATGCCCTTGAGCGAAGGCAAACTCGGAAAGTTGTTTATAGAGCTGAATTCGGTATTCCGGGTATGTTCGTTTAAGAAAGCCCCCGAAGGCGTAGACAATGGGTGATTCATGATAGAAGCCCATATGAAAAGGTGCCTGAGTACCATACTCAAGATTTGGATTACCAAACGGCTGCTCACCGAAGCCATATACCTTTCCATAGTCCGTATTGCTGTCGGTAAACAGTCCAATATCCAGCCCATAAT
Source organism: Endozoicomonas elysicola (assembly GCF_000710775.1). Classification (GTDB taxonomy): domain Bacteria; phylum Pseudomonadota; class Gammaproteobacteria; order Pseudomonadales; family Endozoicomonadaceae; genus Endozoicomonas; species Endozoicomonas elysicola. The sequence continues at coordinate 5,052,718 of NZ_JOJP01000001.1, forward strand.
CAGGTTCAACACTGGCAGTGCTCACCACATCCAGTGGTGCAACTTTATCCTCAGGCATTAGCTGAACAAACTGTACATCACCCTGTGAGTCGGAATCAGCTAATGTACTGACCAATGCAAAATCTATCTCGGGCTGTTGACGTTTATCTCCTGGAAGCAACTGTAAATACAATGGTAATTTTGCATTAGGATTGATACGAATTGCATGGGTAAAGCGGGTACGAATATCGTTTTCCTTGTCCTTTGCGCGGAATTCAAGTGCCTCCGGACGTGGCGCATAGTGCCAGAGATTTTCCCGCATCCAGCTTTCCTGCTGACTTAGAAACACTTCCAGTTCACTCTCATTCGCTAACAAGAAGCTATTCAGGCTTTCCACTTCCACCGGCGCTGCATCACGAACTTGTGGTAAAGTGGCAACCAACTGGTGCGTTACCAACGTGTGGTTTGACCAGGCAGAAACCTGGGCAGATAGCATCAGGGAAACGGCAAAATAGAAAATGCGCATAATAAGACTCTGTAACATATAGTTTTTATTAAATTTATTATGCGTATACCATAACGATTATGAAGCGTTGATGACACATGAATATCAACAATAATCAGCAATAAGAATAAGTATTTTTCAAGATTTGTCGGAAAACCGGGGATCAGGATGCCTGACTACCAAATTGCCGCCACATTTTTCAGCCTCTCTCTGGCGATAATGACACTATTCCAGGTACTGCCGGGGATACGTGACTGTCGCGCCCTGTGCTTTGCCATGTTACAGATAAGCCTGATAGGTTACCTGTTACAACCTATTGTTGAATCCTGGACCAATAACTTCTGGCTGATCTGGCTATGTGTTGTATTTCGAAGCATGATCCCCACCCTTTTCTGGATGGTATGCTTACTACTGTTTGACGATAACTTTCGTTTGAATAGAAAAACCCTAGCTATTCCTTTATTTATTATTTTTTCGCCTGCTATCGGTAAAGTTGCGGCCCACTTGTTCGGTCTCGATACCTCTTTCATATTCAGCTGGTTAATGTTCCACCTCCCACAATGGCTAGAGTTTATTCTGATCACCCACGCTCTGATTACGGTAGTCCGCAGCATGCGAGATGATCTGGTCGAATCCCGCCGCGAGTTACGAGTCTGGCTATTAGGCAGTGTTGGTTTTTATATCGCCGTGGTTGTGACTATGGAACAGTTCTTCAATGGAGGTCCGCCCGCATTTAAACTGGCTCAACCCGTGCTTTTAGCCCTATTCCTTTTTGTCTTTTATGGTCGACTGCTTAAATTTCGCTCAGGACTTTTATTCACTGAACACGGGACAGAGCATGAATCAGCAGCACAGACTATTCAGGAAGAACAACTCCAGCCCACAACCAATGAGCCCGAAGGAGAACCAGTAAACCTGTGGATTGAAAAACTGAAAGGAATGATGGAGGATCAGAAGCTCTATCGACAGGAAGGCATTACCATCAGTGACCTGGCTGAAACCATGGATATTCAGGAGTACAGACTGCGGCAGTTAATCAACCAGCAGATGGGGTATCGAAACTTCAATGACTTTCTTAATGGTTATCGCATCCAGGAAGCCTGCCGTCGGCTGGTTTCTCAAGAAGACAGTCAGTTACCCGTTCTTACCATCGCCCTTGATGCAGGTTTCCGATCACTCAGCGCTTTCAACCGGGCCTTTAAAGAACGGACAGAAAAGACGCCAAGCCAATATAGAAAAGAGTATCATCTGCAGCCATAGGAACACTGCCCATAGAAGAACACGATTATCTGAACGAATCTCGTCCCCATACTTTTTAGACTCTGGGGACGACATGTTAATGCATACTCCCCCCCCCGATGCATGAAAAGATAGTGCCAGTGATTACCTGTGTGTTCTCACGGCAGGAAGACTGAATCCCCCGATTTATCTGGACCTATCGATAACTGACCAATTCTGAAATTTACTGACTGATTTTAAAATCAGGTGCATTTTTACCATTTCTAGTCAGAATCACTTTGCCCTGCTGAGCTAATGTAAACTCGCGTTTTGCTCACTTATACAACTCTCTATAAGAACAATAAGAAAGAGGATGCACCCTTTGAAAATCCACTCCGTTCTGGCAGTCACTGCCACTGCATTATTACTGTCAGCCTGTGGTCAGGATGCTCAGGAAGCAGTCCAGACTACCGAAGCCGCCAAAAACTTCCGAAAAGACCTTCAGGCAAAACTGATTAAGGCCAAGCCGGGTGATGTGGTTGAGCTACCGGAAGGTACATACAGCATCGACCGCAGTCTGTCCCTTAATGTGGATGGAGTGACCATTCGTGGTGCCGGCATGGACAAAACCATCCTCTCCTTCAAAGGTCAGCTAGCAGGGGCCGAAGGCCTGCTGGTGAATGCCAGTGACTTTACCGTTGAGGATCTGGCGATAGAAGATACCAAAGGCGATGCCGTCAAGATCAACCAGGGTAAAAATATTGTTATCCGCCGGGTGCGGGTTGAGTGGACCAACGGTCCTGATAATGCCAACGGTGCCTATGGCCTTTATCCGGTACAGACCGAAAACACACTGATCGAAGATTCGGTTGCCATTGGAGCATCGGATGCCGGTATTTATGTGGGGCAGTCCAGAAACGTCATCGTGCGTAATAACCGTGCTGAATATAACGTGGCCGGCATTGAAATCGAAAACACTATCGGTGCCGACGTTTATGGCAATGTTGCTACCAATAATACCGGTGGTGTGTTGGTCTTCAACATGCCTTACCTGACGCAGCCCGGCCACACCACCCGGATCTACGAAAACCAGATTATTGCCAATAACTACGAAAACTTCGGTACAGAAGGAACCGCCGTTGCAGCCGTGCCAGCTGGATCTGGAGTCCTGATCAACTCAAACGACAATGTTGAGATATTTAATAACGATATAAAAGACAATAAGACAGCCAACGTTATTGTCAGCAGTTACTACACCGCAGGCTACGAGTCAGATTACAAGCTGGCTGATGATTTTGACCCATACCCGGAAGGGATCTACGTCTACGGCAACCGCTTTGAAGGCGGTGGTGAAAGCCCTGACCGGATGGAACTTAAAGCTCTGAAGATTGCCGAGTTTGGCTTCAGCGGCAGCCTGCCCGATGTACTCTGGGATGGCATCGTCAACCCTGAAAGCAAAACCCCGGCTCTTTGCATTGATAACGGTGATAGCGGTGTTGTAAACGTGGATGCCGGCAATAACTTCAGTAATATCAGCACGGATATAACCCCTCACCGCTGCTCTGTGCCAAAACTGGCAGCTATCTCTCTTCCCGAATCTCTGCTAACAAAAGACGAGGGCTGATTTATGGTTGCTGTTATCAGGGTACCTGCCTTGATCAGGTTGTTCGCAGTATGGCTGATGGCTCTGGTATTAGCAGGCTGTGGTGAAAAACCACAGCCTCTGCTGATGACCTCGGGAGATAACTATCCGGATAATCTCAGCCAGTGGCAGATTTTGTCCATCAATGGCAATTCAATAGAACTGGCGGACACGGTTGTTCCCTATGAATTAAACACACCGTTGTTTACCGATTACGCCAGTAAGTTGAGAACACTCTGGATTCCCCAGGGAAAGCAAGCCAGCATTGTGGATGGTGAGATTCAGTATCCCGTGGGAACCATCATCAGCAAAACCTTTTATTACCCCGTTGCCAATGGCGCTACTCTTCAGGCTTCAGAAGGCGAAAAATCACTCTTTTCCCCCGAAGAAGGCCTACCACTGGACCAGGTGCGATTGGTTGAAACCCGTCTGCTGGTAAACCAGGAAGATGGCTGGGTTGCCCTTCCCTATGTCTGGAATGAACAGCAGACGGATGCGGTACTGGAGTGGGCTGGTGACAGTATGCAGTTAGCCCTATCTGGTATTAAGAGTGGCATTGATGGCTCAACAGAGGAAACATCGTTTACCTACATCATTCCCGATGCCAACCAGTGCGCCGGCTGTCATGCAGAAGACGACAGCCGACAAGCAGTAAAACCCCTGGGTCCAAAGATTCGTCACCTTAACCGGAACTTTACCTATGCCTCCGGAGAAGAAAACCAGCTGACACACCTGATGAAAGCAGGCCTTCTCACTGGTTTGAATGACGTCAAAAACGCATCACAAAATGCCCTCTGGCCTAATGGCAGACCGAATGAAACCCTGGCTCATCGAGCTCGCAGTTATCTAGATGCCAATTGCAGCCATTGCCATAATCCAAAAGGCGCAGCAAGAACCAGTGGCCTGTTCTTAACCATGGATACACCGCTGGATGCCACCCTTGGTTTGTGTAAACGCCCCATCGCTGCGGGTAAAGGTGCAGGTAACCGGCCAGTGGATATCTTGCCGGGCCACGCAGATCAATCCATTCTGACTTATCGGATGGAGACTCTGGAGCCGGGTGAAATGATGCCGGAACTGGGTAGATCACTCAGTCACGCCAAAGGCGTAGAGTTGGTTAGCCAATGGATCAACCAGATGGATTCCAATGGCCAACCTTGTGCAGGTGGAGGTTACGGCTCCTGATTTTTTAACGCCAAAGAGCACAAAGCTCACTGATAAAAGCCATTCCAGTTGATCTCTTTCCCTCCCCGCTCAGGGAGGGATACAGGCTGCCCTGATAGAAAGAAAAGCCTTAAAAACAGGGAAAAATGAATAAGGAGGAAGTTTAAAAAACAGGGTATAAATTTCTTGCATACCAATATGCACTTTAGTACAAATAGACAGGCCGAAACACAAAACAATAAAAATAATACCAAGCGTATTTTCTAACCATCGTCGTAAATATTGCGAACTTCGGTTCAAGTTCAGACGAAATAACTGGTCATAGTGGGGACTATTACCAGGGGCTCCAAGGCTGTACAGGAACCCGGGTTATCAGCGCAATAGCGCAGTTAGATTAATCCATTGGTATACAAAATAACTCTAATAATAAACGGCAAGGATACAGCCCCTCATGTTGAATCGACTGCAGCTCGCACCGGCTACTGCTGGCTTTATGTTAACGGGCACACTGCTTCTCTCCGCTTCTGCTCAGGCTTTTGAGTTTGAAGCAATGGATGGAGAAGTACAGGGAACCCTCAATACCACCATCACCCTGGGCGCCAAGTACGACCTTGAAGGTTATGAAACGCCAGAATCCAACGAACAGCTTGAAAACGACGGCGATCGTTCATTCAAAAGAGGCTTTGTCAGCAAAGCGCTGAAAGTTACCTCTGAGTTGGATGTTAAAAAAGACAACTACGGTTTCTTCGGTCGAGCCACTGCCTATTACGACCATGTACTGATGAACGGTACCAACCACTGGCAGGAAAATAACGACGCTGACGTTGCCAAGGGTCTCTATGATGAAAGCGGAACCTTCCCGGGCTGGTCCGATGAAGTTAAAGACAACCAGGGCCGCGGTGTTAAGCTGCAAAGTGCTTATGTTTTTGCCGACTGGCAGTTTGATGGTGGCCAGAAGCTCAGCCTGAAACTGGGTGACCAGACCCATAATTGGGGGGAAACCATTTTCTACGGTGGCGGCATGATGGATCTGAACGCCTATGATATGGCACTGGCAACCGTTCCTGGCTCTGATGGTGATTTGAATCTGGCACAGGGAATGGTCATGGCCGACTTGCAGTTCAACGACCAGATGACTTTATCTAGTTTTGTCCAATATGACTGGGATCGCTCGATTATGCCTGGCCGAGGTACTTATGGCTCTGGCGAAGATATCTTTGTTCCAGGTTCGGACTTTGCGCATTATGACCTTGCAACATTCAATTTAGACCCAGCCACTCTAACAGCATTACAAGCAGCAGGTCTTACATCCACCCAAGACCAGATCCTAACAGCGATGGGACTAGACTACACAGCAGACTATGTTACTGTTGCAGACGTTTCCGGTGTTGATTCTGCAAAAAACTCAGGCCAGTGGGGATTAAGGTTTACATTTACGCCAGAGTCTATGCCTGAGACAGAGTTTGCTCTTTACTATGCAAACTACCACTCAAGCCTGCCCTTTATTGATGCCTATGTTAGCTCAGCTGACGCACTTGCAGGTATGCAGAGCGTTGGCCTAGCTTTAGGGGGATCAGTCGACGCCGCAGTGACAGACTACCTTGATGCAGTTGAAGCAGCAACCACCGCTGGAGGCGGGAATGGTACAGTTGCACGGCAAATGTCTCAGGTTGGTTTGGCAGGCCTTCACATGCTCTCTAACGGAACTTTCGCAAAAGTTGTTTACCCAGAAGACATCAAAGTCTGGGGAGCTAGCTTCAATACAAAGGTCTGGGGCTATACACAAATTGCAGGTGAGTTAACTTATCGTGAAAATGCTCCCATTTGGGTCGATCATCCAGAAGACCTGCTAACCAAAGCAATTGAGGGCACAACGAACATAGGTCAAGGTCAAGACTATAATTCATCACAAGCTGTTGAAGGAAAAACAGCGAGCCCCGATGAGTGGTTTGCGAACTACGAACGTACACCAATGTGGGATGCATCTCTATCAGTCATTCAACCTTTCGGAGCTGTTCTCGGTACTGATCTGATGTACGTTGTTGGGGAAGCTGCATTTCAGCAAATTTCCGGCCTCGATAACTACGAGCGGTATGTTGCGAAAGGTTCAAGCGACTGGGCTGGAGAAGATGTTTCAGAAAATGCCGACGAACGTCTCGACCGTTTTAGCTGGGGCTACAACATGATGGTCGGCGCCAACTGGAATGATGTCGCCATGCCCGGCCTGAATCTGGAGTCCACCTTCCGCTTCACGCACGATGTCGATGGTAACTCCCATATGACCGGTCGCTTTGAAGAAGGCGAGAAAAAGATCAATATGGGGCTGACTGCCAAGTATGACGATATGATGGCTAAAGTGACCTGGGGTGGCGATGCTGATACCGTTCTGCGTAAAGGCACCATTACCGGGACCGTTGGTTATACCTTCTAAGCCCGATTAATTCCCATGCACAGCGTGGGAGCGTGAAACACTGAAAACTCACCACAAAAAAGCCGGTTCCCATTGAAGGTAACCGGCTTTTTTATAACCTTTCTGCCATCAGCCTCTTCTGGAGGCTAATCTGCAACACCTAACCACACCGGCCTGAGAAACAAAGCAATAGTTTTGTACTATGAGCCTTAATGGTTCAAATCAACAATTACGCATTTGGATCAATGATCACATGAGCGCCCTTTTCGGCTGCCATCTTGCGACAGGCCTTATAGTCACGGTCACTGGTGATATAAAAGGTAGGTGCCACATTGACCGAAAGATTCGGAGACATATTCCCCTGGGCTGAGAAGCGAGATTCACTGGCCTGACGAACAGCAGAAACACTTCCCATAGAATAACAAACCATGCCCTGTTTCTGCTGATCTTCAACCCTGTCAACAGCCTGAGCAACACCAGCCAATAACAATCCCGCTACAGCAACAGCAATTACTTTCATTGTTTCAGTCCTTTACATGTTTTTTAAGGAACTGTTGTTATCGGCCTCTTTAGCGATCATTTAGCAGGCTATCAATCTTTCCCGACAAGCTGTCAGGGAAGCCAACAACAACGCCTGATGTAAAGTATATTTGGCTTTTTTCACATCACTGCTCGATACCGATATTCTGTCCTTCCGGGTACTTCAGCGGTCTTGACACTATCCCTTCAGAGCTCCTGCTCAGAAGCCCCTCAAGGACCACAATACGCAGACTTCACCCCATAAAACCTGACTTGAAGCAATAAACACCCCAGAATCACAGGGCATTACCAATGACATACTCAATGCTTAATTAATAATCAGAATTAAAAAGATGATGCTTACAATATTATTACCTTAACTAAGAGAGACTTCATTCCATAGCGGTCACCCAAAAAGGTATGATGGGTAAAAATAGCCCTAATCAAATTACATTGGACGTTAGCCATGAAAAAACTTCTAGCCATTGCTGCCACAGCCTTAATACTTCCGTTAAGTAGCCAGGCAAAGCCACTTGACCAGGAACAACAGCAACAAGTCCGAGAACTGGTTCGTGAAACCCTGATCGAAAACCCTGAAATCTTTATTGAAGTAGTAAATGAGCTGAAAAAAAGAGAAGAGATTGCCAGAACACAGGCTCAAGACTCAGCACTCAGCACCAGTCAGGCTGAGCTTTTCAACAACAGCAATGATCCATTTGCGGGCTCAAAAACCCCAAAACTGAGTATTGTTTACTTTGGCGATGTTAACTGCGGGTTTTGCAAGAAACAGGATCCGGTACTTGAATCATTGGTAAAAGCTTATCCTGACCTGAAAATCATATACAAAGACCTGCCGATCCTTGGACCAAGTTCACGAGAAGCCGCCGCTCTGTCATTAGCAGCACTTTCATTAACAGAAGGAGCAAAAGGCAATACAACCTATCTCTCCTTGCATAAGCAGTTTATGTCACACCCAGCCCGCCATGACTCCAACTCTATTGCCAGCAGTGTAAAAACTCAGGGTCTGAATCTCGATGAGCTCAAAAAAGCAGTTGATGCTGATATTAACCAGCAATTGGACAGCAATATCATGCTTGCTCAAAGGTTGGGTATCACTGGTACGCCAGCACTGGTGTTCCCCGATGAGATAATTGGTGGTTTTACTAACGAAAGTACACTGAAAGAGATGATTGGACAGCGGCTAAATCAGGCAAAGTAAAACTCGGGTCCCTTGATATTCCAGCCCGGATATTCAATAAGCTGCCCCAAGTCTCGTGCAGGACTTTATCGCTCTAAGTGATTTATTAAGAGCGTGCCTTAACGGGCTTTACGGTCGACTCTGCAAAACTCACTAAGAACCACAAAAGACAAGCGAGAACAGGGGCATGTTTATGGAGTATCCGGGCTAGAAGGCTCTCTGATTTAATTAAACCGAGAAATGAGCAATTAGAGCTCAGAAACGATACAGGCCTTACGTTCCTTACCGGTACGCTCAAGATAAGCCGAGAAGTCCGCAGGAATACGTCCTGTTGTCGCTCCTTCCCAATCTACTGATGAGCCATCGGTAGTTTCATAGCGGAACAAGTAACGCTGGCGTGTTTTCCCTTTACGTCCGCTGGTGCTCTTGTCATCAGCCAGACCTTTGATATCACCCATAGACAGGCCAAGCTCTTTCATCTGCTGAACGACCGCATCCAGAGCCTCTTTCTTTCGAGCCTGCTCTTCTTCAATCTCCATTTGAGCCATCAGCTTTTCTTCATAGATGGCGTCAATTCGCCCAATAACACGCTGAAGATCTTCAGCATGCATATCATGGAACAGCTTACGAACCTGAACTTTAGATTTCAGGACACTGAGCGCTTCATCAAAAATATTCATTGTTTGAAACCAATCTTGTCAATAAAAGTATCAATTAAAAGTGGAGTTAGAAATCAATAGAAAAACTTAACATTGACGCTTCTGTCTGTAAATAGAGACAAGCCCGTGCATTGTTGGTAAAAATAAATGAGCATATTATCTCATCACCTCTCACAAAATGCTTTCTGTAGACATCATCTTACATATTTCCTGCTTTGGATCACGAAAAATATGAAATCTCAGGTCTATCACCGGAAACCTGATTTTTCATCAGCTAGTTTGGGAGTTCAGTAATGATTGGTAGCTAATTCAGAGAACACGCAGTAAAAACAGAAAAGACAAAATAAAACCATATTAACAATCAAAGTACTACCGACATAACAATTCAGTCTCACTAAAACATGGATAAAAAAATATAACCACATCGCCTAAATCGATAAAAACCTAATCATTCAGTTTAATTCATATTTTTAAATACGCCAAAAAAAACTCAAGCCCTACGCTATCAAAGACTTTAAGATAAGCACAAAACCCCTGATGTTCCAAGAAAGTCGAGTATCAAATTATTATCGATAATTGAAAAAAGTTAAACTTAAAAGAGGGACGTTATTTGAAACAAGAAACCCAAAAAATGAAACACACCCTAGATTTTCTTTAAACGCAGGCCAACCAATTAGAACAACTAATATTTCTCAGGACAAAAAATCAAAAACAACGAAACAGACAAAAAAGGATACGGCAAAATCTATTCATCAATTAAAAAAACCAAACTTCTGTAATAAACATGAGAATTAATAAAATCCAACGTAATTTCAAAGCCCCGTCATTTACCGGGGCCCTGATTTCCAGCGAAAGTCAGGAAGCGGCTTCCCGTTTCTTCATCTCCTCGGCACGAAGATCCTTACGCAAAATCTTACCAACGGGTGTTGTTGGCAGCTCATCACGGAACTCAACCTGCTTTGGGATCTTATAAGCTGTCAGGTTAAGCCTGCAGTACTCATTAACCTCTTCAGCCGTTAAGCTCTTATCGCCTGGAATAATAAAGAGCTTGACAGCCTCACCGGTTTTTTCATCAGGCACACCAATAACAGCACAGTTCTGAACCTTGTCATGCTTGGAAACAATATCCTCCACTTCGTTAGGGTAAACATTAAAGCCAGAGACCAATACCATATCCTTAACCCGGTCGACAATCTTCACGTAACCTTCATCGTCGAGAATGGCCACATCTCCAGTTTTGAACCAGCCTTCATCATCGATCACCTCAGCAGTTGCTTCTGGACGCATCCAATAGCCTTTCATCACCTGAGGCCCTTTCACGCAGAGCTCTCCCCGCTCTCCCAGAGGCAACTCATTACCCTGATCATCAATTGTCTTGAGAGCGGTTCCAGACATTGGCAAACCAACAGTCCCCAATTTAGAGTAACTGCCTGCAGGATTTAACGAGACCACCGGGGACGTCTCGGAAAGACCATATCCCTCAGAAATTGTACAGCCAGTCATATCCTTCCATCGATTCGCAACGGCTTCCTGAAGGGCTGTCCCACCCGACATAGTCAGTTGCAGCTCTGAAAAATCAAGGTCCTTAAACTCAGGGTGATTCATTAACCCAACAAACAGAGTGTTCAACCCAATAAATATGTTCATCTTGTGCGGCTTCAAGGCCTTAACAAACGTATCCATATCACGGGGATTGGCGATCAGAACGCTGTGCCCTCCCAGCTGGAAAAACGCCATCAGGTGAACCGTAAATGCGTAAATATGATAAAGAGGCAAAGGCGCTATAGCAGTATTTCCATCAGGCTTCGCCAAAGGAACACCGTTTTCATCTGTTTGTGATAGCACACTGGCTGTCTGCAGAACATTACTTACCAAATTGCGCTGGGTCAGCATGGCACCTTTAGCAACCCCGGTAGTACCTCCGGTGTATTGCAAAACTGCCACATCATCAGCACCAGGAGAAATTGGTTTGCTGAACCGGGATTTTGATCCCAGCTTCATCGCCTGATTGAAGCTCAATGCCTGAGGCAGTTTGTATGAAGGAACCATCTTCTTGACGTGTTTTACGGCAAGATTAATCAGGCTTCTCTTAGGCCAGGGCAGCAGGTCTGCCAGTTCAGTAACGATCAGATGCTTGATTGGCGTATCCTGAATGATGTCCTCAACCAGATGGCCGACTACATTCAGGCAGACCAGAGCCTTGGCACCAGAGTCTGTAAACTGGTGCTTCATCTCTCTGGCAGTGTACAGTGGGTTTGTATTGACAATAATCAGCCCCGCTTTAATCGCACCATAAACGACAACGGGATACTGAAGCAGGTTAGGTAACTGAATGGCAATGCTGTCACCAGGTTTCAGTGTCGTATGGTTTTGGAGATAAGCAGCAAACTCTGTACTCAGACGGTCTATTTCGTGAAAGGTAACCGTTCTGCCCATGCTTGTATAAGCCGGCCTGTCACCGTATTTATGGACTGCATGTTCAATGACTTCACCCAGGTTTTTGAACTTATCAAGATCAATTTGGTCAGCAACACCGGGGGCACGCTTGCCATCCCAAAAACTGGCTTCCATGAACACCTCATATTTATTGTTGTTATCCAAAGGCAATGAAGCAGTAGTATTTATCTACCCTGTGTCTTACAAAGATCCTTCCTGCTTCATTCATTTTTGATGAATCATACTATCTAAACGTTCAAGCTTGAACCCAAAATGATACTTTATGCTTCTTTTTGTTATAAAAAGCCATGAACACGCTTGGAAAAACATTGCGTGCCCACCTGTTAAAAGGTCTCCAACAAGGTGTATTTAGGGAGCGGGAAGCAACTTATCTGCCCAAAGGTGACTGCGATTCTCAGAAGAAGAAAGTAAGATCAACTTTTGTTTTCGGGTTAACTTCTTAATGGCGGCCTCTCGCCGACTTGCTGATGAGCGGTTATCGGCATCTTCCAGGTAAACAAGTTGCTTTGGCTTGCGCCCCCTGAAAAATCTGGCACCACCAGCAGCGCCACAATGCTGCTGCCACCGCCGAACAATATCCGTGGTAATGCCTGTGTAGAGACTGTTATCACTGGCAAGAATGATGTAAACCGACCAATATCCAGCAGGCATATCTGGCTCGTCCTGAACGAAATCAAGGTAGTTTTATAACATTGAGAACCGGGAGACTTAAAGAACATAAGCCTGTCGCATTGATAGAATAAATATCTCCGAAATAATCTGAGATGCTTGGAGAAACATGCCGTCAGGACTCACCCAGCCTTATACACCACTGTGCAGATGCCAGATTTTCAACCCCTCATCAACGGTTCTTAAAGCGTATGAAGAACGAACTATCACATTTCTCATGCCCTGTTCTGAACCTTTCTCAGAGCATCGTACATTCCAGTAACAGGCACAGCAGACCAAATCCTCTCTCACCATTTCAGCGGCCAGATCATACTCCATATTATCGATTTCCCACCGACTGAACATAAACCGGTACCACCCATGAATTTCTTCTTTACCCTGGAGGTCACTACCACACGCTTCCCAGAAAACCGCACGTTCTGTAAATTGAGTCATTAGCCCCAGGGCATCAGCCCTTTTGTGATAGTCTGCGTACTTCAGAAAAAACGCATCCAGGTTAGTAAGGGGCATGAGGCCTCTCCGTTCTTATAGGTTAGAGAAGGAAAAAATAGACCATTTTGTTAACCTGGTTATCGATCAACCAATCGACGGTAATACACCGCTGATCACACCAAACTGAGCACCAATCACCAGAAGGCCAATAATGATAGCGCCCGCTAGAGCAGGAATACCTCCAGCCACTTGATAAGGTTCCTCCATATGAAGTTTACGAACCTTCCAGACCAGTGCAACCGGGATGAATACTGCCAGAATCACCAGGGCAATTGCAGCGTAACCAAGTGCAGTGACAAAACTACCCGGCATAAAAATGGCTGCCAGCAAAGGTATTAGCAGAGTCAGAGTGATAGTTTCAATACGCCCCCAAATACCATGGGACCGACCAAACACTTCAGCCAGGTAATCGAATAATCCAAGAGCGACACCAAGAAATGAAGTACCCAGGGCAAAAGCGGCAAACGCACTGATCATATAATCAAAGCTCGCTGTTCTGGAGTGACTGCCAATAGCATCCATCAGTGACGTAACACCATCCGGACTATGCGCCATACTGATTACCGTTGCAGAAGAAACCACCCCAATAACCACGATCATCCAGATCACATAAATGCCGAAAGGGAGCGAGCTGCCTCCAATCAGTGCATAACGAAACCGGTGAGGTTTTCCCTGAACATACTGAACAACGGTAGGAACCGCACAATGATAGCCAAAAGATGTGTACAGTACCGGTAATGCAGCAACAAGAATTCTGGGGGCACTGTTTTCCAGCACGACATTGCTCAAGCTGACTTCTGGCAATAGCGACACTACGATATACAGCAACAGAGCCAGCATGAGAGCAAACATCACCCGGTTCACTACATCTACCACCCGGGTGCCCGTAACAACCAGTATTGCGACCAGTAATACAACGAGCGTTGCCGTTATCCGAAAAGGAAGATGAACCCCCTCTTTTGCCAGCAGACTACCCAGCACATTGGCACCGCCAGAAATATAAGCTGCGCAAAGCGAATAGTAGAGGAACAGCATGGCAGCAATGGCGATACCCTGACCAACCGGCCCCATCAAACGCCCCATCACACCATGAAGGTTTTCGGCTTCCGGACAGGCCCGACACGCCTCTGCAATCAAAAGGCCACCATAGGTAGATAGGCCCCACATCAGAAACATCAGGAATACACCCCAGCCAAGACCAGTCAGTGCTGCTACCAGAGGCAATGCCAGCATACCAGCACCAATCGAAGTACCGGCGACCAGAAGGCTACTACCCATCGTCTGACTTTTCATATTCGGTCCACCTGATAGATAAAACAAAAGCCACTAAAAGCGGCTTTTGAAAGTAGGAGGCTTATTAAGATAGGTCGACAAGATGACTCTATAAATAACCTATCTGCACTAATAATGGACCGAATTAGAATTTTTTCTACTTATCAGGTGATTTTTTCAGCAATCAGAAGGGTTCAGCTTTGTTATCAAGCACAGCATTTTTTATATTTTTTTCCACTACCACAAAGACATGGGTCATTTCGTCCTGGCACTTTCTCCAGAACTGTCGTTTTTGGTGTTTCTCTGAGCAGTTGAAGAGCTGATGTGTCTTCAGGCGCTTCCTCATCGACTTCAATGTGGCAGAACCAGCCGTTCTCCATGAACTCTTTTTCCAGCTCAGCCTTACGCTCTTCAGTCTGCACAGTGAGTTCTGCAGGATTCCTTTCTGTTCCAAGGCGGGCCTTTTTCTTGCCGTCAAACACCCGGAAGGCCTGCTTGTCGTCGATCTGAAGATTCGTCTGGGTATAGAATTTGCCCATTTGGTCACCTGCTAAGCTGGAAAAATTAGCCTCTCTGACAGAGAGGAAGATATGAAAAGCAAAACCGGAGCAGTTTACTGGAAGTCCCTGTTTTTAGCCACCAGCCAATTCCTGACGGATTGAGCGCTCAACGACCATTCCAAGCTCCATAGTTTCAAAAAACTAAACTAAAATTGCCTCAACCCACCTTCTTCATAAACCCCTGCCAAACCCTCTCAAATGGCAGGCCATTACCATTTTATCTGTATCTTCAGGAGGAGATATGGGCATTATTGATATCCTTGTTTTTCTGCTTGTTGGAGCTATCGCAGGCTTTCTTGCCGGCCAGTTCTTTAAAGGCAGTGGCTTTGGTTTGATGTGGAATATCATTATCGGGATTATTGGCTCAGTGGTCGGAGGCCTGGTATTTGGCATCCTGGGCTTTGCCACAACCAGCCTGCTTGGCAGTATAATCAGTGCCACCATTGGAGCCATTCTTCTCTTGATCATTATTCAGAAGATAAAAACCTGATCCAGTTCTGATGACATAATTAAGAGCGGTTTTCTCCAACGACGCTTCATAGAAAACCGCTTCCTGCGAATTAAGGGCTACACTGTGTATTCCTTATTAATACCTCCATGAAATATCTGATCAATTAATTTATGACACCATCTCAGCCATTCTCTCTGGAAGCGCTTGATACCCCTGCCCTAGTCGTTGATTTGGACTGTATGGAGCAGAACCTAAAGCGAATGCAAACATTTGCTGATCAGCACTCAGTTGCTCTTCGCCCCCATACAAAAGCCCATAAAATACCTGAGCTTGCTGCACTGCAACTTGAGATGGGAGCCAAAGGTATCTGTGTGGCAAAATTGGGTGAAGCTGAAGTGATGCTGGCTAGTGGTATAAAAGATATTCTGATCACAACGCCAATCGCTAACCCTATCAAACTGGAACGTCTGGCAAACCTTTATGTTCGGTACCCTGGCGCCAGAATCATTCAGGTGATTGATCACCCGGATCATGCAAATGCCATAGACTCTATCGCTACCAAAAACGGTGTAACCATTGAGGTACTGTTAGAAGTGGAATGTGGTCAAAAACGCTGTGGTATTGAGGTAGGCTTTGGACTAAAGACACTGATTGAACTGATCAATGCCTTACCCTCCATTAAATACAGCGGTATTCAGGCTTATACAGGCCATCTACAGCATGTTCGCGATTACCAGGAAAGAATAAAGCTTGCCAGAATCTCTGTAGAGCCTGTTTTTGACTTTATCAATACCTACTTAACCACCGAAGCGTTAAGGCCAGAGGTTGTCTCCGGTGGCGGCAGTGGGACTTATGACGCCTATGAGGGCATTCCCTTCACGGAGTTACAGGCAGGCTCATACCTTTTCATGGATTGGGACTACCACACCATTGGCTCACGAAATGGATCAGCAACTTACCAGGACTTTGACTGCGCCCTGAAAGTGTGGACTACAGTCATCAGCCAACCGGAGCCTGGCCGGGCAGTGGTCGATGCCGGCATGAAATGCCTCTCCATCGACTCGGGCATGCCCCACGTTGAAGGCCATAAGGATATTCAGTATCAAACGGGAGGCGATGAGCATGGTATCCTGCACTACCCTGAGAGTAATCAAGGCGTAAAAATAGGCCAGAGAATGATGATTATTCCCAGCCATTGTGACACCACACTGAATCAGTATTCCAAGCTGTACGGCATCCGCAATGGCATGGTTGAACAATGCTGGCTGATCGAGGGTCGGGGCCGAAGTGACTAACTCACCAAACCAGTCTTTTATATAAGACGAATGCCGTCTTCCTCAATACGAATAAGACGTTCTTTATACAAACCGCCAATTGCCATTTTGAACACCCGTTTGCTGACCGAGAACTCTCTTTTCACCGTATCAGGGTCAGTACGATCATTGAAAGGCAAAAAGCCATTTTCAGCTCTTAGTCTATCAAGAATAACAGCACCAAGACCTGTCATCTCCTGCTTGTCAAAGCCCGGTTTTTTCAGGCACACATCCAGTTTCTGATCCGGTCTTACCCTTTTAATGAAGCCATCAAACTTCATCCCCATTCGGATCGGTCTATCGATATCCTGATCAAAGAGCACACCCAGATATTTATTATCAATAATTGTCGTATACCCGATGTCAGTGCGGTCACAGATCATTATTGGAACCGGCTGACCATTGCTATACCGGTGTGGTGACGTACTTAGAAATTTACTGATCTTTGAAGAGGCAACAATACGGTAGCTCTGCTGCTCCTGATAGATATAGACCACATAGAACTGGTCTTTGACCATCCGTTCTTTCTGCTCACTGAAAGGAACAAGCAACTCTTTCGGCATATTCCAGTCAAGGAAAGCACCGATGCGGTTGGTATCGGTGACTTGAAGGCAGGCGAACTGCCCTACCTGAGCCTTCGGACGAAGTGTCGTTGCGATGGGAACATCATCAGAGTCAAGGTAGATAAAAACGTCAAGCTCATCACCAATCTGACACCCCTCTGGTACAAAGCGTTTTGGCAATAGAATATCATCCAACATCCCTCCATTAAGGAATGCACCAAAATCCAGAAGGTTGACCACCTTCAGATGATTCATTTGACCAATTCTAACCATGGATCTATCCGGGGAAAAAAGCAGGCGGGAAGTATAACACCCTGACTGTACAGATTATGACAACTGTTTTTGCCACACCAGGATTCGATTGTTGGCGGGCATTTCGCAGTCAGCCAACAGCATCAATCCCTGTTCTCTGGCCAGGCTATCAATTGCCTCAAAATTACGAACTCCCATATGAGGCGCCCTCTGTTTGAGATGCTGGTCAAAGAGGGCATTACTCTCACTGGTATACTTCCCGTGATAATTGAAGGGCCCATAAAGACAGAAAATGCCCCCGTTCGCTAGATGACAACCAACCCCCTGCAGCATCGCTTCCACTTCAGACCAGCTCATGATGTGGGAAGTGTTTGCTGAAAAAACACCGTCAAAGCCTTCAACAGGCCATTCAGGCAATGAAACATCCAGCTCAATGGGGTATCTGACATTCTCCAACCCAGCCTCTGATAACCAGCTGATAATACCAGAGTGGTTATCTTTTAGGTCAGATGTCTGCCACTTGAGCTGCGGCATCTCCCCTGCAAAAAAAACGGCATGCTGCCCAGTACCACTACCTATCTCAAGAATATGCGTGCATGCATCAAAGTATTGAGAGATCACTTCAAGTATGGCTATTTTGTTGTTTTCACAAGCCTGCGAATAGGGTTTTTGCATTACTTGCCCCGAGAATCAGTTAAAACCAATTAATGGCACATGAGTTGCTTTGGTATTGCAATCTTCTATGACAATAAGCTGAAACTCATAATAAAACATTACCCGGAGCAAGGAGTAGCCAGATGAAATATTTCTCCCGCCGTGCCGTTAAACCTGGCGACCTGAACCCCGCATACCGACTGTTCGGCGGTACTCTCCTGGCCTGGATTGATGAAGAAGCCGGTATTTATGCTTCCTGTAAAATGGGGCCCGGAAAGCTACTGGTGACCAAATATATGTCGGAAATTGACTTTGTCAGCTCCGCTGCCTGCGGGGATATTCTTGAGTTTGGCCTTGAGGTCGTTAATATCGGAACAACCTCTCTGACATTATGTTGTGTCGTACGAAATAAAGTAACCAGACAGGTCATTATTGTCATTGATCGCATTGTATTTGTCTGTGTTGATCAACTGGGCAACCCAGCACCGCACCAGATTGATGCAAAAAACATGCCTAGCACACCAGAACCGCACTAAAAAGGCACATAAAAAAGCAGGGCGCACCTAGATGGTGCGCCCTGCTTTACACACAATATGGTGAATCAATGCTTCGAAGGCACTGATTTCAAATTAACAGAAGGTTTAACAGCAGTAATAAACATCACCTGCCCGTTCTGAATGACTTCTGCAAGCAATTCATAATTGCTACCAGGATTGACCAGCTCCGGCGCATAGTTGACCATATAGTCCACCACATCAACATTCCTGCCTACCTGAATTCGCTCAATGCCAATAATGCCTGCAGGGTCATTTGGCATCGAGCTGTCTTGTAGAACCACAATAATTTCAGAACCTGGAGCGAAAGTCCCCTCACTGGCAGCGATCTGACCACTGACATTGGCAGACTCAGCAACATAGGTTAGTTTTTGATCACTACTGCGACTACTCAACATCAACCCATGCTCTTTAATAGCGATATTATCCAGCTTTGGAAACGTTGCCAGGTACTCGGCTTCTTTGGTCATAAACGGTGCTGGACAAGCAGCCCGACTACCCCCCATCGGAGTAAAGTGGATTTTTTTATTAGCAACCTGATAACTACCAAAATAACGATTGCACTGAGCCTGACCACCAATTCGACCATCCTGCGCCGTGGCAGGCCGAAGCTCCATGGTTACTCTTGGACCAGAGGCTGCCTGACCGTTCATTGACGTCAATACCCAGGTTTTGTTCTCAACCAACTGCGGGTCAACGCTGGTCAGCTTATGGGAGCTGCACCCAAACAAAGCAGCGCCTGCAGCCAAAACGATACAAGAGTGAATCAACCTTTTCATGTCATACTCCAGCTACGGGAATGAAGAAAAAACAGGGGAAGGCCATCAGCGATAGCCTGTAGAGGGTGACTGCCTGAAACAGAGAGGCCTGACCTCCGCACAACATGGCCCTTTAATCAGCCAGCAAAACAGAAGCTGATAGGAATAAAGTAGTCGATCATCAGGTATTGCTGCCATTCTAATTTATTGGTTTAGATGACTTTTCATATGAGTTATCGAATCTTTACGTCTTTGTGCGAAACGCTGGTAAAACTTCATTATGACCAGCAAGTCTGCAAAACCTGACAGAGGCCTTTTCGAAATTGGCTCGTCACAGATAGTAATCACTGAGGACAAATGAGAATAATTCCTATGCATACAGGAACAAGATTCAGTATGATCAGATACACTGGCACAAAATAAACAACCGGTATATGGCTCTGAAATCTACTGCAGGAAACAAACTTATCAGCCGGGGTTACAGTCTGGCTGAAGAGATTGCGAATAGTATTACCCACGGGCTGGGCGCTCTGTTGAGTGTCGCGGGCCTGACGCTGCTGGTAACCTTTGCAGCTCATCAGGCTGATGTATGGCGGGTAGTCAGTTTCAGCATCTATGGCGCAACCATGATTCTGCTGTTTTTGGCCTCCACGCTGTATCACAGCTTTCAGCACCCTAAGACCAAGAAAGTTTTCAAAATACTGGATCATTGTTCGATCTATCTGCTCATTGCCGGGACTTATACACCTTTTCTGCTGGTCAGCATGAGAAGCATGACTGGCTGGATACTTTTCGCCATCATATGGACACTGGCAGCGCTTGGCATCATCTTCAAGGTTGTATTTGGTTCAAGGTATAAAAAGCTGTCCGTGAGCACCTACGTTCTTATGGGCTGGCTAGTTCTGGTTGCTTCCGGTGAACTGGCAGATAACCTATCGACCGGTGGAATATATTGGCTGGTTGCAGGTGGATTACTTTACACCTTTGGTGTGATCTTTTATTTGTGGAAAAAACTGCCGTTTAATCACGCAATCTGGCACCTCTTTGTATTGGGGGGCTCAGCCTGTCACTTTTTTTCTGTTTTGTTTCACGTTTTACCCCCCGTTTGAATCATTTGATAGGTTCGTATAAATCTTTTTGAGGTACACGAACCTTTTTTACACTTCCTTGTCAAACCTCCACTTTTAAATCACCATTTAGATATGAATATTATGGAGCCTTCAACTTCTCGACAAGTCGAATTCGTTAATCAACATAAAGAGCAGTATCCCAAGGAAATAAGCCCCACCAAGAAGCAATTCTCTTCGCAAAAAGCAGGCGTTCACAAAGTAAGGTTAACTGATAGCTCAGGGCTACTTCCAGATAGAGCTGTCAATCCAAGTTCAGGCATCCCACAAGAGCAATTCCGGCCTTTAGGATTAAGGCGGGGTACAACCCACACTATTTCTGATGTGCCTTTACCGATTGAAGGCTCAGGATCAAGCGAAGATGATGAACGACAGAAAATTTCTGACTATTTTGAAGCAAAGCTGTTGGCTCTTGTCGGCCTACCGGTCTCAGAATATCCAAGACAATACCCTCCAATTGGAGTAACAACACAGTTCATTTCAAGAACAAAAAAAACAAATGAAAAATTCATCAATTTACATAACCAGTTGAGACAGTATTTTGCAAAAGATTTATGTTCAACAGAAATGGATTGCTACCGTGAAAAAAATAATATCCCAACGTCTTACAACAAGTCTTCATTCCCACCCAGTCTAAAGCTTGAAGCAGATGTTCACTTTATATTTCGCCATCACCCAGCGCTTTGCCGTCTCAGTTTTAGTAGCCCTTACCCTTATATTCTTCTTTTTTCAGACGAAAATGTTTATCAAATGCATCTTTTTATACCCGAAAATAAAATAACAGTTAAGGACGTCAAAATATTCTACAGCCAAAATAATAAGCCGGTAATCCAACAGAGAAACATATACCCAGAAAGCAGCGCTGCGGCTGTTGCCGCCATGCTTGCTCATGAAAGGGGGAAAACAATTAATGTGGACAGACTCTGTTCGGGGTCAGCCTATAATTCAGCAGGCATGAGTGAAGAGTTAAGGGTTTACGGCCTTGATTGTCGTGATAATAAGTTCAGCAGCCCCCCAGCTCTTTCTCAGCTAAGTCAGGCAATCCAATCACATGGTTCTGCCGCTGTTTTACTTAAATACGAAGATATCCACTGTATATGGGTACTAGTGGATAACATCGATTTAACGTCGGGCAAGGTCAGGTGTAGAAACCCATACAATTGTGAAGAGCTGGACGTTAAGCAGCAAGCATTTTGTGATAAGTGGATTCCAGAAGAGGGTTTTGTACAACTAAAGGCGTAGAATAAAAAAGAAGAATATTTACAGAAAGTATGCTGGTGACTTTACAGTCACCAGCATAAAAAATTAGCGATTCCCGCTATTATCACGACGTGGACGACGGTCACCGCCACGGCTGCCTTCACCACGACCACCATCACGACGGCCACCTTGAGGGCGACCGCCATCACGGCGACCAGCACCATCACGACGACCACGGCGCTCTCCTTGAGGCTCCTCACCTGTCCACAGCTTTAGTTCCATTGGACGGTTACGAATCTTAGCGCCTTTTAAAGCCTCAATGACGGCCTTATCCATCCCTTCTGGCAGATAGACTGACGAACAGCTATCAAATAAGCGAATGTGACCAATACTCTGTCCAGAGATTTTGCCTTCATTGGCAATAGCACCAACCAGATCACCAGGGTTAATTCCCTGATCACGACCCAGTTCTACACGATAACGAACCATCCCATCATTGTTGCGCTCACGGCCCCGGTCGCCACGTCGCTCACCATCACGCCCACGACGCTCTCCACGATCAGGACGATCGCCTCTCTCTCCACGCTCACGCCCTTCACGACGAGGCTGTTCTGGCTCTTTAGCATCCGGGAACGGGCGCTCTTTCTGTGCCATAAAGCACAGTGCCGCCGCCATGTCTTCATAGCTCAGAGCATTTTCCTGCTCAAGCTCGGCCACCAGCTCACGGAACACATCCAGTTCTTCACCCATCTCCAATACTTTGCCCACTTCCTCCTTAAACTGACGAATACGGATATCCCGCACATCGCTCATGGAAGGCAAACGCATGGTATCAATACGCTGTCGTGTAGCACTTTCGATGGCGCGTAGCATTCTGCGCTCTCTGTGAGTGGCAAACAAAATAGCAGTACCTTGACGACCCGCACGGCCAGTACGGCCAATACGGTGAACATACGCTTCAGTATCGTAAGGGATATCGTAGTTCACTACGTGGCTCATCCGCTCAACATCCAGCCCCCTGGCTGCTACGTCCGTAGCAATCAGAATATCCAGAGAACCTTTCTTTAAGCGATCAACCACTTTCTCACGCAGCGCCTGACTCATATCACCATTGAGTGCCGCAGCAGCAAAGCCACGGGCTTCGAGCTTTTCAGCCAGCTCAACCGTTGCAGTTTTGGTGCGCACGAAAATGATCATGGCATCGAACGGCTCGACTTCAAGAATACGGGTAAGTGCATCCAGCTTGTGAAAACCGCTAACCATACAGACTTTTTGAGTGATGGTATCAACGGTTGCCGTCTTGGCTTTAATCTCAACCATTGCCGGATTTTTAAGGTGGTTATCCGCAATCTTACGAATCTGGTATGGCATGGTTGCCGAGAACAGAGCCACCTGACGATCTGCAGGCGTCTGCTCCATAATCCACTCGATATCGTCTACGAAGCCCATGCGAAGCATTTCATCCGCTTCATCCAGAACAACAGTTTTCAAGCCATCCAGCTTCAGGCTTTCACGACGCAGGTGGTCCATAACACGACCCGGTGTACCCACAATTACGTGGGCTCCACGCTGAAGGCTGCGTAACTGACCACGCATATCCTGACCACCGTATACCGGCAGTACATGGAAGCCTTTCATATGGCGTGCATAACGCTGAAATGCTTCAGCAACCTGAATAGCCAGCTCACGGGTTGGCGTCAATACCAGAACCTGAGGATCACGCTGCTTCAGGTCAATACCTGACAGAAGTGGCAGTGCAAATGCGGCGGTTTTACCAGTACCGGTCTGGGCCAGTCCAAGCAGATCACGCCCTTCCAGCAGGTGAGGGATACTTTGAGCCTGAATCGGGGATGGGCTCTCATAGCCCACATCCTGCACAGCCTTAAGTACAGCCTCAGACAGAGGAAGGTCCGCAAAAGTCATCGCGTTGTTGGTATCAGTCAATTTGATACTCCATAAATTCAATTCTTTACCATAAAAATGCCGCCATCTTGATCTCAAACGCTGTCAGGTTCAGATCAGACGGCATTTGATGGTCCGGTAAACCGGCTCATGGCTGCTTGGTGCTGGCGACGCTCGGAGCAAACAGAAATGGAATGGCGGTGCACTTTACCGATGCCTTACTGATAGCATTCGGAGGATTTGCAGGCCATGGACTTCCTGGTGCTGCTATCCGGCAAGTTCTGTCTGATACAACAACAGAAAGACATTACCGAATCGCCTGTGAGGTCCACGACTGCGTTTGGAGAGGCTTGATAACAAGCTTGGCCTGCATTGATAGAGGATAATAAGATCTATCGATCTTCCATCGACTGAGCACTCAACAGAGTATGTAGTTCAACTTTCAGCCGGATTAAATGCAGGAAACGAAGCGCCAGGACTTCCCAACAAAACCCTTGCGGCCAAGAAAGGCTACGCACAGGGTAGAAAAAGGTCAGCTAGTTTAGCGTGTTTTTTAGACAGTGAATACCGTTTTTATACATCCACGCCTAGGGAATTATCACATAATGAGATATTTCCCTCCGGATTCGACCTTGATCACGTCTAATCAGGGAAGCATACGACCTCTGGCACTGACATACAACTGATACCATTGCTCCCGGCTCAATTCGATGTTTTCAACCTGATGGCAGGCCCGAATACGCTGGACGTTTGTGGTGCCAATAACTGGCTGAATGCCCGCAGGGTGTCGCATCAGCCAAGCCAGTACAACCGCCTCTCTGGAAGCGCCCAGCTCCCTGGCAAATTGATCAACCAGTCGGGCTGTTGCCTGTATGAATTCCGGTTCATCTCTGACATCCTTCCCGGTAAAGACACCCTTGCTCAGACAACCCCAAGCCTGCAACTGAATATTATGGCTGCGACAATATTCTACAGTGCCCGGTGTAAAACCAACCGACTGGCCTTCAGGATGGTTAACCAGCACCCCTTCATCCAACCAGTCCAGGTGAGTCAGGCTCATCTGGAGCTGATTCACAACAATGGGCTGCTCAAGAAAGGATTGTAGGTATTTAATCTGATGCCCACTCATATTAGATACACCAAAATGCCTGACTTTCCCTGATTTCTGCAATTGATGAAAAGCTTCAGCAATCTCTTCTGGCTGCATCAGGGGATCAGGGCGATGAAGCAGAAGCAGATCAAGGTAATCCGTCTTCAATCGGGCAAGACTATTCTCAATACTGAAAAGAATCCACTCCCGGGAGAAGTCGTAGCGATTAGGAATCTGCCCTTCAGCAAAACGAATACCACACTTGCTTTGCAGGAATATGCTTTCTCTCAGACCAGGCCGATCAGCCAGTACTTGTCCAAATACCTGCTCTGCCTTACCACGGGTATAGATATCTGCATGGTCAAAGAAATTTAAGCCGCTCTCCAGAGCACTATCCACAAACTGATGCGCCTGCAAAATATGGTCTTGTGAAAGCGGGCTATTATCCCAGTTGCCACCCAACCCCATGCAACCAGCAGCGATTCGGCTGGCTTCAGGCAAGAAAATAGTCAGGGGAATTCGATTCATAAGACTCCAACCCAATAGGGTTACTTATTTATTATGAGGCATAGTAACAGCCAGACTGTAGGTTAGCTATGAACCCTCACCCAATACCTGCTTACGCCAGGAAAAGAACCCATAAGCAGAAATAATGAGATAACAAAAGACAGAAAGGCAGAACGCAGCCTTAATCCCCCAATGGTCAGCAGCAACACCTCCAACTAGTGGAATGATTGCGCCACCAACGATTGAAGTGGTCACAATAGCGGAAGCCTGTGTTGCCACAATGGGGGATAAACCTTTCATGGAAAGACCATAAATAACAGGAAACATGATGGAATTAAACAAGCCAACCAACGCCACCAACAGCACTGCAATCAAACCACTGCTAATCATCCCACCGATCAGCAAACCGCAGGCTCCAATGCCAGAGATAATCAGCAGATAATCCGCTCTGGCATAATTCATTAACCAAGGTCCCAGAAGCCTGCCAATCAGCATTCCTCCCCAGTATAGAGAGACAAAAAGTGAAAGCACGCTATAAGGCAGATCAACCTGTTCAAGCAGGGCGTAATTGATAATAAAGCTCCCCAGCAACACCTCTGTACCAACATAAAAAAAGATCGCAACTGCCCCCAAAATGGTATGGGGATAATTCCAGGCACTGTCTTCGCATGACTCCTTATCCTGACGATCCTGAGCAAGCAGATCAGGCATTGGCAATACACTGTTTACCAAAGCCAGCAGCATTAGTGTTCCCCCCAGAAAACCATAAGGTAGAAGTAATGTCATAGCCCCCTGCTGTGTCAAAGAAAGTAGACTAAGACCCATCAAGCCTGTCGCTCTTGAAGCATTTAAAATTTCTGGTCCTGCCACAATCGGAGCAACCGTGGTGCCAAGGGCAAAAAAGGCATGGAGAAATACCAAACGTTGGTGCTCAGTGGATGGGCTGCCCAAAGCGGCCCCATAGGGACTGGACACCACTTGTAGAAAACTAACACCAGAAGCCACTACAAATAGTGCTACCAGAAAGAAGTAATAACTGTCCAAATACCAGGCGCCAAAAAACAGCAGACACCCTAGTGCTGAAACCAGATAACCTGAAATCATTCCCACTCGGTATGAGGTTCGCCGAACCACCTGACCGCAGGGATAGCTATTGATTAGGTATGCAAAAAACCAGACGACCTGAATCAGTAAAGCCTCAAAATAGCTGAGCTGAAAAACGTTTTTTAGATGAGGAATAAGTACGTCATTCAATGAGGTCAAAACCCCCATCATGAAAAACAGAACAGCAATGGCCGTCAGTGCCACACGTTTTGTATCGACTGTGAATGAGCTGATCATTTTGATTAACCCACCTCCATGAATAAAACAGTCTCAGCCACAGCAGAGGTTTCGTTAAGAACCTCTGCTGTGGCTGAGACTGTGATAACTGGTACAAGTTCACAAAAGAAGAAAATGACAGAACGCCTGCCAGGCAAGGAGAACTTCAACCCGAAACTTTTCTTTTTAGATCAGTGTATTAGCGCGCACCTAGGTTCTGATCAAGCAATTTCACCACCTGATACAAAAATATCCTTCTGAACAGAAAGTACTGTCTCCGCACAAATGGATATGCCTTTGATAATGCGCTCAAGTGACATGGAAGGCTCATCAGCCTTTATTGCCTGCCCTGGTAGCAAAGGCACATGGATAAACCCGGCACGAATGTGACTATCTCGCAACTCATGCATAACACCATAGAAGAGATGATTACATACAAAAGTACCAGCACTATTAGAAACGGCAGCAGGAATCCCCGCCCGACGCATTTCCTGAACCATTGCTTTAACAGGCAGAGTACTGAAATATGCAGCAGGGCCTCCATCTACAACCGGTTGATCAATAATTTGGTTACCCTCGTTATCCACAAGACGAAAGTCATCCATATTGATAGCAATACGTTCAGGCATAATACCAATACGCCCTGGAGCCAGACCGACCATAATCACAGCATCAGGCTCATTATCATCGATTGCAGAAATCACTGTAGCGATGGATGTTCTATGGACAACAGGAACTGTCACCGTTTTAATAACACCTAAATCCGGCAATTCAGTACCAGTAAGAACTCTTATTGCTTCTAAAGCCGGATTCAACGGCATACCACCAAAAGGTTCAAAACCACTGATTAATACCGTTTTCATAAGTCTGAAACCAACAACAAAAATGAAATTATAAAAATACTTTAAGAGAACTTACTTTTTTCTGAACCTTCGGTCAGGAAAATAGTCAGACCCCTATAACTTTACGGATTAAATAAATCTTCCTAAGCACATAAAAACACTGAAAAGCCGTAATAACTGATCTGAAAAATACTGATTTCAAACAATACATGCTTTGTTTTTTTAGATCGCAATTTTAAATAGACACTCTGCACATTTTTTCTGACAACACATAATTAAGGCTTCACCTCTATGAATGTGAATAACTCAGAGACAAGTATTATTCACAACTTTCGACAAAGCCACCCTATTATCAGTGCTCCTGTTGAGGTTATTAAACAACCTTTACTTTTCATCCACCAAACAGCAAGGATAGGTTTTTTTCTTGGCTATAAAGTCGTTGCCGCATCAACAGCATTAGTCGGTGCACTGCTGGGAGCCATCTATGGCACAGGTATCGTAGTCAGTAATCTATTTAAAACCAGTGTTGAAAACAAATTCAACCTCAGGCCTATTTATGACTATGCCATAAGCCTCTCTAAAACATTCTCGGAAAATGCATTAATACCAAAGCTTGCAGCAGGCATTGCTGGTGGCGGAGCTGTTACCGCATTAGCCCTCCCTGTTTTCATCTCTCCTTATTTCTGGGGGGCATTAGCCTGTGCCGTGCCTCTGTCGATGATAGATACAGCTTTTAATGGTAAGCCAAAAAACATACGTCAAGTATTTGATGGCGTATGGAAATACTCTGACCCGTATACTTATTTCAATACCCCCGCTGATGACCATGAAGAGATAGAAGAAATTCGAGAGTACTTTTTCCCTGATCGCTGCAGCTCCAACAAGCAAGATAAAACGAAAAAGAGAGAACCTTTCAAGCTGAACTCATCAGAGTCAAAGGCAACAAAACCTGAACATACTGAAAAACCCACATTAAATCTCACATCAGAGCTAAACCTCAGGCCACAACCTGCTCCAACTAATTGTACTGTCATGCCCAGTCAGCAAATAAACAACGCCGAACAACTCAAGCATCCTCCCGTGCACAACAGTTTCCAGGCAGGAGTCGTTCCTCTGAGGATAGAGTTACCAAGGTATCAACCTGAATCTGAAGTCGATCGTTTCTGCACACTGAAACAAGAATCAAGCCCAAAAGATGCGGTAGTACTTTGTAGCGATACAGGGCATGAATATATATTCAGTTATAAATGGCTGGCTAAGATGGCCAGAAGACTTAACAGAAAAAAAGCACCACTTTTTAACCCCAGGACAAGACAACCCTATGACTGGAATCAGGTTTTCAGGGTACCTGCTAATACAATCAGGCAATGGCTAAAAGAAGAAAAAAAGAGTCAGAACTCAGCTTGCAAACCACCCGAGTCACTTTCAGGCGGAAAACGCCCCCCAAGCACTGGCTTTTCAAATCAACGCTCGGGAGGATGAAAGGTACTTATTTATCCATAGCCTTACTATTCATCGCCTTACGAATACAGAGAGCAGCCCCACCCCAGGTAACCCCAAAGCCAAAAGTAATCATGGCAATTGCTGTAAATGTCATATCAGGCCTCCAGGGGCATTGGAAAAGGACGACGGGTTGAAATCAGAAAACCAGCAATGACCATGGCAGCCACCATCCCCCAACCAAACAGCATCTGATCAGCAGAGGCATAACCGCCATAGTTCTCAGTAGCTGCGGTCACCAGGTTATTACCCACGATGACCAGCAACAGACCAACGCAAAGGTAACGGATGCAGAATTCCCACCAGTAACCCACAGCAATTTCCGAAATACTGTTTACATGACTGCGAAGTTCAGGAAGCTTCTTGAAAACCCATGCCATCAGGAAGAGTTCAATCAGGCAGCTACCTAAAAGCGCAATGTTATTAATGTAATAGTCAACAATATCCAGAAGCAGCAGGCCGCCATTGGTCGCATAAGCCATGGAAATCAAAGCACCAGCCCCACAGATAACCGCTGCAGCTTTACGACGGGTCCAGCCCATTTTATCGATAGCAGAAGAAACAACGGCTTCCATAATGGAAATATGAGAACTCAGGCCAGCCACAACCAAAGCAATAAAGAACATTGGCCCTAACAACCAGGGCATAGGCAACAAATTAATGGCCGTCGGAATAGTTACAAACGCAAGACCAACACCTGAACTGACCACTTCAGTCAGGGGCACTCCCTGTTGAGCTGCCATGTAGCCCAATACGGCGAAAATCATGACACCGGCCATCATGGAGAAGCCGCAATTAATGAAGACGGTCATGATTGCATTATTATTGATATCGGACTTTTCAGGCAGATAACTGGAATAAGCGATCATGATCGCAAAGCCAACACTCAGTGTGAAAAAGATCTGACCATAAGCAGCTGACCACACCTTTGGATTCAACAACGCTGAAAAGTCAGGCTTAAACATCCAGTTAACACCATCGGCAGCACCGGGAAGCATTAAAACCCGAAGCGTCAGGACAACCACCATAATAAACAACAAAGGCATCATAATTTTGCCAAGTCGTTCAATACCGGTACGAACACCAGTAAAGGTGGCGTAGAAGCTTACCGCCCAGGCCAGCAAAATAGGTGCGACAATGTGCCACTGCAGAGAACCCAGTGCAGAAGGACTGTTATCACCTCTCAGCTTCAGGTATTCACCAAAGAAAAATGCATTGGCATCCACTCCCCAGCTCTGGGTAAAGGAGAAACCAAGATAAGAGATACTCCAGCCAATAACCGCTACGTAGTAGCAGGCAATAATCGCCGCCACCAATACCTGAAACCACCCCAGATATTCCATTTTACTGTGCAGTTTGGCGAATGCTCTTGGGGCAGAGCTACGCAGTTTCTGCCCCAGGCCGAACTCCAGAATCATAAATGGAATACCAGCCGTCAGCATGGCGAAAAAATAAGGAATAAGGAAAGCGCCCCCGCCATTTTCATAAGTCATGTAGGGGAAACGCCAGATATTACCAAGACCAATTGCAGAGCCTACAGCGGCGAGAATAAACCCGGTGCGTGAGGCCCACTGTTCCCGTTGCATACATCACTCCATTGCAACAAGTAATACGGAACCAGTTCCATATACTGAAATCGAGAAAAAGGGATTGTGCCTGTTACCGCTGATCCGGGGTGTGGGATCGGAAGGCCTTTGACGACAGGGGTGATTGCCTGACAAAGAAGTTACGGCATGCGCAGCGGGTAGCTGCAGGTATCAATGAAAAACGTAAACTTATAGTAATTTTCCACTAACCAGTAAATGCTTTTTACTAGATAACAAAGCGATACGCATTGATATAAATCAAAAAAATAAAACTATAGTTATGATCTTTAACATGAACTTCCAGCCCGCACATTTGCAATCCAGGAACTCCATGCAAAGCCCGTATTTAAACAGAGGTGCTTGGTTGGCTTTCTTGGACACAGTGATAGTCTAGGAACCTCTCGGACTGAACTGATCGTAGTGAGAAAAAGTCCGACAGGCTCCACGTAAGTTGTATCACTTGGAATACAGTCATGAAATGTTATTTCATAGCCCTGTTTATTTTGCTCTCTCCTACTGTTAATGCTACAGACTTTGATTCGATCTTTGAGGGCAAATACACTTGGGGGCATGAAGCCCACAGCTTTACCCCATGCGGTAGCGATGAGTCTTACTGGGTCAGTTTTGACTGGGCTGGACAGGCAATGCAGGACTTTTATAAAAGAAATTTCAAAACACCCTACCAGACAATGTACCTGAAGTTTCGCGGACACATTCTGGATGAAAAGGTCGACGGTTTTGCTGAGCAATATGATGGGCTGATTCGCATCAGTGAGGTCAAAGGTTATTCATTTGAACAACCCATCAACTGTCAATAAACAATGGTAAAACAGTATTATGCGACTGACTCTTGTCCAGATGGAAGTAACCTATAAAAAGCCTCAAGCTAATCTTGATACTGTAGAGTCACTGTTAACCTCATGCCAAACCCCTGGACATATTGTTCTATTACCTGAGTTGTTTACTTCTGGCTATCTTTTTAAGAATGCTACTGAGCTGCATGATCTAGCGAGAGAAACTGCAGGTAGTAAGACGATAGCTAAACTTCAATCACTTGCCTGCCAATTTGACACTCTGATTGTTGCCGGACTGCCAGAGAAGAAAGGTAACCAATATTTCAACACTGCAGTCGCTGTTGATAAAAACGGCCTAAAAGCCTGTTACCGAAAAATCAGCCAAACCAATATTGACCGTCAGTACTTCTCACGGGGAAATAAACCCGTCGTCTTTGAACATATGGGTATACGGTTTGGTATAGCGATCTGCTTTGATCTCTGGTTCCCTGAAATCATGCGGGAGTATGTAAAGATGGGTGTCGACGTTATTCTGCATCCAGCCAACTTTGGAGGGCAACAGAGTCTTCACATGGCAAGGGCTAGAGCGATTGAAAATGACGTTTATATTGCGACGTGCAATCGGCTGGGATCCGAGAGTACCGAGACAATTTCTGGCCATTACTGTGGTCACAGCCAAATCTGCACACCAACAGGAGATTACCTGCTCAAACTGGAACATCAAGAGGAAACAGCAACGGCAACCCTGAATATCGATTCAAAGAACCCCAAAAAAGTCATTGGGGTCAATCTCATTGATGAAATGAATGCCATCACTAAAATACTCAAAACCAACAATAAGGAAAGCTAGCCACTGAATGAACTAACCTCCCATCTGAGACAGGTTTTGAGTACCTCCGGTCCAGCCCTGTTCAAGGAAATGACTGTCTTCTTTCAGCCTGAGAGAATCACGAATTCGAGCCACCAGCGCTTCCTGCTGTTCATCACTCTGCAGAAGATCTCGTAGATCAATGCCCGACTCAGCAAACAGGCATAGCTGGAGCTGCCCCAGACTGGTAACCCTCAGTCGATTACAGTCGTTACAGAAATCCTTACTGTAAGGCATGATCAACCCAACAGTGCCTTCGTAATCACTGTGGCAATACTCCTGGGCAGGTCCAGCATCGGCCAGGCGCATTTTTCTCACCCAACCACGTTCCAGCAGCAGTTCCTGTATCTTTTTTCCCGGGAAATGATACTTCTGGAAAAAATCCTGATTGTTCCCGGTTTGCATCAGCTCGATAAAACGAATAGAAACGGGATAGTCCCGGATCCAGTCAAGAAAGGCATCCAGCTCGTCATCATTAATGCCTTTCATAGCCACCGCATTCACTTTGATGGATGGCAGACCATGATCAAAGGCGTTTTGAATGCCGGATAAAATTTCCCGAAGCCGGTTATGACCGGTAATCAGCTCAAAGGCTCGCGGGTCAAGACTGTCCACACTGACATTGATGGCATCAATACCCGCATCCAGCCAATCCGTAACCCGCTGATCCATTTTGTAGCCATTGGTGGTCATGGCCAGCTTCTTTATACCGGGAATTTGCTTGATGGTTCTGACAATGTCGGAAAAATCCTGACGCAAGGTAGGCTCCCCACCGGTCAGGCGAATTTTTTCCACACCGACGGAGGCGAAAGCAGTTACCAGACGACGTATTTCGTCAACGGTTAATGCTTCACTGTGGTGATGGTCAAGGCAGCCGTCAGGCAAACAGTAGTTGCAACGAAAGTTGCACAGGTCTGTGACTGACAGCCGCAAGTAAGGGAATTTCCGTCCCTGAAGATCCTGCAATGGTTGCATAGAACACCTTTCCAATCGCGGGAGGCAGCAGAATTTCTTCTACAGCCCTGGCAGCCAGTTATGCATTCTCTGACTGCGGCTTCCAGTCCGTAGGGGCAATCCCCCTTTAGGTACCGAAGCTCGGCGCTCGCTTGTTGATTCAGTTAATCACAACGTTAAACAGCCTTTCGGGGCTGTTAAAATAGTAGAAGTCATACTGCTTAAGGGACTGCTGAGATCGTTTTACAACAGTCAAGTGAATCCTACCTGCTTATTTCTCGAAAAACCATGACATCAGGCACTATTGTTTTATTGGATTATTAAGTAAATCTGCTATTCTCCTGACCCTTTTGTTCCATGAAAGCCGTAAGCGACGAATACGGTACACCTTGCATGCAGTCTGGATCTTTTTTGTACGGATAGCAAAAGTGATCCAGATTAATTAAGCACACGATGAGCAACATGCTATCCATGGTTCCTGTTAACATCTAGGGGGGGGTTAGCAACTGGACATACAACCAGCCACCCATTATTTGCGCCAGACAAGGCGCGAGCTGCGTAGTGTGGTTGTTCCACATGAGCAGTGAGCAACGCTGTATGGTGCAAGTAATGGGTGGCCCTTCGGGTTAGTCATACAAGCACTCATGCAGTGTTGAACGCCTTGAACAGGGAACCACCATGTCCTGCGCCGTTCGCCTTGTCTGAGTGATTGTATGACCAACTGGTTGAATGGCCAGTTGCTAACACCCCCTAGTTGCAGGCTACAAAAGACACCTTCTATGACTGCCCCAAAGATTATTGCCAACATTCCCGTTCTGGGCATAGCAGCCTTCAGCGGCACCGGTAAAACAACGCTTATTGAAAAACTACTGCCACTGTTAGGTAGCAAGGGGCTTCGAACCGGCATGGTCAAAGCCTCTCATCATACGATAGAGCCAGACCCTCCCGGAAAAGACAGCTATCGTTTACGACATGCCGGTGCCAGCCAGCTGGTGTTGAGCATGCCAGGTCGCTCTATTTGCTATACCGAGTACCCAGATGGATACGAAAAACAACTGCAGGAGCAACTGCAGCTGCTCAACCAGAATCAGCTGGATTTAATTATGGTGGAAGGTTTTCGAGAGGCGCCCATACCTAAAATCGAGCTTCATCGCAGTGATTATGAAAAGCCCTTCCTGTTTACTGATGACCCCCATATCATTGCCATAGCCTGGGATGGCAATCCCGGCATCAATCTTCCTGATCATCTGGCAGAACTGGATATCAACCGCCCCGAACACATTGCCGGTTTTATTGAGAACTTCTGCCATAGATATGAACGAGGCCAAGCATGAGTGACTGCTGTGCAACTGATGGATTAATGAGGCTGGAAGCAGCACTGGCAACCCTGATCGACGGTGTAAAACCAGTATCTGCAATAGAGACCGTTTCCCTGGAAGAGAGCCTTGGCAGAGTATTAGCAGAGCATATCGTATCGCCTATCAATGTGCCTTCTCATGACAATTCTGCCATGGATGGTTATGCCCTGATTCTGAAGGATTTGCAGAACCATGACACCTTACCTTTGGCAGGACAGTCTCTGGCAGGGCACCCTTTTTCCGGAGAGATTCCCGCCGGACACTGCATCCGTATCATGACGGGTGCCAGCATTCCCAAAGGTGCCGATGTGGTTATTATGCAGGAGCAGACTGAGACCACAGATCAGGGTATTCATTTTCTCCAGAAACCAGAGAAGATCGGCAACAATATCCGAAAAGCAGGAGAAGATATTCCGGAAGGCTCTCAGGTGTTCACACCGGGCCGGAAAGTCCGCCCTCAGGATATCGGACTGCTGGCCTCGCTGGGTATTGCCAATGTCACCGTCTATCAAAAAGCCAAAGTAGCCGTATTTTCTACCGGAGATGAACTGAAACTTCCAGGTGAGCCACTGGGACAGGGCGACATTTACGACAGCAATCGCTTTGTTATCAAAGCCATGCTTAAAAAACTGGACGTCGAAATCATCGACCTTGGCAAGATTCCTGACGATAAAGAGGCATTAAGAAAGGCGTTCCTGAAAGCCGATCAAGAGGCTGATGCAGTGATCAGTTCCGGTGGTGTCTCTGTTGGTGATGCAGATTACACCAAAGACATTCTTGATGAACTGGGAGAAACCGGTTTCTGGAAACTGGCCATCAAGCCGGGCAAGCCTTTTGCTTTTGGACAACTTCCAAACAGTGTTTTCTTTGGTCTGCCCGGTAATCCAGTATCGGCTACCGTCACCTTCCAGAAGCTGGCGGCTCCAGCATTGCGCCATATGATGAACCAGCAGCCGGTAGAAAAAGTTGAACTCACACTGTCCACGCAAACCCAGCTCAAGAAGCGTCCAGGGCGCAGGGATTTTCAGAGAGGAAGGCTGGTTTACAGTGAATCCGGTGAACTTCAGGTCATGTCCACGGGTCATCAGGGTTCTGGAGTCCTCAGTACAATGAGTCATTCTGACTGCTATATCGTGCTGGCCGAAGAGGATGGTGATAAACAAGCCGGTGATCTGGTGAAAGTGCAGCTCTTTGATGAGCTTTTACAGTAAATATTTCCCAACAATCGGCAAGCCTTCTTATTGATATAAGGAGGCTTGCCTGCTTTTGGCTGATTAAATAGATTAACTCAAGAGAACTTAGTGCTCATTTGCCAGCCTGAGAATTTGTGATGGGTCGTACCCCCTGACCACTTCGCCACCAATAAACACTAGCGGAACGCCCTTCCCTTTCAGTCTTTTAAATTGTTTAAAGCCTTCAGCAGACTTCTCAATATCATACTCATAAAAAGGAATATTTTGATGTTCAAGTAACTTGCGGGTTTCCTTGCAGTAGCCGCACCACTCAGCAGAATACAGGATCACTTTGCCACCGTGTTGAACAGAGAAATCAGGCGGTGGATTAAAATAGTTATTAATGAGATCCCATTTCTGATAAACAAACAGCGCAAGCAGGAAAAGCATTACCGTTTTCAATTTGAACATCCTTATCAAATAGAAAGTCCCTAGAAATCAGGAGTTTTAAAGATCATAAATATGCTAAAAAAACACCCCTACTCCTAAATATAGCCCACTTAGCGGTTGCCAGGTTTCATGTAATCACTGCCCTGCAGCCTCATACAAGAAGAGATTAACCGTGTACGACAACGCTTCCTCAGCCCAGTATCAGCCACATCATTATGCGACTTTCCTAGGGAAACACCGCATATGTCAGTTTTGTGAAGAAACTGTCATAAAACTGTCATAAAGACTCGATATTTTTATCATCAACTTTATAAGCACCAGGGTGCACTCTTTATGTCTGAAATGACATCTGCTTCTTCACAGAGCACTGACTTCAAAACCATGACCACGCGCCATTACGGTCGTATCTGGTTACGTGTGGTTCTGTGGATCTACGCTCTGCTGGTAGCTGTTAGTGTCATCGGCTCCGGCTTCAAAATGGCTGTTGGCGGCAGTGAAGCTGCAGCACAGCTGTTCAGCTTTGCCAATAATGCCATCATGGCTCTGCTGGCAGGTACACTTGCAACAGCGCTCGTACAATCTTCCAGCACTGTTACCTCGGTCATTGTTGGTCTGGTAGCTGGCGGTCTTCCGGTACACATGGCGATCCCCATGATCATGGGTGCTAACATTGGTACAACTATTACCAACACCATCGTAAGTCTTGGCCATATTCGCTGTCATAAAGAATTCAAGCAGGCTTTTGCCGCATCTACCGTACATGACTTCTTTAACTGGCTGGCTGTATTGATTCTTCTACCGCTTGAACTGTTCACTGGTTTCCTGAGTAAGCTTTCTGCATCGGTAGCAGGCATGCTGGTAGGTGGTCAGAACGTATCCATGAAAGGTATGAACTTTATCGAGCCATTAACATCACCGGCTGAGGATATTATCAAAGGATTTGTATCCGTACTGCCTGACAGCACACTGTCTGGTATTGCCATGATTGCTATCGGTATTGTCCTGATCTTTTTCTCTGTGGTTCGTCTGGGCAAGTTGCTCAAGAAAGTCATGGTGGGTAAAGCCAAGGATGCACTGCACAAATCCATTGGCCGTGGTCCAATCAGCGGTATTCTATCCGGTATGACCATGACGGTTATGGTTCAGTCTTCATCAACCACCACCAGCCTGATGGTCCCGATGGTGGCTAATGGTCTGTTCACTGTACGACAGATGTACCCTTTCACCCTGGGCGCCAATATCGGTACAACCATTACAGCCCTGCTGGCTGCGACAGCCATCACCGGTCCTGCAGCACTACCAGCACTGACCATTGCCATGGTTCACTTCTTCTTCAACTTCTGTGCCGTGGTTCTGATTTATGGCATCAAGTGGCTGAGAGAGATCCCGCTGTTTATGGCTGACAAATTGTCTGATCTGGCCGTGAAGAATAGAATGTACGCTTTTGCCTACCTGTTCATTGCCTTCTTTATTCTGCCAGGCATCATTATTTTTATGACAGCCTGATCAAGAGATACCGACTCTCTTACCAAAAGACCTGCTATGCTTTTCTTGCACCGCAGGTCTTTTTTATAGGGTCAATGCTATGGAACAAAAATTAAGTTTACTGTTTTCTCCAGACTCCCTCAAAAACACTCCAATAAGAAAAACCCCTCTCCTGAAACAAAAATTCTAGCGTTAATAAACAAAAGTACTGGCACCCTCATTTACTACTTTACTTGGTAAGTAAAACTGCCCCTCTTTGGCATACAAAATCTCCTATCCCCTGAAACATCAACAAGAGCAGTAATAATGATGATGTATTTCACCGATACTCCTTATAGAAAAACATTACTGGCTGCTTTATCACTATCGTTCACCGGTAGTGTCCTTGCCCATGGCTGGATAGCAGTGCCGAAAGCACGACAGATATATTGTTATGAGGATGGGGGTTACTGGACAGACTCTATACCCAACGAAGCCTGTCAGCAGGCTTATGACCAATCAGGTGATTACCCATTTACTCAGAAAAATGAGTTCTCCGCGCTGGTTCCTGATTACAACAACCAGGCAGCCGTTGAGACTGTCATTAAAGATGGCACACTCTGCGCTGCTGGCGACAAGAAAAAAGCAGGGATGGATATACCCGATAAAAACTGGCAAAAAACACCGATAAAGCCGGGTAAACACACCCTTAAAATTCATGTCACTGCCCCGCACCCAAACCATTTCTTTCAGATCTATCTCAGTAAACCCAGATTCAATTCTGCAACTCAGGCACTGACCTGGGGTGACCTGGAACTGATCGCTGAACATGGCGAAAAGCAGGTAATTAATGGATTCTATGAGATGGAATATACCATTCCAGAAGGAAGGACTGGCAGTGCGGTACTCTACACACGCTGGCAACGCAAAGATCCTGCTGGAGAGGGGTTTTATAACTGTTCTGACATTCGATTCTCAGATGATGGAGGCACGGACCCGGGTCCGGACCCAGACCCGGATCCACAACCAGATCTGGTCAAACTGGGACGTTACCTTACCTTCACAACCAACCCTGCTGAGCCAGGCGACAAAGCAAACTTTCGCTTGAGGAACGAATGGGGACAGGATGTGGTCAATGAAACGATCAAGATCACTGAAAAAAATGTTGATTTTACGCTCTGGAGTGCAGAACTAGCCCGTAAAGTAAATGATCTTCATGGAAAGACAGTCCAAATTGGGTTCTGGCATGACGAGATGAATCACTATATGTACGACGAGGTGAATATCTTCAAAAACTCAGTATTCGCAAAAAGTACCGATTACACTTTTTCCACGTCTGTCATTGATAAAGATGTACCACTTCCTCCTGCCAACTACGATTACGTCTATCCAGAGGGTATAGGCAGCTACTCAGCAGGGACAAAAGTACTTGCCAGTGATAATAACGTCTATCAATGCAAACCGTTTCCCGAAAGTGGCTGGTGTAACCAGGCACCTTCTTATTATGAACCTGCTACCGGATTAGCCTGGAATCAGGCATGGGGTAGAGTCCGTTAAATTACTCGCTCATCCCTGCCCAGAAGATGCCCCCCTTCTGGGTTTCATTAATAAAAGAAATCTTTTCAGGATTACCCCTTACCTGAACACATCAGAAATGAGTAGTATTCCCCCCTTACCTTGAGCGACCAAGAAGCCACATAATTCTGTGAGTTTTCCAGTGACCGACTATTCATTCCAATGAGCCACTACACAACAAAAAATATTGTTATTGCCTTGCTGTGTTCAGTGACTCTGCACTTCATGCTTGCTTTTGCACCCAACCGCACAGAGCATGCATTGATAAATAACAATCAGGGCACTTCGCAACTCAAATTGACTCTGGCTAAACAGGCTATCGTAGTACCTCCAGCATCCACTCTTATTGAAAGTGAGGAAGCAAAACAGCAAATCGATAAGATATCCGAACCATCAGAGCCCTCTGAGTCAACACAAAATCTTGTAGAACCGATTATTTCGAAGTCCACAAGTTTCAATAAAACTGTTTCTTCTCCAACGCTTGAAAAAGAAGAGACGAAAATACCCCCACTAAAAGATGCAGGTGTTACGGAAACAACAGAAAAGCGCCTGCCTCTACCTGATGAGCCGTCTGAACCCGTGGCAATGGACAACAGTACTGAAGGTACCGACAGGCATACTGAAATTCCTGCTGAGAGTATGGATAGCAATCTAATGAAAGGTTGGCAGTCGGATCTGATACAGCGTATCAATCAACAAAAACGCTACCCTCGACAGGCACTCCGTCGCGGACTTGAAGGGGATGTAAAAATTAAAGCCATGATTCATCCTGATGGCACTCTGGCAACAGCAGAGATACTGTCAGGGGATAAGCGTTTCAAAACCAGCAGCCTTCAGGCTGTCAGTCGGGCGCTTCCTTTTCCTCCCCCAGTGGCCGTCTTAAAACCGATCACTGTATCGTTCATTATTCATTACACGATCAACTGATCAGGCCGTCTTTGTGAAAAATAAATAAGAGCGCACGGATAAAAAACCATTCTTATTGGTCTAAGAGACCTAAAAGACAGCAATGAAACGCCATGACCCAAAAGACGGCGCTGAATTTATCCACCGGGGCCGGAAACCTTAAGCGCTTATGTTGGCTTCGTGGAATCCTGATTTCCTTTGAAGGTATTGTTTTTCTTCTGACCAGTTCCAGGTTTCAGTTCCCACTAACCGGCCTATATCTTGTTTTATTGTTCAATACTATCCTTATCAGCAGTACTGCTTTTCGGCTGCTAATCAATAAAACAGCAGTCGGTGATCGCGAGTTTTTCCTTCAGCTATTACTGGATCTCTTAAGCCAGACCACGCTGCTTTTCTTTAGTGGTGGTTATACAAACCCACTAGTCTCTGTCTATCTGGTAACCATTTCCATTGGTTCAGCACTGCTGCCCAGACTGTTCAGCTGGAGCCTCACTTGCAGTGCAGTACTGTTTTATACACTCCTTATGAAATGGTATTTACCAGCTGGGCTTGACTCAGCCCCTGAACAATCACTGTTACACCAACAAGTAATAAATATTCATTTATCAGGCATGTGGATAACATTTGTATTAAGTGCACTACTTATTAATTACTTTGTCGAATTAATGGCATCTGCTCTGAGAAAACAGCAGAAAGATATCGCTACTGCCAGGGAGCTCCAACTCCGGAATGAAAACATTCTTGCTATTGCCATTCAAGCTGCAGGTGCAGCCCATGAACTTGGAACCCCTTTAGCAACCATGGCCATCATTCTGGGTGATCTTCAGGATGAATATAAAGATCCCACCCTGAGAGACAACCTGAAACTTCTTAGATGTCAGGTTGATGAGTGCAAAAAAAGACTGCAACAATTAGTGACTGAAAGCCAGTACAACGGTATTGAAAGTATTGAAATCCGAGACTTTCTTTGTCGGGTCATTCAACAATGGCAGCTGATCAGGCCAGAGTCAGAACTTCATTATGATACTTCTCAATGGCCACTCTCTGTGTACCTCTCCTGTGACCTGACACTTTACCAGGCCATTTCCGCTCTGCTCGATAATGCAGAAGATGCCAGCCCGGGCCAAGTTTCACTCGAAGTAAAACAGAATAACCAAAGTTTAACTATACAGATTCGAGATAAAGGCATGGGATTCCCTGAAGCACATGCAGCCCAACGTATGGAAAAACACCCTGACAGCAGCAGAGAAGCATGCTTTAACGCTATATCCGATAGATTCAGCCTGAAAGAAGATGGTCTCGGGATCGGGCTACTGCTCAGTCAGGCCAGTATTGAGCGGCTGGGAGGTCAGGTTCATATCTGCAGTCAGCAGGAGCAGGGCAGCCTGACCGAAATACAGCTCCCCATTACCAGTAAGAAGCTTTTCCAACAGTCTCGAAAATAAATCAGGAATAACGTACTGCAATGAGTATCAAGGCAACCTCCGGGCAGCCTGTCATTTTGATTGTCGATGATGACCTGACCTTTCTACACACTCTCGCAACCTCATTCAGAAAGCGGGGTTTCACTCCAATCACAGCTGATACCAGCTTTAAGGCTACAAGCCTGCAACAACAGCACAGGCCAGACCATGCTGTTGTTGATTTGAAAATTGGCAGTGAGAGTGGCCTCAGACTTATTCCATTATTGCGTGACGTTAATCCAAAAATTGAGATTATTGTACTAACAGGCTATGCCAGCATTGCTACAGCCGTCAGTGCCATCAGACTGGGGGCCAAAGACTATCTCTGTAAACCGGTAGACACCTTACAAATACTCGCAGCCCTTAGCATGAAACAGAAACAAACTTCACCTGAGCACCCATCGGAGCGTGAGTTGTGCCCATCCATTCCCGAACAAAGGATGCCGGTTTATCAGCTGGAGTGGGAGTATCTGCAGAAAGTACTTCTTGAGCACAATGGCAATATATCTGCAGCAGCCCGTAGCCTGGGCATGCACCGCAGAACACTTCAGCGAAAACTCAATAAACGGTCAGGTTCTCGCTGAGAACATTAGGGTCTGTTGACATAAGGTTTCTTTCTCAGCTCAAGCCAGAATGCTTCTGACCAGGCGCAAGAACGCAGGAATACCCATGTCTTTCAAGTTCTTGCAACGACGGCAGAAGCATTCTGGCTTGAGCCCTACGGGTGGTTCGTAAAGCCGCCTTCCAGCTTCGTTGAACCGGTTTGATGTAGAATCACTACACTTGCACCCGTTCGCCTCGTGGAAAGCGGCTTTACGAACCACTGAGCTTGGAACCTTATGTCAACAGATCCTAAGTATTATTGCCTCACTCCCACGAATGCCATTACGATTGTTCGTTTTATGTGCAGCGACCAGTCGTTTCCTGTGAATAGCCCATTTTTTCGTAACTCTTTTTTGCGTAACCCGTTCTTACGCAAGAATCGTCAAATACTCTCACTGATGGGGCTGCTCAGTATTACCTCTATCTTTGGGAGCACGCTTGTCACTACACTGGCTATCACCTGGCAAGATACCCTTAACTCTCTATCCACCAGCCATTGGGTCTGGCTCTTTGCCATTAGCGCCCTGACTATGGCCCTGGCTCTGACACCATCAACATTGATTGCTCTCATTAGTGGCTATTTTCTGGGGTGGAGCGCTTTTTTCTATATAGTCATTTCATATCCGATTGCCTCTGGCATCGGTTATATGGTCGGGAAAACGCTGGATCATGGGAAGCTGATGAGCACATTACCCTCTGAATCCAGAATTCATCGGATTCTTAACGAACTGAGCCATCAACATCAGTGGCCACTGGTCATTCTGACCCGTATATCCCCTATTCTGCCTTTCTCACTGATGAATCTTGTTCTGCCTGCTATAGGCATCCGCCTGCATACCTTTCTGCTGGCTGGCTTTATTGGCATGCTGCCCAGAACGCTGTTTGCCCTGTGGGCAGGTATGCAGGCAAGGGATTTGATCGCTTTACTCGAAAACC
Organism: Endozoicomonas elysicola; assembly: GCF_000710775.1. Taxonomy (GTDB): domain Bacteria; phylum Pseudomonadota; class Gammaproteobacteria; order Pseudomonadales; family Endozoicomonadaceae; genus Endozoicomonas; species Endozoicomonas elysicola. The sequence goes on from NZ_JOJP01000001.1 coordinate 5,095,624, forward strand.
CGACACAGGGTAATCTGTCGGTCATTTTCATGATTGTCGTCTCAATCATTTCCATTGGTGGCTTGCTGTATCTTGCCCAAAGAGCATCATCAGCTGTTCTTTTTATAAGAGAGACGGGAGAAGCCGGAATAAAAAGCAGGGAGAGAAAGAAATATGGCTGAGAAGCGTGTTGCGCTGTTTGTTGATGTACAAAACATCTATTACACCACCCGACAGGCCTATGGTAGCCATTTTGATTACAACGCATTCTGGGCTCAAGTGACGGCCGGTAGAAAGGTGACCAAAGCCATTGCCTATGCCATTGACCGAGGGGACCCGAAACAACAGCAGTTTCAAACGATTCTCAGAGCTATTGGCTTTGACGTTAAATTGAAACCTTATATTCAGCGCAGTGATGGCACTTCGAAAGGCGATTGGGATGTTGGTATAACCCTGGACGTGATGAGTTGGGCACCTCAGGTTGATGTGGTTACCCTCGTTTCTGGTGATGGTGATTTTGACCTGCTGCTACAGAGGGTTCAGAAGGATTTTGGCACCGATACAGAGGTTTATGGTGTAGAACCGCTCACTGCGTCTTCCCTGATTCATTCTGCCAACCACTTTTTCCCCATATCCAATGACTTATTATTACCCATCAAGAAGTAAAAAAACGATCATATTAAATGAATAAATATCATATAAATCAATAAATTAATTTCATCAACAATACTCCACTTTTATGACAACGCTCTGTTCATAATTTGTCCTACATTTAGTTTCAAACAAACTCGATAAAATCTTTGACATCCCTTCGGACAGCTATTAGAGTTCCTATTGGCCATTATTGAGAAGAACGAAAAATCGTATCGCTTTTTGAGTACTTCCAGATCGTCACACCACTTCTTAGTTTAAGTTATGCTGCTTTGATTGCTTTACTCTTAAATAGAAATATGAAGATGTGACTACACATTGGCTTAACGCGTGTATAACGCATTTTTATAGAAATATTCAGGAGACATTGCATGTCTAAATCGACCGGAACGGTAAAGTGGTTCAGTGAAGAGAAAGGCTTTGGCTTTATCGCTCAGGACAACGGTGGTCCAGACGTATTCGTTCACTTCCGTGCCATCACTGGTGACGGCTTCAAAACTCTCGCTGAAGGTCAAGCTGTGACCTTTGACGTTGAGCAGGGTCAGAAAGGCCTTCAAGCTGCCAACGTAGAGAAAGCTTAAGCTTTTCCCGTTAACGGGAAAACAGAAAAAGAGCGCTAGAAGCGCTCTTTTTTTTTCCCTTCTTATCCAGCATTATAAATCAATCGACAAAGAACTGATTATTAAAACTCAGTCATACATCAAGACTCTCCCGTGCATTTTTTTCAACACTCTGCTTTTCAGCATTCAATAAACTGATACATGTAGCCCCTGAAGCATTATTTCTCGAGTGCAATACCAATCAAATTTTCTAACCCCGTCATGGGGCATGATGTCCTGTACAGAAAGGCAACGCGAAGGGATGAGTCATAGCCGAAACTATGGCGAGGAGGTTCAACGTAGAACTTCTATTCAGATTACCTGCACAACAGGGGATTAATAAAACGCTATTGGTATAAGACACCTGCCAACCGTTTGACTGATAGATAAAATCATCTATTTTTTTAGCAGCGACTCGCTTTACTCCCTTTAACTTTTGCCAATTGCTCTGTTAAGAAACTTCGGGAAACCTGATCTTCAAGAAATCAGAAGATAGCTTACACCCACAACATACAAATGTTGCGGCATTGGCTTTTTCAACATCCCGTATCTGAGCAGAGCACGGAAACTGATAAGTTTCTTTTCTGGCTGGAGCCTGATCATGAAAACTCCGAACACCTGTGTTGCTGTCTACAAAACCCACCACGCTGCAGATGATGCCGTTAAAAGGCTGCAAAAAGCTGGTTTTGAAATGAAAAAGATATCAGTGATTGGCAATGACTATCATACAGAAGAACATGTTGTTGGTTACTACAACATCGGCGACCGGATGAAAGCCTGGGGTAAAATGGGCGCTTTCTGGGGAGGGCTTTGGGGTATTCTTTTTGGTGCCGCTTTTTTTGTAATTCCCGGAGTAGGCCCAATGGTGGTTGCAGGCCCCTTGGTATCAGCCATTGTCGGAGGGCTTGAAGGCGCTGTTATTGTAGGTGGACTATCAGCCTTGGGCGCAGGCTTGGCCAGCATGGGTATTCCCAAAAACAGCATTGTGCGTTATGAAGAGTCGCTGTCTGCTGGCAGTTTCCTGCTGCTCTATAACGGCACAGAAGAAGATGTCGCTTCTGCAGCAAAAATCTTACTGGAAAACACAGACCATGATGGCGTAGAGACTCATAATAAATCCGATGCTGAATAACAGCATTTAAACGACAACTATTCGATTATTCAGCCATTGCATGTGCAAATGCAGTGGTTGAAGACAGGTGTTCATTAAATAACATCCAGACAAGATCCTTTAAAATGGGCAAAAACTTTTTGCCCCTCAGCCAGATTTAATACCCCTATTGCTCTTCTGGTAACCAGCGCCAGTAACGTCTGCCCTTCTGCCTCCATAAACAGCATGACATTTTTGGAATCAAGCTCCTGTATGGCTCGAATGTTTGTCGCTACTCGATTCTGAACACTTGTGCAGTGGATTTCTTCCACAACAATGCTCACTTCCTGAGCAGGTAATATCACTCTCAGATCTGTTCCCCGTTTTGCTGCTATTTGATTCACCAATAGCTTCTGTTGACCAAACAACAGCTCTGTAAATCCATATTTGTGATCATGACTTCCCACCTGAACTTCCAGGATCGACAGTGCACAATCATCCCTGGTTAATAAAGAACCTGGCCGGCTGAGTAATTGACGACACTCTCCACGGGATAAAACCTGTCCCTGATCAATCAGCACCAGTTTATCAGCTAGCCGTGCAACCTCTTCACGCGCATGACTTACCATAATAACCGGTATTCCGAAGTGCTGATGGATATTTCTCAAGCAGGGAAGAATTCTTGTTTTTGATGACCAGTCCAAAGAAGCCAGGGGTTCATCCATTAATAGAAGGCGGGGCCCACTTAACAGGGTTCGAGCAATAGCAACTCGTTGCTTTTCTCCTCCGGAAAGCTTATCAACGGCTCGTCCAAGTAAATGCTCAATATCAAGCTGTTCAATGACCTCTGATAATGATGGCATGTTGACATCAGACCTAGTCCGCTTCAGCGCAAACTGGAGGTTTTCCATAACGTCCAAATGGGGAAACAACCTAGCTTCCTGAAATATATAGCCAATGCCTCGCTGCTCCGGTGGAACCCATATCCCCTTTTCGGAATCCTGCCAGACTTCATCATTGAACTGAACCAATCCCCGCGCATGAGTTTCCAAACCGGCAATGGTTCGCAAAAGTGATGTTTTACCACAACCAGAGCGCCCCATAATGGCCCAGGTGGTATCGGTATCCAGTAACTCATTAACACTAAGAACAAAGCGATCCCGGGGAAGCTGAATATCAATTCTTAGCATTAACTACGACCAGGGTTTGATTTAAGGGGTAATTGAGCCACGGGCTTACGGTCAAGACTGTAAAGGGTAATCAAAAGCATCATGGCAAATACCAAAAGTCCTGCCGCAATCTGATGGGCTTCAGTAAACTGCTGTGATTCCACGGCATCAAACAAGGCAATAGACAGTACCTGAGTTTCTCCAGGAATATTGCCACCAATCATAAGAACCACACCAAACTCCCCGATGGTATGGGCAAACCCCATACAGGCGGCCAGAATCATTGCCCTTCGGGTGCAGGGAAGCACCACATTAAAGAAACGATCCATTCGCCCGGCTCCCATCATCGCTGCGGCCTCAAGAAGGCCTTTGTCCAACTGCTCAAACGCCCGCTGCAGTGGTTGCACCACAAATGGCATGGAACAGAGAACAGAAGCAACCACCAATCCGGTAAAACTGAATGCCAGCGTTGTGCCAGTGAGAGAAAGCCAGGCCTGCCCAACCGCATGGTTAGGGGAGAAGAACAAAAGCAGATAGAAGCCAAGGACAGTAGGCGGCAATACCATTGGCAGACCAACCAGAGCTTCCAGTACAGGCCTCAGCCGACTCTGCATGTTAGCCAGACCCCATGCCATGGGAATCGCCAGCAGCATCAGAATAATGGTGGTAATGGTTGCTAGCTTCAGCGTTACCCAGACAGCGGTGAGCAGCATTCAGAGCGCTTCCCTTCGATTTTCGAAAGTTGTTTTAGCATTCAACTCGGCTATTTTTGTTGATACGGCGAGATAGCCCTGTTTAGCAATGATCTTCTGAACCGGCGGCGACAAAATAAACGCCACAAACTCCCTTGCCACTTCAGGCTGGCGAGTCCGATTCAAGATAACCAGATCCTGCCGAATCGGATCATACAATGTTGCAGGAATCGCAAAAATATGACCATCGTTGTCTTTATGATCAACCAGCTGTGCTTTCGCCACCAGCCCTGCAGGAATATTTCCACTGGCCACAAACTGCCAGGTCTGCTGGATGCTGGCTCCCTGAACCAAGCGGGACCTGAGCGATGACCAGAAACCCAGTTTTTCCAGAACCTGCTGTGCCGCCAAACCATAGGGTGCCGTTGCCGGATTGGCAATGGCCAGACGTCCCTCGTAGACAGCCAGATCCTCCAGTGTCATGGTGTTATTTTTCCCATCCTTTCCGGAAAAACCAGGACTCCATAGTACCAGCTCTCCCAGGGCATAAGGATGTCGGCTATCTCTAAGTGTCAGCCCTTTTTTTTCCAGCAGTTCAGGCCGAAGACTGTCTGCTGACAGAAAGACATCGAAAGGCGCACCATTGGTGATCTGGTTATACAGCACACCGGTAGATGCTGAGGAGATCAGCAACCGGTGTCCGGTTTCTGCTTCAAACGCCTTTGCCAGCACTTCCAGCGACGGTTTGAAGTTTGCCGCAACGGCCACTTTCAGTTCTTCTGCGTAGACCGATGCCCCCAGAAAAGAGAGGACAAACGCTAAAAATAATGTTCTTAACATGAAGCAGCCGTTGTTTAAGAGTTCACTTTCAGAGGTCAAAGCCAGCGATCAGCCGCTTCCTGGTCAGACTCACGCTCATCCACCCAGCGATCACCCTCTGGAGTCGTTTCCTTCTTCCAGAACGGAGCACGGGTTTTCAGGTAATCCATAATAAACTCACAGGCCGCAAACGCTTCTTTACGATGGGCACTGACGACGCCAACAAAGACTATTCTGTCCCCGGGATGCATTTGCCCTATGCGATGAATAACCCGAACCACCTGAAGCTCCCAACGCTCCATGGCCTCATCAATAATTTCCTGCAGGGCTTTTTCCGTCATCCCCGGATAATGCTCCAGAAACAGGCCACCAACCTCATCCCCAAGGTTCATGTCCCGAACCGTGCCGGTAAAGGTAACAATGGCTCCTGATGACTTATTCCCTTCCAGACGCTCATATTCATGGCCGAGGTTAAAGTCTTCTACTTGAATGGAAATCAAGGCTCTAATCCTGTTTGTGCTTTGGACCACAAAGACACAGAGGCACAAAAAAAAAGCTTTTCCTCGCTCCCACGATCCTCCATGGGAACGGGAACAAGGCTTTGTGCCTTAGTGGTTCAAATAAGAATCACCCCCCGGTGACTGGAGGAAAAAATGCCACTTCATCGCCTGAGTTCAGAGTGACATCCTTGCGAGTCATATTCTGGTTGATAGCAACCAGTGTACGATCACTCATCATCACCTCACGCCACGCTTCACCTTTTTCAGCCAGCTGGCTTTTTAATTCGGAGAGTAAAGTTGAATACTCTCCCTCTTCCAGAGACAGCTGCTCGCAGTTCAGTTGTTCGCGAAAGCTGGCAAAGAACAGTACTTTAATCATGCTGCACCGCCTGACAAAGACGTCTCCTGACCATGAATGTAATGACCACTTCGACCACCACTCTTTTCCAGAACGCGAATGCCTTCAATATGCATCTCTTTGTCCGCGGCCTTGCACATATCATAGATAGTCAGAGCGGCAACCGATGCCGCCGTCAGTGCTTCAATCTCAACGCCCGTTTTTCCACTGAGGCGACAGCAGGTTTCGATACGAATCCTTGAATGCTCGTCTTCAAGCTGAAACTCAACACCGATAAAGTTCAGCATTAATGGGTGACAAAGCGGCACCAGTTGACTGCACTGCTTTGCTGCCTGAATCCCGGCAATTCTGGCCACTGCAAGCACATCCCCCTTTTTCAGGCCATTGTCTTTTACCAGTGCCAGCGTCTCAGGAGCCATGTAGATGTAGCCTTCAGCTCGAGCTTCACGACGAGTGATGTCTTTCTCACCAACATCAACCATGCTGGCCTTACCATCACTGTTAATATGAGTAAGGGACTCTGATTGAGACACGATCAACCCGCCTTTTTCAGTTGTTCAACAAAGTTGCATGGACGGTGCTGACTGTTCAGCTGATCCTTGATAATGCCTTCCCAGGCTGTCTTACAGGCATTATTAGAGCCTGGCATTACAAAAATAACCGTTCCATTAGCCATACCGGCGACGGTACGGGACTGAATAGTCGATGTTTTAATCTGCTCATAAGAAAGCTGTCTGAACAGTTCACCATAGCCATCAATCTGTTTATCAAAAATAGGCAATAAGGCTTCCGGCGTACTATCCCTGCCAGCAAAGCCAGTACCACCGGTAACAAGCACTGCCTGCACACACTTTGGAGCTCCTGCATCACTGGCAATCCAACGGGATACCACTTCCCGGATCTTGTAGATGTCGTCTTTCACAATGGCTTTATCCACCAGCGTGTGCCCTGCGGCAGTCAGGCTATCAACCAGCAGGTGACCCGATGTATCGTTTTCTTCGGTACGGGTATCCGATACCGTCAGCACCGCAATGTTTACAGGAATAAACTCATCAAACTGATTATGAGCCATGGATATTCTCGCTCCCGTCTATTTTCAAAATCTATCCACCAGATCACGCCAGTCTTCAGGCGTATTGGCGTTCACAAAGAGGTCTGCCATGGAGAATGGCAGCGGCATCGTCTCTCCACCCAGCTGCTGGTGCAGCCGCCAGAGCGCATAATCCTTCGGATTATCACTCTGTATGGCCTTTTCAATCATTTGTCGTGACTCTGCATTCACGGGCAGAACCACCGGAAGGTTAAACCCCTCAAAGCAACAGGGTTGCTGATGATCACAAAGCATTCGGATCGCATCAGCAGGAACCAGAGGCATATCAACCGGAATAACCAGCAAACGGTCGTCATCCTGTAAATGCTGAAAAGTGGCATGGATACCACTCAGAGGACCTCTTCCGGGAACAACATCTTCAATGCTCTCAATAGCTGAGCCATCTGTTGGGCCGAGTTCATTGACAGACACCTCACCCGCAAATCCGGATCCACTGATCAAAACATTACCAATCCCGGCCTGAGCTAACAGGGATACCATATGGAGGTAAAGGGGTTTACCAAACCAGCTCAGTCGTGATTTATCCTGCCCCATCCGGGAGGAGCGACCTCCTGCCAGAACCAAACCGTAGAGCGTGCCATGAGCCGTCATTCGTTCACAGACTCTTTCATCCGATATTCATATTCACCGAGGGTAGTGTAAGGTTTTCCGCACCTCTGACAAGCCTTGAGATCAATTATCACGCAGAAAAGCTACGGCTTCTCTGCCTTCACGTTGACTATACTTCAGAGATTCCATAACGCTGATAACAATGATCAACAATGAGAAAGAATCAGGTACTGAGCCTTTTCCAGAAAAACAAGACCGCCCTGAACTGCTGGCTTATCCACCCATGTCCAATGACGGCTGAGTTGATCGCCCATCAGGGGTTTGACTCAATGACCATTGATATGCAGCACGGCATGATCGGCTTTGAATCCGCTCTGGCTATGCTGCAGGCCATATCAACCACATCCGTTACCCCCATTGTCCGGGTTCCCTGGCTCGATCCTGGCATCATTATGAAAATGCTGGATGCCGGTGCATACGGTGTAATCTGCCCGATGATTGAGACAGCAGAACAGACCCGGGAATTTGTCGCCACCTGCCGTTACCCATCCAAAGGCAATCGAAGCTTTGGGCCCAGCAGAGCAATGATCTACGCGGGCAACGATTACCCGGAAAAGGCGGAAGAAACCATTCTGCCCATTGTGATGATTGAAACCCGACAGGCACTGGATAACCTGGATGAGATTCTCACTATAGAAGGACTTGGAGCCGTCTATATTGGCCCCTTTGATCTTTCCTATGCCCTGGGCTGCCAGCCTCAGTCTGACAATTATGAGCCACCGGTTATGGAGGCTATCGATCACATCCTTTCCTGCAGCAAAAAGCATGGCGTACCTGCAGCCATCCACTGCATGGGGCCAGAGTTTGCTGATCGTATGCGAAAAAAAGGATTTAGTCTGGTAACCGCTGGTTGTGACGCAGACTTCGTCAGATCCGGTGCCTCACACACTATTAAAGCGTTGAGGCAGTAGCCAGAAGCTTTCCGGTGACAGGCTGCTCAACTCACCCGGATAATATAATCAAACCAATCCGAAGGGTCTGAAACCTCTTCTTCCGAGGCGATATCCTTGCCCTTGATTGAAAAGCCGGATTCATGGACAGAATCTGGATCCCCAGTATTCAGAGGGTGCCATTCCGGAAGGTCATAACCATGATAGAGCAGGTTATAAGCACAGCTGTCCGGCAACCATGGTAAATGTTCATGGAGGGTTTTCGGGGTAAACTTGATGCAGTCATCCACATACTTGCGACGGTGTTTATAATGCCTGCAGCGACAGGTTTCCAGATCCAGGAGCCGACAGGCCACCGCCGTGGTGTGAATTTCATCAGTATCGGCATCAATTATCTTATTGAGACAGCAGCGACCACAGCCATCACAGAGTGACTCCCACTCTTCAGGTGTCATCTCGGTTAACGATTTTACCTGCCAGAATGCAGGTTTCTGCTCACTCATCAAACACCTTTGAAATACTATTAGCGGGCTTCAACGCAGGGCAGAAATCATACGCCCGAACACAGAGAAGGCAATAAGCGATAGCCATACACTGCACATAAATACTCCGTAATATTGAAGCGACACATCCTGTTAGCGCCCAATTTATCGAAACCCTTATATTCACAGCACCCACCTTTCAAAAGTTCTGCCATACTGACTGATCAGTCAATTCCGCTAAACCATCACTCTGTGCATAAAGAAACTAGGCCCATCTCCATCTTAGCCATTGCTGGCGGCAACTTTATCGAGCTATACGACTTTACCCTCTATGGCTTCTTTACACCGGTCATCGCAGAACTGTTTTTCCCATCAGAAAGCCAGACTATCTCTCTGCTTGCCACTTTTTCAGGATTTGCCCTCGGTTTTTTTATTCGCCCTCTTGGCGCAATACTGTTTGGGCATATCGGTGATGTCTATGGTCGACGACCAGCGTTAATTCTCAGCCTTGGCCTGATGGGGTTAAGCACGCTCACGATTACCCTGCTCCCCTCTTATCAGCAGATTGGTTTTCTGGCTCCCTCTGTGTTGCTGATATGCAGGCTGCTGCAGGGGTTATCCATGAGTGGAGAAGTTGCTGCAACACTCACCTCTCTGGCAGAGCATGCTCACCCCAAACACCAGGGTCTGCTATCCAGTCTGGTTCATGTCAGTGGCATCAGTGGCATGATTGCCGGATCGCTCGTCGCCACCTTAGTTCACTGGACTCTGGCGACTGAAGATATCATGTCGTGGGGGTGGCGTATTGCCTGGCTGATTGGTGCTCTCGGCTGCATTGTGCTAGCAAGCTTACGAATAAAGTCAGGCTCCCCTGAAAACACGAAGAAACCGGAGCAAGCGCCTATCTATCAAGTGCTCCGTAAACACAAGATGGATATGCTGAGGGTCGGTGTGCTGAATGCCCTCAACGGAACCTGCTTCTTTATGGTGTTTATCTATATCAACACGTACTGGTCAGAGCACCTGTTTTTTAGCCGGACTCAGGCACTTGCCATCAATACCGGCAATATGGTTCTCATGGTACTGGCCATTCCTCTGGCCGCCAGACTGGCTGATTGGATTGGCGCCAGGAAAGTCATTATCAGGGCTGTGATAACAGGCATCATTGGTATGGTGCCCTGCTACTGGCTGATGACACAACCTGAACCGTGGAAAGTTGTGATCGGACAGTTAGCGTTTGGCGTGTTGCTGGCAGCAATCTATGGGAGTGGTGCCATCTTATCCACCAGATTACTCCCATCCTCTGTTCGAATGACAGGTTTGGCCCTGGGGTATAATACCGCCCAGGGCTTTCTTGGCAGCTTGTCGCCAATTATCGCGACTTGGCTGGTCAGCACCACTAAGATAGCCTTTTCACCGGTGCTCTACTTATTGGTTATCTACCTGACGGGAATAATAGTGCTGCGAAAGCTGCCAGCAAATCTTGATAGGCCGCTGAATAGCTGAGCCTGTTACCGGCCTAACTCGCGGTTTAGCCTCTCTACTTCAGCTCTTAAAATCATGACTTCATGCTCCAGTTCACGAATCCTGGCTTTGTCATCGGCAACCAGGTCAGCCTGATTCACGATACTCACTTCACCAGAGAAAAGGTGAGCATAACGGCTTTCCCGCTTTCCCGCTTCACGAGGGAGCTGAACTACCAGCCCACGCTCCACCATATGCTGTAAAACGCCTTCAACTTCACGAACGTCCGCAAACTCGGCAAGGCGACCGGTACGCCCGCGCAGTTCGCCAGGAGTCTGTGCTCCGCGGAGAAAGAGCACACAAGCTATGCCTCTTTCCTGATCAGTCAGCTGCAGACTGCCAAACTCCGTATTGCAGAAACGATGCCGGTACTTACTCACACGAGCACCCGTATCTTCACTGACCAGGCGTTCTTTTAAAAGAGCATCCAGAGTCGCCTTCACTTCCGATTCTGCCAGGCTCAACACAGGCTCACGGTTACTCTTCTGATTACAGGCATTGGTCAGGGCATTAAGCGACAGAGGGTATTGATCCGGTGTCGTACTTTCTTTTTCCAGCAGGCAGCCAATCACACGGGTTTCATTCAGAGACAAAGACATATCCACGATTAAGCTCCTTATACCAATCAACCCTAGGACCTGTTGACGCTTCGTTGTGTACTCAGCGTATCAGGGCTCCTCACACAAGGGATTCTATTACCCGCTATTAATCGCATTGCTAATGCCGACGATCATTACGGTAGTTAGAGGGTACGTTGGGTATTACCGACAAATGTTCATGGTTTGCTTATACCATAAAATCAGTTTCCATTAAGTCACCGATAGCAAAAGATGTTTAAAATAACTCCAATTATAAGTCGGTGAAAAAGCGCTTCACCAAGTCAACAAACGATATAACAGGGACTCCTGATGACCCGAAACAAGAACTGGAAGTGGCTCGCAGCCGTTATATCAGCACTGGTAATCAGTGCCTGCACAACAGTGAACCCTCCTGCAGAAAAAGACCAGAAATACAAACTGACCGTTCTGCATACCAATGATCACCATGGTCGCTTCTGGCAGGATAGCAAGGGCCGATATGGCATGGCGGCAAGAATGACGCTGGTTGAGTCAATTCGCAAAGAAGTAAAGGAAGAAGGCGGCCATGTTTTGCTGCTCTCTGGAGGGGACATCAACACCGGCGTACCTGAATCTGATATGCAGGATGCCATTCCCGACTTAAAAGGAATGAACCTGTTGGGCTACGATGCCATGGCCGTGGGTAATCATGAGTTTGATAACCCAAGGGACATTCTGGCAATGCAGCAGTCTCTGGCAGAGTTTCCCTTTCTCTCAGCCAACATATTTGATGCTGGCACAGGCAAACACGTATTTGAGCCTTATACCACCTTTGATCTGGATGGACTGCGCATTGCCGTTGTCGGTTTCACAACCACTGACACACCGAAGCAGACCAACCCTGAGAATGTCAAAGGACTGGATTTTCAATCACCGGTTGCAGTGGCCAGTAAGCTCATTCCTGAGCTAGAGAAACAGGCAGACATTATCATTGCCACTACCCATATGGGGCACTACCAGAATGGGAATCATGGTATCAATGCACCTGGAGACGTAACACTGGCCAGAAGCGTGAAAGGCATAGATCTGATTGTGGGGGGACACTCACAGGATCCCTTGTTTAAGCCAGACCTGCAAAACGACACTTATATCGTTCAAGCACAAGAGTGGGGTAAATATGTTGGACGCGCGGACTTTGAATACACCAACAGCCAACTGATCCTGACCAGTTATCAGCTTATCCCGGTCAATGGGTCTGAAGACGATAAAGTGATCCCGGAAAACCGGGCCATGTTGAGTCTGCTCTCACCCTATCAGGAAAAAGGTCAGCAACTGGTTGAAGGCAAAGTCGGTGCTGTAGATCAACGACTGATGGGAGAACGCAGTGAGGTAAGATTCCAGCCAACTAATCTGGGCACACTACTGACAGAAGCGCTGATGGAAAAATCAGGTGCAGACCTGGCTGTAATGAATGGTGGTGGAATTCGCTCCAGTATTAACAGCGGTGAGATCACTTACAAAGATGTGCTGACGGTGCTTCCTTTTGGCAACACGTTGACAACAGTTGATATGACAGGAAAGGAAATACTTGAATACCTGACTGTTGTCGCTAATAAGCCAGCCAACAGCGGGGCCTTCGCACACTTCTCTGGAGTAGAAATGCTGATCAAAGATCAGCAGCTTTATAATGTGCAAATCAATGGCAAAGCACTTGAGCCTGAAAAGGCTTACAAGATGGCTATTCTCAGCTTTTCTGCCAGTGGTGGCGACAAATACCCCAACCTGATGGACAAGCCAGGCTTTGTGGACACAGGCTACCTGGATGCAGAAGTTCTGAAGGAGTTTATCGAGCAAAACTCACCTCTGCGGGTTGCTGACTTTCAACCGGAAGGCGTGATCAGGCAATAGTGATTGAATGGATGTTCCCTCATAAATTTACGAGGGAACATCAACCTGCCTGTTAGCCTTATCAAGGCATGGCCGCGGGAAAGTCCAGACCAGTCATTTCATCCAGACCAAACATAATATTCATGTTCTGAACTGCCTGACCCGCTGCCCCTTTTACCAGGTTATCAATAACCGACAATATGACCACAGTATCCCCACCCTGTGGACGATGAACCGCTATACGACACTGGTTGCATCCACGAACAGAGCGGGTCTCTGGATGACTGCCCGCAGGCATGACATCAACAAAGGGTTCACCCTCAAAGGTATTCTCATACAGCGCCTGAAGGTCAATACCACGGTCTTTGACAGTGCAATATAGCGTGGAGTGAATACCACGGATCATGGGAGTTAAGTGAGGAACAAATACCAGGTCACCGGTAAATGGGGATACGCCTGTACCTGGCATGCGTTCAATGCCCTGCTGAATTTCCGGCAAGTGACGATGACCCGAAACACCATAGGCCTTAAAGGACTCAGAGGCTTCACAGAGCAAAGTGCCTACATTGGCTCCACGTCCGGCGCCACTGACACCTGACTTGGCATCTACCATGATATTTCCACTGACCAGCCCAGCTCTTACCAGAGGCAACAACCCTAGCTGGGTTGCCGTTGGGTAACAGCCAGGGTTGGCGACCAGTCTGGCATCAGCAATGTCAGCACGGTTCATTTCCGGCAGGCCATACACGGCCTCTTTTAATACGTCCGGACAGGCATGTTCAACACCATACCACTGTTTCCACAGGCTGGTATCACTCAAACGAAAGTCAGCCGCCAGATCAATTACCCGAACGCCTGCAGACAGTAATTCCGGAACAGACTCCATGGCAATACCGTTAGGCGTTGCAAAGAACACCAGATCACACGACGAAAGTTGTTCGTTGTCCGGGAGTGAAAAGTTCAGGTCCAGCTTTCCTCGTAACCCGGAAAAAAGCGCACTGACCGACTTGCCCGCTTCAGAACGGGAAGTGATCATACTCAACTCAACATCCGGATGAACCGATAGCAAGCGCAAAAGCTCTGCTCCGGTATAGCCCGTTCCACCGACAATCCCCACTTTAATCATCTGATGCTTCCGTTACTTCTGGATTATTGTTCGACCCTGCTATCTTACCAGATCTTTCCCGGATAACGTCGCTTCAGTTCTAAGAAGGCAGCGGTGCAGCCGGTGTACTCAGTGTACTTTTCCGGAAAGTTATGACAAAGCCTGATCATGAACCAACCTTGTTCCAGGTGATAAACAGCCCAAATAAAAATGAATATTTTTTCACATTAAATGAATATATATTCAATCTATTTGGTAATCAAGGCAGGCTCATCAAAAGCAACACTCTTCCAGCCGGAAATCATGAAAGCCCGGATGTTACCATGGCTACTCCCATTCGGTTCCTTAAGCACATCATCACGATAAAAGCGGCCGAAACAGGCCAGAGTCTCCTGAGGGCTCAAGTCATGGATCTGGGCGAAGGCAAAGATTTTACAGGATCCCTCGTTGGTGCCAGCTTCATTGATCTGACAGAGAGAACCTCGGCCATTTACAAAACGGGTGGGGGTATAATGATAATGATCCGCTATAACGGCCATCACCGCCTCAAACTCAACTAATTCTGGCTGCTGGCGGATCTGTTCTAACAACTCACTCAATGTCACTGACTTCAGCCTTCTTCATCATGAACGGAAGGACAGTATAGCTGTGAAGACTATCGTTTCCACGAAGCAGGCATTGTTGCCATCATCGCCGGAGTCCGGTTGATCAGAAGGTTTGCATCCTGATAGGAAGCCACTCGAGCCGTATCAGACTCAGCCCAAAGGTTCAGAGACGCTACCCTGCCACTCTGTTCGCTGATAGAAAGACTGAAGCCGCCAACAATAAGCAGGCTCAATGCCTGAGTAATAAGAGAAACAAGCTTTTTCATTGTTATTGTTTACCTGTTGTTCTTATATTTTTTATTTTATCTGATCATATGGTAACAGCTTTCCAATACAAATAGTCTGAACGGCTGAATTAGTATTTTTTCAATGGGGTGATCAGATCATTCAGCCCATTCACCTGAACCTCCAGTGTTAATGCCAGCAGTTTACCCAGCTCCCCCTCCGGAAATCCTTTTCCTGCGAACCACAGAAGGTAAGGTTCTGGTAGATCAATCAACCTTCTGCCCTGGTACTTCCCAAAGGGCATGGTCTGGTTGGCGATTTTGATCAGGTCTTCTTTATCGAACATCAAGATTTCTCTGAGAAATTTAATTACAGTAATAGACTGATCAGCCATGGTACAAGGAGTGGCATGTAGATAGCGCACAGGCACATCCCAAGGCTGGAATAGACTCCCATGGTCAGATCCAGTTCGAAAGCTCTAGCAGTACCTCCTGCATGAGCATTCACCCCCATGGCAAAGCCAATCGCCCTTGGGTCGGTCACACCAAACATACGACACAGTGAAGGCCCCACCAGCGAACCATAAACGCCGGAAATAATGACCACGGCAGCTACCAGAGGGATAATAGCGCCGTATTGTTCTCCCATCACCAGGGCAACTGCTGTGGTTACGGCCTTGGTAGAAATGGATAACACCACCTCTCTTGAGCCTCCGGTTGCCAGCGCCATTCCCATACCAATAAACGCAGCAAGAAACCCACCGATCAGCAATGAACACATCAAGGGCCCTGCCAACTGTCGAAGGGTATGGAGCTGCCGGGAAAGAGGAACCGCCAGTGATACGGTAAATGGCGCCAGCAACATCTTCAGCAACTCACTGTGCTTTGTGTACATGTCAGGCTGAAGTGGAGAGAAGCGAATAACCAGAAAAACCAGGAGACTGGTGGTAAACAGTGGATGAAACCAGCCTTTGCGCCCCATACGGATAAAAAACTTTTCCGCCAGCAGGTAGGCACCCAGATTAATAAGCAGGATCACAACCGGGTTGTTCATTTGCCGCTGCAATAATCCGTAAGAGAAACTGATAACTTCATCCATGATGGTTCTCTCCGCTCTCAGCAGCAAAACGTTTAAGCAGCCATTGCAGGAGAACAGCCGTTATTACCAATGAAACAGGGGTCGCAACCAGCATCGCCAGAGTGATAGGTAGCCATTGCTGCAAGAGAAGGTCACTCAGGAAGAAAATACCCACACAGCCCGGGATAAACAGTACGGCCAAATAGCGGATACAGAACTGACTAACCTTATCCAGAGACTCACTGACGCCTCCGGATATTTGCAGGTAGATCACCAGAAGTATCAACCCCATGACTGAACCCGGAACCGGAAGGCTTAACGCGTCGCTTAATACATCACCCAACACGGTGAAAAACAGCAACGTGACAATGCCCGATAATGTTCCTGATGACATCGTTTAACCTCTCCCGAAGCAGCCATGTGCTGCTCTCTAAAAACTTGTCAGGATCTATATGCTTCGCCGCTCACCCAACCCAATTGAAGATATAGCATCAACAGATCCTGAGATTAACCATCCAAAATGGCGTATTAAGACGGATCAATGGTGATTGAGAAGAAAAGTTATTGTGTTTTACCGGTAGAGAGACACAATGACAATCCGGTAAACTGCAGACTCCACCCTCCTTCAGCCGTCATTGAAAACACTTACAAACGAATACTGAAGTACATAAACCTGAAATAGTCACATTTCCACCGCTTTGTATGCAAGGAAGCAAGACCGTCCGATAACCACTTAGAAACGAGTCAACCTTACCGAAATAACACCATAAAAGGAGGAAGCAAAGCTGCTCCATGTTTAAGAAACCCTCAATACAGAACTTAAGGCTGCGTCTTGCACAATCAGAAGCCCTGCCACAACTGACCCTGATGGCACTGATTACCGGACTGCTTGCCGGAGGCTTTCTTATCGCTTTCGAGGAGCTGCTTTTTTTCTTTGGCGTTGTTTCTCAGCGTGCTTTGATTCCCGATCATGTATTTTCAACACTGGCATCGGTTGAAAGTGGTTATGAAGCCCTCCCCCCCCTTGTCCGCTTTTTCTCACCTATCGGGGGTGCCCTGGCATTGGTCCTGTTAATCAAGAGCCGCCCACCCAAAAGAAGAAGTTTTGGTATTGCTCATGTGATTGAGCGTTTAACGTTGAACAGGGGCTGGTTACCCATTACCAGTACCATTACTCAGTTTTTTGGCGTACTGATTGCGTTGGTCAGTGGATTTTCGGTGGGGCGTGAAGGCCCTGCCGTGCATATGGGAGCAGGAGCCGGCAGTTTTCTGGGCCAGATACTGAAACTGCCAACCAACACTCTGGGGGTACTGGCGGGTTGTGGTACTGCTGCAGCTATTGCTGCGCTGTTCAACACCCCCATGGCCGGTGTTATCTTTGCCATGGAGGTGGTTATGAAAGAATATTCGCTGGAAAGCTTTATTCCGGTAATGGCTTCTGCAGTTGTGGCTTCAGTGCTGACACAGACAGTCTACGGACCTAACCCAGCATTCCAGATCCCGATTATCCCCTCTGCAACACCCGAAGAACTGGCAGTAACGGCTATTACCGCTGTCATTATTGGCCTTCTTGCTGCGGCGTTTATTCAAATTAATATCTTTGCCATTCAAAAGCGCCAGCATAAGGTCGTCTTCCCACTGTTAATCGCTGGTCTTTTAATGGGAATCGTTGCCGTTCTGGTTCCTGCAACGATGGGTATTGGCTATGACACGATTGAAGCGCTGTTGATCGGCGACGATTTAAACCTGTCGTTTCTGTTTATCCTGCTGGCAACCAAACTGGTTATTACCGCTCTGGTCATCGGCCTTGGGGTTCCCGGTGGAATGATTGGTCCATCGTTGATGATGGGGGCTACAGCCGGTGCCTGCAGCGTTTTACTGGCTGAGCAGTTCCTAGGGATCTCTGCAACCAATATTACCTTTCATGTCATGACCGGAATGATCGCTATGATGGCTGCAATCTTTCAGGCCCCATTGACCGCGCTGATTACCGTCCTGGAACTCACCCACAGCTCACAGATTATTCTTCCGGCCATGCTGGCTATCGTCATTGCCTGCCTTACTTCCAGCCAGATCTGTAAACAACAGAGTATTTTTGCCATGCAGTTCATGGCTCGTGGACAGAGTATTCAGCTTTCTCCGATGACTCAGCTTTTGAATAGAACAGGTGTGGCCAGCTTAATGGATAGCCGTTTCATCCGCCTTTCACCTGACCTCACTGTAGATAACGCCAAAGCAGAGATATCCGAAAATATTCAATGGCTCGTTTTTAAAAAAGATGAGCAGTTATATATTCTCAGTGCAAACACGCTATTTGATAGTGAAACTGCTCCAGCAATCAGAACAATAGGATCTTTGAAAGGCCTTAAAAGAGCCGGAATGATCAGTTCCCAAGCCTCCGCTGATGAAGCGCTGTCCATCATGAAAAAAAATAGCATTGAGAATTTGCTGGTAGTGTCCGGCAACAGTGAAAGGGAGTTTTTTGATCCGGAAAAGTCAGGGATCCTCAACAAAGGAATGATCGATACACTCTATAAAGATGACTAATTGTGAACAGCCCTTGATTTCCGCTACTATCCAGAGGATTCCTAGACCTTAATAATTATTTGGGACACTCTATGCTCTGGATTAAAGCTTTCCATATTATTGCCATGACCTGCTGGTTTGCCGCCCTCTTTTACCTTCCCAGGCTTTTCGTCTATCACGCTATGAGTGAAGACCAGGTCAGCAAAGATCGCTTTGTCATCATGGAAAGAAAGCTTATGCGAGGTATCGCCACGCCCTCCATGATTGTCACCCTGATTCTTGGCCTGTGGCTATTACACTACATCCCGGGCTATATGAGCGCTCCCTGGATGCATGCAAAACTGACTCTGGTTGCTCTGACTCTGGGCTATCACCATATGTGTGCCCGCTATATGAAGCAACTGGCCGCCGGCACCAGCACCCATAGTCATAAGTTTTTCAGAGTTTTCAATGAAATCCCTGTTATCTTCCTTGTTGGTATTGTCATTCTGGTCGTTGTTAAGCCCTTCTAGCCAAACCGTAGAGGGCATAAAGTCCCACGAGGAAAAGCTTTTCTTTTGTGAGTTTTGTGATCTCTGCGGTTAATGACAAAAAAGCCTCAGTCTCTCTCATGCCAGCCGATAACCTGTCTCAGGGCATTTATTGGGACTGGCCATCATGGACGAAGCATTCTACAAACTGATTTTTGAAGGAGAGACTCTGCCAGGCTTTAAGGAAAAAAACGTCCGGAAAAACCTGAAAGAGCTCCTTAATGCCGATAAAGAAAAACTGAATCGCCTTTTCTCAGGCAAGCCAGTGGTTATTCGAAAGAACCTGCCAGCCGATGATATACGCCCTTACGAAAGAGCCATGATGAAAGCCGGGGCGGTCTGCCGAATTCTCTCGATTAATGGTGATGAAGAGCTTGCTCCCACACCATTAGAAGCTGTAATAGAAATAGAAGAAGGTCAGCCTGATACAATCAAACCCGCAAAATCGCCTCGTAAATTTCAGCTGATTCCAAGAATGGGCAGAATCCGATTTACCGCCTCTCTCTGGATGGTCGCGCTATTAGGCGTTGGTGCCTGGTGGGTGCCAGAGCGGATAACCCCACACCTGATAGCCTATTATCCGCCTCTCGAGTCACTGTACCTCACTCTGGGCATGATCGCTCTTGCCTCTCTGCTTTTACTGGTTGTTGCTGCCAGAAGACTTCACGATATCGACATCAGTAGCTGGAGAAGTTTTTTCCTGATCATACCCGGAATTAACCTGCTATTTCTTCTATGGCTTTCTCTTTCGTCTGGTACCAAAAATACCAACATGTTTGGCCCAGTTCCAAGGAGTGCAGGAACCATCGCACAGCTTTTTGGTCTATGGGTTCCATTACTGGTTATCATTGCCTCTGGAGCATACGGCTGGCTTCATCAGGAAGAATTGCAACAGCTGGCCTCAAACCTTCCGGAGATGATAACGCAGCTGGACATTCCTTTATGGAAACAGGACAGCTAGAGCCTGCTGATGCTTAAAAGCCACCATGACACTGGTGAACAATTAACCACAGCCTCGCTACGATATACGCATCAATACGCAGTCCACTGACACAGGTCAATGGTTATAATGTTTTTCATACCGCTTCTCTACTTTACAAGCCGTGATCACCTTTTGTGATCGGTTCAGGCCGCTGCGTTTAGCGATATTCGTGACAATCCGCTTTCATTAAAAGCATTACACGAGAGTTTCCACAAACAGCACGGTCATTTTCACTGGTACCCTTTTTACCCGTAAGGCACTGGAAATAGTTTCTATGAGCAAAGACAGCGTTCTGGTTATTAACTGTGGCAGTTCTTCCCTGAAGTTCGCAGTAATCAACCCGAAAACCGAAGAGGAAAGCATCAGCGGCATCGCCGAGCGCCTCGTGGGCAACGAAGCTTTTATCACCTGGAAACTGAACGGTGAAAAACAGACTCTGAATCTTGGCGCCGCTGGCCACGAAGGTGCTATCGAAGCACTGGTGGGTGTTCTGCGTGACAACAACCTGATGGAGCATATTGAAGCCATCGGTCACCGTGTTGTTCACGGTGGTGAGAAGTTCACTGAATCTACCCTGATTAATGATGACGTCATCAAAGGCATTGAAGACTGCAGCCATCTGGCGCCTCTGCACAACCCAGCTCATCTGCAGGGCATCCGTGCCTGCTTGAAGTACTTCCCAGGCCTGCCGCAGTCTGTTGTGTTTGACACCGCATTCCACCAGACCATGCCTGCTGAAAGCTACCTGTACGCTGTTCCTTACAGCCTTTACAAAGAGCACGGCCTGCGTCGCTACGGCATGCACGGCACCAGCTACCGCTACGTCAGCAAAACAGCTGCTGACATGCTGGGTCTGGACTACGACAACAGCGCTATTCTGGTTGCTCACCTGGGTAACGGTGCCAGCGCCTGTGCCGTTAAGAACGGTAAGTCTGTAGACACCACTATGGGCCTGACACCTCTGGAAGGTCTGGTGATGGGTACCCGTTCCGGCGACATCGATCCGAACGTATTCAGCTTCCTGAACAAACAGCTTGGTTACTCTCTGGATGAAATCACCGACATCCTGAACAAAAAGTCTGGCCTGCTGGGTCTGTCCGAAATGGATAACGACTGCCGCGTGATCGAAGATGCAGCGGCCCAGGGCAATGAGCGCGCCCAGCTGACTCTGGACGTATTCTGCAACGTTCTGGCCAAGAAACTGGCGGGTTTTGCCGCTGAAATGGGTCGCATTGATGCACTGGTCTTCACCGGTGGTATCGGTGAAAACTCCAGCGTTATTCGTAAGAACGTGCTTGAGCGCCTGTCCATCTTCGGTTTTGAGGTTGACGAGAAAGCCAACGAAGAAACTTTCCGTGGTAAGAGCGGAGTCATCACCAAGTCAGGCTCAACCGTAGCTATTGTTGTAGCGACCAATGAAGAGCTGATGATTGCCCGTGATACCGAAGCGCTGATTGCTGGCTAAACTGGTTATCTAAACGACTTAAACAACAGGAGGTTCCACCTCCTGTTTTTATATGAGAAGGATTTTTCAGGATATGCGTACATTTTTCCTGGCGCCAACACGTTACGGTGTTGGCCTGACCTCCGTAACACTGGGTCTGGTTCGAGCACTCGACAACCTCGGCCTGAGAGTCAAGTTCTTCAAGCCCATTGCCCAGCTGCATGTTGGTGATACAGGGCCTGAGCGTTCAACCAAGCTGGTTCAGCGCATCATGGATCACGAACCACCTACGCCCATCACTTCACATCGTGCTGAAGACCTGCTGGGTGATAATAAGGGTGATGTCCTGATGGAAGAGATTGTTGCTCTGTTTGAGCAGGCCTCTCAGGACTGTGACGTTATGGTGGTGGAAGGTCTGGTACCGACCCGGGAAATGCCTTACGCCAACCGCCTGAACAGCAATATCGCCAAAACCATCAATGCCGATATCATTCTGGTATCTGAGCCAGGCAATGACTCTCTGGAAGATCTGGCTGATAAGCTGGAAATCGCCGCAGACAGTTTTGGTGGTATCAAGAACCCGAATGTTGTCGGCTATGCCCTGAACAAACTGTCTCCGGAAATAGTCGCCCGCCTGAATAAGGATGGTCACTTCCAGAGCCTGCCAGAGTTTGCACGTAAGCCCTTCCAGCCACTGGGCTACATTCCATTCGACACTAACCTGGC
The DNA here is from genome assembly GCF_000710775.1 of Endozoicomonas elysicola. Lineage (GTDB taxonomy): Bacteria > Pseudomonadota > Gammaproteobacteria > Pseudomonadales > Endozoicomonadaceae > Endozoicomonas > Endozoicomonas elysicola. The sequence continues at coordinate 5,117,761 of NZ_JOJP01000001.1, forward strand.
TTCTCCCAGAACCATGGATATTGCCGAACACCTGAAAGCAGAATTGATTAATGCGGGTGAAATGGATACCCGCCGGGTGACTTCATACACTCTAAGCGCCAGAACCCCTACCAACATGATCCACCACCTGAAGCCAGGTAACCTGGTTATCACGCCAGGAGATCGTGATGACATCATTCTTGCTACCTGTATGGCTGCACTGAATGGTGTACCACTGGCCGGCCTTCTGTTGACCAGTGGGATCACACCATCCAAGCCCGTGATGGAGCTGTGCAACAAAGCCATCAGCACAGGCCTTCCGGTTATGCTGACTGAAGAAGATTCTTACACCACAGCCACCATGCTGGATCGTCGCCATAATGAACTGCCGGTGGATGACACTGCCCGTGTTGAAATGGTGATGGATAGCATTGCTGCCAACCTGAACACCGAGTGGTTGAAACAGCAGTGTGCAGCCTTGGCCGAGCGCAGACTCTCACCACCTGCATTCCGTTACCAGCTGGTACAGAGAGCCCAGGGCGCTAACAAGCGTGTTGTTCTTCCAGAAGGTGATGAGCCCCGCACTATCCAGGCTGCAGTTATCTGTCAGGAGCGCGGCATTGCCCAGTGTATTCTTCTGGGTCAGCGCAGTGTTATTGAGCAGGTTGCCAAAGATAATGGCATTACCCTGCCCGATGGCCTGGTTATTATGGAGCCTGAAAGCATTCGCGCTCGCTATGTAGCCCCTATGGTTGAACTTCGCAAGAGCAAAGGCCTGACTGCCCCCATGGCGGAAGCACAGCTGGAAGATACCGTGGTACTCGGTACCATGATGCTGGCTCTGAACGAAGTTGATGGCCTGGTTTCCGGTGCAGTACACACCACAGCCAATACTATTCGCCCAGCATTCCAGCTGGTTAAGCCAAAGAAAGATGCTGGAGGTCTGGTTTCCTCTATTTTCTTCATGCTGCTGCCTGACCAGGTTCTGGTTTACGGTGACTGTGCGGTGAACCCGAATCCAGATGCCGATCAACTGGCCAACATCGCCATTCAAAGTGCTGACTCAGCCGTTGCCTTTGGCATTGAACCACGCATTGCCATGATCAGTTACAGCACAGGCACTTCCGGTATTGGTGCTGACGTTGAGAAAGTACGTGAAGCCACGGAAATAGTTAAAGCCAAGCGCCCAGACCTGATTATTGATGGCCCTCTGCAATATGATGCAGCATCGGTTGAATCCGTTGCCCAGAGTAAAGCACCAGACAGTAATGTTGCGGGTCGTGCTACGGTGTTTATCTTCCCAGATCTGAATACAGGTAACACCACCTATAAAGCAGTACAGCGCAGTGCTGACGTTATCAGTGTAGGCCCAATGCTTCAGGGTCTTAACAAACCAGTTAACGACCTCTCTCGTGGTGCGCTGGTTGACGATATCGTTTACACCATTGCCCTGACTGCCATTCAGGCTGAAAACGACTAATATCGTATACAATCTCCTCTACAAAGCCGGACTAAATGAGTCCGGCTTTTTTTTGCTGTCAGCAAACTGTCACATTCTTTTCTTATGCTCTCGAAGGAAGCAGTAGAAACTGGCCCGATTCCTGCTGCCTTTTCGATAAGACGATTTATAGGTTATTTTGGAAAGTGTGAGATTTTCGCCATTTTTCCAAACCAGAAAAAGGTATGTTTCAGCTTTTTAAGAGCTTGTAGTCAATAAACCAACAGGGAGGCCGATAACTCTATCCTATGCCCAAGAAGAAAAAGCAATGAACGGCACAGGGAGTGCCAGGAGATAGTATATGTTAACGAAAAACCATAACTCACATTCAAAGAACCATTCATCAACATCCATCATTACCTGTCCGGATTGCATGCATCACGCCATTGAAACCATGCCACAGGATGCGTGTATTTATCTTTATGAATGCAGAAACTGCCAGAAGCTGATTACACCCCAGCAGGGAGACTGCTGCGTTTTCTGTTCACACGGAAATCAACCATGCCCAACCTCACAGCGGGATAAAAAAGCCTACGCTGAAATGACACCATTCTCCGAAGAAGCCACTGAAAACATGACCGCCTCTAGCCACCTATGACCTCTTCCAATAATCAGGAAACACTGGATTCAAATAGAAAAGCATACCCGGATGGCGACCCCGTCACCCGGTTTTTACGAGCCCGTGGTTTTGAAGTATCTGCCTACTATATGGGCAAAACCTCTTTACTTCTGGGTGCCCGCTTTGAATATCAAGGCGTTGAAATCGTATACCGCGTGGAAGGTGATACACTGATTATGGCCATCTACCGGCGTCTGCACAGCAGTGAAAGCGGGTTGAAAAATATCTTTGAGCCATTTATCTGGTTTTCAGAAAGACTGATTTATGACATCCCGGAAATTCGATTTATGCGGGGCAACCCTGATGCGCTATCAGCCCCTGATGGCAAAGGCCTGACAACCAGAAAGCTCCATCGTTTTTACCGCCACTTGATGGGGGCAGAACCAGATCCGGAACCAGGCTGGTATCGCTTTGAGCTGATAAACTATAAAACCATGCGTCAACGACAACAGGAACGAAGTTCAAAAAAAGACTAGTACCCGTTGTTAACCAATAGTCATTGCTGCCGTTATTAAAAGAAGTAACTTCTGAAAAAGTACCGTCATCGCAATGAAAGTCAGAAAAACCCTGATTTTTCCACTGGAAAGCCAAACTCCTGAGAACTTGACCAGAAATTCGCTGCTTTACCGCGCAGCCAACTGGCTGGAGACTGCCATGCGTGCTTTACAGGAACACAAAGAAGCCGAAAAAAAAACAGAGTACTCATCTCTGAGTAAAAATCTTATCACTCCATCAAGACACTTCCCCTTTCGACGACACTTGATGAAATCCAGATACTTTATGCCTGTCAGAGGGCGCTTGCCCGTTTGCACCAACCTGAGGCGCATGGGGCCTCACCACTGGTAACCAATCCCCATCTTGACCCGACTGTCTATTTTTTGCGTTTTATCAACCGGGTCACTGTCGTAATCCAATATATGCGTCAGATTCCAGGTAATATGATCAGTCAATCCAATTTTAACCCCCTGATTAACATTAACCAGTGTCGTTGATTGCTTTAGCCGGAAGAACGTTCTGCTATTCGCAAAATACTCCCAGTTATTAATAATTCGTGTCCGGTAGTTAAAGACCCAAGTCAACGCATAATCCTGCTGTGACTCATTCGTCTTATAATCCTCCCAGAGCCTGCTGATACCCCCACTAGTTTTCAGTGCCCCTTCTGCGGTCTCCCAAAAGCGGTAACCCAGAGTACCACCCAGCGATGTCCGGGTTCTCAAATCCTCATCAGAATCATATTCCTGCTCAGCTGCACCCTGCACAAACCAGTGTTCATCGAGATAGCGACTGTATGAATAGCCAACTTTCCACTCAGAGCTTTTAACACCGTCATCATCTTCAGCTTCGATATCCCAATAGAAGGCATTTTTATTCCATTGGTCATCTATATTGAGTTTACCTTCAACACCAATTAACAGCTCATCATCATTGCCGGACTTGCTGTCCAGCGTAGCCACCAGGTTACCTCCCAGCTCCCAGGTATCCGCAATAACTGGCTTTTCAATGTGAATAGCAGCAACGGGCCAGACGGCAGAAAATGAACGCTTTCGCCCATTGCTATCAATTACCGTGACGCCGGTTTCCTGCCCTTCGAACTGTCTTAGCCTGGCCTCTTCTTCGCCAATCAAACTGACCCAGAAACTTTTATCAGAATCCAGGGCTGTCACATAGCGCCAGTCCAGCTCAATAGTACCAGCATATTTGGTTTGCAGGCTCAGCTTTCCAGAATCCAGCTTCATAATATCGCCAGACAGTACATCGCCATTGTTCATCCAGACGGTATCAGCCCACGCCTGACTAGTGAAAAACAGACACAATCCCCCCAGCGATCTGTACAAACAGCGAAGGCTCCTTTGGAGCAACATAGAGCTCACTTCCCCCGAACAGGCTTTATCAACCTGTAAAAATCATAAATGCGACAGAATCCACAATATTGATGAGCAAATCAATGGTAATTACAGCTATATAAATATCCTGCCATATGAAATCACACTTTCAGTTTCATTGTTCAGCCACACTCGGCAACTTCTCCGTGCGCTGCTCTAGCTTCTGCATCCATGCAGTCGTGCTGCGTTACAATTCTGGTCACATAGCCCTGCTATGCTCCCGTCATTGTGCCTTGCATAGTTGCTGTTCAATAAGCCAGAAACTTCTGATTTCATATGGCCGGATACTTAATTTCCTTTCCCATTCCATACTTTTCAAATATCCTGAAATCTGTTGTTTATCATGAACCTTATAGTGGAGAACCAACGTTGACTGCCCCCTTTACCCCTTCGGAAATATGGTATCTGCTCAGCAGAATTCCGAAAGGCTGTGTTGTCACCTATGGCCAACTGGCAAATATGGCAGGTGCTCCCGGCTATGCGCGTGTAGTGGGCAATATTCTCAAGCAGCTACCCGCAGGGACCGACCTTCCCTGGCACCGTGTAATTAACGGTAAAGGCCAGATTTCGTTTCCAGACGGATCCAGTCGATATAATCTTCAGAAACTCCGGCTGGAGCAGGAAGGAGTTAATATCTCCTACGGAAAGGTCAACCTGAAAGCCCACCAATGGCATGGAGAATAAGCACATGGATGGAGCACCGGAAGATATTGCCCTGGCCGTAGAGATTATACGCCAGCTTGAAAACCTGAATTATCCTGAAGAAAGTATTCTCAGAGCAATGGTTCATATATTTCAAGATACGCTGAATAAACTGCCAAATGATGGTACCAGGGAGTACTGGCAGCAAAAGCTGATCACAGAGATTATGGCCTCAACACCCAATAGACCTACAGACTCCCATTAATACCAATCGAACATTCTAACGATGCTATTGCGCTGGCAGTATGAACATCTGCCCCGCGCTGAAACTCCTCGCAATAACCCTCTATTACTCGTCATTTCGCCCTGTTCTGAAGTCGATTCCTGCCATACTCATTGCGTTAGTTAGAAAATTCGTTCTGTATAAGACGTTTTTAAAACCTATAAGCCATGTCTTTGCTCGCCTCATACAACGACGAGCAAAGGCCAACCCTACCGAGTTTCAAGCAGCCGCCCAACATACGTCACAAGCCATATAACAGGCAGCCCCAAAAGTGCAGAGCCAATAAAGAAGACCGGATAATCCAGGGCATCCACAAAAGTGCCGGAATAACCCGCGAGCAACTTCGGCAACAACGTCATTAATGAACTGAAAATGGCGTACTGCATGGCCGTAAAGGCCCGGTTCGTCAGACTGGATAAGAAAGCAATGAAAGCTGCTGACGCCAAACCACCACTGAGATTATCCGCGGCAATAACCATACTGAGATAGAGGCTGGATGGTTCAAGATTGGCCAGAAATGCAAACAGAACGTTGGATAGTGCCGCCAGCAACGCCCCCACCCACAGAATGCGCATTACCCCATAGCGAATGGCAAGCACACCTCCCAGAAAGCCTCCCGCAATGGTCATCACCAAACCGAAGGTTTTAGTGATCGTTGCGATTTGCTCTTTGGTATAACCCATGTCGTTGTAAAACACATTCGAAATGGTTCCCATCACAATATCAGCAATGCGGTATGTCCCTACCAGCAACAATATATAAACAGCAACCTTGCCATATCGTTCAAAAAAGTCGGCAAAGGGTGCAATATACGTTTCCTGAACCATGCCTCTTGGGGCCAGATGAATTTTCACCAGAGCCCAGGCAATAAAAGCTGCAGCTATAATACTACATACCAAGCGCCCTGCCCCCACCAGAAAGCCGGCCAGCGGAGCGGAAACACCACCGTCAATCAGCACTGTTTTCAGAGTCTCAAGCGGGGTCGCCAGCTGAGTAAACGAAACAATGAAAGTGGTCGCGGCAAAAGCAAAGAGCAATAAAAAACGAAGATAATCAGTAATGCTATTTTGAGATTCAGAAGCACGATTGTTATTAACAGGCTCAGCCACAACCAGAGTGGTGATAATACCAATAAGCATGAAGCCAGCCATACAGCGGTAGGCCCAGGCCCAGGCCAGATAGTCATAACCTGCTTCTTCGGTCATGGTAAACCAACTGGCCAACGCCAATGTACCAGCCCCAGCCACCAGCATACCTACACGGTAGCCAGCAATATAGGCTGATGACATCATCGCCTGCAAATCATCATCGGCGGCTTCTATCCGGTAGGCATCGATAACGATATCCTGAGTTGCTGAAGAAAAGCCAAGCATAACGGCCCCACTGGCAATCCAGAACAGACCGTCAACAGGATTATGTGCTGCCATAAACAGCAAAGCACCAATAATGGATATCTGGGATAACAACAGCCATGAACGCCGACGACCAAGCAAGCCATGCAGTATTGGCAATGGAATACGGTCCACCAGCGGAGCCCAGACAAACTTAAAGGAGTAGCCCAGGGCAGCCCAACTGAAAAATGTCACAGCACTTCGCTCAACACCGGCCTCACGAAGCCAGAGGGACAGACTACTGAAAATCAACAGAATTGGCAGACCTGCTGAAAACCCGAGAAAAAGAAGAGCAATGACCCGGCGATTAAAAAAACTCCTACAGGCGTCTCCCCAGCTTTTCGAAGAATCTGCTGTCAGCCCCATTTAATATGCTCCATAGCTAAGCTCCCAACCACATGAATCATACTTTCTGGCTAATTGCACATCGGCGCTCGACAACGGCTTCTGCATTGCTCCACCTCTTGCAGCCATGCAAGTCGTCCTGCGTTACAACTCTGGGCACATAGCCCTGCGATGCTCCCGTCGCTGTACCTTGTATAGCAATCGCCCAACAACCCAGAAATATACGACTCCATATGATCGGACACTTAATCTTGTTAATTAACGGTGCCACGTCTCTTCTTATTAGTTTTGCTGGCATAAATTAAGGTTCAACAAAGAAGATAACAGCTTATCCGAAGAATAAAAAACCGTTTTCACTGTGCTGTGAAAACGGTTTTAGTTATCGAAAGCCAATGACTCTGAAGTCAGTCTCTGAAATTGTTGTACTGCAGCGGCATATTCAAATCTGCCTCTTTGAGAAATGCGATAACCGTCTGTAGATCATCCCTTTTCTTTCCCGTCACACGAACCTGATCGCCCTGAATGGCTGCCTGTACTTTCAGTTTTGCATCCTTGATCATCTTGACAATTTTTTTAGCCAGGTCCTTATCCAACCCCTGACGAACCACAACTTCCTGCTTGACCTGTTTTCCAGAACCGTAGTGATCCTTCACTTCTAAACACTTAACATCAATACCCCGTTTAACCATTTTGGTTTTCAGCATCTCAACCATTTGGGCCAGCTGAAAATCAGCATCAGCTGCCAGAGTGATTCCTGCCTCACCACTCTTCTCATAACTGGCATCAACACCACGAAAGTCAAAACGGGTAGTTAACTCACGATTGGCCTGGTCAATTGAGTTAGCCAGTTCATGCATATCCACTTCAGAGACAATGTCAAATGAAGGCATAGCTGATGATCTCCTTAAGAAATCGAAAAAATAATTAACAACTATTGTATCCAGAATTGTATTCGAAAGACCATGGAGAAAACCAACACACCAACAACAAGGTTCAGGCTTAATATGCTTATTGATGTTAACAAAACCATCCAGTTCTGCCAGGTACGCTCATTTCACTGATCTTTACCTTTGAGCCTGAAGCCAATCTTTACAGTGACCTGCCAATGGGCAATCTTACCATTCTCAATATGCCCCCGCTGTTCAACCACTTCAAACCAGCCCATATGCTCTATCGTCATGCCTGCAGCAGCAATTGCATTCTGAATAGCATCATCACTACTGACCGTCGAGCTACCCACCAGTTCAGTCAATTTATAGGTATGAGTCATTTTCTTTCTCCCATGCATGTAAAAAACGTTGTAAAAAACAACAGCTGGAAAACACCAACTGTTTGAGTATAGGCAGCAAATGGTAGACTCGACGACTCTTGAGCCCCTGATGGAATACACACATTCATGCACGCTGATAACTGGTATATTTTAGGCGCTGGCAGTATCGGCTGCCTTTGGGCTGCGAGCCTTTGCCATAAAGGGCTCACCCCGCGCCTTATCCTGAGAGAAAGCAGCTATCAGCGATTTGAGCACAAGCGTATTCCACTCAAACTATCGACTCAAAAACAAGTTAAGTGCTTTGATATTGATATCGTCTCTCCCGGAGCCATTGACAGCCCAATCAATCGGCTGATTGTTTGTACCAAAGCCCACGATGCACTGGCCGCTGTGTGTAGTGTGGAGTCACACCTCACGGATAGCTGCCAGATACTGCTGTTACAGAATGGAATGGGAAGCCAACAGGCTATTAGTGATACATTTCCAGAGCAAATTGTTTGGGCGGGATCCAGTACCGATGGTGCTTATCTTTCCGCCCCTTTTGACGTATGCCATGCTGGTCAGGGACAAACGTGGATTGGCCCCATTAGAAAACATAAAGACTCTACACAGGGATTTAATGGACTGTTGGAAAACTTCAGGCTGAAGGTCAGCCAATACGACGCCATTGAACAAAAATTATGGGAAAAACTGGCAATCAACTGCTGTATTAATGGCCTTACGGCACTGTTCAACTGTCGAAATGGTGAACTACTGGACAATGATGAGAAACAGACTTGGCTTAATCAGTTAATTGCTGAAACCAGTAGGGTTCTGACTGCACTTGATATAGAAACACCTTCACTGCAAGAGTGCGTTTACGGGGTATGTCAGGCTACAGCCAACAACATCTCTTCTACCTGCCAGGATGCCAGACAAGGGAGAGCAACCGAACTTCCTTTCATCAACGGCTTTCTGATCGACAAAGCTCATGCACTGGGCATTCCTGTGGACAACCATCGAAAACTGATGGATCAATTGAGAGCCTCCGGTATCCAATAGAGCAGCACTCAGGGGGCGTTACCTGCTGGCCATACAACCAGTTGATAACGCCCCCTAAGCTATCGGACCTACGCTGAGGCTGTTGGTCTCTATACAGGTCATTTATAATCCCCCGCACAAAATAAAAGTTCGCGACCAAGCCTGTAACTTCCGGAATAACCATGAAAGTATCCTATACCCTGCCTGAAAACCTGAGCCCAGTTCTGCGAGACCAGATAGACAGCGCCGTAGAAACCAATGTTCGTCAGGCATTGGCTGAAGATATTGGCTCTGGAGATATTACTGCATCCTTGATTCCAGACACCCAGCAGTCGGTGGCCAGAATTATCTGTCGGGATCATGCCATTATCTGCGGGCGTCCCTGGTTTGATGAAGTATTTCGCCAAATCGACCCGGCTGTTCAGCTGGAATGGCATATCGAGGAAGGGGAGCGGGTTGAGCCGAATCAGGTACTTGTGGTTCTGAAAGGTACTGCCCGTAGCCTGCTGACCGGCGAGCGAGCGGCCATGAACTTTCTGCAAACCCTGTCTGGCACCGCAACCCGCTGCCAGCACTATGCTAATCTGGTCAGTAGTACTGAAGTCAAACTACTAGACACTCGCAAGACCCTGCCAGGCCTGCGGGTGGCCCAGAAATACGCGGTTGCTGCCGGGGGCTGTCACAATCACCGAATCGGGTTATTTGATGCCTTTTTAATTAAGGAAAATCATATTGCTGCCTGTGGTGGTATTGCTCAGACAGTAACTAAAGCTCGCGAGATTGCACCTGGCAAGCCGGTAGAAATCGAAGTGGAGACTATGGAAGAGTTCAACGTTGCCAGAGAAGCAGGAGCCGACATTATTATGCTCGACAACTTCCCGCTGGCACAGCTGGCCGAGACCGTTCGGCTGAACAGGAACCTTCCAGGAAAAGCCCCAAAACTGGAAGCCTCTGGCGGTATTAATGATCAAACCCTGGTGCCCATCGCAGAGACAGGGGTAGATTTCATCTCCATTGGCACACTGACTAAAGACTGTCAGTCTGTGGACCTGTCCATGCGGATGGTTGAGCAGCTTTGAGTAAAAAGGACACCTTGAACAGGGAAAAAGCATGAGCAAAATTTTGGTAACCGGTGGTGCAGGCTATATTGGCAGCCACACCTGTGTTGAACTCCTTAATGATGATTATGAGATCATTGTTCTGGACAATCTCAGCAATAGCAGTGAGGAGTCCCTGAGACGCGTTCAGGAGATCACCGGTAAAACAGTGGAGTTTGTGAAAGGAGATATTCGTGACCCTGAACTGCTGAACACGCTGTTCAGCAATCATGACATATCATCTGTGATTCATTTTGCCGGCCTGAAAGCCGTGGGCGAATCCGTCTCCATGCCGCTGGCTTACTACGATAACAATGTGCATGGAACCCTGGTATTACTGGAAGCCATGAAACAGGCCAATGTAAAAACTCTGGTCTTCAGCTCTTCAGCCACAGTGTATGGTGACCCTGCCAGCCTACCCATAAGTGAGCACTTCCCAACCTCAGCCACCAACCCATATGGCCGATCCAAGCTGATCATTGAGGAAATACTTCAGGATCTTCACGTTTCTGACAACAGCTGGCGTATAGCGTTACTGCGCTACTTTAATCCAGCCGGTGCCCACCCCTCCGGGAAAATTGGTGAAGACCCTAACGATATTCCCAACAACCTGATGCCTTATATCTCCCAGGTGGCCATTGGCAAACTGGAAAAGCTCAGCGTCTTTGGTAATGACTACCCGACTCATGACGGCACAGGCGTGCGTGACTACATCCATGTGGTTGATTTGTCCATCGGCCATGTTCGGGCCATTGAGAAGTTGCAAAAAACCGAAGGTATTCATACCTGGAACCTGGGCGTTGGCAAAGGTTACAGCGTACTGGAAATGGTTGCTGCTTTTGAAAAAGCTTCGGAGCAGCCAGTGCCTTATCAGATTGCCCCCAGACGCTCCGGTGATATTGCCGCCTGTTATGCCAACCCTGAAAAAGCCTTGAAAGAGCTGGGCTGGAAAGCTGAAAAAGGTCTGGAAGAAATGGTGACTGATAGCTGGCGCTGGCAGTCTGCTAATCCAAACGGCTATCACAGTTAATCATCCTTCTAAAAAAAGCTAAAAGAAGGGAACCACAGAGAGCACAAAGCACACGAAGAAAAGCTTTTTTCTTACTTTGTGATCTTTGTGCTCTTCGTGTTTAACATTCCTGGGCTCTTATCGTGCCCCACTCTTATTCGTCATAATGTAACCACCCGCCTTTTCATGCTTTAATCAGGGCATGAAAAAAATAATATATCTCCTGTGGATAACGCTTCATCTACCAGTCTGGGCAGAAGACTGTCCACAGTGGGATAAAAAAGAGGCAGCCGAGAACATTAACCGGCTGTCTGGTGCAGTAGCTCATCATGACGAACGGTACTTTAATCAAAATGCCCCCATCATCAGCGATAGTGAATACGATGCTCTTGCAGCCAGACTAAAACATTGGCAAGCCTGCTTCCCTGCCTTGGAAATAAAGACTCACTTTCCCCAGGATCCTCAAAGCAAATACACGGTTAACCATCAGGCTCGGATGGGCAGCTTAAAGAAAGCCCGGTCTGATGAAAAAATGAAACGCTTTTTAGCGCGTATTTCGGGTAGTGAAGTGTTGGTGCAACCCAAAATAGATGGTATTGCGGTTGAGCTGGTCTATGAGAATGGCCAACTGATACAAGCCTCCACCCGCGGTAATGGCGAAACCGGAGTGGATATTCTAAATCATATCCGGCAAATACCGCTGATCCCAAAAATGTTAACCCATCTGGATATTCAAACGATCATCCTCCATGGCGAACTATTTGCGCGACTGGATAAAGTCGCACCCTCGATTCTTAAACAATACGCCAGTGCCCGGCACATGGTTGCCGGCCAGTTGAACCGATCCGAACCAGAAATTGAAACCATCAAGGCCTTTGATTTTTTCCCATGGCTCTGGATAAACAGCTCCTACTCCAGTGATCTGCAGTCTATAAAAACACTGGCCACAATGGGCTTCCCTCTCCCTCTTGAATACACCCACAAAGTTTCATCCTACCGTGACGTTAAGCAACTCCTGCAGCACTACTCCGCGATCAAAAAACCGCTGTTTTTAATGGATGGCATTGTCATTAAAGCTGAAAGCAATGTGTTCAGGAATAAACTGGGTTGGACAGACAACACGCCCGCCTGGGGCATAGCGTTGAAGTTTGCACCGGAAAGTGCAATATCTGAAGTAGAGAAGATAGCGTTTACGATTGGGCGAACAGGCCATATCACACCAATACTTCACGTTTCTCCCGTGGTGATTAAAAACCGAGCGATCACCAAAGTGTCATTAGGGAGTATCCAGAATCTTAAGAAGCAAGAGATAGCCCTTGGTGACCAAGTCAGCATCCTGCTAAAAGGGAGTGCGATACCCGTCTTTGGAAAAGTTCTATTTCGGCCTGAAAACAGAGTACTCGCAAAACTTCCGGATACTAACCGATATACACCCTTTACCTGCCTTAGCATTTCACCCGGTTGTGAAGAACAGTTTATCGCTCGTCTGATCTGGCTGATTGGAAAACAGGGGCTTGACCTCCCCCCTATAGACAAACCAACCATTCACCAGTTGGTAAGCACCGGAAAAGTTAAAGCGCTCGAGGATATTCTGCAGTTGGATCACCAGTCATTGCTTAACGCTGGCATGACACAGTCAGAGAGCCAACAGTATCTGCAGTCCATAACTGAACCTAAAAGCCTCAGGCAACAAATAAGAGCTATCGGTATTCCGGGGGTTGGTAAAGCAAAAACCAAACAGCTGGCAACTTGCACTCAACACTTAAACGAATTACCCAGACTAAAGGCTGAACACATGGAAAAATGTTCATTACATGGAGTACAGGCAGAACTTACTGAATTTACCAACAAGGCAGAAATAAAAGCATTAATAATGCATCTGGAAAAAAATATTCCCACGCGTAGCGTGGGAATATAGGATCACTCAAGACATCAAACAGACAGTCTTAAGGAATATCGGCGTAGGCCTCTGTTGCACACAGGTCAGCACTACCGTTGGTTGCAGAGCCAGCACAAGTTTTTGCCCAGGTCCACTGACCGGTAGCAGCAGCTAGCGTTGGTGTCAGGGTTATTGCATCGGTTCCAAACACAGTTGCTGCACCCGGAGTGACTACGATAACGCCATCGGTAACACTGGTCACTCGGCCAGCTGCAGGAGGAATACCTTCAGCTCCGCCATCACAGCTAGCAAGCGCTTCACTCTGCAGGCAGATGCTGACAGCAGTCTGATAAGCCTTAGCCTCTGATATTGCTGCAGTAGCTTCCGCATTACGGGTATAGTTTTGATACTGTGGAATCGCAACAGCAGCCAGAATACCGATGATCGCCACAACGATCATCAATTCAATCAGGGTAAAACCTGATGCTTTACGGATATCCGACATCCTTGTCTTCATAATATTATCCTCGACCAATGAGTTTCTTTGCCAAATTTGCTGAAGTCCATTGCTCAATCTGTCGGCACCGACCTACAGCCCTTTAAATATTAGAGTAGTTAAGATTACGAACAATGATTTTCTATTCAGTACAAAATCCAGAAAACACCCATTAAATAGAGCCACAAAACACCTGACACAAATATCCGAAAACCCCACACAACCTATTATTTTAATTAAAAAAACTAAAGATTTAACCAATTTATGGCTCATTCTTATTATCACAGCCCATCGTGAAATATCCCCAATCACTCCTTTTTTGACATATCAGCTATTTTTTTTTGCCATTCGTCCGATAGCCAAAGTAATGACACTTTTCTTATTTAAGACGTTATTAAAGAGCGACTAAAGAAGGCTGATATGGCTATTCAAAATAAGACCTTAGTAAATAACAGGCTAGGTTCATTGCTATCCCGAGTTGGTATATTATCGATCATCGCGTTATCAGCTCTTATTACCGGATTTATCAGCCTTCAGTTCTTTTACCAGCAGAAAGTCGATGGTTATTTCTCCGACTTGGCTATTCACACTTCCTTAACCGATGAAGCAGCCCTGATCATCAGAACAAAAGATCATTGGATCACCACAGCTGGTCAGCACAGGGAAACCTACAAGCCTCTGCTGGCCAAAGAGCTGGGAGAATACCGAAATCATCGTTATGTAGGTTGGTTTTCCAGTTACGAGGATTGGTTAAGAAGCAATGATGGGTTGCCTTTTACTTTAATGTACGAAGTTCAGTACGAGCATGGCATCAGTCAGGAGGCTTTTTTCTTTAAGGGAATAGTACCTGCGAGACTGATGGCCAGAGAAGTAAATATCAACTAATTGTTCTTTGTGCCCTTGCATGACCTCCTCGTTCCCACGCTCCGCGTGGGAATGCATACCCGCCCCACCACCGGAAGCGTCCAACCGCCTTGCACCGATTTTAGATTCATTACAGATCTCCGGGTAGCGCCAGAAACTGGTCAACCGGTTCACTGTTCAACAAGTATGCTATGCATTACCACACTGTAGAATGGACGTGCGCACACTCACCAAACTGTGATCACATCCAGCAAACGGTCCTCACACCCAGCATAATTCCGGGCACTGGAATAACGCCAATGCTCCGGAAAATCAACATACCCACGCTTTACCGGATTCTGGTGAATATATTCCACCTTCTGACTCATCATATCTTCATCAATGACCCATTCTGGACGAGAGCCTTCCTGCCAGAACTGAAGCACCCGATCTGATTTATGTTTCTTCTTATAAAAAGCCAACTGATCAAGAATGGTACTGACCTTTCGCTGCTTTAGATAGTCTATCAGCTGTCTGGCCGTATAAGCCTTGAACCTGGCAATATCTTTGTCCAGCTGTGGACTTTGAGCTAATAAATGAAGGTGATTTTCCAGTATCACATAGGCATAGAGCCGAAACTCCTCCTCCATCAGCCAGCGCAGAGAATCCAATAAAATGGCTACCGTATTCTGACGGGTAAACACCGGTATCCAATGAAGCACTGTAAGGGTAAGAAAATGAGGTTTATCTGGCTGGGTGAATGTATAACGGCTACGCCCCATTTATTGACCTTACGTTTATTGCAAGTAATGGTCATAGGACAGGAGGAAATGAGAAGAGTTCACTTACCCTCGTCCCCATGCTTTTAGGCCCTGTGAGTCCAACTTGGGAATGCATACGGGAATTTACAGACACGCTCATAGCAGATATTTTGCCGAGAGCTCGGGTAGGCATTCCCACGGAGAACCCTGGGAGCGCGGTCATATCACCTACTCTCGTTCCCATGCTCTGCGTGGGAATGCATACGGAAGTTCGCAGACATTCTCGTCGCAGGTAATTGGAGGGAGCTTGGGGTAGGCATTCCCACGGAGGACCGTGGGAACGAGGTTATACGGGAATTTACAGACCACGCTCATCGCAGATATTTTGCCGTGAGCTGGGGTAGGCATTCCCACGCCGGAGCGTGGGAACGAGATCATGTAATCCAGATTTCCAACTAAGGAAGAGGTTGCGAGTTATTCATCCCGTACTTTCACCCCTCGTTCCCATGCTCCGCATGGGAATGCATACGGGAGTCCGTAGGCTTTTCTGTAGTCGGTGTTTTTCTAGGAAGTTGGGGTAGGCATTCCCACGCCAGAGCGTGGGAACGAGGTCAGGTAAGATCAACCGCAGTTGATACCTCTTCCAGGTGTTCCTGTGCTCGCAGCAACAGCAGGGTTAACTCCTGCCTCAAGAGCAACCGCAGCAACATCTGCATTGCAACCAGTACCAGACATAAGCCAATCAATAGCACCATCGCGTGTAAACGGTGTCATGATAACTGTAAGCTCAGCATTCGCAGCAGTTCCGTCAGTTGCAGTAGTTTCAAGAGTGATAACACCATCATCAATTGCCAATGAGTTCACATAGCTGATAGTAGCACCAGCATTGTCTGCAGCGATCGCAGCAGGAATATCACGGGTAGCAGCATCACAACCAGCCATTGTTCCAGTTTCTTGGAAACACATAGCTACGCCAAACTTATATGAAGAAATACCCGCGACAGCACCAGTAACAATAGATCTCTGGGTGTAGTTCTGATACTGAGGAATTGCCACAGCCGCCAGAATACCGATAATCGCCACAGCGATCATCAATTCGATCAGAGTAAAACCCTGTTGTTTTTTCATCTTACCTGTCCCCCAGGAACGTAAAATTTGCCCGTAATAAGCCCTATGACTTACTTAAGGCACCAGAAGTTTGTGTACCTGCTGTCGTCCGTTCCCTGAACAAATCTTAAGAGTCCGCCTGAGTAATTTCGACGCTACGAGCCTGATAAACAACCCGGATAACGCACAATATTCTCCGACGGTCTCCTCAAGACGGTTGCAAAAATACAGTGAGCGCCAAAGAGTGACTGAAAAAGATGACAAAGAGATGAACCTGGTAGACTACCAACCTATGACACTTCCCATTTCTTCTTTTTAACTATCCTGCGATTCTGTAACAGCCCTGCTAACCTCCTGTTTCCCCCGCCGGAAATCATCTACAGAGTGACGTATTTTTATCCAACGGAATGAGTACGCTGGCAACAATATCACGGCAATCACAGCCTCTCAAGAGGCTTTACGCGTAGCCGTTGGCCTATGTCAACCAGAGCACATTTTTACTGTGTAAAACTGTCGTATTTCACTCGACAATTAAAGTTCTCTCGTTCCCACGCTTCGCGTCGGAACGTATACCAAAACGACAATGTATAACCTATCCACTCAGCCTAAGCTCTGACACAGCAGAACAATTAATGCAGCAACCCGGAGCCTGTGGAGTTTTCTGCAACTGCGGCTGGCGTTCCCAAGCCCCATGGGAACAAGGGCTGACTCCCCACCTACGCAACTCCCGCAAAAATGGCGTATGCCTGTTAATTCGGGTGGCGTCTCCTTTAGGGAGCAGGCCTACGTAGCTTTTCGATCTCTGTGCCCCCACCACAAACCCCTTAACTATCCGCCATTTATGCTGATATATTACTTGTTAACCACGAATTTAATTCCTATGGACAGACACGGGTTATGGCAAATAAACCTCTGACTGGGCTGGCTGCCCGCCTGCTGGCCGATCAACTGATGGATGAGGCCTCTATTCACGAAGCTGAAGCGGCCGCAGCTAAAGCACAAAAGCCCTTTTCCCGGTATTTGCTGGAAAAAAAGCTCGTAGACCCCAAAGCCCTGATGCTGGCCACAGCAGAAGAATTTGGCCTGCCCGTTCTCGACCTCAGTGCTTTCGATAAAGAGCACATTGCCAAGGGCGAGGTACAGGAAAAGCTCATTCGTAAACATAGCGTGCTCCCACTGATCAAGCGGGGATCGCACCTGTTTGTGGCCATCTCCGACCCTTCCAACCATCAGGGGCTGGATGAAATTCGCTTTAATACCGGCCTGACCATTCATTCGGTATTGGCTGAACCCGCCGTGTTGGAGAAGATGATTGAGACGTCTCTGGATGATACCGGAGATGCCTTAACGGACCTGGGTGATGAAGAGTTTGGCGATCTGGAAGATCTGGAAGTCAGTGCCGTTGACGATGCCGCTGATGATGTTCAAGGTGGGGATGGGAAAGATGACACCCCGGTGGTTAAGTTCGTCAACAAAATGCTGCTTTCCGCCATCAAGGGCGGTGCCTCAGACCTTCACTTTGAGCCCTATGAGAAAGCTTATCGGGTACGTTTTCGGACCGACGGCATTCTCTTTGAAGCGACACGCCCACCGGTCTCACTGGGGCCAAGAATTGCCTCCCGCCTGAAGATCATGTCGGCCATGGACATTTCCGAGCGCAGAAAGCCTCAGGATGGCCGGATAAAAATGAAACTGTCGAAAACCAAGGCCATCGACTTTCGTGTTAACACACTACCCACGCTGTGGGGCGAAAAAATTGTACTGCGTATTCTCGACCCCTCCAGTGCCAAGATGGGGATTGATGCCCTGGGCTATGAAGAAGTCCAGAAAGCCATGTACATGACGGCGCTTCATCAGCCACAGGGCATGATTCTGGTTACCGGCCCAACCGGCTCGGGAAAGACGGTATCGCTTTATACCGGTTTGAATATTCTGAATACCACCGAACGAAACATCTCCACAGCTGAAGATCCGGTGGAAATCAACCTGGAAGGTATTAACCAGGTTAACGTAAATCCCAAGCAGGGCATGGACTTCAGTCAGGCACTGAGAGCCTTCCTGCGTCAGGACCCGGACATCATCATGGTGGGTGAGATACGGGACCTGGAAACAGCCAACATTGCGATCAAGGCTGCACAGACTGGTCACATGGTACTCTCCACCTTGCACACCAACAGTGCTGCTGAGACTCTGACCCGTTTGCAGAATATGGGGGTACCCTCATTCAATATTGCGACGTCAGTCAGCCTGATCATTGCCCAGCGTCTGGCTCGAAGGCTCTGTAATAACTGCAAAACCAAAGTTAAAATCCCCAAAGAAACCCTGCTGGAAGAAGGTTTCACAGAAGAACAGGCAGCCAATGCAGAGATTTATGGCCCTAAAGGCTGTGATAACTGCAATAACGGCTACAAGGGCCGTGTAGGCATTTACGAGGTGGTGGCTATCACACCCGGCATGCAACAGATCATCATGGAAGAAGGGAATTCTCTGCAAATCTCTGCGCAGGCCGAGAAAGAAGGATTTAACAACCTTCGCCAATCAGGATTGCTCAAAGCCTTGCAGGGTGTCACCAGTCTTGAAGAAGTTAACCGGGTAACTCAGGATTAACCCTCACGCCCGCACCTTAGGCTGTCGCGAAAGCCTGGAACCACAAAGAGCACTAAGACCAGAAAGCAACCTTTCCCTTAGTGTTCTTCGTACTCTTTGTGGTTCCAGAAAATGCTTTAAGGTAATCCTTTCGTACTTTGCAACAACCTCACTCTGTATAGATACAAAGCATCAGTTTTTCACAAAGACTCACTTCCTAAAGAGAGCAGTGTGGCATTACCACCAACGGCCGTTGTATTAATCGAGACGGTTTGCTCTGTAGCAAAACGCAGCAGATAGTTTGGCCCACCCGCCTTCGGACCAGTACCTGAAAGCCCCTGACCACCAAATGGTTGAACCCCAACTACAGCCCCTGTCTGGTTCCGGTTAATATAGATATTCCCGACCTTAACCCGCTCTTCAATATACGTGGCAGTCACTTCATTACGGCTATGTATCCCCAGGGTGAGTCCATACCCCGTACTGTTGATCTGATCAATCACCTCCGGCAACGCTTGTGCATCATAACGAATAACATGGAGAACAGGGCCGAAGTGTTCCTTCTCCAGCTGACCAATATGGTCGATTTCAAACGCCACTGGCGCAACAAAACTGCCATTGGAGCAAGCAGCTGGCAACTCACACTCAAACAGCAGCTTTGCCTCTTTTTTCATTCTCTCAATATGCGACTGAAGAGACTGCCGGGCTTTTTCATCAATAACAGGACCAATATCGGTTGAGTGAAGGCTAGGATTACCAATAGACAGTTCCTGCATCGCTCCCTGCAACAAAGAGATAACCCGATCGGCAATATCTTTCTGTACATAAAGCACTCTCAGTGCAGAGCACCGCTGCCCAGCACTGCCAAAAGCTGACAGAATCACGTCCTTAACCACCTGCTCTGGCAGTGCGGTAGAATCCACAATCATGGCATTCTGACCACCCGTTTCCGCAATCAACGGTACGATCGGACCTGGACGATTGGCTAATGCCAGATTAATGACTCGAGCGGTTTCTGTGGAGCCGGTAAAAACGACACCCGCAATCCGAGTATCAGTAACCAGTTGATGACCAACCTTAGCACCAGCTCCGGGCAGTAATTGAATGACACCTCCAGGAATACCGGCCTGAAGCATCAGTTCAACCGCCCTGCCAGCAATAAGCCCCGTCTGTTCCGCTGGCTTGGCAATAACCGTATTACCCGCGGCCAATGCGGCGGTTACCTGCCCCAGGAAAATCGCCAGGGGGAAGTTCCACGGACTGATACACAGAAATACGCCCCGTCCGGAGAGCCGAAGTTCGTTAGACTCTCCAGTAGGCCCGCCAGTAGGCTCCGGCATCATCGTAGATGATGAAAATCGTTCTCGTGCCTGATTGGCGTAATAACGGCAGAAGTCTACCGCTTCACGCACTTCATCAATAGCATCGTGCAATGTTTTCCCCGCTTCCCGATGACAAAGGGCAACCAGTTCTTCACGGTTATCTTCCAGAAGATCAGCCAGCCTTTCCAGACATTGCGCACGTTCCTCCGCTGGCGTCGCATTCCATTTATAAAAGGCCGCGACAGCAACTCCGGCTGCAGTGTCAACCTGAGCGTCATCGCTCCACCTTAAATGACCTGCGAGTTGTGACCGGTCATAGGGGCAGGAGACTTCAGAAACCTCAGATGTCTGCGCAAGGTGTCCATCAACCCATGGCCCCTGATGCCAGTCATACTCCATAAAGCCCTGAACTTTCTGCTGGAATGTCTGCCACTGGCTTTCAATATCCACATTCACACCCAGTGAGTTTTTGCGTTTCTGTCCATATATATCGGGTGGGAGAGGGATTTGGTCATTCTGGAAACAGACCCGGCTCTTCAATGTTTCAACCGGGTGCTGAACCAGGGATGCAATAGGCGTTTTGGCATCCACCAGGCGGTGCACAAACGAGGAATTGGCGCCATTCTCAAGCAATCGCCGTACCAGATAAGGCAGCAAATCCTTATGACTACCCACCGGAGCATAGATGCGAACCGGATGGCCATGGTTGTCCAGCACCAGGTTATAAAGAGCATCCCCCATACCGTGAAGGCGCTGGAATTCAAAGTCATCTGTATTCTTATTATCAAGACCTGCCTGTTCTGCCATGGTAAGAATGCTGGCGACGGTATGGGCATTATGACTGGCAAACTGAGGATAGAGCGTTGCTCTGACAGGTTCTGACAACAGAAACTTCGCACACACCAGGTAAGCAACATCGGTTGCCTCCTTTCGGGTATACACCGGATAACCGGGAAGTCCCTGCTGCTGACAAAGCTTAATCTCACTGTCCCAGTATGCCCCTTTGACCAAACGAACCGGTATGCGGTCTCCCTGCTCCCGAGCCAGGGCTGACAGCCAGCACAGTGACGGAAGTGCACGTTTACCATAGGCCTGGATCACCAGGCCAAGCCCTCCCCACCCGCGACAATCCGGGTGTCGATAAACCCGCTCAAACACTTCCAGAAATAGCTCATGACGATCCTGTTCCTCTGCATCCATATTAATGGCAACATTGCCCGCCCTGGCTTCACGCACCAGATCCAGCAGCGCCGGTACCAGCTCCTGAAAAACCCTGTCTTTTTGTGAAACTTCGTAGCGTGGGTGGAGAGCAGAAAGTTTGATGGAAATCCCGGCCCGGGAGGAACTTTTATGATCAGGCTCGGAAGCTACAGCCCTGATAGCTGCAAGGTATTCGTCATGGTAACGCCGGGCATCTTCCATCGTCAGGGCAGACTCACCTAACATATCAAAAGAGTAGGTATACCCTTTGTCTCGTTGTTTTAGACCATTCTTCAAAGCCTCTGAAATGGTGCGCCCCAGCACGAAATGACGCCCCATAATTTTCATAGCCTGATTGACGGCCTGACGAATCACCGGCTCTCCCATCCGATTCACCAGCTTTCCGATAACTCCTCCGGCAGAGCCATCTTCACCAGCTTCAAGGTTTACCACCTTACCCGTTAATAACAGTCCCCAGGTAGATGCATTAACAAGAAGCGAATCACTCTGGCTTAAGTGTTTCTTCCAGTCAGCCACACTCAACTTATCACGGATCAGAGCATCAGCCGTTCGATTATCAGGAATACGCATCAAGGCTTCGGCCAGACACATCAACAGGATACCTTCCCGAGTATCCAGACTATACTGCAACAGCAATGCATCAATCATATGAATGCCATCATCACTTTCCCTGACTTTCTCAATCATCCTGCTTGCTCTGCTGGCAATAGCGGTATAATCACTGGACTGAGCATCCAGCACCTCGACCAGCGCCTGCAACCAGGAAGCCTCATCAACCGAGTAATGAGGAGAGATTATCGACCAGAGCTCAGCCGGACTCTGCTGGACACTGTCTACAGTGAATGCATCTTTCGCCTGGAACATACCCTTCTCCGATGGGAGAGTGCAGAAAAAGTCAACAATGCTGCACCCAATAATTCTAAAAGTTTATTTTGAATACCTGTCACTCTTCCTGAGCACTTATTGGTTTCCTGTTATCTGTACGACAATACTTAATTTAATACATATACACATAAGAACCAGACTAAAACACTAAACCCTCATGATAAATTAGCAAATACAGTATGCTATAAACGACACGACTCCCCAATAACAAAACAATCGTAATAATCTTACGCTGGTACTGGTAGTCGGTACATACGAAAATTTCATCAACAAACGTATAGAACAATATCCCTACGATATAAACGAAGTTTATTGGACATCCAGCATTTTTATTCTCAGAAATCAGCCATAATATATTTAAGTACTTTCACACATTAAATAAAAGCAATAAATCAGCACCTAAACAAAAGTTCAGAACATGCCAGTCCATACAAACAACATTTTTCTAAAACAAGAACAGTTACAGGCAAGTAAAAAAGTCATCTGTCCTATAATCAACAGTGAGAAAAAGCTCACAAAATAAATATTCACAAGAAAACAAACCAGACAAAAAAAACACTATATAAGTGTAAAAAAATAATTACTAATTGATATAGAACCAATAACTTCACTGCCTGTCGAATGTTGTCGCCATCTCGGCAAAAATGAGATCCGTCACAATTTTAAATCCAAATTCGTTCATCATTTAATAAGGATTCAATAATGAGCTTTCCTTCAGTTCAACAACCGCCGGTAGCGGCGTTTAACCCTAGTTTGCAGAGTGGCCAGCTCCAGCAGCCCCAACAGCAGGGGCAATATGGTGGCTATAATAACGTTACCCAAAACCCAAACCCACAGAATCAGATGACCGTGGGGCAGCAACAATACAATCAACCGCCTCAGGGTCAGGGCGCATACCATCAACAAAATGTTGCAACAGCCCAGCCCCAAACTTATGTTCAAGGCCAGCAACCACCAGTTCAAGGCCAGCAACCACCAGTTCAAGGCCAACAACCACAAGTTCAAGGGCAACAACCACAAGTTCAAGGGCAACAACCACAAGTTCAAGGGCAACAACCGCAAGTTCAAGGCCAACAACCGCAAGTTCAAGGCCAACAACCGCCAGTTCAAGGCCAACAACCGCCAGTTCAAGGCCAACAACCGCCAGTTCAAGGCCAACAACCACAAGTTCAAGGGCAACAACCACAAGTTCAAGGCCAGCAACCTGGAACTCAACCGGCCCCGAGTGATAATCAAGGCTCTAACTGGTTTGGCGTAGACGTTAAAAATCTCTTTAGCAATAAAACCTACGAACAAAGAGGTGAAGCTCGTCCATCGATTTATAACCAACCTCCGCAACAGCAGTCACAGAACCAGCAACAACAGCCGGTTACTAACCCGCAACAACAGCCGGTTACTAACCCGCAACAACAGCCGGTTACTAACCCGCAACAACAGCCGGTTACTAACCCTAACCAGCAACAACAAATGCCTGTCGGTGTTCACCAATCTTTACAACAACAGCAGTATGTTCAGCCGCAGACTCCCCAGCCCACTCAACAGTCTGTAATGCCTCAATATACGCAGGCTCCTAACCCACAACAGATGGCTCCTAACCCACAACAGATGGCTCCTAACCCACAACAGCTGGCTCCTAACCCACAACAGCTGGCTCCTAACCCACAACAGCTGGCTCCTAACCCACAACAGATGGCTCCTAACCCACAACAGCTGGCTCCTAACCCACAACAGATGGCTCCTAACCCACAACAGATGGCTCCTAACCCACAACAGATGGCTCCTAACCCACAACAGCTGGCTCCTAACCCACAACAGCTGGCTCCTAACCCACAACAGCTGGCTCCTAACCAGCAACAACAGCAGATGCAGAACCCACCGCAAGCTGTGCCATACCAGCCTAACCCTGCCTTGCTGCAAGAAGCCAACCAAAATGTTGCTAATTTAGCGCAAGCTTTGCAGGGGCAGGGATCGGGACAGAATCAAACGTCTCCGGCTAGTGAAAAATCGATAACACTGGAACAGCAGGTAGCTCAGAATGTTAGCCATCAACTGGAAACGCAGTATAGACCTCTGGTAAAAGGCTCTGAGGACTTCTTAGCAAAATATTATGGCTCCCAACCACAACCACAATCAGCTACGACGCCAGCACCTGGGCAGCCTGCTGCACAAAATGAAAATACTGAGCCTAGTTTTGATCAGATGAAGCAAGCCGTCATGGAAGCTATGCTCAAGCATGATCAACAAAAGGCTCAAGCAAAGGCTCAAGCGATGTTGAACCTAGGTGGAGGGAATAGCTAAGTTTGATCTTAAATCCATAATTCTACAATAAAACTAGTCTGATATTCTGCGGTCGCTGGTTTGCGACCGCTTTTTATTCAAAAACCTATAATCTCTGCATAAGCACCTGGATGCTTTGCACTAAGTTTTCTCTCATACAGACGGGTAATCAATTCTTGCTTATTCAGTGAGTCAACTAATGTCATGCATCAATACCCGTCACCTTTCTATTGCTGGCTGCACTCACGGGAACGGCAGCTTGGCCTGATCACCTACTACCTACTATTTGTATTGTGGGCTCACGGGACTTTGCTTACCTGCCGCAGCGTATCTACTTGAAATCCTTTGAGTATATGATGCCGCTCATCCTGCCAACTGCGAAAGCTTATCTAACCATGGCTGTATATCTCCCACTTGGGCGACAACCCAGTCAGGGTTATAACAAGTATCAAGGTAGCGGTCACCAGGGTCACACAGTAGAGTAACTATAGACCCCTCCTTATTACTTGATTGCATCTCTGTGGCGATTAGCAGGGCACCATAAAGATTCGTCCCTGTACTTGGGCCAGCCTTTCGGCCAAGAATCGTTTCAAGCCAGTGAATGGTTGCAATAGCCGCTGCATCAGGTACCCGACGCATATCATCAACTACACCGGGAATAAACGATGGCTCAACCCTTGGACGACCAATACCTTCTATACGAGACCCCTGATCGATGGTCAGACTATTGTCACCACTGAGGTAATAGTCCATAAACACGGAATGATCAGGATCGACAACACATAACTTGGTATCCAGCTTCTGATATCGAATGTATCGCCCAATGGTGGCAGACGTACCACCGGTTCCCGGGCTCATCACAATCCAGCTTGGCACAGGATATTGTTCAGCCTGCATCTGCCGAAAAATGGAATCCGCAATATTATTGTTACCTCGCCAGTCTGTCGCTCGCTCAGCATAAGTAAACTGATCCATATAGTGCCCATTCAGCTCTTTGGCCAGCCGCTGAGACTCTGCATAAATCTCACTGGAACAATTGACCAGATGGCACTGTCCACCATAAAACTCAATCTGTCGTATCTTTCGGATTGATGTAGATCTGGGCATCACTGCGATAAATGGCAATCCCAGCAGTCGGGCAAAGTAAGCTTCAGAAACAGCAGTACTTCCTGAAGAGGATTCAATAATGGTTGTATGCTCATTAACCCAACCATTACAGATAGCGTAGAGAAATAATGATCGAGCCAGACGATGCTTCAGGCTACCAGTGGGGTGTGTACTTTCATCCTTGAGGTATAAGTCAATCCCATTTAGCCTCGGAAACTCCAACCGTATCAGGTGTGTGTCGGCACTGCGCTGAAAATCAGCTTCAATTTTGCCAATGGCTTCGTTAACCCACTGATGACAACTCATAACCTTACCCTCCCTTCAGGGCTAAAATACATCCATATGAACTTATCGGGCAGGAAAAGCTTCATCAGAACCATGAATGCTTTCGCACGCTTCTATACCCGACCAACTAGTAATGAGTACTTTATTCTTTTCAATAGAGAAAAGTATTTCAAAACATTCCTCAATCTCTTGTTATTTAGAAAAATACCCCCCCTAAAACCACCTAAAATAAAATAATATTCTACATAGAGAAAACCTCACCACGTTTTGCTATAAAAACATCTCTTACTTCTTTTATATCTGGAATAGTCCTCATTTATGCAAATATATAAGGTGGGTGGTGCAGTTAGAGACAAATTATTGGGTTTGCCGGTTAAAGACAATGACTGGGTTGTGGTTGGCGCCACCCCAGAGCAAATGAAAAACAAAGGTTATCAACCTGTTGGGCGAGATTTTCCGGTATTCCTTCATCCTGAAACCAAAGAGGAATATGCCCTTGCCCGAACTGAGCGTAAAACCGGTCACGGTTATGCCGGTTTTAGTTTTTATACTTCCTGCGACATTTCGTTGGAAGAGGACTTGCTGAGACGAGACTTAACCATCAATGCCATGGCGGAAGATCAGTCTGGGAACATCATTGACCCATATGGTGGTCAGGACGATCTAAAAAGCCGTCAGCTACGCCATGTATCTCCCGCTTTTCAGGAAGATCCACTTCGAATTCTCAGGGTTGCCCGATTTGCAGCAAGGCTCGCTCCACTTGGCTTTCATGTTGCTGAAGAAACATTTGAACTGATGAGAAACATGGTTAAGAGCGGTGAAGCATCCCATCTGGTACCGGAAAGAGTTTGGCAGGAGACATCGACCGCACTGATGGAACTCACCCCTTCTGTCTACTTTGAAACCCTGGAAAGTTGCGGCGCTCTTCAAGCCGTACTGCCCGAATTCAAGCCCTTTATCCATAGCCAGACTTTACAACACCTTAATCTGGCCGCTCAGGCAAACAGCACAGCACTGATACGGTTTGGTTGCCTGTTCATCCCTCTTTTACCACAAACCGAAGCCGCAAAAATCAATAACATTCTTAGTATTCAAGCAATTACATCCAAGCTGCGCCCACCTGCAGAGTATGCAGACATGGCTCTTCTGGTAACAGAACACTCTGACAGGATTATTTCTATTTCCCGAAGCCCAGACGCCGAGTCCCTGATGTCCCTGTTTGAAGCAACCGATGCCCTGCGGCGTCCAGAGCGCTTCACCTGCCTTTTAACGATTCTTTCGTACAGCTTTGAAACAATCAAGCTTGGAAAAAACCAAATCATTGAACTCTTAAATGATTGTTTAGCAATTAAAGCCAGAGATATTATCTCTAAAAAGATTAAAGGAAAGGCAATCGGCGAAGCGGTAAGAAAGAACAGACTCCAATGGATTGAATCAAAAATCCACCAGAAAAAATAAGTTTGTTATTTAAAATCATAACATTAAGAGCAATTGAAGTTTACTCCATGCTCTTAATGCTTTTCCAAGATACATTACAATGCCTGGTATTTCATTAATTAATATCAAACTGGAACAAAACTCCAAACAAACTGTCCAAACGTTCAGTCAATAACAATTGATGCAATTAAATCATAAACACAACCAAACTGAATAAGGACATATTACCATGGCAAACCAAGCTCCAACTGCTGGAGGAACACCTGCGGTTACTACAGCACAGCTGCCCCAGCCTGTCCCACAGAGCAACCAAAATATGCAGCAGAATTCTGCTGTTATGAACCAAAAACAAGTGACATTTGCTACACCGGTAGCTCAGACTGTCCAGTCTGTAACCGGACCTGCAGATGCCGCAACTCAAACGGAACCAGCTCTATCTATAGGCCAGCGCATCGCCGCGCCGTTTAAAAGCGCCTACAATTATATGTTTGGTGGCAAGCCAGCACAGAGTGCTACTGGTGGCCAACAAACTACCCAGACTGCGCCTGCTCAGACCATGACTAATGGTCAGCCTACTCAAGCTGCTCCTGCTCAGACCACTACTACTGGTCAGCCTGCTCAAGCTGCTCCTGCTCAGACCACTACTACTGGTCAGCCTGCTCAAGCTGCACCTGCCCAGACCATGACTAATGGTCAGCCTGCCCAAGCTGCACCTGCTCCGACCACAACGACTGGTCAGACTACTCAGGCTGCACCTGCCCAGACCATGACTAATGGTCAGCCTGCCCAAGCTGCACCTGCTCCGACCACAACGACTGGTCAGACTACTCAGGCTGCACCTGCTCCGACCACAACGACTGGTCAGACTACTCAGGCTGCACCTGCTCCGACCACAACGACTGGTCAGACTACTCAGGCTGCACCTGCTCCGACCACAACGACTGGTCAGACTACTCAGGCTGCACCTGCTCCGACCACAACGACTGGTCAGACTACTACGACTGGTCAGCCTGCTCAAACTGCACCAGCAGCAACTAATGGGACCAGCACGCCTACCGCAGAGACTAAGAAGACTGTTGTAGAATTCCACAAGCCTAGCTGGAAAGAGCGCTTTGTTACTGCATTAAAAACCGTTGGTTCATACATTGCTGCACCGTTTAAATTCGCAGCTAAAGTCATTGATTTCCTGGTATGGAAGCCACTGAAGAACTATGTCATCACCCCGATTTACGTTGGATTCCTCTATATCTTCAACCGTGCAAAGTATGATGCACGAAAGATGGGTCAGGAAGCTGAGGCTAACAAAGCTGCCCATGAGCTTAAGCAGGCTAATGATCGTGCATTAGAAAACGAGTGTATCAATCTGGCTCGGGCTCGACTTGATGACGTTACCACTCAACTCATGTACACAAGACTGGCCGCCAAGTACGGTGTTGACGCCGAAGATGTCAAGAAAAGGGTTGAGTCACACAAGCCTCGTACGAATACGAATAAAGAGTTCCATACGAAACTTGCAGATGGCAGCCTTGCCCTGATGAAACAAGTTGGCGTGGACCCTGAGACCGGTGAAAAGCAATACAGAACCCATACTGTACTCAAAGCTACAGACCAGGTTCTGGATGCTGACAGAGCAGACGTTGCCAAAAGACTGGGTAATGATTCAAACCCAGAGCTCAGAAAGCAGTTGGATGAGTACAATAAGGCAGTAGAAGCTCACGCTAAGGCAATGGCAGAACATGCCAAAGCTGTTAAGAAGGCCGAGAAGAAAGGCGAGCCTGCTCCAGCAGCGCCTGTACTGACTGCCACGGCTCCTGTATTCAAATGTACAGATAAGAGCGTGATTGAGGCGTACAACAACACAAGTCCAAAGCATCTCGAGAACGTTAAGGCAAAAGCAGCCGCGCTGGATAATGAACTGATCAAGATGAGAGCTGAATTCAAGGAAGCTCATCCTGACGGACATGATCACAACTACGTTATTCACAGTGAACAACATAAGGTCGAGCTGGAAGGCACTCTGAAGGAGCTCCAAAAGGCTCTACAGGAGCAGCAGGCAGAATTGGCCAAGTATCAAGCCCAAGGGGATAATCATCCGATGGTTCCATCAATTAATGAAGGAATCACCGAGCAGAAAAGAAGGATCAATATCCTTGAGCGTAATCTGGCCATCTATCCAAAAGAGCGCGAACTCTTTGCTGTTCGTAAAGAAATTAGTGATCTTGAGGTGGTTACTCCTGTTTATCAAAAGCAGATGGCTGAAGATGTTCTCGATCGCCAAAACCGCGACCGCCTGAACACCAAGGACTGGAAGGCTCCTGTTACCAAGGATGAGAGCGGAAACGCCACTAACGATCCGAAGAAAATCACCCATTCGGAAAGAACGTTTGAGCAGATGATGACTCCGGAATACAACGGAAGGAAAATGCCAAACCCTGTTCCTTACAAAGACCAGAAAGGCGAGAGCTGGAGTAAGACAAGCCCCGAACAGCGTCCATATGGTAGCTATATGGCGGTTAAAGGTGAAGATGGGAAAATCCTGAAAGATCGCGAAGGCAATGTCGCGGACTGGGAAGCAGCTGCTGGCCAGCTTAAAAATCACTGGGTTGTTAAGCATAGTTATGTCAATGGTAAGCATGAGGGTTACGATAAGTACACGCTCACTGTCAAAAAGCCAGAAGCCACAGTTTATTATGAGCCAACGATTCCCAATGATGGAAAGCCAGCTGCTCCCTTAACTGAGGAGGACAACCAGGACATAGCTAAGCTCCAGCAGTGGGTAAACAAACCTGGCCAGGAGAAAATAGACCCAGAAGGCCTGCCTGCTGTGCCTACTCCCCCTGCGCCAAAACCAACTATTGTAAAGGAGCTTGAGAAAAACCTGGACCTCTTGGTTAAAGAGATGGAACCGGGCAGACGGCACTCATTCTCTCTGACGACTGAAAACCTGGCACGTCATAATAAAATGGTCGGTGTCCCCGACCAGCGAAAGACAGCAGCTTCGTTGCCTGATTCACTTGATAGGAGGGATTTGGGTGAAGGGTTTAACACAATGCTTACCCTCCCTTTCTATGCTGATGCATTTGAACCAAATAAAGCTGGGGAAAAAGTGCGCCTAAAGCTTGAAGCCAAAGAACAGCGCCGCCAAGCATATCAGCAGAAGCAGGAAAAGCTCAAAATGGAAGCTGAAATTGGCGAGACCATGGCGGGAGTGGATAAATGGGTTGCTGATGTGGACGGTTCCAACAGTGGAGTAAAAGAGCCTGTTATCGAGCCTATCATCGTACCTGAAGTAGTTACGACGAAAAGTGCCTGGAAAGAACTCGAAGAAAATCTTATTCAGCTAGAGGGGTTCCTTGAGCAAATGTAAATATAGAGAGTATCCCCCCGGGCAGTGAGTAACCCGGGGTTAAACAACATCGGTTTATAGCCATGTTTTATCAGGCTAACCCCCTGAAATACTCTGGCCGTCTTTTAAAGACGGCCTTTTTTTGTGCTTTTTTCCTGAAGAAACGCAAGGGTATCGGAAGTCCTATTCATTCAGATATCATGACATAACAAGCCAACGACTAAAGGCCGAAACCAAGGCTCCTTTATCTGGTTTACACTATCTTCCGTTGGCTGCTCCCCAGTGCAGTCGAAGGCCAGTAAAAGGTCAATATCGGCAGCACAGAGATTCTGATTCCGATCTCTTCCCAGTTGTTTCTCGAGCGCCTTGCACCACAGCAACAATGCTTCAACATGAATATCTGACTCAAAGCAGACAACCCCGTTCATATAGTCAGGTCCTTCAACACCGATGGCTTTGGTCGTCACCAGTTCACTGACCCTGACCTTGTCAAATGCCTGCTTTATTGAGGCGATCATTTGGCGGCACTTGTACTCTGCGTTTAGGTTTGAGCCAATACCAAGAACATAAACAGTCACTATGGATTCTCTTCTTTAGTGGCCCTGCCCCACCATTTGCGAACGGGTTCTTTCACACCAGACAGTAGCAAGTGCATTCGTCAGCGCCTGGGGCTTACGGATGGTCACAGCCACTGTATCCACAGGGTAATGTTCCATCAGCAGCGTGATGATACCGCCAGCCAGTGCCTCAATCAGCTGGTATCGTGACGCTTCACAAAATGCCCTCACTCGCTGGGTAATGGCATCGTAATCCAGGGCATCCTGCAGGTCGTCACTGGTAAACGCCCTGGTAAAATCAGTAGTCAGTTCCAGGTCCAGTATTAATGACTGGGGTGCTTCATGTTCAAACTCATAAACACCGATAACGGCTTGAGTTTCAATGGCTTCTATTCGGACTTTATCCATGGGGCATGGCTCATTATTCTTTAACCTCAAAGACACGGAAACATAAGGGCTTTGCCGTTCTGAATCCATCGTACCTATTACTCCCACACTCAGCGGGAATATCTGATCTGTGCATCATGATCCATTCTTGTGAACTTAGCTGACCGGCTCAAGCTGCTCCATTGGCCAGCGGGGTACTGGCACCACTTCCGGACCATCACTTTGCCCTGCTAACAATCGCTGACAGCCCGCGTAAGCAATCATAGCCCCATTATCAGTACAGAACTGAGGGCGAGCATAACGTAATACGGCCCCCTCTTTCTCAACCATGGCTTCCAGTGCTGCCCTCAGTGATTTATTGGCACTCACACCACCGGCAATAATCAGCTGCTTCATACCGGTCTGCTGCAGTGCCCGGCGGCACTTGATGGTCAGCGTTGCCACAACAGCCTCTTCAAATGCCCTGGCGATATCAGCACGGTCCTGCTCAGCCAGCTCAGTGACTCCCGCTTCTTGCTTGCACTTTGCAACGGTATTAAGGGTAAACGTTTTCAAACCACTGAAACTGAAATCCAGACCAGGACGATCAGTCATCGGCCGTGGAAAACGAAATCGTCCTTCCTGACCTTGTTCAGCCAGCCGCGCAATAGCAGGACCACCGGGGTAATCCAGCCCCAGCATGGCAGCAACTTTATCAAAGGCTTCACCTGCAGCATCATCCACAGACTCCCCCAGCAGACGATATCGACCAATACCACCCACCTGCACCAGCTGAGTGTGGCCGCCGGATACCAGCAGAGCAACAAATGGAAAGTCCACAGGTGTTTCTTCCAGCATCGGGGCCAGCAGATGGCCTTCCATATGGTGCACTCCCACTGATGGTATGCCCCAGGCCCAGGCCAGTGCCTTACCAATACAGGCACCAACCATCAAAGCCCCAACCAGTCCAGGGCCACGGGTGTAGGCAACAGCATCGATTTGTTCCTTGCTGATACCGGCCTGATCCAATACTTCATTGATCAGGGGCAAAACTCTCTGGATATGATCCCTGGATGCAAGTTCAGGCACTACACCACCGTAATCGATGTGCATATCAATCTGGCTGAACAGGGCATCACTCAGCAGGCCTTTCTGGCTGTCATAGAGGGCAATACCGGTTTCATCGCAGGAAGTTTCTATCCCGAGAACAATCATTTAACAAACCTGTGCAAGAAATGTCTGTAGTAAGCACCCACCATTTTCTGGTTCATTGAGCACTTAGAGACCACCTGAAAAGTCTGTGCGTGGCGAGGGCGTGGAAAATGAGGGTAAAAAATCGCTTCTGTGTGAGGAGAATAGTGGTTCTATTTAACGAACAAAAGCGATTTTTTAGACCCATTTGCTACGTTCGAAGTAGCCACATGACCTTTCAAGCGGTCTCTTTATTTCAGGGAGAAGAATCATACGCCAAGCCGGCGTTTTTTGCATTTTTGTTGAATAAGCTTTAAAATTCGCGCCCTTGAAAAACTGCGACTAATCTGTCTTGTTAGAGTGAGTATTAACGTCCCGCTTTGAGTAAAGCACCGTCTTTATATAGAGCGAAAATTAGTAATCACAGGGGCGGATCATCGCATTCGCGCAGCATTGGCTGTAATCCAGCCATGAGTTTTTTTAGCCTGTAGTCATACCGACTTTGGCGGATTCATGGTCAACAACTTGTTATTAAAAGGAAGGTGATCTCTGCATGCCTGCTGTTAAAGTTAAAGAGAATGAACCGTTTGACGTAGCCCTGCGCCGTTTCAAGCGCTCTTGTGAAAAAGCTGGTATCCTGGCTGAAGTTCGTCGTCGTGAGCACTACGAAAAGCCAACTACCGTTCGCAAGCGCAAGGCCGCTGCTGCTGTTAAGCGTCATCTTAAAAAACTGCAGCGCGAGCAGCGTCGTCGTGAGCGTCTGTATTGATCCATTGACTTCACGGTCTATTGAATCAATCGTATGATTTACTCTTTGACCTGAATAAGCTTCAGACCCATTTAAGCGAATAAAGGAACGTGTCATGAGTGATTGCATTGTCAGGGACCAACTGACAGAAGCCATGAAGGAAGCCATGCGCAATCGCGACAAGTCACGACTGGGTACTATCCGTTTGGCTCTGGCCGAACTGAAGCGAATTGAGATCGATGAAAAATCATTAGACGATCAACGTGCCCTGGCAGTACTGGACAAAATGGTAAAGCAACGTCGCGA
Source organism: Endozoicomonas elysicola (assembly GCF_000710775.1). GTDB lineage: Bacteria > Pseudomonadota > Gammaproteobacteria > Pseudomonadales > Endozoicomonadaceae > Endozoicomonas > Endozoicomonas elysicola. Next base: position 5,151,517 of record NZ_JOJP01000001.1, read on the forward strand.
TGCCATTGAACAGTTCGAGTCTGCCGGGCGCACGGATCTAGCTGATCAGGAAAAGCTGGAGCTTAACGTTCTTGCCGACTTTCTCCCCACACCGCTTTCTGAATCCGAAATCACTGAACTGGTCGACCTTGCCATTACAAGCACCGGCGCATCCAGTATGGCCGACATGGGCAAAGTGATGGGCATTGTCAAACCACAGGCTCAAGGCCGGGCTGACATGTCATCCATCAGCAAAATTGTTAAATCCCGATTAGGCTGACACTCACCCAGACGGGTGATAAACTCAATTCATTAATCGCATTCTGTTTCAGGCGCAGCGCTCTATTATGGCCGGACGGATTCCTCAATATTTTATTGATGACCTACTCACCCGCATTGATATTATTGATGTCATCGATCACCGGGTTAAGCTGAAAAAAACTGGCCGCAACTACTCCGCCTGCTGTCCTTTTCACAAAGAGAAAACACCATCCTTTACGGTCAGCCCGGACAAACAGTTTTATTACTGCTTTGGCTGTGGAGCCAGCGGCAATGCACTCGGCTTCGTAATGGATCACGACCACCTGGATTTTCCGGAAGCCATAGACACACTGGCCGGACAACTTGGACTTGAAGTCCCCAGGGAAGAAAACTCACAAAAGCAACGCGGCCCGGATCACAGCGAACTCTACAACCTGATGGATCGATCTGTTGATTTTTACAGCCGTCAGTTAAAGCAGCACGAGCAATCGCCACGAGCATCCCTATATCTGAAAAACCGCGGCCTTGATCAGCAGACCTGCCAGCACTTTGCTATCGGTTTTGCACCACCGGGGTGGGACAACCTGAAAAAAGAACTGGCCACATCGCCAGAAAAAGAACAGCAGCTGATCACCACAGGCATGCTGGTCAAAAACGAAGATCGCAACACAATATATGACCGCTTTCGCGACCGCATTATTTTCCCCATCCGGGATAGTAGAGGTCGCTACATCGCCTTTGGCGGCCGTGTCCTGGGAGATGAAAAGCCCAAATACCTTAACTCCCCTGAATCCCCCATTTTCCATAAAGGGAAAGAGCTCTATGGCCTCTTTGAAGCTCGACAAGCGAACCGTAAGCTGAGTCGAATTCTGGTGGTCGAAGGCTATATGGATGTCGTCGCCCTTTCACAACAGGGCATCACGAACGCAGTGGCGACATTAGGAACTGCAACGACCCCTGATCATATGCTGAGGTTGTTTAAAGTCGTTCCCGAAGTGGTTTTCTGTTTTGATGGCGACGATGCTGGCCGGAGGGCTGCATGGAGAGCCCTGGAGTCGACCCTCCCCAATATGCAGGATGGCCGCCAGGCTCGCTTCCTATTCCTCCCCCAGGGAGAAGACCCGGATAGCATGGTGCGCCAAGAAGGTGCCGAGCACTTTATTGAGCGCATTAAAAACCAGGCCATCAGCCTGGACAACTTACTATTCAGAGAGCTGGAAGCAGATCTGGACCTGAGCACTATGGATGGCCGCGCCCGCCTTGCCAAACTGGCACAGCCTTACATCGACAAGTTACCAGAAGGCCTTTTCCGCCAACTCCTCCTGAAAAAGCTCTCGGACCATACAGGGCTGGATACTCACTACCTGGAAGCTCACTTTCAGGAGAGCATTCGTACCAAAGAGCAACCTGCCACTACTCGGCCGCCAGAACCGGAGCATTACGATTCATCAAACAACTATGGAGAAATCTCCCATAGTGGGCATTATGAGCCTTGCCCACCTCATGATGCTGGCTACAGCGAGCCACAGTACACATCAGGACAGCAGCAACGCCATAGTGCGCCGACCATTGCTCGCAACTCGGCAAGGCTGGCAACCTCTGGTTATGCCATACGACAGCTACTTTGTAATCCAGAGTTCGCTCAGGAAACACTAGAGCCATTCGATGATCTACAACTGGAAAACGACGGTGATAGTCAATTACTGATCGATCTCTTGAAAATACTCAAGAAAAATCCGACACTGAAAACCAGCACCCTGATTGCCCAATGGTATGGCACCGAAAAAGGCGAACGCCTGCAGGCCTTAGCTGCTTTGGATCACGGCACTACAGCACACCGGGATGAGTTTCTGGAAACACTGACCAGCATTCGCAAAAAAGCGGGACTAAACCTTCAGCAGAATCAATATAAAAACCTTCTGCAAAGTCTTCAGAATAAGAAACCAGGACAGCTGGACGAAGATCTTCGAAGGCAATTTCGTGAACTACAGGAGCAACTAAGACGACAAAAGCTGGGGGTAAATAGTGATGCACAAAAAAAATAACTGCACAACAAAAAATATTAGGTATACTTGAATTTCACTGTGTCCCGTGGAACTGCATTATTGGCCACATTTCTAATTCAAACCCGGTCTGAAAACACCAAGGAAAGGTAACCCGCGTCATGGAATGCATTCCGGTGCCTCGTCCAACTAAGTCGGGCCGCTGCCCTGTGGTACTTTACCCAGTTTATGAGCTATAATTGCCTGCTTACGTTTTTTTGTCCGGTTCGTCAATATCCGCTGTTAAAGGGTTGATATGTCAGCTAATTCGCAACAACAATCCAGATTAAAAGAGCTTATCGCCCGTGGTAAGGAACAGGGGTACCTGACTTACGCGGAGGTTAATGACCATCTTCCGGAAGATATTTCCGATCCTGATCAGGTGGAAGACATTATCCGCATGATCAATGACATGGGTATCAGCGTCTACGAGACCGCTCCAGATGCTGACACCCTGCTCATGGCTGAAGCCGACACTGATGAAGCCGCTGCTGAAGAAGCGGCTGCGGCACTCGCCGCTGTTGAGCAGGAGGCTGGCAGAACTACTGACCCGGTGCGTATGTATATGCGCGAAATGGGTACGGTAGAACTATTAACCCGTGAAGGCGAGATTCAAATTGCCAAGCGCATCGAGGAAGGCTGGCGTGAAGTCATGTCTGCGCTGGCTCAATTCCCAGGCTCAGCCCAGATTGTTCTCGATGAGTACGATCGTCTTACTGAAGAAGAAGGACGCCTGACGGATATCATCAGTGGCTATATTGACCCCGATGATGATACCCCTATCGCGCCGCCCACCATCGAAGAGGTAACGATCGATGAAGACATCGACGATGATGGTGAGAATGATGATGAAGATAGCGAAGAGGACGAAGCCGATAGTGGCCTTGATCCTGAAGAAGCCAAAGAGCGTTTCACTCTTCTGAGAGAAGCCCTGGAAAAGACTACAGCAATCATCGCCAGTCATGGGCGTGAAAACAGCCAGGCCGCCCTGACTGAACTGGCTGAAGCCTTTATGCCTCTGAAACTGGTTCCGCGCCTCTTCGACATGCTGGTTTTCAGAATCCGCAATGCGGTCGAGCGTATTCGCGACAACGAACGCTCTGTCATGCAACTGTGTGTTCGTAAATCAAAAATGCCGCGTAAAATTTTCCTGAAGGCATTCCCAGGTAACGAGACCAATCTTGAATGGATCGACGAACTCGCTAGCGGTAGTGGTGGTTATGCTGAAGCCCTTCAGAATTATCGTGACGAGATAATTCGCGCCCAGAAGAAACTAACCAACATTGAAAAGGAGTTTGGTCTCTCCCTGGTTCAGATAAAAGACATCAATCGTAAGATGTCTCTTGGCGAAGCTCGTGCTCGTCGAGCCAAAAAAGAGATGGTAGAAGCCAACCTTCGTCTGGTTATTTCCATTGCCAAGAAATACACCAACCGGGGCCTGCAATTCCTTGATCTGATCCAGGAAGGCAATATCGGCCTAATGAAGGCTGTGGACAAGTTTGAGTATCGTCGCGGTTACAAGTTCTCAACTTATGCCACTTGGTGGATTCGTCAGGCAATTACCCGCTCTATTGCAGACCAGGCTCGTACCATCCGAATACCGGTTCACATGATTGAAACCATCAATAAGCTGAACCGGATCTCCAGGCAGATGCTGCAGGAGATGGGACGCGAACCTACGCCGGAAGAGCTGGCTATCCGCATGGAAATGCCCGAGGACAAAATCCGTAAGGTTCTAAAGATTTCCAAAGAGCCAATCTCAATGGAAACCCCCATCGGTGATGACGAAGACTCACACCTGGGTGACTTCATTGAAGACGCCACTATGCAGTCTCCAATTGACCGCGCAACTGGCGAAGGCCTTAGAGAGTCTACCCGGACAGTGCTGGCCGGTTTGACCGCCCGTGAAGCCAAGGTATTAAGAATGCGCTTTGGGATCGATATGAACACTGACCATACCCTGGAAGAGGTAGGTAAGCAGTTCGACGTTACCCGTGAGCGTATCCGCCAGATTGAAGCGAAGGCCCTGAGAAAATTGCGCCATCCAACTCGATCCGACCACCTCCGAAGCTTCCTTGATGAGTAATCATCAGGCATAAAAAAAGCACCGAAAGGTGCTTTTTTTTGAGCTAAAGAACACCGCTTTAACCACAAAGACGCAAAGGAAAAAGCAAAAATCTTTTATTCCCTAGCATCTTTGCGATTCTAAAGCCCTTATTCGCTCTTACTCAGAAACCGCAGCAGCCTGCTGTTCTTTAATACGAGCCACTTCCTTCATACTCAGCTTGATACGACCACGGTTGTCGAGATCCATAACGACAACTTCAAGCTTCTGACCCATCTTAACGTAGTCAGCAACATTCTCAACGCGGTGATCCGCAATCTGGGAAATATGCACCAGACCGTCCTGACCAGGCAAAATATTTACGAAGGCACCAAACTCTACAATTCGAGTAACAACCCCTTCATAGATCTTACCAATCTCAGCCTCAGCCGTTACACCATAGACACGATCATAAGCCGCCTGACAGGCTTCACGCGTTTCCGCATAAATCTTAACAGTGCCATCATCAGCAATATCTACAGACGCACCGGTATCTTCACAGATAGAACGAATGGTCGCACCACCCTTACCAATAACATCACGGATTTTGTCCTGATCGATCTTCACAGTCATGGTCATTGGCGCATTAGGTGATAACTCACTGCGAGAAGTAGCAATCACCTTATTCATCTCCGCCAGAATATGCAGACGAGCCTGCAAAGCCTGATTCAGAGCAATATCCATGATCTCTTCTGTGATACCGGCAATCTTGATATCCATCTGCAGAGCAGTCACACCGTGAGCAGTACCCGCCACTTTGAAGTCCATATCACCAAGATGATCTTCATCACCCAGAATATCGGTCAGAACGGCAAAGCGCTCCCCTTCCTTAACCAGACCCATGGCAATACCAGCCACTGGCGCTTTCAAAGGCACACCAGCATCCATCAATGCCAGAGAAGAACCACAGACAGATGCCATTGAGCTGGAGCCATTGGACTCAGTGATTTCAGAAACCACTCGAATGGTGTATGGAAACTCTTCATCAGTTGGCAGAACAGCCTGAATACCACGACGAGCCAGACGGCCATGACCAATTTCACGACGCCCTGGAGGCCCCATGCGACCGCACTCGCCCACAGAGAATGGAGGGAAGTTGTAGTGCAGCATGAAAGGATCACGACTTTCGCCTTCGAGCGCATCAATAAACTGCGCATCTCGGGCAGTACCGAGAGTCGTTGTAACGATGGCCTGAGTTTCACCACGGGTAAACAGAGCAGAACCATGGGTCTTTTTCAAAAGACCAACTTCTACATTAATTGGGCGAACCGTTTTAGTGTCACGACCATCAATCCGTGGCTGACCACTAATAATATTGCCGCGAACGACAGACTTTTCTAACTTGCTGAAGTAAGTCTGAACATCATCAGCACAAAACTTACCTTCTTCTTCACCGACCAGCGTTGCTTCAGCTTCATTACGAAGGGCTGACAGCGTGTTGGTGCGATCCTGCTTGATGGTAACGGCATAAGCATCACGAATTTTCTGCTCAAATGCAGCAGCAACCGCTTCTTTAACGGCTGTTTTTTCAGCTTCAGGCTGCCAGTCCCAGGCAGGCTTGCCAACTTCAGCAGCAAACTCTTGAATAGCCTGAATAGCTACCTGATATTCCTGCTGAGCAAAAAGAACCGCCCCCAGCATTTCGTCTTCGGTGAGCTCCTGAGCTTCTGATTCAACCATCAGCACCGCATCATGAGTACCGGCAACCACCATGTCCAGCTCAGATTTTTTCAACTGCTCGAAAGAGGGGTTCAGAATATAACCCTCATCTTCAGTGAAGCCTACACGGGCAGCACCCACAGGGCCGGCAAAAGGAATGCCGGAGATAGACAGCGCCGCAAAGGTAGCAATCATACCCAGAATGTCCGGATCATTTTTCTTATCAACAGACATTACTGTGATGATCACCTGAACCTCATTCATGAAACCTTTCGGAAACAGAGGACGGATAGGTCGATCAATCAAACGAGAGGTCAGTGTTTCTTTCTCACTAGCCTTCCCTTCACGCTTCAAAAAGCCACCAGGAATCTTACCGGCAGCATACACCTTTTCCTGATAATGAACCGATAATGGGAAAAAATCCTGACCCGGACGGGCGCTTTTAGCACCAACAACGGTTGCCAGAACCTGTAATTCACCCATAGATGCCAGAACAGCACCTGATGCCTGACGGGCCACACGCCCGGTTTCCAGAGTTACGGTTTGATCACCGAACTGGAAGGATTTTGCAAATGCTTTTGGAGCAATACTCACGTTATTTTCCTTTATAGCCAAACGTTATTACCCCCACCCGCATCCACACTGTCATAGAGATGGATGCAATCCACAAACTTCTACAAAAACCGGCTAAATACTCTCAACCTTACTGAAGCCTCTGAATTGCACCCCATGCAGACAGAGTGCAGGCATGGGCAACCTTTCGTACCAACTACCCCCAAAGAATCCAATATACTTCTGGATACAAGAAGAATAATCAGTATCAGGCTTAAATTTATCAGCCTGTAAATAACAAAACACCGCCAGCCACATATTATGCAGCTCGCGGTGCCTTGACTGAGGGAGGTGATATCAAGACACCACCACCCCTTTATGAACGCATCTAATGATCAGCGACGCAGACCCAGACGCTGGATCAGAGAACGGTAACGTTCAACGTCCTTACGCTTCAGGTAGTCCAGCAGATTACGACGCTGGTTTACCATGCGAATCAGACCACGACGAGAGTGGTGATCCTTATGGTTCGCCTTGAAGTGCCCCTGCAGGCCTTCAATGTTAGCGGTCAGCAGAGCCACCTGAACTTCAGGGGAACCAGTATCGCCTTCAGCGCGAGCGAATTCCTTCAGGATTCCAGCTTTCTTTTCAGCAGTCAAAGCCATTGTTCAATCTCCAAATAATATGCAATACAGAAAACCGGCATGACCGCGCATATTTACAGCCAGCCATTTAAACAAGCGACGAATTCTATCACTATGTTGCGAACGCGTCCAAAAAAACCGTGCCTGGGTGGCCATTCAGTGGCACTGCAAACTCAACCTTTAATCAGACGCTTTGGTGCAACCAGACCATCATCCGTAATTTCACCAATCCCAAGAAATACCAAGCCCTCAACACCCTCAGCCACACCGTAGATACGCACATTACCACTGGTGGGCGCTTGAGGTACCTGAACCGGGTTTCCCTGGGAAATATAGTAGCTACTGGTCTCTCCAAGCTTTACCTGAGGCCAGTCACTGACCGCGCTATCCTGCGTCAACAAGAGACCATCGATAACCCGGTCACCGGCTTTATTTCGAGCCCGCGACAGTTCTTTCAGGCGCTCAGACTGAGACTTCTCCATACGGTCACGCCCCAACTCATCAGCCAGACCGGACAATTCTGCAAATTCAATGCGTTCTTCAACATTCAGAGCGGTATCACGAGCGTCATCGCGCATAGCCGCAAGCTCATCCAGAGAATAAGCCTGATGCTCAGTGTAAGGCCCTGCCTTAAGACGCTTGAGCTCAGCAACATGCCCAAGACAGCCAAGCGCCTCACCAATGTCCTCAACCAGAGTGCGAATATAGGTTCCCTTAGTACAATCGACCTCGAAAACGCACTCATCCCCATCGAAATCCAACAACTCAAGACGATGAATGGTAATCGTTCGAGCAGGGCGCTCAATTTCAATACCTTCACGAGCATACTCGTACAGAGGCCTGCCGTTATGCTTGAGCGCTGAGAACATACTGGGTACTTGCTCAATCTCACCACGGAACTGCTGTAAGATAGCCTCAACATCAGAGCGAGTAACCGTCACAGGACGCTCATCCACTATCTCACCTTCACGATCACCGGTGGTGGTTCTAGCCCCCATCTTCATGGTGGTTCGATAGGACTTATCTGAATCCAGAAGGTACTGGGAAAACTTGGTTGCCTCACCCAGGCAGATAGGCAAAACGCCGGTTGCCAACGGATCAAGGCTACCCGTATGCCCCGCCTTGGCTGCATTAAACAGACGTTTTACCCGCTGAAGCACTTCATTGGAAGACGCCCCATAAACCTTATCTACAACAATGATACCGTCAACTGGACGGCCACGGTTAACGCGTCGACCTCTTCTGGCCATGACTTACTCCTCAGAACCTTCTATGCCTTTACCCGCTTGAGCGTCTTTAGCAACAGCCTCATCAATCAACGAAGAAAGGTAAGCTCCCCGCTGCAGACTGCTGTCATAGTAGAAGCGAAGCTGGGGGGTAAATCTCAACTTTATCGCCCGAGCAAGCTGTGAGCGCAAAAAGCCCGCAGCCTGACCCAGTATTTTCAGAGATTGATCTATTCTTTCCTGCTCATCAACCCCAAGAAAAGAAACATAAACATCAGCGAACGCCAAGTCCCTGCTTACCTCAACGGCACTGACGGTGACCATACCAAGACGAGGGTCTTTCATTTCCAGCTGAATAAGCTGAGCCAGCTCTTTTTGAATCTGCTCCGCTACTCGCTGCTTACGACTGTACTCTTTAGCCATTGGAAAATTACTCCAGAGCAAACCACAAAGGCACAAAGGCACAAAGCAGCCTTTTCTCTTTGTGACTTTGTGCCTTTGTGATTCTTAAAAAAACCCGCGGGTCAGGCCGCGGGTTTTATTTTATTAATTCAGGCCTTAAGACGAATTAAAGCGTACGCTGAACTTCAATCGTCTTGTATACCTCAATCTTGTCGCCGGGCTTAACATCGTTGTAGTTCTTAACAGCAATACCACACTCCATACCGTTACGAACTTCACTGACATCGTCCTTGTATCGACGCAGAGACTCCAGCTCACCTTCGAAAATCACCACGTTTTCACGCAGCACACGAATACGGTCATTCCGGTAAATAGTCCCCTCGATAACCATGCTACCCGCAACCGCACCAAACTTCGGCGAACGGAAGACTTCACGGACCTCGGCAACACCGACAATCTGCTCACGGGTATCAGACCCGAGCATACCGGTCAGCGCTTTTCTGACATCGTCGATGATGTCATAGATAACGCTGTAGTAACGCAGGTCCAGCTCTTCAGATTCAATAACTTTACGGGCAGTAGCATCAGCACGAACGTTAAAGCCAACAATAACCGCATTGGAAGCAAGGGCCAGGTTCGCATCAGTTTCAGTAATACCGCCAACACCGCTGGAGATAACTCTGACTTCAACTTCTTCATTGCCCTGCTCTTGCAGCGAGCTGGTCAGCGCCTCAAGAGAACCCCGAACATCCGCCTTAAGCACAATATTCAGCTTCTTCGTCTCTTCAGTACCCATTCTGGAGAAAACATTCTCCATCTTGGAGGCCTGTTGACGAGCCAGCTTAACTTCACGGAATTTACCCTGACGGAAGAGTGCAATTTCGCGAGCCTTACGCTCATCACGAACCACCAGCATTTCATCACCGGCATCCGGAGTACCATCCAAGCCCAGGATCTCTACCGGAATAGAAGGACCCGCAGCCTTGATTGGCCTGCCATCTTCATCCAGCATGGCACGAACACGCCCGAACTGCTGACCCACCAGGATATTATCACCCTGATTCAACATGCCTGCCTGAACCAGTACAGTTGCCACAGGTCCGCGCCCCTTATCCAGACGAGACTCAACAACAACCCCCCTGGCCGGACCTTCATCAGGCGCAGTCAATTCAAGCACTTCAGCCTGAAGAATCACTGCTTCCAGCAGCTCTTCCACACCCTGACCTGTCAAAGCAGACACTGGCATAAACTGAGTATCACCACCCCACTCTTCAGGGATGACATCACGAGCAGACAGCTCATTTTTAACACGGTCTGGGTCAGCGTCTTCTTTATCCATCTTATTGACGGCGACCACAATCGGAACACCAGCGGCTTTTGCGTGCTGAACCGCTTCTTCGGTCTGAGGCATTACACCGTCATCCGCAGCAACAACAAGAATAACAATATCCGTTGCCTTGGCTCCACGAGCACGCATGGCAGTAAATGCGGCGTGCCCCGGGGTATCCAGGAAGGACACCATGCCTCGATCCGTTTCTACATGATAAGCACCAATGTGCTGGGTAATACCACCCGCCTCACCAGCCTGAACACGACTCTTACGGATATAATCCAGTAGCGATGTCTTACCATGGTCAACGTGACCCATAACGGTAACAACCGGTGCACGAGGCTTGGCTTCATAACCCGTCTCAACATCCTGATTGTCAATCAGCGTATCTTCGATCGCATCCGCCTTGGTCAGCTTATATGTGTGGCCCATCTCTTCAACCACAATACTGGCAGTTTCCTGATCGATAACCTGGTTAATGGTTACCATCGAGCCCATTTTGAACATGGCCTTGATTACATCTGCCGCTTTTACTGCCATTTTATTGGCCAGCTCAGCAACAGTGATCGTTTCCGGAATGGAAACCTCTCTTAACACAGGGGCTGTCGGCTTGGTAAAACCATGAGCCATGGATTCAGGCGCAATGCGTGCAAACTTGCGACTACCACCACGACGATCTTCACGCTCATTACGACCACCGCGTCGACGAGGCTGATCATCATTATCATTACGACGATCTTTGCCTTTAGTAGCGCGCTTGTTACGAGACTTACGATCATCAGCCGGGGCCGGAGGGGCATCACCAAAGGATGGCGCCGCTGCACCTGGAGCACCACTCGGACGAGGACCACGATCACCCGCTGGACGAGGACCACGATCACCCGCTGGACGAGGACCACGATCACCCGAAGGACGGGGAGCGCGATCACCCGCTGAACGAGGACCACGATCACCCGAAGGGCGGGGAGCGCGATCACCAGCTGGACGAGCACCACGATCATCTCTCTGACCGCGATCATCCCTACGCTGTCCACGATCATCCTGCCTTCTATCAGTCTGCGGAGCACTGGCCTGACCAGCCTCATCCGCCTTCTGCTCTTCGGCATCACGCTTAACGTATGTACGCTTTTTACGTACCTCTACGTTAACTACCTTATTCTTACCAGTACTGCCGCCCGAAACCTTCATACGGCTGACAGTCTTACGCTTCAGCGTAATCTTGGTTGGTTCAGAACCGGTACCAGCATCACCATGAGCTTGCTTCAGGTGGGCCAGCAGCTGCTGTTTTTCTGCATCGGACACAGACTCTTTGCCGCTGTTTTTAGTCAGACCAGCGTCTTTCATCTGCTGCAACAACCGCTCCACTGGAGCGCCGACCACTGCCGCGAGTTGCTCTACGGTTACATCTGCCATTCACACTTCTCCTCTCAGTGGCCCGCTCAGTTACCCGCTTCTTCAAACCACGGTTTCCGCGCCGTCATGATCAGCTCACCAGCCCGATCTTCATTCAACCCTTCAATGTCCAGAAGGTCATCGATCGACTGTTCTGCCAGATCTTCCATCGTGACAACACCGCGACTGGCCAGCTCGTATGCCAGATCTTGCTCCATACCTTCCATATTCAGAAGGTCATCAGCAGGCTGCACACCGTCGAGCTTTTCTTCCTGGGCAATGGCCTGAGTCAATAACTGATCCTTGGCCCTTGAGCGCAACTGTTCGACAATATCTTCATCAAAGCCTTCAATGGCCAACATCTCCTCCAGGGGAACATATGCAATCTCTTCCATGGAGGTAAAACCTTCTTCAACCAACAGCTCAGCCAGATCGGCATCAACATCCAGTCGGTCAACAAAGGTCTGAACGACCTTACCTGCTTCCTGCTGCTGCTTTTCGGCCGCTGCTTCTTCCGTCATAACATTCAGCACCCAGCCCGTTAACTCACTGGCCAGACGAACATTCTGTCCACCACGACCAATAGCCTGAGCCAGATTGTCTTCACTGACAGCGATATCCATCGTGCCTTTATCTTCATCGACAACAATGGAGGCGACTTCTGCTGGCTGCATGGCATTAATGACATACTGAACCGGATTATCATCGTAAAGAACGATATCAACCCGTTCATTACCCAGCTCACCAGAGACCGCCTGAACCCGAGCGCCGCGCATACCAACACAGGCACCCACCGGATCAATACGCCCATCATTGGTTTTAACTGCAATCTTGGCCCGAGATCCCGGATCCCTAGCAGCGCCACGAATCTCAATAACCTCTTCAGAAATTTCCGGAACCTCGATATGAAACAGCTCCACCAACATGGCAGGCGCTGTTCTGGAAAGCATCAACTGTGGACCACGGCCTTCCGTTGACACCTCCTGTAGCAGCGCACGAACATGCGCCCCCATTCTGAAGTTTTCCCGAGGCAACGTCTGATCTTTCTTTAAAACTGCTTCAGCATTATTACCCAGATCAACAATAATACTGTCCCGGGTCGTTTTCTTGACGGTACCGGAAACCAGGGAGCCCATCTTATCGCGGTACTGCTCAACCATCTGAATGCGCTCAGCTTCGCGTACCTTTTGGACAATGACCTGCTTGGCGGTCTGAGCAGCAATACGCCCAAAGCCTACAGACTCAACCGGCTCTTCCCAGATGCTGCCTATTTCCAGGGACTCATCCTGCTCCTTGCCTTCATCCAACGTCAGATGCATGCCGGCGAATTCAAAATCCTCATCAGCAACTACAGTCCAGCGACGGAAAGTATCGTACTCTCCACTGGCTCGGTTGATCGCCACCCGGATATCCACTTCGGTTTCATACCGCTTTTTGGTCGCTGTCGCCAGAGCGGTTTCCAGCGCCTCAAAGATAACTTCGGGCGGTACTCCCTTCTCATTGGATACGGACTCTACGACCAACAGAATCTCTTTACTCATACTCTGCCTCGCCTATGCTGAACCAGTCCATGCCTACGCCAACACACCCCTGGCCACTAACCGGGATATCCGCCCAGCCTGAAGGATAATTCAGTCGAACTGTGGTATCACCTGCGCCTTCTCGATACTCTCGACAGGCAGCAGAAGCTCATGGCCATCGGCCTCTATAACGACATCCTGATCTTCAATTCCCTTGATGATGCCCCGATACTTTCTACGGCCTTCAAAAGGCACTCTCAGGCGCAAACTGACCATATGGCCAGCCATCATCTCATACTGCTCAAGCCGAAACAGCGGCCTGTCCAATCCCGGAGAAGATACTTCCAGGGTATATTCATCCGCAATTGGGTCTTCTACATCCATAACAGCACTCACCTGACGACTGACTTTTTCACAATCATCAAGAGCAATGCCATTCTCTGCATCGATAAAAACCCGAAGCAGTGAATTCCGCCCACGGGAAACAAACTCAATACCCCAGAGACGGTAATCAAGCGACTCCACGATCGGCTCGATAAGTGCCTCCAGCTGCGACTGCTTACCTGCCACGACTGAATACCTGCTAAAAAAAACAAAAAAAGGGCTATAAAGCCCCATACATTTGCACAATGACCAGATCGGCCATCACACATCAATTACTCGCTACCTAATAAAAAACCCCGCAAAGGGGGTTTTCATGGGTTTGGTAGCGGGGGCTGGATTCGAACCAACGACCTTCGGGTTATGAGCCCGACGAGCTACCAGGCTGCTCCACCCCGCATCAAAGTGTTCATCAGTATACTGCGGCAAGAGCCAGCTGACAACCTCTCCCAAACATCAAATCCACGGTTTTTTCAAGTACTGAAAGCGCCGGATATTCGATCTAAGAAACTTGAAGAAACAATATGTTAACCAGTAATGGTAAAACTCTATTCCATAAAAACCGCACTATTATGTACTTTTTCTCAGGGCTGTCAATACAAGTTTGAACTTTCAACCCAGATGACATCTAGTACTTTTAGTACTTTAAATTAGAGGCCGCCAGTCATCGCAGTTAAAAGAACAATTTAATGCACTAAAGCCTGACAAAAGGTAGCAACCAACGGTACAAGCGGTGCTTCTATAGTAAATATCAGTTTCAATTGAAATAAAAAAACAGCCTTAAGTTTAAATAGGCAATATAAAAAAAATAGGCAGTGAGAATTGCTGACGAAAAAACCAAATATTTTAGCTACACATCAATTCAAAGCTAATATGAGAATTAGGGAAATTTTAATAACAACAACATCAATCACACCTGTCACGTCATAAAACAGTTGATAAGTCTGGAAAACTTATAAAAACCAAGATTTATCAAAAAAACATTTAAACCTGACAAGCTGATATAAATACTATGGATAGTCAAAACAGCGCAAGCATCATCGGATATATCTCCGAAGCAGAGGGAACGGTTCTGGTGGCCAATGAAAAAGGCGAGATAAGAACCGCCCAGGTGGGCGACCCTCTTTTCTTAAATGAAACAGTGGTTAACGACTCAACTGCAAACGTTGTGATTGAGTTGGTTAACAACCAGTTATTATATTTAAATTCCCAGCAGCAAATTATTTTAAATCTGGAATTATTTGGCAGCACCGCAGCAGGCAACCAATCAAAAGACTCAAAACAAGAAAACCCAGCCGACACATCAAACACCGAGCCTTCTGCCAGCTCAGAAACCACTGACAGTGATACACCGGAACCCGCCAATGATGACGGTCCGGAGGACAGTAATGCTCCAATTGAAGACACCTTCATTCAGGAAGTCATTATATCCCATGACGCTGAGCAGCCAGATACCTTCCGACAATCATCACAAATAGAAAGCTCTGACAGCGTCAAAGTGCAGCAACAACCTGCTGATCCAATTGAAGCCTCAACCCAAATCAACCTGAAACCGGAAATTACTAACCAGTCCTTCAATATTGACGAAGGTGTCGACACAGATGGCTCTGTGGTGGTCGGAAGCGTGATTTCCAGAGACCCCGAGGGACAGGATCTCAGCTACGCTATCATTTCGGGAAACGAGGATGGCAAATTCACAATCAACCCCGCCACAGGTGAAATCACAGTTACCGGGGATCTGGATTTCGAAACCCGCAATCTTTATAACCTGACAGTAGAAGCCACCGATGCAGGAAACCTGAGCGAATCAGCAACGGTTACTGTATCAATCAACAATGCAAACGAAGCCCCCGAACTGCAAGATCAAACCTACAGCATTGATGAAAATGTCATCACAGATGGTTCACAGGTTGTCGGTACCATAACGGGTACCGATACCGATGCTGGCCAGACGCTGACTTACACCATTACAGCCGGCAATGATGACAACCGCTTTGCTATTGATCCAAACTCCGGTGAAATTACCGTCGTCAATGGGTTGGACCATGAATCCACCGACAGCTACCAACTGACCGTTACGGCCACTGACGACGGCATCCCCTCTTCAAGCACTAGCGCCCAGGTTACCATCAACATCAACGACCTGAACGAAGCACCGACGGTTACCGCGCCAGCCAGTGCCAGCTATACCGAAGGTGGCACCGTCAATTTGTTCAACACTCTGACGCTGGATGATCCGGAAGGTACTCTTGAAAGTGCAACCGTACAATTTACGGAGTATGGAAAGCAGCTCCATACCACTGAAGATCAGCTGAACTTCACCAACCAGAATGGCATATCTGGAAACTACGATTCCACCAATGGTGTTCTCACGTTAACCGGCACGGCAAGTGTTGCAGATTACCAAACAGCCCTTCGCAGCATTACCTACAGCAACCTCTCTGATGCACCTGATACGGATAGCCGTATCCTATCCGTATCGGTGAACGATGGGTTTATCGAAAGCAACGTTGGCAGCACAACCCTGAGCATCACCGCCGAAAATGATGCTCCTGTTATTACTGGAGCGGGAGAATTACTGGGAGAATCAATCGATACTGCCAACGTGGAGGGCGTTGCCCAGAATATTCGAGTAACTGGCTGGGGCACTTTTACAGTTGGGCAAAGAATAGAGCTAACATTTACAAACAGCGAAGATACCAGTGAAGTTTACACTGTCAACTATACAATTTCCGACACAGCCACTTGGCGTATTGCTCCTGGCTTAACAGCTGCAATCATCAACGATACCCCCGGCATTGGTAGTCTCGTAAGTGTAACGTCCAACAATGGTCAAATAGTTGGTTCCAGCTATTTAAATTTCGTCGGCTTCGATAATCCAAACTTACCTCCGTACAACCTGACATCTGTCCTTATGGATTCAGCTGGCAATGTAATCGACTCCAGCATAACCATGATCAACAGCACCACCATTGGTTCAGCAGGTACTGCTCAGGTTGAGACGTTAACTATTCCCTCTGTCCTGCAAGCCGGACAAACAGTCAAACTCTTTATCAACGACTTTGAACTCAGCCATACGGTCACCGCTGGGCAGGCTACAACGGATGTCCGTGATGCACTGCTCAGTCAGTTCACCAACTACGACCTGAGCCAGGCTGTTTCCGCAGTCTCCAGTGGAGCAGACGGGATCACCCTCACTTCTGAACAGCCCGGCGAGCCTTTTGACGCATACGGTGTCACCACTTCTGCCTCAGATCTGTTTACCCTGGCCGTCGATGAAAACACCAGTAATGGAACGGTTGTAGGTAGCGTGGGCGCTGAAGACAGGGACGGTGATAGCGACACGCTTACCTACACACTGACCGATGATGCCGGAGGCCGGTTTACCATAAATAGCAGCACCGGTGAAATCACCGTGGCCGGAGCACTCGACCATGAAAGTGCTGCCAGCCATACCGTCACCGTCAGGGTGACCGATGCCCAGAGCGCCTTCTCCGAGCAGCAAATCACCATCCAGGTTAACGACAGCAATGACGCCCCAACCGTCGCAGATCAGACGCTGACAACTGACGAAGACACTGCCCTGCTGTTTACTGCTGCCGACTTTTCCATTTCAGATCAGGATGCCAGCGATACTCATACCGTTACTATTGAAGCCATAAACGGTTCAGGCAGCCTCTATCAGACACCACGCCCCGATCTGGAATTCCTGTTTGAAGAAACCACAGGTACGACAACCACCGATGACAGGAACAGCACCCAGGGAACACTCAGTAATGTCACCTGGTCCAGCGAGGTTGGCAGAGGAGGATTTGTTACCTTTGATCAAAACACAGACCATATTACGCTGAGCCAACCTTTTGATCTGGGTAGTGAATGGACGGTTGCAACAGAGTTTAGAAATCTGCGCACCGATGGAAATGGCTACCACTCATTAACCGGAAGCGATAGTGACGTTCAGATTGTGGTACAGAGCGGCACCGGTGAAATAGGCACCTGGCAGGACTCCGTCGGTTTCCACAGCACCGGTGTCAGTCTGAATGGCATAAGTGCTGACTGGCACTCTTTAGTTGTTGTTGGTCAAAATGGCCAGACAGACTTCTATCTGGACAATACCCTGTTGGGGTCGGCCAGTTACCAGTCAACCGGAGAGATCGATACCGTTGGTAACAACAGCCACGGTAACGATCAGGCCTTTGCCGAAAACCTCAACAACTTCCGTATATACAATGTTGCTCATCCTCCTGTCACGGCTCCCTCAGTCGAACTGAGCTTTGATGACTCGGCGAATCCGCTCACTGACTCTGGTAATGGCGTTACCGGCACCGTCAGTGGCGCTCAGGTCGTCACCGACACCGAGCGCGGATCCGTACTGGAGTTTGATAACAGCAGCGACACAGCACTGTTGACGACACCACACTCACTGGGCAGTGAGTGGACCATAAGCACTCAGTTCAAGGATCTTTCATCCGCCACCTGGAAGACTCTGGCCAGAGGTTCCACTCACAGTCACCACATCATTATTGATAGCTCTGGGGAACTTGGCGTTTTTGATGGCGGCAGTAATTCCGTCGGTTACACCGGAACCGGCTTTATTGGCTCAGGCTTTGATACCAGCGCACTGGACGATAACGCCTGGCACTCCCTCACGGCAGTGGGTAAGGATGGTAAAACCCATTTCTATATTGACGGTGCTTACGTAGGCACGTCAGATTTCCAGATTACCGAGAATGTCTACTCAATAGGCAACTACCAGAGCGGCTCCCAGCCGTTTGCCACCTATCTGGACGATTTCACTATTGTCGATACGGCTCAATTCCCAGGCACAGGAACCGCACTGCCTAACGGCTCACTGATCACAGCGGGCGATGTTATCAATGCTGAAGACCTGGGCGACCTGCGTTTTATTCCAAATCCCGATGAAAATGGCAGTAACTACGCCAGTATCGATTTTAAAGCGACCGATAATAACGGCGCTGACAGCACAACCGAAACCCTGACCATCAATGTCACCGCTGTCAGCGAGGCACCCACTGCCAGTGATAAAACACTGAGCATTAATGAAGACAACAGCCATACATTTACCGCTGCCGACTTCAGTTTCAGTGATGCTGACGCTGGTGACACGCTGCAGTCAGTCACCATCACTCAATTACCTTCAGCTGGCACCCTGACCCTCAGCGGCGCTAATGTCACTGCTAACCAGGTGATTCCCACAGCCGATATTGGCAATCTGGTCTTTACACCAGTTACCCATGCCAATGGCACCGGGTATACCGATATCCAGTTTACCGTCAGTGATGGCGCTCTTAGCAGCGAACCACATACATTCACCATTGATGTCACCGCGGTTAATGATGCCCCTGTATTAGAAGCAACCCTGGACACAGTCGTCAGCTCTGAGGGCATCATTAATACGGTGACCGGTAGTGATCAGTCTGAAGCCGTATTAACGCCCATGGCCGATGGCGGCTATCTGGCGGCATGGCACTCTGAAGAAAGTGGCAGCCACGCGATTAAAGCTCAACGATACAGCGTTCAGGCAACCAGCAGAAACGTAACCATCGCAGACCACAGCTTTGAAAGTGTGACATTGATCGATGGAGAGCCAGTACTGAATCCGGCTGCAAGCCCCTGGTCATTCAGCAGCACCCACAGTGGTATATGGAACCCGACATCTGGCCAGATCACCCAGGAAGCTCCCGATGGCAATAACATTGGTTATGCCACCAATGACAACGAAACCCTATCCCAGACGCTATCTGAAAGCTTCTCAAATGACACCCAGTACCAGCTGCAGGTAGAGATAGGCAATCGAAGTGACACTGCCGGCTTTGCGAATTACGAAGTACGCATCACGGCGGGCGGTGTTGTGCTGGCTTCCGACGGCTCTGTATCCCCGGCAGAAGGACAGTGGCAAACCCTGACCCTGAATCTGGATGGTTCAACCATCCCGGCAAACTCGGCCGCTATTGGCCAGCCTATCACTATTGAACTGGTGAAGATCAGCGGGCCACAAATCCATTTTGATAATGTTCGGATGACGGCCACATCCAATGAGCTGCAGCCGGATGGTGCTGAGTTTCAAGTGGATACAACCACACTGGTCGACGATCAGTTTGTTCAGCACCCACAAGTTGCAACCTTGGAGAATGGCAATTATGCAGTTGCCTGGGAAATATTTGACCCCAACAGCTTTGCCAAAACCAATATGCGCATCTTTGCTGCCGACGGGTCTGAAGTTAAAAGTGAATTTGAAATCCTTACTACCAGCGGAAGTCATTACAAACCCGACGTCATTGCCCTGAGTAACGACCGTTTCCTGGTTACTAATGTTCATAGTCTGGATGTCAAAGCCACCATTCTTGATGAAAATGGCAACACAGTCAGCACCAGTACAGCAGGCAATGTTGGTGGCTGGCAATGGGGTGGGCCTGAGGCTACAGCACTCAACAATGGCGGCTTTGCACTGGTCTGGCGACTCAGCGGCACTACAGCGGATGATAGTGCCCGCATCCAGTTTTTCGACAGTAACGGCAACAATACCACCAGCGAAATCTCATTCGGCGGTGCAATAAACGACAGCGACCCCCATTTTGAAATTGATATCTTAAGCAATGGTGAAGTGGTCACGGTTTATCAAAGTGGTGAAAACCTGTTTTTCCAGCGCTGGTCAGATACCGGCACAGCCCAAGGCTCAGCAGTACAGATTAACACCTCTGTATCTCCAGACATTAACGGTGTCTCAGAAGCATCCATTGAAACATTAAGCGACGGCGGGTTCTTTGTTGTATGGCGCAGCACATCTCAAGACAGTGGTGCTAGTCATGGTGTCTACGGACGCCGGTTTGATGCCAGCGGTAACCCGCTAACTGATGAAATAGCCATCAACACCACAACAGCAGGCAACCAGTTTGACCCGTCGGTCATTGAGCTGGAAAGCGGTGCACTTCAAGTAGTGTGGACATCAAACCAGGACGGTAATGAAAACATCTATGGCGCATCCATTGGCCTGGGCGGCAACCAGGTATTGGAAAATGCCCCCTATGGCACTCTGGTCGGCAGGGCCACCGCAACCGATGTGGAAGATGGCACCACGCTGACTTACGAGCTAGTTAATGATGCTGGCGGCCGATTCGCCATCGACAGCACCACCGGTGCCATCATCGTATCCAGCCCATCATTATTAGACCATGATTCGGCTGACGCCCACACCATTCGCGTCCGTGTTACCGACAGTGGTGGGCTAACGGCTGAACAGGATATTGTGATTCAGGTGTGGGATACGAATGAGGCACCACAGGATATAACCCTGACTCTTGATGCCGGTGTCGTCTCCTCCACACCGGAAGCACAGGCTACCTGGGCATTTGATAATAACTACAACAATGAGGCCGGTGGAAACACCTTCTCCGGTGCCACACCCACCTTTGTCTCTGGTCCTAACAGCCGGTTCTCAAATGCCATTGAGTTTGATGGCAGTGCTACCGACTTCAATGTACCGCTGGATGTATCCGAAACGGCCTACACTGTTTCCTTCTGGTTCAAGGCCGACAATGCCGGTGGACTCATGCAGATCCAAACAGCCGGCGCCAGTGGCCATGACCGCAACATCTACCTAAATGCCGACGGCACGATTACCTCGCGTATCTGGACAGAAGAAAGCATCACCAGCTCCGTCGGAGAAGTATACAATGATGGACAATGGCACCATGTCGTGCATACCTTCGGCACCTCCATTAGCGGTCAGGCACTCTATGTCGATGGGACTCAGGTTGCGACCGGTTCAAAAACGTCATCTGACTTTACGACTCAAACCCAGTTACGCCTCGGATTCTCCTCAACCGGCGGCACACACCTTGATGGTGCAATCGCTGGCCTGCAGGTGTTTGATCAGGCCGTTACCGCGAGCCAGGTAGCTGACCTGCTAGCAGGGGCAAATGGTACAAATGCCATTGTTGATGAAGATACCACCACAGCGACCATTATCGGAACACTCACAACCACCGACCCAGACGATGCTGCGGACGCCTTTGGCCAACACAGCTACAACGTATCGGACAACCGCTTTGAGATTTCCGGTAATCAGCTCCAGCTCAAGGCTGGGCAGTCACTGGATTACGAAACCGAGCCAACCATTTCCGTAACGGTCACCGCAACCGACGACAATGGCAATGGGCTTTCCACCAGCAAAACCTTCACTATTCAGGTACGTGACAGTAACGAAGCGCCCACGGTTGCAGACCAAACCTTCACTATCAATGAAGATAGCCAGTACAACCTGAAAACCAGCGATTTTTCTATTGCTGATCAGGATGCCGGTGATACCCATACGGTAACGATTACCGCCATCAACGGCTCAGGCACCCTGATGAAACAGCCCCGCCCTGATCTGGAGCTGCTGTTTGAGGATGACAACACCGCCACCAGCGCTTATGACGGACGAAATGACATCCGGGGTAATCTGACTGGCGTTACCTGGGGAACGGATGCAGAAAAAGGTGGCATCGTCACCTTTGACCAGAACTCCGATCGCATTAACCTGACCCAGGCTTATGACCTTGGCAGTGAGTGGACCATCACCACCGAATTCAGAAACCTTCGTTCTGATGGAACCACATGGCAATCGCTGGTGGAAGGTAATGGCGACGTTCAGGTTCTGATCAATCAAAGCACTGGAGAAATAGGCACTTGGCAGAACGGTGTAGGTTTTCACGGCACTGGCTTTACTGTTTCTGGCTTAGGCAACACCTGGCACTCCCTGACAGTGATTGGGCGTGATGGCAAAACCCATTTTTATCTGGATGATGAATACCTGGGGACAGCCAATTATCAGTCAACCAGCAGCATCGAGACGATTGGTAATAATAGTGTGGCAAACAGCCAGGCCTTTGCCGATGAACTCAATGATTTCAGAATCTATAACTCTGCCAATATGCCGGATCTGGACTTATCTCAGATTGCTGAGGCGAACACGCCAGAACTGTCATTAACCTTCACTGACCAAACCGACCCGGTTAATGATATTGCCAATAACATTCGTGGAACAGCAACGGCAGGCGTTGAATGGCAGAATGATGCCCAGCAGGGGCCAGTTTTACGCTTCGATAATGAAAATGATTACCTGACACTGGACAATGATTTTGCGGTAGGGTCTGAATGGACCATCAGCACACGATTTAAAAACCCAATTCCTTTATCCAGCAACGGCGATCAGGCATCCCTCGTACGCGCGGGGGGTGGAGATAGTCATGTCATTATCAATAACAGTGGGGAACTGGGGGTACTGGACAGACTCCCATCCAATACCTTTCATGGTTCTGGATACACCATCACTGCGCTGGATAATAACTGGCACGACCTGACCGCTGTTGGCACTAATGGAAAAACCTACTTCTACATTGATAACCAGCTGGTAGGTATCAGCAACTTTCAGGCAACCGATGCGATTGACCATATTGGTGGTGATGACAGCACCTTTATGAGTCCATTTGCCGAGTTTATTGATGATTTCCAAATTCATGATCAGGCATTTTTTGGCGATCTGGGCGATGTCCCTCCTGGCTCTACAACCGTCAATGCCAATGACACCATTCCTGCTGATGACCTGAACGACCTGATCTTTGTGCCAGATGCCCATGCCAGCGGCAATACAGTGGCCAGTATCGATTTCAAGGCAACCGACAGTGGTGGCCTGGAAAGTAGTACTGAAACATTGACGTTTAATATCACACCGGTTACTGATGCGCCGGTGATTACCTTGAATAACGCTGCCTACAGCAATCTGCAACTGGATACAGAGCTGATCACCAGTGGAAATATGACCAGCGCTAGTGGCTGGAATCTCAGTGGAAACGTAGGCGTTGCCAGCGGTGTAATGCGATTTAGCGGAGGCAATACTCCCAATGATGGGATCGCTGAAAGTCATTTCACCATCCATCCGGATGTGAATTACAACTTGTCTCTGGATTACAGAACCTCTGGTTTAACGACCCCACAATCCGGCCTGATAGAAATTGTGGATATCTCCACTGGCAATATACTGGCCAGCCAGACGGTGAATACCAATACCGGAACATTCCAGACTCTTAGCCTTAACTTTGCAGGCATTGCTTCGGGCCATGCCACCTTGCGAATCACGGATACTTCGACGGCAACCAGCGGTATCGACCTGCACATCGACAACATCTCCATTCAAGCCGCAGCTGTAGATAACAACCATATTCCTTCAGGTATTGGCGTCTTTGGCCAGGAAGACCAACCGGTTGCCGTTAATTTAAGTGCCGCCACTCCGGATGCCGACGGCTCAGAAACCTTTGCTGTTGAGCTCACCGGTATTCCTTCCGGTGTAGGACTCAGCGATGGCAGTAATAATATAACCTCTACCGGCGCCGCTATCGATGTATCTGCCTGGAACCTGAGCAACCTGACGTTTACATCTCCGGCCAACACCAGTAATGACTTTACCTTTACCGTCAGCGCAACCGCCACAGAAGCCGCAACAGGAACACCGGAAACCACCAGTCAGGTAATTAATGTTCATATCCAGTCAATCAACGATATTCCGGTTTCTGCAGACAACACAGTTACGATTACAGAAGACAACAGCCATACATTTACCACGGCCGATTTCGCCTTTACCGATAACGATACCGGCGACAGTTTACAGTCTATAACCATCACCAGCCTGCCTGCTGCCGGTACTCTTGAGTTGAACACCAACCCGGTGACTTTAAATCAGGTCATTACCGCTGCAGATATCAGCAACCTGGTATTCACACCCGTTGCCCAGGCCAGTGGTACTGGCTATGCCAGCTTTGGTTTTACCGTCAGCGACGGCACAGACAGCAGCACAGCACAGACCTTGACCCTGGATGTCACACCAGTGACCGACACAACCACCGTGACACTCAATAACAATATTATTGATACCAATGTGGTTCAAAATGGTGATGTCGCCACCACCAGCGAATGGACAACATCAGGGGCGATCTCATTAAGTAATGGGCGTCTGCAGTTTGGCTCTGGGTCCGCTAACAGCGATGGTATTGCAGAACAGGGAATCTATCTGAACAATGGCCTGGACTATTCGATTTCACTGGATTATTTCCGCATCGGAACAGCACTCACTGAATCCGCCCTGATAGAGGTGGTTGACTCAGCTACCGGCAGCACCCTGTTTTCACAGTCGGTATCGACAAATTCAGCATCCGCTCAAACCCTGAATGCCAACTTCACCACCACCTCGGCCGGATTTGCCACCCTGAGGATTTCAGATACCAGTTCAGGCAGCCGACCATCAACCGATCTCGGCATAGACAACATTAGCCTTATACCGGAAGCAGCCAATAATGCGGGTTACACACCCACGGTATCAGTACCTGAAGATCAACCGGTTCCCGTTGAACTGGATATTGCCAACCCCGATACCGATGGCTCTGAAACGCTGGCCATTCAGTTAACCGGTATTCCTTCCGGAATACAGCTCAGTGATGGCACTAATAACTTTACCTCCACCGGCGCAGCAATTGATGTCAGTTCGTGGAACCTGAACAACCTGGTTCTAACGCCACCGGCGAACTACGACAACGACTTCACCATGACAGCCACGGCAACGGCAACTGAGACAGCAACCGGAACACAGGTAGTCACCAATCAGGCAATTAATATCCATATTCAAGATATTAATGCACCTCCGGTGATCACTGTGCTGAACCCAATAACCGATGTCGATGCCGCGTTCAGCTTCTCTGAAGGAACAGGCACAACGGCAGCAGATATCAGTGGTAACAGTCAGGATCTCTCAATGTCCGGCAGTGCCACCTGGGGAACCAGCCGCTCCGGATCAGGCACTGCCTTTGAAATGAACGGAACGTCTGGCGCAGGTGAAATCAGTGGTGTTCAGACCGGCGGCGAAATGACCATTGCCGCCTGGGTACGGTTTGACAGCTTCACCCAGAGCTGGTCCCGGGTGATTGATTTTGGTGATGGACAGGCCAGCAACAATATACTAGTCGGTCATGAAACCACGACAGGCGATTTGGGTTTCCATGTCCATGATAGTGGTGGTACTCAGCATAGCCTGACGGTAAGTAACTTCTTCACCACCGGTGAATGGGTGCACATGGTGGCCACCATAGACAGCACTGGCCTGTTCACCGTTTATAAAAACGGTGAACAGGCGGGCACGCTTCAGGGTGGAGTACCCACTGAGAAAGTCCGTAACTTTAATTACGTGGGCAAAAGTAACTGGTCGGCTGATGGTTATCTGGACGGTGCTATCGATGACCTTGCCGTCATCAGCGGCGCACTGGATGCCACAGCAGTATCCAATCTTTATCAGGCCAGTCAGCTGTCTGATTTTGTGGATGCCAACTTCGTGCTTGACGAGAACAGCAGTAATGGCACTGTGGTTGCCCAGCTATCAGCCAACGATGAAGAAGATGGCACCAATGTCACCTATACGCTGGTGAATAATGCCGGTGGTCGCTTTGCCATCAGCAGTACCGGTGAGATCACCGTAGCTGACAGCAGCCTTCTGGATCATGAAACCACAGGCAGCCATACCCTTCGGGTTCGTGTAACCGACTCCGGCGGGCTGACCGATGAACAGGATGTGGTTATCCAGATTGCAGATATTAATGAAGCTCCCACAGCGATTGTGGAAACCAGTGCTGACAATCCAAACATCCCTAATCTCACCTCAAACAATGACCAGGGGTTTATTGTCTCGGCAAGCGGAGAGCACAGCGCCAGTTACGCAGCATTCAGAGCATTTGATGGTGTTGACGCCAGCTCTGCAGATAATACCGGCTCCTGGGCTGTTAGCGGTTCTACCGGATGGCTACAAGTTGATACAGGAAGCCCAACGGCTATCTGGAAGTACGACCTGAAGGCAATTGGCCGTTCACAAGGTCGCGAACCGGAAGACTGGCAGTTACAGGGCAGCAACGATGGCATTAACTTTGACGTTATTGATACCCAGAGTGGTATCAATAACTGGACAGTCAGGGAAGTCAAAGAGTTTGAGCTGACAACTCCCGCCATGTACCGGTATTACCGCTTAAATATCACCGATAATAACGGAGATTCTTTCACAGGACTTGACGGTTTTCAGATTCATCAGGACATTACGCTCACCGATCAAAACACTCCGCTGACTCTGGATGTGCTGGCCAATGATATTGATCAGGATGATACAGACGACGTTTCAAACTTCTCTCTTGATTCGGTAGTCATTGTTGATGGCAGTGATAACCCGGTTACCGGTCAGGGCACCGCCACTGTCGTCAATAACGAGATCCAGTTTGATCCGGGCAGTGACTTTGCCTATCTGGCTGGCGGAGAAAACGCCACCGTGAATCTGCGCTATACCATGAGCGATGATGAAGGTGTTACCTCTACTGTCACCACCACCATAACGGTCAATGGTATCAACGACGCCCCCGTGATCAATGAAACCATGAACACGCTGGATGTCAATGCGGCCTATACCTTCACCGAGGGCAGTGGCACCACTGTGGCCGACGCCAGTGGTGACAACCAGCCAATGACCTTATCGGGTACACCCACCTGGGTGAATGGCAGAACCGGGGCAGGAACCGCCCTGGAACTTGATGGAACCAATGACTTTGGAACAATTAATGGTCTGCAGACCGGTGGCGCTATGACCGTTGCCGCCTGGGTTCAGTTCGACACAACAGGAAACTGGGCTCGAATTATCGACTTTGGTAATGGCGCTGGTAACCAGAATATCCTGCTGGGCTCTAGCACAACTGATGGCCTGGAAATCCATGTTTACAACAGTTCATCAACATTGATCGGTCAATTGACTGCCCCAAATAGTATTCAGACAAACCAATGGACTCACATTGCTTTCACGATTGATGATGCAGGTGTAATCACACTCTATGTTGATGGCACTTCTGTCGGTTCCGCTACCATGACCACCAATGCCCCACCTGATGTCATGGTCAGAACCAGCAACCTTGTTGGGGCAGATAACTGGAATGCCAATCAACGTCTGGACGGCCAGATAGATGATCTGGTTATTCTTAACGAGTCGCTTGATGCAACAGAAATAAATAACCTTTTCCAGGCAACCGAGTTTACTGATCTTCTGCTGGACATCGACGAACACAGTGCAGATAACTCCGTCGTCGGCACGGTACCAGCCACGGAGCTGGATACGTCCGACACTCTGACCTACACGTTGCTGGATGATGCCGGTGGTCGCTTTTCCATCAACAGCAGCAATGGTGAAATCACCATTGCCGATGGCAACCTGCTGGACTTTGATGACAACACCTCCCATAAGGTTCGTGTCAGAGTCACCGATAATGGCAACCCATCACTGAGTGATGAGCAGGATGTGACCATTGTCGTTAATAATATCAATAACACGCCTGTGCTCAGCACATCGCTGGATACAGCCACCAGCACTGAACAGCACATTAATTCCATCACGGCCGGCAGTCAGGAATCCTCAGCGCTTACTCCAATGGCCAATGGAGGGTTTATGGCGGTATGGCGTGATGCAGGTGCGGATCAGGTCAAGGCTCAACGGTATAACTATACCCAGACCCGAGATGTAACCATTGCCGACCACAGCTTTGAAAGCGTAACTTACAGTGATGGAGGATTCTCTAATAATCCCGGGGCCAGTGCCTGGACATATACAGGTACTGGCGGAGATATTGGTACCTGGAATCCGACTTCTGGCAACATTACACAACAGGCTTCTGATGGCAGTAATGTTGGTTATATCACTCCCGATAACGGTGTCATTTCACAGAGTCTGTCGGAAAACTTCTCTCGTCTGAACAGTTTTCAGCTTCAGGTAGATATCGGTAACCGGAGCGATACTGCAGGGTTTGCAGACTACGAGGTGCGTATTACTGCGGGAGGGGTTGTTCTGGCAACCGGAGATTCTGCCTCACCTGCGGAAGGGCAATGGGAAACACTCACCATTGACCTTGATGGCTCTTCAATTGCAGAAGGCTCCGCAGCCATTGGACAACCACTTACCATCGAGCTGGTGAAAAACAGCGGTCCGCAGATGCATTTTGACAATGTACGCATGTCCGTTACCGAGCCTTCTCTAGAACTGAATCCTTTGGGTGATGAGTTCCAGATCAATACCACCAACCCCACCAGTAGTCAGAACATATTAAGCCCGGAAGTAGCAACCCTGGATAATGGCAACTATGCCGTTGTGTGGCAGCTGATTGAGCCTGGTTCATGGATTGAGACCCGAATGCGGGTGTTTGATGCTAACGGCAATGAAGTCAGGGCAGAGTTTAATTTAGGGACAAGCCACTACGCTACGGATGTGACAGCGCTCAGCGATAATCGATTCGCTACGGTCTCTATCGACTCGTCTGACTCATTCAATGCCAAAATTCATATTTTTGATGCCTCAGGTAATGAAACCTCTGTTGTAAGTGCCGGCAGTGCGGGCGGTTGGGCTTACGGATCTCCAGATATCGAACCACTGGATAACGGTGGCTTTGTGGTGTCCTGGCGCAGCAACAGCACAGCGAATGACAGCGCCTCGTTCCGTATTTACGATGCATCCGGCAGCCCCACCACGAATGCCATCAGCTTTGGCGGCAGTAACCCAACAAATGAGCGGGCAACCAAGATTCAAGAACTGGATAATGGCGAGCTGGTCACGGTTTACCAGAGTGGGGATGACCTCTTCTTCCAGCGCTGGAGCAGTACCGGCACGGCTATTGGCAGTGCAACCGCAGTGAACACCACCACTGCCGACACTCAGAGCCAATTCAACATTGAAACCCTGCCGGATGGTGGCTTCTTTGTTATCTGGAAATCCAGTGGTGGTCAGGATGGCGACGGTCAGGGCATTGTAGGTCGCCGGTTTGATGCCTCCGGCACCGCAGTGACCGACGAAATTATTATCAACTCGACCACCGCCGGAGAACAGTTTGACCCTCAGCTGGCTCGCCTGAGCAATGGGGCTCTGGAAGCCCTGTGGACATCAGACCACACCGGCGACAATGAAATCTTTGGCAGCACCATCGCCCTTGGTGCAGGCACTGGCCCCAATCAGGTACAGGAAAATGCCATGAATGGCCTTCTGGTGGGCAAGGCCGCCGTTTCTGATTTTGATGACCCGGATACCCACACCTACACACTGGTGAATGATGCCGGTGGCCGTTTCGCCATTGATGTCAATACCGGCAATATCTCTGTGGCAGATGGTACGCTGCTGGATCATGAAACCAATGACTCCCACACCGTTCGCGTCAGGGTAACCGACAATGGCGGCCTGTTCAGTGAACAGGACATTGTGATTCAGGTTCAGGACGTAAATGAAGCACCGGATGTTTCTGGCCCGATGACCATCACCGCACCCCAGAATCTGGCGACTCACACCGTAAGTCAGGCCTTCCTGCTCACCAATGCATCGGATGTGGATGATGGGGATACGTTGAATGTGCAGGATATCAGCATTAATGGCATTACGGCCCATCGGCATGATTTCCAGAACAGTTTTGCAACAGGTACCGGTGGTAGCGTAGCCATCAGTGGCAATACACTAACATTGACTTCTGGAACCGATGAGAATGTCGTACTGATCGATACTACCGGGGGAAGCAGCTGGGATACTAATTTACACATGGACTTTACCGTGACTCCTACCAGTGGTCACTCTACCCGCAATGCATTTATTGTCTTTGATTATGTCGATGCCAATAACTACAAAACCATTGGCAGCTATGATGGTGACGGCACATCCGCATGGGAAATAGAGCAGTGGACCAATGGAGTGAATAGTGAAATCGCCAGTTATAACAGTAGCGATAGTTCAAATATTAACACTCCCCGTCACGTTGAAATCGATATTATCAATAACCGAATCACAATGACGGTAGACGGTGTTGAAAAAATAGCCCATCAATTCAACGAAAATATTACCGATGGTCAGTTCGGCGCAATGAACAGAGGGAATGCGGTATCAACTTATACACTGAACGGTACAGAGTGGGATATCTACCCCGATAATGAGCACGCCGTCTATGACAATAATGACGGTACCTGGACCATTATGCCCGGTGAAGACCTCAGCGGTGATCTGACACTGGATTACAACGTATCCGATGGCGAACTGACCACAGCAGCAACCGCAACATTACCTGTTGAGCGCACTGCAGATATCACCATCAACCTGACTCAGAGCAGTGTGACCGATGATGTATTGCCCGTAGAAACCACTGCTCAGGGCAATCCACTGACCGTCTCGTCCGTCAATGGTCAAGCCATTGCCAGCTCTGGCACCACAAGCATCAACGGTGAGTTCGGCACCCTGGATATTGCCGCGGATGGCAGCTGGACCTACACACCGGACAGCGCCTATACCAGTGTCGACCTAGACAGCAACCTGATTGCCGAATGGAACTTTGACGGTAATGCCAACGACAACGCCCCCTCAGACAGCATTGCCGACAACGGGGTACTCACCGGTAATGCTGCCTACACTAATGACAGTGTTTCAGGCTCTGCCGTTACATTGGATGGTACGGGTGACTATGTCCAGATTGCCACCACCACAGAGCTGGGCAATTATGCAACGTCACCCAGCGAAAGAACCATCAGCCTGTTCTTCAAACTGGACCCATCGAACTCGAAAGATGGCAAACAGGTTCTGTACGAAGAAGGTGGCAGTTCTCACGGCTTTGCCATCTATCTTGATAATGGAAAAATTTACGTGGGCGGCTGGGAAAACAGCAACACGGCTTACGTCAACACCGATATCACCTATCTGGACAGTGACAACTGGCACCATATCGCACTGGTGATGAACGACAATGCCAATACCCTCAGAGGTTTTCTGGATGGAGAAATCTTTGGTAATGCGGCAGGTATTACTGTTCCCGCACACACAGGGACAGTTGCCTTTGGTAGCCCAAGTGAAGGGAATCAGGCATTCGACTTTCATGATCTGGATGATGGTGTTGGTACCCAGTTCCACGGCCTGATTGATGAAGGACGGGTTTATAACCGGGCACTGACCGAAGCTGAAGTGCAGATAATGGGGCAGCTGGATCAGACAGAAACCTTTACCTATGAGGTGTCTGACGGCACTCATACCAGTACCTCAAACCTAGAAATCAATACACTGCATACCCTTGATACGATTAATAGTGCCGACGGCTCTAATGGTGTCAATGACACCATCAATGGCACATTATTCTCCGAAAGACTTCGCGGCTATGATGGTAACGACACCCTGAATGCAGGTGGCGGGGATGACCGGATAATTGGTGGCATTGGCGATGATATTCTGACCGGTGGCAGTGGCGGGGATGTCTTCAAGTTTAATATCGGCGATATTGGTACTGCTGCGATACCTGCTCAAGACACCATTACTGATTTCAATATGTCTGAAGGCGACAGCCTTGATCTGAGCAGCATACTGGTGGATGAAGAGAATAATGACCTGACCCAATACCTTTCATTTGATCAGGCTGACCCAGCCAACCCAATTGTCGAAGTTCGCGACACGGCTGGCGGCGATATCACCCAGAAAATCACGCTGCAGGGCGTAGACCTTTCACTGTTGGGCAGTACAGATGCAGAAATCATCAACAGTATGCTGAACAGTGGAAATCTGAGCACGGATTAAAAGCGTCCGTCCTTTCAGCAAACAACCGGTAATTCCACTGAATAAAGCTTATATTTTTATAAAAAATATAAGCTTTATCTCAATTTAAAATAAAAGAAGTTCTGCCCACATTCACCCGCTGTTTCTCTACGTTACATAACCCCATCCCTTACCCATTCAAAGGGTTATATCCAGAAAGAGAAAACCTGATGAATACCGTAATAAATAAGGCAATAGGTCACAATGGCATGAGTGATGCTTAATAAATACGTTGAGAACATTAGGTAATAAAAAGAGACTTGAGCATGAATCTCAGCGATCTGATTCAGTTTTTTTCCCGTCAGGACAAACAGGCATTTTCTCTACAGGGCAATTTCGGCATCATTCACGTAACCCCCGAATCACACGACAAAAGCAGCACATATCTGATTAACTGTAATTATAAATCGCTTACGCGCTATGGCTGGCACTACAAAACCCAACAGGCCGGTGGCTTCCGTTTATCCACAGCTTGCTGTCTGGCAGCCTGTGTTATGTTTGGGGAAGAGCAGGTTACACAGGGGATGATTCACAAAATCAATAAAGGCCTTGGTAGCAACTCTGACTGATAGTCTAAAGCATTACTTAGTATGTTTGCTTTTCATATGCATGCAGAGCGCGGGACGGGTCGAAAGCGTATACTCACATATTTCACACTTATACTCTTTTAACTCACTGTGCTGAGAACGAAAGTGATTTTTTAAATGAATCTGCTGCCTGAACCGTTTATCACAATCGTTGCAAGCGAATGGCTTTTCTCCAGTATGTATCATCATATGCCCCTTAACCCCCTTTAAAGACTTTAAATGGCGATGACACACACGGCATGAATAGCCGCCATTCTCCTTCCTGCCAGGCTGATCAAGAAGGTTCTGGGGAAAAATCGCTGCAGGAGGACTTGGGGTCAAAGCAGAGGCAACACTATCAACAGAATCCTCAGAACAGGCTTCCTCACAAGTGTCAGGTCGAGTTAGCCAGTTGCCAGATAAGCTGATGTAACCACAGACTCGCACCGGTAAAGTGACAGATCGAACACTAACACTTTCATAACAAGCACTATCCACACGCTGCACTGAAGCTAAACCATCTGCCGGGTACTCTGTTGTTATATAACTATTGTTATATCGACAGCACGATTCAACGTAACATGCAGCATCGGCCAATAAGGATAATGACAATTTGTTATTTGGATATACATATCGGCTATCTATCATTACTTGAATTAAAAACTAGATTTCCAAAATATCCAGTTAAATGATGATATACCTGAAGAGTAAACTTGATGCTTAACCAAGCTGGGGAGAGGTAAGCAAAAAAAGAAACTGCTCAAAAGTTCAAACTTTCGAGTTTTGATTGAAGGTCATATTCATTACAAAAAAGGGGAAAGCAATACTGGATATTTATTCCAGACACAAAAAAAGCCGTAAGAATAATTCTTACAGCTTTTATTTGGTGCCGAAGACGAGACTCGAACTCGTACGCCCATACAGGCACTGCCCCCTCAAGACAGCGTGTCTACCAATTCCACCACTTCGGCCTTAACTGCCGCTCTCAGCGACAGTGAAATTATTTCTGAAAACCCTTTGTAAATCAATAAGATTTTAATCTTACTTGGTGCTTTCAGAGTTGTTGGAGCCACTGCTCTCAACGGGCTGAGACTCTAACACAGGCGCATCGCTTTCGGTAGTACTTTCTAAAGCATCTACCGAAAATGGTGCATCATTAGCAGGTACAATCTGCTCAATCTGAACAGAGGGCAAACCGGCATCTGCAACACTATCAGCTTTCTGCCTGGCCATCATCGCCAGACCAATACTGGTGACAAAAAAAACTGTCGCCAGTATGGCAGTTGTTCGGCTCAGAAAATTAGCCGAGCCCTGACTCCCAAACACCGTTTGAGAAGCCCCTGAGCCAAAACTGGCCCCTGTTTCTGCACCTTTGCCTTGCTGCAGCATGATCAGAGCGATCACACCAACAGCTACCAGCACGTGCACAAGAAGAATAATGGTTTCCATTACTAGCCCGCAGCGTGACAAATCACCTTGAAATCAGCAGCTATCAATGAAGCACCACCGATAAGACCACCATCAACATCAGGCTGGCTCATCAGTTCTGCTGCGTTGTCAGCCTTCATGCTACCACCATACAGAACACGGGTTCTGTCCGCCATGGACGGATCGTTCTCTGCCAGCAGCGCACGAATATCAGCATGAACTTCCTGCGCCTGTTCTGGTGTTGCAGTCAGGCCAGTACCGATAGCCCAAACTGGTTCATAGGCAATTACAAAATTAGCCAGACGCTCCGGACCTGCAGTCCGAAGCACAGTATTTATCTGGTGGGCAACTATCTTCATAGTGTCACCAGATTCGCGCTCAGACAGGGTCTCACCAACACAAAGGACGGGGACCAGACCCTGATCAACCAGAGCACAGAATTTCGCTGCCACATCTGCATCCGTTTCTCCAAACAGAGAACGACGCTCAGAGTGACCAATCAAAACATATTCACAGCCAAGATCTTTGGCCATTAGAGGAGAGATCTCACCAGTATAGGCACCTGACAACTGATCAGAGACGTTCTGTACACCGAACTTAACAGATGAACCACTCAACAGATCGCGAACCTGCTGAACATATACGCTAGGTGGAAAAACAAGCACCTCAGCCTTGGTTTCAAGCCCAGAAAGGATTCCATCAACAAGCTCACGGATACTGTCTGAAGATCCATTCATCTTCCAGTTTCCGGCTACCAGTGGCTGACGCATACCGCTTACCTCTTTGATCGCGAGGCGGGAATACTAACCCGAAAGCTAGGAACATACAACAAATTCACCTTGTCTCAGAGCAAGAAAGCACTCGACTCAGAGCGCCACTATTACTGGCTTTCAAGCTATTTTTACAGCTATTTTCACTACTAACCAATTCAACAATTTGCTGAAAATTCACCAAGTAGCTATATATGTCATCAAGGTACTTTTCAAGTCCTCAGAAGCTATTTTCAGTTAATCGTGAGGCCAACTCTTTGGGTAGGATTATCATATAGTCACAATTTCGTTTTATTCCGTTGGTTTATCTGGAATTACCACGGCCCGCCGAACACTACCCAAACCACACACATCATTTATACCACCCTTTTAGTCCTGTCATGAGGACGTTAAGTATGAAATCCCTGATAGCCATTGCCATAGCTATCCCGCAAGTAATTACACTTGCCCAGGCTGATACAAGCCCCCAAACTACCCTGCCCTCTGTTGAGATTAATGCTCCCAGTAGTGATCAAGAGCCTTTGAATTCACAGCTCAAGGAGATGGCTGATGAGAACCGCGATGCGATTAACATGCAGCAGGTTTACATGAATACCCAATACCCCCACCTTAGCAAAACCGTATACAAGAACGGACTGCTAACTTTAAAGCCCAGCTGGCCAGAGGGGAACTATAGCTACAATAGAGATGGTCAAACTTATACGGCCTCCGCCCGAGACCTTTCCATACAGCTTTTTAACCCCCAGCAACAACATAAAGCAACGGAACAGGTAACACAGGAAATCGCTCACCTGACAGAACAGTTAAACCTTACTGCAAGCATCTATGACTCACTCTCCCATCAGGTCGAAAAACAAGCCAGAGCCATTAGTGTGAATGCAGCACTTTCTGCAATCCCCTCCGACTATCGACCTGAGAAAAGCTTCATTGGAATAGGTTTTGGCTATTTCGACAAGCATTCAGCCATTGCAGTAGGCATATCACGTCGCTTTGATAGCGGGGTGATTATTCAAGGGCGATATGGAAGTTCAGAGGGCACATCCGTGGTATCAGCAGGCGCAGGCATTAGTTTTTAACGTCAGCCTTAAACACTCATCATTCAACTAAGCAGACCTTCCTGGAAGTGACTATCGAGAATTTTAAAAGTGTGCGTCATAAAGACTAAATTCACTGCCCTTAAGTACATATCCAAAAACAATAATGCCTACCATCTCAGTTATACAACCCACTACTACTAACTTTCAAATCAAGTCCACGGCTCCACCCCCAGCAAAAAAACTGTTTGGCTCACGAGTGGTCAGGATTTCAGGCGCAGTGATTGGCGGCACTTTCGCTGTACTGGGAACCATTGCAAAAGACTGTTATGAAAACAACCACACCCTTGCTAACTGTAAAAATATAGATAGCAGGACTAATTATCTGGAAGTCACTACTTTGGGTGCTCTAACTGGCTATGCCTGTATTCACATTCTGCAAAGTGTTTACAGCTACTTCTTCCTGAACACAGAAAAGAGCCCTACCCCAGAAAACAACCGACACTCTGAAGTAAAGGCTCTCAATGGCTATAATGAGACGACAGATATAGAAGAGAGCACTTACCAACCAGCCCCATCAGACAATAACAACATTACACGACAAAAAGGAGGCCACCTTGAAACTCCAGTGTGAAGCACAGCCAAAACCACGCTGCCAGCCCTTGTCCACCCTTAGCTCATTTCTTTTTCAACAACCTTCGCCAGCTTTTCTACCTGAGCCTGTACCTGAGCACCATCTTCACCTTCCACCATCACCCGAATGACTGGCTCTGTGCCTGAAGGTCTCAGCAGTACACGGCCTTTTCCAGCCATTTGTTCTTCTGCTTTCTTTACCGCCTCAACAATACCCGGGATAGTGTCGGTATCACGCTTATTCTGAACGCGGACATTAATCATGATTTGAGGATAAAGCGTAATTGCACCAACCATTTCAGAAAGCGATTTACCTGAGGTCTGCATCGCTTTCAACACCTTCAGCGCGGCAACAATCCCGTCCCCTGTCGTCGAAGCATCACGACAGATAATATGACCAGATGACTCTCCGCCCAACTGCCAGTCATTGGCTATCAAAAGCTCATTCACATAACGGTCTCCAACATTCGCCCGGGCAAAGGGGATACCAGCAGCCTCCAGGGCTTTTTCCATGCCGAGGTTTGTCATCAATGTGCCTACAACACCACCATTCAGCACCCCTCTAGAGTGACGATCCATGGCAATAATAAAGAGCAACTGATCACCATCAACGATTTCGCCCTTATCATCCACCATGATGACCCGGTCACCATCACCATCAAAGGCTATACCCAGGTCCGCACCGGCCTCTTTAACTCTGGCAGCCATACCTTCTGGTTTGGTAGAGCCCGCATCTTCATTAATATTGACACCATCCGGACTGGTACCCATGGCAATAACTTCAGCGCCTAATTCACGAAAGACCGCGGGTCCGACCTGATACGTTGCGCCGTGGCCAGCATCAATTACAATTTTCATACCACGCAGATCCAGCTGCTGAGAGGTACTGCCTTTGCAGTACTCAATGTATCGACCAGCAGCGTCGTCCATCCGGGTGACTTTCCCCAGACTCAGGGAATCCACCACATCGATCTCCGATTCAAGCAACGCCTCAATTTTCAACTCAACGTCATCGGAGAGCTTGGTACCATCACCTGCAAAAAACTTAATACCATTGTCGTAAAATGGGTTATGAGAAGCACTGATCACAATGCCTGCCTGCCCATTGAATGTACGAGTCAGATAGGCAATAGCAGGGGTTGGCATTGGCCCAGTCAGCACAACATCAATACCGGCTGCAGACAGGCCTGCTTCCAGGGCAGACTCAAACATATAACCGGAGATGCGGGTATCTTTGCCAATAATTACCTTCCCCTCACCTTCTTCAGCCAGAACACGGCCAGCGGCCCAACCCAGCTTAAGGACAAAATCTGGTGTAATTGGAAAGTCACCAACCTTCCCACGAATCCCGTCGGTACCAAAATATTTGCGCGCCATAGCCGTTTACCAAAAGTATATTTGAAAGCAATAACGGGTAATCATCTCACTCATTCAAGTGAACCACCAGTACCATGAGATAGCTTTGGTAATAAGAAAGGAATTATGAAAAGAGTAAAACCAGAGGCATCATGGGTAAGTGACTCCCCACCACCTCAGTGACACATCTCTGAGCTGGCAGGTGCCATAGATATCAGACAGTTATGCTTCGTCAACGGCTTGCAGAAAGCGGAGAACATCTACCGTTTCCCGCACGTCATGCACACGGATAATATGGGCTCCGGCCTGTGCAGCAAGCATGGCAGCAGCCAGACTACCGGGAAGCCGGTCTTCAGTGTCTCGGTCAAGCGTTGACCCAATAAATGACTTTCGTGACATACCAGCAAAGACTGGCAGACCCAGCTCATGAAAGCGACGAAACCCTTTCAACATTTCAAGGTCATAAACCGGTGTTTTACCAAACATCCCACCACCAAACCCCGGATCAAGAATCAGCCGCTCTCTAACAATCCCCGCATTTTCACAGCGCTCTACACAATCCATCAGGTACTGACTGACCTCTTCGACCACATCGCCATAGACTGGTACAAAACCTGGCTCCGGCTGATTAATCAGCGAATGCATAAGAATCACCGGAACATTGGTATCTGCCGCCGCTTCCAGAGCCCCCTCGCGATGTAACGCACGCACATCATTGATAATCCCTGCACCGGCTTTTACCGCCTCTCTGATCACCAAAGGAGAGCTGGTATCAATAGAAATAATCACATTAAAGCGTGATGCCAAGCCTTCAATAACTGGCAGCACACGCTCCAACTCCTCTTCCTGAGTAGGTGCCCCTGCTGCACCTGGCCGAGTTGATTCACCACCAATATCGAGAATATCTACCCCATCCTTAATCATCTGTTCTGCGACATTCAGCCAGTCATCAGGACAACGACTCCCTTCATAAAAAGAGTCTGGCGTAACGTTCAAAACACCCATGACCCTGGGCTTACTCAGATCCAGTATTTTCCCTGCACAATTCAACTTAAATTCACTGCTCATGAAAGCTCCTCAGATCTAGGGACAGCCAGACGTTTTTATTCGCAGATAACTGCCCTGATAAATCACTACCCCTGAAATTGATATACCAAAAGTAGTCACAAATGCAGATAGCAATGATGTATTTACAAATACGGAAGGTATAAAAAAGGGCAGGAAATACCTGCCCTTCACAATCATAGACCTGACTTCAAATCAGTGCTCCCCAGCAGGACCACCAATTGAGCTATCGCTGTCTTTTTTATCAGTCTCTTCAGTTTTCACGTCCGGCTCGTCTGCAGCAGCCTTAACTCCACCGTCGTTATTATCCTGGTCGCCAGGATCCTTAGGAGGACGAACTTCCCGACCAGCCATGATGTCATCGATCTGATCACTGTCGATGGTTTCATACTGAATCAGCACTTCCGCCATCTTATCCAGCTTGTCACGGTTATCCACAAGAATCTGATTAGCCCGGCTATAGCACTCATCAATTAGCTGGCGAACTTCCTGATCAATAAGCTTGGCAGTTTCACCGGAAACATTAGAATGAGAACCACCACTCCCATAGCTTTTACCCAGAAAGACTTCACCTTCATCGTTATCATAAAGCAGTGGCCCCAGCTTTTCAGACAACCCCCACTTGGTCACCATACTTCGAGCAATTTGAGTAGCACGCTGAATATCATTGGAGGCACCGGTTGTAACACCATCTTTTCCAAGGGTCATTTCTTCAGCGATACGACCACCAAACAGGGAGCAGATTTGACTCAATAATGCCTGACGGCTCTGGCTGTAACGATCTTCTTCCGGCAGGAACATGGTAACACCCAGCGCCCGACCACGAGGAATAATGCTCACTTTATATACAGGATCATGGTCAGGTACCAATCGACCCACAATAGCATGACCAGCCTCATGATAAGCAGTATTACTCTTTTCCTTATCACTCATCACCATGGATTTGCGCTCAGCGCCCATCATGATTTTGTCTTTTGCCTGGTCAAACTCTTTCTGACCCACTGTGCGTTGGTTCGCACGGGCTGAAAACAGTGCCGCTTCATTGACAAGATTCGCTAAATCAGCACCGGAGAAACCCGGAGTACCGCGAGCAATTACTGATGGCTTGACATCATCGGATACAGGCACCTTGCGCATATGCACTTTGAGAATCTGCTCACGGCCACGAATATCTGGAAGACCAACAACAACCTGACGATCAAAACGACCAGGACGCAATAGCGCTGGATCAAGAACATCTGGACGGTTTGTGGCAGCAATAACAATGACACCATCGTTACCTTCGAAACCATCCATTTCTACCAGCAGCTGGTTAAGAGTCTGCTCACGCTCATCGTGACCACCACCCATACCCGCGCCACGATGACGACCCACTGCGTCGATCTCATCGATGAAGATAATGCAAGGCGCCTGCTTCTTAGCCTGCTCAAACATGTCACGAACACGTGAGGCACCAACACCCACAAACATTTCAACAAAGTCGGAACCGGAGATGGTAAAGAACGGTACCTTCGCTTCACCGGCAATGGCTTTGGCTATCAGCGTTTTACCGGTACCTGGAGGTCCAACCATCAGAACACCGCGTGGAATACGTCCACCCAGACGCTGGAACTTACCTGGGTCTTTCAGAAAGTCCACCAACTCCTGAACATCTTCCTTGGCTTCTTCTACACCGGCAACGTCAGCAAATGTCGTCTTGATCTGGTCTTCAGACAACAGGCGAGCCTTACTTTTACCAAAGCTCATCGGGCCTCCACGACCGCCGCCGCCACCTTGCATCTGACGCATGAAGAACATGAAGACCGCCAGAATAACCAGGATCGGGAAACTGGCTACCAGTAGCTGAGTCCAGATACTTTGCTTTTCAATAGGCTTTGACTCAACCTGAACTTTGCCAAGTAAAAGCTCATCCATCAGCTTATTATCCGGCACAGTGGGTGGCAGGTTAGTTTCGAAGCGCTCACTGTTGTTCAACAGGCCGGTAATGGTAAAGC
This sequence comes from Endozoicomonas elysicola, assembly GCF_000710775.1. Taxonomy (GTDB): domain Bacteria; phylum Pseudomonadota; class Gammaproteobacteria; order Pseudomonadales; family Endozoicomonadaceae; genus Endozoicomonas; species Endozoicomonas elysicola. The sequence continues at coordinate 5,192,522 of NZ_JOJP01000001.1, forward strand.
CATCAATAACAACCTTACTGACTTGCCGGTTTTCAACCATACTGATGAAGTCAGAGTAGGCAACCTTCTGAGTAGACGACTGCATACCATCGAAATTTTTAAAAACGGTCAATAGCACCAAGGCGATTATGACCCAGAGAATCAGATTTTTTGCCATATCATTCAAGGGGCTAACCTCTCTTGAGCGTACTTAAGCCTCAGGTAATCGTTTAGAATGAGCACGTTCCCCTGGCTCGCTGGAATTATGTATTAATGCTTATCTGCAACGATACACGATCAGCAATCTGTGTAACAGTGATTGTCTTCTATCAAGCTGATTAATGTACCCTATAAATAAGATTCCGTATTATCCCCTGAAGCCTGTGGCCAGCAGATACACTTCTCTTGAACGCGCCCTGGAAGCCGAAGGCTTTCGGGTCTGCACCTTGTCAAAGCTGGTTTTCATATCCTTCAGGTAGGCATCAAAGCCTTCTCCCTGAAAAACTTTGGCTAAAAAAACACCACCTTTACGCAAAACCTGCCGAGACAAGTCCAATGCCAGCTCTACCAGGTACATTGCATTAGGCTGGTCAACAGTCAGTGCTCCACTCATATTGGGGGCCATATCAGAAATTACAAGGTCTACCTTATCAGAACCGATGGTTTCCAATATCTGTTCCAGTACAGCGTCTTCTGTGAAATCGCCCTGGACAAAATCGACATCAGCAATAGCATCCATGGGTAATATATCAGAAGCAACTACCCGCCCCTGATCACCCACGAGCTGAACTGCTACCTGAGACCAGCCTCCCGGAGCAGCACCAAGATCAACCACCTTCAGACCCGGTCGAAAGATTTTATCTTTCTCCTGAATTTCCAGCAGTTTATAACTGGCTCTGGATCGCCACCCATCTTTTTGCGATTGCTTTACATAATGGTCATCAAAGTGCTCTTTCAACCAGCGACCACTACTTTTGGATCTCGCCATAGTCTTTTTGCAAACTGCCTATATGAACCTGATAGTTGTAAACAGACAACTATTAGCCAGAAAACTGAAGGGGATAGAAGTCAATATACGAAAAGAACAGCTGAGCAATCAGCTGATCAAGTGAAAGCCATGCGAATAATATAGTATCCATCCTGACTGCGATAGAAGGAGAAGGCAAAAGATTAAGAGGCAAACTAGGTATTACTGTGCATTACAAGTTAACACATACCGCACATTTCTGCTGGTCAAACTCTTTGGCAACTTTATCTTTATAAAGCTCGTAATAACCAACAGTAGTAACCCCATCAGCAAGATAAGTATTATTCAGCCACTGCTGGAAAAACAAATGCCCATTGGAGCGGGCAGCTTCCATAACCCTCTGGTAATAGCCTTCTCGCGGAAGAAGTCGGGCTGCCGTGTACTGACTCGGTGTTGGCGAACTCAAGACATAAGCTACTCGATAATTTCCCATGCCATGAACTGCGGATATATTTACCATTTTCCCTGTTAGCGGCTCGACCCAGTCCTCGACAACAACCGGCTTCAAGTCATAGCCCACTTCCCTGGAAAGCAGGGCAGGTATTTCATCAAGCGGAATATCCAGGAGTACACCCAGTGCAACCTCTGCCGAATGCCCTGTAACAATGGTGTTCAACATAGCGATCGCATAGGGGTTGTCAGGCTCACCCCAGTGAGGTGTGAAAATATAGGGAACTGATCGGTTATAAATTGTTTTTACGCCATAGGCCTTTGCCAGCTTGCGTGTTTTTAATGTACTTTCACTCAACGTCTGCTTGGCAGACTTAAAATCCATAAGACTTCCGTAAACGAAAAGCTTTATAGACTCCTTTCCCTCGGCTTCCAGCTGAGATGGCAGATGATCATAGGGGTATTGATAGACTGGCAGATCGGAAAGGTTCTCCGAAAGGTCATCATAACTATCAAAAGAATCCTCAGACAGGTCACTATCAATAAAATCTTCATCAGGAAAAGGGCTTACATCAATCTCTTGATCATCACACTCTGAACCACAATCAATAAACCCCTCATCTGGAAACGGCTCAATCTCAGTATATTCATCTGCTGGAATCAACTGAGCCGCTAGAAAGTCACCATCAGAATCCGGCTCTTCATAAAATGTGCTTGAAAAGACCGGCCCAGCCAGAATAAGCAGGGTTAGGAATAATGGTCGAAAAGAAAAAAGCATCCCTCTTTGATTTCTCATAAAAGCTCCCTTATTTAGCATTTTTTAGCTATATAGGGGATTTGACCTTTTGGAGTTAAAAGAGTTCAGCGGGAAAGACCTTAGTATTAGACACCCCCCCTCAGGAGGGTGTCCGAGAGTAGCGCCCGTAGCGAGGACGGCAGCCTCCTAGCCCTTGTCGAAAAGGCCATGCCCAGAGGTCAGCAGCATGGAGGTCAGCTTATCATGGTCCAGTGTTTCACCATTTAGAACACAGGCTAGAATCTCACTGCCAAATAATTGGGGAGACAGAATAACATCCGCCTTTACCTGTCTGATTTTATTCATATTTTTTGCATCATTCACAACGAGCACAGTTCTAAGGTCAGGATTCATTTCCCTTGCCGTCAACACAATAAATGCATTCGCTGCATCATCATCAGTAAGCGCTAACAGAGCACGACAACCCGCCAACCCGGCACTATCAAGCACAGTATTGTCAGTACTGTCACCAGAAATCAGGTCCAGTTTCTGGCCTGCTTTCTGCTCTATCTGGGGGAACTCATCTTCCGGGCGTACCGTGACCACCGTTAAATCGAGCCCTCTTTGCATCAGCTGACTGATGGTCCCCATCGCTAAAATAGATGTCCCACAAACGATAAAATGATCTTTCCTGCTCATGGCCTGCTCTCTACCCTTCACCAGTTTACCGATACCACTGCGAATTACTGGACCGAAAACGGTGGTTAACGATGTCGCGAATACAGTAATACCCGCAATAATCATTGAGACAGTAAACAGCCGGGCCGGCTCTGTTTTTGGAATAATGTCGCCATAGCCAACGGTTGTCATCGTCACAATCGAAAAGTAAAAAGCCGTTACCAGATTATCAATTTCGGGTGAAAAGCCACTGCCAAAATAGAGTGAGCCATAACTGGCATAAAACAACAGAATGGAGAAACTGATGATGGCAAAAATACCACCGGCGGTTGCACTGGAACGTTTAAAGTCTTTTCCCAGTAATAGAATACCAATAAGAGTCACGGCACAAAACAGACTTCTCGAGCGTAGCAATGGGTAAAAATGCATGGTAAATGCCAGTGTAATGATTAAAAGAAACACACTGACAGCCCAGGCAATTCTTGCTCGAAACAACATACCCAGGGCATTCAACATTAAAAAAACACCGAGTAAAAACCAAGGACCATCCGCAACATCAGCCCAGTCCACATCAACAAGATTGTTGATCTGAAATAGATTCAGCAGGTTAACCGGCATCCCCCAGATGGTCTTGAAAATCAGCAATCCATTGACAAAGACGGCGAAAGCCACAACCGAGTGCCTGAACTCAAACCAGAAACTAACCAGCCTCTGCCACAAATGAGTGTAATCGCTCAATGAACTACCCCACCCTGCACTTAATTACCAGTAGCAAGTGTAGAATAGTCAACAGGAGCTTGGCTCGAGCGCTAAAAGCACCTTAAAACTCACTAAAAATGGTCTTTTCTGACAAAAATACACGGTGTATCTGAACGGTAGATAGACTTCCCTCAACAGCCAGAAAGCGATAGCATGCCTCACCAGAAGCTTGATTATGTTGTCGAGTGACTTTTTGTGAACAGCCACTACCATAAAGTAGTCAAAAGCCGCTGCACAGCGACCCACTCTTTTCAGCATCCAGCCCAAGGCAGAAAAGTTCAATTTTTTAAAAATTACTTCACTGTCCCCAACCTGTATTAACGAAAACTTCTCCGGAAAAATCAGGTCATACCCATTATCAAGAAGTCGCGTATGACGATTCGTTATTGAAGATATTATCAGGAATAGCAAACATGAGTTTGAACGCAGCAAAAAAGAAGCATTTTCGTGCAATTGGCCATAACTTGAATCCGGTCGTCATCGTGGCTGATAAGGGGCTGACGGATGGCGTGGTTGAAGAAACACTGCGCGCACTGAATGACCATGAACTGATCAAGATTAAATTTGCCATTGGTGATCGGGAAACCCGACAGCAACTGATCAGTGAATTGATCAGTGCCACAAACTCCGACCTTATTCAAACCATTGGCAAAATCGCCCTGATATTCAAGGCAGCTGATAAGCCTAACCCGGCGCTTTCGAACCTATTGAGAGTTCAGGGGTAATACAGATATGGCCACAAACGTGGCCTTTTGCTTTAACCAAGACTTAGGTGTTGAGGTGAGGTTTCTGACTCAGCCCAAACCAGAACTGTTTGGGGCAAGGCATAAGAACTCGGGAATACCAATCACAAGCCCTCTGGTTTAAGCCCGGAAAGGTGGCTCGTATAGCCGCCTTCCAGCTCAATTGAACAGGCTTGATGCAACCGAAAAGCCTACTGCCCTGCCACCTTTGCAGCCAGTATTGCCTGCAGAGAATAAATATTAGTCTTACTGTTAAACTCCATCTGCATTGGCTCTGGCTGGCCTGAAATCCAGATTTTCAATTCGGCATCCAGATCAAAGTGACCAACAGACTCTACCGTAAACATAGTGACTGATTTATACGGTATTGAACGGTACTCAACCTTGCGACCAGTCAACCCCTGCTTATCAATAAGAATCAACCGGTGATTCGTCAGCACCACCATATCGCGAACCAGTTTATAAGCAAGCTCAACAGATTCTGACGGGTTGAGAATAGTCGCCAGGTCGTCCATTGCTTCCGCATTGGTCATTTCGCCCGCATTACCCAATAGGGCATCAAACAGACCCATGGTAAATCTCCTTAATATTTAACAGGTTATAACCAGATAAGCACCTGCAGAGTCAAATTTACTCATTCAGGCTGGTAAAGTTCAACTGGAAGGCCATCCGGATCCTTTATAAAAGTGAATCTGGCCTGAGTATATGGATCCACTCTGACTGGCTCTGCCGCAATGCCATTTTTAGAAAGATTACTCAACGTTTTATCAAGGTCATCAACTTCAAAAGCGATATGACGAAGCCCTCTGGCTTCAGGGTAACTCAGGCGGAAGGGGGCATTTTTGAAAATAAACAGCTCAAGTTGCCCACCCCCGGACATCACAAGATCAATCTTCCAGCTTTCTCTGCCCTCCTGATAGTACTCTCCTACCACTTCAAAACCCAAAAGATCGCGATAAAAATACAAGGAGGCGGTCTTATCTGTACCAATAATTGCCAGATGATGGAGCTTCGTGATCATAAATAACCTGAAAAGGACTGGTTTTCATTTAACGCTAAACAATTCAGGGAAACAATCTAGCAGGCTGTTTTTTAAGAGCCAAGATACAGATGCATTATAAAAAAAGTATAAGGAAATTTATTTTATAAAATAAAAGAATAAAAATCAGGATGGCTACACTTTAAGAGGGAGAAGGTCAGGGATATTTTCTGGAGACAAGGATGGCAGCGAGAGTCGAGGGTCCAACAGTACAGGTAGTTGATATAAGCACCAAAGAGCTGGATAAAAACGCACGGCCACCAGAAGGCAAGCACAAGCACCGCTCTGTCCAAAGTAATCATTCAGGTGATAACGCAGTTAAACCGACAAAAAACACAGAAAAAACTGAACCTAGCAATACCGTTACTGGCAGACAAGTTTCAGAGAGGAAGGCTGTAAAAACGAAAGGGTTAAACCACCCACTTGGAGATCTTCCCCCTCTGACCGGACAGACCAAAGCAGAAAGCAAGACCAGCCATAAAGGCATCCCAGCTAATGAGCTGAAATTACTAGAAGCTGAAATCAAGGAAGCCAACAGCCTGAGTCAGCTCGGTAAGACTTATAGAAAACTATCCGGTTTGCGCAAAGAGTACCTTCCCGAATGCCCTACCGATCGGCAAATAATGCCATTTCATAAAGTAAGAATGTCCGTAAGAAGCCAAGCTTCCAACCTCGTCAAAAAGCACTTCAAGGACCCAGCTCACCCCACCCAAAAGGAACTGAGCAAAGTTTCAAAGCAAGTCAGTAAATTTCCAGATCCCAGGGCTAAGCGTGCGCTCAAAATAACTTACAATCTTCCAGATACAGAAAACAAAGCCAGCAAAGAATCTGCCAACCAGTCCATCAAGAACGGCATCACTGCATCAGAGCAGCTAATTGCCACTTTGGATAGCGCTCTTGGGGAAAGTATCAGTTCAGGAGGTTTGGTAAAAAGCCCTACTGAACAATATCCAAAATCACCAACTGCATTCCGGCAGCAATCATTTTCACAGCCCAAAAAGATAAATACCCCACACACTGCAAACACTGCACGAGCAAGCCAAAAAAGCATTGATCGTTTATTTGCTGAAGCGCGAAACACGCATAGCTATACCAAGCTGGCTAGTCATATACATCAACTCTCAAATAACCCGGCATGGGCAGCACAGCAGAGTAGCGTAAACCAATTAACAAAGAGACTGGTTTCAGAAGTATTGGCATCTCCAATTGACTGTCAGGCTCTGGAATTCATTTACCATAAGTTTATTTCCGACCAACACCCAACCGATGCATCAGCTGCTGTATTGAATGGTATTCTTGATAACTGCCGTGTCATATTGGCCCAGGAGCCTGAACAGGCAAAGTCTCTGGTATTTAATATCTGCCGTGACCTAGCTAAAGCAAGTCGTGAATACCATCCACAACTTGAACAACTTACGACGGCAGCATCCCTATATCGCCATACCAGTCAGGCAATTAATAACGGCATTCTTAATATTCAAATGGCTGTCAGCTTCAACTGGACCGATTCAGACCTACAGGAAGAACAGCATGCCTGGGTTCTGGCAAGGCACCAGTTAAATAACCCAGAAAAATATTCTCCTGTGGATGAACAGGTTGTGGACGAGGAAGTATTAGACGACGATTATGATTTATTCATTGAAAAGCTCGAAGAGTTAACTGCTTCGTTTAAACAGGATGCCTTATCAACAGAGGACACCTCATCGCCTGATGAGGCGCTCCCCTCTGCAGAAAGTCTTAATGCCGAGACATCCAAGCCCAAAACGTTACAGCATGATGTTCTGTTTACCCGGACAGCACCTAAACTCGACAGCAACGAGCAATATGCTGGGCCAGTTAACTTATCTCCAAATGACTTGGTCTCAAGAAGAAAAGCAATTGCTGGCGATTCAGATTCGGAGAGTGAACTTGAGAGCACTTTTAACAGCACATTATCTACAACAGCTCGTTCGTTGGAACAAGACTCTATCACTCTGGTTGATCTTGAAGCAGAAGAAGACTCAATTGAACCATCAGATATGGTTAACCAGAAAGCCGAAGACATTCCACCTTTGCCTCAAAAAGCCCCCCCCCCTTCTGTACCTTACATATCTTCTGCACCAGCCAGTGACGATCGAAAAAACCTGCTTCTGGACATTCAAAAGGGCATGATATTAAGACCTGTAGAAACTGATAAACATCCAAAGACTTCTAAAAAGCAGCAAGGTGATAAAATTGCTAGCCCGGTTATGAATGCATTAGCAAACAACCCGATGCTTCAAAACAAGGATATCGGCAGCACCGAGCAGCAATCACCAGTAGTTGAAGAAGATAGTTACCAACCGCCATTGGATAAAGCAAAAAAGCCTCCTCTCGGAGGAAATATAGATCTTATGTCAGAGCTTAGGGGCAGGCTGAATGAGAAAAAGCGGTAAATAGACACATGGTAAAATATACTCGCTTTCAAGTAGTCAGAAACTTAACTATGCACGGTATAAAAACTACTAAATTCCAAACACAAAGCCTTATCAGCTTAAATAAACTGATACTATGAAGCAGAAAATTCTGCCCCGTACTTTTTATGCAAGCAATCCTTATAGGTTTCAAAGTTCTGCTTTGATTCCAGAAGTGTAGTAACTACATAAGTGAGTTCATTTTGAAAGCCTTGAAGCTCATGCTGGTATTGCACGGGAGAGAATTGAATTAGACGACTATCCAATAGCACTTCCACTTCCCTTAAAGTCAATTCCTTATCTACCAATAGTTTTAAAGCCTCTTCATATGCAGACCGAAGCAAAGTAATATGCTTCATTTTGGTTGCCGATGGAGAATCAATATCAACCCGAATATGCTTTTCTCCAGCAACACTTTCCCACATAGATTCAGCAAGCCAAGCGACAGTTCCTTGCTCACCTCTAGTATAAGCTGTGGGCCTAGTGAGAATAGACAAAAACTCTTTTTCCAAAGCAACAAGCTTATCAAATGGCTCGTTACCCGGCAGCATCTTTAGCAAACTCTTAGCAGCATCAGATTGATTCATCGTTTCCAAGCTTGTCAAAAAACCAGTAAGTTGTTTACTTTTCCCGGGATTTCCACCCCTGCCATCTACTAACTCTTTGCAGAGGTGAGATTGACTAAACGTTGCTACCTGTTCTGGCGTAAACTGGAAATTTGAAATTCTAGGCGTAGATGCAAGCAGAAGCTCAGCCCAACCACTGTCTTTTGTTAAAACATCAGTAACTTGAACTCGTGTAACGAAACCTTCATGTAAAAAGCGGCAAGCCTCATGCTTACTGTTGTCATCACCACTTAGCATTTTTGCTGCCAGCGCTTTAGCCTCTAGCACAACGACCTCTAGGTGCATTCGTTGCGTAGTTGTAAAGTCAACCTGCTGTCGGCGGGAATATAATGAAAGAGACCTTAAATAGGACTGATGTGTATATGGTTTATCGGAACCATCAAGAGAAGCATTGCAAAAAATAAATTTGGCAAGTTCTTCCAAATATAAAATCTTCTCAGAATTGGATTGTTGTGCTTCTAAAATTCCGGGAAGTATCTTGCTGAACTCAGTTTTATCTACACCAATACGGTTAGTTGCCAACGCTTTCAATCTGTCCAATGGAGCCTTCAGATTTTGAGATAACTTGCTTGAAAGCTCCTGAACTTTTTGGGCTTCAGATGTCTTCTCAGACTCTAGTTTTTTCTTTTGAGCTTCTGCATCAAGCAACCTACCCCTGGCTTCTTTATGGCCTTCTCTCTCAGCACCCAACTCTAATTCATATTCAGTAATTTTTTCCTCTGCCTTAACCCGCGCTTGTTCTTCTTTCAGTTTCTGGCTCTCAACCGTTGCCACCTCCCCAATTAGTTTTTCTACCTTTTGATCCTTATCATAAAGGCTTACTTCCATTTTTTTGGCTTCGTCAGTCAGCTGCTGAAGCTGCTCTGAAATATTTTTTCTACTGCTTTCTGCTGCTACCGCCCTCCTTTCAAGAAGAGCTGTTCGTTTCTGCAACTCTTTATTTCTCTCTTTTTCCTTTTCGAGTGCTCTACCCTGCTCACGCATCATTTCATCAAGCTCTTTTTTCTGTGCCTCCCGCATATCACAAAGCGCCTTTTCCTGTTGCTCAAGTGTTTCCTGCAAAAGCCTTTGTTTCTCTTCCCCATCTTTTTTAAGCTTTGTGATCTCCTGTTGACTTTTAAGATCCGCTCTAGGGGCAGCATTAGCTCTTTCCTGTTTAGAAAGCTGCTCTTTCAGACGCTTAACCTGCTCACATTGCTGTTTAATTTTACTTTCAGAGCTCTCAATGACTTTGTATGCACTTTCGAAAGCGGCAAGCCGTGTCACACAAACAGTCAAATCAGGGCGCAATCGATGATCATCAGAAACCATTTGTATCAGGAAGCCTTCAAGCTGTTCGACAAAATCAGGACTTACCTTCCTGAGCTCAGGAAGCAGCTTTGCAGTATCTAGCATTGTCTTCTTTTTTTGTAACACCTGTGATTTAGCCACTGCGTAATCATCAGGTCTGTTAGAAAAAAGATTTAGCTGAATAATTCCAAGTGAATACACCATCGCCTTAGGCGTAATATTCATTCGATTATATTGCTCGGGGGCAATAAAATATGGTGTCCCTCGAGGTCCAATAGGCTTGATGGCAGTTGGACCCTCAAGGTCATGCACATGAGCATTATCAATAAAGCTCACTTCTTTTTTATCAGCGTCGAAAATCATATTGTCAGGCTTAACATCAGGGTGTGCTTTACCTCCTGTTTCATAGACCTGCGCACACTTCAACATAGCAACAGCGCATTCAAACCGATTACCAATAGGCCAATCATGATTTTCAAATAACTTTTGTAAACAGTTCCCAGGTAGACGCAACTGGTCTAAATACTGAACTCCCCCAACACGCCCTGCTCCCAACGAGCCTGGCTGTTCTAATTGAAAGTTTATTTCACTCCGTGCATCACTTGAGTCCTCCTGTACCTTCATTACCCTCTTATATTGATCTCCTTCAGGGATTCCCCACTTCCCTGCTGAGTTTTGCATTAGCTTACTACTTTCATACACATAACCATACGCACCACGCCCTAAATGCTGATGGTTTTTATCATGCATCTGAATAATAACAGGCCTTTGACCCGGCTTTCTAAAGCCTACTAATGTATCAGAATCACTATACTTAACTGCACAGTGACAAGAACGATCAGAACGGTCACTATGATGCATACCTGATAGTTTCTTACATAATTCATCAACCATCCCTGATTCAAGAGGACCTAGCATCCTTTCGAATTTAATACACTTATCTTTTGAAGGCTCAGATCTTGCTGCATGCCCAGAGTAAGCTTGTGGCTGCCTCGTAACAACACTGGAATGATTAGGATGAGATAACATTATTAATACCTTTACCAAATAATTGGATAATGAAAAATTTGATTCTAGAAAGTATTAATAGTTCTGAATTGTTCAAAATTAACCAGAATTAGCCATATGCCAAGTTAAAATAGCTATGTTTAGGCGATTCTAAATACTTTACGAAGGGTGAGGTGCGCTGAACACGCTGGGAATTGAAATTAAGACTTCAGGAGGGATCAGTACAATAAATAAAAAAGCCGGGATAATCCCGGCTTTTTTATATCTGACTTATGCTTAGTCTACGGATTCTACTGCTTCAACAGCAGGACGATCCAGCAACTCAACGTAAGCCATAGGCGCGTTATCACCATGACGGAAACCGCACTTGATGATACGGATATAACCGCCTGGACGCTCTTTGAAACGCGGACCCAGATCAGTAAACAGCTTGCCAACTACAGCCTTGTTACGGAGACGATCGAACGCCAGCCGACGGTTAGCAACGCTATCTTCCTTAGCCAGGGTGATCAGCGGTTCAGCAACACGACGTAGCTCTTTAGCCTTTGGCAGTGTTGTCTTGATTACTTCGTGCTCAACCAGGGAAGCAGCCATATTCTTGAACATCGCTTTGCGATGAGAGCTGTTCCGGTTAAGCTTGCGGCCACTCTTACGATGACGCATGGCACAAACTTCCTCTTCTTACTGAGAGCTGCCTCTGTTTCTTCAACGGTGGCAACCCTCAGCTGCAATTAAGCAGAAACCTTGTCGTCACTCTTCAAACTGGCAGGTGGCCAGTTGTCGAGACGCATACCTAAGCTCAGACCACGTGAGGCCAGAACGTCCTTGATTTCAGTCAGGGACTTCTTACCCAGGTTCGGGGTCTTGAGCAACTCAACTTCTGTGCGCTGAATCAGGTCACCAATGTAGTAGATGTTCTCTGCCTTCAGACAGTTCGCACTACGTACAGTCAGTTCGAGATCATCAACTGGGCGGAGAAGAATAGGATCAACCTCATCTTCTTCCTTCACAGGCTCAGGCTCGGACTCACCTTCCAGATCAACAAAGACAGCCAGCTGCTGCTGTAGAATTGTAGCAGCACGACGGATAGCTTCGTCAGGATCCAGAGTACCATTGGTTTCCAGATCAATAACCAGCTTGTCGAGGTCAGTACGCTGCTCAACACGAGCACTTTCTACGACATAGGAAACACGGTATACAGGGCTATAGGTGGCATCCAACTGCAGACGGCCGATAGCGCGAGTTTCCTCTTCATCCTGACGGCGGCTGTCGGCTGATTCATACCCACGACCACGAGCAATCTTCAGTTTCATGTTGAGATTGCCCTTGTCATTCATGTGGGCAATAACATGATCAGGATTCACAATTTCAACATCGTGATCCAGCTGGATGTCAGCCGCTGTGACGACACCCTCACCTTTTTTGCTCAGAGTCAGAGTAACGCTGTCACGGCCAGTCATGCGAATAGCCAGGCCTTTCAAGTTGAGCAGGATTTCAATAACGTCTTCCTGAACACCTTCAATAGCACTGTACTCATGCTGCACGCCATCAATCTCAACTTCAGTCACGGCACAGCCGGGCATTGAAGAAAGAAGAATGCGACGCAGGGCATTGCCTAAGGTATGCCCAAAACCACGTTCCAGCGGCTCCAGGGTGACCTTAGCCCGTGTCAGACTGATTTCCTCAACATCAATGTGTCGAGGAGTTAGAAATTCAGTAACCGAATTCTGCATGGATGTTACACCCCACCTAACTGTCTATCCCTTACTTGGAGTACAGCTCGACGATCAAACTTTCGTTGATGTCAGCCGCCAGATCACTCCGCTCGGGCAGCACCTTGAAGACGCCTTCTTTCTTAGTGGCATCAACTTCTACCCATGTGGAAAAACCACGCTGAGCAGCAAGTTCAAGGGCTGCATTGATACGCAGCTGGTTTTTAGCCTTCTCACGAATGGCAACTACGTCACCGGGGGCAACCTTGTAAGACGAAATATTTACAGTCTTACCATTAACCGTGACAGCTTTGTGGCTGACCAGCTGGCGTGCTTCTGCACGGGTAGAACCGAATCCCATGCGGTAAACCACATTATCAAGGCGAGACTCGAGAAGTTGCAACAGGTTTGAACCCGTAGCACCCTTCAGACGGTCAGCTTCCTTGTAGTAGTTACGGAACTGCTTTTCCAGTACACCGTAGATACGACGAACTTTCTGCTTCTCACGAAGCTGTACACCGTAGTCGGAAAGACGACCACGACGCTGGCCATGCTGACCAGGCGCATTTTCTGCCTTGCACTTTGACTCGAGCGCACGAACACCACTCTTCAGAAAGAGATCGGTGCCTTCACGACGAGACAGTTTGCACTTAGGACCTATATATCTAGCCATTTACCGGTCTCCTGCTTATACACGACGCTTCTTGGGCGGACGACAACCATTGTGTGGGATCGGGGTAACATCAGTGATGTTATTGATCTTGAAACCACAAGCGTTGAGCGCGCGTACAGCGGATTCACGGCCTGGACCAGGCCCTTTAACATTCACGTCCAAATTCTTCAGACCGAACTCAGCGGCAGCACGTCCAGCACGCTCAGCTGCAACCTGGGCAGCGAACGGGGTGCTTTTACGGGAACCACGGAAGCCAGAGCCTCCGGCAGTAGCCCAGGACAATGCATTACCCTGGCGGTCGGTAATTGTCACGATAGTGTTGTTAAAAGAGGCGTGAATATGGGCAATGCCATCCACAACCGACTTTTTAACTTTCTTACGTGTACGAGTACCTGGCTTTGCCATATCAGAACAAATCCTGTATTAAAAAAGATCGTTGCTCAATTTCTTTAAAGAAATGCAACGCTCTTACTTACGAATCGGTTTACGCGGACCCTTACGAGTACGAGCATTGGTCTTCGAGCGCTGACCACGAACCGGCAGACTGCGACGGTGGCGAAGGCCACGGTAGCAACCCAGGTCCATCAGGCGCTTGATGTTCATGCTGATTTCGCGACGCAGGTCACCTTCAGTGTTAAGGTTTGCAACCTCACCACGCAGGGCTTCCAGCTGGTCTTCGCTCAGATCAGATACTTTGGCAGACGGGTTAACGCCTGTAGCAACACACAACTGTTGAGCAGTGGTCTTACCAATACCAAAGATGTAAGTCAACGAGATAACGGCATGTTTGTTATCTGGAATGTTGACGCCAGCAATACGGGCCATTCAATCGTCTCCGTTATTACATTTAACCGTGCATCAGCTATTAAGTGGTCACTTTGATTCTTTACAAAGCTTCAAAAAGAGCACTAATTGAACCGAAGCACGTCACCATAGCAGAGAACAAAGTAACCTTTGCAATATCCCTGAGATGGCTGCTTTCATACTGACAGAACCATTTTGATCACAACAAAGCACCAAAACACTTCCATCAGGTCGAAAGGCGGAAATTGTAATCCTCCTTTCGATAAAACACAACCGCTCACGAACAAATTCATGAACGGTTGTTTTTAGCTAAGGTCACATTAGACCAGAGTCTGGGTCATTAAAGAATCCGTAGATTCCTAAAAATGATTAGCCCTGACGCTGTTTGTGACGTGGCTCCTGACAGATCACGCGCACATTACCCTTACGCTTAATGATCTTACAGTTGCGGCAGATTTTTTTAACCGACGCACGTACTTTCATAACTAACTCCACAACCGTTGCAGAACCAGGATCAGCGGATCAGACCACCACCATAGCCCTTAAGATTGGATTTCTTCAGCAGCGACTCATACTGATTCGACATGAGATGCGACTGCACCTGCGCCATGGTATCCATTACCACGACTACCACGATCAACAGACTGGTACCACCCAGATAGAATGGCACGTTTGCCGAAACTACCAGGAACTGTGGCAACAGACATACTGCTGTCATATAGAGAGCACCGAACATGGTCAGGCGAGTCAGGACACCATCGATATAGCGTGCAGATTGCTCACCAGGGCGAATCCCGGGGATAAATGCACCTGACTTCTTCAGATTATCTGCCACATCTTTTGGATTAAAGACCAGGGCAGTGTAGAAGAAGCAGAAAAAGATGATGCCTGCCGAGAACAGTACGATGTTCAACGGCTGACCCGGACCCATCGCCAGAGCAATTTCCTGCAACCACCCCATACCTTCACCCTGACCGAACCACTGCGCAATGGACGCAGGGAACAACAACAGGCTTGAAGCAAAAATAGCTGGGATAACACCGGCCATATTCACTTTCAAAGGCAGGTGACTACTTTGAGCCGCAAACACCTTACGCCCTTGCTGACGCTTGGCATAGTTCACAGTAATCCGGCGCTGACCCCGTTCGATAAAGACCACAAATGCGATAATCGCAACCGCCAGAACAGCAACGGCCAGCAACATCAGGATATTAACATCACCCTGACGTGCGGACTCGAAAGACCGCACAATCGCACTTGGAAGACCAGCGACAATACCTGCAAAGATGAGAATCGAAATACCGTTACCGATCCCCCGTTCAGTCACCTGTTCACCCAGCCACATCATAAAGACAGCACCAGTGACAAATGTAACAACGGCAACAACATAAAAGCCGATGTCAGTACTGAACGCGACACCCTGATTGGCCAGACCGACAGTCATACCAGTACCCTGAACCAGGGCAAGGATTACGGTCAGGTAGCGGGTGTACTGGCTGATCTTGCGACGTCCGGACTCACCTTCCTTCTTGAGCTGCTCCAACTGCGGACTCACTACGCTCATCAACTGAACAATAATGGACGCCGAAATATAAGGCATGATACCAAGGGCCAGCACCGACATTCTCTCCAGCGCACCGCCAGAGAACATGTTGAACAGACCCAGAATGGTGCCTTCATTTTGTTGAAACATCCGAGCCAGCGCATCAGGATTGATGCCCGGCACAGGGATGTGCGCACCGATCCTGTATACCAGGATCGCCAGAAACACGAACTTAACACGAGACCAAAGCTCGTTTAAGCCGCTTTGATTCCCAACAGGTAATGTCTTAGCCATTTAGTCCTCGATCTTACCACCGGCAGCTTCAATCGCAGCACGGGCGCCTTTGGTAACAGCCAGACCTTTAATGGTGACTGCTTTAGCCAATTCGCCAGACAGTACCACTTTCGCACGCTGGATGCTACCGCCGACCAGGTCAGCAGCTTTCAGTGCTGTCAGGTCGATAACATCAGCCTCTACCTTGCTCAGTTCGTGCAGACGAATCTCAGCAGTGAAGCGCGCTTTGCGGGAAGTGAAGCCGTACTTTGGCAGACGACGCTGCAGTGGCTGCTGACCGCCTTCGAAACCAGGCTTGACAGAACCACCGGAACGGGACTTCTGGCCTTTATGACCACGACCACAGGTCTTGCCCAGGCCGGAGCCAATGCCACGACCTACGCGCTTACCCTCTTTGCGGCTACCTTCAGCCGGGCTCAGAGTATTCAAACGCATATTATTCTCCTTCTACCCGGACAAGGTAGGAAACCTTGTTGATCATGCCACGAACCGCTGGAGTGTCTTCCACTTCAACAGTGTGTCTGATACGACGCAGGCCCAAACCCCGTACGCAAGCCTTATGGCTTTCGAGGCGACCGCTGGTGCTCTTCAAGAGCGTCACTTTGATCATCTTCTTAGCCATGACTTACCCCAGGATGTCCTCAACCGCTTTGCCACGCTTGGCAGCAATACCTTCAGGAGAACGCATATCGCGCAGACCATTGAAAGTAGCACGAACCACGTTTACCGGATTGGTAGAACCGTAGCACTTGGCCAGTACGTTGTGTACACCAGCAACTTCCAGAACCGCACGCATAGCACCACCGGCGATTACACCAGTACCAGCAGATGCAGGCTGCATGTAAACCTTGGAAGCACCATGACGCGCCTTCACTGGGTACTGCAGGGTGTCGCCATTCAGGTCAACATTAATCATGTTGCGACGGGCAGCTTCCATAGCCTTCTGGATTGCAACTGGCACTTCACGGGCTTTACCGCGACCAAAGCCAACCTTACCCTTACCGTCACCAACAACAGTCAGCGCTGTGAAGCCGAAGATACGACCACCTTTCACCACTTTGGCTACTCGGTTAACCTGTACCAGCTTCTCAATCAAACCTTCGTCGTTGTTACTTTTACGATCATCTCTTGCCATGACGCCTACCCTCAGAATTCCAGTCCGGCATCACGGGCAGCATCGGCAAGCGCCTTTACACGACCGTGATATTTGAAACCAGAGCGGTCAAACGCCACCTTGGTCACACCTGCAGCCTTGGCGCGCTCAGCAATCAGAGCACCCACTTTTTTGGCAGCATCAACATTACCGGTAGCATCGCTACGCAGCTCTTTTTCAACAGTGGAGGCAGTTGCCAACACTTTGTCGCCCTGTGGAGCGATGACCTGCGCATAGATGTGGCGAGGCGTACGATGGATGCTCAGACGAACAGCACCCAGTTCACGCATCTTAACCCTTGCACGAAGGGCACGACGCAGGCGAGAAGATTTCTTATCCATCATGATCTCACCCTACCTTATTTCTTCTTGGCTTCTTTGCGACGAACACGTTCGTCAGCATAGCGAACACCCTTGCCCTTATAAGGCTCAGGACGACGGAATTCACGAATTTCCGCAGCAACCTGCCCTACCAACTGCTTGTCAATCCCTCTTACCAGGATTTCAGTCTGGGTAGGCGTTTCTGCTGTCACACCCGCCGGCAGAGCGTACTCAACCGGATGAGAGAAGCCCAGGTTCAAAGTCAGGGTGGTACCCTTAGCCTGTGCACGATAACCAACACCGACCAGCTGCAGCTTCTTCTCGAAACCTGCAGTAACACCAGTCACCATGTTGTTAACCAGTGCACGGGTAGTACCCGCCAAAGCACGAGAGTGCTTAGCACCATCACGTGGAGCAAACGTCAGAACGTTTTCTTCCTGAGCCACTTCGACATTAGCGTGAACGCTAAGTTCCAGTTGCCCCTTAGATCCTTTGATTACCAGGATCTGGCCATTGCGCTTAATCTCTACACCAGCAGGGATAGCAACAGGGCTTTTGGCTACTCGAGACATATTACCCCTCCCTTAGAACACAGTGCAGAGAACTTCACCACCAACACCGGCTGCACGAGCAGCACGATCGGTCATTACACCTTTGTTGGTAGAAACAATAGCGATACCCAGACCACCGTTAACCTTTGGCAGTGCTTCCTTGCCAGCGTATGCACGCAGACCTGGACGACTAGCACGCTTCAGGTTTTCGATGACAGGTCTGCCTTCGAAGTATTTCAATTCAATGACCAGCTCAGCTTTAGTTTCACCGGCAACTTTATAGTCAGCGATAAAACCCTCATCCTTCAAAACCGCTGCTACTGCAGCCTTGATTTTGGAAGATGGCATGCTGACAGAGGCGTGCTCTGCCATTTGGGCATTACGGATACGAGTTAGCATATCTGCTAACGGGTCCTGCATACTCATTATCTATATCTCCTGAAGATGAAATGCGCTTACCAGCTGGCCTTAACCAGACCTGGAACATCACCACGCATGGCGGCTTCACGCAGCTTGATACGGCTCAGGCCGAACTTGCGCAGAACGCCATGAGGACGACCAGTAATGCGGCAACGGTTACGCAGACGCGCCTTGCTGGCATCACGTGGCTGCTTCTGCAGTGCAACCTGTGCATCCCAACGCTCATCTTCAGTGCTGTTAGGATTCTTGATCACAGCTTTCAGCTGTGCACGCTTTTGCGCATATTTAGCAACGGTTTGCTGACGCTTCAACTCCCGCTGCTTCATGGATATCTTTGCCATAAAACTCGTACCTGCTTCAGTTACGGAATGGGAAGTTGAAAGCCTTCAGCAAAGCGCGGCCTTCATCGTCATTCTTGGCAGTAGTGGTCAGAGTAATGTCCAGACCGCGAAGAGTGTCGATTTTATCATAATCAACTTCTGGGAAGATGATCTGCTCTTTAACACCCATGCTGTAGTTGCCACGACCGTCAAAAGACTTAGGGCTCAGACCGCGGAAGTCACGTACACGTGGCAGAGCAATGTCAACCAGACGCTCAAGAAACTCATACATGCGATCGCTACGCAGAGTCACTTTAACACCGATTGGCCAGCCTTCACGGACCTTAAAGCCTGCAACAGAGTTACGCGCTTTAGTCACTACTGCTTTCTGACCGGCAATTTTTTCCATATCAGCAACAGCATGCTCGATGACCTTCTTGTCACCGATCGCTTCACCCACACCCATGTTCAGAGTGATTTTAGTGATGCGAGGTACTTCGTGAACATTCTTCACACCCAGCTCTTCTTTGAGCTTAGGCAGAATTTCTTCACGATATTTGGTTTTAAAATTCGCCATTTTTCACCCCTTACGCGTCAACAGGCTTGCCGTTAGACTTGAATACGCGCTGTTTTTTACCTTCTTCAGAGATGGTAAAGCCAACACGATCAGCCTTGTTGGTTTCAGGGTTCAGAACCGCAACGTTAGAAGCTTGGATAGCAGCTTCTTTCTCAACGATTCCACCAGGGGTGCCCAGCATCGGGTTAGGCTTCTGATGCTTCTTCATCATATTGATGCCAGAAACAATCAGCTTGCCGTCAGCACGAACGGTTTGCACTTTACCGCGCTTACCCTTGTCCTTGCCGGCAATTACGATGACTTCGTCATCACGACGGATCTTTTTCATGATCTGCTCCCGTTACAGTACTTCTGGGGCCAGTGAGATAATCTTCATGAACTGCTCACCGCGCAGTTCACGAGTCACTGGTCCAAAGATACGGGTACCGATAGGCTGCAGGTTAGCGTTCAGAAGAACGGCCGCATTGCTATCGAATTTGATCAGGGAACCGTCTGGACGACGAACACCTTTACGGGTACGAACAACAACAGCGTTCATCACCTGGCCTTTTTTGACCTTACCGCGAGGAATTGCTTCCTTTACGGATACTTTGATGATGTCACCGATGTGTGCGTAACGGCGATGGGATCCACCCAGCACCTTGATACACTGAACTCGACGGGCGCCGCTGTTATCAGCGACTTCGAGTTGACTTTCTGTCTGGATCATTGCTTATTCTCCAAGCCCAAACTGCAGACGGGTACTTGCCGGCTTTCATAGAAACAGCCGATCCTGCAGACCGATTAACAGCCTGCCGGACCGGCCATCATTAACTCAAGCCCAAAGCACCAATGCCTTAGATCTGAGTGGCACGCTCATCAATAGATACAAGCGCAAACGTCTTGCTCTTTGACAGAGGACGCGTCTCTTTGATGGTTACAACGTCGCCCATACGGCATTCGTTGTTTTCATCATGAGCGTGCAACTTGGTGGACCGCTTAACGATTTTACCGTAGAGCGGATGCTTTACCCGGCGTTCAATGAGAACAGTGACGGTTTTATCCATCTTGTCACTCACGACCTTACCGGTCAGGGTACGGACCTTCTTGTCTTCAGCCATCTTATGCTCCTGCCTTTTGGTTCAGGATGGTTTTCACACGAGCGATGTCGCGCTTAACCTGCTTCAGCAGATGGCTCTGACCGAGCTGGCCAGTAGCTTTCTGCATACGGAAGTTAAACTGATCCCGCAGCAGAGAGAGAAGCTCAGTATTGAGCTCCTCTACAGACTTTTCACGCAGTTCAGCAGCTTTCATCACATTACGCTCCGCTTAACGAAGGCAGTTTCCAGCGGCAGCTTGGCTGCAGCAAGAGCAAAAGCTTCACGAGCCAGCTCTTCGGACACACCTTCCATCTCATAGAGAACGCGACCTGGTTGAATCTGGCACACCCAGTATTCCACGTTACCCTTACCTTTACCCTGACGAACCTCAAGAGGCTTACCGGTAATCGGCTTGTCAGGGAAGACGCGGATCCAGATTTTACCGCCACGTTTAATGTGACGGGTCATGGCACGACGAGCCGCCTCAATCTGGCGAGCTGTTATACGTCCACGACCGATTGCTTTCAATGCGTATTCGCCGAAGCTAACCTTGGAGCCGCGGAGTGCCAGACCACGATTGCGGCCTTTTTGCTGCTTACGAAATTTCGTACGCTTAGGCTGTAACATTTCCGCGCTCCTTAGCTCTTAGCCTGACGTTTCTTAGGACGACGAGCTGGCTGCTCTTTAGGGGCCTCAACGGTTGGCGCCATGCCACCGATAACTTCACCCTTAAAGATCCAGACCTTCACACCCAGAATACCGTAAGTGGTCAGCGCTTCGTAATGTGCATAGTCGATGTCTGCACGCAGAGTGTGCAGTGGAACACGACCTTCACGATACCATTCAGTACGCGCGATTTCAGCACCACCAAGACGACCGCTCAACTGAATTTTGATGCCCTTGGCACCCAGACGCATTGCATTCTGCACAGAGCGCTTCATAGCACGACGGAACATCACACGACGCTCCAGCTGGCTAGCGATGCTCTGGGCTACCAGCATGGCATCCAGTTCAGGCTTACGAATCTCTTCAATGTTGATATGCACAGGTACGCCCATCATTTTGGACACAGCCTGACGCAGCTTTTCAACGTCTTCACCCTTCTTACCGATCACAATGCCCGGACGAGCAGTGTGGATGGTAACGCGAGCGCTTTGCGCTGGACGCTGGATATCAACACGACTAACTGAAGCATTTTTCAGCTTCTTCTCAATGAAACTGCGCACTGCCAAGTCGGCATTCAGCTTGTCAGCGTAATCGCTGCCATCTGCAAACCAGACTGAACGGTGGGGCTTTACGATGCCCAGGCGAATTCCATTAGGATGTACTTTCTGACCCATCTGATCGCTCCTTAGACTTCTGCAACCTTAACCGTAATATGGCAAGACCGCTTCAGAATGCGATCAGCGCGTCCCTTGGCACGAGGACGAATACGCTTCATGGTCATGCCTTCGTCAACGAAGACAGTGGACACTTTCAGCTCATCGATATCCATGCCGTCATTATGCTCAGCGTTTGCAACAGCAGACTCAAGCACTTTCTTAATCAGAACTGCAGCTTTTTTAGGGCTGTAGCTCAGAAGATCCAGCGCATCGCCAACTGCCTTACCGCGGATCTGGTCAGCGACCAGACGCACTTTCTGGGCAGAAATGCGAGCGCCTTTATGCATAGCAGCAACTTCTTTCATTTCATAACCCTCTTAGCGCTTCTTGGCCTTTTTGTCCGCCGCGTGACCGCGATAGGTGCGGGTGGCAGCAAACTCGCCGAGCTTATGGCCAACCATGTCTTCAGTAACAAAGACTGGCACGTGCTGACGACCGTTATGAACAGCCAGAGTCAGACCAACCATGGTTGGGATAATCATAGAGCGGCGCGACCAAGTTTTGATCGGACGCTTGTTGCCGCTATCAGCCGCTTCTTCGACTTTCTTCAACAGGTGAAGATCGATAAACGGGCCTTTTTTCAAAGAACGTGGCACTGTCGAATCCTCTTAGGCTTACTTCGCGCTGCGACGACGTACGATCATTTTATCAGTACGCTTGTTGGAACGAGTCTTACGACCCTTAGTCGGAACACCCCATGGCGTCACAGGATGACGTCCACCGGAAGTACGACCTTCACCACCACCGTGTGGGTGATCTACCGGGTTCATGGCAACACCACGAACGGTCGGACGAACACCACGCCAGCGCTTGGCACCAGCCTTACCCAGAGAGCGCAGATTGTGCTCACTGTTGCAGACTTCACCCAGAGTGGCACGACAGTCAGCCAGAACTTTACGCATCTCACCGGAACGCAGACGCAGGGTGACATATGCACCATCACGAGCGACCAGCTGAGCAGATGTACCCGCACTACGGATCATCTGAGCGCCTTTGCCAGGTTTCATTTCTACACAGTGAACGATGGAACCCTGGGGGATATTGCGCAGTGGCAATGTATTACCCGCCTTGATAGGGGCATCAACACCGGAGAAAAGCTCATCACCGGCTTTCACACCTTTAGGTGCAATAATGTAGCGACGCTCACCATCCATGTATTTCAACAGGGCGATGTGCGCAGTACGGTTTGGATCGTATTCCAGACGCTCAACGATAGCTGGAATGCCATCCTTGTTGCGACGGAAATCTACCAGACGGTAGTGCTGCTTGTGACCACCACCACGATGACGGGTAGTGATACGACCAGCATTGTTGCGACCACCAGTTTTGCCTTTCTTTTCCAGCAGAGGCGCGTAAGGACGGCCTTTGTGGAGGTCAGGGTTAACTACCTTGACAACGAAGCGGCGACCTGGAGAAGTCGGCTTGCATTTGATAACTGCCATTCTCTAGCTCCTTATTCCGCGTCCGCGAAGTCAATTTCCTGACCTTGCTCCAGGCTGACGTAGGCCTTTTTCCAGTCTGAGCGTTGGCCCATACCAAAACGAGTGCGCTTAGTCTTACCCTTAACAACGGCAGTCCTGACAGCTTTAACGCTGACTTCAAACAGCTGCTCAACAGCTTTTTTGATCTCGAGCTTGGTTGCGTCCTTAGCTACCTTGAAGACGTACTGATTGTGCTCTTCAGCAACGACAGTGGCCTTCTCGGAAATGTGCGGACCAAGCAGAACTTTATAAATACGTTCCTGGTTCATCCCAGCATCTCCTCGAACTTCTTGATGGCAGCTACAGTCATCACAACTTTGTCGTGAGCAACCAGGCTAACCGGATCAATACCCTGCACATCACGAACATCCACATAAGGAATGTTACGAGCAGCCAGATAGATGTTCTGATCCACTTCTTCAGACACGATCAACGCGCCGTTAGCGTTCAGTTCATTCAGCTTGGCAACAACCAGCTTTGTCTTTGGAGATTCAACAGAGAACTGCTCAACCACCACCAGACGCTCCTGACGAACCAGCTCAGACAAGATGGAGCGCAGTGCTGCGCGGTACATCTTCTTGTTCAGCTTTTGAGCATGATTCTGTGGTTTGGCAGCAAAAGTCTTGCCGCCCCCGCGCCACAGTGGGCTACGGATGGTACCGGCGCGTGCACGACCGGAACCTTTTTGACGCCAGGGCTTACGACCACCGCCACTTACGTCGCTGCGGTTTTTCTGAGCTCTGGTACCCTGACGCGCACCGGCCATAAATGCAACTACTGCCTGGTGAACCAGGGTTTCGTTGAATTCAGTACCGAACGTCACGTCTGAGACCTGAACAGCCTCTGCACCGTTTACCTTCAGTTCCATCGTCTAATCCCCTCAGGCACGAGCTTTAACTGCTGGACGAACAACTACGTCAGCACCGGTAGCACCAGGTACTGCGCCCTTAATCAGCAGCAGGTTACGTTCGCCATCAACACGAACGATTTCCAGAGACTGTACGGTCACTTTCTCAGCGCCCATATGTCCAGCCATTTTCTTGCCTTTGAAGACCCGACCAGGCGTCTGACACTGACCAATAGAGCCAGGTGCACGGTGAGACAGAGAGTTACCGTGAGTCGCGTCCTGCATACGGAAGTTGTAGCGCTTGATTACGCCCTGAAACCCCTTACCCTTGGACTGACCAGTAACATCTACCATCTGACCCTGTTCAAACAGGTCTACTCCGATCACGTCGCCCGCTTTGTATTCAGCGTCAGCGTCGATACGGAATTCCCAGAGACCAGAACCAGCTTCAACGCCTGCTTTGGCGAAGTGGCCAGCTGCCGGCTTACTAAGACGACTGCTTTTCTTGCTACCAGAAGTCACCTGAATCGCTGCATACCCATCGGTTTCCAGGCTCTTAACCTGAGTAACGCGGTTTGGGTCTACTTCAATTACGGTAACTGGAATGGAAGCACCGTCTTCGGTGAAAACACGGGTCATACCGCGTTTCTTTCCGACTAAACCAATTTTAGTTTTAGTCATTTCATCCTCTCTCGTGTACGGGGCTAATACCCACTATGGCCGCTCATCTTCAGAGCTGTTACACAAAAGTGTGCACACTTTGATATGGCGCCCGTGGCCGCAATCAACCGAGACTAATCTGCACTTCAACGCCGGCTGCCAGATCCAGCTTCATCAGTGCGTCTACAGTTTTTTCGGTGGGCTCGATAATGTCGAGAAGACGCTTATGAGTACGGATTTCATACTGATCACGCGCATCTTTGTTTACGTGAGGAGAAATCAGAACTGTAAAACGTTCTTTTCGGGTTGGCAGAGGGATTGGACCACGCACCTGGGCACCAGTTCTCTTCGCAGTATCAACGATTTCCTGCGTAGACTGATCAATCAGGCGATGGTCAAAAGCTTTCAGGCGAATGCGAATCTGCTGCGCCTGTCCGGATTGCTTTGATTGTTGGCTCATCTTGTTCTAACCATGGCATCTATAAAGAACAAAGTCCGGCGATCAATGTCACCGAGACAAAAGGACGCGAAATTCTACTAACCACAAAACCCGCTGTCAACACAAGCGTTCAAACAAGTTTTTGCTATTTGGAAATGTAGAATGTCATTTTATCTGGCGGGCATCATACCTTTCACCAGTCGGTAAAATGTATAAGGAGTATCTGAAGTTAAATGAGCAGGATGCTTACCCAGAATCATGCAACCCTCGCCAACTCAAAGCATTTATACAAGGAACAAGGCAGGTTGATAGATATTAACGCGAGCTCAATGTTCATATAGCCATTGGCAAATCTTCTGTGGTGCAGTAACGACTGCTGTAGGGAATATAGCCAGCCTATTAATTTGCACCAAAGTACTCCAAACAGTAATCGCAAAAGATGCCGCTGTACACTCGACTAACCACTTTTATTAGCTTCTTTATCCGGCTCATCGAGATGCTCAAACCATATCCCAATAAAGAGCAGCATCATACTACCTGTTCCCCCCCCCTTATGGGCAACATAACTTTTATATATAGTAGCGCGGAAGTGTCATTATAATGCCCGATATTAACTTCGGCTTTCTCATCAAAACGGTATTTACGGCCTCATTTCATGCCAAATCCAATACTCAAACTCTGGTTAGCGTTCTGCACACTGCTACCGCTTGGGATTTTTCTGCTGATAGGCGCCAGCTATAAACCACCGGAGACTCTGCTGTATTGGCCCTGGATTCCATCACTGGATATTCCGTTTTCGCTCCGCCTCGATGGCCTCAGCGTCTTGTTTGCCAGCCTGATCAGCGGCGTTGGGTTTCTGGTTCAACTGTATGCCATTGCCTACATGAAACCCTATAAAGGCCGCGCAGCGTTCCACCTGTATTTGACCCTGTTTATGCTGGCCATGCTGGGATTAGTACTGGCCGACAATCTGCTGCTGCTGTTCGTATTTTGGGAATTAACCACACTTACGTCTTATTTGTTGATTGGCTTTAACCACGAGAAAGAAGGATCACGCAAGAACGCCCTGCAGGCCATGCTGGTCACCGGCACTGGCGGTCTGGCGATGCTGGCTGGCTTGATTATGCTGGGTGAAATGGCAGGCACCTACAGTATCAGCGCCATCATCACCCAAGGGGCTTCACTGGCTCAGCAGCCATGGTTTACCCCATCACTGCTACTTATTCTGCTTGGCGCATTCACGAAATCGGCACAGTTTCCCTTTCATTTCTGGCTACCGGGCGCCATGGCTGCCCCCACCCCCGTCAGCGCCTATCTGCACTCGTCCACCATGGTAAAAGCGGGCGTATACCTGCTGGCGAGACTGCTGCCCGTGTATGGCGATAGCACGTTATGGTTCACACTGCTGTGCAGTGCCGGTGCCTTCACTGCCCTGTGGTGCGCCATACAGGCCTACCGCCAGACCGACTTAAAGCTGATGCTCGCCTTCAGCACCAATGTCATTCTTGGCCAACTGGTCATGCTGATCGGCATCGGCAGCAGTTATGCCGTCACTGCTGCACTACTATTGATTGCCGCCCATTCCTTTTATAAGGCAGGGCTATTTATGGTGGTCGGCAATATCGATAAGGCCACCGGCACCCGTGAATACCATGAGCTGGCCGGCCTGCGTGCAGTGCTGGCCATCAGCTTCACCGCCGCTTTGGTAACCGCCGCTTCCAAGGCTGGCCTGCCGCCATCGTTTGGCTTCCTGTCCAAGGAATACCTTTATAAAGCAGGCCTCGAATTTGGCTGGGTGCTTTCCGGTACCATGCTGCTGGCTAATGCCATTATGGTCGCTCTGGCATTGCTGATCCTAATCAAACCTTTTTTAAAACCTCATCACCCAAAAGCTGCGCCGATGAAAGCCGTTGAGCATAATCAGCTGCTGTGGTTGCCACCCATCGTTCTGGCGCTGCTGTCAGTTATTGTGCCGGTGGCACTGCTGAACTGGTATCAGGGTGTGATAATTGATCCTGCTGCCTCGGTAATGCTGGCAACCCCTCAGGTGAAAACGGTCAAACTCTGGGAAGGCTTAAATCTGCCACTGCTGTTAAGCGCACTCACGCTGTTACTTGGTATTCTGCTCTATGTCGCTTATCCACGTTTGAAGCCACGACTTGACCAGCTCTTGTCTGGGTTGCCCTCCGGACCAGCGGTTTACCAGCACCTGCTGAATGCAGTGGTTAAACTGGCGAACTGGCAAACCCGTGTGTTGCAGCATGGCCACCTCACCCAATACAGCCTGCAGTTCTTCCTGGTGCTGCTGGCTTTTCTTGGAACGGTTCTTGGTGAAGCGTTCTGGCAAATACACCCACTGCCCTCTATTGAATGGGATCTGTATTACTACGACGTCGTACTTGCGGTGTTTCTGGTCATCGCCGCTTTTGTGGTGGTTAAAGCCCGTACCCTGCTATTGGCGGTTGCCGCACTTGGCACGATCGGTTTTCTAACCACCATGGTGTTTCTGGTATACAGCGCACCGGATGTTGCCAAAACACAGCTGCTGGTCGAAACCCTGCTGGTCGTCTTTATCGCCATCGTATTGCGCCACTTATCCGCTGTCAGCTCTGTCCCCCGGCATTCAACCTCTCGTCGTATTATTCACGCCTGTGTTGCTGCGGGTATCGGTATCAGCATCACTCTGGCGCTGTGGATTATCACTGCCGTCCCCATGAATCAGGAAATCTCCGAGTTCTATGCCCAAACCAGCGTCAGTGGTGGTAAGGGACGCAATATCGTCAATGTTATCCTGGTGGACTTCCGCGCTTTCGACACCCTTGGTGAGGCCGTTGTGGTGGTGATTGCCGGACTGGCCGCCGTCGCCGTATTGGCCGGTAAACGGATCAACAAGCTGGTCTCTGAAACCGACAAGGAGCACCGTTAATGTCATCGATTATTTTTCGTACCAGTGCCCATTTCGTCACGGTGCTGATGCTGGTGTTTTCCGTCTATCTGCTGTTGCGCGGCCACAACAATCCGGGCGGTGGGTTTATCGCAGGCCTTATTGCAGTGATCGCCTTTGCCCTGTTAATGCTGGCCGAAAATATTGACTACGTGCGCGACCGCCTGGTCTACCCACCAGCGGTCTTTGCTGGTTCAGGTGTGTTAATCGCGCTTCTGGCCGGACTGCTGCCACTGTTCTTCGGGCAGCCTTTTCTCTCCGGCCTGTGGTGGGGCAAAATCGGCAGCCCACTGCTGTTTGACATCGGCATCTATCTCGCCGTCATCGGCTCCGTGCTGATGGTTCTTCTGAATGTGGAAGAGGAGTTAAGTTAATGGAATTTCTCTGGTGTCTGGTCGTTGGCCTGATGACTGCCTGTGGTGTTTTCCTGATGCTGGAGCGCCATATCGTGCGCTTTCTGTTCGGTATGATTCTGGTCAGCAATGCCATCAACCTGGCCATTTTTGTCGCCGGTCGATTAACCCGTGGCAATCCACCGCTGATTGCCAGTGACGCTTTACTCCCTGCTGCCGGTTACGCGAACCCACTGCCTCAGGCACTCATTCTTACGGCTATCGTGATCGGTTTCGGCCTGCTGTTATTCACCTTATTACTGGCCTATCGCGCCATCAAAGAGCTTGGCACTGCTGACATGGATAAAATGCAACACGCGGAGGCCGAGCAATGACGCATTGGCTGCTGGTTATGCCTATTTTTATTCCGTTGCTTACCGCAACGGCCTGCGCCTTCAGCTTTCGCGCCCGCTCACTGTCGTCTGTGATCAGCTGGTGCGGTGCGATCGCTAATCTGTGTGTCGCCATATTGCTGATGCAACAGGTTATCTCAAACGGACTGCAGGTGACCGCTTTTGGGGACTGGAAAGCCCCCTTCGGTATTGTCTTTGTTGCCGACCTGCTGTCCGCCAGCATGGTGCTGATTACCGCCATTATCGGTATCGCCATTGTGCTCTACAGCACCGCCGATTTGCGCAGCAAACCGTTCTATGCCATTTACCACAGCCTGATTCATGCCCTGCTGGCCGGTGTTATGGGCAGCTTTTTAACCGGCGACATCTTCAACCTCTATGTGTTTTTTGAAGTCATGCTGATTACTTCATTTGGTTTGATGGTGCTGGGTGCGAATAAAGAGCAAGTGGATGCGGCGGTGAAATACGTCGTACTCAATCTGATATCCACCATGGTTTTCCTGCTGGCCATCGGTCTGCTTTATGGCGCTACCGGCACATTGAACATGGCCGACCTGCACGCCAAAGTTGCACAGCTACCGGACACCACCATGATGCTCATTTCCGGGCTGTTTCTCTTTGGTTTTGCCATCAAAGCATCGGCGTTCCCGGTCTTCTCCTGGCTGCCAGCATCCTATCACCATCTGCCCAGTGCCATCGTTGCCCTGTACGCTGCTCTGCTGACCAAGGTTGGCGTTTACGCCTTGATGCGTGTCTTCACTATCGTGTTCGACCTGGTGGACAGTGGTTACCAGCCGTTGTTGATTGTGATTGCCGGCCTGACCATGCTCACAGGTGTTCTTGGTGCTGCCAGCCAGTTCAATATTAAACGCATACTGTCGTTTCATATTATCAGTCAGATTGGGTATATGCTGATGGGACTGGCCATCTATACACCACTGGCCATTACGGGGGCGATTTTCTACATCATCCATCACATTATTGTTAAGGCTAACCTGTTCCTGATTGGCGGCTTTCTGAAACGCAAACAGGGCAGCGACAACTTGCGTGAGCTGGGTGGTGCCTATAGCGCCATGCCCTGGCTGGCGCTGCTGTTTTTGATTCCGGCTTTTTCTCTGGCCGGCTTTCCACCACTGTCCGGTTTCTGGGGCAAGTTTCTGGTGATCAAGGCAAGCCTGCTCACTGAAGACTATTTACTGGCAGCAACCGCATTATTTGTTGGTCTGATGACCATTTACTCAATGACCAAAATCTGGGCGGAAGCGTTCTGGAAACCACTGCCAGAGAATGCAGCAGCACCAGCCTCTCTGACGTGGAAGGAAAACTGCCTGTACATCACACCTATTGCGGTACTGGCGGTGATTACCGTTCTGATCGGTTTGATGGTCGAACCCATTTATCAGCTGGCAGAAACCTCGGCAACCAACCTGCTCAACCCACAGCCTTACATTAATGCTGTGCTTGGCGGCGACGGCTCTCCCTACGCAGCGTCACTCTCCATACCTGCCGCACCTGCAGGAGGAATGCAACAATGAACTTGTTTTTATTAAACATTCTCCTGGCGTTTGGTTGGATGCTGCTGAACGGCAACTACGGCAGCACTGACTTTACCATTGGTTTTGTGGTTGGCTTTTTTGCTCTGCTACTGACGGAGCCGTTCCGGAATAAACCCAATTATGGCCGCAAGTTCTGGGCAGCCCTGAAACTGCTGGCAGTTTTCCTCTACAAACTACTGACCAGTAGCCTGCAGGTAGTGTGGGATGTCATCACCCCGACTCACCTGAGTCATCCGGCCATCATCAACGTGCCACTGGAGGTAGAGTCTGACTTTGAGATTATGTTATTGGCCAATATCGTATCGCTGACGCCGGGATCGCTGAGCCTGGACGTCAGTGAAGATCGTAAGTATCTGGTCATACATGCCATGTTCAGCCAGGACGAGCAGTCGGTGATCGACGACATTAAAGAAACATTGGAACGCCGTATTCTGGAGGTGACCCGTGACTGACATTATGGCTTTTGCGACTAACTTCGCCTTTGCCGGTTTGTTAGCCGGTCTTGCCCTGGCATTCATCCGACTGTGCAAAGGCCCCTCACTGGCCGATCGTGTTATCGCCCTGGACCTGATCGCCTTTATCACTATTGGTTTTATTGGCGTCTTTACCATTTACAGCAACGCCACCGCATTTATGGATATAGCCATTACTCTGGCACTGGTTGCGTTTCTCAGTACGATTGCCTTTGCCCGCTTTATTATGCGCGTGCCACTGAGTCAGTCGGATGCAGACTCGGGCTCAAACTCAGGTTCAAAGCCAGGAGAAGAATTATGATGGAGTGGGTGGTCGCCAGCTGTTTAATCATCGGGGTACTGTTCAGCTTTTTCTCTGCGTTGGGTATTTTACGAATGCCCGATGCCTATATACGCATGCATTCGTCTACTAAGGCGGGCACCATCGGGGTTGGATTGATTATGGTGGCTGTTGCGCTGCACTTTCACGATACGTCCGTCATTTCACGGGCAATCGGCATTATTGCATTTATCCTGATGACAGCCCCTGTCGCAGCACAACTGTTGGGTAAATCGCTGTTGATGAATAATTACAAGATGTGGCGTGGGCATCAGCAGGACTAACCTTTCCAATACCGAAGCAGGCCTGTAGCATCAGGCCTTTTACTCAAAAATGAGACATGCAGCCCTTCCCACATCCGAGCTGCACAGCAATCAAATCTACTTTCCAATTTGCCCCCTCACTGTTTAAGTTCAACTCTTTCATAAGAATAATAAAACCGGCGCTCACTTATCTCCGAAATTACATCCCGACCAACCTCACTACCATCTACAGGCTCATTCCAGGACTCAACCGCTGCTGGCATGACACGCACTAATGCTGACTCATTGTCTACGCAAGGCGCATAATACCTGCATTCAAAAGGGGATCTCCGAATTGCTGCCAGATCAGGAGGAAGTTTAAATTCATACTTTCGAACAGAACCGAGGATAGGCTCATCGTCTAAAGCCCTATGAATGAAAACTTCATCCAGCTCTTCAAGAAAAGTCCCTTCTTTTTGAACTACCTTGTTTTCACACACTTCAGGACGTATCTTTCCATTAAGCCCATCTATCATTTCTCTGATCAACGGAACAGCCACTAAGGTTACTAACTTAGCATCTTCCACATCCCTACCTTTTCTATTGGTGTAATCATCCGGTACTGGCGAAAAATAGTTAATGCTTTGTATAGCCTGATTGCTATGTAATGTGCAGAGACCCAGCCTTTTCTCAGGATTATACAATCCATAATCCCGGTGAATCAGAATGGGAAAATCAAAAGACTCCAATGTTTCCAGCTCTTCTTTAACCGCTGAAAACCCAACACCCCTATCACGGCAATAATCCTCCAATTTCTGTTTTGCTGACTTGTCATGACCTTTCAGAACTTCCTCAGATATATCCAGAAATAATGTATCCGGATTTAATACCACCTCCATCACCAATGCTCTCGAAGGGTTTATTTCAACATTCTGAGCATAGTGCCTTGCTGCCACCATATCCTGCGTTAAACACAATCCATGTTTGACCCCTCTGGCTCCCGAAAAGATGAACTTATTTCCAGGATAAGGCTCCCCCCCCTTCAACATATTTAGCGCTGGTTCAAATGAAATATCACCAATAGTCCCTCGGTAGAAGCGCCGTCCCCAACTTTCTTTATTCTTCTCCATATACTCTTTACAGACTTCAACGACCTGACACTTCCTATATGTATCCGTTGTACCTCGCCGATCAGGTTGCGCACTTGTATAAGCAGATAAATTTGGCTCTGCCGCTAATGAAGCTGAAGGTGGCTGCATTGTTCTTCCCAATAGTAGGGTTTTCATACCTTAGAAAAGAGCATCACGTATGGACATCTATTTTCACAGAACTCTTTATTTCGAGTTCTGACCTAAATAAATGCAAACAGTTCCAAAGCAATGGAAAGAAACATGGAAGGTTATCTAGAGAAAAGCTTTACGGGGACAAGCTGAAAAAAACCACCTGATTCAGCGAAGAAAGATCAAGTGGTTAAATAAATTAACCACTTGATCTTCATTTATTGCTAAACCTCTACCCGTTCAGCTCCACGAATAATATTTACATTTTTGAGAAACTGCTCTATCTCCTCTCGCTCAACCAATTCAGACACATCACTGATCAGTCGACGACGCCAGTTCGGGTATTCCTCACAAGTTCCCGGAACATTCACCGGCGTATCCAGCATCATGCAATCTTCCAGCTGAATAACGGTGATCAGTGCATTGGAGCGAACCAGATAATAATGCAGACGTTCCATCAACTCGCGGGAAAAGGCCATGGTCTCCATCCGCTCAGGATCCATACCCGGTGGTAGTTCACCAATATCAGCCAGCGTGTTCAGCAATGCCACCTTGGCGACATGACGCTCGTTCTTTTCCCGCTCACAGCGCTCTTCATCATAAGTGCCCAGCTCACGCCAGAGGTCAAGGTCCAGACAGTTCCACCAGGCATTCAGCGTAGGAATGTCATGATTGGACATGCAGGCCAGCGTTCTGCCCGGATAATCCACTGGCGCGGTAAACCGATCCTCTTCCAGCTTCTCAAATATCCCTACGGTGTTGGAGTAGAATTTTGCTGGCGGCAGGCTTTCGGAAATTTCTTCAGGTACCGTGCCGAGGTCTTCACCAAACACCAGACTCTGATGGCGCTGACTCTCCAGTTTGATAATGCCCAGCAGGTCCTGAAGCGGATAGCGAACGTAACACCCGAAGTCTGCGGTCTTGCCGTTTGGACACCACCACAGTCGCAGTAATCCCATCACATGGTCAATGCGCAGTGCACCGCAGTGATCCATATTGGCACGAACCATCTCAATAAATGGCTGGTAAGCGGATGCTTTCAGCGCTTGGGGATTAAATGGTGGTAAACCCCAGTTCTGTCCCTGTGGGGCAACACCATCAGGCGGCGCACCGACACTAGCATCCAGACAATAGAGTTCACGATCGGACCATACATCCGCCCCACCACTGTCAACGCCAACCGCCAGGTCACGATAGAGTCCAACCATCATGCCGGACTGCTCCGCTGCCTGCTGGGCATCTTCCAGCTGACCATCGGCCACCCACTGAAGCCAGGTGTAAAAACGAACCCGCTCTTTATGCTCTTTGGCAAAAGCTTTGGTTTCTGAACTTTCCGGATTCTGCAGAGCCTCTGGCCAATGGCGCCAACCCCAGGCATCGGCATCCTGCTTAAGATGATGCTCAAAGAGCGCATCATAAAGCGCCTGACGATCCAGACTCTCACCCCGCGTTTTGCAGAATGCCTTGAACTGTTTACCCCGTTGGGTCTTTGCTTTCAACTCTCGACTGACAAAGGTGTCATAGAGCTTTTCCAGCACAGCCATCTTCAGCTCAGCCACCGCAGGATAGTTCACATGGGTTGCCGATCTCGCTTCGGACAGTTTGATTTGAAAAGTCTGATCATCCATCAACCGGCGGGCATCATCACTGAACTCAAACTCCGCAACCGCTTCTACATCGATATAAAGAGGGTTCAGAAAGCTCCGGCTGGAAGGACTGTAAGGGCTGCAATGCTGAGGTCCCGCAGGGTACAGTGCATGAATGGGGTTCAGTCCAACAATATGAGCGCCTTTTGCAGCCAGTGCCGTTACCGTTTCCTTAAGATCGGTAAAATCCCCCATCCCCCAGTTTCTTGCGGAACGCAGCGTGTAGAGCTGAATAGCCGATCCCCAGATTTTCTGGCCTTTGGCCAGTGCTTCCGGTTCATAGCAGGTTTCTGGAGCAATGATCAACGCGCAGGTTTCACCCCCTTCGGGCTTTTTATCGCCCTTCTTCTTTTTTACCGCCTGCAGTTGCAGCTGATGATAACCCTCTGGCAGATCATCAGGCAGGAGCGCATTGATCCTGACGATGGTTGTCCGCCCATGTTTATTGCGGGCCACCTCTTTGTACTGCCCTTCTTTTCCAGAGAGCTCCAGCAGTCGCTGTTTGCCATTTTCCAGAGTCAGGTTCAGCTTGATCGTATCTTTCAGTTTACTGGCCGGTAAGTGCAGCTCCAGTTCAAAAGGACTGCCTTTATGCAGCACAGAAACACCGGGTAAAACGGATTGCCAGCGTTGCTTTTCTACGTCTTCAATCTGCTGGTCAATCAATTGGTCGGAATCCAGCTGAAGGCCCATGGCCTCAAGCATTGGAATCATTTTCTCAACGGGTACCTTAACCGGATTACCAGCCCAGTCGTTATACTCCCCACTCAGGCCATAACATGCGGCCAGGCGCTCAATCCGTTGCATATCCACTGTTAAACACTCTCCCTCTCACTTTATAAGCTCGTCGTATCCAGGTTCTTCAGAATGGTAAAGCCGACTGATTAAAAATCGGTGACACGGGTGCGGCGAAAAGCCAGGCCATCGGCATCAAAGAGATGACAGTTCTCAGCCGGTAACTTCAGTGTCAGTACATCGCCTTCATGACGGGCCTTGGAGTCTTCAACCCGGACGGTCAGGCTTTCATGGATATCTGGATGGGCGAAATAAATAAACGACTCCGTACCCAGGCGCTCAAGCGCTGAAACCGTTCCCTCAATGGCATTCCCCTGAGACTCAACCAGATGGATATCCTGGGGACGTATCCCCAAAACCACTTTATCGCCTGCTTTGCCGCTGACTGCATTAACGGCAACCGAGATTTCGCTGCCGGAGTTCAGTCGCACCCGGCTGTACTCCTCACCACCTTCCAGTAAGGTGCCATCAAAGAAGTTCATCTTGGGAGAACCGATAAACCCGGCAACAAAAATATTTCTCGGATGGTGATACAGCTCAAGTGGAGCACCCACCTGCTCAAGGTTACTTTCTGCACCATCAGCCAGGGGACTCAGCACCACCACCTTATCCGCCAGAGTCATCGCCTCTACCTGGTCATGGGTTACATAAATGGAGGTGGTTTTCAGACGGCGATGCAAACGGGCCAACTCCTGACGCATCTGCACCCGCAGAGAAACATCCAGGTTAGACAACGGCTCATCAAACAGAAACACCCTTGGTTCCTGAACAATGGAACGGCCAATGGCTACACGCTGACGCTGGCCTCCGGACATCGCTTTTGGCTTGCGATCCAACAGGGGCTCAAGCTGAAGAATCCTGGCCGCCTCATCGACTCGCTGGTCAACGGTCTTTTTATCCGCTTTTGCCAGCTTAAGGCCAAAGGCCATGTTTTCCCGTACCGTCATATGGGGATAAAGCGCATAGGACTGAAACACCATGCCGACCTTACGCTCATTGGGCGGCATATCATTGACACGCTCATCCCCAATGGAAAGGTCACCTTTAGTAATTTCTTCCAGACCACAGATCATGCGCAATAGCGTGGACTTACCACAACCGGATGGCCCAACAAAGGCCACAAACTCGCCATCCGCAATGGAGAGGTTTACGTTTTTCAGAACCCAGGATTTTCCCTGGTCATAACTTTTGCTGACATCGACCAGAAATACTTCAGCCATTCTTGTCACTCCCACCCAGCCAAACGACATTGGCTCACTGTATTGGTAATTGGTTACGGTGACCTGGGAGCCTGTCGGACTTAATCGACCGTAGCGAGAAAAAGTTCGGTTTGAGCCAGTTTTTATGCTGATTTGAGGCGAATAGTGGTTCTATTCAACGAAAAGCAGCATAAAAAATGGCCAAATCCGGCTTTTTCGCAGTAGGTCTGTGTTAAGTTCGACAGGCTCCTATGGTCTGGACCACCGTTTGAATTCTTATCCCTTAACGCCACCTGCTGTCAGACCACCGACAATCCAGCGCTGGGATAACAGGAACACCAGGGTAATTGGCAGACCGGACAGCACGGAAGCTGCGGCAAAGTCGCCCCAGAGGTAATTCTGTGGATTCAGGTACTGACGCGAGCCAACCGCCAAGGTCAACTTATCCACATCCTGAAGGAGCACCGATGCCACCGGGTATTCACCCACAGAGGCGATGAAAGCCAGAATAAAGACCACCGCCAGAATCGGAACAGACAACGGCAGCAGTACATAACGAAATGCCTGCCAGGGCGTGGCACCATCGATAGCGGCAGCCTCTTCCAGGGAACCATCGATGCTCTCGAAATACCCTTTAATCAGCCAGATATGCAGAGTGACACCACCCAGTGAGGCAATCACCACCGCACCATGGGTATCCAGACCCAGCCAGGGCACATAGTTCCCAAGGGTGTTAAAGATGCTGTAGATCGCAACCAGAGCCAGCACCGCCGGGAACATCTGAAAGATCATCATGGCGGTCAGCATGTGCTCACGAAAACGGAAGCGGAAACGGGCAAATGCATAAGCGCCAGTTGTGGATAACATCAGAATCAGCGTAGAAGAGATAACCGCAATCTTGATGGAGTTCCACAGCCAGGTAAGCACCGGAAATGGCGGTAATGAAATACTGCCGTCCACATTGGTCCAGGGAATACCAAACGCCAGGGACCAGTGCTCCAGTGTTGGGTTTTCCGGGATTAAACTGCCCGTTGCAAAGTTACCCGTTCGGAAAGACACGGAAATGATCATCAGAAAGGGCAGCATGATCATCAGAATAAACAGGATCAGAAATATCCGGGTTGCCCAGACACGGTATTTCAGGTTTCTTGGTTGTACCATTGCCATAACCGCCCCCTTAACTCTCCTGTAGTTTCTTGGTGGCCCGCAGGTTGAGCCAGGAAATAACACCCACCATCAGGAAGATAATGGTGGCAATGGCGGATGCCAGACCGAAGTCCTGTCCATATTGGCCAAAGGCGATCCGGTAGGTGTAGCTGACCAGCAGATCCGTTGATCCAGCAGGTGTGGTTGCCCCAATCATGTCTGGACCACCGCCGGTAAGCAGTTCGACCAGAACAAAGTTATTAAAGTTGAAGGCAAAGCTGGCAATCAATAAAGGCGTCAATGGTTTAATAATCATTGGCAGCGTGATACGCATCAGGTTATCCACAGGGCCCGCACCATCAATCGCAGAGGCTTCATACAGATCATCTGGAATCGCCTTCAGCAGTCCCATGCAGAGAATCATCATGTAGGGATAACCCAGCCAGGTATTCACGATCAGCAGCATGGAACGGGCAAGCCCTTCATCACTGAACCACTCTGGTCGAAGGCCAAACAGGGCATTCAGCACCATATTGATTTCACCAAAGTTCTGATTGAACAATCCTCGGAAAATCAGAATGGAGATAAAGGCGGGCACAGCGTAAGGGAGAATCAGAAACAGGCGATAGACGCCATTGCCCTTCAATGGCTCCCACTGCATCAGACAGGCCATCAGCAGGCCGACGGCGAGCGTGAAAACCACAGTCAGCGCAGAAAACGACACTGTCCAAACAAAGATCTTGAGGAAAGGTTCCTGAACCCCTTCATCGGTGGTTACCCGAATAAAGTTGTCCCAGCCTGTGTAAACGGTAAAACCGGGAGAAAGACGCTCACCACGCTCATCGATATAAAAGCCAGTGGCATGATCCGGTGTCAGTACTGCACTACTGCGACTGTCAATTAATGTGTCGTTATCTCCCACCTGATAAACCGGTGCAATCGCTCCAAAAGAACGCAAACCCGTCATGGCCAGACCGGTTCCATCGGGCAGTGTTATCTGAACTTTCTTCAAACCCTGCCGAAGCTTGATCAATTCTTTGATCGCCAGTTTTTCACCTACAGGCTCTGATGAACCGTCAAGGGTAGTGACCTGAATAGCGTCCAACCCTTCGGCGCCCATCAGGTAAAAATCTTCCGTGGTGTAGGAATGCTTATTGTCACCCTTGCCCTGCAAGTTCAGCTGATAACTTTCTCCGTTCTGATAGAGGGAGAAGCCATAACTGCCACCGCCAGTTTCATAGGTTTTGGCAAGGTGAATCTCTTTAACCCGCTGCAGACTCAACAGGTTGGTAGAACTGTAATTGGTAAAGGCAATATTGACGGTATAAATCAGTGGAAAGACCACAAAAACCAGTACGCCAACCAGGGCAGGAAACACATAGCGGTAACTGTACGCCTTACTGCTGAGAAAAACCCAGTTAGCCGTTGCCGTAATAATCAGCACCAGCAAAGCAAAGGCCATCTCTCCCTGGGCATACATCAGGGTCACGCCGTATAAAAGAAGCAGGTTAATGGCTGCTACCAGCGCCCATTTAAGGCCATTGCCGATTCGGTTGGTGCCGCTCCCCAGCACAACATCACTCATTGAACACTCCAGAAAGCACAATGGTCAAAAAAAGAGGCAGCCGGTTTATCCCAATGGAAAAACCGGCAAGTTGGCTCAATCAGAATTAATTAACGATGCGTGATGCCGCGTCGTTCAATGCCGCATCAGCAACCTGGCGACCACTGGTGATATTGCGCAGCGCAGATTCCATGGCAGACCAGAACTTGCCCATTTCCGGAATGTTTGGCATCAGCAGACCGGCTTCAACGTTCGCCCAGGTAGCGGCAATACGTGGGTCCTTCTGCAGTTCAGCCATCAGTTCCCTGTTCGCCACCGCACCCAGTGGAACATCAGCGTTCATGGTTTTCAGACCATCGATGCTGAGCAGATAGTTTTCCAGGAACTCGGCAGACAAAGCCTGATTCGGACTGGCGTTGTTCAGAGCTGCGCCCCAGACGCCAACAAATGCACGGGATGGGCTGCCATCAATAGACGGCAGTGGAGCCACACCATAGTTAATGCCACTCTTGTCCAGGTTGGACCAGGCCCATGGGCCAGTGATCATCATGGCGACTTTGCCATTGTTAAAGGTGGACTCCATGACACCGTAATCCACACCGCGCGGCAGAACATCAGCGTCGATCATTTTGGTGATCATCTGAGCACCTTTCATGGCGCCATCGTTATTTACACCGGTCTTCTTGATGTTGTAACTGCCATTCTCATAGGCGAATGGGTAACCGCCATTAGCTGCCAGCATTGGCATGGTGAAATAAGGCTGGACCTGATCCCACATGATGGTTTTTATGTCTTTTTTCGCCAGCTTGTTATTCAACTCAAACATTGCTTCAAAAGAGGCTGGTGCTTCAGGAATGATATCCTTGTTATAAATCAGGCTGATGGACTCCATGGAAATGGGGTAACCATAGGTTTTGCCTTTAAAGCTCATGGCTTCCCAGCCTTTTTCTACGACATCCGCCTTAAACTCTGCCGATGGGCTGACTGGCGCCAGCAAGCCACTGGCAGCCCACTCACCATAGCGGTCGTGAGCCCAGAGCATGATGTCAGGCCCGGCACCGGTAGAAGCTGCCTGCTGGAAGCGGTCAGTGATGTTCTGAGGAATCTCAACCTTCACCTTAATGCCGGTTTCTTCCTCGAAACGCTTGCCGACTTCACGAATACCGTTGTAAGCCTTATCGCCCCCTACCCAGATAACCAGCTCGTCTTCACTGAAAGCCTGAACACTGCCGGCAAACAATGTGGATGCAGCTACAGCCGCCGCCAGAGTTTTTACGAAAATATTATTGGTTTTGCTCATTTCCCCACTCCTGGAACATCGGATAACACAGCTAGTATTCGGTCGCTGATCTAATTGTTATGAATATCAGGTTAACTCAGTGCCTGTTTCCTGAATCAATTAAGAAAAACTGATTATCAGAGGCACAACCTGACCATTCCTGTGGAACCGGGGAAAGTATTCATC
This sequence comes from Endozoicomonas elysicola, assembly GCF_000710775.1. Taxonomy (GTDB): domain Bacteria; phylum Pseudomonadota; class Gammaproteobacteria; order Pseudomonadales; family Endozoicomonadaceae; genus Endozoicomonas; species Endozoicomonas elysicola. The sequence goes on from NZ_JOJP01000001.1 coordinate 5,232,858, forward strand.
GGTCACGTTTTTAAGATGATGATTTAAATCAATCTGTAAGCGTTTCCAGAAATTTTCTGTTAACTTTTCTTTAACAACGTTATTTAAAGAACAGGTTTTATTTGATGTGAATGTGATTGTTTGTTAAGGCAGCAAATAGCCATATTGATTATATGGCTATTGATTTATGAGGGCGGGTGGTTTTTCCAGCGGTAAGGCTGACATCAAGAGAGCGACCTTTCATCTCACCGCTTTTCATAGCATCAATTAAGAGTTCTGCAGCACTGTCTGCAAGGCCATCAATGTCCTGCCGAATAGACGACAGATCTATATTTCCGTATCCAACAATACCGTCATAGCCGATCACTGACAGGTCATCCGGTATCTTCAAGCCAAAATCACTGGCAGCTGAGCAGGCACCTGTGGCCAGAGTATCCGCAAAACAGACAAAGCCATCCGCCTTAAGACCTGCCTGGAAAAGCCGGGTCAGTGACCGGTAGGTATCCAGTGCCGGTGTGCCTGCATCGTCACCAACGGCAATCGGTTCATAGACCGTCAAGCCCTGTTGTCTGATGGCATCCAGATAACCGTGATAACGGAATCGCGATACCCTGTGCTTTTCATGCAGACAGATAAAATGAATATCACGGCAACCGGATTCGATCAGGTGCTGAGTGGCCAGATACCCACCCTGCTGATCATTCGATGAAACCCAGAGTCCACTTTTTCTTGCCTCACCAATATCCAGAACAATAGAGGATGAATTGTGCATGACCTCATAGCGGGGATCAGACTCGTGCAACCCGATCGTTATGTAGCCTGCAGACGTATCCTTTAATTTGCCATTCTTCAGGAACTGAGCCTGCCGTGCCCGGTAGCCTCGCTGCTGGAACGATGCTTGCAGAGACTCATAGACTTTCATGGCAAAGGGTGTATAGGTCCCCGCATCCTTGCCCAGTACGACGCCAATCGAGAACTGCTTCTGCCGATGCATCTGCCGAGCAACGTAGTTCGGCTGATAATTCAACTCACGAACCGCCTCCATGACTTTCTGCCGCGTTTTCTCTGAAACGTACTTTTCACCATTCAGCGCCCGGCTGACACTGGCAATGGATAACCCTGCACAGGCTGCAACGTGATGAATGGTTACCTGAGGGGTCTGGGAAGACTCATCCTGCTCTGTCGACATACGGCTTTCCGACGAGACCTTACTGAAATCGGGGAGAAGAAAAAAATCACCGGCCATGTTATTGCATATATGGAGTTAAAAAAAGACCGCCCGGAGGCGGCCATAGCAACACGAGGGAGTTTCAGGAGATTTTCAGCCGATTATTACCACCAGGCTTCCATCTGGACACCGAAGGTAAATCCGTCAGTATCATTGGCAAATGCTTCACCACCGATCTGGCCTTTGGAATCATCATTCCAGTTGGCATAGGTGCCGAATACACGGATCTGAGGACGTGCCCAGTACCCGCGGCCAGCAGACCACTGCTGGGCAACCGTCAGCTTGGTCAGCTTGGAGTCTTTCCAGTCACCGGCATCGGTTTTGAATGCATTATCAACCTGGTCATAACCCAGCTCTACAGCAGTGCTCATGATGTCATTCCAGAAATAAACTGGACGAACGCCCAAGCTTATCCAGGTCTGATCAGGCTTGCCTGCTTCTTTGAAAGACAGGTTGTTGTAGCTGGCCAGGTACTGCATTTCAACGTTTTCACCCAAACCTACAACACCGTGATCCATGATGCGATAGAAGTCGTTACCATCGAGGTTATCGGAAGTCAGCGCAGAAACGCCCTGCCCATTTGAACCCAAACCATGGGCAGTCATGGCATCTGTCGCATACTGAACAACAAACTTGTTGAAACCACCAAAGAACTCACCCTGGGTGTGTTCAAGGGTCAACATATATCCAGTGTCGTCCATATCAGACTCAGCAATTGGATCTATTTCCGCGGCCTGCCCGTTACCGCCGGCATCATAACCATCTGCTTTCCAGCCACCACCAAAGGAGCCTGAAGGATTACCAAAAGCGTAGTCAACGCCAACGGTTAACGAACCATTAGGATTGACTGAAATATTTTCCAGACGGAAATCAAGAATATTCTGGTCAATATCAAAAGACTTAACATCATTTCGATTCTTTGCATCGTTTTCAGAGGCATAATAATCAAAAGAGGTGCTGCTCTTCACCCAGGCAAAACTGAAGTCACCAAACCCAAGGTCAATGCCTTCTACACCAGCGCCTGGTCCAGAAACGTTCCAGTAGTAGAAGTCGGACATATGAACGTCATGACGCTTGTAGAAGCGCTTACCAGCCCAGAGGGTAGCCTCTGGAGCAAAGCCCAATACACCTTTGCCCTTGACGTTGAACTCACGAAATGCCGGATCAGTGCCTTCCCAGTCATTGGCCTGATCAACACTGAATGCCATGTTGCTGTCCAGGTAAAAAGACTGTTCGCCGTTATTGAACAATTCAGAACCCAGCTTGATTTCGCCGTAGGTTTCGGTTTCGTTACCAAGACGGTATTTGGAACCCGCACCCACAGCACCAAACGCTTCCTGGTCACCACCACCAGCGGAAGCACCAATACCGGAACGAACATAACCATGAAAATCAACAGTGGCTGCCATGGCGGAAGAGGCCATCAGTGCAGCAGCAATAGCACCGGCCAGCGGAAGACGCTTCAAGTTTGACATTGATTTACTACTCAGGTGTTTGTGTTTTTGTTAATCCGGTCAATCCTGCCCATTAGCTCCCCTAAGCCGGGCAGAACAGCCTGTTCTGGCAAAAACAAATCAGTACCCACTGCGCTGTTAGCAAAGTTGCTTAGCTGTGACTTACTGTTTGCTTATGGGAGAAATACTATAAAAAATCCGATGCAAGATAATTGTGATTTAAATCAATCTGTAAACGTTTACCGAAATTAATCGGTATTTTTATTTTTTTTCTGATAAAAAGTGTTGATTGTGATTCATATCAACATGTAATCGTTTACAGAAATTTAATAATTTATTTTTAACCCTGTTGTATTTAAAACAATCAACGTAATATTTAACATATTCATTCAATACATTGTTTATTTATTAGACAAATAATAAAACAACGAATGATGAACCAAAAATGAAAGCTCGGGGGCGAAATACAGTGAAGTCTATCCTCTGGATAATACCGTTAACGCTGCTAGGTGGCTGCACAGCCATTGATAAAGGGAATCACCCTGAACAGCCATCCTTTGCCACTGTTCAGCCATCCATCATCAATAATATTTCGGATGTTCAATACCAGACGCTGAACCTTGGCTCAGAGAAAAAGCTAACCAGAACTATTAATGAAGCAATGCAAAGGATGACTCTTTATGGTGGTGTTACACCGGTCATTGGTTATCAATTGCCTGAAGAAGCCCCTTATACGGTAGAAATTGCCAGCCTGGTTTCCCGGACAATGAATAATGGTTCTGTCTTTTATCCGGAAGTACTGATTCTGGATGAGAAATACCAGACAGTTAATCGACTGACAGCGGAAGAGATGACCTATCACCCCAGACATTTCCTGTCCCCTGAAAATATCAGCACAACCCTGCAGGTTAATCCCGGCGACAGCGCTCAATACCTGCTGGTTTACACTACAGATCAGCTACGCCAGGAAAAGACGCCCCTTTTTAATGAAGCCAAAGCCTATGCAGAAGCCAGAGGGCAGGTTCCACCGCCTGTTGCAGATATTGAGGCCATACATACCAACCATGGTGAGCTTCAGATCAAGCTAACCCCCATCACACCGGAAACTGTCAGAGCACGACAAAGCATGGAAGTGGACAGTAAACTCCGAATGGTGCCAACGGCTGCCCACAAGGCCATCAAAAGTGACCGTAATGTGGAGGTAATGATTGATGAAGCCATTCGTCATATCCAGTCTGAGCTGGAAAAGGGCAATACTGCTCAGGCCATGCAACTCCGCCAGGAAACCTTGACCACGGCCAGCCAGGCTGAGCAAACCTTCATCAATACCTATGGTCAGGATAAAACGACATTGAAACTACCGGCATCTCCTGCCGATAACGCCAGTGCTGCAGAAAAAGTCCGTCACTACTTCAACTTCGGCATTATTAACGCCCTTATGTCCGGTGATACCAGTCGAGCACTTCTCCTGGTTGACGAAGCCAGGCGCTTCGCCAATGAGATGGACAGAGCCTTTTAAGCAGCAATAAGCCAATAATACCGCCAGCCCTAAGCATAGCTTTAAAAATTACTGGCGTTTTTTGAGCAGCCAGGAGGCTGTCCGAGAACCACCATTATCAGGGATCTTATTTGTGAGTAAGAAAAAGAGCGAAACAACCCTAATGGACAACAACTCATTTACTGTAGAACTGGAAAAGCACCTGCGTCGTGAGCTGGGTACAAGCCCCAAGCGGGCAACAGCCCATGACTGGTGGCAGGCACTGTCACTGACCTTGCGAGACATCAACCTGGATCAGCTGCAACAAAGCGGTTTGGATGAAAACCAGGAAGAGCGGCATGTCTGCTACCTCTCCATGGAATTTCTAATGGGTCGCCTGCTGGGTGACGCCCTGATGAATCTTGGTCTTTATGAAACCGCAGCCACCTTGTTGCAATCCTACGGCGTCCGCCTGTCTGACGTACTGGATCAGGAGCGGGACATGTCGCTGGGCAATGGTGGTCTGGGTCGTCTGGCCGCCTGCTTTATGGACTCTCTGGCCAACCGGAATATTCCAGCCACCGGTTACGGTATCAACTACCGTTATGGTCTGTTCCGTCAGGTCTTTGTGGATGGTTACCAGAAAGAAAAGCCAGATGTCTGGCGTGAATTTGGCAGCCCCTGGGAAACCTGCCGTCCATCAGAAACCGTAGAAATTGGCCTGTTCGGTCATATGGAAATGGATCACGATGGCAATAATCGCTGGGTACCAAGCAAAAAACTCTTCGGTGTGCCATGGGATATCACCATTCCATCCTTTGGTGGCCAATATGTAAACCGCCTGCGTCTATGGGAAAGTCTGGTCGGTGCCTACCCGATTGATCTGGACAAGTATAACCAGGGTGAGTACCTGGAAGCCTGCCGCAACCTGGTGGATGGCGATACCATTTCCGGTGTTCTCTACCCAGAAGACTCAACGCCACAGGGCAAGGACCTGCGGCTGATCCAGCAGTACTTCTTCACTGCCTGCTCCCTTAAAGACATTATCCGCCAGCACAAACAGCGTGGCCTGCCAATGGGCAGTCTGGCAAAACACTACGCCCTGCAATTGAACGACACGCACCCGGCCATCGCCATTCCTGAATTGATGCGTCTGCTGATGGACGAAGAGGGCATGGTCTGGAATCAGGCCTGGGCCATCACCCAGGAAATGTGTCACTACACTAACCATACCCTGTTGCCAGAAGCCCTGGAAAAATGGTCCGCGTCCCTGCTGGGTCGCATTCTCCCAAGACACCTGCAGATCATTGAGATGATCAACTATGTCTTCCTGAACGGCGAAGCCAAAGAGCAGTGGGGAGATAATCTCGAGATCATCCAGAAAGTCAGTATCTTCGAAGAGCTGGACAATGGTGATCGCATGATCCGCATGGCCAACCTGTCTGTGATTGGCAGTCGCCGGGTCAATGGCGTTGCCGCGCTGCACAGCGGACTGGTAAAAGCCAATCTGTTCCCCGAGTTTGATGCGCTATACCCCGGCAAGCTGGTAAACGTTACCAACGGTGTCACCCCAAGACGCTGGCTGGCTCACTGTAACCCGGGCCTGGCACGACTGCTGGACCGCAATATCGGCACCGACTGGCGTACTGACCTTGATCAGCTGGAAAAACTGACGCCTCTGGCTGAATCTCCAGACTTCCTGGATGCATTCGCCAACGTACGCTTCAAAAACAAGGAACGGCTTGCACGGTTGATTGAGAAAGAGTGTAAGGTCACCGTTAACCCGAACGCACTGTTTGATGTTCAGATTAAACGACTGCACGAGTACAAACGTCAGCAGTTAAACCTGTTGCACATCATCAGTCTGTATCACGAAATGCTGGATAACCCGGATGCAGACCATACCCCAAGGGTATTTGTCTTTGGCGCCAAGGCAGCACCCGGCTATGTACTGGCCAAGCAGATTATTCTGGCCATCAACAAAATCGCCCAGGTTATCAATAACGATCGTCGTTTGGATGACCGTCTGAAAGTGGTATTCCTGCCGGATTATCGCGTCAGTCTGGCGGAGCAGATTATTCCTGCTGCTGACCTTTCCGAGCAGATCTCCACTGCAGGCTTTGAAGCCTCCGGTACCGGAAATATGAAGCTCGGCCTGAATGGCGCGCTGACCATCGGAACCCTGGACGGCGCCAACGTGGAAATTGCCGAAGCGGTGGGTGATGACAATATCTTTATCTTCGGAAAAACCGTTGATGAGATTGCCGCGCTGCAACAGCAGGGTTACAACCCGTACCATTACTATGAGAGCAATCCTGTACTGAAGCGGGCCATTGACTCCCTGATGAATGGCTCCTTCTGCCAGCACAAACCCGACCTTCTGAAGCCCGTTGCTGAAGACCTGATGCACCGTGATCAGTTTATGGCGCTGGCTGACTTTGAGAGTTATCGAGAAGCTCAGCAGAAAGTGTCTGAAACTTTCCGTAAGCCAAGGCTCTGGTGGCGTAAGGCAGTGCTGAATACAGCTCGACTGGGTGGCTTTTCTTCTGACCGGTCAATCGCTGACTATGCAGAAAAAGTCTGGGGAGAATAGGGGTCACTAAAAAATGGAAACTGGCTTATCCAGGTCAGTTTCCATGACTACCCGCCCCTGCACCACCATCCATAATGACTCCGCCATCTATAATAATACTTCGACCTGTAGTCAGAATCGGAGTATCTATGACTGATAACAAACAAACCATTGTTGCCAAGCTTAATACTATTCTCGAACATGAACTGGCCGGTGTTGTTCGTTATACCCATTATAGCTTTATGGTGTTTGGCTACAGTCGTATTCCTATCGTTGGCTGGCTGCGAAGTGCTGCCACAGAAACACTGACCCACGCCCATGAAGCAGGAGAGATGATCACCCAGATGGGAGAACACCCATCACTGGGTATTGGTGAGCTGCTGGAAACATCGAAGCATGATATTCACGATATTATGATTGAGTCTCTGGAGTTCGAGAAATCAGGAGTAAGACATTACTACGAATTGCTGCAGCTAGCCGAAAAATCTCACCTGATTGTTGTTGAAGAGTATGCCCGTCGGCTGATTACAGAAGAAGAGCAGCATATTGGTGATATCGACAAAATGCTGCGCAAGCCGGGTGAGATTGCCAGTGTCGTCTGACTGTCAGTCTATAAAGTGACAGGTAATACGGGCATACAGGCTGGTATTATCTGTAAGTCCATCAAAGATCTGTATATAAATCCATCAGTAGCCTTGCTATGAATTTCTCTGGACCTTGAGAAGCTCTGCATTCATTTCATCAATTCATCAAGCTTTCAAGCGGCTCCTCAACGTCAGACTCTGTTGTTCAATCCTCTGTCTAACTTACTTACCTAGAATCTGTTTATCTTCCAGGAGGCGGGTCTTGTAAGTTTGCCAGTCAGCGTTACAGTGGTAGCCTATCTTTAAACGTGCCAACCACTTTAGAAGCTTCTACAGTTTCATTTCTGCCCATTGCTAAAAAGCACCATAAGTGGACTTACTGACTAAGACTTTTATATTTCTTCATTGCAACTTAACCTGCTGATAAATGCTGAAAATAAGTTTCAATGGCCTTCAAATGAAAGCCCAAAATAATACTCAAAACTGTTACGGACGATCTTTCTGCCGCTTAACCAAGCGGTTTAGCGCACCTAAAGAGTGCAAGTGGGCATAAGTCCAGGCCAACCAGCCCGAACCAAACCAGGCATTCACTTTTTCTTCAGGAATGGATGTCAGTTTTTTCTCATCGATAACAAATAACCCTTCAAGCCTTAAGGGTTTATCTTTTTCTAAAAGAATCTGGAGATTAAACGGAGATAACAGATTAAGCGCTTTCAATTCCTCACAATAATCAAGGGTATTCTTGTATTGCTGATCATAATTATTAAGAAACTGAATAATATTATTCAATGTTTCAGTATTCTCCCCCGCGTCATCAAATAATTTCTCACCCTCATCACTATCAAACTGGCTGGCTTTCTGATCAAAGCAAACTGCTCCCTCATCCGTCAGAGCAAAAGGGTAGCGACGAACAAATGCAGGGATATAACTATCATTCCAGCTGCCAGCATCGCCCAAATGCTTATGCCCTGAGTCCATTAACGAGAGCAGAGCCAACGGGAAGAAATCACCCTTATCATCCTTACTGAAAAGCACAGGCATATCACGACTTGCTTCAAAAAACTCAATACCCGTCAGCGGTACAGAGTTTACATCTTCCGTAAATGAATAGTCCGGAGATGCCTTGAACTTGAGCGTTTTATGCACCTCACGATTTAGAAATGCTGGCTCATTATAAAACAGTAATGTTGTCATAATTAGGGTCCGCCTCTCTTACTTTTCACCTTCTTGTTTCAATAGACAAGGTAACTTTATCGAGCTGCACTGAGCTTAAAATTCTCACACAGGCATTAAAAGGGATCAACAAATATAATTTTATATGCTTGTAAAGGATTCATCATTACCATAAAAAGAATAAGTACACAGAATAATAAATCTCACTCTCAAACTTTTAATTCTGACTTTGTAGTCAGTAACTCAAGAAATATTCTTGCATTATTTTCTTTCACAAAACAAAAGGGTCATTACAATAATGTCAACTGAAACCCTACAACTAAACGACACTATCTATCAGTATCTGTATTCCGTAGGTCTCCGGGAGCACTCCGTATTAAAAGAGCTACGCGAAGTCACGAGCCATCACCCTCACCGGACAATGCAAATTTCTGCAGAACAGGGACAGCTCATGGCGATGCTCACAAAACTTTCCAATGCTAGTAGAGCGATTGAAGTTGGTGTTTTCACGGGCTACAGCGCTCTCTCTGTAGCTCTTTCACTACCTGAACATGGTGAGCTGATTGCCTGCGACATCAATAGTGAGTACACCGACATAGCAAAATCTTACTGGGAAAGAGCCGGGGTATCTGATCGGATCAAACTACACTTAGCCCCTGCATCTGAAACGCTCAAACAACTGATTGAACAAGGTGAACAAAATCAGTTTGACATGGCCTTTATTGATGCCGATAAAACGGGGTACAACACTTACTATGAACAGTGCCTGCAACTGATTCGCCCTGGAGGACTTATTCTTATTGATAACGTCTTATGGAGCGGCAGAGTAGCGGATGATAATACAAGTGATGAAAATACTTCAGCTTTGAAAAGGTTGAATAAGAAGATTCACCAAGACAACCGTGTAGATATGATGCTGCTGCCTATTTCTGATGGGCTTTCTATTGCTATAAAACGTTAACAGTGCTTGGGTCTTACCACACTGAGTGTGGTAACTGAGAGTTAATAAACATCTTAATCATGCTCATTCAGAGCACCATATGAAGGATAGGAAATGGCTTTCCCTGGGAATCCAGAGGAGAGCGAGACTCAATCACAAACCCACAATGCTGATAAAAACCAACCGCCAGTGGATTTTGCTCGTTAACATCCACCTTGTTACAACCTAAGGTGTCAATAGCGTGACTCAGCAGCTGCCTGCCGATTCCACGCCCCCGAGCGTCATTACGGAGAAACAACATTTCTATTTTTTGCCCATAGACTCCGACGAAGCCCTGAATCACCCCATTACTTCTAAGGCAACACAGCTCCACCGCAGGAAAAGCCTGCTCCATAATCATAGGCTTAAAGGACTCAATATCGTCCTCTGTAATAAAGTCATGGGTAGCACGTACAGAGTCTTCCCAGACCCTCAGCAGCTCCGGGTAATCCTCTGATGCTGCAACTTCAACACTCACTTACTTTCCTTCCTAAACGAGAAACCCCGGCAAAGGCCGGGGTTTCTATGGGGTTTCGCTTATAAATTTTCGATAGAAAATTTATTATTCGAAGATTTTAGCAACAACACCAGCACCTACGGTACGGCCACCTTCACGGATCGCGAAGCGCAGACCTTCTTCCATCGCTACTGGGTTGATCAGAGTAGCAACGAAGTTGATGTTATCACCAGGCATTACCATCTCAACGCCTTCGTTCAGTTCTACAGCACCAGTTACGTCAGTAGTACGGAAGTAGAACTGTGGACGGTAGCCCTTGAAGAATGGAGTGTGACGACCGCCTTCTTCTTTGGACAGGATGTACACTTCAGCTTCGAACTTGGTGTGAGGAGTAACAGTTCCTGGCTTGATCAGACACTGACCACGCTCAACGTCTTCACGCTTGGTACCACGCAGCAGGGCACCGATGTTCTCACCTGCACGACCTTCGTCCAGCAGCTTACGGAACATTTCAACACCAGTAACGGTAGTCTTGGTAGTGTCTTTAATACCAATGATTTCTACTTCGTTACCAACGTTGATGATACCACGCTCAACACGGCCAGTTACTACAGTACCACGACCAGCGATAGAGAATACGTCTTCGATAGGCATCAGGAATGGCTGATCGATAGCACGCTCTGGCTCTGGGATGTACTCGTCCAGAGTTTCTACCAGCTTCTTAACAGCAGAAGTACCCATTTCGTTGGTGTCTTCGCCGTTCAGAGCCATCAGGGCAGAACCGATGATGATTGGAGTGTCGTCACCTGGGAACTCGTAAGTATCCAGAAGTTCACGAACTTCCATTTCAACCAGTTCCAGCAGCTCTTCGTCGTCTACCATGTCTGCTTTGTTCAGGAATACAACGATGTATGGTACACCTACCTGACGGGACAGCAGGATGTGCTCACGAGTCTGTGGCATGGGGCCATCAGCAGCAGAACATACCAGAATAGCGCCGTCCATCTGAGCAGCACCGGTGATCATGTTCTTAACGTAGTCAGCGTGTCCTGGGCAGTCTACGTGCGCGTAGTGACGATTTGGAGAATCGTACTCTACGTGTGCAGTAGAGATGGTGATACCACGCTCACGCTCTTCAGGAGCGTTATCGATCTGGTCGAACGCACGAGCTGTACCTGTACCCCAAGTCTCAGCACATACACGAGTCAGTGCAGCAGTCAGGGTAGTTTTACCGTGGTCAACGTGACCGATGGTGCCGACGTTTACGTGCGGCTTCGAGCGTTCAAATTTTTCCTTAGCCATGTCTCTTAACCTTTAGCTATAGATAGTTCGATTTCGGGGTAGTGATACCAAGCAGGGCATTCTAACAGCCATTTTCACCGGAAAGAATTTCTCATGATAAAAAAACATAAAAAATTCTGCCATTTCCGATAACTCAGACGGTTAGAACCCCCAGTTCAATATCAACCCTGGTTTTTAATGACCGCTTCAGCAATGCTGGCGGGCGCTTCGGCATACTCATGGAATTCCATGGTGTATGTTGCACGCCCCTGAGTTGCTGATCGCAGGTCGGTAGCGTAGCCGAACATTTCACCCAGCGGCACCTGAGCGTTAATCACTTTACCGGAAGAACGATCTTCCATGCCCTGAACAATACCGCGACGACGGTTCAGGTCACCCATAACGTCACCCATGTAGTCTTCTGGTGTTACCACCTCAACCTTCATCATAGGCTCCATCAGCACTGGGTTGGCCTGTGGCGCGTATTTCTTCAGTGCTTGCGAAGCAGCGATTTTAAACGCCATTTCGTTAGAGTCAACATCGTGGAAAGATCCATCGTACAGACGAGCTTTCAGACCCAGTAATGGGTAACCGGCAATAACGCCGTTCTTCATCTGCTCTTCGATACCTTTCTGGATGGCTGGGATGTATTCTCTCGGAATAGCACCACCCACGATTTCGTTGATGAATTCCAGACCTTCTTCGCCAGCATCGGCAGGTGAGAATTCAACAACAACGTGACCGTACTGACCACGACCACCAGACTGCTTGGCAAACTTGTGGTTCGCGTCAACAGAGCCCTTCAGCTTCTCACGGTAAGCAACCTGAGGCTTACCAATGTTGGCTTCTACCTTGAACTCGCGACGCATACGGTCAACGATGATGTCCAGGTGCAGCTCACCCATACCGGAGATAATGGTCTGACCACTTTCTTCGTCGGTATGTACACGGAAAGATGGATCTTCCTGAGCGAGTTTGCCCAGTGCGATGCCCATTTTTTCCTGGTCAGCTTTAGTCTTTGGCTCAACAGCAACGGAGATTACCGGCTCTGGGAACTCCATGCGTTCCAGAGTGATAATGCTGTCCATCGCACACAGCGTGTCACCAGTAGTTACATCTTTCATGCCGATCAGGGCAACGATGTCACCAGCCACACACTCTTTGAGCTCTTCACGGTTGTTCGCGTGCATCTGCACCATTCGACCAACACGCTCTTTCTTGTGCTTAACCGGGTTGTAAACCGTATCACCGGAGTTCAGAACGCCGGAGTAGTTACGGATGAAGGTCAGTGTACCCACGAACGGGTCAGTCGCGATTTTGAACGCCAGCGCAGAGAACGGCGCTTTGTCGTCAGCTTCACGAGTTGCCACAGTACCTTCAGCGTCATCCAGAACACCTTCGATCGCTTTAACTTCTTTTGGAGAAGGCATCAGCTCGATCACGGCATCCAGAACAGCCTGTACACCCTTGTTCTTGAAGGCAGAACCACCAAAGACAGGAATGATCTCGTTAGCAAGAGTACGGGCACGGATACCGGCCTTAATCTCTTCTTCGGACAGATCACCTTCTTCGAGGTACTTTTCCATCAGCTCTTCAGTGGCTTCAGCAGCGGCTTCAACCATGTACTCACGCATTTCTGCGCAGAGCTCTTCCATATCGGCAGGAATGTCTTCGTATTTGAAGGTCATGCCCTGGTCTTCTTCGTTCCAGATGATGGATTTCATCTTCACGAGATCAACCACACCTTTGAAATCATCTTCAGCGCCGATGGTCATCTGCATTGGTACAGCGTTAGCACTCAGGCGCTCACGCAGCTGGCTGACAACCATTTCGAAATCAGCACCGGTACGGTCCATTTTATTTACGAAGACCATACGAGGAACTTCGTACTTGTCAGCCTGACGCCATACGGTTTCAGTCTGTGGCTGAACACCGGAAGAGCCACACAGTACAACGACCGCGCCATCGAGAACACGCAGAGAACGCTCTACTTCGATAGTAAAGTCAACGTGTCCTGGGGTATCGATGATGTTAACGCGGTGCTCATCAAACTGAGCATCCATACCGCGCCAGAAACAGGTAGTTGCTGCAGAAGTGATGGTAATACCACGCTCCTGCTCCTGCTCCATCCAGTCCATGGTAGCAGCACCATCATGAACTTCACCAATCTTATGGCTCAGGCCGGTGTAAAACAGTACACGCTCTGTAGTAGTTGTCTTACCCGCGTCAACATGGGCACAGATACCAATGTTGCGATAGCGGTTGATCGGGGTTTTACGGGCCACGATTCAATCCTCTGATACTTAGAAACGGTAGTGGGAGAATGCCTTGTTGGCTTCAGCCATACGGTGCACGTCTTCACGCTTCTTAACAGCCGCGCCCTTGCTTTCGGCAGCATCCATCAGTTCTCCAGCCAGACGGAGCTTCATGGACTTTTCACCACGCTTACGCGCAGCGTCTACCAGCCAACGCATCGCCAGAGCGGTACGACGAGCAGGACGAACTTCAACAGGCACCTGGTAAGTCGCACCACCGACACGGCGGGACTTAACCTCTACCATTGGAGCGATAGTTTCCAGAGCTTTTTCGAACAGCTCCAGAGGCTCCTTGCTGGTGCGTTCCAGAACAACGTCCAGAGCACCATAAACGATCCGCTCAGCGACAGATTTCTTACCGCTAACCATCACGTGGTTGATGAATTTAGTGAGTGTTTTATTACCAAACTTAGGATCTGGCAATACGTCGCGCTTAGCGACTACGCGTCTTCTTGGCATTGATAAGCCCTCTACGTCGGTCTTCAGGTAATCCAGGATCATCAGTAACTTTAAACTAAGAAAGCACTCTGACCTGGCCTTACTCTCATCAACCTGATATTAAATTCTGACTCTTTCGAGTGTTTTGCCCATATCGCTCTTTCAAGCATTACAGACGGAAACTTAAGCTAATCAGGCGATTAAGACTTAGGCTTCTTGGTACCGTACTTGGAACGGCCCTGCTTACGGTCGTTAACACCCTGAGTATCCAGGCTACCGCGAACGGTGTGATAACGAACACCTGGCAAGTCTTTTACACGACCGCCACGGATCAGCACAACACTGTGCTCCTGCAGGTTGTGACCTTCACCACCGATGTAGGAAGTCACTTCAAAGCCGTTAGTCAGGCGCACACGACATACTTTACGCAGCGCAGAGTTAGGCTTCTTAGGGGTAGTGGTGTACACACGAGTACATACGCCACGACGCTGAGGACAGGCCTGCAGCGCAGGCACGTCCGTTTTTCTAACCTTGCGCTTACGGGGCTTGCGCACCAGCTGGTTAATTGTTGCCATTCAGCAAACTCCAATCTCTATTCGAGAACCGTTTCTAAGTGTTGAGTCTGAACTGTCAGAGGAATTAGCAGTCCAAACTCCTGCTTTAAACAGCAAAAGCCGGCACTAACCGGCTTATGCAGCGCCCCATCACTACTTGTTCACAAGCTGCTCACAAGAAGTGGACCAAGGGCAAAATAAAGCGCAGAAATTTTACGGATCAGAGAAAGCAACGTCAAGTAGGGGATTCAGCCATAAAACACGCGGAATCACCCAATATTTGATAAACAGGCCATTTATTCGGAGTAATTCTTTAAACAACCAGCCTCAAAGTAGCCTGAAAAAGAGGAGAACAGTATTAAATCTAAAGATCAATCACCTGTAAAAAATAACATATTCGCTTCAAAAAACACAGATAAACCAATGACTAACAACAATTTTTTCGATTTCATAAATCGTAAAAAGACACACCTGATAGCAACCGTACCAGTATCTATGCCAGTGCATCCGCAGATATGCTAAAGTCGCCTCCACACTCACCTTTAAAGTTTAAAACTCAATGAAACGCGAACTGGCAATCGAATTTTCACGAGTCACCGAAGTTGCTGCCCTGGCAGGTTATAAATGGCTTGGCCGTGGTGATAAAAATGCAGCTGACGGCGCAGCTGTCGAAGCGATGCGCACCATGCTGAACAAGGTTTCCATGAACGGTGAGATCGTGATCGGCGAAGGTGAAATCGATGAAGCCCCAATGCTCTATATTGGCGAAAAAGTGGGCACAGGAACCGGCGAACACATTGATATTGCTGTAGACCCGATTGAAGGCACACGCATGACCGCCATGGGGCAAAATAATGCCATAGCGGTACTTGCTGCTGGCGAGAAAGGCTCCTTCCTGAAAGCCCCTGATATGTATATGGAAAAGCTGGTCTGCGGCCCAGGAGCCAGAGGCGTTATCGATCTGAACCTCGGATTGAAGGAAAATATCCAGAATGTTGCCCGCGCCCTGCACAAGCCCATTGAGAGCCTGGTCGTTATCACTCTTGCCAAACCTCGACATGATGCGGCTATTAACATGATGCAAAACATGGGGGTCCGAGTATTTGCCATCCCTGACGGCGACGTAGCCGCCTCTATTCTAACCTGCATGCCAGACAGCGACGTTGACCTGATGTACTGTGTTGGTGGAGCCCCTGAAGGTGTTGTTTCAGCTGCCGTAATCCGTGCCCTGGGTGGTGATATGCATGGCCGGCTGGTCACCAGAGATCAGGCCAAGGGAGAAACACCTGAGAACATTGAAGCCGGCAAGCTGGAGGCTGAACGGTGCAGGGAGATGGGGGTTGAGCCAGGCAAAGTACTCAAACTGAATGATATGGCCAGCTCCGATAACGTTGTCTTTTCTGCAACCGGCATAACCAAGGGCGACCTGCTGCAAGGCATCATGCGCAAGGGTAATATCGCGACAACTGAAACTCTGGTAGTTCGCGGCAAATCCCGTACAATTCGCCGCATTCAATCCAGCCACTACCTGGATCGCAAGGATGACGACATAAAAAACATCATCCTTTGACTCTATCCGCTAAGCAGCATCGTATTTAAAACGATGCTAACCATAAGCAGCCTTCCCCCAGGCTGCTTATGCCATTTGTTGAGCACTGATGTATGAGCTGTCACAGAATTAACGAACTGATTGAACTCCTCACCCCTGAGTGGCAAAAGCAGGGCCACCTGAACCTGGTTCAGATCATCGAAACCCTGGCTGTAGAAGCTGGCCATAAAGCCCCCCTGAATGAAGTGACGGATGATCTATTGATCTATCATTTAAAAATGAAGAATGAAGCACCGGACGCCATGATCCCCGGTATTGCCAAGGATGTGGAGGTTGATTTTAAAGAGGCTTTACTGAAAGCCCGCGGATTCAAGTAAACCGACCCTGAAATTGGCAGCCGACGATCTTACACAGAGTGTCGGCTCACGCCATTGAATGTCATGACAACCTATCCGCCACCGGTGTAAAGGCGGCGTTCTCACGCTCACTTTATTTCACCCAGCTTCTTATACACACTTTCTGCACTGGGACGCTTCTTAGGATCAGGGCCTGTACAGTCTTTTGCCAGAGCAACAAGTTGACTGAGTTTTTCAGCATTGCCTGGTAACCGTATTGTATCATTCTGTTCAGGCAGCCATCCCTGTTTAGGCAGATTCAGTTCCAGCAGGTTTCGCTTATCTGACAGGAATTTTTCACAGCCCTCATGAAAGACTCCGGCACTAAATTGGCCAGACGCAGTCATATAATCAGACAGTGATAACTGCAGCACTCCCTCTTTCTCCAGCAAAGCCTTCCCCCCCGGGATACGACAGATCGTTACCGCCAGTAAAACACCGAAAGACCAGACATCTCCCTCTTTGGTTGCGGGCGTATACTGCCAAGGCTTGAATATTGTCTTTTTGACCAGGCTCTCTCTCTGAAAACGGCATTCCGGTTCCGACCAGACATGTTTATCATCGACCTCTCCCGGAAAACGCAACTCTGGTGCATGCCAGGCATTATTATAAAAAGTAAACCGTTTTTCTCCCAGCTTATTAGGCCCTGGCTGCCCTCCAACCACGCTAAAGCGTTCAGGAGCAGCCAGCCCCAGAACGCCATCTACCCTCCTGAGATTACTCAGCTTGATATCTCCATGAGCCCATTGCTTATCATGCATAGATACCATCGTTCCTATCACCGCTTTCATATCAGCGACGATTTTTGTCACTGATACCGGCAGTGCGTCTTTTCTGGCAGAGTATTGCTCTCCCAGCCCGCTCAGCAGAGGCCACCCATTGATCAACCCGGGAAGAGTTTCCTTCTCTACCAGCTTTGGCAGTCCATTTATTTTATGTTCATAGATGTAGGACTGCCTGGCCGTGATGGCTATCATCTCGATCAGTTGGTGGATACTTTCATCACTTTCAAAATCCACAGCATCAGAACTCCGGGGGCTGCACGAAGCCGTAGGCGTTACCGCCCGACAGACAGCAAACAGCCTTCGAGTAGCCGAGGACAAAACAGAAAGACAAGAGCCAGAAGTACGAGGGTTATTTTTCTTGAGTAACTGAACTTTCTCTGGGTTCACCATCATTAAGGTGCCCACTCTTTCTCCGGTTAACCTGCCTTTTTTTATAGAAATCTGCCCCGCCTCAGCAAACCATGAGTATTTTTCTGGTGTGATAATAATCCTCTCCCCGCTGAAACCAGACTTAAGCTTTCCAGAAGTAAACAGAGCCAATGTCCACCGCTCACCCGAATCCATGTCTTTTCTAGTTTTGCTACGGGTTATTTCATAAGTTGCCATTCCAGAGCGTTCTTCACTCAGCTTAATCATCAAACCATCATCCGGCTCCGTCATGCCGACACGTCTGGCAAAAGCCTTCTGCACTCTGTTATTTTCATCACGCAGGAAAGCCTGAAAATGACAGCCAGTATTATCTCCACTTATTGGCAATGTCATACGCCACCTCAGTTAAGCCTTAAAATCAGGCGCAGCTTAGTTCACCAGGACGTAAAGCACAGTGACACCACGGTCAGTCACACTGACAACACACTTAACCGCTTGGTTTTCTGGCCGTATATGCCGATATGGCTATCATCACAAACAGTCTGGGACCGATGGATGACCAACAAAGACAGCCTTCGATTCTGGTACAACCTGATAAAAGTCAGCTCGATACTTCTGCTCATCACAGGCCATGGGTCGACATGGGCCGCACCAGTTGAGGCTTGGTACCAGAATGTCTGGTGCAGGGGAATGAAAGGAAAGGTCGAGGTACGCATGGACGATGGCCGCCGCATTGATTGCCTGACCGACACCCATGCCATCGAAATTGAATTTGCCAGAAAATGGCCGGAAGCGGTTGGCCAGGCACTGGATTACAGCATGCTGACCAGCAAGCAAGCCGGTATTGTCCTGGTATTAAAGCATGCTCAAGACGAGACCTACTGGCAGCGACTGAAAGCGGTGGTCAACCACTATCGGCTACCCATCCGGCTATGGAGGCTGGGGCCATGAATTCACTGCCCGCAAAATATAAGCCAAAATATTGCGGGCCAAGGACTTCACAGTATTTCCCGACCTGAATAAAGCATAAATCTTATTTGTGACGGACTCATCACAGGGTGGCTATTCCGAAACTCCCGGGGTTGCTTTTGCGGGAGGCGGGCAGCGAAAAGCGGTGTTAATGCCGTTCCGCCCAGATAAAAAACTCCCGATTACCATCACCACCAGTAATTGGGCTAGCGAAGTACCCACAAACTTTCAACCCAAGCTCTATGCAACAGGTTTTGATAGATTGCTCAACCTCTGGATATAGCTTCTCATCCCTGACAATCCCACCTTTACCCAGACCACCGGGGCCAACTTCAAACTGTGGTTTGACCAGACTGAGCAATTGACCGCCTTTCTTTAGCAACGGCACCAGCGAGGGCAATATTTTGGTCTGAGAGATAAATGACACATCCATAACCGCAAGATCAAACCCCTGCTGCTGGTCCGTATATTCAAGAAGGCTCACAGGCAATGCACGGGCATTCATTCCTTCAAGACAAACCACACGCGGATCGCTACGTAGAACCTCAACCAATTGGCCATGCCCGACTTCAATACCAACCACCCTGGCCGCTCCAGCCTTTAAAGCACAGTCTGTAAATCCACCGGTAGATTGGCCTACATCGATAATTGTCGCTTCAGCCAGAGACAAGCCTGAAATCTCCAGCGCACCGGCCAGCTTCATCCCTCCTCGGGAAACAAAGTTATCACGCTCATCCTGACAGATATCAACCTCAACCCAGTCGGGATATTTTTGCCCCGCTTTGACTGGAATCTCCCAGTCGCTGGATTGCCGGACCTTCACTTTGCCTTCACTAATTAGACGCTGGGCTCGACTTCGAGAAGAAACTTTACCCTGATCCACAAGAATAAGATCGAGTCTGCGCATAAATAAAATACGTCACCAAACAATAGCTACTGACCCGTCATTATACACAACCCACTAACTTGTGGAGCTCTGCCTGCTATGTGTTCGCTGCCTTAAGTTGCCACTTGAAGATCCATCAGCAACTGGGGCTGATAGTGAACCGTATGCACTGTCTGTAACTATATGAGCAGCCTCGACACCTCGACTTAACGCTTTTTTTAACATTTGGCAATCATTAAATAGCAATTTTTTCATGTTTTCTTTTGCGACAGAAACCTGCTGACCTGGCACATCCCAACCGCGTGTAAATAAATTAAGAAGAAAAGCTTGGGTTTCTGGCGTTTTCAAGAGCTCTGAGCCCATAACAGAGTCCTTGGCATAAGTGAGAAAGTACTTCGCCAGCTTTTCATAATCAACCTTCTGAGAATCACATATTCTGGAAAAATGAGCACCTCTCTTAACCTTTAGAGTATCTCTATAAACCGTATCAGCAATATTTGTATCTGATGACTGGAGCTGCAGCAATGTCACAAAAAACGAAGCCTTCAAAGCTTTTCTTGCCTGGACTATCTGGCGCTCTTTTATTTCTGGAACACATGCTCTTTTCTCATCTTTGTATAAAGAATTAACCGTACTAATAGAATACGTCTCCGCCAGATCATCAGCCATCTCAACCAAATCCAAAATGTTTTTTAGAAGACATCCAACACCTTCCATCATCTTTGAGGCTGTTTGTTCGGAACCTCTTTCAGATAAAGTATCTCGTTCTGTTTCCAGTAATTTTGATGAATCAGGAGGGCGAGAATCAGCAACACCAAGAGCTCGTAAGGAACTACCTTCATTATGATTGCCCGCTCTGAGCAGGACATCTCTTGTAGCAGCTGGCTCAGCAATTACTTCAGGGCTTACTTGAGGACTTATAGCACGAGCTGAATTATTCGGCTGTGTAAATCGGTGCCCCACATACATAGCAGGCACCACCGGTGCGACGGACCAAAGCATAAATGACCATGATCCATAACAGAGCCAGAGAGTACCTCCAATGCCGGCTAATACCGCCGCACCAGTATTTGCCCATCTATAATTCTCAGCGTATGACTCCTCTAATTTCCGTGCCATTGGCTCCACTAAGTTCAAAGCCTTAGTCACCATCCCCTTAAAGCTGCCATATCCCTTATCATGTATGTACTGGAATGTATCAGTAACCTCATTTGTGACAGTGCTCTTACTGGTCACCCCACTCGAGTTTGACATTACTTCACACCTGAAAAGCCATAGCCCATTTCTCTCAACTCTGATTATTTATTGAAATATCAGAATCAGACCTGACTTTTAGAGCAAAAACAGAATTTCTGGTTCCTTTATTCCATTGTAAAGAACGTAATGTCTGAATCACCCCTCCACATCATAAAGCCAACAAAATAAAACCCTACACTCCAGTTCCGCCAGCCATAAAAAAAGCCACCATAGCGGTGGCTTTTTATGAGTTAGTTAGAGAGGGAGGGAATACCCCCTCTTTACTCAACGATCAAACTTCTCCGAAGTTCAAAGCATCGGACAGAGCCTGTTCAACTTCTGAAGCAGATACCTTGACAGGCGTTTCGAACTCAACTTCTTCACGACCTTTACGACGCTCAGCATGGTAAGTCAGACCTGTACCTGCAGGAATCAGACGGCCTACAACTACGTTCTCCTTCAGGCCACGCAGGTAATCGCGCTTACCGTGAACGGCTGCCTCAGTCAGAACACGGGTGGTCTCCTGGAAGGAAGCCGCCGAAATGAAGGACTCAGTCGCCAGAGACGCTTTCGTGATACCCAGCAGGACACGGTCAAACTTAGCCGGGAAGCCGTTTTCACGAGCAACACGGTCATTCTCTTCCAGCAAACGGTTGTACTCAAGCTGGTCACCACGGATAAAGCTTGAATCACCGGTATCGGTAATTTCTACCTTACGCAACATCTGACGCAGGATGGTCTCAATGTGCTTATCGTTAATCTTTACACCCTGCAGACGGTATACGTCCTGGATTTCGTTAACGATATAGCGAGCCAGTTCACTGACACCCAGAAGACGCAGTACGTCATGAGGGTTAGTAGGACCGTCAGAGATAACTTCACCCTGAGTGACCTGTTCACCTTCAAACACGTTGAGGTGACGCCACTTCGGAATCAGCTCTTCATAGGGATCAGTACCGTCAGTCGGAGTGATGACCAGACGCTTCTTACCCTTGGTCTCCTTACCAAAGCCGATGGTTCCGGAAATTTCCGCCAGAATCGAGTGTTCTTTTGGCTTACGGGCTTCAAAGAGGTCGGCAACTCGCGGCAGACCACCGGTGATGTCCCGGTTACCGGAAGATTGCTGAGGAATACGGGCAAGAACCGCACCCACTTCCACAGTGGCACCATCCACCAGGTTCACCAACGCGTTAGCTGGCAGGAAGTACTGGGCAGGAACATCAGTACCTGGCAGCTTCAGCTCGTTACCATTCGCGTCTTTCAGCTGCATGGCAGGACGAATATCCTTACCGGCAGATGGACGATCCTTCGGATCCATGATCTCAATATTGGACAGACCAGTCAGTTCATCCGTCTGAGTCTTAACGGTAATGTTTTCATCCATACCCTGGAATTCAACAATACCGGCAGTTTCAGTGATGATCGGGTGTGTGTGTGGATCCCACTTGGCTACGGTCTGACCCGCTTCAATCTGATCACCGTCTTTCACCGAAATCATGGCACCGTAAGGCAGCTTGTAACGCTCACGCTCACGGCCAAACTCATCAGCAACCGCCAGTTGACCGGAACGGCTGACAGCCACCAGAGTGCCATCTTTACGCTCAACAGACTTCAGGTTTAACAGACGAACAGAACCCTTGTTCTTAACGGTAACACTGTCTGCTGCTGCGTTTCTGGATGCCGCACCACCGATGTGGAAGGTACGCATCGTCAACTGTGTTCCAGGTTCACCAATGGACTGGGCAGCGATTACACCGACAGCCTCACCCTTGTTAACCAGGTGTCCACGACCCAGATCTCGGCCATAACACTTGGAACAGATACCGTGACGAGTCTCACAGCTGATTGGCGAGCGCACACGCATCTCGTCAACGTTCATGGTTTCGAGACGCTTCACCCACATTTCATCGATGAGGGTTCCGGCCGGTACGGCGATTTCGCTGTCGCTGCCTGGCTTGAGTACATCTTCAGCTACCACACGACCCAGAATACGCTCACCCAATGGTTCTACTACGTCACCACCTTCAATGTGCGGTGTCATCAGCAGACCATCGCTGGTGCCACAGTCGTCTTCCGTTACTACCAGATCCTGGGCAACGTCTACCAGACGACGAGTCAGGTAACCGGAGTTCGCTGTTTTCAGAGCGGTATCCGCAAGACCCTTACGAGCACCGTGAGTAGAAATGAAGTACTGGAGTACGTTCAGACCTTCACGGAAGTTCGCTGTAATTGGCGTTTCAATGATGGAACCGTCTGGCTTGGCCATCAGACCACGCATACCCGCCAGCTGACGAATCTGTGCTGCACTACCCCGCGCACCGGAGTCCGCCATCATGTAAACGCTGTTAAAGGATTCCTGCTCTTCTTCCTTACCCTGCTTGTTAATAACAGTGTCGGATTTCAGGTTATCCATCATCCGCTTGGCCAACATTTCGTTAGCACGGGACCAGATATCGATTACCTTGTTGTACTTCTCACCAGCCGTTACCAGACCGGAAGCAAACTGATTCTCGATTTCTTTAACTTCTTCGTTGGCGTCATCGATGATGCGGGCCTTCTCAGGAGGGATAACGAAGTCGTTAACACCAATGGAAGTACCGGAAATCGTTGCATACTGGAAGCCCAGATACATCATCTGGTCAGCAAAGATAACGGTTTCTTTCAGACCAACATTACGGTAGCAGGCATTCAACAGACCGGAGATTGCCTTCTTCTTCATCGCCTGGTTAACCAGCGAGAAAGGCAGGCCTTCTGGCACGATATCCCACAGGATCATTCGACCTACAGTGGTATCGGCCAGGAACTTGTTGTCGTGCTCCTTACCTTCTCCGTCTCTGTACTTCTCATGCACGCGCACTTTAATACGGGCATGCAGGTCAACAGCCTTGGTACGGTAGGCACGCATAACTTCGTCGATATCAACGAAAGCCATGCCCTCACCCTTCGCATTGATGCGATCACGGGTGATGTAGTACAGACCCAGTACAACGTCCTGAGAAGGAACAATGATTGGCTCGCCGTTCGCTGGTGCCAGGATGTTGTTGGTCGACATCATCAGGGCACGAGCCTCCAGCTGCGCTTCCAGAGTCAGAGGTACGTGTACCGCCATCTGGTCACCGTCAAAGTCGGCGTTGTAAGCCGCACACACCAATGGGTGCAACTGAATCGCTTTACCTTCGATCAAAACCGGTTCAAACGCCTGAATACCCAGACGGTGCAGAGTCGGCGCACGGTTCAGCATGACCGGATGTTCACGGATAACGTCCGCCAGAACGTCCCAAACCTCTGGGGTTTCACGCTCAACCATTTTCTTGGCAGCTTTGATCGTGGTTGCCAGACCTTTGGCTTCCAACTTGCCGAAAATAAATGGCTTGAACAGCTCCAGAGCCATTTTCTTAGGCAGACCACACTGATGCAGACGCAGAGTAGGACCTACGGTAATAACCGAACGACCAGAGTAGTCTACACGCTTACCCAGCAGGTTCTGACGGAATCGACCCTGTTTACCCTTGATCATGTCAGCCAGGGATTTCAGAGGACGCTTGTTGGAACCGGTGATGGCACGACCACGACGACCGTTATCCAGCAGTGCATCAACAGACTCCTGCAGCATCCGCTTTTCGTTACGGACGATGATGTCAGGCGCGTTCAGATCCAGCAGACGCTTCAGACGGTTGTTACGGTTGATCACTCGACGATACAGATCGTTCAGGTCAGACGTCGCAAAACGACCACCGTCCAGTGGCACCAGCGGACGCAGATCAGGTGGCAGAACTGGCAGAACAGTCAGGATCATCCACTCAGGGTTGTTGCCTGAGTTATGGAAAGCTTCCAGCAGCTTCAGACGCTTGCTCAGCTTCTTCAGCTTGGTTTCAGAGTTGGTCTGTGGAATCTCTTCACGCAGCGTATTGACTTCGTCTTCGATGTCGATATCCGCCAGCAGACCTTTGATGGCCTCTGCACCCATACGGGCATCAAAGTCATCACCAAACTCTTCCAGAGCTTCGTAGTATTGTTCATCAGACAGCAGCTGGTTTTTCTCCAGCGTCGTCATGCCTGGATCAACAACAACGTAAGATTCGAAATAGAGCACCCGCTCAATATCACGCAGGGTCATGTCAAGCAACAGACCAATACGGGATGGCAGGGACTTCAGGAACCAGATGTGAGCAACCGGGCTGGCCAGCTCAATGTGACCCATGCGCTCACGACGCACTTTAGCCAGAGCAACCTCAACGCCACACTTCTCACAGATAACACCACGGTGCTTCAGTCGCTTGTACTTACCACACAGGCACTCGTAGTCCTTCACTGGTCCAAAAATTTTGGCACAGAACAGACCATCACGCTCAGGCTTGAACGTACGGTAGTTAATAGTTTCCGGCTTTTTTACTTCGCCGTAAGACCATGACCGGATCATATCCGGTGAAGCCAGAGAAATCCGAATAGCGTCGAATTCGTCCGTCTGGCCCTGTGTCTTGAGCAGATTCAACAAGTCTTTCAAGATCGTATCTCCTCGCGGTGCAAGGCGCCCTATTCTCGTCTAAAAAAGTCTACCTACAAGAATAAGAGCACCCTGGCCACACGTTCGTTATTCGGTTTCCAGTTCGATGTCGATGCCCAGTGAGCGGATTTCCTTCAACAATACATTGAAGGACTCCGGCATACCGGCTTCCATTCTGTGGTCGCCATCCACGATGTTTTTGTACATCTTGGTACGGCCAGCGACGTCATCGGACTTCACAGTCAGCATTTCCTGCAGAGTGTAGGCAGCACCGTATGCTTCCAGTGCCCATACCTCCATCTCCCCGAAACGCTGACCACCGAATTGTGCCTTACCACCCAGAGGCTGCTGGGTAACCAGAGAGTAAGAACCAGTAGAACGTGCGTGCATCTTGTCGTCTACCAGGTGGTTCAGCTTAAGCATGTACATGTAGCCAACTGTGACCGGACGCTCAAAGAACTCGCCAGTACGACCGTCAAACAGTTTAACCTGACCACTGTCATCCATGTCCGCCAGACGAAGCAGGCGCTTGATTTCAGTTTCCTTGGCGCCATCAAACACGGCAGTTGCCATCGGCACACCGCCACGCAGATTTCGAGCCAGCTCAAGTACTTCTGTATCGCTGAACGACTCAATCTGCACAGGGCTGGAGCCCGGAATACCGTTGTACACCTCATCCAGGAACTTGCGCAACTCGGCCATGCTCCGCTGGGCTTCCAGCATCCGATTGACCTTCACGCCCAACCCTTTAGCTGCAGCACCCAGGTGAGTTTCCAGCACCTGACCAACGTTCATTCGAGACGGTACACCCAGAGGGTTCAGTACGATATCAACCGGGTTACCTTCTTCATCATGCGGCATGTCTTCTACCGGCATGATAATAGAGATAACACCTTTGTTACCGTGACGGCCCGCCATCTTGTCACCAGGCTGGATACGACGCTTGATGGCCAAGTAAACCTTAACGATCTTCAGCACACCAGGCGCCATGTCGTCGCCAGTCTGAAGCTTTTTCTTCTTGTCTTCGAAACGCTCATCCAGCTGTGCACGACGTTCTTTAAGCTGCTCTCTGGACAGGTCAAGCATCTCATTGAGCGCTTCATCTGCCATGGACAGTTTGAACCACTGCTCATGTTCCAGGCCATCCAGATAGCTGTCGCTAACCAGATCACCCTTACCCATTGCTGGAGCACGGACAACAGGTTGGTTACGCAGAGCCCCACGCAGACGGGCAAACGTATCATTCTCTACCACACGGAACTCTTCGTTCAGATCCTTGCGGTATTCATCCAGCTGCGCCTTTTCAATAGAAAGTGCACGTGAGTCCTTCTCTACGCCATCACGGGTAAAGACCTGAACGTCAATAACGGTGCCTTTCACACTGGTCGGTACACGCAGAGACGTATCTTTAACGTCAGACGCCTTCTCACCAAAGATGGCACGCAGCAGTTTTTCTTCAGGAGTCAGCTGGGTTTCACCTTTCGGGGTAACCTTACCCACCAGAATGTCACCAGCGCCGACTTCAGCACCCACATAAACGATACCGGCTTCATCCAGCTTGTTAAGAGCTGACTCACCTACGTTTGGAATATCGCCGGTGATCTCTTCTGAGCCCAGCTTGGTGTCACGAGCCACACAGGTGAGTTCCTGAATGTGGATAGTGGTAAAGCGGTCTTCCTGAACGACACGTTCAGAAATGAGGATGGAGTCCTCAAAGTTGTAACCGTTCCAAGGCATGAACGCGACACGCATATTCTGGCCCAGTGCCAGCTCACCCATATCAACAGAAGGACCGTCCGCCATGATGTCGCCACGAGCGATCTGATCCCCTGCCTTCACCAGTGAACGCTGATTAATACAGGTATTCTGGTTAGAACGTGTGTATTTGGTCAGATTGTAGATATCTACACCAGCTTCACCCGGCTGAACTTCATCATCATTAACCCGGACAACAATACGAGCAGCATCAACGGTATCAATAACACCGCCACGCCTTGCAACCACACAAACACCGGAGTCAGAAGCCACATTGCGCTCCATACCAGTACCGACCAGGGGCTTTTCAGCTCTCAGAGTCGGTACGGCCTGACGCTGCATGTTTGATCCCATCAAGGCACGGTTAGCGTCATCGTGCTCAAGGAATGGAATCAAAGAGGCTGCCACCGATACCATCTGCTTGGTAGACACGTCCATATACTGGACTTTATCTGGCCCCATCAGTGTCGCTTCACCACGGTAGCGCACAACAACCAGCTCTTCAGTCAGCTGCTTGCTTTCATCCATTGCTGCGGATGCCTGAGCGATAACATACTCACCTTCCTCAATTGCAGAAAGGTAATCCACTTCGTCAGTTACCCGACCATCAACTACACGACGGTATGGCGCTTCAAGGAAACCATAATCGTTAGTACGAGCGTAGGTTGCCAGAGAGTTGATCAGACCGATGTTTGGACCTTCAGGCGTCTCGATTGGACATACACGACCGTAATGGGTTGAGTGTACGTCGCGAACCTCAAAGCCGGCACGTTCACGAGTCAGACCGCCTGGGCCCAACGCAGATACACGACGCTTATGGGTAATTTCAGACAGCGGGTTGTTTTGGTCCATAAACTGTGACAGCTGACTGGAGCCAAAAAACTCCTTGATGGCAGCTGCAACCGGCTTGGCATTGATCAAGTCCTGAGGCATCAGGCCTTCAGACTCAGCCAGACTCAGACGTTCTTTAACTGCACGCTCAACACGCACCAGACCAACACGGAACTGGTTTTCAGCCATTTCACCAACAGAACGTACGCGACGGTTACCCAGGTGGTCGATATCGTCACAGATACCCTTACCATTTCGGATGTCAACAAGGATTCTCAGCACATCAATGATGTCGGAGTTATCCAGAACACCGGATCCGGTATCCTCATCACGACCCAGACGACGGTTGAACTTCATACGACCTACCGCTGACAGGTCATAACGCTCAGTTGAGAAGAACAGGTTCTGGAACAGCGCCTCTGCTGCATCCTGCGTTGGTGGTTCACCAGGACGCATCATACGGTAAATTTCAACAAGCGCTTCCAGACGATTCGTTGTCGTATCTGCACGCAGTGTGTCAGAAATAAACGGACCACAATCAAGCTCATTGATATAAAGCGTTTCTACTGATTTGATACCTGCTGACAACAGTTTCTCATAAACTTCAGGTGTAACTTCAGTGTTGCACTCAACAATGATTTCACCGGTAGATTTATGAATAACGGTTTTGGCAAGAACACGACCGTAGATGTATTCAATTGGCGCATCAAGGCTCTTAATGCTGGATTTTTGCAGATCGCGGATATGACGTGCAGTTACACGACGCCCTTGTTCTACAATGACATTGCCATCATTATCGTAGATATCAAAACTAGCTGCCTCACCTCTCAGGCGATCAGCAACGAACTCAGTACTGACATTTTCAGAACCGATTTTGAACTCAACAAAGTCAAAGAAATTTTCAAGAATTTCTTCATTGGAAAGCCCAATAGCTCTCAGAAGGATAGTTGCTGGCAATTTACGACGACGGTCGATACGAACAAAAAGCAGATCTTTTGGATCAAACTCAAAGTCCAGCCAGGAGCCACGGTAAGGAATTACACGGGCAGAGTAGAGCAGTTTACCGGAAGAGTGAGTCTTACCCCGGTCATTATCAAAGAACACGCCCGGAGAGCGGTGCAGCTGAGATACGATAACTCGTTCTGTACCATTAATAACAAAGGTACCGTTATCGGTCATGAGCGGAATTTCGCCCATGTACACTTCCTGCTCCTTGATATCCTTGATTGCCTTGTTTGACGATTCTTTATCGTAGATAATCAGACGCACCTTAACACGCAGAGGTACTGCGTAAGTGACGCCTCGCAGCTGGCATTCCTTGACATCAAACGCAGGAGCGCCCAGTCTGTAGCTAACATATTCAAGTGCCGCATTGCCGGAATAGCTTACTATAGGGAAAACGGATTTAAAGGCTGCGTGAAGCCCAATATCTTCCCTTGCTGCCGGCTCTTTATCTGACTGCAACAGCTTGTGATACGAGTCAAGCTGAATCGCCAGCAGATACGGCACATTCATGACACTCGGCAGCTTGCCGAAGTCCTTGCGGATGCGTTTTTTCTCAGTATACGAGTATGCCATCAGCGTTCCCCAGCTTGGTTACCTGTTTTCTGGCCTCAGGCGGCATCGCCTGGCCATAGTAGGTTAGTTCGAGAGCGGGTGGCTCCCTGTCAAAACCAATAAATTTTCGACTATTCGACTACTAGAGTCGTTGTAGATACTCTCAATGTCGTTTTAGACACTGTAACCGTTGTATGAGCTTTAGCGCCTGGGCAGAAAGCTATCTGATACTACTGTTCAGATTTACTACCCTGCTTTCACGGCAATACCGCTCACATCACACAAAGCAATGAAAGCGGTATTATTTAGGCTGCCCAACACTTATCAAGCAACATTATGTATTTCAGCTCGGATCAAATCGGTTAGATTCTGAATTCTTTACAGCAATCTGCTATCATCTCACAGCTTAATGCGAAGCGGAACCAATCTACCAAAAAAGTTCAAGTAACGAACCGCTCAACACCACCACACAACGTTTGAAAAGCGCAACGCCTGAAGCACAGAGCCACGGAAAAACCATCCAGCTTTTCAGCAACCTCATCAAGCACACATCCCTTCTGCACCGGAAATATCCCACGACACAACCATGCAATACCACTCCCGCCCAGAAAGACTGAAGAAGTAGATACGCCATGACGAGGAAGAGATCTTATGTGCAAATAGAATCACTCAGACGATATAGCTCATACAACGGAAAAAGGCCGGCACCCTCGCAGGCACCAGCCACCTGAATCTATTATGCAACAGACTCGGGATTATGCAATGCTTTTATAGAAATTACTTGATTTCTACTTTAGCACCAGCTTCTTCCAGCTGCTTCTTCAGTTCTTCAGCTTCTTCCTTGGAAGCGCCTTCCTTCAGAGGAGCTGGAGCGCCGTCTACAACAGCCTTAGCTTCTTTCAGACCCAGACCAGTAGCAGCACGTACTACCTTGATAACGTTAACTTTCTTGTCACCAGCTTCAGCCAGGATTACGTCGAACTCAGTTTGCTCTTCTGCAACAGCGGCAGCAGCAGCAACTGGAGCAGCAGCAACAGCAGCAGCAGCAGAAACGCCGAACTTCTCTTCCATAGCGGAAACCAGTTCAACAACGTCCATTACAGACATTTCAGCAATAGCGTTCAGGATATCTTCTTTGGACAGAGCCATCTCTATATCTCCAAAAATTTTCTTTGGGGTAACTATTTACAAGAAAACCCCAGAATTTGTTTAAGCAAAAAAGCCAGACAGTTAACTCAATCAGAATTAAGCGGCTTTCTTTTTCTCGTCGGCAACAGCTGCCACAGCACGGGTAACTTTTGATGGGAACTCGTTCAGAGTTCTTGCCAGCTTGGTTACCGGTGCGATCATTACACTCATCAGCATTGCGCGAGCCTGATCCAGAGTTGGCAGTTTGGCCAGAACATCAATTTGTTCTGCACCCAGCAACTGCCCAGAAACAGACAGAGCCTTAATTTCCAACTCTTTATTCTCTTTGGCAAATTCCTGCATCACGCGCGCGGCGGAGCCTGGATCTTCCATTGAGAAAGCAAGCACAGTAGGGCCTACCAGCACTTCCTGCAGACACTGAAGTTCAGTGCCTTCAACCGCGCGCTTAGCCAGTGTGTTACGAACTACCTTCAGGTAGACGCCACCATCACGAGCCTGCTTACGCAGAGCGGTCATTTGACCAACAGAAAGACCACGGTAGTCCGCGATTACAGCCGACAGAGCGCTTTGTGCAGCCTCGCTGACTTCGGCAACAATTGCCTTCTTGTCTTCGAGTCCTAACGCCATGGGCTTTACTCCAAATTTATGAAGTCACATCCAACCATTTATCACGATAAACAATCAGACACTTACAATACGGTGAAGGGTCTATGCACCACTATTGAGTCGTAGCATTTTCACCGTCTACACAGGAAATTAAGCCTTTTGCCTTTTACCCACCACCAAGTAGTGAACCCTGCAAGCAGGAACGGCATCCAACACCTGTGATCTTTGACGACCCCTGCCTGAGCAGGGACCCCAAAGTCTTTTGCGGCCAGTAAGTAACCAGCCAGAAGCCTGAGAAGTCTCAGACCTCATTAATTCTTAAGCAGTCAGGGAAGACATGTCGATGGTCAGACCTGGCCCCATAGTGGAGGACAGAGACACCTTCTTCATGTAAACACCTTTACTGGAAGAAGGCTTCAGCTTCTTCAGATCAACCAGCAGAGCTTCAACGTTCTGCTTGAGCGCAGCGGCTTCAAAGTCAATCTTACCAACACCAGCATGAATGATACCGTTCTTATCAGTACGGAAACGTACCTGACCAGCCTTAGCATTGCGAACCGCTTCAGCAACGTTAGGTGTTACAGTACCAACTTTAGGGTTAGGCATCAGACCACGCGGTCCAAGAATCTGACCCAGCTGACCAACAACACGCATCGCATCAGGAGAAGCGATAACTACGTCGAAGTCCATCTCACCAGCTTTAACACGCTCAGCCAGATCTTCCATACCAACAATTTCTGCACCCGCTTCTTTAGCGGCTTCAGCGTTGGCACCCTGAGTGAACACAGCCACACGAACGTCTTTACCAGTTCCATTAGGCAGAACAGTAGAGCCACGAACAACCTGGTCAGATTTACGAGGATCAACACCCAGATTCACAGAAACTTCGATAGTTTCCTTGAACTTTACACTGGAGATCTCTCTCAGCAGAGTAGCCGCTTCTTCAAAGCCATAAGACTTAGTAGAGTCGATTTTTTCAGCGATCAGTTTCGCACGCTTAGACAGCTTAGCCATTACTCAACACCCTCCACGATCAGACCCATGGAACGAGCTGAACCAGCAATGGTACGCACTGCTGCATCTTCGTCAGCAGCAGTCAGATCAGGTTCTTTGATCTTGGCAACTTCAAGCAACTGCTCGCGAGTCACAGTACCTACTTTCTCGGTATTTGGACGACCAGAACCCTTCTTCAGCTTCAGAGTCTTCATCAGCAGAACAGAGGCAGGTGGAGTCTTAGTCTCGAAAGTGAAACTGCGATCACTGTATACAGTAATAACAACAGGAATCGGCATACCAGCATCCATTTTCTGGGTGCTAGCGTTAAACGCCTTACAGAATTCCATGATATTTACACCGTGCTGACCCAGAGCAGGACCAACAGGTGGGGATGGATTTGCCTGTCCAGCAGGCACTTGAAGCTTAATATAAGCTTGTACTTTCTTGGCCATTTTCAACCTCTACATGGGTCACTGCCTTATTCAACACCCCACCTCAAAACCAAAGACCTTAAGGAAAGAAGCATTCAAATTTACGGCTACCCGTCTACAAAGCGCGGTAGTTTACAGAAATCATTCCGAAATCACCAGCGCAAAAACACTTAAGATAACTGCAAATCACACAATCACCTCAAAGCGTCCATCCAACCCTACAAAATGGCTCAGAAAAACAAAGCCCCGCCAGTCAATAAAGACAAAACGGGGCTATTCGAAAGCCGGCTTACACTAAAGCTTAAACTTTCTCAACCTGACCAAACTCAAGCTCTACCGGCGTTGAGCGACCAAAAATCATTACTGCAACTTGCAGGCGACTCTTCTCGTAATTGACACCTTCCACCACACCATTAAAGTCGGCAAAAGGACCATCAACAACACGAACCATCTCACCAGGCTCGAACAGAGTCTTAGGCCTTGGAGCCTCAGCACCTTCATGCACACGACGAAGAATAGCATCCGCTTCTTTTTCAGTGATAGGCGCAGGCTTATCTGCCGTACCACCAATAAAACCCATCACCCGCGGCGTATCTTTAATAAGATGCCACGAGTCTTCATTCATCTCCATCTGGACCAATACATAGCCCGGAAAGAATTTTCTCTCACTTTTACGCTTCTGGCCGTTCTTAATCTCTACCACTTCCTCGGTAGGCACCAGAATTTCGCCGAAGTACTCTTCCATACCAAGACGCTTGATACGCTCATTCAAGGAGCGCAACACCTGCTTCTCGTATCCAGAGTAGGCATGAACCACATACCAACGTTTCGCCATGTCCTGTCCCTATCAAATCAGGCTGCTGATCATCCAGCCTAGCAGAGAATCGAGCCCCCACAAAATAAGGCCCATCACTAATACGACAGCAACCACCACCAGCGTGGTCTGCACTGTCTCCTGACGAGTAGGCCAGACAACCTTGCGAATCTCAGTCTTAGCATCCTTCAACAACGTCCAGAAGGCACCACCTTTCACAGTTTGCAGAGCAATAAACCCAGCAATACCTGCAATCACCAGCAAGCCGACAACTCTAAGAAGAAGCGACTCAGCAGCAAAGTAATAATTACCGTAAACACCAACAGCGACCAGAATCGCCACAAGGCCCCATTTGAGACCATCCAGTCGACCCGAAGTCGCAATTTCAGAATTTCCACTCATCAGCTTGATTTTCTCTATCTAGACTCTCTAAGAGCAAGCTTCCCAGGAGCAAGAGCTTGATCATCGGAAATGGCAGGCCAGGAGGGAATCGAACCCCCAACCCCCGGTTTTGGAGACCGGTGCTCTACCAATTGAACTACTGGCCTAAATCCTTATCACTCTGAATCACAGAGTCGGTGAATTATAATCTTCATCAACCGACCTGAAAAGCCTTGTGGCTAATCGAGCGCAAAAAAAATACCACTCGAAAAAAAAGAGACATACGCCTCTCGAATATGGAGCTCTTAACCGGAGTTGAACCGGTGACCTCATCCTTACCAAGGATGCGCTCTACCAACTGAGCTATAAGAGCACTTGCTATCTACAACAACCATCTATAGGCAAGATAGGAACTGGAGCGGGTAGCGGGAATCGAACCCGCATCATCAGCTTGGAAGGCTGAGGTTCTACCGTTGAACTATACCCGCAAAAACAAAGCTTTAATCACGCAAACCAATATTGCACGAATTCCAAGGATTTGGAAACCAGCCATCAAGCTTAATTTCAATTCAAGGAAGAACAAATCTGGTGGTGGGGGCTGGATTCGAACCAGCGAAGCTTTCGCGTCAGATTTACAGTCTGATCCCTTTGGCCACTCGGGAACCCCACCAGATGCTGCGCTATTTTATTCAGGAAGTTTTCTTTGTCAACCCAACCTTTTTCTTCCAGATGACCCTGTTTTCAAGATCATCTTTTAATTCCCGGTTCGGCTAACTGTCTCCCTGAGCAGCGAGGCGTATACTAGAGAATCTCTTTGCTCGTTGCAATGCTTTTACAACTCTTTTTTAACTTTTTCAGTTCAGGAAACTGATCTGTGGTTTCATCCCAGAACGAAGAGCTCAACCTGCTTTCAACAGTAGAATCCATCTCAAGCCACCATTGTTCAGGAACCCTGGGCAGCGACTTGATCGCAACACCATAACCCGCATCAGTTAAACGACGACTAACTGTTTTTGCAGACTCGCTCCGTGAGAAAAGCCCCAATGATATACCATTGGCCAGCTCCCCCTGAGTAATCACAAAGCTATCAATTCTTTGCGCCTGTAACTCCCTCAACAAACGGATCGCAGCATCACGACTGGGTAAAGGCGGTATATGAACCCAGTAATCCTGTTGCTGGCTATTTTCATCAGCCCTTTCATGACTACTAACCCCCACTGCAAATAAACGCTGCTGCAGTTCATCCACCTCAACCACATTGGCAAAAGGCCCTACAACGAGGCATTCATTTACAAGCTTACGTCCTGACTGGATCGATGAATTTATCAAAGGTTTTACTCCAGCCATATCACTTGGAGTTGCTGAGTGCGCCCCACTTGTCTCGACAAGCAAAACCAGTCGTTCACCCGACACTTCTGTATAACTATCACTTTCTTCGGGAAGCCAGTACCCTCCCCTGGACTCGTGATAGGAGCCCCAGGCAAAATAACTGAGATTGGCAAATACAAGAAAAATAACTGTCCAGCGCATCGTTTATCCCAGCACTGCCTCTTCAAAAGCAAACGACAGGCCGTCCATCACCAGTTCAGGATGATAAAAACACTCACCGTTAATGTAGGGCTTAAGTAGCGCACCATCACCTCCCGTCAGATATACGACACAATCTTTATGAGTAGTTTGTTGTTCATTCACCATTGCTGCCGCCATAGCGAGAACACCGTTATTAATACAATCCATACTATTTTTGCCTGGACTGACACTGGAGGCTGCCATTTCCACCATGGGCAGTTGGGCCGTATTGGCGTGCAACATCTTTTTCATCAACCCGATACCCGGCACAATATACCCACCGAGATGCTCTCCATCACGGTTTAGCATATCAAGGGTGATAGCTGTACCACAGCTAACAACGATTTTATCTGTCTGCCGGTCCTGATGGTTAGCCGCCAACATTGCCAGCCAACGATCGACCCCAATACCAGGATAAGCAACACGAACTCCCCGCCAATCAGGTTTAACCGAAGCCTGCTGAAGAGAAATATTAAAGTGGCGATCAATCGCAGCATTGAGCAACTCAAAACGCTCCCGCCCCGAAACAATGGATGCCCTGGCACAGTCTACCTGTTCAACCTGCCCCATTAACAAGGGCAGTCCCTGGAGCCAGTTATCGCTGTTTGCAAGATAGCCATGGGAGGCTACGGTATCGCCATTTAACAGTCGCCATTTTAATCGACTATTCCCAGCATCCAGTTCCAGAATTCTCATGTTTACGTGCTCTTTTCAGGGCCAGCAGCCTTCAATGAAACTTCACCGCCATTGAAAACCATCATACCCTCACCAGTTTTCAATAACAGTCCACCATGTGTATTAACCCCGGAGGCCACACCAGAAACACTATTTCCCGATGCATCCAAAACAACACTCTGACCAGCAAAAGCATCGTATTGCTCCCACTGCTTCTTAAAATGGCCAAAGCCATATTGACTGAAAGCATCCAGGGTCTGGCACAACTCACTGATCAGTGCGCTTGCAACATAGTTCCGGCTGACCGCCATTCCACAGACTCGCTGAATATCCACGGCTGGCTGATTAATAGTATTAATTTGGTCCTGACTCAGGGCGATATTGACACCAATACCAATAATAACCTCACAGTCGCCAGTAGGGTCGCCATGAACTTCCAGCAAAATACCACTGAGCTTCTGAAAACTCTCCTTAGACCCTTTACCCGATAAAGGCTCCCAGAGAACATCATTAGGCCACTTTAGCTTCAAACTGCTCGCGCCACAGGATTCCAACGCTTTCACAACACAGAGGCCGACCGCAAGACTCAGACCTTCAAGAGAGGCCATGCCGGCACTATAAGACCATCTAACAGACATGCTGATGGTAGAGCCTAACGGATTATTCCAGGTTCTGCCCCGGCGACCACGACCACTGGTCTGATATTCCGCCAGACATACAGCCTTGATTTCGGGGCTATCTACATGGATATCCCTGACCAGATCATTGGTTGAAGCTGTTTTAAGGCAGGTTTGAATAACTACCGATTCTCTGACAGCCTGATCAAGACCACCCAGAATTTTCTGCCGATCCAACAGCTCAACCCCCGGGTGCAACCTGTAACCTTTCCCTTTCACTGAATCCAGTTGCAGACCAAGTTCTTCCAGCATTTTCAGTTTTTTCCACACCGCAGCACGACTAATGCCCAAAGCACTGCCCAGCGCCTCTCCCGAGTGGAAACTGCCATCAGACAGCAGCTCTAATACTTTTTCCATTTATAGCGAGCCCAAAAGCTTTATCAAGGAGATACAACCCAAGTAATGAGTGGCACAGGAGGTAACAAGAGAATGAAGCCTATCCGTATCTTTGGGTGCGTCCGGTATAGATAATATATCCTGCAGGTCGGTATACCCAACTTAACCACCTGATTTCTTTATCAAGACACTGCGAAAAAACCCAGCCCACTAGTGGGCGTTCTCAATTAGCCATGAGACCAGTTGATCACACAATCATCAGGCAAGGCGAACGGCGCAGGACATGCTGGCTCCATGCTCAAGCCGTTCAACGCTGCATGAGTGTTTGTGTGAGCAACCCGAAGGGCCGCCCATGGTTTACGCCCTTCTGCGTTGCTCACTGCTTATGTATAACCACACCTCGCAGTTCGCGCCTTGCTTGACGCAAACCATGGACGGCTGGTCACATGTCTAATTGAGAACACCCCCTAGCATCCAGCACTGATGCCAATGAATGATACAAAACCATCAGTCTTGCCAATCCATCAAAGAATGAATGCAATACAACACATCTCATGAGCAAAGATGAATACCCACAACCGGAGACTTATAGATTCCTTTATTGACTCTACCTATACTGCATACTCTCTAAATTCTAAATATAGAAAACAACCGATGGATCAGGGAAACAGCAGATGAGCATTTTCAAATCCCACATCACCCGGATGAGTGCCTACACCCCTCCCCTGGAAGGCAGGAATCCTCATAAACATCTGCTACTAGACTTCAATGAAAGAACATTACCCGTCAGCCATCATGTTAAACAGGCGCTTATAGACTTCATCAATGATGACCGGCTGCAAATGTACCCCTCCTATGGTGACCTGACCCGAAAGATTGCCAGTTATGCGGGTGTCAGCGAATCAGAGGTTATGATTACCAACGGCTCTGATCAGGGTATCGACATTATTATTCGTGCTGCCTGCACGGAGGACGATGAAATCATCATCCCCGGGCCGACCTTCGCAATGTACCAGCAGTGCGCCAATATTGAGAGGCTGAAAATCATAGAACCAGCCTATACGCTGGAAGAAGGCTTCCCTGTCAATGAAGTATTGAACTCAATCACACCCAGAACCCGGATGATTGTCATAGCCAACCCGAATAACCCCAGCGGAACAAAAATCAACTGCGAGGACATTCTAACCATAGCTAGAGCCGTACCCGATACCGCACTGCTGGTCGATGAGTGCTATTTTGAATACTCTCAGACAAGCGTTGCTGACAGGGTTATGGAGTACCCGAATATCCTGATTACGCGCACTTTCTCAAAAACATGGGGCCTACCATCCATACGGCTGGGGTATGTCATCAGCCATCCCGATAACATCAAAGCACTGCTGAACATTCGTGGCCCTTATGATGTCAATCAGTTTGCAGCTGTCGCTATTGATGCAGCGCTGGAACATCCAGAGTATACCCAGCAATACGTTAGGGAGGTTATGGAGGTATCCAAACCGTTGCTTGAGCAGTTCCTTGACCAGCAGAAAATTCCTTACTGGCCCAGCGCAGCCAATTTTATCTGGGCATTTCCTGACAACCCGGATGCTATTGAGCAGCATTTGCGAAACAATAACATTCTTGTCCGGCCAAAAGCTGACCAGAGTGGGCGCAAGGGGCTGAGAATAACTCTGGGAGATATAACTCAGACCCGGCAACTGATAGAAAAAGTTCAGGAAGTGCTTTCAAGCTCACGAACATCATGAGTCATGCGCATCGGACAAAAGTTTGGCCCACACATTGAACAGAAGCCTGCATCCTTGGCACTGTCTTGAGGAAGGGTTTCATCGTGATAAGCTTTTGCCGTATCCGGATCAAGGGCCAGGTTAAACTGGTCCTCCCAACGAAACTCAAAACGAGCCCGAGATAGTGCATCATCCCTTAGCTGAGCACCCGGGTGACCTTTCGCGACATCTGCCGCGTGAGCAGCAATTTTGTAAGCAATCAGCCCCTGCTTAACATCCTCACGATTGGGTAGGCCAAGGTGCTCTTTTGGCGTCACATAACAGAGCATCGCACAGCCAAACCAGCCGATCATCGCTGCACCGATCCCAGAAGTAATGTGGTCATAGCCAGGAGCGATATCTGTTGTCAAAGGACCCAGCGTATAAAAAGGCGCCTCATTACAATACTCAATCTGTTTATCCATATTTTCCTGAATCAGGTGCATCGGAACATGACCAGGTCCTTCAATCATTACCTGCACATCATGCTCCCAGGCCTTCCTGGTAAGTTCACCTAACGTTTTCAGTTCAGCAAACTGTGCAGCATCATTAGCATCAGCAACAGACCCCGGACGAAGTCCATCCCCCAATGACAGGGTTATGTCGTATGCTTTGCATATTTCACAAATCTCATCGAAATGCTCATACAAAAAGTTTTCTCGGTCATGAATCTCACACCACTGCCCTAGAATGCCTCCGCCCCTGGAGACAATACCGGTCACACGATTGGTCGTCAGCTTTACATGCTCCCTGAGAGTCCCGGCATGAATCGTAAAGTAATCAACCCCCTGCTCTGCCTGTTCAATCAAGGTATCTTTCATGACCTCCCAGCTAAGATCTGCAACATTGCCATTAATCTTTTCCAGAGTCTGATAAATAGGAACCGTGCCAATCGGTACCGGAGAGTTTCTTAAAATCCACTCACGGGTTTCATGGATGTTCTTTCCCGTCGAAAGATCCATCACCGTATCCGCCCCCCAGCGCGTTGCCCAAAGCAACTTTTCAACCTCTTCCTCTATGGTGGAGGTCACAGGGGAGTTACCAATATTGGCATTGACCTTCACCAGAAAGTTACGGCCAATAATCATCGGCTCCGCTTCAGGGTGGTTAATATTCGCAGGAATAACAGCTCGACCTGCTGCAACCTCCTGACGCACAAATTCAGGCGTTATCTTTGATACTTCAGACCTCCCCATATTTTCCCTGAGTGCTATATACTCCATCTCCGGTGTGACGATCCCCCTCTTTGCATAGTGAAGCTGAGTAACATTTTTTCCAGGCAGGGCACACCTGATAGATACAGCCGACTGAAAGCGCACTGGCTCAACCTGAATATCCTGCTTGCGCCGTAATGCGTATGTTGAAGAGCAGGCGCTCAGTTCTTCTGAGTCTTTACGACCCCGTATCCACTCTAAACGAATTGGCTGCAACCCCTGAAGGAGGTCCAGGCTATGCTCTGGATCGGTATAAGGTCCGGATGTGTCATACACCCTAATGGAAGATTCAGTTGATAATTTGCTGTACTCCCCCTGTCTCTGTCCAATCGCAATTTCGCGCAGGCCCACCCGAATGTCATCGCGACTACCGGTGAGATAAACTTTTCTGGAAGCTGGAAATGGACGACAGGCTTCTGCCAGAAGTGACTGACCGTCAGAAATTGGAGTACTCGTCTGAATACCCTGATGATGAGAGTTACAAGCCATGTATTTCCCTTATCTTTTATTATGTGTATGGCTTGTCGGTGTAGTTAGTAAATAAAAGAGAAAAAGGCTTTTACTACCTTCCTGATGCTAACGATAGCAATAAATTGCTGTATATAAGTCGTCAACTAATATGTTGATAAATCAGAGAATCATCAACAATCAAAAAATAATGCCTATCCTATAATCTCTTTTCTTGTTCCCTTCGCAGGTATTACCCCGGGCAGGTTCAACGGATTTGCTGCAAATAACTCCCAATGGAAGTCTGAAAACGCAGCGATCTCAGCTACATGCACTCCGACAAGATGCGAGAATTATAAAGGTGAACATATCGATAAGGATAGTACCAGGCTCTGTTGACATAAGTTTGCTGGCTCAGTGACTCATATAGCCGTCTTCCAGGCTTAAACCAGAGCGCCCGTGCCGCCGTTACAAGAGCTTGAAAGACGTGAGTATTCTTGCGCCTAGCAACGAATGCTCTGGTTTGAGCTGAGCCTGCAAATTTATGTCAACAGAGCCTAGGAATAATCCCCATCCAGCTCTTTAAGTAGCTTACCCATATATTCCCTGAGGTAATCAGAGTTGCGTTCCGCCATCCGCCGCCCAGCAGTTGTTTGCATGGTTTCAGATAGTTTTAGTAACTTTACTTGAAAGTGATCCAGAGCATATTCACGATCGTCAAGCTCACGATGCTCTGCCAGCGGGTCTTCCGGGTCAAACATCTTTCGCCGTAAGAGACCTGACGTATAAAAAACCCTGGCCAAACCAATCGCACCCAGAGCCTCCATCCGGTCTGCATCCTGAACAACCATTGCTTCAATCGTTTCTGGCGTAATACCCGCAGAATAACTATGGCTCTCTACTGAGTGACAGACGTTATCAATAAGCTCATGAGGAAACCCCATCTCTTCAAGGCAAACTCTGGTTTTTATGGCAGCCAGCGAGGATGCCTGAGATCTTTCAGGATGATCTTTTGGCAGAACCACAACATCATGAAAATAGCAGGCTGCAAGCACCACCAATCGATTTATCGGGATCTGCTCCTGATCCATTATCTGTTGTGCAGTCTTCCACACTCGCTGAAAATGGAAAAAGTCATGGGACGCATCATTATTATCATCGCCCATGGATTGTAACCAGGAGGTAATTTTCTGCTCCCAGCTATTCAGAGTGTCTGTGCAGCTATTGCTCATGAATTCAGGTAAAAAGGACAGTGAATGAAAGTTGAAAAATAAATATTAGAGTGGTGTAGGAAAATTATACTGCGATTTAAAACACTTTTCAGTGTCAGAAAAACCATTCCTGCTGTGTTATTTACAGAGGCGAAATAAGAGAGTGAATTTACAAATAAAAGGCATTGAGGCTCAAGCAAAACAGCTCAGGTCTTTGTGATCCAATTGCAACGACGTAGCTGGTTAGGTTAGAGGTGATAATGGACAGCTGACGATAGTTCAAATCGGTGACTGTATGCGATAACGTGCAACAGTACAGGTGCTCCAGCCTTCAAAGCGATCAAGTGTCATACCCAATTGTTGCATGACCCCCTGAGCAAACTCATTACTGGGTGTTGTATAAGAAATAATCTCCTCCATCCCCAACTGGTTAAATCCAAACTGTGTCACAGCCTCAACAGCCTCAAGAACCAAACCTTGCCCGCGGTATGCCGGTAAAAAGCGCCAGCTCATCTCGATGTGTTTACCATAGGGAGAAAAACCACAATAGCCAATCAGTTGATTATTCTCTTTGAGTACCACGGCCCAACGAGACCACCCCCACTTATCGAGTTCAGCCTGATACCGCCACAACTCGGTTTCTGCAAGACTGCCTGGCTCTGTTGCCATAGCATCTGATGACTGGGAAAGCGTTTCACCCAGTAAAGCAGAATAAGCATCCACATCCTGCAGCTGCCAAGTACGAAGTATCAGACGAGGCGTATCAGTAACAATCAACACGGTAAAACAATCTCCAGAAAACCTTGCTCTAACAAAACTGCTCCAACAAAAGTATCGCGCTGCCGTTTGGACAGTTAGAACATCTAAAAAGTTCTCACTAAACAGGTAGCCTGAATAATACAACTGATTGATTTACTGAAATTAATACTAAGATAACCCGCTACCGCCACTTCCGAAAAAAGGAGAACGAAAAAGGGGGAACGAAAAGGCTTAACAGGCAAAACCTGAACTCAGACTACCGGATAATGATCAAGCAAAAAGTTAAGAGGGCTTTAAAGTGTTAGCCTCTTCCAACAAATAATTGCTTCAACGGTCACACATATATAACTTGCAAATATTAGTGTGCACAGGCTGCCAAAAGTTCCCTGATAGCAATATCAGAAATAATTTGAAAACAAATTGAAGGCAAAACCTGAGCACAATTCAGATCAGAACTCCCTTATCTGTGAGCATTGACTCTGCCACCACACAAGGGATACCTAACAGCAATTAACATCCCGCAAGTGAGGGCTTTCCAAATCCAGCACAGGCCCTTTGGGAATTATTTGCGTCGGATTTATCCCTGTATGGCTGTAATAGTAATGTCGCTTTATGTGGTAAAAATCCGTTGTGCTCCTGACATCGGAAACCTGATAAAGCTCCTTTAAATATCCTTGTAAATTCGAATAATCTGCGATGCGCTTTTTATTACACTTGAAGTGTCCGACATACACAGCATCAAAACGGACCAGCGTTGTAAAGAGCCGCCAGTCAGCCTCGGTAATTTCTCGACCGGCAAGATACCGGTTACTTGCCAGATGAGAGTCTACTTTATCAAGCGCTACAAACAGATCCTCAAAGGCTT
The DNA here is from genome assembly GCF_000710775.1 of Endozoicomonas elysicola. GTDB lineage: Bacteria > Pseudomonadota > Gammaproteobacteria > Pseudomonadales > Endozoicomonadaceae > Endozoicomonas > Endozoicomonas elysicola. The sequence goes on from NZ_JOJP01000001.1 coordinate 5,276,078, forward strand.
TCTCATAGGCATCCTGCGTGGTTGCAAAACCACAACGATAAACCCCGTTATTAATGTTCTTATAAACAATATCATTCCACTGCTCGATATGGTTTCTGAGTTGCTCCGGATAATAGTCATCATAATTCCCCGTAAGCTCATTAAACTCGGAATTAAACATTCTGATGATTTCTGAGGATTCATTACTGACAATGGTATTGTGTTGTTTATCCCACAACACTGGAACAGTGACTCGCCCCGTGTAATCCGGTTTGGCATGCGTGTAGATTTGATGCATTCGGGTAAAGCCAAATAATGGCTCAGGCGAACTCATCACCCAACCTTCTGAAAGCATATCAGGAGACACAACTGTGACGTCTATATGCCCTGTTAGCGCCTTCAACTCTCTAAATATCAATGTTCGATGAGCCCATGGACAGGCCAGAGAGACATAGAGGTGATACCGCCCTGATTCAGGCTGAAACCAAGCCGATGGATCATTTTTAATCCAGTCACGAAACCCGGCATCTTCACGGATAAACTCACCTTTACTCGCGTCAGTATCATACCACTCGTCCCGCCATACACCTTTCACCAGCCTGCCCATATATACTCCAACACACTCTGTCTGATAAACAATAACCAGGGGGCGTTCTCAATTAGCCATGAGTCCAGTTGATCACTACTTATGTGGAATAACCACACTACGCGGTTCACGCCTTGCCTGCGCAAACCATGGGTGGCTGGTCACATGTCTAATTGAGAGCGCCTCCTACATTATAAATAAGGACAAAGCTCCTTAAACCGGAACAAACTGACCATCGAATTCATTTATTTTGAACCAATGAAATCTTCACAAAAAACAGATAAACCAATCCAGTGAAAATGTCCTACCGTATAGGCAGTTATAGGGTAGATGTATCAATGACATGTCACTATTGCTTCAGGGGAACTGTATAGTGATGCCTGATTTCAAAGGCTGATACACAAAGGAACTGCTGGTAACTGACGATATTCGTTAGTACTGTATTTCTAATGTAAAGTGGAGAATAACAAGTGGCTATCGTTTCCATACCTGAGCCTGAAAAACAGATCACACTGGGAGTCAGCTCTTGCCTTTTAGGCCATAAAGTACGCTATAACGGGGGGCACAAACGTTCATCCTTTTGTGTCAATACTCTAGATAACTTCTTTCACTTTGAGCCGGTCTGTCCTGAGATGGCTATAGGGCTGGGAACACCCAGAGAGCCCATCCGGCTAGTAGGTGAACTGGCAGAAACATCAAAAACTTCCGGGCAAAGTTCATCATCTGCTCCAGATAAGCTGCTAAAAATCCGCGTAGTTGGTACCGAGGATGCCAGTCTGGATGTAACTGATGCACTGGAGCATTATGGTCATGAGATGTCTGACCAGCTTTCGCATATTTGTGGCTATATCCTGATGCAGAAATCGCCCAGCTGTGGGATGGAAAGAGTTAAGGTTTATCATGAAAATGGCCACCCGCTGGGTGAAAGTGCACCCGGAGCCTATGCCAAGGCGTTTATGGAAAGCAACCCATTACTGCCAGTAGAGGAGGAAGGCAGGCTCCATGACCCAGTTCTCTGCGAAAATTTTTTCACCCGCGTTTACGCCTATGACCGCTGGCAAAAAATGGTGCTGGCACACCCCTCCTATGCGGCACTGGTCGACTTTCATTCTATGCATAAATACATGATTATGGCCCATTACCCTCAAGGTTATGAGCTGCTTGGTCAAATCGTAGCCAAGGGTAGTAAAGCCCCTCTGGAGACCCTGCTTGATGAGTACTTTCAGGGTTTTATGATTGCCTTGAAGCGACGGGCAAATCGAAAGTCGCACACAAATACCATGATGCATATTCTTGGTTATGTTAAAAAGAACGTGGACAGTAAAGAGAGAAATCAGCTGCTCAAACTGATCGAAGAGTACAGGCAGGAAATGGTTCCACTCATTGCTCCCATGACCATGCTTCGGCACTTTATAGAAAATCATGGCAGCGCATACATACAAAACCAAACCTATCTGACCCCCCACCCGGATCAGCTGGGTTTAAGAAACCGCCTGTAGTCAATAAAAAGGGAAAAGGAAAAAAGATGTCGATCTGGAAAAGACCCTATGACCCCAATGCCGCAATGTTCAAGGAGAATATGTGTGACCATGTCGGTATTGAGATCACTGAAGTGGGCGACGATTTTCTGCGAGGCACTATGCCAGTAGACCACCGAACTATCCAACCCATGGGGCTTTTACATGGTGGTGCATCCGTAGTTCTCGCTGAAACACTGGGCAGCATCGCTGCCAACCTTTGCTGCGAAGATGGTGCTTACTGTGTCGGTTTGGAAATTAATGCCAACCACCTCCGCTCAGCAACTTCTGGCAAGGTCACCGGCACAACCCGACCGATACATATTGGCCGCAGCACTCAGGTCTGGGAAATTAAAATCGAAGATGAACAAGGCAGGCCCACCTGTATTTCCCGTATAACCATGGCCGCGAAAAAATTTTAACGCCAAAGCGCCTTAAGAGCTGAGAAAACTCACTTTAGAATCTCAACCAGGTCCTGTTCAAGCGATCTGGTTGGGCGCTCAACAATGCGGCCAATCTCAAGGCCATTCTGCATGACAATAAACGTTGGAATACGACTGAATTCAAACTGTGCAGCCAAGCCTTCCTCATCTTTCTTATTCCGGTCAACAGCAATGTAAGTTACGTTGATGTTCGGGTTATCAATCTCGTCAATAATTCGAATAAAGCGAGGTGTTTCCCGGTGACAGTCAGGGCACCAGGTAGCAATGATAGCAACGATGTCCGTTGGCACAGATAATTGCTGAAGTGATGCAACGGTACCAGTATCAACCTGATAACTCTGATAGTACCGGCGAAATTCTTCCTGCTCAGCAACCAGTTTTTCTGGGGTTATTTTTCCTGTTGGAACCACGGGGGGATACTCGTTGTGGCAAAAGGCAACTTCTTCAATCACTTCTTTATGGAAGCCGCAGCCTTCTGCCAGCACATGAAGGCTTAACGAGGCTGCAACCACAGCAAGAAGTCGCTTCACTTTTTTATTCATAAACGCCAGACCCTCAAGCTGAATTTGCCGATATGTCTGGCTCAACAGTATATGCAACCCTACTTCTTTTGCAGGGAGCTTTTCAGCAGAGCTTCATCCCGTCATCGACTAAAGCACATCAAGCAACTGCTTTTCAAGCTGAATCTGGTCAGCAGTAAAGTTCCTGATACCCTCCGCCAGTTTTTCAGTCGCCATAGCATCTTCGTTCATAGCCCAGCGAAACGCAGCCTCATTCAGAGTCACTTTTTCATCACTGCAGCTTGGCGAGTCAGCGAACAGCTTTTGCGCAAGCGGCTTCTCAGAAGAAGCCAGCTGATCTAAAAGATTCGGACCAATAGTCAGGTAATCACAACCAGCAAGCTCAATAATCTCACCGGTGTTTCGGAAGCTCGCGCCCATCACCACCGTTGGATAGCCATACTGCTTGTAATAGTTGTAGATACGAGTAACAGAGAGAACCCCAGGATCCTCTGGCGCTGAGAAATCCCGTCCTTCAGCTTTTTTGTACCAGTCAAGAATCCGGCCAACAAAGGGTGAGATCAAATAAGCGCCCGCATCTGCACAGGCCTGGGCCTGGGCAAAACTGAACAAGAGAGTCAGATTACAGCGAATACCTTCTTTTTCCAGAACCTCTGCAGCTCTGATGCCTTCCCAGGTAGAAGCAATTTTGATCAGCACTCGCTCACTATCAGCCCCCTGCTCTTTATAAAGATCAATCAGCTGTCTGGCCTTTTGAATAGTTGCTTCCGTATCAAATGACAATCGTGCATCCACCTCGGTAGAAACAACGCCAGGCACCACCTGCTGGATTTCTTTGCCAATACCAACGGTCAGCCAGTCACAGGCATAACGAGCACTTACCATTTTCTCTTTTGAATGATTGCGCCCAAAGACAATGGCTTCATCAAAAAGCTTTTTGTACGCAGGTAGCTGAGCTGCTTTTAAAATCAGTGATGGATTAGTCGTTGCATCTACCGGCTGGTATCGGCGAATGGCTTCGATATCACCAGTATCGGCCACAACCTTGGTCATATTTTTTAATTGGTCGAGCTGATTTTGCATGCTACACCTTCCCACAGCCGAATAAACAAGCTGGATTCATTATGATGAGTCAATCACGTTGAACAATTAGCGGTCAGTATCCATTGGGGCTCAAGGATTCCAGAGTATCTGCATTAGCTTTTGAAATCAAAACAATACAGAGTTCAGGAGGTATGCAGAGAACAGTTCACTTCAGCTATTTCCCGATCACACTGAATAAACTGTTCCACTTCAAAACGATAAGGTATAGACGACTGTGATCCTGAGCGCATCACTGACAATCCGGCACTTGCATTAGCAAAAAAAGCAGCATCAACCAATGGTTTTCCTTCCGCCAAAGCCACCAGCAAAGCACCATTAAATGTGTCACCAGCAGCGGTTGTATCAATGGGTTTAACAGGAAACCCTGGTATCAGAATACCCTGAGGATAACCTGTATCCATTGACGACACATAAACACCATTGTGGCCCATGGTAATAACCAAATCATTAATCCCTTTATCGTGCATAATGGCTGCGGCAATGGTTGCGGACTCGAGATCAGTGACCTTTATGCCCGTCAGTATTTCAGCCTCTGTCTGGTTTGGTGTAATGAAGTCAATAAGAGAAAGGAAGCTATCAGGAAGGTCTCTACCCGGAGCAGGGTTAAGCACTACGGCAGTATTATGCTTATTTGCAATATCTATAGCCTGGAGATTCACAGAATCAGGAACTTCCTGCTGTAGAAGTAGATAATCTACCGCCTTAACCAGCTGATCATTCTGATCAACAAACGCTTCAGTAAGGCAGTTATTCGCGCCAGAAGCGATACCAATCATATTTTCGCCCTTTGCATTGACGAAAATCAGAGCGACACCTGTACCAGTACCATCTACCTCTGTGATCGCTGAAGTACCAACCCCCTCTTCAGACAGCTGTTGTACAATTTCCCGCCCGAGATCATCCTGACCAATCGAGGCAAGCATATGGGTGTTACCACCAAGGCGAGCGCAAGCTACCGCCTGGTTGGCACCTTTGCCTCCAGCCATAATGTTATAAGAGGAACCAGTAATGGTTTGGCCTGGCTTTGGAAAACAATCAACCCTCAGAACATGATCAACATTAATACTGCCTAGAACGAGAATCTGCTTACTCATATCATCACCGGTGAAAATCAGGCTGACAATGCATAAAGTGTAATTCAAATGTCGTATGAAGCAGGTGGTTTTATAAAAATACTGTTGTAAAAACAGAGTCGGGAAGTCTGGCCAGAAACCAGACTTCTGTTTACCCGAGGCTCATTATAAGTCTGATGATTCTATGAGGCTTTAAGCTGCTCAGAAATGTACGCCCCATCCAGCGGTTCAAACGTAGAGTAAGGACGGTCAGGCAAAAATTCATTGGTATAACAGCTGTGGCAATCCATGGTTTCATCCGTAATACCAAGCTGCTGAGCGTAAAGGCCAACTTTCTCCCAATCTCTGTCCACATTAATCAGATCGCGAGAAAAATAGGGAAGACAACTGATATAAATTTTCCTGAAGGTATCAGTTCTCAATCTCGGAATCTGCTCACAAAGCAGCTCATACGCTTTTTCGGGATTTTCGAGCGTCCACTGAGTCCCTCTTAGGGTCGCTCTCATAAACCGTCTCACATTTTCCTGATTGTTCTCCAGATAGGCCTCATTCACCAGGAAGAGGATGGAACAGAAGCAGCAACACCCGAGTCCAGCAAGCTCATCAACCCTTAACATACCGGTCTCCTGACCACTGACCTGCTCCAGCTCAACCTGCTGAAAGCAGCCAATGCCCATGCCAGCATCTACCTTATTCTGAATAATGGCATCGGTAATGTTCATACCAACACGGATCGTTTCATAGGCATCAGGCTCAATATTTGCCCGTCTGGCCAAGTCATCAATGATGATTTTTCCAAACCGACCGATATAGCCGATCCGTTTTCCCCGGATATCATCAAACCCCTTAATGCCACTGGATTTCAGAAAAATCAGGCCTGTAGGGGGTTCATGAAACAACGTACCAATAGAAAGGACCTTATAGCCCTTGGCTCTGGCCGCAATGGAGTGCACCATCGCTTTCAATGCAATATCCACTTTGTTCTGACCGATCAAGTCGGTTACATCTGAAGGGTCAGTGGTTTCCATAATGGCGGGGGCAAGCCCTTCTTCTTTATAAAAACCCAGATGATGAGCCATGAAGACGGGAGTATGATAGGGGTTAGCATACCAGTTTAGAAGCAGAGAAAGCCGGGGCGTTGCGATCATGCGTTAATCCTCACGACAGATGGAAGTCATTGAATAACGTGACGCATAAAGGCCCGAAGAGGACAGCACCACCTATGCAGGAATCATTCTGAAGAGACAGAACATCTCTCCAGAATGTCTATATAAATTTAAGTGGTCGCTTTATGGCAGTTCCTACGCCGGTACTAACCGGTTCAGGTTCAACAGGTATAATCTCAGCCTGAAAGCTTACTGATCAAACAGGCACCCTGCGCCACTGGAGTCCACCAGCAACCATTAATAAGCAATGAAACAGGCAGACCTTAACGCAAAATTATAGAGTGCTTTTAGTCTTCTGCCAGCTGTCAGGAGGATCTCTCTCTGGCTCCCCTTCTCTGCAACCTTGTCAGATACATCGTAACGCTGACACCTATAGCTACAAGCAGGTATTTAACCCATACCAATTTTACAATCCAGATCGAGATACTCATGGTCAGCCAGAGAAAAACAACCGCGCGGATATAAACCTTTCTGGAAATGCTGCGTTCATCAAGATACTGACGCAACGGCGGACCAAGCACTTTATGACTCAGCAACCAGGAGTGAATGGCTGGAGATGATCGTAAACTGAAAAAAGCTGCCAGTAATAGAAAGGGTGTAGTGGGCAACAGCGGCAGAAAAACGCCGATAAAACCCAGCACAACACAAAGCAGAGCACAGGCTTTAAAAACCCATCGCACCACTGGGTTTCGTATCAGAATACCTGATGATTGAGGGGGCGAAGCTTTATCTCTTGAGCTCATTCTTATCGATAGTTAATTCTGTGGTTATGTTTTACTCAAAAAATGCTTCTTGAATCCGGGTGACATACTCCAGCTCAACCAGTTTTTTCAAGGTCACCAGGTAATTGGCCTGGTAAGTATCACCAACCACCAGATACTGCTCCTTCCCACACTGTAAACGTCCAGGGGATTCTTTGTAGACAATTGCGGTTGGGTCAATAGACATCACCTGCCGTGCCGTATTCACATGCGCAGGAATGCAAAACTCATAACTCAAGGATCGTTTGCCATCCGCTGGGCCATACAGACCATCAGCATCCAGGCGAGTCAAATCAAATTCCACCTTTTGCTGAACCTTGTCTTTCAGAAGACCGTCCAGATGAGTACAACCAGAAAGCAGGGTCAACCCCAATAGAGTCATTAACTTTAATAATTTCATAAACTTTACTGCAAACACTCAAGGTTCAATTATTGCCATCGATTAATCTTATACTTGGTATTAGCGAGTAAACAAGGTTGTCATCTTAGGGAAGGGATAATGGCACAAATAATCAGACCGACATCAGTCACATATGATAAACAACAAGCCATAGAACCAACAGATCAAAAAACCGGAGAACACCAACAACTTGGGCAAACCAAAAAAGTGGAGTCCAATGAAAAGGAGCTGCCTTCTACTGAGCCTCATAGAGGCAACCAAGCACCCACGTCAATTCTGAAGCGATCAGCCAAAGCTGTAAGCCAGACGGATAAAAAGCTCATCACTTTCGGAACTTCTTCCGAAGTCCCCCCCAATGGAGTGGAGCCTCCAGATACTCGCAGTGAAGAAAAAGAATCACAGATTGCTCTTGCTACTGAGCTATTCAACACCGATGGCGACTCGGAACACGAGCAATTACATAACATGCTCGTTATGCAGTATGTCAATGATTGTTCAACTAAGGCAGGAAGCAAAAGAGCACTGACATATGAAACTCTGACTGAAGCGCTCAAAAACAGTATAGGCAGTGATAATAATAAACTGATGGGTATTATTAACAGCGCAGAACAGGCAGCAGAGAAGCAGCTGAATAGCTCAGCAGCCTCTATGGGCACATCAGTAGAAGAGTTGACTGAAAAGATCGAAAAATTTGAGAAACGTCTTGCTGCTTTGGAAACCGGAGCCAGTCAAGATAGTTTGATTAAGAGAATTGAAAATCTAAAAGCGGCACGGACTGAATTACAAGATGCAGGAGATGCAAACCAGAGTTATCACTTTAAGAGTGGGCTCACAAAAGGTAATGCCCCAGAGCTATGGAAACTAAGAGAAATACTAGAGAACTCTGAGACTATCCCATTAGAAGAGATAGAGAGTCAGGCCAGTGATTACGTCATGCAACAGAGTAAGGAAACCGTTCTGGAAAGCATGAAGGTCATGCTGGACAAAGGCCATTACCCGTTTCCCAAACTTAGGCAGGCTATCGAAACCCGGCTGAGCCAGCTCTGATAGCCTGCATGAGACTCAGACGAGCGGCTTGAGGCCTACGGCTTGACGAATAGACGTCAGGAAAGGCGCGGCTTCAGCCCGAGCCTTTTCAGCCCCTTTAAGCAGCTCTTTTTCGATAAATGCCGGATCTTCGATCAATGCATTGTAGCGCTCACGAGGATCTTTCAAGTGCTCATTCAAGAATTCAAACAGCTCATTTTTCAGATCCCCCCAGCCAGCACCATCGGCATATTGCTGACGTTTCACCTCAACCTGGGTGGCATCAGCAAATGCAGAGTAGATCTGGAAAAGAGTACAGGTATCCGGATCTTTCGGTTCACCCGGCTCCAATGAGTTGGTTTTGATCTTGCGAATCAGCTTAAGCAGCTTCTTTTCAGGCACAAAAAGAGGAATCGTATTATCGTAGCTCTTGCTCATCTTACGACCATCAAGACCGTTCAGAACCGCAGTGCTTTCACCAACAACCGCCTCAGGCAAAACAAACTTGGTCTTGTAATGATGATTCATGCGTCCAGCAATATCTCGGGCCATCTCAATATGCTGAACCTGATCGCGGCCCACCGGCACTTTATGGGCATTGAACATAAGGATATCCGCTGCCATCAGCACCGGATAGCAGAACAGCCCCATGGTCACACCCTTGTCTGGATCCTGCTCACCGGCTTCTTCATTGGCCTGAACCGCTGCCTTATAAGCATGGGCACGGTTCATAAGGCCTTTGGCGGTCATACAGCCAAGAATCCAGTTCAGTTCGGCAATTTCCGGAATGTCTGATTGACGATAGAAGGTCACTCGATCCGTATCCAGACCCAGTGCCAGCCAGGTAGCCGCAATCTCCAGCGTGGACTGATGGATGCGCTTAGGGTCACGACCTTTGATCAGGGCGTGATAGTCAGCCAGAAAATAGTACGAAGCAATATCGTCACGCCAGCTTTCCTCAATCGCAGGCTTGATAGCCCCCACGTAGTTACCCAGGTGTGGTGTTCCAGTTGTCGTAATACCTGTCAGTACTTTCGTTTTACTCATGAGTTCACTCGCACAGCGACGATGTAACCTGGCCTGAAACGCAGACCAGAAAGGAGTTTCCTTTGGGTTCTGTTGACATAAGTTTCCTTTCTCAGCTCAAGCCAGAATGCTTCTGACTAGTCGCAAATACGCAGAAATACTCACCGTCTTTCAAGTCGTTGCAAAACGGCAGAGGCATTCTGGCTTGAGCCCAAAGGGCGGGACGCGCAGTCTGGCTCGTAAAGCCGTCTTCCAGCTTCGTTGAACTGGTTTGATGTAGAACCACTACACTTTCATCAGCTCGCCTTGTGGAATACGGCTTTACGAACCAGGCTTCGCGCCCCGCTGGGTTTGGAACCTTATGTAAACAGAACCTAATACAGATTTCAGGAAAGGGCTGCATTATAGAAGAGCGCAGCCCTCTCTCACAATAGACACCTGATCTCAGGGTCAGGCGGGCATCGGCATGATTTCAGAGGCCAGCATCCGATTCCGGCGAATGATGGCACGCAGACGCAGAGTCAACAGAAAGGCGCCCATGGTCAAAGCAGTCACCAGACCAATCCATAAGCCATGAGGTCCCATTGGCTCAACAATCCAGTCGGTCAGCCCCAGGATATAGCCAAGAGGTAACGCCACTCCCCAGCAGGCAAACAGGATCATTGCCATAGGCACACGAGTGTCTTTATAGCCACGTAATGCACCATTGGCAGCAATCTGAATACCATCAGCGTATTGGAACAGTGCCGCATAAACCAACAGCTGAGCAGCCAGAATGGCAACCTCCGGATTCTGTGTATAAATGGAAGTCACGACTCCAGGCAGAAACATCATGACAGAAGCACTGACTGTCGCGCTGACCAGTGTCGTCGCAATGCCCGCATAGCTGGAGTATGCGGCCTGCTCGGTTTTACCGGCACCCAGTGCCTGCCCGACACGAATGGTAAGCCCCATCGCCAGACTCATCGGCACCATAAAGGCCAGTGAGGTAAAGTTAAGGGCAATCTGATGACCCGCAACCACGATGGCACCTAATTTACCAATCAGCAGAGCAACCACCGAGAAGATACTGGCTTCAAAGAAAATGGCCAAACCAATCGGTACACCCAGCTTTAGCTGACTGGAAATAATACTCAGGCTGGGTAAGTCCCAATGGTCAAACAGGCCAATTTTACGATGCTGCTGACCCAGCATAGTGTAACCGGCCATCATCAGGAACATGACCCAGAAACAAACGGCTGTCGCATAACCGCAGCCAACACCACCCAGCTCAGGAAATCCGAACTTTCCATAAATCAGTACATAGTTCAGTGGAATATTCAGGGCCAGAGCAATGAAACTGAACACCATGCTCGGTTTGGTTTTTCCCATTCCCTCACAGTAGCAGGTAAGTGCCTGAAACAAACAAATCGCAGGAATACCCCAGGCAAGCGCTTTTAGATACTCAAGCGTTTTCGCAGCCATCTCAGGCTCAACCTGCAACCATTGAAGCACAACATCCGATTTATAAATAAAAACCAGCGCTAAAAGGCTCATTAGCAGAGCAACCCAGAGTCCTTGACGTACCTGACCACCAATTTCCCCGGTTTGGCGCGCACCGTATAAGTGTGCAACCGTTGGTGTGATCGCCATTAATATGCCACGGATTAACAGGTAAACCGGCATCCAGATACTGGAACCAAGCGCAATAGCCGCCAGATCCATGGCGGAGTATTGTCCTGCCATGCTGGTGTCAACAAAGGTCATCCCTGTTGTGGCCAGCTGGGCCCCCATAATGGGCCCAGCCAGATAAAGCAGTTCACGAAGCTCCGCACGATAGCGGGCAAAGGCTGAAAGATTTGTTCTCATTTTCGCTCACAGAATACGCCCAACGCCATACAGACCCGGGGCGATGGGGCTCATATTCTATCAGCGAATCAAATAATAGACTGATTGTTCATTTCGAAATAATGCACGGTGTTTACCCTTATACCAATTTAAATTGTCTAAGCCCGTTATGAACATGAATTGCTATTACCTTGTTGTTTACTCATGACTCCTTTTTGGAAAGCTGGGATACTCTCACACGGCCACTCTCTCGCTTTTAAAAAGAACCCGTTGCAAGCACCCTCGGAGCAAATGAACATGCCGGAACTACCAGAAGTTGAAACAACCCGGCGAGGTATCGAGCCCCATATTGAAGGACACACCATCCGAGAGGTTATTGTCCGTGAGCCAAGACTTCGCTGGCCAGTACCGGACAACATTAATCAGCTTCTCAGTGGGAAAACCATTCACCATGTAAAAAGAAGAGCAAAGTACCTGTTATTAGATACCGGTTCAGGTCATCTGATTGTGCATCTGGGGATGTCGGGAAGTCTGCGAGTATTAACAACGGATTCGCCGCCACAAAAGCACGACCATATCGATATTCTTCTGACTGATGGTCAACGCCTGAGATACACGGACCCCCGCCGCTTTGGGGCTGTTCTATGGTCTGAAGGACCGCTCCATGAACATAAGCTTCTTAAACATTTGGGACCGGAACCACTGGACAGTGAATTCACAACTCAAAGGCTCTATCAAATGTCCAGAGGGAGAAGCCAGCCGGTGAAGACCTTTATCATGGATAACAAAGTAGTCGCCGGGGTTGGTAATATTTATGCCAGCGAAGCACTGTTCAAAGCCGGTATAAGACCTGACAGAGCCTGTGGAAAAATCTCCCAGGCCCGTTACGAACAGCTGGTTGAATCAATCAAAGCAACTCTGGCCAAAGCGATTGAACAAGGTGGCACAACACTGCGTGATTTCGTAGGCGGTGATGGCAAACCCGGCTACTTCAAACAGGAGCTGGCTGTTTATGGCCGGACAGGCCAACCCTGCCTGAAGTGTGGCAAGACTATTAAGGAAATAAAGTTGGGAAACCGCAGTAGTTGTTATTGCTGTCACTGCCAACGTTAACGTTAACGGGGAACCCTTATTCCTCCGGGAACCCCTTGGTAGCTGAACAAAATCTGCCAGAGCTGTAAATCTCTGGCTCTAAATCCGCCAGCACAGGACAGTAAATAATAGCGGAACATCCGATAGAATGAATCGCTGTAATTTTCTCTTAAGTCAGGCCAGCCCGCAGTAAATCGCTTTTCCCACTCCACCAGAGTATGGTCATAGTCTGCGCCAAAGTTATGCCAGTCTTCTACAACAAACAAATCTTCTGAACTCTGGGTAATCTGCAACATGGATGGCAGGCAACCGTTGGGGAAAATGTATTTTTCAATCCATGGGTTAACCGTGAGGTCTGTTGTCAGAGAACCAATGGTGTGCAGAAGAAAAAGACCACTTTCTGACAAAGCCTGCTTTACAACTTTAAAAAAAGTGTCGTAGTTACGCGGGCCAACATGTTCAAACATTCCGACAGAAACAACCCGATCAAACTTCTGATTCAAATCTCGATAGTCCTGAAGCCTGATCTCAACATCCAATCCCTTGCACCGCTCTCTGGCCAGTTGATGCTGCTCTTTTGAAATCGTGATACCAACAACAGAGGCACCGTAGTGACTGGCAGCATATTCCGCAAGGCCTCCCCAGCCACAACCAATATCAAGCAGTTTCATTCCGGGCTCGATGGCCAGCTTACGGCAAATCAGGTCCAACTTCGACGCTTGAGCCTCTTCTAAATTGTTCGCTGCCTGCCAATATGCACAGGAATACTGCATTCGTGAGTCCAGCATAACCTCAAACAGGTCATTACCCAGGTCATAATGCTCTTCACCGACAATCCATGCTCGCTGCCTTGATTGCCTGTTCACAATACGAGCCCATATCAAGCTGATCAAGATCGGGAGCTGCTTTGGCATTTTCTCACCAAGATGCGCCTCCACCAAACGGGTAAACAGCAAGTCCAGCCTTTCGCACTCCCACCAGCCTTCCATATAACTCTCACCCAGCCCTATCAGCCCCTCTTGAAACAAACGCCGATAAAAACACGGGTTTCGCACCTGAATATCCCAGGGCTCAGTACCATTGAAACCAACCCCGGCAGTCTCTGCCAGTTGCTGTGCAGCACTATGCCAGCGGTCATTGGTTTTTGCCTGTTTATTAGAGGGAGAGACAAGGAAACTCATAACAATACCTTGTGTATACAGAAGAAGCCGGAGGGAAAGTTATCCGGCCGATAACAGTAAGGAGGTATAATCAGGTCTGAGTATTTTAGTACATGACACTTTATTACCATGCAATCATCAATTCACGACAACTATCTTCCCCGAAACCCATTCAAGATTACTCTCGGGCGCTTTGTTCTCTGGCTGCTTGGCGGGTGGAGGATTGAGGGCAATCTGCCTGAAAGTATTAACAAATATGTCATTATCGTCGCCCATCATACGTCAAACTGGGACTTCGTCGTTGGCGTTGCGGTCAAACTGATCACCAGAATACGTGTCCGTTTTTTTGCCAAACACTCTCTGTTTTTCTGGCCTCTGGGCATATTAATGCGCAGACTCGGTGGGATTCCAATTGAGCGTGACAAGTCCATCAACCGGGTTGACCAGGCGATCGACGAGATCAAGAAGAGCGATCATTTCGTGCTGGTCATTGCGCCAGAAGGGACTCGTTCAAAAGTTCAGCGCTGGAAAACCGGCTTTTATCATATTGCCCGGGGAGCCAATGTGCCTGTTGTACCTATTGCCTTCGATTTCCGGGATAGAAAAGTCATTATTGGTAACCCCATGAACATGCTTGGCGATTTGCCCGCTGACTTTCTCAAGATGCATGAGTTCTTTCTTCCTCATCCTGGTAAGCACTCGGAACTGGGTTGCAACGGGCCATTTGATACACCGGGCATTTACAGTAAGTAAATTACCCTAACACCTCATGGGAGTGACATTCCACTCCCTTTTCTTTAGGTTCTCTTGACATAAGTTTCCAAACTCAGCGGGGCGCGTAGCCAAAGTGCTTCTGCCGTTGTTGCAAGAACTTGAAAGACATCGGTATTCCTGCGTCCTTGCGCTTGGTCAGAGGTATTCTGGCTTGAGCTGAGAAAGGAACCTTATGTCAACAGAACCTAAGGCTTTCATTACCGCTTTTCATGAACAGACGGGTTCGATAGAGTGAAGCAACAATAAAAAAGACAGTGAAGGATTCCCATGCCGCTGATTCAATTCATTACCCATGATGGCAATCAATACGAAGCAGAAATTGATACAGGAAGCACGCTAATGCAGGGTGCGGTTGATAATATGATTGATGGTATTCTGGCCGAATGTGGCGGCGCCTGCTCCTGTGCAACCTGTCACTGCTATATTGACGATGCTTGGGTAGACATTGTGGGCCCTGCTGAAGGCATCGAGCATGAAATGCTGGATGTTGTCCGTGAGCCAAAAGAAAACAGCAGGCTAAGCTGCCAGATTACCGTGACTGATGAGATGGAAGGCCTGATTGTTCACCTACCTGAGTCTCAATATTAAATTCCTATAGCCCATAGAAGTGAACTATGGGTTACAATCCCCCACAAAGACCAGATATATAATAAGGTTATTGATAATTATTCGTAATCAGTCTGAATGACTGCTTTCGTTTTTAACTGCGAATCCTCATGAGCCCTATACCCACAACGCCTGGAGTTGCTATGCGGCGGCAAGTAAGTGATGCCTCAGAAGGCTAGGTGACTCGATAGAGAACACGTAGCCGCAAAGTAGCGACTTCAAAGGCGACAGGTATAACCACTCAAATATCGAAAAATGTCAGGAGTCTCCCATGCTCAGCCAAACCATGATCGACAAACTGAATGAACAGATTAATCTGGAGTTCTATTCTTCAAATCTGTATCTGCAAATGGCATCCTGGTGCGAAAGTCAGGGGCTGGACGGTTGTAACCACTTTCTTCGCCGTCACGCTCGTGAAGAAATGGAGCACATGCAAAAGCTCTTCGACTATGTAAACGAGACCGGAGCCATGGCCATTCTGGGTGGTATCGATGCCCCGCCCCACGAATTCTCTTCTGTGCGTGATGTCTTTCTGGCAACTTACGAGCATGAATGCACAGTAACCCAAAAAATCAACGCCCTGGCCCATACCGCATTTACCGAGCAAGACTACTCAACGTTCAATTTCCTGCAGTGGTACGTTGCCGAACAGCATGAAGAAGAGAAGCTGTTTAAGTCCATCCTCGATAAAATTGATATGATCGGTATGGAACACAAAGGTCTATATTATATTGATCAGGAAGTAGCCAAACTGATGAATGAGATGCCAGCACCTTCGGCGTTATAGCAGCCATCAGAGGGGGAAGTATCCTCAGCTGCAAAAAAGAGCCAGACTCTATTCGACTTTTTGGAGTAAGTCTGGTTCTCTATTTAACCACCCACATCTGATCAGAAAGCGCTAACGTGATCTCTGCATACCTGCACCATAGATACTCCCTGTTCCGCCATCATCGCCCGGTCAGCCGGTACATTGTAAAATGTGCCTCTGCCCTATTTACTCTACTGATCAGTGGTTGCGGGTTATTAACAACAACACCAGAACAGAAGCCAGTTAAATTCAGCGATCTTGAAGGGTGGAGTCAGGAACAGGCCATTGGCGTCAGACCTGCATTGCTCAACAGCTGCCAACGCCTGAATCGTTCAGTACTGACCGAAAAAAGCCCTTGGGGAAGTTACCAGCAGTGGCAATCTCTCTGTAAAGAGCTGGTGCAAACTCCAGACCGTCAGCTAAAAGCCTTTTTCGAGCAAAACTTCGTACCGGTAAGGCTCTCCCCTCAAGATAGAGGCTTATTTACCGCCTACTACTCACCCGTTATTCCGGGCAATGTTACCCCTTCTGAAGAGTATTCTGTGCCTCTTTTGAAACTCCCTCATGACCTGGTCAAAGTCCGTCTTGCCGACTTTGGGCTCAGTGGTCAGGGATTGGTTGGCCGAGTCGAGAAAGGTTTTCTGAAACCCTATGGCAGTCGGGCAGAGATCGATCAACAGACGCCAAAAGATAGTGATGTGCTGTTATGGCTGAACAGTACAGTGGACAAATTCTTCCTGCAGGTTCAGGGCTCAGGCAACATAGAATTGCCTGATGGGAAAATAATTCATGTAGGTTATGCCGGCAACAACGGTCACAACTATGTAGCCATTGGAAAAATACTTAAACAGAAAGGAGAGCTTGAAGACGTTTCCATGCAAACCATTCAGACATGGCTGGAGCAAAATCCTGACCAAAAAGAGTGGCTACTCACCCAGAACCCTCGCTACATCTTTTTCAGTTTCTCTGATGAAGGTGCTATAACCGCTCAGGGAGTTCCTGCTAACAGTAGAAGAACGCTGGCTGTCGACCCATCCTATATCCCTCTTGGATTGCCAGTATGGCTTGATACCCGCCTCACCGCTACTGGAGAGAAGTTCCAACAGATGATGGTTGCCCAGGATACCGGCAGCGCTATAAAAGGCCCCGCTCGAGGTGATATCTACATGGGTTTTGGCAAAGATGCAGCTCTTCTGGCAGGACCG
Source organism: Endozoicomonas elysicola (assembly GCF_000710775.1). GTDB lineage: Bacteria > Pseudomonadota > Gammaproteobacteria > Pseudomonadales > Endozoicomonadaceae > Endozoicomonas > Endozoicomonas elysicola. Next base: position 5,293,152 of record NZ_JOJP01000001.1, read on the forward strand.
CAACAGGAACCTGGCAAGCTGTATGTACTGATTCCCCGATAGCTTAGATGCTTGAATACCTCCATGACATAAGCCCGTCTCATACTCTGGCTTATGTCATGTTAATAAGCTTGATGCCCACCAATAAAACCAGCGTATTCCCAGCACATTACCTTAAATTAGCATGATTTTTCAGCAGGTTACTTCCAAATCAAAGTCCAAGCTTGCTCAATGAAGAAAGTTGAACGATATTGCAAAAAAACAGTCCAATAGCTTATTGCACCACTGCGAATCAATCGAATAAATACACATTATAATTCTAATCCAAGGTGAAAAGATGGCCATCCCTGTACAATACCAGCCACAATCAATATCTATATATTCTCATCAAGTTCAAGCTATCCCAAATTCTAATATTGATGCTGAAGCAACATGCCTAGCGAAAAAAATCAGTGAATATAAAGGGGAAGCCCCAAGCCTTAAAGAAGAGAAGAAAAGTTTAGGAAGTAGAGCATGGTCCTCAATTAAAAGTATTCCAAGGAATATTTCAATATTCTGCAGAGCAGTAACTAAAGTATTATTGATTGGATACTATGTCGTTAAACATAAAGTTTTTGGCGTAGAATTTACAAGCCAACACTTGAAATCCTATCTTCAAAAACTCGGCCCTGCTTATTCCAAGGTATTACAATCTGTTGGTTCCGATGAAGAATTGTTGAACCGATTAGCAAATTTTCTTGGTGCTACTGAGTCTGAGCGTAAAAAGTTCGGAGGCGTTGTTCGAGATGTTTTAGATAACAACCCTGAAATACCAGCAAGAGCTGCAAGATCAATCCTGGATAAGTCTGGATGCCAGTCTTATTCAGTAAAAAGCCACATTGCTACTGGCACGATTGGATCATGCTTTGAAGCTGAAAAAGATGAGCATTTACATGTAGCAAAAGTAATTCCGGACTGGAAAGCTAATGAGATAGCGGCAGGCATCAAGTCCATGAGAATGCTTTTTTTATTCATGCCAAAAACGATTAAAACAACCATCAGAGAGTTAACTGATCCATTTATGGAAGAGTGTAAACTCACAGAAGAAAAACATAACCTTACTACGTTCAAGGAGGCTCTGGAGAAAATTGATCATACAGAAACTCTTGACACTTACTGGGTACCTCAAACAACAACATTAACATTCAAAGTACCAAGTCTGACTGAAGATGTTGAAGCTGATAATTTGCTAATCATGGATAAAATTCATGATGGACATACACTCAATAAATTAACTAACCCTGACAACCGTCAACTTCGAGCACAAGTCTATCAAACCTGCTTTGGTACACACATGATTCATGATGATGCTTTTTTGCATGCATTAGAGCAAGTCCATAGCCAGACAAAAGATAAATGGCGTGAAATGGCCTTAGAGCATGGGATCGTTCATGGTGACCTCCATCCTGGTAATATAATGCTAAGTTTCAGGTCAGGTGGAAACATTGATGTGTGGTTTATCGACTTTGGCAACTGCATTTCTCTTTCCGATACTCAACGACAGCTTTATCCTGAAGTTGTTCGTTTAATCAGTAGCTTGACTAACCCTTTTACTTCTGAGCCGATAAATGAAAATAACCTGGAAATACTAACAGATATTTTATGGGCCAAAATAGCAATCAGTCATAAGCGAAATACAGCAGAAGACAAACAGCAATTTAAAGAAAACTTGAGAGCTAAGCTTATCAAACTCAGGGATCCAAAGGCAGCTATAGATAAATCAAATGCTCTAACTTCCGAAAAAAAGGAAGCATTAAAAAATAATCTTGACAGACCATACGTTCAGAATATTGTCAAACTTCTTATACTATCTATTACTTCAGCTACGTTAAGTTCGATCTGTCAGACAGAAGGTGTTCAATTGCCGCCGTCATTTACACGCTATATAGCCTCTCATTTCAGGGCAGGAGTTATTCTTGAGTAATATAAAGTTTTTCCAACTGCCAGAGAATAGCGATAGGAGTGCAATCTAAAATCACTCCATAAAAGAACACGATTAGCTAGTACAAACAGTTGCACAAGATAAATTGACTAAAACACTTGAAGCACAATATAGCTGAGTAAATCAATCAAACCTCTCTATCTAGACGTTTGATACTACTTGCACTTCGAAAATAAGTATCTGGTCATACAGAATCGAATATTTTTGTTTTTTAAACGGGTAAAGAGCCAGGATTATAACCGTAGCGTTGTAACTGAAACTGCCGAAGAATACCTGAACAATAAATCAGAATATGTGATTTCATATGACTGGATATGCATAACCTGCCCAAGGTCAGATCGAGTCTGAACCAGAGGCAGTAAAGAGATAATTTTCAATACATGCTATTTCTGAGCGTATTTTTTCCCCTGAGAGCATCCTCAGTAAGTAAAGATTACAATCAGCCTGTCATTTCAAGCACCTGAATTACCAGCTTATTAATACCTGCTGCAGCCTCACTGATGTTTTGTGCCAGCATATACGCCGGTGTTGTAACCAGCCTGTGCGACTCATCCACCACAATATCATCAACTGCACAGGTTTGATGTGTGATCCCGGTTTGCTCCATCGCTTCGGCAGTAGCAGCGTCATTACCAATGGTAGCGATAACACCTTCCCCAAAAATACGCCCAACCATTACCGGCGCAATACAGATAAGTCCAACGGGCTTACTTGCTTCGGCAAAAGCCTTAACGGCAACCATCATATCAACCTGTACACGCAGTTCGGCTCCCTCGAAAGCAAAATCCGACAGGTTTTTTGCTGCACCAAAGCCTCCCGGAACAATCAGGGCATCAAAATCAGCAACCTTCAGGGCAGCCAGTGGTTCGATATCACCTCGTGCAATTCTGGCTGCCTCAACCAGAACATTTCGCTGCTCTGCGGTTTCTTCACCCGTTAAATGGTTTATCACATGATGCTGATTCATATCAGGAGCAAAGCACTGATACGTTGCACCCTGTTGCTCAATATTCAGGAGCGTCAGTACTGATTCATGGATTTCAGCACCATCATAAACACCACATCCAGAGAGGATAACGGCGACTTTCTTCTGATGACTTGAACTCATTAGCGTATTCTCCTATCTATACATTTATTAATAAATCGCACAGAAGGTTTCCTGAAAAGGAACGGTTCCTCAACAGAGATTATTCATAAACCTTGAGTGTTCTATAAAGTAGCTCCCGACTCAACTCACGAATAAATCAATTTGGAGTCAATCTTGCATCTAGCAGATCGTTTTCAAGCCCCAATCCTGTGTATCCTCTCAATAATGATTGGTCTTCCCCTCGGGTGGTGGCTAAGAGATAACCAGAATAAATTTGAACTTCTAGTAGCTCCGAATAATAAAGCCGAATCGTTAAGTGATCATACAATTGCAACAAGTACTACCGAACCATCTCTTGCCGAAATTAAAACAACTCATCAGAAGATACGTTCCGAATTTATGCAGGCCCTTGACTCAGAGCAGCTTGATGACGCTTTAATCATTTTTCAGCATCATGAGAAGTTTCATTCAGATATGGCAGCAGAGCTTCACCATGAACTAATTAATAAGGTTCGCCACTACCATAATAACAATAATCCTGAACAAGCTATTTCAATTCTGGAGTTTTTTACACAACACCATTATCAGGACACTGAACTGCTCAGTGAACTAGCTACCTGCTATATTGCTGAAAGCCAGTTCTCCAAGGCCCTGGAGGTCTATACAAATGCCAGATCCTACAGCTATGCCAAGGAAGAAATACGATGGTTTGATGAAAAAATCCATCAAATGGCCCGCTCTCTATATGAAGAGAGCAAGGGGCTTCCAGACCTTGAAGGTCTTATCCCAATATTCCTACGGTTGAGTTATCTGGAGCCAGATTACAGTTTGTACCGGCTGGCTCTGGCCGAAAGCTACCTTATGCTCAATGATACCGAGAGCGCGACCCGGGAATTACTCATTTTACAAATGGATGATGAACTCAATGAGCAAGCCAGCCAGCTTTTAGCCCAATTGTTACCAACCCCCATCAGCGAAGACTCTGAGAATGAAAAAACAATCGTTCCATTATCTGGATCCGGAGGACACTTGGCTGTCGACACCCTGGCGGGTAATCAACACAGAGCTCGCCTGCTTATCGATACCGGAGCTAGCCTCACAACCCTGCCACACCGTATTCTTGCGGAGTTACAACAGAAAAAGCAGGCCAGAAAAATCGGATATATAGACCTGACAACCGCCACGGGTATCCACCGAACACCGCTGTACCGTCTTGATCAGTTCAAAATCGGGGACTTCCTTGTCAGCAACCTGGAAGCCGCTGAATTTGGTCCCATTGATCAAAATATTGATGGTTTACTTGGTATGAATGTCCTTAATCATTTCAACTTTTTCATTGATCAAAACCTGTATCAGCTATCACTAATGCCAAGACAAATGGAGTGAAGCATCAGACTGGTGCTATCATAAGCTTGATCCTCATGTACCTACCCTTTAGGTCAAGAGTCACAAACAACCACGGTAACCCACTTTCTATGCAACTTATGCAAGACTTATGATGCCAGGCACCGGAATGTTCAGTTATACAACAGCGATTGCTGTCATGGTGCTTGGAGGCACACTTATTTTCTGGCTCATGCGCAACAGAAATCAGACAAAACGTTCTCAGCCCATCCTTGATCCTGAGAAAACCATTATCCCAAGGGATAAGCATCCGGTTTCACGTCGCAATATCAGTGATAATGCCCTGAAGGTCATTAACCGGCTGAATAGTCAGGGCTATGAAGCCTACTTGGTGGGAGGGTGTATTCGAGACCTGTATCTTGACCTTCACCCAAAAGACTTTGATGTTGCAACCAATGCCAGCCCAGAGGATGTTCGTAGACTGTTTCGTAATTCGAGACTGATAGGCCGACGCTTCAAATTGGTCCATGTCCTCTTTGGTCGTGACATGATCGAGGTAGCCACCTTTCGGGCTAACCATGAGCAGCACCATGGCCAGGAGAAATCCCGTCACTCCGATTCAGGAAGAATCCTCAGGGATAATGTCTATGGCACCATGGAAGACGATGCCATGCGCCGGGATTTCACCGTCAATGCACTCTATTACGATGGCCGGGACTTCAGTGTAGTTGACTTCTGCAATGGTGTTGAAGACATCCGTACCGGTACTCTCCGGCTGATTGGAGATCCGGTTACCCGTTATCATGAAGATCCTGTTCGCATGCTTCGTGCGGTGCGTTTTGCAGCCAAACTCAACTTCACCATGGCACCAGAAACAGAGCAGCCAATCAATGAACTGGGACAATTACTGCGAGACATTCCATCGGCGCGTTTGTTTGATGAAGTATTGAAGTTACTGCAGTCAGGCCATGGTGTAAAAACTTTTGAGCTGCTGCGAGAGTACCAACTGTTTGCGCCTCTCTTTCCGGCAACGGATCACGCTCTTAATGAGGCACTGAACGAGCAGGATAAACACGTTTACGCCCTGATTATTGAATCACTGAAAAGTACGGACAGAAGAGTCAAGCAGAATCGACCGGTAACCCCGGCATTTCTCTTTGCCGCTCTCTTGTGGCCTCCCATGAGGCGACTGGCCAAGGAGCTTATAGATCAAGGAATGCCCCCCGTTCCGGCATTCCAACAGGCATCCATGACGGTCATCACCAATCAGTGTAACCACACAGCCATTCCCCGCCGTTTCTCGATGATGGTTCGTGATATCTGGGATTTGCAGATTCGGCTTGAGCGCAGACAACCCAAACTAATAGAGTCATTGCTGGAACACCCCAAGTTCCGTGCCGCTTATGACTTTCTGGTGCTCAGAGAACAGTCTGGAGAAAACCTGTCTGCGGCAGGACAATGGTGGACTGAAATACAGGAATTAGACGAACATGGTCGTCACGCCATGATCAAGTCACTTTCCAGCCATGGAGGGCAGAAAAAACAGGGAAATAAACGTCGACGGCGCAGGCGGAAGCCTCGCTCTGATGACGCTGCGTCTAACAACCAATCTGGAGATTCCTGATGGCAGAAACCGCGTATGTGGCACTGGGTAGCAACCTTGAGCAGCCAGAGCTTCAGCTGCAAAGAGCCGTCGATAATATTGACAGTGCGCCACATATAGCTGTTTCTGCCTGTTCCAGACTCTACCGCAGTGATCCTGTTGGCCCTCCGGGCCAGCCGGATTACTGCAATGCAGTTGTCGCTGTCAATACAACATTAAAGCCAGTTCAATTACTGGATGCTCTGCAGTCCATAGAAAAAGCTCACGGCCGAGTTCGCTCTGTCCGCTGGGGGCCAAGAACTCTTGATCTGGACATCATTCTGTTTGGCAACCATACCATTGAATCAGAAAGACTGACCGTTCCTCACTATCAGATGCATGTCCGCAACTTTGTGCTTTGTCCTTTGCTGGATGTCGCTCCTGACCTTGAACTTCCGGATGGCACTGCGTTGAAATCCATGGTTGATGAGCTGGGTTACCAGGGGCTTAATGTGATCGCAGATAGCTACCCATGGGTTTGAAAATCCCAGGTTCTGAAAACCTGGGAACTTGGGCATTGCGCCAAGCCCTTAACTGACAAGCATTCACACTTCTCGTATAATCCGCGGCAGCAACTAATCAAGGTCTTTACCCATGGCTAAAGTCACCCTAAGTATCCTGTCCGAGATGAAAAAAGCGGGTGAAAAATTCACCAGCCTGACTGCCTATGATTCCACTCAGGCCCACTTGGCCAGCAGCCAGGGCGTTGAAGTGATACTGGTTGGTGACTCCCTTGGCAATGTCTGTCAGGGACAAACCAGTACGGTTCCCGTTACTGTAGACGACATGTGTTATCACACCCGCTGTGTCAGTATGAAAGCAGGTGACTCTCTGCTAATGGCAGACCTGCCTTTCGCTTCCTACACCAACGAACAACAGGCTCTGACTAACGCAACGCGCCTTATGCAGGCGGGTGCTGAAGTCGTCAAGCTGGAAGGTGAAGCCTGGCTGGCACCTATTGTGACCCGTCTTCGTGAGCAGGGTATCCCTTCATGTGTTCATCTTGGCCTGACACCACAGTCTGTCCATGTGCTCGGTGGTTATAAGGTACAGGGAAGGGATGAAGCCCGTGCCAACGCCATGATTGAAGCAGCCATCCTGCTTGAGAAGGCTGGAGCTGCTGTACTTGTACTTGAGTGTGTACCTTCTGTTCTCGCCAGAGAAATTACCCGTGCAGTTCAGATTCCTGTTATTGGCATTGGTGCTGGTGCGGATACTGACGGCCAAGTGCTGGTAATATACGACATGCTTAACATGACTGCAGGACGCAAACCAAAGTTCGTTAAGAACTACATGGCTGAAGGTGGCTCTGCACAGGATGCTGTTGCTGCCTATGTTAAAGAAGTAAAGAACGGTACATTCCCTGGCCAGGAACACGGATTCGAATAAACGGATAGCACCCATGCAAACTGTACACTCCATTGCTGAAGTTCAGGATATCGTTGGCGCCCGCAGATCTGAAAGTCTGCGCATTGGTTTTGTTCCTACCATGGGAAATTTGCATGGTGGACACCTGACGCTGGTCGAGAAGGCAAAAAAAAGCTGTGACTTTGTTGTGGTAAGCATTTATGTGAACCCATTGCAGTTTGGTCCGAATGAGGACTATGACTCGTACCCACGGACCATGGAACAGGACCAGCAACTGCTGATGGATCATGGTGTAGACCTGCTCTATGCGGCCAGCACTAATGAAATCTATCCGGAAGGCAGTGAAAACCATACCCATATCAGTGTTGATATTCTCGACGGTATGCACTGTGGGAACACCCGACCTGGCTTCTTCCGGGGCATTGCAACGGTAGTCACCAAACTGTTTAACATTGTTCGCCCTGATATTGCGGTGTTTGGTGAGAAAGATTTCCAACAGCTGACCATCATTCGCAAAATGGTGAAAGACATGGTTATGCCTGTTGAAATTCTCGGCGCTCCTATTGCCCGAGAACCAACTGGGCTGGCCATGAGCTCACGCAACGGTTATCTGACACCGGAAGAGCGTGGCGAAATTGCACCAACACTGCACCTCTGCCTGAGCGAGGCACGGGAAGCTATTCAGGCTGGTGAAACCGACTTTGACCTCCTTCGTAGAAATGCGTTTGCAAAGATGGCTCAAGCTGGCTTCAAACCGGATTACTTTAATATCTGCAATCCCGAAACATTGCTTCCAGCTACTCATAATGAGGAGTCATTGGTGATTCTTGCTGCGGGCTATCTGGGCAAGGCACGATTGATTGATAACATCCATTTTAATCGTTAATTCTTGATCACTACTGGGCCTGTGCTTTGATTGGCCCAGTAGCGACAAATTCAAATACCCCACTATCAAACTTGCCTCTTCCTGCGGTTTTATGCCGTCAGTTTTCTATAGCCAACAACACCAGTAAAATTTTCTATATTTATCACGAGCATAGCTACAAAAGCCAAAAAAATGACACCTTGAAAAGAAGGTTTAAACCCTCTTAATTTCTCAAAATAACACTAAATATGACAAAGGGAGCGACCACTTTTAAGCTGAATATTAATGAAGACTTTTCAAGGAAGAAAACAGTGGACAAGTTTCAGCCTGACATCAATCATAGCCGGCATCAAAGCCAGCGATTAAATAATACTGAATCATCTGGTGAGACGCTTGAAATATCTGGAAATAAGTTTGAAGTCAGCCCCGCCAAGCCAGGGTTTAGAAATAAGATCAGAGCACTCATAAAAAAAGATGCAGGAACCAAAGGTTTGAGGGGGCCATCAACAAACTCTTCCAAAAATCCTGCTTCACGCTCAATTAGGGATCACAACATAAAAACAAACCCACTATTTAATGAACGCCAGCTCCCAGGCCAATTGAAGTTTTTACCACAATCTAAGAACATGCTTCATATGCATAGTCATGAAGCTATTCATCAAAATGGATTGATGCCCCATAGCGATGACACTGATGATCTTGAATCAGATTTGGAATTATTTAAAGAACAGCAACCAGTGCAAGATGAAGCAATGGGTTATTCAGTCGTAGAAGATACCGTTGTTGATCGTGAAACAGGTGAAAAAGTTCAACAGCAAATGTCCACCTCAGAAGCAGCCAAAGACTCTGAACCCACAGAGACCAAAACTGAACAAAACCAGTTAAGACCAACCAAAGAGACAAAACTAAAAGGTAAAAGTGACTGGAAAATCACGAAAGGTTTATCAACATTTAGCAGCACAATTATTAATAGAAAGCATGGTTTAAGTGATTGCGCTCAAAAAGTTTCAGAAGCCATCAAGCAGCGAGATCAAGTAAGTTTTAGAACTGCACTCCATGGCCTTATAGAGTCTACTAAATTACACAATACGCAAAATCCATCTAATATAATCACCTATCATGAGCAGCTGGATCACCTGCATGTCAATGGTAAACCCTTGCTTTATGCATTGGCAGAATCTGATTACCCAGAGTTCATCCAAATGCTATGTCAGGATGAAGCGTTAAAGCTGATGAAACCAAGAGCTTTTTACGCTCTGTCTGTTTTCAAGGACCGCTCGCGAGATGAATATATCACTGATCACCTTCATATTGGTGAACTCAATCGTTCTGGTTGGTGGTGTTATCCAGAGTCGCCTGTCTGCTTTGCATTGTCGTCTGGAAATATTGATACAGCAATTACTTTTATAGAGAATGGTGGATCTATAAAAGGCAGCGAGACAATTCTGAAAACTCTACCAGCAGAAGATTTAGAAAAAATTTCCAGCGCACTATCTAAACAGCAAAGTAATATTAAAAAAGAAATAGAATCCTCTGAAAAAGAAGTTGCTCAACTGGAAAAAGACCCTAATCAAAAAGACAAGTACAACCAAAGCCGACTCAGGATTACTGCTATAGCTGTACAAGGACAGCAAAATTTAGAAGATATAAGTTTGCTAAATACCGAAATTAATCAAGATCGCTAAAAACCCAAATCCACATAAGTCAGCAGGACTGAAATTCACATACGAAGGTGAGTAAGTACCACCTTCAATTAAAATAGTTTAAGAATCATCACTTCTTAATACATTGCAAACATCCTGAGGAGTAAAACTGCCCTCTTCAAGTTCATCTCTTAGTTCTTCAAAAGCATCCCACACGAGCTGACGATGTGTTTTCCCATTTCCAAATATTTTCCCCAAATCCACATAGCCATTCGCAGCAATATGTTCTGTGCAATCACATTCGTCCTCCAACATAGCTTGCATAAATACAGTATTTCCATTATCAAGAAGCTCATTGACACCATCTGCTCTTAATTTAATAAGTTCACCAGCCGCAAACCATTCACCAGCCTCAACAGCAGCCTTTAGAGGTAAAGAGTCATTTTTTAGACGTTTATTGATATCTAAAGCACCAGCTTCGAGCAATAAGCCTGCCAAATACCAAGCTTCTGAATCAAAAGCATCTTGAAGAGGTGAACGATTATCAAAATCTCTTATGTTAAAATTGATTCCATCTTTTTTAAGAATTTCAATAAGAACTTCAGGCTCATCTCTATCGGCGGCCACATGCATTATAGTTTGCCCATCAACATCACGTGGAGACATAATCACTTCAGAACTCATACGCTTGATAATATCTTTTATAAACGGAGAAATCCGACCTTCTGGACAAATTTTATCTCTTGGCCAATTTAAGACCCCAAACAAAATATTACAGCTGTTTGAATCCAGCATATCTATATCAGCTCCACTCTGGATTAGAAGCTGAGAAAATTTAATATATTTATTATTAACAGCAATCATTAGAGGGGTATCACCACCTTTTGCCCGAATATCCATATCTAAACCATGAACCCTATTACAAAAAATATTTAACATTTGTTCATCTCCCTGTTCTGCAACCCAATGCAAGGGATAACAACCATGATAAGAACATTCATTAGGGTCAAAACCATTCTCAAGTTCCACACAAATCTGATCGTATTTTTTTTCATTGATAGCTTTAATAGCAGGGGGCTCAATTTGCTCTTGACTAAATATTTCCAGACCATGACATCCTGTCTTTTCACTTATTAAAACATCTGGAATAACATGAACTGAAGCAGGTTCTACCGAACCATTACCCATTAACATCGCACTTTTTTGTTCTACTCTAGGAATTTTTCTTGATACTTCTCCTGAAGAATGCTCCCCACCGACAATACTATGACATCGCTTTAATCCAATATCTGAACACCCTGATTCTTTTAATTTAGTTCCATCGATTTCTGATGGCACTTTCTTTCTAACTTTACCATCGTCAATGGCTTGAATTCTTTTATCTGCTGAGGTTCTGTCCTCCTTACATTTATTATTTACAACACTAGAACCATGACTACTTATAGAACTTATTGATTCCATAAAAACTCCTGTAATTATAAATCACAAATATTAGGAATCGCTCCAAAATCAAAAATTATAAGATCAGCCCTATAGATTGGGGCCTATTCCATTTGAAAATATTAATAATAGCAATTTCATGTGAAAATAAATTTTTTTCAGAATGACAGAATAAAACAAAAGCAAACCATGAATAACAAAAAAAACAGCTATATATAAACACCAAAAGCTTGACTTGAATTATGCTTATTATTTTCATTCCCCCTGCAATATAGGGTATATTTTCCACCTCGCTTACCCAGCCTACCTTCCACCCTTATCTAATGAGGCAAGACAGTGAGTAACTCTACTGCTCTGGACCACCTGCCCGCATCCAAAGATCTGGCTGCTCTGCAACAGCAAATGGCAAACACCCACCTGCGAAACCTGTTTGCTGAAGATCCCAGTCGATTTGAACGTTACACCCTTGAAGCTGCGGGCCTGTTTCTTGATTACTCAAAGCACCTGATTAACGACGATGTAATGACATCACTGGTTAATCTGGCGGAACAGGCCAACCTCACGCATGCCCGTGAAGCCATGTTCAGCGGTAAAAAGATCAATTACACAGAAAAACGCGCAGTGCTTCATACAGCACTGAGAAGTTTTGGTGATGCTCCGGTTATGGTGGATGGTGAAGACATTATGCCCATGATCCGTGAGACCCGAGCCCGAATGAAGGTCATGACCGAGCAGGTTCACTCTGGCCAGTGGCTGGGTCATACCGGTAAGCCAATCAAACACATCGTCAATATCGGTATCGGTGGTTCCTACCTTGGGTTGAAAACGGCCATTAATGCTATGACGCCTTACCATGTTAAAGGGTTTGAGCATCATTTTGTGGCCAATATTGACCCCAATGAATTGTCTGAAGTTCTGCGTAAGATTGACCCGGAAACAACGCTATTTATCGTTGCTTCCAAATCCTTTAGTACGCTGGAAACCCTGCAAAATGCACAAGCTGCCAGAGCTTGGATGATTGAAAAAGGTTGTGCTGAGGAGGATATTCGCAAGCACTTTATGGCCATCTCGACCAACCTGAAAGCTATTGACCAATTTGGTATCGCCCAGGAGAACACCCTTCCACTGTGGGATTGGGTAGGCGGCCGTTATTCCCTGTGGTCAAGCATCGGCCTGTTGATTTCCATGGTTGTGGGTTATGACAACTTTGAGCGCCTGTTGAAGGGTGCAGAAGCCATGGACCAGCACTTCAGCAGTGCCCCTCTGGCAGAAAACATGCCGGTTATTGCTGGCCTGCTGGGTGTCTGGTATCAGAACTTTATGGGTGCAGAGTCCCATGCGGTCATCTCGTATGACTATTTCCTGCGTGATCTGCCTGGTCATCTGCAACAGGTCGATATGGAAAGTAACGGTAAACGCACCCGCAAAGACGGCAGTACAGTTCCTTACCAGACCGGCTCAGTGATCTGGGGAGGAACAGGCACCAATGATCAGCATGCTTACCATCAGTTACTGCACCAGGGAACACGACTGATTCCAGTAGACTTCATTGCACCAGCCACAACCCATAACCCCATTGGCGAACAGCACCCATGGCTATTCACCAATGCACTGGCACAAAGTCAGGCCATGATGCAGGGTAAAACACTGGAAGAAGTCAGGGATGAGCTTTCTGCTTCAGGCATGGGCACTGAAGAGGTTGAGCAACTGGCTGCGCATAAGGTGATTCCGGGGAATCGCCCTAACAGCATGATTGTTCCTGAGAAGATTACACCGGAGACCACCGGCGCCCTGATTGCCATGTATGAGCATAAGGTCTTTGTGCAGGGTACCATCTGGCAGATTAACTCTTTCGACCAATGGGGTGTTGAACTTGGCAAGGTCCTGGGTGATCGTCTGATCGAGAAGATTCGCTCTAAAGAAGAAACTACTGACCAGGACAGCTCCACCAACGGCCTGATCAAGCGTTTTAAACAATTTAATCACTAAAACCCTTTCAGATGTCTGGAGCAACATAGTTTCAGGCATCTGACTTTTCAATCAAACAATACCTAATCTGCTGTTTTAAAAGAAATAATCATTCATTCTACGCCCCATAAGGCTAACCTGCCCTCATAATATTTTCGCCTCTTACCCTAGAAAATATGGAACTAAATTCCAAGAAAACAGTCTCAATTAGTAATTACATGAAATTAATCGGTTCTGATTACATGTAATGGAATATCAACGAATAATTTATTCATGGAAGATATAAATAACCCATTGAAATTCAAGGAGGATTCTCATGCCTGATATATCTTTACACTTCAAAGCAGCCTGCTCCCACAGCTGGCTAACTAATTCAAAATCAATGCTTCCCTGTAGAGCACTCAAGGCATTTGGCGCTGGTCTCAAGGCATTGTTTGGCAAATATAAAGTAACCATCACAGAACAGACAAAAAACCTGATCCGTCAGCACCCAAATTCGTATTTTGCAAAAGAAACAAGGCATCTTTGCTCATGGTATATACAGCCAGTGAGCCCCAGAACCAATATTACTATCAGGTATAATTCAGAACGCCCCCCTGCTTATGATGAAGTTGCACCAGCATCTCAAAGAGAATACGCATCGAATGGTTTCGTGATGCCAAATGAGAGAGGGGAGTTTCCTCCAAGATATACACCTATAGCACTACCATCATATAAAGTGGAAAGAGATAACCTCTCTCCACCTCCTTATGAAAATACAACCAGCAATCCTTTGGAACCGGCACATACCTAACCACGACATAAGGACTGAGTTAAGAATATTTCTTATAGCGGTTGATCAATGTTGATAAACCGCTGGTTTTTTTCCAGATTATCAAATCTGGTATATCCAATTTTCTTCACAAACCAATCTTTTAAGAAAATCAGGTATCATATGTCCTGTTCATCCATTGGTTATAGAAATAAGTAAAACTCCATGATTTCAAAATCGATACCTCTGACGGATATCCACCGTCATCTGGACGGCAATATTCGCCCTGCAACCATTCTTGAACTGGGTCAAAAGCACAACCTCCAGTTACCTGCGAACAGCTTGGAGGAGTTGATTCCTCACGTTCGTGTAATCAGTCAGGAGCCTGACCTGATCAGCTTTTTAAGTAAACTGGACTGGGGAGTGAAAGTCCTCGCTGACTATGATGCCTGCCGCCAGATAGCTTATGAAAACGTAGAAGATGCCCTGAATGCTCGTATCGATTATGCAGAGCTCCGCTTCAGCCCTTGGTATATGGCAATGACTCATGGCCTGGATCCTGAAGGTGTTGTTGAAGCGGTGATTGATGGCGTTACAGCCGGCAGTCGTGACTTTGGTGTTAAGACCAACCTTATTGGAATTCTGAGCCGTACTTTTGGACAGGAGGCCTGTCAGAAAGAACTGGATGCCTGTCTTGCTTTTAAAGACAAGCTGGTCGCCATTGACCTTGCAGGTGATGAACTGGGCAAACCCGGAGAGCTGTTTGTCGATCATTTCCGCCAGGTTCGTGATGCTGGTCTACACATTACTGTTCATGCAGGTGAAGCAGCAGGCCCTGAAAGTATGTGGCAAGCAATCAAAGAGCTTGGAGCTACCCGAATCGGTCATGGTGTAAAAGCCATCTATGACCCGAAGCTGATGGATTACCTTGCAGAACATAAGATTGGGATTGAATCCTGCCTGACATCCAATATCCAGACGAACACCTTCCCCAGTATTGAGAGCCACCCTCTCAAGCAATTTCTGGATCACGACGTTCTGGCCACAATAAATACCGATGACCCAGCGGTAGAAGGCATTGAACTCCCTCATGAATACGAGATCGCAGCTCCCGCTGCCGGACTGACAAAAGCGGATATTCGACAAGCACAGGAAAATGGCCTGACCATTGCCTTTCTTAGTGATGAAGAGAAGCAGGCACTGCAAAAGCAAAAGATGTCCTGACAATCTACCAGGATTTGCTCCCTGCCTTATGGGACAGTGAGCAAATCAATATGCCACTCCAAATTCACCACTCATGATTAAACAGCGCCATAACACTGGAAACAGCAAACAAATGTAGATCAAGCGGCTGCCCCTGGCTCTAAGCCAGAACAAATCACGGAGAGCGTTGTCTCAATAAACAACTTATTCGGCTGTATTTATTACAGTGGAATAAAGGGATGTTATTAACTGAATCCAATAAGGCGCTACCATGACTCCAGATGTTGGCAACACCACAGTTAATTTACGTGTTTACTCCCCGAATCACCAAACATCCACCCCAAAAGAGGTCACTACTCCATTAGGCTCGGTTAAACCCGTTGAGGGTGAAGCTCTGACAGTAAGAGAACGCGTTAATGATTTCCCTTCCTCCCAAGCAGCTCGGGAAGCATCAAAGTCGTGGCCAGACAAAAAGCTAGCAGAGGCTCTGGGAAGTAATAAATACAAAGAGCAAGACGACATATTTTCGAGTGAAACACTCGCAGCTTTGAGCAGGTTTTCAACCTTTTATCGAGAAGTACAAGGCTGGAGCGAAGAAGATATTATTAAACATTCAAAAGAATGCTACCAAATTAAGCCGACAGAAAGTAAACATTTTCTTGAGTGGATTCAAAGCGTCAGAAACTTTTATCAACGCTTTGACTGGGCTGAAAAGCAATACGATGAAACTTGGATATCACATTTCGAACAGATACAGCCACTGTTAAGACTCGTACAGAACTCCAGCCGAGATGAACATCTTTTCAGTAAATGCACCTGTGGTGAGGTTACCGAATTACTAAAGCCTCTTATAAGAGAGCTTGCGACAAGTTCAGGAAGGTATAATCAGAATGTAACTAAGGTAACGGATGCTATTCAGGCATATGCATATCATACTTCAACCAGTGAAGATTTAAGACGTTTTATAGAGTTATTCCAACCGGATGAACAGATCGAGCAACCGGCCCGCACTCCAGAAGAAATAACCCCCTTAACAGATCTATGGAAACCTTTAGCTAAAAACCTGGGAGCCAAGCTCAATAGGGATGTACAAGAAATACTTGATGCTATGTATGCAGCTCGGTTATGTGTACCATTTCCTCCTGTATGGCTTTGCCTGGTAAAGGATGAGTTTAGAAAAGAGTATTCTCAGAAACTACTAGAAAACTGTGCCTGCTTTTTCTGGACACTAAAAACCTTATACCGAGAGTCTCAACAAACCTATTTGAGCGGCACCGAGTCCACTCACGAGCCTTATAGTATCTTTCGAGCTGTGCTGGACAACACTAAACAACTTGACCCTGAACTCAGCATGTCTGGCATTTATTTGGCCGAGAAAAACTGCTTTCACCACAAAAACCCGGATTATGATGTAACTGCTTTTGTAGAAGCACTGGCCATTAATTAATGGCTCAACCCGATTCTGAGGCCCCCCACGGCCTCTTTTTCACAACAAGCCTTTTTCAACCTCTCAGCTCAGTAATTAACCACCTTCCGACGAGCCGTTATCCAGCATTTGGCTATTCTGCCGAGTAATTATCAGTAAATAGCCATGAGCGGCTCTCTGTAAAAAGAACCCCGCTCCCACCAGCATGAAAATGACCTAAAAGTCTGGAAAACGGCATTTTCGTGGCTCTCAGAGGGTTAAAAGCCTGAACGCAAGGAAAGGACACTGGTCATGGATTCAGAACAAATCAAAAAAGGTTTAAATAATGAAGCACTTTTCAATATAAGTGGCCCATTCCATCCTGAGAGTGAGGCTTCAATTGAGCATGCCCCATCACACCAGAGCCCAGACCATCGTAAACTCAAAGGGCAGGTTGTTGCAGAACCTTCAGAAAAAGGGGTTCTCAAACCCACAGAATACTCTGTTGACCCATGGGATCATGAGTCATCTCCTGTAGAGCAACAACTTTTCTCTGATATCAGTGAACTGGTGACGACTTCCATCAGCGACAAGATTGAACTGAAAAAAAAACTGTCAGATCTTTATAAGCAAGCTCATGAGTTAATGACACGTTATAACCAGAGAATCCAGAGCCTTTTAATGGATGACCGTTTTCTATACCGTCAGTCCTCAGAAATCTCAGCCCTGATGATCCGGGGGTTAATGCCTCCATTGGAAGAAATAAAAACACTGGAAAAATCACTAACCTCAACACGAAAAAAATTGGCCGAAGAGCCCATTGATGTTCTTCAGAAATCAGCAAGTGCAGAACTGGAAAAAGTGGAGAAAGTGCTGAAGGAAGCCAAGAGCCGGATAACCAGGCATACCAAGCCATTAAAGCCAGCACAGCTAATAAAAAAACAACTGGAACAACGCCTGGAGCGGGAAGCGTCTGAACTTCAGCAGCAAGTTCCCACAACAGCAGCTTCAATGCCATTAAATAATACCAAAAACATCTCCAGTGAAACATTAACCACGATCAAGGCTGAGCCTGTCAGCAATTCTCCCCTGGCAAGTCCTAAAAACCAGGTACAAGAACAATCAACTGAAGACTTAACCTCAAAACAGCTAAAAGCATTGGCAATAAAGCTCGATACTTCCAGTACGGAAAGTCGAAAGCGTAGCATTCAGTCCATACTCAGCTATGTGGGTTCAGAATATAAATACTACGCCCCCCTCAGGCCATTCCTATCCGTTGCGGGGCAGAAATGTGAACTGCTGTCCATGAATCCTGATAAAGCATGTAAAGCCTGTCAGGAAGCCATTGCGTTACTTGAAGATGCCTCCTCCCTGAGTGAAACAGAATTGTCACTGAGCACACTGGTTCAGATTGACAAAGCCATTAACAGGCTGGCTTCATTTGATAAAAAGTTACCTGGTGAAGTCTGGCAGTTATTAACAGAGCTAACACCTTATAAAGCGGATAGACGATACCACCTGTTAAACATGTTGTGCCGTAAACTCCTGCTTGATGGCCCCACTCCTTTAACACAAAAAGCGGTCCTCAATAAATTCCAGGACGTTAAACAATGTCTATTCCAGTTCAAAGAAGAGACCAGTGACGAGGTATTTGATCAGCAGTTTATGGCTGTTTATGGCCAGATATTCACCTCTCCAATCCATCTGAAAAAAACACTCAACACGGTTAACAAACCCCATGAGGTTCATGCATTGCTTCAGATGCTCTCACGTCAGAAAAAAAGTGATCAAACGCTGCTCTCTGGAGCCATCGAGAAGCTGAAAGCTATTGGTGGAGAGCAGCTGGACCCCCTTCTCTGTGGGGCAGCTGCTTTTGACTTCCTTGTGAAAGAGTTGCCTGAAAAATTATCTTCTGAGATCAGTAATTATCGCCCTTCTGAACCCAGTCAAACCCATAAGCAATTAACACAATCTGTACTCGCAAAATACACGGACTACTACAAAGCAATAGAACTGGCCAAAAAACAGAAAGAAGACATTAATAAACCATTTCAACACAACAAAACGTTTACTCAGTTCAGCAAAAGGCTGCCAGCGATTTTGATCGACTCTGAAGCCTCCGAGAACACTGAACTGAAAGACATTTGTCAACAGATGCAGGCAATCATCAATCAGCCTCAGAGTAATGGCCAAACAGTGCAATCCCTTGCAGTATGCAGGGCAAATATTATTCATGCGCTGAAGAATAAATGTCTGACGGATCATCAGGCAAGTATGATTATTAAGCTGTTTCTTGAGACTCAAACCTCGATAGAGCAATCAGGGAAGGGAGTTCCAACACAGGAAAATTCTTTTCAAGCTCCTGAAGAGATCGTTCAAGCTCTGGCCTCTCTTGAAAATGGCGCTTCACCTAAATGGTACAACCAGCTGTTTACAGGTCACCTTCAAGAGCAGAGGGCAAATGCCCTGGATGCAGTCAAGAGCATCATCAATGCTTGCCAGCAAACCACTGCAGCACCGGGACAAGTAGCCAGTTTCATGGAGGCAACAGCCTTGGAAATCACAACAAATAATGATGATCCTCTGATCAAGCAACTGAGTTCAGCGATGAAGGCTTATGCTCATCAACTGAAAGACAGCTAATTCGGCTTATCTTATGCACTGGTCGGCGTATGCTGTCGCCGCCAGCTGACCGCTACCCTCCTGATCTTTTGGCATCAAAACCTTCTTTTTTAAGATGATCGACCATGATATCCACATGATCTCCCTGCAGTTCAATATTGCCATCTTTGACAGCTCCACCACCTCCGCTACGTTTCTTCAGCTGTTTGGCAAAGGCTTTTAAATCGTTTCCAGCCATTGGCAACCCACTGATGACCGTTACCATCTTTCCACCTCTTCCCTTTTTCTCCGGGCGAACACGGACATTGCCATCACCAACCACCTCTGGCTTAGTCACTTCTTCCTTAACTCGACCAACATCCGTGGAATAGACCAGCTTGCTTTGTGAGTTACGCTGATAGTTGCTCATCACCAACCTCTGGATTCAGAAAGTCATCTTTTTAACGTCTGCACTGACCATTGTCGAGCACTAAAAAAACCAACATTAAATGTTGGTTTTTTTAGTGCCATGGGGGAATGTGGAATCAGGCGCCGCCGGTTAAAATATTGTTTTTAACGGCTGAGGATAAAGACTGAGCCCTTTCAACTTCGCCAGAACTTCCTACATTAGCGACTTCATCAGAGACCTGACGCTCCTTGCGCATCCTGCCAGCTTCATCCGTTCCCATTAGTGCTTTTCTGAGGTTCTCATCCGATTGCGCCTGCATCTCGAGCCTATGCATGTAACGCTTGAATTCCTCCGGACTCATAGGTTCATGAGAGTATGGATGTATTGGACGCCCCTGCCCATCTTCCTTGGGAATTATATCTGCAGGGTTTGGCTTCTGGAAAACTATACCACTGCTTAAACCATTTATTTGCTCAGACATCCTTTTCTCCTTCCTTGACTACTTTTCTGGATTATCAGATTTGAGATTTGAGCATTACTCCTGTGGCCTAATCTGAAGTTATGAAAAACATCAAAACTAACTATCAGTTTAGCCGACTCTAGTTAAGCAACGGGTTTCCATGGAAAATCAGAAAATAAAAAACATGAAAATCAAAAAGTTATAACCAACAGCCCATAAAATCAAAACCTCCTTATCCTGGAGGTTTTTTGAAAGTAATTTAGAGTACGGGGCTAATCAGGAACAGGCCTCAGCTATCTTTAAGCCAGCCATTTTGGACAGAAATATCAATCTGTTCAAGGACATAGGTCCACAGCTTTGGCGCCAGTTTTTCCAAGTACTGATTACGCTTCAACACCTGGCTGCGGGTAACCTGATACTTTGCCCAGGTACCACCCTCATTGTCCATATTTTGAATCACTGGTAACAGGCAATCCATGGCTTTTGCAAAACGGGCATCGGGAGTTTCCACCTGTTCAAACTCCAGCCAGAGCGCTTTAAACTCCTCTGCCTGCGCCTCGGGTAAAAGGCCGAATAGTCGCTCAGCGGCTTGCATTTCCTTTGCGCCCTGACCGGACAATTCACTACTCTCGGCAAAGGCAAACGTATCACCCGCATCAATCTCAACAATATCATGAAGAAGCAGCATGTTAATGACACGGCAAATATCGACAGGCTCCTCTGCATACTCTTTGAGAGCCAGAGCTTGTACGGCAATATGCCAGCTATGCTCAGCGCTGTTTTCCTGCCGGTTGTTATCAGGCTTTACCATGGTTTTTCTATAAACAGCCTTGAGCTTATCCAGCTCCCTTAGAAAAAACAGTTGCTGCCCAAGCTTTGAAGAGATTTCAAACATATGCCTTGAACCATATTACTAATTTAGAGTCAAAGAGAGTAAATCCTAACAGATCACCTAAAAGGCTGCGAACCTCTTCACCATTTAAATCAAATAGTTACACACCAAGAAAAACACAAAGCCAAACTAAAACCATAAAACTGATGCTTCTGAAATTTCCAGAAACGACTGAAGAAACAGAGCCGGGAAAAAATAGATGAGCGGATCGATTTCCGTACAAAACTACAGTAATTCTTCTTTGATTCTGTATCCAGAGACTGAAAATAACGAAGAAAATGATGCCGCTATTGAAGCTAATTCCAGTACGGCCTCTGAAAAGCAAACTGAAAACCAGACATCGCCTGGAGAAACAACCGTAATCACTGACAGAAAATGTGAAGTTATTGAAGAACCAGAAACCTTTCTCTCCAAAGCCAAACGATTGTTGTCAAAAATCCCGACTATTCTTTGTATTCCTTTGAGAGTAGGTACCACTTTACTGAATGTAGGTATTTTTGCCGGTTATTACGTTACTGTTATGGCCATTACCGGTGTTGGCGCTTTAACAGGAGCCCTGACTGGATTGGCCTCAAAAATAAAAGCCCGCTTTTCTTCAACCCCATCTCAGAAATCGTTGAAAGACTACACCGTTAGCTATGCGAAAAATACGTTTGAGCTGATGATCTTTCCTTATGAACAACTTCCTGAGAAATTTAAAGGCTCAATCTTTCCAGCTATTTCAGGGGCAGCGCTTTTCCTTTTTGAAACCCTGGCAATCCCGGGTAAGAGGATACCAATCGAAGTGTATGAAAAGGTTTGCTCTAAAACATATACCGCAACCAAACCCTACAAAGCTATCACTGACATGACCGTTCATATCATTGATATGACGAAAAGCTTCATTCAAGGTTGATACCGTCTATTTGCTAAAAAAGGTTTGAAAAGGCATTCGAGTTTTTGGTTAAAGAGCTGGAATATCAGCAGCCGTTCATACGAAAAATATGGTTAGCTGCTCAAGGGGCGTTATCCATTAGGCATGATGCCAATTGATAACGCCCTAATATTAATCACCCCTGCTCAAGCAAACGGCGTAGATCAATTATGGCCGCATTCGCTCTGGAAATGTAATTAGCCATTACAAGAGAGTGATTGGCCAGAAAACCAAAGCCAGAACCATTGAGAATCATTGGGCTCCATACAGTATCCTGAGTTGCCTCCAGTTCACGGATAATCTGCCGGACACTGACGGTCGCGTTCTTTTTGTCCAAAACATCAGCAAAATCCACTTCGACCGCCCTGAGAAGATGTATCAGAGCCCATGACGTCCCACGAGCTTCATAGAAAACGTCATCAATCTGAGACCAGGGCGTTTTCACATCAACCAGAACCACACTATCAGTAGACGGCGCTGCACCAGCATCACCTGCCAGATCCGTATTCAGTCGAGGTTTACCGACACTGGCACTCAGCCGTTGAGAAAGGCTACCCAGGCGCGTCTCTACATCACCCAGCCAACGGGTCAGATTATCAGCACGGGCGTAAAACTGAGCAGAGTCACCGGGGTCTGACAATCGTTGCATATAGCTTTGCAGTTTATTAATACCGCGCTGATATTCACGCTCACTGGACGGCAAAATCCAGCTTCTGGCATCAAAATTAAATTGAGGCTCGGCAACCGACAGGTCAGGATCTTCACGTGACTGAGACTGAGAGCGGCTGAAATCCTTACGGAGAGCTCTGGCCATATCCCGAACCTGAATCAGCACACCAACTTCCCAATTCGGCATGTTATCCATCAGCACGCCTGGAGGCATGATATCGTTACGCAGGAAACCACCCGGTTTATTCAGCAGCGTATCTGCCAGAGAATACAATGTTGCTGTTGTGGTATAGCCTGTCACAACTTTCTGGCCATTGTCTGTTGCTACTTTTTCAGCATTGGCTTGCACCGAAAATAGCTCAGGCTCCTGACTCCAGTACCACCCTATGAGAGAGAGAAGCAGTATCAGGATACCAGCCCCAACCAACAGAGCTTTACCGTGAACAAGCACGGATATATTTTGAATGCCCGACTGAAAGGTCGCTTTTATCTTTTCCAGCGCCATAATCTCCTCGTTCGTCACCGCTCAGGCTCGTTATCCTGAATATGGCGTTCCAAAATGGATGCGCTTATTGAGTAGCCATTATCCTCTAATAATGCGGGTTGTGCGAGCACCTACTGAATTCGTCCGGTAAGTTGTGCAGAAAAAACATGATAGCCATATAGAAACAGGTGCAGGCGCTCACAACGATTCAGGACGCCCAAGATAGTAACCCTGCCCACCCGCAACCCCCAGCTGCTTTAAAGCCTCCCACTCTTCCTCACTTTCAATGCCTTGAGCAAGCACACCTATATCCCTGGACTCAGCCAGCATCGAAAGAGTTCTGATATAAAGCTGATTTTCGTAACTGGAAGTAATCTCTCTGGCAAAACTGCCATCCACCTTTAAGTAGTGGGCATTAATAATCTGAAGAAAGGTCAGAGCCTGACTGGCAACCCCAAAGTGATCAATAGAGAACTGGCATCCTGTTTCAACCAGCTTATCCACTCGCTCAGCTACCCTATCGCCCACAAGCAACAGTGTCCGCTCAGGTGTTTCAAGAATTAAACGTCTGGCCAGGTCCTGACGAAGCTTGAGAGCATCCAGTAACCAGTGATAGAAATCATCATCCACCAGTGAATAAGGAGAGATATTCAGGCAGTAGAGCTGATAATCGTCTCGCTCATCAATATAATCAGCAAGCGTAAAAAATACGGCTCGATCAAACTCGGCATAAAGGTCATAGCGCTCGACAATGGGCAAGAAAGAGTCCGCAGGTACAAGATCACCATCCAAATTCAGTCGAGCAAGTACTTCTGTAAATGCGACATCACCATTAATGTCCAGAACCGGCTGCCCATACAGCTCAATATTTCCCTGTGACATCAAGGCTTCCAGCTTTTCGAGCCACTGTTTATCACTCCACCGCATGTATGGATAGGCAGTCTCACCACTGACATCTGAAACATCCCAGCAATTCTTCACCCAGACCTCGAGTTCGAGCAATTGCTTGTCACCATGATCCAGAAGGAACTCTGGCTTACAGAGCCCCTGGTGAGTCACCGACGCAATATGCAAACAGTTGCTGCCTTCGGCAGTGGAGAAAAACTCCATAGAAGCCAGAACCCGGAAAAGCAGCTCGGTAATCCTGCGATTTTCACTCATACCACAGGCTGGCACAAAAACCGTAAAACTCGAACCACTTCTCCTGCCAGAAAAAGCCTCCGGCCATGGCAACAGGGTTTTACCAATCCAGTGGCTGATATTGACCAATAACTCATCGACAAACTTCTGGCCATGATTCCGGTTCAACAGCTCCAACTCCCTGACCTGAATCATAATAAGGCTTCCGCCTGCTCCACCGGTCTCTTCACTCAAAGCGGTATTCATCCGACTTTTGAAGGCCTTACGATTCAGTATTCCTGTCAGGGGATCTTTAACGGATTTGCGACGCAGTTCCTCAGTTAGAGCCACTTTTTCAGAGAAGGCTTTTTCCAACTTCCCGGCCATCCGATTCATTGCCTG
Organism: Endozoicomonas elysicola; assembly: GCF_000710775.1. GTDB lineage: Bacteria > Pseudomonadota > Gammaproteobacteria > Pseudomonadales > Endozoicomonadaceae > Endozoicomonas > Endozoicomonas elysicola. Next base: position 5,317,777 of record NZ_JOJP01000001.1, read on the forward strand.
AACAACTCTGCGTAGATCACGAGTCTTTGGAAGCTCTGGCTGGATTTCAAAATGCCGCTCACAAATTCGGTTTGCCTGATGCTCCATCCTTTTCAAAGGCCGAAGTACAGCACCCAAAAGAATATTTAAACCGATGATGGCAAACAACAAACCTGCACTGAATAGCAGTGCATCGCCGCTAACCTTGGACCAGAGACTCCGATAGGCATAACCTGGATGGCTGGCCACCAGAAGCTGTCCGATTGGTACCCAGCCGCTGTTAATCTCACTGGTCACTTCCGGAGCCTCCAGATCCACCAGTTTCACAAACCAGTCAGGAACCCCTTCCAGAGTGACAGGGTGCTCACTGTTCACAAGCACATTGCCAGACATATCCACAAAGCGAATCTGGCGGTAATAGCCATGATCGAACACCGCATCAATCATCGAGTCAACTGTGGCAACGTTATCAACACCGGTTGAAGCAATGGCAACCCCTAGAGAGGTTGCAGTATCCTGAGCATGGGAATCCAACTGTTCCTGTAAATAATGGCGGGCATCGCTTACCGTCAACGCAAAGCTGCCGGCAAACAGCAGAATCAAAAGCAGCGTTAACGATAGAGCCAGTTCACGAAGTAGTGTCATGGTGGCATCCCTGCACTTTCGTTTGGAGGGGTAGCAAAATCATTAGCTATTCCCCTCATTCAGTTTTCCCTGGCTATTTGATTTCTGCAGGCGCCTTCGCAGCTCAGTCCAGGTTTTGATTTTGCTTGACTCTCCAACTCTGACCCCTTCCCCGCGCTGACGGGATAACCAGAGCCCATCCCCATTAAAATTATACACAGGCACCAGGTCTTTTCGATTACTGGCAGGTCGAATCTCACTGATCAGGTTATCCAGAATCAATGGTTCCTCTCCCGGGCTAGCAAAGTAACTGAGTACCATGTGGGCCTGATCAAGCTCTACAGCCTTGACATAAGTAATCCTTAACTTCTCGTCAGAGACCCCCATCTCACGAAGCGTAAAATACTTGGCAATTGAGAAGTCCTCACAATCGCCAGCGCCACTGGCCAGGAATTCCACAGGGGTCGCCCAGAAATCCTCTTCACCCCAGTGGTCAATATCATTCATAAAACGCATCCGGTTAAAAAAGTCATTCACCTCAACCAGTTTTTGCGGCTCAGACAGATTCTGGCTATAAGTCATCAAATTCTGCCAGTGGTTAAGCCTCTCAACCGCTGCTATACCATAAAGGCTTCTGGCACTTTCGATTAATGCGTTGCCCACAACCAGATCCCCAGCCAATACGACAGCAAAGAACAAATGTCCCCATTTGGATGGAAGAAAGTGAAGTAGCATCCAGAATATTACCAACTGATTCCTGATCCTATATAGAATCGGCCGCGCTAAGGGAGTACTGTAAGGAAAAACCGTCAAAAGACGATAACAGGGTTGGCGGCTGACGAATTCTATGCGTATAATCCAATCCGCTTTACAGGGCCTATAGCTCAGTTGGTTAGAGCAGCGGACTCATAATCCGTTGGTCCCAGGTTCAAGTCCTGGTGGGCCCACCATTCAATTGTATTATTTCATGAGCAAAAGGATTGTGATATCAAGCTCCTTGCTGCTCACCCCAAACACACGTTCTGATTTAAGCTTTAACAAAGCACTCCGATACATCGAGCCCTGCCCTAAGATTTTTCCTTGTATTCATAGCTGTAAACTATTGATAGGCTAGCCATCAGATTATATGCTGCCTCTCAATCCAAGGAAGCATGAGTCACGTTTGAATGCGCTCATTAAGCAGAAAAAACAACCAGTGCTCGACACCATCATCCAAAAACGAAGAAAAATCAGGAAATATTGATTACCTTGATACTCCGACATGCATGTTGCACAGAGAAACTTCGGAGACGCTCATCAACAAAAGATCTTCCACCTGGAATAAAATACTTGAAAGAATAAAGAACTTATTATTTTCAAAATAATACCCATGCCATAAGACTTCACCTTTTCTCTGAGTCAGCCATAATCGATAACCGAAGAATTTTAAGTGTTCTGACTCAGAACGCATGATCAAGCTCAATGGAAAAAAGCAGAATATAAAGGAAAATCTGATAGAGGCTCTTTCTTACAATCATTGGTACAGAACTAAATAATCAAGTTCTCACTGCCATTCTTAAATTGGAATTAAATGAAAACGATTCTTTGTTTTGGCGATTCAAATACCTGGGGAGCCATACCCGGAGAAAATCGCAGATACAGTCATCAGGAACGATGGCCAGCGTTGTTAAGAGGTTTGCTCCCTACTGACTGGCATATCATTGAAGAAGGCCAGCCCGGAAGAACCACCGTATTTGATGACCCTTTCGAGGGAAATAAGAATGGTTTGAAATATTTAAGACCATGCCTGGAGTCCCATCATCCTGACCTCGTCGTCATCATGCTGGGTACAAATGATCTAAAGCACCGATTTGGGCTTTCAGCCAGTGACATATCCCGTGGTGCTGCTCGATTGGTTGAAGAAGTATATCAATTCACATCATTAGCCATAGATAAACACCCAAAAGTTCTATTGGTTGCACCGCCTCCGGTAAAAGAGGCTGGACCTCATAGAGATATGTTTATTGGTGCGGAGGAAAAATCGAAAGCGTTGGCAAAATTTTATGCATTGCGTGCCGATGAATTGAAGTGTGCTTTTTTTGATGCAGGCTTTGTTGTTGAGTCCTGTCCGATTGAAGGTATTCACTGGCAGGTTGAGCAGCATAAAAATATGGCTTCAGCTGTCTCGATTAAAATTCTTTCATTATTTAGCTAACTCTTCTGCACCGTTGATCCATTCTTTATCAGCCATTCCAAACTCATTAAAAAGCCCCATTACCATTAGGTAACGGGGCTTGATGGGGACAGTCTTTTCAACTTATACGCAGCGGTTCATATGCTCCATAAAACCGGCTGCCTGCATTTTTGCAACGACATCTTCTTTCTGTTCTGCAGTCAGCGCACGAATTGGCTGACGTGGGTCACCCACATCAATGCCATGCAACGCCATGGCGGCTTTACCTGCTGCAACACCACCGTATTGAACCAGAACACGAATCAGCGCGATAACCTTGTTCATCAAAGTGCTGACTGTTTCCTGATCACCACGGTTAAAGGCATCAATAATATCGAGATACAAAGGAGCAGCGTAATTGTAAGTACTGCCAACAGCGCCAATGGCACCAACAGCCAGACCACCTGGCAGGAACTCATCAACACCAAAAGGAATATCAAATTTGCCTTCGCACACACGAACACAACGCTGGAATTCATAAAGGTCAACATGGTTGAACTTGATACCCGCCAGATTTGGAATCACCTTATCGGCTTTTTCAAGGAACTGTTCCATGTCGTGCATTACACCAGACATACCGGAATGGTAGTAATAGAAGGCCTTGCTCGGTGCGGCAGCAGCAATCTTGGCACAGTAATCTACCAGGTCATCGACAGAGCCTGGCTTGAAAAAACACGGAGCGATAACCGATGTAGCAAAAATATCCAGAGTTTCTGCATGGCGTGTTAATTCAAGCGTATCTGCAATAGACAAAGCACCGGTATGAAGAGTAATGCTCAGTTGTCCTTTTGACGCAGCTACCCAGCGTTCAGCAACCGCTTTACGCTCTTCAACAGAGCAGTTAACCCCTTCTCCAGTGGTACCGCAGACATAAACACCACGGACGCCCTGCTTAATCAGAAGTGTAGCAATCTGATCAATCACAGGCAGGTTCACATCACCATTGGCATCAAAAGGGGTATGAGGTGCGGCAATCAGGCCTTCAAGCTTATTCATTATGGTTTCCATTTCTCTTTACAGCATTGAAATGTTCAACATCAATTAAACGACGTTGAATTAATATTTATAAAGACGCTAGTCGACCAGCAACTTTGGCTACAATCTTTTTCACGGGAACGCTGTCATCACCACACTGCAGACCCACCAGGTGAGGTTCCCCGGGAAGAAATACAGCAAACCAGCCAGCCTTTAATACAAACTGAGTCTGAATATTTCCCTGATACAGAATCGCATCACCTTCGGCATCATATGCCTTGGTTACTTCCAGCAGGCTTTCTTCATTATGTCCAATGACCTCTTCACCAGAGATCATCAAATGAACGTCAATGTACTCTTTATGGGATTCAAAGAAGCAATCCGACTCCAGTTTGCTGTTGTATGCATTGCAATTGAGGAATAACGTCTTCTCATCAATCACAATCTGGCCAGGTTCAAAGGTTTCAGAAGTAACAGGTGCCATTGCTTCCAGCGCGCCATAGAGCCAGGGTAAACCGCGGTACTTCTCTTTATTGCTGATATGATCAAAAATCATGAAATCACTCTCCAACGGTCGATATAAAAAACTCGTAATTCTTTTTTATTGAGCGGCACATTCTTGAGAAGCCTGTTCTTGCTCGGCCCAGAGTGCCGCACCTTTCAGGCCCGCTTCATGGCCCAGTTGAGCCAGCTGGAGATCAACCTGAAACAAGGGTGGTTGCTGCTCCATAAAATGATGAACTCTTTCCAGATAACCTTCAGCAAGACCAACACTGCCACCAATCACGGCAACTTCTATATCCAATAGCGCTCTCAAATTCCCCAGAAGCTCTGCTATGGCTTGAGCGGAACGATCAATAACCATCCGGGCATCCTGCTCACCCTGGTGGTAACGTTCAAAAACGGCTTTTGCATCCAGGTCGGTTTTATAAAGATCACTGGCTAACTGGCCAATTGCGGTGCCTGAGGCTAATGCTTCAACACACCCTGAACGCCCACACCCGCACGTCGGGCCATTAACATCCAGCGTCATATGTCCAGCATGCCCCGCCAGACCACTCATACCTGTCAGTAATTCCCCATTAATGATCAGACCTGCCCCAACCCCAGTAGAAACGGTGATGAACGCCATATTTCTGCAATTCTTTTCAGCTAACTGGCAATATTCTCCCCAGGCTGCTGCCTGGGCATCATTCAAGAGTTTGACCGGTAGACCACTGATATTTTCGAGAACAGATTGCAGAGGAAAGTCATTCAGCCCTCCCAGATTGTCAGGATTAACGGCAGTTAACCGCCCCTGATTGATAATGCCGGTAGATGCCACAACAATGGAGGTAGCCTTTGAAAGTAACGGAGTGATCAACTGCTCAAGAGCAACAATGAGATCACTGGCTGCTCCACTTTTTGGAGTACTGGCTCGCCGCCCATCGATAAGATTACTGTCGCTTATTAAGGATGCAGAAAGCTTGGTGCCACCAATATCAATCGCAATAATCATGACTACCCTTCACTACTTTTCTACAATCAGAGAGGCTTCATCAATGGCATCGCAGAACCATTGGCAAATATGCTCAACACGAGTAATGGCTGAACCCACGGTAACGCAGTAGGCACCTTCACTGATTGCCTTGCTGGCTAGCTCTGGCTGATTAAAACGACCTTCAGCGACCACTTGATAACCACGCTCAGCCAGATCACGAATCAATTGATAATCAGGTTCTTTGGGAACAGGACCACCGGTATACCCGGACATCGTTGTTCCAATCAGCTCCACTCCCATTTCGGCAGCCAGAATTCCATCTTCGAGCGTGGCGCAGTCAGCCATGGCTATACATCCGGAGCGATGGATGGCTGCTACCAACTCTGATGTAGCAACCGGACGCTTTCTTTGAGTCGCGTCATAGGCAATAACCTTTGCTCCGGCCTCAGCCAGCGCATAAACATCCTCCAGAAATGGCGTAATCCGAACTTCACTGTCTGGTAAGTCACGCTTCACAATACCTACAACAGGAATATCAAGTACTTTGGCAACCTCTGCTACATTGATAACACCCTGTATCCTTACCGCAGCGGCTCCTCCCTCTCGACAAGCCAGAGCCATTCGGGTAATGGCTTCAGGCGTGTCCATAGGACCGTTATCAACGGGCTGGCATGAAGCGATCAATTGATGATCCAGCTGCTTCAGAATGTATTTTTTATCCATTTTGGTTACCAATGCACAATACTTGCTACTAACTCAGAGACTGAAAAATGGTCTTCAAGGCACAGTTATCTTTAAGAAAATGAACATGAAGTAATATTTCGCTCTAAATATATCCATGAAGTAATACTACAGCAAGCAATTTTATTGTGCATGATTTTTTCAACGATTTTTCTGTATTTTTACAAAGGTAAGTCACCTTCAAGTCATAGCAATTTATCTGAAAAATATGTTATCTGGTTCACAAAAAAGTAGGAATGACTGACCGCTTTACGTTACATTCTGCAATATTATTTCAGGCCATTGAGGTGCCGTTGACAGGATTCTGTCAACGGCACCTCAATTCACTCCATGATCCGGGAACTACTGTCCACTGGGTGTTGCTTACTGCCTCTCTGGTAATTCCGAGTCTGTGTGATGTGTCGCAAAAACTTTGTTTACTATGGATAGGGAGAATTTTGATGTCTTCACCCACAATAAAAGCTTCAGCGGGAGAGAACGTGCTCGCCAAGCTGCGTGGCCGAAAAATGCACTTATCCCCTGCCCTGATGAAAGTGGCTGAATATGTGATCAATGAGCCCCATAAAGTCATCCACCAGACACTGGTCGATCTGGCAGATAACTCCGGGTCCAGTGAAGCCAGTGTCGTGCGCTTTTGCCGTGATGCCGGTTATAGCAGCTTTGCCGCGTTTAAAATTGATCTGTCCATCAGCCTGTTGAAAGAGTCGCCACAAGTTGATGATAACGAAGATGACTGCGTGAAAAGCAGTCTGGCAAGAACCGTTAGCTCCCTTAATGATACCGCGACACTACTGGACAGGGAGTTACTCGATAAAACGGTAGAGTTAATCGGTCAGGCAGATAACATCTACTTTTTTGGTGTTGGAGCATCAGCAACCATCGCCACCTATGGTGAATACCGCATGATGCGCCTTGGCATGAAAACCCGGGCTCTGAATGATATGCACAGCGCTGTCATGACAGCATCCTGTATGAGAAAGAATGATGCTGTTGTCCTGATTTCCGGCAGCGGTAACACTCAGGATGTCATCCATACAGCCTACAAAGCCAAAAAGCAGGGGAGTGCCATTATTGCCATTACCGGCAATACTCGTAGTGAACTCGCCAATATAGCCACACTCACCTTACATACTGCCGTCCCGGAGTCAGCATTCAGTGCTGGAGCTTTTTACTCCAAAGCGGCTCAAATGTTTGTGATTGACCTGATCGCCAACGGTATCCTGGGTAAATATCCAAAACTGAAAGAAGCTGTATCTCGAACTGCAGAGTCCATTGTATTTAGTCAGTAGTACTGAAACTTAAGTTAATTCCCTCCCCCTTTATTCAGGCAGCCTGACCGACCAGGCTGTCTCCTTTCATGCTCATGACACCCCGCTAGAAAGACGTAACCCCTTGTTTATGTATAGCTTTTACTTTCATCATGTAAATATAAGTTAAAGACAACCACACTGAACTGACAACAAATCCACACTTAAGAAAAAAATCTACAATATGACAAAGATCAATGAAATTAAACTTCACTCAATGTCTAATGCCTCCACGAACTAACAAGACCCTGAGGGGAAATGGCAATGAAACAGGATTCAGATTACGGGTTACTGGCCCGACTGCGAAGCCGGTTTGATCACCTTTCTCCTGCATTGGCGAAAATTAATCGGTTTGTAACAGAACATCCGGATACCGTTATTCACCAGACCTTGATTGAGCTGGCAGAAACCTCCGGAGCCAGTGAAGCCAGTGTTGTACGTTTTTGCAGGGATTCCGGCTTTAAAAGTTTCTCTGAGTTTCGAATAGCATTATCAACCAGTCTTGTAATGGACCAGCATGAGCATGCTCTTAATAAGAGTTCTGAAGAACATATCGAGTTTGATATTGCTTCTCTCGACAATGTAGAACTCGGTCTTAAGAAAACCATGGATGCACTGAATGATACTTGCACATTACTGGATATTGACGCATTAACCAAAGCTTCAAATTCAATAATTAATGCAGGTAACCTTTACTTCTTTGGAGTTGGGGCTTCAGCAGTGATAGCCCAATACGGTCAATACCGTCTAATGAGACTTGGTTTTAATACTACCGGACTGACTAATATGCACAGCGCCATTATGACAGTGGCCTGTATGAAAAAAGATGACGTTATTTTATTGATTTCAGGTAGCGGCAATACCCGGGACTTGTTAACGACTGCACAAAAGGCATTAATACAACAAGGGGTTGTCATCGCTATTACAGGCAACCCAAAGAGTGAACTTGCGAAACTTTCCCAGGTTTGTCTCCATACCTCAGTAACAGAAAGTTTTCACAGTGCTGGAGCCTTTTCATCAAAGCTGGCACAGCTCTTTGTAATGGACGCATTGGTTAATAAAATTGTAGAGCAGAGGCCGGAATTAAGGCGAAACTTTGCGCAGACAGCAGAATCAATTGTTTTCAGCCAATGAAAAATATCAAGACTGATTGTAAAAACAATCAATCTGTTTAGAGAACATAAACCTGTTTTGAAGCTACCGTGTTTCAAAAACATTTCGAAAACATTTTGTCTGTGAAGGGGGAATTCACTGACAAAAAATCGGAATGTAAAAACCATGCTGAAACTTTTAAAAAGTTCCGCATAAAAACTGTAGAAAACACACTGAACACACCTGGAGTGAACCAAAATGAAATTCACCAAACTTGCAATGGGTATTGCTCTGGCCATGGCCGCCTCTACTTCTTTTGCAGCCAACTATATTGATGTGGGTGTTGAAGAAAACGAAATCACAATGGATGACGCCCCAGGCCAGAATGGTGATTTTTACCAGACATATGTCGGTTTTAATTTTGAGCCAATCGAAGGATCTCCTTTCCATATCATGGGAACCATGAGCAACCTTCAAGCTGATGCATCTAAAAACCGTGAAGGCTGGAACCGCCTGCGCCGTCAGCTCTATGTAGGTTATAAGTGGAACTTTGGCAACCTGACTTTTGCGCCAATGGCAGGTATTCGTCACCATACCTATGATCATGAAGCCAAAAGACGCGATACTGAAGTGCGTTTCTTCCCAGGCCTGAACTATAAGGTGAGTGACACTACTGATATCTTCTTCGGTGGTTACACATCCCTTATCCCTACACGAAACGTCGATCGTAGTGGTGAAACCTCCGACTACAAAGAATACACCGACTACAAACACGAACTGGAAGTGGGCGTTAAGCAGAAGCTGAGCTGGGGCGACTACTTTAAAGTGGGCGTATTCAATGAATTGGATACGTTTGAAGATCGTATCGGTGCTGGTAAAACAGAAATGGATCAGTGGATGATTCGTCTGGCCTACGGTAGCCAGGTAACTGACGCTCTGTTCCTGGAAGGTATTGCCCGATTCGACGTTCAACGCGATAACGAATATGCAGACGGTATCGTTCGTGATGAGAAGCGGAACCGTTACGGCGTAAACTTTAACTACAAGCTGGATCAGGACTGGAATATCCACGGTATGGCGTATTACCAGACTGAAGACAATAAGGACAGGTTGACAGGTGCTGATGCGCAATACACCAATGAGAAATTTGTTTACTCACTGATGGTACGTCGCAGCTTCTGATAGCAATTCGTTAATCTGATGAAAATCAAGGATGCCTTTAAGCCTTGCTTTAAACAAAAGGCATTCTTGATCCTCCTCTGAAAGGTTAAACACTATTTTTCTTCTATTACAGTGTAAAGGTTCTTGTGAACATCATGAAAAAATCATCACTGGCTAAAGTAACAGCGCTGGCTGCACTGGTGTCTGCATCATCCATGGCAATGGCTTCACAACAATGGCCAGACCTGCCTGAAGGCATTAAAAATGGTGTTGGCGTTCAAGTTGGTAGTGTCGTTTATGTTGGACTTGGCTCTGCTGGTGACTCTTTCTATTCGCTGGATGTAGAAGCGAAAAACCCTCAATGGAAACAGCTGGCCAACTTCAAAGGCTCTGTTCCTGACCAGGCAGCTGCCGCTGCTGCAGACGGCAAAATTTATGTATTGGGTGGCTCCGGCAAGGTTCAGGCTTCAGATAAAGCACCCGTCGTTCTCGATACCGTTCATGCTTATGACATCAAGAAAAACCAATGGTCTGAAGTCAAAACCAAAACCCCTGTTGGAATGCTCGGAGCCTCTGCTTACGCTCTGAATGATCAGGAAATTGTGATCCTCGGAGGTTACAACAAGAACAAGTTTGATACTTATCTATCCGATATTTTAAGCATCGACCAGAAGAAAGACCCAGAGAAGTGGCAAAAAGTCGTTGATGACTTCATGGGCATGACACCTGAAGAGTATCAGTGGAACAAGAAAATCCAGGTGTATAACGTTGCTAAAAACAGCTGGAGCGTGAGAGGTGAAAGCCCATATCTTCCTAACTGTGGCGCTGCTCTGGTTGGTGAAGGCAATGAAATTACCCTGGTCAGCGGTGAAGTAAAACCCGGCCTGCGCACCCCAATGGTGAAGTCGGTCACCATCGAAGGCAAGAGCGCTCAATGGGAAGAGCTCGCACAGCTGCCGACCCCTATTGGAGCAGAACTTCAGGAAGGTGTTGCCGGAGCCTATGCGGGTAACAGCAACGGTGCCCTTCTGGTTGCCGGAGGAGCCAACTTCCACGGCGCTCGTGCCCAGTCTATTCGTGGCCAATGGTTTGCACACGAAGGCTTCCCAAAAGCATGGAACTCTGAAATCTATGCTTATGAAGATGGCGGCTGGAAACAGACGAATACCAAACTACCTGAAGGTTTAGCTTATGGAGCATCCTTTACGACCAGTAAAGGTGTACTAATGGTCGGCGGTGAAGGCTCTGATGGTCAAGGCCGCAGTGATGTTTATATGCTCAGCTACAATGGCTCTGATGTAAAAATCACTAACTGATGACAACATGCCCGGTGCGTTAGCCGGGCATACAACCTGTTTTTAATTGAGAGGAGTTTGCATGGAAAAAAATGGTAACTGAAAATGTTACCCCCCTGAATTGTTCTGGTTTGTGTTAATCAATATTCTGTGTGTTTGGTTTTTTAAAAGACCAAACTTATGGGCTAATTTTTAATTAGCCCTTTTTTTATTTAAAGCTAGGCTTCCTTATTTTATCGCATTAATTATTGTCGATAGGTTTGACCAACCACCAAAATTAAAGAAAAAAATCAAAACCAACTGTTAAAGTTTATGAATCCGCAATAGTAATTATCGTGATAAACTGTACAAAAAATCACACCATAACAATTAAAGCAATTTAATTATTCAATTAATTAAAAAATACAGGCTTAAAAGCGAGAACCAATAACCAGTTTTAATTAAATGTCCGAACACCCCACCTATTGCAGTATTTTTTTGACAATAATCAAATATACGAAAAAAAATTTCATTAAAATAACCCCGAATGAAATTTCCGGATTCATTGGTAATGAGCCACTGAACCAGTGCTAATAAATAGGGGCATAGTCGTGTACAAAAAAGCAATACTGGCGGTTTGTGTGGCGGCAGTTCTGCCGCTAATGGTCGGCTGCGACAACGATGATGACAACACTGCCGTTCAACCACCAAAGCCCCCCATTGACGTGCCTTTACCACCCACGGGCACACCTGGTGAAGTAGGCCCCAGTGATGCACTGCAGACTTTCACCAGCATCGAACTATCTGAACAAAACAATACAATTGCCGATCATGATGAACTCGATCCAGGTGCCGGCTCCATGAGCTTGTCATTTTTCTTTAAAGCACCTGCAACCATGGGGGTTAATCAGGTTGTCCACAAAGGAAACGATATCGGATCTAATCTCGGTTATAACGTCTTTATTCAAGACGATATTATTTACTTCCGCAGTAATATTGCTGGAGCAAGGTCCGATAAAAAGCTGGCACTTGCCGATGTAAACTTTGACCGCAAAGGTTGGAACCATCTGGTTGGCGTGATTAATCAGGAAGGTGACCGTGGAGAGATGGAACTCTGGGTTAACGGGGTAAAGGCAACCCTTCACCATGAAGGTGCTGATTTTGCTAAAGGTACGCTGAATACGACCAGTTCGGTTAACGTGGTACAAAATTCTCGCGGGCAGCAGGTGGATGACCTACGCTTCTTTAACCGGGTGCTGACGGAAGCTGAAGTTCAATCTTTCGTAAATGAAGCCAACCAGCCGCCTACTGCCGGTATTGTTTCTGCATCACTGGGTGGTAAGAAGCACCTGTTTTACGCAGATGTCAGCGACCCTGAAGGCGAGGAACTGAGCTATCGCTGGGAGATGGGTGACGGCACGGTTTATAACGATTTCAGTTTTGAGCATGAATACCAGTACGGTGGCCGGTATACCGTTAAACTGACCGTTACTGACCCGTGGCGGGCACAAGCCGTTTCAGAACGGTTCTATGACATTGAGGGAGAGCCTTCTCCTTATCAGAAGAATATCGTGTTTAACCATGGTGAAGGAGCCTACGCCTGCTACCGTATCCCGATGATTATCAAGTCCGGTAATGGTGATCTACTAGCATTTGTGGAAGGACGTACCAACAGTTGCTACGACTATGGCAACATTGATGTTGTCATGAAACGAAGTTCCGATAACGGAAAAACCTGGGGAGAAACACAGCAGATTGCTGACTTTGGCGATCAGGCGGCCCAAAACATGTCGGCCGTTTATGATGAGTTCTATCCACAGGTGGATGCTGATGGAAATCCGATTCTGGATGAGCATGGCAATCAGAAAATGGGACAGATTGTTCTGGTCTGGAACAATGCCAATGGTAACGAGCACGATGTAGCTTCAGAAAATGCAGAGCGCCGTGCCATGGTCATCACCAGTCTGGATCATGGTAAAACATGGTCTGCAGAAAGGGATATTACCGACGCAGTGCGGGTACCGGATCAAAACATGCATATTCCACCAACAGGACATGCAATCCAATTAACCACACCAGCGGCCGAGACTGATGGAGTTCATGGTCGCCTGTTCTTTGCCGGACAGTACAGTCCTGAAAACCAGTCTTCTGGTGTTTATAACCAGAATTATGCGTTCTGGAGTGATGATCACGGCGAAACCTGGACTCGTGGCACACAAATTCTGGGAGAAAACCTGAACGAAGTGCAAGCCGTTGAGTTGGCTAATGGACACATTATGTTCAACAGCCGTAACTACCGCCCTACTGCCAATCATCGTCGCGCGGTCACCATTACGGAAGACTATGGCATCAGCTATGGCCCAACAATAGACGACGATGAACTTATTACTCCAACCGTGGCCTCTACCATCCTACGTTATACACGGGAAGACACTCACGATAAGAACCGCCTGTTATTCGCCAATCCAGCCAGTATAACCGCACGTGAGCACATGACCGTTCGAATGAGTTATGACGAAGGTGACACCTGGACGGTCTCCAAACAGATCACCGATGGCTTCTCCGCCTATTCAGATCTGGTAATTCAGGAAAATATGGATATCGGCCTGCTCTGGGAAGAAAACAATGGAAGCATCTACGATATCTATTATTCCAGCTTCACTCTGGACTGGCTGACCGATGGTGCAGATACCCTGAAGAAATAACCTTCTGACACCTACCGCAACATGACAGCAGCTTCCTATTCAGGAAGCTGCTCCTTCCAATCCCTCATATTAATCATCCAATACAACTGAAAACCCAGCATCAAAATGTGAACTACACGACATTTTTAATCATCAGACAGACACTACCCACTCATGCAGTAAATTTTTGACACTAATCAAAATAAGGAAGAAATATTTCATTAAAATACCTTCAATATGAAATCTCAGTGTTCACTGACCATGAACTGCTGAATAATTAATAATCATGAGGGGCGCAAACGTGTATAAAAAGACAATACTGGCGGCGTGTATTGCAGCAGTTCTGCCTTTAATGGTCGGTTGTGACAATGATGATGATAATGTAACCAACCCACCGACACCCATCCCACCTCCAGTCGAGAGTGTTGACCTTGCCTTTAATGCAGAGTCGGATAGCTCGCCTATTGCCCAGGGCTGGTCAGGCAATCTCAGTGGCCCGGCTTATGGCGAGCTGGTAGAAGAAACTCTTGCAGACGGCACAACTGTTTTAGCCTGGTATGTAAACGGCCTTGAAGGCATTGCCGAATGGAAAGCAACGCCTGAAGGTGAATTTAATGCCATGGCCAGCCAGAATGGCTGGACAATGGCTTTCACCATGAGAGTGGAGTCCGGTAGTTATCTTACTAACTATTATGGTAATGGCGTAAAACGGTTCCTGCCCGTACTCAAACTTGATGGCAACAACCTGGTGGTTGAGCTGGAAGGGGACCAAGCCTATACACTGGTAGAAGGCGACCTCGAAGCCGCGATGGGCTATCACAATTATGTGATCAGCTTTGACCCTGCAACTGGCAAGGCAACTTACCAGTTTGATGACAAGATTATCACCTCTGACTGGCAGGGATCTGAGAGTGCACATAATGTTGTAGCCTGGGGTAATGGCTCAAGCAGCACATCCGGAGCCAGTGAGGCCTTCTACCAGAGCTTTACTTTCGACATTCCCGGTTACGAATTCACACCAAGCTTCAAGTTATTTAAAGCGGGCAGCGAACAGGGTGAAGACGCCACCAATGCCTACCGGATTCCAGCACTGCAATCCGCAGTGGGAGACTATGTCTTTGCTTTTGCTGAAGGACGCCCTGGCGGTGCAGATCCTGGCCAGGCAGGTGAAATCGTTATGTCCGCCAAATTCTCCACTGACGGTGGTGAGAACTGGTCAGAGGTTGAAAATATTTCAAAGAGCCTCGAACCTGGAGAAATGTACGACTTCTCTGACCCCCGCCCCATTTACAACGAGCAAACCGGTGAACTGACCATTGTTTACACCCAGTGGCCAACACATTGTGCCCAGAACGGCGACTGCATTCAGCCCGACGGTGAAAACAAGCTGTTCTTCCAGAAATTTAATATGAACAGCAAGACCTGGGAGGCTCCTGTCGATATTACTGCGCAGGTTCGTGAGCGGGCCTGGGATGCCAGAGGCTGGAGTGGCAAAGCGGCCTGGTCTTTTGACATAACGGATGCGCTCCAAACCCCAGCCGCCGGAAACTGGTCACTGGTTACCGATCGTAAAGCCATTCAGGGTCAGATTACCGATTACCTGGTGACTGGCGAGGCAATACTTCTACCTACGGTTACCGTCACCGAAGCTAACAACCTTGTAGTCAATCTTAATGGTACTGGTGGGGGAGATTTTACACTGCTGGAAGACGTAGGTCCGGCGGAATTCCACACCTCTGAGATCCGATATGACCCTGTCACAAAAACCGCCAGTTATCTTTTCGATGGAGAGGTCATTGCCAGCAACTGGAGTGGTGCGCCAAATAGTGCCAAAAAAGTTGTCTTTGGTAACGATCTAACTAACGACGAAGGACGTGCAACTTATAAATCGGCTAATTTCACAATTGGTGAAACAACAGTTATTGATTACTCTGCAAGCGCTACACCTGCGGCTGAAGCGACTCCTGTAGCACAGGGGTGGACTGCTGAACTCGCTGAGAAAGGCAGGGGTATCCTTGGCTGGAAGAGCACCAACGCTGGCCCGGGTAACGGCATTCAGCTGAAATGGCAAACCATCGACCAGGGCAATCACAATGGCCGTATGATTCTTCCTTCGATTATTCTGGATGGCTTCGGCGAACTCGATGTGCAGTCAGTGTACTCTGACGACAACGGCGAAACCTGGAAGTCTGGTGCCCGTGCCCTGATGCCTTACGACATGAGCGGCAACAATATCCAACAGGTTCAGCCTTCCGAAAGTGACCTTGTAGAGTTGACCGATGGACGACTGTTGCTTACTACCCGTAATGACGGTCATGGTAACTATGGTGGTGTATTTTATGGACCCCGCATTCAGTTTATCAGTAATAATGGCGGTGAAACCTGGGTCTATGATGCCAACTCTACGCTGCCTAAAAACATTGATGAAGTGGATGCCAGCCTGATTCGTTACAGCGGTTCACCAACTGACGATAACACCATGCTGCTCTTCTCTGCTCCCATTGGTAATACTCCCGGAGACAAGAAGAGAACCAACCTGGGTATCTGGAGCAGTACGGATGAAGGTGCAACCTGGAATGGACCTAAACAGGTTTGGACCGGTGATTCCTGGTACTCCGATATGACCATGATGCCAGATGGCAAAGTGGGTATTCTGGTGGAAACCGGTGGTTACTCAATCAGCCTGTTGAAAAAGGATATCAGTGAACTGCTTCCTGAAGCCCAGCCTCAGCCATAAACGTCGTTAATTGTCCCGAAACGGGCAGAGCCAAGGCTCTGCCCGGCTATAAAGAGTGTCCCCCTGCCTCCCTACACCATTTTTCGCAGTTATATGGCCTGACTCCCACCGTATTCGTGGGAACGCATAGATGCACCGGCACAATATAAGGCAAGAAAACTGTGAACTGCACAACACATTTCAACATCAAACGAGCATCACCAACCTTTGTAGTAAATTTTTGACACCAATCAAAGATTAGAAGTTTTTTTTCACTATCATGTCTCCAATATGAAATATCAGGGTTCACTGACCATGAACTGCTGAATTATTGATAATCATGAGGGATGTAAACGTGTATAAAAAGACAATACTGGCGGTTTGTGTAGCAGCGGTTCTGCCTTTAATGGTGGGTTGCGATAACGATGATGATAATACCGTTGTTCAGCCTCCCATTGAGCTACCAAAGCCACCAACAGGTACACCCGGTGAAGTTGGCCCTGGGGACGCACTGCATTCATTCACCAGCGCCGTATTGTTTGAGCAGGATAATCAGATTGCTGATCATGACGATCTGGATCCTGGTACAGGCTCTATGTCACTCTCATTTTTCTTCAAAGCACCTGCTACCAGTGGTACCCATCAGGTTGTTCGTAAAGGCAATCTTACAGGGGGAGATACTGGTTATAACGTATTTATTGCAAATGACTTTATCTACTTCCGCAGCAACATTGCTGGAGTAAAATCTGATGCAAAACTCAGTATCAGCGATTTGAGCCCTGATAGTTGGCATCATTTTGTGGGTGTCATCAATCAGGATAGCGACACTGGCAAGATGGAACTCTGGGTTGATGGTGTGAAAGCTACCGAACACCACGAAGGTCCGAGCTTCACTCCCGCTGAACTGAACACACCTGACGCGGTTATCGTTACACAAAATGATGGTGGGCAAGTTATTGATGACCTCCGTTTCTTTAACCGGGTGCTGACGCAAGCAGAAGTTGACTCTTTTGTGAATGAATCGAACCAGCCTCCGGAAGCAGCCATTATTTCCTCATCACTGGGCGGTAAAAAGTTCCTGTTCTATGGCGACGTCAGCGATCCTGAAGGTGAGGAAATGACATACCGCTGGGATATGGGCGATGGCACCATCTACAACAGCTTCAGCTTTGAACACGAATACCAGTATGGTGGCAGATACACCGTCAAACTGGCCGTATCTGACCCATGGCGGGCAGAAACAATTGTAGAGCAATCTTTTGAAGTTGAAGGGGAACCTTCACCTTATTATGAAAGTGTCGCTTATCGCCATGGTGAAGGTGCATATGCCTGCTACCGGATCCCTACCATTGTCAAATCTGGCAATGGCGACTTGCTTGCTTTTGCTGAAGGACGAACCAGCAGCTGTGCCGACCACGGTAACATCGACGTGGTCATGAGACGCAGTACCGACAATGGTAAAACCTGGGGTGCCATTGAGCAGATTGCCGACTTTGGCGATAAAGCTGCCCAGAATATGTCCGCTGTTTACGATGAGTTTTATCCACAGGTGGATACCGACAACAACCCGATTCTGGATGAACATGGTAACCAGAAGATGGGACAGATGGTTCTGGTCTGGAATAACGCCGATGGCAACGAGCACCAAGTAGCTTCTGAACTTGCTGAACGCCGAGCCATGCTTATCACCAGTCTGGATCATGGTGAAACCTGGTCTGCTGAGCGGGACATTACTGATGCCGTTCGTATCCCAGATCAAACCATGCACATTCCTCCGACTGGCCATGCCATTCAGCTGACCACACCTCAAGCTGAAACTGATGGTGTCCATGGTCGCCTGTTCTTTGCTGGACAGTACAGCCCCGAAGGCCAGACATCTGGTGTTTATAACCAGAACTACGCTTTCTGGAGTGACGATCATGGTGAAACCTGGGTTCGTGGTACGCAAATTCTCGGAGAGAATCTGAACGAAGTGCAGGCAGTTGAGCTGGCCAATGGCCATATCATGTTCAACAGCCGTAACTACCGGCCTACTGCCAATAAGCGTCGCGCGGTCACCATTACTGAAGATTATGGCGTAAGTTATGGGCCAACAGTGGATGATGATGAACTGATCACGCCAACGGTTGCATCAACAATTCTTCGTTACACTCGGGAAGATATGCACGACAAAAACCGTTTACTGTTTGCCAACCCAGCCAGCACCAGCGGTCGTCAGAATATGACCGTTCGGATGAGTTATGACGAAGGCGAGAACTGGACAGTATCAAGAAACATTACCACAGGGCCTTCTGCTTATTCTGACCTGGTTATTCAGGAAGACATGAATATTGGCCTGCTCTGGGAGGACAATGTGGATGAAATTCGTTACTCCAGCTTTGACCTTGAATGGTTGACGGAAGGCAAGGACACCCTTGATCTGAGTAAATTCAAAAAATAAACCCCTGATATCAAAGTACAGCAGCCTCTATTTTGGGGCTGCTTTTTCCCTGCTCCAAGGGAGATTGACTCGATTTACATCCAGTACCTGCTTCCAGTTCAAACAAAACAATAAATAGATCCACCGCAAAGTTTCCAAACGTTATCAATTTAAAAGGCTAACTCATGAGATTCAGTCAGAAGCTGCTTTTGCCGGTCTGTTCGGCCATGCTAATGGCAGGGGGCCTCGCCTCAGCAAGTACATTAATCACAAGTACCGGTTTTGAAAACACCGACAATTTCAATGCTGATACCGCGGGCAATACCGGGGGCGTAAATACAGTAACACCCGACGGTTCCATCTGGAAAAGCGGTGTTGTCAATAGCCAGTACAACGGTATATGGGCCGGCCAAAACAAAACATCCGGTGGAGAGCTGTCAGCCGTTCTCGGTAATGACGGCCAGTATTTGACGGTCGATGCAACGGGTAGCGACGGTGTTGGCACTCTTAATTTCTGGTACTCCTCTTATACAGGCAGCACCAATGCAACCATTGAGATTCAATGGACTTCCGATGCACTTGATGGCAGTGAAACCTGGATAACGGCTGACAGCTTTACTGTAGTCAGCCTCGATAATGCCTGGCACTTAAGGAGGAGCGATATTCAGCAGCCTGGGGATATTAAGCTGCGATGGCTGATCAATGGCACGGGAGGCGTGAGCATTGATGATGTGGACGTTACTCGGTTTGTTGATCCGGTCATTGCCCGAACCAGCTTTGAATCCAGCGATGGTTTTGCACTAACCGGAGGGTCCAATACTGCCGGCTTTAATGTTACGAGTACGTCGGATAACGCCCAGTGGTCCAGTGGCGTACCAGGCAATGCCCACAACGGTATTTGGGCAGGTCAGGCTAATACCGGTACATGGTCTGCAGTCATTGGCAGGGAAGGACAATACCTACAAGCTGACCCTGCTGGCGCAGAAGGTGTCGATAAAGTTCGCTTCTCTCATATTTCTTACACTGGATCCAACAGTACGATCTCTTTGCAGTGGACCGCAGATGTTCTTGACGGTAGTGAACAATGGACAACTGCAGGCAGTTATCAGGAAACAGGGTTAGGTACTGAATGGGCAACAAAGGAATATACCGTTAATCAAAGCGGTGATATTAAACTTCGATGGCTGGTCAGTGGTGCTGGTGGCAGTAGTATCGATGATGTAGAGATCACCCGTAAAAGACCCGATCTTATTAAGGTCGCAGCGGTTGGGGACAGTATTACGCGCGGTATGGGTATTGCCGATACCAACAGCTCCTACCCATCTCAACTTCAGGAACTGCTGGGGGACCAGTATGAAGTTGGTAACTTTGGGCACAGTGGAGCGAGAGTTTCCACCATTTCCAGCAAGCCTTATACCGAAACTCAGGACTACCAGAATGCCCTCGCATTTGGTGCTGATATCATCTTTATTGCACTGGGCATCAACGACTGCTCACCAGGACAGTGGAATGTTAACAAGCCTGTATTCGCAAGAGATTACAAGGCTATCATCGACTCCTTGAGAGCTTCTGGTGACAACCCGGAGATCTACATTGGCAGTCTTATGCCTGTGGTTCATCCCTACGGAAAATATCTTGAAATTCATGAACAACTACCAGAATGTCGCCAGTATGTAGAGCAGGTAGCCAACGATAACAACCTGCCCTTCATTGACCTCTACACACCGTTAAATTCCGAAGAAAATGTCTATCCGGATGGTCTCCACCCCGATGCTACCGGTGCTGGCATCATTGCTGAAACCGTTCACAAAGCCATTACTCAGGAATACGGCGGTCTTCAGATGCCATGGCTGTTTGGCGACAATATGGTCATTCAGCGTGACAAACCCATTGACGTTTTTGGTATCGCTAATCCTGAAGAAATTGTAACCGTTGAACTGGATGGAGCTACCTCCACAGCCACCGCCGATGAGAATGGGCAATGGAGTGTCAGCCTTGCAGAGAAACCAGCTGGCGGACCATTTCAGCTGAAAATCTCCAGCAACAGCGGTCGATCCGTTCATTATGAGAACGTCATGATCGGTGAAGTCTGGGTTGCCGCCGGTCAATCCAACATGGCTTGGGAGATGCGTCAGGATAGAGACTGGAATCAGGAAAAAGGGTCAACCAACGATTACCCCAATATCCGTATTCTGAACCGTGTGGGTAACCCATGGCCAAACAATGTCGTCTTTAATGCCGGTGAACTGCAACGACTTACGGTTGATAACTATTACAGTGGCAGCTGGCAGAATGGTTCTGAACAAACTGTCGCCCCTGTTTCGGCCGTTGCTTATTACTTTGCCAGAGAGGTTCACAAGGAAACCGGTATTACTGTCGGTATCATCGAAAATGCAATTGGTGGCGCTTCCATGGAAGCCTACATGCCCAGAACAGCCCTGAACACTCCAGATTTGAATCTGGTTATGAAGGACTGGCTGAATGCTGATATTGCACCTGAGTGGCATCGCGGGCGTGCAGCGAAGAACCTGCAGACCTGGGTTAACAGTGACCAGTCAACCCCAATGCCTCACCACCCCTATGAGCCAACTTTCCTTTATGATGCGGAAGTAGCTGACCTGATGGACTTTAATTTCCGAGGTGTGCTCTGGTATCAGGGTGAGACCAATGCGACTGATGACAATGAGACAGCCTGGGATATTGATTATAACCAGAAACTCTTTGAAGGACTGATTCAGTCTTGGCGTCAGGAAGCTGGTGAGGCAGACCTCCCCTTCTATTATGTGCAGCTGCCCAACCTGAACCGTAACTGGGCACCGTTCCGGGATATGCAACGCCGTGTTCTGACCGACAGCGGTCTGGATAACCTTGGCATGGCGGTCACACTGGACCTTGGCCATAACACCGATGTACACCCGACCAATAAGATCGAAGTGGGTAAACGATTAAGCCTCTGGGCGAGAAATTCACTTTATGGTGAATCTTCACTCACATACTCAGGCCCTATCTTTAATGGTGATTTTATTGACCATGGCGCCACTCTGGAAATTGGCTTTGATCATGTAGGAAATGGTCTGACGACCAACAGTTGCGGCCCACTGGTGGGCTTTGAAGTCGCGGGCAGCGACGGCA
Organism: Endozoicomonas elysicola; assembly: GCF_000710775.1. Lineage (GTDB taxonomy): Bacteria > Pseudomonadota > Gammaproteobacteria > Pseudomonadales > Endozoicomonadaceae > Endozoicomonas > Endozoicomonas elysicola. Next base: position 5,339,573 of record NZ_JOJP01000001.1, read on the forward strand.
TCTGGAAAACAGCCACTGCGACCTTCTCTAAAGACAGAGTCGTTGTCTCCAGTGACGACGTTGCTGATCCTCAAGCCGTTCGTTACGCCTGGGCAAATAACCCCATTTTCAATCTATATAACCATTCCGGTGATTTCAATGGCGATGACTACCAGTTGCTCCCGGCATCACCATTCCAGGCTGGAAACCTGAACTTCAATTAATTATTCAACGTCTGTGGTCATATTTAACAGCCATGACCACAGGCTACCTATTGCCATTATGTATGCCTGATCAGGAGGCATTAATTGAAAACTATAATTCGCACATTGGGGGCTATGTCGCTGCTGGCAACAGCAATAGCGTCGATAGCAGCATCAGCCCAAACCCTCGACATGTACGTCATGACCGGGCAATCAAACTCTCTGGGTACGACCAACCTGGAAACCCCTTTTGAACCGGGTAGCCACGAGGCAGACGGCCAGACTTACTTTTATTACCGAAACGTGGATACCACATCTGGGAACCAATACCCCGCTGATATTGGTGAGTCCGGAGGGATGCTGACCGGTCTGCAAATTCAGGCCATCAATGGCATCAACTACTGGGGTCCTGAGTATGGCTTTGCCCGACAACTGCATGACTCCCGTAAAGAAGACAGTCCCCCGGTTTACTTTGTAAAGGCATCGCGTGGCGGTGGCGGCAATGCATTCTGGATGGGTGAAGGCTCACCGGATAGCAGTGACAGCCAGATGTACCGCTACTTTATGGAAACGGTGGGTGATGCTCTGGATGCTGCTACGGCTCAAGGGTACACCGTCAATGTTAAGGGCATGATCTACATTCAGGGGGAGAGCAACAACACAACCGATGCGAATAACACATCGGAACGTTTATCAACCTTGGCTGCTGAGGCTCAGCGCTTTATCAACCAAAAGATTCCCGGGGCTGCGAATAACATGCAACTGCTGATCGGCCAGACAGCAGTACCCTACTCAAACGGTAATCGCACGACCACCATGGAACAGCAGGTAAAACTGACGACGTTGACTGAGAACGCATTTTATATCGGCACATCGGATTTACCGCTGAAAAGTGACAATCTCCATTTCGGCAAAGACTCAAAACTGACTATTGGCCAACGACTGGCCAACGTATCACTGACACAGGAACAGCTGGGTTCTTCCCCTGAAGCCTGCGCCTATTTCGATATGGAGTCCTCCGAAGCACCGCTGGCGGCAACAATCAGCAAACTGGTAGCCGACTCAGAAAGTCCAGTCAGCACTATTACCGGCCAGTCAGGCTCTGGTTGGGAAACAGAAAGCACGGTTACCATCGCTGACAATAAATCTCCTCTATTTGGTACTGAAACCTTCAGTATTAACTTCTGGTTTAATAAAAACAGAGATGAGCGTTTTTATTTTTTGACGAATAAAGGAGCAACCAGTTTCAGTAACAATGCGGGCTGGGCAATCTGGGTTGAAGATAACTCAAAGCTCGGTGTTCAGCTAAATGATACTTCCGGTGCTTCTCAGCGTTACTACAGCGACGCTAATAGCGTTCAAAACGGTGGCTGGCATATGGCAACGCTGGTCGTTGACCGTGATGCCAACCTTATGTCCGCTTACCTGAATGGCGTTCGCTTTGCTGCTGCCTCAATCACTGATCAGGACTTTACATCAACAGAAGATTGGGTAATGACCCACCAGGCATCGGGCTATGACGAATACGCCGTCATGGGGCACGCCATGAACGCTAATGATGTAATGAACCAGTTTTACGGATCAAAGCATTACGAACAAAAGGCATCAGTTCGTTATATCTTCAGTGATCACTTTGACCAATACACTGCATCCGGTACCGGGCTTTATGCTTTCGATGAGTTTTCACCCCGATGGACAGTGAACTCAATGGATGGTCAGGTGGATTCCGGTGATGAATCAGCCATCTATTCATCCAGTCGCAGCCAGGATGCACAGGGTACGAATAGCAATGCATGGATCAGCCGAAGTCCGGGAGCCACACTGACATCAAAAAGCATTGAGGCAACCAGCAATAAGGCGCACTCCCTGAAATTCATGGCATTAAGTGGCACGGACAGCAGCGGCAACGCCAATGAGATCGGGCTGACCGTCCAGGTTCTGGCAGGCAGTGAGCAGAGCAATGCAAGGGTCATTGCTGAAAAGTCTGTAACAGCTCTGCCCGGACTCACCCAGATAAACCCTGAAGCCTGGTTTTCAACCCCATTCTCTACACCAACATTAAGCGACGATGATTATTTATTTATTCGCATACGCTATGACAGTGGCAGCCAGTGGCTTCATCTGGATCACGTCATGCTCGCTGAGAAAGTTGAGTAATCCTTCAAACAATTATTGCCAGTAAATATTCAATGGACTATTGAACATGAAAAATATAGATAAAATCAAAGCTGCAGGCATAGCGATTGTGCTGGCCATGACTCTGTCAGGCTGTGATAGCGACGACGAATCGGTTGTGGTAACCCCTCCTCCCGTTGTTGAGCCAGAGCCGGATCCAGATCCGCTTCCAGGGAATGGCGCCCCCCACTGCACAGTATTAATGTCACAAAGTATGTAATCCACCCAGAGTAAGCCTGACTCACCACTCTTCGTCAGGCTTACTCCTGCCTACATATCAACCTGTTCACCCTGCCTGAAAAATCAATCATTTAAATAAATAACACCGATATGGTGAAATTTTTTTTTACATATGACATACATCAATGTAGTTTTACTTTACCAGTGCCAGAATCCCTCCCACAGCAAGATATAACAACATTTAAATGGCAGCCGCGAAAGCGGGCTATGGGGAGTAAACCGGCTATGAGCCTGATCGACTACGCAGTGATAATCCTTTACCTGGCAGGAATGCTCGGCATAGGCGTCTATTTTTCCAAAACCAGCGGTGAAAGTACCGACAGTTTTTTCAGGGCGGGAGGACGTATACCTGGCTGGGCCGCCGGTATGAGTATCTGGGCTACCACCTTGAGTTCAATCACCTTCCTGGCAATACCAGGTAACGCTTATAAAGGTAACTGGGTATTTGCCTTTGGTATGATCGTTGTAGCCTGCTGCATGCCGCTGTTGATCAAATACGTTATACCTTTCTTTAGAAAAATTGATGCTACCACCGCTTACGAATATCTGGAAAAGCGATTTGATAGCCGTATGCGAGTATTTGGCAGCATCGTGTTTATTCTGTTCCACATTGCCCGCATGGCCATTGTTATCTATCTGCCTACCCTGGCATTAACAGCCATGACAGGCCTGAACCCATACATCATCGCTGTAGCGATTGGCGTACTCTGTGTTATCTACACGTTTCTGGGCGGTATGGAAGGTGTTATCTGGAGTGACGTTATTCAAGGCTTCGTTCTTCTTGGTGGTATCCTGTTCGCCATCATCGTTGGCTTGACGGGGATTGAGGGCGGTATTGGTGAAGTGATTTCAACCGGCATATCCGACGGCAAATTTTTTACCAGTGCCGACTGGAGCTGGAGCTTCACTGAAGTCACCATTCCGACCATGCTGGTAGGTGCCATCTTCATCAACATGTACCAGTACATTGGCAGCCAGGATGTGGTACAGCGCTACAATACCACTAAAAGCGTAGAAGAAACCGGTAAGTCATTGATGACCAATGCATGGTTAGGCCTGCTGACTATACCCCTGTTCTATGGCATGGGCACCATCCTCTACACCTTTTACGCTCAACAGCCGGAACTCCTTGCTGAAGGCATTAAATCTGATGGTGTATTCCCACAGTTTATTGTGAATCAGTTACCCGTGGGTATTACCGGACTCGTGTTTGGTGCTATTTTTGCCGCCTCTCAATCTACCGTATCCAGTAGCCTTAACAGCCTTTCGGCCTGTTATACCATGGACATTATCAAGCGCTTCCGTCCAAGCCATCCAGAAGCCTACTATGTCAAGACCGCTAAAATGGTCATTCTGACAGCAGGCATTCTCTCTTCCGCCGCAGCGCTTTACATGGTCAATACCAACCAGGATGAACTCTTGAAAACCTTCCAGTCAGTCATGGGTCTGTTTGGTGCTCCTATTGCTGGCGTGTTCCTGCTGGGCATGTTCACCACCAAAGGTAATGCGACAGGCGCCTTCTGGGGTACATTGATTTCATCCATCGCCATGTACTTCATCCAGCAATCCAGCCTGACCTTCCTCTATTTCGGTATCATCGGTGTACTGGGAAGCCTTGGCCTGGGTTATCTGATCAGTATCATGGTTGATGGTAAGAAGGAAATTAAAGACCTGACGGTTCACACCCAAAGTCGTCATGAAGAAACCCTGAGCCCTGAGTTCAGCAGCTAACCGGAACAATACTGGAAATGAGTCCCTGATAAGAACAGGGCCTCATTTCCGGCTTTTAACGTTTGACCTAACCAGATATCACGTTTTTATATTGAAAATCAGCAGTCTGTTGAAACACGGGACTATTGATGGATATCAAGGAAAGCACATCAGTGGCTATTTATAGTGCAAAGCCCACGCTCCTTACGATATCTTTAATATTCCTAAATGGAAGACGGTCATCACCTTATTTGATATATTCCTGAACGAAAATCAAACAAAATCTGTTATAACTATTGAATAAATGCTCTGGTGAGCTAACTGCATATTGAGAAAACCCTGTGATGTCATTGACCGACAAAATCAGTAACTATGGAAGTTTTTTGACTCACAAACCGACTTCTTTCAAATTCCTGAACACCCGAATTCTCGTCACCATTTGTCAGATTATCCTGATCATTTTTCTTACTCACCAGCTCGCCCTCATCACCTGGCAAATAATGCCTGAGAAAAACAGTGATACAGTGAGTCCTGCTTTCCTACAATCAATGGGCTCTATGCCGCAAAAGAATGCTAGTTCAGACCCACTTGCACAATTAGACTCACTCTACTTATTTGGCCAGCCACCAAAAGCCCAGCAAATTGCAGCGCCAGCACCCGAGGCTGTCCCTGTTTCACGCCTCGCCGTTAAAATAACGGGGCTGGTTGCCAGCACTATTCCAGAAAACTCACTGGCCATCATCCGATCGGGCTCAACAGACAACACTTATCGTCCCGGGGATACACTGAAGGGAACTCAAGCACGGATTGAGAGTATCTATCCGGACCGAGTCATCATTCGCAACGGTGTACGATTCGAATCACTGTTAATGTACCCGGATGAAGCACAGAAAAAACCACAGGCGTTGAGCACTATTTCAAACCAGCGTCCACAGCAACAGAAAATCAGTGTTTCTAATGATCTGCGTAAGCGCCTTCAGGAGAAACCTTCCTCATGGACAGAAATTGTCAGCATCTCACCAGTACGTGAAGATGGTGAAATACGAGGCTACCGGATCAACCCATCCAGGCATCCAAAAGAGTTTGAACAGCTTGGACTGAAGCCAAATGACATGGCTGTTGCGATTAATGGCTACGACCTGACCAACACCAGTGAAGCACTGAAAATTATCTCTCAATTACCCACTCTGGATCAGGTATCCCTGACCATCGAAAGGGATGGCCAGCGTTTTGAAGTCGATTTATCGTCCTGACCAATTTGTTAAAGGTGTCGCTATGTATTCATCATCGGTGTGCGCAGGGGAAATCCGTGCACTGATAGCCCCTTCTCTCGCAAGAAGGGTTAAAGTCCTGGGACTGCTGCTGGCGCTGCCTTTTTCTTCTGCTGTAATCGCGAACAACTCAAACGTCGCCCATCAATACGACAATGGTTATTCATCAAATATTTCTCATTACTCTGCCAGCTTTGAAAAGGCTGATATTAAGGAGTTTGTTCGTACTGTCAGTGCAAACCTGAATCGCCCAATCATCATAGATCCGGCGGTGAGAGGAGAAATTACGGTCAGGGCTTATGACCAGCTTGACCAGAGCCAATACTACCAGCTCTTTTTATCAGTACTGGCTGTCCATGGCTTTGCTGCTATTGAAACCAGCAATGGCATGCTCAAAGTTATCCCTGATAAAGATGCCAGAACCTCCTCCATTCCTGTCGTAGCAGGGAGCAAGTTAGGTAGCCAAAGCGCTCATGGCGCCGATGAGATGGTGACCTGGGTCTTGCCCGTCAGTCATGTTCCGGTTCGGGAGTTATCACCAATATTACGCCAATTGGTTAATAGTTCAGGCAGTGTCGTTCATTACGATCCATCAAACATCCTTATCCTCAGTGGTCGAGCAGCAAACCTGGAACGTATTGCTGAAGTCGTTCGACGGGTAGATCAGGCGGGAATACGCAATGTCGAGATTGTTCAATTACGTCATGCTTCTGCCAGTGAGATGGAACGAATTCTGTTGTCTGTCTACGCAGGACAGGGACAAAAGCCAGCAGGCATGCCCCCCCTGGTTGTCAGTAATGAAGCCACCAATCAGATTATTCTTTCCGCTGACCGACAACTCCTTCAGCGAATGAAAAGTCTTGTTCTGCAAATGGATGCAGAGCGCAAATCAAACGGTAACATCAACGTTTTCTATCTCCATTACGCCAAGGCAGAAGACCTTAAAAAGGTATTGGATGGCGTTGGCAAAATGCTCATGTCTTCAAGCAAAGCCAGCAAGAGTGGCGCATCAGGCGACTACAGCATTGAAGTTCATGAACAAACCAATGCCCTGGTCGTCACCGCAAGACCCGACATGATGCAGGCCATGAAATCCGTCATTGAGCGCCTGGATATTCGCCGTGCACAGGTTATGGTGGAAGCCATTATTGTTGAAGTAGCCGATGGTGACGGTATCAATCTGTCCTTTCAGTTGGCCAATGAAAATGGCACCAGCATGATGCAGTTTCAGGATGGCTCCAGTGTCCCTATTGGTGAAATCCTGATGGGTATGAAAGAGGCTGAAGGTGAAAAAGGCTCTACCATTATTAATGATGATGGAACGACGATAAACCCGGACACCAATGGTGATTACACCGCTCTCGCTGCAGCCCTTGCTAAAGTATCCGGTGCGGCATTCAGCGTTACCTCCGGTGACTGGACTGCGCTATTACAGGCCGTCACCACGTCCAGCCAGTCCAACGTACTGGCAACCCCCAGTCTGTTAACCCTCGACAATGAAGAAGCTTCTTTTATTGTAGGCGACGAAGTACCTACATTAACCGGCTCAACACCCAGTTCTGGAAACGATAATCCTTATCAGACCATTGAGCGTAAGGAAGTGGGGATTAAACTGACGGTCACCCCACAGATCAATGCCGGGGATGCCGTCAAACTAACCATTGAGCAGGAAGTCTCCAATGTCAATGGCCGGACCCCTGTCGATGTCACCTTTTCAACCCGCAAGGTAAAAACCTCGGTAATGGTGAAAACCGGAGATACCGTTGTCATCGGTGGCCTGCTGGATGAGAACGTCCAGGAGAGTGTTTCAAAAGTACCACTGCTGGGTGATATTCCAATTTTGGGCCACCTGTTCCGCTCCACCTCCAGTAAGAAGGTCAAAAAGAACCTGATGGTCTTCCTACGTCCAACCATTATTCGTGATGACCTGACCATGAATGCCATCAGTGGTCAGAAGTATGAGCTGATGCGAGCATACCAGCTGGACAAGCAGGCTCAGGGTATTTCACTGATGCCCGGATTTGATACGCCGGTTCTTCCAGCACAACCTACAGCCCGTGAATTCCTGGATGAGTTGCGACGCCAGATGGACGAAGAATCCGCACAATCCACCAGCACAGCACAATCAAAAGAAAACTCCGTTCAGGCTTCAGCAAAACTGGTCCGCCGCACCGGTGGGGAAAGATAATGACGGAAGCTGCTCTGGACATGGAAACAGCCTTGAGCCAAAAAAAGACGCTCAATAAAACGGTGACTACAGAGCCAGAAGTGCTTGATGTTGTGGACAAAAGAACGTTGCCGTTTTCCTTTGCCCGTCGCTTTAACCTGTTGCTCTCTCAAAATAATGAGGGGATAAATCAGGTCTGGTATAAAGGTCTGCCTGAGCCTTCAGCCCTGCAGGAAGTAAGACGTTTTGCTAGCACACCGGTTCATCTGAAAGCACTGGAAGATGCTGAGTTCGAACAAAAACTGGCTGAACATTACCAGCAGGACTCCTCAGCAGCACGACAGTTAATGAACGACATCGGAAATGATGAGGGCCTTCAGGCACTGGCTGAAGAGTTGCCAGAAGATGAAGACCTGCTGGAAGCGGATGATGGCGCGCCCATCATCCGACTGATCAATGCCATGTTGGGTGAAGCGATAAAGGAAGGCGCCTCCGACATTCACATCGAAACATTTGAGCGCAACTTGACCGTCCGTTTTCGAATCGACGGTGTTCTTCGGGAAATTCTTCGCCCTCAGCGCAAACTGGCCGCCGTACTGGTTTCCAGAGTTAAGGTCATGGCCAAGCTGGATATTGCCGAAAAGCGGGTTCCTCAGGATGGCCGAATTTCTCTGCGAATGGGTGGGCGATCAGTAGACGTCAGGGTATCAACACTACCTTCCCGTCATGGTGAACGCATTGTTATGCGCCTTCTGGACCGTAACAGTGTGCAGCTGGATCTGACCAGTCTGGGAATGAGTGAACACCTCTGCGACCAGTTCCGGGAACAGCTATATAAACCGCATGGAATCCTTCTGGTTACCGGCCCGACGGGTTCCGGTAAGAGTACAACCCTGTATGCCGGCCTCAGCACTATCAATAACACTGAACGAAATATTCTGACAGTAGAAGACCCCGTTGAATACGACCTTGAGGGCGTTGGCCAGACTCAGGTTAACCCGAAAGTTGATATGACCTTTGCCCGGGGACTGCGCGCTATTCTGCGACAGGACCCCGATGTAGTGATGATTGGTGAAATCCGCGATCTGGAAACGGCAGAAATTGCCGTTCAGGCATCTCTGACGGGACACCTGGTACTAAGCACACTGCACACCAATACGGCAGTCGGTGCCGTTACCCGACTCAGGGATATGGGAGTAGAACCTTTTCTACTGGCTTCCAGCCTGCTGGGCGTTCTTGCCCAGCGCCTGGTCAGAACACTTTGCCCGGATTGTCGCGAAAAGCGCCCTGCCACTGAGCTAGAAATCAATGTAATGAAACTCCCCAGTGACCACCAACTTTGGCATACACCGGGCTGCCCGGAATGTCATCATACGGGTTATCGTGGACGTACCGGTATTCATGAACTGTTCCTGGTGAATGATCAGGTTCGTCGATTGATTCATGACGGCGCCGGTGAGCAATCCATTGAACAGGAAATCCGCCAGTCCTCAAAAAGCATTCAGTCCGATGGCTTTCAGAAAATTCTCAGTGGCATCACCAGTCTTGAAGAAGTGATGCGGGTCACCAGGGAGTAATCGAGTGAGTGTATTTGCTTATGAAGCCCTGGATACCAAAGGGAAAAAAAGTAAAGGTGTGATGGAAGCGGATTCGCCCCGTCAGGTGCGACAGAAGCTTCGGGTCTCCGGCCTTAATGCCATTAATGTCAGTGAAACATCCAGTAAAGAAACGACGGATACCCAGAAAAATACGGGAACATCGTTACGTGGATTCACCCTGCTGCAAAAGCAAGCCAGTGATGCAGAAGTAGCCCTGTTAACCCGCCAGTTGGCTACTCTGGTTGCAGCCGGTATCCCTCTGGAAGAATGTCTCCAGGCATTGATCCGGCAATTGCGCAAACCTCACCTGAAATCGATAGTAACAACAGTTCGCTCAAAAATACTGGAAGGCCAGACTCTGGCAGACAGCCTGGCCTGTTACCCGAGAACCTTTGACCGACTCTATCGGGCAATGGTCGCTGCAGGTGAAAAGTCTGGACATCTGGATGGCGTACTGGAAAGACTGGCGGATTTCACAGAACACCGGCAGAAAATCAAAGGCCAGCTGATTCAGGCGATGATCTATCCGGCTATTCTGACACTGGTAGCCATTGGCGTCGTCGCCGCGTTATTGACCACCGTCGTTCCCACAGTCGTTGAACAATTTGCCCATATGGGTCAGCAGCTTCCCGGTATGACCCTTGCCCTGATCAGTATCAGTGACTTCGTTCGTGCGTATGGACCAGCGCTTGTCATTGCATTGCTTGCAACCCTGGTCATCCGTCAACTGATACTTAAACAAAGCCGGGCCTGCCGACTGGTTCATGACCGCTGGCTGCTCAAGCTGCCAATCATTGGCAGTGTTCTCAGCGGTGTCGATTGTGCCCGCTTTGCCAGAACCCTTAGCATCCTGACCAGCAGTACAGTACCACTGCTGGAAGGCATGGCGATTGCGTCAAAGGTGCTGGTGAATCAACACATGCAGGAGTCATTATTAAAAGCGGCAGAACGTGTAAGAGAAGGCACATCCCTCTGGCAATCTCTGGAACAGACTGAGCTTTTCTCACCCATGATGCTTTACATCATTGCCAGCGGTGAGAAGTCTGGAGAGCTGACTGGCATGCTTGGCAGGGCTGCTGACAATCAAGATCAACAGTTTGAATCCCAGGTGAATATCGCATTGGGTATTTTCGGCCCATTGCTGATTGTGACGATGGCAGGTGTCGTACTGTTTATCGTGATGGCCATTTTGACCCCAATGCTGGATCTGAATTCGCTGGTAGGTGGATGATGCTTACTCGCAGACCTCGTTCCTACAATTCTCCGAGGGAACGAATAGAAACTTTGTGGTAAAAAACAGAATTAGATCATTAGGAAACGCCCAATGAAACTTATTAACAAAAGACAGAAACAGTCAGGTTTTACCCTGCTGGAAATCATGGTGGTTATTGTCATTCTTGGCGTATTGGCCAGTATGGTTGCTCCAAATATTATCGGAAATAAGGATAAGGCAGACCTGCAGAAAGCCGTGAGCGATATAGTCGCTTTGGAAAATGCCCTGGATATGTACAAGCTGGAAAACAATTTCTACCCGTCTACCCAGCAAGGGCTCGAATCTCTGGTCAATAGACCTTCGGGCAGCCCTGAACCAAAAGCCTATCGTGACAACGGCTACATTCGTCGCTTGCCTAAAGACCCATGGGGTAATGACTACCTGATGCTCAGTCCTGGTGAAAATGGACCTGTCGATATCTTTTCAGCCGGTCCGGATGGACAGCCTGGAACCGATGATGATACCGGTAACTGGAACCTGGATAGTTAACCACATTTAATGATGGCCAGATCTGCTCATCCTGATGGTTTGTCACTCCCTGAAATAAAAGATTTCACCACGGAGGTACAAAGAAACAGAGTAAAAGCTTTGTCTTTTCTCCGTTGTTCTGTGTCTCCGTGGCAACCATCTTTGCCAGAAGACACAACAACTCCATCCCCGTTCCCACGCTCTGCGTGGGAATGCATACCTGGCATGCCACATAGTAAGGAGCCTTCTGCCTGCACCCGTTCTTCATCTCCACACAAAGCCCGGCAAACAACAGCAATTCAAGGTTTCACACTGCTGGAAATCATGCTGGTTATGGTACTTCTCGGGTTAGCCATATCTGCGATCCTTCCATCACTGATACCTGATGACAGCGGTGCTCTTATGCAAAAAGAAGCCCGACGGCTGGTTATGCTGACGCAGAGCCTTCAGGAACAGGCACTGATTAGTGGCCAGGATATGGGCTTGCAACAGACACATGATGGATATCGGTTTCTGGTTTATCAACAAGGTAAGTGGCAGCCTGTCACTGACAACCGGACGCTCTCACCGGTAGCGTTAAGTAGTGCCCTGAGATTGGCCATTTTTCCCGGGGAGTCAGTATGGCGAGATACTCTGGAGCTGGAAAAGGATAAAGGGTTTACCTTTGACTTTTCTGATGAAGAGGCATCACCTGACTCCAACGACGAATCCAAAGCTGAACCAGACCTGTTCTTCTGGGCTTCGGGAGATATTTCACCAGCAGAGTTAAGAATTTTTTCTACGGCAGAAAACAGTTCCAACAGCATATTCTCAGTCAACATAGAAGAACACGGTGCCATTGCGCTTGTGGAAGGGGCTGAACGATGATGCCTTCCTATCAGATAAACGAATACGGCTTCACATTGCTGGAAGTACTGCTGGCACTGGCACTGTTGGCCATTGCCGGGATGTCGGTACTGTCCATGAGTGGCGAAAGTGTGCGCAACACCCCGATACTGGAACAACGCACCCTGGCTCGTCTGATCGCCGACAACCAGATGACTGAGCTTCATCTGCAAAAGCAGTGGCCAACACTCAGCTGGCAGCGGGAAGAGCACGAGCTGGCAGGACAACAGTGGTTTACCCGTTTTCGAAGTGTCAAAACGGCTGATGATGACTTCCGGGCCATTGATGTTGAAGTACGCATGCAAGAGGATGAGAAAAGTCCTGTTCTGGCAACGTTGAGAAGTTATATGGTCAGGCAGTGATGATGGAACGAGTTAAAGATTTCACCACAAAGACACAAAGACACAAAGAAGAGTCTTTCTTTTCCTTTGTGTTCTTTGTGCCTTTGTGGTTCAAAAAAAATCCTTTGTTCTATCTGGGAAAAAGGATGCCAGATAAGTGCTCATATCAACAAAAGGGTTTTACCCTGCTGGAAATGCTGGCGGCCATCGCTATTTTCAGCATTATCAGCCTCAGTGCCTGGCAAATTTTTCAGGGTGTCATGACGGCCCACGATGTAGTACTTAATAAAAACGATCGCCTGCGACAGCTGCAGTACACACTGCTGTTGATTGATCAGGATCTACAACAAATTGCAGACCGGGGTACCCGGGTAGACAACAGTGTTACCAGACAAAGCCTGTTCAGTGACTCACAGATGCTCGATAGTGATGATGAAGGTCTGGCTCTGGTCCGGTATGGCTGGCACAACCCGGATCAGCGTTTGCCAAGACCGGAATTACAGCGTGTCTTTTACCGGCTCAGAGATAACCAGCTTGAGCGTCAGTATCACCATGTACTGGATCCAGCATCCATCAATGTTGAGCCTGTCACTCAAGTCCTGTTGACCAATATTGACTCCCTGAAGTTCCGCTTTTTTATGAATGGTCAATGGCTCGACTCTTTACCCGGTGGTGCCTCCCAGCCTGATAGTGAAACCCTGCCAGAAGGTTTAGCCATAGAATTCAACATGAACGACATAGGACGTATAGAGAGACGCTATATACTGCCCTCCTCATGGCAGCCGGCCTCATGATGCCTTTCGGGAAACATTCACCACTAAAAAGCAGTACCGCTGGTAATGATCGTCATGGCCAGCAAGGTATTGCCCTGCTCAGTGTTTTATTGATGCTGACTTTGCTGATATTGCTGGCCAATGAACTGACCCTATCTTTCAGAACACAATTGACACGTACTCAATCGTTCCAGCAGAGAGAGCAGGCTCGCTGGTATGCACTTTCCGGCGAAAGTCTTGCGATCAAAACCCTGAAACAAAACTTTAAAGACGATCCCGATGTTACCCACCTTGGCCAATACTGGGCTTCGAGCAATGTTATTCTGCCCGTTGAAGGTGGACATATTGCAGGCCAATTGAAAGACGCCCAGTCCTGCTTCAATATTAATGCCCTGGCAAAAGCACCATCAGAAACGTCACCCGCTCCAGAAAAAACACCAGAAGGTGAAGTTTTCTCCGCACTGCTGCAATATCTTGATGTGCCACTCTGGGAGTCAGAGCAAATAACTAATGCCACCCGGAACTGGGTGAGTAGTGACAATGTCAGCAGTGGTGACACGGACATGGATTATCTAGCGCGCCCCCTGCCCTACCTCAGTGGTAAGGGCCTGATGCGGGATGTCAGTGAATGGCGGGCGGTAGGCGGTGTTTCACAAGCGATCGCCATAAAAGTAATGCCCTATCTCTGCTCACTCCCAACACCAGAGCTGGCCATCAATATCAATACAATTTCTGTCGATCACCCTGAACTGCTGGCGGCACTGTATATTGACCAGCTACCGGTTGACCATGCCCTCTCCATTCTGGAAAACCGCCCCCGGGAGGGTTGGGACACCGTCGCGGACTTTACCAGCCAACCTTTACTGGCCAACTTCAGCAGTACCGGCGTGACAAAACGGCTGAGCATCGTCAGTAACTATTTTGAAATGAATGCAACAGCCATTTACGGCGAAAACGAAGTCAGATTAAAAAGCCTCCTGGCTCGTTCCAATGGCAGCTCCTCAAAAGAGAACCAATTAGCGGTCATTCGCCGTAAATTTGGAGGAATGTAATGAACTCTCATCTGTTATTGAGACTACCCGATCAGCCGGATCAGCCGGTTCACTGGCTGCTCCAGTCTCAGGGAAAACAGGCCGCCCCTGAACAAGCCAGTAGCAATACCATCGCCAGTGGCTCCTGGCCAACGGTTGCTGTCTTCATCGAACAATATGCCGACTCCGAAATAACCAGTGATGATGCCACCAGGCACGCATTTTCTGAAAGCGCTGTCACCGTTTTGGTTCCCACTGCCAGAGTTACTGTTCACTCACTACCGGTACAAGGGCGACTGACGCCTGCTATTCGTCAATCGTTACCATGGCGTCTTGAAGATGAAATCAGTGAAGATGTAGAAAGTCTGCATTTTGCCGTTCTGGGACAGGACAAGGATTGGGTTCATCTTGGCGTTACCCGCCAATCGGACATGATGTTGTGGCAAAACTGGCTTGCCCGGGCTGGTGTACATACCAAACACTGGATTCCAGATGCACTGCTGTTACCTGTAATGGATGATCATTGCTGTCTGTTAGAATTCGACGGCCTGGTACTTGCTCGATATGGACAGTGGCAAATAGCCGCTTGTGAACATCAATGGTTACCGCTGTTTCTGGATGGGTTACGAAAAGACAGGCCTGATCTTGAGGTTACTCAGGCCAATGGCACATCAGACTTTCCTCTGAATGAGCCATCACGCTCCACGGAAGATAACCTATCCCCCCTGAGCTTTCTAATACCTGAAGCCAGCAACACCCGAATCAACCTTTTACAGGGTCAGTGGCAACCCGCTTCGCCCTGGCGGCAACGCCTGCTTCCCTGGCGATCCATCGCTATTATGGGCTGCGTGCTGCTTTCATTGCTGACCATTAACTCAGTATTGAGTACTCAGAAGCTTGAACAGGAAACCCAAAACCTTCAACAACAGGCTCATGGCATCTATCAGCAACTCTTCCCCGGTGAACGGGTTGTCAGGCTGCAATCCCAGATTCGACAGAAACTGGCCGCACTTCAGCAACCAGAAGACAATGCACAAAGCATGCTGACCATGCTGGCACAGATCACGCCGGTTCTGAATGCTTTTCCAGAATTGCAGGCCAGTTCAATGGACTATGACGACTCACGAAAAAGTCTGCGTATACAGGCCAAAGCCAGCGACTTCGAGCTTTTTACCCGTTTTAGGGAGCGGTTTGAAACAGACCTTGGCAAGGGTGGAACCAAGGAACTGAATATAGCTATTGAGGCGCTTGAAAGAACGGGAGATAAAGTCACAGGCATGCTGGTCATATCGGGAGGAGTGTCCTGATGAGCGTTCTTACAAATACCTTCAGTGAGCTGAAACCTTTCTGGCAGAGCATCAACAACCGCTGGCAACAGCTTTCCCAAAGAGAACAATGGCTGACATCCGCGGCATTGGTCACTCTCTTTATCTGGGTAATCTGGCGGGGACTTGTCGCTCCCCTTTCTGAGCAGCAGGCTCTGGCGGAGAAAAAACTTGCTGCCAGCCGTGCTCAGCTATCAATGGTACATCAGCAGGCCCAGCAGATTCTCAGCCTGAAAGCAGCAGGTGCAACAGCACGAAACATCAGCAACGCACCTATGGATCAAGTGGTTCACCAACTGGCCGGTAAATATCAGCTGGTGATCCAACGGGTACAAAACCGGGGTGAAATGCTGGATATTGATCTGGCTAACACCCGTTTTGATACTCTGATGGACTGGTTGACGATGCTCGAACAGCAACATCGGATAAAGGTCAAAAACATACAGCTGGAGTCCACTGATACCAGTGGATCTGTAGAAGTTCAGCGACTACAACTTGAACGCGGTTGAGCAGAATATGAAACGAAGAAAAATCGGTAAGGTCGTACTTCTCTCAACCATTGGCCTGGTCAGTTACAGTGGCTTTCTGATTGCCAATATGCCAGCAGAAAAACTCTGGCAGTATCTACCAACGGATCAGTTACCCGTTCAGCTAGCCGGTATAAACGGTACTCCCTGGAAGGGTTCTGCAGAAAGCATAACGTTGGCCCTATCAAGAACACCTCTGGTACTGCCCTCTATTCGCTGGCAGATTGACACGGGCTCATTGCTACAAGGTGATCTGAAAATAGCCATAGAGCTGGGGGGGGCTGCCTCTCCCATTGAAGGAGAGGGTATCGTCACTCTTGACCAGCAAACTCTGACCCTGGAAAACCTGGAGCTGGACACCACTGCACAGTGGCTGGTCAGTGCTACCGGAGGCAAGGTGCCTGGCGAACTCACTGGCAATGTTTTTCTACAACTGGATGAACTGGTTATGAATAACAGCGGCTGTACCCAGCTAAGGGGGGATGCAGAATGGACCAGCAGCCGCTTATCTTCACCCTTTGGCCAGTTTGATCTGGGGAGTTCTACTGCAGAGTTAAGCTGCCAAAACAAAAACCTGATCGCCAAAGTCAGTCAGAAATCTCCCATCATTAACAGCTACGGTGATTTTCAAATCGGTACCAGTGGGCGTTATACCTTTACCGGAAAAATGACACCCAACTCCTCCTTACCAGACAATATGAAGCAAGGCTTCAGTCTATTGGGTAGGGCAGATAGTAACGGTGCTTACCCTTTGAGGTTCAGAGGAATCGTTAAGTAAAAATTGTTGTATAAAAAAAACCGGCCTATCGGCCGGTTTTGAACACACCTCAGGAGTTTGGGGATTACTTCAGAGGAAAACTGTAGGCGATATCAAACTTGGTGTCGTTAATCTTACCCTCATTATACTTGTGGCCCTTGTCATTGTAGAAAGCCTGCTTCAGGTTAAAACTCAGCCCCTTCAATGTCCCATGACGGAAAAGATAGGAAGCAGTAAAGGCATGTTCGTCTTCAGAGGTATCACCAATGATGTCGGTCTCACCATCGCGGGAGTTATCACTAAAGTATGTACCGTAGTGATAACCGTAGGTCAGTTTTAATCCCTTCAACCACTTATTGCGGCTATAACGGAAGTCCAGAGTATTCTCAACAGCCCAGACCTGACCGTTTGGTCTTCTCATACTGCCGTAGTTACCTGCAGTATCATTTTTCAGAATACCTTTTACGTTACCAAAACCGTAGCTGAAGCCACCGTCACCAATCCGGGTATGGTGGAAGGCAATAGTCCATGGAGACAGAGTCCAGGCAACCGTGTAGTTCATCAGCTCGGTCTGGTCTGGCTGATTTTCCAACTTCGCAGGGTACCCTTCTGTCTTTTCCCACTCCCAGACTGATCCGTACTGATGATTACGGTAGTACTGCGCACGGAACATCAGGTTGTCACGCTTGTTAAACTTCAGTGTATAGTCAGTACGGGCATGGTAACGACGCAGATACTCCTGGGCATCAGCGGCAGCAAGGGTCAGGTTCAAACCACCAATCTTCTGGGTCAGACCGATGGAATGTACAAAATCAATCTTTCGTTTTTCAATAGCTTCCGGACTGCTGTAATTGATATGACTGGCGTAGTTAGGCATTGCCATAACATCCTGCACACCAGAGTCGTCGTTAGACATCACACCATTTACGAAAACGTAATCCAGGCGGGTATTACCCCAGCGGCCATCCAATTCAAAACCGGTATAGGAAGTAGGAATTACATCATCTTCATCACTGGAAGATATCAAGCCACCATTATAGAAACCCAGCCCAGTATTAAAGTTAAGCCGCTCATCGCCTTCACCGGCTTTCATTTTAAAATTGATCTGTGTGATACCAGACGCACCGGAAAAACCATCGCAACGGTACTGAGGGCTGTTACCCGTTGTGTAGTAACAATCCGTCTGCTTCAGGATCTTCATGCCATAATTATAAAGGCTATAACCGGTCGCTGTTTCACTGTAAAGCTCGCTTCGGCTCAAAGCAGAAAGGTCCAGACCAAAAGTGTCGCCGATATAACCGGAAATAAAATTGACCCCCATGGTCAGCTGGGCTTCACCATTATTTTCGTAATCTTCAAGCGTATCGCCATTACCATCTTTGGTATAAAACTTTTCCCGAAACTTACTGTTCATTCCCAGAAAAACATCAGAACTGGCCCCGGAGAAGAACTCATCTCCCATCTGCTCCCAGTCAGCTGCCAGAGCCTGACAGGAAAGAGTGCCCCCTATCAATAACACCCCAAAACCGGTTACTGCCTTCCTCATTACCACCTTACTCCTGATGACCCTGAATTCTGCCTGCTGCTCAACGGCTTTTAAAAGCTTGTCGTAATCATTCTGCTCGAGAGTATTCTCAAAGATATGAAAGTCATATGAAAGAGCACACTATTGACTTCGGTCAACGGGGTAAGGGATTTGTCAGACATTTGTCAAAAATAGATAGTTTTTGTTCAAAAAACAGGCAAAATCCTCATCAGAATGGATCAAAATACTAAGCAACCTCACAAACGTAATCAAAAAGAGGCGTAAAAATAAGCTAAAACAGATCCAAATAGACAATATTCATTCAAAACCCTTCAATTTCTTTACATTTATTAATCTGGATCAACACTTTTTCTTTCAAATCCTATCAGTATTTCCTGCGATAGTGTCGACACCGGCCAGTGCCTCGCACAGAAAACACACATTAAAAGGCTCGGTCTACGTACGGCGATGGGTATATCAATCAGGCAGTAAATATCATGAGAACAATGAACGCAGGCAGAAAAACCCTACTGGCACTGGCAATTTCTTCAGCCATGGCCGGCATGGCAGGTAATGTTGTTGCCGCAGAGCTTCCTCCAATCGTTGACCCTGATGCTGAAGTCATCATTGATGCCGCTGATAGCGTAATAAACGAAGCTGGTAGTGCTATCATTTTCACAGGAGCAAAAGGCGGACAAAATATAACCAACCACGGTATTTTGAAAGGCTCTGATCATGCTATTCATGTTCAAGCTGGAGCAGGTGGAAAGTCTGTTTTCAACCACGGAACTATGGAAGCAGTTAATGGTGCAGCCATCAAAGTAGAGGATGGCGGAAGCATCAGCTATATCACAAACTATGGAAAAATTATTGGTGGTATTGTCACCCATAATGATGGAACACAGGAACAGATAGCAGTTGACCTTCGCGGAGCTACCAGTGATCACGTTGACGCCTTGAAAATTGGAGAGAAAGGCGCTGGAGGTGAAATCATTGGTAACATTTATATGAATAACAAAGAAGGAGAGCTGAATACCAGTGGCAAGAAAAACAGTTATGTTGCCTTCTACGGGGTAGCAGGTGATAAAGCTATCTACGATGGCAAGCTCATTGCCAATGTTGCCGAAGTCAACGTTCAGTCCAGTGGCTATATGCTGCTTAGAGCGCAGGATGAAACTATCGTTTTTGATGTGATTGACTACGGAGAATCACAGGACAGCCTAAATAACGGCAAATTTGAAATGAAGAAGGACTCAACTCTGGAAATGGAGATTGATGGCTCTCTGGCTGAAAATGAAGCCGTTCTTCAAGTCAATGGTGATGTTAACTTCCAAGGCAATAACGTGATTAAGGTTTCTGGTGATATTGAACAGATCGCCGGAACTCACACTCTGATCTCAGCGGATCAAATCAACGGTGCAGATACCAATCTCACTGTAGAAAACACCTGGCTGACGAATGTAGAAATTATTGATAGTGATAAAGACAGCATCAAAGTTGAGCTTACTTACGAGGAAGAGCTGGATCCAAATGAGCTGGCTGCTGAAGCTGGTGCTTTTGGTGCAGATACGACAGAGCAGGGCGTCATCGGTGCATTTGCTCAGGTACTGGTAAATAACACAGAAACAACCAAAGATGCGATCACATTCAGCAGTGATCCTTATGCTGAGCTGGCTAACCTCCTCAACGTCAGTGGTGCTGCAGCAGCTCAGCTCTCTGGTGAGCTGACACCAGATCGAAGCGGTGCAACCCTGCATGCAGCTCAACGAGTGCAGAGCAAGCAGTTTGACGCTATCAACAATCGCTTGAACAGCCTTCGTGCCGACCAGTTCCATGCAGTAAATGCCGCAAGCAGTGGACTCTGGATGCGTGTTCACGGGAATGATGCCAAGAAAAACGTCGACGGACGTATTGATGGTTACGATGTTCAGGGCATGGGATTCAGCTTCGGTATTGATGGTGATCTGACTGAAAATCTGGTTACTGGCTTCTCCTTCAGCCAGAGCTATCAGGATATCGATACCATCGTTTATGACACAAACCATGAAGTAAATACCTATCAGTTCTCAGCCTATGGTTTATGGAACCAGGACAATTACTTTACAACTGGCTCTGTGAATGCTGGTGTCGACTATTACGACAGTTATCGTACAATTGGCGAGGGTACCTCTGGAGTCACCGAGTATCGAGCAAACAGCGAATACAAAGCTTTCCATTACGGTCTGCGCGTAACTGCTGGTATGGATCTGGGCTACGACAACCTGCTGCTTCAGCCAATCATTGCTGGTGAGCTGAACAATGTGTCCATCGAAGCTTACGATGAGTCCGGTTCTGTTGCCTCTCTTGCTTATGACAGACAGAGCGTCACGCAGGTGAAGCTCGGTGCGGGTTTCAATATGAGCACCACTTATGAAGTAGGCCCCGGCATTCTGGCGCCTCATTTCACCGCCATGGGCTGGTATGACTTTAATGCCGATAACCACGACATTTCTGGCTCTATCATTCTGGACCCATCGGTTGCTGGTGAAATCACTACTGCCACCGGCTCTACTGAAATTCAGCTCAACCTGGCAGCTGGTTTTGACTACACCATCGACGGTGGCCTGAGCCTTGGCCTGGGTCTGCAACATGACTTCGTAGATGACGGCCATGACACCCAGCTTCAGGCACGTATGAACTACGCCTTCTAATTCAACATCCCCGTTGATACTCCTGAGCCCCTGACCACAGGTCAGGGGCTTTTTTTACCTTTTGAACCATGGAGACCACAAAGCTCACAAAGAAAAGATCCTTTTTAACTCTTTGTGCTCTTCGTAACCTTTGTGGTTTAAAGCCAAATTCGAAAGACTACCGAAAGATTTTATCAATACAAAGATTACATTTTTAACCCAAATCAATTTTCGATTTTACAAAACAACATAAAATCCTCAGTCAGCATTCAGCGTATACTGGCATGGGCAGGAACATCATTATGAGTAAATCCCGGGTTTCACGCAGACACTTCCTTAAGGGGCTGGCCGCCAGTGGTGCAGCAGTGGCATTAACCGGCTGTAATACCAGTCAGCCGACAAAAGCCGTGTCGGAAAAAACCAACATCCTGATCATTACTGCAGACCAGCTTTCCAAGAAAGGCGTTGGCGCTTACGGCAACCCGGTAGCACCAACCGATCATATCGATAAGATCATCAATGCGGGCACCCGCTTTGAGCAGGTTCATACGCCTTACCCACTCTGCTCTCCAGCCCGAGCCTGTTTCTGGACTGGCCACCTGCCTCAGGTTACCGGTGTCACCGGTAATGACAGTGCCAATATTCCAACCGAACTGACCACACTGGGCGATATCTTCAGCAAAGCCGGTTACAACTGCGTGCACTATGGCAAACGCCATGACTTTGGCGCGTTGAGAGGTTTTGATGCAACCCCGGAAACGCAGCTGCCACTCACCGCACCGGAAGCCTTCCCGGTGGATTACGACTCTCGGGAGGATCTGTTTGCCCTGCAGAAAGCACTGGAGTTTTTCCAGGACCCAGGCGAAGAACCTTTTCTGCTGGCCGTTGAATTTAACAACCCCCACAATATCTGCAGCTGGGTCGGTGCCTTTGAAGGCCCCCATGGCGACATTCCCGGCATTGGGGAATTGCCTGAATTACCCGATAACTTTGAAGTACTGGACTGGGAGAGTCTGCCAGCAGGTGTCACCTATCAGTGCTGTAACCATTTCCGCGTAAAACAGGCTTCTCACTGGACCGATAAGAATTATCAACAGTACCTGAAGGCCTACTACCACTACACCGGGATGGGCGACACCTGCATTGGCCAGGTAATGAAAGCCCTGGAAAAATCCGGCAAAGCTGACAATACCCTGGTGGTATTCTTCAGTGACCATGGTGACGCCATGGGCAGCCACCGTCTGGTCACTAAACACGCCTTCTTCTATGAAGAAACCAGTAATGTGCCTTTTGCTCTCGCAGGCCCAGGTATTCCAAAAGGAAAGTCCGTCGATGCCCTTGGCTCTCTGTGCGACCTGGTTCCCACCCTGTGTGACTATGCCGGCCTGCAGGCTCCGGAAGGTATTTATGGCCGCAGCCTGATGCCACTGGTACAAGGTGACGAGCTCGCTGACTGGCGCCAGGAAGTGGTGAGCCAGTGGTTCAGTGAACGCAATGAAACCACCGACATGCCCGCTCGCATGCTGCGCACCAAAGACTACAAGTACACCGTTTATCGCGAAAACAACGACGAGCAGCTGTTTGATCTGAAAAAAGACCCGGGTGAAAACTACAGCCTGGTCAATGATCCAGCCTATTCAGAGGTCCTCGCCGATATGCGTGAGCGCTTCAAGAACTACGTAGCCGCCACTAACGATAATTTCTATCAGCAGTCGGTCACCGTGGATCCCCAGTGGCGCAGCCATAAGCCGAGCTATCCGAACCACACCGGTGGCAGTGCCATGGACGCTATCATCGAAAAACGCAAAGCCATTAACGAAGCCAAGGCTGCCAAAGACCTTCAGGGAGCCTGATTGCAGTGAATCCACAGTTCATGAAAGTAATACCGTTTGCTAAAAAACGACAGCTGCTAACCGCGGCTGTCAGTGCAGCCCTTTTGCTGAGCGGCTGTTCTTCATTAGAAACCAGAACAGCCCAGGGCGTCAGCGACCACCAGCCTGGTGGAGCGATGTACTTTTTCGAGAATGGGTTGCCAGAAACCATCTCAACCGACAGCAACTCAACCATCCAGCTATCCGGGAAGCACTACCGCGATGGAGCGCACTCCCTTCAGTGGAATTTCAACAATGGTAGTCAACTGACTTTTGATCAACCTGTTGGCTTCAAACATTTCAAGGCGAATGGCTCCGACCAGTCACGACATTCCTTTCTGGTCTGGATCTACAGCGAAGCGCCAGTTAATGATCACCTGACGTTCCAGTTTGGTGAAGATGACCAGGTGAAAACACAGTTCAAAATGAAGCTGGACTTTACCGGCTGGCGTCATGCCATTGTTCCCTTTGGGGAGATGGAAGGAAACCCCACTGAAATGATGAATCGTCTGACGCTGATTGCACCAGAGAGCATCACCAGCGGCAGCCTGTATATTGACCAGATGATGCTGAGCATCCCTGTTGATCCCCGCTGGCCAACCCGTGATAACCAGCTCCCCTTTGTCAACCTGGCGGCTGACAGCGCTCCAAACAGCCACTGGCTGAGCCTGTACCGTTTTGATCAACTGGCGAAAAAAGCCGCAGTTTCCAACTCAGCATCCACGGAAGCAGTGATATCCGAAAGGTTTAATACCCTGCTGATGGATGAGGTTCGTCCATTAACGGATAAAAAGCTGGAAGCCATTCGAGACCAGTATTACGGCTACCAGATCAAACGTGAACATGGTCAGGCCACTGGTATCCCCCTGGACAACACCAACCGCCTGAAAATTTTCCTCGATAAAGGCGTGAATAAGGGCTTACTGGATGACCAGGCCAGTGATCTGCTGTTCAAGAATGCCGACTTGAAGCCTTACGGTGAGCTGATGATGGACATCGCTTCCGCCTGGCACGGCACCGACAATGAAGTCACCAGGGAAGAACTGGCCACCATGTTCATTAACCTGGCCGACTACTTTGATGATCAGGGTTTTGCCTATGGCAGTTCCCTGGGTACCGTTCATCACTTTGGCTACTCCCTGCGCCCCCTGTTCAAGGCTCACTTCCTGATGCAGGACGTACTGAATGAGCGAAACCGCCTTGAGCGTACCCAGCAGATGCTGTCCTGGTTTGCCGGTGCCGGTCGTATCTTCGAGCCAGCGGACCAGATTGACAGCTTTAACATTGATGTTATGAACACCCAGCTGCAGGGAATCCTGGCGAGCATCCTGCTGATCAGCGACAGCAATGAACAGGCCCGCTGGTTAAGCCAGTTAAGCCAATGGCTCTCGACATCACTGGTAACTTCTCCCGGAACAGCGGGTGGCTTCAAGGAAGATGGCTCCATGTTCCATCACTCCCAGCACTACCCGGCTTATGGCAAGGGGGGCTTAAGAGGCCTGACGCCAGTCGTTTACATGCTGAGTGGTACAGACTACGCAATCAGCCAGAAAGCTCATGCCCTGTTGCGTAACGCCACACTGATGACTGCTGTCTATGCCAACCAGAACAGGACACTGATGTCCATTGCTGGCCGTCACCCAACCGGCAAAGAGTCCATGGAAACCGATCCTTTCCTCTATATGGCACTGTCAGGCACACCGGATGGCGGGCAGACCATTGATCAGGAAATGGCCGCAACCTGGCTGAGACTGACGGACTCCCCTGCCCCCGCACTTGTGGATAAGTTTACTAGCATGGGTATCTCGGCAAACCAGCCAGCTGTGGGTAACTGGTCAATGAACTACGCAGGCCTTGCCCTCCACCGCCGTGATGGCTGGGTGGCAGGAGCCCGTGGTTTCAGCCGTTATCTGGTCAGTCATGAAACCTATGCCAATGCCAACCGCTATGGCCGTTACATCAACTACGGCATTCTGGAAATCCTGCCAGAAAATCCTGACAACCGGGCCTTCAGTCACGATGGCTGGAACTGGGCTCGCTGGCCGGGAACCACTGCCGTTCAGTTGCCTGTCGATCAGTTGAATGCCGATCTGTTGAATGTGGACACCTTCAGTGGTCTGGAAGAGATGCTGTTATCGACTCAGAGCTTTAACGGTGCTTTATCCATGAACGACAATGGACTTTTTGCCACCATTGTTGAAGGACATCCGAAATACGATGGCAGCTTCAGCGCCAATAAATCCGTATTCTTCTTTGATGACCGGATTGTTGCCCTGGGCAGTGGCATCAAAACGGCCGATGACCAGCACAACACGGAAACAACACTGTTCCAGCATGCCGTAAGGTCTGATGCCAAAGCCACCACCATCAATGGCAATAAGCTTGCTTCAGGCGACAGAAAGCAATTGGCCACCAGCAGCACACTGTTGATGGATCCAAACAGCAACGCTTATTTCCTGCCGGAAGGTCAGTCACTTCTGATTGAGCAGCAACAGCAGGAATCCCGTCACCAGAAAAACAGCAAAGTCACCCATGGTGAGTTTGCCACAGCTGTGTTAAGCCATGGTAAAGCACCTGAAAATGCCGGTTATGAGTACGCAGTGCTGGTGAATACCACTGTGGAAAAAGCAGCACAGTTCAAAAACAGCCTGTCTTCTGAACTGAAACCTTACCAGGTTATCCGGAAAGACAGTCAGGCCCATGTGGTAGAAGACCAGGCTTCAGGCATGACCGGTTACGCCCTGTTCAGTGCAGGTGTCGTAGATGCCGGCGTTGTAGCCTCGGTGGATACGCCGGTTCTGCTGATGACCGAAGGCGATGAAAACAAGCTGTCGCTTACCCTGGTTGACCCAGACCTTCGCCTTTACCAGGGCAGGGATGAAAGCCAGTACGATGAGCAGGGTGTGCAAAAGGAGGTCAGCATTTACTCACGGTCATGGCGCAAAGCACCTTCGATTCCTCACACTCTGACACTGGAGCTTAAAGGCCAGTGGCAGCCGTCTTCCCTTCCTGATGATGTCGTGATCAAGGGATACCAGAACGGAAATACCCTGCTTGCCATTACGACAGAGCAGGCAAGAAATATTGAGTTTGAGTTAAAGAAATAACACAACCTTTGGGCTGGCTTTCTCTCTCTGCAGCAAAGCCAGCCGCCTTTTCAGGACGTCATCGTGAACAAACAGCTTAAAACGGTATTCAGGACGGCCAGCGCTCTGCTGGTCGCCATGCCCCTTATCCTTGTTTCCTCTTTCAAAGCTAACGCCAATACTCTGCCAATTCCTGGTATCAGCAAAGGTGAACTGCTTTATGAAAGCAGAATGGACTCTTCAGAATCGGTCAAAGACTGGGTCATGGAAGGTCCGGGCGAAATTGCCTTTGAAGATGGCTGGATGAGAATGTGGTCACCCAACGAAGAGTGGCAACATGTTTTCTGGGCTCCCGAACACTTTCCTGAAAGCTTTGTTGCCCAGTGGGAAATGCAGAACCTGAATATTGAAGCAGGCCTGACCATTGTCTTTTTTGCCGCCACCGGCCCCAATGGTGAAGATGTCATGGATCCGTCCCTGCCAGAGCGGGATGGTACCTTTAAGTTCTACAACAATGATGTACTGAACAACTATCACATCTCTTATTATGCCCATAATCCAGAAGCAGCAAGGCTTGGTGTAACCCGGCTGCGCAAAAACACTGGCAAACACCTCGTATCAGAAGGCCCGACGGGCATCAAACACGACTCTACCGATATTCACAAAATCACTCTGGTAAAAAACAGAGACCATATTGTCTTTTACGTGGATGACCGGGAAATCATTAACTGGGTTGATGATGGCTCCGTCAATGGCAAAGTTTATGGCGCTGGCCGTATTGCCCTGAGACAGATGGAATGGAGTGTATTCCGCTACCGTAATTTCAAAGTCTGGTCTGTTGATGAGAACAACGAGGGCGTAACCAAGCCATGAGTAAAAGAACGATCAGAAAAGCACTATTGATTGGCTGCAGCGCATTCGTAGTGACTGCGGGCTCCGCTCAGGCACAATTATCTGAAAAGCGGCCTGAAAACCTGACGCTGGCAGAGAACCTCTATTCTGACCAGTTTGAAAAGTCTCTGGATCAGTGGGTGATCGAACAGATTCCCGGCAGTAAAACCACCCAGCTCAATGGTCAGATGGACATTGATGATGCTGGCGGTACCACGGTCTGGTTTAAGGAAAAACTGCAGGCACCGGTAATGGTGGAATTTGATGCCACCATGGTCATGGCTGGCGGTCCTAACGACCGTGGCAGCGACCTGAACTTTTTCTGGATGGCATCAGACCCTTCATCACCTGATGACTTCTTTGCTAAAAGCGAAGAGCGCAGCGGTTACATGCGCAAATACGATGGTATGAGCCTGTACTACGTTGGCTATGGCGCCAATGATAATACGACAACCCGTATGCGCCGTTATCCGGGCGATGGCTCCCGTCCTCTTATGCCAGAGTACGATCTCAGTGGTGAGCCTTACCTGAACAAGATCAATACGCCCATGAAAATCCGGCTGGTGCACGATGGTGTCCGCTGGAAAATGTGGCGTGATGAAGTGCTGGTGTATGACATCAAGGATGAGCACCCCTTCCTGGATGGCTACTTTGGTTTCCGTACCTGGAAGAGTCATATGCAGATTGACAACTTCAAGGTCTACCGGGTGAAGCCCGCTCTGGAGAAGAAAGTATTACCTCCGGCAAAAGAGCTTGCTGCCTACAAAGAGCAGATCGTTGGCTTCAAAACCTTTGCCAACAACAACAAGAAGCGGATGTCCTGGAAACAGGGGCCAACCATGCTGGGCGTTAACGCTGCCTACCTGGCTACAGGTGACCTGTCACTGTTTGATCAATCACTTCGCATGAGCGATGAGCTGCTGGCACGTCGAAACGACCCGGAAAAAGGTGAAGTGGTTTATACCGCGGGTAAACGGGCACTGGTCTGGCCAACCATCAGTAAGCAATACATTGCCAAAGGACGCAAGCAAGCATTCACCAATACCATTATGACCGCCATGATTCTCCAGCCCATTGCGGAGAATGCGCGAATCATTATGGAAACCCCAGCCCTGTGGGAAAAGAAGGTCCCCTTTGGCGAACAGTATCTGGCCGGCTCTGGCAAAACTTATGGGGATAAAGCTGCATTCTATCTTCAGGAAATCGAGAACACTCTGGACGATTTTATTTTTCCGGACTGGTACGACGCCAAGACCAATCTGCTGAGAACCCCAGACACTAAAGAGATGAGAGATATTGAACCAGATCTGGCAGGTCGCTATCCAGCTTACAACCGATCACTGGCCATGATGCAGGTTCTGGACGATCTTGCCCGTACACGGCAGTTGATGGGAGACACCTCTGACAAAGCCGCTTTCTATCAGTCCATGGTACAAAGCCAGCTGGACTTCTTCTTTGAAGATATTCAGACCTATACCCAGAATGGCAAGAACTACTATTACTGGTATTACGCACCCGCGGACCGCGACAGCCGACAGGAAGACAGCAGCCATGGACGACTGGACCTGCAGATTCTTACCAAACTCT
Organism: Endozoicomonas elysicola; assembly: GCF_000710775.1. GTDB lineage: Bacteria > Pseudomonadota > Gammaproteobacteria > Pseudomonadales > Endozoicomonadaceae > Endozoicomonas > Endozoicomonas elysicola. Next base: position 5,367,925 of record NZ_JOJP01000001.1, read on the forward strand.
ACAACGATGGTGACAACCCTTACGGTCTGACCCGCGAGAAGATGCAGCCATTTGTGGATACCTTTCTCGATATTATGCTGACCAGTAATGACAAAGAGGTCACTGCATTTATCAAAGGCAGCATCGCGGACTTTCGTGAAAGTGGTTCGACCTCCAAAGCCAGAAAGAACAAAGGGGCTGGACCTTATATCGTCCTTGGCTGGGCTGGTGATGAGGTAATGGATGTTGCCGAAAAAACACTGACCGAAAAGCTGTCCCTGAGCTGGACCCCCTGGCTCTGGTATTACCGAAACGTTAACGCCAATTTGCAGGGATAACTCATTTAATATTCTAACCAATTCACTCCGGCTATGAACCGAAGCCGGAGCTGCCACTCTGGACATCTCCAGTTATGAAACTCAACATACTCTCTCTGGCCATTAGCTCTACGCTGATGATCAGCCTGTGTGGCCACCATGCAATGGCCTCCGGGCACATGGCCGAGTCAACCCAAAAAGCCGGAAACCTGTCTTCTACCTGGCAGGCCTGGGTTGATTCCCGGGCGCCAGACTCAGACTTGATGGCCACTGATTTCAGCGGTTCTTCACAGCCTGTGGTTACCAACTTTTCTTATGCTGGATACCGTCAAAGTGAGCAGCCACTGCCAACCTTGAACAAGGCATTCAGCTGCAGCTCCGGAGCCACTATTGACCCCGCCACCGGATACACCATTTTTGATATCACCCAGTACGGAGCTATTCCCAATGATGGTAAAAGCGATAAAGCTGCGGTTCGTGATGCCATTGCCGTTGCCGAAAAAGCCATTCAGAAAGGCAGTGTAAAAGGTGTCGTACTCCTGTTCCCTAAAGGCCGTTACCGGATGAATGAATCCTCGGATATGGCCCTTATTGATCCTGACAGTAAGGAGTCACTGGCCAGCCAGAGCATTGCCGTAACGGAGAGCCACTTTATTCTGAGAGGCTGTGGCAGCGAAACCGAACTGTATATGGATCAGCCACATCTGCCGATGGATCCGAAGAAGCTCTACTCTATTCCAAGACTTTTTTCCCTGGGAGAGGGCCACCGCGAAAAGGTTGGTACCATTACACAACCGATAAAAGGTGGTACCAGCAAACAGCTTCAGGTTTCTGACACAAAAGACCTTAAGGTGGGAGACTGGATCGAGGTCTTTGCCAAAGTCTCCAGCCCGGATCGTATTCAGGAACATATGGGGCCGTACCGTGTTGAGCCCAGCATGAAGAAACTGAAGCAGGGTCTGGAGCTTCGGGAGATTCACCAGGTTACGGCGATCAATGGCACTACACTGACACTGGCAGCTCCCGTGCAGGTGGATATCCACCCCGACGATAAATGGACAGTCTACCGCAGTGAACGGACTGAAGAGATCGGTGTAGAAGACCTGGCTTTCCGGGGTAACTGGAAAGAGAAGTTCAAACATCATAAGTCTGCTATACACGACAGCGGTTGGGGTTTTATCACGATCAGGAAATCCGCCAACAGCTGGGTGAAAGATGTCACCTTTACGGACTTTAATCAGGGGCTGCAGCTGACGGATACCGTGAACTCTACGGTGATGGATATCAGCTTCCATGGGAACCCAGGTCACCTTTCCCTGCAGTTCCAGCGCTCTTTTAACAATCTGAGTATGAATGTGCGGGATGAGGCCGATACCTGGCACTCACCGGGCTTTTCTCACTACTCCTCTTCCAACGTTCACCTGAACACCTGGTATTCAAGCACTTCCTCTCCAGACCTCCATGCAGCCCAACCACGGATCAACTTGTTTGACCGCACTGAGGGCGGCTGGATTTATGGTCGCTGGGGTGGCGCTACGGTAAACCAGCCCAACCACCTGATTGGTCTGGTGTTCTGGAATCCAAAAAATAGCGCTGTCGCCTACAGCAGTGATGAGCCTTATGAGTTTATGCGCCCTTCCGCATTTGGTCGCATGATTATGCCAGTGGTTGTGGGCATGCATGGTAAACCCGTTCATTTTGCCAGTCAGCAGGACTATTACCGGTACATTAACCGAAAAGAACCACAACTCTATAAAAAGGCCCTGCCCGATGAGCCACAGGCTTATGTAGAGTCCAACGGGCAGCCAGTATTACCGGGCTCGCTGTTTCTGGCGCAGTTGGAATATCGCCTGGGAGAAATACCCAACTGGTTGATGGAACAATAATCTCTTTTCCCCCAGCCACTGTCTGGGGGATTCTATCGCATGAAAATATACGGTTATTATCTACTCATACGGATTATTGCAGCTCCAGATTAATAATATGCAGAAAATACTCCATACCTACTGGAATAATATTGTCATTAAAATCGTACTTTGGTGTATGTAAAGCGGCAGAGTTTCCATTGCCAATAAAAGCAAATACACCGGGTACCTGCTCCAGATAGAATGAAAAGTCTTCAGAGGGGGTCACCGGCTTTATATCCCCATTCCATTGATCCCCAACCGTCAGCCTGGCAGCAGTTTCTGCAATTTTGAATTTCAGTGAATCATTAACAACGGCTGGATAGCCGTACTTAATATTCACTTCTGCCTCACAGCCATAAACTTCTGCCGTTTTCTGAGCCACCTCTTCAAGTCTTTTAAAGAGCATAGAGTGTACGTCGTTATCGTACGCGCGACAGGTACCACTCATCACCACTTCAGCAGGGATGACATTCCGCACTGCAGGGTCTCCGGCATTAATATGCGCAATGGACAACACGGCAGCCTCAACCGGCGATACATTCCGACTGATGATCGACTGCATATTGGTGATAACAGCACCCAGGGTAACGGTTGGATCCGTCGTCTGGTGAGGCATGGCCCCATGACCACCAGTACCTCGGATAATGACTGTCCATGAGCCGCCACACGCCATCAGTGGTCCTGGTCGGCTGGCAATGGATCCCAGCTCAAGCCCTGGCCAGTTGTGAATTCCATAGACACAGTCAATCTCAGGAAATTGCTCAAACAGTCCGCCTTTTACCACTTCACGAGCTCCACCATACCGCTCTTCAGCAGGCTGAAAGAGCATATGGACCTTGCCACTGAAATCGCGATGATGTGAAAGGTAGGAGGCAACCCCAAGCATGATGGCGGTATGCCCATCATGCCCACACCCGTGCATTACGCCTGGATTTTCTGAAGCGTATGACAGGCCAGTATCCTCTTCAAGAAGCAGGGCATCCATATCGCAGCGCAACAAAATTTCTCGTCCCGGATGCATGCCTTCAATGGTGGCTACCAGCCCCGTCTTACCAAAACCGTCAGTAATAACAGCAGCCGTCTCTTTCAAAGCACCAGTAATCAATTCGGCAGTACGAACTTCTTGAAACCCAGTTTCTGGATACCGGTGAATGGCATGGCGATATTCAACCATGCCCCTGGATATCTCAGCGATAAGATCCCTGTTTATGATCATCAGAAGAATACCGTTTTCAAACGAATGGCGTTGGAATGGCTGCGCCTCAGCAAGGAATGCGAGCGCAGCCAAGAGGAAAGAAGCCAGGAGGCTTCTTGCATTAAAGGGTGAGCAGGAGGGACATTCCAGTAGATACTACCAGAGCAACCACCATTACCGGAGCAGTACGTTTGACGATATCAAAAGGACTGACGCCAGCAATACCGGCAACACCGATAATAACGCCCGCAATAGGCGACATTGAGCGTGCAATACCAGAACCCAGCTGCATTGGCAGCAGCATGGCAATAGGACCAACACCCACTTTGGCAGCAATATCCGGAACCAGGGCAGCAAAGCTGAAGAACGGTGCATTACCTGAGCCCATCAGAATGGAGAACAGGGCGATAACAACCACCATAATGACAACCAGCACAGCCACAGGAATGGATGCTGAGGTTGCCGCATTAATGGCGGTATCCAGAATACCAATGGTTTTCAGGCCATGGGCAAATACCTGGCCAGCCACAATCAGGGTAATAACACGGGCAAACGCATTACCCATGCCATCAAAGTACACCAGCAAAGAGCCCAGAGTCTCTTTAGCGCCCTTGCGAATGACTTCGCAAAGCAATGCGATGGTCACAGAAAGAAACATCGCGGTGGCGATATCGATTTTGACCGAAGAAATAACCATCTTGCTGAAGGTGAAAATCAGGACCAGTGGCACCAGGGGCAGCAGGCAGTACCAGATAGGTGCTTCTTTATCTTTAACGTCTACTTCAACATCCTGTGAGTACTCAGCGCCATGCCCCTTGGCGTCATAATAACGCTGAACAAAGAAATGCATAATGGCAATGGCAATCGCAGTTACACCACCCACCAGGAACTGGTAGTTCATAAAGTATTCGGTAACATCCATGCCAGAGTTGGTAGCGGCCATGACCGAGTTACCAGAGGCAGGTCCCAGGTCCAGACATGCAGAAGTCGCAATAACAGCGACTGCTGAAACCTTACTCACACCCAGCTTTGTCAGCACCGGATACAGCGTAACCATCAGCAGCAGGCCAAGTCCTGCAGCACTGGGAATAAAGACATTAAGTAACTGACCTGCCAGATAACCCAGCGCAAGCACCATGTAGGGGGACTGAAACTTCTGCAGTGGTTTCAGCGTCACCTGCACAAGTACCTGAGATGCGCCAATATGATCCATGTACTTTGCAAAACCCGCAACCGCCATGATGTAGAGGCCAAGCCCGGCAACAGTCGAACTCATTTTCACTTTGATAAAGGTAAACAGGTCCAGCAGGATAGAGCCACTGCTTTGAGATTCAGCCAGAGGGACACCGGTTCCGCCGACAATGGCACCAATCAATAGCAGAAGACCACCAAAGAAGAGTACGGCCTGTGGATTGTATTTCCTGAAAATCAGGAACCCTGTTATAAAAATAACGGCCAGACTGAACATCGTCGTCATAGATTATCCCCCCATTACTATGAATGTTTTATCGCTTATCCCTCTGCTATCGCGCAGGAATCATGGAAAGCAGACAATAAAAAAGCCCGGCTTTTGACGTCAAAAGCCGTCGCAGAATCAGATACAGGAAACGCTTATCGGAAAGAGCGAATCATCAGCCACTCATCGCCATTTATTCTTCAAAATTGCCGGCAACAAGCAGCTCGTTGTTGTGCATCATCACGTTTCCTTTAGCGATGACGCTGTTTAGCGTGAAATCGTCATTAAACAGACAGATATCCGCATCTTGACCAACCTCAATGCGTCCTTTGCTGATACCCAGAGAGCTGGCGACATTGGCCGTCATCATGGCAATGGCCTGTTCCGGGCAAATCCCCTGATCAATCATCAGCGGTAATAAAAGAAGGTTACTGTCAACAGCTGCAGCAGTGAGACCACTGATCTCCCCCCGCTCATTGAATTTTGGCAGGCTGCCGTTACCATCCGAACTGATGGTAATCTGGCTGGCGGACACACCGGATTCAAGGGCCAGCTTCACAGCCTGTTCAGGTGGGGTAAAACGACTTCCGCCGGATGTGATGTCGATAAAGCCGCCCTTATGAGCAAACTTGATCGCCTCACCAAAAAGGTTTTCTGTACGGGCAACATGTGTCGGAGAGATGTGCTGAACAGGCATCCCCATTGCCATCAGTTCATCAACCTGTGCAAAGGGCTGTGGCAATCCCCCCATATGGATATGAAGCACCCCTTTTTTACCGGCCAGCAGACTGGCAATACGAATATCAGAAACGATTCTTGCCAGTTCCTGAGTGGTTGGAAAAGAGCTTCGATGGTCGGCCAGAGCGATCTTGACACCGAGAATGGCCGGAATAAACGTCAGGTCATCACGGATTGATCCGGTAATTGTTTTGGTTGGCACCTCGTAGGAACCCGTGTGCATGTAAGCAGTGATACCTTCCGCTGTCAGGGCCGCAGCCTTGGCGTACAAATCTTTTGGTGAGCGTGAGATGCCATCAGTACCCAGTACACCAACGGTTGTGGTTGTCCCGGCCTTAATCAGTTTGGTCAGCGTTACCTGGGGTGTACGACTGCTGAAGCCTGCCTCACCACCGCCCCCGGTAAGATGTATATGCTGGTCAATCAAGCCCGGAGTAATGGGTTTTCCCTTACAGTCGATGACCTTTATATTATCAAGACCGCTAATGTTCAGTTCCGTTTCTATTGCCAGAATCTTCCCTTGGCCAAGCAAGATATCTGACTTACCCACATACTCGGGCTTATAGAGATTTGTATTTTTCAGAATAGTAAACATAACTTTTCTTGGCTTGATAAAGAGTCAAAACCACTATTGATAATCAAAAGTAGAGGTAAGAATTCGTGGTCAAATAGAAAACGGGATTGAGCATACCCTTACATTTTATAAAAGTATTTTGTTTTCCATTGCTAATTGTGAATAATGTTATTCATCGGAAACATAGGTGTAATTGATTCAATGTCTTCTCTGGAATTCAAATGGCTGGATGATTTTATAAGTCTTAAAGAGCTGGGTAACTTTTCGGCAGCAGCTACCGCAAGACACGTGACTCAATCCGCTTTCAGCCGACGTATCCAGGCATTAGAACTCTGGGTAGGTGTACCTTTATTTGACAGAACTTCTTACCCAATAAAGCTGACGGAGGACGGCGAAAAGTTTGTTCCCTATGTTGAAAAGATGCTGCAACTCATACGGGAAACCAATAATGATTTTTCTCAGGCATCCCTTAGGACGGATAACTCTGTTCGGGTGGTCTGTCTGCACTCCTTCGCACTGAATCTTCTGCCAAACCTGTTTAACAAGGCAGGTAAGATGCTTGAGGGGCTGAATTTTTCGCTGACCCCTTCCATACAGGGGATCGACAACCATTTTCAGGCATTGCTGGATAATGCCTGTGACGCTATATTTGTCTATGACACCCAAGGCATGCGCCCTTCATACATCCTTGAAGATAAGGTGGAGCGCATGCTCGTCTCTACCACCCGAATCATTCCCGTTATAGCTCCGGAGCTCAGGAAAAACATCTCCCACTACCAGCCTATGCCCTATCTTGCCTATTCAAAGCAGACCTTCTTATACGGTGTCGTTAATTCAGTGGTAGAAGAAAACAAATTCAGATTTGAACAGGTTTTTGAAACGACCCTGAGTGAATCCCTGATTAAAATGGCAATAAATGGTGCGGGTATTGCCTGGGCACCAACTCATGCCATTAAAGAAGAGCTGGAGAAAGGAATATTGATTCCCGCTTTCCCAAGAGAAAAAAAGTTTGAAATACCTCTTGATATTGTTTGTTATCGATCAAGAGAATCAAAAAGAGAGGCTGTCAATCTTTTCTGGTCAACAATAAAAACAATATCCCAATAATAAAAATAGTGACAGATATCAAAGACAGTGATTATTTTTTTAAACATAAAAGCCGTCTTTGATTCAAGTCAAAGAATGAGAGTTCTTCTTTTAACGTTACCCTTTTTCTTTTTTATTAACACGCAAAGGGCGAATCACTGGATCGATCAGCTCTTCAGCCCATGCCTCCATTTGCTGTTTTTTTCGGGAAAACATCGCTTTATTTTCTTCAACCAGATTATTCTTTTCACTAGGGTCCATTTTCAAGTCATACAGATGATCTCCGTACTTCCTGGAATGCATCACTTTTAAATCGCCCTGACGCATCGCCAGAGTGCCTTGATCAAAACCTCGCCAGAATAGTACTTCATGTGGCAAATCGCTGTTTTTGCCTGTGATATACGGAATCAGATTAACACCGTCCAATGGGCGCTCTTCGGAAATCGGTGCATCAGCCAGACTGGCCAATGTCGCCATAATATCCAGAGAACTGACCGGATGATGATAATCAACACCGGAAGGGATCACTCCCGGCCAGCTGACGGCAAACGGCACATGAATTCCTCCTTCAAAGTACTCACCTTTACTCCCTCTTAACGGTGCATTGTTTGAAGCATTTTTCCGCGAGCCACCATTATCTGACAGGAAAAACACCAGGGTATTGTCGTCAATATCCAGCTGTTCAAGCGTATCAAGCACCCGGCCAACACCGTCGTCCACCGCTGTTATCATGGCTGCATAGGTACGACGATTTTTATCCCTGATGTGTCGATTCCGTTTCAGATACTCACTTGTCGCCTGTAATGGCGTATGAGGCGCATTGTAGGCCAGGTACAGGAAAAACGGGTTATCCTGCTCCCGTTCAATAAAGCTGACCGCTTCGTTGGACAGCTCATCAGTCAGGTACTCATCAATATCAATACGCTGATGGTTCTGCATGATCTTTGTTCGATACCAAGCATTCTCTTTCACAGCTTCATCAATCGAGTCGACAGTCAGCTCTTCAGGAAAGTAGCGATGCCCGCCCGATAAAAAACCATAAAAATAGTCAAAACCCCGTTTATTGGGATGAAATACCGGGTGTGCTCCCATATGCCACTTACCAATGATGGCCGAGGTATAACCTACCGGCTGCAGTACTTCAGAGATCATTTTCTCCGATACCGGCAGGCCCGCACGGGGATCAGCTGGGTCAATCACCGGGTTACGGCCAAAACCAAAACGGTCCTGGTAGCGTCCGGTCAATAACCCGGCACGGCTGGGACCACACACCGAAAAAGTGACATAGCCATTGGTGAACCGGGTGCCTTCGTCGGCGATCCGGTCAATATTCGGAGTAGCAATATCCTGACTGCCATTAAACCCGACATCCGCATAGCCCTGATCGTCCGTCAGAATGACAATAAAGTTTGGCGGTTTCAGGGAAGCGGATGACGGGAGGTTTGATGGTTCGGCAGCTGACGTCAGGACGGAGCAGCTCATCACTGCTGCCAGCAAGTGTTTTTTGAGTATGGCCATAAACTGTTCTATTGCCAGACAGGTTGATGCCCCCTTTCGGAAGCACCAACCTGCAACACAATGGACTATCCCTGAGTCAGTTTGAACTGAACAGGAATACCGTCTTTCGCCGTAACGACCAATTGCGTACGACTGCCCTTGACCACCGCCTTAACGTTATCCATCTCAGTTGCTGTCTTCCAGGCTCCCTTTACGGTCAGGTTAACCTTGACTGGCGCACTGTGCGTTTCGCGGGTCAGGTTAATATCAGTTGATGCAACACTGATATCCAGACCACTGCCATTCTCCTTCAACAAGGTAATGGAAGGTGTGCCAATCGCCACAACATAGTCATCGTTAGGACGCGCCGAACTGAAGGCAACATAGCTGGACACTCCCGTAGCCTTATCAAAGGTTTTGTGGAGGTTCCGCTTCTGCTCGTGCTTATAGGGCAGCTCACCGCTATCGGCCTGTTTGGCCAGCGACGCCATTTTCTCAGGCGTAGCATCCAGAACCACCATGTACTCGTAGCCGGCTTCATCCGGATTTGCACCGTGGTCTACCCATGCCACCGAGAAATCACCTTCGGTTGGCTTTTTGTTCTCGTTGTGGCGGGATTTCTGATGCTGCCGACGAACTTCCACCTTGCTGTCGCTGACAATCAGATAACCGTTACCATGACCATCCATCAGCCAGTCACCCTGCCCCAGGGTTGCCTGGAATGGAAAATCTTTCACCAGTCGTCCATTTACCCAGAGCTCATGGACACGATCATTGATCGCGTGTTGGAACAGTGTCGTTTCAGTTGAATGATCTTCCGTATCATTGCTGATATCACTGCCCGCCATGACCAGACGGTTATCAATGGCCGTCACAGACTTGAGCATTTCGAAACTGCTGTCGATGTTCTTCAGGTCCTGAACCGGGCCAAGCTTGAAGCCCATGGCACCATAGCGGTTGTCCAGATTACCACTGCCACTGAAGGTCTCTTCCGAGCGCAGCATCAGCGTGTGCTTCTTAGGGCTATCCAGCTTCTCCAGCGGCAGATGGATGGTGGTAGCACCCGGCATACGGTTCCAGTCCCATCCATTCTCATCAAACCCTTTATCCGCACGGCTCAGCTCAGGCTGATCACCCATCGGGATAATCTGGGCGCTGCCATGGCTCTGGTAACGACCATAACGGTTGGCATTGTGGTAAATCTCGGATGACCAGACGTATTTATTGAAGGCCTTGAGAGTGACCATCTTGTCCGCAAAACGGTGAACACCAAAAGCACCATAGTTATAACTCCAATGTCCCTGGGGCATGGCTTCCGGCATCACCTTTTCACCAAACAGGGAAACGCTGGCGGTTTCGTCCAGCTCAGCCAGACGCAGATACGTAGCGGCCAGCTCTGCATCCAGCGGCTCACCGGTTTCAGCATTTCCTGCCACGGCCAGCATGCGATAAATTTCTTTAATTCCGTGTACGTTGCTGCCCTTGAATGGGCGACGACCGCTGATACCCATGCCAATCTGAGGGTTGGCATAGTTTCGGGCTGCCATGAAGGCATTCTTTACATTTTTTCTGGCCGCAGGTGTCAGTTCAAACCCGGTTCCAGAAAGCAATTCAGCAACATGAGCCATGCCGACAAAAGCAGGGAAAGAGTAACCCGGATAGTTGCCACGATGGCGGAAGGCGGTGCCATCAGGACGCAAACCATCGTATTCACCGGTCGGAGTCTGAGCCAGGGCTCCAGAAACGAAGCCGCTGAATTTGTTCAACAGAGCCACACGACGATCAGGGTCTTCTTCCAGCAGCACCATGATCAGGTGCTGGCGTGACAGCGTATTGAAGTAGTCCAGGTTGGAGCTTTTTTTATTCAGCTCCATATCAAAGCTGTCTTTAAACTCACGGGAATACCACATCAACGCATCATAGGCATCATCAAGCAGACCCGCTTCACGCAGTACATCTTCCATGACAAACATGGAGGTATACCAGTCACGGCCGCTGTATCCCCAGTGGTGACTGGTTACCAGTGTACTGCCGGCAACGAAGCCCTGGTTGTACAGGTGCTCACTCATCATCACAAACTTGTCTGCCATCTCTTTCTTCAGAGCAGCATCATCGGTTTTGTGATAAATCTGGCCAATCTTCAGCATCAGTTCTACATAAGGACGGAAGATGAGGTAATCCTTAACCAGCAGCTTGTCATCAGCATCAAGGTGCTTTGGCTGGTAGATTTTAACCTGTTGTCCAGTCAGTACATGGCGACCGGTCAACACGCCATCTTCACGCTTAAGCTCAGTATCAGCAAAGTCTTCCCTAACCTTGTTGATGCTTTTTTCAGTCAGTTTGCTGCGACCAACATAAAAGTTCTGAAGGGAGGTTTTGATTTTTTGGATATCCTGCAACTGTTCAGGGGTTGCAGCAGGAACGTTATCCGGAATGCCAAAATCAATTTCCGGCACTTTATTGTCGGTCGTCGTGTGATAGTCACTCCAGTGACGGCGGTCATCGTCAATAGACACCATCAGACGATCAATATAGAACGTACCGCCTTTGGCGGTATTCGGCGCAATAATCCGCACCGTATCCATGGTGCTGGCTGGCTTGCCACTCATGTCACGGTCAAAACCCTGACCCGGACTGCGCCAGCCATCAAAATTCAGTTTCATCTCAAAAGAGGCATTGGTACCGCTACCATTACCAAACTCAAAACGGACGGTCTCATCCATTGGCTGGTCATTATGCAGCCATGCGGAGAAGAGAGAGATCGCATTACGACCATAGGCATCGGATGCCTCTTTTCTCGGATAAACCCGGAAAGGCTCTGGCAGTTTCAGTTCCAGTACATCTCCAGGCTGCCAGTCCCAGCGCATGCCCTGACGACCATTGATGTAATAACGGCTGTCCATGCTCAACTTGCCGGATTTGGCCGTTGCCCACGCCGGAACCTTTGCTTCCTCAAAGGAAACAATCTGCGCCCTGAGCTTTTCGCTGTTGGTCAGCTCACCGCTGGCCATAACGTTCAGGCTGTACATGCCACCCAGCATGCCAGTTACCATGCAGATGGAGGTGGCCAGACGGGTCATTTTTCCAGGTTTTCTCATGTTTACTCCCACGAGCTCTGTGCTCAAAACCTGGGTTCCTTTTGATGAAAACAAGTAGAAGGACCCGGGCAGATGCTGCTGTTATTGTGAATTTGATCGATTGAATTCCGATACTGCCTACTCTCGCAGGCAGTACCCTAAAAACCTCAATGCATCATCCATGAAGGTCCAACGTCGTTTTTAGTAAGAGGGTGGACTGGCTGATTCTCAGCGTTGTGAGGTATTGAAAAACCGGCAGTTGCTGTCTGATTTTGAATACGCTCAACCATCGAGCGGTTCTCTTCCCATGTCATATCGAGATTCAGCTTTTCCAGATAAACGCCGAGGTCTTTACCACTGACACCGGCCTGCATATCCGTTGGCATGGGCATTCCAAAAGGTCCATCAGCCAAGGAAATTAGCGAATCAGTCAGACCTGTATGATCATGTCCTGGAATCGCATCACTGCTGAAGTTGGCCTGCCATACCATATCTTTGGCCCCATCCAGCTGAAGCACAGATTGACGTCTTGCGCCCACCAGCTGATTGTTGATCAGATAAAGACTATCGGGAATCAATGTACGATCACGGCTGCCAACCTGTGAGCCGATGACCATGGCAAAATCACCGGGCTTCACGATGGTGTTATTGGCAAAAAGAATATTCCGGGTAATGGGAAAGTGGCGACCATTCAGCCCTTTGTCTGCACGCTGTCCATCATAACTACCGGTTGCAGCGCCAAACGAAACAGCACCTTCTTCTTTATATCTCGGCTTGGCGTTCAGGTTATGAAAATAGTTATTGAACACCACATGGCCTTCACCCCGGACAAACAGGCCTCCGTGCTTTTCTTCACCAGTACCAATAAAGTAGTTGTCATAGACCAGAGCGCGCTCACCCTGACGAAGACTCAGGTGACCACGGGAGTTTTTAAAGGTGTTGTAACGGAAAATGTTCTCACTGCTCTTGGCAGAGATCACTTCGCTTTCACCACTTTCATCATCAAACAGGTTGTATTCAAACAGGATACGGGCATTGTTCAGGTACATGGAGCCATGTCCTACCCGTGAAGCAGAGCCTCCGTTTTTGCCCAGTGGCTGACGGGTAAAGTAGTTATGATCAAGTTGATGATAAACGGGTCTGTTTTCTTTGATGTCCATATTGATGTAGCTCTGCCCACTGGTTTTGCCCTCAAACCAGCTATGATCAATACGATTGTAGCGCCCGTTCATCTGAACCCAGACACCTTCCAGATCATCAACATTCCTGAACAAACTCTGGGTAATGCGATTGTGTTCGCCCGCCATGTAAATCAGTTCTGCTTTACCACCAGAACGGGTACCACGCTCAAAGGTAAAACCAGATAACGTGATATGTTTACCGGTAATCTGAATCTCGGTATCACCCGTGATAAAAACAGTACCCCCCTCCTTCGCCTTAATCAGCAACGGGCTTTCAGGCCGATAGGAACGGGAGAGGCTGAGATTCAAATCATCATAATCCCCACTTTCCAGAATAATGACACCGCCCCTGCGCATACGGCTGACCGCCTTGGCCAGCTCCTTTGACGTGCTGACGGTCACTTCACTGAACTCTGTTTGAACAGAGGATGCCGACTGCCTGCTGCTTTCAGATACTGTTGAGCACCCGGATAGCAGCCCAAGAGTGGTCGCCAGAATTACCAGAGAAGTCTTCAAATACATGCTGTTCACTTAGCTGTCATTAAACGGAGGGATCTGACTGGCCTATCACCAGTCAGATGTTGCGTATTAAACGTAATCAATCAGGTGTTTATTGATTCGGGTCTGGAACCAGAGATCATCCCCCTTACGGAGCCACTGCCCAAGTTCCTTACCCAAGGCCTTGACCACTTCCTTTTCAGCGTCAAACAGGTTGTTCATCTGATATGGGTCAGCACTGTTATCAAACAGAACCCCTTCACCTTCTTTATTGATCACAAAGGTGTAACGGTCAGTACGAAGGCCTTTCTGCTCGGTATGCAGGAGATAAGGAATGGAAGTTGGCCTGCTCTCTTTTGCCGCCGTCCCCAGGAAATGAGGTGTCAGGTCCTGTCCATCAACAGACTTTGGAATTTCGCTGTTCAGACCAGCAAGGCCAAGCAACGTAGGCATGAAGTCCATTGACCCCATCAGTACATCGTTAACACCAGGCTTGATAGCTTCTGGATAGCGGACAATCATCGGGATACCCAGTGCTTCTTCATAGGCAGTACTTTTCGACATCAGGCCATGACTACCCATCATCTCACCATGGTCAGAGGTATAAACGACGATAGTGTTTTCTGACATGCCCAGCTCATCCAACGTTTTCAGCAGACGGCCAAACTGACGGTCAACACCGGAAATGCTTGAATAGTAATAGCGAACAACCTCTGTACTCAGCCCTTTACCCGGCTTCCCTTTCATCAGCTGTTCGTTGCTGCTATAGACCATTTTCATGGGCAGCTGATCGTTATGCCGGTTAGGACGGTTGAGCAGATCATCCACATTCGCCACTTTTTCCGGAGAGTAATGTTTGTGATACATCTCAGGGTCAGTGTCTTCCAGATCTGCATAATCCGGGTGTGGAGGGTGCGTGCTGACAAACAGACAGAAAGGGTTGTCTAAATCACGCTGATTGCTGGTGTTTTTCAGATAATCAATGGCGACATCCGTTTCATGGATGGTTGCCCAGATACCCGGCTCATGACGTTTACCATCATTATCATAGTAATGAGGGTTGGCATGGTCATCGTCGGTACCATAGGCATACCAGAAGTCAAAGCCCTGACGGTCTTCCGGTGGTGTGTAGGAGTCCATGCTGTGCTCAATAGGCCCCGTCCAGTTCGGTGAGCTTTCGGCAACATATTTACCTGGGTTGGCCGGATCATTGGGTTCTGGCTTATCCAGATGCCACTTACCAATGTAACCACAGGAATAGCCATTTCTGCCCAGAACCTTGGCCAGAGACTCGGTATCACGAATCAGCCCCCAGTCACGATCTACACGACAGTTCCAGGGAACTCCATTCGAGTGAGGAAACATACCACTGAACAGCATGCCACGGTGTGGACTGCAAACCGGAGTGGATGAACAGCACTGGGAAAGCACCAGACCCTGCTGAGCAAACTGGTCAATGACTGGAGTATGAACCGGATCGGAAACGCCATTAAGGTAGGATGCGTACTGAGGATTTTGCCAAAGCCCTAAAGCCTGACGGCGATGCTGGTCAGCCAGGAAAAAGACAATGTTTGGACGCTTGCTTTCCTGTTCAGGTGTTCCTGCTTTACTGTCAGCAGTTACTGTCTGGCTTGTTCCACTGCAGCCGGCAAGCATACCGGACACGGAAGCCGTACCTGCTACTGCGGCCAGTGCAGCGCTTCTTTTAAGGAAATCTCTGCGATTGGTCATTTTTTTACTGCGCTCACCCATGTCTTTCTAACAGGCTTTCATATTACTTTGTAAATATTTTCGTTTATTGACTCCAATCAACGACCATCGACTTACGAAAAATATCGAAACAAAAAAGCAAACAACAAGAAAGAGAAACAAAACACAAACTTTCAGATTAAACACCCTCAGATTGACGGCTATCAAAGCCTGAGTGTTCAACCTTGAGTATTTTTGCGCATTACTTGCAGCGTCTAACGTTTCTTTATATGACCAATCGAAGGAACTTTTTGAAAGCCGGCGCCTTGCTGTATTGTCAACACACTGGGTAAGGAGCCGGGTACTATTTTGCGGGATTCAGATAACCTGTGGTATCAGCAGCGGATAAATATAGATGTGTTTACTTACGCTTAGGGCCTGTTGACGTTTCGTTGCGTGCTCAGTGATCTAGAAAAGCGTCATATGCGCGAAAGGCTTGCGAAGCATATAGTTATTCTACATCAAGCAAGCCTGACAAAGCAGATGGTGCTTTTCTGGGTCACCCTTCGGGCGGATCAGGGCGCCCCTATGGCTTCGTTGCGGCATTTTGAAAGGCACCAGCATTCCTGCAATGCCGCGCCTCGTCATAGGAGCGCCCTGATCCGCTGAGCTCGCAACGAAACGTCAACAGGCCCTAGGCATTTGCAGGTTCCTGCTGGCAAACCAGTCAGGAACCCTTTCTTAACCAACGCAGACTTTACAGAACCCCAAAGTAAGAACCAGCAAGCCCCATTGTCACAATCCCACCGATAATCTTCAGCGGTGAAACGCCTTTCTTCACGAAATAGAAGATCATCATGGTAAACGCCAATGGCAGCAGTTTTGGCATGATCGGGTCAAACAGGTCTTCCTGCAGACTAATACTTGCTTTACCGACTTCCACCACCGCAGTCATTTGCAACCGAACGAAGGTAGCAATCAACCCACCCACTACGGTCAAACCAACAATCGTCGCCGCATGGGAAAATTTCTGGGTATGTTCCTTCAGGGCACTGATCGCTCTTGAGCCGGCATTATAGCCATAATGCGCCAGGCCAAAACGGAGGCCAAAATGAACCGCATTAAACAGCACCAGAAACAGAATAGGCCCCAGTACACTGCCTTCCATTGCCAGCGAAACACCGAGAGCCGCGCAGATAGGTAGCAGAGTTAACCAAAACAGTGCATCACCGATACCACCCAGCGGCCCCATCATGGCAACTTTGATCGCACGGATAACAGACAACCGTTCTTTGCTGCGCTCCATCGCCAGCACCACCCCCATAATAAAGGAGACCAGAAACGGATGCGTATTAAAGAACTCCATGTGTAATTGCATGGAACGACTCATATCCGTATCGTTTTTATGGATCTTTCTTAGAGCAGGGTTCAGACCATAAAGCCAGCCAGCTGCCTGCATACGTTCGTAGTTGAACGATGCCTGCAAAGCCAGAGAGCGCACCGCCATTCTATTTATATCATCACGGCTCAGCACTTCACCCGGAGATTGATCCTGGTATTCATCCACATCCAGCTTGCTGCTTTCCTGAGCCTTGTTCAGCATCCGTTTGGCCTTTGCGCTCATGGCCGCTTCGCTATTAAATGCCATCGTTTACATCTCCAGCCTGGACGGTTGCCTGTGTTACGGTTTGCTGACTCTTAAAGTAATCCGCCATGGCAATGGCAATACCCACCAAGGCAATAGCAATGACCGGAAGCTCCAAATAGGCTGCCGCCAGAAATCCTGCGATAAAATAGGGGATATAGTTTTGCTTGAACATGATTTTCATCAGCATGGCAAAACCAATAGCAGGCATTAAACCACCAGCAACCCCCAGACCATTCATCACCCATTGTGGAGCGACTTCTACGACAACTTTCGCCTGTTCAGCACCAAAATAGATTGGTAGAAAAGCCAGAATAAAATAGAAGCTGAAAAGCACGCCAATGGCTAGATAATTGATCTTATCAATTCCTTTCCAGTCTGCTTTTTCCGCTAATTCATCACAGCGATGCATCATTGGAGACATGGCGGTAAACAACAATGTAATCAACCCCTGAACCGCTACTGCAAAAGGCACAGCAACACCAATGGCAGCCTGAGGCTCTGCCTGAGTCAGAATGGCAAATGCCACCCCGATGATTCCCCCTATAACGACATTCGGTGGCTGGGCTCCTGCCAGCGGTGCCATCCCCATCCAGACCAGTTCCAGAGACGCACCAGTGATCAGCCCCATTTCCAGATCACCCAGAATCAGTCCAACGATTGGGCCGGTGATAATGGGTCGATGAATGTGGGTCAACCCGTTAAACAGATCAACACCTGCGACACCCGCAAGTATTGCAATCATAAGCGCTTCGAATAGCACAGGAATCCCCCTACCAATGAACAACTGGCACGAAAAAACAAACAAAAGGAAAGAAAATGAAATTTAGAACTAAAAAAACATCAACATACGGAATATATAATCATTATAAACTTACGTATATTGACATTAATCAAAAAGTACAAACATTAATCAACAGTCTTACCCGAATATGATATTTCAGGATAGCTGCGCTCTGGCTTGAGCAAGCCCCTCAGTACAAGCACTCCCCACCCTCCAGCCAGACCATACAGGTGCGCATCAATGGCAACAGCGACACTCAACAGCTCAGCCCTGCTGGATAAGTCTATGAAGCCTGACTGCTCAAGAAGTACTTTCCCCGCCCAAAGAGCCAGTAATAAAACCTGAAATGTTCTGCTATATCGATCTGTCATGACAACAGCAAGAATAAACAAACCGTGCAATACACCGGACAAGCCGGCATAAGTCACGATTTCCGGGTTGAATAACCAGATACCCGCACTGACCCACAGGCAAAGAAAGATAAAACTGAGAGCCCCTTGCCGGGAAAAAAGAAATGCACGGTTGATGGCGGCAATCACCAGCATGCCTGCCAGATTCAACAGGAAATGAACGGCACTGAAATGAACGATATGGGCGGTAAGCCAGCGCCAGATCAGGTTGCTGATGCCTGCATCACGGTCAAGGGCAAACCAATCAAGAAAGAAGGATGACATGGGGAGTATCTTGAATGAGTTGCCAGTAAGCTGGCAACTCTTATTCATTTAGTAATTTACCTAATGTCAGGCTTTTTACGCATGGCAAAGGCAAACAACAGAGCCAACAGGGTCATCCATTCAATAGCGCCGCCACCCTCACCACCGCCTTCACTGGGTGGAGGTGGTGGTGTTACAGACTCTTCACCTTCTGGCTTCAGTTCAATAGATTTGCTCCGCCCAAAATCACTGGTAAACGTGACCTCTGTACTGTCAGACAGTTTGTTCAGCTGAATTCCCTGTTGTGAATCTTCAACCAGCTCCCATAACCCATCCACTGTTACCGTGACATCCACTGGCTGATGACTTTGACGATCATCTTCATGATTTAACGTTAAACCAGGTGATACCGCTGTCAGGGAGAGCCGTCCTGTGGATAATGTTCTGACCATGGCCAGTGCCGGTTTATCAATATGGGTAATCAGGGAGTGATTGGTTTCACCGCGTTCAAAAGCAACATACCCCGTTACGCCAGAGCTTTGATCCTGAATAATATGGAACTGGTGATCCTTGCGAAGGACTTCGTAACCAGGGTTCCCCTGCTGCTGGTTTAAAGACAGGGCTTCCATTTCCTGTGGCGTCGTATCAAGAATCACCTGATATTCATACCCGGCTTTATCTGGCCGCACACCATGATCAATCCAGGCACTGGCAAAGTGGCCTGAAGTAGCTTCCTTTGTCTTATTATGTCGGGATGACTGTTGCTGTCGTCTCACCTCTACAATGGAGTTGCTGCCGATCAGATAACCATTTCCCATACCATCAATCAGCCAGTCATGTTCACCCAGCTGAGTTGAGTCAGTGGATGTGGAAATCTTTCCTCCATTAATCCAGGTATCCATAGAATCATCGGTAATCGCATGCTGGAACAGTGTGGTTTCCGTTCGATTAGAGCCTGAGCCCGTATTGGAAATATCGCTACCGAGCATAATCAGGCGATTGCCAATGGCCAGGACACTTTTGCGAGCGACAAAGGTTGGATCAAAGTTTGGACGGTCTGGAGCCTTGTGCTTGAAAGCAAATAAACCAAACTCATTGTCCAGTGAGGCACTGCCACTGAAGGCTTCATCAGAGAACACCATCAGGGTTCCACTGTTCGGACTTTCAAGCGTATCCCACTCCAGATGGATCGTGGTGGTGCCCGGGTTGCGGTTCCAGTTCCAACCATCTTCTTTATAACCGAAGGATTCAGGATTGCCATAAGGCATGATCTGCACGCCACCATGGCTCTGATAACGACCATACCGGTTATCCGCCGCATAAATCTCCGAAGACCAGACGTTGCTGTTATAGGCCTTCAACGTCACCATAGTGTCTCCATAGCGGTGAATACCAAACGCCCCGCCATTAAACGACCAGTGCCCTTCAGGCAGGGTCGCAGGGTTGATGCTGCGTCCGAATATAGACTGCCCATCCTGCGCCGATTTCCCGGTTACCTGCAGATAGATGGATGCCAGCTCCTCATCAATGGAATCTCCGCTTTCAGGGTTTCCGCTGAGAGCCAGATACTTCATACCGTCGTCATAGGCTTTAATTCCAAGCCCGGTAAAAGGATGCCTTCCGGAATTACCCAGCCCAACAATCGGGTTAGTGTACAACCAGCCCGCCATCATGGCTTTTTTCAGATTTGCTTTTCCAGCATCACTGACTGAAAACGGTGAATCGTTAAGGAAATAGACAACCTTTGCCACATTATCCATGGCAGAAAACGAGTAGCCGGGGTAATTGCCTTTATGACGCCAGGCCGTGCCGTCAGGACGGAAACCATCAAAAAAGCCTGGAGGCGTCTGGGCAAGTGACTCTCCAATAAAGTCGGAAAACTTGCGTATCAGCGCCACTCTTCGATGTTCATCAGGCTCCAGAAGCAGGAGTGTCAGATGCTGAATAGAGAGGGTGTTAAAATAGTCCATGTTGCTACTCTCTGGTCCCGCAACCATATCAAAGCTCTCTTTGAATTCACGGGAGTACCAGACCAGGGCATCATAAACTTTATTCCGTATGCCTTGTTCGAGCTGGTCAGCCATCAACAATGCTGATAGATACCACCAGCGACCGCTGTAACCCCAATGGTGGGTGGTTACCAGCGCACTGCCCTGAAAAAATCCCTGACCTAAAAGATGTTCAGTCAGCTTGATATACATTTCGGCCAGTTCTACCTGATGAGCCTGAAATGCATCCTGATGATAAGCCGTACCAATATTCAGCATCAGCTTGGCATAACCTGCCACTTTACTGTCTGCACCTTCGCGGTCGTCTTTATCCCCCAGAATCACATATTCATCAAACTGGAGTTTATCATTCCCCACCAGAGAGTCCGGCTGATAGATCACCTGCTGTTTATCGGTAATGATATGACGCAACGGTCTGGTTAAATTGTCGTCCAGATGCAGCTCCGCATACTTGCTCTGCAACTCCCGGAAAGTAGGAACGTTTGAATCAACCAGATATTCCAGAGTTCTCTGGTAAATATCTTTAACCCCTGCGAGTTCTGAGGGTGTTGCCTGGGGTGGAGGCTCGGCAATATTGAAATCAATTTCTGTAAATGGATGGCGGTCAATCTGAATATGATAGTCCGACCACTGATAACGATCGTCATCAATGGAAAACATGACTCGGTCGATCAGTAGTGAGCCATTGCTAACACTGGGCGCTTTAAAACTTAAAGAGTCAATCGGCCCATTGTTAAACCCAAGGTCATTGATGATGGAAACACCAAATGTTCGCCAGCCAGTAAAATCCAGTGATACTTCGGTTTTATGGTTTGTGTCATCATTCAATAAAACCTGCAGCTTCTTACTTTTATCCTGAGCCTGCTCATTGTAAACCCAGAAAGAAAGTACATGAGTTGCCGGACGTCCCAAAGCATCTCTGGCCTGCTTATCAGTAATCAAATCAATAGCAGAACTGTTGTTAATCTTCAGAGCGGCTGATGGAGCATTCCAATCCCATTGAAGTGACTGGTCACCGTGAATGGCTTTATTGAAGGAGAGTTGAACCAATGAGTTTTCCTGAGGCTCCACATACCCCGGAACAGCATTCTCTTCAAAAGATATCACATCAGGTACAAGAACATTCGCGGAAACCGATCCAGCTAATAAACACTGTGAGATAAAGAGAAGGCTTCTCCCTAACCCCGTTACGCGACATCCTGATGCCTTAGAGGACTGTTTCGAGGTAAGCAATGGGAACTCCTGAAGGTATTCGGTTGGCTGTTGCTCATCATTGGAGCCAGTCTTTCATCTCAATAGTACGTTTTGTTTATTTTTGTTTATTGATTGCCGTCAAAGACAATGTTTTGAAAGAAAATATTTCAAAAAAAGCGAAAGAATCGGCGCGAACCGAGAACAAATACTTTCGTTTTGAAGAACTTAAAGCTGGACCAGCTTTAAGTTCTTCAAATAGGAAAGGCACTCACTGGATGTGAATGCCTGTATAAAAGAACAATTATTGAGCAGAAGGCGTAAAGCTTTTTACCGTTTGTGGTGCACGCTGATGGCGGAGTTCGTTAGCCATGTATTCCATATACGGCTTCATATGGCTGAAGATCTTTTTATAGGAACCACACAGATGGTTCTGCTGATGCTTCTCACCAACCTCAACAACCCGGTGCTTCGGGCAACCGCCATTACACAGGTTGAGAAACTCACAACTACGACATATGTCCGTCAATGTGGTTTCCTTACTGTCACCAAAGGCTTTTTGTTTATCTGACTTTGCCATATCAATCACATATTCGTCATTGATATTCCCAAGCTTAAGATCTTCATAGACAAAATGGTCACAGGGATAAAGGTCGCCATTCTGTTCAAGTACCAGCGCATTACCGCAGGTTTTCTGGAAAATGCAGATGGAAGGCGGGTATCCCAGCGTCTGTGCGAGTACGGTTTCAAAAAGACGCACATAGATATCACCTACGTCGTTTTTAACCCACTCATCAAACACCTCAGTCATGAACTTTCCATACCCCTTCTCATCAGAAGAGCCGGGGACAGAGAAGCTGGTCATTTTATTATTTCCCCGCTTTACCGGGAAAATAAGCTGAGCGGCCTGCTCATCAATACGAGCATCAGACTCCATTAATTCAACAATGGGAATGTACTGGTGAAAATCCGAGCCAATGGACTTGAGAAAGCGATAGACCTCAAGGCCATGATCACAGTTATGATCATTGATGACCGTCAGGGTATTGAAATCAACCTTATACTTTTTCATCCGCTCAATGGCGGCCATGACCTTTTTAAAGGTTGGAGTTCGCCCTTTGGAAACCCGGTAACGATCATGCAGATGCTCAGGCCCATCAATGGAGATTCCCACCAGGAAGCGATTCTCAGCAAGAAACCGCGCCCACTTGTCATCAATCAGCAGGCCATTGGTCTGAATACTGTTATTTACCGGTTTACCATTACTGTAACGCTTCTGGTACTTCACGATGGTTTTGAAAAAGTCCAGACCACAGATGGTTGGCTCCCCCCCCTGCCAGACAAAACTGATCTCAGGGAGGTTGGCCTGAGCCTTTACCTGCTGTTTGATGTATTGACGAAGCGTTGCATCATCCATACGCATGGGCATCTGCTTGCCATAGATCGTTTCTTTCTCCAGGTAAAAGCAATAGTCACAGGACATATTGCACTGGAAGCTGCTTGGCTTAGCCATGATATGGAAGACGGAGTCTGTCAAAATAACCTCTGCTAACTGCTGCAATCCCTAAAATAAGCCCACATGACCAAGCTCATTATTTTGAGCGCTGATCATATTGGCTTTATCTCCTATTCGTATTGAGTAAGGTCAAAAACCAAACAGTTCTCTGACTTTCTAGAAGAAATGTGCCATCTTTGAGCTGTAACTGGTGACCCCTTTTCGGAGAAGGTTATTTTTGGGGCGTTCAGCTCGCCCTGTCAGCTGTTCAAGCAGTCTATTTTTCAACGACTGTGTTTCCAGCCTTCGGGTTTCCGGTGACTGCTCCTGAGTGTAATCACTGGTAAAGATCACCGTCACTTCCCCGGTCTGCTTTACGCCAATCACTTTTGCGTCTATTGCTGGAATCTCGAGCTGAAAATCACTGATCTCAACGGGCAAAGGCTCCGGTCTGGCATCCCATAAGCCAGTGCGATGGCCAGAGTAAAGAGCAACTACCAGTGCCCGCATGGACCAGAAGCTGCTGGCGGGACCACTGTAGTTATCCACTAGACGACTGTCTTCTGAAAAAAGCCCCTGAGTTGGAGCACCGTAACGCATAGCTCCATTACCGATAAAATACCTCAGGCTGGTCGCCAGTGACCGCTGAGCTTCACCCGCCGTAATGGACGATTTTTCCGGATCGTTTTCCATATCCCCCTTCATATCAAGAAGGGCCAGCAGTGGTGCAGAGACGGCCAGACGGTAGCAGGCACTGCGTCCAAAGAAGGCAATACCTTCAGGCGTCAGAAAATGAAGATAGGTGGACACAAATTCTGACATTGAGGTGTGGATAAAACCACGATCAAACTCAGGGTCAATTTGATCTAACCAATAGAGTGAGTAATGAAAACCCCAGGCGTTGTAGTAATCGTAATTACCCCGGGCACCATCACGAAACCAGCCTCCCCCCACATGAAACTCTTTAATTCGCTGATACTTCTGGTGATCGACATGATCAACCCCGGTTAACGACTTCAACACCAGCTGAACGGTCAGTGGAAAAAGATGCCAGTTGTTATCCACAGTGGACAGGGGATTCACCTGAAGAAACCAGTCGGTAACCTGCCTGCGCTCATTGTCAGTCAATGTATTCCAGACCCAGTCCTTACTTATCCACAATGCCAGTGCCAGATCAGCGCTTTCACAGATTTTCTGGTCATAGCTTTCGAGTTTTCCCCAATAACCCCGATGGCTCGGATTGGTACCTGCCAGAAATGCTGATTTTACTATCTCTGGAATATTCAGCTTCTGACCGTTAAGGGTTATTAATTCCCCTTGCTTGGCGGATTTCTTCTCAAATTGTGTCTCAACTTGCGTCTCAACTTGAAAGTGCAGCCAGGCGGCCAGCACAGGAATCACACGACTGGTACCTTCCAGTGCATCGGTTCTGGCCGTCTGCTGGCTGGGCCGGCCTGGATAATAGGCGTGACTGTAACCCCAGGCTGCATAATGGTCAAAAGCTTCAGCAATATACCGGGTTAATATATCGCACTGTTTTACAATGGGTTGGTCATGGCTCTGAAACAGTGCCTGCAAGTCAGCATCGTTTCTGTCATAGGCCGACTTCCTGGTAAAGCGTCGAACGAGACTCTCTCGAAAAATACGAAAACGCATGGAAAGATCGGGGTTTTCACAGGGAATAACCGGACGGGGGCTGGCACTGATTTCAATGGTCATGACAGAAAGTGAAAGATAAATGAAAGCGAGATAATAAATCAGACAAGATGAATATCAATAAATGAAAACCATTTAATGGATTCGCAGTCAGCCCTCGAAAAGTCGAACAGTTCTCGAGGGCTGGATAATGCTTAAAAACGCCAGTTCATATTGGCAGTCAGCGCATAATCCCGATAATCACCACGCTGATAATATTGCAGGCCTCCTCCCACATTAATACCAGAAGTCATTTCAAGATCAGCTCCAAAGTGAGCATACAGGCTGTCATCACCCACGCTATCACCGGTCATAATAAAACCTTCATCACTGGTGTCACTGACCAGGCCAGCGTTTTCCTTAATGTATTCATCGTTACTGAGGTCTTTGTAACCCATGACAGTAAACGACGGAGTAAGTGTGCCAAGCTCGACAGGAATATTGTAAGAAGCAGAAAGACCAGCCCCTAATTCCATGACCGTGTACTTCTGTTGCTCATATCGAAGCGCTGCTGGAGATCCGGTTTCCTGGAACTCTTCTACCTGAATCCATTGCAGCCCATAAGACAGTTTCGGTTTGACATGAACACCAGCCATATCGAACTTCATACCAGCTGCTACCTGATAGCCCATTTGATGGCTGCTGTATTCAGCATTTGCCTGCTGGTTACCTTCGTACCCGGTGCTGGCGCCCACATAACGCGTGCTTTCGTTATCGTTGAAGGCCAGACTGAAGTTGCCATCCAGGAAGAAGCGGTCATTAAACCAGCCGGCATAACCCATTGCCTGATATGAGGTCACATCTTTTGTATTCTGGCTTCCGCCGATTTCAATATCCGCATTGGCCATACCAAAGGAAAGCCCCAGAAATTTGTTATTGTCCATTACATGGTCAATACCAAAAGAAGCACCCAGCATACTCATCTCATAACCATTGGCTTCACTGGAATTATCCAGTTCCCCATCGCTGTAGAGCACCTGGGTCCAGCCATTCCAGCTGTCGTGGCTGTTACCCAGCCAGGCCTGGTTTCTCAGGTAATCACTGCGCAAGCCTGAACCACGACGCATCTGGTCAGTAATCGCCAGTGCCGAACGCACTTCTCCACCTTCTGCATCCGGGGTCAGTTCATTGGCCAAAGCGGCTGTTAAGGCTGCATCGCTGCCACTACTGGCCAGAAGTGCCACCAGCTCACCGGCGGGATTGCTGTTGCTGTTTAACACCGCAATCTCATCAGCAGCCTGCTCCGGTGTTATACCCTGACTTTCATTAAACTGGGTCAATGCTGATTTAACGATGTATTCAGAAGCCGCAATATCCTGAGCGTTACCACCACCTTCTTCCACCAGATCACCAAACTGATCGGCCCCCATTTCGGCATCCAGAGTAACGCCAACTTCTACGATGATCTCACTGCCAATCACTTCACCATTGAGGCCAATTTTTGCGATTTCCTCACTTTCACCGGTCAGCAATGGAGACAGGCTATCTTCCAGTTCATAGGCAATATTCTCACCGCCATCAATGGTGTCAGCCTCCAGAACGGTGATCTGCTGGCCAATAATGTCATTGATATCTGCACCTTTATAAGTCAGGCCAACAGAGCTGCCAGTTTCGAACTTGGCATCTCCGGTCACCTGCAGAAGGGTTTCATCCAGATTGGTCTCTTCACCAACGACAAAGTTGAGGGTTGAATCGGCTTTATTCGCAAAGGTGTCTGTATCCCAGACGACGGTTTGCTGCTGTCCATGAATGGACAGATAGCCACTGTTCTCAATCCAGCCCACACCGGATATGGAATGACCATCGAAAACAGAGTTGCCTTTGAAGTTAATTCGATTACCGGCACTGCCATTGTTATGGGTGGTATTACCGATAATGTCACCAGTGATGGTTCCGTCAATAATATCGAGCTTGACGACAGAATCCGCGCCCGAGAAATCAATGGCTGCCTCTCCACCAGAAACCGTAGCGCCCTCAGCAATCTTGAGGTTAATAACTCCACCATCCACCGCCTGACCATCAATCACGATAGCCGTACCGTTCTCACTGGAAACGACGCTCCCAGCCTTGGCAATGGTCAAGTTATCAATAGTCGCACCATCAGCGATAACAATGGCATCTCCATTCACACTATGAACAGAACTGTCGTATATTTTGAACCCGTCTTTTTCAATGATCGTACCGGAGCCAATCAAGATGGCCGTTCCATTGGTACTCTGGACGCTGCTTCCGGTCTGGATAACCAGCCCATCTTTCTTCAACAGCCCACTTTGAATATGGATGGCATTGCCATTGGTACTTTGAACAACGCTGTTACCCTGTACTTTTATACTACCGGTAATGTCTGATGCATTTTCTATCGAAATTGCAGTTCCATTTTCACTGCTAACAGTGACCCCACTATCAAGCAGTAAGCTGCCATTGATCGTTGAGCCATTTTTGACAGCAATAGCATCACCATCGATGCTGCTGACTTCACTGCCACCCTGAATTTTCAAATCACCAGTGATGGTAGAACCATCAACATTGATCGCAGTGCCAGAGATACTGCTGACTGAGGCTTTGTAAACCGTCAAGCCACCATCACTGATGGTACTGTCTTTAAGATGAATTGCATCACCATCACTGATCACCTGACTGCCATTCTGAATTTTCACACCGCCTGAAATAGTCGTAGCATTTAAATCAATAGCGGTAGCACCTGAAGACTCAATCTGGCTGTCATCAATGGTAATACTTCCGGCAACGTCGCTGTTCTTGATGCTGATAGCACTGCCATTAGTGCCCGATACCTGCGAGCCTTTGGTAATTTTTATACCACCATCAATATCAGCTCCATCAATTGCAATAGCGGATCCATTCGAGCTCGCGATCACACTTCCCTGAATATCCATCCCTTCCTTAATGGTTGCACCATTTTTGATATCGATCGCCGTACCATTCTCAGTTGTTACAGTACTTCCATACATTTTGAACTTTCTGGTAATGGTTGCGCCTTCTCCAATGAGAATAGCGCTACCACTACCTTCAACAGTGATCGTTTTTCCATCCGTGTCCAGCCATGCATACTCGGTATTCTCTTTTGCTTCCAGGGCATTCTGATCAGTAACACAAATATCACTGACTGGCTTAATGTTCCCACTATCCGGTGATACGGGGGTTGTAGAACACTCAGCTAAAGTAAAAGAGGAGTAACCCGCGAGTACGGAGGAAACGGCAATAGCAAGAATACGCTTATTGAATAACTGCTTTGAAGACTTCATAAACTTCGTTCTGATTCTGTGTGTTTTTTGAAACTCGTAAGGAGAGCACGGGGCCTTCTGACCCCATGCTCATTCAGGTCATCCTTCGACTTTTCTCAAAGTAAACTGGTAACTGCTGCCACGAAGACCGGAAAGATCAGCCTTGATCTCTCCTTTTTCATTGAATGAGATTCGCTGCTCAGGGTCTGCGATCAGCTGTAGATTGCCATCCATGGCAAAAGAAACTCGTCCCCAGCTTCGGGTCGGATCTGAAACGGCCACATGAATCAGGTCTTCTGAAGGTTCCACCATGATCGACATCGGATCGTATGCAGTAACGACCCCGGCTCGCCCCTCTTCCCAGAAGTTGGCAGCCAGCAGACCGCTTTCAGGGTGCTCAATGGCCTGAACCTGATCATTGTTTGCCAGTACATTAACCGACGATTCACGTACAAATGAGTCCAGTTTCTGCTGATCTGCTCCAGGCAACATGGCAAAGGCGTAATCCGTGCCGCTATCGTGTGGCAGTACAGCTGTTGTAAAGCAACCCTCAACCGGGCCACGGTTCACACCAACGTCAGACCAGTCACCTTTTCTGCATAAGCGGGATACTTCTGCTGGTACCGGTGTCAGCATGACATAGCCAAGGTTGGTGCCCGACTTAACATCATTGATATGGAGCTGTTGTAACTCGCCATTAAACTGGCCACCTGAAGCCAGTACGTGACCATTGACAGTGACCTGAACCAGGTCACCTTCCCGGCGGTTTTCCATGGTTGTTAATGCGGGAACTTCACTTTTATTACGAATCCCGGCGCCAAGCGAAATAACCACATCATCCAGCATGAACCAGGATTTCTTCGCCTGAAGCTGGTTATTCCAGTTGGTGAAATTCATACCTGCTGTACCACGACTGCCCAGCTGACTGCCGCCAACCCAATCCATCCTGTTTTGCCGGCCACTGCGCTGAGCACTGAGCTGGCCACTGCACAACCCCCGTTTCTCATCGAGCACAGTAGTTCCTGGCAGGCGGTACGGATCAACCACAGGCCAGAAGTTACCGTAATGTTCCTGCTGGGCGTTGTAGAGATAGGTCATACCGTCAGCGGTATACCAGCCTTTCAGGTTCTCACCATTCATACACTCATAGTTACCAACGCGATCTGAGTGCATGGCTATACCAAAGCTCCAGTCCGGACGGTGATGTACCACCCGATCCATATCAGCAAACTGCCGGTGAGCAGTCCTGGGCGCCAAAGCAGGAATGGACGAATCGTTCAGAATTGTTCGTGCCAGCTGGTGCGTACTCAGGAATTTCGGATGGTTAAAAAACGCTCCAGAATTATCCTGCTCAATCTGTCCTTTAATAAACGACTTGAGTTGTGCTTTATAAGGTTCCGGAGCACCCTCTACATAAAGCAGCATGGAATTGAGCATGGCATGGCCAACCTTATGATTCTGGCCGTGTAACCTTGAGATCGCCCGGCCATTCACCATGTCCATCATCTGCCCATTCACCATCAGGGGGGCAAAAGCATTCAGCAGTAACGGGTAGATTTTCTGCAGTTCAGGATCCGTCGCCTGCCAGGGGGAATCAGCAACCAGCCCCAACAGCAATCCCAGACCTTCCACCATGACCTGCCCATAGGTTCCACTGTATGGAAGATCCTTATGCTGGATGAATGAGCCATCGGGGTAAAAGCCATCGCCTTTATCCACAAAAGGAAGTACAGGGGACAGAGCTGCAACTGCATCCGCAATCTCTTCAGGGTTCTGATCCAGAATTCCACGAATCAACACAACCTGAGCATTGTCTGTGCGGTTACCACCAGTGGACTTAAACAGGGTAGGCGTGGAGGAATAAGGTGCGCCCGCCCCCTCACTGAAGTGGGTTGGCCTGACGACAAAGTATCGGGAAGCACTGATGTAGTTTTGGACCAGGTCTTTCGGTAATGCATCATAGAGTACGACCATCAGATTACCGGTTACCTTGGCAATGCCCACCTGCCAGTGCCACCAGTTTCCCCACTCAGCGGCACCTTTGTGATAGTAGTTCTGGTTCAGCAATGTCAGGCTATTCACCAGCGTCTGCAGAAGTTCAGGATTACTTTCCAGCTCTCCCCCGCTCATCCGGTAGGCTCTGGCCAGAGTGAACAGTCGCTGATAGGTCGTGTATAAATCACGCCCCAGACGCTGTTGGCCCGAAGTTGTTTCCTTGTCCAGAACCAGATCAGACCAGAGCCCTTTCCCGGATAGCTGGAGAGTAGACAGCAGCTCTGCAGCCTCTCGGTTTACATCGATAATTGACTTCTGAATACCCTCTCCCATCGGCAGTTCAGGGTCTCCAAGATAGTAGCCAGCCCATCGCTGACGGAGCGTGTCATAGGCTCCAGACTGAATAATGGATACACCTGAATCAACTGCAGGATGGTTTCCAGTAGCAGTGTCCGAAGTCAGAGCTATACCCGGGGTACTCATAATCAGCGCCGACATCAGGACGGCAATTTTCGAAGGTTTCATTATCCGATTCCCAAAGTTCTGATGCGGTTAGAAGTGACGCTGAATACCAAATTTGATGAAATATTTATCCCTGTCCGGGTATTCAACCGTCATGTCCGGAGCGTCCCTGTTGTACCCTTTAAAATCAGCAAACTCGTAATAGGTTTCGTAAATGAAATTCCACTTACCGGAGAGACCAATATTTCCGTAAACACCAAACCTTGAATAATTAATATCTCGACTCGCACCATGCCGGTCAGGATGATTTGGAACCGTTTCATTGGGCTGATCGGTAACATCTCGACCAAGGCCATAACGAATAAATGGATGGATAGAAGAGCGGCCAATTTTATGAGAGTAAACCAGCCTGAACTGCCAGTAATTAATTCTGTAGTTATTATCAAAATCATCGTACTCAGTATAGAAATGAGGCCTAATTGAAGAAACATTATTAATACGATGAATTAAACCAAACTCTGCTTCATACCCCCAGTCAGTATACGTTTCTGCAACGGTATCATTAAAACGCTTTCCCTGACTGTCACCCATGTAAATATGACCATTGGCAAACAGCTGATTTTTTGAATTAAGAAAATAATCAACCTGAGGGTACAATCGATACTCTTTCTCATATCGATCGATATCATAACCGTTATACCGGAAACCGACACCTGGTCTGAAACGCCAGTTTCCACGGCGGATTACCTTGGTAAAGTGAAGCTCAGCCCGATCCGTCATGGAAGTTGTCTGATTATTCAGGTAGAGATTTTCATTAGGGTAATGTTTTTTAAAGACACGCCCCCAGACATTCCACTCATTACTGTCTGGAGAATGAAAAAAACGAATATATGGGGTTAATGAATTCAGTTGTTCATAGTTGTACGGCGCACCTTTCTGACTTTGATCACTGTACTGCTCATACTCAGAGCCAAACTCTACCCATGTTTTTGCATACCCGTTTACAGAAGATAAAGTTAGAGCTGCCCCCACCAGAATACTGACACTGGCTTTTTTAATCATAAATAGTCTCTGTGCTTAATTAGAATTAGTTATCAAAGAAAAACTGAACCTGCAAAAAAATAGGACAAAGCAGTACATGCCCCCTGAAGAAAAGTGCAGTATGCTTTCAGTGATGATTTCAGCAATAAAACAGAAGACTGATTTACAGTGATCACCATCTCGTATTTCCACTCAGGAGGTGGTTAATTAACAATTGATTATTTCAATAATAAGATTCTCAACAACAAACAAACATTACCTGACTGTTGATTGATATAATAAATACATCACATTTACATTTCTTGATACAGGTCAACAATCGCAACCAATTATTTTTCATCTAAAAATTAAAAGACAAAAAAACACCTAATTATTGCGTATCAAGTTTCAAAATCATTAGAAATCTTTCGCTTTTATTGCTTTATTACCAAAAAAATCAGTCAAGCCATTATTCATAATTTTTCATCAGAAAATAAAAAAGGTTAAGGTGGATAGAGCCACCTTAACCTTTATCGATCAGTAAACGATGGTAATCAAGCGCAGAGCTTGGCCACTTCTTCTGCAGCCAGCAGGAATGCACCTGCACCATAATCAATATTGTGCTCTTTCTTGGTTTCTCTCGGGTTAAAAGCAGGAAGCTGAATCCAACCCATCATGCCATCATCGTGGACACAGGTTTTCAGAGCAGCCCAGGCCTTTTCCAGAGCTGGCATATAGGCGTCACGATCCAGGATACCGTTGTTGATACCCCAGGCCATACCATGAGCAAACAGAGAAGTAGCACTGGACTCTGGTGATGGGAAGCTTTCAGGGTCAAGCATACTGGCACGCCAGAAGCCATCGTCGCCCTGCAGCTTCACAACCGCTTCACAAAGCTTCACAAAGAGATCGATGTACTTCTGACGGTCAGCATGATCTTCAGGCATATGATCCAGTACACGACAGATAGCGGAAACTACCCAGCCATTACCACGACCCCAGAATACTTTTGCGCCATTTTCTTCACGCAGCTCGCCACCCTGACCATCTGGAATATAACGTTTGTCACGGTAGAACAGATCAGTTTCCGGATCCAACAGGTGCTCAACACTATCCCACCACAGGGTATTCATGGCATCCAGATACTTTGGTTCACCCGTCATCTCAGTCAGCATCGCAAACGCTGGAGGAGCCATAAACAAGGAATCACACCACCACCAGTCTTCACGACCTGGCTTTGGATCGTTCAGCATCAGGTCAAAGGCTTCAATAGAAGATTCCATCATGAAATCTTCTTTCATGGCCTGATAGAGTTCCAGATAGGTCTGGCAACAGGTATGGTCATCGGCAAAGCGGTCTTCCGGACCTACTTTCCACTGGTTGGCTTTGGCCCACTTGATCGCTGAATTCAGGTATTTGCTGTCATCAGTAGCACGCCAGGCGGCCATAACACCGGTATACATAACACCGCGTTCCCAGTCAGTGCCCTTAATGTAATAGGTGGCACCACTGCGGCGGATCCAGGACTTGGTTGGGTTTTCCAACTGCCAGTCGCATACCATGCGTATCAGCTTAACCGCTTCTGCATGATCAAAAACGGCAGGAAGAGTCTTTTGTTCAGTCATCGTCGTATTAATCTGTTTTCGTAACCCATGAGCTAAGTATCCGGCCATATGGTTTCAAAGATGTCATATGGACAGTTACTTATAAATAAGGGCTCTGCTGAGCCCTTATTTATTCCAATCAGCGAGCCAGCCAGCCGCCATCTACTGCTACGGTGTAGCCGTTAACGTAGTCACTGGCATCAGAAGCCAGGAATACAACAGGGCCAGCCAGGTCTTCTGGTGTTCCCCAGCGGTTTGCAGGAATACGGCCCAGGATTTCAGCATTACGCTTCTCATCAGCACGCAGAGCGGTCGTGTTGTCAGTAGCCATATAGCCAGGAGCAATGGCGTTGACATTAATACCGTGCTGAGCCCACTCACAGGCCAGCAAACGAGTCAGACCGGCGATACCACTCTTACTGGAAGTGTAAGACGGTACGCGGATACCACCCTGGAAAGACAGCATGGACGCGATATTGATGATCTTGCCACCTTTACCTTGCTCCAGAAACTGCTTGGCAACCGCCTGGCTCAGGAAGAATGGGGTTTTCAGGTTAATATCCATAACCTCATCCCAGTCTTTTTCGCTGAAGTTCACAGAATCTTCACGACGGATGATGCCCGCATTGTTGACCAGGATGTCTACTCGGCCAAACACTTCTACGGTTTCCTTAACGATACGCTCAACCGGCTCAATGCTCAGCAGGTTAGCTTCAACAAAGTGAAAACGACGGCCAGTTGCTTCAATCTTTTCACGGGTTTCAGGCGCATCGATATGACCGACAGCACAGATATCAGCACCAGCCTGAGCCAGTGCAACTGCCATACCCTGTCCCAGACCGGTATTAGCGCCAGTAACCAGGGCTACTTTGCCGTCGAGGCTGAAAGAAAACTGTTGAGTCATGATACTTCCTTAAATTCTTGAGCTTTCCAACGCTGCTGTTAATAACGCTTTTTACGAAACAACAGGTCAGTCACAAACTATCTTGATCTTTTCGATCCTCATGCTAGGCATGAGGATTATTCAATACGATTACTTCAGGTCGCCCATTGGCACGAAGTCCATATCAGAGAAGGTCTGGTTCTCACCAGCCATGCCCCAGATAAAGGTGTAGTTAGCACTGCCAACACCGGAGTGGATGGACCAGCTTGGGCTGATAACCGCCTGTTCGTTGCGCACTACTAGGTGACGGGTCTCTGTTGGTTCACCCATCATATGGAAAACAACACCGTCGTCTTTCATATCAAAGTAGAAGTACACTTCCATACGACGCTCATGGGTATGGCAAGGCATGGTGTTCCAGATGCTGCCTGGCTCAAGAATGGTCATACCCATAGCCAGCTGGCAGGTGTCCAGTACCGCTGGAACCATGTACTTGTAGATCGTGCGACGGTTACAGGTTTCAGAATCACCCAGTGTTTCAGGGCTGGCCATTTCCTGGGTGATTTTCTTGGTTGGGTAAGCTGCGTGTGCTGGTGCACTGTTCAGGTAGAACTTGGCTGGCTTGTCAGCATCAACGCTGGCAAAGGCGACTTCTTTAGCGCCCATGCCAATATACAGGGCTTCGCGGCTGCCAATTTCGTGCTCAACACCATCAACAATAATGATACCGGCTTCGCCAATATTGATAGCACCCAGCTCACGGCGAGCCAGGAAGAAGTCAGCACCGATTTCCTTGCCGGCTTCCAGTTTTACGGCTTCAGTGCCAGGCATGCAGCCACCGGCAATCACGCGGTCAACATGGCTGTAGGTCAGATTGATAGTACCGTTGGCAAAAATGCCATCGATCAGAAACTCACGACGCAGACCTTCGGTGTCCAGCTGTTTTGCGTGATCACTGTGAATTGGCTGACGAATTTCCATAAGTCTCTCTTCTCTGCTCTTTATCATGAGAAGACGTGTTCAGACACATCCTCTATTAATTCGGAAAAAAAAGTCCGCCCGAAGACGGACAAAGGCTACTTGGTTCTTTACACACTCAAGACCGCTTAAACGCGGTTACTGCTGCCACACATATCAATTTTTTCGCGGATCAGGGCCGCCATGGCATCTTTGCCCGGCTCCATGTATTTGCGAGGATCATTAGCTTCCGGATTAGCCAGGAAGTATTCCTTTACTTTGTCGGAGAACGCGATCTTCAACTCAGTAGCAACGTTCACCTTGGTCACACCCAGCTCGATGGTGCGACGTACGTCCGGAGTAGAAATACCGGAAGCTCCGTGCAGAACCAGAGGTGCTGTGGTGACGTTGCGAATTTCAGCCAGACGCTCAAAATCCAGCTTTGGCTCAGACTTGTACATGCCATGAGCAGTACCAATGGCAACAGCCAGAGAGTCAATGCCAGTACGTTCGATAAACTCTGCCGCCTGTGCAGGGTTGGTATACAGCGCATCTTTTTCATCAACAATCAGGTCATCTTCCTGACCGCCAAGACGACCCAGCTCTGCTTCTACGGTAACGTCACGGGCATGGGCGTACTGGACGACTTCACGGACGATACGAATATTTTCTTCAAAATCATGATGGGAGCCATCGATCATCACAGACTTCACACCCATATCGATCAGCGGCTTGATCGCACCCAGAGATTCGTGGTGATCCAGGTGCAGTGCGATGGGAATGTCGTGAATTTCAGACGCTGTCTGGGCAATCGCCACCAGATATCGAGCACCTGCGTAGCTGATGGTGCCAGGCGTACCCGCCAGAATGATCGGAGAGCGCATTTCAGCAGCCGTTTCAACAACGACGCGAACGGTTTCCAGGTTGTGGATATTAAAAGCTGGCACTGCGTATTGATTCGCCTGAGCATCCAGCAACATTTGTCTTGTTGAATAAAGTGCCATTAATTTGTCTCACTCCAAGCAGAAAATACCTGCTGACCTTTAACGAGAGTCAGCAGTACATTAAAATCGTCGTCCATTACAGTCAGGCTGGCTTCCATACCTGCAGCAATGGATCCCATCCGGTCATTCACCCCAAGAATTCGAGCAGGTAATTCAGATGCCATTCTGACGGCATCCCACTCAGGCACTTCTGCCAGACGGGTCATATTTCTAATGGCCATGTTCAGCGAAAGTGTACTGCCCGCTAGTGAACCGCATTCCGTGCGAGCTACGCCATTTTTTACCTGAACCGGTAATTCTCCCAGCTGATACGTTCCATCAGGCAGGCCACCGGCACACATACAATCTGTTATCAATGCAGACCTTTCTGTTCCCTTGCACTTCCAGCTCAGCTTAAGAACGGCCGGATGAACATGAACGCCGTCTGCAATCATTTCTGCGATCACCGAGTCACTAGCCAGCATGGCGCCAACACTGCCTGGTTCGCGGTGATGCAAACCACTCATCCCGTTGTAGAGATGAACCCCGATAGTGGCGCCCGCCTCGATGCAGTCTTCCACCTGGTCGTAGGTTGCATCGGTATGCCCCATGGCAACACGAACGCCATTGGCAACCAGTTGTTTTGTTGCTTCAACAGCACCTTCGGTTTCAGGAGCCAGGGCAACGACTTTCAAAGAGTTACCGGCCACTTCAAGCAGGTCAGCAATACGCTCTTGAGAAGGCGCCAAGAAAAACTCTTCCGGATGAGCACCTTTATGTCGGGGTGTAAAAAACGGCCCCTCAACATATGTACCCAGAATTTCCGCTCCCCCCTCTAGACCGACAGCCATGGTGCTTTTGACATTAGCCAGTGCCGCCAAAACCTTCTGCCAGGGAGCCGTTACTGTTGTCCCCAAAAATCCAACGACACCTGTCTTTGGAAGATCGTTGGCAATCGTCGCCAGTGCTTCCGGTGTCGCATCCATGGTGTCTGCACCACTCTGCCCATGAATATGCATATCAATCAGTCCCGGCATCAGTTTGTGATTGCCAAGATCCACCAGTGTGTAGCCAGTTTTCAGGCTGTCGCTTACCGAGTCGATCCTGCCATTACTGATGTGAACAAACGCATTGTCCAGAATGCCTTCAGGGGTAAAAACCTGAGAAGCTTTCAGTGCATATTGGCTATCGGTGATGCAGTCCATCATCATTTAAATTCCATCATCCATAGCGTCAGTGCTTTTCACCGCACGCAGTTCCTGCTGGAAGCTCTTGATGTTTTCTACCCCGGTTTCCATCACCTGTTGAACCAGCTCTCCCAGTTCCATGCCATCGCGTTCAAGACAGGCTTCAGCAGCCATCACCAGGTTGGTGCCGGAAATCACATCCGCATTAGTCATATCAGCAGCTACTTTCGCTGAACGCTGAAAAGGTGAGCCACCAGGAATATCAGTCAGGAACAGAACGCCTTCGCCGCTGTCAACTTTGTCTGCTGCTTCGCGGAGCTTTTGCTCCAGCTCATCGGTAGACATAGACTCCAGGAAGTCCACATACTCAACCTGTGGATTTTCACCAGCAATGGCATTCACGGCAGACTGGTAGCCGGTGGCAAAGTTAAGATGGCCAGTAATTACGAGACCGATCATGTTCAATTCCTCAATACTTCAACATGCCATCCTGATGTGCTGCAGGGAGAAGATGACATTCTATAAAGACGATTAAGAGCTAAAGGCTTTTCAGAGGGGAGAAACTCCCCTCGATGAACGTTGTTACAGGATGCCCAGGTACTTACCGGCAATACCGATCACCATGGTCAGACCAATCAGGCCGCTGGGTGATTTACCTTTCTGCACCAGGTAATACATCATGAAGACAAAACCAAGGGGCAACAGGTTTGGCATGATCTTATCGAGAAGATCCGTCTGTATGTGCACCGTCGCCTGCCCGGCCTCCACCACCAACGGTGTGGAGATCTTGATAAAGCTGGCACTGAGTGCACCAACCACGGTCAAACCAAGAATGGTGGCCGCACGGGACAGCAGAACTGTTTTCTCTTTCAGCTGAGCCAGGGCATTCACACCGGACTGGTAGCCGTAGAAGGTCAACCAGAAGTACAGTGGGAAGTGAATCATCTGGTACAGGAAGAAGAACACGAAAGGTCCTGCCACACTGCCGTCCAGAGCAATCGATGCACCGATACCCAGGGTGATTGGCATCAGGGTCATGTGGTCGATAGCATCACCGATACCACCGGTAGGCCCCATTGCTGCTACTTTCAGAGAACGAATGGTACTTGGCTTCTCTTTGTTCTGTTCCATCGCAGCCACCAGGCCAACGATAAACGTGAACAGCTTTGGAGAGGCATTGAAGAGTTCAAGATGCATCTTCAATGACTTTGCCAGGTCATTCTTGTTCTTGTGGATCTTCTTCAGGATAGGGATCAGGGTGTAAGCCCAGCCACCGGCCTGCATACGCTCGTAGTTGAAGTTACCTTCCATGAACAGACCGCGGATAGAGATATTCCACAGATCCTTCTTGGTAATCACTTCTTCTTTAGACTGATCTTCAAAGTAATCCTGATTCAGGATCTCATCGCTCACGCCGTCTACCAGCGCTTTACCTTCAGCGATGTCATTTACATATGCGGTATTAGATGCCATCGCTGAAATCTCCATGTGCAGATGCTGGTTGGGCCTGGGCTACAGTTTGCTGACGTTCACTGCGCATCATGTAATCGAGTACAGCAATACAGGTACCGAGAATGGCGATAGCCAGAACAGGAAGCTTCAGATATGTAACCAGTACGAAACCGATAAAGAAGTAAGCCGCCACTTCTTTTTTCAGCATGATCTTCAGCAGCATTGCAAAACCGATAGCAGGCATCATACGACCGGCAGCAGACAGTCCAGCAAGTACTTCTTCTGGCAGCAATGCAACGATGGCAGCAGCGGTCTCAGCACCGAAGTAAACGGGCAGGAATGCAACCACTGCATAAAGCAGAGCACGAACACCAAGACCGAGGTACAGCATGTTATCGATACCGCGGGTATCGCAGCGCTTGGCATACTCATCACACTTATGCATAACCGGCGCGAAAGCGGTAAACAGCAATACAACCAGGCTCTGCATCGCTACAGCGAATGGCATGGCAATACCGATACCCACTTCAGGGTTTTCACCGGTCAGGATGACAAAAACGGTACCAATGATTGCACCGATACAAACATCGGGTGGTTGTGCACCAGCGTTTGGTACCAGACCCAGCCAGGCCAGCTCCATTGCAGCACCGGCCATCAGGCCTGTCTGAAGGTCACCCATGATCAAGCCGACAACGGTGCCGGTGATCAAAGGACGGTGGATATTCAAAGCGACATCGTACTTGTCGATGCCGCACAGCGCCGCCCAGAGGGCGACGAGCAGGGCTTCCATAAACATGCTTATCCCTCGTTAACAGCGCTCATGATTTCGATTTTTTCTTCTTCTGGCATACGCTGGATGGTGCATACCACACCCAGTTCAGTCAGCTCACGGAAGGTATCGATATCGTTCTGGTTCACAGATACGGTTTTGTGGATTTGCTTTTTACCTTCGCTGAAGTGCATGTTGCCCACATTCACTTCCTTGATAGGTACTCCACCCTTAACCATGCGCAGCACATCCTGAGGGTTTTCAACCACCATAACGATTTTCTGAGCAGGGCTTGCCTTGTGAATAACATCGATGGTCTTCTGAATAGAGAAATAGCGAGTCGCCATTCCCGGAGGTGCCGCCATATCCATCAGGTTCTGGCGAACTGGGTCTTCAGATGCTGAGTCATTAGCTACCAGAATCAGGTTACCACCGGCGTGATGGCTCCAGGTGATAGCGATCTGTCCATGCAGCATGCGGTTATCAATACGAACCAGCGCAATGTTGGGTGTGTTCATATACCGTACTCCTGAAAGTATCTAACCAATCGGTCACTGTTTGTTATAAGGGTGAATAATGACGCCCTGGACGACCCTGTTTACTTCACCTGTTGGGCAGGGGTTATCCGGTGTTATTTGCAATTGTACGGATTTGAAGAATGCAAAAACTTGAGCTAGAGCAATGAAAGGAAACGAAAGCCAAACATTTTCAGTTTCAAGTGTTTGACCCAGAGTCATTGCATTACCCTTTCGAACATCATCGTCACACTCATCGGAGATGGCCAGAATGTGTGCAGCCTTATCATCACGACGCAGCTCAGCCAGCAGATCAAGGTCGTACTGTCGTGTATAAGAGTCATTGGTCATGAATTCGATAATGACGGTTTTATCATTAACGATGGACTTAGGTCCGTGACGGAAGCCAAGCGGGGAGTCAAAGACAGAAACAACCTTACCAGCGGTCAGTTCCAGAAACTTCAAAGAGGCTTCCTGCGCCAGCCCCTTCAGACTTGCGCTACCCAGAAACACCAGTCTTTCAAAGTCTTGCTCAGCCAGTGCTTTCAGTTCGCCAATTTTATCTTCCAGCAGTTGCTCAGTGACCTGACTCAGCTTTTCAACCAGCTCAGCAGTACCCTGCTCACGATCAAAGATACACAGCGCACTCAGCATCATGCTGGTGTAACTGCTGGTCATCGCAAATCCTCTGTCGTTAGTACCCTCTGGCATTAACAGGCAGAACATGTTGCTACGGGACTGACTGGCCAGAGCCAGATCACCTTCCGGGTTACAGGTCAGCAACAGGTGATAGCACTCATCAACCAGCTGATCAGCCAGCTCGACAGTAGCAACACTTTCAGGACTACGACCGGAACGGGCAATGGAGATCACCAGTGTTGGCACCTGTTCAGCAAAGCACTCAGCAGGAGAAGCAACAACATCGGTGGTGCTAACCGCTTCAAAACGACGACCAGTAACACGAGCCAGGTGAGGTGCAACCACCTGACCTGCAAAAGCTGAAGTACCTGCGCCGGAAAGAACAACCCGCAGATTTTCTTTTGCCAGCAGTGGCGCAAGAAATGCGTCCAGTTCTGCACGGCAGGCTTCGATATTGGCGAGAGCTTCACGCCATACCCTTGGCTGCTGGCTGATTTCAACGGCTGTTTGCTCGCCTCCGATATCACGAAGGAAGCTTTCGTCCATACCCAGATAAGTACTCATGTTTCTACTCAACTCTATTCAGCTTTTAACTCGGCCCTTCTTACAACTCTGAAAGCCAGGAAGGGGCTATAATTCGCAACCAAGAACCACTT
This sequence comes from Endozoicomonas elysicola, assembly GCF_000710775.1. Lineage (GTDB taxonomy): Bacteria > Pseudomonadota > Gammaproteobacteria > Pseudomonadales > Endozoicomonadaceae > Endozoicomonas > Endozoicomonas elysicola. Next base: position 5,408,955 of record NZ_JOJP01000001.1, read on the forward strand.
CAGGTTTTGCCGGACTTTTTTAGGGACAAAAGAACCCCGTCCGACAAAATCGAATTTCTTTTTGCCAGTGATTTAAAACAATTGATTTTCAGTGCATCTGTTATTAACAGGCTCTGGCGTAATCTTCAGTTACCTGCATAACCCGATGATGAACCAGAGAGCGAGCATTACCCTTGATGTCACCACGACGGATAGCCCAGTACTGATCTGGCAGGTACTGACTGACCAGAGGCATTGGAATCACCCGGTTCTGGAGGTTTTCCAATAAGGCAGTTAATGCCTTATCAGCTTTCTCACTATTCCAGTAGTAACGGATACGATCACTGTAACTGTAGGTACGGGCAAAACGACGATCGTCGTCATTGCCAGCATAATATTTTTCCCAGTTCCCGGGGTTCGCCATCATCTCCTCTTCCATGGCTTCACGGATATTAGAGCGATCGGAAGCGGGCACCAGGGCATCTTCTATATGAGCCAGTGCATAGAGAGCTTCACGCATGGCAAAGGTCAGCTGAGGACCTACCTTAAGAATCGCAAAATGATCACGGACCAGCGCTTTATAGGCATCCGGTGTTTGATAGTCGGTAGAATGGGCTTCGAAAACAATATTAGGGTCATTCTCAATAAACCGGCTCAGCTCAACAGCTTTTTCCGGTTGATAATCAATAACAGAGGTATGATCAAATTCAACACCCGGCTGAACCACCAAACCAACAACGCGCTGCCAGGCATCCTGAAGGCCCGACTCTTCAAATACACGTCGATGACAGTCCAGTGTGTAACCAGCTCTTTCTGGCGTAGTGATGTGAATGCCTGAAATTTCTTCAGTTTCACCGCCAGGAACGGGCACTTCAGTTCCTATAACATAAACAATATTGGATTGACCAAAGCACTCGACAGCAGTTGCTTCAGCAACCTTGCAAAGGTTAGCAGCGCGTGCAGCAACAATTTCATCATTAAGTACTGAAGGATCGCCCTGACAGCTCATACTGGCGTCAAGATGAATCTTGGTGAATCCAGCAGCAACGTAAGCCTTAATCAGCTCACGGGATTTCTCCATCGCCGCTTCTACAGGCTCATTCTGCCAGCAATTTGGGCCCAGGTGATCGCCACCCAGCCAGATATTTTCTACCGGAAAATCAAGCTCACGGGCGATGTCATAAACGTATTCGCGAAAAGCAACCGGGTTCATGTCGGTGTAACCACCGAATTGGTTAACCTGATTGGAGGTTGCCTCAATCAGGACTCCGGAGCCGTCTTTTCTGGCCTGCAGAATAGCGGCTTCAAGAACCAGCCGGTTAGCGGAGCAGATGGAGTAAACCCCACACTGTGCTCCCTGTTTATGACGCCTGATGATCTCAATTAAACTGCTCACAGCAACACCTTATGTACTGCTTTCGATTTAAGCTGCGGCGTCACTGGTCAAGTGTTATTACATGAAAGTTACAACCTTTCAATAACTTCAAAACCATCTGAAAAAATCAGAAAACGATTTGAAAATTATCGAAAGCGATCAACTGTCAGCAATAATGACTCTGACTCCCTGACGCTGCAAACCTGCCATATAGTCGGCTGGTATCCCCTTATCGGTTACCAGCGTATGGAAAGCGCCAAAAGAGCGGATGAAGTGATAACCCTTGCTACCGAATTTGCTGGAGTCTGCCAGTAGAATAATTTCACTGGAAATATCACACATCACACGGTTCAGGGTAGCTTCACGATCAAAATGCGTAGTCAGGCCTGCAACAAGATCAAATCCGTCAACCCCAAGGAACAGCTTGTCAAAGCGGTATTGACGCAGAGCGTCTTCCGCCTGTGAACCATAAAAGGAGTGTGACTTTGAACGGAGGGTTCCTCCGGTCATCATGATCTCAATACCGGAAGCCTTCACCAGCTCACTGGCAACATTAAGCCCGTTGGTCATTACCACCAGGTTTTTGTTGTTCACCAGATGCTTTGCCAGCTGCTGCGTAGTGGTACCAGAGTCAAGAATAATGGATTCACCATCATTAACGAGTCTGGCAGCCGCTGCACCGATTGCTTCCTTCTGGGAGATGTTTACAGAGCCTTTATCGTCAAAAGGCATCTCTTTAACAACATCATCCAGGGCCATGGCACCGCCGTGAGAGCGAAGCAGGAGACCTTTGTTATCCAGGTAATTAAGATCGTTGCGGATCGTGACACTGGATACCTTGAAGTGCTCAGCCAACTCTTCCACCCGAGCCAGACCTTTGTCACGCACCAGGCGAACGATGGCTTCGCGTCTCTCAACAGTACTCATTTAAACCTCTCTTTCAACTGCGCTTTCACACAGTTGCAGCAAACATACAGGCTTTTCACTTGCCTTTCAATTTTTTGTTTCAAATTTTCACTTATTAGTGATTTTGCTTTCAAAACAGCGATAAACTCAGTTTTTACACCAAAAATTTTTCATTAATAATGATAGAGATCATTAAAATGAAAACTATTTTGTGAGAGCATCATCTAAACACGAAGGAATTCGAAAGACTATGACACTGATCATTAAGCCGGCTTCCATAGCATGCATTGGTGAATGCATGGTCGAACTCACTCAAACTGATGTTTTGGGTGAAAACAACAGCGAAAACGAAAAGTTTCTGAAAGTAAACTTTGCGGGCGATACACTTAACACCACTGTTTATATGGCAAGACTTCTTAAGGAAGCTTCAGCCAGCCAACAGACAGATATCGCTGTTCGCTATGTTACGGCCCTGGGACAAGACAACTTCAGCAGCCGGATGCTAGCGGCATGGCAAAGCGAAGGTATTGACACCCGTCATGTCTACAGCCTGTCGGGTAAGTTGCCCGGTCTCTATTCGGTCAATGTCGATGCAACCGGTGAAAGAAGCTTCCACTACTGGCGCTCAGAATCTGCTGCCCGTTCACTGTTTTCCGATGCTCTGACTCAGGATCAGATAGAAAGCATAGCTTCTGAAAACAGTCTGATCTTCTTATCCGGTATTACGGTTGCAATTTTACCTTACGAATCTCGAAAGCAGCTAGTTAATTTACTGAAAATAGCGAAACACAATGGTTCGATTATTGCTTTCGATACTAATCACCGCCCGGCTCTCTGGAAAGATGCTGAAGATGCACGACAGTGGTATCAGCAGATTCTGGAGCTGACCGACATCGCTCTGCTGACCTTCGAAGATGAGCAGCTGCTGTTTAATGACCAGTCGGTAGAAGACACGCTTCAACGCCTTGAGCACATTCCTGAGCTGATTATCAAAAGAGGCTCTTCACCGTGCCTGGTGAAATCCAATGGCGAGGTCCAAACCGTCGTTGCCCAAAAGGTCAGCACGCCCGTAGATACCACCGGTGCTGGAGATTCCTTTAATGGTGCTTACCTGAGCAGCCGCATGCTTGGAGCTTCACCCGTTGAAGCATGCCAGGCCGGTCATCGTCTTGCTGCTGAAGTGATCATGCATCGCGGTGGTGTTATTCCCAAAGAGGTTATGCCTGCGTTATAGCAGTCTCTTAAGAAGATATATAAAGGCATTGTCGTTTTATGAACCTAAGCCCTTCTTACAAAAGCGCTGACAAAAGAAGAAGCTCCATGACAAGCGAATACATTCTTTCAAAGGCTTACCCTGTTCTTCCGGTTATTGTTATTGAAGAGCTGAGTCACGCTGTTCCCCTTGCCCGAGCATTGTCAGCCGGTGGAATTAATGTATTTGAAGTTACCCTGCGCACATCCTGTGCTCTGGAAGCGATTCAGGCAATCAAAGCGGCAATGCCCGAGTGTATTACCGGGGCAGGCACAGTCACTTCTGCCTGTCAGGTGGAAGCCGTATTGAAAGCAGGTGCAGACTTTGCGGTATCACCCGGGGCAACACCGGCACTATTAAAAGAAGCGAAAGAACAGAAACTTTCATTTCTACCGGGTGTTTCTACACCGTCTGATATTATTCAGGCCATTGAGCATGGCTATAACCTGCTGAAACTCTTTCCTGCTGAACAGTCTGGCGGTATCAGCATGCTCAAAGCCCTTGCAGGCCCCTTCCCTGACGTTAAATTCTGCCCTACTGGTGGTATTGGTCTGCACAATGCAAAAGATTATCTGACACTGACTAATGTTCTGGCCATTGGTGGCTCCTGGGTGTGTCCGGGCAACCTGGTAAAAGAGGAGCGCTGGGATGAGATAACCCGGCTTGCAGGTGAAGCAGTAGACGGACTCCAGAAGGCATAACCATGAAACGCAGAAGTTTTTTAAAGACCCTTGGCATTACTGGCGCTTCCGCCATGCTTCCACTGACCCTGGGTGGCTGCACCAGCGCCGCACAGCGGGTTAATCAATTACTTGGGGATAAAAAGAATCCGCCCAACATTATTTTGATGGTCACCGACGATCAGGGTTTTGGGCAGTTTGACTTCCTGCCTGAGAGTTATAACAAAACCGTTCTGGCGGAACGTTATGTCAGTGAGCGTTATGCTGTTGATCTGGATGCAGCTATCCATGCTTCCAGATCCGCCATGCCAACGCTGAAAAAACTGGCCGTTGATGGTGTTCGCTTCAGTAACGCACACGTTACTCACCCAGTCTGTGCCGCTTCACGTACTGGCATCATGACCTCCCGCTACCCTCACCAGTTTGGTATTTACAACAATGACGATGTAAAACCTGGTGTTCCACTGGAAGAGACCTTCCTGCCAGAAGTCTTCCAGAACAACGGCTACCGTACCGGCGCTATTGGTAAATGGCACCTGGCCAAGGTGCGTAAAGAAGCGGTGAAAGGTTCTACTTCACGAGATTACCACGACAACTCGATTATCTGGGCAGAAGAAGGCTATCGTCCTACCGACCGTGGTTTTGACTACTTCTTTGGCTTCCATGCTTCCGGTGTATCCAGCTACAACTCACCAACCTGGATGCGCAATGGTGAACTGGCTGAATCCAAAGGCTACATGACAGACCAGATGACGGATGAAGCGCTGGCCTTTATCCGCAGTGTGAAGAAAGATCAACCATTCTTCCTTTATTATGCTCATGCGGCACCCCATATTCCGCTGACCGCCATGGCACCGGAAAAATACCTGGGCCGCTTTAATACCGGAAACCAGGAGGTCGACAATTACTACGCATCCATCGCTGCAATTGACGACAGTATCCTTCTGCTGATGAACGAGCTGGAAGCCTCTGGCCGTGCTGACAACACCATTTTCCTATTCATGCCGGATAATGGCGGTGTTGCTGACTCACCAATGCCACAGAACGGCCTGTTAACCGGGAACAAAGGCTCTCTGATGGACGGTGGGGTTCACATACCACTGGTTGCCTGGGGTAAATCACTGCCTAAAGGCATGATCTATGATGGCCTGGTATCCACCATGGACCTGATGCCAACCTTACTGGCAGCATCTGGGTTAAACCAACCGACATCACTGGATCTGGACGGAGTTAACCTGCTGCCACACCTGAGTGGCAAAAATCCTTCTGACCCTCATGATATGCTGTTCTGGGCAGGCCCCCGTGCGTTCCACTGGGGAGAGCCGAATGACGACTTCTGGAGCGATTACTTCGAATATGTCTCCGGACGTTCAGAATCTGATATCGAGCCAAGCAGCCCACATCTGGAAAAGTACTCCACCGCCAGTTGGAGTGTGCGCAAAGGTAAATGGTCCCTGCACTGGTGGCAGAATGACAATCAGGTTCGACTTTATGACCGTACTGTCGATCCTGCAGAAACCAATGATATTGCTTCAAAACACCCAGCCCTCGTCAATGAAATGATGATGGGGATAAAGCGCTGGATTAAAGACAAACCTGAACCTGCTGTCTGGGGGCAGCAGTACTTCAGAGAACTGAAAAACAGCCTGTTACAGCCTTGAGCGGGAAATGCCCCTAAAGGGCAGGCTAATTCGATCATTAAACCATTACCAGGGCTCTTCTTTATTTTTGACCAAGAGAGCCCGGATATAAACTTTTAGGAAGTGAAACCATGCAAACTGCACAAATTCAGGTTACCAATGAAAATGGTCTGCACACTCGCCCAGGTGCCGTCTTCGTAAAAGCCTGCAAAGAGTTTTCCAGTTCCATCACTGTAGAAAACAAAGGCCGTAAAGCTAACGCAAAAAGTCTGATGAAACTGATGTCTGCCGGTATCCTGAAAGACGACGTTATCACTCTGACCATTGAAGGTGATGATGAAGTAGCGGCTATGGAAAAACTAAAAGTCGTTATCGAAAATCTGGAAGGATAATTTATTTTTGAACCACAGAGGTTCTCCACCTCTGTGGTTACACTTCTCCGCTTTAGATGATTTTTAATTCAGCAGGTTCAAGAGTTACTTCCATGATCAAGGGCATCATTGCATCCGAAGGCATTGCGATCGGTAAAGCTGTTATCCACTGTGAGCAGGAGCTGATCCTGCCAGAGTACAAAGTAACGGATGACCAGGTTAATAACGAAATAGAAAGATTCAAAAAAGCCCGGGAACAGACCACAACTCAGCTCGATAAACTCTATCGTGAAATGCTGGGTAAATTCGGTGAAGAAGAAGCTGCCGTATTTGAAGGCCACATGATGGTGGCTGAAGACGAAGAGCTTGAAGAAGAAATCTTCAGCCTCATTGGCGAGGGAAAACCAGCGGCTACAGCAACTCATGAGGCTATCCAAAGTAACGTACAGCTGCTGGAAACGCTCGAAGATGCTTATTTGAGAGAGCGTGTTGCTGACTTCCGTGACGTTGGCCTGCGTCTGGTAAAAAATATTCTGGGTATTCGTATCTCTGGCCTGGAAAATCTGGAAGATAACTCCATTGTCATTGCCAATGATCTGACACCTTCAGATACTGCTCAGCTTGACCTGGACAAGGTCATTGGTTTTGTAACAGACGTCGGTGGACGCACATCACACTCGGCGATTATGGCACGCTCTCTTGAAATTCCTGCCATGGTTGGATGCCAGCAGGCAACCACTGCTATTTTGCATGGTGATCAACTGATTCTGGATGCGGTCAACAATCAAATCATTGTTAACCCAACAGACGAACAACTGACAGCCGCTCGTGCACAGCAAGATGCACTGACCAGTGCCCGTAATGAGCTGGCAAAACTGAAAGATCTACCAGCAGTTACTGTCGATGGTAAACACTTCGAACTTTGCGCTAATATCGGAACACCAAAAGACGTTGATGGTGCTTTGCGCAACGGTGCTGAGGGCGTAGGCCTCTACCGTACAGAATTCCTGTTTATGGATCGCAACTCCCTGCCTTCTGAAGAAGTTCAGTTTCAGGCCTATAAGGAAGTTGCTGAATCCATGGGAGACAGACCCGTCATTATCCGTACCCTGGATATTGGTGGTGACAAGGATCTTCCTTATCTGGATCTGCCAAAGGAGTTGAATCCATTCCTGGGCTGGCGTGCGGTGCGTATGTGTTTAGACCGCCCGGAAATCCTGCAGACTCAACTTCGTGCCATTCTGAGAGCCAGTGCTTTTGGTAAGCTGCGCATCATGTTCCCCATGGTCATTTCGGTCAATGAAGTGATGCAGCTAAAAGAGCATGTTGAGCAGGCCAAACAGAGCCTGAGAGACCAGGGTATTGCGTTTGATGAGCAGTGTGAGCTGGGCATCATGATTGAAACACCAGCAGCTGTCATGATTGCTGATCAGTTGATTGAAGAGCTCGATTTCTTCAGTATCGGCACCAATGACCTGACTCAGTATATTCTGGCGGTAGACCGCGGTAACGAAAACATTGCCCACCTGTATGACAGCTTCTCTCCTTCTGTATTAAGAGCGGTTAAGCAGGTCATTGATGCTTCCCACGCTGCTGGCAAATGGACGGGTATGTGCGGTGAGTTTGCCGGTGATGAACGCGCTGCGTTGATTCTGGCAGGTCTTGGTCTGGATGAGTTCAGTATGTCTGCACCGTCTGTTCCCATGATTAAAAAGATCCTGCGTGAACAAAACAGTGGAAAACTGAAAGAATTGGCCGAGCAGTGTCTTAAAGCACGTGATGCTGACGCTGTCAGAGCATTAGTGGATTCCATCCATTAATATCTGGATTGCTTTCATATTAGAAAGTCTACAAGGCAGGGGTCAGTGTTAGCTGACTTCTTCCTTTTCGTTTTTTATTCTTCTCAGCCCATCATAATGGCCTCCTTCACCAACGTCTTTGCATACCAGATAGATAACGTCCTCCTTCGGTGAAATATCCTCAAGATCGCGATTATTGCCATCAAGCCCGTAACCAAGACTGGCAACGCTGGCATAGTGATCACACTGCTGATAACCATATACGATGACTGTTCTTCTTACGGCGTATGCAAGCAATGGCACATGCTGTAGAGTTGCCCAGAAAGCTAAGCTGCTCTCAGTTCTATCAGGATTGTAAGGAACATGTCTGATAATATATTTTCCCTCTACCTGATTTTGCAGCCACTCACGATCAAAGATTAGTAAATCGTTATTCATTGCTCTTGTGGGTGACTCTATTAACCTAAGGGCCGCTTTGTGCATTAGGACTCTCAAACTAACCGCGTTTTCTCCATGGATCTGACCGGCTGAAGCTTCGTAAAAGCAATTTCCGAAAGGAGCCGTAGGACACAGTTCAAATCCCAAGTATTTCAGTGTCTCAGGGCTTGCACTAACCTCACCATCCCATCTTGCCAGATAACCTCTCATCCCCTCATGACCTAATTGCAATGCACCAGATGAGAGGAGCTCTGCTTCCTTTAAACTTCTTAAGAAACGATCATCAGCCCTATCTGAAGTTTTCAAATCCTGATCAGGCCTATGATCAATAAAGTGTCTTGCCCTTTGATGATAGGTTTTCCACATGAACCAGTCAGGGTTATTAGGATAGCGAATTAATTTAAGAGAATCCTGAGCCTTGGAGTAATCAGGTAAGCAAGAAATATATTTTGTCCTTATTCCACCACAGGTGTATTCAATTGAGATATTAAAGGCTGATGAAATAATGGGAAATATAGCTTCAGGATCAAACTCAGGACAAGATGCTTCATCTTCAATCAATCCACGAAGATTCTCCATATATAGCTTTTGCTCATGGTACTTTTCTTCTCCCTTGAATGGGTTAGGATTATTTCCCCAAAACCGACTAACTTCTTTGATCACCTCAATATAATTTACTCTCCCAAGTTCCCTTGCTAAAGCTTTATATACTTGAATATTTGGATCACCACTGAAATTAATTTTTTCAGAAATCAAAATATAAGCTTTTCTTTTGTTGAGCGGCCTTTCACTATGCCCCCCCCTTACTTCAGAATCCACATTTGTAACTGGATCACGTAACTTTGAGTATATTTTTATCGGAATACAGACCTCTTGACCATTACATCCACTTAAGTGGACACTACTTAAATCTCTAACAGCCGACCCAGAATAGGCTGATTGAGCATATCCGCCAAGCTCATCCATCATGACAACCTGCCACAAAAAACATTACAAACCCCGAAGAGACTCAAGTCCTCTTGGGATAAATAAAAAACTGATGCATTAAGAATATCAGAAAATACAAAAATTAAAGGGTAAGATAAATAGTATTACAGATAGACTCAATGAGTGGCCTATCACAGACAGGCTTCACTCTGTATTTCAAACCACTCAAGCTTTATATAAAATTTAATATAAATTTCCTACAAGAAAACTACTTATATTTTTTTAAATATAAAATCAAAGAAAAACATCATCGACCTGTTTAATTAACTCTTGTAATTTATCTCTAACCATATCAATCTTTTCCCTAGCCTTATTTAACTTCATTGATTGTATGTATTTTTTATTATCAGATGACGAAAGCATCTGGTTTTCTGACTGAAACTGCGTCAATTGATAGGATGAGGAATTACTGTCAAACTCAGGGTGAGAAGCTTTTATGCTTTCTTCCATTTCCACCACAATCACAGGGACTTCTGGCTGCTCTTCCAGCTTGCTCAATTTTTTCTCCATAACCCTGTCTGCAAAAGAACTAAAGTTTACTCTCAGCTTTCTGTCTGACTGACCGAATGAGACATTCGTTGCATGTGATGAAACCAGCCTTCCTTCAATCATAAGACCTGGATCATGGGGTAATGCAACTACCCATTCTTTGGGTGAAAAAGAAAATTCATTACCAGATTGAGGCAGTATGATGACGAATTGTTCCTGATCACAGGCGGCAAACACGCCTGTACTTTTCCTTATCAGCTCATAATCTGGTAAACTTCCACCGATATTGGGAACCGAGTTCTTTATTTCATAAGCCAATCGTCTGGAGTTGTCAGGATCTGTTATATTCAGGGAAAGACCAAATCCAAAATAAAAATCACTTCCTTTCATCCCAAAATAGACAGATTCTTTTTTGGCACTGTTAGCCTCCATAAATCCAAACCGAATTGGAGCATTGTACTCTTCATCAACTATATTATTAAACACTGCGTTTTTTAAAAAGCATCCACTCTGCTTTTCCTTATTAGCTTGTTCTGCAATTGAATGACCAGAATTTAAAATAGCAGTACTCATAATTAATGGGGATAACCATCTCATCCAACTCATATTTTTTTCCTATTTATCATTGAGGTTTTCCCAGTATATGTGATAAACAGAATTTAGCTCACCAATTACGATTATATTTTCATACATGCTCGCCCAATCATTAAGATGATTTTATCAAACAACCAACCTATTTATTTAAATCATTATTTTAATTTACCACAACTACAAAAAGTAATAATCGACATTTATTCATTAGCTATCATTTTCTTCTTATTACAATTTATCATCGGACAATTACTAAATATTTTTTACCAGCAAGAGGTAAAAATAGCAGCATTTTCTCCTTAAAAACCTGAAATAGATAACAAAAATATGCAACAGGAACTTTAAAGCAAGATTAAATAAAAAATCACAGAATCAGTTTTATATTGATTTACTGTCATCATTTGTGATGATGACAGATATTACAAAATGCAAATAGTCCAATTGTTGTGCATATACACAACAACTGGCTTATAGATGAAAATTTGATTTCGCCGAAAACTGGTAAACCCAACCTCCTTATACTCAGAGGTTATTCATAGTAACTGATACCACCGGCAACATCCGGTCTGATCACAGTACCTGAATCAGACGTCAGAATCTCTGCAGCCTGATCCAGAGAACCAATAGCCGCCATCTTACCGCCATTTCGAACAAACTCGACGACAGACTCCACTTTAGGCCCCATTGAGCCAGAGGCAAAGTCGAACTGATCCATTGCTTCAGGTGTCGCACAACGAATATTCTTTGAATCCGGATGACCAAAGTTGGTAGCCACGGCAGGAACATCGGTGAGAATCAGGTAAGCATCTGCCTTCAAGCCTTCAGCAAGCAGACGGGATGAGCGATCTTTATCAATAACCGCTTCCACATTCTGCAACAGTCCATCATCGGCTCTGGTCACCGGTACACCACCACCACCACCACAAATAACCGTGATCCCTTCATCAGAGATCAAATGCTGCAATGAAGACAACTCAAGAATTTCCTCTGGCAGGGGTGAAGCAACGACACGACGGAAATATTGGCCATCAGCCTTAATGGTCCAGTCTTCATGAGCCTTCAGAAGCTCATCAGCCTGTTCACGGTTATAAACAGGGCCAACAAATTTATCCGGATCACCAAAAGCAGGGTCGTTTCGATTGACCAGTGTCTGGGTCGATACCGTACAGATATTATGTCCAGGCATCTGGTTGCGCAGTTCCTGCTCAAACATAAAGCCGATCATTCCCTGGGTCTGAGCGCCGAGGGCATCCAGTGGGTAGGGTGATACACCTTTATAAGCATCATTCATTAATGCCAGCAGGCCAACCTGAGGCCCATTACCATGGGTGAGAATAACTTGATGATGGCGGGCAATACGAGCAATAGCCGAAGCGGCCTTGCGGATGTTTCTGCGCTGGATTTCACACTCAAGCGGTTCTCCACGTTGCAGGATTGCGTTTCCACCCAGGGCAATTACGATTCTCATGACTTTATTCCGTTATTTAATTAAATATTAGGTCGTTTATTAATCTCTTGTTTTTTCATCAACGCTTACTCAGCGGGTTACTCCCGAATAATCTGGTAATACCTTGATGATGAGTGCTTTCAGAAGTGATCGGGTGAATCCCTGAAACTGCAACGAAAGCGAAGGGTTGATAACAACCGGGTTAAATCCGGTTTTTAAACAGCAAAGGTTATTTTTCTAACGCCCATGATTGCATGGGAACGACAAATCTTTTGATTTGTTATCGTGTGCTTGAATAAACCAGACGCCCATCCACATAAGTGCGATAAATATTTCGATCATCCCCAAGCGTCATCAAGACAAAAAGCTTTTCATCCAGGGCTTTGGAATTATCCCACCGCAATTGTTGAACCTGGGTCGCTACCGGATCCAGTACGACAAAGTCTGCTTCTTTACCAACATTAAAGTTACCAATGCAATCATCCAGATATAATGAATGAGCACCACCCAGAGTGGCTCGATAGAACCCTTCAATGGCAGGTAGTTTTTCTTTTTGCAGCTGCACAACCTTGTAGGCTTCATTCAGTGTTTCAAACATATTGAAAGAAGTACCCGCTCCTACATCTGTGGCCATTCCCACTCGAACACCGTTATCAGCTGCCCGCCGATAATTGAACAGGCCACTGCCCAGATACATGTTAGAGGTCGGACAGAATGCAACCGATGATCCGGTTTCTTCCATCACCTTCCATTCCTGGTCCGTCAGATGAACACAATGCGCATAGACAGATCGCTCACCGGTCAGGCGATAGTGGTTGTATACATCCAGATAACAATCATGCTCGGGGTACAGGGATTTTACCCACTCGATTTCATTCAAATTCTCTGACAAGTGTGTCTGTACATAAGCATCAGGAAACTCTTCACGCAGAGCCATGGCTTTTTCCAACTGCTCTGGTGATGAGGTGGGGGCAAACCTTGGTGTAATGGCGTAAAGCAGACGGTTACGCTTGTGCCATTTCTTCAATAAACGACGGGAATCCTGATAACTGCTTTCTGGTGTATCCAGTAATGCGTCTGGAGCGTTACGGTCCATCATCACCTTACCGGCAATCATACGCATATTGCGCCGGTCGCACTCTTCAAACAAAGCATCGACTGACTCAGGATGAACACTGCAGAACACCATCGCAGTGGTTGTACCGTTCTTCAGCAGTTCATTCACAAACAAACCCGACATTTCTGATGCGTAACGCTTGTTACCGTATTTTTGCTCTGTCGGGAAAACATAAGTATTCAGCCACTCCAGTAACTGCTCACCATAGGCACCAATGATCTCCATTTGTGGGTAATGGATGTGCGTATCCACAAAACCTGGTACCACCAGCTTGCCCCGGTAATCACAGATACGCAGACCTTCTGGCAGCATATCCTTACCATCCTCCCAGCGGCCATGCCAGGCAACCTTACCCTGATCAATGATCAGCAAACCATCACTGACATAGCGCAGGCTATCCTCAAGCTGCTCAGGGTTTGTGACAACCTGCTGGATATCCAGCAACGCCCCCCTGATGGCCTTGACGGTATTGGAAAACATCATAATGGTCTGCTCCTCTTTTTATCATTGCCGGGAGCAGCCCCTTTCCCCAGAGCACTCTCCCTATTTATTGATTTTGACCTGCATTTCCACAGATGGTGGATGGGTTGGCATGGCAGTAGCATCTACCAACCCATTGTCGTCATTATTTCCGGACTCCATCTACAGTTCGAATATAATTGGCTCTTTCAAACGCTTCAGGATTGGCAACAGAGCGCTGGCTCATCATTCCACGCATCTCATTCAGGTCTTCAAAGTCCCGTTGCTTCAACCAGACTTCCAGCCCTTTCAACAGGACAGATACATAGTCCGCGCCATTGCGAATCAATGCTGAAGCCAACATCACTGTATCCGCACCACCCAATAGGTACTTTATGATGTCTTCATGATCATAGGCACCAGAAGTGGCTGCCAGCGAGGCATTGACCTTGCCATGAAGAACACTGATCCAACGGAGAGGAATGCCGATTTCACCAGCCTTGCTAATTGGCCAGCTTGGTTCGACCAGCATATTGTTAAGATTAAAATCGGGTTGCAGCATCCGGTTAAACATCACCAGTGCATCCACACCAATCTCATCAAACTGTCTGGCCATATTGCCGAAAGCACTGAAGAATGGATCAACCTTAAGCGCCACAGGAATGGTGACACTGTCTTTCACACGTCTTGCGACGTCTAGATAAACTTCTTCTACCTGTCTTCCTGTAATATCCAGTGATGGTGGGTTGTAATAAATATGCAGTTCAATACCATCGGCGCCGGCCTGTTCGATTTGCCGTGCATAGTCGACCCAACCACCTTCAGAACAACCATTCAGACTGGCAATCACCGGAATATCCACCGCAGCCTTGACTTTATGGATAGTATCCAGATAAGCCTGTGACCCCCGCTCCAGTGTCAGCCCGGAAGGCAGAAAAGAGGTAGCTTCCGGGAACAGGTCATTTCTGGAAAGGGCTATACGCTCTTCCTCTTCCTGCTCCCTGCGAATCTGCTCTTCAAACAGCGATGGCAGAACAATAGCGGCAATACCTGCTTTTTCCAGGCGCTGAATGCTTTTAACAGTAGACGTCAACGGACTAGCCGCAGCCATTAACGGATTTTTAAGGCTTAACCCCATGTATTTGGTGGTCAAATCCATCATCTATACTCCTGGTTCACCACAGGAGCACAGAGATCCATATTCAAGATCTCCGTAGCTGCTGCAGTAAATAAATCTTCTAGTGAACTGCTGACGCCTTTTCCGGCACAAAGTCCATCGCATTATGAGTAGCCATCTCTTCGTAGACACCCCATTTACGATTGATCACCGTCTGAGCCTCTTCAAGAATGGCACCCGCCTCATCAGGACAGGCAATATTCAGGGCTCGATAGCGCACTTCATTTCGAATGTAGTCCGTAAGGGGCACACTGGGCCTCAGAGAGTCCAGAATAAATGGATTCTCATGGTGATCTGTGCGACCAGGGTTGTAACGGAACAGCGGCCAATGGCCGGAGCGAACGGCTAATCGCTGCTGCTCCATACCATGGGTCATGTTAATACCGTGGGCTATACAATGAGAATAAGCGATGACCAGTGAAGGTCCCGGCCATGCTTCAGCCTCGCGAATTGCCTGTAATGCCTGCTGCGGACTGGCCCCCATGGCAATTCGGGCCACATACACATTGCCATAGGCAATGGCCTGAAGTGCCACATCTTTTTTGGCCGAACGCTTACCAGCAGCGGCAAATTTCGCAACGGCACCCATTGGGGTTGATTTTGACGCCTGACCGCCGGTATTGGAATAGACTTCTGTGTCCATTACCAGCACATTCACATTGCGTCCACTGGCCAGCACATGATCGAGACCTCCAGAACCGATGTCGTAAGCCCAGCCATCACCACCAACGATCCAGACAACCCGTTTTAACAGCCGATCCATAACGGCTCTGAGGCTCTGGGCTTCAGGTGTATGAACATCCTGCAATTGTTCCTGAACTGACTTCAGTCGTTCACGTTGCTTGTGAATATCGGTGTCATTCTCCTGGGGTGCATGGATGATGCTATCCACCAGCTCAGACCCAAGCTGTTCGCGGAATAACTCCAGCTCCAGCATCGCCTGCTCGGCCTGGTGATCACTGGACAGTCGGAAGCCAAAACCGAACTCTGCATTATCTTCAAACAACGAGTTCGCCCAGGCTGGTCCACGCCCTTCCGCATTTTTAGACCAGGGTGTTGTGGGCAGGTTACCGCCATAAATAGAGGAGCAACCAGTCGCATTGGCCACCAGCAAACGGTCACCGAACAACTGAGTCATCAGTTTAAGGTAAGGAGTTTCGCCACAACCGCTACAGGCACCAGAAAATTCAAACAAAGGCTCAAGGAACTGAATTCCACGAACGGTTGAAAAATCAACTTGTCGACGGTCATTGATGGGTAGTTGTTCAAAGAACGACAGGCTTTGCTTTTCCTCTTCCAGCACCGGTTCTTTGTCCATCATATTGATAGCTCTGGAACCACTCTTCTTAGGATTGCGAACTGGACAGGCTTCCACACAGAGACCGCAGCCAGTACAGTCTTCCGGATAGGTCTGCAGGGTATAACGGGTTTCCGGGAAGCCTCTGGCGCTGATTGGCGCTGATTTAAACCCTTCCGGAGCATCGGCCAGACTGGCTTCATTGTAGAACTTTGCACGAATAGCTGCGTGAGGGCAGACCATGCTGCAGTTACCACACTGAATACAGACCTCTTCATCCCAGACTGGAATCTGCAGGGCAATATTACGCTTTTCCCAGCGGGTAGTTCCACTGGGCCAGGTGCCATCCACTGGAATCTGGCTGACCGGAATCAGGTCACCCTGACCACTAATCATACGACTAGTGACTTCTTTAATAAACTCAGGTGCTTCTTCAGAAACCACTGGTTTTTCTACAATGATCTCTGCATGTTCTATGTGTGCAGGGATTTTCACAGAGTAGAGATGTTCCAGAGTCTGATCCACCGCCCGGAAGTTCCGCTCAACAACATCAGCCCCCTTACGGCGGTACGTCTTCTCAATAGCATGCTTAATGCGGGCAATGGCCTCATCTCGTGGCAGAACACCAGACAATGCAAAGAAGCAGGTCTGCATAATGGTATTGGTGCGGTTGCCCATACCCGCAGCTTTGGCCACTGCAGAGCCATCAATAACATGCAGCTTCAGTTTTTTCTGAATCAGTTGCTCCTGAACCCGCCTTGGTAGCTTAGACCATACCTCATCAGGCCCAAAGGGGCTGTTCAGCAGGAAGATACCGCCCGGCTCAATATTGCTGAGCATATCGGTACGTTCGAGGAAATTGAACTGATGACAGGCAACAAAACTGGCTGATTGAATCAGGTAAGGCGCCTCAATGGGCTGCTTACCAAACCTCAAGTGAGAAATAGTTTGAGAACCAGACTTTTTAGAGTCATAAACAAAGTAAGCCTGGGCATTAAGCTGTGGGTCACTGCCAATAATTTTTACCGAATTCTTATTGGCTCCAACGGTGCCATCCGCACCCAGACCAAAGAACATAGCCCGAACGCTTTCCGGATCCTCAATCACAAAGGAGTCGTCATACTCCAGGCTGGAGCCCATCACATCGTCGTTAATGCCAACGGTGAAGTGATTTTTCGGTTGTTCTTGACTCAGTTCGTCATACACCGCCTTAACCATGGCTGGTGTGAATTCTTTACTGGAAAGACCATAACGACCACCAATTACCTTCGGCAGGCGTTTAATCCGGTCATTCATATAACCTTCTGAGAGTACCGTCATCACATCCTGATAGAGAGGCTCACCACTGGCGCCTGGCTCCTTGGTACGGTCAAGAACAGCAATACTGTTAATGGATTCAGGCAGAATATGAAGGAAACGATCTGCAGAGAAGGGTCGATACAGCCTTACCTGAATCATCGCGACCTGATCGTCTTCAGGCAATTCGCGGTTCATCGCTTCCATGGTCATTTTGACGGTTTCAGCACCGGATCCCATCAAGACTATCAGCCGTTTGGCATTTTTCGGGCCATACCAGCTGAACGGACGATAATGGCGGCCGGTTAGCCCAGCAAACCGCCACATGCAGGCTTCAACAATATCCGGTGTTTTCTCATAGAATGAACTGGCGCTTTCCCGTGCCTGGAAATAAACATCAGGGTTCTGGGCAGTCCCCCTGATCACGGGGTTTTCAGGGTTCAATGCTCGACGACGATGATCATGTACCAGCTTGTCATCAATCATTGCCCGAATAACACCATCAGGCAGTAAAGATATTTTATTAATTTCGTGAGAAGTTCTGAAACCATCAAAAAAATGCATGAAAGGTATGCGGGATTCCAGTGTTGCAGCCTGGGCAATCAGAGCAAGGTCGTGGGCTTCCTGAACTGAACTGGCTGACAGCATCGCATAACCGGTACTGCGTGCTGCCATGACGTCCTGATGATCACCAAAAATAGACAGCCCCTGGGTCGCCAGTGAACGGGCAGCTACGTAAATCACCGAAGGCGTTAACTCTCCGGCAATTTTGTACATGTTGGGCAACATCAACATCAAACCCTGTGATGCTGTAAATGTGGTGGTCAACGCACCGGTCTGTAACGAACCATGAACCGCACCAGCAGCTCCCGCTTCACTCTGCATCTGGGCAACATGAGGTTTACCACCCCAGATATTCTTTATGCCCTCTGCAGCCCACTGTTCTGCAAGCTCCGCCATATTAGACGACGGAGTAATCGGATAAATAGCGCAGACTTCGTTAGTTCGATAAGCGACGTAAGCTGCAGCCTCATTACCATCAATGGTGACGCGAACAGGTTGCTCTTTAGAATGATTATGCTGCGACATCACCGAACCTCCATACGAACAGCCATTGCTGGCAAAGAGACTTCCTGTTGAACGGCCTGCATCTCAATGGCATGGCATGGGCACTGGTTATAGCAGGCCAGACAGCCGGTACAGAGATCGTGATTAACCTGATACCCCTCACCTTTACCCAGCTTGGTAATAGCCCCTTCAGGACAGGCCCCGAAGCAGCCATCACATTCAAAACAGTTACCGCATGAGAAGCAGCGACTGGCCTCAAAACGAACCTGGGCCTCGGAAAGTCCGTGGACTACTTCACTGAAATCATTACGCTGCTCTGGAGACAGTGCATCCTCATGTTGACGATCCGCCTGAGTGCGGTACCAGAGGTGCAAACCATCATAATCCACCAGATGCTTTACGGTTATCTCCCTTACCGCATTACCTTGCAACCATTCCCCCATGCAACGGGCTGCTTTCTTACCATGACCAACAGCAATAGTAGCTGTACGATCAGAAGGCACCATATCACCACCGGCAAACAGACCTTCACAGCCGGTCATCATATTCTCGTCAATAGTGAGTGAACCCCAGCGATCAAACTCCAGACCCGGGACTCGATCCAGCATGCCTCTCTCCACATCCTGGCCAAGCGCCAGAATCAGGGAGTCAACAGCCAGTGTTTCATAACGACCGGTTGGACGGGGACGGCCATCATCGCCAATTTCCATAATTTCGACTTTGAAATCACTGCCCTCAATATCCTGAATAGTTCTCAGCCAGTGAATGTTGACGCCTTCAGCTTCTGCCTCATCGGCTTCAAAACTGTGGGCTGGCATATGATCACGGTCACGGCGGTAGATGATCATTGCTTCATCCACCCCCATTCTTTTTACCGTTCTTGCAGCATCCATTGCAGTATTACCACCGCCGTATACTGCGACCCGACGACCCAATACCGGTTTTTCTCCCATGCCGGTTTCACGAAGGAAACTAACTGCATCCAGCACCTTACCTGCATCGCGGGCGGGAATATCCACCTGTTTTCCAATATGAGCACCGATTGCCAGATAGACGGCATCAAACTGACCTTCCTGCTTTTCAGCCATCAGATCTTCGACCCGATGATTCAGGGTAATTGAGATCCCCATGGACTCAATACGGGCAATTTCCGCTGCAAGTACTTCCCGTGGCAAACGATAGGCTGGAATACCAAACTGCATCATGCCACCAGCAATAGGTGCTGCTTCCCGAATCTCAACCGTATGTCCCTGTAGACGAAGATGATAGGCAGCAGTCAGCCCGGATGGGCCAGCTCCAATCACCAGCACCTTCTTGCCAGACTCCTTTTTAGGTGCAGGCATATGCCAGTTCTGTTCGATGGCCATATCACCCAGGAAACGCTCAATGGAATGAATGCTGACTCCATCGTCTACGTGAACACGACTGCAGCCACCTTCACATGGGTGGTAGCAGATCCGGCCATGGGTTGCAGGCAGAGGGTTATTTTTCATGAAGGTACGCCATGCATCCTCGAAGCGTCCTTCCTGAGCCAGTGCCAGGGCTCCCTGGATATCATTCCCCGCCGGGCAGGTGTGATTACATGGGGGCAATGAGTTCTGATAAACCGGCTTATGGTTAACGACCGGACCAGTACCCTGTACCGGATAGCGTCCGGGGGGTTGTGTCATATCCAGGGTATTCATAACGACTCCTTTACTGAACACTTCCCACCATACCAGAGCACACTTGAGCAGCACTGATCAAAGTCATGGGAAGCGCTCATCTCATCAATTTCAGGAAACTAATTCCGTATTAAAAGAAGGTTGGTTTTTTACAGGCTCAATCTGTTCTGGCTCATCCATTTCTTCTGGTTCAGGTGCGTCCTGTATGAACAATTGATTCAACAGTACCGCAACCAGTGCTCCGGTTGTGATGCCTGAAGAAAGGCTGACCTGGAAGAATGAAGGCAGGTTTGAAAGAATATCCGGACGAGTAGTCACTGCCAGACCGGCGGTGATGCTGACCGCAACAATTACGCTGTTACGTTCATTAAGATCTACTCTGGAGAGCATTTTGATGCCGGCGGCAATGATCATACCGAACATGATAATACTGGCACCGCCCAATACCGGTTGTGGCACAGTGACAATCAATGCTGCAAGCTTGGGAAAGAGACCCGCAATCATTAACAGGCCACCCGTCATCGCCACGACAAAGCGACTGGCAACACCCGTGATGGCAACAATTCCTACATTCTGACTGAAGGAAGAGAAGGGTGTCGTACCAAACACTGCAGCCAGAGCACTGCCAACCCCATCACAGAGAATACCCCGTGACAGTCGTTTACCTGTGAGTTTGCAGTGGCTCACTTCACTCAGAGCCAGAAAGTCCCCAGTTGACTCCATAATAGTCACCAGGTAGACAATCCCCATACTGATCACACCGGTAATCGGAAACGTCAGCTCCACAGGTAACAGGCTGGGAATTCGAACGAATGCGGCTTCGCTGATCGGGGCAAAGTCCACATCCCCCATGAGCACACTGAGCAGGTAGCCTGTCGCCATGCCAATAACAATGGCACCGGTTTTGAATAACCCGGACCCTCTGCGGTTAAGCGTGATAACCACAACAGCCACTAACAGGCCAATCATCAAATGAGGCAGTGCGCCATATTCGGCACTGCCTGGCAGGGCTCCGGCAAACCAGTCAGTACCCACTGGCACCAGAGATATTCCAATCATCAGAATTACAGTACCGGAGACAATGGGGGGAAACAGCTTTCTGACCTGCACCATGAACTGGCTGCCAATAATCATCACCAGCGATCCACCCAGGGCTGATCCCAGAATGCCAGACAAGCCATGCTCCTGACCGATAGCAATGGCCACTGCCACAAAAGTGAAACTGGTACCCATCACACAAGGCATGCGAATACCCACAGGCCCAAGCCCTAGGCACTGAACAATGGTAATTATTCCAGAGACCAGCAGTGCCGCACTGACAATACTGACCATTGTGCTTTCTGGTAATCCCAACACACCACCTACAACCAGAGGGACAGCAATAATGGCACCAAAGGCGGCCAGCATATGCTGAAGAGCAAGAACAAATGATGTTCCCAGTGGAGGCCGATCTTCAATCTCGTAAAACGACTTCATTGCTGTTTCCCCGAAATCCAGGCAAGACGATCCCGTCAACACGCTGGATAAGCTTGTTGTTGGTATGAAATAAAATGGGTATTAGCTATGTTCTCTGTCGAAGACGGCCTACCACAAAGGCACCTGAAATTTTCCTGTGCCTGTGTGGTAAAGCCTCTTTAATCAGAACAAATGTCAGCGTTACAGTACTTCTTCCTTCAAAGCGTTAAGCATTTTTTCTGGTGTGATGTGCCAGTCTCTGACCCATACACCAGTAGCATCATGAATAGCAGAAGCAATGGCGGGCGCTGCTGCATTGACGCTGATTTCTGATACAGATTTGGCACCATAAGGCCCGACAGGGTCATCACTGGGCACCAGTATTGCCTGAAAGTCTTCTGGCAGATCACCAACCATAGGGGCTCCATAGTCGGCAAAGTTGGCATTCACCACACGACCATGCTCATCATACTGAATGGCTTCCTGCAGGGTATGGCCAATGGCACGCATGCTGGCGCCATAGATCTGACCCAGTGCCAGTTCCGGGTTGATGGGTGTACCGCAATCCAGCAGTGCATGGAACTTACGAAGAGATACCTTACCGGTGCGAGTATCAACCGCCACTTCGGCAAAGTTGGCCCCGTATGGGAAAGCAAACTCACTGGTAATAAAGCTGCCCTGCCCCATCAGCTGACCGCAGCCGGTGCCACTTTCAGCATAGTGAGCAATGTCTCCGAAGCTGATGCTCTTCTGCCTGCCTTGAACCACGCCGGGGTACTCTACAGCCAGTGCATCAACAGGCTCTTCGAGCAGATGGGCAGCAGTTTTCAGAATCTTGCTCCGAAGGTCTTCTGCCGCAAGACGGGCTGCATTTCCAGAGAAGCAGGTACCACTGGAAGCATAAGCGCCCTTATCAAACAGGCAGTGGTCGGTATCACCGGAAATAACATGAATATCAGACAGTTCTGTACAGAGCACTTCTGCAGTCAGTTTTGCTACCACAGTATCCAGACCAGTACCGATATCAGCACCACCAGAGTGAACAATCAACGTGCCATCAGAGGCTAGCTTGACCCAGGCATTAGCCTGATCAATATCAGGAATACCAGACTTCTGTTGCATGGTTGCAACGCCACGGCCAATCTTGATGTGTGGGTCTTTAGGTTCTTCTTTAGGTGTTCCCCAGCCAAAACCAGCAGCACCCTGCTCCAGAATAGGCCCAAGAGCACAACTGTAAGCAGTAGGAACTTTGGATGGCAGCTTGCCTTCTCCCACCTTGCCAAGCAGGTCCAACTTCTGACCTTCTCTTACCCGGTTCATTTCAACCATTTCCAGATGATCAATGCCCAGGGCGTCAGCCATTTCTGCCACAATCATCTGCACCGCGAAGTTACCCTTTGGACCACCATATCCCTGGTAAGCACCGGTAGGCACAATATTGGAATAATAGGTATCCACCTTGAACCGGACATTAGGGCAAGGGTAGAGCGGCAGAGAAATCGCCGGAGCATTACAGGGTACCGTCAAGGCATGGTTGCCATAAGGGCCTGTATTAAAGCGATAGTTCACATCAAACGCAGTAATGGTACCGTCTTTCTTTGCACCCATTTTGATATCAATTTCTGCCACATGTCGTGTAGAGGTGGCAATAAACTCTTCTTCACGGGTATGGCGGAACAGAACAGGGCGACCGGTAGTATGTGTGGCAAAGGCGCAGACTTCTTCCACCAGAATGTCCTGCTTGGAACCAAAGCCACCACCCAGGCGCTCTTTGATAACATGAACCTTATGCTGCTTCAGGCCAAGAACAATCGCGATCTTGCGACGCACATGCCATGGCACCTGTGTTGCTGCACGGACAACAATCCGGTCACCTTCCATATAGGTGTAACAGAGGTGCTGCTCTGGAGGTAGCTGCTGAGACTGGCGTGACTGGTAAGTCCTTTCGAGAATAACATCCGCTTCCGCAAAGCCCTGGTCAATATCACCAATTTCGCCATGGCCGCGAGCGGCGATATTTTTCTTGGGATCACCACCAAACGGGAAGTTGAAGTGAATCTTGCCATCACGGGCATCAGATGTTTTATTCTGTTCATCCAGATCATCAGGAGCGCCAACGCTGTAGCTGATCACACCGTTGTGAACGACAGGTGCATCTTCTGCCATAGCTTCAGCAATGGACAACACAGGTTTGAGAACTTCGTAATCCACCTTGATGGTTTTAAGCGCCGCTTCTGCCTGCTCCTCAGTTTCCGCAACCACAGCAGCAACACGGTCACCGTAATGCCGGACTTTCTGACCAAACATACGACGGTCTAGAGGTGAAGGTTCGGGTGCTGTCTGACCTCCTGGCGTGTAATAAACATCAGGGCAGTTGCGATGGTCAAAAACAGCAACCACACCAGGCATCGCTTCGGCGTCACTGGTATCTATGCTGGTAATGTAAGCATGGGCATGAGGACTGCGCAGCATCTTCAGGACACAGGCATCCGGTGCAACAAAATCCTCAACAAAGCAGGCTTCGGCCTTAATGGATTGCGCCGCATCCACCTTACCGCCGGGCTTGCCGACCTCTCGGTTTTCACCGACAAAAGAAGGTACGCTGCTCGCTATAAATTCTGGATTAACGATACGCTGACGGGCAATCTCAACAGCATCATAAACCTGCTGATAGGCACTCTCACGCAGGAAAATGGAGGACATCACATCGGTGATTTCTGCTTTTGATGGGTTTGGACTGCGCTTCAGAAGGTCGGTAATCAGTAAGGCCAGTGCAGGGTCGTTATAACCAGACTGGATCACACCAGCATCAATCAGTGCAGACTGCACAGGACTGAGCCTGCCATATTCATTCAGCGACTCTGGAGTCAACACCTCACGCCCTTCGAGTTGCGCAGCAATGAGCAGTGAAGCATTAACAGAGCAGCCATCCAGCAAAATAGTATCGGAACCGGCGAAGCCATAACCATCATCACTGTTACGGACGGCACGCATACCCAGACGCTTCAGAAGCACCTGAACATTTTCACCGGCCTCTGCCTGAATCGCTTTCTGCTTGCCATTGAGGGTAAAGACGATTTCCACGATCAGTTACTCCGTCCATTAAACTCTTCTACCAGCAGTCCAACGAGGACACTGCTGATGTGACGCTTGTATTCAGCGCTGCCAAGAAAATCAGTTTCAGGGAAGACTGATTGGGCAACGGCTTCTTCAACGGCTTCACGGCCCTGAAGATCCTGATCAGTGAGCAAGGCTTCTACGTCATGAAGACGAATGGCTTTTTCTGCCACGCCAGCTAGTGCAATACCAAATTGTTTCCTGCCTTCTTTAATGTTCACTGCCAGAGATACACTGACGATAGGCAGACCAGCGCAACTTTTTACAACTTTCTCACTGCGACAATAATGCAAGCTGGCAGGAACGATCACCTTGGTGATTAAGCCATAAGGCTTTTGCTGCCAGGCTTCCACCGTAATCCGACCACCTTCAGCCACTTCAACTTCTGCATCCATAGCCAGCAGCGCAGGTACCACCTGGCAGGCTTTTAAATTGGCAGCAATTTCACCACCAAGGGTAATCTGGTTGCGCATATTACGGCTGAAGATCAGGGCTGCAGCTTCTCTCAGGCCTTCAGGCAGTTCACCATGGTCAATGACCTGTTGAAGTGTAGTCAGCGCACCAAGTTCCCATCCCTCATCGGTTTGTTCAATACTCTGAAGACCAAGATGGGAAAGACTGATGGCAATGGTTTTATCCGTCTTCGTCGGCGCAGCGTTCAAACGTGCACCACTGGCCATATACACGGCCTGATCACCATGCTGTTCTTTCATGGCCAGAGCCTCTTGAAGAGTCTCGGGCTGCAAAAATTCCCTGATCATATTGTTTGCCTTTTATATACCGGAAGTTATATCTACAGGATCATGGATCTCTTTTTTCCGCAGCATAATTCAGGCCAGAAGGTAGCCTTGGCATGAGGAGATAAGCAGTGAATAAAAAAAAAAATGACTTATGGCAAATCTGTTCCGGAAAGTTTTCACAAACTCTTAAGCCAGTGATAAAGCCAGCATCTTATTTTTACGGTTACCATCCGAATACTTGGAAATATCACTACATAAACACTGTGATTATCAGAATGATGCATCATTCTGATAATCACGTGGATCTGAAACAAAATCCTGCGAACACAGTCAAAATACCAATCGTGCTTTCTAACTACCGTAATCAACATAGTGATATGGACGCCTGAACAATGCAGAAGGACGAGTAATAATGGGGCTATTTAAGCCCTTGGGTATTGCGAGGGATCCCAACACAGGATTAGCGTCCATATCACCAGCGCAATAGCGTAATTAGAAAGTACGATTGGTATAACAGAGAAGGGAAAATCAATACATACTGAAGGAGAGAAGATAGGATGTTGCGAAACTCAAAGCTAACCTCTCAGCCAGAATTTCACAACAACCTCACACATGCGATAACGAGGTTAGCCGCCTGTCTTATATGCCAAAGATAATAAACTTAAGGGCGAACATAATGGCCAGTGCCCACACACTAACGCTGACTTCCTTAACCCGGCCTGCCAACAGTTTGATCACTGGGTAAGCAATGAAGCCCAAGGCAATACCATTAGCGATAGAGAAGCTCAAAGGCATCATGATGGTGGTGATCACAACAGGACCTGCTTCGGTCAGATCGGACCAATCCATAGCGCCCAGACTTCCTGTCATCAGAACGGCTACATAAAGCAGAGCACCGGCAGTTGCGTAACCGGGAACCATGCCAGCCAGCGGAGAAAGAAAAAGAGTCAATAGGAATAGCAGGCCGATAAATACCGCGGTCAGACCGGTACGACCACCGACAGCAACACCGGATGCACTTTCAACATAAGTGGTGACTGTTGGAGCACCAACAACAGCGCCAACCCAGGAGGCGGTACCATCAGTAACCATCGCCTTGCTCATGTTTTCCATCTTGCCATTTTCATCAGCAAGACCCGCTTTATCACCAACGGCAATCAATGTGCCGGTAGTGTCAAACAGGTTAACGAACATAAAGGCAACGATAACCCCAATCATGTCAGGGTTCAGTGACCCCATAATGTCGAGCTTGGCAAAAATGGGCTCAATACTGGGAGGAAGGGAAACGATACCGGTAAACTGAACTTGTCCGGTAACTAGAGAGATCAGCGTTACCACTGCGATAGAGACCAGCACCGCTGATTTCATCTTGCGATAACTCAAGGCGAGAATGAGAAACAGGCTAAGGCTCGCCATAACCTGGGCAAAACCAGTGATATCACCCAGACCAACAATGGTTCCTGGATTGGCAACCACAATACCCGCAGACTTAAGGCCAATCAGTGCAAGGAACAAACCGATACCGGCAGTAATACCAATTCGCAACCCTTTGGGAATACTGTCAACAATCCACTCCCGGACTTTGAAAATACTCAAGAGCATAAAGCCAATACCGCCCCAGAACACAGCACCCATCGCCTGCTCCCAGGAGTATCCCATCCCCAGAACCACGGCATAAGCGAAGAAAGCGTTCAAGCCCATGCCGGGAGCCAGACCCACTGGCCAGTTAGCATAAAGCCCCATGGCAATACAGCTGATTGCGGAGATAAGACAGGTCGCGACAAACAGTGCTCCACGATCCATCCCCGCTGCAGAGAGCATCTCGGGTACAACAAACACCACATAACACATGGTGATAAAGGTGGTACACCCCGCCAGCGCCTCCATCTTCACTGTTGTCCCATGCTTCTTCAATTTGAAGATGCGTTCGAGCAGTGAATTGTCGTGAGACTCTGTTTTACCAAGGTCAACATCGGTATTTAGCATGATTTCCCCCAAAGGCCGGTTATGTGGGAGAAACCATCAACGGCTCCCCCCCGGCTTATGACTGATTATTTTTCAGCTGAGACTGTCCATACCTTTCCACAAGCGCCGTGCCGCTTTCCGTGCTTCGGCATAAATTTCGTTGACATCAAATGGGTAGCAGCCGTCTTCATAAACAACAGCGCCATCAACAATGACGGTTCTTACACCACCGCTGTTCATTCCAAATGCCATATGGCCAGGCAGGTTTTCTGCCTCTAGAGGGGTCGGGCTGTTGTAGTCGTAGATCACCAGGTCAGCCTGATAGCCAGCTTCAAGGCGACCAAAATGGCCACCGAAGTTTCTTTCCAGCAAACGGTTACCGTTATCCAGAAACTTAACGAAGCTGTCAGGCCATAATGGACCACCCGCATCACGATGTTTAAAGAAGGCAAACTTCAGCTCTTCAAACATATCACTGCCGATACCATCAGTACCCAAGGCAACATTCTTATAAGACGTCAGGTGTTCGTTATAACCCACATGGTTGTTCATATTGGAGCGGGGGTTATGAACCAGATACGCATCTTTTTCATTTAACAGTTCAATATCTGCCGGAGTCAGGTAGAGACCGTGACCTACCAGCGTTTTCTCATTAATCAACCCAAAGCTGTCCAGACGCTGGATCAGCTCCTGACCATAGTGATGCCGGCTCCATGTTGCATCATACTTATCTTCCGCTACATGGATATGCAGGCCTCGACCGGTTTCACGCACCGCATCGGACAGCATGCCCAGACCATCATTGGAAACCGTAAAAGGTGCATGGGCACCAATATGAGCTTCCACCAGATAAGGCTCATCTCCCCTGGCTTTGGCACTGCTTACCAGGTTGGCAAATTCAACGTTCTCGCGAACACCGGCTTCAAGCTCTTTAATACCGCCATTACGGTCAGTGGTTTCAAAACAGGTCATGCCCCGCAGGCCTGCTTTGAGGAAAGCCTTGCGCAGTGTATTCAGGGAGCCTTTGATATAGGAGGGAGAAGCATGGTGGTCAATAACAGAAGTACAACCGGCCTTGATGGCATCCAGTGAGCAGATCAGGCCACTGTAATAAAGAATCTCTTCATCAATGGCCCGGTCCACTTTCCACCAGAGGTTCTTCAGCGTGCTGACAAAATCAGGACAGGGTTTAATGTCAGCCATTACGCCCCGGGAAAGGCCGGAGTAAAAATGGTTATGGCTGCAGACAATACCCGGCATCACTAAACGACCGGCTGCATCAATGGTTCGGGTCGCCTTGGCACGATCCACCTGAGAGCCGACTTCCACAATTTTGTTGCCATCCACCAGAATATCCACCCCTTCGGTGACTCTGGCAGGTTCAAACTGAACAGCGGTGGCATTTTTTATCAGTAACATACAACTTATCCTTTCGCTCAGGTCGGATAACTCAGGGTTACCCGACCATTGTCATTTTTATCGTGACCTTACTGTGGCAGGGCTTTATGGATAGACCTTACCCAGCAGATAAGCGTTATTCAGGTAGACATGACTGATGATCCTGCACAAATCATCCTGTCCTCGGGGGATCTCACTCAACTCGCCCATCACATTAATGGACATTTTGTTGACCCGCTCTTTTCCATCAGAGCCCGCACTGCGCAGCCAGACCATATCGTCCTGAACCAGGAAGCCGCTGTTGGTGCTGTTTTCAAAGTCCTCCATCAGACTGAAGACGGTGAACTTCTCTTTATAAGGCTTGCTTTCCCAGTTACAGAACTGGGCACAATTGCCACACTCGTTGCAGTAAGCGTCCAGGTGCAGAATCTGGTACTTCTCTTTGAAGCTCGGAATTTCCACGGCTACGTTTGCGCGGTTCGGACAGACATCCACACACTTGTTACAGATGTGATTACATTCGAGGCAGCGTTCACCTTCCTGACGGGCAAAGGCTTCCACATCGTCTGCAGGCACAGAGCTCATTGGAATCAGACCACGGCGAGCACGAATCACTTTCTCATCGGCTGCAGGGACGTCAGTGTTCTGGTGAACCAATGCCTGGTTGCGAGCAATGGCGGTATCCGTTGCTCTTCTGGCTTCATCAATGCAGCGAACCACAGTGGATGGACCGGTATGAGCATCACCAATCAGAAAGACATTACTGACGCCTGTCTCTTTGGTGTGGCGATCAACAGCCGCCCAGCCATCCGTGCCCAAAGGAATGCCCATTTTGTTCAACAGCTCGGAATCCGCCTGCTCACCAATCGCGGTAATAATGGTATCAACGGGCAGTGTGCAGGTTTCTTCCGTGGCCACAGGACGACGGCGACCACTGGCATCCGGTTCGCCCAGCTTCATGATTCGACAGGTGAGCATGCCGTCTTCAGTCATGCTTTCAGGGTTAGTCAGGAACTGGAAGCGAGCACCGTCTTTAACGGCATTACCATACTCTTCCCGGTCAGCAGGCATTTCATCTTCGGTACGGCGATAGAACACACGAACTTCTTCTACACCAGGTACTTTCAGGGCGGCACGGGCACTGTCCATCGCGGTGTTACCACCACCAACAACGACTACGCATTTGCCAAGGCTGATGGTTTCTGGAGCTTCATTGAACTGACGCAGGAACTGCAGGGATGCCAATAAACGACTGCGATCACCTTCAAGCGGCATCTTGTTACCTTTCTCGGCACCGATCCCCAGGAAGACATAATCAAAACCACTGTGCTTCAGATCCAGTACATCCAGTTTAGGATCACAGCCAAATTCGAACTGCACCCCATGTGACTGAACAAAATCGATGTCCTGCTGAATCACTTCGGCGGGAATACGGAAATTTGGTAAGACATTTCGAATGATACCGCCGGCATCTCTTTCTTTTTCAAACACCACCACAGGGAAGCCGGCACGTGCCATGAAATAAGCGGCAGACAGACCCGCAGGACCGGCACCGATAACGGCACAACGAGCGGTTTGTTCCTGAGCAGGCTTCTGCCAGGCAACCTTATATTCATCCCAGCCTTTTTCCATGGCAATCCGCTTCATATCGCGGATACGAACAGCACCTTCATAATCCTTACGGGAACAGCTGAACATGCACTGATGATCGCAGATATGACCGGTAATACCTGGCAGTGGGTTCTTGTCATAAATCAGGCTGAGGGCCTGCTGGTATTCACCGTTAGCGACCAGCTGAATGTACTCAGGCGCATCCTGACCAATGGGGCATGCCTGCTTACAGGGAGCAATGGTGCAATCGGTCAGTGGCGAGGTTGCCTTCTGGCGCACAGGGGTTTCGTGCCAGTTCTTTTCGGTGTACTCATCAGCGGTTAACGCCTTGGCAGCCAGTGTTTCCAGGGCAGCCACATCAACGGTTTCACGGGCCCAGCTGTCGCACTCTTCCAGCGCCAGAGCGCAGTCACGCAAACGCATATAGCCACCAGGCTTCAGCATCTCGGTTGCCATGGTGATTGGACGGATACCGGTATTGAAGATGTCGGCGACATTACCTTTCCAGGCACCACCGGAGTAGGACATAGGTATCTCGCCATCAAATTCGCGGGCGATAACAGCCGCAAGATTGATGGTCAATGGGTAGAGTGAACGGCCAGACATGTACATCTCATCGCCTGGCAGACGACCGCGATTGTTCACACAGCCCAGGGTATTCGAGAGTTTGACCCCAAAGCTCAGCCCCAGGTCAGCACCGGTTTTGCGCAGCCGGTGCAGCATGGGAATCGCATCTTCCATCTGCAGATCATGGCTGAAAGACTCTTCTTTCAAGCCAATGTATCCAAATCCTCTGTCGTCCAAGACCTTACGAACATAGGCGAAACCCAGCAGGGTCGGGTTCAGTTTCACATAAGTATCAATGTGCTTTTCTGTCATCATGTAATGACAGATCGCTTCAATCTCGTGGGGAGGGCAACCGTGCATGGTTGAGAGGGTGACGGAGCGGGCAATCCTGCCGGAGATTCGATCAACGGTTGCCAGCAGTGAATCCACCCGGTCTTTGCACTGGAAGGTTTCCTGAACGGCTTCGCTCTTCAGCCATTCGCGGGCAACGGCCTGATACTGGGCAAACTTCTCATGACCGCTGCTGTCCATCATATTATCAATGAAGGTCTGCATGGGCACGGTCTTGATGCCCTTGAGGTCGTAACCAACACTCATATTAAAGATAAAGCTCTTTTCACGGCCAGATCCCATTGCCGGATCAAACATCTCTTCCAGCACATGAAGAACCACCCAGGCTTTCAGGTATTCATCGTACGCTTTTGGCAGGGTAAATTCGGTAGACCATTCAGTGTTGTAACACTCATCTTCCGGATCGATACAGGGCTTTTCGATCTCCAGAGTGTCCATGATCTGCACAGTTTTCAATTCGATAAAACGACCACCGGCTGCCCAGGAGGCAATGATGTTCTGTGCCAGTTGAGTGTGTGGACCAGCGGCAGGTCCTACAGCAGTAGATGCAGTTTCTGAACAAACGTTGATGCTCTGGTCATTCTTCTTGCGAAAGAGCAGGTCTGCCCGGATACCAAAGAGGGATTGGCTGCTTTTGTACTCTCCATGGATTCGGTCCAGCATTTCCCTCAAAGGGACAGGACGCATGATATCACCCATTGTCGAAACTCCTCATCCTCAAGATTCTCAAGCTTTCTTGGAAAGTCAGCGGCTGCCACCCTTAATGTGCAAATCCTCAAAGGGCTTCGTTTTTCCGCTTTTATCTGCCTTTCATTGCAGGCAGACGCACTTGTATAGATGCAGAGAAAAACGCAGGATTCAGGCCAGATTTGACAAATGCCCGTGCCAAGAGGGTGAATACCTATTGATAAAATGACCTAAAGCAAATTTATGATCAAAAATGTTCACAAATTTTATTTCTGGTATTTTTGTCCTACCCAGAAAGTCAGAACCGATAAATGACCTGAATCAATGTCTGATATTTTCACATTGGATTCATTTTAAGGTTGTCGCTTACTAAATGAGATTAATTATTATATAAATGGTCATGAAACAGACTCAGCTTCAATAATGAGAAGGGGTTTATCATTTTGATGGATCAAGCTGATAAAACAAAATAGTAAGTTTTCGACTCATATGAAAACTTATACATTAGTAATCAAATGCCTTATATTCGTCACCTTATGACCCAGTAGAAACTGGCCAATAGTTTATTAGAGGTAAAACAGTTTCCTTACACAAGGTATATAATCCTTTACCTAAATGACAAAAACGTATTTTAACTATCAATAAAACCAGTACTATTTTATATGTTCGATAACGATCACCCTATAACGTATAACTATTACCTCACTGGAGAAAAAATGACCTGAGAATACGTTAATCCAGTAAAGCACCAATTCTTATTCAAAAGCTAGGAGTCCTTCGTGTTTATACAAATCATTTTTCATTCGCGGAAAGTATTACCCAGTATTCTTTCTTTCGAAAAAGTATTAACAACCCCCATTCACAGCTATCGACAGCAGTCCATATTTGGAAATAAGGCACTAAAAGAAATTCACCAGCACCTGATTATGTATCTGATCATGATCAGCCGTCGAAACCCTCTGCTCTACCAGTGACACATCTATAAAGCACAGAATTCACTCTGTAATATCTGATAAAAACAGATATTCGAATCTTGCTTTTTTCGAGTAAAATTTATTTAAAAACAAATTCAATCAATCTTCAACAAGACTTAATTTCAATTTAACCAAACCTTTTGATTTTGGTGGGTAGATTTTATTTAAAAAAACCATAAACAAAAAATTAAAAAATAAAGTCATCACACACAAAATAGAACCAAAAACTAATTCGCACAATTAGGGCTTTGTCATGGTTCGGGAAAAGTGGTTATTTTAAAATATGGAGCCGTTACTATGGATTCTTCTTATTCAAAATTACCTGAAACTACTGCATCCAAGCAGCTCTCTTTTAGACCTGAGTCTTCCGGTCAAGAGCGAACAGATTCAGCAACTATTGCCCATTTCCCTCAGAGTCAAAGAGATGTCAGAGGTGTTGACGACCTTCAACGTAGTATGCCTAGTCCTTCCGTAGACCCATGGGAGATGAGCAAAGATGAAAAAACAAAAGAGAGAACAGATCTAAATAAATTGCTTAGTGAATTTAAAGAATACGAGGAAGAATTATCACAAGAACTTCCAACCCATAAATTCCCAGTGGAGCCAGGATCGTCAACTAAAGGAAACCCAGATAGCTTCAGGAGCTCTTTGCACGTTGATATAAGCCCTAAACCTAAACCTCATCATGTAGAAAATAAAGAGACAGGCGAAGACAGTGTTAACCCTGACCAACCACTATTAGAGCCGGTATTCCCGAAGTCCGACCCTTCCACAGAAGACCTAAAAGAACCTCAGCAAGTTACAAAAGAAAAAGTGACCAAGGCGCTTGATAAGCTGACTCCAAAAGTAGTTGATGATTTAAGAGCTCAACTCAGAAATCTTCCAGTTCCTCCTGACAAACTGGCTTCTGAGACAGCAGAAAAACTAAAACGCTTAGCCGCGGCTGGCTTGGAGATTCTTGATGAGTTTACAGTTGATGATCAAGGAAAGCTTTCTTTCAACTGCTGCTCAAAGAAATGGGCACACCTGGGGTGGGAGGGTCCGGTATTCGGAATTTCATTTGCATCAGCTGTAATAAATCTGTCAGTTTTTATTTATGAGTCTTATGAGAATGGGGTTACTAATGAAGCTATTACTAAAACTGCTACTGCTCTGGCAGCTGCATTTTCCAGTGGTACAATGTATCTGAAAGGAACTGTTAATATTGTTGAGAAAATTGAACAATGGAATAAAGAAAGGAAAGAAGCTGGGAAATCACTTCCAAGGGCATCTTATGAGAGCGTTATGAAATTCCTTTCCGAATTTCAAGACCCCGATGTCTTCGTTCAACGAACAATTTTTGCCGTAATCACCAGTTTTTCCGTACTACTGGATGCCAAAAACACTACTCTGGGTATCACAAAGCTCTCTGGCTCTGCCGTGATTGGAACTATCGTAGGTATAATGAATGGTATATCTGAAGCTCTTGTACCACTGACTCAGCTTCAAAGCACTTGGGACGATATTTTCGGCCCATTGAAATCCGTATGGAGAGGCTCTATGCATACGGCAAC
The DNA here is from genome assembly GCF_000710775.1 of Endozoicomonas elysicola. Taxonomy (GTDB): domain Bacteria; phylum Pseudomonadota; class Gammaproteobacteria; order Pseudomonadales; family Endozoicomonadaceae; genus Endozoicomonas; species Endozoicomonas elysicola. The sequence goes on from NZ_JOJP01000001.1 coordinate 5,443,405, forward strand.
CCAGCTATACGACAAAGCAGCTAGCTTTCTAGGGGTCGCCTATAACCAATCGCCGGAGGAGGTATCCCGCCCCAGACCAAGAGAACATAGAACAGAACAGTCTCAAACAGATGATTCAGGCCCCTCACACCAACCGTACAGGCCCCCATACCTTGATGATTCCGGCAGCGTCTTGCGTAGAAGAGGCAAACTTTCCCCAGATGAGCTAACAGCTCTCTTCGACAAGGAAACACCGGAAAAATCGCAAACTGCCCGAAGCGATGATAGCGATCAATTACCTGGGCTTGGAAAAACTGCTGCTGATCACGTCCAGCGCTCTTCGACAGACATACCTGAACCAGACACATTTACAATTAAAACGATGAGAGAACGCATAGCTGCTATGTCTCCAGCAGAACGAAAAAAATACGGAAAAGAATGCAAAGAGTATTTGGATAATGCAAATAAAATAACCACTGAGACAAGCAGAATTTTAAATGGACTGCCAGCTGGATCAGCTGAAAGTAGGAAATATGCTGGGTATCTATTTGGTTTTCAGTCAGCCGCCGTATTGGTAACAGGGCTTTTTGTTTCTGCGGTAATGTCTGTGCCCGAAAAGAGTGGGTTTTATAAGGATCAATTAGAGCAGTGTATGAACCTAATTTCTGCTGCAGTTAATGGCACTATTGATCCTGATACGTTTAGCAGAAATATGACTGAAAAACTTCAAGCAATGGAATTGCTGAACGCAACGACAAATGGCACTGAACTTGACTTCGATGGATTAAAAGAAAAACTGACTGAAGCTTGCCATGAAATTGGATTTGAACTATCTGAATTCCCTGCGCTTGATAATGCTCTAAACATAGCTTCATACAGTCTCATTGCACTTGCACTATATCAGCCTCTTAAAAACTCTTTCATTTCTGCTGTAGATCTGTTCAAAATAATTCCAAACTGGATCGGTGGAAAAAAACCGACAATTAAACAGGTTGTATCTAACCTTGGTGCCATAGGCGCCACTGCTGCATATCTCACAATAATTTACGGTGTTAAAGGTGGCATTGATTATGTGACTGGTGTTGAAAAAGAGTTTGGATTTGACACCAGCATGTTTCCTCCGGGTACCTATGCATTAGTGACTGCTCTCGGTGCAATTGGTGCAACACTCTACGGCGGCGCCCAGTCAGGTATGGAAACCCTGATGCAACGGTTTGAAGACAGGTACCTAACCGAAAGAAAAGTAAAAATGGCATCCAATGACATCCCGCTTGAAGTAAAATCCCACTCTCCAGGCCATCCCCCTGTGGACCCTTCTCAAATGGCATAAATAAAACAACGACATATCTACCAAAATGATTTTATAAGACCCATTAGTAATCATCCTTATTTCATTGGCAATAAGTTAACCTCTAAATAAGATTGATAAAACTTAAAAACAGATCCTATATATCTAATATGGAGAACTATTTATCGTGAACATTCGCAGCCTTAATCCGATCACATTAAAAGAAAACCACAAAAAAAACGATCAGAAAGATATGTTTAACAATACAAAACAGCCAATTCAGAAATCAATTAAACAATTAACCATCAAGGATATAAATCAAGACAAATTAATACAGGATATCTCAGCAGTTATAAATGAGATAGCCAAATTTTTATTTAAAAACAGTGATAAATCACTTACTCGAAATAAAAAAAGCGCACTGAAAAACATCATAGAAAATTCCATTACCAGTGCAGACTCAAGAGAACAAGCTGAGATATTTGAATACCTCCTTCCCAACTTAGTCGATAGCATTGAAAATTTAATGGCCAGCCTACCCTCTCCAAAACCTTGAGTATCTTCTATAAAAGATCACACATTTCATGTTCAAGGTCGTATTTTTTGATCTTACGGTACAGTGTGGCGATGCCTATTCCCAGTTCATCTGCCACACGCTGTTTGCCTTCGTTTTTGCCAAAAGAACGAAGAGCCCGGCTTACCAGGTGCTTTTCCATTCTCTCCAGATTAAAAGCTTCCTGATTATTCATAATTAATTGAGCTTCATTACAATAAGCATCGCATTCATCTGTTAACAGAGAAGAGGTACTTCTTTTTTGAATATTTGCTGGCAATAAATCTACGCTTACCGGCTCCCCGGGTTCAGCCATATTCACCAGATACTCGATAGTGTTCGCCAATTCCCGAACGTTACCAGGCCAGGGCCACATAGTCAGAGCATCCATTGCCTCCATGTTTACCGCTGGTTTAGGTACACCCAGTGCAAGCGCATGCTTTTTCAGAAAGAAGTCAACGAGCAAAGCAACATCTCCAATCCGATCACGCAGAGGAGGCAACTCTAGGGGAATAACATTCAAGCGGTAAAACAGGTCTTCCCGAAACTTCTTAGCACTGACCAGGCTTTCAAAATTCTGATGGGTGGCTGAAATCACCCGAATATCCACAGGAATCACATTGGAGGCGCCTACCGGAATGATTTCCCTGCGATCCAGAACTCGGAGCAGCTTTGCCTGCAGATGCAGAGGCATATCACCAATTTCATCCAGAAAAAGCGTGCCACCATCAGCCTTTTTCACCAGACCTTCTCGCCCCTGGTTAGATGCCCCGGTAAATGCTCCCCTGGCATAACCAAACAGCTCACTTTCCAGCAGCTGTTCAGGGATCGCTGCACAGTTAATGGCAACAAATGGCTGGTCTGCACGGTTGCCAGACTCATGAATCATCCGCGCCACGACTTCTTTACCCGAACCGCTTTCTCCACGGATCAGTACACTGGAAGGACTGAATGCAATTCGCGCAATCTGTTGACGTAGCTTATTAACGGCGGGAGAGCTCCCAACCATTTCTGTTCGATTACCAGAAAGAGGTTTTACACCTTGCACAGAAAACTGTGCCCGGAGCACAAGGAAACGGCGCTCATCCAGTATCAGCATGCGACCAGGCAGTATCTTTTCCTGCTCGCCCACCTGAATAATAAACTCCTCCTGTTGATGGTTACCCTCTTTAGTCCTCCCAAAAGGCCTGACCTGAACACCATTGATCCGGCTATTGGACTCCACACCCAGTAACTTTCTTGCAGCTGCGTTCATATGCTGGCAGAGTCCCTTGCTATCCAGCTCCAGCAACCCTTCAACCAAATCTTCCCCGACTTCCTTGAGCATCAATTCACTGCGGCGAACCTTATCGTGGTAGATACTCTCCATGGTTTTGGCAATAAACAGCTGTGCCGTGTTTTCAATGGACTCAATATAGAAGTCGATGTTACCCAGCAGTTTTTCCCGCTGCTCTTCGCTGAAACAGACAAGGCTGATCACGCCAATACAGTCACCGTGAAAGATAACCGGGACACCAAGAAATGCTTTTTCCCTGCAACCCACACGCCGGCTGCACATCAAACATTCCGGGTCCTGACCGGAACGCTCAATCACTTTATGACGACGGGTGCTGATGACAGACTTGAAGGCATTGGTCCCCGTGGTCAGCGGACGACCTAGATTACTGGAATAGGGTCCCGTACCGGCAATCCGCACCAGATTGTCATCCACGACCTCCACATCCAGATTCAACATTCTGGACAGTACCTGTACAAAACGGAGTACCGTGGACTGGATGGACATCAAGCGGGATGTGGACTGCATCTTTTGGGGTCTTCTTGTGTAATTACCCCTTTATTGTCCATTTCAGAAGAGTTCAGTGCCTTGAGCCAGAGCAGTGTTTTTCACAGAAGACTTGACCCATTTCTCATTTTTTGGAGTAAATAGTACAGCCTCATCCCTGATAGCAAATGACTTACTTCTATACGCCTCAATTACTTCAGAGCCATACTGTTTCGACAGTTTTTTATGGAATGTTTTTGAACCTGTTAACCATACACCTGCAAATGATCTTGTCAAACCGATAAACAAGATTGGACCGCGGCACGCCCAAGCATCCAATATTTCTACATCATTAGGATTACTGATAATTCCACCTTGTATCTCCCGATCACCTGGCGGCCAGGAAATAACCAAAAATTCAGCTTGTCTATTTTTTTTTATGGCAAAAACAGCATCCATTTCCAGCACATCAACGCCAATGCAATGAGTTGCCTCTGAAACAATATATTGATGGGTTTTAAAGTTATCCGTCGCTTTCACGTTTAGGTCATAATTTTCATTAAGAAAGTGAGAAAGTGCTCCCTGACCTGCCATTATCTCAAGCCCTTCACCTGAAAACTCTCGTGAGAATTTAGCCCTTAGCTTATCAACAGCAATTCCCATCCAAGCTTTTGAAGGTACAAAATAGAGGCCGAAATCATCCTCTAACTTTGAATTTTCACCCTCAAGATACCTGAGCAGACCAAATATGTAGATATTTCCTACATTAAGAGCCTTAATTCTCTGCCACTTATCTTCAGAAAGCCGGTATGTATAGTCAGATGGTAAATTACCCACCCTTAGTTGCTGATAGTAATCATCATTGTTATCAGTAACCCCTTTAACACTCATGATATCCTGATAAGTAGCTGCACTTATTTCGTTAAGCCCTCGTCTTGCCTCTTCGTACTCATCAACATTGCAATCCCCATACATTTCATTGATATAGCATTCTCGTAAACTTTCAGCCTCTTCACTGAGTTCATTTGCGGTTATTTGCCAACTGAATAAAGGCTTGTGTTCTAGAGCCTCAGAATTAGATAGATCACCTTCCAAGCTATTTGACAGTTGAGTAGCTAATTCATCCGAGGACAACTCCCTTACTGGCTTATTCCTTACTAACGGCGGCCCTGAATCAGATGTAAAGTAACTCCATATACGAGAGAAGACACTCCCAACAGACATACCCCTATAACTCCTCAATATTAATGCTTCGAATAAAAGTAAAACCTCAATCGCTGACATTAATATCGAAGATGAGTTCAATTGTTTTCACAGATATTCAATTCGGTTAACTGCCAGTTATTGACCCAAGTCACGGACAGCCAGTGCGCATCATTGTCATGCTAATTGCAACTGCTGGTAGCGCTCTGGCGTATCGATATCCTGGTGAATGGCATCAGTACCAACCGAGATATAACGATGTGGGCCTGCCAGCAACAGGGATCTCATCCTGGAGTGAGAAGGAGCATTCAGAACCGCCTCAAATGCGCTGCGATGCAAAAGGACTGGGTGTCCCGGCTGCTCATCAACGGTACTTACTACTGGAAAGAGGGTATCAAAATCCCGTTGTCGCCAGAGTTCAGAAAATACGGTGGGAGGAATCAGTGGCATATCACCATGGGTGATGAACAGATAGTCGGTTTCGCAATGGCTGATACCCGTTTGAATCGAGCTGAAAAGCCCAAGGGAATACGACCGGTTGTGAACCAGCTTGATTCGGGGGTGATTCTCGTATCGTGAGTGAATTTCTTCACCTCGGTAGCCCGTCACCAGAATAACCCGCTGGCAGAAACAGAGCGCATTGGCAATGCTGCAGTCAAGAATGGTTTCACTACCATCCTGCTCTCTATTTGATTCTCTGTTCAGTTCTCTATTGGAGAAGGGCAGCATCATTTTCCAGCGCCCCATTCGTGATGAGAGCCCTGCTGCTGTGATCAGACAGTCCACAGGCTTGGTTAAATCCGCTGACATAGTGAAGACCTCATTGATTAAAGAGAGAGTTTCATGTGCAAATTTCCAGATAGCCTGTCATGGATAAACCCGGAAAAAGACCGCATTATTGCGGCAACCGGTGCCGGAGGAAAGACCAGCTGTCTGGAATACCTTGCACGTCAGCTTAAGCAGTTGGGGCATAAAGTACTGCTGACCACGACGACACGAATCTTCCGGCCATCTCCAGCCGGTTTTGGTCAGTATATAGACCGACTGATCGAAACTGATGTTCTTGTACAGGCAGGTATCGAACCTAAGGCATCATCAATCACATTAGCAGGCTTCCCAGACGAGAACCCTGAAAAACTGAAGGGACTTTCTCCCACAGCTATTCAACACCTGATCAGTCTTAATATATACGACAACATACTTATAGAGGCTGATGGTTCCAGACAACGTCCTTTAAAAGCCCCCGCTATAAATGAGCCGGTTCTACCTGATAGCTGTCAGGTCATTATAGGTGTGACGGGATGGACTGGCATCTGTAACCCAGTCACGTCACAAAACATTCATCGCTGGGAACAATTTGCCGCAGTTACCGGATTATCAGAGGGTGACAGGCTGAACCCTCAAGCCATGTATCAACTACTCAACGCAAAACATGGTCTTTTCAAAAATGCACCGGACGGCGCTCGCAAAGTTTGGCTGATCAATCAGGTAGACCACTTTTCAGACCGTGCTTATGCCACAGAATTTATCGACTCTGTGAAATTACTTTCACCACCAGTTCATCACTGTGTAATGAGCAGTTTCCGGAATTCATCAAATCCCTTTGTGCAGGAAGCCATCCGGATAACTGAATTCAATAGATAACGATTAAGAATATTTTAAATTTCAGAATGGGGGAAACCAATGAACATTTTCGCGGAAGCAGCACGACTCTTCGAGCAAAACACGCCTTTTGCACTGGCCACTATTATTGAAACCAAAGGATCAGCTCCTCGCCACGATGCCATACTGCTGGTACAGGAAGATGGCCGAACCCAGGGAACAATCGGCGGTGGCATGATCGAACGACATATCATCAGTGAAGCGCTTGAAGCATTGCAGGAAGGTCGTTCAAGGGTTGTTAAAGGCAGTATGTCCAGGACGGGCAAAGATGCCATGGATATGGATTGCGGTGGCACAATGACTGTCCATATTGATGTACAGGGCATTCGCCCGGATATGCTGTTGATTGGTGGAGGCCATGTAAACCGGGCTGTGGCAAAACTGGCTTCAGACCTGGGTTACCGAGTTACTGTTGCCGATTCCTGGGAGCCCAATCTTAATGCAAAACTGTTTCCACCCAATACTCAGCTTATCCTGGGTGAGACTATTCAGGACGCTATCAGTCAGGTAACTATCCGGGACAATACTCAGGTCATCATTGCAACCAACCATGAAGACACGGCGGCATTGCCAGCCATTCTCAAAAGCCCGGCTCATCATGTTGGCCAGCTGGCCAGTCGTCGCAAAGTGGAAACCCTGCGCAATAAATGCCTGGAGCTGGGTATCAGTGAAACCCGTTTTCAAGAGGTTCGCACCCCGGTAGGCCTGGATATTGGAGCAGAAAGCCCGGAAGAAATCGCCGTCAGCATTATGGGTGAGATTCTGGCACTTTCCCGTGGCAAGGCTATTCGAAAAAGAAGCGGAAAATCAGCATCATTGTCTTCAATAGCAAACCGTAATGATAATCTCGTTGTTATCCGGGGTGCAGGCGATCTGGCATCCGGCACTGCCGTTAAACTGCATAACAGCGGCTATAAAGTAGTCATGCTGGATTTACCAAAACCAACGGTTATTCGTACCAATGTTTCTTTTGCCGGGGCTCTTCTGAATGACAGCGGCCAAATAACGGTTGAAGGTATTACTGCCCGCAAAGCACGGTCAGTCTCTGATGCCCTGAGCATAATCAATGACGGCAATATTCCGATCATGGCCGATCCTGATGGCCAGACACTCCGCCAGTTTAAGCCCGCAGTTCTGGTTGATGGCATTCTGGCCAAACAAAACCTGGGAACCCACCGGAAAATGGCACCTGTCACCATTGCCCTGGGGCCTGGGTTTAATGCCGGAGAGGATGTTGATGCCGTCATCGAGACCTGCCGTGGTCATAACCTGGCCAGAGTCATTTACCAGGGAGAAGCGGAACCCAATACCGGAAAGCCCGGCACTATTATGGGATACGCAGAAGAACGGGTATTACGTGCGCCTTGTGCTGGTCAAGTTAACCCTGAAGTGGCTATTGGTGAACTGGTGGAAGAAGGACAGGTAGTTGCAAACATCATGACAGATAGCGGAAACCAGCAGGTGATCACCCGGATTGGAGGCAAGGTTCGAGGCATGATCAGCACAGGTTCCGAAGTCACTTCAGGATTCAAAATTGGCGATATTGATCCCCGGGGAGCCAGTGTGGATCATGCCACCGTTTCTGATAAAGCCCGTGCTATTGCCGGCGGAGTCCTTGAAGCAGTACTAAAACTCTCAACATATTGAGATTACTTTTTGAACCACGGAGGCCACAAAGTTCACAGGGGAAAAGAAAAAGCGCTTCTTTGTGCTTCTCATGATCTCCGTGGTTCAATCAGTGCATGCAAATTATGGGTGGCCCTTCGGGTTGGATGGCCAGTTGGTCACACCCTCTGTACATATCCGATTTAATCCAAACCCCCATTCCACTATAAATCGCTCTTGTTATTTCCCTCATCAATAAACCCAGTGACATTCTGAAGCTCTGCTATGCTGATCATGCAGTCAGTGCACAGCTGTATCTATAAAACTGCCATCACCTGAATACCAGGTTGAAAAATAGTGCTCTCTTTTTTACAAAAATTTTTAATAAGAGTGCTTCATGGCTGTCTAAATACAAAATGTTTAAACACAAGGCTTTGTAACACAACAAAAGACAGGTAGCTGTATGTCGCTAGAAACAAGAGTTGAGATGCTGGAGAAACAACACCAGTCCCTCTACAACACGATTCATGGTCTGGTGAAAGCGATGGCGGATATCAAACACATCGCGCTTAAAAATCAGCATGAAATCATTGGCGTCAAAGTCAATATGTCGGGCATTCAGACAGAAGTTACCGGCGTTAAGGAAGATGTCTCCGAACTGGCTCAGGCCACACTGTCTGGCTTTGAGCGCACCAGCGAGTTAATGGATAACACGCACAAAATCCTGGATGATATCAGTGAGCATCTGGACACCATTAATGGACGGCTCGATGAAACCAACAAACTGGTAGATGGTACCCATGAGCGTGTAGACGAAACCTATGAGCGATTAAATGAAACTAATGAACGCCTTGGTGAAAATAATGAACGTCTGGATGAAGCCAATGAGCGACTGGATGAGAATAATGAACGGCTTAGTAGTACCAATGAATGGCTAGGTGGTATTAACCAACGCCTTGAAGGTGTAGAAAGCCAGGTCAAAGAGGTTCGCAAGGATATTCTTACCCTGGGACAGATGATCAAGCACCGCTTGCCCGATAAATAAGCAGCCTTATATCACTCTATTACCTTTAGCAGGCTATATATCCGCCGCCGTTGAAGCTGCTACTTATTGCCTGCATTCGCTCACTGGAACACCAGCCTGGCCCTGCCACTTAGTGTATCTAAGCTCCCGGGGCCTCACTCACTTACCACCGTTTAGCAACTTCAGAGTCTGGAACATATACCAATCTGTCTGATTAAGGCAAAGCTGGTGTCAATCTGATTATCACCTCGGCAAATTATTATCAAACTGATAGATCAAAACGAACCAAGTCCGATTTTTCTCACCCCAAAAAATTGTGTCAGATCAGTTTTCTATTTATAAAAATTTGTGATTACAACTGTATTTTTTTCAAACGGTTTTCTATATCCCTCGATTATCAAAGGCTGTACGCATACAAACGGATATAACTCACCAAATTTCCTCACGGTTCATCCTTTTTTCACCACCAGCTCACAAAAGTTGGCACGCAAGTTGGCTATTAAAAAGTAACGACTAGCCATCTGACTGACATACCAGGATCGCATCTTCAATCGCACCGAGTTCAGTCAATCAACAACCCCAGATCCGGGAGCGCTTCTCCGCCCAGAGGGTCTGATATTCAGAAAAAGGAAATACCGTGAGCAATTTCGACCAGTTACTTCAAGATATCAAGGCACTGAACACAAAACTGCATAGCAAAGACTTTCTCCTGACCTGGGAACAGTCTACCGATGAATTGAAGCAGGTGTTAAAAGTAGCAGAAGGTCTGCGCATGCTGCGCAACGAAAACATCTCCACAAAGGTTTTCGACAGCGGCCTCGGTGTTTCCCTGTTCCGTGACAACTCTACCCGTACCCGTTTCTCCTTCACCTCTGCCTGTAACATGCTGGGTCTGGCTATTCAGGACCTGGATGAAGGTAAGTCCCAGATTGCTCATGGCGAAACCGTTCGTGAAACCGCCAACATGATCTCTTTCTGTGCTGACGTGATCGGTATTCGTGATGATATGTACCTGGGTTACGGTAACCAGTACATGCGTGAAGTGGGTTCAGCTTTGGACTTCGGCAAGGAAAACGGTGTTCTGGCACAGCGCCCAGGCATGGTAAACCTGCAGTGCGATATCGACCACCCAACCCAGAGCATGGCTGACCTGGCATGGCTTATCGAGCACTTTGGCAGTCTGGAAAACCTGAAAGGCAAGAAGATTGCCATGACCTGGGCGTACTCCCCAAGCTACGGCAAGCCTCTCTCCGTTCCACAAGGCATCATCGGTCTGATGACTCGCTTTGGCATGGATGTCACTCTGGCTCACCCAGAAGGCTACGACCTGATTCCTGAAGTGGTTGAAACAGCTGGCCGTCAGGCTGCGGAAAGTGGTGGCAGCTTCACTCAGGTGAGTACCATGGCCGAAGCCTTTAAGGATGCTGACATTGTTTATCCTAAGTCCTGGGCACCTTACCATGTCATGGGCCGTCGTACCGATCTACTGAAAGCCGGTGATCATGCAGGCCTGAAGACTCTGGAACAGGAATGTCTGGCTCAAAACGCCCTCCACAAAGACTGGCACTGCACCGAAGAGATGATGAAGCACACCCGCAATGGTGAAGCACTTTACATGCACTGCCTGCCAGCAGACATCACCGGTGTCTCCTGTAAGGAAGGCGAAGTCACTGAAGGTGTATTCAACAAGTACCTGATCGACACATACAAAGAAGCTGGCTGGAAGCCTTATATCATCGCTTCCATGATCCTGAACCGTCGCTTTGCCAGCCCAGACGTTGTGCTGGAAAACCTGATGAAGAAAGGCGCCCGTCGCGTTGACGCCTGATTTTTCGGGAAATGCTCCCTGATAGCCAGTCCGGCAGCAGGGAGCGCTGCCAGCATTTGTGTTCGGGGGCACAATCCATGTCAGAATTCAGTTTATCCATAAAACAGGAGCCTAACCGCTTCTTTAACGGTGAGTCTTCACCACTCTTCAGTACCGAAGTGGCCAGAATAGCCCGTGAATTCCACCAGCGAATTCCTGGTTATGAACCGACACCACTTCGCTCTCTTGACCAACTGGCTCACCAGCTTGGCCTTAAGAAAATTCTGGTCAAAGACGAAGCCTATCGTTTCGGCCTTAATGCATTCAAAGTGCTCGGTGGCTCTTACGCCATTGGAAAGTGTGTCAGTAACAAACTGGGTATTCCGCTTGAAGAATTCAGCTTTGACAGCCTGAAAGGACAGGAACCCATCACCTTTGCAACAGCAACGGATGGAAACCACGGCCGTGGTGTTGCCTGGGCTGCCATGCAGCTTGGACAAAATGCTGTTGTCTATATGCCCAAAGGCGCTGCCAAAGAACGTGTAGAAAACATTCGTCGCTTAGGTGCCGAATGCATCGTCACCGACTTGAATTACGATGATGCAGTACGCCTCGCCTGTAAAAATGCCGATGAAAATGGATGGCTGATGGTTCAGGACACTGCCTGGGAGGGTTACACCGAAATCCCCACCTGGATCATGCAGGGTTATATGACCATGGCAGATGAAGCCGTTGAGCAGATGCAGGCCATGGGTATTGATCGCCCTACTCACACAATCCTTCAGGCTGGTGTAGGCGCCATGGCTGGTGGTGTGCTCGGTTATCTGGCTAACCGCTATGGGGCTGACCGTTTTACCGGCATTACCGCAGAGCCTCATCAGGCAGACTGTATTTATAAGTCTGGCTGCAGCGGCGATGGTAGTGCAGTCAATGTTACCGGTGACCTGGACACCATTATGGTTGGACTGGCCTGTGGTGAACCTAACCCTCTGGGCTGGGAAGTTCTGAGAAACTGCAGCCGTCACTTCATGTCTGTTGAAGACCGAACTGCAGCTCTGGGCATGCGTATCCAAGCCAGCCCATTACACGGTGATGAGCGAATTATCGCTGGCGAATCCGGTGCTATTGGTGTTGGTACACTCTACGCCATTGCACATCATCCCGATGCGAAATCCATCATGAAAGACCTGGGTCTGGACAGCAGCTCCGTTGTTCTGCTGTTCAACACTGAAGGCGATACCGATCCAGTGAACTATCAGGATGTTGTTTGGGAAGGCAAATACGGCATCTGATAAAAACATTTCACTTTTAAATAAATCTCGACACGGGCTGACTCCGACAATAGGGAAGCGGCCCACATAAAACAAACAAGGATATACGACCATGTCTAAAGAATTGAAAATCCCTTTTGCTGAAATCCTGAAAAAAGCAGAAGAATACAAACCAGATATGACCCGCTTCCTGCGCGATATGATTGCCATTCCCAGTGAATCCTGTGATGAAGAGAAAGTGGTTCTTCGCATCAAGGAAGAAATGGAGAAGGTTGGCTTTGATAAGGTAGACATCGATCCACAGGGTAACGTGCTTGGCTATATCGGCCATGGTAAGCACATCATCGCCATGGACGCACATATCGATACTGTCGGTGTAGGTAACCTGAGCAACTGGACCTTCGATCCTTATGAAGGTTACGAAGATGAAGAGACCATCGGTGGTCGTGGTGCATCTGATCAGGAAGGTGGCATGGCTTCCATGGTTTATGCCGGCAAGATTATCAAGGACCTCGGTCTGGAAGACGATTACACACTGGTTGTCACCGGTACGGTTCAGGAAGAAGACTGCGACGGTCTGTGCTGGCAGTACATCATCAATGAAACCGGTCTGCGTCCTGAGTTTGTTGTCAGCACCGAACCAACTGACTGCAACATCTATCGTGGTCAGCGCGGCCGGATGGAAATTCGTGTTGAAGTGGACGGCGTCAGCTGCCACGGTTCAGCACCGGAGCGTGGCGACAATGCCATCTTCAAGATGGGCCCAATCCTGAATGAGATCAAGGAACTTTCCAATAACCTGGGCGATGATGAATTCTTGGGCAAAGGCACCCTGACCGTTTCTGAAGTGTTCTTTACTTCGCCAAGCCGCTGCGCCGTTGCAGATAGCTGTGCGATTTCCATCGACCGTCGCCTGACCTGGGGTGAAACCTGGGAAGGTGCTCTGGAAGAAATCCGTTCACTGCCAGCTGTTCAGGAAGCTGGCGGCAGGGTCACCATGTATAACTATGACCGCCCAGCCTACACCGGACTGGTGTATGAAACCGAGTGCTACTTCCCAGCGTGGGTACTGCCTGAAGACCACATGGTCACTAAAGTCACCAGCGACTGCTTCGAGCTGCTCTTTGACAAGAAGCCTCTGGTCGACAAGTGGACCTTCTCTACCAATGGTGTCTCCATCATGGGTCGTTATGGCATCCCTGTTGTTGGCTTTGGACCAGGCAAAGAGCCTGAAGCCCATGCTCCAGACGAGAAGACCTGGAAAGACCACTTGGTTAAGTGTGCGGCCATGTACGCTGCAATTCCAGGCATGTATCTGCACAACCTTGATCAGTAATTGAAATACACCGGCTCCTGCGGGAGCCGGCTTTTATTGTTAACCCAGGCTAGCCAGAGAAGGTAGGGGACCATGAATGTCCTTATAAAAAATGCAACACTGGTGAATGCCGATACCAGTGAGCGGGCGGACCTGTTAACCCGCGACGGTATCATCGAGCGTATTGCCCCGAACATTGAATTACCCGATGACAGCTCTGTAGAAATCATCAACGCCGCCGGTCACTATGTCATACCAGGCGGCGTTGACGTTCATACTCACCTGAATATTGATGTTGGTATCGCCCAGAGCTGTGATGACTTTTATAGCGGAACCGTATCCGCCGCCTGCGGTGGAACCACCACCATCGTTGATCATATGGGCTTTGGCCCTGCCGGTTGCTCCCTGCATCATCAGCTTGAACGCTACCATGAGTTTGCCCGGGACAAAGCCGTTATTGATTACAGCTTTCACGGCACCATACAACATATTGATGACAGCATTCTTGAAGAAATGGAGTCCATGGTGCTGGAAGAAGGGATCTCCAGCTTCAAACTTTACCTGACCTATGGCTATAAACTGGATGACAGTGAGGTTCTAGCTGCGCTGGAACGCCTTAATCAGCTTAATGCCCTGACCTGTGTCCATCCTGAAAACGATGGCGCTATTCGCTTCTTAAAAGAAAAAATTCTCAGCCAGGGTTCTAACGCACCAATTTACCATGCCCTGAGCCGTCCTCCGGAATGTGAAGCAGAAGCCGTTGGTCGTATGATTAATCTGGCGACACTGGCTGGCGACGCACCGATCTACATTGTTCATCTTTCCAATGGTATTGGGCTGGAATATATCCGTCAGGCACACCAGCGAGGTCAGGCTGTATTCGCTGAAACCTGCCCTCAGTATCTGTCACTGGATATCAATAAATACAACAGTTCCAGTAATGAGGGTGGAGCCTCAGACCATCCCTATGATGAAGGTCTGAAGTACATCATGAGCCCTCCCCTACGGGATAATTATCACCAGAATCAACTCTGGCAGGGGGTAATGGACGGCACAATCAGTACAGTAGCCACTGATCATTGTGCTTTCACCATGGCGCAGAAACACGCGGGTCGGGATGGTTTCCAATATTGTCCTAACGGCATTCCCGGGGTCGAAAACCGTGTTCCCCTGCTCTTTTCAGAAGGGGTCATGAAAGACCGTATATCCATCAACCATTATGTAGAGCTGGTCAGTACACGTCCAGCCCAGCTGTTTGGGCTATACCCCCGAAAAGGTTTAATTGCTGAGGGAGCCGATGCTGACCTGGTGATCATCGATCCTGAAAGAGAGGTGACACTCAGTCAGCGACTGATGCACGGACGCTCTGACTACTGCCCCTATGAAGGCATGAGGCTGCAGGGCTATCCAGTGATAACCATATCCCGGGGTGAAATTATTGTTCGGGATGGCCACTTTACCGGTACACCGGGACATGGAGAGTTCATCTATCGCAAACCGTTGGATGAAGGTTTCAGGTATTGGTCTAAGTAGCCATGCCTCCTATGGAGTCACTTTTTTGCCACAGAAGCACTGAGACACTGAGAAATAGTTTTTTTCTCCGCGTCTCAGTGCCTCTGTGGCTGAATTATTTCTTTAACCGCGCTCTCTCAACCATCGGAAAAACAAACAGCATGCAATTGTCGCAGTTCCCCAAAATCATGACACAGCGCAGAACTATCAAGCTGACATTTTCATAGGCTATCGTTCTCACGGATTCCCGTGGTAACGAGTACGGAACAGAAAAGAATAGGAATAAACTATGTCTGTTGGTCTCTCTCAGGAGCGTCTGGATGCCAAAGCCAAGGTAACAGGTCGCTGTCGTTTTACGGGTGATCTGGCCCTGCCCGGCACACGCATTGCCAAATACCTTCACAGCACCATAGCCCATGGCAGGGTAGTCGATATTGACACTTCTGAAGCCATGTCAGTGACCGGTGTGGAAGCGGTATTCACCTTTGCAGATATTCCAAAAATCCCCTTTGCGACAGCCGGCCATGCCTTCAACCTCGACCCGGCGGCAAGGGATAAGGAAGACCGCCTGTTACTGACTGACCATATTCGCTACCACGGTGATGAAATTGCCATTGTTGTGGCTGTTGATGGTCTAACAGCCAGCAAAGCTCTTAAGAAAATCAAAGTCACTTATGAAGAATACCCGGCCATCCTGAATCATGACCAGGCTCTGGATGAAAAAGCCACGGAGTTACATGAAGGCAGTGGCAACCGCGTTGGCGAGCACAATTATCAATGTGGAGATGTTCAAGCCGCTATTGCTGAAGCAGATCACTCCCTGACAGGCCAGTTCCAGACCCAGATGGTGCAGCACTGCCATATGGAAAACCACATTGCCTGGGCCTATATGGACGACACTGATCACATTGTTATCATGTCCTCCACCCAGATCCCTCACATCTGCCGCCGAATCGTCAGTCAGGCGCTGGATATCCCCATGAGCACCATACAGGTCATCAAACCTGCCATTGGTGGCGGCTTTGGTAACAAGCAGGATGTGGTACTTGAACCCATGGTTGCCTTTCTGACGAAGAAACTGGGTGGCGTCCCAGTCATGCTGGAGTTGACCCGCGAAGAGGGCCTGAGCAGTACCCGTATTCGTCATCCATTCCGGGTGAATGTGGACTGTGCTGTGAATAATGACGGTACTTTAAAAGCTCTGGCTATGGACGTCTCTTCCAATACCGGTGGCTATGCCTCTCATGGGCACTCCATTGCCAAAGCAGCCGGCTCCAAAGTGGTGCCTCTTTATCCGAATGCTGCGCTCTCCTATCAGGCAATCACCCACTATTCCAACCTTCCATCCGCGGGAGCCATGCGTGGTTATGGCTCGCCACAACTGGTCTATGCAGTTGAATCCATCATGGAGGATGCTGCCAGAAAGCTTGGTATGGACAGTATTGATTTCCGAATGAAGAATGTTGCCCAAACCGGAGACACGAACCCACTCACAGGAAAAGTCATAGAAAGTGCTGGTATTCGTGAGTGTTTGATAAAAGGCCGCGAAACCTTTGGCTGGGATCAGAAAAAGCAGGAGCACCAGGCATTCAAGAGTGGCAATATTCGGCGAGGACTGGGTCTTGCCTGCTTCTCCTATGGCAGCGGAACCTACCCCGCCTCCGTAGAAATTGCCGGTGCACGGATGATTCTGAATCAGGATGGACGGGTAACAGTTCAGATTGGCGCCACAGAAATTGGTCAGGGTTCAGATACAGTCATTGCCCAGATGGCGGCAGAGAGACTGGGTATCCCGGTCTCTGCAATTCGCGTGGTGTCCACTCAGGATACCGACACTACGCCATTTGATCCGGGCTCCTTTGCCTCAAGACAGACTTATATTGTCTGTCAGGCAGTGGCTGAAACCGGAGACCTGCTCAGGCAACGTATTCTTGAGCATGCCAGTACTATGCTTGAGCTGCCTGCTGAGCAACTGACCATCTCTAAAGATGCGGTGGTCAATGGTGATAAGACTGTTCACCTCTCCTTAAACGAACTCGCGCTTGATGCCTACTATCACAAAACCCGTGGGCAACAATTGACCGCTGAAGTTTCCCGAAAGGTCACCACTAACGCCTATTCCTATGGCTGTACTCTGATTGAGGTGGAAGTCGATATCGAACTCTGTCAGCTCTCCATTCTCGGGATTCACAATATTCACGACTCAGGAAAAATCATCAACCCTGATCTGGCCGCTGGACAGGTTTATGGTGGTGTCGGTATGGGTATTTCCGGTGCGCTCAGTGAAGAACTGCTGGCAGACCCGGAAACCGGCTGGATCTACAACAATAATCTGCTGGATTACAAAATTGCCACCATGATGGATGCTCCAGACATCAGCTGTGACTTTGTTGAAACCCATGAGCCCACCGCCGCCTTCGGTAACAAATCACTGGGGGAACCCCCTCTGCTTTCAGTAGCACCGGCCATTCGCAATGCCATTCTTGATGCCACCGGCGTTGCCATGAACCAGCTGCCCATGTCTCCCAAGGCATTATTCACCGCATTCCGTGACGCAGGATTGCTCGATTCCGTCAGACCGCAGGAGAGAGCTCATGTTTCCCATTGATCAATATCATCGAGCCAATAGCATCGAACACGCCTGTAACCTGTTGGCGGAAAATCCCGGCAGCAAGCCGATTGCTGGAGGAACCGATGTACTTATCAGACTGCGGGAAGGTAAGTCCGGTTTTGGCTCTCTCGTGGATATCCATGATCTGGACGAACTGACCTGGATAACCCATACACCGGATGGCACCCTTCAGCTTGGCTCCGGCGTGACGTTTACCCGACTCATTAATTTCCTCAACAAGGATGCTCTGCTACCCGCTCTGGTGGAAGGTGCATCCTCCATAGGCGGCCCACAGGTGCGCAATATGGCGACCCTTGGCGGCAATATATGCAATGGTGCGCCCAGTGGAGACAGTGCAGCACCTTTGCTGGTGTTTGATGCCAAAGTCACTCTGCAAAGTCAAAGAGGAAAACGAGAGGTTCCTGTTGAAGAGTTCTATGCCGGCCCCGGTAAAGTTCACCTTGAAGAAGATGAAATCGTTACCCAATTCAGTATAAGCCCTGAAAGCCATCAGAATACCGGTAGTCACTTTTATAAATACGCCATGCGCAAAGCAATGGATATTGCCACAATCGGCTGTGCGGCTGCCTGCAAACTGGAAGACAACCGTATTGAGAGCCTGCGACTGGCCTATACCGTTGCCGCGCCAGTACCCAAACGTTGTCATGTGCTTGAACAACAGGTTATTGGACAACCCGTTTCCAGAAAACTGATTACCGACATTGCTTCCATGGTGCTTGAAGAGCTCTCACCCAGAAACTCCTGGCGGGCCAGCAAAGATTTCCGTGAACACATCATCCGTACTCTGGCTGATCGGGTGGTTACAGAAGCCATTATTCGAGCCGGAGGCCAGCTATGAAACAGATTATTCAATGTCAGCTCAATGGTAAACCTGTGGAACTGGTGGTTGATGTCCGCCAGTCATTACTGGAAGCACTAAGAGCCCATGGGCTTACTGGTTGCAAGGAAGGTTGTGGGGTTGGTGAATGCGGCGCCTGTACCGTACTGATTGACGAAGTGCCAATAGATAGCTGCATTACCCTGGCCATCAGAGCAGAGGGCAGAACCATTCGAACTGTTGAGGGAGAAAGCATCAATGGCGAGCTATCCCCCGTGCAACAGGCGTATGTCGATGCAGGAGCGGTTCAGTGCGGCTTCTGCACACCCGGACTGGTGATGAAAACCACCTCTTATGTTGAGGGACTTACTCAATCTGCCGGGGGTTGCTGCCAGAGTGGTAATATCGACCGCGATACCATCCGCCGGGAACATGCAGGCAATCTGTGCCGGTGCACCGGCTATCAGACGGTGGTGGATGCAGTAGAACAGAGTATTCAGTACTATAGTGGACAAAAATAAACCCTGTTAGAAGAGGACGCTGATGGCTACAAACCCGGATCCGGTTACCCTGATGATTGCCAACACCATAAGGCCAGGCAAGCTGGAGGAGTATCGAATCTGGGTTAAAGGCATCAGCGACGCTGCCAGAAAGTTTGATGGCTATCAAGGCACCCAGTTCATCAAACCCCCTTCCGGTGATGATCGCACCGTCCATGCCATGATCCGCTTTCGAGACCATGTTTCTTTGTGGGTCTGGGAAGAGTCCGAGGTTCGCCAGCAATGGCTCGAGAAGCTGCCAAAACTTGTCGAATCCAGGCAGGCCGAGAAAATAGAAGGGATTGAATTCTGGTTCGAGCCGCCGGACACACCTCTGCAAAAACCACCTAAACACCGCATGGCTCTGGTCACGCTTCTGGCGATTTTTCCACAAATCCTGTTTATCCCTCCCCTTATATCCATGCTTTTACCGGATAATGTCCCTCGTTTTCTGGCCATTCTGGTGAGCTGCATGTGTACCGTCCTGCTAATGACCTGGGCTGTGATGCCCGCCATGACAAAAATTTTTTCGTTCTGGTTATTTCGGAAGTAATACCAATCGAGCTTTCTAACTCCCGTTATGAGCCCTAGAGTAAAAAGCGAGCATTCACTAACATTAATATCATTCAATTTTCTATAGTTATACCAATTGCATTTTCTAAATCCCTATTGCGCTACCGAGCTTAACAGGCATTCTGCGTTGAAGCTCCTCGCCATAGCTAATACCCATAGGGCATAAAGGCTATGACTAGTCACTTCGCCTTGCCTTTCTGTCCTGCTCACCATGCTCAGAACGGGGTTAGAAAACTTAATTGGTATTATTTATCAATTAAAACAGGGAATTGGAGGAGCTCATGGCAGAGCCAAACTTTGGTATCAGAAGCAATATACCGATACAAACTCAGCCTGAACCATTAAAAGGCTCTAACGATTCTCTAACATTGGTTGCAACCAACCCTGGTGCTATACAACGAACCAAAATAACGACACACCAGGCACATAAAAACTTAGGTTCTGATTTTCAGCAGTCTTCTCAACCATCACAAGTGCCACTGTCAAAACGGCAAATTACCAAAAAGCCAGAGACCCTTAGGGATGCACTGGAAACATTCGGTAAAGGTGTCGAACACACGAAAAAAGTCATTGAAAATATTAGAAAAGAGACTCCTACCACCCACAAAGAGAAGAAAATGCACTCCAATCGTATCAAAGATGCAATCAAGCATATGAAGGGGTTGGAAAAAGCGATATTAAAAGAAACCAAAGAAGTGAGAAGAGAGCATTATATGGCTGGCCATCCCGCTTTTAATGTCTCTGAAACACCTGAAAACCAGGCTCTATATCAAGATTCATCAGGCCTGTTGGATACTTTGAGTAAAAATATCAAAACATTGAAAAGCATGCGTTAGGTACTCTTTGAATCTTATTTATCATCTACATACCCCCTGATGGCGCCGACTGCGATCGTTTCCGGCATAAGGTAATCGGATTCTGGTTATTTCGAAAATAGCCGATAAAATGGTTTCAAAAGGATCTTTTTATCTCTGATTCAGGATCAAATAGTCATGGAAAATGACAGTCCCAGTAACAGCTCTGCCCAACAAAATGACCAGACAAACTCTGGAGTAAAGAAACGAAGCATCATCACACAACAGGATGTAAAAAGAACGTTATTATCCAGTGAAGATTTCACCCGCCCAAATGTGAAACCCCTTGCAGAAAGGCTAGTGAGCCTGAAACCAGCCAACCTTAAAGAAGCATTAAAGCCTTTGAAACAGGGCGTTTCATACGCCTCTGATCTTATCCACCGCCTTAAAAGTGAACACCCTTCTATCCAACGGGAAAAGGCTCAACACGCTAACCGTATCAAAGACACACTTCACCTGTTGGAAGGTTTGCAAAAAGCCATTGAGAAAGAGACGAAAGATCTGTTTATCGGGCATAACCAGGCAGAAATTGGGCTTGAAGAAGAGACATCGGAAGACCACTCGCTCTATCTGGAGTCATCAACCCTTTTGAATACACTTAAATCTTATATTCACACCTTAGAGAAGATGAAGTCGACATCTATTGAATAGAAGCACTACTCTATAAATGTTAGAAGCATGTTGAGTGTATATGATTTATTGCTTCAACCATATTTTACTGGGAAGTCACTCAGAATCCCTCTCATTTTATTTTCTCGACCCAGGCTTAAAATCTTGTATTGCTCTACTCAGGTCTTTTGATTGCATAGCCTGCTCAATAACCATTCTTATAAATCCGATAGGAAATGAGTGGAAGGTTTTAATCTCATCATTAGTTGGAGATGTCCTCATAATCTGCTCATCACAAAATTGCCTAAAAAATGCTTTGAAGTATTCCGGAAGAGAAGAGCTCTCCATACGACCAAGGAAATTATGATGATCATTAAGACTAGAACCATTCTTTACAGACTTGGCAACAACTAAAAAAGAGAAAAAAGACTCTTTCTCTTGGCCTTTCTTAAAAGGGATTAAGGTAAGTTCGTCTCTTTCTATAGATGCCTCCCGTTCCTCAGATAATTCTGAAGTTACTGAATCCCATAGGTAATCACCAAGAGATGCACCATCTTGCTGGCTTGCAGGTGAATCAAGTTTTTTGGGCATTCTATCAACCACCTGAACGCCACGAAAAGGGCCATTCGTGCCCTTCCTATAGCAGTAAAATGAGCTGGCACTGGCACTATTGAAATGTTGTTTATCAGGATCTTTAAGCCTGTCAAAAAAACTCCAATCTATATCTTCACCGGATTTTTTCTTCTTCTTTCTTTTCTTTTTGCTATTGATCTTTGTTCTGGCATGATCTTCTGGAAATTCATCCGTTAATTCAAAATTATCAAGCTCACTGACAGACGTAGTGCCTTGTGATGAGGCGTTTAAACTTTTAGATGCACCGGTTAGATTAGATACTTTTTCACTGGACCCTATTGGTGTGAAGAGATCTCCAGTGCAATACCTTCTTACTGCAGCATTAGCTGCAGGAAACCGATAGCCAGAAGTTTCTGCTACTCTGTGACTGGCTGCGTGGCCATCAGTATGATTTATGAAAAACCGATTACCAATATCTTTTGATGCACTTGCTGCTGTCTGTGAATAGTGACCAAGTTCCGGCTGCCACCCGATGTTAGCTGGCCTCGGCTGACTGTAATTCCCACAGGGAACACTCGTCATACCAACCTGCGCCCGAATAAAAAAATTACTGTCTTTTTCTGGCCATTGAAAAGGGTGTTGTGGACCACAACCATTCGGATGCCCCCCCTCAAAACCGGGAGGATAAAATCGAAATGGTCCAATAGGACAGGAAGGAGAGTAAGGCCTCATAGGCATAGTCACTGGTGTACATCCTGGGGCCCTGCCGAAAGGAGGCATCTGTGGCTGAAGGTGTTGAACCTGCTGAACCCCCCTATGTCCAAATCTCATAGCCCCCACATTTCCAGAACGGGTGTTTGCTCCTGCCTGATTTAATGGCTGTCCTGATACAACAAACCCAAGACCAGTGCGCGATTCAAACCCTGATGCTGGAATAAGATTAAACCCTGGCGGGGGGAAGGGGAAAGACAACCTGACCTCCAATAGTACTTCTTGCTAAACAAGACAAGAATTAGCAGAAAACCACTACAGAGACATTCAGGTAATATTAAAGTTCAGGCATGGCTAAAAATTAAACATTCCAGCCACTCCTAAAGCAAAGCCGATGGCTAACAAATTCAAATCACGGTCATAATACGGAAGGGCTATGATCAAACAGGAATCGATCAAAAGAATCATTGGCCTTATCTGAGACACGCAATAATGTCGTTTTTACATTCTCCAGATGCTGCCACATGGCATGCCGCGCGGCTTCAGGATTTTTACAGGACAGGGCATGAATGATTTTGTCGTGATCATCAACCCACTCCTCCAGATAATCCACATCATCAATCCACTCATGCAGGCGCTTCCACATGGGACTTTTTCTGCGAATCTCCCAAAGCTGCTGGGTTAAGGCCACTAGCACACTGTTCTGGGTCGCCTCGGCTATCGCCATATGAAACAGTTCATCTCCTTTGCCGGTATTCACCCCCTGACCCAGCTCCTGCTTTTCCAGCTCAAGCGCTGAACGCATATTCTGGAGGTTGGTTTTATTCAGCTGCGTGGCGGCAAAAGAGGCGACATGACTTTCAATCAATTGCCGGGCCTGAAGTAACTCAAATGGGCCAACATCGTTAAAAGCAGCTGCGTCATTTTCGGAAGTAGTGCCCACATTCTGGGTATTTTCACTGGCAATAACGTGTATACCGGACCCTTTGCGAACTTCAATCAGCCCTTCGAGCTCAAGCATGATCAATGCTTCGCGGACAATAGTACGGCTGACATTCAGCATTTCCGCAATATCACGTTCAGCAGGCAAGCGGCTACCTACTTCGTAGACACCATCAACAATCTGTTGACGGATATCACGACCAATTTTCTGATATAACCGCTTGGGTTCTGCCAGGCCCAGCATTTACTTTCTCCAACTTGATTTGTAAACAGGGTAACCGTTATGGAATAACCCTTAAGTAACTTTCATATTTCTGAGGGCGCTACCCGCTGCCCGAAAAGCCGGAACCGCTTTTGATTTTGCGGGCGGCGGGAAACGGGCGGCGGCTTTTTCCCAAACTGAGTAAAATGATGAAGTTATTCCAGAGCAAACCCTAAGAAACCAGAGTAACCTCTCTGGCTAACCGGGTAATTTCAGCCCAGTCACCATTTTCCACTGCTGATTTCGGTACCAGCCAGGAACCACCAACACACTCAACATTGCCCAGAGCCAGGTAATCCCGGTAATTATCCAGACCAATGCCACCGGTTGGACAAAAACTGACCTGAGGAAATGGGCCGGCCAGGGATTTTAACATAGACTGACCACCTACCACCTCAGCAGGGAATAACTTCAGGACATTAAAGCCATAGCCTATGGCCTGCATGACATCCGATGCAGAGGATACGCCCGGCAGCAGCAAAATGTTTTGATCACGGGCAGTTTCCAGCAGTTCAGTAGTTGCACCCGGTGTAATCACAAAATCAGCACCCGCCCGGTGAACTGCCTGTAACTGCTCGATATTGATTACCGTGCCAGCGCCGACCAGACAGTCCGGCATGTGTTTTTTGATCAGCTCAATAGCTGCAACGGCACAGTCAGAACGGAGGGTAATCTCAAATACAGAAATACCACCGTCGTACAGCGCCTGTGCCATTGGCAGCGCCTGTTCAATGGTTTCAATGACCATCACCGGCATGACCGAGTAAGCCCGCTTTAATACATCCTGTGCTGTCAGCATGATGTTTCTATTTCCAATAACTGTGAAGTCACTGCTTCGGGAATGATCGCCCCTTTATACTGAATTACCGTCCCTGCCAGCTTATGCGCAAACGCTGCAGCCACTTCAGGAGTGTCATCCAGCATTCGACGGGCCAGATAACCTCCATTAAAGGAGTCACCGGCGGAAGTGGTATCAATAACCTCACTGACGGGTGTCGTTGGTACATAAACCGTGTTCTGGTTATGTACAATCGTACATCCCTCACTGCCCTGCTTGATGACTACTTCACCAACGGATGACAGTCGGGACAGTGTTTGAGAGACGGACTGGTCATCAAACAGTGCCTGCTCATCATCAAAGGTCACCAGCGCAATATCCGTCAGCGCCAGAAACTCCAGAGTAACCGCCTGTGCTTCTGCCTTTGATTTCCAGAGCCGTGGACGGTAGTTACTGTCATAAGCCACTCTGGCACCCCGTTCACGAGCGCGAATCAGAACCTGCTTGAGCAGTGAGCGACTATGATCATCCAGAATCGCCAGGCTGATGCCGGAAAGATAATAAAGGTCAAAGGACTCGGCCAGCTCTGCAACCTGATGCTCTTCCAGACCATGACTGAACAGTGCCCTGGCGGCAGAGTTATTGCGCCAGTAGCTGAAGCTGCGTTCACCGTACTGGTCCAGCTCGATGGAGTACAGACCGGGCAATTTATCCGCCAGCCGAACAACCCATTGGCTATTGATGTTTTCACTCTGGAAGAAATCAATCATTCGATCACTGAAGTGGTCATTACCCACAGCGGTGATATAACTGGTATTAATGGACTTGCCGGCAGTACGGATGGCATAGATTGCGGTATTCAGGGTATCCCCGGCAAAGGCCTGTTTATACAGGCCTCGATTCGCAGGAGACAACTCCACCATGCATTCGCCTATACATGCCAGGCGAGGGAGGCTCCGGGTTGTCATTACAGGCTCCGCTCAATACCCATCATCAGACCACGCAGTTCTGCCAGACCACGCATACGACCAATGCAGGAATAACCGGGGTTGGTCTGCTTGGCAAGGTCATCCAGCATCTGGTGACCGTGGTCCGGACGCATGGGAATCAGACAGTCGACCCGCCCTTCTTCCTGACGACGACGCTGTTCCATAATCAGTGCACGCGTCACGTCGTACAGGTTAGCCATGCCTTCCAGGTGATTGGCTTCATAGAAGCTGCCATCGTCTTCGCGCTCAACACTGCGCAGGTGCACGAAGTGAATGCGACTGCCCAGCCTTTCCACCATACCCGGCAGGTCATTGTCTTCTCTAGGGCTGAGTGAGCCCGTACAGAAGGTAATGCCGTTATAAATGCTGTCTACCGCCTGAGTAATACGAATGAAATCGTCTTCGGTACTGGCAATACGTGGCAGACCCAGAATGGCCCAGGGTGGATCATCCGGATGAATACACAGGCGCACACCGGCCTGCTCAGCCGCAGGAACCACTTCACGCAGGAAAGAGAACAGATTCTGGCGTAGCCCTTCCGCATCGATATGGGCATAGCTGTCCAGCGCCTGCTGGAACTGCTCCAGCGTATAACCTTCTTCAGCACCCGGCAGGCCTGCAATCAGGTTTTTGGTCAGACGGGTGATGTCATCTTCCGTCATGGTTGCAAAGCGTTTTTTAGCCTTCGCCTGATCATCTTCACTGTAATCAACCTCTGCACCAGGGCGCTTGAGGACATACAGTTCAAAAGCTGCAAACTCATATCGGTCAAAACGAAGCGCACGACTACCGTCGCTCACCTCATAAGAAAGATCGGTGCGTGTCCAGTCAAGAACCGGCATAAAGTTGTAGCAGACAACATCAACACCGCAGGCACCCAGGTTCAGCAACGTAGTGCAATAGTTTTTAAGGTGACGTTCATAATCTCCAGTACGCTTCTTGATGTCCTCTGATACCGGTACACTTTCCACTACTGACCAGCGTAGACCAGTTGAGCGGCCTTTTTCTTCGTCCCACTCGATTTCACGCTTACGCTTTTCGATCTCTTCAACGGTCCACACTTCACCGTTAGCAATGTGATGCAGAGCGGAAACAATACCGGTTGCACCGGTCTGCATGATGTCACGAATGGTTACCGGGTCTTTGGGTCCGTACCAACGCCAAGTCTGTTCCATGATGTAATCCTCTCAACGTGCCTCCATCCTGCTTCATAGATTGCGGACAGAGGCAAAATAGTCGTTTAAATAGTTTCAGCCAGCAGAGCTACGGCCTGTCTGGCGCCCTGCTCACGAATGGTGTTGTAGGCGTGGGTTACCACTTCTACGAAACGCTCATTCGCCGCTAGGGAAGGATCGAACACTGCATCCAGTGACAGGAAAGCCTTCACCAGCTGCGCAGGCTTGCCCTGATGCTCAATAGCAACGGCCTTCAGCTGTTCAGCCATCGGATCACGGACGTCAATCGCATTGCCCTGCTCATCAGTGCCTGAGACGTAGTGCATCCAGCCACCAATACCCAGTGCAATGGCAGCAAATGCCTTCTCTTCCGCCAGCAGTGTTCTTGCGGCGTTCAACCAGCGCTGTGGTACCTTCTGGGATCCATCCATGGCAATCTGCCAGGTTCTGTGTTTCAGGCCCGGGTTGGTAAAGCGCTCAATCAGTTTCTCGGCGTAGCTGGCAAAGTCAGTGGGTTCTGGCATTTCCAGGGTGACTGCCGCTTCATGGTTCATGTA
>NZ_JOJP01000001.1:5470647-5485434 GCF_000710775.1 Endozoicomonas elysicola
TCCCACTCAGGACGCCCCATGGTGAAGTGATCTTCAATCACCCACTGGCGATAGGCTTCCGTCACAATGGCACCTTTGTCTTCAACGCCCAGATAAGACTGGACATCGGCAAAACTTTCTTCTGTCATGGCCGGTACGATGCGGTCAACCATGGTGCATGGGAAGGCCACTTCTTCACGAATCCAGGCTGCCAGCTCTTTATCCATAGCCTCTGCCATTTGAATAACCGCTGCCCGCGCACGTTTGCCGTTGTCTGGCACGTTATCGCAGCTCAACACAGTAAAAGGCTTCATGCCTTGTACCCGTCGCTTATCCAGTGCAATAACAATCAGGCCTAATGCACTCTTCGGATTATGAGTATTTTCCAGATCATGGGCGATCAGAGGGTTGTCGACCATCAGCTCACCAGTGGCCGGGTTCAGGCAGTAGCCCTTTTCGGTAATGGTCAGAGAGACAATGCGTGTAGTCTCTGCAGACATAATGTCCAGCAGTGGTCTGCGGTCGTCTTCTACCGCCAGTGATTGAGCAATGGCAGCAGCCAGTTTTACCGTACGGGAACCGTCCGGATTCATCTCGGTAACGGTGTAAGCGTTGTCCTGCGCCTGCAGTTCCTGAACCAGTTCCTGGCCACCAAAAATGTTGGCTGCACAGATTCCCCAGTGAAACTCACCGGTGGCAGCAATGGTTTCATGGGTGTACAGCGCCTGATGAGCACGATGAAAAGCCCCCAGGCCAATATGCACAATACCTGCGGTCAGCTCAGTGCCGTCATAGCCCCTGGCAACCATTTTTTCACTATGGCTCTTTAATAGAGAATGCTTACTAATCATTTGTTTTTCGCTCACAATCTGTAGGCTTTTTTGGCCAGTCCACTGGTCAGTTCATGGGCCAGGTCAAAGGCTTCTTCTTCGGTAATGCGGTGCTCACAAACCAGAGATGCCAGGAAGTTACAGTCCACACGACGGGCAACATCGTGACGGGCTGGAATACTCAGAAATGCACGAGTATCGTCGTTAAAGCCAACAGTGTTATAAAAACCGGCAGTCTCTGTCACCATTCGACGGTAACGCATCATCCCTTCAGGGCTGTCATGGAACCACCAGGCTGGTCCCAGTTTCAGAGCTGGGTAATGCCCGGCTAAAGGTGCCAGCTCGCGGCTGTAAACATCTTCATCCAGAGTAAACAGGATCATGGTCAGGTTCGGGTCATTGCCAACTTCATTCAGCAACGGACGAAGGTTATGGACAAATTCAGTCTTCAGAGGAATATCCGCACCTTTATCCGCACCAAACCGGTTGAACAGTGACTGGTTGTGATTACGGAAAACACCGCAATGAATCTGCATTACCAGTCCATCTTCCTGAGACATTCGGGCCATCTCTACCAGCATGTGCCCACGGAACTGTTCTGCATCAGTGCTGCTTAACTCACCCTTCAGTGCTTTGCTCAACAATGACTGACACGTTTCTTGTGACAATACGGTGGTAAAGAAAGTTGGATAGCTGTGGTCGGTAGCGGTAGCTCCAGTGCTTTTGAAGAATGCCCGACGCTTACGCAAAGCATTAAGGTAACCCGCCCACTGATGGATATCTTCACAGGTCTGTTCTGCCAGCAGTGCCATATGGCTGATAAAATCAGGGTGCTCAGGGTCCGTCACTGAATCAGGGCGGAAGGTGGTAATAACCCGTCCCTGCCAGTCACTCTCATTAATGCGGCAATGATGTTCCAGTGTATCCACGGCAGTTTCTGTCGTAGCCAGTACGTCAATATTGAAACGCTCATAAAGGCTGCGAGGCAGGAAAGCTTCTGTTTTTAATTGTGCGTCAATATGATCATAAATCGTTTGAGCCGTCTTGCTGTTGAGTGGCTGATCAACACCTAAAACTTCCGTCAAAGCATGATCCATCCACATCCGGCTGGGCGTGCCACGGAACAGGTGAAAGTTATCTGCAAAAATCTGCCAGGCTTTGCGTGGGTCCTGCTCTACCTCAACCGCTGCGTCTTTACTCACAATCCCAAGGCTTTCCAGTGAAATGCCCTGACTATGAAGCATCCGGAATACGTAGTGGTCTGGCTGAAGCAGCAGTGCCGCCGGGTTACCAAAAGGCTTATTGTCGGCAAACCAGGACGGGTCAGTATGACCGTGCGGGCTGACAATAGGCAGTTGTCTTATTTCCTGATACAGGGCACGAGCTACGCTGCGAATGCTGCTATCAGCATCAAAAAGGCGGTCGGGGTGTAACGAATAGGCTTGGAAAGACATAATGGCTGCTGACTGATCGATGGGTTAATGACGAACATATCTCTGCAAATCTGTTATACCAAAATCAGGAAAATTGGATCAACCTATTTTCATAGAATGATGACAAGGTTTTGATTTAGCGCAGTTTTGCAAACGCCATAAGAAAAAGGGCCACCGAATGGTGGCCCTTTTTTTCAATGTAAGAGAGCGAATCAAGCGCCCGCTTTGCGGATTTCTTCAACAATGGCAGACAGCTCTGCATTGTTTTTCTTCAGTTCCACGTACATCGGCTCAACAGATTTTACGAAAGGTGTCTTGTCGATAGACATAAAGGTAACACCCATCTTTTCTTCTGCGTATTTGCGATTCTTGTCTTCTGCCTCAGCCCATAGGTCTTTCATCTCCATGGAAGATTCAAGAGCCGCCTGCTTCAATGCTTTCTGTTCGTCAGCGCTCAGTTTGTCCCAGGAAATCTTGCTGATGACCAGTACGTCCGGGATCATGGCGTGTTCGCTGAAGCTGAACTGCTTGGCCACTTCACCGTGACGGCTGGTCACAAAAGAGGTGATGTTGTTTTCAGCAGAATCCACAACACCCTGATCCAGTGCGGTGTACAGTTCACCGTATGCCAGTGGGGTTGGGGATGCACCCATATGCTGAACCATGCTGACCGCTGTCGGGCTTGGCTGAACACGTACTTTCATGCCTTTGAGGTCCGCAGGGGACTGAATCGGCTTCGCTGCATAGAAGTTACGGGAACCGGCATCGTAATACGTCAGACCAATAAAGCCTTTATCTTCAGAAGAGGCCAGGATTTTTTCACCGATTTCACCCATGGTCACCTGATAGAAGTGATCTCTATCCCGGAACAGGTAAGGCATATTGAATGCAGAGTAGGTGGACTCAAAGGACTCTAGCTCACTGGCATTGGACTTCACCATGTCCAGGGCGCCAATCTGCAGCAGCTCTGTAGACTCACGCTGTGTACCCAGGGTGGCATCAGGGTAGATGCGAACCTTCAGGGAACCACCGCTGAGCTCTTTGGCACGCTTGGCCATGAACTGCATAGCTTCATGCACCGGGTGGTTCCGGTCATGGTTATGACTCAACTTCAGGGTAGCGGCAGATACAGAAGCACTGCAGGCCAGTACGGCGGTAGCAACGATACTACTAACCAGCTTATTGATTGCCATTTGAGATAACCTTTTTGCTGTTTTTAAGAAATGGGGCAAAGCAGTTGTTATACCAATGAGCGGTAGGCTATCTCAGTCGGACCATCCAATAAAAGACAGAAGTTGTAAATCTCTGTGATATTTTCCAATAGGTTGACCAATATCAACTAAACCGGGATGACTTGTCGCACAGAGAGCTCTGCACACATAAACACAGCAATACACTGAAATAAAAGAGGCTTTCTGCAATACCCATCTCTTTGACCTGCATCAACAAGACGACAGTAACTCTCTCCTATCATAGCGCCACACTCAATATTGGTCAGACCAGTTTGCCTTATCCCGGGCAAGTGGACAGGAAACAGGTAGAAAGCTGTCATGCAAGCTCTCATTAATGTTGTAAACAGGTCATTAGCAGGCCTGGTGATTCTGTTATCGTGCTCGTTGGTTGCCTGCGTGGTATGGCAGGTTTTAAGTCGATACCTGCTGGGTGATCCAAGCACCATCACCGATGAACTTGCCCGATATCTTTTCATGTGGACCGGCCTGATCGGTGCGGCCTACACCTCCGGTCAGAAAAAGCACCTTGCTATTGACCTGCTGACCATGAACCTGACCGGTACACGCAAACGCATCTCCGAGCTGTTCATTGAAGCCACTACCATCCTGTTCGCTTCGGTCATCATGATTTACGGCGGCGGCAAACTGTTCCTGAAAGTACTGGCCATGGGGCAGGTCTCCCCAGCACTTGGCATGCCTATGGGCCTTGTCTATCTGGCTATCCCGGTATCTGGCGCACTGATTCTTTTTTACAGCGTTCTCAGCATCATGAATCTCCTCCGTGGCACGGCGGATGCCTGATGGATTAACAGCACTGAATCGTATTAAGCAGCTTTTCAGCGTCTCATCACGCTGGCCCTGATCACTGAACAATGCGGGTATCAAGAGTCCCGGCATTATCATAAAAACTGGAGAAACATCGTGGATTGGCTTTCAATACTTGCCCTGTTTGGCACCTTCGCCGTCCTGCTGGCATTAGGGGTGCCCATCTCTTTTGCTATTGCCCTGTCCAGCCTTGCATCCATACTGCTGGCACTGCCTTTTGAACCTGCCATTGCCGTTATTGCCCAGAAGATGGCAACCGGTCTTGATAACTTTGCCCTGCTGGCCATTCCTTTCTTTATTCTGGCAGGCAACATTATGAATAATGGCGGTATCGCATCCCGTCTTATCAACTTTGCCCAGATTCTTACTGGCCGCCTGCCAGGGTCTCTGGCCCACTGTAACGTAATGGCCAATATGCTGTTTGGTGCCATCTCCGGTTCTGCGGTGGCTTCTGCGGCGGCCATTGGTGGTGTAATGTCGCCTATTCAGAAGAGCAAGGGGTACGATCCAGCTTACTCTTCAGCAGTGAATATTGCCTCCTGCCCAACGGGTCTGCTGATTCCCCCCAGTAACACCCTGATCGTTTACTCTCTGGTCAGTGGCGGTACTTCCATTGCAGCCCTGTTCCTGGCCGGTTACCTGCCAGGTATCCTGATGGGACTCGGCATCATGACCGTTGCCGGCATTATTGCCAAGCGTCGTGGTTACCCGGTAGAAGCACGCCCTACTTTCCGACAGTTTCTGAAAGTCACCTGGGAAGCAGTACCAAGCCTGTTCCTGGTATTCCTGATCATGGGTGGCATTATTGGTGGTATCTTCACTGCAACAGAAGCTTCAGGTATTGCGGTCGTCTATACGCTGGTACTGGCCATTTTCTTTTATAAAGAAGTGTCAGTGAAAGACCTGCCAAAAATCATCCTGGACTCTGCCATCACCACCGCCATCGTACTTCTGCTGATCGGTGCTTCCATGGGCATGTCCTGGGCCATGACCAATGCTGACATTCCTTATATGGTGTCTGATGCACTGCTGGCACTGTCGGATAACCCAACCGTTATCATGCTGACCATCACCCTGATCCTGCTGCTGGTTGGTACCTTTATGGACATGACACCGGCCATGCTGATCTTTACCCCAATCCTGCTGCCAGTAGCGCTGGATCTGGGCATTGATCCAATTCACTTCGGCATCATGATGACCTTCAACCTCTGTATCGGTATCTGTACACCACCGGTAGGCAGTGCTCTGTTTGTGGGCTGTTCGGTCAGTGGCGTCCAGATTTCTGATGCCATTAAAAACATCCTGCCTTTCTATGCAGTGCTCTTTATCACCCTGCTGCTGGTTACCTTTATTCCAGACATCAGCCTGATACTGCCACGCATGTTTGGCTTCTAATTATTGCCATTGACTGCAGGATCTCCTTTGGGAGGTTCTGCAATCAATTAGCGATGAATATGATCAACGTCATTTAATTAATCGAAAAGGTACTCATTAAATAAAGTACGTATCCATAACAATAAAAATCAAATCAGCTCCAAAACAGATTAATCAAAAAAGAAAGCACAGTCGTTTTTTATTCAATTTTTGAAATCCGTTAAAAACCAAAGCAAGTCGATTAATCGGGGGAAAACATGAAACACACTCTTTTAAGAGTTGCGCCTTTGGCATTCGCCATTGCGCTGGCCGGCTGTGATTCTGACAGCAATGATGACAACAGCCAGAGCTTTACCCAACCAGCAATATCCACTCAAACGAAACCATTACTCTCTGTATCCGGCTATTCCTTTAAAGACTCTAATAACAATAGCACTCTGGAACCTTATGAAGACTGGCGGCTCTCAAGCACGGAGCGGGCAGAAGATCTGACCAGTCGAATGACACTGGAAGAGAAATCAGGGATGTTGCTGATTGATACATTAAATGCCGACTTTGGTGGTGACGTATCAAACCTGGCCTATCAATACATTGAACAGGAGAAAATGACCCGTTTCATTTTCCGCAACGCGATTGTCGATAGCCCACAACCCAGTGACGGAAATGGCAGTCCAATGGCGGGGGCTCAGATTACCGCCAGAGAAGCTGCCGAGTTTATGAACCAGGTACAACAGCTGGCAGAAGAAACACGACTGGGTATTCCTTTACTGTTCAAATCCAACGCCCGAAACCATATTGATCCTGATGCCAGAGCCGGAATTAACGTCTCCGCAGGTTCATTCTCCAGCTGGCCAAAAGAGGCTGGTCTTGCGGCAACCGGCGATATGGAATTAATCAAAGAGTTTGCGGAAACCATGCGTTCTGAATGGACGGCAGTGGGTATTCGCAGCATGTATGGTTACATGATGGATCTCGCCACTGAACCCCGCTGGTACCGTGTGCATGAAACCTTTACGGAAGACGCGGACCTGGCCTCAAACATTCTTTACTCCATTGTTGAAGGTCTTCAGGGTGAACGCCTGGATAAAGACAGTGTGGCTCTGACCATCAAGCACTTCCCTGGCGGTGGCCCACAGGAAGGTGGTGCTGATCCCCATTATGATTTTGGCAAAAACCAGATCTATCCTGCCGGCATGTTTGACTACCATATGAAACCTTTCAAGGCTGCGATTGATGCTGGCGCTACCTCCATCATGCCTTACTACGGTATTCCGGTTGATCAGGGTTATGGCATTCAACTGGAAGGCGAAGATCAGCCGAGAGATGTCGGCATGGCCTTTTCAAAAGGGATAGTTTCCGACCTGTTGCGGGGTGAACTGGGCTTCACCGGATACGTCAATTCTGATACTGGCATTATTGGTGACCGGGCCTGGGGACTTGAAGACCTGACCGTTGAAGAACAGATTGTTCTCTCAATTGATGCAGGTACAGATGTGCTGTCAGGTTTCCATGAAAATGCCACCATCAAAGGACTGGTTGACAAGGGGCTGGTTGCTGAAGAGCGGATAAATCTTTCCGTTAAGCGCCTGCTGAAAGAGCAGTTCGAACTTGGCCTTTTCGAGAACCCCTATGTTGATCCAGAGCATGCTGAAACATTGATTGCCAGCAAGGAGTTTCAGAAGAAAGCCGACCTTGCCCAGCGTAAATCCATTGTTCTTCTGCAAAACCAGAATCAAACGCTGCCATTGCCGGAACCAGTTGCAACCCCAACCACGCTTTACACCATGGGAATGGATGCAGCTGTCGCTGGTGACCCACAGTGGGGCTTTAACGTAATTGATGGCAGCTATGATACTGAACAGAGTGAGCAGAGACCCGCAGCAAACAGCGCCGACTTTGCACTGATCCGTGTCAGTGTCAGCAATGAAGGTGCCGACCCGAACCTGTATTTTGGAGGCGCGAACCCGGATGAGCTGGACTATCTGGCATTCTCCGATATGGTCAGCAAACATTCCTGGAAAATCTCTCCCAGCCTTGCTGATATTCAAGCGGTCATGAATGAAGTAGGCGCTGAGAACACCATCCTCTCCATCTACTTCCGCTACCCGTTTGTTCTGGACGATGCCAGCGGCATGAAAAATGCCGGGGCGATTCTCGCCACCTATGGCGTAACGGATGCTGCGATTATGGATGTTGTCTCAGGACAGTTTAATCCCCAGGGCAAACTGCCAATATCTCTGGCAAACAATGCGCGTGCCATTGTTGACCAGGCACCGGATGCTCCGGGATATGCTGAAGAGGATACCTTGTTCCCATTCGGCCATGGCTTAAGTTATGAAGCCAAAGCTGAAACGAGTCATTGATACCCCTTAATAAGAGAAGCCTTATGGCTTCTCTTATCTTCGTAGAAATACCACGTATTCAATCGATAAACCCTGCCTGCATAATAAACGACAATTAACACTTAATTATCAGTATTCCATCAGCCTGACATTGCCCTGCAAACCAACAAGCTGATCATTCAAAGAGAAACAGTGATGTTTATTGCCCAACTTGTTGGTGGATTCGCCTTCCTGATCGGCATCATGGCCTTCTGGCAAAAAGATGACGTGAAGTTCCGCTATCAAATGACTGGCTACTGCTTTGTGATGGCACTGCACTTTTTTCTGATGGGTGCGACAGTGGCTGCAATAGGTGCGGTTATTAATGGCCTGCGCAGCTATGCATCAGTTAAGAGTCAATCAAAAGTCCTGATGGCCATTTTCATCGCCCTGCTTATCGGCCTTACCTTTCCCAATATTGAGCAGTGGTATGAGATCCCTACCATTGTTGGTTCAGCCATTGCCACCTGGGCCCTGTTTTCCACCAGAGGCATTCCTCTACGATCGCTGATACTGTTGAACTCCTGCTGCTGGCTCGTTCATAACCTGTTAACCGGATCCATTGGCGGCAGCCTGATTGAAGCGACGTTTGTGGTTACTAACAGCATTACCATCTATCAATTGTTCAAGGCTCAAACATCAACAGGTTTGCATGGAGTTGAACCTGGAAAGTAATCATTCATGGTTATTTCCAGGTGAACAGACCATCACACTGCCCCCACTCTGCTTCACTGTTTACGTAAATAGACAAAATATGCCGTTTAAATAGTTTCAGCCAGTAGAGCGACAGCCTGTTTGGCACCCTGCTCACGAATGGTGTTGTAGGCGTGGGTTACGGCTTCTACAAAACGCTCATTCGCCGCCAGGGATTGATCGAATACTGCGTTCAGTGCCAGGAACGCTCTCACCAGCTGCGCAGGCTTGCCCTGATGCTCAATGGCAACAGCCTTCAGCTGTTCAGCCATCGGATCGCGGACGTCAATCGCATTGCCCTGCTCATCAGTGCCTGAGACGTAGTGCATCCAGCCACCAATACCCAGTGCAATGGCAGCAAATGCCTTCTCTTCCGCCAGCAGTGTTCTTGCGGCGTTCAACCAGCGCTGTGGTACCTTCTGGGATCCATCCATGGCAATCTGCCAGGTTCTGTGTTTCAGGCCCGGGTTGGTAAAGCGCTCAATCAGTTTCTCGGCGTAGCTGGCAAAGTCAGTGGGTTCTGGCATTTCCAGGGTGACTGCCGCTTCATGGTTCATGTAGTGACGAGTCACTTTCACGAACTGTTCATCCTGCATACAGGCATCAATGGTTTCATAACCGGCAAGGTAACCAAGGTAAGCCAGAATGGAGTGGCTGCCATTGAGCATGCGCAGCTTCATCTCTTCATAAGGCTGCACATCGGATACGAACATGGCGCCGTCTACCTTATCCCACTCAGGACGCCCCATGGTGAAGTGATCTTCAATCACCCACTGGCGATAGGCTTCCGTCACAATGGCACCTTTGTCTTCAACGCCCAGATAAGACTGGACATCGGCAAAACTTTCTTCTGTCATGGCCGGTACGATGCGGTCAACCATGGTGCATGGGAAGGCCACTTCTTCACGAATCCAGGCTGCCAGCTCTGGGTCCATCGCTTCTGCCATCTGAATGACCGCTGCACGCGCACGTTTGCCGTTGTCTGGCACGTTGTCACAGCTTAATACCGTGAACGGCAGCATGCCCTTTGCCTTGCGCTTCCCCAGTGCAGCAACAATCAACCCCAGCGCCGTCTTTGGGTTTCGGGTGTTTTCCAGGTCATGAGCAATCAGAGCATTATCGACCATCAGTTCACCGGTGGCTGGGTTCAGGCAGTAACCCTTTTCAGTAATGGTCAGAGAGACAATGCGTGTAGTCTCCGCTGACATAATGTCCAGCAGCGGTCTTCGGTCGTCCTTTGCTGCCAGCGATCGGACAAGGGCTGTTGCAAATTTCACCGTCCGGGAACCATCCGGGTTCATCTCGGTAACGGTGTAAGCGTTGTCCTGAGCCTGCAGTTCCTGAACCAGTGGCGGATTACTATTAATACTGGCAGCACAGATTCCCCAGTGGAATTCACCGGTAGCAGCAATGGCTTCATGAGTATAGAGTGCCTGATGAGCACGATGAAAAGCTCCGAGGCCAATATGAACAATACCGGTCGTCAGCTCGGTATAGCCATAGTCCCTGGCCGCTATTTTTTTGATCTGGTTCTCGAATAGAGAAAGCTTATTAGTCATTTCATTCACTTCGGCTTTCAACAGGTTCGCAAACATTATGCGCCTGATGATCTTTTTATTTTCACCACAGAGATAATCAGTGTATCTCTTTTTCGTAAACGTAAGTTCAGTGACATTACAATAATACTTACCATCGACCTGCTTCACAGGACACGAGCTACGCAGCAGGCACTGTTATTTGAACTAAAAGACAATCAATGTTTAATAAACAATATTGGGAAGACATTATGGCTACTGATTGACCTCTAACCTGACCACAAATACATCACTCAAAATCTGTTATACCAAAAAGCGCAAAAATTGATCAACGACACGAGCAGTATTATTACCTGCAATATTTGACTTAAGCGTTTTTTTCTTTAAAAATCCTACAAAAAAAGATAAAAAATAGCCACAACATCAACAAAGACCAACAACAAAATTGGTCAAACCAAAGCAATATAAAACTATAAAAACAATGAATTGGTTGGTCATCTTGAGAACCAAGAGCGTTATATCCATCACCTTTGGGTATATAACCAGACTGCTCAGAACGGGTCTGAAGTTCTGCTTATCCGAGATGCAGTTCGATGTCAGGGGACACACTCAATGGCAAAAATACTAACAATAGCCAACAGGGTCGGTTACGGGCTTGGGGATCTTGCCAATACACTGTCGTTTGGTATGACCGCTGGATTTCTTCTGGTTTACTACACGGATGTGCTGGGTATTTCTGCTGCTGCAGCTGGCACTCTTTTCCTGGTGGCCAGAATCTGGGATGCAATCAACGACCCGATGATGGGCACACTGTGCGATAAGCTTTTCCAGAAAAATAACGGAACGGGCGATAAATTTCGGCCATTTCTACTGAAAGGAAGCTGGTTACTGCTGGTCTCCAGCATACTAGTATTCTGGGCTCCTGAGGGACTTTCAGATACCCAGAAACTCATCTGGGCTTATGTAACCTATATCGCCTGGGGTATGTGTTACACCTTCATCAATATTCCCTATGGTTCACTCGCTACCGTCATGACCCAGGATCCCGCTGAGCGCTCATCACTGGCTGGGGCACGAGCCATGGGAGGGGTTATTGGAGCTGTAGCCCCCAACCTGGTGGTCCCCCTCTTTCTCTCAATTTTTGCTGACGCTATGGGGCAGGCTTACCTGTACAGCATTGCGTTACTGGGTGGCATTGCTCTACTTTGCCACCTTGTCGCCTATCGTTTTACTGAAGAGCACATCAAATACACACCCACAGCTCAGACAAGCAGCCCACTCAGTTTTGCCGAAACACTCCGCACAATGAGTAAAAACAAGCCATTTATCTGTGTCAGCATTGCTTCCATGCTGATATTGACCGCCATGATGGGACAGGGCTCCATCTCTTATTATTATGTCTCTCAAAATCTGGATGGGGCGGTCTGGATCATCAGTGTGGCAGCCGTTTTCCAGGTAGCAGCCATAATTATCCTTGGCTCAGTCATCGGTAAGCTCACTACTCGCTTTGGTACCAAAAAAATCATGGTCAGCGCATTTTCCGGTGTTGCCATTGCCTCAGTCATTGCTTTCCTGCTTCCCACATCGATTGCCGGCCTGTTTGTTTTCTACGCGATTGGCACCCCGGCTTTCATGCTCACCCATATTCTAGTCTGGGCCAATGTTGCTGACTGCATTGATTATAACTACGAGATTTCCGGTCAGCGCCAGGAAGGGCTGATCTACTCATCTTACTCATTCATGCGCAAAATGGGGCAGGCCATTGCCGGTTTTATTGCCGGTATGGGCTTGAGTGTCATTGGCTATGATGCCGCCCTGGAAATACAGAAGGACAGCACGCTGCTGGGCATCAAGGTCATCATGTTCCTGATGCCCGCCGTATGTGCTGCCATCTGCGTACTTCTCTACAAAAGTATGTGGACCCTTGACTCCTCCAGCAAAGCAGGAGATCAAGAAACCAGTGCAGAGCCGGAAGTCGTTTAATAAACAACAATAAAATCCGTTTCACCAGGAGTAGACCATGACAGCATTTCTTTACCCACATGAAACCAGAACCCGTCGCATTGTCGATATCAGTGGCATCTGGAAATTCCGGCTGGACAACAATAATGAAGGTCGTGCCAGTGGCTGGAAAGATGGCTTGACCGATACCACTCTGATGGCAGTTCCTTCCAGCTACAACGACATTACGACAGAGAAAGCCCTGCGCGACCATTGTGGCGATGTCTGGTATGAAACCGAGTTCTATGTTGCTGAAGAGTGGCAGATGCGTGATGTATTTGTTCGTTTCGGCAGTGCTACTCATCGAGCCACCGTATACGTAAACGGTGAAGAAGTGGTCAGTCATGACGGTGGCTATATGCCATTCGCCGGCAAGCTGAATGATGTCGTTCAGTTTGGCGAAAAAAACAAAATGGTGGTTGTCGTTAATAATGAACTCAGCCATTCCACCATTCCGGCAGGCACCATTGTTAAACATGCCAACGGTACCCGCGAGATCAAACCATTTTTTGATTTCTTCAACTACGCCGGTATTCATCGTGCCGTTAAACTGATGGCCCTGCCAACAAGCCGGATCGAAGATATCACGGTGCTGACCGACTTTGACCAGGATCTGGGCAAGGTGGATTACCAGATCAGCGCCCTGGGGCAAGGTGATGTCACCGTGGCGCTACTGGATGAAGAAGGAAAAACCGTAGCGACCAGTGAAGGCAATGAAGGCGTTCTGGAAATCGACAACGTCAAGCTCTGGCAACCAGGTAATGCTTACCTGTACACCCTGCAGGCCAGCCTGAGCGACGATGGCCAGCTGATCGACCAGTACCCACTGGAGGTTGGCGTGCGTACCGTTAAAGTAGAGGGTACAAAGTTCCTGATTAACAATGAGCCTTTTTACTTCAAGGGCTTTGGCAAACACGAAGACTCCGCGATCCGCGGCCGTGGCTACGACGCCGCTCTTAACCTGCGGGATATGGAACTGCTGGAATGGATCGGAGCCAACTCCATCCGCACTTCTCACTACCCCTACTCTGAAGAGTTTATGCAACTGGCTGACCGCAAAGGTCTGGTGGTTATCAATGAAACACCGGCCGTTGGTCAGTTTGATGTCATGATGAACTTTATGTCTGCCGCAACGGGTGGCCAGTCCCAGTCCAACTTCTTTGATCGTCCGGATGTTCAAACCCAGGGGATGGAAGCTCATAAACACGCCATTGCGGAGTTATTCAAACGTGACAAGAACCATGCCTGTGTCGTGATGTGGGCACTGTCAAACGAACCAGACACTTCTCAGGAAGCATCGGAGCCTTACTTCAAAGAGATTTTCTCCTACGCCCGTGAGCTGGACCCACAACATCGTCCACTGACACTGGTCAACTTTATGATGGCCCCCTACGGTACCTGCCGTGCCCACCAGTACGTCGATGTTATCTGCCTGAATCGGTACTATGGCTGGTATATGATGGGTGGTCTGGAAATGGACAACGCCGGAAATATGTTTGCCATGGAGCTTCAGGGCTGGTCGAACGAGGGCAAGCCTATAGTGATCACCGAGTACGGTGCCGACACTATGGCCGGCATGCATAAGCTACCCAGCGTACAATGGTCTGAGGAGTATCAATGCGAGTACCTGGATCAGCAGCATATGGCCTTTGATGGCTGTCCCGCAGTAGTCGGGGAACAGATGTGGAACTTTGCTGACTTCCAGACCTGGGAGGGCATTATGCGTGTAGATGGCAACAAGAAAGGTGCTTTCACCCGTGACCGTCAGCCCAAGATGTCTGCTCATCACCTGAAGCGTCGCTGGGATAAAATTGACAGTTTTGGCTACAAATAATGAACATTGAAGCTGGCTGGCCACTAGTATGGTCGAGAAAGTGGCCGGGTTCTACTGAACCATAGTCTTTAATTCTTCTCGTTCCCACGATAGACCGTGGGAACACATGTGCTTTCACTAACAGGGCACCCGTATCGTTGCAACGTAGAACCAGGCACAAAGTCTTCAAAGTATGACTTTATTTACCTGAAGCTCTTCGTGCTCATTACTGTTAACCCGGAGTAACCCCTTTGGCTAACCGGGTAATTTCACCCCAGTCACCATTTCCCACTGCTGACTTTGGTACCAGCCAGGAACCACCAACACACTCAACATTGCCCAGAGTCAGGTAGTCCCGGTAATTATCCGGGCCAATCCCACCGGTTGGACAAAAACTGACCTGAGGAAATGGGCCGGCCAGAGATTTTAACATAGACTGACCACCAACAACCTCCGCAGGGAATAACTTCAGGACATTAAAGCCAAAGCCCATGGCCTGCATGACATCCGATGCAGAGGACACGCCCGGCAGCAGCAAAATGTTTTGATCACGGGCAGTTTCCAGCAGTTCAGCAGTGGCACCCGGTGTAATCACAAAATCCGCACCCGCCTGGTGAACTGCCTGTAACTGCTCGATATTGATTACCGTGCCAGCGCCGACCAGACAGTCCGGCATGTGTTTTTTGATCAG
>NZ_JOJP01000001.1:5485470-5569560 GCF_000710775.1 Endozoicomonas elysicola
CACGAGCGCGAATCAGAACCTGCTTGAGCAGTGAGCGACTATGATCATCCAGAATCGCCAGGCTGATGCCGGAAAGATAATAAAGGTCAAAGGACTCGGCCAGCTCTGCAACCTGATGCTCTTCCAGACCATGACTGAACAGTGCCCTGGCGGCAGAGTCATTGCGCCAGTAGCTGAAGCTGCGTTCACCGTACTGATCCAGCTCGATCGCATAAAGGCCAGGCAGCTTATCGGCCAGCCGTACCACCCACTGACGATTGATATTCTCACTGTGGAAAAAATCAATCATCCGGTCACTGAAATGATCGGTGCCAACAGCAGTAATAAAACTGACCTCTATTGTCCTGCTGCCCATTCGTGCAATGTAAATCGCAGTATTCAAAGAGTCCCCGGCAAAAGCCTGTTTAAGCAGGCCATTTTCTGCAGGGGAAAGTTCGACCATCGACTCTCCAATACAGGCGATACGGCAAGTCGTTTGCTGACTGTCCACAATCAATACTCTTCAACAGTTAAGCAACAGGAAGCGCAGCAACACAGGCTTTTGCCCCTTTATCCATAAGCGCTCGATAGGCATGAACAACCTCCCCGACAAACGCCTCATCAGCAACCAGCTCTAGATCAAAGATCGCTTTAACCGACAAAAGGTTCTTCACTGTTTTTTCAGCATCACTGTCTCTATTGGCAATGTCATAAAGCTCCTGCGCCATCGGGTCTCGAACATCAATGGTATTATTCTGCTCATCTCTGCCACCGACATAACGCATCCAGGAAGCCAGCCCGAGCGTGGTACAAATATTCGCTTTCTGTTCTTTGCGCAGACAGACAAGCCCATTCAACCAGCGCTGGGGAATCTTCTGTGAACCATCCATGGCGATCTGCCAGGTACGATGTTGCAGTCCAGGGTTCAAAAAGCGCTTTAGAAGGAGATCAGCATAGCTCTGAACATCTGTACCTTCTGGCATTGATAGAGTCGGAGCGGCTTCATTCAACATGTAATGAGCAATCATTCGGTAATAATCAGGATCAGACATGGCCTCGCTGACGGTGGTGTAATTGCCAAGGTAACCTGAATAAGCCAGAATGGAGTGACTGCCATTGAGCATTCGCAGCTTCATATCTTCATAAGGGGCAACGTTTTCAACGAATGTAACCCCCTCAATCTGATCCCACTCCGGGCGTCCCATACTGAACTTGTCTTCAATCACCCACTGACGGAACTCCTCAGTGATAATGGCGCAGCCATCATGGATATTCAGTTTCTTGCTGACATATTCCAGATCCGCTTCCATTACTGCCGGAACGATTCGATCCACCATGGTCGATGGGAAACAAACTTCTGCACGAATCCACTGAGCCAATTCCTTATTGATAGCTTCGGCGAACTGGATAACCGCAGTCTCCACCCGCTTGCCATTGTGGGGCATATTGTCACAGCTCATTACCGTAAAAGGCTGTACCCCCTGCTCCCGGCGAGATTTAAGTGCAGATACAATCAATCCCATTGCTGACCTGGGATTATCCAGATTTTTAAGGTCATGAATGATTAAAGGGTTATCAACCATTAATGAGCCATCAGCTGGATTGAGCAGGTAACCTTTTTCAGTAATGGTCAGAGACACAATGCGAGTTGAGGGCTCAACCATCAGTTCTAACAGTGGTTTTCTGTCCTCTTCTGCCCAGAGCTGGTCAAGAGCACACTGAACTAGCTTGGTGACTTCACTGCCATCTGCTCTTTTTTCAGTAACCGTATAAAGACCATTCTGTTGCTTCATACCATCAACAAGGTCCTGCCCACCAAAAATATTGGCAGAGACAATCCCCCAGGACATATCACCGGTTTTATCGATGGTTTCGTCGGTATAAAGCGCCTGATGAGCCCGGTGAAATGCACCAAGACCAATATGAACAATTCCCGTCGTTAGCGCCTTGCGATTAAACTGGCCTTTATAAACAGAACTACCCAGTTCAACATTTTCACCTAGCTGGATCATGATTAACTCCACGTTGCTGTCCCGCGATACATCGGGAACAAAGCTGCAACAGCAGCTCATCAGCTTATAATACTTACCATTCAATCTGGGCTTTTGGCGGTGTGTTACCCAGCTCTTTAGAAATCTGTGCAGCTATCAACTTCATTTCATCAAGCAGTTCCTGATCCCTGTCGGATGTATGACGAAAGATAGGAATTGAAACGCTCATAGCCGCAACAATCTGATTCAAATGATTCCTTACCGGCACAGACATGCAACGCACACCATCCTCGTTTTCTTCATTGTCTATGCCAAACCCCTGCTGCCTGGTCTTCTCCAGGGCTTTCAAATAGTCAGGGTATTCAAGAATCGTTTTATCGGTGAACGCCTGATAGGGTCCTTCCCCCAGTATTTCCAGTACTTTTTCTTCACTGTGATGCATGAGCATGACCTTGCCCATGGCGGTACTGTGAACAGGTGCAACCTGCCCAACCCGCGTAAACATTTGTAGATTATGTCTGGCGTTTATTTTATGGAGATAAACAACCTGATTGCCTTCCTGGACACCTAAATGGACAGTTTCACGACAAAAATCTGCTA
The DNA here is from genome assembly GCF_000710775.1 of Endozoicomonas elysicola. Taxonomy (GTDB): domain Bacteria; phylum Pseudomonadota; class Gammaproteobacteria; order Pseudomonadales; family Endozoicomonadaceae; genus Endozoicomonas; species Endozoicomonas elysicola. The sequence continues at coordinate 5,488,041 of NZ_JOJP01000001.1, forward strand.
ATTTCTGCATCCAGGGATCAGCAATACGAGGGAGATCCACTTTTTCCAGAGCAAGAGATCCCAGGGAAAAAAGCTTCATGCTCAACTTATATTGATCATCCTGCTGCTTTTTAACGATGCCTATTTCCTGCAGGGTCTGCAGCATGCGAAAAACCATGGTTTTACTCATGCCTGTCGCCAGCGCCAGTTCTGTTACTCCTGAAGATGGCTTATCAGCCAATCTCTCAATCAGAGAGAAAGCTCGATAGATGCCAATAATAGGCTTCGAACTTTCCAGAGAATCCTTGTTTTGAGCTGACACGTCATCACTCCATTCTGGAATTAGCCGAGCCCGTTACCTGGCTCGGCCCGGGTCTTTTACTTCAGTCGCTGCAGGCTGTCCCAAACACCCCAGATATACATAATCCCCAGAGCCCGGTCATAAAGCCCGTAACCCGGACGGCAGCTCTCATTCCAGATATGACGACCATGGTCTGGACGAACATAACCTTTATAGTCATTCTCGTGCAGTGCTTTCACAACATCATAGATATCGATGTTGCCATCGCAGGTGCGGTGAGAGGTTTCAATGAAATCGCCATTTTCAAAAATTTTGACGTTGCGGATATGCATGAAAGCAATCCGGTCGGCAAATGATCTGACAATATCCGGAAGATCATTCTCGGGGTTTGCCCCCAGAGAACCGGTACACAATGTCAGGCAGTTACTTGGGTTATCCACAAGGTTCAGAAAGCGCTGAAGGTTTTTCTTACCGGTAATGATTCTTGGCAGACCAAAGATTGGCCAGGGTGGATCATCCGGATGAATAGCCATCTTGATATCATGCTGCTGTGCAAATGGCACAATTTCTTCAAGAAAGTACTTCAGGTTTTCCCAGAGCTGCTCCTCGGTCACATCTTTATAGGCTTCAAACAACTCTTCAATCCGAGCCAGACGCTCAGGCTCCCAGCCAGGCATGGTATAACCTTCAGAGCCTTTGGAAACCTTCTTGATCAACGCGACCGGGTCAACATCAACGACTTTGGAACTTTCATAAAACAGAGCCGTTGAGCCGTCTGGCAGTTCTTTAAACAGATCCGTCCGCGTCCAATCAAAGACCGGCATAAAGTTGTAACAGATGACCTTAACACCCGCTTTTGCCAGGTTAACAATCGTCTCTTTATAGTTGGTAATGTACTGTTCTCTACTGGGCAATCCCAGTTTGATGTCCTCATGGACATTCACACTTTCAACAACATCGATATTGAAACCTTTCGCTTCAATCTCTTCTTTAACCGCCATGATTCTATCCAGCGGCCAAACTTCTCCCGCTGGCATATCGTGTAGAGCCCAGACAATCCCATCGCAACCGGGAATCTGCCTGATATCGGATAATGCTACGCTGTCATTGCCGGTACCGTACCAGCGAAATGTCATCTTCATTGTTCTTTCTCTGTTCCAATCAGTCGAATTTCAGGACAATTTTGCAAACGTCCTGCGGCCTGTTATCAATTAGATCCAGAGCCGTATTAACTTCGTCGTAAGGTAAAATGTGTGAAATCAGTTTTTCCGGATTGAGAGCCCGTCGATTAAACAGCTCAACAACCTCCTTGAATTTATACGTCTGATGACGTGAGCCTCTAACATCCAGTTCTTTCAGGGTGATATTCAACTGGGCAATACGGGAGACATCCTGGGTAAAGCCAAGACACATCACCCGCCCGGCAACAGATGTAATCTCTACGGCCTGTTCAAAAGTTTTCGGCAGGCAGACAGCATCAATGGTGACATTGGATCCCATCCCCCCCGTAATTTCTCTGACAGCTTCCAGCACGTCGCACTCACTGGGATTCAGTAAGTAATCAGCGCCCAGCTCTTCAGCGATTTTCAGACGCTGTTCGTTATAATCAGAAACAATACAGCGACCGCCTTTCAGCTTGGCCATTTCCAGCACACAAAGGCCGATAGGACCTGCTCCCATGATGAAAACAAAGTCATCCTTTCGTATATCTGCACGCCAGGTGATTTGAGCTGCAATGGTATAGGGCTCAATCATCGCCGCAGTGGTGTAATCCAGACTGCTATCAAACCGGTATACCGCTTTTGCCGGTGCAACAAAGTATTCCTGGAAACCACCATCAACATGACAGCCTCGCACTTTCAATTCCGCACAGGCATTTGGCCGACCGGACTTACAGCCATAACATTCACCACAGCCAATCATGGGCTCAATGACCACCTTGTCACCGACATCCACATGGCTAACCTCTGAACCGACCGCCAGAACCTCTCCCACCATTTCATGGCCAACAACCCTCGGATAGGTCGCTACCGGTGAAGTCCCATGGTAGATATGAACATCTGAGCCACATATACCTGCAGCCTTGATTTTGACCAACACATCATCGGCGTTCTGAATCTCTGGCTGCTCTCGCTCAACCACAGTCATTACACCGGGCTTTTCCACAAGAAGTGCTTTCATCTGCAATATCACTCTATCTATCAATTAACCGAGCAGCAGGCTTGGCAAAAATAAGGTAATGGCCGGGATATACGTCACCAGCATCAATACGAACAGGCTAACCAGCAGGAAGGGAACACTGGCCTTGATCACCTCAACCATCGGTGTTTTGCCGATACTGGAGGCTACAAACATACAGACACCCACTGGAGGGGTGGTCAGGCCAATGATCAGGTTCAAAACCATGATGATGCCAAAGTGAATTGGGTCCACATCCAGAGGAACAACCACTTTCAACAATACCGGGAACAGGATAACCAGGGCTGCGATGGTCTCCATGAAGGAACCAACGAACAGAAGCAGAAGGTTAATCAGAAGAAGAATAATCAGTTTGTTTGTCGAGATGCTCAGCAGGGCATCTGCGATCATCTGGGGAACCTGCTGACTGGTTAGAATCCAGGCAAACACATTGGCAAAACCGACCAGAAGCATAATTGCAGCGGTTGCAACAATTGAGTCCAGCAAGATAGAAGGCAGTGCTCTTACGCTAAGCTCACGGTAGATGAACATGCCAACACAGATGGCATACAGTACCGCCACAATAGAGGCTTCGGTCGGTGTGAATATTCCCCCCAATATGCCAAACAGAATGATCACCGTCAGCATGATGGCCCAGAAGGCTTCCTTAAACGTCGCACAACGTTCTCTTAATGTGGATTTCTGGCCTTTTGGGTGATTGTTTTTTCTTGAAATAAAGTAGGAAACAATCGCCATGCCCAAGCCGAGCAACAGACCAGGTATCGCACCGGCAAGAAACATTTTACTGACGGAAATACCGGTAAGCGTGCCTGCAATAATCATAGGCAGGCTGGGTGGAATAATGGGTCCAATGGTTGAAGAAGCAGCAGTGACTGCACAGGAAAAAGGAGCGTCATACCCTTCTTTCTTCATCGCCGGAATCATAATGCCGCCAATACTGGCAGTATCAGCAAGAGCGGTTCCTGAAATACCGGCAAACACCATGGAAGAGCCAATATTGGCAAGTCCAAGTCCACCTCGGATGTGACCCACCAGAGAGTTACAGAATTTAATGATTCGATGGGTAATACCTCCACCATTCATCAAATTACCGGCAAGAACAAAGCCTGGGATACAGAGCAACGTAAATGAATCAATACCGGCATACATTTTTTGTGGAATAACCACAAGCGGAATATCACTGAGCAGCAGATAGATCATGGAGGCACCGCCCAGTGAAAAAGCCACGGGAACCCCAAGAAAAAGCAGTGCAAAAAAAACAACGAATAATATGACCGTCATATTACATATCCATATCAGGTCTTTTCTAAAGATTGGCTGTTTGATTTAAACAGCCAGTACAGATTCGAAAAATTAAAAAATAATTATTTCTGTTTTCTTGATAAGAATTGACTCAAGGAAAACCAGGTTAAGAAGACTGCGGAAAACGCAATACTGCCATAAGGTAATATCATTGTTATCTGCATTGCCGGCGATGTTTGAATCGTTCCCAGTTCTGCAAAGGTTATTCCGTGGTAACAGATAACAGCAAAGAAAATCACCAGCAGTATATAAATACTTTTATCAAGAATAGCGCTGGTTTTTTCTGAGAACTTCTTAACAAGAATATCAACACTGACATATTCATTTCTTAATAAAGCCAGTGGGGCACCAAAAGCAACACAGTAGATAAATAAAAATCGCGATGCCTCTTCTGTCCATGATGGCGATATTGGAAGAACAAAACGAGCCAATACCTGTAGTAATACGATTAAGATGAGAGCAGTAAAAGATATTACTGCTCCAGCTCCTAATACCTTGAATAATATTTTATCAACTGCTCTCATCTTTACAGGCCTCAGTTTGTCGCAATGATTCGCGTATAGATATCAAACTGGTCATCCGTCAGAATATCTTCCATAGATTCACTGACGATCTTCTGCAGGCCAGCCTTATCAATAGGCCTTATTTCCATTCCTCGATCAACCAAATCCTGCCTTGCTTTTTTGATGAACTCACCAAACTCAGATTTGGCATACGCTTCTGATTCAGCTGCAGCCTCCTTAACCACTGTCTGAAGCTCTTCAGGCAATTTATTCAACTGCTTTTCACCTGCTACAGCGTAAATCCATTGAATAACGTGTTCTGATTCATAGGCGTATTTCTGCACTTCATAAAAGCCGAGGCTGCTGATCAGATCATACGGGTTTTCCTGACCCTGAATGGTGTTTTGCTGCAATGAAGTAAAGACTTCCTGAAGAGCCATTGGCGTAGGTTTTGCACCGATGACTTCCCAGGTTTTTACAAACATGGGAACGTCAGGTACACGCAATACAAGACCATTCAAATCGTTGATGCTGTTTATATCTTTATTCGTGGTCAGGTTTCTTGGTGCACGTTCATGATAATACAATGGAACAAGGCCCACTTTATCAGTAATGTTTTGCTCAATTTCCCGACCAATAGATCCATCCAAAACCTTATTCATATGATCTAAATCACGAAACGCATAAGGTGCTGCCATCATCGCCGCTTTTGGTGCCCAGTTCTGCATGGTTTCACCCGCGAGAACAATATCCAGAGTTCCAAGGCGGACAGAATTAATCATGTCGGTTTCTGAGCCCAGCTGTCCGTTAGGAAAAACTTCAACTTTCATTTTTCCATTGGACTTTTCTTCAACCAGGCTGGCAAATTTTAATGAGGTTTCATGCCAGATATGATCTGTATTGGCATTATGACCAAGCTTCCATGTAACAGTGTCGTCTTTCTTGCCAAAGAAGGCATCAGCAGGTGTCGATATAACCGCTGTTAATGCCATCGTAGTTGATAAAGCGGCAACAAGCTTTTTCATTTCGTTATGCCTTTTTTAAAAATAATGTGCATGAAACTGAGGAGTGGCTATTTTCCGAGCAACTTTTAAATGACATCACCTCATTAATGGTGGAAGGATAATGCAACACACATGAAACAGTTTTTTTGATTTTTGTCATATTTGTGCAACTAATGTGAAACAGCGGTTCACTTTTTTAGAAACAACAGTAAAAACAGTGCAAATTTAATACAATTACTCAAACATGAACACAAAACAAACAAACCTATAGAAATTGAATTAATAATAACCAATTTAACGTTATTAACGACTAATGAGGCTATTAAATAAGCTGTTTAAAATAACAACAATTAACACTCTAATATTTCTAGTAACCTTCCCCCCAATAATAAGAAGCTAGAAATAGTCAGCTCCATATATCAGTTACTTAGCATTAAAAAATCTCATAATTCCTGGGAACTGTTAAAGTTTCTTACCCAAGTTATTGATGGGTTTGCCTTCCTGATCAGCATCATCGGCTGCGCCATTGGTTTACTCGTTCACTGTTCTTATCTGCATATTCTTACTTTCCCCTTGAACCAACACGGCAATGTCCTGAATAATAAAAACTGAATATTTTTCATATTTATAAACCTAAGGGAGTAGGAGAAGAAAGATGAAAGGCGGCACGCTATGTAACTTTGTGATGACAGTGATGCTTCTGTTTCCACTACCTCTAAAAGCTCAGGAAGGGAACCAGCCGGTGAAACAGTTAACGGTCCTGCAGTTCAACATCTGGCAGGAAGGCACTGAAGTTAAGGGCGGATATGACGCCATCATTAATGAGATCGTGCGATCTGATGCAGACCTGATCGCATTGAGTGAAGTGCGCAATTACTGGTTCCGAAACCTTCACACCCGACTAGTTAACTCACTGAAGGAAAAAGGCTACCAATATTACGGTGAAAAGAGTGAGGACACAGGCTTACTGTCCCGCTATCCGATCATTGAACAGACCGCCCTGTACCCTGTGAGCTTTAACCACGGCTCCATTACCAAAGCAAAAATAAAAGTCGGTAATCGTACAGTAGCGTTTTACTCTGCTCACCTGGATTGGAAAAACTGCAGCCTATATCTTCCACGGGGCTATAACAGCAGTAACTGGCGGCAACTGGATGCCCCCGTTTTGAATATCGATGACATTCTCAAGGACAATAAAAAATCCAAGCGGGACGAAGCGATACAGGCTTTTATCACTGACGCCAATAAAGAAAGGAGCGAAGGTAACCTGGTCATACTCGGCGGTGACTTTAATGAGCCCTCTCATCTGGACTGGGTGCCCAGTACTCGAAACCTTTACGATCATCAGGGGCTGGTTATTCAATGGCCAACAACCCTCAGTCTTGAAGCGGCTGGTTTTCAGGACGCCTATCGAGAACAATACCCTGATCCGGTTTCTCACCCTGGTTTTACTTTTCCATCGGACAATCCCGCCGTGAAAGTCAGCAAGCTGGCCTGGGCGCCAAAAGCGGATGAGCGGGATCGCATTGACTTTATTTTCTATGACCCGTCACAAAACCTGTCACTGAAAGATATTGTCATTATTGGACCCAGCAGCTCCATTTTGAGAAATCAGCGCGTAGAGGAAATGAGTGATGATCCTTTCGTAGCTCCCGTTAATATCTGGCCTACGGATCATAAAGCGCTGTTAGCGACATTTTCGATGCCAGAGGATATAACAGCGGACAAGCCTTAAAAGACAGTCATACGATAACTATGGTTTGAAATGCTCCAGTTAATCAGGCAGGCATTAAAAACCCCACTCGAAGGTGGGGTTTTTGGGTTAGCCTCAGATATTAAGGCCGAACGTAATCGGTTTAGAAGTCATAACTCAGGCTAACACCCCAATTACGGCCAGGCTGAGTTCTACGATCAATGCCCTGATCATCTGCAGGAATACCGGTTATATCCTGGTATAGCCAGTACTTCTTATCAAAGGCATTGAACAGCCCACCGCGAACCATCATGTTTTCCATTGGCTCATAGTACGCTGTCATATCTACGACGGTGTAGCTAGGCGCATCCATATTGTCTTTATTTTCTTCAGACCAGTCGCCACCGGTTTTACCAGCTACGTGAGTTACATCCAGAGCACCACCCCACTTTTCACTGGGTGCATCATAACCAAGGCCGACAATCGTTGTCAGAGGTGCTACTGTGTCCAGACTGCCTCCCGTATCCTTATTCTCACCATTTGCATAAGCAATGGAAAGGCGTGAGTACATGCCCACAGGTGCATTGAACGCTTCATCCAGATAAAGCATACCGGTAAATTCTGCACCATAGATTTCAGCATTACCTACGTTTACTTTGGTTACCGTACCATCAGGGTATGCTGGATCGCTGGTATCTGTTCTTTCTTCAATGAAGTTGGTGTAGTCATTGTAGAAACCGGCCAGTTCAAGGCTACCAAACTGGTTTTCTGCACGAATACCCAACTCATAAGAGTTGCTCTCTTCCGCCTTCAAATCAGGATTAGGCAGCAACTCGTAACTGCCTCCTGTATATGAGTAATACAGGTCCTGTAACGTTGGCGCCTTGAAGCCTTGGCTGAACTGGGCATAAGTACTGAAACCCGGAGTCCAGTGATAAACACCGCCCAGCTTTGCAGTCACTGCATCATTCTTGCTCTCAGAGTAATCGCTATCACCACCAGGTGTAGCCTTGAACGCGTCGTAACGCAGCCCACCCGTAATCACAAGCGCATCATCCATCAGGAACATCTGGTCCTGAGCATAGAAACCCCACTTGGTGGAATCTGCTTCCGGAATTTCCGGAGTCTTTGGCGTCGACTCACCGGTATCCAGATTGGTGTCGGTGTAATTCAGAGAGAAACTGTCTTTAGAGCCTGATACACCATACGTCAGTTGATGCATTGAAGAACCAAAGATTAACTCTTTGCCAAACTGGGCATCAAACTGATAGCTATCATCCTTACCGGTACGGTTACGATTACGGTTACCCTTGGCATCGGTATGATCCTGAGTATCATGGTTACTCTTCACTTCCTGCCAGTTCAACTGCCAGTTCAAAGTATCAAACATCTGATTGCCAGCTAGCCACTCATGCTCAATACCCACACGTTTACGGCTATCTTCATCAAACGCATGGTTATTGGTGTATGTGTAGCCTGGCATCATTGTATGGCCTTCATTACTCAATATGCGGCCTTCACCATCCCGCTTGAATAATTCACCAGTAACACCGATGCGATGGTCATCATTGACCTGATAGAACAGTTTTCCAAGAACATTGTTCTGCGAATAATTATAGGGGTTTGCCTGACCTCGATCCCTTCCCCAGATATCAGCACCATCACCGTGAGTTGCTGTTTCTTTGCCATCGGTGTGGGTATAAATAAGCAGTGACTCCCAGTCACCGGAACGGTTTGCAAGCGTCAGGGTTTGCTTGAAGCTCTCATCCGCACTGTTATAGCCGGTTTTAAAGCCAGCGTAGGTATCATCACCAACACCTAAAAGGTCTTCAGGGTTTTTAGTGCGCATAATAACCGCACCACCCAGCGCATCACTGCCATACAGGCTGGACGCCGGGCCTTTGTTGACTTCAATCGCAGCCAGCGTATCCATCTCAAACATATTCTGGCTGAACTTCATAACGTCCGCTTTAACACCAAGCCCAGTATCATAGGAGACTGGCTGCTCAACGCCATCTACCATTACCTTAACCCGGCTCTCACTCATGCCGCGAATAGTAAAACCTCCGACACCAAAGCGTCCGGTTCCACCAACACTGACACCTGGTACATACTTCACAGCATCTTGAATATCGGTAACCAGGTTGGCATCCATCTCTTCAGAAGAAACAGAGGCAACCGAAGAGGATACATCTTCAATGTTCTGCTCTGTTCGTGTTGCGGAGACAACCACTTTATTAAGGACTGTTGCTTTTTCTTTTCCGGGGAGGGCTGTTTCAGCCAGAACAGGAGAGGTTTGGGCAAGAGAAACTGTGGCCGTCATCACAGCCAGCGCCAGCGTATTTTTTGAAAACTTCATTAATTTCAATCTGTACCAGTGTGGGCTTTGACAGCCACCAATATTGCTATTCTGACAGCCGACAATGACCGCCTACTACTTCTGATTCTCATGCCAAAAATAAGCAATGAGAATAAACAATGCTGGCATCATAATTATAAAAACTATCAAATGCAAATCATTATCATTTAGTTTGATATTGGCACAGACCCGCCTGGTATCCCTTCCAGGCCGGCTGGTAATCAGACGAATAGCATATCAAGACTGTCGTTTTATAGGCGTTCCTCCCTGTTTGTTTTCTCTTTTCCAGCACAAACACTTAAGCGAATTCGATACATTTGTCGTGGCAGAGGTTAGAACATATATCGAAGGTTCAGGCGATAGCTGCGACCGGGTTGATACAGTTCCTGCCAGGCAACGCGATAGTATTTATCTGCCGCATTCTTAATCGTGAAATCAGCTTTCAGTCCTTTCAAGCTTCCAGAAGCCGGCTCATAACTCGCATAAAGATCCACCAGGTCATAGCCTTCATACTGGCTAACGGTATTATCTGGATCGACCCTGTTCTGATCATTCACATGCGTATATCGTGTTCCTACTTTTACATCGCCCTGGAAAGCCAGGTAGGCCAGATCAGCTACGATCTTATCCGCTGGAATATTATCCAGTGCCAGACCTGTACTTTTGTCCTTGCCACGGGTCTGGCCATAAGAAAGTCCGGCTTCAACATTTTGGATACGATACTTTCCTGCTATTTCAAAACCTTTAAGCTCAGCATCTTCAACATTGATCCACGTTGTCTTACTGTCGATCAATTGTCCAAACACCAGCTGAGGATCATAGGTAATTTGATTGATAAAATTGTTTACATCATTTTGGAAAAGGCTGGCATTCAGCTTAAGTTCATCACCCCCGAGGATTTCATTAAACTCCATACGGGCAGATAGCTCTTTATTCTTTGCTTCTTCTGGCTTCAAATCCGGGTTTGGCACAAATTCATTTTTGAAGAATGGCCCCATGGAAAAGTGTGTACCTGTTGAAAACATCTCTTCCATGCCTGGTGCACGAAATGCTTCATTATAACTTGCGGTCAGAGTAAGCCATTCATTCGCAGACCAGATAACCCCCACAGAAGGAGACAATGCCTGATCGGTTTGTTTCTTGTTCGTTACATCCGATTCTGACCGATTATCTTCTGAAGAAAAATGGTCATAACGAACGCCAGCCTGCAGTGTCCAGTCCCGGGCAATCGGCATACTTCCCTGGATAAAACTTCCCATGGTTGTAGACTGCCCATCCAGACCTTCAGGCCTGGAGTCTGAAGCACTTCCGGTGGTATCACGAACGGTCGTAATCGTGTTCTGGTAAGCATCCAACCCATAAACCAGCTCAATAGTGTTAACCATGGAAAGGTTAGTTAGAGCCAGGCCATTCGTTTTATAACGCGTATCGTCTTTCTGACCTTGAGAAATACGATCTTCTTTATAACGAGTGTCGTTGTAAAACAGCTGCAACTTACCATCAATTAATTCACTTTCAGGGTCAAACAACCAGGCAGCGGACAGGTTTGAGCTTTTCGAGTCTCTTTCCACCAGTGGCGAAGAGGTACCTTCATTTGCAGCAGGGTTACTCGGAACCAACCCGTTATACAGTAAGTGCTGGGCTTTAAATTCAAAACGACTATCGTTGTTTACATCCCAACCCAGTTTAGCCATACCTCCCTGCTCTCTGGATCCGGAGTTTTCTAAATCCTGGCCATTACCCAGCTCATAGTTTTCACCATCGTTGTAGTAACCATTGAGCAACCAGTCAACATCTCCCTGTATTCCATACACTGCACCACTGGTCAATGAACGACTGTTATTGCTGTGGTAACCCTGAGAAACATAGCCACCCAGACTTTTACCGTCTTCCAAAAGGTCCTGTGCATCCTTTGTGTTCTGAACAACAACACCCCCAATAGCACCGGACCCCCAAAGACTGCTTGATGGGCCTTTAACAACTTCAACCGATTTCAGTAATTCAGGGTCAGTAAAATACGTTCCACGGTGACCATTTGAGAAATTCTGTCGGGCACCATCAACCACCTGAAGAACACGAGTACCGCCAAGGCCACGAATATTGATTCCCTGCGCACTGCCTCTTGGGCCACCAGTCACTGATACATTGGGTAGATATTCCATTAATTCCGGCACTGATGAAGCCTGTTGCTGTTCAATTTCTGCCTGATCAATCACTTCAATACTCTGGACGACATCAGAATGATCTTTTTCCGCCCTGGTTGCAGTAACTGTCACCTGCTTCAATAAAACGGGTTTCGATTGAGCTTTATTTTCCTTCTCTGCCACTTCTTCAGCAAAAACGACCTGAGTAGAAGCAAGAGAAACCGTAGCGGCCATCACCGCCAGAGCCAGCGTGTTTTTCGGGAACATCATTGTCTTTCTGTACCAGTGTTAGTGTTATCAGCAAGCGGGTTACAACCCTGTCTGTTTTTTTATTTTTACGCTTCGGTAATGAGGGTTCCGAAGCAGTAGTGGGCGCCATCATATTGCCTATTTATACTTAATGCAAATCATTATCATTTAGCTTTGTATAAATATTTACAGAACGAAAGGGAAACTACAGTAAAAAAGACTAAGGGTTCAGGGAGTTAGGCTATCGTTTGTCCATCAGGGGGAGTGGATTCACAGGCGCTATAGTTCAGAGGCTTGGAAGTTTGATGGCCAGCATTGATTTTTTACACGACGGATAATTATTACTTTTTACACTCATTTTTACCCAGAAATGGCCCAAGGCGGCGGGATAAACCGTGACGGTTTTTCGCAAACAATGAGTAGCCTATGTCGGCAATACAGGCGACACCCGGCCAGCGCAGAGGGGCAACAAAACAGCCCATACCGACGGCTTCCCAGGCAGCCAGCGTGGCATCAACACCTTTAACTATACGACCATCGGCCAATTTCGCATGAATAAACCGATCCAGCTCTACTACGTCAAATTCCGGATATTTTTCCTGAAAACCATCCTGTCTGATATCAACCAGCTTTAGGAGTCCTTTTCTGTTCTTTTTGGACAGGTGATCAATTTCACGCATGCACAGAGGACACTCCCCATCGTAGAACAACGTAACTGGCAGTGAGATTTCTTCTCTTTTTAGTACCATAACTGTGACCACCGAAATTGAATGATTTCTTAGATGTTTAAGGGTCTTAAATGGACATTTTTTTTGTATTTTTACGGCCCAGATAGTGCTCCAGATCAAATAATCAACGGATATTACTAATTAGCACAAATAATGCGAATTATTATCATTTAGGTTATTGAACACATTTTATGCTTCGAGTAACCTACGCTCCTGTTATTAGGTCGATTAACACTATTACTGTTCCTGGTCATGCCTAAAAAAGCCTTATTCACATTGCTGATCTCCATTGCGACCCACGTGGCCGTCGTGGTTGCGCTGGACCACCAGGAATCTGAGCCCAGAACCATCCACATGGGCTCTATCCAGGCACCGGTATCCCTGAGTTTTTCAACGGTCAGTCAACCTAAACCACCGGTCGAAGAGCCGGTTGTTAAAGAAGAACCCAAGCCTGAGCCTGAACCAAAGGTCGTTCAGAAGCCGATAGAGAAGGCCAAGCCTGTTCTTAAAAAGAAAGAACCCAAACCTGAGCCTGTAAAGAAAAAACCAAAAAAAGTGGTTGAAAAGCCCAAGCCGATTGAGAAGAAACAACCTGAAGTTACTGAGCCTGCAGAGCCAGTAATGGAGAAAACCGTTACGGAAAAGAGCCAGTCCCCAGGACTGAGCAATGAACCCGTGATGGTAACTGAGCCGGAAATACGTGACTGGGTTGAACCTCGTTATCCGAAGCTGGCTCAGCGGAGAAACCAACAGGGTGTGGTGATGCTGGATGTGATTGTCGATGAGCGTGGAAGCCCTATTACTGTCGACATTCTTGAATCATCCGGTTACCCCGTCCTTGATAAAGCAGCGATTGATGCCGTTAAACGCTGGTCATTCAAACCAGAGCAGCGCAATAGCCGATTTGTGAAATCCCGGGTGCATATTCCCGTCGCATTTGAAATCAGTTGAATTTATAGCCGTCAGATATTTAGCAGGTAACGCCATGTTGACAGAACATCTTGCATCATTGGGAATCATGGCCTGGCCATTACTGATCACCTCCTGCCTGGGGCTGGCGATGATTCTTGAGCGGCTGGTGACTTATGCCCTGCTGCCATCCATGAACCGCAAGGGACTGACACAGCTGTTTAATGAAGTACGCCAGTGCTGTGGCTGTGAAAAGCATGCTGAAAGCAAAAACAATCTTTGCCAGAATCTTTGTAAGGGCAAAGGCATTCGTCAGGGCGTCGCTGTCCTCCTGAGCCACAACACCTGCGAAAAAGCAGTACGTGAAGAGGTTGCAGGACTGTGGCTGCTTAAGCAAAAGCGTAGCCTGAATGCCTGGCTGAAGCCGTTGATGCTGATTGGCGTTCTGTCTCCTATGCTGGGCCTACTGGGTACAGTGCTGGGCATGATTGATATGTTTCGGGATATCGCTGCGGTGGCTGGTCCTGTTACTCCGGATATTCTGGCCGCTGGCCTGTGGCAGGCAATGTTTACCACCGCTTTTGGCTTGATGATCGCAATTCCAGCACTGGCTGCGGCCCATGGATTTGGTGTCTGGGCAAATCATTATCTCGCAAAACTGGAGTTTGCCCTGAACCACACCAATTTGTTGCTGGAAGGCTTGACCATGGACGACGACGGACTGGCAACAACACCTGCCGCATCCACAGTGAAAGGCTTCAACGTAAAAAAGGGCAGCGCCAGCTCTAACACTGGCCATCCAGAAATGCTTGATGCCGGAGCAGTAGCGGCATGATTCACATCAACGACATTGATGAAACCAGCGCTTCACTCTCCATGGCGGATCTGACGCCGCTACTGGATGTGGTGTTTATCGTCATGGTGTTTCTGCTGTTCACTGCCAATGTGCAGACGCTGAGCCTGCCGGTGGAACTGCCCCAGGCAACCCAGCAGGAAGTTCCGCTAACCACGGCACCAAAAACACTGACAGTCAGTATCCTGGAAGCCGGTGAGCCCTGGGCTATTGGCGAACAGAAGTATGATCAGTGGGAAGTATTCGCTACATCACTGCTGGAAAAGGTCAAAGAAGCTCCCGACACCACAGTATTGATTGCCGGTGATAAAGACGCCCCTCTGGGCAACCTTGTTAAGCTAATGATGTTTTTGAGCCAGCATAAGATTGAAGCTGCGCAAGTGTTGATGGAACAAGAAAATGGAAAAGGCGACTCATGAAAAAAACGTTTAAACCACTGTTTCTATCCAGCGTTATGGCTTTTGCTGCAGCCATGGGTGCCAACACTGCACTGGCTCATAATTCACACGATAATCAGCGTATTGTTTCTGCCGGTAACGGGGTTACCGAGATCATCTACGCACTGGGCGCCGGTGACCAGGTAATCGCTGTTGACCAGACCAGCACCTGGCCAACGCAAGTCAACCAACTGCCAAGGCTCGGCTATCATAAACAGCTGTCTGCTGAGGGTATTCTGGCACTTGAACCTACCATGCTGATTGGTACGGAGGACATGGGACCACCTTCAACTCTGGCTCAACTGGAAAGCGCTGGTGTTGAGGTGGAAGCCCTGCCCCTGAAGCATACCGCTGAAAGCATTGAAAACCAGATCAAATCGCTTGCCGATATTCTTGGAAAAGAAGAACAAGGCAATGCACTCTGGGAAGATATTGAAGACTCTCTGGACGAAGCAAAAGCACTGGCCGCCTCTTATGAAGAAAAGCATGAGAAGAAAGTACCGGTTCTTTTTGTTCTAGCCATGGGCGGACGCTCTCCAACCATCGCAGGCACAGGTACTGCTGCTAATGCCATGATTGGCCTGGCAGGCGGGTACAACCCTGCGGCAGAACAGTTTAAAGGGTATAAGGCGCTTTCCAATGAAGCCATGCTGTTGCTGGCACCCGAGGTTATCATTTTCCCTGGGTCCACCAGTAACCCGGATATGACACCGGAAACACTGCTGGAGCAGATGCCTATCCTGAAGCAGACGCCTGCGGGTAAAAGCGGCCGGGTGGTTGCCATTGATGGTAATATGCTACTGGGCGGTCTCGGCCCAAGAACCGGAGACGTTGCATTGTCGCTGGCAAAATCTTTTTACTTAGACCAAGGTAATCCATCCTCCAATGAGTCGTAATCATCAGGGGGCACTGCTGTTAACCGGGCTGGCAATCCTGCTGCCAGTCATGGTGATTGTGTCCATTGGGGTTGGCGCTGTACCAATTCCTGCAGGCGATATTCTGACCATTCTGTTTGATCGGTTAGGTTTCTCAGACAGCTCGATAAGTAATCAGTCAGCACTGATTATTGAGTCAATTCGCTTACCGCGAACACTGCTGGGTTTAATTGTTGGTGGTGCTCTGGCCGTGGCCGGTGCCTCCATGCAGGGACTGTTCAGAAACCCATTGGCTGATCCCAGTATTATTGGTGTATCCAGTGGTGCTGCTTTGGGTGCGGGGGTTGCCATCGTCCTCGGTGGGTTGTTGTTTGCCGGCGCACCTTCATTAATCCAAAGTTATAGCATTTCAATTCTGGCCTTTGCTGGCGGGGTATTGTCTACCTGGCTGGTTTATAAAGTGGGCACCACTGGAAATGGAACCTCTGTGGCCACCATGTTACTGGCCGGTGTTGCTATCAACGCTCTGGCCGGTGCTGGTATGGGGATGTTGAACTACGTGGCCGATGACACCATGCTGCGTAACCTGACCTTCTGGCAGATGGGTAGCCTCGGTGGAGCCACCTGGGATCTGGTCATCATCTGTGCCACACTTCTGGTCCCTGTCATCCTGATCCTTGGTCGTTACGGGCTGGTTCTAAACGCCCTGCTACTGGGTGAGTCTGAAGCTCGCCATCTGGGTATCGATGTACAAAAAGTTAAGCTGAAGCTGATTTTCCTGACTGCGCTGGCAGTGGGTGTATCTGTTTCTGTCAGTGGTGTTATTGGCTTTGTTGGACTGGTGGTCCCCCACCTTATTCGATTAGCCGTTGGTCCTGACCACCGTATTCTTCTGCCAGCATCCGCCATGCTGGGTGGGATTCTATTACTGGCAGCAGACATGATTTCCAGAACCATTGTCGCCCCTGCAGAACTTCCTATTGGTATTGTCACTGCTCTGATGGGAGCCCCTTTCTTCCTGTCACTGTTGTGGCAGCAGCGTAAAAGGATTGTCTGATATGGCACCTGGTATGGCGTCTGCTATAAAAAACACAGCAGTAAATACTCTGGAAGTTCAGGGAATCTCGGTCCAGATCGAAGGCAGGAGCCTGCTTCAGGACATTAACCTGACCCTGAAGCCTGGTGAAGTCGTTTCTGTACTTGGCCCAAACGGTGCCGGTAAAAGTACGTTGATGAAAGTCATCAGTGGCGAGAGAAAGCCCTCCAGTGGGGATGTACTGATTAATGGTCGGAATGACTGGCCATTGAATCATCAGGCGTTGATGCTGGGAGTATTGCCACAGTCATCATCACTGAGCTTTCCCTTTACTGTAGAAGAAGTGGTCCTGCTTGGCCGTATACCCTGTGCCAGTCATCATGATGAAAACCTGATGATTACCCGGGAGGCGCTTAAGAAAGTCGATGGCTTACACCTGAAGGATCGTCATTATACGACCCTTTCCGGTGGTGAACGTCAGCGTGTTCATATGGCGCGGGTTCTGGCACAGATCTGGGATGAGAGTCCTCATGGCCAGCGCTATTTGTTGCTTGATGAACCGACATCTGCATTGGACCCAGCCCATCAGCAGCTGACCCTGAAAATGGCAAGGCAAGAGGCGGACCAAGGTGTTGGTGTTCTGGTCATCATGCATGACCTGAATCTGGCCGCACGATATTCTGACCGGATTGTGATCCTCAAAGGCGGGAAAATGGCTGCAGAAGGCACACCTCATCAGGTACTGACACCAGAAACCATCGGCCAGGTGTTTGATATTGAGGTCAGCGTGTCAGACCACCCCGCTTACCATTGTCCGCTTGTGGTAAATCACTAACTGAGCTGTTCAAACTGATAAGGCTTGATGCTGAGACATCAAGCCTTATCAGAGTCTGTTGACGTTTCGTTGCAAGGTCCCGGCACTACAGAACAAAATACTAAGCCGCTTCAGCAGCAGACTGCCTATTCCTGTGATCCACCTCTTTCCCGGCAGGAGCCAGACTCTTTGGCCCAAGGCTATGAGCAAACCTCTCAAACACTTGGGATATATACTTTTCAAGAGAACGCAGCCCTGGATCGTCATCGGTTTCAATAAACTCGGAAATCATTTCAAGCCCGCTCTCAGGCAGAGTAAAGTCTGCAAATAGCTTGCCTGCAGACTGATAACGCCTCTCTTTATTTGGGATCATGATTTCAAAGGCAATTTTCTTTTTCGCTTCGGTATTGAACCCTTCAAATACAACTTTATCCAGCCTGGAAGCTATTGCTTCAAGCTCTGGATCATGGGTACTTAACTCATGAATATCCCGATTACCAGCAAGAATAATGGTATCAGGTAATCGCACTTCTGTTTTCAAATACGGGCTGTAATAAGAGCGGTTTGCCGGATCAAGCAGTTTCAACATAAATGACAGAACATCTTTACTTTTCTCATTTCCAGATATGAATAGCCGATCAAACTCATCAATCAACAGAATCTGGTTATGATGATTAACATCCTGACTCGAAGTTGTACGCGCAACAATCGCATCGAGAATTCTTCCTGCCTTGGCATCAGCACTTTCAAAAGGCGTACCGACAATATCATCAATACTGGCTCCATCCAAAGTGACTACCGCAAGGTTCGTCCCCATTGCTTCAGCAAGTTGCTTAGCCGCATAGGTTTTTCCCGTACCTGGTGCCCCTAAAAAATAGATCGGGTAATGACTGTCATAAATCGTTGAATCAGTCTGTTGATAAATCAGTTCAGAATGGGCAAACAGTTTCAATCTATCGGCTACGTGTGATGGATAATCCCGTAATACTTCATCAATTTTCTCCTCATCATACACCAACTCTTTAGAATAAAATGGAAGTCTCAATGCTTTATCAAGAATTTTTTGAAGCCGAGCTAGTGCTTCACTGCTTGGACTCCTCCAGAAGCTATAAAATAGCTCATCCTCTATATAATGTTGCGTGCGTTTATCCAGTAATTTCTTTTTGGCACCATAGGCTATAATCAAATTTTCTTCTGCAAGTTTCGGTGCAAAAATCCCATAATAAACGTTCATACCAAAGGGGATAGTTGTAGCTGCTGTTAACCCCACTCCTGCCCCTATACCCGCTGACATTAATATCCGAGTGAAAGCAGAAGAATGAAGCATATAATTGGAAATAGCGTCTTTGTAGGCATACGCAGTACCACCAACAATAAAAGCTACAGAATAAAAAGCAAGATAGGGTATTGATTCATATAGAGGGTACTCTCGTATCACCCAATCGTACTGACGCCTGGCTTCTGCACGCCCAGATTTTACCTGAGCCTCAATTGGCTGACCTGAGTGCCCTCCAGAAGCATTAAGGCGATCGAAAAATCGGTTATTTGCCATGTATTGTCTTAAATAGCTTATATGTAATTTATCAGGCGTCACCGCAGTTTCATCTGCCTGGACCATGGGAAACAAAATAATAGAAATTATAAGATAGATACCGAATTGCTTAAAAAGCTTCATTAATTACAACCTTATTCAATTAGAATGATTTACCATTCGGATAGACAACATTTAATTTATTAAGGTTCACAAAGAATACTTTTGAAATCCCCCATAAAGTAGGAAGATAGGTTATTGAAAAAAAAGCAACGAAACCAAAAATTCTAGTCAATTTTATTTATTAGTAAAAATAATAAACTGCATATCGGAATAAAAATGTTTTACAAAAAAACCAACAATTTCAGTTTACGTTAGTACAATTGTATTTCATACAAGCACGCCAGAAACAACTTGATATCACCTCACCTATTTAGCATCCAAAAAACGCAATCTCCTATCATGCAACCCCCATACCGCCAGCGGCAAACCGAAGTTTTACACCTGAATTTTGTTGATCTGTATCAATTGCGCACAACCGGATAAATACAAATAATAACGATTCTCATTTTTAAGTTAGAACGATCCAATTATGGTTGCCAGACACACCCTGGGTCCCGAGCTGACCGGGATATCATCCCCTGATCCACTGAAGTTTGCCTTTGCCGGCAAAAAGTCAGCCCATACCCAAAGCGGCTCCATCCCAGTTCCTGCCGAGCAGACTCAGGATGTATACCGGCAACTGATGGATAGCCCTGCAAACCCGAAACTGCTTACTAATGGTAAGCGGCTTGCCTATATCCATATCCCTTTTTGTCGCACTCATTGCTCTTATTGTGGTTTCTTTCAGAACACCACGAAGAAAGATGAAATAGCCCGTTATGTTGATTACCTGGAACGGGAAATCCGCATGTCGGCACAGGATGCCTGGACACAGGAAGGCCTGTTTCATGGAGTCTATTTTGGCGGTGGTACCCCCACGGATCTAACACCAGAACAGATTCTTCGTCTTGGCAATGCGGTTCGCGAATCCTTGCCGCTGGCAAATGACGTAGAAATAACCTTTGAAGGTCGTTTTCATGGCTTTGACAATGACAAAATTGCTGCCTGCCTGGAATCAGGGTTTAACCGATTCTCCCTGGGAGCACAGAGTTTTAATACAACATTGCGCCGTCGCATGAGCCGTATCGATTCCGGTGAATTTCTACTGGAACGGCTAGACTATTTTAACAGTCTGAATAACGCGGCAGTCGTCGTAGACCTGATGTTTGGTTTGCCTGGCCAAACCCTTGATGACTGGGAGCGGGACCTTTATACCTTTCTGCAATCCAAAGCTCATGGTGTAGACCTTTATCAATTGATTCTGCTGGGTTCCAGCCGAATGAAACAGTCCATTGAAAAAGGTTCCATGCCAGAGCCGGCAAGCTCACCGGAGCGCGCTGAAATGTTCCGTATGGGCGTTGAAACCCTGAGTTCCCATAGGGTGGGCCGACTGAGTGTCAGCCACTGGGGAAGAGATACCCGCGAGCGGAACATATATAACCACGGCGTAAAGTCTGGTGCCGAGATCATGCCTTTTGGTTCCGGTGCCGGTGGTAACTTTGCCGGACACAATGCCATGAGTCTTAGAGCCTTGCCGGCCTACTATGACGCGCTGGATGCCGGCAAAAAACCCATCATGATGATGAGTAAAGCAACAGGTAACAAACCGCTTCTGGGAACGATCGGCTCCGGATTTGACCGTGGCTGGCTGGAGATTGCCAAGCTTAACCATGCGGGTGGTGAAGGTATGAGTGACCACTGCATGCCTCTGTTCGAAGCATGGCAGGAAAACGGTCTGGCAACCATTCACCATGGCATTCTCGACCTGACGCTGCCAGGACAGTTCTGGAACGTCACCATGCACCAGGCACTGATTAATTTTCTTGAACAACATCCATTAGATGGACAAAACACGGAGAAAGCGGCATGACACTGGCCAAACAGGTGCAGGATATTCTGACTGAAAACCCAGCAATTTTATCGGCAGAAATTGCCAACCAGTTGAATGCCAGCGAACTGGAAATTATTCAGGTAATGCCTGCTGATATGGTGACATTAATCGATGCCAACCATTATCTGGATGTACTGCGAGACATCAAAACCTGGGGTGAACTGACTCTGGTGATTGATGTGGATGGTTCTATTTTTGAAATGGTCGGCCATTTTCCGAAAGGCGGTGAGAAGTTCGGCTACTACAACCTAAGTGATCGACGCACGCCTCTTAAAGGACACCTGAAGGTTGATAATGTTGCCGTTATCGCTGTGGTTAGCAAGCCATTCCATGGAGTAGAAACCCGTTCCGTTCAATTCCTGAGTAAGCAGGGGCGTATGCTGTTTAAAGTTTACCTGCGTAGGGATAAAGAGAAGAACTTCTTCCCTGAGCAACTGGAAAAGTTTGAAGCGTTGAAAAAGCTGGCTATAGCATAAGGCTGTCAAAAAACTACAACCACTGGCTCTTGCCAGTGGTTGTTCTGAATATTAAATCAGCTCAGGCATTTAACCACTGATATCACGTAGTAGATACATCAGTACTACTGCCAATCACTTGCTTTAGAGCTGCACTATAATGCTGATGACTATTTTCAATATAGAGCGTACTCTTGGCTGTTTTACTCACATAGATCTGCTCATCTTCCCAATAAGTAAAGCCTGCCTGTTGATTATAATCGCACCCTGCAATTAGTGTTAGATTGAGATCAAGCTCTTCTGCTAGAATTTTACCTTCAATATTATGTCGTCCCCAAAACTTACCTTTATCCTTTATTAAACATTTGTAACCATCGATAGAACTGTATGATGTAGACCCTAACTCTTCACCATTTTTCAAAATGGTTACTCTATACTTTTCTTTATCAGCAACCTCACATAACAAAGCTTTAAGAGCAAAATATGGAGAATATCCACTCTCTACCGGCTTTGCTTGCTCATCAATTTCTTCTTGGTATTTCTGTAATAAATCTTCTTTCATGTCAGGACTCAGCCCTTGCCATAATGCATCGTATAAACAATCTCCATCATCAATGGTAACTAGAATTAGATACTCACTTTTTTTATTAAATTCTTGTCTATAACAATTAAAAACCCCCTCCAAAACTGTTTTGCATTGTTCTTTATCTTTTAATATTAATTGCGAGCTGATTTCTTCATGCCTTGAAAAATAGTTTGGGAACCTGTTTTTGAGATCTTGGAATAATTTCACCTGAGACTCAAAACCCGAATCACCGGGTCTAAAGTAGTTAGCCTCAAAGCTTTTCAAAAAATCCATAGCGCTCAAATTATTTACTGATAAAACAAGTTTTTCTTCATATACACACTTTGAACCTTCGGGCATAATTCGATCGTAAGCTACTCCTCCTCTTGTCCTTGTTGTAATGAGGCCTTCTACTTCTTCAAAATTATGATTTCTACCTTTAAAATAATTATATGCTCTGCAACCAAAATAAGCCGTCTCTGCAATAAGAGTAAGGATTGGAAAAACAATATAAATGGCAGGACTTCTTTGCTGGATACCAATACCTGTACAAATACCACCAACAAGACAAATCCCTGATGCTGCCAGCTTCGACACAGTGCTGTGACTTTCCGATATAAAGAACCCTTTCCAGCTAGTCGCGGGACGAGACCGGTCAGCGCCAGTCTCTCTAATATCTATGATTGCAACTTCACTAGATCCCTCAATCCCGTTAGAGGGCATAAATAAACTCCTGCCATCTAAAATATTACTGAAATAGTTAAATAGCTTGATGCACACTCCACTACAGCATTAATGCATAGCTTTAACCAATACACCTACAACAGACTCAACCTG
Organism: Endozoicomonas elysicola; assembly: GCF_000710775.1. Taxonomy (GTDB): domain Bacteria; phylum Pseudomonadota; class Gammaproteobacteria; order Pseudomonadales; family Endozoicomonadaceae; genus Endozoicomonas; species Endozoicomonas elysicola. Next base: position 5,510,807 of record NZ_JOJP01000001.1, read on the forward strand.
ACCTCTGGTCATTCCCGGATATATAGGCAATGAAAGGCAGTGCTCAGACAATTGTTCACAAACCGGCAATTCATATTCACTGGCAAGTCCCGCCAGAGCCCTTTGCTTATTCAAAGGCAATGGGTAATAAATAGCACTGGAAACCCCCTTCCCGGCCAGACGCTTCTTGACCATATCTCTGCCAGAAGGCAAAACCACCGTAAATTGGTGATAGATATGCTCCTCTCGCTCTTCAGGACAAAGAATGTCTGTATCCTGCAGCAACTCACGATACCATTCAGCAATCTTTCTACGGTCGTTATTAAATTCTTCAATATATTGAAGCTTGATTCTTAACAAACCAGCCTGAATTTCATCCAGACGACTATTGTAGCCTGAGCACTCATGATAATACTGACATGCACTGCCATGATTTCGGAGCATCCGCACAGTTTCAGCTACCTGCAAGTCGCTGGTGATTACCAGTCCTCCATCACCAAAACCACCAAGATTCTTACTGGGAAAAAAGCTGAAAGCCCCCAGTAAACCATAGTTGCCTGTTTTTCGGGACTGATAGGAAGCACCAAAAGATTGAGCGCAATCTTCCAGCAACTTTAAACCGTGACGATCACAAACAGCCTGAATTTCATTAAGGGCAGCAGGCAAACCAAAAAGGTGGACAGCAAGAACAGCTCTACACCGGGAAGTAATACTGCGTTCCAGCTCTACGGGGTCAATATTGAACGTTTCGGAGTCTATATCGACCAGAACAGGTGTTGCCCCTACCTGCATAATGGCCTCGACAGTAGCAAAAAAGGTAAACCCTGTCGTTAATACCTCATCTCCAGGACCAATACCGGCAGCATGAAGAGACAAAACAAGCGCATCCGTACCATTAGCACAACTAATGGCATATTTAGCCCCCAAATACTGTGCAGCTTCCTGCTCAAAGGCTTCCACCTCTTCTCCCATGATAAAACGACCGCTACGCAACACCTGAACCGCTTTTTCTTCCAGCTTTTTCTGTATGGGACGATGCCATGCCAATACATCAACCATCGGTATTTTGTTCATACTTTTTGATTCATGGCTCCAATTATGCGGTGATAAATACTGGCTTCGGCTTTTACGTGCCGCTATAGACTCACACCTGTTTCAGCAATAATTTCAGAGATCTGATTTGCTGCATTCAACGCGTTTCTACCATCCTCACCACTGACTCTTGGCGGATTGGAAGCTTCAACACTCTGTAGGAAGTCTTCAATCTCCAGCTTCAGAGCGTCATTACCCTGGTAGCTCTGCTCATTGCACTCGATAACAGGGATCCCTGGATGCTGCTCTCCTTCCCCTTTAAAAAAATGGCTGACTTTTAGTTCCTGGAAATCAACACAGATACAGGAGCTCTTCTGAAAGATACGCATCTTTCTTTTGCTTTTCTGACTGATTCGGCTCGCCGTTACATTCGCAACACAACCACAGGCAAATGATAAGCGCGCCTGAGCAATATCAATGGTGTCAGATAAAACGGCACTTCCATTAGCCGCAATACCTATCAAAGGAGAGTCAACAATATTAAGAATGATATCCAGATCATGAATCATAAGATCCATAATGACATTGATATCCATGGATCGCGGTTTGAATGAAGCCAAACGGTGAGACTCAATAAATCGAGGTTGTTTGACTTTATCAGAGACACTGCCTAGCGCAGCGTTGTAACGTTCAAGAAAGCCAACCTGAAGAATCAGCTGTTTTTCTCGAGCCAGTCTAATCATTTCCTCTGCCTGTGATAAATTGCTGGCTATTGGTTTTTCTACCAACACGTGCACACCGGCTTTTAAAAAATCACGGGCAATGGTGTGATGCATGACCGTTGGCACTACAACACTTACCGCATCTACCTGGCCAATCAGGTCTCTGTAGTCCCTGAAATAATGGGTGTTGCAATCACTGGCCACTCGCTGGCCACAAATCTCATTAATATCAGCCACACCGACCAGGTGACTGGACGCTAATCGGGCATATTTCTCAGCGTGGAATCTGCCAAGATAGCCCGCTCCGATGACTGCCGTTCGTAGCATGCACTTCCATCACTAATTGGTGGATAGAAGCAGTAAAGATAGACAGAAATCATAGTTCTGCTAGCGATTTTATATGGATAGCTGAAAAGAGGGTTCATTGAAAATAAAAAAGGCAGCAAGAAATGCTGCCTGGAAAGCACTGTTTTTGTAAAGAAATCAGCTACGCTTACCGTAAACTTTTACTTCAGCGTACTTATGGCCACCGATAGCGGTTTTGTAGTCCATCTCGATCTTGTTGATAATGCGATCACCATCAATCAGACGATATGGCAGTGAACGCTTGCCTTTGTGCAGACGCTTGTTGATGTGGATAGTCTGTGACTTGCCATTGCCAAAGACAACTTTGATTTTCTTCATGAAAATCGGAGCTCTGTCCACTTTGAATGCGATAGTGTCGTACTTACCCTTGAAGCCACTAACATGGATTACATCCTGTTCGCTCTGAAAAGAAACACGACGCTCACCGAGCTTTTTCCAGTCATCGGCCATAACGCCAAAGCTCAGCACACTCATCAACACTAAGGAAAAAAGCTTTTTCATGGTATTTATGATCCACTCTAATTCATATAAAAATCCGAGCGGATATTAAGGTAAAGAACCACTATATCCCTAGTCAGTAGACACCAATAAAAATGACGGAATATCGCTATCCGTTATGCGATATTCCTTAACAGCCAATGAAATCAAATACCGAAGAACGTAAATTTCAGCACAAACAGCGTTGCTAATATCCACACACTGATACTGACTTCACTGGCCCTGCCTGCCAGCAGTTTTACCAGAGGATAAGCAATAAAACCGAGGGCAATGCCATTAGCAATAGAGAAGCTCAGTGGCATCATGATGGCGGTAATCAGTACCGGGCCAGCTTCAGTCAAATCATTCCAGTCAATATTCGCAAGGCTACCGGCCATCAATACTGCGACATAAATCAGGGCTCCTGCGGTTGCATAGGCTGGAACCATCGCCGCCAATGGCGAAAGAAACATACAAAGCAGAAACAACACTCCTACAGTGACGGCTACCAGACCTGTTCGACCGCCTGCAGCCACACCTGATGCACTCTCTACATAGGAGGTAACCGTCGGTGTTCCCACCAGCGCTCCAGCCCAGGAAGCGGTTCCGTCTGTAATCATCGCCCGGTTCATATTTTGCATCTTGCCATTCTGATCAGCCAGGCCAGCTTTATCGCCAACAGCAATCAATGTTCCAGTGGTATCAAACAGATTCACAAACATGAAAGCCACAATAACACCCAGCATCTCCGGTTTCAGGGCACCCATAATATCCAGCTTGCCAACCACAGGTTCAAGGCTGGGCGGTGCAGAGTATATTCCCTGAAAGGCGATATCTCCGGCCATAAGGCCTATTCCCGAGACAACAACAATGGCTAACAGCACGGCAGCTTTAAAGCCACGGTAAGCCAGACCCAGAATCAACAGAAGGCTCAGACAGGCCATCACAGGGCTGAACTGCGTAATATCACCCAGCGTGATAATGGTCCCCGGGCTGGCAACCACAATACCGGCGTTTTTCAGACCAATCAGAGCGAGGAAAAGGCCGATACCTGCAGTAATACCCACTCGCAGCCCCTTCGGAATGCTGTCAATAATCCACTCACGGACTTTAAACAGGCTCAGCAGCATGAACCCAATACCACCCCAGAAAACAGCGCCCATGGCCTGTTCCCATGAGTAACCCATTCCCAGAACAACGGCATAGGCAAAGAAAGCATTCAAGCCCATACCGGGAGCGAGGCCTACCGGCCAGTTGGCATACAGGCCAATAGCGATGGAACTTAAACCTGCGACAAGGCAGGTAGCCGCAAACAAGGCGCCTTTATCCATTCCTGCATCGGACAGCATGCCCGGTATCACAAACACCACGTAACACATGGTAATAAAGGTGGTGAAACCGGCCACCAGCTCTGTTTTTACCGTTGTATTATGAGCTTTAAGCTTGAACAGCCGATCCAGAAACGCTGGCTTATCATCTGCCGATGATAGTGACTTCGTATCCACTGAGTTCATAGAAACTTCCAGTCCTGTATTTTTTATTTTTTATGCTCTGCGCATTGAGGATTTTTTATCCAGCCTGGCAAGACTAACAAGTTGATCTGAATCAATGCAAATTTCTGACTTTATGGTCAACAAAATTCACAGCTGATCCCTTGCTATTTTCCTGACCAGATAGTCAAATTAATAAAAAGTAAAAAGCTGGAAATGTCATACAGCCTATCTAACGAAAGCTTCAACGAGCTGTCATGGCATTCTCGTCATAGAAAGTCATAATAAAAAGAATGAAAAAGGGACATTGCCATCGTGATTCGCTTTCTTCTAAACGATCGGCTCGTCGTAGTTGAGGACACCGCTTCAGACACCACGGTTCTTGATTATCTTCGAGGCAATACTGAAACGAGCTCTTCAAAGCCTGTGGCTGATGAAAAGCGTACTGGAACCAAAGAGGGCTGCTGCTCGGGTGACTGTGGCGCATGCACCGTTGTGGTCGGTGAGCCAGAAGGTGGACAGCTGAAATACAAGACTATGAACGCCTGTATTGCCCTGATGCCTTCGCTTCATGGTAAGCAGCTACTGACGGTAGAAGATCTTGCAGGCTCTCACGAGGCCGACCAGCAAATTAAAAAGGGTGAGTTGCACCCTGTACAGCAGGCACTGGTTGATCACCATGGATCCCAATGTGGCTTCTGCACACCGGGCATTGTGATGTCGTTGTTTGCTCTTCACCATGAAAGTGCAGAAGACAAACCCGATGTTCTTGAAGCCCTTGGTGGAAACCTGTGCCGGTGCACCGGCTACCGCCCCCTGGTTGATGCGGCTAACAGCCTGGCCAATGCTCAACCAGATGATGAGTTTTTCAGAAACCGTGAGGAAACCCTGTCCAAGCTACAAACCATAGAGCAGCAAGGCAGTGTGAATGGTAACGGTGCATGTATTCCTGCCAGTGAAGATGAGCTCGCACAGTATCTGTTGGATAACCCTGACGCCAGAATTCTGGCCGGTGGTACCGATCTTGGGCTCGATGTAACCCAGCAACTGAAGAAAATTGAAAAACTGGTCTCCGTTAAGAATATTCCTTCTCTGCAGACCATTCATGAAGATAACAATGAACTGGTAATTGGCTCTGCGGTCACTTATCGGAGCATAAAGTCCATATTTACAAAGTACTATCCTGAGTTTGCTCAAATGCTGGATCGGCTGGGCTCCCAGCAGATACGTAATCAGGGAACCCTGGGTGGCAACATCGGCAACGCCTCACCCATAGGCGACACGCCTCCTGTTTTATTGGCTCTTGATGCGTCTCTGGATCTTCGTTACGGAGATAACATCAGGAATATCCCGCTTAACCAGTTTTTCCTGGATTACAAAAAGACCGAACTTACCTCGGGTGAATACATTGCCCGAATTCGTATTCCCAAAAAACCTCACCAGCTAAAAGTTTATAAACTCAGTAAGCGCTATGGTGATGATATCTCTACCGTCCTTGCCGCGATTAATCTGGAGACCAATGGTGATGGTCAAATAACAAGGGCAAGAGTGGCGTTGGGCGGCATGGCGGCCATTCCCAAGCGAGCGGAATTGTGTGAGCAGATTTTAACCGGATCACCACTGAATAACGAAACGCTCAGCCGGGCAAAAGCAGCTATCCGTCAGGAGTTCAAACCCATGTCGGATGTTCGGGCCAGCAGCGAGTACCGCCTTGAAGCTGCCTGTAATTTGCTGGAGCGTTATTTTATGGAACTGTCTGGCCAGAATGTAAGGATTATCTGTCATGCGTAAACTACCGGATCTGGCCAGTGAACTGAAACAGACTCATAAGCTCGATGGCAGCCCTGAGTTCAATGACAGCCATGAGCTGACGAACAGCCCTGAACTGATCATGAGCAAAGAAACTGAAACTCCGATTTCGGCTGACGAGCGTCACGCTCTTCACATGAGCGGAAACCGTTCAGCTAAACACGACAGTGCTCACCTTCATGTGACTGGTAAAGCACTCTATATTGATGATCGCCCGGAAATGGCCAACCAGCTGCACGCAGGATTTGGTCTTTCGACAGAAGCCCATGCAGAGATCATCAGTATTAATTTTGATGAAGTATGGAATACTCCCGGTGTTGTGGCTGTCATAACCGCAGAAGACATTCCGGGTCACAAAGATATCGGCCCTGTTTTTCCGGGAGACATGCTGCTGGCTGAAGGCCGGGTGGATTATATTGGACAACCGATTTTTGCAGTGGCAGCAACTTCCCATAAAGCCGCAAAAAGAGCCGCTCGAAAAGCCGTTATTGAATATCGCGCACTTGAAGCAATTCTAGGTATCGATCAGGCCATGGAACAAAACTCGTTTGTTCGGCCTGACCACACCATGAAGAAAGGCGATGCCAGACAGGCCATCAGTCATGCCGATCACCAGCTGTCAGGACAGATGTCGAACGGTGGCCAGGAACATTTCTACCTGGAAGGGCAAATCGCCAGTGTTATTCCCCAGGAAGATGGTCAGCTTCATGTATACACGTCAAGCCAGCACCCTTCTGAGGTTCAGAAACTGGTCGCTGAAGTCATCGGCGTACCGCTGAGTAAAGTAGTGGCCGACGTCCGTCGCATGGGCGGCGGTTTTGGAGGTAAAGAAACCCAGGCAGCGGCCCCGGCCTGTATTGCCGCGCTTCTGGCAGTAAAAACCGGCAGACCGGTCAAGTTTCGAGTTGATCGACAGCAGGATATGGTGTCTACCGGTAAGCGTCACCCTTTTCGCCATCGCTATAACGTCGGTTTTGATCAGGAAGGCATGCTGGAAGGTGTTGATATCGAACTGGCCGGTGATGCCGGACACTCTCCGGACCTGACCGACGCCATTGTCGACCGGGCCATGTTCCACTCAGATAATGCCTATTATCTGAATAACGCTACCGTGATCGGTCATCGCTGCCGAACCAATACCGCATCAAACACAGCCTTCAGAGGCTTTGGTGGGCCTCAGGGCATGCTGGTCATTGAACGGATTATGGACGACATTGCACGCTCAACTGGTCTGGACCCTCTGGAGGTTCGCAAGAGAAACCTCTATGGCATTACGGAACGGAACACTACTCATTATCACCAGCGGGTAGAACATAACGTACTGCATGATGTTATCGGTAAGCTGGAAGAAAGCTCTGACTACTGGCAACGAAGAGAAGCAATCAGCACCTTCAACCAGCAGAGCCCGGTACTGAAAAAAGGACTGGCTTTGACACCGGTAAAGTTTGGTATCTCTTTTACCGCGAAACACCTGAACCAAGCCGGTGCTCTTGTCCATGTCTATACCGATGGCAGTATTCAGATCAACCATGGCGGAACAGAGATGGGCCAGGGTCTCTACACCAAAGTCGCCCAGATCGTAGCCAACGAGTTCGGCGTTTCTCTTGAACTGGTTCAGGTCACGTCGACCCGCACCGATAAAGTACCCAACACTTCACCCACCGCGGCATCCAGTGGCTCGGACCTTAATGGCAAGGCAGCACAGGATGCCTGTCAGAAAATTCGGGATCGTCTGATCGAGTTTGCTGTTGAGCACTATGGTGTTTCAGATCAGGAAGTTTCATTCCATGATAACGAAGTCCATCTGGGTGAACGTCAAATGCCGTTTGAAGGCTTTATTCAGGCCGCTTATCTGAACCGTATCTCTTTATCCAGCAGTGGTTTCTACAGCACTCCGGAAATTCACTACGATCGGGAAACAGCCAGTGGTCGGCCTTTCTATTACTTTGCCTGCGGGGCTTCCGTTTCAGAAGTGACAGTGGATACTCTGACGGGAGAGTACAAGGTTGATCGAGTGGACATTCTTCATGATGTGGGTCACTCACTGAACCCGGCCATTGACCAGGGGCAGATTGAAGGTGGTTTTATCCAGGGCATGGGCTGGATGACAACTGAAGAACTGGTATGGGACGACAGCGGACGTTTACTGAGCAACAACCCTGCTACCTATAAAATCCCAACCATTGAAGATATACCACCGGTATTTAATGTTGAGCTGTTCCAGCAGGCGAACCCGAAGCACACGATCTATCACTCAAAGGCGGTCGGTGAGCCCCCATTTATGCTGGGTATGTCGGTGTGGTGTGCTATTCGGGATGCTGTCTCCAGCCTTGCTGATTATCAGGTAAATCCACAAATTGATGTGCCTGCCACCCCGGAAAGGGTATTGACGGCAGTCACATCCATAAAAAATGCAGTGCTATAAAAAGACCGATGTGAGAGGGACAGAGTATGTGGATTGACGCATTGGCCAATCTTCAGAAAACCGGTGAGTCTGGAGTACTGGTTACCATTCTGGGTTCAGCAGGCTCTGCCCCCAGAAAGTCCGGTAGTAAAATGCTAGTCACTGCTGACCAGTGCTTTGATACCATCGGTGGCGGGCAGCTGGAGTTTCTGTTGATCCAGAAAGCCCGGGAGCTGCTGCTTAATGATCATTCAGAGCCGGTTCTGGAACACTTCCCTCTTGGCCCCAAACTCGGGCAGTGCTGTGGTGGCAGCGTCAGTGCGCTGCTGGAACCCATCACCACCTGTGGTTTTCGAATCGCTCTGTTTGGCGCCGGCCATGTTGGTCATGCACTGGTGAATGTTCTGGCTCCTCTGGATTGCCAGATTACCTGGATCGACAGCAGAGCAGAGCTGTTTCCAGAGGAGATACCGGGAAATGTCCAGATCTGTATCAGCGATCAGCCAGAGCTGGAGGTCGACAACCTGCCAGAGGGTACGTTTTTTCTGGTCGTCACTCACAACCACCAGCTGGACTTTGCCATTACGGAAGCAACGCTGAAATATGACAAGAGTCGTTGGCTGGGAGTGATTGGCTCAGAAACCAAGGCAAAGCGTTTTCGTCAACGACTGGAACACAGAGGTTGTTTTTCACAAGCTGAAATTGATCATATGCATTGCCCGGTTGGACTGGAGAGTGTTGGTGGCCGAAAACCGGCTGAAATAGCCATTGCTATTGCGGCTGAAATTCTGGCCGTACAAAATGGAAACAGGGGTGAAAAGAATAAAAAGCGGGAAGGCATTGCCTGGCAAGATATAAAAAAATTAATCACTCATAAAGTTGCAATATGAGATTTGCCTACTTACATCCCTGTCCTTGAACTTTTGGTATTGGCGGCAGTCAATAGCTTTGTATAAAAAATCAAAGATGGAAAAGATGTTAACTTACCTTCAAGCAGTACTTCCCCAAACTTCTCAACATGTAAGTACAGCTGAACAAGTCGGGGTTGTTACCGGTCTGGGTGCCAGTCTTGCTTGCTGTTATTGCTTCGGGCTTAAAAGAGAGGCATCTGCCGCTCTTTGCCTTACCGGAATAGTTGTTGGTAGAGTGGGGGGAGATTGGGTTGATAAGAAAATCATTAACTATGATGTAAAACCAGTCACGCCCTCCACTACTGAAACACTTAGCAACCTTTTACCTAACGACCTCGATCTTGACTTCAGTTTTATCAACACCAGGGAGCAGGTAGAAAAGCTTCTTCAATTAACACCTGCACCCGCCTCAACACCAGTTCCCCCGGGCACTCAAGGTTATGTTAGCAAGTGGTTGGATGCTCGAGGAGAGGCTTACGCAGTAAAAATTTTAAAGCCGATTAAAGAAAATGCACAATGGCTTACGCCCCAGAGAGGTGAAGCAGTTGCCGTGGGATTGCCTGAGCACCCAAATGTTATTGCCCCCAAACATATTATTCTGAGAAATAATATTGATAAAAAATACTATTCTGTCAGTAACCAAAGTGATTTGCCCGCTGCCGATGAAAGTTCATATCAAGTTATGGCTATCATTTCTCGCTGGTGTGTGGGTAAAGACCTGTTTGAACAAGATGAAAAACCCTCTTTAGCATTTGCTAAGCGTGTTGGGAGAGACGTGCTGAAAGCCATTGAGCACATTCACTTAAACAAACGTATACATAGAGACATAAAAACAGAAAATATTTTAAAAACTTCAACCGGATTTGCATTGACCGATTTCGGTCTTGCTCGTTACCTTGATGAAGGAACAAACGCAACGACACCATGTGGAACGGCTCACCAACTAGCTCCAGAATTTCACAGTCGAGAAGCTGAGTGCAAATATGGTGCTGGCTATGATTTATGGCAATTTGGTATTCTTATGTTAGAACTGGCTACAGGCTGGACACCAGAACACTACACCGATTATCCCGAGTATGCTCGTACTGTCAAAGAAACAAAGCAGAGTGTTCAAAATTTAACCGACCTGTCCGATGAGCAGAAGGCTGATAAAGCAAGACAAACGATTGCTCTGAAGAATGTGTTCGAATTTAATAGTCTGACTAATGATCAAAGAAAGAATTATATAGTTACTCGGTTCGGGAAGACGTTAGGTGAAAGCCCTGACTTTCAAAGCTTGATACTTAAGCTGTTGACCACAGAAAAGGACAGACTGAGCCTTGATCAGGTCAAATCGGATTTTGCTAAATTGTAATGAGGAATTAGTGCACCACGGATCTGTCTGACAGGCTAAATTGATAGGATCACCCAACCCTATTGAATCACTGACAACTACACACGTAGAATGCCAAATCAAACTGATTAAAAATAAATAAGAATCTTGGCTATGCTCACTTTTCTGCCGCTATGGGCTCGTGGTATCTGCTCGGCACTATTACTTGCTTTTAATACTCTCGTTTTGTGTATCCCGCTGCTTCTATTCAGCCTCAGTCGTTTTTTAATCCCCATAAAGTCATGGCACAAATTATGTACCCGTATATGCATCGCTATTGCTGAATGCTGGATCAGTATCAACAGTGGTTGGATGAAACTCACTCGCCCTATGCTGTGGCAGGTTGAAGGCCTGGAAAGCCTCAAGAAAGATGAATGGTATCTTGTAACGTGCAATCACCAGTCGTGGGCAGATATTTTTATTGTTCAGCACCTGCTGAACCGCAGAATTCCCATGCTGAAATTCTTCCTGAAGCAGCAGCTGATCTGGGTCCCCGTCATCGGTTTATGTTGGTGGGCGCTGGACTTCCCTTTTATGAAGCGCTATTCACGAGCCTATCTGGAAAAGTACCCGGAGAAACGCGGTGAAGATCTTAAGGCCACCCAGAAAGCCTGTGAAAAATTCCGGGATGTTCCTGTATCAGTTTTTAACTTTATGGAAGGAACCCGATTCACAGATAACAAGCACAGACAACAAAAGTCACCTTTTCAATACCTGCTAAAACCACGAGCCGGTGGCGCTGGTTTTGTGCTTGGAGCAATGGGGCAACAGCTGCGCACATTGATTAATATCACCATTGTGTACCAGGATGGGGTCCCATCATTCTGGGATTTCCTCTGTGGCAGAGATGACAAGATCAGAGTAAAAATTGAAAAACAGGAAATCTCTGACGCTTATCTTGGCAGAGATTACAGTAATGACGAGGAGTTCCGTGATCAGTGTCAACACTGGGTGAATGAGCTATGGACTCAAAAGGATCAATTGATCCTATCGATAAAGGAAAACCATACAAGAGAAGAGACTGCTGAGCATGTATAAATTAATGCAGCCAAATCTCCGGCTGCCACAGCAACCAGCTTTTTTTAGGTTCATCGGCAAGGTCAAAACGATGCCCTGACTGAATAGGCTGTTCTGGCTTTTCTGGTGTTGCAAAAGCGATCCCTCCCGCCAGGAGAGCCTCCAATGAATCTGCCCTGATACTGGTTCCCCGAAAGAGACCAACATCAATATCAATACCACTGACATTCCAGAACCGGCTATCATTGCTGATCAGTCTACGGTAGCGATCTTCAATATTAACAATAATAACGACCTGATCAGCCGGGTTAGCCAGACGGTACCCGGTGACTTCACCAACCGGTACATCTCGATAATAGACTGGGCTGCCCCGCTGTATTGAACCCAAGCCTTCACTCAACAGCTCAAGAACCAGACCTTTTGCTTTTGGAATATCATCTGGCTCTCGGTGCTGACCAATAAACCTTGTTGTCTCTGGTCCCGGGATGGCCGGCATTTCAACCTGAATATATGGACCGATGATCAAGGTTTCCAGATTCGATGTTCGAGCAAGCCCCAATTTTGGTTCAACCAGCCAGAAATGGACGCCTTTTCTCATCAACCAGGCCTTATCATTATCAATCAATGCTTTAACAGTCACCCCCTGATTTTCTCTGCTGACCACTAAACGGGTAACCCGACCGACTTCTACACCACGAAAGCGAATTTGAGTACCTTCACTTAAGCCATCAGCACGATCGAAGTGAATTTCTATCTCCTGATCACCACTGAGCGCAACGGTCTGATCTGAAAATAGGGGAAATCTTGCTCCATTTTCTACTCTTTCCGCATCCGGTTTGCCTGTACTAAAGGCAACGCCTCCAGATATCAGGCTTTTAATGGAGGCCATATCAACACGAAAAGTACGCAGATCCCCCTCAAATTCAAGCCCACTGACATTCCAGAAGCGACTGCTCATATTAACCAGATGTTGGTAACGTGCTTCTATAAGAACCTGAATGGATAAACCACTGCCTTTCAAATCATAGGACTGAACAAATCCAACAGGAACGTTCCGGTACAAAACCGGGCTTCCTATATCGATACCTTTCAGCGCATCTGTATCGAGCGTCAGACTCAAACCGATGGCCCCTATGGGTGTTGCCGGTCGGGTCTCCATACCTTTAAAGTGACTGACTGCCGAGCCTGCCTGCATCACCTTTTTATTGATATCCATTGCCACATACCGGCCACTGATCAACGTATCTAGGTCAGACACACCGTCCAGCCCCAGTTTGGGTTCAACAACCCAGAATCGTGTACCAGCAACCAATGCAGGCTTTACTTCCGGCCTGACAATCGCTTCAGCAATGACACGGCTGACATCTTCGCTGACGTCCACAGAACGAATCCGCCCTACCTCCTGACCATGAAAACGAATAGGTATGTTACTGTCGCCAAGAGAAACCCCGAGAGGGAACTCAATAGTAATGGGTATTCCCGCTTCGGCAGTGTCGTAGTCACTGTAAAGGGAAAACTCTGCACCACTTGAAACTACCGGCTTCACTTCTTCCCATTCAGGTGTATAAAAGGCCACACCACCCTTTAATATGGAAACCAGTGATTGAGCCTGTACTTCCAGGTTGGTCATATTAGCGGAAACTTTTAAGCCACCAGCACTCCAGAAACGGGTATTTTCATGCACTAACTTTGAAAACTCAGACTGAATGTAGATTTGTGTCTCTACGAAAAGACCATCTTCTGACAGGCCATAATCAAACACCTCCCCAACCTTTAGCTTTCGGTAGAAGACCGGACTGCCAATTTCCAGTGATGGAAGCTCGTCAGACTGTAATATCAAGCGAAGCCCATCTTTCCCCCCCATCATTCCCGGTGCTCTCTTCAACGCTGTAAATTGTGCTTGCAAGGTACCTTCAGATGATGGGCTAAAGGCGATGTAGTTCCCGGTTATCAAGGTATCCAATCCAGAGACTTCAGTAAGACTCAGCTGTGGTTCTACCAGCCAGAAGGCACTGTTTTCCGTAAGGAGGGTTTGAAAGCGCTGATCCATTTTCACTGTCACATCAACCGCATCAAAGTCCTTACTGGGAGAAAGGCGGGTAACGTGTCCAACAGGAATACCATTATGAAGGACTTCTGTTTTATCCACAGCAATCCCCCGACCATTCTCAAAACGGATCATGACTTCGATTCCACCGTGATCCAGCTCACGCCAGAGCAACCAGCCTACTGCAATAAGAACCACCAGAGGTAATAGCCAGATAGGGGTCAAGTTTATCCGATCTTCAACATAAGCAGCTGCAGATGACTCACCACCCTCTGATCCACAATCTTCAGGGTGTCTGTTTTCCTGACTCATTCAGCGGCACCTCCTGTGCAATCACTCTTCTCTACCCTTTGGCTCAGGCGTTGGTTATCCCATAAAAGGCGTGGGTCAAAGCTGTTAGAAGCAAGCATGGTGAGAGTAACGACAGCAGCAAATGCCCAGGCCCCAGCACCCGGCTCAACTTGCCCAAGCTGACCAAACTGAATCAATCCAGCCAGCAGAGAAATAATGAAAATATCCAGCATCGACCAGCGGCCAATCCACGAAATAACCCGATACAGTCGTATTTTCTGCCTTATTCCCAACCCCATTTCATATCCAGATTGAATGGACAGAAGCAATACAGCCATTCCCAGTAGCTTCAGCAGAGGTATCAAGATACTGGCAATAAACACCACGGCTGCGATCATGAGCATATCGTTCTCAATCAGTTTTATGACTCCGGACATAATGGTGTCCGGTTCCCCCCCTTGGCCAAGCCAACTGATCGACATCATGGGTAAGGTATTGGCCGGTATATAAAGAAGTGCAGCTGCCAGCGTTAAAGCCCAGCATCTTGCTATGCTGTTCTGTCGCCGCATCCGAACCCGGCCACCACAACGGTAACATCGTTTCTGTGATTCAGGACATGCCAGATAACAGACAAGACAAAGCTTCAGACCAAGATCAATACCATTCATTGATAACTGTTTTCCCTTCAACAACCTTTGCTCCTGCATCCCTACCCAGGGCTATCCATAATTTTGCCTCATTTAGCGTTATGCTGATGGCAATTTCGATCAGCATCAGCCCGGTGTAGCAAAATACCCCAAGACCAGCTTCGACTGTCGCCATATCGACCAGTTTTACTGCAGAGATAAGTACGCCTAGCATGTAGATTTTTGCCATTCCCCACTGGCAGAGAAAAAGGTAATCACGAAACAGAGACCGGGAAAATCGAGATCCATCCCTTAACAGAGATGCCCAAATAATGGGTAGTAACATTATTAGTCGCAGCAGTGGGACTAGAATGACAAAAACAAATACCACCGTAGCAACAATTGGCAGGCCATTACGCCACAGTGCAACCACTCCACCCCAGATAGTGCTGCTGTGCTGTCGCCCAGCCAGCTCTAATGTTAGAACGGGATAGATATTGGCAGGGATGTAGAGCAGTAATCCGGTAATCACCAAAGCCAGCAGGGTTTGAATGCGATAGTAAGCATGTTTTTCCAGAGTACGAAAACAACGAGGACAAGCAGCTACCTGCCGCTGCTTTAACACCGGGATAGATATCAACAGGTCACACTCCGGGCAAAGGAGTTCATGGGGTTGTTCGGCCTCTCGCCCCCCACTGTGCCGTTGAGTCAGCAGAGCCTGTAAGTATTTACCCAGTGCTTTACCCATTGCTTCATTTTCCATAACTAAACCCAGATCAAATAAGGCTATCTCCATGAATGAAAAGTTGGGAATACTTCGTCATTCTGGTGATATAATCCCCCGCAAAATGCCCATTGATCGGTCTTCTGCATATCGAGTGCTATCAGTTCATCATTGCAAGGTAGCTCTGTAAGTTATGTCTTACGGGAAATTACTATCTCTGAATACTCATCGGCAGCAAGCATCATTACCGTTGGTCAAGTCCTGCAAACCTGATTTGCTACCTGAAAACACCAACAGATCGGGCAAACAGATCATGCTCCATTTAAAGAGGTACAACTATGCTCCCGGTTGAACGTCGCGAACACATTCTTGCTTTTGTTGAAGAAAAAGGCTGTGCCAATATCGAAGAAATGGCCGAACGTTTTGATGTGTCACAAATGACCATCCGTCGTGATATTCGTACTCTGGAGCAAGAAGACAAACTGCGTGTAACCTATGGCGGCGCAGTCTCTAAAAGCTTCCTGATGGAAGACATCCCCTACGAAAAGAAAAACGCCGTTAATATCGAAGAAAAGAAGTCCATCGCCCATGAAGCACTGAAGCAGGTGCGGGAAGGTCAGATCGTCCTCCTGGACTCTGGCACCAGTACAATGGCACTGGCTAAACTGATGATGCGCATGAAAGTGACTGTCATCACCACTGACTTAAAGATCGCCCTTCAGCTGTCAGACTCTTCTACTGTTAAAGTGTTCACCACAGGTGGTAATGTCAGTGCCATCACCAAGGCACATACCGATGTTGCAGCCCTGTCTTTCCTCGACAGCATTAATGCAGATATCGCCTTTCTGGCAACCAACAGCTGGAGCCTGAACAACGGTGTAACTACTGCTTCCAATGATCATTACTACATTCGTCGTAAAATGATGGAGCGGGCCAATAAGACCGTTCTGCTGGCTGACTCCAGTAAATTTGGTGCTTCCAGCATGAAAACCATCAGCCGTCTGGAAGATCTTGACTGCATTATCACGGACAGCAAGTTTGATGATGAAAACCTGGCTGCAATCCGTGAAGCTGGTGGCAACATTATTCTGCCGTCCTGAAAAATCAGGTAGATAATGCAGATATATAAGGGAGCCTGATGGCTCCCTTTCTTATGACGTCCAATATTGCTGCTAAGCTGATATTCATTCTATTGTTTTCAGGCAGTCCAAGCGTGATCAATAGCGGCAATGCCCCCCTGATCTGCATCCCCATGGGTGATCCTGCCGGAATCGGTGCTGAGATCATTATCAAATCCCTGTGCAACCCGGAATTCAATACAACCTGCCGAGTGGTGGTGATTGGTGATCGCAGCTGGCTGGAACAAGCAGCCCATCTCTGTCAGAAGAAAGTGCATTTCCTATCCATCAATGGCTCCCCTGCTGACTTACACAATAACGGCCACATACATCTGCTCCACTCTCCCATTACCAATATAGAGAAGATTGTGTTTGGAAAAGTCTCTGCTGAATCCGGAGCTGCTGCATACCACTTCATTGAACAAGCTGTCCGCTACGTGAAAAACCTGGGCTATGGTTCAATCGCCACACCACCGATCAACAAGAAATCTCTTCGCGCAGCAAAAATCCCCCACATTGGACACACGGAAATTCTTGCATCGCTAACAGGTACGATTGACCCTGTTACGCTGTTTCAGGTAGCAGGACTGAGAGTCTTTTTTCTAACTCGCCATCTCTCTTTAAAGCAGGCCTGTAACGCAATCGTAGAAAGCACAGTGTTCAAGGGAGTTTTCAGAGCGTACCGGATTCTTCAATCTCTGGGTATCGTATATCCCTCTCTGGCCGTTGCTGGCCTGAACCCCCACTGTGGTGAAAATGGACTCTTTGGAGATGAAGAAGTCTGTGCCATTGAGCCAGCGGTCAGGAGGGCTCAACGGGAAGGGTTGAACGTAAGCGGCCCAATTCCGGCGGACTCTGTCTTTCATCAGGCACTTAATGGTGCTTATGATGGCGTGCTCTCCATGTATCATGATCAGGGGCATATCGCCACCAAGATGGTAGACTTCGAACGTACCGTTTCCATTACCTGCGGACTGCCGTTTCTCAGGACTTCAGTCGACCATGGAACTGCATACGACATTGCAGGAACAGGAAGGGCCAGTGAAGTCAGTCTGATGGAGGCCATTAAGGTAGCCATCCAGTATACGGCTGGCAGTCAGACTCTTTAAACCACACAGACATGCAGTTAGTAATCAGACTTATGCTTTAACAGTTCACGACGCTGCTTTTTATCAGGCCGATGGTCTGGTCTTGGCATTGCACCACGCAGCGCCTTCCGGTTTTCTGCAGCCTCTTCCCGAGCCTGAATACTTTCTGCAGTTTCCTCATACAGCTGTTGCGCCAGATCAGCTTTTTGCCGTTTGTCACTTAACGCCTTAACTTCTACGACTCGTTCATCCCAACCAGCCCGAAGCTTAATAACATCACCTACCCTGGGCTCCTTACCTGGCTTGCATCGCTGACCATTCAGGTGCACTTTGCCACCATCAATGGCTTCCTTTGCGATATTACGAGTTTTATAAAAGCGAGCCGCCCATAACCATTTATCTAACCGGATCTTTTCACTATTACTCATTCTGTCACCCTGACTGCTTTTGATCATGAAAAGTGCCACATTACGAGATTATATTCTCTTGAAGATGCCATCTTTTCAGGGCTGATAACGCTCTAAGAGACAAATAGTTCGCGGAAATCTTCAACCGCAGCATAAGCACCCGTATCCCATGCTCCTTTCTGGCTATCTGGATGACGAATCGCCAGTAATTCAGCAATACCATAAGTTTTTGCCGAGTCGAGAATACCGATATTGTCATCAATAAACAGGGCATGCTTCTTATCAAGACCAATATCTGCTTCAAGTGCTCGCCAGAAACTCTGATCTTCCTTGGGGTATCCGTAGTCGTGGGAGCTAATTAACTTATCAAAATAGTGCGCCATCGGGAGACGTTCCAGTTTCAAAGAAAGGCTGTCACGATGGGCGTTGGTGATCATAATCACCTGTTTACCATGATCTTTGATATTTTGCAGAAACTCATCGGCATAAGGCCTGAAAGAGATAAGATGAATGATCTCCTGTTTCATCGCCATAATATCCAGATCGAGTTCTGAGACCCAGTAATCCAGACAGTACCACTGCAACTTGCCATAAATCTGCTCAAAGCGAGGGGACAGCTCTTCTTTGGCCTCTGTTAGAGTTATGCCATGTTTATCAGCGTATTTCTCAGGTACATACTCCTGCCAGAAATAATTATCAAAATGGAGGTCCAGTAGTGTTCCATCCATATCCAGCAGCACCGTGCTGATTTTAGTCCAGTCAATCATAATGGCATCTCATCAAGAACATTTTGAGGCATCAAATAGCTATCAGGCCGGAGACAACTTCTGGAAAAAAAGATATCAAAAATGAGGTTGATAACTGTATATGTTTATCTATCCAAAGCGCTTTCTACTGCTTAAACAAATGTAAGCCAAACCGGGGCATAACTTGTCCCAGACCATATTATCAGTACGGTAATATGAATGAAATTCCGTGCTTTCAACTCCAGGAAGGCTACAGTGGTCTAGGCTCTGTTTACATAGGGTTGTCGTGCACAGTGGCACGTAAAGCTGCCTTAACCAAGGCAAGGTGGTGAATATGTAGTGGTGCTACATTGAACCGCCGCAACGAAACTGGACGGCAGTTATACGTACCGCTGTGTCCTGTCTAAACACCAGAAATTCCGGGGTTACCAAAAATGAAGTATCTATCCTTAACACTGGCTATGTTTGTATTAACATCATGTCTTACTGCTGCCAGTGCTGAGGCCAAGCAGAGAATACCTGAAACAAGGGTATCTCAGGCAGATCTAAGGGAGATAACCAACAGCAAGAAAACAGCAACAAGTAAAAGCTCTTTGCCAACAAAAGCTCAAGATAAGGAAGTACTCACTACGATTCTCGAAGATATATTTACCAGCGTGAGAGATCAGAATTACTCAAAACTTGCCTCCTTTTACAGCGAAGAAGCTCAAACCAACTTTAAGTATCGTTTTTTGAAAAAGGATAAAACCAGCAAGCTTCAGCAAGTCATTCCTGAAGTTATTGGTCGGATCGAAACGCTCCCACCTGCCGATTTTATTAACACCGTTTTTACCCATATGTTTGACAAACTGACATTGAGCTTGGGGATGCCAATTAATATTGCCTACCCCAACATCACAAAAATTGAGTTTTCCAATAATGGAAAAGAAGCAATTCTGACCTACGTAGAATCAGATGCCGATACCACTGACCCAGATGATATCTCTGAAGAAACAATGGAGTTCGTGAGAGTTGCAGGGGAGTGGAGACCACTGGGATGGTTTCTTGAAGATACCCTGGATGAACTACTGAACCTTTTACTGCTGGCTCAGACTTTCGCGGAGAGTAGTCAGGCAATTGAAAAATAACCCCCCTTCACACTGCTCCCTGGTTTGCTCTGGCTGACCAGGGGTCTGTCAACCTGAATGTAAAACTAATACCAATTGCATTGTCTAAATCCCTATTGCGCTGTTGATCTGAACAGAAACCTGCGTTGAAGCTTCTCGCCATAGTTAATACCCATAGGGTATAAAGGCTATGACTCATCACTTCGCCCTTATGCCCTATGGCTATTGCCTTTCTGTCCAGCTCAACATGCTCATAACGGGGTTAGAAAACTTAATTGGTATAACACCCTGCTTCAAGCTCCCTCTATAATATCCAGGTACTCCAAACATATATCATCAGGAAACCATGACGGTACAAAGTCCACACAAAAATAAGCCAGAGATTCAATCCTGCAGAGAAATTGCCCGTACCCGTCTGTTTCGGGTCGAAGAGCTGGATATCAAATTCTCGAACGGTGAAGAACGTATATATGAACGCCTGGGTGAATTTGATACAGGACATCAGGGCGTTATGGTGGTGCCACTGATTGATCATCAGCATTTCATGATGATCCGGGAGTATGCTGCCGGAACTGAAGATTATCAGCTTACCCTCCCGAAAGGCCTGGCAGAGCCAGGAGAAACTCTGGAAGAGGGAGGGAATAGAGAGCTTAAGGAAGAGGTCGGCTTCGGAGCCCACTGCTGGCACCATCTGGGAGACTTTACCCTCTCACCGAACTACATGACTCGCAGCATTCATATTATGGTTGCGCAGAACCTTTATGAAGAGACGCTGGAAGGTGATGAGCCAGAACCACTGGAAGTTGAAACGTTTTCATTCGATCAGCTAATGGAACTTTGTGCCCGACCAGACTTCACTGAAGCAAGAGTCATTGCAGCATTGTTTCTGGTACGAGAGCAACTTCAAGCCGGTTTATTAAGACCTGTTGGCGACTTCGACAAGCCCTAGCCATCAGAAAACCATTTGGCAAAACGAGTACGGGATATGAATAACAACCTTGAGTCTTTAGCTCCTCAGATAATCAAGATTGCCCGTAAGGCAGGCAAGGCCATTCTGACCGTTTATCAGCAGGATGATGTCGGTATACAAACCAAGGCTGATGCTACCCCTGTCACCAATGCTGACCTTTCGGCTAATCTAGTTATCGTTGATGGTCTCAAACAGCTGTCTACCCAGTACCCTATTCTTTCTGAAGAATCAGAACATACGCCCTGGCAGGAAAGGAAAAACTGGCAGCGATACTGGCTAATTGACCCTTTGGACGGAACTAAAGAGTTTATTAACCGCAATGGCGAGTTCTCGGTCAATATCGCCCTGATCGAGAATAACTACCCTCTGCTTGGTATTGTGCATATTCCGACGACTGATACCACCTACTGGGGAGGGAAAGGCCTTGGTGCATGGAAGCAGGATAAAGGTGCTGAAGCACACGTTATATACCCCAGAAAGTTCACTCCAGAGCGGGAAGTCGTCGTACTTGGCAGCCGGAGCTATGGAACCGCAGAGTCCCGTAACTACCTCGACGCCTTAAAAGCTATTTACCCAAACCTTAAGTCTAAAAAAGTAGGAAGTGCTTTGAAAAGCTGCCTGGTAGCTGAAGGTCAGGCTGATATCTATCCGAGGCTTGGCCCTACCTCTGAGTGGGATACCGCTGCGGTTCAGGGCGTTGTTGAAGGGGTGGAAGGCTTATTTCTCAACCCTGCCGGTCAGCGTTTCTGCTATAACATGAAGGAAAGCCTTATTAATACAGACTTTCTCGTACTCGGTGATAAATCAATTCCCTGGGCTGACTTCTGGCCACCCGCTACTTAAGCTCTTGGCCACGTGAAATCAACCAACGTAAATAAAGACAGGCCGAGTAAAATTCGGCCTTCTTTCTTTAGCACCACACCTGCCAACCATTAAAAGACATAATGAATGTCATCAACCTCAACCCTTGGCGCCCTGTCTGGTGGATTATCCACTTCTCCCTTAATAACTGCAGGGGATTTCAGCTTAACGCCTCTTTCGGGTAAAGCAGAGTCGTCAATCACCACATTGATCTCACCAGTTTCTCCACGAAACAGGTATATTTTCCCTTTGATTTTTTTAACAATTTCACCAGAAATCTTAACCAGCTCGTCATCATCAGATGCATTCAGAATTTCTTCAACGCTGTGTTTATGATACATGGGCTTTTCAAACATAACGCTCTCATCAAGCGCTAAACGTTTTTCCTGAGAACAGGCAGATGCAACAAAACCTGACAGGATTATTCCTAATAAATATCCTTTTTTCATAGCATTTATCTCTATTCGATCCATTATCTGATTATTCGGCGATTCAGGATTATGATGAAACATCCATTTAAATCATTGAAAATAAAAGCCATTTAATTTTCATAGTGAATCTTCAGTAACATCCATGCTCAATAAGACCAAGTTCAGGATAGCAAATACTTTCAAGGTTTGTTCAAAGAGACCTATCACCTGTCGATATATTTTTTAGCTTTTTCAGAGTGTTAGTAAATTAAAATAATTTCAGAGAATTGTTCTCTATCGCTAAAAAATACTGTCTGATCAATACAGAAGGCCCTGTCATGCCTATTCAAAAGACTCAAAAGCCATTAGAAATATCCTATGCCATACTCCTGAGTACATTGTTAATTAATCAGTGCTTTGCTTCAGAAGAAGAATGTACCAATCTATATGAACACCACCAATACTCTGGCCAGGTATTTTCGTTGTGCTCAAACGATGGTGTATCTCAAGACTTCTTTGGTAATCAACATTTTGCTGATGACTCAATCACATCCATCCAGCTGGCTCCCGGTCATGCACTTGAAGCCTGTGAAGAGCCAGATGGGAATGGAGTTTGTCGAACCTATTACGATTCGACGGCAAATGTTGGAGAAGAACTTAATGACACATTCTCTTATGCCCGCCTGATTCAGTTCAACTATCGCGATTTTTATATGGCGTTCATGTCAGACCCCCAATATCCGTGGTCATGCAAAACATCGAATGAAAGTTGTGATGATCAGAATAAAGCCTGGCGGGAAAATACTAATCACATTCAGAGCCTGAATGCGCTAATGACCGATCTTGGTAAAGAGCAGCTTGCAGGCGTAGTCATCAATGGTGATTTGACAGCTTTTGGCCACGACTGGCAATTCAATGCTTACCAGGAGTTATACCATAAACAGTTACAAATGAATGTCTACCCGGGCTTGGGCAATCATGATATTTCAAACAATGTTAATGACTGCTTTGTGAATAACTGCGCCTCCAGAATGATGCTTTATCTCAAAGATCACGTGCGAACGTTGAATGTCCGCAGTTTTGACTATCATGATTCAGGAACTTATTACGAGTTTCCATCACTGAAAAGAAAATACAGTAAGAGCTTTGCTTACTCTTGGGATATTGGCGACATTCACTTTGTCCAACTGAATAACTACCCGACCTATAAAAATCACTGGAATGGCTGGAACTTTGGTAAAGCCCGACGGGACTACTTTAATATTCAATCCGCCAGAGATTGGCTTATTAATGATCTGGAACAGGCCAGTAATGAAGGGAAACATATTATTCTGAATTATCATATCTCTGGCTTTACCAATGATATAAAAGACATTCTGCGTAAATATAAAATTTCCGCTGTTTTTGCCGGACACCTGCACTCCTATGTAGGTTTAGTCAATTTTCACACTCTCTGGAATTTCTATGGCCCAGGTCAGCACCTCCCGGTATTTCTTGGGGGAGCAGCTGTCTTTCAGAAGTACATGCTGGTTCGGTTTAAAGAGGATTTCTTTGAAGTCAGTATTGTGAAAAGTTCTCAAGGTGCTAACTATCAACTTGTGAAAGAGGGAGTATATCCACTGTACTAAACTCCCCTATACCACATTTTCAAACGGAAAGCCGTTCGTGCTATTCCCTCAGACCAATTCCTCATTCTGTGCCCTTCGAAAAGTATGGCGATAAGACAGACTGAACCCCTTGGCCTGAGGGCGGGATCAGATCATAATCCTTCACTGAATTAACAATAAGAATAGTGAAGTCATGTCAAAAACTATCAGTCTTACTTTCTGGGTGCTTGCTCTTATTTATATCCTGCTAATGAACCAACTGCCTGTTGCACTAGCATTAGTATCAAAAGCAGCTCCCATTCTTCTGCTATTGATTCCTGTCTGGAAACTTCTTGCCGGTAAATTACGGTTAGGCATGGTAATAGCAATTCTGTTTTCTGCAGGGGGGGACATTCTGCTGGCTCTTGATGGCGCGGTTGGAAATTTCTTTGTCCCTGGTTTAGCCAGCTTCTTAATAGCACAAGTGACTTATGCCATTTTATTCTGGCAGCATTCCAAATTTCATCGACAGCGTCTGTGGCTGGCTGCTGGCTATGTACCCATTGCTTTCATTCTTGCCTGGTTTATTTTGCCTGCCAGTGGAGAACTCCTTATTCCAGTAACTGCCTACTTAATGGCCATCAGTGCCATGGTTCTTGGAGCAGCTTTCTGCAATCGACCATGGCAATGGTTGTTTGTTGGTGCCAGTACGTTTGCTCTATCTGACAGTCTGATTGCCATCAATAAATTTATTGAGCCTCTGCCTTATGCCGGTGTTGCCATTATGCTGACCTATTACCTGGCTCAGTATATGATTGTGAGCGGGATGATTAAGCCAGAAGATTAAAACCTGTGAAGACTATTGGATTACTGGGCGGAATGAGTTGGGAGTCCACTGCGTATTATTACCGGCTCCTGAATGAAGGCGTGAAAGAGGCTCTGGGCGGACTGCACTCAGCAAAAATATGCCTCTACAGCGTAGATTTTGCAGAAGTGGAACAACTACAGCATCAGGGGAAATGGGAAGAAGCCGGCGCCTTGCTCGCCAATGCAGCAAAAGGGCTGGAGGCTGCTGGTGCAGAAGGGCTGATGATCTGTACCAATACCATGCATAAAGTGGCTCCCGCCATTGAGCAGGAGATATCGATCCCACTACTGCACATCGCCGATGCTACGGCTCAGTTGCTGGTCGCTGAAGGTATCAAAACCGTGGGTCTGCTGGGTACGGCATTCACTATGGAACAAGACTTCTACAAAGGCCGGTTAACTGAGCACTATGGTCTTCAGGTTATCACGCCAGATAAGCTCCAGAGAAAAGTGGTCCACAATATTATCTATAACGAGCTCTGCTTGGGGGATATTCAGGAATCATCCCGTCAGTCCTATATCGATATTATTAACAACTTGAACGACTTGGGAGCTGAGGCCGTGATCCTGGGGTGTACTGAGATTGGCCTTTTAGTCCAACAGCAACACGTTTCCATTCCACTGTATGATACAACTCGAATTCATGCAGAATCTGCTGTGAAATGGATGCTTCAAGAGCCGGACTCAGTTGCTGGCAACCTATTATAAGGCAGTCGATGTATTAACGTCGGTAGTCTGGAGGGTGTATTCCACCTGTCCCGTAAAAAAATATGTGCATGGGCCAGCCCCTTTATCGATCGGTTGGTAGGGGGATTGATATGCACCACCCACTCAAAGCCTGCTTCACTGAATAGCTCTGGAAAGTGTAGCTTTAGCAGCTCCTCTGATTTCTGTTCCAGGGCACCTCGGTCCCAGAATGGATCTGTGGAAAACATCAACAGCTGGTAGACACCATCTTCCAACCAATATCCATAATTATTAGTTACCAGCCGGTATTGTTCAGGACACCCCTTCTCGACACACCAGACAGCCTTATGTTTATCCATACCAAAGATATTCTGATAGACAGAGAACTCCGGCGAAAGATTCTGCGCCTTCAACCCAGCAAGGTACTCATCATAAATACGCTGACCTTCTGCTGTCCTTACCGGCAGGAGCTGTCCTGACTTAATCTGCTGCCAGGTAACGGCTTCAGTGAGGGTTCCCTGGTGGCACCCAAAGAGTACCAAGGCAAGAAATGCTGGCTTAACAAGACTTTTCATATTCCAAGTCAGTCAGTTTCGATAACTCCACTATAGACCGGACAATGAACACGGAGCTTCAGATATGCGCACCAAACAGAGTCACTTTTATGCCTGTTTTTTGGGCAGGTAACATATTTAACGCTACGGCATAATTCTCAACGGCTCTTCAATCACCGCACTCCAAGAGTCAACAGACGAAAAAACAAATAGTTAGAAGCCATATTCTTTTACCTGATAAAAAATCTGACTAATTGGCCAGCTAATTGCTTAAGCACTAAAAGCTGATGATTTAGTCAGCAATTAACAATCCTGACAATTATAAAAAACAAGCAGCTGAAAGGGGAAACATATGAACAGTGAACAGGCAGAAGCTGGAAATCAGGATCTTATCTATCAACTGGATGACCGGCCACCAGCGCCGCAGGCGTTTTTCGCCGCCCTTCAGCATGTTCTGGCCAGTTTTGTCGGTGTGATTACTCCGACACTGATCATTGGTGGTGTCCTTGGCCTCGGAGAACACATTCCCTACCTGATCAGCATGGCGCTGATCGTCTCTGGAGTAGGTACCTTTATTCAAGCCCGACGGTTTGGGCCTGTTGGTGCAGGCATGATCTGCCTTCAAGGTACAAGCTTTGCTTTTCTGGGTTCTGTACTCGCTGCCGGATTTATTGCCAAAAGTCAGGGAGGAGGCCCTAACGAGATTCTCTCTCTGATTTTTGGTATCTGTTTTCTGGGTGCATTTGTGGAAATAGTCCTGTCCCAGTTTCTTGATAAACTGAAAAGAATCATTACGCCCCTGGTAACCGGTATTGTCATCACCATTATCGGAATTTCACTCATAAAGGTGGGCATGACCGATCTGGCTGGAGGGTTCAAAGCGCCCGACTTTGGAAGCCTGCAGAACCTGGCACTGGGTGGTTCGGTACTGGCAGTCATCATTATGCTCAATCGATCCAGTAACCAATGGCTGCGACTGTCGTCCATTGTCATTGGTTTGATTACCGGTATGGCTCTGGCCCTGTTTATGGGTAAAACCAGTACTGCAGCCATTATGGAATCAATTTCGCAACAACCATGGCTCAGCATTCCTGTTCCCTTTAAATATGGCTTCTCTTTTGACTGGGTCGCCTTTCTGCCCATTGCCATCA
This sequence comes from Endozoicomonas elysicola, assembly GCF_000710775.1. Taxonomy (GTDB): domain Bacteria; phylum Pseudomonadota; class Gammaproteobacteria; order Pseudomonadales; family Endozoicomonadaceae; genus Endozoicomonas; species Endozoicomonas elysicola. Next base: position 5,537,625 of record NZ_JOJP01000001.1, read on the forward strand.
TTTATCTGATCACAGCTATTGAATCTACCGGAGACCTGACCGCTAACTGCATGATCTCCAAGCAGCCCATTCAGGGAGAAAACTACCTTCGTCGTATTAAAGGCGGTGTTCTGGGTGATGGTTTCAACTCCATGCTGGCTGCTGTTTTCAACACCTTTCCCAACACCACCTTCAGCCAGAATAACGGGGTTATTCAACTGACGGGTGTGGCCAGCCGTTATGTTGGTTATTTTGTGGCTGGCATTCTGGTCATTCTCGGCTTGTTCCCTGTGGTAGGAGCCATCCTGCAGCAGATCCCCAAGCCTGTACTGGGTGGAGCAACACTGGTTATGTTTGGCACCGTTGCTGCCGCCGGGGTCAAGATTCTTGCAGCAGAGCAACTGGACCGCCGAAAGCTGCTGATTATGGCTGTCTCTTTCGGGATTGGACTGGGTGTTACGCTGGTACCCGATCTGTTGAAAGAAATGCCGAAAGTGGTGCAGAACATTTTTGGCTCGGCAGTCACTTCCGGAGGCCTCTCTGCCATTCTCCTGAGTCTTCTCCTGCCCTCTGATGAGACGAATGAAGAACACGTTTCTCCTGCGGTTGCCGAGCAGGTCTGACGTTTCCGCCATCTATTAATTCCTAATTCCAAGAACCCACCGCTGAAGGCTTAGGTCTTCAGCGTCAGGGAAGCTTTGTCCTGAAAATAACAACCCAAAAGGAAGCCACCATGAAAATGAAAAAAACAATAACTGCCTTTGCCTCTGTACTGGCACTGACCTCTATAAATGCTGAAGCTAAAACCCTCTGGAGTGATAACAGTATCAGCCTGCTCTATGGCTCAACCTTTGAAGGTGCTGAAGAGGATAAGAAAAAGGTTACCTTGACCCTAGAGCATGCCAGTGGCCATAGCTGGGGGGATGTATTCTTCTTTATGGATCGCTTGAGGGCAACGGAAGGGGATAACAACAGTGAAGTCTGGTCAGAACTGCATCCACGCTTCAGTATTCCCAAATTGACGGGAATGGACTGGGACAGTGGGCTGATCAAAGATTTTTATCTCTCAACACAGATTGAAATGGGCAGCAATAAAAACGTTAACCAGACTAACTATCTGGTCGGTGCAGGCGTTGACTTCGATGTGCCCGGATTCAAGTTCCTGAAGGTGAACGCATACGGTCGATCCAATGAAAACTACGACAGTAACTACCAGGTTTCTCCCGCATGGGCAGTACCCTTTGACCTCGGCAACCAGAAGTTTCTCTTTGATGGCTGGATCGACTGGGTCAGTAAAACGAAAAATAACGGCGCAGATGTTACCTCAAACTGGCAGACCCATCTGCAACTCAAATATGACCTGGGTAATCTCTGGGGCAGTGAGCATACCGTTTATGTAGGCACCGAATATCGTTATTGGCACAACAAGTTTGGCGTAAGTGGCTGGAATGAACGAGTGTGGCAGGGCTTGATAAAAGTGCATTTGTAATATCGAAACATACTGCTTTTGAAGTATCATACTGGCTTGGTATCACCCTCCCGGCATGCCGGTATCAGGAATGATACTTCTTCTCTCATCACCTGAGGTTACAACCATTAGCAGGATTGAATGAGCATATGGAAGCAGTTGCGAAAAAATACCGTCCCGGCAAGATCCGGGAAAATAATAAAAAAAGCATTCTGGCCGCTGCCGAACAAGAGTTTGTGACCCACGGCTTCAAGGGCGCTACCATGCAGCGTATCGCTGAACGGGCAAACCTTCCCAAAGCCAACGTTCACTACTACTTCAGCAATAAGCTCTCGCTCTATGCTGCCGTTCTGTCAAATATCTTGAAGCTATGGGATCAGAGCTTTAACAGCTTGAGTCCCGAGGATGCCCCAGAAGAAGCACTGGCAGCCTATATACATACCAAAATCATGTTCTCCCGAAAGAATCCCCTGGCATCCAGAATCTTTGCCCAGGAGATCATCAATGGAGGTCCTCACCTCACGGCGTATTTTGGAGAGGATTACCGGAAATGGTTTCGTGGACGGGCACAGGTATTCAAGGCTTGGTCTGACCAAGGAAAAATGGACCCGGTCGATCCTGTGCACCTGATCTTTCTGCTCTGGTCATCCACTCAGCATTATGCAGACTTTTCCTACCAGATCGCACAGGCCCTTGGGAAAGATAAGCTCGAGCAGTCTGACTACGATCAGGCAACAGAGACGTTAACCCGGATAGTTCTGAAAGGGCTGGGCATTACTCCAAACCAACGTTAACGCTACTTGAAAAATCGGCCTATCTCGCCTCATTCCAGCGACGGAAGGTCGATATCATTGCCTGAGCAGCCCTGTCATCACGGATATGGTCAGGTAGCTTATTGTATTCCTGCCAGCTGCGGTAATGCTCAATAAGCGCTTTAGGCGCAAGTTCACGATAAGTTTCCGGATTCTTACGACCATATTCCCACTTCTGAAAAGCTGTGCGAATTGAGTTCAACCCCACTGAGGAATGATGGCAATCCGAACCCTCTTTATCCATAAGTGCATGAGCAGATGGGCTTAATAACAAGAAAGACACGATTACCATGGAAAATGTATATTGAAACAAAGTCACAAGACTACTCCATGTATTTATAATGATACTTTTTTAAGAATAGGCAGGTAACCCATGCTTTGCGAAGCTTAGCTAAACTTCTGTTTCCTTTTTTTTATCCAATTGAAGTCCCATTCGATCAAGGAGCTTTCCTCGATACAATGGATCACGATGCAGCTCAATCTCAGTAGCCTTTGCGGGCCCAATAGTTAACTGCGAAGAGAAAAGCTTCTGCTGCCCGGGCTTCCAAATTGAACTGGGATCAACAGATACGCAAAATTTTTTATTTTTACTATCGGAATCAATCACCTTATGAAAACCATAAAATCCCCTACACTCATCCAGTGGCCTTGCCTCAATTAAGACCATTGCTTGCTTTTTAAAGCCATGTTCATAACAGGACGTAAATTCTAAAATAACCTCAGTCTCAGCACGGGATTTCACTTTAAAAGAATCGATTAGAGCGCATTGTCTTGGGGTAAATATAGATGTTTCACTAAAAGATTGAACTTTGGCACATGATCTTTTATCCAAACCCAAATTTATCAGGTCATTAGTGATAGCAGGTTGTCTTTCCTGAACACTTGGCCCACTGCCAGTATGCTCTCTAGTACTCCTTCCATCAAAAGACCTTAAGCCCAATCGATTAGTCCCAGCTGATAAATTATTTAACCCTCCTGATATTAAGGGGTTTCGCTGAATAGCTGGAATAGGAAAACCTGGTACGAAATAACAATTGCTCATAGTGATCAAAATCAGGAAATTGTGAATCTTTAGATTATCTTCAGTTTTGATAAAAACAAGCAATGCAAAAGTATTTAGTATGAAGATCAATTCATTATTTCTTATTTTAATATGGAGTTCATTGTTATGAACTCCATATTTATAGTTGTAGATAGGTAGGTCTCAGTTAATGTGTAAACCATTATTACTTGCTATCTTCACCCTGCAATCGTAAGCATTGGCCATCATAGTGACCGAACTCAAAAAACCAAATGGCCTATACAGGTAAAGAGTATCCGCTCCCATATCCACAGCCTTTATACTCATCTGATTGATAGTACCCCAAACCATATCCCGATCACTGTGCAGCCAGTAATCGTAAAAATGCCCTTCTGAGCCATAAACCGTACCTTTAAGTTCACAGCCTTCAATACGATCCGTTTCGTCCCAGACAACCTGAACTTTTCCGGACTCTTCCGTTGGAAAGGTAATGCAGCCCGTCAGGCTCAACGACACCATCAGCCCAAGAAGGCACTTCTTAACAATCATAAGGGTTATCAATCAGATGAGAAATGTCGGCAGTATAAGGAAAAGCAGTAATAAGAGAATAAGTGAAAATCACCCAAACCATCTGAGCAAGAGTAAGGTGTATTGCAAAAAATAATGCCCCGACTGGCGGGGCTATAATCTCAGTACTTCCTCGTTGTTGTTATTATTTCCTTGGGGTGGCCATCCTTGGCCTGTACTTCCTTCCTGGAACCGGTACTGAGTTGTTTCCTTTCAACGTTATATATCCACTTTGCATGCCAACTCTATCTATTCTCTTGACTACCAATGGCTGGAAGAAAAATCACAAATTTACAAAATCTATATATTTGGGTATTTGTTACTCGCTACTGTCACCAAGAGAAACAAATAAACAGAGAGTGCTATCTTAATAGCGACCTTTTTAACGAAATCCTTTAGAAACTTTCTAACTGGCAGCTATACAAAAGGTATTTTTAATGGAAAAAATGTTCGAGCGCTTGCAGTTCGGCTCATGTGAAATATGTGGTTTAGCTCAGCTACCCGAAGAATTATCCTGTCTCATGGTACCGCTAGATGCCAAAAGAGTCCGTTTTTTTACCTTATTTTATTGTTCTGATAATCCACTCTGCCACAATAAAGCCCTTGATAGACTGTCAGAAAAGGAACGACAAGCTCAACATCAAAATACCCCGGTGTTCTTTGGAAAGATTTAGTTCAGTTATCCCCATAACACTTATGTATCTGTTGCCGTAAACCGTATTGATTCCGATAAAGGCCCCATTAAATACCCCAGTAATGTCCGCTTTCCTGCCAAGATGTTTAGCTCAACAGTCATTCCCGGTATCAACTGACTGTTTTCATCAAAACCCGAACTTTCTGTTTCTATCATTGCCTTGTAATAGTGCTTCGCAGTGACATCATCCTTATAGGTATCCGCGCTGACTTCCAGAACCTTACCTTTAAGAGAGCCATAGGTCGTGTAATCGTAGGCAGACACACGAACATTAACCTCCTGCCCCGGCCAGACTTTCGCTCGATCATAAGGAGCCACCATCGCCTCTACCATCAGTGGAACACCATCTGGAACAATTTCAGCCAGTACTGCACCTGGCGGCACCACTTCACCAATAGTATTAACGTGCAGAGTATGCAGGGTGCCGGTAACAGGAGCCGCTACTTTTTCACGAACTTCCCTTTCCCGAGAGGAACGAATCTGCTCCTGAATCTGGGCTATTTCCAAGCGTATTTTGTTGTAATCATGCTGCGCTTCTTCACGAAAATCATTAACCAGCTTGGTTTTCTTCAGTTGTAACTCAGACAGACGGGCATCAATCACTGGAATCTGCTTCATCGACTGGTTAATTCGGGTTTCGATCTTCAGCAGCACCATCTTTTTTTCCAGCTGATTCTGAACTGAACCTGCTCCTTTACGCAAAAGAGTCGAGAGGATATCCAGTTGCTTCTGGGCAACTGCTCGCTCGTTGTTCATATCGTTGATTACCTGACCAAGCTCTGAAAGCTGGGCTTCTTCTTTATTGATCTGCTGACGAACAATGGATATCTGCCCATTCAACTTTTTAATACGCTTTTTATGCAGTTCCAACTCATTGAGGTAGTATTCGTCATTCAGCGATATCTGCTCAATGGAAGCGGTGAGGTCTTCTCCGGTCATTTCCGCATACAGCCGTTGTGCCTTTGCAACCAAGCCTCTGAGCTTCTGCTTCAGAATACTGATGTTTTCGGTCAGGGTAGGATTCATTACTGAAAACAACACCATATCCTTGCTGACACGCTGCCCTTCTGTAACGTGTAACCCCGTGAGAATGCCACCTTCCAGGTGCTCAACGACCCGGTTATTACTGAATGTTGTCACTCGCCCATCACTCTTAACCACGACATCGATTTCAACAACGGCAGACCAGATCAGAAAGAACAACACGATAAAGCTGATTGTAAAAATAATGGAGTAGCGGGTGAATAATCGATATTGCATACGGTTCAGCAGTGGTTTCATGACTCTTTCTCCACTACTTTGATGATGACTTCATTACGCTGGTCAGTTCCGGAATCATCCAGTCTGATTTTAATATTCTCTGAAGGGATACCTAGCTTGGTCATAATGGCCCGAACCAGTGTTATTCGACTGAAAGAAACTTCATAGGTAACCGTTTTGGCAATTCCGGGATCATTAAGCAGGCTGATAATGTAAATCGTCTTATCCTGAATACTGTCCAGGTTTTCTTTCAGCCACTTATCCAGCTCAGCTCTTGCCGTTTCAGCCAGACGGGAATTAAAATCCTGATACTTAATGCGTATCAGTTTATCCTTAACATCTACGCTGGCTTGACTCTCCAGCTGAACTTCCAATGCTTCAGAAATAATTTCCTTATCAAAATCAGCCTCCACAGAAGCCTGCTGCCCTATATCCAAAGCATCCCGGGTACCCGCACTCTTTTTATCGGTTTCAATGGCAGATTTGGCGATATCAAATCCCACCTGCACACTCAGTGCCGTGACTACCAGAATCAGTACAACCACCAGAAATACGAATACAAGCAGCGTCGTTGACAACGCATCCACAAATCCAGGCCATGGGTTACTTTCGGGTTGTTTCGCCATTATGCTCCACCGGCGGATCAGCAGAATTTGGATTAATGACTACCTGAAGAACCGAGCAGGTCATCAGTACAAGCGTGTCGTCCGAAAAATTGTCTTCTTATTTATCGTCTAACCTCCCTCCTTCTTGATGAACACTGCATTTTTTGACCACTTATAAAGTGGTGAAACCTCATTACAGTTCTCTCTGTTCAGGCCGATGCAAATTGGGATGATTTCCAGCATAAAACGGATACAGACGGAACTAACCTTATGAAGCTGAAATGTCTGGTGGGGGTTTCTTCACTACTGTTTCTGGTCCCAACTCATGCACTCACATTGACAGAGGCAGTTGAAAGGGCTCTGGAGTTCAATCCGATTGTCAAATCTCTCGGCGCCTCCGTTGATGTGAATAAAGCTCGATTAAGTCAGAGCTATTCTGATTACCAACCCTCGATTACCTGGCAAGCTGAAGCTGGCAAAACCCGAAGCACTGGTAATAAGTGGCAGGACAAAACCAAATCCACCGTGATGCTCAACCAGGTTCTGTACGATTTTGGCCGTATTTCCAATACCGTCGACTCCAGAAAGCACAAGCTGACCGCCGCAGAGCATACGTTCAGTGACGGAAGTGAGAAGCTTGCACTGATTACGACCAAAGCTTATCTGGAAATTCTCAAGCTTGAAGAAGTTATTGACTTTATTGAAGAGAACATCGCCTTTTATAAGCGTTTCCTGGGTATTCTTGAAACCAGAAATGAAGCAGGCGCAGCCAGTAAGTCTGATGTTCAGCGCCTGACCAGTCTGAGCCAGAATGCAGAGCTGGAGCTGATTCAATACAAAACCGATCTGACATTTGCCAGAAAGACATTTAAAAGCCTCACAGGCATCGAACCTGATAATCTGACCACTCCGGTGCTTGATGGCATTGTGATTGAGCATTCTCTGGAGCAGCTGGTCGCATTTGCCATTAGCAAGAGCTACCAGATCCAGGCGCTGAAGGCCAACATCAATTCTGCTGAAGAGAACAGAGACAAAGCTAAATCAGACCTTTATCCATCATTCGGTATCAAACTCGAAACCAGCAGGGAACACTCCCTCGACACATCAGAAACCTGGAAGACCACAGAATCGGGTTTAGTAACCATGACCTATAAGCTCTGGGATGGTTTTAAAACCCGCCGTAAAGTGGATGAAAGTAATGCCAGAGTGATGCAAGCAGAGTATCGCCTGCGGGAAGCGGCATTAACTCTGGAAAAAAAAGTAGAGGAAGCCTACAGCTCAACTTTAAAGCTGATGGATGAAAAGGTCGTGAATGACCGAGCGATGGAAACCAACCGGGAAATCGTTGACCTCTATTACAAAGAGTTTGAATTGGGTGAAAAAACATTGCTGGACATAACCACTGCCCAAGGCGATTACCACATCAGTCGAATTCAAAGCGCTGTATTCCAGTATGACTTTTACAAGAGCGTATTAGACATCCGTTTTTATCTGAATGATGTCATCAATACGATTCGAAGTTTGCAGGATAGCTAAAGCCTTCTGAACCCAAGCTTACTCTGGATTAGAGAAAAGCAGACAAAAAGGTAAACAGGGACATGTCTGAGCTGCATATTGCCGACCCGAAGAGGATCGTTGGCTTTCTAAAAAAGATGAGCTGTGTTGTTGTTGCTACTGTAGCACTGGTTTACTTCACCCGGGATTTCTTTGGTCCAGCCCTGATGTCCAACCTGCCACTGAACGGCACCATCTTGTTTGTTTTTATCCTTGGATCTTTTCTCTGCTTTCTCTATGTTACTCATCTGAAAGATGATGTATTGGTTATATCCAGCCTAGATGACATCCTTTTTGGGGATGAAGAGAGTCAGCCACCCAAGCTGAAAATGCACCTGATGTCGACAACCGTTGTTCTGCTCAGAAACAACGTTGCCTCATTGGGCCTGATCAAACTCTCTGCACCAGCGACCAGAGCACTGATCGACTCTCTTCAAGACAGCCTTGATGAAAAGATTGCCTTTATTCGTTACTTCACAGACTTACTGGTTTTTATCGGACTGCTCGGTACCTTCCTCGGTCTGACCATTACCATCGGTTCCATCGGTGGTATCCTGGCGGACCTGGCTCAGGGCCTAGGTGGTGATGTTGATATTATGACCACTCTGGTAAAGCTCATCAAAGGTCTTGAAGGCCCTCTCGGTGGTATGAGTACTGCGTTCGGATCATCGTTGATGGGGCTGAGTACTTCCCTAGTATTGGGCATTCTTCAACTCAACCTAAATAAAGCCAGCAGCTACTTCTCTTCAGCTATGGAAAACTGGCTTGCCCAGCATACTGTTGAGCACCTCGCCGGTGGTGGAATGAGTGTTGGTGGTTCACAGACTATAAGCACTGCCCAAGCACCAGTCATTGATAACAGTCAGTTAAGTCAGATCAATCAGCAGCTGGGTAATATATCCACTATTTTGAAAGGCATTGCAGAGAATGGCTCTATCGGTGAAAAACAATGGACAACACTGACGGATCTGATCAGCAGCAACCATAAAGAAATGATCGAGCACACATCCCTGATCACTGGTTCCGTAAAACAGGCAGGGGAGCACATCGAAAATGTAGCCGAGCTTCAGTCTGGCCAATTAGCAGAGACAGAATTACAGCGCAAAGAAACTGAAAAAATCCGCCAGTTATTCACTACACAGACCGATGCCAGTATCGAAGCGCTTGGAGCAGTTCAGGAAAGCAAGCACCGTCTGGTTCAAATTGTCACAGCATTGCTTAATGAGCAGAAAACGCTTCATCAAAGCCAACTGAAGACCAGTGAAGGCATGGCTGGAGTAAAGGATACTCTCAAAGAAAAAATCGTCAGTTCCTCAAAAGAATTCAATGATGTTGCCAGCCAGATAGATGGGTGCTCGGAGCAGTTACAAAGCCTCTCAGAAATTGTTCAGGAAGAAAACCAGAAAACAGAGAAACGCCAGTCCAGACTGGACAAGCTTTTCAATGCCCTGACTAAGGCAGTCATTGATCTCAAAGATAAAATCTAAAAGCTGATCATTCGTGAAAAGACAACTCCCCCAACTACTCTGGTGTCTTGCGGCATCAGTTGCAGCTGCTGAAAGACCAGAATTTATATTCCCTGTAGATTGTGACTATGGCATTGACTGCGTCATTCAGAATTATGTAGATAATGACCCGACAGAGGCATATAGGGAATACCAATGTGGCCAGCAGACCTATGATGGCCATACCGGGACTGATATCAGAATCATCAATCTGCCTCAAATGAACTCAGGCGTAGCAGTGCTGGCTGCTGCTGATGGAAAAGTCGTTGCAACCCGTGATGGGGTCGCTGACACATACCTTGATCGTAAGAAACGTGATGAAATCAGTAAAACCGGGCTTGGAAATGCGGTAGTTATTGAGCACCCAAATGGCTGGAGAACTATTTACGGACACCTCAAAGAAGGTAGCCTGATGGTTCAAAAGGGGGACATTGTCACCAGCGAACAAAAGCTGGGAGACATTGGCCTGTCAGGTTTAACCGAGTTCCCTCATGTCCATTTTCAAGTTCAATACCTTGGACAAACAACAGATCCCTTTACCGGAATACAGCGATTCTCCGTATGTGGAGATAACACTGACAACCTCTGGAGTATGGATGCTTTCAAGCAGGTAACCTATGAACCTGGTTTTTTACTGGATCATGGGTTCAATGACCAACCACCTGCAAATTATAAGGATATAGAAAGCGGTGAGTTTAATAACGGTATTGATGAAGGCAGCGATCACCTGTTCTTTTGGGTAAGACTCATTGGACTAGCAGCAGGCTCTCAAATAACCCTGAACATCACGTCACCAGATAACGAAACGGTAAAGTCCAAAACATTTGATAAACTCAAAACAAGTAAGGCACAAATCTTCTATTACGTAGGGATCAAAAATCCGGAAGAGCAGTCTGGGAACTGGGTTGGCGAACTGATTTTGAAACAGCCATCACTACCAAAAAGTAGAAAGTCTTTCTCTTATACCAATTCCGCCTTCTAAATATGATATCGAGCAAACTATTATGGACTGCTGGGCGAGGCGGAATGACGAGTAATAGCAGGGCTATTGCGAGGAATTCCAACGAAGAGCCAGCTGTTCAGAATAACTGCGCAGTTCATGTTTAGAAGGTGGAATTTGTATTACATCGTCGATGCTGCAGAAGATTGAGAGAGTTCGTCTAAAACACGGTTTCGGCTGTCATCAGCAATGATGCGCCCTTCTGCCATCACAATAATCCGATCCACCAGCTGTAGCAGATTCATCCGATGTGTGATGAGAATCAGGGTTTGGTTCTCTTGCATCATACCGGGCAAGCGCTCACAAAAGAGTGTTTCAGTGTAATTATCATAGGCGCTGGTTGGCTCATCCAGAATAGTAAGTCGACTTCGTCGCAGAAGAGCTCGGGCCAGACAAAGCGCTTGCCGCTGGCCACCGGAAAGATTTTCCCCACGCTCAAGCACTCGATGAGCATACCCGCGGGAACACTGACGTACAAAGCTATCGATGCCTGCAACATGACAAGCCTCATCCAAACGTTCCGTGGATACAGAGCTTTTACCAAGCATCAGGTTGCTTTTCAGCGTACCGCTGAATACTGATGGTTTTTGTGGTGCAATAGCGCAGTGGCTTCGATAATGGTCCAGATTCAAATGACACAGATTCTGCCCATCAATCAGAATATTACCTTCTGAGGGCTCAACCAGTCCCTGAAGCATTCGGATCAACGTACTCTTACCAGAACCTGAGGCACCCAGTATGGCAACACGCTCTCCCGGCTCGATCTTAAGGTTAATATCCTTAAGAACCTCAGACTCAGAAGCAGAGTAGCGATAAGAGACCTTGTCAAATTCTATAAAGCCTCTAAGGGTGGGTACATTTATCTTGTCGTGGCCATCATCTTCACCAGACAGGCCAAGTAACTCATTAATCTCTCGCAGTGATTTCAGGGAGAAGCTCAACCGGTTAACAGCCATGGCCAGATTCATCAATGGCGCAATGGCTCGGCTACCCAGAATAATGCAGGCAAATAGTGAGCCTGGGGAAATATTGCCACTATGAATTTGATAAACTCCAAGAACCAGCATTCCAATCACAACGCATTGAGTCGCACTGGCTACAACCGTATTGAGTAAAACATTCGACTGCTTACTCATTAATGAAGCGCTGGCCGAGTTAGTCACCAGCCCTCGCCAGCGAGCCAGGGCTTTGCGTCCTGCTCCCAGTGTTTTAATAGCCTCCAGTTCTGAGCTGACTTCATAGAGGAAAGTGCTCTTCGCATTATTCACCTTGGTCAGTTGATTTGCCTGCTCACGCGAACGCCGATAGCTGAAGATCGTGATGGGTATCAGGCAGGCAGCAATGACCAATGGAACCATCACCATTACTCCACCAATCAAACCAATGACCAGGGTGAATAGCAGGAAGAAGGGGACATCAAGCAGTGACAGAAGCACCGTACCAGATAGAAATTCTTTAACTTTGGCAAAGTTCTCAATGGCATGGGTGATTTTGCCCGGAGAGTCTGGCAGCTCACTCTGTTTCAACTGAACCAGACGACCAAGAATAAATTGTTCACTTCGCTTCTCAATAATGCGACAGGCATCATCGACAAAAAAACTACGAAGCCAACGCAAGGTAAAGTCAAACGCTACAACGCCAAGCATCCCAAGACTGATGGTCAACAACGTATCGGTAGCAAACGTCGGTATCAACTTGTCAAAAACCATATTGGTGAACAGTGGGAGCGCCAAGGTCAACAGGTTGACCATAAACGTTGCCAGCAACACCTGAGTGTAATGGGGCCAAAGCTCCTTCATCTGCTCTTGAAACCAGCTTGGCATCAGAGAACGGGTCAGAGACGCTTTTTCTTTTTGATCACTAAACCGGTAAATGATGCCTGAGTAGACATTAGCAAGCCTCGCAACAGGCATCCAGATCCCAATGTTGTGCTTGCGGGATGTAACAAAGCATTCGCCCTCACGGATCTCCGTGACAATCATGAAATGCTTTTTCTTTAACTGGAGAATACAGGGAAGATCGTCTTCTGAGAGGTCAATCAGATCTCTGCGGCTTTTTAAAACATTAAGACCACAATAAGCAGCAGCCTTCTCAAGACTGCGAAGATCAAAGTCCTGCCCATCCTGAGTCAGGGTTTCAATATCCTCACTGACAATATCTGCGCCAATATAATGACAAATTGCCAGGAAGCTCTCTTTGAGGTTGAATTTAAGCATAACAGCCACTGCAATCCGTTGTCGGTGGCCCTCTGAGTAGCTAAGAAGAAGGTCAGAGGAAGTTCACGGTTATCGTATTGCCGCTACCATCGGTGTAAATATCCTGGCCGGCATTGTTCTGAACATTGGTAGCATCATTCACCGTAATTCCATCGGTGCCATTATCTACGTCAATGACCAGACTATTCCCTCCAGTAATGGAACTGACATCATTCATGGAGATAGTGATGGTATCGGCACTTCCTCCGGTGAAATCAATGTTTTCGACATTATCGATCAGGTTGGCGTAGCTGCTGAGATTGAAGGTAACTCCTTCGTCCAGATTAAGGGTATCGTTGTTTGCTCCACCATTCAGAACAGTTGAAGCATTCTGCAGCGCTGCAAGGTTTGTATTCAGGACATCATCACCAGCACCACCGATAAGCTGGTCACCCGCAAAACCAGTCAATGTGTCATTACCGGCATTACCTTCCAGTATATTGGCAATAGAACTGTGAGCTGTGAGGTTATCTCCGCTGATGGCGCTGTTAGAACCCAATACTTTCTCGATACTGTTCAGGGTGTCAGTACTGCCACCACCATCAGTTGCAGAACCAGACTGCAGGTTGACAGTGACACCACTGGAATCATTACTGTAATCAGCAGTATCCGTGTCATTGCCCCCATTCAGCGTATCGGCTCCTGAACCACCTTCCAGAATATCATCTCCATCACCGCCATTAAGCGTGTCATTCCCGTTATTACCACGGAGAGTATCAGTACCCCGACCACTGGTCAGAACATTATTGGCGTTATCACCAATCAGTGTGTCATTACCATGGTCAGTGGTGACATTCTCAAACCCTTTAACCAGGTCAGTACCAGTGTTGGTTCCGCCACCATAACTCTTGTTAACGGTGATATATCCCTGGGCGTTTGGCGTAGCAGAAAGATCAACGGTAATATCATCCGGCGTATCACTTGGACCGGTAACATTTCCAACCATATCCAGAGTATCACCAGCGGCCGTATTTGAGCCCCCATCCAGGGTATCGCTTCCGAAGCCACCGTGGATGATATCGTCACCTGCATCACCGTTAATGGTATCGTTATCCTGATTGCCGTTGATATTATCATTCCCTGTACCACCATTAATGGTATCTGCACCAGCACCACCAAAAATAGTATCACCACCAGCGCCACCATCAATGGTGTTCGCTGCATTGTCGCCTTGCAACGTATCTCCCGCAGCATTATCGGAACCAATAATGTTCTCAATATCAATCAGCGTATCTGAATCACCGCCCCCATCAGTGGCAAAGCCACCAAACAGAGAGACAGTAACAGCACCTGAGTCCTGACTGTAATCTGCAGTATCACCGGAAGAGCCCTCAGTGCCTCCATTAAGAATATCTATACCGGCTCCACCTCGGAGAGTGTCATCTCCAGCATTCCCCTGAAGATTATTGGAATCGCTATTACCAACAAGCGTATCCTGCCCAGTTGTACCTGTGACGTTTTCTATACCCTTGAGCGTGTCTGTACCGCTACTCTTAGTCGCAGAACCATCACCACTATCAACCAGAGTTACAGTGACACCACCGGTAATGGTTGAATAATCCACAGTATCTGTATTTGCTCCACCATCCAGCGTGTCATTACCGGCACTGCCAGAGAATGAATCGTTACCACCGTTACCTTCAAAACTGTTGTTACTTCCATCCCCGGTAAAAGAATCTACAGCAGAGGTGCCAATGACATTCTCAACATTGCGAACCGTATCGGTATTGCCACCTTTGGCAATGGTTCCATTTGAAGAGCCATTCAGAGTAACCGTAATGCCACTGCCATTAGAGCTGTAATTCAGGGTGTCACTGCCACTGCCACCATCGATGGTGTCAGAACCACTGCTGGAGTTAATCGTATCGTTCAGGGCACCGGTGGTAATTTCGTTATCCTCATCATCACCAGTAATGGTGTCAGCACCATCGGTCGCGATGATATTTTCGATATTGCGGATCGTATCTGTGAACGTCCCATCATTAACGGTGCCAACACCACTGCCATTCAGAACAACCGTGATTCCAAGGTTTGCATGGCCACTATAGTCAGCGGTATCAACATCAGAACCACCATCCAGAGTATCTGTGCCCAGCCCAGCAGTCAGCGTGTCATTCCCCGCCAGACCCGTCAGATTATTATTGGAGTTATCACCGGAAATGGTATCGCCATTGCTGGTACCAATGACATTTTCAATATTTTTTACCGTATCAGTATCAGTACCGTGAGTAACTGAACCATTAGAGGATCCATTCAATGTGACCGTAATACCGTTGCCTGAACTGTTGAAATGAGAGGAGTTGTAATCAAGAGTATCTGTATCACCGCCACCATCAATGGTATCGCTGCCATCGGTTGCATAAATGGTGTCATTACCGGTACCCGCATTGATGGTATTGCTTACGGTACTTCCGGTCAGCGTATCCGCTTGATTACTGGCAATAATGTTCTCAATATTGCGAAGAGTATCGCTGCCCTGATCAGTACTGCTGCCGGTCTCGCCTGAAAGGTTAACCGTTACATTTCCGGTGGCATCACTGTAATCAACGGTATCCCCAAGGCTGCTGTGGTCACCGCCTTCAAGAATGTCGTCACCAGCGCCCCCTTTCAGGGTGTCATCACCATTACTGCCATCCAAGGTATTAGCGCCGCTATCTCCAATCAGCGTATCGTTGGAAAAACTCCCAATGACATTTTCAAACTCATAAATAGAATCGTTACCTTCTCCGGTTGCGCTGTTAGTCGCCAGATTTACAGTAACAGCACTGGCGTCTGCAAAGGTTATGGTATCGTTACCATCACCACCGTAGATGGTGTCATCACCACCATTACCCTCAATAGTATCTGCTCCACCATCACCGTAGAGGGTGTCATTACCATTACCACCAGCAATTCGGTCTGCGGAGCCACCACCTCTGATAATATTGGCAGCTGCATTACCGGTAATATTGTCAGCCAGACCACCACCGGTCACATTTTCAATTCGAGTTATTGTACTGTCTGAAGAACCGTAACCATCCTGAATGGCTTCACCATCACCAAGGTCAAGGTTTATCGTGTGAGTGGCAGTGCTTAAATCCAGCAGGTCATTATCGCCACTACCACCATCTATGCTGTCATTACCAGCACCACCATTGAGGGTATCATCATTATCACCGCCGTTAATGGTATCGTTCCCTGCTCCACCATTAATGGTGTCATTACCGGCATTACCCGTCAGTGTATTGGCATCACCATTACCCGTCAGCTGGTCATTGCCGCTGCCAGTGACCACACTTTCGATACCTGTCAGGCTGTCTGTCACACTACCGACAGTCGCGGTCTGGGATACGGGGGCAAGGTTTACAGTAACGGCGGAGGTTTCACTGGCGTAGTCAACAGTGTCATTGTCATTAGCCTGCTCACCACCATCAATGACATCAACGCCGGCCCCCCCGGTCAGATAGTCATTACCGACACCACCTTCCAGGTGATCAGCACCATCGCCACCTGAAAGCGTGTCATCTCCGCCATTACCTACCAGGTGGTTTGCATTATTATCCCCGGTAAGGATATCTTCCTGTGCTCCACCACGGATATTCTCAATGTTGGTCAGTGTGTCATTGAAGCCTTCCCCATCTACAGCATTGGTGCCAACCGTATCACTAAGGTCTGCAATAACATTACTGGCAACACCACTGTAATCAGCCCAGTCTTGGGTACCGGTTCCACCATCAAGGGTATCATCACCCGCACCACCGACCAGAGTATCATCCCCGGCATCACCATTGAGGACATCATCTTCAGTACCCCCGGTCAGGGTATCGTTATTGTCACCCCCGTTGAGGGTGTCAGCGCCAGAACCACCTTCCAGCGTATCGTCACCAGCATCACCATTGAGCTCATCGTTGCCAGCATCGCCTCTCAGGGTATCAACACCAGCACCACCATGGAGGAAGTCTCCATCATCGCCACCTTCCAGGGTATCGTTATCATCACCACCTTCCAGAGTGTCAACACCAGCACCACCAAATAGCTGATCCTGACCGGCATCACCACGTAATGTGTCATTATTATCTTCGCCGTAAAGCAGGTCATTCTCAGTTCCACCTTCTATGGTATCGTTACCGGTTCCGCCATAAATGGTATCCTGACCGGCATCGCCGAAGAGCTGGTCATTATTGTCATTACCCAGCAGGGTATCGTTCCCACCCCCGCCATGGAACTCATCAGTACCGGTACTGCCGGTTAAGACGTTTACGCCGCTGGTACCAGTAACAACACCACCGTTGCCACCCAGGGTCACGTTCTCAATAAAAGTGATACTGCTGTCGCTGGTACCATAACCATCATTGGTTGCTGTACCCGCCTGCAGGTCAATATTGACGGCTTCTGTTGCACCAGTAAGAAGCAGGGTATCAATACCACCACCACCGTTAATGGAGTCATTACCAGCACCACCATCAATATTATCGTTATCACCCTCACCCCAGAGGGTGTCATCTTCTGTGCCACCCAGGAGGGTATCCTCACCAGAACCACCTTTCAGGAAGTCTTCACCCTGACCACCGGTGAGGTTGTCGTTATCCGCATTCCCTTCAATGGTGTCATTGTCTGCACCACCATCGATGGTATCTGCACCGCTGCCACCGAGCAGGGTATCAGCCCCCGCATTACCGTTCAGGGTATCCGAACCAGCACCACCCTCCAGACGGTTATCGCTGGTATTACCGGAAATGCTGTCGTTACCATTGGTTCCAATAACGTTTTCAACGTTTATCAGAGTATCCTGACCGCCTTCACCATCATTACTGACCTGATTACTGCCCAGAGTCATATCGACAGTAATAGCTCCCTTACCGGAGTAATCCACGGTGTCACCATTGGCGTCATGAGAACCGCCATCAATGGTGTCATTCCCAGTACCACCATAGAGCGTGTCATCACCGGCATCACCATTCAGGGTATCAGCTCCGGCATCACCATAGAGCGTATCGTTATTGTCTCCCCCATTGATGGTGTCTCCATCTTCATTACCGTGAATGGTGTCATTGCCTGAACCACCACTGATATTGTCAGCGCCTGTACCACCATTGACAGTATCAGCCCCACCTCCAGCATTAATGGTATCAACACCACCATTACCATTGAGAACGTTGGCCGAATCATTCCCTGTCAGGCTATCACCACCGGAAGTACCGTTAATGTTTTCTATTCCCTGCAGAGTATCGGTATCCGTGCCATCAGAAGCCGTGCCATTACCACCTGCCCCGAGAGTTGCAGTAATATTGCTACCATGGGTACTGTAATCCACAGTATCCCCTGCACTGCCATGGGAGCCGCCAATCAGGGTATCGGAGCCAGCCTTTCCGTACAGGGTGTCATCCCCTCCCTGACCGTCAAGAATATTGACTTCAGCAGTACCAATCAGGGTGTCATTTCCAGAGCCGCCATTCGCCGATTCGAAGTTAGCGATGGTATCCGTCCCCCGTCCAGTATCTACAACGGAGGATGAACCAAGATCAACGGTCAGACCTGCCGTTGTGTCAGAGTAATCAAGCGTGTCATTATCACCAGGGCTTTCACCGCCATCGAGAATATCGCTACCGTCCCCACCCTGAATCGTATCATTACCCTCATCCCCATTAAGGGTGTCATTACCACCACGACCTTCCAGACGGTCATTACCAAGACCACCATCGTAGCGGTTATCATCAGCATCACCGATGATGACATCATCACCTTCGCCCAGAACAAGGTCTTCAATACTGATAAGGGTATCAAGATTACCGTTCCCCAAATCCACCTGGAACGTATCACCGCCAGCAGAGCGGTCAATCGTCAAAGAGCCGCTGAATGCACTGTAATCAACACGGTCATTACCGAGACCGCCATTGAGGGTATCTGCACCCAGGCCACCTTCAAGGAAGTCATCACCATCTTGGCCGAGCAGTTCATCGTCACCGTCGCCACCGATCAAGGTGTCATTTTCGTCACCACCTTCGATACGGTTTGCTTCATCATCTCCAGTGATGGTGTCTGCGCTGGTAGAGCCAATCACATTTTCAATGCCAATCAGATTGTCGTTAGCACCATCACCATCATCACTGGCAGCATTACTGCTCAGGTCGACAGTCACCGCCCCGGCCGCATCGCTGTAGTCAACCGTATCGATACCGGTACCATCGGAGCCATCGGTACCACCAATAATGGTATCGACGCCTCCCGCACCGTAGAATGTGTCACTGCCATCACCACCGGTAAACCGGTTATTGGCGGAATCCCCTCGGATTGAGTCATTATGGCTGGTACCAATGACTCGTTCGATATCGATAACCACATCACGGTTGCCATAACCGTCATTGGTGGCTTCTTCATCGGCAAGATCGATAGTTACTGCGTTATCAGCTCCGCTGAAGTCAACGATGTCATTCTGGCTGTTATCATTGGTAGTGGTGCCACCGTATAAGGTATCCGCACCATCGCCACCTTTGATCGTATCTGCACCATTTCCGCCATAGACCACGTTAGCCAGATCATTACCATTCAACGTATCGTTATTGCTGCTGCCGGTAAGGTTCTCAATACCAACTAATGTATCAACATCACTGGTTCCTGCATCCGTCGCCGAACCACCGCCAGCACCACCGTTGGTCAGCGTTACCGTAACAGCACTGCCATGCCCGGTATAATCTGCGGTATCACCGGTACCACCGCCACCATCCAGCGTATCACTGCCAGCACCACCGAGCAGGGTATCATCATCCGCATCACCAAAGAGCTGATCAGCACCGCCGCTACCACTGAGGGTATCGTTGCCTGCATTACCACGAATCACATTGTCAACATTGTTACCAGACAGGGTGTCAGCGTTACTGCCACCAGAGAGGTTTTCAATATCGGAAAGCGTATCTCTACCGCCCTGGCCATCGTTATTAACGGACTGGTTAAGAAGGTCAATGGTGACCGACTGGGTCTGATCACTGTAATCCGCAGTATCAGTACCAGCATCACCAAACAGGTTATCGTTACCTGAGCCACCTCGAAGGATGTCATCATCATTACCACCACGAAGGGTATCAATGAGATCACCACCGCTCAGGGTATCATTACCATCCTGGCCCTCAAGAATATCCGTGCCTCCAAGCCCGCTGAGAACATCATTCTCCAAGCCACCCTGAAGCGTATTACTGACGTTGTCACCGGTTAGCGTATCGGCAAAGTCACCACCAATGACGTTTTCGATTGATTGAAGGGTATCCTGACCAAAGAGTGTGTCATCAACCAGAGCACCACTGGAGAGATCTACGGTCAGTCCGGATTCGGCACTGCTGTAATCAACGGTATCGGAGCCATCATTACCATTGAGGGTATCGTCACCACGGCCTCCCACCAGGATGTCATTACCATCACCACCATCGATGTTGTTATCCTGAACAAACCCGGTCAGTGTATCGTTACCTGAGCCACCAATGATATTTTCAACATCAACAAAGTTATCTCTGCCTCCGTGACCATCATTATTGTTGGTGCTATCTCCCATATTGATAACAATGTCATTGGTCTGGTAACCGAAGTCAGCGGTATCCACACCATCACCACCCCGGAACCAGTCATTACCAGCTTCACCCACCAGCCGATCATTACCGTCACCACCAGAGAGGTCATTGTCTTCAGCATTACCGGTGATGTCATCATTGCCATCTGAGCCAATAATATTTTCAATATCAATCAGCGTATCCGTATCAGCTGTCCCGGTTGCTGCAGAACCAGTATCAACACCAGAGCCATTATCAAGGTCAATGGTCATGTTGACGCCAAGAACACCGCTGTAATCCACAGTATCAACACCAATGCCACCGTTTATGGTGTCACTGCCAGCCCCTTCTATGAAGGTATCAGAGCCATCATCACCAAACAGCTGGTCGTCACCAGAACCACCGGTAATCGTGTCATTACCCTGACCACCTTCAATTCGGTTAACACCTCCACTACCAACCAGGGTATCGTTATGGTTACCAGAGAGAATGTTTTCTACTTCATTGAATGAATCTGTCAGAACACCACCCTCACGGGCACGATTGGTCGTAAGGTTGACTTCAACATCACCAGTCGCATCCGTGTAATCAACGGTATCAGTACCTGAACCACCATCCAGAAGATCAGTACCTTCACCCCCTCTCAGGGTGTCGTTTTGATCACCACCATAAAGATTGTCATCACCAGCGGCCCCAACCAGCTTATCGGTACCCGAGTTACCGTAGAAATCATTATTCTCACCGTCACCGGTGATCTGGTCATTACCCGCGCCTCCCCGAATGATTTCAATACCGGTCAAGGTATCTACACCATTCTGACCGTCATTATTGCTGGCTTGATTACCGAGATCGATGAGGATGCTCTGAGAGCTGGTATTGGATGAATAGTCTGCAGTATCCCGGTCGGTGTTATCACCACCGTTAAGAATGTCATTACCAGCACCACCTGTCAGGGTATCGTCGCCAAGCCCCCCAGTAAGCTCATTGACAACCGCATTACCCGTCAAGGTATCGCCGAGATTTGTTCCAATGATGTTCTCTATATTACGAAGAATGTCAGTATCAACGCCCGATACAGCAGTACCATCACCGCCCAACACCAAGGTGGCCTGAACGGACTGACCAAGATTAATGTAGTTAACCGTATCAACTTCTGAGCCACCATCAATGGTGTCGCTGCCAGCACCTTCGATAAAGGTATCATCGTCAGCGCCACCTTCCAGAGTATCGTTGCCAGAACCACCAGTGATCGTATCAGTACCGGCATTACCGATCAGGGTATTTATTCCGGTTGTGCCAGTCAGGGTGTCATTACCACTACCGGTAGTGACGGCTTCAAAGGCATTGATAGTGTCAACATCACCGGTACCAGCATTCACCTGGGTCAGGTTAAGGTTTACAGTGAGGTTGTTGTTATAGTCGCTGTAATCCAGCGTATCAAAACCAGCACCTCCATCGAGGCTATCATTACCGGCACCACCGTGAATGGTGTCATCATTATTCTGCCCACTGATGGTATCCGCACCATCACCACCAAAAATAGTATCATCCTGATCCCCGCCAAAGAGGGTATCGGCATCCCCTTCACCTCGAATGGTATCAGCCCCATCAAGTCCCTCGATGGTATTGGCACCACCATCACCGGTCAGGGTGTCATCATGGTTACCACCACGAATGTCTTCTATTCCTGTCAGGGTATCATTGCCATTGGCTCCGGAAGCAGTACCCGTGGTGAGGTTTACAATGACATCATCCAGTGCGTCATCATAATCTGCACGATCCATCGTTCCGACATCATCGCCACCGATCAGGGTATCGTCACCCAGTCCACCTTTCAGAATATCGTTACCTTCACGACCTTCCAGTCGGTTACCAAGGTTATCCCCAGTCAGGTTATCTCCCTGGAGACCACCAATCAGGTTCTCAATATTCTCAAAGGTATCCTGGCCACCATTACCATCACTGGTCGCCTGATTGGCCAGCAGACTTGCAGTTACCGCACCGTTAACCCCGCCGTAGTCGACCGTATCGTTACCGGCATCCCCCTTCAGCGTGTCATTACCGCTGTTACCACGCAGGGTGTCATCATTATCGCCACCTTCCAGGGTGTCATCACCTTCACCACCGGTCAGATCATCATTACCGGCTTCACCCAGCAACGTATCACCACCAGTGCCTCCATCCAGAATGTCATCACCGGTTCCCCCTTCGATGGTATCAATACCACCGCCACCGGAAATGGTATCAACTCCACCTTGACCTTTCAGGGTATTGTTCTGGGCATCACCTGTCAGCGTATCGTTGTTCTGGCTGCCTGTAACATTCTCTATATCTATCAAGGTATCGGTGCTGTTGTAGCCATCATTGGAGGCTTGGGGGGCAGCAGAGGACAGGTCAACGGTGATACCAAACAAGGCATCCGTGTAATCAGCCGTATCGGCACCACCACCGCCATCGAGGGTGTCGGTTCCAGCACCGCCGATCAGGGTGTCATCGTTATCCCCCCCCTCCAGGGTGTCGTTACCGTTCATGCCATTCAGGGTGTCATTACCCACACCACCCTGCAGAACATTGACCTCACCATCACCCGTCAGGTTGTCGTTACTGATACTACCAATAATGTTTTCAATATCGATCAACTGGTCTGAGCTGCCATCACCATCAATCGTGGCTTCAGAATCAGTCAAATTGGCAACAACCCCATTGGCTGCATCACTGTAATCCGCCGTATCAATATCGGAGCCACCACCACCCACGAGGCGATCCTGACCACCTCTTCCGGCCAGTACGTCATTACCGTCATTACCCGTGAGGACATTGGCTCCAGAGTCACCTGTCAATGTATCTGCAGCACTACCACCGGTAATGTTCTCAACATTAACCAGCGTATCCTGACCACCACTGCCATCGTTGTTCAGCGCCTGATTCTGAAGGTTAATAGTGACTGAGGTTGTGCGAGCACTGTAGTCTGCTGTGTCACCACCAGTCTCACCACCACTGCCACCGTTCAAGGTGTCGTTACCATCACCTCCAACCAGGGTATCATCGCCACTTTCACCAAAGAGAATGTCTACACCGCCATTGCCTCGCAGAGTATCTCCGGAAAGCCCACCATAGAGATCGTTATCATTATTATCACCGGTCAGGGTATCGACATGATCACTACCACGGATATTTTCGATACTGATGAGGGTATCTGTAGCATCACCACTGACTACAGCCTGAGGCGTTCCAAGGGAAAGGTCGGCATTCACTGAGTCACCAGCAGAGCTGTAGTCTGCTGTATCACCATCGGCTTCACCGGTTGTACCACCGTTAAGGATGTCACTGCCAAGACCACCAATCAGCGTGTCATCACCGCTACCGCCCTGCAGATTATCAGCACCCGCATTACCATTGATGGTATCGTTGCCGTTCTGGCCTTCAATGACATTATTGTTCAGGTCACCAGTAAGCGTATCGCCAAGAGCACTACCCTTGATATTCTCGATATCAATCAGCGTGTCGGTATCGGAAGTCCCGTCAGTAGCAGTACCATTACTGAGGTCTACACTGACTACCCGACCATGGGTTGAGTAATCAACAGTATCCCCGTTGGTTTCAGCACCTTCGCCACCATTGATAACATCACTGCCTGCACCACCAACCAGGGTATCGTCACCATCTTCACCCTGAAGCTCGTCATTACCGGCATTGCCATACAGTGTGTCATTCTCCGAATTACCACGGAGAACGTTGACTCCATCATCACCGGTAATCACGTCGGCATGAATACTGCCAGTAATATTCTCGATACTGGTGAGTGTATCCGTGTCAGAACCGACGGTTACCGTGTCCGTCACACCCGAAATGTCAGCATTCAACCCACCGGATGCCAGACTGTAGTCAGCTGTATCATTGCCGCCAGCACCATCCAGAGTATCACTACCGATACCACCATCGAGGGTATCATCACCACCGCCACCATCGAGCGAGTCATTACCGGCATCACCGAACAAGGTATCCTGGTTGCTTCCGCCTTCCAGGGTGTCCCCAGCACCACCGCCTCTCAGCGTATCGTTACCATCACCACCCTGGAGTAGATTGACCTGATCATCACCGGTAATATCATCAGCACCGGCACTACCTACAATATTTTCTATGCTTTCCAGCGTATCCGTTGCACCTGAACCATCGATGGCATTTGGCGTACCTGCAGCCAGGTCGACCGTAATGCTGTTGGCATCGTTGCTGTATACCGCCGTATCGGTTCCATCACCCCCTCTCAGCTGGTCTGACCCAGCGCCACCCTCAAGACTGTCTGCATCATCACCACCTTCGAGGATGTCATCACCACTACCACCCATCAGGGTATCATCGCCGGCATCCCCCCGGAGGGTGTCCGCTGCCTGACCACCATCCAGCGTATCCATCCCCAGGCCACCTTCCAGAGTGTCATCACCACCCAGCCCACTGAGGGTATCGTCACTGTCATTCCCCATCAGGATATTGGTGCCGCTATCCCCCGTCAGGGTATCGGCAAAGGCACTACCGGTCAGGTTTTCAATATCGATCAACGTATCAATGGCATCACCATCAACACTTGCTGTGTCAGTGGAGCCAGAGAGATTTGCAGTCACAAAGCCAAGAGCGTTGGTGTAATCGGCGGTATCCCCTCCACTGCCTTCTGCTCCACCATCCAGAGTATCTGCGCCTGCACCACCGGCCAGAGTGTCATCTTCAAGACCACCTTCCAGTACATTGACTCCGGCGTCGCCGGTCAGCGTATCCTTGAAGTTACTGCCAATAACATTTTCAATATTCGTGATGGTATCAATGGAACCGCTGCCATCCGTGGCATGGTTGGAAACTGCGGAAAGATCAAGAATGACACCAACACCGTCGCTATTGGCATCAAGGTCGGTAGTGTAATCAACCGTATCGATTCCTGCTCCGGTACCACCATCAATGGTGTCAGCTCCAACCCCTCCAACAATGGTGTCTGACCCATTACCTCCCTCAAGGGTATCGTCACCCAGCCCACCATTGAGGGTATCATTGCCACTTTCACCTTTCAGTGTATTGGCATTGCCATCCCCAACCAGCACATCATTGGAGCTGCTACCGGTAATATTCTCTATTTCAATCAGGTCATCCTGACCCAAATCACCATCGTCAGTTGCCTTATTGATGGCCAAGTTGGCATTAACACCATTCGCGGCCAAAGTGTAATCGGCGGTATCACCAACAGCAGTGTTGGTACCACCTTCAAGGCGGTCATTACCAGCGCGGCCTCTGAGGTTATCATCCCCTGCACCGCCAAAGAGATCATTGGCGTTTCCGTCACCGGTAATGGCATCGTCATTACCACTACCACGAATGTTATCAATATCGAAGAAAGTGTCCTGACCACCATCACCATCATCAGTGGCCATACCATCGGTCAGGTTTGCTGTTACTGATGCTGCTGCATTGGTATAGTCAACGGTGTTTTCTGAGCTGCCGTCAGAGCCTCCCCGGAATATGTCATCTCCCCCAGCACCAGACAGAGTATCACTACCCAGTCCACCAGATAGCTCATTATTCTGGTCATCTCCGGCCAGAGTATCGTCACCATTACTACCAATAACGTTCTCAATGCCACTCAAGGTATCAGAGAAACCAAAACCGTCTGCCGAGGCCACTCCAGTATCCAGGTTCACATTAACGAAGAGATTACTGGAGCTGTAATCCGCAGTATCAATATCATCACCACCGATCAGTTCGTCAGCTCCCTGACCGCCAACCAGTGTGTCATTGCCTGCACCACCATCCAGGCGGTTTTCATTACCATCACCCGTCAACTGATCTGCACCCGCACCACCAGTAACGTTCTCAATGCCGGTAAGGGTATCTGAGCCACCGGTACCATCCGTTGCCTGAGGCGCAGAGGCTGATAGGTCAACAGTGACATTACCCGTTTCATCACTGTAATCTGCGGTGTCTTCAAGGCCGGCACCGCCATCCAGTGTATCGTTGCCAGCACCACCCCGGAGGATATCGTCCCCAGCCTCTCCTTGCAGGACGTCATCC
Organism: Endozoicomonas elysicola; assembly: GCF_000710775.1. Taxonomy (GTDB): domain Bacteria; phylum Pseudomonadota; class Gammaproteobacteria; order Pseudomonadales; family Endozoicomonadaceae; genus Endozoicomonas; species Endozoicomonas elysicola. The sequence continues at coordinate 5,563,913 of NZ_JOJP01000001.1, forward strand.
TGACCACCACCAATAAGGGTATCTCCGAGATCTCCCCCCTGAAGCTGGTTGGCCAGATCATTACCGGTGATGGTGTCTGCACCTTGACTACCAATAACATTCTCAATGCTGATCAGAGAGTCTGTTGTGCCGAATCCGTCGGTTGCTGTGGCAGGTGTTGTTCCTACAACTTCTACGGAGAGGTCAACAGTAACTCCCGAAATACCGTCCTGACTGTAATCCGCCGTATCAATACCGGTACCACCATCGAGCGTATCGGCACCACGACCGCCACGAAGGGTGTCGTTTTCACCTCCACCCTCCAGGGTATCTGCACCATCCTCACCAGAAAGGAAGTCATCTCCAAGCCCCCCCTGTAACAGGTTAACGCTGTTATTACCGGTGATGGAGTCTCCCTGATTACTGCCAAGCACATTTTCAATATTGGTCAGGGTATCCTGATCACCACTGCCATCGGTGGAGATTCCATCCAGATCAATGTTCACCGAACCTGTATCAAGGCTATAGTCTGCGGTATCAACATCGTCGCCACCGTCTAGAGTGTCAGCACCCGCACCACCCCGCAGGGTATCGTCACCAGCACCACCGGTCAGACTATTGGCAGAGTTGCTGCCTGTCAGTGTGTCATTCTGGGAACCACCAATAGCGTTCTCAATGCTGCTCAGGGTTTCGGTAATCGCACCTTCCGTTGCCTGGTTGGTAGACAGGTTAACGGTAACAACTTCTGTCGTCTGATAGCTGTAATCAACCGTATCATTACCGCCACCTCCAGATATGGTGTCTTGACCAGCACCACCGGAAAGCGTGTCATCATTGGCTCCACCATTGAGGGTATCATCACCATCACGACCACTCAGTGTGTCCGAACCACTACCACCATTAAGGGTCTGTGCATTACTGTCGCCAAGGATGGAGTCATTACCGGAACCACCAATAATTTCCTCAATACCCGTTAGTGTGTCCCTTCCTCCACGACCATCTTCATTAAGATTCTGGTTTTGGAGATCAATCGTGACGGTGGTTGTTTCAGCAGAATAATCAGCAATATCAACACTGGCATCATCACCACCAATAATGATGTCATTACCGGCACCACCGGTAATTCTGTCACCACCATCACCACCTTCAAGACGGTTATCAGATGCATCACCAATCAGGGTATCACCGCGGGTTGAACCAATAACGTTCTCAATATCAACCAGTGTATCAACATCGGCGGTTGCATCAGTTGCCTGCCCACTGCTGAGATCAACGGTAATAGCTCGGAGATGAGTACTGTAGTCGACGGTATCTCCGTTAGTTTCGCCCCCTTCACCACCACGAAGTGTATCGCTACCCTCTCCACCATTGAGGGTATCGTCACCATCACCCCCCTCAAGCACATCATTGCCATCATTGCCTGATAATGTGTCAGTACCAGAGCCCCCCTGAAGAGTGTTAGCAGCACTGCTACCCGTCAACGAGTCGCTCCCTGTGCCACCGATCAGGTTTTCAATACTTTCCAGAGTATCGGTTGCATCACCGGCAACCGTTGCCTGAGGATTTGCAGCAGAAAGATCAGCAGTTACATCTCCAATGGCATCACTGTAGTCGGCAGTATCAATATCCAGACCACCGCGGAGAGTATCTGCACCAAGCCCACCTTTGAGGGTATCATTGCCATCACCACCATCCAGCGTGTCATCTCCTGCACCACCATCAATAGTGTCAGCGCCACCCAGTCCTTCAAGCGTATCGGAGCCACCATTACCGGTCAGGTCGTCACTCAGCTGGCCACCACGCAACAGGTTATCAAGGTTGTTGCCTGTCAAATCGTTGCCCAGGTTACCACCCCAGACATTTTCTATACCTGTCAAAGAGTCCGGTGCAGCACCATTAACAATGGCTGTCGGGGAACCTGATGAAAGGTCAATGGTGAGCGAGCCGCCAGCACCTGTGTAATCGGCGGTATCACCTCCGGCGTCGTTATCACCACCATTCAGTGTATCACCACCAAGACCACCGCCAGCGAGAACATCATCACCATCACCACCAGTAAGGACATTTGCATTACTATCGCCGGTCAGGGTATCGCCGGCCGAACCACCAGTCACATTCTCAATGCTATTCAGTGTGTCAGTAGCAGTGCCATTTTCTGTGACTTTATCAGTCGCCAACGAAAGGTTTACAGTGACAACATCCGTATTATTGCTGTAATCAGCGGTATCCGTTCCAGCGCCACCATTCAGGGTGTCAGAGCCTTCACCACCTTCGAGGATGTCGTTATCATTTCCGCCATTAAGAGTGTCATTACCGGCATTACCACGGAGGGTATCAATACCAGCATTACCGGTAAGAATATTGGCCTGACCATCCCCAATCAAAGTGTCATCACTGTTGGTGCCTGTGACGTTCTCAATGTCAATCAAGGTATCAGTAATAACACCACCTTCAGACACCTGATTAGAGGTTGCTGACAGGTCTACCTGAATAAAAGCTGTATTAAGACTGTAATCAGCCGTGTCACCATTGGCACCATGGGCTCCACCATTGAGAGTATCGTTACCAGTTGATGAACCAACACCTCCGGACAGCACATCATCACCGTCATTGCCGGTGAGAACGTTATTGCCATTATCACCGGTCAGAGTGTCATCACCTGCGCCAGCTGTAACATTTTCGATTCTTAAAAGGGTATCCGTGGCACCAAACTGATCGGTGGCAGTACTACTGCTTAAATTGATAGTTAGATTCTGACCAACCGTTGCTGCGCTGTAATCTGCGGTATCTCCATTGGTTTCAGCATTATCCCCGCCATCAAGGGTGTCATTTCCATCGCCACCAATAAGAGCATCATCTCCTTCCATTCCACGGAGAACATTTGCACTGGCATCACCAGTTAGTGAGTCACCGTCGTTAGTACCAGTCAGGTTTTCAATATTAAGAAGGGTATCTGTACCACCAAGACTATCCGTAGCCGTTCCATCAGCAAGGTTTGCTGTGACACCGCTACTGCCTGTGTCGCTGAAATCAACAGTATCACCAAGGGTTTCGTTGGTTTCACCACCGTCTAGAATGTCATTTCCACCCCCACCGGTCAGAGTGTCATCACCGTCACCACCAGTCAGGGTATTGGCAGCGCCATCAGCACCGATCAACTCATCATCGCCAGCACCACCAACCAGGTTTTCAATATCAACAAAGGTATCAAGTCCACCCAGACCATCCTGACCAGAGCCGGTATTCAAGTTAGCGGATACATCCACAAGGCTGCTGGAATAACTGGCCGTATCTGTATCAGCACCACCTTCAAAACGGTCATTACCACTGCCACCAGTCAGCGTGTCATCACCGGCTCCACCCTGAAGTGTATCGTCTCCACCTTCACCACGAAGCGTATCGCCGTCATCACCACCACTGAGAGTATTGGCATTATTATCACCGGTAATATCATCACTGCGATTGGAACCAATAACATTCTCGATATCAATCAAGGTATCAGTGGAACCCGTACTGTCGGTTGCTGAGTTTGTTCCAAGATTGACGGTAATAGAGCGCAGGTGGGTACTGTAATCAGCAGTATCACCATCGGCCTCAGCCAGGTTGCCACCATCCAGAGTATCGCTACCTTCTCCCCCACGAAGGATATCGTCACCATCTCCCCCCTCGAGGGTATCATCATCATCCAGACCAGACAGTGTGTCATCACCAGCACCACCAACCAAAGTATTGGCCACACTGCTACCGGTGAGAGCATCACCAAACCCACTCCCAGTCAGATTCTCAATACTGTCCAGAGTATCCGTGGCATCACCCGCTACACTGGCCTGAGGTGAAGCTGCCGAAAGGTTGGCGGTAACAATGCCAGCAGCATTACTGTAGTCGGCAGTATCATTACCGGATCCACCAATCAGACTATCAGCACCAAGCCCACCAATAAGGGTATCCTGGCCGGCACCCCCATCCAGAGTATCTTCACCTTCTCCACCATTGAGGGTGTCCCGACCACCGTCACCTTCGAGAGTGTCATTACCAGCATTACCAGATAGATTATCGTCCTCAGTGCCGCCTCTGAGCGTATTGGCAAAAGTATTACCTGTAAGTGTATTGGCATGGCCGGAGGCGCCATCAATGTTTTCTATGTTGGCCAGAGTATCTGATGACTCACCCACAATCAGAGCCTGAGGAGATGCCACAGACAGATCTACAGTAACTGCACCACTGGCATCGGTGTAATCGACGGTATCTCCGGCAGTATCATGGGTGCCACCATCCAGATCATCTGCTCCCAGACCACCTTTCAGGATATCGTCACCGGCACCACCATCCAGTTGGTTGGCAGCGCTGTCACCTGTCAGAGTGTCACTACCACTACCACCGGTAACGTTTTCAATGCTGGTCAGCGTATCGGTTAAGGTACCGCCTTCATTGGCACGTACTGTTGCTGCGGATAGGTCAACGATAACGTCATCGGTATTGCTGCTGTAATTCGCAGTATCATTGCCTGAACCACCATTCAGAGTGTCGGCTCCGGCACCACCATTCAGGATATCGTTATCATCCCCACCATTCAGGATATCAATGCCATCATTACCACTGAGCGTATCGTCCCCTTCTCCCCCCGTCAGAGTATTCGCGTCACCATTACCTGTCAGTGTGTCATTACTGGTGGATCCAATAACATTCTCGATGTTTATCAAGGTATCTGTCAGTACACCACCTTCCCGAACCTGATTGGTTGAGACTGACATATCCACGACCACACCACTGCTGTTCTGTTCGTAACTGACAGTGTCTCCATTCACTCCATGGTCACCACCATCCAGGGTGTCCGCACCGGTATTGGCTCCCACCCCCCCGATTAAAGTGTCATCGCCATCGTTGCCAGTAAGCGTATTATCGTTGCCATCACCAGTCAGGATGTCATCACCGGCACCAGCAGTGACACTCTCAATATCCGTCAGGGTATCTGTATCATTGAACTGGTCGGTAGCCGTACTGTTGGCCAGGTTTATTATGAGGTTCTGTCCAGCCGTAGCAGCGCTGTAGTCAGCAGTATCACTGCCAGTACCACCATCCAGAGTGTCATCCCCAGCACCACCGACCAGAGTGTCATTACCACCATTACCGCTAAGAACATTATCCGCACTATTACCGGTTAATCTGTCACCAAAACCAGAGGTTCCCGTCAGGTTTTCAATGTTTCGCAGGGTATCGACATCCGTTCCACCAGAGTACGAAGCATCACTTGCAGTGCCATCCCCACCATCAGCCAGCGTTGCAATAATGGCACGTCCATAACCTGCATAAGTGGCTGTATCTGTATTGGCGCCACCGTCGAGAATATCGTTGCCTAGCCCTCCATACAGAAGATCATCCCCTCCACCTCCGGAGAGTTCATTAACATCATCATTACCTGTCAGGGTATCGTTACCACTGCCCCCCAGCAGGTTCTCAACATTTGTGAAGGTATCCAGCCCACCGGTACCGTCATTACCCTGTCCGTTCTGCAGATTCGCGACTACATCGAAACTGCTGCCATCGTAACTGACCGTATCAACATCAGCTCCCCCGTCGAAGCTGTCAGTACCCGCTCCACCAATCAGGGTGTCATCACCAGCATCACCGTTCAGCGTATCGTTGCCGCCTTCCCCTCTCAGGATGTCGTT
>NZ_JOJP01000002.1:0-9274 GCF_000710775.1 Endozoicomonas elysicola
CTGGCAGGTGCTGGAGTGCAGGTCCGCCTCGTAGCGGAAAGCCCGATTCACCTCAGCAGCCCCCACCGTGACCGTTACGGCCACGGGCAAACGTGGCAGCGGCAGGGTGGGGAGGTTTCGCCCATTCCCTCTCATAGCCTACATTCTCTCAATATTTCAATTGGATAGAGAAAAAAACTCCAGTCAAATCCGCTTCATCCAATGGAGTACATATGATCCATTCAGTACACTATTTACATACAATCTTAATAAAAAGACCCATAGAAATGCCCGCATTTCTTTAAATATCAAATGCCCTATTCACTTCTACAGTCTATAGTGTTTGAATGAATTAAGAATAATAAACTTTATGGAAGGTCTAGTGGCAAAGAGTGAAAATCTTTCGGATGCAAAAATCCGCACATTCAAAACACCTGAAAAAGAAACAATCCTCCGAGACTCATCAGGTCTTTTACTCCGGATATTTCCTAATGGTCGCAAGCGTTTTGGATGGCGTTTTATTGATAAACACAGAAACAGGCGATCACGTATCGAATATGGTGATTATCCCGACCTGTCATTAGATTATGCAAGGCAACTTCATCAACTATCTGTAGCTGCCAGAAAGAATGGTAAAGATATCCTTGATAACGAAGTTCGCTCCAATATTTACAAGAAGGTCATGGGTGAAGATGCCATCATCGAGCATCAACCAGGGATGACTTTCTCCCAATTGGTCAATGACTATTATAACAAGCACATTAAACCCAATAATATTAATCCCAATGCTTATAACAGGATCAAAAATCACCTCTTACCAGTCTTCAAAAATGATAAAGCTGAATCAATACCCATCGCAAAGATTCAAGGTTTTGTGAAGGGAATGAGGGAAAGTGGAAACATCACTGAAACGACCATAGCAGACACGATACGCTTTGCAGTCATTATGTACAACCATGCAGTCAGGCAGTTTTGGATCAATAACAATCCATTTTCAGCAGTGACGATAGAACGCCAGAAGAGCGTCAGGAAGGAATACTACACCATGGGCGAAATAAAAACCCTCCTGACAAACCCTGATGATATAAAGATTGGAAAAGACTTCTATTTGATACAAAAAGCACTAATTTTGTCAGGTGTACGAAGGTCTGAACTCATGCATGCCGAGATCAAAGAGTTCGATTTTGACAGTGAAATATGGACAATTCCTGCAGAACGACTGAAAAACCAGAAGGGTCGAACTCAATCGCAAAAGGAACCTCTCAAACTTCCTATGTCTAAACAGTTTATCAAAACTATACAGGAAGCTGTTGACGGCTTTGGAAATGACACCCATGTTTTTGGTAGCAAGCAGAATGCCTTCATCGACAATAGATGGCAGAGACAAAAAACAGGTCCCTCATCGGACCGAAACTATCATAATGCAATAACAGAGTACCGTAGATATTATCAACTAGGCCACAAAATCAACCATGATTTCAGACGCTCTATTGAAACAACTCTGGGAAATTTGGGAGTAAGTTCCGATATAACAAGCATCATGACAGGTCATTCAAAATCTGGGATAAAAGCCGTATACAATCAAGCATCATTGATGCTCTTAATGCGTGTAGCATTTCAGCTCTATGCTGATCTTATTGATTTTTTCTGTGAAGCTGACAATAAATACCTCCAAGCATTCGACCACCAGAAACTATGCCGTCAATTAAGTGAGATATATCAGAAATATCATTTTAACGTCTATCAACTTTCAATGCTGAATGACATTGATCCAGGCTGAAACGATTAGGAGCCAGCATCACTCCACAGTTGTTCCATTGCGGCTTTAACGTCAGTCATTCGCCAGACTCGCCTATTTTTAGTAATCATTCGACCTGGTGGAAATTTCCCATCATTAATCAGTCGGTATATCGTTGGTGATGATAAAGAAGTTAGTCGAGTAATATCTCGAATTGATACCAGTTTTTCAGCTTCCATCCTATATCTACCTGCCTCCAATGCCCTATTGACCTGATACCATCAGCCGCCACTATTTCCACTTATCGAATACTTTTTCCATCAATCCTTGGCCATCAACCCCCGCACTGCTCATCCACCGAGATGGCCATAAATCGTGAGGCAGATAGCCTTCGATCATCAAGTCTGCTTTTGCTCGGTTCTCATAATCCAGACTAAGTAGCATCTGGAATTCAAATGGCTTTCCATATTCCATAGCAATAAGCAACTTAGCGGCCGCTTGGGCACCACTACCGCTGTGCATCAACGACATTTGAGCTAAATCAACAGCCGCAGTCTCCCTGGTAAAGTTTCTCAAGGTCAGCTCCCTTCTTTCTGCATTTACTGTGTTTATTGCATGAACTCTTTCCTCAAGGTCAGATCCTGTCATAGTCGCTCCCTCCATGCTGGTACTTACATTTCTTCCATACGCATCAAATACTGCCCCATTGATACATCACGCTTGTGTGTACTGCATCTAAGAAGTTAACGCTTAGCTTGAGGCAAAGTCAACACCATTGATGATAATATCCTTTTTTAGAGAATAAAATACCTGGTAATTTTTATTTATTAGAGAATACTTTTAGATGTTAATATTATTTTTTTGATGATAATGTAATAACTACAAGTTGAAGTAATCATTTATACTTTTTGATAGGAACTGGCTGTGTCCTACTACTATTATCATCCTTATTATGCTCAGCAATCTGGTCTTTCTCCTTTCAAAGACAGGTTGGATTACCTGCTTGCCGGAAGGAAGCTATACCCTTGGGCTGCTAATCTTGGCATATCAAGGGGGGCTGCCGAGAAAATGCAGAAAGGCCAGACTCCTGGATCTGAAATATTAAAAGCAATAAGTTTGCAGGAAGGCGTTGAACTAACCTGGCTGGTAACCGGAGAAGGAAGAGCATTTCGTATCTATAATGCATCAGACTCAAATGACTTTTCTGAACAAATTATGCGGATGTTGGCTTCACAGAGGGCTGATACACAAAACATATACTTATGTCACGATAACCAACGAATAGTTATAGCTGTTTCTACCGAAAAAGAATATCAGTACAGAAGTGAAATAATTCAATACCAAGCTTGGGAGCTCTATAGTGGTAAATTCTCACAAACGTTATACGATATTATCGCTAAGCACTTTTCATTGCGGGATTCAGAGGAACGAGAAGTCAACTGGTACAACGCTTATGTTCGACCAGCTGAGCTAACATCCATTATTAAAGGCGAAATGCAGCCTCTTATACTTTTTGGGGATCAAAAGAGAGTCAGCCCATTACTTACGTTAGTGCAAGTACATGATATCAATAAGGTGCTGAAGCCCTTACTAGATAATATGACAGTGTCTCCAACTTGCTCTGATTCTATTTCTTCCGACTTGCTGTACAACGTTATTGATGAGGTTAACTTTTTCTGTGACCGGCAAGCACCTTCATTGAACATGAAACAGAGAGCCAAACTCTATACCGCCATTTATAACCACTGCCAAAGGGCTAGTAGTGACCCTCAAAATTCTGCAGCAAGTATTTTACCGAGCTTACTAGATGTCATTTAAAGCAAATCGATAATTTTATAAAAAGTGGTGCAGGTTTAGAGGATCTGATAGCTATCAATTAAACTTAGACTTGCTACTATTCCAGTATTTTGCTTTGTACTGTCATGGCTCTTACTAGGGTTACCGACATTTATTGCCGTAAGTATGATGATACCGTTAAACATTAAAAAGCCAGCTCAAAGCTGGAAATATTCCTCTGTCACTGTTGAAACAAAACATTTCAGCGGGATCATCTCTACAATGCTAAACAGCCAGGAACTCATAAACGGATTGTTCCGCTAGCCCATAATGGCTATTATGTCTGAGACATTGAGCGATCCCTTAAGATTAGATACAGCTATTATCACCCACTTAAAAGCCCCTCACCACGAGCAGTCAGAAAAATCAACATGGGCTCTAACATGTTTGGGTAGCAAACTTCGATTAGATAATTGACATGTATTTGATCACCGAGCGGGTACAACTCTAAAAAAGTTAATCATATTATTGGATCCCTATAGATTTGAGTTTTTCTACACAGATAACTGGAAATCCTGCTGTCGGCGGGTATAATAGTTTAATAATAAACACCGTCATATAAAGGCATCACCAAGTAATCACATAATTTATACAGTTATTTATCAATTTTATAATGCACTTTTTAACCATTTTCCTTCAGTGACAGTAACTTCCTTTCATCAACTATTCGCCAGTGTCGGCTCTCTTTTTTCAGGGCTCCAACCTGTTTCAACTGATTACATATTCTGATTATCGTTTCTGTTTCTCCACCACAAAACTCACCAACTTCCCGATAAGTCCAATCATAATTACCATGATAGTTTTGTAAATAAAGCAAAGAATCAATCACTCTGTCTTTCATTTTTACCGATGAAGAGCGAAAAATACGCAGTTCAGCGTCCTTCAGCTCAGTAGAGAGAAAAGATGAGAAATAGCGAAAAACATCCGGCACTTTTTTTTCAAGCTCTGTAATCTTGTCAAATGGGAAAAACAAAACGTTGCAGGGCTTTAATACAATGGCTGAGCCATAGTATGGATCCTGCCCCAACAGTGAACGATAACCAAAAAAACTGTGCTCTGAGTAAACTCTCAGCAGCCGCTGCTTGCCATTAGGTGATAATTTATGCAAGCCCACTAGCCCTGATATTAAGTAGTAAAAACCCTTGGGATTCTCGCCTTCCCTGTAAACAGTCTGCCTCAGGCTAAAGCTTCGCTCCCTGCCGTAGGATGCAATAATTCGCAGCAATGATTGTGCATCTCTATTTTCAAGATTGGTGTATAAACTGCTCATGGATCAACATCAATAGTTTGAAAAACTGATACTAGACCTATTAGTCATAGGCATCATAAGCTAATAGCAGGGTACATGGCTATCAAAATAAATCGTTACAACGGCATTCCACTTCATGGCAAAGCCAGCCATTAATTAATACAACCGATCCTGTGATTACTTCACCCATCTATAAAAAAGGATTTTCTCGAGGTAAATTCAGAGCTTTGATAGTTTTCCAGTAATACACATCGTTTTTTTCCTGTAATGGAGACTACACCAAACATATAATTAGACAACATAGTGACGGTACTCGACAAAAACCCTTATGAGCTAGTTATAGCTATTTTTTCATGCTGTACTCATATACGTTTATAGCTATAAAACTACCCATAAACTTTCACAGTAATGATAATGACCATTGCAAATATCCTTGTAATTACTTCTAGCTATCACCAAACTTTTACAATCATCACACAATAATTATCAAATCCCTTTTATGATTATAATCATAAATGATTATTAGACTTCCAATGTAGTTTATATCAGCCATGACTAGTTATCTTTTGTTGTAATAATTTTGGACTGAATAATGGAAGCATTGTTTTACTGGATTCCTTTGGAATCCATTCTAGCTCTCAGCATTACAGAACTGGGTTTTACTCTGCTGATTGGCTGCTTAATTGGTCTTGCGCTTGGGATGACTGGAGTTGGTGGTGGTGTACTAATGATCCCAATACTAAGAGGTATATTTGGCATGAACCCCGTTCTGGCTGTTGGTACTGCCAGCCTATGTGCCTTTTTGATGAAAATCAACGCTGCCGCACTTCATATCCGTATGGGCAATATCAGCTGGCGAAAAAGTGGCCTAATGCTGACGGGAGCCATACCCGCTACATTCTTGACAACACAATACATTGTACGTTTATCACAGAATCCAGATACTGCCAGTTTTATCAATAGTACTGTAGATTTTATGGTTATCATGACAATTGTGCTGTCGCTAGCCAGCATGGTTTATAAAGATTTCAAAAGCAGAAAAAAACCAATCACAGAAGTTAAAGAAACAACTGATGAAATAATTCCCATAGGTAATATTGCTGCCTGGCGCACATTACTTGCAGGTATAGGATCTGGCGTAGTGATTGGTGCAACCGGTGTCGGTGGTGGTGTTCTTCTTCTCCCGATTTTGACCGTATTATTGCAGGTAAATATTAAACAGGCAGTGGGCTCTTCTATCGTTATCGCACTTATGCTGTCTGGTCTTTCTGCCATGAGTTACGCAGGTGGAGGTCAGGCTGATATGACCACAGCAATCATTCTGATTATCGGTTCCATGATTGGAGTGCCCATTGCCGGACGGTTGGTAAGAAGTGTTTCGGATTCCGTATTGCATCGAGCCACACTCGGTTTAATCACTATCAGTGCATTGATGATGCTATCCAGCTCTCTAGCTTGATTTATTTAAAGCAGCCAGAAATATCGGGTATTTTTGGCTGCTTTTCTATTTTTTACTACTTCTATCTCCAGCTGGTGCTGTCCAAGATCGTTACCTTGGTCGTTAATTTATCTCCTATGATTAAGTGCGTATACACTGGGGGAATTATGATTTGATTAAAAACTATATTGATATTGAAGTTGCAACTTCGTATCAATGTAATCATGTTCAACCTGATGCCCAAGAGCAACGCCAAGTTTACCCTTTCGACTCATGTGATAATCCAAGGCAGCCTGTAACTCATAACGCTCCTTGGACGCACCTGAAACGGTATCTATATCAAGCTGGGTAGTTTCATCAGCCAGAACGTAAGCATCAATCTGTTCATCATCAGCATTAAAGTCATACCAGCCCATTACCATTAGTGAGGGCGATAATGTCGCTGAATCCAGCTCAATTTTGGTGCTCACGTTTAAGCCTCCCCCCAGTTTAATCTGCGAAACAGACTGATCATCATAACTTAAGGAAGCTATAGACCCCGTCTCTTCATAATCGCTGATTTTCAGATGGTTCAGCTCAGCGGCCACCAATGGTTGAACTGAGAACCTGCCAAATTCGTAGTTCACTCCTGAATTCATCCGCAAAGCGATGTTCATAGCTGAGAAGTCGCCTTCTGCTTTGGTATTACCGCTGTAGCCGATGTTTTCACCGACCGTGCGAGCACTGACAAAAGAGCTGTAACCAGCATTAACGACCAATGTCGTAAAATACTGATCTTTGTTAAGGCTACCATAGAGCGACATTTGGTAATCATCAACGATATAGTTAGTGCTATAAATCTGGGTATCAATATCCTGTCGATTAATGCTGAAAGCCGCGCCAACGATCATGTTCTCAGAATAATTTTTATCCATACCAAAGCTGGCACTGAGACCACTGACCTCATAACCATCAATACGACCATTAACGTCTTTTTCACCTTGATAACCATACATATTCAGCCAGAAACCGCCTTCCTGGCCATTGCGGTACACGGACAGTCGCTTATCAATATGATCCAGCTGATGGTTCTGACTGCGGTGAATAGCGTGGATAATTGCACCGCTACGATCAGGGGTTAACTCTCCAGCCAGCCGGGCGGCCTCCTGATCATTGCTGACGCCATTGAGCAAATTGGCAAGCTCTTCACTATTCTCACTGGTAAATGTAATAACATCCGAACTTATTTCGGTGCCACCCAGTGCAATATTACCAAACGATTCCAATACCTGACTCTCGGTAGTATCGGCTCCCCCGGCAATGGCCATCTGTGCCAGATCTTCGGCCGATGCCTCTCCATTGTATGATATTTCAGCTTCAATATACTGGTCACCGTCAGCATTGGTTAAGAGCTGATGACTATCCACTGTTAGCAACCAACCACCTGTGACTTCCAAATCGCCATAACCGGTAATCGAGTCGGCCTCAATTAAACGTTGAGTGCCCGCTACGTCTTGGACATTACCCCGTACAACCAGATCTGCACTCGCGCCGGTATCAAGTTCGAAGCCTCCATTAACCTTGAGTGCAGCTTCATCATCCGCTAACTCTCCGTTCAGCTCTATATTCAATGTTGATTTATTACTGAGACGAACTTTCCCATCTGCCTGCATATCCATTACTATGGACTCATTCTGGGGTCTGAGTGTCAGGGTACTTTCTTGCCCAACTTTAAACTCACGAGCACCAGAAACCAAAACAGCATCAAAAATGGCCGCCGTACTACCTTTAACCGCAATTTCTGAACCATATTTATCTGGATTTAAATATAGATTGCCTGAAGTCTCACTTCCTCCTTGCATGACATATGCAATCCCATTTTCACTTCCCCTGGTATCCAGCGCAATTTGCTCGCCATTAACCATACCGCCAATAACCTGTCCGTAATTGACAATATCGCCGGCCTTGGCTCCGGTTATTCTGATGGCTGCAGCACTGTCTGACTGAACAATACCATTATTGGTAATATCATATTTACTATCACCGCCACTGGTGATGTCTATGGCACTGCCGGAGGCGCTATAAACCCGGTCACCTTGATTAATAGTCACCGATTCGGTGAGATCTGTAATTGGTCCAAGGTCTGCAGAACAAACATGTCCACTCCATGCACCTAAAACAGATGTAATGGCTACAGCTAAAATCGACTTTTGTTTTGTTATTAAACTGCTCATCATTCAACCCATGATTCTTGATGTGTGCATGCCACCAGCAAACATGTAATGAAGTACATATTTTGATCATCATACAGGGTGAACTGATAGAGATAAGCTGCATCACTCTGCACACATTAATACTTATCGATAATTTTCGTCGCAAAGAAGATAGTAAGTTAAGCAGGGGTATGTTTGCTCGATTACGATCACAAATCATTGATTTGAATCACGGCTGCGCGAAAAACACCATAGATCACTAACTCATTCATAAAAACAGGTGACAAAAGACGTATTATGGGAAGCTACCCGTATTATTTGTATTTTTACAGTTAAAGTCATGGTTGCAATTAACCCAAAAAATCATAACCAGCTGCTTTCAAAAAAGGATAAAAGCTATTTTTTGTACAAATCAACCAGTTAAACCATATAAAGTAAATACTGAATACTTGTACCGATAGCCAGAGTATAACTTTTCGCTCAACATCATTAATATTTTGATTTATGTCAACGAAATAAAGTTACTACCACTGCATTATTATCAACATGAGGAATGATTGATATATTGAGTTCTATTTCTGCTTACAGTGAATTGATGTCCAATGAATAGTCCAAGGTTAAATCGAGTACTTCAATATATAAATCAAGCTGGATTTGCCACTACAGAAGAGCTTTCAGAAGCTGCTGGGGTCTCATTACAAACCATCAGGCGTGATATCCGTATTTTAAGCGATCAGAACCTGATCATTAAATATCATGGTGGCGTCGCTAAACTTAACATGGCAGCTACATCCTCTGACGCTCTTGCGGTCAATGATAATCTCACTGATAGTACCGAGAAT
>NZ_JOJP01000002.1:9371-36815 GCF_000710775.1 Endozoicomonas elysicola
GAGGATCGATGCAAAAGCAGATCGCTCTTGAAGTTGTTAAACATATAAAAGATGGAAGTTCAGTTTTTATTGCTCTTGGCACCACAATGGAAGCCATTGCTCACGAACTCGCCTGTAAAAAAGATTTAACTATTTTTACAAATAGCCTGAAAGTTGCCAATATTATTTATGAGAATACTGACTTTGATGTCATTATTCCTGGCGGAACGGTTCAACGACGTAATGCAGGTTTGGTTGACAGAGAAACAGAATCCTTTGTTAAAGAGATCAGCGTTGACTATTGTTTGTTTACTTGCGGTGGTGTTGAGAAATCTGGTTACTTACTGGGTTTCTATTTGCAGGAAATTCATATCCTAAAGATGGTTCTGGAAAGAAGCTCTTATTCTTTTCTGGTTATTGACTCAGAAAAAGTGAATAAGTCTGCGCCAATAAGGATAACGCATCTATCAGAAATAAACAGCTTGTTTATTGACAAGAAGCCCAGTGAAGGAATCTTGAATATAGCCAGATCCAATAATATTGGCGTATATATACCAGAAATATTAAACACTACTCTATAAATTAATAAAACACGTAATGACTTTGGAATTTCACAAAGTCATTATATTCTAAAAAACTTTTGGTTGAAAAAATAATTTTGAATGGGTTTTAACCCTAAAAACAATGCCAGCTTTTTCGCTTTTGAAAAGTAATGAGTTTTTATCTTTAATCAGTTCAAACTCCCCCCAACAGAGCATTGGGCAATATTTTAATAACCTTGGTGACCCACACCATCTCAGATGTCTATCTGATTCGGCTGCTTGATTCAAAAATTATTTTTGGTTAATAGCAATAAATAAGCTGATAAATGAGTATTAAGTATGGAACAGATAATTAAAGAAATCGATGTTGGTCTTTTAGAGTTCACCTTGCCAAAAGAAGTTGTTGCAGGTGGTGAGCTTGAATGGAAAGTTCATTTTACAGCCCACCGGGAGTTTAAACCAGGTAGTCACATTCGTATCACCGTACCAGCATATCAGCATCAGCGAAGTGAGCAATATCTTCAGGTTCATGATTACTGGATGCCTAATTACCTCTGGGCCATTGCTGAGGAAGAGTCAGTACAGTTGGAAGTCCATGTAGAAAAAATCGAAACCGACTTCAAGCATATTAAACGATGGAATGACTCATGCCGTGTCGGTGTCATCACCCTGGAAACAGGGCTTAAACCTGGCGAAGCTATAACAATTCACTTCGGCGGAATAGATCGTCCCTGGCTTGAAGGTGATTGTATGCCGTCCCGTGCTGGGCAGCTGGCCTTCCATAAAGAAGGCACCTATTTAAACTACATACTTGAGTTCGATTTATTGGGGGCTCAGGAATATAAACAATATGATGTTTTCCCCAGTATCAAACTTATACCTGATACGTTGACCCAACTGCAGGTGACTTGTAAAGGGTACAGCAGGCCTGGTGAAACGCTTGAGGCATCCATCTTGCCGATGGATCGTTTTGGCAACCCGCTATATGAAGCCACGCTGGATCATTTCAAACTGTCTATTTTTGATCTGAGAAGTGGCCTCCTAGTAGCAACAACCAATATTGCTGGACAGAAGGCTTCTATTGCTCTGGAACAGGGTGCTTACAAGCTGACTATCGAAGACAGCGGATTACACGTTAACGATGCAGTCATTATTTGCGAAGAGAATGCACCGTCTTTGTTCTGGGGAGATACACATATTCACTCCAACCTTACCGCCAATATCCGGGATAACGATCTTGGTTCGACACCAGAGCGGGGTTACACCCATGCACGGGAGGTGTCCAAACTTGACTTCCTGGCTCTGACGGAACAGACCTATACCTTTAATGAAGATCGTGGGGTAAATATCGACAAGGCCACCTGGCAGGCAATGGCTGAGGAGTGCGACCGCTTTGATGACCCCGGCAAGTTCGTAACAATGACCGGTTTTGAACTCCATTGCCGTCGTGGGGATACAATCTGCCTGTTCCGGGGTTCGCTAAGTAATTATGACTACCCCGGCTATGAATTTGGCATCCTGCATGATGTCTGGGATTTTTATAAAGA
The DNA here is from genome assembly GCF_000710775.1 of Endozoicomonas elysicola. GTDB lineage: Bacteria > Pseudomonadota > Gammaproteobacteria > Pseudomonadales > Endozoicomonadaceae > Endozoicomonas > Endozoicomonas elysicola. The sequence continues at coordinate 11,440 of NZ_JOJP01000002.1, forward strand.
CCATGACATTCTCACCATTCCGCACCTGCATCGATTCAGTGACCGTATGCCAAAATACGCTGAAAATAAGGGTAGAAAAGCGGAAATAGGGTTTGACCTGAAAAACTGGGAACCGGACAGTCACCATGAAACCATGGTAGAAATCTATTCAGCTCAATGGGGGCGCTTTGAGTACGAAGGTAATCCGATGTTACTCAAGTCTCGCAGGAACATCAAAAACAATACCGTTGTTGATTTTCTGAACCGCGGCAAGAAATGGGGCTTCGTCGCCAACAGTGATGGTCACGATGGCAACCCCGGCTATGGCGGTGTGACTGGTGTTTACACGGATACCCTGACCCGGGAAAGTATTTTTGATGCTCTTCATAACCGTCAGACCATCGCAACCACCCATCCACGCATGGTGATGGACTTCAATGTTAATGATGCTCATTTAGGTCAAACAATAACAAGCACAGGTTCGGTTGATCTTTACTTCAGGGTTGCGGCGCCAAGAAAACTGAAGCGCATTGAAGTGATTCATAACGGTGAAGTGCTAAAGCGTATTGATACTGATCAGCAATATCAGGAAGTTGAACTTTCAGAAACATTCGAATCTGGTGAACATTATTTCTATGTTCGTTGCTTTCAGGATGATGGCCATATCGGCTGGGTATCACCAATCTGGGCCAATATCGACTGATCATAAAGCCATTCATTTAACCCCCAATAACCATTACTTATTGGGGTTAAGAAAACAACAAACTTATTTGTCTGGAGCGAACGAGAATGAATGTACGTGAGCCTGTGCACAGTGAACACGCTAAAGCCTTCGATACTCAACAACTGCGTGAGCATTTTTTGATTGAAGAGGTTATGGTTGCAGATAAGATCAATCTGACCTATTCCCATATAGACCGTATTATTGCCGGTGGTTGTATGCCCGTCTCCAGAGCCATCTCTCTGGAAGCAGGCAAAGAGATCGGTGCAGATTTCTTTCTGGAACGCCGCGAGCTTGGTGCCATCAATATCGGTGGTGATGGTATAGTTCTGATTGATGGCACCGAATATTTGATTGGCAGCCGTGAAGCCATTTACGTAGGTAAGGGTACCAGGGAAATCAGTTTTCTAAGTCTTAATAGTGACAACCCGGCAAAATTTTATATCAACAGCGCTCCGGCTCACACCACTTACCCAACCAAGAAAATCACCCTGGAAATGGCCAGTCCGGAAACTCTGGGTGACGCTGAAAACTGCAATCGTCGTACAATATACAAGTACCTGGTACCTGACGTTCTGGAAACCTGTCAACTGCTGATGGGCATGACCATGCTGGAACCAGGCAGCATATGGAACACCATGCCTTGCCATACACATGAGCGTCGTATGGAAGTGTACTTTTACTTCGACATGAAAGAAGAAAATGTCGTATTCCATATGATGGGCAAACCAGAAGAAACCCGTCACCTGGTCGTACGTAACGAACAGGCGGTGATCAGTCCAAGCTGGTCTATCCACTCGGGTGTGGGCAGTTCGAACTACACCTTCATCTGGGGCATGGTTGGTGAGAACCAGACTTTCTCGGATATGGATTTTGTGCCAATGGGCGAAATCAAATAATCAATAGGTTATTTGATTAATCGTCAAGTATAGCTGCCTTTCGGCAGCCATCTTCCACCATCGTCTATCAAGAACAGAACAATGAACTTTTCTTTTGACTTGCAGGGCAAAGTAGCAATAGTAACTGGAGCTAATACTGGTTTAGGCCAGGGTATGGCCGTAGCACTTGCACAGGCTGGTGCAGATATTTGTGCCGTTGGTCATATCGATGCTCCTGAAACACGGGAGTTGGTTTTAGCTGCCAGTCGCCGTTTTCATTTTGTTGAAGCCAATTTACTAAGTATTGAGCCAGTTGAGCGCATTGTTAAGGAGGCTATCAACACCCTTGGAAGGGTTGATATTCTGGTCAACAATGCCGGTATCATTCGCCGCGAAGACTCTGTTAACTTCAGCGAAAAAGACTGGGACGAGGTGATGGATATCAATCTGAAAACCCCTTTCTTTCTGAGTCAGGCGGTTGCCAAACAATTTATGGCGCAAGGAAATGGCGGCAAAATTATCAATATTGCTTCCATGCTTTCCTTCCAGGGAGGGATTCGTGTTCCATCTTACACCTCCAGCAAAAGTGGCATTGCCGGACTGACTCGCCTGCTGGCATGCGAATGGGCAGCCCATGGCATCAATGTCAACGCCATTGCTCCTGGTTACATGGCAACCGATAACACCACAGCCCTACGTGCTGACGAAAAGCGTAATGCAGAAATTCTGGGTCGAATCCCAGCCAATCGCTGGGGTACTCCGGAAGATCTGGCGGGTCCAGTGGTATTTCTGGCTTCCTCTGCCAGTGACTATATCAATGGTTATACCATTGCGGTTGATGGTGGCTGGTTAGCGAGATAGAGCCCTTCCACTTATTAAGCCAGCCTGTTGTAAATACGGGCTGGGTTACAAACAGGTTTATAGTGGCTGAAGCCGTCTTTACAGATAGGTAAGCTGCTACACACCCATATCAAAAGTGCAATTAATCATGGGGGGGCAACAGCTCCCTGATGTCTGAAAGCATAACCCGAGTAAAAATTCTATATTGCAGAGAGTTTCACTGTGCATAAAAAACCAATTGAATGGCAACACATTGGCTTTATCGGTGAGGCAATGCTTGAGCTATCTAATGTACAGGACAGTTATCAAGTATGTGTTGCAGGAGATACTTACAATACCGCTATTTATTTACGACGACTGATAAACGATAAAACGGGTATCTCATATATTACCGGTTTAGGTATTGACCGTCAGAGTGAGAAAATAAAATCTTCTTTGATCGATGAGGGCATTGATACTCAGGGAGTGACTGTAATTCCAGAGAAGCAACCTGGCCTGTATATGATTGATACAACGCCTGAAGGTGAGCGCAGTTTTTCATATTGGCGTGAAAACTCAGCAGCCAGGTACTGGTTGGAAACCCAAGATACCGAACGGGTACTTGAATGGTTAAAAAGAATGGATGCCATATACTTATCGGGCATCAGCATTGCTATCCTGCCAAACACCAGCCGGAAGCGATTATTGGCCATATTGGAAGACCTGCAGAGTGATGGTAAAGCCATCATTTTTGATAATAATTATCGCCCTGCATTATGGAAGTCAGAATCCATTGCCAAACAGTGGTACGACCGTATTCTTAAGCTCACCGATATTGCCTTACTTACTGTCGATGATGATCAGGCTCTATACAAAGAAATGAATGACAAAGTCATTATTGAACGCTGTCGGCAACAAGGCGTAAGGGAAATTGTCTTAAAGCGGGGGGCAGATAATTGCTTGGTAGCCCTATCTGGAGAAGAACCTCTGACAATCCCAGCGGTTAAGGTCAATCAGGTAGTTGATACCACTGCAGCTGGTGACTCTTTTGCCGCAGGCTATCTTGCTGCACGAATGAACGGAAATAACCCGGAAGTAGCTGCAAGAGCTGGTCACTCCCTGGCATCTGTAGTTATCCAGCACCGGGGAGCCATTATTAACAAACAGCTTATGTCTGAGTGATAAGTCAGAGAAACCATTGATGGACATGATACTAAAACAGTTACAACAGCAACGGGTGCTACCGGTTATTCAAATTGAAGACCTGAATAGCGCTGAGCCTCTGGCGGAAATTTTGATTGCCCACGGATTCCCTATAATGGAAATAACCCTGCGCAGCGATGTGTCGCTGGCAGCCATCAAGCGAATCAGTAAACGTTATCCACAAAGTATCTTATCTGCAGGTACGGTACTCACCCCCGAACAGGTGGATGCCGCAAGACAAGCTGGTGCTGAATTTGTTATAAGCCCCGGCTTTAACCCGGTTACTTATAATCATGCTCTTCAATCCAAGGTTTTCATGGTGCCAGGTATTAACTCCCCGAGTGACATAGAGCAGGCTATGTATCATGGTGCGCAGGTGTTAAAGTTTTTCCCGGCAGAAGCCTCCGGTAGCGTCAATATGCTTAAATCCCTGACAGGTCCATACCAACATATTCGGGTAATTCCTACGGGTGGGATAAGTCCGGATAATCTGGCCAGTTATCTGCAAATTCCACAGGTTATAGCCTGTGGTGGCACCTGGCTGGCAACGGTTGACTCTCTCAATCAGAGAAAATGGAACATCATTGAAGAAAAGGTAAAAGCTGCCAGACAGCTTATTGATTGCCTTTGATGAAATTCAGGTTAAATAACACTCTGACACCCCAAATAACATCAAGTCTGCAGGTGATTTTTACAGTCAGTAAAAATCACGCTGCAGCTAACACTTAGATAACACCATGAAGCATATACTGTTAACCCTATTGAGCACCACGTTGATTTATTCATCAACAGGTTATGGTAAATTAACCAATGATCCCAATAAAAAATTATCGGACAGTTATCTAAATCATCCCATTTATGGTTACGATTTCAAAAGCAATGAGCAACTGTCAGATTGGACTATAGAAGGTTTTGGACAAGCTTCCATCGAACATGGGAAATTGATTCTTGAGCCAGAATTCCATCAACCACTTCTAACCCTGCAAAGTACGGGAAAATACTCTGATGCAAACGAAGCCAGCGAGTATGGAGATGACCTGGCAGCCATGGTTAAAGAGAAATATCCTCTAGCAGTTGATAAAATGTATGTTGATGGCGTGTTCCGGGGGGGGCATTTTAATATCTGGAATAAAAATACGACTCCCGAAAACTATTCAATCAGCTTTGACTTTCAAAGTCTCTCACCACAATCACTGCATATGATAATGTTCTCTGCTCAGGGACTGAATGGTCAGGATGTTTTGCATGGTGATGTCGCGCCCAGAACGGGGTTAGCCAGTGAAATTATGCGCGGCGATGTGACAATGTATCGTATTTCTTATTTTTTCCCATTTCGTAAGTCCGCCAATATGCGCAAATCACCCGGCAGACACATGACCGCTTCAGGGCGTGATATCGCAAGCGAAAATCCTGAAGGACTTCACAAAATGGTAGTCACCAAGTGGAACGGAGAGGTGAATTATTTTGTGAACGGTGAGCATGCACTGAGTTACACGGATAAAAAACCGCTTTCTGGTGGTAACTGGGGGTTTCGACTGATGGTATTAGCCAAAGGTGCGTACAGCAATATTAACGTTTATCAACTCGACAGTAATCCGGTTATGACAGGAGCAAAATAAACCGTTTTCTAATTGAGAATATGTATAAGTTAAACCGGACCTGACAGTTACCGAATTCCAGGAAGGTGACTGCCAGGTCAAATTCTGGCTATGACCTTTTCCTTCCAGATCGCGATCGCTTTCCCATCAAACCATGCTTCTATCGGTGTTTTCTTGTTGCACTGCTTACCTTGATGGGTATGCTCAGTCTTGTAGTGAATCAACCATTCGTTCAGATTTGACTGAATCATCTCAATACTCTGTACCTCTATTTTGTTATTATTCTGAGCAGTCTCAAGGCACCTCCATGTGCCCAGGAAACCAAGGTATTGGTGTTAATTAGCAGGAATTGATGCAGTAGCTGTCATACCAGAGAACAACTCTTCCCTGAATCCGTAGGTTTGATCATCTGTACTGTCTGGCAGGCTTACAGATATGCGGCTGGTGTTACCGAAAGTTCTTACAGACATATCCTGCCCCGGGAGATAATGGTTCCGGTATCCCTTAGTTAGATATTGGTAGCTCCCTGGCTGCAATGACCAGTTCAGCTCAACATTGACTATGTTCTCTCCTTCTTTGAGCTGTACACGAAAATCGGATTTCTGATCAGGGTCGTCATCCCGACTGTGATGTGATAAATCACTGATGGATACAATCCAGAGATCACCCGTTTCCTGAAGTTGAACCAGCGCAGGTTTATCAACAGTGATTGTCTTGCCGTCTTCAAGAGTCGCCATACCTTGCTGATGGAAAGCCAGCTGAATCAGTTGCTCTCCATTAAGTACCCAGCGGGTACCATAAATGCTGTCTGTCTGTATTCTCTCGAACTGATTTTGATTTGAGAATTGCGCCAGCAATCCGGGCATTTCTGCCTGAGATACATTAGGCAGCACCAGATATTGGTAGCTATCGCTGTTATTGTCCGGGGTTATGCCATGATCAATCAAAAGTGAGTACACAGGAATATTCCTGTTAACTTTGGTGTAGGTATCATTAACGGCAGAACCAGCAACAATGGTCAGCTTTGTACTTCCATCAGAATCAGGCCAGATCAGATAACCTTTGTTGTTCTGATGCACCCAGACAGGCTCAGTGATCACAACACTGAAATTCAGGTTACTACCAACATTATGAGATTTTATGCCAGAGCCGAAGTCATAACTCAATGCACTACTCCAAAGTGCCTGGTCTACGGTGGTAACTATTGGGTTTTGCGCATTTGAAGCATATTGACCGTCTTTATCGTCCCTTCGAATCTGATCACCCATAGCAAACACACCAGCGTCAGAGAAGAACGCTGACTTATCGGCCCTGGCAGATGCATAGCTGGCTTTAGTTGAGTATTTAAAACTGCCAATGGAATTTCTGCCATCAGAGAGTACACCAGCTAATACTTCGTCGCTTAAACCATTTTTATCATCCTGAGACTGCATGGGAATGGCATCATTACGCCACTCTTCAGTTAAGCCCGGTTGTAAATGCCAGTCCCAGTCAAAACGAGCTTCGCCGTATTCATCACCGGTTATTTTGACCTGCAGAATACCGCTACCATTATGAAACCCCGGGTCTGAATCAAAGCTTTCTGCTCCACGCACCCTGATGGACTGAGCGCTGAAAGATGCGTACCAAGGATCTTCATTGTCGATACCGCCTCTGCGGTGAACGAGGAACTCACTGTTCCAGAAAGGGTAGCTGCCAGACAGTTCATGGTTACCACTGATTAATGATGTTTGGAAATCTAATAAATCCTGTTCAAAAGATACTGCTGCATTTTCAGGTTTTCCTGAAAGAATGATAGAAATATCTTTTGCAACTTTAGCGCTGCCAAAACTACCAAGGGAGTCGGACAGGAATGAACGCCCAGTTGTCTGGTAATCATGCCCATCTTTGTAGATAACGGGTTTAACACTCTTCAGGATAAATTCAGCTGAATTATCAATAGATTGTCCATCAATACTCCATTGAGTATCCCGCAGCAATTCCGCAACTTTCATTGGTGTAGTGGCAAGCCATTCATAGCCATAGGCATACATAGCCATATCCTGACGAAGCCCGGTATGGTGAGAGATCGTGCCATCCGGCAAAAGCCCGGCATTACCAATAGTTAGGCCTCGGGTTGCATTTGAGTCTATCCATGCTTTCAGATCTTTTAATGATCCTTCAGGTGTCCAGCTATTGAGCAGAGTTGTGTTGTGATCTGCAAAAGGCTGATAGCCATCATACCACCAGGATTTATCGGTTAGTGGTCGGTTATAGTCTTTCCACAGACCTGCCATTGCAGACCAACTGCGAATACGATGATGCCGGTTAGCATCGCTCCAGGCACCGGGGGACTGGCTTAAATCTTTCTCCAGATAATACTTGGTGTATAAAGTTGTAGCCGGATCATACTCCTGATCAAAACGGTGTTGGTAGGGGAGTGCAAAAGCGATCTGGAATAGATTGTGAATATTATAGAGAAACTGTTCAGCGTCATCCGAGCCATCCTGGGCCTCTTCCCATAAAGTGTTGAATGCCAGTATCAACGGCAGGGTGACCGGGTCGGTGAATCGCCATTGATGGGTGCGATCAGTGAAACTGATGCCATTGGGTGAAGCATCGTGGCTGAAGTCATCAAATTCATGCACAGGGATCAGAGCGGCATAAGCGTTAAATGATGTAAGAATCGCATTGATCAGGCGGCTTCTTTTATCGTTGTAGTGACTGTCTGATGTATCCAGAACTTTGAGTGCATGACCAATGCCACCAATCCGGTTGGCTGCCGTTTCAAAGGCTTTTATGTTTTTAGATGCTTTGTAATCTAACAATTCATCTGTACTGTTCATGTTGTATATATGCAGGTCGGTGAATTGACCGTTGTGAGCTTCGATCTGCGAAAGGATGCTTTCCAGCTCAGGGCTGCCATAAATCAGTTTATTTCTACCCCAGAGCCGGCTTTCAGACTGTGCAAACTGAGTAAGCTTTTCAAAATAAGACGCCCACTGGGTTTTATCCACAACATGAATATTACTGGTGAAACGTGCTTTTACCTCATTTCCATCGCGCAATTCCACTCTTACAGGGTATTCGCCAGCCAGTGCAGTTCTCCCGTCAGCAACTGAAAATTCACCAAACAGACGGTATCCAGATGCATCACGGATAGTATTGAGGGAAAACATACCATTACTGCTATCGCCAATAAGATAGAAGCGATAACTTGCAGGTACCGATATTGGCGTGGTATTCCAACTGCCTAAGGCTTCTTTGTTTCTTAACAGGTTGATACGACCAGTTACCTTACTACCTGCTATACTGCCGGTTTGAATATCAAAGTACTCGGATAGTACTGCTTCATCGCTTATATCGTCCTGATCAAATGGATCACTGACAGTGACACTACGAACGGCCGTTGTTGTCTGGCTAGCCGAGTTCATAACTTTGTAGGTAACACTGTACAGACCAGGAGTTGAGCTATTGACCTTGTTTTCAGTGGTAATGCTGCCGGTCAGATTGCCATCAACCGTATCACTGGCTGTGGCACCAGGATCCGAATAAACAGCGTTTACCAGTACCTCTGTGTGCTCCTGACCAATAATGGAAATGGTAGGCGGCGTTCGAGATGGAGGCGTTGGAAGGTTGCTTGAGCCGCCTGCGTCTCCTCCCCCATCGCTTTTACAGCCATACGCCTGAAGAGATAGGCAAAGTAATAAAAACAGTTTTGCCAGTGGCCGGTGCTTGTTTGAAAGCATCATCATTGGAAAGCCTCAGATGAAGAAAAAGAATGATGAAGTTTTTATGTAACTGGGTCTCTGGAGGCCCAACGAGATATTTCTGAAATGATGCAGGATGATTGATGCACCCTAATTTATGGTTTCGGGTATTTTCTTTTGCCATGGCAATCACTTCGTAAAAAAAATTGCCTGGTCAGGTTTGAACTACTTTATAAAACAGAGTCAGGGATACTTGGCTTATTGCAACAAAAATCTACTCATAATCTTTCTATGAGCTTAATCAGTAAAAACAGCCGTAGCTGCTCCTGCTGCGGCTGTTTCTGATAAATCATTTCATTACATTTACTGGTTTTTCCAACTATTGTGTTCTCAGGGCATGGCCCCCACTGAGCATTTCAAAGCCACCTGTTTTGAATTCCTCCAGTTGTTTATTAATAAATGCTTCAGCACGATGATATTCTTTATCCGGGTCAAGATAACCAAGTAAAACGCTATGTAAATCATCAACAACCTGAGGATTTTCTATTGCGGTCTGCACAGCGTCAATACTTTCCCTAGGGTCATTTGCTATGTTGAACAGCTGCGCAGGCTCTCCGAAGTGATAAACATATTTCCAGTCACCTCGTCGAATCAGGTAACTGCTGCTATGAGTTCCATGTCCATGGAATTCACTCATGCTCGCACGGTTATTATCATTTATTGTAAGGCTCTGGATAGGCTCGCCATCCCACTCATCAGGGCGTTCGGCGTTAAAGATTTTAAAAATGGTTGCCTGAAGATCCATAGAGTCCGTCGCAGTGTGATTAATGACCCCCTGTTCAAACCCAGGTCCCGTGATGATTAAAGGGACTCGTGCGGATGTTTCATGCATTGAACATTTCCACTGCAATCCAAACTCCCCCATCATGGCACCATGATCAGATGTATAAATGATGACGGTATTATCCAGCTGGCCAGTTTCTTCAAGCACAGCCACCAGCTCACCAATTTTACTATCCAGCCAGTCCACATTAGCGACATATCCGCGACGTATTCCCCGTAATGCCTTTTCATCATACTGATCCACTTGAAAGTGATCACGCAGGCTTCTAGTGACCGGATGCAAGGCATTAGGGTGTGACGCATCAAATTCAGGCAGATCTTGACAAGATTCGTATTTATTCCAAAGCTCCTCTGAAGTGAAGCAGGGAAAGTGTGGCTTGGAAGTATTCAGAGAAACAAACCAAGGTTGATCCAATTCAATAGCTTTAGTGGCTAACCAGTTTGCTGTTAATTTAAATGCGGGCTCATCTTGCTTGAATGGGTTTTCAACCGGGCCATACATTTCGTTTCTGGCAACACCATCAATACTCACCAAGGAACGAACCGGTACTGGGCTACGACTGATATTCATATCTCCAGGATCTTGCACCGAAGGTGACCACAGACGATGCATTTCGGAGTATCCCATATCCTCCGCCTTCATATGGCCATCTACTTTGCCAATATGAACGGTATAAATGCCCTGCTTATTCAAGATTCCGCCAATAGTTGGAAGAGCTTTTGGAAAAACAATGCTGTTGTTGTAAACCTGACTTTTATGTGGTCGCTGCCCTGTAAACCAGGATGATCGTGCCGGACAGCAAAGAGGCGATACTGTATAGTGGCTTTGAAAGTAGCATCCACGGTCAGCCAGCTTCTGCAGGTTAGGAGTTTGTATATGCTTGTGTCCCTCAATGGAACTTAAGAACGGACTGTGTTCGTCGGATTGAATCATCAAGACATTAGGTCGTTTGTTGTTCTGTCTCGAAGTAGTTGATTGAACTGAGCGTTGATTGTGCTTGTTCATTAATTCTCTTTCCATTAGCAGTGCTGTTTACTTTTTATGCGTAACCAGGGGCTGAAGCGTTTAATAATGCGGCTCCCCTAACACCGCCAGAATCACCAAATACAGCCTTACGTATTGACGGTACAGGTCTGCCATTTAATGTATGTTTTTTTAATAGTTCTGGTAGTTGATCGTAAATGACATCAAAGTTGGAAAGACCGCCACCAAAAACAATCACCTCAGGATCAATCATGGCAATAATTCCAGATAGACAGGTTGCCATCAGCTCCAGATAGCGATCGGTATGGGATTTAGCCTTCTGGTCACCCAGGCAATATTTTACTGTAATTTCTTCAGCACTCATCCGAGAATCGCATACAGAGGTATAGTGGTGGTTGTATAAATCAGCAAACCCCCGGGCAGACAGATAGTGATCCAGACATCCAGTTTGTCCGCATCTACAACGGATCAATGGGTTATCGTAGCCAACGAGCGCTATTGCATCACAGGGCAGTCGCATATGACCAACTTCAAAAGCAGCTCCGTTATGACCTCTATATAAACGTCCATTGTTCACTAGCCCTCCACCAAAGCCTGTTCCAAGGATTAAAGCCAGAATGGAGCTTGCTCCCTCTAAACTCTTATCATGAGCCTCAGACAGTGCAAAACAGTCCGCATCATTGGCTATTTTAATCGGTCGATTCAATATCTTTTCAAGATCTCGCTGTAGATAACAACCATCAATACAGGGAATATTGTTACACCGGGTAATACCATTTGCTGTTTGCTGGCCAGGCAATCCTATACCGACCGGGCCAAAAACATGATTCAAACGATCATAGGCCGTAACGAAGTCAGTTATTACCGCTAAGAACTGCGCATAATCTTCAGTTGGCGTCTTTGCTCTTTGCGTATAAAGACGCTCCATACTCTGGTTAAACACCGAGAACTCAATCTTGGTTCCACCAATATCAAAGCCATACAGCAGTGTCATCGTTGCTTCTCATTAATTCTGGCAGGAAACAGCCCTGCAACAGATTGCACAGGGCTGTCTTTTTATTGACTCTTCTAGGTATTGGCTACTAAAGCAGCCGGAGAGACAGCTTGCTTTGGGCTTCTCAACAAGTAACCCACAATCGCAATGACGAAACCACCAGACAGATAAAGCAGACGCCCCCATAATTCATTAGGGATTACTGCCATGAACATGATCAGCGCCCCCGACAGGATCATCAGGTTGCCGATAATATTTCCTTGTTTCTTATCCAGATCACCCTGTTTCTTAGAAGATCTGACAACAGGCTTTTCCAGATTTCCAAAGAATTTTACAACCTCTTGCTCACGTCCACTTGTCAGTGGTTTGTAGAACAGTGTCGTTGATACAAAGAAGCCGGCGGTAATTACAATATGTCCGAATATACCAGCAATAACTTTAATATCTGCCCACTCACGCCCCGTTAACGGGTTCAAACCAAACCAATGCTCAATATCTTCTGGAGTTAATACAAAACCAACGTAATAGGAAACAACTGCACCCACAGCTAATGTTGACCATGCAGCCCAGTCAGGAGTCTTTTTGATGAACATACCGAATAGTGGTGCAATGGCTGTGGGGAATGCAATCAAGGAAGCCACATACATAGTGATATTAAAGAGATCCATCTCTTTCAGAGAGTTCAGGAACAAGGCAACACAAATAATAATTAAACCACACACCGTGGATGCGATTTTGGAGGCTGTCAGTAACTCTTTTTCTGTAGCATCAGGACGCAGTACAGGCCGGTAAAAACTTCTGACAAAAATACCAGCACTTTTATTCAATCCAGTATCCATGGAAGACATGGTAGCCGCAAAAATGGCAGCAACCATCAGGCCAACCATGCCAGCGGGCATATATTCCTTAACAAAATAGATATAGGCATAATCTGTCGCTTTTTTACCAAACTCAGGATATACGCTATAAAGATCAATCCCCTGGCTTGCAATAAACCAGCTGGGTGTAAACCAGATAAATATACCACCCAACATTAGCATACCGGCCAACATCGCTCCTTTTTTTGCACTGATAGAATCCCTCGCTGCCAGATAGCGATGCGAATTTGTCAGATTATTCAGCATGGTGGCCTGTTTCAAGAAAATACAAACACACCAAATGCTAAAGATACTGAGATAGTTAAGGTTATTGCCTGAAACGAAAGAACCTCCATCGCTTACTGGGAAATTAGCAATAATATTCCCAACACCATCGCCCTGAACCATGGCAACAACAGCACAGAGAACGCAGACAACCATGATGATAACCATCTGCATATAATCTGAAGCAATAACAGCCCAGGAGCCACCGGTAACCGACATGACCAGTACTATTAAACCGGTAATGATAATGGTAGCTTCCATATCTATATCGAAAACCGCCGCAATCACCAGTGCCAGACCACTCAACCAGATACCTCCAGAGAGCAATTGATTTGGCATTCCAGCCCATGTGTAGACTTGCTCACTGGTCTTACCGAAACGCATACGGATCGCTTCCATTACGGTCACTACCCTAAGCTGTCGGAATTTTGGGGCAAAGTACATATAACCCAGAGCGTAGGCAATGGCATTACCTACAAAGATCATTGAAACTGAAAAACCATCAAGATACGCCTTGCCCGCCGCTCCGGTGAATGTCCAGGCACTGAACTGGGTCATAAATGCGGTGGCACCAACCATCCACCACATCGCGCCACCACCAGCACGAAAGTAGTCACTGGTATTTGTGTTAAACGTTCTGAATATCCACCCTATTGCTATCAAGAGCAAGAAATAAACAGAAATGATTGTAATATTAATACCCATGTTTTCCCCTTGCGCTAGTTTGCATATGCACAATTAATAAAAAATCTTAGTTATAACTTTTTAACGATTAAGAAGATGTTATTTAACTCGTAGATGGTTTCAGAGTTGACGCTGTTCTTCAGCCTAAGCTGCCTGAAAATTCTAACTTTGCAGTCGCTGTTTATAAAACATACATCCTGACAGCTAATATAGACAGACCAAGTAAACCAGCGCTGCAACCTTATTGACGGCAAGTTTCATCTTAGGGGTGTTTTTTTTCCCTGACGCAAATCAACAAATGAACGAACATGGGTAAAAAAAAACAAATTATGATATTTCAACAAAAACACAATGGAAAATCGGATATTTTTTATGCAAACAACGCTACCAAAATAAATTAGCAACAGGAAGCCATCAAAAAACAATGATCGAAATAAAACACAACTTGATCTCCGTCAAAAACCATAAGAACAATGATAACTTTTCTTACAATTTTATAACTCGCCAATTTTTTTTATCAGAAAATTTATATTAGGATTGTTAATCGTATTGGTCACCCAGACATGCTTAAATATTCTTCAGGCTGACCACTTACTAATACATCATCTTTAAAAGCAAATTATTCCTTTCCAGGCTTGATAAACTGCACTGTTACTTGGGAAGGTAATAAATAAGCAGTGAAAACTTAACCATTCAAGACTAAGAGTCAGAGCCTTTATTCATGCGATTTATTCCCCTGGAAAACAAGGACTCCGTTGGCCAATGGGCAGCCCGCCACATCGTCCAGCGCATCAAGCAATTTAATCCATCGACGGATCGACCATTTGTGCTCGGTCTACCCACGGGTGGCACCCCCATTCCAACCTATCAAGAGCTGATTAGGCTTCATCATAAGGGCGAGGTCAGTTTTACCAACATCATTACCTTCAATATGGATGAATACGTTGGCTTGCCTGCAAGTCATCCTGAGTGTTATAGGATTTTCATGCAGCGACACTTCTTTGACCATGTGGATATTCCTGAAAAGAACATCAACTTTCTTAATGGCAACGCCAAAGATCTTGCAGCTGAATGCCAACGATATGAAGAGACTATAAAAGGCTATGGTGGTATAGAATTATTTATGGGGGGGGTTGGTCATGATGGGCACATTGCCTTCAATGAGCCTGGCTCATCACTGGCTTCGAGAACCAGACCAAAAATGCTGACCACCGAAACCCGACAAGCGAATGCACGCTTTTTTGACCATGACATCAGCCAAGTTCCTCAGCGAGCACTTACTGTTGGTGTTGGTACCGTTCTGGATGCCCGAGAGCTGATGATTCTTGCAACTGGTGGAGACAAATCCCGTGCAGTTCAGGCTACCGTAGAAGGGGCTGTCAATCATATGTGGACAATCTCTGCCCTGCAACTGCATCCTAAGTCCATTATGATCTGTGATGCACCTGCAACCCTTGATCTTAAAGTAAGAACCTTACGCTATTTTCAAGATATCGAGCAGGATAACATCTAATTCAACATTGAGCCCGCTCAAATAAGTCTCAAATAGGCTGAAACACCTCCAGCCTATTTGAAGCATAGACAACACTTAAAGGATTGGAATACTGACCATCAATTTGAATTTAGCAATATCCCCAACATCATCAGGTTCTCCATCTGCTACTTTTGCCCAAACGTCATCAGCAAATAATTTGCCGACTTTCAGGGTTACCGATGTACCAGCAAAACTCCCACTTGGCTTGGTATAGACCACATCAAAAATATGCTCCTGAGCCTTACCCTTCTCATTCTTGCTATGGCCAGCATATTCATCATCACCCCAAACATACTGATAGCGCAGTCGCAGATCACGTAAGATTGGGGTATCAAAGTTATTAGGCCAATACGCTATTTCAAAACGTTGAGAGGTATTATTCAAGCCACGAAATTTTTCAATAAAGCCCTGCCCGTAGTGAATCTCCAGGGCATCGACCCCGGCCAGTGATGTATTGAAATTCATATTTCCGCCAGTGGTCGACCAACCAAACCCAAGGCGGAAGTCATCCTGGTATAGATAACGAAGCCTGGCCGTTGTCAGATAGGCTTTATCAGCACCTTCTTCTTCCATGCCCTTTTTGATGGCTTCATCCCAGTTTTTACCCCTGTGCTGATTCAAGCTGTGTGCTGCATCAAATTGCAAACGTGAGTCAGCCATTATATCCATTGAATATTTAGCATGAGCTAAATATCGATGTTTAAAGCCTTCGGCATAGGAATAGCCCAGAGTGTAACCAAACGAGTCGAGCTTATGGATCAGGCTAACCCCTCCCACATGATCAATATGTACGAACGCCGATGAAGGTTTGGTGATATCCTCTTTGTAGCCCAGCTTTTCAATAGAGGTAGCACTCTTCTTCATCATTCCGGTTACCATAGCCGCGGAAAGATCAATATCATCCCAACGTCCATTCACGGCAAAACCACTGTAACTGACGGGAGTCAAATCAGAATCTGGGTCATAGCTTTCAATCATCCCGGCGTCGAAATAACCGATACCAATAGTTGCATTGAGACTCCTCTTCTTCTTTTTGCCGGCTTTTATACGAATGTTTGCCTGACTGAGTTTGGCATCGTTTGTTGTGCCCTCACAATTGACTGTTCCTTTTTGGGGATCCGTTACGCAGTCTGTCTGTCCCAGCTTTGAGCCTCCCAGACTGGTATCAGGGTTGCGCTGCGATAATTTGTAGGTAAATGACCCTCCAAGCCCAAACCCCATGGATAGATAATTATCACCGACATAACCTGACTCATAGTCAAGCATCAACGCACCCAGTGCCGCATAGCTGGTTGTGTGCTTCTGTGCATCTTTATCCCACTCATCCAACCCGGTCATTTCATGGAATGACATCAAAGAAAATTCACCTTCTTCAAACAGTGTGAGGGGTGAACCATCACTACCAAAACCCATGGTTGGAACCAGCAAAGACAATGCAAACACAATTGGCTTATATTGAAATGACAAATCACTTTTATTTAGCT
Source organism: Endozoicomonas elysicola (assembly GCF_000710775.1). Classification (GTDB taxonomy): domain Bacteria; phylum Pseudomonadota; class Gammaproteobacteria; order Pseudomonadales; family Endozoicomonadaceae; genus Endozoicomonas; species Endozoicomonas elysicola. Next base: position 27,993 of record NZ_JOJP01000002.1, read on the forward strand.
GACTAACGGATAAAAACATGAAAATATTACCTAAAAGCACTACAGAAGCTTTCTTATCTGCTCAATTACGCATGGATAATCCGTTATCTGTGATTGAAATATTCAATCAAAAAGAATGACTTTCTCCAGACCTGAAAAAGTTTTAACTCAAACACTCCAAATCATTTAAGTTAGAAAAATCCAAACCGCTCATTTATTAACCAGAATGAAGCTTTATATCGATAATAAAAGAAATTGTCATACTTTGATGAGATATTTGTACGCTCTCATTTTGTCATCAAAAAGACAAATACCTTAACCACACCCACGACAATTAGTATTAGTAATTGACGACAAATATATTCTTATTATTTTACTATCTATTTACTGATCTAAATCAGAATAAAGACAAAAACAATCAAAAGCTGAACATTTTATGTATTTTTAACATCATTTTGTGCATTTATTGGCCGTAATAAATCTATCCTATTATGAATAGGTTATTCCAATGATGGAAATGACTCATATCGCTTAATATATATACAGAATAATCAATAATGTTTTTTTAACACCACCATAAGATCGCGTTACAACAAAACATGACTCGCATCAAAGAATGAAATAAAAAAAACTGAATAATGCCAAACTTTGAACACCCTACTTAAGCCTATCTTATGACACAAAATCTAACTTCACTGCCTCCCTGCCCAAGGGAGTACAGTCAGGAAACGTTCGAAACACAACTTTTAAAAGTTATCGCAGCCATCAAGCGCAATATTCCACGGATTGGTGACCGCCAACCTATGTGGGGAACTCCGGATCTGAAGTGGCAATATTGTCAAGAGTGGAATTGGGTTTCAGGTTTCTGGCCCGGTCAATTATGGCTTGCTCATAAAATAACCTCTGAACAAATCTTTAAAAATGCAGCACGCCTCCAAAATAACTACATGAAAAACACGCTAGCCTTGCGAATGGCCCATGATCATGACTTGGGGTTCGTTTTTTCCCTAAGCTGCGTGGCGGACTATAAACTGACTGGCAACGTCAAGGCGCGGGAGATGGCACTTACTGCGGCAGATAGTCTTCTAGGGCGCTTTCGTCGCGGCGGTAAATATTTTGTCGCCTGGAATGAAGACATGGAAGTAACCCCGGGAAATGTAACCGGTCGGGTTATCATCGACTCCCTGCAAAATATGGCACTTATGTTCTGGGCATCTGAAGAAACCGGTAATCCAGTCTATAGAGAATGCGCTATTGGCCATGCAGATACACTATCAAAGACAGTAGTTCGGGAGGACTATACCGTTTACCACACATTTAACTTTGACCCTTTCACTCAGCAACCAATAGGTGGTGAGAATTTTCAGGGTTATGCTGACGAATCCTGCTGGTCCAGGGGAATGGCCTGGGCGTTGCACGGGTTTGCACAGATCTACGAATACTCAAAAGAAGATCGACATCTGAATGTCGCCAAAAATATTGCTCGTGTCGTATGCCACCATCTTGAGCATGACCCGGTTCCTGTTTGGGATTACCGCTTACCCGAAAATGAAACACCACACCGCGACAGCTCTGCCGGTTCATGCAGTGCTGCCGGGCTCTTTCTGATTGCCAAACATTGTGACAATCCGGACGAAGCCGCACATTTCAAAAAATGGGGGCAATACCTGCTTGGCGGGCTTATTGAACGTTGTGACCTGAGTGATAACCCAAATGCGTGGGGGCTGCTTGATGAAGGTGCATCATTTGTTCATCGGGGGCGCACCAGAAATATGCTTCCATACGGTGATTATTATTACGTGGAAGCACTGATGCGTGCCTGTGGATATCAGAAGTTTTTCTGGTGAACACATTATCTACTCCCAACATTTTATAGATCATTCACAAACAGCTCACTGAGTTATCGCTTTCGAAACCGGTCAGCCATGCTTCAACATAGTTAAGATTCAGCGTGGCTATTATTCGAGTCAATGCAGTGATATTAACGAGACCATTCTCATGAGTGTTGTAAAAACTCTTGGCAGCGTCATGTTTGCCAGCTTTTTTGTGGTCGGATGTACCGCAAGCTCTGCGCCACTCCCCCAAGTGGAAAAAAATGCTATCTACCATACTCAACAACTAATTCAACAAGTATCACCTGAGCAAATTCAGGAGTTGGAAACCATTTATCGTCGGTATGTAAACTGGACAGTAGGTACTGGGACACTCAGCAAATCTGACCCGCTAGTGCGCATACAGCATGAAACTATGCTGAGCACATTCAACAATGTTGAAGAAAAATTTATGCAAGAAGGGGGAGTAGAAGGGTTGGGTAAAATCAGCTTTGCCCGTACCAAAGATAAGCAACCTGTTGCACGGTATGTATTTGATACCATTCTACCATCGTTGAGTATGTCCTATGCCTACCCAGGCCTGATTGATAGCCCAAACCCCGGATATAGAAAACCTGAAACGGTAGCAACGATTATTGCCATTCTGGATCATATGCATGCATCTGGCTGGAAAAAGGGGGTAGACACAGGCTTCGACTTTGATGAATTAAGAAAGACTGGATTCACCGGCTTTGGCGGAAGTATCAACAATAACATCTCCGGATATTCAAAATCCTTGTTATTGCTGAGAGATGAATTGCATCAGGCAGGACGCCTAGAACGTGAGCTGGAAACCCTTGACTGGGTTACCCGGATTTTTGCTCCGGAGCAGGATGGCCGGGGTATGACCCATTTTCAATTCCCCGGATTTAACTCTGACGGGTTTAAATCCATGGTAAGGAATCGTCTGTCTTACGTTGTAACTCAGCTACCTGATGATCCATCTCGTATAAAAAACATGCAGTTCCTGACACACTTTTATAATAAAGCGTATTCATTAGCTCCCGGCTGGGCAGATAAGATCAAACCTGATGGTGTCGGATACCACCATAAAGGTGTTTATGGAAATAGCTACTCTGAGCAGGGGCTGGAAGCTGCAGCCAGAAGTATATACCTACTTCAAGGCACATCTTTTCAAGTCACCGATGAATCCATAGCCAATGTTAAACTGGGGCTGAAAACCTTCCGCATATACTCCCAGAAATACGATATGCATCGGGGAATTGCCGGCAGATTCCCACACCAACTGGATTCATTAGTCCACCTCCTGCCTGCTTACGCTTATTATGGTATGAACAGCGGTCTCAACGACCCAGAGATGAAAGCTATTTTTGCCCGATTATGGGATCGAGGTTATTTTGAGCGATCCAGTATATTGAGTGAGACATTTGATGGTAAGGGGCTTGGTGCATTCGGTGAAATAGAGGCAATGCTGGCTCTTGAAAACGAAAATATAGATCCTGAACCAGCTTTAACCGGGCACTGGGTCTACCCTTATGGCGCCATGAGTATTCATCGCCGTCCCGGCTGGATGGCCGCAGTCAAAGGCTTCAGTCGTTATATCTGGGATTATGAATCTGGAAAAGCACAAAACCTTTATGGTGGTAATGCCAGTTCCGGTGTATTGAGGCTGTACACAAAAGGGAATCCAGTTAATGCATTTGACAGTGGTTATGGCATTAATGGTTGGGACTGGCACCGCCTGCCAGGCGCCACGACAGTTCGCGTTCCTTATAAGAAAATGCGAAAAGACCATAGAAACTGGTCGACAGAATCATTTGTAGGCGGCTTGAGTGCAGAAAATGCAAATGGCGTTTACGCTATGGTTTACGATAACCAGATGGGGGGGGTCACATTAACTGCGAATAAATCACTGTTTTTCTTTGACAACCACATCGTCTTGTTAGGCAGCGACATTCACGGTGGTGATGGCCAGCACGAAATTGCGACCACTCTTTTCCAAACGCGTCTGCCTTCTGAAGACACCGTCACCTACTTCAATGGTTCAATGTTGACTGGTGAAAAGCCAGCTTTTAATACTACACAGAATCAGCCAGTCTGGCTGACGGACAGTGCTGACAATGGCTATTACCTTCCAAACCCTGTGGACTTGATGGTCCATCGTACCGAGCAAACCGCTCCTGACGAAAAAGGGAAGGAAAACGCCAGTGACTTATATGCAACTGCTTGGTTATCTCATGGTAACCGAATCAAATCCGGACGTTATGAGTATGTTATTCTGGTAAATGCCGGTAAAGAACAAACAAAAGCGTTTGCGCGTAACGCCAGTAAAATCTACCGGGTGAAACAGCAAGATAAGATGGCTCACATTGTTGAGCATATTGAAAAAGGCATCACTGCCTATGCCTTTTTCAAAGCAGGTGGAGACTTTGCCTCAGATCTTATTTTGTCCACGGATACGCCCATGCTGGCCATGAGTCGGAAAACATCTTACGGAAACCTAGTGTTGAGTGTTGTTAATCCAGACCTAGGCCTGGCACCAAAAACGAAACACATCACCATTGATGACTTACGGGATAATCCGAAATGGCTGTATCATGATAGTGAAACCCCAAGGGTAACCATGACATTGGAGGGCCATTGGCAGAACGTATCAACAACTGAGGATAAGGATATTCAGATTAAAACCAGAATGATAGAGGATAAGGCTGTTACTGAGCTTACATTCAATACCAAACATGCATTCAGTAAGGACATTGAGCTAGCTCGTCTATAAAGCACATAAATTCAGATTCGGGATATCTGTTTCTTGGCTTGTATCACAGTTCTAGCAAGCCCCCCCTGCATCGTTCTATTCTTTTGCTATTCTGGAGCTCTTTATCTGAGCTCCCTCCTTTAATGGCAATTTCTCGCTGAGGATACTTGGCTTTAGCATGTTCACTTCAGCATTGGCCAACGATATCGTTATTCAATTGGGAGCCGGTATCCAAACCGCCCAGCATGATGGTACGAGGATTTACCTTTACATTTTTTCAAGGAATACCTTTTTCTTAGGTGCATAATCATCCATATCCACCTCAAAAACCAGCAATGGACAACCTGAAAAGCGAATATAAGCAACATGAAGAACTCTTGGGCTATGGATGTCCTTATAGCATTAGGCAGAGCTATTGATTTGGAGTGAGGGTCATTCGAAGCACTTCGTTAATATCGGCAAAAACAATTTTTTATTACTACTCAACTGATTCCTTACTTTAATTAAGATTATGCTAAATAACGACAATTGTCGTCAGATAATAGATTAAACATGTGCGAGCATTGCAGAGGAACAAACTAATTTACTATCCGAAATTGGTTGACCACTACAATAATTGCCTAAAGATGATGCGAGACAGTGATCATGCGAATACAGAAATGAGCACCATCATCATAGCTTTTAAACATAAACCGGAATGTCCTCTTTACCATGGCAAGATCACTCATATCAGCCTAGTCTCAGAACATTTATCAACAAAGTAACTGGTCTGGCCAGTTGCTCAACTATCAACGTCACATACGAAGGTGAACTCATCGGGTAGGGGTCACCGTAAGGCCCTCATGGCTGACTCCGCCAAATATGCTACCCGATTATATAAGATCTACTTATAGGTCACTTTCATGAATGGCGGCTCTTTATAGTCCTTTCAGATACCTAGTGTTACCAAAGAAAGCCCTTATTCTGAGCCTTCGACCCAACCCCCCTCCCCCCTTAATTTGAACCATTCATGCTGTGGCATACTTTTACGCCACTGATCGATGTGGCTTGGTGTAGGTGGCATACAAAACGGTGTGTATGAGGCTAGCCTGATTAAGTGCTGCTGAGAAAGATCAGCGATAAACGCTTTAGACTTTATTATGTCGGCCCGGTTAGTTGACCTAAGAATGGTTTCAATCTTGCCTATAAGCTGATCAATATAATTACTCAACTGATCTGTAAATACACAGAAAATCCTGGAGTCTTTGTAGTTATTGATTGGTTCGATGATGGGTAGTATTGGTTCTGCTGGAAGGTTTTCAAATTCCTCCTCACAGATTAATCCTGGCGTTAGTTCATTCAGGTAGTGGCAAAACTCATTTGCAAAGCATTGGTTTGAAAAAACCAATTCCCATACCAGCCTTTTTGATACTTCAAACTCAGGACAAATCCAACGAGAAAGCAATGACGCGACTAAGTCTAACTTCTCTTCAAGAGTATAAAATTCCATAACAATTCCCTTTATTAAAGTACTCTGCACCACAAAGAGACATCCATATATTGAAATATAGTTCAATATATGGATACATCAATTAATATTATGGAACTAATAGTATTTATTTGATATTCCTATATTTATACAGCTTATGATGGGTTTGACATGATCAGAGTTCTGGTGAGAAAGGCATTAGATGACAAAAGCTTTGCAGAAAATCGTCGCATAACTCTGGCTGAGGTTTGTAGGGACACAGGTATCAGCAAAGGGACAATGAACCGAATCATCAATGAGCCTGGCTGTAATATAGGCATAAACTGTATCAATGAGCTGTGCCGATACTTTAACTGTCAGCCAGGCGATATTTTGACGTATGTACAAGAACAACCGGCTAAACCAAATGATGGCTGACCCATAATAAAAACATCGATGGTCTTAGATAGCCGTTTTTTTGAGTACCTCATGACGATGGAAATTGTCTGCTCTTTTCGGTCGGTGCGTGCTTTACTCCCTTCTGAAGCCTGTTAGAAGGCTGTTTTGAGTGGGCTTGTTTGAAGAGACGATTTATTTCGCTCTTTACTATTGCATTTAAAAGCTGCAGAACAATTTTTATAGATTCAGCAGCTAACTCTTGATTCTTGTGGTGGACTCTAGCCAGCTCTGCATTGGCAGCTCTTACAATTGCCCGAATATAACTTTTCATCCACTCTGGACAATCCTCAGGGAAGTGAGGTGTTATTGATTCTGAGCTCCCCAATGAAGAACCACCAACAGCAGGTGGCAACGTATGATTTTTATTCGAATTCTTTACCTTATTGTTATAAAAAGTCCCAACTTCAGCCGCATACTGTTTTCCACCATGCTGATGATTTACCCACTCGGTAATACGATGATCAGAGAATTTCAGTATTTTTGTGTTTATCCCAGGGTTTTGATCAAACGCTATTGTTGAGGCTAATTTGGGCCAGCTATAGGCCTTACCCAGAGCTGATCCTCTAATACCTCGTTTAGAAAATATTCCATAATGAAACCTAAGCCCTACCACTCGACCTGTAGACTGAATGTTTGCACTGACACCAATGTTTTTCGATCGAAGATAGCTCATAAATCGAGAAAACCTCTCCGTACCTGACGCTGATTTACAGTCGTCGATGGTTTCCTGTATCAGTTGTCTCAGTCTCTGTTTTTGCGACGGCTCATTCGTGCGCTGAATTTGCCTGAATTCAGACGTTTTAGGATTTGTACCGTCAGGCTCCCGCATTGGGCTCTCATGTGCATAAGCAGCCCTTTTTTGCACTCTATGCAGGCAGTATTTAACCTCCAGCTCCTCCATTACTTCCTCCCACACACGATAGTCTCGATGGAGATTGTGAATTTTTCCTGTTTCATTCACTGTCGAATAGAGCATGTGTACATGAAGGTGCTCTTTGTCTCCATGTACCACATAAAGTGCTGGGCGCTCTCCCGGTGCAGCGATATTTAGTGACTCTCTGGCTATATCACACGCATCCTTAGGGTTCAGCTTTTTGCTGTCATCTGGGTGAAAGCTCACCACACGATGCTCCCAGTGTGATTGAGGTGGTTTCTTTCCAGGGCGATTTCTTCTATTCCACAGCAGAACACCATTCATAAATGATTTTGCTGATTTCTTGGGGCAACTATCAATTAAAACTGGGTTGGCATGATCGGTTTCTATGTGCAGTATTCGCTCAACGCCTTTAGATGCCTGCATTTTTTTGACATCGTCATCATTTATTTTTGCATCTGGGTTAAGCATGTAATGGGCTACGGCTGCGCCTTTAGCAGCACTGCCGTTTAGTTTGGCATCAGCAATCATCTTTTCAACTCATGAAGTTTTATGAAAAGACTGATGGCTTTGATGACCAGCTGCATTTCTTCAGAATCAGGAACTTTTCCAGATTGCACAATGGCTAAAAGCTGATTAAGCGTGTTCCCGATATGAGCCACTTGTTGTAGCTGTTGTCGCTCAATGTTTGATGGAGGGATAGGCAATGTTTTTCTTTTGTGCAGGGACAAAATGTATTCTGATAATTTCAGATTTAGTGACTTCGCCTTTTCTCGAATTTCAGCTTTTTCCTGCTCACTCACTCTGAATTGGATCTGGGTTGTTTTGTTCTTCTCCATGGGTTCATCCTAGTTGAAGCATACAGGATAACCTATTTCGATTAGGGAAAGTGTTAGGCAGTATTTTTTTCTAAGATAATTGTATTCTGTAATCCAGAATGTCACATGACTGGCATGAGTGTATCTCTTCGAAAGATTTGGCACTTTAGATAAGCAGCTCTTTAACTTTAGTGCTCAAATGCCAGGTCATGAATCAGAACTGTCCTATCCGGCAAGGCGATTGGCGTATTCGACATCACTCCAGTCGAATACAGCATTTGCTGATAAGTATGTTGATTCAGCGTTGTTGGTATTTTCCTAAGGCTTTTGATTGCGGTGGAGTGAAACGACACCGCACCCACTCAGTGCGAGTGCACTCTGAGTCAGTCGCAAAGTAATGACATGTCATTACTTTGCCCTTGCTTGCACCCACACATTTTATACTATTCACAACCAGGTGGGATTAATGGGGGTTATGAAGGGTAATGATAGAGGCTGGAAATAATACTTGATTTTATCTACCGATTGTAATGGACAGAGCCTCGTAAAACAAAAAGGACCTATTAAAGCCCAAAAAAACTCACCTAAAGCAATTAACAATTAGAAATCAATATATTAAAAACTAAGCACCGTGACCGTTACGGCCACGGGCAAACGTG